>NZ_JBDFMM010000001.1:0-195000 GCF_047238265.1 Paenibacillus canaveralius
TTGTCCTTTGAAAACTGAACAACGAGTGATTGAAGCGTCTCAGTAATGAGACAATAAATGAGAAGAAATTCTCGTCAGCAACGAATGTTTGAGCTTAATCAGCTTGAGATAAACCGCTGGCCTTACGGCTAGCACAACTTTATCGGAGAGTTTGATCCTGGCTCAGGACGAACGCTGGCGGCGTGCCTAATACATGCAAGTCGAGCGGACTTGAAGAGAAGCTTGCTTCTCCGATGGTTAGCGGCGGACGGGTGAGTAACACGTAGGCAACCTGCCTGTAAGATCGGGATAACTACCGGAAACGGTAGCTAAGACCGGATAACCGGTTTCTCCGCATGGAGAGACTGTGAAACACGGAGCAATCTGTGGCTTACGGATGGGCCTGCGGCGCATTAGCTAGTTGGTGAGGTAACGGCTCACCAAGGCGACGATGCGTAGCCGACCTGAGAGGGTGAACGGCCACACTGGGACTGAGACACGGCCCAGACTCCTACGGGAGGCAGCAGTAGGGAATCTTCCGCAATGGACGAAAGTCTGACGGAGCAACGCCGCGTGAGTGATGAAGGTTTTCGGATCGTAAAGCTCTGTTGCCAGGGAAGAACGCCAAGGAGAGTAACTGCTCTTTGGGTGACGGTACCTGAGAAGAAAGCCCCGGCTAACTACGTGCCAGCAGCCGCGGTAATACGTAGGGGGCAAGCGTTGTCCGGAATTATTGGGCGTAAAGCGCGCGCAGGCGGTTTTTTAAGTCTGGTGTTTAATCCCGAGGCTCAACCTCGGTTCGCACCGGAAACTGGGAGACTGGAGTGCAGGAGAGGAAAGTGGAATTCCACGTGTAGCGGTGAAATGCGTAGAGATGTGGAGGAACACCAGTGGCGAAGGCGACTTTCTGGCCTGTAACTGACGCTGAGGCGCGAAAGCGTGGGGAGCAAACAGGATTAGATACCCTGGTAGTCCACGCCGTAAACGATGCATGCTAGGTGTTAGGGGTTTCGATACCCTTGGTGCCGAAGTTAACACAGTAAGCATGCCGCCTGGGGAGTACGCTCGCAAGAGTGAAACTCAAAGGAATTGACGGGGACCCGCACAAGCAGTGGAGTATGTGGTTTAATTCGAAGCAACGCGAAGAACCTTACCAGGTCTTGACATCCCTCTGACCGGCTTAGAGATAAGCCTTTCCTTCGGGACAGAGGTGACAGGTGGTGCATGGTTGTCGTCAGCTCGTGTCGTGAGATGTTGGGTTAAGTCCCGCAACGAGCGCAACCCTTGAACTTAGTTGCCAGCAGGTAGAGCTGGGCACTCTAAGTTGACTGCCGGTGACAAACCGGAGGAAGGCGGGGATGACGTCAAATCATCATGCCCCTTATGACCTGGGCTACACACGTACTACAATGGCCGGTACAACGGGAAGCGAAGGAGCGATCTGGAGCCAATCCTAGAAAAGCCGGTCTCAGTTCGGATTGCAGGCTGCAACTCGCCTGCATGAAGTCGGAATTGCTAGTAATCGCGGATCAGCATGCCGCGGTGAATACGTTCCCGGGTCTTGTACACACCGCCCGTCACACCACGAGAGTTTACAACACCCGAAGTCGGTGAGGTAACCGCAAGGGGCCAGCCGCCGAAGGTGGGGTAGATGATTGGGGTGAAGTCGTAACAAGGTAGCCGTATCGGAAGGTGCGGCTGGATCACCTCCTTTCTATGGAGACTCGGGTCCTGCAACGGACCCAGTCAAGAAGGCAGTGCCTTCAACCTTCAATCACTCGTTGTCAGTTTTGAAAGGAGAATTTGCTTCTCTTTTCAACCGTTGATCCTTGAAAACTAGATAGCGAAACATGTAACTAGAATCATCCAAAACCTTTTGGTCTTGATGCAAAGCGAAGTTGTATGGCGCATGAGCGATTTGGCAAGCTTGCTTGCTAGCGCGAATCGGCATACAGCGAGCACTGGTCAAGCTAATAAGGGCACACGGAGGATGCCTAGGCGCTAGGAGCCGAAGAAGGACGTGGCGAACGACGAAATGCCTCGGGGAGCCGTAAGCAGGCTTTGATCCGGGGATGTCCGAATGGGGGAACCCAGCTGTGGTAATGCGCAGTTACCATGCAGTGAATACATAGCTGCATTGGAGGCACACCCAGGGAACTGAAACATCTAAGTACCTGGAGGAAAAGAAAACAATAGTGATTCCGTCAGTAGCGGCGAGCGAACGCGGATTAGCCCAAACCAAGGAGCTTGCTCCTTGGGGTTGTAGGACGTCAACATGGCAAAAGTTCATTAGGTGAAGTGATCTGGAAAGGTCCGCTGCAAAAGGTAACAGCCCTGTAGCCGAAAGTGAACGTATGCCTAGACGGATCCTGAGTACGGCGGGACACGTGAAACCCCGTCGGAATCCGGCAGGACCATCTGCCAAGGCTAAATACTCCCTAGCGACCGATAGTGAAGCAGTACCGTGAGGGAAAGGTGAAAAGCACCCCGGGAGGGGAGTGAAAAAGAACCTGAAACCGTGTGCCTACAAGAAGTCAGAGCCCGTTAACGGGTGATGGCGTGCCTTTTGTAGAATGAACCGGCGAGTTACGTTTGCATGCGAGGTTAAGCTGAAAAGGCGGAGCCGCAGCGAAAGCGAGTCTGAATAGGGCGACTATAGTATGCAGGCGTAGACCCGAAACCGTGTGATCTACCCCTGTCCAGGGTGAAGGTGCGGTAACACGCACTGGAGGCCCGAACCCACGAATGTTGAAAAATTCGGGGATGAGGTGGGGGTAGCGGAGAAATTCCAATCGAACTCGGAGATAGCTGGTTCTCCCCGAAATAGCTTTAGGGCTAGCCTCGGGGGATGTGTCGTGGAGGTAAAGCACTGATTGGGTGCGGGGCCCGCCAAGGGTTACCAAGTCCAGTCAAACTCTGAATGCCACAGACATTACCCCGGGAGTCAGACAGTGAGTGCTAAGATCCATTGTCAAGAGGGAAACAGCCCAGATCATCAGCTAAGGTCCCCAAGTGTGTGTTAAGTGGGAAAGGATGTGGAGTTGCACAGACAACCAGGATGTTGGCTTAGAAGCAGCCACCATTTAAAGAGTGCGTAATAGCTCACTGGTCGAGTGACTCTGCGCCGAAAATGTAACGGGGCTAAACACACCACCGAAGCTATGACTTGCACCTTGTGTGCATGGGTAGGGGAGCGTTCTGTACGGAGTGAAGGTAGATCGTGAGGACTGCTGGACTGTACAGAAGTGAGAATGCCGGTATGAGTAACGAAAAGATCAGTGAGAATCTGATCCGCCGAAAGCCTAAGGGTTCCTGAGGAAGGTTCGTCCGCTCAGGGTAAGTCGGGACCTAAGGCGAGGCCGAAAGGCGTAGTCGAAGGACAACAGGTTGAAATTCCTGTACCACCGTAAGCCGTTACGAGCAATGGAGTGACGCAGCAGGGTAGGGACGCGGACTGATGGATGTCCGTCCAAGCAGTGAGGCTGATGTGTAGGCAAATCCGCACATCATAAGGCTGGGCTGTGATGGGGAGCGAAAATTACAGTAGCGAAGGTCTTGATCTCACACTGCCGAGAAAAGCTTCTAGCCAGGCGAAGGTGCCCGTACCGCAAACCGACACAGGTGGGCGAGAAGAGAATTCTAAGGCGCGCGGAAGAACTCTCGTTAAGGAACTCGGCAAAATGACCCCGTAACTTCGGGAGAAGGGGTGCCCCGGTAGTGTGAATAGCACGAGGGGGCCGCAGTGAAAAGGCCCAAGCGACTGTTTAGCAAAAACACAGGTCTATGCGAAGCCGCAAGGCGAAGTATATGGGCTGACGCCTGCCCGGTGCTGGAAGGTTAAGGGGAGCGGTTAGGGGTAACCCGAAGCTGTGAACCGAAGCCCCAGTAAACGGCGGCCGTAACTATAACGGTCCTAAGGTAGCGAAATTCCTTGTCAGGTAAATTCTGACCCGCACGAATGGCGTAACGACTTGGGCGCTGTCTCAACGAGAGATCCGGTGAAATTTTAATACCTGTGAAGATGCAGGTTACCCGCGACAAGACGGAAAGACCCCATGGAGCTTTACTGCAGCTTGATATTGGACTTTGGTACGATCTGTACAGGATAGGTGGGAGCCTTTGAAGCCTGAGCGCCAGCTTGGGTGGAGGCGCCGTTGGGATACCACCCTGATCGTATCGGAGTTCTAACCTACTACCGTAAACCGGTAGAGGGACCGTGTCAGGTAGGCAGTTTGACTGGGGCGGTCGCCTCCTAAAGAGTAACGGAGGCGCCCCAAGGTTCCCTCAGAATGGTTGGAAATCATTCGAAGAGTGCAAAGGCATAAGGGAGCTTGACTGCGAGACATACAGGTCGAGCAGGGACGAAAGTCGGGCTTAGTGATCCGGTGGTACCGCATGGAAGGGCCATCGCTCAACGGATAAAAGCTACCCTGGGGATAACAGGCTTATCTCCCCCAAGAGTCCACATCGACGGGGAGGTTTGGCACCTCGATGTCGGCTCATCGCATCCTGGGGCTGAAGTAGGTCCCAAGGGTTGGGCTGTTCGCCCATTAAAGCGGTACGCGAGCTGGGTTCAGAACGTCGTGAGACAGTTCGGTCCCTATCTGTCGCGGGCGCAGGAAATTTGAGAGGAGCTGTCCTTAGTACGAGAGGACCGGGATGGACGTACCGCTGGTGTACCAGTTGTCTCGCCAGAGGCATCGCTGGGTAGCTATGTACGGAAGGGATAAGCGCTGAAAGCATCTAAGCGTGAAGCCCCCCTCAAGATGAGATTTCCCAGTATGTAAGACCCCTTGAAGACGACGAGGTAGATAGGTTGGAGGTGGAAGCACAGCAATGTGTGGAGCTGACCAATACTAATCGGTCGAGGGCTTGACCACAACGTGTTCATGAGAATGTTCACGGCATCACAAGCATACCCAGCGTATGCACCACAAGATCTTTGGATGGATCGACTGCTTGTTTCGCTGCTAGTTTTCAGGGAGCAACCCTGATGTGTCTGACTAGACACCTGTTTGGTGACGATGGCGGAAGGGAACCACGCGTACCCATCCCGAACACGACCGTTAAGCCTTCCAGCGCCGATGGTACTTGGACCGAAGGGTCCTGGGAGAGTAGGACGTTGCCAAGCACAAATAAAACCTTTTCGAACTCCAATTCGAAAAGGTTTTTTGTTATAGAAAAGAGACATGCTAGCAAGGAGCACCAAGATTGTCATGGTCTGCTTCTTGACATGAAAAAACGCCTTATGTATGATTGCAATAATATCTAAAGACAGAAGAGGAGGGCAAACCCTGTGTGGGATGCTAAATTCGCAAAAGAAGGATTGACGTTTGACGATGTACTTCTGGTGCCTCGTAAATCAAATGTATTCGGTAAAGAGATTGATGTTTCCACCAAGCTTGCCCCGAAAGTGAAATTAACTATTCCTTTCCTAAGTTCAGCGATGGATACGGTGACAGAGGCCGCTCTGGCAATTGCAATCGCCCGCGAAGGCGGAATCGGAATTGTTCATAAGAATATGTCCATTGAGCAGCAAGCCGGTGAGGTAGACCGGGTTAAGCGTTCGGAATCCGGTGTTATTACGAATCCGTTCCACCTTACACCGCAGCATCATGTATACGATGCGGAAGCGCTTATGGCGAAGTTCAGAATCTCTGGCGTACCGATCGTCGATGAGAATAAGAAGCTGGTTGGGATTTTGACCAACCGTGACTTGCGTTTCGTCCATGATTACTCCATTAAAATTGAGGAAGTCATGACGAAAGAAAACCTAGTGACAGCTCCTGTCGGGACAACACTGGAGCAGGCGGAAGGCATTCTCCAACAGCACAAGATTGAGAAGCTGCCGCTGGTTGATGACAATTTTGTTTTGAAAGGCCTTATCACCATTAAGGATATTGAGAAAGCTATTCAATTCCCTAATGCGGGTAAAGACGAATTCGGTCGTCTGTTGTGCGGAGCCGCAGTAGGTGTATCCAAAGACGTGATGGAACGCGCTGCGGCTCTAGTAGAAGCCGGAGCGGACGTGCTCGTGGTCGATTCGGCCCACGGACATCATATCAACATCCTGGAGACGGTCAGAAAGCTTCGTAACCAATATCCGGAGCTGCCGCTTATCGCCGGCAATGTAGCTACCGGAGACGGAACACGAGATCTGATCGAAGCAGGCGCTTCTATCGTCAAAGTCGGAATTGGCCCCGGGTCAATTTGTACAACCCGTGTTATCGCCGGTATCGGTGTTCCTCAAATTACGGCTATCTACGATTGTGCATCTGTTGCACGTGAGTATAACGTACCGATCATCGCGGACGGAGGCATCAAGTACTCCGGTGACGTAGTAAAAGCGATTGCTGCGGGTGCCAGCGCCGTTATGCTGGGAAGCCTTTTTGCAGGTACGGAAGAAAGCCCAGGAGAGTCCGAGATCTACCAAGGCAGACGTTTTAAAGTTTACCGCGGTATGGGCTCCCTCGGAGCCATGAAAGAAGGCAGCAAGGATCGCTATTTCCAGGAAAACGAAACCAAGCTGGTGCCGGAAGGTATTGAAGGACGGGTAGCTTACAAAGGACCATTGGCCGATACCATCTACCAACTGGTTGGCGGTCTCCGTTCCGGTATGGGGTACTGTGGTGCTCCCGATATCCACACTTTGATCAACGATACAACGTTTGTTCGTATCTCGGGCGCAGGTCTTCGTGAAAGCCATCCGCATGATGTACAGATTACGAAAGAAGCACCGAACTACTCGCTGTAAGCTATTCTTTTTCGATATATGGGGGGACACGGTTTCAGGACCGGGGTCTCCTTTTTTTATGCCCGGGGGATGGTACAATAAGACACATCATGAATTTACAAATAGGAGTGTGTGAGTTGAAAAAATTTGGTTTTTGGAAAAGAAAAGTATCTTTGGCCCTCGTTTTTGCAATGCTACAAGTATCCTTCCTTCACATATTTGCGGTTACCGCGTTGGCGGCTGACGGCGAACCCGAATTGGATGTTAGATCTGCGATTCTGATGGAAGCGAGCACAGGACAAATTTTGTTCGAGAAGAATGCCGATGAAGTTCTGCCTCCGGCAAGCATGTCCAAAATGATGACGGAATACCTCGTTATGGAAGCGATTCACAATGGCAAGCTGAAATGGGAAGATACGGCGACGGCCAGCAAGTACGCGGCTAACGTAATCGGATCGGGCCAGTTGATCGCGGAAGGCGAAACCCTGACGATCAAAGATTTGTTTTATGCCATGTCGATTTATTCCTCTAACGATGCTTCTATTGTTCTTGCCGAGAAGCTTGGCGGATCGGAAGAAGGCTTCGCGAAGATGATGAACGACAAGGCCAAAGAGCTTGGCATGTCGGATAAAGCTCAATTCATTAATGCGACCGGTTTATCCAGAGCGGACATTAAAGAGAACGCCCCTCAAAGTATTCAAGGGGAAACGGTAATGTCAGCGAAGGATGTAGCCATACTCGCAAGACACCTGGTTACAGAGCACAAAGAAGTTCTGGAATATACAAAGGTTACTTCAAAGAAATTACGCGAGTCGGATAAAAGCCCGATGATTAACTACAACTGGATGCTTGAAGGCAACAGCAGCAATGTCAATTTTAAGAAATATGCCTATCAAGGTTTGGATGGCCTTAAAACGGGACACACCGATGAAGCCGGGTATTGCTTTACAGGCACGGCTGAACGCAACGGCATGCGCTTGATCAGCGTTGTAATGGGTGCCAAGACAGAGCCGGAGCGTTTTAACCAGACACGCAAAGTGCTTGACTACGGATTTACTAACTTCGAATTCAAATCGCTGGCTAAAGCCGGAGATGCTCTCGACGCACAGAAAACGGTGCCGATTACAAAAGGCGTAGAGCTGGAAGCGCCGGCTGTCCTGAAAAACGATGTAGCTTTTGCCGTGAAAAAAGGAACCGCGGATACGAAGCTGGAAACGAAGGTTGATCTGCTCGCGGCGGACAAACTGGTTGCTCCTCTCAAAAAGGGAGACAAGCTGGGTACGGCTACCTTGACTTATGGAAAAAATTCCGAAACGGTTGATTTGGTGGCAGCGAACGATATGGAAAAAGCGAGCTGGTTCCGGATGATGATGCGGGCGATCAAAAACTTGTTCGCAGATCTGTTCAACGGGGTTAAAGGCTTATTCTAAGCGGGTTCTCTCAGGAAAAGTTATTGTTTTCGCGAACAGGTTCATGTAAAATGTTAGCTTAGAAGTTCATGAACGAAAAATCTAGCTAGGGATATAAATTCCAGGAGGATTTAAGATGGAGACGGGTACTTCGCGCGTAAAAAGAGGCATGGCTGAAATGCAAAAAGGCGGCGTCATCATGGACGTCATGAATGCGGAACAAGCTAAGATTGCAGAGGCTGCGGGTGCTTCCGCGGTTATGGCACTGGAACGGGTACCATCTGATATCCGTGCGGCCGGCGGCGTAGCCCGCATGGCGGATCCGACTGTTCTGGAAGAGGTTATGAAAGTTGTTTCCATTCCGGTAATGGCGAAAGCGCGTATCGGTCATATTGTGGAAGCACGCGTGCTGGAAGCATTGGGTGCGGACTATATTGACGAGAGCGAAGTACTGACACCGGCAGACGAAGTGTTCCACATCGACAAGAAGGACTTCACGGTTCCGTTCGTATGCGGAGCGAAAGATATCGGTGAAGCTTTGCGCCGTATTAACGAAGGAGCTTCCATGCTTCGTACGAAAGGTGAACCGGGAACGGGTAACATCGTTGAAGCGGTTCGTCATATGCGTCTTATTCAATCTCAAATCCGGAAAATCCAGAGCCTGGCGAAGGACGAGCTGTATGCCGAAGCCAAAAACCTGGGTGCTCCATACGATCTGGTTCTATATATTCACGAGAACGGCAAACTGCCGGTCGTCAACTTCGCCGCAGGCGGTGTAGCGACTCCTTCGGATGCGGCTCTTATGATGGAGCTTGGCGCGGATGGAGTATTCGTAGGCTCCGGTATTTTTAAATCGGACAGCCCTGAGAAATTCGCGCGTGCAATCGTAGAAGCGACTACGCATTACAAAGACTACAAGCTGATCGCGGAAGTTTCCAAGAACCTGGGCGCTCCGATGAAAGGCATCGAAATCTCCAAGCTGCATGCTTCCGAGCGGATGCAGGATCGCGGCTGGTAATCAGCCGAGGCAGGAAGCGGGGATAACGATGAAAGTTGGCGTATTGGCTCTGCAGGGAGCCGTAGCGGAACATATCCGTCTGATCGAAGCGGTTGGCGGAGAAGGCGTTGTGGTAAAACGCGCGGAACAGCTCGCCGAGCTGGACGGTCTGATCATTCCCGGAGGCGAAAGCACCACAATCGGCAGATTGATGAGACGCTACGGTTTTATCGAAGCGATTCAGGATTTCTCCAATCAGGGGAAGGCCGTCTTCGGCACATGTGCCGGGCTGATTGTGATCGCGGATAAAATCGCGGGTCAGGAAGAAGCCCATCTGGGACTCATGGATATGACCGTGCAGCGCAACGCCTTTGGCCGGCAGCGTGAAAGCTTTGAAACCGATTTGCCCGTTAAAGGCATCGACGAGCCTGTAAGGGCCGTATTCATCCGTGCACCGCTTATCGAGCATGTCGGGAACGGCGTGGACGTGTTAAGCGAGTACAACGGCCAAATCGTGGCCGCCAGACAGGGTCATCTGCTTGCGGCTTCGTTCCATCCCGAACTGACGGATGATTCAAGCATGCACGCTTATTTTCTGGATATGATCCGGGAAACCCGTTAATCGAAACAAAAGCAGAAGCACCTCTTTTGCTCCATACGAGAGAAGGGTGCTTTTGTTCCATTTACACAACTTTAGGAGGAGGAGTCTCCTTGTTTGATATTAAATTAATCCGTACCGACATAGAAACGGTTCAAACCGCTATGAAAAACCGCGGAGGCAAGCAGTCTCGAAGAAGTTACGCGTATAGCGGAGCTTGATGTAAAGCGCCGAGAACTGCTTCAGGAAGTGGAGCAGCTGAAGAACCGCCGGAATACGGTATCGCAGGAAGTGGCGATGCGCAAGAAGGCGAAAGAGGACGCGGACGATCTGATTGCCGAAATGAAAGGCGTGGGTGACCGCATTAAAGAACTGGATGAGGAGCTCCGGACACTGGAAGTCGAGCTGAATCACCTGCTTCTTTCTATCCCGAATGTTCCTCATGAAAGCGTGCCGGTAGGGGCTTCGGAAGAGGACAACATTGAAGTCCGCCGCAACGGGGACGTGCCTACTTTTGACTTTGAAGCGAAAGCCCACTGGGATTTGGCTACGGACATGGGTATCCTCGATTTTGAAGCGGCCGGTAAAGTAACGGGCTCGCGTTTTGTATTCTATAAAGGTCTGGGTGCCCGTCTGGAGCGCGCTTTGATGAACTTTATGATGGACCTGCACAGTACGGAACACGGTTACGAGGAAATGCTTCCTCCGTATATCGTAAACCGGGACAGCCTGACGGGAACCGGGCAGCTTCCGAAGTTCGAGGAAGATGTTTTCCATATCGAGAATTCGGAATATTTTCTGATTCCGACGGCGGAAGTGCCGGTGACCAATTACCACCGGGATGATATTCTTGCCGTGGAGCAGCTTCCGCGCAAATTCGTCGCGTTCAGCGCATGCTTCCGTTCCGAAGCCGGAGCTGCAGGAAGAGATACCCGCGGCCTGATCCGTCAGCACCAGTTTAATAAAGTGGAGCTGGTTAAGCTCGTCAAGCCTGAAGACTCCTACCAGGAGCTTGAGGAGCTCACTCAGAACGCGGAGCGCGTGCTGCAGCTTCTGAAGCTGCCTTACCGCGTCCTGACGCTCTGTACCGGCGATATCGGCTTCACATCGGCTAAGACATACGACCTTGAGGTATGGCTCCCAAGCTCGGAAGCTTACCGCGAGATTTCCTCATGCAGCAACTTCGAGGACTTCCAGGCGCGCCGCGCCAATATCCGTTTCCGCAGAGATGCCAAAGCAAAGCCGGAGTTCGTACATACGCTTAACGGCTCGGGTCTTGCCATCGGACGGACGGTAGCGGCTATCCTTGAAAATTACCAGCAGGAAGACGGTTCAGTTACGGTTCCTGAAGTACTGGTTCCTTACATGAATGGCGTTACGGTCCTGCGTAAAAATTAACACTTGTAAATGGAACTTTGAATGTGATAAAATTTCTCTGTTACAGTTACTGACTTCTGTGATCGGAAGCCGGTAGCTTTCTGGAGAGGTGGTCGAGTGGTTTAAGGCAGCGGTCTTGAAAACCGCCGTGTCTGTGAGGGCACCGTGGGTTCGAATCCCACCCTCTCCGCCATTCCATCTTTTAAAAAATAAGAACTTTACGAACTGCGGGCTTAAGTGCCGCAGTTTTTTTGCATATACGGGCTTTTTATTATGGGCTTTTTAAACGAAAACGAATGAGAATGACCTTGGGCTGTTCTATGGAGATTGGAGGTTGAGCTCAGCGAAGAATTACCCAGCTTTTGCTGCAAGGGCAGGAGAATAGGCGCACCACGCCTTGACGCATGTTAACGGTAGGGGGTGGTTTAGGATGATCAAGACGGAAAAGCCGTCTGTGGAAAGAGAGCAGCTGGCCAAAGCCTGGATGGAGCAGCTGCCCAACACGCTTCCCGAGTCCGATCATGCACGCGTATGGCCCGACGAGGCTGATCCGCAGGCAGTCCGGATTCATATCACGAATGCGGGCAGAACGCATTACACGTTCGACTTTAAATGCACTTACGTAGACTCGCGTGAAGTGAAGGTCGAGCTGGTGGATGTGGAGCGTGATGACGTACACGTGGATGAAACCAGTGAAATTATCCAGGGACTGGTTAAGGATTATGTTCGTCATATTCACGAGTGTGCCCAAGTGCTGCAAGAGCTCACGCATGCGTAACTGCTTTTAGCCGAAATGGGGGTGGAACGATCATGACTCGACAAAGAACCCGGGATAAGAACCTGCAAAATGTGGCCAAGGATTTGAACAAATCGGCGGTAAACAGTCATGATGCCCAGCAAATTCAGCAGCAGACTAACGATCGCCGTCATCAGGATGCCTTGAATCACGAAGAATAGAAGCTAAAATTCCGAAAACGGACCGTTTGGGGTGAAAAAAGATGTCCAAACCAAAGACGCAGCCTGTGGGAGAGAGCGTAACGCATGAGGAGCGGGAAAGATACAACACCCCTTCCAATGAGCCTCTGTCGGGCTCGAAGAAAGTGAAAAACCGGAATCATTCCCGCCAGAATCAGGGAGAAGGAAGGTAAGAACAGCCCGAAAAAATTTTTACACGCACGTGCATAGCCGCTTAGAACCGGGACATACTAGAATTGTCGGTGAACACAGAGAGGTGTGGTTCCGTTGGAAAAGTCAGCAGAACAATCATCTGAAGGTCATTCGAGCTTGTAAAGCCAAACTGGAGGAGATGTGCCAAAGACACCGGGACGTGTTCTAAAAGCCGTTTCACTGTGAAGGTTTGTGAACAGCAAGATGTTGAAGATCATCCCAGTAATCACCGACAAAAGGGAACCCTCCGGGGTTCCTTTTTCGTTTTAATATGCATGAAATTTCTTACAATTTGGTAACAAACGATTCTAACTTCGTCATAAGAGGTACTGATAAGGTATAGTTTATAGTCAAGGAGGGATGAATCATGGGATTTACGTTAGGAATTGGAGACCGGGCTAGGGATTTTCGTTTACAAGGTACGGACGGCGATATTTACACATTGGACAGTTTCCGGCATGCCAAAGCATTGGTTGTTTTCTTTACGTGCAATCATTGTCCGTATGTCCTGGGTTCAGAAGAGCTCACACGGCAAACGGCGGAGCAGTTTACGGAACAAGGGGTTGCTTTCGTGGCGATCAACAGCAACAGCTCCCAGACCAATCCGGAAGATTCTTTCGAGAAAATGGTAGAACGCATGGAAGAGAAGAAATTTCCCTGGGTCTATCTTCACGACAAGAGTCAAGAAGTTGCTCTTGCATACGGTGCTCTCCGTACGCCTCACTTCTTTGTGTTTAACGACAAACGCAAGCTGGTCTACACAGGACGGGGAGTCGACAACCCGAAGGAAACCGCTAACATCACCGTTAACAACCTCCAGGAGGCCTTGGAGGCGATTACAGCGGGCAAACCTGTTCCTACCCCTATCACAAACCCGATCGGCTGCAACGTCAAGTGGGAGGGCCGTGACAAGCATTGGATGCCCGAGGAAGCCTGCGATTTGGTCTGAACGAGGATTGATTCATAGTTGACCGAAAGGAAAGTGCGCATTCCCGTTGAATAGAAAAAATCCGCAGGGCATCATGCTCTGCGGAGCTTGGTATGGAGATTTTTAAGACTTCCGGTTCGGGGGATTAAGCAGCAGGGTTAACCCGCCTCCGATCAGAATCAAGGCAACGATGAATGTTTGGAAGTAGGCAGAGATCGAATACGGCCAGTGCCAATCGGGATAATATCTTCTTAATACGTCCAGCAGTACTTCATTCGTAAGGTAATACAAACCGACCAGAATAATGAGAAAGCCGATCTTACGCTGGTGCCGCTTGATTCCTTTAAAAATCGGTTTGTCTTCGACATATCCGAATTCTTGCCGGGATATCAGCTGCAGAGCATCGAAGAAGCTGTAAAACCAGAAGATCGGGATCAGGAACAAGAAGAGCGAGAGGCGGAGGACATCCATAATGTAAATGGAAAACAGGAAGCCTGCCATGATCTGAAGCCCTCTCATTTGAAGCCCGAGATACAGGTGGGCGGCACCGGGAAATACGGCCAGAACAGTAGCGATTGTCTTGCTCCGTCTGCCTTCTTGACGGCTTTCGCTGAAGTCGTCGAAGAACGTCCGGTCCGTCAGCTCCAAGCCGGCCTGCTTCTTCTCCAGCTGCCGGATGGCATCAAAAAGAATGTAAATCCAAAGCACGGGCAGCGCCAGCAGGAAGAAGAGAAATTCTTCCGTATGGGTGAGAGATGCTCCGAAGACAATCACAATCGCTCCTCCGATAAAAAATGTCATGGCGGAGAGCCCGCGGTACATCATGCCCAGCATGTAATGGCCTAGGCCGGGAATGAAGGACGCCAGGATAATCTTCCGGCGTTCTTCTCTGCGCTGCCATTCGTAGACGGCCGGATTGAACTCCGGAACGGAGCCGTGACCCGGTCCGTGACCATGACCGCGGCCGAGATCGTCGTAGCCCGGGTTTCCGTAGTCATGATAGCCGGGTGGCGGGTAGGACGGTGTGCTGCCGAGGGTGATAAACATATCGACCATGTTAACAACCCAGCAAGCGGCGGCAAAAAGCAGGAGGAGGAAGGCGAAGTCTTTAGCGCCGTGTCCTTCCACAACGATGAGAAAGGCCAAAGCGACCGGACCGAAGAAACCGGCTCCATACAGGAAGGCCCTGAAAATACGTTTCAGGTACAAATGACCGAGTCCCGGTATAAACGAGAGCAGCAGAGCGACGGTGTTGGATCTAGGGTTCAAGGGGATGTCCTCCTTTTGGTTTCTGGGCATGCAGAGAATCGAAGAAAGCGAAAGTTTGCTCCATCAGATGATCGGACACCGGCGTGCTGAGCGGTTTCTTCTGTTCGGCTCGGACTACGGAGAACTGGTCCGTCATTTTGCCGAACACGCCGGTAGTCATAAGCAGGAACGTCGCCGCTGCCGCGATGGCATAATGAGTAAGCGCCGTGCGTCTCGGAGAGCGGGCTTTCCGGCGTTTATTCGCTTCCTTCGGGTCCGGGGAGCCTTCGGTTTCTTCCCGCTTCTGTACAGCTACCGGAGCCGCTTCCAGAAGAATCGGCAGACTGCCGCTCCGGGATAGAATTTGGTCGATCATGTGCTCTGTATCGGTCTCATCCGGAAGGGGGAGAGTCGGAGACAAAAATTCCAGGCATTCCGTGTACATCTCCAGACAAAGATCACATTCATACAAGTGATCCTCCCAAAGGCTTCTCTGACGATCATCCGTAATTTCTCCGGCAATGTAAAGCTTCCATTCATCCCGGCTTCTATGACTCATTCGAACTCTTCCTCCTTCCAGTGCTGCTTAATCCACTGTTTTGCCCGGTATAGTTTGGATTTGATGGTCTGTACGGTAACTTCCTGCTCATCGGCAATTTGCTGATACGATTTATCTTCGTAATAGAAAGCGATAATGACTTCTCTATAGTTTTCGGGAAGCTCCTCCAATTTGCGCATAACAAGCGCCTGAAGCTCTTTGCTTAGCAGGGGATCTTCGGTATCGGACCCGCTCAGGGAGGGAGGGGGCATTGCTTCTTCCATACCGTCGGTCGCCGCTTCCCGCTGGCGGTAGGCTTTGCGTTTGTAATCGATCGCTTTGTTGACGGCCACGCGGGAGATCCAAGCTTTCAAGCCTTTTACCTCGGTTTGGGGGAGGGAGGTATACATCTTGAGAAAGACTTCCTGCATGACGTCTTCCGCATCTTTGGGATGCCGCACGACCGAAAACACTATTTGAAACACGTAATTCCGGTAAGTCCGGACAACCTCTCGAAAGGCTTCCTCATCTCCGGCAAGCATGCCTTGGACAAGCAGTTCCTCTTGCTGCGTTAAAATGTCTTTCTCCCTCCCCTCTCCATCACTATAGACGAAGCGATTCCATTCGAGTTCTGCACTTCCGGCAAAAATATTTTTCCAGGCACAAAAAAACCGCCAACCGGGCAAGCCAAAGGCGGAATTGATCAAGATTCAAAGCAAGCCCCGGGAGCGGATAAAATACGCGTCCTCGGTTGTCAACGGGACTTGGATAAAACCCGCCGCGGGACATTCGCGGCTGAATACCCGCCACTCGGTATGGTCTCCAACGAGCTTTCGGATCATTACGTAAGCTTCGTCGAAGAGGGGGGCGTCCGCATGATGAAGCACCCCCTGCCAAACCCCGAGAGGTACTTGTCTCCACGCTTCGGGCGTTCCGTAAAATTCCGGCTTGCCGGCGTTCAGCCACAGAAGCTGATCGGCTTCCTGCCATTCGTTCAGCTCATGGGCCGCGATTAGCACGATACTGCTGCGGGCATGCCGGTACAGGATGCGGATGACGGTTTTGCGCTCGATGGAATCGAGGTAGTTAAGAGGCTCATCCAACAGCAGATAGCGCGGAGATCCGAGCAGCGCCTGGCCGATTGCCAGCCGCTGCTTCATTCCTTGAGAAAGCGACCCGATCCGCTTCCGTTTGACGTCTTCCAGATGCAGCTCGCGCAGCAGTTGTTCTCCTTGAGCAGGATCGGCTCCTTTAAGGAGGCACATGTAATTCATCAGCCGGATGGGCGTCATATCCTCATGAAGTTCCACATCCGTCGGCACATAACCGATCCGGCTGCGGATTTGGGGAAGCTGCTCTTTGACGGTCCCCTCCACATAGCTGATTTCCCCTCCGTCGGGAAAATCGGCGGTAGCCAGCAGGCGGAGCAGGGTAGACTTGCCGGCTCCGTTCTTTCCTACGAGCAGGATCAGGCCCGGAGCAAGGGTCAGCCGGTCCACATGGAGCCGGATATGACCTTCGTAGAGCCGGATGAGCTGATTAACGCGGATCATGCGGACCGCCATCCCTGCACGCTTGTCAGCCGCAGGCTTTTCCGGTAAGCCGACAAAAGAAGAAGAACACCCGCCGCGATAAGCACTGCCTGAAGAATCAGCGCCCAGTTCCAGACCGGTCCGGTCAGTTCCCGGCGTAGCCACTCTTCCATGAACAGTTCTACCCCCCAGCCTATAACAGCGGCTATTATGGCCGAAAGCATGCCGCGTTTCATCATAAAATACCCGGTTAAGCCCGTTACGAGCAGAAGCGGAGCTATCCAGTCGAAAAGAAACGGAACCGTTATCCACGATCTTGAATAGCTCATCGTTGCAAACGTATAAAGAGAGCCGATGAGGCCCAGCACCGCATTCGTAGCGAGCAGGACGATCAGACGGCTGAACATGAGAAGCGCGGGGGGATAGGGCGTAACACTCTCGATCATGCGCATCCCTTCGTTCCAGCTTCGGTACTGATACAGAAAACCGCATACGAGCAAAAGCGGGAAAGCCAGCGAATAAGACGAGCGGCCCGGCAGGGAGCCTGCTATGGTGTAGGGCGAGTTAAGCAGCAGCAGCATGGCAAAGAGCAGCATACTAAGCAGCCAGAACCACTTGTTGTACATAAAAAGCTGATGGCGGCAAAGCTTCCACAAAGACGGCCGCAGGTCGGCAGAATATTCAGGCGCGTCTGTGCCCGTACTTTTCTCATGAAAGGCATCGAATTGGCTTTGCAGTCTGCTGAGCAGCTTGGCAGTGTCTATACGGTCAGGCGTCTTAACCAGGTATCCGTTCAGCAGGGAGGCGACATCTTTCTCCAACCGGTCAAGCTCTTTATCGTCAGGTTCATACATAAGGGGTTCCCTCCTTGGTCGATTTGCCGTGATTTTCTTTTCGCCCGCCGGTGGTGTCCGTTAAGCTTCCGGCTTTGGAGCCGAGCAGAGCTTTAAGTTTACGAAGGCCGCTGTAAAGATGGGTCTTCGTCGTACTCAGCGGGATTTGCAGAACCTCTGTAATCTCCTGAAGCTTCAGATCATGAAAGAAACGGAGTATGACGATTTCCTTCTGGACTTCAGGGAGGGAGCGAAGGGCCCCGATAATTTCTTTGCGTGCTTCCTGCCGCTCATAGATTTCTACAACGGAAGGCTGAAAATCCTGCGCTTCGGGCGGTTCGGCCGTTAATTGCTGTTCGTTTTTGTAAGCAAGGCTCTTCCAGTAATCCCGGCATAGATTTAAGGCTACCCGGTACATCCAGGGTCGGATGTGATCGGGGATGATTTGTTTCTGCAGTTGTTTGAGCAGACGCACGAATACTTCCTGGACCATATCCTCCGCCTTGCGGGGATCGTGCAAAGTCCGTTCGAGATAATGCTGAAGCGGGGCATGATAGCGGTGTACAAAAGCCTCGAATGCGGCTTGATCGCCCCGGGCCATAGCTTGGACCAGCTCTTCATCCGTAAGCATGGCTCTCCTCCTTTCTCCGGTTCCGTTTGTGCGGCCGGCTGTATTATTCTTCTTCGTAGACAATCCAGCGGCAGCGGTCCCGAACCGTGTAAATCATGAACGCGGATAAAATCAGCGCAGCACACAGCAGCGCGAGCCGGTTCGGAAGAAAAAGATCCGGGATCTCTTTAGCCTGCTCCTGGAGATGGACTGTATAAATGGTGAAGTAAGGAAGCCAGCTTCCATGTGAAAGGACATCGAGCATCCAGCAGGCAAGCCCCGCGAACAGCCCGGCATAGAGCTTCTTGACCGTCAGCATAACTGTAACGGTAAGTGCGGAGATAAACAGCAGGGCCGGAAGCATCTGCATGAGAAGCGGCATAAAGCCGTTTAACGTACGTATGTGAGGCTGACCGGCAGGGCTGTAGGGAAAAACCAGCGTTGTTACGGCCCCGAATTTTGCCTGATAGGCCGTAAACCATAAAGCTTGATAGCCTGCGCAGACGGCAAGCAGGATCAGCCCTTTACGAACCGGCATCCACGCCGGGGACAAGGGGAAAGCCGCGTAAATTTCCATGGGCCCGCCAAGCTCGCGATGAAACAGCGCGGCACAAAGCATGACAACCAGCGGATAGAAGGCAAGCTCCCCGTAAAACAGCGCGTTGCCCGGGAGTTCCGGATCCGAGTTCCACATAGCGAATCCCAGCATAAGCACATAAAGGAGGGGGAACAAGCCCCACATACTTTTAAACCCTTTGAGGTCGTGCAGCCAAAGGCTCATGAGCCGAACACCTTTGCCCACTCCAGGTCCCAATCATCGAGCGTGACTACCGGATACCGGAAAGGAGCTTCGGGAGCGCTGAGGCCTTTTTTGTAGAAATAGGCAAGCACTCTCTTCACTTCCTCCGCTTTTCCCGCATCCAGCGCTTCCCGGACTTGAAGGAGGATCGAATTCTTGATCCGCTGGCCGAGGCCCCGGTCTCCAGTCATCCGATCCTTCGGAAGAAACTGGTCCGAGAATTGAACGCTTCTGATTTGCTCCTCCGTAAGCTGAAGCCCGTCCCTGTAGTACAGATATAAGAATGCGGAGCGGATTTCCATAAAAATGGAAGGTTTGACGGACTCGTCCGTGCTGCCGTTCGCATCTCTGGAAACTTCAGCGTAGCTGCTCTGGTAGGAATCATCCCCGAAAAGGAGAGCGTAAGTGGTTCGAATGCGCTGATAATCGTCCAGGTTATGATTTTTCGATTCGTTGATATAATAGCTGCTCCCCGCAACCGCCGACTGACGGCTGTCCGGAGAAATCAGATTTCCGTAAGACAGGTACACGATGTTACGCACGGCGCTTAGATTTGTCTGCAGAAGTGCTTCATAATAAGCTTTCATCCTCAGGATATCTTTCCAGAAAAGGTCGGCTTCCAGCCGGTTGCCCGGAGTTGTCTGCAGTTTAAGGCTGCCCTTGGCGTCGCTGAACTGAATAAGATTTCCCGCTAAGAAGGTCAGGTGCTTTATACCCTTCTGCTCAAAATGCTGAATGCCCGCGGAGCCTTGTTTTTCCGTAATAGAACCGTATATGGGGGTAGAAAACCCTTTAAAAGTGACATCAAAATCGGCCGGCTGCGACAAAGGCTGCGGTCCGCCGTAGAACAGCTCATTTTTGTGTTCATCGGTAAGGTAGAGCGGTCCGTTATTAGGTAAAGGATACCAGGCTGCCGAGTTGGGCAGGTACAAATAAGGGTCCTTTACGAATGAGATAATCTGCTCCCCCTGCCGCGGTCCGTATGTCCAGTTCAAGCCTTTACTAGTATAGAGGAAGGTAAGAATCTGGCTGCTTTTGGAAAAGTCGAAATAACGGCTCTCGACGGAAATCAAATTGCCGCCGCGCTTAAAGGGCACAGGCTGATTATCAAGCAGCAATTGTTCCACGTGAAAATAATCGTGCAAGGTAAACGAAACGGCGCCTTGCGGCAGATCGGCTGGGCGGAGCGATACTTCTACAGTGGCCTGGAGCCCATCCGAAGAAACAGGAGCCAGTTCCATTTTGTAAGAAGAGACGGCAAACTGGGTAACCGAGCGCTGATTATAGACCGATTCTGTGGGAGCATTCCCGAGCTGATCCCGATAGGCTGCAAAATGCGGAGTCCAGAACTTCATATAGGTGTAATAAGAGCCCGCGGACAGGAAGGTAAAAAGAATCAGGGCCGCCGCCCATCTCCCGCGTGTTCCGCTCGGACGGACCCATTTCAGTATGGTAACGCAAACGGTAAGCAGAACCAGGGTGAAACTGAGCACAAACCATCTGGCCAGCCAAGTTTCCCGTTCTTTTATCCACGGACCCCATGCTTCATTGGCATAGAAGGAATCCAGCGTCATCCCGCTGAGATGAAACGGCTTCAGTACCCGCAGTTCCAGAATTCCGAGACGTTCGATAATAAATTGATCGATAAAAAACGTGCCGAAAACCCAGGCGCAGAAGCCGATCAGATATACGATCCGGTTACGGATAGTGATGGCCAGAAGCATGGCCAAGGCAAGAGTCACCATATAAGACCACTCGTACTGGATCGCAAAAAAAGTGAGCTCCTGAACCATAACAGGTCTGCTGATGCCGTAGTGAAGGGCAAAATACACGTAAACGACCGCCATAGACGCGGTAAACAAGGAAAGATAGAGAAGACCGGCCGCATACTTTACGCTGAAAAGAACCGCGGGAGAGACGGGAAGTCCTGCCGTCCACTCGTAGGCGGTTTTGGCGGTATCCCTGCGGATAAGGAGAATACCGAGCAGCATGGCCGCCCCCAAAGTCAGCGTGTGCTTGACCTTATGAAAGTCATAGACATACAAATAAAGATCCTGCGATACGGGAGGAGCGATGCCCGAGAGGGAGTAGACCATCCAGGCTCCGAACAGGAGCGGAAGGACCAGAAGAACGGGATTGCTGCGCAGCAGCCGCAGTTCCAGAGAGAAAGCGCGCAGCCACCTATTCACGACGGCCACCTCCGATCAGTGCGAGGTAGCCGTCCTCCAGCGTAGGCTTCACGGGAGCGGGATTGCCCGCCGGCGGTTCCGCGGCAACGATGCGGCAGAGCATGCCGTGGCCGGTCCGGCGGGCGGTTACGACCTGATGAGGCTCATAGGCCGCAAATTCCCGTTCGCTCAGCTCCGCTTCCCAGACCATGCCCTCGGCGCACTCCTGCAGGCCGGAGAGACTGCCCGCGAAGGCGACGCGGCCCCGGTGCAGCACCGCTACCCGGCTGCAGTTGCTCTCGATGTCCGCGACGATATGCGTGGACAGCAGCACTGTCCGGCTCAAGCTGGAGCGGTTCAGGAGATTGCGGAAGCGGACCCTCTCCTCGGGATCGAGTCCCGCCGTGGGCTCATCCACGATGAGCACCCTGGGGTCCCCGAGGAGAGCCTGCGCAATCCCCAGCCGCTGTTTCATGCCGCCGGAGAAGGTTTTGATCTTGGCGCCCGCCTTCTCGGTCAGATTGACCTGGCCCAGTATCTCGCCGATCCGGGATTTGCGTTCGCGGGCGCTTTTGATGCCTTTCATGACGGCCACATAGTCCAGAAATTCGTAGGCTGTAAGCTGCGGGTAGAGATGAAAATATTGGGGGAGGTAGCCCGTGATTTTGCGGATATGCTCGGCATCCGACAGCAGGTTCAAACCTCCCACGCGCACCATACCCTCCGTAGGCTCAAGCAGCGTGGACAAAATACGCATGAGCGTCGTTTTGCCGGCCCCGTTCGGTCCGAGCAGGCCGAACATTTCCTGCCCGATCTCAAGATTTATCCCGGTGAGAGCCGGCTGGTTTTTATATTTTTTAGATAAGTTACGGATCTCGATCATGCGGATCTTCCTTTATGAAGGTGGTTTACTTTACGCATATGTACTCTTTCAACGATAAGAGAGGTAAAATAGTTTGGACGGATGAACGATTGCCGGCTTTTAACGGAGTATTTTACAAAAGAGAAGTATTGCTCTCCCTTGCCGGTGTGCTATAATATTTAGTATCGAATTGATCTATTTCCGAGTAATCGAGACGTGGCTCAGCTTGGTAGAGCGCTTGCTTCGGGAGCAAGAGGTCGCAGGTTCAAATCCTGTCGTCTCGACCATCCGTTTATCCCCTGATCAGGCTTATTTTCCGATACGTATACGTAACAGACCGCCGAGAGGCGGTCTTTTTAGTATGCCGGGAAAAGGCATGCCGACCCGCCCCATGAAGAAAAAACTTCTTCAATCGCCAAAATCTATCAAATTATCAATTTACCCCGCCCCCATCATTCGCTAGAATAGAAGTGCGGCATCATAATTCCGATCAAGGAGTGAGGGTATGAGAACTAGAACAGGCAAAATATTGATCGGCGGTTTATTGACGGCAGCCCTGCTGGCTACAGGACTTGGCGGTAACGGCTACAAGGCTGCTGCGGCGTCTCAAACGGCGGCCCCTTCCTATAAAGCGGCTTTTAAGGACACCAAGGGACACTGGGCCGAAGAAACGATCCGCTGGGCGTATGAGCACAAGATGACGGACGGCTACGCCGACGGTACGTTCCGGCCGGATAAGGCCGTTACCGAGCCGGAGTTTCTGGCACTTCTGCTGCGCGCCTATAACAAAGTGGGATCCGGAACGCCGGCAGGCTCGCAATGGTTCGATCCCTATTATACCAAAGCCGCCGTTTATTCTTGGCCCGTGCTTAAAAATACAACGTCCCCCTATTTGCGGGGCGATGCCGCCAGATTGATTGCGGCTACGCAGGGCAATTTGCTTTCGACCAAAGAGGCGGTCCAGCGGTTGCTGGATCAAGGGTTGTCTCAAGGCAAAACGGACGGAAGCGAGAACGGTTTCCGTCCCGACGACGCTTTAACCCGTGCGGAGGCGCTGAAGTTCCTCCAAAATCTTTTGGGCGTGCAGAGTGACCTCGTTGCGGTCGCTTATACCCCAAACCCTAATAATTCAGACGGTGCCGGCAATGCCGGCACTACAAATACGGGCAGTCTGGCGGATCGGCATTTTGCCATCGAGGGTGCCGCCGTAGGCGACACGGAAGCCGATCTCGTCAAACGGCTGGGCCAACCCGTCCGTAAAGATACGGGCGGCGGCGGACTGACCTGGTACATCTATAACAACAAAGACTATCAGCATTATCTGCAGGCCGGTATTAAGGACGGTCAAGTTGCCGCGTTGTATACGGTTACCGGAAATTGGACGGATGCGAACGGAATTACGCCGGCTATGAACGAGGAGGCGGTCCGCCAGAAAATGTCGGGGGCCAAAGCCGTTGGCGGCTCGGATAAAGGTGCGGTTTCGTTCGAATCGGGCGGGTTGAACGTCAGTTTCTACTTCGATGCGAACGATAGCGGGAAGCTGATCGGCATGCTCGTCCAGGATACGTCCATGTCCGCCGCAAAAAGCAGCTCGGGCACCTTATCCACGCGTAGTGACGATCAGCGGACCGCCTACGAGAAGCAGACGTTCGACCTTACGAATGCGATCCGTGTCCGTCACGGCAAGTCGCCGTTCGTCTGGGACGAGCCCATCGCCTCGACAGCCCGAAAGCACAGCGAAGATATGGCCGTGAACGGGTATTTCGATCATACAAATAAGCAGGGACTCTCTCCTTTCGACCGGATGGAGAAGGACGGGCTGAAGTACCGCAGTGCGGCGGAGAACATCGCGGCCGGATACTCGGGACCGATTGAAGTGGTGAACGGCTGGATGAATTCCACGGGACACCGCAAGAACATAATGGGCGATACAACCCGCTTGGGCGTCGGAGTTTACTTCGGCGGTTCCATGAACGTATATTACACACAAAACTTTTATACACCGAGATAATGTAATGTGCATCTCATCTCCTGCGGGAAAATCCGTGGAGCGACGGGTTCCTGGAAAGGAGCCCGTTTTTTGCGGAAGGGCATGCTGCGCCTCGGTCGGACACAACGGGGGTTCGCTTGGGGCCCTGCCAAATGAAACCTATCCCCGCCAAACTTCGTCTAAATAGGAGACTTATCGACGGATTGTTTGCTTGGAAAAAGAGGGGAACCTATTTCGCAGAAGGATGAGGTTGAAGATGACGCAAACGACGGATTCGAGAAAAAAAGAGAGTCAATCAAGCACTTATCCCCGTAAGGGAATGGGATTAATAAGCGCTTTTTCTTTTCTGGTGCTGATCAGCTTAAGCTGGTGGGCCTGGTCGGCCTGGAAAGGAACGGATACGGTCACTCCCGGCCAGTCCCAGTCCGTCAAGAAATTGGCCTCGGTTAAAGCGCCCGAATCCGAATACGACGTGATCGTCGCGGGAACGGACCCGGAAGGCATCGCCGCGGCCGTATCGGCGGCCCGCAACGGACAGAAGACGCTTCTCGTGGAAAATCGCGGCCGGAATGTTCTGGGCGGCTTATTCACCGAAGGCTGGCTCAACAGCCTGGACAACAGCTTCGCGCCTGACGGAGAAGGCAAATCCGACGCTTCCAAGTTTCTCAATGAGGGAATTTTCCTGGAATGGCGCAAGAAAATCGAAGGGACTTCATTTGACGTCACAACGGCAGCCAACGCGTTCTATGATCTGGTGCGGAAGGAGAAGAAAATCGACCTCCTGATGCGGGCCAAAAGCTTTACGCCAATGATGGACGGATCGCAGACCGTAACGGGACTAAGCATCACGACGGCCGACGGAAAAGAGCACAAAGTAAGCGCGCGGTCCGTCATCGATGCCACTCAGGACGGAGATGTGGCAGCGGCCGCCGGGGCGCCTTTTACAATCGGACGGCAGGATCTCGGGGATGATAAATCGCTCATGGCCGTTACGCTGGTTTTCCGTTTAAAAGGAATGACGGAAGAACTCTGGCAGCAGATGAAAAAGAACGGCGAAAACGACCCGCATCTGCTCCGGGGTATGGGCGCCGATGCGATGAGCGGCTGGGGGTACTCGGCCATGTGGGACTACAAATCGACGAACCCCGAGCGGGTTCGCATGCGCGGCTTGAATATCGGCCGGCAGAACGACGGCTCGATTCTGATCAACGCACTGCAAATATTCGGGGTAAATCCGCTGGACCCGGCTTCCGTCAAGGAAGGAATGGAAATCGGCCGTGCCGAGCTTCCGCATGTTCTGGATTACATGAAAAAAGAATTTCCGGAATTCGGGCCTCTCCAACTGGACGGTTCGGCTCCCGAACTGTACGTCCGGGAAACGCGCCATATGATCGGCGAATACCGGCTTACCATGGCAGATGCGCTGGATAACCGCGACCAGTGGGACAAGATTGCCTACGGCTCCTACAACATCGATATCCAAAGCACGGACGCCAAGTATCGCGGGGATATCGTATTGAAGCCGATCCAGTATGCCGTTCCTTTCCGGGCACTGGTTCCTCAGAAAATAAACGGGCTGCTGGTGGTCGGACGCTCGGCGAGCTTCGATTCGCTGCCCCACGGGTCTGCCCGGACCGTTCCGGTCGGGATGGCATCGGGCCAAGCGGCGGGTGCGGCGGCTGCGGTAGCGGCCAAGAACAAAGTCAGCTTCCGGGAGCTTTCCTTGTCGAAGCCGATGGTCACCGAACTACAGGAGACCCTGGTGAAGCAGGGAGTGCGGCTGGAGCCTTATAAATTCGAGGCGCCATCGTATACGAAACACAAAGCTTATGAAGGCTTGAAGGCGGCAGTAAGTCTCGGCATCGCCGCCGGCGGCGAGAAGAACGAATTCCAGCTGGACGAGCCGTCTAACCCGCGGCGGTTCGCGAACCATTTTAACACGATGAAGACGGTGCTGGGCCGGACCTATCCCAAAGCGATAAACGGCAGTGCCGATGCGGCGGTCAAAGGATTGACCAAACCCGGTGATATTGCCTTGACGTGGGATCAGGCCGCCTGGACCATCTCCCAAGCGGTAGGTGCAAAAGTAAGACGGAGCGAGTCGGCGGCTTATGTGCTGGAGCAGAAGCTGATCGATCCCGCGACTTACGAAGCGATCGGGAACAAATCGAAGCTGACCAACGGGGATGCTTATATGCTGCTGCGCGACGTGCTTAAAGCACAAGCCGGGGTCGTTTACCGGTAGTGGGAATACAGCGAAAACGAAATGAGCCTTGTTTGGAACCGGTCGTCCTCTGCGGCCGGTTTTATTCTTTTACAAAAATAAATTTATACTAAAACAAGAGAAATGTATCCCTTTAGTCTAGTAGATATCTGCTATAATGATAATAATTGGTAAATGTATGAAGATTATAATTCCATAAGAAAGTGAGCACTTGAATGAGGCAGCTGCGGTCTAGTCCCGTATATCGGCACATTATGCGAAATGGCAAGGCTTATTTATTAACGCTTCTTGTACTCACTATCGTGAACAACTTGTTCTCGGTCGGACAGGACCACATGATTAAAGTGTTTATATTCCTGACGACCATTCTATCCGCCGTATTCTTGAGAAAATCAGTCGTGCTGCAACATATCCTCGCTTCGATAGCCTATATTACCTTGTTTACTCTGCTACACAACATCGATTATTTCAAACTTCCTTCCATCATGTACACTCTGCTGCTGCTCTATGCTTTCCTGCTTCCGGGTTTGTGGGTGCCGACCATTGTAGGAGCGGGCTTCCTGCTTTTTCTACTTACTTATTCAAGTACGGTCCAGTTCGATTACCTCCGGGCCAATCTTGTCGGTGTCGTATTTAACACGGTCGTTTATGCCGCTTTAAGCTATTTCTTCAGGCAAATGATCATAGAACGCGACCGGCTTAAAGAAAGCGAGAACCGCTACCGGAGTCTGATCGAGATATGTCCGGAGCCGATTGTGGTCCAGCAGAAGGGCAAGCTCGTCTATGCCAATCCGGCTGCCGTCCAATCCCTGGGTGCGGAAGACGTGAATAAACTTTTGGGGCGGTCGGCCTTGAGGTTTCTCCATGCGGAATCCCGCAAGAATGCCCTGGAGCATGTGAACGAAGTTTTGGAAAAAGGGGTCTCCGCCCGCATGGAGCAGAGGTATGTCCGTCTGGACGGACAGGTAAGAAGCTGCGAACTGGTACTCGTGGCAACCAATTACGGGGGCAAGCCCGCGTGTATGAGCATCGGCAAGGATATTACGGAGCGCAAGAAAGCCGAGGAAAAGATAAATCATATGGCTTACCATGACACTTTGACGGGACTGCCCAACCGCAGTTACCTTAACGAGTGTCTGTATATGGCGATCGAAAGAGCGGGACAGACGGGATCGCAATTGGCGGTGCTTTTTCTGGATCTGGACCGGTTTAAAAATATTAACGATACCGTCGGTCATATATACGGGGATCTGCTGTTAAGACAGGTGGCCGAACGGCTGCAGGCGTGTCTGGGACCGTCCGATACCGTATTCAGGCACAGCGGAGACGAATTCGTCATTTTGCTTGAAGGGGTGACGGAGGACGGGGTCCGTGTCCAGGCGCAGGCGGTGCTGGATCAGTTTAAACAGCCTTTCCAGCTGCACGGGCACGAGGTCTATACGACGACGAGCATCGGGATCAGTATTTACCCTCAGGACGGTATGGACCGTGATGTACTGATCAAACATGCGGATATGGCGATGTACCTGTCCAAAGAAAACGGGAAAAACAATTACCAGTTTTACCGCGTTCATAACAACCGGCTGGCCCGCAAGCTAAAGTTGGAGAATGGGCTGCGCAGAGCGCTTGAGAAGCAGTTGTTCACTCTTCACTATCAGCCGCAAATTAACCTGGCCAATGGTGAAATTGTAGGGATGGAAGCCTTGATCCGCTGGATGGACCCGGAACTGGGGGTGGTCACGCCGGGAGAATTCATTCCGATCGCCGAGGAGACGGGGCTTATCGTGCCTATCGGCAAATGGGTGCTTCACACAGCTTGTCACCAGTACCAACAGTGGAGAGAAGCGGGGCTGCCGGAAATCCGCCTGGCCGTCAACATCTCCGTAAGGCAATTCAAGGATAAGCAGCTCGTCTCAACGATCCAGAGCGTCCTCGAAGAATTCGATATGGACCCCGGTCATCTGGAGCTCGAAATTACCGAAAGCATTATGCAGAATCTGGACCAGTCTCTTGTGATCTTGACCGCACTGAAGAAGATCGGCGTCAAAATTTCGATCGATGATTTCGGCACGGGTTATTCCTCCCTCTTCTTATTGGATAAGCTGCCTATCGACCATATTAAGATCGACCGTACTTTCATAGAAGAAATTACGTTCAATGCCAACACGGAAGCTATTGTCCGGACGATCATCGATATGGGCCGGCATTTAAATTTCCAGCTTATCGGAGAAGGCATCGAGCATGAGAGACAGATTCATTTTCTTCAGGAACACCAATGCACGATCGGTCAAGGCTTTTTTATCAGCCCGCCTTTGTCCAGCGAGAAGGCTGGAGAGCTTTTAAGCAGAAGGCAGCCGTTCGTTCAAGTCTGACGGCTTTTCTACAAAGATCAACAAACCCCCGGCCAAGTAAGGCACGGGGGTTTTGCTTGATTCTATCGGGATAAACGCTGAACGTTACGACGGTTAAAGCACAACTTCAGCCGGCTTTACAATATAAAGCGGCTTGGTGCTGACCTGGCGCTCAAGCAGCAGACGGCGGTCGAACAAGGTTCCCGGTTCGCTCGGTTCCACCACAACCGGAAGCTGAAGCTGTTCGGCGAGAATAGTCGCAAAGAGCGGGAGCACTCCGGCGTCTTTGCCCTGCCATTCGAACGTAAAGTGAAGCCCGTTCTGTGCGGGCGATACTTTCCAGGCATCGGGCAGATCGGGCAGCGAATACACGGCGTTATGAATGTCCGCCGGTTCCAATATCCGGCCGGACACCTCCAGCCTGTCATGCAGCCGTCCGTAATGGGTAAGCCTGTGTCCGCCTCTTCCGCACGGACAGTTGACTTCTTCGAGGGAAATCACATCTCCGTTTAAATAACGGAGAAGAGGAGACCCCTCGTGGGTCAGCGTTGTGATGACGGCAAGGCCTTTGCCGCCGCCGGGTTCAACTGCCGCCGACAGGTCTTCCTGCAGCACCTCGACGAAGAAATCTTTTTCGGCCACATGCAGAACGCCGTGCTCGCACATCGCCGCTATGTTGGCCGTTTCCGTGGAGCCGTACAGGTTGTATACCGGTACGCCCCATAGCTCTTCGATATGCTTGCGGCGCGGCTCGGCAAGAAGTTCCCCCGCGACGCCGATGGCCCGAAGATAGGGAAAGTCTTCCCGGCAGCGAAATCCATGCAGCCGGGCGGTTTCCGCCAGTATTTCCATCTCGCGGGGAAGCCCCGTCATCACCGTCACGTTCAGCTTGCGCAGCAGTTCAATGATGCGCGGATAAGGCGTCATCGTATTCCGGCTGCTGGCCGGAAGCACGCATGCGCCCGCCTGCCGCGCGGCCTGCTGAACCAGGTGAGCCGGGAGGGAGAGAGCGTAAGGGAACCGGTTAAGCAGCCGGTCCCCGGGTTTAAGGCGCAGGCCGGAGTCGCCGATCTGACGGCCGCCCGCTTCCAGGTCCCGGACTGTGTACCAGGCCGAGGCCGGAAGACCGGTCGTCCCGAACGTTTCGAAGTATTGGCAGACTTCCTCCGGAGGCACCGCCAGCAGATTCCAGGGACCGGCTTCGCGGAGCTGGTCTTTGGTCGTCAGCGGCAATTCCCCTATCCGGGAAATATCTCTGATTTCCCTTTCCTCCGCCGAAAGATGCTGTCTGTAGAAAGGTGATTGTTCCAATCGCTCCATAAGGGCGGTAAATTTCTCGGACACAGGTTGTTCCCCCTCAAATGGGTATGAGATCTTGCAGGTTCGAAGGATGTAGACCTGAAGAACGCGTTACTGCTCGATAATCAGCTCGTCGACCTTCACACCGACATGCCTGCCGGGGTCCATCGTATAACCCAGCACCTGATCGCCCGGCTTCAATGTCGTAATGTTGATCGGCTGTCCCTCCGTGCCGAATACGCGCACGTGCCAGTCCTCCTGCATAATGACGTTAAGAGTTGTCCCGTCTTCCGCCTGGGCTTCGATATAGAGCAGGGGACGCCGCTCGATTTTCACGCGGCCGACCGAAACGCGTCTCGCTTTGCCTGATGTGCTGACGACGAGGACTTCCATACCCGATCGCAGATCGGACAAGTACCAGGTCCGGTTATCCGGTGCCAGCACGTAGGTGTGCAGACTGCCCGCATTGATGCGGAAAGGTCTTGTCGGCATGTAGGGAAGCGGATGGGTCTCGCTGCAGGCAAGAATACCCCCGCAGGAAAAAGAGCCGAGCAGCACGCCTTCATCGAGGCCGAGATAGCTCGTCAGGTCGATGCAGGCGCGGTCGCCCATGCCGATGTGCTCCGTCCGTGTGATGGTCAGTTTCTGGAGCGGCTGGCCGCCTTTTTGGCCCGTTGAAGTGATGACTTCGCCTACCGCGTATACTTGGCCAAGATCGCCAGACGCGATCAGCACTCCATCGGCCCCGCACTCGAGCACGCCGAAAACGACTTTTGCCTCGACATCGTCGCGTACTTTCATGACTACCTCGGTGCCGAAATTCTGGGCGTCCGCCAAAACAATTTCAAGCGGAATTTTGGTGTCGTCGCGAAATTCAACGATAAGCAGGGACACTTCGTGGGTCATTGCTACAGCGAGACTGCAGAGACTCAGGGTCCGTTACATTTACACTCGTGCCTATCTTACAGGTGATGGTTTCACGGTTGCGTCTGAACCAACTGCTGCCGATCACCGACGGTTCCAAAACCAGAATATCGTAGGTTTCGTTTAAAGCTGTCAGCTTATCGGGTGAAGGAGTGCCTTGGACATAGGTGATTTTATCCAAATTGGGAGGAAGCTGCTTCACCTGCTGCTCATTGGCCACGACACCGGTAAATTTCTGGTGGGGCATAGCTTGTACGATGGCGCCCCATTGCTCCGGTGCGGTCAAAGCACTGATATCGAACCACGCGTACTTGCTGCGTACGGACGCGATAGGTTTAGTTTTGGCCTGATTGAGGCTGGAAACGGGAACGGCTGCGCCGTTTGTTTTTGCTTCAGCAGGTTTTCCGGTCGGCGGGTTGGAATCATCGGATGATTTCGTATTGGTTTCAGGCGTTTCTTTCAGCACTTTACTCATTTCGCAGATCTCCTCTTGTTATAGTCGAATAACCCGGCGGGCTTTTCCCGCGTCACGTTCCACGTAATCGACGATTTGCACGTCGCAGGATTGCCGGATACTCGCTTCGATACGCAGTTTTATCTCCTTTGAAAGCCCCGCTCGGTCTACGCTGGAGTCACAAGTTTCGACGAGTACGGAAAGCTCCCCGTTCGCAACGATAAATTGATACCAATTGCCTGTGCCGCTGATTTGCAGAAGCTGCTGTTCAAGATAAAGGGGAGAAAAATCCCCGCTGTTGAGGGTGAGCTGATCACCCATACGTCCTCTCAGGCTGCAAACGGCGCAGACGGCAGCCGCAAGGGCAGGGGCCTTCCTCAATGTAGCCGAGGTCTCCCGTTTTGTACCGGATTACGGGCATACCGTCACGCATCAGGGTAGTGAGAACGACTTCGCCGACGATTCCGGGAGCTTGGGGCTCTCCCGTAACGGGATGAATGATTTCGGTATAGGTGTGGCCTTCGGCCAAATGGTAACCTTGGTGCTCCAGGCATTCGATCCCGATCAGACCTACCTCAAGCGAACCGTACCAGGTTGTCACGGGGGAGTTCCAGATCCGTTCGATCCGTTCGCGAAGAGCGGGTGAAGCGCCTTCACCGGTCAAAAACAGATGCTGCAGGTTGAAATCCCGATGAAGGTCCATTCCTAATTTTTGCGCATGTTCAGCCAGGGTCACGGCGTAGGAAGGAGCAATAATCAAGGTTTGCATACCCCAGGCCAGCATGCACTCAAGGGCCTTGTCGGGTTGGGAGTAAGCTCCCCCTTTGCCGACGGGCAGTACGCAGCAGTCCTGCATGTATTGGAACACCCGGTGAAAGGAAAGTCCGGACGAGCTCATTTCGTAAGGTAAGGCGTTTCCGACTACGGTATTTCGCGTGTTCTGCATAAGGGATGGGTAGCGGGGAGCCGTATCCAGCCGGTAAAGATCATTCAAAGTGTGGCCGATAAAGATCGGCTTGCCTCCGGTCGTACCGGTCGAAGTATGGATATGTGCCAGATCAGGCGCGCAAATGATGCAGCGGGGATCGCTGCGCAAGTCTTCCTTGGTCAGGAAAGGCAGTTTGGCAAATAAAGCGGGAGTGGAAGCCTCTTCCGGAGTCAGGCCGGCCATATCCATACGCTGTTTGTAAAATTCATTGGTTTCATACACAAATTGAAGCAAGCTGCGTAAGGCTCTCCGGTGATAAGCATCCACTTCCGCCTGACTCAGGTTCTCTACCGACGTTCCGCGTTCGGTCAGGCTGTTAAGCCACCGGACGTGCGGCTCGAACCGGTCCCCCGCTTTTTGTCCGGACATCAATTCCATTTGGCTTCTTGCTGTTACGGCCACGTGCTTTCCCTCCTTATACGGCGAATATTATAGTCTGAGCAAGCGTGAAATCGTATGATGCAAAATCGTTTCTTTATCCGCATCGGAGATAGGGAGACGGTCGATTTTGACCTTCTCTACGAATGGGTCCGACAAGGGAAACTCGGAACCGAACATAAGCTTGTCGGGACCCGCCAGTTTAACTGCCGTCTGGATCGACAGCGGATTGCCTGTGGACGTTTCCAGGTAAACATTTCCCCTTCGGGCGGCTAATTCGATGGCGTCTATGTCGAGCGGGCCGAAACCCATATGGCCGATAACGAAATTAGTACCGGGAAAAGCTTCGGCAAGCGAACCCAGTGCGGCCGTATTGGCTCTTGCTTGGATAACTAGGTGCGTATAGAAGGGGATTCCATAATCCCCGCACAGGGCGGCAAGTTCTTTAACGACGTCTCCCATAAGCGTAACCTCATGGACTAGAGGCGACATTTTGAGTCCCTTGAATCCGTCGCGGCATGCCTTCTCCAGAGAAGCCAGAGCGGCCGGAGCCCCGTCGTTCGGATTAATACAGCAGATTCCGTAAAATTTATCCGGATATTCACGAATGATCTCCAGTACGGTATCGTTAGGCGGATCCGTCAGGATCGGCTTCTCCTCGCCGGTGACATACCGGGTCATTCGTCTAACGTCCAGCATGCCGCCCGGCACCAGGACGGCTTTGTCTATACCCGCCGCCTTCATATCGTCCAGCAGTCGTTCAGGGCTGCTGTAATCCTGCCTCGATATGTGGGCGTGGCTGTCAATGATCATGCGTATTCCTCCCAAGGGTCAAATTGAGCGGCGGCGCTGTCGGGGTCCGTCTGCTTCGTGATAAGCGGCATACGGGAGGCGGCGGCCAAATAGGTCTCGTAAGCTTCCTCCGCGCTGCAGTCCCTATGAACAAGGTCTCCTAGTGCACGGCACATATCATCGGGACGGGAATCTTCGAAAAGATTCCGGCCTATGCAGAGGCCTTTACCGCCGGCATCGAGCATATCCCTGATCCCCCGGAAAAAAGCGAGCTTGTCGCCGACCGAGCTGCCTCCTGCCATCAGAACGGGGATGGTAAAAGCAGCTACGGCTTCAGCCGCTCTCTGCGGAGTAGCCGGCGTTTGAACTTTAACGAGGTCCGCGCCGAGTTCTCCGGCAATACGGACCGCATGAGCTATTTTATTGGTCGCCGCCCTCTCCGAAAGATCTTCTTCGGGTACGTTCATCATAGCCAGGACCGGAAGGCCCCAGGCATAAGCCTCATCACAGATAAGGCCGAGATCGCGCAGCATTTCATGTTCCTGAGTAACACCCAGATTAATATGTACGGAAAGACCGATAGCTCCGATTTGCAAGCCGTGGCGGACGGTCGATACGATCTGTTTGCGTGACACATCCGGTGACATTTGAGTCGAAGCCGAGAGATGAAGAATGAATTCGGTTCCCCATGGCGATTCGCTGCTTTCAAGGGCACGGCGGATGGCTCCCTTATGGGCAATGATTGCCTGCAGACGGAAGCGGTTGGCCATGCGCAGCAAGTCAGGCATGGAGGAGATACCGTTAAGTGGTCCGTAGGTGGTGCCGTGATCTACCGGAAGCATGAAAGAGCGGCCGGATTTCGGATGAAAAATCTTTGAAAGACGCAGCAATTTACTCATACATAGATCTCCTTTCCGATGGATGCAAAATAAGAAAGAACCCTATTTTCAGAACCGCGCGAAAATAGAAGTGATACCGGACAGGCTAAAAGCACAAAGCTAGTACCGATTGCCGCTAATTGTTGTGGATGTTTCTAGGAGCGAGGATTCTCAAAAATCGTTCTTTCGTCACAGTACGAATAATTCGGAAGATAGGGGCGTTAAGAGGATGTAGGCCGATAGACGCGAAATGGATGAAATGTAAATAGATACCTAAAAATCCATAACGATCTCTTCAACTATGATTTTACTTTTTTAGACAAAAAAAGTAAATTAAAATTTGGTTAAATTGCTCAAAAACTTTTAAATTAAGTTTTAGTATTTAATCCGGCCCGGTTTGTCTTTTCAGCAGGGAAAGAAGATAAGCGGGAAGAAGCATGAGTTCGGAAACCCTGATTGGAGTAAGGGGAGGAAGGGAGAAAAAACGCTAATCAAGGGTCAATTCCACTACAAGTGAAGGGAGAGAAGGTAAAGACGGTTGAAGAAATATTTTTAATCTCGGTTAAAATTTGTAATAAATTGTAAAAATAATTTGTCGGGTAGAGGAAAGAAGCATTGGGAATTGGGGGATGCAATTGTCGGAAGCGGGGTGGATTCGCGTTATACTTCTACTTCGGCAGAGGCAGATGGATGTGTACTTAAGGCAAACAACAAGTATGATCGTGCAATAGGTATGCGAACCCAAAAAGAAAAAACCCTTGCGGCACAAGGGTTTGAGAGTCGATATGGAACGCGCCCGAGAGGATTCGAACCTCCGACCTGCAGTTTAGGAAACTGTCGCTCTATCCTGCTGAGCTACGGGCGCATATAAATTCCGTTATTCAGTATACCACAGAATGGTTTGAGGGAGGAAGAATCTCCACGTCAAAACCTTGGAGGTTGTCCGGTTACTCCTCTGCCCGAATCGCTTTCTTCGCTTCTTTGGCCCGGCGGCGCAGTTCCCGGAAGAACTCGGTCAACTGGGAGGCGCACTCGGGCTGCAGCACCCCGCTGATCACGTCGACGCAGTGGTTGAAGCGTTCTTCCTGCAGCAGGTTCATCAGCGTTCCGGCACAGCCCGCTTTGGGATCGGGCGTGCCGTAAATTACCTGCGGAACGCGTGACTGGACGATGGCGCCCGCGCACATCGGACACGGCTCCAGCGTGACATAGAGCCTGCAGTCGAGAAGCCGCCAGGCACCCAGCTTTTCGCTGGCTTCGCGTATCGCGATAATCTCCGCATGAGCGATAGGATCGAGCGAGGTTTCGCGCAAATTATGGCCGCGTCCGATGATCTCGCCGCCGCGGACAACAACGGCCCCGATGGGAACTTCCATCAGCGCTTTTGCTTTATCCGCTTCCAGCATGGCTTCGCGCATCCACTTTTCGTGTTCGGCTTGTATAGGATCATGAGGACCGTGGGGTTCATGGTCAAATTGTGAGGTTTCCATAAAGTTGTTTCTGCTCCTTGTCCGGCGTATCGCGCATAATTGTCGGCCCTAAAATGAGGTTATGCCCCGAACGTTTATTCCTTTGTTAACATGTTGTGGATAAAATTGTGGACAACTCCAATCATTTTACCTGAGAAGTGTATCTTAGTCTATCCAAAATAGACGAGGTAAGCAAATGATTCACATTTCTGAAAGAAATAAATAAACAGGATGCGTTAGAAATACCTTATAGAAGGAGAAAGGTGAACTTGCGCAAACCCGCATGAATACTGAGGAAAATTCAGTTTAGTCGTAAAATTCAGAAAATTCAAACATAAGCCTAAAGAGCGATTTTCTTCGGATTAGGTAGGGTATGAATAATCAAACATTACCCACAAGTGGATAACGGTTTTAAGCAAATCTTTGTTAACAACTTGTGGATAACGGTGTTGACAAGCGATAAATCTGTGGATATTGTGTGACTAACTTATTGAATATACCATGGCTGGACCACGAAAAAAAGAACCCGTTCCCTTAAGAAGGGGAACGGGTTTTTGCGACGGGAGTATAAGCGGTCCCCGGAAAAGCAGGGAAGGAAGCGTCGGCGCTATCGGGCCTCATCGGCTTCGTGATAAGCGGCATCCGGTTTCTATTTTCCTATCTATCGGGATGAAGAATCCTCGGCAGGAAGTTCACCAATCAACTTGTTGACGGATGCCACCGGCTTCCCGTGGTGCAGATAGACTCTGGGAACCCGTTTTCCGATCAGGCAAACGACTTCATAATTGATGGTACCCATCAGCCCGGCGAGTTCGTCAACAGGCAGAAACGCGTCCTTGGACTGACCGAAAATCGTCACGGCATCGCCTTCTTTGGCATTCGTTACATCCGTTATATCCAGCATCGTCTGGTCCATGCAGACCCTTCCGGCGATTCTGACACGGTTTCCGTGCAAGAGCAGGTCTGCCCGGTTGGAAAGGGAACCTGAGAGTCCGTCGGCATATCCCGCCGGGATAGTGCCGATTCGGGAAGGGCGTTCCGCAATAAAGGTACAGCCGTAGCTTACGGGCGTACCGGTTTCAACTTCCTTCACCTGAACGAGCCGGGACTTGAACTGCATCGCCGGCTGCAGCGCGTGAGTATCCTGTGCGAAGGAGGGGGAAGGCGGCAGGCCGTACAAGCTGATTCCGACGCGGACCATATCCAGATGCATGTCGGAATACTGCATGGTCCCGGCACTATTGCAGCAGTGGCGCAGCGGGACGGTGATCCCTTCATCCGAAAGGTAACGGAGAATGTCCGTAAACCGACGGAACTGCTCGCGGGTGTAGGTATCATCCGGACTGTCTGCGGCCGCGAAGTGCGTAAAAACTCCTTCAAGCACTATACCCGGCGTTTGAAGGGCTTGACGGGCGAGGCTTAAAGCTTCTTCCTTCGTTCTTACGCCGATCCGCGTCATGCCGGTATCTACCTTGAGATGAATGCGCGCAGGCATTTGGGACGACACCGCGGCGGCTCCGGCAGCCTCCAGCACGTCGGTCGTAAAGACGGTGAGCGTTATGTCTGCTTCAAGGGCCTTCTTGACCGAACGGGGAGGCGTATAGCCCAGGACAAGCACCGGCTCCGAGATACCGGCCGCACGCAGCTCCAAAGCCTCATCCAGCAGAGCGACACCGAGGTACTCCGCACCCGCACGCAGAGCGGCACGTGCTGTTTCGTAAGCGCCGTGACCGTAACCGTCGGCTTTGACGACCGCCATCAGCTTGCAGCCCTGCCGCAGATTTTTTTTGAACGTTTGTGCATTGTGTTCGATCGCGTCTAGCGAAATTTCCGCCCATGTATCGCGGTAACTGGCAGGATGCATGCAGAATTCGCCTCCAAAACATTATAACGATAGGTTACCCGAAAAGAGGTAAATCCCCCCGAAGCAGCTTCGAGGGGATGAAAGCCGCGGAAACCGCGGTGTTTTTTCGTTTATTGTAATTCAGTACGGTGGACAGCCTGTGACAGATCTGATTTTAGGAAGAAACCGAGATTTTGTCCAGTGCTTTCCCGACCGGCACGTATTCGTAGCCAAGATCGCGGGCAACCGCTTCATACGTAACGGAGCCGCCGGCCACGTTGACGCCAAGCTGAAGAGCGGCGTTGTCTTTTACGGCTTGGTGCACGCCTTTGCCTGCGATTTGCAAGGCATAAGGGAGGGTAACGTTGGTGAGCGCAAGGGTAGATGTACGCGGAACCGCACCCGGCATGTTCGCAACCGCGTAGTGAACGACTCCATGCTTCACGTAAGTCGGATTGTCGTGCGTCGTGATTTTGTCGACGGTTTCGATGATACCGCCTTGGTCGACGGCCACGTCAACGACTACGGAACCCGGTTTCATGGAAGCGATCATCGCCTCGGAGACCAGTTTAGGCGCTTTGGCACCCGGAATAAGAACGGCGCCGATCACGAGGTCAGAAGCCGCAACCGCTTCCGCAATGTTCAGCGGGTTGGACATCAGCGTGTTCACCTGGTTGCCGAACAGGTCGTCCAGCTGGCGAAGGCGCTCAGGGCTAAGGTCGATAATCGTTACGTCCGCGCCCAGACCGACTGCAAGCTTCGCCGCGTTCGTGCCTACGACACCGCCGCCGATAACGGTTACTTTACCGCGCTGTACGCCCGGAACGCCCGCAAGCAGGATTCCTTTGCCGCCGTGCGGCTTCTCCAGGAACTGAGCGCCGATTTGAGCGGACATGCGTCCGGCCACTTCGCTCATCGGAGTCAGCAGCGGAAGCGTACGGTTTACTTCGACCGTTTCGTAAGCGATAGCCGTTACGCCTTTTGCCGTAAGTGCTTTAGCCAACTCGGGCTCTGCCGCAAGGTGAAGGTAGGTGAACAGAATGAGACCTTCACGGAAGTAGTCGTACTCGGATGCCAGCGGTTCTTTCACTTTCATAATCATGTCCGCTCCGGCCCATACATCTGCCGCCTGATCAAGAAGGGAAGCTCCTGCCGTCAAGTATTCTTCGTTCGTAAAGCCGCTGCCGATACCGGCATTTTTCTCAATAAGTACTTCATGACCTGCTTTTACAAAAGCCACAACACCCGAAGGGGTGACGGCGACACGATTTTCGTTATTTTTAATTTCTTTAGGAACACCTATCCGCATAAGAACTGCCTCCTTAGATTAGGAAATCTAAGGCTAGTATAGTTTTGAAAACGCTTTTTTGCTTCGTGCACTTTCGAGAAAAAAGCGCCCGCTTTTTGTGTAAATCCACAAAGCTTGCCACAGAATGCCGAATGACGCTACAATTTTTCGCTTTTCAAATCGAGATACAAGCTCACCTTCTGGTCCATATCTTTGAGGTCGATATCCCCGATTTCGGAAATCCGTTTCAGCCGGTAGTTCAGGGTGTTGGTATGAACGTGGAGAGCATCGGCCGCGTCTTTAACGTTGCTGTCCTGTAGAAGAAATACTTCCAGTGTATGCAGAAGATTGCCGTTATGCTCCCGGTCGTACTGCCGCAGTTTAAGCAGGGAAGGATTGGTGTGGGCGTGAATACGATTTTCCTCGGCCATAAGAGGAAGAAATCGATAGAAACCCAGATCCCTGTAATGGATAAACCGTTTCGTTTCCTGGGGAAACTGCCGCTTCACCTGAAGAACAGAGAGAGCCTCCCTGTAGCTTTTCTCGACCAGACCGTAGTCTTCATAAATATTGCCGATAGCGGTTTGCCCGGGGGCCACGCCGAACCGGTCTTTCATCTGCTGGGCAAAGAGGCGCAGAAACTCCGAAGAATCCGCCGCAAACTGATTGCGGGAAGAAGAGGTCCCGAGCAGTACGAGCTGGGTACGATCGACAATATGAAGGGCGATGCGGATCCGCTGAGTCGTGCTGATCAGATACCGGATCTGCTGAGCCCTTTGCTCGCTGATGTCCGAATCGAATTCGACGACCATGACCTGGAAGCAGTCCATGAGAGGAATGCCGAGCTTGTCGGACTTCTGCCGGACGGCGTCGCCCGAGGAGATGTGGCCGGTCAGCAGCTGCCAGAAAAAGTCCTCAAAGCCTTCCTGCTCCTTGCGTTTCTGCTGCTGAAGCTGCAGCAGCTTGGTTTTGGCCGCACGGGAGGCATGCTTAAGCTGAAGGAAATCCGCTTCTTCTAATTGCCGGGTGTCTTCCAGCACCCAAATGTAGCCCAGCACCTCGCGGTTATTTCGGATCGAAATGGCAATGCGGCGTCCGAGCTTCACATCGTCCAGCGCTTTGATCGGCACGGGGTCCTCGCTGTTCATCAGCCGTTGAATAAACCCCTCGCGCCACAGGCTGGCGATAACCTTCTCGGGCACGCGGCGGCCGACTATCGTGGCGATCCGTACGGGATCGGTCTGCGCTTCATGCGTGCTGTAGGCGATAAGACGGTGGTTGGCGTCTTCTATGGTGATGGCGCAGCCGAGCACCTCGCTGATGGTATCCGCCAATGCTTCCAAACTTTCAAAACTTCGGTCAAACGGATTTAATTCATTGCTCATGCAGGTCTTGACTCCATTTCCTTTGGCTTGCGAAGCGGTTTATTTTATATAAGTAAGGTTCATTTAAAGTCAGTACTTTTATTATAAAACGATTGTGCGAAAAGCCATAGACGGATCGTATCGGTTTGTGTATTTGCACAAATCCCGGGGGAAACATTCTCATAATCACACAAAAACAGATCACACACAAATATGCTACACTTCTTTTTGTAAATGAAGCGCTTTCAATAAACATAAAATAATTGATAACGCTTACTTTTACAGAAATTAGCTACTTTTGGTGGACAGACTTCAAGCCCTCAAGAGGGTATAATCAGAACACGTTTAAGACGAATCTTCAGGAGGTACCTATGTCCAAAAAAACTCAGACTCATGAACTGCAAAGAGGATTGGAACAACGACATATCACCTTGATGTCGCTTGGTGCCGCCATTGGTGTAGGCCTGTTTCTCGGCTCCGCATCCGCAATCAAACTTGCCGGTCCCGGCATTCTGCTGGCGTACGCGCTTGGAGGCCTCATCATTTTCTTCATTATGAGAGCACTCGGGGAAATGGCCATTGAAAATCCCGTAGCCGGTTCGTTCAGCCGGTATGCGAGAAATCATATTTCACCGCTTTTCGGATACTTGACCGGATGGAACTATTGGTTCCTCTGGATTATCACTTGTATGGCTGAAATTACGGCAGTCGGCATTTATATGGAGTACTGGTTCCCGGGAACTCCGCGCTGGCTCTGGGCGCTCGGTGCACTTGTACTCATGAGCGGCATTAACCTGATCGCCGTTAAAGCGTACGGTGAATTCGAATTCTGGTTCGCCTTGATTAAAATCGTCACGATTATCGGCATGATTGTGATCGGAGCCGGGATGATCTTCTTCGGACTCGGCAACGAGGGCATCGCGGTCGGATTCAGCAACCTTTGGAGCCATGGAGGATTTCTCCCTAACGGGGTAACCGGCCTCTTGCTTTCCTTCCAGATGGTAATGTTCGCTTATCTGGGCGTTGAGATGATCGGGGTAACGGCGGGCGAAGCCCAAAACCCTGAGAAAACCCTGGCCAAAGCCATTGACACGGTCTTCTGGCGCATCCTTATTTTCTATATCGGCGCACTTGTTGTCATCATGTCCATCTATCCATGGGATGAAATCGGCAAGGCCGGCAGCCCGTTCGTAATGACGTTCGAGAAAATCGGAATTCCGGGAGCCGCGGGAATTATCAACTTCGTCGTTCTGACGGCAGCGCTGTCTTCCTGCAACTCCGGTATTTTCAGTACGGGCCGTATGCTTTTCAACCTGGCTCAGCAGGGCGAGGCGCCGGATTCCTTCCGTAAGGTTTCCAAAAGCGGCGTTCCGGGCAAAGCCATCGTCGTTTCGGCTATCGCTCTTCTTATCGGTGTTATTCTCAACTATATCGTCCCGGAAAAAGTGTTTGCATGGGTAACAAGTATCGCTACTTTCGGAGCTGTATGGACGTGGGCGATGATTCTTATTTCTCAAATGAGATACCGCAAGAAATTAAGTCCGGATCAAATCCGCAATCTTAAGTACAAGATGCCGCTGGCGCCTTATACTTCCTATATCTCTCTGGCATTCCTCGTGCTCGTCATTGTTCTTCTCGGCTTCTCCGAGGACACGCGCGTCGCGCTGATTGTCGGGCCAATCTGGCTGATCGCTCTCGTTGTGGTTTACTACGGCAAGGGATTTCACCGGAAGAACGCGCTTTCCGAAAAAAACTCCGATAGCGCAGGAATCAGCATCAATCCTCAATCTGAGCTGTAAAACCGGTTCTTGAACGAACATAACGTTTAAAAAGGTAAGGACGGACTCCAAATCGGAATCCGGACTTGCCTTTTTTTATTCCCAGAAAAATTTATGAAAAACTCTTGTTATTGGAAGGCGGGCCTGGAACTTTTAGGGACTCCCGGTCGTTATAAAACTAAGAGCATTTTCAGGAGGGGGTCAGGTTGTCAGCCAACCGTGAAGCAATGGGACAAAAGCAATTCGCCAGAGGTCATTTTCTGTTCATTCTTGGAACTTGTCTGCTCAGCTTGCTGCTGGGTATTTTATATACCCCGATTTGGGGAGGAGAAACGGCATTCTCCATTCAGTTTATAGCACACGAGATTGTGGCCGAACCCCGCGGACTGAAGCTTTGGGCTTATCTTTCCATCGGTCTGGGGGCCATCCTGCTGACCGGTTTGGTCGGATTGATCCGGCCCGGAAAAGCATGCGGGCTCAGCTGTAACGTCCTGGCCGGGATTGCGGTCGTCCTTGTGCTGATCCAGTTTCCGCCCGTTTTTCTATGGGGCATGGTGCTTCCGGTAGATGCCGCAGCCTGGCTCCCGATCCTCCTGCACGGCACGGCTCTGTTTGTCGGATTGTGTGCGGCGGGGCTGATCAAAAGCTTGAAAAGTAAATAACCGTGTGAAATCCTACGTAACTTATAACTTTCGAAAATTCCAAGGGTTCATGGACAATGGCTTGGATACCTACACGAGGGCATGATTACTCCACAACCGTTGCTCAGAACCAAGTATTAAGGAGGCAACTTCTTGAATCTTAAAAAAACATGGATAGCCGGTGTTTGCTCGGCAACCGCTCTTATCATAGCCGGATTGGGATGGAACAGTTCCAGTCAGGCAGACGGTTTTGATAAGAAAGAGAGGCTGGAAATTTTAAAGAAGGAAGAACAACGATTAAGAGCTATACTCGATTCCGGACAACCAGGAGCTTCCGAAACAACGGCCGAAAAATTACAACGTGAGAAAGACGAGAGATTGATCAAAAAAATCGGAATCGAAGCGGGGACTTTGCAGGAAGAGTTATACCCGCCTGACTCTAAAGCAGTACTCGAAGAAAATATAAGATCACTGAAGAATATATTGGAAATCAACGGTTACTACGAAACTAAGAAGAATGACCCCGTAAATGGGAAGGCGTATAAAAGAGCTGCCCGGATTTTGAATGAAAAGAAAAAGACGCTTGCAGAAATCGAGCACCAATTAAAAGACGGGAGCAAGCCCATCGAGCAATTAACAAAGGAATACGAGGAATTAAGAGCTGTCCGTGAACTGACTATTAATGAATAAAAAAGTTTATATTGGCTCAACCGAAGCCATTAGAATAGAATGTGACCCAATACTCCGCAATTTTCCCCGAATGCATGATTTCATTTATATAGAGTTGCCGCTCCCGGCTTTAATTCCGCCCAAATAAGCAAATTGTAACCCCTTGACGAATGGTTTATAATAGAATATGGTGCATTTTTTCAATTTGAGAACCAAGGAGTGTCACATACATGGCTTTGAAAGCAGGAATCGTCGGGCTACCGAACGTAGGAAAATCGACGCTATTTAACGCGATTACACAAGCGGGTGCTGAATCCGCAAACTATCCTTTCTGCACGATTGATCCGAACGTCGGTGTAGTTGAGGTGCCTGACGAAAGATTGCAGAAACTGGCCGATATTGTGAATCCGAACCGGATCGTGCCGACTGCGTTTGAATTCGTGGATATTGCAGGTCTGGTTAAAGGCGCGAGCAAAGGCGAAGGCCTTGGCAATAAATTTTTGGCAAACATTCGCGAAGTGGATGCAATTGTGCATGTCGTCCGCTGTTTTGTGGACGAGAACATTACCCACGTGTCCGGCAAAGTCGATCCGATCTCCGATATCGAGACGATTAACCTGGAACTGATTCTGGCGGATCTGGATTCCGTGGAGAAGCGCATTGACCGTTCGCGCAAAAATATGAAAGGCGGCAACAAGCAGTATGCCGCAGAAGTGGAATGCTTCGAGAAGATCAAGGAAGCTCTGTATAACGACCAGCCGGCCCGCAGCGTAGAGCTGACGGACGAGGAGCGTCTGCTTGTGCGCGACCTTCATCTGCTGACGATGAAACCTGTTCTTTATGCCGCCAACGTGAGCGAAGCGGAAGTGGCGGATGGCGACAACAACCCTTACGTGCAGAAGGTCCGCGAGTTTGCGGCTCAAGAAGGCGCGGAGGTTGTGGCTATCAGCGCGAAAGTTGAATCCGAAATCGCCGAGCTTGAAGGCGAAGACAAAGAAATGTTCCTGGAAGAGCTCGGTTTGCAGGAGTCGGGTCTTGACCGTCTGATCAAAGCGGCTTACAAGCTGCTCGGTCTCTACACCTACTTCACGGCCGGCGTCCAGGAAGTAAGAGCGTGGACCATCCGTAAAGGAACGAAAGCTCCTCAGGCAGCGGCCGTCATTCATACGGACTTCGAGCGCGGTTTTATCCGGGCTGAAGTGGTTTCATATGAAGATTTGACCGCAACAGGCTCGATGAACGCGGCTAAAGAAAAAGGCCAGCTTCGTCTCGAAGGCAAAGAATATATCGTGCAGGACGGCGACGTCATGCACTTCCGTTTCAACGTTTAGGGAGCGGCCGTTAGACGGACGTTTCCTTAGCTTGTTACGGTGTTATATAGAAAATAAGGATGTACAACGCTCGGTGGTAAGGAAATCCTCGAACGGTTGACCGGTCCCTTACGTAAACTATCCTGGCGGCTGGCGGGGGGCGTTCGGGGTTTAGGCTGTTTGCAAAAACGGCGCAAAGCTCTGATTATTTTGACATTATGGTAAGGAGTGGTCCAAATGCTGGATCGTTTGCAGGCTCTGGCGGATCGCTATGAGAAACTGAGCGAGCTGCTCTGTGACCCGGATGTGACGAGCGATACGAAGAAGCTCCGGGAATTCTCCAAAGAACAATCCGACCTACAAGAAGCCTACGATGCTTATGTAGAATACAAAGACGTGCTGGAACAACTGGATGCGGCGAAAGCCATGCAGGCTGAGAAACTCGATGACGAAATGCGCGACCTCGTGAAAATGGAGATCGAGGAACTGTCCGGCCGCAAAGACGAGCTGGAAGAGCGTCTGACTGTGCTCATGCTGCCTAAAGATCCTAACGATGACAAGAACGTGATCGTGGAGATCCGCGGCGCGGCCGGCGGTGACGAGGCAGCCCTGTTTGCGGGAGACCTGTACCGCATGTACTCCAAGTACGCGGATGCCCAAGGCTGGAAAACCGAAGTGCTGGAAGCGAACCTGAACGACCTTGGCGGATTCAAAGAGATTATTTTTATGATTAACGGCAAGGGCGCTTACAGCAAAATGAAGTACGAAAGCGGCGCGCACCGTGTTCAGCGCATTCCGGTAACGGAATCGGGCGGCCGTATTCATACGTCCACTTCCACGGTCGGCGTTATGCCGGAAATGGAAGAGATCGACATCGACATCAAGGACAGCGATATCCGGGTCGATACGTTCTGCTCCAGCGGAGCGGGCGGGCAGTCCGTTAATACGACGAAGTCCGCGGTTCGGGTTCTGCACGTGCCGACAGGCATTATGGCGACCTGCCAGGACGGCAAGTCTCAGAACGATAACAAGGCGAAGGCGCTGCAGGTTCTGCGCGCGCGCATTTACGATGTAAAACGTCAGGAAGAAGAAGCGAAGTACGCCGGGGAGCGGAAGAGCAAGGTCGGCACGGGTGACCGCAGCGAGCGCATCCGGACCTACAACTTCCCGCAAAGCCGCGTAACGGACCACCGCATCGGTCTTACGCTTCACAAGCTGGATACTATTTTGAACGGAGATATGGACGAAATCGTCAATGCTCTGACTATGACGGCGCAGGCCGAGCTTCTTGAAAAAGGGGAGCAATAAAATCATCATGAACAGGCTGATTTATCAAGCCGGCATGTCAATCCGAGAAGCCTATTCCCAGGCTTCTTCTTTTTTCAAAGAGCGGCAAATCCAGGACGCGGCGATCTGTGCGGAGATTCTGCTTCAGCACATGCTGAGGCTGAGCCGGACGGAGTTCTTCTTCCGGCTGGAAGAGCCGTTTCCCGCTGCGCATGCGGAGCAGTGGGTCGAGGTTGTGGAGCGTAAGGCCGCCGGTGAGCCGGTACAGTACATTACCGGCGAGCAGGAATTCTACGGCCTGACGCTCCGGGTCACGGACGCGGTACTGATCCCGCGTCCCGAAACCGAGCTCCTCGTGGAGGAAATCCTCCGCGAGGGCTCGCGCTTGTTCCCGCAAGGCGCTCCGCTCCTTGCGGATATCGGCACCGGGAGCGGAGCTATCCCGGTGAGCCTGCTGCATGCGCGCCCCGAATGGCGCGCCGCGGCATGCGACCTCTCGCCGGAGGCGCTGGAGGTCGCCAAGGGCAACGCCGGACGGTGCGGCGTAGGGGAGCGGATCGCCTTCTACGAGGGCGATTTGCTCCTGCCCTGCATCGAACGGGAGCTGCCCGTCGACATTCTGGTTTCGAACCCGCCGTACATTCCGGCGGGGGACTCGCCGTCGCTGCAGCCGGAGGTGCGCGACTATGAGCCGCATCTCGCGCTGTTCGGGGGCGAGGACGGACTGGATCTGTACCGGCGGCTGGCCAGACAGATCCCGCTGCTGCCGAAACAGCCTAGACTGGTCGGGCTGGAAGTCGGCATCCACCAGGCGGAGGCCGTGGCGGAGCTGCTGCGCGCAGCGGGAGAGTGGAGCGAGATCCGCTTCGTGAAAGACTTGGCCGGCATCGACCGGCATGTCATAGCCATAAATAACGATTGACCGCCGGGAAGCCCAGCTCTGACGAGTGGTTGGGGTCTCGAAAAAAACGGAAAGGGCTGCACGGCTGAAGATGCTGCCGATTCAACCGAAAGCCCAATCCCTTATAGTAACTGAGCAGGGCATACCACGCTGGCTGATAGTACTGCTGCTAATTGGAAGGGGCTGCGAACATCCGTTTTCGAAGACTGCTGCATCAACACATGTAAAGTGACTGCCGATACCCCCTGTTTGGCTTTAGTCGGAACTGGGGTGGCCGGTCCGGCAGGCCCAAAAGAGTAAGAGTTCACGTTTGCCGTCTCCGAAACAGGTTTTGCTATTACCCTTCCCCGAACCGGCAATCTATAAACCTCGCATCTAGAGAAGGACACTTTTTAAAACCTATCAGCATGTTTGGCACTCACGCTCGACAGCTCCGGAAATCCGAGTCTGCTGCTATGGTTGCTGCTTTAAACGGCCGCTTTTCCGGCCGGTTTATATGTTCCACACGAAATTGTTCCACGTGAAAAAAATCATAGATTAGTAGTTTAAAAGATTTACCTTTTGACCATACTAACCGTTACAGAGGAAGAAACAGAGAAGGGCTTCGAAGCTGTCGCTGTTTTTCCGGCAAACGGGAGGGATTCATTATGGTCATTCGTAAATCATACAAGCATTTATTTTATACGTTTTTCGCTCTTGCCATCATGATGATGAGCTGGGAAAGCACGCGCTCGAACGCGGCTCTGGCGGAGGGAGCTATCCCGGATCAGTCGATCCGTCTTCGTATACTGGCCAACTCCGATAAGCCGGAGGATCAAGCCGTCAAGCGGCAGGTGCGGGACGCCATCATCGCTCAGATGAACGAGTGGGTTACGGGGCCGCACTCCATAGATGAGGCGAGGCAAATTGTGCAGCGGAACCTTCCGGTTCTGGAAAAGGTCGTCCGCGACACGCTTGTGTCCCGAGGTCTTGGAAGTATTCCTTACACAGTAGAGCTCGGACAAGTCCCGTTTCCGACCAAAATGTACGGCAGCCGGGTTTATCCGGCGGGGAATTACGAAGCTCTGCGCGTGTCTCTCGGAGAAGGGAAAGGGCAGAACTGGTGGTGTGTAATTTTTCCCCCGCTTTGCTTTGTAGACGGTGTGTCGGGTGAGGCCGTTGCCCAGGCGTCTCCTGCTGAAGACGGAGCTGAAGGGAAATCCTCTGGTGAAGCTAAGACGGCTGGCACGCAGAAAAAAACGGCGAACGCTCCCGCCGAAGGGGCAGCTGCGGATGAGGCCGCAAGCGGAGATACGGAAGTGAAATTTTTTCTGTGGGAACTGCTTCAAGGTATCATCGGATTCTTTCTGAATCTGTTCAGATAAATTTCGGAAACCAGTAAGGGTGAGCAGCTTTGACAACGACTAAACTATGGCAGATTTACAATGAAGCGGACACGGAGACCGGATCCGGACAAGCGGGTGAGGCGATTGCCGAAGCGGCCGGTCTTCTCATCCAGGGAGAAACCGTAGCGTTTCCGACCGAAACGGTGTACGGCTTGGGAGCGGATGCGACCGATTCCGCTGCGGTCGAAGGCATCTATCGGGCCAAGGGGCGTCCTTCGGACAATCCGCTGATCGTCCACATCGCGGACCGTTCCCAAATGGACGCGTTCGTGGATGGAGCACCGGCCGAGCCCCTGCTCAGACTTATGGATGCCTTCTGGCCCGGTCCCCTGACCGTCATCGTGCCGGTCCGCGCGGGCGCGGTATCCCCGCTGGTGACGGCGGGGCTGTCTACCGTCGGGGTCCGCATCCCCGACCATCCGGTCGCCCTGGCACTGCTGCGCGCCGCAGGCTGCCCGGTAGCGGCCCCGAGCGCGAACAGCTCGGGGCGTCCCAGCCCGACGATGGCGGAACACGTCGCCGAGGATCTCGGCGGACGAATCGGCGGCATCGTCGACGGCGGCCCGACGGGCGTCGGCGTAGAGTCGACCGTCGTGGAGTGGGCGTCCGGGGCGGTATACATCCTCCGCCCCGGCGGGGTTACGGCCGAGCAGCTGCGCGAGGCGCTGCCGGACGTGCCGGTGCGCGAGCCTGTGCGCACCGGGGAACCGGCCGGGACGCCGCGGGCTCCCGGCATGAAGTATGCGCATTACGCCCCGAAGGGGAGCATGCGCGTGGTGCTGGGCGACGATCCGCAGGCCGTCGCCGAGTGGATGCGGCGTGACCTTGACGCCGCCAAAGCTCGCGGTGAGCGCACGGGGGTGCTCACCTATGACGAGCGCCGCGGTCTGCATCACGCGGACGCTGTCGTCTCCTCCGGCTCACTGGCCGAGCCGGAGACGATCGCGCGCGGGCTGTATGCCGCGCTGCGGCAGTTCGACCGCGAGGGGACGACGTATATCCTCGCGGAAGGTTGTCCCGACAAGGGAATAGGCCGTGCCGTTATGAACCGGCTGCTGAAAGCCGCGGGTCAAGAAGTTACCCGCGTTTAAGCGGCCGAAGAGGCATTGTGGCACGCGGGACGCTTTCCGGACTGTTGGATTCATACAGGCAGAGGGGGAATACGCCGTATAACGGCGTATCGCAAGGGCATAAAAATTCCGGGAAGCCAGTATCCTTTTCCACACGAATACTTATCACGAAAGCAGCAGCCTTTACCCATGGCGTCAGGTACAAGTCCGTAGCATGTTTCCCGGTTTGTCCGCATATCTTGAGAGAGAAAAAGTGGACAGGGGGAAATACCAATGGCGGCACTGGCGGGCGTGTCACCTTTCGTATGGGGCCAACTGCTGACGATCTTCATCATGGCCATTGCGCTGGGTTTTGACGCGTTTTCTTTAGGAATCGGAATCGGAATGAGAGGAATACGCCTGCTGCATATTCTTAAAATCAGCATCGTCATCGGTCTCTTCCATATCCTCATGCCGCTGCTCGGCATGTATGCGGGCCATTATCTCGGCGCTTTGCTCGGACAGGTTGCCGTGGCGGCCGGAGGCGGTCTGCTCATCCTGCTCGGCTCCCATATGATTTACAGCTCCTTCCGGGGAGACGATTCCCCGGCTTTCGATCATCGTACCTTTTGGGGAATGATTCTGTTTGCGCTAAGCGTAAGCGTGGATTCTTTTTCGGTCGGGGTTTCACTGGGCATTTTCGCGACGGATGTAGTTTTGACGGTCCTGCTTTTCGGGCTGCTGGGCGGAGGTATGTCGATTCTGGGGCTTATGCTCGGACGCCGTGTGGGAAGCTGGATCGGTGAATACGGCGAAGCGCTGGGCGGTCTGATTTTACTGCTGTTCGGTCTGAAATTTTTATTGTAAGTTTTCCTGATTTCAAAAAAAGCGGTACAATAATAGAGAGCGGAATGAACCCGTTCGAATACTCTGTAGGGAGGTAGACGGAACGTGAAACAGATCCTTTTTGTCTGTACCGGAAACACATGCCGCAGCCCGCTGGCTGAAGGGATTCTGCGCCATATGGCCCGGGAGGAAAACCTGGAAGTCCAGATCCGTTCTGCAGGGGTTTTTGCTTCCGACGGCAGCCCGATTTCCCGGCAATCTTCCTCCGTTTTGCGTGAAAAAGGCTGTGAAGCTTCTATCAGCTCCAGTCTTCTCAGATCCGCGGACGTGGATTGGGCCGATCTCATCTTAACGATGACACAAGATCATAAACGCGCCGTAATTCAGCGGTTCCCGCAAGCGGCGGATAAAACACATACATTAAAAGAGTTTGTAGAAGACGATTCCGAGGTCACGACAGCCGCCGCGGAGTGGGAGAAGCTGATCGCCGAATTGCAGGTTAAGCAGGCCCTTTCCCAGGAAATCACGATAGAAGAGAGAACGCGGCTTAAGTATCTGGAAAAACGGCTCCCGGATTATGATATCTCCGATCCTTACGGCGGTTCGCTGGAGCTTTACCGGCACACGGCGGAGGAAATCGAAGAAGCGCTCGTTAAATTGGTTGGAAAGATAAAGGAAAGCCGATGAATGAACCCGATGGCCGTGGTTTCTCTCACCGGGCTAACAAAATCTTCATTTTTTAGCGGCTTTACAGTTTTGCGGGAATACGGTAAGATAGGGGCATAAAAGAAGACCTGATGTAACTGGCGACGAGTGGGTGTAACCACAGTGGAGCATCGGGGTATACGGCCGGTCGCCTGGGCAAAAGAGCAGTACATGCGTATTTACACGCGTGTCATGCTCTTTTTTTCATTGTCTTCTAACGGTTACACAGGTGCAGGTAAAGTCGGAATTTGCCGGTTTTTTTCTCCGGTTGATCGGTTTGGGTTATAATAGAGCCAGACGCAGTTTATTCCCACCCGAGGAGGGCTTTTCAATGAAAATTACAATTGGCGCCGATCACGCCGGATACCGGCTTAAAGATGTTATTGTTCCTTACCTGGAATCGTTAGGTCACGAAGTGAAGGATGTCGGCTGCAACTGTGAACAATCGGTCGATTATCCGGATTACGCCGTCCCCGTTTGCGATATGGTGCTTAACGGACAGGCGGACAAAGGCATTCTGATTTGCGGTACAGGCATCGGCATGACCATCGCCGCCAACAAAATGCCCGGCATCCGCTGTGCGCTTGTGCACGATATGTTCTCCGCGAAGGCAACCCGGGAGCACAACGACACGAATGTGCTTGCTATGGGAGAGCGTGTAATCGGACCCGGCGTAGCACAGGAAATCGTCAAGATCTGGATCGAGACGGAGTTTTCGCACGGTGAACGTCATGAGAACCGCCTGAAGAAAGTGAAGCTGCTCGAAGAGAAGAATACGATTCATCCGTAAGGAACTCTATTTTAAATGGAGGTGATCGTATGAATGACGGAGAGAAAGCCTGGCTGGACGGAATAGGGCCTGCGGTCGAGGCCAATTTCCGGGCGCTGATCGAAGCCGGCGGCTTGAAGCGCGGCCAGATCGTCGTTTTCGGTACCTCGACGAGTGAGGTGCGGGGCCAGAGAATCGGCACGTCCGGCACGCCGGAAGCGGCCGAGCGCATTTTTGACGCCGCGGTCCGGGTGGCGCAAGAATACGGGCTGCGGCTCGCCTTCCAGTGTTGCGAGCATTTAAACCGCGCGCTTGTCGTCGAAGAAGCGCTGGTGGAGCAAGACCCCCGGCTGGAGCCGGTGAATGTGGTGCCGGTGCCCAAGGCCGGCGGCTCGATGGCCGCCCATGCTTACCGGCACCTGAAACGCGCATGCGTCGTGGAAGAGATCGCCGCCCATGCGGGCATCGACATCGGTGACACCCTGATCGGGATGCACCTCCGCCGGGTTGCCGTCCCTGTGCGTCCGCCTGTGAAGCAGGTGGGCGAGGCACACGTGACGATGGCCTACACGCGTCCGAAGCTGATCGGCGGACAGCGGGCCGTGTACGAAGCGGTGCCGGAAAGTCCGGGCATTCCCGTATTCGCCGGTGCCGGCGCGCCTGCCGGCAGGGTTTCGGGAGGCCTTGAAGACAGCGGCACCTGTGAGTAATGACCTGAAGCCGCGATGCGGGGGATTAACCCGCCGTTTATCGCGGCACGTACAAAGCGAAACTGGTTGTGATTTTAAATCCATGGGAGGTTGTTATAGATGGTAGAATTTTTGCGTAAACAGGACCCGAAAATCGTTGAGGCTATGAACCTGGAGCTTGGCCGTCAACGCGATAAAATCGAGCTGATCGCTTCCGAAAACTTTGTGAGCCAGGCGGTTCTGGAAGCTATGGGCACCGTGCTGACGAACAAATACGCGGAAGGCTATCCGTCCAAGCGTTATTACGGCGGCTGCGAGTACGTCGATATCGTCGAAGATATCGCACGTGACCGTGCGAAAGAACTTTTCGGGGCCGAGCATGCCAATGTACAGCCTCACTCCGGCGCTCAAGCGAATATGGCCGTTTACCTGGCCGCGCTGAAACCGGGCGACACCGTTCTGGGTATGAACCTGGCGCACGGCGGACACTTGACACACGGCAGCCCCGTCAACGCGTCCGGCATTCTCTATAACTTCGTAGCTTACGGAGTAAGCGAGAAGAATTCCCGTATCGATTATGATGATGTCCGTAAAGCGGCGTTCAAACACAGACCCCGCCTGATCGTTGCAGGGGCGAGTGCTTATCCGCGCATCATTGATTTCGAGAAGCTCGGTCAAATCGCGAACGAAGTGGGCGCCCTGTTCATGGTCGACATGGCTCATATCGCCGGTCTTGTTGCGGCAGGTCTGCACCCGAATCCGGTTCCGCATGCCCACTTTGTCACGACGACGACTCACAAAACGCTTCGCGGACCGCGTGGCGGTTTGATCCTGTGCCGCAAGCCTTGGGCCGCAGCCATCGATAAAGCCGTATTCCCGGGTTCCCAAGGCGGACCGCTGATGCATATCATCGCGGCCAAAGCCGTTGCGCTGGGTGAAGCTCTGCAAGCCGACTTCAAAACATACGGAAAGAACGTTATCGACAACGCCAAAGCGCTGGCAGAAGGTTTGACGGCCGAAGGAATCGATCTCGTTTCCGGCGGCACGGACAATCACTTGATCTTGATCGACCTGCGCAGCCTGAACATCACGGGTAAAGACGCCGAGCATCTGCTTGACGAAGTCGGCGTAACCGTCAATAAGAACGCGATTCCGTTCGATCCGACGAGTCCTTTCGTAACAAGCGGTATTCGTATCGGCACGCCTGCGGCGACTTCCCGTGGAATGGATACGGAAGCCATGAAGCAAATCGCCAAGATTATCGCCCTTACGCTTAAAAATCCGAGCGATTCCGCCGTTCACGACCAAGCCCGTGAACTCGTCAAAGACGTTACTTCCAAATTCCCGCTTTACACGGGATTGGAATATTAATTCTTCCTTATAAATAGGCCTGCTTTACCGGCAGGTGGTCAGTGAATCCGGGAACCCGCAGAGGGTTCCTTTTTTTATGAAAAAAAGTAGACGGATCGTTCATACAAAAGCAGATTCTTGTCATAAGAGAGTGTGCTTTTTGGGGAGGATATATAAACAGACATATGATATAATGGACGAGGTTTGTGGAAAGTCGGAAAGACATCCAGATCAGCCAGATCGATATTCGGGAGGAATACTATGAGTAAGGTGTTCATTTGCGACCACCCCTTGATTCAGCACAAACTCACATACATAAGAGACGTAAATACGAAAACCAAGGATTTCCGTGAATTGGTGGATGAAGTCGCCACTTTGATGGCGTACGAGATTACGCGTAATATCCAGCTGGAGAATATCCAGGTCAAAACGCCTGTAGCGACCGCGGACTGCCGGATTATTTCCGGTCGCATGCTCGGAATTATTCCGATTCTTCGCGCAGGGCTCGGCATGGTGGACGGGATTCTGAACCTGATTCCCGCCGCGAAAGTAGGTCATATCGGACTGTATCGTGACCCCGAAACGCTTCAACCTGTCGAGTATTATGTGAAATTACCCACAGATGTACAGGAAAGAGAATTGATCGTCGTGGATCCGATGCTGGCGACGGGCGGTTCCGCTAACCTGGCTATCACCGCTTTGAAAAACCGCGGATGCGTACAAATCAAGCTGATGTGCCTGATCGCCGCTCCGGAAGGTATCGAAGCCGTCCAGAAAGAGCATCCGGACATTGACATCTATGTAGCCGCTATCGACGATTATTTGAACGATCACGGTTACATCATTCCCGGTCTGGGAGACGCGGGCGACCGGTTATTCGGTACGAAATAAGTAATTTGGGGGGACGTACGTTCATGAAAAGGTTGAAAGTCATTACGATTTTCGGTACAAGACCGGAAGCCATCAAGATGGCTCCGCTTATTTTGGAGCTTCAGAAGCATCCGGAGCAGATTGAATCACTCGTTGCCGTGACGGCCCAGCATCGCCAAATGCTGGATCAGGTGCTTGAGTTGTTCAATATCCAGCCAGATTTTGACCTCAACGTCATGAAGGACCGTCAAACACTCAACGAAGTCACCATCCGGGTTCTTCAAGGTCTGGAACCTGTTTTCCGCGAAGCGAAGCCGGACCTGATTCTGGTGCATGGCGATACGCTGACGACTTTCTTGGCGAGCTATTCGGCCTTCCTGCAGCAGATCAAAGTCGGCCATGTGGAAGCGGGCCTGCGGACCTGGAACAAGATGTCGCCGTATCCGGAAGAGATGAACCGTCAGCTGACGGGCGTTCTGGCGGATCTTCACTTTGCTCCAACCCGTTTGTCGGCAGACAACCTGCGCAGGGAGAATAAATCGGAAGACACGATTTATGTTACCGGCAACACCGTAACGGACGTATTCCAGTACACCGTGAAGAAGGATTTCCATCATCCGGTTCTGGACTGGGCGGAAGGCAAGCGTCTCATTCTGATGACGGCCCACCGCAGAGAAGCGCAGGGAGAGCCGCACCGCCAGATCTTCAACGCGGTCAAGCGCATAGCGGACGAATTCGAGGATGTCGCGATCGTGTACCCGGTTCATCCGAGCCCGGCCGTTAAGGAACCGGCTTATGAAATTCTGGGCAACCACCCGAGAATTAAACTGATCGATCCGCTCGACGTGTTCGAGTTCCATAATATTTATCCTCATACTTACATGATTTTGACAGACTCCGGCGGTATGCAGGAAGAAGCTCCGTCTTTCGGTATTCCTACTTTGGTTCTTCGTGACACTACGGAGCGTCCCGAAGGTGTGGAAACCGGTAACCTGGAAATGGTCGGTACAGACGGGCAGAAAGTTTACGAGCGTGCACGCGCTTTGCTCACCGATCCGCAAACGTATGATCGCATGAAAGACGCTGCGAACCCTTATGGAGACGGACAGGCTTCCCGCAGAATCGTGCAGGGAATCCTTCACCATTTCGGCTATAAAACGGAAAAACCCGACTCTTTTTAGCCCAACTCGTTCGACATTGTGACGATGCAATGACAAAGGTCACACTGTACAGTTCCACTGTTTGGTTTTAAATGCCGAAATCCCTTGATATATAAGGGATTTCGGCAGCACTGTTCACGAAATGTTTGATTTTATACGAATTGACAAAGTAGACTTTGCTCCGATACAATATATGAGGATTGATAGGGGTCAAAGCCATGAAAAACAAAGGAAACCGCGATAATCCTTGGAGGGCTGCCGGCCTTGTAGGCGCTCTCGGGCTTGATATCGCTATCTGTACACTGATCGGCTACTTCGCCGCGAACTTCGCAGTCCAGCGTTTTGGCGGTCCGAGAAGCTGGATAGTAGCAGGCGTGATGCTAGGTCTCTTCGCGGGGATCGCTTCGGTTATCATGCTGCTTAAGAAGTTTCTGGAGGAACCCGATGAATGACCTGCTCAAGAAAGCTATGCGTATCGCACTTCTGCTTCTCGCCGCATGTTTACTGGTCTGGGCGCTTGTCCCTTCCGTACGTACGGTAGCCGCAGGATTATCAGTGGGTGCGGTTGCAAGCGGCATCAATGCTTTGCTCCTTCAGCGCAGAGTCGATTTGATCGGCAAAACCGTTGCGGAGCGGGGCGCACAGCGTATGAGTCTCGGATTTTTAAGCCGTTTGGCCACAGTGCTCCTTGCCGTTATGATTGCGCTTAAATTTCCACAACACCTTGATATCGCCTCAACCATTATTGGTTGCTTTTTGGTTCCATTTATACTTTTGCTAGTCGGCATTTTGAGTCGTCCACACAAACCGTAATGCATGGAAAGGGGTGAAATTGGAAAATGCATGAGTTTCCCGTGCTACACTTCGAAAATGGTATCGATATTGACATTTCAACCTTTTTGGCGATTATCGTATCCTGCGTGGTTGTGTTAGTCCTGGCTCTTCTGTCCGTGCGGAACCTGTCCGTCGACAAACCTTCCAAATTGCAAAACTTTATGGAATGGGTCGTTGAGTTCGTTCATAACACCATTGCGAGTACGATGCCGCTCAGTAAGGCAAAGTCCTACATTTCGTTAGGATTAACCTTAATCATGTTTATCTTTGTCTCCAACCTTCTCGGTCTTCCGTTCGGTATCGTAACCGACCATCATCATGGATTTACGCTATTCGGTCAGCAGGTCTTGACGGATGCCCGTATTCATGAGCTGGAGGAAGCAGGTAAGCATGCTTCTGTGGCTTGGTGGAAATCACCGACAGCCGACCTTTCCGTAACGTCCGCACTCGCCCTGATGGTGTTTGTGATGACGAATACACTCGGTTTGACACAGAACACAAAGCATTATCTTAAGCACTACTTTGAGCCGTTCTGGTTCTTCCTGCCGCTGAACATCATTAAAGAGCTTTCCAAGCCGTTGACGCTTGCTCTTCGTTTGTTCGCGAACATCTTTGCGGGTGAGGTTCTGATCTCCACCATTATGATGCTGGGTGTTGTAGGGATACCGCTGCTCGCCGTTTGGCAGGGCTTCAGTATCTTCGTAGGTGCCATCCAGGCATTCTTGTTCACCATCCTTACCATGGTTTACATTTCCCAAGCTACCGTTCATCATGAAGATCACTAAATGATCGGCTCAGCTGCGTTTAGCAAGCTCTGCGCGGCTTCCGCAAGGCGTGGGATCCATATACACATTACAGGTACAAAACCTATTTTCTGAGGAGGAAATTTTTCATGGAATTCCTGGCAGCAGCATTAGCAATCGGTTTGGGCGCACTTGGCGCTGGTATTGGTAACGGTCTGATCGTAAGCAAGACAGTAGAAGGTATCGCTCGTCAACCTGAACTTCGCGGTACACTGCAAACAACTATGTTTATCGGTGTTGGTATCGTCGAGGTTGTTCCGATTATCGGTGTCGTTCTGGGCTTCCTGATTTTCTTCAGCTAATTCGCATAGCCTCGGTTGGGCGGGGAAGGCCTGAGCCATCCGCGCCTTCGCTATGAATTAGGTTCTTGAAGAATCGCCCCAGCACACAGTTACGGAAAGGAGTGACTCGAATGTCTTGGAATTGGGAATCGTTCGTATTCGCGCTCGTCGCGTTCGGAATTCTATACTGGCTGCTCAGCAAATACGCCTTCGGTCCGTTGCTCGCAACGATGGAAGAGCGCAGAAAGCTGATTGCCGACCAGATGAACTCTGCTGACGCAAGTCGTGTTCAAGCCGAGCAAATGCTCGAAGAACAGAAGCAGGTAATTCAAGAGGCACGCAAAGAAGCTTACCAAATGATCGAGCAAGCTAAATTGACGAGCTCCAAGCAAGCCGAAGAAATCGTCGATAAAGCGAAAAGCGAAGCGGACCGCGTGAAGGAAGAAGCGGTACGCGAGATCGAAAGCGAGAAAAACAAAGCGGTTGCAGCACTGCGCGGTCAAGTTAGCGCCATGTCCGTTATGATCGCTTCTAAAATTATTGAAAAGCAAGTTGACGAAAAGTCACAGGAAGAATTGGTGAACCATTACCTGAATGAGGTAGGGGGATCTAAATGAGTGACATCGTGGTAGCGAAAAGATATGCGAAAGCACTTTTTGAAGCTGCGAAGGAGCAGAACACGGTCGCTCAAGTCGAAACTGAACTGACCGAGATTGTTCAGACGATCCAGGATCATGCGGAACTGCGCAGCGTTCTGGATCATCCGAATATCGACGTGCCTGCGAAACGTCAGCTATTGTCGAACATCTTTGCGGATCGGATTTCTCCGCTCGTTATGAATACGATTAAACTCCTGATCGATAGAAGACGGCAATCCCTGCTTCCTATTGTACTGTCCGACTTTGTTCAGATTTCCAACGAGTCGCTTGGCCAGGCAGACGCAACGATCCATACCGCCCTGCCGCTGTCTGAAGTACAAGTCAAGGAAATTGCAGACAACTTTAGCCGTATGACCGGCAAACAAATTCGTGTACAGACGGTAGTCGACCCGAGCTTGCTTGGCGGCATTACTGTTCGGATCGGTGACCGTCTATACGACGGCAGTTTGGCTGGCAAACTCGAACGTTTGGATAAATCGCTGAAACAAGCTCAAGCAATGTAGATAGGGGTGAGGTTCGTTGAGTATCAGACCTGATGAAATCAGCACGCTGATTAAGCAGCAAATCGAAAATTATACAGCAGATCTGCAAGTCGTTGAAGTCGGTACGGTTATCACTATCGGTGACGGTATCGCTCGTGTGCACGGCTTGGAGAACGTCATGGCCGGTGAGCTTCTCGAGTTCGCCAACGGCGTTGTGGGCATGGCGCAGAACCTGGAAGAAAACAATGTGGGTATCATCATTCTCGGACCGTACTCGGAAATCCGCGAAGGTGACCAAGTTAAGCGTACAGGCCGCATCATGCAGGTGCCTGTAGGCGAAGCGCTGCTCGGACGCGTTGTTAACGCACTGGGTATGCCGATTGACGGCAAAGGACCGATCGAAGCTTCCGGCTACCGTCCGGTTGAATCCGCGGCTCCTGGCGTTATGGCACGTAAATCCGTACACGAGCCTATGCAGACCGGTATCAAGGCGATTGACGCGCTTGTACCGATCGGCCGCGGCCAGCGTGAGTTGATCATCGGTGACCGTCAAACCGGTAAAACGGCGATTGCCATCGATACGATCATCAACCAAAAAGGCAATGGCGTGAAATGTATCTACGTTGCCATCGGTCAGAAGCAATCCACCGTTTCCAACGTAGTGGATACACTCCGCCGCAACGGCGCTCTCGACTATACGATCGTCGTAACCGCGAGTGCATCCGAACCGGCTCCACTGCTCTTCCTGGCTCCTTATTCGGGTTGCGCAATGGGCGAATACTTCATGTACAAAGGCGAGCACGTCCTGATCGTTTATGACGATCTGTCCAAACAAGCTGCCGCTTACCGTGAGCTTTCCCTGCTTCTCCGTCGTCCTCCGGGCCGTGAGGCATATCCGGGTGACGTATTCTACCTTCACTCCCGTTTGCTTGAGCGTGCAGCCAAGCTGAACGACGAGCTGGGCGGAGGCTCCATCACGGCGCTTCCATTCATCGAAACTCAAGCGAGTGACGTATCGGCGTACATTCCGACCAACGTAATTTCCATTACGGACGGTCAAATCTTCCTTGAATCCGACCTGTTCTATTCCGGTCAGCGTCCGGCCATCAACGTGGGTATCTCCGTATCCCGTGTAGGTAGCTCCGCTCAAGTGAAGGCTATGAAGAAAGTTGCCGGTACCCTGAAGACTGACCTTGCCCAATATCGCGAATTGGCTGCCTTCTCGCAGTTCGGTTCCGACCTTGATAAAGCAACGGTTTCCCGTCTGAACCGCGGTGAGCGTACACTGGAAATCCTGAAGCAGGGTATTAACGAGCCGATGCCTTTCGAAAAACAGGTTATCAGCATCTATGCCGCTACTAAAGGCTTCCTGGACGAACTGCCGGTTAAAGACATTACCCGTTACGAAAAAGAATTCCTTGCATACCTCGATGCCAACAAACCGGAAATCGCCAGCTCCATCCGTGACACGAAGGACCTTACTTCCGACACGGAAAAAGCGCTGGTTGCAGCTATCGAGACATTCCTCAAAGGATTCTCGGTATCCGAATAATTATGAGAATTTGCGATTCCATAATCAAGCTGCAGGGGGTGAAACGGTATGGCTAAGGGTATACGCGAGATTAAGCGTCAGATTAAGAGCAAACAAAGCTCAATGCAGATCACTAAAGCAATGGAGATGGTCGCGGCTTCCAAGCTGAAGCGCGCTCAAACCAATGCGGAGGCTTCACGTCCTTATGCGGATAAGATCCGCGAAGTGGTGTTTAGTGTGGCTGCAGGCTCGAAAGGCGTTCAGCATCCGATGCTCCAGGTTCGTAAAGTCAAACGTACGGGATATCTGGTTTTGACTTCTGACCGCGGACTCGCTGGCGGTTTTAACGCCAACGTGCTTCGGAAGGCGTTAAACGCTATTCGTGAACGCCATAAATCTACGGATGAATATGCGGTTTTCGTTGTCGGCCGCAAAGGCAGAGATTTCTTCAAGCGGAGAAACATCCCGGTCTTTGACGAAGTCACAGGCCTTAGCGATTCTCCGACGTTCGCCGATATCAAGCAGCTTGCTTCGTCCGCTGTGCAGAACTTCATCGACGGCAATTACGACGAGCTGTACGTCTATTACAACCAGTTCCATAACGCAATTACGCAAACGCCGGTTGAGAAAAAACTGCTGCCGCTCGAGCAGCCGGAGTCCGGCAGCAGCGCTGTCTCTTCCTACGAATATGAGCCCTCCGCCGAAGGCGTTCTGGAAGTACTGCTTCCGAAGTATGCGGAAACGGTCATTTTCAGCGCCGTGCTGGAAAGCAAAGCGAGCGAATTCGGCGCGCGTATGACCGCTATGGGTAGCGCGACGAAGAATGCGACGAAGATGATTGCAGAGCTTACACTTTCCTACAACCGTGCACGTCAGGCGGCAATTACCCAGGAAATCTCGGAGATTGTTGCTGGTGCCAACGCATTGAACTAATGCGCAGTGCGGAACTAAGCATTTGAGTACAGGAGGGAAATACAATGAGCAAAGGACGTGTTGTTCAGGTCTTGGGACCGGTTGTCGACATCGAGTTCGAACGTGGACATCTGCCCGAGATTCTGAATGCCATTAAAATTCAAAAAACTGCTCAATCCGCTGATCAAGAAAACAGCGAAGTGACAGTTGAAGTTGCCGTACACCTTGGCGACAACCAAGTACGCTGTGTAGCCATGTCTTCCACGGACGGTCTCGTACGCGGAATGGCAGCCATCGATACGGGTGCCGCTATCTCCGTACCGGTCGGTCCTGCTACGCTGGGTCGCGTATACAACGTACTGGGCGATCCGATCGACGGTAAAGGTCCTGCGGACCGTACCCTGACATCCCCGATTCACAAGCAAGCTCCCGAGTATGTCAACCTGACGACTCAAGCTGAAATCCTGGAAACGGGTATCAAGGTTATCGACCTTCTTGCTCCTTACATGAAGGGCGGAAAGATCGGTCTCTTCGGTGGTGCGGGTGTAGGTAAAACCGTAACCATGCAAGAGCTTATTCATAACATCGCGCAGGAGCATGGCGGTATCTCCGTATTTGCAGGCGTAGGTGAAAGAACACGTGAAGGTAACGACCTTTATCATGAGATGAGTGATTCCGGCGTTATCGCTAAGACCGCAATGGTGTTCGGTCAAATGAACGAACCTCCAGGCGCGCGTCTGCGTGTTGCTCTTTCCGGTTTGACTATGGCCGAGTATTTCCGTGATGTGGAAGGCCGTGACGTACTTCTGTTCGTCGACAACATCTTCCGTTTCACACAAGCGGGCTCCGAAGTATCCGCCCTTCTCGGACGTATGCCGTCCGCGGTAGGTTACCAGCCTACGCTGGCAACCGAAATGGGTCAACTTCAAGAGCGTATTACTTCCACGACCAAAGGTTCCGTAACGTCGATTCAAGCGATCTACGTACCGGCGGATGACTATACTGACCCGGCTCCGGCAACTGCGTTTGCCCACTTGGACGCAACGACTAACCTCGAGCGTTCCATTGCCGCTAAAGGTATCTTCCCGGCCGTTGATCCGCTCGCTTCCTCTTCCCGTATCCTGACTCCTCAGGTAGTAGGCGAAGAGCATTATGAAGTGGCACAAGGCGTTAAGCGTCTGCTTCAGCGTTACAAAGAACTTCAAGATATTATCGCGATCCTCGGTATGGACGAGTTGAGCGAGGATGACAAGATTGCCGTTAACCGCGCAAGACGCGTTGAACGCTTCCTGTCCCAACCGCTCCACGTTGCCGAAGCGTTTAACGGTATGCCAGGTCTCTACTGCCCGGTTAAAGAAACCGTGCGCAGCTTCAGAGAACTGCTTGACGGCAAGCATGACGACCTGCCGGAAGCAGCTTTCGTTAACGTGGGTTCGATTGATGAGGCCGTTGAAAAGGCAAGAACGATGGTATAAGCAATCGGGTCATGCGGGCGTTTGCCTGCTTTCCCGGGTTTGATCCGGGTCGGAGAGAGGATCTCTTACAGAGCCCCTCTCTTGGACAAGGTGAAAAGCTTACGAAGCGAACGAACTTTCTAGCGAAAGTTCTGGGGAGGAATGAGCGTGAGTACTTTCCTTTTGGAAATCGTAACTCCGGAGCGCATCGTATATACCCAGAATGTTCACATGGTAAGTGTCGACGGCATCGAAGGCCAACTTGGCATTCTTCCGAACCACATTCCGTTTGTGACACCATTGAAAATCGCACCTGCCACGATCAAGCTTGAGAATGGCAAACAAGATATCGTCGCTTTGAACGGCGGTTTCATGGAAGTGCGCAAAGATAAGGTTGTCATCCTGGCGGAAAGTGCGGAACTGCCTGGCGACATTGACATCGAACGTGCGAAGTATGCGAAGGAACGCGCCGAGAAACGTTTATCGGGTAAGAAAGACGAGGCTGATTTCCAGCGCGCCGAGCTTTCCCTTAAACGGGCGTTGAACCGGATCGGGGTTTACGAGCAAAAATAAGCAAGTAGAAACAGAGGACGTTTAACGCGTCTTCTGTTTTTTATTTTCCACAAAAGAATACGCTTACATCTAAAATCATTTCATTAGACACATTTTTTGAGCGTATGCTATAATTGGAAAGTCATTACATTACCAAATTTTATGAGATGATTCAAGATTTCTTATGAAAATGGAGGCGGTTTCAGGCAGATGTACACGGTAAAGTATGTGATCGTAGCCATTTTCGTCGCACTCGGCATCTTGCTTCCGGTTGCAGCTCTTACGATCGGCAGATGGCTTAGACCGAACAAGCCGAACGAAGACAAAGCAACCACTTACGAAAGCGGAAATGAGCCGGTAGGGGAAGGTCAGGTCAGGTTCAATATCCGGTATTATCTTTTCGCCTTGATGTTTGTCATTTTCGATGTGGAAACCGTATTTTTGTATCCGTGGGCCGTGGCATATAACAAGCTGGGGCTGTTTGCACTGGTGGAAATGTGTATTTTCGTTCTGCTTCTCGGTGTCGGATTACTCTATGCTTGGAAGAAGAAGGTGCTGCAATGGACTTCAATTTAGAGTCGATCACTCCGGAGGATCGTGCCGAGCTGGATCGCAACGTGTTTATGACAACTCTGGAGCAGGTCAAAGCCTGGGCAAGGAGCAACTCCCTGTGGCCGCTCACTTTCGGTCTTGCCTGCTGTGCCATCGAAATGATGGGTACGGGCGCGTCACATTATGATTTGGATCGTTTTGGCGTCATTTTCAGGACATCTCCCCGTCAATCCGATGTAATGATCGTGGCCGGTACGGTAACCAAGAAAATGGCTCCGCTGCTGCGTCGTCTGTATGATCAGATGCCGGAACCGAAGTGGGTTATCGCGATGGGTTCCTGCGCTACGGCAGGCGGTCCGTACGTAAAATCTTATGCGGTTGTAAAAGGTGTCGATCAGGTTGTTCCCGTCGATGTGTATATTCCGGGCTGTCCACCGAACCCGGCGGCATTAATTTATGGAATCAATAAGCTTCAGGAGAAAATCCGTTATGAGGCGAAAACCGGAAAGCAGGTGACGAACCTGTGACCGATAAGGAAAAGCCAAATCCTCAGGAAGCCGATATTCGATCAAAATCGACAAAATCACATGAATTATTGGAAGCGAATACAATTGAATATAAGGAAAAACAAGGAATTTTGTCGGGAAAAGAAAATAAGGAAGTACATATAAGTCCGGAAGGCACAGGATCAGCGGAAGCCGGGGCGGCGCCTGAGGCCGGTTCGTCCGAGCCGAGCGCCTCGGAGGCGGGCACCGGCGGACCGGTGCCGGAGACCCCGGCGTCCGATGCTGCGCAGCGCACGGACGCAAACCGTGCGGCAGCGCGAAGCGCCGCTGCCGATGAAGCCGGCGGCCCCGCTCCTGCCGCCGCGGCCAACGGCGCTGTCCCGACGGAAGGGACAGCGGCTGTAGACGGCGGCGACAAAGCGAAAGCCGCCGCCGAAGCCCGCGCAGCCCGGGCGGCTGCCCGCGCCGCCAAAACCGCGGCTCCGGCGGAAGATGCCCCGCCGAAGCCGCCGTCCCCGAACCAGCCACTGCTGGACCGGCTGGTCGAGATCCTGAAGGGAGAGGTGGCCGGGGATGCCGTTGATGAAGCATTCATCAACGAGATTGACGGCCACCGTCCCTTCGTGGTTATCCGCGGCGAGCACTGGGTGCGTGCCGCGGAGGTTTTTCTGCAGCACGAGGAGTCTGCAGTGCGGCTACCTGCGCAGCGTGAGCGGAGTAGATCTCGGAAACCAGCTGGAAGTGGTTTACCATCTGCTCTCTATCCCGCTGCGCCAAGAATACGGGGTCCGCGTGCGCACAGAGCGGGAAGCTCCGTCGGTTCCCTCCGTAGCTTCCGTATGGCCGACCGCGGACTGGAACGAGCGGGAAATTTATGACCTGCTGGGCATTGATTTTCCCGGCCATCCCAACCTGACGCGCATCATGATGCCGGACGAGTGGGTAGGCCACCCGCTGCGCAAAGATTACGAAGCGTACGACCCGGAGGTGTAGCGTTTTGTTACGGACAGAAGAACTGCTGCTTAACGTAGGGCCTCAGCATCCGAGTACCCACGGGGTATTCCGGATCATCGTGAAGCTGGACGGAGAGATTATCCGGGAGGCAATCCCGGTTATGGGCTACCTGCACCGCGGCACCGAGAAGCTTGCGGAAAATCTCAATTACACTCAAATCATCCCATATACGGACCGGATGGACTACGTTTCGGCCATGACAAACAATTATGTGCTGGTCAATGCGGTCGAACGGATGCTGGGTCTGCAAATACCAGAAAGAGCCGAATATATGCGCATTCTGGTTATGGAGCTCCAGCGGATTGCCAGTCATCTCGTCTGGTGGGGAACTTATTTGCTGGATATCGGGGCGATGAGTCCGTTTCTTTATGCGTTCCGCGACCGGGAAATGATTATCGACTTTTTCAATGAGCTGTGCGGTGCCAGGCTTACTTATAATTATATGCGTGTCGGCGGCGTCAAATGGGATGCCCCGGAAGGATGGCTGGACAAAATCCGGGCATTTATCCCTTACATGAAGAGTAAGCTGGAAGAGTACGACCGTCTTGTCAGCGGAAATGAAATATTTCTGGCGCGGATCAAAGGCGTAGGCCGCTACGATGCCGACACGGCCATCGCTTACGGATTAAGCGGGGCGAATCTGCGCTGTACCGGAGTGAAATGGGACTTGCGTAAGGATCAGCCTTACTGCATTTATGACCGCTTCGATTTTGACGTGCCGGTGGGAAGCAATGGCGATTGCTATGACCGTTATCTCCTTCGGCTTGAAGAAATCGTTCAATCTCTGCGTATCATTGAGCAGGCGCTGGATCAGATTCCGGAAGGCGAAACGATGGGAAAAGCTCCCCGGGTCATTAAGCCGCCCGAAGGCGATATTTATGCACCGATCGAATCACCGAGGGGGGAAATCGGCTGTTTTATCATGTCCAAAGGGCGTCCCGAGCCGTTCCGGCTGAAGTTCCGGCGGCCCTCCTTTGTTAATCTTCAAATTTTGCCTAAGCTGCTGGTCGGGGAGACCATGACCAACCTCATTACTATTCTCGGCGGAATCGATATCGTTGTAGGGGAGGTGGACGGCTGATGCTGGATTTGGTCGGACAACCGCTGACATGGACGACCGGGCTTATTTTCGCGGCTTACGGCGTTGTGCTGCTTCTGATCATCCTGGGGTTTGTTACCTATGCCATCTACTTCGAGCGTAAAGTCATCGGCTGGATGCAGGGAAGATACGGCCCTAACCGGGTAGGCCCTCTGGGACTGCTTCAAACGGTCGCTGACGTGTTCAAACTGCTTATCAAGGAAGATACCATTCCGCGCAAAGCGGACCGGGAACTGTTCATTCTGGCGCCTGTGCTTACGTTTGTCCCGGCTTTCGTCGTAGTGGCGACGATTCCGTTCACGGCGAATCTCATTCATGCCGATCTTGATGTCGGCCTCCTTTATTACGTGGCGCTGTCCGGCATCTCAACACTGGGCATGATTCTCGGCGGATGGGCGTCCAACAACAAGTACGCTCTGCTCGGAGGCATGCGGTCAGCGGCTCAAATGATCAGCTACGAAGTTCCTCTCGTCATTTCCGTGATCGGGGTCATCATGATGACCGGAACCTTGAACCTTCATAAAATCGTGGAAGCCCAGGGAGATAATTTCTGGAACTGGAACTTCCTCCCCCAGATCATCGGTTTTATCGTCTTCGTCATTGCGGGCGTGTCCGAGCTGAACCGCACCCCGTTTGACCTGCCCGAAGCCGAATCTGAGCTTGTAGCCGGCTATCACGTGGAATACAGCGGCTTCCGTTTCGCTTTCTTCATGCTTGCGGAGTACGTGTACGTATTCGCTATCGCTTCCTTGACTACCGTACTATTCCTGGGCGGATGGCACGCTCCTTTTGCTTTCCTCGCTTTTGTTCCGGGCATTGTCTGGTTTCTGCTTAAATTCTCGTTCATCGTTTTCTTCTTTTTCTGGATCCGAGCGACTTTGCCCCGAATCCGGATCGATCAGCTGATGGGGCTCGGCTGGAAGGTTCTTCTTCCTTTGGCGCTGCTGAATATTTTTATAACCGCTCTCTATATGGGGCTTACCGGATAAGGCGGCCGCCGCCATTCTATGAAGTCGTAAAAGGAGGAGAGGGCCAGTGAAAGGTCTTATCAAAGGATTAGGCGTAACGCTCAAAACGATGACCCAGAAAAAAGTGACTTACGCTTATCCCGACGTACCCCTGCAAATGCCGGACCGGTTCCGGGGAATTCAGCATTTCGAACCCGATAAATGTATTGTCTGCAATATGTGCGCGAAAGTATGTCCCACGGAGTGTATCACCCTGACAGGGAAGCCGAATCCCGATCCCGATAAGAAAGGGAAAATTATCGATACCTACGATATCAATTTTGAAATTTGCATCCTTTGCGATCTTTGCACGGAAGTTTGTCCTACCGAAGCGATTGTGATGACCAATCACTTTGAATTGAGCGCCTACAGCCGTGACGAGCTGTTTAAAGATATGAAATGGCTTGCGGACAACAATACGCTGGTGCGTAAAGAAAACAATTCCGCCCTTCCCAAAGGAGGCGCGAAGAAAGATGTTTAGCGGCCTGGGAAGCTTTTTGTCGGAAGGCGAGAACTGGTGGTTCCTTCTGTTTGCCATCTGTGCGATCGGGGGCGCCATCTATATGATCACGTTCACGAAAGTCGTTCATATGGTGCTGTCCGTTGCCTTCACTTTCGTGAGTCTGGCGGGATTATACGTACTGCTGGAGGCGGAGTTTGTCGGTTTCGTCCAAATTCTGATCTATGCCGGAGCTATCTCGATCCTGATGATATTCGGGATTATGATGACCAACCACCGGGCGGAAGAGAGGGCCAAAAGCGGTCCGGTCCAAAAGATTTTGCTCGGGGCCGGGTCACTGGGACTCTTCGGCATCCTCTTTTACGCGATTCAAAATACAACCTTTCCTTCGGCCTCGGGCTCTCTTCAAACCGGACAGGACAATACGCTTGAGATCGGAAAACTGCTGTACAACGAGTACGTCATTCCGTTCGAAATTATGTCCGTGCTGCTGACGGTCGCTTTTATCGGGGCGATTGTCGTTGCCAAAAGAGAGGAGGATTAACGTGACGAGTGTAGTGACTCCTTATCTGACCCTGGCCGCCATTTTGTTCTGTATCGGATTGTACGGGGCTTTGTCCAAGAAGAACGGCGTCATCGTCCTCCTCTCCATCGAACTTATGCTCAATGCCGTGAACCTGAACCTGGTCGCGTTCGCCAAAATGGGCGCACAGCCTGCGCTGACCGGTCAGATTTTTTCCTTGTTTACCATCACGGTCGCTGCGGCGGAAGCGGCTGTAGGCGTCGCGATCCTGATCGCCCTGTACCGCAATAAAGGAACCGGCAACGTGGACGAAATGGACTCCATGAAACATTAGCGGCGAAAGGCCCGGCTTCTATCCTCATCTTTGATTGGCAGAGCTGTTTAACGTCATGGCCTTGAAGGAGGAAAGGAAAAATATGATTTCCGTTTATTCACAATATGCCTGGCTTATCCCGTTGTTTCCGCTTCTGGCCTATGTACTGATAACCGCTTCAGGCAGGTCGGCCAGAAAAACGGGACTGTATCTGAGTACGGCCGCCATATTCGTCTCGTTTGTCGTGGCGCTTCTCATTTTCATCGAAAGAATCGGAAAGGGCGTGCAGGATTACACCTGGGACGGTTTCCGGTGGCTGCAGATCGGCGATTTATCGGTGAGCCTCGGTTTCGAGGTCAATAATTTAAACGCGATCATGCTCATTATTGTCACTCTCGTCTCGCTGCTCGTCCATATTTATTCAATCGGATATATGAAGGAAGACGAACGGGTCCACGTGTTTTTCAGCTACCTAGCGCTCTTTTCTTTTGCGATGCTGGGACTGGTGATTTCGGTTAACCTGGTGGAGTTTTATCTGTTTTGGGAGCTTGTCGGCGTCTGTTCGTTCCTGCTGATCGGATTCTGGTATACGAAACCGGAAGCGAAGGCGGCCGCAAAAAAAGCGTTTATTGTAACAAGAATAGGCGATTTCGGCCTGTTTATCGGAATTTTGCTGCTATTCTGGAGCATGCCGGGTCATGCGCTGGATTTTAACTCGGTACAAAATGCGTTTACAAGCGGTCAGGTCGAAAGCTCTGCCGCCACTTGGATCGCGCTTCTTTTCTTCGTGGGTGCGATGGGCAAATCGGGACAGTTTCCTCTGCATACCTGGCTGCCCGATGCGATGGAAGGCCCCACTCCGATCAGTGCGCTTATTCATGCGGCGACTATGGTTGCTGCGGGGGTTTATCTGGTTGCCCGTACGTTCGATGTTTTCCTTGCATCGGATACGGCCATGCAGGTCGTCGCTTATGTAGGCGGTTTTACGGCGATTTTCGCGGCGACCATCGGAACGGCGCAGAACGATATTAAACGGATTCTTGCGTATTCGACGGTATCCCAGCTCGGATATATGATGATGGCGCTTGGAGTCAGCGCCACGTATACGGCCGGCATGTTCCATTTGTTTACGCACGCGTTCTTCAAAGCTCTTCTGTTTCTGGGCGCGGGCAGCGTCATTCATGCCGTACATACGCAGGATATTACCAAGATGGGCGGAGTCGGGGGAAAGATGAAGATTACGGCATGGACGTTCGCCATCGGAACGCTGGCTTTGTCCGGAATTCCACCGTTCTCCGGCTTCTGGTCCAAGGACGCGATTCTGTCCCAGGCCTACGAGACGAATTCGCTTCTCTTCTGGGTCGGCATTGCCGGGGCTTTCTTTACGGCTTTGTATATGGCCCGGCTCTTCTTCCTGGTTTTCTGGGGCAAATCGCGCAGCGGTCAAGAGGCTCACGAATCTCCTGCCTCTATGACCGTTCCGCTCCTTCTGCTGGCGGTTCCTGCCGCTCTTGCGGGATTTCTGTACACCCCGTGGAGCGGGTGGTTCGGCGACTGGCTGACGGGTAGAACCGAAGAACCCGCCGTTCACGCGGGCGTGATGCTTCTCTCTACGGCAGCGGGCGTTCTGGGCCTCGTCCTGGGTTACCTACTATACGCAAGGAAGCCGGAAAGCTTCTTGTTCTCCGCAAAGTTTCCATGGCTGTACAATCTTGTGCGTCGTAAATATTATATCGACGAACTTTACCGGACGGTCATTGTCATTCCGCTGCGGGGAATCGGATATCTGCTGCAGGCCGTAGACACGTTTATCGTGGGCGGTGCCGTCAGGCTCGCTGCCGCTGCCGCCGTCGGACTGGGCCGAACGGGCTCAAGGCTGCAGAACGGCCAAGTTCAGACCTACGGTCTGATCACCCTGCTCGGCCTGCTTGTTCTCATCCTGGCTATAGCCGGAAGGAGGTTTATCCATGTCGGCTAGCCTGCTTAGTCTGATCGTGTTTTCCCCGCTGCTGGGCGTGCTCGTCCTCCTCTTTCTGCCGAAAGAGAACAGGAAAGCGCTCCAGGCCGTATGCGTGGCCGCAACCGGAATCCCGCTTCTGCTCAGCGTATGGCTGTATGCGGCCTATTCCAACGGAGCGGCGGGGATGCAGTTCAAGGAGCAGCTGGACTGGATTCGCATCCCCCTCAACAAAGAGGGGGTCGAAGGCCTCGCCAGCTTCTACTGGACCGTTCAATATCATCTGGCCGTCGACGGATTGTCGATGCCGCTCGTTTTCCTTACCGCGTTGGTGTTCACAATGGCCGCCTTGGCCTCGGTTTATATCAAAAAAAGGTGGAAGGCTTATTCGATCTGGCTGCTGTTGCTCGAAGTCGGCGTCTTCGGCGTGTTTACGTCCCAGGACCTGTTCCTGTTCTTCCTCTTTTTCGAAATCACCCTCGTTCCGATGTTTTTCCTGATCGGAATCTGGGGCGGCTTGGACCGCGAAAAGGCAGCGAGCCGCTTCCTGATTTACAACGGACTCGGCTCGGCTATCATGCTCATCGCCTTCGTTATTCTCGTCACGACGGCGGGAATTTCACAGCAGATTGCAGGCAATCAGCTGACCGTTTTCTACAGCGGTGATATCCAGACGATTGTGCACAATCTGCTGCAGGACCCGGCAGCCCTGGTGAATCAGGCGTCGCCCGATCCCCGGGCGGAAAACCCGTTTTTCCTGAGCGGGGGCATGAAAACAGTCCTGCTGATCATGCTGCTCGTCGCTTTCGGCATCAAGCTGCCGATCTTTCCGTTCCACACCTGGATGCTCAAGGTGCATACGGAGGCTCCGCCTCCCGTGGTGATGATTCACTCCGGTATTTTACTGAAAATGGGCGCTTACGGACTTATCCGCTTCGGGATTCTGCTTTTCCCGGCCCAAGCGCAGGATTGGGCGTGGGTGCTTGCCCTGCTGGGCGTCATCAACATTCTGTACGGGGCCCTGCTGGCTTTTGTCCAAAACGAGTTCAGGCTAGTGCTCGCTTATTCCAGTATCAGTCACATGGGCATTGTCCTGCTGGGGCTGGCGGCCTTTAATCCGATCGGTATGCAGGGGGCGATTTTCCAGCTCGTTTCTCACGGCCTGATCTCCGCTCTCATGTTCCTGCTCGTCGGAAGTATTTACGAAAGGACCTCCACGACGGAGCTCGGCAAGCTGGGCGGACTGGCAAAATCCATGCCGTTTCTTAGCGCTATTCTGCTTGTGGGAGGGCTTGCTTCCCTTGGGCTGCCCGGGCTCTCAGGTTTCGTGAGCGAACTGCTGGCGTTTATCGGTTTGTTCGGTACGGCCCGGGTTCTGGCGATTATAGGTGCAGTCGGCATTATCCTGACGGCCGCTTATGTTCTGCGGGGGGTTATGAAAATAACTCACGGCCCGCTGCCGGAACGGTTCACGGGACTGCCGGATGCCCGTTTTGTAGAAGCGGTGCCGATGATTGCGCTGGTCGCTTTCATTCTTCTGCTCGGCGTATATCCGGGAATACTGAGCGAGCCTCTGCAGCAGACGGTAAACGGATTCCATCAGACGATTAACAGCTTAGCTGGGAAGATAGGGGGGTAGAACGTGGAACCGATACGAATTCATGTACAGGATTTAACGCATCTGCTCCCGGAAATAACACTCGTTATCACGGCTATCCTGCTGTCGGTGCTCGACCTGTTTCTGCCGAAGGCGGTCAACCGTAAATGGATCGGCTGGCTCTCGCTTACGGGCATTGCGGTCTCTATCGTCTTGGTTATCGCCCAGCTTAATCCCGAACAGGCAATCGTGCTCCTTAACGAAAGTTACCGTATAGATGATTTCGGAAACTTGCTGAAACTGGCGTTCCTCGGCGGAACCGCGCTTATCGTTCTGATGAGTCTCGGGAGCGTGGAAGACGGGGAAATACCGCACGTCGGGGAATATTATTATTTCCTGCTGCCGGCTGTACTGGGTGCCATGGTGATGGCTTCCTCCGCCGACCTCATCACGCTATTCGTCGGATTGGAACTTCTGAGCATTACTTCCTACGTGCTTGTCGCCATGAAAAAGAAAAATACCCGGTCCAACGAAGGCGCGTTCAAGTACGTCATTTTGGGCGGGATATCTTCCGCCGTTATTTTGTACGGAATGTCCTTCCTTTACGGAATTGCGGGAACAACGAATATGGGGGCGATACAGGCGGCCATCGTTGCCGGCTACGAGAGCTACAAACCGCTCCTGTATGTATCCTTCTTCCTGCTCCTGGCCGGGTTCGGCTTCAAAATAGCCGCTGCGCCTTTCCATTCCTGGGCACCGGATGTCTATCAGGGAGCGCCGACGCCGGTCACCGCTTTTCTCGCCGTTATATCCAAAGGGGCGGCTTTTGCCGTCTTGTTCCGGGTCTTCTATGTGCTTCTGGCCCTGGGGCAGTTTGGGGACGAGGGGCTTCAACAGGATATCTTCCTGGCTTTGTCGGTGATAGCGGCGGCAGCCATGATCTGGGGCAACACGGTGGCGCTGCGGCAAAAAAACGCCAAACGGCTGCTGGCTTATTCCGGCATCGCCAATGCCGGTTATCTTCTCGTGCCTTTGGCTGTCCATATCAATCTGGTACAAGTGGATAACTTTTCCAAGTTTTTCTTTTATCTGATCGCCTACATGTTGATGAATATCGGAGCCTTCGCCCTCCTTCTGATTATAGAAAAATCGACCGGAGACGAGGAGATTAAAGGGTTTGCCGGACTTTATTACCGTGCCCCCTGGACGTCTGCGGCGGCTCTCCTCCTGCTTCTGTCATTGGCGGGGATTCCGGTTTCCGCGGGATTTTTTGGGAAATTATATTTGCTGTTCGGCGCGATGCAGGCGCATTTATACTGGCTCGGTGCCGTTATGATGATTACGAGCGTCGTTTCGTTCTATTACTATTTCGGCATTATCCGGCAAATGTTCATGCGCGCCGATCTTGAAGACCGGCCCGTACGCGTTCCGGTTCCCTTGGGAATCACCTTATGGTTGTGTGCGGGTCTAACGGTATTGCTCGGACTTATTCCGGGGTATCTGCTCGCTTATATCGACCGGATATTCAGTTTGACTAGGGACCTCCTAATCCTGTCATAAATTTGATATAATATAAGCTTCTCCGCTGTTTAGGCAGTGGAGAGGCTTATTTTTATTGTTTTCATGGGCAGACAGACGGCGCGAATCGATCCGGACTACTTATTTTTTTAAAAAGACCGAAAGAGGACTCTCCAAATGAACCGAAAATTTCGATATAAATGGATGTATGGATGGCTCGGGATTGTACTGCTCGTGTGGACCGTCGGTATATCGAACGTACAGGCGTATCCGGTTTCCAGCGATCCTTTGCGGGTGAAACAAACCTATCTGGATGACATACATATGGATGAAGCCTGGGCACAGGCGGGCGACAGCGACGGGCCTGTCATCGTGGCGGTCGTGGATACGGGCGTTGACCTGACCCATCCCGATCTGGAAGGCAGGCTCGTCCCGGGGGCGAATCTGCTTAATCCGCAGGAGAAGCCCCAGGATGACAACGGCCACGGTACGAATGTGGCGGGGATTATCGCCGCCAGGATGAACAACGACAAAGGCATAGCCGGCATCGCGCCCAACGCCAAAATTATGCCGATCAAGGCGTTGGAAGCGGACGGTACGGGCGGCGAGACGAAGCTTGGCGAAGGCATCCGGTATGCCGTCGATCACGGGGCCAAGATCGTCGTGCTCTCGCTGGGCTTGAATAAATATTCAAGCTTCATGGCCGGCACGGTCCGCTACGCCGAGGAGCGCGGCGTGCTTCTCGTAGCCGCCACCGGCAACGAAGGCGGCAGCGTGAAATATCCCGCCGCGTACCCGACGGTGCTCGGGGTGGGCGGCATGACCTCCGCGCGCCACGCGGACGACCGGTCGAATTACGGACCGGATCTTGATCTCGTGGCGCCTTGGCAGGTGTACACCACCGCCAAAGGCGGGGGATACGAGAGCAAGGAAGGCACGTCGATGGCCGCTCCGCAGGTGGCGGGAGCCGCGGCGCTGTTATGGGGCCGCGCCCCTTATCTGGAGCCTTGGCAGCTCAGGGAGCTCATCAAGCAGACGGCGGACGATCTGGAATCGCCGGGCTGGGATGCGACGACAGGCTTCGGGCTCCTGCGGGCGGACCGCCTGCTGAAGGAGCCTTTGCTGAGCGACCGTTTCGAGCCGAACGACGATTCGGAGCATGCGCCTATGCTTCCTGTGCACACGCTCATCCATGCGGATTTCAGCTCCGGAAAAGATACCGATTGGTTTACACTGGATAGTCCTTACGACGGTTTTGTGAAGCTTGTCTTAAAAACAAGTGACGGTAGTCCTGTTTCTATTCGGTACTTTCGGGATAATAAAGAGGCAGAAGAGGTTTTCACCACGGACCCTCAGAATCCGGTTGTCACTCTGCCTGTTCAGAAGGGAAAGAGCAGAATCGCGGCAAGTCTTCTGGATCCGGGCAAAGCGGGAGCTGTCCTGTATACGCTGCAGACCGATTTCCAGATTTATCAGGACGCTTTTGAAGATAACGATCATCAGTATAAGGCGACTTCCCTGCCTGCGAGAAGCCAGATTGTGAAGGGCACGTTTCATCAGGAGAACGATCAGGATTGGTTTGTGATTTCTTTTAAGAAATCCGGCACTCTCCGCTTGAAAACTTCCGTGGATACCGCTAGAATAGACCCGGTAGTATTGATTCAGAAAAAGGGAGAAAAATCGACAACTTTTGACCAGTTTGGAGAAGGAGCGACCGAGGCGTCTCCTCTTATGAATGTCACGCCAGGCGATTATTATATCCGGATCAGCAATGTGAAGGACAATACGCAGCCGGTGATGGGAGAATACACGCTGTCGGTTGATTATACACCTAAGCTGATTGACCCGAACGAACCCAATAATAAGCCTTACCAGGCTACGACACTGACACTGCAAGCCGATCATCCCGGCGTTATAGAGAGTTCTTCTGATTTGGATTGGTTCCAATTCCGGCTGGAGCAGGAAAGTCTGATGCAGCTGAAGCTCGGCTCTCTGCAACGGGGATGCGACGTGACGTTTACGCTGTACGATCAGACTCTGAAGCAACTCGACAGCAAGAGCAGCGAAGGATCTGCCGAGAATCTCGTTCTCGACAGACGCTTGCCGGCAGGCTTGTATTATATCAAGCTGCAGAGTGACAGGGCCGCTAACCAGCAGATGTATCAGCTGAATGCGGCCGCACAGCCTCTCGTTGCCGGATTTTCCGATATTCACGGACACTGGGCCGAGAAGGCAGTCGCAGACCTGGCCAGCAGGCATGTTATCGACGGAGACGGGAGCTACAAATTTTACCCTGACCTGCCGATCACCCGCGCACAGGCCGCTGTAATGCTGGCGAACGGATTCCGCTTGGAGAAGAGCAGGGCGGCCAACTATCCGGACCTCAGCAGCAGCCACTGGGCCTATGATTCCATTGCAAGGACAACAATGGCCGGTTACATGGACGGATATGAGGATGGGCATTTCCGGCCGGATCAGCCTCTGACCCGGATGGAAATGACGCAAGTGATTGCGAATACGATGCGAATGGCAGGCAAATACCGGGGGCGTTCTCCTTTCCTGGATGTTAACGACCGGTATTGGGGCGTTGGCATTTTGAAGCAAATGTCCGCGGACGGCTGGATCCGGGGTTTCCCGGATGGGACTTATCACCCTGACAACCAGGCGACCCGGGCCGAGTTTGCAGCCCTTTTGTCCCGGTTCTCGAATGTTTTCGGGAGGAAGAGGTAGAAACATGTCGAATATGGAAGAACTGACAACTGTTGTTCCGCAAATGCCCCTGATCAATATTGTTGTGTATTTAGCCGCCGTGGGACTGTCGTGGTGGGCACTCCAGCAGTTCCGGTTCGACGTGCTGCTGAAGCAGCCGCGCAGTCCGGCAGCCAAGATGCTGCAAGTGTTTATGTCCATCGGACTCGGCTACCTGGTAGCCAGTTTTTTCTTGAAGTATCTGGAATGGTCTGTAGGATTAAACGGAATTTTTTGACATTTTGTCGAATAACATCGCTTAGACTTGTAAACAATGGTAGTACAACGGCGCCAAACCCAGACCCCATTTCGAACTGTATGAATGGTGTGTTCATGACGACATAGACAGACAGTCACGTTTTACCCGATCAGAACGATAAATTAAGACGCGGAGGGACCGAGATGAGCAAAATTATCGTCCGCGGTGGCCGTAAATTAGCCGGCAAGATTAAAGTTAACGGCGCCAAAAACGCTGTACTGCCCATCATTGCGGCATCAATTTTGGCTGCGGAAGGAGAAAGTGTCATACATGACGCTCCTCCGCTTGACGATGTACTTGTAATTAACAAAGTACTTAGAAGCCTGGGCCTGCAGTTCAGCTACCATAACCAGAGTGTGAAAGTAAACGCTCAAACGATCGAGACGTACGAAGCTTCATACGAGCTCGTTCGTAAAATGCGGGCTTCTTTTCTCGTGATGGGACCTCTTTTGGCCCGCATGGGCAAAGCCCGTATCTCCCTGCCGGGAGGTTGTGCCATCGGCACGCGTCCGATCGATCAGCACCTGAAAGGCTTTGAAGCCATGGGAGCGGAGATCGAGCTGGGCCAGGGCTACATCGAAGCCAGAGTGGATAAGCGTCTCAAAGGCGCGAAAATCTATCTCGACGTCGCCAGTGTAGGCGCGACCGAGAACATCATGATGGCCGCTACTCTGGCCGAGGGCACGACGATTATTGAAAACGCGGCGAAAGAGCCCGAAATCGTCGACCTGGCCAACTACTTGAATGCGATGGGCGCAATTGTCCGGGGTGCCGGTACGGGTGTCATCCGCATTGAAGGCGTGGAAAAAATGAAGGGCGCGGTACATAGCGTCATACCGGACCGCATCGAAGCGGGTACTTATATGATCGCCGCTGCGATTACACGCAGTGAATTGTACGTGGAAGGAGCCATCGGCGATCACCTGCGCCCCGTGATTTCCAAGCTGCAGGAGATGGGCGTGCACGTGGAAGAGGATGAGAACGGTATTCTCGTCCGAGCCGATAAACCTCTGCGCGCGGCCGATATCAAGACACTGCCTTATCCCGGGTTTCCGACGGATATGCAGTCTCAGATGATGGCGCTCCAGCTGGTTGCGGACGGCACGAGCCTGGTTACCGAGACGGTATTCGAGAACCGGTTCATGCACGTGGATGAATTTATGCTCATGAACGCTTCGATCAAAGTCGACGGCCGTACGGCTGTCGTGAGCGGGAGCAATAAGCTCAAAGGCGCCAAAGTGTGCGCAACCGACCTCCGCGCGGGTGCCGCTTTGATTCTGGCCGCTCTTGTAGCCGAGGGAGAGACCGAGATTACCGGGCTTCACCACATTGACCGGGGATACGTGGATATTACCTCCGCGCTCCGTTCGGTGGGCGCCGATATTCAACGGGTCGTCCCGCAGGAAGAAGAGCAGGAGATACCGCAAGAAATCGGACTGTTCGCCGTTCAGCCTACTTGGGCTTAAGCACCTGTACTTTCATAATCCGTTAACGGATTGAATCAGATATAAGATGAAAACCGGCTCTCCTATCGGGGGGCCGGTTTTCGTTCTAATCTAGCAAATGCCTTCATAAGATGAGAGTAATCCCGTTCCGCAGAAAGAGGAAGAATGGGCCATCTGCCGACAGCGGATTTAGGCTGCCCTTCCTTAAAGAGCGGTTCTCGGCTGCCATTCTCTACATTTCAGATACGGAACGGAACATTTGCGGAGGCCATCTATGAAGTTTAAGAGACGTTCAAAGCTCAAACAGCCGGCGCTGCTTTGGACGGGCATTGCGGTTTCGGGTTTGCTGCTGGTTACCGTGCTGCTGCCCGCCCTGGTCGTCAACCAGCAGAAGGACGGTTTTGCGGATGCTGCGGATACCGAAGCAGTCGCTTCATCCGCCGGCATGGTAATGGTTCCGGTCTACCTGTCCAAGCAGAAGCAAATTCAGACGGTAAGCTTGGAGCAGTATGTAAAAGGGGTAGTGGCGGCGGAAATGCCCGCGGAGTTTTCGGAAGAGGCGCTCAAAGCCCAGGCGATCGCGGCCCGTACCTATATCGTACGCCGGATTTTAGCGGAAGATTTCAGCAACGTCCCCGTCAAGGAAGCCTGGGTCACGGACACAATCCAGCATCAAGCCTATCTGACCGATGACCAGCTTAGGAAACAATGGACAGGCACCGCCTATGAGTCGAACAGCAAAAAGGTCGATGCTGCCGTAAAGGCCACGGCCGGTCTCATTCTTACCTACGAGGGGAAGCCGATTCAGGCCACGTTTTTCTCCACTTCCAACGGGTATACGGAGGATGTCCGTAATGTCTGGGGATCCGAAGTTCCATATCTGAAGTCGGTCGGCAGTCCGTGGGATGAGAAGCTTTCACCCAAATTCAAACAAACGATAACTCTTTCTTATAAAGACATTCTTCAAAAGATGGGGCTTCCGGCTTCGTCTTCCTTAAACTCAGGCAGCGTAAAAGTTCTGGAACGGACAGGATCCAAGCGGGTGAAGACCGCCATGATAGCGGGCAAAACATTTACGGGAAAAGAAATAAGAGAGAAACTGGGCCTCAACTCTACCGATTTTGAAGCGGCTTTGAGCGGAACGGATTGGACGTTCACGGTAAAAGGATACGGACACGGAGTCGGGATGAGCCAGTGGGGAGCGAACGGAATGGCTAAAGAAGGGAAGAAAGCCGAGGAAATCACCGCTTATTATTATCCCGGAGCAAAGCTGACTTCCGCTTCCACTCTACTGAACAAGAAAACTCAAAAGTAAGACCTGCTAGAATTTCTTCCGGGCAAATGTATAAAACTCTCAAACGTGTCAACAATGGTTATTGAGGTGATAACCATATGAGAGATGGTAAACAAGAGTTTCAGAACAAGGAAGAAGCTCCCCAAACTGTAACGGGAGCAGCAAATGTCCCTAACTCCGCATGGAAGAGATTTTTGGCCAAAAAGTGGGTTTTCCCGGCAACTTATGTAGCGGCAGCGGCAATTATCTTAACCTTAATGTGGGTCTATCAGGATGCGGTTAAGAAACCGGTTGCCACGAATACGCCGGCTGATTCCGTTCAATCCGATAAACCTGCTGGTGAAACGGCTAACAAAGACAACGCCGTTCCCGTAGGTGCCAAAGCCGAAAGCATCCAATGGCCGGTAAAAGACCGCAGCCAAGTCACGATTTCGCTTCCGTCCTACGACAGCAAAGGCAGCAATGAAGCCAAGCAAGCGGCGATGATCGAATACGGGGATACGATTACCCCTCACGTTGGTGTCGATCTGGTTAGCGCAGACAAGCAGGCTTTTGACGTAAGCGCGGCACTCAGCGGCAAAGTAACCGCCGTGGACAAAAATCCGGTCGTGGGCAATCTGGTCGAGATTACGCATGACAACGGGCTTGTAACGGTTTATCAAAGTCTGGGTGAAATTAAAGTTGCCAAAGGCGCCGCCGTTAAGCAAGGCGATGTTATCGCGAAAGCCGGCCGCAACGAACTGGAGAAGGACCAGGGCGTCCACCTTCACTTCGAAGTGCGAAAAGCGGAAGACGGCACGGCCGAACTGCCGGAACAGCTGCTTCCGGAATTCAAACCGCAATAAATCTTTAAAATATCGGCGGATAGGGGAAAAACCCTATCCGTCTTTTTTTGCTTGCATACGAAGAGCGTCCGGAGGACAAGCGTTCACCTTGTCCGTCAAAATAAATGGACGGAAATAGCTTGTCAGCGGCGGAAACAAAGAATATTAGGCCCTACCCCTCATATAATGTACCAAACTATCCGAGTAGGGAGGCGAGGGGAGTGCACGATTACATCAAAGAGCGAACCATTAAGATCGGAACTTGCATCGTTGAGACGAGAAATACGGTTCGCACCATAGCGAAGGAGTTTGGCGTTTCCAAAAGCACGGTGCACAAGGATTTGACGGAGAGACTGCCGGAAATCAACCCGGAGCTGGCCAACCAGGTCAAAACGATCCTCGAATACCACAAATCGATCCGCCATCTTAGGGGAGGGGAAGCGACCAAAATCAAATACCGCAAGACTAAACCTGTCAAATCCGCTGAACCGCTTGTTACGGTTAAATCCTGACTCCCAAGCCCGCCCTTCCTTCCGGAAAATTGTCGAAATTGTCCCGAAAAAAGAGGAATTTCTGTTTTTTTCTGCGAAATTAGCTTATAATGAAAAATATGTATACTATTCGAAGCACCGCTTCAGTTTATGGGGATGGACGGTTAGTTTAGGGAGGATTATTTTTCATGTTAAGTAAGGATATCGGAATCGACTTGGGCACTGCGAACGTCTTGATACATGTGAAAGGACGCGGCGTAGTGCTCGATGAGCCCTCGGTTGTGGCGATCGAAAGCGATACAAAACGCGTTCTCGCAGTCGGTGAGGAAGCCAGGAGAATGGTAGGACGTACCCCCGGTAACATTGTGGCTATTCGTCCGCTCCGCGAAGGTGTAATCGCCGATTTTGAAATTACTGAAGCGATGTTGAAACACTTTATTTCCAAAGTTGGGGGCAAAAGCTGGTACTCACATCCTCGTATCCTCATCTGCGCGCCTACCAACATTACTTCTGTGGAACAAAAAGCGATTCGGGAAGCGGCTGAACGCAGCGGCGCACGCGAAGTGTTTATGGAAGAAGAACCGAAAGCCGCTGCAATCGGCGCCGGAATGGACATTTACCAGCCGAGCGGCAACATGGTCGTTGATATCGGTGGAGGGACGACGGACGTGGCCGTGTTATCCATGGGTGATGTCGTCACCTCTTCCTCCATTAAGATCGCCGGCGATAAATTTGATACGGCGATTACCAAGTACATCAAGAACAAATACAAATTGCTGATCGGCGAACGCACCTCCGAAGACATCAAGGTCCAAATCGGTACGGTACAAGCCGACAGCGCTCCGAATGAGATGGATATCCGCGGCCGGGACATGGTGTCCGGTCTTCCTTTAACGATCACGATCCGCTCCGGTGAAGTGCAGGAAGCACTGTGGGATCCGATTTCTTCTATCGTAACTGCCGCAAAAAGTGTATTGGAACGTACACCTCCGGAACTTTCTGCCGATATAATAGATAGAGGGGTTATTTTGACAGGTGGCGGTGCCATGCTTCACGGTCTGGATCAGCTTCTGGCGGACGAGCTTAAGGTTCCCGTTCTGATTGCGGAAGACCCGATGCACTGCGTCGTCAAAGGTACGGGCATCATGCTCGACAACTTGGACAAAGTGACCAAACGAAAATTCGTATAGAGGTGACTCATGCTTAGGGGATTATACACGGCGGCATCCGGCTTGACCATGCAGCAGCGTAAACACGATACCGTGACGAACAACATTGCCAATCTCAATACACCGGGCTTCAAACAGGAATCCACTTCGGCACGTTCCTTTCCTGAGGTTCTTATTTCGCGTATTCGCGGAGGAGAAGCCGGTGACGGAACAGTAGTAAATGTGGGCAGAATGAATACGGGCGTATTTGCCGAGGAAACCGCCAGGCTTATGGCACAGGGTCCGCTTCAGCAGACGGGAAATCCGCTTGATTATGCGCTTGTTTCCGATATTCAGGTAAACGGTTTGAGGTTCGATAACGGCGGCAAGGCTGTCGGACCGGACGGTACCGTCGTATACCAGCCGGAAGCGCTGTTTGTGGTCGAGAATCCGCAGGTTGCGGGGGAACGGCATTATACGCGCAACGGTAAATTCACGGTCGATGCGGAAGGCTTCGTGGCGAACGCGGACGGTTACCGTTTAGTGGCGGCTAACGGCCAGACGGTCCGTTACGATCCGGCTAATCCGCCCATTCCGCTTGTAATGAAGGTACAGAATCCGAATGTGCTCCTTCCGGAAGGCAACGGCCTTTTCACGGTAGGCCCTAATGACGAGGGACAAGTTGTGGCACTGGCGGCAGGAGACCAGGTTGAGGTCCGCAAAGGTTTTGTCGAACGTTCCAACGTGGATCCGACTCAAGCGATGGTCGATATGACGACGGCGGCCCGGGCTTATGAAGCCAACCAGAAGATGGTTCAGTTCTACGACCGCAGTATGGACAAGCTTGTCAATGACGTAGGCCGGGTATAAACAGCAGGCATGATAAAATCCCTCTCAGGGAATGCTTTCGAAGCGGCTTTCTCCGGAAAGCTTGGAGGAGATCACAATGAACAACTCGATTATTAACGCATCGGTTACGATGCAGGGCCTGCAGCAGAAGCTGGATGTATTGGCGAACAACATGGCGAACGTCAACACCGTCGGATACAAAAAGAAGGAAGCTAGCTTCGAAAATGTTCTGACGAACACGATGAATCAGCCGCAGGGTTTTATGAAAACCGGACGGATGACTTCTCTCGGGCTGCCTCAGGGCTGGGGCGCCAAGCTGGTCGGCCTGCAGAATATTATGACGCAGGGCAGCTTGAAACCGACGGATGAACCGTACGATCTGGCTATTGAAGGGGACGGTCTCTTCGAGGTGACCATTCCCGGTTCCAACACGCCGGCTTGGACCCGTGACGGAGCTTTGAAGCTGAGCGCGTACAACAAAGTGGACCCGGCTACGGGCGCTGTAACCAAAGCCATGGGGCTGGCGACCAAAGACGGCTACTTCGTGAAGGATACGGTCAGCAACCAGCCGATTGAGATTGCGGTCGATCCGGCCGACCCGACCCTGCAGAACAGCCGCGTCCGCGTGGACGAGCAGGGGCGTGTAGTCGTGTACAACGAAGCCAATCCGGCGAGTACGGGCAGGCAAGTCGGCCAGATTAAGCTGGTCAAAGTCATTAATCCGCAGCTGCTCGGCGAAGCCGACGGAAACTACTTCCGTCTGCCGGCGAACGTGGCGCAGAACAACGTTTTCGATGTCAATACGGACGGCGTGACCGTCAAGCAGGGCTTCCTTGAGCAGTCCAACGTGGATCTGCAGCAGGAGATGTCCGAACTTGTTATGATTCAGCGTGCCTTCCAATTGAATTCAAGAGCAATCTCCTCGGCGGATACGATGATGGGGCTCGCTAACAACTTGCGCGGCTAATGCGTGAAGGAGGGGCGATTCTCGTGTCCATGGAAGAAGAGAGCAAGGAGACGGAAGCATCATCATCTACGCAGGCTAAAGAACCGGACGCTGTTAAGCCGGAAAAGACTTCCGGGTCCGCCGGGACGCTTCGCGTTCTGAAGAAACTGCGCGTTCCGCTCATTTTTTTGGGAGCCTTGATCATCGGGCTTTGGATCGGATATTCAGGCATCGGCGGTCAGCCGACTTTAGACATATTCAGAATCAGCACCTGGAAACATCTCTTCGATTTGGTGTTTGCAGACTGAGCGTGGGCTCCCGCAAGGGAGTTTTCTTTTTGCCCGGAGAAACGGTATAATGGAAACCAATGAAAATGAGAGGAATCGCGCCTGTTCCAGCTTTAGCCGTAGAAAGGGAGAGACGATTGAATTTACCGAATCTGCTTACCATAAGCCGTTTTTTTCTAATTCCCGTCTATCTGTACATTTTCTATGCAGGCTATACGAAACTGGCTTTTCTCGTTGTCGTCCTAGCGGGCATAACTGATATTGCAGACGGATATATCGCGCGCAAGCGGAATCTGGTTACCCAGATGGGCATTATGCTCGATCCGCTTGCGGATAAATTGATGATGATCGCGGTTATCATCTCCCTGCTCAGCTCCGGGATGATCCCCTGGCTGGCCGCAGCAGCTTTTTTCATCCGGGATATCGGCATGATCGCAGGGTCGGCTTTTTTTCATTTCCGCGGCAAGCGAACGCTTCCGGCCAATGCGATGGGCAAGCTGACGACGGTTCTGTATTACCTGGCTGTCCTGCTTATCCTCTTTCACGTTCCTTATGCAACGGGATACCTGGCGGCCGTCATCTTGTTTTCCTTCGTCACTTCCATTATTTACGTGGCCCAGTTCTATGCGGCCAACCGGAAAACGCGGCAAATAAGCACGGAGGAAACAAGCCCGGTAAAAAAAGGGTCATAAAGACCTTGTTCGAACCTCGAAAAATTGTTTATAAAGGATAGGGAAGCAAAAAAAGAGCATATTCCACGTCCATTTCGATGGCCGTAAAATACGCTCCCTTATATCAACCTTCACTTCTGCAGCCGTGAAGGGATAGGGTTAGTGTGAGTTGTTTCAAACCAAAATATACAAACGGAAAGCGTCGGAAGGAGCAAGATTGTAATGTTGGACAACAAGCAGATTCAGGAGATTATCCCGCACCGCTACCCCTTTTTGCTGGTAGACCGCATTTTGGAGGTAGAGGACGGCGTCCGTGCCGTGGGCCTCAAAAACGTAACGGCGAACGAACCCTTTTTCCAGGGACATTTTCCGGGCTATCCGGTTATGCCGGGCGTTCTTATTTTGGAGGCACTCGCACAGGTCGGAGCGTTTGCGATTTTGAATGTGGAAGCCAACCGCGGGAAAATCGGTCTGCTGGCCGGTGTGGATGGGTTCAGATTCCGCAGACAGGTAACTCCTGGTGACACGCTGACGCTGGAAGTGAAAATCACCCGTTTGAAGGGTACCATAGGCAAAGGCCAGGCAACCGCTAAAGTCGGAGAAGAACTGGTAGCCGAAGGTGAAATCATGTTTGCCCTGGCAAACGCCTAAACAAATAAAAAGATCCTATCATTTTAATAAGGGGACGATGAACGATGACTCGTGTACAGAATCTTTATGAAAAATGGTTGCAGGACCCGTCTATTGACGAAGAAACGAAAAAAGAGCTTCAATCCATTGCAGGGCAGGACAAAGAGATCGAAGACCGTTTCTACAAGGATCTTGAATTCGGAACCGGAGGTCTTCGCGGCGTAATCGGCGCGGGTACGAACCGGATGAACTTATACACGGTAGGAAAGGCTACGCAGGCTCTTGCGGAATTCGCCTTGAAAAACGGCGGGGCGCAGCCTTCCGTTGTCATCGCGTATGACTCTCGCCACCAGTCGCCGGAATTTGCCTTGGAAGCTGCGCTTGTTCTTGCGGGCAACGGAGTGAAAGCATACGTGTTCGAGGCACTGCGTCCGACACCCGAGCTTTCTTTTGCCGTACGTGAGTTGAAAGCTTCCGCCGGTATCGTTGTAACGGCCAGCCACAACCCTCCGGAATATAACGGGTATAAGGTATATGGGGCCGACGGAGGCCAACTGGTGCCGCATGATGCCGAACAGGTGCTTGCGAACATCCAGAAGATCGAGGGATTCGACAGCGTCCGCAAAGTCTCCCGCTCCGAAGCCGAAGAGAAGGGACTGCTGGAATGGCTGGGCGCAGAGTTGGACGAGAAATACTATGCGGCCGTTACATCCGTGAGCCAGCATCCGGACGTTATCAAGCAAACGAGCGGAGACTTCCGCATCGTATACACCCCGCTGCACGGGACGGGCAACAAACCGGTTCGCGAAGCTCTGAAACGCATCGGTTTCGAGCAGGTGCGCGTCGTGAAGGAGCAGGAGCAGCCCGACAGCAATTTCTCCACGGTCAAATCGCCTAACCCGGAAGAGCGCGAAGCTTTCACGCTTGCCCTGAGAGACGCCAAGGAGTGGGACGCCGATATCATCGTGGGGACGGATCCGGATGCCGACCGTATGGGCGCAGTGGTCAAAGACGATAAAGGCGAATATTTCGTACTCACGGGAAACCAATCGGGCGCCATAATCGTCAATTATTTGTTGGGATCTCTAAAAGAACGCGGAGAGCTGCCTGCTAACGGCGTCGTGATCAAAACCATCGTAACGAGCGAGATGGGAGCCGTTATCGCGGAAAGCTACGGGGCGAAGGTACTTAACACCCTGACGGGATTCAAGTACATCGGGGAGAAAATGACCGAGTTCGAATCGACCGGAGAGCACCAATTCTTGTTCGGGTATGAAGAGAGCTACGGCTACCTGGCGGGAACATACGCCCGGGATAAAGACGCGGTTGTAGCGGCCATGCTGATTTGTGAAGCGGCTGCTTATTACAAGAGCCAAGGCAAAACGCTTTACGACGTTCTGCAGAATCTTTACCGTCAGCACGGCTTTTTCCTGGAGAAGCTGGAATCCAAAACGCTTAAAGGTAAAGACGGCGTGGAGCAGATCGGCCGGATGATGGAAGACTGGAGAAACAACCCGCCTGCTTCTATCGAGGGCGTCGAGGTTGCGGAAGTAGAAGACTACAGCCGCGGCATCAACGGGCTTCCTAAAGAAAACGTATTGAAATTCAAGCTCAAAGACGGCTCTTGGTTCTGCCTCCGTCCTTCAGGAACGGAACCGAAGATCAAATTCTACTTTGCGGTAAAAGGAACGACGGGCGACGAGGCGGCGAAGCAGCTGGATGGTCTTGTGCGCTTCGTTCTCGGCAGAGTAGAGCAGTAACTAACCGAACCTCACCAAGGCCCCTGCATCCTTACGTTGCCGGGGCCGAGAGGTTTTCGGGTACAAATGACGCATGATTCAAGAAACGGAGTTGAACAGATTGGTACACAGGTATACTGCGGCTAACCGGATGCTGCGCAAGCTTTTATGGTGGCTTGTCATTATTGGCCTTCTGGCTTCCCTGCCGCTTGCCTTCTTCCGCGAACAGACGGAGAAGTCCGCAAATCAAGTGGAGTTTGTGTTTGATTATCGCGACTTATTGGAGATGGCCGATATGCGGCCGAATCCGCAAGGATTTGTATCGGAACAGCTTCAGGCGATGAAAAAAGCCGGCATCGGATCGCTTGCCGTGTACGAATCGACGCTTTCCGAATTGAGATTGAGCCGTCGTATTGAAGTGTTCTCCTCCAAGGATGCAACCTCCCTTACGCAAAAGCCGATCTCGCCGAACGAAAATTTCACGTATATCCTGTTCACCGACCCGGCATCGGAGTCCCAGATTAAACCGATGATCGAGACGGCTTTTAACAAGCTCGGTATTAAAACAAGCCCGTGGAGCTTCAAAAACCAGTCGGGCATGATTATCGAAATGAACATGGAAGAAGCTAACATGAAGCCGATGGATCCCGATCCGATTACGCTTCAAATGATGAAAGATGAGGGCTTCCGTATCGTGGTGCGTCTCGGCAACAAACGTGAATTCGTCACGAACGAGATGGATGCGATGCTGGCGAAACTATACAAATTGGGTACCCGTCGTGTCATCATTGACGGAGATTATGCCCCGGGATACTCGGACGATCCCGAGCAAGTTACTCTCCACAAGATGGGGATTCTGCTGAAAAAGTACGATATGGGCCTGGCCAATATCGAAATGCTGAAACAGCCGCAAAAAGGCTTTGGCTCTCTGGCCAAAGATACCGACTATAACGTCGTCCGCCTGCACTCTTTCACGGAGAAAGACGGAGAGAAACTGACGGAAAACTTGACCAAAGAAGATCAGGAAGCCCGTATTCAACAAACGGCCGACCGTTTTGTGCTGGCGGTTAAAGACCGGAACATCCGGATGATCTTCCTGAACGGACGTGCCGTTAAAAACTTGGACAAGGCTGCGATCCTCACTCCGCTGGATGGCTTGTACGAGAGCTTGAACGGCAAAGACGGGGCAATCAAACGGATCGAGGATGCCGGATTCAAAGTAGAACCGGCCAAGCAGTTCGACTATAAGTACAACGCCTATCAGAACGTAGCCCGATTCTTTACCCTGATCGGTGGAGTTAGCCTGATTGTACTGTTGATCGGCTACTTCGTTCCCGAAGCCGTACTGGCGCTGTTCGTTATCGGCTTGTTGGGCGCGGCGGGACTGTATTTTAAATCGCCGGATCTTTACGCCCAGGGACTCGCGCTCGCTTGTGCGATATCGGCCCCGAGCATCGCGGTGATCGAGGCGATCCGCTCCGTTCAATCGGGACGGGCCGCGAAGGCGAAATCAGCCGTGCTTTATGCCTTGTGGCAGCTCATTAAAACGACACTGATCTCCTTAATCGGAGTCGTTTACCTGGTTGCTTTGCTCAACCACATTTCGTACTTCCTGGTACTCCAGCAGTTCCGCGGTGTGAGCCTTCTGCACTTGCTGCCGATCGCCATCGTCGGTCTCTACCTGCTGTTCTTCCGGGAAACCTTAAACTACCGGGAACGCGGAGAACGCGTGAAAAAGCTCCTTTTCACAAACGTCAGCGTGCTTTGGATTGTCGCGGCAGCCGCGGCAGCCGGAGTTATCTTCTACTACCTGTCGCGTACGGGCAATGAAGGACAAGCTTCCGCTTTCGAGCGTTACTTCCGTTCCTTCTTGGAAAATACGCTGGGTGTCCGTCCGCGGACCAAAGAATTTTTGCTGGCGCATCCGCTATTCCTGCTCGGAGCTTATCTGGCGGTCAAATACCGGAACGCGGTCTATCTTCTGCTGATCGGTGTTGTCGGACAGCTGTCTATCGTGGATACATTCGCGCATTTGCATACGCCGCTTGAGATCTCGGGTATCCGTATCACGTATGGAATCGTATTCGGCGCCATGATCGGACTCGTACTGATCGCCGTCTGGGAAATTGCATCAAGGAGTTGGAAAGCATGGGCCGCGAAGTCGCGCACAAGAGCAAACGGTTAGTTGTTTCGGGCTATTACGGTTTTGACAACAGCGGTGACGAGGCCGTTCTGCAATCCATTCTTTTTGCGCTAAAAGAACAGGGGGAGACGGCGGGCGTTCGGATCCAACCTGTCGTGCTATCAGCCAATCCCCAGCGTACACGCGAAATGTATGGAGTGGAGGCCTGCCACCGGATGAAAGTACCGGATCTGTTCCGGGCAATCAAATCGTCCGACGGTCTGATCAGCGGCGGGGGAAGTCTGCTGCAGGATGCGACTAGCTCCCGCACGATTCCTTATTATCTGCTTGTCCTTAAGCTGGCCCAGTGGATGCGCAAGCCGACCTTTATTTATTCGCAGGGGATCGGTCCGGTGAACAACCCGCGCTTCTTTTCCTGGATCCGGTCCACTTTCAAAAAGTGCGCCATGATCACGGTCCGCGACCAGGAATCCGCGGATCTGATCGGACGCATGGGCGTACCGGCCGCTTCGGTCAGCGTAGTGCCGGACCCGGTCATGGGCCTCCCGCTGCGCGGGGAGGCAGCCTCCGGCAAAGCCGGCGCTGCCGGCACCGGGGGCGAAACCGCCCGCGTTCCCGTCGTGGGCGTTTCCGTCCGCTTCTGGAACGCGGACCGATCCGAGCTGGACGCGCTCGCCGAGGCGCTGCGCGCCGTGATGGACAGACGCCGCGTCGAGGTGCGGCTTCTGCCGTTCCATCTCCCTTCGGACGAGGAAGCTTCCGCCTATGTGGCGGAGCGTCTCTCTTCCGCGGGAGAAGGCGGGGACGTCCGCATCGTGCGCGGCGTCACGCATCCGCAGGACATGCTCGCCGAGGTGAGCGCCTGCGACGTGCTCGTCGGCATGAGACTGCATTCGCTGATCTATGCCGCCTCGCAGTTCGTGCCCATGGTCGGCGTGTCCTACGACCCGAAGATCGACCAATTCCTCGCCCGGCTCGGAATGAAGGCGGCGGCATCGACGCAGAGCTTCGACGCCGCGGCGGTAGCCGCCGAGATCGGCCGGCTGCTGGACGGCCGCCGCGAGTGGGCGGACGGCAAGCAAGCGGCCATCGACCGGCTTAAAAAAGAGGCGCAGCTGCCGGCGCAACAAATCATGCAATTTTACCGTTAAGAGGGATGAAGACCAATGACTGCTAATGCAAACGCAAGCGTGCCGATTGTCCGGATCTACGGCGTTCCCGTTTCGAAAATGAATATGAAGGATACCGTCGCCTATTTGACGGGGGCAATCGAGTCCCGCATTCCGCATCAGATTATAACCGCCAACCCGATTATGATCATGTCGGCCCTTGAGGACCCGGCCTATATGGAGATGATGCGCAGAGCGGAGCTGATTGTCCCGGACGGAGCCGGACTGGTTTGGGCCGCCGGCTATGTCGGACAGCCTGTCGCCGAGCGCGTTCCGGGCATCGATCTCATTCATGAGCTGATGAGAACCGGAGAGCCCCGCAGATGGAAAGTTTATCTGCTGGGCACTACTCAGGAAACGATCCAGACGGCTGCGGCTAAGCTGGCCCGTGAATATCCTCTCATTGATATCGTCGGGTACAGGGACGGATATTTCGGAGAAGCGGAAGACCGGCAGGTTGTGGACAGCATACGGCAGCTGCAGCCGGACATCCTTCTCGTCGGCCGTTCTTCCTCGACGCAGGAGCCTTGGATTGCGAAATACAAGCGGGACCTGGACGTTCCTGTTATAATGGGCGTAGGCGGAAGCTTCGACGTTTTGGCGGGCAAGCTGAAGCGTGCACCCAAAATTTTTCAAAAGCTTAAGCTGGAGTGGTTTTACCGCCTGCTTCAGGAGCCGTCCCGTTTCGGACGCATGCTGGCTTTGCCCAAATTTGCGTGGAAAGTGATTCGCGACAAAGAAAATGTGTTAAAAACCGATGAAAACCATTGAAAATTGGCGTTGTCCGTCTGTTTAGGTGTAAAATAGGACTGGTAATGTTTATAAAGTAGCAGTATAATTTTGTCGGCAGTACAAGTTACTCGCGACAAGAGGGGTTGAAAAAACCGATTATGTATGGATTATATGTGCTGGGCTTTGTTGTATCCTGCCTGTTTGCACTGTTGTTGACCCCGCTGGTCAAACGTTTTGCCTTCTGGGTAGGCGCCATTGATAAACCGAATCACCGTAAGGTACATACGAGAATCATGGCGCGTATGGGTGGAGTTGCGATTTTCTTGGCTTTTGTCGGAGCATACTTTGTCATTTCACCGGCCCTTTCCGATGTTAACGGAAACGCGGCACTGGCGTTGGTGCTCGGGGGATTTGTTATTGTGCTTACCGGCGCTCTGGATGACCGTTTCGAGCTTTCTCCCAGATGGAAGCTTCTCGGACAATTCGTTGCGGCCTGTATCGTAGTGGCGTGCGGCTTGAAGATCAACGAATTCAACGTGCCGTTCGGCGGACATTTCTCCTTGCCCGATTATGTGAGCATGCCTCTGACCGTTCTTTGGATCGTCGGCGTTTCCAACGCGGTGAACCTGATCGACGGTTTGGATGGTCTGTCTGCCGGTGTATCCGGAATCGGTACGGGTACCATTCTGGTTCTGGCGCTGCTGACACCGTTCAGCGATGCTTTTACCGTCATCTTGCTTTGTACCATTCTTCTTGGAAGCATTTCCGGATTTCTGTTCTACAACTTTCATCCGGCCAAGATCTTTATGGGAGATTCGGGAGCCTTGTTCCTCGGTTTTGCCTTGGCAACACTCTCGATACTCGGATTCAAAGTATCCGTCGTTCTCTCCTTGCTGACGCCTATCATGATTCTGGGTGTCCCGTTGTCCGATACTTTCTTCGCTATTATGAGACGCTTTCTTAACAAGAAGCCGATCTCGGAAGCGGATAAGAATCACCTGCATCACTGCCTGCTTCAACTGGGATTCAGCCACCGTACCACGGTGCTGATTATTTACGGAATCGCGGCGATGTTCGGTGCGGTAGCTATCATTTTGAATAACTACACGGATTCCGCTTGGTTAACGGTTTTGATCGTTGTCATTCTGCTGTTTGTACTTGTAGTGGGTGCCGAAGCGATCGGGATCATCAGCAACAGTCAGAAGCCGGTCATCCGTTTTCTTCAGAAGCTGTTCGTGAAGCCTTCGGTAAACAGCCGTTTACCTAAATAGCGGCACGTATTCCGGCAATAAGTTAATTGAACTTATAAAATTATATCTAACCATTCCATCCGCGGAATGGTTTTTTTGTGTTCTTTTTATTCCAGAAAATGAGAAATGGCTAAACATTTCGGCGATACAGGCCGATATTTAGAATACAACTGTTTAAAGGACACCATGATCAGCTTCGCTCAACACCGGAAGGGGGCCCGCAGGCAGCAAGATTGTACGTTCCATTGTAGATTTCATCCATTTATATAAGGAGGAGTTTTGTTTTGAAAAAGCATACCCGTAAATGGTTCAGCGTTCTCGTGCTCTTTTCGATGCTGATTAGCCTGCTTCCGCCTCTTACGGCTTACGCGGCTTCCACCATTTCCATCACCAACATGTACAACCAGACCGTAAACTTCGGTACGGACAAGGAAGCTCCACAGGATTACAACAACGTTACACGCGTAACACGCAATCCGTTCACTCTGAAAGCGAGCATTTCCAACATCAGCGATTCGCAGATCAGCTCAATTTACTATGAGATCATGAACGTTAATACAAAGCAGGTTACAGTGGAGAAATCCCACAAACCTACACAAACGGGCGCGAACGAGATTACATTCTCGAACATCACGCTTTCCGAAGGCTTGAACCGCATTATCGTTAAAATGGGAGACACTAACACGTTGTCTTCCGCACCGGGCTGGATTTACTATACGCCAACGACCAACCTGACCGATTTTACGGTAAATAACGCCGGTCTGGTGGACGGCAAAATTTATCCGGTTGACCGCGGCAACATCAAGCTGGGTGTTACGGCTGTCGATATTAAAGCCAAAGCTTCCAACGCGAACGAAGTAAAAGCATATGAAACCGGAAGTACGGTTCCTAAAATCGGTATTCTTAACCGGACCGAAGGCATGGTTTATTTCCGTGGGGGAGATGCCGCCGCAGGCTGCGGTTCCACGGGTGAAATTTGTCTGAAAGCCGGGGATAACCGGATTGTTTTTGATTCTAGTAACGATTCGAACTCCTACCAGACGGAAAAACGGTTCGTGTACGACAACGGCCAGCCGTTTGCTTTCGGGGTACAAATGGGCATCACAAGCGCAGGCACTACCCAGTCTCTGTTGGACAAGCCTAACTTCGACGTAAAAGAACTGACGCTTAGAACAAGCCTTAAAGTCGACTATGATTCGACCGGCGCATTGCGTCAGAACCGTGTCGATGTGCTGATCAACGGACAGCAGGTAGCTGCGGGTCTTGACCTGAATACGCCAAGCAGCTCCGTAGGGGGCGCAGTCAAGAAGTTTGTTCCGAACTCCACGTTCACGCGTGCCAATGAATATGCGGCTTATGATCTTGTTCTGGATCTTAACGTTGCCGGTCTGACCGAATGGACAGCTGCTCGTAACCCGCAAACGATTCAATTTATTTTCAAAGATGCAACAGGTTCGGCGGGACAAGGGGAGTCTTCGTATACCTTTAACTACACCAACCCGAACGAAGCCGGCATTCTTGATGTTTCGATGGTAACGGGCAAAGACGCCGCTACGAACACAAACATCTACACTTCCTTAACTGAGTCTGCAACGACCGAGGTTAACGAACTGCCGGTAGAAATGAAGATTAAAGCTAACGGACACACAGCTAAAATCAAGGTTTTCCTGGATGGCAAAGAAATCGCAGAAGTTGCCAATCCGACCAACAATGAATTTATCTACAAACTGGAGAATATCACCGACGGCCAAAAGAACATCAAGTTTGTTCCGGTGGATGCTTCAGGCACACTGATCGAAAACGGAAGCCGTCAGTATACGATCCAAATTAACAACGCACCGTATATTATCGCGAACCAAATCGCAAGTCCGGGCAACACAGGCATCACACTCCGTGATGTTAAAGAGCTGACTTGCGGCTCCGCCGTCGCTTGTCTTTCGGGTAAAGCGGTCAACTACCTGCCTACAGGCGCCGGTAACAAAGTCGAGCTTTATGTCAACGACAAAATGATCGAGCTTCAAGCAAGCGACTTTGACGCCAATCGTCAATTTAAGTTCGACCTTGCAAGACTGGGCACGAAATACGGCATTACGCCGGCTCAACTGTTCAGCGAAGGCGCTAACCAGATCAAGTTCTTTATGTATGTAAACAATTCGCTGATCAGCAAGGCGATTTATAACGTCAACCTGATCACGGCCGAAGCGCCGGAAATCGTTCTTTTCGTACCGAATGAAGATTCGGTCGGCAAGAGCAAGTATCCGAAAGCCCAGAAGCCGGATATGTATGCCACGAATGAACGCACCGTTCAATTGAACGGTAAATTCTTTAACACGACTAACGCGGGCAACGTTACCGTTTCCCTGAACGTGTACTCGAAAGATAAAGACGGCAACCCACGCGCGGATTACCATGTATGGAGCAGCGCTAACGGTTCCAGCACGAACGTAACCGGCGGATTCTTCACGGGCATGCCTAGCTCTGGCGTTGAATTTAGAACGAATGCCATTAAGCTTCCTGAAAAAGGCGAAATGACCTTCCAGTTCACCGTTACGAACCAAGCTAACATGAGTGTTTCCAAAACGGTTACCATTGCACGTGAACCGCTGCCATACGTGGTGAAAAAACCGGTACTTATCGAAAATGAAAAGCATGAATACCAAGCGAACATCAACAGTAACTTTTACACGATTGTGATTGATGCCGAGAAAGCGGACAGCGTTACTTTCGGTAAAGAGACGGCAAGCAAGCAAACCTTGAACGAAAACGGCCTCGATGTCGATCGTTTCTCTTATGAAGTGAGAGACTTGAAGGCGGGTAAAAACACGATCAAGTTCACGGTAAACCGCGGAACTTCGAAAACAAACGGTACTATCGTGCTGTACAACACGAATACTCCGGTTGTCGGAGCGGAATATCTGGACGATATGACCAGCAACTTCAACGTATTTAACGGTGACGTTAAACTGAAGTTCGATAAAGACACCAAGCTTATGCGCTTTAAACCGACTTTCGATAACAATCAGTACATTACTGCCGATCGTAAAGTTTACTTCGGTATAGCAGATACCGTTGACGGCCGTGTAGACAAGATCAACAACCCGTTCAGCAGCGACTATGCCAAGTCTTTACTTGCCAGAAAAGGCAAGGGCGACAACTTTAGCGCAGCGAGCAAATTGTTCTATATCGATTCCGGTACGATTCCTGAGAAAGCAAGCGGACAATCGACGGAAGATTATCTGCAAAACGCTCTCCGGGGAAGAGGGATGGAACCGTTTGATCTTAAAAACAACTTCTATACCCGTTCCGTTGATCAAACGGTCGTTCCTACCAAGCGCGGTACGCTGACTCTTAAGTTCGACCAAGCTATCCGTGACGATGCCGGTAAGTATATTTCCGTCTTCTTCTTTGATACGTACGAGCAGTACAACACATTGACAGGCCGCGGTTGGGTTAATCTTGGCGGCGTTGTGGATGTGAAGAGCAACACCGTTACGGTTCCGTTTGAGAAATTCGGTTACTATCAAGTAATGTACATGGATAAAGGCTTCGATGATGTAACAGGCCATCCGTGGGCAAGAAATGAACTGGAAACCTTGTTCTCCAAAGGAATCATGAACAGCAAAACGAACTATTCGTTCAGCCCGAACGAACCGATTTCCCGTGGCGAGTTCGCTACTATGCTCGTTCGTATTTTTGATCTTCCTTTAAATTACAGCGGAACGCCGACCTTTATCGACGTATTTAAGGTTGAGAATCTGTACGGATTGTATGACTTCAAGTACATCGAGACAGTCTGCAAGAGCAGGTATCGTCAGGGGTACGGCGGGCAACCGCTTTAGTCCCGACAGCTCGCTTACTCGTCAGGATGCGTCCGTAATGATTGCCCGTGCGGCAGATTTGAAGCTGGGCACGGATAACAAAAAGATTCTCGCAGGGCTGCAAAAAACATTTACCGATGCGAATACGATCGATTACTATGCCCAGCCGGCCGTAGAGGCCGTTGTGAAGGCTAAATTGATCGAAGGCAAGCCTAACGTGCTTATCGAAGGCCAGAAGAAAGAAACCGTCCGTTTCGATCCGCTGGAAACCTTCACGAGAGCCGAGGCGGCTATTGTTGCCATTCGTGTTATGAAGCAGCAGGGCAAACTGAAGTAAAAAGGTAAAAAGAAAAGACACGGCAGCGCATTGCTGTCGTGTCTTCTTTGTATATGAAGATATCCGGACTCAGAGTCTTCAAAATTGGACATCCCTATTTATCCCAAGCTATAATACATAAGGGTAATAAAAAAGTTACAAAAAGATTTCAAAAAAAATAAAAAAAATCGCAACAGCCGCAACTTTTTTCGAAACCGCTCGTTTAATACATTGGAAGAGCAAGAGAGCTCCAAAAACGCAAGGTTTTCTGGAATCATTTCTCAAAATTCTTCTTTACGTAGCAATAACGCCCATGTATAATGTTTAAAGTGGTGTTAGATGTCTACATATCTATTAGTTTCGTTACTAGATTCTATGTGGTCTTTTAGGCTGCAGATGAATTAGTTATACATTTAGGCTCAACCACTCTGGAAAGGGGGTGAATCATTCAATGAGTAATATGAGCTCTAGAATTTCTAATCACTCTCAAAACCCGAAAGATATTCAAGGAGGAGACAAAAAGGTTATGAAAAAAAGTTTATCCGTAATTCTTTCCACAGCTATGGCATTGTCCGTATTTTCTTCCGTAGCATTCGCAGCTAAGGCTGATGATTTCTCTGATCTTAAAGATCTGGACGCGGCTACAAAAGCCAAGTTCGATTCCATGATTCAAGCAGGCATCTTTGACGGGGTTGAAGAAGGCCGCTTTGGTCTGAACGACAAAATGAACCGCGCCCAATTCGCTAAAGTAGCAGCTCTGATTTTCGAACTGAAATCTTCCGCTACTACTTCCAGCTTCGAAGACGTTAAATCCAGCGACCCTGCTAACGGTTACGCTCTTCCTTACATCGAAGCTCTTCGTGTTGCCGGCATCACTGACGGTAAAGCAGAAGGCAAATACGTCCCAGCTGGCGATGTAACTAAAGAAGAACTCGCTACATTCCTGATCCGTGGTCTTGGTAAAGAGTCCGAAGCTAAAGCTAAGCCGGGCGTTTCCGATAAAACAGTTTCCGACTGGGCTAAAGGTTATGTTCAACTGGCACAAGAACTGAAATTGTTCGAAGCTCCAGCTGGCCAACCTTTCAACGGTACTGCAGCTGCTACGCGCGACCTGCTCGTAACTTCCGCTTACCAAGCACAACAACTTAACAACGCTAGCAAGAAGCTTTCCGTATCCGAAGCTAAAGCTACTGGCGTTAAAACTGTAACAGTTAAATTCAACCGTGAAGTTGATACTGCTAAAGCATCCCTTGCTCTGAAAAAAGGTACTGCTTCCGTAGCAACTGACGTTAAATGGGCAGACGACAAGAAATCTGCTGTACTTACACTGACTAACAGCAAAATTAATGCTGGTGCTTACTCCGTAACACTTAGCGGCCTGGCTGCTGAAACAGTTGACAAAGCTGTAGCAGAATTCTCCGCTGAAGACGAGAAACTGACTAAAATCGAGTTCTTGAACCCTAGCGACACAATCGCTTACAGCAAGAACGTAATGATTAAACTGGCTGCTACGAACCAATACGGTGAAGCTGCTTCCCTTTCTGCTGGTGCATACACTGTATACGCTGGTAACAACAACGATGTACTGAAAAGAATCACTAAAGCAGAAGACGGTACTCTTCGTTTGATTCTCGACACAGCTACTGGTGATAACTACAAGCAAGGCTACGGCGTGGTAGCAGTTAACATCATTGAGAACGATTCCCGTGTAAGTGTAAATAAAACGTTTAAAATCGGAACGCAACCGATCATCACGAAGAGTGAGCTGGGTACAGTAAAATACTCCAGTGGTGACGCTCTTTCCGGAAAAGGCCAAACGGCAACTGTTGAGTTGCTCCGTTACGACCAATACGGCAACCTGGTAGCTGCTGACGATTCCGAAGATTACGACAAAACAATTACTCGTTTCTTCTCTGAATATGAGAAAAACCTGAAAACTGAAGTTGTAAAATCCGGAAACGAAGGTATTCTGAACGTAAAAGTATCTTTGCTTGATAACGTAGCTAAATCCGGCACTTATACACTGAATGTTCAAACTCAAGCTTCCTTCTCTTCTGCTAAAATCAACGTTAAATCTTCGAAAGTAGCTACGAAGGTTAAACTTGGTGATGTAAGCAAGGAAATCTCCGCAGGTGACGACGAAGCAATTATCGATCTTACTGCATATGACAGTGAAGGTAACCAACTGAGTGCAGATGATATCGTGAACAGCTTGAAAACAAATCAAGGCAACGATAACACTGTAAACCTTTCGACTTCGAACGGTAAGATTGAAATCGTTCAAAGTGGTGAAAACAAAGGTAAACTGCGTATCACTGAAATGACTGCAACTGACAAGAGTGTTATCAGCGTAAGCATTGTGTTGACATCCCCAGGCTTGAACTCGTTCGACACAAAAACTTACAATGTTAAAGGTGCACGTATTCCTAGCACACTTAAGCTGACTAACGATCCAGCTAAGAAAGCATTGCCAGGTGCAACTGCTGATATCGAGCTGAACGTACTTGATCAATTTGACTCCAAGCTTGACAAAGCAGTTACTGGCGATGTATACGTACAAGTATCCTTCGCTTCTAACAATGCTGGTGTTACGCTTGTAGAAGACGGTTTGAGCACTCCTATCACTTCAACTAAATACACTGAAGGCGATCTGAAAACTTTCAACAAAGGGTTCGATGTTAAAGTTGCAGATTCTGTAGATAACGCTAGCAACAACATCTATGGAACATTCAAAGCTGAACTCGTTAACTCTAAAGGTAATGTGCTTGCAAGCATTACTAGAGACGTTAAAGTAATTGATAAAACTGCAGACCTTTCTTACACGGTAACACCAGTTTCTGATCTTTATGCAGCAGCTGATAAACTGACTGTTAAAGAACAAAAAGAAATCGGAACTAGTGCTCTGCGTAAAAAAGTTAAAATCACTGCGAAAGACAACGCAGGTGACATTGTTGCACTTCCTTCCAACGTAATTACTTCCATTGCTACTTACAATGGTTCAGTTGTTGTTGCTGAGCTTGTAGGAGGAACACCTTACGTACTGGGTAACAAAGTTGGCTCCACTACAGTAGCTGTTGGTTACAACACTGCTAAAGGCGAGCAAAAAACTGCTTCTATCTCTATCAACGTTAAAGACGAAGCTGTTCAAGTTGCTAAAGTTGTAGCTGAGAATGACAAAGCAGAATTCAAGAAAGCTACTCCTGTATCTGCTCAAGAACTTCTCGACCTGACAGTAACTGATAACTATGGTGTTGAGTATGGCAAAGCTGTAATTGCTGATAACAACAACATCCTGGGTGTTATCTACACTGCAACCGATGTACAAGGTAGCGGTTCTGTAACAATCTCCAGCAAAGGTGAAATCACAGTTACTGGAACTGTTTCGAGCTTTACACTGCAAGCTATTGCTAACGGAAAATCCGATTCTACTGTAATCACAGTTAAGTAATCTACTTTCCAACAGTAAAATAAAGGGGACCCAATAGGGTCTCCTTTTTTCTTAAGGAGGTTCTTTCATGAAGAAAGTTATAGGACTCGGGCTGGTTATATTAACAGTACTCGCATCTCCTATTCATGCCGCAGCTCCGACACCCGGCTCCGCAGATGACCCGGTCGTAACCAAGAGCTATCTGGAACAATACGTTCAAGGGCTTGGCGGGTCCGTCGGTACAGGCGGGGGAAGCAATGGCTTAACGGAGAGCAAAATTAAAGAAATCATTGCGCAAGAAATCGCAAAGTTGCCAACGAACAACGGTGGAAGCGGAACGCCATCCACAAGCCAAGGCAATGCCATGAAGGTCGTTGTGCTTAAAGCCGGACAAACTATTCTGGCCGATGCGGGTTCTGAGCTGATTGTACGTAATGGTAAGACTCTGGCCGTGAGTAACGATGACAATGGCATTCCCGATGTAACGGCCGGCAAAGATCTGGCTGCTGGTACAGTGGTACAAAACAATCATCTGCTAATTTTCCCAAGAGACGGTCGTGGCGTTAAGCCTGATCTAAAGGAAACAGCAGACGTGTATGTGATGGTCCGTGGCGGTTACGTAGTGCAAAATGCAGATGGCACTAAGGTCCCCCAATAAGGGACAACCAGGACTAGAACAACAACGTTTTTATAACAGATAAAGTGGCGTGGATCCCAGTATGGGTATCCCGCCATTTTTTATAAATAGTTTTTGTGTAAAGGTCTACTTAAAGCCGGAATTGGGCAAATAATGATTGTTCTTACTTAGAACTTGTTTGACATTTGCGTAAACTTTGGCTATGGCTTATGGCTTCAATACCTTATACGTAAAAATGTTGGAAATTTCTGCGTGATTAACATAATTTAAACATCGATCTTTACCCTGCATTATTCGAAAGGACCATCATTCGTTTAAGGACATCAATCAATCGATAACCTTCACTCCCCATAAATTAACCAAGCTGACAACAACTTATACGGGTTGAATGAAGCGGTAAGGTGATACTAATCCCACAACCAGTGAAGGAGTGTGAAAAAGATGTCGAAGAACAACAAAAAGTTAGTTCCCGAGTCACACAAAGCTTTAGACCTACTTAAATACGAAATCGCCGCGGAAATGGGCCTGCCAGTGGGAAAACAAGCTTTGGGAAACTTGGATTTAAGCACGGAGTTTGCTTCCGAGCTGGGTTCAATCCCGGCAGCTTCAATAAAAGAAGACTACTGGGGACACATCAGTTCACGGGATAGCGGTGCGGTTGGCGGGGCAATTACAAGCCGGTTAATTCGCAGGGCGGAAGAGGTTCTCTTCACTTTATAATTCATACCTGTTTCGTTGACATTCATCGACAAATGAAGTAACATAACTTCAAGAAGGTCCTGAAGCAACCTTTTCCACCGAGGAAAAGGTTCATTTTTTGTGTAAGTTCGCACTTGTTTCTACATACTAAATCAAGTAGGAGGTCGATGACATTGGCACTAGAACGCGGCAGACGTTTGTTTACATCCGAGTCCGTGACAGAAGGTCATCCCGATAAAATTTGCGATCAGATTTCCGATGCGGTGTTAGACGCATTTTTGGAGAACGATCCTAACGCACGCGTAGCTTGTGAGGTATCCGTGGCTACCGGTTTGGTTCTGGTCATCGGCGAAATCACGTCCCGTTCCGAATATGTGGACATTCAAGCCATTGCCAGAAAAACAATTAAGGATATTGGTTACACACGCGCGAAGTATGGTTTCGACTACCAGACGTGTGCAGTCCTTACATCCCTGAACGAACAATCCCCTGACATCGCACAAGGGGTAGACCAGGCTCTCGAAGCCCGTGAAGGCCAAATGAGCGACGCTGAAATCGAAGCGATCGGTGCAGGCGACCAAGGTCTTATGTTCGGATACGCAACAAATGAAACACCGGAACTGATGCCGCTGCCGATTTCGATGGCGCACCAGCTTTCCCGCAGACTGACTGAAGTCCGCAAAAACGGTTCACTGGAATACCTCCGTCCTGACGGTAAAACTCAAGTGACGGTTGAGTACGATGGGGACAAGCCTGTACGTGTTGATGCGATCGTAGTATCTACACAACACAGTGAAGATGTCACTTTGGAGCAAATTCAAAAGGACATCAAAGAACACGTTATCAAACCAATCGTTCCGGCGCAATTCCTGGATGAGAACACCAACTACTTCATCAACCCTACGGGCCGTTTCGTAATCGGCGGACCTCAAGGCGATGCCGGTCTGACTGGCCGTAAAATTATCGTAGATACCTACGGTGGTTATGCTCGTCACGGCGGCGGTGCGTTCTCCGGTAAGGATCCGACAAAAGTCGACCGTTCCGGCGCATACGCGGCTCGCTATGTGGCTAAAAACATCGTTGCTGCAGGACTCGCGGAAAAATGCGAAGTACAGCTGGCTTACGCCATCGGCGTTGCTAAGCCGGTTTCCATCAGCATCGATACGTTCGGTACAGGCAAAGTGAGCGAAGAGAAGCTCGTTGAGCTCATCCGCAAACATTTTGACCTTCGTCCTGCCGGTATCATCAAGGAGCTTGACCTGCGTCGTCCGATCTACAAGCAAACGGCTGCTTACGGTCATTTTGGCCGTAACGATCTGGATGTTCCTTGGGAACGTACAGATAAAGCTGAACTGCTCAAAGCGGACGCTCTGTAAGATTCATTTTAGTACAACTTGTCTGAAAAGGCGTGAAGAACACGGCTTGATCCTAACGGGTCAGGTCGTGTTTTTTTGTTCGCTAAATGTATGAGAGGATACAATTGGTTTGATTTAAATTTCTATATAAATAGAAACGGAAGTTAGCGACATTAGGGATCAGCGGTCCCCATAGAAATAGTTATGCGAAAAAACAATCACAGCGAACAAGGATACTATGCTTTTCTCTCCTTAATAGTTCCTCAATAGCTATCTTGTTTAAGTGCTTCTAATTTTCGTCTATCCTCAAAAAAGCATAAAAAGACCGATTTTAGACGCGATTATTCCAGTTTGGACCAAATTGCAGGCGTTTTGCTCTCTTTTCTCAATTACTCTAGGAAAAATCACATAAATTTCGTAACTTTTTAGCTAGTTTAAGAGTCTATACTATTGTGTGTCCTAGTTGATTTTACCTATTCAGGAGAGAGGAAAGTGAAAGAAGAATGAGGTTTACCAACAAGCTGTGGAGATCGACACTCGCATTCGTCGTTGCTTTTCAGGTAGTCGTATCCCTGCCTGTTCCCACTTTTGCCGCTGACCCTACGGTTACTTTGAAGTCGGAGAGTATTTTAACTTCGGGTGCCGTTATGAAGAAGTATGTTTGGAACTTTACCAGAAACAACAAGAAGGTCTCGGCTACCGCTAACGTAGTAGAAGTAGACTTGACGAACCCGTATGTGAAACTGGATGTAATTGCGGGCAAAAATAATCAGTTTACCGACAAGCAGACGGTGGCTACTATGGCTAAAGCGGCCGGCGCAGTCGCGGCGGTTAACGGGGACTTTTTTAATACGCAAGCGGAAGGCGTGCCCTTGGGCCCGCAAATCACCAACGGACAAATCATGTCCACTCCATCCAACAAGATGTCCGGATTGTACGCTTTTGGGATAACAAAGGATAACAAGCCGGTGATTGACCTGTTTGCTTTCCAAGGGGCGGTAAAAGCCAAGGACGGCGCTTCCTTCGAACTCGGAGGCATCAACAAAACGTACTATTGGTATGATGACGGTACTCACAGCCATACGGACGGGTTGTTCATGTATACCGATGCTTGGGGACAGGTGGACCGTTCGAATGACGGGAAATCCGTACCGACCGAAGTCCTGGTACAAGACGGGGTTATCAAACAAATCGCACCGGACACGGTTATTAAAATCGAGCCGCCTAAGAACGGGTATATTTTAAGAGCCGCGGGCAAATCCGCTCAATTCGTTAAAGAACATTTAAAAGTCGGAGATCCTCTTACGGCAAACTATGCATTTATTAACCAGCGTACAGGGACGGCTTATGCAAACGATGCTTTTAAAACGATGATCGGGGGCCACTCCATCCTCGTAGACGCGGCCAAAGCCACTTCGTTCTCGCGCGACGTTTCCTCCCTCGGAGGATACCGTTCACGTACAGGTGTGGGTTACTCACAGGATATGAAGAAGGCTTACCTGGTTACAGCCGATAAGAATGATAACAGTGCAGGTATGAGTCTGCAGGAATTCCAGCGTTTTCTGATTCAAATCGGGGCATACAAAGCGATGAATCTGGACGGCGGCGGTTCCACGCAAATGGTCGAACGTCCTCTGGGCACGAACAATATCCAGCTGGCCCATGTAACGGAATATGGCACACAGAGGGCGGTCGTGAATGCCTTGGGAGTTTTCTCGACGGCACCGAAAGGCCAGCCGAAGGGCTTCACTATGAAAGGCGACACGGAGCTGTTCCTGAACGAGAAAGCGACGTTCACCTTCAGTGGTTATGACGAATATTACAACCCGATTGTTTCGGAAAGCGTTCAGCCGACCTGGAGCGTTTCTAACAATCTTGGAAAATTCGAAGGAAATGCCTTCATTCCTACGAGCTTCGGCAGCGGTAAAATTACGGCAACAACAAGTGCAGGCTCGTCGAACCTGGATGTAAAAGTAATACGCCGTGCGGACATCAGCTCTATGAAGGTTTCGAAAGCGAGCGGACAAGGGCTTGTTGCGGGCGGAAGCTACAATCTGAGCGTAACCGCGACGACCAAGAGCGGCAAAACCAAAGAAATTTCCCCGGCATCGCTTGAGTGGGAAGTGCTCGGCGTGAAGGGCGAAGTCAAGAACGGCGTCCTGAAAGTGGACAGCCTGGAGGGCAGCAAGAATGCTCAAGTTATCGCCCGGTACGACGGTTACAGCAGTATGTTGAACATTCCGCTCGGCAATGAATCCATGTGGTACAACCTCGACGACAAGTCGGTGCTTACGACGACGGAAAGTTTCCCGGCAGAGGTTGACACGAAGCTAAGCATCGTGAAGAACGAGTCCGGTAACAACAGTCTGCAGCTTGCTTACGATTTTACAAAAGGCAGCGGCAACAAGGCGTCGTATGCGGTCTTTAACAATACCGGTGCGCAGTTATACGGCTATCCGCAAACGATCAATCTTAAGGTAAAAGGCGACGAAAGCCAGAACTGGCTCCGTGCCGAAGTAATTGATGCGGATGGCAAAAAAGAACTGGTAGAGCTCGCCAAAAACATCAACTGGCAGGGTTGGAAGTCCATTTCGGCCAACTTGTCAGGCCTTAATCTGAAATACCCGCTTACATTGCGCAGCATTTATGTGGTTAATCCCGAGCAGGGTCAGGACGAACGTGCGCTGCAAGGTAAAATCGAGCTTGACGATATTTCCTTCAGCTATCCGAATTATGGGACTCCGTCCGGCAGCTTGAACAAGGTAACCTTGCAAATCGGCAACCAGATGGCAACCGTCAACGGGAAATCATACTGGCTGGAGCAGGCCCCGATTAACGACCGCGGCAACACACTGGTACCGACCCGCTTTGTTTCCGAAGCGCTGGGAGCGAAAGTCCTGTGGGATCAGGAGGCACTCCGTGCAACGGTTGTTAAAGACGGGAACATCGTCGATATGTGGAACAATGAACTGGATTTAATCACGAACGGCAAGCGGGTTACCGCCGAGGTTCCGCCGCGTATCATGAACAATTTAACGATGGTTCCACTGCGTCTGCTGACTGAAACTTTAGGCTGGAAAGTCACGTGGAATCAGGCCGAACAGATCGTTAACCTGCAATAAATAGTTCTATTAGTTTACTCTCAAACAGCACAAAGTATGGTACTATAGAAGGCAGACCAATTTGTTTTGAAAAGGGGCTTGGAGCGATTTGCAGGTGGATGCATTAGACCGTGTCATCAAGAACGCCATCGAAGTCATGGAGAGCAGCAAGTACCAGGTATTCGAAATTTGCGAAAGCGCCCGGGGCGAACGAGAGTCGCTTCTTAGGGAATTAAGTCAAGTTAAGGATGAAGTTACCCAGACGATCGAGCTGGTGGACAACCTGGAACGTGACTACAAACGTGCGCGTATCCGTCTTACGGAAGTAAGCCGTGACTTTGCCAGATACCGGGAAAATGACATCAAAACCGCCTACGAGGCGGCTATATCGCTCCAACTGCAGCTTACGGTATCGAGGGAAAAAGAGAATCACCTGAAAGAAAGACGCAACGACATCCAACAAAGAATCAAAAACGTAGACAAACAGCTCGAGCGGGCGGAAATGATCGTCTCCCAGATGAATGTCGTTCTCGAATATTTATCGGGTGATCTTAATCAGGTCACCCGTATTCTGGAGTCGGCCAAAAACCGCCAACTGCTCGGGCTGAAAATAATTTTGGCCCAGGAAGACGAGCGCAAGCGCATGGCCCGCGAGATTCATGACGGGGTAGCGCAGACTATGGCGAACGTCGTACTTCGCACGGAAATTGCGGAGCGCATGGTAACCAAACAGGAATATACGGCGGCAAAGGAAGAACTCATAGATCTTAAGTCCCAGCTGCGGTGCGGGCTGGAAGAAGTTCGCAAAATGATCTTCAATCTCAGGCCGATGGCGCTGGACGATCTGGGCTTGATTCCGACCGTACGTAAATTCGTCCAGGATTTTGAAGATAAGACACAGGTACATACGAAGCTTGAAATTTCAGGCAAAGAAACGAGACTTCCATCGGGAATGGAGGTCGCTATTTTCCGCCTGATTCAGGAAACCTTCTCCAATATTCTCAAGCATGCCCATGCAACGTTCGTTACACTTGAGCTGTCTTTCCAGGAGGATCTGGTCAGTATCTCCATTAACGATAACGGAATCGGGTTCAATGTGGATTTGACGGAGCACAAGATTGCCAAGGGCAACAACTTTGGCATTATCGGGATGCGGGAACGGTTGAAGTTACTCGAAGGGGACATGGCCATCTACTCAGAAAAGGACGTGGGAACGAAGATTACGATGTTGATTCCCATTCGCGCAGAGAACAAGGAGGAAATTGGTAATGGACAACCAGGGGAGTCCCAAGCGTAATGTAAGACTCATTCTTGCGGACGATCATCAGCTGTTTCGCGAAGGCCTCAAACGGATCATTAATATGGAAGACGATATGGAAGTCATCGGGGAATGCGGCGACGGTATTCAGGTTATCGAACTCTGCAATGAAATGCAGCCGGACGTAGTCCTTATGGATATTAACATGCCGCTGGAAAACGGCGTCGTTGCTACCGAGCGGTTAAAGCTCATTTTTCCCGACGTTAAGGTGATTATCCTTTCGATTCATGACGATGAGAGTTATGTATTTGAGACGCTTCGCAAAGGTGCTTCCGGATATTTGCTGAAGGACATGGAGGCGGAGGCGCTGATCAATGCGATTCGCTCCGTTGTAGCCGGACATGCCTATATACACCCGAAAGTAACCGGTAAATTGATCAACCAGCTTCGTCGTATGACATATCTGGATGATAACGGTGTCATGGGATCGGGCAACGGTGTTCAGGAATCAGGCCTGAAATATATTCATGTTCCGACAAGCCCGCTGACCAAGCGTGAAGCGGAAGTTTTGCGTTTGATGGCTGAAGGTAAAAGCAACAAGCTGATCGGAGAATTCCTTTATATCAGTGAGAAAACGGTAAAAAATCATGTGAGCAGCATTCTGCAGAAGATGGAAGTAGACGACCGCACTCAGGCCGTTATTATCGCCATCAAAAACGGCTGGGTGACTCTCTAGGAACCAACCCTCCCGCCAAGGCATATAGTATGCTAAGGGAGGGAGCCGTCATGTGGACCGGATTGATGTTATTTGTAGGGAGCTACATCTTCTGTGTATGTATGCTCCATGCGTTAAAACGCCCCAGTGAAACGCTACGTTCGTACCACTTGCTTTTAGTGACCAAGGATAACCAAATGCATATCGAATGGTATATCCGTTCTTTGTTTTTTATTGCGAGGTTTAGTGGAAAATCGTTGTCCGTATCCGTAATTGACGAAGGTTCTACAGACGATACGCTGCGGATCGCCGAGAGGCTTTCACGTTCCTACGAGCTTAAGATTAGAACGGTTTTGCCCGAATCTTCCTGGGAAGAATGGGCTTTCTCATCCGAGCGCGATAACCTCGTGGTTATGCATGTGAGCAACCAGAAGCAGCTCGTTAAACTTCCGTTGTTTGAGTAAACATCTAGGATGATGTATTGGCTTTGTGCGTCTATGGTTTGCGTAATCGTTTACAACCGAATAAGCGTTGAAGTGGGTGAGTCATGAAAGTTCAGGTATACGCTGCTGCCGACGAAAATGATTGGCAATGGCACATTTCCCTTGCGATGGCCGTCGACTTCACGTACTGGTTCGAGCGGCTCGGACGTTCTGTCCGGATTGTGCTGCTGGAGCCTCCTGTTTCAATAGGACAAGCTCTGGCCCTCATTGATTTGCTGAGTTCTCCCTCTTGCAAGAAACGTTTATCTTCTATTACCCTCGAAACCCACCTGTCTATTTGCTCGCCTCATTTGTTAAGACAAGATTCTCTCCTTCAGGAAAATAACACGCTGCCTATCCACCGTTCTTACTCTACTGGTAAAAGAAATTCCTCCCAAGCGAATTCCGATTGTTTCACCCCCTCTAATGCCATTTATCCTAATTCTTCGTCACCTGAGTCGTTAAGTGATTTTTTGCAAGCATCGGCTTTAAACAGTTCTACAGTAGATTTACGACATTCTCCAGCCCCAGATAGCAGAAATAACACCTTCTCTTTCCTCCCGGAAGAACTAGCGCGTCTTTCCTCGCCTATGCCTACTGAAATCATTCAATCTCTCCTTTTCCGTTCAATAGACTACGACAGTTGGTTTACTTGCGCCCTATCTGTGTTTCCTGACAATTTAATCACGTATGACCGGCTTATAGAAGCACTGCACGGCAGAAGTCTTTTGAGTGAAGAAGTTATTCGTTTGCTGGAGGCTTCCGGTATGACAGAGCTTTTGGAAAACGGAGTTTGGAAGGATTACATTCAAGCGGCTTATTTAAACGGAGATATCACCTTAACCAATGGATTACAGAGTAAGCGAACAAGAAAGTTTCCCGAATTTTGGCGCCGGCAGACCGATTACAGCTGTAAAAGGTGTGGAAGCGGAAAACTTCATTTTACGCCCTGTTATCATTGCGGGACGGATTGCCCGTATTGTGAAGAGTGTCTGACCATGGGAAGAGTACGCTCATGTACTTTGCTGATTGAAGGAACTAAGGGGAGCGGCGGAGACGAGGGGAATGCTTTCGGGCTGCCTGATGTAAAAGCAGGCCCGAGGGGGATGACTGGTCATAAAAAGACCACAAGGGCATCGGCAAATGTTCTTGATACGGAGGTTTATTTGACCCCATGGGGGCTGAGCCCGGCTCAAACGGCAGCTTCGAAGGAAGCGCTGGCGTTTTTAAGCGGCACTTTACCCGATAGCTCAACCGATAGTAAAGAGGCGGCAGGAGGAGCAGGGATACTCCAAAACGCCGGATGCTCCGGCGGGAGAGCAGGCAGCGGCAGAGCAGCGCCCAGTTTCCTGATCTGGGCGGTTACAGGAGCGGGAAAGACCGAAATGATTTTCCCGCTCCTCCAATACGAGCTTGCGCACGGTCGCAAGATCGCCATCGCTACGCCGCGCCGGGACGTCGTGCTCGAGACTGCAGCCGCGCCTGACGCGCGCGTTCGAGGGCCGCAGCATCGTGACGCTGTACGGCGGCGGCAGCCAAACCTGGGAAAGCGGTGATATCACGATCGCAACCACGCATCAGCTTATGCGCTTCGCGCATGCTTTTGATGCCGTGATTATCGACGAGATCGACGCTTTCCCGTACCTGAACAGCGCGGCGCTGGAATTCGCCGCGCGCAAAGCTCTTGCGCCGGGAGGACGCTACGTCCTCCTCTCGGCGACGCCCCCGCGGGCACTGCAGCGCGAGGCGGCGTCGGGACGCCTGCCTCACGTCACCGTGCCCGTGCGTTTTCACCGGCATCCGCTGCCTGTGCCCAGGCGGGTGCCGGTGCCCTCGCTGCGGCGTATTCTCCGCAGCAGTGCCCTGCCCCAGACGCTGCGTACGCGTCTGGAGGGCTCGCTCGAACGCGGCGCGCAGCTGTTCGTGTTCGTGCCGGAGATCAAGCTGGTGGACCCGCTTGTCGGGCTGCTCCAAGGCCTCTGGCCGGACAAGGTTATCGCTGGCACATCGTCCAAAGACCGCGAAAGGTCGGTGAAGGTAACCGACTTTCGCGGCAAGGTTACGGACATTCTGGTCACGACTACGATATTGGAACGCGGCGTAACCGTACCCAAAACGGATGTATTCATCCTGGATGCGGATTCCAGTCTGTTTAATGAAGCCGCTTTGGTTCAAATGGCGGGCCGCGCGGGAAGATCGAAAGATGATCCCAAGGGTCTTGTCTTTTTTGCAGGGCCGGAAAATACCGTGTCTCAAAGAGGGGCTATCCGGCAGATTAGAAAAATGAACCGGACAGCACGGAGAAGGGGATATTTATTAAAGTAAGTTAGTTGAAGTGAATGGGTGGAATTAAATTAGCGAAGTGAGATAGCGAAAATAAGCTAGCGGAAGTAAAGCAGGTAACTTGGAAGGGAGTATAAACGAATGATCGGTCTTACTAATCCCAAGCTGCCCGGGGAATGGTGGAGCAAGGTAAAACGATGGTTTCAGTTTTCTGAAGCTGAGGTAAACACCCGTGGTATAGAGGGGATTAATTGCATCTGCTGCGGCGGACGCAGAAATTCCGCCAAAGAGAGTCTCGGGCTTTGCATGACCTGTTTTAACGCCATTCCTTGGATAATGGCTGTCCGCTGCCCGGTTTGCGGCCGTCCGGATGATTGCCCGGACTGTGTCCGGCGTATATCGTGCTTTTTCCGGTACAGTCGAAGTGCGGTCCGCTATAACTCCCTGATGAAAGAGTGGCTCGCCTCCTACAAATACAGGGGCAATGAACGCCTGCTCCCACTTTTCTCGGGAATGCTGGTGCATGCCTATCATCAATTGATTAAAGAATTGCCTGCTGCCGGTCAGGAAGGTCCGGGCCTCCATTGCATCAGTTACGTACCTATGAATACGAGCCGGCTGGAGGAAAGGGGCTTCAACCAGGCTGAGGCCATGGCGGCAGAGCTGGGGAGACGGCTCTCGCTGCCCGTGATGCCTCTGCTGCAGCGGACAAGACACACGGCTAAGCAAAGCTTCAAGTCGAGAGGGGAGCGGCTCAACGATCTCCAGGGAGCCTTCAAGCTTCTTGGGGAAGCCGAGGAGTCGCTTAAGCGGAAGCAGGTGGAGCTCGCGTGTCAAGGAAAGCCGGTCCGGATCTTCCTATTGGACGATGTCTACACAACAGGGAGTACTCTAAACCAATGTGCCCGGGCTATAACGCAATCCTTGCCGGCAGAGGTTTACGGACTGATGTGGGCTCGGTAATTTGGCTATACCGCACACGTGGATAGGAAGAACATATTTCCAACTCTTTCAGAAGGCCCCTTCTCAACGCAAGTCCAATACGTTACACTAGTCGTATACTATACTTGAAGCTTGATAAGGTGATTATAATGAGTATGAACGTTCAGAACTGCCCGCGCTGCGGAAAGCTGTTTGTGAAAGGATTCGCCGAAACTTGCCCGGCCTGCGTCAAAGACATCGAGGCTCAGTATGTTGCTTGTGCGGACTATCTGCGGCAGAATCGTAAATGCGATCTCCAGGAACTGCATGAAGAGACGGAAGTCCCTATGCGCCAAATTATCCGTTTTATTCGCGAGGGCCGCATTTCGATAGCCGATTCACCGAATTTGACTTATCCCTGCGAAGTTTGCGGAAATCCCATTCGTGAACATACCATGTGCGATTCCTGCCGCCAGCGCCTCGTACGGGACGTGAACCAGGTAATGGATGAGGGCAAAAACAGCGGAAATACGGAAAAAGACACTCATCATTTTCGTATTACGGACCGCTTAAAAGACCGGCACTAATCAGAAAAGCTGTATTTAACTAAAAAGATCATACCCTTCTGCCGATAATAGTAATAACCATTATCGGTTTTTTTGTAGAATCGAGCCGTGCAGCGGCCTTGGAAAGTAGAGGATCCTCCATCAGATAACAAGAGGTGAATAAACTATGAAAATTAATGATAGCCATCGTATCGGAAATGTAAATCCGTATGCCAAGCATAAGGAACAGTTTCAGACGGCTGCCGCGGATAAACGTAACCGTCCCAAAGACGAAGTTCAAATTTCTACGGAAGCTAAAGAACTGCTTGGAGCCGCGGGGGATGAGAATAGAGTGCGCAGAATAGAAGAATTGAAGCAGCAGGTCAAATCGGGAACCTACCATGTGGAAGCGGGCAAGATTGCCGAGAAGCTCCTTCCGTACCTCAAATAAGACCGGCAGAAACGGGGAAGAGCTGTGTCCGTATCCGAAATCGTCAATGTCTTGAATCGCATTATTGAATGTCACCAGGATCTTCGGGAGCTTGGGGCGAGGAAGAAAGAAGCGATTCTTCAAAACTCCATAGAAGAACTGTCCGCTATTGTCCAGAAAGAATCCAAGGCCGTTAAAGAAATCCAGGAGCTGGATCAGCGCCGTGTAGTCAAGATCAATGAATACATGGTGACACGCTGCTATAAAACGAACCCTTTTATAACTGTCGGGGAATTGGTTAAGCTGGTGTTCAAAGCGGAGGAAAAGCAGCAGTTAATGGATTGCCAGGAGCGGCTTTTGCAAGAAATCAGACAGCTTAAAGAGCTCAATGCCTTAAATCAGCAGCTGGTGGAACAGTCACTGGGCTTTATCGACCTTTCACTCGACCTCCTAACCGCAACACCCGAGCAGGACGCGATCTATGCGAACCCGACCCAGCAGGGACAGGCCAGACGCAAGAACGCTTACTTCGATACACGGGCTTAGCCCGTCACATATTCCGGCCGCTTAAGGCCCAACAGCAAAGGAAGTGAATTTATGCGTTCTACATTTCATGGTCTGGAGCTCGGCAAACGCGGTGTTATCGCACAGCAAGTCGCGCTGAATACAACGGGTCACAACATTACCAACGCCAACACTCCGGGATATTCCCGCCAGGTGGCTCAGATGGTTGCCGCCCGTCCGCTTGAATATCCTTCTGTGACCAATTCGACCTCTCCCGGCCAGCTCGGTATGGGGGTTGAAGTCAATGCGATCCAGCGCATCCGGGATATTTATTTCGACGTGGAATACCGGAATCAGAACTCGTTAATGAACGAATCGAAAGTGATTTCGGAAACGCTAAGCAACATCGAGGGCGTTGTTAACGAACCGTCGGAAAACGGTCTGGCTAAAAATATCACGGAATTTTGGAAAGCCTGGCAGACGCTCAGCAAAAACCCGAGTACGGAAGACCTGGCCGCACGTTCCGCAGTCGTTCAGCAGGCGATGGCGATGGCCGACTCTTTCAACAGCATGGCTAATCAGTTTACAACGATGGGGAACAACATCACGGAAAGAATCAACGTCAAAGTGTCCGAAGCGAACAGCTATGTAACGGAGATCGCGGACTTGACGAAGCAGATTAAGCATATTGAGTCGGGCGGAGATAATGCCAACGACCTCCGTGATAAACGTGACTATCTCGTCGATCAATTGTCCAAGCTCGGTAACGTGAAAGTAACGGAAACGTCTCAGACTTACCAGATCACGTTCGGGGCGAAACAGGTTATCGACGATCTTAATTCGGATTCGATTGTGCAAGCCGATGTGGCGGGCGTCACTTCCGGCGAAATCTTCGGTTATGTCCAATCGCGGGATACATTCATTGCCGAATATACCAAACAAATCGATCTTATGGCTAATACGCTGGCTAACGGCAAAATCGAGGTTACTCTCCCGGCGGGAAGCATTTTGCCTAATGGCATGACACCCCCGGCAGGAGCCAAAATGGACCCGGCCAACCCGCGTAAACTGGCTGCCGATGCGAAGGTAACTGTCGATGGCTTGAACGGACTACACAAGCTCGGATACACCCTCGAAGATCCGGCTACCAACGGGAAGGACTTTTTCGTTACTTCCGACGGATCGGGCAAAATTACCGCAGCGAACATCCGTGTTAACCCGGACATCGCCAAAGACTTGAAGAAGATCGCGGCTTCCCTGCGCATCGAGACCGTCAGCAAACCGCCTGCGGCGCCTACCGACAAAGTCGTGCAAAGCAACGGCGATCTGGCGCTTCTTATCGGCGGCTTGGCTGAGAAGACGTTTGACTTCGGCGGTACAGCCTTGACGGCATCCTCCACGTACGGCGGTTACTATGAAGCGGTAATGAGCCAGTTGGGCGTACAGACCGATCATGCGAAGAAAATGCTCGAGAACGGCGAGCTGCTCACTGACCACGCGGACAGCCTGCGTCAATCGATCAGCGGCGTGTCGCCCGATGAGGAAACGGCCAACCTGATTAAATTCCAGCACGCTTACAACGCTTCGGCTCGTGTTATCACCGTTGTAGATGAAATGCTCGATAAATTGATTAACGGAACCGGCGTTGTCGGCAGATAGGAGGGGTAGCTAAATGCGGATCACACAGAACATGATGAGTTCGTCGATGATGAAAAATCTTCAAACGAACTATAACCGTCTGGATAAATATCAGGAGCAACTGTTAACCCAGCAAAAAATTAACCGGCCTTCCGACGATCCGGTGGGCATATCCAGCTCGCTTCGCTATAGAGGCGAAATCGATATGACGGATCAATTTGCCGAAAATGCCAAGGATGCGGACTCTTGGATGAACTTCACGGATACCGTGATGAACGAAGCTGTGAAAATCCTACAAACGGTCTCCGAAAAAGCCGTACAAGGAGCAACAGAGTCCAATAACCCCGAAGCCAGAAAGATTCTTGGTCAAGAAATTGATGAACTTTATAAACAGATGGTTGCAATCGGCAACTCTCAATTCAAGGGGAAATATATATTTAACGGACAAACGACGGACCAAAAGCCTTTTTCTGACGATCCGGCAAACACTTCTTATAACCTTGATGAAGGTGTTATGCGCTACCAGATAGGTGCAGGAATTTACGTCGATGTAAATTCTCTGGGTAAGGATGTTTTCGGTCCTTTTCAAGACCCGGCTGATCCAACCAAGGCAGCGAATGTTTTTAAAGTATTGGATAACCTTAAAACTGCTTTAACCGGCGATAATACAGCCGACATTGAAAAGAGTATAAAAGAGATTCAGACGACTATGGATCAGGTTCTCTTCGCACAAGCTGATGTCGGTGCCCGCCAAAATCGTCTTCAATTTACAACCGACCGTTTGGAAGATCTGACTTTAAACTACACCGATCTGCAATCTAAAATCGAAGATGTAAATGTACCCAAAACCATTACGGATTTAAAAACTGCGGAGAGCGTATTCCAGGCTTCTCTTGATACGATGGGACGGATTATTCGTCCGAGCTTGCTCGACTTCCTGAGATAAAAGGAGCCTTATATGCAAATTCCGCGTATTCAGATCAGCCAGCAGTACACCAAAATCGGGCTCTCTTCTACGAAGGGTAATTTATCCATCGAACAACCTAAGGCGGAATTAAACCTTCAGCAGGACAATGCCAAAGTTAGCATGGAGACGGAGAAGTCAAGTCTTGAGATTGACTCTACCAGAGCTTGGTCCGCTTTAGGTTCTTCCAAACTCATTGAAATGAGAGATCTTATCGCGCAAAGCGCTTTTGACATTTCTATGCAGAATATCGCGGAGATTGCCCAGAACGGTGACCGAATGATGGAAATCACTAATCATTCCAATGCATTTGCGGACATCGCCCGGCAGAATGCTTTTAAAGACCGGCCTGTGCAGATAACAGCCGAGCCCTCGTATGATAATGTGGATATTCAATATGCACCTAGTGTAATTCATACAACCGTCCAAGAGGGCAAGATTACATTTGATCCCAAGCTGAACTCTCCGAGTATTCAGTATGAAGCCGGCAAGTTAGAAGCCTATGTTACTCAAAAAAATGCGATTTCTTTTTCCGTAGTCGGAGGAAATTGGGATGCATCTATTTAAAGCATATGAGACAATAGCTATAATTTTATAGCTATTCTTTCTTTTTATTAGGAGGAAAAATTAATGATCGTACAATCTACAAGATTTGGTGAAATTGACGTTTCGGATGAGCAGTTGATTACATTTGAAGCGGGTATCTTCGGATTTGAGACTAACCGCCGCTATGCGTTACTCCAATTAGATAACGAAGATCCCACTTTCCACGTACTTCAGTCATTGAGTGATGGGGATTTGGCCTTTGTTATCGCGGAACCTTTTCTGTTTGAGCCTGCCTATGAGTTTGAGCTCCCCAAGGCTGTCAGCGAACAGCTTGAAATAAAGAACGAAGGGGACACGCGGGTATTTGGCATTGTAAGTGTACGAGCCAAGGATAATGTTACGATGAATCTCAAGGCACCCATCATTTTGAATAAAAAAAGCAATAAAGCGGCTCAGATTATATTGGAAAACACGAATTACCCGATCCGATATTCTTTAATCAAGGGGGGAGCCTGATATGCTGATACTTTCCCGCCTAAAAGGTGAGAAAATTATAATCGGTCAGGACATCGTCCTCACGGTATTGGATGTTGCCGGAGATCAGGTGAGGATCGGAATAGAAGCGCCTAAAGATATTCCGATTCATCGTGAGGAGATTTACAAGGCTATTCAAGCGGAAAACCAAGCGGCGGTTAATATGGATCTTAATGCCGCATCCTTGATAAAAGCCGTTAAAGGCAAATAATTTTTTTCATTTTTATCAAAATAGCTCTAAAGTAACTATCCCTGTGATCCGATATATATATTATGGGAGGCAAGCGGGCTTTGGCGGCCGACTAAACTCGCTGAATCCACAATTAGGTGAACGCAAGGATGCGATCACTGCCTACATTCAAGGAGGAATATAATCATGCGTATTAACCACAACATCAGCTCTTACAATGCACAACGTCAACTGGGCTCCAACAATACTGCACAAAGCAAATCCCTGGAGAAACTTTCTTCCGGTTTCCGTATCAACCGTGCGGCTGACGATGCAGCTGGCCTGGCTATCTCCGAGAAAATGCGTAACCAAATCCGTGGTCTGGAGCAAGCTTCCAAGAACTCTTTGGACGGTATCTCCCTGATCCAAACAGCTGAGGGTGCTCTTAACGAAACACACGCTATGCTGCAACGTATGGGCGAACTGTTCACTCAAGCGGCGAACGAAGTGTTGACTACATCCGACACTGCTAAGATCAAAACCGAAGTAGACGCACTTAGCAACCAAATCGACGCTATTGCGAACCAAACTCAATTCAACACCAAGAAACTTCTTGATGGTTCCACAACTACTTTGAAGTTCCAAGTAGGAGCTAACAAAGGTGAAACTATCGATTTGACTCTTGTAAGCATGAAAGCAGCTACTCTTAGCGTAGATGCAGGTTCCCTGAAAGATATTTCGGCTTCTGCAGCTGCTGATATCAACAAAGATGCTGCTGAAAACATGGAATTGGTTCAAAAAGCTATCGATACAGTTTCCACAACTCGTTCTAACCTGGGTGCCGTTCAAAACCGTCTGGAGCACACGATCAACAACTTGGGTACAACTGCTGAGAACCTTCAAGCTGCTGAATCCCGTATTCGTGACGTAGACATGGCTAAAGAAATGAGCGAATTCACGAAGAACGGAATTCTTCAACAAGCTGCTACTGCGATGCTTGCTCAAGCTAACCAACAGCCGCAAGGCGTTCTGCAATTGCTTCGTTAATTCATGAGAGAAGCCGGCCGGAATTCCGGTCGGCTTTTTTGACATATCGACAGGTGATGGGAGATTCTAAAGGATGAAGATCAATCCCGGAACAGCATCTACGTCTTCAACACCATTGTTTAATACAATTTCGGATACTTTACTTTCTGACACGGCTAATGAAAATCTTACTCCATCGGTCAATGCTGATCCTCAAAACATTCAGCAGCTTGTGGATCGTGTAAACAAGGCACTTCATGAAACGGATACGCATATTAAAGTAAAAGTTCATGAGAAGACAAACACCATTATGGTTGTGGTCGTCAATAACGATACGGATGAAGTAATTAGAGAAATACCGTCCGAGAGAATGCTGGATCTTATGTATAACATGTGTGTGAACGTAGGTGTATTTCTTGACAAAAAAATCTAGAAGGGAGATGTAAGATGGCTGGTATAAGCGGACCTACAAGGCTGACGGGCTTTAGCGGACAATTGGATACAGATGGTCTTATCAAAAAATTGATGGACACCGAAAAAGTGCCATTAAATAATTTGCTGAGAAAAAAGCAGCTGATCTTGTGGCAAAGAGAAGATTACCGGACTATGAACACATCGCTGTTGTCCATTCGTAAGACAATTGATGATTTGCGCTTTGAGAACAAGTTCGAAGCGGTAAAGTCCAATTCTTCCAATCCTACCGTTCTGGAAGTAACATCAAGCGGTACTAATCCGGGTATAAGCAACGTTAAAATTACGCAATTGGCTAATTCTGCTTCTATCATAAGCGATAAGGTGACTAAGTTGCCAACAGAGCAGCTGAATGTGAGCGGAAGTTTTACTATCGAGGGATCGGACCCTAGTAAATCTGTGCAAATTACAGTAAGTGCGGATTCAACGATAGAATCTTTAGTCAAGCAAATTAACGGAAGCGCGGCAAAAACGGGCGTGAAGGCTAGTTTCGACCGTTCGAGCGGTGTATTATATTTAAATTCTACATCTACCGGTGCTCAGTCGACGGTTAAGGTAACGGATGACGGGAATGGAACCTTTACAAATTTGTTCGGAAACATTCCTCTAACCTCTCAAGGACAAGACGCCAAATATAATGTAAACGGTAAGGATATTACCGCCAAGTCAAACGACGTTATTATCAACGGTGTACAGGTTTCTCTAAGAAGCCAAGGCGAAGCGACAATCGGAGCAGTGGCGGACCATACGGCTGTAGCCGATAAAATCAAAGGTTTCGTCAAACAGTACAACGAACTTATCGATCAGTATACGGAAGCGACTACAGCCAAAAAGAACCGTGACTATCAGCCTTTAACCACTGAGGAAAAAGAGGGAATGACGGAATCTCAGATTGCCTTGTGGGAAAAGAAAGCGCGTCAAGGTGATCTTTATAACGACGGACTGTTAAAAGACACGTTAATGACATTGCGTTCCGCTTTAAACATGCCTCTTGAAGGTATTACCGAACCCGCAGATCCTAAAAGTCAGCTTAGGCTTCTTTCGCAAATTGGAATTACAGTCAAAAATGATTTCCGGGAAAACGGAAAGCTTCAAGTCGACGAAGCTAAGTTAAATGACGCTTTGAACACCCGTTTTAACGAGGTTGTCCAACTTTTCACCAAGACCTCCACTACACCGAGCGACACTCCGGAAAATATTAAGAAGCGAAAAAGTGAACAGGGAATTGGTGATCGTTTATACGAGGTAATGACTTCCCAGTTGACGAAGTTTACTAAGAAGATCGGTCTAGGGTCCAATGAGTCTTTAGATGACAGTATTCTTGGCAAGCAGTTAAAGGAAATGGGGACGAGAGAAACGGATCTCCAGCGTAAATTAAGGGATATTGAAGACCGCTACTACAAGAAATTTTCGGCTATGGAACAAGCATTACAGAAATTGAACAGCCAAGGTTCCTGGATAGCATCTCAATTAAGCAGGTAGACGGTTAACATTAAATTACAACTGATGAGAGAGGGTTACAATGCAGAATGCAAAACAGCAGCAATATTTGAAGGTTCGTGTAGAGACGGCAAGCCCGGGAGAATTGACGTTGCTGTTATATCAGGAAATGGTCAAATTGCTGCTCCAAGCTAAGCAGTCTGTATTCTCAGAATCAGTATGAGGAAATGAACCAGCCGCTCTACAAAGTCAAAAGTATTCTTAGTGAATTGATCGTTACTTTAGATATGAAATACGATATATCTAGAGATTTGCAGAACCTTTATTTATTCTACGACCAGCATATCGCAAATTTTATTATCAAGAAAGACGAGAACATCTTGGAGGATATCCTTGAGTTTGCAAGAGGGATGGCCGAAACTTGGAAGCAGGCACTGGCTTCACTAAAAACTGGCGGGTACCGCGAAAATGCGTAGCAGTAGTTCATTATTAGAGGAACTCGCCGGTTTATATAAATTTCTGCTTGAATCTCCAAGCTTTGAGCGTTATGAGCAAATAGAGGAACAAATTGACCAATTGTATCTTGATCTCTCTGAGAAGAAAAGCTTCACTGCTGCAGATAAGCTTGCGTTAGAACAAATTCAGAATATGCATAAAAAAGTTACTGCGGTCATACTGCAGGAACAAAAAGAAATAAAAAATCAAATAAACACAATGGAAATGAAAAAAAATGTTTCTAATGCCTATAGCACAAAAGCATCTTATACTAATGATGCTTTTTTTGTGGATATCAGGAACTAAATCGAAGGAGGCTTGCCCGTGAAGAATACGGTCGTAAAGTCCATAAGATTAATTTTAGCTTTCGTACTGCTTCTATCGGTTTTCCCGGTTACTTTTGCTTCGGCTGAAGCGGCTGATGAAATTGTAAGAGTAACTAAGCAAGTAAATCCGACTTCCATATTAGAAGGCGGAGAAGCAGATGTAACTGTAAATGTTCAGGGGTCAGACGGCGTCAATTTTGTTAAACCAAACGATATTATACTGATCATTGACAGATCAGGCAGTATGCTTCCCCAAAATAATAACGGCGAAGATAAAATGACGAATGCTAAAAATGCTGCCAAAGGCTTCGTCGATCTGATCGACTTCAGCAAACACCGCGTAGGGGTTGTTGATTTCGCAAGCGACGTTAAGTTTAAAGATCTTTCTTCAAACCCGGCGGATATTAAAAATTACATTACAGGTATTAACGCATCCGGCGGTACGGGAACAATGGCAGCCATAAAAAAAGCGCGGGAGCTGCTGGGGACGCATAGAGCAGATGCCCAACCGGTTATCCTGCTATTAACGGATGGGGAGGCCACAGAGCCTGCTCCCGTAGACAATGCGCGTAAAGTAGCTCTAGAGCAGGCTAACGCCGCTAAGAGCGAAGGCACAGTCTTCTATACTATCGCACTATTAAAGAAGACGGAGAATCCTGACACAAGCGCACCAAACTTGTTGATGAAAGATATGGCGACTACAGCCCAGCATCACCACTTTGTGCTTGGTTCCGTAGGTTTGGCGGAAATTTATCAAGCCATCGTAAGCGAGATCGGTGTGGCCAGCGCATATGATGTAACGGTCAAAGATTCCGTTGCTCCGGAATTTGAAATCGTTCCAGGCTCCTATAAGGATAACATTCCTCAGCCGACTGTAAGTGGAAACACGCTTACCTGGAAGTTTAATGAACTGAAAAAAGAAACATTAACATTTAATTATAAAATCCGACATAAATCTGGACAAAGAGTCGGGGATTTATCCGTAGGAAGCCAGGATATCGATGTAACCTTTAAGGATTATTTGGGCGTACCTAGTGCGACCAAGGTAGTTAATCCTGTTATTAAGGTTTCCTACCCGGCTCCGGTAATCACGTCCATAACACCCGATAAAGGTTCTGTTGCTGGCGGCGAAACCATTACCATCGACGGTAAGAACTTCCGTGCAAATCCTACGGTTACATTTGGAAGCAAAGAAGCGGTTTCTGTAAATTTCGTAGATTCTACTAAGTTAACAGTTGTTGCTCCTGCGGGAAATCAGGGTGCGGTTGACTTAAAAGTCACTAACAATGACGGGCAGTCCGCAAGCATGCCTTATAATTACTATGCGGTACCGGAATTTCTGTCTGTAACTCCGAATAGCGGGGTTCTGGCAGGCGGAAACGATGTTGTAATTACAGGTAAATATTTTTTAGCTAACCCAAAGGTGAAATTCGGCCAACATGAAGCTATCATCAAAAGTTCCACAAGCACTCAAATTACTGCTACAGTGCCGGCTGGTGATGTTGAAGGGTTTGTGGATATTGAGATTGTAAACTCAGATAGTACTAGTGTTACGGCAAAAAATGCGTATGAATACCTGGTTGGCCCTAGCGTAACCGAAGTAACGCCTAACCAAGGATCCAGTAAAGGCGGCGACCTGGTTACTATCAAGGGGGACCACTTCAAGACCGGTGCGGTTGTTAAATTTAACACGATTTCAGTGCCGGCCGAATTTGTTTCAGCCACGGAATTGAAAGTAACGACCCCCGCTTGGCCTAAAGCCGAAAGTGTGAAAGTTACCGTCATCAATCCGGATAAGTTGGAAGGCTACCTGGATCAAGGGTTTAAGTATTTAAATCCGGCTCCGGTAATTGAAAGTATTAGTCCGAATTCCGGTTTGGTAACTGGAGGGGATTTAGTTACCATTACAGGAACAGATTTCTTGCCGGATGCTAAAATTATTTTCAAAGATATAGAGATGGCGAGCAGTTTTGTAGATTCTAAGCATTTGAGAGTCAGGTCTCCAAAATGGACACAAGAAGAAACAGTAGATATTACGGTTAAAAATCCGGACGGACAATCTGCTGTTTTGAATCAAAGCTTCTCGTACAAGTTTCCGAAAGCTGCCGAGTTGGTCTCGCTTTCTCCCGTAAGTGGACCGCTGGACGGAGGAAATGTGATTACGGTGAAGGGAACTAACCTTAGCAGTGAATTAAGCTTGTATGTAGCCGGTACTAAGGTGACTTACACACTGCTTTCGAGTGACACCCTCACATTTAAAGCCCCAAAAACGGCTGTTGCGGGAAAAGTCGATATTAAAGTAACGGATACTTATAACCGCGAAAGCATTCTTAAAGAAGCTTATGAATACCTGGCCCCAGCACCTTTACCGGCTCCGTCTATTTCGGGTGTAACACCCTCTCAGACAGTAAGAACAGGCGGGGAATTCATCTATGTTAACGGAGATAACTTCCAAGAGGGTGCGGTTGTTTGGTTAAATGACAGCAAGCAAACTACTTCGTTTATGAGCACCAAACAACTTCGGTTTAGAGCCCCTGTGTGGGGTAAGGAAGAAGCCGTTACGGTTAAAGTAATCAATCCAGATACCCAGTTTGCGCTCTTGGATGGGGCTTTGAAATTTACGAACCCGCCGGCAGACCCGGCTCCTGAAATTTCCTCTTTAACACCGGATTCGGGTGAAGTAAAAGGAGACTATTTTGTAACCATCACTGGGAAGTACTTTAAGTCCGGCGCCAAAGTAACTTTCGGCGGCAAAGAACTGACAACTTCTTTCTTGAGTGATACCCAACTGCGTGTGAGAGCCCCTCTGGGAGACAAAGAAGGCGCGGTAGAAGTCAAGGTTACAAATCCCGATGGCCTTCAAGCGACAAGTACTTTTACTTACACGGCCCCTGTTCTTGGCCCGGCCCCTGTAATTACTAGTATAAGCCCGGCGCAAGCTCCGGTTACCGGAGGCATTCTTGTTGTAATCAATGGGGAAAACTTCAACGCACAATCAAGTGTTAAATTCGGAGATAAAGTAATCACAACTTCATTTCTTTCCGATAAACAATTGCGTGTGAGAATCCCGGTCTGGACAAAAGCAGAGAAAGTAGATGTCTCGGTTTCTAATGCCGATGGGCAGGTAGCCGTATCTGTAGCCGGGTTTGAGTATATTCCCGTAGCTCCTGCTGTTATAACCAGTTTGACACCTAATCATATGCAGTTGGATTTAGGTGGTTTTGTAGTCATCGACGGAGCAAACTTTGATCCGGCTACGAAGGTTTACTTTGGCGAGAAAGAAGCCAGCGTTTCCTTCCTAAGCGATAAGCAGCTTCGTGTAAGGGCACCTATTTGGAGTAAAGCGGAAACTGTTTCCGTTAAGGTTGTTAATCCTGACGGCCAAATCACGACAGTAGCCAACAGCTTTACATTTGATCCGATTCCTTTGAAACCCGCACCGGTTATCTCAACGTTATCGCCAAATCACTCTCTTCAAACAGGCGGTGACTTGGTATATGTGAATGGTTCTAATTTTATTGAGGGAGCCAAGATTTCCGTTGATGGCGGAACGCCAATCGTTACATCGTTCTTTGGAAGCAATCAGCTTCGGTTTAGAATACCGGCGTCTTCCAAAACAGGACCGGTGGATGTTAAGGTGATTAATCCGGATGGCCAGTTTGTCATATTGGCTAACGGGTTTACCTATGATGCTCCTCCTATGAAACCGGCTCCTGTTATTTCGAATCTTACACCGAATAATGCTTTGAATACGAGTGGCGAATTGGTTTATATTAATGGTTCCAATTTTATGGATGGAGCTAAAGTTTCCGTCGATGGGGCGACTCCGATTGCAACCTCATTTTTGAGCAGCACGCAACTTCGGTTTAGGATTCCTATAACTTCTAAAACGGGACCAGTAGATATTAAAGTAATCAATCCGGACGGACAAACGGTTACACTTGTTGGTGGGTTCACTTACCGGTAAGTTTTTAAGAGGGTGCCTCTTGCAGGCACCCTTTTTTCATAACAATTTGATGAGGAGTAATTCCATGAAACAACCTATATCGGCGTGTATTATGACTAAAAATGAACAGGACACGATTGGGAATTGCGTGGATTCTATACGTCCTTATGTAGAAGAAATCATTGTGCTCGATACGGGCTCAGAAGATGCTACTGCTGATATTGCTTTGTCAAAAGGTGCTGCTGTTTATCGAACCGTCTGGCAAAATGATTTTTCGAGAGTCAGAAATGAATTAATTCAGTTAGCGGCAAAACCCATTGTTTTCATGATAGATGCCGATGAAATTGCTGTTCCCAGACAGGAGAAAGCGTTTGAGAAAATTGGCAAACAACTGCTTTCCGACGTAAGTTTAGTGGCTAAAATCAACATTCTTAACGAAATAGACGATGGAATTTCAAGTGCAACGATTTCGAGAGTATTTAATAAAGAAAGTGGATTATTTTTTAAAGGTGTAGTGCACGAGCAAATAGAATGTTCAACTAAAGAACTGAAATTTATTCAATCGGATATTGTGTTAAGACATACGGGGTATTTGTCCTCTCAAATCATCGGCAATAATAAATACGAACGCAATTTAACTTTGTTGTTTAAGGAGTTGGAAAAGAACAACAAAAATTCCTATATACATTTTCAGATAGGCCGGACGTATTCAGCATCGGGAGACTACGAGAAGGCCGTGTATCACTTGAGTCTTGCGTATAAACTCTCGAATACGGATCATGCGTATTACAGTGCGCTCATTCAAACTTACGGATGGGCTTTGCTGAGAACAAATAAATTTAGTGAGTTATTCGAAGTTTTACAAACCGGTCTTCAATTATATCCGGATTATACGGATTTATACTTTCTTTACGGCTGTACACTTGTCCAATTGAAGTCAGACTGAGCATGTTCATTTAATTCCGGATATATTTCTTGGTTGCCTGGAATTAGGGGAGCCTGATCCCCAAAAATATGAAACGGTTGCAGGAGTCGGTTCATTCAAAGCTTATTATAATTTAGGGTTGTATTATGAATTGACGGGTCAGGTAGATAGGGCCTTGATTGCATACAAAAATAGTGCCGAGGCCGATTTTAAACCTGCAATAGAGCGACTTAATCAACTTAGAACATAGAAAAGAGGATAGTTAATGAAACAGAACACGTTAATACCCGAATATATGAAAAAGTTTCAATGCCTAGGCGGAGATTGTGAAGATACATGCTGTGCGGGATGGACAGTATCTATCGATAAACAGACGTATAAAAAATATCAAAAAGCAAGCGACCCTGAGATGAAAACTAAACTAAGCAATGTTATAAAGAGAAATAAAAATAGCGCAACTAAAAGCGACAGATACTATGCCAGCATTATCATGGGTCAAGACAAACACTGTCCTATGCTTACCGAGGAAAAATGGTGCTCGGTTCAATTGAAAATGGGTGAAGACGCTCTATCTACAACTTGCCGCATGTATCCTAGAAATCTGAATAAGTACAACGATACGTTTGAATTCTCCGGAAGAGTATCCTGCCCCGAAATCGCACGATTGGTCCTGCTTGAGCCCAATGGTATTGAATTTGATGAAACCGAATATGAAATTCAACCCAATTGGCCAGTTATCAAACATCATGGAAATGAGGGAGCCGTCGATTACACTCAACATTTTTGGCCGATAAGAATGCTCGCTATCGAAATGATTCAAACACGTGCGATTCCGTTGGGTGACAGACTGGTTATGCTCGGATTATTTATAGACGCTTTGCAAAAGGATATCGATCAAGGACTTGGTTTGGGAGCAACGGAGATTATTGAATCGTTTCGTTCAAAACTAATGAGTGCCGAGTATTTGGAATCCATTTCAAAGTTAAAGGTAAACCTGGACTTACAATTACAGGCACTGTTTGAACTTATAAAATCCAGACTGGCTTATGGGGCTACCATGGATAGATACCACGTTACCTTTACAGAAATGCTGGAAGGTTTAAAACTTGCCGAAGCAGACTTTAGATTAGATGAGTTTAGAGTAAATTACGAAGAAAACTTTAAGGCTTATTATTCTCCCTATATGAAAGAAAAAGAATACGTTTTAGAAAATTATTTGGTTAACTTTTTGTTTAATTCCCTGTTTCCTAACTTATCCGTAAAAAACAATTCTCTTTTTGATGAATACGCCCTCTTAGCGGTGATGTATGGAATGTTGAAGATTCATTTGGTGGGTGTAGCGGGCAAGCACAAAGTTTTAAATGATGAAATCCTTGTCAGAACCGTGCAATCTTTCGCTAAAGCTATCGAGCATACCAGTGTTTATCTCCAATCTATCGTTGAAGAACTAAAAAGAAACAATTACTTCACATTGGCGCACATCTCGTTATTAGTAAAAGACTGAGAACAACAGCTGTAACGCTTCAAAGGAGAATAAATCATGCTGCAAAAGCTGCGCTCCGATCTTCAATACAAACGAGTGGAAAATATAAAAGCGGAGACTTGTCCCAAGCGATCTCTGCAAGCTAAACAAATGAGTCCGAAACACCGGCTCCATATCGTTTTCGTTATGAATCAGGTCGGTATTTGGGGCGGCGTTAAAATAGTTTTTGAGCAAGCCAACCGACTGATTGAAAAAGGCTTCCGCATCACCATTCTATCCAGACATCCTTTTCCTGAATGGTTTCCGCTGCAGGCAGAATATATTCAGATTCCTTACGGATTGGATTTGGGGCAGGGGATTCCTCTTTGTGATCTAATTGTGGCCACCTACTACGACCACATTTACGAATGTGTACAGACGGGGATCGCACCGGTTGTTTACTTCGAGCAGGGGGATAAGCATTTATTTGAACCGGAGAAGCTGGAAGAAGAACAGTCCTTATTTATACAAAAACAGTTAAATTATGCGGATCGCATACTGACGGTTTCAAACCAGGCCCATAAATTGCTCAACGATTTGTATCATTGTGATTCTACTGTCATTCATAACGGCATTGATTCTGCTACCTTTACTCCTGAAGGCAGTATTCCTGACAGAAAACGTCCTTACCTCTTAATGATGGGAAACGAGCAAATAGCGTTTAAAGGCATTCACGATGTTTGGGAGGCTTATCTGCTTTCTTCGACGATCCGGGCAAATTACGATTTAATTTGGATTACACCGGTCGAACCTCAACCTTCTATTAAAGAGAAAGCATGGATTACCGAGGTTTATGTGAATCCGACTCAGCAAGAGATTGCCGAGCTGTACCGGGGAGCGGCCTTGTTTGTCTCCGGGTCTCATTATGAGTCTTTTTCACTGCCCGTAATAGAAGCCATGGCCTGCGGCTGCCCGGTTGTCAGTACCCGTAATCAGGGTGTTCTGGAATATGCGGAAGAGGGAACTAATATTTTGCTGGCGGAAATCCGTGATCCGGAGAGCTTATCCGTACAGTTGACTTATTTGCTTGAAAATCCTTTGCTGAGAGAAAAGCAGATTGTAAAAGGTCTGGAAACGGCGGCCCGTTTCTCCTGGAATGCGGTTTTGCCGCAAGTAGAGAACTATTATAAGGAAGCGGCCGGCTGCGATCCTATACCGGTGAATTCTTTGGATGAATGGGACATCCTTCTCCAGGAGAAAGACTTCGTGACTGAAGAGGAGTTCGGAAGATTTATAAAAAGGCTGCTGCACAGCAGTAAAGATAAAGTCGAGCTTGTCTCCGTATATTCTCTCATTGAGAATCATTCGTTCGGCAGATGGGAGACGGCGGCTGTAAGAAGAGCAACCGGGAAACCGAATGTCCGTCGACAGAGCATATATCCTAGCCCGGGGTGCAATATCGCCCGAATCCGATCACGATCCTGCTATAGGTTTGCTTGCACAAGGAATGCCGGAAGAAGCTTATCGCCTGTGGCAGGGCTTGATAAATACAAACCATGCTTCGCCAGAGTGGCAGGGCATTTATACCAAATGGCTCATATTAAGTTTAATTGAACTCGAGAGAGACGAAGATGCTCTTCAAATTTTAAATAGGACTCTTCCTAAACACCCGGATTATACGGATTTATATTATTTATATGCTCTTGTGCTTACTTTGCTGGGTAAAGGGAGCGAGGCAGGTCCGGTAATAGGGTTAGCAAAACTAGTGGGAGACGCAGCTCATTACCCCGAGTTTTTCCTGAACAGCTCCGCATTATTAAAAAATTTACAACAGTGAACAGATAAAGGGAGAGCGGATAATCATGCACGGAACCTATATAGGGAACAATAAAATGATGGTGAAGTTAGCGTATAACGCTGTAATCACGGTACCGTCCAATGATTTGAGTCTGATGCCGACATTGGTGACGACCGGAATGTTTGAAGTTCCGCTGACAAAATATTTCCTTACCCAACTGAAACCCGGATATACGGTCGTGGACGTGGGAGCCAATATCGGTTATTTTACGGTTCTGGCCGCCAAAGTAGTCGGAAATACGGGTAAGGTTATCGGGTATGAAGCGGACCCAGACACGGCTGCTGTCCTAAAGGATAACCTGGCAATGAACTGGTTGACGGAGAACGTGACCGTCCTAAACAAAGCGGTATATTCGGAAAATAAGACGCTTCAATTTCGGAGCTCGGAAAGATTTCATGGATATTCTTCGTGGAAAGAGAAACCTAAGGACGACAATCTGATCGATAACTATACGATCCGGGATGTCGAAGCGGTATCTTTAGATAACGAACTCCAAGAACTGGATACGATTGATCTGGTTAAGATCGATATCGAGGGTGGAGAGTACCATGCTTTTCTGGGAATGGAAACATTAATTCAAAATCGTAAAATCAAGAAGATTACTTTTGAATGGAACAAACCGATGCTGGGAGCGGATGAGGGTCCATTCCTTAAGTTGATCGGCGATCTGATCGCAAAGCGTGAAGCCCGTCTCACCCTTCTGGATAAAGAAGGAGAAGTCATTCAAACGACGTTAAAGGAACTGTCAGCGTTCGAATTTTACCCTTTCGTTCTCTTGGAGTTCCCCAATTAGCGCTTATTAACCCCTGTGGACAATGTGTATAACTTTGTTGATAACTCTGTGAATAAGTGCTTAAATCCCGCTTTCGACAAGGGATCTAGGGCTTAAAGCCTATACTGTCGAAAGTGTGAATACCTAAATTTTCAAAATATTTAGGATTATCTTGTCATCAGATTGACACAATTATTTCCGTGGTGATATATTCAAAAGGTAAGCAAAGGCTTACATTTATTTGAAGACGAAGGGAATGTGTCCGATGCAAGGTAAAGTGAAATGGTTCAATGCGGAAAAAGGCTACGGTTTCATCGAGCGCGAGGACGGCGGAGACGTATTCGTACATTTCTCGGCAATCCAAACTGACGGTTTCAAAACACTAGAAGAAGGTCAGGCTGTCGAGTTTGACATCGTGGAAGGCGCTCGCGGACCACAAGCAGCTAACGTAAACAAGCTGTAATTATTCGGCCGTTTGGCCGGTTCATAAAACATGGCAAAGATGTTTGAACCAGCACCCTGGATTCCGGTCCGGGGTGTTTTTTTGCATGCGCGTGAAGTTCACAATTTAGCCGCAGAACGGACACGGAACGTATATTAAGAATTTTTGAATATTCAAAATAGTTGGTGTATAATAGAGACAGAAGGGAGGAGTTTTATATGAAATTCACCGTTCGAGGAGATCATCTCGAGATAACAGCTGCCCTCAGGGAGTATGTGGAGAAGAAGCTGAGCAGACTGGAGAAGTACTTTGAAGCCCCCCTCAACTCGGAAGGATTTGTGACACTTAGCGTAGTCAAGAACATCCACACGGTGGAAGTGACGATTCCGCTCCAGGGCGTCCTGCTCCGTGCCGAGAATAAAGATCAAGACATGTATGCGGCAATTGACCTGGTGGTCGACAAGCTGGAACGTCAAATCCGCAAACACAAAACGAAAATGAATCGTAAAATCCGCCTGGAAGGCAACAAACGCGAGTTGAGCAAGCTGGAAAGCCCGGTTCTCACCATGGATGAGGAAGAGGAGGATTACGAACTGGTCCGCACGAAGCGGTTTACGCTGAAACCGATGGATATCGATGAAGCGATTCTGCAGATGAACATGGTTGGTCATGATTTCTTCGTTTTTTCCAACATGGACACGGAGCAAGTGAACGTGGTCTATAAAAGGGACGACGGCAGGTACGGTCTTATCGAACCGGCTATTTAAAGCCCAACCCGCCTTGCCGATTGCTCAAAGCCCAACGAACTTTTAACTGAAAATCAACCAAAGCTTGATCCGACAGGGTCAGGCTTTTTAAATGTTTACAGTTGTATTTTTAAATCCGAGTATGCGAGGTTCAGGCGGAAACAACCCGTTACCACACGTAGTCTTCCATCGTGTTTCTTCCTTATATAGTAGACAAGGCACGGCGGTTCGGAAACCGGTAATAAACCGATTTTCAAGACGGCTGTCTGTTCAACGGTCCGGCCGGTAAAATTTCACCAACTTTGGAAATGGAAAAATGGCGTTTGATGCACTTTGCCGACAGGAACTGCAACAAAGCGCGAGCTTTTACGTATGTAAAGGAGTAGGTTTGCTACAGAGAAGCACATCTGATAAACTGAAATGTTCCCGCTCTGCAGCCTTGTTTTGTTGCGGCTTGACGAGCAAACTGATACAATTTAAGGATACTGAGTGTAAGGGAAAGGGGTTCACCGATGCTAGGACTGGTCAAAAAAATGTTTGGTGATTCCAACGAACGTGAAATCAAGCGATATTGGAAAGCAGTCGATGCTATAAATGGGCTGGAGACGGAAATTTCCGCTCTGTCCGACGACCAACTGAAAGGCAAAACCGTCGAGTTCCGCGAGCGTCTGGAAAAAGGTGAAGACCTGGACGACCTGCTGCCTGAAGCATTTGCCGTTGTGCGTGAAGCTTCCAAGCGGGTGCTGGGCAAACGTCACTATGATGTGCAGCTAATCGGCGGCATGGTGCTCCACGAAGGCAAGATCGCCGAGATGAGAACCGGTGAAGGTAAAACCCTCGTCGGTACGCTTCCCGTCTATTTGAATGCGCTGGCGGGCAAAGGCGTTCACGTGGTTACCGTCAACGACTATCTGGCACAGCGTGACAGCGGCGAAATGGGCCAGATTTACGATTTCCTGGGGATGACCGTCGGGGTCAATCTTCACGATCTTTCGCATGAACAGAAGCAGGCGGCCTATGCTTGCGACGTAACTTACGGCACGAACAATGAATACGGATTCGATTATTTGCGCGATAATATGGTGCTTTATAAAGAGCAGATGGTTCAGCGTCCGCTTTATTTTGCCGTTATCGACGAAGTGGATTCGATTCTGGTCGACGAAGCGAGAACACCGCTGATCATTTCGGGACAAGCTTGCCAAATCTACCGATTTGTATTATGCGGCGGACCGTTTTGTGAGCAAGCTGGAAGCGGAGAAGGATTACACTGTTGATATCAAAGTCCGTTCCGTATCTTTGACGGAGCAGGGTGTGGAGAAGGCCGAGAAGGCGTTCGGGATCGAGAACTTGTTCGATCATCAGAACGTTACCCTTAACCATCACGTTACCCAGGCTCTGAAAGCACGCGTCATTATGCGCCGTGACGTGGATTACGTCGTTCAGGACGATGAAGTTTTGATCGTCGACGAATTTACGGGCCGTCTGATGACGGGCCGCCGTTACAGCGAAGGCCTGCACCAGGCGATCGAAGCCAAAGAGCAGCTCCCAGGTGCAGAACGAGAGCATGACGCTGGCAACGATCACGTTCCAGAACTATTTCCGTATGTACCGCAAGCTGGCCGGTATGACCGGTACGGCAAAAACGGAGGAAGAAGAGTTCAAGAAGATCTACGGTCTGGACGTTATTATTGTGCCGACTAACCGTCCGATGATCCGTAAAGATATGCCTGACGTTGTTTATAAGACGGAATTGGGCAAATTCAAAGCGGTCGTGGAAGAAATCGTCGAGCGCCACAAAAATAAACAGCCGGTACTGGTCGGTACCGTATCTATTGAGAATTCCGAGTTGCTGTCCGAAATGCTGAAGAAAAAAGGCGTTCAGCATAAGGTTCTTAACGCGAAGTACCACGCCGAGGAGGCGGAAATCGTATCCCGTGCGGGACAAGCCGGCGCCGTAACGATCGCTACCAACATGGCGGGCCGCGGTACCGATATTATGCTGGGCGACCAAGTCCACGAAATCGGCGGGCTTCATATTATCGGTACGGAGCGCCATGAAAGCCGCCGGATCGATAACCAGCTCCGCGGTCGTGCGGGCCGTCAGGGTGATCCGGGTTCCTCCCAGTTCTACCTGTCGCTCGGCGACGAGCTGATGAAGCGCTTCGGCGCCGAGAACATCATGGCAATGATGGACCGTCTCGGCATGGAAGAGGATCAGCCGATCGAAAGCAAGCTTATCACGCGTGCGATCGAATCCGCCCAGAAGCGTGTAGAGGGCAACAACTTCGACATGCGTAAAGTCGTCCTCCAATATGACGACGTTATGAACCAGCAGCGTGAAATTATTTATAAGCAGCGCCGCGAGGTGCTTGAGTCCGAGAATATCCGTGAGATCGTCGAAACGATGCTTCGTTCCAGCATTGAGCGTATCGTGAACGCCCACTGCAGCGAATCTCAAATTCCGGAAGAGTGGGATCTTCAGGCGGTTGTCGATTACGTGAATAACAACTTCCTTTCCGAAGATGCGCTGGTCAGCAAAGATATCTGGGGTAAAGAGATCGACGAAATCATTGAATTTATTGATGAGAAAGTTAAAGATAAATATAACGAGCGTGAAGAACAAATCGGCGCCGAATTTATGCGCGAATTTGAGAAAGTCGTCGTACTGCGTGCGGTCGATTCCAAATGGATGGATCATATCGATGCGATGGACCAGCTTCGCCAAGGGATTCACCTTCGTGCCTACGGCGGTACGGATCCGCTTCGTGAGTACCAGTTCGAAGGCTTCGAAATGTTCCACGAAATGGTTGACAGCATCCAGGAAGAAGTGGCGACTTATATCATGAAGGCGCATGTGGAAAGCAACCTGGAGCGTCAAGCCGTGGCTGAAGGCCAGGCCGTGGATCCTAAAGTGGAATCCGCTGGCAAACAGCCGATCGTCAAAGAAGAGCAGATCGGCCGCAACGATCCTTGCCCTTGCGGAAGCGGCAAGAAATACAAGCAGTGTCACGGAGCGTAATTCGCATCGGGCTCGGCATTTTATAAGCTGTATCTTATGCAAGGTTATGCATACATTATGCATAACCTTGCATATTCGCTTATATATTGGCATCAACCCGGATATGATAAACGTAAAAAGCCGGGATACGCATTTTTTCATTCAAAGCTACATTTAACGCTAGTACAAATATGAGGACTCCGAGGTGTTGGTATGCTGGAACCGGAAATAAAACAAGACCTGCGCGAAATTGCAAAGCGACTAACGGAATTAAGGGGGTCTCTTTGACTTAGATCATAAGCTCGAAGAGATCGGAGATTATGAAGTGAAGATGGCGGCGCCCGATTTCTGGGACGATAACGAGAAGGCCCAGAAAATCATCGGCGAACTTAACGCCATCAAAAGCGTTGTAGATCAGTTCCAGGGGCTGAATAACGAATATGAAGACCTGGAAGTTATGGCGCAGCTGGCTGATGAGGAGAACGACGAGGACATGGCGGCCGAACTGGCCGACGGCCTGAAAGGCGTTCTACGCAAGCTGGAAGATTTCCAGCTGCAGCTGCTGCTCAATCAGCCGTACGACCGGCTGAATGCCATTCTCGAGCTGCATCCCGGCGCGGGCGGGACGGAGTCCCAGGACTGGGCGGAGATGCTGCTGCGGATGTACCGCCGGTGGGCCGAGAAACGGAACTTCAAGGTCGAGGTGCTCGACTATCTGCCCGGAGACGAGGCCGGCGTGAAGAGTGTTACGCTCCTCATTAAGGGACATAACGCCTACGGGTATCTCAAAGCGGAGAAGGGCGTACACCGCCTCGTGCGCATCTCGCCGTTCGACGCTTCGGGCCGGCGCCACACTTCGTTCGTGTCGTGCGACGTGGTCCCCGAGATCGAAGACGACGTGGAGGTTGATATCCGCACGGAGGATTTGAAGATCGACACGTACCGCGCGAGCGGAGCGGGCGGCCAGCACATCAACACGACGGATTCGGCCGTGCGGATTACGCACTTGCCGACGGGCGTCGTGGTGACGTGCCAGACGGAACGTTCCCAGATCAAGAACCGGGAACGGGCCATGAAGCACTTGAGATCAAAGCTCTACGAGAAGAAGATCGAGGAGCAGGAGAAGCATCTCGCGGAAATCCGCGGAGAGCAGTCCGACATTGCGTGGGGCAGCCAGATCCGCTCTTATGTTTTCCATCCGTACAGCATGGTCAAGGATCACCGGACTACGGAAGAGACAGGCAATGTAGGAGCGGTAATGGACGGCGATCTCGACCCGTTCATCGATGCCTATCTGCGCCTGCAGATTCAGAAGAAGGAAGAATAGTGTCGTGCGGGGAGGGAGGCCGAGTGCCTGCGGCCCCGCATTTTTTATATAGCGGGGAAGATGAGACGGAGGCTCAGCAAGTTTAAGCAGCCAGTGCAGGCAAGCCCGTGAAACCCTTGATCATTTCGAAACCGGATGGCTGTCCGGCCCATGCAAGTCAGTCGAAAACAAAGTTTTGCAGCGTTTCTTCATTAATTTTGACCACCGGTTAATTAGAGGTAGGCAAATGCCTCTTTTGATGCCATAATAATTCCAGTACCTTACTCATACAACAATAGACCTTCATCAGGCAAAACTAGAGATAGCCGGCGCGAACGGCCGGCAGCAGATAGGAGGAAAGTCCATGGCTATGGCCAAAGGCAAACGGAGAAAAGCCCGTCTTGTCCTGAACAGTCCGCAGCAGAAAGCGTACGAATATGCGATGCTGCTGATCGGGTGTTTGATTATTTCCATCAGTTTTAACGTCTTTCTTAACCCCAACCAGGTTGCCTCCGGAGGAGTATCAGGCCTGTCGACCATTATCCAGCAAACTTTGGGCTGGCAGCCGGCTTTAACGCAGTGGGGCTTGAATATTCCTTTGTTCCTGCTCGGTTTGTGGCTCTTGGACCGCTCTTACAGCCTTAAGGCCGTCGTGGGATCGATCGTTCTTCCGCTTTGCGTCATGCTGACCAGCAATCTGCCGACTTTGACTCATAACATTTTGCTTGCGACGATCTATGGCGGCATGGTGCTGGGACTCGGTATCGGAATCGTATTCCGCGGCCGCGGCTCGACAGGGGGCTTCAGCATTTCTTCGCAAATTTTACATAAGTATTCCGGTCTGAGCCTGGGCGTATCGGTTGCCGTATTTGACGGAATGGTCATTTTGCTGGCCGGCCTCTTTTTCGGTCCCGAAAAAGCCCTTTACGCGCTTATCGGTCTCTTTGTCACTACGAAAACCATCGATATCGTCCAAGTCGGTCTTAACACTTCGAAAGTAGCTTATATCATTTCAAATGACCCCGAGAAGCTTCGCGAAGCCATTCTTCATGATCTCGACCGGGGGTTAACTCAACTGACCGGAGCGGGCGGATACACGGGGGATGCCCGGCTTGTGCTTATGGTTGTCGTCAGTCAGAGCGAAGTCAGCAAGCTCAAAGCGCTCGTACAGTCAATCGATCCGAACGCGTTTATTATTTTAAGCAACGCGAATGAGGTGCTGGGCGAAGGTTTTAAACGGGCGGTATAACTTTGCATATATACAAAACATTTTGCATAAAAGTGAAAAGGCGGGAAGACTGAACTTCTCCGGCAAACCGAAATCCGAACCTGTATTCTTTAATAGAAAACGGCTGTCTCTATGGGCAGCTGTTTTTTTGTACGCCATTTTTTAAAGTTGAAGAGAGGACCCTCGGAAGGTAAAAAAGTCGTTGAATTATTATACCTATGTCTGTATAATAATACATATCATTTTTAGGACGTTTGGGGGATAAAGCAATGACGGAACATGTGAGAGCGGCTATTGTAGGTTCAACCGGTTACGGGGGAGTGGAGCTGATCAGGCTGCTGCTCGGACATCCGCGGGTAACCATCACTTCGGTAATTTCGTCTTCGAGCGCAGGCGCGCCCATTTCGGACGGATTTCCTCATTTGAACAGCATTATGCAAGATTCGCTGGATGCTGTGGATGTACCGCTTATCGCATCCAAAGCGGATGTCGTGTTTCTGGCGACACCGGCGGGGGTGGCTGCCAAGCTCGCTCCCGAGATGCTGGACGCGGGTCTCAAAGTGATCGATCTGTCCGGTGATTTCCGGCTGAAAACTCCGCAGATATACACCCAGTGGTATAAGCGCGAAGGAGCATCACAGGAGGATCTCGATAAGGCGGTTTTCGGTTTATGCGAAATCTATGGGGAACAGGTAACGGGCAAGGAGTTTATTTCCAATCCCGGCTGTTACCCGACGGCTACTCTTCTCGGTCTCTTTCCGGCAGTGAAAACGGGCTGGATCGATCCGTCCACGATTATCGTGGATGCCAAATCCGGTATTTCCGGCGCGGGCAGAGGATTGGGCCTCGGCGTTCATTACGCGGAAGCCAACGAAAATTTCTCCGCTTACAAACTTAACCGTCATCAGCATATTCCCGAAATCGAGCAGGTGCTTAGCGATGCCGCCGGACGTGAAGTCATTATTACATTCTCCACTCATCTGGTGCCGATGACGCGGGGTATTATGGCGACCTGTTATGCGCAGTTGAACGGAAAGCATGACACCCGTGATTTCATTGAGATGTATCGTAGTTTCTATGAAGGACGCCGTTTTGTGCGGATTCGTGAAGAAGGCAAGTGGCCGGCGACCAAAGAAGTGTGGGGCTCGAATTACTGCGATATCGGTTTTGCCGTAGATGAGCGGACGAACCGGGTCACCGTCGTATCCGTTATCGACAATGTGATGAAAGGCGCGGCGGGGCAGGCTGTCCAGAACTTGAATTTGATGCTCGGCTGGGATGAAACTACGGGTCTTCAGATTACGCCGGTTTATCCGTGATAGTTCCGGGCTTTTCATAATAATTTGCAGGCATAACAAAAACGGACCCTATTGAGAGAGTCCGATAAATTTTAGATCTCAGGGATAATGGAAAAAAAGGACAGGTGAGCATCCATGACGCTGCTAGGCCGTTTTACCGTCGTGCCGGATGGCACGGTGACTACACCTCAAGGCTTCCGCGCTGGCGGCCTGCATTGCGGGTTGAAGAAAACTGAGCGCAACGATCTCGGGGCGATCGTATGCGACGTCCCTGCGGCCGTTGCCGCAGTTTACACGCTGAACGCGTTCCAGGCCGCGCCGCTTCGCGTGACGCAGGAGAGCATTGCCGCTGGGGGCAGGCTCCAGGCCATGCTCGTCAACAGCGGCAACGCCAACGCGTGCACGGGCGAGCAGGGGCTCGCGGATGCGCGTGCCATGCGTGATACCCTGGCACGCCGTCTCGGAATCGCCGAGGAGCTGGTCGGCGTCACCTCGACAGGCGTCATCGGCGAACTGCTGCCGATGACCAAAGTGCTCGCCGGCATAGAAGCGCTGCCGGAGAAGGTTCACGCCGCAGGCGGAGAAGACTTTTCCCAGGCGATTCTGACGACGGACCTGGTGAAGAAAGTCATCTGCGTGCGTGTAAACATCGGCGGGCGCGAGGTGCACATCGCCGGAGCGGCCAAAGGTTCGGGGATGATTCATCCGAACATGGCGACGATGCTCGGTTTTGTCACCACCGACGCGAACATTGAGAGCAAGCACCTGCAGCGGCTGCTTGGCGAAGCGACCGATTCCACCTTCAACATGATTACGGTGGACGGCGATACCAGCACGAACGACATGGTCGTCGTGATGGCCAGCGGTCTGGCCGGCGGGGATGCGCTTCAGCCCGGCCATGCGGACTGGGATGACTTCGCTTCCGCATTCCGCTACGTATCGGAGCATCTGGCGAAAGCGATCGCCAGAGACGGCGAAGGAGCAACGAAGCTCATCGAAGTCAACGTGCACGGAGCCGTTTCACAGGAGGCCGCACGCGCGATCGCCAAGACCGTCATAGGCTCCAGCCTTGTGAAGACGGCGTGCTTCGGAGCGGACGCCAACTGGGGACGCATTATTGCGGCCGTCGGACGCGCGGGCCAGCCGGTGAACACGGAGACGGTGGATGTAAGTCTTGGAGGAATCACCGTTCTGAAGCAGTCCAGACCGGTCGCGTTTGACGAGGACCGGGCGGAGGCTTATCTAAAAGGAGATATCGTGCAGATAGACGTGCACTTAAATATGGGAGAGAGCGGCGCGACCGCTTGGGGCTGCGATTTGACCTATGATTACGTCCGAATCAACGCGGCATACCGGACGTAGGCCGTCAGGACCCGCTTGGGAAGACGAACGGAGGCAAGGGGAGACATGGACAGTTTTGTAATGAAGTGCGGCGGGAGTACATTAGCCGCACTGCCGGATTCTTTTTTCACCGATTTAAAGCAGCTTCAGGACCGCGGCATCGTGCCCGTCATCGTGCATGGCGGCGGGCCTGCCATATCCGAGACGCTGAATCAGCTTAGCATCGCGAGTGAGTTCGTGGGCGGTCTCCGCAAAACAAGCGAGGCTGTCCTGGACGTCGTCGAAATGGTGCTGGCCGGGCGGATCAACAAAGAAATCGTCAGACGCATTCAACTGTCGGGAGGTAAGGCTCTGGGACTGTCCGGAGTGGACGGACGCCTGATTACGGCCCATCCGGTGGCAAACGCCACCGAAGTAGGACTTGTCGGCGACGTGACCGATGTGAACGCGGAGCTGATTCAAGGCGTGGTCGCGATGGGTTATATGCCCGTTATTGCTCCGATCGGCCTCGGCGCCGACGGCAGCCAGCGGTATAACATCAATGCCGACACGGCGGCGGGCGCGGTCGCATCGCGGACCGGTACGGACCGGCTGATCGTCGTGACCGATGTGCCCGGTATTATGAAGGCGGAGGACGGCGTGAAGCGGGTGCTTCCGACCGTCACCATTGCCGATATCGAAGCGATGATCGAGACCGGAGATATTTACGGGGGCATGATCCCTAAAGTGAGGGCGGCGATCCAGTGCATCCAGGGGGACGTACGGGAAGTCGTGATCGTGGACGGTTCCGTCCCGGGCATTCTCAGCAGCGTTCTGGACGGATCACAGGCCGGGACCCGGATTATCCGCTAGCGGCAACTATCTTGAACAATTAAACGATGGGAGTGAAGAACATGGTTCAGCAGGCAAGCAGTTTGTTTCCGACGTATGCCCGGTTTCCGATCACACTGGTAAAGGGAGAAGGCAGCCGATTGTGGGACGACCAGGGCAAGGAGTACATTGATCTGATGGCCGGTCTTGCCGTTACGAATTTAGGGCATGCTCCGGCGGTTATCAAAGAGAAGCTTGTGGCGCAGCTTGACCAGCTCTGGCACGTGTCCAATCTGTTCCACATTCCGAACCAGGAAAAGCTGGCAAAGCTGCTGACCGATAACAGCTGTGCGGACGCCGTGTTCTTCTGCTCGACCGGTGCCGAAGCCAACGAGGCGGCCATCAAGCTTGCGCGCCGTTATGCTCAGAAAGTGCTTGGCGAGAACCGTTACGAGATCATCACGTTCCAGCAGTCGTTCCACGGCCGTACGCTGGCTACCCTGACGGCAACCGGACAAGAGAAGGTCCAGGAAGGCTTCCACCCGCTTCCCGGAGGTTTTGTCTATGCCGAGTATAACGACCTTGCTTCCGTCGAAAAGCTGATCAGCGAGCGCACGTGCGCCGTTATGCTGGAAATGGTTCAAGCCGAAGGCGGCGTAATCCCGGCGGATCCCGCTTTCGTAAAGGCCTTGGCTGAACTTTGCAAGGAACGCGGCCTGCTTCTTATCGTCGATGAAATTCAGACCGGTATGGGCCGCACCGGCAAGCTGTTCGCCTATGAGCACTACGGCATCGAGCCGGATATCTTTACGCTGGCCAAAGGTCTAGGCAGCGGCTTTCCGATCGGAGCCATGCTGGGTAACGCCAAAGTGGCGCCGGCTTTCTCCGCAGGCTCCCACGGCAGCACATTCGGGGGGACGCCTATCGCGACGGCAGCGGCCATCGCGACAGTGGAGTATATGGTGAGCGAGCAAATTCCTCAGCGTGCGGCGGAACTGGGCGAATGGACGGTTAAAACGCTTCGCGAAAAGCTTGCGGATAACCCGCTCGTTGAAGAAGTACGCGGCGAAGGGCTTTTGATCGGTATCGTTTGCAAGCAGCCCGCAGCGGAGTTGATAGCCGAAATTCACGAGGCGGGTATTCTGGTCGTATCGGCCGGCCCGAAAGTGGTGCGTCTGCTGCCGAGCCTCGTTATTCCGAAAGAAGATTTGCAGAAGGGCCTGGACGTCGTTTGCGATGTGCTGGCAAGAAAAGCCTCTGCTTTAGTACAATAGACAAGAAGGTCGTCCGCAGCCCTGCGGACGCTCCGACATTTTGCAGGAAAGAAAGGACGGATTCCCATGTCCAGCACGGTACAGGAAGAATTGCAGCAGCAGCTTAAGGGAAGAGATTTTCTGGGGCTGGTCGATTACACAACCGCGGAGCTTAACCACCTGATCACTCTGGCCCGCGATCTGAAGGCCAAGCAAAAGGCCGGCGAAGCCCACCAGCTTCTCAAAGGCAAGACGCTCGGCATGATTTTCGAGAAATCGTCCACGCGGACGCGTGTTTCTTTTGAAGTGGGGATGTTTCAGCTCGGGGGTCAAGCCCTGTTCCTCAGCAAAAATGACATCCAGCTCGGACGCGGAGAAACGGTTTCCGACACGGCGCAGACTTTGTCCCGCTATCTGGACGGCATCATGATCCGTACGTTCGCCCACCGCAACGTGGTCGATCTGGCGCGTGCCGCGACCATTCCGGTTATTAACGGATTGACGGACTTTTCTCATCCTTGTCAGGCATTGACCGATTATATGACGATTCAGGAGCATAAAGGCCGCCTGGAAGGGCTTAAAATCGCTTATATCGGCGACGGCAACAATATGGTCCACTCCCTGCTTGTCGGAGCGGCCAAACTAGGCCTGAATATCACGGTCGCTTCTCCGGAAGGATATACGCCGGATGAAGAGCTTGTCCGCAGCAGCAGGGAGTTTGCTTCCCAATCGGGCGGCTCCGTGCTGGTTACTCAGGATCCGAAGGAAGCGGTGGCGGATGCGGACGTGATTTATACGGACGTGTGGGCGAGCATGGGCTTCGAAGCGGAGCAGCAGGAGCGCGAGCGTGCTTTCAGCGGCTACCAGGTGAATGAGGAGCTTGCCCGCTACGCGAAGAAGGATTATCTCTTCCTGCACTGTCTCCCGGCACATAGGGGAGAAGAAGTCAGCGAAGGCGTGATCGACGGACCGAATTCGTTCGTATTCGATCAGGCGGAAAACCGTCTTCACGCGCAGAAAGCCGTTATGGCTTCGATTATGTAACTAAAATTATGGCAGCAAAGGTGAGGGAAAACATGGCTAAAGAAAAAATCGTGCTGGCCTACTCGGGCGGTTTGGATACGTCCGTTATTCTGGCTTGGCTTAAAGAAACATATGATGCTGAAATTATCGCATTTACAGCCGACATCGGGCAGAAGGACGAACTTGACGGTCTGGAAGAAAAAGCGCTGGCAACCGGCGCCAGCAAGGTCTACATCGATGATCTCCGCGAAGAATTCGCAAGCGACTTCATCTACCCGATGTTCCAGTCCGGCGCGCTCTACGAAGGGCAGTACCTGCTCGGTACGAGCATCGCTCGCCCGCTGATCGCCAAGCGCATGGTCGAGATCGCCCGCGCCGAAGGCGCTACGGCCATTGCACACGGCGCAACCGGCAAAGGGAACGACCAGGTTCGCTTTGAGCTGACGGCCGCTGCGCTTGCGCCGGAAATCAGCGTAATCGCCCCATGGCGCCTGGAAGCGTTCCGGGAGCAGTTCCCGGGCCGCGCCGAGATGATCGCATATGCCGAGAAGCACGGCATTCAGGTGCAGGCGACCGCGTCGAAGCCATATTCGACGGACCGCAACCTGCTGCACATCTCTTTCGAGAGCGGCATGCTCGAGGATCCTTGGTTCGACGCAAGCGCCGACTCCAACCGCGATATGTACGTGCTCAGCGTATCTCCGGAAGATGCGCCGGATCAGCCTGAGTACATCGAGCTAGAATTTGAGCAGGGTAACGCGGTAGCTATCAACGGCGAGAAGCTGAACCCGCTGCAAATGATGGAGACGCTCAATGAACTGGGCGGCAAGCACGGCATCGGCCGTATCGACATGGTCGAGAACCGCTTCGTGGGCATGAAGAGCCGCGGCGTATACGAGACGCCGGGCGGCACGATTCTGTTTGCGGCTCACCGCCGTATCGAATCGCTGACGATGGACCGTGAAGTCATGCATCTGCGCGATTCCCTGATCTCCAAATACAGCACACTCGTATACAACGGGTTCTGGTTTGCACCGGAACGTCTGGCCATTCAGGCGCTTGTAACCGAGAGCCAGAAAAACGTAACGGGCACGGTCCGCATGAAACTGTACAAAGGCAACGTGATCGCGGCGGGCGTGAAGAGCCCCGTCAGCTTGTACAACCCGAATATCGCAACCATGGAAGCTGACCCGACTCAAGCTTACGATCAGGGCGATGCGGCCGGTTTCATCCGTCTCAACGCGCTGCGTCTGAAAGTAAGCTCCGGCGTAGAGCAGCAGTCCGGGAAATAAGCGGGAAACCAATCGTTTGTTTATATACCTGTGAAACAGGAAACGGGGAACGGGCCGCAAGCGGCCCGTTGTTCCGTTGAAATCGAAGGAGGCAGCAGCCGTGTCGAAATTATGGGGCGGCCGGTTTACGAAGCAAACCGACCAATTAGTAGAAGAATACACAGCTTCCATCACGTTCGATAAAGAACTGGCGGAAGAAGACATTCAGGGCAGTCTGGCTCATGTGACTATGCTCGGCAAATGCGGCATCCTGCCTCAAGAGGATGTCGAAACGATCAAGGACGGTCTTAACCGCGTACTTGGCATGATCCGCCGCGGTGAGCTGGAATACACGATCGCCAATGAAGACATTCATATGAATATCGAGAAAACGCTGATCGACGAGATCGGACCGGTAGGCGGCAAGCTGCATACGGGCCGCAGCCGTAACGATCAGGTGGCGACCGACATGCACCTCTATCTGCGCGGGCGCGTGGTGGAATTCGTCAGCCTGCTCCAGAAGCTGCAGGAGGCACTTCTGACTCAGGCCAAGGCTAACCTGGATACAATCGTGCCGGGGTACACGCATCTCCAGCGTGCGCAGCCGATTTTGTTCGCTCATCATCTGATGGCTTACGTATCGATGTTCCAGCGTGATATCGAGCGCCTTCAGGACAGCTACAAGCGGATCAACGTTTTGCCGCTGGGCGCAGGCGCGCTTGCGGGAACCACGTTCCCGATCGACCGTCATTTCGTGGCGGAACAGCTTGGCTTCGAAGGAGTGTATGAGAATAGTCTGGACGCGGTCAGCGACCGTGACTTTATTCTGGAGTTCCTGGCTAATGCTTCCTTCATCATGATGCACCTGTCCCGTTTCTGCGAGGAGCTGGTGATGTGGTCCAGCACCGAATTCAACTTCGTCGAATTGGACGATGCGTTCTGTACGGGCAGCTCTATCATGCCGCAGAAGAAAAACCCGGATGTCGCCGAGCTTGTCCGCGGCAAAACCGGCCGTGTGTACGGCAACCTGTTCGGTCTCATGACGGTTCTCAAAGCGCTTCCGCTGGCCTATAACAAGGACATGCAGGAAGACAAAGAAGGCATGCTGGACACGGTCCGCACCCTTCAAGGGGCCCTGCAGCTTTTCGCGCCGATGATCTCCACGATGAAAGTAAACAAAGCCCGCATGCGCCAGGCGGTGAATCAGGATTTCTCCAACGCCACGGATATTGCGGACTATCTCGTTAACAAAGGACTGCCGTTCCGCCAGGCTCACGAAGTGATCGGCAAGACGGTCCTCTACTGCATCCAAGAGGGCAAATTCCTGCTCGATCTGTCCATGGAAGAGTTCAACAAGTTCTCCGAACTGTTCGGTGACGACATTTATGAAGTGCTTCAGCCGGAGCAGGTGGTTAATGCCCGCAACGTATACGGAGGCACGGCAAGCAGCCAAGTAGTGGGAGCTATTTCTCGTGCGGAGAAGGCGCTGGAAGTAACTGTAAGCTGGGTTGACAGCAAGATCGATAAAAGTAAATAATGGGGAAATAACCGAAAGGCTCATGAAATTCATGCGTTTGGCCGTTGTGCCGCGCACGGGTTATTCAGGGCCTTTCCTGTTTCGCCCTGTCCCTCTTTAGCCGGGTGGGAAGGCTGTCCTGCAGGCGCTAAGGTGTCTTGCCGATCCGGGTGACTCCGTCTTCAATGACGTTATTTTGCGGAGGAGCGGGTTCTGCAGGCGGCTTGAGTACGCCCGTATTTGAGGCGACGACTCTCGCTTGCGGAGTATAGCGGTCTCTGGAAATTTTTTCACGGGAGACTTCTCGGCCGCCCTGCTTTTTTATCCGGTAGGTATCGACCACAAACCCTTGTTTGCCGGGACTTAGCTCCACCTGTTCACCGGTTTTTAAACCGGGGTTGTGCACGTATTTGACGGGTGGTTGAATGGTCTCGACGGTATTCGACATAATTTCGTACGTCGTATCCGAGGGAATGCTTCCGAATAGTTTAATAGTCAGCGCCGTATCCGACATTTGCGTTCGGATAAGGAGGTGGGCTTTTGTGTCGTTTCGGAAGCGAAAATTGATGAAACCTGTCGAAAAGGTGGCATCTTGCCCCAGAGGGGCGTAGCTGATCGGCAGGGAGTGATTTCTTCGTTCGACAATCTCCAGACCGGCCCGCAGAACAGCACTGTAGAGTGTGGTGGAAACTTGGCAAATTCCGCCCCCTACACCGGGAACAAGCTTGCCGTTAAGAATAACGGGAGCTTCCCGGAAGCCGAATTTAATGCCGGTCTGTTCAATAATAGGGGCGTAATCGAATATTTCGCCCGGTTTTAGGATGACTTCATGGAGCGTCGCTGCGGTCGAACGCACGTTATGCTTGCGTCCCGGCGACGATTGGTTAAGCGGAGTCGAAAACTGCGTGAGAAGCCGGTCCACATGCTGGTCCCGCAGCATTTTTTCCGTCACCTCGGGTTCTTGCAGCCGAAAAGGAACTTGTATCGAAAGCGGATTCTCGGCCCGTTTCGGATCTATGCGCCGGATCTGCCGCTCTATGTCCGCCTTTAAGCCCGAAGCGTCAATGCGGAGAGCAGGTTGTCCCGCTTTATACTGCACGCGGTCATCGGGCGTAACGATACGTTGAGCGGAAACGGGCTGTACCGCATAAAGTTCCGGCCACAGGCTTTGCAGCTTCTTGTCGAGCCGGTCCGCTTCTATGGACAAGCCGATTTTCGCCTCGTAATGGCGTAATTTCCAGCGGCTGCGCGCGCGATCCAGCACATTTCCTTCCGTAAGTTCACGGAGGAGGTCTTGTATCTCGCGGTCGTCTACATGCAGCCCCAGATCCTGAAGCTTCTGAGAACGGGAGGGAATCTCCTTACGGTCGGAAACAAGCTGTACGGGAACGGAATTCAGAAGCGCGACCTGGCGGCTCAACTGCTGAGGAAAATCGGCGTAAGCCATTCCGCCGACCTTCCATCCCGAGACGGAGAATTGCTCCGGAAAAGCCGGACGCGAGCCGTAAAAGGCAATGGAACCCAGCCCTATGACGGCTGCCAGCGGCAGGACGATGGCCATTGTCGTTAGCACACGCTTAACTGGCTTCATAAGTGAACTCCTTCGAAGAATTTGGCGCACTGACACTTTGGACTCAAGTTGAACTTGAACATTCAGACGGATGCCTGTTCTACATGTCTATGGATTCATCGGACAAATATGCCTGAGTCGAAAAGAGGGAAAACCCCAACAAAATTCGCGTCCGTTGTGAAAAGATGTTGAATATTCCCTTTTTTAAAAGGAATTTTAAGATGGCTGTCGAACTTGTATGAGCTAGGATCAATCCGCCGTTAACAGGAAGTGATGATTTTGATCGAAATGCAGGATGTCTGGAAAACGTATCCTAACGGAACTCATGCGCTGCGGGGGATCGACGTTAAGGTCGACCGCAACGAATTCGTTTATATTGTCGGGCCCTCCGGCGCCGGTAAATCTACTTTTATGAAGATGATCTATCGGGAAGAAAGACCTACAAAAGGGCAAATATTCGTGAACGGGTTTAACATCGAGAAGCTTAAACAGCGGAAAATCCCCTATGTGCGCCGCAACATCGGCGTTATTTTTCAGGATTACCGGCTGCTGCCGAAGATGACCGTCTATGAAAATATTTCTTTCGCAATGGAAGTTATCGAGGCGCCGAAGAAGCTGATCAAAAAGCGCACGATGGAAGTGCTCGATCTCGTGCACTTGAAGGATAAGGCCAACTCCTTGCCGGGACAGCTCTCGGGCGGAGAGCAACAGAGGATTGCAATTGCCCGGGCAATAGTGAACAACCCGGCCGTGATTGTCGCCGATGAGCCGACAGGTAACCTGGACCCCGAAACCTCATGGGGAATCATGAAGCTTCTGGAAGAAATCAATTTCCGTGGAACGACGATCATGATGGCGACCCACAACAAAGAAATCGTCAACACGATGCGCAAGCGCGTTATCGCTATCGAGAACGGGATTATCGCCCGTGACGAGCTGCGAGGTGAGTACGGCTATGAAGAGTAGGACAATGGCCCGCCATTTGCGGGAAGGTTTTCGCAATATCATTCGCAACGGATGGATGACCTTCGCGTCGATCAGTTCCATCACCATTTCGCTTTTTATACTTGGCTTATTCCTGCTGCTGTCATTAAACGTGAACTACGTGGCAGATCAAATAGAAAAGCAAGTCGAAATCCGCGTGTACATGGATTTGAATATCACCGAAGAGCAGACGAATCAGCTGAAACAGGAGCTGAACGCTCTTCCGGAAGTTCAGAAGGTTACTTTCGTCTCGAAGGAGCAGGGGCTTGAAGATCTCCGGAACCGGCTGGGGGAAGAAGGCAAGGGTTTCCTGGAAGGTTTCGAAGGCGACGAGAACCCGCTGCCTCCCGCTTTCAAAGTAGAGGTTAAAGACCCCCGGCAAGTCGCGGGAGTTGCAGATAAAATCAATGGGCTTAACGAAGGCAAGGAACCGAAGCCGATCGGCAGCGTGAAGTATGGCCAAGGCACGGTTGAGAACATGTTCAAAATCACGCAAATCGTCCGCAACGTCGGACTCGTTCTTGTAGCTCTGCTCGCTTTTACATCCGTATTTCTGATTGCCAACACCATCAAGCTCACCATTGTCGCCAGACGCAGAGAGATCTCGATCATGAAGCTGGTGGGCGCAACGAACGCTTTTATCCGCTGGCCGTTCTTTATCGAAGGGGCGCTGCTTGGAATCGGCGGTTCCGCCATACCGGTGGCCGTGCTCCTGTACGGATACAACAAGCTGGTGGAGTCGAGCAAGTCGGACCTGAGTATGGTCTTTATCAAATTAAAGCCTTTTGCCGAAGTCAGTTATGTCATTGCCGGACTGCTGTTATGCCTTGGTTTCCTTATCGGAATTTGGGGCAGCATCATCTCCGTGCGCAAGTTTCTCAAAGTGTAGACGTGAATGGGCGCATGCACAATGTGTAAGAGGAGGATCAACACTTGAAGAAAAGACTCATGCCTTTAGTGGTTGCACTCGGAATCTCGACAACATTGCTGCCGTATGCGGTGGCCAACGGGGCTTCCAACTCGGCCAAAATCGATCAGGAAATTTCGAATATGAAGAAAATGAAGTCCGCTGCCGAACAGAAGGCGAAGGACGTCCAAAATCAGCTTACACAGGTTCAGCAGGAAAAACAGGAAACCGCCAAGGATATCGAAACCTTGATGGATCAGCTCGACAGCGCGACAGCCAAGCTTTCCGGCTTGAACGTGCAGATCGAGAATACGACCGGAGATCTCGAAGAGAATGCCAAGCAGTTGGACGAAGCGGAGAAGCGGGTTGAAACCCGTGACGAGCTTTTGAAGAAGCGCATGCGCATTATGTATGAGAACGGTTCGGTGTCTTATCTGGAAGTCGTTCTGAACTCTACCAGCTTCTCGGACTTTATCGACCGGATGTCGGCGCTGAAATCTATCGTCGGCCAGGATAAAGAGATTCTGGAAGCAAACAAGAAAGACCGGGCGCTTGTAGCCGAAAAGAAACAGCAGATCGAGAAGCAGCTCGCTTATGTAAAAAATCTGTACGCACAGACGGAAGATCTTAAACAGGATCTCCTCGTCAAGGAAAAAGCAAAAGAAGTAAAAATCGCATCCTTGTCCGCCGAACAGCAGCACCTGGAGGAAATCAGCAGCGATCAGGAACAGGCGATTATGGAATATGCGAGGAAAGAATCCCAGCTTCAAGCGAAGAAAGCGGCCGATGCCAAGGCAGCAGCGGCAGCCGCTGCGGCTGCGGCGGCAGCGAAGAACTCTTCGTCGTTCGGAAGCTCGGGCAGCGGCGGCGGTCCCGCAGCGGGTTCCGGCGGCAGCATGGGGTATCCGCTTCCGAAGAGAGTCTCGCTGTCTTCGGGTTACGGAGGCCGTGTAGATCCGATCAACGGTTCGTTCGCCGGTCATACGGGAATTGATATGCCATCTCCGCAAGGCACCGATATTTATGCGGCGGAGTCCGGCACCGTACTGGTTGCTTCCGAGTGGAGCGGCTACGGCAACTGTGTCATTATCGACCACGGGGGCGGCGTTTGGACCCTCTACGGACATATACGTAACGGAGGCATTAAGGTTTCCAAAGGACAATCCGTAAAACGCGGAGAGAAAATCGCGGAGGTCGGTTCCACGGGAAGATCAACCGGGAATCACTTGCATTTCGAAGTCCGGATCAATTCGAAACCGGTCAATCCGTCCAGCTATATCGGCTATTAATGTTTTCGGCGACTGGCACTCATAAATTGGAAGAGCTTGTCATACACTAGCAAGAGCAGCTCATAAGGGTGCAAGTACAAAGGTGGTGAACGGCAGTGCAATTCAAAGGGCGTACGGTGATCGCATTCGTTCTGCTGGGGATGTTCGCAAGCAGCATTCTGACGCTGACCTTTACGGGCAGAAATTTGCTGCCCCTTGGTAGCAATTCCGTCGGAGCTTCGGCAACCGCAGGAAGTTCGGGACTCAGCAGTCAGGACGTCGGCAAAATTGCAAAGACGTACCAACTGATCGAGAACAAGTATTTGAACAAGGTCGATCACGACAAAATCATGAACGGCGCCATCAACGGAATGCTGGAGTCGCTTGAAGACCCGTATACCGTGTATATGGATTCCAATGAAGCGAAGCAGTTCAGCGAAAGCATCAATTCCTCGTTCGAGGGAATCGGAGCCGAGGTTACATCGGAGGACGGCAAAATCAAGGTGGTATCTCCGATCAAAGGATCGCCGGCCGAGAAAGCCGGAATTATGGCCAACGATGTAATCGTATCCGTTAACGGCGAAAAATTGGACGGGCTGACCGTTAATCAGGCGGTTGTCAAAATCCGCGGTCAGAAGGGCACTCAGGCCAAATTGGAGATTTTACGCCAAGGTTCGACGGAATCGGTTCAAGTGATTGTAGTCCGTGACGAAATCGACATTGAGACGGTTTTCGGCGAAATGCTCGAAGGCGGTATCGGCAAAATCGAAATCCGCCAGTTTTCGGCAAACACCGCGGAACATTTCCAGGAAGAGCTGAAAAAGCTGGAGACGCAGGGAATGAAGGGGCTCGTGATCGACGTCCGGAACGATCCAGGCGGGCTTCTCAACGTTGTGATAGATATTGTCGAGCCGTTTGTGCCGAAAGGCAAACCGATCGTCCAGATCGAAAACCGGGAAGGCAAACGGGAAGCGACGACATCCAAGGACGGCAGCAAGAAATATCCGGTTGTCGTGCTCACGAATAAGGGAAGCGCCAGCGCTTCCGAGATTCTGGCCGGCGCTTTCAAAGAGGCGGTCGGCAGCAAGACCGTCGGCGAGACTACGTTCGGCAAAGGCACCGTGCAGGAAACGTATGTCAAGGAAATGGGAGACGGCAGCAATATCAAAATGACCGTCTACAAGTGGCTGACCCCGGACGGCAACTGGATTCACAAGAAGGGGATCGAACCGGATATCGCGGTCGAGCAGCCGGCATTCTTCAAAGCGTCGATTCTGTCCAAGAAAGATACTTTGAAGCCGGACAGCAACAGCGACGATGTGAAAAACCTGCAGCTGATGCTGACCGGCGTAGGGTATGAACCGGGCCGGACCGACGGCTACTACAGCAGCAAAACGGCGGATGCCGTCAAGGCGTTCCAGAAGAGCAGCGGCCTGCCCGTAACCGGCAATGTGGATACGGCGACCGCCAAGAAGCTGGAAAGTGCCGTTCTGGAAGCCGTTAAGCTTCCGAAAAACGACAACCAGCTGAAAGCGGCCGTTAAAGAGCTGCAAACCCAGCTTTCGAAATAAAAGAAGGACGGCAGGACTTTACGCGCTCGGCGCGGGTCCCGCCGTCCTCTTCTTTTTGCCAATTGCGTGGGGACGGAAGGAAATGAAGGGGGCGGGTCGAATGTATATACTGAGTCGGACCTTCGGATTTTTGTACAAAATGAAGCGCGTTTCGAGCCTCGAGGGAGTGAGTTATGGACATTATTGCGGATATTGCCGGACGTTTCTTGACGGCGTTCGGCCGGTTATGGCTGAACCCTTTTACGTATATCGGACTTCTTCTCGTCCTTCTGCAGTACCGGAAACAAATTCAATTTGAGCGAAAATTGTTTGCTACCCGCCTGCATTCCCTGATCGGGGAAACGTGGCGCACTTATTTATGGGGATGGGTCGCCGGGCTTGGCGTGTCGGTCGTCATGATGTTTGTAGGCGTTTCCCTGCAAGCCGATACGATTTTGTTGCTCTGGGGCTTATCCGTCGTGATGATTCTCATTCGCATCCGGTTCTTGTGCCTAGCGTATTCGGTGGGACTTCTCGGTATTTTGCAAGTAGTGCTGGCGGGCCTGCCCGAACCTTCCGGAGACGGTTTCTGGAGCAGTTTGGCCGGTATCGTAAGGAATGCGGACGTACCGTCCCTGCTAGCTCTGGTGGCCGTTCTCCATGCGGCGGAAGCCCTGCTGATCCGTTCACAGGGAGCGCGGATGGCTAGCCCTATGTTCTATGAAGGTAAAAGGGGCAAGATCGTCGGAGGTTACCAGCTTCAGGGATTCTGGCCCGTACCGCTTTTCCTCGCGGTTCCGGTTCAAGCGGGGACGGGAGCCGTTGATTTTCCCTGGTCGCCGCTGTTTACCGGCGATGCGCTGATGGCGGGCTGGAGCCTGCTCGCCTTCCCCGCCATGATCGGTTTTACGGAGCTGACGATGACCCGGCTTCCGGAGCAGAAGGTGAGACGCAGCTCCGTTATGCTGCTGGTCTACGCAGCGGTGCTCTTCCTCGCCGCGCTGCTGGCGCAGGTCTGGAGTCCGTTCACCGTTGTCGCCGCCGTGCTGGGCATTGTGCTGCACGAAGCGGTGATCTGGTACGGACGATGGGAAGAAGCGCAGCGCAGCCCGTGCTTTATCAACCAGCCCCGCGGGCTGAAGATTCTGGCGGTGGTGCCGGGCAGTCCCGCCGCCGAGCTGGGGCTGAAACCCGGAGAGCTTGTGCACAAAGTAAACGGCGTCCGGGTTCACAGCAAAACCGAGCTGCACCAGGCAATCCAGGTGAGCTCGGCGTACTGCAAGCTGGAGATCGTCAATATGGAAGGCGAGATCCGTTTTCACAAGCGGGCCGTCTTCGCGGGCGAGCATCATCAGCTGGGCATCGTGATCTGCCCGGATCAGGATGCCGTTTATTACGTCGAAATGCGGCAGCTTCCACTGCTGACGTATTTTACGAGAAAGCTGACCGGGCTGTTGACGAAATCATCGGAAGAAACCTTCTAGGGAGCGAACGGCGCGCATTCTCCGGCCGGCAGCTCTCTAAAGCAAATAAAAAACCTCGACGTCACCTTTAGGGTAAACGTCGAGGTTTTTTGCGCCGCGGACAAGCATGGCGGCTGGCCCCGCTCCCGGCTAAAGAAGCCTCAATTTAGTTGGTTATGACGGGAGCCGCCTCCGCGACTGCCGCAGGCGCTTCTTTCTGCTGCTGCGGCTGCTGCCCGTCATTTTGGAATTCTCTCAGCACGACGATCTCTACCCGCCGGTTCTTGGCGCGGTTCTCTTCGCTTGTGTTGGGCATTTTAGGAACGGTATCCGCATAAGCCGTCGCCATCAAATGATCATCGCTCAGCTTGGCTGTATTCGTAAAATACCGGAGCACGGAAAGCGACCGTGCAAAAGACAATCCCCAGTTATCTTTGTAAGCCGATCCGGATGAAATCGGAATATTATCGGTGTGCCCTTCGATACTGACCCGGTTGCTCAGCGTAGGAAGAAGAGTAGCGAGCTTTTCGAGAACGGGATAAGCGGCCGGTTTGAGGTCGGCTTTACCCAGATCGAACAGGAACAGGTCGTTCAGCGTAATGGCGATGCCTCTCGGCGTATCCGATGCGGAAACTTTCGCTTCCAGGTTGTTATCTTTGATATACGCCTGGATGGCTTGAAGCATGTCCTTGAGCTGCTGCTCCTTCTTGGCCGCTTCTTCCGAAGAAGTATCCTTCTTAGGCTTGGTTCCGTCGCTCGCCGTAGGGATAATCGTGCCGGAAATGCCGCTTCCTTGAGGCAGCAGGGATTCATTTTTCATAAATTGCGAATTCAGGGCCTTGGCCATAGTCTCGTATTTGTTCATATCGACTTTGCTCATCGCGTACATCACGATAAAAAACACCAGGAGCAGCGTAATCAAGTCGGAATAAGTAATCAGCCAGCGCTCATGGTTAACGTGTTCTTCTTGTTTCTTACCTCTCTTCCGCAAGGACGGCACCCGCCTCTCCGCTGCTCTGCTTATCGGCACTCTTCTCGTGAACGAAGGAGGCCAGCTTTTTGCGGATGAGCTGAGGGTTCTCACCGGCCTGGAGAGCCAGAATACCTTCCAGCATCAGTTCCATTTCGGAAATTTGTTCCTTGCCGCGCAGCTTGATCTTGTTGCCGATCGGCAGATAGACCACGTTGGCGAACATAACCCCGTACAAGGTGGCGGAGAAAGCGACCGCGATGGCCGGACCGAGTGTGGACGGATCGGACAAGTTGCCGAGTACGTGAATAAGCCCGAGCACCGTACCGATAATTCCCATAGTCGGGGAGTAACCGCCTGCCGCTTCAAACATTTTGGACATGCCGTCGTTGCGGTGTTCGATGGAGTCCATTTCGAGCTCCAGAATTTGCCGGGTAAGCTCCGGATCCGTTCCGTCCACGACCATCATCAGACCGTCTCTCAGAAAAGGATTCGGATGCTCCTGGGCTCTCTGTTCCAAAGCGAGCACGCCTTCTCGGCGGGCGATGGAAGCCATGTCGACGATTTCGTCGATGGTGGCTGTCGTGTCTCTCTGGGTTTGCTTGAATGCGATTCCGAGCGCTTTCGGAATTTTTTTGAGCGTTGCTACCGGGAAGCTCACCGCCACTGCACCGAAGGTGCCTCCGAAGACGATCAGCATGGCACTCGGGACGAGGAGCGAGGTCAAATGACCGCCGTCCCACATGTATCCCCCGATTAACGCTCCCAAACCGAGTATAAGCCCTAACAATGTTGCCAAATCCACAATTGACCACCTCTAAAATCGGAATATGTTCATGATGTAGACCAGGCTGCCGCCTAAAATAAGGGAATGAAAATGGGATTGAATATTTGCAACCGGTTCATAAAAAGAGTATAATTATACGGGAACACATATTCTTATTTCCGGCAGCCCGAATATCTCCGTTGTAGGTAAGTATATATGTTCTATATCGGAGCAAGACGGGTAAAAGTTTATAGGTATTAAGACAGGCATGCGGGGTGCAAGCCGCCGCGTGCTTTTAAATTTGACTACCTGACGGTGGGTGATATATTTTGAGTGAAATAATCAAGAGCACGAACAAGTTTGAACTCGTATCGGATTTTTCTCCTCAGGGAGACCAGCCTGCTGCGATCCAGGAACTCGTCAAAAGCATACAGAACGGAAACAGGCATCAGACGCTTCTGGGCGCTACAGGCACGGGGAAGACGTTTACGGCAGCTCAGGTCATTGCCCAGTTGAACCGTCCGACCCTCATCATCGCGCACAATAAGACGCTGGCGGCTCAGCTTTGCAGCGAGTTTCAGGAGTTTTTCCCGAACAACGCCGTGTCTTATTTCGTCAGCTACTACGATTACTATCAGCCGGAGGCTTATATAGCTTCTTCGGATACGTATATAGAGAAAGACTCCAGCATCAACGAAGAGATCGATAAACTCCGCCACTCGGCGACGAGTTCATTGTTTGAGCGCAGAGACGTTATTATCATAGCGAGCGTCTCTTGTATCTACGGTCTCGGTTCGCCTGCGGAATACGGCTCGCTGCTGCTGTCGCTGCGCACGGGGATGGAGAAGTCCCGTAACGAGATTCTCCACCGGCTGGTGGACATCCAGTATCAGCGCAACGATTTGAACTTCGTGCGCGGCACGTTCCGCGTACGCGGCGATGTCATTGAGATTTTCCCGGCCTCCCGAAGTGAACAGGCCGTCCGTGTGGAACTTTTCGGTGACGAGATCGAGCGGATTACCGAAATCGACGTGCTTACGGGTGAGATTCTGGGCGAACGCGATCATATCGCCATTTTCCCGGCCTCCCACTTCGTAACGAAAGAAGATACGATGAAGCGCGCGCTGGTGAACATCGAGCGCGAGCTTGAGGAGCGGCTTGAGGAACTGCGCGGCAAGGGGAAGCTGCTCGAAGCGCAGAGACTGGAGCAGAGAACGCGCTATGACATCGAAATGATGGCGGAGATGGGCTTCTGCTCGGGGATTGAGAATTATTCCGGGCCGTTGACGTTCCGCGAGCGCGGGGCGACGCCTTACACGCTTCTCGATTATTTCCCGGACGACATGCTGGTGATGGTCGACGAGTCCCACGTGACGCTGCCCCAGATCCGTGCGATGTACAACGGGGACCGGGCGCGCAAAGAAGTGCTGGTCGAGCACGGATTCCGTCTGCCTTCCGCGCTGGATAACCGTCCTCTGCAGTTTGAGGAGTTCGAGCGCAAGGTAAACCAGATCGTTTATATCTCGGCGACGCCGGGGCCATACGAGCTGGAGCATTGCCCGGAGATGGTCCAGCAGATTATCCGTCCGACCGGATTGCTTGATCCGATCATTGAAGTGAGGCCGACCAAAGGCCAGATCGACGATTTGATCGGCGAGATTCAAGACCGGATCGCCAAGGACGAGCGGGTTCTCGTGACGACCCTCACGAAGAAGATGTCCGAGGATCTAACGGACTACTTCAAGGAAATCGGCATCAAGGTACGTTATCTGCACTCCGATATCAAGACTCTGGAGAGGATGCAGATCCTCCGCGACCTGCGGCTCGGTACGTTCCACGTTCTTGTCGGGATCAACCTGCTCAGAGAGGGGCTTGATTTGCCGGAAGTTTCGCTGGTAGCTATTCTGGATGCCGACAAAGAAGGCTTCCTCCGCGCGGAACGTTCGTTGATCCAGACGATCGGACGGGCGGCCCGGAATGCGGACGGACGCGTTATTATGTACGGCGATAAAATTACGGATTCCATGGATAAGGCGATTAAGGAAACCGAACGCCGCCGGACCATACAGGAAGCCTACAATAAAGAGCACGGAATCACCCCGCAAACCATTGCCAAGAAGATTCGCGACGTAATCGAGGCGACGAAGGTTGCCGAGGAGAAGACGGAATATCTGGCAGAAGTGAAGACCGGCAAGATGTCCAAGAAAGATCGCGCCGCGGTAATCGAACGTCTCGAGGCAGAGATGAAAGATGCGGCGAAAAATTTGCAGTTTGAAAGAGCTGCGGAACTGCGTGATGCTCTTCTTGAACTGAAAGCGGAAGGTTAAGATAGCAGTCTTGCAGCACAGACAGGCAGGAGAACAGTAAGGGATCCTGCCTGTCTGTCTGCTTATATCCGGCCCAAGACGGGCATAACTGGTAATAAGTGAGGCAATTGTGGTAAATAGAGTACGCACACCCTTATAGTTGGGGGTGACAGTTGCATGGTTGATAGATTATCGTATATATTGACGTATATACGTTTGAATACTGATTATAGGACCCGCGTCCAAGCGACAGCTGGACGGACGGGTTTTGTTCATAGATATCTTTCGGGTGTGAAGCTGTTCTGCTATATTCGAAGAGTCGGTCCGTCAAGTCGGGAACCGGCTGGTGAGCAGGATTTTAAAACGTGTGGAGTATTCAAGAGATTAACTAACAGGAAGCTCAGTCTCGGAAACCGGGAGTGTTTCAAGTGTTCGGGAGAATGGACTGGGCGGCCTGCGAATAGAGAGGGTGTACGTACAAAGTGGCCAGAGAAAACATAGTCATTAAAGGGGCACGGGCACACAACCTGAAAAATATTGATGTGACCATTCCGCGCGATAAGTTCGTCGTGCTTACGGGACTCAGCGGTTCCGGGAAGTCGTCCCTGGCCTTCGATACCATTTATGCGGAAGGACAACGCCGTTACGTTGAATCGCTGTCTGCTTATGCGCGGCAGTTTTTGGGCCAAATGGACAAGCCGGACGTCGATTCCATTGAAGGGCTTTCTCCAGCGATTTCGATCGACCAGAAGACGACCAGCCGGAATCCCCGGTCTACGGTTGGAACCGTAACGGAGATTTATGATTACTTGCGTCTTCTCTTTGCACGTATCGGGAAACCGCATTGTCCCGTGCATGGCATCGAAATCACTTCCCAGACCGTCGAGCAAATGGTCGACCGCGTGATGGAATATCCGGAACGGACAAAGCTTCAAATTTTGGCGCCGCTTGTTTCCGGAAGAAAAGGCGAGCATACCAAGCTGCTGGCCGATATTCAGAAGCAGGGTTTCGTTCGCGTACGGGTTAACGGAGAAATCATGGATCTATCCGACAAGATTACTCTGGAGAAGAATAAAAAGCACAACATCGAAGTCGTTGTTGACCGTATCGTCGTTAAAGAAGACATTCAAAGCCGGCTGGCCGATTCCCTGGAGACGGCGCTGAAGCTTTCCGAAGGCCGCATTATCGTTGATATTATCGACCAGGAAGAACTGCTTTTCAGCCAGAATCTCGCCTGTCCGGAATGCGGATTCAGCATCGATGAACTGTCTCCCCGGATGTTTTCCTTTAACAGTCCGTTCGGAGCTTGTCCGGAGTGTGACGGTCTCGGCAGTCAGATGATCGTAGATCCGGACCTTCTGGTGTCCGATCCGAACAAGACGATCGACCAGGGGGCCTTTGAAGCTTGGGCGGGAAGCACATCCACTTACTACCCTCAATTCCTGGCGGCCGTTTGCAGCCATTATCATATTCCGACGGATGTTCCGGTTTCGGAACTGACCCAGGATCAGTTCAAGATCATTCTTTACGGCACAGACGGGCAGCGTGTCCGCTTCCGTTATCAGAATGAGTTCGGAACCGTCAAGGACGCCTACGTGCCGTTTGAGGGCATTGTGCGGAATTTGGAGCGCCGTTACCGCGATACCTTCTCGGATGGAATCCGGGAACACATTGAAGCGTACATGAGCTCCAAACCGTGTCCGAAGTGTAAAGGCCAGCGTCTTAAGCCGGAAACCCTTGCCGTAACGGTAGGGGGAACCAACATTTCTCATGCCACGGAGCTTTCCATCGGAGACGCTCAGAACTGGTTTGAGGAGCTGGACGGAGGACTGTCCGAGAAAGAGCGGACGATTGCCCACCTGATTCTTAAAGAAATCAAGGCTCGCCTTGGGTTTCTTGTGAACGTGGGGCTGGATTACTTGACCTTGCACCGGGCTGCGGGAACGCTATCCGGCGGCGAGGCCCAGCGTATCCGGCTTGCTACTCAAATCGGCTCCTCGCTGATGGGTGTCCTCTATATTCTGGACGAGCCTAGTATCGGTCTTCACCAGCGTGACAATACCCGCCTGATCCAGACGCTGGAGCATATGAGGAATCTGGGGAACACGCTGATCGTGGTGGAACATGACGAAGACACCATGATGGCCTCCGATTATATTATCGATATCGGCCCGGGCGCGGGAATTCACGGCGGACAAATCATCGCTCAAGGCACGCCGGAAGAAATCATGAACAATGAGAACTCTCTGACGGGCCAGTATTTGAGCGGCAAGAAATTTATTCCGATTCCGGCAGAGCGGCGCAAACCGAACGGGAAATGGCTCGAAATTAAAGGAGCTAAAGAAAACAACCTGCGCAACGTAAGCGCGAAATTTCCGCTGGGTGTGTTTACGTGCGTAACGGGTGTATCGGGATCCGGGAAAAGTACTCTTATCAATGAGATCTTGTACAAGACACTGGCACGCGATCTTAACAAGGCTAAGGTACGTCCGGGCCTGTACCGGGAAATGAAAGGTCTGGAGCACGTGGACAAGGTCATTGATATCGATCAATCGCCAATCGGACGGACTCCGCGTTCCAACCCCGCAACGTATACGGGAGTCTTCGATGATATCCGTGATCTTTTCGCATCCACAACGGAAGCGAAAATCCGCGGTTACAAGAAGGGACGTTTCAGCTTTAACGTGAAGGGCGGACGCTGCGAAGCTTGCAGAGGCGACGGGATCATCAAGATCGAGATGCACTTCCTTCCGGACGTTTATGTGCCATGTGAAGTCTGCAAAGGCAAACGGTACAACCGTGAAACGCTCGAAGTCAACTATAAAGGAAAGAGCATCTCCGATATTCTGGATATGACGATAGAAGATGCCTGCGAATTTTTTGAAAATATACCGCGGATTCACCGCAAGCTTTATACACTTCTGGATGTAGGCTTGGGTTACATGAAGTTGGGACAGCCGGGAACGACCTTGTCCGGCGGGGAAGCCCAGCGTGTGAAACTGGCGGCGGAGCTTTACCGCCGGAGCACGGGCAAGACGATTTATATCCTGGATGAGCCGACTACGGGCTTGCATATTCACGATATCGACCGTCTGTTGAAGGTCCTTCATCGTCTGGTGGAGAACGGAGATTCTGTCCTGGTTATCGAGCATAACCTGGATGTAATCAAAACGGCCGACTACTTGATCGACCTGGGCCCTGAGGGAGGCAGCCGCGGCGGCGAAATCGTCGCAGCCGGCACACCTGAATCCGTCGTCAAAGTAGAAGGCTCCTATACCGGCCAGTATCTTAAACCGGTACTGGAGCGCGACCGCAAGCGCTCGGACGATTATGCCGAGCGGGCGAAGGAACTGCTGGAGGACGCGGTCAGCTAAGGAAGGAAAGAACTATTCTTTTCTGACTGAAAGGGGTGGTGAAGTTTGTCGCTAATAGCAAAATCCTTTTCCACTTCCGAATGATTAAGAACAGCAACCGTAGACTCCCAGCAGAAAAGAAGCAGGAATTAAAGCGGGCGCCGCTTTGTTCCTGCTTCTTTGTGTCCGGTTCGATGAAGCAAAATAAAACGGGCGGGATCGCTAAAGCGACCCTGCCCGTTTTTCTATCGTTTTAGAAAAGATGGGTTTCATGCAAGCTTTGGAGAAGCTTAAGGAATGCTGTGATCGGGCAAATAACCTGAATTCAGCCCCTCCCCATCTTTCGTATCAGGAAGCTACCGTAAGGATTTCCGTCAATTTTTCCTGGAATGCAGGTGCTCCTACACGAAGATAGAACTGATGGAACGTTTCTTCGGGACTGCGGTTTTCCTTGTAGAAACGGATAAGCTCGGCAAGGACCGGACCTACGTCGTCCCCTTTGACACGGCCCTTCAGCCCGGTGTTAAACTGGGCGCCGGGGCCGAGGATGCCGCCGACCGCGATATCGAACGCGTCTACCGGTCCGTCCGGCGTTTTAACGAGCGTACCCTGTAAGCCGATGTCCGCGATTTGCTTCTGGCCGCAGGCGTTCGGGCAGCCGATGAAGTGGATGCGGACTTCTTCGTCCAGGTCTACATGGGCGTCCAGGTACTCGGCAACGCGGCGCGCGCGTTCTTTGGTTTCTACGATCGCCAGGTTGCAGAATTCGTTGCCTGTGCACGATACCGTCCGGCTCATAAAGCGTTTCGGGAACGGCGTCAGACGCTGCAGCACGGTTTCCTGGAGAACATCGTCCACCCGGTCATTCGGGATATCCGACAGAATGATGTTCTGCGACATGGTCGTGCGGATCGTGCCTTGACCGTACTGGTCCGAGATGCGGGCCAGCTCACGCAGCTCTTCCGCATTGAGACGGCCTACCGGCACGTTCAGGCCGATGTAGCTGTAGCCTTCCTGCTTCTGGGGATGAACGCCGTCGAAATAAGCCGCTGTCCAGCCGACGACTTTCTCCTCTCCGCGGGTTGGCATAGGTCCGGTCAGCTCGATGAGCTTCTCCAGAAATTTCTCCGGGCCCCAATCGGCCACGAGAAACTTCAGGCGGGCATGATGGCGCTTCTCGCGATAGCCGAAGTCACGGAAAATAACCGTTACCGCGGTGGCGACTTTCAGCACTTCTTCGGGACGCACGAACAGGTCAAGCTGCTTGGCGAGATGAGGCTTTGCGGAAAGACCGCCGCCGACCCAAGCATGGAAGCCGAGCACTTCTTCTCCGTCAATGACTTTAACGGCCGGTGTAAAACCGAGGCAGTTAATTTCGGCATGAGCCGAGTTATATACATTGCTGGAAATCGACATTTTATATTTACGCGGCAGGTTGGAGAAATCTTTGTTCATCAGGAAGAAATCGTTTACTTCATTTACCAGGGCAGTGGTGTCCATAAGCTCATCGGGATCAATGCCTGCCAGCGGATTGCCGACAATCGTACGTGGGCAGTCACCGCAAGCTTCATAAGAATAAAGGCCGACTTCTTCCAGCCGTTTAAAGATATCGGGGAGGTTCTCCACGGTCAACCAGTGAAACTGAATCGCCTGACGCGTTGTGACGTCGACCAGATTCCGTCCGTAATCTTCCGCGATGGCGGCTAGTGCGCGGGCTTGGGCGCTGGTCAATACGCCGGAGTTGATGCGAACGCGCATCATAAAATGGCCGTCCTTAGGCTTTTGCTGATACACACCAGCCCATTTGAATAAATTCATATCGTCTTCAGGAATGGAATCGTATCCTTCCAGAGCATACTTTTCAATAATGGTACGAATCACATCGAGTCCGTCTTTTTGAAGCTTGACGAGCTCCATTTTGTTCAGCTTTGACGTGTCTTGTGTCCAGATCGGTTGATAAGCCATGCGTGCGACCTCCCTTGTATACGTAATTCCGATAGAAAAAGTGTGAAATAGGATAGGTTGATCGTATCATATTTAGGTCAGGGCGTAAATCCGTGCGGGGCGAAAGCGGGTATAAACAATTATTATGAAAGAGACAGGTTTTGTTTATAATTGACCGCTCTATTCATAGAAATGAATAAATCGTGACAAACTTGTTAACATCAAGACTAGGGCCTTGCATCTTGACACCGATAGAGCTAACATAGAGAGTAAAAGGCTATTTCGTTAAGTTACCTGGTTGGATAAATGAAGGAGGTCTCTCAATGTTATTTGCAGAAGAGGCAGCACAAGCATCCAGTTTTTCCGGATTCGATCCATTTGTGATCATCTTTACGATCCTGATCGCAATCGGTTTGGTCCGTCTGTTCGCGGCCAAAAGAAAAAACGTTTTCGCGATTGCATTCGCGTTGGTTAGCTTGGCTGTATTCCTTTTCATGGATGTCGTCATGATCAAAGGCTGGTAACAAGCTGCCGCTTACAAATAGCAGCGCATGAAGAAAAGCCCCTTATCTTCCGATAAGAGGCTTTTCTTTTTGTTTTATTGCGTCGCTGGTCGAGGCCGATAGGAAAGGATTACACCCACCACATGTCGCCAAGCGGTTCTTTGATAAGAATCTGCTGAAGGTTCTCAACGGCTTTCGTGAAGCCTTCGTTAACCGACATCAGGCCGTCTTCGTGCTCGATGCTCACGACATAGTCGTAACCGACCAGACGCAGGGCGCTGATGATATCCGCCCATGTCTTCATATCGTGGCCATAGCCTACGGTGCGGAACTGCCAAGCGCGATCCAGCATAAGCGAGTATGACTGCATATCGGTAATGCCGTGCTTGTTTACGTTGATCGGATCGATCGAAGTGTCCTTGGCATGGAAATGATGAATCGCATTTTCGCGGCCAAGAATTTGAACGGCTTGCACCGGATCGATTCCCTGCCACCACATGTGGCTCGGATCGAGGTTTGCGCCGATTACTTCACCGGCCGCTTCGCGCAGACGGAGCAGGGTGCCCGGTGTATGAACGGAGAAACCGCCGTGCAGCTCAAGGGCGATTTTTAAGCCGCGGTCCGAAGCGAATTTACCGGTTTCGGTCCAGTAAGGAATCACTTTATTCGTCCACTGCCAGTCGAGAATTTCCTGGAAATCGTTCGGCCAGGGTGCTACGGGCCAGTTCGGATATTTGGCATCTTCGTGATCGCCCGGGCAACCCGAGAATCCGTTTACGACTGGCACTTCCAGCTTCTCAGCCAGTTCGAGCGTACGGATAAAATCATCGTGGAACTGTTTGGCTATCGCCTTTTGAGGATGAAGCGGATTGCCGTGGCAGCTGAGTGCGGAAATCGTCAGGCCGCGGGAATCGAACGCATGTTTAAAAGCTTTCAGCTTGCTTTCGTCGGCAAGCAGTTCTTCGGGTTTGCAGTGAGCGTTGCCCGGGTAACCGCCGGTACCGATCTCAACGGCTTCAAGACCTTTTTCTGCAATGTAATCGAGTGCTTCTTCTAGAGGTTTTTGTCCGAAAAGGACGGCAAACACGCCTAGCTTCATTTCTGTACACCTCCACGGATTTTAAAAAGAACGCGCGTACACTCATTATATCACTGCTTTGTCCGGAAATGAAGCGGAGAGCCGCAGCGAGTTCCGTCAGAGAAATCACGTCTGCTTTTTAGGGAAATAAAAAGGTCTTCCCACCTGCCGCCATTAAAAGGGGAGATGGAAAAGACCTTTGTACACGCGCATAACCACGTCGGGGTTATTCAAATTAATGATAATGGCAGCGACGACAAGCGCCTGGGTCAGGAGGCATCTCATATAGAAGTAAGGCTTGGATACCTTTCTGCGGATGACGGTCGTCTTGCCGAGCAGATTCTCGATCGCGATAATGACCCCGTGATAAACACCGTAGATCAGAAACAGCCACGAGAAGCCGTGCCACAGTCCCATCAATGTCATAATGAATATCGACAGTCCGGCGGTCATGAGCTTGGATGGCGTTTTGCGGGAAAAGAAAATGAAAATATGATCGCGGAACCAATCGCCCAAGGTCGCATGCCAGTTACGCCAAAACTGGGTGAGGGTGGGAGAGAGGAACGGTTTCTTGAAGTTTTCGGGAATCGTGAAGCCCATCAGACGGCCGAAGCCGACGGCAATATCCGAATAGCCCGAGAAATCCATGTAAATCATCAGATAAAACCAGATCATCAAGAAAAGACTCTGATGGGTATGAAGCTCCTGGTCCATCACTTTATTGAACAGATCGGTCATCCAGACAACCACGACGACTTTTTTGAAAAGGCCCAAAATAATCCGCTTCACGCCAGCCTCGAACTGGGACGCGTCCACTTTGTACGGCACTTTTACATCGGCCATAAAGTCCCGGAACTTTAAAATCGGCCCCGAAGTAAACGTGGGAACGAACAAAATATAGTTCACGTAGTCGATAACTTTGGCTTGGCCGTCTTTGCCGAAGAAATAAGCGAAATACAGCGCATCGATAATTTTCAGCACGTTGAACATGATGCCGAGTGTCATCACGCCGTCAGCCAGGAGTGAAGCCGAGCCCTGCTTGCCCAGCATATGAAACAGGACGACGGCGCCTATATTGGCGAGAATGAACAGCGCGAACGCGAATTTCCGCCAGACGGGGGTCCGGCACAGATACACGAACAAAATATAATTAAGCAGCGTATAGGCGATATAGAACGCAAAAAGTTTGCCGCTCCACAGAAAAAGAAAGCCGAGGTTGAACAGCAGCATCAGGATGCGTTTGTTCTGCGGCCATTTTCTCGTCGCCATCAGCACGAACACCATGCCGCACATGGCGAGCAGCGCGTTCATGTTCAAATAAAACATAACAGGACTCCTTCAACGGACGGAGAATGAGTGGGGCGGTACATAAGCGGACAGGTTAAGCCCCAGGGTGAGAAAGTGGCTAAAACCCTTCGTAAATAAACAAACCTTGTCCGGTAAAATAAACAAGTACCAAGTAAAGCATGGCTACATACATCAGGATTTCGAAGGTTTTCTTAAAGAAAGCAGCCATTCGTCAACCTCCTTCGTAAACAAGGGGGCCCCTTCCTCCCGGTTAAGGTGGACGAGGTCGTGAAAGTACTTGGGCGCGTAACGGTCCATGAGATCAAGCACGGGAACGTCCGCGGCTTTAAGACGCGCATTCACTTCCTGCTTCATGGCCGCGGTGTAAGGAGGCTTCACGTGATCCTGGCGGAACGGCATCCAAACGACGCGGAGCGGAATTCCTTTCTCCCGGCTGTAATCCAGTACCCACTGGAGCGCGTCCAGATTGTCTTCCATGTCCTTGAGCGTCATCCAGTTGTAATCCTTCTCGTACCGGGCCCAGCTCTTGGTCATGTTTTCTTCCGTGTCATAACCAAAGTACAATAACTTGTCGATCCAGCGTGGCTCATAAGCGAGACTTCCCTGATAAGCCAGATTGCGGACCAGTTCCTTGCCCGCATCCAGGAAGTCCGCCCGGTACGCGTATACATACGGCTTGTACCAAGGCTTGTTCCACGGGAACCGGTAGTCGGTTTCCATTTTGTCCAGCAGCGTATGCACGTCGATTCCGATGACCAGTTCATCTTTCACGGTGTACAGACCGCGCTGAAGAATTTGCTGCAAGTCCGTCAGCTTCCCGTAGGATAAGCCCATTTCAACCAGCCTGGCTGCGGACTTCTCCTCGATATAAGCACCCGTAACGGAGGAATTGCCGTAGAATACGGCCCCGGTGCGCGACCAGTCGTGATGGTAAAGCGTCTTCGTAAAATCATCCTTGCCGAACCGGCGGCTCGTCTCCAGAGGATTCCACCACATGACGAGAGCTTCAGCGACCACAAAAATAAGAAGCAGCCCCAAAACGAAGCTGTTCTTCTTGAAAAAAGCGAGTATGTTCACACGATCACTCTTTATAGGGATTTTTGTTGCCAAGCATGGTACTGCTCACGGAAAGACGCAGGCCAGACGGCCTCATCCATGCCGTATTGAGCGAGAAACGCAAACGCCCAGCGTTCGATGCCGAATCCTACGCAGCCGGTAACGGCGGCACGCTTGCCGACCTTAATGTCGAAGGCGTTGCCGAAAGTGTTGCTGTGGAAGTTAACGGAACTGCAGGCGATAGACTTGTCCAGATAAGGAATCGTCAAGCGCAGCTCGTATTTCATCTCTTGGTTACGCTGGAAGGATGCTTTTACCTGAAAATCGTTGGTAAAAAACGGATCATTCGCAATTTCAAGCAGGCTGTCGACTTCCCATTCAACGGCAAGCTCTTTAATATATTCGATGGATTTCAGACGATTTTCCTTCACGAAGTCCGGTTTTCCCACGAAAATAATTTCCCGCATCGAGAAATCGAGCAGACGGCCGAAATCGGTATGGTTCTTGGACTCGAACCGGTGACACTTCGCGACAGCCGTTACGACGATTCCGTCTCCTTCGAGAGTTTCGCCTTGAAGTCCTTCGTAGCAGTGATAGCAGGTAGAAGGGTTCATGGTGAACTTAGGCTTCGGCATAGCAGCGTTCAGATCAAGCGGAAGCTCGTCCTTCCAGCCGCCGGTAGCGCGAATGGAGTCGGAGAAGGATTCGATCACGTCCAGATCTTCGCGCAAATGCGTGAGGAAGTGGATATGCTCCGGAAAGGAAGTGAAATGATTCGTCTTGTTCAAAGTCTCCGAGTGAATGACGGCCGGGTAGGACTCTTCCGTTACTTGGAAACGGTTGGCGATCTTCGTAACGAACGAGTAGTCAAGAAAACGCATAAGAGAGGAGAACGGCTCACGGAAAATAAACAGACCCGGCTCCAGTACTTTAATGCTTTTACTTTCCACGAGTTCGCGGATAATGTCGCCGCTGTAAGGAACGGAAACCTCGTTGCGGAACAGGACGTTTTCTTTAAAACCGAAGTCGCCCTTGGAGAAGCGTTCGATCAGACGTTCTACGCGTTCACGGATCGCTTCGTCTCCGTTCGGGGACGTATGGACAATGCGGAGATGTCCGTCTTCCAGGGAAATTTCCTGAATGTGCTCATCCACGAAAGCGGATGCGTATTTAACCTGTCCGTGCTGGCTTTCGGAAAGCCGCTCCAGCGATATTTTGCATTCCATGGTGTTACCTCCCGGTTTTCGTGGAAATGAATTGGGCGATCTCGCGAACGGTGTTCATCGGATACAGCATCAGATCCTGATTCGTCACTTGAATACCGTACGTTTGCTCGATATGAGCGATAAGTGCCGTGGCACCCATCGAATCGATAAAGCCGTAATCGAACAGATGAACGTCTGTGCCGAAATCCTCGTCGTCTTCTTCAATCTCATAGCGGCTTTTGATGTGTTCTTCCAGCTGCTTCATGATTTCTTCCATAGTCAGTCGGGCCTCCCGGGCAAATAGGGTTGTGTAAAGAAGGCGTACAGCCGGATGGACCGTCGGAACGGCTGACACCGGCTGCACTCGGGATCGGACCGTATTATCCGGCCGATCCTTCTTATTTGGTTAGAGACAAGCGGATGGTCGTCTTATCTCCGTAGCGTGTAAGTATATACGTGCCGGTCCCCGCATCCTGCTCAAGCTTGATATCTGCCGGATTTCCCTGGATCGTCAGTCCGGCCGGACTGACGATCTTGATCTGCTGCAGACCGGCCGCCTGCAGATCGAGCTTCCAGATGCCGCTTTCGCGGGTATCCAGCTCGAACGGCACATTGGCGCGGACGATGTGGGCTTCCCCGGCAGGCTTGCCGATATGAAGCTGCGCGTCACGGGCAAGGCCTAGATACAGCTTGCCGTCGCGCTCCGTATATACGTCGGACTCCGCGGCTAGGGAGTAAGGCGCGTACTTCTCGCCTTTCTCCACCACGACGCCCGGCGTATTGGCGTACTCGGCCGCCTGCTTCGGCACGGCCGACGTATCCGCTCCGATCGTGAGAGACAGGTGCAGGCCCTTGCCCGAAATCCGGTCTTTCACTTCGTCCATGATGTAATCGGCCCAGGTACGCTTCACCGTTACCTGTGTGGTCAGCGTCGTCAGGAAGGAACGGGCCATTTGAGGTTCCGTCATAAAGTTATAATCGTATTGATTCCGAATGTCGTCGAGGAAGGAGGCGAACTCCTCCAATTCACCCACACGTGCGGGGAAATGATACTCGATGTGTTCGAAGTAATCAATGGGCATATCGCGTTTAACGTAAGAATCATAAATATCGACCGTAGAGCTTTCGCCCGTTTTGCGAAGTACGGGAGCCGGCGTATAAATCAGCATAGGCTGATCGCTGCCGGTCTTGTCCTTCGTCAGCAGGAAAGGAAGCCCCCAGATGTAATCCGTACCGAGCCGGGGCTCCGTAGGCGTGTGGGACGGCGTGAAGCCGAAGTTGAACCAGATTCCCTGCTCGTTCTCGTTACGGAGCGTCTGGAGACGGTCCGGGAAGTTGATCCGCCAGGTGTGCTGGTTCGTTCCGGGCATCGTCCAAGGGAGGCCGAGCTTCTCGAACGCCTGCTTGTGCAGGGCGATCTCCTGCTTCTCTTGGGCGTCGCTCACGAAATTGTGCACGTAAATGTGCGGATACAATTCGAGATGATTCTGCTTCGTATATTGCAGGAACTCCTGCAGCTCCGCCTTGTAAGGGAAAGCCGGCGAATCAACCGGAACTGGCGAGCCGAATTCCAGCTGCCCGACGATCAGGTCCGCCACGCCGTCGTGATTCACGTCGTGCCAGACCGGCACGGAGTTGTGCCCGCCGACCAGGGCGTTCGTGCCCATCTGATTCAGCGTGGCGCCGTTTACGCTTCCCTGGGCGGTGAAGGTTCCGCCGCTTTCCTGGCGGAACACGCGCAGATCTCCCTCGTTGCTGCCGACAACGAGGTCGGCCCGGCCGTCGCCGTCCATGTCACGGACGGACGGCGCGGCGTACTTGGCGCCGGCGTCCGCGACTACGGCGCCGGCGGAGAGGCGCAGCGCGCCTGCCTGCGGCGCGCGGTACACCCGGACCTTGCCGTCGGCGTCACCGACGATCAGGTCCGGGAAGCCTTGGCCGCCGAGGTCTCCCGCGGCGGCGAGAGCCGGTCCGGGCACCTTGATAGGCCCGGACGGATCCTGCAGGGCGGTCAGCGGTGCGAAACGCCCGCCGCCTTCGCCGAGCGCGATTTGCACGGCCCCGGTGGCGTCGCTGACGAGAAGGTCGATCTTCCCGTCGGCGTTCCAGTCCACCGCATGCACGGAAGCATGCGGACCGGTCTTGAGCGGCTGGCCGCTGCTCAGCAGCAGCTTCTCCGGCTTGCCGTATACATCCGGCAGCTTGAGGCCGCCCGGCGCGGGATCGCGCTCGTAAGCCTCGGGCTTCGGTCCGAGGTTCGGGTACACGTAGACGTACCCGTCGCTGCTGCCGGCGAGAAGGTCTTCCTTCCCGTCCCCGCTGATATCCGCAAACGCCGGCACGAGCCGGTGCGGACCTTCTACGGGGTCGGCCAGCGATTTGTAGTCCGGGTACTCCGCCAGACGTATAGCGCCTTCCTCGGACTGCAGATGCATGCCGCTGCTGTAATAGGAAGCCGGCGATTCCCCGCTGAACTGCGGCTTCTCGTTCGATCCCCCGTTCAGGTGGACGGATACGCTCTCTTTCCACTGCCCCCAGTAGAAGGCGGAGCGGACCAGCGAGAAGGACGGGATCTGATTGTACTTCTTCGTCAGCTCCGCCCATTGGATCCCTTCCTTGTCCTTGAACGCGGGCATGGCCTCAAAATGGTTCTGGTAGGACATGGCCGGACGCCCGTAAGGACCGAGTACTTTGGTCACGCTGTACCCGTAGGTTTCCTTGGACACGTAAGAGACAAATTCCGTGCGGAACTGGGCGTTGGCCGCCGAGAAAGCAAAGTGGAAGTAAGGCTCCAGCTTCAGGTCTTTCTTGTCGAAATAGGCGGTACCCGGTTTCAGGCTCCGCTGCTGATCGTATTTGGCGGCCAGACTGCCGAACCCCTGCGCGGGGTCCATGCCGCTCTGAAGATCGTAACCTGTAATAAAGTACCGGTTTGGCAGGAAGGTGCTGCTCAGAAGTACCGTTCCTTTGCCGACTTTATTGACGGCGACGAGCGCTTGTCCGTCCAGCGTAACCAGCGGCTGCGCCGTTGAAGGGTCAAGGCCGTAGCCCCAATAGAAGCCCGGAAGATTGTCCATCGTCTCGCGTTTGAAGAAATTATCGCTGAAAAGTTTGATGACTTCCTGCATGCCTTGAGCGTTCACCGGGACGGCCGGATACTGAAACTGCGGTTTGGCCTGCGGCGGCGCTATGAGCTGCGTCTGATAGGCTCCCAGAAAATCGGCGGGAAACTTGCTCGCGAACGCGTTGTCGAGAAGCAAATGCCCTCCGTTTTGCACGTAGTCCTGGAGCTTCTGGATGTATCCGTTGTCGGGTATGTTTGCGAGCTCCGGATCCGGCACGACCGCCTCGTACGATTGCAGCTTGCGGGCCGACACTTCGTCCATCGGTCTCCGTTCAAGCTCCAGATTCGCCGCAAGCGACTGCCGGAACTGTTCGAATGCCGCCGTATCATAGCGATCGCCGCCGGTAGCGTACAGGAGGCGGACCTGCTCCTTCTTCCCCGTGAGGAAGGCTGCCGCTCCGACTGCCAGAAGAAGGGCGGCCAGGCAAAATACCGCTATGGCGGTTCTTTTTTTCGACAAATTCATCCCTCGATTTTTGTATATGATCCTTGCCATTATAGCACTTCTCCCTCCGTTTGTTAACTTTGGGGGCGGCTGCGCGCGGTTCCGAGCATTCGTCGAATCCGAAAAATTTTGCCGAAAATTAGGTTCATAATTAAAACCCCGGGCGCCGATATATAGAAAAGGTGAATATTTACAACGCGAAATTATTCTGACAAATGGGGAGTTGCTATGAGTAACAAGTGGAGTGAGAAAGCAGCCGGAGTTTGGGAGAGCGCGGCCCGAAAAATAAAAAACCTTGCGCCGGCAAAAACCGCTTCGGGGGATCCGTCCGGACAAGGGACGGGAAAAAGCTCGGTTCCGGCTTTGAAAGCGGTCGGAACGAAGCTGTTCGTCATCTTTTTTCTCAGCATTCTGGTTGCCGTTGTGATTGTAGGAACACTGTCTTACTGGACCTCCAGAAACGTTGTGGAAGAAGAGGTGTCGAAGGCGGCCCAGCAGACTGTGATCCAGACGGGGGAGAAGCTCGATTTTCTTTTCCGGACTTATGAGAAGATGTCGCTGGATATCATGATCGACAAAACGGTCGGAGCCTCGGTGGAACAGCTGGCACGTCCGAACAATTCCGATTCGGATATCGCCATCGCCCGGATGAATCTCGACAGCAACCTCAAGAAATACTCGCAAACGGATGAGAATCTCGCGGGCATCTACGTTATTCCGCTGTCCGAAAAAGGAATCCCCACCGGCTACGGCCAAGAGAAGCTCATTCAGGAGAATGCGGCTCTCATCAAAACCGTGAAAGAAGCGGACGGCAAGGCAGTCTGGTTCGATTCCAAAATCAACGGCTATTTTACACAGCTTTCTTTCCCTACCTTCGGTGTAGCCCGTGTAATGAAGAACGATTACGGACAAAGCAATTACATGGTTCTGCTGGAGGTCAAAACGGACTATCTGTATAACCAGCTTTCCAGCATCCGCGTCGGCCAGACGGGCAGGATCGAAGCGATGAATACAAAGCAGCAGCTGATGGTGACCGAGAAAGCCGACCATATCGGCCAGGCGCCACGGATTAAACTGGAAGGCCAGCTGCAGGATCAGGGACGTACGAAGGCGGACGTCGACGGCGAAAAGAATCTGATCGTCTATACAAAAAGCAAACAGACGGGCTGGCTCATTTACGGCTTCGCGCCGCTGGATGAAATCACGGAAAACGCGAACGACATTTTCGCGCTGACCGTCATGGTGGCGTTTATTTCCGCCCTGCTTGCGCTCGTGATCGGCTGGCTGATGAGCCGTATGATCGGCAAGCCGCTTGTCGAGCTGGGTCACCTGATGAACGAAGGGGAAAAGGGCAACCTGGCGGTACGCACACTATTCACCCAGCGTCAGGATGAAATCGGTCAAGTGGGCAAGAGCTTTAACGGCATGATGAGTAAAATCACGGATCTCGTCAACCAGACGAACCGTTCTGCGGACAGCGTGCTCGATACGGCGCGCGAGCTGACGGACGCCTCGAAGAAAACCGCGCTTTCGGCTCGTGAAATCGCGACGGCTACGGAAGATATCGCCGGAGGGGCGACAAGCCTGGCGGTTGCGGCCGAGAACGGAAACGATCTGACCACTAAAATTTCCGAACAGATGAAATATGTGATCGAGAAAAACATCCGGATGTCCATCGCCACTTCCGAAGTGCAGCAGATGAGTGAGCGGGGCATCGAGCAGATGGATGAGCTGACCCAGAAAACCCTGCAGAGCGAGCAGATGACCCACTCTCTCGTAGACCGGGTCGATACGCTGAAGCAAAGCACCAGCTCTATCCGTAAAATTCTCGATGTACTTACGAAAATCACCGCTCAGACGAATATTCTGTCCCTGAACGCGAGTATTGAAGCCGCGCGCGCCGGAGCGGCGGGCAAGGGGTTCATGGTCGTTGCGGGCGAGATCCGCAATCTGGCGGACCAATCCAGGGAATCGATCGTGAACGTGGCTCATATCACCGAGGAAATTCAGCGTGAGATGGACGCTACGGTAGAAGCGCTGTCGGCCGCATATCCACTGTTCCGCGAACAGACGGAGTCGGTGAAGGAGGCGAACCAGATGTTCTCCTCGGTGAAAAACGAGATGGACAATCTGCTCATTCAGTTGGATGAGGTCTCGACGTCCATTAATGAGCTGAACGAGTCCCAGATGACGCTCGCCGATGCGATGACCAACGTGAGTGCCGTTGCGGAGCAATCGTCCGCGACAAGCGAGGAGGTCGCTTCCCTGAGCAGCGAGCAGCAGAGCGTAAGCGAAGGGCTGGTACGGCTGTCCGTGAAGCTGGAGGACGTCTCCAGCCAGTTGAGCGAATCGCTGACGAAGTTCAAGGTGTAGCACCGGATCGGTAATTCATTGAAAAAAGCCCGGCTCACGCAGGTTTCTGCGGTAGCCGGGCTTTTGGTTTATATGAGGCCCTTTGAGGACGCGCACGGGAGGGCAGCTTTATGATGATTCAGACTGTATTCCGATCCCGATCCCGTTCTGTACAAGGCCTTCAGTCGCTTGATGAGGCTGTCTTAGAACTGAACTTTGCTCTCGATGAACGCCTTCAGCTCGCTGATCGGCATCCGGGTTTGTTCCATCGTGTCGCGGTCGCGGACGGTAACTTGACCGTCCTGTTCGGACTCGAAGTCGTACGTGATGCAGAACGGCGTACCGATCTCATCGTGACGGCGGTAACGCTTGCCGATCGAGCCGGTGTCGTCGTAATCGACCATGAAGCTCTTGGCCAGGTCGGAGAAGATCGCCTGCGCGCCTTCGGACAGCTTCTTCGAGAGCGGGAAAATAGCCGCTTTGAAAGGAGCGAGCGCCGGGTGAAGGTGAAGCACGGTACGGCTGTCGTCGCCTTCCAGCTTCTGCTCTTCGAAGGCGTCGATCAGGAAGGCCAGCGTGACACGATCGGCGCCGAGCGAAGGCTCGATGCAGTACGGCACGTATTTCTCATTGCCCGCTTCCTGGTCCACGTAGTTGAAATCTTCGCCGGAGTGTTCCATATGCTGCTTCAGGTCGTAATCGGTGCGGTCGGCGATGCCCCAGAGCTCGCCCCAGCCGAACGGGAAGCGGTACTCGATATCCGTCGTGGCGTTGCTGTAGTGAGACAGCTCGTCGTCGGAGTGATCGCGCAGACGGATGCTGGCTTCTTTCACGCCGAGGTTCAAGAGCCAGTCACGGCAGTAAGCGCGCCAGTATTCGAACCATTTCATATCCTCGCCCGGTTTGCAGAAGAATTCGAGCTCCATCTGTTCAAATTCGCGCGTACGGAAGGTGAAGTTACCCGGCGTGATTTCGTTCCGGAAGCTTTTGCCGATCTGGCCGATACCGAACGGAAGCTTTTTACGCATCGTGCGCTGTACGTTCTTAAAGTTAACGAAAATGCCCTGCGCGGTTTCCGGACGCATGTAGACGACGTTGGAGCTGGACTCCGTTACGCCCTGGAACGTCTTGAACATCAGGTTGAACTGGCGGATATCCGTGAAGTCGCGGCTGCCGCAATCCGGACAGGCGATCTCGTGTTCGTCCATCAGTGCTTTCATCTGATCGAAGGACAGGCCGTCTACCACGAGCTCGATGCCTTTGGCATCCAGAGCGTTTTCGATAATTTTATCCGCGCGGTGGCGGGCTTTACACTGTTTGCAATCGATCATCGGATCGTTGAAATTGCCGACGTGGCCGGATGCGACCCATGCTTGCGGGTTCATCAGGATAGCCGCGTCCAGACCGACGTTGTACGGGGACTCCTGGACGAATTTTTTCCACCAGGCGCGTTTTACGTTGTTCTTCAGTTCTACGCCGAGAGGGCCGTAATCCCATGTGTTGGCCAGGCCGCCGTAAATTTCGGAACCCGGGAAAATAAAACCTCTGTGCTTGGCCAGAGCTACGATCTGATCCATGTTGACGCTCATTTTTTTTCGCTCCTTTGCGTATGTCTGGAATGGGTTAAAACATGATGCAAGCCGAATCGCCTGATCGCTGCCGGGTCATGGGAATTTTCGTCCGGGCAGACTCCGCAAATCCGTAAGGAGCCTTCCGCCGCCCAATCGAAAAAGCCCCCAATCCCACAGGCATCCGATATGCCTAGGGACGAGAGCTTGAGCACCCGCGGTTCCACCCTAGTTGATGCTCCGCCCGGATATCCGCCGTTCCCCGTCTTCCCGTACCCGCCCGGCGTATGCTGCCTGGACAAAGGACCGGATTACGGCGAATGGCGCCTGGCTGGCGCATCCCCTTTCTTTCCGCACGCGGCTCCGGACTGCCGTTTCGCTGGTTCCTTGCCCGGGCTTTCACCATTCCCGGATCGCTGATTCGAAGGAAGTTCAGGTACTATTGGTCCTTCACGGCCGCATCGTATGCAGTTGGGAATAGTTTACCTAAGTTGCGTGAAAAAATCAATGCGGCAGCCGCGCCGCCGGAATGTAAAATATTTTTCTGGAAAAGGAAGGAAATAAATGTTGAGGGTCGAACTGTTTAGGTATTAAGAGAACTGCGGTGATATAAATGACCCGGACGCATGCATCCGCAGATGCACATTTTGCAGCCTGTAAGTTAAAGCCATTTAACTTTTGCAGGGACATGGAGGAGGAGATAAACGAAAGAAAGACGGGCTGACGGACGAGATGCGAACGACAGCCACGGGGACGGCTGTGCCCGGACGGGTAGCGGGTTGTCCCGGGTAGTTTCCTAATTATGAAGGGAGAGAATTAACGAATGAATGGACAAGCAAAAAGAGGATTAGCGTTTCTATTGGTCGTTCTGCTGCTGCTCGTATCCTTGCCGCTGAGCGCATTGGGAGCATCGGAATGGGCGCCGGGTACGGCTTACAAGAAAGGTGACGTCGTCAGTTACAGCGGATCGCTTTATGAATGTATACAGCCGCACACGGCTCTGCAGGGGTGGGAACCGCCAAACGTACCGGCGCTATGGAAAAAGTCGACGGCAACTCCGGACACTCAAGCGCCAACTGCGCCTACTGGTCTGACAGCGGGTGCCGTAACAGGGAATTCCGCCGCGCTCAGTTGGACGGCTTCTACCGATAACATTGGTGTAAGCGGTTACGAAGTGTATAACGGCACGACTCTCGCCGGAACTTCCACGACGACTGCTTATACGGTAACGGGCCTTCAGCCGAATACGTCCTACACGTTTACCGTGAAGGCGAAAGACGCTGCCGGCAACGTATCCGCGGCCAGTGCGGCGGTAACCGTCAAGACGGCTGCCCCGGACACGCAGGCACCGGCTGCTCCGACTAATGTGAAAGCCGGAAATGTAACCGCTAACAGTGTAGCGCTCAGCTGGACGGCGGCTACCGATAACGTCGGCGTGACCGGCTACGACGTGTACAACGGCACCGCACTCGCGGGTTCGACGTCCTCGACGAGCTACACGGTGACGGGTCTGCAGGCGAATACGGCGTACACGTTCACCGTGAAAGCCAAAGATGCGGCGGGCAACGTATCCCCCGCAAGCGCGGCAGTAACGGCAACGACGACGACCCAGCCTGCCGGAAGCAACGAGATTATCGCTTACTTCCCGAGCTGGACCTCTTATAACACGCCGTCTTTCACACCGGCGAATGTTGACGCAACGAAAATATCCGCTATCAACTACGCGTTCCTGGATATTTGCTGGAACGGCAGACACGGCAACCCTTCCAGCGACCCTGAGAACCCGAATGCCCAAACTTGGCCGTGCCAAGGCGGCAACGGCGCGCCTAACAACGCTCCGAACGGTTCCATCGTTCTCGGCGATCCTTACGTCGACGACGTCGGCGAAGGCGGCGGCTACGAGAACCTCAAAAAGCTCGCTCAGCTGAAAACGAAAAATCCGAAGCTGAAGCTGTTCTTCTCCATCGGCGGATGGACTTGGTCCAACCAGTTCTCCAACATGGCTGCGGATGCGACAACCCGTCAAAACTTTGCCACTTCGGCGGTTTCCCTGCTCCGCCAGTACAATTTTGATGGCATCGATATCGACTGGGAATATCCGAACGCCATCGGCGTACCGTGCGCTTCCGGTCAAACCTGCCAGCGCGCCGCGGATAAAGCCAACTACATCCTGCTGCTGCAAACTCTGCGCCAACAGTTGGACACGGCCGGACAGAAGGACGGCAAGCAGTACTATATCACGATCGCTTCCGGAGCTAACTCCACTTTCGTGGCGGATGCGGGCGGCACATCCAACTGGATCACCCAGTTGGCAAACTATCTGGACTGGATCAACATCATGACGTACGATTTCCACGGTCCGTGGGATTCGTCCAGCAACCACGTGGCACCGCTTTACAACGATCCGAGCGATCCGTCCGGAACTCCGCAGTTCAATGTGGATTCCGCCGTCAAAATCTATCTGAACAAAGGCGTGCCTGCCAGCAAAATCACGGTAGGCGAACCGTTCTACGGCTACGGCTGGAACGGCTGTAACGCGGGAGCCAAAGGCGACGGCCTGTATCAAAGCTGCACCGGCTCCGCCAATACGGGTTCGGACGGCTCCACGTTCAACTTCTCGTACCTGCAAAACAAAGGCTATCTGACGAAAGACGCAAGCGGTAAATACACGGTAGGCGGCCTGGGCTTCACGCGTTACTGGAACGATGTGACCAAGACACCTTACCTGTACAATCCGACTAGCAAAATCTTCATCACTTACGAGGACGAGGCTTCGATTCACGCGAAGAACGAATATGCGAAGTCCAAAGGACTGCGCGGCGTCATGTTCTGGGAGCTGGAAGCCGACAGCAACAAAACGCTGCAGACGGTCGTTTCCAACGATCTGCCTCACTAAGCACTTATCCTTTTTGAGATCTTAATAGGAAGAAAAAAAGGGCGCTGTCTCATGACGGCGCTCTTTTTGTACGGAAGAGGCTTGTTTTTTCACCTTATGACAAAAAAAGGGCGCCGCGGGGGCTTTTGCGGGTTGCGGGCGAACATTCACAAAGGTACACTAGTTATGTTACCTGATTTGCACAATGAAAGGATATGAATCATGCGATCTTTACGCAGAGAAGATATAGAGCTTTTGGCTCCTGCCGGCGATTGGGATTGTCTGCGGGCGGCCGTAGCTAACGGTGCCAATGCGATTTTTTTCGGAGTTGAGAAATTCAACGCCCGCGCACGCGCGCACAATTTCAAGATGGATGAACTGTCCGACATTATGTCGTTTCTACATTTATATGGGGTCAAAGGTTTTTTGACGTTCAACATTCTCGTGTTTGAGGACGAGCTCCGCGATGCGAAGGAGCTTATCGAAGCCTGCGTGGATGCGGGCGTGGACGCGGTAATCGTGCAGGATCTGGGCCTTGTCAAAATGATCCGCGACATCTCCCCGGATTTTCCGATCCACGGATCGACGCAGATGACCATTACTTCGCCGGAGGCGGTGGAGTTTACAAAGCCGTTCGAGATCGAACGTGTCGTGCTCGGACGCGAAAATAATTTGAAGCAGATCAAAACGATCGGCGACCAGGCGAAGCTTCCGATGGAAGTTTTTGTGCACGGTGCGCTGTGCGTTTCTTACTCGGGACAATGCCTGACGTCCGAAATGTGGGGAGGCCGCTCCGCTAACCGCGGAGAGTGCGCCCAAGCCTGCCGTCTGCCGTATGACCTGATCGTCGACGGTGAGCCCAAGCCGATGGGGGATGTGGCTTACCTGCTGTCGCCCAAGGACTTGGCGGCGATCGAGCTGGTGCCCCAGCTTATCGAAGCGGGCGTAACCTCGTTCAAGATTGAAGGACGCCTCAAGAGTCCGGAGTATGTGGCCAACGTCGTGAGCAAATACCGCCGCGCTATCGACGCGTATTTCGACGGCAGGGATGAGAAGCCTTCCAAGGAAGATATCCGTGAGCTTCAGCAGAGCTTCTCCCGCGGATTCACGAGCGGGTTCCTCGAAGGAACGAACAACAAGAAGCTTGTGGACGGCACGTTCCCGAAGAGCCGCGGCGTATTCCTCGGCCGCGTGAAGCAGGTTCTGCGCGATGCGGTCATCTGCGAGATTGAGGCGCCGCTCAAGCGCGGAGACGGGATCGTGTTCGATGCGGGCGACCCGACGAAGAAGGAAGAGGGCGGCCGCGTGTACGACTTGCGCCGCAAAGGCGTCAAGATGGAAGGCGAAGCCGAGGGTGGTCTGATTGAGATCGTTCCGGGGCGCAACGATGTCGATCTCGGACGCGTCCGCGTCGGAGACCGGATCTGGAAGACGAGCGATCCCGCGCTCGACAAGCGTCTGCGTCAAACGTACGAAACGGAGAAGCCGTACCGTACGTTCCCGGTTCACGTGCGCGTCACCGGGGCGGCCGGCCAGCCGCTGAAGACCTGGTGGAGCGATCCTTCCTCGAACCACAGTGTGTTCGTGGAAAGCGAAGCGCTGCTGGAAGCGGCCCTGAAGCGCCCTCTCGGCGAAGAGGTGCTGGCGGAGCAGCTGGGACGGCTCGGCGGCACGATCTTCGAGCTGGCGGGACTGGACGTCCAGCTCAGCGGCGACGTGATCGTCCCTATGCGCGAGCTGAACGCCCTGCGCCGCCGCGCCGTGGAGCTGCTCGAATCCGAGCGCCAGAAACCGCGCCGTTACATGAAGCGCGAAGTCGACGCCTACGCCGACGAGCAGCTGCTGCAGGTGCCGGTGAGCGCCGAAGAGCGCCGGGCAAGCGGCCGCGCGGATGCGGGCGCAGGGCAGGTGCCCGCGGAAGCGGCACAGGCACAGCCGGCAGGCTCCGGGCACACGGCTGACGCGGCGGGCGAAGCCGCGGACGGCACCGGAGCCGACTCTTCCGCCGCTGGTGGCGGTGCGCAGCCTTACGGCGTGCGCCTGACCGCGCTCTGCCGCGGCATCGAGCAGGTGCTTGCGGCCGTCGAAACCGACGTGGATATGATCTACGCCGATTTCGAGTTCATCAAGCAGTTTCCGGCCGCTGTGGAGGCCGCTCATGCCGCGGGCAAGAAGATTGCGCTGGCGACTCCGCGCATTCATATGCCGGGCGAGACCGGTTACTTCCGCAATATTTTGAAACTGCGGCCGGATGCGGTGCTTATCCGGAACACCGGCGCGATGTACTTCTTCATGAAGTACCGCGCGGAAAACCCGGAAGAGTACCAGCCGGAACTGATTGGCGATTTCTCGCTGAACATCGCCAACCACAAGACGGCTTCGCTCTTCGTAGATGCCGGTTGCTCCATGGTCACTCCGTCGTACGATCTGAATATCCAGCAGATGGTGGATATGCTGTCGCGCACGGATACGTCGAAGATGGAGATGGTGATCCAGCAGCACATGCCGATGTTCCATACGGAGCACTGCGTGTACTGCACGTTTATGAGCGAAGGCACGGACTTCACGAACTGCGGTCGTCCCTGCGAGGATCACCGCGCCTCGCTGCAGGACCGGATCGGCATGTCTCATCCGGTTCGCGTGGATGAAGGCTGCCGCAACACGGTCTACAATGCCATTGAGCAGTCCGGTGCGGAGTACTTGAACCACTTCCTTGAGCTGGGCGTACGCTCCTACCGCGTCGAATTCCTGGAGGAATCGCCGGAGAAGGTCAAAGAAGTGCTTGACCTGTACCGCCGGGCAATCCGCGGCAACATTACCGGAACTCAGGTGTGGAAGACGCTCAAAGCTACCAACCAGCTAGGCGTTACCCGCGGTCAGCTTGTCAAATGGGGCCGCGTGGATACGATGGAATAAGACGGAGCTTTCCGGGTGCAAAAGGAAGCGGGCGGACCTTCCGCCTGCGCTGCGAAAGCTTGGCGGCAAGGCTTAGCGTAAATGCTGCCTGCTCTGCCGGATATAACATACAAGGGCCCTTGCGCCGTTCACTGGCGCACGTATTCATCGGTTCACCAGAATGCGGTCGAGGGCCCTTTTTATAGAAAAGAATAAAGAACGGAATCGCCGATTTCGTTCCAAGCCCGCCGATCCCGTACGGGACGAAACAAGAAAAAGACCTGCCGAAACCGGCGGGTCTTTTTTTTGATTATAGATGCCGGTACTTGATACGAATGCGGTACGGTTCTCGTAGAGGGTTCGGCCACTCTTGCAAAGTGGTGGTCAACACGCCGCCATTGTCTTTCTTCGGAATCGTAAAAGATTCCAGGGAAGCGTTGGATTCAGAATCTTCTCCTAAAGTTCTGCTTGAAGTACGGTTTGATACTTCGACCGTGTTTCCGTGCGCATCTTTCCAGGCCCCCGATCCCGTCATATAACCCATATTGTCCCAGGAGGAATCCAGCCCGCTTAATTTAAGGGACACGGCATAGCTGTCGCCCAGGTCGGTCAGTTTCAGAAGCTGAAGCCGGTTGTCCGGAGACAGGATCTGTTTGTTTTGCGGATCCAGAGTTACCGTTAACTGAACTTTGTCCAGAGCGGTAACCAGACTGCCTTCCACGTACAGTTCCTTCGGTCGGGTAAAGTAGGTGCTTTCGAAGATGAGTGTCTTTTTGTTCTCGCTGACGTGGGAAGCGCCCTTGCTCGAAAGACGTTCCCCTTTTTCTGTGACCAAATGAATGTCGCGCAGCCCGAAAAGCTGCTTCGTGTTGCTTTCCTTGAATGAGACGTCCAGCAGTACCCGGGTCGGATAAAGTTTGGCTTCGTTAAACGTGACCGTTTGGCCTTGTATGACGACACTTTTACCGATCGGAATCGTCTCCACCCGGTTCATGAACAGTTCCCGGTCAAGCTTGAAAGGTATCTGCATCACCGGACCGTCATCGCCCGCCAGCCTGGCTTCGAAAATGAAGTCGTCCGGCATAGGCGTACCTTCTGCCAGCATCGCATCCATATAGTCGCTGCCCGAGGATACAGGTTCGGCAGGGACAGGTGAATGCTGAAAGCCTATAACGGCCGGCAGTTGGCTTCCGTCCGCAGGGCGCAGCTTCACCTCAGGGCCGTGTTTAGGAGCGGTAGGGGCATTGCCCCACGAATAAAAAACGACGATCCGCGATTCATCGGCGATTATGCCGTTAAGGGTGACCGTTTCCCCGTTCTGCGTGCGGGAGATGTTAACCGGTTGAAAAAATTCGTTATCGAACGCCCGCGCCAGTCCTTTGTCCTGTGTGCTCAATATCCGGACGAAAATCTCCATACCCGGAATCTGACGGATCGCGGAGGCGAAAGCGGGAGACACATGGATTAAGGCCGCAAATACAGTAACCAGGAGGAAAAAGGAAGCCGCAGCGGTTAAAGATGTCCGGTTCCGGCGCCGTAAGGCTTTCGCTCTCTGAATACCTTGCGCGATGGCAAGGTCCGCCTCGGCGGGTATTTCCCCGTCTGCCGCTCCGCGCAGCTCTTTTTGCAGCCAATTGTGCTCATCCATAAGCCTCATCCTCCCTTCCGAGAATAGATTTTAACTGATCGAGCGCCTTCCGTGCCCTCGTTTTGACGGTGCTTTCCGGCATTTGCAGCAGAGCGGCGATCTGGGGGTAGGTCCAGTCCTCCATATATTTAAGGATAACGAGTTGTTTTTCGGAAGGCTGAAGGCTGTCCAGGGCCCTATATAAATCCAGATTGTCGGGCTGCGGGCCGGATACTTCTTTCGGGGCCGCGTAATCCGGTGGAACGGTACGTTTTTGGCGTTTTCGTTCATCGGCGCAATAATTTAGCAGAATACGTGTAATCCAAGTGGAAAACAGCGCGTGATCGTGCAGCTTGCGAATACTGCGGAAAGCCCGGAATGCGGTTTCCTGCAGGGCATCCAGCGCGTCCGGCCGGCTGTTAAGGTAGGCGTAGGCAATGCGGTACAGCCTTGCTTTCTCCTCTTCCATAAGCCGGGTAAAAGCCTGATCATTCCCGTTCCGTGCAGCCCGGACAAGCATTTCGGTATCCAGAAAAAGGTCCCTCCTTCCAGGTTCTACTTTATTAGACGGTTAGGGGGAGAAAATCGTCGGGGGTCCGGCAAAAATATTTCGTTCACAATTTGGACACATTTTTTTAATCGGAAATTCAGTTTTGTTTAAGCTTGTTTTATTGTGCCCTGGATATATTGAGTACGGCTTCTACAAAAGAATGTTGTCTATCTGTGTGAGAATATGCGGCTGATGAAGACCCTAATTTACAGTTGAAAAGGAGGGGACAGGATTGCTGGAAGTGAACGGAGTCAGCAAGCTCTACGAAAACTCGCGGGGAGTGAAGGATATTCAGTTCTCCATGCAGCGCGGGGAAATCGTGGGCTTTTTGGGGCCTAACGGAGCAGGCAAAACGACTACCATGAGGATGATTACGGGGTACTTGAATCCGACGGCCGGGAACATCCTGGTGGACGGCTTGTCTATGGCCGATCATCCCCGCAAGGCAAGGCGCAAAATCGGATATCTGCCTGAAACACCCCCGCTGTATCCGGAAATGACCGTGAGGTCGTACCTTAAATTTGTAGCCGACCTAAGAGATGTGCCTGTCCGGGCGCAAAAGGGCAGGGTTAACGAAATTATCGACAAGCTGGGACTTAACGGACGCGAGAATCAGATCATCCGAAGCTTGTCCAAAGGATACAAGCAGCGTCTCGGACTCGCGCAGGCGATCGTCCACAAGCCCGACCTGCTTGTGCTGGATGAACCCACTTCCGGTCTGGACCCGAAGCAGATCATTGAAATCCGCAGCCTGATCCGCGAGCTGGGGGAGAATCATACGGTGCTGCTCAGCACGCACATTCTGCCCGAAGTGAACACCCTGTGCAACCGGGTGCTCATTATTAACCAGGGGCAGATCGTGCTCGACGAGAAGCCGGAGATGCTTGGCGCCACGATGGGTGACACATTCGAGGTGTCGCTGGAAGTGAAGGGGCCGCGCGAGGAAGTTATCTCGCTGCTGGGCTCTACCGCAGGCATCGCCGCTGTGCGGGAGCTTGCGGATGCTTCCGGCAGCGTATATGCGGGGGCGCCTCATCTGACGGGAATCCGGACAGGCGGGGCGTCCGAAGCTGCCGAGGCGGCAGATCCGCAGGCGCAGGAAGCGGCTCCCGGCGGCGCTGGTGCGGGTGAAGTTGCACCGGCTGCGGCAGATGAGACGGCCGAAGCGGGTACGCCGCAGCCGGCTGATGCGTCAGGCGCCGGAGCCGGCGTCCCGGTTCTGCCGCAGGCGCAAACGCGGCTGAGCGCTGATCCGGCAGAGACGCCGGATGCGCCGCCGGAAGTGCCGGACTCTATCGGCCCCGTCGATGACCCGGCCGCGTCCGAAGCTCCCGCGAAGCGGCAGCACGCCGGCGCGACGCCGGTCTCCCGCCCGGCGGATGCTTCTCCCGCTGGGGATGCGCCGGATACCCCCGGCACGGTCAAGCTGCTCGTATCGTCAGCAGACAGCACCGACATCCGCGAGCCGCTTTTCTTCCGTCTCGCGGAGGCGGGTTATCCCATCTTGGAGATGAAACGGGAGAGCCTCAGCCTGGAAGATATTTTCCTCAAGCTTACGACCGACGAGAGTTTGTCCGCCGCTGCCGAAGGCGACCGGGAAAGCAGTCCGGGACAGACGTCCAAGCTGGACCGCATCAGCAGATGGCTGCCCCTGAAGGACAGGTCGGGAAGCCCGGCGGTAGGTCAATCGAAGGGAGGCGACGAAGATGCGTAGAACGTGGGCGATCTGCTCGAAAGAACTGCAGCTGTTTTTCTACTCGCCGACCTCTTATGTCGCGTTCGCTTTTTATGTGCTGGTCTCGGGCATCATGTTTTACTTGAATTTTGTCATGGTGCAGCCCAGCCTGATCGATATCCGCTATGTGGTCGGAAATATTACGTTCATCTACCTGTTCATCATCCCGCTGCTTACGATGCGCCTGGTGGCGGATGAATTCCGCCACGGAACGGATGAGCTGCTGCTTACCTCACCTGCCGGAATCGGCGAAATTGTGCTGGGCAAGTACATGGCGGCGCTTATCGTCCAGTTTCTGCTTACTTTGTGCAGTCTGGTCTACCCGCTAATCATGTCGGCCTTCGGCACACTGGATCAGCCGGTCCTGTGGCTGTCGTATCTCAGCATGTTCCTGCTGGGAGCCGCTATGATGGCAATCGGCCTGTTTGCCTCTACGTTATCCAACAATCAGATGGTAGCCGGTATTGCGGGGTTTGCTTTTCTTCTGTTTTTCTGGCTGATCGACTGGATGGCCGACGGATTCGGGGGCAGGTTCCGGGAATGGATTATCCAGTTCTCGATGAGCGGACGTATGGCCAATATGCAAAAGGGGATTCTTCACGGAGCGGATATCCTTTTCTTCGTGACGCTTGCGGCTGTGTTCCTTATTCTCGGCATGCAGACCCTTGAAAGAAAACGGTGGAGGTGACAGCGATGAAGAAATGGCTGCGCGGTACAAATACAGCGGTGATTTCAATCGCCGTCATCGGAATTTTTATTCTGCTGACCTTCTTTCTCCATTCCTTGAAAGATTTTCAGCTCGATTTGTCCAAAAATAAAATGTACACACTCTCGGATCAAACGCTCGGAACCTTAAAAGGGTTGGACAAGGACATCCATGTCACGGCTTTTACGAATCCACAGGAGGATCCGGACGGCGTGCTGACCCGTGAAGTGACGGACATGGTTCAGGAATACAGCAAACGTACGGGCAAAATAACGTATAACCAGTACGACATGCTGAAAGAGCCCTCCAAAGTCCAGCAGTACGGCGTACAGCAGAGCAGTCTCGTTTTTGAAAGCGGCAGCCAGAAAAAAGTGATCACTTTCCAGGAAATGTTCACGGCCGGCCAAGGCTCCGGCTCTTACCAGTTTGCCGGGGAAGAGAAGATGACCCAGGCCGTCAAAAACCTGACCAGTACCGAAAAGCATACGGTTTATTTCTTATCGGGACACCAGGAGATTACGCTCCAGGAAATGACTGTTCTGAAATCGAGCCTGGAAGGCGAGAATTACACCGTTAAAGATCTGAATTTGTACCGGGAAGGCAAAATTCCGGACGATGCCGACATGCTGTTCCTGATCGGTCCCCAAACCGACTTGAACGATAAAGAGGCCGAACTGATCAAGCAGTACCTGAGCGGAAAAGGCAAGCTGTACGTCTCCCTCGGCTTCAGTCAGGAGATGGCGTCCAAATGGAAGAACATCGATGCCCTGATGAATACGTACGGCGTCAAGGATCAGCATGCGGTTGCCATCGAAGCGAAACAGAGCACCCTGTACGATCCGCTTACGATTATTCCGGAGTACGGGGATCACGACATCACGACCAAGCTGAAAAACTACAATCTCCTGACGATGATGTCGCTGGCCGTTGCCTTGGACGCTCAGGAAGAAGGGGATTTTAAAAGCACGCCGATCTTGAAAACGTCGGCTCAAGCCTACGGTGAAACGGATATCGCCGGGCTGATGAAATCCCAGACGAATCAGGACGACAAGGATGTGAAAGGCCCGCTCAACCTGGGCTATGCGGTAGAAGATAAAGACAGCAAGCCTAAAGCTGTCATACTCGGCGGTTCCACGTTCCTGATGGACCAGGAGATCAACGTGCAGGGAAACCGGGATTTTGCGATGAACAGCATCGGATGGCTTCAGGAGAAGAAAGATCAGGTGACGATCCGGCCCAGACAGAATGAAGCGTATCAAACCGCCGCATTGACTCCGAGGCAGGCCAAAACTATCTTTTTCGTGGCGATCGTCTTTATGCCGCTGATCTTCCTGCTGCTCGGCGGGTTTATCTGGTGGAGGAGGAGAAAAGGGTGAAAAAATTCGCGCCCGCGCTGCTTTTGATTCTCGTGTTTCTGGGCGGTCTCTGGTATGCCTGGAGCCAGGATTTTTTCAAGGAAAAACAAATGGAGACATCCAAACCTCTTGTCCATGTAAATGTCGCGGATGTCCAGAGCTTTTCTATCTCGGGCGGAGACGAGCAGACGGAACTGGTCCGCAAGGACGGCGATTGGTCGATGATCAAGCCCTCGGCCGCTCCGCTTAATCCTAACTTGACCGAAGGCTGGATCGATTCTTTCAACTTGCTGACACAGGAAAGAGTTGTGGAAGAGAAGGCGTCCGATCTGGCCAAGTACGGGCTCGACAAGCCTTCATCCGTCTATAAGGTGAATCTTGCGGACGGTACTTCACAGGAAGTGAAAGCGGGATCGCCTACGCCGGTGCAAGGCTACGTTTATGTACAACTGGGAAGCTCTCCTGCCGTCTATCAGGTTGGAGAATCCTCGCTGTCCGCCTTGAATAAATCGCCGCTGGATTTCGTGGAAACAAGTCCGGTGAAATTCGATTACGACCAGGTTAAAAGCGTCACGTTCTCCTGGAAGGAACATAAATGGTCCCTGACGAAGAACGAGGCCGATAAATCTGCGGCCCAGTCCAAATGGAAGCTGCCCGACCGTGAGATCGAGGGAGCGGAAGCGACTCAAGTTCTGGACAAAGTGCTTTTCATGCAAACGCAGGAATTGCCGAAACGGTCCGCTGATGCGGCGATCAAGCCGGGGGAGTGGACGCTTGAGATCGTCCGCACCGTTGAAGGCAAAGAGCAGAAGGATACGTACAGCGGCCGCTCCGACGGTAAATCCGTATGGATCGCCAAGCAGGGCGGGGATTGGGCCTATGCTATTCCGCAGGCCGCCATGGAAGAACTAGCCGCTTCCAACGTAAAAAAGGAATAGCTCCTCAAGACAGCCCGCAAGAACGCTAAGGTCTTGAAGAAAAAGAGAACAGCATAAACCTTTCCGATAACGGAAAAAAAGAAACCGAGGAATAAAAGCGCCTGGCGCTTTTATTCCTTTTTTTCTGCCCGGACAGGGGTAGGTATTGAGAAGCCTAGGAGTGATTACATAGGATGGGTAAAAATGGGCATGCTAATAAAAACATCAGTTCAGGGAGTTGAGGGAAAATGGTAATCGGTCATGCCGGAGAGCAACGCGTCGTTTACAAAGAAGAGCATTTGGAGAGGGTCACCCTTCCTGAGCTTCAGTCGCTGGGAGACCTGATCCGTTTTGAACACACGCTGGCAAAACGCTGTGCCGAAGAAGCCGAAGCTTCTACCGATGGGGATCTGCAGGAGGTGCTCGGACAGTTGGCCGTGCTCCGCCTCGGCTGTGCCCGGCAGCTTCTGGCTGCGCTCAGAAGCACGGAATTATGATCCTTTGCCTTGCTTTTTTCGGCTCTAAGCCATCGAGGATCTCTAAAAATAGACGTATGGATTAAATGGAGGTGGCAGCAGATGAAACAGGAACTTCAAACGGATCAAGCCGGAGAGAAACAATGGGAGGCTGCAGAACGGACGATGGCCGATTTTAAAAGGCTGGCGTCCAGGTACGCATCGGCCGCATGGGATGCCCGGCAGCCCGGTATTCGCGCTCTTTACCGCCAGCTTCTTCAGCAGACGCTGAACGATCAGGATAGGTTGTACAGGCTTCTGGCGGCACGCGTGGACAAGAAGAAGGTACAGAACGCCAGCGGGGAAGACGTACTGCAGGAGATTGCCAGCCATGACCGTGCGCTTTCCGAGCTGGAAGCCGCTATCCGGAAAGATTTTGCCGGAATGGAAGCGGAAGAAGCTGACCCGGAGGCGTCGGCAGGAGCGGCTTTGTATGACGTCAAAGAGGAGACGGCAGTCTTTGAACCGATTGTAAACGAAGAGAAAGAACTTGAAATATTCGGAGAACGTCCCGACTATTATTCTTCTCTTTCCACATCTTCCGTTTATGACTCTTCATACGGAGACGTCTATCATTCCGAGCTGTCCGCTCCGGAAGAAGAAGATTTCGTTTCCGTAGAAAATGCGGAAATAGGAGCGGAAGGTCCCTACGTGCCGGAGCAGCCGGCGTCTGCCGTGCCCGCGCAGCCCGCTGCCGCCCCCGTGGAAAGCTCCGCCTTCGTGCACGCAGCGCCCTCGCGCTTCGGAGGCGCCCCGGCTCCCGCAACGCCGGAGCAGCCGGCGTCTGCCGTGCCCGCGCAGCCCGCTGCCGCCCCCGTGGAAAGCTCCGCCTTCGTGCACGCAGCGCCCTCGCGCTTCGGAGGCGCCCCGGCTCCCGCGACGCCGGAGCAGCCGGCGCCCGCCGCGCCCATGCAGCCCGCTGCCGCCCCCGTGGAAAGCTCCGCCTACGTGCACGCAGCGCCCTCGCGCTTCGGAGGCGCCCCGGCTCCCGCAACGCCGGAGCAGCCGGCGTCCGCCGCGCATATGCAGCCCGCTGCCGCGCCCGCACGGCCGTACGCCGCCTCACGCTCCCCGTATGGCGGTCCCGCCACAAACGGCGCGGCGCCTTACGGCACGCCTGCCGCGGCAGCACTTCCCGTGGCCTACAGGCCGCCCGCTTCCCCACCCGGCGTACCGGTCGGAGCGTCCTATGGCGGCTTGCGCAGTCCGGCTCCGGCTCGCGCGCCTTACGGCCAGTCCTTGCCGCAGCCCGGCCAGCCTCCGGGGTACGGCCAGCCGTATACCGGCCGGCAGCCGCAGCAGCAGGGCAGCCCGACGCAACCCGCGGCACCGTCTGCCCAGCAGCCTTACCCCTCCCGGTACAGGGAAGAGGGCGGCGGCAGGCCGCTTGTTTACCGTCCGCAGGGTTAACGGCCCGTCCCGGCTAGTGCATCCCCCAAAAAACGCCTCGTCGAAGGCGTTTTTTTATTGCCGCAATTCCCGGGATTTGCGGGTTCGCGGAAGAGATGTCGATGGCTGTTTGCGGATCCATTTCAGAAAAGCCTTCATCCGTTCGTCGCCCCGCAGCGCATGGAGCGTATGCAGCCCGCGTTCCAGCTGTTCGTTCGTAAAGAGGGCGTGAATCTGCTTGTGGCAAGGAATGCAGAGCATAGCCGTCGGCAGAAAAGTTCCCCCTTTCTCCTTGGGAGTCAAGTGATGCTCGGTCCGCTCCACTTCGTGACGTCCGCATAATTCACAAGTGCCCGGTTCCTTCTTTTTGACCATAGCCGCCACTCCTTTCACGTCCTTTTTGGCGTTTACATTATGCCCTACCCGAAGATGCTGGCATGTTTCCTCATTGCGCCACATATACAAGTTACAGGGATGTCCCTCCCGGCCACTTTAATTAATCGAAGGAGTGTCTAAATCATGCGTAAAATAAGCTTTAATCGATCTTTAGTTCTCATGCTTCTCCTTGTTTTCGCCAGCAGCGGAGCTTTGACGGCATGCGGTTTTCAGAACAAATCGGATCAGGTGGGCAGCAAAGCCGTTTCAGGCGCGGTCCCGACTATCGATGCAACCTTGACGCAGGAAGGCTCGTCCGCCGTTATTTCCTACAAGGTAAATAATTTAACGATCGCCGGTGACAGCGTGGGCGCCGCGCCCAAAGAGGGAGAAGGGCACCTTCACATTTACGTGGACGGCGTGCAGAAAGCGATGCTGAAGACAGACGCACCGGTCCGGCTGGAAAACATTCCTCCGGGCAAACATACGATCAAGCTGTCCCTCCAGCAGAATGACCATGTTCCTTTAAATGTGGAGAAGGTTTTCGATGTAACGATTCAAAAATAATCAAGACCTTTCGAGTCCTACATAACCGGGTATCCCCAAGCCGACAACCGGACGAACTTCGCGTTCGTACCGGTTTCTTTTTTATTTTTGTAGCTGCAAACTCACAGCTTCCTTTCACTCCCACCTCTCAAAACGGAAGTTTTTCTTTCGCGAACGTACATTCCTGTTTTATAATAAAAAGAGGTCTGTCTCCTTATTTGACACACCCGGACGCGTAGCATAGACTGAGGGTATTGAAGTGCAGACGGGCGGCTTTTCCGCCTATGCTTGAGCGGAGGGAAGAAACGTTTTGATCGTAGACAGCTCAACCTGGAAACATGTGTTTAAGCTCGATCCCGACCGGGAAATATCCGACGAGGCTCTTGAGCGTATTTGCTTGTCCGGCACCGATGCCATTCTAGTCGGCGGCTCGTCCGGAGTAACGTTTGACAATACCGTGGATCTGCTTGCGCGGATACGCGGATTTGAAGTGCCCTGCATATTGGAAGTGTCCGATGCGGAAGCGATTGTACCCGGCTTTGATCTGTTTTTTATTCCCATGGTGCTTAATGCGGGAGATCCCCAGTGGATTCTCGGACGTCATCATGAGGCGCTTAAAGAATACGGGGCCATCATGGACTGGAACGAGATTCTGGTTGAAGGGTATGTCATCCTGAACGGGGAATCTACCGCCGCGAAGGTGACGGCTGCCCGTACGGACTTGACCGAGCGTGACGTTGTGGCGTATGCCCGCATGGCGGAGCATCTGCTGCGGCTGCCTATTTTTTATGTGGAATACAGCGGGACGTTTGGCGATATGGATCTTGTCAGAAGGACAAAATGTGTCTTGGAAGGAACCCGCTTATTTTACGGAGGCGGCATTGACGGTCCCGAGAAAGCGAAGCTGGCGGCCGAAGCCGCCGATACGATTGTGGTCGGCAACCTTGTATACGAAGATTTGGACCGTGCACTGGCGACGGTGCGGGCGTTGATATAAACAAGCGGGGACCGGCTGCGGCCGGTCAGCCGTGGAAGGAAGGTAATTTCATGATTGATATACAGCAAGCCGTTCAGAAGCTCAACCCTCAGCAGCGTAAAGCCGTGGAAGCGACCGAAGGGCCTCTTCTCATTATGGCGGGAGCGGGCAGCGGCAAGACCCGGGTTTTGACCCACAGAATCGCTTATCTGATCGGAGCGAAGCGGGTGGCCCCGTGGAGCATTCTGGCCATCACGTTTACGAACAAGGCCGCACGCGAAATGCGTGAACGGGTCGAACAGCTTGTGGGCCCGTCCGCCAATGACATCTGGGTCTCCACGTTCCACTCCATGTGTGTGCGGATTCTGCGCCGCGATATCGACCGGATCGGTTTTACCTCGAATTTTTCCATTCTGGATTCCGGCGATCAATTATCCGTTATCAAAACTTGCATGAAAGAACTCAACATTGATACAAAGAAATTCGAGCCCAAAGCCGTTCAGGCCGCGATCAGTACAGCCAAGAACGAATTGGTTACCCCCCAGCGTTTTGAGCAGAAGATCGGAGATTATTTTGACGGTCTCGTGGCCAAAGTCTATACCCTGTACCAGAAAAAACTCAAAAGCAATAACTCCCTGGATTTCGACGATCTTATTATGGCGACGATCCAGCTTTTTACCGATGTGCCCGAAGTTCTGGACTTTTATCAAAATAAATTCCGTTTTATCCACGTGGATGAGTATCAGGATACGAACCGCGCCCAGTACATGCTGTGCCAGATGCTGGCGGACAAGTCCAAAAACCTGTGTGTCGTAGGGGACTCCGACCAATCCATCTACCGCTGGCGGGGGGCGGATATCACGAATATCCTCAATTTCGAGGAAGATTATCCGAATGCCACGACCATTTTGCTGGAACAGAATTACCGTTCCACTTCGACCATCCTGCAGGCAGCCAATAAGGTGATCGGCAACAATACGGGCCGCAAAGCCAAGAACCTGTGGACCGACAAAGGCGAAGGCAGCAAAATCCGGGTATACCAGGCGGATTCCGAGCATGACGAGGGCTATTTTATCGCCGGCGAAATCAATAAGAACGTCGGTTCCGCGCAAAAATACGGGGACCACGCCATTTTGTACCGGACCAATGCCCAATCCCGGGTAATCGAGGAAATTTTAATTAAATCCGATATTCCTTATCAAATCGTGGGAGGCGTCAAGTTCTACGACCGTAAAGAGATCAAGGATATTCTGGCTTACTTAAGACTTATCTCGAATCCCGATGATGATATTAGTCTGACGCGGGTCGTGAATGTTCCTAAACGGGGAATTGGGGATACTACTCTGGATAAGGTCGCCGATTTTGCGGCAAGACGGGGCATCTCCATGTTCGCTATGCTTGATGAAGTGGAATCGCTGGAGATTACGGCGAGAACACGCAACGCACTCGCGGACTTCCGTGATATGATCCAAAACCTTAACCGGATGGTGGACTACTTGTCCGTCACGGAACTGACCGAGAAAGTATTGGAAATGAGCCAGTACCGGATGGAACTTCAGCGTGAGAATACGCTTGAGTCCAAATCGCGGCTGGAGAACATCGACGAGTTCCTGTCGGTTACAAGCGAGTTTGAGACCCGCAATGAGGACAAGTCCCTTGTGGCGTTCTTGACGGATCTGGCGCTTATTGCGGATATAGATACGATGGACAAGGACGAGGGGCCTCAGGATTCTGTCGTCTTGATGACTATGCACAGTGCCAAAGGCCTGGAGTTCCCCGTTGTTTTCATTATCGGCATGGAGGAAGGCGTCTTCCCTCACAGCCGTGCCGCCACGGACAACGAGGAACTGGAAGAAGAGCGGCGCCTGGCTTACGTGGGAATCACACGTGCGGAAGAAAATCTCTTCCTCTCCTGCGCCCGGATGAGAATGCTCTTCGGCCGGACAAGCACGAACCCGCCGTCCCGGTTCCTGAAAGAGATCCCTCAGGAACTTATGGAGATCGTCTCTTCCGGCGGAGGAGGCAGCACATTCTCCGGATGGTCCCGCAGCGGCGGCACGAGCTTCGGCGGACGCACATCTTCCGGCTTCGGCAGCTCAGGCTCCACCAGCTTCGGGCAATCGGCTTCGGGCGGTTCTTCCTGGGGAAGCCAGAGTTCCTCATTCGGCAAGACTTCTCCGGCGGCCTCCACCGTTCGCAGTGCACCGCGTACGGCCCCGGCGGCGGGGGGAAGTCAGCCGGGAGATTTCAAGATGGGCGATAAAGTAGCCCACGGGAAATGGGGTACAGGCGTCATCGTGGCGGTCAAAGGCAAAGGCGACGATACCGAGCTTCAGATCGCTTTTCCGGCGCCCGTAGGCGTCAAACGTCTGCTGGCGAAGTTTGCGCCGATTACGAAGCAATAAATCCGTATCCAAGGAATAGATGAGACGAGAGGAAGAAGACTGATGGCCGACTTCACTGCGGAGATGAAGACACTCATCGAAGCTATCGAGCAGCACAATTACAACTATTACACGCTGGACCGCCCGGTAGTTACCGATGCCGAATACGACAAGCTGTATGACCGTCTGGTGGAATTAGAGAAGGAATCCGGAGTGACGCTTCCGAACTCTCCCACCAGACGTGTCGGCGGCGAACTTCTGAAAGGGTTCGACCCCCACCGTCATCTCTCCCGGCTGTGGAGTCTGGACAAGACGCGCGACAAAGACGGTCTTAACGCATGGCTGACGCGCGTATTGAAACTCGTTGGCGAATACAATAAAAACAACCCGGACAATCCCCTGCCGCATCCGACTTTTGTCGTCGAGCTTAAATTTGACGGTCTTACGCTCAATTTGACGTATGACAAGGGGGCGCTTGTCCAGGCTTCGACCCGCGGCAACGGAACGGTAGGAGAAGGTATTCTGGAACAGGTGAAAACTATCCGTTCCGTTCCCCTGGAGATTCCTTATAAAGACGGGATCATTGAGGTGCAGGGCGAAGGCCTCATGTTCCTGTCCGTTTTGGACCAGTACAATCAGACGGCGGCCGAGCCGTTTAAAAATGCGCGTAATGCGGCCGCAGGAGCGCTTCGTAATCTCAATCCGCAAGTAACGGCCAAACGTAAACTGAGCGCCTTCTTCTATAATGTGGGCTATTCCGATAACCTCCGGTTCACCGACCATCGGGAAATGGTGGAGTTTCTTAAAGAGAACCGGTTTAAAGTTAATCCGGACATCAAATTTTTCGATTCTATCGACGACGTCATGGATGAACTCGAGCGTATCGGAAGCAATCGCCTGAATTACGATTTCCTTATCGACGGAGCGGTAGTTAAAGTGGCGGATATGCGTACGCGCGAAGTGCTCGGGTATACCGAGAAATTTCCGCGCTGGGCTATCGCGTTCAAGTTCGAGGCGGAAGAGGTTACGACCGTTCTGGAATCCGTATCTTGGGAAGTGGGACGCACGGGCAAAATAACGCCGGTAGCACGCGTTGAACCGGTCGATTTGGCAGGCGTAACCGTACAAAACTGTACGCTGAACAATATCGGTGACATTGAACGCAAAAACTTGAAGCATGCTCTGGGAAGTCTTGTTTATATCCGCCGCTCTAACGACGTGATCCCGGAAATACTCGGCAAAGCCACGGAAGAGACCGACGGGGAAGAGATCGTTTACCCGGAGAATTGCCCTGCTTGCGGAACCGCGCTTGAGCAGCGGGGGGCTCACCTGTTCTGTCCGAACCGTCTGGGCTGCAGGCCTCAAATGATCGGCAGAATAACCCATTTCGCTTCCCGTGACGCGATGGATATCGATACGTTCAGCGTCATGACGGCGGAGCAGCTTTATCAGGAAGTGGGCGTACGCGATCCTGCGGACCTGTACAGGCTCACTTATGACGACTTGATCAAACTGGAGCGCTTCGGCGAGAAAAAAGCCAACAAGCTGCTTGCCGCGTTTGAGAAGAGCAAGGAGTGCGACCTGTCGTCCTTCCTGTTTGCCCTAGGCATCCCGAATACGGGCAAAACCACGACTAAAGTGCTGGCTGAGCATCTCGGCAGCCTGGACAAAGTCATGGAGGCGTCGATCGAAGAGCTGATCGCGCTGCCGGATGTCGGCGGCATCGTGGCCGACAGCATCCACAGCTTCTTCCGCGATCCGCTCATGCAGGACAGCATCTCCCGCATGCTTGCGGCAGGCGTCCGCCCTCGCGCGGAAGAAAAGCTGGCCGCCGCGGCGGACGAGAGCCATCCCCTCTTCGGCAAAACCGTCGTGCTGACCGGTACGCTCAGCGCGATGAGCCGGGACGAAGCGGCGGATAAGCTCGAGGCCCTCGGGGCCAAGGTAACCGGCAGCGTCTCGAAGAAGACGGACATCGTGATTGCCGGGGAGAGTGCCGGCAGTAAGCTTGCCAAGGCACAGTCACTTGGCA
>NZ_JBDFMM010000001.1:200000-1692500 GCF_047238265.1 Paenibacillus canaveralius
GTACGCGAGCTGGGTTCAGAACGTCGTGAGACAGTTCGGTCCCTATCTGTCGCGGGCGCAGGAAATTTGAGAGGAGCTGTCCTTAGTACGAGAGGACCGGGATGGACGTACCGCTGGTGTACCAGTTGTCTCGCCAGAGGCATCGCTGGGTAGCTATGTACGGAAGGGATAAGCGCTGAAAGCATCTAAGCGTGAAGCCCCCCTCAAGATGAGATTTCCCAGTATGTAAGACCCCTTGAAGACGACGAGGTAGATAGGTTGGAGGTGGAAGCACAGCAATGTGTGGAGCTGACCAATACTAATCGGTCGAGGGCTTGACCACGAGGCACTTACGACAGTAGATGCCGCATCGGAAGCATACCCAGCGTATGCACCACAAGATCTTTGGATGGATCGACTGCACGTTTCGCTGCTAGTTTTCAGGGAGCAACCCTGATGTGTCTACATAGACACCTGTTTGGTGACGATGGCGGAAGGGAACCACGCGTACCCATCCCGAACACGACCGTTAAGCCTTCCAGCGCCGATGGTACTTGGACCGAAGGGTCCTGGGAGAGTAGGACGTTGCCAAGCACAAATAAAACCTTTTCGAACTCCAATTCGAAAAGGTTTTTTATTGTTTAAGATAAATTCAAGTTAAAAAAAGACCGGTCCAGGATAGAGCCTCGGATCCGATCTTTATGTACCGCACAGTCCCCAAGCGGGTGTGATATCGCTTGACGTTAGCCGACCACCACGATATATTTTCCATTTCTAAGGTTCATCATTTCCAATTATGAGACGCCTTTTTACCAATTTTATTTCCAGAGCAGGCAGGGACGAGGACTTACTGCTTGTAGCATGATGTTTCATTAGCACGGAGACGCAGCCAGCCGACTCCATATTGTTTCCGGAACATCAGAAACATATAAAACCGCCCCCCCAAAATCCACAGGTGCACAAACAGGATATTGGATAAGGCCGCGGCGCCGAGCCAAGGATACAGAAGCAGTATGCCGGCGAATCCCGAGATAAGAAGGTGCAGGTGAAGACGGACGAAAGACCGCAGCATTACGTACTGCTCGGGAATATAGCCCGTCCACAGATGAGCGAAACGGAAAGACCAGCCCTGAGGCTCCGCTTTTCTCACAAAATGAAGATAACCGCGGATTGCCAGCATATGAAGAAGTTGAACGAAAATATAGCCGAGACATAAAGAAAGCAAACTGTTTGTAAGCAGGGCTTTAACCGCCCATACCGCGGCAAACGCGTAATAAACGCCGAGCAGCAGGAGATGATGCGGAATACGCCGAAGAAGGGTGTACGTGTAGATAATCGCATCGCTGGAAGTGTTGTTTTTCAAATTGGAAAGCCTCCGTATAAACCGTCTGTTGTCCTAGTCAGTATCTCATAAGCAGGGTACTCTATCTATATCGGATTTAAAGCGTCGCTTTTTAAAGATTAAAGGGGAGAAAGATTGCTGCAATGAGAGCTTTGCACGCAGGCAAAACCCCAAGACCCCGCATTTCGTGGCGAGAAGGGCACCCTGATGTGCTTGCAACCCTTTCTTTTGCGTCTAAAAGAATCGTAAACCGGACATACTGCTAATAGGAAAAAAAGTAGAGGTGATCCGTATGGAAGACCCGGTTCTGGTGAAATGTATCGTATGCGGAGAAGAAAAGCAGGAAGGCATTCAGATCGCTTCGGAATTTATCTGTGATGCTTGCGAGGCTGAAATTGTACGCACCGATGTGATGGATGTTAAATATTCTTTTTTTATCCGCCAGTTAAAACAGATTTTTTATAAGCAAAACGCCTGATCTGGGGCGCAGTAAGCATAGTGCTTGAAATATGCCTTGATTTTCTGGACGGCTGACAGGTATGCTTAATTTACTTCATGAATATAGGATTTCAAAGGATGCTTGGATATGCCAAATCGCGAAAACGCACCCCTTTTCGAAAAAATGAGGGAGCATTATGAACGAAGACCGGCCAGTTTCCATGTACCCGGTCATAAATCAGGCAGGGGAGCGGACCGAGAGGCCGCTCCTTTTTTGGGCCGCTGATGGCACTCGACTATACCGAGATCAGCGGCCTGGACGATCTCCACCAACCCGAAGAGGCGATCCGCGAGGCGCAGGCGCTCGCGGCGGATTGTTTCGGGGCGGAGGAGACGTTGTTCCTCGTTGGCGGCAGTACGGCCGGCAACCTGGCCATGATCATGTCGCTGTGCGGGCCCGGCGACATTCTTCTCGTGCAGCGCAACGCCCACAAATCCGTGCTTCACGGATTAATGCTGGCCGGCGCGCACGCGGTTTTTATTTCCCCGCGGACCGATGGGGAAAGCGGTATACCCGCCTCCGTCAGGCTGAGCGACGTCGAAGACGCGCTCTCCCGGTATCCGGAGGCGAAGGGGCTGCTGCTGACCAATCCGAACTATTACGGAATGGGAGTGGATCTGCGCCCTTACGCCGATCTGATGCACCGGCACGGCCTGCCGCTGCTGGTAGATGAGGCGCATGGGGCGCATTACGGCTTTCATCCGGCACTGCCGGAGAACGCGCTTGCCTGCGGCGCCGATGGCGTGGTCCAGTCCACCCACAAAATGCTCACGGCGATGACAATGGGGGCGATGCTCCATCTCCGCCACGACCGGCTGGACCGGGAAAGAATACGGATGCTGCTTTCGATGCTCCAAAGTTCGAGCCCGTCCTACCCGATCATGGCTTCGCTTGATCTGGCGAGGAGGCAGATGCATCTCAACGGGAAAAAGCTAGTCGAAGAAGGATTGAAAGCCGTTCAGAGACTTCGTGAAGGGCTGGAAGACCTGTATGGTTTCCGGCAGTTGAAACATCATTCGGGACAAGCGGCCTATGACCATTTGGATCCGTTTAAAGTGACGATCTATGACGGGACAGGGACGCTGAGCGGCTCAGAGCTGCAGGGTCTTTTAGAAGAAGCCGGATGTTTTGTGGAGCTTGCCGCGGATAAAGCCGTTCTGCTTCTGCTGACGCCCGCCTCGACAATGGAAGACGCGGAAAGAGTTTTGAAAGCTTGTGCAGCCATTTCCACGGAATACTTGACAAATAAGCAGGAACTTCCGGGCATCAGCCCGAATAGTATGTATGAGCCTCTTCTTAACTCCGTTTCCAAACCCGTTCCCTTGAACATACCCGTTACCCGAGACTGGAAGGACCGTGTACAGGAGACTGTATGCATCATGCCGATTGAGAGTTCCGCCGGTAAAAGATCCGCTGAAATGGTGATCCCCTATCCGCCCGGAATTCCTTTGCTGTATCCTGGAGAGCTTATTCAAGAGGATACGGCGGCTGAGCTTAAGCGGCTGGCCGATTCGGGAGCGAGATTTCATGGAAGCCGGGAGGCGGCGAAGGGCCGTCTGAAGGTACTGACGGATACTCCGGAAGATACCGTGAAAGCAACATAGAATAACTTCCGGCCTGAAGGTTGGTTTCGTTTTTATTTTTAGGAGGGTAATGTGAAAGAACTATTTCTTACATTCGAGGGCCCTGACGGCTCGGGCAAAACGACGCAGCTGCGTAGACTGGCCGAATCGCTGCAGGAGCTCGGATATGATACGGTCGTAACGCGGGAGCCGGGAGGCACACCGATCAGCGACCACATACGCAGTCTTGTTCTAACGCCGGACTACAAGGAAATGGCGGACCATACGGAGGTTCTGCTCTATGCCGCATCTCGTGCCCAGCACGTCCGGGAATTGATCATGCCGGCGCTGAAGGCGAACCGGATCGTGCTTTGCGACCGTTTTGTCGACGCGAGTCTGGCCTATCAGTCCTATGGACTCGGGATCGGCCTGGAAGAGGTAGCGGCGATTAACCGTTTCGCGACCGGAGGGCTGGAGCCTACGCGCACGTACCTGCTGGATGTTCCGGTTGAAACAAGCCGCCGCAGGCTGTTGGCAAGGACTCAGTCAGCCGGCGGAGAAGGCCTGGACCGGATCGAACAGAAGGGCGAAGCGTATCATACCCGTGTCCGGGAAGGGTTTATGAGGATCCTGGAACAAAATCCGCAGCGGATTTGTCTGATTGATGCAGACCGCACTCAGGATGAAATCGCCCGTGATATTTTGCAGGATTGTAAACAACTGTTAGATCGTGTCTTTTTTCCAAAGCCTGAGGTATAATGAAAGAGGGGGATCTGCGATGAAACTCGTAATCGCCGTTGTTCAAGACAAAGACAGCAATCGTCTTTCCAATGCTTTGATCAAGGAAGGGTTCCGTGCAACCAAGTTGGCCAGTACCGGCGGTTTTCTGCGTGCGGGCAACACGACGTTCATGATCGGTATCGAGGATGAGCGGGTTCCGGAAGTTTTCAAAGTGATCAAGGCTAACTGCAAAGTCCGTGATCAGCTTGTGACGCCGGTATCGCCGATGGGCGGTACGACAGATTCATATATTCCGTTCCCGGTTGAAGTGCAGGTCGGCGGTGCCGCCGTGTTTCTGCTTCCGGTCGAACGTTTTGAGCACTTCTAAAGCGGCTGGAACCGACCGACGGAACCCGCCAATACGCAACAAAAGGGGAGCATGAAGCTTGAAAATCAACCCGGGGTGGCAGCCGATCGGTAAGAACGTAAAGGTCCCTGAAACGGCGCCCACTCTTCAATCGCCTCCCAAAGACTTTTCCTCCTTTATGCTCAAGCATGACGAAAAGGTCACCATGGAGCAGCTTAACCGGATGCTTCAGCAGATCGGGCTTCAGGGTGACCGTCTTTCCAGATCCATGACGCTGCGGGAGCTTCGGCAGTACAAGCTGCTGATCAAGCAGTTTCTGGAGGAAACGGCCCGTCAGGGCGTCGGCTTGCGCGAGACTCGCGGATGGGATAGGAGAGGCCGGACGAAGAGGTACAAGCTGCTGGAGGAAGTAGACGGCGCACTGCTCGGCATGGCGGACGATCTGCTTGAAACGGAGCAGGGACGTCTGGAAATTTTGCAGCGAATAGGCGAAATACGAGGCATGCTGATCCACTTTTTATTTTAAAGACAGTGGAGAATATACAAATGTCTTTTCAAACGATCCCAGGCCAGGAAACGGCCAAGCGCATATTGCAAAGCGGCTTGCGGCAGGATAAAATATCGCACGCTTATATATTCAGCGGTCCGGTAGGTACGGGGAGGAAGCAGACGGCCCTTATGCTGGCGAAAGCGATCTACTGCACGAACCTCAAGGATGACGCCTGCGGGGAATGTCTGGAGTGCAGGAAGGTCGAGCATGGCAACCATCCGGATCTTTACAGAATCGAGCCCGACGGGGCTTCCATCAAGATCGATCAGATTCGTGAGCTGCAGAAGCAGTTTGCCTATCGTTCCGCCGGTTCGGGCACGAAGATTTATATTCTTAACCAGGCGGAGAAAATGACCGTTCAGGCTGCCAACAGCCTGCTTAAGTTTTTGGAGGAACCGAATTCGAAAGTGGTTGCGGTACTCATTACGGAGAATGGACATGCTCTGCTGCCGACTATTCAGTCCCGTTCCCAGTGGATTTCATTCACACCTATGCCCAGGGCGGAGATGGCGAGAGTTCTGCTGGAAGAAGGTCACCCTGCTGCCCTGGTGCAGCCTGCCATTCATCTGACCGCCGGCATACAAGCGGCCAAAGAAATGATCCAGACAAATGGGTTTGCCGAAATCCGCGGCACAATGATACAATTGTTGAGGGAAACGCTGACACGCTATCCGTCTTCCTTTGTTACGCTGCAGCAGAAGTGGATCAAAGCCGGGCTGGCCGATCATACGGCTCTGCTTTTCGATCTCATGATTTTATGGTTGAAAGACATGGTTTCCCTGCGAATCGGTCGCAAGGAAAATTTCGTATATATCGACCAGATGGACTGGATGGGCCCGTTGTCGTTCAAAAGGGAAACCGGGGATTGGGTGCGTTTGCTTGCCCGTGCGGTTGAACTTCAAAAACGGCTCCGGTTCAATGCCAATCGGCAGCTGGTTGTCGAGAAAATGCTAGTGGACATACAGGGGGTGTAACATGTATTCCGTCGTAGGTGTCCGCTTCAAAAAGGCGGGCAAGGTGTATTATTTTGATCCCATTGACCTTCCTGTGGAACAAGAGAACGCCGTAATCGTCGAGACCGCCAGAGGCATCGAATATGGCAGAGTGGTCATCGGAAAGAAAACCGTTCAAGAGAACGACGTTGTCCTTCCGCTCAAGAAAGTCATCCGGATTGCGAATCCGACGGATGCCCAGCTTGTTGAAGAGAACAAGAAGGCGGCCAAAGATGCTTTCGGGATTTGTTTGAATAAAATCAAGGATCATCAGCTCAAAATGAAGCTGGTGGACGTGGAATATACATTTGACCGGAATAAAATTATTTTTTATTTTACGGCTGAAGGAAGGGTCGACTTCCGGGAGCTGGTTAAGGACTTGGCGAGCATTTTCAGAACGCGTATCGAACTTCGTCAAATCGGGGTGCGGGATGAGGCCAAAATGCTGGGCGGAATCGGGCCGTGCGGCCGAATCTTGTGCTGTTCTTCCTTCCTGGGAGATTTCGAACCGGTATCGATCAAGATGGCCAAGGACCAGAACCTGTCTCTGAATCCGACCAAAATATCCGGATTGTGCGGCCGGCTTATGTGCTGCTTGAAGTTCGAGCATGACAACTACGAGAGCGCCAAAGACAGCGTGCCTTCCGTAGGAACTTATGTGATTACTTCACTTGGCAACGGCAAGGTGCTTTCACTGAATATGAACGAAAAAACTTGTAAGGTTCAGCTGTACGATATCGGCAAAATAATGGATCTTCCTTTTGACGATGTAGCGGAGCAAGATTAGTTAACGGATGCGGGAAGCGTTACTTGAGGTGAGACAGTGGAGAAACATGAAATGTTTGCGCAAATCGACGGTTTGGAAGAGCAGATCGGAAAAGCATATGCAGAGCTTGGCGATTTGAAGAAAACCATCATTTCTTTGCTTGAGGATAACCAAAGGCTGATGATGGAAAATCAACAGCTTCGCAAATTGCTGAAGCAGGGGGATGCCGAGGAGACGGATTCCGAACCCGAGAAAGGCATTGAGCCTGTAATCGGCGAAGGATACGACAATCTGGCCCGTCTGTATTATGAAGGCTTCCATATCTGCAATGTCTATTACGGACACCTGCGGACGGAAGGAGACTGTTTGTTCTGCCTGTCTTTCTTAAATAAATAACGTAAGCCGTAGGGAACTTTTCTCTACGGTTTTTTCCATATGAGAATTCCGGTTAAAATAAAGGAGGAGTCCGTGTGCAGGTTGCACTGCATGAAACGGAGCGGATCGACGATCTGCTGACACATGATTTGAAAATCATCCAAAGCGAAGAGGTATTTGCTTTTTCTTTGGATGCGGTTTTATTGGCAAGGTTCTGCACGGTTCCCCCACGGGGCAAAATTGTCGATTTGTGCTCCGGCAACGGAGTCATTCCCCTTCTGTTGTCTACAAGAACAGCCGGGGGCGAGATCTGGGGCGTGGAAATTCAGGAGCGCTTGGCAGGTATGGGGAAGCGCAATATTGAGCTGAACGGTTTGCAGCAAAGGCTTCATATGGTACATGCCGACCTTAAGCAGATTCACCGGACGCTGGGAGCTTCGCAGTATGATCTGGTGACGGTCAATCCGCCCTATTTGCCGGTCCCGGCGGGCGAACAGAACCGTAATGAGCATGTAGCTGCCGCAAGGCACGAGCTTTTCTGTACCCTGGAGGACGTGGTAGCTTCTTCGGCCAAACTGCTCAAAGCGGGAGGCAAGATGGCCATGGTACACCGGCCGAACCGGTTGGTCGATATTTGCACATTGATGAGACAGTACCGTATCGAGCCCAAAAGAGTACGTTTCGTTCATCCGAGGCAGGGAGAAGAGGCGATGATGGTACTGATCGAGGGCATCCGTGACGGCAAAGCGGATATGCGGACTCTTCCACCGCTCTTCGTTCACGAGGAAGGCGGAAGATATTGCGGCGAACTCCACGCCGTGTTTTACGGAGAGAAAAATGAGCTGGAATCGGGCGGGAATAAAGCCCCGGAAAACGAAAGAAACAGAGGATAACCGGCATGAATTTTAACATACAGCGAAGCTATATAATGAAGAAAGACGATCAGCGCCAATTCGGGAAGGAGGGAGATGCGGCTAATGCGGTGGTGGAAACAGAGTATGAGTATGGGGCCGGGAAAGCAAAGGAACAAGCAGCCCTAGAATCAAAAGATTCACTGAACCCGGAAAAGCAGGCCGAGGCTAAAGCAATCGGCAAAAATAAGTTCGGCCACGATGCCGTCTCATCTACGCCGGATCAGATTAAGGGAAGGGGCCGCAGCCGGGAAACGGAGAAGGCGGCGGGTACGGGAATGCTCTATCTGGTCGGCACTCCGATCGGCAATCTCGAAGACATGACCTACCGGGCCGTCCGCATCCTCAAGGAAGCGGACCTAATCGCCGCGGAGGATACGCGCCAGACCCGCAAGCTGCTGACTCACTTCGACATTTCCGGGAGGCTCGTCAGCTATCACGAGCATAACAAGCAGGCGAGCGGCCCAGAGCTGATCCGGCTCATGAGCGAGGGGCAGACCGTCGCGCTCGTCAGCGATGCGGGGCTGCCGGCGATCTCCGATCCCGGGCACGATTTGGTCCGGCTCGCAATAGAAGCCGGAGTCAGGGTCGTGCCGGTTCCGGGAGCGAACGCGGCCTTGTCGGCCCTTATCGCCTCAGGGCTCCCTACCGATGAATTTACTTTCATCGGATTCCTGCCGCGCGATAAGAAAGATCAGCAGCGGGAGCTGGCGCGGCTTGCGCCTGCGCAGGGCACGCTGCTGTTCTACGAATCCCCCCATCGGGTTGTCCGTACGCTCGAGCAGATGCTCGAATCATGGGGGGATCGTGAGATCTGCCTGGCGCGCGAATTGACGAAGCGCTATGAAGAGTTCGGGCGCGGCCGGATCAGCGGTGCGCTGGCTCATCTCGCCGAGCATCCGCCTCAAGGCGAGTACGTGGTCCTCGTGGAGGGACGCAGCGCGGCCGAAACGGCGGAGGCGGAAGCCGCATGGTGGAAGGAGCTATCGCTGGAGGCGCATGCCGCCCATTACATGGAGCAGGGGCTTAACAAGAAGGAAGCGATCAAAAAGACCGCTTCCGACAGGGGGCTGCCGAAGCGGGACGTCTACAACGAACTGCTTCAGAATTGAGTCTCCGGCGGTGGGGAAATCAACCTGAGATTTCGGGGAGGCAAGACGGTTGACCACCGTCCTGTGATACTGCACCGGGCACAGGCAGCACGCGGTACGCAATCTTGGGGCCGGTATATTTTCGCCCGAGCAATCAGGAACGCGGATAACCGGTGCCGATCACAGGACTTTTCTTTCTGCGTCCCAAATACGCATAGGTGTTAAGCGAAAGCCGGACTGGGATGCTTCATCCGTATCAAGCGAAGCATACGGCCAGGCCGGAGACATACGCTTGGAAACGTCGAAGCTTTTCACAGTTTCCTTCTGCCCCAAGTACCCGGGCGTCGTACACTTGTTCTAAAGCAAGCTTTTTCATCCCTCCGGACAAAAAAATGTCCCCAATCCGTGACGGTGGTCCGCCGGGATCAGAGACGTAGAGGAGATATGAAAAAGGTTAGAATTACCAATGGGAACTTTGCTAGTTCTTATTATATACTATTTTTCTTATTTTGTCACAGGTATTGGCATTTCATTTAAACATTCGTGACAAACAATTTTTCCTTTGAAATAAGTCACATTTTCAGCGTTTCCGCAGAAGATACAAGCAGGCTCATACTTCTTAAGCATGATGCGCTCGCCGTCTACATAAATCTCCAGCGCGTCTTTTTCACCGATACCGAGTGTACGGCGAAGTTCGATTGGAATAACGACACGCCCCAATTCGTCGACTTTTCTTACAATACCTGTGGATTTCATCATATATAAAAGCTCCTTCCAATCTACTGAAATAATTAATCGTCATTATTCGACATAGTTTTCGATATTCATGATACCAAGCATTCCCAAAATAGTCAACCCAAAATTGGTCTCTAATTGCAGTTTTTATATTTAATGAATTCTTTGTGAAAAGCCGAATTCCTCCTTAACCCTTAAAAATAAGTGGATCTATTGCGGTTAAACGCTTTCTTCTAAAGTGACAATTGTTTTATTTTTGTGACAAGTAACGCTTAGTTTGGAAAATAACTTGTAACATTATTCGACAAAATACTTGCTTAAATGAGCAAATAGTCGGATTTTATGTCGAAAAGGAGACGCAAAAATGATAGAAGAAAAAGTTTTTAAAGACCCTGTCCATAAATACATTTATGTGCAGGACCGCACGGTTTGGGACCTCATCAACACCAAGGAATTTCAGCGGCTGCGGCGAATCCGCCAGCTGGGCACATCCTTCCTGACTTTTCACGGTGCGGAGCACAGTCGTTTTTCTCACTCGCTTGGCGTTTACGAGATTACGAGAAAGATTATTTCCCAGTTTGAAAGAAACTCGTATGCGGACTGGCCGGAGGAGGAAAGGCTGCTTTGCCTGTGCGCCGCTCTGCTGCATGATGTCGGTCACGGACCGTTTTCCCACTCTATAGAAAAAGTATTCGGAACGAATCACGAAAATTGGTCCTGCCGGATCATTTTAGGTGACAGTGAAGTGAATCAGGTGCTCTCGAAGGTCTCGCCGACATTTGCTCATGATGTTGCCGGTGTCATTTGCAAAACGTATCGCAAGGAGATTGTAACGAGTCTTGTCTCTTCCCAGTCTCGATGCCGACAGGATGGATTATTTGCTGCGGGACGCGTATTTTACCGGGGTTAATTACGGAACTTTCGATCTGGAGCGTATTCTAAGGGTAGTCCGGCCTTATAAAGGGAAAATTGTCGTAAAAGAGAGCGGGATGCATGCCGTCGAAGATTATTTAATGTCCCGTTACCAGATGTACTGGCAGGTTTATTTTCACCCGGTTACAAGGAGCGCGGAAATTTTGCTGGGGAAAGTTCTGGAGTGCGCCAAAGCACTGTTCGAAGACGGTTACTCGTTTACGTTTATGCCGGAACCTATCCTTCATCTTTTCCAAGGGAAGCTGTCGCTGGACGATTATTTCCTTCTAGACGAATCTTTGATGCAGACGGTTTTGATGTATTGGAGTTTGGAAAAAGATCCCGTACTGGCTGATTTGTCCGGACGTTTTCTTCACCGCCGTCTGTTTAAGTTCACCGCCGTGGAAGAGTGGGACAAAGAGCTGCTGACGGAATTCCGCGACGCTTTGGAGGAGGCCGGATTCGATGCGGATTATTACCTGGAGCTGGATTTCCCGTCGGACCAGTCGTATGACGTGTACCGGCCCGATACGGGCAAGGAAGACAAACAGCCTATTTTGCTGCTTGATGGCCAGGATAAACTGACGGAAATTTCGGTGCGCTCCGAAATCGTCAAATCGATCTCGGGTATCCACATGGGACAGCACCGCATTTATTATCCCGCCGAGTTGTTTGAAAAAGAGGGCGGCAGGGCTTCGGCCCTCCGCAAGAAGCTGTTCGACGCCTAACTCAAAAAACAGACGAAACAAAAGGAGTTCCCGTTATGCTGACCGATACTCATACTCATATGAACAATGAAGCTTTCAATGAAGACCGTGACGAAGCCATCCAAAGGGCTTGGGACAACGGAGTGACCCGGATCGTTAACGTAGGGTTCAACCGCGAAACCATTCCTTCTTCCATCGAGCTTGCCGAGAAGTACGATTTCATATGGTCGACGGTAGGCTGGCATCCGACGGATGCCGTGGATATGCGGCCGGGTGATCTTGAATGGATCGAGGAGCTGTGCAAGCACGAGAAAGTAGTGGCGATCGGGGAGATCGGGCTGGACTATCACTGGGATACGTCCCCGAAAGATGTGCAGGCGAAAGTGTTCCGCGAGCAGATCCGCCTTGCACGCAAGGTCGGGCTTCCTATCGTGATCCATAACCGCGAGGCTCATCAAGATATCGTCCAGATCCTGAGAGAAGAAAAAGCCGCCGAAGTCGGCGGCATTATGCACTGCTATTCCGGAAGCTGGGAAACGGCGAAGATGTGTCTGGATATGCATTTTCATATTTCCTTCGGCGGGCCCATTACGTTCAAAAACGCCAAGCAGCCCAAGGAAGTTCTGAAACAGGTGCCGCTTGACCGCCTGCTCATTGAAACGGACGCGCCTTATTTGACGCCGCATCCGTTCCGGGGCAAGCGCAACGAGACGTCCTACGTGCGTCTCGTTGCCGAAGCGGCCGCCGAGCTGCGCGGCATGAGCCTCGAGGAGCTCGCAAAGGTCACGACGGACAATGCCGTGCGCCTACTCGGCCTCAAATGAAGCGGTAAATTTCCGCTTCATGACCGTGGCGCACAGCACGAGGCCGAGCGCGAGGCCCGCGAGCGGAGCGGCTGCATAGACGCCCGCTCCGCTTAACAGCATCAGCAGGGTCAAAACGAGCCCCTGCAGGGCGAAGGCGGCACTGATGATCCGTACCACGGCGTCCACTTTACGGCGCGGATCTACCGGATAGGTCTGCAGCCAGAACGTGTAGCGGTGCGACTGCTCCAGAGAGGTGAGCTGAATCAGCGAGATGAACAGGGCCACGACGCACACGGCGGCGGCTACCGGCGCGGACTGAACGGCCGCGGCCGCCAGACCTGCCACGAGCGTGATCCGAACCACGATGCCGAGCAGTTCCGAACGGACGAACGTCTTCGTGAAGAGATACGGGTAAAGCGAGGAAGAACGGAACGAATACCGGTTCGTAATGCCCGCCAGCCATTGTCTCTGCTTCACCCGCACCGGAAGCTGCGGCACATCGGCGAATCCGCTGAAAAACAAGTACAGCCGGTACTGCTGCTTGCGGTCGTTGTCGATGAGATAATCCCAGGCGACGCCCATTGCCCGTTGTCCGGGCCCGAGCCTGTACGCGACCGCCCAGACGGCAAGTCCCGCCAAGAGAACGATTCCGCCCGGAAGCGGGCCCGTACCGAACAAGGCGAAGACGACTGCCGCGCTTGCGATCCAGCGGTACCCCGCCGAGACCAGACGCCATCCGGGAGAAGAAAAACGGCCTTCCTGCCAAGATCCGAGCAGGTTGGCTGTTTTTATTAGAAGAACAAAAATCGCCATCAGCCATAAAGGCTGTCCCTCCGTGCCCGTGCAGTGTTTGTACAAAGGCCAAGCAATCAGCATCAGGACAATGGAGCGTGCGGCCTGGATTCCCAAACTGTAGCGGAAAGCCGCCCGGAAGAACACATTCATAACGGGTTCCAGAGGCAGCAGAAATACCCGGTCCGCATTCTTTAGAAGGGTTCGCACCGAGCCGGCCGCAAGAGCCGGAACGAGGAGGAGCAGAACAATCCAAATGTAGGGAAAAGATGTCGGAAGCTGCTGAAGGATTTTTGCATAATAATAGGAAGAAACGATAAAAATCAGGAAAAGAAAACCGAAAAACTGGCTTCTTGCGACATAAGCCCAGTAGCGGGACGTTTCCTGCCGGTAATGGTCGAATCTGCGCTTCCACAGCTGGCGGACAGCCCCGGCCGTGCCCGCTCTGTGAACGGCTGCTTCCTGGTTCATGCCGGATTCCTCCGCACCAGCTCATAGAACAGCTCGTCCAGCGTCGCATCGGACAGCCCGGTCTGTTGTCTCAATTCCTCCAGCGTGCCTTGGGCAAGAATTCTCCCCTGATGGAGAACGACGAACCGGTCGCAGTATCTTTCGATCGTGGCCAGGATGTGGGAACAGATCAGGAAGCTTGCGCCTCTGCTCTTGAAATCCGCCATAATGTCGAGAAGAGAACGCATCGCCAGCGGGTCAAGACCGAGGAACGGCTCGTCAATGACATAAAGCGCGGGCTCGACAAGAAACGCATTCATGATCATGACTTTCTGCTTCATCCCTTTGGAGAGCTGGCCCGGGAAGCTTTTGCGCTTGGGCTCCATCTGGAACTCGCTCATCAGGCGGCCGGCACGTTCCTTGAACGCTTCCTTCGGAATATCGTAAGCCATCGCCGTCAGTTCCAAATGCTCTTCAATCGTCAGATCGTCGTACAATTCGGGAGACTCCGGGACGAAAGAATACGACGACCGGTAGCCGAGAGGATCTTCCTCCAAGGTCCGGTTGCGGATGCGGACACTGCCTTCCTGGGGCTTCAGAAGTCCGAGGATGTGTTTGATGGTCGTGCTTTTCCCTGCTCCGTTGAGTCCGATCAGACCGACCATTTCACCTTGTCCGACTGTAATTTCGAGATCGCGCAGAATCGGTTTTCCGGGTAAATAGCCTCCGCTGAGACGGGAAATGTGAAGAATTGGATCCATGCCTTCACCTGCTTTTCTTCAATCGGTTATTGCGGCTTCGGGCCTTTTCGGGCGGTTTGCCGTATCTTTTATTATAGTCAAAAAATGCCTGGAAGCCCAATCCCCAAGCGGAACGGCGGAAATGGGGAAAACTAGAAGCGAGATAACGGGAGAAAAAAGGAGAACGACTGCAAGATAATTAGATAAATGCCGTTGGTTTGGTTAAATTTGCTTATTTTTAAGGAATATGACCCCTTTACAGGTTGGATATTTGAGCGTAATATACTTTCATGATAACTTAATAAACGCCAAGTTTTAACGCTGAGTTTCCGTAAAAGGAAAACGGGGGAACCGCTGTCAAGGTCGGCACAGCTTTTGAGCCGATACAACAGGAAACAATTTGGGGTGAATCTCAATGGCAGGTGCAGGCAGCACCGCCGGCGAGTAGGGCAGCTCCCACGGCCCGAATCCGTCAGCTAACCTCGTAAGCGTACCGGGAGAGATAACCAACTGTCGTGTCATTCTGTTTAGTCGCGCTCACACACAGGCCACCGGGAAGCTTTCTATTTCCGATGGCCTTTTTTGTTCCATATCGGACGGGTATTCGACCCGCATACAGGTAAACATCAAGCGGAGGTGATGCAGACCCCGTAAAGACTGAGAGCAACCGGTCAGCCGGCGGGAAAGAAGCCAATTGCAAGGGTTCCGTTAGGAACCGCCAAATAAACCTAAGTCGCGTCCAAATCATCATGCGTATCACAGAGGCGAGGCTTTGAAGGAGGACCGAAGAAGTGGGCAATATCTCGCAACCAGAGACCCATGTTAAGCGATCATCCAGCATGTCCTTCGCATTGCGATGGAAGCATGAAAACTTGCGTATGATCATCCTTGCAGCTATCATTTCATTCGCTTTGACTTTCATGTTTTTGGTGTTGTTATACGGTACGGCTGGTAAGAGCGTATCATTGGTGGTAAACGGACGAGAAACCGTTGTGGAAACAAGACAATGGGTCCTGCAGCGCCTACTGGATGAACAAGCCATTACAATCGGTGAGCACGATCAGGTATCTATGCCGCTGGACGGCAAGATTCAAGACGGTCAGAAGATTGTCATCGATCATGCATCACCCGTGCAGCTAACTGCCGACGGGCAGACACAAACGGTGCACACCACTGCGAAAACGGTAGATAGAGTTCTGCAAGATTTAAATATTTCGCTGGGTGAGCACGACAAAGTGACTCCGGCCAAAGACACGGTGCTTTCAGCCAATGCGGCTATCGAAGTTGTCCGGGTGAAGAAAGAAACGGAAGAAATTTCGGAGCCGATCGCTTTCAGTGTGGTCAAGAAATCCGATGAAGATCTGCTGAAAGGCAAGGAGCAGGTCGTACAGGAGGGCCAGGAAGGCGTATTGGTCAAAAAGAAAGAGAAGATTTTCGAAAACGGAAAACTCGTATCCGAGCAGGTTATCGATCAAGCAGTCAAAAACGCCAGTGTGGATAAGATTGTGGCTGTAGGCACAAAAAATCCGGTCGTTACGGTGGCAGCCGCATCCGAACCGGTTAAGCCTAAGCAGGTAACTAAAGCAGGTACCAACATAGACGCGAAGAAAATATTAAAGAACGTTACCTTGACCGCTTACTCTTCCCAAGAGCCGGGCGTCGGTAACCGGACGGCCAGCGGAACCAAACCCGTACAGGGCCAAACGATTGCCGTGGATCCATCCGTCGTGCCGTTAGGCTGGTGGGTGTACATTGAAGGAATCGGATACCGCCGTGCGGAAGATACGGGCGGTGCCATTAAAAACCAGAAAATGGACGTTTATTTCGACAGCATGAGTTATGCGAAGACTTTCGGTGTGAAACGGGGATATACCGTTTATGTCATCGGCCCGAATAAACCGACACAAGATTAGGATAACATGTTACCTGTAACGAAGATTTACAAACCGGTAACAAACCGTATGCAAAAAGAAGAGGGATGCCCTCTTCTTTTTGTGCGCTTAAGAGAGGATAAGAACATGATCAAAGAAATCATTGTTGTCGAAGGAAAAGACGATACAACCGCCATCAAGCGGGCGGTCGAAGCGGATACGATCGAAACCGGGGGATCGGCAATCAACCGGGCGATTCTGGATCGTATCCGGCTGGCCCAGGAACGAAGAGGGGTAATTGTCTTTACGGATCCGGACCATGCGGGCGAACGCATCCGTAAAATCATTTCGGGCAAGGTTCCCGGCTGCAAGCACGCTTTTCTCCCCCAGGAACTTGCGGAGAAGCGCGGCGACATCGGAGTGGAGAACGCGACGCCTGAGGCCATAAGATCGGCCCTGGCCAACGTGAAGACTGAGTATGAAGGCGCCGTATCATTGTTAACCTGGGAAGATTTGATTGCGGCGGGCCTTATTGTTCACCCCGATGCCGCGGCCAGAAGGCTCGAAGTAGGAAAAAAGCTCGGAATCGGGTATTGTAATGGTAAGCAGTTTTACAAGCGCTGCGCCGCTTTTCAAATTTCCCGGGAAGAGTTCGAGGCTGCCGTTGAGCAGCTGGACCGTCCGGAGCAATAATTTACGCAGAGGCGGCTTCCGTCAGGAACGGAAGCTTGGAGGATGACTATGAACTCAAATGGACAAGGCGGCGGCCCGTTCTTTGCTTCTGAAGATGTGGCAACGCCCAAACGCACCAAAGATATTCTAAACCGGCACAATCTCGTGCTCAAAAAAAGTCTGGGACAGAACTTTCTCACGGACGGGAATGTCCTGCGCAACATCATTTCCGCGGCTGAGCTCTCTCCCGAGAAGGGAGCGCTGGAGATCGGGCCCGGCATCGGCGCGTTAACCCAGCAGCTGGCGAAGGAAGCCGGGCGTGTCGTCGCGGTGGAGATCGATCAGCGTCTGCTCCCCATCCTGCGGGAGACGCTGTCGCCCTATCCGTCGGCCGAGGTCGTTCACGGCGACGTATTGAAGCTCGATCTGAGACAGCTGATCGAGGAGAAATTCTCCGGCTTGTCCGGAATCAGCGTCGTCGCCAACCTTCCTTATTACATCACGACGCCGATCATCATGAAGCTGCTCGAAGAGAAGCTTCCGCTCGAAAACATCGTCGTGATGATCCAGAAGGAAGTGGCGGACCGGATGGCGGCCAAGCCGGGCGGCAAGGAGTACGGCAGCCTCAGCATCGCCGTACAATTCTACTGCGAAGCGGAACTGGTCACGATCGTTCCGCGCACCGTTTTCGTGCCGCAGCCGAACGTAGACTCGGCTGTGATCCGCCTGCGTCTGCGCAAAGGACCCCCCGTCGAAGTGGCGGACGAAGACTTCTTCTTCGAGGTGGTACAAGCCAGCTTTGCGCAGCGGCGCAAAACGATCTATAACAACCTCGGAGCCCGGTTCTTCTCCAAAGAGAACAAGCGCGATTTGGAGGCTCTTCTGCTGGAGGCGGGCATCGAGCCCAGCCGCCGCGGCGAAACGCTCAGCATGGAAGAATACGGCCGCGTGACGGAAGCTCTGCGGAACTGCCCCACCTGCAGCAAATAGAAGCGGGCTAATCACCAATTGCCCACCCCTGCCATACGATAGGCTTAGGAGGGGATGGCTTCATGAGGCAAGGCGATCTGGCGACCCGCAAATCCTACGGCAACGATATCATTTTTCGAATCCAGGAGATCGATACGACAAGGGCGATTCTTCGGGGCGTCGATTTTCGCCTGCTGGCGGACGCTCCCATTGCCGATTTATCCCGCGTAACGGCCGTCCGCGATTCGGACTTTCCGAGAGTAAATCTGCCCAGGGTAGGCGAGACAATCCGCAGCATCCGCCAGTTTCGTCAGGAGCTGTACCGGCTCAACGATAATCTGGTGCGTAATAAGCTGCCCGAGAATACGCAATATTTCGAGATGCCGGGTAAAATCCTGCATCTGGACGGCGACCCGAACTATCTGCGCAAAAGCATGAATTTGTACGGGGAGCTCCGCATTCCTGCGGAGGGCTTCTATGTGAGCGAATCTCAGATGGCTGTCACCCTGCAGCGGCTTCTGCCGCAGGTGAAGCCCGACATCGTCGTTGTCACGGGACATGACGGCCTGCTGAAAAACAGAAAGAAGCTGGACGTACACCAGCTCGACAGCTATAAAAACTCGCTTCACTTCGTCAGAGCCGTCCAGGTCGCGCGGCAGTACCAGAGCAACCGGGACGCCCTGACGATCGTAGCGGGTGCCTGCCAGTCCCACTTTGAGGCGCTGCTGCAGGCGGGAGCGAATTTCGCAAGCTCCCCCGCCCGTGTGCTCATACATGCGCTGGACCCTCTGTGCATAGCCGCCAAAGCGTCCTACACATCGATTCGCGACACGGTATCCATGGCAGACCTGGCCGGAGTTACGGTGACGGGCCTTGACGGAGTCGGCGGCATTGAAACGAGAGGCAGTTACCGGATGGGAGTGCCCCGGCTCGTGAATCTGACTGCGGAAGCCACTGTTTAAGCTCCTGACGGGGTGCCTGGCGAGGCGATAAGAGGAAGCGCTGCTTGCAAGTTTGGGAATAAAGGGTGCGGCTTCAGCAGCACCTGCCCGGCGTTTAAAATAAGCGTACAGAACCATGTATCTTGGATACAAGGGACTGTACGCTTTTTTTATGTGGATGAGTTCATCAGCGGAAGTGTGGCTTCTTGGGGCTGTCAGAGCTTCGTAAAAGGCAGCGATGCATAATTCTTCAGGTTTTGACAAAAGCTACGCTTAGGTAAAGATTTAAAAATAGGATTTTATACCGTTGACAACGTATTTGTCCGGCTGATATAATATTTAGCTTGTTTGACAAACACACTGTTTTAAGGTATAATAAACAGAGAAAGAGGTGGTAGATCACAATGGCTAAAAATGCGCTGTTGGAAATCAAACGCAGTCTTGAGCCTCATGTTGGACAGAAAATCATGTTGAAAGCAAATGGCGGCCGTCGGAAAACCATTGAGCGTTTCGGTGTTTTGGAAGAAACCTACCCTTCTGTTTTTATCGTAAAGCTAGACCAGGAACAACAAACATTTAAGCGGGTCTCGTACAGCTACGCGGATATTTTGACCGAATCCGTTGAAGTTACGGTTTGTGACGATGACGCAGCAGAAGAACTCCGCATCACGTATATACAGCATTAAGACCAGCGGCACTCCTTTGGGAGCTGCCGTTTTTGCTTTTCCGGGAGCTTTTGAGCAGCGGAAGGGGACAAGCGGCGCTTTCCTGTCCGTATTCAGGTCCGCATGAATGACATTCCGGTTCCCGACGCATACTAATGGTGCAACCCTACCGCAACCGCACCCTAAAGGAGGAACTAAGATGAGCAGAAGAAGAAGAGGCGTCATGTCCGATGAGTTTAAATATGAGCTCGCAAAGGACCTTGGTTTCTATGAGACCGTCGAGCGTGAAGGCTGGGGCGGGATACGGAGTAAAGATGCGGGGAATATGGTGAAAAGAGCTCTCCAGATCGCCGAGCAGGCTGCAAAACGCCGTCCATAAGACACGGATGTCAGCATGGAGCGTTAAAGTCGGGAAGAAGCGAAAATAGGGCTTTTATCTTGTAGGGAACTACTTTATTGCCGTTCTTTCCGTTCAACCGCGTTATACGAAAATGGCCGGTGCGGAATGTTCCTGCTGCCTTAAAATTCGTAGGTGCGCGGCTGTATGTTTAATGTGGGATACAATTGTTAATAAATAAGTGAACAAATGGGAAATGCCCGGCCCGCCTGTATTTGACCTGTGCCGGAAGCTTTAGCTTTTCTTAGAGGCATTTGCTATAATATGTGAAGCTATTATCGGCAAAGCGCCCAAAAGAAGGTGACCGTTGTGAAAATATACGAAAGAGCTTCGGCCAAAATCAACCTGTCCCTGGACGTGTTACGGAAACGGGAAGACGGCTACCACGAAGTGGAAATGGTTATGACGATGGTCGACCTGGCCGACCGAATCGAAATGCAGGAACTTCCTCGGGATACGATCATCATTTCGAGTCAGGCCGGCTACATCCCGCTTGATGAGAAGAACCTCGCCTTCCAGGCCGCGAGGCTCATAAAAGATCGGTATGACGTCCGCAAGGGCGTCTATATACATTTGGACAAAAAAATTCCGGTGGCCGCCGGGCTCGCCGGAGGAAGCAGTGACGCGGCGGCTACGCTGCGCGGGCTGAACCGTCTGTGGGGACTCGGCATCCCCACGGAGGAACTGCAGAAGCTGGGCGGCGAGCTGGGCTCGGACGTACCCTTCTGCGTGACGGGGGGGACCGCGCTGGCAACAGGCCGCGGAGAGATCTTGCACCCGGTGGACAACCCTCTTCAGTGCTGGGTTATTCTCGCCAAACCGCCCATCAACGTGTCGACCTCCGAGGTTTACGGGAAACTGAATGCCGCGGGTATCAACCATCATCCTGACACCAGGCAGGTTTTGGAGGCCATCCGGCATAAACGTTTCGACGAGCTGTGCGAAAGCCTTGGCAACGTGCTCGAAGAGGTGACACTCCAGCTTTATCCTCAAGTCCGGCAGATGAAAGAAGTGATGATGAGGCTCGGAGCTGACGGCGTGCTCATGTCCGGAAGCGGCCCGACCGTGTTCGGGCTCGTCTCGAAGGAAGCCAAAGTGGCCCGGATCTATAACGGGCTGAGAGGATTCTGCAAGGACGTATACGCTGTACGGATGCTTCCGTAAGGCAGCGGGCATTCGAGATCCGCTGCGATAGCTCCCGGTGAGGAGCTTTTTTTCTGTCCCGACGGGGACGGTCGTGTCCCGAATGTGATGTTTTCCTTGTATAGGTTGTACAAAGACGGACAAAAATGGTATATTCTCTTTATAATATTCGGTTTTTATTAGGGGTGCGTCATGAAAAAATTGAAGCGAAGCGCTCGGTTGGTTGAGATGACGCAGTATTTGTTGTTTCGGCCGCATACGCTCATACCGCTGACTACATTCGCGGAACGTTACAGTTCGGCCAAATCTTCGATCAGTGAAGATCTGGCGATTATTAAAGAGGTATTCGAGGACGAAGGACTCGGAGAACTCCATACACTTGCCGGTGCTGCCGGAGGCGTGAAATTCATTCCGAAGGTTGCCAAGGAAGCGTCGCTTTCATTCGTGCAGGATTTGTGCAATCAGTTTGAGCAGCCGGAACGCGTGCTGCCGGGCGGATTTTTGTATATGGCCGATATTATGGGGCGGCCTCAAGTATTGAACGAAATCGGCAAAACGTTCGCTACCGCTTTCGCGGGCAGAGAACTGGACGTCGTGATGACGGTAGAGACCAAAGGCATTCCGCTTGCTTACGCGACGGCTTCCTTTATGAACCTGCCCGTCGTGACGGTTCGCCGCGACAGCAACGCCACGGAAGGGTCCGCCGTAAGCATCAATTATGTTTCGGGATCCAGCAAACGCATACAAACCATGTCCCTGGCCAGACGGACGCTCCAGGAAGGAGCGCGGGTCTTGATCATAGACGATTTCAAAAGAGCGGGCGGCACCATTCAGGGAATGGTGGACCTGCTGGGCGAATTCAAAGCGACGGTCGGCGGTGTCGGCGTGTTCATCGAATCGAACGAGGTCGAGGAAGAGCTGGTGAAGGATTACATCTCTCTGGCCAAGCTGACCGGCGTCGATTCCAAAACGAAACAAGTAACCGTCGTTCCTGGAAATTATTTCGATTCCGAATAAAGGAGAGTTTAAAGTTATGCGTATCCTTTCAACGAATGAAGCACCGGCCGCTATCGGCCCGTATTCCCAGGCGGTACAGGTGGGCAATCTCGTTTTCACATCGGGGCAAATTCCGTTAAATGCCGAAGGCCAGCTCGTGGAGGGCGGCGTTACGGAGCAGACGCATCAGGTGTTCCGGAACCTTCAAGCGGTACTTAAAGAAGCGGGGGCGACTCTCCAGAACGTGGTCAAAGCGACCGTCTTTATTAAAGATATGAACCAGTTCGGAGCCATTAACGAAGTGTACGCTTCCTACTTCGGCGAACATAAGCCGGCGCGCTCTACCGTAGAAGTGGCAAGGCTTCCGAAAGATGTGCTTGTCGAAATCGAACTGATTGCGGCGATAGCTGTCGAAAACGTTTAAGAGCACATTTAATTTCAGGAAAATCTAAATTTTTCCTCTTTATCCAGAAGGAATTTGCACGAAAATGTGGAAGTATACACCAAGTCCTGCGAATGGAAAAAGGTGGTGAACACAGTGCAAATTACAGATGTCAGACTTCGCCGGGTGAATTCCGAAGGAAGAATGAAGGCGATTGCTTCCATTACGATCGATAACGAATTCGTCGTACACGATATTCGCGTCATTGACGGCAATAATGGAATGTTTGTTGCAATGCCTAGCAAACGGACTCCGGACGGGGAGTTCCGTGATATTGCCCATCCGATTTCATCCACAACCCGCGAGAAGATTCAAGCGGCGGTTTTGTCTGAGTACGACCGTGCGGCTGCGGAAGAGGAAGTTATTGAAGAAGGCGCATAATCAACGCCGGTTTTGGCAGAAGGAGTCCTGTTCCTGCAGGGCTCTCTTTTCTTTTTCCGGCAGATAAGATATAGTCATGGGTGAAACCCAGAGGAGAAGAAGGAGTGGATTGAAGTTGAAGCTGATGGCGATTGTACTGGCCGCAGGACAAGGGAAACGAATGAAATCCAAGCTGTACAAAGTGCTGCATTCCGTCTGCGGAAAACCGATGGTGGAACACGTACTCGATACACTTGAACATATACAAACGGAGAAAACGATCGTAATTGTAGGCCATGGGGCCGAAGCCGTTAAAGGCTATTTGGGAGACAGGGCGGAGTATGCTTTACAAGCTCAGCAGCTCGGTACGGGACATGCCGTCCTTATGGCGAAGGACGTTATCGGAGCGGAAGACGGCGTGACCTTCGTCGTATGCGGAGATACGCCGCTCGTCCGTCCGGAGACGCTGGAGAAAATGCTCCAGCTGCATAAGGAGAAAGGCGCTGCGGGTACTATTCTGACGGCGGAAATGACGGATGCCACGGGCTACGGGCGCATCATCCGGGGCGAAGGCGGCCGGGTGGACCGGATCGTCGAACAGAAGGACTGCAGCCCGGAAGAAGCGGCTGTGCGCGAGATCAATACGGGCACCTACTGCTTCGATAACCGCAAGCTGTTCGAAGCGCTGGAGAACGTGAAGAACGAGAACGCCCAGGGCGAGTATTATTTGACGGACGTCGTCGGGATTCTGAAAAATGCGGGCGAGATCGTCGAAGCGTACTGCACGCCGGACGAGGCGGAAGCGATCGGGGTTAACGACCGGATCGCCCTCTCGGAAGCGGAAATGCTGATGCGTCAGCGCATCAACCGCGGCCACATGGTGGGCGGGGTAACGTTCATCGATCCTTCTCAAACGTATATCGAGAAAGACGTCGTGATCGGGGCGGATACAATCCTGTATCCGGGAACTACGCTGCGCGGCAAAACCGTCATCGGATCGGAATGCGTGATCGGGCCGAATACCGAGATTTGCGACAGCACGCTGGGCGACGAAGTAACCGTCAAGCAATCGGTGCTTCAGGAGGCCAAAGTGGGCAGCCACGCCAATGTGGGACCGTTCGCTTATCTGCGTCCGGGAACGGATCTGGGCGATCACGTCAAAATCGGCGATTTCGTGGAAATCAAAAACGCCAAGCTGGGCGAGGGTTCGAAAGTGTCGCACCTTAGTTACGTGGGAGACGCCGTTATCGGCAAGAACGTCAATTTCGGCTGCGGCGCCATCACGGTCAATTACGACGGCTTCAACAAAAGCCTGACGGAAGTCGGCGACGATGCTTTTATCGGAAGCAACGTCAACCTGATCGCTCCCGTTAAAATCGGCGATGGAGCCTACGTGGTGGCGGGATCTACGATTACGCACAACGTGGAAGAGAACGACCTGGCGATCGCCCGTGAGCGTCAGACGAACAAAAAAGGCTATGCGGACCGCATTCGCAGCAAGATGAAGGCGAAGAAAGAAAACAAGCACTCCTGAACTTTTTTATAAATAATTGATTTAAACCTCCCCAAGATGGGTAATTTATCTTTAGCCATCTAAAAGGGAGGTTCTTTTTGTATGGGAGTAGCTCTTAAAGGAAATACCAGAACCAATGCCACCAAGTCGGAGGCGAAGCAGCTGCGCAGACAAGGCAAAGTGCCTGGCGTAGTTTACGGGAAAACCACGGACAGCCTGACGGTTGTTCTGGAGCGGAAGGAACTCGTGCCGCTGCTGAGAAGCCACCCGAATGCGGTGATTGATCTTAATATCGAAGGCGTGGGCAAGCGCCCCGTACTTATCAGTGGAGTTCAGAGAGACAGCCTGAGTCAGGATGTCATCCACATCGATTTCCATCAAATCAACATGAACGAGCCGGTTAAAGCCACGGTTGCCATCGAGATCGTGGGTGAAGCGGCGGGCGTGAAGGAAGGCGGCATTCTCCAGGTGGAGACGGCGCAGCTGGATGTCCGCTGTCTGCCTGACGATTTGCCGGACTCCGTTCAGGTAGATATCAGCAGCCTCGGAATCGGGGAGAATATCCTCGTATCCGATCTGAAGCTGCCTGAGAACGTAGAAGTGAAGACTGAAGCGCAAGACGTTGTAGTAACCGTGCTTCAGCCGCAGAAGGAAGTTGAAGAAACGACTGCGGACGAGCCGGCTGCCGAAGCCGAGCCTGCGGCCGAAGAAGCTGCGGAACCGAAAGAATAACCCGGTCTCCGGGCAAAAAGAAAGGCTGCTGCCGGCTTTCCGGCAGCAGTCTTTTTTATCTTTCACCGAGGGAACAGCGAAAATGGACAAGCTATGTAAGCGCTTGCCAAAACACGCCTAATAACCGGGTCTCGATACGAATGTGAACATCCCCCGGTTGTAAAACGTGTTGTTGATCTTGATGAAGTGGGAAGAATAGTGATAGACGAAGCCTATATCTTTGTGGGAGTTTAGATAGTATACTTGGACAGGAACCTCCGCTTCCAAATGATCTTGAAAATGATCGTCCTGGTAAAGCTGCTGGCCGTTGTCGTACATAAGATTCATCACCTGCTACCCGTATTTTTGTGAAGCGTAAATCATGCTGATTTGCGCCAATTTATGACTTTATCTTTGCGGCTGGGACCGGCAAATGAGCCGAGCGGCCGAAAATCCGCAGACCTATGCCCGGTCCGCGCAAAATACCACTATATAGTAGACAAGTTTCGGCAGGCAATCGTTACGGTATCTAGTTAAAAAAAGTAAAAAAATTTTGGGAGTGAGTGAAACGTGAAATGTTTTGTCGGTTTAGGCAATCCAGGGAAACAGTATGAGCATACACGGCATAATATCGGGTTCATGGCGATCGACCGTTTTGCCGAGAAATGGGGCGTCTCTTCGTTCCAGAACAAGTGCAAAGGCCATCTGGCCGAAGTGCGCGTGAACGGTACAAAGGCCTACTTGCTGAAACCTATGACCTATATGAATTTGTCGGGGGAATCGATCCGGGCTTTCATGGACTTTTATAAAGTCGATGTGTCGGATCTCGTCATTTTGTACGATGACATGGATACACCGTTCGGGAATATCCGATTGCGTTACCAAGGCAGCGCCGGAGGCCATAACGGGATCAAATCCGTCATCGCCCACACGGGCACCTCTACGTTCAACCGCATCCGCATGGGGATCAACCGTCCGAATCCGGGCTATCCGATTGTCGACTATGTCTTGTCGAATTTCAGTAAAACGGAGACGGGATCGCTCCCGGCCGTTCTGGACAAAACGTGCGAAGCGATGGAGCACTGTCTGAGCGAACCTTTCGAGAAAACGATGGCGGTTTTCAACGGAAGCGGAAATTAAGCCGGATGGCCCCGAAGCTTTAAACGGAGTGTGCCGTGTTATGAATAAGGGGAGTATCCCCCAGTGCTTGGCTTGCGGGATGTACTCCGGGCTATCGCTTACTCCAAGACACATTGTATGCCGGGCAGGCGCTCGCAAATTACTTCCTATGTGGGCTAGGATTTTAAAGTTCGGGTCATACTAAGGAGTAATCGAAACCTGCGAGGAGGCATACATTGATGTCAGTAAAATATATTTGCCGTCACTGCCAATCGTCTATCGGGGAAATCAGCCGGGATCAAGTGAGCGAATACCAGTCTCGGTTTCCATTTCTTGACCCCCGAAGAGCGGAGCGATATAATAGCGTATAACATGGACGGGGGCGTTACGGTCAAGGTGGTTTGCGATTACTGCAAGCAGGCACTGGACGCCAATCCGGAGCTTAACCTGATCGGCAGCCCGCTGCAGTGACCGAATCCGGCCGCTGCCTGCGCGCTGCTTAGGGCGTTTATCCCGTACTCCGGACATGTGCCAAAAATTGTGTCATGACAGCCTAGGCAAGCGCCGAGGCTTCTTTTTGTGAGAGGAGTGTACTTGATTTGCAAGCTTTAATACAAGCTTTTTCAGCGGACCGCGATTTTCAAAGTGTGATTTCGGGTATTCGTTCCGGTATGAAAGAGCAGTTGATCGCCGGATTAACCGGCTCCTCTCGTCAGGTGATGCTTGCCGCACTGATGCAGCAGCTCCAGCGTCCGCTTCTCATCGTTACGCATAATATGTTCTCCGCCCAGAAGATTTTCGAGGATTTAAGCGAATGTCTTCCGGAAGACGGGGTTCTCTTATATCCTGCACAAGAGCTGCTTGCCGCCGAAGCGGCTATTGCCAGTCCCGAAATGCTGGCGCAGCGGATCGATGTGCTGACGAAACTGGCCGGCGGATACCGGGGAGCGGTCATTGTGCCGTATGCCGGGTTCCGCCGTCTGCTTCCGACCAAAGAAACTTTCGAGGAAGCCCAGCTCACCGTGCGTTTGGGGGATACAATTGACCTGGAGGAATTTCTGACCCGCTTGACCGAACTCGGTTACGAGCGCGTGGAACGGGTGGAAGCAAAAGGGGAAATGAGCGTCCGCGGGGGAATCGTGGACTTATTTCCGCTGACTTCTTCCACTGCCGTCCGGATCGAACTGTTTGATGTGGATGTGGATTCGATCCGTACGTTCGACGTATCGGACCAGCGTTCCATCGACAAGTTGGATTCGTTCGTGATCCAGCCGTGCCGGGAGGTTCTCTTAAATAGAAAGCGTTTCCAAAGCGCGGCTCAGCATGCTTATGAACTTCTCCAGGCCCAGCTTGCCAAAATGACGGACCGTCAGGCCAAGGACAGGCTGCTGGAAGGAATCGGACATGACATTGAACTGCTCCGTGAGGGGAACACCTTCCAGGGGCTGTTCAAGTATGTCTCCCTGCTCTATCCGGAACGGCAGACCTTATCCGATTACATGCCCGAAGATACCGTGCTGCTCATAGACGAGCCGGCCAGGCTTGTGGAAACGTCCAAGCAGCTGGAGCGCGAGGAAGCGGAGTGGGTGACCAGCTCTCTTCAGGACGGGAAGGCCCTTCCGGCTCTCACGCTTTCGAAGCAGCTGGAGACCCTTATGCAGCGCCGGACCTATCCAACGCTTTATATGTCGCTTTTCCTGCGGCAAGTTCCGCAGACCCAGCCGCAGAATATCGTTAATTTCATGTCCCGGGTCATGCAAAATTTCCACGGGCAGATGAATCTTCTGAAAGCGGAAATGGAGCGGTGGAAAAAAACGGGGAGCCGCGTAATCATCCTGGCCAACGGCGAAGAGCGGATGGAGCGTGTCCGCCGTGTGCTCGGGGACTATCAAATCGAGGAACCCGAGATTATGAACGGCAACCTGCAGACCGGATTCGAGCTGCCGTCCATTCATCTCGTCGTGATAACGGAAGGCGAGATGTTTACGCAGAAGCAGCGCAAAGCGCGCAAAGTAGACAAGAAGATCGAGAATGCCGAGAGAATCAAAAGCTACCAGGAGCTTAAAGTCGGCGACTACGTCGTTCATGTTAATCACGGGATCGGGAAGTATGTCGGGATCGGCACTCTTGAGGTGGGCGGCATTCATAAAGATTATTTGCATATTGTCTATGCGGGCGGCGACAAGCTGTCCGTCCCGATCGACCAAATCGATCTCATTCAGAAATATGTCGGTTCCGAAGAAAAAGAGCCGAAAATATATAAGCTTGGCGGGGCCGACTGGAACCGGGTCAAGAACAAAGTGCGGACTTCCGTCAAGGATATCGCCGACGATCTCATCAAGCTGTACGCGGACCGTCAAGCGACAACGGGATACGGCTTCAGTTCCGATTCCGCCTACCAGCAGGAATTCGAAAGCATGTTTCCGTATGACGAAACGACGGATCAACTCCGGGCAATTGGGGAAATTAAGAAAGATATGGAAAAACCCCGTCCGATGGACCGGCTGCTTTGCGGCGATGTCGGCTACGGCAAGACGGAAGTGGCTATCCGCGCCGCCTTCAAAGCGGCAATCGACGGCAAGCAGGTAGCCGTGCTGGTGCCGACGACGATTTTGGCGCAGCAGCATTACGAAACGTTCCGCGAGCGGTTCTCGGGGTATCCGTTCAACATTCAGGTGCTGAGCCGCTTCCGTTCGAAGAAAGAGCAGAATGAAACGACCAAGGGCGTCAAAGCCGGCACCGTCGATATCGTAATCGGAACGCACCGTCTGCTGTCCCAGGATCTGAAGTTCAAAGATTTGGGATTGCTCATTGTCGATGAGGAGCAGCGTTTCGGCGTGTCGCACAAAGAGAAGCTGAAGCGGCTGAAAACGAATGTCGACGTGCTGACGCTGACCGCAACGCCGATCCCGCGCACGCTTCACATGTCGATGCTGGGCGTCCGCGACCTGTCTGTCATCGAGACGCCGCCGGAGAACCGCTTCCCGGTACAGACCTACGTGCTGGAATACAGCACGACGCTCGTACGGGAAGCGATTGAACGCGAGCTGGCGCGCGAAGGACAGGTGTATTTCCTGTTCAACCGCGTCCAGGGGATCAACCAGATGGCCGAGCAGATCTCCATGCTCGTGCCGGAGGCCCGCGTGACCGTGGCGCACGGGCAAATGTCGGAGCAGGAACTCGAGAAAACCATTCTCGACTTCCTGGACGGCGAGTTCGACGTGCTCGTAAGCACGAGCATCATCGAGACCGGCGTCGACATCCCGAACGTGAATACGCTGATCGTCCACGACGCCGACAAGATGGGCTTATCCCAGCTGTACCAGCTGCGGGGCCGGGTCGGCCGCTCCAACCGGATCGCCTACGCGTACTTTACGTATCAGCGGGACAAAGTGCTGAATGAAGTGGCGGAGAAGCGTCTCCAGGCAATCAAAGAATTTACAGAACTTGGTTCCGGGTTTAAAATTGCCATGAGGGACTTGTCCATCCGCGGAGCCGGCAATCTGCTCGGAGCCGAGCAGCACGGGTTTATCGCTTCCGTCGGATTCGACCTGTACTCTCAGATGCTGAGCGAAGAAATCGCCAAGCGCAAGCTGGAGCTGGACGGAGAGCAGGCGGAGCCGGAGAAGGAATGGATCACGCAGCTTGACCTTCATCTGGATGCGTACCTCCCGTCGGATTACATCTATGACAGCATGCAGAAGATCGAGATTTACAAGAAAGTGGCGAATATCCGCTCCTTCGCGGAAGCGGAAGACCTTGACGAGGAATTGGTGGACCGGTTCGGCGATCTACCGCCTGCCGTTTCCAATCTTTTGGCCGTAGCCAGATTAAAGGTGTATGGAGCCGAATATAAAATCGAATCCATCTCCCAGAAGGGCGACGATTATCAGATCAAGATTTCTCCCGATGAGACGGAAAGACTGGACGGACAGAAGCTGTTTACGATTTCGAACGGCTTCGACGGGCGTGTCAAGCTGATTGCCGGACCTCAGATTCATGTTCATATCCGCGGCAAAGGATTGTCCCCTGAGGACACAATCGCATTGGTGGAGCGTTTTCTGTTACAATACAGGGAAGCCTTGAAAACGAAGGGAGAATTGCAGAATGCAACACAATAAATCAGGTTGGGCCAAAAGCAAGTGGCTGCTGCTTGCCGTATTAGTCCTTGTTTTGGCCGTGGCCAGCGGATGCGGCAAAAAGGACGAAGGAAAAGCCGGCACGCCGGAAGAGGTTATCGCCACTTACAAAGACGGGGGCAAAGTGACCCGCGGAGAGTTTGACAAGCTGCTTTCCTTCAACCGTCTTCTGTATCCGGAATACGCTCAGTTCGAAACCGACCCGGCTTATCAGCAAAGCATGCTGGAGCAATATATCATGCTGAAGGTCCTTTCCGGACGTGCAAGCGATGACGTGAAGAAAGAAGCGGACAAGCAGGTAACCGAACAGGTTACGCAGCTGAAAACTTACCTGGGCGCACAGGAAGGCGGCCTGGAGAAGAAGCTGAAGGATGCTAAACTCGAAGAGAAGGACGTTGAGGATCTCATGAGACTCAGCGTGTATTCCACGAGCCACCTGGAGAAGCAAGTTACGGACGACGAAATCAAAGCCGAATACGAAAAAGCCAAAAAAGCGGACCCGAACGCCTACGATGTAGCGACTGTCCGTCACATCCTGATCGGTCTTAACGATCCGGCTACGAATAAAGAACTCCGCACGAAAGAAGAAGCTCTGAAGCGTGCGAAAGAAGTACAGCAGAAGCTCAAAAACGGCGGAGACTTCGATGCTCTTGCCAAAGAATACTCGGATGATCCGGGTTCGAAAGATAAAGGCGGCAAGTATGAGAACGCCAAGGTCAGCCAATGGGTGGCCGGCTTCAAAAAAGCGGCTATCGAACTGCCTCTGAACACGATCAGCGATCCGGTTGAGACCGACTACGGATACCACGTCATGAAAGTGGAATCCCGTAAAACCGAAACCGTCGAAGACGCCAAGAAAGACTTGGCCTCCAAACTGGCGCAAGTGAAAATGCAGGAGTTCGTGGAGAAAGAGCTTCCCGGCTTGATCGAAACGAACAAGCTCCCTAAGCCGACCCCGACTCCGGCCGCATCGGCCAATCCGAGCCCGGCACCTGGCGGCAGCACGGCACCGTCCGGCAGCACGGCGCCGGAAAGCACGCCGGCTCCGACAGGAAGCCCGGCTCCGCAGACGACGCCGAGCGCGGCGCCGACTGACGTGCCGGGAGCGACGCCTCCGGCCGCAAGCCCTTCGCCGGCGGCGAAGTAAGCCCTATCCGCGAAGCCCGCGGAACATTCTTGATACCACGAAAGCCATCTCGTCCGCCGGACGGGATGGCTTTTTATTTTGCGTGGATGGAAAGAGGGAAATGTATAAGAATATGGGGGCGGATGAATACTATGGTCAGAATCGAATCGCTACACCCTTCTCTTTTAAATACACGCAGATCGGCGTCCAGTCGTATCCAAAACTTCAAGTGAAAGTGGGGCAACAAGAGTCATGAAAGCAACTGGAATCGTTCGTCGCATTGATGACCTGGGCAGGGTTGTCATTCCGAAGGAAATACGGCGCACACTGCGCATCCGGGAAGGCGACCCGCTCGAGATATTCGTCGACCGCGACGGTGAAGTTATCTTGAAGAAATATTCCCCGATCGGCGAATTAGGGGATTTTGCCAAAGAATATGCCGAGTCTCTCTATGAGAGCACCAATCATATCACACTGATTACGGACCGGGATACGGTTATCGCCGTAGCGGGCGGTTCGAAGAAAGAGTATATGGACAAGCAGATCGGGCAGATCGTGGAGACCACCATGGAAAACCGTAAACCGACGATCGAGAGCGGTTCGGGTACATACGAAATCTCCAAAGACAATCCCGAAACTTACAGTTCTTTCGTCATCGCTCCGATTGTTGCGGGCGGAGATCCGATCGGTTCGGTTATTCTGATGAGCAAGGACGAAGAAGTCAAGATGGGCAACATGGAATCAAAAATGGTGGAGACTGCAGCCGGTTTTTTGGCGAAACAAATGGAGCAGTAACCGAAAGCTTCCCTTACTTGGAAACCAATTCCGGATGTAAGGGGGCTTTTTTTGTTTTATGAGGAAATTTATATATAATGGGAAGAGTCCTCTTTAATCCGTATTTTTCAAACATCCTAGTGTAAACCCCCAGAAGGAAAGCGAGGCTTTAAGCAGTATGAAAGCGACAGGTATAGTTAGACGCATAGACGATTTAGGACGGGTAGTCATTCCGAAAGAGATCCGGCGCACCATGCGCATCCGGGAAGGCGATCCCATGGAAATATTCGTGAACCCCGACGGCGAAGTCATTTTGCAGAAGTATTCACCGATCGGAGAACTTGGAGATTTTGCGCTGGAATACGCGGAATCGTTAAACGAGAGCACGGGGTACCAGGCCGTTATATCGGACCGGGAGACCTTCATCGCAGCGGCGGGCCGCGGGCGTAAAGAATATGACGGCAAACCGGTGGGCGAGCTTGTGGAGCGCGCCTTGAACGGGAGACAGACTCTGGTGGAAGAAGCGGCCGGAAGCTACGAGCTGGTTAAGGATGCGGCAGATGCTTACGGCTCATTCGTGATCGCACCGATCATTCATAACGGGGATGCCATCGGCGCGGTTCTGCTGGTCAGCAGGGAAAATGACGTGGTCATGGGAAAAACCGAGCGGATCATGGCCGAAACGGCAGCTTCCTTCTTGTCCAAGCAAATGGAAGTGTAGATACAAAGACAGACTTATTTAATTCATTATCGCAGGAGAGACGTCCATGTCCATGGAAAAGCGAATGCGGAAACAGCCCGTGACGGTCAAAAGCTCCCTGTTTCTTAAAGGCGCAGCGGTATTGGCCGCCGCGGCGGTATTCTCCAAACTGCTCGGTACCCTTCAAAAAATTCCGCTGCAGAATATAGCCGGAGACGGGGCTTTCGGCATCTACAATGCCGTTTATCCGCTGTACCTCCTGATTCTTTTCCTGGCGACGGCGGGTTTTCCGATCGCGGTCGCAAAATTCGTCGGGGACCGGGCGGCCGTACGGGATCATGAAGGGGCAAGACGGGTGGCTGCCGCTGCCGCTCTGCTTCTGACAGGCACCGGCGTGATTTGCTTTCTCCTGCTGTATGTTAGCGCGGATTCGCTTGCGGGCTGGATAGGCACCGCGGATGCGGCAGCGGCCATACGAAGCATTTCGTACGCGCTTCTGCTGGTTCCTGTCCTGTCGGTTCTCCGGGGTTATTTTCAGGGCTATCAGAATATGGTTCCCACCGCAGTATCGCAGGTAGTCGAGCAGACGGTTCGTGTGCTTACGATGGTTCTTCTTCTGCTGTATCTGACTAAACAAGGCGCGGGAGACGGCGATATCGCCGCCGGAGCCACATTCGGTTCCGTAACCGGGGGCGCGGGAGCCATGCTTCTGCTTCTGTTTTATTGGCAGAGAAGCAAAGAGAGAAGAGCCGGAAGCCGTCGGGCTGCTTCAAAGGCGGCGGAAATCCCGGGTCGTCCAGACTCCGGTGATGCCGCCCCGCATAGCGCTGCGAACAGCCTTGGACGATCGGCCGCCAACAAACCGGCCGCTCTAGAAGAGGCTGCCCATGCTGACGCTCCCGGCCCCGCGGAGGCCAAAGAGCCGTTCGGGCGGCTCATGGTCTCTATCGGCGCTTACGCTCTGCCGATCTGCCTCGGCTCCGTCATGACGCCGATTCTCAATCTCATCGACGCCTTCACCGTTCCCCGCCTGCTCATCGGCGGGGGAGCGGACCCGGCCGAAGCGATGCGCCAGTTCGGGCTGTACAACCACGGCCTGCCTTTGGTTCAGGCCGTGACGATGGTCGCGTCCTCGCTGACGGCCGTGCTGGTGCCGGCAATCGCCGCGGCTAAGGCGGCGGACCCCGCGCAGCTGCAAGTCCGTACGGAGCGGACCGTGCGGATGACGGGCCTGCTCGGTCTGGCCGCGGCCGCCGGCCTGGCCTCTCTCACCGTGCCGGTGAACGTGATGCTCTATCAGAGCGAAGAAGCGTCCGGCACGATGGCCCTGCTCGCGCTCACGGCGCTGTTCGGCACGCTCAACATCGTGCTTGCCGGAGTGCTGCAGGGCCTCGGCGCCGTGAACGCCCCCGCGCTGCACCTGCTTGCCGCAGCCGCCGTCAAGATCGGCGGCAGCCTGCTGCTCGTGCCGCGCTGGGGGATCGCCGGCGCAGCCGTGTCGGCAGTGCTCGCGTTCGCTGCGGCGTCCGCCCTGGGCCTCGCCGAGGTGCGGCGGCTGACCGGCGCACCGGAGCGGGGGCGCGCTTCCGCCCTGGGGGCGCTTGCCGCCGCGGCGCTCATGTGCGCCGCCCTTGGCGCGCTCCAGCTCGCGGGCGGGCCTCTGCTCGGCGCCGCCGCACCGGGCCTCGGCCCGCGCGGACAGGCCAGCGTATTGGCGCTGGCCGGGGTGGCGCTCGGCGCCGCCGTATACGCGCTCGCGCTGCTGCGCCTCGGCGCCGTGAACCGCGCGGAGCTGGAGCAGCTCCCCGCCGGCGGCAAGCTGGCTTCGGCGCTGACGAAGCTGCGCCTGCTTCCGCAGGGGGAGCGGCCCTAGAAGCGGGCCGCGAACGGCGCTCTCGCCCGCATCGTGATAGACCGCGCCGTTTCGGCGTAAAATAGCAGCGAAAACACCGGCTCCGCTGACGCGTGAACCGGAAAACGCATGGGAGGCAAGGACTATGACGCAAGGAATTACGGTTCTCGGACTCGGTTCCGGGGACGAAAACCAGCTCACGCTCGGCGTGCTGCGCCGGCTGCGGCAGGCTCCGAAGCTGATTCTCCGCACCGATCATCATCCGGTTGCCGCTTATCTCCGGGCGGAGGAAATCCGGTATGAAACTTTTGACGCGATATATGAAGCGAAGGACCGCTTTGACGATACGTATGAGGCGATAGCGGCCTCGCTGCTGGAGTCGGCACGTACACAGGCTGTCGTGTACGCCGTTCCCGGACATCCTATGGTGGCCGAATACACGGTACAGCTGCTGAGGGCTAAATGCCCGGACGCGGGCATTCCGCTGGAGATTGTGGGGGGAGAAAGCTTCCTCGATCAGGCGTTTCTCCGGTTCGGCTTCGACCCCATAGAAGGGATGCAGCTTCTGGATGCGACGGACCTGCGGCCCGGTATGCTGAACCCCCGCTTGCATACGGTGATCGGACAAGTGTACGATACATTTACGGCGTCTGATGTGAAGCTTACGCTGATGGAGCTTTACCCCGACGATTATACCGTCTATGCGGGGCACTCCCTTGGCGTGTCGGGTGAGGAATCGGTCGTCCGGGTTCCTCTCTACGAGCTTGACCGGATCGAGGGCTACGGCAATCTTTCTCTTGTATGGGTGCCGCGCAGCGACCGGGACGAGCTCCGCAACCGTACGCTGGAGCGGCTGCATGAGATTGTGGCGATTCTTCGAAGCCCTGAAGGCTGCCCATGGGACCGCGAACAGACGCATGCCAGCCTCCGCAAAAATCTCATCGAAGAAGCGTACGAGGTTCTGGAGACGATCGATGAGGACGATCCCGACCATATGTGCGAGGAGCTCGGCGACCTGCTGCTGCAGGTAATGCTCCATTCCCAGATGGAAGAGGAGACCGGCGCTTTTACCGTCTATGACGTAATCGCGGGGCTCAACGAGAAGCTGATCCGGCGTCATCCCCACGTGTTCGGCACGGAAGGTGCGGAGAATGCGGAGGAGGCTCTGGCCAACTGGCAGCAGATGAAGGACGAGGAGAAACGCCGCAAAGGGATTGATCCGTCGAAGCAGTCGGCCCTGGCGGGCGTGCCCAAAGATTTGCCTGCCTTGATGAAAGCCTTGAAGCTGCAGAAAAAAGCCGCGGGCGTCGGTTTCGACTGGTCCGAAGTCGGAGAAGTGATCGGCAAAATCACCGAGGAACTGGGTGAAGTGCAGGAAACTATGGAAAGCGGAGCGGCGGCGGAACGACTGGACGAACTCGGAGATCTTCTTTTTGCCGTCGTCAATCTGTCGCGTTTCCTCAAAATCGATCCGGAAGAGGCGCTGGCTTCGACCAACCGCAAATTCGTACGCCGTTTCCAGTACATTGAAGAGCGTCTGGAAGCCCGGGGAAAATCCCTGGCAGAGGCGGATTTGCCAGAGATGGAAGAATTGTGGCAGGAAGCAAAAAAACTTCAATCCACGCAGGGTTTTCAGCAGGATTTTCCAAGCTGAGCAAGAATACTTAGTTTCGGAAGCGGCTTTTCTGTGAGATTCAAAACCAGCTACATATTGTCATTCACTTTAGGAGGTATTCGAATCATGAACAAAACAGATCTGATCAACAACATTTCCACAAAGAGCGGACTCACCAAGAAAGACGTGGAAACCGTCCTTAACTCTTTCCTCGGTGAAATTACGGACGCCCTGTCCACAGGAGATAAAGTTCAGACTGATCGGCTTCGGTACATTCGAAACCCGCAAACGTTCCGGACGTACGGGCCGCAACCCGCAAACCGGTCAAGAAATTTCTATTCCGGAATCGAATGTTCCTGCTTTCAAAGCGGGCAACAAGCTTAAAGAAGCCGTAAAATAATGAGACTCGACAAGTTTTTAAAAGTATCCCGGCTGATCAAACGCCGTACGGTGGCCAAAGACGTTTCCGATCAGGGACGTGTCTGGGTCAACGGGCGGGATGCGAAACCGAGCTCGACGGTGAAGGTGGGCGATGAGCTTACCATTCAATTCGGGCAGAAGAAAGTGACCGTTCGCGTGGAACAGCTGACGGAGTCGACTCGTAAAGAGGACGCGGCTCACATGTACACGCTTCTGCGGGAAGAAGCGAATAACGGATAACCAAGAGGCTGAAAGGCGGCTTACGCCGACTAGGCCTCTTTTTTACATGCTTCCGGATCATTCCGGGTGTTCTAAAAACGGACATCCCCCCATATCGTAGTGGTAGGAAAAGCTGTAGGGGGGACTCGCCATGATGGAGGCCGGAAAGACCAAACGGCAGGAAGTGAAAATGCTCAACCGCAAGCTGCTCGAGATCTCCGGTGTGAAGAATGTGGAGAGCTTTGACAGCGAGGAATTTTTGCTGGAGACGGACTGCGGGTTTCTGCTTATTAAGGGACAGAATCTGCATATCAAGAATTTGAGTCTGGAGCAGGGTCTGGTGGCGATAGAAGGATACGTCAACGCCCTGTCTTACGTGGACGCGAATTCCCCGGAGAAAAACAAAGGGTTTCTGGGTAAGCTGTTCAAGTGACACTGAACGTCCAGTTTTTGACCTTGTGGTTAATGTTCGTCAGCGGGATGGGGCTGGGGATGCTCTACGACGCCTTCCGGGTGGTGTTCGTGCAGCTGCGGCTGCCGCGCTGGACTTTCCCGCTTGCGGATGTGGTTTACTGGATGACGGCGATCGTCTGCGTGTTCGGGACGCTCGTGCACAGCAATCAGGGACAAGTCCGGTTTTTCGTCTTTGTCGGCTTGATTATCGGCCTGCTTGTTTACATGATGACGATGAGCCGCACTGTCCGTAAGCTTATTGCGGTCCTGATCCGGGCCGTTAAGTGGCTCCTCGGGTTCCTCAGGCGAATGTTTACGCTGCTCTTTATCAAGCCTGCGATCGGGTTATACAAGCTGGCCTGGGTGCTGCTGGGCTTTTTGACGGCGCTGGCTATGTTCCTGTTCCGAGTTGTGGTACAATTGGTTTACCCTTTGTGGAAATTGCTGCTCTGGTTGACACGTCCCCTGTACAAGCATTTACGGGTACCTGCCCGAGTGCTCCGGTGGATACAATTTTTGAAGCACCTGTTTCAGAAGTGGTTTCGCAAGGGTAAGTAACCGGGTATGGGTCGGTTTTCCTATGGCCCTGCACGATCGGGAGGCTCAGAGATTAATGCCTGTTTCACCCAAATCAACGCAGACGCAACCTAAATCGAATAGCAAAGGCACGCGCCGCAGATTCCGTATTGCCGCCGTCATTCTGCTCGGTTTCTTGACGTGGGCGGGATTCACATTCTGGGGACAGCATGGCAAGATCAGCGAGAAGCGTGCAGAAATGCAGCAGATCAAACAGCAGTTAACCGGCGAACAGAAGCGTAAAGCGGACCTTCAGCAGGAAATTGCCCGTTTGCACGACCCTGAGTATTTGGAGCAAGTTATCCGCAGCGAGTTGAATTACGCCCGTGAAGGAGAAACACGTTTTTTTATTCCGACGTCCAAATCACAAAATCCGTAAAACCGGATTATTTGGGCTTTTCTCCATGTTGACCGTGTATTCAGCAATGGGGTATAATCGGCATAGCCATTCTTTTGAACAATCTAAGGGAGGAACATTGTATTTTATGGCAATAGAAGTGGGCAGCAAATTAGAAGGAAGAGTGACCGGGATCACTCACTTTGGGGCATTTGTCGAGCTTGAACAAGGTGTCACCGGATTGGTGCATATCTCGGAGATTGCCGACAACTACGTAAAGGATGTCAACGACCATCTCAAGCTGGAAGACAAGGTTCTGGTCAAGGTCATCAACGTGGACAAGGACGGGAAAATCGGCTTATCCATCAAGCAGACGATTGAAAAGCCCGCTGAACCTGCTCGCCCTGAAAGACAAGGCAATGGCAAGTTCGACTCCCCTCGTTCCGGAGATCGTGGCGGATTCGGTAACCGCGGAGATCGCGGCGGTCGCGGTGGCGGCTTCCGTAACGCCCCCGGCAAATTGTCTTTCGAAGACAAGATGAACCGTTTCCTCAAGGACAGTGAAGAACGCATTTCTTCGCTGAAGAAGCAAGACTCCAAGCGTGGTGGACGTGGCGGACGCCGCGACTAATTGTTCCTCGCTCTACTATTTACACAAATCTACAACCACATTCCGTTTCGGCGGATGTGGTTTTTTTGCGTCGATTAACATGCGGTTATTCGGGGAATCGACATGAGCTTACCGCATACGCATCCCTTTTACGGGCAAAAAGCTGGCCCCGCTTCGGAACGGCTGTTCGGAAGGGAGGTGAGAAGCGCCCATGGGGTAGGGGTTAGCGCGACCTGACAGGCCCCCCTTTTTTGTCGGAAATTTCTTAAACCCTAGTAACTCATTATGACAAAATTTATGATAGAGGCCGCCTATAATAAACACCACTAAGAGAAATGGTGGTGTCTGAACATGGAAAAACGAAATGGTGCACTTTCCATCGGTCTGCAGTGGGCAGGCGCGGTGCAGCGGACGAAATCGGCAGCTCAGGGCAGAGTGGCGGAAAACAGACTGATTCAATCGTTTGTAGCCAAGAAATGGTCTATCCTGCTCTTGCTGATGGCCTTTCTGCTGGGGAGAGCCATGATCCTTGAGGAGCTTGCTCCGTTTTCGATAGCTTTCTTTGCCGTGATGTATTTCCAGCGCCGTGATTTGCTCTTATGGACAGGCGTTTTTCTTTTCGCCGGAAGCTTGCTTGCCGTACAGCCCCAGAGCGGGTTTATCCTGACGGAAATGATCGTGTTCCTTCTCATCCAGAAAGGACTGGAGAAATACGAGCGCTCGGATATCTCTCTGGCACCGGTACTCGTCTTTATCACGACACTGCTCGTGCAGATGTTCGCTCACCTGGTCAGCTCGGATCTATCCTGGTACTCCTTAACGATGACGGGAGTGGAATCGGTGCTGAGTCTGGTGCTTACGCTTATATTTGTACAAGCCGTCCCCGTCTTCACCCTGACCCGCAAAAACTATCAGCTCAAGCATGAGGAGATCATTTGTCTGATCATTCTGCTGGCGTCCATGATGACCGGCACGGTGGGCTGGACGATCGGACCGGTTACGGTTGAGCACGTTGTCTCCCGTTACCTGATTCTATTATTCGCCCTGGTGGGCGGAGCGCCGTTCGGAGCCTCGGTCGGTGTGGTGACGGGACTTATTTTAAGCCTCGCCAATACAAATGCGATTTATCAGATGAGTCTGCTGGCCTTTTCGGGCATGCTGGCCGGTTTGCTCAAGGAAGGGAAAAGGATGGCCGTAGCGTTCGGCATGCTTCTCGGTTCCTCTATCCTCTCCATCTATATCGGGACGCAGGGGGAAGTCATGAACTCCACCTGGGAATCCGTTGCGGCGGTGGCGCTTTTCCTGCTCACACCCAAGAGTGTTCTGCAGACGCTGGCCAAATACGTGCCGGGCACCCAGGAAAACCTCAAATCCCAGCAGGATTACGCCAAACGCGTCAGGGATATCACGGCCGGCAGAGTCGAGCAGTTTTCGCAGGTGTTTATGCAGCTGGCCCGAAGCTTCAAGCAGCTTACGGTCGAGAGTCAGCCGGTTCCGAAAGAAGAGGAGATCAGCCATTTCATGGAGGCGGTGTCCTGCCAGACCTGCCAGATGTGCCCGAAGCGGGTACGGTGCTGGGATCAGCGTTTTTATCAGACCTATCAGTTTATGACGAGCATGATGACGGAAATCGAGCTTAACCCGAATTTTTCGCGGAAGCAGATTCCGATAGACTGGAAGCAGGCCTGTACAAAGCCGGATCAGGTGCTGGAGGTTATGAAGAACCAGTATGCGAAATATCAGAATGATAGGCACTGGAAAAAGCAGATTTCGGACAGCCGTCAAATTGTGGCGGATCAATTGAGCGGAGTGTCCCAGGTCATGGAGGATTTGGCGAAGGAGATCAAGCGGGAGGGCCAGGAGCTGTTTCTGCAGGAGGAGCAGATTCGTCAGGCTCTGGAGGATCTCGGACTGTCCATACACAGTATTGACGTTATTTCACTGGACGAAGGTAACGTGGAGATCGAAATTATCCACCAGTATACAAAAGGCTTCGATGAATGCCGCAAAATCATAGCGCCTCTGTTAAGTGAAATTCTCGGAGAACATATTGCGGTGAAAAATGAGGAAATGCTCCCGAGGGGAGAAGGCTACAGCACGGTACTGTTCGGCTCGGCCAAAGAATTCGAAGTGGAGACGGGAATCGCGGGAGCGGCCAAAGGCGGGGAGCTGCTTTCGGGGGACAGCTTCTCCGTGGCGGAGCTCGGCAACGGCAAATTCGTCGTGGCGCTGAGCGACGGGATGGGCAACGGCGAGAGGGCCAGGGCGGAAAGCTCGGCTGCGCTGACTATCCTGCAGCAGCTTCTTCAATCGGGCATGGACGAGAAAATTGCGATCAAATCGGTCAACTCCGTTCTGCTGCTTCGTTCTTCCGACGAAGTGTACGCCACCGTGGATATGGCCCTGATCGATCTGTACAGTGCGGAGACGACGTTTATGAAAATCGGCTCTACACCGAGCTTCATTAAAAGAGGCAGCGAGGTCATTCCGGTGATGGCCAACAATCTGCCGGTCGGAATTCTGCAGGACATCGAAGTTGACCTGCTCTCGCGTTCCCTTCAGCACGGCGATCTGCTGATCATGATGACCGACGGCATTTATGACGCACCGGGACACGCGGTCAACAAGGAAATGTGGATGAAGCGGGTAATTCAGGAAATCGACACGGATATTCCCCAGGACTTCGCCGACAGTCTGCTTGAACGCGTTATGCGCTGTCATCACGGGGAAGTTATCGACGATATGACCGTAGTCGCGGCGCGTGTCGAAAAGCATCAGCCGGAATGGGCGACATTCCGCTGGCCCGGCGTCAACCGGATCGAGCGGCCGAAGGTGGTGAGCTGAGAACGGGAGCGGTAACGTTTTGACCTGAATTTTATGCATAGAAAGGAGGCCGAATGCTGAATTTTTCGGATGTGCTGACATGCAGCGGAGTATCCTAGCGGGTGCCTCGCTGCTTTTTCTTGAAAAAGTTCCGCGCTAACCCCCATCAGCGTCAGGCGGTCATGGGGCCCAGCCGGCTTATGGTTGTCCACCGTCATGTGACGCCGAGAACCACGCGCTGGGAGCTTCGCGCTGAACGGCGTCTGATTTCTTCCGCCCCTATGATTAGAATCTCGCAGACTTGGCGAAACTAGTAAGAACATTCATAGGTTGGAGGCGGAAGACATGAAACAGATCCTACTAATCACCGACGGCTGTTCGAACGTCGGAATCAGCCCGGCGGCCGCTGCCGCGGAAGCCCGCGCCGAAGGCATTACCGTCAACGTGATCGGTGTCGTTGACCAGGGAGAGCTCGGTCTGCTCGGCACCGAGGAAATCCGCGAGATTGCGAAGGCCGGCGGCGGCATGAGCCGGATCGCAACTCCGCAGCAGCTGTCGCAAACCGTGCAGATGATGACGCGCAAGACCGTGACGCAGACGGTGCAGCAGGCGGTCAGCCGGGAGCTGCAGAGCATACTCGGCAGCGGTGACATGACCGAGCTTCCTCCTGCACAGCGCTCCGAGGTCGTGCGCGTCATAGACGAGCTCGCGGAGAGCGGCTCCCTCCGCGTCGCGCTGCTGGTGGATGCCAGCGCCAGCATGAAGCCGAAGATGGCGGCGGTGCGCGAGGCCATCTCCGATCTGCTGCTGAGTCTCAAGGCGCGAAGCGGAACAAGCGAGCTGGCGGTGTTTCATTTTCCGGGCCGGCATGACGGTGATCCTGATGTGGTGATGGATTCGGGCTGGACGTCAAATCTTGCAAATCTGGATAAGATGTTCTATAAATTAAACATGAAGGGCACCACCCCTACCGGACCCGCCATGCTCAAAGTGGCGCAGTACGTATCGGGTAAACCTATCTATTCAGACGATGAGGACGGGATGCTGCGTGACTACGTCGTATGAGCCCGCCCTGCCGCTCGGTACGACCCTCAAGGGGATCTGGAACGGCAGAACTTATACGGTTGTGCGCGGGCTGGGTTCGGGAGCGAACGGTCAAGTCCTGCTTGTACGCAGAGGCGAGCGTCGGTATGCGATGAAGATCGGATACGATCCTCTCGACCATCAGTTCGAAGTGAACGCCCTGCAGTCCCTTTCCAAAACGGATACGTCTTTCAGCCGGTTTCTGCTGGATGCCGACGATGCGGAATTCGAGGGACGCCGCTTGTCGTTTTTTATCATGCCTTACATACAAGGCCTCTCTTTATCGAAATACATACGTACCTACGGCAAAGACTGGATTTACGTGATCGGATCGAATCTGCTCAAAAAGCTTACGGAGCTGCACCGGAGCGGCTTTGTCTACGGAGATTTGAAATCCGACAATCTCGTTCTTACGGAGCACGGAAGCGTGGAGCTGATAGATTTCGGCGGCATGACGGTCAAGGGACGTGCGGTTAAGCAGTTTACGGAGATTTTTGACCGCGGTTATTGGTGTGCGGGAGAACGGGTTGCGGAGGAGAGCTACGATTTGTTCTCGTTCGCCGTTCTGATCATCAAAACGCTGGATGAGAGCGACGCCTTCCGCCCTGCCCTGCAGGCGCTTCCCCAGAACCGGAGTATCTCCATGCTGGAGGATATCGTCAAAAGCAGCGAGCGGATGAGAGGTTTGGCTCCCTTTTTGCTGAAGGCTCTGAATAACCGGTTCGCTTCTTCGGAAGAAGCGCTTGCCGTATGGAGGGAACAGGCGAAGAAGGCGCGCGGCATCCAGGTCCCGTCCGGACGGAGGGAAGCTCCCGGAATCGTCCTGTTTTTGACGATATCCTTGGTCATCTTACTCGGGACGATCGTTTATTTTTACCTGGAATGAAAAAAGGATCGGCTCCTGCCCTTCCGAAAACAAGGGCCGAATAACAGGGTGCTGCAGCGCTGGCGGAAAGCGGGGAAAGAATCATGGAAGGGAAGCGGCAGCCCGGCGAGGCTGACCACATAGAGTCCGGTAACAGAGGGCTAGACCCGGGATTCCGGGTGCGTGCGGCCGTCGAGAAACGGATTGCCGAGGAGAGGCTGCTGGAGACTGGCGATACTATCGTTGTCGCCGTTTCGGGAGGACCGGATTCGGTGGCGCTTCTTCATCTGCTGCACGGCCTGTCGGGTCCAAGAAATTGGCGCCTCATTGTAGCGCACGTCAATCACCGGTTCCGGGGAGAGGAATCCGACAGAGAAGCCGCATTCGTCGCATCCTTTGCGGAACGTCTCGGATTGCCCTGCGAGTCGGCTTTTATCGATGTGCCTGCTTATATAGAAGAAACAGCCTTGAACTCTCAGGTCGCCGCGCGGCGGAAACGGTACGAGTTTCTTTATGAGACGGCTCGTAAATATGAGGCGAATAAAATCGCGCTGGCTCATCACGCCGACGATCAGGCCGAAACGATTCTGATGCGGATTTTACGGGGAACCGGGCCCGGCGGGTTGACGGGAATACCCGAGAGGAGAAGCGAAAAAAAAGTGGAACTCGTCCGGCCTATGCTTCGTATATACAAGAAAGAGGTAATTAGTTATTGTGAATTCCTGGGGCTTGCCTACTGCCGGGACAGCAGCAACGATTCGCGGAAGTATTTCCGGAACCGGATACGGCTGGATGCGATGCCCTATTTGCGCCGATATAACGATCAGCTTCCGGAGTCCTTGAACCGGCTGGGTGAAATCATGACGGCCGAGAACGACTACATGGAACGCGAGGCTGAACGCGTGTATGCTTCCGCCGTCAGGGACGGAGCGGGTGCGGCGAGCTTGGATCGGGGTGATTTTGTTCACTTGCACGTCGCTTTACAAAGGCGTGTGATTAAACTAATATTAAATTATCTCGCTTTTCAAGAGGAAAACGTCGATTATGCAAGATTAGAGGCGATTCGTACGGCAATCGTGCAGGACAGTCCCTCCAATCTCACATGGCCAATCGACGGACGAATTGCCTTGATTCGTGAGTACGAACGTATCTGCTTTCGATCCGAGACATCAGCCAGGTCGGGGGATGCGGCTTTTTTGCATCAAGTGGACTTGCAGCAGCCGTTTCTGCCTATTCCGGAAGCCGGAATGACCTTTGTTTTCACGGCCGCGGAGCGGGATGGAGTCGGCAGTGCCGATATTCAGGGAACCTGCCCCGACGAGGCTTGGTTTGACCTTGATGCCCTTCGGATGCCGTTGTCGGCGAGAAACCGGCAAGCCGGGGACCGTTTGGACGTGTTTGGTTTAAACGGCACCAAAAAAGTAAAAGATATTCTCATGGATGCCAAAATACCGCCCAGCCGCAGAGACCGGCTTCCGCTGCTTATGGATGCAGAAGGAAGGGTTCTGTGGATACCGGGCGTTCGTCGTTCCCGCCACGCGCTGGTCGGACCGGGAACCGCACGTTGTTTGCACATCCGGATTGAGCCCCCGGTGACTGAGGGAAACGGCCTTGGAGAATGATTTGTCACAGTTTTCATATTATTAAGTAGGGGGAGCATCCTTGTTTAACGACATTCAAGAAGTTTTCTACTCGGAGGAACAAATTCAAGCTAAGGTACAGGAGCTTGGAGCGCAAATATCCAAAGACTTCGAAGGCCGCAATCCGCTTGTGATTTGTGTGCTTAAAGGAGCTTTTATTTTCATGGCGGACCTCGTGAAACAGGTCACGATTCCGCTTGAGCTTGACTTTATGGCGGTATCCAGCTACGGACAATCGACCAAATCGTCGGGTGTCGTCAAAATCATTAAAGATTTGGACGTATCCGTAGAAGGACGTCACGTACTGATCGTCGAAGATATTATCGACAGCGGTTTGACCCTGAGCTACCTCATTGACGTGCTTGAGAGAAGAAACGCCCAGTCCGTGTCTGTGGTTACTCTGTTCAACAAACCTGCCAGACGGTCCGTCGATCTGCAGCCCGATTATGCCGGATTCGAAATTCCGGATGCGTTTATCGTCGGTTACGGACTCGATTACGCCGAGAAATACCGCAATCTTCCTTACATCGGTGTTCTGAAACCCGAGATTTACTCTTCTTAAGAACACCCGGGTATGTCCCACGGCCGGCTTTGTTGTGATGCTAAGACATGCTGTGGTAAAATATAAAAAGTGTGTCGTTTGAGAGGAGGTAGCGGATGAATCGCTTTATCCGGAATACCGGTTTTTATTTATTGATTTTCCTGGTAACAGTCGGTATTGTGCATTTCATTAGTACGCAGAACGATCAAAAAGAAGCGATTACCTACAACCAGTTCCGGCAGGAGTTAACGTCCAAGAACGTCGAGAAGCTTCAAATTAAAGTCGACGGGGGCACGTACCTGATCAACGGGCAATACAAGAATCCTAAGGCGGCGGATAAATCCACATTCGTTACCCGTGGTCCGTTTGATTCACGTGTAGTAGAGCTGATCGAAACAGCGGGGGTTCAAGAAGAGTATCTGAAAATGGAAGGCGACAGCGTTTGGATTTCGTTCCTGACGTCCATCATTCCGTTTGTGATCATCTTCGTCCTGTTCTTCTTCTTGATGAACCAGGCTCAGGGCGGCGGCGGCAAAGTCATGAATTTCGGCAAGAGCCGTGCACGCTTATATAATGAAGAGAAAAAGCGCGTCACGTTCGAAGACGTGGCCGGCGCGGATGAAGAGAAACAGGAATTGGTCGAAGTCGTCGAGTTCCTTAAAGATCCGCGTAAATTCTCTGCAGTAGGAGCCCGCATTCCGAAAGGCGTGCTTCTCAACGGTCCTCCGGGTACCGGTAAAACCCTGCTTGCCCGTGCAGTTGCGGGTGAAGCCGGCGTTCCGTTCTTCTCCATCTCCGGTTCCGACTTCGTGGAAATGTTCGTCGGTGTCGGTGCTTCCCGTGTACGGGATCTCTTCGAGAATGCGAAGAAGAACGCGCCTTGTATTATCTTTATTGACGAGATTGACGCCGTCGGTCGTCAGCGGGGCGCAGGCCTCGGAGGCGGACACGACGAACGTGAGCAGACGCTCAACCAGTTGCTCGTCGAGATGGACGGCTTCGGTGCGAATGAGGGAATCATCATCGTCGCGGCAACCAACCGTCCGGACATTCTGGACCCGGCGCTTCTTCGTCCGGGACGTTTCGACCGTCAGATTACGGTTGACCGTCCGGATGTGAAAGGCCGCGAAGCGGTTCTCAAGGTTCACGCGCGCAACAAGCCGCTGGCCAAAGACGTAAGATTGGATTCCATTGCTCGTTATACCACCGGTTTTACGGGTGCCGACCTGGAGAATCTTCTTAACGAAGCGGCGCTTATCGCAGCCCGCCGCAACCGCAAAGATATCTCGATGGCCGAGATCGAAGAAGCTTTCGACCGTGTTATCGTCGGTACGCAGAAGAAGAGCCGCGTAATCAGCGAGCGAGAGAAGCGTACGGTAGCTTACCATGAATCCGGTCACGCCATCATCGGTTACTATGCCGAGAACGCGGATATGGTTCATAAAGTGACGATCGTTCCACGCGGCCGCGCAGGCGGTTACGTCATGATGCTTCCTAAAGAAGGCGAAGACCGGATGATGCAGACCAAGACCGAGCTGCTCGATAAGGTCACCGGACTTCTTGGCGGTCGTGTTGCCGAAGAAATCTTTATCGGCGAGATCGCAACGGGAGCGTACAGCGACTTCCAGAAAGCGACCGGAATCGTTCGCAAGATGGTTATGGAATTCGGTATGAGCGATAAGCTCGGACCGATGCAGTTCGGCAGCAGCCAGGGTCAAGTATTCCTGGGCCGTGATATCGGTCACGAGCAAAACTATAGCGATGCGATCGCATATGAAATCGATCAGGAAATGCAGCTGATCATCCGGGAGTGCTACGACCGGGCGAAGCAGATCCTGAACACTCATAAGGACAAAGTCCACCTTGTCGCCCAAACGCTTCTTGAAAGAGAAACGCTCGATAAGGAACAGATCGTGGAACTTCTTGAGAAAGGTCAGATTTCTGGCAATGAGGATATTAAAGTGACGATCCAGGGACAGGATGACAGCGTTAAGCCGGAACCTACACCTGAAATCGAACTGAAAACCGAAACGCCTGAACGGACCAAACTGAATCCGGATAACCCGGATGATGAAAGCAACAACAAGGCATAGCCGAAAGAACCGAGCATACAACCGGATGTCCTCGCGGACGTCCGGTTTTTTCATTTTAGCGGCCGGATTTGCGGATTGACACGTCTAAACATGTTGTGTAAATTTAGTTGTGATACTTGAATTGCCTTTTACAAAGAGTTCATAAGGGTGAGAAGGCGATCGCCTTGGCATATGAACATAGGGCGTGCCGCTTTATATAAGGAGGATGCATTCATGGAGGCATTGGCTCTCGAAAGAAAAGCCGAGCAGAACAGACTGCTGAAAGAGCGAATTTTAGAGCTTAAGAAAGAACGCAATGCCATTATTCTCGCTCATTACTACCAGCGTGACGAGATTCAGGAAGTCGCCGATTTCCGCGGGGATTCATTTCTTCTGGCTCAGAAAGCCGCCGAAACCGACGCAGATGTTATCGTTTTTTGCGGAGTACACTTTATGGGGGAAAGCGCTAAAATTCTCGCTCCAACCAAGACAGTGATTATTCCCGACGAACGGGCCGGCTGTCCAATGGCCGACATGGTGAACGTGGAAGGGTTGCGGGCTTTGAAGAAAGAGCATCCCAATGCGAAGGTTGTCGCCTACATTAACACATCGGCGGAAGTGAAGTCCGAAACGGATATCTGCTGTACCTCCGCGAATGCAAGGAAAGTCATTGAATCCATTGATGCAGAAGAAATTATCTGGGTACCGGATAAAAATTTAGGCGACTATGTATCAAAATTCACAAACAAAAAGATGATCATCTGGGAAGGCTACTGCAATACTCATGATATGCTGACTGTGAAAGATGTCGAAGAAATGAAGGCAGCTCATCCCCATGCTCAATTCGTGGTTCACCCGGAATGCCGGCCGGAGGTCGTTAAGCTCGGAGATTTTGTAGGCAGCACGACGGCCATTATCAAATACTGCCGCGAATCCGATTGTCAGGAGTTTATCGTCGGAACGGAGGACGGTACCGGATATCAGCTGCGTTTGGACAGCCCTGATAAAACTTTTCACTTTGCCACGAAATATCTGGTATGCCCGAATATGAAAGTGAACAACTTGAAAAAAGTCGTCCGGTGTCTGGAAACTATGCAGCCTGAAATCTATGTGGCACCGGAAGTGGCTGAAAAAGCAAAGCTTTCCTTAGAGCGCATGTTACAAGTTAAGTAGCATGCGCTACTCTCTTTGTTGAAGGCACGGGTGAACCGCCATGATACCTAGATACTTAACGGATACGGATTTGTCCGCCATACCGCACTATACAACCGACGTAATCGTTATTGGCGCTGGAATTGCCGGTTTATTCACGGCTTTGCAGGCCAGTGCTTCACAGCGCGTCCTGCTGATTACAAAAAAATCGCTTCTGGACAGCAACACCCGGTATGCCCAGGGAGGGATTGCCGCGGTGATTTCCGATGAAGATTCACCTGAGTATCATCTGCAGGATACGCTTGTCGCCGGAGCCGGGTTGTGTTCGCGGGAAGCTGTGGACATACTGGTTCATGAAGGACCGCAGGGCGTACAGGACCTGATCGGTATGGGTACGCAGTTTGATTTGGAAAATGGGGAAATCGCTTTGACGAAAGAAGGCGCTCACAGCCAACGGAGAATTCTTCATGCGAATGGGGATGCAACCGGCGCGGAGATTGTGAGGGCGCTTTCCGAAAATACCAAAAATAACACGTCTATTGAAATTTGGGACGATCATATGGTGATTGATCTGATTACGGTGGATGGAGAGTGCCATGGCGCTCTGGTTCAGAAACCCGATGGTCAGCGCCTATATGTCCAAGGCAACGCGACCGTGCTGTGCACGGGCGGTGCGGGCCAATTATTCCGCTATACGACCAATCCGGACGTCGCTACCGGAGACGGGGTGGCGATTGCCTACCGTGCCGGGGCGGATATACGTGATATGGAATTTATCCAGTTTCACCCGACCGTGCTTGTTTACCCGGGAGCACCACGTTTTCTTATCTCGGAGGCGGTCCGCGGTGAAGGCGCCTATTTGCGTAACATCAAAGGGGAACGGTTTATGGAAAAATACCATCCCCAGCTTGAGCTCGCCCCCCGCGATATAGTGGCCCGCGCGATCGTCAGCGAAATTGAGGAGACGGGTTCTAGTTTTATCTACCTGGATATTACCCACGAGTCGGAACAGATGATCCGGCACCGGTTCCCAACCATCTATGAAACGTGCCTGTCATTCGGCTTGGACTTAACAAGTGACTGGATTCCCGTCGCCCCTGCCGCTCATTATATGATGGGAGGGGTAAAGACCGATTTGCATGGGGAAACCAACATCAAGAGGCTTTTTGCCTGCGGTGAAGTGTCTTCGACCGGTGTACACGGAGCCAACCGGCTGGCGAGCAATTCGTTATCCGAAGCGATTGTTTTCGGCCGCCGGATTATAGACCGTATCGGCATGCTTGCCCCTCTCCTGCATCAGGTGCCGCAAACGGGTGACGAGACGGCTGTCCGTACGGAGCTGCCGAAGCAGGCAATTGTCGAGAAGAAATTGAAGCTGCAAAAAATCATGGTTCGTTATGCGGGAGTGCGCAGGGACGCGTCCGGACTTCAGCGGGGACTTGACGAACTCAAACGGCATCTGCCGTCCTTTGATACCTGCCTTACGCGCAGGGAAGATTATGAATTTGCCAATTTATTGACCTGCGCGCTGCTGACAGCCGAAGCCGCGCTGCGCCGCGAGGAAAGCCGGGGCGGACATTATCGGGAAGATTATCCGCAGCGCAATGACGAGCACTGGCTTAAACATACCGTATTCAACCGTGAATGTGGTCTGACGGAGGAGTGGATACTTAATGATGGAATTAAACTTTAAACAAATACGGCAAAACATCAGGCTGTGGCTCGACGAAGATATCGGAACCGGTGACGTGACCACGATGTACACCATCCCCGCGGACCAGCAGAGCAAAGGGATCATTCATATGAAAGACTCCGGAATTGTGGCCGGCCTGCGCGTGGCGGAGGAAGTATTCGCGGAAGTGGACGAGAACCTGGCATTCTTGCCCCAAGTGAAAGACGGCGAATTTGTCTCCAAAGGAACGGTTATTGCCGTGATTACCGGAAACACGCGCAGCATCCTGAAAGGAGAACGGCTGGCTCTCAATCTTCTCCAGCGGATGTCCGGTATCGCCACGCGTACGCGTCAATATGTGAATGCGCTGGAGGGGCTTCCCACAAGGCTCGTCGATACGCGGAAAACGACACCGGGACACCGGATGCTGGAGAAGTACGCCGTACGAGTCGGCGGAGGATTCAATCACCGCTACGGCCTGTACGATGCGGTCATGATTAAGGACAACCATATTAAAGGCGCAGGCAGCATTACGGCAGCTGTCCGTGCGGCACGGTCGCGAATTCCCCATACGATGAAAATCGAAGTAGAGGTGGAGAACTTCGAGCAACTGGACGAAGCTATCGCGGTTGGCGCGGATATCATTATGCTGGACAATATGAAAGCGTCGGATATGGCCAAAGCCGTTTCCATCGTTAAAAGTCAGGCTCCTCATGTGCTGGTCGAGGGTTCAGGTTCCGTTACGCTGGAAACGATCAAGTCGCTGGCGGAAACCGGGGTACATGTTATTTCCGTCGGAAGACTGACCTACTCCGTGTCTGCGCTTGATATCAGTCTGGATTTGAACGAGCAGAAAGGAGTTTCCTTGTGATTTTAGTCGTAGACGTTGGCAACACGAACATAGTCTTGGGCATTTACCAGGGTACCGAACTGCTTCATCACTGGCGGCTCAGCACGAATCGCTCTGCGACCGTGGATGAATACGGGATGATGTTCCATAACCTTTTCCAGTATGCGGGAATTGAAATCCAGCAGATTGAAGGGGTCATTATTTCATCCGTCGTACCGCCTTTGATGTTTGCACTGGAACACCTTTGTTTAAAATATGTGAAGAAAACGCCGCTTATTGTCGGTCCCGGCATCAAAACGGGACTCAACATCCGGGTCGATAATCCGAAGGAAGTGGGCGCGGACCGGATCGTCAATGCCGTGGCCGCGCTTGAGCTGTATGGCTCTCCGTGCATCATTGTTGATTTCGGTACGGCGACCACGTACGATTATATAGACAAGGCCGGGCAGCTCATCGGCTGTGCGATTGCGCCTGGCATTGGTATTTCAACAGAGGCACTGTATCAGCGGGCGGCCAAACTGCCGCGTATCGAACTGATCAAGCCCAAGAGTGTTATCGGACGCAACACGATATCGTCCATGCAGGCCGGAATTATTTTCGGCTACGTCGGCCAGGTAGACGGAATCGTGGACAGGGTCAAGCAGGAATTCGGTATCGCGCCTAAGGTTATCGCGACCGGAGGACATGCCGAGCTGATCGCAAGCGAATCCCGCGCGATCGATGTCGTCGATCCTATGCTGACCCTGGAAGGCCTGCGCTTAATTTATGTTAAAAATACGAAGCAGGAATAGCTTCCAAGAAACGGGGTAACGTGATGAGTGATTATTTAATCCGGGGAACTGCGCTGGAAGGAAGAGTCCGGGCTTTTGCCGTCCTGACGACTTCCATTACGGAAGAACTCCGCCGGCGGCACAATACGACACCGACAGCCACCGCTGCCCTGGGAAGAACGGCCGCCGCAGGGCTGATGATGGGAGCCATGCTGAAGGGCGAAGAAAAGCTGACCCTACAGGTTAAGGGCGGAGGCCCTATCGGTTCTATCGTCGTTGACGCCAATTCCAAAGGCGAAGTGCGGGGGTATGTGGACGATCCGAACGTGGACCTGCCGTTAAACGCCAAGGGTAAGCTGGACGTGGCGGGAGCGGTGGGAACCGAAGGCTTTTTATATGTAACGAAGGATCTTGGGCTTAAAGAAAATTATATCGGCAGCATTCCGATCGTTTCCGGTGAACTGGCCGAGGACTTTACGTACTACTTCGCCAAATCCGAACAGACACCTTCGGCTGTAGCCCTTGGTGTACTTGTGGACGTCGACCGGACGGTTAAAGTCTCAGGAGGATTCATTATTCAACTGCTACCGGGCTTAACGGACGACGAAATTACCGAAATCGAGAAGACGCTGGCACAGATTCCGCCGATTACAACTTTGCTGGACCGCGGCGCATCGCTTGAAGAGGTGCTCAAAGAGGTTCTGCCGTCTGTGGAGATTATGGAACGGTCGGACGTATCTTTTAAATGCAAATGTTCGCGTGAAAGAGTGGAGCAGACTATCATCAGCCTTGGCCGGGATGAGCTGCAATCCTTAATCGATGAGGACGGACGCGCGGAAGTCGTCTGCCATTTCTGTAACGAGGCTTATCAGTTTGAACGGGAAGATCTGCAGACTATGTTGGATTCCATCAATAAGTAACAAATCGAGGGAGAGAGCATGCACAATGTAAAAGTGTTGTGGGGAGCTATCCTCGCTTTGTCGATAGGAGTCATTGTTCTCTTGTCGCTCTATTTGTCGGACACGGGATTAGGGAAGAAGTCGGCGGCAGGCGGACGTTCTGGGGATACTCCTGCCGACAATCACGTTGTGGCCCGGATCACGGGCCGTGAATTTACACAAGGCGAATTGACGGAGAAGTTGACCAAACACTACGGTGCCGAAATGCTCAATCAGATGCTGGACCGCGAAACACTCCGCCTCGAAGCGAAAGAGCAGGGAGTGGACATCGGCGAAGCGGAAATCAGCCGCGAGCTGAAGCGGATGCAGCAGGGCTACGAAAACGAACGAAACTTTTACGACTCGATGAAAGAACAGCTCGGAATGAGCAAAGAGGACGTCCGGGAAGATATTCTCTATAAACTCTTGCTCGAAAAGCTTGCGACGCATAACGTCGAGATAGCCGATGACCGGATCACGAAATACATACAAGGCCATCCTGAAGAATTTAAGCAGACTGCTCAAATTCATCTCAATAAAATGATCTTATCCACGCTGGATCAGGCAAAAAAGGCCACGGCCGCCTATAAAGGCGGGGAGAGCTTCGCGACTTTGGCGAGGGACCGATCTTTGGACGATTCCGGGAGCCAGGGGGGAGATCTGGGCTGGATGGGGGAGGACGATCCGTTCCAGCCGGCGGAAATCATGAAGGCGGCCCGTAAATTAGGGGTCGGCCAATTGAGTGCGCCAATCAAGACCGCGGAAGGATATGCCCTTATTTTAATCACGGAGAAAAGATTGAATACCGGTCCCGACGAAGCGGCTATCCGGGAGAGTGTACGGAAACAGCTCGCCCTGCAGGAAGCGCCTCCTCTTAACGAGTATTTGCTGTCCCTCCGTCAAAAGTGGAAAGCGACCATGGCCGACCCGGGATAAAACCCGAATTCTTAGAGAATTGTAAGGTGTTGACAAGGGTCTTAGGCACTGATAATATAGGATTATAATACCAACCTAATAACTCGGATATAAATCCTTTTTTCCAAACCTGGGAGGGTGACACGAATGGCTAAATTGGTGGAAAGCATTACACAGTTAATCGGGAATACTCCGCTTGTAAAATTAAACCGGGTCGTTCCGGAAGATAGCGCGGAAATTTACGTAAAACTCGAGTTCCAGAACCCGGGTGCAAGTGTAAAAGACCGGATTGCCATCAGCATGATCGAAACCGCTGAACAGGAAGGCAAGCTGAAGCCGGGCGACACGATCGTAGAGCCGACAAGCGGCAACACGGGGATCGGTCTGGCTATGGTAGCGGCGGCAAAAGGATACCGTGCCATTCTGGTTATGCCGGAAACGATGAGCATGGAGCGCCGCAATCTGCTGCGCGCTTACGGTGCCGAGCTTGTTCTGACACCCGGAGCCGAAGGCATGAAGGGCGCCATCCGTAAAGCGGAAGAGCTTCAAGCGGAGAACCCGGGCTATTTTATTCCTCAGCAGTTTAAAAACCAGGCGAACGTTAAAATTCACCGTGAAACGACAGGACCGGAAATTGTCGAAGCCATCAAAGGCCATGACGGCAAGCTGGATGCTTTTATCGCGGGTATCGGAACGGGCGGAACGATCACCGGTACGGGTGAAGTGCTTCGCGAGAACTTCCCTGGCATCAAAATCGTAGCGGTAGAGCCAAGCGCTTCGCCGGTTCTGTCGGGCGGCAAACCCGGCCCCCATAAGATCCAGGGTATCGGCGCGGGCTTTGTACCGGATATTTTGAACACGGAAATTTACGATCAGATCATTCCGGTGGACAACGAGGATGCTTTCGAAACATCGCGCCGCGTAGCCCGTCAAGAAGGAATTCTGGGCGGTATTTCTTCCGGTGCGGCGATCTTCGCCGCCCTCAAGGTCGCCAAAGAACTCGGACCCGGCAAACGTGTCATTGCCGTCATCCCAAGCAACGGCGAGCGCTACTTGAGCACACCGCTTTACCAATTCGACGAATAGAACCGGATCCTACCGGGAACGCTCTAAAAGTCTTCAGCAGATCTTGCTGGAGGCTTTTTATTTTGGGCCAATTCAAGTATACTAAGGGACAAATCCGGCACGGAATCCAACCTCCGCCGGGTCCGTTTTAGACCATGCTTTAAAGCTTCAAACGTAATGTTTCCGGTATTCCAGGTTGAAGATAATGAATGGACAGACGGAATTTGTCGAAATACCACCTGAACGCGAAGCTATCTATTATCTATTACCTTACCGCATGAGTATAGAGCAGAATGAGGAGCTGGCTGCATGTCTGCGACAACAATAACGTTAACTTCCTTGGCTGACTGGGCGGAATGGGCCGAAGCGGGCGCCTACACATCCGTTCCTTATATAACCGCTGTCCCGTGGACGGAAGAAATCAGCACGTGGGAACAGGCTTGGAGAGCGGCGGGCACCCACGCATTCGTGCTGGAGAGCGGCAGAGGAGGACGGTATACCTTCCTTGGGCTGCATCCGGTTGCGACGATAAGCGGCCGTGGGACATCGGCTCAGGCCGCCGAAAGAGACGGAACCCTCCCGCACGGCTGGCGGACCGTTCCCATTCAGGGCGCCCCGCTGGATGCCGTTAAGCGGTGGATGGCTCCCTGGCGCTCTCCGGATGTGGCGGCTGTCCCCAAGTTCACGGGCGGCTGCGTAGGATTCTGGAGCTACGACGTCGTGCGGAGCATGGAGAAGCTTCCGGAACTGGCGGAAGATGACCTTCCGCTGCCGGATTACAGCTTCGCCCGCTACGACGAAGTCTGGGTCTTCGACCGTGAGGAAGGCAGGCTTTACGCGGCCGTGCATACCCCGCTGCCCGCTGAGCCTTCCGCCTCCGATCTTTCGCGGCTTTACCAAGCCGCGGTGCAGCGTTCGGAGAGCATGCTCCGGCTCTGGCGCGGGCTGGCCGTGGACGCCGGGGCCGGTGCAAGCCGCCTCCGCCGTGAAGCGGAGTGGCAGGCGCTTGTGAGCGCCGGCGAAGACTCCACGCTGGAGGCGGAAGCGGCGGAAGGGGCAAGCCGCGCCTTTCCGCGGGAATCTTTCATCCGCGCCGTCGAGCGGATTCAGGCTTACATCGGGCAGGGGGATGTTTTCCAGGTGAATTTGTCGGTCCGCCAAAGCAGACCGCTCCGAACATCGCCCGAACAGATCTACGAAGCGCTGCGCATCGTGAACCCGTCGCCCTACATGGGGCTGCTGAGGTTCCCCGGCTTCGCGCTTGTGTCGGGTTCGCCCGAGCTGCTGGTCCAGCTCGAGGGCAGGCACCTGCGCACCCGGCCCATCGCGGGCACGCGACCCAGAGGCCGCACGCCGGAAGAGGACGCCCGGCTCGGGGAAGAGCTTCTTTCCAACGAGAAGGAACGTGCGGAGCACGTGATGCTCGTGGACCTGGAGCGCAACGACCTTGGACGGATCGCCCGGTACGGCTCCGTCAAGGTCGATGAGTTTTTCGTGATCGAGCGGTACTCTCACGTGATGCACCTCGTCTCGGAGGTTACCGGCGAGCTGCGGGAAGGACTGGACGCTTTCGATGTTATTGCGGCCGCATTCCCGGGGGGAACGATTACGGGGGCGCCGAAAATCCGGACGATGGAAATTATCGAAGAACTGGAGCCGGTCCGGCGAGGCCCTTATACGGGATCGATGGGATGGATTGACTACAACGGCAATATGGAATTTAATATACTTATACGAACGCTTGTCGCGGCCGGAGGCAGCGGGTATATTCAGGCGGGCGCGGGCATTGTGATCGATTCCGTCCCGGACCGCGAATACGAAGAAGCCCTGAACAAAGCGCGGGCGTTATGGAAAGCGATTCAATTCAGCGAGCACAGCATGAGCCGAGCAGGGACAGAAGTCCTGTAGAAGAGTAGAGGAGGAAGACGAGCATGATTCTTGTCATTGATAATTACGATTCTTTTACGTACAATCTGGTTCAATATCTGGGTGAATTAGGGCAGGAAATCGTAGTGAAGCGCAACGATGCCATCGATCTGGCCGGAATTGAGGAGCTTTCTCCGGATCATATTCTGATTTCTCCGGGGCCGTGTACCCCGAACGAAGCGGGCATCAGCCTTGGCGTGATCCGGCATTTCAAAGGCCGCATTCCCATTCTCGGCGTCTGCCTGGGCCATCAGGCCATCGGTCAGGCTTTCGGCGGAGAAGTGGTGCGGGCAGGCAAGCTGATGCACGGCAAGACTTCCCCGATTAACCATGACGGCAAAACGATTTTCAAAGACATTCCTTCTCCCTACACGGCAACGCGCTATCACTCCCTGATCGTCCGCAAAGAAACGCTGCCGGATTGTCTGGAAATTAGCGCCACCTCGGATGAAGGAGAAATTATGGCGCTGCGTCATAAGGAATACCCGATCGAGGGTGTGCAGTTTCATCCGGAATCCATCATTACGGACCACGGCCTGACTCTGCTCCGCAATTTCCTGGGTCAACCCGTATCGGCGGGAACCGGGGCTTAAATGAAGATTTGGATGAACGGAGATTTGATAGAAGAAAAAGAAGCGGTCGTTTCCGTTTACGACCACGGATTTTTATATGGCATGGGGCTGTTCGAGACGTTTCGCACGTACAACGGACACCCTTTTTTACTTCGGGAGCATATGGAACGAATTCGCACGGGCTGTGAGGAGCTGGGCATTCCCTTGCTTACGGACGAGAGCGGAATGAGAGACAGAGTGAAGGAGCTGCTTGAGGCTAACGGTATGGAAGATGCCTATTTCCGGTATGCCGTTTCGGCCGGAGTGGACATGCTCGGTTTGCCGGGCGGAGCTTTATATGAAAATCCCGGCGAGATTCTTTATATCAAAAGTCTTCCGCAGCGCAGCCAGGATGAGCCTGCCTCACGCCCCCTTCAGCTTCTGACTCTAAGGAGAAATACGCCGGAAAGCGGACGCAGGCACAAGTCCTTTCATTACATGAACAATATCCTTGCCAAGAGGGAAATGATGAATTATCCGTGGGCGCACGGGGCGGAGGGACTTTTTCTTACGGATAACGGAGGATTTGTAGCCGAAGGAATCGTAAGCAATATTTTTTGGATTCAAGGGTCCGTTTGTTTCACTCCTTCTTTGGCGGCGGGAATTCTTCCCGGCATAACGCGGGCTTTTGTCCTTAAGCTTGCGGAAAAGGAAGGTCTGGAAGTGAGGGAAGGCTTATTTCCTTGGACCGCGCTTTGTGAGGCCGATGAAATTTTTGTGACGAACTCCATCCAGGAAATCGTTTCCGTAAATGAACTTTTTGATGAACGGGGCGGCTCGGTAACCGTCCCACGGGGAAAGGCCGGGCCTGTTACGAGCCGCCTGGCTCAGTTGTATCGGGAATACACGAGATTACTCTAGCCTTAGGAAGTGACTTTTGGAATGATTCGAACGTTTGCAGCAGGAGAGACAAGCTTTGAACTCGGACGACGGACTCTCCTTATGGGGATACTGAACGTTACGCCTGATTCTTTCTCCGACGGAGGCTCTTATACCACCGTGGAGCATGCCGTAAAACACGCGCTGAGCATGGTGGAAGAAGGCGCCGATATGATCGACATCGGCGGAGAGTCGACCCGTCCGGGACACGCGCCTGTTTCCCTCCAGGAGGAATTGGAAAGGGTCGTGCCCGTTATCCGGGAACTGGTCCGGCACGTGAAGGTTCCGGTTTCGGTAGATACTTACAAAGCCGAAGTTGCCAGGCAGGCGATCGAAGCGGGCGCCCATATCATTAACGATGTATGGGGATTCCAAGCGGACCCGGACATGGCCGGCGTGGCCGCTCAAGCCGGCTGTCCGGTTATTCTGACGCATAACCGCCGGGAGGCGGTATATATGGATTTTCTGGCGGATGTTCTGCAGGATCTCCGGGAAAGCGTTGATCTCGCATTGAGTGCGGGAGTAAAGAGGTCGAATATCATCCTAGACCCCGGTATCGGATTCGCCAAAAGCTACGAGCAGAATTTATGGCTGATGAACCGGCTGGAGGCAATCTCGGAACTGGGGTATCCCGTCCTGCTGGGAACTTCCCGCAAAAGCATGATCCGCACGACGCTCGGACTCCCGTCCGATGATGTCGTTGAAGGAACGGCGGCCACGACTGCACTCGGGATTGCTCAGGGGTGCGATATCATCCGTGTACACGATGTGCGGGCAATGAAGCGGGTAGCGGTTATGACGGACGCAATCGTTCGCGGAACGGGGAGTATGTAGAGCATAAGTCCGACCGGGAGCTTTCGGAAGTCCGGACGGACATTTTTGCACCTATTTGTTTTGAGGCCTGAGGAGGAAGACGCGTAATGGACAAACTTATACTGACACGCATGGAGTTTTACGGATATCACGGCGTTTTTGCGGAAGAAAATAAACTGGGACAGCGTTTTTATGTGGATGCCGAGCTGCACATGCCGCTGGATAAGCCCGGCCGTACCGACAACATAGAAGATTCCATCAACTATGCGGAGGCTTATGCCGTTATTAAAGAGGTTGTGGAGAAAAGAACCTTCAATTTGATCGAGGCTCTGGCGGAGCAGGTTGCATCCTCCCTTCTTGAAACTTATACTAGTATCGAAGAAGTGACGGTACGGGTGATCAAACCTCATCCGCCATTCGATATTCATTTCGCGGGTGTGACAGTCGAGATAAGCCGGAAGCGGGCGCAATCATGAGTCCTGCCGACATCACAACCGCGTACATCGCGCTTGGCTCGAACATCGGAGACCGGGAATGGTACCTGACCGAAGCGCTTAAGAAGCTGGATGAACATCCGCATATTCAAGTGCTGGCCTGTTCGGCCATTTACGAGACGGATCCGGTCGGGTATGTGGACCAGGATGCCTTTTTAAACATGGCTGCAGCCGTTCATACGAGCCTTTCTCCGGAAGAGCTGCTTGCGGCCATGCAGAACATCGAGCAAGTGCTGGGCAGAGTCCGAGACATTCGCTTCGGTCCCCGAACGATTGACTTGGATTTGCTGCTTTACGGGGAGCGGGAGATCCGCACGCCGGATTTGATTGTCCCGCATCCCCGTATGCAGGAGCGAGCGTTTGTGTTAGTCCCCTTGGCAGATCTTTTTTCCCATATACCGAACACATCGTTTGCATCCATAGAGAAACAGTTGGCTAAACTGGATGGAAAGGAAGGCGTTATGTTGTGGAAAAAAATGCAGTGGCCCAGCGAATCCGGGCATTCCGCAAGCTGAAAGGATACACCCAGAACCAACTCGCCGAACTGCTCGGCGTTTCAATAGCCGTTCTCGGTTCGATTGAACGGGGAACACGTAAACCGGACACCCGGATGATTCAGAAAATATCCAATGCCCTGGGCATTGAACCGGAGGAGCTTCTTCCGCCCTCCGGCAAATAGGAGGAGAACACATGTTAAAAATAGGCGACGTCGTCGCCCCGAATAACGTTGTACTGGCACCGATGGCCGGCGTATGCAATCCCGCTTTCCGTCTGATCGCCAGAGAATTCGGATGCGGCCTGGTCTGCGCTGAGATGGTCAGCGACAAAGCGATTGTGCACGGCAACTCCCGTACGATGGAGATGCTCTACGTAGATGAACGCGAGAAGCCGCTCAGCCTGCAAATTTTCGGCGGCGATACCGATACGCTCGTGCAAGCCGCTAAATATGTCGACGCCAATACGAATGCCGATATTATCGATATCAATATGGGCTGTCCCGTACCCAAAATCACGAAATGCGATGCGGGGGCACGCTGGCTGCTCGACCCTTCGAGAATCGAAGAGATGGTCCGGACGGTAGTAGGCTCCGTGAACAAACCCGTTACGGTCAAAATGCGGATCGGCTGGGATTCCGAGCATATATACGCGATCGAGAACGCCAAGGCGGTCGAGCGCGGAGGCGGCGCCGCCGTCAGCGTGCACGGACGTACGCGTGAACAGCTCTATACCGGCAAAGCGGACTGGAACATCATCCGCGACGTCAAGCAGTCCGTTTCCATTCCCGTAATCGGTAACGGAGATGTCGTCACGCCTGAAGACGCCAAGCGGATGATCGATGAAACCGGTGTAGACGGCGTCATGATCGGCCGCGGCGCACTGGGCAACCCTTGGATGCTGTATCGCACCGTGCAGTATCTGACCAAAGGAGAGCTGCCGCCCGAGCCGCAAGCCGAAGAGAAGATGCGCATCGCGACGCTTCATATGGACCGTTTGATCAAGCTGAAGGGCGAGAACGTGGCCATCAAGGAAATGCGTAAGCACATGGCATGGTATCTCAAAGGCATGAAAGGCGCCGCCCGTCTGAAGGACGCCATAATGGAACAGACGACCCGCGACGGCATGGTCGGGATCCTGGACGAATATGCGTCTTCTTTCGACAAAATGTCCGATAATCAGGAAGAACAGCCTGCTTTGCACTAAGTAAAGGGGGCGCTGGGTTACATTGACAATTGCAATTGGTTGCCCTATAATCAGGCAATAAGTTGCATCTTTACGTTAAGTTTTTTGAATAAATGCGTGAATTCGTATAGCATTTCCTTGAATTTACACGACGGGAGATAGGTTTGTATGAGTGAAAAAGAAGTGCTCCTTACCCAGGAAGGCCTCAAAAAACTTGAGGAAGAACTCGAGCATTTGAAATCGGTTAAACGCCGCGAGGTGGCCGAACGGATTAAAGTAGCCATCGGCTACGGGGATATCAGCGAGAACTCCGAGTACGAGGATGCGAAGAACGAGCAGGCTTTTATTGAAGGCCGCGTCATTACTTTGGAGAAAATGCTCCGCAACGCCCGTATCGTAAATTTAGACGAAGTTGACACTAATACGGTCAGCGTGGGCTCCATCGTAACGCTCAAAGATCTCGAATTCGGCGATCTTGTCGAGTATACGATTGTCGGCACAGCCGAGTCCGATCCTTTTCTGAATAAAATTTCCAACGAAAGTCCTGTAGGCAAAGCGATCCTTGGCAAGCAGAAGGGCGCTAAAGTCGATGTGACGGTACCAGCCGGCGTTATCCAATACGAAATTATGGACATCAAAAAATAAAACCGCTCTTTCGGGGATCATCCGGAGCAGCGATTGCAGGAAAAGCTTCCTTTGGAAGCTTTTTTCGCGTAAAATAGACCGTATAATTACGGGCAGCCCGCATAATAAGCGCTGTTTTTCTCCTCTTGAGAGCATTATCGGGAGCGGGAAGGGCATGCTAAAGGCTTCGCAAACCGGAGCTATAACATATAGGAGTTGAAAGCATGAGTCAGGAACTCGAGTTAAACGAATTGTTACAAATTCGCCGCGACAAACTGGACGAGCTTCGTGGTCTGGGCGTAGATCCATTCGGCGATAAATATGTACGGACGCATACGGCCAAACAAATTTTGGACGCTTACGAAGAAACGCCTAAGGAAGAACTGGAGCAGCAGACGGTTGAAGTCAGCATTGCCGGACGTATCATGCAGAAACGTGCAATGGGTAAAGCGAGCTTTGCTCATCTCCAGGACATCACGGGCAAAATTCAAATATACGTTCGTCAGGACGCCCTTGGCGACATGAAGTACAGCGCTTTTGATCTGCTGGATATCGGCGATATGGTAGGCGTCAAAGGTACCGTTTTCAAAACGAAAACCGGCGAAACCTCCATTAAGGTAAAAGAGCTGGAAGTGCTGACGAAGTCCCTTCTTCCGCTCCCCGAGAAATATCACGGTCTTAAGGATGTCGAAACCCGTTATCGCCAGCGTTACGTCGATCTGATCATGAACCAGGAAGTGAAGGAAACCTTTATTCTGCGTTCGAGAATCATTCAATCCATGCGCCGTTATCTGGACGGTCTCGGCTATCTGGAAGTGGAAACCCCGACTCTGCACGCTATTGCCGGAGGTGCTGCCGCACGGCCTTTTATCACGCATCATAACGCGCTCGATATGCAGCTTTACATGCGTATCGCTATTGAGCTGCATCTGAAGCGCCTGATTGTAGGCGGTTTGGAGAAAGTATACGAAATCGGGCGTGTTTACCGCAACGAAGGTATTTCCACCCGTCATAATCCTGAATTCACCATGATCGAATTGTATGAGGCTTATGCGGATTACAAGGATATTATGGCGCTGACGGAGAATATGGTCGCCCATATCGCACAGGAAGTGTTGGGAACGACGACGGTTCAGTACCAAGGACATGAAGTAAACCTTGCCCCATCTTGGAAACGGATCTCTATGGTAGATGCGATTAAAGAAGTAGTCGGCGTTGACTTCAGCGTACACATGAGCAATGAAGAAGCCCAGCGTCTGGCAAAAGAACATAAGGTTCCGGTTGAGCCTCATATGACTTTCGGCCACATCGTGAACCAGTTCTTCGAAACGTTTGTGGAAGAAACGCTTATTCAACCTACCTTTATTTACGGGCACCCGCTTGAAATTTCGCCGCTTGCGAAGAAGAATCCGGAAGATCCGCGTTTCACGGATCGCTTTGAGCTCTTTATCGTAGCGCGCGAGCACGCCAACGCCTTCACGGAGCTAAACGATCCGATCGACCAGCGTCAGCGTTTCGAAGCGCAGCTGCTTGAGCGCGAACACGGCAACGACGAGGCGCATGAAATGGACGATGACTTCATTCGTGCGCTTGAGTACGGCATGCCGCCGACAGGAGGACTGGGCATCGGTATTGACCGTCTGGTTATGCTGCTTACCAACGCTCCCTCTATCCGCGACGTGTTGTTGTTCCCTCATATGCGTGAGCAGCGTCAGGGAGAATAAATTTGGTTGTAAAAAGGCGCCGATGTGGCGCCTTTTTAAATTTTTTGGGCTTGTCCAAAAATTGGGCTTGCATTCTTTTTGTCAGCGTGGTATCTTATTTAAGTCGCCGCTGAAACACGGTGCCGACAACGAGGCTGACAAGCCGAGATTGTCCTTTGAAAACTGAACAACGAGTGATTGAAGCGTCTCAGTAATGAGACAATAAATGAGAAGAAATTCTCGTCGGCAACGAATTTTTTGAGCTTAATCAGCTTGAGATAAACCGCTGGCCTTGCGGCTAGCACAACTTTATCGGAGAGTTTGATCCTGGCTCAGGACGAACGCTGGCGGCGTGCCTAATACATGCAAGTCGAGCGGACTTGAAGAGAAGCTTGCTTCTCGGATGGTTAGCGGCGGACGGGTGAGTAACACGTAGGCAACCTGCCTGTAAGATCGGGATAACTACCGGAAACGGTAGCTAAGACCGGATAATCGGTTTCTCCGCATGGAGAGACTGTGAAACACGGAGCAATCTGTGGCTTACGGATGGGCCTGCGGCGCATTAGCTAGTTGGTGAGGTAACGGCTCACCAAGGCGACGATGCGTAGCCGACCTGAGAGGGTGAACGGCCACACTGGGACTGAGACACGGCCCAGACTCCTACGGGAGGCAGCAGTAGGGAATCTTCCGCAATGGACGAAAGTCTGACGGAGCAACGCCGCGTGAGTGATGAAGGTTTTCGGATCGTAAAGCTCTGTTGCCAGGGAAGAACGCCAAGGAGAGTAACTGCTCTTTGGGTGACGGTACCTGAGAAGAAAGCCCCGGCTAACTACGTGCCAGCAGCCGCGGTAATACGTAGGGGGCAAGCGTTGTCCGGAATTATTGGGCGTAAAGCGCGCGCAGGCGGTTTTTTAAGTCTGGTGTTTAATCCCGAGGCTCAACCTCGGTTCGCACCGGAAACTGGGAGACTGGAGTGCAGGAGAGGAAAGTGGAATTCCACGTGTAGCGGTGAAATGCGTAGAGATGTGGAGGAACACCAGTGGCGAAGGCGACTTTCTGGCCTGTAACTGACGCTGAGGCGCGAAAGCGTGGGGAGCAAACAGGATTAGATACCCTGGTAGTCCACGCCGTAAACGATGCATGCTAGGTGTTAGGGGTTTCGATACCCTTGGTGCCGAAGTTAACACAGTAAGCATGCCGCCTGGGGAGTACGCTCGCAAGAGTGAAACTCAAAGGAATTGACGGGGACCCGCACAAGCAGTGGAGTATGTGGTTTAATTCGAAGCAACGCGAAGAACCTTACCAGGTCTTGACATCCCTCTGACCGGCTTAGAGATAAGCCTTTCCTTCGGGACAGAGGTGACAGGTGGTGCATGGTTGTCGTCAGCTCGTGTCGTGAGATGTTGGGTTAAGTCCCGCAACGAGCGCAACCCTTGAACTTAGTTGCCAGCAGGTAGAGCTGGGCACTCTAAGTTGACTGCCGGTGACAAACCGGAGGAAGGCGGGGATGACGTCAAATCATCATGCCCCTTATGACCTGGGCTACACACGTACTACAATGGCCGGTACAACGGGAAGCGAAGGAGCGATCCGGAGCCAATCCTAGAAAAGCCGGTCTCAGTTCGGATTGCAGGCTGCAACTCGCCTGCATGAAGTCGGAATTGCTAGTAATCGCGGATCAGCATGCCGCGGTGAATACGTTCCCGGGTCTTGTACACACCGCCCGTCACACCACGAGAGTTTACAACACCCGAAGTCGGTGAGGTAACCGCAAGGGGCCAGCCGCCGAAGGTGGGGTAGATGATTGGGGTGAAGTCGTAACAAGGTAGCCGTATCGGAAGGTGCGGCTGGATCACCTCCTTTCTATGGAGACTCGGGTCCTGCAACGGACCCAGTCAAGAAGGCAATGCCTTCAACCTTCAATCACTCGTTGTCAGTTTTGAAAGGGCAAGAACCTTTCAAGCTACAAACCTTTCTGGAGTTTGGCGACTCCGGAGACCACGCAATTCGTTTGGTGACGATGGCGGAAGGGAACCACGCGTACCCATCCCGAACACGACCGTTAAGCCTTCCAGCGCCGATGGTACTTGGACCGAAGGGTCCTGGGAGAGTAGGACGTTGCCAAGCGAACCCACTTTGTGGGTTTTTATTTTGCGAAAAGAGCAGGCAGTTGCTTGCTGGCATGCAAGACCAAAGTGAGTGAACACTCACAACATACGGGCCCTTAGCTCAGCTGGTTAGAGCGCACCCCTGATAAGGGTGAGGTCGGTGGTTCGAGTCCACTAGGGCCCACCATTTTCCTGACAACCATATAAGGAACTCTTTTGGGGCCATAGCTCAGCTGGGAGAGCGCCTGCCTTGCAAGCAGGAGGTCAGCGGTTCGATCCCGCTTGGCTCCACCAAAAACCGTCTTTGACAGCATCGTAATTTCCAGTAAATTACGGGTTGATCTGAAGATGCGTGATATGGTAAGATACTTCTTGCCGCTTTGAGCGGTAACGAAGCAAGTTGATCCTTGAAAACTAGATAGCGAAACATGTAACTAGAATCATCCAAAACCTTGATGGTTTGATGTGTTCATCAATATTCTATTGATGAGAGGTCAAGCTAATAAGGGCACACGGAGGATGCCTAGGCGCTAGGAGCCGAAGAAGGACGTGGCGAACGACGAAATGCCTCGGGGAGCCGTAAGCAGGCTTTGATCCGGGGATGTCCGAATGGGGGAACCCAGCTGTGGTAATGCGCAGTTACCATGCAGTGAATACATAGCTGCATTGGAGGCACACCCAGGGAACTGAAACATCTAAGTACCTGGAGGAAAAGAAAACAATAGTGATTCCGTCAGTAGCGGCGAGCGAACGCGGATTAGCCCAAACCAGGGAGCTTGCTCCTTGGGGTTGTAGGACGTCAACATGGCAAAAGTTCATTAGGTGAAGTGATCTGGAAAGGTCCGCTGCAAAAGGTAACAGCCCTGTAGCCGAAAGTGAACGTATGCCTAGACGGATCCTGAGTACGGCGGGACACGTGAAACCCCGTCGGAATCCGGCAGGACCATCTGCCAAGGCTAAATACTCCCTAGCGACCGATAGTGAAGCAGTACCGTGAGGGAAAGGTGAAAAGCACCCCGGGAGGGGAGTGAAAAAGAACCTGAAACCGTGTGCCTACAAGAAGTCAGAGCCCGTTAACGGGTGATGGCGTGCCTTTTGTAGAATGAACCGGCGAGTTACGTTTGCATGCGAGGTTAAGCTGAAAAGGCGGAGCCGCAGCGAAAGCGAGTCTGAATAGGGCGAATGAGTATGCAGGCGTAGACCCGAAACCGTGTGATCTACCCCTGTCCAGGGTGAAGGTGCGGTAACACGCACTGGAGGCCCGAACCCACGAATGTTGAAAAATTCGGGGATGAGGTGGGGGTAGCGGAGAAATTCCAATCGAACTCGGAGATAGCTGGTTCTCCCCGAAATAGCTTTAGGGCTAGCCTCGGGGGATGTGTCGTGGAGGTAAAGCACTGATTGGGTGCGGGGCCCGCCAAGGGTTACCAAGTCCAGTCAAACTCTGAATGCCACAGACATTACCCCGGGAGTCAGACAGTGAGTGCTAAGATCCATTGTCAAGAGGGAAACAGCCCAGATCATCAGCTAAGGTCCCCAAGTGTGTGTTAAGTGGGAAAGGATGTGGAGTTGCACAGACAACCAGGATGTTGGCTTAGAAGCAGCCACCATTTAAAGAGTGCGTAATAGCTCACTGGTCGAGTGACTCTGCGCCGAAAATGTAACGGGGCTAAACACACCACCGAAGCTATGACTTGCACCTTGCGTGCATGGGTAGGGGAGCGTTCTGTACGGAGTGAAGGTAGATCGTGAGGACTGCTGGACTGTACAGAAGTGAGAATGCCGGTATGAGTAACGAAAAGATCAGTGAGAATCTGATCCGCCGAAAGCCTAAGGGTTCCTGAGGAAGGTTCGTCCGCTCAGGGTAAGTCGGGACCTAAGGCGAGGCCGAAAGGCGTAGTCGAAGGACAACAGGTTGAAATTCCTGTACCACCGTAAGCCGTTATGAGCAATGGAGTGACGCAGCAGGGTAGGGACGCGGACTGATGGATGTCCGTCCAAGCAGTGAGGCTGATGTGCAGGCAAATCCGCACATCGCATAAGCTGGGCTGTGATGGGGAGCGAAAATTACAGTAGCGAAGGTCTTGATCTCACACTGCCGAGAAAAGCTTCTAGCCAGGCGAAGGTGCCCGTACCGCAAACCGACACAGGTGGGCGAGAAGAGAATTCTAAGGCGCGCGGAAGAACTCTCGTTAAGGAACTCGGCAAAATGACCCCGTAACTTCGGGAGAAGGGGTGCCCCGGTAGTGTGAATAGCACGAGGGGGCCGCAGTGAAAAGGCCCAAGCGACTGTTTAGCAAAAACACAGGTCTATGCGAAGCCGCAAGGCGAAGTATATGGGCTGACGCCTGCCCGGTGCTGGAAGGTTAAGGGGAGCGGTTAGGACTAGTCCGAAGCTGTGAACCGAAGCCCCAGTAAACGGCGGCCGTAACTATAACGGTCCTAAGGTAGCGAAATTCCTTGTCAGGTAAATTCTGACCCGCACGAATGGCGTAACGACTTGGGCGCTGTCTCAACGAGAGATCCGGTGAAATTTTAATACCTGTGAAGATGCAGGTTACCCGCGACAAGACGGAAAGACCCCATGGAGCTTTACTGCAGCTTGATATTGGACTTTGGTACGATCTGTACAGGATAGGTGGGAGCCTTTGAAGCCTGAGCGCCAGCTTGGGTGGAGGCGCCGTTGGGATACCACCCTGATCGTATCGGAGTTCTAACCTACTACCGTAATCCGGTAGAGGGACCGTGTCAGGTGGGCAGTTTGACTGGGGCGGTCGCCTCCTAAAGAGTAACGGAGGCGCCCCAAGGTTCCCTCAGAATGGTTGGAAATCATTCGAAGAGTGCAAAGGCATAAGGGAGCTTGACTGCGAGACATACAGGTCGAGCAGGGACGAAAGTCGGGCTTAGTGATCCGGTGGTACCGCATGGAAGGGCCATCGCTCAACGGATAAAAGCTACCCTGGGGATAACAGGCTTATCTCCCCCAAGAGTCCACATCGACGGGGAGGTTTGGCACCTCGATGTCGGCTCATCGCATCCTGGGGCTGAAGTAGGTCCCAAGGGTTGGGCTGTTCGCCCATTAAAGCGGTACGCGAGCTGGGTTCAGAACGTCGTGAGACAGTTCGGTCCCTATCTGTCGCGGGCGCAGGAAATTTGAGAGGAGCTGTCCTTAGTACGAGAGGACCGGGATGGACGTACCGCTGGTGTACCAGTTGTCTCGCCAGAGGCATCGCTGGGTAGCTATGTACGGAAGGGATAAGCGCTGAAAGCATCTAAGCGTGAAGCCCCCCTCAAGATGAGATTTCCCAGTATGTAAGACCCCTTGAAGACGACGAGGTAGATAGGTTGGAGGTGGAAGCACAGCAATGTGTGGAGCTGACCAATACTAATCGGTCGAGGGCTTGACCACCAAACATGTGCGGAGTACAGGTTACTTCGAAAGCATATACTTAGGCACTTACGACAGTAAATGCCGCATCGGAAGCATACCCAGCGTATGCACCACAAGATCTTTGGATGGATCGACTGCTTGTTTCGCTGCTAGTTTTCAGGGAGCAACCTGAAAAGTTTGTTTTACACATTGGAGAGATACCCAAGTGGCTCAAGGGGACCCTCTGCTAAGGGGTTAGACTGCGTAAGTGGTGCGAGGGTTCGAATCCCTCTCTCTCCGCCAGTTTTAAGGCGGCGTAGCTCAGCTGGCTAGAGCGTACGGTTCATACCCGTGAGGTCGGGGGTTCGAGCCCCTCCGCCGCTACCATAACAACTACATAAGGACGCTTAGCTCAGCTGGGAGAGCATCTGCCTTACAAGCAGAGGGTCGGCGGTTCGATCCCGTCAGCGTCCACCATACAAATCATAAGCACGGAGCTGTGGTGTAGAGGCCTAACATGCCTGCCTGTCACGCAGGAGACCGCGGGTTCGAATCCCGTCAGCTCCGCCATTTTAATTTGTATGACAATTTCATAGTATGGCTCGGTAGCTCAGTCGGTAGAGCAGAGGACTGAAAATCCTCGTGTCGGCGGTTCGATTCCGTCCCGAGCCACCACTTTTAGTCAAGTTAGTCAATAACGGCGCTTGGCAGTATTGTGGAGGCTTAGCGAAGTGGCCAAACGCAGCAGACTGTAAATCTGTTCTCTGACGAGTTCGGTGGTTCGAATCCATCAGCCTCCACCAGTTTTTCCAAGAGCCATTAGCTCAGTTGGTAGAGCACCTGACTTTTAATCAGGGTGTCGAAGGTTCGAGTCCTTCATGGCTCACATGCCATGTGAACAATTCTCTTCATATAAAAGAGACCTTAATCGGTCTCTTTTTTTGTTGTCTTTTTAGCCGCGAAAAGGAAATGTCTCTTAAAACAAACTATTGAGTCCAAATTCTCGGTTTAGGCTGAAACTGAAAAATCTGGGGGGGCCGCTGTTCCCGGTTTAACTGTGCTGGAAAGTCCCAGTGATCGCTCTTCTCGGTTATAACCGCGTTGGATAGTCTTTTGTTTTCGCTGATCCCTGCCCAAGCCGTCCTGAATTATAGGCCCTGCCTGACATTCGACCATGGGGAATTTGTTTTTAGTGATATCGGCGTTATTCAGAGTGACCGAATAAGTTCACGGCAAATAATGAAGTAAAGACTTCCGAGCTATTGAAGCTGCTCCAGTTTGTCGGCAACGGACTGGAGTTTTTGCTGCATGGATGCCGTTTTATCGCGCCGGTCGTCAATTTTGATGGAGGTAGAAACGCGTTGAGCGCCATTTTCAAAAGGGCTCTCATGAAGCTTAAGAATGACTTCCATCAGTTGATCCAGGGGACCTTCGATTATGGTGCTCATTGGAGTAAGCTCATAATGAAGAGGCTGGTTGTCCAATATCTTTTGCAGATGAGCTACATATTCACTTAAGCTTGTAGAGGCTGTGCCTATGGGAACAACTGTAATTTCCGCGATTGCCATGAGATTGATCCTCCTTGGTTTAGTGGCAGCTTTATCCTCTTATTGTAATGGATTTGGCGACCGGTTGCTACCTGCTTTATGACGAGGGAGGTTGTGTTTGGAATACGAGCAACCGTCTCTGCATGAAGGAAAAGAAGCATGCATTCCGGAAAATAACAGGCTAAACGACAGGATGAACGGGGCGCCATATCCATCGAGAATGGCTGCATATAACGGCACGATAGCAGCTTTGGCTGCATCGTTACTTCCATCATCCCTAAGGAACTTTGAACAGTTTCAGGGCTTAAACGGACCTGAAGTCCGGCATATCCGCGAGTATTAACCTTTTTCTCAGGAGCGACCTTACCCAATCAGAGAAATTACATAGTGCGATTCAAATGATCTCGCTTAAGATGTAATCGGCTGTTCGCGCAGCTAGAGCCATTACGGTATTCGTGGGATTCACTCCGCTGGAAGTGACAAATATGCTGGCGTCGCATACGAACAAATTCGGGATATCGTGAGTTTGGCCGAATGAGTTGACGACGGAACGCGAAGGATCACTGCCCATCCGGCAGCCCCCCATCAGGTGGGCGGTATCCGGCACTACATATTCGGGTGTACCTCCGGCGGCGCGCAAAATAGACTCCATGTTCGAAACCGCATGTTCAATGAGGCGGGTGTCGTTTTCGCCAAAGCTGAATGATACTTTAGCTCGTGGCAGACCGAAGGCATCTTTTTCGCCGGATAACGTTACGCGGTTATGCTCCTCGGGAAGGACTTCTCCGACGAGTGTCACGCGGCCGTAAAAGTTGTAGTCCAGCATGGCCTCTCGCAGCGAAGATCCCCAGACGGGGAATTCGCCTGTTTTGACGATCCCTTGGGCGAAAGCGAGAGGGCGCGTACCATGAGCATGCAGGGAATATCCGCGTGCAAAGCCGCGGTCCTTGTCCGATTCGTAAAACTCCTGAGTAGTAGCCAGGACAGGGGTCCCCTTGTACAGCCGCACTTCTTCCTCGAACTTGGCATACACGTCATGACTGCTATGCGTCATAAGTGCCTTGCCTACCCAGCCGCTGCTGTTGGCAAGTCCTTCCGGATACCGGCTGTTCGCGGAATTCAGCAGCAGGCGGGGCGTTTCGACCGCATAGGCCGAGATGATCACGAGTTTCGCTTTTTGACGGTATTCGACTCCTTTTTTTACAAAAAGAACACCGGCAGCTTTACCATCCGGCCCTGTCTCAATCTGAGTGACCCTGCTGCCGGTAATCACGGTAGCTCCTGCTTGCACGGCTTTCGGAATATGCTGAATGAGGGTGCTGAATTTAGCGTTAGGCATGCAGCCCTGCTGGCAGAAGCCCCGGTTAATGCACGGGGGCCTGCCTTCAAAAGGTGCAGAAAGAATGGCCAAGGGGGCCGTAACAGAGCGGATCCCCAAGTTTTCGCAGCCTTTTTGAAACAAATAGGCATTCGGGCTTAGAGGGTCCCGCTCCGGATAAGGATATGGCCCCCGGAAATTCCCCCATGGAAAATGCCGGGGACCCGAAACCGCGATTTCTTTTTCGATCCGGGAATAGTACGGCTCCAAATCTTTATAGTGAATCGGCCAATCTTCGCCGACTCCGTCGATCGATTTCGTCTTAAAGTCGGATTCATGGAATCGCAAAAACACCCCGGTAAAATGCTGGGTTCCGCCGCCCACTCCCCAACCTGAATTATTGTGCCCCATTGTTAGAGGGTGCTTCCCGTCCACAAGCCGCGTATCCTGCCAGCCCAAGCACTTCATGGCCAGCTCGTCGCTCGCGAAATCCCTTTGAGGATCCCGCAGCGGTCCGGCTTCCAATACAACAACCTGCAGCCCGGCTTCGCTGAGTTCTTGAGCAAGTACACCGCCTGCCGCTCCGGCGCCTACTATGACCACATCAACGGTTTCCGATTGAGTGTTCCATTTCATCGTTCCGGTTTCGCCTCCCACGGATCAAGATTTCCCCGGTCCGCCCGGATGTAACCTCTTGGATAGGCCGGACCTGCATAGCCGATTTCGGACCATATTTGGGGGTGAGAATAGTAGGCTTCTACGGTCAGCGCGAGCAGCCTGTTGAAGAAGGCTTTTTGCACGGGTACCGGCCAATCGCCCCGCAGGGACAGACGAACCTCGGCAATATTCGTGAGAAGCTCCTTCTGCTCCTCTGGCGAAAGTTGTTGAAAAGGTTTCGAATGAAATCCGTGTGACATGGTTTCAAGGGCCTCCAGCCCTAAGCGGATTAATTCGGACTGAGGAGGGGTATCGGGCCCTCTCTGGGCTTCTTCCTTTTGCCCGTACAATGTATCATCTATATGCTCAAGCACGTAAGTCAGGATTTCGGACCGGTCGTCGTCCACGAGCAGCGAGCATATGCTTCTGAGCTGTTCCGCCTCAAGCAGCGTTAACAGCCGATATTCGCGGTGCCGCCGCAAACGTGCACGGACGATAGACCGGGTGTGGGGATCCCAGTGGTTTTGCTCCTTCATAACATCGAAAGAAGGGTATTTTGGCATTTTACTCATACAAGTCACCTTCCATAGACAGCGATTAACCCGAGAACGCCGATAGCTGAGTAAAGCAGAGGCATCAGAACGGGAGGTCCGATAAGGAAATTGCGGAAAGCATAGGCCCCGACCCTTTTGCCGACTCCACGGACGTGAAGGTACAGCCCGATTAGACCCGTGACGATCCCCAGCCACATGCCGATATGAAAAAGCTGGAGCAGCCAAGTCCGGTTAAGGAAAACCGCTAGTAACCCGGCCAGAAAGTACAGCGGAGCCGTAATAACGGGAACCAGCATGACTTTGCGGTGAAAATTTTGCCGGTAATGGGACAAGGCCACTTGAGCCGCGATAAACAAATAAGCGAAAGCCGTAAACAAAATAACGGACCGGTCTAACGTCCAGCTGTTCCAGATCATAGTAGAGAGGGCTCCTTTGTGTCGTTTTGAACATTCGTTTGTAAATGTGAGGTCGCTCTTATTTTTTCCATAAAAGGGGGAGTTAACTCGCTATAGGCGAAATGTTCTTGAGATTTGAGCCGGAGAGAGAACGAAACCTTTACCAAAGGGCGGCAAGTATGGGCGGAATTCGATTGGGAGACGCTAACAGATGCGGTGAAAAGCCATTTATCCATCGTCATCCGTCAGGGTAACGATAGGCAGGAGGAATCGAGCGTATGCACTATCTACTCCCTATGCTGACCAGCTTTATTCTGGTGGCGCTGCTGGTGCCCGTCATGAAGCGGATCGCTGTAAAAGCAGAATTTGTCGACCGGCCGTCCACGCGTAAAATTCATGCAGCCCCTATCCCCCTGCTGGGAGGAGTGGCGATTTACATCGCGTGCGCGGCATCTATTTTATTGTTCAGCCGCAACGGCAATCTATCCTATGCGGTGCTGATCGGCGGAACGGTCCTTATGCTGACCGGCTTGACGGACGACTGGTTCAAAACGCGGAGCAAGGACTTTCCTGTCTGGCCAAGGCTGATCATCTATATCGCGGTGTCTGCGGTGCCGCTTTTTTTCGGCATTCAAATTATCGGGGTATCGAATCTTCACTTCAGCGGCATGATTTTCTTCCCGGTCTGGCTTGTTTGGCTCGGTACGATGGCCTGGATTTTCGGGATTACCAATATGATCAACTTCATCGACGGGGTGGACGGTCTCGCTTCGGGTATCGTCACGATCGCTTCTGCGGCGCTGCTTGTAGCGGCCATAGTCAAAAGGCAGGAGGATTCCGCTTTGATTGCGGGAATTCTGGTCGGCGCCTGCCTCGCTTTTCTGGCGTTCAATTTTTATCCCGCCAAAATTTTCATGGGTGACGCGGGCGCGATATTCCTGGGTTATACAATCGCGGTCGTCGCTGTGGACGGAGCGTTCAAAAGTGCGACGTTTGTCTCCATCCTGGTTCCCGTGCTGGCGCTGGGCGTGCCTATTTTGGATACGGTCATCGTGTTTACGAGGCGGCTTCTCAAGGGTGGAGGGCTGCACCGGGCCGATAAGCTGCATACGCATCACAGCCTGATGCAGTGGGGGTTGTCCCAAACCCAGACGGTTTCTTTCCTGTACCTGGTCGGCGCCCTGTTCTCTCTGCTTTCCATTATTGTAGTGCTTATGGGCGTATGAGCCGCATCCCGCGTCCGGGTCTATCAAGGCATCTATAAGTGAAACGCTTACCTAGCTGTGTTACAATAACAGGAAGCACCATGGCAGCCTCGATATTACACAGATAGGGAGCTATGCGGATGGAATGGGAAAGGCTGAAAGAACAATTGGAGTCGATCGGCAAAGGCCCGGTCCAACTGATTGCAAAGACGCCGGAAGAGTGGGAAGCCCTTACAAGAAACGCCGGGAAAAATAACGGGGACAGGCAGGGGCAGAATAAGAGCAGCATGCTGATCGGAAAAGAAGTCTATTTCCTGCTGAGCAGGGAAGGAAATCAAGTCCATGCTTTGTCTATTCCTGCGGGGAACTTGGCCGGGGACGAACGTCATCTGGTCGAGTGGCTCATTGAATCCGCACAGCCGGAGAAAAGGAAGGGCGGCACTCTTCTGCTCGAAGAAGAGAGAAAGCTTTCCGCGCTTAGGGAATGGCTGCTGCAGCATGCCGAAACCGACACCCAAGCGGAGGTTCCCGACACGATCTCCTCCCAGGCCGGGCTTTATTCGACCAAAATACCTTTTCTCCTGTATGGAGATTATTCTTCCAACGTACGGGCGTCTTACCGGGAGCTGAAAAGGCTGCTGGAGACGTTTTTTGACGCGGAAATTATATTGATCCCCTTGCTGGATAAGGAATGGCTGATTCTCGCGCCCGATTATCTGCTTACCGTGGGGCAGGAAGACAAAACGGATACTCAGGAAGAGAGCACCGAGCAGATGCTCGATGCCCTGGCCTCAGGACTTCACGACATGCTGGCTACCGAATGGGTAGGGGAGAGCCATCTTGGGATTCACTATCCCATCCAGCCCGCCCAGACGCTTTTGACGGCCATGCTGTCTCTGCGCTCGACGATTATGCTCGGCCGGTTGTACAATGTGACGAACAATATCCACACGCCTTGGCATTTACAAATGGAAAAGCTGCTGCACCCGATACCCGAATCCGAGAAACATCAGTTTCTGGAACATGTACTGAAGGATTATTCCATGGATGCGGAGACCCAGTCTACGCTGGAAAGTTTTTTTGCGCTGGACTGCAATGTGAGCGAGACGGCCAAAAAGCTGTATATTCACCGCAATACGCTGTTATACCGGCTGGACAAGTTCAAAAACGAGACGGGGCTGGACGTAAGGACTTTTCATGACGCCGTCCTGGTGAAGCTGGCGCTCGTATTGTACAAAGTAACAAAAAGAAAGTGAGTTTTTTGTGAAGATTGTGCATAGTCAGTCTTCGGGCATTTAAGCTAAGATAAATGTACAGATTCCAAATCAAGCAAGAACATTCAAGAACCAGGGGGAATGAACTATGGCAGGCGTTCGTCTTAACCATATCGTAAAGAGGTACCCAGGCAACCAAGAAGCAACCGTTAAGGATTTCCATCTCGATATTCAAGATAAAGAATTTCTCGTATTGGTAGGAGCATCCGGTTGCGGTAAATCCACAACTCTGCGGATGATTGCCGGTCTTGAAGAAATCTCCGAAGGCGAACTGTACATCGGCGACCGTCTCGTGAACGACGTGGCTCCTAAAGACCGCGACATCGCGATGGTATTCCAGTCCTACGCCCTGTACCCGCACATGAACGTGTACCAGAACATGGCGTTCGGCCTTAAACTCCGTAAATTCAAAAAAGCCGACATCGACGCACGCGTGCGTGAAGCGGCTAAAATTCTCGATATCGAACACCTTCTGGACCGCAAGCCGAAAGCACTTTCCGGTGGTCAGCGTCAGCGTGTCGCCCTGGGCCGCGCAATCGTCCGTGAACCGCAAGTTTTCTTGATGGATGAGCCGCTTTCCAACTTGGACGCTAAACTTCGTGTACAAATGCGTGCCGAAATTTCCAAACTTCACAAACGTCTCGGCGTAACGATCATCTACGTAACACATGACCAAACGGAAGCTATGACGATGGGCAGCCGGATTGTCGTTATGGACAAAGGCATCATCCAGCAGGCGGCTTCTCCGGAAGAGATCTACAACTTCCCGGTCAACATGTTCGTAGCGGGCTTCATCGGATCTCCTTCCATGAACTTCGTAAACGGTTCGCTGAGCGATCAAGGCGGAGAGCTTCACTTCAAAGCCAAAGGCGTAGACGTAATTATTCCGCAAGGCAAAGCTCAAGTTCTTCGCGACAAAGGCTATGCCGGCAAAGATGTTATTCTGGGTATTCGTCCTGAAGATATCCATGATGAGCCTGTGTTCCTGGAAGCTTCCGCTAAGACAGTGGTTAACGCCCTGATCGAAGTGTCCGAGAACCTGGGTCACGAAATGCAAGTTCACCTTGCCGGTATCGGCGAAGGTACAGTCGTAGCACGTGTTGACGGCCGCTCCGGTCTGAAAGACGGCGCTAACGTGAAGCTTGCTCTGGACATGAACAAAGTTCATTTCTTCGATAAAGAAACGACGAACTCCATTCTTCTGAACTCGTAAGAATCATTAATTTAAAGCCAGTCCATCGTGACTGGCTTTTTTGACGTATTAGGGTTGAGAAGGCGGGCATACAATACGATGGCGAAGCAGCGCCTGCACGGCAGTATTCCGGCCGTCCGGCCGGGAGGCAGGTTGATTTTCACCCGGCAGTTGAATTACGATGGAACTATTGGGAAAACAAAGGGGAATGAACGATGGGCAAAAAAGTGAGAGTGTCTGAGCTGGTTGAACATTACAACCTGGAAGTCATTTGCGGCGAAGACGGGTTAAAGCGGACCGTAACGGTTGCCGATCTTTACCGGCCCGGTCTGGAAATGGCGGGTTATTTCAATTATCATCCGCAGGAGCGCGTACAGCTGCTGGGACGTACCGAGATGTCCTTCTTCGAAACGCTGGACGAAACGGTCCGGCTGCACCGTGCCGAACAGCTCTGCGCAAGCGAAGAGACGCCCTGCATTATCGTCACCCGCGGACTGGATATTCCCGCGGAACTGGTAGAGGAAGCGAAGAAGCACCAGCTTCCCGTTCTCCGCAGTCAGGTAGCAACTACCATTCTCGCCAGCCGGCTGACCAACTTCCTGGAAAACAAACTTGCTCCCTCCACTACCATTCATGGTGTATTGGTGGATGTGTACGGCGTCGGAATGCTTATTACGGGAGGCAGCGGAATCGGAAAAAGCGAGACGGCGCTTGAGCTGGTCAAACGGGGACATCGTCTGGTAGCGGACGATGCCGTTGAAATCCGCCAGACGGCCGATTATATGCTGTACGGAAACGCGCCCGACCTTATTCGTCATTTGCTTGAAATCCGCGGCGTCGGCATTATCAACGTGATGACGTTGTTCGGTGCGGGTGCAGTGCGGAACGTCAAGAAAATATCCGTCGTGGCCCGTCTGGAAACCTGGCAGCAGGATAAACAGTATGACCGCCTCGGACTGGATGAAGAAACGACCCGGATTATTGAGGCGGACGTGCCGCTGATCACCATCCCGGTTCGTCCCGGACGGAACTTGGCGGTCATCGTCGAAGTGGCGGCGATGAACTACAGGCTCAAGCGGATGGGTTTCAACGCGGCCCTGCAGTTCACCAACAAGCTGACGGAGACGCTGGCCGAAGATTTGGACGACATGGACTGAGAACCGGTTCATACCCACAGGTAAGGAATAGGAGGATATCGACCGTTTATGCTAAATCCAGTCGCTTTTAAGCTAGGCCCGGTTTCCGTGCATTGGTACGGCATTATATTAGGCACAGCGGCCCTGATCGGGCTGCTGCTTGTCATCCGCGAAGGCAAGCGCTTTAAGCTGCAGCCCGAATTTTTCATGGATCTGCTGCTGATCGGAGTTCCATCCGCCATTGTAGCCGCTCGTATTTATTATGTGGCCTTCCAATGGGAAAACTACAAAAACAATCTGGGCGAAATCATCGCCATCTGGCACGGAGGGATCGCCATATACGGCGCACTGATCGGAGCGATCATCGCAGCGCTCATTTATGTGCGCCGTAAAGGGTACTCGTTCTGGCGGATCGCTGACATCTGCGCTCCGGGACTCATTGTCGGCCAAATGATCGGCCGCTGGGGAAACTTCGTGAACCAGGAGGCCCACGGCGGCCCGGTCAGCGAATCTTTCCTGCGAAACGGGCTTCATCTGCCCGATTGGATCGTGAACCAGATGAACATCGAAGGCATTTTCTATCATCCCACCTTCCTGTATGAATCGATATGGAATTTCGTCGGGCTGCTGCTGCTCTTCTGGCTGCGCCGCCGTCCGTTCCTTCGTGCGGGCGAACTGTTTATGAGCTATTTTATCTGGTATTCGCTGGGCCGCTTCTTTATCGAAGGCCTGCGTACGGACAGTCTCGATTTTACGGGACCGGCTTGGCTGGCTTCTCTGCTGAACGGACTCTGGTCGCCGATGTCCCTGCTGTTCGGTGAAGCGGGTACGATGACATACGGCGGTAACATCCGTATTTCCCAGCTTCTTGCCGTGCTCATTATCATCGCGGCCATTATCATCATTGTCCTGCGCCGCCGTATGGGCTATGCGAAAACCAAGTACAGCGATCCCATCGAGAAAATCGGCGGAACATCGGCTTCGGCCAATGCAAGCCATTCCTAACGGGAAAGAATTTTTGAAAATAAGGAGCACAGCATGAAGCATACGGTATTGTTTGACCTGGACGGCACCATTCTGGACACCAACGAGCTCATTATCCAGTCGTTCCTGCATGCGCTGGAAGGAAAGACCCCCGAGCTGTTTACAAGAGAAAATATCATCCCGCATATGGGGCGCCCTCTCATCGAGCAGCTCCAGTTTTTCAGCGGATTGGATGAAGTGACGGATCTTCTGACCCTTTACCGGTCCTATAATCTCAAGCACCACGACGAACTGGTGAAGCCTTTTCCTTATGTAAAAGAGGTATTGGCCAAGTTGCATGCCTACGGAGTAAAAATCGGCGTCGTAACGAGTAAAATCAGGCTGACAACGATGCTGGGCCTGGAGCTTTGCGAGCTGCTGCCTTATATCCAAAGCATTGTGACCGTCGATGATGTCACGAACGCGAAACCCGATCCGGAAGGAATAAGGAAAGCTCTCCATGAACTGGGTTCAACACCGGAAGAAGCCGTCATGGTGGGAGACAGCCATTACGATATCGAAGCGGCCAAAGCCGCTGGCGTTGAAGCCGTGGCCGTCAACTGGTCTTTGAAGGGACAGGCTTACCTGGAACAGTACAATCCGGAGCATATGATCGGCGATATGCGTGAACTGTATATGATTTTCGGCATTACGGAGGAAAGCGTTTGAGGAAAACCGACAGATATCCGGTCGACGGATCTAACGCCCTTTGGCAGATTTACCGGACAGTCAGCAAATGGAAAGCGGTCAAAAATTTTGTCTGGATACAAATCAGCCGCTACTGTCCGTCGCTTCCGCTAAAGAATTGGATCTACCGGCGAATGCTGGGCATGGAAGTGGGAGAGCACACCGCTTTCGCTTTAATGGTCATGGTGGATGTATTTTTTCCGGAAAAGATAAAAATCGGCCGCAACTCGATCATCGGGTACAATACAACGATTCTCGCTCATGAGTATTTGATCAAGGAATACCGGCTGGGTGAAGTCCGAATCGGATCGAATGTGATGGTCGGCGCGAACACGACCATTCTGCCCGGTGTAACGATAGGGGATGGCGCCGTAATCGGTGCGGGATCCGTCGTTCACAAGGATGTCGAGCCCTACAGCTTCGTAGCGGGTAATCCGATGCGGGTAATCCGTACGGGGGCAGGCGATATTGAAGAAGCGGGAGTTTTGGAAACTTCAGCGGAAAATACGGAGCCGGACACCGCTTACGTCAACAGCTTAAATAAAAACAGTTCCTCTTCTTAGGAAGAGAACTGTTTTTTTGTTTGTGGCGAAAGAGGACATTGGCCCCGGAGAAACGAATGGGAATGAATCTGCAAATTGACGCCTCTGACATTCCGTGATAAACTAACGGATATCCTTCAATTTGGTAGTATGGTAGCGTGCTAAAGCGTTTTGAAAATAGAGGTGTACCGGCAGGGCAAGGAGGAACATGAATGTCTAAACCTAAAGTGTTTGAAAAGCCTACGGGTTTTAAAGATTTGCTTCCGGAATCGGTAGCGAGAATCCGTGAGATTGAGTTCAGCGTGCTGGATTGTATGCACCGGTGGGGCTATAGTCAAATCGTGACTCCGACGCTGGAATTTTACGATACGGTAGGGATGGCCAGCTCCATCGAAGACCGGAAGCAGTTCAAGCTGCTTGACCGCAACGGGCAAACGCTTGTACTTCGTTCCGACATGACGGCTCCGATCGCACGGGTGGTCTCCTCTCTTCTGCGGGATGAGCCTCTTCCGCTCCGTCTCAGCTATCACGGCAATGTTTTCCGGGCGATGGAGGAAGAAGCCGGACGCGATTCGGAATTCGTGCAGACGGGTGTAGAGCTCGTGGGCGATCCATCCGCGGAAGCGGATGCCGAGGTCGTGGCTTTGGCGATTGCCTCCTTACAGGCCGCGGGCGTAAAGACGTTCAAGTTTGCCTTGGGGCACGTCGGATTTCTGCACGGATTGTTCGGCGAAACGCTCAAAGATCATCCCGAAGCACAGGAAGAGCTTAAGAGCTGTCTGCTTGGCCGGGATTATGTGGGTTACCGGACGGCCATCCGGCGGATGGGACTGGATGAAGCCCGGCGCGGTGAACTGGAGAGCATCCTGAGGCTGCGCGGAGGGAAAGACATCTGTGAACAGGCACTCAGCGTAACATCCGATCCGACGGCTCAGGCGGCTATCTCCCATCTGTGCGAGGTATGGAACGTTCTGGAGGCTTACGGGGTAAGCGAGCATGTACTTATCGATCTGACGATGATCGGAAACTTTTCTTACTATACAGGTCTTACGTTCGAAGGGTACGCCGCGGATCTCGGATTCCCGCTGTGCAGCGGAGGCAGATATGACAATCTGCTAGCCCAGTTCGGACGTCCCGCACCGGCAACGGGCTTTGCCTTGAAGACGAACCGCATTCTGGAAGCGGCGGGAGATTCGGTCCGCAGGCAGCAGGAACGGGTACTGATCGTTTACGGGGATTCGCGCCGGGGCGAAGCGCTGGGCAAAGCCCGCGAGCTGAGAGCCCTTCCGGGGAAAGTCGTCGTAACCCGTCATGCCGGCACCGGCAGCGGATCCGGTGCGTCGTGGGATCCGGCAGCATTGCAAGACCTGGGACAGGGCCGTTACCGGTTCGAAGGCAATCTCTATTCGGACGCCCTGCTTTACCTGACGGATTAATTCCAGCGCCTGAGCTGATAAACTTGCGGCCGGTATAGAGCTGTTAATCATACGATGCGACAGCCTAAACCGGTTGACGATTGAAATAAACAAACGATTGGGGCCGTCCAAACCGGCCTTTCCGGTTACACAGCGGGCTTCCTTGCGGCTTAAGAGCCGTACCGGGTTCCGCCATCATTTAGCTTCGACAGAGGCTGCTGACAGGAGGCTGAAGGCATGCAGGAAATGCTTAAGGTAGCCATGCCCAAGGGGCGTATATATAAACAGGCATTCAAACTTTTCCGCCGGGCGGGATTGCCGATGCCTGAAGATAGCGGTGACGACTCCAGAAGACTGATCGTTACTTTTCCGGAAGCCAACATGGAGTTCATTCTCGCCAAACCCGTAGATGTTCCGACTTATGTCGAGTACGGTGTGGCGGATATCGGAGTGGTGGGCAAGGACGTGCTCATGGAGGAAAACCGGGATGTCTACGAGCTGCTCGATCTCGGTATCGCCCGCTGCCGCATGTCCGTTATCGCACTGCCGGACTGGCAGCCCGTTCTTAATCCCCGCGTCGCGACCAAGTATCCCCGGGTAGCTTCCCAGTATTTCAGGGAAAGAGGGCAGCAGGTCGAGGTCATCAAGCTGAACGGATCTATTGAACTGGCGCCGCTGATCGGCTTGGCCGACAGGATCGTCGACATGGTCGAGACCGGCCAGACCTTGAAGGAAAACGGCTTGGTCGAATACGAGGAAATATTCCCGATTACGAGCCGGCTTATCGCGAACCGCGTCAGCTACCGGATGAAAAACGATCAGATTCAGAAACTGTGCGATGCTTTGCAGGCAACGATCGCTTTGCCGGAATAAGAGCCTGCTTTCCGAACCGATGAATGACATAGACCCGTATCCGGCTTAAAAGAAAAACGACCAGAAGGCGAAAGCCGGCATTTACGAAAGGATGATTGCGCATGAAAATCGTGCCTGCGGAAGAGTTTAAACTCGCCCGGGAAGTGGACTACGGAACGGCGGAGCAGAACGAAGCCGTACAATCGATCATCGCGGCCGTACGCGGCGAAGGCGATGCCGCTCTCCGGCGGCTGTCCAAGAAGTTCGACGGCGTAGACCTCGGGGAACTTCGTGTCGGCGAAGCCGAAATCCAGGCGGCGTACGAACGTGTGGACGCCGAATTTCTGAAGGCGCTGCGGCAAGCCGCCGCCAATATCCGCGCGTTTCACGAAAAGCAGAAACGCGTGTCCTGGATGGACCTGCAGGACAACGGATCCCTGCTGGGCCAGATCATCCGGCCGCTGCAGCGCGTCGGTCTGTACGTCCCCGGAGGGAAGGCGGCTTACCCGTCATCGGTGCTCATGAACGCTATCCCGGCCGTTGTCGCCGGCGTTCCCGAGATCGTGATGGTGACGCCGCCTGCTACAGCCGGGGAAGAGGGCATCAACCCGCACATCCTGGTGGCGGCAGCCGAGGCCGGCGTGCGGGAAATCTACCGCGTCGGCGGCGCGCAGGCCGTCGCGGCGCTCGCTTACGGCACGGATACGATTCGTGCCGTCGATAAGATCGTCGGACCCGGCAATATCTACGTCGCACTCGCGAAACGCGCCGTATTCGGCGTCGTCGATATCGACATGATTGCCGGGCCGACCGATATCGTGGTCCTGGCCGACGAATCGGCGGACCCCGAATACATCGCCGCGGACCTGCTGGCCCAAGCGGAGCATGACGAGCTGTCACCGGCTATCCTGGTGACGCCGTCACGCGCGCTCGCGGAGCGGGTCCGCGAAGAAGTGGAGCGGCAGCTTCAGGTGCTGCCGCGCAAAGCGATCGCCGAGGTGTCTACGGCGAACAAGGGCGCGATCGTCCTCGTCGGGGACCTCGACGAAGGCATCCGCGTCGTCAACGCGATCGCTCCGGAGCATACGGAGCTGCTCGTGGACGACCCGTTCGCGGTGCTGCCGCGAATCGAGAACGCCGGGGCGATCTTCCTCGGCGCGTACAGCCCGGAGCCGGTCGGCGACTATTTTGCCGGACCCAATCATGTGCTGCCGACGAACGGTACGGCCCGGTTCTCATCGCCGCTGAATGTTGACGATTTTATCAAAAAATCCAGTGTGATTTCATACAGCAAGGAAGCTCTGCTGGCAAACGGAGAGCAGATTATGACGCTCGCCCGCAACGAAGGACTCGAAGGGCACGCCAGAGCGATACAAGTTCGATTGCAGAAAGAAGGGAACTTTCATGGCTGAACAAGTGGACAAGAACGCACAACAAGCGGGCCTGGTAGGCGGGAACCCTGCTGAACCCGGTAACGCTGAAGCAGTAGACACGGGTGCGGGCGAAGGTTTGCCGGTTACCGGCAGGGCACGCGTATCCAGCGTAGCGCGCAAAACGAACGAAACCGACATCGAACTGTCGTTCGGCGTGGACGGAACCGGTGTCTCGGAGCTGGAGACGGATGTTCCTTTTCTGAACCATATGCTCGATCTTTTTGCCAAGCACGGCCAGTTTGATCTCAAGGTTCAAGCTCGCGGCGATGTTGAAATCGACGATCACCACACGGTAGAGGACATCGGAATCTGTCTAGGCCAGACGCTCAGGGAAGCTCTGGGGGACAAAAAAGGCATTAAACGTTACGCCAGCGTCTTTATCCCGATGGATGAAGCGCTTGCGCAGGTGATTATTGACGTCAGCAACCGGCCTCATTTCGAATACCGGGCGGAGTATCCGTCCCAGCAGGTCGGAAGTTTCACGACGGAACTGGTTCACGAGTTCTTGTGGAAGTTTGCCTTGGAGGCCCGGATTACTTTACACGTTATTGTTCATTACGGACGGAATACGCATCACATGATCGAAGCGGTGTTCAAAGCGCTGGGACGCGCTCTGGATGAGGCCACTTCCATTGATCCCCGCGTTAAGGGAGTACCTTCGACGAAGGGAGTTCTCTAAGCATGATTGCCATCATCGATTACGGCATGGGCAACCTGCATAGTGTGAGCAAGGCCGTGGAACGTCTCGGATGCGAGTCCGTGGTTTCATCCGATCCGGATATTCTCGCGAAGGCCGAAGGTCTCATTCTGCCCGGAGTAGGAGCGTTCGGGGACGCCATGGAACAGCTCCGCTCGCTCGGTCTCGACGGGTTTCTGCGTGAACAGACCGTCCAAGGCAAGCCGCTGCTTGGTATCTGCCTCGGCATGCAACTGCTTTTCACATCCAGCGAAGAGTACGGAGAGCATGTAGGTCTCAATCTGCTGCCCGGTCAAGTCGTGAAGTTCCGAGGGGACTACAAGGTGCCGCATATGGGCTGGAACCGTCTGGAGTTCAAGCAGTCCAGCCCGCTTCTGGAAGGGCTTGAAGAGGGCCACGTTTATTTTGTTCATTCTTATCATGTGAAGCCGGAACGTCAGGAAGACCTTCTGGCTGTCACGGATTACCATCAGCCGGTTACGGCTGTAGTGGGAAGAGATACTGTCTTCGGCATGCAGTTTCATCCGGAAAAAAGCGGTGAGCTGGGCATGCGGCTGCTTCAAAATTTCGTAGGGCTTTGTCAAAGCAAGGCGGGGGCCTAAGATTAACCGGCCCTGCGGCCTATCAGGTGGAGGTAACGAAAAATGTCCTTTATTATTTATCCGGCAATCGATATCCGGGACGGCAAGTGCGTTCGTCTCGTTCAAGGCGATTATAATCAGGAAACGGTCTATAACGAAAATCCTCTTGAGGTCGCGCAAGCTTGGGAAGCTCAAGGCGGACAATGGATTCATCTGGTTGATCTGGACGGCGCGAAGGCCGGCCGGCCGGTTAACGACAAGCTGATCGGCGAAATCGCCCGCACGGTGAAAGTTCCGGTCCAGGTCGGAGGCGGACTGCGCACGGAGGAGGATGTGGACCGTCTGCTGTCGCTGGGCGTATCCCGTGTCATTCTCGGGACTGCGGCCATCGAAGACCGTGCTTTCGTTCAGTCTCTGCTGGCTAAACACGGCGAGAATGTCGCCATCGGTCTTGATGCCCGGGACGGTTTCGTCGCGACCCGGGGCTGGCTGGAAACTTCATCGGTAAAAGCGGAAGATTTGGCCGTTCAGCTTGCCGAACATGGAGCGAAGACGTTTATCTTCACCGATATTTCGCGGGACGGCATGATGGGCGGCCCGAATGTGGAGGCTATCGTACGGCTGGCTAAAGTTTCGGGCCAGACGGTTATCGCATCCGGCGGCGTAAGCCGTCCGCAAGATCTGGAGCGGCTTGCCGCCGAGGCAGTGAACGGTGTAGGCGGCGCCATTGTCGGCAAGGCGCTTTACACAGGCAGCATCCGGCTGGAGGAAGCGCTGAAGCTGGTTTAGGCCGCAGGGCGTTTAGACAGGGCAGCGCATTTAAAAGCACACTTTACGCATCAAGATGCTCCGATATATTGTGGTACTGAGTTGAAGGGGGAAGTCAGAATGCTGGCTAAACGGATTATTCCCTGTCTGGACGTGAAAGACGGCCGGGTCGTCAAGGGTGTAAATTTCGTGAATTTGAGAGACGCGGGCGATCCGGTCGAGCTTGCTTCCATTTATGACCGCGAAGGGGCCGACGAGCTTGTTTTCCTGGACATATCGGCTTCGGTTGAAGGACGGGCGACGATGGTGGAGGTCGTGAAAAAAACGGCAGGCGAAATCACGATCCCGTTCACGGTCGGAGGAGGAATTTCGACTACGGATGATATGAAGCGTCTGCTCCGTGCCGGCGCGGATAAAATCGGCATCAATACGGCGGCGGTCAAGAATCCGCAGCTTGTATCGGACGGAGCCCGCAAATTCGGGTCCCAGTGTATCGTCGTCGCCATTGACGCCAAGTTCAACCCGGACTGGGACGAATGGGAAGTCTATACCCACGGGGGCCGGACGGCTTCCGGCATCCGGGCTGTCGAGTGGGCGAAGCGGATGGAGACGGCGGGCGCCGGCGAGCTGCTTCTTACCAGCATGGATGCGGACGGCACGAAGGACGGCTTCGATCTGGCTTTGACCAAAGCGGTTTCCGGATTTGTCGGAATCCCCGTCATCGCGTCCGGCGGTGCCGGAAACGAAGAACATTTCTACGAAGTATTCACCGAAGGCCGCGCCGATGCGGGCCTGGCCGCGACGATCTTTCATTATAAAGAACTGACGGTTCAGGGCGTCAAAGAGAGCTTGAAGAAAAAAGGAGTGGAGATTCGATGACAGGCACACAACTGGACAGCATCCGCTACGATTCGCAGGGTCTCGTTCCCGCTATTGTGCAGGATGCCGTCAGCAAAGACGTTCTGATGCTGGCTTATATGAATAAGGAATCGCTTGAAAAAACGGTAGCCACCGGCACAACCTGGTTCTGGAGCCGTTCGCGGCAGGAGCTTTGGAACAAGGGAGCGACCTCGGGGCACACGCAGCGCGTGGTTTCGCTCAAGTATGACTGCGATGCGGACACGCTTCTGGTGCTTGCGGAACAGACCGGGCCTGCCTGCCATACCGGATCTTACACCTGCTTCGGCAGTGAAATTCCGGTGAATGGCGCAGAGTCCGGTTTAGCCGCAGATCCGGCAGCCGTGCCTGCTTCCGCCGACCGTTTCGGCATTTTGTCGAGGCTGGAGTCCATTATCGCTTCCCGCGAAGCGGAAAGACCGGAAGGTGCCTATACGACCTATTTGTTTGAGAAAGGAATCGACAAAATTCTCAAAAAAGTAGGCGAAGAAACCGCAGAAGTGATTATCGCGGCCAAAAACAGAGACCACGACGAACTCCGGTACGAAACGAGCGATCTCATTTTTCATCTGATGGTTCTTATGCGCGAGTCCAAGCTTCCGCTTGACGATGTCATGGCAGAGCTGGAGCGGCGCCACATCAGCAAAGCCAAGTAAAGGAAATCTCGGTATCCGGCTCTGAAGGCAAATATGCCAGCTAGAGGAACGGGTACCGATTTTTGTTTCCGAAGTTCATAAACTAGCCACAATTACCTCGATTTGGCGTCCTCTGCGCTTTTTCATTTCGACAAGTTTCATGTATAATAGTGGGGTAGGAGAATGTCCCTGGTACTAGACACTAGACAGAGGGGGCATCTTTTTTCTGGCTTACACGCTAAAAAGCGCTTTCGCATGAAAACGTATGCGCAGCGTTCTATACAGAAGTTTGACCCGTCTGCAGTCCCAATAATCAAAAACATTTCGGAGGTAACCATAACCATGGATCTCAACAACATTAAAATTTTCTCCGGCTCTTCCAACCCGAAGCTGGCACAGAGCATTTGCGACGACCTGGGCGTTCCGCTCGGTAAAATCAAGCTGTCTCGCTTCAAAAGCGGGGAAATTTATTGTTTGTATGAAGAAGGTGTCCGTAACTGCGATGTATTTTTAGTACAAACGTTTTCCCATCCGATCAATGAACACCTTATGGAACTATTGGTTATGATGGATGCGGCCAAGCGTGCATCCGCCCGCACGATCAACTTGATCCTGCCTTACTATGGTTACTCCCGCCAAGAGAGAAAAGCCGCGCCGCGCGAACCGATTTCCGCGAAACTTGTCGCCGATCTGGTCAGTGCCGCAGGGGCGAACCGCGTTATCACCATCGACCTGCACGCACCGGCGATCCAAGGATTCTTCGACATCCCTGTCGATCACCTGACCGCTCTTGATCTTATCAGCGACTACATCACGAAGAAAAACATCGTCGATCCGGTCATCGTATCTCCGGATGCCGGCCGCGCTACGACGGCTGAGCGTCTTGCCAACATTCTGGACGCTCCGTTCGCGATGATGTTCAAGAAACGCCCGGCTCACAATGAAGCGGTCGTTACTCACGTAATCGGGGACGTTAAAGGCCGTACGCCGATCATCATCGAGGATCTGATCGATACCGGCACGACGATCGTGAACGTTGTGGAAGGACTGAAGGAACGCGGAGCGAACGATATCTATGTTTGCGCCACTCACGCAGTATTCTCGGGCCCGGCGCTCCAGCGTCTGGATCACCCGAATATCCGTGAAGTCGTGATCACCGATTCCCTCGCGATTCCGGACGATCACGCGGAACGTTTCAAGGTGCTTTCCGTCGCTCCGCTGCTCTCGCATGCGGTTCGTATCGTCAGTGACGGCGGCTCTCTCTCTTCGCTGTTCAAGTACGGCGGCGTTTAAATCGTGTTTTTGAAACCTCGGGGACTGTGCTATACTTGATCATAGATCTCAAAGTACCGGAGGTGCCTAATCATGGAAAAGAAAAAGCGTGTCTCCGTAAAGCCGGAACCGAAAATTATCCCAATCAGCATGGATGCCACGTTCTTTTTTGAAAGAGCGGTTCAATCGCTCGATCGTTTCCATTACGATAAGGCGTTGAAATATTTCCGGCGAGCGGTAGAATACGAATACGATAACCCGGTGAACCACTGCAACCTTGCAGGGGTTCTCTCCGAATTGGGCAAGTACGAGGAATCCAACGACATCTTGAAAGATGTTCTCGACCGGATCGATCCCTCGATGACCGAATGCCACTTCTATATGGCGAACAATTACGCCAATATGGATCAGTACGAACAGGCGGAGGGCGCTCTTGTCCGTTACCTGGAGAATGATACAAACGGGCATTATCTGGAAGAAGCCGAGGAAATGCTTGATTTCCTCAGCTACGAACTGGAGCGCCCGGCCAAGCTTAAGACCATTAAATCCCGCGAGGGTTTGTATGAGCATGATCAGGCGCGTCTGCTTCTGGAAGAAGGCAAGTTCGCGGAAGCGGTGCGCGTTCTGGAAGATATCGTCGAAGAGCACGGCGATTTTTTGGCGGCCCGTAATAATCTGGCGCTGGCTTATTATTACACCGGTCATTTTCAGAAATCGCTGGATGCCATTGTCGAAGTGCTGAACATAGATCCCGGCAATCTTCACGCGCTGTGCAATATGGCGATTTTTTACCAGCATCTCGGACGCAAGGAAGAACTTGCCGAACTGATGGAAACTTTGCGCAAGACGTTTCCTTTCCAGCAGGAGCACGTCTTTAAGCTTGCGACCACGATGGGGATTCTGGGCGATCACGAGAAAGCCTACCAGCTTTTCAGGAGGATCTCCCGTTCCAACGACAGCGGTCTGGATCCGTGCGTTTATCATTATGCGGCCGTGGCCGCTTGCAATATCGGCAGATTTCAGGAGGCGCGCGTTCTCTGGAACCAGGTGGATAAGCTGGAGAACGGGTCGGATATCGCCCGCTTTTATCTGGAGCAGCTGAATCGGCGTTCCGACGAACGCCCGCTTTCGCTCAGCTATCACTATAACCTTCCGTTCGAGGAGCAGTTCCGCCAATTGGAACAGTCGCCCGAATCGATCCCCGACCAGATTGCCAAGGACCCGCTTGTCCGCAGCTCTTTCTTCTGGGCGCTCCGCCATGGGGATGTGGAAACGAAGCTTCAGGTGCTTCAGACGTTCGTCTATATCGGCGACAATGAAGTGAGAGAGGCGCTCATCGAGTTTATCGGTGATTCCAAAGAGGACGACTATCTGAAAAAGGTAGCTATCTTCGTATTGCGGACCATCGGAGTCGAAGAGCCGTTGAAAGCTCATTTGGACGGAACGCTGAAAACCGTGGAAAACTCCGTGCACACGACCGATCTTCCGAAATGGGAGCCTAAATGGCAGACCGTAATGGAAACGGCTCACCGGCATATGCACCAGCGGTACGACATGATCCAGCAGCATGACCTGCAGACACTGTGGGTAGAATATTTGAGCAGGGTGTATCCGAGCGTACCGAGGATTACGAAAGTGGAGGGCTGGTCGGCCGCCCTCGAATACCTGGTCGCCAAAATGCACCGCAGGTCGATTTCCTATCACGAGGTAGCCAGCCGCTACCATACGACCGTTTCGACCGTAAGCAAGAATGTGAAGCTGATAGACGAAGCATGCGGGCTTAAGGAGAAGATGGATGCGATTCTGCCGAAGCTCTGGAACGTGGAAAAGAAGGGCCGGGATTAATCACACTTGCAAATTAGAATAATTTTAATTAGAATTATTTTAAATAGAGAATGATTGCAGGAAGTGATGATTGAACACTCACCCGCGATCATACGAATTCTGATTTGTTCCCAAGAAGGAGAGATCGATCCATGTATAAAACAATTGTGGTAGGAACCGGGCCATCCGGATTAACAGCAGCCATCTATCTGGCACGCGCCAATCTTAACCCTTTGGTTATTGAAGGTCCGGAACCTGGCGGACAGCTGACGACAACGACCGAGGTAGAGAACTTCCCGGGCTTCCCCGAAGGGATCATGGGACCGGAACTTATGGCCAACATGCGCAAGCAGGCCGAACGTTTCGGCGCCGAGTTCAAAACCGGCTGGGTTAACAGCGTAGAGCTTACGGAGCGTCCGTTCAAGCTTAATGTAGAAGGTCTTGGCGAGATCGAGACCGAATCTCTGATCATCTCCACCGGCGCCTCCGCCAAGCTGCTCGGCATTACGAACGAGCGCGAGAATATCGGACGAGGTGTGAGCACTTGCGCCACTTGCGACGGATTCTTCTTCCGCGGCAAGAAAATCATCGTAGTCGGCGGCGGCGACTCCGCAATGGAAGAAGCGAACTTCCTTACACGTTTCGCTTCCGAAGTTCGTCTCGTACACCGCAGAAGCGAGCTTCGCGCTTCGAAGATCATGCAGGATCGTGCGCGTGAAAACGAGAAAATCACGTGGAGCCTGAACTCCACTCCGCTTGAAGTCGTTGCGGGAGACAAAGGCGTAACCGGCCTTAAAGTTCTCAACAACGAAACCGGCTCCGAAGAAGTTCTTGAGACCGACGGTATTTTCGTGGCGATCGGACATACTCCGAACACGAAATTCCTCGGCGGACAGATCACGACCGACGAAACGGGTTACATTCTCGTTAAACCGGGAACTACGGAAACCAATATCCCTGGCGCGTTCGCCTGCGGCGACGTTCAGGATTTGAAATACCGTCAAGCGATTACGGCGGCGGGAAGCGGCTGTATGGCGGCTTTGGACTGCGAGAAGTTCCTTGAAGGCAACATGGTTCACGATTGGAGCAAGTCCCTGTAATACGGATTATTAGACTCATACGAAAAGGCGTGGAACGGCGTATACCCTTCCACGTTTTTTCAATTTGCCGTCCTTGACCTTCCTAGGGGGTTCGCTTATAGTGGGTACAGGAGCAACACCCATAGCGAAAGACTTATGAAATAACTTAACTCTTCACTGAGGTGACATTTAGCATGACACAACGGATTTATGTCGGAGTGGACTTAGGGGGCACCAGCATCAAGGTAGGCCTCTGCGACGAAGAAGGAAAATTGATTCAGACTTACGAAGGTCCTACCGGAACCGAGCACGGTCCCGATTTTGTGCTTGACCGTATTGTCGAGTACGTCCACAGGATCGTAGACGAATCGCCATACGAATGGGAACAAGTTGCGGGGATCGGAGCCGGAATCGCTGGCTTTATGGACATTCCGACAGGTTTTGTGGAATTGTCGCCTAATCTGGGCTGGCGCAATGTCGCAGTCAAGAAGACGCTTGAGGAGAAGCTCGGCAAAACCGTAAAAATAGACAATGACGCCAATGTCGCGGCGCTTGGAGAAGCGTGGGGCGGAGCCGGGCGGGGTATCCCGAACCTGGTCTGTTATACGCTTGGAACGGGCGTGGGCGGCGGCCTTATTATAAACGGAAAAATTTATCAGGGTTTCAACGGGATGGCAGGCGAGCTCGGTCATATGTCCGTTGTTCCCGATATTGAAGCGATTGCCTGCAACTGCGGACAATCCGGATGCCTGGAAACGGTCTCTTCCGCGACGGGTATCGTCAGAATGGCCAACGACGCCAAGGAACGCGGCGACCGTACGAGCCTGGCGCTGATCGAGAAGATCACGGCGAAAGACGTATTCGATGCGGCCAAATCGGGAGACGAGGTAGCCGTGCGCATCGTGAACCGTGCCGCTTACTATATCGGTAAGTCGATGGCGGCGGTAGCGGTAACGGTTAATCCGCAGCGGTTTATTATCGGCGGCGGCGTGTCGAGAGCGGGAGAAATCCTGTTCAACCCGATCCGTGAGACATTCCGCAAGCTGACTCCGGAACGCGCCTATACCGGCGTTGAAATTGTGCCGGCCACGCTGGGCAACGATGCGGGCATCGTAGGAGCGGCAGGCTTAAACCTTCATTAGCAACCAAAGCTTACAATGCGGCTTCCACCCGGAAGGGTACCCTATAACGGATGAGGAAGGTGAACTCATGGAAGAAAGCAAAGCGGCGGCCAAGCTTGTCATTATTACCGGCATGTCCGGTGCAGGAAAAACAATTGCCGTACAAAGTCTCGAGGATCTCGGATTTTTCTGTGTGGACAACTTGCCGCCGGTCTTGATTCCGAAATTCGCGGAATTAATCGAGCAATCCCACGGCAAAATCGGCAAAGTGGCGCTGGTGATCGACCTCCGCGGCCGGGAATTTTTCACGGCGCTGCAGGAATCGCTGCGCTCTATCAAGGAAGATTACACATTGACGTACGAGATTTTATTTCTCGACGCAACGGATTCCACGCTGGTTCAGCGTTACAAAGAAAGCAGACGCCGCCATCCGCTTGCTCCCAACGATGCTCCGCTGGAGGGCATTCTGCTGGAGCGCAAGCTGTTGGAAGAATTAAAGGGCCACGCTTCGCAGGTTATCGATACAAGTGCGCTGAAGCCGGCGCAGCTCAAACAAAAAATCGCTTCCCGCTTCACCAATATGGGTAGCGGCGGCATATCTATAAATGTCATCTCATTCGGCTTTAAATACGGCATCCCGATTGATGCCGATCTTATTTTCGACGTGCGCTTCCTGCCGAATCCGCATTATGTGGAGACGCTTCGCCCGAATACGGGGCAGGACGCGGATGTATATGACTACGTGATGAAGTGGAACGAGACGCAGGAGTTTCTGACGAAACTGCTCGATATGCTTCATTTTCTTGTTCCTCAGTACAAAAAAGAAGGCAAAAGCCAGGTTGTCGTAGGCATCGGTTGTACGGGCGGCAAGCATCGGTCCGTGGCTATTGCCGAGTATTTGGGCAAGGTTATGGGAAACAGCGAGACGGAAATCGTCAGAGTCAATCATCGAGATGCGGAACGCGACCGACCATAAGAGGGTGAAACCATGTCTAAAGTTTACCGCCCTGCCGATATCCCCCGGATAGTCGTCATAGGGGGCGGAACAGGATTGTCCGTCATGCTCCGGGGGTTGAAACAGAAACCGCTGGATATCACGGCTATCGTAACGGTAGCCGACGACGGAGGCAGCTCCGGCATTTTGCGCTCCGAGCTGCAAATCCCTCCGCCGGGCGACATCCGCAATGTGCTTACGGCACTGGCGGATGTGGAGCCGCTGCTTTCCGAGATGCTGCAGTACCGGTTTCCGGCCGGAACCGGACTCGCGGGCCACAGCCTCGGAAACCTGATTCTCGCGGCGATGAAGGACATCACCGGTGATTTCGTCACCGGTATCCGTGAGATGAGCCGCGTGTTCGCGGTACGCGGCCGTGTGCTGCCTGCCTCCAGGCAGGAGCTGTATTTGCGGGCGCTGATGGAGGACGGCACGATCGTGGAAGGGGAGTCGAAGATTCCCCAAGCCGGAGGACGCATCAAGCGGGTTATGCTGGAGCCGGCGGACATCGAGCCGCTGGAGGAAGCGGTCGAGGCTATCCGCGATGCGGATGCCATCCTGTGCGGACCCGGAAGCCTGTACACGAGTATCCTTCCTAATCTGCTCGTGCCGGGAATAGCGGAGGAGATTCTCAAATCCGATGCGGTCAAAATGTTCATTTGTAACGTGATGACCCAACCGGGCGAGACGGACGATTACTCCGTCGGAGATCATCTGACGGCCATTCATAACCATATAGGCCATCATTTGTTTGATTATGTCATCGTAAACAACGGGGAGATTCCTCCCCAGGTACAGAATAAATATGCCGAGAAAGGCGCCAAAGCCGTCCATCTGGACCTCGATGAGGTGACGAAGCGCGGATACCGCGTCATCGCCGACAAGCTGGTGCTTTTCCGGACCTATCTGCGCCATGATGCGGATAAATTAAGCGAGCATATCTATCAGATCGTGGAGAGCTGGATGCTCAGGAAGAGGTGAGTCCCCATGTCTTTTGCGGCGCAAACGAAGAAGGAATTGACCCTAATCGAAGCGGAGGATTGCTGCGAGAAAGCCGAATTATCGGCTCTTATCCGCATGAACGGTTCCGTCCAGCTGACGAATCAGCGCGTCGTTCTTGATATTTCAACGGAAAACGCCGCTATTGCCAGGAGGATTTACTCTTTGCTTAAAAAGCGGTATGAGCTTCATACCGAGCTGCTCGTCCGTAAGAAAATGCGTCTTAAGAAGAATAATGTCTATATCGTCCGCGTGCCGAACCAGGTACAAGAGCTGCTTTCCGACCTTTACATCGTGTCGGAAGGCTTTCAATTTACTCCGGGCATAGATAAAGGCATCGTAAAAACAAACTGCTGCCGGCGGGCCTACCTTCGGGGGGCTTTTCTTGCGGGAGGCTCCGTCAATAATCCGGAGGGTTCTTCGTATCATCTCGAAATTGCCTCCATGTATGAAGAACACTGTCAGGCGCTTTGTCAGCTGGCCAACCGATTCGATTTGAACGCGAGATGCATTGAGCGCAAGAAAGGGTTCGTGTTCTACATCAAGGAAGGCGAGCGGATTATTGAATTTCTCAGCATTATTGGCGCACACCAGGCCCTGTTGCGTTTCGAGGATGTCCGGATCATGAAGGATATGCGAAATTCGGTAAACCGTATCGTAAACTGCGAAACGGCGAATCTTAATAAAACGATCGGAGCGGCTGTCCGTCAGATCGATAACATCCGTCTTATCGAACGGGAAGTCGGCTTGGACAGCCTTCCGGAAAAACTCCGTGAAGTCGCGGAGATCCGTATGAAGCACCCCGACTTGAACCTCAAAGAGGTCGGAGACATGCTGAAGGGAAGCGTCAGCAAGTCGGGTGTCAATCATCGTCTGCGGAAAATAGACGAACTGGCCGACAAAATTCGCAACGGCGCAGCCATCCGTTAGACCTATACGGGAACTTTTTCCTAGAGTATTTCGACGTAAAATGGTATAATATGAAGCAGATTACGCATTTTACGGCACTCGCGGTTCTTGAACGGACAAGCGCAGCCCGGTGCCAGGTCCCCGTTCGATGAACATCCAACATGAATTGGATAGAAATCATCATGCCTGATGCTTAACCGACATAAGTTACACGTAAGGGGAACCTCCGAGCGATATTGCCGGGGATGCATTATAGACTGCAAATTAAGAACGTAGGGGGAATCCAATCCATGTCGAGACGCCCAGTAGTGGTGAAATTGAAAACCGGCCTTCACGCTAGACCCGCTGCTTTATTTGTTCAGGAAGCCAATAAATTTTCGTCCGAGATTTTTGTAGAGAAGGACGAGAAGAAGGTAAACGCCAAGAGCATTATGGGAATTATGAGCCTCGCGATCAGCACAGGAACTGAAATTTACATAAGTGCAGAAGGTTCGGACGCTGAACAGGCTGTAAACGCTTTAGTCACGCTGGTCAGCAAAGAAGAACTTGAAAATCAGTAAGAACGAAGGCTTCCTGCCAAGGGAGCTTTTTATTTTTGGTCAAACAGAAACCTTTTCCAGCAAAAAACGTCTAAAGATTGGGCGATTTTTCGGGAGAAGGCTTTTTTGTCATGTCGTTTTTTAGAAAAAGGAAGGAAAAGGAGTAGGAGCATGATTCAATGGAAGAAAGAGGTTTCGCTTCTGATGGCGCTGGTGCTGTTCGCAGTTTTCCTGATGCCGATTCAGGCGCGCGCAATCTCGTCCTCATCACAGTTAATTGTTTTGTACCTGGACAACAAGCAGGCGTTCGTCAATGAAGATCAAGTGGAGCTGGAATCGCCGGCCACCATCATCAAGGACAAAACATTCGTTCCGGCTAAATTTATCGGTGACAGTCTGGGGTTCCCCGTTACGTGGGACAATACGGCCAGAACGATCACGATGCAGCCTCCGGGCTATAACATCGTTTTAAGCAGCGATCTGAAGAAAGCCTACATCAACGGCGAGGAAGTACCGTTCGATTCGGTTGCGGCGATCGTAAAGGGCAAGCTGCTCGTCAAACTGACCTGGGTTGCCGATTATATGGGCGCCAAGTATACGTATTACCACGAATCGCGCAAAGTGGAAATCATCTACGTTCCCAAGCCGGAAGGCATTTACGACAACGGAGTGAACAATTCGAATCCCGTTGCCAAGTTTACGACTCACAAAGAGAAATACCGCCTGGGCGAGACCGTCAAGTACATCGACCTCTGCTACGATCCGGATGCGGAAGGCATGGCGAAGTACGAATGGACAGGCAAGCAGGACGCGTTCTTCAAGCCGGGTTCCTATCCGGTAAGCCTTAAAGTCTACGACAAGCACGGACATGTGAGCAAGGTCTTCACTAAAAACGTTATCGTTGAAGATATCCCGTATATATCGGAAGCCGAATATCCGGTTTATCACAATGAGATCGGCAGCTTCTACAAACTGAGCTGGGATACGCTGACTTCCCACTTCTACAACTTGCCGATGCTTCCCAAAGAAACGACCAACGTACCGGGCCGCAAGCTGCTCGTCAGCGATAGCCCCGAAGAATTTACGGAGCCGGGCATCCTGTATCAGGACATGATTAACGGCAAGGGCCGTCTGTATGCGGACCACATCAACGGAACGAAGAACAAAGTAACGTTCGCCATTATGGCAACGAACACGACGGATAAGCCCGTCACGGTCAAAACGACCAACAAAGGCGAAGTATGGCCTTCCGTATATGCGAACCTGATCGGCAGCGAGGCTTCCGTAGACTTCCTGCTGGGCAATACATATAACGAGAAGCTGACCATTCCGCCGCACGATACACTCGTTTACCGCCAGCTTCCGGATTTCTATCCCGGTCAGGGCGTAAATCTGTTCTATGATTTGGAAACTTCGGGAGAAGTGCAGTTTTCTTTCCTGGCGGCCGATGAGCTGTCGAGCACGACACTGTCCGAAAGCAAGCAGCTCGGCTTTACAGGGCATGTAAGGGGCTCATTCGACGTTTCCGAGATTAAGTGGAATATCGACGCCTCTTCCTTCACCAAAGCGTCCAAGCTGGTCATCGGGGATGGGAAAACCGATCCTTTCGTGGACGGCTACGACGTGATGCGTAAGGAAAACGTGAAGAATGGGGGCAACTACGGCGTTGTCTACAAGATTCACGCGGACAAACCGCGCAAGATGGCGATTATGCTGCTGGCCCGCGGCGGTGTTTTCAAAGGGCCGATCAAGATCAACGGAGAGATCCAATCGATCCCGTATTCCGGTGTCATCACCGCTTTTGACGGCATGCAAATTCTCCACCGCACCACAGGGACGGAGAAGTCGCTCGATATCGAGTTTACGCCTCCGGCCGGTTCGGCTTTCCCGATCGATCTGATTTTCTATCCGCTTGCGGATCTGGACTGATCCGTTTTAATTTCGCCCGCACGAAAAAAGAAACCCCGGATTACCGACGAAAGTCGATAGTCCGGGGTTTTTTGGCTGAGAAAATTAAGCTTCCTTGCCGCCTTCGGTTGTCTTCTCGATCACTTTATCGATAAGACCGTAGGCACTTGCTTCGGCCGCGCTCATAAAGTAGTCGCGGTCGGTATCTTTATCGATACGTTCCAGCGGCTGGCCTGTACGCTCCGCGAGAATTTTGTTCAAGTTCTCACGCATTTTGAGAATGCGTCTCGCGCGAATTTCGATATCCGTCGCTTGACCTTCCGCACCGCCGAGCGGCTGGTGAATCATGACTTCGGAGTTCGGCAGGGCGTAACGCTTGCCTTTGGCGCCTGCCGCAAGCAGGAAAGCGCCCATGGAAGCCGCCATCCCTACGCAGATCGTGGAAACGTCGGATTTGATAAACTGCATCGTGTCGTAAATCGCCATTCCAGCTGTGATGGAACCGCCGGGGCTGTTAATGTACAAATGAATATCCTTGTCGGGGTCCTGCGCATCTAGGAACAGCAGTTGGGCGATAATCGCGTTGGCGACCTGATCATTTACCGGGGTACCCAGAAAAATAATACGGTCTTTAAGAAGACGGGAGTAAATATCGTAAGCGCGTTCTCCTCTTGCATCAGGCTCGACAACCATTGGAATAAAACTCATTAATGTTACCTCCTTCGATAATACGCCGCTATAACTGCGTTAATTTTCAGTATCTACAAATATGATAACGAAAAAACGTCAAAAGGTCAAGAAAGGTCAAACTTATTTGGAAAAACCTCTCTCGTTCTTTCCCCTCAAGCGGAACGGGTGAAACATTTCAGGCTCCGCAAGGCTCATGTATCAAGCCGCCCGTAAATCCAGGGATTAAATCCACAAAATGACAGGGGGTCTGGTTCCTGCCACGACCAAAGTCCAGTTTCCAAACTAAACCGGGGACCATTATTAAACTCCTCCTTAAAAGGTATACTGGCTAACAAAGAGAGGAAATTAATTGGAATTAAGGAGCGGACTATGGAGTGGATTAGTGATCTTTTCGCACAATACGGGTATCTGGTGCTCTTCCTGGGCCTCTTCGCAGAATCGGTGGCCCTGCCTTTTCCCGGGGAACTGGCTATGATGATTTCGGGACATATGGTACATGTAAACACGTTTAATATGGCTGGTGTTATGGGCGTTTCATTTGCGGGAGCTTTTGCGGGAACCATCTTTACGTATGTGCTTGGACGGAAGTTGGGGACGCCTTTTTTCGATAAGTACGGCAAGTATGTGCTTCTCAATCCGGAGAGACTTTTGAAAATAAAAAAATGGTTCGATAAGTACGGGGACAAAATTATTCTCGTCAGTTATTTTGTTCCGGGTTTGAGGCATTTTACAGGGTATGTGTCAGGGATTTTGAAAATCCGCCTGAAGACTTTCCTGATATTTAACGGGTTGAGCGGCGTGCTGTGGGTCATTACGTACGTGATGGTAGGTTTCTTGTTCGGTACGAAAATCCAGCAACTGCTGCATGTGATTTCCCAGTACTCGACGGTTGCCATTATTGCGGCCGCTATCGCTTTGACGGGTCTGGTTGTCGTAAAAAGGAACAAGGAAACCGTTTTGGGCTGGCTCCGCGCACGGTATGCGGGAATTCAAAAAATGTTTATGGGCTCGGCGGAATAGCGGTTGAAGCCGCCGGGTGCAACAAAAAAAGCTTCTGTCCGAAGACAGAAGCTTTTTGGTGTAAAGCAGGACGCGCCCGCGAGGAATCGAACCTCGATCTCAGGCTCCGGAGGCCTACGTCATATCCATTGGACCACGGGCGCATGTTTCATTAAGTAACAGCAAAGGTTATTATATGATAGAGGTATAAAAAAAGCAAGTCCTCCGGCTCAGTTTTTTTTCGGACGCCCATTTACAAAAATCAAACTTTGCACACATTGATTCTTTTATGCGAACTGGGGTATAATGGGGATGTGCAAGGCAAGTTTTTTTTGATCCATGTGGGACTTAAAATGCACTCGCGGGACATTTTGGGTCCCAACACGATCAATAGGAGTGTAAGGCATGAGAGATATTCTCGACGTCCAGAAACAGCTCCTGCCGGACTTGCTGGAGGTTCTGAACAAGCGTTACACCGTTCTGCAGCATATTTTCCTGCTCGGAAGCGTGGGCCGCAGAACCCTGGCCGGCGCTCTCGATATGACGGAGCGGGTTTTGCGCAGCGAAGTGGAGTTTCTGAAAGGCCAAGGCCTGATTGAAACGGAAACATCGGGCATGCGCATCAGCGAATCGGGCAGGGAACTGCTGGAGAAGCTTCAGCCGCTTATCAAGGAGATGCTCGGACTCAACGAGCTGGAGAAGCGGATTCGCGACCATTTCCGCCTGGAGCAGGTCGTAGTCGTGCCCGGCGATTCGGATTCTTCGCTGTTTGCGAAGAAGGAGCTGGGCCGGGCGGCCGCGCTGATGCTGCGCAAGCACGTCACGAAGCATGACGTGATCGCGGTTACCGGCGGCTCCACAATGGCCGAAGTGGCGGAGCACCTGTCCACGACGAGCGCCCTCAAGGGCAGCCTGTTCGTTCCGGCCCGCGGAGGGCTCGGCGAAAGCGTGGAGCTGCAGGCGAACATGATCGCCTCCAAGATGGCGAAAAAGACCGGCGGGCAGTACCGCCTCCTGCATGTTCCGGATCATCTCCGCGAAGAGGCTTACCAGTCTTTGATCCAGGAACCGAACATCCAGGAGATGATGGACGTGGTCCGCAGCAGCCGCATCGTCATTCACGGCATTGGAGATGCTATCGTCATGGCGCAGAGGCGCAAGGTAGACTCCGAGACGATAGACAGCCTGCGCGGCGAAGGGGCGTTGGCCGAAGCGTTCGGCTACTATTTTAACCCCGAGGGCAAGGTTGTCCATAAGATGCCGACCGTAGGGCTTCGGCTGGAAGATATCCAGCACTGCGAAGTCGTGATCGGCGTAGCCGGCGGCAAAAGCAAAGGCGCGGCTGTAGCTTCGGTTTTAAAATACGGCCAGGAGGATATCCTGGTGACGGACGAAGCGGCAGCCGTGGAGATGTTAAAGTACACGTTATCTTGACGGGCCACAGGCGCGTCTTGAAATATAAACTTTCTACTGGGAGGAATTACAATGGTAAAAGTGGGTATTAACGGTTTCGGTCGTATCGGACGTAACGTATTCCGCGCCGCTCTGAACAACACTGAAGTGGAAATCGTAGCAATCAACGATCTGACGGACGTAAGCACGCTTGCGCACCTGCTCAAGTATGACACGACTCACGGCAGACTTAACGCTACGGTTGAAGCCGGCGAAGGCGAGATTAAAGTTAACGGCAAATCCATCAAGGTATTTGCAGAGCGCGACCCTGGAAACCTTCCTTGGGCTGAATACGGCGTTGAAATCGTCGTTGAATCCACTGGTATCTTCACAGACAAAGCGAAAGCTGAGTCTCACCTGAAAGGCGGAGCAAAGAAAGTTATCATTTCCGCACCGGCTACGAACGAAGATATCACAGTTGTTATGGGCGTTAACGAAGAGAAATACGATCCTTCCGCTCATACGGTCATCTCCAACGCTTCTTGTACGACTAACTGTCTTGCTCCTTTCGCTAAAGTATTGGACGAGAAGTTCGGTATCGTAAAAGGCATGATGACGACTGTTCACTCCTATACGAACGACCAGCAAGTGCTTGACCTGCCTCATAAGGATCTTCGCCGCGCTCGTGCGGCAGCCGAGAACATCATTCCTTCCACTACGGGTGCAGCTAAAGCCGTTTCCCTGGTTCTGCCGCAGCTTAAAGGCAAACTGAACGGTATGGCTATGCGCGTTCCGACTCCAAACGTTTCCGTAACGGATCTGGTTGTCGAGCTGAACGCCAACGTAACCGTTGATGACGTGAACAATGCTCTTAAAGAAGCTGCCGACGGCCCGCTTAAAGGCATCTTGAACTACTCCGACGAGCCGCTTGTATCGAGCGACTACAACGGTGACCCTGCTTCCTCCACAATCGACTCTCTGTCGACTATGGTAGTAGGCGACAACATGGTGAAAGTCGTTTCCTGGTACGATAACGAGTGGGGCTACTCCAACCGTGTCGTTGACCTGGCCGCTTTCATCGCTAAAAAAGGTCTGTAATCCTTAAATAAGCCATGCAAGAAGAGGAGAAGAAATTCTCCTCTTCCCATTGCTTATCGGGGCATGAATATTACATATAGGAAGCCCCAGGGGATATCCGAAGCTTTCCTCAGGAAAGCCTGGCCCCAAAGGTCTTGCGAAGAAGGTTTTCCTGAACGAAAGCTTTTCCGTTTCGACCGCCGGTTTTTGCCGGTGTGCCTCATATGCGGTTCCGGTTGTCCATTCGGAGAGCCCGGGTCCGCTGCACGCTTGCCGTCCTTCCCTTAAAGGGAAAGGATAGGCTTTAGTTTACGACGACAGTTCTACTGGAAGATCAGCCAATGCTTACGACGCCAGCTTTCCCTTCGGAAAGCTCAGTTAATGCTTACGATGCCAGCTTTCCTTCGGAAAGCTTTGAGGAGGATATTTCATGAACAAGAAAAGTGTTCGCGATGTAGAAGTTAACGGTAAACGCGTGTTTGTACGCGTCGATTTCAACGTGCCGCTCGAAAACGGCCAAATTACGGACGATACACGTATTCGTGAAACACTGCCGACGATCAAGTTCCTGATCGATAAAGGCGCTAAAGTTATCCTTGCGAGCCATCTGGGCCGCCCGAAAGGCCAAGTCAACGAAGACCTGCGTCTGACGCCGGTAGCGGCTCGCCTGTCCGAGCTTCTCGGCAAGCCTGTAGCGAAAGCGGACGAGGCTGTCGGCGAAGCGGTTCAAGCGAAAGTAAACGAGCTGAAAGACGGCGACGTGCTGCTTCTTGAGAACGTCCGCTTCTACCCGGGTGAAGAGAAGAACGATCCGGAGCTGGCTAAACAATTCGCGGCACTGGCCGACCTGTACGTGAACGATGCTTTCGGCGCCGCTCACCGCGCGCATGCTTCCACGGAAGGCATCGCTCATCAGCTTCCGGCGGTTTCCGGTCTCTTGATGGAGAAAGAGCTGGACGTGCTGGGCAAAGCGCTTAACAATCCGGAGCGTCCATTTACCGCGATTGTCGGCGGATCCAAAGTTAAAGACAAAATCGATGTTATCAATAAAATGCTTGAAATTGCCGACAACATCCTTATCGGCGGCGGCCTTTCCTACACCTTCTTTAAAGCACAAGGCCATGAAATCGGACAATCTCTCGTAGACAACGAGAAACTTGATCTGGCACTCGGCTTCATCGAAAAGGCGAAAAAACTCGGCAAGAACTTCCTTCTGCCGGTAGATATCGTCATTTCGGATGACTTCAGCGCGAATGCCAACACCAACATCGTCGGAATCGATTCCATTCCGGCCGATTGGGAAGGCATCGACATCGGTCCGAAAACACGTGAACTTTACGCCGACGTTATCAAGAACTCCAAGCTTGTCGTCTGGAACGGACCTATGGGCGTGTTCGAAATCGAGCCGTTCTCCCACGGTACGCGTGCGGTAGCCCAGGCTTGTGCCGACACATCCGCTTACACCGTCATCGGCGGCGGCGACTCCGCGGCGGCAGCCGAGAAGTTCCACCTCGCCGACAAGATGGACCATATCTCCACAGGCGGCGGTGCTTCCCTGGAGTTCATGGAAGGCAAAGTTCTGCCCGGCGTAGTCGCTCTTAACGACAAGTAAGAGATACAGAGAGGAGTTTTGAAGATCATGAGAAAACCCGTTATCGCAGGTAACTGGAAAATGTTCAAAACCGTTTCCGAAGCGGCAAGCTTCGTGAATGATATAAAAGGCAAGGCGGAAGTGGCAGGGGTAGAGAGCGTAATTTGCGCTCCTTACACTAATCTTCCGGCGCTTGTCGAAGCTGTGAAAGGCACGTCGATCGGAATCGGCGCTCAGAACTTTCACTGGGAAGAAAACGGCGCATACACCGGCGAAATTTCCGGCGCTATGCTCAAAGATCTCGGCGTCACGTATGTGATTATCGGTCACTCCGAGCGCAGAGCTTATTTTAACGAAACCGACGAAACGGTTAACAAAAAAGTTCTCGCTTCTTTCAACTACGGTCTGACGCCGATCGTTTGCGTAGGCGAGAAGCTCGAAGAGCGCGAAGCGGGACAAACGAAAGAAGTCTGCCGCGTACAGACGGAAGCGGCTTTCAAAGGCCTCAGCGCCGATCAGGCGAAACAAGTCATCGTGGCCTATGAGCCGATCTGGGCTATCGGTACGGGCAAATCTTCCACGGCTGAAGACGCCAACGAAGTTATTGCTTACATCCGCGAGCTGATCGCTTCTCTGTACGATTCCTCCGTAGCCGATGCGGTCCGCATTCAATACGGCGGCAGCGTAAAACCGGGTAACATCGCCGAGTACATGGCTCAGCCTGATATCGACGGAGCTCTTGTGGGCGGCGCCAGCCTGGAGCCGGCTTCTTACATCCAACTCGTTGAGGGGGCGAAGTAAGATGGCGACTAAACCGGTAGCGCTGATTATTCTGGACGGCTTCGGACTTCGTGGCGAGGTTCACGGCAACGCCGTGGCTCAAGCCAAGAAACCGAACTACGACCGCTATTGGAACCAGTTCCCTCATACGACGCTGACTGCCTGCGGCGAAGCCGTAGGTTTGCCGGAAGGCCAAATGGGTAATTCTGAAGTGGGGCACCTGAACATCGGTGCCGGCCGTGTGGTTTACCAGGATCTGACTCGTATTTCCAAGTCGATCCGGGACGGTGAGTTTTTCGACAACAATACGCTGATCGGCGCCGTACGTCATGCGAAGCAGAACAACAAGAAGCTGCATCTGTACGGGCTGCTTTCCGACGGGGGCGTACACAGCCACATCGCGCACTTGTTCGCGCTGCTTGAGCTGGCGAAGAAAGAAGATCTGCAGGAAGTTTACATCCATGCTTTTCTGGACGGACGCGATGTAGCGCCCGATTCCGCGAAGAACTACATGGAGCAACTCCAGGCCAAGATCGCCGAAATCGGCGTCGGCAAAGTGGCGACGGTGCAAGGCCGCTACTATGCGATGGACCGGGACAAGCGTTGGGAGCGGACCGAGAAATCTTACCGTGCGATGGTGTACGGAGACGGCCCGCACTACACGGACCCGGTCAAAGCGATCACCGAATCGTACGAGAAGTCCGTATTCGACGAATTCGTGATGCCGACTGTGATCACGGATGAGAACGACAAGCCGGTGGGACTCGTTGAATCCGGCGATGCGGTTATTTTCTTCAACTTCCGTCCGGACCGTGCGATTCAATTGTCGCAGGTATTTACGAATAAAGATTTCCGTGGTTTTGACCGCGGCGAGCTTTACCCGAAAGATCTGTACTACGTCTGTCTGACGCTGTTCAGTGAAACGGTCGAAGGCTACGTCGCGTATAAACCGAAAGATCTCGATAACACGCTTGGCGAGGTTCTGGCTCAGCATAACAAGAGACAGCTTCGTATCGCCGAGACCGAGAAGTACCCGCACGTTACCTTCTTCTTTAGTGGCGGCCGTGACGTGGAACTGCCGGGCGAAACCCGTATTCTCATTCCGTCGCCGAAAGTCGCCACATACGACCTGAAACCGGAAATGAGCGCTTACGAGGTTGCGGCCGCAGCGGTGAAGGAAGTCAATGAGGACAAGCAGGACGTCATCATTCTGAACTTCGCCAACCCGGATATGGTAGGCCACTCCGGCATGCTGGAGCCGACTATCAAAGCCGTTGAAGCCACGGACGAGTGCCTGGGCCAAGTCGTTGAAGCCATTCTCGCCAAGGGCGGAGTTGTCTGCATTACGGCCGACCACGGCAACGCGGACCTCGTCCTGGACGATGCCGAACGTCCGTTCACCGCTCATACGACGAACCCGGTGCCGTTTATTGTTACATCGAACGACGTCACTCTGCGCGAAGGCGGCGTTCTGGCCGACATCGCTCCGACGCTGCTGCACCTTCTGAAGCTGCCTCAGCCGCCGGAAATGACAGGTCTTTCGATCATCGAAGAGAAGAAATAAGTAACCCTCCCGCTTTTTGATTAAGACAGCAAGTTTTCGGGAACCATTCCTTGGAATACAGCATCTTATTTTGATCGGTAAGGTGCGCCGCTGCCCTTTAAGGGAATGAGTTCCCGAAGTTTTTCATACACATAACCTTGTTAAGGAGTGTTCAAACACAATGACTATCATTTCCGACGTTTATGCTCGCGAAGTACTTGACTCCCGCGGCAATCCGACTGTTGAAGTTGAAGTATATCTTGAATCCGGCGTTGTAGGCCGCGCAATCGTACCTTCCGGTGCCTCCACAGGCGCTCATGAAGCTGTCGAGCTTCGCGATGGCGACAAAAGCCGTTACCTGGGTAAAGGTGTACTGAAAGCCGTTGACAACGTCAACTCGATCATCGCGCCTGAAATCATCGGTCTGAACTCCTTGGATCAAGTGTCCATCGACAAGAAAATGATCGAACTGGACGGCACGCATAACAAAGGCAAGCTGGGCGCCAACGCGATCCTCGCGGTATCCATGGCGGTTGCCCGCGCTGCAGCTGAAGCGATGGAACTGCCTCTCTACGTTTATCTGGGCGGATTCAACGCCAAAACTCTTCCGGTTCCAATGATGAACATCATCAACGGCGGCGAGCATGCCGACAACAACGTTGACGTTCAAGAATTCATGGTACTTCCGGTAGGAGCTCCAACATTCAAAGAAGCTCTCCGCATGGGCGCAGAGATTTTCCATAACCTTAAATCCGTACTTAAAGATAAAGGCCTGAACACGGCTGTCGGCGACGAAGGCGGTTTTGCACCGAACCTGAGCTCCAACGAAGAAGCGATCCAAACGATCATCACCGCTATCGAGCGCGCCGGTTACAAGCCTGGCGTTGACGTATTCCTGGGTATGGACGTTGCTTCCACCGAGTTCTTCAAGAACGGCAAATACGAGCTCGAAGGCGAAGGCAAATCCTTCACGCCGGCTGAATTCGTTGACCTGCTTGCTTCTTGGGTAGACAAATACCCGATCCTGACCATCGAAGACGGCTGTTCCGAAGACGATTGGGAAGGTTGGAAATTGCTGACCGACAAACTGGGCGGTAAAGTTCAACTCGTCGGCGACGACCTGTTCGTAACGAACACCGAGCGTCTGTCCAAAGGCATCAACGAGAACATCGGTAACTCCATCCTGATTAAAGTAAACCAAATCGGTACGCTGACCGAAACATTCGACGCGATCGAAATGGCAAAACGCGCAGGCTACACGGCTGTTATCTCCCACCGTTCCGGCGAGAGCGAAGACAGCACGATTGCCGACATCTCCGTGGCAACCAATGCAGGACAAATCAAAACAGGCGCACCGTCCCGTACGGACCGCGTAGCGAAATACAACCAGCTGCTTCGCATCGAAGATCAACTGGAAGGCGTTGCTCAATACGCCGGCAAAGAAGCTTTCTACAACTTGAAAAAATTCAAGTAAGAAAACCTTTCACAAGATTAACGGTTTAGCTTTTTAAACGTCGGGGAGGGTTATGAATATGAGTGCTTGGGTAAAAACGATTTTGCTGTTAATCGGGTCGGCTTTACTAACTCAATTCATCCCTTTCTCGGCCTATTTCCGCAACCTGGACACCATGGTCCATGAGTTCGGGCACGCTGCAATGACGATGATTCTCTCGGGAAAAGTCATGGCTATCGTGCTCAATGCCGATCACAGCGGGGTTACTTACTCGTCGGTCAGCGGCTCGTGGAAACTCCTGCCGATTTCGGTCGCAGGCTATGTGACGGCGTCCTTGTTTGCGGTTTTTCTTTTCTGGGCGTATGCCCGGGGGAAGCAGAGACTGGGACTCCAGGTGATGACGGTGATCGCCGTGCTGTCTCTGGTGCTGTTCGTACGCAATGAATTCGGAGTGGGCTGGCTGATCGGCTTTATCGCGCTGAACATCATTGTGCTCGCTTTTACGAGCGGGTTTATACGCAACGCCTATTACCTGCTTGTCGCCTTTCTTTGTCTGGAGGAGTCGGTCTACGGGCCGCTGACACTGTCGCTGCTTGCGGCGGGCAACCCGAACAAAGCGGGAGACGCAACGAATCTGGCGTCCATCACGCCTGTGCCTGCTCTGATCTGGGGCGTTATTTTCCTGATTATTTCCCTCTGGTGCGCCAAAGCGGCCATTCAATATTTTCTGGGCGGCGACGCAAACAGGCGGAGGAAAGCCCGAAGGTCCGAAAGAGCTTATCCGATGGGCCCCGGGGAACGTTAACCTCGTAATTTAAGAAATCAATGACCCGTTGTATGGAAGTTCTGTTCCGTCAGCGGGTTTTCTTTTATAAAGCAGGGAAAATTAATTAGGATGTCCAACCAGAATCTTGCAGAAAAAGGCCTTTTATGATAGACTTTTAATGCACATTCTAAAAATAAGAACATGCTAATGAGGTGTCGAATTGGTTATCCTGTTAAAAGTTTTGTTGGTTATCGCCTCGCTGGGCTTAATTGTAACGGTATTACTACAAAAGGGTAAAAGTGCGGGACTTTCCGGTGCAATCAGCGGTGGAGCCGAGCATTTATTCGGTAAAACGAAAGCTAGAGGCATGGACCTGGTTCTTGCCCGGATTACTGTGGTTTTGGCGGCTATTTTTATTGTATTGACGGTCATCGTGGCCTACGTAGTGAAGATATAACAACTGAACAGACGGTGCACATAAATTGCAAACAGCAGGGGGATGCTACTCCTGCTGTTTTTTCATGGAGTTTTGCCGATTGTGGATACTGACGCGCAGCGGTGAAAAGAATTGATTTGTTTATGTTTTCGTCTTTTCAGGATATACTGGTTAGTAACTTGCACCTGCTTGTCAACCGGTTAATTGTGGGTCTCGCCGGGAACCGTGAGGAATGATAAGGCAGAAGCTTAAACGAATCAACGACCGGAAAGCTGCAAGAAGACCCAACGAAGGCACTCCCGTTACCCGCGGCCGTAAAGGCCGGCAGGGACACCCGCAGACATCATACATCCGCCAGACCGAGATGCCCCGGAGGCAGGGGGGAAGCGGAAGACAGGTACCTGGAAATCCCTTAAGATGCCCGGCAGCGGGCGGAGAATGCGATTTGCAGCAGCGGCTAAACCTGTTCAAAGAAATGGTTATCGGGTATGAATACGGAGAAGCTCAACCTAATAAGAAGGTGACAACTATGGTGACAGAGCAGGATATATTAAACTTTATGCACGAAAATGCGTACAAGCCGATGACGTATCAGGAGCTTGAAAAGCATTTCGGCATTGACAGCGCTTCGGAATTTAAGGATTTCGTTAAGCTGCTTAACGATTTGGAGCAATCCGGACACGTACTGCGCACGCGCAACGACCGTTACGGAGTGCCGGAACGGATGAATCTCATCCGCGGCCGGCTGCAGGCTCATCCCAAAGGATTCGGCTTCCTGATCCCGGACGACCGGGATCACCCTGACGTGTACATTCATGCCAACGATATGAATACAGCCATGAATAACGATATTATTCTCGTCCGCGTTACGAGCAAAGGCGCCGCCGGAGGCAAGCTCGAGGGTGAAGTGGACCGCGTCGTCACACGGGCCAACACAAGAATCGTGGGTACGTTCCAAAATCACGAAAGCTACGGTTTTGTCGTTCCGGATGACAAACGTGTTCAGCGGGATATTTTTATTCCGAAGAATGCCTTCCTCGGTGCGGCCGACGGTCAAAAGGTTGTCGTCAACATTGTCCAGTATCCCGAAGGACGTGCGGCTGCCCAAGGCGAAGTGATCGAAATTCTCGGCCACAAGGATGATCCGGGCGTGGACATTTTGTCTATCATCCGCAAGTTCCAGCTTCCGGAGGCGTTCAGCGAAGAAGTGATCTCGGAGGCGGAGAGCGTGCCCGATTCCATCACGGAAGAGGAAATTATCAGCCAGAAACGCCGGGATTTGCGCGGTAAACGCATCGTGACCATTGACGGCGAGGATGCGAAGGATCTTGACGATGCCGTGAACGTGGAACGGCTGCCGAACGGCAACTATGTGCTGGGCGTCCACATTGCGGACGTAAGTTACTACGTGACGGAAAATTCAGCGCTGGACCGTGAAGCCTACAACCGCGGATGCTCGGTTTATTTGGTGGACCGCGTCATTCCGATGCTGCCGCACCGGCTGTCCAACGGTATCTGCTCGCTCAATCCGCAGGTAGACCGTTTGACCATGTCCTGCGAAATGGAATTCGATGCCGAGCTTAATGTGGTGAGGCACGACATTTTTACAAGCGTGATCAAAACAAGCGAAAGAATGACGTATAACAACGTCCGCAAGCTGCTGACCGAGGAAGAGCCCGATGCGGAACTTCTGGAGCGTTACGGCTATCTGGTAGACGATTTCAAGCTGATGGAAGAGCTCGCCATGAAGCTGCGGAATCGCCGTATTCAGCGCGGCGCGATCGATTTCGATTTCCAGGAATCGAAAATTATTGTCGATAAGGACGGAACCCCGGTCGATATCGTTAAGCGTGAACGTTCCATTGCGGAAATGATTATCGAAGAGTTTATGCTGGCGGCCAACGAAACGGTTGCCGAGCACTTCCACTGGCTGAAGGTGCCGTTCCTGTACCGGATTCACGAAGATCCGGATGCGGAGAAGCTGTCGCACTTTATGGAGTTTATTACGAATTTCGGCTACGTGGTGCGCGGACGCGGCAATACCGTTCATCCACGCGCGCTTCAGTCTCTTCTTGAGGAGATCAAAGGAACGAAGGAAGAAACCGTCATTAGTACGGTGATGCTCCGTTCCATGAAGCAGGCCCGCTACGATTCCAACAGCATCGGGCATTTCGGCCTTGCGGCGGAGTTTTACTCCCACTTTACTTCTCCGATCCGGCGTTATCCGGATTTGATCATTCACCGTGTAATCCGTGAAGTACTGGAGAACGGTGGTGCTCTAACCGATAAGCGCAGTGAATATCTGCGCGGCCGGATGGACGATATCGCCGAGCAGTCTTCGCAGCGTGAGCGTGTGGCCGTTGATGCCGAGCGTGAAACCGATGCGCTGAAAAAAGCGGAATTCATGCTGGATAAAGTGGGCGAGGAATTCGAGGGCATTATTTCGAGTGTGACAAGCTTCGGGATTTTCGTGGAGCTGGAAAACACGGTCGAAGGCCTTATCCGCCTGAGCGACATGACCGACGATTACTACCATTATCATGAGATGCAGCATGCCCTAATCGGGGAGCGCACCTCAAAAATATACCGGATCGGGGACGAAGTTAAAGTCCGTGTTGGCCGGGTCAATATGGATGAGAAAACCATCGACTTCGAAATGGTCGATATGAAGCCTCGTTCCAACAAGTTCAGCATGCTCGACCGCAGCAAGTCCGGCGGCCGCGGCGGCCAGAAGAAGCGCGTTGCGGGCGGGCGTCCGGTCAAAGGCGGACGCGGCAAAGACCGCGGACGTGTGCGGGACGTCCTCGTCAAGCCGGGTACGGCGGCCGGAACAGCCGGTGCCGCAGATGCGCTGGGAGCGTCCGAAGGCGGCGGTACCAAGCGCCGCAGACGGAAGAAGAAAGGCGCGTCGGGTGAAGCGCCGCTCGGAATTACGCCGGCAGCGGTACCGGGCGATACGCCGTCTGAGGGCGGCAGCGTGGCGCAAGAGGCGCCGGGAGCCGGCAGAGGCCGCAAGCGCCGCAAAGGCGGCAATCCGGCCGCAGCGCCCGATACAGGCCGCGAAAACGGACGCGGGTCCGAGTCCGGCGAGAATGGCGGCGGGCGTCGCCGGAAGCGCAAGGGCGGCGGAGCCGAAGGCGAAGCGGCCGTAACGCCGGCACCGGGCACCGAAGCGGGCGGCAAGCGCCGCAAAGGCGACGGACCGGCACGCGGCGTCTCGCTGCGCGGCGAGTCCGGCGAAGGCGGCGGCCAAGGCGGCCGCGGACGGCGGAGCCGGGGCGCCGGCGACGGTGCGGCGTCAGGCCGCGAGAGCGGCGGCGCGCGGACGGAGTCGACGTACTCCGGCAACTGGGCGTCGTCCGTGAACGCGCTGACGAAGACGGTGCGCGGCGACCGGCACACGCCGGACGGGCGCGATCCGTCCGAGCCGGGCGGCCGGCGGGGACGTCCGCGCCGGTAGCGGGCCGGGGCAGGCGGGGAAGGGTGCCCTGTGCGGTGCGAGCGGAAGCTGCTGTTCTGGCGGCGCGAACGGGAAGGTGCTAGCCCTGACTGCGCGGCTGAGCGGTCTTAAGCCGCTGTGATTTGCGGCGGCTTAGGGAGGCGCGAAGATGCGCAGGTGGCGACCCGCGCGCGGAGCGGCAACGGTTAGCCTATTATTATGATGGCGGATTGTACGCAGCCGGTGAGTTTTTTTCCTTTTTGCATAAACAGAGTTTGAAATGCTTAGCAATTTGGTCCGTTAAATACTTACACGGCAATAAATAAATGAGAATTAAGGAAACGGCCCGGATGATGCGCGTTGTCTTTTTATCGGACATGCCATGTTCCGGGCGTTTCTTGATTTTTGGCAGGGAAGTTGCTACAATAAAGAACACTCCGCCTTTTCAAAAAGGCACGGATGGGGTATTAATAGCATGGACGACTGGGAGGGGATGACCGTGAGCAAGAAAGCCGACGGCAAGGTGCTGGCACAGAATAAGAAAGCTTCGCATGACTATTTCATTGAAGACACTTACGAGTGCGGGCTTGTGCTGACGGGTACGGAAATCAAATCCCTGCGGAACGGCCGGGCGAATCTTTCGGATTCGTTCGCAACGATACGTAATGCCGAAGCGTTCGTGCATAATATGCACATCAGTCCTTTTGAACAGGGGAACCGAAATAACCCGACCGATCCAACGAGAGCGAGAAAGCTGCTCTTAAAGAAGGCGGAAATAAACAAGCTGATCGGCGCTTCCAAGCAGGAAGGCTACACGCTGGTCCCGCTCAAGATTTATATCCGCAACGGCTACGCGAAACTGCTGATCGGACTCGGTAAAGGTAAGAAACAGTACGACAAGCGCGATACGGCAGCTAAACGTGATGCTCAGCGCGATATCCAGCGGGCTCTGCGTGAGAAGCAGAAGGTCGCTAGGTAAAAAGTTTGTTTATTAACTGCTCCTTGCGGAGCGGGTGGGAAACTGAACCTGGACTTCCATGGATCAGCACCTGCTTTTGGCGGGAAATGTGGTATAATAAAAGAGTAAGAAGAACACAGCATCCGGCTCGATGAGCCGTTGCATCCGAGTTCCTTTTCTATTACGGGGGCGTTTTTGGATTCGACGGGGGTAGTTCGAGCATGGGTAGCGGGTAGTGGGGACGCGTCCGCTTCATCAACGCTAAAGCCTATTAAACGGCAAACAACAACAAAACTACGCTTTCGCAGCTTAATAACCTGTGAGCGTGCTCCTCTCCTGTATCGCCCATGTGCCGGATGTAGGGGCTAACCTTTAGTGGGATACGCTGTCACATCTCCGCCTGGGGTGTGCTGAAGAAGACAATCAGGCTGACCTTAGTGAGAGCCGGTTACGGGGCGCTTGCTTGGGTGACATCAAACCCGTGACTACACCCGTAGAAGCTTATGTGTCGTTATCTTCGGACAGGGGTTCGACTCCCCTCGCCTCCATACAACAACAGAAAGGTCCCAGCCTTAGAGGCTGGGGCTTTTTTGTTGTTCCGGGAGGCGGGAGGAGAAGCCCGCGGGTTCAGTCCGCGCGGACGGAGCGGCAGCTGAAGAGCACGGGATTGCAATGGACCGCTAAGGTAGTGAGCGGTGGGGATGCGAAAGCAGGTTGGATGAGGGTGCGATACCCCCAGGATGAGTCGAAGGCGTGAGTTGCTTTTTTTATTGCTCAGAATTTGTTCAGAATGATGTGATATGGTCAAGCGAGCTAAAGTATAGAGACTTGGGGAAGGAAGATGAAAGTTGTCGAATAAAGGAGAAACAGCAAGAAAATTTAACACGAATTTTCCTGCTTGGAGGGAAATGGCTTCTAAAATCATTCGACTAAAATTGTCGTTTTTGTTGCTTTTTAGCACGTTTATGTCGATCAATTGGGGACAAGAAGCAAATGCAGCACCGATTGCGAGTTCCCTTGATAATTGGTATGTACGGTCTATGGGACATAATTTGGTTGGCGTGACCTATGGCAACGGCATGTATGTGGCTGTGGGGACAAGTGGAGCGGTGTTGACCTCCAGTGACGGGATGAACTGGATGACCCGCACGGCGGGAACCGCAATTGGATTAAATGGCGTTGCCTATAACAACGGTACGTATGTGACTGTGGGACAAGCTGGAAGGATATTGACCTCCAGTGACGGAGTGAGTTGGATAATCCGCCCGTCGGGCACCACGAATGATCTTCGTACAATTAGTTATATCAATGGCGCGTTTGTGGCGGCAGGGGCAAATGGAACAATCTTGACCTCCATTGACGGAGAGAACTGGACGAGCCGCTCGTCGGGTACCACACAATTTCTTTATGCCGTCAGCTATCTTAACGGCAACTATATGGCGGTGGGGGCAGTTGGAACGATATTGACCTCCAATGACGGAGAGAACTGGACGAGTCGCACGTCGGGCACCACGAACGGCCTGTACAGTGTGAGCTACGCCAACGGCACTTACGTGGTGGTGGGGCAAAGCGGGAAGATACTGACCTCCGGTGACGGAGTGAACTGGGTGAACCGCCCGTCGGGTACCACGAATAATCTTATTGGCCTCGCCTACGGCAACGCCACGTATGTGGCGGTAGGGATAAATGGAACGATTTTGTCCTCTATTGACGGAGTGAACTGGATAACCCGCCCGTCGGGTACCACAAATCATCTTTCCGGCGTTAGCTACCTCAACGGCATGTATATGGTCTTAGGTTACGCTGGAAAGATATTGACTTCGAGTGACGGAGAGAACTGGACGAGCCCCCTGTCAAGTGTCACCCCGAATCTTCTTTACGGCGTTAAATATAACAATGGAACATATATGGCGGTAGGGTTAGGCGGAACGATCGTGACCTCCAGTGACGGAGCGAACTGGACGAATCGCACGTCAGGCACTACGTTTACTCTTTACAGCGTCGGCTACGGTAACGGTACATATGTGACGGTGGGGTTAGGTGGAAGAATATTTACTTCCAGTGACGGAGTGGGCTGGACGAGTCGTACTTCGGGCACTACAAATCATCTTGCTGGCATCACTTACGGCAATGGTATGTATGTGGCGGTGGGAGCAAGCGGAACGATATTGAACTCAAGTGACGGAGTGAGTTGGACGAGCCGTACGTCGGGTGTTGCAAATGATCTATGGAGCATTACCTACGCCAATGGCACCTATGTGGCGGTAGGAGCAAATGGAACGTTGCTGACTTCCATTGACGGAGCGGGCTGGACGAGCCAAACATCGGGCACCACGAAAAATCTTTCTGGCGTCAGTTATGAAAACGGCACGTATGTAGCGCTAGGTGCAGGCGGAACGATCTTGACCTCAAGTGACGGAGTGAGCTGGACGAGCCAAACGTCGGGTACTACGAATGAACTTCGTGGTGTAAGCTACGGCAACGGCATGTACGTGGTGGCGGGGTTAAACGGAACGATCTTGACCTCCATTGACGGAGTGAGCTGGACGGCTCACACGTCGGGCACCTCGAGTTCTTTATATGGTGTCATCTCCGTCAACGACACGTTTGTGGTGGTTGGGGCAAACGGGATGATTTTGCAATCACCACCAGTAGCCACGCTGACCAACGCGGCAGCGCCGGCTATTAACACACAGCCGACGGGCGCCACGGTAAACGAAGGCGACAGCAGTCCGATCTTGAGCGTGGCAGCCAGCGTCAGCGACGGCGGAGTGCTGTCCTACCAGTGGTACAGCAATGCAGTGAACAGCACGAACGGCGGCACACCGATCGTAGGTGCAACAAGCGCAAGCTATACCGCGCCGACGACACCTGTCGGCACGACGTACTACTATGCTGTCGTGACGAACACGAACAGCAGCGCAAGCGGCACGAAGACGGCAGCGGCAACGAGCAGCATTGCTGCGGTTGCGGTGAACGCGCTGACTAACGCGGCAGCGCCGGCTATTAACACGCAGCCGACGGGCGCCACGGTAAACGAAGGCGACAGCAGCCCGATCTTGAGCGTGGCAGCCAGCGTCAGCGACGGCGGAGCGCTGTCCTACCAGTGGTACAGCAATGCAGTGAACAGCACGAACGGCGGCACACCGATCGTAGGTGCAACAAGCGCAAGCTATACCGCGCCGACGACACCTGTTGGTACGACCTACTACTACGTTGTCGTGACGAACACGAACAACAGCGTGAGTGGCACGAAGACGGCAACGGCAACGAGCAGCGTTGCTGCGGTCACGGTCAATGCGCTGATCAACGCGGCAGCGCCTGCCATTAATACACAGCCGATGGGCGCCACGGTAAACGAAGGCGATAGTAGCCCGACCTTGAGCGTAGCGGCCAATGTAAGTGACGGCGGAACGTTGTCCTACCAGTGGTACAGCAATGCGGCGAACAGTACGAACGGTGGCACACCAATCGTAGGTGCAACAAGCGTAAGCTATGCCGCGCCGACGACACCGGTCGGCACGACCTACTACTACGTTGTCGTGACGAACACGAACAGCAGCGTGAGTGGCACAAAAACGGCAACGACAACGAGCGGCATAGCTGCGGTCACGGTGAACGCGCTGACCAACGCGGCAGCGCCGGGCATTAACACGCAGCCGACGGGCGCTACGGTCAACGAAGGCGACAGCAGCCCGACCTTGAGTGTGGCAGCCACCGTAAGTGACGGCGGAGTGCTGTCCTACCAGTGGTACAGCAATACGGCGAACAGCACGAACGGCGGCACACCGATCGTAGGTGCAACCAGCGCCAGCTATGCTGCTCCGACGACACCTGTCGGCACGACGTACTACTATGTTGTCGTGACGAACACGAACAGCAGCGTGAGTGGCACAAAAACGGCAACGACAACGAGCGGCATGGCTGCGGTCACGGTGAACGCGCTGACCAACGCGGCAGCGCCGAGCATTAACACGCAGCCGACGGGCACCACGGTAAACGAAGGCGACGTCAGCCCGATCTTGAACGTGGCAGCCAGTGTCAGCGACGGCGGAGCGTTGTCCTACCAGTGGTACAGCAATGCAGTGAACAGCACGAACGGCGGCATACCGATCATAGGTGCAACCAGCGTAAGCTATGCTGCGCCGACGGCACCTGTAGGCACGACCTACTACTACGTTGTCGTGACGAACACGAACAACAGCGTGAGCGGCACGAAGACGGCAAAGGCAACGAGCAACGTTGCTGCCGTAACGGTGAATACGCTGACCAACGCGGCAGCGCCGGGCATTAACACGCAGCCGACGGGCGCTACGGTAAACGAAGGCGACAGCAGCCCGACTTTGAGCGTAGCGGCCAGCGTAAGCGACGGCGGAACGCTGTCCTACCAGTGGTACAGCAATACGGCGAACAGCACGAACGGCGGCACACCGATCGTGGGTGCAACTAACGCAAGCTATGCCGCACCGACAGCACCTGTAGGCACGACCTACTACTATGTTGTCGTGACGAACACGAACGGCAGCGTGAGCGGCACGAAGACGGCAAAGGCAACGAGCAGCACTGCTGCCGTAACGGTGAACATCGCGCCTACCTATGCGATTGCACCTATTGCTGATCAAACGTTAGCCGCACTTACTCAAGGTTACGCTCCGGGTACCCAAGAGACGAAAACCATCGATGTAACAAATACCGGCACGAGCGATTTGTCGAATCTGCAGGCTATGGTCAGCGGAACCCATGCCAGCGATTTTGTGATTACGCAACCAAGTGCGACGTTAATGAACGGAGCGACAACGTCAAGCTTTACGGTTAAAGCGAAAGACGGCTTGACGGCCGGCACATATACCGCAACGTTAACGTTATCGGCAACCCATATGACGGATATGACGTTTACAGTGACGCAGACTGTGAACCTGCCTGACGCTCTCCCGAATCCGCAAAACCTTGTGGCTGCCGGAGGAGACCGTGAGGTAACACTTAATTGGAATACGGTAACGGGAGCGACGTATTACAATATTTATATGGCGACTGATCCAAGCCAGTTAAGTAACGCTTCAGTTGTTACCGTCACTTCCGCTACCTACCATGTACAAAACTTGCTGAACGGCACAAGGTATTTCTTTACGGTGAAAGCAGGCAACTCGGGAGGCTTGAGCGGGGAATCGAATCAGGTGGAGGCTACTCCTGCAACTGTTCCGGCAGCACCGACAAATGTTTCGGCAGTGGCTGGAAACGGAGAAGCTACCGTTACTTTTACGGCTCCGACTGACAACGGTGGAAAACCGATTACGGGGTATGAAGTAACGGCTTCATCAGGGAAAGTAGTCGTAACGGGAGCGGTAAGCCCGATTGTTATTAGGGGTTTGACAAATGGAACGAGCTATACGTTTACGGTGAAAGCGATCAATGGTATAGGAAAAAGTGCAGCTTCCGCTGATTCGAATGCAGTCATTCCGAAAACGCCATCCGGCGGCGGCACGGCCCCTATCGATACGCCATCCGTTCCTAGTACCCCGACAGTACCGGAGAAAACGGATACGGACGCGAATATACTTGTAAACGGTAAAGCGGAGAATGCGGGAACCGTAACGATAACCCAACGAAACGGCCAAACCGTTACCACCGTGTTGGTGGATCAGAAAAAGTTGGAAGACAAGCTCGCGGCGGAAGGGCAAAATGCGGTGGTGTCGATTTTTGTAAACAACAACTCCCATGTGGCTGCCGGCTCACTGAACGGTCAAATGGTGAAAAACATGGAAGACAAGAAAGCGGTTCTTGAGATCAAAACCGATCGTGCGACCTATACGATTCCAGCGCAGCAAATCAATATTGACACTATATCCGAACAAATTGGCAAGTCGGCAGCCTTACAAGACATCCGGGTAGAAATCGAAATCTCCGAACCAACAACCGATATGGTGAAAATTGTTGAAAATGCGGCAGCCAAGGGAACGTTCACGCTTGTCGTACCGCCGTTAAACTTTACGGTGAAAGGCATCTACGGAGATCAGACTATTGAAGTATCGAAGTTCAATGCCTATGTCAAACGAACCCTTGCGATTCCGGATGGTGTTGATCCCGGTAAGATTACTACAGGGGTTGTTGTTGAAGCAGACGGAACCGTTCGTCATGTACCGACCAAAATTATCGTGATTGGCGGCAAATATTACGCCCAAATCAACAGTTTGACGAATAGCACGTATTCTCTCGTTTGGCATCCGCTCGAATTTGGAGATGTGGCGAACCATTGGGCAAAACAAGCAGTGGGCGATATGGGATCACGGATGATCATCGACGGTACGGGCAACGGTATGTTCAGTCCCGATCGCGATATTACCCGTGCCGAGTTTGCAGCCATCATTGTTCGCGGATTGGGAGTGAAAGCGGAGAATGGGGCAACCCCATTCTCGGACGTAAAATCGACAGATTGGTACAACAGCGTTGTCAACACTGCTTATGCTTATCAATTGATCGGTGGTTTTGAAGACGGCACTTTCCGTCCGATGGACAAGATTACGCGGGAACAGGCGATGGTGGTCCTCTCCAAAGCGATGGCGATCACTAGACTGAAAGAAGGTCTTTCTGTTCAATCGGCTGATGCCATACTTCGTTCCTATGGAGATACGGCAGCTGTATCCACGTGGGCACTGAGCAGTGTTGCGGAGAGTGTACAGGCCGGCATTGTATCCGGAAGAAGCGGCAATGAGCTTGCGCCGAAAGATTACATGACCAGAGCTGAGGTTGCTAAAATTATTCAGGGACTTTTGCAAAAATCTGGCTTAATTTAAGCCGGGAAACGGCGGCAAAGGCTTATGACATGGCTGAGTTGCTATGGTTAGCAGGATAACTTACAGCGTAACGGGGCTGGCGAACGATAGAATCCTACTATTTGCAGTCTAAGGCAAACTGTGCGGGAGTCAGTAATGGTTGCTTCAACGAAGCAAGCACCACGCCCAGATCCAGCAATACGGATCGGAGCGGTCTGACATTATCGAGTGGCAATTTGGGGGATTTACGCAAAGCCGCCTCCCCAAACATCCTGAGCATCACGCTCCGGCAGATTGTGGTTTTTATCAGCCACGGTTCGGCTCTATACACAGCAGAAAGGCCCTAGCCGAGAGGCTAGGGCCTTTTTGCTGTTCTGCAGGAGTCCGGAGGAGAATCTCGAGGGTTCAATCCGCGCGAATGGAAGGGTAGTGGGGAGGAGTAGGGGGTTGCAATCTACCGCTAAGGTTGTCGTTGTATGAAACGCAATGCAACATGGCTTTAATTTAAATTAAATCATTTCTGTGCAAAACGTTTAAATAAAACTCATAGGCGGGATTCCCTATATAACCTTTCTCTGGTGGAATACCCTTAAGTATGATTAATTCATCTAACATTTTTTCGCTTAAACCTTGTAAAGTAAACGACGAAATATACTCCCTATCTGCACTCTCCAGTACTAGTCGGAGGGACTTTCCTTCTTGGATATCTCTCCAGAATAATTGAGATTCCGTAATCTCTAAATTTGGTATGGGCTCATTAGCATACCAATGCCGCATCTCGGCGTGCATACTCCGTTCGTTATCATTAAAGAGGGCGGAAAAAATTTCACTATCATTTATCCCGTAACACTTTATAATGTTGTCATAGTTAACAAAGGGATCTTTTTTCAAATCGGCGACTATTTCTTTGTCGATCTCGATTATGTTATATTTGTCCCGAAGTATTTTCTCCGCATCTTCCAATAAATACCTGAACGGTAATTTGGATTTTTTAAAAAGCCTATCAAGTTCTTCAATTTGCATAAGATACCCCATCAAAAGAAAGAATCCCCACCGACTCTGTTCCATGAACGATAGTAGGTGCGGTAAAGATTATAACGTATTTAAGTATACGTTATGTTAACTCAGGGCCGAACATGATATTTTAATTATCATTTTAAGCCGTTTTCCTTATTTTGTAAATATTTGGTTATCGTCTATTTCTACTCCTTATATAAAATTTGATTCGTACTATAAGACGTGATAAAAATTCGATAGATGTCTGTACTAACCATCCGTACTTTGTCGGAAGCGTAAGATATATTGGATCGGAACTTATGAAGCTGCGGCGTACCAGGACTTGAAAAACAAAGTCGTAGTACGCCGCTGTTTCTTTTGCTATCGTATCTGCACTTCACCTTGGCTGCCCGTTTAGAATATTACTGGAACTTCAGAATCTTAATGCAACCTCACGCGCCTGCCGAATCGCTTTTTCTTTTATCGCAGGTTCTTGCTCGGGTGCAGCAGCCATTCCTTCGACAAATAACCCCTCAAAACTGGGAACCCCCAAAAATTCCATAATGACTTTCAGGTGCCGGTGGCCCATTTCTAAGTCCGCATCGTCCGAGCCCGGTGACAGGAAGCTTCCGCTGGCTTGAATGAGCAGCGCTTTTTTGTCATGCAGCAGGCCAACTCTCCCGATATCGGGTAAATATTTAAAAGTCTTGCCCGCTATACAAATGGAGTCGATATAGGACTTCATAACAGGCGGATACGAATAGTTCCATATCGGCGTAACAAATACGTATTTGTCGGCTGCAACGAATTGGTCAACTAATTCATCGATACGGCCTAGTTTCTTTTTTTCTGCCTCGTTCAATTTTTCAAATGCACTGCCTGCGTTCAGCTTTCCCCAACCGCTAAAAATATCTTTATCAAGCTGCGGTATGTCCATACTATACAGATCAAGATGAATCACTTCGTCGGATGGATTTGCGGTTCGATACGCCCTTATGAACTCTTTACCTACTGACATGCTATATGTTTTTTCTTCATCCTGCGGATTTGCCGTTATATACAATACGGTTGCCATATTGAAAGTACCTGCTTCCTCTTTTTTTGAAAAATAATCGTATAGGAGGAAGAGAGCTGCCGGTCATCCCCCCCATTACCGATGTACAATTAATTGAATAGGTAAACTTATTTGCCCGCAGAAACAGCGGCGATCTGCCTTGTAGAGACGTTAAATCGATTCCAAAGGTTGGCCGTGGCGATTCCGGCGATAAGGGTGGCTAAAGCGGCTTCGTCAAAATGTCGGGCCGCTTCGTTAAAAATTTGATCCGGCACCGGATCTTCCCGATCACTAAGCCGGGTAACGGATTCACTAAGCGCAAGGGCGGCACGCTCGGCGTCATTGAAGTGCTCCGTCTCACGCCATGCCGACACGGCTAACAGGCGCTCTGCAGTTTCACCCGCCGCTAAGGCATTGCGTGAATGAAGCCCGACACATACGCTGTCCCCGTTGATCTGGCTTGCCAGAAGGTAAGAAAGGAAGAGTGTCCGGCTTGAAATACCGGTCTTCTCCGCGGATGCAAACAGAGCCTTGCCTAAAGCTTGTAAGGCTTGAGATACGTCGGGTACGATCATAACGGGACTTTCCATTCTCGATTTCATAAGAGATCTCCTTTGATTTTGATTAGAGCCTGTTCCGGCCCTTTAATAAGCTGACGGATCATCCCTCGGGATATGTGACAACATGATTTTGATAAAAAAAGAAACCGGCAAAATGTCCGGCAGTTTGTCACGTTGTTCGGTTTGCATTCGTCAATCCTATAGAGGACTCTATTTTTGCGTGAGGGGTTTGAATGATGAACAGACAAGATGAGTTGGCAAAGACATTCGAAGCACACCGGCAGCACCTTCAGGCAGTGGCTTATCGGATGCTGGGATCCTTGAGTGAAGCGCAGGACGCTTTGCAGGAAGCTTGGCTGCGTCTTAGCCGAGAGGACGGAAGAGGCATTGAGAACATGGGAGGGTGGCTGACTACCGTGGTTTCTCGTATATGTCTGGATATGCTGCGATCGCGAAAATCCAGGCGCGAAGATTCGTTAGAAACTCACTTGCTCCAATCTTTCACGAGCCAAGAGAATAAAGCCGACCCGGAACAAGAAGCCGAAATGGCAGATTCCGTGGGAATTGCACTGCTGGTCGTGCTCGGTAATTTGAATCCTGCGGAACGCATCGCGTTCGTGCTGCACGATGTCTTCGCGATGCCCTTTAATGAGATTGCGCCCATTGTAGGAAAGTCAGAGACCGCAGCAAGGCAGCTTGCGAGCCGGGCGCGTCAACGGATCCGCGGAGTGAAAACAACGGCGGAGGTCGACTTTGCTTACCAACGCGAGGTAGTTAAAGCCTTTTTGGCTGCGGCTCGCTCGGGCGATTTTGATAATCTCGTAGCTATGCTTGATCCGGACGCTATACTTCGTGACGATCGTCAAACTGGATCTTCTAGAGTAACGCGGGGAGCGCTCGCCCTGGCGAAACAAGTTTCGGGGCGTGCACAGAAAGCGGCGCAAGCGGCCCTTGTGGATGGACAAGCGGGAATTATAGTGGCTCCCCGGGGCAGGCTGCTTTATGTGCTTAAATTTAAAGTAAATGAAGGGAAAATCGCCGAGGTCGACCTGATCTCCGATCCTGCACGAATAGGCCGGCTGGATCTGGCAGTGTTAAGCGGTTGAGCGAAGTCAACCCGGTCTAATGCCGCATCCTGGGATGGGCCTAGATCCGTTCGAAGAGTTATCCCGCTTGGAACCGCTATGGGGCGGGTGAGATTTATTTTGCGGCACTTGGCAGGCAAGGAGCTCATTTTATGGTATTTCGAACTTATAAAAAGAGGGCAGGGTATAGGCTGTCGGCTTAAGGTTATTTGTGGTCTCCTTGGCATTGGATATAGCTTGAGTGTAAAATTAACTAGATTAGTTGTTAATATATAGAAATATTTTCGAAAGAGGAATCTTCGTTTCAACAGGCGGAATAAATTAGCGTCAGGCGGTGATTTGGATGAATGAAAAAAGTTGGCTGGTCGTGCAGTTTCCCCTCAAAAGCGCAAAAGGAAGCCAGCGGGACCATTGGTTAAAGGACAAAGTGACGGAGTATCTGGAGATGTTTTTATCTGATGCCGGGCTTGGCCATGTGGATGGGTTCGATATGGGAAAATGCGTGTCCGACCCGACTGCGTATGCGCTTAACATATTTTGCGTTGTGAACGATGAAACACAGGGTGTTGCCTTGATCAAAAAAGTTTTAAAAGAACACAGGCTGGATTATACCCGGATTAAAATTGCTGCCATGCCTTATGAGAACGGAGAAACATACACCTTGAAGTATGCTTACAAAAAGGGTGTGACCGATTTTTCTCTATGAGGAGAGGTTGGGAGCAGCTCTGTACATACAGAAGTCCCGGCTCAAACGCCGGGGCTTTTTATTGCAGTTCCACTCTTGACAACGAAGGTTTACTGCAATAGACTTATCGCAATAAGGTTTATCTAAATAAACCTGAGAGGAGGCGCTCCCATGGAACCGTACAAGTTATTCGATGCCGAATATAAATTCGCATGCCTGGTTTGGGATCATGAACCGGTCAATTCCACCGATCTTGTCAAGCTAAGCCAAACAAAGCTTGGCTGGAAGAAGTCCACGACGTATACCGTTTTAAGAAAGCTTTGCGAGCGGGGAATCCTCAAAAATGAGGAAGCGACGGTGACCGCTGTCGTTAAGAAAACCGACGCGCAGAAATACGAAAGCCAAACGGTAGTCGATAAAGCCTTCGGCGGATCTCTGCCGCAGTTTTTAACCGCTTTTCTGGGTGAAAAGAAATTGTCGGAGAAGGAGGCTGAGGAGCTGAAGCGGATTATTGAGGAGGCGACACGATGACGAGCCTGTTTATTGCGGTCCTTAATATGAGCATTACAGCCAGCTATGTCGCACTTGCAGTTATGATTACGAGATTGTTTTTAAAGCGGGCTCCTAAAATATTCTCCTACATTCTTTGGTCGGCCGTAGCCGTAAGACTGCTCATCCCTGTCAGCTTTACTTCAAGCTTCAGCCTGCTGCAGCCGATCCAACCTCAAGGAAAAGCCGGAACGGGATACCTGCAGTTTATTCCGCAGGATATGGGAATGCAGAACAATCCTACGATGGATGCCGGTATAAGCGGAATCAGTCATTTTATCAACTCGGCTCTTCCGGTTGCCGTGCCGGCGTCAAGCGTTAATCCCATGGGAGTCATTCTATGGATTGGAAGTATAATCTGGATAACGGGCACCGTCGCGCTCCTTTTTTATAGTGCTTTTTCTTACGTGAAATTAAGATCCAGAATCCGAACGGCGACTCTCGTAAAAGGAAATATTTTTGAAACGGACCGAATCACGACACCGTTTGTCTGCGGTTTTCTGAAACCGAGAATATACATCCCGACCGGTCTTAGCGAGCATGAGCTGCCGTACATTTTACTGCATGAAGAGACCCATATCCGAAGACGGGATTATTGGCTGAAACCTCTGGCGTTCGTTATGCTTACTGTCCATTGGTTTAATCCTATTATGTGGCTGTCTTATGCGCTTATGAGCAAGGATATGGAAATGTCCTGTGACGAGAGTGTAGTGCAGAAGATGGGCGACCGGATTAAAGGAAGCTACTCCACAACCCTGCTTTCGCTTGCGGTAAGGGGGAGCGGGCTGCGGACCGGTAGTCCGCTTGCCTTCGGAGAGGGGAATATCAAGGCCAGGATTAAAAATATTCTCGCCTACCGTCAGCCCTCTTCCTGGATGGCCGCGGTTTCCGTGCTTATTATTGCGGCGCTTGTACTAGGATGTTCAACTAATCCCAAGCCTTTGTCACAATCGTCCCGGATATCCCCGCAATCGCTCTATTCCGGATATGATATGGATATGCTTATGGGGAACAAAACGCTCTATGTAGGCAACAACATAAAGGTAGGCGGGCTACTCGGGGGGATGCCCAAGCCGGGCGGTTTGGAAGGCAAAGGAATTGAACTTCAAACGAAGGCTCAGCCTTACGGACTGACCGTCTATTATGAAATGAACGACGATACGGATGTAGTGGAAAACGGGGCGATGAGCGGTGAAGCGTTTTACCGCAATGCCGTCCTGCTGTTGAGCCTGATTGATAACGTCGACCGGATAACGTATTCCATTGCTGACAACACGGGACGTGGCGATGACTCGGCGTATAGTTTTACGCTCACAAGAGAACAAGCCGATCAACGGCTTGGAGAAGATGTCAGGTCTTATGGCCAAGATCAGGCGAGCCTGCGGCAGCTAATCGATCGATTGGACCGATTGAATTTCGGTGAAAGCGGGAGTGCGGTTTAGTCATGCAGGGTGCGGGGGGACGTTGGTTCGGTGATTGAATAGAGGGCGATCAATTTCGGACAAATGTTTCTGATTATATATTAAAAGAGCAGAAAGAAGGACGGACCTTCGCTTCTGCTCTTTTTTAGGTTAAAACGTTTAATCCGGCTGATCATTTGGCCTATTTGCGTTTCCTATTTTTTAACACCCCCTTGACTCTCTCCTATACTGGAGACTGTATAATTATGGATGCAAGGAGGAGAGTCCATTTGTACAGTATCGGGCAATTGGCCAAGAAGACGAACATATCCATAAGAACACTAAGATATTACGACGAGATCGGGCTGCTGAAGCCTGCCAAGGTGGCGGATTCGGGCTACCGGTATTATTCCGGGAGAGAGGTTAAGCTGCTCCGGCATATAGCGGCGTTGAAGGAATTGGGGTTTACGCTGAACGCGATCAAAAAGATGCTCTCTTCCGGGAAGGAATCCGGCGAGATCGACTGGAGGGCTTATCTGGATTTTGAACTGGCTGCCATAGCGGAGGAGAGAAGACGGCTGGACGAGATGGAGAAGCTTCTCCAAATTACACGGCACGCGTTCGAGATGAAGGGGGATGTCGAATCGGAGGACATTTTTCTTTTCATCCGGTCTTTGAATACGCCAGCCGAGAGCAGGGAAACGTTCCTGGCTCAAAATTTTACGGAAAAGGAGATCTCGATCATTAAAAATTTGCCGGACCTCAGCGCAGACGATCCGCGGAATATGGCGTGGGCGAAATTGATCCGGGAGGTCAAGGAGCATCTGCATGAGCCTCCGTCTTCGGCCGTTTCTCAAGAGCTTGCGGCTCGGATCGTAGAAATTTCGATGGATTGGTTTCAGCGGGATGAGGAACTTATCGAGAAATACTGGACCTTAATCCGTCCCGATAAGGGCGAAGAAGCGAAGGTGTACGGCATGGACGCCGACGTGATGGAGTATATCGACCGGATTGTCGACTGGTACTTAGAACATTTGGAGGAGGCGGGGGCGTAAATGGAAGTCAAATCAGAAGCCAAATCGGAAGTACGGATGAGTGAAGGAAGGGCCTGGCTCTATGTGATCCTGGGGGGTGTGCTTGAGATTGTGTGGGCGAGCGGCTTCAAATACGAGACTGTTCCTGGCATTGCCGTTCTTATCGCCTTGCTGACGAGCTTCGAGCTAATCATTAAAGCGACCAAGGTTTTACCGGTAGGGACGGTATATGCCGTGTTTGCGGGAATGGGAACGCTGGGGACTACGATTGTGGAAATCATTATGTCCGGGGGTGACGTCAGCCTGTTACGGATTGTTTTCATTCTGCTGCTGCTGGCTTTTATCGTCGGTTTGAAATTGTCGGGTAAAGGAAGTGAAACGTGATGGATTGGCTGCTGCTTATCTCGGCGGGACTGCTGGAAGTGATCGGGGTGATCGGAATCAAACGGGTCGCCCAAAAAAACAATATCACGAACAATATTATTCTTATCGGGGGATTTATCGTCAGCTTCCAGCTGCTTATCCGGGCAATGGAAACGATCCCTTTGGCGACGGCTTACGCGGTATGGACAGGGATCGGGACGGTTGGGGCGGCTGTTGTGGGAATGCTATTTTTCAAGGAACCGAGAGGCTGGATGCGGATCGGCTGTATTCTGGGTATTATATTTTCCGTCGGCGGCTTGAAATTGGCCGGTTAAATAAGTAGAGGAGCTGCGGCGGCAGCTCCTTTTGTGTTATCTCTTCAAACCGATCATAGCTGATTGCTGTAAAATTGAGGTGCCGTTTGCTGCACGGGGTATGTGTAGTGAGAAGCTCCTGTGTAAGATAGGGTGGATTGCCCGGGGAAATATGGAGCAGTTGTTCCTTGATTATTTTCTCGAAAAAAGAAAGGGTTAAAGAAGGGAGTGAAAAAAGGATTAAAAAAGGGAGTAAAGAAAGGATTAAAGAAGGGGGTTCCAAAGCCTCCAAATCCGAAAGGACTTCCAAACCCTCCATGCCCGAATCCTCCGGCTCCAAACCCTCCATGCCCAAAACCACCGGGTCCAAACCCTCCGTGAAAACTCATATGAGCCGCCTCCTATTTCATGGTGTAGGTATTTGTATTTGACCTTGATATTCTATGGGCTCCTGTCACAACCGGTGCCTGACTGAGGTGACTCTTCCAAATTCCGATGAGCTTAGGTTAAACCTCCCCTCTTGTGGTATACTTAAAGAATCGGTCAAGAAATGTACTGGCTAAGATTAGGAAGGTTGCCGTCTTATGCAAGCATTCCAGGATTGGAATCAAAAGGTGAAAAAGACGTTTAATGCGACGAGTAACGAAGTTGTGTTGACGGTTACGGAAGCCGGAAATTTACTGGGTCTGTCCAAAGATCAGATGAAAACCTTCGTAGATAAAATGCACTGACCAAGGTGCCGATTATGAGAAGCGTTCACAGGTACCTTTTATTGAAAAAGGAAATAGACGAACTGCTGAAGAGATAAAACACCTGGATAAGGTGTTTTTTTGTTGATGGGCCTGTTTAAGGGTAACAATAGACTGGAAGGGTATCGCTTAGAAGGGAGGGCGTTTGGTATGAACGACCGTGCGGGAACCGAACCTACAGAGCTTATTTTGCCGGAGAAAAAAATACAAGCGGCCACTCTCGGCATGGGCTGTTTCTGGAGTCCGGACGCCTTGTTCGGCCATCTGCCGGGTGTTATCCGCACCAAGACGGGTTATGCGGGCGGAACTGCGGAAAGGCCCACATACCGTGATATGGGAGACCATACGGAGACGGTAGAGCTGGATTTTGATCCTGCGGTGATTACGTTTGAGGATATTCTGGACGTGTTCTGGGACCATCATAACCCAATGAATATTAACGGATACAAAGGGCGGCAGTATTTGTCCCTGATTTTATATCATAACGCAGAGCAGCGGGAGGCCGTACAGACGGTAATCTCCAGGCGTAAAAAGCAGGGAAGTTCGAGGGCGGAGACAGAGACGGAAGTGGCCCTTTACTCGGTTTTTTATCCGGCTGAAGAGCGGCATCAGAAATATTATCTGAAAAGATTCCCCGATGCCCTCGACAAGCTCGGCACGTTGTACCCTTCTCACCGCGAGCTGGTGAGTTCGACTTTGGCGGCGCGGCTGAACGGACTGGCCAAAGGGTATACGAGCCTGGAGCGGGTTGCCGGAGAGATCAGGGAGTGGCCGATGGAGGCCGCGGCCCGGCAGAAGGTTCTCGATCTGATCCGGCAGATCCGGTGGTAGTCAGTCAGTCCGCGGAGGCCAATACCGGATTACAGAGTTCCCGAGCGCAGCAGGGGCACTTGAATACGATGCCATCGGGTTGCGGGGAACGAGTGAGGGTTTGGCGGCATCCGCGGTATGAACAGATGCTGGAGCACTCTTTTGTCAGTCATTAGCGCCTGAAGGCTTGACGGCCTGGATAACCGCCGAGACAATGTACCGGTCTATCGCAGCCCCGGGAACCCAGTCTTTAATAAATGCTTTGGACTGGTCTTTCGGTTCGATAGAAATGCCGGTAAAGCCGCTGTTTTGCAGCAGACGCTCCACATCCTCAATAGAAGAAGCGCCGGAAATACAGCCGGAGTGAAGATCGTTTATGTCGTTCCTGATCTCCTCCGGAAGCTCGGCGGTGGTAACGATATCGGAAACGGCGAGTCTGCCTCCAGGCTTAAGGACGCGGAAAGCTTCGCGGAACACCTGCTGTTTATCCGGCGAGAGGTTGATGACACAGTTGGAGATAATCACATCGACTGCGCTGTCGCCGACGGGCAGATGTTCAATTTCTCCGAGCCGGAAGCTGGTGTTGGAGAAATTGCCCTTCTCCGCGTTGCGGCGCGCGCGGGTAACCATCTCGGGAGTCATGTCGACTCCGATGACACGGCCTGCCGCACCTACCTGCCGGGAAGCCAGGAAGCAGTCGAATTCCCCGCCGCTGCCCAAATCCAGCACGGTTTCGCCGGGTTTCAGTGCCGCTATGGCTTGGGGATTTCCGCATCCGAGGCCCAGATTGGCACCTTCGGGCACGGCACTCAGACTCCTCGCCGGAATAGCCCAGCTTAGCCGAAATGGCATCGAAATCGGCGGGGGTACCGCAGCAGCTTTCCGTCTGGTTTTCTGCCTGGCTTTCTGCGGACGGCGTTCCCGTAGAGCAGCAGGTCGTCAACGGGATGGATTTGATGGCTACTTCTTTGTATTTGCTGCGTACATTGTGACGAATCAGATCGTGGTCGCGGTTTGCTTTTGTCATGATAATCACTCCTTAAACTATAAATAGGTCGCTAATATACTTGCAAAATGCAAATATTAATCGGAAAAGCTTACCCCGAAACCGGGGCACAGCAGCGGCTGGATTTCCCCATCGCGTCGTTGAACAGCTTTATGGAACGGATCAGCGTTTCCTTTTCGAAATCACTCATATAAGAAAAAACTTCTTCGAGATAATCTTTCATCTGAGTATCGATCGCGGTCGCGACGAATTTTCCTTCCGTGGTCAAAGAAAGCGTGTGAATACGCCGGTCGACAGGATCGGGCGTTTTTTGAATAAGCTTCATTTTGATCAGAGACTGCACCTGCCGGCTGAAGGTTGTAATATCGGTTCCGAGCGTCTCCGCTATCTGCTGCATGGAAGGCTTGTGCAGGCGGTCGATTTCATAAAGAATGTGACTTTGGACAAGAGATATATCGCATCCGCCCACTGTACAGCAGTTCTTGTTAAGCAGCCCGAAACGCCGGGTCATCACTTGGAAAAGCTCGCGTTCATCCTGCATAGCTATCACCTCCTGCATCATTTATACAGCATATAATTGCAAAATGCAAATATATTATGAGTGCAGAAATGGAGGTTGTATATATAAACATATGGTTATATAATAATGTCGGTTTCTTATTGTTTTAAAATATCCCGGATTACAGCGTTTTATAACAAAAAATAAATTTCAGCAATGATCGCAGCGATAAATTGGAGGTTGGAGCAGTGAGTACGGTAGTTTGGGCGGGTCTTATTTTTATCATTACATTGACGCTGATTATTTGGCAGCCCCGAAACTTGTCTATCGGCTGGTCGGCGTGCGGCGGAGCGGCTGCGGCCCTTCTTGCGGGGGTGGTCACTCTTCAGGATGTTTGGGATGTTACGGACATCGTCTGGAACGCCACCCTGACATTCGTGGCCATTATCCTGATCTCGCTGATTTTGGACCGGATCGGCTTTTTTGAGTGGGCGGCTCTTCATATGGCAAAAGCGGCTAAGGGGAGCGGGCTTCGCATGTTTGTTTACGTGTCGGTGCTGGGAGCCTTTGTCTCGGCTTTCTTTGCCAATGACGGAGCCGCGTTGATTCTGACTCCGATTGTGCTGGCGATGGTGAGGGCGCTGCGCTTCGACGAGAAGAAGGTGTTCCCGTTCATTATTGCGGGCGGATTTATCGCGGACACGACGTCGCTTCCGCTGGTCGTCAGCAATCTGGTGAATATCGTTTCGGCAGACTATTTCGGAATCAGTTTCATGGAATATGCCGGGAGAATGATGGTGCCGAATTTATTTTCGCTGGCTGCCAGCATTCTGGTGCTGTATCTTTTATTCCGGAAAAGCATTCCCCGGCATTTTGATGCGCAGCAGGTGAGAAAACCGGCGGACGCGCTTAAAGATCCAGCGATGTTCCGCCTGTCGTGGGTGGTGCTTGGAGTTCTGCTGGCCGGGTATTTCGTCAGCGAGTTTCTGAGCATACCGGTGTCGGTCATTGCCGGAGTTATTGCCGTCTTCTTCCTGCTGATGGCCCGCAGAAGCGCGGCGGTTCCGGTACGGGAAGTGGTAAAAGGCGCCCCGTGGGCGATCGTTTTTTTCTCCATCGGGATGTACGTTGTTGTATACGGGCTGCGCAATGCGGGCTTAACCGATCTGCTGGCCGGTGTTATTCAGGCTGCGGCCGACCGGGGGGTGTTCGCGGCGACGATGGGGATGGGCTTTCTTGCCGCGCTGATTTCATCGCTCATGAACAATCTGCCTACCGTTATGATTGACGCTCTCGCTATTGACGCCACCCGTGCGGCAGGTATCACGAAAGAAGCGTTGATCTACGCGAATGTGATCGGCTCTGATCTGGGGCCCAAAATTACCCCGATCGGTTCGCTGGCCACGCTGCTCTGGCTTCATGTCCTGAATTCCAAAGGGGTGAAAATCTCTTGGGGCACTTATTTTAAAACGGGTATTCTTCTTACCGTTCCTACCCTGTTTATTACACTGCTGGGGCTGTACTTCTGGCTAAGGATAGTAGCGTAAAAGCAGGCGGGAGCGTCAGGGAATAAAAGATAAGGGAGGCACGAGCATGCCAAAGAAAACGATCTATTTCTTATGCACGGGAAATTCCTGCCGGAGTCAGATGGCGGAGGGCTGGGCCAAGAAGCTGCTTGGCGCGGACTGGAACGTTCACAGCGCGGGCATTGAGGCACACGGGCTTAATCCGGGCGCAGTGGAAGCGATGAAGGAAGCGGGCGTAGACATTTCGGGCCAGACGTCGGACAAAATCGATCCGTCGCTGCTTGACCGGGCCGATCTTGTCGTCACCCTGTGCGGAAATGCCGCCGACCGCTGTCCCGTGACGCCCCCGCATCTCCGGCGCGAGCACTGGGGCTTCGACGATCCTGCCAAAGCGCAGGGCACGGAGGCGGAGAAGCGGGCTGTTTTCGGGCGGGTGCGCGATGAAATCGGGGAGCGCATTCGACGTTTTGCCGCCACAGGCGAATAAATAAAACCGCCAAAGCGGACCGGCTTGGAAGCTGATCTGCCGGCGGTTTTTTGCTTTTTGCAGAGGTTAAAAAGCAATGCTCTCCATAGGCTGAGCGAAGCAAACCTGCCGCTCCAAATGTTTTCATGGTGTTCGATAATTTTAGAAGCCGGCTTTTTCTAAGTATAGCCCGCCGTGATGGTGAAATCAGCAGGTGTTTGGTGCCAAGGGTGTGGGAGAGGATGAAGGTTCACCGGGCGAGTTACTGCAAGCGAACAACGTATTTTAGCCATAAAGGATGGCGGGCGATTGACGGAATGCCGGGTTTACAAATCTATAAATCTAGATATAATAGGAGCATGGAACCTTTATTGATCTATAAAGCATTGGCGAACGAAACAAGGCGGCAAATTCTCGACTGGCTGAAAGATCCTGCCGAACATTTCGATCCGGCACCGTACCTCCAGCATGGCATTGAAATCAAAACCGGCGTTTGCGTAGCGGATATCCAGGGGAAGTCGGGGCTTGCGCAGTCGGTGATTTCCAGCTATTTAGCCACCATGCAGAAGGCCGGTTTAGTCGAATCGGAACGGGTGGGCAAGTGGACGTTCTACAGACGCAATGAAAAAACAATCCGGGAGTTTGCTGATTATATCCGGAATGAATTGTAGGAGAGGAGGGCATTTTTTTTGGCTCAATAAATCTATATATTTAGATAAATAGATTAAATGACGATTCATTTCATGAGAATAATTTCAAGGGGACTGCTCTAACGGTAAAGAGCGGACATTCCGCTTTGTCTGGACTAACCGCATGTAGGACTGGCTTAGGCTGATCAGCCTGCGTTAGAGCCACTTAGTTCCAATACGAACGACAGTCCCTCGATTTTCTCATTCCACATAGATACAAAATACGTGTCAGACAGGAGTGCTTGCTGCATGAAACAAAGAAACCCGCTGCTCATTATGATTCTCGCCTTGGGCGTTTTCGGCATTATTACAACAGAGATAGGTGTGGTCGGAGTGCTGCCCCGGATTACGGAAAAATTCGGGGTGACGGCTTCCCAATCCGGCCTGCTGGTCAGCTTATTTGCTCTTGTGGTGGCTGTGTCGGGTCCGTTTCTGACGCTGCTTGCTTCAGGAGTAAACCGCAAACGGATCTTGCTGCTTTCCGTACTTGTCTTCACGATTTCCAATGTCGTTTACATGCTCACGGACAGCTACGGGGTGATGATGTTGTTCCGCATCCTCCCGGCATTTTTCCACCCGGTATTTTTCTCGGTGGCGCTGGTGACGGCAGCCAAGCTCGTTCCCCCCGAGAAGAGCGGCGCGGCGGTGACGAAAGTGTTTGCCGGCATTACGGTCGGGTTCGCTTTCGGCGTGCCCCTCACTTCCTATCTGGCGGAACAATTTTCGCTGGAAACGGCGTTTCTGTTCGGGGCGCTTGTGAACGCGGCCGCCTTTCTGGGCATTCTTTTCTGGCTGCCGTCCATGCCGGTCGGAGAAAGAATGTCTTACGGCAAGCAGCTCGGCATTTTACGGAAACCGGGCTTGTGGCTCAATATTGGTGCCGTTATGTGCCTGTTTGCGGCGATGTTCTCGGTATACAGCTATTTTGCCGAATATTTGGGCCAAGTGACCCGGATGTCCGGCTCGTTAATCAGCGCGATGCTGATGGTGTTCGGTCTCGTGATGATCGCGGGTAATTTTATGTTCGGCGTGATGCTCCAGAAGAGTGTAACCAAGACGGTTATGCTGTTTCCGCTCCTGTATATCGTCCTTTATTTGCTGAACTATTGGATGGGGCTGTACTTGATACCGATGCTCGGAATGATTGTCTTGTGGGGAATTGTACACTCAGGGGGCCTCATTATCAGTCAAACATGGCTGATGGATGAATCGGGGGAAGCTCCCGAGTTCGGGAACAGTCTTTTCGTATCGTTTTCGAATCTGGGGATTACGATAGGAAGCGCGGCCGGCGGCTGGTTTATTTCCCGGCTGGGCGTTCATCAGCTTGTCTGGAGCGGAATCTTGTTTGCGGGACTCGCATTTGTTCTGATTCTGATAAAAAGAGGCGTTTCCCGCTCTCAGGCGGAACCGGCGGGACAGCAGACTGCTGCCGACTAACCTCCGTCAAGCGTTAAATGTTTGGAGCGCGGCGTTAAAGGGAACAAGGGGGCTGGAATCAGCAGCATCCTCTGCCGGCTTGTACAGGCAGGAAAATTTTTATACGATAAAGACGATCCTTACGGAACGAAAAATAGCACCGGGATAGATAAAGCTCCCGCGAAGAACCCGACAAATCTTGCCGACAGGAGGAGAAAACAATGAAAAACTGGGAACGTCCGCTGGCAGAGCCGGCCGAACTGAAGAGACAGCTGCTCCATATGGCGGCATTGGATGTAATCATGAGCGAAGAAGAGTGGCTGAGAGTGTACCGGTACATACCGGCGTGGAAGGCAGACGCCGCACTGGGGATCGTCGAGAACGGGGCGGGCGATGATGTGTATGTGGTTTTTGCGGCCGAGGGAGTCATTATCAAAGGCTTCGACCACATGTCGCCGCTCAGCCCGCACGCCCGGGACGAGTATGGAGTATGGCCGGGCATGTATGAGACGGCACCGGCCGGTCTGCTCGCCTATCTGGACAACGACCTGTTCGAACGGGAGGACGTCACGTTCTGCGTCTGGCGGCAGTCCGGGGATTCGGCGTGGAAGACCGGAGATCTTCAAGAGGCCGAAGGACAGGACGACGGGGCCGATTTTCTGCTCGGCTATCTGGAGAATACACCGGAAGAACATGCGGAGTGGGCCGTATCCTACTACGAGAAACCGGTTGATCTTGAAGCGATACGCGGGCTATTCGCGGGTGCGGCTGTCACGGAAGAGCTTATAAAGGAGCTAAACCCGCAGCGGAGCGCGACAGATGCCCTGGCGGAGCTGGAGAGCCTCGGTCTGCGTGCCAACCGGGGCCGGTAACAGGACGCTTCCTGGCAGCGTACGATGAACGGAAGGCGCACGGCGATACAGCCGTTCTGTCTTTCACCGGGAAGGGAGCGGATTTCCGCAATGACCAAAGAAGAAGCGAAAGAGCTGCTGAAATGTCACGCTTTCGCTCATGAGGATATAGAGTCGGAAAAGATGCGCAGCGGATTTCTGGGCATGCTCCGGCCATTCGGCGGCGAGCTGGACGAGCGTAATTTTCATGAACTTATGGAAATTATCGAAGTGCTTGCGGACGAGCTGGAACGCGGTGAGGTGGACCGGGAGATCATGGCCTGCCTGTGGGGGATCTGCCAGCTTGCGCGGGCCTGGGCTCTGGTGCCGGGCGGTATGCTTCAGCGGAACGGACTGCTCTCGGCAGAGCAGACGGAGACTCTCGAAGAGTGGCTCGACATGTTGTCGTATGCCGTTATGATTTTGCTGGAAGGCGAAGGAGGGCGGGAGGAAGCGTTCTGGGGTTACCGCGATTATGTAAAGAGCCGGGGCATGTAAATATAAAAGAGGACGGGGCTGTTCCGACGATCAGCCCGCGTCCTTTTTGCGTACAGAAAAGTGTCCGTTAGTTTCCTTCTTTCGTAAATTAAAGTGGATTAAATTGTCCCAGCCAGATATAAATGCCCATCAAGCCAAACACGACGATGCAGAAGTTAACGGCAACGAACAGGCAGCGCATGTAGGCGGTACGGTGGAACTGGTAGAGTGTCTTGGCGGCACCGCTCCCTTCGATAATGAACAAGATAAGAATGGTATGCATAATGGTATGACCCACGATCTCTTTAAATCCGAAAAAGGTGGTCGTCATGAGAAAAACGCCGGTCAGCAGAAGAGCGGTGAAACGGTTCATAATTCCCATAATAAAAGCCCAGGCGAGCCCCATTTCGATAAATGCGCTGATGAGCACGAAATCTTCAACCGTGAAGCCGAGCGTAGGGAGCCCGTATTCGTGCATAAGCGAACAGGCCAGCTTGGCCAAGGTCAATTTTTCCATGGAAAGCCAGGCAAGCGACAGTCCCGTGCACAGGTAGAGAATGGGGGTAGCCGATTGCTTCCAGCGGCTCTCGGAGACGAGCAGATAATAAATCACGCCGGCGTAGAAAAAATAATCAAGCCCGTGGAAGAGACCGTACGTAACGAGGGCGTACCCGTACAGGATGCCCAGCGCGATCCCGCTCACGACCAGCAGCCTGCGGTGGAGCAGTCCCGCGATGGCCGCAATCAGCACCGCGTATACCCAGACATGGTCCGACACGAAAGCCGGCGCGAGATACGTGCCCGTAAAAAGCTGCATCAGCAGGCCCAGGCCGACACCGACGCGCAGAATAAGCAAATGGTAGCGCTTTATTCCGTTTAAAAATTGATGAACGCGGCGCACCAGTCCGATCCGTTCCAGCGATTGGCTGAAGAGGACGCAGGCGAGAAGAGCGGCGATCGTAACCCCCAGCCACAGCAGGAAAGCGGGTGTAATGACTTTCGCCATAGGTTGAGGGTTCCAGACGTGATCCTCGGTAAACCATTTGACATGGACGTACAAACCGCTCCATTTTGGAAGATACATATTCTGATTTCACCTCCTTGGTAAAGTAAAATTTCCGGCCGTTCATTTTTTTAAACAACCATTTTATAGGTAATTAACGGAGTTAACTTACAACCTTCAAAATAATCGAAGCGCTTGCAAAAATAGCGCATTTCAAAGCTTTATCTGGATAAAGTATTTTTACAAATTATAGTACCACATCCAATTAGAAAAGTAATCGACAATTTTTGTTCAGTTTTTGTCCTTATTTGTAGAAATTATCTCCATTCGACACGGAACGCGGTACCTGAGCGTTTATCTGACTTTTTTCGTCAAAAATTTCTCTGCTTCCGGTCCGGGGAAGAGAAGGTTCTGCAGGCTGCCCTGCAATAAAATCAGCTTCACAACCCTTCTCTGCGGGTAAAGAGGTTTTACAGCGTGCTTACATCTTTAGCGCGAAACGACAGAAACGACAGAAACGACTACTCTTTCAGGAGGTGCGATAAAATGAGTGAATTGAACCGGAACTTGCCGGAAGAAAAGGATTCTGCCCCTCGTGAAACGGGTGAAGAGGGATATGTGGATATCGTGGTCCAGAAGCAGGGAACCAGCTATATCCTGACGGGCATTGGCGGCACGGTGGGAGAGATGACCTATCACATGGTCGACGTCGATACCTGGATCGTGAATCACACGTTTATCGATCCCAAGTACCGGGGACGCAACCTGGGGCGGATGCTGCTGGATTGTGTCGTCGCGGAAGCCCGCGAAAACGGCCGGAAAATTATCCCCGCCTGCTCGTACGTATTGGAGCAATTTAAGCAGAATCCGGATGAATTTGCGGATGTTTGGCTGAAGGAAGGCGAGACCAAATACTCGGATACGTACAGTTCCGACAGTATTTTAAAAGGCTGAAAAGACCGTCAGACGAAGCGTGGAAGGCAAAAGCACGAGTCCGTGAGGACCGTGCTTTTTTGTGCTGCCTGTAAGGAAGCGCTTGCCGGAGTGCTTGTGTTTGTATACTCGCTTATCTTTGAGAATTTACAAAAATTTGGAACGCATGCTAAAATAAATGAGGCAAAATTAAAGCGCTTTAATTTTGCGGAAGCACCGCTTTACCAATCTAATCACATGAGGAGAGGAAGCGAAATGCGGAAGGATCGAGTTTTTCCGGGAAAAAGAATGAAGCGTTCCATCAGCCTGTTCGTCGTGTTCCTGCTGCTGGCGCTGGACTTGGCCGGAGCCGTTGCGGCAAGCGGGACGGCGGTAGCGGACAGCGGCGCACGGACGGAAGCGGCGGCGGTTAAAGAAACGCTGGCGCAGTGGATTTTCAAAGACAAGGGCACCAACGGTGTGTTCCCCGCCACGGGCGGTGTGTTCCAATCGGCTTCTTCCATCCGCGACATAGGCACCAATACCGACCAGTACACATACGAACCGGGTGAAAACAGCGTCCGCAACCAGGGCTGGCACGACGGCAGCGGCAAGAAGTATTGGCAGGCGGCGCTTTCCACACAAGGATACGAAAATATCACCTTGTCTTCGCAGCAGACTTCCTCAAGCACGGGTCCTCGTGACTTCAAAGTTCAATTCAGCACCGATCAGCAGACGTGGACGGACGTTCCGAACGGAAAGCTGGTTCTCGCCCAAAATAATTTCAATTGTCCGAACAATACCTGCAAATTGAGTGAACTTCCTCTCCCGCAGGCGGCCAACGATCAGGGTGTCCTGTACATCCGCTGGGTCGTAAACTCGACCGTCAGTGCAAGCGGCGGTACGGTATCCAGCTCCGGTTCCAGCCGGATCAAGGATGTACTCATAACCGGCGAGCGCGGAAGCGGCGAACCGGGGGAAAATCCCACGACGGCCGTAAGCAGAATTCCCGCTCCCGGAGCGGCAGATGCGGCTGTAAACACTGAAATCAGCGTGACCTTCAACAAAGCCGTGGTGCAGGATAACGCGTATAAAGCGGCGATCACGGACAACGGCGGCGCTTCGCTTTCCGGTGTCTCGTCGACGGTAAGCGGCAGCACTCTCAAAATCAGCCATCCCGATTTGGCCGCCGGAAAAACCTACAAGGTTACCGTGCCCAAGGGACTCGTAAAAGGCGCCCAGGACGGCGTAAACCCGTCCGCCGACATTACGTGGAGCTTCACCACAAGACTGCCGGACACCGGCAATAAAGCGCCTTCGTTGCTGAACATGACGTTCAATGGCGATCCGAAAACGAGCATTTCGTTCGACTGGTATACGGCCGAGACGGTGAAGGGCACCGTTGTCCAGGTGGTCGAGGCTTCCAAAGCACCGGAAGGCACATTCCCGGCTGATTTGGCGCAGAGCTATACAGGCAGCGCCACCGTCATCGACACGTTAATGACCGCGAGCGACAGAAGCTCGAAGAAATACAAGAAATTCGCCAGCCACAAAGCGACTGCTAACGGGCTTAAACCAGGTACGAAGTACGTGTACAGGGTCGGCAACGGGGATTCGGACGGCTGGAGCGAAACCGGTTCTTTTACGACGGACCGGGCCGACAACCAGGATTTTCATTTCCTCTACGTAACCGACACCCAGGGCTCCAGCAAATCCAACTTCGAGCTTTGGCAGGACACGTTCAAGAGAGCCATTGAAAAAACCGTAGATCCCAAATTCGTCCTGCTGACGGGGGATTTGACGGATGACGGCGATCTGGAGCAGCTGTGGCAGTGGTTCCTGGGCGTTCCGAAAAAGGAATTCGCCAACGTGCCGTTCGCCCCGATTATCGGCAATCATGAGGTGGAAGACTACCCCAACAACAATTTCTACAACCACTTCAATTTGCCTAAAGATGTCGGGACGGGCGCTCATGACGGATCCGTGTATGCGTTTGAATACGGCGATGCTCTCTTTATGCAGATCAATTCCCAGTACGAGGGCGATGTCTCTCCATATAAAGCCGATCCCCAATTTACGAAGCAGCTGGAATGGATGAGGAACCAGGTGGCCAAGTCAGACAAGAAATGGAAATTTGTTTCCATGCACAAAGGCCCTTATTCCTCGGGTGACAACGCCACGGCGGAAGACGACCGGGTTAAATTTTACCGAAAGTATCTCATTCCGGTATTCGACGAACTGGGCGTGGACATGGTTTTCGAAGGCCATGACCATATGTACATGAGATCCTACCAGATGCTGAATAACGTTCCCATCAAAAACGTCATTATCGACGAACAGGGCAACGTGGTGAACCCGAAAGGTACCGTATACCTGATGGGCAACTCCGCCGCTTCGAAGTTCTACGACCGCAATCCGGACGCGGATACGTTCTTCGCCGCCAAGAACGAGCAGCCGAACAAGAAGATGTTCGTGGATGTATCGATTACCGGCGACGTTCTTAAATTCACGTCCTACACGGCCGTAAAAGACAAACCCGTCGCTGTCTATGAGTCCTACAGCATCAAGCGGACGGACGGCAAACCCGGCAAAGTGGAGAATGCCGGCGCCGTCAAGCAGTCTAACAAGGCGGTTATTTCCTGGAAATCCCCTTCCAGCACTTCCGAGCCTGTCAGAGGCTACCGCATCTACGAGAAAAACGGCAGAGCGGGCATTCTCTGGAGTGCCTATGTCCCGGCCGTCAGCGGGCAAACCGCCTACAGCTATACGCTGAGCGGCATCGACTCTTCACAAACCTACGAGTTTGTCGTTAAAGCGGTGGGGGGAAGAAATAATTCGGAGCCGGTTGAAGTCAGTACCGCAGGCGGCACGAAGTGATTTGTAGCGGGAAAAATTAGAAATTCGCGGCTTGACATCTTTCAGGGGCGAATCTATAATTGCTACCCATAAGGCATTGACCAAAGACAAGATCCCCTTCACGGGCTGCCCAGAGAGAGAAGCGCCAGCTGAAAGCTTCTCCTGCCGACGGATGCGGAATTACCCCTTTGCAGCCGTGGCATCGAACCCGCAATGAAACCGGCGGCAGTAGATGACACCGGATCATCTCCGTTACAGGATGCCAAATGAGGATTCTGCGCGCTTTACCGCAGATCAAATGAGGGTGGAACCACGAGCTGAACGCACTCGTCCCTTTGTGGATGAGCTGCGTTTTTTTGCGTTCAACAAAACACTCGTGGAGGGATAAGCGATGAACATTCAAGTGAAATTGCCAGACGGATCGGTCCGGGAGTACTCCAGAGGAACGACAGTCGAAGAGGTGGCCCAGTCTATCAGTCCGGGGCTACGAAAAAGCGCGTTCGCCGGCAAACTGGACGGCAAACCGGTCGATCTGAACACGATTATCGATCGGGACGGCGCTTTGGAGATTATTACGCCGGATAGCGACGGCGGGCTGGACATTTACCGGCACAGCACAGCGCACCTGATGGCCCAGGCCATCAAGCGGATTTACGGAAGCAAGGCCGTGAAGCTCGGCATCGGACCGGTAATCGAAGACGGGTTTTACTACGATCTGGATCTCGAAAAACCGTTGTCGACCGAAGATCTGGCCGCCATCGAGAAGGAAATGGAGAAGATCGCGGGCGAGAACCTGCCGATCGTCCGCCGGGTCGTAAGCCGGGAGGAAGCCCTTCGTATCTTCGGCGAAATGGAGGATCCCTTGAAGCTGGAGCTGATCCGCGACCTGCCGGAAGAGGCGGAAATTTCGGTCTACGAACAGGGGGAGTTTGTCGACCTGTGCAGGGGACCTCATCTGCCTTCGACGGGGCGGATCAAGGCGTTCAAGCTGCTGAACGTGGCGGGCGCTTACTGGCGCGGCGACTCCGCCAACAAGATGCTCCAGCGCATCTACGGTACGTCGTTCCCGAAAAAAGCGCAGCTTGACGAGCATCTGCATCTGCTGGAGGAAGCCAAGAAGCGCGATCACCGCAAGCTGGGCAAGGAACTCGGCCTGTTCATGTTCTCTGAAGAGGCCCCCGGCATGCCGTTCTACCTGCCCAAAGGGATGACGATCCGCACGGAGCTGGAAAGCTTCGCCCGGGAACTGCAGCGGCAGCGGGAATACGACGAAGTGCGCACGCCGTTCATGATGAACAGACGTCTCTGGGAGCAGTCGGGACACTGGGACCATTACAAAGACAACATGTATTTTACCGATGTGGACGATACGAGTTTCGCATTGAAGCCCATGAACTGCCCGGGCCATATGCTGATCTATAAAAACAGCCTGCACTCGTACCGGGAGCTTCCGATCCGTCTTGCCGAGTACGGGCAGGTGCACCGGCACGAGATGTCCGGAGCGCTGAACGGAATGATGCGCGTGCGCACATTCTGCCAGGACGATGCGCATCTGTTCGTCCGCCCCGACCAGATCGAAGAAGAAATCGGCCGGGTGATCGAGCTCATCGATCATATTTACGGCGTCTTCGGGTTCGAGTACAAGATCGAGCTGTCTACGCGTCCCGAGGACTCCATGGGCTCTCAGGAGCTGTGGGACCAGGCGGAGGGCTCCCTGAAAAGCGTGCTCGATAACCGAGGCATCGAATACCGGATCAACGAAGGCGACGGCGCGTTCTACGGGCCGAAAATCGACTTCCATATCCTCGATGCGCTCAAGCGGAGCTGGCAGTGCGGCACGATCCAGCTCGATTTTCAAATGCCGGAGAAATTCGATCTCATCTATATCGGCGAGGACAGCCTGAAGCACCGGCCGGTCGTTATCCACCGGGCCGTGTACGGTTCGGTCGACCGGTTCATCGGGATCATCACCGAGCATTTCAGCGGTGCTTTCCCGCTCTGGCTGGCGCCGGTGCAGGTGAAGCTGCTGCCGGTATCCGACCCTTATGCCGATTACGCCATGCTTGTGAAAAAATCGCTGGACGAAGCGGGCATCCGGACGGAGATCGACCTGAGGGGCGAGAAGCTGGGCTACAAGATCCGTGAAGCGCAGCTGGAAAAAGTGCCGTACATGTTTGTTCTCGGCGAGAACGAAAAAAATACGGGCACGGCGGCGGTCCGCAAACGCGGTGAAGGGGATCTGGGACCGAAATCGGTCGAGGAGATTTGCGGGCAGATTCTCGAAGAAATCCGCAGTAAAGCTTAGAAACGGAAGAAGAATACCCGGAAGGCGGGCTTCATGTTTCCGTGAAGGGCTTTAAGCGAAAAATCCGGGTGGGTGTTTCAAACGGACCCCGCCTGGCGTCGAAAGGATGAAGAGCGATGACGGAACGTATTCCTTGCAGAAGCGCGGATTGCCGGGCGACGATTCTCCCCCGGACAGCGGAGAAGACAGGCGGTTACTGTATGCCCTGCGTACAGAACCGGGAGCGGCTGGAACGGGAGGAATTTATACGCCGGAACCAGAGGGACGTGAATCTCTATGAGGGGATAACGGACCCCGTGGAGATTTTGAAAATCATGTGCGAGCGGAGGGTCCCGGATCCTCTTATCCGTTATACGGCATACGAGAAAACGGCTGAAGAGCTGTATGCCGCCTTATCCGGGCGGGATGCGGAGAGGATGCAAGCTTACGCAGCCGAGTTGATTTCGGAAGATGAACTCGATATTGCGGAAGATATTTTGTTGTCGCTGGTATGTTTCACAGGCATACACGTGCACGACTGTCTGCCTGCCCTTATCGGCAAGGGACGCTATTACCCGGCGATTCTCTTCAGGCAGGCTCCTTCCGCCATCCGGGACTTTCTGCTGGACCAAGTGGAAAAGGATGCGGAGAACCGCAACTTCCTTCTGCTTGCGCTGGCCTGGGTCGGGGATGAGGCGGTGGCGGCCCGCTTCCATCAATGGCGGGAGACGCCGCCGGTTTGGGCCGGGGAGCTGTATGTACCTCCGCACCGGTACTCGCTTGAGGCGGGATGGGTGCTCAGCGGGGAAGGTTCGAGAAGCGACTTGTTTTACGAGGAGTGCCGGACTTTCGAGAAAGGAACGCCCTCTGGCAGTGAGCCTGTCGCCCTTTTCGGTGAATCCGAAGAGAGTTGCAGAGGCTGCGGGAACAAATTGACCGTTTTGTTCGATCTGGATCTTCAGCATCCCTCGCTGCGTTTTTTGGAAATGGAGGGGGAGAGGCTGAAGATCGCGACCTGCTTGAGCTGTACCTGTTATGGCTTTATTTTTACCGATATAGACGGAAAAGGGGGAAGCGGTTGGAGCCGGTACAATCCCGCCCCCGCCGTTTCCCCGGTGCCGGAAGAGGACGGCCCGCCGGATACCGGAGATCGGCCCGCTCTGCGGTTCTCCGGTAAGGAGCGGGGAACGTATTATGCCGCCGTCTGGACTCAAGAACCGGCCGTGGCTTCCCAAGTGGGAGGCCACCCCACGTGGATTCAGGATGCGGAGTACCCGGATTGTCCGGGATGCTCGGCGAAAATGACCTTCCTGGCCCAATTCTCCTGGGAGGATGCGGATGATTACGGCGAAGGAATTACGTATGCGTTCGTCTGCAAGGACTGCCAAGTGGCGGCGACTCACTTCCAGCAGACGTGAGTTTTGTGATCGGTCTGCTGCGGCAGGCTCGTTACTGCCGGGCGGTTCCGCCGCAGACAGTTATGGCCTGCGTGCCGACGGGCATACGGCAGCCGCAGCTTTCGTTAAAGGCTGCGGCTGTTTCAATCAAAAAGGCGCTTCCCGTAAGATCGGGAGCGCCTTTTTTCTTTTTAACGGTATGATGCTTGCAGGGTGGCGGCGGACCGGTAAGGACCGGTCAAGTCACGTTCGTGACGCTTCGTGTGATGACCTCGGCCAGCTCTGCCTTGTGGGCTTCATAAGCTTCACGGGACAAGTTCCCGCCAGCGAAGCGTTCATCAAGCTGCGCGGACAATTGCGCCGTTTGCAGGGCTATGACATCCTGCACGTCGCGCGAACGGCTGGCGGCTACATCGGCAAGAGACTGCCCGTTATACAGAGCGTCGTAAATCTCTTCGTCGGAAGTGACTCCCAGCGCCTGATGCAGTTCGTCCCGGACGGGTACGACTGCGGTTTGGGCGGCGGCGGTTTTCACTTTATCGAATGCGGCCGGGTTATCCGGAATCATGATTTGGATTTCGGCGGTGCTTTCTTCATTCCAGAAACCCGCGCCGATCGTAATGGCAAAGGCGACAGTACCTGCGATTAAAATATGTTTGGGTCTCATGTGTATTTCCTCTTTTCTGTAAAACGAATAGGTAGGTCAACGGGCAAACGGGCAAACGTATCTATAAGCGTAAGTAGGCAGATAAGCGAATGGAGTAAATTCGTATGTAGGTTAAAAAGGACTTCTTCTAGTCTTATACGAAGCAGAAAGGTTTCCGTTGCGCGGCCGGAATTATTACCCGGTACATTCTCTTCTAAAACGGGTCGAGGCAAACGTTTGATCCGCTGTCCTGAACCCATTGTAACCGGCGGTTCTTAAAACGGGATTAAATCAGCCTGAATCTGCTCTGAAATTCTAAAGACGCAAAAAACCCTCCGGCTGCAACCTGGAGGGGGTAAACGAAACGGCGGCCTTGGCATACAGCGGGCCGGGAAAGCTGCAACAAACCGATACTTCGGCCGGACGGCAAGCTATTCCCCCGCATCCAGCAGCTTAAGCTCTTGCGCGGTGACGAGCGCCTGGGTACGGGAGGAGACGCCCAGCTTCTCGTACAAGCGCGAAAGGTAGACCTTGACCGTGCCCTCGGAAAGCGTCAGCTGCTCCGCCATCTGTTTATTGGTAGCGCCCTGACGGATAAGGCGGAGCAGGCTGATTTCGCTGCGGCTCAGTTCTTCTGCGAGCGCCGGGTCCGGGGTTACGCGCCGGGTAGAGGCGGGCATGAACAGGCTGAGCAGCTTCGACACATAATCCTGCAGCCCGTCCCCCTGCCCGGCCGTTTCCCGGGTCAAGCGGTACTGTCTGGCATAAGCCCGCAGCAGGGATTCCATGGCTGGACCTTCATCGAGGAAACTGCGGATGTAGCCGTTCTGCGCGCCCAGCTCCAACGCTTCGTGCAGATGGTGCAGCGCAGCGGTACGCTGACCGCGCTGATTTTCCAGGAGCGCCTGCAAAATGGCGATCTCGATGATGCCGGACAGAAGCTGCTCCCGCTCGCACTGGGGTTTAAGCAGCTCCAGCAGGCGCAGCGCTTCTTTCTCCTTGCGCTGGCTGCCGAGCGCGCGCGCCAGCGTCACGTATTCGAACTCCTGCCGGAAGCCGGGCTTGTCCTTCCCGGACACGCCGAGCTGCGGCAGTGCCTTTTTCACGTCTGCGGAGCGGTCTTCTTTAAGATACAGGCGGATTCTGGCCCCGTGCAAAAGCTGCCGCCAGCGGCTGTCTTTCAGCCCGGAAGCTGCCTCGAAAGCTTCGTCCACAGCGGCATGGGCCAGTTCGAAGCGCCCATCCGCCGCATAAAGCATGGCCTGCGTCAGATGCACCGGCACATACAAGCCGGGCAGCTCTTTGGCTGGGGCTGAACGTGAGACCAGCACCGCCAGCTTCCGGCTGTCCTCCAGCCGGTTCCATTCATAATAGCCCTCGCTGAGGGACTGCATAACGTACAAATAGATATAAGACCCCTGCCAGCCCCTGGCTTCCAGCAGGCCCGCGAACATGGTTCCGATCCTTTCCGTATCGGGTGACAGCATGCCTTTGAGGCCGAGCGGAGTCCGTCTGACAAGCGGTTCGGTCCGGTTATAGTTAAACGTGTAAAAGGCCGGATCTGCCGGTAAGATGTCATTCAGCAGAGTGCCGATATGAGCGAACCATTTATCGAAGATGCCTGTAATAAACATCAGATTCGAACGTACGAAGAGCAGCCCGCTCTGCAGCTCTTTCCGCTCCTCCTGCTCCATGGCCGATTCCAGGGACGCTTCCACACGATCCAGCAGCTGCTCGGCCCGTTCAGCCTGTCCCGTCATGAGAAGGACGAAGGCATGGTGCAGAGACAACGCGGGCGGTATGACATACTCCTGGGGAAAGCTGCGGAACCAGCGCAGAAGATTGCCGAGTTCCCCGCTTTCCAATACGGCCGGGATGTGGGCTTTCAGACAGCTTTCCAGCAGAGGATAATCTTCGCCGGCTATGGCGTATTCCACCGCTTCACTCATAAATCCGCGCGAAATGCAGGTCGCACTTGCCAGGCGGTTAAGCCGCAGCCATTCCTCCGGATGCTTGCGCTTAAGCAGCTCCTGGAGAAACCCGGCAAACAAATGATGATACCGGAACCAGGCATCGCGCTCGTCTAGGGGCAGCAGGAAAAGATTGGATTTTTTAGCCAGCTCAAGCAGGTTCCGGGCGTCGGTCCTTTCCGTGACCGCATCGCACAAATCGGCGTCCATCTCTTGAAGAACGGACGTTTTCAGCACGAAGGAATAGAGGTCCGGCGGAAGCTGCGAAGCAACTTCCTCAAACAAATAATCCGAAATAACCCGGTGGTCTCCATGAAATTCATCGAGAAAACGGGCCGCGTCCGTTCCGGATTGAAGAGACAGCAGCGCCAACTGCAAGCCGGTTACCCAGCCTTCCGTCCGTGCGGCGAGACGCCGGATCTGTTCATCCGTTAGAGGCTGATTGTGAACATCCCGGTAAAAAGCCGCGGTTTCATCGGCCGTAAACTGGAGGGTAGCCGTGTGCAGCTCGTTATGCTCCTGTTTCGCGGTCCATTTTACAGTCGAAAAAGGCAGCTCGCTGCGGCTTGCGATAAGCACGTGAAGCGCGGACGGCAGGTATTCGATAAAATAAGCCAGACTGTCGTGAATCCGCGTGTCTCCGATCAGGTGGTAGTCATCGAGAACAAGCACCGTTTTTCCGGGAAGCTCGTAAAGCTCGTTTAAAAGCTCATCCAGGAAAGTGGAGACGGAAATATCTTGAAGTGACAGGGTAAGCGCCGTAAGCCGCTGCCCCGTGGGCTCTCCGGATTTACCGGCCAGTGAGCGGACGAGCGTGCGCCAGAAGCGGATAAAATCGTTGTCTCTGGCATCCAGGGACAGCCAGGCGCAGGTATGCCTGCTGTTGTGTGCCCACTGGGTAAGCAGCGTCGTTTTGCCGAATCCCGCGGGAGCGCACACAAGCGTAAGCCGCCCGTCTATTCCCCTAGACAAGGAATCGGTAAGCCGCTCGCGGGCAACCAGATCCGCTTTTGGAAAAGGTGTGGTTATTTTGGTTTTTAAAATGACGGGGGCATCGGGAGCCGTATCAGTCATAAGTCCTCCGGAAGCGGCAGGCAGCCGCGGTCGTTTCCATCTGTTTTGTATCATTATATAAAAAAACAAGCTCCAAGTTAACTCAAGTTAATGGATAATTTCATTTACTATCCGTAAACTTGCCGCGAGTTTTGGGCCGGATGAAGGCATCCGGCTCGCCAGACTCTAGTAAAGAGACAGACCTAATGTGCAGGCGGAGCCGGGCGGGGAACTTGACGGAGGAGTGCTTTCCGGGCCCTCTAACACGGTATGGAATGTCCATGTGAACCTGCCGCAACAAGCGGAAAATGCATCCGCGAGCGCAGCCGAGGATGTGGCTCCGGCCGCTTTAATTAAGGGTTCGTGCATTGAGCCGGAAGTTTCCGCACCGCATACCTGCCGGTCAAACCGGTTTGGCATAGATCGGAACGAAAAAAAACGCCTGCCCGTAAAAGGGCTGGCGTTTTTCTTATGGGCAGCACATTGCCGTGTCCCGCCGATCGGCTGAACGCCGGTTTCGGCGGGAGAACGGTATGCGCGCGTCAGATGTAATTGAGGCCGGAGGTTGACGGAAACGGAACCGGGAACAGACCCGTAAGCGTTTCGCGCCATTGTGCCGGCGTCCCTTCGGGAAGAACCGGCTCAGCCGCCGAACCCGCTGTCTCTTCCGGCAGCACGAACGCTCCGTCGAACAGAAGCGCGATCCACGCGTCCGCATCCAGTTCCAGGTCATCCAGGCCCGAATAGGATAACCGGATGCCGCGTTCGGCCGCGCCGGGGCTTCCTTCCAGCTGAGCCGCTTTTTCCGGCTGCAGCGCGGCCAGGTACGGCTTCAGGCGCCTGAAAAGACGGGCCGTATCGGGCACGTACACGGTGCCCAGAATCTGCTCGTCCGCGAACGGAGCATGCTCTTGCAGCAGCGCGGCCAGTCCGGCATCGTGCCGGGAAGCCAGCACGTCGAGCTTCTCCGGCGCCGCGGTTTCCAGCGCATGCGCGAGCAGAGCGGCTACGGCCGGAGTTTCGCCCGCCCACTCGATGGCGAACGGCGTCATCTTCGGCCGGAGGCTTCCCGGAAGCGCGGCGACCAGGAACGCGGCCGGAACACCGCCGCGTTCCGCGACGTAGACGCTGTGGCCGAGCTTCACGCATCTCGCGTAAGCCTGCGCGTCAATGAGCATGGCCAAGTCCCACTGGCTCTGCTCGAAGGCGACTTCGCGGGAAGCGGCCAGCTTGGCCAGGGCGGGCAGGTCGCTGCGCGTCCATTCCCGGCAGAGGAACGGCTCAGCCGTATCCGCACCGCCGGAAGCGCCAGCCTGCGCAGCGGGCGATGCAACCGTGCCGGCCAAGCCTGCACCGGCTTGCGCCGCCGTATCCGCGCCTGCCGCTGCTTCGCGCAGCGCCGGTGCCATTTCCGGCGTAAGGGTATAGCGCCGGATCGTCCCGAACGTGCGGCAGCCAGCGCGCGTGTACAGGCTTCTCGTGCCGGACACGAGGATGAGGTCCCCGTCTGCGGCGTCGACTTGTTCCTTGACGGCGTCGAGCAGCTTGCCGGCAACCCCGTGGCCCCGTGCTTCGGGGGCCGTGCAGACCGCGCCCACGGAGAACACGTTAAGCCGTGCGTCTCCGATCCGGACGACGGACGGGAGCAGTCCCATAAAGGCCGTCATGCGGCCGTTTTCCCCATAAGCTCCGAACGAATAGGAAGTGACGGCGGAAAACAAGTAAGGAAAGCCGGCGGCCATCGATACCTGCTCGCCGTCCCGGAAAATCGAGTCGGCAAGCGCCGCGGCTTCAGTCATTTCATCAGGTTTCACTAAGCGGACATTCATGTGCATGCAACCTTTCGCTGAGAAATAAACGCTTATGAGGCGCTTTCGGACGATTCAACCGCCGTGCGGACTTGGCCGCCGGTTTCCTTTAATTTGCGCGCTGCTTCTTCATAGGACATGCCGGCAAGAATCATGACGATGGCGGTTTTGACGTGGCCTTGGGATTCCGCGTAAGCCCGGGAAATTTCTTCGCTGTCCGCGCCCGTTGCCATCGCAATGAGGCGTTTCGCGCGTTCGACCAGCTTGTAATTGGAAGGCTGAACGTCCACCATCAGATTATCATAAACTTTACCCAGACGTACCATAGAGGCTGTCGTGAGCATGTTCAGCACCATTTTCTGAGCGGTGCCCGCTTTCATGCGGGTCGACCCGAGGACGACTTCCGGACCGACTACGGGCTCAATGGCCAGATCGGCGATAGCCGCCATCGGGGTGCCGTGGTTGTTGCATAAAGCGATGACTTTCGCCCCGTGTTCGCGTGCGCGTTTCATGGCGCCGATCACGTAAGGCGTTCTGCCGCTAGCCGCGATGCCGACCACAACATCCCGGGAGCTGACGCCGCAGGTGTCCGCATCGTCGCGCCCGAGCTGCTCGCTGTCTTCGGCTCCCTCGACGGCTTTCAGAATCGCAGGGGGCCCCCCTGCAATGATTCCCTGAATCAGCTTGGGATCGGTTCCGTAAGTGGGCGGACATTCGGACGCGTCGAGAATACCCAGCCTTCCGCTTGTTCCCGCTCCGAAATAAAAGAGCCTGCCGCCTGCGGACAGCCGCTGCGTGATCCAATCAACCGCTTCGGCGACGGCCGGAAGCACCTGCCGGACCGTTTCCGCTACGGTTAAATCCTCCTGGTTGATCAGCGTGACAATGTCCAGGGCCGATCTCTGGTCGAGCTGGCGGGTCCGGGGATTTTGCTGCTCGGTCGTGAGACTGTGTATGTTTTCTTTCATAAGATACCTCCGGTAGTTAAAAAGAGATAGTAAGGCAGCAGCGCCGTTTTCCGCATGGCTGCTGTCTACTTCGCCGTGCGGGAAGCCGCAAGCTCCTGTGCGTAGTGGGCGGCGCCTGCGGATGAACGGCGGCCGGACAAGACGACGTCCGATAAATCGTCTTCCTGCGATACGTTCACCCGGAAGGTATCGTAGAAGAGCGGACAATGGGCGAAAATCGACCCGGCAGCACCGACTTGCAGGCCGTCAAGCCCAGGATGACGGTTTCGGAGCGCAACGACGAGGTCGGCGAGATCTTCGGCCGAGCGCACGATGATTTGCCGGGCGAGTGTGTCTCCCGCCGCGGCCGCACGGACAGCGAGCTCCGCGTGCTCGGCTATCTGCGCCTTCTGCACGCCGGGCTGATACACGATTCCGCGCAGCTCGGGCGCTTCCCGGATGCCGTGTTTTTGAAGGACGGCTTCTGTAAGCGCGGTCGGTGGGAGGACGCCGTCGTAGCTTTTCATGACGGTTTGAAGAACGGAGAGCCCGATGTCATAGCCGCTGCCTTGATCGCCGAGCAGATGTCCCCAGCCTCCGCCGCGGTACTTCTTCCCTTCGGAATCGAAGGCGTAAATGATGGAGCCGGTGCCCGCGATGGCGATGAGGCCGGTGCCGGAGCCGAGGGCGGCTTTCAGCGCGATTTCGGCGTCGTTTTTAATGAGAAGAGCGACACCTTCATATGCACTTCCCGCAAGCGCCCGGATCAGATATTGCTCCATCGTGGCGCGCTCCTCGGCGGTGTCCACTCCGGCAAGACCGGCGCAAACGGCCAGGCACCTATGTCCCGGCAAAGCTTCCCTGACCGTGGCGAGAAGCCGGCCGAGCTCGGCCGACGCGGTTGCGAAAGTAACGGCGTGGGGATTTCCCGGACCGCCCGTCCAGGTGCCGAACTCCGCGCCGTTCAAGTCGATTGCGAGGGCTTCGGTTTTGGTGCCGCCGCCGTCAAGGCCGATGACGTAATCCATGGGAGTCACCCTTTTCTTCCGGTATTTTTGTAGAAAATGAATGTATGCCAGCACGATGTATAAAACGCAGGCCGATTGCCTGCCGCGGCCCGAGCCGGGCGGGATCGGAATGAACGATTTTGGGAATCGGGCGAATACGAAAAGGAAAAAGAAGCTTCCGCCCGGTAAATCAGAGATGTGGAAACAGAAGAAAAAAAGGGGATGAAGCTGATGTCCCTGCCAATAGTATAGCGGAAGCATAGGAAGATTGTAAAATAAAAGTTTATGTATTTTTAAAATTTTTGAAATAAAATTTTGATCAGAAACAGGCTTTTTGGTAATTTTCAAATGGACTAAAACGCCCGTACTAAAAGGAAAGTTTTATAAAAAGGTGCAGGAAACAAAATTTTATATAGTAAAAAATAATTGAAATAAAATTTCGTAAACGATATAATAGCACATAGAAAGCGGTTACAGATAAGTGGAAAACAATCATTCGATTTTACTATCGACAAGGGAGGGGAACCTCATGCAAGGGAAGGTGAAAACGGGAGCCGACCGGTTTCCGGAAATGGGGCCCGCGCTGCTCAAAGGCCGTAAATTCGGCTTGCTGACGAATCCGACGGGGATCAATCGCGATTTTCAGTCGACCATTAAGGTTAGCGCCTCATTGGAAGGAGCGGAGACTGGGCGCTCTGTTCGCTTGCGAGCACGGAATTCGCGGGGAGCGCCAGGCAGGCGTCCGGTTCGAAGATGAAACCGATCCGGAGCTGGGAATTCCGGTGTACAGCCTGTACGGCAAACATAAAAAGCCGACGGCCGATATGTTGTCGGGGCTTCAGGCGATGGTTTTTGACATCCAGGATCTCGGCGTCCGGTTTTACACGTATCTCAGCACGCTGATCTATACGCTTGAAGCTTGCGCCGAAGCCGGCGTCCGGGTGATTGTGCTGGACCGGCCGAATCCGCTTGGCGGGCTTCAGTGGGAAGGGGGACTGCTGGACGAGAGTCTGCTGTCGATGGTAGGCGCGTGGAGAATGCCCGCCCGTACCGGCATGACCATCGGTGAATTCGCGCTGCTGGCGGCCGATGGAATGAAGACGCCCTGCGAGCTGTATGTCGTCAAGATGGAAGGCTGGGAACGGAATATGGAATATTCCGATACCGGGCTGCCGTGGCTTCCGCCGTCGCCAAACATGCCAACCATGGATACGGTGCGTATTTACGCGGGACATTGCCTGTTCGAAGGAACGAACCTGTCGGAAGGACGCGGTACGACCAAACCTTTCGAGCAGGTGGGAGCGCCCTGGCTGAAAGCGGAGGAAACATGCCGCGAGCTGAATGTGCTGAACCTTCCCGGAGTCCGGTTCCATCCCGTCACGTTCACACCGACCTTTTCGAAACATGCCGGTCAACTGTGCAACGGTGTCATGACGTTCGTTACGGAGCCGGACGTGTACAAATCGGCCGTTACCGGCCTTCACTTGCTGAGTATGATTCAGAAACTTCATCCGGCTGAATTCGAATGGCTGCCTCCTTTCAAGGAAGGCCAGTCCACCTTCATCGATCTGCTTAGCGGCAGCGACCGGATCCGCCTGACTCTGCACGAGCCGGGCGCTTTGGAAGCAATCATCGCTTCCTGGGAACGCGACGGGAAGGAATGGGCCGGCATCCGCAGCAAGTATCTGCTCTACGGAGAAGAAGGGGCGGCTTCCGCCGCAGGAGTCAGCGGCAATGGGGTATGAGGCGGCCGCTTCGGGCGCTGCGGCGCTGGGCCTCACGCCGGAAGGAGTGATCGCCGCCTGCCGGGCCGTTGACCGCGAGATCGCGGCGGGCGTCACTCCCGGAGCGGTACTGGCCGTCGTACGCGGAGACAAAGACCTCGTATACGCGGCAGGTTACGCCGAGCCGGAAGGCCCCGAGCCTGCCGCCGTACATGAGGGCACCCTGTATGACTGCGCCTCGCTCACCAAGGTGGCCGTTACGCTGCCGCTGGTGCTCGGGCTCATTGACGAAGGCCGGCTGACGCTGGATACACCGGCGTCTTCCTGGCTGCCGGAGTTTGCAAGCGGCGGCAAAGAAGAAGTCACGGTAGGCCAGCTTCTGACGCATACGTCGGGACTTCCGCCGCTTGTCAATCTGCACGCGTCGCATCTGACGCGGGAAGAAATGTGGCAGACGGTGTACCGCACCCCGCTGCAGGCGAAACCCGGTACGCGGATGGCATACAGCGACGTCGGCTACATGACCCTCGGCCGGATAGCCGAGGAAATGCTGGGCGTGCCGCTGGACGAGGCGGCGCGCGACAAAATCTTCGGGCCGCTGGGCATGAGCAGCGCCGGGTTTTGCCCGCCCGCGGAGCGGACGGCGGACATCGCGGCGACGGAGTTCGACGCCTCCGCCGGAGTCCGCCTGCACGGCGTCGTCCACGACGAGAACGCCCGCGCGCTCGGCGGCGTCAGCGGCCATGCCGGGCTGTTCGCGGCGGCCGGCGATCTCGTCCGCTATGCCCGCATGTGGCTGGGCTGCGGGCTCGTTCCCGCCCCGGCCGGAGGGACGGACGCCGCGGCGGGAGCGGAAGCGCCCGGGCGGCGCATCCTCTCGCGGGCGGCGGTCCTTGCCTCCGTGCGCAGCCGCACGGAGAACATCCCGGGCGCGAACCGCGGACTCGGCTGGGCGCTCAAGGGCGACCCGCTGGATGCCTCGGGCGACTGGATGGGGCCGCGCAGCTTCGGCCATACGGGCTTCACGGGCACCAGCCTGTGGATGGACCCGGAGCGGGATCTGGCCGTCGTGCTGCTGACCAACCGGGTTTATTACGGACGCGGCGGAACGGTGGCGGCGCTTCGCGCTTGCGTGCATAACGCGCTTGCGGGAGCGGTTGTGACGAATGAGAGATTTTGACCGGACGATAAACCGATTCATTCAACCCAAAGGAGCGATTCCACATGACAGAGCAAAAGCATCATATTTTGGCGATCGGCGGTCACGCCGGCGACTTGGATTTGACGGCGGGCGCCGTTATCGCGAAATATACGCAGGCCGGCCATAAAGCGACCTTCCTGCACCTCACCCCGGGAGAGAAGGGGCATCCCCGCCTGACTCCGGAAGAGTACGCGAAGCAGAAAATCGAGGAAGCCCACAAATTCGCCGATATCGTCGGGGCCGACGTCAAGTTTCTGGCCTACAAAGACGCCGAGCTTCCCGTCGACGAAGAAGTGAAATACCAGGTGGCCGACGTGATCCGCGAGGTGAAACCGGATATCATTCTCACCCACTGGAAGGGCAGCATTCATAAAGACCATGCGAATACGCATTATATTGTCAATGACGCGCGTTTTTACGCCGGATTGAAGACGATCGAGCGCGAGCTTCCGTCCCATTACGCCAACCATCTGTACTATGCCGACAACTGGGAAGATCCGTACGATTTCAACCCGGAAATTTTTATTGACATTCCCGATGAAGCATACGAGACTTGGGTTAAAGCGATGAATGTGTATGCCTACGCACGCGGTGAAACTTACGGATTTCCGTTCATCGAATACTATAAAGCGTTGACGATCGTGCGCGGCGCTCCGGCTAACTTCAAGCGGGCTCAAGCGTTCGCGGTACCGACGGGCGCGCTTTCGAAACGCGTACAATTTTTCTAAAGCGCGGCACGCAGGCAAAGGAGAGGAATTATGAACGGAGGATTAGTCAGGCTGCGCGAGATTCTGGACGATATCACGCCATCGGAACGCAAGGTGGCTGAATTTGTGCTCACTCATCCGCATCGAATGCTGGAAATGTCCGTAGCGCAATTAGCGGCCGAAAGCGGCGGCAGCCAGGCGGCGATTATCCGTTTGTGCAAGTCGATGGGCGTGAAAGGCTACCCGGAGCTGAAGCTCAAAGTAGCCGGTGACTTGAACCAGAGCGAGGAAAGATACGAATACCGGGAGATTCGTCCGAACGATTCCATCGAGCGGATTATTCATACGGTATCGGCCAACAACATCCAGTCCATCCGCGATACCGTGACCATCCTGGATGCGGATACGGTCAAAAGCGCGGTCGAGGCGCTAAGCCGGGCGAAACGGACGTACTTCTACGGGCTGGGCGCTTCGAATCTGATCGCTCAGGATGCCCAGCACAAATTTTTGCGGATCAACAAGACCAGCTATTCGTTTACCGATCCGCATCTTGAGCTGACATCCGCCGTGATGCTGAACGAGGAGGATGTGGCGGTCGGCATTTCTTATTCCGGCGAGACGGATCATGTCATCGAGTGTTTGAAAGAAGCGCGTCTATGCGGGGCAAAAACGATTTCCATCACGAAATACGGCAACAATTCGGTCAGCTCGCATGCGGATTATCCCTTGTACACCTCTTCGACGGAGAACGAAATCCGCAGCGGAGCGATGTCTTCAAGGATGACGCAGCTGAATGTCATTGATATTTTGTACCTGGGCGTAGCCAGCCGGGAGTACGAAGATTCCGTGCGCTATCTGGAAAAAAGCCGGGATATTATCCGGCGCATGACGGGGCGCTGAATGTCGGCGCCCGCCCAAAAATCCCCTTGTGGAACGATGAAAGCCTCATGCTTCGTCGTTCCCGGGGGATTTTTTTGCTGTGTCTCGGGAACCGGATCACCGGATTCGGACCCGGGGCTTTTTTGTGCTAAAAATAAAAAAGGTTCCGGAATGCTGTAACGAAATGACTCCGTCTGGTACAAATAAGAAGAACCATTAAAAACATGCCCGTCGGATGAGGCTTCGAATGAGGAGGGCGCATGGGGCTTGAGGAGCTTTACAAAGAGATTCAACCAAAATTGTACGCTTTTTTCTATGTGAAAACGCAAAGCAGAGAAGCCGCGGAAGACCTGACCCAGGAAGTTTTCTATGAGGCGGTCAAAGGACAGGGCTCTTTCCGGGGAGATTCGACGGTGCGGACCTGGCTCTTCGGCATCGCGAAGAACAAGCTGAGCAACTATTACCGGTCCAAAAAATACGGGCAGGAGCTGGCGGCGAAGCTTGCGTCGGAAAACCGCGAATCCGTTACGCCGGAGAAGCAGGTGCTGGACCGGGAGGACCGCGATCTTTTGCTGGAACGGATTTTCCGGCTGGATGAAGGTGCCCAGGAAATCGTCACACTGCGTATGTATGCCGAGTTGTCTTTCCGGGAAATCGGACACATTATCGGCGCTACGGAAAACAGTGTCCGGGTAAAATTCCACCGGATCAAGCTCCAACTGCACAAAGAGCTGGAGGGATATTATGAACGATAAAAATACGGTGCGGCATATCATCGAAGACCTGCTGCCGCTTTATGAGGAAGGTCTGCTCAGCGAAGAGACGGCCAAGTGGCTGGAAGCGCAGACGGCGGGGGACCCCGATTACGCAAGGCTAGTCCGTCTGTCGGGAGAGAGTCTGCCCAAACCGGAGCTGCCGGAGCCGGCCGAGGACTATGCGAAGATGATGGCGAAGATCAACCGGAAGCTGTCTTTGTATCAACTGCTGTTTATGGCGATTTCGTTCGTGCTGGCGATCCGCACGTCGCTGCTTAACGAAAGTTTCGGGTTTGTTTTGTGGTATGCCGTGCTCGGCTTCGTCACGTACCTGTTTTATAAGCAGATGAAGATTGTGTTATTCCTCTCGTTCGCGCCTGTTTTTCTGTGGTCACTGGGAGACAGTATTTACTCGGCCGTAAACGGTTCGGGAGAGGGGGGAATAGGAATGCTCGTCTTTGCGCCTATAATGGGGGCTGTTTTGACGGCTTTCATTCACAGCCTGTTTGCCCTTATCGGAAGCTTGATGGGACTGCTGGTGTTAAAGATCAGAAAGACGGGAGACGATTCGGAATGAAGAAAAGGAAAAAGAGAAAGAGCTTGTACATCGCGCTGCTGGTGCTGCTTGCTTTGTTTGTCGGTTCGCTGTATAACTCGCTGAACGGGAATCCGCTCAGTAAATGGCTGGCCGGGCGGGAGCTGGAGCAGTTTATGGCTGAGCACTATCCGGAGAAGCGGCTGAGAATCGAGAAAGGGTTTTATAACTTCAAATTCAAGCAATACGAGTACCGGGTGAGGGAAATCGGGGCGGATGCGGGCAAAGGAGAGCCGGCGGAGTATGAATTTTCCGTAGGCGGCTGGATTCCCAAGGTGAAAGTGGACGGCATCCGAACCGCCAACCTCGATACGGCTCTGATGGAGCGGCTGAGCTCAGAGGCGGCCGCGGAGCTTAAGGGAGCTTTTGCCGGGCGTGTTCCTGCGGTCCGCGAAGTCACCGTCCAGCTTGAGGTCGTCAAAGGACAACTGGCGGAGAACGCGGTCTGGACTCCGTCCCTGAAGCTGGATGAGCCGCTGTATATCCACGTGGTGACGGATGCGGCGGGCGCGTCCAAAGAGCAGGTTGCCGAAGCGGCGGGTGAGATCGCGGCCGTTCTGGACGCCGGAGGGTACGATTACGGACACGTCACGATTAACGCGAACGTGATGGACGACAAGGCGGGTAAAGACAGTTACGGGTATGTGAAATACGTGGCGCGCTTCGATAAAGGCGGCGGAAAGGTGAGCGCGAAGGATGTGGAGGAAGTGACGAAATAGCGGCCCCGTATTTTGCTTGGGGAGCTGCCCGACCGGCTGCGCCAGCCGATTCCATAGCGGTTGTTTGGCGCTGGAATCCCTAAAAGAGCAAGAACGGTCAAAACCCGTCCTGCCTGCCTTGGTATACTGAATTCACCCGATAGGATCCGGTTACAGTATAAGGGGGAATGCAGTATGTTAAGTATGGCTTTAGGAACGGCAGGAGCTTTTTTTGTGAGTTTAGTCCGCGGGGAAGTGCCTGCGGGTACTTTGATTTGGATAGGGGCGGCCGTCGTATTGGTTATGCTGGGCGAGCTCGCAGAAGCCTTGAAGAAAAGAAGTTTGCAGGGAGAAGAGCCGCATTGGTTTATGGAGACCGCTAAGGCGGCGGGGATCGCTCTTTTGTCGGTAGCGGTCGTGCTGGGTAAGTTCCTGTTCGTGGGGGCCATCTTGGCCAAAACGTTTCCGGTGCTGGGCTTGCCCGAATCCAAAGAAGCTCTCGTTTGGTACGGTTCCGTATCGATCGGAATCACGGTACTTCTTAGTTTTCTGATCAAAACGGCAGTGTACGGGAAGGAAACAGGTCTGCGGTTAAGCTGCGGACTGCTGAACGCTCTGCTGACAGCCGCCGGTACGGCCTGGATGAGCGGGGTGTTTCACGCTCCGGTTCATTTGCCTCTTCAAGGGCATGCGGTGATCGGGCTGCTCATGACGCTTGCGATGTACGTCCTCCTGCTGCTGGAGCGGGAAATGAAGCGGGAAGACGGGGAGCGGAAAGAAGCGGTCACCGAAGAGAAGAACAGCGAACGGGGTTCCAGGACTTTTGCGCATAAAAGCTCGTAAGGGGTTGGCGATAGAGTTCGGGAGCTTCCGCGCTGAGCTGTCGAGCCGGCAAGGTGAGGCGAGAAAGCCAATCTTTTACCATTATATGAAGCAAAAAATATAAGAAGCAAAAAGGTCAGTCTCGCGAGATATGCTCCCGGGTTCTGGCCTTTTGACGGTTATATGCGGTTGGAAGCCATCTTTTGCTGCTCTGAGGCTGGAGAGTTGTCCGTAACGGTTCACCAGGCTCTGCGGTAAGTGACTTTTCCCCCGGCGTCAACGCCTTGGATTTCTTTTAACCCGACAGTGCTGTTGTAGATACAAAAAAAGCCGGCACTGTTTCCAGCACCGGCTGCATCTTTGGACCCTATGTTTAGATTAAGTTCATTCGCACCGCTTTATTTCATCCCCGAAATCGAATAGTTGTCGATGATGTACTTCTGGAAGATGGCGAAAATGATCAGAATCGGCACGACCATAAAGGCGGAACCGGCCATCTGCAGGGCGAAGTTGCTGTCATACTGGCCTTTCAGCAGCGACAAGCCGACGGACAGCGTGTACAGCTTCTCGTCGTTGGCGATAATGAGCGGCCAGAGGAAGCTGTTCCAGCCCGCGATGAAGGTCAGGATCGCCTGCACCGACAAGATCGGCTTGGAGATCGGCAGCACGATCTGAGCGAAGGTGCGCAGCTCGCTGGCTCCGTCAAGCCGGGTCGCTTCCAGCAGTTCGTCCGGAATCGTGGACATGAACTGGCGGAACAGGAAGACGCCGAACGCTCCGACGAGGCCGGGCAGCACAACGCCGACCAGCGTGTTCGTCAGCTCGATGGAGTTCAGGATCAGATACACGGGAATCATCGTGACCTGTCCGGGAATCATCATCGTGGCGAGCACGAGGTAGAAAAGACCTTCGCGACCCTTGAAGCGGTATTTGGCGAAGCCGAAGCCCGCCATCGCGTTCAGGAACAGGCCGACGAAGGAGAAGAGCACGACGATCAGGGTGTTTTTCAAGTAGACACCGAAATTCATCCGTTCGAACAGGTTTTTGAAGTTTTCCATCGTAAACGTCTCGGGAAACAGGGTGGGCGGAATACGCAGCACTTCACTTTCCGGTTTGAACGCCGACAGAATCATCCAAACGAACGGAATGAGGAAGACGATGCCGCCCAAGGCCAGCAGGACAAATACGAGTCCTTGGAAAAAGGGGCTCGATCCCGATGTCCCTGCGCCAGCCGGACGTAATTTTGCAGCTTTTGCAGCCATAAGCTTTTCCTCCGTTCTTTTTACATGTCCGTATCTTTATTCTGAAGCCGGAATTGAATGAGCGTAATAATGATGATGGCGACGAACAGAACGAACGAACCCGCCGCGGCGTAACCGAAGTTGCTGAGCTTGAAGCCGTTGTTGTAGATGAACAGAGCCACGGACGTAGTGCCGTCCAGCGGTCCGCCCTGCGTCATGACGAACGGTTCTTCGAAAAATTGCAGCCAGCCGATCATGGTCGTGATGGATACGAAGAAAATGGCGAAACGCAGCATTGGAACGGTAATATGGATCATTTGCTTCCAGGTGCTGGCCCCGTCGAGCTGGGCCGCTTCGTAATACGTTTTCGGAATGCCCTGAAGAGCGGCGACGAAAATAATCATGTTCAGACCTACCGCCCGCCACAAGGCGAGAAGGATCAGGGAAATTTTCGCGATCAGAGGATCGGTCAGCCATGGAACTTTATCGAAGCCGGCCGATTCCAGCACGTAGTTGAACAGACCGAACGCCGGGTTGTACAAATAGCTCCAGACGACAGCTACCGCGACTACGTTGGTAACGGAAGGGAGGTAGTAAATGACCCGGAATGCTTTAAAAACGCGGGAGGCTCCGTAATTGATCAGCAGCGCGATGCCGAGCGATAAAATAACGACGCAAGGAACCCCGATAATCACGTAAAAAAGAGTGTTCGTAATCGATTTGATAAAAATCGGGTCCTGCAGGACACTGATATAGTTTTTGAAGCCGATGAAATTGATGTTGGAGTAATCGGCCAGACCCGCGAGATCCATATCGGTGAAACTGATAATGAGCGCAATAAAGATCGGCAGCAGCGAGAAAACCGTGAGCAGGATCAGAGTCGGCGCAATAAAAAAGTACGGTGCTTTGCTGTTGCTGAAGCCCTTCATCTCATGTCCCTTCTTTCACTGTCGTCCAGCCCGGTTAAAAAGGATGGACCGTTAATAGCCGGACCGGCCCCTGCGGGCCGGCCGGCTTCGGGTTATTTTCCGTCCGTGCGGTTACTTGTTCAAAATTTGCTGAGCCTGCTTATTGAAGGCATCCAGCTCCGGTTTTACTTCCGCCTGGCCGCGGTAGATGCGTTCAAAGCTTTTCAGGTAAGCCTGGGCGATTTCTTCCCACGGTTTGATCATCGGCATCGGCTCGGAAGCTTTCATCTGCTCGCCGATCACTTTATAGTTCGGATCTTCCTTCAGAACAGGGTCTTCCCATGCTTTCTTGGCCGCAGGCATCGACTGCGTCATTTCGAGCCATTTTAGCTGGGTTTCCGGTTTGCTCATATAGGCCAGGAATTTCATCGCTTCTTCTTTATGCTCCGTATGCTGGAACACCGACAAGTTGGAGCCGCCCAGCGCGGAAATGTTGTTTTCTTTCTTCGGAAGGACGGCCGTGGCCCATTTGCCCTTCAGATCGGGTGCTTTGTCGTTGATAAGCTTAACCATCCACGGTCCGCTGATGAACATGGGCACAATACCGTCTCCGCTCAAGCCCTGAACGGCGTCGATACCGAGATCCTTCGGAGCCGAACCGTTTTTGAAGAAGCTGTTGAGATACTCTACGGCTTCAACGAACTGCGGCTGATCGAACAAAGGCTGCTTGCCGTCCAGCAGCTTGGAGCCGTTTTGACGGGCGAACATGAAAGTCAGGGACTGCTCTTTCGGATCGAGCGAGATGCCATACTTGCCGCTGCCGCGTTTGGTCAGCTTCTGGGCCGCGTCCTGAAGCTCTTCCCACGTTTTCGGCGCCTCGTTATAGCCTGCCTCTTTCAGAAGATCCGTGCGGTAGTAAAGGACGCGGGTATCGATATACCAAGGTACGCCTACCGTTTTATCCTCATATTTGGTCGTTTGAATCGAGCCGGGATAGAAATTGTCTTCTTTGATTTCGGGATATTTGTCCGTCATCGGTTTGAGGTCCATCAATGCGCCTGCCGCCGCGAATTCCGGAATCCAGGTCGTTCCCATCTGCAGAACGTCCGGACCCTTCTTGGAAGCGACCGCCGTCAGCAGCTTATCGTGAGCCGAAGCCCAAGGCAGTGCCTGCACGTTGATTTTGATGTTCGGATTATCTTTCTCGAACTGTTCCGCGATTTTCGGAAGGGATTTCGCTTCTTCACCCATTCCCCATACATTCAGCGTCACTTTTCCTCCGGATTCTCCGCTGCCTTTCTCGCCGCCTGCGCCGCTTCCTCCGCAACCCGATAGAACACTTGTCAAAAGAACCGTAGTCGCAATCCCTGCCGCCCAATTTTTCCGTTTCATACTGTCTGCCTCCCGTAGGAATCCTTATTATGGTGATAGTTTACCCTTAATCGTAAAGGTTAAATGGTAGATGAAAAACAATCGAAACGTTTCGAAATCATTATAAAACATCCTGGAACCGTATTCAAGTTCTATTTCAAAGGTCCATTAAACGCTTACAAAATCCTATTTACCTTGAAGATTTCCGTTTGACTTCATTCAAAAAGGAGGGTTATAATTCAAATCAAAGAAAATCGAAACGTTTCACTTCTCGTTTTATGTAAGCATTTGCGGAGTGCTCAGGCACTCGTGCCCACTAAAACTTCTATAAGAAAAAGCAAGAAAAAAATCTGCGCGAGGAGGCGGCGGTATGACGGAAGAACAGCTGCTGGCTAGGATGAAGGAAATGACGCTGGAGGAAAAAATCGCTCAGCTGCTGCAGCTGGCGGGTCCTTTTTTTGAAGGGGCGGACGGGCAGATTACCGGCCCCATGGCTTCCATGGGCATCACCGGCGAGATGACGGCTCACGCGGGCTCCGTCCTGGGAGTATCCGGCGCCGGGCAGGTCAAGGCGGTCCAGGAAGCTAACCTGCGCGGCAGACCAAAAGCGATTCCGCTGCTGTTTATGGCGGACGTCGTGCACGGATACCGGACGATCTTCCCGGTACCGCTGGCCATCGGCTGCTCCTGGGATATGGAGCTGGCCGAGAAAAGCGCGGAAATCGCCGCAAGAGAAGCCGCCGTATCCGGCGTGCACGTGACTTTCGCCCCGATGGCGGACCTGGTGCGCGATCCCCGCTGGGGACGCGTAATGGAATCTACGGGGGAAGATCCGTACCTGAACGGCGAATACGCGCGGGCTTTCGTGCGCGGATTCCAGGGCGCGGACCTGACCGGCGATAAGGAGCGGGTGGCGGCCTGCGTCAAGCATTTCGCCGCCTACGGGGCGGGGGAAGGCGGCCGTGATTACAACACCGTGGATATGTCTGAGCGCCAGCTCCGGGAGCAGTATCTGCCCGCTTACAAGGCCGCTCTGGAGGAAGGCTGCGAGATGGTCATGACGTCCTTCAATACCGTGGACGGTATTCCGGCCAGCGGCAACAAACGCCTCATGCGCGATCTGCTGCGCGGGGAATGGAACTTCGACGGCGTTCTGATCTCCGACTGGGGAGCCGTCAAGGAACTGATTCCGCACGGAACCGCCGCGGATGAAGCCGAAGCCGCCCGCCGGGCGATCGAGGCGGGCGTCGATATCGAGATGATGACCGCGTGCTACGTGCATCATCTCCCGGCGCTAGTCGCTTCGGGGGAAGTCGACGAAGCGCTCATCGACGAAGGCGTACTCCGCATTCTGCGGCTCAAACAGAAGCTCGGCTTGTTTGACGATCCTTACCGCGGCGCGGATGAAGAGCGCGAGCGGGAAGTGGTGCTCTGCGCGGAACACCGCAGAGCGGCAAAAGAGCTGGCGCAGAAATCGTGCGTTCTGCTCAAGAACGAAGGCGTTCTGCCGCTGAAGCCGGACCGCAGCATCGCCCTGATCGGCCCGTTCGCCGAGAGCGGCGACATCCTCGGGCCGTGGTCGTGGCTCGGCTCGCAGGACGAAGCGGTGCCGCTGGCCGCCGGCCTGGCGGCGCACACCGATCCGTCCCGGATCGCCGTTGCGGAAGGCTGCGGCATCGACAGCGGCACGCCGGAGCAGACCGCGGCCGCGCTGGAAGCGGCACGGGGCGCCGATGTCATCGTGCTGGCGCTGGGCGAGCACTCCGGCATGAGCGGCGAGGCTTGCAGCCGCGGCGACATCCGGCTGCCGGAAGCGCAGCTGAGGCTTGTCGCCGAGCTGCGCACGCTCGGCAAGCCGATGGCGGCCGTGCTGTTCAACGGCCGGCCGCTCGACCTGCACGGCCTGATCGATCAGACGGACGCCGTGCTGGAGGCCTGGTTCCCGGGCACCGAAGGGGGCGCGGCGATCGCCGATCTGCTCTTCGGCCGGGCGAACCCGTCCGGAAGGCTGTCCATGAGCTTCCCTTACAGCGTGGGACAGGTGCCGGTCTATTACAATCACTTTAATACGGGAAGGCCCAAAGATGCGCAGGACGCCCAGGAACATTACGTTTCCAAATATCTGGATATTCCCAACGAGCCTTTGCTTCCTTTCGGGTTCGGTTTAAGCTACACGACCTTCGTCTACGACACTCCGACACTTGACTCGGCAAGCATGACGGCGGAGAAGCCGCTGACGGTACGTGTCAACGTGACCAATACGGGAGAAACCACGGGAGAAGAAGTCGTCCAGCTGTATATACGTGACCTGTCGGGTGAGGTTGTCCGTCCGGTCAAAGAGTTGAAGGCATACCGGAAAGTATTGCTGAAGCCGGGCGAAAAAGCCGAGGTCCGGTTCGACTTGACCGAAGAACAGCTCCGTTACCATCATTCCGACCTGAGTTTTGCAAGCGATCCGGGAGAGTTTGCCGTCTTCGTCGGCCCGAACAGCCGTGATACCGCAGAGCTCCGGTTCCGACTAACGAAGTAAAGAAAGCGAGTGAACATCACCATGACCCAGTTGAAGGATCGGTCGTACCAACTGAAATCGGGCAGCCTGCAATTCTCTTTCCTGAACAGCGGAGATATCAGAGAAGTTGTTTCCGGTTCGACCCTGATCAACCAGTGGATCGGAAACCCGCTGGACGGCTCCATGAACAACCTGTATCTGCGTTTGCACCGTGAAGAGGGCATTGAGGCGTTTCCTCTGCTTGGCATCCGTTCCGGCAGCCTTATGAGACGGAAAAACTCCGGCTTCGTTTGGAACGGAGAGGTTGAAGGCATAGCCTACGAAGTCACGTTTACGCTGACTCCGCAAAATATCTGGTTTTGGGACGTACTGATTACGGGAGGCGCCGGAGACACTCCGGTTGATATTCTGTACGGCCAGGATCTCGGTCTCGCCGATAGAGGGGCGGTACGGAGCAACGAAGCGTACATGTCCCAATATATCGATCACAGCGTTTACGGGGACGAAAAGCGCGGGTATGTCGTCTGTTCGAGACAGAATCAGCCGCAGGGCGGAGCTTTTCCGTATGTGCAGCAGGGATCGCTGACCGGAGCGGAAGGATACTCCACGGACGGCTTCCAATTTTACGGGCTTTCCTATAAAGAAACGGACCGGCCGGAAGCTTTGACTCGTCCTCATCTGGCAAATGAGATTTATCAGTACGAGTTTGCCTACACGGCACTGCAATCCGGCCGGGTCATTCCGGGAGCGGAACCGGTTCGGTTCGTTTTTTACGGACTGTTCAAAGAAAACCATCCCGAAGCCGTTACTGCCCTAGAGTTCACTGAGGAAGTTTCCGCCGCTTGGGAGCAGGCCGAAGCTTTGAACACGGCTGTGGGCGGCGGTGGCAGCGGCACTGGCACCGGTACCGCGAGCGGCACCGTCACCAGCTCCGACAGCGACACCAACAGCAACACCAACAGCGATACCAACAGCAATAGCGACAACAACACCAACACCAACAGCAACAGCAACACCAACACCAACACCAACACCAACACCAACACCAATAGCGACACCAGCTCCGTCACCGTCGCCGCAAGCGGCTCTACGGCTCTTGAGCCGGTGCGTTTGGCGAGCGATATCGGAGCGCCGCTTACCGGACTCACGATGACCGCGGATGAGGTAGACGGATATTTTCCCGACCGTCATCTGGAAGAATCGCTGGAGGGGGAGCTGCTTTCCTTTTTTACGATGACAAACGAACACGTCGTGCTGAAAGCGAAGGAGCTCCGCGTGGAGCGTCCGCACGGCCATATTCTGATGAGCGGGGATAATGCCCGGCTCCGGGAAGCCGTTTTGACGTCGACCGCTTACATGTACGGGGTGTTCAATTCCCAGCTAACCGTGGGCAATACGTCGTTTAACAAAATGTTGACGAACGCCCGTAATGCACTCAACGTCTCCAAAACTTCGGGGCAGCGCATATATATCGAAACCGGCGGGAAGTACCGTCTGCTGACGATGCCGTCCCTGTTCGAAATCGGGTTCAACTACACCCGCTGGTACTATAAACTGGCCGATGACACGGTCATTGTAACCGGCTTTACGGCGGCGGATGCGCCGGAGATTCGTCTCCAGCTCCGTTCGGCGGGGGGCAAAGCTTACCGGTACCTGGTGACTCATCAGGTTTCGATGAACAACAACGAGTACGAAGCGCCGTTTCATCTGTCGGTACAAGAAGACGGCCGGACGCTTACGTTCACGGCGGATGCGGTCTCGGACAGTGCCCAGGTATGGCCGGATCTCACCTACCGCATGCAGGTCACGGGAGCTCCCGTCCGGTTGACGGACGAAACGCGTCTTGCGCCGAACGCGGAGCGGGGTTCCGCTTCCCTGGCCGTGCTGGAGCTGGGGGAAAGCTCTGCCTGGAGCATGACCGTCCAAGGTCTTTTGCGCGGGGAGGAGCAGGCGTTTGCGGACCGGGAAGCGGATTCGGAAGCGGAGCTTTACCGTGCCTTCCTCGGAAAAGTCATGAACGGCTTCCACTTGTACCGGGCCGGCGGCGGGAACGACCCGGAGCTGGCGAAAACGAACGTGCTTGCCTGGTGGTACACGCACAACATGCTCGTTCATTATTCGGTTCCGCACGGTCTGGAACAGTACGGCGGAGCGGCATGGGGGACGCGGGACGTATGCCAGGGACCGACCGAATATTTCCTGGCGACGGGAAAATACGGCGAAGTCCGGGACATTATCCGGACCGTGTTTTCCCATCAGTTCGAAGACGACGGCAGCTGGCCGCAGTGGTTCATGTTTGACCGGTATTCCTGCATCCAGCAGGAAGAAAGCCACGGAGACGTCATCGTCTGGCCTCTGAAGGTGCTCGCGGATTATTTAAGCGCCACCGGGGATATCTCCATCCTGGACGAGCAGCTTCCGTATACGCGGCGCCACGGGGGAGATTTCACGGAAGAGACCGCTTCTCTGCTGGAGCATGCCGTCAAGGAAATCGGCTACATCCGCAGCCATTTCCTGCACGACACCCATCTGTCCTCCTACGGGGACGGAGACTGGGACGACACCCTTCAGCCGGCTAACGCCCAGCTGAAGCAGTTTATGGTCAGCTCCTGGACCGTATCGCTGACCTACCAGGTCTTCCGCCGGCTGTCCGGCGTGCTGGCGGACAGCCACGGCGCCTTGGCGGCGGAGCTGCGCGGCATGGCGGACGGCATCCAGGCCGATTACATGCGCTATATGCTGCCGTCCGAAGAGTCCGTGATCCCCGGCTTCTTGTACTTGGAGGAGCCCGGCAATGCCGAGAAGATGCTCCATCCGGAGGATACGAAGACAGGGATCACCTACCGGCTGCTGCCGATGACGCGCAGCATGATCAGCGAGCTGCTGACGCCGGAGCAGGCGGAAGCCCATTACCGCCTCATTAAGGCGGAAATGTACTGCCCGGACGGCGTCCGCCTTATGAACCGGCCCGCGAATTACGCGGGTGGCGTCAGCACGAACTTCAAGCGTGCCGAGCAGGCCGCGAACTTCGGCCGTGAAGTCGGCCTCCAGTATGTGCACGCCCATATCCGCTACGTTGAAGCGATGGCGAAGCTGGGTAAGACCGGCGAAGTGTGGCGCGGGCTCCAGATGATCAACCCCGTCCGTCTTCAGGATGTGGTACCGAATGCGGAACTCCGCCAGAGCAACGCATACTTCAGCAGTTCCGACGGGAAGTTCAGCACGCGCTACGAGGCGCAGGAGCGCTTTAACGAGCTGCGCAGCGGCAGCGTGCCGGTCAAAGGCGGCTGGAGAATATACTCCAGCGGCCCCGGAATTTACATGAACCAGCTTATTTCGAACGGTCTCGGCATCCGGATGGACGCCGGAAATCTCGTTGTGGACCCTGTGCTGGGCGAGGAGCTGGACGGTCTTTGCTTCCAGTTCCGCATTCTGGAGCGGCCGGTGACCTTCGTGTACCACCTGAGCGGCCGTGAAGTTTCCCGCGTCACGATAAACGGACACGAAGCGTCCGCCGAGAGACTGCACAACCGCTACCGGACCGGGGGACTCCGCCTGAGCGGCGGGCAGCTGGAAAGCCTTACGGCGGAAGGGCCGAACGTGATCGAGATTTACAGCTGAACGGAGGCGAAAGGCGATCTTCACGGATCGCCCTTTTGCATCTCTTTTACGAGTTCATTTAATGGTATAGTAAATAAATAGAAGCGTGAGTACGGAGTGTGAGAAGGTTATACGAAACCAGAGAATACAGCGAATGCAACAAGGTTAGGAGCGAGAATAGTGGTAAGCATTAAAGATATCGCAAAAAAAGCCGGCGTGTCCATTTCAACGGTTTCTTACGCGCTGAACGGCAGTCCCAAAGTAACCGACGAAACGTGCGCCCGGATTTTGGCGATCGCCAAGGAACTGAACTACACTCCCAATGCGGCGGCCCGCTCGCTAAAAAAGCGGGAAAGCAAAATTATCGGCGTTTTTCTGACCGATTTCAGCGGCCCTTTCTACGGCCATCTTTTGCAGGGAATCAAGGCGTACTTAAACCGGCACGGCTACGAGCTTATCGTCTGCAGCGGGTCCCAGTCCCACCGTTTTCTGCCGGAACGGTTGATTGACGGGGCAATTATCCTGGACGCGGCATTTTCCAATGAAGAATTGCTGCAGCATGCGGACAGGGGACATAAAATCGTCGTGCTCGACCGCGAGCTGATTCATCCGAACATCAATCAGGTGCTTCTGGATAACAAAGCGGGGGCCAATCTGGCCGCCGATTACGTTCTGGAAAAAGGTCACCGTAAGCTATATGTGGTGGCGGGACCGCAAGACTCTTATGATTCCGATAAGCGCTTACACGCCGTCCGGCAAACCGTGGGCCGCTATAAGGATGTCGATTGCACCGAGCTGCCGGGAGGCTTCGATAAAGAGTCCGGGGAGAAAGCCGCGAGGCTCATTCTGGAACAATATAAGGAGCCGGCCGCCGTTCTTTGTCTGAATGACGAGATGGCAATCGGCGTTTATAACACCGTGGCGGAATCGGATTACCGCATCGGCGAGCATATCCATATTATCGGATTCGATAATATCGAGCTGTCGGCGTACGTCACCCCGCGGCTGGCTACGATCGATTATTCCAAACACAAGTGGGGCGCTCTGGCGGCGGAGCAGCTGTCGAAGCTGATCGCCGGAGAGACGGTCGAGCATGAGCGGATTTACGTTACGCTGGTGAAGGGCGAATCGGTGGGAGAGGTGTAAGCTCGGCCGTTGCAAATATAAACAAGAAAGGTCCGAAAAGATTCGGGATCTTTCTTGTTTTTTTTGTTATGAAATAAGACTTATAAAGCTCAAATTAGGTAGATACAGGAAGGAACAAAAATATTATACTAATAATAATACAAAACAGGAGGAAATATATGCTAATAAGAAAGTTATTAAAGCTATCCCTATTATTATTTGGAGTAACTATATGTTTTCAATATCAGGGTCATGCGTCGGCGGAGTCTGCGGGAACGAACCGGATTATTACCCTGACGATTGGGAATCCTCAAGCGGATGTTGACGGGCAGAAAATTGCTATGCCTGCAGCGCCTGTATTGATTAAAGATACCAGCATGGTTCCGTTTCGGTTTCTCGGAGAATTGCTGGGAGCCGAAGTGAGTTGGGAAAATTCCACACAGACGGTTACGCTTAAAGGCAACGATCGCACCGTTACGTTGTCGGTCGGTCATCCCGAAGCCGACGTAAACGGAGTTCAGACAGTTCTGGACCAGCCGGCTGCAATCGTAAATGAGACAACTCTGGTGCCTCTGCGTTTTATCGCCGAGAGTTTGAACCGCAACGTTGCTTACGACAATGCTTCGAAGGTGATCACTATCGTACCTAAAGAAGAGACTAAACCGGTTCCCCCAGTCCCTGAAAAAGAAGCTCCAAAGAAAAAACTGGAGCATCCGACCGTCGATAATCTCTCTCTTAAAATAGGGAAATCTTATACAAAGATATGTGTTAAATTTTTAGAGTGCAAAAGTGCCAAAACACGCTTTGTATCCAGCTTTGTGACCGATTCTAACGACGATATTTATATGATTGACTACGATGCGAAACGCCCAATCAAGCACGAGTATGTTATTTCCAAGTATAATCAAAAGACGGGAGATAACAGAAAGTTGGAACAAGTTTTAAATTTAAACGAAAAATTTGATATTGAGTATTTGGATAAAAAAAGTCAGGTTCAAAGTCTGTCCTATAGAGATCTGGCACCCGAGAAAATTTTTTACGATGAGAAGCGCGACAAACTGTATATGTTGGCCAGTGTAGATAAGAAAGATATTAAAATAGTTATTTATGAAGTTCTTCCCGAGGTGAAATTGATTACTTATAATGCCGATGAAACCTTGCTCGACGAAGAAAATGACATAATGACAACGTTGGATGGCGTAAACTTAATCTTCAGTAATACATTTTTTGGAAGTATTTATTCGGTAGAAGCGGGAAAAGAACGATCTCTAAAAGCGGTTATAGCAGCTGAAAAGAAGCCCAAGCTTGTTTCGCTCATTAAGGACAACAAGATTTATTTAATGGATTACGTTAATAAAACCATTCATATGCTGCGGGAAGACGGACGTCTTATCGAGGTTGCCAAAATAAAGATGGAGAAGATCGGTGCAGCCGCCTCCAAAGGCGATTTTTTTTATGCGGCTGATAAAAACGGATTCTATAAAATCGATGTCACCGGTAAAGTCGAGGATTACGTGAAATTAAGCGAGCTTCGCTACAATAGTGGCTTGTATGAGCCTAAAACCAAAACCTACGATCGTCTCGGAACGGGTAACTTTAATTTTGAGGATTTGCCTTATAATCCGTTTGGCCCGTTTGGACCGGGTGGGGAGGTTACTGTGGGAACTTTAGAAATGGAATTTTACGATGATTCTATTCCTGTAGACTTTGCCGTAGACAGTCAAGGCAATATTATTATTCATGACAACGAACACAAATTGCTTAGACGCATCAATGTATTTGGAACGGAACAATAATTTCGAACGGCCTTCCGTTTCATGCGGGGCGATCGGTTCTTTAGGATAGGGGCCGATCGTCTTTTTGTTTGCTGATACATCCGTTTTGATTTTTTCGATGGCTTCATCCCGGCTTTCCAGCAGGGTTTGTCTGTCTAACCGCACGGTGATAAGATAGGGGGAGGAAGGGGAAGAGGGTTATGGCGAGACAACGGGCGTTTACTAAATCGGAGCTGCTGGACGCGACCGAACGCTTATTGATGGAGCGGGGCTATGACGGCTTTCACCTGAAAGCCTTGTCCGAAATGCTGTCGGGCGCAAGAAGCACAATCTACGAATATTACGCCAACAAGGAAGAGATCGTCGCGGCCTGCATGCGCAGAACGATGGAGCAGACGATCGAGGCCTGCGAAGGGATCGAGCATCTTGAGCCTGTAGCGGCCATAAAAAAAGTGCTGCTTATTTTTCTGGAGCTGTCGAATTTCCATACGCTGATGCTGGCGGCCCCCAAAATCGATGAAAGTGCTTCGGACAAAGCGAGGCTGGATCTCGAATTTTTGAATGAAGGCCACGCGGATTTGAAAAAAAAGCTGACTGCGCTGTTCCAAAAAGCCCAGGAAGCGGGCGCGCTGCGGGCGGATATTCCTCTTCCGGTGATTACGGCGGTATTTTTCCATGCGATCGATACGCCGAATTGGTTGAACGTGCCTACCGAGGAATGGGCGGAGATGCTTTTTGGCCTCTGGTGGAACGGCGGAGGAAATCCTTTGAATACATGAAATATAGGCCATGTACAGGAACGATGATGTTCCGGCATGCACCTTTTTTATACGTTGAAACGGACGATGTGTCGATAGACGATCGCAGCGGCTCAAGCCGAACACGCAAATGCCGAACGGCTGATGACACCTGCTTAACCACAAAAAAGCCATCTTTCCGGCTGCCCTAAGGCTGCCGGGAGATGGCTTTTTTTACTGACGCCGCTGACGCCGCTGACGCCGCTGACGCCGCTGACGCCGCTGACGCCGCTGACGCCGCTGACGCCGCTGACGCCGCTGACGCCGCTGACGCCGCTGACGCCGCTGACGCCGCTGACGCCGCTGACGCCGCTGACGCCGCTGACGCCGCTGACGCCGCTGACGCCTGGTCCGCCTTATTCGGCGAGCACGCCTTCATCGGCAGTTTGACGCTGCGGAATGGACGATTTGCTCAGCACGACGGGAACTTTGACCGTAGTCTTGACGGCCGGGTTCTTGGCGGATGAAATGGTGACGGTAAGCTCAACATTGACGACTCCGCTGTTCGGAACGAACTTCAGAACGCCGCTGTTGTCGACATACGCTTTGTTGGAGCTGTTCGTGACCTTGTACACGATTCCGTCCGTTTTAGGGAGCTGCAGAACCGGCTGGTTGATTTTGCGCGTATTGACGATTTTGGCTTTAAAATCGTCCTTGGCTTTGGCTACGCGGTCGCTCTCCAGGTTGGCGATACGCAGGGAGCTGTAAGCCGTGTAGGTGATGCCGTCCACGTTGTTGCCGAACTCATCAATCTTCTGGGCGATTACGGCGAGCTTGTAGGTGCCTGCCGCGAGACTGCTTCACCTTCAGATCGCCGTTCGCATCCAGTTCTCCGTCGACATAAGAACCGTCGATGCCTTCGAATGAGTAAACGCCCGGCTCGATCAGCTTAAGGCGGCCGTTAGCATCGGTCTGTGTGATCTCGTCAATGATGCCGATTTCTTTGTCGTCGAGTCCTACAGCCCAGAGGGAAATCACGTTCACATCTTTAGCCGTCAGACGGAAGGAAAGATCGGTTGTGGTCGGGGAGCCGTCAAGATTATCGGGATAAATGGCATTTTCCGTTTGCTCCAGTTCCTGCAGACCGAATCCGGTTTCCGGCTTATCCTGGCCGACATGAACGGCGAAAGGCAGGTGCAGCGAAGGCTGGCCGCTTCTTTCGAGAAGCACTTCGCCTTCATAAACGCCTTTAACCGCGTTGTTTTTCGGGGTTACGGACAAATAAAATCCTTTGGACGCGCCGGCCGCAACGGTCAGCTTACCGTTTTGCAGGCCGAGCAAGCTGTGCGGTCAGGTTAGCGACATCCGGCGTCTGGACCGGAGCGTTAGGATCCGACGTTACGTTCGGATGCAGCACGACTTTGGCCGAGTATGTCACGCTTTGCTTGGACACGTTTTTCAGACGGAGCTCCTTCTGGGAGTTCGTTCCCGGAGCCAGGAGGCCGAAGCTGACGGACGGATTGTAATTCGTCACGGCTTGCGGCTGCCAGTACTTGTCGAGAATCGTGATCGGCTCCACGGATTGGAGCAGCGCCTGCGTCTTCACGGCAGTACCGACGTTCGCACGGCCCGCGCCCTGCGAGTAGACGTCATACAGCTTGCCGTCCAGGTCGCTGATTGTGTCCGCCGTGTTGGCCAGCGCGGCACGGATATCCAGCGGCGACCAGTCCGGATGCTGCTGTTTCAGCAGCAGCGCAAGTCCGGCTACGTGCGGAGTCGCCATGCTTGTGCCGCTGATGCGGCTGTAGGCCGTATTGTAGTTCGCATCCGGCTTCTGCTTGCCGTAGGCGGGCCAAGTGGACAAGATACTCACACCCGGCGCGCTGATATCCGGCTTGATGCTCAGGTCGCTGTCCACGTTCGGACCGCGCGAGCTGAACGTCGCCATCGTATCGCCAGGGATTTCGCTCTTCGGATAGTTGGCTCCGAAAGCGAGCTTCAGCGTCTGGCCTTGAGCGGCCAGCGCTTTTCTGGCGAGAGCGCGTCCTTCCGCACCTTTCATATCGAAGGTCGGAATGTACTCGAAGCCGTCGCCCAGGTAAGCGGCGGAACCGATAAAGCCGTCACGGCCGATGACCGATTCGGAAAGATCGGCTTTAGTCGGGTCCGTGCGTTCGGTGTTGCCGTTGAAAATAATGGCGGCTTTCGCGCCTCTTTGCTTGGCATTGGCGATTTTATCCACGAAGGCAAGATTGCCGCGGGAAATCAGCACGACTTTGCCGGTGACGTCTTTACCTTCATAATCCTGAGGCTGGCCCAGGTTGACGTACACGACGTCTCTCGGATTCGTGCCCAGGATGGAAGCGAAGTTTTCCAGGCCGGTTTCCCAGGCCATCACGTTGAGATTGTATCCGGCCGCCGCAGGCGTCACCGGCGTAACTGCTGATGCACCTGCGCTGACGGGCGCTGTATAGACCGCTTCCGACACGGTTGCCGTATACTGCGTTTTCGGGCTGGTTACGGCGCCGACGGAAATCGCCAGCTGCGAAGTGGCGGGCGAGCCCAGCGAGTAGTAGTAAGGCCCTTTATCCGCCGCGTTGCCGTTCGCGATAACGGCCGTTACACCGCCGAGCACGGCGTTGTTGATGGCCACGACGTCGGGGGAGTTCGGGTCTTTCTCGGAATCAGAACCGAGAGACAGGTTAATGACGTTCATGCCGTCTTTAACCGCATGCTCGATGCCGTCGATGACTTGAGCCGAGGAACCGGACGATTTTCCCGTTTCGGGATTCCGGCCGAGCACTTTATATACATACAAATCGGCTTCGTAAGCGACGCCTTTTTGAACGATGTCCGAGCTTGGGTTGGATGCTCTTCCTACGATCGTTCCGGATACGTGGGTGCCGTGAGACGTCCCTTCAAATCCGGTGCCGTAGGGGTCTTCCTCCGGAGTAAGCGGAGGCTCTTCGTAAGGATCGTTATCCTTCTCGAAGGAATCGTAACCGCCCTTGTAGGCGTCCTTCAAGTCGGGGTGAAGATAGTCGACTCCGGTATCGATAACGCCGACTTTGAGGCCTTTGCCGGTGAGGCCTTTGGCCCAGGCGACATCCGCGCCGATCTGTTTCAGCGGAGTGATGTCAAAATTGGGGCTGCTGACATCGAGCCCTTTCGGTTCATCTACGGGGATAGGAAAATAGTTGGCGCTGGGGTGAATCGATTTAACGCCGGCCAGCTTTGCCAGCGCGGGAATTTTGTTCGCCGGAACGGTTACTTCCAGTCCGTTCAAAACTGTATTATACTGGTAATTGACCTGGAGGTTAATTCCGCTGCTCTTGGCGGCGCTGACCAGAGTGGTCTGCTCCTGTTTGATAGCGGCTTCGGTAGATTCGGCTGCCAGAGCGGACATGCCCAGTTTGGCGGCATACTTGCCTACGGCGACCGGCTGGTTTTGCAGCTGGACGATGACACGGACGGAATTCGTGGAGGCCGTATTCAGTTTCGGGGAAATATACCCCTTGACCTGGCCCGGGAGCGAGTTTGTACCGGGATTCAGAGAACCATTGAGCTGGGTACGCGGATGGATGCTTTTGCCGGACTGGGCTGCACTTGCATGAGGCAGCGCCGTGCCTGCAACGAATGCAAACGCGAGCGACATCACGGATAATTTTTGGATGAGATGGCGATTTTTCAACTAGTTCCCTCTTTTCATTCATATTTGAACAATAAACGAGCTAGTGAACGATCCGGAACCTCCTCCCTTTATCAAGATTAGGCCTGTACACTATGTAAGACAGTTCTTAAAGGTCTTGTATTCCATAAAAAATGGTTAATTTCAGCTTTTTTACAGAAAATATTTTATTTTGATGGTAAAAGGGCTGGAAAATGCCTTTAAAATGAGCCTTGCCCGGCTTTTGCCGCGGACTTATAGTGGGAGATAGAGGAAAAAGGGCGAGGAGGCTTTTGGGGGAAGATGGATGCGAAATTGCACGACTTATTCCGGCCCGTTCAGGCGAACGGAAGAATTTCTTCCTATATATATGCGGAAAAACCGCCGTCCCCCGCCCTCAAGCCGTACGTATGCTGTTATTGGCAGTCCGAACCGCGCGTAGCCGGGGAGGCGAAGCCGCTCTTTCAGCCCGGCACGGTGGACCGGGTGCTTCCCGACGGATGCACGGATATCATATTTACGGAGAATCTGGCCTCGGGTGAATGGAATGTTAAATACTGCGGCACTTTCCAGCAGGCTTTTACCATTTCCTACGCGGAGGAAGCGCCCGTGAGAAATTTCGGAATCCGTTTTATGCCCGGCGGGGCGTATCCGTTCTTGAAGACGGCGGTGTCCGAATTTCACGATCGGGCGGTTGCGGCGGAGCAGATCGGTCCGGTTATCGGGGCGGAAACCGTGGAACGTATGCGGGAAGCCGGATCTTTCCGGGACAGAATCGGAGCGGTCGAAGCGTGCCTGCTGCGGCAGCTCGTTAACAAGGAGACGTACGGGGACGCCCGGTTGAAAAATGTGCTGCACCGCATCTTTCTTACAGGCGGTGAGGCGACGATAAGCGAGCTGGCGCGGTCCGAGACCATCAGCACGAGGCAGCTTCACCGTTCTTTCCGGCAATGGGTGGGCCTCAGCCCCAAAAAATTTGCCGAAGTCGTGCGGTTCCAAACACTCCTTAGAGACATTCAGGCGGGTTCCGTCAGCAATTGGGCGGCTGTGGCGGCGGAGCGCGGGTTCTTCGATCAGGCGCATATGATCCGGGAATTCAAAAGATTTTACGGGGCTTCTCCGATGCAGGCGGCAGCCGAATACCGGGGCATGTCCGATTTATCCAATCGGTAAAGGTCCGTGTTTGGTTATACTGATATGTGTCTACGATGGACATTGAGAAAGGATGAAGCTATCTATGAACGGGGTTATGCAAATCAGGGATCATCTTCTGGACGAGCTTGAGCTGTCGGTCCGGACAAGCGAGACGCTGATCAGGCGGATCGGACCGGAGGAGTGGGCTTTCGCCCCGGGGAATAACATGCGGACGCTTCTTCAGCTCGTTCATCATATTGTCGCTATCCCGGCTTCGGATTTGGCCATTCTGCAGGAGAAAACGCAGCAGGAGGTTGAACTTGTCGAGAACGGCGCGCAGGACATTACGGACCCGGAACAGCTGGCGGAGCGGCTGCGGGCCCACTTCGATACCCTGAAAGCCTATATGGTATCACTAAGCGAGGAAGAACTTTTGAACAAAGAGACGAAAGCCTTCTATCTGGAACACGCCATGCCGCAAATCAAATGGCTGATCGAAATCGTAACGCATCTTTTTCACCACCGTTCGCAGCTGTACAATTATTTGAAGCAGAACGGCCATGAGCTGAACTTCTTTATGCTGTACGCTTAAAATAAAAAGAGGAAGGAGCCCAGCACCTTCCTCTTTTCCTTCCGGGAGCCGTACCGACGGATGGATGGCTGCGTTATTGCGGAACCCGCCGGTTGACCGGCGGGTTCTTTCTTTTGAACAAGGTCGGGGGGGAGTTCTAAATCCGATTGCCTTTCTCCATTTTTTGTGCCACGCGGCCAGAACCGCTCAAACAAACGTAAGAGTCCGCGTCCGTCTACACCTCCACACCCTTACAAAATCTTCAAGCATACTTAACGCAGCGCTGACATAGTACTGGTAGAGTAAGGGACATGCAGGAATAACTGAATATCCAAGGGTAAGAGTCCAGGAGAAAACCCTTTATGCACAAACGATAAATGCCTTGCTTCGGCATTTCCGGTTTGATGGATAGAGGGTTTTTTTGTTGTTCTCTCCTTGGCGTCCGGAACCGATCCGGATATCTCATCCGAAAGGAATGGATACGAAATGAGGAGATTTTCCCGGTTTTTGAGCCTGGTTCTAACCGCCGCTTTGCTGTGCGGTACGGCTCCGCTTGGCCTGTTCGACGGGGCGGCGCACGCTGCCGACCCGGGGAGGAAGGAGTTGGATGTCCGCAAGACGCTGACTCCGCCCGTAATCGACGGCAGGATTGACGAATCGCTCTGGAACGTCAGCGAACCGATGAATGTCCGGACAGGCGAAGGCACGTTTAAAAACGCCCGGTTCGGAATGCTGTGGGATAACAAGTATTTGTATATCGGCGTAAAAGCGGAGGACGACACGCTGTTCCCGGGCGGAACGGGGTACTGGTTCGAGCAGGACGCCGTCAACTTCTTCTTCGATCCGTCCCTTCACCAGTCGGCGCCTTTCGCGGCCGACGATATGCAGGCGGGCTTCGTGTACCGGCCCGGCTCGACGCCGGAGTTTCATTTCGGGGCGGCCCTGGGCAATCACAGCGGCAAAGACGAGAAGAAAATCTTGAGGGCGATCGCGGCCGGTCAGGACGGCTGGACGCTGGAAACCGCGATTCCGTGGGAGATGCTCCGTTTCGACGCGGGCCTGCAAAAGCAGCTCGGCTTTGAAATCGGCGTAACGGACCGTTACGAAGCCGATGCGAGCAAGCAGCGGACGAGCTACTGGAGCGCGTTTAACTCCAAATCGTTCTGGAACGACACGGCCGGTTACGGAATTCTCAACCTGAAAGACGAGAATCCGGTTTCCGCTCCAATCGATCCCGTGCTCCTGCAGGATAATTTCGACGGTTACGCGCCTGGGCAAACTCCGGCCGGCTGGATTTCCGATGTGAACGCGGGCAGCGATCCCTTTACCGTCGTTCAGGATACATACGGAAACGGCCGCATGAACTTCGACGGGAAAGCTTCCGGGAAACAGGCCCGTATCACCGCGCCTGTCCAGTGGGACGACTACACCGTTGAAGCCGACGTGAGGTTTGAAGGCGTGCTGAACGACGCCAGGTGGGCGGCTCTCATGTTCCGGGGAGCGGCCGACGGGAAAAATCCGTACAACCAGATGGCGGTCCGCCGCAACGGGACATACGAGCTGGCTTACCGGATGCCCAATAACAACTGGGCTTCGCCTACGCCTGTAAGCGGCATGTGGAAACCGCTGGAGCTCGACAAGGAGTATACGTTGAAAGTCCGCGCAGTCGGAAACAACGTCAAAGAATATATCAAAGCCAAGGACGAGGCGGATTTTACGCTTCTCATGGATCAGAACTTTTCTTCCAATCTTCTGGAAAAAGGAAAGGTCGGCTTTCAGGCCGATCAGAGCAAGGTTTCGTTCGACAACCTGAAGGTGACGCGGGTAACGGCCGATCGGCTGGATGTGACGATACCGGGCACGCTGGAAGCTTTGAAGGGCCCCGCAACCGTTACGGGCAGCGTGTATTATTCCGACGGGTTGACGGAAGTTCCGGCGCCCGGCGCGATTCGTCTCTACTCGTCCGATGAATCGGTGATCAAAATCGTGAATAATCAGCTTTATCCGGTAAAAGCGGGCAAAGCGTCCGTGAAAGCGGTCTACGCCAACGCGGAAGCGGCGCGTGAAATCACCGTCACTCCATCGGCGGCAGGCGCTCAAGCCGTCAAGCTGCAGCATGCGGAAGGCTATGTGCTGACGGATACCGGCGCGAAGCTGGACCTCAGCACGGTGAGCTTCCAGGCCGAATTCAGCGACTTTTCCAAAGGCACGCTGAAAGGCGGAGAGCTTCTCTGGAAACCGGCCGGCCAAGAGATCTCAGTCGGAGGCGGTACTCTGCAGGTGAACACAAAAGGCGCTTATCCCGTTACGGTTCAGAAGGATAACGCTTCGCTCACCTTAATGATCATCGCCAAAAATCCGGGTGAAAAGGAATATACCCTGTACGAGGAAAACTTCGATCAAACGGCCGAAGGTACTCTTCCGAAGGACTGGACACGCAAAGAAGGAACGACCGCTTCTGCGGCAGCCGTCAAATCGGGTGCATTCGAAATGAACGCTTCCGCCGCTCCGGACAACCCTTCCCGCGTGCTGCTCCCCGAGTATCTGGGGCTGTTCGGCAATTACAAAATCGAAGCGGATATCACGCATTTGTCCGCTAATGATGCGGCACGGTGGAATTCGATCATGTTCCGTATCCAAAACGACAACATCCCTTATTACCAGATGGCCGTGCGTCAAAACGCGGTTGCCGTCAACGGAATTGAATTCGCGGAACGGACACCCGCTAACGAATGGAATGTGATGGACCGGGGTTCTTACACCGAAGCGATCGATTCCGCGAAAATGTACCGTTACACGGTAAAAGCCTACAACGACCGCGTACAGGAATGGATCGGCGACAAGCTTCTCGTCGATACCGATAACGCGGGCGCTTACAAGAAGGGCCGCATCGGGCTCCAGGCGAACGGAAGCCGCATGAAGGTGGACAATATCCGCGTCACCCTCCAGCAGGATGCGCTTCCTCCGCTGCCTTCCGAGCGCTTCGTGCAGGTGGTGGAGCCGGAAACGAAGATTTCCCTGGCCCCTACCGTGGTCATGGAACTCAAATCTTCCGCCGACCTGGTTAAGCTGCAGGGAACAGCTCTGCCAGCGACGGCTATGCTGTATGTGAACGGCAATCTGAAAATCACCTCTCCCGGAGGCGCCGAAATCGGCAGCCTGGACGACATCCTGGCAGCGCTGAACAACAAAGTGATTCCGGCTTTCTATGTACGGGATGAGGCGGGCACCGACAAGCTTGTCGAGGCGCTTAAAGCGAGAGGTATCGAGGACGCGTTCATCGTGTCCGACAAAGGCGGGCTGGTTAAGAAGGCGCGTCAGGCTTACCCGATTATCCGCGGCATTGTGGACTTCCGCCAGGCCAAAGCGGATACCGCCGAAGAGCTGATGGAAATCCGCCGCCAAACGACCGTGAACCTGGCCAAAATCGCGCTCCTTTCCCAGAAAGCGGCGACGCGTGAGAGTATGGCTTATCTCCAGCAGCGTGCTTTGGTGGTATGGGCGCAGGATCAATCCTCTCAAACGGACAAAACCGTGTCTCTGCACACGTTGATTACGGGCGGAGCGAACGGGATCGTTACGGATGCGCCGGAAGCGGCTATCGGAGCGCTGAAGCTGTATTCCAACGGGACAACTCTGATTCGGAAGCCTTACATTATCGGCCATCGGGGCATTCCATCCGAAGCTCCGGAGAATACCATTGAAAGCAACGCGCTTTCTATTGAATACGGGGCCGATTTTATCGAAAACGACATGTATTTGACTAAAGACGGCCAGCTTGTCATCGTTCATGACTCAGTCTTGGAAAATACGACGAACGGAAAAGGAAGAGTCGAAGACTTTACCCTCGCCGAGCTCAAAAAGCTCAACGCGAACAAACCGTTCCCGAACGGGTATCCCGATGTAAAAATACCGACACTGGACGAGCAGATCGACCTGGCCAGATCCAAGGGCCGCATGGTAATGGCCGAAATCAAAACCAGCACGCCTGCGGCGGTCGACGCTTTTGTAAGAATCATCAAGGAAAAGAAAGCCGAAGACCTCGTCGATGCGATGTCCTTCGATACGAATCAGTTGAAGCGGCTGGCCGAGCTAATGCCCGAAATGCCTTCGGGTCTGCTGACAAGCGGCTATGCCAACGAAGCCAATGTCAACAAATCGCTGAGAGAAACGCTCAAGGTACTGCAGCCTTTGAACGCGACATTCAACACGAGCTACGGCGGGCTCGGTAAAAATTTCATGGAAGCCGCGAAACACCGGGGCGTCATCATTTCTCCGTGGACGTTCAACAACAAGAACGATTTTATTAAGTTCTTCGGGCTCGGTGCCTTCGGCATTACGACCGATTATGCGTCCTGGTCCGCGGATTGGGCCGCTGCGGTTAAGCCGGCAAAGAGCGCATACAGCCTGTCTCCGGGTGAAAAAGCGGCGCTCGCACTGGAAGTGGAGTCCTACAGAGGGACGAAAACGAACGTCGCACCGGACATCGTTTTGCTGGACGGTCAGGATGTCGTGGACGTAAGCGGCAGCCAAATCACAGCCAAAAAAGCGGGAAAAGCCCATGTTCTCCTGCGGTACACGGCTTCTATCGATGCCGCTAACAAATATGATCTCTACACCCAGCCCGTTACTGTCGAAGTAAAAGGCGGAGGCAGTGATGGAGGCAGCGGCGGCGACAATGGAAGCGAAGGCAACAACGGCAATAATGGCAACAATGGTGGCAATAACAACGGAAACAGCGGTAATAACGGTGGCAATAACGGGAATAACGGCAGCAATGGAAATAACGGAAACAACGGCAGCAGCGGCGGGTCTGCCGGCAAGGTGACGGCATCCGGGGGTGCCGTAGACGCTTCCGCCCTGCGGGAAGCGCTCAAAACCCACCCGACCGTAGAGATCGCCTACACGGGCGATACGGTCGAAATCCCGGCGTCCGCCCTGACCGACGCCGCTCCGGGCAGCCGGACACTCGTCATCTCGGGTCCGGCCGGCAAATACACCGTTCAGCTTCGGGATTTGAAGCTGGACGAAGCGGCACGCAGGCTGGGAGGCGATGCCCGCAGCATGACGGTCCGCTACACCCTCCGCTATGCGGCGGACAGTGAAGCGGCCGCGATCGGAACAGCCGTGAAAGCGGCAGGCTTCCAGTCCGGGGGAACGCCGGTACAGCTGGAAATCGCGGCGAGAGGCCAATCCGGCGGCTCTGCGGCGCTGGAGACAAAAGGACAGCTGGAGCTGATCCTGGACGGGACATTCGACGCGAAGAGAGCGACAGGCGTGCTCGCTTACCCGAATGAGAAGAAATTCTCATTCGCGCCGTCCCTCTTCGCACCGGCGGGCACGGCCAAGACGGCCGTGACGTTCAAGCGCAGCGGCAGCGGTTTCTACGCGGTCGTAAGCGGCGCGCCTGTCTTCGCCGACATGGCCGGCCACTGGGCGCAGGCCGATGTCGAGCTGCTCGCGGCGAAGCTCGTCGTGGAAGGCAGCGGCGGCGGCCGGTTCGACGCCGAACGCGGCATTACGCGCGCCGAATTCGCGGCGCTGCTCGTCCGGGCGCTCGGCCTGCCTCAAGCGGCCGGGCCGGCAGCCTTCGGCGACGTCGGCTCCGCCGACTGGTTCGCCGGGGATGTGGCCGCCGCGGCGGCAGCGGGTCTGATCGGCGGCTATGAGGACGGCTCGTTCCGTCCTCAGCGCCCGATCACCCGCGAGGAGCAGGCGGCCATGCTCGTCCGCGCCCTGCCTTATGCGGGCGCGGCATCCGCTGCGGCGCTCACGGAGCCGCAGCGGGAAGAGATTCTTGCCCGGTATACCGATTCGGGCAAGATCGTCTGGGCGCAGGCGGAAGTAGCCGCAGCGGTTCATGCCGGTCTCATGAACGGCATGACGGACGGCACGCTGGCGCCGGAAGGCGAAGCGACCCGCGCTCAGTCCGCAGCCATGCTGCGGCGGTTCCTTGTCACCGCCGGCTTCATCAACTGACCAAGGACGCAAGCGGAAGTACCCGGTTCAAAACCTGCGCAGAATTTCTGCGCAGGTTTTTTTGCGTGTTAAGAACTTTGCGTACAGAAAATTTTGTGTGGGAACGCCTCTTGTACATGGCCTGTCACACCGCTTGAGAGGTGCCGTAGGGATACTTCTTATTTTTGTAATACAAATACATTTAAATAAATTAGGACAAATGACTCATAATTATGCTGGAAAAGCCGATAATAATAGGAGTATATGCCTAATATTGAGTGGTTGCCTTTTATAAGAAAGGCAGCTGATACGAGAAGGGGGATTCATTTTGCTGAGAAAAACGTCTTTTCTGGCGGCGCTTCTACTAATGATGGCCGTGGCAAGCTTTTCGGGTGCGGCAATGGCAAGAGATTATCTTCTGCCCCACAGCGCTTATATCGAAATTTGCGAAGAAGATCCGGGGGATCAGTTGTGTCAAAATTTTTGTGAAGATTTCCCGGACACGCCCGTTTGTTCCGGAGAAGAAAGCGGAGCAGAGGAAGCCGGAGGGGATACCGTGCAGGCCCGGCTGGATGTCCAGTTTAACCGGATGAACATCAAAGTGAACGGCCAGGCTTTCGTGGCACCCAATATTTTGTATGACGGGACTACCTATCTGCCCATACGGGACCTGGCTGATTTGCTCCAATTGGACGTGAATTACTACGGGGAAACCCAAACCGCCTATATCGGCCAGCTCCCCGCCGGTGAAGTGCCCGACGAGGTTATCGACGAATGGGAGAAGCAGAGATCGGAAGAGCGTGCGGATACGGCAGCCGGAACGCTTGTGCCGGGCAGCGGAACGATAGACGTTTATCTGGATCGTGTGCAGGTGAAGGTGCATGGGGAAAGTATTACCGCAAGTACGTTTCTTTACGACGGAACGACGTACGTTCCGATGAGAGCCGCCTGCGATATTCTGGAGCTGCCGGTTAACTACTACGGCCCTTCGTCTACCGCTTATATCGGGGAAGTTCCTGCGGGTGAAGTACCCAAGGCCGAAATGGATAAGTGGAAGTCCGGTAAATAAAACCTTTTTAAGCTGAATAAAGAAGGGAAGATCACTACAAATATGGCGAATACGACGATCAACGTCACGCTCCCGAAGGATTTCGATTTCGATTCCAACCGGAGGCCGCAGGGCGGCGAATCTTATTTTGACGGAGGATTGCTGGAACTCATCGGCCTGTATTTGCTCGGAGCCATTATCACGGGCATTACGGCCGGTATTTGTTACCCGTGGAGTCTCGTCATTATCTACCGTTGGAAAATCGAGCATACGGTTATTGAAGGCCGCCGGCTTCGTTTCGAAGGAACGGCAGTGGGGCTTTTCGGCTCCTGGATCAAGTGGTTCCTGCTCGGTCTTGTCACGCTCGGCATTTATTTCTTCTGGGCGGGCATCAAGCTGGAGCAGTGGAAAACCAGACACACGTATTTCCGTTAAAAAGAACAAGACCGCTTGGGCGGTGCCTGGCCGGTGCAGGCCAGGTTCCGTCATAATCCAAAGAAACCGCAGTCGTCTCCGGACGGAGGACTGCGGTTTTCTTATGACCGGCGGTCGGCAGACGCAAACTTTACGGAAATGCCGCCGCCGGAGAGGAGCGCCGGCGATGCTTAAGCCGCCCGCTTACCTCCTTACCGGGTAAGCGGATTAATTCACGCCGACCGCGGTGTAGGCTTTGCCTACGGCTACGGCTTCGGCAGAGCCGGCTCCGTACAGGTCTACCGCCGATTGTACGGCAGCCGCACGGATGTTGGAGAAGTTGGAGTATGGAGACAGGTAGTTGGTCAGGGCGTGGTAGTAAATCTTGATGGCTTTGTCCCGGCCGATGCCCGTTACGGAAACGTTATAATGAGTGCCGCCTTGCGCGATCAGGTAGAACGCTTTGTTGTTGATGCCGCTGTTCGTGTGAACGCCTCCGTTATCGGAAGTGCCCGTGTAACGCTTGCTGTAGTGGTTAGGCTGATTGAACTGCTCCGGATTGGAGAGGGAGCGGATCGCGTCGCCCGCCTTGCCCGGCGTGTAAATATCGTCCCCGAGCAGCCAGTTGGTGTTCTGGATCGTATTTCCGAAAATGTCGGAAATCGATTCGTTCAGGGCACCGGATTCGCCGTAATATTCCAGGCCGGCCGTATATTCGGTTACGGCGTGCGTCAGCTCGTGACCGATGATATCCGGATCGCCGGAGAAGGGCAGGAAGTTGACGCCGTCGCCGTCTCCATAAACGATCTGTACGCCGTTCCAGAAGGCGTTGTTATAGTTTTGTCCGTAGTGGACCGTTGATTTGATCAGCTTGCCGTTGCCGTCCAGGCTGTTCCGTCCGAACTTCGTTTTGTAGAAGTCGTAAACTTTCTCCGCGTAAGCGTGAGCGTCTACGGCTGCCCGGTCGGTCCAGTTGCTGTTGTTGGTGCTTGTTTTAAGTACCCCAGGCAGAGAGGAACCGTTGTTGGCGCTGTATGTTTCAATGCCGTTGCCGCGCGTGGTATCCTTCAGCTGGAAAGTCGAGCCGCTTTGTGTCGTGATGAACTGCTTCGTATCGCCCAGTACGCCTGTGCCCGTGCCTACGGCGCGGTCAAGGAGGTCGTACTTCTTCACGATAGAGCCGTCAACGGCATCGATAAAGTAACGGGTACGGATCGGGGACGGTTCCAGTACGTTCACCTCTGTCGCATAGGTGAGCACGTTCTTGCCTTCCAGCGGATAGATCGTCAGCTCCGCCTGTGCGGGCTTCTGCTGCTGGCCGAGCTTGCCTGCGGCTTTCTCGGTGTCCGCAATAGCGGTTTTAATCGCATCGGAAGCGCTGATTTTGGCTTTCACGCCGTTGGCCACTTCCTGCTCCGAGTCCGCCAGCACGCTTCCGAGATAAGAAGACACGTTGCCGCTCTTATCCAGATGCACCGTCTGTTCCGCTCCGTAAACCGGAATTCCTTGGATATACTGCTTCAGGCGGTAGTGAGTCGTGCCGCTTGCGGCGTCGCTCTGTTTGTTAACGATTTTAAGATTTTCCTTTAGGCTTCCGCTCAGGCTCAGCGCCTCTTTCTTATGATCGAGGAATCCCCACACTTTATCTTCGTTTGAAAGTCCGGCCGGCGCTTTCCACGTTTCCCCGATGAATTTGGGGGTTACGGATTTCGGCGTCGCAACCTCGGCGGTTGCTGCACCTGCAGGCAGAGCGGATACGATCAGAAGTGTTCCTCCGAGTACTAGCGATGTCAGCTTCTTTTTCATAAATACAATCCCTCCTAGGAAATGGTTGACGTCCGCTGTGCGGCGCCCCGGGCAAAACGCGATAGCCGGTTGATCTGAGCTGCGGCCTTACAAACAGCCTTACAAACCGATTGGCATCACCCCTTTCCAAGTGGGTCGAAAAAGCGGCCGTTAGAAAACGGCGGGACGAGGAAAGAACGACAGAATTAATATGCAAGTATTCAGGTAGGAAAAGTTGTTTTAATATCTGTAGTATAGAATGTGTTCACAGTCCTGTCAAACATTTTTTATAAAGTTTAACTAAAATTGTAAATTATGAGCGATGACGAACCGTTAGAGGGGGAGGCGGCAAAAGGAAGGAATGAGGAATTAACCACAGGTTATTGACCGGGGGTATAATATTGACAGTGTCGTTTGCTTGTCTGTCACGTTTACGGAACAAATATATTTTTGCGTGATGAATCCGGTAAAATCAGGCGCGGCCATGTTGAACGGGGCACCTGGCGCGTGCGGCTTTTAAAGGGGAGAAGCGCCCCTGTGCCGAATTAGTAGATCTGGATACCGATCTTAACAGCGAGGAGTGTAAGCGCATGCAAAAAACGTGGTGGAAAGAAGCGGTTGTCTATCAGGTGTACTGGAGAAGTTTTTACGATACGGACGGAGACGGATACGGGGATTTGGAAGGTGTTATCCGCAAACTGGATTATATAAAAGAGCTCGGCGCGGATGTGATCTGGCTGAATCCCATTTACGGATCACCGGATGTCGATAACGGATACGATATATCGGATTACCGGACCGTGATGGCCAAGGCGGGCACCATGGAGACGTTCGAGAAGCTGCTCAGCGAAGTCCACGGCCGGGGTATGAAGCTGATTATGGATCTGGTGGTCAACCACACGTCCGATCAGCATCCCTGGTTCACGGAATCCCGCTCGTCCAAAGATAACCCCAAACGGGATTATTATATCTGGCGCGGGGAAGCGAACAACTGGAGATCGTACTTTACGCCTTCCGCCTGGGAATACGACGAAGTGACGCAGGAGTATTATTTTCACTCCTTCGCAACGGAGCAGCCGGACCTGAACTGGGAAAATCCTCAGGTGCGCGAAGAAATTTACGATATGATGCGGTTCTGGCTCGATAAAGGCATCGACGGCTTCCGGATGGACGTCATTAATCTGCTCGCGAAGCAGGCGGGTTTTCCCGATGCGGAGCATCCGGAGAATATTTCGTATCTGGGAAATAACCCGGGGATACATGAATATTTGCAGGAAATGCATGAGCGGGTTCTGAAGCATTACGACATTTTTACGGTCGGGGAAATTCCGTTCGTCACGCCGGAGGACGGGCTGCTTTATGTAGGCGAAGACCGCGGCGAGCTGAATACTTTGTTCCATTTCGAGGTTTGCGACTACATGGCTCACTGGGAGATGGACAAGTTCAAAAGGATTCAGAAAAGGTGGTACGACGGCATGTGGGGCCGGGGCTGGAATTCCCAGTTCCTGAACAACCACGACCATACCCGGCTTGTAACCCGGTTCGGCAGCGACAAGGAGTATCGCGTGCAATCGGCCAAATGCTTTGCCGTGCTGCTTCACACTCTTCCGGGAATGCCATACGTCTACCAGGGGGAAGAAATCGGCATGACCGGGGTGCGGTTCGATTCGATCGGGGATTATAACGACATCGCGTTAAAGAACAAGTACAAGGAAGAAGTGGAAAAAGGCCGCGACCCGCAGGAAGTTTTCGAGAGCCTGCTGCACTTGGCCCGGGACAATTCCCGGACTCCCGTACAGTGGGACGGTTCGGCCAACGGCGGGTTTACGGACGGCACCCCCTGGATCAAGGTGAATCCAAATTTCCGGGAGATCAATGTGGAGCAGGCGCTTGCCGATCCGGATTCCGTTTTCTACACGTACCAGAAGCTGATCCGGCTCCGCAAGGCAAATCCGGTCATGGTTTACGGGACTTACGAGCCTCTGCTTGAAGAGGATGACCGGATTTACGCGTTCCTGCGCGTGCTGGACGGCGAGAAATGGCTGATTCTGCTGAATATTTCGGATGGGAGTACGGTTTGCACGCTGCCGGAATCCATAGCCTCAGCGGAAAAAGAACTGATTCTTGCGAATTACGAGGTGAAAAGTCCGGCCGGCTCTTCATGGAACTTGAAGCCATACGAGTCCCGGATTTACCGGGTGAAGAGTTAACGGAGACAGATACGGCGGGGGCAGCCGTTCCGCCCATCGTTCGCTTTCTAAAACATTGATTAGCTTAAAAAGGCTCGGCCTGTCACAAAAACGCTCTTTCCTTTGTCTAAGGGGAGAATACAATCCCGCTTGGGAACTCGTAAAGGAGGGCTGGAGATGAAAATTTTCGTGGCAGGCGCTACGGGAGTAATCGGACGATCCTTGCTCCCGCTTTTGATAAAGGAAGGGCACACCGTATACGCCATGGTGCGCGGCAAGGCGGGGAAGGAAGCGGTGCTTGCACAAGGGGCCGTACCCGTTGAGGCGGATGTCTTCGACCGGGATGAACTGATCGCACAGCTCCGGAGGGCAGAGGCCGAGGTTGTGATTCATCAGCTTACGGCGCTCAGCGGGTATAATCTGGAAGAGAACGCACGGATCAGGAAGCAGGGCACGCGTAATCTGGTGGATGCCGCACGGGAGGCGGGAACCGGGAAAATGATTGCCCAAAGCATCTCGTGGATGTACGAGCCCGGGGACGGGCCGGCCGGCGAAGACGTGCCGCTTGATCTGGAAGCTCCGGAGCCGAGAAAAACGACGGTGGACGGCGTAGCCGCACTGGAACGTGCAGCGGCCGAGATGCCGGAGTTCGTCATTCTGCGGTACGGGCTGCTGTACGGCCCCGGAACCTGGTATGCCCGTGACGGGGCTGTCGCGGATAAGGTCCGCGGCCGCGAAGTGAGGGCGACTGAAGGCGTCACCTCCTTCCTCCATGTGGAGGATGCCGCAAGAGCCGCGCTGGCAGCGCTGGAGTGGCCTTCGGGGGCGGTCAACATCGTCGACGACGAGCCGGCCCCGGGCACGCTCTGGCTGCCCGCTTACGCTTCGGCGCTCGGAGCCCCCGAGCCGGAGTTCCAGCCGGGCCGAAGCCGGGGCGAACGCGGAGCGTCCAACGCCAAGGCCCGGCGCGATTACGGCTGGGAGCCCGTGTACCCGAGCTGGCGCGAAGGGTTTAAAACCAGTCTGGCGCAGGAGAAGTAGGCGCGCCGGCCGATAAGGACCGGAGGAGAGGATTCCTCCGGTCCTTTTGGTTTGCGCGGCGGCGCACGCAGTATTTGGCGCCGCGTTTGGGTGGCCGCGGGCCGGCAAGCCGAGGCAAAGCCATCCGGGCTGCAAGAGAGGGGCCACCAGGTCCGCAGGCTTGCGGCGCTTCCCGGCAGTCCGCTCTGAGGCGTCGGCCTAAGTCCGCCCGGTCCTGGAGCCGCCAACCCCCGTGCTGCACGCTTTGCTTTCATGCCGCTGACGGCTTTACTGTCCCCACTTCAGGGACATCGTAAGGGCGCAGCATGCGAGTTCCTGGGCGCCGGGCGTCACGGTCACGATCAGTCCGCTGGGAGTGTACCGGGCGGCCAGGACGGAGGAAACGGCGATGCTCTTCATAAGCCGGTCGACCTCCTGCTTGCGGCCGGCCTGCGCCGCCGTCATCAGCCGGAAGGCAAAGGGCTCGTCGGACAGCCGGGCAAGCACGACATTGCCGTCGGCGAGCAGCCTGCGGAAAGAAGCGGCCGACGAGATCAGCTGCTTCGGATCGGCGGAGGGGTACCCGGTATTTTCCGGGAACCGGGTAAAGGGAGGCCCTGCCGGCCAATTGTAAACGGAAGGTGCGAAATCGGGGAGATGGGACGGATACGGGAGAGGATAGGGGGGACTGTACATGCTTACAGGCTCCTTTCCGAACGCTCTTTTGTTCATTTTATGAAAAAGCGGGAGGTTGGTGCCCGGCCGTTCCCCCTGGACCTCAGACGGGGAAGAATTACCTTCGCAGGTCCAATGCGGGCAGTCAATATCTGGTGATATACTTTGAAAGCGAGGTAAGGCTCGGCTGAATTCAAGAACAATGTCGGTTGATTGGAGTGGAGAAATTACATGAGAAGAAATATGGGTTTTCTATTGATTGGCGTAGGAGTGCTGGCTCTGCTGTATTACTTTAATCCGGTAGGCGTGTTCTCCTGGAACGGACTTTCTTTCAAGACACAGGATATTCATCTGGAGAAAACGGCGGAAGGAGCTCCCTTACAAAATATTATCGTAGAGACGGGAAGCGCCGATGCCCGGATCGTCAAGGGCGAGGGCAATCAAGTGAACGTACGCCTGGACGGCAGCGTAAGCAAAAAGCAGGCTGAGAAATTTCAGCTCAAGGTCGATTCCAAAGGCGATACGCTGTCGGTCGGAATCGAGGAACCGAGCGAAATCGGGGTAGGCGTAACGATTGTCAACGTGGAGTTGGTTGTCGAGCTTCCCGAGAAAAACTGGAATTCCGTTCGTGTACAATCCGGCAGCGGTAATATCGAATTGGAATCTCTGAAAGGGAATGCCGTCGAGACCAAAGCGGGAAGCGGCGATACCTCACTCCGTGAGATTAAATCCGACAAGCTGGTTGCGGATGCGGGGAGCGGAGCTATTTCCGTGACCGATGTCCAAGGAGACGCGATCATGCTTAAAGCGGACTCCGGCGATATCAGAGCCGAACAGTATGCGGCGAACTCCCTGAAATTCGAAGGACACAGCGGGAATGTCGAATTAAAGCAGGGCAAGGCTTCCCTGCAAGGCGAGACGCATTCCGGCGATATCCGCCTAGAAGCGGGCGAGATTTTGCGGGATGCCGACCTGAAATCCGGCAGCGGCAACGTGAAGATAGAATTGTCCGAGGAGCCCAAATCGCTGGCAGTGGACTTCGAGGGCGGCAGCGGCAACGGAAGCGTCGACTGGGAGAACTTCTCCTCAGAAGAGAAGAACGAGAAGAAAGACCGGCTGAAGGGCAAATTCGGCAGCGGTGAAGTGAAGCTCAAAGTAAGAACCGGCTCCGGCGATTTTCATCTGGTGAAATAATCCGGGACGCAAACAATTTACGGAAAGAAAGCCTTGACCCGGCAGAAGGGTTAAGGCTTTTTTGCGGTTAATCGAACGTTTTTATAAAATTTTTTTGATGCAGGTCGGGATTGAAGTCCCGGTTTAACAAGTAAATGGCCCGATAATCGGTTACGCGGATTTCCCGGACTCGTTTTTCTTTCATTTTTTCACCGCCTTAACGAATGCTGGCCCGTAAATGCCTGATAGAATGGCCGGCCTTCCGCTCTCATTTTGAGTTTGCCAAGTTTCCGGAAAAATAGAAAGGCTAAAATATGGTTAATAATAAATAGAAAAGATAAGGAGGAGGCCAATATCATGAGAGAAACCGTCAAACAGGCAAACGGCTACACGGTCATGGAAAACGGGGAAGCGGTCGCCGAAATTACGTATCAGCCCTTAGGCAGCGAGTCGCTGGTGATTGACCATACTTTCGTATCCGAAGCTCTGCGGGGCCAGAAGGTGGGCGAGGAACTGGTCCGGGCCGTCGTCGATCAGGCGAGGGAAGAGAAGAAGACGGTCGTCCCGGCCTGCTCGTACGCGCATGCCCTTTTCAAGCGGCACAAGGAATATCACGATATTTGGCGGCGCGAAGAAGAATAGACGTACAGCATGACGGGAGCTCGGTTGAGCAGAGGCCCGGGTTTAACCGGATTGCCGTCGTCACAGACCCGGCGTAAACCGGGAAAGCGTTCATTCCAGACGGAATGGCGCTTTTTTTATGTCCGATTCTGTAATCTTCTCCCTATATTCAATAGATTTATCCCTACTTTTGGTTATCTGCCCGTGTTTAAATGGAAGTAGGAAAGGGCTTTCATTCCTTTCGCCAACCGTTTTTAAATCCATGAGGAGGTGGAAGACGCTTCGCACTTCGGATGCAGCAGGCATTCCATTCCGCGTTCCCCGGAACGCAGATCAACCAATTCAGGAGGGATCTCATTTATGAAAAAGATTTTAACCGGTCCAAAATCGGTTGTGAAGAAAACCGCCGGTTTTCTGTTGACCGCGACGTTGTTCGCCTCTTTAATTCCCGCAATGGCTTCGGCGGCCGATCGTGGAGCTTGGGCGTCATCGGTTTCCTATGCGGTTGGCGATACGGTCACATACAGCGGCAAAACTTATCAGGTCGTACAGCCGCATACGTCGTTAAACGGCTGGGAGCCGCCTAACGTTCCCGCCCTGTGGAAAGAAGTTCAAGGCGGAGGAACAGTCGACAACCAGGCACCTACAGCGCCGACAGGCCTGAAGGTTTCCGGAACGACGACTTCCACCAGCATCACGCTGGCCTGGAATCCGTCCACCGATAATGTCGGTGTCGCGGGCTACGATGTTTACAGAGGCACTACGCTTGTTGGAAGCGTTTCCGGCAGTACGCTGACTTATACGAACACGGGATTGACGCCGAATACGGCTTATTCGTACACAGTGAAAGCGAAAGACGCGGCAGGCAACGTGTCGGCGGCAAGCAGCGCGCTCAGCGTGACTACATTGCCTTCGAGCGGCGGCTCCGACACCCAGGCGCCTACGGCACCGGGCAACCTGGCCGCTACCGGCTCGACAACGTCGAGTGTCTCCCTGTCCTGGAGTGCGGCGACGGATAACGTCGGCGTAACCCAGTACGAAGTCTACAGCAACGGCTCCCTGGCGCAGACGGTAACGGGCTTGTCCGCCACCGTAACGGGCCTGGCGGCCGACACTTCCTACTCCTTCACGGTGAAGGCGAAAGACGCCGCAGGCAACGTATCCCCGGCGAGCGCGGCGGTTACGGCCAAAACCCAGCCGACCGGCGGAAGCAGCGGTCAGCTGCCTAAGCATATCGTGACCGGCTACTGGCAGAACTTCGTTAACGGAGCGAAAAATCTCAAGCTGAGCGAAGTGCCGGCCGAGTACGACATCATTGCCGTATCGTTCGCGGAGATGGACCGCACCAAGCCGGGCGGCGTTACCTTCGGCATCGATCCCGATCTGTCCAAAGCATTGGGCGGTTATACGAATGCGGATCTGATCAACGATATCAAAGCGAAAAAGGCGCAGGGCAAGAAAGTCATCTTGTCCATCGGGGGCGAGAAAGGCAACATCGACCTCAGCAGCGCTTCGCCGAACGTGGCGAACTTTGTGAGCACCATGTCCGCTCTGATTACGGAGTATGGTTTTGACGGCCTCGATGTGGATCTGGAGCACGGCTTCAACGTTCCGAACCTGACCACGGCGGTCCGCCAAATTCAGGCGAAAGTCGGTTCCGGCTTTATTCTGACCATGGCTCCGCAAACGATCGACATGCAGAACAACCAAACAAGCTATATCCAGTTCTACAACAATGTAAAAGACATTACGACAGTTATTAACACCCAGTACTACAACTCCGGCTGTATGCTCGGCCGTGACGGCAAATGCTACTCCCAGGGAACCGTTGACTTCCTGACGGCTCTTACGGATCTCGCGATCCAGTGGGTATCCCCTAGCCAGCTCGGTATCGGCGTTCCGGCAACCTCTTCGGCTGCGGGCGGCGGTTATGTATCCGCATCGGTCGTGAACAACGCGCTGAACTGCCTGGCAACCGGCAACAGTTGCGGAAGCTACAAGCCTGTAGCGAAATACCCGGACATCCGCGGTGCCATGACTTGGTCCATTAACTGGGACGGCATGAACGGCTACAGCTTCGCGAAAACGGTTAAGCCTTTCCTTAACCAGCTGCCTTAATATCCGGCTTGAGATAAGCATGGATTGCTCTAAAGACTTCCCGACGAATTATGGTCGGGAAGTCTTTTATTTTTGTAAGAAAAGTTTAAGGAAAATTCAAACATTCTTTATAAAGAATTGATTACCCGCTAATGAGAACTTGATACAATGAGGGAGTATCCACCATAATCTGCTAACATACATGGGATTTACCGGGAGTGGGGACATTTCACCATATGTAAGGGGGAGAGCCGTGCAGCAACCGGCAAGATTTTTCAAGTACCTGAAACCTTCCACAGGGAAAGAGCGCAAACAGTCGACACGTCGTTGGAACATTTTCTATGTGGGGGTTACGTTGGCACTGGTGGGCATGGCGGTTCCGTTTCGTGCGGGCATGCCGCAGGCTCATATGGCCGATGCAGGAAGTCAGGCGCTTGGAAGCGGAACGACGATTGCAGGCGGAACCCCGGATCACCCGAACATCCTTTTGAATAAAACGAAACAAACCGGAACGGCCGCAGCGGCAGTGTCCACCGGAGGCGGGGCGCCTCAACCCGCCGGCGGTGCAGGCGCCGGAGCGGCAGCACAGCCGGTGAAGCAGCCCCCGGTGGCCGGCGGGAAGCTCGTGCAGGTCACGGAGCCGGAGACGGGCATCGCCATCGCGCCGACTATCGTGACGGAGCTGCGCAGCAGGGAGCAGCTGGAGGAGCTGTCCGGTCCGGCGAAGCCCGCCACGGTTATTCTCCATGTGGGCAGCGGACTCCGCATCACGGACCCGTCCGGCAAAACGGAGCTCGGTACGCTTGAGGCCGTCCTCGATGCGCTCGGCCGCCGGATGATCCCGGCTTTCTACGTCCGGGACGGCAAGACGGCGGACAGCGTGGCCGGGCTGCTGAAGAAGAACGGCATCGAGGACGCTTTCGTCGTGTCCGACCAAGGCGAGCTCGTCAAGCGGGCCAGAACGCTGTACCCGGCCGTGCGCGGCATCGTGGATTTCAGCTCGGCCGGCAATTTGTCGGCGGAAGATCTGCTGAACATCCGTCGCAAAACGACGGCCAGTCTGGCCAAGATCGCCATTTTGCCGGGTGCCTCGGCATCCCGCTCCTCCGTCGCGTATCTCCAGCAAAGGCTGATCGTCGTATGGACGAAAGAGGCGGGGACGAAGACTGCCCGGGATTTGGGACTGCATACGCTGATTACGGCCGGGGTCAACGGTATCGTGACCGACTCGCCCAAGGCGGCCTACAAAGCGCTGAAAGTGTACTCCCACGGAAACACGCTGATCCGCAAGCCGTATATCATCGGTCACCGGGGCATGCCGTCGAAGGCTCCCGAGAACACGATCGTCTCCAACCGGCTCGGCCTGGAGGCGGGAGCGGATTTTATCGAGAATGATATGTATTTTACAAAAGACGGCCGGCTCGTGATCATTCATGACCCTTTGCTCGAAAGCACGACGAACGGCAAAGGCAAGGTCGAAGATTTTACCCTGGCCCAGCTTAAAAAGCTGAACGCCAACAAACCGCATCCGGCGGGATTCCCGTACGTCCAGATACCGACGCTCGAAGAGCAGATCGATCTCGCCCGCAGCCAGGGCAAGATGATTATGGCCGAGATGAAATCGAAGAACCCGGCGGCAATGGATGCTTTTGTTAAGGTGGTTAAAGCTAAAGGCGCCGAAGATCTCATCAACACGATGGCTTTCAATCCGGACCAGCTGAAACGCCTCTCCGAGCTGATGCCCGAAATGCCGATGGGACTGCTGACGGGTGAAACCGCCAATGAGGCGAATATCGACGGATCGCTGACCAATACGCTGCGGCTGATGCAGCAGAGAAATACCACGTTCAATACCACTTACAAAGGGCTGGGGCCGAACTTTATGGAGGCCGCCAAGCACCGGGGAGTTCTGATTTCTCCCTGGACGTTTAACGATAAAAGCAATTTTGCGAAGTTTTTCTGTTACGGCGCGTTCGGCATTACGACGGACTACGCGTTCTGGGCTTCGGACTGGGCGGCCTCGGTTAAACCGGTGCAGGACCATATCGTCGTCGGTAACTACGAAAGCAGGGACTTGTCCGTCCTGATGGAAACGTTCAAAGGCGACCGTCTGGAGAAGGCGGCCGATGTGATTCTGCTCGACGGCGAGAGCAGCGTGGAAGCTTACGGAAGCCGGATCACGGCAAAAAGGCCCGGCAAAGCTCACGCCCTGCTGAGATATACGGCGGTTATCGACGGCGGGAAGTATGACTTGTATACGCAGCCCGTCACGCTTGAAGTCCGGGATATTAAAGAGCCGGGCTGAGTGAATTCTTTTTTTGACCGCGGGTAGACAGTTTTTACGAGGAAAAGCGCACGATCCCGAGGGGATCTGCGCTTTTTTGTTTGACGTGCAGACGGACATGCGCAAAAAAGCCCCGGTTTCCTAAGAAGGAAACACGGGACTATCGGCGTTCGGCCGTTATTTGCTTTTGATGAGATCGTTGGAGCTGATGCCGAGGAAGTCGAAAGCTTCTTTCAGCATAACTTGATCTTCTTTGTTCCAATAGCTTTTCTGAATATCGGAAATGTTCGAGTTTCTGGAGATGCGGTCCATCTGCATCTTCATGATCGAGCCGCTGCACAGTACGGCAATGTGAGAAACATGAGGAAAGACCGTTCTTTGGGCTTCTTCCCAAATGCTGTTGACTTCCGGCGTGAACACGATCGGGCGTCCGTCGCGCTCCATGAAACGGTTGTCGACGAGCAGTTTTACTTTGCCCGATTTGGCGCTGTTTTCCACGGTCTCGGTAATGATGCGGGCCGCTTCCTTGGCTTCCTCGACCGTCAGGTTATCGACAACCTGCCAGGCGAAAACAAGGTTGGCCTTATCCATGCTGGAGCTGAATTTATCTTTTAGTTGCACGCTCATTTTTGCTACCCCTTCGCGAATTATTTAAACCAAGAAGCCAGCATGACGTCCAGCGTGTTGCAGGTATACTTCACGAGATGTTCGGCTTCCTGCAGCTGTTTTTCGGTCATGTTCTGGATGAGGTGATAAACCTGGCTGTGTTCCTCGTCCGCCTCGCAGTGAATCGCCCAGTATTCGAGATCCGTGAATCCGGTCTCCTGCAGGATTTTGTAGGCGTGAAGGTACACGGCATGGGCGAAACCTTCGCTCGTGCTGTTAATGATCAGCAGAGACATGTTTTCATCCATGGCCGCAACGGCGCGGTATTGAAGGGAGATAAAGTGCTCTGTCTCGTAATTGGCATTGTGGTTTTCAGGATCGTCCAAGCCGATGCCGATCATCCATTTGCGGAGCATTTCGGCATGGTCCTTCTCTTCGTCGTAGTGAGTGGAGAAAACGTCGTGATCCACATCCGGGAACCGTTCCCATCTAAGTTTCAGCAGTTCGCCGAAATGTTTGGACAGATGGTAAAGATTGTTGCACCAGACAAAATACTGCGGATCTCTTTCCGCCGGGAAATTCAAAAAGAACGGATTTTGTGTTTTAACACGCTCAAGTTCAGATGAAATGATCCCGCTGATTCTTTCGACTACTTGCTCTTTGGTGGTTGTTACGTTTGTCATTCAGGAATTCTCCCCTTTCTATATTTATATCGGTAAAATAATGTAAATTTTTAAGACAAATAACGACAAAATTCTTTTAAATTATGTTTTGTTGAAAGTTCAGGTGAAGTTTGGGAAGATAGGACTGAAAATACAGACCGGAAATGCGGGACAGGCACGACAAAATCGGGAGATTCTGCACCCGGTTAACGGTAAGGCTGCCGTATTCAAAAGCGTTCTCTAGCAGAGCCCGGGGAAAGTATGAAGCTTAGGAGGTGCGCCCGTCATGCGTGAATTTACCCTTGATTTCTCGGCCAGCCCGAAGCCGATTTTTCATCAGCTGTATACGTACTTCAAAAACGAAATCCGGGACGGGAAACTTGAAAAGGGGGACTATCTTCCCTCCATCCGGGGCTGCGCCCGATCTTTCGGTATCAGTAAAAATACCGTGGAAAGCGCCTATCAGCTTCTGGTTTCGGAGGGGTATCTGCGGAATATCGCCAAAAAGGGCTTTTGCGTGACGTATGAGCCGGAGGCGAACGAACGAGAGGGCGCCCCGGCGGAGGCGGAAGATGCTGCCGGCTTCGCGGTCACCACGGATTTCCGTTACGGCAATATCGAGCTGGGGACGTTTCCCTTCCGGCATTGGAACAAAGTGAGGAACCTGGTGATTGCGCAGAACCAGAGCGTTTACGCCGTCGAAGGAACGAATCAGGGGGAATATCCGCTTCGCAAAGAGCTTTCCAGGCTGTTATATGAATCCAGGGGGGTGACGGCAGCCCCGGATCAGATCGTCGTGGGGGCCGCCCCCCAGCAGCTCGTGATGCTGCTAAGCCAGCTTCTCGATGTGAAGAAGCACAGGATCGGTGTGGAAAATCCCGGTTACGACGGAGCCCGGAACACGTTCTTGAACCACGGGTTCCGGGTTCATCCGGTCTCGTTGTCCGGCAGCGGCGTTTCGCTGGGCGAGCTGGCGGAAAGCGGAGCGAACGTGATGTATGTAAGCCCCTCCCAGCAGTTCAGGAACCGGATTACAATGCCTGCGGATAAAAGAGCGGAGCTGGCGGAATGGACCCGTTCCCTCGGCGAATATTTGATCGAAGACGATTACGAGTGGGAATTCAAATACGAGGAAGGGATTCTTCCGGCGATTCAAAGCATGATCCCGGAGAAGGCGGTTTACATCGGCCGGATCTCCAAGGCGCTGCTGCCGGTGTTCAATCTCAGTTACATGGTGCTGCCCTCCGGACTTCTTTCCGGGTTTCACTCCAAAGTACCGGAGTACGACCAGCCGGTTTCGAGGCTTGATCAGCTTACCTTCGCCCGGTACTTATCCGATGGATACTGGTACAAGCATTTGCAGCAGATGCGGCGGCTTTATGAGGAGAAGCAGCGCTATTTCTCGGAGGCTCTCGAACGGTATATGCCTGGAAAAGCGCGGGCCGAGGGAAAAGATACGGGGCTTCACGCCTTTCTGATCGTAAGGACCGACCGGTCTGAAGAGGAGCTGATCGAAGCGGCCCTGGAAAAGGGCGTGCGGGTATATGGCACCGCCCGGTACTGGCTGCGGCCCGGAGATGAGTATCCGACGATCCTGCTCGGATACGGGGCGCTGGGCCGGGAGGAAATTTCCGCCGGCGTGAAGGCTTTGGCGGAAGCGTGGTTCTAATCCGCTGTATCGTAAGGCGGCGGGTGTCCTGCTCACTTTGCGCGTTCTGTCCCTTTAACGGGCGGCTCATACCGTTTACGATTAGGGACATCAACCGAGTAAGGTGGGCATGAACATGAACTTTATTTTTGACCTGGATGGAACGATTTGCTTTAAAGGACAGCCGATTTCGAAGCGTATTCTGGATGCTTTGCTGGAGCTGGAGGAAGCCGGACACTTTGTGGGATTCGCATCGGCCCGGCCCTGCCGGGACATGCTTCCCGTGCTGGACGACAGATTCGACGGCCATCTGCTGATCGGGGCGAACGGGGCGATGACGTTTTACCGCAAGCAGCCTTTGGCATACCAGCCGATTCCGGGGCCTTTAGCGGGGCAAATCATTCATCTGCTGAATGATTTTGAAGCCGAATATCTGATCGACGACACATGGAACTACGCTTACCGTCTGAGTCCGGAACATCCGTTTCTGGCAAATGTGGACCCTCATGGACTGGCAAAACGCGTAGAGCCGAATGACATTCAGTCGTTTATTAAAATCGTCGTGCTCTCCTGCCGCAGGTTTGAGGAGCTGTCCGCGAAGCTGAGGGCCATGGACGTCACGATCCATCATCATTCTTCGGAGGGGATCCTGGATCTGACCGGCAAAGGCGTCAACAAGATGGCCGCGTTAAGCGGATGCGGTCTCCCGCTGGACGAGTTCGTCTGTTTCGGCAACGACAACAACGACCTGCCGCTGTTCCGGATGGCAAAGCATTCCGTTCTGATCGGGGACCATGACGCATTGGCGGAACTGGCCAAAGAAAAGATCGCTGTCGATGACCGGACCGAGGAGAACATCCTGCTAAAAGTAAAGGAGCTCTGCGCGGTACTCGTTTGAGTACCCGCAGGCTCCTTTTTAGTAAGAATGATTCAGTCTACGGTCAGCAGCTGCTCGAAAAATCCGCCGATCTCGCGCTCGCGGTCCACAAAATGGATCTCCAGAATCCAGTCGCGGAGCAGGCCGTTCTTATCGTTATCCCGCATCTTGATGTGATTGTCGGGATGGATATAATTCTCGACCTCTTCGCCCTGTACGATCTCGTGGGGGAATTCCCCGATAAGATGGCCGGCGTGAGGGCCGCCATACTCCCAGCCGTAATCGCGGGCCAAAGCAGTCATAAAATCGTAAAGCTCGCTGCCCGTTATATCCGGACGAGATTCGAAGAAGGCTTTACCGTCGTGCCAGGCAAGTTCGACGTCCCGCCGCAGTTTATTTTTGACGGGATCGTCTCCAAACACGTATGTGCGTCCGAAATCGGCTTCCCAATCTTCGAAGATCGGGCCGAAATCAATAAAGAGAATGTCTCCCGGCTCTACAAGCCTGTCCGGCGGATTTTCCCGGTACGGATGAAGCGTATTGCTTCCCGCGCGCACGATCCGCTTGTGCCAATACTTTTTGATCCCGTAAAGCTCGAAAGCGAGCTGATAAATTTCCCGGTTCAATTCTTTCTCCGTAACTCCGCTGCGCAGAATTCCTTTCGCCTCGGCGATTTCGAAAAGCGCGAGCGCCTTCTTCTCCGCCTCGCGTAAATTTGTATGACGCTCTTCTCTTGTTGCCGCCATGATGATATTCTCCTCTCTCTCTAACGGGTCTCTCTAACGGGTTTCCAATTATCCCCTTCTTTATTGTACGGTTTGGCGGACAAGTTGGAAAGTTACAGTTTCGGAAGGGAAGCAGGGACAGGTTGCCGGCGTTTTGCATAATCAAACAAAAAAATGCATAAAATATTCTGAAAATTGTTTCGTAAAGACGCAAAATGTGTTATCATAGTTGTAACAGATTGCAAAGGGGGGAGACGATGAAGCAAAAGAACGCGATCATTCGCTGGTGCCTGTTTCTTATGCTTTCCCTCCTGCTCGGCTTCTCCGCGCCCGTGCCGCTGACCCAAGAAGCGGCGGCCGCTCAGGCGTCCTCCACTTATGAGTCAGTTCCTCCGCTTGGCGAACACAAATCCAAGTATGTGATCCGCAAAGCCGTTACCCATCATTTTGCCAAAATGGTGAAGGCAGCGATTACCCTCGTGGTCTTATCCGTGCTGTGCCTGTTCACCCTCTTTAAAGCCCCGCTACCCGGGCTTCCGTACGAACCCTTCGTCTGCCTGTTAAGGCGCAAACAACTCCTTCTCCCCATCAAATTCACGTCCAATTACGTGGTTTAATTTCTATGCCGTTGTCCGGCAAACCGTATAGTCCCGTCCTATCAGAATTTTGAACGATGCTGTCTGCAAAATAATTTTTTTCGACCGTTTGTAGAGGGTTTCTTTGAGTCTGTCTGAAATCGGTTGAATGTATAAATTGTGCATAAGTATGTATAAAAACTTGGATTTATGATGCAAGAAGCGATGAGGAGCCTCGGCGAAAAAATAAGCCGGGCGGCAAGGCCCCCGTCTGTCCGGATTCCTTGACTCCTTAGGCTAAGGGCATGGCCCATTTGACACGGTTGGATTTGCAAAACATGAAGCGGTGAAACGAACCGTTGAACTATGTCTGAACCGGGACCGAACGGTCCTCAATCACACTCATTTATAGGAGGCTGTTCCGCTATGTACGTAAGAGAATCCGATTTGCCGGGGATAGGAAAAAAGTTCCTGATAAATACCCGCGGCGGAGATAAGATTGTCGTTATCCTTCATGACGACGGCAGACGTGAAATGTATCATTTTCGCTATGACGATCCCGATGAGAGCTTGTCCATGGTTACGCTCGATGACGATGAAGCCCGGCAGCTTGCCGCAATCGTAGGCGGATTGACGTATAAACCGAAGGCGCTGGAGTCGATCGAAGTGGCTCTGGACGATTTGATCATCGAGTGGTACAAGATGGACCCCGAGTATGCCTGTATCGGCCGGTCAATCGGCGAGCTCGATGTCCGGCAAAATTCGGGAGCGACCATTATCGCGATTGTCGAAAAAAATCACGGCAAGCAGATCAATCCGGGACCGGATTATGTCTTGTCCGCCGATTCTACCTTGATCGTGGTCGGGGAGAGACAGCAGCAAAAATTGTTCCGGCACATTTTAAAGAATGGAAGTGGTTGAATAGATGAATCATATGGTATTTGAGGTGGGGCTGGCCATCGCGCTTATCGCGGCGGCCGGGTTGTTGTCGGCCAAACTCCGTTTCTCGGTCATTCCTTTCTACATTCTGATCGGAATGGCCGTAGGTCCTCACGCGCTGGAGTTCTGGCATTTTGATTTCCGGTTCATTGAAAGTGCGCCGCTGATCGAATTTATGGGCCGGATCGGAGTCCTGTTCCTTTTGTTCTATCTGGGACTGGAGTTTTCGGTAGGCCGGCTTATCAAGTCGGGACGTTCCATCGCCGTAGGCGGTACGATTTATATCCTCATTAATTTTACGCTGGGCGTCTTATTTGCCTGGGCGCTCGGTTTTCCTCTAGCCGAAATTCTGGTGATTGCCGGAATTACGACGATTTCCTCCAGTGCCATCGTGGCCAAAGTTCTGGTCGATCTGAAAAGAACGGCCAATCCCGAAACCGAAATGATCCTCGGTATTATCATGTTCGAAGATGTTTTCCTCGCTGTCTACATTTCTATCCTGTCGGGCCTTGTCCTGAGCGGCTCTACAACATTGGGAGGCGTACTGCTTTCCGCACTCATCGCACTCGGATTTATGCTGGTGCTGCTCGTAGCGGGCAGAAAAGCCGTTCCGCTTCTGAACCGGCTGCTGAACATCCGCTCCAACGAATTGTTCGCGCTTGTGATTTTTGCGGCATTGTTCCTCGTAGCGGGATTTTCCGAAACGATTCATGTCGCGGAAGCGATCGGTGCTCTGCTCGTCGGGCTTGTCCTGGCGGAGACAGAGCACGCGAAGCGGATCGAGCATCTGATCATGCCGTTCCGGGACTTCTTCGGCGCCATTTTCTTCTTCAGCTTCGGGCTGACCATTGATCCCCTGGCGCTGGGTGGAGCCGTCTGGATGTCGCTGGGAGCCGTCGTCATTACCCTGATCGGCAACTTGGCCGCGGGAATGCTTGCGGGGCGAAGCGCGGGTCTCCCTCCGAAGGCCTCGGCCAACATCGGCTTGACCATCGTATCGCGCGGCGAATTTTCCATTATTATGGCCAATCTCGGCAAGGCGGGCGGACTGCTGGCGGTTTTACAGCCTTTTGCGGCTTTGTACGTGCTTATTATGGCGATTCTCGGGCCTCTGCTTACCAAGGAAAGCAAGACCATTTACAAGTGGATGAATAAAGTGATTCCTTTCAAAGACGGGTCCGGCAAAAAGAAAGGCAAAACCGTTCTGCAAAAGGAAGGAAGCGGGTAATGCCGCCGGATATTCGCACTCGGACGCTGGCTGATTGTACGGTCCTGTAAGGACGGAATCTAAGCGATGAGGAGGAATTCCGCATGAAGCTTTTGCAAAATGTCCGCATCGGCCCGGCCGGTGAAACAATGGACGGCTGGTCCTTGGCGCAGTGGTGTTTCAAGCTGTTGATGGTGATTTGCGGGAGCGTGCTGGCCGCAGTCGGGCTGGAGCTGTTCCTGATCCCGAACCGGATGCTGGTCGGAGGGATGACAGGTCTGTCCGCTTTGGCCGCACACTTTACGGAAATGAAGCTCGGCCTGTTTCTGTTCGTTCTGAACCTGCCGCTTATTCTGCTCTCGTACCGGAAGGTCCGGCGAAATTTCGCGGTGCTCACGGTTCTCGGCCTGCTCGTGTTTTCGCTCAGCGCCCTCATTCTTCATCCGGTACCGGCTCTGATCGAAAATCCGATGACGGCTGCCTTCTGCGGAGGAACCGCCCTGGGGCTGGGGATCGGTCTGGTCATCCGCTACGGGGGGACCCTGGATACCCTGGAAACGCGGGATCACACCGAGAAGCTGGTGAAATTCGGCTTTAAAGATCAAGATTTCATGCTGCTGAACTGCTTTATTTTAGCGGGAGCGGGATTTATATACGGCTGGGAGCAGGCGATGTATTCCATTCTCGCTTACCTGCTCGCGTATGAAACCGTCCATTTCAGCCTGCGGGGATTCTCCGTGCACCGCCGGATTACGATAGTAAGCGGATACTGCGCTGAAATCGAAAGGGAGATGGAGGCCAGACTGGGACGGAAAGCCTCTGTCTATCCTGCAGAAAAAGCGGAAAAACGCGAGGCGGCTGCAAAAAGAGAACTGCCGGAAGAGCATCAAGCTTACGGGCTGGGGCAGGCTGCCGAACGCTTTTTCGGCAGAAGGTCCGGGCGGGTCATAGCGAACTTCCGGCCTGTCGAACCCCGCCGGTTTGCGAGGGAGGGGGCGATCGGAAGCGGTCCGGGGCCGGACGAAGACGGGCTGTATGAAGCGATAAGCGCGGGGAATGGTCCCGGCAAGGGACGCTGCCTTTCTTACACCATTCATTTTATGGAAGCAGCCCGTTTGAAGGCCATTGTGAAAGCGATTGACCCGTCCGCCGGTATCGTAACGGATTCGCGCGGGCGAAGAAGGGACGGAAGCTTGGCGGAGTAGGGGATTGTGTAAGCGGGAGCAAGCGCAAGAGCTAGAGCAAGAGCAAGAGCAAGAGCGAAGGCAAGAGCAAGGGCAAGAGTAAGAGTTAAGGACAAGTGTAAGGGCGAAGGCAAGAACAAGGACAAGAGCAAAACCAGAACCAAAACCAGAACCAAAACCAGAACCAAAACCAGAACCAAAACCAGAACCAGAACCAGAACCAGAACCAAAACCAGAACCAAAACCAGAACCAAAACCAGAACCAGAACTAAAACATCGCCGGAAAGGTATTCCGCCGGAACAAGAAAGCACCACAGCAAAAAGCTGCGGTGCTTTCTTATGTTTTAACGCGGCAGCCCCGCAGTAGCGTTACTCCTTCGGATAGGTGTGCAGCACCTGTTTGCGGTATTCCTCCGCCGTCAGGCCGGTAAACTTTTTAAACGTCTGACTGAAGTGTGACAAATGCTTGAAGCCGACTTCATAGGCGGTTTCGGTAATGCTTTTTCCGGGCTCCAAAGTGAAAAGAACTTTCGCCTGGTTGATGCGGCGCCGGTATAAGTAGTGAAACAACGTGATCCCGGTCGTTTCCTTGAACATTTTGACGAGATAGTGCTTGTTCAAGTGGACGGCTTCGGCCATGTCATCCAGGGTCAAATCTTCGGCGTAATGAGCCTCCACGTAAGAAATGAGCCGCTGCACATGCTGTTGTCTGGGGCCGCCGGGCTCGTGGCTCCGGTTACGGGGTTTGTCCGCGATTTCATACACTTGCAAGAGCAGCCCCATAAACAAAGTGAGAAAACGGTCGCGGGATAAAGTGTCATTTTCTCCGGACAGAGAGCACAATTGTTCAAGCAGCGGCTCCAAGTCGGCGCGTTCCCCGGACTCCAGCGAAATGACCCGGTTATCCGCCTTTTTAAAAGGAGTCAGCACGGGAGTGAGCAGCGGCGCACGGAAAAGCTCTTCGGCAAAAGCCGGATCGAAGTGAACAATGGTGCGGCAGTACTCGTATGCCGGATTGATTTTGGGATAATGCAGCGTCATGCCGTTCATGAGAAGGAGATCACCCGGAGAAAGCTTGTAAATCCGGTCCCCGACCAGGTAACTGCATTGTCCGCTGTGAAAATAATAAATTTCATAATACAGATGAGAATGAAAACCGGCGGGAATGCGGGATGTATTGTACAGGGCTTCTACCGGTTGCGTAAAAGATTCCATCAGGCTCATACGGCTGTCCTCCGGCTTTCTCGGGTATCTGATCGGTTAGTAAACCAACTTAATCTTACACACAGTTTAGCATGGCCTCCCTCAGAATAACACCAACCAAGTATAAATGGGAAAAGGCAGACGCATAACGAGAAGAAAGCGTTTTAGAGGATCTCATGGTACGGTAGAAGCAGATTAATAAAAGCGAATCCGTTTCATTCACTAAAAGGCCCGGCTTATGTGTAAGGAGGATAGCTAGTGTCCTAATTATATGTAATCGGACAAACCTGCCATAGCCGGAATACCCCAAAGGAGTCATATTCATATGAACTTATTCGATTTAACGGGCAAAACGGCCGTCGTCATCGGCGGCAACAGCACGCTGGGCGGGGAGATGGCGGCCGGGCTGGCGGGACACGGAGCGCGGGTGGCCGTTGTCGGCCGCAACGCGGATACCTCCGCCGCAGTCCGGGACCGCATAGAGCAAGAGGGCGGCGTTGCCCGCTGTTTCCAGGCGGACGCGACATCTTCGGGAGATTTGCGGCGTGTCCTGGACGAAGTGCTGGACTGGACGGGCAGAGCGGATATCCTGCTCAACTGTCCGGGCAAAAACAGCGCGACTCCTTTTTTCGAGATCACGGAAGAAGAGTGGGACAGCATCATGAGCGTCAATCTGAAAAGCGTCATGCTGGCTTGTCAGGTTTTCGGCAAGTATATGGTGGAAAGCGGCCGAGGCGGCAGCATTATCAACATTTCAAGCGTATCGGCAGATCCGCCGTTGTCGAAGGTGTTTACTTATTCCGCGTCGAAGGCCGGTGTGAACAGCGTGACCAAATATTTGGCGAGAGAGTTCGCCCCGGCCGGCGTGCGCGTGAATGCGATCGTACCCGGATTTTTCCCGGCGGAACAGAACCGCAAAATTCTCTCGGAAGAACGGATCTCCTCCATCATGAGCCACACGCCGATGAACCGGTTCGGTGAAGCGCGCGAGCTTCAAGGCGCCGCCGTATACCTGGCCTCATCCGCGGCTTCAGGGTTTGTAACCGGCTCTATTCTGCGGGTCGACGGGGGATTCGGGGCCATGACGATTTAGAGCCGTGTCCGGCGCTTCTTGGGCAGGTATTTTTTGCATACTCTAACCCTTATTAAAAGGATGTGGAACCATGAAGGCACAAACGATTCAAAACGTGACGGAGCTTAGAAAAATCGTCGGGCGGCTGGCCCTTTCCACCCCGGTCACCGATATGCATACCCATCTGTATTCCGCGGATTTTGAAGACTCTCTGCTCTGGGGAATCGATGAATTGCTGACTTATCATTATCTGATCTCGGAATCTTTCCGCTGGTTCGAAGATTCATATGATGCTTTCTGGGGGATGTCCAAAAGGGAACAGGCGGATCTCATCTGGAAAAAGCTGTTCACCGGTCATTCTCCGGTGAGCGAGGCGGCAAGCGGCTTGATCACGATTTTGAACCGCCTGGGCTTGGATGTTTCCAGCCGCAATCTGGAAGAATACCGGCGGGTACTGGCAGCGAGAAATACGCGTGTACAACTGGACACGGTCATGAAGCTCGCCAAGGTGGATCACATCGTGATGACGAACGACCCTTTCGATGCGGCCGAACGGACCGTGTGGCTGGACCGCGGGGGCAATACCGATCCGCGTTTTTCCGCAGCTTTGCGCGTAGATGCCCTGCTGAACAACTGGCCGCAGGCGGTGTGTGAGCTGAAGCTGCTCGGATACCGCGTAGAGGAGGAGTGGACGGAAGAGACGCGCGGGGAAGTCCGCCGCTTCCTGTCGGAGTGGATCCGGCGGATGGACGCGCTCTATCTGGCGGTTTCCATGCCAGGGGATTTCGTGTATCCGTCGGAGGATCACCGCAGCCGGATGATCGACGAAGCGATGATTCCGGTATGCCGGGAGCACGGCATTCCTTTTGCGCTCATGATCGGGGTGCGGCGTTCGGTCAACCCGGGCCTCCGTCTGGCGGGCGACATGAGCATGCACTCGGACGTGACCCCGGTGGAAGCTCTCTGCCGGCGCTATCCGGACCAGAAATTTCTGGTCACGATGCTGGCCCGCGAAAATCAGCATGAGCTTGCGGTGCTTGCGCGCAAATTCCGTAACCTGATGATTTTCGGCTGCTGGTGGTTCCTGCACGTGGAATCGATCGTGGAGGAGATGACCCGTTTCCGGGTGGAACTTCTCGGCACCTCGTTCATTCCGCAACACTCGGACTGCCGCGTTCTTGAGCAGCTTATTTACAAGTGGGAGCATTCCCGCTCCATCATCGGCCGGGTTCTTGCGGACAAGTACGAAAAGCTGCACGGAAGCGGCTGGTACGTAACGGAGGAAGAGATACAACGCGACTTCGATGACTTGTACAGCCGCAATTTCTGGCGGTTTTTGGGCAGGGAGGCGCGGTAGGCGATTAAAAAAGAGCATGGTTTTTTAAAGACTAAGTATCAGGTATAAATAATGTCACTTAAAATAATTACAATGATTAAACTCAAAAAATATCGTTGATGCTAAGCAATTCTGGGGTCCACGGAGTTGCTTTTTTTACGACCGAACAGCTGTATACGTAAAGATTTTAGGACGGCAGCGTCCCTTTTCTATACTAAAGACGGCGGCGGAACGCGAATTTCATACGGTAAGTAGGCCTACATGGTATTTACATATTTTCGATATACAATCTGGTAGTGTGAAATGAAATATTTCATAAGTATCAACCCTGTTCGTTTTGTCTGTATAATCATTTTTAAAAATAAGATACAGACCAACGAGCCGATGATGACCCCGAAGTTCATCTGATTTAATACTTCATCCAGTCTACCGTTAAAAATACGTAATGTTAACTTTCTCATTTGTTCATCCCTTCTAACCGGACAGCCTTTCTTTAAGGAGTGTATGACTCATACAAACTCTTAAGCTGGTTATAAAGCAGGTCCGAAGAGAGTATATACACTTTCCCGACGTGGCCATCCGTAAAGCCGAACTTCAACTGATCGCCTTCATATAAATTTGCTGAAAATCTAAAACCTGTTCTCCCTTCCTGACTCGGATCGGGGGTTATCTCGATGATACGGGTTTCGTCTATCCACTTTCGGAGAATCTCTTTCTCCTTAAATGTTCGCAGTTCACCGGTAGCGCCGTTGCGGATATCGATCCGGTCGATTTTGGCCCAATCAACTTGGAAATAATTCTCTAAAGATTGTGGGGACATTCCAATTTCCGGATTTATGTCTTTTTCCGATTTCTCACACCCTGCCACCAATAAAATAAGCACGACTAAGAAAAAAATTTTCTTCACGGGTACCTCCTTGGGGAGATTTTAATGGCATTAAATTGTATTGGGCCGGTAAGCGTCAAACGAAGAACTGTTCTATCTTCATTGTACATGGATAAAAATGGTGTTTAAATAGCATAGGTTAAATAGAGGAGGCTTCGGGGCTGCAAAAAAAGTCGCACATTTTCTGTCACCCGACACAGAAGAACCAGCCGGAAAAATAACCGGCTGGTTTTTCATTGCTCGAACGGCGTTTTTACGTCATCTCGTACTGCCGCTGCATCAAGCCGTTCATAAAAGCGCTGAATTTTTTCAGCATCTCCGGTCCGGGCAGCTCGCCGCTGAAATCTTCGACGCCCAGCCAGCCCGTGTAGCCGACCGCGCGGAGATCCGCGACGACCTGCCTCCAGTCGGCCATTCCCCGGTTCATGGGGCGGGCGGCGGAAACCCAGCGGGTCATGCCGTTCTCTTCGGGACCCGGCGCCCAGCCCCCGTTCTTGACGTGCACGTGGGCGAGGTAAGGGCCGAGAATTTCCATTCCCATCCGGTAATTCTCAAAGCCCTCATAGACCATGTTGCCGGGGTCGTACAGCACGCCGATATGCTCGGGCCGCAGTCCTTCCACGAGACGGTAGGCGGCGGAGGCGCTCGGCGCAAGCGTCACATGGTGCGTCTCGACGAGCCCTTTCACGCCGTACTCCCGGCACAAGGCTTCCGCCTCGCGCAGATAGGCCCGCTGCAGTTCGAACAGCTCGCGGAAGTTCCGCGTCCGGTCATAGCGGTGCACGCCGAGCCGGATGAAGGAGGCGCCAAGCCGCCGGGCGGCGTCGAGCACGCGCTCGGTGCCTACCAGATCGCCGGATTCGAGGTAAGGCGTTACGCTGAGCGAACGCAGCCGGTGGCGCTCGGCGGCTTCCCGGAAGCGGCTCAGCTCCGCCTCGTCCCAGTCCGGCGAAATGGAGCAGAGGTTGTTGCGCCAGTAAGATGGCGCTTCACCGGCCATCTCGGGCGGAATCTCCTTGCAGCGCCACTCGATGCCGGAGATTCCGGCTTCTTTTGCGGCGGCGGCCAGCTGCTCCGGGGACAGCTCGGGTGTGGCAACGGTAAACACGGATAGTTTCATTCGGTAGGACACCTCCGGTCGGATAGTTGATCGCGATTGAACGCCACACTGCATGCCGTTCACAGCGCACGATGCGGTACCGCATGTCTGAAGCGGTCGCAGAGCTTAGAGCTGAGGGCCGTTAAGTCCGGTCTAACTTTGAAGGTCTTAGACGTTACTCCTCGTGAATGGGACAGTGGGTACCTGGGTCTATCGGCAAGAGGGAAACAGCCCGGATCACCGGCAGAGGCCCCAAATCTGTGTGGGTGAAGTGAAAAAAGGTTAGCGTTGCACAGACAACCAGGATACGAGATTAGAAGCAGTCTATAATTAAAGAGTGCATAAACAGCTCACTGGCATAATGTCTGTGCACCCAAAATGTATTGTCCGTAAAGGCGGAACTTCCGCCGGCCGCTATTCGGCCCTTACCGCTTTCTGCTGGGCAAGCAGGCACAGCTCGGCCGCTTTGAAAATATGCTCCTGGGTCATCGCATGCTCCGTGCGGTTCAGACAGTCGAGAATGAGCTCTCCGAAGAACGGATAGCCGACTTTGCCGCTCAGCTCAAGCCTGCGTTCGCCCTCGCCGTTCACGAGGTATAAGTTGTCGCCCTGCGTGCTGCGGGCGATGTCTACGTATTTTCTCAGCTCGATATAGCCGTCCGTGCCGAGGAGAACGGTGCGCCCGTCTCCCCAGGTGGACAGGCCCTCCGGCGTCAGCCAATCGACGCGGAAATACTGGGTCGCCCCGTTGTCACCGAGCAGGGTCGCGTCGCCGAAATCCTCCAGCTCGGGATACTCCCGGTTGTTGTAGTTGGCGACCTTGCTGTGCAGCACCTGTGCATCCCGGCAGCCGGCGAAGAACAGAAACTGTTCGATCTGGTGGCTGCCGATATCGCACAGGATGCCGCCGTACTTGGCCCGCTCGAAGAACCAGCCGGGACGCGAAGCGGCATTCAGCCGGTGCGGGCCGAGGCCGAGCACCTGTACGACGCGCCCGATCGCCCCGTCGCGGACGAGCTGCCCCGCGAAGACGGCGCTTTCGACATGAAGCCGCTCGCTGAAATAGACCGTGTATTTGCGGCCGGTCTCGGCTGCGGTTTTTTTGGCCGATTGAAGCTGGTCCGGCGAGGTGAACGGCGTTTTGTCGGTGAAGTAGTCCTTGCCGCTGCGCATCACTTTCTCTCCGAGCGGCCCGCGGTCGCATGGAACGGCGGCCGCCGCTACCAGCCGGACTTCCCCGTCCTGTAAAATATCCTCCAACGACGAGGCGGCACGGACACCGGGATAAGCGGTCAGGAATGCTTTTACTTTCAAGGGATCGGGGTCGTAAACCCATTTCAGCTCGCCCCCGGCTTCCCGCAGGCCGTTGCACATGCCGTAGATGTGGCCGTGTTCCAATCCCGCAGCCGCGAAAATAAAGTCGCCCCTCGCGACGACCGATGCCGGTTTGCCTTCGGGCGCATAGTTCATGCCGTCATTTTTGCTCAAAAGAGATGCTCCTTTCAGGATGATGGTAGGATCATGCCCGTTACGAAAAGATTCCGTATGAGATGTTGTACGGCGATGTGTCCGGCCGCTGCCGCCAGTGAGAGCTCTTCTCGAATGAGGGGAACCCCGAGACCGGACTCTTGTGGCAGCCTCCACGACGGGTAAAGTGACGCCAGCCGATCTCCTGTGACCGAGCGGGAGGTTACGAAGAAAGCTGCTCGCGAACCGTTTTCTTGTATTTTTCCGGCGTCAGTCCGACCTGTTGCTTGAACAAGCGGCTGAAGTGCGCGAGATGCTTGAAGCCGACCTGCAGGCACACATCGGTAACGGAGTGGCCGGGATTGTGCAGGAACAACGTTTTGGCCTCGTTGATTCTGCGGCGGTACACGAACTGAAAGATGGTCAGTCCCGTGATTTCCTTGAATATTTTAGATAAATAAAATTTACTGAAGTTAAGGTGCTCCTGAAGATGCTCCAGGTGCAGATCTTCCGCAAAGCGCTCTTCGAGAAAGCTGACGATGCGCTGGACGTGTTTTTCCTTCTCGGAAGAAAACTCGCGTCCCGCGCGCAGCGTACGCTGACACTGGTCGTGAACGAAATAAAGCAGGTCCAGGAATGCAAGGTGGAGCCGGTTGTAGGCGATCAAGCCGTCCGTCCTGCGGTGGACGCTCATTTCATGCAGGATGCGCTCCGCTTCTTCTTTCTCGGGTCCGCGGAGAGTGAGGCGGCAGTTTTTCAATTCCTGAAACGGCTGTAGAACATTGACCGCATGAGGCAGCTCCAGATACGGTTTGAGGGCCGCCGGCTCAAAATGCACAGTCGTCCGGATATAAGGGACGGCGGTATCAACCTTGGGACAGTGGAGCGTCATGCCGTTCATGAGGATGAGATCCCCGGGCTGGAGCATGTAGATGTTGCCGCCGATCAGATAGTTGCAGCTTCCGCCGTGGAAGTAATAAATTTCGTAATACGCATGGGAATGAAAAACGGAATCGACCTTCCCTTCGTTCCGGTAGCTCAGGCCGAGCGTATCTTCACGGTCGTGCAGGTTCTTGAACATGCGGGAGAGCACCACGCTTTATCGGGATGTAAGGGCCGCCCGGAAGCGGCCATTCTATCTTTAGTGTAGCATGGAAGCGCTTCCTGGTTCTATTTGCAAGGAAGGCGTGTCCGGAGCATTTTTGGCGGCACACTTTGTGACTACAGGGTGTCGTCTTTTATGACGGCCGCCAATTAAAGGGTGGGAGACAGGTGCCCGCAGTCGCAGCCGCACCGCATATCGCGACAAGCCCGCTATGCACCCCGAAGATACATCCGTGCTGAACATCGCGCCTGCTCGCTAAGAATCTGAAGCAGTCGCATCACGGCAGTAGCTATGCACCCCGCAGCCGCTCCACACAACGCTCTAGTCCGCTCTATAAATTCCCCAGCCAAAGGCGGGCTCCATAGGTGTGCGCTTCTTCCTGTCAGTAAGAACCTGTCGTATCGAGCGTTTTCTCTTCCGCGTTTTTCACGGCTCCCGAAGCCTGTATTTTCTGCCGGAGCAGCTCGTAAAACCGCTCTTCGTCCAACGGGAGCTCCGCCCATTTGTCCGTCCAGGCGGATAAAAGCATGGCGTTCGAGAGCGTGAGTCCCTTCAACCCCTCTTCGCCCGGAGCGATCAGGGGAGTGCCGTGAAGAATGCCGTTCACCCAATCCTGGGTGATGAGGTAGTGCTGGCCGCGCTCTCCTCCGACGGGAATGTCGATTTTCCACACCTCCGGCTCTCCAAAGCCGCCCTTATAGGTGCGGTTGAATTCCGTCTCGGACTGCCGCAGCCGGTAGAAGGTCAGCTTGTCGTTTTCGATGACCATCCGGCCCAGGTCTCCCGCCACTTCAAGCCGGTTCGTACCCGGCGTTTCGCAGGCGGACGTGATAAATACGCCCGTCGCGCCGTTCTCATACTCCGCGTAGGCGGTCACTTCGTTCTCCACCTCGATGTCCCGGTGTTTGCCGAACGCGCAGAAGGCGCGAAGCCGCTTGGGCATCATGCCGGTGATCCACTGCCACAGGTCGAGCTGGTGGGGCGACTGGTTGATAAGCACGCCGCCGCCTTCTCCCGCCCAGGTGGCGCGCCATCCGCCGGAATCGTAGTAGCTCTGGGACCGGTACCAGAGGGTGATGATCCAGTTGATCCGGCGGATTTCCCCGAGCTCGCCTTCTTGGATCAGCTTCCCGGAGCTTTTTGTACAGCGGCTGCGTTCGCTGGTTGTACATGATGCCGAACACCTTGCCGGATGCCGCGGCCGCTTCGTTCATTTCACGGACCTGCTTCGTATAGACGCCGGCCGGCTTTTCCGTCAGCACGTGCAGACCGTGCCGGAACGCTTCAATGGCTTCCGCCGGATGGCCGTAATGCGGCGTGCAGATGATCACGCCGTCGATTGTGCCGGAGGCGTACATCTCCAGGGTGCCGGTGAAGCGTGCAACCCCGTCTCCGAATTCACGGGCCGCCCACTCCAGCCGCTCGGTCCGCGCGTCGCACACCGCTGCAAGCACCGCGCCTTTTACTTTGTTCTCAATCAAATATCTCGCGTGCGCCGATCCCATGTTACCCAATCCGATGATTCCGATGCGGACATGTTCCATCTGTAAAACCATCCTCTCCGGCATAGATCAAGGCCGTTTTGTACTAGTGTAGCACGGCTGTGACGGAGGGCGTTTTACTGCACTTTTCCAGTTGACGGACGGATTTAACTCTGATTGTTCAATTGAAAAATTCCACAATCTTGAAAAAGTAAACCACATACCTAAATTTCTTGCATTGTTGAAAGCGCTCCAAACGATGATAATAAACTTACATTTCGAACTTAATGGGGGTTGGGAAAATGGGCAGAAAAACAGCTCGCATCTCCGCCGCGGCACTGGCCGGTATCTTGGCGGTCGGCCTGGCGGCTTGCGGAAGGGCCGATGAATCCGCGGGTACGGCGAACACACAGGATACGAATACGGGATCTAAGGGAGGGGACAAGAAAGTCACCATCACGTTCCAGAACATATACCCCGATCCGACGACGCCTACGTACAAAATGCTTCATAAAATCGTGGAGCAGTATGAAAAGGAAAACCCCAACATTCATATCGAGCTTGATTCCATGAACACCGACCAGCAGAAAATGAAGCTGAAAACCCAGGCCGCCTCCAAAGAAATCCCGGACATCACGATCGTGAACCCGGCCGCCCAGATGAAGCCGTTCGTCGATGCCGGACTGCTCGCTCCGCTGAACGACATGCTGGACAAGAACGGCCTCAAAGGGACTTACCAGGACGGGCTGCTCGATTACTACAGCTTTGCGGGTAACGTCTATGCGCTGCCGGACGGAAACAACATCCAGGTCGTTTACTATAACAAGGATTTGTTCGCGCAGGCGGGCATCAAGGATACGCCGAAAACGTTCGAGGAACTGCTGGAAGACGTGAAACTGCTGAAATCCAAAGGCATCACGCCCATCGCCATCGGGGAGAAGGACTCCTGGACAGGTTCGTTCCTGTTTATGAACATGCTGCTCCGCACCAACGGCGGCCCGGGTTTCCTCCAGGACGTGCTCGACAAGAAGAAGACGTTCAGTGATCCGGCATTTACGGAAGCCGTTTCGAAGTTCCAGGAGCTGGTGCAGGCCGGCGCATTTAACGAAGGCGCCACATCCGTCGATTACAATGCGGGCGGCAACATTTTCAAAACGGGCAAAGCGGCCATGCACGTCATGGGAACGTGGGAAACGGGCGCCATCGACGCTTCTTCCGTAGGGGGCAAGGTCGGCGTGTTCCAGTTCCCGACAGTGGGCGGCAAAGGCGACGTGAACCAGTACATGATCGCGCCGGGCAGCGCCTTCGCCATCTCGGCCAACAGCAAGCATTTGCAGGAGACGAAGGACTTCCTGAACTACTTCACGCTGAATCTGCCTAAAGTCCAGTTTGAGCTGAAGAACGCCGTGGGCATCGGCCAGAAGGTCGAGGGGGATTTTAAAGCGGCGGGTTACTCCGATCTGGCGATTTCCATCCTCGATCTGTTCAAAAACGTCAAAGGCGGCGACCTCGCGTTCGACAACACGATGAATCCGGCCACCGCTCAAGTCCACCTCGGCAGCATCCAGAACCTGTTCATCCAGAAGGCCGATCCTAAACAGGTCGCGCAGGAGCATCAGAGCGCATTCGAGGCCAACAAATAAAAAAGAGTGCTGCGCTGGAGGGGTTCGAACCGGGCCCCTTTTTCATCGACATTCGACATTTTTTCGCAAGGGCCGCCCCATGGGGAGAAAGAGCAAGCGGCCGTTTGTCTACAGGAGGCGTACTCGTGTGAATGTGTTAAAAGTACCTGCGCGTACTATCGCCGTCTTCGTGCTGCCAAGTCTGCTGCTGTACGTCTGCATGGTATTCGTCCCCATCCTGGTTTCGTTTTACACCGGGCTGCTGGACTGGAACGGTATATCGGGCTCCAAATTCGTTGGCCTGGCCAACTTCAAGACGATGTTTTTCGGCGATCCGGTCTTCTGGCCGTCCGTCCGCAGGACGCTGCTTTACGCGGTCTTTTCCATGATCGAGATTCCGGTCTGCCTGATGGTAGCGATTTTGCTGAACCGGTACGTGAAAAAAGCCAATTCGCTCGTGTCGGTTTACTTTCTGCCGGTGATTTTGTCGGTCGTCATTATCGGGCAGCTCTGGAAAACCGTCTACAACCCGGCTTCGATGGGCGGGATGATCAACGGGCTGCTGACCGCAATGGGCTTGACCGAATGGACGCGCAGCTGGCTGACCGAGCCGAACATCGCCATGTTCTGCCTCTATTTCGTGTCCCTGTGGCAGTATTTCGGCTATCACCTGCTTATCCAGTTTACCGGGGTGCAGAACATCCCGGCCGAGATCTATGAGGCGGCCCGCATCGACGGAGCGGAAGGCTTTGCCGCCGACCGCTACATCACGTTCCCGATGATCGTGCCCATTCTGAAAATCTCGCTCGTGCTCGCCTTTATCGGCTCCCTGCAGGCGTTCGATCTCGTGATGGTCATGACGGGCGGCGGGCCCGCACACTCGACGGATGTGATCTCGACGCATATGTACAACATGTCGTTCCTGTCCCAGAAATACGGGTACGGCAGCGCGATCGCCACCTTCCTCGTTATCCTGTGCCTGGCGTTTACGGTGCTGATTAATGTGGTTTTCAAACGTCTGGAAAATAAGGTAAGCTAGGAGGAGGATACCTATGAAATCCGTTAAAAAAGGAATCGTCTATATGCTTTTCGCGATTCTGGCCGTTACCCAGATGTATCCTCTTCTCTGGCTGCTCACGTACTCCCTTAAAACCAACGAAGAGATTCTCGGCAGCAGCTTTTTCTCCCTGCCCGCATCCCCGAGATGGGGCAACTACAAAGAAGCCTACGAGGCGGGCCATTATTTGCAGTATTTGTTCAACAGCGTGTTCGTCACCGTTATTACGATGGTCTGCGTCATACTGCTAAGCTCCATGGCGGCTTACGCCATCTCGCGCTTCCGCTGGAAGCTGGCCCCCGCCGTCATGCTCGTTTTTCTGATCGGGCTTATGATTCCGCTGCAGGCCACGCTGCTGCCCCTGATGATTATTTTCAAAAATATGAGCATACTCAACACGCACTTGTCTCTGATTCTGCCTTACATCGCGTTCCAGACGCCGGTCGCCGTCTTTATCCTGAGCGGTTTTATGAAAACGGTTCCGCACGAAATCGAAGAGTCCGCTTATATGGACGGGGCAAGCGTGTACCGCATTTTCCGCAGCATCATCCTCCCGGTTTCCGTTCCGCCTGTCATGACGGTCTGCATCTTAACGTTCATCAACATCTGGAACGAATACATCCTGGCGGCGACGTTCATCTCCTCGGAGAAGCTCAAGACGCTTCCGTTCGGTGTGTACACCTTCGTGAGCCAGTATTCCGTCAACTACGGCAACATCGGGGCTTTTCTCGTCATGGGGGCAGTGCCCGTCATTCTCCTTTATTTCATTCTTTCGGAAAAAATCACGAAGGGCATGGTTGCCGGGGCGGTAAAAGGGTAGGCGCCTAGCCGGCGGCAAGGACCGGGCGAAACAACGAAAGGGGACGAATCTTTGAGACGCGGCTTCCAATCTATCCACCACCGGTTGTTTTTTCTGTTCCTGTTCTGCATGTCCGGCATTCTGATCATCATCTCCCTGCTGTTCTACAGCCGCACGACGGAGCAGTTTCAGACGAAGATCAGCGACCTTTCCCGGAAAAACGTCTCGCAGACCGTCGATCTCTTCGACCTGCTGCTCAAAGGCTACGACAGCTTGTCCAAAACGATCGGCAACAATTTCGATCTCGTCCGACTGCTGACGGAATCGCCGCAAGAGCCCGCGCTCGATTATATCAACACTCGCTCCGTCACTAACATGATCGGGGCGATTTTCTACTCCCGGGAAGATCTGATCGGTATTCACGTCATCATGGACAAAGGAAAGATCTACAACTACGGCAACTACATGAACGTGGTCGATCCCGAATACCGCAGTTCCGGCTGGTACCGGGACGTCCGTCAATCTTCGGGCAAAATGGTCTGGCTCGGCGTGTTTCCCCACTCCCTGATCGACCAGAACGAGAAGCGGACCGTATTTGCCTTCGGCCGTCAAATTTACGATCTCAACGAGCATAAGCCGATCGGGATCGTGCTGTACGAAGCGAATCCGCAGGCGATTCTGTCCGCGTTGAATAACTTGAAGCTCAGCGAACACAGCGAGGTATATATCGTTTCGGATAAAGGACGCTTCGTGTCTTCTACTTCTTCGGCCGCCTCGCTGCCTTCCCTCGGGGATATCCCGCTGCCGGACGATTCCCGGGAAATGACCGTCGATCAGAAGAACGGGCGGCTGGCGGTAGCTTCCAAGCTGCCTTTTGCCGACTGGCTGGTGGTCAGCCTGACGCCCTACAAAGATCTGAACGTCGAGCTTGTGCAGATGCAGCGCTATATTATTCTGATCGGAACGATTCTCGTTCTCGTCTCGGCATTTATCGCTTCCATCGTATCCAAACGGATTTCGATGCCGCTCATCCGGCTGATCCGTCAGATGAAACAGGTGGAGCAGGGCAATTTCAAAGGAATCGTAAATGTGACTTCCTACCGGGAAATCAACATTCTGGTCGGATCGTTCAATCATATGGTGAACCGGATCGGGGAGCTTATCGAACGGGTGAAGATTTCATCGGTCAGCGAAAAGAATGCGGAGCTTCATGCGCTCCAGTCCCAGGTGAACCCCCACTTCCTATACAATACGCTGGATATGATCTATTGGATGCTGGACGAGAAAGGCAACGACAAGCTGGGCGAAGTCGTACTTTCGCTCTCCCATATGTTCCGCTACAGCAGCCAGTGGGAAGAAGGTGCGGAGGTTACGCTTCGCGAGGAATTCGGGCAGATTCATCACTATCTGACCATCATTCTCGTCCGGCTCGAAGGACGTTTGGACGTGGAGCTGAAGACGGATGAACGGTACATGGACATCCGTATTCCGAAGATGACGCTCCAGCCCATCATCGAGAATGCCGTGAAGCACGGCCTGGAGCCGCTTAGCCGGCCGGGGATGCTCACCATCTCGACCTTCGCGGACGGCGGGGAGACTGGCGATCCGGATCGGGGACAACGGCGTCGGCATCGGGGAAGAGAAGCTGCTCCGGCTGCGCGAGTCGCTGTACGGCGAATGCGCCGCCGGCGCACCGGGTGGCGGGGGGAGCGCCGGGGTCGCGACCGGCGCTCCGGAGAGCCGGGATGGTCCGGGCGAAGGCAGCGGAGCGGCACCGCCTGGCGGCATCGGGCTGCAGAACCTGCACCGGCGTGTGCGGCACATGTACGGTGGCGCATACGGCGTCACGGTCGAAAGTTCAGCGGGCGGGGGAACGACCGTCATCGTGCGGGTCCCGCTTCCGAAGGAGGAGAAGAACGTATGAACATTCTGGTTGCCGACGACGAGAGCGTCATCCGGGAAGGGGTCAAGCGCACGATCGAGAACGCCTGCCCGGGGTACGGCGTTTATCTGGCGGCTTCGACCGAGGAAGCGGTCAAAATCCTCGGTGAACGGCACGTGGATATCGTGCTTACCGACATTATCATGCCGGGGATGACAGGCCTTGAACTTATGCGCATTTCGAAGCGGAAGCATCCGGCCATCAAATGGGTCGTCATTTCGGCTCACTCCGAATTCGCTTATGCGCAGGAGGCGGTCCGGCTCGGCGCCCGCGACTATTTGCTGAAGCCGATCGGCAAGCCGAAGCTGGTCGAGCTGATCGAGAATCTCACCGGTGAGATCAGACGCGAGAATCTCCAAAGCAAGGAGAGCGTGAGACTGAAGTCGAGCCTGAAATATTTGCGCGAAGCTGTTTTTCTCCGGCTGGCGGCGGGACTGGATACCGGCAACCTCGATATTCAGTCGTTCGTGGAAGATTTCCCGGATTATTACCTCGTGTTCGTGCAGATGGATGCCGGGAGCAAGAGCGTTCATCTGGAACATTTTATCGTGGAAAATGTCCTCTCCGAAATGATCGAGACGCATGGCCAGGGCTTTGTCGTCAGCTACGACCGCCAGAGCCTGCTCGGTCTTGCGGCACTCGGTGACGGTATCCGGATCGATACCCTGCTGGACGCGCTGAAAGGTCACCTCAAACACTATTTGAAGGTGCCCTTCCAGATTTTGAACTCGGGGCTCCATCATGATTTTAAAAACGTGCCGCAAATCGTCACCCGGTTGAGGCAGGCTTCCGCAGCGGTCGAATACGACAGTATCAAAATGAGCGGAGACAAATCCATCGAGGTGGCGCTGCAATATATCAAGGCGCATTATTCCGGAGACTTGTCCCTGGAGAAAATGGCCTCTGTCGTCTTTCTGAACCCGGTCTATTTCAGCCAGTTGTTCAAACAGAAAACCGGCCAGGGCTACAAGGAGTATGTAACGGGCTTGCGGCTGGATCAGGCCAAGCAGCTCCTGTGCAACCCCCGGCTGAAATTGGCGGAAATCGCCGAGCGTGTGGGCTACCAGGATGTGAGGCATTTTACACAGGTGTTCCGCAAGAAATTTTTGCAGACGCCCACGGAATACCGGCAGGAGCACAATGTGACGGTGGTATGAGGCGGGATTCACGGAGAAACGGAATCATGACAAATAATGGCCCGTTTTTCGGTAAATTTCGAATCAACCGGGTGCGGTCTGGAGATGCGGCCCTTTATTTTGCGGAAAATTATAAGCCGCACATTCGTTGTAGTATGAACGGGAAGCCGAATGGATGATTGGAATGCCTCCCATTTAAAAAGGTACATTTCCCTTCGTAAAGGGAATGTACCTTTTTGCAACCGTTCTTTATTTATAGAGCCGTCAGGAATTGCAAGTTAACACGGACGTTTCATTTAGCCGGTGATTAATAATCGAAGCGGCTTGTAATGTAAGCCGAAACATGCCACTGCTGGGACGTGTCGTAGAACTTGAAATAGCTTCCGACCGGCTGGCTCAACCCGTAAGCGGTTCCGGCAACGGTGGTGACCAGGGTGTTGTTTTTGTAGATATCGAATTTGCCTGTAATCTCATCGTTTGTGCTGGAGCTGAACGACACGAGCCGGAACTCATATTGGATGCCGTTTGTTGCTTGCACGATCGCGTTGAAGAAACCGCTGTCACCCGAAGACAAGGGCTGATTCGTCCAACTGATGATAACATTTCCCGCCTTGGCTTTGTAAGCGGTGCCATTGTCTATGACCTGAATAGGTTTCGTAGACCAGATACTGTGAACACTCGTTACCGGTGCTGCGGCCGCTCCGCTGATCATCAGTGTTAACGATAACAGAGCCGCCGTCATGAAACCAAGCACCCATTTTTTTACTCTCATCAATTCATCTCCTCTAATTTTGATAGGGTATAAATTACGGTTGCGTTTACACTATATGGGAATAGGGACGACTGTATTCTATCCATTAGAGAATGAATTTGTGGAGTTTATTTCCCGGATAGTTAGCGGGCTGCAGGTTTAGTACGGGCATCGGTTCCGTAAAAAAAGGTATATCCGCCCGAAGGGGGATATACCTTGTCTTGAACAAAGCCGGGGCGATAGCAGCCAAAGCTTCTATGAAACCCGTCCGAAGGGGATTACCTTACAAAAAGAGTGCGGAACGAATGGAATTGAGGCAGTCCGCTAGTTCATGCTGATATTGACGGTCTCCTCGCCCGCGTTCACATAGTTAACGCTGACTTGGGTGGAGTTCGGATAAGTGCAGTAGCCGCCCGTATCCGCCGCCAGCCATTGGTGATTGCTGGTCGAGCTTGTTCCGATCTTGGAATTGGACCATTTGACGTTTTTCAGATAAGTCCCGGTGCTATAAGGCTTAGGGGCGTTGCTCGCAATGGCCGTGATCCGTTTGATCTCGTTGCCGGCGCCGCTTTTTTTCCAGCCGGACGCATTGGTTACAACGGTATAGTTGTCCGCCGTATTCGTGTCATACCGGATACCTGCGGCATAGAGAGCGACTTGCCCGTCTGCCGGTACGTAGAATTTGAACGTAAGATTTTGTCCGGCCTTGAAACGGAAGGAATTGTTATGGTAGTAGACGCCGCCGGTAAAGATCGAGTGGGCCCAGTTGTTGTACGTTTTGCTGTACTGGAATCCGGCATCGACTTCGGAGGCTCCGTTGCTGGCGTGCCCACCCGTATAAATGTAAGGAGTATCGTTGGAAGTAGCGTTGTTCACGTAAACTTCATTGTTGGTGCTGGAAGGCAGATATACGTTGCCGGACCACCAGGAGAAACCGGGATTCGAGAATACGCGACGGTAAGGTCCGCCCGCTTCTCCACAAGCATAACCCGCAAGCGGGGTGACGGAAGCGTTCTTGCTTAGTGCCGGCGAGTCGGTGCTTTTCGGCAGGGTGAAGGTTTCATTGCTGCTGACGGCTACGGTATTGTCTTCTGATACGGCCACTTTGCCGAAGACATCTTTCAACTCTGTCTTGTTGGCATGAATTTGTCCGTTGTCGTCGATGTATATGACGTTTTCACGCTCTTCTTTGGGAAGATTTTTCATGACGTCGATCATGATCTGACGTTCCTGACCGGTAATTCCGGCGGCGACTTCTTTCTCCAGCTCCCGGTTATTGGACGAAGCGGACACAGGGGCGAGAGAGACTACAAGGGACAGCAGAGTGAGACTGGAAGCGAGAGCGGTCTTCATTTTCTTCAAACGGCACACATCCTTTATAGTTTTTTGGTTCTTACAAAAAAAAGCTTATCACTTCTTGAAAAAATGTAAATAATTTCATCTATTTAATTAAAAAGTTATAATCAATTTACCAGAAAATGTAACGAAATTACCAGAAAATCGGGCGGCTGCTTTGTCCGGTACGGCCTGATGATCATGCAAAGAAGCCGCAAACGGCGATCCGTTTGCGGCTTCTGTTTATGCGGGGCTATCCTTCCGGATGCTGACGGCTTTGTTTCCTGAGCTCGGAAGGCGTAAGCCCGTATGTCTTTTTGAACGTTTTGCTGAAATGGGAGTAATCGGAGAAGCCGACCTGATAGGCGGCGTCCGTCGTCGGACAATCCGTATGCTCCAGGAGATCCCTGGCCTTCTCCATCCGCAGCCGGATGAGGTACTTCACGAAGTTCACGTTCGTCTCTTCCTTGAACATGCGGCTCAGATACGCGTCGGACATGCCGATGGCCTCCGCCACCACACTCAGCGAGAGATCTTCGCGGGCGTAGTGCTCCCGCATGTACTGCATCGCCCGGTGGATATTCTGCCGGGACCCGAGGTTGCGGGTCCCTTTGATTTCCCGGATCATGGCGCTCAAAGTCCCGCGCAGGGCCTCTCCGAGCTCCGCCGCATGGCCCGGCCATTCGCGGTCTGAGTAGGGACGGGCAAACCGGAAATCCCGTTTGCCCAGCTCCGTCTCCAGCATGCCCGTGAAATGGTGGGCAAACTGCGGAGGGCTGAGCTCGGCCGGGCCCGAGCTTATGTAATGCCGGAGCGCTTCTCCGGCCAGAAGCTGGGCTTTGTCCTCGCAGGCGGCCCAGAGCTGCTCGATCAGCTCCCCGGTCAGCCCCTGCAGCGTCAGCAGCCATTCATGCTGCCGGGACAGCTTCGACTCGCTGCTGGCGAGCTGGTCGTACACCCGGCCGAGGGCTTCGCGGAACTGGTCGGGATCGACGGGCTTCAGCAGAAAATCCGAGACGCCGAAGCGGATCGCCTGCTGGGCATATTCGAAATCGCTGTAGCCCGACAAAATAATGAACTGGGTCCGTTCATTCCGCTTTTTCGCCGCTTCGATGAAGGAGAGCCCGTCCAGCTCCGGCATGCGGATATCCGTCAGGACGATGTCCGGGGAACAGCTCCCGAGCACCCGGAGCGCTTCCTCCCCGTCTTCCGCTTCGCCTGCGATGACAATGTCCAGTCCGGACGTTTCCACCATCTTGCGGACACTCAAATGGATCATATATTCGTCGTCGACAATCATCATCCGGTACATGGCAAGACCTCCTCGTTATTTCGAATAAGGCAGACGAATCTCGAAGCAAGTTCCCGCGCCGGGGGAGGAAGAGAGGAGGAAGACTCCGTATTCCTCCCCGAACGTCAGCCGGATGCGCCGGTGCACATTGAGCAGGCCGATGCCCCCTTGGCGGCCGCCGCCGTCCGGCCGCGTCCCGGCTGAATCCGGCCATGCCTTACCGGAGGCAGGCTTCTGCGGCAGCCTGGAGCCGTCCGGGGGAGCGGCCGCCGATGTCCGGCCGATGAAGGCGCCGTCGTCCTCCGGCCCGCTCGCGGCAGCGGCATCCGCCGTTCTGCCATCGGAGGCGGATGCCGCTTCCCGGGCCGCTCTCGGGAGGTCCGCGGCCGCCTCGGAGGCATGGCCGGCAGCGGCCGGCGGAGCTTCGCGCGGGTCTGCCGGAGAAGAGCCGTCCGGCTCCGGCTCCAGTTCCGCCGGTCCGTCTCCGGTGCTGCCGGCAAGCAGCGAGACGAGCCTCCCGGCCGTCTCCGCGCTCATCCCCAGGCCGCGGTCGGATATTTCAACGGCATAGTACGTATCGCGGGGCTTGCCGATAATGCCGATATACGCGGGCTTTTTGTCGCGGTACCCGTGAATGAACGCGTTTTCCACCAGAGGCTGCAGCGTCAGCCGGACTGTCGTGACGGTGCTCAGCCACGGTTCTCCGATGTCAATCTCCACCTGGAGATTGCGGAAGCGGGAAGTCTGGATCTCCAGATAGGAACGGATATGCGCCGCTTCCTCGCCGAGCGGCACGAGCGGTCCGGCGCTGCCCGTGTTGTAGCGGAAAATATGCGCCAGGGCCGCCGTCATTTTGCTGATGCTGCGGTTGTTTTCGAGGATGGCATGGGAATTGATAATTTCCAGCGAATTGTACAGAAAATGGGGGTTGATATGCGCCTGCATGGATTGCAGAGCCGATTCTTTCTGCTTGATAATGAGTTCCTGCTCTTTCAGCTTGGAAGAATGAACCTCCCTCACAAGCCGGTTCAGTTCACTGACCATCTTGGAGAAGCTTCGGAACACAAGCCCGATTTCATCGTTACGCTCCCGCGTCGAAGTAATCCGGACGTTAAAATCGCCGTTTTCGACTTTTTCCATCCATTTTTGCAGATAGGTCAAAGACCGCGTGATGGAGAGCGAATAGCCGCCCACGATTGAAAGCGCAATCACAAACAGCAGCAGTGCAGCGGCAAGCGAGATGTTTCTCAGGCGGATCAGATTCCCGATAATCGTCTCCATCGGAATGTTGGCTCCGACGATCCAATCGGTGACCCGGGACGTTTCATAAATGACAATTTCTTCGCCCTGAGGCGTATCTGTCCGGAAGAAATCCGGCTGCTCTCCCTGAAACCGGGTCAACTGCTCACCGGGAAGGTACGTGCCGATTTTCCAGGCGTCGGGATGGTAGACGAGCTCTCCGGCCGCCGAGGAGATCCAGGCGCTGAAGCTTCCCTGCGAAACATCTTTGCATATATTTTCAATCTGCTGGAGGTTAAGGTCGACGATGAGGAGTCCCTCGTACAGATAGGTCGAGCTGCTGTGCAGCTTGCGAGCGACCGTCAGAACGGGGCTGGAGCCGATCCGGTTTAAACCGAGCACCTCGAAATTGCCAAGAGTGTCCAGCCTTTTCAGCAGGTCCGCGTTGCGGCTGCGGATCGTGTTCATATCGAGAATTTCTTTCGCCTCGCTGAAATCGTTGATCTGCAGGCTGTTTTTGCCCACCAGAGAAATGCCGACAATATCGGAGCGCCCGTAGATCATCTGCGCGAACAAGTCGTTTTCGACTTTTTCCGTCAGCTGATAGTAAGGATAAGCGGAGGGCAGCGCGGGCGCCAGAAACTGCTGGGTCAAGGCACTGGTAACGATGGGATAAGTGGATTTTTCCAGGTTGGATATGTACAGATCCAGGTTTTTACCGGTTTGTTCGATAAAGCGCCGGTTCGTTTCGATGGCGGACTGCTCGATCGTGCGGGTGGAAGTTTCGTACCACAGCCACCCCAAAATCAGGACAGGCAGGGCGATGAAGAAAAGGATCAGAATAAACAGCCGCCGGTGGATCGATACGATTTTGTGTTGGGAATTCCGGGTCTTCATCGATGTACCCCTCTTCCGTTTCTCATTGTCGGAGTTAAAAATAGTGTAGCAAAAAAACACCAATTGTAAATAAAAAACCATGCGGCGCCGCTTTTTCATCCCGTATACTACAGCTACACATTGAAAACGCTTTATTTTTATCGGCCCGTTAAAAAGCGCCCTGGGTAAGCGCAAAAAACGGCGTGTATGTCTGCCGGGGCCGCAACATGAACATGAATCCGATAAGGAGATGATTCCGTGACATCCGTATGGAACGGCTGGAAAAAAGGATTTCTTTTCGCGCTGGCTCTTCTGCTTGGTTTAATGACCTTTCCGGTGTCCAGGGGGAATGCGGCTTCGCTGCTGACGATCGATTCCCACAGGGACGGTGGCCGTCTGGAAGTGGGGACGGTCAGGATCGGCGGTTCTTATGCGGGAGCTTACGAGGTCGAGCTGGTGATCAACGGTCAAAAAGTGGCGGACGCGCACATGGACGACCCCAACGGGGATGATGCGGGTACCTGGTATTATGACCTGGATACTACCGAATACGACGGGGAGGTCGAGCTGATCGCCAGGGGGAAGGATACGGCGACACGGTACAATGCCTGGTCGGCCTACACCCGTCTGACGGTGGATAACCCGGCCGCGGACGTGCCGCAGGTAACGATCACGAGTCCCGTTGACCGTGACAAGGTGAGCGGCACTGCCGATGTGACGGTGGACGTTTACGGCGCGAATCCCGTTAAATCCGTGGAGGTTCGCATAAACGGCGGGAACTGGAAGCGGGCCGAGAAGAAAGGAAGCGGCTATCTTTACAAATGGGAGACGAAGAAAACGGGAAGCCGCACGAACAGCATCGAGGCCCGGGCGACAGACATACGGGGCCATACGGGCCGGAGCCTGACGACGTACGTCCGCACGGGCGGAGGGACGGAGCCGAAGCCCGTCACCGTGCTGCCCCGCCAGGACCGCTCCATGTGGATCTGGGAGAACGCGTCCTACAATCTCATCCAAACGCCGGGTTCCCGGCAAGTACTCGATGCGATGGCGAAGGATACGAAGACGTTCGGCCAGGACCCCGTTACGACGCTTTATCTGGGGGTCGACAAATTAGGGGGCACGGACATGCTGGAGGACGAGAGACCCAAGGTGCGGGATTTCGTGCGCTGGGCTCATGCCGAAGGATACCGCGTGCAGGCGCTGATAGCGGGAGGAACGGTTCCGCCGTACTTCGGAACTTATCCGCGATACAGGGAAGCGGCGCTGCGGGAGTTCGAAAAGGTGCTGAACTACAACCTGGCTTCCGAAGCCGCGGAGCGGTTTGACGGAGTGAATGTGGATACGGAGCCGTATTCGCTGCCGGATTTTAAAACGGGCTACCCGGACGTTCAGATCCAGTATCTCGATATGCTTGCCGCGCTGATGGAGCGCAAAGACGCGTCGGGCTTATCACTGCCTGTCGGACCGGCTATCCCGAGATGGTACGATTCGTCGGACACGGCGAAAAGCATTACGTGGAACGGCTCCACGAAATGGCTGTCCGAGCATATCCAGGACGCCATTATGGATTACCGGGATCAGGCCGAGGGCGGTGCCGGCATCATCCAGCAGGCGCAGGGAGAGATCGACTACGCCAACAAAATCGGGAAGCCGTACTCCGTTATCCTCGGCGTAGAGACCAAAGACATCGCGGACGGAGGCGATCCGGAAACGATCTCCTTCAGCGAAGAAGGGCGCTCCCATATGGAGCGGGAGCTGGATAAAGTGTACGCCGCGTTCGGAGGGAACGCCGCATTCGGCGGAATCGCGCTGCATCACTACGATACGCTGCGCGCGCTGCCTTCCGCCTGGGGCCCCGGCGCCCGCTTCTGGCAGCCGCCGGCCGACAAACGGCCTCCTTCGGCCGTGAGAGGCAGGCCCCAAGCGGATGCATTCGACTACCAGCGGATCGATCTGGCCTACGGCCGGGCTTCCGATAACATGGAAGTCGAGGGCTACAAGATCTACCGGAGCACCGTGCGGGGATTGGAACCTTCGCGGGAGCTGCTGGCCGGGACGGCGCGCGGCCTCTCGTTCACAGACGGCGGGCTCCTGCCGGATACGGTGTACTACTACCGTGTAGCGGCTTTCGATGCGGCGGGGAACGAAGGCCCGGCCTCGCCGGAAGTATCCGCGAAGACGGGCGTTACGGACCTGAAGCCCATGATCGTCGGCGGCATGCAGGTGACGTATGACGGCACGAAAGCTTCCGTCCGGCTGAAAACGGCGGACTTGCGGACGGGCGAGCCCGTCGCGGCCGCTGTCCACGGGCGGTTCACCCGGATGGGCGGCAAGTACGTGGACGGCCGGTCCGCATCCGACGGGACGTTCACCGCGGCGTCCGAGCCCGTTCAAGCCGCGTCCGGCGAGATCGGCTTCGCCCCGCGGCGGATCATGGCGGCCGGTTACTACTGGGCGCATGCCTACGACAAGCCCGGGGAAGCCTCGGCCGTCTGGGGCGGCGCGGAGGAGTAGGGCGGGCAGTCCGGGCAGTCCGGGCAGTCCGGGCTTCCGGCGTTAAGCGGCTTGGGCGAATCCGGGCGCGCGTCGCGGCACGCTGTGGCGACCGCCGGAGCCCGAAGACCGGTTGAGCCGGCGAACCGCATTCGCGGAGGCAGCGGATTGCATGAGCTTTCGACGCGAGAATGACGCATCACTCGCTGCAGCGAGCGATGCACTGAGCGATGCACCGAGCGATACACCGAGTGATGCACCGGATGATACACCTCACGGCGCGGAATTGCCGGCGTCACCTAACGGCGGTCAACCGCCGAATGAGCAACTTAATTTTGAAGAGACAAGGGGCTGAACAGAGAGATGAGAAGAAAGACTTGGACAACGGTACTTCTATCGGCACTGACACTGGCGGTAGTGGGGGCGGGCTGCTCGAAAGGAACGGCGGAAACGGCGGGGACGACTGCGGCCGGCGGTTCCCAGGAAGGCGGCAAGCCGGTTGAAATCCTGCTCGGCTATTATTCCGACGGAAAATCGGATGCGAAGATGAAAGAACTGATCGATAAGTTTATGAAGAAGCACCCGGACATCAAAGTAAACACCCAGAGCGCCCCTTACGGGCAGTTTTACCAGAAGCTCGATACACAGATCGCGGCCGGCCAGGCGCCGGACGTGTGGCTTTCGGACGGAGTTTATGTCATGAAATATGCCGAGCGGGGGGCGGTTAAGGATCTCACCGAATGGATCGGCAAAGATTTGAAAAAAGACGACTACTACGGGCTCGATTTCAACAAAGACGCCAAAGGAAAGTACTGGGCCGTGCCCCAGGGCATTCAGGTGGGGGCGCTCTTTTACAATAAGGATCTGTTCGATAAAGCCGGGGTCGCTTACCCGAGTGAAGACTGGACGTGGGACGATCTGAAAAAGAACGCGGCGCTGCTTACGCTTGACGCCAAGGGCAAGAAGGCGGACGAATCCGGCTTCGATCCGAAGAACGTCAACCAGTTCGGACTTACCTTCTTCAGTATTACGGAAGGCTGGTTCTCCGTGATGAAATCTTACGGCGGCGGCGTCCTGGACGATACGGTCCAGAAGTCGGTCATCAACACCCCGCAGAACAAGCAGGCGTTCGAGTGGATGGTGGACGGCATGAAGAGGGGCATTATCACCGACCCCGTCGATCTGAAAAGCTTCCAGAGTTCGATGGCGGTATTCCCGAGCGGTTCAGCCGCGATGCGCATCGGCATCTATGCCCGCGTGCTGGCCGCCAACGAAGCGAAGCTGAACTACGATGTCACGCTGCTGCCCAAAGGACCCGACGGCAAGCGGGTATCGCCGGTTATCGCGAACTCCTGGGTCGTCAACCAGAAGTCGCCGGACGCCAAGGCGCAGGCGGCTTGGGAGTGGATCAAGTACTGGGCGACGGAGGACGACGTGCAGAAGGAATGGGCGGCGCTCGGCGAAGCGATTCCCGTCAAGAAATCCGTCGCGAATTCCGACGTGTTCCTGAAAGCGGGAGAGAAGCCGGCCAACCGGAAGGCGTTCCTCGACAGCCTGGAATTTGCCAAAACGCTCGACAACAACGCCGTATGGGAAGAGTGGGTCGGCAAGTTCAACGAGAACGCCCAGCGGGCATTCCTCGGAGACGCTCCGATAGACGCCGCGCTGGCGGATGCCGATAAGGCGGTGCAGAAGGTGCTGGATGATTTTTATAAGAAGTAAACCGCAATTTACGGAAGGGAGGATGGGCTTTCTATGAACGACACCGTAAGCGGCAAAGCCTATGCGAAAGCTCAAACCCCGGCAAGAAAGCTCAGACCGCTTGATCAGGAGGGGAAATGGGGACTGCTTCTCGTCTCCCCTTACCTGATTCACTTTATCGTGTTCGTGGCCGGGCCGCTCATCGCCTCGCTCTATTTCAGCTTCTCGCAATACGACATGATGAACCCGCCGAAATGGACGGGGCTGGACAACTACGGACGTCTGCTCGGGGACGAGCTTTTCTGGAAATCGCTGTGGAACACGCTGTATTTCGCGGTTCTGTTCGTTCCGGCCCAGACGATTCTGGCGCTGATCCTGGCCGTTGTGCTGAACCAGAAGCTGAAAGGGCTGAAGCTGTTCCGCATGGCCCATTTTATTCCGGTAATTTCATCGTGGACGGTCATTTTGTACGTGTCGGACGCCATTTTCAATCCGCGTTTCGGCTTCGCCAACTCGATTCTGGCCTCGCTGGGGCTGGACCCGCAGCGCTGGCTGCAGGACGGGAAGCTCGTGATCCCGCTGCTCGTTCTGATCGCCGTCTGGAAGGGGATCGGCTATATCATGGTCATCTATCTGGCCGGCCTGCAAAGCGTGCCCCAGGATTTGTACGAGGCGGCCGAAATAGACGGAGCGGGCACGCTGCGAAAGTTTATGTCGATCACGTTTCCGCTTATTTCCCCGACGACGTTTCTCGTTATCATTCTGAGCACGATCAGCACGTTCCAGGCCTTCGAGCAGGTGTATGTTCTGACGGGGGGCGGGGACATCAGTTCCGCGGGCGGACCGAACAATTCCAGCCTGGTCCTGATGCTGTATCTGTACCGCGAAGGTTTCACCTTCATGCGGATGGGCTATGCCTCGGCTATCGCCTGGGTGCTGTTTATGATCCTGTTCACGCTTACCCTGATTCAAATGAAGGTGCAGAAAAAATGGGTCCACTACGATTGACCGGACCCTCCGTAACGGACTTCCGGGCGGCTTTGCCGCCGGAAAGGAGAACCCTCTATGAAGCATAAAAGGCTGCCGACGATTCTCCGGTATACGGCCATTATTTTATCGTCGCTTGTGATGATTGTTCCGTTCGCGACGGCGCTCATGAACTCGCTCAAGACGTATAAGGAGTACACGTCCGTACCGCCGAGATGGATGCCGGAAATTTTTCAATGGTCGAACTATGCGGAAGTGCTGAAGCTCGGCAACATCGGCGGGTATACGATGAACAGCTTCTACGTCGCCCTGTTATCCGTGGCGGGAGCGCTGCTCTCGTGCTCCATGGTCGGCTATGCGTTCGCCCGACTCCGTTTTCCGCTTAAAAACGCCCTGTTCGTCATGGTGCTCGGAACGATGATGATCCCGCCAGTCGTCATCATCATCCCTCATTTTATTATTTTCAATAATCTGCAAATGCTCGATACGCTTACGCCGCTCTGGGTAATCGAGTGGCTCGCGCAGCCGTTCGGTATTTTCCTGATGAGGCAGGCGTTTATGAACATTCCGAAGGAATACGAGGAGTCCGCGAAGCTGGAGGGCTGCAACCCCATTCAGGTGTACTGGCGGATCTTTATGCCGATGGCGAGGCCGACGCTGGCTACGCTGGCGATCTTTACGTTTATGGGCAAATGGAACGAAATTTTGACGCCGGTTATTTATTTGACCTCGAACGATAAGTTTACGCTCCCGATCGGAATTCTTTCGCTCGGCGGCCAATGGTTCGGCAACGAACAGCTGATGGTTGCGGCCGCTCTGCTGAGCCTGGTGCCGATTCTGATTGTTTTCTTATTCGCGGAAAAATATTTCGTGCAGAACCACAGTGCCTCGGGCATTAAATGAAAGGAGACGGCTCTCTTATGAAAATCGCGGCATTCAGCGGCGCTCTCATGGAGTACAGCATTCAGGAAGCGATGAAAATCACGGCGGATCTCGGTTTCGACGGGATTGAAATCGCGTGCCGGGAGCCTCATTTATCGCCCCAGACATCAATTCCGAGGGTGAAGGAGATCCGCAGGCTCGCCGATGAGCATGTACTGGACATCCCGGTGCTGGGCGGCTATATGGGCCGGTTTTCCGAATCGGGCGATCCCGAATGCGCAGCCGCTTACGACGAGTTTCTCGCCCTGCTGGAGCGGGCCGATTATCTGGAAACGGACATGATCCGGGTTTTTCCGGGGGGACCCAACGCTTTCCTGGCTGCCGATTATCATTACGAAAAAGCGGCCCACTGGCTCAGAAAATGCGCGGAGGCGGCCCGCAGACACGAAAAGACGATCCTGCTGGAGATTCACAATGTGAGCCTGATCGAAACCGTGGAAAGCTCCCTCCGTCTGTTGGAGATGATCGGCGAAGACAACGTCGGGCTGATTCACGACGCGGGCAACATGTACATCAGCGACACCGATTTCGGCCGCGCTTCCGTGAGGGGGCTGGGCAGCCGCCTGCAGCATGTCCATGTGAAGGACGAGAAAAGAATCCCCGCAGCGGGCGGGCCGGGGACGGGAACGTTCCGCAACGTCACCCGGCACGGGGAAGAGCACTTCCTCCAGTGCCGCCTCGGCGAGGGGGAAGTCGACCACCGGGAGCTCTTCGAGGCGCTGGCGGAGACGGGGTACGGGGGCTGGGTGACGCTCGAATGCTTCGCCCCGTACCCGCCCGTTGAGCAGCTTGCGCATGACCGCGACGCGGTCCGGCAGCTGCTCCGGGAGACGGCGCCGGCAGCGGCGGCGGAACCTGCGGCGGCACCGCGGAAAACGGCCGCAGCGTCTGCAGCGACCGCCCCGGAGTCGACAGCAGCGCCCGTATCGGAATCCTCGCCCGCACCGGCAGCAGCGCCGGTATCTCCATCCTCTTCATCCGTGTCCGCTCCCGGCGGAAATTAGCCTACCATCGAAAGGGAAGTGACTTTCTTATGACAACACCGGTTACGGCGCGGCCAGTCCGGTTCGGCCTTATCGGCTGCGGCATCATCGCCGACATCCACGCTAAGGGAATCCGGGAGACGCCGGAGGCGGAATTGACCGCGGTGTACGACTTCGTGCCGGAGAACGCGGTTCGTTTCGGACAGACCTACTCGGCGGCGGTCTACGAGAGCCTCGAAGAGATGCTCGCCCTCGACGATCTGGACGTGGTCTGCATCTGCACGCCGAGCGGGCTTCATGCCGGGCAGGCCGTGCAGGCCGCCAAAGCGGGCAAGCATGTCTTCGTCGAAAAGCCGATGGCCATTACCATGGCAGACCTCGACGACATGATCCGGGTCAGCCGCGAGAACGGCGTCCTCCTCTCGACGGTATTTCCCCGCCGGATGTCCCCTGCGGCCCGGTATGCCCGGGAGCTGATCCGGGAAGGCCGGCTGGGCAAGCTCAGCCTCTGCTCAGGCTATGTGAACATTTACCGCAGCCAGGATTATTACGACAGCGCGGGCTGGCGCGGCACCTGGGCGATGGACGGCGGCGGGGCCATGATGAACCAGGGGATTCATACGGTGGACCTGCTCCAGTGGCTGGCGGGCCCCGTCTCCTCCCTGTACGGCAAAGCCAAGGCCGTTCTGAGGGATATCGAAGTGGAGGATACCGCGGTATCGGTGCTTCAGTTCGAGAGCGGCGCGCTGGGATTGCTCGAAATTACGACCACCGCGCACCTGGGGCCTGTGCACCGTGTCGAAATTCATGGGGAGAGAGGCTCCCTGGTGATCGAAGACGACGACATCGTGGCGCTTAAAATCGACGGGGAGCCTGTGGAGCTCCCGGAATTCGAACCGTTCAAGGTCATTCCCGACGGACACCGGATCCAGATCCGGGACATGGCTCTCGCAATCCGGGAGGGCAGAGAGCCCCTCGTGCCCGGAACGGAGGGAAGGCATTCGCTGGAGCTCATACTGGGAACCTACGAATCCGCCCGCACCGGAAAAGAGATCGTATACCGGAGTCCTCCGGCCGGGTAAGATTCTGCTTAAAGAGACACTTGTTTCTGCCTTTAAAGGCGGGAAAAGGTGTCTCTTTTTTCATATTTAGAAAACGTTATTTTAGGGAATGTTGGCGTTTTAATAACAATAAATGGGTATAAACAAACATTGTTCAACAAATATCAACAAAAAATTCTAAATTATTATCGAAAATAGGTATAAAAAACCAGGACTTTCAGCCGATATAAAAATAGGGCTTCCCTTGCGGGGAAGACCGATAAATCCGGAGACGACTGGAGAGTTGGCAGGCCGGCAACGATCCGGCGGATCATACCGGATAACGGATGGGTACGACATAACGGAAGAGGAGGGGAGACGGTGAATATGAAGGCTCTATTGAAGTTCAACAGCCTTAAGCAAAAACTGATTTGGTTGATGTGCCTGATTCTGATTGTCAGTTTGGCTGCCGTATACACGGCGAGTTATTTAACGGCTTCCAGAATGCTGAGCACGAGTCTGGACAGGGAATCCGCCCTGCAATCCAAGCAGCTGGCCATGAAGCTCGACAAGTTTTTCGAGAACAAAATCGCGATTGTGGAAACGGTCACCAGGCTGCTTTCGGAAGATGGAAGCCGGGAGCAGGATCTGAAAGTGATCCAGCAGGCGCAGAAACAGTATCCCGAGTTCGAGACGTTTTTCTTTTCCCATGATTTGACGGGCAAGAACGTCGTTAACTTCAAAGGGGAAGTTACGGACGTCAGCGACCGCGTCCACTACCAGGAAGCGGGCAAGGGCGAAGGCAAGATCGTCGTTTCCGAGCCGATCGTTTCCAAGCGGACGGGCAATAACATCGTGACGCTGATCGTGCCGATCATGAAGGACAAGAAACAGATCGGCTACGCGGGCTCGACCATCCCGATCAACGAAATCCAGACGTACGTCTCGGAGGAAAAATTCGGGCAGACGGGCTATGCCTATCTGATCAGTAAAACCGGCAAATTTTTATGGCATCCGGACAAAGAAATGATTCTGAAGGCATCCGTATCGGATATCCCGATCCCGGAACTTCAAGACGCTTATAAGAAAATCATCGCGGGGGAAAGCGGAACATCCGCTTACACGACGGACGGAGACAAGAAATACGTGTCTTACGCTCCTACCGGACTCAAGTGGGGGATCTTCATCACCGCTCCCGAATCCGAACTTTTTGCTCCGGTCACCCAATTGTCCACCAAGCTCGTGCTGATCTCGCTCGGCACGCTCGTTGTCGCGGTGGGGCTGATTTACCTCTTCGCCGCACGGCTGGTCCGTCCGATCGCGCGTCTTAACAAAGCCGTTAAGCTTGTGGCGGAAGGCAACCTCAGCAATGCCGTCGAGGTACTCGGAAATGATGAAATCGCGGTTCTGTCTCAAGATTTCAATCAGACGGTCGGTCATCTCAAGCAGCTGATCGAAGGCGTGTCGAAGTCATCGAACGAAGTGCTTCAGCTGGGCAGCGATCTTGCCAAGCGGATCGACCTTGCGGCGGATTCCAGCCGTCTGACCAACGAAGCGATTACCCAGATCGCGCAGGGCGCGGAAGCGCAGGCCGGCAGCTCGCACGAAGTGACGATCTCCATGGGCGAGATGTCGCGCGGGATCGTCCGCATCGCGGAAACGTCCGCGACCGTAGCCGAAGCCGCTACCGATGCGGCCCGCGAGGCCGAAGAGGGAGCCGCGGTCGTCGAGCAGACGGTGCGCCAGATGACCGAGATCAGCAGCGGCACGACCCGTGCCCTGCAGGCGGCGGAGCAGTGGCATGAGCGCTCCGGCGAAATCTCCGGTATCGTGGACACGATTACCGGACTTGCCGGGCAGATTAACCTGCTCTCGCTGAACGCGTCCATCGAGGCGGCACGAGCCGGCGAACACGGCCGCGGTTTTGCGGTCGTCGCCGGGGAAGTGAAGAAGCTCGCCGAGGCGTCGAAAGACTCCGCAGGCCGGATTTCCGTTCTTCTCGGCGATATTCGCAGACAGACCGACTATGTCGTCGATGCGATGTCGGCCGGCGACCGCAACGTCCAGGACGGCCTCAAGCTGATCGAAGAAGTGCGCGAGAAATTCCAGCACATTCTTTCCTCGTCCCGCCACGTGGCGGCGAATATCCAGGAAGTGTCGGCCGCATCGGAGGAAATGTCCGCAGGTGCGGAAGAGGTTTCCGCATCCGTAGACGAGATGCAGGGAATCGCGAAGCATACGTCGGACGATTCGCAGAAGGTCGCGGTCGCCACGCGGGATCAGCTCCAGGCGATGGAGGACATGGCCCGTTCCATGCATTCACTCGACAGCATGATGAAGCAGCTGCGGGAGGAATTGCGCAAGTTTACCTTGTAAAACTCCCGGCTGCGGAAAATCTCCGGCTGCACATTTTTTTACACAACCAATAGAAATGGAGACGATTGAACGATGAAACAGTTGAAGAGCATGACAGGCGTATGGGTAAAAGGGGCACTCGCAGTATCCCTGCTTGCGGGAGGAATTGCGGTCGGTTCGACAATCAGCGTGTCTCATGCGGTAGCTCCGGTAGCGACTGCGGCACAGGACAACAACGAAGCAAAAGAACTCAAAAAAGAACACAAGAAAAAATACGAATCCCGCCTCGATCAAATCGTGGCTCAAGGATATATCCGTGTAGGTACGACAGGCGACTATCGTCCGTTCACTTACCTCAATCCGGAAACGAAACAGTACGAAGGCTATGACATCGATGCGGCGAAGCAGCTGGCGAAAAGCCTTGGCGTGGAAGTACGTTTCGTGCAGACTTCCTGGCCGAACATGATGGCCGATATGCTGGCCGACAAGTTCGATATCGCCGTGGGCGGCGTAACGCGCAACACCGATCGTCAGAAGAAAGCCCAGATGACGGAAGGCTACATCACGTTCGGCAAGTCCCCGCTGATCCGTCTGGAAGACAAGGACAAGTACAAATCCGTTGAAGACATCAACAAACCGACGGTAAAAATCGGCGTAAATCCGGGCGGCACGAACGAAGTGTTCGTACGCGAACACCTGAAAAACGCCAACGTGACCGTTGTTCAGAACAACCTCGACATTCCGGGCCTAGTTGCCGACGGAACGTATGATGTGATGATCACCGACAACATCGAAGCTCTGACCTACGCGAAGAAAGACAAGCGCCTCTATGCCGCTCTGTCCGACAACACGTTCACGAAGAGCGAAAAAGCGTTCATGATCCAGCGCGGAGACACCATCTTCGAGAACTACCTTGACGTATGGATGGACGAAATGAAGCTGCAGGGCAAGTTCGACGAGCTGCGCAAAACCTGGGTAGAGTAAGCGGCTTAAAGCGCGGCGGAATAACCGCTCTGCCATTGTCGGCTTGAAGTCCGGCCCGGTATTTTGCCGGAAGCTTGATTCAGCCCTAAGACACGTGTAACTTGTAACAAGAGAAGAGAATTTAAGAAGAGGATAGAGACAAACAAAATTTTTGTTTGTCCTATCCTTTTTTTATGAGGCAAATGACAAGAAGGTTATATAAAAATAGAAGAATCGGATTTTATGAGATCAAGAACCTGACAGCAGCCATACACACTATTCCGACTATAACCGTAACGGATAAACTTTTCGTCCATAGGGCCGCAGCAAGAGTCGGTACGATAGCCGTGAGAACGCTCCAGTCAATCGCCAGCAAAGATTCATCTTCCTTAATGAAACTCTCGACGATAAGCGCGGTAAAAATACAAACGGGAACATACGAAAGCCATTTAACTGCAATTTTCGGAAGATTAATATTTCTTATTACGATAAACGGGATAATTCTTGGAAGGAAAGTTACGGCGGTACACCCTAAAATGATCAATAAAAAGGAGGTCCCAATACTCATTTGTCTTGTACCACCCCGATAGTTGCGGCAATAATCGTTGATAAAATGATGGCTGCATAAGAAGGAACAAACATACACAGAACCAGCATCAATATAACGACATAAATAATTAAGGTTAAATAAAACTTCAACTTTTCATTGTTAACCGTTTGCAATTGCAAAACAAGCAGCGCCAAAAACATAGCGGTCAAAGAAAAATCCAGACCGAATACTTCGGGATTTGAAATCCATTTGCCGAAGAAAGCCCCCGACATACAAGATAAAACCCAGAAGATATACGCGGTTACATTCAGTCCGTTCATCCATTGGACATTGACCGGTTCTCCTTTGGCAATCTTGTTCATGGCTACACCGAACGATTCATCCGTTACGAACGCTCCGACCCCGATATTTTTTAATAAAGAATAGTTTGCAAAGCGGGGAGCCAACGCCATACTCAATAAAAAATTCCGCAGATTTACAACGAAAGTCGTAAATAGAATGACGGAAACGGGACTTCCCGAAACGAGTAATGCACAAATAATGAATTGAGACGCTCCGGCGTAAACCAATGCCGATAAGAGGGTAACTTCTAGTATACTTAGATTGGATGATACCCCGACAATGCCCATGGCAATTCCGATACTGATATAGCCGAATAAAGTCGGAATGCAATCTTTTACGCCTTGGGAGAAGGTAGGGAGATTTTCTTCGGTAGTCATTTCATGAGCCAATTCGTGCATAATTTCCTCACCTTTTTTGTATGTTATATTGTATATTTGTATGCTATATTAAACGAAAAAGAGAGTCAAGGAGATGTTGTATGGAGTTTATTCAGAAGGTTATCGCCCATAATCTTGCCCAATTGAGAAAAAAAAGAGGATTGAGCCTAGACACCGTGGCGGAATTAACGGGAGTCAGTAAAGCGATGCTGGCTCAAATCGAAAACGGGAAATCGAATCCGACTGTCACCACTCTCTGGAAAATTGCCAACGGGCTGCACGTATCTTTTTCCGTTTTTTTAAAGGAAACGGATAAGCCGCAAATCGAAAAAATAAACATAAACCAGCTGAACCCTTTGATCGATGATGATGGGAATTATCTCGTCTATTCTATGTTCCCCTTTAATCCGGACAAAAAGTTTGAAGTTTTCACGGTAGACTTGAAACCGGGTTTTAGTCATGTTTCGGAAAAGCATCTGGGCGAGGAATATGTACTTATCCAACGCGGTGTACTTACACTCGATGTTCAAGGGGAGAAGTTTGAATTAACCCCCGATGAAACGATTAAATTTAACGCGAATACCGAACATATGTATAGCAATTCTACGGATGAACTGGTTAGATTTTATATTATTATTTCTTATCCGGAATAATAGCCCGGCACGAGTTCTTATATAGCCCTTTATTAAAAAGACAATTCATAATAAGCTACATAGGAATGGAAAATATCAACAACGGGTGAAGACACCGGGAAGGGAGAGACCGGGTTATGGAAGTACAGCCGCTGCTGCAAGTCGAGAAGCTGGCCATGAAAAAAATGAAAATTTACAAGCAGAGCAAACTCCGCTATTTATCCCGTTCCGCGCTGGCGAGCATGTTTATCGGATTCGGGGTGATCGTCGCGTTCAAGACGGGAAGCTTTTTCTATTTGGAGCATTCCCCGTTCACGTATCCGATGGCCGCGATTACTTTCGGAGCCGCGATTATTTTGATCTCGTACGGCGGAGGGGATCTTTTTACAGGAAATACGTTCTACTATACGTTTGCCGCATTAAGGCGGAAGCTCCGCTGGCCGGAGGTCATCCGGTTATGGCTGACAAGCTACGGAGGCAACATTCTCGGTGCCGTGGCGTTCGCGCTGCTCATTCTGGCGACGGGGCTTTTCAGGGAGCACGACGTGAACGGATTCCTGCTCAGCGTGGCGGAGAAAAAGATGAACGCGCCTACGCTTGAACTTTTTTTCAGGGCGATTCTTTGTAACTGGCTCGTGTGTCTGGCCTTTTTTATTCCGATGTCGCTCAAAGGGGACGGTGCTAAGCTGTTCGCCATGATGCTGTTTGTCTTCTGTTTTTTCATTTCCGGTTACGAGCACAGCATTGCCAATATGTGTACGTTTGCAATTGCGCTGGTGGTCGAGCATCCGGATACGATCTCCTGGGGCGGGGTTCTCCATAACCTGATTCCGGTGACGTTCGGCAACCTTATCGGGGGCGGTATTCTGATGGCGGTTATGTACCACTACGTGAACAAACCGTTCATGGACGAGCACGAAGAAGCTTAGCCGCGAAAAGCAGAGCATGAGGCTGTATGCTTCCTGCGAAGGCGCAGAGGCGCCTGCGGCTGGGTGCCGCGCCACAAAAGGGCTCACCCCGATTAGCGGGTGTGAGCCTTTTTGTGCGGCAGCCCCGGCCCGGCAGCCCCGGCCCGGCAGCCCCGGCCCGGCAGCAAAAAACCTCCTTAACCGTATACGGTTAAGGAGGTTTATGAACCCCGTCTGATACTTCCCGCCGGGAAATATCAGCCCGGAAAGCCGTGCGGGCGCGTTACTGCGCGGTGTATCCGCCGTCCACGAGCAGCGTCGTGCCGGTCACGAAGGAGGCGTCGTCGCTGGCGAGGAACAGCACCGCTTTCGCGACCTCTTCCGGCTTGCCGAGACGTCCCATCGGATGCAGCGCCGTCAGGTGGTCCGTGATGGCCTGGGTGCGTCCGGCGATCAGCGGCGTGTCGATATAGCCGGGGCAGACGGCGTTCACGCGGATGCCGTGCTGCGCATAGTCGATGCCCAGCGTCTGCGTGAGCAGCTTCACGCCGCCTTTCGCGGAGGCGTACGCGGTGACGCCGGCTTTGCCGACATGGCTGTGAATGGAGCCGCAGTTTACGATCGCGCCCCCGGTGCCCTGGGCGAGCATCTGCTCCAGCGCGTATTTGTCGCTGAGGAAGACGCCCGACAGGTTGATGTCGATGGTCTTCTGCCAGGCTTCCCAGCTCAGCTTGTCCGCGGGGCCGTCTTTGGCAATGCCCGCATTGGCAAATAAAATATCCAGCTTGCCGTATTGTTTGACCGTTTCGGCAACCATATGTTTAACGTCGTCCTCTTTCGTGACGTCGGTTTTGATGAACAGGGCGTCGCGGCCTTCCGCTTTCAGCTCGTCGGCTACGGTCTGACCGCGGTCGGAAAAGTCCGCGATAACGACTTTTGCGCCTTCCTGTGCAAACAAGCGGACCGTCGCTTCCCCGATTCCGCTGGCGCCGCCGGTTACGATAGCTACTTTATCGGTAAATCTCATGAGGTATCTCTCCGTTTCTCAAGTAGGGTGAACGGTCATTAAGGGCCGTGAAATTCAAAGAGGTCCTGCCACCCGGGCAAGTCCTCATCATCTTGCTTTTATTGTATCTCTTTTATTCCTATAGAACTATTTAAACTTAGTAAGCTATACTTAAGCCGTGCTTAAGGAAGGGGGCGGAATTTTTGCATCTGGAGCAGCTTGAATATATCGTTGAAGTGGCGAAAACGGGCTCGATCACAAGCGCCGCGCGCAATCTGCACGTCTCTTTGTCCGCAGTCAGCCAGTCCATTACTCACCTGGAAAGCGAACTCGGAGTCGTTCTGTTCGCACGCTCGCGGATGGGAGCGGTTCCGACGGCCGAAGGCCGGGTGATCGTCAGCAAAGCATTCGAAGTGCTGAGCAAGCTCGACGAGCTCAAAGAAGCCGCGCGGGGCTGGGGCGAGACGCTGAGCGGTGAGCTTCGGATGGGAACCATTCCGGGCCCGATGTCTCTTCTGGTCGATGCCGTCGCGGGGTTTAAGAAAGACTACCCGCTGGTGCGGATGGAGATCGCGGAGAAAGGCTCACAGGAAATTCTCGATGATATCCGCCACAACCGGCTGGACATCGGCTTTATCATTTTGTTCGAAAGTCTGCTCAAAAAAAGCGAAGGACTGGCCTTCGAACGGCTGCTGGAAGGGAAGATGGTCGTCGGCATGAGCGATAAGTCCCCCTTGGCTTACCGGGGAGCCGTTACACCGGACATGCTCCGCAGTCAGCCCGTCGTATTGTATAACGACGAATACGTGCGGTGGTTTATGAACCGGTTCGCCGCGGAGCACGGCGAGGTAGACATTTTATTCACGACGAACAACACGGACGCCATCCGCAAGGCGGTGGAAGAACAGAACGCGGTCACCGTGGGGATGGATTATTCCTTCCGGCGGGAATGGGCTCCCTTGTTCACGGAAGTCAACATGATGACGGCGGAGCTGGAATTCATGGCGGGCCAGCCGGTTTATCTGGGCTGGGTGCGCTCGGAAGGACGCCATTTCTCGCGGGTTTCCAGAACGTTTGTGGAACGGCTGAGAAACGGCCTTGAGTAAAACCAGGCTCGTCCTGCGTCCCGTCCCTAGTGATTCGCGGCAGGATAGGGGAGGATACGGGAGGATGTTTCCGAACTTTCCCGCTCAGTACGGCTCTTCGGGGTTGAGTACGGGTAAGCCTGCGTCAGGGGAGCTGAGTCCGTTTTCCAAAACCGGCTTCGTTCTATATACTTAGAAGAGTGTTTTACACACGAAATAAACGAACCGGGAGTGACTTGGATTGACGTATGCGAAAATGTTGGGAAGACGCAGTGAGATTTTAAAGCGTACCATCGGAGACATGATTGCAAAAGACAATACGAAAGGTCTCGGTATGCAGGAAAGCAGCTTTCTGAGAACCATGATCAAAGAGCTGCATCAGAATGAATATGAACTTCAAAGAAACTCGTGAACCTTCCACAAATCCTTGCTAATAGCGAATAAAGGAGAGGAAGACATCAAGCCCGCTTCCGGGACTTGGTGTCTTTCGCTTGAGAAAGGAACAGCTCGTCATGAATATGAAAATAATCGGTGTAGCGCTCTACATCATGCTTGTCTACGGGGCTTCCAAGCACTACCCGGCCATGCACGGACTGTTCTTCCCCGCCCTGGGGGCCTTCAGCTTTCTGTTTATTTCCCGTCCGTTCAACGCGAAAGCGATGACTTCCATTTCGGCGGGAGCTGTGCTGGCCACGGTCGTCGGCACCGTGATTTATTACCTCGTTCCCGGCATTTGGGCGCTTTTCGTCAATACGCTGATCATCATTTGGCTGAACAAGGTCAAATGGAACGCGCCTCCGATTCTCGCCGTCTCCCTGATCCCCTTTTTTACGGAGACTCCCCGCGTCTGGGACGTACCGCTCGCCGTCGCCTTGTCTCTGGCAGGGCTGACGGTGACGCTGCTGGCCGCCGATTTCGTACATAAGCTGCTGGCGGTGACTTTCCGGAGCGGAAGCAAGCTCGCGCCGGGTTCAGAAGAGGCCGCGGGATAAAATTGTGCCGGGAACAAGCGGGAAACAGGCGAAGAAACGCCGGCTTCGGACACGTGTCACGAACGAGCTTCGGACAAGTACCGCCCCGCAAATCGAATAAGCAGGCGAACCCTTCTTGGGCCGCCTGCCGGTAAAAGAAAGACGCATGGCTTACCGGCCGGGCGTCTTTTTTTGCGTGCTTTTACAGAGGCGTCAAACGCCGTAAGCGGACATAAAATGTGAAAACGGTTTATTGGTACTGTTTTCGGAGAAAAAATTTTAAGTTCCCTATTTACAGAACCAAAAAATCCTCCTATAATGGCGATAAGATTAATCCCTACTTAACCAATGGGATATTAAGAAATTAGCATTCGGATGGGATGCAGCCGAAAAACGGGGAGGAACTATATCATGAAAAAAAGAGCTTCATACGCTGTCAGTCTGATTTTGGCCGCTTCACTGGCCTTGTCGGCTTGCAGCAGTTCCGGGACACCGGGCGCCTCGGAAGCGCCGAAAACGGACGATCAGGCCAAGCAGCAGACCGGCGCGGATCAGTTCATTGCCGCTACCGACAAATCCAAATCGCCGGCCGCCGCAACAGCCAGGAAAGATACCGTCGTGGTTACACTCACGGAGCCTGGCGGAGTGTTCAATCCTTACTTCTATCACAACGGCTACGACGGCAACGTAACCTCCGTCATGTTCTCGCCGCTGGTGGACATCGACGAAACCGGCAAGCCGATCCCGGCGCTGGCCGAGAAATGGGACATTTCCCAGGACGGGTTGAAGTATACGTTCCATCTTAAGAAAGACCTGAAGTTCAGCGACGGTTCCCCGTTGACCGCGGATGACGTAGCGTTCACCCTGAGCGTGCTCTACGACAAAGCTTACGACGGCGAAACCGATATTACGGAAACGGCCGTTAAAGGCGGTCAGGCCTACAAAGAGGGCAAAGCCTCCACAATCGAAGGCATCAAAGTCACCGATCCGCAAACGATCGAGATCACGACGGAGAAGGCCAACGCAAGAGCGCTTCTGCTGCTGGGCGGCCAGGTGCTGTCCAAAGCCTACTACGGCAAAAACTACACGCCGGGCAATCTCGAATACATAAAAACACTTCATTCCAAACCGGTAGGAACGGGCCCGTACAAACTGGAGAAATTCATTCCGGGACAGGAAGTCCGCTTCATCGCGAATGAAAACTACTTCGGCGGCAAGCCGGCCGTGGAACATTTTATATATAAAACGACCTCCGGCGACGCAACCCAGTTCTTCCAGACCGGGGAAGTGGATTACAGTTCTTATCCGGCCAACGACGACAGCCTGGAGCTTCTCAAAGGTCTCGGCTACGCGAACGTAAACATTTATACGTCGACGGCTTACAGCTTTATCAAATTCAATCACAGCAAACCGATTTTTAAAGATAAAAACGTCCGGCAGGCGTTCATTTACGGCCTCGACCGTGAGAAAATCGTCGCAGCCGCCTTCCAAGGCTACGGACAGGTTGCAAACGTACCGATTTCTCCCGCTTCCTGGGCTTATACCGAGGACGGCGTCAATACGTTCAAGTTCGATCCGGAAAAAGCGAAGAAGCTGCTCGACGATGCGGGCTGGAAACCGGGAGCGGACGGCATCCGGGAGAAAGACGGCGCGAAGCTGGTCGCTCATTACTTCACGACGAAAGGCGCTCTCAGCGACGTGCTCGTTCCGATTGCCAAAGAGAATTATAAAGACATCGGCATCCAGTTCGAAACCGAACTGATGGATTACAACGCCCTGCTGGCGAGAACAAGCAAAGGCGATCACGATCTGGCTTCCTTCTCGACCACGCTGCTGGCCGATCCGTCCGACGGGGTCATCAGTTTCTACTCCAAGAACAAAAGCAGCTTTACCGATACGAACGGCTACGCGAATCCGAAAGTGGATGAGCTGATCGAGAAGGGGATTTCCACTTTTGACATCGAGCAGAGAAAAGCGACTTATAAAGAGCTGTACAAGGAACTGTCCGACGATCCGCCGTTTATTTTCCTGACGTACCGGAAAATCATTTCCGCGCATAACGCGAGAGTCCAAGGCTTCCAACCGAACGGCTACACGGGGATTTCCTCCAACCTGCCTAAGCTGAAGATCGAGTAGTCTTTTCCATCCATCAATAGCGGAAAGAGTCATGCCCAGCTCACAGGCTGGGCATCTTTCTTGGGAGGTACACAATGAAGTCTTATGTAATCAAACGATTGATTTATATGCTGATCACCCTGATCGGGGCCTCTATGCTTATTTTTATGCTGTATGCGCTGACGCCCGGCGACTTCGTCGATTCCAATCCGAAGCTGTCGATGGAGCGCAAGATCGAGCTGAAAGAGCTGTACGGCCTGGATAAGCCGGTCGTCGAGCGATATTTTATCTGGCTGGGCAATCTGCTGAAGGGCGATTTGGGCTTTTCGCTGCAGTATCAGCAGTCGGTGACCTCGCTGGTCGTCAGTTTTATCGGCAATTCTTTTCTGATCGCGTTCACCTCGATGATTTTCACGTGGCTGATCGCGATAGCGATCGGGGTTTTCTCGGCTACGAAGCAGTATTCCTGGTTTGATGCCCTGATTACGTTTCTGGTCTTCGCCGCCATGTCGCTTCCGGCTTTTTTCGTAGGGCTGCTCATTATTAAGCTGCTTGCGGTCGACCTCGGCTGGTTTCCGCCGGGAGGCAAAATCACGACCGGCAGCACGTCGTCCGGCCTTGCCTACATATGGGAAGTTATCCGCCACATGGCTCTGCCGGTCGCCGTTCTGACGATGCTCAGCGTCGGTTCGCTGACCCGGTATTTCCGGACGAATCTGCTTGAGGTCATCAAGCAGGATTTTATCCGGACCGCCAGAGCCAAGGGGCTCAAGGAGAAGACGGTCGTCTACAAGCACGCGCTGCGCAATGCGCTGCTGCCTGCCATCACCCTGCTCGGCTTCGAGATTCCTTCCTTGTTCGGAGGCGCGATCATCACGGAGAAAATTTTTAACTGGCCGGGAATCGGGCAGGTGTACATGCAGGCATTTTCCGTAAGGGACTATCCGGTTCTGATGGGGTTCACGATCTTTATCGCGACCTTGACCGTGATCAGCAATCTCATCGCCGATCTGCTCTACCGCGTGGCGGACCCGCGCGTAAGATTGAAATAGGAGGGCTCTTGCATGTCAGTCACCGCTCAACATCCGTTAAATCCGGCCGCGGTACAGCCGTCGGCTCCCAAGTCTTCTTTGTGGAAACAGTCGTTTCTGAGGCTGAGGAAGAACAAGATGGCAATGCTCGGTCTGGGCGTTCTTATATTTATATTTCTGCTCTGCTTCATCGGTCCGTTTTTCTCGCCGTACAGCTCCGGCAAAGTGGACGCCGGTCTGATCAAGGCGCCGCCGAGTTTGAAGCACTGGCTCGGTACGGACCAGCTGGGCCGCGACATTCTGACCCGGCTTATGCAGGCGGGCCGGATCTCGCTTACGGTGGGCCTCGCCTCCATGGTGCTGTCCGTCCTGATCGGATCGGTGCTCGGCATTCTCGCGGGCTTTTACCGGGGAATCGTCGATCAAGTCATTATGCGCGTCGCCGACGTGCTGATGACGATTCCCGAACTGCCGATGCTGTTCATTATGGGCGCCGTCCTGTCCGAATGGAAGGTGCCGTCCGATTACCGGCTGTATATCGTCATGATCATGCTCAGCCTGGTGGGCTGGCCGGGACTCGCCCGGATGGTGCGCAGCCAGATTCTGGGCCTGCGCGAGCGTGAATTCATCCAGGCCGCGGATGCCCTCGGCCTGAGGGACCGGCGCAAACTGTTCCACCATTTGCTGCCGAATACGGTTCCGCTGCTGATCGTCGTCGCGACGCTGCGGGTGGGCGGGGCGATCATCGGCGAGTCGACGCTGAGCTATTTCGGGCTCGGCGTCGTGCCTCCGACGGCCTCCTGGGGGAACATGATCGACGCGGCCAATTCGCTGATCGATTTCCAGAAGCGGCCGTGGCTGTGGGCGCCTCCGGGCTTCGCCATCTTTATCACGGTCATTGCCGTGAATTTGCTCGGTGACGGTCTGAGAGACGCCATGGATCCGAAAATGAAAAGCAGGTGAGCGTAATGAACAAACCATTGCTTGAAATTAAACAGATGAGTACGCATTTCTATACCGACGAAGGAACGGTGAAAGCCGTAGACAACGTCAGTCTGAGCCTGAAAGAGGGAGAGACGCTGTGCATCGTGGGCGAATCGGGCTGCGGCAAAAGCGTAACCGCGATGTCGCTGATGAGGCTCGTCCAGGAACCGGGCGGGAAGACGGTCGCGGGGGAAGTCTGGTTCGACGACAAGGATCTGCTGAAGGCGGGGCCTAAAGACATCCGCCATCTGCGCGGCAATGAGATCGCGATGATCTTTCAAGAGCCGATGACGTCGCTTAACCCCGTGCTCACCGTGGGCGAGCAGATGATCGAGCCCATTATCGAGCATCAGCTCGTCTCCCGGAAGCAGGCGAAGAAGCAGGCGCTGGAGCTGATCACGATGGTCGGCATCGCACGCGCCGAGTCCATCTACGACAGCTACCCGCATGAGCTGAGCGGCGGGATGCTGCAGCGCATCATGATCGCCATCGCACTCTCCTGCAACCCGCGGCTGCTCGTCGCCGACGAGCCGACTACGGCGCTCGATGTGACGATCCAGGCGCAGATTCTCGATCTGCTGCGCAAGATCAAGGAAGAGCGCCGCACCTCGATCCTGCTGATCACGCACGATCTGGGGGTCGTGGCGGAGATGGCCGACCATGTCGTCGTCATGTACGCCGGCCAGGTCATCGAGGAATCGCCGATGCTGGATCTGTTCCGCAATCCGAAGCACCCGTATACGCAGGGGCTTCTGCGGGCCAAGCCCGTCGTGAACCAGCGCAAGGAACGGCTCTACACGATTCCGGGGCAGGTGCCGAAGCTGGTGGATCTGCAGGAATCCTGCTATTTCAGCGACCGGTGCGAGCACTGCATGGAGATCTGCCGTACGAAACAGCCTCCGATGCTGGAGACGGGCGCGGGCCACAGAACGGCCTGCTGGTTATACGAGGAGGGAGTGCGGTGAGTACGAAACTGCTTGAAGTCAAAGGCTTGAAAAAATATTTCCCGGTTTCCGGCGGCTTTCTGAACCGGACGGTGAATCACGTCAAGGCGGTTGACGATATCAGCTTCACGATTAACAAGGGGGATGCCTTCGGCCTCGTCGGAGAGTCGGGAAGCGGCAAAAGCACCACCGGCAGGGCCATCCTCCGTCTGACGGATAAAACGGCCGGCGAAGTAATCTACAAAGACCGCGAAATTTTCTCTCTGTCCAAACCGGAGATGCGCACGCTCCGCACAGACATGCAGATTATTTTCCAGGACCCTTACAGCTCCCTCAACCCCCGCATCCGGGTAGGGGACGCCATCGGGGAAGCCGTGCTGGACCACGGGCTCGCCTCGAAGGCGGAGATCCGCGAGCGGGTGCTGGAGATCATGTCGGTATGCGGACTGGCTCCGCATCATATCGACCGGTTTCCGCACGAGTTCTCGGGCGGGCAGAGACAGCGGATCGGCATAGCGCGGGCGCTTATTCTGAACCCGGACTTCATCGTCGCCGATGAGCCGGTATCCGCGCTGGACGTGTCCATTCAGGCTCAGATTATTAATCTGTTCAGCGATCTGCGCGATCAGAAAGATCTGACCTATCTGTTTATTTCCCACGATCTCAGTGTCGTCGAGCATTTGTGCAACCGGATCGGCGTCATGTACCTCGGTTCCCTGATGGAGCTGGCTCCGCGCGACGAGCTGTTCGCGAATCCGCTTCATCCGTACACGCGGGCGCTGCTTTCAGCCATCCCGATTCCCGATCCGGAAATCCGCCGGGAAAGAATCGTACTGACCGGAGACATTCCAAGTCCGGTAGATCCGCCCTCAGGCTGCAAATTTCATACCCGGTGTCCGTTCGCCAAGCCGGTATGCAGAGAAGCCGTTCCCGAATACCGCAGCGTCGGAGGCGAGCATTATGTCGCTTGCCATTTGGTTTAACGCCATGTACACTTGCTTCTAGCAGTCCGTATACTTAGGTGGAAGACCCGTCCGGGTATCTCGTGCAAGCTGTTTGGCCGCCCTCCTCTGAATGGGCGCATACAGTACAGGCAACCAGACAACTATAGCCTGGGTTCGAAGGGAAGCGTGAACGGCATTGGCTTATGAAGTTGAATTTTCGTTTCAGCCTGCGAACGAATTGATCGTCAGTCTGCATACGTATCTGTGCAAGATTTGGTATAAAAGAATCGATCTCGGCCCCGACTGGGCTCCCGGAATCCGTTCGGGACTGACCGGCGGTTTCCGGGATGAGCTCGATTCGACGGATTTGTCGCCGGAATGGCGGCTGATTTTTCTTTTCGCCTACTTGTCTCCGGAAAAGCAAAGCGTACCGGCTTTTCTCCGGTGGCTCGAAGGCTTGTCCCTCGGGGATCTGTACGTTCTCCTGTCGCCCTACATCCAGAACTTTCCGGCCGACATGCAGGCGGTGCGGGACAAGTTTGTCCATCTTCTGTCGGAGTGGAACAGCCAGTATTTCGCTAAGGTCGAACCCGGCCTCTTAAGCGCCCTTGAAGCGGACGCGGAGAAAAACCGCGCGCTCATCGGGCGGATAGGCGCCGACGAATTGGCGGAGCAGACGACGGGCGGGATGTATTTCGAGCCGGGAGGGAGCTTGGAGAAGGTCGTTTTGACGCCGCAGTTCCACTTTGTGCCGGGAAATGTGTTTTACAGCTATGGCCCCGTCACCCTTTGCCAATATCCGGCCGTTATGCCGGGACACGACCACGAGGAAGGGCCGTCGCCGAAATTGTACCGGATGCTCCGCAGTCTGAGTGAGAAAAGCCGCCTGCGGATCCTCCGTTTTTTGCGCAGCGAACCCCATAGCTTTATCGAGGTGGTGCGGTACCTGGGCATATCGAAAGGGATTACCCACGAGCACCTGTTCAGCCTGCGCTGCGCGGGTCTGCTCAAAGCCCATGTGGCGGGAGAAACCGTCACGGGGTACAGCCTGCGGACATCGGCCGTGGGCGAGCTGCAGGAGCTGCTGCTGGACTACCTCAAGGATTAGCCGAGGCTGCGGGGGGCCTGAGGGGCATTACCCAGAGCAACCGGTTGTCTTGCCTTGGAGTAAGGGGAGCGGCATAGAGCAAAGCGAAAGGCATCGGGCAAGTAAGCGGCATCAAGCGCGAATCGAATGTATGGAGTGTATTGAGTAAACCGGATGCATAGAGTATAAACCGAATGTATGGAGTGTATTGAGTAAACCGGATGCATAGAGTATAAATCGAGTGTATGGAGTGTATAGAGCAAGCCGGATGCATAGAGTATAAACCGAGTGTATGGAGTGTTTGAGCAAACCGGATGCATAAAGCAGCCCGCTTGCCTGGAGCGGGCCGGCTGCCCCGGAGCCCAACCGCAACCCGGCCTATTAAAAAACGCCGTGTAAAGCACGTAAGTTCCCAATTGAAAAAGCAAAATAGCCGAAGTTTCCTTTTACGGAGACTCGGCTTTTTTTGCTTTTGGGCTTGGTTGGCTTCAAGTCGTGAGAAGAGGACGGACTTTACGCTTGTTCTACAGAGATACATACACGGGCGTTAGCCTGCCCGTTTTCACGCGCTTGGCTTCTGGATCTCCAACGGCAGCTCCACCAAGAAGACGGTGCCTTCGCCCGGTCTGCTCTCCACCGATATCCCGCCGCCGTGCATCTCGATGATTTTCTGCACGATCGACAGTCCCAGCCCGCTTCCTCCGCCGGAGGAGGTTCTAGATTTGTCCGCTTTGTAAAAGCGCTCGAACACATGCTGCCGGTCTTCCTCCGTCAGCCCGATCCCGGTGTCGGCTACGGTCACGCGGGCACGGCCTTCCCCGGCGGACAGCCCGATACGGATCGTACCGCCCTCGGGCGTAAATTTGATGGCGTTGGACAGGAGGTTGATCCACACCTGGCTCATCAAATCCCGGTCGGCCCGGCACGTGACCGGATCCAGCTCGACCTCCATATCGAGCTTCTTTTCCAGCCATTTCGGTTCATTGGCCAGCACGACATTGCGAAGCTGCTTATCCAGCCTGTACGTAACCTGTTCGAACGGGTGATGCTTCGATTCCAGCGAAGTCAGCTTAAGCAGATTGTCGCTGATTTTGGATAAGCGTTCGCTCTCCGTCTCGATGATCGTAATATAGCGCAGCCGGGCTTCCAGCGGGAGATTTTCCTGCTTGATCGCCTTGGCGAAGCCCTGAATGGAGGTCAGGGGAGACTGGATCTCATGCGACACGTTGGAGATGAACTCCTGCCGCATTTTTTCCAGAGCTCCGAGCTCTACGGCCATCTGGTTCACGTTGGAAACGATGGTGCCGAGCCGGTCCTTCTCATCCAGCGGGATGTCGATGCTGACGGAGAAGTCACCCTTGGCGATGCGCCGCATGGCGTCCTGGATCATATCCCAGACGAGCATGTGCCTTTTGCTCATTAAGGAAGAAATCGCGCCGACACAGCCGACGAAGAGAATGAAGACCAGGGCGGCAAAAATCGCCTGCTTCCAGTAGGGGCCCGGCTCCGCGCCGAGCAGGGAATACAGGAAAGGCAAGCCGGTGTACGCCACGTAGGTGCAGATCAGCATAATGGCTGTGGCGGCAAGCAGAATGAGAACGACCGTGCGGGCCCGCGCGAGGAAGCTTTTCCTCATTCCGCCGTTTCCAGGCGATAGCCCAGCCCCCGTATGGTGCGGATTCTAAAGCCGCAGTCCTCCTCGGGAAACCGCTCCCGGAGCCGGCGGATATGCACGTCGACGGTCCGCTCGTCGCCCGCGTAATCGTAGCCCCAGATCTCCTCGATAAGCTGGTCGCGCGAGAATGTTTTGCCCGGGTAGCTTCCCAGTTTGAACAGCAGCTCATACTCCTTCAGAGGCAGCGTCAGGTTCTCGCCGTTCCACATAAGCTCATATGTGCTGCGCCGCATGGTTACCGAGCCGACTTCCACCGCCTGCGAGACCGAAATCCGGTAACGCTTCAGCAGCGATTTTACCCGGACCGCCAATTCGGCCGGCTCGAACGGCTTGACGAGATAATCGTCGGTTCCCAGGTTGAAGCCTTTGACCTTCTGGCTCGTTTCTCCCTTGGCGGTCAGCATAAGCAGGGGAAGGTCGCCGTAGTGGGCGCGGATTTCGCGGCACAACTCCCACCCGTCCATCTTCGGCATCATAATATCGAGAATGACCATGTCGATCTTGTTAGTTTCGAGCTTGGAGAGCGCGTCGAGGCCGTCGACGGCCTCCAACACCTGCAGCCCCTCCGCCTGCAAAAAGATCAGCACAAGCTCCCGGATATGCGCGTCGTCGTCGACAACCAGAATGTTCGCCATCGGCTGTGCCCCCTTTTGAATAGACTTTTGATCCTCAGCAGTAGATTTGCGGAAATTTACGCTTCTTGAAGCCGAAGCTGCTGCGAAGCGAACTCCCTGTACATCGAGTGAGTCTGGAACAGCTCTTCATGCGTGCCGCTTCCCGTAATATGTCCTTTTTCGATAAAAAGGATATTGTCGGCGTCCACGACGGTGGAGAGGCGGTGGGCGATGACCAGCGTCGTCCGTCCCTTCATCAGATTGTCCAGCGCCTTCTGGACGTAAATCTCGGACTGGCTGTCGAGGCTCGATGTCGCTTCGTCCAGCATCAGTATCTGCGGATTACGCAGCAGGGCCCGGGCGATAGCGATCCGCTGGCGCTGGCCGCCGGAAAGCTTGATTCCCCGTTCGCCGACTTCGGTATCGAATTTCTGCGGCAGCTCGGCGATGAACTCGTTCGCGTAAGCCATTTCCACGACCTTGTGCAGCTCGGCGTCGGTCACTTCCCGTTCGACTCCGTAGCAGATGTTATCCCGGATCGTTCCCGAGATCAGGGCACTTTCCTGGGCGACGTAGCCGATGTGGCTTCTCCAGGAGTGCAGCGAGAACTGCTCGATCGGCGTCTCTCCCAGCGTAATCAGGCCGCCCGTCGGTTTATAGTAGCGTTCCAGCAGCGAGAAAGTCGTGGTTTTGCCGCCGCCGCTCGGACCGACGATGGCCGTTACTTTGCCCGGCTCGATCGTAAAGTTCAGCCCGGATAAAATGTGGTCGTCTCCGTAAGCGAAGTCGACGTCCTTGACATGAATCGGGCGGGAGACGTTGTCCAGTTTCGTTCCCTCATACAGGTGTTCTTCCTCCTCTTCCAGGACGGTCATCATTCTCTCCGTCGCGCCCATCGCTTTCTGGAGATGAGTGAAGAACATGGTCAGTTGGGTGACCGGAATGATGATCTGGATCAGATACAGAATGAAGGCGACCATGTCGCCCGCCGTCAGCGCCCCGGACGATACGCGGACACCGCCGTAGCCGATAATGGCGACAAGCACGGCCATCAGGACGAACGAGATGAGCGGACTGATCAGCGCGTGGATTTTCGCTTCGCGCAGGCCGAAACGGAACAGGTTCGTGATACCCGTTTTTCCGCGCTCGTATTCGATTTCTTCGGCATTGGACGCTTTGACCAGACGTGTTTCGGGCAGGACCTGATTAAGTACCGCCGTAAACTTGGCGGTTTCCTCCTGCATGCCCCGCGAAATGGCAAACATTTTTTTGCCGAGCAGCATAAGCACCACCATGGCAACCGGGACCGCGAGCAGCATGACCAGCGTCATTTTCCAATCGAGGAACAGCAGGATAATGACCGAACCGGTAATGGAGAGCACACCGGTGATGCAGTTGGCCAGATGCTCGGTGATCACTTCTTTGACGAGCGCGGTGTCGTTAGTTACCCGGCTTAACATTTCACCGGATTCATTTTTATCGTAGAAAGAAATCGGCAGGTGAAGCAGCTTCTTCCACAAGCGGTCGCGCAGACTCCCTACCACATGATGGCCGACCCGGTTGAGCAGGTAAATGGACAAGCCGCTGGCCACCGCCTGCAGGATGAACGCCAGCGCCAGCAGGCCGATCTGCCACGGATCCATCGATTGAATCGAGAAGCCGTCCACGAGTTTCTTCGTAAATAGGGGGACGACAAAGCCGACGCCGGTCGTTGCCACGCTCATCACAAGGGCGGCGATCAGCAGCAGCTTCGAAGGATGAGTATCACGGATCATGCGGAGAAACAGCCGCCAGTTTCCCAAAGTTTTTTTATCTTGTATAGTTTCTTTCATCTCCAAAATTCTCCTCCCGCAAAACTGTGTGGCCACACAATCTTTTTCTGTGGTTTGTATTCCATGCCGTAAATTTATCATGCTTATATGAACTCCATATTAACTGGGAATGGAACGGGCGGCGCCGTTCTTCTATACGAAAGATTAAAACCCGTCTAACACGGGGCTAACAATAAGAACCTATACTGATAAAAACAAGGAAAAACACGAAATTCCATTAAAAAACCGGAAAATCATATGTTTTTTCTTGTTTAATTCTTAAAGACAAAGGAGTGGAATTTATGTTACACGTACGGAATGATTGGAAAAAGACGGTAAGCGCCGCCCTGCTTGCGGGCCTGCTTCTTCCGGCATCGCTTGCCGGAGCCGCCGTTTCGCCTGGGACGGGGACGGGGGCTGCGGCTTCTATCGCCGGGAACAACGCCGGAGGACCGGAAAACGGAGCGGCGCTTAACGGCGTTTCGAAGCCGGAGACCGGAGAGGCTGCTCCAGCCGCAGCGAAGAAGAAGAAGGTCCTCGTGATCGGACTGGACGGCACGCGTCCGGATGCGCTGCAAGCCGCCAACGCGGTCAATCTGGACGCGCTTGCCGCGAACGGTGCCTACAGCTGGACGACGAAAGCCAACTCCAACTATACGTGGAGCGCAACGGGCTGGTCCACGCTCCATACCGGCGTCTGGTACCAGAAGCACGGTGTTAAGGACAACACGTGGGCGGGCAGCAAATTCGGCCAGTACCCTTCCCTGATGAAGCGTGCGGAGCTTTACAACCCGGCTCTGTCGACGGCTTCCATCGTGCACTGGGGACCGATCAACGACAAGCTGGTAGAAGGAATCGACCTGGAGAAAACGGTCGCTACCGATGCCGAAGTGGTTTCGAATACGGTGAACCTGCTGAAAACCGGTAACCCGGACTTTCTTTTCCTTCATTTCGACGACATAGATCACGCCGGGCACACGTACGGTTTCAGTCCGAAGGTATCCCAGTACACAAAAGCGATCGAAGGCGTGGACGCCCAGATCGGCACGATCCTGGACGCGGTTAAAGCCCGCAGCACTTACGCCCAGGAAGACTGGCTCATTCTCGTCAGTACCGATCACGGAGGCAAGGGCACTTCGCACGGCGGCAGCAGCAGTGAAGAGACGACCATTTTCCTGATCGCGAGCGGAGAAAGCACCGTTAAAGGACAACTGACGGGAGCGACTTATCAGGCCGACGTTCTGGTCACGGCTCTTAAACATCTCGGCGTGCCGGTAAACAGCAGCTGGAACCTGGACGGCCGCGCGGTCGGTTTGATCCAGTAAGAGGCGGTTTCGATGCAGTAAAGCGGGCCCGAAGACTACCGCGCGGCGCCGCAAGGCGCATTCGGAATTTCGCGTGCGGGCCGCATATGGCAGTGAATGACCGGCCGCACGGTTCGGAAGCAGAGACCGGGGAGAAATCCCCGGTCTCTTTTGTGCGCACAGAGGAGAAGCACGGGTAAAACAACCATCGTCAAAGCATCCGGTGAGGTGTTTTTTTGTACGTCCGCGGCAGGCGCGCAAAGAACGGAAATTTTATTATTTTCTACCGCTTTATCATTTTCCACATCGCCTCTAGCCCTTGATTGTCAAGGACTTTGGTAATTTTGTGAGGAGAAGATGAGAAAAATCTACAGGTTTGTGAAAACGCTTTATTTACGAAATCTTTCCGCGCTTTCTATACTGGGATGTGCTGGGGGCGACAGAGCCGGACACCGGAACGCCTCAAGCGCAAATCCATCATTGAGGTCAAGGAGGCACAAGTATGACCCGTAAGCTTCTATCGACGTTTTTATCCCTGACGCTGTTTGCATCGATCGCATCGGCGTGCGCCGGGGGCAAGCAGGAGGGGGCATCTTCCGCAAATACGAAACCGGGTACCGCGGCCGCGGCAGACTACGGGGACACGGGCGGGCTCAAGCTTCCGCTGGTTGACGAACCCGTTACCTTGAACTGGATGCTGGTCAGCGACAATCCGGATTTGAGCAGCAAGCTTATCGTGAAGGAAATCGAGAAAAGAACCGGCGTCAAGCTGAACATCCAGGCCTATTCGTCCGCCAACTACAAAGATAAATTAAAAGTGGTGATGGCCTCGGGCAAGCTTCCGGACGTCTTTCACGGACTCACACCGGCAGAAGCCAATAAATTAGGTTCGCAAGGGGCGCTGACTCCGATCAATTCCCACCTCGACAAGCTGCCTAACTTCAAAAGCCTTTATGTGGATAACAAAGACAGCAGCTGGGTGATGAAGTCCTGGTCCGACGACAAGGATAACCTCTATACGTGGCCGATCTATAACATTAACCGGGATGTCAATCACGGCTTCCTGTACCGCAAAGATATTTTTGACAAGCTGGGCATCCCGGAATGGAACACCACCGAGGAATTTTATCAGGCGCTGAAAAAATTGAAAGAAGCGTACCCGACTTCTTATCCGTACGCGTCCAAAACAAAAGATTATATTTTCCGGGACTGGGCGCCGGGCTGGGGAATCGGCGGAGCGAGTTATCCGGCGGCCTACGACGAGAACGCGAAGGCGTGGAAGCTTGCTTTTATCCAGCCGGAATATAAGCAAATGCTCGATTTCATGAAAAAGCTGTACAACGAGGGGCTGCTCGATCCCGAATTCGTCACGGATACGGATGCGTCCTGGACCGCCAAAATGACGACGAACAACAAGTCTTTCGTCACGTTCGACTGGATCGGCCGTCTGGATTTGTTCCATAACCAGGTCAAATCCCAGAATCCGGACTACAACCTGCGCTACGGAAATCCGGTAGGACCGACGGGCAAAATCAAGCAGCTTTCCAAGATCGACAACTACGGCATCGTCGTATCCAACAACAAGAACAAGGAAGTGGCACTCAAGCTGCTCGATTACTTGGCCAGCCCGTCCGGGGCGGCACTGGTCACGATGGGCGTCGAAGGAGAGACCTTCAAGATGGAAGGCGGCAAGGCCGTCTACCCCGAGCTGAAAGACGTGCCGAACGTCGACATCGGCGTCCTCAAGGACCGCTACGGGCTCTGGCTGGAAGGGATGTACGTCCGTGCGGACAGCCGCAGCGTGTACTACAACTTTACGGAGAAAGAGCAGGAGGCCCAGGACAAAATGGTCAAAAACAACAAAATCGACGTGCTGGACCCCGTTCTGAAATTTACCGATCCCGAAACGAAGAAAATCGCCGATGTCCTGACATCTCTGCAGAAATCCGCCAACGAATTCAGCACTAAATATATTCTGAACAAAAATTACGGAGACGCGCAGTGGAACGAATGGCTGCAAACCGCCGAGAAAATGGGCGCCTCCGCTTACATCGAAGCCTACAATACCGCGCAGAAGCGGTTCGACAGCAAGTAAGCACGCTCTTCCGCGAGAAATAGAGCAAAGACGGACGGCATCCGCGTTTCTGGCGGGTGCCCCACCGCCTTGAAGGAGAAGGAGGTACCCTGCATGCAACCGGCACAACCCGGACTGGCCCGGACGGCGGCCAGCCAACCGAAGCGTTCCAAAGGAGCGGAGATTTTGCGGCACATTAAGAGGGACCGCCAGCTCCTGCTTTTGTTCATCCCCTGTATCGTCTTCTTTATCCTGTTCCGCTACGGCCCTCTGTACGGGCTGATTATCGCGTTTAAAAATTACAACGTCTATGAAGGCATCCTGGGCAGCGAATGGGTGGGACTGGAGCATTTCAAAGCGTTTTTCTCCAGCCAAGATTTCTGGATGCTGTTCCGCAACACGATCCTGCTCGGCTTGTTTACTCTCTTGTGGGGCTTTCCGTTTCCGATCCTGTTCGCCCTGTTGCTCAATGAAGTGCGCCTGCAATTTTTCAAAAAGACGGTGCAGACGCTAAGCTATCTGCCGGCGTTCCTGTCCGTCGTCATCATCTCATCCATGATTATCGATTTCCTGTCGCCGACCCGGGGGCTGCTCAACACGATGATCGAGGCGCTGGGTTTTAGCAGGAAATATTTCCTGATCGATCCCGAGTGGTTCCGTACCATTTACGTATCCTCGGAAATCTGGGCGACGATCGGATACGACGCCATCATTTATTTGGCCGCGATTGCCGGCGTCAGCCCCACCTTGTACGAAGCGGCGCGCGTGGACGGCTGTACGCGGTTCCAGATGATGCGCTACATCACGATTCCGAGTATTTTGCCTACGATCACGATCATGTTCATTCTGAAAACGGGCGCGATGTTCCGGATCGGCTACGAGAAGGTGCTTCTGCTCTACAACCCGATGACCTACGACGTGGCGGACGTGTTCTCAACGTATGTCTACCGCAAAGGTCTGCTTGAAACGAACTACAGCTATGCCGCTGCCGTAGGATTGTTCGAGGCGCTGGTCGCGCTCGTGATGCTGCTGGTCAGCAATATGATCAGCCGGAGAGCGGGAGGAAGCAGCTTATGGTAACCGCAAAGGGAGGCAAACTCCGCAAATTCGGCCTGTTCGATCTGATGAATGTGATCATTCTCAGTCTGATTGCCGCCGCAACCGTCTATCCGGTCCTGTACATCATCGCGATTTCATTCAGCGATTCGGCATACATCGTGCAGAATAAAGTGTTTCTGTGGCCCCGGGGTTTTAACCTGGACGCTTACAAGGAGATTTTGCAAAATCCGCGTATTCCGCGCGCCTATCTCAATACGATTCTGTATACGGGCTTAGGCACTTTCATCAACCTGCTGATGACGGCGGTGGCCGCTTATCCGCTTTCCCGAAGGACGTTCTTCGGGCGGAAATATTTTATGATCGCGATTGTGATCACGATGTTTCTGAACGGCGGCATTATTCCGACCTACATCGTCGTGCAGAAGCTTCACCTGCTGGATTCCGTTTGGGCACTCGTGCTGCCCAATGCGATCTGGACGATCGAACTGCTCATTCTCAAAAGCTTTTACGAGTCGATGTCCTCGTCCTTGCGCGAATCCGCGCTTATCGACGGCGCTTCGGAATACCGGATTCTGTTCAGCATCATTATCCCGCTGTCCAAGCCGGCGCTCGCTTCCATCGGCCTGTTCTATTTCATGGGCCACTGGAACAGCTTTTTCCTGCCGCTGATTTATCTCAACGACGCGAACCTTTATCCGCTGCAGGTGGTGCTCCGGGATATGCTTATTTTCGATCAGGCCAAGGAGTCGGGGCTTGTGGACCAGGCCGCGCTGACGCCGGAGGCGATGAAAAACGCGACCATCTTCATTTCGATGATTCCGGTGCTGCTGATTTATCCGTTCGCCCAGAAATATTTCGCCAAGGGCATTATGCTCGGCTCCGAAAAAGGTTAGAAGGGATGCCCGGCCGGATGTCGAAGATTAAGGGAACTAACAGCGTCATTTCCGTTATAGAGCGAGGGGGACGGAATATGCCGAGGATCCGCTGGAAAGTGAACATGGGGCTGCTGAAGATTTTTTTGTCGCTTTTGCTCGTGGCCGTTGTCATGTTCGCATCCAATTACTTGGTCTTCGAGAATTCGATTTCGGGTATTTATCGTCAGGTCAGCGAGAATAACAAACTGGTTGTGAAGCATGTCATCCGGTCGTTTGATCAAGCTTTCAAAGAGATGAACGACCTCATCTATTCGATCCATGCCCTGCCCTACAAGTCTTGGGAGGTGATGGAGGATGACCGGATCAACATGAACGACGTGTATCTGATGCAGAAAAACATGACGACCCTAGTGTCATCCATGGACTATCTGGAAGAGGTTGTTCTGTTCGAGAAAGGGTCCGCCATCGCGATTACGTCGCAGGGGACTTCGAACCTGGAGGCACTCTTCAACGAGCAGTACCGGCACGATACGTATAACGCGGAATACTGGAAGTCGTTTGCCGAGACGAACCGGACGCAGAAAGTGTTTCCTGCAAGCGCATTCAAAGTGAGAGTCGCCGACCGGCTTGTCCAAAACCGCAATCTCATCGTGCTGATGGGAAGCAACCAGATTTCGACGTACAACATTATGCTGCTGATCGACGTGGATAAGCTGCTCAAGCACGTCAACCAGACCGCGATGATGCAGGGCACCTCCCTGATGGTGATGGATGCCGAGCGCAACCGCATTTTGAGTACGGACCCGCAGTGGGATCTGGTGGAAATGCTGAACGAGGTGTATTTTAACCCGGGGCAGGAAGCGACGGTCAAGAGCCGGGATTACGAGTACCTGTTTTATAAATCTGACTATAACGATTTCATTTATATCGATAAAATGCCGGTGGAGCTGGCGGGCACCGCGCCGATAGTCGCCTGGAACCGGATGATCATGATCATCGCCATTCTCGCGGCGGTGGGCCTTTCCATCCTGCTCAGCCACTACCTGTACCGGCCGATCCGGGACCTGGTGCGCCTGCTGGGCGGCAAAAGCGCGGAACCGCAGGCGGATTACAGCCGCATCCGCAGCGGCATCGAGCAGATCCAGCTGGAGAATGCCTCCGTCAAAATCCAGATGGAGACGGTGCATTCCGAAATAAGGCGGGGCGTGTTCCTGCATGCCCTCGACGAATTTTCGCATTCGCGCGAATTCGAGAACCGGATGCAGCACATCTTCGCGGACTTCTTCCGGACGGGCCAGTTCATGATGGCCGCCATTCATCTGCGGCCGAAGGAAAGCCCGGAAGCCGGAAGCGAACCGCCGGCTCCGCTGCGGGCCGCTTCTTTGGAGCAGGCGCTGCTGGCCCTGCTGCGCGAAGCGGCGGAAGAAGCCGGAGGCCACTGCGCCGTCTTCCACGCGGGAAGCCTGCAGTTTCTGGCGCTGATCGGCCTTGACCGTCCTTCGGACCGCGAGCCGGTCATCCGGCGCATGGGGCAGATGCTGAAGCAGGCCGGGAGCGGACCGCTGAAGGACGTCACCGTCATGGCGGCCGTCAGCAGGCTCTATGCCTCGAAGATCCAGTACTGCCAGGACGCTTACCGCGAGGTCAAGCGGGGCCTGATGTACCGGGATCTCTCGGAGGCAAGCCCCGTCACGGATACGCAGGCGATCCGGTATACGTGGAAGGTGTACTTCCCGCTGCATGAAATCGAGAAGCTGTCCAACCACCTCGCGGGAGGGAACGTGGAGGCATGCCTTGCGATGATCCGCGCCATTCTGGCGAAGAACGCCGAGCGGCATGTCCACCATCACCAGCTCGTTCCCGTCGCCGAGTGCATGTACTATCACATGCAGCAGTACGTGGAGCCGGGCAAAGTCGACCGGCAGGAGCTGATCCGGCTGCAGGACGGCTTTATCCGGTCGGTTCATCACGCGGTGGATTACCGTGAAATCGAAACCGCGCTGGAATATGCCGCGCGCCGCTTTGCGGAATGGCGGAAACCGGCCGGCGACACGAAGCTGGAAGCGGAATTTATCGCCCAGTATATCAATACGCATTACAAAGAAAACCTGCACTTGGATCATATGGCCGAGCTGCTGGGCACAAGCCCGAAATATTTCTCGAACTACTTCAAGAAAGCGTTCGGCATCAATTTCGTGGAATATCTGAACAAAGTCCGGATGGCTCACGCCAAAGAATGGCTGAAAACGACCGACTGGTCCGTTGCGGAAATCGGTGAAAAGTCGGGGTATCTCAATTCGTCCACCTTTACGAGCACCTTTAAAAAATACAACGGCATTTCGCCCAGTGAATACCGGAGGAAGTCGATTTCCTGAACGACTTAAGGGGGCCGGGATACGGATGCCGGATGAAAAAAAGACGATCGCCCGCTTAACGGTATTGAAAATTCGTCTCGTCAAGCAACGTGACAACCCGGAATTATACGGCGCGAGCCGTTCCGATCCGGAAATTAGGGGCCTAAAAATTAAACGCGGCTGAGAATGCTTGGTATTAAAGATAAAGGCGGCGAATCGAACACGGCGTTAATTGTTTGGTCAACGGAACCGCAAGTCGAATAGTGAACAACATAACAGATCGAGCCACAGATGTGATCACAGACCGAACCCAAGACCCAACCCAAGACCCAACCCAAGACCCAACCCAAGACCGAACCCAAGACCAACTACACAACCTTTACCGATATGCCGCCAGGAACGGTACTGAAAAAAAGGACTGCCATGGCCGGACGTGCGGGAGGCTGACGAAAGCTAATGGAGGATAAAAGCAATGAAATGCGTTGCGGCACAACACGGAAACATTGTTCTGCGTGAACTGGAGGAACCGCAGCTTCTCCCGGGGCATATTCTGATCCGGACGGAATACTCCGCGATCAGCCCCGGAACGGAGCTGTCGATGCTCCGCCGGTCCGGCGATACGCCCGTCGAGCTGGGCTACAGCGCGGTCGGCATCGTGACGCGGACCGGCGAGGGCGTCCGCGGCCTGGAGCCGGGACAGCGCGTCGCCTGCTACGGCGCCCCCTACGTCCGGCACGCCGAGACGCTGGCCGTTCCGGCGAACCTGGCCGCCCCGGTGCCGGATCATGTCCGGCCGGAGGAAGCGGCGTTCGCCGGCCTGGGCGCCATCGCGATCCACGCGCTGCGTACGGCCGACCTGCGGTTCGGCGAATCCGTCGTCGTGGTCGGCCTGGGCATCCTCGGCAACCTGACGGCGCAGATCGCCTCCGCCGCCGCACTCCGGACGGCGGGGCTCGACCTCGACGCGGGACGCGCGGAACGGCTGCGCGCGGGAGGCGTCGAGGCGTTCGCCGGCGCCGAGGAGCTGGAAGCGCAGCTCCCGCGGCTGACGGGCGGTCTCGGCACCGACAGCGTCCTGCTCTGCGTGGGCGGCGACGGCGGTCCGCTGATCGACCGCGCGTTCGACTGGCTGCGGGACCGCGGATCGATCATCCTTGTCGGCGACGTGAGCGCGAATTTCTCGCGCGGCCGGATGTTCGGCAAGGAGGCCCGCGTGCTGATCTCCCGGGCGGGCGGTCCCGGGCGCTACGACCCGATGTACGAGCGCGATAACCGGGATTACCCCGTCGGCTACGTCCGCTGGACGGAAGGCCGCAATACCGCCGAGTACATCCGCCTGCTTGAGGAAGGCCGCATCTCGGTGGCCCCGCTGTTGACCGCGCTTCCGTTCGCCCGGGCCGCCGAAGCGTACGAAAGCTTCCGTGGAAGCGATCCGGCGCTCGGCGTGCTGCTCCGGTACGGAGGGGACTAAGGGCAGCTCAGACGGGGGCTGCCGTTCGGACCGCTTTCTTGACCGGAAGCGGGGGGCTTTTCCGCAAGGAGTGCCCGGCCTGCGGCGGTCATGAGACGGCCAGGCGGAAGCGTCCGGACGTTCTTTCGTGAAAGCGCCTTTTCGGGTAAACGATAAGTGAACGAAGCGAAACCGATCCTTGTCCCAAGGTGACGTTTCGCTTATTTGTATCTGCTTTTTTCGCGGACATAAATATTTCCGGTATTTCTCAGGTCCTCCATCAAAAAAACGTAACAATTTTAGATTAAGATTGGAGTCGGAAAGGTACTTATATATACACGAAGGAGGTCGGAGGGTGATGGGGGATCTCATCCTGGAGCTGGTGGACCAGTACGGATATACGTTTTTTTACGCGGCCCTGGCGCTGGGACCTTTCGGCATTCCGGTACCCAATGAAGTGACCGTGATGACAGGCGGCGTTATCGGAGCCGAGGGGCTGCTTAATCCCTGGCTCGTTTATTTATGCATTTTTCTGGGGTTGACCACGGCAGTCACGATCGGATTCTTGATCGGCCGGGTATTCGGCAAACGTCTCATTCACCGGCTGCGCGGCAAGGAAAGATTCGCCCGGTATTTCGCGTCTTCCGAGCAGCTTCTCGATAAATACGGCACGGCTGCGCTGTGCATCAGCTGTTTTATCCCGTGTGTCCGCTATATCGTGCCGATATTTATGGGCGCCTACGGCAAACGCTATGCCAAGTTCGCTCTGTACGCCTACAGCGGAGCCTGGGTGTGGACGCTTATTTTCTACGGAATCGGTCGGCAGTGGGGCGACAATCTATCTCAGTTTCTGCTCGTTCCGGAGACGAAGCTCGTCCTCGTTATCGGCTGTGCCGTTGCGGTTTTATTCCTGTTCTGGAGGAACAGGGCGAAGAAGTCACAAACTTAAAGCCGTCCGTGAAAGGGCGGCTTTTTTGCATGGAAATGAATTTGATTAAGAATAGGAGCAAGCATTTCAGCCTGCCTCCGTATCGGGACGATTCTTTTGCCGGCCCAGCCCCAATTTGACGACAAGGGGCTTGATCGTCAGGCCCTGGACGAGAAGGGAGAAAAGGACGATGCTGAACGTAAGGACAAGCACGTCGTCCCGCCCCGCGAAATCCTGCGGGAGACTTAAAGCGAGCGCGATGGACAGGCTTCCTTTTAACCCGCCCCAGTTCAGCACGCTTTTCCACGCCTTCGGGAAATCTTTCAGGAAGAAGACGCTCGTATAGAGGGCAATCGTTCTGCCGAGAAGGACGAGAATAACGGCTGCGGCAATCAGGCCCCATTTATCGGCAAAGTTGATGTTCCGGATTTCCAGTCCGATCATAAGGAAAATGAGCGAGTTCGCGATAAGCGTGATAACGTCCCAGAAGGAATGAATGTTCATGAAGGTTTTGTCCGACATGCCGATTCTGGCTCCGTAGCTCCCGAAAATGAGCCCGGCCACAACGACCGCGATTACTCCGGACACATGGAAATGCTCCGCGATGAAGTAACTTCCGAAGAAAAGCAGCATGGAAAAGGCGATTTCGAGAGGATAGTCGTCGTAAAACCGGATGAGCTGGGAGAACACGAAGCCGAGCAGTGCGCCTACAGCGATGCCGCCGAGAGCGAATTGAAGGAAAAGAAGCAGCCCGCTTCCCGCTCCGGCCCAGCCCATTTCGAGGTAGGTCAGCAAGTACACCGAAGAAATCTGAAACAGCACCACGGCGATCCCGTCGTTAAACAGCGACTCCCCTTCGATGATGGTCACGACCTGTTTAGGAACTCCCAGGGACTTGAAAATGGAGATGACGCTTATCGGGTCCGTCGCGCTCATTAAAGCGCCAAAGGTAAATGCCACGACGAGAGGCAGTCCGAGAAGGTAATAAGAAGCGAAGGCGATCAGCAGAAAGGACAGCAGGGTACCGCCGAAGGCCAGCGCGAGAACGGGCTTGCTTTGTTCTTTTAAATGGGAGAAGGGCAGTTTCAGCGTTGCGTCCCCCAGCAGGATCGGCAGAAACAGGGAAATGATAATCGCCTGAAATACATGGGATTGTGTAATGAAGGATTCGGCCGCTTCCAGGAAGGGTACGCGGACAAGTCCGAGCAGCAGCCCTGTCAGGACGAGGGCGATGGAGTAGGGCTGGTTTACTTTTTTAGAGACGGCAATAACGGCCATGGAAACCGCGAGCAGAACAAGAATTTGGATAAAGATTTCGTTAAAATGGTGCATGGGATAGGCTGTCTCCTTTTCCTTTTTGATCAGTATCCCCTACTAATACCCGGTTACCGTTAAAATGTATAAAATTTTTTTGAAGATTCGTCTTGACCCTCCTCTTGGAGGAGCCTTTAGACTTTGACAGGAAAGGAGGAATACCATGCGCAGCGATAAACTCTTGACCGTTAAGGAAACCGCACAGGTGTCGGGTGTAACGGTAAAGGCTCTGCACCATTACCACAAAATCGGACTTCTGCCGCCCCGGGAAATCAGTGAAGCGGGTTACCGGCTGTACGGGATGGAGGAGCTTCAGCGCCTGCAGGAGATTTTGTTTTACAGGGAACTGGATTTTCCGCTGGAAAAAATCAGGAGGGTGCTGGAAGATAAGCCGCAGCGGCCGGCTGTTTTGTCGGAGCAGGAACAACTGCTCACGGCGCGGAAAGCGCGGTTGGAGCAGCTTCTTCATACGCTGCGGGAGTCGATCCGGCATGCCTCGGAAGGAGAATGGATGGAGATGGCTGACATGTTCAAAGGATTCGGCAAGGAAGAGGAATGGAAAGAGGCGCTGTCGGAGCAGAATGAATATTTGAAAGAAACGTACGGATACGACCTTCTGGAGAAGGGAACGATCGACGTGGAGGCTTTGAACGAGCAGGCGGCGGAGGCAAAACGGTTTACGGACGGAATGGCCGCCGCACTCAAAAACGGCATCAAGTTCGATCACGAAGACGTGCGGACGCTGCTGCGGGATCATCTGGATTTCCTGAACAAAGCCGGGCACGCATTCGGGCCGCAAGATTACGTTAACCAGACGAAGTTTTTTATGACGGACGATTTTCACCGGCACATGCTGGAGAGCCAGCAGACCGGCTTGGCTTATTATTTGCATGCCGCCGCGGATGCATGGGCGGCCGCCGATTGACGGCGAAGCGAAACGTATCGCGGATAACCGCCGGGCGTATGTTGCCCGGCGGTTTTTTGCGGTATAATTAGCTTCTGGATTGACGCGGCCGCCATGCTTTTACAGCCCGTACAGCTCGTACAGTCCGTACAGCCCGTATGGCACGCATAATCATGCCCGGAAAGGGGAAGAACCGGTTGGCTTTCGGAGTGAAAAGAGAGGAACTGCAGCGCTGGAAAGAGGCGGTTTCAAGAGGAGACATCGCGTATTTGACACATTACTGGCTGGACCCGCGCTTTCCCGGCAGTACGACGGTTACGAAAGTCGGCTGTTCCGACCTCGGCCGCTTGTCCGACTGGTGCATTTCTCACGGACTGAATCCCGGATACATTCATAACCGGGCCCCGTTTCCTCATTTTGATCTGATCGGCCCCAGGCAGAAAGAAATTTTACGGAAAGAAGGCATTCACGATCAGCTGGAGCGGTTCAGGCTCCTTGATTGAAGCATGTCTGCCGCGTTCATACGGAGACAAACCCGGTGCGCCGGGGGGCTTCTTCCCGCGGATTCGTCAGCCTCTCCTTATCAGCGCTTCTATGAGCTCAGCCACGCTGATGTTCTCCAGTTCCTCCGCAACCCGGTCCGCTTCTGTTTTTTTGCGGATCGAGCCCTCCAGTACGATTTCAATTCTCTGATCCTTGTCTATCAGCACGGATAACACTTCGAGGGAATTCGTAAGCAGCCCGACCACGACCGCAAGCTGCTGCGGAGTAAGCCTGCTTTCTTTTTTCTTCTTGCCGTTGCCGTTGCCATTGCCATTGCCGTTTTGGCTGCCGTTTTTAGTGCCGTTACCGTTTCTGCCGCCGAATACGCCGCCGTTCCCGCCCGCAGTCCCATTCCCTCTTTTCATGGATCGTCACCATCCGTTTTATACTATAACCGTGCCGGTAACACCTCCACCCTCTTCTTTTCCGAACCCTGCTATAAAGGCAGAGGCTATGATAATCACAATGATAAACGTGACAATCCGCTTACCGTCTTCATTGTCCATGTTTTTCACCCTTATCCCGCAAGCCATTATTGTACAGCATATGTGCCTCCGGCGCAGGCGTGCCAAAAACGGACGTGATGACCGGTTTCGGACCGTACAGAGACCGGCTTCCGTAATCCTCCCGATAAGGCAGGGCTTTCACCTATTCCTCCGGATTGAATATCCTGATTCCAAGCAGAAGTCTGCAAGGAGGAATCAACATGTACGTTCCGGGTGCCGCCCGATTATATTCAACTCTTTATCCGTACCGGTACAACCCGAAAGATGCCGAAGTTATCGCGCTTATTCTTGAATCTATTCAAGGGGAGAGAAACGACGAGCTTTTTTATGACTTCCTGATCGGTGAAGCCCCTACCCGGCAGGAGAAGGAGATCATCACGGGAATCCGCGATGACGAGCGGAAGCACAGGCAGATGTTCCGTAAGCTGTATACGGCTTTAACGGGAACGAATGCGCCCGCAGGTTCGGAAAATAAGGAGAACCTGCCGGCCGGTTATCTGGAAGGGATCGAGAAAGCTTTGCTCGGAGAGCTTAAGGCGTTCGAAAAGTACAGAAAAATCTATTTGAACATCCGCCCGGAATACCGCGATTGGATATTCGAAATCATGACGGACGAAATCAAGCATGCGGGCTACTACAACTGGCTTTACGCGAAAAATAAATAACCGGCCGGACATTCGTCCCGTTTGGAGAACAAGCCGGAGAAGAGGCTCGCAGCCGAGCTCAAAGGCCGGGAAGAAGGATACAGCGAAGGCGGCAGGCTGATCCCGGGCCGTACGCCGAAGACGGTGCCGGATCATTGGGCCGGTGCCGCACAAACTTCTCCGGAAAGTTAACGCGCCGCCGGCCCTTACTAAACCCTTGCACCGCCGATATGCGGATGCAGGGTTTTTTTTGCCGCAGAAAAAGGTACATATCGGACAAACGCCCTGCACAACCGTAGGATCGGAGAACGGTTGAAGACGGGAACCGGTAAACATGAATAAAAACAAATTCCATATAATGGAACGTAGGAACGCGAAAACAGAAAGGAGTGATCGTCGTTGCCAGAGACTCAACCCGACCGGCAAATTTTTAGCGATCAGTCTGGTTCCGTCGTTTCGTGGAGCCAAGTAAAAGGCGGCCGGAAGGTCGAGTATTCCAATGAGCGCCGGCGGGGAATTGATTTCAAAGCGGGTGCTGCAGAATCGTTCGTCGCCAAAATGAATAATGTGCCCGTGTTTGCCCAAGTCGGCGGGGAAGCGGTTTTCCGCGCGCAGGCGCAGGCGCCGCTGGATTTGTTTGAAGAGGCCGGCGTAGCGGTACGGCTTCAGGCGGTTGCCCGTCTTGCGGCAGGGATCGGCCTGCGGCCAAGAATCTCCGTCAAGGATCTTACGGACGCTGTCGGGGGAATGCCGGATATGCAGGGTGCTCCGATGGAGATGTTCGAGCTTTTTCTCCAGGAAATTACGCTGCAGGGAGAGCTGCATGCACAAGCGGCCGTGGCAATTATGGCCTATGCCAATTTAGTCGCCTCCGGAACTTTTCTGGCGAATGGCGAATTCGGCAAACCCGGATTTCAGTATGTTTGCGAAGCCGGGTATGGATTTAAAGTCGGCGGCGGATACCGTGCATTCGTAGAGGTGAATTTCGATGATCCGCGCAAACTGATCGCCCGTTATGCGGAAGCCGCCATCACCAAAATAATCGCTTCCGCAGGTTCGGGGACGCCGGGCCTGATCCGCTCTCTTGAGGCTCCCGTAATCATCGGTTCACGGCTCGCTTACGAAATCGGAGAGCTGCCGCAGGAGAAGGCCGGTGAACGAAGCATCGCGGTTATCATCACGGAAGGACAGCGCTGGCTGCTGAAAAGATTCGCGGAGACAGGCGTGAACGGCACGGAGCAGTGGGCGGCCGCGAACCTGTTATCGGCGTTAACCAAACATATGGCGAGCAAGCCCACGCTCTATCCGTTCACCGGGCCTTTGGAAGTACAGGCGCCTGAAAACATAGCAAATGTGATTAATGCCGCACTGGGCCGGAGTCCGGGGACGCTTCTTTCTCAATCGGATTTGGCAGCCTATTTAACCGCAAAGCCGACGTTTGATGCCCTCCTTTCCCGCTCGGAAGAGATACGCCTTGTGCTGAACATTTTTCAAAACGCGTTTCCGGGCGATCCTCAAGCGAGCGCAGCCGCGATCTTCGGCTATAACGGCGGCTCCGACCCGTCGGTTCTCTTGGCCGGGCTGACCTCCGGACTCCAAGCCTTTGCGGAACAGCAGCTGGAGTCGCTGGCTTTTGTGCAAGCCGTCAAGCAAACCGCAGCCGGGAGCGGGGAAATGGGCGTCATTTTACAAAACGGTCTGATTCCCGCGCTTGAAATCGCGGCCGGTGTCGGGCTTCCTTATGTCTTGAATCAGGGAGGTTATGATCGGACCTTCGTCCGGGAAGCCCTTTCCTCCGCGCTGCTCGCGGTTGCCGGAAGAACCCTTGTCCGCATATTCAACGGGATTACCATGCATATACAAGGGCAGCTCGGCGGACTGCTTAATGAAGCGGCCAATCAGCTGTCGAATCCGAATGTCGTCAGGCTGCTCGATTTGACAGGGCCGGTCAACCGGTTTCTTATCCCGCCTTTACAGGCAGGGTTCAGGGAGGCGGCCGCTCAATTGGCGGATTTTATACCGCAGAGGGCATTCGATCAGATGCTTGTTATCTTCACCCCTATAGATGCCGGTTCTACCGCTTCGTTTCTTCAAAATTTGCGGAAACCGGACTGGACACCGAGGGGCGGCGATTTGGAGAAGTTGGCCGGTACGCTGCTGGAAATCCTGCTGACGAGAGCCACCACGTTTACTTCACGAATCATCGCGGTCGTGCTTCAAGCATTTCTTGAAGTTCTTGCGCAGGAACTCCGGGCGCTGTTCGAACTATTCGGCCGTGTTCTCAGCGAGGCCTGGAAGAACTTTCAAAACTTCATCCGGTCTGTCCTGACGGAGCCCCTCAGGCGTATTATACGGGGGCAGGCCGATGAGGTCATAAAACGGTTGCCTAAGCAAATCCAATCCCTCGTCGGGGACGGCGTAGACGCGGCTATCAACAGTCTGCTTCCCGAAGCCGTAATGAACCCGATCATGAACGAACTGGGCAAAGTTAACCTGGACCCTCGGAAGGTAGCCGATACGATGACGGGCCAAGGCAATTTCCCCGCCTTCACGGATTATGTGTTTCAAGAGATTTTTCAGCAGTTCAAGCGGTCGAATCTGAACCTGAATTTGAGCATCAAGGTGCCGATCAAGCTTCCGGGACCGCTCAGCGGACCGTTTTTCTCCGGCGGACCTGCCGGATACGGCGGTTTGGGCGGAAGTTTAGGAAATATAGGCGGCATAGGGGATGCGATCGGAGGGGGGTTAGGGGGCGCCATCGGAGGCGGTCTAGGCGATGTGCTCGGAGGCGGCCTGGGAGGAATTTTCACGGGGAATGAAAACCTCGGCGAAGCGCTGGATAAAATTCTGAAAAACGCCGGTATCGGCGGAGGACTCATTCCGGTCCCGGGCGGCAATCCCCTCATTCCGCTCGACGTCGTCCTGACACCGGAGCTTATCGTGAGTGCCATCCGGGAAGCCGTGCCAATAAGAAATTTGCAGGCATTCTACCGGACTTTGTTTTCGGACGCCGCCCCCCTTCTTCAAAAATTGCGGCAGATAGCCGAGTTTCAGGCGGCCATTCCGCGCATAATCGCCGATTTTCAAGTAAACCGCTCCTCCGGAAGGTCACCGGGTCTCGTTTATACGGATGCTCTCATTCTGCTTCGTCCCGTAAGGAACCACCGGAATGCCGGTGTTTTTGAGCTTCTCGTGCACTTTCCCGGCTTGAAGGAGCCCGTACCCGGTATTACCGGAACGTATCCGAAGATTTCGGTCGTTTTGGATCATCGTCAACTGCCGCTTCATACCTTCCAAACGGCATGGAACGAGAACGGCGGGATTCCGGGGAGGCCCCCCGGTCTCGTTCTCCGGCGCACGATTTCCCTGCAGGAGCTGGGCGGGGGAACAAAAACGATCTATACGGCCGCGACCGCGCCTTATCTCGGAAAAATCGAAGCCGCGACACAATTCAGGGTCACGGAAGCGTCTCTGCCCGGCGGCCCGCAGGCCGTCAACTGAAACAAAAAAGGATCACAGCCCGCGGGTAAGCTGTGATCCTTTTTCGCGTCATCCCCGGGCCGCCTCCAAAATCAGCTCGGCCGTCCGTCCGGGATGAGAAAGCGGAAACTGATGCCCGGCGCGGATTTCCGTAACGGGCAGATGCCGGAAAGCGGGCGGCAGAAAGTACTGCCGGTCGAGTCCGCCCCAGACGAGGCGGACTTTGCCCGCGTCCCACTTCCCGGGACTCAGGCCGAACGTCCCTGCGTTACCGAGAGCGGCCAGCAGGTCCGCGTTCGTTTTGCGGACACGGGGCGAAGCCAAATCCCGGAGCACGTAGCGCACGTACTCCTGCGGGATGTCTTCCTCGTCCGCAAAACTGCCGGATTCCAGCAGCTTCCGGACGAACTGCCGCTCCGTCATCCGCTTCAGCCAGGCTCCGGCGAGCCAAGGGACGGACGCTCCCGGCACGGGCCGGACCGGATGCAGAGCCGGCTGCAGAAGCACCGCCCCGCGGACATGGCCGGGCAGCCGCTCCATCACCTTGGCGGCGATCAGCCCTCCGAAGGAGTGGCCGGCCAGCACAACGGGCTGTCCCAGCTCCTGCAAGGCTTCGGCGACCGCCTCGACATACCCGGCGACCGCATCCCGGCCATGATGATAGGGCGAGCGCCCGAAGCCCGGCAGATCGGCGGCGTACACGGGATGGCCGGTCAGCCGGGAAGCGGCCGGGAGCAGCGGGAGAGCCCCGCTGAAAGTCCCGTGCAGGAGCACGATCGGGATACCGGTGCCCTCCGGGCGGGACCACACGGCGAGCTTGCCCAGCCGGTCCGGTTTGAATCCCGTATCCGGCAGGCCCGCTTCCCCGTGGGAGAGCCGGTAATCCAGATCGGCGACGGTGTAGGGCAGGCTTTCCCCGTTCAGCCCCGTCTCCAGCCCGTATTTCCGCTCCAGGGCTTGTTTGGAGGCGAGGGGAAAATCGGCATCCGCGATAAAACTCAAGGATTCCGCGGGAATGCCGGTTTTTCGTCCCCATTTTGTTCCCAAAGCCTTGATCAGCAGGGGAAGAGGCATCGCGCCGAGAGGCTTTCGGACCCGCATTTCTTTGGCGATCATAGCCGCCAGCTCGCGCATATCGGGGCTGCCGCTTTTTTCGTCCAGCAGAAAATAGGTGCCGTTCGCGGGCTTTTCTTCCCGGACCAGCGCCGCGATGAATGCGGCGGTATGGTCGGCGTGCACCATGGGCAGCCAGTGTCCGGCACCGCCGGGAGAGAGGGGCATCAGACCGCGCCGGACCGAGTCGACCAGGATGCCGAGGCCCCCCGTCTGCTCCGTAACGCCGGTGACGGAATCCCCGATCACGACGCTGGGATTCACGACGGAGAGCGGAATTCCTTCGCGGTACAGCTCCTTGCGGATATACAGGTCTGCGGCCAGCTTGCGGTTCTCGTAAGGAGGCTCGCCGGGATGCCCGATATGTTCGGGAGGATCGGTGTTTTTTTCGTGATAAGGGCTCTTGAAGCCTACCAGGTGAATAAAGTGCTTTAGTCCCCCGCCTTTGCGGATGCGTTTCGCCAGAGACACCATCTCTCCGCTGGAGCGGAAAAATACGCTCTCGGCTTCCTCCGGCCCCAGCCCGATGTCCATGGGACCGCCCATGTGCAGGAGAATCTCCGCCTGCCCGGCAAGCTCCAGTCCGGTATCGTCCAGCCCGAGCGAAGGCAGCGACAGATCGCCTTTCACGGGACGGATGTGCGGGGAATCCGCCAGTCCCTCTTTTTGCAGAATAGAATCGAAGCGGGTGAGAGACCGGACAAGGACGGTAAGCTGATGCGGTTCCCCATTCGCCGGAAGGGATAAAGCCCGGAGAACGTGCCGGCCGATAAAGCCGGTTCCGCCGGTGATAAAGATATGAGCCATTCATAAACACCTCTGTTTCTAAATAATAATACTACTAATCAGTACTAAAAATGATTAAAAAAATTACTTTAGCAGCTGGGCTAAAGCAGGAAGCACTTGTTGCATATAAGTGGAATCAGGGCTGGCATGCTGGAGGAAAAGCGCGCCTTCTATACCGGACATGATCAGAGCGGCCGCAGGACCCGGCTCCAGACTTGCTTTCAGCTCTCCGCTGCGGACGCCGTCCGCGAGAAGCCTTTCGAGGTACACCGTCTGTTCCCGGAAAAAACGTCCGATCCTTTCCCTCACGAATCCGGCCTCTCTTGAGGTCTGGACGTACAGGGTCAGAAACGGGCAGCCTCCGAGGAAGTCGTCCTCTTTCTGCATCAGCAATTCGCCGATCATCGCTATTTTCTGCGGGACAGCCGGTCCGCTCCGGGAGCCGGCTTCGCGGATCAGCTCCTCGTAACGCCCGACGAGTCTTTCCGTAACCGCCCCGAGCAGCTCCTCTTTGCTTTTAAAATGATAATAAATGTTCGTTTTGGATACTTTGCTCCCGGCTACAATTTCGTCCATACTGGTAAGGAGAAACCCTTTTGTCAGAAAAAGGTGTTCGGCGGTATCCAGGGCTTTGTCCCGGTTGGAAGTTCGTTTGGTCGTTTTCATATTACTACTATATAGTACTAAAACTGATTTCGTCAATCTTTACTTTCGGAAAGAAGGGGAAAAGATGAGTCTTGCGGAAGCGCTGGGCTACCGCCCGGATGAAAAACTGCTTATCGTCAACGCGGACGACTACGGCATGTGTCATGCCGCGAACGAAGGAATCGCACTGCTCCTGTCCGAGGGGGCCGTCTCGTCGGCGACCGTCATGATGCCGTGCGGCTGGGCCAAAGAAGCCGCGGAATGGGCGGCCGTCCATCCTCAGGCGGATGTGGGCGTCCACCTGACATTTACGAGCGAATGGGCGCCGTACAAATGGGGGCCGGTAACCCGGCATGGTAGCGTCGCGTCGCTCGTTACGCAGGAAGGTTACTTTCCCGCGGATTCCGCGTCATTCGAGCGGAGAGCCGATCCCGGCGAGGTGCGGACGGAGATCGTGAGCCAGATCGAGCTGGCGATGAGGATGGGCGTTATGCCGACTCATCTGGACAATCACATGGGAAGCTTGTACGGCCTGGGCACCGGGCGGGATTTCCTCGGTATCGTCTTTGATATATGCGCGTCCTACGGGCTTCCTTTCCGCATTCCCCGTTACGTGGACATGGGACTGGAGGTGCCGGCCGAAGCGGCCAAGCTGGCCGGGCTGCGCGCGGCTCAGGCCGATGCCAAAGGCGTGGTGATTCTGGATTATTTGCTGGGCCTTCCTTTTCATACGGAACAAGGGGAAACCTACGAAAGCTTCCGGGAAACCGTTATGGAGCTATTGAGGGCTCTTAAGCCCGGGGTCTCGGAGTTCATTCTTCATCCGGCTCTGCCCACCGAGGAATTGAAAGCGATCAACCCTCATTGGCAGAAGCGCGAGTGGGAATTCCGCCTTTTTCGCGATCCCGTCATAAAAGAACTCCTTGCCGCCGAAGGAATCCGTCTCATCGGCTGGTCGGAGCTTCAAAGATTACAGAGGTCGGTCCGTTAAAAAAAATCCCCCATCCAAGAGGAATCCGCCGTACTGCTTGGCCGGACGTTTCCCGCAGGGATGGGGGACGGATCAAGTATTCATCGTTGTCGTTACGGTCAAGTTCGGCGTTGACGCGGAAACGGACGTCGTGCCGGTATAGTCGTGAATTTCCACGATTACGGGCGTTCCGGGAAGCAGAGCGGCCGTAGCGATGACAAGATTTGTCGCGGACAGCGTGGAAAGATCCCCTTCCTGCAGCATGCCGTTCGCATACAGGTTATAGTAACCGCCTGCGGGCGGAACGGGGAGGGCGCCTGCGGCCAGGGCCGTACCGGAATCGTCCCGGAAGCTTGTGTCCGGGATCGTCGTCGTGCCTGCGCCCGCGTCGATCATCGGCGCGGTCACGACCGCATCGAACCGTCTCACGCTGTCGCTCACGGCCGTTGTGGTCGTCGTGGTGACGGTTCCCGAAATGACGCTGCTCGCCGCAACGAACAGCTTGATTAAAGATGGGGGCATGCGTAATCACCTCTTTGCTTGTTTACCTTACCTTATGCGGTAAACGGCGGCGTGTCGCGGTCTTTCGCCCCCGGCATCCGCGGGAGTGCTTTCCCAGAATCGTGACGAATTGCAGCATAATCGGCACGCCTTTTTCCGGCACTTCGGGCGAGCGGAGTTTCAACTTTCCGCGGCTTACCCGGTATACGCCGGACGGCTGGAGCACCGCGTTTACGAACAGATTGATGTAGGACACGGTGCGGGGGTCCGGAATGCGTACCCGGCCGTAGGAAGGGTCCTGGTCGCGATTGCCGTAAGTGCGCCGGATTCCATCGGAAAACGTGACAAAAACGGCCGTTTTTGCCTGGAGAACACGCAGGGTGCCTGAATGGAACGTTCTACGGATTCGTTTTCGTTTCTTCGGGTTAAGCCGCACCGCACCTGCCTCCTTTCGCAGCGGAGCTCCTGCTCTTCTTTCTGTTTATATATGCAAAAGAGAGGCTGCCGTAAACCGGGCGTCTGCCGGGACCGGGGCGTAACCTGTGCGGCGGGCCTGATTTTTGCAGCGTTAAAAAGAACGCCGGTAAGCCGCTTCAAGCGCCGAAAAGGAGGGATTTCCTTGAAAACGGGATGGGCCGCGCTCCTCATTCTTCTTTTGCTGGCAGCATGTAACGGCAGCGGGGAAGTTAGGGTCCCCCGGGAGCTCAGTTTGGCCAAAAGCTATCTGGAGGACAAAGGCTACCGCGTTTTGTCTTACGAGGGGGAAGTCCAAAGCTACGAACTTACGAAGGATGTGCTTAAGAAATTACCGGGTAAAATAGTTTGGGGTCTCCAGTCCGTAGACCCGGATCGCTATTTGGGAAAAATGATCCGTGTCCAAAAATTTGTCGTCAATGGCCACCCGCTTTCCAGAGGAAAGGTTGACGTTTATGTGTACGAAAATGAGGGAGAGCCGTTCGGCGGGACATCGTTTCCTCAGGATCAAAACGAAACGGACGGCAGCGGCTGGTCGCTGGACGGTAAAACGCTGGAAAAAGTCCACTCCGTTTCTTTTCCGGATTGGAGCGAAGCGTGGCAGGAGAAATACGGGAGCTAAAGGGGGCGGTAAAAATGGACGCGTCATTTCTGGAACGCGATACCGTTACGGTAGCGAAAGAACTGCTCGGGTGCGAGCTTGTCCGGCAGACGGAGGCGGGTCTGATCCGCGTCGCGATTACGGAGACGGAAGCCTACAGAGGCTCCGACGATCCCGCCAGTCATGCCAGCCGGGCGGTTACTCCGCGAAACCGGCTTATGTTCGGCGAGGCGGGACGCCTGTACGTATACCTCATTTACGGGATGCATCTGTGCATCAACGTGGTCGCCCATGAGCCGGGCGGAGTGGGCGCGGTGCTGCTGCGTGCGGCCAGGCCCCTGGAGGGGCTGGAGCTGATCCGCGGCAACCGCGGAGGCGCCCCGGACCGGAACCTGCTGAACGGTCCCGGCAAGCTGGCCCAGGGCCTCGGGATCACACGCGATCTGAACGGCTGCGATCTTCTTGCGGTTCCGCCGGCAGGATTGTCGCTGGAGCGCGGAACCCCGCCCGCGGGCCCGGTTCTCGTCACACCGCGGATCGGTATTACCAAAGCGGTGGACTATCCGTGGCGTTTTGTCGCGGAGTGAGGACTTGGCCCCAGTGGCGGGCGGGCCGGACCGGACCGGGCCGGAGAAGCCGCTTCTGTTCCACGGGAAGGGATTCTCACGGTCACGGCAAAATCCGAATCAACCCGGCAAGCATAAGCCTCTTCCCCGTAGATGCACCGAAACATAAACAGCTCGTTCCGGACAAGCCGGAGCGGGCTGTTTTTCGTAGGGAATCAAGCGGACAAAATCCTGTGAAAATTAGGGGACACCTTAAATTTGACTTTCGGTTCCCCGCCAATTAACATTTAGATAAGTGAAATGTTCCGTGTTTAAATATTTCACTGTGAAACCAAATATTGAAGTCCGTATCCGATCGTGCGATTGTATCCTGGTCCTTTTTGTCCCCTATTGTGCTCTGTTTTCCTTAGGGGAACGCTTAACTCGAAAGGAAGAAACGTTATGCCGGTGGATCCGCGTATTGCCATGATGCTTAAACAGATGAATTCACATCCGCTGCCGTCTTTGGAGGAACTGAAGCCGGAGGATCTCCGCAAAGGGACGGGAAATGCCGCCTTCACTTTCGGGGTGGAGGAGGTCAAGGAAGTAGAGGACCGGAAGCTTCCGCTGAAGGGGCGGGATATTCCCGTCCGGATTTATACGCCTGAAGGCCGGGGGCCCTGGCCGGTGTTTGTCTTTTTTCACGGCGGCGGCTTTGTGGTCGGGGATTTGGAGTCGCATGACTCCATCTGCCGGAACTTGGCGAACTCGGTTCATGCCCGGGTCATTTCCGTGGATTACCGTCTTGCACCGGAACACAAGTTTCCGGCGGCGGTGGACGACGCGTACGAGACTCTTCAGCGGATCGCTTCCCGTCCGGAAGAGTTCGGCATCGATCCTGCGCGAATCGCCGTCGGCGGCGACAGCGCGGGAGGAACGCTCGCGGCCGTTACCTGCATCAAGTCAAAAGAAGCGGGCGGCCCGGAAATCGTGTACCAGCTGCTTTGTTATCCGGCCGCGGGTTTCCTCGAAGAGGACCCGGCTTCGCTGCGCGAGAATAAGGAAGGCTACCTGCTGTCGGCGGAGATGATGGAATGGTTTTCGAAGCAGTATTTGAATACGGAGGAAGAAGTGAAGAACCCGTATGCTTATCCCATCCATCATAAAGATCTCAGCGGACTGCCGCCCGCGATGATCGTGACAGCCCAGTACGACCCGCTCAGGGACAGCGGCAAGGCTTATGCGGACAAGCTTGTCCAGGCGGGAGTCGAAGTCGTGTACAAGAACTACGAAACTCTGATTCACGGCTTTGCGAACTTCCACAAGTTCGTCCCTGCCGCACAGGAGGCGCTGGATGAGATGGCCTCGCAGCTGCGGCTGGCCCTGGGAACGGATAAACGGTGAATGTAACGATAAACGGTAACCCTGTTACAGGGACATAGATGACAAAACAACAAGCCTAGCCCGAGAACGGTCGACGCTCGAAATCTTATTTTGGAGGCGGTATAAAATGAATACGCTCTTTTCACCGGACTTTTTGAGAAATCCTTATCCGCTGTATGCGCAGTTTCGTCAAAATCAGCCTGTCATGTTTATGGAACCGCTCGGAATCTGGTCGGTTTTCGACTACGAGCACGTCAAACAAGTGCTGTTCGACCATGCACGGTTTTCTTCCGAGCATCGCCCCAAATTTGAGGAAGGGACGGAGGGGGAGAGCCGGGAAGGCGGATTCAGCCTTATTACGATGGATCCTCCCCGGCATACTCAATTGCGGACCTTGGTGAGCAAGGCGTTCACGCCCAAAGCGGTCGCCGCGCTGGAATCGCGTATTGCGGCGATTACTCACGAGCTGCTCGACGAAGTGTCGGAAACGGGCCGCATCGATATGATCCGCGATTTCTCGTACCCGCTGCCCGTCATCGTCATTGCGGAGATGCTCGGAATTCCGAGCGAAGACCGCGAGCAGTTCAAGCACTGGTCGGATGAAGTTGTGGCGTCGGCCGATTCCGTCGTCGGAGCGACCAACAGCGAATCGCAGAAAGCGCATGAGGAAATGAACGACTATTTCCGCAAAATCATCGCCCTCCGGCGCGAAGAACCCCGGGACGATCTCATCAGTGCGCTGCTTGCCGCCGAAGAATCCAACACGCATCTCTCCGAAGGCGATATTCTCTCCTTCTGCGCGCTTCTGCTGGTGGCCGGCAACGAAACGACGACGAACCTGATCGGCAACGCCGTGCTGTCGCTGCTGGACAACCCGGACCAGTTCGCGAAGCTGCGTGAACAGCCGGAACTTCTGCCGTCCGCGATCGAGGAGGTGCTTCGCTTCCGGTCGCCGCTGCAGGCGATGTTCCGCACCGCCGCGCAGGACGTGGAGATCGGCGGCCAGGTGATCCCGGCCGGCAGCCGTGTCGTGGCCTGGATGGGCTCGGCGAACCGCGACGCCGGCAAATTCGCCGATGCCGACAAGTTCGATATCGCGCGCGAATCGAACCCGCACATCGCCTTCGGCCACGGCATGCACTTCTGCCTCGGCGCTCCGCTGGCCCGCCTGGAAGCGCGTGTAGCGCTTCAGGCCATCCTGGAGCGCCTGCCGGATCTGGCCCGGGCGGACCGGGAGCCGCTGACGCCCGCCCGCGGGTTTATCGTCCACGGCGTGAGCAGTCTGCCGCTGACGTTTACGCCGACGAAGCGGCTCGGCTAGTCCGGCCGATGGCCGTACCAGAGCCGGCTTGCCGGGCCCGGACGGATTCGCATCCCGACGCGCGCGAGTCCCGGGACGAGTAGGACCTGCACGGCGGTAGGGAAGCCGGCCCCGTTCCTGCTCGTGCCGGCCGTGCGGGTCCCTTCGGTTTAAACCCGAATGACCGCTTTCGCCCTTATTCGTGCCGGCTTGCCCGGCCTGCATCACCGCCGCACCGCAGCGACCGCGCCAAACCGGCCCGAACAACGCAAAAAAGCCGAGACCTGAAGGTCTCGGCTTTTTTGCTGACTTTTAATGAAACGGGACGGTGTTAACCCAGGGCGTTATGGTTGTGGTTTGTAAGCACAGGAAGCATCTTGACTTGCTTAACCATTTCGGATTTGCAAATCGGACAGAGAGGGACTTGATTAAACGAGAAATTTTCCCGCATCCAGCATACGCAGCTTTCTTGGCTGCACGCCCAAACGGTGATCTCTTCTTCTGGAACAGGTTCCATGTTCTTTTTGGAATAATGCATAGTGACCCTCCTTCAGATAGTCGGCCTTCTCTATAGTCTACGCAAGACCGTATAGGTTATAGAAGTTCATGAAAAAGAACTGCCTAATCCTAGGAAAGGCAGTTCCTTCTATAAGTTTGTGTAGTTGCTTACAGTTTAACAACGTTCTCGGCTTGTGGACCACGGTTGCCTTGAGCGATGTCGAATTGGACGCGTTGGCCTTCGTCCAGGGACTTGAAGCCTTCGCCTTGAATCGCGGAGAAATGAACGAAAACGTCTTTGCCGCCTTCAACTTCGATAAAACCGAAGCCTTTCTCAGCGTTAAACCACTTAACTGTTCCTGTTTCCATGCTTGTAAAACCTCCCGGAAATTTAAAGATTTACCCATATCTTTTTAGGAAAAAAGTCCACACATTACAAAGTGCACCCATTCCGTGATATCCTTTGTAATATGTGAACTTAGAACTAAAAATATACGTATAACTCATTTTACCATATATTTTCCGCTATAGCAACTTTAGGGGCGCCCAGATCCTGGATGGCAAACCTGATATTCGGCGGTTAACGGCATATAGGCGCCGGGTTTCTTACTCGGAAACCGCGCTTTTTTTGTGCATAAAAAGCCATGCTGCTGAACACGCGGACCGGTTATCGGAAAGATCCTATCCGAGAGCATCCGCAAGGGTGTCTTTTTTTGCCGGGAATCTATATAATCAATAAAGGCACAATTCGGATGGCGGAAAGTTCCCATCCCGCGGAACATAAGGGTTTACCTTTCATTCGGAACGGGTACTAAAAGTTATGATTTTCCAATTATAAGGGAGAAAAGGTGGAGCCTGACACAAGCAGCGGTTCTATGCCGCCGCTTTTTCGTAGGAGGAGAGAGACCTGCGGTAATTGGAGAAATCGGATAGAGCGGAGAGAATGATATAGAGAAACGAATGGGACCAGAGTCAGACACAATGATTGTCTCATCACCTATAAAGACGGCGGGAACTGTTCCTGCAATACTGTTCAGACGCCGTCGGCACAAACCGGATGGGGGCACGGTCTCTTTTGAACGTGCTTCTTTCTTTTCCGCCGCAGAGCGTTTCAGCCCCTCCTGACTTGACCTTTTCTCCCCGTCCTAAGATGAAATGGAGGGAATGTGTATGAAGAATAAAGCAGGTTTGACGCTTCTTTTGTCGGCGAGTTTGCTCGTACTTTCCACCGTTCCCGCGGGTGCGGTACAAGAAAGAGCGGACAAGCCGGTGCTGACCTTTCCGGTAATCAGCGATGTGCATGTCGACGCCTCCAAGAAAGAATCCCAGCGTAAGTTTACGGAAGCTCTCGAAGACCTTAACCGGGTTAATCCGAATGCCGACGCTCTGGTGATCAACGGGGATTTGACCGGCGGCTCCGCCCGTGATTACACGAGGCTTAACGAGCTGATGAAAAGCGCCCCGCATCCCGCAAAAACTTTCGCCACTATCGGCAATCATGAATTTTATTCCGCTTGGCTGAACGCGAAAGGAAACTGGAGTCCGAACAGCTTTCCCAATAAAGAGACCGAAGCGGCTTCCATCGGAAGATTTTTGTCTTTTACTGGAGAGAAGAAGGTCTATTATGAAGAGGAAATCAAGGGTTACCCGTTTATATTCCTGGGTTCGGAGCAGTACCGCCAGACCAACCCTGACAATATGGAGGACGCTTATCTTTCCAAGGAGCAGCTGAGCTGGCTGGAACAATCGCTTGCCAAGCACGGCCGGGAATCGGGGAAGCCGATTTTCGTCTTCCTGCATCAGCCGCTTCCCGGAACGGTAGCCGGAACGTCGGTAGCCTCTAACCAGCGTCCGGTCGTCCAGCATAAGGAGCTGAAAAGCATTTTGTCGAAGTATCCGCAGGTGATTTTTTTCAGCGGCCATACGCACTGGGAGCTCCGGCAGCCGAACACTTTGGTGAAGGACAAGTTCACGATGGTCAATTCCTCGTCCGTGGAACGTCCGTGGACTTCCGACGGCCAAGGTGGAGAGAAGCTAAAGGACGCCAAGGAAAGCGAAGGCTTGTACGTAGAAGTGTACGAAGACCGGGTATCGATTCAAGGGCGGGATTTCTACGCCAAGAAGTGGATCCCGGAAGCCCAGTTTAAAATTCCCGTCGGGAATTAACGGCAGGGAACACCAACACCGGAGCTTACCGGTTGAACCGGCATCGGCCTATACGGCCGGTGCCGTTTTTATTTTTTGCGTGAATTTGCGGTATAATGATGAGATGGGAGCTACATAAATTTTACAGGGGAGTTTAAGGGAAATGGGATATGTGTATTTGGCCGTTGCCATTATAGGTGAAATTATTGCGACCAGCCTGCTGAAATCTTCGGAAGGCTTTACAAAATGGCTGCCGAGCGCGGGCGTTATCCTCGGTTACGGAACGGCGTTTTACTGCTTGTCCATGGCGCTCAAAACATTGCCGCTGGGTCTCAGCTACGCGATATGGTCGGGAGTGGGAACCGCTTTTACCGCTATCCTCGGTTTTCTGGTCTGGAAAGAGAAACTGAGCGTTGCCGGAGTGATCGGAATTATTCTCATTATTGCCGGTGTCGCGCTGCTGAATTTGACTAATAAAGGGCATGCTTGAACCGGCGCATATACTATGAATTACGGAGACGATGAAAACGGATGGCCCGCGGCTTTCCGTTTTTTTGCATGCCTGCGGGCCATTTGCAGCCGGAAAAACTTTATCGAAATTTAAGGAATGGAACTTATTACAAAGGAAGCATGTAGAAAGTTGTCGAAAATGGGGATAGATGACATAGAAATTGAAACCTGTCAAGGAGTGAAATTGATGAAACCCGGTTTAACCTTTACATTCCGTGATTTGTCTTTGCGGATCAAAATTTCCCTGCTTTTGCTTGTAATTACGTCGGTCCCCTTAATTGCGGCGACTCTTATCCTGATGACGAATTCCAATGGCTACATTTCTAAGCAAACCCAAGAAAACATGAGAATACGCGCAGAAATGGGCGCGGCCGATATCGACTTGTGGATGGGGCAGAAAATAAACGCCGTGGAAGGACTCGTAAAGGCGCATCCTGAATTTGCGGTGGCCGCTTCCGAGAAAGAAGTGCTGCCTTATCTGAAAATTTTGCAGGACAGTGATCCTGAAATGTTCTATTTTGCCTACATCGACCGCAAAGATATTTCTCACGGCACGGAAGGCGGAGTTACGGACGTATCGGCTTTCCAGAACGTTAAAAACGCGAAAACGTCCAAAAAGCTGGCCGTCACGGATATTTTGAAAGATGTCGGCTCCAAGGAAGATATTATCATCATCGACCAGCCGATTCTGGACAAGAACGGTGAATATGCCGGACTTATTCAAGCGATCGTGAGCCCGAAACAGATCGTTTCGCTCGTATCGCGGATTCATTTCGGGGAAAAAGGCTATGCCTTCCTGCTGTCCGACAGCGGCAATATTCTCCTCCATCCGGACCCCGCGGATATCGGTAAACCGGCCAAAGATATGGCGCCGGATCTGGACAATAAGCTCGCGGCCTCCGCGGACAAAACGGGTTATTTATACGCCGACGACGGAACGGTAGGAGAGGCTACTCTGGCTTACTCCGAAGTGCAGAAAACCGGCTGGAAGCTGTTTATAAGCGCTCCGAAAACCGAGGTGTACAGTACGGTGACCAAGGCGAAAACGCTGGCCGGCGTCATTATCGCGGTATCCGTGCTTCTGGTTATTCTGATTTCGATCCTCGCTTCCCGCGCTATCCTGCGTCCGCTGATGAACATTTCGGGGATGATGCGCAAAGCCGCCGGCGGCGATCTGACCGGAAGGCTGGACGTGAAGGGGAAAGACGAAATGGGCCTGCTCAATGCGGACATTAACGGCATGATGGATTCGTTCGGCTCCATCCTGGACCGGATGAAAAACGCGATCGATCATATGGCGTCGTCCAGCGAAGAACTGACGGCTATCTCCGCCGAATCGGCAGGCGTAGCTTCCCGCACGTCCGAAACGGCCAATTCCACGGCCGTCGGGGCCGAAACCCAGCATGACGCGGCACAGCAGACCGCCCAGGCCATGGAGGAGATGGCGATCGGCATCCAGAAAATCGCGGCTTCCTCCACCCAGGTGGCCGAAACGACGGACAGCGTGCGTTCCGAGGTCAACCTGGGCAGCGAGACCGTCGAGCGGACGCTGAACCAGATGAAGGTCGTGGGAAGCAACGTACGGGATTCGGCGGGCACGATTTATTCGCTGCAGGAGAAATCCGCGCAAATCCAGAAGATCGCCGGCACGATTTCCGATATCGCCCGCCAGACGAACCTGCTGTCCCTTAACGCGTCCATAGAAGCCGCAAGAGCCGGCGAACACGGCCGGGGTTTTGCCGTTGTGGCGGGTGAGGTCAAGAAGCTCGCGGAGCAGACAAGTCACTCGACCGTGGAGATCCAGGAGATTTTGGATGAAATCGTCGCCGCCACGGGGAAAAGTACGGAGTCCATTGAGAGCAGTCTGGAAGAAGTCGCCCAGGGCGAAGACTTGATGAACGCGATGGCGCAGTCGTTCCGTTCCATCCAGACGGCTATCCTGGATGTGTCCGCCCAGATTGAAGAAGTGTCCGCAGCCACCCAGGAAATCTCGGCAGGCACGGAAGAAGTGTCCGCTTCTTCGCAGGAAATGGTCGATATCTCGAAGCAGACGCTGAATCAGATGCAGCAGGTCGCCCGGAGCATGAACGGCCAGCTTCATTCGATGAACGATATTTCTTCGTCGGCCGAGTCGCTCAGTTCCATGGCGGAAGAGATGCAGAAGCTGGCTTCCGCTTTTACGATCAAGTAGTCTTATACAAAAAAGGCGGGCCGCACCGGCCTGCCGGAAACCGCGCGTGCTTCTATGGAGGCCGTGCGGTTTTTCATGTGTTTAGCTGACGTTGTGCGACCGTACTTATCGACTAGAGAGACTGCGCGATCCGCATATGCTGCCCGGAACACCGGTGCTAGCTCCGCGATTCCGACGCATGTGTTGAGACGCTGCGCGTCGGTTCGTCGAACCTTGGGCGACACCTCCAGGCCGCTTGGTACCACATGAGGGTGCGCCGCCAGCCTTTCCGTAAGCTGCCGGATCAAAAAAAGGCCCCGATTAAGGGGCCTGCGTTGTTTTCTCGGTTATCGCGCCGCGGCTTGGAGCCTTGCTTATCCGGATGTACGCCGGAAAGGCTTACCCGGCATGCCCGGATATGAACTGGATAGCCGAGTAGAGTCCCAGCACGATGATCGCCGAGGCGGCGAAAGCTTCGGCGGGCTCGTACATCGCCCGGATGCCTTTTTCCCTTCCCGAGAAGGAGTAGAAGGCAAGACCCAGGGTGTAAAGCATGCACACATAGAGCAGATTTGTCAGCCCTGCCGCATAGAGAAGAAACAGCGAATAGAGCGTAGCGGCGGCTCCATAAGCCAGCTCCCGCTTGCGCGGTCCGTTCCAGAGGGGCGATTCCCCGGGCGAATTGTGCGGAGTGTAGGCTTTTCCCACGATTGCCGTTTTGACGAGAAAGAGCGAAGACAGCAGGTAAGGCATAAGCGCCGCCGTCGTCGCGACAAGATAAAGCGCGTGGTAGGTGGACGAGGCGGTAACGACCAGGATCAGGAAAAGCTGGACGGACCCTGTCGTCATCCAGAGCGCGCCTTTGGGGGCGCCGTTCTTGTTCTCGCCGGAAAGCCAGGCCGGCATGAGTTTCTGCTTCCCGGCTACGTAGAGCGTCTCCGCGGAAAGCAGCGACATGCCGAGCAGGAGCCCGAGCAGAGAGACGATGAGTCCGGCGTTGATCAGGACAGCGCCCCACTTGCCGACTGCCGCTTCCAGCACATAGGCGGCCGACGGCGTAGGAAGCGAGGCGAGGGCCGCTCTGCTCATCGCTCCGTAAGAAAGCAGCGACACGAGCATGTACAGGACGAGCGTGCCGATGAGGCCGATGACGGTCGCTTTGCCGACGTCCGATTTGCGCTTGGCGCGGCCGGACAGTACCACGGCGCCTTCTACGCCGAGGAACGCCCAGACGGTAATAAACATCGCCTGCTTTACCTGGCTCCCTATATCCGTGAGCCGGATGGGAGACCCGGCGGCTTCCGCGGCGGTTTTCCACAGGTCCGCGATAAAGGTCGGCGAATGAAAGACGGTCGCCAGCGCCGCTATAAAGACCAGGATCGGGATAAGCTTGGCCATCGTCGTTACGATATGGACGAGAGTCGCTTCCCGGATTCCCGAGAGTTGTAAACTGTGGAGCAGCCATACGAGCAGCGAAGCGCATACGATGGCCAGGACGTTATTGCCGCCGTCGAATACGGGAATGAAATAATCGAGAGCGCCGAACAGCAGCACCGAGCTTGCCACGATCGTGATCATATTGGCGAGCCAGTAGCCCCAGGCGCTTATAAAGCCGACGAAGCGGCCGAAGCCGGTTTCGGCGTAGCGGACGATGCCGTTATCCAGGCTTGGCAGCCGGTTGGCGAGACTTTGGAAGGTTAAGGCAAGCATGATGACTCCGACGCCGGTCAGCGCCCAGCCGATCAGGGCGGCGCCGCTTCCCGCATCCTGCGCCATATCGGCAGGCATGCTGAAAATCCCTCCGCCGATCATGGAACCTACGACAAGGGAAATGAGAGGGAGCAAACCGAGTTTGCGCGGCTCGTTAGACATAAATAAGGACTCCTTTATTGCTTATGTGCATGAAATTTAGTGTAGGGAAGTATTATAGGTCTTTTACTCTGATAAAGCAATAAAGGATTGCTGGGTGACGGCTGACCGGCCGCCTCACCGTAGGATAAGACGGCTTTACCGGTCGGTTTAAGACGTGACCATTCCCCCGCCGTTAACGTGAATGGTCTGTCCGGTCACGTAGCTGGAGTCGTCGCTTGCCAGGTACACATAGGCGGGAGCCAGCTCGAAAGGCTGACCGGCCCGTTTCATCGGCACTTCCGCCCCGAAGATACGGACTTTTTCGGCCGAAAAGCTGGAAGGAATAAGAGGCGTCCAGATAGGGCCCGGAGCTACCGCGTTTACCCGGATGCCTTCGTCCACGAGCGACAGGGCCAGAGAACGCGTAAAGGAGACGATGGCGCCTTTGGTAGACGAGTAGTCGATCAGGTCTTTCTGGCCTCTGTACGCCGTGATGGAGGCGGTGTTGATGATGGAAGATCCGCAGCACAGATGGGGCAGAGCCGCCTGGGTCAGGAAGAAGAACGGAAAAATATTGGTCCGGTACGTATCGTAAAGCTGCTCCTCGGAAATATCCAGAATGCTTTGCTGCGGGAATTGAACGGCATGGTTATTCACCAGAATATCCAGTCTGCCGAATGCCGATAACGTTTTGGCGACGGCCTCGCAGCTGGCGGCTTTCGCCCGCAAATCCGCCTGAATCAGGAGACAGCGTCCGCCGAGCTGCTCGATCCGGGCGCGGGTCTCTTCGGCGTCGCTCCATTCGTACAGAAATACGATAGCCACCGCAGCGCCTTCTTTGGCGAAGGAAATAGCCGTCGCGCGTCCGATGCCGCTGTCTCCGCCTGTAATGAGGGCCACGCGGTCCAGCAGCTTGCCGCTGCCCGTGTAATAAGGGTTTTCGGCGATCGGCCGGGGAACCATTTCGGATTCGATGCCGGGCTGGCGGGGCTGATGCTGCGCGGGAAACGGAATCGGCTGTTCCTCGCATTTCGTTTCTTTTCCGGTATAAGGATAGATGGGATACATGCTGAACCTCCTGAATGATAAGGATAGGCGAATATCATGCTCCATCGTATTCCTCCATGCCCGTATGAGTGCCTAGATCTTCGCGAGCAGCTCAAACACGCGCAGATAGTAATCGTCCGGGTGGGGGACGAAATCCTCCTTGGTGACGGTCCGGACCGATACGGCGTCGGAACCGGCTTGAGACAGGCCGCCGTCCCCGCCGCCGTTCGCAGGTTGTGCCAGTACGCCGCGGACTTCCAGCGAATCCACCGTGCCCTCGAAAAGAGCGGCCAGCCGGTGAAGCTCCGCCTCGTACAGCCCGGAGACTTCTTCCTCCTGAAGCGTGTACGCCTCAAGGGGCCAATCGCTGGCATAACCGAACACATGGCTGATTTCACGGTCGATAAACGTTTTGCCGCGCACGGTTCCCCGCTCATCAGTGCGCACGGTAAACAGAAGGGAAAGCCTGTCGAACGGAACGCGGAGGCCCAGCTCCTCCTGAAGCTCGCGGGACGCGCCCTGGATCGTTTCACCCGCGGTCAGATGGCCCGCCGCCGTAATATCGAACTTGTCCGGGAACGTATCCTTGGAAGACGAACGCAGCTGAAACAGCACCATGCGTCCCTCCCCCTCCGGCCGGACAAGCCAGCAGTGAAAGGTCTGATGCCAGTATCCGGCCGTATGGACTTCCTCGCGTGAAGCGGTCCCGATCCGGTTGGCGTCTTCGTCGTAAATATCGAACATTTCGGGAGTCATGAAATTCCTTCTTTCTATAAAAAGTAGCGGGCCAGAGCCCCTGCGTACGGGCGCTGCGAACAACGCTGCGAACAATCGTTGTACACGATCACTGTGCACAATCGTGGTACACAATCACTGCGCACTATCGCTGCGCATAATTGCGTTATCCGCCGCCGGGCTCGAGATGTCCGGAGATTCGGCAGATCACGTCAGTTGTGGGAGGCAGTCGGGCGGAGCAGTCCCGTTTGTCAGTAAAATAAGTTCCGCATTTCCGGGGGAGTTTAGCTCCCGCTTTACCGGAACGCGCCTCCAGCCGTTGTCTTATCTTGAAGCGTAAACGAAAAAAGAGCCCGGATCAACCGGGGCTCTAATAAGGCGCCGACAAAGGCAAAGCGTCCTCAGAGCGCAACGTCTAAAAGGAGAACACGAGCTGCGCCGGAGGCGAGTCTGACCCCGGCGGCCGAGGCGATCCCGCCCCGGCTTTCGTGCCGTCCGCGGTCGCGTCTGCCCGAGCTGCTGCCGCCCGAGCGGGGGCGGGTGTCCCGGCGCGCTGCCCCGAAGCGTCCGGGCCGCCGGCGAAATCCCCGCGGCCTGCGCTGTCTCGGGCCGCTCCGGTGAAGCCGCCGTTCCCGGCCGCATCTGCACTCGCCGCCGCACAGGCGTCCCCGGCAGCACCTGCGTTCGCCGCTGCACAGCCGCCGCCGGCGCAGCCGGGAACGGCCGCGGGCGGCTCCCAGGCGACTTCAAGCGGCTTCCCGCTTGACCGGCCCGGGAGGCCGGTAGCCGCCCGCTCCTGCGGACGAGGCGCCTCATCCTCCTCGTCCATGTCGCGCAGCCCGTACCGCTCCAGCAGTCCGTCGATGTACGTGCGGACGGGATCGCGGTATTGGCGTGGCGCATAGGCGGAGGCTGCATACAGCCTGGCGTATTTGCCGACGAGCTGCGGGTAGTGCCGCCGGATCGTCTCGAAAAACCACACCTTGACGTCCGAAGCGCTCAGGCGCAGGTACGACGCCATCACGAACTGCGCGCCATGCTCCGAGGCGGCCGCGATCAGCTCTTCAAGCTCATCGCGGCCGTCGGTAATGTAAGGGAGCATGGGAGCCATGAAGATGCCGGCCGGTATCCCGGCATCGGTCAGTGCACGCACCGTCTCCAGCCGTTTCGCCGGCGAAGGGGCTCCCGGCTCGAAGTTGCGCCAGGTCGTCCGGGTCAGCGTATTCAGGCTGATGTTCACGGCGTAGACGGGCAGCTTCCGGAGCAGGTCCAGATCCCGCAGGATCAGCGGGGACCGGGTCGTGATCGTCAGAGGCACGGGGTACTCCGTGAGCACCTCCAGGCAGCCGCGCGTCAGCTTGGCGCGGCCCTCCGCCTGCTGATACGGATCGGTGGCCGTGCCGATGGCGATGCGGCCGATCCCGGCCAGCCCTTTGCGGGAACGCGCGGCTTTGCGGAGCTGTTCCCGCAGCGCCTCGGGGGCGTTCTCTTTTACCAGAATGTTCGTCCGGAACGTATCGTCGCCGTTCAGCCCGAGGAAGGCATGCATCGCCCGGGCGTAGCAGAAGCTGCATCCGTGCTGGCAGCCGCGGTACGGATTAATGGAATGCTCGAAAGGCATCGCCGGTGTTTTGACCGGGTTCAGCACTTGTTTGGCCGTCACTTTTTCATAGCGGACAGGATTTATAGCCGGTTACCTTCCCGTTTCAGAATAGAAAAAAAGAACATATGTTTGTATGTAGTATATCATACCGGATACGGACTTCATACGGGAAGAAACGTGGCTGTTTTTTCCTTAAAAGAAGGGGATCGGGACAAGTTTGTCGGATCCTGTTTTTGTCAGCCGAAAGAGGTCGGAAAGAGTCTTGACAATTTTTGCAGGCGGGTATATTCTTATACATGTCGGTTTTGCCCGGCACGATTCGCTTCGGAATATGCTGGTGTAGCTCAGGGGTAGAGCAACGCACTCGTAATGCGTAGGCCGGGGGTTCAATTCCCTTCACCAGCATCTTTATACAACCATTGGAATAACGCGGTTTCTCGCTTTCGAGGGGTCGCGTTTTTATATTGTCCGGATTGTTACCGATTTCATGGGCCGTACGGCCGCAGTCAGCCAGATTCCTCATCAGCCGGAAGGAGACGTTATCGCCATGCACGACACAAACAGCCTCACCCTGCCGGGATTCGCCCGCAAAATCATAGCCGCCACCGTATGCATCAACATGGGCCGGTTTTCCGTCTTTACTTTTCTGGCCGTCTATCTGACCCATACGCTGCAATTTCCCGCGTGGCAGTCCGGAACCGTTTTGACGGTTGCCCTGCTCATCAACCAGGTGGTGCCGCTCTTTTCCGGCATGATCGGAGACCGCATCGGCTACAGCACGATGCTGGTAGCGGGGACTTTTCTGGCTGCGCTGGGGTACCTGGGGATTTACGCGCTGGACAGCTTCGGCGGACTTGTGCTGGCCGCTTGTTTTATCGGCATAGGCCCGGCGATGTACGAGCCTTCCATCAAATCGCTGTTCGGCAATCTGCCGCATCTTCTGAGAAGACGCGCGTTCACTTACTTCAATCAGGCGCTTAACGCGGGCGCGGTTTTGGGGGCCGTAACGGGAGGCGTTCTCGTCAGTTTCCACACGTCGTACCCGATGCTTTTCGGAGCCGCCCTGTTTCTGCTCGTTTCGCTGCTGCTGCTGACCCAGGCCAAAAGCTTTCCGAAAGGCAGGCATTCCGCCAAAATGCTCGACAGCTACAAAAAAGTGCTGCGCAACAGACCGTTTCTCGCCTTTTCGGGAGCCATGGTGATGTTCTGGATCATGTTTACGCAGTTGTCCGTCTCACTGCCGCTCGAAGTTTACCGGCTGAGTGAAAACGAACGACTCGTCAGCAGCGTCGTAATTTTCAACGGACTGTACGCGGTTCTGTTTATGTTCCTGCTGCGGGGTGTTTTTCAGCGGAAGCCGGCGGCCGTGATCGTCAAATACGGTATGCTGATTATCGGGCTGGGCCTTCTCGCGGTTCCGTGGGTTCCCTCGGTACTGTGGATCCTGCTCTGCGTGCTGGTGTTTACCTCGGGCGAGACGTTTGTGCTGCCGGGAGTGGACATTGCGATCGCTGAGTACAGCATGAACGAAGATACGGGCGCCTTCTACGGCGCTTTCGGACTCTCTTACGCAGTCGGAGGAACGATCGGCAACTACCTGGGCACGTGGCTGATCGGGGAGTACGGCGGCACGGTTTGGCCGTGGATGATTTACGGACTGATCGGGCTGTGCGGGTTTGCCGGCCTCCACGTTCTTCAGGCGCTGGACAGCAAAACGGCCAAGAACGTCCATACGGCTTGATACCGATACTCGGCGTCTTTAAAAGGAAAAGCGGTTCCGGATGACCGGGACCGCTTTTTGTGCATGGAGTCTGCCCCCGGAGCCGCTAAAACTGGGAGCTTTGCTGCTTTGAAGCATCCTATTTTCGTTTGCTCTGCCGGTTTTCCAAGAACACCTGCCTAAGAGAAAAATTCCATATCGACGGAGCTAAAACGCCGTCAATCTTGTACGGAAATCGTTGTCGTCCGTAATATAGGCGATATTTTCGTAGCCCTGTCGGTCGGCATTTTCCTTAAGTCGGGCCAGAAGTTCTTGATCTTTACAATAAAGAGCGGCATAAACCGAATCCACGATAATCAGGGCAAGCTCGCAGCCGGAGTTTGTAAACTGCCCGTAATCTTTAATCTCCCGCACCGTTGAGCCCGCCGGAAACGCTTTGATATCCACGAAAATCAGGTAATGCCTGCCGGTGCCGATCCGTTCCTTGAAACGGCCGCCGTCCATCGTTTCGATGGAATTCGGGAAAAGCGGCCCCCCTAGCGTATCTTCCTCAATGATATAGGATTCTACGCCATCAACGAGCCAATGGTATGCGGAAAGATCAACGGGGGACAGCAAGTCGGCAAGCGGAGTTCCGTAAAGGTTAGGCAGCAGAAAGCTGACCCCTCTTTTCATACGTTCACCTTCTTTGGAATAAGGATATCTTCGGTCGTAAGTATCAGGTGCTTAGCCGGGAATACGGTTTTATCTCACCCTGTAAATAATTGAAAATGCGGCTTATCCGCCCCATAAAACATTCGCTGCTTTAATCATACACGCCATGGACTTTTTGTCATCTAAAAGAAGAAAAGATCCGGAGCGTGCACGCGTAGGCCTAAGCGCTGAGAGGCTGGCGGCCGGGCACGGTCAATTCACCGCATTCAGCAGGGTGCGGGTGTCCGCGATCTCGGCGAACTCGCCGTGCAGGTTCGCCAGCGTCATCGCGTGGATGTCCTCGGCCGCATGCAGGCGTCCGTCGGGGCCCGCACGGTCGAAAGTCGCCGCAGCGTCGGCTGCGAGAATCGTACGGAACCCGAGGTTCCCGGCCATGCGGCAGGTCGTCTCCACGCAGTGGTTGGTCGTGAGGCCGGTGACGACCACCTCGGTGCAGCCGAGCAGGCGGAGACGGGCCTCCAGGTCCGTGCCGATGAAGGCGCTGTTCACCGACTTGCGGATAACGGCCTCGTAAGGCAGAGGAAGCGCTTCGGGCTTGGGCTCTACCGAAGCGCTTCCGGCCCGGAACAGAGACTGCGGCGTTGTCCCGATATGGTGAACATGAATAACCGGCCGCCCTGTCTCTCTCCAGGCTTTCAGCAGAAGAGCGGTGTTGCTCTCCGCTTCCGGGTTGTTCCGCCTTCCCCAGCGCGGATCGTCAAACGCCTTCTGGACATCGATAACCAGCAGGACCGCTTTATGAGTCAGTTGCATCTTTAACAGCTCCCTTCGTGATTGGTATTCATTTTACTTGCCGGAGCGCCGGAATTACAGGTTATACTGAAAGGAAAAGAATCCGTTCGCCTTGACTTTGAAAGCTTTTGAACGGCTCTGTTTTAAAAAAGAAAGAACAGGGGGAGTAAGGATTGGATCATACAGACCGCAGCATACTCGCGCTGCTTCAGGAGAACGGGAGAATGAGTATGACGGAGCTCGGCAAGCAGGTGGGTCTTACGTCCCCGGCGGCCGCCGAGCGGGTCCGGCGCCTGGAGGATAAGGGAGTGTTGACGGGGTACCGCGCCGTCGTTTCTCCCGAGGCCGTAGGCAAGGCGGTCATCGCCTATATCCTCATGGAAACGGAGCACTGCCGCAGGTATGTGGAATTTGTCCGTCAGGTTCCGGAAGTTGCGGAATGTCACCGCATCGCGGGGCCGTACAGCTATTTGACCAAACTGGTGACAAGCTCCGTCCGCGAGCTGGAGACTTTTATCGACGCGTCTATGGAATTCGGCAAGCCGTCTACGCTCGTGGTCTTGTCCTCGCCGCTTGCTCAGGCCCCGATTCTGCCTTTGAAGGAATCGGTTTTGTAAATTTTTCGTGATGAAATCCGGCGGGCCGCGTTCATGTTTGCCATCTTTGCTCATACGCTTATAATAGTTTATTGAGACATTGGGAAAGGTGTGGGGATATGAAGCGGTGGAACCGGAACGTTCAGAAATTCGCATCGTTTCTTATTTCCTGTTTGGAACACTGAGGCCGTTCGGGCTTTGGTGTTTTTTATTTTTGCCGGAGGTGAAGGGATGAAGTACAAACGCGTATTGATCAAGCTGAGCGGAGGAGCGGTAGCCGGAAGCGGCGATTTCGGGTTCGACCCGGAGAGGCTGGAGCATATCGCCCGTGAAATTTTGTCGGTGCTGGAGCTGGGCGTGGAAGTGTCGCTGGTGATCGGCGGCGGCAACATTTTTCGCGGCAATATGGGAGAGAACTGGGGCATCGAGCGGGCGGAGGCCGATAACATCGGCACGCTGGCTACGGTCATTAACAGCCTGATGCTGCGCGGTGTGCTGAAAGCGAGAACGAATGCCGAGATACGCGTCATGACCGCGATTCCCGTTTCGTCATTGGCGGAGCCGTACATACGGCTGAGAGCGATCCACCACCTGGAAAAAGGCTATATCGTCATCTTCGCGGGAGGCAACGGCCAGCCTTTCGTCACGACGGATTATCCATCCGTTCAGAGGGCCATTGAAGTGAACTGCGACGCCATTCTGGTCGCGAAGCAGGGGGCGGACGGCGTTTACGACAAAGACCCCAACGTGCACGACGACGCCCGCATGTACGAAACGCTGCATTACAACGACGTGCTTCAGCGTGATCTGCGGGTGATGGACCAGTCCGCTTTTATTCTGGCGCGGGATTACGGAATGCCCATTCACGTGTTCAACTTCGACAGGCCGGGTTCCATGAAAAGAATTCTGACGGGCATTCATTCGGGCACCACGATCCATGAAGCGGCGAAACTGACTTTCAGCGTGTAAAATCCGCGGAGCGGAGAGATCGCCGGACGTACACGCCGGCCCGGATTTTGAAGCAACGGAGCGGATACCGGTTCCGGCGTAAATGCCCCGCAGGGGGCAGGGTTGCGGCGGATAGCTCCACAAGCATCCATTCCCAAGGTGATTTGACTTTTTCTTCCCGCACACGTATATTAATTTTAGATGTTTTAATTTTGCACAATTTAATGGAAACAGTCGAATAAACCCGGGAGGTTATGAAGATGGGTGTGTATGAGTTTACGGCTCAACGGATTAACGGAGAGGAACAACCGCTCGAAGATTACAAGGGCAAAGTGCTGCTCATCGTCAACACGGCGAGTAAATGCGGCTTTACCCCGCAGTATCAAGGATTGCAGGAGCTGTATGACGCCTACAAGGACCAAGGTCTTGTCGTACTCGGATTTCCGAGCAACCAGTTTATGGAGCAGGAGCCGGGTTCCGACGAGGAGATCGAGCAGTTCTGCCAGGTAAATTACGGCGTTACGTTTCCGATGTTCTCCAAAATCGATGTCAAAGGAAGCGGCGCACATCCGCTGTTCCAATATTTAACCCGCCATACGGCAGGAATTTTATCCAAAGAGGTCAAATGGAATTTCTCGAAGTTTCTCGTCAACCGTTCGGGTGACGTGGTGGGCCGGTATGCGCCTACGACCGCTCCGTCCAAGATTTCCGGGGATATCGAGAAGCTGCTGGCGGAATAAGCAGAATAAGGATTGAGGCCCTATGAATACACCATCCAAGCCTAGGCTTGAGAATCAGCTTTGCTTTGCGTTATATGCCTGTTCGCGTGAAATCACGCGGATGTACCACCCCATGCTTGAAGAGCTGGGCTTGACGTACCCTCAGTATCTGGTGCTGCTCGTGCTGTGGGAAAAAGACGAATCGACCGTAAAAGAGCTCGGCGAACGCCTCTTTCTCGATTCCGGCACCCTGACTCCGATGCTCAAAAGAATGGAAGCCTCCGGCCTCCTGAAGCGTACCCGGTCGAGCCGTGACGAACGGAGTGTCGTTATCACGCTGACGGACAAAGGACGCGCGCTGGAGCAGCCCAGCACGTGCATTCCGGACCGGCTGATGTCCCGCGCGGGCGGAACCGAGGAGCAGGCCGGCGAGCTGCTGGAGCAGGTGAAGCGGCTGCTTGCGGCGGTGAATCAGGCCAACCGCAACAGCGAAGAGTAAGCGGATAAATTACGGACGCCGGGCTAATCCGCGGTCCCTGGGCATGCTGACGCACAGCGATTTTCTGTCGAGCATGCGCGCCGTAACGGGAACGAAGCGGCATTAATCCGCCGCCGCTCCGTACCGGACCCGCAAAATCGGTAGTGCAAAAACGCAAGGATCTCAATTAGAGAACCTTGCGTTATTTTGATTGTCGGGCTTTTTAATTTTCCGGTGAGTTTCTTCTGCCAAGCATGCAGGGTGGTTCCTTTCCGCCATATGCTCTTACGGGGCCTGTGCAGGCATTCCCAACTCGGCAAACACCTTTACCGGCCTTGTCAGTTGGAGAAGGTTACATACAGGTAAGCGTTGTAGGTCTGCTGGCTGGTACGTTTCTCCGGATTGCGGCTCTGGGTTCTAACCGTTACCGATGACATGCCCAGGACGTTGATCTTGGCCGGCAGCTCCTCCTGCTTAAGGAAAGCGGTGCCTGTCCCGAGCTGGACATAAACGTCGACCTTATCTTGGGAGACCAGGTTAACATTCATATACTTGGAGCCGTTCGGGGCAAAAGTCCGGTTGATCTCGCCCTGGCTCTTCAGATCCTGCACGGCCGCCGCTCCGGGCGGTGCCGTAACGCCGCCGGTTTGTCCGCCGTTGTCTTTGCCCGGCTTGCCCGTTCCTGTGCCGGTACCGTTGCCCGTCCCCGTCGCGGGAATTTCGTCGTGGAACGTCACCTTTAGCGTAGCCGGGTAAGCGGCCAGCGGCGAACGCTTCTCGGGATTACGGCTCTGGGACTTGATGCCGATCTGGCTGACGCGGTCTACCTGGACGTACCGGGGCAGCTCTTCCTGACGGAGGAAGGCGATGTCCCCGTTCATGTACAAGTACAGGTCCACGGCATCTTTGGAAGTCAGCTCGAGGCGCATGTATTTTTTCCCGTTCGGGTAAACGATCGTGTTGAACTCACCGTCCCGCTGGAGATCGCGGTCGAACGGTCCGGGTCCTTCCGCGGCTTCGCCGGGTTTAGGCGCCGGCATGGGAACCGGACGTAGAATGCCGGAAGGGTTGATGCTGGAATAATTGCCGAGAACCCCCTGCGTCTTCAAGTGGTCGAGAATCCGGTGGAGCACCGTTACCGCCTCGGCGCGGGTCAGCTTGGACGACGGATAAAACTTTCCGTTCGCGTCCGCCGTAAGAATCCCCGTTTTGTGGACTTCAAGCAGCGAGTTGGCGGCCAGGGCGCTGTAGTCGTCGTAATTGGCGCCGCACGTGCCGTCCGCCTCTTTCAGGAAAAGAATCGGGTAAATCCCGCCCGGGGGCAGCTCGGAATTGTAGCGGGAGTCCGTTTTGCGGAAAGATTCCAGCTCATTCCCGGTATTGAACAGCCGGGTCGTAATATCCTTGAACCGGTTCATGTCGCCGCAAACGTTGGTAGATTCGGGCCCTCCGTCTATGCCATAGAGCCCGTACAGCATCAGAGCGAGATCCCAGCGGGTAAACGCGTACTCGGGATTAAATAGGGGATTGCCGTTACGGGAGGTCACGGTCGTATCCGCGACCCCGACGAACGTATCGCTGATTTCCCGGTAAGCCCAGTGGGAAGCGGGGACGTCCCCGTACGAGGCCCTGCTGTAATTTAATACGTCCGTTCTCAAGCTCGGCCGGTATTTGTCGAACAGCCGGTAAACCATCACCGACCATTCCGCTTTGCTTACGTAGCGGCCGGGCTGGAAGGTGCCGTCGGGATATCCCTGCAAAATACCGCTCTGGGCCATAAAGGTGATGGATTGGACGGCCCAGCTGTATTTGGCGCTGTCCACATCGGGAAACGGAGTGGAGGTCAGGCCCGCGCGTGCGGGTCCTGCCGGAAACAAGGGCAGGAGAAGCAAAACCGCCAGGATGATTTTCAAAGATAAAAGCTTCGTTTTCATATCGGGTTCCTCTTCTGTTTCGAGTTATGAGTGACGCATGGATACGCATGGATGCGTACAAGCGCCGGACACGATGGACCGGATTCGCTTATCGTTTATATCGGCGGGAGCATCCCCGATTATTAGGAGGGGGAACGGCAGGCGGGATTTCCCCTCTGCCCGAGAGCCGTGCAGCCGGGAATTTACGCCAAAAGAGGGGCCGAAATCTGGCGCCAAGTAAACCGCATCCGGGGCCGGGGTGTAAAAGCCCGGCAGAGGAGCGGGCGCAGGTCGAATGCCGGGTCGAACGCCGGATCAATGTCGGACCAATGTCGGACCAATGTCGGACCAATCGCTGCATTAAATGCAGGATCAATGCTGGTCAACCGCCGCAACAAAAGCCGAATCAGTGCCGTATCAAACGCCGCACCAATCGCCGTACCAACGCCGCGCCCATGCAAAAAAACCGCTTCGGCTCTATGAGCGAAGCGGTTTCGGAAACCGATCAAGCTTGGGGATTGAGGTCCCCTTGATCGGGCAAGTCTGTTCGGATCAGCCGGATGCTTTCAGGCTGAAATCACGCTTCTCCTGGCCCGGAACGCTGTGGGCATCCGGAGCTTGGGAGCGGGATTTACCGATGGAAAAAATCAGGTTCAGCACAATCGCCGTAAAGCTTCCGGCCACGATGCCGTTGCCGGTCAGAATTTGTACGCTCTCGGGAAGGTGGCTGAACAATGTCGGCGCTACCGTTACGCCGAGGCCCATGCCTACGGAGCAGGCGACGACCAGCAGATTTTCATGCTGGTTCAGGTCTACCGAGCCCAGCATTTTGATGCCCGAGGACACGACCATTCCGAACATGGCGATCGTTGCGCCGCCGAGTACGGCAGTCGGGATCAGCATCGTGAGCGCCGCGATTTTAGGCACGGAGCCGAGCAGGATGAGAATGACGCCGGCAGAAGCGATCACGCTTCTCTTTTTGACTTTTGTCAGCTGGACAAGCCCGACGTTTTGCGAATAAGTCGTATAAGGGAAGGAGTTGAACAGACCGCCGATGACGCTTGCGAGTCCTTCCGCGCGGTAGCCTCTTGCCAGGTCCCGGTCCGTCAAGTCTTTGTCGCAAATTTTGCTGAGCGCCATGAACACGCCGGTCGATTCCATAACGGATACGATGGCCACAAGCGTCATGGTCAAAATGGACGTGATGTGGAAAGTCGGAACGCCGAAGTAAAACGGCTGGACCATGTGGAACCACGAAGCGTCAAGCACGCCCTGGAAGCTCACTTTGCCCATGAAGGCGGCGGCAATCGTGCCGAAGATCAGGCCGAGCAGAATGGATACGGCCCGGATGAAGCCGCCGAAGAAGCGGTTCATGACCAGGATGAAGAGCAGGACCCCGAAAGACAGGGCAAGGTTTTGCAGACTGCCGAAATCGGCGCTGCCCTGGCCGCCGCCCATGTCTTGGATGGCGACGGGAATGAGCGTCAGTCCGATGATGGTAACAACGGAGCCGGTGACGACCGGCGGGAAGAAGCGGGCGAGCTTGCCGAGCAGGCCGCCGAACACGAAGATGATCAGCCCCGAGGCGATGATGGAGCCGTAAATCGCCGTCATGCCGTGCTGGCCGCCGATGGCGATCATCGGAGCGACGGCCTGGAACGCGCAGCCGAGCATCACGGGCAGCTTAATGCCGAAGATGCGGTTGCCCCATACCTGGAGGAGAGTCGCGATTCCGCAGGTGAGCAGGTCGATCGAGATCAGGTAGGAAAGCTGCTCGGGAGGCAGTTTCAGCTGGGTGGCGACAATGATCGGGACGATCACGGCGCCGGCGTACATGGCGAGAACGTGCTGGAGTCCCAGAGAGCCGGTCTTAAACCAGTTGAGCATGAGTACCCTCCTCGGAGACGTTGTCGTTCATAAAGGTGACTTTTCCGTTATCCAGCGAAGCTACGCGGGCAAGCGACTCGACGCGGTAGCCGGCGGCCTTGAGCTTGTCCGCGCCCGGCTGGAACGATTTTTCGATCACGATGCCGATTCCCGCTACTTCAGCTCCGGCCGCTTTGACGATGTTGGCCAGACCGAGAGCGGCTTCGCCGTTGGCGAGGAAGTCGTCGATAATGAGGACGCGATCATCGGCGGACAAGAACTTTTTGGACACGGTGACTTCGTTCGTTTGCTGTTTAGTAAAGGAGTAGACGCGCTCCACATACAGGTTGTCGGTCAGCGTCAGCGATTTCTGTTTGCGGGCGAACACGACCGGCACCTTCATTTCAAGCGCCGCCATTACGGACGGGGCAATGCCGGAGGATTCCAGCGTCAGGACCTTCGTCACGCCTTCGCCGGCGAAGAGACGGCTGAACTCCTTGCCGATTTCAAACATCAGAACCGGGTCGATCTGGTGATTCAGGAAAGCATCCACTTTCAGAACTTGTCCGGACAGGACCGTTCCTTCAGCTTCGATTTTTCTTTGTAAAAGTTCCATGCTGGCATCCCCCATAAATGAAATAATGAGTTGAATCGAAAAACGCAAAAAACCCGAATCTGCACCGGACCCCTGGGGGCCGTGTTCATCGAGTGACAAAGGCAAATAACCGCAAATGCCGCGGTATCGGGTATTTCCACAGAGAGGACGCTAAGGTCTTCTGCGGCAAAACCCTCCGTGGATCCGGAATTTGTCATCACCCGTAGTCCGGTCATTTACGGTGACCGGGTAGAGACTGGCAGGCCTATTCCTGCCTTTATACGAGCTGGCTGTGTTCGGTTGGCTGTTAAATGATGGCTTCATTATACTTCAGAGAGCAGGCGCTTGAAAAGAAGAAAATGTCGAAAACCCGAACTTTTTGACGGGAACGCGATTTATTTGTTCGTTTATATGCCAGTTCATGGCAGACGAGGAGAGAATTGACCCTTGTAATGTCCAGGAAAAGGGAAAACCTTTCAAAGGCGGCAGGGGCTTGTGCTATAATGGCCCAAAAGCGGAGGAGGCGTTAACGACATGGGAGAAGATTTACGTTATCCGATCGGAACTTTTACGCACGAGGGAGAGATTTCCCCGGACCGAATACAGGGCTGGCTCGGAGAACTTGCGGCCGCTCCTTCCCTGCTGCGCGGGGCCGCTTCCGGTCTGACCGATGAACAGCTCGATACGCCGTACCGTCCCGGCGGCTGGACCGTGCGTCAGGTTATCCACCATGTGGCGGACAGCCATATGAACAGCTATGTCCGCTTCAAGCTGGGCGCGACGGAGCATGAGCCCGTCATAAAACCCTACGAAGAGCAGTTGTGGGCGGAACTTGAAGACGGGAAGAGTGCTCCTCCCGAGATTTCGCTGGCGCTGCTGGACGCGCTGCACGACCGCTGGGTGAGGTGGCTGCGCACCGTGGATGAAGCGGGCTGGGCCCGGACGTTCCTGCATCCGGTGAACGGGCCGACTACACTGGCGCGGGGGCTCGGCCTGTACGTGTGGCACGGCAAGCATCATACCGCCCATATCACCTCTCTCAGAGAGCGGATGAACTGGCGCTGACGTGACGGCGCGGCGTTAATGACAGGCCGGCTTCCTTCTTAAAAATAGGAAGACAATTGCGGGTTTTCACACGTTCAAAAATAACGGACCCTTTATCGGAAGCTTCCGCAAACCCTGACGCAGCCCGCAAAAACAAGCTCCGGTAACGGCGAGAAACTCTCTGCCGCTCCGGGGCTTGTTTGATTTTTAATCCGGTACGTACTAAAATGTTCCAATTGGGATCATGCCGGAAAGCTTGTTTCATAAGCCTTTCGGGATTAGGATGCACCCATTTTACTTACATAAGATCCCAGAAGGCGGAGGGAGAGCCGGAGCCGGTCCCGTCAGCCCGTTAATCCCTGCTTCTGATCACGAGAAGAAGCCCCGAGCGGACGGAAATCGATCCCCGCGCGTCTTGAAGCACATTGCTGATCCCGAGGGACTGTCCGATCTCAAGGGTCGCATTTTGCAGCGGGTACTGAAAGCCGGTCAGCGTAATGCCCGTTACTTCGGTCGTTAAGGGAAGCAGAGACACCTGCGCGTACGGACCGGCGGTAATCTCAATCTTCTCCTGTACCAGTTCGATATCGTTATGGTCATCGATAATCCGGGAGCGGATTCCGGCCTCCGTCCCTTTGCGGAGCAGATGAATATTGGCCAGAGTATGATCGAGGCGGGTGCCCAGTGCGCCGAGAAGAATGATTTCCGAGGGGCGGCGCTCAAGCGCCCACGTATAAGCCAGCTCCGTATCCGTCCAGTTCTTGTCCACCGGATCGCAGGCGATAAATTCCTCGCTGCCGCCGCGGATTTCGCCGAGTTCCTCCGGCGTGACGGAATCGAAATCCCCGAGCGAAAGCCGGGGGCGATAGCCGCTGCGGACCAGATGGAGAGCGCCGCGGTCGGCTCCGACGAGGAGATCCGTTCCGGGGTTCAGTGTTCTCAGATGCTCGTCCGCCCAAGGGCCGAAAGCCCCTCCGGTTACAATAAAAATCCGCTGATGCGTAAGCGTCATAACGGCCCAACGGCTCCTTCCGTTCATTGAAATGGAAGCTTTTATTATACCACAGCGGCGGATAACCGGGAACGCGAAGAACATGCAGAAGATGTTGAACATGCTGAACATGCAGTATACGGCAGGCAAGGCGGCAAGATTACTAAGGGACGTGCCGATCCCGCTATATGGACGCCCGGCAGCGCATTCCCCGGCACGTGCGCGTCCGCAGAACGATCGGCGCCTGCGGCACCCGGGACCTGGAGCCGAAAGGAGCAGCGGCCGGTGCGTATGAGGGGAAGGCCAAATCCTGCAAGCATACGGGACTTTAACGTTTGCGATTTATGTCTTTTTGGCGCGTATACGCGTGTTGGGAAGACGTATGTAAAAAAAAACGGGCCCGGAGGCCCGCTGTCCGGCAATTACCGGTCGCCGGTTTTCGCATGGAGGCGCGGCGGGGTATTTTCTTTTTGCTGATGATCGATTTCCGCTTCGTTCAGGGAGAAGCCCTTCATCTCCCAGGTCGTTTCGCCCAGCACAAGATCGGCGGGGAACTTGTCGCCCCGTTTTAACGTGACTTCCCTTCCGGCTTCGTCCGCATAAACGCCGTCCGTTTCAACCGTTTCGTGGCTCATAGGGTCCATGGTTTTGTCTTTGGACATGACTCACACTCCTTTCTCTTCATATAATATGGTCTTTATTTCGACAAAAAAATTCGGGAGATTTCTAATCTTTTTCGCATAAAATGTCGATAATTGTTGAAAATCATAAAAATTTGATAGAGGGACAGGAAGACCGTCCTTCCGAATCGAAAGTAGGTAAAGAACCACATCTACTTACAGAAAAACCAAGAATTGTCGAAAAATCGGCAATGGAGGTTGGCAAGAGGGTAGAACATGACTAAGTTCATTCAAGCTATTGCATTAGGGCTCGTATTTGCGGCTCTTTTCTTATTCGCCGGGTTGGAAAACGTCCGGGCTGAAACAGCTTCTCTCACGCGTGTGAATGCACCCCCTGTCCTTCTGGACAACTGGGAGTACTGCTGGACGGAGGAAGAGGGAACCGGACGAACCGGAGTGCCTCTGGACAGTCTGGAGGATTGGAAAAGCGCCGGTAAGCTGCTCAATCCGCAGGACCGGATGGGCCGCAGCCATTTGTGGCTGCGAGTGCCGCTTCCTGCCCACCAAGCGGCCGATCCGAGCCTGCTTATACGCGCTTTCGACAACGTGGAAGTGTACACGGAGCAAGGACTCGCCTATCGTTTCGGGGATTGGCAGGAAGGGCGGAAACACCGCTATTACGGGACGCCGAGAAGAATAGTCCCGCTTCCGGATAATTCGCAGGGGATGCTGTATATCCATCTCCAGTCGGAGTCGCGGAATATCGGAATAGAGGAGGGGGCCATGTACGGTTCCGAGAGCGGCTTTATCAAGCAGATGGTTCGGCAGGAATTTTTCCGGGCCGTGTTTGGAATCAGCTACATATTAGCCGGAATCGTGGCTTTTTGTGTTTTTCTCGGGCTGCGAAGTCATAAAGTTTTTCTCGATTTCACTTTGTTTTCCGTCTGTTTCGGCATTTACAGCATCTGCCGGTCGTCGGTCGTTTATCTCGTGTTCGATCATCCGGCCATACTGACCTATGCGGAGCTGGTCGCTCTGTTCGGAGGCGTAATCGGCATTTTGATGTTTGTGGAGCATCTGCTCGGCTCCGGCAGGTACGCCTATATACGAAGAATCTGGCAGCTGCATCTTGTCTACAGTGCGGGTGTTCTGCTTTTGCACGCGTGCCGCGCAATCTCCGTCGTGGAGATCGTCGATTGGTACCAGCTCCTGCTGATTGTCAGTATGCCGCTTGTAATCGTGCGGGCGGCGGCCTGCGCAATGAAAGGAAACAGGGGAGCGAAGCTGCTGCTGATCGGAATCGGAGTTATCTGTCTGACCGGCCTGATCGATATTTTCCAGAACCGGTTGAATATCATAATCCGGTTTTCGCCGATGACGTATCTGGGCATCTCGGTCTTTATCCTGCTGCTGATCGTGCTGCTTATCCGTCAGTTCGCGGACATCATGCTCCAGCTCAAACGCTCCGAGAAGCTTTCTCTCGTCGGTCAGATGGCCGCGGGTATGGCTCACGAGCTTCGTAATCCGCTGACGATCATCTCGGGCTTTTTGCAGCTTTCGCGGAAACAGGCGCCCGATGCGCCCTATCTCGGCATGATGAGTTCGGAAGTACACCGGATGAACGAGATCATTGAAGATTTTCTGCTGCTGTCAAAGCCCGTGAACAGCCGGTTCGACCGGCACGAAGTGCTGCCTCTTCTCAGGGAAACGCTGCAGCTTTTCGATAACCAGCGCAAAGAGGCGGGGGTGAGCGCCATTCTTGAGGAAGAAGGCGCGATCCCGAAGATAGACTGTGATCCTAACCAGCTTAAACAGGTTTTTATCAATATGGTGAAAAATGCGATCGAAGCGATGCCGGAGGGAGGGCTGCTGCATATTACGGCGGCTGCTCTGCCCAAAAACAAGGTGAGAATCCGTTTCGCCGATCAGGGAAAAGGAATCGAGCCCGGCCACCTGGAGAGGATCGGCGAACCGTTCTTCACGACAAAAGCAAACGGGACGGGGCTGGGCCTCATGGTGAGCAACAAAATTATCGAGAACCATGCCGGTACCCTGCGGGTATCCAGCCGTCCGGGCCTCGGAACGACCATCGATATCATCCTGCCCGTCCATATCAAAACGGCGTAACCGTCTGGTTACGCCGTTTTTACGTGCCTTACCGTCGTGCCATGATCGTACCGTCGTGCCGACCCGTAGTGCCATGATCGTACCGTCGCCGTATTGCCTGTACTCCGGCGTACTGCCATGCGGTACAGCAGTCATGTCTTATAATCCGCCGCAGCTCTAACGTTATCGTGCCGGCCCCCGAACCGGACGCCGCGGTTTCGTCAACGTGCCGTACCGTCTCGGCCCTCCGACGCGGGAGCACCGTACCGCCCTGCCGTGCCCTGTTTTAACTTAGCGGCTTCCGATCAGACGGGATTTCCGTTAAATTTGTAACCGACTCCGCGAACGGTAATGATATACCGGGGGTCCGACGGATTCGGCTCGATTTTTTTGCGGAGATTGCTGATGTGAACGATGAGTGTACGGGGATCGCCGAAGCTCTCCAGGCTCCAGACTTGCTCGAAAAGCTGCTCAATCCGGTAAACGCGGTTCGGATTTTGCGCCAACAGGCTGAGCAGGTCGAATTCTTTGGCGGACAGGGCGATAGGCCGCTCCTGAACCTTGACGATGTGGCTGTGCAGATCAATCTCCAGATCGGGAAACTTCAGCACATGCTGGTCCGCGATATTGCGGGCCGGAGAGCACCGGCGAAGCAGCGCTTTCACGCGGGCGACAAGCTGCGCGGGGCTGAACGGCTTCGTCACATAGTCGTCTCCTCCTATGCTCAGACCGAGAATGATGTCGATGTCTTCGCTCTTCGCAGACAGGAAAATAACCGGGATGTCGCTTGTTTTCCGCAGTTGGCGGCAGAGCTCTATACCGTCCATGCCGGGAAGCAGAATGTCCAACAAAATAAGATCGGGACGTTGTTCGGTGACCAGTTGAAGCACATGATCCCCGTGATCGGCGGTGACGACCTCGAAGCCCTCGCGCCGTAAATACAGGGAGACGATCTCCAAGATATGGTGATCATCGTCGACAACAAGAATTTTACTTGCCTGCATGAAGAAACCTCCTAGCTGCTGCCCGTGCTCAAAAAGGAAAAAAACTCCAAGTGCAACTTGACAAGCCGTTACTTTTTTCCTAACAAAAAAGGTTTATACCCTACATTCTATCCTTTTTTTGCCTAAAATGAAAGGAAAAATCCTTGATTTCGCAAATGACTAGGTATTATGTGTAGGCACTAAGTCCTATTTTTTGAAAATCTTTATTCATAATGACATAGAACGGCATACTTATCAACAGGCTTATGATCATACAGACGCGGACGGGCATCATCATGTATAGTAGAGGGGAAACGATTTGATGACTCCTGCTGCACAGGGAAAGGAACGGATCGCCAAGTGAGAGAACCGCACAAAACGAAAACAACCCGAGAGCCGTTCATATCGGCTGTTATCCCTACATATAACCGGCCTTACGTATTGGGCGAGCTGCTGGAGACCCTGGCGGCGCAGAATTACCCGAACATGGAAGTGCTTGTAGTGAACGATGCCGGCGTATCCGTGGATTTTGTGGCGGATGCCTATCCGGAGCTGGCTGTCACGGTCATTAACCAGCCGGTCAATTTGAAGCATGTGCATGCCCGCAACGAGGCGCTCAGCCGCGCACGCGGGGAGCTGATTCTGCTTTGCGACGACGACGATCTCCTGACGCCGGGACATATCAGGCGCATGCTTGCCGCTCTCGAAGAGACGGGAGCGGACTTCGCTTATTCCGATGCGGAGCTTTTCGATTACCGGGTGGAGGGACGCACGCGCATCCCCGTCAGCCGGCGGCTGTTCGCTTACGGATTCGACCTCGCGGAGATGCGGGCATTTTCCACGTATGTTCCGTCAGGCACCCTGTACCGCAGGGCGATCCACGATACGCTCGGTCCTTACGATCCCGAGGTGCATCATTACTGGGACTGGGATTTCTTCCTTCGCACCGCGAATGTTTATAAAATTACGAGAGTTCCCGTCGCGAGCGTTCTCTACGCTTTCTCGCTGAAAGGGGACAATGTTTCGGGAAACCGGCAGGAAGGAAATCCGTACCTCGGCAGACTATGCGCAAAGCACGGTCTGGGCGAACTGCCTTCGGAAAACTTTTTTACCCTGCTGGATAAACCGCATATGCGTCAAAGAGAAGCCCCGTCCGCGATTGTATGGGACGGCGCGCCCGTAATCTCGCGTCTGGCGGAACAAGCCGAGTCGGTTTGACTGGAAGCATCCGTGTTATCCCCCGTACGGTGCGATACCGTGCGGTACAGATAACCGTGAACGGCACAGAAGCTCACTCAACCAAGCGCAGCATCTTAGAAACAGAAGCCTTCTGCAGCCTGCCGGCCGGAAGGCTTCTTGTGATTCCGGCTTGCCGGATGTCTCGGCGGGCGGGGAGGGAATCGGGCTACCTGGACCTAAGACCAGGTATAAAAACCGTCGTGAGTCGGTTCTGATTCCCCCTCGGGACCGAGTAGAATAGTGACAAGAACAAGGTTAACGGAAAGGGCTGCGGACCATGAAAAAGAACGGACATAAAGTATTGATTCTCTCGGGAAGCTATGGAGACGGGCACAAACAGGCGGCGGAAGCGATCCGCCGCGAGATCGCTCAGAGGTATCCGGGAGCGGAGACGGTCCTGCTCGATTTTATGGAGTGGACGCATCCCTTCATGAATTCCATCGGGCGGTATATGTTTTTGAAAGGACTCCAAACGTTCCCGTCTGCGTACGGATATGTATACAACAAAACGAGAGAAGCGAACTTTTTCTCGTATATTCTCAAGCAGTTCAACCGGTTCGGCCTCGGCCGCATGATGAAGCTGCTCCATGAAGTGGAGCCGACGGTGGTCGTGTCCACCTTCCCTCCTGCCGCGGGCGCGATGTCCGCCGTCCGGGCTTACGGGCTGTACGACGTGCCTACGGCCACGGTCATTACGGACCATACGGACCACAGCTATTGGGTTTACCCGGAGACCGACAAGTACCTGGTCGGTTCCGACACCGTCCGGGACGGCCTGATCCAGGCGGGTGTGCCCGCAGGGCGCATCGAAGTAACGGGCATTCCGATCCGGCCGGAATTCCAGGGCACCTACGAGAGCGCCCAGACTCGCCGTCAGCTCGGGCTCGATCCCGAATTGCCGACGATCCTGTTCATGGGAGGCGGCTGCGGCATGATGGGCGGCGAGCTGGCGAACAGGCTCGAAGCCTTCGAAGCGCTGCCGGTCCGGACGCAGCTGGTCGTCGTCTGCGGGAACAACGAGAAGCTCCGCGCGCAGATTACGGAGCTGGCGGCTCATTCCCGCCACCGTATTCTCGCTACCGGGTACGTGAACAACGTGCACGAGTGGATGGCCGCGGCGGATTTGCTCGTCACGAAGCCGGGAGGGCTTACCATCTCGGAAGCGATGGCCATGAAGCTGCCGATCGTGATCTACAAGTCCCTTCCGGGACAAGAAGAGGACAACGCCCGTTTCCTGCTGCAGGCGGGAATCGCCGTAAAAGCGAAGAACATGAACGACTTGATCGTACAGTTGGGCGTTCTTCTGAGAAGTCCGTCGCTGCTTTATACCATGCGGGAGAACCTGGGCCGAACACGCCGGTCCAATGCATCGGCCGAAGCGGTCCGCATCGTGCTGGAAACCCGCAGCGAACGGCGCTACGCGGCGGCTTTACAAGAAATTTGGTAAAAGCGACAATAATATTTACGCGAAATTCGTATAATAACCCTATTCCATAACAGGAAGCGTGGTTATGCCCATGAACCCCGATGCCAAAATACTCATCCTCTATGCCAGTTACGGAGACGGCCATCTGCAAGTATCCCGGGCACTGCGGCAGAGCTTTGAAAATCAAGGCATAAGCAACGTAGAGCTTGTGGACTTGTTCGCACAGGCGCATCCCTGGTTCAACTCCTTCACCCGCTTCGTGTATCTGAAAACATCTTCCATCGGCCTGTACGGCCTTAGCTACTACCTGACGCAAGATATGCGGGCGGATGCCCTGCTTTCCAGATGGCTCCACTCCCTGGGAGACCGCAAGCTCCGCCAAATGATCCGCGAACACCAGCCGGCGGCGGTGGTGAACACATTCCCCCTTAAGGGGATGCCCGATACGGGAACGCACTGCGGCGAAACGATTCCGACATTCTCGATCGTGACGGATTACGATCTTCATTCCCGGTGGATTCACCCGGACGTAAGGCATTATTTCGTTCCTTCGGAAGAGCTGAAAACCCTGCTGGTCGCGAAAGGCGTACCGGCGGATAACATTAAAGTCAGCGGGATCCCGCTGCGGCCTTCCTTTCAGGCTGCGGAAACCGGGAATACCGTGTCAATAAGCGGAGAGGCCGAACAGGCGCCTCCCTTTGTGCTTCTGATGGCCGGTGCGTACGGCGTGCTGAAGGGGTTGCGCGGGCTATGCGTCAAACTTCTCAAGGAGATTCCGGACGTGAGAATCGTACTCGTATGCGGCCGCAGCGGGCGCCTGAAGCGGTATTTTGAAACGGCTTTCGCGGGACAGGACCGCGTGTGTGTTCACGGTTTTGTGGAGGACATCCACCGGCTGATGGCCGATTCCGCCTGCATGATTACGAAAGCGGGCGGTGTTACCTTGTCCGAGGCGCTTGCGCTGGAAGTACCCGTTGTCGTTTATCGGCCTTTTTTGGGCCAGGAGAAAGAAAATGCCGATTATTTCGTGAAAAAGGGCGCGGCGCTCGCCGCTTTTAATCCGGATGAGCTTGTCCGGCAGGTCGGAAGGGTGATCCGCGGCGAATGGCCGCCGGAGTCGGCCCGGGCGTCCGCCCGCAAACTGCACAAAAAAAATGCGGGCCAAACCATTGTCTCGCATATTCTAGAAGAGATCGGGCATCATCCTGCCCGCAGCAGCGAACGAGCGAGGTGAGAACGATGGATGAGAACAAACAGCGCCGGCTTACCGCCCGATTAATCGGGTACGCACTCATTCTTTTTGTCGTGGAATTCGTCCGGGGCGCTTACCTGCTGTCCTATCTGCCGGTATATGCGGAGAAGGCACTTCATTACCCCGTGACGGTTGTCGGTCTGGCGATTTCCATTCACTATGTAGTAGATATGGTTGTAAAAGGGCTGGCGGGGTTTCTTCTCGACCGGTTCCCCGCCCGGGTTATTGTCGGCGGAGGGATGCTCTTCTCTCTGATCGGGCTTATTCTGCTGCAAGGACCGCAGAATGTGTTTGTTTTTCTCCTGTCGGCGGCTTTATTTGGGGTCGGAATTTCCCCGATCTGGCTCGTTTGTCTGAGCCGGGTAACGGCCGAACAGCGCGCTTTTCAAATGGGCGTCCTGTATACCGTCTGGCTCACCGGACTCGGTGCGGGCCCCGTCGTAATAAATTTTGTGCTGGACTACAGCCTGTCGGTCACCTATTTTATCCTGCTCGGGTTGTGGGGACTGGGCTGCCTGCTTTCTCTGGGAATGGGGGGCAGAGCCGAAGGGACGCGGAAGAAAACCGTCACGTGGAAAGTGCAGGCCGGCGTACTCAAAAAACAGCTCGGCGCAGCGAAACCGCTTCTGCCTCCGATGATGCTGCAGACTCTTGCGGCGGGTCTGCTTGTTCCTGTTCTTCCGGGGTTTGCATCGGGAGTCATGGGCTTGCAGTATGCGGAATACTCCATGGTTCTGCTGGCCGGCGGGCTGTGCACGGTCATTTGTTTAATGCCGATGGGAAAACTCTCTGACCGCTTCGGGCTCCGCGGATTTCTGATTATCGGGTTTGCGTTTCTGGCGGCGGCTCTGTATGTGATGACGTTTATAAAAGAATTGGAGTTTGCGCTGCTGACAGCCGCTCTTCTTGGCGTTTCCTATGCCTGCGTGCTGCCGGCCTGGAACGCCCTGATGGCTCTCTACGTTCCCAAAGGGCATCAGGAGATGGGATGGGGGACGCTATCCAGTGTCGAGGGGCTCGGCGCCTTTATAGGGCCGGTTCTCGGGGGATGGCTGGCCGACCGGTACGGCGAAGTTTTCGTAATTGCGGCAAGTGCGGTTCTGCTGGGAGCCATTGCGCTGTGGTACATACTTGTACCGCTTCAGCCTTCGGGTAAGACAGACGGCAAAGCCGCCGTAAAGGGGGTGACGCACCGTGGTTGAAGGAATTATATGGATGGTCTTTATTTTCTATCTTATCTACACCCTTGTGCCTACCTTCCTGATCCGCCGGCTCGGATACGGTGTGTTCAAAAGCAGAAGCGGCAGCCCGTGCGCCGCGTTGACTTTTGACGACGGCCCCGATCCGCAGTACACGCCGCAGCTTCTGGATCTGCTTGCCCGGAAAGGCACGCGAGCGACTTTTTTCGTGCTGGGCGCCAAGGCGGAGCATTACCCGGATCTGATCCGCCGTATGCACGAGGAAGGGCATCTGGTCGGGCTGCATAACTATATGCATCACTCGAATGCTCTCATGACACCTTGGAAGGTCCGCCGCACGCTGGAGCACTCTGCCGACGTGATCGAACGAATTACGGGAATACGCCCCGTTCATTACCGTCCCCCGTGGGGCGTTTTCAACGTGTTCGACTTTCTGCTCATCCGCAAATTCCGTATTGTCTTATGGTCCATGGCCGCTTTTGACTGGCGCAGCAGAGGGGGAACCGACAAGATCAAAAGGAAGCTGATCGGGAAGGTGAAGGACGGCGCCGTCATTCTTCTTCATGACAGCGGCGATACGCTGGGCGCCAATCCGGATGCGCCGGGCTATATGATCGAGGCACTCGCGGATGTGCTGGAGGATGCCCGCAGGCGGGGCATCCGTTTTGCGCGTATTGACGAGCATCTCCCGGGCCGGCTCGTCCGCCGCCGCGCGGAGAAGATGACCGTTCTGCCTGCTGCGATCTCGCGGCAGGCGCAGGAAGCGGCGGGGACTGCGCAGCATCCGGCGACGGCAGGCCAGGCGGCCGCGGCCATGCAGCACGCGCAGATCGCGGTAGCGGCTGTGCGGGCGCCGCAGGCGGCGGAGCAAGTGTCTGCGAACGTGCGGCTTCCTCGGCCCGCGCAAGAAGCGGCTGCCGCCCGCGAAGCGCCGAAGAGCCAGCCGTCTCCGACGCCGGAGCGGCGGGGCCCGGCCCTGCGCGCATGGATGCTGTGGGAGCGGCTGTTCCACCGGCTGTACCGAATACAGCCCGGAGATCCCGAGCACCGCTTCCTTCATTACCGCATCCGGACGTATCACGGGCAGGAACTGGTTCTCGACGACGGGGAGATTATCCGTCCGGGTGACAAGGTGGCGGAGCTTCATCTCGACAACGAATGGCTTCGTCAGGCCGGAGCGCAAAGCTCCTCCATGATGAAACTGGCCGTGCAGATGATCCGGGCCATGGGCCATTCCATGCCCAGACTGGCGCACCGCCTGCTGGCGGACCCGGCCCTTGCCGATCTTAAGGGCGTGTATGGAATCTCCATGATCCACCGCGGTACAAAACAGTTCGGATTTACCGTCCTTCCGCTGCATAACCGCTTGTGGCGCTGGTCCTCGACGCTGTACCTGCGCATTCTGCTGGGAATGCTTCATCCGGGAGGATTCGGACGCCTTCAGGAGAACAAGGACCGGCTCACTCCGCGTATTATCGCAATGTCGGCCGGGCAGATGAAAAGGCGCTACGCACCCGGTATGGGCACGGCGGAGCCGTCCTCCGGCGCCTACTATCCGGAGGAAGCTTTCGGCGGGGTTCTTCAAGAGATTCCGGAAGGAATGGCGGGAAAACGGGGGTAATTCCCGAAGTCCGGGGATTGCCTGCCCGCTTTTGCTCCATCAACTTGATGTAAGCGCCTTTTTCTAGTAATCTGGAGGAATCAACAGGGTGCACGGAAGAGGTGCGGAAGTGAAGAACAGCAGCATAGAAGTGGTCAAGGTGCTGAACAACAATGTGATCATCGCGGCACATCCCGTCTATCGTGAAGTCGTGGTGATCGGCAAGGGCATCGGTTTTAACCGGAAAGCCAAGGATCTCATTCCTTCGGAAGCGGTCGAGAAGCTGTTTATTTTGACCAATGAAAAAGAAAAAGAACAATACCAGCAGCTGATTCCCCAAATCGACGAGAAGCTGATCGAGGTTATGAACGAGGTGATTCTGTATATCTCGGAGCATGCCGGGGCGCCGCTGAATGAACATATTCATATTGCCTTGACGGACCATATCGCGTTTGCGATCAAACGGCTGGAGCAGGGCATCGTGCTGCAAAATCCGTTTTTACTCGAAACCCGTGAGCTTTATCCCCAGGAATATGCCATAGCCGACTATGTCATCAAGACCATTAACAATAAAATGAACGTGCATCTGCCTCCGGCCGAGGTCGGCTTCGTTACGCTTCATATTCACGGCGCGATTACGAACCGTCCGGTATCGGAGGTCAACGAGCATTCCCGCCTCATCGGAGAGCTTATCAGCCTGATCGAGCGTCAGATGCATATTACGATCGACCGCAGCACCATCGCGTATTCGCGGCTTCTGCGCCATCTCCGTTTTGCCATCGAACGGGTAAAGAGGAAAGAGGCGGTCCACGAACCGGACAAGCTCGGCGAACTGCTTAAGCAGCAGTACCCGGAGATTTACTCCATCGCCTGGACCTTGATGAAAGTCATGCAGCGCCGTCTGCGGCAGCCGGTTTACGAAGCGGAGGCGGTTTATTTGACCATGCACCTGATCCGCCTTATGGAGAAAGACGATTCTCTGGAAAAGGGGAAAACCGGGGGCGAGCGCTGATCCGGAATGCCCACATTTTCCGGCAAGACTGCTTTCCTTTGAAAAAGCGTAGGATTAAAACGAGCCGGCGCGGCTGCGTGAGGCTCGTTTTTTTGCGTTCTTTTTTATTTGCAAAACGGTCTTGACCGATCCGGGCGATGGTGATAATATTTGTCTAATCCTATAAGAATAGTATGAAATAAATATTTGTTTATCCCGGCAATTGTTACCCGGTTTAAAAATGAACATTCCTAATTACAAATTGCTGACTAGTTAACTAGAAGCGCCTGCGATCCGGATGAGAGAAGTCGTCCGTTCGGCATGCGCTTTTTTTATTTTTGTCCTAAAACGAAGGGGGATGCACGATGGGGAAACTGCTGCTTGAAATCGGAAGGCTGAATAAATCTTTTGAGACGAAGAAGGGGATTGTCCATGCCTTGCACGATATCAATCTGGATATAAAAGAGGGCGAGTTCATCACGGTCATCGGCCCGAGCGGATGCGGAAAAAGCACGCTGCTGAAAATCGTGGCGGGTCTGGATACCGATCATAATGGAAACGTCCGGCTGGAAGGCGAGGAAGTGGCGGGGCCGGGAATCGATAAAGGGTTCATTTTTCAGGAACCGCGCCTGTTCCCGTGGCTGACGGTCGAGAAGAATATCGCGGCCGATCTTTCGCTCAAAGATCCGCAGGTCCGTGCCAAGGTGGATAATCTGATCGAGCTGGTTAAGCTGCAAGGCTTCGAGAAGTCTTATCCGAGGGAACTTTCGGGCGGAATGGCCCAGCGTGTATCGATTGCCCGCGCTCTGCTCCGCAAACCGAAAATTTTGCTGCTGGATGAGCCTTTCGGGGCGCTGGATGCTTTTACGAGAGCGCACATGCAGGAGGTGCTGCTGGATATTTGGCAGGCCAACCGGACGACCATGGTGTTCGTTACCCACGACATCGATGAAGCCATTTTCCTGGCGAACCGGGTCGTCATCCTCAAACCGCGCCCGGGCGCGATCCGGAATATCGTTCCGGTGGATCTGCCTTTCCCGAGAAAGAAAACGAGCACGTCGTTCCAGGAAATACGTTACAAAATTTTAAACGAATTCGAAAAGCTGGATGAGCTGGAGCTCGTTGAAAGCGCAGGAATCTGACGAAGGAGGTGCCGCTTTGTGAGCAAGCCGTCAAATCCGCTGCCGGGCACAAGTCCGGCGTTGTTGGCCGCTGCGGTTGATTCTGTTCCGGTAGAACCCGCGTCTTCCGGCTCTTCCAAACGGAGCCGGCGGCTGAATTCTTTCTGGCTGGGAGCGGTCGTACCGGCGTCCGCGATCATTTTGTGGCAGGTGCTCGGCGACGCGGGCTATATCTCCCGGCTGCTTTTTCCGACTCCCTGGACCATCGCGAAGTCGCTTCGCAGCCTGCTGGAGTCCGGCGCGCTTGCGGAGAATGTGGGCATAAGCATGCTGCGGGCAGCCGCAGGTTTTGCGCTCGGAGGCGGACTCGGTCTTCTGCTGGGCATGCTGGTCGGTTTTTTCCGCAGAACGGAGAAGGTGCTCGATCCTTCCGTGCAGATGATCCGGATGGTTCCCCATCTGGCGATTGCGCCCCTGTTTATTCTCTGGTTCGGTTTCGGCGAACCTTCGAAAGTGCTGCTGATTGCCAAAGGGGCTTTTTTCCCGCTTTACATCAATACCTTCCTGGGGATACGGGGCGCGGACAAAAAGCTGTTTGAAGTGACGAGAGTGCTGGGTTTCAGCACCTGCAAACAGCTGGTGCGGCTTATTCTGCCGTCGGCGCTTCCGAACATTTTCCTTGGCATAAGAGTTTCGCTCGGCATCGCCTGGCTCGGACTGGTCGTCGCCGAATTGATGGGGGCCTCGTCGGGGCTCGGTTATCTGATGTCGGAAGCCCGGCAGTTTAACAAAACCGCGGTGGTGTACGTGGGCATTATCCTGTTTGCCGTGATCGGCAAGGCGGCGGATTCCGGGGTCCGGCTGCTGGAAAGGCGTCTTTTGCAGTGGCAGGACAGTTACGGAGGCAAGTGAAAGGAGGGGACAGCTATGAACGGTGGAGGGGAAGCGCTTCGGCGGCTCACCGGAGCACATGAACAGCCCGGAAGTTTGCGTAAATCCCGGCAGACATTTCTGAAAGCGAAGACGAGCGATTTTGCCCAGGGTGCCGTTCTTCCGGTGCTTGTGCTCGTGATGTGGCAGGCGGCAGGAGACCTCGGCTGGATATCGACGTTTTTTCTGCCGACTCCGCTGATGATCGGCGCTGCACTCAAAGAACTGGCCGTGAGCGGCGAGCTTACGGAGCATATGGGAATTTCGCTGTGGCGGGCTTTAACGGGCTTTCTGCTCGGCGGCAGTCTCGGTCTGTTGTTCGGCCTGTTGACCGGGTACTTCCGCAAAGCCGAGCAGCTGCTAGACCCGACGCTGCAGATGATCCGCCTCGTGCCCCATCTGGCGGCGGCTCCGCTCATTATCCTCTGGTTCGGATTCGGTGAAACGTCCAAAACGCTCATTATCGCGAACGGAGCTTTCTTTCCGCTCTATGTGCACACTTACCTCGGCATCCGGAGTGTGGACAACAAACTGTTCGACGTGGCCAAGGTGCTGCAGTTCAGTCCTTACAAACAGCTTCTCCGGCTGATCATTCCCGCTTCCCTGCCCAACATTCTGCTCGGGCTGCGGCTTTCGTTGGCCGTTTCATGGCTGGGGCTCGTCGTAGCGGAACTGATCGGCTCCCAGTCGGGTATCGGCTTTCTGATCAACTTCGCGAAGCAGAATTCGGTAACGGAAATTATTTTTGTCGGGGTCATCCTGTTTGCGGTCGTCGGCAAGCTTGTGGATACGTTCGTCAGGCTGCTGGAGTCGAAGCTGCTGCAGTGGAGGGACAGTTTTGAAGGCTGATAAAGGCGTTTTCGGCTTAAATTTGAAACTGAGACGGGAACGTTAACGGAAACGTAAAGGGAAAACGAAAGCTTTCCGGAGAAAATTTTCTACATACAAGGGGGATTAGCATGACGCGTTCGTCATTCATTCACAAACATACCGGTCTTATCGGATTGCTGCTCATTCTAATCACGCTGGTCCTGCTGGCTTCGGCTTGCGGCCGGGCGGAGGCCGATCCGTCCGGAGGAGCGGAACCGGGCGGCAAAGCGCCTTCCGTGCTGCGCATCGGCTATATCGGCGCCAACAAGCTGAACCTTCCGAGTGGCGCCGAAGGGTGGGGTTTTTACAAAGGCAAAACTAAGGAAGAACTGAAAAAACTGGGGATCACGGACGTGCAGTTCGTCGGGTTTCCCAACGGCCCGGACTTGAGCGAATCGCTGATCAGCGGGCGGATCGACATCGGCTCTCTCGGTGACACGCCGGCTATATTGGCCCGTTCCGCAGGGGCGCCGTCCAAAGTCATCACCTTGAATTCATCCGGGAGCAACGCGTTTATTCTCGGGAAGAAGAACGGCCCCGCAACGCTGGCCGAATTGAAAGGCAAGAAGGTGTCCGTGAAAAAAGGCTCTTATATGCACCGCTATCTGGCGGGACTGCTCAAAGAGCAGGGCATTAAAGACGTACAGCTGATCCATCTGCTGGATGAAGATGCGGATGCCGCTCTGGTCAGAGGAGAAGTGGACGCTATAGCGACCACGGAAGTGCGCGGACTCAAGCTGATTCCTCAGGGCTTTCCCGTTCTGGACGAAGCGGCCAAAGATCATCCCGCTCTCGTAGGCGCGGGGGTAACGGTCGTGTCGGAGAGCTATTTGAAAAAAGTGCCCGATATCGCCAAAGTATGGAACGATCTTAGAATCGAAGCGCTGGACAGTCTGAAAACGCAGGAAGAGGCTTATTATGCGTTTGTCGTCGAGAATACCGGAACCCCGGCGGATTTGGTCAAAAAAACGAGCGCCGTCTCCCGCATTCAGAGAGAATCGTTCACGGACAGCGGTATTGCGGCTTTAAAGGCGACCAAAGATTTTCTGGTTGGGGATAAATTGGCCGATACCGATTTCAACGTCGATGAGTGGCTGGTGAAATAAGCCGGTCGTCAAATCCGCCATCCAAACGGGTCGTACAAACAGATTACAGCCAAATAAGCGGCAGAACAGGGAGGAAGAACCATGAGTCAGAAACAGCCGCTTCAATTAACGGCCGATGTCCTGGTGATCGGCGGCGGACCCGCAGGCGCCTGGGCGGCATGGAGCGCGGCTTCCCGCGGTGCCAGGGTAGTCGTGACCGACAAGGGCTTTCTCGGTTCCAGCGGGGCGACGGCGCCCGGAGGAACGAATCTGCTTTACCTGCCGCCCGATCCCGTTTTGAGGGAAGAAGCGGTTAGGAAGCGGATGAAAGGAGGCGGCTTCCTGTCCGAACCTTCCTGGATTCACGGTGTGCTTGATCAGGTGTACGAAAGCCTGGAGCTGGTGGAATCCTGGGGATATCCGTTCCGCAGAGACGAGAACGGGGTCCCCATGAGGGATCATCTGCAGGGACCGGAGTATATGAAGCTTATGCGCCGGGCCGTGATTAAGGCAGGGGTGCGTATCCTGGACCAGTCTCCGGCCCTGGAGCTTCTCGTCGACGAGCACGGTGTCGGCGGAGCCAGAGGCGTATCCCGGCTCGATGACCGGGATTGGGAAGTGCGGGCAGGCGCCGTCGTGATCGCTACGGGAGGCTGCGCCTTCCTGAGCAAGGGCCTCGGCTGCAACGTCCTGACCGGCGACGGTCTGCTGATGGCCGCCGAGCTGGGCGTGGAACTCTCCGGCATGGAGTTCAGCCGCCAGTATGCGCCGAGTGCGGCATTCGCCACGAACACGCGCGGTCGTCTGCTGAACTGGGCGACCTTCTATGCCGAGAACGGCACGCCTCTGCATTCCGAGGGGCCCCGGCCGCACGATTTCCTGCCGAAGATGCTGAGCAAAGGGCCCGTGTACGCCATCATGGACAAGGCGGACACCCCGGAGAAGCGTGCGATTCTGCGCAGCTCGCACGCGATTTTCTTTCTGCCGCTTGACCGCGCGGGCATTGATCCGTTTACGCAGCCGTTCCCGCTGACCCTCCGGTACGAGGGGACCGTGCGGGGAACGGGCGGCATCCGGCTCGTCGGCGAAGACTGCTCGACGACCGTGGCCGGGCTCTATGCCGCCGGCGATGCGGCCACCCGGGAGCGGGTCACGGGCGCTCAATCCGGAGGCGGCGCCTTCAACGCCTCGTGGGCGATCTCGTCCGGAACCTGGTCCGGCAAAGCCGCCGCCGCTTATTCGCTTGCGCTGGGCGGCCGGGCAGACCGGCGTAATCTCCGCCCGGCAGGCGGCGCCGGGCTGGCAGGGACAGCGGTGACATCCGTAATGACGGATGTGCCCGGGATTGTAAGAGCCGTCCAGCGGGAAGTGTTTCCGCTGGAGATCAACTACTTCCGGAGCGAACCTGTGCTCCGGGAGTCTCTTCAAAGACTGCACGGACTGTGGCCGCTCGTTCAGGGCGGTATCCCCGGCGGTGATGCGAGGGAGCGGGTCCGTGCCAGGGAAGCGGCCGCCATGACGGCGGCGGCCCGCTGGATTCATACCGCCGCACTGGCGAGGCGGGAAACGCGCGGCATGCATACGCTCGCGGAATACCCGCATAGCGATCCGGCTTACCAGCGCCGTCTGCTCGTGTCGGGGCTGGACGATATCCGCGTCAAGTTCGAGGGCGGCGGGGAAGTTCCGCCCCTGACGGCGGCCGTCCCGGCGGCACATTCCGCGCAGTCCCTGCATGAGCGGCTTCAGCCGTCCGGCGGAGATGCCTTGCGAAAGGAGGTGGCGCCTGCATGATCGAGCTGGTCAGTTCCTCCCGCTGCGTAGGCTGCAGCATGTGCGTCAAGGTCTGCCCCACGAATGTGTTCGACGAAGGACCGGACCGGATACCGGTTATCGCCCGGCAGGACGACTGTCAGACCTGCTTTATCTGCGAGGTTTACTGTCCGGTCGACGCGCTTTACGTCTCTCCGTTCGGAGATGAGGCAGTAAACGTCGATGAGCGGGCGCTTGCGGAATCCGGCGTTCTCGGCAGCTGGAGAGAGAAGATCGGCTGGGGACCGGGGCGCGTCAAGCTTGCCAAGCTGGATACGACTCCGTTTATCGACCGTGTTCTCCCCAAGCAGCCTCCTCTGGATAAGGAGGAGACGGCGTTTATTCTGACGCCGGATTATCCCCGGAAACCGGCCGGGTAAGGTTAAGGCCGACCGGATCCGCAGAACCGTCTTAGGGCGGCGGTGCCAGAGCCGGGCGATTCCGGCCGAACCGCCTTAGTGAGTTTTCGGTCCGAGCGATCCGGACGGTCCGATCACCCCTGCGGGAACGCTTGAGGAAAGCCTCGTTTTGCTAATGAGAGTCATCTCCTGAAGATCACACAAGCGATTTCCTTTGCAGATTCCCCCGGGTATCTTAAGGAGCGATATCCCTTTTGGAAGGGGCGACGTTCCTTTGCCGGAACGCGCCCACTTCCGTTTTTTTAACCGGAGATTTCCCGTTCGGGAGGTCTCCCTTTTAATGCGCCCGAAGTGCGAAAAATGGTATTGTCTGTTGAGATTTGTCATGCTATAATGACGGAGCTTAGGAATTATACAACTGAACAGGCGATATGCGCGTGTGACTGATACGATCAGGCATGAGCACGAAAGAGAATGAATGGAAATGGTCCGATTCGGGTTATATTAACCCTTATCCGGCAGCTATTTCCGGCATTCCTTGACTGCTTATGCCTTTTTTGCTGTTTCGGCCTTGCCTGTGGGGTTGAATAATCCATAGACACTATGACCAGATAAAGGAAGTGAAGCACATGTTAAAAGGCGTTTTCGGCGCTCTCCAGCAAGTAGGTAAGGCGCTCATGCTTCCGGTTTCCATTCTTCCTGCCGCAGGTCTCCTGCTGGCGTTCGGTTCGGCCATGCAAAACCCGGACACCATCGAGCTTATGCCTTTCCTCAGCGGAAACGGGTTTCAGGTAGCGGCTCACCTTATGTCGAGTGCGGGCGACATTATTTTCGCCAACCTGGCTTTGCTCTTCGCAATCGGGGTAGCGATCGGTCTGGCGGGCGGAGACGGCGTTGCCGGTATCGCAGCCACAATCGGTTACTTGATTATGAACGTGACGATGGGCGTTCTGGCGGGTGTAACCCCTTTCTCGCTGACGCTTAAAGATCCTGCTTACGCGAGTGTGCTCGGTATACCCACCCTGCAAACGGGCGTTTTCGGGGGGATTATTATGGGGGTCATAGCGGCGCTCCTTTACAAGAGGTTTCATAAAATCGAACTTCCGTCCTACCTCGGCTTTTTTGCGGGCAAGCGGTTCGTTCCGATCATTACGTCTCTTGCCGCGCTGCTGGCCGGGTTTATTCTGATCTTTATCTGGCCTCCGGTTCAGCACGGACTAAGCGCGTTCTCCCGTTCCGTACTCGACGCGAATCCGGTTCTGGCTTCCTTCTTGTTCGGGGTAGGCGTCCGCTCTCTCATTCCGTTTGGTCTGCACCACATCTGGAATGCGCCGTTCTGGTACGAGTTCGGCGAGTATATCGACAAGTCGGGCGTTCTGGTACGCGGGGATATGAAAATTTTCTTCGCCCAGTCTGAAAGACGGCGTACCGCTTACGGCGGGTACGTTTATGAGCGGTAACTTCCCGTTCATGATGTTCGGTCTGCCGGCGGCGTGTCTGGCCATTTACCATACGGCACGTCCCGAGAACAAAAAGCTGATTGCCGGTATTATGGGCTCCGCGGCTTTGACGGCTTTCCTTACGGGGATTACGGAGCCGATCGAGTTCTCATTCCTGTTCGTTGCACCGCTTCTCTATGTATTTCATGCCCTGCTGGCAGGTCTGTCTTTCGCGATTATGACTCTGCTGAATGTTAAACTGGGCTTTACGTTCTCCGGCGGCTCGATCGACTTCCTGCTGCTCGGTGTCCTGCCGAACCGTACGCCGTGGTGGCTTGCGATTCTGGTCGGTCTTGTCTTCGCGGTCATCTATTATGTGGTGTTCCGCTTCGCGATTACCAAGTTCAACCTGAGAACGCCGGGACGCGAAGAAGTTCAAACGGAAGCTGATACGGACGATGCTCCTGTCAGCGGCGCAAGCAATGCCAGCGGTACGGGCGACCTTCCGAGCAGCATTCTGGCGGCACTTGGCGGCGCGCCGAACATTTCCAACCTTGACGCTTGTATCACGCGTCTGCGTGTCCAAGTGAAGGACAAGGGCTCGGTGGATAAAGAGCGTCTGAAGAAACTGGGCGCTTCCGGCGTGCTTGAAGTCGGCAACAATGTACAAGCGATTTTCGGCACCCGTTCCGATTCACTGAAAAATCAGATTCAGGACGTTATGGCGGGCCGCATTCCTTCGACGGCGAGCGTGCCGGTTGTGGAATCTCCCGATACGGGCGGCAGCGAGCTGATGAAGGAAGAAACGATCGTAGCTCCCGCGGACGGTGAACTGATGGATATCACGCTTGTTCCGGACGAAGTCTTTTCTCAGAAAATGACGGGCGACGGTTTTGCTATCCTGCCGAAAAACGGAACGATCGTGTCTCCGGTAAACGGTAAAATTTTCAACGTATTCCCGAGTAAGCATGCCATCGGCATTCAGTCGGATGCGGGTAAAGAACTGCTGGTTCATATCGGCGTGAACACGGTGAAGCTGAAAGGACAAGGCTTTGAGGTGCTTGTCTCCGAAGGAGATATCGTGGAAGCGGGTCAGCCGATCATGAAAGTCGACCTCGATTATGTGAAAGAGCATGCTCCTTCCATTATCTCGCCGGTCATTTTCACGAATCTGCCGGAAGGCACCGAAATTCGTCTGAATAAGCAAGGCGACGTTAAATCGGGCGATAAAAATATTATTACGATCAGGTAAATAGGAATGGGGGGAGAAGGGCGTTATTTTTCTAACCCCCTCCTTTTCGGTTAAGATAGAGGAAGCAACTATAAATTAACGAGTGGAGATGACCGACTATGCAAAAAACATTTAAAGTAACCAGCGATACAGGAATCCACGCACGTCCGGCTACGGCACTTGTGAACACATCCAACAAATTCAAAGCCGATGTATTCGCTGAAAGCAAAGGCAAGAAAGTAACCATGAAATCCATCCTGGGCGTGCTTTCCCTGGGTCTGGAAGAAAACGACGTCATTACTTTCTCCGCGGAAGGTGAAGACGCAGCGGAAGCGATCGCCGCTTTGGAAGAAATCATGACCAAAGAAGGGCTGGGCGAGCTTAATGGCTAATATCCGTGGCATTGCCGCTTCGGCGGGAATTGCCATCGCCCGGGCGTTCCGTCTGGAACACCCCGACTTGACCGTCATCCGCAAAACCGTGGAGGATACGGAAGCCGAGGTTGCCAAATTCGAGCAGGCTCTGGAGAAATCCAGCGCCGAGCTTGAGGCTATCAAGGAACAGACGCTTCGGGAGATGGGAGAAGAGAAAGCGGAGATTTTCGAATCTCACCTGCTTGTGCTCGGTGACCCCGAGTTGGTCGATCCGGTGAAAGCGAAAATCCGCGACGAGAAGGTGAACGCGGAATTTGCGATGAACGAAGTTGCGATGACGTTCGTCGAAATGTTCGAGAACATGAACAGCGATTACCTGAAGGAACGTGCGGCGGATATGCGCGATGTGACGAAGCGGGTGCTCGCTCATCTGCTCGGCGTCAAATTCGTGAGCCCGTCGGCGATCTCCGAGGAGATGGTCGTCGTGGCGGAGGATCTGACTCCGTCGGATACTGCTCAGCTTAACCGCACCTACGTGAAAGGCTTTACGACCAATATCGGTGGACGCACGTCCCATTCCGCGATCATGGCGCGCTCGCTTGAAATCCCGGCCGTCGTCGGGACGAAGAACGTGCTGGATCTGGTCAAGGACGGCGACCTGCTGATCGTGGACGGATTGGACGGCGACGTCCTTATCAATCCGGAGCCGGCAGTGGTCGAAGAATACCGCGCAAAGCAGCAGCGCTACGCGGAGCAACGCGCCGAATGGGCCAAGCTGCGCAACGAGCCGACAGTGACCCCGGACGGCCACCATGTCGAGCTTGCGGCGAACATCGGCACGCCCGCCGACGTAGCCGGCGTGCTGGAGAACGGCGGCGAGGCAGTCGGCCTGTACCGGACGGAGTTCCTGTACATGGGGCGCGATCAGTTGCCGACCGAGGAAGAGCAGTATAAGGCCTACAAGGCCGTCCTCGAGAAGATGGAGGGCAAGCCGGTTGTGGTCCGTACGCTGGATATCGGCGGCGACAAGGAGCTGCCTTACCTGCAGCTTCCTAAGGAAATGAATCCGTTCCTCGGCTTCCGTGCCATCCGCTTGTGTCTGGAACGCGAAGATATTTTCCGCACCCAACTGCGCGCCCTGCTGCGCGCCAGCGTGCACGGTTCTCTGCGGATCATGTTCCCTATGATCGCTACGCTGGACGAGTTCCGTCAGGCGAAGGCTCTTCTTCTCGAAGAGAAGGAGAAACTCGCGGCGGAGGGAACTCCGGCTTCCGACGAGATTCAGCTCGGTATTATGGTGGAGATCCCGTCGACGGCTGTCATGGCCGACCAGTTTGCCAAAGAAGTGGACTTCTTCAGCATCGGCACTAATGACCTCATTCAATATACGATGGCGGCCGACCGGATGAACGAGCGCGTCTCTTATCTGTATCAGCCATACAATCCGGCCATTCTGCGCCTCGTTAAAATGGTGATCGACGCGGCTCACCGCGAAGGCAAATGGGCCGGCATGTGCGGGGAGATGGCGGGAGATACGACCGCTATTCCGCTTCTGCTCGGACTTGGTCTCGACGAGTTCAGCATGAGCGCCACATCCATTCTGCCTGCCCGCAGCCAGATTGTGAAGCTCTCCCTGGCGGAGATGCAGCAGCTCGCCGCCCGCGCGATCGGGCTGTCTACGGCTGAGGAAGTCGTGGCGCTCGTAAACGGCCATCAGCCGCAAGTATAAAGGCTTCAAAGTTAGTATAGCAGTTTGAAAGCCGCTGAAGTTAGGAACAGGAACACCCCAAAGGAGTCGAAAGGCAGCAGCCTAAGCGAACCGGCGGGGTGTTCTTTTTTTGTCCGGAAAGGAATTACGCCTGGAGAAGCGAATCCCGTTTAAAACAAAACTTATGCGATGAAAGGGGTCACCAAAGATGAATACAAAAGAGGTTAAGGAATACGCGCTGTCCAAGCCGGGTGCGGCTGTGGACCGTCCCTTCGACAATGAAACCGATGTGCTGCGGGTGGGAGGAAAAATGTTCGCTCTGCTGCCTTCGGAAGAGGCCGTAAGGGGCGAGGGGACCGTAACGTTAAAATGTCCGCCCGAGGAAGCGGAGCTGCTGCGCATGCAGTATCCCGATGCCGTAAAGCCCGGCTATCATATGAACAAGCGCCACTGGAATACCGTGCTTCTGGACGGAAGTCTAGATCCGCAGGAAATCAGGGATATGGTGGACGTGTCTTATATGCTGGTCCGCGGCAGTTTAAGCAAAAAAATGCAGCAGCACATCCTGCAGTACGGCGGTGCGGATTGGAATGAAAGCTGAAACCTGGGGAAAACTAAGCAAAGCTTAGGCCGACTTTAGGCCAACAGCCGTTTGCCGCAAGAGTTTGTAGCCCCTTTCGTGGGCTTGATGAGAGACGCCGTTTGCCGAGTTTTCCTTTGCGGAGAAGAACATGAAAAAGGCTTCGGTTAGACCTTCACAAGGCTTGTCAAGAATCCCGATCGCCGTTTTTGACCGTATTTCGGTAAATTCAGTGATCCTAGGCGAATAATATGGTATAATACATGTATTCGATGTTTGTTTGCCGGCCGCATTTCCGGAGTCTGTTGCAAACAGGCTCCTTTTTCGGGTTAAGGCAAGCTTTAGATAAATATAAATAAAGGGGTGTCGGCCATTGAGTGTGGAAAAATCGACTTTTCAAGGAGAAAAAACAGGCAAACGTACGGCCACTGCGGCAAAGCTTCTGCAAAGAATCGTATTTATTACGTTAGGTGCGGCTTTATTTTCGGTCGGGTTGGAAGTTTTCCTCGTTCCCAATAACATTATCGACGGCGGTATAACCGGTATTTCGATTATGCTGTCCCACTTCTTCCATCTCCCTCTCGGTATTTTCTTGACCCTTTTAAATCTTCCTTTTCTGTTTCTGGGCTACAAACAAATCGGTAAAACGTTCGCCTTCTCGACCTTGTTCGGTGTTATCGCCATGTCAGTCGGCACTTCCTTTCTTCATCCGGTACCGGCTTTTACCATTGATCCGCTGCTGGCGGCCGTTTTCGGCGGGGTTATCCTCGGTGTCGGGATCGGGCTCGTTATCCGCTCGGGAGGTTCCCTGGACGGTACGGAGATCGTAGCTATTCTGATCAATAAAAAATCACCGTTTTCCGTCGGTGAAATCGTCTTGTTCGTCAACCTGTTCATTCTCGGCAGCGCCGGATTCGTATTCGGTTGGGATCATGCGATGTATTCCCTGATTGCTTATTACATTGCGATGAAAATGATTGATGTGACGATCGAGGGTCTCGATCAGTCGAAATCCGTATGGATCATCAGTGAAAAATATAAAGAAATCGGCGATGCGCTCACTCAGCGTCTGGGCCGTGGCGTGACTTACCTTCATGGGGAGGGCGCTTATACCGGCGACGACAAGAAGGTGATTTTCACCGTCATTACGCGTCTGGAAGAAGCGAAGCTGAAATCCATCGTCGAAGAATGGGACGAAAACGCGTTTATCGCCGTCGGCAACATTCACGATGTGAAGGGCGGACAATTCAAGAAGAAGGATATCCACTAATCCTTACAAAAGCTTCCCCCTGCAAACGCAGGAAAGGAAAAAACCAGCGGCCGAAGGCCTGCTGGTTTTTTTGTGCTGCCGTGGCGTGCTGCCGTGGCGTGCTGCCGTGGCGTGCTGCCGTGGCGTGCTGCCGTGGCGTGCTGCCGTGGCGTGCTGCCGTGGCGTGCTGCCGTGGCGTGCTGCCGTGGCGTGCTGCCGTGGCGTGCTGCCGTGGCGTGCTGCCGTGGCGTGCTGCCGTGGCGTGCTGCCGTGGCGTGCTGCCGTGGCGTGCTGCCGTGGCGTGCTGCCGTGGCGTGCTGCCGTGGCGTGCTGCCGTGGCGTGCTGCCGTGGCGTGCTGCCGTGGCGTGCTGCCGTGGCGTGCTGCCGTGGCGTGCTGCCGTGGCGTGCTGCCGTGGCGTGCTGCCGTGGCGTGCTGCCGTGGCGTGCTGCCGTGGCGTGCTGCCGTGGCGTGCTGCCGTGGCGTGCTGCCGTGGCGTGCTGCCGTGAGCGTCTAGCAGCAGCGGGAGATTTTCCCGTCCTTGGCGTCGTAGCGGTTGTCCTGGGCCTGCCGGAAAAACTCCGCACGGCTCAGCACAGGCTGGTCCTTGTGGGCCTCTTTCATATGGGCCACATAGGTCTCGTAGTGGGGGACGCCCACCATCAGATGGATAAACTGGCTGCGGTAGCTCCAGATGAGTTTTAGGCGCTTAAACATACTTGGTCGCCTCGCTTCGGCCCTGCCCGCCGCGCGGGATATACGGAGCTTCGTAAAGATCCAGCGGTTTGTTTGAAATCGCCTTCAGCCAGACACGGATGGCCGAGATAAACACGATGAGCACCACGACCATGAAAAACCCGCACAAGGCCGCATCGATATAATCGTTCATCACGATCTGCTTCATCTGGGCGGCCGTTTTGGCCGGAGCGACGATTTTGCCGCTGTCCAGCGCGCTCTGGAACTGCTTGGCGTGAGAAAGAAAGCCGATGTTCGCTTTCTCGTGGAACAGCTTCTGCCAGCCGGCGGACATGGTCACGATAAGCAGCCACGTTGTGGGCAGTAGCGTGACCCAGGCGTACGCCTTTTTGCCCATTTTGAACAAAATGGTCGTCCCCAGCACGAGCGCGATACCCGCCAGCATCTGGTTGGCGATGCCGAAGAGCGCCCACAAGGAGTTGATGCCCCCCAGCGGGTCCACAACGCCTTGATAGAGGAAATAACCCCAGCCCGCCACACAGAGAGCCGTAGCGATAAGGTTGCCGACCGTGGACCGGGTATCCCCCAGCGACTTGCTGGCATAACCCAGCAGATCCTGGATAAGGAAACGGCCCACCCGGGTGCCCGCGTCGATCGTCGTCAGGATGAACAAGGCTTCGAACAGGATGGCGAAATGATACCAGAACGCCATCATCGTTTTGCCGCCGATCACGCCGGACAAGATCTGCGCCATGCCGATGGCGAAGGTAGGCGCGCCGCCCGTCCGCGAGAGGATGGTACTCTCGCCGATATCCTTGGACAGCGTGGTCAGCTGCTCCGGCGTAATGGTGAAGCCCCAGTTCGTGATGGTCGCCGCGGCGGTCGCCACATCGGTACCGCCCAGCGCCGCCGCGGACGAGTTAATCGCGAAGTAAGTGCCGGGCGTGATGATGCAGGCGGCGATCAGCGCCATGATGGCGACGAACGATTCGACCAGCATCGCACCGTAGCCGATCGGACGCGCGTGGGATTCGCGTTCCAGCATTTTGGGCGTCGTGCCGGACGAAATCAGCGCGTGGAAGCCCGACACGGAGCCGCAGGCGATGGTAATAAACAGGAACGGGAACAAGTTCCCGGCGAAGACGGGGCCGGTTCCGTCGATAAACCGGGTCGTGGCCGGCATGGACAGATCCGGCAGGACGAAAATGATGCCGAGCGCGAGTCCGATGATCGTTCCGACTTTCAGGAACGTGCTGAGATAGTCGCGGGGAGCGAGAAGCAGCCAGACCGGCATGACGGAAGCGAAGAAGCCGTAGGCGATCATCATCAGAGCGATGGTTTCGCCGCTGAACGAGAAGAGCGGCGCCAGCGATGCGCTCTCGGCGACGAACTTGCCTCCGATGAGGGACAGAATCAGCAGAACCACGCCGATAAGGGAAGCTTCCCCGACACGGCCTGGCCGTATGTAGCGCATATACACGCCCATCAGTAGTGCGATCGGTATGGTGGCGGCAATCGTGAACATGCCCCACGGGCTGCCGATCAGCGCTTTGACGACGACGAGCCCCAGCACGGCGAGAAGAATGATCATAATGCCGAGAATGCCCAGCATGGCGATCGTGCCCGTCACCTTGCCGATTTCGTCCTTGATCATATCGCCGAGCGATTTACCGTTTCTGCGTGTCGAAGCGAAAAGAATGACGAAATCCTGGACGGCGCCGCCCAGAATAACGCCGAGAATGATCCACAGCGTTCCGGGCAGATAGCCCATCTGGGCGGCAAGTACGGGACCTACGAGAGGACCCGCGCCGGCAATAGCCGCGAAATGGTGCCCGAACAGCACCCATTTGTTCGTCGGCACATAATCTTTGCCGTCGTTGTTCAGCTCTGCGGGTGTTTTCCGGTTGTCATCGAGCACGAATACTTTGCGGGCGAGAAACCGGCTGTAGAACCGGTAGGCGACCGCATAACAGCTCACGGCCGCAATGACGAGCCAGGCGGCATTGATCGTCTCCCCGCGGTTAAGTGCGACAAGCCCGAAAGCGAACGCGCCGACAATGGAAATCACCCCCCAGAGCAAGATTGATTTCCATCCGTTTTTCATAAATACGCCTCCTTACTGGTTATTATGGTAACGTTTACAAGTAGTATAGCAGGTTTTTCCTGGATGAGAAGAGTCCGGGTGACCAAACCGTTTTCAAAAACGTGAGATTTTCGACGCATAAACAAGCTAGCGCGTAAAAAGAAGAAATGTAAGCGCATTAGGGGTTTTCTTTGGCTTAAATCGGTTTAAAACCAATCTCTCCCTATCTTTACAAAGCACGTACGGAGGTGTAACATTCATTCCATCAATTGAAAAAAACAGTTTCTTGCTTTCGCTGAATTTCCCCATCCGGGGAAGCGGGGGAACCATCGCAGCATTGATCCGGTGTGAGAGCCGGAGCCTTGTCTGCAGGGGTGAATCCTGAAGCGCCGGAACCCATGGATCCGGCAATCAGGTAGGGCGACTCTCACCGCCCGAATCCGACAGCTAACCTCGTAAGCGCATGAGTTCGGGAGGGGTTGAAGAAGCTTGTGATCGGCATCGACCACAGGGACTTCGTTTCGCTGTGGTTTTGTTATGTGCAAAAACATCCGAAAATGAAAAATGTGCCAAAAAAATGAACATGCGTTTTTATCGCTGAGTTTCCGTGTGAAGCGGAAAACGGGGGAACCAACGAGGACTTGCAGGCTTGAAAGCCGGTCCTCATGGGGTGAATCCAGAAGCGGCATCCGTGCCGTTATGGTAGGGCGACTCTCACGCCCGAATCCGACAGCTAACCTCGTAAGCGTACCGAGAGAGGCGACTGCTATCGCGCTTCGGCCATAGTCTTTTTTAGGCTGTGACCGTCAAGAAGCCGCGTGAAGAGTTCCTCTTCCCGCAGGCTTCTTTTTTTGCTGCCCAAAACACGAAAGAGGGATAAAAAGTGGACGAGAGAAAGATCCAAACCTATACGTTGGTTTCCGCACCGAATGTCACCGGCGAGAACTTTATTAAACTGCTGAATATTTACCGCAAACCTTTCGCGGCGCTTGTTAATAACCCCGTGGAAGGACAGCGGATGAAGAAGCTGGGAGTCCGGCATCTCGTGGAGGTGGATACCGTACGCCACGAAGCCTGGGAAGTTCCGGAGCTTCCGATCGGTGACGTGTATCTTTTCGAAGACAGCCTGCCGCTTTGCTGCCGGTATCTTCAGATGGTCCGCAGCTGGACAACCGGAACGATTTACGTGGTGAAAACGAATGCCACACCGCGGTTGATTTATAAAGCGCTCGGCGCCGACCATGTGGTGCATACGAATACCCGTCAGGTCTCTTTCCTGCTTGGAGCGGCACCGGGCCAGGTGCCCGAGGAAGTTTTGCGCTGAACATGCGGAACAATTTGTGCGAACGATAAAGAATAACCCTATAAATAGGAAGGAAAGGAGCCGGCGCGCATGACGGATCTTTATATGATTTTGCTGCTGGCAGTCATTTATTTCATCTTTTACGGATTTCTGCTCTGGTGTGACCATGTTGCGGATGGCCCGGAAGGCGGCCGTTCATGATGATTATCGCGCTTTTTACGGCAGGACTTTTCCTGTATCTGATATACGCGCTTGTTCATCCCGAAAAATTTTGAGGCGCCTGCGGGCTGCCGGAGAACCCTGCACGGAGTTGTTTGAGGAGGATCGGAATCCATGGAGATACTGCAAATTTTAATCGTAATCGCGGTGCTTTGCCTGCTGGTGAAGCCGCTTGGCACTTATATTTATCACGTTTTCTCGAATGAAAAAAACCGGACGGACAAATGGTTCGGCTGGCTGGAGAAACCCATTTACAAGCTTGCGGGCATCCGCAGCGAGCACGGCATGACGTGGAAAAAATATGCGGGCAGCCTCGTGCTGACCAACATCGTGCTTGTGGCGGCCGGGTATTTGATCCTGCGCCTGCAGCGCGCTCTTCCTTTTAACCCGAACGGGATCGACGATATGGAAGCGACTTTGTCTTTCAATACGATCATCAGCTTTATGACCAACACGAACCTGCAGCACTACAGCGGGGAAACGGGTCTGTCCTATTTCTCGCAAATGGCGGTCATCATGATGATGATGTTCACGTCCGCCGTAACTGGAATCGTGGTCGCGATCGCGTTTATACGCGGACTGACGTCCAAAGGAAACACCATCGGCAACTTTTTTACCGATTTTGTAAAAGGCCACACGCGCCTGCTGCTGCCGCTGGCCATCGTGGTTACGCTGCTGCTTGTCGGCCTGAAAGTGCCGCAAACGCTGGACCCGTCGCTGGCCGCAAAGCCGCTTGAAGGCGGGGAGCAGCAAATCGCCATCGGACCGGTGGCGTCGCTTGTGTCCATCAAGCATTTGGGTACGAACGGAGGCGGCTTCTTCGGGGTAAACTCTTCCCATCCGTTTGAAAATCCGTCTCCGCTGACTAACGTGATCGAGATGCTGTCCATGTGGTGTATTCCGGCCTCGTTGACCTATACCTTCGGGCGGTTTGCGAAGAACCGGAAACAGGGCTGGGTTATTTTCACGGCCATGATGACGTTGTTCCTGGTTTTCCTGTCGGTCGCCTTCTTCTCGGAAAAGGCCGGCAATCCCGCCTTAAATGCCCTTGGCGCGGATTCGTCCATCGGCAGTATGGAAGGCAAAGAGGTGCGGTTCGGCATTGCCCAGTCCGCGCTGTTTACTACGGTAACGACGGCGGCTACGACAGGTTCCGTCAATAACATGCACGACACGCTCACGCCGCTGGGCGGAATGGTTCCGCTCGCCCAAATGATGCTGAACTGTGTATTCGGCGGGGATGGAGTCGGGCTGGTCAATATGCTCATGTACGCCATTTTGGCCGTTTTTCTGGCGGGCCTGATGGTCGGCCGGACGCCGGAATTTCTGGGACGCAAAATCGAGTCCCGCGAGATGAAACTGATCGCCGTCGCGATTCTGGCGCATCCGCTTATTATTCTGGCTCCTACGGCGCTCGCCTTTATGACGGAGCTTGGCAAAGGAGCGGTCACCAACCCGGGGTTCCACGGAATCTCCCAGGTGCTGTATGAGTTTACGTCGTCGGCGGCCAATAACGGCTCCGGTTTCGAGGGCCTTGCGGACAATACGCCGTTCTGGAACGTTTCTACGGGTATTGTGATGCTGCTCGGCCGTTATGTGTCGATCATCGCCCTTCTTGGTGTGGCCGGATCACTGGGCCGCAAGCAGTGGGTTCCGGAAACAATCGGTACGTTCCGTACGGACAATGCCTTGTTTACCGGGATCGTGGTAGGAACGGTCGTCATCATTGGGGCGCTTACCTTCCTGCCCGTAATTGCGCTCGGACCGGTGGCCGAATATTTGACATTGCGTTAATAACGATGGGGTGAAAACGGATGAGCTCAAATGCTTCTCAAGCGAAACGAAAATCGATGCTGAGCGGTGACATCGTCAAACAGGCGGCCGCGCAAAGCTTTCTTAAATTAAATCCGGTTACGATGATGAAAAATCCCGTGATGTTCGTGGTAGAAATCGGAACCTTCATGGTTCTTCTGATGACGGTGCTGCCGGGCTATTTCGGAACGCAGGACCGGATCGGTTTTAACTTGACCGTGTTTCTGATTCTGCTCTTCACGGTGCTGTTCGCCAACTTTGCCGAGGCGCTGGCGGAAGGCAGGGGGAAGGCCCAGGCGGACTCGCTAAAGAAATCCAAGCAGGAAATACAAGCCAACAAGGTGGTCGGCAGCGGCATCAAAGTCGTTCCGTCCACGGAACTCCGCAAGGGCGATATCGTTACCGTCGCCCAGGGAGAAATGATCCCCGGTGACGGGGAAGTGATAGAAGGGCTGGCCTCTGTGGACGAATCGGCGATCACGGGTGAATCCGCGCCGGTCATTAAAGAAGCGGGCGGCGATTTCAGCTCCGTTACCGGCGGCACGCGGGTCGTGAGCGACGCGATCCGGGTACGGATCACAAGCGATCCCGGCGAATCTTTCATCGACCGGATGATTTCCCTCGTCGAGGGAGCATCCCGCCAGAAGACGCCGAACGAAATCGCGCTGAACACGCTGCTTATTACGCTGACGCTTATTTTTCTGATCGTGGTCGTTACGCTGAAGCCCATCGCGGGGTTCGTAAACGTCGAGCTGGATACGGCCGTACTGATCGCCCTGCTCGTCTGTCTCATTCCGACGACGATCGGCGCTCTGCTGTCCGCGATCGGGATCGCGGGTATGGACCGGGTCACCCGGTTCAACGTCCTGGCGATGTCGGGTAAAGCGGTCGAAGCAGCCGGAGATATCAATACGATCATTCTGGACAAAACGGGAACCATCACGTTCGGAAACCGGATGGCCAGCGAATTTATCCCGGTAGGCGGCGCCTCTACAGGCGAAGCGGCTGCCTGGGCGGCCGTCGGCTCGGTGAAAGACGAAACGCCGGAAGGACGCTCCGTGCTGGAATTGATGAAGAAGCAGAACCTGGTTTACGAGCCGGCTCTCGCGGAAGGCGGGGAGTTTATCGATTTTAAAGCGGAAACCCGGATGAGCGGCATCGATTTGAAAGACGGGAGAAAAGTGCGCAAGGGCGCGGTAGACGCCGTCGTACGCTGGGTGCAGGAGCAGGGCGGAACCGTTCCCGCCGATCTTAAGGCCAATGGGGACGCGATCGCGACAGAAGGCGGGACTCCGCTCGCCGTAGCCGTGGACGGTAGGGTGTACGGCCTGATTTACTTGAAGGATACCGTGAAGCCCGGCATGAAGGAGCGTTTCGATACCTTGCGCCAAATGGGGATCAAAACGATCATGTGCACCGGCGACAACCCGCTCACGGCGGCTACCATCGCCAAAGAAGCCGGCGTGGACGGCTTTATCGCCGAGAGCAAGCCGGAGGATAAAATCGCCGTGATCCGCAAGGAACAGGCGGAGGGCAAGCTTGTCGCGATGACCGGCGACGGCACGAACGACGCCCCGGCGCTTGCCCAGGCCGACGTGGGCCTGGCGATGAACAGCGGCACCATCGCCGCCAAAGAGGCGGCCAACATGGTCGATCTGGACTCCGACCCGTCCAAGATCATTGAAGTGGTCGGCATCGGCAAGCAACTGCTGATGACACGAGGGGCGCTTACCACCTTCTCGATCGCGAACGACATCGCCAAATACTTCGCGATCATCCCGGCGATGTTTATGCTGGCGATTCCGCAGATGGAAGCTCTCAACGTCATGAAGCTGGGATCGCCCCTGTCGGCGGTGCTGTCCGCTCTTATCTTCAACGCGGTGATCATTCCGCTGCTCATTCCTCTTGCGATGAAGGGGGTCAAGTACCGCCCGATGAGCTCGACAAAGCTGCTCAGCCGCAACCTTTTTGTTTACGGGCTGGGCGGGGTCGTCGTTCCTTTTATCGGAATCAAGATCATTGATCTGGTCGTTCATGTCTGGATCTAGAATTCTATTCTGTGGCAGCGGAAGCACATACGCGTGAAAGAAAATGGCATGAAAGTGCCCTGTAACAAAGAACAACCATATGCCGGGAATGTCTTACGAGGCTTCTCCCGGTATAAGAGAGAGGATTGAAAAAGGATGAATCCAGGCGCTTCGGTACCTAAAGAAAACGGCGGGTGGAACGGGTCCGCCTTGTCCATCGCTGTCCGCATCAGCCTATTGTTAATCGTTCTATGCGGAATGATATACCCCCTTGTGTCGACAGGCTTGGCACAGATTATTTTCCCCAAACAGGCTAACGGCAGTGTTATCAAGAACGACCAGGGGGAGATCGTCGGCTCGGAGCTGATCGGGCAGCTGTTTACAGATCCGAAGTATTTCCACGGCCGCGTTTCCTCCATCGAGTATAAAGCGGAGGCTTCGGGCTCCAACAACTATGCACCTTCCAACCCGGAACTGGTAAAACGTACGCAGGAGTCCATCGATACATGGAAAAAGGAGAATCCGGACGTGCCCGTCAATCAGGTGCCGATTTCCTTGCTCACGAACTCCGCTTCCGGTCTCGACCCTCATATTACGCCGGAATCGGCCGGAGTCCAGATTCCCCGCATTGCCAAAGTGACGGGAGTATCGACCGCCCAGCTTCAGGAATTGGTGAAAAAACATACGGACGGTCGGGACCTTGGCGTGTTCGGAGAGCCTCGCGTGAATGTGCTGGAATTAAATCTGGATTTGAAAAAGATAGCCGGGAATTAACCGGAAACGGGCAGCCGATATTGCGAAGACCGTAGAACGAAGACCGTAGAACGAAGACCGTAGAACGAAGACCGTAGAACGAAGACCGTAGAACGAAGACCGTAGAACGAAGACCGTAGAACGAAGACCGTAGAACGAAGACCGTAGACCGTGACCGTAAACCGAAGACCGTGAACTGTGAACCGTAATTGGAGACTACAAGACGGATATACGGGCGGGAAAGCCTGAAACCCGCATATCGGTAAAATATGGGTCCCGGTTGCTGATGGACGTCAGTTTTCTACCTAGCGAAGATTTCCCTTTGACCGGCGAAGCTCCGGAAATCTGCGTACTACTTAACGCATGCCCGATCCGGCCAGGAGGGTATGCGTTTTGCAGGTTTATGAACCGGAACAAACCGTCTTTACACTTGGGGAAAATGTGTTTCTACTATTATATATAGCTCCTCTTCAGTCCGGGCGTACGGCCCCTTGTTTTCGTAACATTGAATGCTTGCATGATGCTAACAAAGCAGCGGGAATTTCGTGAGAGAATAGTGTGAGGTATAAAATCGCCGTTTGATGATGTGGGACAACTTTTAGAATACGGGGATCAGGAACCGGAAAGGAGCCGGAGGATGGATAATTTCCGGAGAAGAACACCCGAAGAAATTTTGCTGTCCATTTCGGAAATCCGACGGGGCCGGCTGAAAGTCTATATCGGTGCCGTCAGCGGATCGGGGAAGACGTACCACATGCTGCGGGAAGGACAGACACTTCGCGAACAGGGAATCGATGTGGTGCTGTGTGCGGTTTCTATGGAAGGACGGCCCGAAACGCTGGAGCAGGCCGATGGACTGGAACGGGTTGAAAGCATCGAGTGGATCGAGGAAGGAGTGAGGCAGCAGGATTTGCCGCTCGACGATCTTGCTGCCCGCAATCCGGAAGTGGTGCTGACCGACGGCCTGGCTCATCGCAACCGGCCGGGAGCGCTTTACCCGACAAGGCTGGAGGATATCAAATTTTTGCTGAACAGAGGCATCAGCGTGCTGGCAACCGTCAACGTATACGAGCTGGAGGGAGTGCGGGAACTTGCCCGTAAAATGACGGGTATCGTCGTTGAGCATACGGTACCGGCGGATACCCTGGAGTTGGCAGATGAAGTGAGGCTTATCGATGCCACCCCTGAAACGATCCTTAACCGCCTTGAGGAAGGTGGGATGAGGGGCTGCCAGTGGCACGAGCGTAAGGTGCTGAAACGGGGAAATATCGGCGTGCTGCGCGAGCTGGCGCTTCGGCTCGTGGCGGAAGGAGTTAACGAATCCCTGGAGAAGCACCGGGGAGAAATGGGGATGACCGGTCCTTCGGGTGCGGATGAGCGGATTTTGGTTTCCGCCCAGTACCATTGGAACGGGTCTATCTATGTCCGGCGGGGCCAGCAGATAGCGGACCGGCTGAGCGGCGATCTGTTCGTCGTCTCATTTGCACGGCCGGGGAAAACTTTATCCAAGGATGCGGCTACGTTCCGCCGTTCGATTATCAAGCTGGTCGAGAAAGTAGGCGGCAGTTTCGAGGAGCTTCCCTTCCCGGGAAGGCGGAAGCTTACACAGGCGCTCATACGTTACGCGATTGACCGCAAAGTGACCCGGATCGTGCTGGGCCATTCCAAGCACAGCCGCTGGCAGGAATTCTGGCAGGGTTCGGTGCTTAACGATGCGGTGAGCCGTCTGCAAGGGATCGATCTGTTCGTGGTGGCCGACCGGGCGGAAAGGGACGGAGAGCGGATCCTTCCGGTAAAACGAAAGAGCGATGCCCGGAAGCCGGTCGAGCTCTACCGGCGCCCCAGTCCCCAGGAGATGGAACGGCAAATCCGGAAAGCGCGGCGAGGACGCTTCAAGGTCTATATCGGGGCCGCGCCGGGCGTCGGCAAAACTTACAGCATGCTGCGGGAAGGGAACGATCTGCTGCGTAAAAATATCGACGTGGTCATCGGGCTTCTGGAGCTGCACGGCCGTAAAGAAACGGCGGACCAGGTCGGCCATCTGGAGCTGATTCCGCGCAAAATCATTACCTACCGTGGAGCCGAATTGCAGGAAATGGACACCGGGGCGGTGATCCGGCGGATGCCGGATCTGGTTCTCGTGGATGAATTGGCTCACACGAATGTGCCGCAGAGTGTCAATAAGAAGAGATATGAAGACATATTGGAGATTCTCAATGCGGGCATTTCGGTCATCTCTACGGTGAACGTCCAGCACCTCGAAAGCTTGAACGATTCCGTTGAGCAGCTGACGGGCGTGCGGGTCCGGGAAACAGTCCCGGACAGTATCCTGCGGCTGGCCGATGAGGTGGAGCTCATCGACGTGACGCCGCAGACGCTGCGGCAGCGCATGAAGGAGGGCAAGATTTACGGGATGGAGAAAGTGGACCAGGCACTCGGCCACTTCTTCAAAACCGTCAATCTGATTGCCCTGAGGGAACTCGCGCTGCGCGAAATCGCCGACGACGTGGACGAGCGCCTGGAGGCGTGGGAACGCGTCGGTTCCCTGCGCGGCCCCTGGCGGCGCGAGGAAGTGATCTTCGTCTGCGTGAAGTTGAACCGGCACGCGGAGCGCATCATCCGCCGCGGCTTCCGCATCGCGTACCGGTTGAAGGCGCGGTGGCACGTCGCTTACATCCGCTGCGGCTCGCCCGCGGAAGGAGAGGAGGCGCGGATCGCCGCGCTGCAGACCTTGACGGAGCGGCTCGGCGGCCGCTTCGAAGTGCTGGGTGCCGCGGGACGGAGACGCACCGCGGAGGGGCTGCTCGCGCGGGCTTTGGAGCTGAGCGCTACGCAGCTCATCATCGGTCAGGCGCGCGAGTCGCTCTGGGAGCGGCTGTTTCACGGTTCCATCGTGAAACGGATCATGCGCGGGGCGCGCGGCATGGACGTGCTCGTCGTGGCGGAGTCGGAGACCGCCAAAGACCGGCGGGGCCGCCGGACCCGCGGATGAGCGCAGTCTCGATGGCGTGGGCAGCAAGCGCACGAGTGAGCGCAGTCTCGATGGCATGGGCGGCAAGCGCACGTGCGAGCGCGGTCACGATGGCGTGGGCGGCAAGCGCACGAGCGAGCGCAGTCTCGATGGTGCGGGCGGTAAGCGCACGAGTGAGCCCTGGCGTACATACCGCATCCGCAACTCTGGGTGACTGGCCGGTAACGGTTTGGATGCGTCAGTCGGTATGCTGCACAACTCCCTTTTTCCTTTTATAGCAGCCTTTTAAGCCCCTTACAGGGGCTTTTTTTATGAGAACTTTATGCAATTAAAGGTTGACAAATAACATAATTCCGATAAAATAAGTTGGTATAAGAATAGGAACGGGACATACGAAGCTTCTGCTTTCGTCCGAGCCTGAAGGAGAGATCAAGCGATGATACAAATCAAGCATGTTCGCAAAACCTTCAAGCAGCGCAGCAGCGGATCATTTACCGCTATTGACGATGTTTCGCTGACCATCAGGAAAGGCGAGTTCGTGTCTTTGCTCGGCCCTTCGGGCTGCGGCAAGTCGACGGTGCTCAACATGGTCGCCGGGTTGGAAGGCTACGATGAAGGAACGATTGAAGTGAACGGAACTAAAGTGACCGGACCGGGCTCCGACCGGGTCGTCGTTTTCCAGGAGCACGCGCTTTTTCCCTGGCTGACCGTGCTCGACAATGTAGCCTTCGGCCTTAAACAGAAGGGCATTCCGAAGAAGGAACGGTACGAGAAAGCGATGGAGCAGATCAAGACGGTCCACCTCAGCAAATTTGCCGACCGTTATCCGCACGAGCTGTCCGGAGGCATGAAACAGCGTGCCGCGATTGCACGCGCCCTTGCCATGGACCCCGAAATACTTCTCATGGATGAGCCTTTCGCTGCGCTCGATGAGCAGACCCGCCTCATTTTGCATAAAGAACTTGAAGAAATCTGGATGAAAACGGGCAAAACGATCTTGTTTATTACCCATAACATCCGTGAAGCCGTCATTTTGTCCGACCGCGTCGTCGTCATGTCGACCCGGCCGGGAACGATCAAGAAGGAATTCGCCGTGCAGGCCGCGCGTCCGCGCGACAATGCCGACTCCGTTATCCATCATGTCGAGAGTGCGATCATGGACGTTCTTGCCGAGGAGCTCGAGAAAGTGGTAAAGGAGGAGATGGGCGATGAGTACAGCCTTAAGAAGAATGATTTTTCTCGTGATTCTGCTGATAGCGTGGGAGGCGGGATATAGAATCTTCGATTGGGGATGGAAATTCCCGTCTCTGTTCCAGACACTGGACGCTTTCCGTCTCGGTTTTACGGACGGACAGCTTCTGGAAGCGACGTTCAGATCGCTCGGCCGGCTCCTTACCGGGTTCGGCATCTCCCTCGTCGTAGGTACACTGCTCGGCTTTCTTTTCGCACGTTACCGGTTTCTGGACGATACGCTCGGATTTGTCGTGGTTGCCCTGCAGACGGTGCCGAGTATCGCCTGGCTGCCGTTCGCGATCATCTGGTTCGGACTTACGGACACCTCCGTTATTTTCATCACGGCGCTCGGGGCTACCTGGACGATGGCGATGTCAAGCCGCACGGGAATTATGAACATCCCGCCGATCTATCTGAAAGCGGCTCAGACTATGGGAACGGGCAACGGGCTGCGGATGTTCTGGCAGATCATGGTGCCGGCGGCCTTCCCTCATCTTATTAACGGGGTGCGCGTAGCCTGGGCATTCGCCTGGCGGGCGCTCGTAGCTGGGGAACTGATCGCCAAAGGCGTCGGTTTGGGCCAGCTGCTCCAGCAGGGCCGCGATATTGCGGATACCGCACTTATGCTTTGCATCGTCATTATAATCGCCGTACTCGGCACGATTTCCGATCATCTCTGCTTCAAAAAGCTGGAGGATAAAATCCTGCTCCGCTACGGTCTAGCCTCAAGCGGCAAATAAGCAAGAAACAGACGAACAGATAAAGGGGAGTTCACAATGAAAAAAACAGCATGGCTGCTTGCGCTCATTCTGCTGGTCGGTACGGTGCTTACCGCATGCGGCGGCGGAGATTCCAAAAGCTCCGGCGGGAGCGGTGACGGCAAGAAGCCGGAAACAGTCCGCGTCGGTATTTTCAAAAACGTTACGCATGCCGCGGGTTATGTGGCGCTCGAAAATAAATATTTCGAAAAATATTGGGGCGAAGGCGTTAAAGTGGAAGTCACGGCTTTCGATAACGGCTCGGACTTTTCGACCGCACTCGCTACGGATCAGATTGACCTGGGCTTCGTCGGTCCCGGACCATCCACCAACCAATACCTGAAAAGCAAGAACTTCAAAGTCATTTCCGGTTCCAACAACGGCGGTGCCGTACTGGCTGTCCGTAAAGACGCGGGAATTTCAAGTGTGAAAGACCTTGTAGGCAAAACCGTCGCCATCCCGACGCGCGGCAGCACGAACGAAATTTCGCTGCGCCTGCTGCTCCAGCAGGAAGGGCTGAAAGTGACGACGGATAAATCCGGCGTGGAAATTATCGCCCGTGCTCCGGCGGATACGCTGGTCGCCATGCGCCAGAAAGAAATCGACGCTACGCTTATCCCGGAACCGTGGGGAACGCAGATGGAGAAGGAAGGCATCGGCCAAATTCTCGTGGACTGGGACAAAATCCCGCCTAATAACGGCAACTATCCGTTGACGATCCTCGTCGCCGGCGACAAGTTCCTGAAGGACCACCGCGATATGGCGAAAGGCGCAATTCAGGCGAATATCGATGCCATTAACTTTATCAAAAGCAGCCCCGATAAGTCGTACGATTTGATCAACAATCAGCTTAAAAAGCTCAGCGGCAAAGGACTCGATAACGAACTGATCAAAGCGGCGCTCTCCCGCCTCAATCTGACGCCGGATGTGAGCAAGGAAGCGATTGAAGAAATGGCAAAAGTATCGATCGATGCCGGCTTTATCAAGAATGTGAAGAAAGAAGAGCTGGATCTTAGCAAGTTCCTGGATCTGTCGCTTCTGGACGAAGTGAAAAAAGAGAAAAAGTAAGATTTATGAAAAAGAGTTGGAAAAAAGGACAGCCGGTTATCCGGCTGTCCTTTTTGATTTAGGGGCATATTCCGCTCCGTGACGCTCAATCTGTCCTTCGGCTGTGGTGCAATACTTGCGGAGCATGGACTTAGCAAGGCACAGTGCAGTAGGGGGCCAGGCCAAAGTAGCCGTGACGGCATCGCCTAACACAGCCGGGCACAACGGCGACAAGCCCGGAAGCCGCCAATCTCGGTCTGCCAACCAAGCCTGGCCTGTCATCCAAGCCCAGCCCGTAAACCAAGCTCGGCTTGCCATCGAGCACTGCCTGTCGACCGGGCTGGGTTGCCAGTCAAGCTAAGCTGCCACCAAGCTCAGACCAGCTCCCGGCCCAACACGGCCTCGGCCGCCTTGCGTCCGGAGATGACCGCGCCTTCCATCGTCGCGAACATCGGCTGGCGTGTATAGTCGCCGGCGAGGGCGAGACCCGGCACGGGCGTACGCTGCTCGGGGCGGAGCCTCTCGCTGCCGGGCCGGACGGAGTAGAAGTGATCCGGTCTGCGGATCACCCGGTAATCCTTGGCCTTCGCGCGCAGGTCGAGACCGAGCTTGTCCGCATCGGCGCACACCCGCTCGAAAACGAGATCATCCGGCATATCGATGAACTCGTCCGGGGGTGAGAGGATCATGGAGACGCGGCCGGGCAGGTGAGGGAACGTCGTGCGCGACTGCTCGCTGAAGCTGCCGATGCACGTGCCCGGACCGAAGGTGACGCGGTCCTGCGGAAGGAGCGGCTCGCTGAGCTCCAGCTGAATCGTCACGTCGGGCATCGTCGGCAGATCCTGGAGAGGCTGATACCACGCCTCTCCTCCGAACGGCGGCTGGAGCAGCCGCTTGGCCGCCGAGATTTCCGTGGCGATCACGACGTGAGCCGCTCGCAGGGTCCCGCCTTCCTGCAGGGAGACGCCCGTGACCCGGCCGTCTTCCAGGCTTAATCCTTCGGCGGGGGTGCTCAGGCTGATCCGGCAGCCTCTTTTTTCAAGCGCGGCGAGCAGCGGGTTGATCATGACGTCGGTCATGCCGCCGTTGAATCCGCCGATCTGCATCTTGTAAAACTTCGGCACCCCCGGCGCGAACAGCCCGAAGAAAACGAGCGCGGAATACTTTTCCGGCGGGAGGAACAGCACGCCGGACGTAAGCGGCCCCAGCACATGCTGGAGCGCCTCGTCTTTGACGCCGTGCTTGCGGGCGAATTCGGCTACGCTGTACGTATCCAGCTCCATCCGGTTCTCCGACAGCAGCTTGAGACCCTCCGCCACAAATGGCATCAGGGAAGCTTTGTCGGCCGGAGAAATAATATCGTTGTTAGTGAAAGCCCCCGCGATCGTTTTAATGGGTGACTTTAAGGGAGCGATCCCGAACTCTCCGGCCGTTTCCCCGTCGGGCAGCCGGATTTCGAACGTTTTTTCCCAGGTCAGCATGCTGTTCGGCTTAATTCTTGCCCTTTTCAGCAGATTCGGAAGGGCTTCATAAAACCCGATAAATTTATGGAAACCCGACTCGACTTCCATACCGGCATCCGCCCAGTTCGATGTGCGGCCTCCGGCGAAAGGCGCCGCTTCTATAATATGTACGCGCTGTCCTTGTTCGGCGAGTTCAAACGCGCAGCTGAGGCCTGCCAGGCCTGAACCGACAATAATCGTATCGAATTGCGTATCGTTCACAATCTCCACCGCCTCTTTCTGTAAGTAAGCGGGGGACACTGCCTTACCCGCATCTATACCCCTTTACCCAGGGAAAGAGGGGCTTAATCCTCTCTGGGCTGCGGAGGCGTGAGTTCGGGGTAGGGGATGTTTTCGTTGGGCGCTATCGGCTTATATAGAAAACAGTTTCCGGGGATTGTAAGATTGGGCTCGTATACGGCCAATTTATTGAGGAAATAGCAGCTTTCCGGCAAGTGGTGGTCCAGGAACCGCAATGTCAGACGGCTGAGAACTTCTTCATCTACATACAGGTCAATGACTTTGACGACAAAATCATAAAAATTAACGATGGCTACGGCCACATCGGCAGCGAAACGGCGCTGAGCCGGGAATCCCGGAGGAGTAAAGCGGAGGTAGCCTCCCATGGCGCGGTTTTTGACCATATAAGCCTGGAAGGTGTTGGAATACCGGCGGGCCTGTTCCGACAATTCGATTTCTACGGGATCGAGATGGTCCCAGAGCAGAACGGCATGGCCGAGCTGATCTTCCAGCCACATATCCAGCAGCCCGTACAGCGTCAATTCTTCCGCCTCGACTCCCCGGGTCCAGAAAGACAGCAGCCGGAGATATTCCTCGTTCTCGATTAACGTTCCGTTAAAGTAAGAGGGAGTCAGCTCCAGTACGATTTTATTGCTTATCCGCAGGCTTTGGATGTGTCCTTCGAACTGGTAGTAGCCGCTTGCGGCCGGAAGAACATCCTGGGCCAGCTTAATCATCACCGGTGAAGATACCGGAAGATCCTGAGGAGTCAGCTCGACCTGTTTGATAAGGCCGGCGAAAGTCTGGCGGAAACCGTTCGCCGCCTGAATAAGAGGCTGCTCGCTCGGTGCGAGGGCCTGCCATACGAAGGTCGCATGATCATAAAGAATGCCTAGCCAGAAACGGTGCTCCGTCCATACGCTGAGCTTGGGTGTTTGGGCCACCGTAAAACCTCCGTTCTTTTATATGCCTGAACGCCTGAACTGTGCTTGTATAACGAGCGTACGCCGAAGCGTCTGCAGATGCTTTCCTTCTATTAATAGCCGGCGTTTAATTGGCGTTGACCAGTGACTGTTCTTCTTTGCGGTTTTTGGCAGAAGGAGCGCTGGAGATCGGGCTGGGCGCTTTGTCGTCCTGTCCGGCAGCCGACATGGCGCTCGTTCCCTGGAATACGCCGCCTTCCTGAACGATGAAAGCCCGGACCTGAATGTTTCCGATCAGCTCCCCGGTGCTCATCACGGTCAGCTTGCCTTTGGTCGCCACGTTACCTTTGACTTTGCCCGCTATCGTGACGTCCCTTGCCTGGATGGACGAATGAACGACGGCATTTTCCCCGATAACGATATCGCCCGCGCATTCGATGTCGCCAAGCACCTGTCCTTCGATACGAAGACTGGCTTCCGAAAGAATCTTTCCTTCGCAGACCGTGCTTTCTCCGATGATCGTGTCGGTCGTTTTGTTGTCCGTATTCCGTTTTTTATCGAATACCATGTCAGTTATCATCCTTTCGATCGGAAATGAGGTAAGGAGAGGGGTTGATTTTCGTGCCGTTTTTGTGGACTTCGTAATGCAGATGAGTTCCTGTGCTTCGCCCGGTCGTTCCGACGCGTCCGATAATTTGGCCCTTGCGGACCGTGCTGCCCGGCTGTACTTCCATTTTGTTCAGGTGCAGGTACTCGGTCTCGATACCTCTCGTGTGGTCGATGCGGATGTGATTCCCGTGCTGGGAATCGTAACCGGCCGCAGTGACCGTACCGTCGGCAACGGCGTAGACGGGATCGTTCAGCTCGCCGTCGATGTCGAGGCCGGTATGCACGTTCGGCCTTCCGGTAAAAGGATCCTGCCTCACCCCGAAACCCGAGGTGACCGTGCGGGAATCCGACGGCCAGATGGTAGGGGTGATTCGTTTCAGCCGGCGCGCTTCCTGGAGTTTGCGCTCGCTCTCCGTCAGCTGGACAAGCAGACCGTCGATGTCGCCGATCATCCCGGAGAGGCTGGATTTTGTCTGCGCCGCCAGTTCGTTCATTTCGTGAGTGCCGGCCGGCGTTTCCGCACCGCCGACATCGGAAACGCCGGGAGACGGGGGAGCGGTGCTTTTTCCAAAAGAAACCGCGGCCCCCGGACTTATCTTGTTCTCCAGCTTGCGGATTTCCTCCAGCTTGCTTTTGAACTGTTCGGCCTGCTTCGATAAATCGATCAGTTCGATCTGGAGCTTTTCAAGCTCCGAATCTTTCAGCATCAACTGTTCGGTAAGCTGCTTTTCCTGACCGTTAAACGTTTCGGTAAGCTGCTCCGTTGTGCTCCGGTGGCTGGTGTTCTGGACGTAGATGGTCAGAGAGAAGCCGAGGATGACAAGGGCGGCGGCGGATGGAACGGCATACAGGCTGATGCGGGGGACCCTGAAACGACGGACCCGCTTGTCGGCGCCGGGAATGAACATGAGCGTCAGTTCTTTCTTGCCCTCTTTGGTCTTCATGCGATGAACCTTCCTTTCGCGCGAAACCGAACCCCTAACGAATTGTATTCAGGACTTTTGGCGTACATGCCGCATAAATTCGGACAAATAACGGGCAAAGAGGCTGAAATGCCTGTTCTTACGCTAAAAACAGAAGCTGAAAAAAAGTGGGGATAAACGAAAAAGAGCCCTGACTTCCCCTTATTGAAGGAGAGGTCATAGCTCTTCCATATAGTGTGAGTATAGTGTGAAGTCCGGGGTACAAGCACGTCAGCGAAGCATTTGCATAACGCTTTTGGCAAACAGGCTGGAAAGACGCCGGCCGCTCTCTTTGCGGGTGTTTTTATCGCGCCTTTTTTCCATAAAACGGGTAAAATATCCGTCCAGCTCATTCAGGGAAGTCAATTCCTCCCCGTAGCCGTGCTCCGTGAAATATTGGCAGTTCTCTTCCTCCTGACCCGGAATCGGGTTGTAGAAGAGCATAGGCACGCCTTTGATCATGGCCTCCGTGCAGGTCATGCCGCCCGGCTTGGTGATCAGGAGATCGGACACCTGCATGAGCTTGCCGATCTCCCTCGTATACCCGAACAAATGAATGTTCGGATGCCGGTACAGATCGTTCGACTGAAGCTGCTGGCGCGCCTTCTCGTTCGTGCCGAGGCAGAAGAGGAGCTGAACGCGGTCGCGCCACTGGACGATGCGCTTCAGCAGCTTTTCGTCGAGCAGCCCCCAGCCGCCGCCCATCAGCATCACGGTCGGCATATCCCGGAGTCCGAACTCCAGGTAAATCTCATCGACCGAATACTGCTCGCTGATGCTCGGGTGAACGGGCAGGCCCGTCACTTTGATTCTGCGTGAGGATACGCCTTTCTCCACGAGTCTTCGTTTCACATCGGGGGCCGAGACGAAATACCTGTCCACTTCTTCGTTGATCCACGACCCGTGGGCATCATAGTCCGTCAGCAGCGTACAGAGCGGGACATGGAGCCCGTGCTGCTTTTTCAGGCGCGATACAATCAGATTCGGAAAAGGGTGGGTACAGATGATAATGTCCGGCCGCAGCTGCTCGATCACGGCTTCTGCCTTCCGGTAAAAAATCCGGTGCAGGGCATGCTGTAAAAAACCGTTCAGCGGCTTTTTCGACTGGGAGCGGTAAAGCTTCCCGTACAGCTTCGGCTGGGAAACGACAGTTTTACGATAAGCTGTAAAGATCCAGGGTGCTATCGTCGGATGCAGAAAAGCACCGAGTTCCAGCACGCGGATGATCAGCCCGGGATTCGTCCTGCGCAGAGCGGACGCCAGAGCGTGAGCCGCCTGGGTATGTCCGGATCCGAATCCCTCCGAAAGGAGCAGAATTCGTTTTTTTCTCAAGAAACCTCACCTTTCCTTAATCGACAAAATAGCCGGGAAGCGCGCGTGCAGGCTCTGAATTCTGAATGGAGGTCTGGCGCCGGATCGGGCATTCTGTGTTCGGCGGTCAGTGCTGCTCCGCCTTTCTTTTCTTGTCTGTGTAACATTTCCGGCAGACGGGAATGTAGCTCTCGTTGCCGCCGATCTGGATTTGCTCCCCGTGAAAAATAGGCTCGCCGTCCTTGCAGCGCATGTTCATCGTAGCTTTTTTATCGCAATACCAACACACGGTTTTGATTTCTTCGATTTTATCGGCGATGGCGAACAAGCTGGCGCTTCCTTCGAAAAGCTGACCCATAAAGTCCGCCCGCAGCCCGTAGGCGATAACCGGAATATTAAGGTCGTCCGCGATTTCGGCAAGCTGCTGGATTTGCCCGGCGTTCAGAAACTGGGCTTCGTCGATCAGAATACAATTCGGCCGTTCTTTGGCCGCCAGTTCTTTCATGTTAACCCCGTCCTGAATGACGATGGCGCTCTTCTGCATACCGATGCGGGAGGCAACGATGCCGACTCCGCTGCGGTCATCCACCGAAGGGGTGAACAGCAATACTTTCTTACCCTGTTCTTCGTAGTTGTGAACAGTGCGCAGCACTTCAATCGATTTGCCGCTGTTCATGGTTCCATACCGGAAATATAATTTAGCCACAGGTGTCGTCCTCTCTGTTACCAATAACAATAAATCATCAGGTATATGCTATCATAGCATGTTTTATGCTTTGGAAAAAAGGGCATCGATGGAAGCCGGAACCAAACCCTGGCGGAAAGTGGAAAAAGCGGTCCGTTTGTATAGCTAACTTCCTCACGGCAAGTTATGATAAAAGAATAAAGAGAATGCCGCTCGGGACGGACTTCCGTCAGGCGGAGCGGTATCGGGGAAGAAAGGCAGGATGAAAGCGGGATGAAGGCCGTACGGGAAGGCAGACGGAAGAATAAACGGTGGACAAGAAGGCTGTATGTCGTCTTGTCCTGCATGGGAGCTATCCTATTATATATAGTAGGGATGAGCGGATGGATTTATTATGTGGGTGAGAACTCCCGCGGCAGCCGGAGTGACGCGATCATCGTTCTGGGTGCGGCCGTCTGGAACGGAAAACCCAGCAACGCGATGAGGGAGCGGCTCGATATCGCGGTCGAGGCGTTCCGCGGCGGGCTGGCCAAGAATATTATCGCAACGGGCGGAACGACGACAAGCGAGCCGACGGAAGCCAGTGTGATGCGGACCTACCTTGTCGGCAAAGGCATTCCGGAGACGGCGGTCTTTCTGGAGGATGAATCTACCTCCACGATAGAGAATCTGGACAACAGCCGCAAGATCATGGAGAGGGAGAAGTGGGAGACGGCGGTTATTGTTACGCACGGCTTTCATACGTACCGTTCCCTGCTTATGGCAAGGAGTCTAAACATGAACGTAACGGCTGAACCGGTCCGGATCAAACCGGTGGCGATCTACTATTATACGCTTCGCGAATGCGCCGGAATTACCTATTTTATGGGCGAACGCCTTCTAAAAACAATCGGAATCGGCTAAACCTCCTTGTCCAAACACAAACATTTCAAGGGGAAGTCCATGTTAACTTTCGGATTTGAAAATTTTGTAAACTAACATTAAATGGAAGATTTGTAGATTCATAAAAAGCGAATTTTTTCCGCGGAATCTCTGAGTTTCAAGCCCTGTCCAGTGTTTCCCATTAAAATTTTTTTTCAACCCATAACCTTTTTTTAAATTGCACTCTAGAAAGTCTAATGTTAATATAATAGAAAAATATCGAGGCGAATCGCTAAAAGATTCGGTTTTTGGGCAAATACAGGCGAATTTGGCAACTTACGCGCGTATTTCCGGACTTCACCCCTTTAATGCAGGCATGGAAACGATGCTGTACCCAAATAAACAAGAGGAAAGGTTGCACAATCATGAACAGAAACGCTTCCCCTTCCAAACAAGGTTTGTACGATCCGCGGTTCGAGCATGATGCCTGCGGGATTGGATTTGTTGCGAATATGAAAGGCAGGCCTTCCCACGAAATCGTCGGGCAGGCGTTGAATGTGCTTTGCAATCTGGACCACCGGGGTGGCCAGGGCAGCGAAGCCAATACGGGTGACGGCGCGGGTATCCTGCTGCAGATTCCGCACGGATTTCTGAGCAAGGTATGCGCCGAAGATAATATTTCTCTGCCGGAAGCCGGAACTTACGGAGTCGGCATGGCCTTCCTCCCCCAGGGGCTGGAAGCCAGGCAGCAATGCGAGCGCATCGCGGAGCGGATTATCAAGGAAGAAGGCCAGCAGTTCCTGGGCTGGAGAACGGTGCCTACCGACAATGCCACCCTCGGCGAATCGGCCAAAGCTTCCGAACCTTTCGTGCGTCAGACTGTTCATCGCCCGCAGCGGAGATATTCAGGACGAACTGAACTTCGAACGCAAACTGTATGTGATCCGCAAACGGATCGAGAATGAAACCCGCGCTCTGGATAACGCACAGATCTACTTCCCCAGCTTATCCAGCCGTACCATCGTATACAAAGGCATGCTCACTCCCGAGCAGGTAGACGCTTATTACACGGAACTGCAAGATCCGTCCTTCGAGACGGCAATGGCCCTCGTTCACTCCCGTTTCAGTACCAACACTTTTCCAAGCTGGGAACGCGCCCACCCTTACCGCTACGTCATCCACAACGGTGAAATCAATACCCTGCGGGGCAACGTTAACTGGATGCACGCCCGCCAAGCCATGATCCAAACCGATTTGTTCGGTGAAAATTTCCAAAGTCTGCTCCCGATCGTCGATACCGACGGTTCCGATTCCCAAATTCTCGATAACACACTCGAATTCCTTACGCTTTCCGGACGCTCTCTGCCGCACGCGGCCATGATGATGGTCCCGGAGCCGTGGTCCAAGCACGAAACGATGGATCCGGCAAAACGCGCTTTCTACGAATACCACAGCACATTGATGGAGCCGTGGGACGGACCTGCCGCGATTTCGTTCACGGACGGACGCATTATCGGCGCCCTGCTTGACCGTAACGGTCTTCGCCCGGCACGTTACTACGTTACGCATGACGATCTCATCGTCCTGTCGTCCGAAGTCGGCGTGCTCAGCATCGAGCCGGAACGCATTGCCCGCAAAGAACGTCTGCAGCCGGGACGCATGCTCGTCGTCGATACGGTAGCGGGACGCATTCTGACCGATGAAGAGATCAAAGGACAGATCATTAACGAGCAGCCTTACCAGGAATGGCTCAAGAAGCATCTCGTTTCCATCGGGGAACTGCCGGAAGCCGCTTCCGAGCCGCAGCCGGCTCACGATCTGCTCGTTCAGCGCCAGCAGGCATTCGGCTATACCTTTGAGTATCTTCGCAAATTCCTTGAGCCGATGGCCAAAACCGGCGTCGACCCGATCGGTTCCATGGGCTACGACGCGCCTCTGGCCGTTCTGTCGGAACGCCCGCAGCTTCTTTACAGCTATTTCAAGCAGCTGTTCGCCCAAGTAACGAACCCGCCGATCGACTCCAACTTCGAGGAAATCGTCACGGCGCAGGAAACGACGATCGGACCGGAGCGCAACCTGATCCGTCCGGAAGCGGAAAGCTGTCGTCAAATCCGCATTCCGACTCCGATCATTTCCAACGAGGAATTGGCGAAGCTGCGTTATATCAAGCGTGAAGGCTTTAAATCCGTCACTTTGCAGACTATCTTCCAGGCATCGTCGGGAAGCCGGGGGCTTGAGCAGGCGATGGAAGAGCTCTATACCGCCGCGGATGAAGCGATTGCAGACGGAGCTACTTTCCTGATCCTCTCCGATAGAGGCATGGACGGGGAACAGGCGGCCATTCCGGCTCTGTTGGCGGTTGCCGGCCTGCACCATCATCTGATCCGCCAGGGAACGAGAACCAAGGCGAGCCTGATCGTCGAGTCCGGCGAACCGCGCGAAGTGCACCATTTTGCCCTGCTGCTCGGTTACGGAGCGGGCGCGATCAACCCGTATCTCGCTTTCGAGACGCTTAAAGATATGATCGGCAACGGTCAAATAAGAGATATCACGGAAGAGAAAGCTTCCTACAACTACATCAAGGCATCGACCAAAGGGGTCGTCAAAGTCCTTGCGAAAATGGGGATTTCAACCATTCAGAGTTACCGCGGAGCGCAGATTTTCGAAGCGGTCGGCCTCAGCCAGGAATTCGTTGACCGTTACTTCACCTGGACCTACACGCCTGTCGAAGGCATCGGCCTCGACGGAGTGGCGCAGGAGACGCTGCAGCGTCATCAGCGGGCGTATTCTCCGCGCGACGGACGCGATCCCGTTCTGGATGCCGGCGGCGAGCTGCAGTGGCGTCAGGACGGCGAGGATCACGTGTTCACGCCGGAGACGATCCACTCGCTGCAGACCGCGGTGCGCAACAATGACTATTCCATGTACAAAAAGTTCGCCGAGCTCATCAACCGCCAGTCGAAGAAAGCGGCATCGCTGCGCGGCCTGCTTAAGCTGAAATCGGACCGCTCGCCGGTTCCGGTGGCGGAAGTCGAGCCGATTGAAGCGATCTTCAAGCGGTTTAAGACCGGCGCGATGTCGTTCGGTTCCATCAGCAAGGAAGCGCACGAAGCGCTTGCCATCGCCATGAACCGTATCGGCGGACGCAGCAATACCGGAGAAGGCGGGGAGCACCCGAACCGCTTCACGCCGGACGAGAACGGCGATCTGCGCAGAAGCTCCATCAAGCAGGTAGCTTCCGGCCGGTTCGGCGTAACGAGCAATTATCTCGTCAATGCCGACGAGATTCAGATCAAGATGGCCCAAGGCGCCAAGCCCGGAGAAGGCGGTCAACTGCCGGGCAAGAAAGTCTATCCTTGGGTAGCGGAAGTACGCGGTACGACGGCCGGCGTCGGCCTGATCTCCCCGCCTCCGCACCATGACATCTATTCGATCGAGGATCTGGCGGAACTGATCCACGATCTCAAGAACGCGAATCCCCAGGCCCGCATCAGCGTGAAGCTCGTCTCCGAAGTCGGGGTCGGCACGATCGCGGCCGGCGTGGCCAAAGGCAAGGCGGACGTCATCCTGATCAGCGGATACGACGGCGGTACGGGCGCTTCACCTCAGACGAGTATCCGTCATGCGGGGCTTCCTTGGGAGCTTGGCCTGGCCGAAGCTCACCAGACGCTCATCCTGAACAACCTGAGAAGCCGCGTCGTACTGGAATCCGACGGCAAAATGATGACCGGCCGCGACGTGATCGTCGCAGCGCTGCTGGGAGCCGAGGAATACGGCTTCTCCACGGCACCGCTCATCTCGCTGGGCTGCATCATGATGCGCGTGTGTCACCTCGACACGTGTCCGGTCGGCGTAGCGACGCAGAATCCGGAGCTTCGCAAACATTTTATGGGCGAGCCGGAGCATGTCGTGAACTTCATGCACTTCATCGCTCAGGATGTCCGCGAAACGATGGCGGAGCTCGGCTTCCGTACGCTCGAAGAGATGATCGGCCGTACCGAATTCCTGGCCCAGGAAGAAGAAGCGGGTCACTGGAAGCTCGAAGGCCTGGATCTCAGCCCTCTGCTTCACCAGCCGGAAATGCCGGAAGATGTCGGCCGCTACAACCAGATGCAGCAGGATCACGGGCTGGATAAATCGCTCGACATGCGCGAAATCCTTCCGCTCTGCAAGCCGGCGCTGGAGTACCAGGATCACGTCCGCATCGAGCTGCCGATCAACAACACCAACCGTGTTGTCGGCACGATTCTCGGCAGCGAAGTGACCCGCCGTTACGGCGCGAAGGGGCTTCCGCACGACACGATCCGCCTGCACTTCAACGGCTCCGCCGGTCAAAGTTTCGGCGCGTTCGTGCCGAAGGGCGTGACGCTGTCGCTGGAAGGCGACGCCAACGATTACGTCGGCAAAGGATTGTCCGGCGGTAAAATCGTCATCTTCCCGCCGAGCGAATCGACGTTCGTGCCGGAAGACAACATCGTCATCGGCAACGTGGGCTTCTACGGCGCTACCGACGGGGAAGCTTACATCCGCGGTATCGCGGGCGAACGCTTCGCTGTCCGCAACTCCGGCGTGCGCGTCGTTGTCGAAGGCGTGGGCGACCACGGCTGCGAGTATATGACGGGCGGACGCGTCGTCATCCTCGGCAAGACCGGCCGCAACTTCGCGGCGGGCATGTCGGGCGGCGTGGCTTACGTTCTCGACGAGGACGGCACGATGGCGAGCCGCTGCAACACCGAAATGGTGTCGCTGGAGCAGGTGGAAGAAAGCTACGAGATCAACGAACTCAAGCTGATGATTCAGCATCACGCAACCTTTACCGACAGCTCGATCGCGCACCGCGTGCTGGGCCGTTGGGATGAATATATCTGGAAATTCGTGAAAGTCATTCCGAAGGACTATAAACGGATGTTCGATGCTATCGAACGGATGAAGAGATCCGGACTGAGCCAGCAGGATGCCGTTATGAAGGCGTTCGAAGAAAACACGCGCGATCTGGCCCGTGTCGGCGGCAACTAATTCATAACGAGCAGGACAGATTCTAAACGATGGAGGAAGCGCAATGGGAAAACCTACCGGATTTATCGAGTTTCAACGCGAGCTGCCCACCGAGCGCGCCCCTCTGCAGCGGATTCAGGACTGGAAGGAATTTTACAATAAAAATTCCGAAGAGAAACTGCAGGTTCAGGGAGCACGCTGTATGGATTGCGGCATACCGTATTGTCATACAGGCAAAATTATTGCCGGATCAACGACTGGTTGTCCGGTAAACAACCTTATTCCGGAATGGAATGACCTCGTCTACCGCGGTCAATGGCGCGAAGCCCTTGACCGGCTCCACAAGACGAACAACTTCCCGGAATTCACCGGCCGGGTCTGTCCCGCTCCATGCGAAGGCTCCTGTACGGTGGGGCTGATCGATTCTCCGGTTACGATCAAGGACATCGAGAAAGCGATCGTTGACCGCGGTTTCGCGGAAGGCTGGATCGTGCCTGAACCGCCGAAGACGCGTACGGGCAAGAAAGTCGCCGTCATCGGTTCCGGTCCGACCGGACTGGCGGCGGCGGCACAGCTCAACAAAGCGGGTCATACGGTGACCGTTTACGAGCGTGACGACCGGATCGGCGGACTGCTGACCTACGGCATTCCGAACATGAAGCTCGAGAAGCATCTCGTGCAGCGCCGGGTTGACCTGCTGGCGGCGGAAGGCGTTAACTTCGTTACCAATGCGGAAATCGGCAAAAATGTGCCGGTTGATCAGTTGAAGGACGAGTTCGATGCCGTCATTCTGGCGATCGGCGCCACGCGTCCGCGTGAACTGGATATTAAAGGCCGCGAGCTTAAAGGGATTTACCCGGCAATGGAGTTCCTGCACAAGAATACCAAGAGCCTGCTCGATTCGAACCTGGCCGACGGCGAGTACATCAATGCCGAAGGCAAAGATGTCATCGTCATCGGCGGCGGCGATACCGGTACCGACTGCGTTGCGACCGCCGTGCGCCACAAAGCGAAGAGCGTCGTCCAGTTCCAGTACCGCGAGAAGCCGCCGGAAACCCGTGCGGTAAGCAACCCTTGGCCGGAATGGCCGAAGGTTTACAAGCTGGAGTACGGTCACGAGGAAGCGAAAGCCGTCCACGGCAAAGATCCGCGTGAATACCTGACGCTCAGCGAAAACTTTGTCGGCGATGATAACGGCAACCTGACGGGGCTCAAAACCGTTAAGGTCAGCTGGAAAAGCGACGACCAGGGCCGCCTCGTGCCTGAAGAGGTGGAAGGCAGCGAGAAGGTCTACCCGGCACAGCTTGTATTCCTAGCCATGGGCTTCGCGGGTCCCGAGCAGAACCTGCTTGACCAGCTGGGCATTGAAAGAGATGTGCGTTCCAACGCGAAAGCACAGTACGGCAAGTACAAAACGAACGTGGAAGGCATCTTCGCCGCAGGCGACGTACGCCGCGGACAGAGCCTTGTCGTCTGGGCCATCAACGAAGGACGGGAAGCGGCACGCGAAGTGGACCGTTTCCTGATGGGCAGTTCGAACCTTCCGTAAGGTAAAATAAAAAAGGAGCCGAATGGCTCCTTTTTTATTTTACAGGTTAACGGCCTGTTTGCCGCTGTAGTCGGATATCACCTTCGGAACTTCAGTCAGGGAAGGCAGCGTGAAGAAGGCGCCTTTTGGAGTTGCGGTAATATCGACGATATTGTATTTCCATTCCAGCTGGGCCGGAATATGAATGGCATTGATTCCCGATTCGATGGCGGGAAGGACGTCGGTCCGTACCGAGTTGCCGATCATCCACGTGCGGGCGCGCTCGAACTGCTGGGTATGAATAAGAGTTTCCATAAATTCGCGGGTTTTGTGCAGCGCGACGAAAATCCGTTCACCGAAATAGCGGTGAAGGCCGGCTTCCTGGATTTTACGCATCTGGATCGTGGCATCCCCGCCTGTGTACAGGTACAGCTCGTGCCCCTGGTCCGTCAGGGATTGAAGAGTCGTGTCCATCATCGGATACGGCTCGATCGAATGCTCGTATACGCTGTTGCCGAGCTGATAAAGCCACTGCTCGTCTTCTTTCCGGGACGTCCTGCCGTAAAACTCGGAATAAAAATGATAAGTTTCGATAAATGACTGCGGAAAACGCTCCGCTTTGAATCCGTGGATCTCCACACCCGCCAAATCTATTTCAAGCTGTTTGTGTTTAATGTCTTCATCCGTGAGGCCATGGCCCGCGAACCAGGTCAGCATCGTATCCACGAACTGCTGAATCACGACATTAAAATATTTGTTGCAGTGAATGAGGGTGTCGTCCAGATCGAACAAAATGGTTTGTCTCATGTGCTTTCTCTCCTGGTCTCTAGATAGGTTTAACGATTATTATACCATGTCCGGTTTAGATAACCCAGCTTTACAAGACAACGTGGTCGGCTTATGTTTATAGGATCCGAATAGTGGATTAAGAGTACGTAAAACCTAAAGATGCGGCAATCCCGGCCGGCAAGGGCCGGTTACGGAATAGAGAAGGGGGAACCGGCCGATGCTGTGGCTTGTCATTGCGCTGCTGTTGTTTATTTTTCAAATCGTCACGATTGTTATGGTGGAGTTCAAGAATCCGACCAAAACGGTAGCCTGGCTGATGATTTTGTTTATCCTGCCGGTCATCGGATTTATTATGTACTATTTTCTGGCGAAAGAATACTCGCAGCGGCGCAACGTCAAACGTAAAACCCGGCGGGTACTCGGCGAAATGCAAAGAGAGCTGCGCCGGGAGCTGGAGAAAACCAAAAAAGGCGAGGATTATCCCATACCCAAAATCGTCAAGGAACCCCGGCTTTTCGGTTTACTTAGCAACATCCCCAGTTCACCGATTACCCGTAACAATGAAGTGGAGGTATTGACCAACGGTGAAGCGGCTTACCGGGCCATGTTCGATGCCATGGAGAAGGCCACACATCACATCCACTTTGAGTTCTACATTTTACGGCACGATGATACCGGCAAGAAATTTCAGGAGCTTCTGATCCGGAAGGCGCGCGAAGGTGTGAAGGTCCGCGTCATTTATGACGGAATCGGCAGTTACAAGCTAGCTTCTTCTTACATACGCGAATTGATTGAAGCGGGGGTCGAAACGTATTGTTTTCTTCCGGCTTTTATCGCTTTCTTCGATAAGCGGATGAATTATCGGAACCACCGGAAAATTATTGTGGTGGATGGAACCGTCGGGTTTGTGGGCGGCATTAACATAGGTGACGAGTATTTGGGGAAACACCCGGTTCTGGGGTTTTGGCGGGACACCCATCTAAAGCTGGTAGGCGATTCGGTCTATTATTTGCAGAGCACCTTCTTATCCGATTGGGAATTTGTTTGCCGCCAGAAGCTGGTGGATACGAATTTTTTCCCGGAGCATACGTGTGTAGGCAAAAAACCCGTTCAAATCGTGGCCAGTGGTCCCGATGCCCATTGGGACTCCATTCTCGAATCGTATTTCGGCGGGATTACGACCGCAAAGAAGCGGATCTATATCACGACTCCTTACTTTATCCCCGATGCCAGTCTGATGATGGGGCTTAAAACGGCGGCCATAAGCGGCGTCGACGTCAAAATCATCTTCCCGCAGATTCCTGATTCCTGGATCGTCCATTATGCGTCCCTGTCGTTTATTCAGGAGCTTATGCTGACGGGGGTCAGGTTTTATCAGTATCAGCCCGGCTTCGTGCATGCGAAGGTGACCATCATCGACGATTTGTTCGCCACCGTAGGAACCGCCAACATGGATATGCGCAGCTTTTACAGTAATTTCGAGCTGAACGCGATATTGTACGACGGGGAATCGATCCAGCGCCTGGAGCATGATTTCCTGGAGGACCTGAAAAACAGCAAACGCATCATCCTGTCGGAGTTTGAAAAGCGGTCCCGCTTCCAGCGCGGCAAAGAAGTGCTGGGAAGACTGCTGTCGCCTTTGTTCTAAAAAAAGCGGCTGAAAAAGCCCGGCTTCACTTTTCAAGTGAAGCCGGGCTTTTTCAGTTTGTTCAGGATTCAGCGGTGTAGGTATCAGGAGGAGCGCGGCACAGCGCGGAGGCCGGGCTTCGCACAGAAGCCGGAGGTCTTGCAGGCGCCGTCGGCGGACGGCCTATTCCAAATGAGAAAGAACGGCATCGAGATTTTGCGGAGGCACCTTCTCGATTAAATCTCCCATCCGCTTGATCCGATCCACGATAACGTGCAGCGTAAAATCCCTCGGATCACAGCGCTCCTCGACTTCTTTCCACAGAAGCGGGGTAGAGACGGTCCCGGGCATTTTCGCCCTCGGCGTGTAGGGAGCGGAAAGCGTTTTGCCGTACCAGTGCTGAAGATAATCGAAGTAGATGAGATCGCCGCGGTTCTTTTTCAGACGCTCGATCGTAAACAGCTTCGGGTATTTCTTGACGACGAAGGAGCCGATAAAATAGCCGATTTTGCGAAGCTGCTCGAAGGTATACCCGTGCTGAATCGGCACGTAGATTTGTACGCCGGTCGCCCCGGACGTTTTGGGCACGGATTGGATATGAAGGGAATCCAGCACCTCTCCGATCAAGTGGGCGGCTTCCATAATCCGCGGCTCGACTTCCAGGCTGGGGTCGATATCAATGAGCCACTCGGCCGGCAGCGTCTCTCCGATATGGTGAAACGAAGGATGAAATTCCAGGCAGGCGAGGTTGCCGAGCCAGATCAGTGTCGGAAGCGAATCCAGATTCACATACCGGATGCCGTCCAGCGGAGCGAGATTCACGAAATCCGGAACGGGCTCCGGGGTATTTTTCTGATAAAACGATTTGTCGTGAATGCCGTGCGGGAAACGGATCGTCGTCAGATGCCGGTCCCTGCAGTAGCGCAGCAAATAGGGGGACAGCTCTATCAGCTTTTGAAGGAAATCGAGCTTCGTAATTCCCGCCTCGGGCCAAAGCGGCTTTTCGGGATTGGTGATCGTCAGTTCCTGTCCTTCTACCGTGATGGTGCCTTGTGTTTTTTTGTACCCTGTGGGCATCCTGTGCACTCCTCCCGGACGTACGAGCATTTATACACATTGTGGACGAAAAAGAGACCGCCTATTCTTTGCAAGCGCGTCGGTTTTCCGATTAGACAAAAGAACAAGGGAGGAAGGCGGATTCCGGAGGGGTCAACTCATTGTTTCAGGAAGTAGGCCGGATGTCTAAAATAACATGTAAAAAGCCCTGATCCCCACGAAATCCGGAATCAAGGCTGTATCTTACTTTAACTTCCTTACCTATTCTTTATATTTTACATTAGGTCTCTTCTCTTTGGGGAGCTTTTCTATAAACGAGTCTTCCAGATTCAAGTGTTCTTTCAGCAGGTGAGGCGGAGTTTGAGACATCCATTGGGTGAGAGAAAGATCCGCAAAATGGTCGCTTCTAAACATTTCCAGGAACTTTAGGGGCTTGTCCCCGGTATTTTGAATATAGTGTCCCATGGCGAACGGCACGTAGCCCACATCCCCTGCCCGGTAATCGTATGTGCGGGCCTTCCCGCCTGAAGCGAATACGGTCATCCGGCCTTGGCCCTCGAGGTAATACTGCCACTCATCCGTATTCGGATGCCAATGCAGTTCCCGGATGCCGCCGGGCTCGACTTCCACTAATGCGGCTGCCACGGTTTTGGAGATGGGGAAATTGTTCGAATCGGCAATCCATACTTTGCCTCCGTTGGTTTCGATAGGCGTATGCTCCGTCAGTTTATAACTGAACGATTCTTTGACCGGCTCATTGAGATCCTTGGGCAGCTCCTGAATAATCGGTCCCGGCACCTCTCCTTGATACATGTAAACTTCTTGTTTAGGTATCTGGTCAAAAGTATGCTCGCAAACACCGAAGTTTGCCGCCAGAACATCTTTAGGCGTATGGGCAAACCAATCGGTAATGGAGAATGTGCTGTTCTCCGAGAAACTGCCGTCGTCGAAGACAAGGATAAATTCGACGCCCTCGCTCAGACCTTTGATGGAGTGCGGAATGCCGGAAGGGAAATACCACAGATCGCCTTCTTTCACATCGTCAACGAAATAACTGCCGTCGGGGTTAATCGCCGTAATCCGAGCGCTGCCTTTGATGATAAACGACCATTCCGCTTCCTTGTGCCAATGAAGCTCACGGACGCCGCCCGGCTCCAAGTGCATATTAACGCCGGCCATTTCTGTCGCGGCCGGCATTTCCCGGATTGTGACTTCCCGAGACCAGCCTCCATGCTCCACACGCATATGGGAATCGGCATAGGAGAATTTTAAGTTGGGCATCGTTCCGTGGTCGGTATCCGGGGGCACCAGAATATCGGGGTTTTGCAGATCTCTGGCTATGTTGCGGGCACCCCAGATGTCTCCGCCCTTGTCTTCTTTTCTAGGTTGGGGAACGTTATGATTCGAGCAGTTGTTCATGGTATTGTTCATGTTAGTGTTAGCCTTATTGTTCTCGTAATTTTTCATGGATATCACCTTTCTTTTATAAAATGTTAATGAAATATTTCTCCCGATCTTTCCGTACTTAGTCTCCAATCGCCAAACCGTCCGCCCGGGGATCGGCTCCGGCTTCCAAATGCTCCGGCCATATCCGGATCGCTTGGGCATGGCCCATCAGGTCACTGAAATTTTCGAGAATCTCGACATTTTCATGTCCCAGCTCACGCAGCTTGTCCGCAATTTCCGGATCGTATCTTCCTTCAAGTCTCAAGCCTCTGACGTGGTCCCCCCATGTCCTTCCCAGGAGCCAGCGCGGAGCATCAATGGCTTCTTGTACGGAATATCCTTGATCCAATACCCGCATAATGATCAATGCTTGCGTTTGAGGCTCTCCGTCACCGCCCATGGCCCCGATCACCATTTCCGGTTTATCGTCTTTCATGACCATCGAGCAGGTGAGCGTATGTGCCGGACGTTTATTCGGCTCCAGCCTGTCGCGCGATTTGGGGTCCAGTGAGAAATGCGTGCCTCTGTTTTGCAGAAGCATGCCGGTATCGCCTGCTACTAAACCCGAGCCCCATTCCCAATAAAGACTCTGAATGACGCCCGCAACGTTCCCCTCTTCGTCCACCGCACAGCAGAACGTCGTATCTCCTTTTTGACCCAATCCTTTTTCAGGCGGCCCCAAGCTGGGATCATGCAATTTTTTGACGCGATCCCGGAAATATTCTTTGCTTAACAAAGTTTCAAGCGGGATATGATTAAAATCCGGATCATCCAGGTAAGTGTCCCGGTCTTTAAAAGAGAAGGCGGTTGCCCTCGTAAAAGCATCGATAAATTCACTTTCCTCGTGCTTCATCGCGCCGACATCCTTGTGCTCCATCATGCCTAGAATTTGCAAGGTTACAAAGCCTGCAGAGTTCGGCGGCGGAGCCAAAACTTTCCGGTCCCGGTATTCGATCTCTATAGGGTCGTACCAGTCGGCGCGATGATTCGCAAAGTCCTCCGTGGTGAGAAAGCCTCCGTTATCCTGAAGAAAATCACACACTTGCCTGGCGATTTCTCCTTTATAAAAAGCGTCAAATCCGCCTTCGGCTATCTTTTCAAGCGTTTTGGCCAGATTCGGATTCCTCATAATATCGCTGGCCATATAGGGAGCAACCCCATCTTTCAGAAACGTTTTGGCTGTAGTGGGGTAGGTCCTTAGCAGATCGATGGCAAATTCCGAGAATCTTGCTACGGAGTCACCTACCGGAAATCCGTTTTGTGCATAATCAATGGCCGGTTCCAGACAGCGGGAAAGGGGCAATTTTCCGAACTTCCGATGAGCTTCAAGCCAGCCGCTTACCGCACCGGGCACGGTGTTAACCGCTTTTGGCCCCCGGACATCGATTCCGTCTTTCCGTGAATAGTTAGACATGGAAACTTTCGAGCCCGATCTCCCGGTGGCGTTCAACGAATGCCTTTTTCCTGTTTTCGCATCATAGATCAGCCAGAAAGCATCTCCGCCGGCACCTGTCATATGAGGAAAAACAACGCTTAGTACACTGTTAGCGGCAACCATGGCATCCACGGCACTTCCACCCTCATTAAGAATACGATTGGCGGCCATAGAGGCCAAGTTGCTCGGTGTAGCAACCGCCGACTTCCTGGCTATACAAGATCTGCCGTAGCGGGGATCGATGTCCCTTCCAATCTTGTACGAATTCATATTCATTTGCTCACCTTCCTAATGTAAAGTTGCTTCTCACTAGTAAGAAGCACTAGTTCACTATTTAACCAATATTTATAGGATTAAACTTAAATTTTCATTTAATTTCTTCTATTTTATCCCAGTTAATTGTGTTTTCCAGTATTAGCGCCAGTGTAATTCCCACAAGTAACCCATTGTTGATAAAAGGTTGTATGAAGGCCGGGAATTCTGAAAAATACGATTTCGGAACTATCATTAGGACTACCGCTATGAATACCGGTACAGATGAGCGGTATACATTCCGTTTATTCAGCTTTATCTTCTTGAAAAATTCCAGGGAGGACAGCAGCAGTCTGCAAATAGGCAACGAACAGCACCGTGCTGCCTACACTCAGGGGGATGTTGGAAAAGAAATGAGCGACGGGCGGAATGACGCCCATGATCAGAAATAACGAGCCGCCAATAATAAACGGCAGTCGATTAATGATCCCGGACTGCTTCAAAAATCCGATGGACGAGACAAAAGGGGCATAAGGAACCAATCCGAATAAACCGCTGATCCCCGTGAAAATACCGGAAACGATCAAGCTGGCATCGAATTGTTTTTTTTGTGTTGTGCTGTCGTATAACTCCTCGCTTCCCTTTAAAGCCCCGAATGTATTCGCCAGGTTGAGAATACCCGTAAGCACGGCCACCATAATAATCCCTAGGTTTAAATCCGGTTTGCCCAGCATAAAAAATTCAAACTTAAAGGAAGCGGCAGCCGGAACCGTCTCTTCCTCGCCCAGAAACAGTTCAAAAGCCGCCCAGCCCACAACGATTCCCGCCAACAGCGAATATTTGCTGAATTTGTTCGGCAGTGTAATATTCACGACAACAATCAAAAGCATCATAACTAGCGATAAAAACGAAATACCGAGATTAACTGTGGCATCATCCGGTGGATTGCCCATAGGGATACCCAGCATGCCCTTGAGGAAAATCTGAATTAATTGAAAGCCGAACAACAGCATGAAAACACCCATGACCCCCGGTTTAAATAAGTTAGCCAAGGCGGCCCCCCAGCCGAAAATACCGACCGTTAACGTCACAACGGCAGAAATAAGGATTCCCACAGTAAGACTCCCGCCCAATTCATCTAATGAAGTGTTCTGGGCGGAGGCGATGCTTACGGTGGTCAGGATCATACCCCACCATAAGCCGGATTGCCCCTCCAGGACGGCCCGCCGGTGTCCGAGAAAAGCCTGGCAGATGCAAGCACTTCCCGTGACGATAAAAGTGAGCTGCAGGGTCGACATGATCCGATCCTCGGATAGCTGGAATGCCTGGCCGATAGTCAGCGGAACAATGACACTGTTGGCAAAGATAAAAAATAACCACTGCATCCCGGCTATCCAGTTGTCCGTCTTCATTAAATCTTTCCTTTCATTTTTCCTAACCTCCTTTCCTCTGTGCTGTAGTTAGACCGCAGGCAAAGCAGCGTTATAAAGCAATGAACAAGAAGCTGCCTGACGGCTTTAAAATGTTTACCCATAAACAAAAATAAATATAGGTATTTTGGGAAAATAAGCTCATATTTAAATTGTATGTAAAGATAACTTTATAAGAATAGATGTTTATTTATATAAATTGAATATTTATCCAGTTAGTTCATGACGACTCGAACAGGCCGTGAAAAAACAGCCGGATAATGGGAATAATGTCGGGTAACCAACCTTTGCGGAAGAAGGCGCGTAATGAAACTGACACCCGTAATCCCCTTTGAACCGATAAGTTCAAGCAAGATGCCCGAAGGCGAAAATTGGATAACCCAAATTAAATGGGACGGCATACGTATGCTGCATTACTTCGATGGAACCGAAACCCGGTTGTTCAACCGCAAGATGAATGAGCGTACGCTGCAATATCCCGAACTGTTGGATACGCAAAAGTTTTGCCGTGCCGATTCCGTGATCCTTGACGGCGAAATCATTTGTTTGGATAATAACAAGCCGTCCTTTCATGAAGTGATGAGAAGAGAAAGCTTGAAGCAACGCGCCAAAATACAACTTGCCGTAAATCAGATTCCTGTAAGTTATATGGTGTTTGACATTCTTTATTTCAATGGGGAGTGGGTCACCGACCGCAGCCTGCGAGATCGTCAAAAACTGCTCCATAATGTGCTTGTTCCAAACGACCATGTACAAATCGTTCCAAATTTCACAGACGGTCATGCACTTTTTGAAGTTATGAAACAGCATCAAATGGAGGGAGTCGTTTATAAAGATCTTCAGAGCACGTATAGTTTAAACGGAAAGGACGGCCGCTGGAGGAAACATAAAATATTTGTGGACCTTTATGCGGTTGTCGGCGGGGTCACTTTTCGCGATCGGGTTGTGAATTCGTTACTGCTGGGCTTGTACGATGACGAAGGGAAAGAACTGACCTATATCGGCCATGCGGGGACAGGCAAATTAACGCGGAAAGACTGGATGGATATAACTGCTTTAGTGAATGAATCAGCTGTAGAGAATAGACCCTTTGTAAATGTACCTTTACGTCAAAAGGATGCCGTATGGATACGTCCGGCGCTTACTGTTAAGGTTGAGTTTTTGGAATTTACCCCTGCGAAAACAATGAGACATCCCAGCATTCAAGCTATTGTGGATGTCTCCCCCCAAAACTGTACGCTTTCTCAGCTACAATAACAAAATAAATGTACCGTATGGTCTAAAACCGAGGCAGCCGAATATCCAGGCGCTTCTTTCCACCCGCTTCAAATGAAGGTGCGTTCCTGCGGGGAAAAGCAAGCCTGCACAATAAAAACGAGCCCCGAATCGAATCGAGGCTCGTTTGCGTCCATATCCGGCCCGTATCAAAGCGGGCGAGGTGCCGAAGCGAAACCGGAGACAGCCGGAACCATCGGGTATGGCACCGGTTTAGGATACCGTTTCCTTCGCCTTCTCTTTCGTCTTGCGAGGTTTGGCCGCTTTCGGCTTCGCTTTGGCCTTGGCGTCCGACTTGTCGGCCGCAACGGGCTTGACCGCTTCGAGGCTCGCTTGAAGCGCGGACATGAGGTCGATCACGTTGGTACGTTTCTGCTCCGGAGCGACCTGGACTTCTTCGCCGGCGACTTTGTGCTGGATCGCTTCCATCAGCGCGCTGCGGTATTCGTCCTGGTATTTCTCGGGCTCGAACGGTGTAGACAACTGCTCGATCAGCATTTTAGCCATCGTGAGCTCCTTGTCGTTCACATTCGAAGCTTCCGGAAGATTGGGTACTTGGCTGATCGCGCGGATCTCGTCCGGGTAGAAAATCGTTTCCAGAGCGATGCAGTTATCGATAACCCGGACGGCGGCGAGACTGCTTTTGGAACGGATGGAAATGGTGGCGATCCCGATTTTACCGGTCTGCTTGATCGATTCGAGCAGCAGATTGTAAGCGTTGGCGCCTGTATCACCGGGAGAGAGATAGTAAGTTTTCTGAAAATAAATTGGGTCTATGTCTGTCAAATTGACAAAATCCAAAATTTTAATTTCTTTAGTCGCTTCACCGGAGATTTTCTCCAATTCTTCCTTCTCAAAAAGGACGAAGCGGCCGGGCTCGTATTCGTAGCCTTTCGTAATTTCTCCCCACTCCACTTCCGTGTCGCAGGTGGTGCATTTTCTCACATAAGAAAGAGGGGTTGTACAGCGTTTATGAATGTAACGCATGGAGATGTCTTTCTCTTCCGTAGCCGAGAACATTTTAACGGGAACGTGCACCAGACCGAAGCTGATGGCGCCTTTCCAGAGCGTATGCATGAGGGGAAACCTCCTAGGGCGCCCGCGTGGGCGGGCTTATTTGGTCAGATCCGCAGGACCGGGACCGGACGCCGGACGCTTTGCGGCCTGACTTCTTTTAGGATCAGTATGTCCAAAAAATTCGCCGGATATGAATGCTTTAGGCGGTTTTGTGCCACGCTAACCGGAGCCAGGTTTAATCCGGGAAGTGGAGGTGATGAAATGGGAGACGACAAGCGTGAGAAAGAACTCAAAGACAGCACCCATCAGGGCCGGGACGATTACTACATGGACATTGACCGGATGATCAATGAAGGGCTCGGCGGCGGCCAGGTTACGGTTCATAACGGTCTGATCGAGGAAACCACCACCGATACGATGGGCTATCCCGAATCCGTAACGGATCAAGGGGAAGAGTAAGGACGGCGCCTGCATGAAGAAATGTACATGCAGGCGCTTTTTTTGCGGCGCGGAGAAGGAGACGTAAGAGCGCCCGTGCCTTGCCGGAACCCGGATATCGCGGTTGCTAGAGGAAGGATAGAGGGCTATAATAGGAGGCAAACCAAACCGGAGGAGCGGCACCTATGCAGCATGATGAATTCGGCCTGATCCGCCTGCTGACGGGGGGCAGACAGCAGCGGGACGGGTTGCGTTCGCAGGGAGTGGTCGTCGGCATCGGTGACGATGCGGCCGTAGCCGCCTTGTCTCCCGGTATGCAGCTTGTCGCCTCCTGCGACACGATGACCGAAGGGATTCATTTTCTGCCCGTGACGATGCGCGACGAGGACATCGGCTTCAAGGCGATGGCTTCGAACATCAGCGACATGGCCGCGATGGGAGCGAAGGCGCGTTATGCGCTTGTCGCTCTGTCCCTGCCGAAGGACGCCGACACCGAGCAGATCCGGCGTATCTACGCGGGATTATACGAGTGCGCGGACTTGTTCGGCGTAGCCGTCATCGGCGGGGACACGACGTCCACGCGCGGCGGAATCGTGCTGACCGTCACGATTCTGGGCGAAGTCCCCGCGGGCCGGGCCCTGCTGCGCAGCGGCGCAAAGCCGGGCGACGCCGTCTTCGTGACGGGGCCGCTCGGCGGCTCGGCCGCGGGGCTGAACTACCTCCTGCACCGCGGCATAGACGCGGCGCAATGGGGCGAGCTGCCCGCCGAAGCGGCCGGGCTCGTCCGCGCCCACACCCGGCCTCTGCCGCAGGCTGCGGCCGGAGAGCTGCTTCAGCGCACGGGCTTGTGCCGCGCGCTGAACGACATCAGCGACGGGCTCGCGAGCGAAGCCGGCGAAATCGCCGAGGCTTCGGGAGTCGGGCTCCTCATCGCGGAAGAGAAGCTGCCGCTGGAGGAAGGGCTTCGCGCCTGCGCGGAGAAGCTTGCCGCCGACCCGCTGGAGTGGGTGCTGTACGGCGGCGAGGACTACCAGCTTCTCGGCACGGCCGCGGAAGCGGATCTGGCGGCCCTGCGCGACGCTTTCGCGGGCGAGGGCTTGCCTCTGCACGTCATCGGACGTGTGACGGGGGCCGATGAAGGAGTGCGGTTGCAGCGCCCGGACGGGTCGGTGCGGCCGCTGCCGAAGCGGGGCTACAATCACTTTGCTGCGAAATGAGAGGAAGCGACGGAAATGGCTTACCAATATAAAGCCGCAGACGAACGGGACACGGAAGCTTTGGCAGCCCAGCTTGCATCGCTTGCGGGTCCCGGCGCCGTAATCGCGCTGGACGGCGATCTTGGCGCGGGCAAAACGCGTTTTTCGCAGGCGGTGGCTAAATCGATCGGGGTGCAGGGCGTTGTGAATTCCCCGACTTTTACACTGATTAAAGAATACGAGGGACGAGAGTTCCCTCTCTATCATATGGATGTTTACCGGATTTCTTTGGAAGAAGCCGAAGATTTGGGGCTGGACGACTATTTCTACGGGGAAGGCCTGACTTTAATTGAATGGGCCAGTCTGGTGGAAGAGCTTTTGCCGCCGAACCGGCTTGAAATTTATATCGAGCACAGCGGAGGCGACGAGCGGGTGTTCCGCTTGAAACCGGCCGGGCAGCCTTACGAGAGCTGGTGCGCAAATTTGAAAGAGAACGGATGGTTGGTATGAGCAGCGAAAGCGGGAACAGGACGCGGGAGCGGGAAAAGGCGGCGGATTCTCCGCAGGCCGGAGACAGTGAGGAGCGGGACGGCAGCGGGTCCGTATATGACGGGAAAGGGTATGTGCTTGCGCTGGATACGTCCACGGCTTCGCTGGCCGTCGCCCTGCTTCGGGACGGCTGTTTGGCCGGCGAAAAGCACACCATCGTGGAGCGCAATCATTCCATTCACCTCATGCCTCATTTGCAGGAGCTGCTTGCGTCCCGCGGCATACAGCCGAAAGATCTTGCCGCAGTCGTGGCAGGCCAGGGGCCGGGATCTTATACCGGCGTACGGATCGCGGTAACCGCGGCGAAAACGTTCGCCTGGTCGCTGGGCATTCCGGCGGCGGCCGTTTCCAGTCTGGAGGCGCTGGCGTTTGGCGGGCGGACGGCTTTGCTCGCCGACGCGGCCGGAAGCGGTGCGGATGATGTCGTGCGCTGGTTCGTGCCCCTGATGAATGCCCGGCGCGGGCAGGCCTTTACCGCGGTTTATGCCTCAGTCGGGAATGAACCGGCCGCCGGGCTTTTGGGCTTGGAAGGGTCGAACGGCCGCTCGGAAACGGGTGGCAGATGGGCCCGGCTGCAGCCGGACGGCATCCGCCTCGTGGCGGATTTTGCAAGGCACATCGGGATCGCTGCGGGCGGAGTCGAAGTCTCCGGGACGACCGGGGTGCAATCCGCGGGTGATGCGGGTGCTTTTATCGTGCCTTCCGGATTTGCGAAACCCCAGGAGATCGTTTTCGTTGGAGAAACTTCCTTGTTCGAAGAGACGATCGGGCAGGCAGCGGCGGAACTGAACATCCCTGTGCGTGTACATCCCTATGATATGACGGCGGCCGAGGTGGGTCTGCTTGGCCTGGACCGGTTAAAACGCGGGGAAACGATCGACAAGTATACGTTCGTTCCGAATTATACCCAGCTTACGGAAGCTGAAGTGAATCTGATGGCTAAGGCCAAATCCTGACGGAAAGGGGAGGGGCTCTTTGGACGAACGAAGATGGGAGCAGCCTGTATCAACCCCGATTTTCCGTGTGATGAGGCTGGATGACATCCCGCACATTTGCGAAATTGAGCAGGAAGCCTTTACGACCCCCTGGTCGGCGGGAGCTTTTCACAACGAGCTGACGAGCAATCATTTTGCCCATTATACGGTGATGATGGTAGACGGCGTTATTGCGGGGTACGGGGGCATGTGGCTCATTATGGATGAGGCTCATGTGACCAACATCGCGATATCGAGCCGGTTCCGCGGCCGCAAGCTGGGCGTTTCGCTCGTTCACCAGCTTCAAGCCAAGGCAAGGTCGCTGGGAGCGGTCCGCATGACGCTGGAAGTCCGCGCGTCGAATTACGTGGCTCAGCGCCTCTACGATAAAATGGGCTTCCGGTACGTGGGCGTCCGCAAAGGCTATTATACCGACAATAACGAAGACGCGATCATTATGTGGGCGGATTTGCCCGACACGAATCAACCCGCCTGAGCGGCGGAAGCGTCCTGTTCGCATTCGATAAAAGGGAATGAAAAAACGTCATGAACACTACAAAGCCTGTGTACATACTGGCCATTGAAACAAGCTGCGACGAGACGTCCGCTGCCGTGATAGAGAACGGGACCGTTATCCGGTCCAACGTGGTTTCAAGCCAGATCGAAACCCACCGGCGCTTCGGCGGCGTCGTGCCCGAAATCGCATCCCGCCAGCATGTCGAGAGCATTACCTGGATTTTGCAGGAAGCGATCGATCAGGCGGGGCTTGCGATGAAAGACATGTCCGCTATTGCGGTCACCCAAGGGCCCGGTCTGGTCGGCTCTCTGCTTGTCGGCGTAGTGGCGGCTAAAACGCTGGCTTTCTCGCTCGGTCTGCCTCTGATCGGCGTGCATCATATCGCCGGGCATATTTATGCGAATCAGCTTGTCCACAAGCTGGAATATCCGCTGATTTCACTCGTCGTATCGGGCGGCCACACCGAGCTTGTGTATATGGAGAGCGAAGGAAGCTTCAAGATCATCGGACAGACGCGTGACGACGCGGCCGGCGAGGCTTACGACAAAGTGGCGCGCGCCTTGAAGCTGCCTTATCCGGGCGGTCCCCACATTGACCGCCTTGCCCAGGAAGCGGACGGGGAAATTCCGATGCCCCGTGCCTGGCTGGACGATTCGTACGATTTCAGCTTCAGCGGCTTGAAATCGGCGGTCCTTAACGTCCTTAACCAGTCGCGTATGCGCGGAGAAGAGCCCGTGGCGGCCCATGTCGCCAAAGGCTTCCAGTCCTCCGTTGTGGACGTGCTGGTGGAGAAGGCCGCACGGGCCGTGCGGGAATACGGCGCCAAGCAGCTTCTGCTGGCGGGAGGAGTGGCGGCTAACCGCGGACTCCGCGAAGGGCTGACAAAGCGCTGTGCGGAGCTTGGCGTGCCTCTGCTGCTGCCGCCTATGGACCTCTGCTCCGACAATGCCGCCATGATCGGCGCCGCCGCTTTCCTCAAATGGAACCGCGGGGATATCACGGGGCCGGAATTTAAGGCGGAGCCGGTGCTGAGCCTGGAGAAGTGGGGATACAGAGCTTAAAGCTTATTACGGATAGTTAAAACCAACCGGTTTTGTTTGGCCGGACTGACACAATAAAAAACAAAGACAGCCTCCGGGGCTGTCTTTGTTCATTAATCGGTCCTTTTGCCGGGCGTCTGCATCAAGTTAAGTAGTTATTCACAACCGGCAGAGACAGTATTCCGCGGACTGTTAAAGAATTAATCCGCCGACTTATGCACAGGGACTCCCAAGGCCTCGCGTGCCATATCTGCGTATTCCTCCAGCCCGGATTTAAGGGCGAACAAGCCGATGGTGACGGCATAGGAACCGAGCACTTCGGCGATGTGCTCCTTCATTCTCGGCCAGATGCGTCCGCCTGCTTTTTCGTATTCTTCCAGCAGACGGGACAGGGCTTCCTCCCCGAAAACGGCGGAATACAGGGCAAAGTCCGTGGCGGGGTCTCCGCACTCCGCTTCCGTCCAGTCCAGCAGTCCGCAAACCCGCTGGTTATCGTCGACAAGAATGTGGCCGGGATGCAGGTCGCCGTGGATCAGCGAGGTGTGCTGCGGCCAATAGGAAGCGTCCGCAAGCCAAGCCTGCCAACGCTGCCAAAGCTCGTCCGAAACGCCGTAGGCCTGCCGGACGACTTCCATACGTGCCGCAGTGACTGCTCTCAGGTCAACGGCTTCAACGGCCATAAGGCCCGCCACTCCGGCGGTACGGCCGTCTATCCGGTGCAGGGCGGCCATCGCTTCCGCAAGGGATCGGACGAATTCGGGGGAGAGCGCCCCGGGATCTATGTGCCACTTATAGGCTTTGGAAGCGGCATCCACGGTGGCTGCTGGCGTTCCGGACAGCCTGCGGTAGGCAATGAGGTCAGGCCGGTTGATATGCCAGGCGGGAACGGCTACGGGCAGCGAACGGCCTACAAGCTGCAGCACCTTAGCTTCGTAGGCGGCTGATTGTATGACGTCGGGCCTCCTCGGAATACGGAGTATCCAGGACGTGCCGTCTGTGGAGCGGGCGGCCGCCGCCAGAAAGTCCAGCCCGGAATCATTCAGTTCCACAGGCTGAGACAGGTCCAGTTCAAGATTGTATTTTGCCGCGAGCACACGGAATTGGTTGAGTTGCTCTTGCTTCGTTAACGGTGTCGATTTTTTTATGGAATCGTTCATAGGGATAGCTCCTCTTCATCTTTAATCAAGTAATCGAATCTTATGAAAGCATCCTTCGGGGCAGCACTAATAAGCCTGAACTCTCTTTTTTCAAAAAGAACAGGTACAATGTGTCCGTCCGCGTGCATTACCTGATCCGCATGAAGTGGATAACCATGTTAAACGCCCTCCTGACGAAATTAGGGAAACCCCGTTTCAACTTTATCATGGGGAAGAAACACCGGCAACGGGCGGGTTTTTCTTAAAAAATTTATTCCGCTTCTCTTAAAATTTCGAACATTTAGACATTTTGTATTGACTTTGCGTTTTCGCGCATATTATAATCACAACAAGTTCAAAACGTACACGCAACGAACGGGAAAAGTAAGGTCATTCATGTCGCACAGAGAGCTGCGGGTTGGTGCAACGCAGCGGGATGAACCCTGAACTCGCCCGGGAGCGGTAAAACTGAACAACGCCGGCAAAGCCCGTCCTGAATCTCGGCAGACAATGTCTACCGTTCGGGTCAGAAGTCTTCGAAGCATGCGGCGAAGTAAGTTTTAACGGCTGGCCCCCGTGATCGGGCAGCGATTGGAACGTCCCCGGTATCCGGATACCGGCCGACCCGGCTTCAATCGCATCGAGTGGATCCGTCTTGCGGCGGATCAATGAGAGTGGTAACGCGGAAGGGTAACGGCCTGTCGTCTCTTGTAATAGAGACGGCAGGTCTTTTTTGCATCCTTGGCAGAAGCCGAGCCGATGTGCAGACAGCATAGATAACCGACAGTGAGATAAATAGACATAACCGGGCAAGGCCCCGAACAACGGGTGATCATCGATGGAACACGCAAAGCAAGAAAATTGCGGACACACCGTGATCATCCCAAGCTTACCGAGCGGACATCCAGGCAGGAGCGGGTGTCCGGAGAAACAACGAAACTTGTATATCCATAAAGGCAATGAACAAGAGTAGTACGATCCGGTAACGGTACAGAGAGCTGCGGGTAGGTGCGACGCAGTCCGTAAGGGATGGGAACTCGCTTGGGAGCCGGAAGCCGAACGTTACGAATGCCGCATGTGCGGCGGTCGTCACCTAAGCTGTCCACGGTTGGCCTCCGTTAACGGGCGCGCAGCAGTGCAGGGTGATAAGCCGTTCGCATTTGCTGCCGTAAGCGGACTTTCCCGTGGGGAAGGTCAACAAGAGTGGTACCGCGCCGGCACAGCCGTCGTCTCTTTTCGGAGACGGCGGCTTTTTTGCGTGCTCAGGGCGGCTGAGGCGGACATGTCACAAAAACTCCGGTCCGGAGTTTTTAATAAACCCGAAACGGGTAATCAGGAGGATAACAAAAATGACTAAACGGCAAATTAAAATTTTTGACACGACTTTGAGAGACGGCGAGCAAGCACCGGGGTGTTCCTTATATCCGGAGGAAAAGGTCCGCATCGCGCGTCAGCTCGTGAAAATGGGCGTGGATACGATCGAGCCCGGTTTCCCGATCTCAAGTCCGGGCGATTTCGCCGCGGTGCAGCAAATTTCCCGCGAACTGCAGGGGGTGGAAATTTGCGGCTTCGCGCGTGCGGTCAAGATCGACATCGACGCGGCGGTGAAGGCGACTCAGGACGCCGCTTTACGGCGTATCCACATGTTTATCTCCTCGTCGGATATTCACCTGGCCTTCCAACTGCGTAAATCACGCGAGCAGGTGCTGGAAGAGGCGCGCCGGATGGTTGCCTACGCGAAGCAGTTCTGCGAGCGGATCGAATTTACGGCGATGGATTCGAGCCGTACGGGCCGGGAGTATTTGTACGAGATGGTGGAAGCGGTCATCGCCGAGGGCGCGACGATCATTAACCTGCCGGATACCGTCGGTTACGCGATGCCGGAAGATTACGGCAAAATGTTCTCCGACGTGCGCAAGCATGCGAGAGGCGCCGACAAGGTGGAATTCAGCACCCACTGCCACAACGACCTGGGCCTTGCGGTTGCGAACAGCCTGGCGGCCATCCGCAACGGAGCGAACTATGTGGAAGTATCCGTCAACGGCATCGGAGAGCGGGCGGGCAACTGTTCCCTGGAAGAGATCGTCATGGCGATCGAGACGCACAAAGACACGCTGAACATGGAAACCGGCATTGCGCTGGAGGAAATTTATAATACGTCGACGATGGTCAGCCGGATGATGAACATGCCGATCGCGTTCAACAAGCCGGTCGTCGGCCGCAACGCTTTCCAGCACGAGTCGGGCATCCATCAGGACGGATTGCTGAAGAACCGGAACACATACGAAATCATGGAACCTGAGAAGCTGGGAATTCCGCGTTCGATGATCATTCTGGGCAAGCATTCCGGACGTCACGCCCTTAAGCACCGGATCGGCCAGTACGGGGTCGACTTGGACGCTCAAGCCTTGGAGGACGTGTACGCCCGCTTCAAGGACATGGCCGACGAGCAGAAACACGTCACGGACGACGAGCTGCTGAGCCTGGTCGGCGACGCGGGTGCCTTCGCAGCGGAGCGCTTCTCGCTGGTACAGCTTCAAGTCGTCAGCTCCAGCGACCGCAGCCGCGTGGCATCGGCCACCATCCGCGATAACGAGAGCGGCGCGGAGGCCACCTGGTCGGGTACCGGCGACGGACCGATCGAAGCGATCGTCAACTGCATCCGCCAGGCGGTGCCGATGGATGTGACGTTTGCCGATCTGGAGCTGTACTCTTTATCGGCCAGCGAAAAAGCGACGGGCGAAGCGACCGTGACGGTCTCCTGCGGCACACAGACTTACAAAAGCTCCGGCTTGGATGTGGATATCCTGTTTGCGGCCGCCAAAGCGTTCCTCTCGGCCTGCAACCAGGCGGTACGGGCCAATCCGAATGCTTCACAAGGTGTATCCTTAATGGCTTAAATTATTAACAGGATGGGTGTGAAGAACTTATTCACACCCCCTGTGGATAATGTGTATAACTCTAAAAAATCCGTATTTTTCAGGCTTCCGCTTTTTCCTCCTTTTCCGTATAACTGTCGGATAACATTTTCAGTGAAAACTGTGGATAATGTGGATAAACCTGTTCATAAGTGCTTAAAGCGCCGAAAATCCGGCGCTTTTTTTAATTTTTTTTGTGGATGAAGGTGTGGATAAAAAACATGGTTCGTCAGGGGAGCAAAAAGTGTATATAAAAGGCAAAACTTATCCGCAGGGAGTGAGCCTGAATGAATAGAGAAGCCTTTTATCACGGGACGAGAAGCAACTGGGCTTATGCGTATGACAACAAAACGATTCACTTGAGAGTCCGTACACAAAGGGACGATGTGGAAAATGTGACGGTGATCGCCAGCGACAAATACGACTGGGACACCTTTTATCAGGAAATCTCTATGATTAAAACCGCTTCGGATTCCCTGTTCGATTATTGGGAGGCGGAAGTGGTGCCGAGTTACAAACGGTTGTCCTACTGCTTCAGGCTGAGTGCCGGAGACGAGCAGCTGTGGATGACGGAAACCGGAATTCACTCCGAACAGCCCTATCCGCCCGGAGGCTATTACGCGTTCCCGTATATTCATGAAATCGACCTGTTCAGTCCTCCTGCCTGGGCCAAGGATGCGATCTTTTATCAAATTTTCCCGGAGCGTTTCGCCAACGGAGACCCCGGAAACGACCCGGAAGGCGTGCAGCCGTGGGGCGGAAAGCCCGAGCGGGAGAACTTTTTCGGCGGAGATCTGCAGGGTGTGCTCGATCATCTCGATTATCTCGTGGATCTTGGCATCAATGCGATCTATTTCACGCCGGTGTTCAAGTCTCCCACGAATCACAAATACGATACGCTGGATTACACGCAGGTGGACCCGCATTTCGGCGACAACGCCCTGCTGAAGAAGGTGGTCGAGACCTGTCATGAGCGCGGAATCCGGGTCATGCTGGATGCGGTTTTCAACCATAGCGCGCTTGAGTTTCCCGCTTTTCAGGATGTGAAGGAGAAAGGGGAGGAGTCCGCTTTTGCCGACTGGTTCCATATCAATGAATATCCGGTCGCCGTAAAAGAAGGGATTCCGACTTACGACACGTTCGGTTTTTTCGAAGGCATGCCGAAGTTCAATACCGCCAACCCCGAAGTGAAAAAATATCTGCTCGACGTTGCCAAGTACTGGATCGAGGAGATCGGTATCGACGGCTGGCGGCTGGATGTCGCCGATGAAATCGACCACCGTTTCTGGAGGGAATTCAGGCAGGTGGTTAAGGCGGCCAATCCGGAAGCTTACATCGTCGGGGAGGTTTGGAACGATTCCCTGATGTGGCTGCTGGGCGATCAGTTCGACTCCGTCATGAACTATCCGTTCTCGGACAAAGTACTGGAATTCTTCTCGGGTCCGGGCATGGACGGGCACTCCTTCGCGAGCAGCATGGGCTTCCTGCTGATGCGGTATCCGAAACAGGCCAACGAGGTCGTCTTCAATCTGCTGTGCAGCCACGACACTCCGCGTGTTCTGACGAGAGTAGGCGGCGACAAAAGAAGACTGAAGCTGTGCGTAGTCTTCCTGATGACGTACATGGGGACGCCGTGTATTTTTTACGGGGATGAAGTGGGAATTCAGGGAGAAGGCGATCCGGATTGCCGCCAGTGCATGGAATGGCATCCCGATATGCAGGACCGCGAGCTGCTGGACTTCTACAAGCTGCTGATCCATCTGCGGAAGGAAAACCGGGCGCTCCGGGAAGGCAGCTTCCGGTTTCTGAAAGCGGATCACGGCGATCCCTGCATCATTTACGAGCGGATCGACGCCTATACGCATTTCACGATCTGGATGAACAATACCGAGGAACGGATTACGCTGCAGCATCCGATGGTGGCCGAAGATTGGCGGGATGCGCTGTCGCAGGAAGAGGTCAAACCGGTGGACGGCGTGATGCATATCGAGCTGGAGGAGCTTGGGTATAGAATTTTATATAGAACGTTAAAAAAATAGTCGAACGCTGTCGATATAGTTCCTATCTAACTATTTGGGGGGAACTATGAAATACTTAAAACGAAGCGTGACGACGAAATTGATCGCGATGATGGCGGCATTGGTGGTGGTCCTTTGTATCTTGATCATGACCTTGACGTATTTATCGCAAAGAAGCGATTACTTTGCCCGGCTCAAATCGATTGAGCGGGTCGTGGAACTTGGATGGGAGCAGCAGCTCCCTCTCCTTACAAAAGCGATGGATCAAATGAAAAGCGCGGGAAAACCCGACGCTGCGGCCACCGAGCTTCAAGCGATCCGCACGATGTTGGAGCATTACGTAAAAGACGGGGATATGGCGAACGTCGCTTTATACTACCCGGAGGAAAAAACGGCGGACGGTAAACCGGCTCTTACGGTTATCGCCGCGAACGAGACGCTGGATAAGGCGGGGCTGAAGCCTTTGTCGGATTATGCCTTCACCGATCAGTACACGAAAGCCTTCGAGGAGGTTAAAAAAACCGGCGGCCAGGGACGTTCGCCCGTTTATACGGATCAGGCGGGGGAATGGGTTACCATTCTGAGTCCGGTGAAGGATGAGGCGGGTAAAACGGTCGCTTACGTCGGCGCGGATTTCGATTACGGCACGGTTTCCTGGGATTTAACCAAAAGGCTGCTCATGAGTCTGGCCTTTTATGTAGGTATTGCTCTGCTGTTCGCCTTTCTTCTGGGTCTGTTCACCCGCAAAATTCTTAAGCCGATCGGGGAGCTTTCCCGCTTGTCGCTGGAAGTGTCGGAAGGCGACCTTACGGTTTCGATTCCGGTCCGCAGCGAAGACGAGTTCGGCATTCTCGCCCGGAACTTCAACGCGATGACCGCAAGCATCCACAGTCTGATCCTGGGCATCCGGGAGTCTTCCGACCAGGTTAGCCATGCCGCGGAGGTGCTGGATACCAACGCGAAGCAGACGACGCAGGCCACGCATCAGATCGCCACGGCGATCGAGCAGGTAGCGTCGGGAGCGGAGCGCCAGCTGCAGAGCACGCAGGAAAGCTCGAACGCCATGGAAGAGATGGCGACGGGCATTCAGCGGATTGCCGAATCCGCAGGCTACGCCGCGCAGTCATCGGAATCCGCTTCGGAAGAGGCGGCGCGAGGCAACGGCATGATTCAGCACAACGTGAAGCAGATGAGCCAAATGAACGAAACGGTTCAGCGTTCCGTAGAGTCCATGAACCAGCTTGCACAGCTTTCCGAGGAAATCGGCGGCATTACGGCGCTGATCTCGGATATCGCGAATCAGACGAACCTGCTCGCGCTGAACGCGGCGATCGAGGCTGCACGCGCCGGGGAACACGGACGCGGCTTCTCGGTCGTATCCGATGAAATCCGCAAGCTTGCCGAGCAGTCCAAGCAGTCTTCGGATAAAATCGCCGGGCTCGTCGTCACGATCCGCACCGGTACGGGGCAGGCTGTGGGCGCGATGAACCACACGGCCGAAGAAGTGACGGAGATGACCAAGCTCGTGTCCGAGAGCGGGGAGGCCTTCCAGCGCATCGTTAATCATATGGACGAGCTGGCGAAGCAAATTCTGGAGGTTTCCTCGTCCTCGCAGCAGATGTCCGCCGGAACGGAAGAAGTGGCCGCGTCCATCTCGGAGCTGTCTCACATGAACCAGCAGACTGTGGAAAGCTCCCAGACCGTCGCGGCTTCTTCGGAAGAGCAGCTCGCTTCCATGGAGGATATTTCAGCCTCGGCGGGTGCGCTGAGCGATATGTCCCGGGAGCTTAAGCAGAGCATCAGCCGGTTTAAGCTGTAAGGAGCCGGGCCGAAAGGTTGACGGGGGACCCGCAGTATGGCAGCATTCCACCGGTGTCGGTGTCGGTGTCGGTGTCGGTGTCGGTGTCGGTGTCGGTGTCGGTGTCGGTGTCGGTGTCGGTGTCGGATACCAATACCGAATGCTGGATGCGAACGCCGAATGCCGGATGTCGGACGCGGGGCGCGGAATGCGTGATGGAGCGAACGCATAGGAAGCTTAAGTACCTCGATCAGAATCGGAAAAGCATAGCATGTTTACAAAAAAAAGAGGCCCGCGAGGCCTCTTTTTTGTATGTTTTTGTTTCCGAAGCGGCCGGTCAAGTCCGCAAGAGTCTAACCCACAAGAGTTTCCCACTCTTCGTAGCACGCCTGCAGGCTTCCTTTTTTCTGCTCGATGAGGGTATTCTTCTCCTGGACAAGCACATAGTCGTTATAAACGGCCGGGTCCGCCAGTTCCTCCTCAAGAGCGGTCACTTCCTCCTCCAGCCGGGCGATATCCTGCTCGAGCTGCTCGACCCGCCGCTGGCGGTTGCGCTCTTCCCGCTTGGCCTGCTTGTCCGCTTCGTAAGACGAAGGTTTCTCCGCCTGCTGCGCTGCGAAAGACGCCGCGGATGCCTTGGCCTTGCTGTCGCGGGCCGCCTGCTCGCGGATACGCTCGGCCTCCATTTCGGCAAGCTCCGCTTTTTTCTCAAGATAATCGTCGTAGTTGCCCAGGTAATGCTTCACGCCGTGGCGTTCCAACTCCAGCATGCTTTCCGCCATTTTGTTCAGGAAATAACGGTCATGGGAAATGAAGAGCAGGGTGCCTTCGTAATCGAGCAGAGCCGATTCGAGCACTTCCTTGCTGTACAAGTCCAGATGGTTGGTCGGCTCATCGAGGATGAGCATGTTCGCGTTCAGCAGCATAAGCTTGGCCAGCGCCACGCGCGCTTTCTCGCCGCCGCTTAGGGACGAGATTTTTTTGAACACGTCCTCACCGCTGAAAAGAAAGTTGCCCAGCACGGAGCGGATGCGCGCTTCTTCAATAGTAGGAAACGTATCCCAGACCTCTTCCAGGATCGTTTTCTGCGGATTCAGCGTCGTCTGTTCCTGATCGTAATAACCGATCTTGACATTGGTTCCCCAGCGGATCGTGCCGGTATCGGGGGACAGCTTACCGATCAAGGTTTTGAGCAGGGTCGTTTTGCCGATTCCGTTGGGGCCGATCAGGGCCGCCGTTTCGCCGCGCCGCAGCTCGAACGAGACGGAATCGAGAAGGCGTTTGCCTTCGCCCACGGACAGGGCCAGATCCCTCACCTGCAAAACTTCCTTGCCGGATGTCTGATCGATCTGGAAGGAGAAGCTGGCGCGCTTGAGATCGCCGAGCGGCTTGTCGATCCGTTCCATCCGCTCCAGCGCTTTGCGCCGGCTCTGCGCGCGTTTGGTGGTGGTGGCGCGGACGATATTTTTCTGCACGAAGTCCTCCATGCGGGCAATCTCTTCCTGCTGCTTCTCAAACTGCTTCATGCGGATTTCGTAATCCGCTTCCTTCAGCTCGACGAAGCGGGAATAGTTGCCCGTGTAGCGCTTGGAGGACGTCCGCTCGATTTCGTAAATCGCCGTTACGAGCGAGTCGAGGAAGTAGCGGTCGTGGGATACGACCAGAATAGCGCCGGGATACCCGCGCAGATAAGACTCCAGCCACGTCAGCGTGCGGATGTCCAGATGGTTGGTCGGCTCGTCGAGAAGAAGCAGGTCCGGCTCTTCCAGAAGCATTTTGGCGAGCGCGAGACGGGTTTTCTGACCGCCGCTCAGCGTCTGGATCAGCGTATCGGGCGGAAATTCTCCGAATCCCATGCCGTGCAGAATTCCGCGTATTCTGGCTTCGATCTCGTATCCGCCCTGCTCGCGGAACCACTCGGATCTGGCAGAGTACCGGTTCATCGTGTCCTCGTACGCCTTGGCGTTATCGATCAGCTTCGGATCCGCCATCTGCTGTTCCAGCTCGCGCAGTTCTCTTTCGACGGCATAGAGCGCCGTAAAGACCGTGCGCATTTCTTCGATAATCGTTTTGTCCGTCTGCAGGCCGCCGTTCTGGCGGAGATACCCGATCCGGGTTTCTTTGGCTTTAAAAATGTCCCCTTCATCGTAAGAAAGGTCGCCCGCGATAATTTGCAGGAGAGTCGACTTGCCGGCCCCGTTCACTCCGACGAGTCCGATTCTTTCGCGGTCTTCAATTTGCAGGGATATGTTAGAAAGCACGGACGAGGTCCCGTAGCTTTTACCGATTCCGTTCACTTGGAGAAGCATCTTTCGTTATTACCTCCATGATTGCACAATTTTCTTCATTAATACGGCTGCTTAGTAAAGGTCCGGGCGAATAACCCGGCGGAATATCTTCAAGCGGGTTCTGCCGCGGAAAAGAAAGGCCCTTTTTAGTGTACAGGAAAAACGCCTCCAGGAAAACTGAACACATTTTTTTCAAACTTCCCGGCAATGTGATAAAATAATGTAAACTACTGTCTGCACGTGTCTTCTATATAAAGAAGGACCTTTGCCCCGCAGGCAGACAACCATCTGCGAAATCCCGCCAATCAGTCCAAATTAACAGCCCCAGCCGGAAAGAGGTTGCAGCTATATACATGAATAATACCGACAAAAAAGAACTCCGCCGCCATATCGAACGGCTCCGCTCGGAATTAACGCCTGAAGAGAGAGCGAGCCGGGAGCGCCGGATCAACGAAAGATTGACCGCCTGGCTGAAAGGCGTAATCGCCGGCCGGCACCTTTCACCCGGTGCATTCGCCGGCGCGGCGCCTGCGCGGGTTAAACAGCCGGAAGACAGGTCCCGCTTGGAAGAAGCATGCCCGGGAGACGGGGATTCCGGCATACGATTGCCTGCGAACCGGGAATTAACGGAAAGCTTCGGTACATCCGGGGCTCCGGATACCCCGTTTGTTCTGGCATACGTCCCCTTTCGCACGGAATGCGGAATTCATGAAACCGTCGAAGCCTGCTGGGAAGCGGGCATCCGCGTTTACGCGCCTCGTTCGCTGCATGCGACGAGAGAGCTGCTTTTTCACGAAATAAGGCAATGGGAAGATCTGCAGGAAGGGATGCACGGCATCATGGAGCCGGACCCTCTCAGCCCGGCTTTGGAGAATCCCCTTGCCGCTTCAGCCGTTCTCGTGCCGGGGCTTGCTTTTGATACCGCTTGCGGGAGGCTGGGCTATGGGGGCGGCTACTATGACCGCTTTCTCCAAAAGCTGCTGAAAGCCGCCCGGGAGGAAGGGAGGGCAGCGCCTTTTTTTGCGGCCGCGGCCTTTGACGTGCAGCTTGTGGAGCACCTTCCCATAGAACCGCACGATATCCGTCTGGACGTGCTGATTACGGAGAGCGCCGCATATACCCGGGATCCGGCAGCGGACCGGAAGAGGGGAGAGGATCGGATGGAGCATCCGGACAAACTGACTCATTTTAATGAACAAGGCCGGGCCAGAATGGTCGATATCAGCGAAAAGAAAGAGACCAGGCGGACGGCCGTTGCCCGCACCAGCGTCACGATGCTGCCGGATACGCTGCTGCGTATCCGGGAGGGCCGTCTTGCCAAAGGCGATGTGCTCGCCGTAGCTCAGGTAGCCGGCATCATGGCGGCGAAGAAGACCGCCGACTGGATTCCGATGTGTCATCCGCTTGCGCTGTCCGGAGTGGACATCCGCTTTAATTACGAAAGCGGGACGGAGCTCGGCATCGAAGCCGAAGTGCGCACAACCGGGCCTACGGGCGTGGAGATGGAGGCGCTGACGGCCGTATCCGCCGCGGCCCTGACCGTGTATGATATGTGCAAAGCCCTCCAGAAGGACATGGTGATCGGGCCTACGATGCTCGTAACCAAAACCGGCGGTAAAAATGGAGATTTTCACAGATTTGATACCCATTCTTAATCAAATTTTGTTACAGTAGAGGAAGAGGTGAGAGGAATGCGCTGGAAAGTTGCGATTCTAACTGCCAGTGACCGCGGATCCAGAGGAGAACGGGAAGATACGAGCGCCCAAGTCATCCGCGAGCTGGTAGAGGAAGAGATTCAAGGAGATATCATTGAATACCGCGTCGTACCGGATGAAATGGACGAAATTATGGCGGCTCTTATAGAAATGACCGACTACTTTCAGGCGGATCTCATCTTGACGACAGGCGGAACGGGCCTTGCCGCCCGGGACGTTACCCCGGAAGCGACCTTGAGCGTCATCGACCGTTCGGCGCCCGGCTTTGCCGAAGCCATGCGGATGAAATCGATCGAGAAGTCTCCCCGGGCCATGCTTTCCCGGGCTGTGACCGGAATCCGGGGCTCTACGCTGATCATCAACCTGCCGGGAAGCCCTAAGGGTGTCCATGAAAGTCTCATGGCCATTATTGACGTGCTTCCTCATGCCTTGTCCATCTTGACGGGCCGGGAGCAGGAGCATGCGGATGAAAGCTGACTCCATGCTTCGTGAGGTAAAAGTAGAGGATGCGATCGGTCTGGTCCTCGCTCACGACTTGACCCGGATTATCCCGGGAGAGTTCAAGGGCCGCTTGTTCCGCAAAGGCCACCAGATTGCGGAAGAGGATATTCCCGATTTGCTGAGCATCGGCAAGGAGCACATTTACGTGCTGGAGCTTGCCGAAGGCTACCTTCACGAGGATGAGGCGGCTCTCCGTCTGGCGAATGCCGTGCAGGGAGCGAATACGGACAAGACGGAACCGCATGAAGGCAAGGTCACCCTGAAATCGGCGATTCACGGCCTGGCCAAGATCGACAAAGCGTTCGTCGATCAGGTCAACGGCATGGGCCGTATCGTGATGTCGACCATCCGCACGAATACGGTCGTACAACCCGGGCAAGCCCTGGCAGGCACCCGGGTCATTCCGCTCGTCATCGAGGAAGAGCCCGTCGCCCGCGTGGAGCGGCTGGCTGCGCTGCGAAGCAGCGGCGGCGCCTTGAATGCGGCCGCCGGGAGCCCGGAGCCGCAGAGCGGCGGATCGGCCGTTGATGCGGCGGAGACGCAGCTGCCGGCGGAGGCCGGCTCGCCCGCTCCGGCGCCGGTTCCGCCGGACAAGAGCGCGGCTGATGCCGCTGCGGTCCGGCGTGAAGAGGCTCCGGCGACCGCGGCGGGGCTTGTCGCCGTGAAGCCGTTCCGCAGCCTGCGGGTGGGGCTGATCACCACCGGCAGCGAGGTGTTCAAGGGCCGAATCCAAGATAAATTCGGCCCTGCCGTGCGAGCCAAAGTCGAAGCGCTTGGCTCGCGGGTGATCGACCAGCGGTTCACGCCGGACGACATGGATGCGATCGTGAGCGAGATCCGGCATTTCCTCGGACTCGGCGCGGATCTCATCCTGGTCACCGGCGGCATGTCGGTCGATCCCGACGACCGTACGCCCGGGGCGATATCCCGGGCGGGTGCTCGCATCGTCAGCTACGGGACGCCGATGCTGCCCGGCTCGATGCTGATGATGGCTTATATCGGCAGCGTCCCCGTAATGGGGTTGCCGGGCTGCGTGATGCACGACCCGTACACGTCCTTCGACGTGCTTCTTCCCCGGATATGCGCCGGGGAAGAGATTTTCCGCGAAGACATTACGGAGATGGGCTACGGCGGCCTGCTGGGCTGCTGATTACACATTTTGAAGGAGGAAACATTCCGGATGTTTCAAAATATAGGTTTTACCGAAATATTGCTGGTTGCCGTCGTGTGCCTGCTGTTGTTCGGACCGAACAAGCTTCCCGAGCTCGGAAGAGCTTTCGGCCGCACCTTAAGCGAGTTCAAGAAGGGCGCGCGCGATATGATGTCCGAGCATGACCAGGCGGACAAGAAAGCGGCCGAGGTCAAATCCGTCGCCGCAGCGCCCGAAGAAGTGCCGGCTCCGGCCTCTTTAACGCAAGCCGCTCCCGCCCCGTCGGGCAGTGAACGGGCGGTTTCGGACAATCCCCGCCGCCTTCCGGACTAAGGTTCCGGTTCAGTGAAGCTATACGTAGATAGGTTGGTGCTGCATGGATAAAGAACAACCTTTGGTCGAGCATCTGGCGGAGCTGCGCAAGCGGATCTTCTGGGTGCTGGGAGTCCTGATCATCGGCCTCGTCATCGGCCTTATTTTCGCCAAGAACGTCATCCTCTTTCTGAAATCCGTGCCTCCCGCCGATAAGATCGCGTGGCATGTATTTTCTCCGTGGGATGCCCTTCGTTTATACATGAACTTCGGTTTTGTCGTGGCTCTGCTTATTACACTGCCGGTGATCCTATACCACATCTGGGCGTTTGTAAGTCCGGGGCTCCGGGAGAGCGAGCAGAAAGCGTCGATTCTCTACATTCCGGGAGCGGTTGTCCTGTTCCTGGCGGGTCTGGCTTTCGGCTATTTTGTCGTGTTTCCGATGGCTTTTTACTTTACGACGGCGATCAGCCGCTCCATGGGAATTACCGAGCTCTACGGGGCGGCCCAATATTTTTCGTTCATGTTTAACATTATTTTGCCGCTTTCGGTTCTTTTCGAACTGCCGATCGTGGTCATGTTTCTGACTAAACTGCGCATTCTGAACCCCAAACGGCTGGCCAAAATGCGCCGGTACGCTTACATGGTTCTGGTCATTCTCTCGACCGTCATCACGCCGCCGGATGCGATCTCCGCTATTCTTGTAGCGCTGCCGATGATCGTGCTGTATGAGTTCAGCGTGCTGCTTTCGGGCTTTATTTATCGCAAACAGCTTGTCCAGGATGCGGCCTGGGAAGCGGAATACGGGGAACAAAAGTAACGGGCTGTCGGAAGACAGTCCCTTTTTTTTGGATCGGGAAGTGATGGCCGGTTGAGGCGGCTTTCTTGAAAGGCCGTCTATCTGCTGCCGGATTATGCGTACGCTTCGTCTTAAAAGAGTCTGCACCGCATAGGATACGAAGTTGTAACCGTTTTTTCGCCCTGGTCCGGCAAATCGCGTTTACAAGATGAATGAAAATCCGGCGGCCGGGGAACAATGGGTGAGGCGTTTACTTGGCAATGGCTTCCATTCTGCTTTTTGCGGCAAAAACAATAAAATTTAACAAAACCCACTTGCAAAACGATGGCAAAATCATTATCATTAAAAGTGTTGTTAGCACTTAAGATGTTTGAGTGCTAAAAATCTAAAAATCCATTGACTACAAACTAAACTGAAGGAGGCTATTTATCCATGATCAAACCGTTGGGTGATCGCGTTATCATTGAAGCCATTGCGAAAGAGGAGACGACTGCTAGTGGCATCGTGCTTCCGGACACAGCTAAAGAAAAGCCGCAGGAAGGCAAAGTTGTAGCAGTTGGAAGCGGCACGCTGAAAGACGGCGAGCGCGTTGAGCTGGAAGTTAAAGAAGGCGACCGCGTTATTTTCTCCAAATACGCAGGGACTGAAGTGAAATACGAGGGCCGCGAGCTGTTGATTATGCGTGAGAGCGATATCCTCGCTATCTTAGCCTAATTTAGCGGATTCACATACTTAAGCCACTCATTTGAATACTTACCGCCTGACGCTGCGGCCGAAGGCCGGTTATCGGAACGATATAGATGCAACCGTGAGCACGCAGATTTGAAGATGCAAGCAGAATGAACATTTCAGGGAGGGTTTTAACGATGGCAAAAGACATTATGTTTAGTGAAGACGCGCGCCGCGCAATGCTTCGTGGTGTGGACGCACTGGCGAACGCAGTTAAAGTAACACTCGGTCCTAAAGGCCGCAACGTAGTACTTGAGAAAAAATTCGGAAGCCCGCTCATTACCAATGACGGCGTGACGATCGCGAAAGAAATCGAACTCGAAGACGCTTTCGAGAACATGGGCGCACAGCTTGTAAAAGAAGTCGCGACCAAAACAAACGACGTTGCCGGTGACGGTACGACTACGGCTACGGTTCTGGCTCAAGCGATGATTCGCGAAGGTCTGAAAAACGTAACCGCGGGCGCTAACCCGATGGTTATCCGCAAAGGCATCGACAAAGCCGTTCGTGCGGCTGTCGAAGAGCTTGCAAGCATTGCGAAGCCTATCGAAGGCAAGCAAAGCATCGCTCAAGTAGCGGCTATCTCCGCTGCTGACGACGAAGTCGGCGAACTGATCGCCGAAGCGATGGAGAAAGTCGGCAAAGACGGCGTTATCACCGTTGAGGAATCCAAAGGATTCGCGACTGAGCTTGAAGTGGTTGAAGGCATGCAGTTCGACCGCGGATACATCTCCCCGTACATGATCACCGACACGGACAAAATGGAAGCCGTTCTGGAGAACCCTTACGTTCTGATCACTGACAAGAAGATCACGAACATCCAGGAAATCCTTCCGGTTCTTGAAAAAGTCGTTCAACAAGGCAAACAGCTCCTGATCATCGCTGAAGACGTAGAAGGCGAAGCACTGGCTACGCTGGTCGTTAACCGTCTGCGCGGTACGTTCACTTGCGTGGCTGTCAAAGCTCCTGGCTTCGGCGACCGCCGCAAAGCTATGCTGCAGGACATCGCTGCCCTGACAGGCGGCCAAGTAATCACCGAGGAACTCGGCCTTGAGCTGAAATCCGCTACGGTACAACAGCTGGGTACGGCTCGTCAAATCCGTGTAACGAAAGAAAACACGATCGTTGTCGATGGCGCCGGCGCTAAAGAAGACATCGATGCGCGTGTTTCCCAAATCAAAGCGCAGCTCGAAGAAACCACTTCCGAGTTCGATAAAGAAAAACTGCAAGAGCGTCTGGCTAAACTTGCAGGCGGCGTAGCCGTTATCAAAGTCGGCGCCGCTACCGAAACCGAGCTGAAAGAGCGCAAACTGCGTATCGAAGACGCACTGAACGCTACTCGTGCCGCGGTTGAAGAAGGTATCGTGGCAGGCGGCGGTACAGCTCTCGTGAGCGTGTACAACGCTGTTGCCGCTGTAGGTTCCGACGGCGACGAGAAAACAGGCGTAAACATCGTTCTGCGCGCTCTGGAAGAGCCGGTTCGCACGATTGCCGCGAACGCCGGTCAAGAGGGCTCCGTAATCGTTGAGCGTCTGAAGAAAGAAACAACCGGTATCGGCTACAACGCCGCTACTGGCGAGTGGGTGAACATGATCGAAGCCGGTATCGTTGACCCGGCGAAAGTAACGCGTTCCGCTCTGCAAAACGCGGCATCCGTTGCGGCTATGTTCCTGACAACCGAAGCGGTTATCGCCGACAAGCCTGAGAAAGACAAACCTGCTATGCCTGACATGGGCGGCATGGGCGGTATGGGCGGCATGATGTAAGAAGGGTCTTAAAAACCCTGTAATACCAGTAAAAACAGGCTCCTACAAGGGGCCTGTTTTTTTATCAATCACAATAAAATCACTCTTCTTGCAAAGGGGGCTATTTAGAGTTTGATTTTTAAAGTTTTAATTTGAACACCTTGTGTTTGAAAAAGGAAGTCGTGTATAGTGGTCTCAAGATATAAAACTACTGGAAAATAGTTCCTGATAACATCCATAATAAAAAATATAGAAAACTCGAAGACATCGAAATTTTCGCCGAAACGGAATTATGATTTGGTGATAAAATCTTAGCTTTTTATTATTGAAGGCGCTAGCATCTGTGGAGCGTCAGTTTTCCGGTGTGGATGATCTTGTCCTTAAGAGGTGATGGATGTGCAGAACAAGAGAGAGTCAAGCAAAGAAAAAATGCTGAACTTCGACATCAGAAGAACAATCATTCTTAATTTATATATTAATGAATGGTCTATGCCAGAATATAGAGTCATCATGACAAAACCGGAGATTGGCGTATATATTGAGATCTATTATTTCCCGTCAATGAATGATAAAACTCCTGCTAGATTCGCAACAGTCGGCCTATCTAATTCCATTCGAAACACCGGAAAACCTACTGAGACTGAATGGATGCTAGCTTTGGAGCCCGATTTGGGACAAGAAAGTATGGATCGTATAATCTCCTATTTCTGCGACCTGATTGCCCATAATATTGAACATATGAAATCTTCGGAAGCACCACGAGTAATGACGGAAAGCGCACTCGCACCAGAGAACTGGACTACAAAAGCCCTTTTGATTGATGAACTAAGAGGAGAGAGTGAGGATTTGGAAGAAATAAAAATAGGTGAAGAAACAATTAGTGTCTTGTGGGTTGTACCGATTACTCATAAAGAAGCCCATATAATTTTACAAGAAGGTATAGATGCTTTTGATATGTACATAGAAAAGTCTCCGTATTCAATAATAGATCCCACTCGTCCTTAGTAGTAGGCAGTTCCATATATTTCGGTCTCCAGCGCCAGTGAACGGCGATACGGAGCGGAGGAAAATAAGCTGAAGGGGCTGGTGCACCCAATGACCAACATTACGGAAATCAATAGCCTGGAAAATTGGCAAAATGCTTCACGTGAACGCCGCGAAGATATTTGCAATTCGATAATCAATAAATTACCGGGAAGATCCAAACTCGCTAAACCCTATATAATAAAAAATACTCAAAATGGTAAAGAAATAGAAATCCCCTGTTTTTATGATGAGCTTTACGAAACACATTTAAATTTAATATTAGGAGGAGCCTTTATTTATGGTGCATCCTCTCAACATATTGAGAGCATCAAAGATATATGCACACCTGACGATTGGTCCATGATTTCTCAACTTATCCATCAATCTGAGGATAATGAAAATACTCGTATAAACCCATTCCTTATGAGCCGTTTCCCTGTTTACGAGTGGGTATTAGAGGAGAATATTAATCTGTCAAATGATGAAGAACGGCCTGACTTTTATAGCGATGATGGTCCATTCCCCGGCTATGTTAACTTACAAGAAGCAAAGTCTTTTTTGGAAAAAACCGGCTATAGAATGCCATGGGACTTCGAGTGGGAGTATGTCTCCAAGGAGTTCAACAATAATTTATTCATTTGTGGAGAAGAAGTTCCATCACGAGATTTATCCGAAGACATCTGCCTGACACAATTTGGCGATAGCAGGCTCAATCATGCAGCTTCCAATATGTTTGGCATAGCAGGTCTCGCCATTGCGGCATTCACCCGCATTGGAGGAGCGAGCGATGAAATAATAGTTCGTGGAGGCGCTGCCGGATTTTACCCGTTTCAACACCCTTCGCAATGGGCCATGCTATTGACCGAGACTGCAAGTACCTGTAAAAAATATGCCTGGTCAGTTAGCCGGTCTGCGATTATGTCTCGATATACCCCAAATATAATGCTCCAAATCCTTATGAATTAAGGTTCCCGTGAGGGGAAGACCGTTTGAAGGGATCTGTTAATAAGGCCTCTCAGATATAAACTCTGAGAGGCCTTTTTGCGTCTTTTTCACTTTTTATGCGATAGGGTTTTAAAAAATCTTTATCAGATGTGAGAAATTTTATAGATTGTAAACTACTTTACAGAATATTTAGGACGTACTTAATACAATGAATGCATATCCAATTAGTTGTGATGGGTTCCCAACGAAATCAGGCGCGCCTTGTCTTCAATCACATACTTGCCGTTTTGTTTGGATATGACGCCGGTTAGTTCCAGTTTTTTAAGGGTGTTTGCCGCTGTCACCCTCGATGTGCTCACCAGATTGGCCAATTCCTGGTGGGTGAAGCGGATTCCAATGAACTCTTTGTCGCCGTTTTTTATCCCATACGTATCCACCAACTGCAAGAGCGTGTGACAAATTCGCTGGATAGCGGAATAAGAGCTTAGTTGCAGCAATTGGGACGACATGATTCTCATTTTTAAGTTTACCAAAACCAAAACCTGCCGCGTAAGCTCGAAATCGCCTTTCAACGTTTCTTCGAATTTTTTGCGGTCAATTTTAATTACAGTGGCTTTACTGGCGGCAATAGCGCTATGGTTGTACGATGCGGCATTGTCAAAAATGCCGTTTTCACCGATCATCCCGTTTTTTCCAATGATTGCGATCGTTTTTTCGACACCATTAAGGGAGGTCACATATAATCGGATACGTCCGTTCAGAACCAGATAGACAAAATCGTTAGGCTGATTTTCCAGAAAGATAAAAGCATGCTTTTGTAAAACCAGTTTTTGTCCAAGTTGAGGGAGCGGATGCCAATGAAAAGCCAAGCTGTCCAGCCAAGATGTTACCGAAGAATTGATAGCGCTTTCTATCTTGGTCATAGTCATTCTCCTCAAATATAAATTGAAAGCGGGCGATTTTTGTGGAATATCCTTTTGATAAGGAAAGACAATATTTTCCGATATTGAAAAATAAGATTCAGCTTTCCAGTTGTTCGCAAAGTGCGATGAGTCTGCAAGTGGAAGCGGCCATGAAAGAGTATACCGACGGCTGGTTAGCGGAAGGTATGGACTGGACGGGCTGGATGCGTCGGGTAGAGATGGCTAAACAAGCTTTTGCCGCCCTAATTAATGCGTCATCGGATGAAATTGCGGTGCTTCCGTCCGTTTCATTAGCGGCGGCGGCAGTCGCATCGGCGCTGCAATTTACAGCACCCAGGAATAAAGTCGTGACCACCGAAATGGATTTCCCTTCCATCGGGCACGTCTGGCTGGCTCAACAATCCCGGGGGGCCGAAATCGCCTTCGTTCCGAGTGAAAACAACGAGATTCCGATTGAATTTTATGATCAATGTGTGGATGAACGAACTTTGATCGTCTCCATGTCGCATGCTGCTTATTATAATGGACTTAAACAAGATTTAAAACAGATTTCCTCGATTGTGCACGATAAAGGAGCACGGTTATTTGTAGATGCCTATCAGTCGGCGGGTTGCGTTTCAATAGACGTGAAGGAGATGGACGTAGACTTTCTCGCGGCAGGGGCCCAGAAGTATTTGCTGGGGATACCGGGAATCGCCTTCCTATATGTGAAGAAAGAACTTGCCGAAGAGCTGCAGCCATCCATTACCGGCTGGTTCGGCCGGATAGATCCTTTTTCGTTTGATGTTAAATCACTGGATTATGCGGAAGGAACGAGGCGTTTTGATACGGGGACTCCCCCAATGATCAACGCTTACGCCGCTAATGCCGCGTTGGAACTGATCAATCAGATAGGTGTTAATCGAATCGAGGCCTATCTTATGGAATTATCGCATTTTGCCATTTCTTATGGACAAGAAAAGGGGTTAACCATCGCCAGCCCGCTGGATCTCAAGCGAAAAGCGGCTAACACCGCGTTTTATTGCCCGAACGCATCCCTGATCGAAATGAAAATGAGAGAAAGAGGAGTTATTGTGTCGGCGCGCAATGATGTCATCCGGATGGCACCCCATTTTTACAATAAAAAAGAAGAAGTGGCCCTTGCCATTGATATGTTATGTGAACTGAAATCTTAAGCTACAGGCGGCTCAAACCGGTGGAGCGAATATTGGTCTGGTTGGTTGACCACGTTCTGAAGAGTGAATCAGTCACCAAATGTATGCGCTTACTTTTGACGGAGATTATGAAGAATAGGGGAGAATTACTGGATGGCTAACAAGAAAATTTTCAAGAACGCTTTGCTTATAGATGGAAAAAGTCACACAGGCCAAAAAGAAGCTCTAGTCATTGTGGAAAACGAGAGAATCACGTATGTCGGCCGCTGCGATGAAACCGTCGTGCGGCAAGCCGGCGATGCGGAGCTGTTCGATCTAAAAGGCATGACTTTGATGCCGGGAATGATTGATGCACACGTTCATCTGTGTATGGCAGGTGAGCCGAGCACCTTCACCGATATGGTCATGGATACACCGGCGTTCGCTGCCATTAAAGGTGTAGAAAGGGCCAAACGCTCCCTCCAAGCAGGGTTTACGACACTTCGCACCATGGGCGAAAAAGGGCATATTGATATCGCCATTAAAAAAGCAGTCGAACAAGGAATTATCGTCGGACCAACCATCTTTGCCAGCGGAAAAGCTTTGACCATAACGGGCGGACACGGAGATATGTTTCCTGAGGGCGTCAATATAGATGGAATCGGCATCGTCTTGGACGGTGTTGACCAGGCGAGAAGAGCTGCCCGAGAGCAGCTAAAGCTGGGTGCCGACAATATTAAAATGATGGCTACAGGCGGGGGAATGTCACCCGGTCCGGGAACAATCGCCCAATTAACGATAGAGGAAATGAAAGCTGCCGTAGAAGAAGCGGTGAAATTCGAAAAAGTCACAGCCGCCCATGCCATTGGCGTAGAGGGAATTCATAACGCTTTGAAAGCCGGTGTTCGAACCATTGAGCATGGAACATTCCTAGACGATCGGGGAATTGAACTCTTTTTGGAGAAAGGCGCTTATCTCGTTCCGACCCTGTCTGCTTTCAAAACGATTAAATACGGCCGAGCGGGCGGCGTCCCTGAACATCATATTAAGAAAGTGGAATACTATCAAACGGCCCACGAAGCCAATTTGCAAAAGGCGATTGCGGCAGGCGTCAAAATCGTCGCCGGGACGGATGCGGGAACTCCTTTTAATTATCACGGGGAGAATGCGTATGAACTGGAATGTCTCGTGAGAAACGGCTTGTCTGAAATGGATGCGATTAAAAGCGCCACGCAAGCAGCCGCGGAAGCACTTCAGTTAACGGAGCTGGGTGTCATCGAGGCGGGGAAAATCGCGGATATGATTGTCATCGAAGGGAATCCGCTGCAGGATATCAAAATTCTTCAAGATAAAACGAGAATCAAGCGAGTTTTTAAAGGAGGACAGCTCGTTCATACCCATTCTGCGGAATGCTGATTGAGATCATGGAAAAAGCTTGAAGGGGGTTAACTGGAATGAGAAATTATTATTGGCTGGTTATCATTCCGTTTATCGGAATGCTCGGAGGTGCCGTTGTCTTTAATCAAGTGACTCCATACGTATTAGGATTGCCTTTCCTGCTCTTTTGGATTTTGCTGTGGATCGTTCTCTCTTCGCTTACGATGCTGGTTATTTATCAGTTGGATAAATCAAACGGATTGCTCGATAAGGAGGGCGATGGGGTATGAATGCGGCTCTGATCATTATGCTGGGGTTTCTTCTGCTGTCTCTCCTTCTCGGGCTAATGGCTAGAAGAGGAAAAGATATGAATATGGAACAGTGGGCAGTAGGCGGGCGAGGATTTGGCACCGCATTCGTTTTTCTGCTGCTCGCCGGGGAGATTTACACCACTTCTACTTTTCTTGGGACAAGCGGATGGTCCTACTCCAAAGGGGGACCCGCATTTTATATTCTATGTACCTCTTCCTTAAGCTATTTACTCGGATATTGGCTGCTGCCGCCGATTTGGAGATATGCAAAAGAGCATAAACTCGTTTCACAATCCGATTTCTTTGCGATCAAATACAAAAGCAAAGGTTTAGGTGTATTGGTAGCGATTGTAGGTGTCTTGGCACTTATACCGTATCTGATCTTGCAATTTAAAGGGTTGGGGATTATCGTATCCGCAGCTTCATACGGTTCGATCTCACCCTCTCTTGCCATTGTTATTTCTACCGTCGTCATCACGGTTTATGTAAGCGTTTCCGGTATTCACGGATCGGCTTGGACGGCCGTCATGAAAGATATATTAATCTTTATAATCGTTCTCTTTTTAGGTATTTATCTCCCTTACCATTATTATGGCGGTATTCAACCGATGTTCGAGGCCGTCAATGAAGCAAAACCGAACTTTTTGCTCGTTCCCGAAACGGGGTTATCCTTCTCCTGGTTCATTTCGACAACCTTGCTCACTGTGATCGGCTTCAGCATGTGGCCCCATACTTTCGCCGCCTATTTTTCCGCGAAAAGCACGAACGTATTTAAGAAAAATACGATCATCATGCCCCTTTATACGCTGATGCTGCCATTCGTATTAATCGTCGGATTCACCGCTATCTTACAGGTCCCCGGATTAACCGGTGCCAATGGGGATTTGGCGCTGTTAAAAATATCGATCCAAACTTTCGATCCTTGGTTCGTCGGATTTATCGGAGCTGCAGGATTATTGACAGGAATTGTTCCCGGTTCCTTGCTGCTCATGGCCGCTTCTACAGCTGTCGCGAAAAACATCTACCAAGTCATCTTTCCTGCTACCACGGATGCGGGGCTTAGCAGGGTTGCCAAGCTGATCGTTCCGGTTATCGCGCTCGTTTGCATGTTTTACGCCATTTTCAACAGCAGCACGATCATGACCCTGCTTCTGATGGGCTATAATTTTGTGACCCAGTTGTTTCCGCCCTTGCTCGCTTCTCTGGTCAATAAGAAATTCTTCACCAAGCAGGGCGCTGCGGCCGGAATGCTCGTCGGTGTTCTCACTGTCATTCTTATTACACTGAACGACCTTACGATAGCTCAGCTATTCCCAGGTCTGCCGCAAGCCGTTCAAGAATTAAATATCGGGTTCATCGCCGTACTTCTAAATACTGCAGCGCTAATCCTCGTCAGTATGTTTACGCGCAAACAAGCCATTCATACGAATAACGCGGGATTAGAGAAGGGAGCTTAACATGAAAACCTACATTCGGAATGTCACTTTATATAACGGACGAGGCAGCAAAACAGAAGGTGCCAATCTCCTTTTTGATGAAACCGGAATTCTTGGATTAGGCAGCCATGATCTATCAAGTCAAGCAGATCGGGTCATTGATGGCACAGGATTAACCGCACTGCCCGGTCTCATTGATTTGCATGTTCATTTGACGATGGATGGCAGTCCCGACTCCATGGGCAAAGCAATAGGCGATTCTGTTGGTGCTGCCGCCTATCGGGCACTTGTTAGTGCTGTGAAACAAATTCAATCGGGCGTAGTCACCGTCAGAAATTGCGGTTCGAAGTACGATATGGATATGGAGCTGCGTAAAGCAATTGCGGAAGGGATTGTAAAAGGCCCGAGGATTTTTGCCTGCGGTCAACCGATTACGATGACAGGCGGCCACTGTCATATGTTCGGTACTGAGGCAGATGGCATTGAGGAAGTTCGAAAAGCAGCGAGAAGTAAGATAAAGGAAGGGGCCGACTTTCTTAAGCTCATGGCAACAGGCGGCGGATTAACACCCGGGGTAAAGGCGGGAGCTTCCCAACTAACCGAAGAAGAGCTGGCCGTCGCTTGCCAAGTTGCCAAAGAGGCCGGAAAACGGACAGCCGCCCATGCCCAAGGCAACGAGGGGATCAAAAACGCGATTCGTGCAGGCGTGACAACGATTGAGCACGGAGTCGAGCTGGACGATGAAGCGATCCGGCTAATGAAAGAACGTAACACGTATCTCGTCCCGACACTCGCAGCCCCTTATCAGATTGTAAAGAATGGAACGGCTGCGGGCATACCGGAGTTTGCGGTAAGAAAAAATGAGGAAGCCATGATTCCCCATCGTGAGAGCTTTCGCAAGGCACATAAAGAGAACGTGAAAATTGCCGCCGGTACGGACGCGGGCACCCCGTTTAACCTCCATGGAGATTTTGCGACGGAGCTTGAGCTCATGAAAGAAGAAGGCATGTCCCTGCAAGAAGTCATACATGCCGCTACCTACATGGCCGCCGAAGCGCTCGGCATCGAAGGGGAGACCGGCAGCTTAGAGATCGGAAAATGGGCGGATGTCATTCTCCTCGATGGTGATCCCGAAGCAGATTTCTCCGCTTTTCGCCGAGTCACCCATGTCTTCAAAAGCGGGGTAAGCATGCTTGGGCTTGCTTTGGAAGTTTAATCAAAGAGGAGATCACACTTTGGCAGCATTTGACCGCGGTGATACCGGTTGGACACTTGACGAAGCATGGCTTCATTTGACTGGATGCCCTTTCCCTGTGGCCCAAGGGCTTGGTAAGTTAATGGAAGAAGTCATGTGACAGGCAAGTGGTATAGAGCCTTTCTACCAGGTACGCGTCCCCCTTGAGCGGGGGATGCCATTTCAACCTGCTTATGACGGAGTCATAACCCAGGAGGAGTACGATCTCCGCTGCAAAACGTGAAACGATAATGGGAGATCTCGCGTATGGTATAGAAGATGGTCGGCCGGCGTGTTAGGTTTTATTGAATCCCATCTGGTTTTTTCTGGTATAATATAAGGGTAAGGACCAAAGGAGGCGCTTAAGGATGACGGAAATCATCAAAGGAATTATTCCCTTGATCAGCAATCTGCTGCTGGCCGTAGGCAATTTCTTTTTACAGAAGAAGATTGACAAGACCGATTGGAAAGTACCTCAGCGGGAAGATAATACGAATTAGACTGCCGGATAACGAGGCGGTCTTTTTTTATGTCTATAGACCTAAACTTTCTTTCTGATAAAAGCTGAATCTGGGTCTATCCGCTACCGGTTGTAGTATTTGACGTACCTGCAGACGCGAAAGGTTTTGTTCGAGAAGCAAGCGGCGGATTTACCGGCAAGAAGATTAAGCTAAAAGTAGAATAGTCGTACAAAAAATAAAAGACAGTTCCTTTTCAGGAACTGTCTTTTTGGTTGTTTAAATAAATTTAGCCGCTGTCAGGAAGCGCTTCAGCATCGTTGCGCTTTGTGCGCGTGTAGCCTGCTGGAGAGGCTCGATCGTAGTAGAAGTCATGCCGTCGATGATACCGAGGCTCAGCGCCGCAGCAATCTCATCTTTGGCCCACACGATTTTATGGGAATCGTTGAATTTAGTCAGCATGGCTTGTCCCTTAGTGATTTCCGTGCTGGTGTTTACACCGGCGTAGCTAAGAGCACGAACGACCATGGCAGAAAGCTCTTCACGAGTAATCTGATTGTTCGGACGGAACGTACCGTCTTCATAGCCGTCTACCAGCTTCAGCTTGGTTGCCGTCGCTACCACATCCGCATACCACTGGTTGGAAACTACGTCTTTGAACGTGGAGGATGCGCCCGTGTTCTGAATACCCAGCGAACGAACGAGCATAGCTGCGAATTCAGCGCGAGTTACGCTGCGGTCCGGCTGGAAGGTGGTGTTAGTTACCCCGTCGATAACAAGCTTGTTCGCCAGCATCGTAATGTTCGATTCTGCCCAGTGTCCTTTGATGTCCGAGAAAGTTTTGTTAAGCTCAAGCACACCGTAAATGCTGTTGCCTTGACGTTTTACCATTACGTCTGTTTTGCCGTCGCTAAACGTGTAGAAAGCGGGAACGAACGTCATGGTTTTGGTTGTCTCGTTATACAAGAAAGCCGTCGTTTTTGCCTGATTCAGCACGGTATCGAAGTTCAGGCTGCGAGGCACGTATACATTACCGGTGTTGATCATGGATGTCTTGCCGGCGGAAGTAGCTGCTTCCAGGTGGAAATCAGCCGGAGTACCGATGATTTTGCCGCCCATAGCTGCCGCTTCTGTTTGCATCGTGCTGCGCATGCTTTCGGAAACGAACTTCACGGTAACACGGATGTAAAGGTCATTTGTTCCGACACTTAGAGAGGAGGCAAGGGAGTCGTAATTTATTGCCGCAAGAGGAACATAGTAAACGGCACTGCCGTTTCTGACTGTAATTTGCTTGTTGTCGCTGTTCTCTTTCAGCACCCACGCCGGGATATTTACCATATCACCGTTCAGGACAATCTCCAGCGTATCCCCTTTGGCAAGGGCATCCTTCAACGCTTGCGCGTCCAGAGAACCGTCAGCGCCGGCTTTAATGGAATTCACGGCTGTGCTTCCGTCACCAGGAGTAGTCACTCCTCCACCATTCCCGTTACCGCCGCCGGTGCTTCCGCCGGGAGTAGTGGAACCGTTATCGGAGTCATTGTCGTTGTCGTTGTTATAGACTTCATTGTTAACAGTTTGGTATACGGAATCCACTACCGAATACAATTTAACATAACGGTAAGCGGAGTCGACAACTGTTTGGAAATCGTATTTATACTGCTGTCTTGCTTCATCGAAATAATTCGCGTAAGTAGCTTTGACTACACCTACATATTGACCGTTCGGGCCATAGAGGCGCAGCTCTGTTTCATCACCGTTTTTGTGGTCTAAGTATACGGAACCCTTAACCGTCCCGTTGTTGAAGGAGACACCGGAATAACTTGTTTGTGCAGAAGCAAGAATCGGCATTAGAGCTGAAAGCATCAGCGTCAAGCACAGCATTTGGGCTGTTTTGGTGAACCATTGATTCATCGGGGCAACGCTCCATTCTCTCTTTTGTTTTTTGTCTGTAATCTTGATCTTAAGTTTCATCTTTTGTCGATTCACCTCCTTCGCGATGATAGTTCATCCATGTAAGTATTTAACAAGAATAATTATCCGAACATTGGAAATATGAAACAAAAAAATGTGCTAAAAGCACCAGAAGACTATTTACTGGCTGGGACTTTTTGTATCGAATGGTGGAAAATAAGGACAATTTGATTCCTGGACTTTCCATTTGTCCTAATGGATTCTAAAATAAAAAGCCTGTTCTCCACGACGACGGGAGAGCAGGCTTTTATCTTTTATTTTACAGCGGAGGTGTGTTTGCGATAATTTGATCGATCTCTTGCTCGACAGCCGGAGTTAAGGCTTTTATCTTATCCATAGCCGGTTGATCGGTTTTGTTTTGCTTCTTGAGAGCTGCCAGATAATAACGGGCACCCGTCTGGGCATTTTCGTCTTTAAGTTCTCCGGATGTGAAAGGTTTCAATAAGGCTTCCGCATCGGCATACTTGCCTTGAGCAAAGTACATTTGACCCAGATACAGTCTGATGGGTTCCGTTACGTTAAATTCACGGCCCTGCAGACTGCCCTTCAGGAAGTTTAGCGAGTTCCTTCACGCGATCGAGAACTTGTTGGTAAACTTGGAGAGCCTGATTCCACTCCTTATCTGCCGTTGTCTTATCTTTGGCGGCATATCCTTCAAAACCGGCCGTAACATGATATTGAATACTTCTCTCGTAGAAGCTGATGTCCCATGGATAATAGCTAAGCCCATTTTGGATAAGCTTCTCAACTTGCTCTTGTTGCCCTTTAATCTGAAGGATGTTTAGTTCACGGTCCAGAAGAGATTTATTGTAGGGTTCTTTAGCTCGTGCGGTATTGATTAACGCGATCTCTTCATTTATATATTTTTCATCTTGCGTCTGTTTATAGATTTGTGCCAAAAGATCCACTTTCAGCAAGACATATTCAGGATGATCTGCCCGTAAACTCAATGCATTGTCTAATGGCGTTACAATTTCCGTATAATTTTGCGAAGTTTTCGCCACTTCCAGCGCTTTATTGTAAGAACCGTTTGCACTCAGATAACGGGCGGAAATGAATAGAGTAACGATTGACAAAACAAGGATAAAAGATGGGAATACGTATTTTACCGATGGAACTTGTTTGACGAATTCCTTTGTTTTAACGTCGGCAATCATAGCTCCCAGGCAAAGGAATACAATGGCTCCAATGTACACGTAGCTCATATCAAAGTCGAGTACGCTGTGTCCCAGGATAGCAAGGACAAAGATAAAATAAACGAAATGTTTGTCACGTTCTTGTTCCGTGCTGCGGATATAGTTACGAATGTAAATCGCGAAAATGGCAATCAGCAGTACGGCCAGGATCAGGATGCCGACAGCCCCGACTTCAACGAGATACTGCATGAAGAAGTTATGTGCCTGGCGGCTCGTATACGGGTTGTTCTGATATTGCTCGTACAAACTCGACCAAGCGCCGCCGCCTGCGCCGAACAACGGATAGTCCGCGAACAGCTTGGAAGCGTCTTTGTAGAAGGTTATTCTCTCCAGTACGCTGTGTTGGCCGAAATTGATCGTTTCCAGCCGGATTCGTACATTTTCGGGAAGCAGGTTTTTAAGCGGAGTAGCCATTACCACAAAGAACCCCAAGAGACCCAGGACAATGGAACCCGCAGGAATAGCGAAAAACGACCACTTTCTGGAGGAGAATTTCTCCAGCTTGCTCTCCAATGCCGGAGCGAGAAAACGCTGCACCAGTAAGGCAAGAATGCCGTAAATGACACTCGCGCCGATAAGCAGCATCCAGCCCTTGCCCGAAAGAGAGGCGGAGAACTCCTTGTTCACATCAATGCCTATCGTTGTAATCTTGCTTAAAACGGCAAAGGAAGCCAGTGTTGACAATACCGCGTGAATCAGTAGGAGGATTTGCCTAGACGGCTTCTGAAAGATTAGAATAAGGAAGAAAATAATAGGCAGAAAGACAATCGCACCGCGTGATAGGGTCAGCATAAAGGACACCAGGACCGGTACGATGAATAGGGCGTGCACCAAAATTTTGGACCAGCCGCGGTTCTTCGATACCAGGAATAGACCTGTGCCCCATAGGGCGATCAAGAAGCCCGCATACGTATTGGCGTACTGGAACACGGACGTCAGACCGCAGCCCGTTGGAATCCGTCATGACCGCGTCTTTGTAAATGCCGGTAGCATCGATGGCGGTAAACCAGCTTACCAGCGTTCCGGCGAGCTTGCCGTTTCCAAGCCAGTTCATGATACCAAAGACAACAATTACATAACCGCTGGTCAGAAGCCCGATATGAATAATTTTATTTCCCAATGCCGTTTTGGTCAGATAGGCTCCGATCAGGAACAACGTAACGAGCACGATCTGAATAAGCAGAAGGTTTACCGCCGAATATTTGGAAGCGGCCGGCAGCAAGGAAATCAGGTAACTGAGCGGAATTAAGAAGATAAACAAACTCAAAAGATCTTTGCGCTCCCGCAGCTTCCAGAAATAGAAGAAGTAGATTCCCGTCAGGAACAGAAAAATGGAGGCCCATATCACGGCGGAATAAATGGGTCTTTCAAAGTTCAGCGAATTTCCGTTAAACAAGGCCTTCTGAAACGGGGCCCAGAACAAAAACAGGGTTACGAACCCGATCAGCAGCCAAAAGATGATAGAACTCTTTTCAGCCTGTTCTCTTTCGTCTAGCTTTGGCTTTTTATACGCGTACATCACAGTCTCCCTCTCCGATAAATCTCGACAATATTTTATCATAGCGGAGAAAATATTCCAATTTGTGATTGGATGGGGTACAGTTAGATAACGTATAGTACATATGATTAATTAAACAGGAGATAACCAATGAATTTTATTAAAGATATTTATAAGCTAAGAAAAGTAGTGTTTTCCCTTGCAAGAAACGATTTTAAAGCTAGGTACGTAGGCTCTTACTTTGGACTTTTATGGGCTTTTATAAGTCCATTTATGACTATAATGGTATATTGGTTTGTATTTGAACAAGGACTAAAAGTAAGTGCTCCTGATGAAAATATACCTTTTATTTTATGGTTCTTACCCGGGATGATACCATGGTTTTTTTTCTCAGACACGTTAAATAGCTCTACAAACAGCCTCCTTGAATACAACTTTTTAGTGAAAAAGGTTGTATTTAAGGTCAGCTTACTTCCGTTAGTAAAAATATTATCTTCACTTTTTATCCATGTCTTCTTTGTTATTCTTATCTTCCTTTTTTATATATTTTATGGATACCCGTTTAGTATATATAACCTTCAGGCTTTTTATTATTCATTCTGTTTAATTATATTACTAATTGGTATTTCTTGGTTGACATCTGCCATAACACCTTTCTTTAGAGACATGACACAAGTTGTATCAATTGTACTTCAATTTGGTATGTGGCTTACTCCTATTGTTTGGTCAACGTCAATTATTCCAGATAAACTAGCGCTAATTTTTAAATTAAATCCTTTATATTATATTGTTGAAGGTTATCGAGATTCCTTCATTAATCATGTTTGGTTTTTTCACCGCTATAACCAAACCTTGTATTTTTGGCTAGTAACTATAATTCTGTTGTTAATAGGCACAGTAGTTTTTAAAAAAATGAAACCACATTTTTCCGATGTACTTTAGTATGGAGGATACGAAATGAATGAAATAGCTATTGAGGTTAAGAATCTATCTAAAATTTATAAGCTGTATAATAAAAAAACGGATAGATTAAAGGAAGCTTTGCTTCCTTCTTCTAAAAAATATCACACTGACCATTATGCTTTGAGAGATATTAATTTCCTAATAGAAAGAGGGGAGACAGTAGGAATAGTAGGGAAGAATGGCTCCGGCAAATCTACACTGTTAAAAATCATAACAGGCGTGTTGAAATCATCATCGGGTCAATTAGCTGTGAATGGAAAAGTTTCAGCCTTGTTAGAATTAGGAGCCGGATTTAATCCTGAATACACAGGAATTGAGAATATTTTTCTGAATGGTATGATGATGGGATTTTCAAAAGAGGAAATCCAAGAGAAAATTGAGGAGATAATTGAATTTTCAGAGTTAAGGGATTTTATCCACCAACCTGTGAAATCATATAGCAGCGGAATGTTTGCTAGATTAGCGTTTGCAGTTGCTATTAATGTTGAACCGGATATATTAATTGTAGACGAAGCATTGAGCGTAGGAGACTTATACTTTCAAGCAAAATGCATCACGAAGATGAAAGAACTATTCCAGAGCGGCGTGACAGTCTTATTCGTATCACACGATATTAATTCAGTTAAAGCCTTATGTAAGAAAACGTTATACCTTGAAGATGGCAAAATGATTGCGTATGGACCTTCTGATGAAGTAGTAGATTTATATGCTAAAAAAACGAGAGAACGAATGATAAAAGAGAATTATAAACTTGCACAAACAGCTGAGGTAGGCAAGGTTTTTAATATCACAGCCATGAAACAGACAAATAGTTTAAGTTTTAAGGAATCTCCTGAGTTTGTACAAAAGGTATCTTACTACAGACAAGGTACTGGGGATGTTCAGCTGGTAAATCTGGAGGTTCTTTGTAATGAAAGTGATGTACAAATCGCAAAATTTAATGAGGAAATAAAGATAAGAATGCATGTTAAATTCTTGAAAAGCGCGAGGGTATCGGTGGGTTACCATATCCGAGATAATAAAAACATAGAGATAATAGGAAGCAACACATTGATAGAACAAATTGGTGAATTAAATGGTTTAGCAGGTGACAAAGTAATTGTTGAGTTTAAAACGAGAGTCCCGCTTGTAGAAGGGATATATAACGTCTCCACAGTTATTTCAACAACTACTGTTCATAATAGAACTGCTGTTTTTGCTGACTACACAGAAAATGCGTATATATTTCAAGTAGCCGAGAATGAGGAAGCAAAAATTTGGAATAAAGTTTATATCGAGAACTCAGTAGATATTTATAGAATTTCGGAAGAGGGATGAACATGAATACTCATATACCTTTTCATCAATTTCAGCGTTATAAGATGGTCGAATTGATTATTGACGCTTTTCGAAATGGAAGGACATTTTCTATATTGGAAGTAGGGGCTAACGAACATAAAAATTTAGAGTTGTTTTTAAAAGACGATATTTTATATCTGGATATCAAATTATCGGAAGAATTAAAAAGAGATCCTTCTTTTGTTGAAGGAGACGCTACTGATTTAAAATTCGCTGACTCCAGTTTTGATATTGTGGTCGCTTTAGATGTTATAGAGCACATCCCTAAAGATAGAAGAGAGCTTTTTTTAAAAGAAATTGATAGAGTTTCTAAGTTAGGCTTTATAATATCTGCCCCGTTTGAAAACAGCGGAATAGAGCAGGCGGAAATTAGGATATCGAACTATTACCAAGCACTCTATGATTCAAATCTGCTCTGGAATGAAGAACATAGAGAGCAGGGGTTACCTAATAAAAAGGAAGTTTTTGATTATTTAATTGCCAGCAGCAAGAAAGAAATTGTGCCGATTGATCATGGTAATATAGAAATATGGGAAAAATTCATACAGATGGAATTTATGTCTGGATTGAATGAGAAAATGATTCCATACTGGCATAGTATAAATGAATACTACAATAATGTTCTCTTCTTAAGAGACTTTGCAGACCAAAGCGTTAGAACGTTTTTTGTCGGAATATCAGAAAAAAAAGGCGCAAATATATTGACTGATAGTTTGAGCGAATGGAAGCAAGATTTAACCGAAAAGCATAATAATCAAATTGATTTTTTCTTACAAAGTCTTACAAACTTGAATTTCTCCTTACAATCTCAAATTCCGTCAGAAGCAGCTATTTCCAATTTATACTTCGCACAAATGTTTCTGGATTTTGGAGAGGGCTTTAAGGAAGAAAATAGTGAAACTAAAGTTTTAGTGTTAAAAGATAAATACCAGTATCAGTCCTTTAGTTTTGAGCTGAACAAGAGTGAAGAAATTCATTCGATTAGAATAGATCCGATTAATACAAGTTCGTGTTTGCAGATAATTAATATAAGAATGACAGATAAACAAGGAAACGAATACACGATAAAAAATTATGAAACGAATGCCGAATTTAAATATAACAACGAGTTTATATACATAAACAATGATCCGCAAATTGTAATCGCATCGCCTGAAAAAACCATTCTATCTATTACATTGGATATATTATATAAAAGTTTTGATTTCGGTATTTCAAATGAAATTGCTAACATAATCACAGAAGAGAAAACAGAAAATAAATCCATTAAGGAGAAGTTGCTAGAAAGCGAGTTAAAAGCTGAAGCAATGATAAAAGCAACAGATCAAAAGAATAATGAAGTCAATAGATTAAATGCTGATCTCCTAAATAAAGATGGTTTGTTAGCGGAAAAATTAACCTTAATAATGGAACGAGAGAATGAAATCATTTTATTGAAAGAAAATATCGAATTATTGGAAGAAAATATCGAAAAAATTAACTCTGAATTAGTCCACCTAGACGCTATGCTCTCAGAAAAACAGAAAAAAATAGACACAATGGAGAACAATTGGTTTTGGAAACTAAAAAAAACATTCACAAAATGAGGCTATTAAATGAATACGACAAATATTAAAGTAAGCGTACTACTTGTTACCTATAACCATGAGCTTTATATACGTGAAGCATTGGATAGCATATTAATGCAAGCTTTTGAAGATTATGAAATTGTAGTTGCAGATGATCGTTCAACAGATTCTACTTTAGAAATTATTAAAGAGTACGCAGCAAGATATCCTGATCGGTTCGTTTTTATGAATTCGCCGCAAAACTTAGGGATAACAAAAAATTACCAGCGAGGATTTAAAGCATGTAGAGGAGAGTATATTGCTGTTCTTGAGGGAGATGACTATTGGTCTAGCCCTAATAAATTATCTATGCATATTGATTTTTTGGATAAGAATAGAGAATGCGTATTAAGTTTTAATCGTTATGTTGTCTATGATACCAATAAGGGGCGACATAATATACAGCCTTGGCCTCTTGCTTCAGACTTTCAATATATCACTATAACCGATTTAATTCGGGAAAATTTCATAGGCAACTTCTCGACTTGTGTGTATAGAGCGGATGTAATTAAAAAAATCGACGATTCGCTTTTTGATTTTACTGTCTATGACTGGATGTTAAACATTGTAATGGCTCAGTATGGATTAATAGGATATCTAGGAGAAGTAATGTCTGTTTACAGACTACATAGTTCGGGAACTTGGAGTAATAAAAAACAGGAAGAAAAATTGAAAGATACCATTAGGTTAATAGATATATATGATAATTACCTGGAAAATAAATACACGGACGAGTTTGGGGAACACAAGAGCAAATTAACTACTCAGCTTTATATAATAGAGGAACCAACAAAACTTACCGGCAGGCAATTGCTGAAATACAGAATTAAATCAATAACACCTCCTATAGTAATTCAAATCATGAAATGGGTTTTACCACCTATCGTTTTTAATTATTTCAAAAGAGGCTAGTCGAAAAGGAGTAAATTAGTTTGAATAATATTCAAAATCCTAAAGTAAGTGTAATTATTCCTTCTTACAATCATGGAGACTACATTAAAGAAGCTATCGAAAGTGTTTTGGTTCAAGATTTTACGGACTTTGAACTAATCATAGTTGATGATGCTTCCTCTGACCAATCGGTGGAGGTAATTTCGACTTTTCATGATCCAAGAATAAAATTTCATAAGTTTATTGAGAATAAAGGAGCCGTTGAAACTCTTAATTATGGTATTAAGCTGTCTAGGGGAAATTATATTGCACTACTAAATTCTGATGATAGCTGGGAAAAAGGAAAGCTCAGTACACAGGTCAAAATATTAGATGAAGATCCCCAAATAGGAATAGTTTTTACAAATGCTTCATTTGTTGATGAGAACAACCAGATTCTTAGTAAGAAAGATTACCCATGGGCGGATGTATTCCTTCAACCGAATAGAGAGAGTGGAGAATGGTTAGAAAAGTTTTTCTTCGAATTAAATTGTATTTGTCACCCAAGTATGCTTATTAGAAAAGAACTTTATTCCAGACACGGTTTATATAATCCAGGTTTAAGACAATTACCGGATTTTAGCAAGTGGGTAAACTTGTTTAAATACACTAATATTAGAGTATTAGAAGAGCCGTTCGTGCGTTTTAGGATTTTGTCTCAGGATAGAAACACCAGTGCAGATACTTCTATAAATCGTACAAGGAATAGAAATGAATTATACTTTATAATGCATGATTTCTTTGATAATGTTTCAGATGAAATCTTTATAAAGGGATTTCAAAAGCATTTTAGAAAAAGCGGGTTGTTGTCACAAGAAGAATTACTATGTGAAAGAGCGTTTATGTATTTTAATATACCAAATGAAATAGCTCATATTTATAAATTAATTGGTATAAAAAAAATTAACGATTTGATGACCAATCCAACATTAAATAAGGTCTTGAAGGAAAGTTATAGTTTTTCGGACAAAGAATTTTTTGAAATAACAGGCTCTTTCTCGTTGTTTGATTATGGTGAACATCCGGTTGTTAACACCGTAATAAAAAGTGCCAAAAGTGGGTTAAGGAAAAATCAGTTTTTCTTTAAGATGGCAAGAAAGATTTATCATAAAATGTTTAGATAAGGTTAAGTAAGAGGTGAAGCATGGAGAAGATGTGGGAAGGCCTGCCTATCATCATATTTGGAATCGGTGGTTGTGCAAAGGAAATAAAACTTTTAATTGAGGAAATAAATCAACATAACAAAACTAAAGTTTTTAACTTTCTAGGGTATGTATCGAATAATACGGAGGATATTGGGAAAAAGGTAGACGGTTACGAGGTAGTGGCGTCTAACTACAACTTTATTGAGTTCTCAAAACAGTATCCTCTCTTAGGAGTTTGCATAGGGCTTGGAGATCCTTCAGCTAAGTATAAAATATATACCTCTTTTCTTCAAAATATTAACAATATTGTTTTTCCTAATTTAATTCACCCGAATTCTTATGTACCTACTCACGTGAATAACAATTTTGGATATGGAAACGTCATATGTTCAGGAGTAAGTATAACAACTAATATAACTCTTGGAAACTTTGTGCTTTTAAATCGGAATTGTGCAGTAGGGCATGATTCATTTATCGGAGATTACTGTACAATTAATCCGCTAGCTGTTGTTTCGGGAAATGTAAAGGTTGATTCATTAAGTCTAATAGGTGCAGGATCGTCGATTAAAGAAAACCTGCAAATTGGTGAAGGTTCAATTGTTGGACTAGGTGCCATTATAGTAAAAAATGTAGAAGAAAACCAAATATATATGTGTAAAGCGGCAGAGGCAAGGAGGGTGAATAATGAACAGTCGTGAGTTACATGTATTACCGGAATCCATTTTGGTTACTAAATCTTTTTTGCCTCCTATAGAAGAATACATTGGGGAAATCGAGAGAATATGGAGCAGTCATTGGTTAACCAACAATGGAATTATACATTCCGATTTTGAAAAAAAACTCAAGGAATACCTTGGAGTTCCCAATATATCTTTATTTACAAATGGCCATTTGGCTTTAGAAACGGCCTTGAAAAATTTGGGACTTAAAGGAGAAGTTATTACTACACCTTTTACTTTTGCGTCAACAACCCATGCTATTTTAAATAGCGGATTAACACCTGTTTTTTGTGATATTGAAGAAGTGACATTCAACATGGATGCCAACAAAATCGAAACCTTAATCACTGAAAACACTTCTGCCATTGTACCTGTACATGTTTTCGGTAATCCTTGCGACGTTGATAAAATAGAAAGTATCGCATCAAAATATAACTTGAAAGTAATTTATGATGCAGCACATGCTTTTGGAGTTGAAACTAAAGGGACACCTATCGGCAACTTTGGAGATGTGTCAATGTTTAGCATGCATGCGACAAAAGTTTTCCATTCAATTGAAGGCGGCATTTTAAGCACCTCTAATCATAATTATAAGAAGCGCTTTGATCTTTTTAAAAACTTCGGAATAAGTGGTCCAGAAAGTCTTGAAACACGGGGAATAAATGCGAAAATGAATGAATTTCAAGCAGCAATGGGGCTTGTTAATCTTCGGTATATTGAGCAGGAAATCGAGCAAAGAAAACAATTGACCCAGATATACAGGGAACTGCTAAAAAATATAAAAGGTATTCGGTACTTAGATGATATCAGCCAAGTGAAACATAATTATTCTTATTTCCCTATTATTGTTGATAAAGAACAGTATGGTAAAGATCGAGATTTTTTACACGATGAATTGAGAAAGTGTAACGTTTTCACAAGAAAATATTTTTATCCACTAACTACTGAAATTCAAGCTATTCAAAATCTGGGTTTAAATAATGATTTACCAGTCGCAAAAAAAATAGCTTCATCTGTGCTAACACTGCCTATATACACATCACTTGAAACGGATTATATAAGAAAGATATGCCACAATATCTCTTTAATAGGGGAAGGATGTTAGAATCGAATGAAAGGTATTATTCTCGCAGGTGGTACAGGATCACGATTATATCCACTTACAAAAGTAACCAACAAACACCTGCTCCCAGTTGGTAAATACCCAATGATTTTTCACTCAGTTGCCAAGCTTAAGGAAGCCGAAATAAATGATATTTTAATTGTAACCGGAAAGGATCATATGGGGGATGTTGTTAATCTCCTGGGCAGTGGAAGAGAATTTGGAGTAAGTTTCACTTATCGAGTACAGGATGAAGCAGGTGGGATTGCTCAAGCGTTAGACTTGGCAGAACAATTTATCGGTGAAGATAAAATGGTCGTTATTTTAGGAGATAATGTATTTGAAGATAGTATAAGGCCGTTTGTAAAAAAATTTGAACAACATAAAAGCGGCGCTAAGATTCTCATTCAAGAAGTTCCAGATCCACAACGATACGGAGTTCCTGAGTTACAGGGAGAAAAAATTATATCAATCGTTGAAAAACCTGAGCTTCCCAAAAGCAATTATGCAGTTACTGGAATATACATGTTTGATAGTTCGGTCTTTAAAATTGTAAAAACTCTCAAACCATCCAGAAGGGGTGAGTTGGAAATTACAGATGTTAACAATGCTTATATTGAAAATGGAGACCTTACTTATGATATTTTAAGCGGATGGTGGACCGATGCAGGAACCCATACGTCTTTAGCTAAAGCAAACGAATTGGCAAAAGAAATCATTTATGGTGACGAGTTCGGGAAATTAAAATTGTAATAAAGGAGCTTGGACAATGAAATTAACCGAAACCAAGTTTTCTGAAGCGTTCCTTATCGAACCTGCAGTCCATGGCGACAGCCGTGGATTTTTCATGGAAAGCTATAACCAAAAGGTATTTGAAAAACTGGGAATCACCTATCAGTTTATTCAAGATAACCACTCGCTGTCTGCCGAAACCGGCGTTCTTCGGGGACTTCACTATCAGCTCAATCCCAAAGCGCAAACCAAGCTTATCCGTGTCCTTGCCGGTGCCATTTACGACGTTATCGTAGACATTCGCAAAAAATCACCGACGTACGGCCAATGGCAGGGATTTATACTCAGCTCGGAGAATAAGCGCCAGCTTCTGGTACCGAAAGGTTTTGCTCACGGTTTTTGTACGCTGGTACCCGGCACGGAAGTATTGTATAAGGTAGACGAGTATTACTCTCCGGAAAATGATAGAGGGATCATGTGGAATGATCCCGCACTTGCTATCGATTGGCCCACATCCAGTCCTATCCTTTCGGCAAAAGATGAAAAACACCCGAGCTTGGCGGACGCGGATAACAACTTTGAAGAGGAGGTTCAATCATGAGGCTTCTCGTAACAGGCGGAGCGGGTTTTATCGGAAGCAACTTCGTTCTATACATGCTTAAGAAATACCCGGATTACCAAATCATCAATTTGGATGCCTTGACTTATGCCGGAAATTTGGAGAACTTAAAATCGGTCGAAAACCATCCCAACTACCGGTTCGTAAAAGGGGATATTTCCGACCGGAACGCGGTTCAACAGGCTTTTGAGCTTGGCGTTGACGTGGTCGTAAACTTTGCGGCCGAGTCTCACGTGGATCGCAGTATTCTGGATCCGGGCATTTTTGTTCAAGCCAATGTTATGGGGACTCAGGTGCTGCTGGATGCCGCCAAAGCCCATGGGATTACTAAATTTGTACAAGTTTCTACAGATGAAGTGTACGGCTCTCTTGGGGAAACCGGACTATTTTCGGAAACGACGCCGCTTGCTCCTAACAGTCCTTATTCGGCTAGTAAGGCAGGGGGAGACTTGCTCGTTCGCGCTTATCACGAAACATTCGGGCTGCCGGTTAATATTACGCGCTGTTCCAACAATTACGGACCGTATCAGTTTCCGGAGAAGCTTATTCCGCTTATGATTGCCAATGCCCTGGACGGGAAATCTCTTCCCGTTTACGGAGACGGCCTTAACATCCGGGACTGGCTTTACGTGGAAGATCATTGTTCGGCAATAGATCTCGTACTGCACAGCGGGCGGAATGGGGAAGTGTACAATATCGGAGGAAACAACGAGCGTACCAACCTGGTCATCATCCAAACGATTCTTGCAGCACTTGGCAAATCCGAAGATTTAATTACGTTTATTCAGGATCGTCCGGGTCATGACCGCAGATATGGGATCGATGCAAATAAAATAACGACGGAGTTGGGTTGGAAGCCTAAACATAACTTCGAGTCGGGAATCCAGGAGACCATACAATGGTATCTGGACAATAAAGAATGGTGGGAACGCATACGTTCGGGAGCTTACCAATCCTATTATGAACAGCAGTATGGTTCTTAAGAAACGCGGAGGTTCCTATGAAAATTTTAGTTACCGGAGCAAAAGGACAGCTTGGAAGCGAAGTTTGCAGGCTGTTTGAAGCAGAGGGGCATGAAGTCTGCGGGTTCGGTCGTGAAAATCTGGATTTCACGGATCAGGCAGCATGCGGCCGTATCGTTCGGGAAATCAAGCCGGACGTGCTTATTCATTGCGGCGCCTATACGGCCGTAGACAAAGCGGAAAGCGAACCCGACGAGGCATACCGGGTGAATGCAAGCGGGACACGTAATTTGGCTGTGGAAGCGGAGAAACATAACGCGAAGTTTTGTTATGTCAGTACGGATTACGTATTCGACGGCAGCGGAAATGCTCCTTACAACGAGTATGACAACACGAACCCCCGGACGGTCTATGGAAAATCCAAAAGAGCCGGAGAAATCCTTACCCAGACATTAAGCAGCCGGTATTTTATTGTGAGGACATCGTGGGTGTACGGCCGGACAGGGCACAATTTTGTAAAGACTATGCTCAAGCTGGGCGGAGAGAAAACTTCCTTGAATGTAGTCCACGATCAAACGGGCTCCCCGACTTATGCGGTGGATCTGGCTTCCTTTCTGATGGAACTTGTACAAACGGAAAAGTACGGAATTTACCATGCTTCCAACAGCGGGACGTGTACATGGTACGAGTTCGCGAAGGCTGTATTCGAGGAATCGGATATGAAAGTCGCCGTGAACCCTTGCACGACGGATGAATTTCCGCGTCCCGCGGAGCGGCCAAAGTATTCCGTCATGGATCATATGGGAATCCGCTCCAACGGTTTTCAGGATTTAAGAGGCTGGAAGGAAGGGTTAAGGGACTTTCTTAAGGAGTACCGGAATGGGGAATGACCCGGTCGTTGTTCTTTTATCTACGTATAACGGAGCTAACTATCTCGAAAGCCAGCTGAATTCAATACTGGCCCAGACCCATTCAAATACGAGCATCCTGGTGAGAGATGACGGGTCCAGCGATACGACTTTGTTTATTCTAAAGCACTTTGAAAAGCAATATGATAATGTCCGCTTGATGCCGCAAGACGATAACAAAGGGCCGAAATTAAGCTTCGGCCGGTTGCTTCAGGAAGGTCTATCAGGAACAAAGGCGGATTATTTTATGTTCGCGGACCAGGATGATGTCTGGCTTCCGGACAAAATCGAAAAGACTTTGGCCAGAATGAAGCAGCTGGAAAACACTTGCGGGCGGCAGCCCTTATTGATTCACACGGATTTAAAAGTGGTCGATGAGCGGCAGAGGGAGCTTAACCCGTCTTTCTGGAACTATCAAAAGCTGAATCCCGCCAAAGATTCGTTTCCGCGCCTGCTCATGCAGAATGTCATTACGGGCTGCACGATGATGATAAACCGCCGGTTGGCCGAGGTCAGCCTTCCCGTACATCCGGACGCGATTATGCATGATTGGTGGATCGGTCTCGCAGCCAGTGCGTTCGGCAGGATCGGTTATGTGACGGAGCCGACGATTTTATACCGGCAGCATGGTGAAAACAGCGTAGGGGCTAAGCGGTTCGGGATAGCTTACATCAAGAAAAAGCTGTTGGAACCGGTGTATCTGGACAAAAATATACGCCAAGCGAGGGCATTTGAAAAACAGTTTTCCGAGGCTCTCCCGGAAGTAAGCAGCGAGTACTTAAAGGAGTTTATCAAGCTGGAAAAGAGTCCTTTTCTAAGAGGCAGGACGGCTCTCCTTAAGAACGGCTTTTTGAAAATAGGCATTGCGCGAAATTTGGGATTGTTTCTCAATTGGAAGTCTTAAAAGACCTTGAATTTACCAAAGGTCTTTTTTATTTAAAACGGTTTTAGCCTATTCACAATTCTGCATGGTATACTAGGAATATCTAGTAAATTCGGATGGAGATTCAGATGGACTTAAGCATTATCATCGTTAATTATAATACCCGCCGGCTGACGCTGGATTGTCTGCATTCCGTATATGCTTCCGTAACGGGATATACATATGAAGTACTTTTGATCGATAACAACTCTTCGGACGATTCCGTTTCTTTTATAAAAAGCGAGTTTCCGCAGGTAAAGTTGATTGCGAACCAGGACAACGTCGGCTTTTCCCGGGCGAACAATCAGGGCATAAGACTGGCGCAGGGCCAATATATTTTATTGTTGAACTCGGACACGATTGTGGAGCCGGATACGTTTCAAATTATGCTGGATTATATGAACGGGCATCCGGAAGTCGGCGCAGCGGGCTGCAAAGTGGTGCTGCCTGACGGTTCTCTCGATAAAGCGTGCAAACGCGGTTTTCCGACGCCGTCGGCGTCTTTTTACTATGCGTTCGGGTTTTCGAAGCTGTTTCCGGATCGTCCCCGGTTTAACCAGTACCAGCTGGGGTATTTGAATCCCGACGAGGAGTATGAAGTCGATTGCTTGGTCGGAGCGTTTATGATGGTGCGCCGGAAAACGATCGAGGAAGTCGGAATGCTTGACGAAGAGTTTTTTATGTACGGAGAAGACGTGGACTGGTGCTACCGGATCAAGGAAGCGGGCTGGAAAATTTATTATTACCCGCGCACCAAGATCATCCATTATAAAGGCGCCAGCAGCAGGCGCAAGCCGTATAAAATCATCTATGAATTTCACAGGGCCATGATCTTGTTTCACCGTAAACATTACAAGCGCAATTACTCGTTCGTGACGAATGCCGCCGTTTATATGGGAGTGGCGGTCAAGTTCGGGCTTGCGCTGCTGAAAAATAAGGCGCTGCCGGTCAGGAAGTCTTTGAACCAAACGGATGTCGGAGCGTAACGTACAAGAAGGCCATACAGCGCAGGCGTTTAGGGGCTTGCAAATATAACCCTTGCCCTGCAGGGATTTATTCGATTGTATTATGATGCGACAACGCTTAGCTTGTTTCCTACCAACGATTTTTGAGGTGAATCTTCCATGCTTCGCAGAAATCAACAATTTCTAACCCAGGTCTATGCGATTTTTGATTTCGCCGTGATTCAGACCGCCTTCCTGATCGCCTGGTGGGTTAAATTCGAGAGCGGGTGGCTGGATGCCAACCAGCCGATCCCCATCTCCGTGTATGCCGCTTGGAGCGCGGTCTACGGGGCGGTGGCCGTGGCGGTCGGCTTTTTCGTAGGGCTGTACGGGCCGAACCGCAAGAAACGGTTTGCCGATGCGCTGATCAAAATCGTACAGACGCATCTGATCAGCTTGTTCATTCAGCTCAGCTTGCTCTTCTTCTTCAAAGAAGTGCACATTTCGCGTGAATTCCTCGGGATGTATATTGTGCTGGATATCGTGCTCATCACGGTATACCGCTACGCTTTGAAGGAAAGCCTCAAGCGTCTTCGCGAGAAAGGGTACAACAAGCAGTTTGTGCTCATTCTGGGAGCGGGTACGCTCGGCCGGCGCTTTCACGACAAACTGCTGCAGCATCCGGAGCTCGGCTATGAAATTATCGGATTTCTTGATGATCACGGCGAACATTCGGAGCACAAGGACCTTCCGGCCGCTCCCTATAAGCCCGTTATCGGTACACTCGATGATTTGGAAGAAATTTTGCAGGACAAATTGATCGACGAAGTCATTATCGCGCTGCCGCTGGACGTTCATCACAAATTCCCGCGTCTCATTGCGGCTTGCGAGAAGGCGGGCGTGCGGACGCTGATTATTCCCGACTTCTTCGACTATTTGCCGGCACGGCCGTTTTTCGATAACTTTGCGGGAATGCCTCTGATCAATGTGCGCGATATTCCGCTCGATATGATCAGCAACCGGATGATCAAACGGACCTTCGATCTGGCGTTTTCGCTTACGGCTATACTGATCACGCTGCCGGTGATGATCGTGATTGCCGCGGCAATCAAACTGACGTCACCCGGGCCGATCATTTTCAAGCAGGAGCGGGTGGGGTTAAACCGGCGGAAGTTTTACATGTACAAATTCCGCTCCATGCGCCAGGATACGGCGAATACGTCCGACACGGGCTGGACGACGGCCGACGATCCCCGTAAAACGAAGCTGGGCGCCTTTCTCCGCAAAACGAGCCTGGATGAGCTGCCGCAGTTTTTCAATGTGCTTTTCGGGCATATGAGTGTGGTCGGGCCGCGGCCGGAACGGCCGTTTTTCGTGGAGCAGTTTAAAGAAGAGATTCCGAAATATATGGTGAAGCATCATATACGGCCCGGTATTACAGGCTGGGCGCAGAGCAACGGCCTCCGGGGGGACACCTCGATTTCGGACCGGATTCAGCACGATATTTTCTATATCGAGAATTGGTCGTTCCTCTTTGACATCAAGATTATTTGGAAAACGATCGTGAACGGCTTTATAAACAAAAATGCCTATTAAGTATATTCCGTCCGCATCTTCCCGATACTAGGATCATATCTTGGTAACGGGGAGGTTTTTTTATGATCGATCATGAAGACGCTTACCGGGACGATCAAATGCCAATGGGGCGCGGTCTGATCATCGGAGTGCTGATGGGAGCCGTCATGTGGGCGGTCATTATCGGCGGGTTTCTTTACCTGGTGAACTAATGAGGGGAAAAATAATAAGACGCCATACCCGTTTTTCCGGGTTTGGCGTCTTTCCGTTTGATGCAGGATGCAAGCGGCCCGGCCGCTCCGCTTAATCGGCCTAATCGCCTCAGCGGCATTGAAACGGCCGATTTAAACCGAAGCGTCGGGCGCCGCGTCGTCGGCCTGACGGCATCAAAGACTTATCTCGCCGTCCAGCCGCCGTCGATGATCAGCTCCGTGCCGGTCACGAACGAGGACTCGTCCGAAGCGAGATAGAGGACTCCGTACGCGATGTCTTCAGGCTTGCCCAGGCGTGGCAGCGGAGTACCCGCTTCGAACATGTGTCCCGCGCCCTGATCGAGAGCTTCCTGAATCATCGGCGTCACGATGATGCCCGGGTGAACGGAGTTCACGCGGATTTTGTCCGGGGCCAGCTCGACAGCGGATGCTTTCGATAGGGAGCGGAGAGCCCCTTTTGCCGCGGTATAACCGTTGGTGAAGTTGAGGGCGACAATGCCCGCGATCGAGGAAATGTTGACGATGGAGCCTCCGCCGGCTTTCCGCATTTCGGGTACGACGTATTTCATTCCGATGACACAGCCCGTCAAGTTAATCGACATGACTTTATCCCAGTTCTCCATGGTGAACGTATCAAGCGTGCTGTCCGTACTGATGCCCGCATTATTGACGAGAACATCGACCTTGCCGAACTGCTCCACTGCTTTCTCGACAACCCGCTTCCAGTCGTCTTCCGAAGCCACGTTATGCTTAAGGCCGAGAGCTTGTCCGCCCGCGGCGCGGATTTCTTCCACCACCCGGTTCAACTGTTCTTCCTGCAGATCGGTTGCGACTACTTTCGCACCTTCGGCCGCGAACAACTTGGCTTCCGTTTCCCCTTGGCCCATAGCGGCTCCCGTTATAATGACGACTTTATCTTGTAAGCGTCCCATTTTGCATAACCATCCTTCCGGCTAAAATTTGGAAGCGCATTCATCACGATAGGCTTCCGTGCCAGCGAATTTTTATCGACAAGATGTTGTTTAATTGACATCCTGTTAATTATAATAATACCGAGCCCGTAAGGAACGCTCAACCAACAGCTTTCCCGGAATTGTCGCTTAATGGACAATGACCCGCGTTATGTTGCCAAAGGGAAAGATCTTATACAAGGAGAGCATTTATGTCGATTAAAAATAACTTGGACCCGCGGGTCGTCCGGACCCGCCTGATGCTGCGGGATGCGCTGATCGCTTTGATCGGGGAACAAGGGTACGAGAAAATTACGGTCCGGGACATCGCCGGCCGCGCCTCGCTGAACCGGGCGACTTTTTACCTTCATTACCGGGACAAACAGGATCTCATGGAACAGAGCATGGATGATACATTAAAGGAGCTGGTGGACGGACTCCAGCCTCTGTTCGAAGATGCGTCGGAGTTTCGTTTTGACGCCGGAAAGCCGCATCCTACCTTTGTCTGGCTGTTCGAGGAGATTGCCAGGCATGCGCAGTTTTATCAAGTAGTTCTGGGAGAACAGCGGATGCCTTATTTTACCCGGGGATTAACGGACGTGATTACCGGGTTTGTGACGAAAGGGCTCGGAACGGTAGCTCCCGAAGAGAGGCAGCTTGCGGTGCCCAGGGAGATGCTCGTGAGCTATGTGGTTTCGGCTTTCCTCGGCGTAATCCTGTGGTGGCTGCAAAGCGGCATGCCGTACACGGCTTCCTATATGGCGGAGAAGTTAATGCGCCTGGCGACCCGCGGTCCTTACGTGGACGATCCTTTTACCGGGGCAAAAGAATAAGCCGGCTCCCCGGCAGAAGGGGCTAACCGGCCTCAACAGACGTGCTGAGCCGGTTTAATCCATAGCGCCCAGGACTTCAAGGAGATCCTTCAAGGCCGCATTGAACCGCACAAGCTGTTCAGGGCTGAAAGAGCCCGCTTTAACACGCAGCAGGTTTCCGATTTCCCGTTTGTATGCGCCGATAAAAGCTTTACCATCCGCCGTCGCGTGGAGAAGAGACGCCCGTCTGTCCTGCGGATCAGGTGCACGTTCGATATAATCCAATTGAAGAAGCTTGTCCACGATAGGCGTCAGCTGCTGTTTGGAAACGCCCAGTTCGGCGGCCAGTCCGGACATGCGGAGCGTCTTTTTTTCATCGATCATAACGAGGGCGTAAAACTGCTGGGGACCGAGCGTCTGTTTTACCTGCTGTTCAAACAGCCTCATCATTTTTTTCTCCAGCAGAGGCATCAGTAAAGCCCAAGTGGCGATCATTTCGTCTGTGAGTTTTTGCCGGTCCTGCCGATTGTCGTTCATAAGCTCGTGTGAACCTCCTTTACCGGATGCGCCGGTGCTGATCAGCATTGCCGTTGCAGAGCGCAAAAGCGCAAAGCGGTGAGTGCGGTCTGCAAGTCACATCGCCTGCGCTCGTTTGACAGACTAAAACGGGTATGTTACTTTCGTCTAATAGTACATAATTATTTACTAATTAGGCGGTGAATGATTTATGATAGAAACCCAACCTAATCGTATGCCTTTTATCTGCTGAAATCAAAGATAAGAGGTGGCTGGGATGAAAAGAACTATTTTAAACCGTTTATTGGATGAAAAAGTACTCGCGTCCGCAGGTGAAGAAAGCTTTGACGGAACGGTCCTTGTGGCCGTAAACGGCGATATCGCGCTGCACGAAGCTTACGGCTGGGCCAATCGTGAACTGGAGGCGGCCAGCAGAACGGACACGGTGTACCGGATCGGTTCCGTTACGAAGCCTCTGACCGCAGCGGCCGTTATGCGGCTTGCGGCAGAAGAGGCGCTCCGTATCTGCGATCCTGTGGCGGAATATGTGCCCGGATTCCCGTCGGGGGACCGGATCACGCTGCGGCACCTTCTGATGCACACTTCGGGAATCCCGAATCTCACGGAGCAGCCCTCTTTTGCGGAGCAGGCGAAGACACGCCGGAACGTGGATGAGCTTATCGCTTTATTCCGCGGAAAGACGCTCGAATTCGAACCGGGTTCCCGGTTCAAGTACTCCAATTCCGGCTATATTCTGCTGGGGAAAGTGATTGAAGCGGCAAGCGGGCACACTTACTCCTCCTATATGAAGGAGAATGTGTTTGAACCTGCGGGCATGTCCGCCTCGGGTCTCGACGATAATCGGAGTCTGCTCAAAAACCGTGCCTCCGGTTACGAATTCGATGCCTCCGGAATGCGGTGCAACGCTTCCCATATCGACATGTCGAACGCGTTTGCGGCAGGCGGTTTGTACTCCACGGCAGCCGACCTGCACCAGTGGGATAAGGCGCTGCGTGAAAACCGGCTTCTGCCGGAGGATATCCAGTCCGATATGTACCAGCTGCACAACCCGGCCGGATACGGATACGGCTGGTTCAATCAATCGGAGCCGGACGGCACCGTGTATCATCACGGCGGAATTAACGGATTCACGTCGTCATTCGTCCGCGACTTGAAGCGGGGAATTACGGTTATCGTGCTCAGCAATACCGCGTCCGCGACTCCTTCCGTCCTGTCCGGCCAGCTTCACAAACTTGCCGCCGGGGCCGGCGGGTCCCGTTAGCCGGTTTACGGCACGCTCCGCCTGAAACATAGGGCCGGACGCAGCCGTGCGGCGCAAAGGAGGCCTTCTTACTATAGAAGGCCTCCTTTTTTCACATGCGGCTTTTCGGCCGTCCGGCACAGACACAATCCGGTCCCCGGCAGAATATACGGACGAGGGACAAAACCATGGCTTGTCAAACTAGTCCGCATAATCGGCCAAGTCCTTTCATAGACATGTATCAGTACATTTACTTAAGGATGAGGGGATGATGACATGCGTCGGGTCACATGGATACTCGCCATCGTGATGAGTGCAGCATTGCTTCTGGCCGGTTGTGGAAAAAAGGATGCAGGATCGGTAGTAAAAGATTTGGATCATGTGATCGGCAAGCTCGAAAGCTATCAGGGCACGGGACGCATGGTTCTTCAAACCGGGCAGGAGCCGCAGGAATACCAGGTGGAGGTGTGGTACCAGCAGCCGCACTACTACCGTATCTCCTTGACCAATGAGAAAAAAGACATCACGCAGGTTGTGCTGCGAAACGATGACGGGGTGTTTGTTTTGACGCCGCATCTGCATAAAAGCTTCCGGTTCCAGAGCGACTGGCCGGAGAATCAGGGTCAGGTCTACCTGTTCCAGTCTCTGGCCCAGAGCATTCTGCTGGACACGGAGCGCCAGTTTACGAAAGACGGCAATTCGTTCGTCTTCGACGTGGCGGCGAATTATGCCAACAGCGGACAAATGGCGAGACAAAAAATATGGCTGGATCAGAAAAGCCTGGCCCCACAAAAAGTGGAAGTATCCGACAGCAGCTCGAACGTACTCGTCAAGCTTGATTTCACGCAGTTCGAATTTGGCAAGAAGCTGGAAAAAGACAGCTTCGACATGCAGCGCAACATGACCAGCTGGGATCTGAAATCGCTGGATAAGGACGCGCCTGTCTCCGGCGCGCTCAAAGGTCCGGCCGCCGGTGCGGCGTCTCCGGACGGCAAAGCGGCCGCCGGCAAGGATACCCCGGCATCCGCCCAGAGTGGCGCCGCCGGCAAGGACGCGGCTGCCTCCGCGGACGGCGCGGGCGCCGGAGCGTCCGCCGGCGGCGGCAAGGCCCCGGCCGTGTCGCCGGGCCAAGACGCGGCCGCTGCCGGCAAAGCCGCAAACGGCTCCGCGAAGACCCCGGCCACGGCGGCGGGCTCCGGCAGCACGCCTGCTGACGCGGACAAGACGCCCGCTGCGTCAGGCGTCCCTGCCGCGGGCGGCACAGCCTCCGCCGGCGGCACCGGCGCCAAGCAGCCGGCTGCCGATGCGGCGGGCACTCCCGCAGCAGGCGCGGCCGGCGCGGACAAGAACGCCGCGGCCAACAGCAGCGCGGGCTTCGGCCTCATCGAGCCGTCCTACATGCCCAAGGGTGTCGCGCAGCAGGACATCCGGGATGTAAAGCTCGGCGAGAACACGGGCATCATGGTCCGCTACCAGGGGACCTACAACTACACGCTGCTGGAGTTAGCGCCGCAGACGCAGACCGTATCGGTCCTGCCCGGCGATATCGTCGACCTGGGCTACACGCTCGGTGTGGTTACCGGCGACGAGAAGAAGACGCTGACGTGGACGTACGACGGCATCGAATTCCGGCTGGCGACCGCCGATCTGCCGCACGACGAGCTTGTCAAAATCGCCCAGTCCGTTGCCGCAGAAGCGGGCAAATAACCCGCAAAGCCCCATGGATTGGGGAATTTTGCCCGGAACAATTCATTGACTTCATCCGGCGGAGCCTTTAACATGGGTGTAACGGAGGACGGCGGAAGTGCCGGCCAATTAGGGAAGGGAGACCCTGTTTATTCGGGATCTCCCTTGTCCCGTGTACAGTCTTGAAGAAGGTGAACTTTGACGTGGATGCTTTTTACCGTCCGACTTACGTGGAAATTTCATTGGATGCGCTCCGCAGCAACCTGGAGACTTTCAGGCGCGTGCTGCCGGGGAGCGTACACATGATGGCGGTTCTGAAAGCCGATGCCTACGGACATGGTGCCGTAGAGGTTTCGAAAGTGGCCATGGAATGCGGCGCAACCTACCTGGCCGTAGCTTTTCTCGACGAAGCGATGGAGCTGAGGAACGCCGGCATCACGGCGCCGATCCTCGTTCTGGGCTACACGCCGCCGGAAGGGATCGGACTTGCGCTGGAACATGATATTACGCTGAGCGTCTATACGGAAGAGCTTCTTGAAGCGGCTTCCGGTTATGCGCAGCGTGACGCCGCAGCGGGCGGGAACAAACCGCCGTTAAACATTCATATTAAAATCGACAGCGGCATGGGCCGGATCGGCCTGCACGACGAGGACGAAGCCGTCGCGTTTATCGCGAAAGCGCTGCAGACGCCGGGAATCCGGGTCGAGGGACTTTTTACCCACTATGCCAATGCGGATGAAACCGACAAAACGTATACGTACGAACAGCACGCGAAATTCTCCGGAATCGTCCGGAAGGCCGGTGAGCTGCCGGGGGCGCGTTTTCCTTTTGTTCACGCCGGCAACAGTGCGACGGCCATTGATTTGCCCGAACTTACTTACAATATGGTGCGTCTGGGCATCGCGATGTACGGCCTGTATCCGTCGGAAGAGGTGAACCGGGAACAGATCAGGCTGAAACCCGTATTGAGCCTCAAAACGGGAATCGTCCACCTGAAAACTCTTCCGCCCGGATCGGGAGTCAGTTACGGCACGATTTATCACACCCAGGGCGATGAGCGGATCGCCACACTGCCGATCGGCTATGCCGACGGCTTCTCGCGTCTGCTGACAGGGAAGGCCGAAGGGCTGGTCCGCGGCAGAAGAGCTCCGGTCGTAGGCCGGATCTGCATGGATCAATGTATGCTGAATACAAGCGATATTCCGGAGGCTGCGTTCGGGGACGAGGTTGTCCTGCTCGGCGAGCAGGGCGATGAGCGAATAACCGCGGAGGAAATCGCCGCCAAGCTGGGCACGATCAATTACGAAGTAACCTGCATGATCTCTCACCGGGTTCCCCGCGTTTATGTAAGCGGCGGCCGCAGAGTGAAGGCGGTCAACTCCCTGTTCAGACATCTTTTTTAACGGATCGACAGGACTTAATCAAAATTCCACAATTTTTCCCGAAGGAAAAACAGGATTTCAGGGTATGCCCTCGAATAGATTACAAGGGAGCTTGACGATGCGTATGGCATAAATGATATACCACACGCATATATACTGGAGTAGTATAAATTTACTACTGCATCGACATAATGGTAGTAAAGTGTTTTCGGATGTTTCTTGGGGGTGCGAAATCGGTGAATAATGCTCATAACACGAAGAGGATCATGATCAGTTTGCCAGACAACCTATTACAGGAGGTCGACGGCATTGTGGAGAAAGAGAACTCCAACCGAAGCGAGTTTATTCGCCAGGCCATGAAGCTGTATTTGCTTGAACGCAAAAAACGCAGTCTTCGCGAATCCATGCAGAAAGGCTACATGGAGATGGCCAAAATTAACCTAACGATAGCGGACGAAGCTTTTCAAGCGGAGGAAGAGGCGGACAATACGCTGGTACGCTTAGTAAGCGGGGTGTAATAATTTGATTGTAAAACGTGGCGATGTGTACTTCGCAGATCTTTCACCGGTTGTCGGTTCCGAACAGGGCGGCGTCCGTCCGGTGCTGATTATCCAGAACGACATCGGCAATCGCTTCAGCCCGACGGTCATCGTCGCCGCAATTACGGCGCAGATTCAGAAAGCGAAGCTACCGACGCACGTGGAAATCGATGCGGAAACGCACGGTTTTGACCGGGACTCCGTCATTTTGCTGGAACAGATCCGTACGATCGACAAACAGCGGCTGACCGACAAAATTACGCATCTGGATGAAGAATCAATGCGCAAGGTGGACGAAGCGCTGCAGGTCAGCGTGGGACTGATTGATTTCTAGCGATGAAATGAGGAGCGAGGGGCCCTAACAGCCCTCGTTTTTTCGTTTCTTTTACAAAGGTGGATACGAAAACGGGATCAGCCGCGCCAGTGCGGCGGGATCAGAAGTTTTCGGCGACAAGATCGGGCCGAGTACATGTCTGCCCGGATGAAAGCTACAAAACGCATGGGGGAATAACGATGGCAAACACGGATGTCCAGCACGCAGACAAGCAGCAAGCACCTAAGAGCTATGAACGGACCGAGGAAAAAACGGCGGCTACGGCGGCCCGGATCGTCAAACAAATCGCCGGCGAGCTTCAGCTTAAGGCTTCGCAGGTTCAAACGACCGTAAATCTGCTGGATGAAGGCAACACCATCCCGTTTATCGCGCGGTACCGGAAAGAAATGACGGGGGAACTCGACGAGAATTTCCTGCGGGACATCGAGGAGCGGCTGAATTATCTCCGCAACCTGGAAGACCGCAAGCTGGAAGTGCTGCGTCTTATCGACGAGCAGGACAAGCTTACCGGTGAACTCCAGGCTTCCATTGAAAAAGCGGTAAAGCTCCAGGAGCTGGAGGATTTGTACCGCCCTTACCGCCAGAAGCGCAAAACACGCGCGAGCGTCGCGAAGGAAAAAGGGCTGGAGCCGCTGGCGAAGTTTATACTGAAACAGCCTCAGAAAGGCTCGCTTCAGGAAGAAGCCGCGAAGTATGTTCGCGAAGACAAAGGCGTCGCCACCGCCGAGGAAGCTCTTCAAGGCGCGCAGGATATTGTCGCCGAGCAGCTCGCGGACGATGCGAAGATCCGGGCCTGGGTCCGCAAGTTTACGCACGATAACGGGATTCTGCGCACGGAAGCGAAGAAACAGGAAGAAGAGTCCGTGTACGAGATGTACTACAGCTACCAGGAACCGCTGAAAAAAATGCCGCCGCACCGTACGCTGGCGATTAACCGCGGAGAGCGCGAGGACGTGCTGAAAGTGGCGCTCGACGTTCCCGTGGAGCGGATCCACGAATTTATCGGCCGCCAGGTTATCCAGGGGCCGTCCGTAACCCGCGACGCGCTGCAATCGGCCGTGGAAGACGCCTACAAGCGTCTGATCGCGCCGTCCATCGAGCGGGAAGTCCGCGGAGAGCTGACGGAACGGGCGGAAACGCACGCGATCCAGATTTTCGCCGGCAATCTGCGGAATCTGCTGCTCCAGGCGCCCGTTAAGGGGCAGACCGTGCTCGGCGTCGACCCGGCTTACCGGACCGGCTGCAAGCTGGCCGTCGTGGATGAGACGGGCAAAATGCTGGAGGTCACGGTGACGTATCCGACGCCGCCTAACAACAAAGTCGCCGAAGCGAAGGCCGCTTTCAAGCGCCTGATAGACACGTACGATGTCGGCCTCATCGTCATCGGCAACGGTACAGCTTCGCGCGAAACGGAGCAGTTCGTGGCGGATCTGATCGCCGAGCTCAAATCGCGCAAGCTCCAGTACCTGATCGTGAACGAGGCCGGCGCAAGCGTGTATTCCGCCTCGAAGCTGGCGCAGACGGAGTTCCCGGACCTCGACGTCGCGGAGCGCAGCGCGATCTCGATCGCCCGCCGCCTGCAGGACCCGCTCGCGGAGCTTGTCAAAATCGAGCCGAAGGCGATCGGCGTCGGCCAGTACCAGCATGACGTCTCGCAGAAGCATCTCGACGAGAGCCTCAAAGCGGTTGTCGAATCCGCGGTTAACCATGTCGGTGTCGACGTGAACACGGCATCGCCGTCGCTGCTTTCCTACGTCTCCGGAATCAACAGCACGATCGCGAAGAATATCGTGAAGTTCCGCGAGGAGAACGGGAAATTCGGCAGCCGCAAAGAGCTGCAGAAGGTGCCCCGCCTCGGCGCGAAAACGTTCGAGCAGTGCATCGGCTTCCTCCGGGTACCCGGAAGCGGCAACCCGCTCGACAACACCCCGATCCACCCCGAGACTTACGGTGTGGTGGATAAGCTGCTGGCCGAGCTGAGAGTCGAGCTTGCCGGGATCGGCTCCCAGCAGCTCAAGGAGCTGCTTCAGCGCCAGGAGCCCGAAGAGCTCGCGCCCAAGCTCGGTATCGGCGTGCCCACGCTGCGCGACATTCTGGACAGCCTGCAGCGTCCGGGCCGCGATCCCCGCGAAGAGCTGGGCACCCCGATCTTCCGGACCGACGTCCTGCAGATCGAAGATCTGAAGCCGGGTATGGAGCTTCAGGGTACCGTGCGCAACGTGATCGATTTCGGCGCATTTGTCGATATCGGGATCAAAAGCGACGGTCTCGTCCATATTTCCCAGCTCAGCGACAAGTTCGTGAAGCATCCGATGGACGTGGTGTCCGTCGGTGACAACGTAACGGTCTGGGTATTGAATGTAGACGTGAAGAAAGGCCGTGTCGGCCTGACGATGAAACAGCCGCAGTAAGCAGAAACTGTCCTAAAGAACCTCAAGATCCCAAAGAGCTTGAGGTTTTCTTTTTTAATGAGAACTCATTGCCTCAATTACCTCGGTGCGTCTTGTCATCTCGATAAGGCAGAGCGGGAATAACTCTTGTCCGAATGGGCAAAAACAGAAAAGATAGCTGCCGCTGGAATCCGGCAGCCAATCAGAGCGGAGGGAAGGTCCATGCTTCACACATGGTTACGCAAGGGAGGAACGCTGGCGCTTGCCGTTCTGCTGTTTATTTCGGCCGGATGCGGCACGGCGGGACCGCAGGCGGGTCCGGGTAATAATCAGAACGGCGGCAAGGAAGGTCAGCCCAGCCCGACACCCACGCTCGAAGATCCGCTGAAGGATCAGATCGCGAGGATGACGCTGGATCAGAAAATCGGACAGATGGTCATCAGCGGCGTCGACGGTCTGGTCATGGACGAGCATGCGCGGCAGCTGATCGATACGTATAAGGTCGGCGGCTTTATTTTATTTAAGCCGAACGTAAAAAGCGCGGGCCAGACGGTGACCCTTCTGAATGCGCTCAAAGAAGAGAATGCCCGTACAGGCAGTAAAATACCGCTTATGTTGAGCGTGGACGAGGAAGGCGGACGCGTCAGCCGCATGCCGGACGAATACACGGACGTACCCGCGGGCCGTGTAATCGGCAATACGAAGAACCTGCGCTTCGCCGCGGAGATCGGGGATATTCTCGCCCGGGAAGCGGCTTCCCTCGGATTTAACACGAATTTCGCTCCGGTGCTCGATATCAACAGCAATCCGAAGAATCCGGTGATCGGCGATCGTTCTTTCGGGTCGAAGCCCGAGCTTGTCGGCAGTCTCGGCGTCGAGATGATGAAAGCCATGGCCGCGCAGAAAGTGATCCCCGTCGTGAAACATTTCCCGGGACATGGCGATACCGCCGTCGATTCGCATATCGGGCTGCCTGTCGTGGAGCACGACGCGAGCCGTCTGCGTTCCTTTGAGCTCGTCCCGTTCGTCAAAGCTTTTCAGAGCGGGGCGGACGCGGTCATGGTCGCGCACATCCTGCTTCCGAAGCTGGATGCCACGTACCCGGCTTCCCTGTCTCCGGCGGTCATTACCGATTTGCTGCGCAAAGAGCTGAATTTCGGCGGTGTCGTGTTCACGGACGATCTGACCATGGGCGCCATCGTCAAGAGCTACGGAATCGGCGAAGCGGCCGTTCAAGCAGTGAAGGCCGGTACGGACGTGGCCCTTGTCTGTCATGAATTCGACAATACGGTCCGTGTCGTAAAAGCGCTGAAGCAGGCAGCCGAAACCGGCGTTCTATCGGAGCGCAGAATCGATGAGAGCGTCTACCGGATTCTGAAGCTGAAATACAAGTACACGTTAGCCGATCACCCGGCACCGCAGCCGGACGTAGGCAAGATTAACGAGCAGATCGGCCGTGTTCTGGACGCCCGTCTTCCATAGAAGCCTTGGTAGGTGACAAAAAAAGCAGGTAATTCCGCTGTTGCGGAGCTACCTGCTTTTTTCAAAGGATCCCGACAACTCGTCGGGCGATCTCCGTGTCCGGTAAAAAAACCAACTGTCGTTAAGCAAACGAATCTGGCGAGGGTTTTTGTTCTGGAACGCTCGCATCAGCTGATTGCAGAGCCACTGCGGCATAACGCCATCCCCTTCCTGACTGACTACTTACAGCATATGGGGAAGAAGCGCTCGGCGTGCAGGTCCTGCAGCTTTTTTTATCGGAAAAGCGGAGATTTACTGTCTTTCTTCCTCATACTCCTCGTACCATTGCTCCAGTTGAGCCTGCAGTGCGCGGATTTCGGTGAGGAGCGATACGAGGGGGTAGGCGGACTCCTGAATGGAAGCGAAAGAAGCTTCGAGTTTGTTGATATAGTCGAGACCTCCGGTTACCGGATAAGCGGTTCCCACCGGTTCCAGGTTGTCGCATTCGGCGATAACGACGGGCAATTCAGGCACATTGTGTGCGGTCAGTTTCTCGATTTCTTTGTGCAGCCGGCCGTTCAGGGCCGTAAGCTGGTACATGTGCGTCGCGGGCATTTCGACAAATTCAAGCTGGTCCTTCAGTTTCAGGATCGCATATTTCATAACGCTGGTCGGCATAGCGGCGGTGCTCCTCTCATGCATCACGTTCTCGTTTTCTACTTGACAGTATAGCCCTTCATTAGGTACAAATTCAAGAGAGACTTATCCGCGGGAACAGAGGGGAAACCCCGTTTCCAAGCGGGGAAAGGAGCGGCTCGCTATGGACGACGCGCAGCTTCAGGAGTGGGTGGAACAGATTTCTTTGCAGGCGTTCGGATGGCCGTTTCGCCACCGTGCGCGGTTTAACCGCAGGCTTCGTGCCACGGGCGGGCGTTATTTTACGAAGTCCCACGATATTGAGATCAGCTGGCATCAATGGGAGACTTACGGCAGAGACGATGTCGAAAAAATCATTAAGCACGAGCTGTGCCACTATCATCTTCATTTGCAGAAAAGAGGGTACCAGCACCGGGATGCGGATTTCAAGCTGCTGCTCAAGCAAGTGGGCGGGACGCGATTTTGCCGGGCTCTGCCTCAGCGCAAGGAACCGGCGCCATACAAGTACAAGCTCCAGTGCGTGACGTGCGGTACCGAATACTACCGGAAAAGAAAGATGGATGTGCGTAAATACTCGTGCGGAAAATGCCGGGGAAAGCTGCGGCTTTACACGCTTGACTTTCCCAAACGTTCATGATAAATTAATTATTGTCTTTCCCTGATAGCTCAGTTGGTAGAGCACTCGACTGTTAATCGAGTTGTCACAGGTTCGAGTCCTGTTCGGGGAGCCATATCTGGAGAGATACCCAAGTGGCTCAAGGGGACCCTCTGCTAAGGGGTTAGACTGCGTAAGTGGTGCGAGGGTTCGAATCCCTCTCTCTCCGCCATAAGTATTGTGAAGGAAGTCGCTTGATACAGCGGCTTTTTTGCTTTTTAAGGGCCTTTGTGCAGGCGGCGCGGATTCGGGCCGAAACGATTTTATGCCAGAAAATTCATTGCAAATTAGGCTTGTCATTTTGAAAAGGTTAAGCTATAATAACACTTGTCGTCAAAAACGACATCATGTTCTAAGAGTTGACATGGCCCGTTGGTCAAGGGGTTAAGACACCTCCCTTTCACGGAGGTAACAGGGGTTCGAATCCCCTACGGGTCACCATGAGAGCCATTAGCTCAGTTGGTAGAGCACCTGACTTTTAATCAGGGTGTCGAAGGTTCGAGTCCTTCATGGCTCACATTCTTTACCTCACATGCGGTCGTGGTGGAACGGCAGACACGCTATCTTGAGGGGGTAGTGCCCAATGGGCGTGAGGGTTCAAATCCCTCCGACCGCATACCTCATTAAATAAGAGACCTTGCTGAATGCAGCGGGGTCTTTTATTTTTTTTTAGAAATATTTCCCGAGAAATATCGAACGGTGAGACGGGTGTCTATTTGTGCCACATGATTCATCGACAAATAATCAAATGTATAAGCTGTATGTCGAAAAGCCGAAAACGTCCAATGAAGACAACGATACCCGACAATTGGCCGAGAAGAATTGCGAGGCCATTTCGATACGAAATCTCTTTGCTGAACGCAATGAATTCTTAAAAACGCAGAGCGGGCATTCAAATCGATACCTATTCACGTATGTTAACCCGGAATGGATTCCGGGTTTTTTTATTTTCCTAAAATTAACATCCAGCTAATGCTGAATTGTAATTTCTTCCATATAATGGTGGAGTAAGCTATTATCCATTCAGAGGAGGGAATTAAATGATTCAAAAAGTTCGTGCCCGTATGATCCCGTTGTTAGGCCTTTCCGCCGTTCTTGCGTGTTCTTCGGTGGTCCAAGCCGCTTTGCCGCCGGCTCCGGTTTTACATGACGAGAATCCGTCTGGCCATTTCGGGGACTGGTACACGGGAGCGGTGCCTCCGCAGGCTTCGAAAGACAAGCCCGTCATTCTTTTCGTTCAGGGGCTCCACTCGAACTACAATACCTGGCTCAAAACGGACGGATATTACGAAGCGGCTTATAAAGCCGGGTACCGCACGGCTTTTGTGCAGCTGAAAGATGCGGACGGATCGGGCGGGGACATGTGGACCAACGGCGCGAAGCTGGCCGAGGTCATTAAAAAGGTCGCCGGTCATTACGGTGTCTCTCAAATTAACATTATCGCCCACTCCAAGGGCGGACTCGACACGCAGGCGGCTCTCCTTCACTACGGTGCCGCGCCTTACGTGAACGTCGTTCACCAGCTTTCTACGCCGAATAGAGGCTCCGAGCTGGCCGATATGGCTTACAGCGACTGGACAAGCTGGCTGGCCGAGATCCTTGGCAAGAAGGATGATGCGGTCTATTCGCTTCAAACCTCCTACATGGCTAATTTCCGGACGCAGACAGACGGCAAGCCGGGAGTTTCCGCGACCAAGACTTACATGTCCGGCGGGGAAGGCGACGACGGCTGGTTCACTGCCTACTGGTTCGCTCATGCCGTTCTGCCGGGTGAAGATGACGGTGCTGTCAGCGTGGCTTCCGCGCTCGGTCTGCCTTATGGCATTAAAAGCTTTACAAAGGACATCTCCCACAGCGCGATGACGACGGCCTCCCAGACCTGGAGCCTGGTACAGCCCAAGCTGGCACTCGGTAAAACGGCAGCCGCAGCGGCGCCGCTTCAAGGAGAGAATCTATTCACCGCTCAAGCGGCGCCTGCTGTTTCCGAAAATTCTTCTTTTATTATGAAAGGAGGCAGTCTCGCGAAGGGAGCCGCTAAAGAAGGATTCCCGCTGGAAAGCGGTATCGGCTCGATCTCGCTGGATGTGCTCACAGCCAAAGAAACGACGCAAGTCACATTGACCAGCCCGTCCGGCAAAAAGATCCCGCTGAACCCGTCCCCAAGCGCGGAGAAAGACGAAGCGGTTCTGTTCTCCGATGCTGTTCATCATACGCTGACGCTCAATAATCCGGAGAAGGGGAACTGGACCCTGGAACTGTCGGGTGAAGGGGACGCGTACTTTATGCTGGCCCGTCCGGAAGGCCGTGTGAAGGGCCAAATCAAAAACGCGCGCAAGCAATACAAACAAGGCGAGAACGCGCAAATTGCCGTTTCGTTCGACGGAGCGGGCAAGCTGGAAGACGCCAAAGCGAAAAAAGCGAAGTTGACTCGTTCCGGAGGGAAAGGCAAAGCGAAGAGCCTGCAGCAAGCGGATGAAGTCAACCTGCAAACCGCCAAGAACGAAGTGCTCTTGGACTTCAAAGTGCCGACGGAGCCCGGGGTTTATAACATATCATTCGACATCAACGGAGTGAACGAACGGCAGGAGCCTTTTACACGTTCCGTGAATTACAATTTCGCCGTGACGAACGAGGCGGGCAAAGTCGAATAAAACGGCTTGCAAAACGGCTCTCTCTTCGTTTGGAGCTCCCCCGTTTCGGGTAATCTAAAAAGAGAAAGAGAAACGTGTTTACTCGAAAGGAGCTGGAGAGAGCATGTCGAATCCGTCTTTGGAACAGCAAATCGTAAGCGTTTTGGATAAAAACGAAATCTGCTCGTTCGGAACTGTGGAGAATGAGAAACCGCGTGTGCGCTATATGGCTTTATTTCACGAGGAACTGACCATTTACTTGGCGACCAGCCGCAAAACCGATAAAGTGGAAGAGCTGCAGGATAATCCCCATGTACATATTCTTGTGGGCTTTGACGGCAAACCTTCTTCCGATATTCTTCAAATCGAAGCGACAGGCAGCGTAAGTACCGATGAAAGCTTGCGTGAAAAAGTATGGCGCGACGACTTCAAGGAATGGTTCGACGGCCCGCACGATCCTGAGTACGTCATCCTGAAGATTGTTCCCAGCCGTATCGAGTATTACAGCGGTAAATCCGAGCCTCAGGTATGGCAGGCACCATAACGCCGCTAGTAAAAGCACAAAGCCGAAAGGAGTCCGGTTTGGACCCTTTCGGCTTTTTTTATTAAATCCACCGGACAACGGGTGATCAGCTCCGGAATTTCTCCCGCAAGGGTTAGATCGAACAAGAGGACCGGTTCGTCAGGAAGGTGCCGGCACAGCACAACGGCCGGCAGTGCGGTAACGCCTTATGGGGGTATGTTCCACTTCCGCGGCGTTGCCGCACTGCCGGAATATCAAAAAGAACGCGGAGGCTGCACGGGCAGTTTCTCCGCGTTCTTTTGTTATAACCTACCGGCTGATGTGCATGCGCTTCTGCACTTGGCCGAGGACAAAATCCGTCAGCAGCGCGAGAAGCGCGGCCGGGATAGCTCCCGCATACAGACGGGCGGAATTGTCCATGTTGATGCCGGAATAAATCTCCCGGCCCAGACCGCCGCCTCCGATCAGCGGAGCGATGGTGGCCACGCCAATGGCGATGACTGCGGCCACCCGGACGCCTGTCGCGATGAAAGGCAGCGACAGCGGAAGCTGCACCTTCCACATCAGCTGAAGCTGGCTCATGCCCACGCCCCGTCCGGCTTCCGTTATCGCCGGGTTGACCTGGGTGAGTCCGACGAAGGTGTTGCGGATGATCGGCATCAGGGAATAGAGGAAGAGGCCGATGACCACTGTCTTGAAGCCGAGCCCGAATACGATCATCAGCAGCACTAGCAGCGCGAGACTCGGAAATACCTGGATGATGTTCGCGGCTGTAAGAATGACGGAACCGAGACGGCGGTAACGCGCGGCCAGAATACCCAGCGGCACCCCGACGATCAGCGCCATGAGAATGGCAAGCAGTACCATTACGATATGATCGTACGTCAGTCCCAGTAAATCCAGCCAGTTTTCACTAACATATTGAAAGAAAAGCTCCATATTCATGTCCCCTTAGAAGGCCTGCAGGACCTTTATTTCAGCAGTCCGATTTGTTTTAAATAGTCTTCCGCGACTTTCTTCTCATTGCGTTTTTTTACGTCCACTTCATAGTTCAAGTCAATCATGGTTTTGGCGTCGATTTTCCCGATAAGCAGCCCGATGATGTCGTTCAGCTCCGGATAAGCGGCCAGCAGCTCTTTTTTCACTACCGGAGAAGCATCGTAAGGAGGGAAGAACTGTTTGTCGTCCTCCAGTGTCACCAGATTGTATTCTTTTAAGCGGGCGTCCGTGGAGTAAGCCAGAACGATATCCACTTTTTTACTGGCTACGGCGCTGTAAACGAGTGCGACTTCCATAGGAAGCGTATCTCCGAATTGAAGCCCGTAATGTTTGGCGAATGCCTTGTATCCGTCGCTTTCTCTTTCCAGCCAGGTCGTATCTACCCCGAGTTTAATGGAGCCGGCATCCGGAATAATGTCCGAGATCTTCTTCCAGCCCTTCTCGTCCGCCAGTTCCTTGCGTACCGTAAAGGCATACGTATTTTCGAATCCGTAAGGATTAAACCATTTAAAGTTAAAATGTTTATCGAAACCGGCCTGCGCTTCCGCAAGTATTTCTTCGCGGTTTCTTTTCTTATCTTCAATCGGGAAATGCTTATTGAGCAGTTCGCCGGAATAAAGGGTGGACATCTGGATGTCGCCCTTCTTCATGGCATCGATGATCACTCCGCTTGACGCAAGGTCCGGGAGGACATCCACCTTCAGGTCGGTGCGGTCCTCGATCAGCAGCTTGTACATTTGAGCCAAAATTTTCGGCTCCGAATAAGTTTGCGTACCGATCAGAATGGTATCTCCCCGTCCGCAGCCGCTTGCTGACACAACCACCGCAGCGAGAAGGCCTGCCGCCAATAAGCGTCTTCTCACACGTTTCATTCGATATCCCCTTTAGACGGCCTTAAGAGCACGGCCGTTTTTTATAATGTAAGCTTTTATTCAGCTCGTTAATGATCGTTTTCAAAAAAATTAAGCCGCTTTGGCGCCTGATGTCTTGGTGCGTGAAGTGAGCCATTTTTCCAAAGCTCCCAGCACGAAATCGGCGATCAGAGCCAGGATGACGGCCAGAATGGCGCCGGTGAAAATAAGCTCCTTCTTGTTCACGCCCATGCCCGCCACAATCAGCTGGCCCAGACCGCCGGCTCCGATAAGGGTCGCCAGTGTAGCCCAACTGATAATATAGACCGTGGTAACGCGGACGCCGGACATAATGTAGGGAAGGGCCAGCGGAAGCTGAATGCGCACCAGCCGCTGGATAGAGCTGTAGCCCATACCTCTTGCGGCCTCGATCAGATGCGGATTAACCGCCTGGAAGCCCGTGAATGTATTCCGCATGATAGGCATCAGGGAATACAGGAACAGGGCGATGATGGCCGGCTTCATACCGACCCCGATCAGCGGGATCAGGATGGCAAGCAGGGCGAGGCTGGGAATGGTCTGGAGCAGATTCGATAAAGCGAAAACAAGCGAATTGATCCATTTAATCCGGTTTCCGGCTAAATATACGCCTATAGGGATGGCGACAATACAGCCGAAAAGAATAGACAGGAACGAAATAATAAGATGTTCCCGGAAAGCGACCAGAATATCCGGCAAGCGGTCGCTAAGAAATTGACCGTAGCTGTTCAGGAAGTCCATTTAAGCACCTCCGCTGCCGCCGGCCGGTACTTGCATCCCGTCTTCCGCGGAAGTTTGGAGTGCCGCTTCGGCCGTTTCGGCAGATTCGTCGGACTCGGCCGGCGTATATACATCCGCGATATGACGGACCACACTTCCTTTGGTGACGAGCCCGGCGAACGTGTTGTTCTCGCGGACAACCGGAATATAAGGAAGGTTGTGCTCGTTCATAAGCTGGATTGCCACGGATAAAGACGTGCCGGTTTCGACCGTATGATGAAAAGGTTTGGCGATATCGGCGAGTGTGATATTTTCCTGCTTATACTTGTCGAGCACCTGGAAGATGGACGTGGTACCGGTCAGGCGGTTTTGTCTGTCTACGATCAGGAGGGAATCGACCCGGTTTTTCTCCATGATTTTAATGGCTTCGGCCAGTCCGCGTGTAGGGTAGGCTGTGATCGGATGTTCGGCCATAACTTCATCGACCGTCGGGATTTCCTCGAATCCGGTATCCGCCTGAAGACGCTTTTTACCGACGAAGGATTTCACAAACTCATTGGCCGGATAACGGAGGATATGCTCCGGACTGCCGTGCTGAACGATCACGCCGTCCTTCATAAGCACGATATTGTCCGCGATTTTCACGGCTTCGTCCATGTCATGGGTAACGAAAATAATCGTCTTTTTCAAATCCTGCTGAAGCCGGATCAGCTCGTCCTGCAGCTGTTCCCGGGAGATGGGGTCAAGAGCGCTGAACGGCTCATCCATCAAAATAATGTCGGGCTCCGCAGCCAAAGCGCGGATAACACCGATCCGCTGCTGCTGTCCTCCGCTCAGTTCGGAAGGATAACGGTTGCGGAACGTGTCGGGGTCAAGAGAAACCAGGCGAAGCAGTTCATCAACCCGCGTATCGATCCGCTGCTGGTCCCATTTCAGAAGCTTGGGAACAACCGCTACGTTTTTGGCGATCGTCATATGAGGAAACAGGCCGATATTTTGTATCACGTAGCCGATATTGCGTCTCAGCTCGACGGGGTCCATTTGGGAAATATCTTTCCCTTTAATGGTGACTTTCCCTTCGGAGGGATTGATCAAGCGGTTGATCAGCTTCATCGTGGTAGATTTACCGCAACCGCTTGGTCCGATAAGTACGTGGAGCTGGCCTTCGGCAAACTCCAAATTAAGATCTTTCAATGCGACGAATCCATCGTCGTATCTTTTGATAACACCTTCCAGGCGAATCATTCTATGCAGCACCCCTTTTTCTCTAAGTAACAGCTGTGAAGTTCACTTATGTAACCTTTTATATAAACAAAAGGAAGCAAAATGAATCACCCGCCCCCTAAGGATTCAATCTCCTTGTCCAAAAGCCCCCGCGGAAAAAACGCGGTTCGTAAGAGATCACAAAAGCTTTCGGAGCGAGTTCGTGAAGCGTGTTCAGAAGCTTTTTCTCCAGGGAGCGTTTGGCGAGCACTTGCATGACCAGACGAGGGCCGTCACGACCTTCCGCCACCCAGTGAGTGACACCGTAACCCTTATTCCGCAGCGTATCCGGCAGAGTCGTTTCCGTATAATCGACGACGATTTGCAGAGTGGTATATCCCAGCGCAAGCCAGCCTTCTATACGAATCCCCAGCCAGACGCCGGCTCCCCATCCTAAGCAGTACGCGATAATATTGACAGGATCGTCGATGTTCTTGAGTACAATATTGAGGCCCATTAAATAAATGAAGATCTCCACCGTGCTTATACTTGCGGCGAGCAATCTTCTTGCCTTCATCACCAAAATCATACGGATCGTGGAGAGTGAGACATAAGCGATATTAATAACGATAATGGTTACAATGGTTTGGGCGCTTATCATGCTGATGCTCCTTTCGATGTGAGTCTGGCGCTTTCAACTTATGGAAAGGTATTACCCACAATCGCCGCGGCCGAACAGGAACGGGGGAAAGAAGGGAAAAGGAATGTCTGCAACCCGGCAGGTATAAGAGCGCTATTCATTAACCCGGATGTCGGCTGAAGTTGTTTCAAGCTTAGCTTTGGCTTTACGTTTAAGATTGCTGAATGAAGACTAAACTATACAGGGCTGCTTATATAGGAAGTTAATCGTTCATACATGTAAAAATATACCTGTTGAATCTTTCTTCGCAGCCATGGTATATTGTTCTTCCGGCCACTGAGAGGCAGTCGGAAAGGATTAAAAAAAAGATGTTGCAAGCTAACAGCTAATGTGATATATTATAACTCGGCCGCAAGAAACGCGGTTGAATGTGAGAGTCATGTTAGATAACCTGCTACAGAGTGTTAAAAATAACACTTGCATCGTAAAGATGAATGTGGTAGAATGAAATTCCGGTCGCGAGAACGACTGGTACAAACGAGTAAGGCGAAACAAGATTGTCCTTTGAAAACTGAACAACGAGTGATTGAAGCGTCTCAGTAATGAGACATTAAATGAGAAGAAATTCTCGTCAGCAACGAATGTTTGAGCTTAATCAGCTTGAGATAAACCGCTGGCCTTAGGGCTAGCACAACTTTATCGGAGAGTTTGATCCTGGCTCAGGACGAACGCTGGCGGCGTGCCTAATACATGCAAGTCGAGCGGACTTGAAGAGAAGCTTGCTTCTCGGATGGTTAGCGGCGGACGGGTGAGTAACACGTAGGCAACCTGCCTGTAAGATCGGGATAACTACCGGAAACGGTAGCTAAGACCGGATAACCGGTATCTCCGCATGGAGAGACTGTGAAACACGGAGCAATCTGTGGCTTACGGATGGGCCTGCGGCGCATTAGCTAGTTGGTGGGGTAACGGCTCACCAAGGCGACGATGCGTAGCCGACCTGAGAGGGTGAACGGCCACACTGGGACTGAGACACGGCCCAGACTCCTACGGGAGGCAGCAGTAGGGAATCTTCCGCAATGGACGAAAGTCTGACGGAGCAACGCCGCGTGAGTGATGAAGGTTTTCGGATCGTAAAGCTCTGTTGCCAGGGAAGAACGCCAAGGAGAGTAACTGCTCTTTGGGTGACGGTACCTGAGAAGAAAGCCCCGGCTAACTACGTGCCAGCAGCCGCGGTAATACGTAGGGGGCAAGCGTTGTCCGGAATTATTGGGCGTAAAGCGCGCGCAGGCGGTTTTTTAAGTCTGGTGTTTAATCCCGAGGCTCAACCTCGGTTCGCACCGGAAACTGGGAGACTGGAGTGCAGGAGAGGAAAGTGGAATTCCACGTGTAGCGGTGAAATGCGTAGAGATGTGGAGGAACACCAGTGGCGAAGGCGACTTTCTGGCCTGTAACTGACGCTGAGGCGCGAAAGCGTGGGGAGCAAACAGGATTAGATACCCTGGTAGTCCACGCCGTAAACGATGCATGCTAGGTGTTAGGGGTTTCGATACCCTTGGTGCCGAAGTTAACACAGTAAGCATGCCGCCTGGGGAGTACGCTCGCAAGAGTGAAACTCAAAGGAATTGACGGGGACCCGCACAAGCAGTGGAGTATGTGGTTTAATTCGAAGCAACGCGAAGAACCTTACCAGGTCTTGACATCCCTCTGACCGGCTTAGAGATAAGCCTTTCCTTCGGGACAGAGGTGACAGGTGGTGCATGGTTGTCGTCAGCTCGTGTCGTGAGATGTTGGGTTAAGTCCCGCAACGAGCGCAACCCTTGAACTTAGTTGCCAGCAGGTAGAGCTGGGCACTCTAAGTTGACTGCCGGTGACAAACCGGAGGAAGGCGGGGATGACGTCAAATCATCATGCCCCTTATGACCTGGGCTACACACGTACTACAATGGCCGGTACAACGGGAAGCGAAGGAGCGATCTGGAGCCAATCCTAGAAAAGCCGGTCTCAGTTCGGATTGCAGGCTGCAACTCGCCTGCATGAAGTCGGAATTGCTAGTAATCGCGGATCAGCATGCCGCGGTGAATACGTTCCCGGGTCTTGTACACACCGCCCGTCACACCACGAGAGTTTACAACACCCGAAGTCGGTGAGGTAACCGCAAGGGGCCAGCCGCCGAAGGTGGGGTAGATGATTGGGGTGAAGTCGTAACAAGGTAGCCGTATCGGAAGGTGCGGCTGGATCACCTCCTTTCTATGGAGACTCGGGTCCTGCAACGGACCCAGTCAAGAAGGCAGTGCCTTCAACCTTCAATCACTCGTTGTCAGTTTTGAAAGGAGAATTTGCTTCTCTTTTCAACCGTTGATCCTTGAAAACTAGATAGCGAAACATGTAACTAGAATCATCCAAAACCTTGTTGGTTTTGATCGATGTAAAGCGAGGTTATATGCTAAAAAGTGATTTTGTAAGCGCAGCTTACTAGCACGAGTCAGGATATAACGGAGCGACTGGTCAAGCTAATAAGGGCACACGGAGGATGCCTAGGCGCTAGGAGCCGAAGAAGGACGTGGCGAACGACGAAATGCCTCGGGGAGCCGTAAGCAGGCTTTGATCCGGGGATGTCCGAATGGGGGAACCCAGCTGTGGTAATGCGCAGTTACCATGCAGTGAATACATAGCTGCATTGGAGGCACACCCAGGGAACTGAAACATCTAAGTACCTGGAGGAAAAGAAAACAATAGTGATTCCGTCAGTAGCGGCGAGCGAACGCGGATTAGCCCAAACCAAGGAGCTTGCTCCTTGGGGTTGTAGGACGTCAACATGGCAAAAGTTCATTAGGTGAAGTGATCTGGAAAGGTCCGCTGCAAAAGGTAACAGCCCTGTAGCCGAAAGTGAACGTATGCCTAGACGGATCCTGAGTACGGCGGGACACGTGAAACCCCGTCGGAATCCGGCAGGACCATCTGCCAAGGCTAAATACTCCCTAGCGACCGATAGTGAAGCAGTACCGTGAGGGAAAGGTGAAAAGCACCCCGGGAGGGGAGTGAAAAAGAACCTGAAACCGTGTGCCTACAAGAAGTCAGAGCCCGTTAACGGGTGATGGCGTGCCTTTTGTAGAATGAACCGGCGAGTTACGTTTGCATGCGAGGTTAAGCTGAAAAGGCGGAGCCGCAGCGAAAGCGAGTCTGAATAGGGCGACTATAGTATGCAGGCGTAGACCCGAAACCGTGTGATCTACCCCTGTCCAGGGTGAAGGTGCGGTAACACGCACTGGAGGCCCGAACCCACGAATGTTGAAAAATTCGGGGATGAGGTGGGGGTAGCGGAGAAATTCCAATCGAACTCGGAGATAGCTGGTTCTCCCCGAAATAGCTTTAGGGCTAGCCTCGGGGGATGTGTCGTGGAGGTAAAGCACTGATTGGGTGCGGGGCCCGCCAAGGGTTACCAAGTCCAGTCAAACTCTGAATGCCACAGACATTACCCCGGGAGTCAGACAGTGAGTGCTAAGATCCATTGTCAAGAGGGAAACAGCCCAGATCATCAGCTAAGGTCCCCAAGTGTGTGTTAAGTGGGAAAGGATGTGGAGTTGCACAGACAACCAGGATGTTGGCTTAGAAGCAGCCACCATTTAAAGAGTGCGTAATAGCTCACTGGTCGAGTGACTCTGCGCCGAAAATGTAACGGGGCTAAACACACCACCGAAGCTATGACTTGCACCTTGTGTGCATGGGTAGGGGAGCGTTCTGTACGGAGTGAAGGTAGATCGTGAGGACTGCTGGACTGTACAGAAGTGAGAATGCCGGTATGAGTAACGAAAAGATCAGTGAGAATCTGATCCGCCGAAAGCCTAAGGGTTCCTGAGGAAGGTTCGTCCGCTCAGGGTAAGTCGGGACCTAAGGCGAGGCCGAAAGGCGTAGTCGAAGGACAACAGGTTGAAATTCCTGTACCACCGTAAGCCGTTACGAGCAATGGAGTGACGCAGCAGGGTAGGGACGCGGACTGATGGATGTCCGTCCAAGCAGTGAGGCTGATGTGTAGGCAAATCCGCACATCATAAGGCTGGGCTGTGATGGGGAGCGAAAATTACAGTAGCGAAGGTCTTGATCTCACACTGCCGAGAAAAGCTTCTAGCCAGGCGAAGGTGCCCGTACCGCAAACCGACACAGGTGGGCGAGAAGAGAATTCTAAGGCGCGCGGAAGAACTCTCGTTAAGGAACTCGGCAAAATGACCCCGTAACTTCGGGAGAAGGGGTGCCCCGGTAGTGTGAATAGCACGAGGGGGCCGCAGTGAAAAGGCCCAAGCGACTGTTTAGCAAAAACACAGGTCTATGCGAAGCCGCAAGGCGAAGTATATGGGCTGACGCCTGCCCGGTGCTGGAAGGTTAAGGGGAGCGGTTAGGGGTAACCCGAAGCTGTGAACCGAAGCCCCAGTAAACGGCGGCCGTAACTATAACGGTCCTAAGGTAGCGAAATTCCTTGTCAGGTAAATTCTGACCCGCACGAATGGCGTAACGACTTGGGCGCTGTCTCAACGAGAGATCCGGTGAAATTTTAATACCTGTGAAGATGCAGGTTACCCGCGACAAGACGGAAAGACCCCATGGAGCTTTACTGCAGCTTGATATTGGACTTTGGTACGATCTGTACAGGATAGGTGGGAGCCTTTGAAGCCTGAGCGCCAGCTTGGGTGGAGGCGCCGTTGGGATACCACCCTGATCGTATCGGAGTTCTAACCTACTACCGTAATCCGGTAGAGGGACCGTGTCAGGTGGGCAGTTTGACTGGGGCGGTCGCCTCCTAAAGAGTAACGGAGGCGCCCCAAGGTTCCCTCAGAATGGTTGGAAATCATTCGAAGAGTGCAAAGGCATAAGGGAGCTTGACTGCGAGACATACAGGTCGAGCAGGGACGAAAGTCGGGCTTAGTGATCCGGTGGTACCGCATGGAAGGGCCATCGCTCAACGGATAAAAGCTACCCTGGGGATAACAGGCTTATCTCCCCCAAGAGTCCACATCGACGGGGAGGTTTGGCACCTCGATGTCGGCTCATCGCATCCTGGGGCTGAAGTAGGTCCCAAGGGTTGGGCTGTTCGCCCATTAAAGCGGTACGCGAGCTGGGTTCAGAACGTCGTGAGACAGTTCGGTCCCTATCTGTCGCGGGCGCAGGAAATTTGAGAGGAGCTGTCCTTAGTACGAGAGGACCGGGATGGACGTACCGCTGGTGTACCAGTTGTCTCGCCAGAGGCATCGCTGGGTAGCTATGTACGGAAGGGATAAGCGCTGAAAGCATCTAAGCGTGAAGCCCCCCTCAAGATGAGATTTCCCAGTATGTAAGACCCCTTGAAGACGACGAGGTAGATAGGTTGGAGGTGGAAGCACAGCAATGTGTGGAGCTGACCAATACTAATCGGTCGAGGGCTTGACCACCAAACATGTGCGGAGTACAGGTTACTTCGAAAGCATATGCTTAGGCACTTACGACAGTAAAAGCCGCATCAGAAGCATACCTAGCGTATGCACCATAAGATCTTTGGATGGATCGACTGCTTGTTTCGCTGCTAGTTTTCAGGGAGCAACCCTGATGTGTCTGACAAGACACCTGTTTGGTGACGATGGCGGAAGGGAACCACGCGTACCCATCCCGAACACGACCGTTAAGCCTTCCAGCGCCGATGGTACTTGGACCGAAGGGTCCTGGGAGAGTAGGACGTTGCCAAGCAAGAGCCCACTTAACGGTGGGCTTTTCTTATCCTCTTTAACAAGTTTCTACCTATTATATAGGTATACATATGGGCCCTTAGCTCAGCTGGTTAGAGCGCACCCCTGATAAGGGTGAGGTCGGTGGTTCGAGTCCACTAGGGCCCACCACTTACCGATCTGTCGTTCTAAAAAAACGCTTGACGAATTTCTCAAGACAAGTTAAAATTTTTTCTGCAGCACCAAAATGGGGCCATAGCTCAGCTGGGAGAGCGCATCGCTGGCAGCGATGAGGTCAGGGGTTCGATCCCCCTTGGCTCCACCATCCTATTCCCTGATAGCTCAGTTGGTAGAGCACTCGACTGTTAATCGAGTTGTCACAGGTTCGAGTCCTGTTCGGGGAGCCATACATATAATAAGAGCCGAGAGGCTCTTTTTTTGATGCCGTCTAAAGCGAACCGAGCAGTCGCGAAGCTGTATGATACTATATTCGGGATGGCGAATTACCGTAAATTGGGGGGCGTTTGGGTCCTGCACGCCATTTCGTGCGTCATTCTGTATATTCTGTCCCAAAGTTATATCTCAAAGGGAAGCGGTTTTCAGGGGCAGCGAAAGGACGGAGGACAGCTGCAAAATGTTGCAATAGGAAGAGTATGCCAAAATGGGTTCATGTTTTAAATGGATAACCGTACGAGAGTGAATGGTCTCGGAGCGGTTTTTTTTGTTATTCGGAAAAGAGAGATTAAACAAAAAGACGAATCTCCGCATACAAAATGGCACCTTGATTACATTCGGTTAAAAACTTGGGCGCAGCAGGTGCAAAATGACACGAAGATACCAACAAGCGTCGGTGTGGAGATTCTGTTCTTTCCGGTACAATTTTATGTAAACGCTCTCTTCACGAGCAGCAACATCGAATCTGAGGAGCAACGGGGGGCTGCAACTATGAATTTTGATCTGTCTGTGGTGCCATTCAGCCGCTTTGGTTCCTATTTCGCCCTATCGAGACTGCCGCAAAGCGATAAACGCAGCGAAGGGCTTTACGTACGAATGATCCGCGGGGGCGACGAGCAGGCCGGTGTCCTTTTCGGTATCACGCCCATTGATCCGAAGAGCAGGGAAGCGCTGACCGAATATAGGGTAGAGGCTTCCCCCGTCAAGGTTCGCTTGGAAAGCGGAACGGGCTGGATGGAATGGTGCATTCCGGAGCCGGACTGCATCCGTGTCAGAGGGGAAGGAATCGGACTGAAGCTGACGGCGGAGCTAAGCGCGTACGATTACGCGCTCCCTTATCAGGAAAGAGGCTGGGAGCTTAACAGCTTCTCGCGTGAGGTCCGGATTCTGCTCTCGCCGCTGCTCGGTCATTTCGAACCGGATGTAGTCTGGGGCGGTCTCCGTGCCAAACATATCTCGTTCGGGATCGTTCCCGGAGGGGAAAACCAGTCGTTCGATCTGTCCCTCGAAGAATACCGGACGGTCCCCGGACAGCGCGACAAGTATTCGTACGAAGAGGCCGAGGCAATGGCGGGCCAAGAATGGGAACAGTGGCTAGCCCGCACGATAAAAACGCCGGAGGACTGGGAAGAGGCACGGACGCTGGCTGCCTATATTACGTGGTCCTGCGTCGTACGCGCGGACGGCTATTTATCCCGTCCCGCCATGTACATGTCCAAGAATTGGATGACGAATATCTGGAGCTGGGATCACTGCTTCAATGCGATGGCACTGGCCGGAACGAATCCGGACCTCGCCTGGGATCAGTTTGCGATATTTTTTGACAAGCAGGATGAGAGCGGAATGCTGCCTGACTTTTTAAACGATAAATATGCGCTCTGGAACTGCTGCAAACCTCCTATTCACGGCTGGACACTAAACTGGATGATGGAACATTCGTCGGCGGTTACGGATGAACGGCTTCGGGAAATTTACGAGCCGCTCGGCAAATGGACGACGTGGTGGTTCCGGTACCGCGATGACGATGGAGACGGAATACCGCAGTACAACCACGGCAATGACAGCGGGTGGGACAACAGCACGGCGTTCTTGACGGATATTCCCGTGGAAAGCCCGGATCTCTCGGCGTTTCTCGTCATTCAGATGGAAGTACTGGCAACCGCAGCGCAGAGACTCGGCTTGGAGGAAGAGTCCGAGCGCTGGTCGGCGAGGGCACGGGAGCTGCTCCAGAAGCTCATCGCACACTTCTGGGATGAGGCGGAAGGCCGCTTCACGGCTATGCGTTCAGGTTCCCACGAGCGTTCGGCCGGAGACAGCCTGCTGACGTTCGTCCCGATCGTGCTGGGAAGCCGGCTCCCCGGCCCTATCCGCGAGAAGGTGATCGCGGATTTAAAGCAGCCGGACCGCTTCCTGACCGGCAACGGGCTGGCGACGGAAAGCACGTCGAGCCCGTACTATGCGGCGGACGGCTACTGGCGCGGCCCGATCTGGGCGCCTTCCACGATGCTGATCGTGGAAGGACTCCGCGGCGCGGGCGACGAAGCGTTTGCCTCGGAGCTTGCCCGCAAGTTCTGCCGCATGGCGGCGGGGTCGGGTATGGCGGAGAACTTTGACGCCGTAACCGGCGAGGGACTGCGGGACCGGGCGTTCACGTGGACGTCGAGCGTTTTTCTTATGCTGGCCGGCAGTCTGCAGGGGATAAGAGACGGTTACGAGGGCGGCATCCACTGATTCGGGAGCAGGAAGACGGCTGTATCGGGCCTTAGTGATAATTAAAACGGGAACGGAAAGTTATACAAGCACGAAAGCGATGCAAGCACGAGAACGAAGCAAGTTCAAAAGCGATGCAAGCACGAGAGCAAAGCAAGTTCAAAAGCGATGCAAGCACGAGAGCAAAGCAAGTTCGAAAGTGATGCAAGTACGAAGTAATGCAAGTACGAGAGCGAAGCAAGTTCGAAAGTGATGCAACTACGAAGTAATGCAAGCACAAATGCGATGCAAGTACGAGAGTGATGCAAGCGCAAATGCAAGGCAAGCCGAAAGCAGCCCAGTATGAAAACATACCAAGCACGAAGCAAACCAAGGGGGTACATCAGATGACAACGAACACTTCTCCGCTGGATTTAACCGGCAAAACGGCTCTGGTCACCGGAGCCGCTTCGGGAATCGGTCTTGCAGCCGCTCAAACACTGGCAGCCAACGGGGCGAAGGTTATGCTGCTGGATATGAACGAAGAGGGCGGACGCGAGGCCGAGCGTCTCCTTACGGCGCAGGGCCATTTCGCCCGATATGTCCCTTGCAACGTTACTCGGGCGGAAGACTGCCAAGCCGCGGTCGAAGCGGCGGTCCGCGAAACGGGTCGGATCGATATCGTTTTCAACAATGCGGGAGTAATCCGGCGTAAATCGGTTGTGGAGCTGACGGAAGAGCAGTGGGATCTCGTGATCGACGTTTCCTTGAAAGGGACTTTCCTTCTGTCCAAATATGCGATCCCCGTCATGGAAAAAAACGGCGGCGGAAGCATTATCAACACGGGCTCGGGCTGGGGGCTTAAAGGCGGCGACCAAGCGGCCGCTTACTGCGCGGCAAAAGCCGGCGTAGTGAACTTGACCCGCGGAATGGCGATTGACCATGGCCCTGTCGGAATCCGCGTAAACTGCGTCTGTCCGGGGGATACAGATACACCGCTTCTGCGTGACGAAGCCAAGCAACTGAGCCGGGACGAGGCAAGCTTCCTCGTAGCTTCCGCGGAGCGCCCGCTGAACAGGCTGGGAACGCCTCAGGACATCGCTAACGCGGTGCTGTTCCTGGCAAGCGGAATGTCCGCCTGGGTTACAGGCTCGGTTCTCGTCGTGGACGGCGGCGGCCTGGCGTAAGCTTTTAGCGGCCGGAGATCATGCCGTTTGATTTTTGAAAGCCTGGACGAAGGGCAATTGCCTGTTCATGTAAAGAGCCGGTAAGGTTACGGCACGGGCGATCCGGGAAGGCGATAAACGGGTAAGGCTGCGGCACGGGCGATCGGGGAAGGCGATAACAGGTAAGCCTGCAGCACGGGCAGATTTCTAACGCTTGCGAATCCTAAGCGCGCTTTAGGGACTGCACGGCGGCCTGTGGGGCCGCCTGAGGCACCGACGGATCAATAAATCTGTGTCACGGGCACAGGAGAAGCTCTTTCGACTTGACATCACACAGGAACGATTTTAACCGTCATGGTACTTTTTATTTTTTCACCAGGATCAAGGATACTAACATTCCATCTTTAAGCAGATACAGGGAGGTTTTCCGATGGCAACCAGGCAGTCTTCATCCCATCCATATATACCGAACACGGTATCCGACGTACAAAAGGACATGCTCCAAGTGATTGGAGCGGCTAGTATCGAAGAGCTGTACCGCATGGTACCGGAATCTTTGCGTTACCGCAGCGAGCTGCAAATCGGTCCGGCCTTGAACGAGTATGAGCTCCAGCGCCACATCGAAACTTTGCTGAACCGCAATCTACATGCCCGGGAGCGGCTTAACTTCCTCGGGGCGGGCTGCTGGCAGCACTACGTGCCTGCGGTATGCGACGAAATCAGCCAGCGCTCGGAGTTCGTGACCGCGTATGCGGGAGAGCCTTACGAGGACCATGGACGTTTTCAGGCGCTGTTCGAGTATCAGAGCCTTCTGGCCGAGCTGGTCGACATGGACGTCGTCAACGTGCCGACATTCGATTGGGCCCAGGCCGCTTCCACTGCCCTGCGCATGGCGGCACGGATGAACGGACGCAGCGAGGTGCTGCTGCCGGCGACGACTCATCCGGACCGGCTGCTTATCATCCGCAACTACCTGTCGCCGCAAATCCGCTGCATCCTCGTCGGCTGTGATCCCGCGACGGGACTGCTGGATCTGGACGATCTGCAGAGCAAGCTGAGCCAGGATACCGCGGCCGTCTATATCGAGAACCCTTCCTATCTCGGTCATATCGAGATTCAAGGGGAAGCGATCGGCAAGCTCGCGAAGGAGGCGGGCGCCGTGTTTGTGGTCGGCGTGGATCCGATCTCGCTGGGCGTTCTTAAGCCGCCTTCCCGCTATGGGGCGGACCTTGTCTGCGGCGATCTTCAGCCCCTCGGCATCCGGATGAACTACGGCGGAGGCCAGGCCGGTTTTATCGCTTCGCGCGACGAAGAAGCTTACGTGATGGAATACCCGTCCCGGCTGTTCGGAATCGCGCCGACTTCTGTGGAAGGCGAGTATGGCTTCGGTGACGTGGCGTATGAGCGGACTTCTTTTGCGAAGCGGGAAAAAGGGAAGGAATCCGTCGGCACGCAGACCGCGTTGTGGGGAATCACGGCAGGCGTCTATCTGGCACTGATGGGACCTCAGGGAATGCTTGAAGTCGGCCAGACGATCGTCCAGCAGGCGGAATACGCCAAGAAGCGGCTGTCCGAAATCGAAGGAGTCAGCATAAAATTCAGCGCATCCACATTTAAAGAATTTGTCATTGATTTCAATTCGACCGGCAAAAGCGTGGCGGAGATCAACAAGCTTCTGCTGGAGCAGAATATTTTCGGAGGCAAGGACTTGTCGGCCGAATTTGCTGAATGGGGACAGTGCGCGCTCTACTGCGTAACGGAAATCCACACCAAGCAGGATATCGATACCCTCACGGAGGCGTTGAAAAAAGTGCTTGGCCGTGCTTGACGCCCCCTTATGCGAACCCTCTGTCAGGGAGCGGGGAAGATGCCGGAGGAATGAGACGCGTGCGCGGCAAACGATCCGGACAAGTAACGGTTATAAAGCGGGATATAGGATCGGATATAAAACTTAGTTGTAAGGACCAGATATAAGGCAGATATAAGACCAGATATAACACCAGGTATAAGACCAGATATAGACCAGATATAAGACCAATCAATAGTACGTACCGGTCGATAGAACGAATTAACGAAAGCGGTTAGTGGAACCAAACTATCGAGGCAGGTAATGGAACAAGCTGATCAAACCGGTAATGGAACGAAGCGATTGAGTTAACTATCAAAGCCAGCAATAAAACCAAGCTGATCAAAACCGGTAACGAAACGAAGCGATTGAGTTAACTATCAAAGCCAGGCAATAAAACCAAGCTGATCAGAACCGGCAACGAAACAAAGCAATTGAGTTAACTATCAAAACCAAGCGATAAAACCAAACGATAAACCAAACGATAGAATCAAGGGATAATACAAGCGATAAAACCAAGCAAAAGAACGAAGCAAAAGAACGAAGCAAAAGAACGAAGCAAAAGAACGAAGCAAAAGAACCACCATAGAACCAACCCATAGAATCAACCACCGATGAGAGGGGATATCGGCACCATGATCAAACGAATCGAACGAAAAAGCAAGGTCCGCAAGTTCCATCAGGCAAAATGGGATGAGCCTGTCATATTCGAACTGCATCGTCCGGGCGAGCGGGGGATTCTGGTACCGGCGGCGGAGCCGGAGGTGGAAGCCGAGGTGGGCGACGGCCTGTCCTCCCTGCCGGCATCCATGCGCAGAGAAACGGCACCGGCCCTTCCCGAGATCGGCCAGGCCAAAGTGCTGCGGCACTATCTGCGCTTGTCGCAGGAAACGCTGGGGTCCGATTTCAACGTTGAAATCGGGCAGGGTACCTGCACCATGAAGTACATTCCACGGATCAACGAGATGCTTATCCGCAGCCCCAAAATGATGGACCTCCATCCGCTGCAAGATCCGGACACTGTGCAGGGCATGCTGGAAATCTACCACGGCCTCGACTTGGCGATGAGGGAAATCTCGGGCTTGGACCGGTTCTCTTTCCAGCCGAGCAGCGGTACGCAGGCGCTTTTCGCCATGGCGTCTATTGTCCGGGCTTATCATGATGCGAACGGGGAAGGAGAGAAGCGCGACGAGATTATCACGACGATCTTCTCTCATCCGTCCCAGGCCGCAACCGCCGCGGTAAAAGGGTACAAAATCATCACCTTGTACCCGGACAAGGACGGCTTCCCGGATCTGGAAGCGCTGAAAAACGCGGTGTCCGAGAGGACGGCGGGTTTTGTCGTGGCGAACCCGGAGGATACCGGAATCTTCAACCCCCGGATCCGCGAATTTACGGACGTCGTGCACGAGGCGGGCGGAATCTGCTTCTACGACCAGGCCAACGCGAACGGGCTTCTCGGCATTGCGCGGGCGAAAGAAGCGGGTTTCGATATGTGCTTCTTCAACCTGCACAAGACGTTCGCGGCGCCTCACATGTGCGGTGGTCCCGCAACCGGTGCACTGGGCGTGACGGCACAGCTGGCGCCGTTCCTGCCGGGTCCCGTCGTGGAATACGACGGCAGCCGTTACAGCTTGAGCGGGGAAACTCAGGAAAGCATCGGCAAAGTGCGGATGTTCCACGGCGTGGCCCAAACGGTGCTCCGCTCGTACGCCTGGATTCGCGCGCTGGGGCCCGAAGGACTGCTGGACGTGGCTAAAACAGCCGTGCTCAACAATAACTATTTGTATGCGAACATTTTGAAAATCAGAGGCGCCAGCGCCCCGTATGTGGAAGGCGGACGTCTGGAGCAGGTACGCTACAGCTGGGAACAGCTGACGAAGGAGACGGGCGTGACGACCGAGGATGTCCAGCGCAGAATGTGCGATTTCGGACTGCATTACTGGACCAGTCACCATCCGTACATCGTTCCGCAGCCGTTCACACTGGAGCCGACGGAATCGTATTCCAAAGAAGATCTCGACGAGTACCTGGATGCGCTGCGCCATATTTCGCAGGAAGCGTACGAAAATCCGGAAATCGTAAAAACCGCTCCTCACAACAGCACCGTTCACCGGATCGACGAATCCAGCTTCGATGATCCCAAGGAGTGGTGCATCACATGGCGGTCTTATCTCAAAAAAACCGCTCCGGCAGGGGCCGCCCGCTAAGGGGTCTCGCGCACGGAAGCGGGGCACCGTACTGACCGCGTTCAGGCTTCGGACCCCGCTGGGTTATATTTCAAATTCCATAGAGCGCGGGGAGGCATGTGCACACAGCCTTCCCGTGCTATAATCATTTTACGGAAGCGCTTACTTTACTGCATGCGGGGGAGATTACGTTGTTTAGACACCTGGGCCTACTGCCGATTCGTTTACGCCGGAGCCTTCAGGGAAAGCTGGTGCTGCTTATTTTGCTGGTCGCCATTATTCCTCTGTTGTCACTGGGTTATGTGCTGTATACCAAGTCTTCGCAAACGATAAACGAGCAGTTCGGGCGCTACGGGGAAAACACGGTATCCCAGCTGCAGGTGCAGATCGATTCGACGCTGGCTCAAATGAAATATACGGTCGGGGATATTTTGTCTTATCTGCTGGATCCTAACTTTACGGTTCTGCATGAAGAGATTCCGACGACCTATTTGGGCTTTAAAGAAGAACAGCAGCTCGAACAGTATATAAAAGCCCATAAAACGCTGGATACGAAAGGTATTTTCATTCTGACGAAGTCCGGCTACTATTACGGCGAGCGTATCGCCAATACGGATCTCGTGGAGGAAAGCCCCTGGTTCGGCGAGGAGCGCACGGGGTACCGGTTCAGCATTTACGAACCCAAGCAGTACAGCGGCACTTCGAACGTTCCGGGTGAAAAAGTGATCGGCCTGCTTTTTCAGATTCATAACCAGGTCGGGGCGCTGGAGGATGCGAGGGTGCTGATAGAAGTAAAAGCCGACAAGCTGCTGGATACGTTCCACGAGTATGAACGGGATACGGGAGCTTTCCTGACCATATCGGATGAAGGGCGCATTCTGTATCAGACGGCGAAGCCCTACACAAAACGTGACGACGATGTCATCTGGACGAAACAGTCGGAGGAGACCGATTGGAAGATCGAAGTACGGACGCCTTACCAGCACTTTTATCAGTCGTCTCTGCTGATCCGGACGTTTACGTTTACGGCCGTCAGCTTGTCCATCTTGCTGGCTTTCGTTCTGGCATACTTCAGTTCGCTGCGTTTTCTCAGCCGGATTAAAAAAATGAAAGATTCCATCCGGGACGTTTCGCTCGGCCGTCTGGAAACGCGGATCGTCGTCGATTCGGAAGATGAAATCGGTCGTCTGGGCCGGAGCTTCAATCACATGGTTGTCCAGCTGCAGGATTTGTTCGGAGAGGTCAAACGGGTGGAGCGGCAGAAAAAAGAAGCGGAGCTCCGGGCGCTCCACCACCAGATCAATCCCCATCTGCTGATCAATACGCTCGCTTCCATCCAGTGGAAAGCGCGGATAGCGGGCAACTCCGAGGTGCAGCAGATGATTCTGCACTTGACCAAGGTGCTCGACGGCAACCTGAATTATACGCGCGAATTGGTCAGCTTGAAGGAGGAACTGGATGTCATTCATCATTATATGAATCTCCAGGAGTACCGGTTCGGCCATGTATTTACCTACCGTATCGATACGGGAGAGCTTGAGCTGGATCAGGTCCGTATCCCGCGGATGACGCTGCAGCCTTTGGTGGAAAATATTTTTTTCCATGCATTCGAGGACGGGGCGGGGATGATTGAAATCAAAGTGCGTGAGCAGGGAAATGCGATCCGGCTGAGTGTTTGCGACGACGGCAAGGGAATGGAACCGGAGACGGCCCGGCAGCTTCTGGCGGGTCCCGGAGAAGCGGTCGGCAGCAAGAAACGCAGCATCGGCATCTATAATGTGGATCAGCGTATCAAGCTGCATTTCGGCGATAAATACGGGCTGGATGTAGAGTCGGAGCCGGGAAAAGGAACATGCATCGGGATTATGCTTCCGAAGGAGGAGGAAACGGAATGAGCGATACGACTATACGCGTACTGATTGCCGACGATGAAGTGATTATCCGCAGGGGGCTGATCAGCACGGTGCCCTGGGAACGATACGGGATGGAAGTTGTGGCGGATGCCCCGAACGGGACCCGGGCCTGGGAGGCATTCCTGGAGCATGAGCCGGAAGTGGTCATTACGGACATCGTGATGCCGGGAATGACGGGAATCGAGCTGATCCGCAAGATCAAGGAATACGAGCCCCGGACCAAAGCGCTCTTGCTCAGCTGTCACCGGGATTTCGAATACGCCCAGCAGGGAATCAAATACGGCGCGTCCGGCTATCTGCTCAAAACCGACTTCAGCGACGAGGAGCTGGGAGACTATCTGGAAGGCTTCCGCAGCGAGCTCCGCAGGCCAGGTCGGCAGGCGCCCGTACAGTCCGGCGGAGCCGAGGCATCCGCCGCGGACCAGTCCGCGGGCGTGGAGGGAGCGCTCCGTGAATGGCTGCACGGCATCCGGGACCGCTTTCCCGCCGAGCTGGAGAAGCTGCTCGAAGGCGAGTGGCGGTGGATGCGCGAGCCGACGGTGCCTTACCTGATCGGCTGCGGCGAGAGCGGCAGCGGCCAAGGAAGCGCTCAGGTTGAAGCCGGGGCAGTCACCAGTCCCGCTGGCGCACACAGTCCCGGAGGAGCAGGTCCAGGCGGTGGAAGCGGCGCGCTCGGCGGAGTACAGCGGGCCGCCGCCGATGCGTCTCGCTCGGACGCTGGGGCGGGCCAGGGAGCGGCAAGCACCTCGGCAGCAGGCAGCCTCGGCGGCCAGAGCTCCCGCCCCGCCGCCGGCAGCGGCGAAGGCACGCGCGCAGGAGCTGGCGCCGAGCAGGCCTCCGGCGCCGGCGCTTGCGGGGCACCCGCATCGGCGTCGCCGGAGGCGCCCGGCGCCACGGCCGCACCCGGCCCGGCAACCTGCGCCGCGCGCTTGGCCTCCGGGCTGGCCTCCGCGGGCCTCTGCGCGGCTGCCGCCCTCAGCGGGCAGCATGTGCTGCTGCTCGTCCCCGAGGGCGAGCGGCAGGCGTGGAACGCCCGCTTGTGCGCGCGCAAAGCGGCGGACCCGCAGCTTCGCTGGACGGAGGGCGCGGCGTTCGCCGGCGCGTCCGGCTGGCTGGCGGAGGTACGCCGCCTGCACGGCCGCATCGAGCTGGAGACACGCCACCGCGTGCGCATCGGCGAATGGCCCGAGCCGATTGCGGCGGCGGTGCGCCTGATCGTCGAGCAGGCGGATTCGCAGCTCTCCGTCGCGGAAGCGGCCCATGAGGTCGGCCTGAGCCGGAGCCATTTCAGCACGCTGTTCAAGCGCGTGGTGGGCGAAAGCTTCGTGGCGTTCACCTGCCGTACGAAGCTCGGAATCGCTTCGGAGCTGCTCGCCACCTCGAAGCTGACGGTACAGGATATCGCGGACCGGGTCGGTATGCCGGATGCGAAATATTTCAGCAAATGGTTCAAGCGCTGCACGGGTCAAACCCCTAGTCATTACCGCACGGAGCGGCGGATGACGGACGCTCGCTAGCCGTTGTGCCGGCGCGGTTTCCCGGAAGGGAAACCTTCTTTTTTGCCCCGGTGACGGAGCGCCGGATAAAAACACCCCCTCGCGCCGGACGTATTGGCACCTTCCCCGGAAGCGGCCCGGAGAGCGGGCAAAGCGGCACTTTTTTTCGGACATTCTTCCGTTTTGAAAACGCTTTATTTGCCGTAAACTGAAGTCAATTCAACGCATTCATCTCATCACACCTAAGATGTTTATGGGGGGAACTTTATGAAAAAGACGCTCGTTCTCGCGCTTACCGGATCCATGGTTACCGCTCTTGCCCTCTCGGGCTGCAGCTCCAAACAGGGAGAAGCCCAAGGGGGAGGAGACGCCGGTGCCGGCGGCAAAGTGACGCTGCGCTTCGCGACCTGGGATACCGGGGATTTGCTCAAAATCCAGGAAACGATCGCCAAAAACTTCGAAGCCAAGCATCCGAACGTCAAAGTGCAGGTCGAGGCATACGGGGACGGATTCGATCAGAAGCTGGCCGCCTCCATCGGAGCCAACAATGCGCCGGATATTATGTACATGTGGGATTTTCCGACGTATTACAAAAACCTCGAACCTCTGGATGAGCGGATGAAAAGCGATGCGACATTGAAGCAGGACGATTTTTACCCGGGACTGTTCAATTACGTCAAGATCGATGGAACCGCTTACGGCATACCGGCAGGGTTCACGACAAGAGTGATGTACTACAACAAAAAGCTGTTTGACGAAGCGGGCGTCCCTCAACCTAAAGAAGGCTGGACATGGGACGAATTCAAAAGCGCCGCCCAGAAGCTGACGAATCCGGCCAAAAAGCAGTACGGCTTCGGAGTCCGTGCGGAGAACGATCCGTACGATCTTCAGGGAATCGTCTGGAGTAACGGCGGCAGCTTTATCTCGGATGACGGCAAAACGATCGAAGGCTATATGAACGGCAAGCCGGCGGTCGAGGCGGTCGGCATGATCGGCGATCTCGTCAAAGCGAAGACGGCCGTGATTGTAGGCGGCAAGAACCAGCAGTCGGGAGACGACATCTTCAAAGCGGGCAAAATCGCCATGTGGGAAAGCGGTATCTGGCCGCTGGACGGCTTCAAGGAAGCGAAGGTCGATTTCGGCACGGTATCCATGCCTGTCTTCCCGGGCAAGCCGGTGAAAGGCGTAATCGCCGAATCCGCGGTCTCGATGTCCAAAAACTCCAAGCACAAGGAAGAAGCGTGGGAGTTCATCAAATATTACGCTTCCGAGGAAGCGATCAAGCTGCGGACGAGCGATCTGCCGGTGCGCAAAAGCGTCGTGGAAGCCAACAAGCTCGACCAGGATCCGATGTATAAGTCGTTCTACACGATGCTTGAAGCAAGCGACAACACCCCGGCTTTCCTGCTCAGCCCGAAATGGAACGAAGTCAACCGCAATTTAACGTCGGCCATCAACGCCATTATGCTGGGACAAAACGCCCAGGAATCGATGGATACGGCCGTACGCGATTCGCAAAAGTTTTTCAAATAACCCGTTAGGGAAACGGAAGTGAGCCCATGCAACCGAACACCTTGCAGATTCAAAAAGGCGTGCGGCGCAGCATCTGGAGAAGAGGCAGGCTAACCCCCTACCTCTTCATTCTTCCCTGGATGATCGGGTTCGTGGCTTTTACGCTCGGACCCCTCCTGTTTTCGCTCGTCATTTCCTTTTTCGATTGGCCCATTGTCGGCGAACGGACCTTTGTCGGCTTCCAAAACTATGTGAATATGTTCACAAATGATCCGTTGTTCTGGCACTCCCTTGGCGTAACGATCCGGTTTGCCGCTATCTTCGTACCGCTCAATCTCGCTATCGCTCTTCTGCTGGCTGTTCTGCTCAATCAGAACGTCCGGGGAAGCGGTATTTTCCGCACCGTGTTCTACCTGCCTTCCGTCATTTCGGGTGTTGCTCTGGCGATGATCTGGGCCTGGGTGTACAGCGGGGAATACGGGATTCTCAATTACTTCCTGTCCCTGGTCGGAATTACCGGACCGGATTGGCTGCGTGAGCCGAACTGGTCGATGATCGCGATGGTCGCCGCAAGCTTGTGGGCGCAGGGTTCCATGATGCTGATCTTCCTGGCGGGATTGAAAAATATCCCCGGTGATCTGTACGAAGCCGCCGAACTGGACGGCGCGGGAGCGCTTAAACGGTTTATCCGCATCACGCTTCCCATGCTGGGACCGACTCTGCTTTTCAACCTGATTACATCGATCATCGCCGCTTTCCAGCAGCTTACGCTCGCTTTGACGCTCACGGGCGGAGGGCCGCTGAATTCGACTTATTTTTACGCGATGTATGTGTACGAGAACGCTTTTAAATATTTCAAAATGGGTTATTCCGCAGCCAACGCCTGGGTGATGTTCGTGATCGTGCTGGCGCTGACGATGATGGTCTTCCGCTCTACCTCCATGTTCGTCTATTACGAGGGTGAACTGAAGAAGAACAAAGCCCGGAAAACGAAGCGCAAAGCGCTGTAAAGACGATTGCGAGGTGAAGACATGAAGAAAGTACTCACATATGCCCTGCTGCTGTTTTTCTCGCTGCTGTTCCTGATGCCGTTCTTCTGGCTCGTTACGACGGCTCTGAAAAGCCCGGAAGAGGTTTACATGTATCCGCCCAAATGGATTCCTTCCGAGCTTCACTGGGAAAATTTCGCTAAAGCGTGGACCATCCAGCCTTTTAATGTGTTTCTGAAAAATTCACTGACCGTTACGGTGCTGTGCAACATCGGCCAGTTGATCTCGTCCTCGCTGGTCGCTTACGGATTCGCGCGGTTCCGGTTCAAGGGCAGGGATACCCTGTTCATGGTCGTGCTCGCCACGATGATGATCCCGTGGGACGTTACGATGATCCCGCTTTACATGGAGTTTAATTTCCTGGGCTGGATCAATACGCTGAAACCTTTGATCGTCCCGTCCTGGTTCGGCTCGGCGTTTTATATTTTCCTGCTGAGGCAGTTTATTATGACCATTCCGACGGAGCTTGAAGAGGCGGCGAAAATCGACGGGGCGGGGGATCTGAAAATTTTTACGAAAATCATCATTCCCCTGATGTTCCCGGCGCTCGTGCTTGTCAGCGTCTTCAATATGCTGGACACGTGGAACGATTATCTCGGACCGCTCATTTTCCTGAACGATGCGAGCATGTATACGCTGACGCTGGGTCTGGCGCAATTTAAAGGAATGTTTGGCGTCGATATGACCTCGGTTATGGCCGTAACGACGATCATCTGTCTGCCTCCGCTTGCAGTGTTCTTCCTTGCTCAGCGGTATATCGTGGAAGGGATTTCGATGACAGGCATCAAGTAAGGCCGATGTTCCTTTGAAGCCGGAATGAACGATAACAAGGCTAAAAGCTATCAAATTCAAAACGGCAAGCAGGGAAGTTAACCCGCAAGTTTCGGACAGCAAGGAGATTGGACAGATGTGTTTAGTTTTCGCAGCAGCACTACAAGCATGACAACCGGAGTCCGGCGGTTTCTGGCGACGGAAGCGCTGTACGGAATCGGAATCGGGCTGTATTCACTGGCCCTGAATCTTCACCTGCTGTCGCTTGGTGCAAGCGGAGGCCAGATCGCAAGCATTTCCGCCGTGGGTATTCTGATCATGGGGATCGGTGCGCTGCCCGCCGGGATGCTTGCGGGAAAAATCGGCCGCAAGCCCATGCTGTTGGCGGGCTCGATGCTCGTGGCCGCGGGAGCGGCCCTGTTCGCTGCCGGACGCAGCCTGCCGGTCTGGTATGCGGCCCAGGCGGTCGCGTCAGCCGGATTTATGTGTATCGAGACGACGGAAATCCAACTCTTGTTCCGGTACTGCCGTTCCCGCCGAGAGGAGAGCCGGGCTTTTCACGGGATGTTCGCCGTGTTTACCGCGTTTACGGGTCTCGGCAATCTGCTCGGGGGCATACTCTCCCGGGCGGACGCTTCGGCAGCAGGCCATGCCCCGTCGCTCTATGCTTCCGCGGTATGCATCGCGGTGCTGTCTCTGCTCCGCCTGCGGCTTCTGCCGGCGGAACGGGCGGCGGAAAGCGGCAGCGATGGCGGAGAGGCTTCGCCGGCGGCAGGCGGTCCCGGGGTCGATGACCTTTCGGCACCGGCGGTATCCGGTAGCGGACTGCGTCCCGGAGCCCAAGCCGCTGCGGGAGCCGCAAACGGTGACTACGATGCAGCGGAAGCGGGCAGCAGGGGCCGTGACATCACGAATAAAGGTCCCGGAGACGGTGAACTTCCGGTACCGGCGTCAGCAGCGAAGACAGCCGAAAGCGGCACATACGCACCGGCCGACAGGGACGCGGTAAACGGGAGCGCGTCCGAAGCAAAGGATGCCAACCGTAACCGTGTCAGCGCTGATGCGGCAGCCGGAAACAGCGGCGAAGGGGAGAGACACGCGCTCCGCAAAGACCTGGCGAATACGCCTATACCCGGAAACAGCGACGCCGAGGAGCGGCATACGTCTCACAAGAGTCCGGAGAAGCCGCCCCTGTCACGCGGAAAGCGGCCCTTGGAATCCCTGCCGCTTATGCCTCAGGCAATCCGCAGGCTGCTCCGCAACCGCTCGCTCTGGCTGCTCGCCTCCAACGCCTGCCTGATCGGATTCGTCTTCTCGTTCATCGGCCCGTTTATGAACGTGTATCTGAAATTCCGGGCGGCTTGGGGAGACGATCTGATTTCATACGTGTACACGGTCAACGGGCTCGTCCTGTTTGCCGCGTCGCTGGCCGCTCCCAAAATCATGGAGCGCTGGGGAGCCAAAGCCGCCTTTACAGGCGCGTTCCTCGGCAACGCGGGACTGGCTTTACTGCTTCTGATTGCGCAGCCGGCGCCGGTCTTCGCGGCCCTGCTCGTTCTCCGCAGCGGCAGCTTCTCGCTGCTCGGCAATCTCGTCGACAGTGAAACCATGTCCTCGCTGCGCGAAGAGGACCGCAATTTGTATGCGGGGATGCGGGCCGTTTTCCGCTGTGTCGGTTCGTCTCTGTCGACGATGACGGCGGGTTTTTTTATGAATGCAGGCGATTATCACACTCCGTTTCTTATTGCGGGCGTGCTGCTGATCGTGAATTATATCTATTTCCGCAGCCGAGTGCTGCCTTTGATCACCAAACGCGACGACAATCTAAGGGGTGAGCCCCAAGCAGGAGGAGCATAGACATGAAGGAACTACATTTGCAGCGGCGGGATTGGGAAAATCTCGACGTGCTTGAGCGGGACCGCCTGCCGGCCCGGGCCAGTTTTATTCCCTACGGAGAAGAAAAAAAAGCTCTTACTTACGCCGAAGAACGTTCGGACCGGACGCTGCTTCTAAACGGCACGTGGGCTTTCCGTTACACGAATTCGCCCGAGGAAGCGCCGGCGGGATTTTATGAGCCGGAGTTCGACGCGGCCGCCTGGGACCGCCTTCCCGTGCCGAGCTGCTGGCAGCTTCACGGATACGGAGCCCCCCATTACACGGATTTGTATTATCCGTTCCCGGTCGATCCTCCGCGTGTTCCCGCGGCTAATCCTACGGGCAGCTACCGGAGAGAGTTTACCCTGCCTGCAGGTTGGACGGACAAGGACGTGGTCATCCGGTTTCACGGAGTAGACAGCGCCTGCAACGTCTGGCTGAACGGGGAGTACGTCGGATACAGCGAAGGAAGCAGGCTGACGGCGGAATTTGATTTATCGCCTTTTATACGCGGCGGCCGGAATGTTCTTGCCGTGCAGGTGTATCAGTGGTCGGCAGGAAGTTACCTGGAAGACCAGGATATGTGGTGGCTCAGCGGCATATTCCGCGATGTCGTTCTTGTGGCCCGGCCGAAGCTGCATCTGCAAAATGTCCGGGTACACGCCGGGTTGGATGAAGCATGCAGAAACGGACTTCTCAGCGTGAAGGTGGCGGTAGCGAATGCCGCGGATACGGCTTCCCGTTCGTTCACTCTGGTCTGGAAACTCCGGGACCGTGAAGGCAGCCTCATCGTCTCGGGGGAAGAAAGCGGGACCGCAAACAACGGGGAAAGTGACGGCGCCGCCGAAAACGGGAAAGAGCGGTCACTTGCGATTGAAGCGGAAATCAAGGAACCCCGCCAATGGTCCGCGGAAACGCCTTATTTATACGACCTGATCGTCACTCTGCTGGACGAAGAAGGGAAAGTACTTGAAACGACAGCGCTGAAAACCGGTTTCCGCCGCATCGAGGTCAAAGGCGGTCTCATGCTCGTAAACGGGAAAGCGATTCGTCTGCGCGGCGTGAACCGTCACGATCATCATCCCGATACGGGCAGAACCGTTACACCGGAGACGATGGAGCAGGATATCCGCATGATGAAACAGCACAACATCAATGCGGTGCGGACGGCCCACTATCCGAACGATCCGCGCTTTTACGACTTGTGCGACCGGTACGGCCTGTATGTCATGGACGAAACCGATTTGGAGACGCACGGCTTCGAGCTGATCGGGGACGCTAACCGGCTCAGCGGCGATCCCGCCTGGGAACATGCTTATGTGGACCGGATGCGGAGAATGGTCCTGCGGGACGAAAATCATCCTTCGATTATCATGTGGTCACTCGGCAATGAATCCGGCTTCGGCTGCAATCACGAGGCGATGTACAAATGGTGCCGCTCTTACGATTCCACGAGGCTCGTTCACTACGAAGGAGACCGTGAAGGAAAAGCCTGCGATGTGTTCAGCACGATGTACTCGTCTCCCGAGAAAATGCGCGGGTTCGGGGAAATGAAGGAGCTGGACAAACCGCATATCTTGTGCGAGTACGCCCATGCCATGGGGAACGGTCCCGGCGGGCTCGAACACTATGAGGAACTGTTCAGAACATATCCGAGGCTCCAGGGCGGATTCGTTTGGGAGTGGATCGATCACGGACTGCGGCGGAAAAAAGCGGATGGCCGCGAATATTTCGCTTACGGCGGGGATTACGGCGATCAGCCGAACAACGGCAACTTTTGTATCGACGGACTTGTCACACCTGACCGCACGCCGTCTCCGGGTCTTTTGGAGTACAAGAAAACGATCGAACCGATATCTGTTGAGATCTCCGGATGGGAACCGGGCAAAAACCAAGGCAGCGCCGATCTGGTTATCCGGAACCATTACGATTTTATTTCCCTGCAAAATTTCCGCTGCACGTGGAAGCTGGAGGCGGACGGCCGCCTCGTCTGCGGAGGCCAGGCCGAGCTGCCGGACCTGGCTGCCGGAGAAGAAGGTACTCTTCGCATCGTTCTTCCCGTGCTGCCTGCAGACGAAGAAGGCTCCGCCGAATACTGGCTGACCGTGCGCATCGTGCTGGCCTCACCGGCAGCCTGGGCGGAGGAAGGCCACGAGATTGCGTGGGCGCAGTTCCCGCTTCATGCCGTCTCCGAGAAGATGACGGGGGACCTAAGAGCGTCCGGGGAGCCGGAGCGTGATGCGACCGGGGCGGTGCTAAACTCCGCCGTCGCTTCTTCCACGGGAGCCTCTGCAAATCATGCAGACTCTCAAGCCGGATCTGTGGGGACATCCGCAGGTGCCCGCGGGAACGCAGCCGAACCGGCGGCTTTAAGCGGGGCTGCGGCGTCCGGCATGGCGGCAGCCGCTCCGCAGGAGGCGCTTGGGCAGCATGATGCTGCCCGGACCGCCGCCGCTGACGCCATCCGGGTCGAAGAAGCGGACCGCGAGCTCACCTTGACGGGAGCGGATTTCACGCTCGTCTTCGACCGCCGCCGGGGACGCATCGCCTCCTGGCGGCATGCGGGCAACCCGGTGATCGCCGAAGGCAGCGGACCGCGGCTCGCCCTGTGGCGCGCCCCGATCGACAACGACATGTACGTTGTCGCCGACTGGCGCAAGGCGTGCGTGCATATGGCGGCCGACGATGTGCGCGGAAGCGGCTGGGAGCGCCTCACGGACGGCTCCGTCCGCGTGACCGTTTCCATCCGCACGGCACCGCCGGTGTACGCCTGGGGCTTCGCCTGCACGTGGGTCTACACCGTTCGCGCCGATGGAACGGTGGACCTGTCCGTGCAGGGCGAACCGGACGGCACGCCGCCTGAGATGCTCCCCCGCATCGGCCTGCGGATGGAGCTGCCCGGCAGCACCGACCGCGTGACCTGGTACGGGCTCGGTCCGGGAGAATCTTACCCGGACAGCAGACAAGCGGCGCGGATGGGCTTGTACGACTCGGCGGTCGACGACCTGCGCTTCCCGTACGTCAAGCCGCAGGAAAGCGGCAACCGTTCCGACGTGCGCTGGGCATACCTGCGCGGCGTGCAGGGCTCCGGGCTTATGGCGGCCGGCCGGCCGGCCTTTGACTTCGGAGCCAGCCGCTACACGCCGGAGGACCTAGAAGCGGCCCCGTACGAATGCGATCTGATTCCGCGGGATTTTGTGACGCTTCACCTGGATTACAAGCAAAACGGGCTGGGCAGCAACAGCTGCGGACCGAAGCAGCTTCCGCCGCATGTGCTGGAACCGCAGGCTTTTCAGTTTGCGGTAAGGCTTAAGCCGCTAGCCGGCGATGCGCATCCTGAACAGACAGCTGAGGATCTTCGCTCCGGCGGCTTAAGCTGAGCAAGCCCCCTTTCATACCAAACACGTCCTATGCTCCTGTGAGCAAGGGCGTGTTTTTTTCGTCCATAACCATTAATGTGCTGCCTGCGTTTACTTTGGATAAGAGGGTCTCGGCAGGCTGTCGCGCATTGCCGTAACACGTGCCTGTGATTTGCGCGATGTCGGAAAATTAAGGTCATGTACCCATCGTGAATTTGAGGCAGCTCGCGGTTCACGTCATTACAAGACGCGGCTTAACACAACCACTATGAAAGTCTTGCCCACGAAAGCGAATTTATGTTCCTGTATCATGTTCATAGACATGAATCTAGTGATCCGGATACGGCCTCAGCTTTTTAAGCATGAACACCGAAATCCTTGATTTTTCGGGGAAAAACGCGGTTTTAATCGTCAGAAAAAGCATGCCCATATAGCGGAAATTTCTAGGATATTTTGGATAGAAGAAAAAGCTTGTAATCTTTTAAATTTCTGATACAATAATCCTTGTCGCCAAAAAAGACAAACATCATGGCCCGTTGGTCAAGGGGTTAAGACACCTCCCTTTCACGGAGGTAACAGGGGTTCGAATCCCCTACGGGTCATTCTATTCCTACTACAAAAGATGGACGCTTAGCTCAGCTGGGAGAGCATCTGCCTTACAAGCAGAGGGTCGGCGGTTCGATCCCGTCAGCGTCCACCATCCAGATTTTATGAGTCCGACCATCATAATTTTCCTGGGATGAGGGAATACTACTTGGAGCTGTGGTGTAGAGGCCTAACATGCCTGCCTGTCACGCAGGAGACCGCGGGTTCGAATCCCGTCAGCTCCGCCATTTAAGTTTTACAACCGTTCATCGATCCCGCATATTCCGATTGGGTTGGTGCAAACCATGCAAGGCTCGGTAGCTCAGTCGGTAGAGCAGAGGACTGAAAATCCTCGTGTCGGCGGTTCGATTCCGTCCCGAGCCACCATTTAGACAACCTTATATGCCGTTGTAGCTCAATTGGTAGAGCAACTGACTTGTAATCAGTAGGTTGGGGGTTCAAGTCCTCTCGACGGCACCAGTTTCATGGAGGCTTAGCGAAGTGGCCAAACGCAGCAGACTGTAAATCTGTTCTCTGACGAGTTCGGTGGTTCGAATCCATCAGCCTCCACCAGTTTTTAAGAGCCATTAGCTCAGTTGGTAGAGCACCTGACTTTTAATCAGGGTGTCGAAGGTTCGAGTCCTTCATGGCTCACTTTTCAAGTGTCTTATGCGGTCGTGGTGGAACGGCAGACACGCTATCTTGAGGGGGTAGTGCCCAATGGGCGTGAGGGTTCAAATCCCTCCGACCGCACCATCAAATCCTCATGCGGACATGGCGGAATTGGCAGACGCGCTAGATTCAGGTTCTAGTGGTGTAACAGCCGTGGAGGTTCGAGTCCTCTTGTCCGCATCACGCATCAACAACGAAGAAAGCCTTGAGCAATCAAGGCTTTTTTTGTTTTTTCTTTAAACGGCAGGAATAGGATAAAGAGGTTTGTTTTGTTTGTTTTCGTTCGAATGAACATTTTCATACCTAAAGGGAAGTGCTTTCTGTTATAATGTAAAGAGGAAGAAGCCTTCTTATTATAAAAGTTCGTAAGCGGGTCATTTTCCGGTAAGGACTCTAAGATGAGATACAAACCTTTGCATTCCTCCCCTAAGGATTCTGCTGCGCATCCGTGTGCGAACGAGGTCTTTTTCGGGAAGCAAATAAACAAGCATGGCCGGGTGCCGCCTGTGGATAATGCCTGAGCCTGCAAGAATCTAACGGCGAGGTGGATGAACGATGGAGCAAGGCAAGGAGCAGTCCCCTATTTATCCGGATGTGGTGACTTTCGGGGAGTCGATGGCTCTACTGATGCCCGATTCAGGAAAAGGAATTGAATATTCACCGCAGCTCACCGCTTCGTTCGGGGGGGCCGAAAGCAACGTGGCGATCGGTCTTGCACGGCTCGGGCATCGTGTCGGATGGTTCGGACGCTTGGGGAAAGATCCCTTCGGCCGGATGGTGGTCAAAAAAATACGCGGCGAAGGCGTGGACGTCTCCAGAGCCGTGCTTTCGTCCGAGGCGCCGACGGGGCTGATGCTTCGTGAAGCGGTATCGGGTAAAGCCTCCGTCTACTATTACCGTAAAAATTCGGCCATGAGCCTCATGAAGGCGGACGATCTCGATGAGGATTATATAGCTCGAGCCAAAATTTTGCATATAACCGGCATCACGCCCGCGCTGAGCGAAAGCTGCAAAGAAGCGGTCATCGCCGCTGTCCGCACGGCCAAACGGCACGGGGTGAAAGTCTGCTTCGATCCGAACCTGCGGCTTAAGCTGTGGGGAATCGGAGAAGCCAGAGAGACTTTGCTTGCCCTCGCGGAGGAGGCCGATTATTTTCTACCCGGTCTGGATGAGCTTCAGCTCCTTTACGAGACGGAAGATTTTGACGGGATTGTCGGGAGGCTGAGCAAGCTTCGTGCCGTGACCGTGCTTAAAGGCGGCGACAACGAAACGTTCCTGATCGAGGGCGGCCGGGTGGCCTCCGTTCCTTTTGTTAAAGCGGAGCGGGTCGTTGACACGATCGGAGCCGGAGACGGTTTCTGTGCCGGTTTCCTGTCCGGCATTCTGCAGGGCAGAAGCCACCTGGAGGCGGTGGAACTGGGCAGTCTGCTCGGCTCGCTGGTCGTTCAGGCTCCGGGAGACTGGGAGGGCCTGCCGACGCGTGAGGAAGTCGATGCCGTGCTTCAGGGAAGTCGTCATATCGAGCGCTGAAGACGGCCGCGGCGCTTGCAGCCGCCGAGTATAGGGGCGGACGCCAGCCAAGATAGAGGCGAATCCGCAGTGACTGAATTGCGGAAACTGATTTTACCGATAGAGAGAGGATGAACTGACCCCATGAAAAAAATACAGCTGATTAAAAAAATTACGGAACAAGGCGTAGTCGCCGTTCTGAGAGGCAAAACGCCGGACGAAGTCGTCGAAGCCGCCGAGCAGGCCATCGAAGGCGGCATTAAAGTCATCGAAGTGACGATGACGGTGCCGTTCGCGCTCCAGGCCATTGAAAAACTCGCCAAGACCTACAGCAGTACGACGCAGGACGCGTCCAAATTCGCGATTATCGGTGTAGGTACCGTTCTGGACCCGGAAACGGCGAGAGCAGCCATTCTAAGCGGCTCGGAGTTCGTGGTAGGGCCTTCCCTGAATCCGGCGACCGTGGCGCTCTGCAACCGGTACCGCGTGCCGGTAATGCCGGGCACGATGACCGTCAAGGAGATCCAGGAAGCGCTGGAGCTGGGCGTAGACATCGTGAAGCTGTTCCCGGGGAACTTGTACGAGCCGTCCGTGATCAAGGCGATCAAAGGGCCACTGCCGCAGGCTAACATCATGCCGACCGGGGGCGTGTCCCTCGACAATCTTGCCGATTGGATCAAAGCGGGAGCGGTCGCCGTCGGAATCGGTTCGGACCTGACGACGGAAGCGTCCAAAACCGGCGATTTCAGCCTGATCGCGAAGAAAGCGGCCCAGTACACGCAGGCTTTCAAAGAAGCGAAAGCGGCTCTTTCTTAAGGCAACCGGCGTGTAGGATGTGCGGAGCCGGTTGAACGGCGTGTTCATGTGCCTCTATCCAGCGCGTCCGGAGCTTTGCATGGTATGAAGAGAGCAGATTGGGAGCTTTTGCGCGATGTGTTGACCATCGTCATGTGACGTAAGCACCGATAGAGCAGGCTAGTCGTGCCATTCAGGCGAAGAAGAAGGATCGGAGAAGCCTCCGGTCCTTTTTTATGTGCGGAAATGAAGGGTTTTTCCCTGTTTATTAAAGGTGTAAAAAATTGGATTGAAATTTGGGTGGAAAAAGGATTGAGTTTTTATGAATTATTTGTTATGATATCTCTTGTCGATTCGGAAATGATTCGGACGAAAAGTTTTGCGGAAGTGGCTCAGCGGTAGAGCATCGCCTTGCCAAGGCGAGGGTCGCGGGTTCGATTCCCGTCTTCCGCTCCAAACACCTTTGCGGGTGTAGTTCAATGGTAGAACTCCAGCCTTCCAAGCTGGTAGCGTGGGTTCGATTCCCATCACCCGCTTACAAAAAACCTAAAACAAAAACCCCTTGCCTAGCAAGGGGTTTTTGTTTATTTATAAACCATAACAATGAAGAATAGATCTTCTGACTAATTGGTAACCTCACTTCTAATAGTTTTAGTTTAATGATTCGCTTATAGACGATAACTCTAGAATCTAATGTCTTGACTCTTTATATTTTCATGGAAATTAACTACTCTATGTCAATTTAGAGAGAAACTTTTTTGTTTGTATAGAGTACAAAATATGGAAAACAAATTAAAAGTTACCATAAAGAAAAGTGGTGTTTTGTTACTCTCAATATATTCTTAGTTGTTATTGTAAATAATGCGATGCCACATGTTATATAAAATACGAGTATTGAAGGAGAATAAACCTTGAAAATATTAAATAATAAGACAATCAGCTCTACAATTGTTATCTCAATGCTGCTAGGCTCGTTTGCAGCAACAGGGGTGTTTGCTGAAACTAGCCAAAGTGATGAAACTCAATTAATATATCAAAACCAAAAGTTCTCATCTGGTCTCGAAATTAAATCAATTAAAGATGAAAAAGATACTCGTACTGTTACCGCTGTCGAGAACGGGATCAATACGGTGGCAACTTTTGATAAAGAAAAGAATACACTTAAACTAGAGGTAGAAAACCAAGAACCGATACTCTTAGATTTGAACGCAATTTCTAAAAGTACAAATTCAAATAACAACGTTATTTCGCCTCAAGCATCGCTTGGACAGAATACATGGTCGAACTTTGAGTATGATATTAATATGGTAAGCCCTTCTATTTGGGAATTAAGACGTCCTGATCCCCAATCTCCTGTAACTATGAGGTATTATAAAAAAGTCACACAGACGACTGGAAATCAAGGTACTTTAAAAGAATTTAAGACGGCTGTGGATGATATCAATATGTTGGAATATCAAGTCATCGGTTATGCCAGTGCATCAGTGCTAACTACAATTATAGGTGTGATTGTGACGGGTATTTCTGCAGGTACAGGAGCAGGAACTATGATAGTAGCACTTGGATTAACAGGAAAGATGCTGGATACAGCTTTAAAACTCGATAGAAGGTGTAATGACGCTTATTATCTTTACTTCCAGGTGTAGGAGGGAATGAAATGTTTACTGCTTTAACTACAGTCGTATGTTTGTTTCTTGCGGCAGGGGGACTATATATTTTTTTGAAAAATAAAACAAACATATTGGTTAGGGTTATAGGCGGTGGAGTTGTTGCAGCAGGAGTTTTAGGGGTTCTTTGGGCTAACACAGTTTTAAGCATATAACAACAAAAAGAATCTTTTTTAAGGAGAGGTTTCTTTTTGATTGGCTATATTATATTTTAATGTTGATCTTCATCGAAAGAAACCGCCTTTTAGGCGGGTTTTTTAGTTTAAGTTTCCAATAGCGGAAGAAATCAATGCATTAACGTTTTCTGCTACCCAGGTGAAGATGTCACTTTTAAAAGAACACTTTATCAACTCTCATGATTTCGAATAATTCAGCAACGGACTCCCTACTTATCGCCCAATTGGCTTAGCTTAGCCACCGCTCTTAAACGGCTTCCGTCTGCCTTTTTCTGAGTAAAGAAAGAAGAACCATTCATTCCGACTATACCTTGAAGGCTTCAGTTAGAATCTGTTCCAGCGCAGTGAGAATCTTAGCTCCTTAAAGCGAGTCATGAAGCTCGTTTTTTTTAACTGCCTTCCATCCTTCTACGGATTACGCAACATTTCTCTCCCGGCGTCGTTTAACTGGGTAAGTACGTTACAGGAGGTGTCTTATGCGGCGCAACAAGTGGATAAGGTTGTCCGGCGGCCTCGTTATCTTAACTATGGCAGCGGCCGGAGCGGATTCGCTATGGCTGCCTTCAGCTGAGCTTACCCCGGAGAAAGTGGTGCTCAACTGGAACGGCCGCGTTATCGAGGTGCCGCAGACGGATTCCCGGTATCAACGGCTGGTGGACGATGCCGAGAAAGTGATAGAATCTACCGCAAAGGGGCCCTGCAAGTGTACGGCCGAGCTGGCCGGAGATGTGCCGGACAAGCCCGGGCTGCTTCTTATGCTGCCGTCCGGACAGTCGGTCCGCATCCGGAAGGAACTGCCGGTCGCCACGGCGGTCGATGACGTCCGCAGGCTTTACGTGCCGTTTCAAGGCAAAGGAGATTCACCCCGGATGGAATTGGGCGGAGCGGTGTATGAAGTAAGCGGAGAGAGCCTGGACGTCCTCAAAAAGACTGCTGCCGAGACAGCAGAAAACTTCCCCGGAGGATAATGTGCGCCGGAAAGCGCAGCTGTGATACGATAGGCGTTGAAGACATCAATGACAGGAGAAGGACAGGTGTTTCCCCTTGGTTCCGGCAGGCAGATAACGCAGCCCGCAGCAGAGGTGGAACGGAATTCCTGAAGAGTTCCAAGGAGACGGAGGAGAGAGAATGGCTGAAGGGGCAAAAAAACGATCACGCGGCAGGAAATGGCTTCTGGCGCTGGTGATCTTTATACTTGCCGCGGGAATAGCGGCGGCGATATATTTGCGGCCGTACGGCCCGGACCGCGCGGCGGTAGAGGCTATGCGAAGCGGCGATGGTATAACCGTTACGGACGGCAAGGATGTAACAGTCTACGAAGGAGCGGAGCCGAAAGAGCCCGGCGTGATCTTCTACCCGGGCGGTCTGGTGAAGCCGGAGAGCTACGCGCCTCTGGCCGGGGAGCTGGCTCGTCTCGGGCACCGTACGGTCGTCGTCAAAATGCCGCTGAATCTGGCGGTATTGGGAGGCGGCCGTGCCTCGGAGGTGCTGGCGGCCCGTCCCGGGGAGACCTTCGTCATCGGAGGGCACTCGCTTGGCGGCGTGATGGCGGCCCGCTATGCGGCGGAGCATCCGGAAGGGCTGCGGGGCGTGTTTTTCCTGGCGTCGTACGCCGATGATAAAGGAAGCCTCCGGGACAAAGGGCTTCCGGTTCTCTCTGTGACCGGCTCGGAGGACGGCGTGTTGAACCGCGACAGATTCGAGAAGAGCAAGAAGAACTTGCCGGAGGACGCCAAGCTTATGACTCTGCCGGGAGGCAACCACGGTCAATTCGGCAGTTACGGTCCCCAGAAGGGCGACCATGCGGCCGCGATTTCCCCGGAGGAGCAGACGCGGCGGACGGCCGAAGCGATTACAGACTGGATGGCCGGAATCGGGGAGAAGGAGAAGAACTGACACGTGAACAATAACAATAACGGGCGAAAGAAGCGGCTTAACCCGGAAATGCTCCGTCTGCTCCGTTTCGGGGCGGTGGGGGTCGGCAATACGGCGGTGGACTGGGCCGTGTTCTGGCTGCTGTTCTCGGGCCTGCAGTTTCACTACGGTGCGGCTCAGACGGTTTCGTACTTGTGCGGAACGTTGAACAGCTATCTCTGGAACCGGAAATGGACGTTTGCCAGCCAAGAGCCGGTGCGGGTATCGGAGGCATTGAAGTTCCTGCTGGTCAACGGGTTGTGTCTGGGGCTGTCCTATGCGCTGCTCTATGTATGCAGCGATGTGCTGGGCTGGAACATGCTGCTGAGTAAGCTGACGGTAACGGTACTGCTGCTTCTGGTCAATTACGCGGCCAGCAAATGGTGGGTTTTCGCCGCGGGTGAAAAGCGCAAAGAAGGCGAAACATTGGAGCCTTGATAAGGACAGAAAATTCGCCGGATTTCAGACAGACGGCGGAGGATTTTTGCAGTATAATGTACCTGAACTTCTGTAACGGATAAAAGGTGTCTTCTTTTGTCCGTCTTCTTATATCTATCGCGTAAGCGCAAACATTTTGCTGACGAAGCCGGAAAACAGCACCGGCTCAAAGGAGAGCTACCGACGTGCAGGCCAAGACCCGCTCCTGGAACCGTTTCACCCCGACCCGTAAACATCTTTGGATCGCGACTCTCGAAGGGGCTCCGGCCACGGTGGTTCAAACCCTTCTCAACGGTCCGTTCCTGACGGGTTATTTGCTTTATCTCGGCGCAACGTCCGCACAGATCGGACTCGTGCTTGCCATGACGACAATCGTGAATGCCGGGCAGATTCTGATGGCTTTTTTTATGCAGAGATGGAAAAACCGGAAGCTGCAGATTCTCGTTTTCGGAGGGCTTCACCGTATTTTATGGGCGGCTACGGGATTAATCCCCCTTGTGCTGGATCGCGAGTTCTGGATTCCCGCTTATATCGCTTTGTACACGTCGGCGTTTCTCTCGAACGCCTTCGGAGGTGTGGTCTGGTCGACACTGATGGCCGATATGGTGCCGCCTTCGGTGAGAGCCCGTTATTTCGGCATCCGCAACATGATTCTGAACGCGCTGGGAGCGCTGTGCCTGTTTGTGGGCGGGCAAATACTGGACAAGCTCGGTAACGAGGCGGGGTTTGAAGTTCTTCACCTGGTGATCGGGACGGCTGCCGTGCTCAATGTAATCGCTTACCTGTTTTATCCGAATCCGCCATTCGAACCTTCGGCGGAAAGCGGGCTTCTGCCCATGCTTACGCGTCCCCTGAAAGACACTTCGTATATCAGGGCGACGACCTTCCTGTCATTCTGGCTTTTTTTGCAGGGGATTGCGGTGCCGCTCTTCTCGTATGTGATGCTAAAGCTGCTGCAGGTGAGTTACGAAACGATATCCGTTCTGACAGTGCTGCAGACGGCCGTGATGATGATTTCTTTCTACGTCTGGGGAAACCTTAACGCGCGGTGGAGCAACCGGCGGCTGCTGTTCTGGACGCTCCCGCTTCTGTCGATGTCATGCCTGCTCTGGGGGATGCTGGCCTGGATTCCGGCTCTTCCGGTGCTGATTGCGGTTCACATTCTGCTTGGAGCGGGAACCGGGGGATTCAACCAGCTGGCTTTTAATTTCATTATCGGGGATACGCCGAGGGGCGAGAGGCCGATGTTTATCGCCATGTACAACACCTTGACGGGACTTGCGGCTTTCCTGGGCCCTCTGCTCGGGGGCGTGCTGTACGAAAAGGCGGAGGAGCTGCCGCATTGGGTTCAGCAATACGGGATTGCCGCGGGAACGGGAGCGGTCATGCTTATCCTGGCACTGACGCTGGGGCGTAAAGTGCTGCTGGAGCGGCAGAGCGGCAGGACAAAGACGGGGACGCCGGATCAAAGCAGGCCGGTTTAGCCCGGGAATACAGCCTGGAAGGGGAAGAGTACGGTGCGCCGTGCTCTTTTTTTGTTCAGGAAAGGGAAGGTCCATTGTGCCGGCACCCGGAACCCTCTACAATAAGAGCATAAGAACTCGTTGGGAGACTAAAATGGAAGCATGGATACAAAAGATCGAACGGGAGCTTCTGCCCGGCCTCGACTTTGAAAGCGAAAGGCCCCATGACCCCGTCGTGGTACATAAACTTCCCGCTCCCTGGCAGTTAGTCGGTGCGGGCAATTACGCGGCCGTCGTCTCGCATCCGGACATGCCCGGGCTGGTCGTTAAAGTATACGCCCCCGGCAGGGACGGCTGGGAAGACGAGGTCGAAGTGTACCGGAAGCTGGGCGAGCACCCCGCGTATTCCCGCTGCCACTATGCGAAAAAGCCTTATCTCATCCTGAAACGGATGAACGGGAAGACGCTGTACGATTGCATCCGGTCGGGAATACGGATTCCCGAACGTGTTATTCTCGATATCGAAGAAGCGTGTGAATATGCGCGCAGGCTGGGTCTGGTGCCGCAGGATCTGCATGCCAAAAATGTCATGATGGAAGACGGCCGGGGAAAAGTGCTGGACGTTTCCGATTTTCTGGATGACACGCCGGATACGATGTGGGAGGATATGAAAAAAGCCTACTACCGTCTGTATGTGCCGCTGTTGTCCAAGCGCCCTATCCCGATGCCGGACACGCTGCTGAACGGCGTACGCAAGAGCTACCGCTGGCTCCGCCGCAACTCCTCTTAGGGCAAGCGGATACGCCTGCGCCGGTTTATATTGCGCGGGGGAAATAGCCCTGCCGGAGCCAGGCGGTGGGGGCGTTTGGGATTAGGCGCGCGTCGTAGCGGGGAAATGCTCCGGCACGCGGCTGATTGCCGTCTGGCGCCGCCGCTTTCGGACGCCGGCCCCATCCCGCTGCAACCGGCCGGTAACAATGCCCGGCGCTAAGCGCTCCCTGCGCCGCGAAGCAGACCGCCGGACGCCCGGCATAAGAAAAAGCCGCACCCGCTGCAATGAAGTGCTCCCCTAGAATGGTCATCGGATAACCCGCGGGTTATTCCGATGACCATTCTAAGGAGTGCACTTCAGCAAACGGGTGCGGCTTTTTGGCTCCGTGACGGAGGACCGGTTCCGCGCCTGCGGCCGGCAGCGAAGGCTGCTTAAGGCTGCGCGCGGTTTTTTTTCCATGGAAGAATAGAAGACTACATAACGTCCCGGCGGCGGAACACCGTCCAGGTCAATACGTTAAAGACGATGAAGTAAGCGGCGAGCACAAGGATCGAGAAAGTCATTGTCATGCCTGGGACCAAGGGCTGGCCGTGCAGGTAGCGGGTCAAATCCATGTTGGAGAACAACAGGTATTTGCTCCAGTCGTACCGGCTCAGAATCATGCTGACCGTGTTGCCCAGGAACATGATGCAGAGCGAGATTCCGATCGCCAGCGAGTTGCTGCGGAACAGGGTGGAGATCATGAAGGCGAGCGTGACGATCATGATCAGCTCCACGCATTTGAAGCCGTAGGTGCTCAGCATGTCGGTGATGACGTTCTTCTCGACGATGGCTCCCGCGTTGTTCAGCTCCAGAACGGTCGAGCTTGTTCCCGCACCGCCGTACAGGACCAGATTAATGACCAGGGCCGAGGTAAACAGCAGGAGGAGCATAAAGATCGAGAACTGGAAGCCCGCCGCATACTTGGCGAACACGATTTTCGATCTGGAGACGGGGCGGATCAGCAGCAGCTTGATCGTCCCGCTTGAGAACTCGCCGGACATGGCATCGGCGGCAACGACCACGGTGAAGACGGTAATGACCGCAATAAGGCTGGACATGGAGCCGACGGCCTCCCATACGGCAGCCTGGTTCGGAGACATATCCCGGTTCAGATATTCCTGGGCCAGCTTGATCTGCTGATCCAAGTCGGCCGTATTGTCCGGGAACTCCGATTTGGTCTTCTCCAATTGCTCGATCCGCTGAGTCTGCGCCTGGCGCCAGTCCGCGTTGTTCATGCCTCTGGAATCGTAGTGGATCAGGAACGAAATCAGCCCCACCAGCCCGACAAGCAGGATAACCATAATCCAGGTCGTCAGCCGGCGGTAAATTTTCATGTTTTCATTACGAATGAGATTAAGCAATTTGATCACTTCCCGTTATCTGCAAGAATTTGTCTTCGAGCGATTGCGTGAGCGGCTTCATCGCGTACAGGCGAAGACCCGCCTGAATGAGCAGGGCGCCGATATCGGCGGCTCTTTCGCGTCCGATCGTGAGCTCGATGCCGTTCGGATGCGGAGTCACGTGCAGGTGAGGATCGATTTCCTGCACCACAGCCTGCGCCGTCGCCGGATCGTTGACCTCGAAGAAGTAGGACGTCTCTTTCGGTGCGGCGCCTTCCCCGCGCAGATCCTGCACGTCGACGAGCTTGCCCTGCTGGATGATGGCGACGCGGTCGCACATCAGCTCCATCTCTGACAGCAGGTGACTGGAGACGACGATGGCGATGCCTTCTTCGCGGGCCAGCCGGCGAAGGTAGTCGCGCAGCTCCCGGATGCCTGCCGGGTCGAGGCCGTTGGTCGGCTCATCGAGAATGAGCAGGGACGGCCGGTGCAGCAGGGCCTGAGCGACGCCCAGCCGCTGGCGCATGCCGAGCGAGTAGGTTTTGACCTTCTCTTTGATCCGGTTTTTGAGCCCGACCAGTTCCACGACTTCGTCCATTCTGGACTGCGGGATGCCGCCCGGAAACATGCGGGCATAGTGTACGAGATTGTTCTGCCCCGAGAGGAATTTGTACATCTCGGGATTTTCCACGATGGCGCCCACGTGCTTGATGGCGTCCTCGAAGCGGTTCTGAATCGACTGTCCGTGGATCACGATGTCGCCTTTGTTCATTTTCATCAGGCCGACGATCATCCGGATCAGGGTTGTTTTGCCGGCCCCGTTCGGTCCCAGGAAGCCGAAAACTTCTCCGGGATACACTTCGAAAGACAGGTCCTGGATAATCTTTTTGCCGCGTATCGTCTTGCTGACGCCGCGTATTTCCAATACGGGTTGATTGTTCATTTTTTTACCTCCAAAAATCCGTAATCCGTAATCCGTTATCGCTTGTGCAGTGCTCTCGGCTTCTCATTATATAGATTGTTCCTATCCGGTCACACCGACTCAGGTCTAGGTTTGCTGCCCGACCTTGGTAGAAAGCTCCCGGCCCCGAACACCTCAATGGAGAATTTTTTGCTATAATAATCCTATCAGTCTGTCAAAATACCCATTCATAGAACGGAAGATGACTCATGTTTTCTTATATAGAAGAAACATACACCGGCACGGATTTCAGCGGACGCGATCTGGGAGACGGAGAGCTGCGGAATTGCACGTTCGAACGCTGCCGTTTTATCGGGGCTCGCCTGGAAGAAGCCTGGACCGAGGGCTGCCAATTTATCGACTGCAATTTTTCGGGAGCTCAGTTTAACGCCTCTTCGCACAAGCGGAGTGCTTTTACCAACTGCCGGTTCCGGGGAGCCAATTTTTTTGTCGCTAAATTCGAGGAATGCAAAATGATCGGTTCCGATTTTAACGAGGCGGCTCTGGACGGGATTACAATCACCGGGGGAGACTGGTCCTACACGAATTTGCGGTTTGCGAATTTATCGAAGCAGTCGATGAGGGGAATCCGGCTCGTAGAGGCCGATTTATATTCCTGCAATCTGGAAAAAGCCGATCTGAGGGACGCCGATCTTACCCGGGCGAGAATGGGCAAATCCCGGATGCAGGGGACGGACCTGCGCGGCGCTTTGATGGACGGGGTCGATTTTATGTCGCTCGATATAAAAGGAGCCCGTATGGACGCGGGGCAGGGAGCCGCTTTCCTGCGCGCTTACGGAGCCAAAGTGGACGACTAAACATGAAGAGGCGGGGGTAAGCACCCGCCGGACAGTCAGATAACGTGTATTGATAGACCGGAGGTGCGAGGCCGTCCGAAGAATCCATTCCGTATCATCACGGGATGGATTTTTTTGAGAAATGGGGACCCGGAGTGTAAACAGAGGATATTTTGCGGAGAATTGCGATCCTAGGTCCTATACTTTAGCAAATAACGGAACCTAAGGCAGTTGTTTTCCAAAACATTTAATGATACAATTTGTATCGTATGACGAGAGTAAGGGAGGACCTTTCTTGAAGAAAAAAACCAAATGGAAAATCGCTGCGCTCAGTGTACTTGTAATCGGGGTTTCGGCCGGCGGTCTGGGCTTACTGGAGCCTTGACCCATCCAGGCATTTCGAGAATCAGGATATCCCCGTACTGGCGCAGCCGCAAACTGCCGAAGCGGCAACGCCCGAACCGGTTCAGGAACCGCCTAAACCGGACATGAAGTCGTTTAACATCCTGATTCTCGGTGTCGATTCACGCGGCGGGGAGCCTTCCCGCAGCGATGTTATGATGGCGGTTCATGTCGTACCGTCCGAGCGCAAAGTCAATATCCTGTCTCTGCCCCGGGATACGCGCGTACCTGTTAAGGGAGTCGGCATGACGAAGCTGAATCACGCGCACATCGTAGGGGAGTCGAAGGGAGGCAACCAGCAGGGAACGCTTACGGCCACACAGACGGTCAGCGATTTTCTGGGTGTGCCGATCAACTATTACGCGAAAACGAATTTCGAAGGATTCAAGCGGATTGTCGACAAAGTGGGGGGCGTGGACCTCACCCTGGAGAAAGATCTGCATCTGAAATGGCAGAATACGACGATTCTCAAAGGCCAGCAGCATTTTGACGGAGACATGGCCCTGAAAGTCGTACGTGAGCGGTACGGAGCGGAAGGGGGAGAATTCGGCCGGCAGGAAGAGCAGTCCAAAGTTCTCCGGTCCATTGCCATCGAGCTGCTAAAACCGGATAAAATCCCGCAGTTGGCGACGCTTCTGCCCTCCTTGCGCAAAGACATTCTCGATACGAATTTCTCGGATTCCGATCTGATCAGCATGGCCTGGCTTTTCAAGGGAGTCGGTCATGACAACTTCCGTTACACTCAGCTTCCGGGGCGCAGCGGACGTGAAGAAGACCCGCTTGTCGGTTCCAATTTATACTACTGGATTCCCGACTCCGAGGCTGTGAAAAAAATAAAAGAAGATTTATTTTAGATACTATGATACAATTCGTACCAAAAGAAAGTCTTTAGACCTAGATACAAAGATTCATTCCCGCAGGCGGACATGAGGATTAAGTAATGATAAAGATCGCCAAAGGGACTAGGCATACGAAATGTGGTGTGCTATAATGCCCTTGATACAAAATGTATCATACCATGGGTTAACTAATTTAATGGAGGGATTTCTTACATGCAAGTGGCCCAACCTATCCGTGACCCCGAAAAGATTACAGAACTTCAGGACGTCCTGAAGAATCACTCGATGCGGGACTGGCTTCTTTTTACAATCGGCATTAATTCGGGGCTGCATCTTAACGACATCTTAAAGCTCCGCGTGAAAGACGTGAAGGACCGCTATGAAATTATCATCACGGAAGAGAAAACCGGCAAAAGCAAATCCTTCCGGATCGATGACGCCCTGAAGGCTTATATCGGGGAATATATTCAATATATGGACGATGAGGATTATATGTTTCCTTCGCAAAAAACGGGCAAGCCGATCAAGCGCATCCGCGTCTACCGGATATTAAACGAAGCCGCCAAACGAGTGGGACTTCAGGACATCGGCACTCACACGCTGCGGAAGACATTCGGGTACCATTATTATCAACGTACGAAGAATATCTCCGTCCTTCGTGATTTGTTTAACCATTCGGCTCCTTCCGTAACGTTTAAATACATCGGTATCGAGAAAAGAAACAGCGGCTGAGCGTTTACTTTTCATTACCGGAAGAACTCCGAAAAGTGTCCGAACCGCAGTCGACGGCTGTTGAGCTCATAATGTATGCGTTTTCAAGGAAGATCCCGGATAAACAAAGAATCGACACCCGGGATGGAGGAGTCGAAAGGTTTGAAAAAGGATACAAAATGTGCTTGACATGGATACAAGTTGTATCATAAATTAAGTTCATGAGCAAAACGTTTGGGTAAGATTTCTATCTCAAAACCGGTGAGGGTGCCATAAAAATGACGGATGAAACTGTTATCGATCTGCATAAACTAGTGGACCAGCTAAACTTGAATCCGGCTATTCTAAGTCTGTTTCAGACGAAAGGTCCGGGAGACGGAACCGCTCCGCCTACTCCGACATCGAACGTTCCGCCCTCACGAAAGCGATAAATCGCTTGGCTTCTTCGGCAGTCAGCTTGCGGCCGTCAATGGACAGCGCGAATTTCTCCAGAATCTTATCGTCGGAAAGCTCCAGACTGTTCACGAAATCTCTTACATCCTCGTCCAGCACCGTATGCGGATTGGTCGTTCTTCCGAGCAGATAGTCGGCGGACACCTTGAAGAAGGTCGCGATTTTGTTCATCGTTTCGAAATCCGGCTCGCGCCGGCTCGTCTCGTAATGCGATAATGCTGCGCGTGATATGCCGAGTTTGTTGGCCAGCTCTTCCTGAGTCAAAGCATGCTTTTCTCGCAGTTGAGCAATGCGATCCCCATGTTTATTCATCTTAGAATTCCTCTCATTCCACTAGAAAGTAATAACCAGTATAACCACGTCGGCCAATCGTTTAAACCGGTATCACCTAACAACCGCTCGCTTGAATAGGGCTCAATCGGTTACCCGTCAGAGATTACATTGAAAGGTCGATATACTGAAATTATAAATTTTTTGATACAAAATGCAACTATTTGTCGATAAAATGTTTCTCCGCAGGCCTTAATAAATCCTTTTTTTATCCCGTTTTTACCTTAATTTAAAGAACTTTATACATTATATTCGGTCTTTAACCGGTTATGTAATGTTTGGGATTGTATCATAATTTGAGATGGAAAGCATACGCTAACTATCATCCGATCGTCCCAAGCCCGGGTTTCTTCTGTCCACTCATGAAAAAATGAAGGGCGGCTTTCATGAAAATTTCATGAAAAGCACGCAAACTTGTCCCGGGCCCGGAGCGGACCGAAACCGAAACCGAAACCGAAACCCGTTGAAGGAGGCGCCCCCATGTATACGGATCTGCACTGCCACATTCTTCCCGGGCTGGACGACGGCGCCCCGGATCTGGAAGCCGCGCTGACGATGGCGGAACACGCCGCCGCATCGGGCATCGGCACCGTCGTGGCGACGCCTCATCACGGCGGCGCCTACGACAACGAAGCCCCGGCCGTGCGGGAGGCGGCGGAGCTCCTGCAGCAGGCGCTGGACCGCCGGGGCATCGCCCTGACCGTCCTGCCCGGTCACGAGATCCGCGTCTACGACCGGCTTCTCGATGACCTGCTGGACGGCAGGCTCTGCACCCTCGGCGGCTCCCGCTATCTGCTGCTGGAGCTCCCGGGCGGCCGCGTGCCGGGGGGCTTCGCCGAGCTGCTCCACGAGCTCGGGGTGCGCGGGCTCGTCCCGATCCTCGCGCACCCCGAGCGGAGCAGCGAGATCCAGCGCAGCCCGGAGCTGCTGCGCGAGTGGCTGGACGGCGGCCTGCTGCTCCAGGTGACGGCGGGAGCCCTCACCGGGGAGTACGGCCGCCGGATGCAGGCCTTCGCGCTGAGCCTCTGCCGCGCGGGCGCGGTCCATTTCCTGGCCTCCGACGCGCATGACGTCGTCGTCAGGAAATGGCACCTCGCGGACGCGTACGCGCTCGCGGCCCGGAAGGTGGGGCCGGAACAGGTCGCGGCCTACCGGGCTAACGCGGAGTATGTCGCGCGCGACGAGGTTATTGTGCCGGCTGCTCCGGCTCGTAACGTGTCGCTATCACGGGCCTTATGGCCCTGGCCTTTCAATATTCGAGTTAAAGGGTAGGAATTGGTCATTTTTCGCTTGACAAGATACATATCGTATCATAAAGTTAAAGTTGTAGATACGAAATGTATCGGTTTGGTGTGAAACGGATACTCGCTGTAGCAGAGTCCCCTTTCATAAATAATTATCCGCAAGGAGTGAAGCTAGTGAAGAAGACGTATATCGCACCGACTGTTTTAAAACACCAGCAGATCGTTTTCGAGACCAAGCCGTCCAAGCCGCATCCGTGCGATAACGGCGGTCACACAGGCAGTCCGACATGTAGATGACCCAGCCCCTCGTCCGATTTTTGAACGACCTGTATGTGGATCACGGTGCATTCTCCTTCACTGAGGAAGAATACGGGCAGATCGCGGAAGACTTGGACTTATTCTCCATCACGGCTCAGGTGTACCACATGCTGAAAGAGAAAGGGAGACTCGGTGAGCTCCCCCTCTTTCTCCAGGATCATCTGAAACGCAAGGCGGAGGCGACGCTGTTCCAGAACTTGCTTCTCAAGACCGAAACCGACCGGCTGCTCCGGTTGTTTGAGGAAGCGGGACTTCAGGTCCTGCTGCTTAAAGGGGTTTATTTCAGCGAACGGTATTACGGCGGTTTTGGAGTAAGAGGGACGACAGATATTGACGTTTTTGTCCGGCCGGAAAACCTTTCCGAAGCGGCTGCTATTGTTGAAACTTTAGGATTCGAACGATTTGACGAATCGGATGCAAGCCATCACGTTGTATTTACCAGAGAAGGAGCCTCAGGCCGCCTTCCTATAACGGTTGAAATTCATTGGGGACTTGTGGAGTTTCGTACGGCATCCATCGATTACGAGTCATTTTGGAGCCAATCCCTTCCCTTGAAGGACTATGCGCATATCCGGAGAATGAACGACTCGGATACATTTTACAGTATATGTTTACACGGTTCCCAACACAGAATGAATTCTCTGCGTTACTTCTTGGACGTTGTTCATTTGCTGCTGCAAGCGGATATTGAATCTTACAGGAAGGGAGTAGTCCAGCGGGCCGTCCGGGAACGCACCCTTAAAAGAATGAAAGCTGTTCTCGGAGCCGTCGCTTATCTCTTCCCGGGGCTTCGGGCTATAGTATCCGTTAAACCGTCCGTTCCGCCCATGTGGTCCTACTCACTTATTCGCAGAGTCCAGCACGGACGTAAGGGAGTTGCGAACGCGGTTTATATTATAATTTATCACCTGACACAGGTGTACGACAGGCCTTTACATTCGGGAGCCTGGTTCTGCAATTATCTTTTCCCCTATGTCCACCCCGCTTTGCTGGGACTGGAAGGAGTGAGGAGCATTTCCCGCTGGAAGCATGTTAAATCAGTTTATGCTGAAAGGTGGAAACGCTTGTCTCGTCACGTGAAAATGAAAAAATATGTTTAGGAGATTCGCTGGATGAACAAAAAATTCAGGCGCCATCAGGATACGGAAGTTATGCTTTTGGACGGGGAATACGTGATTATGCAAATGAACAGGCAAAGCATCACGAAAGTTAACGAAGTAGGCGGTATGATTTGGTCACTGCTTGCCGAGGCCAGAACCGTGCATGAACTTGTGTTGTGTTTGCAAGATCATTATGAGACGACTTATGAAACGGCGGAAAACGACATTCATCTGTTTTTGCGGCAGCTTGAAGAATACGACCTGGTTGAAATTATAGAAGCCGTAGAGAAAGAATCAACCCCGTTACCGTATCGTTCGGCATTTACGTAAACTAGCATTTAATCGCACTTGAAAAAAGGATCTTGTTGCACATGTAATGATACATTTCGTATCAAACACGCGTGAAAATGGTACGAATTTGATAAAGGTAAGGCATTCCACTCCACTGGAGGTCAGAATCATTATGGAACTCGACTTGAAAGAGTACCTGCATATTATTCGAAAACGGATTTGGCTGATCGCTGCGATCGTAGTCCTTTCATGTCTGGTGACAGGTTTAGTCAGCTATTTCTATATAAAACCACAGTATGCGGCCAGTACAAAATTAATTGTGAATTCCTCTTATCAAGCGGAGGGAGTTTCCAGAATCGATTACGGCGAAGTCAGCGCGAGCCTCATGCTGGTGAACACCTACAAAGAGATTATTCAGACGCCGGCCATTATGGATAAAGTGTCGGCCCAACTGCCTGAACTTCAATTGACAGCCGACGAGATCATTTCGATGGTAAAAGTCAGTGCCGTTAATGAAACGCAGGTGTTGACCATTACGGTCACCGACTATAGTCACGATACGGCCGTAAAACTCGTGAATGCGATCTCGAATGTCTTCAAAACGGATATTCCCCAAATTATGAAGGTCGACAACGTCACGCTGCTAAATCAGGCCAAACTGCAAGAAGCACCTTTCCCGGTTAAGCCGAACCCCAAAATAAATATCGCGATCGCCTTGATCTTATCGGCGTTAATCGGAGTCGGTTTGGCATTCCTGTTGGAGTATCTGGACGACACGCTCAAGTCGGAAAAAGAAATTGAACAGTATCTCGGACTTCCCACATTAACGGTAATCAGCCGGATTAAAGCATCGGATGCACAGAGTAATGCTCCATCCAAACCGGAACAGAAAGTTGTAGGTGAATCGGTCTATGCCGGCGTTAACCAATAACCGCTTAATTACGCATGTCAATCCTAAGTCGAATATTGCCGAAGCCTATCGAACTTTGCGTACGAACATACAATTCTCTTCTATCGATCAGGAAATCCGGAGCGTTCTCGTTACCTCTGCACAACCTGAAGAAGGGAAGTCGACAACGGCCGCCAATCTTGCCGTAGCTTACGCTCAGGAGAACAAGAAAGTCTTGTTAATCGATGCGGATCTAAGAAAACCGACCTTGCACAAGGTATTTAACGTTTCTAACCGTTCCGGACTCACTCATGTGCTTGTAAACCAGGATCAATTCGAGGATGCGCTAGCCGACGCCGGAATTCCTAATCTGACCCTACTTCCGTCGGGTCCGGTTCCGCCGAATCCGGCTGAATTGCTGGGCTCCAATCGTATGGTCACCCTGCTTGAAGAGGTCGGCGACTGGTATGACATGGTCATTATCGACTCACCCCCGCTGCTGGCTGTAACGGATTCGCAAATTTTGGCGGCTAAAGCGGACGGAGTCGTTCTTGTCCTCAATCATGGCAAAGTTAAACGCGATCGGGCACAGAAAGCATTGTCGCAGCTTCAATATGTGAAAGCGCGTGTTCTTGGTGTGGTGCTTAACAACAAAGCCTATTCCAAAAAAGAATCTTCCTATTACTACTATTACGGCGAGAAAGCCTAATAAACGGTCTGTTGTCCGGTTCAGGTTATGTCTACTGCACCTTTATCACTGTAGGCACTCGGTCATTCTGTGGGCGCAAATGCGCCTTAGACGTTTATCGTCGAGGGGATGATGTGAGGAGGGGTTCGATGCCCCGGTTTTCTATTAAAAATTCGAGCTATGTTGTTTTGCTCCAAAAACAATATAGCTCGTTCTTTTATTAGATTATGAATCAGATGGAGGAAAGCAAATGAAGAACGCCGTTCGAGAACAAGAAAAAGCCTGCACTTCCTGTTGACGGAAATGATTGCGGGAATTTGATCGGTTGGGTTCACTAAAAGTTTGCTGAAAAAAGTGGAGGGTACCCTAATGGTTTTGGAAAAAAGGAAATTGATACTCGTCGCAACGGATATGATCATTGTAGCGGCAACCATTTTTTGTTCTTATCTTATACGTTTTGATGGGCATGTACCCGATTTGTATCAAAATCAGATTGGGATTTATATCGCGTCGTCACTGTTTATTTTCGCGGCCAGTTTCCACTTTTTTAAGCTGTATAACCGGATATGGCAATACGCGAGCGTGGGAGAGACTGTACTCCCTGATTAGAGCGTCCTTAGTGGCTGGTGCGATTTCCTACCTTTTTGTTTACATCGTAACCGGAAAAACCATACCGATCTCCGTGTTTATCGGCGCGATCCAATCTAATTTATTTTTGACCGGCGGAGTAAGATTCGCATGGAGAATGTTTACCGATCACTATCAACGCAAGAAAGAACATCAGAACAAAGCTTTAATTATCGGGGCAGGGGACTGCGGAAGTATTATAGCCAAAGAATTAAAACAAAATCAGGCATCGATCATGACTCCTGTAGCGTTTATCGATGATGATCCGCGCAAACAAAAGTCACAAATTTACGGAATCCCTGTTGTAGGGAATCGACAGAGCATTATAGATACAGTAAACAAATATGAAATTCATGACATAATTATTGCCATCCCTTCAGCGTCAAAAAAAGAATTATCCGCAATCATTGAAATCTGTAAGGCAACCAAAGCGAATTTGAAAATCATTCCGATTCTAAATGATCTTATAAGCGGCAAAGTAAGCATAAAAGAAATCAGAGACGTAGAGGTTGAGGATCTGCTGGGAAGGGAACCTATAAAAACCGATTTGAAAGACATCGCTAATTATGTCGAACAAAAAACGGTGCTCATCACTGGAGCGGGCGGTTCTATAGGATCGGAGCTTTGCAGACAAATCGCTCCCTTTCATCCTTCCAAACTATTGCTGTTGGGACACGGCGAAAACAGTATTTATACCATTGAGATGGAGCTGAGATCCAAGTTCCCTGAACTTCCCATCGAGACGCTGATTGCCGATGTCCAGGACCGGGAACGGATAGATCTTATTTTTCAACGATACGGCCCACAAGTTGTGTTTCATGCTGCGGCCCATAAACATGTCCCTCTGATGGAAAGAAACCCTTCCGAAGCCATTAAAAACAATGTGTTCGGAACTAAAAATGTAGCCGAATGCGCGGACCGCTATGGAGCGGAGAGGTTTGTTCTTATTTCGACGGATAAGGCCGTTAACCCGACCAGCGTAATGGGAACAACCAAACGGATTGCGGAAATGCTCGTTCAGAGCTTGAACACAAATAGCAATACTCTTTTTGCTGCGGTACGGTTTGGTAATGTGCTGGGGAGTCGTGGGAGTGTTATACCCCGATTTAAGCAGCAGATTAAAAACGGAGGGCCTGTAACCGTTACTCATCCGGAAATGATCCGCTACTTCATGACCATTCCGGAAGCTGTGCAGCTGGTCATTCAAGCCGGGGCGTTGGCCAAGGGAGGGGAAGTTTTTATCCTTGACATGGGGGCACCGGTTAAAATTTACGATCTTGCCAGAGATCTAATCCGTCTTTCAGGTTTTGAACCCGAGGTGGATATAAGAATAGAGTATTCGGGGATCCGGCCGGGGGAAAAATTATTCGAGGAGCTGCTCACGGATGAGGAAGGAATCAGTTCCACGAAGCATAACCGCATTTTTATTGGAAAGCCGTCCAGTCTGCAGCGGTCCTTACTTGAATTTGAAATTAAAAAGCTGGAAGGCGTGCTAAAGGAAGAAGCGGAAGTGATTTGCGGAGTGCTTCAAGATATTGTGCCGACCTTTAGAAGCGAGCAGGTAAACGGGGAGGAAAAACCCGAGCAAGAAAAAGAGTTGTCGTTTGTTTGACCAAACAGGAGTGAAATATCTATATGCGACTACTAACAAGTCTGAAAGAACGATTGCTCTCAAGCAAGGTCGGAAGGAATACCGTTTGGATGTTTATAGCAATAGGAGGCAGAACATTATTCCAGGCGTTGTACGTTATACTCCTTGCTAAAATGCTGGGGCCTCAAGATTTCGGTTCTTTTATGGCCATTATCGCCTTGTTTACTATGATCATCCCTTTTATAGATATAGGCGAAAGCAATGTGTTGATTATGAAAGTAGCTCGAAAACCGGAACAATTTTCAGTTTATTTCGGGAGTACCTTATTTTCTTTGCTTACAGGAAGCCTTATTCTTGGGAGTTTAACCGTCTTAATCAGCTCGTATTTGTATCACACCACCTTACTCATTATTATTCTTTTGACATTGGGTGAATTAATAATAGGTAAGTTTATTGAGATTATAGGTAAATGTTTTCAAGCGTTTGAACTGTTGAGTTTTACGGCCTTTATTAATGTCCTGGTAAGTTTTTTAAAAGTTCTCTCAATCTTAGTTATCCTTATTTTTAACGGACAAGTTACTTTAGAAATATTTTCCTGGTATTATTTATCCACTAATTTAATTGTTGCGGTTACAGGTTATTTTCTTGTTTTGAAGAAATTGGGCCGTCCTCAACTTAATCTGGTTCATTTAAAAGACGACATCAAAGATGGCATGCATTTTGCCGTAGGTACTACTTCTAAAACTATTTACAGTGAATTGGATAAAGTGATGCTAAACGGTTTTGTGAGCGCAGAAATTACAGGGATATACTCAGCAGCTTCCAAGATAATCAATCTGACATTTACACCAATTCAAGCTCTTTTGACTGCAACCTATGCAAGATTCTTCAGATATGGTTCCAAAGACATTGCAAATACATATCATTTTGGCAAAAGAATCACAAGGATTACGGCTTTGTATGGCTTAAGCATAGCGATTTTAATCTGGATTTGCGCTCCCCTGGTACCTTTAGTACTGGGGCAAGGCTATGCGAGTACAGTGGAGGTTTTGTATTACTTGTCTTTAATCCCGTTTCTCCAGTCCATATACTATCCGCTAAGTGACGTGCTGACCGGTGCCGGGTACCAGTCTTACCGAAGTTATATACAAGTGGCTGCTGTCGTACTTAATGTTGGTTTAAATGTGATTCTGATTCCTTTGCTTTCTTGGAAAGGCGCCGCACTTTCGGCCATTATTTCACAGGTGTTTATTTGCGCGAGCATCGCTATCTTCTTATTCCTTTTGTTCAAGCGTTCAAAAGCAAAACGCTTATCTAACGTGGAAATCAATTGACTTTAGGGGCTAATCAAATGAAAACAAATTATTCAATTTGGATGCTTGTCGGCCAAGATATTGGAAGCGGGTCTGGTTATTCAAGGCGTGTCTTGTTTGAATTGGAATTACTATCGCAAAGATATGGAAAGATTATATTGATCTACCCGGAAAGCACTACTTTGCCGGAAGAATTTGAGGATTTGTGTATCGGCAGGAAAATTCCCTTTAAAAGGCCTGCCTTGCGAAACAGATTTGTCATCGAGCAGCATTTATATGATCTGATGAAAGATATAGGAAAACCGAAAATTATTTATGGTCAAAATTTGGTGTCCGCCTATCTGCTATCTTCCTTCTCTCAGAAAACAAATATCCCCTTATTTTTTGATTATCATGGCGTTGTTCCCATTGAAGCAAGAGAGGCAAGCAAAAATGTAAAGGGATTAATCAAAGAGGGCATCTACAAATACATTGAGAACGTGACGCTCAGAAGAACCTCAACACTAGTTACAGTTTCTGAAAATTTCAGAGAAACATTAAAGCATAAAAAGGGCACTATCGTACTGCCTATGTTACCTTCCAATTTGTTTCTAAAAAGGGAGGGAAGTTTGAATAAGATAACCAAAAAAAGTTTGGGGATTCAGGATGATTCCGTTGTATTTTGTTATTTGGGGCAGGCGCAGCACTATCAGATGCCCGAAGCGACAATACGGTTATATAAAGACATTGAACAAGCATTAGTGAAAAGTCACTTAATAGTGTTATCTAAGGATATAGACACATTTAAGGAATATGCCAGTAAATATAAGTTGAAGAATTGGACTGTTTTAAGAGTTTCCCATAATGAAGTGCCTGATTATTTAAATGTTTGTGATTATGGTTTTGTACTCAGAGGTCCTTCTCAAATAAATAAAGTAGCTTCACCAACTAAGGTATTAGAATACATTTCCCAAGGGGTTACACCGATTTTCACTGAATATGTGGGAGATTATTCGAAGATATTACCTCAGCAGCAACTAGGCATCGTTTTTCCCTATGCAAACTTGGATATAGAAAACCCGCTATCGGAAGAAAAGCTAAGGAAATTATTCAGCAATCGAACAGGCATAACAAAACGGGAGTTCGAACAAAATTCGTTGAGATTTATTCAACAATACAAGGAGAGACATATCGGCGATTATTTGAACTCGATTCATGCTTGTCTAAGTTAAGAATAAATTTTAAACGGAGATCCTATGGAAGAGACAATGAACGGATTGGCCATCCTATGGCAAACGATTTGGTTAATATTTGTTTTTATTCAAATATCAAAAGGTAAAAAAAATTCGATCCTTTATGTGTATTTAACGTTTTATTTGTTTTTTACCTTTCCCCTTATCCAAGACCTGCTGTATGGAAAGCCGGAGTATAAGGAAAAAATCGGCCTTCAATTAGCTAGCAGAAGTGAGACGACTTCGGTTCTTTACGCCGTATATACGAGTGTTGTTCCAATCATTTGGTTTGTATTCTTCAAACTGAAATCAACGGATAAGTTAGAATCTACCAAACTGGACTTTTTTAAATTTGAGAAATTTAAACCCGTTCTTTATCTTCTGTTGATTGCCCCCTTGTTTCTTGTTCTTTTGTCGCCGGATCCAGGCGTTTATTGGAAGTACGGGGCAGTAGTTACTGAGCTTTTCAACGAAGAATCAAGCGATTATCATGTGAAAATTCATTTGTTCAGTATTTTAAGCATCATCTCGTCTGTTTTATTGTTCTTAATGAACCGAAAACATAACATGATGTATTTGATTTATGTATTAATGCCTTGGGTGGTCTTAGCTATGTGGCTTCAGGGTAAAAGAGCTATTGTGGCCATATTTATATTAATGCTGGGATTAACGGCTATTCAAAAAGGTCTTTTAAAGGGATGGAAAATCCCGCTATTCGGCATTGTATCGGCATTAATTTTGGTGTTATTCTCCTCCTTTTATCAGGAAAACGTAAGAGCAAGTCATGTAAATGAAAGCCCGCAAGTAAGTTATACAAATTCAAGAATCGATTTCGGAAGAGATAGTGTAACCAAACTCGCCATATATTCTGAATTAAATAAAGATGAAAAACAGATCCTGGAATATCGGGGCCAAAGTTTATTGTTTTATCTCACCATGTATGTTCCCAGAAGTATGTGGGAAAGCAAGCCGTGGCCTTATCCTGTATACGTAACTACTGCACTTTTTAAAAATGCGTTTTCTGTTCAATATTTAGGCTGGACAGTTACTACTAGTTGGCTAGAAGAAGCGATTGCCAATTTCGGTTGGTTTGGTATGCTGCTGGGGCCGTTAGGTATTGGAGTGATATGTAGAACGGGGGATAAGAGTCATAATAATATTATAAGAGTCTTAACTGTGCTTATTGGAAGCCTCCTGCTTGTTCTGCCGTTAAACAGTTTTTTTCCCATTTTCGCCATATGGATCGGTTTAATTCTTTTGAGCCGAAGACGGCAACCTAAAGCTGAAAATGAGAATATTGCAATGAAGAATAATCTGGTGAAGGTAGTGAGAATGTGAGATTAGCTTTTGCATATGATGTCACCATTGAACAGCTTAAAGGTACCGATGAATATTATCATAATTATTTTGATTATACTGTTTGGAGCAGATATTTGAATGTATTCTCTGAACTTAAAATTATCTCCAGGATGGCAGAGGTCGGTAATAAACATGAATTAAAGAATAAAAAAATTTCAAGCGGTTCAGGGGTAAGCTTTAATGAGATTCCATCTATAAGCGACCCGATATCTATGATAACCAAACGCAAAGAAGCCTACAATAAGATTAAATCTTCCCTGCAGCAATGCGATGCTTTGATAGTAAGACTACCCAGTGAGATAGGCGCTTTAGCTGTAGAAGCGGCGGAAGAATTGAACTTGCCTTGGGCAGCGGAAGTAGTGGGTCATGCATGGGACGCCCTTTGGAATTACGGGAGCATAAAAGGAAAGATTTATGCGCCAATCATGACTTATAAAACAAAGGCATTGGTGAAGAAAGCCCCTTATGTGTTATATGTAACAAAAAAGTTTTTACAGAAACATTACCCGACTATGGGGAAGCAGATCGACTGCTCCAATGTTGAACTTCCCATGATGGCGGAAGACAGTCTATCGAATAAATTAAATCGAATAAGGGAGAGCACGGTTCCGGTAAAGATCGGTTTAATAGGATCCATGGCTTCCAAATATAAAGGAATCGATGTTGCTTTAAAATCGCTCTCCCTAATAAAAGGCGATTTGGGTTTCCGGTTCAAGGTGTTGGGTGAGGGAGACCCTTCTCCGTTAATTCAATTGAGCGAATCCTTAGGAATTTCGGATAGGATTGAGTTTTATAAACCAGTACCAAGCGGACAAAAAGTTTTCGAATGGTTGGATAAGTTAGATATCTATATACAGCCAAGCTTTCAGGAAGGCTTGCCGAGAGCTTTAATTGAGGCCATGAGCCGGAGTCTACCGGCAATCGGATCAAATGTTGGAGGGATTCCCGAGCTTCTTTCAGGAGAATGTATATTCGAAGCTGGAGATGCAGTTGCCCTATCTCAAAAAATTATTCAGCTGGCCCAAGATAAAGATTGGCAAATCAAGGAAGCTGAAAAGAATAATCAAACTGCGAGTCAATATACTAACTTTATTTTAAATGCAAAGAGAACAGAATTTTGGACAGCATTCCGCGATTATTCGAAAACTTATAAAAAGGTGATGTAAGTCATGATACTTGTTACTGGTGCGGCCGGATTTATCGGGGCTCATCTTTCCAAAAGACTCGTTGAAACCGGGCATAATGTCGTTGGCATAGATAATTTGAATGATTATTACGATGTTCAGCTCAAACAGGATCGGCTCAAATGGTTTGATGATACGCATTTTATTTTTCAACGAATTAATTTGGAAGAAGCTGATCAGGTAAGGTCCGTGTTCGAAAAATACAATCCTAAAATCGTCATAAATTTAGCGGCGCAAGCGGGAGTAAGGTACAGTTTGGAAAATCCTTCCGCCTATGTCACATCCAATATAGTCGGATTTACTAACATTTTGGAGGCTTGTCGTCATCATAAGGTAGATCACTTGATTTATGCCTCATCCAGTTCCGTTTACGGGGCAAACAAAAGTATTCCGTTCTCGGTAAAAGATAATGTTGATCATCCAGTCAGTCTATATGCGGCTACAAAGAAATCCAATGAACTTATGGCGCATACCTACAGCCACTTGTTTGGCCTTCCCACAACCGGACTTCGTTTTTTTACGGTTTACGGACCGTGGGGGCGCCCGGATATGGCTTATTTCTCCTTTACACAAAAAATTCTGGAGGGAAAACCTATCCAAATTTTTAATCACGGTCAAATGAGAAGAGACTTTACTTACATTGATGACATTGTCGAAGGAATTATAAGATTGTTGAATTATCCACCGAAAAATAAGGAAGAAGACTCTGCAAGCAGTTCAACGGCCCCTTACAAAGTATATAATATCGGGAATAATCAACCGGTGGAATTAATGCAATTTGTAGGTATATTGGAGCAGCATCTCGGGATAAAAGCTGTTAAGGAACTGCTTCCGATGCAGCCGGGCGACGTTAAGGAAACTTATGCCGATATAAAGGAATTGCAATCCGATACGGGCTTTTCTCCAGCAACCCCGCTTGAAACCGGACTGAAGAATTTTGTTGATTGGTATCTCGCCTATTACAAATTAACTGACTCTGTTACCGGCACCAAGAGAGTAGGGCCGAACTAACATGAAAAAAATATTGTTTGTCACTACTGTTGATACAACGGTAAGAGCTTTTCTGATTCCTCATATTCAATATTTCTTGGAACGGGGATTTGAGGTGGAAATCGCTACAGGTATTGTCAACCAAGAATGGGCCCGGCATAATATCCCGGGAGTTAAGGTTCACCCCATACCTTTCCATAGAAGTCTAAAGAGTCCGGGTAATTTGCGGGCTTTTTTTTCTGTTCTAAAACTGTTGCGAATTAAAAATTATGATCTTATTCATGTGCATACACCTATAGCTTCCTTCGTCACAAGGTTAGCGAGTATGTTTACAAAATCTAAAGTTTTATATACGGCACACGGATTTCATTTTAGTGAGAACGGAAGCCGCCTTGGAAATTTTCTGTTTAAATGGGCCGAGAAGTTGGCAGGACTCCGAACGGATAAATTGATCGTAATTAATACAGACGATCAAGTAGCTGCAGCTAAAATCGTACCCCAGCGGAAGATCGCATATATCAAAGGTGTTGGTGTAGATACGGACTTATACAGCCCTTTAAACGATAATCTTGTTAAGGAAAATTTTAAAAATCAGCTAAATATTGAAGTAGGCCAAGTGGTTTTTACACACATTGCGGAAATGAATGCTAATAAACGCCAAATGGATGTCATCCATGCTGTGGAAATATTAAAGCAATCCGGGATAGACAAATTTATTGTTTTGTTTGTCGGGAACGGGATCAATTTTGAAGTTATTAAGCAAGTAGTCAGAGAAAAAAATTTAGAAGACCGTATCCGGTGTCTGGGCTATCGCAGCGATATTTCTGAGATTCTCAGCATTACGGATGTCGGTCTTTTAGTCTCGTTAAGAGAAGGTCTGCCGAGGTCGGTTATGGAGATGATGTCTATGGGGATTCCCGTGATTGCTACGGCAATCAGGGGAAATAGAGACCTTGTTGTTCATGGTGAAACAGGATATTTGGTTCCGGTGAAAAACCCCGAAATTCTGGCTCAAAAAATGACAGCCTTACTTTTCAATGGAGAGCACAGAAGGTTATTCGGCTCGAATGCCAGACAGCGTGTACAAAAAGAGTTTGCCCTTCCGGAAATTATTTCGAATATGGAAGTTGTATACAAGGAGCTGGGAATATGAAAATACTAGTTACTGGCGGTGCAGGATTTATCGGCTCTCATGTAGTGGATGAACTACTTGAACAAGAGCATGAGGTGATAATTGTAGATGATTTAAGTACAGGTAATTCGGACTATATTCCCCCTCATGTTAAATTCTATAAACATACTATTGAATCCGAAGAGATGGATTCTATTTTCCAGACCGAGCGGCCGGAAGCTGTTCTTCATTTGGCTGCTCAGATTGATGTGCAGAATTCTCTCCAGTATCCTCAGCAGGACGCTTCGATAAATATTCTTGGCTCCATTCGATTACTTGAACTTTGCAGAAATTATAAGACAAATAAAATTATTTATTCATCATCTGCAGCGGTTTATGGGACTCCCAATTACTTGGCCGTAGACGAGAATCATCCGATACAACCTTTGTCCTCTTACGGGATTTCCAAATATACACCTGAAAAATATATCCAGATGTACTCGGAGTTGTATCATTTGGACTATACCATTTTAAGATATGCCAATGTCTACGGACCTCGTCAGATTTCGAAGGGTGAGGGAGGCGTTGTCTCTATTTTTATCGATAAGCTTATGAAAGACGATCAACCCGTAATTTTCGGTGACGGCACGCAAACTCGTGACTTTGTATATGTCACGGATGTGGCCCGAGCAAATGTGCTGGCTCTTAAAAACGGAAGCCGGGAAGTACTTAATATTAGTACCGGTTCACCGACTTCGATTAATGAGCTTTACAAAATAGCTGCCGAAATCAATCAAAGTGGAATTCTTCCGCAATATGCTCCCGCCAGAGACGGTGACATAGTGCACAGTTTTTTAGATAATGCCAAAGCTCAGCATCATTTGGGATGGGTACCTCAAACGACTATTGATACAGGGCTTCATGAAACCTTCGAATACTATCGAAACAAGCATAAAACAAAAGTACTTTTGTAAACAGATAGAGAGGCGGAGGGGAAAATATGAAGGTGAAGAAAGCAATTATTCCTGCTGCTGGTTTAGGAACAAGATTTTTACCGGCAACAAAGGCACAGCCTAAAGAGATGCTTCCCATTGTCGATAAGCCTACCATTCAGTACATCATAGAAGAAGCAATTGAATCCGGTATTGAAGACATTCTTATCATAAGCGGCAGAGGCAAGCGGGCAATCGAGGATCATTTTGATAAGTCTTTTGAATTAGAAGAGAATTTAGAGAAAAAGGAAAAGTTCAAAGACTTGGAACAAATCAGGAATATTTCCAATATGGCAAATATCCATTATATCCGGCAAAGAGAACCTAAAGGTTTGGGGCATGCGATCCACTGTGCCAAAACCTTTATTGGTAATGAACCGTTTGCCGTTCTCTTGGGTGATGACATAGTCCAATCGAGCAGGCCATGTACCAGACAATTAATTGATGTTTATGAACGCTACGAATCTTCCGTAGTGGGGGTTCAGTGGGTCCCTGATCAGGATGTACATAAGTATGGAATTGTAGATTCCACTGGGGATGCGGCAGAGCCTAACTTAGTTTATGTTCGTTCATTAATTGAAAAACCCCCTATTGAAGCCGCTCCTTCGAATTTTGCAATCATGGGGCGCTACATCTTGCGTCCGGAAATTTTCACTATTTTGGAAACACAAGAGGCGGGAGCGGGTGGAGAAATTCAACTGACAGACGCTATTTGCAAATTAAACGAGATACAAGATATTTTGGCGTTTCAATTTGAGGGTGTTCGCTACGATGTGGGAGACCGCTTTGGTTTTATTAAAGCTACTATTGATTTCGCTCTCCAAAGGGAAGATCTAAAAGCGGATGTCCGTCAGTACTTAAGAGAAATTTTTGAAAAGGAACTTATCGGCCAGAGGGGATGAAACTTAGGATGAACAAAATTGGAGTAATCGGAACCGGTTATGTCGGTTTAGTCTCTGGAACTTGTTTTGCTGACGTGGGTCATCACGTTATTTGCTGTGATATCGACGAAATGAAAATCGAACAGCTGAGGGCCTATAAAATTCCTATTTATGAGCCGGGTCTGGAAGAATTGGTGATTAAGAATGTCCAGGAAGGGAGGCTTTCCTTTTCTTCCGACATAGCGGGGGTTATTAAAGAGGCGAACATTATCTTTATTGCGGTAGGTACTCCGATGTCGGCAACAGGAGAAGCGGACCTAAGCTATGTGAAAGACGTAGCCCGAACTATTGGCAGCCATCTTGATGGATATAAAATTATAGTTACCAAAAGTACTGTACCGGTAGGCACAGGACGATTGATTGAATCCATGATCCGGGAAAATTTGTCCGATAAAGGGTTAACGTTTGATGTTGTCTCTAACCCCGAGTTCTTAAAGGAAGGCTCTGCCATTCAGGATTGCATGAATATGGAAAGGGCGGTTATAGGGGCGACGAGTGAACATGCTGCAGAAGTGATAGCTGAAATTCACGCTCCCTTTCGTACTACCGTTTTTAAAACCAGCTTAGAAAGTGCCGAAATGATTAAATATGCGGCAAACACTTTTCTGGCCACTAAAATTTCTTTTATTAATGCGGTAGCTAATATTTGTGAGAAAGTGGGCGCGGATGTAACGGAAGTCGCCTTAGGTATGGGATTGGACAGCAGAATTGGCAACAAATTTCTTCAAGCCGGTATAGGATACGGAGGTTCCTGTTTTCCCAAAGACACGTATGCGCTCAAGCATATTGCTTATGAAGCCGGTTATGAATTCAAACTTCTCGAAGCTGTAATTGAAACGAATGAAAACCAGCGCCTGGTTATTATCGATAAGTTAAACCAAGCACTGGGAACCCTTCAAGGGAAGAAATTAGCTGTATTGGGCCTTGCCTTTAAACCGGATACGGATGATGTAAGGGAGGCACCTTCTTTATCTCTTATTCCTATCCTGTTAAGTATGGGAGCCGAAGTTCAAGCTTACGATCCAATAGCTGTTCATGAAGCGTCTAAATATCTTCCCTCAGCAGTTAGATATGTGGAAGATTTATATGAGTGTGTTCGAGGAGCAGATGCTTGCATAATTTTAACGGAATGGAAAGAGATCAAGAGTATGGACCTAAAGCGTCTGTCCGATTCGCTCCGTCAACCTGTCGTAATTGATGGTCGTAACTGCTTTGATCTTTCTGACATGCGTCAAAACAAATTGCACTATTACTCCGTCGGAAGAGCGGTTGTTTTTGCAGATATCGAAGCCGCGTTATCGGTATAAACTAATCAATCTTATATGAGTGGTGAGACCATGCTAAAAAGATGTTTTGATCTTTTCGTATCCGTGACGGGTCTTTTATTGCTTCTGCCCTTTATTTTGTTGTTGGCTTTTCTGATCCGGACTAAGCTGGGAAGCCCGGTATTATTTAAGCAGCAACGTCCTGGATTGTACGGGAAACCTTTTTATGTATACAAATTCAGGACCATGACCAATGAAAAGGACGAAAATGGTGTACTTCTCCCAGATCATATCCGGTTAACACCCTTTGGCAAATTTCTCAGAAAATTAAGCTTGGATGAGCTTCCTCAGCTTGTCAATGTGCTAAAAGGAGATCTTAGTCTGGTAGGCCCCAGGCCCTTGCTGATGGATTATTTATCCCGCTATACCCCGGAGCAGGCAAGAAGGCATCTTGTAAAGCCGGGAATAACCGGATGGGCTCAGGTCAACGGGCGAAACGCCCTTAAGTGGGAAGAAAAGTTCGAACTGGATGTTTGGTATGTCGATCATCAATCTTTCTGGCTGGATATCAAAATTCTGTTTTTAACTGTTAAAAAGGTATTTAAATCCGAAGGGATCAATCAAACGGGCCATGTGACGATGCCGGTTTTTATGGGGCTCGAAGATAAAGGCAGAAACGCGCCTCTATGAAAGACATTATTATAATCGGTGCGGGTGGACACGGAAGGGAAACCGCTCAACTGATAAAGGACATTAACGAAAACCAGCCGGCTTGGAAATTGCTTGGTTTCATAGATGACCGAGCGGAACTTCAAGGAAAACAAGTAAACGGAATCGATGTAATAGGGACGATCAGCCGGCTTGCCGATCCGTTACTCACCCATGCGCATCTGATTTGTGCTATAGGTGATTCCCGAATTAGACGGCACATTATTACCAAGATCGATGCGATTCATTCATCTTATAAGTACGCAACTTTGATTCATCCTACAGCTGTAGTAGGCGAACGGGTACGAATAGGTGAAGGAACCATGATTTGTGCGCACTGTGTCATTACTACCGATATCGTCATTGGCCGGCATGTTATTGTGAATTACTGTTCAAGTATCGGCCACGATAGTCTCCTTGAGGGCGAGGTTACCGTTTTACCGGGAGCCAGAATATCGGGCAGTGTCCATCTTGGAAAAGGAAGTAGTATAGGATCGGGGGCAGTCGTACTTCCCGGCATCAATGTCGGGGAGGAAACGATAGTAGGGGCGGGAGCTGTTGTAACTGCCCCACTTCCGGCGAGGAGCACAGCTGTCGGCGTGCCTGCGAAAGTCATAAAAATTCATGAGAAGAATTGTAGGTGCTGAGAAGTGAAACGGATTTATCTTTCTCCTCCCCATATCGGGGATAGAGAGCAAAGCTTTGTCCAAGAGGCCTTTGATACGAATTGGATCGCACCTCTCGGTCCCAACGTTGACGCTTTCGAGAAGGAAGTTGCTGAGTATACCGGTTCCGGAGGAGCAGTTGCTTTAAGTTCAGGAACAGCCGCTCTTCATCTTGCTTTGAAGCTTGTGGGAGTTAAACCGGGCGATAAAGTATTCTGTTCCACGCTAACGTTTGTAGCTAGTGCGAATCCTATTTTATACGAGGGAGCCGTTCCCGTTTTTATTGATTCCGAGCCCGAAAGTTGGAACATGTCACCAGGCGCATTGGAAAGAGCGTTTGTGGATGCTCTGAAATCAGGTGAGCTTCCCAAAGCGGTTATCGTGGTGAATTTGTATGGCCAAAGCTCGGATTACGATAAAATTTTGTCCGTTTGTGAACGCTATAAAGTACCCGTAATTGAAGATGCGGCAGAGTCTCTAGGGGCAACTTATCGAGGTAAATCAAGCGGGACGTTTGGCAAATTCGGAATATTTTCTTTCAATGGAAACAAAATTATCACCACATCCGGTGGAGGCATGCTGGTATCGGATGATTTGGAGGCTTTGGAAAAAGCCCGCTTCTGGGCTACACAAGCAAGAGACAAGGCTCTTCACTATCAGCATAGCGATCTTGGTTATAATTATAGATTGAGCAACATACTGGCCGGAGTCGGGAGAGGACAACTTCAAGTCCTGGATAAACGTGTGGATGCGCGCAGACAAGTGTTTGAGCGTTATAAAAAAGCTTTAAGTGAGGTTGAAGGCTTTACTTTTATGCCGGAAGCATCTTTTGGCCGATCGACCAGGTGGTTAACGGCCTTAACCGTTGATCAAGCCGCAACGGGCATCGGGCCCCCCAAAATTATAAACGAGCTGACAGTCCAAAATATCGAGGCTCGGCCGGTATGGAAGCCCCTGCATATGCAACCATTGTTTAGAGGCTGCTCATACTATGCTCACGAAGAGAATAATAGCGTATCGGAGCGATTATTTGAAAATGGTTTATGTATTCCGTCAGGCTCTAACCTTCAGGAAGCGGAGCAAAACCGGGTTATTGACAGTATCCTCTCTGTTGTAAAGCATACTGTCCGGTAGACAGCTATGCAGAACACGGACATGCGTCAGCTGCTGCTGGAGTTGGAGCAATTTGTACATAGGGTGGAAGAGCAGAGTGAACCGGTGCGCACCGTCAAGCCCTACGTGGACGATTTAAAGCAAATTATGCTTAAGCATGTGAATCAGACGGAAATGTCCTTGCTTACTACTTATAAATAAGAAAAAAGATACGATCAAAAGCCCTCTAATATCGGATGCGCGATATTGGAGGGCTTTATTTTGTTGACGGGGTAAAGTTTGGTCCGGGAACAGGTGAAGGCGCTTATGAAAGCTCTCGGCCGCCATAAAGCGATCCGCCTGGCGCTGATGCTGGTGTGGATTTGGAAACAAGCTTGAAAGCCGCTGCTGCGTGAACAATATCCCGGAACAGCAGTTTAAAAAGCGGCTCCCGCCGGGTCGTTTCAGTACGGCAGATCCGTGGTAAGTGTGAAGAGACTGGGGTCCTGCGGCTATGTCGAATGTTTCATACGCTAAACGGCCCATGCCGTGGTCGAAATCCTTGCTCTGTTTGCCGGTTCGGTTACGGCTTGGAAGCTTCCGTTAGATGAACGGGCACAAGCGGACGGGCATCATGCCGGCGGTCTGTGTCCTTTTCACGGCAGGGACGAATGGCATCAGAAATTTACGTATCAAAGGACTTCTATGGCAGAAGACGTTATCTGGACACTTGCGGTCTCTTCTGGGTACGGAGATGCATTATTTTTTTCTAAAAATTCTACAAAAAACTCGTAAAAACGCACCAAATCACCCAAAAACTTCTTGATTTGTTACAAAACGTATCTTATAATAATTTACGAATACAGAATGTAACAAGTTGCGACAACAAGAAGCAAATGAAGAGGTGTGTGAGAATGAAAGCTTTGGATTTGGTCTACTGCATTCACTGCGGTTCGATTGTGTCCCGGACGCAGGCGGATCATATTTTCAAAACCGGATTTTACCGGGTGTCGATACCGCTGGCTAGCTGCAAAAGCTGTGCGGCCCCGAATTCGAACACCACGAGCAGTCACGATCTGCCGCATCATGGACGTTTGAACGAGTATGAGACTCGTCTTCCGTTGATGGCGTAAAGCAGAACCGGGTTACATGCTCCCCAAGTCGGTAACGTTCAGGTCAGGGAAAGTAGGATGAGAAGAATGGTTGTTGAGGGGGATAAAGCATGGAAGCCTTGGCTCCGCTGGCTGATCAGCTTGCTTTATTTGCTTCTGGGGATCGTTTCGCTAACGCTGGGCCTATGGCTGCTTTAGCCGCTTTGACCGGTCCCGCCGTGTGTTGTGCACCGCTGCATCTTTGCCGTAAAAAAATGACCGCTCGTGTCCTCGATGGGCCGAGCGGTTTTTTGACGTTGATTTTGGAAGCAAGTCCTGAACAGTTCCTATTCAAATAGAAGAAACAAGTAGAAAAATCAGGAGTTGATCAGGTGCTTGTAAGGTGTGTAGTCGATTTTCTCGCGTTCGAGGAAGTTCATCAGGCTCCGGTAATCCCGCTTGGGAGTGGCGATGATATAGCCTTTGATGCAGTGCTCGCGCGTAACTTCAGCGGCTTCCTCTTCCAAGGCGATCTGCCCGATTTTGGCCGCGATGGAGTGTTTGGCGATGTCACGGAACGGGCCGGGTACGGGGGCGACAAGTTTGTTAAGAAAAGCTTTGGAGTCGTCCGTCCACATATGACGGGATTTCTCCACGTAATAGTTCTGCCAGTCGAGCTTGGACTTTCCGTCGGCCTTCGGGAGCACCTTCAGGAATTTGCGGAACATAAAATAGCCGCCGATCGCCATCAGACCAATGAGGACAAGGGGCCAGAAAGTAATAAACCACATAAACAGGGAGTTGTTCAAAACTCGTCACCTCGGAATCTGTTATTCCCGTACGGGGCCAGGTTTAAGCACTGGATCTCTCTTGAAATTATACCTTATTTCTGGCTTTCTTGCGACATTGCCTGTAAAATAGGGGGAAAAGATTTTACAAAGCAAGGAGCCTATTCCTATGATTAAAATCGGTTCACACGTTTCATTTTCCGACAAAGGTTTGCTGAATGCGGCCCGGGAAGCTGTTTCGTACGGCTCCGGCACATTCATGATCTATACGGGTGCACCTCAGAATACACGGCGTAAGCCTATTGAAACGCAATATATCGAAGAGGGCCGGGAAGTCATGCAGGAGCACGGGATCGGCGAAATCGTCGTTCACGCCCCTTACATTATCAACCTCGGTTCCTACAAAGAAAACACGTACGAGCTGGCGGTTCAATTTCTGCAGGATGAAATTCGCCGCACGGACTATCTGGGCGTGAAAAATATCGTGCTTCACCCCGGCGCGTTTACGGACAAGGATGCCGAGTACGGCTTGGCCCGCATTTCGGAAGGGCTGAACGAAGTCCTTGCCGGCGTGAAGGACACGGGCGTGCATATCGCCCTGGAAACCATGGCGGGCAAAGGCACCGAGATGGGACGCAGCTTCGAGGAGTTGGCCCGTATTATCGACAAGGTCGAAGACAACGGCCGTCTGACGGTCTGTCTGGACACCTGCCATATCCACGATGCGGGGTATGACGTGGTAGGCGACCTGGACGGCGTACTGGACCAGTTCGACCGCGTGGTCGGTCTGGACCGCATCGGGGTCATCCACCTCAACGACAGCAAGAATCCGCGCGGCGCGTCCAAAGACCGCCATGCTCCGGTCGGAGCGGGCTGGATCGGCTTCGAAGCGATGAACCGCGTCGTCCATCACGAGAAACTGATCGGCCTGCCGATGATTCTGGAGACTCCGTGGATCGGGAAGGACCCGAAAACCCAGCGTCCGATGTACGAAGCGGAAATCGCGCTGCTCAGCGGAACCGTCCTGGAACGGTTCGGGGAATCTTTCGCGGAGGATGTGGAGCGGCTGGCTTCCTTTTTCGAGAAGAAAGAGGTCGATTCCCGCGGCTTCGTCCTGCAAACCTGGGAGCTGCTCAAAACCGACGCGAAAGCCAAGAAAGCGGACGGCCGCGAACCGATGGAGCGCTTGTACGACATGATCGCGGAAGAGCGCCTGTTCCCGGAACTGTCCGAAGAGCAGATCAATCAGCGTCTGACCGCATGGTTTGCCGGTAAGGAATTTCTGAAGTCTTTGTAAGGTAACGGCTCACGCATTTTTGTCCCCGGCTCAGGCCGGGGCAATTATTATCATGTAAGTACAAAGGAGAATCCAGTAGAGATGGCAGCAGCAAAAACGTCCGGCGCAGCCGGCAAACAAAACCGCGGCAGAATGCTCATTTCCTGCCCGGACCGTCCTGGAATCGTGGCCGCGGTATCCCGGTTTTTGTCCGAATACGGAGCGAATATCGTCCAGTCGGACCAGTACACCATGGATCCGGAAGGCGGCATGTTTTTTATCCGGATCGAATTTGACTTAACCGATCTGGAGCAGCGCAAGCCGCAGCTTGAGGCCGATTTCGGCGAAGTGGCCGCCGAATTCTCGATGGACTGGAGCCTGTCGCTGGCCAGCCAGAGAAAACGCCTGGCGATCTTCGTGTCCAAGGAAGATCACTGTCTCCTCGAACTGCTGTGGCACTGGCGCGCCGGAGATCTCGACGCGGACATCGCGATGGTCGTGAGCAACCACCCGGATATGGCGTCCCTTGTGGAGCCGTTCGGCATTCCGTACCACCATATCCCGGTAACTCCGGATACGAAGACGGAAGTGGAGAAGCGCCACCTGGAGCTGCTTGAGGGCAAAGTGGATCTGATCATCCTGGCCCGGTACATGCAGATTATTCCGGCTTCTTTTATCAAGCATTACCAGAACCGGATCATTAATATTCATCATTCCTTCCTCCCGGCTTTCGTCGGAGGCAAGCCTTATGCGCAGGCTCACGGACGGGGAGTCAAGCTGATCGGGGCGACCGCGCATTACGTGACGGAGGAGCTGGACGGAGGTCCGATCATCGAGCAGGACGTGCAGCGTGTCAGCCACCGTGACAATGTCGACGATTTGAAGCGCATCGGCCGCCATATCGAGCGTATCGTTCTGGCAAGGGCCGTTTCCTGGCATACGGAAGACCGTATTCTCGTTCATCAGAATAAAACGGTCGTATTCAGCTAGAACCGCAGCGTAGGGTGATACTGCCCAAGGCTGATCATTAAAAAGAATCCGAAGGGCCTCTCTGCCGCTTCGGATTTTATTAAAAAAGCATTCCCCGGGACTATGCCGCTTTAAAGCGGTTCATTCTTTAGGGCGGGTTTGCAGGGCTTTTCTGCCTAAAAGGGCAAGTATCATTCCGTAAAGAAGGTGCCCCGCGATCCACCAGATCATGGCATTTACGTCCGAAAGGCCGGGTGTTTTCGCCGATACGGCCAACTGGGTAAGGGGTATGAATAAGGGGATGGGAGCGATACCGAGCAGAAGCCCCGGCAGCCACGGTTTTCCAAGACGTCCGAGCAGAAACGCGTAAAGGAATCCGATGAGGACCGAAACGGCCAAGTGCAGGGTCAGCTCGAACCATTCCGGCAGATTACCCCCGAGTCCCGGAATAAAGTCGACATTGAGCAGCAGCGTATAGACACGGGGACCTGCCAAGTATTCCACCGCTTTAAAAAGCAGGGCGAGAACGATTCCGGGTACCAGCCCGAAAGCGAAGCCCCGCAGGACAAGCATGATTCCGTTTTCAAAAAAAGTGCGGCCCACCCGCTTTTCACTCTCCTTGTCCGAATACGGACGCTAATGCCAAGGGCCTGACATTGCGGTTTCGGATTTTAGCTTTATAATGGAACTAAAGCTTCATTATTGGTGAGAATAACAACAGTATAACACGAGACCATTCATAGGAGGATACACCATGTCTGCAAGCAATACGCCTATTCAGCAACTAGCCGTTCACACGATCCGTACACTCGGAATCGACGCTATCGAGAAAGCCAAATCCGGCCATCCCGGCATCGTTATGGGAGCCGCGCCTATGGCTTATACGCTGTTTGCGCACCAAATGACCCATAATCCGGCCAACCCGACATGGATCAATCGCGACCGCTTTGTCCTGTCCGCAGGCCACGGCTCCATGCTGCTTTACGCGATTCTGCACTTGACGGGCTACGATCTTCCGATGGAAGAAATCAAAAACTTCCGCCAATGGGGCAGCCTGACTCCGGGACATCCCGAGTTCGGCCACACGGCGGGCGTTGACGCGACTACCGGCCCGCTCGGACAAGGTATCGGCATGGCCGTAGGTATGGCGATGGCCGAAGCCCATCTGGCCGGCCTGTACAACCGTGAAGGCTACCCGGTTATCGATCACTATACATATGCCATCTGCGGAGACGGTGACATGATGGAAGGTGTATCGTCCGAAGCCGTTTCTCTGGCCGCTACCCTTAAGCTGGGCAAGCTGATCATGATGTACGATTCCAACGACATTTCGCTGGATGGCGATCTGCACGTTTCCTTTACCGAAAACGTTCAACAACGTTTCGAAGCATACGGCTGGCAGGTGCTCCGCGTAGAAGAGCAGAACGACCTGGAAGCTCTCAATCGTGCGGTTGAAGAGGCGAAAGCCGACACCACCCGTCCTACACTGATCGAAGTGAAAACGACGATCGGCTACGGCAGCCCGAACAAAGGCGGCAAAGGCGGACATGCCGGACCGCACGGTTCCCCGCTCGGTCTGGAAGAAGCCAAGCTGACGAAGGAATTCTACAAGTGGAACTACGAAGAAGATTTCTATGTTCCTGAAGAAGTACGCGAGCATTATGCGGCGGTCAAAGAAAAAGGCATCCAAGCCGAGCAGAAATGGAACAACCTGTTCGACGAGTACCGCAAAGCCTATCCGGAACTCGCCGAGCAGTTTGAACTGGGCGAAAGCGGCAAGCTGCCGGAAGGCTGGGACCGCGATCTCCCGGTTTATACGCCGGAAGACAAAGCTCTGGCTACGCGCGCCGCTTCCGGTAACGCGCTGAACGCCGTAGCGAAGAACGTTCCGTTCTTCTTCGGGGGTTCCGCCGACCTGGCAAGCTCCAACAATACGGAGATCAAGAACGCTCCGATCTTCAACGCGGAAAATTACGCGGGCCGCAACATCTGGTTCGGCGTACGCGAATTCGGAATGGGCGCAGCCCTGAACGGTATTTCCCTGCACGGCGGTCTCCGCGTGTACGGCGGCACGTTCTTCGTGTTCTCCGACTACCTGCGTCCGTCGATCCGTCTGGCCGCTCTGATGAAGCAGCCGGTGATCTACGTCTTCACGCATGACAGCATCGGCGTAGGCGAAGACGGTCCGACTCACGAGCCGGTTGAACAGCTTGCGGCTCTCCGCGTCATTCCGGGCATGACCGTTCTGCGTCCTGCGGACGGCAACGAAACGAGCGAAGCTTGGCGTTACGTCATGGAGCATAACGACGGACCGTACGCGCTCATTCTGACCCGCCAAAACCTGCCGCAGCTCGAAGGTTCCGCCAAATATGCGCGCGAGAACTTCTCCAAAGGCGCTTACGTCGTATCCGACGCGCCTAACGGCAAGCCGGACGCGCTCATCCTTGCGACAGGCTCGGAGGTTCAGCACGGTGTGGCCGCTCAAAAGCTGCTCGCCGAAGAAGGCATCCAAGTGCGCGTCGTCAGCATGCCGAGCTGGGAGCTGTTCGAGAAGCAGTCCCGGGAATACAAGGATTCCGTTCTGCTTCCGGACGTCAAAAAACGTCTCGGCGTAGAAATGGCTTATCCTCTCGGTTGGGAGCGTTATGTGGGCGACGAGGGTTCTATCCTCGGAATCAGCACGTTCGGCGCTTCCGCTCCGGGCGACCTGCTCATCAAGGAATTCGGATTTACGGCAGAGAATGTCGCCAAGCGCGTCAAAGAACTGCTTAAATAAATACGGGAATGCCATCCGGACGACCGCTTCCACAGGGTCGTCCTTATGTGCAGCCGCCAATTACGAGGGGGAGAAGGGGTTGTCGAATTTCGAAGGAGTTACCGTAGTCAAGAAAGCGAACGTTTATTTTGAGGGAAAAGTGACCAGCCGCGCCGTTCTGTTCGCAGATGGCACGAAGAAAACGCTGGGAATCATGCTTCCCGGAGAGCATGAATTCGGTACGGACTCCAAAGAGATCATGGAAATCCTGGCCGGCGACCTGAGCGTCCTCCTTCCGGGCGAATCCGAGTGGACGGACATTCAGGGTGAAGGGGAGTTTACCGTTCCGGCTAACGCCAAATTCAAGCTGAAAGTCCGGACCGTCACGGATTACTGCTGCTCTTACATCGCGGAATAGGCTTTCCGGTTACGGGCTGCCGTGCGGGCCGGTATGTCTGCGTGATGCGCAACAGCGGGTATTTGCAGTGCGGGGAATACGCGATTGCAAGTATCGTAAGCAGGTATATGCGACAGCAGGTTACGCAGCGCAGGCAGCACGAAACCGCGGACATTATGCAGCACGAAACGGCGTGCATCATGCAGCACGAAACCGCGGGCATTACGCAGTACGCAACGGCGTGCATCATGCAGCACCAAACCGCGTGTATCATGCAGCAACAAACGGCGTGCATCATGCAGCACCAAGCCGCAGGCAATACAAAAGGCCCTTCCGAACGAAACGTTCGGAAGGGCCTTTCTTGCCTTGCGGAGGAGTTCACCCCTGCGGTGTTACGCAGCGCATGACGGCGGTCAAACGGAGCCGCGTTTCAGAGCACGTGCGCAGTCCGGGGCACGAGGCCGTGATATCCGGCGCAGCGGCGGTTGTTGCCGGTTACTGCCGCTGTGCCTGCCCGTCTACGAGTTAAGGCAGCATAACGCGAAAAACGCCGATAAAACGGAGTGCGTTTGAACATGCTGTAAACAACGGACGGGTGACACATATAAACGTTTACGAGTTTCCCTAAGGCGGGTAATTCGAGAACTGGCGGGATGTAGTTGCCGACACCGTCTGCCGTTATGTCAGGATTCGCCGGATTCAAGTCTCATTTCACTGCCCGTCTTTTTTTTCGACCTTCTCGTTCATCCATTCCTCATAGCACTGGATGGCCGCTGCCAGGTCTTCCTCGCCGAGGCCTTTGCTCAGGCCCATCTGGAAGACGGTAGTCGCGGCATGCAGTACAGGGGCCGGAAGCTGGAACTTGCCCGTCAGCTCGGACGCCAGCAGCAGATCCTTCAGCATCAGCTTCAGCGAGAACTGGTTGCTGAAATCACGGTCGAGAATCTTCGGGCCTTTAAGCTCGGCCTGCTTGCTGCCCGCGGACCCCGCCTGCACAATCTGCAGGAACTGCTCGGGCGCAAGGCCCGCTTTCGTCGCTATGGAGAGGCCCTCCATCAGGCCGATCGCATTAATGCCCACAATCGTATTGTGGGCCAGTTTCGCATAGGAGCCGGAACCGGACGGCCCCATGTAAAGCACTTTGCTGCCGAGATCGCTCAGCAGCGCGTGCTGGGCGTCGAACACGGGGCGGTCTCCGCCGACCATGAACACGAGCGTCGCCGCCTCGGCAGCGGGCTTGCTTCCGGTTACGGGCGCGTCCAGGAACTGAGCGCCGCGCCGGCCCAGATCGGCGTGAAGACGCTGGCTGAGGGCCGGAGAGATCGTGCTCGAATCGATCACGGTAAGGCCTTCTCCAGCCTTCTCCAGCACGCCGTTTTCGCCGTAGAAGACGCTTTCGACGGCGGAGTCGTTGCTCAGCATCGTGAACAGAACCTCGGCCCCGGAGACAGCTTCCGCAGGGGTCGCGGCCAGAGAGGCACCCGCCCCGACAAGCTCGGCCGCTTTATCGGCACTGCGGTTATATACGGTGACCGCATAGCCTTTGCGGAGCAGATTGAGGGCCATCGGGGAGCCCATGGTGCCTAACCCGATAAATCCGATTTGTTTCATCACTAATCACCTCGTTTAGAGTCACGCCAGACACGATAATTTCACTTGCAGTTTGTACGGAAAGCTTTTATAGTAAGGAATCAATGCATGCGAAGCCGATGCGCCGGGGGTTTTCGGAGAATATATCGGCCGTTCCGGCAATACTATCCGGAGGTCCGGCAAGTTCCGCCTGCACCTGTCCGTATTGCGAATCCGTCCCTGCAAGCGCTCGGGCGAAGGAGAAAGCACCAGGCGTTTTTCCTATTGTAGCACGTTTGACGGAGAGGGAGCACGCCTGGGGCGCGACTTGCGGACCGCGGCACAGAAGCGGTATGCTATAGGAAAGAACCAAGTAAAAGAACCGAGGAGGAGAGAAAGTTGACCCAGAAGCTGCAATTTGATTACAGCAAGGCGCTTGACTTCGTTGCCCAGCACGAAATTGATTACCTGGCCGGGCCGATCCGTACCGCACATGACCAACTGCATAACGGAACCGGAGCCGGTAGTGATTATTTAGGGTGGATCGATCTTCCGGTCGCTTACGACAAAGAAGAGTTCGGCAGAATCCAGAAGGCGGCGAAACAGATTCAATCCGACTCCGATGCGCTGGTCGTAATCGGCATCGGCGGCTCCTACCTGGGGGCCCGCGCGGCGATTGAAATGCTGTCCCACTCTTTCTATAACCTGCTTGATAAAGACAAGCGTAAAACTCCGGCCGTATACTTCGTCGGCCAGAATATCAGTTCTACATACGTAACGCACCTCCTGCAGACTGCTGGAAGGCAAAGACTTCTCCGTCAACGTCATTTCCAAATCCGGAACGACGACGGAGCCGGCTATCGCCTTCCGTATTTTCCGCGAGCTGCTGGAGAAAAAATACGGCAAAGAAGCCGCGCGCAAGCGCATCTACGCCACGACGGACCGCGAGAAGGGCGCTCTTAAGCAGCTTGCCAACGGCGAAGGCTACGAGTCCTTCGTTATCCCGGACGATGTAGGCGGACGTTACTCCGTACTGACGGCCGTAGGTCTGCTTCCGATCGCCGTGGCCGGCATTAACATCGAAGAAATGATGCAGGGCGCGGCCGACGCGCGCGAAGCTTTCTCCAGCCCCGAGCTGAGCGAGAACGCGAGCTACCAGTACGCGGCTGTCCGCAACGCGCTCTACCGCAAAGGCAAAACTACCGAGATTCTCGTGAATTACGAGCCTTCTCTGCATTATGTATCGGAGTGGTGGAAGCAGCTTTACGGCGAGAGCGAAGGCAAAGACAACAAGGGGATTTTCCCGGCTGCCGTCGATTTCACGACCGATCTTCACTCCATGGGCCAATTCATTCAGGAAGGCAACCGCAACCTGTTTGAAACGGTACTGTTTGTAGACCAGTCCGCAGAGGAGATCGTCATCGGAACCGATGAAGAGAACCTGGACGGGCTTAACTTCTTGAGCGGCAAAACGATGGATTTCGTGAACAAAAAGGCGTTCCAGGGCACTATGCTGGCTCATACGGACGGCGGCGTACCTAACCTGATCGTGACACTGCCGGACACTTCGGCTCACACGTTCGGCTATATGGTTTACTTCTTCGAAAAAGCATGCGGCATCAGCGGCTACCTTCTTGGAGTAAATCCGTTCGACCAGCCGGGTGTGGAGGCGTACAAGAAAAACATGTTTGCGCTCCTCGGCAAACCCGGTTACGAAGAAGATAAAGCGAAACTCGAAGCTCGCTTGAACGACTAGTTTCGTCCAGACAGAACCCGTATAGGGCTCTGTAAGGGCATTTTCAACGAAAACAGGCCTTTTCCTCCGGGATTAGGTCTGTTTTTTATTGGAAATAATGTTAGAACTAAATTAACTATTGTACTAATATTCTGATTTGTGTAAAATGATATGAAACAGAAGGCGCATTAGTTAGGAAATGGAATGAAGAAGCGACATGATAGCATCCTACAGAACGGTACAGAAGCATGGAGCCGATGAAATTGTCATCAAACGTTCCCGGTTTATCGGTCAGGCGTTGCCGGTTTCGTCCGAAGAGGAAGCGCTTGCTTTTATAGCCGGCGTGAAGAAGGAACACTCGATGGCGACCCACAACTGTTCCGCTTACATGATCGGAGAACGCAACGAGATTCAGAAACAGTCGGATGACGGGGAGCCGAGCGGCACAGCCGGCAAACCGATTCTCGAAGTGATCCGGAATATGGATCTCAAGAACGTGGCCGTAGTCGTCACCCGGTATTTCGGCGGTATTATGCTGGGAGCCGGCGGACTGATCAGAGCCTACACGGATGGCGCAGTCGCGGGAATTCAGGCCGCGGTGCCCGTTTACAAAGTAAGTCATCAGGAACTGCTCGCTGAAATCGATTATACTTGGCTGGGTAAAGTGGAGAATGAGCTGCGGAACCGCAACATGCGGATGGGCGATACGGAATTTACCGATAAGGTTATCCTCCGGTGCTATCCCTTATCTGCCGAGGCGGATTCTTTTGCCGACTGGTTTACCGATTTGACCCAAGGTCAAGGAAACATCATACGCGGCGAACATACATATATCGAACATAGCGAGCTACCCTAACAATTTCATACACCACCGAAGCGGAGGGATTCTTATGGCGAGGAAGGCAGTCGCTCAGGAACTTAGCAGAGAGCGGATTCTTGAAGAGGCCAGGGAGTTATTCGTAACTCGCGGTTATCGCGCTTTAACGATGCGAAGCATCGCTAAAGCAATGGGTTACAGCCATGGCGCGTTATACTATCATTTTAGAGAAAAAGCAGAGCTGTTCAATGCACTCATACTGGAAGATTTCGGCATACTCCTGCAGCGGCAGCGGCAAATTATCGTCGAATCCGCTGTTCTCGGGGTTCCCCTGCTGCAGAAGCTGATGATGGAGTTTATCCGGTTCGGACTGGAGAACCCGCATCATTACGAAATCATGTTTATGATCCGGGACGAGGAGCTGCGTCAGTACTCGCGGACCGAGCAGGCGAAATGTTTCGATCTGTTTGCCACGGTTGTGCGCCAGGTCATTTCGGGAATGCCGGACAAGGAAGATCAGGAATACCGGCTTCCTTGGAATTTGTTTATGTCCATGCACGGATTCATCTCGCATTCCATTCATTACGGGCAGACGTTTGAGCTGGTAGAACAGCTCGCCGAAGAGCATGTACAACTGCTGTGCAGCAACATGGTCTCCACGGCGGCCCGATCCGATTCTTCCAAGGTCAGTCTGGTTAATCACGAATCAGCTTAACGGTAAACGTACGGCTGCGGGGCCCGTCAAATTCGCAGAAGTAGATTCCCTGCCAGCGGCCCAGCTCAAGGCGGCCTCCGCGGATAAATACGGTTTGCGAGGCGCCCATGGTCATGGCTTTCAGATGAGCGGCCGTATTGCCTTCCGCATGACGGTCGCGCGGATGCTCCCAGGGAAACACTTCGTCCAGGCGCATGAGCGTATCCCTTTTTACATCGGGATCGGCATTTTCGTTGATCGTCACTCCCGCCGTCGTATGAGGGCAGTAAACGATGACGGTGCCGTCTTGAATGCGGTTTTCCCCAACCAGCCCTGCCACGATATCCGTAATTTCAACCATTTCGTCCCGTTTGCGGGTGACAAGATCGCAGGTATGCAGCATAAGCGGATTTCCTCCTTGAAGGTTTGTGACCGGCGGGGTAAGGAAGGATGGGAGTTTATAAGCCCGAACAAGCTTCGTATCTCCCCATGCGCTTCATGGTCCAAACCCGCGCTCTAGTTCCGATTCTATCGTAACGGACGCGATTTCCGGTGTCAAAACGTGTTACAATGAAAGCATAACCGGATAACGAAAGGATGAAACGCATTGGATTTGTCGGCATGGTCGGAACAGAACGTGGATTATATGTTCAATGAAATCAAAACGAAACTGAGAATGGCGACAGGCGGATCGATTAAAGCGTCCAACTTCAGCCAGGAACAATATGAAGATCTTAAAGATCTGTACGATCTCGTTATGAGCAAGCCCAATTTCAGCATTAGCGAAATTGACGCGATTACGACGGAGCTGGGCAAGCTCCGCAAGGCCTGAAGCCTGCTTGCCTTTTTGTGAAAAGCCCTTCCGCACGGAGATTTACCTCCGGGGCGGGAGGCTTTTTTTATATGGAAAAAAAGACGTCTCTCCCGCGGGAATTCACGAAACGCTTATGAAACAGATGTCTTGGCCAAATAAAACAGGAAGAAGGGACAGCTATCCAATCGGGCCGCTAACCGTCCGCATATGGTATAGGGTAGCATGCATGATTCGCTGAATAAGGGAGGTAGACGGTATGAGCTCTATACATCGCAACGAAGCGGCCAAACTGGTCGGTCAAAACATCGTGGCCGTCCGTAAAGACGGTTCCAGGGTCAGAGGCAAGCTGGTGCGTATTCAAGGCAACGAGCTGATTCTTGAGCCCGAAGAGGGGACCGCTCAGACAAAAGCGTTCATTCCTCTCGTATTGTTCGATTTGCTGGCCATCGGAACGGCTCCGTATGCTTACGGACCTTATGGTTATGGCGGAGGCTTCGGTTACGGCGGCGGATTTGGCGGCGGTTTCGGAGGACCCGGTTTCTTCTGGTAAAAGGGAAAGAGGGCTGTCAGGTTCCGGTTACGGGACCTGATTTTTTTATTTGCGTCCGGGCTTGAATAAACACCATCGGCCCTGCTGCGGAATAGGCTGGTGTGGAGAAAAGGGCGGGTTCCGTAACCCGGAACAGGCGGAGTGGGGGAAAAAATGAGCGCAGGAAAGAGCGAGTCCGACTATGAAAAAGAGTGGGAACGGAAATTCGGGTTCCGTTCCGGAGAGATTCCTTCGTTTTCCTCCATTTTCGGAGGCGGGGAAACTTTGTTTACTGAGCTGTCCAAGCGGATTTCAGAGGACCCGGAGAACACGGCCTGGCTGGACCAATGGCTGGATAAACTTTTGCGGCAGGCTATGCCGGGCTACCGGATTCCGGAGTGGATGGGAAACGGCTGGGAAAACGAGCCGGACGGAAATTCCGGCGGACAGAGCACGCAAGCGAGCGCCACTCCGCAGCGCAGCGGGGAGAAACGCCGGGAGACCGGGTGGAAACCCGATGCCGCCCGGCCTGCCGCCTCGGGGCCTCCCGCGGTCATCCCCTTCTCCGGCGGAAAGCCTGTCAGGGGCCTTGTCGCCGGAAGCAAAAAGCGGCAAACCGCCAAGGTCAAAGAGGCGGAAGCTTTCTCCTATTCGATAACCGAGGCCGGAGGCCGGCTTATGGTTATCGTGCACCAGCCTCAGGGAATACGCCCCGGAGAGATTGAACTGGCGGCGGACAGGTCGAGTATCCGCCTTAAGGGCGTCCGGATCGGAGGGAAACAGGCCATCCGCCTGTTCAGGCCGATCCGGCCGGGTTCGTGCCGGATGACCAGCGAAGACGGTTCCCTGGTCATCCGGGCCGATTTGGCCCGCCGGTGACGGGGACAGCCGCGGCATTATGCTCCGCCGCGCGGAGCGGCGTGGCATAACGCCTTGCGGGCGGCGGTCCGTCGGGCATACAGCGCGCGGGATTACTTCGGCCCGCTGCGCTCCGCGAGCTGCTTCTGCGCCAGGCGGACCAGCTCCCGCACCATGCGGCCGCCGATTTCGCCGCCGATTTTACCGGCATCCTCCGTGCGGAGCCGGCCGTTGTTGCCCGGCTCCAGGGGGACTCCCAGGGTACGGGCGACTTCGTATTTGACCAGGTTCGGCTGATCGGCGGATACGTTGTAGCCCGCGTCCCGCATGACCTGGCCCTTAAACCGGTCCAGGCTGCGTTCGCTTCCGGGAACGGCTGCTCTGCGGCTTCGTCTTCTTGCCATGCTATCACCTCCCTGAGGATAGGTTGCCCAGGAGTTCCCGGAGTATCACGAAGCGGCCGGGCGCTGTGCGGCTTCTGTGAAGAGTGTCCGATGCCGGAGAGCCCGGGCGATCCGCCGCATGCCAAAAACACCGTGCGCTATACTGCGCACGGTGCGGAAAGCTCCCGCCCCTATCAGGAGGGGGCCGGTAGTGTTCGGGGTATGCGGCATTTTCCGTCAAAATGGCTCAGGTGCGGCCCCCGGCTTCCTTTCGCGAAAGTAGAAGGCCGACGAGCTTTTCCGGCCTTGGCCAGGCAGGGGCTTCAGACAAGAGATTTTCCGCTGTATGTGGAAGGCTCTTTCGCATCGTCCTCCGCGCACTAACCTCTTCCGTCCGTCCCGGAAATTAACGGCCCGTCCGTTCGGCTGCTACGGGAATCCGGTCCGAGTATACGGCAGCTTCATCATCCTGCTGAGCCGGGATTGTTTTTTCGATGAGATACAAGGGACGGTGTTTAACCTCCCGGTAAATTTTGCCGATGTACTCTCCGATCAGTCCCAGGGCCAGAAGCTGCACCCCGCCGATAAACCAGACGGATAAAATCAGAGAAGTCCAACCGGACGCCGTTGTCCCCCATAATTTAGAAATGATGGCATAAGCGCCGGCGAACACGCTGATGATGGAGAGCAAAAATCCGGTGACCGTGACCATCCGGATCGGTTTGACACTGAAGGAAGTAATGCCGTCGAGTGCAAAAGACAGCATTTTGCGCAGCGGATACTTCGATTCCCCGGCAAAACGTTCTTTCCTCTCGTACATGACCTCGGCGGTACGCAGTCCCAAAAGCGGGACAATCCCTCTCAAAAACACGTTGACTTCTTTATAACGGGACAAATAATCCAGCGCGCGCTTGCTCATAAGCCGGTAATCCGCATGATTGTTCTTAATTTGGACGCCCAGACGTAGCATTAATTTATAAAAGGATTCTGCAGTCGTCTTTTTGAACCAGGTATCGGTCGTCCGGTCGCTGCGGATTCCATAGACGATCTCGGCTCCCTCCAGATACTTCCGTACAAATTCGCGTATCGCGTCCGTATCGTCCTGCAGGTCCGCATCGATGGAAATCACGATGTCGGATGTATGTCTTGCCGTCATTAAACCCGCAAGCAGGGCGTTCTGATGTCCCGCATTCCTTGCGAGCTTAACGCCTGTTACATAGTCATGGGAACGGCTGTATTGGTCGATGAGCTCCCAGGTCCGGTCTTTGCTGCCGTCATCGACGAGCAGCATCACACTTTCGCCGGCTACGAGTTTTTCCTGAACGAGGCGGTCCAGAACCGCGCTTAAACGGCTTACCGTTTCGGGAAGAACTTCTTCTTCGTTATAGCAGGGTACCACGATTGTTAAAATAGGGCTCGACATCCCGTAAAATCTTCCTTTCTTATCCTGGACTGGACATTGCTGCTTCCCACCGGATTATTCTTATTGTAAACAAGCAAAGCCAGTTAAAGCAATTGCCTGCTCGTCGGAATGTGTAGAATTTAGGCGGAATTAACCTATAGATTAAAATGATTATAATTTTATAGTCATTCTATTGACTGAGAGAAGACGACGATGATATACTACCGTCATGACATTGATAATCATTTTCAAATAATAATAATTATAAAGAGGTGCAGAATGAATCCACATCGTCCTTATCTCACTACGAATCAAGGCGCGCCCGTTGCCGACAACCAGAATTCGAAGACAGCCGGTACTCACGGCCCGACGCTGCTCGAAGATTATCACCTTTTGGAGAAACTGGCTCATTTTGACCGTGAGCGCATTCCGGAGCGTGTCGTGCACGCGCGGGGTGCGGGGGCGTTCGGAGTATTCCGGCCTTATGCCAGTATGAGCGAGTATACGAAAGCCGCTTTTTTGCAGGACGCGTCTATTGAAACGAGAGTGCTTGTCCGCTTCTCGACGGTTATTCACCCGAGCGGTTCGCCGGAGACGCTTCGTGATCCGCGCGGCTTTGCCGTTAAGTTCTACACGACTGAAGGAAATTATGATCTGGTGGGCAACAATTTGCCCGTATTCTTTATCCGCGATGCGCTGAAATTCCCGGACATGGTTCACTCGCTGAAGCCTGCACCGCATACAAATGTTCAAACGCCTAATCACTTGTGGGATTTCATGTCGCTTTCTCCCGAATCGACACACATGCTGACCTGGGTATTCTCCGACCGCGGAACTCCCGCCAACTACCGGGAAATGGACGGGTTCGGGGTGCACGCTTTCAAATGGGTGAACGCGGATGGTAAAGTCGTTTACGTCAAATACACCTGGAAATCGCTGCAGGGTGTGCGTTCCTTAAGCCGCAAAGAAGCGGAAGAGCAGGGAGGACGCGATCACAATCACGCGACGCGCGATTTGTATGACGCTATCGAGGCCGGCAATTATCCGGAATGGGAGCTGAATGTGCAGATGCTGGAACCGGAACGTTTGGACCAGTTCAGCTTCGATCCCCTCGATCCGACTAAGGATTGGCCGGAAGATCTCGTTCCGTTCGTCAAAGTAGGACGGATGACCTTGAACGAAAATCCTAAAAATTTCTTCGCCGAAGTCGAGCAGTCCGCTTTTGCGCCCAGCGTGCTTGTGCCGGGAATCGAACCTTCCGAAGACAAACTTCTGCAGGGCCGTCTGTTCTCCTACCCGGATACGCAGCGCCACCGGCTGGGACCGAACTACATGCAGATCCCGGTAAACTGCCCTTACGCGCCGGTCCGGAATTATCAGCGGGACGGTCAAATGGCGGTTCGCCAGGATCACTCGCCGATCAATTACGAGCCGAATTCCTATGACCATGCGCCGAAGGAAGCCGGAAACGCGTATGCGGAAAGCGAGCAGCCGCTGACGGGCCCTACTACACGCCGCAAAATCGAGAAAACGGACGATTTCACGCAGGCAGGTGAGCGTTACCGGGGGATTACACCGGAAGAACGCGCTAATCTGATCGATAACCTCGTGAACGACCTCAAACAAACGGACATGCAAATCCAGCTTCGCGCCGTCTGCAATTTTTTCCGTGCCGATGTGGAATTCGGAACAAGGCTTGCGGAAGGGCTCGGAATCGATCTCAGCGGGTTTATTCCGCAGGGAGCGGGCACCGGATCCGGACAAATGCCCCTCCGTTAATTCGTTGGGCACGGGTAAGAGCACGGGAAACGCCGGAGGACGGTTTTGTTCGCCGCCGGGTTAAGCGGCCCGCCGGCATGCAGGAGGAATTTCCCCCCTTCCGGCATGCCGCCATGTGGTGCCCGCTTCACAAGGATGGTTGAAGTGTACGGATGCCGGTACGTTTCCGGCGCGAAGTTTTTAAAATAGATGGCCCTGTGTTTCCGCGGCAATAGACGGATACTCTTGTCTGCCGTGTCTTGCAATGGCCGGAACTAAAAAGCCTTCTTTCCGACAAGGAAAGAAGGCTTTTTTCGCTGAATTCAGACGGGATTGAGGCTCCACCGTTTCACAAGCATCATGAGCGCCCGGTTATCGACCGGCTTCGTGATATAGTCCGAAGCTCCGGCTTCGATGCAGGCTTCCCGGTCGCCGGGAAGGGCCCGGGCGGTCAGAGCGATGATCGGCAGGTCCCGGTAAGCACCGTCCTTGCGGATGTGCCGGATCGCGGTTCTGCCGTCCATCTCCGGCATCATCATATCCATGAGGATCAGGCTGATCCCGGGATGGAGGGCAAGCAGGCGCAGGCATTCCCGGCCGCTGCCCGCTTCGAGCACTTCGGCTCCGCGGGATTTCAGCAGAGCGGACAGGCTGCGCACGTTGGCGTCGTCGTCATCGACGACGAGCACCGTGACCTTCCGCAGGAGCTGCTGGACCGCTTCGGCAGACGTACCGGCGCCTGCTGCGGGGGCGGGAACCGTCTGCGGCGTATCGTTGCCTGCGGCCGCATTCGCTATCCGGTCCGCAGGCCCGTCCGCACCCACCGCAGCTCCTTGCGCGGAGGCGGCGTCTGCCGTGCCCTCTTCCGCGGATTCCCGGCCTGCGGAGATACTGTCCGCCGCAGCGCCGGAGCCGGGTATAACCGCGTCGCCATCAGCGCCTTTCGCGGAGTCTGCGGAGGCACCGCCGTTTTCGGCGAAGGAGCCTCCGGAACGGTCGGAGCTTTCCTCCGGTAGCGGAGAGGAGAGCGGCGTAAGCCGTGGAAGCTTGGCGTCGTCCGCCAGCTGCCGAAGCTCATGCTCCTGGCCGCTCAAGCTGCTGGAAGGAAGGAGGAGGGTGAACGTGCTCCCGGCACCCTCTTCACTAACCAGCCGGATCTCTCCGCCCAGCAGCCGGGCAAACTGGCGTGAAATGGAGAGGCCCAGTCCGGTCCCGCCGAATTTGCGGCTGGTCGTGCCGTCCGCCTGGTAGAAGGCTTCGAAGATTTGTTCCCGCTTGTCCGCCCGGATGCCGATGCCAGTATCCCGGATGGCGGCGGCGGGATGCTGAACGCCCTGGGCGTCCATTTCGACGTAAAAGGTAAGAATGACGCCGCCCCGCTGTGTAAACTTGAACGCATTGGACAACAAATTTTTCAAAATCTGCTGAAGCCGCTGTTCATCCGTATGAATGATATCGGGAACGCCGGTTGAACGGATGTGGAAATACAGGCCTTTCTGGGCGGCAACGGGTTCGAACATCCGGGTCATTGCTTCGACGACTTCGCTGACGTTCACTTCTCCCAGTGTGATGGCCATGTGTCCCGCTTCGATTTTGGACAGATCCAGTATATCGTTAATGAGCGTAAGCAGATCTTGACCGGAGGTGTGGATAATCCCGGCGAATTCAATCTCTTCTTCCGTGAGCGCCCCGTTCTGATTTTCGGCAAGGAACTGCGACAGGATGAGCATGCTGTTCAGCGGGGTCCGAAGTTCGTGGGACATGTTCGCGAGAAATTCGGACTTGTAGCGGGAAGAGGCTATCAGCTCCTCGTTTTTCATTTCCAGCTCGTCGTGAATGCGCTGAAGCTCTGCGGTTCGTTCCTCGGCCAGCCGGAACTGTTCGGCCAGTTCCTTGTTGCTTTTGTTCAGCGCTTCACGCCGGAGAAAATCCGCTTTGAAATCGTGCAGGATGAAGGTGAAGAAAAAGCTGAAAAACAGTCCTGCCGTGCCGGACAGCGGAGCAAGCTCGATCAGATACGTAGCGGCCGGATACACACCCAGAATCGCGATATCCGCCACATTGAACAGGTTCACGATGAGAATAAGCAGCAAGATCCGGGTCGTCTGCCGCAGAGAGGTGCGTTTGAGCAGTTCGCTGGTCAGTGCCGTTACGATGCCGAGGATGACCATATTGCCGAAGCCCGCCCAAGCGGCATGATTCAGGCCGAACGACAAGCGTGCCAGCCCGATCCCGAGCCCGATCAGTATGATAGGGAAAGGACGCGACAGGAAGAGGGGGGCGATCAGGATGGGCACGAATCTGAGATCGAAGATAACCGTGGCGCTCAGCCAGGCTCCGTACATCATCGAGAGCCAGCCCGCCGCTATCGAGAGCAGGATGTAGAGCATTTTCATCCAGTTGACGGGGACCCTGTATAAAATATATTTATAGGCCAGACTGCCTAAATAGGTAAATGTGAGCAAGGTGCTTATATTGGCAAAAAACGCTTTGAAATAATCTCCGAAATTGACCATTTCTTTTCCTTTCTCCATCCAAAAGCTCTGCAACCCAGCTCCATTTAGAGGTTCTTTCCTAGTATACCAAAATTATCGGCATCCCATCGGCACAAAAAAAGACCCCTTGGGGTCTTTCGGGCGTATAGCATACGATGCGTTAAAATAGCTGAAACGGTTTGTGCGGGCAGGTGCTGTAAAGGGATGCGCCAAGGACCGTTTACATATCGCGGGATCAGCAGATCCAGGGTTACGATCATGCGGCCTCGGTAACGACAAGCGGATGCCCCCGCTTCATATAGAGCGGGTTCGTCCGGACCTCCGCTGTGCCGGCAAGCGGACCCGCAACAAGCCGTCATACTCAGCGGTTATCGACTTTTTCCGGGTAAAGGTCGTGGTTCATCAGGCGGTGTTCCGCCATCTGTTCGTACTTGGTGCCGGGACGCCCGCAGTTGCAGTAAGGATCGATGGAGATCCCGCCCCGCGGAGTGAATTTGCCCCAGACCTCGATGTATTTCGGGTCCATGAGTTTGATCAGGTCGTTCATAATGATGTTCATGCAGTCCTCATGGAAATCGCCGTGATTGCGGAAGCTGAACAGATACAGTTTGAGCGACTTGCTTTCAACCATTTTGTCGCCGGGCATATAGCTGATATAAATGGTGGCAAAATCGGGCTGTCCCGTAATCGGGCAAAGGCTCGTAAACTCGGGACAGTTGAATTTGACGAAATAATCGCGGTAAGGATGTTTGTTGTCAAAGGATTCGAGCACCTGCGGCGCATAGTTAAACGGATATTGTGTCTGCTGATTGCCCAGCAGGGTGAGATCAAGCTCTTCCTGATTTCTTCCGGCCATAAAAGGCACCTCCGGTTTTAAAGTTTATATGGACAGCGGGTAACCGCATAGCAGGCAAGGTTGAATGAAGGCGGCGGTTAGGCTGCCGCTAGGTAGAACGTAAGCAGGGCTGTTGAATGAAAGCAGCGGCCAGGCTGCCGATAGGCAGAACGTAAGCAGGGCTGCCGGGAGACGGGCTTCCGTTCTGATCCGGGCGGTCAGACCGCCGTGAACTGTTGCGGGGGTTCCGGCCCTGTGGCCCGCTGTCGTCCGTCTGTCTGTCGTCTGTCGTCCGCGAAGATCAGACGCCCCGCTTGTTGCCCCACAGCAGGGCGTGAAGCTGTGGCAGCACGCGCACGTCGTTCAAATCCTCGGACGCCATCGTCAAGTCGACGAGCCACTCGTATTTGCGGAGCAGCTGCCCGCGAAGCAGGTCGTCGTCCGCGAGACGGACGTCCTCGTTGCCCGCCTGCAGATAGAACGGGACGGCAGGGTAGCGGCGGTGGACTTCCCGGGCGAACGCGAAATCGCGTTCGTCGAACACGACCACCTTGAGGCTGATGCCGTCGGGGTTCAACCGCCGGACGATGTCGTCCAGCTTGGCGAAGTCCGTCTCCATGCCTGAGCTTGGCGGCTTGGGAGAGAGCGTGACCTCGTCGATCTCGGTCAGCCAGTCCTGCCAGCGGGAGCCCTGCGTTTCGACGGCGGTGCGGATGCCTTTGGCCCGCAGCAGCTTCACGAGGGGGCCGAGGCTGCGCAGGAGGGCCGGATTGCCGCCCGACAAGGTCACGTGGGAGAAGCGGCTGCCGCCTGTGCGGACAAGCTCCTCCCAGACGGCTTCCGCGGTGAGCGGACGGATATCGCCTGCGCCCGATCCGTCCCACGTAAACGCGGAATCGCACCAGGAGCAGCGGTAATCGCAGCCGGCGGTACGGACGAACATCGTCTTGCGCCCGATGACCATGCCTTCGCCCTGGACAGTCGGGCCGAAGATCTCGAGCACGGGGATAGCGGCTTCGGCCGGGGCCGTTTTACCCGAAGGGGCCGTAGAAACGGCCGTCGTTTCGCCCGTTGCGGGCAAGATCCGCGGAGGGGATGGGACCGCAGCATTTGTTTGGCTTGCGCTCATTCGGACATCCACTCCCGTCTCGCTTCGGCATAGCTGGTCGGCGTCTCGTACAGGCGGACAAATTCGACCCTGCCGCCCCGGGCTTTCGCCTGCACCTCATCCGACTGCAAAGCCGTCTCCATCTGTTCGTACAGCCAGACGACCATATTCTCGGCGGTGGTGTTCATGGGCGGGAGCGTCTCATTCAGGTAACGGTGATCGAGATAAGGCTCGATCCGGGATTTCCAGATGTCTTTGATCTCGCCGAAATCAAGCGTCAGGCCAATCTCGTTGACATGGCCGCTGATTCCGTAAACGGCTTTGTACGTATGGCCGTGAAGGTTTTTGCACTTCCCCTCGTAGGCGTGCAGATGATGCGCCGCGTCGAACGTAAATTCTTTGGAAACGAGAACGCGTTTGGTATGATAACGGAGCTGTTCGTGCCGGATATCCTGGCCGTACTGCTGAAGGTTCTCTACGATGCGGAATTCGCCTGGCGTCTTCATCGGGCACCGGCTCCTTCGCGCTCCAGAAGGTAGTTCTGAAGGCCGGCCGAACGCAGCTTGCATGCCGGGCACTCGCCGCAGCCGTCTCCGACGATGCCGTTATAGCAGGTAAGCGTCTTGGTGCGTACGAAATCGAAAGCTCCCAGCTCGTCGGAAAGCTTCCACGTCTCCGCTTTATTCAGCCACATTAGGGGCGTATGGATCACGAATGGATAGTCCATCGATAAGTTCAGGGTTACATTAAGAGATTTTACGAAAGCGTCCCGGCAGTCCGGGTAGCCGCTGAAGTCCGTTTCGCAAACGCCGGTGATGAGGTGTCTGGCTCCGGCCCCTTTGGCGTATACGCCTGCAAACGAAAGGAAGAGCAGGTTGCGTCCGTCCACGAACGTGGTAGGGGGCTCGCCTTCTTTTTCTTCAATCTCGATATCGCTGCGCGTCAGCGCATTGGGTGCGAGCTGGTTCAGCAGGCTCATGTCCAGTACGGTGTTTTTTACGCCAAGCTCGCGCGCAATCCGTGCGGCGCACTCGATTTCGAGTTTATGCCGCTGCCCGTAATCGAACGTTAGCGTCTCCACCTCGCCAAAATGCTTCAGGGCCCAGAACAGGCACGTCGTGCTGTCTTGTCCGCCGCTGAATACGACAACTGCTTTTTCATGTTTCATCGCTCTTCCGTCTCCTTTAAATAAAAAATAGGTGATGGAGAGAGTTCTTGATCCGTCATTTTAAACAAAACAAAAACAATGCCTCAAGGAAGGACGCGGCCATTCATAAGCGAACCGGAAAATGAACGTCAAAAAAACGCACACTTAACGGCCGCTTTTAAGCAGCTGTGCCCGAATATCCAGGGATATTGTTTTTCCTTAGTTTTTTATAGAGGGAGTTCGCGAACCTCTCCCATATGCGCGGAGCATATGGATTTTCTTATGGGGTTTTGAGTCCGGCACTTCCATGACCGCATTCCAAGCGGTGCCGAGGCGCCACGGAACCGTCTCATTATAACGCATTTGATCCGTCCATGTAAGGGAGCGGAGGAAATTTCCTTTATAATCGAACAATCTGTGCAGAGGATCGTGATGCCGTTTTATACTGGAAGTAACAAAATGACTTTCCTTCCTTATGAACGTTAAGGGGAGGCGGAAAGAGGAGACCATGAACGTAAATAGCGCTGGAAATAGGCCGGGAAATACACCGGCTTCGGCAAACGGGGCTGCCGAACGCGGCAAAGAAGACCGCTCCCCTGTTGCCATCGTTACGGGAGTCTCCCGCAGGATCGGCATCGGCGCCGCCGTCTGCCGGGCGCTGGCGGCCAAAGGCATGGATGTGATGTTCACGTCCTGGTCCGCTTTCGACAAAGCCATGCCTTGGGGAGCGGATGAAGAGGGGCCGGACGCGATCCAGCGGGAGTTGACCCGGTCGGGAATACGCTGCGAACGACTGGAGATCGACCAGTCCGATCCGGAGGCGGCTAAGCGCATTATTGACGAAACGGAGAAGCGGCTCGGGTTTCCGGATGTTCTCGTCAACAATGCGGCTTACTCCGTCAACGACGGGTACGAGAAGCTTGATGCGGCCGTGCTTGATGCCCACTATGCCGTAAACATGAGGGGGACGGCCCTACTCAGCGTGGAATTCGGCCGCCGGTTCAGCCGGGGATCGGGCGGCAGGATTATCAACCTGACATCCGGCCAGTCTTTGGGTCCGATGCGGGGAGAGATCGCCTACGCGGCTACGAAGGCGGCTGTCGAAGCGATGACCGTGACTTTGGCTGCGGAACTGGCTCCCAAAGGGATTACGGTCAACGCGGTCAATCCCGGTCCGACCGATACCGGGTGGATGACGGAGGAGCTTCGGCACGAACTTGCAGGCCAGTTCCCGTCCGGACGAATCGGCAGACCGGAAGACGCCGCCAGACTTATCGCGTTTCTCGCGGGCGAAGAGGCGGAATGGATCACGGGCCAGATTCTTCATTCGGAAGGCGGTTTCCGGCTCAAGTAAACATTGTTCGGCGTTTCGCGGCCGCGCAACATTCCCTTGGGACGATCCGTCAAGGAAATTGTGGTTGAGCACCGGCATGTGAAGACGAGCAATACGGGCTGAGAGCTTCGCACGGTGCGAAAGGGGATTTTTTAATGAAAAGGATTTTTTTAGCCTGCTTGCTGGCAGCCATTCTTCTCGCGCTTACGGGATGCACCCAAGAGCGAACAATCGTGAAGACAATAACGCTGGAACAGGTAAAAGAAGCATTCAAGGCTGAAGGCATAGAGATATTCGAAGAGACGGAGCCTAACGATTGGACGCTTAACGGGAAGGGGGCCGTGCGTTATTCCGCGGGTCGTCCGACCGAGAAAGCCGCCTACAAGGAATTCGTGTCGATTTACGTCTATGAATCAAGTCTGGAACGCCAAAAAGCGATGACGGAGTTTAACACGCTGGAACAAAGCTTAAAGGGAGAGGAGTTTCTCACTCCGCTGCCTTACGAACAGCGGAACGTTCTGGTTCTTTACTGGGCCCACCTGAACCGGACAGCCCCCGAATCGCCGCCCAAGGCCAAACTGGATGAAGAAATAAAACGAGCTCTGCAGACCGTTCTGCAGAGCTCGTTTTATTTGTCCCGCCCCGCGGGCCCGTCCACGAAAACCGTTTCCGCTTCTTTGGCTTCGAAGCAGAGATTGACGGTGCGCTCATCCGCTCTCTCCGGTGGACTGTGCCCGCCGGAACCGTAAGCGTGTCGTTCGCTTTCAGCGAGGCGGTCGTACCGTCCTCGAAGTCTATAAAAAGTTCGCCTTCAAGCACCATAAACAATTCATCCGAATCGGGATGGAAATGCCAGCGGTAGTTGCCGGTCATGACCGCGATGCGGAGCACATGCGAGTTTACGTCCGATACGGCAAAGTTGACATGCCGCTCTTGAATGTTCCGGGTTAGTTCAAGCAAATTTTGAGGAGTCGGGTTCATGTCGGTTTCTCCTGTTTCTCGTCCTATTCGGACGGTTTCTCCGGCTCCGCGGAAAATTTCGTTTCGATGCGGTCCCGGTACCGGGCAAGCGCCGGAGAAAGATTCATGCTGCGCTCTTCCATCAGCATGTTAAATCGGAGCTTCTTGACGTTGAGTGTTTTCTTCAGCTTGCGGCGCTCCTCTTCGTCATGACAGCATGCAAGGAGATCCTCCAGCGTAAGCATGTCTTTGCGAAGCTGCATCTCTTCGGGGAGGAATCCCGAATTTTTCAAAATTTTATACGACAAGCGCAGGTCTTCCGGAACGGCGGACCAGTCCTCGAGAACGAGCGGCTTGCCTTTGCCGGGCAAATTGTCGAAATCACCGTTGCGAATCGCTTCTTGGATGCGCTGTTCGACCAGACTGTCTAGAAAGCTCATAGGTTAATTCCTCCTTCAAGACGTTAGATCAGGTTCTGGGCGCCCACAAAATAATGGACACGCCGGCGATGCAGACGGCTGCGCCGAGCCAATCGTAGAAGTCGGGCGTTTTCTTGTCCACAAGCCATCCCCATACTACGGCGAGTACGATAAAAATGCCCCCGTATGCGGCGTAAACCCGGCCGAAAGAAGGAAACGCCTGGAGAGTCGGGATAATGCCGTACAAGACAAGCACAAGGCTTCCCGTGATTCCGTAGCCGGCAGGCTTGCCCTCGCGGAGCCACAGCCAGACGAGGTAGCCGCCTCCGATTTCCGCGAGCCCGGCGATTACAAATAAAAGCATGGACATTGGGAGACCTCCGGCGGATAGGTGTTTAAGCAGCTGGGGCCGCTTGCCCGTTCGTATAAAAATAAAGACATGAAGCGGATCCCTCATGTCTTGGTCTACTGCTTATGACGTTCAAAGTCTAGACGCCCATACGTCTTCTTTGATTGTTTTGTTTCTTGGTCTGCTGGCTTTTCATCATCTGATTGCCGGTTACCTGGTGCTTCTGCTGGGAGTTGGCCTGGGCTTGCGCCGCTTTCTTCTGGGCCAGTTTCTGTTTCATGGCTTCCGCGAGCGAAACTTTGCGCGGTTCGGCCGCTTCGGCCGGTTGAGCTTGAGCTTCCACGGATTCCGGTGTCTGCTGATTCTCTGACATTCGTATCACCTCACTGCATTCATTACTTTTAGTTTATTGGTTTTCAGGACGCTTTACAATAGGGTTTCAGGGCTCTTGTACAATTTCCTGCACCCGTCCGACCTGGCCGTCCGTCAGTCTGACTTTGATGCCGTGAGGATGATTGGGTGAATTCGTTAAAATATCTTTCACGACTCCTCGCGTCCGTTTGCCGGTGCGCTGATCCTGCTTGAGCACAATGTCGACGGTCAGTCCGGCCCGGATATTATTTCTCGATTGTCCGTTCATGGGATTCTCCTTTACGAAGTGGGTTTGGCGGCGAAAACACGCTGAAACTTGCCCGGAATCTGGGTCTCGAAACGCATCGGTTGTCCCGTCGAAGGATGTTCGAAAGCGATGACCCGGGCATGTAAACCGAGCCGGCCGATCGTGTTTTTCACGGAGCCGTACTTCTTGTCGCCGACAACCGGGTGGCCGATGTCCTGCATATGGACACGGATCTGGTTTTTGCGGCCCGTTTCGAGGTGCACCTCAAGCAGGGAGTAATCGGAGGAAGCCTGCAGCACTTTATAATGCGTGACCGCCTTCTGTCCGCCGTTATCCACGGGACTGGAATACATGAGCAGCGTTTTGCTTTCTTTCAGCCAGGAGACGATTGTGCCTTCGAGCTTCTTGACCTTGCGTTCGACGAGGGCTACATAGGAGCGTTCGTGCACGGCCTCCTGCCAGGCCGTTTGCAGCGCCTGCTGGGTTTTCTCGTTCTTGGCGAAAAGCATGACGCCCGACGTATCCCGGTCCAGCCGGTGAACGACGAAAATACGAGCTTTCGGATCTTTTCTGCGGACATGCTCGGTCAACTGCCAATAGGCGGTCAATTCCTTCTCGTCTCCCCCGGAGATCGAAAGAAGGCCCGCTTCTTTATTGATAACCAGAAGATCCTCGTCTTCATGCAGGATGTGCAGTCCGATCGGCTTTTCCTCTTCGGTTACGACACTCCACTGGACCGTAACGCGGTCGCCGGGCTGGAGAGGATGATCGTGGCGGGTCGTTTTTTTGCCGTTCACGGATACCTGGCCTCTGGACAGAATGCCCTTGACGGTGTTTCTTCCTTTACTTGCAAGTTTTTCAAGCAAAAATTTCATCAGCTCGGCCGGCTCTCCGATTTCGAAGTGAGTCGGTTCTTTGTCCGTTTTCGAGGCGGACGGCCTGGCTGTTTTCGTTTTGGGGTTAAAAGGGGGACGCTGTTTTCGCATGGGTTGGCTCCTTCGGATCTTCTATCCATTTACTATAGCGCATTGGGGATTTAATTTCATCCCGGCCGGGCTCGTGATAAGTACCGGAACGAGTGATATAATGGAAAAGCTGGAATCCTTTTAGGAAAATGAACGCGGAACACTTCCTTGGTTTTGGGAAAATGCGGAATATAACGTACATAAACATTGAAAAAGGAGGCTGAGAATGCCGCAGACGGACGGATTATCAGACGAAATTCTTATTGATGTGGACGGACTGGTCAAAACGTACGGAAGCTTCACGGCCGTAAACGGCGTGCGCTTCCAGGTGCGCAAGGGAGAGGTGTTCGGGCTGCTCGGTCCTAACGGCGCGGGCAAGACCACGACCATGGAAATGATGGAAGGGCTGCGCAAGCCCGACGGGGGAACGGCGCGTATCGCCGGTTACGACACCATCCGGGAACTCCGCAAGGTGAAGGAAGTGATCGGCGTCCAGCTCCAGTCGACCTCTCTGTTCGATCTGCTTAAAGTGCGCGAGATCGTGGAGATGTACGCCAGCTTCTATCCGAAGTCGGTGCCTGTCGCCCCCCTGCTCGCGGATATGACGCTGGAAGAGAAGGCGGGGGACCGCGTGAAGCATCTGTCCGGCGGACAGAAGCAGCGGCTCGCCATCGCGATCGCGCTGGTTAACGACCCGCAGGTATTGTTCCTGGACGAGCCTACCACGGGACTCGATCCGCAGGCGCGGCGCACGCTCTGGGACATTATCCTGCGCCTGAAGGAGAGGGGCAAGACCATCGTCCTGTCCACGCACTACATGGACGAGGCTCACGTGCTGTGCGACCGGATCTGCCTGATCGACAAGGGGCAGGTCGTCGCGCTGGATACGCCAGCCAACCTGGTGCGCAGCCTTCAATCGGAGAATGCGATTGAATTCCGGCTGCCTCAGGCGGAGTCGGCTTCCCCGCGGGAGCGGACGGAGCTGACGGACACGCTGCGCAGGCTCCAGGGCGTGAAACAGGTCGACCTGGCCCGCGACACCCTCGTGCTGTACACCGACCATCTCCAGCAGTCGCTCACCGGCCTGATCCGGGAGGCGGAGCTGCGCGGATGGAAGCTGACGGATCTGCTGACACGGACCGCCACGCTGGAAGACGTGTTCATTCACATGACAGGAAGGAGCCTGAGGGAAGAATGAAAGCGTACCTTCAATTGACGCTCGCGCAGCTCCGGATTTTTATCCGGAACAAACAGGTGCTCCTCTGGTCTTTTCTGTTCCCCGTCTTCTTCATGGTCATGTTCGGAACGTTTTTCGGCGGAGGCGGCAGCATGTCCATCAACGGGGTCGTCATCGATCAGGACCGGTCGGCCCAGTCGGCTCAATTGGTCGGCGCCCTGATGAAGACACCCGCCATGAAGCTCAAGCAGGAGGAGCATTCGGCGCCGGGGCTCCAGAAGCTGAAGGACGGCGATCTTCAGATGGTGGTCGTCATCCCCGCCGGATACGGCAACAAACTCGACGCCGCCCTCAGAGGAGGAGACGCTTCGTCCGTCAACGTTTATTATGACCAGACGAACATGATGACGGCCGAGCTCGGCAAAACCGTCGTGGCCCAGGTGGCGGACGGCATCTCCAAAGAGAAGACGGCCTACAAGCCGGCGATAACGGTGAAGGCGGAGGGCGTTCAGGCGCTGAAGCTGTCGTATATCGACTTTCTCGTTCCCGGCATCGTGTCCATGATGATTATGTCCAACAACCTCAACGGCGTGGCGGGACAGATCGCCTCCTGGAGGGAGAGGGGCATTTTGCGCAGGATGCAGAGCACCACGCTGAAATCGTCGACGTTCATCGCTTCGCAGATCACGGCCAGACTTTTGTTGAACGGCCTGCAGGCGGTGATCGTTCTGCTCATCGCGTCCGTTATCTTCGGAACGAAAGTGAACGGCTCGTGGGGACTGCTTCTGCTGTTCGTTATTCTCGGCACGCTGGCGTTTATGTCGGTCGGGTTCATCGTCGCTTCACTGGCGAAGACACCGGAGAGCGCCGGGCCGATCGCGGGATTTATCTCCTTCCCGATGCTGTTTCTGGGAGGCGTCTTCTTCTCCGCGGACAGCATCCCGTCTTTCCTGCAGCCGGTCGTGAACCTCATCCCGATCACGCATCTGTCGACAGCCATGCGGCAGGTGATGAACGTGGGAGCGGATTTAACGGTGTTGTGGCCGCAGGCCCTTATCCTCAGCGGCTGGATGGTCGTCGCCTTCGCGATTGCAAGCTTTACCTTCAAATGGGAGTAAGGCGGATGTTATAAAGAAACCCCATGAACATAGAACAAAGAACCGTTTCCGTAACAGGAAACGGTTCTTTTATGGTTTGGATAAAAAGAACCTTAACATTCAGATCGGAAGAGTCAGATAAGCGATATCGATAATTTTTAACGTAAGAGGATCGACTGTATACTGCTGCTTGTAAGTGTCAGCGAACGTCTTTCCGTCCAGCGTATATTCGACTTCTCCCTTAATGGTGACGATAGTTTTCCCGCCTGCGATTTCATGGGTTGCCGTGACGTTGCGGTTCAGCTTCCACAGAGGGAAGTGGTCTCCGGGACGCGACAGATAACTGCCGTCGCTTTCTTTCATATAGGCGTAGTCGAAAAACCGTGCGGCCAGAACCGGGCTGTAGACGCTTTCGAGCTGTTTCAGCAGTTCCGCGCGTCCTTTCTCGTCCAGAGTCCCTTTATTCGGCTGATACAGCGTATGGAACGTCCACCGCTCCACGGCGCCATAATAATCTTTGGTCGCGACGGAGAGATCACCTTTCGGTCTGTTTTTAACAATTTCCACCTGTTTGAGCGTATCGTTCCAGGTTGTAGAAGTACCGAACAAATCTCCTAATGCTTTGAGGGGGACATAAGTGCTTCCCTCGTAATTAAGCACCGGAAGCTCGGCAGACTCGTATGTTTGTCCGTCGACGGTTACCGGATAGGTCGCCGCCTTCAGAAGATAGTCGATTACAGGCTTGGCCCATACGTCCGTTTGGGTGGCGAAACTTCCGATGAGAATGCCCCCCGTTAAATAAAGAACCGGCTTTTTGCTTTTCATGATTGCATCCCTCCTGAATTTTTCGGTCCGCCTGATATAACAGGTGTTTGAACTGGATCCGGCCGCTTTGAATTTATAGACTGCCTGTTCAGGGTAAATGTTTCAAGAAAAGAAAAATATGTAAGAGAGTGTGTTCCACCCGCCCCAAACGGTATGACCCGACGCCTAAACGGGCAACCTGATAACTAAATGACAGCGCTCTAAAAAGGAGGGACGCCCATGATTTTGTACCAGCTTACCCAATGGCTCCAGGAGCATACCAGCATCCGCAAGGCGATTCAGCAGGAGGCGGGGGATCCCGGCGAGCTTATGCTTCGCAAGGAACAGGTGGAGCGTCAGTTGATGGAACAGGCCGAGCGGTGGAGGAACGTATATGCCGATGTGCCTGCTCTGCCTGCGGCCGATCAGTTTCCTTCCTGGTCTTCCGGGACGGGGACCGAACGGGAGGGCGCGGAGCCGGAATTCGATTCCCTGCGCTGAAAAGGAGCGCGACGGCGGTTCCGTCCGCTTTGTCAACTCGGCGGGGTTCGTGTAGAATAAGAACGATCCTTGATTTTATTGATAAAAGAGGTTGTAAACGACCATGAATATCGTTCTTGCCACATTGAACGCCAAATACATTCATACTTCGCTGGCTCTGCGGTACCTGAAGGCATTCAGCGAGCCCGAATTTCCGATTGAAATCGCGGAATACACGATCAAAGATCCGGCGATGAACATCGTTTCGGACCTATACGGCAAAAATCCCGACGTGCTCGGCTTTTCTTGCTACATCTGGAACATTGAAGAAACGCTCCGCGTCATCCGCATGATCAAAAAAATCCGTCCCGATCTGACGATCGTACTCGGAGGGCCGGAAGTTTCCTACGATACGGAGGAATGGATGCGCACCGTTCCGGAGGTGGATTTTGTCGTCATGGGCGAAGGAGAGGAAACGTTCAAACATTTCCTCCAGGAGCTTTCCACCACCCGGAAGTTTCATTTCGTGTACGGTATCGCGTACCGCAAAGGGGAAGAAATTATTTTGACCCCGGGCCGTCCGAAGCTGGACCTGAATGCGATTCCTACTCCACACCGGTTCGAGGAAGACCTGAAGGACCTCGGCAACCGGGTCGTGTACTTCGAAACGAGCCGAGGCTGCCCGTTTTCGTGCCAGTTTTGCCTGTCCTCGATCGAGGTAGGGGTAAGATATTTCGATATGGAGCGGACGAAGTCCGAAATTCTGTATCTCATCGCGAACGGGGCCAAGCTCATTAAGTTTGTCGACCGGACGTTTAACATCAAGCGGGATTATGCGCTGGAAATTTTCCAGTTCCTGATTGACAATCATCAGGGCTGCGTGTTCCAGTTCGAGATCACGGCCGATATTATGCGGCCCGAAGTGTTGGACTTCCTTGCCGAAAACGCGCCTCCGGGAATTTTCCGTTTCGAGATCGGCGTTCAGTCCACTAACGACGAGACGAACAATCTCGTGAAGCGCCGCCAAAATTTCGCCAAGCTTACCCGCACGGTGACGAAGGTGAAAGAAAGCGGCAAAATCGATCAGCATCTGGATCTGATCGCCGGACTTCCCGAGGAAAACTACGACTCCTTCCGCAAAACGTTCAACGACGTGTTCGCGCTGGGTCCCGAGGAGCTTCAGCTCGGGTTTCTGAAAATGCTCCGGGGAACCGGTCTGCGCCTGGATGCGGCCAAGTACGGCTACATTTTTATGGATCAGGCGCCCTATGAGATATTGGGCAATGATATTTTGCCTTTTACCGATCTGATCCGGATCAAGCGGGTGGAAGACGTGCTGGAGAAATACTGGAACGCCCACCGTACCGATCATACCGTGAACTACCTGATTGCCTCCGAATTTCCGTCGGCTTTCGATTTCTTCCAGGAGTTCGGCGATTATTGGGAGGAAAGAGGCTGGCAGAAAATCGGCCACCAGCTGGAAGATTTGTTTACCCGGCTGCATGCTTTCCTGACCTGTCGGGGCACGAAGGGAATGGATGTCATCGAAGGGCTGATGAAGCTCGATTATTTCCTGAATCACAAATACAAGCCGCGTAAAATCTGGTGGGATTTCAAGCTGGACAAAGCCGGCCAAAGCGATTATCTAAAAAGAGCCGCGGATCGTCCGGAAGAAGTTTCCGGCAACTTCAGTGAGCTGCGCATGGGCGAAAAGGAACTGCACAAGCATGCCGTCATCGAAGTGCTCCCGTTCGACCTGCAGCGCTACCTGCAGGACGGCTCGCTCGACACGTCGGCGGAATCGCTGCTGCTGGCCGTTTACCGGCCGGAAGCGGGCGGGCGTCCGTCCGTGTACGCGATGCCGCTCGGCCATGCGTCGGCGGCGCCCGCGTCCGCACGAAGCTGAGCGCATGCGCGGCAAAAAGGCTCCCGCCCCTTTTTTTGTGCTCGCCAGTGCTCGCCAGTGCTCGCCAGTGCTCGCCAGACGGCGCTCCGGGTTCCTGACATCGAATTCTCACGTCTTCGATGTCAGGAGCCTCAAACGGCCGGACTGCGGCGGCTTCACAGGACGGCGGCCAAGCTGCGCGATGCAAAGCCGCATGATGCGCGGCAGCTTCGCCCGGGGCGCCTTGACGCAGCGTGCCGCGCTGCCGGGGCTCACGCCGGGCACAAGGGCCGCTAAGCGTCCGCTAAAGGCCTGCGGCTCCGCGCCAACTCACCAAGCGGCTATACGGTCGCGCGTTCGATGAGGCGGAAAGGCAGCTCGCGGTGTTCCACGGGGCTGGCCGGGTCCTGCAGCCGCTTCAGCAGCAGGGAGAAGGCCGTCCGCCCGATTTCGACGAGCCGGTTATCGATGGTGGTGATATCGAACAGCTGCGAAATCGGATGGTTGTCGAAGGAGACAATCGCCAGATCCTCCGGTACGCGGAGACCGTTCTTGACCGCCTCGCTTATGATGCCGGCGGCAACCTGGTCCCCCGCCACGAGCAGAGCGGTCGGACGCTCCTCCATGTCCAGGATGCCGCGGACTACCTCCGCTCCGTCCTCAATGGAGTAGATCTGGTAGAACATCCACTCCTCCCGGACGGGAACACCAGCCGCAGAGAGGGCGTCCGAAAAAGCGCGCCGGCGGTTCCGGCTGTTAAAGCTGTGTCCCCGCCCCAGGCAGTAGCCGATGCGGGTATGCCCTTTTTCCAGAAGAAGCTGCATGGCCAGCCGGAAGCTGCCGTAATGGTCGATATGTACGGACGAGATCCGGTCGCTCTCGATATATTCGCAGGCAATGATCGGCCCGAACTGGGAGTAAGTCTCGATGACTTCCCACCCCAGGGAACGGGAACAGATCAGCAGGCCGTCGATTTGTTTGATTTTCAGCATGTTCAGCAGTCTCGGTTTCTTTATCCGCCGCATAGTTGGTCTGACTGACGAGGAGATGCACATTGGCTTCAAGAGCCTCCTGTGCGATGCCTTCCATAATGCTGTTGAAATAGGGAAGATTAAGATAGGGGATGACGACCCCGACCATGTTCGTTTTGCCAGTGATGAGATGAACCGCATTCACGTTGCGGGAATAATTAAGGCGGTGTACGACTTCCTGTACAGCCGCGCGTTTGGCTTCGCTGACGTAAGGATGATCGTTAAGCACGCGGGAAACGGTCGTTACGGAGACTCCGGCCAGTCTGGCAATGTCCTTGATGTTGGCCATAGGTCCGGCCTCCTTTCTGTCCTCAGTTTAATGCAGCCCGATCGTCCCCGTCAAAAATTTAGAAAGAGTGACTTGACGTGAAAAGCATTTCATACTTTACGCTTAATCCGGAAGCCTTCCCGTCTCCGTCCGGCGTAACCTCCGGGGCGTTACGGACGAGGCGGAAGGGCTTACGATCAAGAACTTGTTACCTCGGCACATTCTAACGAATTTATACCGGAAGGGGTACAGAGAGATGGAGAGAGCTATCGTATTTTTTGATATCGACGGAACATTGCTGGATGAAAATAAAGAGATTCCCGCATCCACCCGCAAAGCCGTCAAAATGCTGCAGGAACGGGGCGTATATACGGCCATAGCGACCGGCCGCGTACCGTCCATGTTCAAGGACGTGAGAGAAGAGCTCGGCATTTCGTCCTACGTATCCATTAACGGACAATATGTCCTTTTCGAAGGCCGGGAAATTTATACGAATCCGATGGATCCCGCTAAGCTTGAGGAGCTGGTCCGGGCGGCTGACGAGCAGGGCCATCCCTTGGCGTACTGCGGCCACCCCGAGACACGCGTAAGCAGTTCACATCCGCATGTGAAGGAAAGCTACGATAATCTGAAGCTTCCTTGTCCGGAAGCCGATCCGGAGTTTTACAAACATTCTGCGGTATTTCAGGGACATTTATTCTGCGACGCCGAGGCCGAGAAATTATATGCGGAGCGATATCCCCATTTTCAGTTCATCCGCTGGCACGAGCATGCTCTTGACGTTCTGCCTGCCGGAAGCTCCAAGGCGATCGGCATTCAGGAAATGCTCCAAGCCGTCGGAATTCCCAACGAGAATTGTTACGCCTTCGGTGACGGGCTGAATGATATTCAGATGCTCACCAGCGTGGGAACGGGAATCGCGATGGGCAACGCGGCGCCGGAAGCGAAAGCCGCGGCCGATTTGGTCACGGACTCGTGTTCCGAAGACGGTATTCTGAAGGGACTTGTCCGGGTAGGGCTCCTTCCCGAGGAGGCTCTTGAGGATTTGGGTGAGCATGTCCGCTAAGTTCCGAACCGGGACAGGCCAAGCCAACTCCGGGAGGGTATTGCTATACTATTCTCCAACGTTAAAAAGCCTTCTTCCCAGACGTGCTATCGGCACGGAGGAAGAAGGCTTTTTTATGCAAAGCCCGGGCTTGCCGGCAGGCTGGGAGCCTAACGCACGGCTCTTAGCTTAAGGCAGGTAGGAACGCAGCACCGTCTGGCTGCCGCTGAGCGTGTAGCCGCCGAGCGTGGCCGGCAGCAGGAAGCAATCGCCCGGCTTCATCGCGAGAGAGCCGTCGGCCCATTCCAGCGAGCCGCTTCCTTCGCAGGCGATCAGCAGCGTGAAGCTTTCCGGCGTCGTGGACAGGTTCCAAGGGGCGGTAACTACGCCCTTTTCCACCACAAAATATGGCGAAGCGGCCAGCTCCAGCCATTCGTTTGGCGCGGCGTCCATCGTTTTCATGAAAGTGGCGCCGGCCTTCCCGAAGCCGATGACATTCAGTGAGTCTTCGATATGAAGCTCCCGCGGCTTGCCGTCGAGTCCGGGGCGGTTATAGTCGTACAGGCGGTAAGTCGTGTCCGAGTTTTGCTGGATTTCCGCCACCAGAACGCCGGAGCCCAGCGCATGGACCGTGCCCGAAGGAATATAGAAGCTGTCGCCCTTCTCGGCTTCCACGGACATCATAGTGTCCAGAATGCGGTCCTCTTGGACGGCGGCTTCGAATTCGGAGCGCGTGATTCCTTCCTTCAGGCCGTAGATGATCTTCGCTCCGGGTTTGGCGTCCAGCACGTACCACATCTCGGTTTTTCCGAGCTCGCCCTGCGCGAGGTTCTCGTAGTCATTGCCGGGATGAACCTGCACCGACAAGTCGTCGTTGCAGTCAAGCAGCTTGACGAGCAGAGGGAATCGACCGTTTCCGGCGGAAGCGCCTTTCGTGCCGAACCATTCGGCGCCCAGCTTTTCCCGGACTTCGTCCAGGCCGAGCCCTTTCAATTCTCCATTCGTAACGGTAGAGGTGCCGTTGGCATGATCCGCGATCATCCAGCCTTCGCCCACATGGCCTTCGGGAATCTCGTAGCCGAATTCCTCCAGGGCGCGGCCGCCCCATACACGGTGTTTAAAATCGGGTTGAAAATGAATCGGGTAAGGTTTCATTTCAGTACTCCTCTCGGTTTCTTTTTCTCTATACCAATCAGGTAAGGCGACCGTGCCGCACTGTTGATAAACCGATAGCAGAGCACGCTCCACTTCTCCTGGGGAAGCCCGGCGGCCCAGCTTTCGACCGCCTGCGCCTCGGAAGCGCCGCCATCGTGCCCCGGATACAGGGCGATGGTGAGGACGCCTCCTTCGCGCAGAAGAAGGAGCGCGGCTTCCAGCGCGGGCAGCGTGGAAGCCGGCACGGTAATAACCCCGGGATCTGCGCCGGGCAGATACCCGAGGTTGAACATGACGGCGGCCGTCCGTCCCGTACAGTCGTCCGGGACGGCGGCCGCCATTTCGGCGTGGCTGCGCAGCAGGAGCGAGACCTGCTGCGCGCCGCCGGCATCGGCAAGCTCGCGTTCCAGCCGCGTACGGGCGGTTTCCAGCGCCTGAGGCTGGATGTCGAAGCCGTACACACGGCCGCGGCCGCCGACGAGCCTGGCGAGGAAGAGGGTGTCTACCCCGTTGCCTACGGTGGCGTCAATCACCGTATCGCCTGGGCGGACACGTTCCTCGATCCATTTATGCGCGCAGCTCAGTATGGAGAGAAATCCCATGGCGGCCTCCGCTTAAACCTGTCCGGCGGGGGTTGCGGGCGTCCACAGCTTTCCCTGCCAAGTATCCCGGCGCTTCAGCTCGGCGTCAATTGCATTCAGCACTTCCCATTTCTTCAGGCTCCACATGGGCCCGATCAGCAGGTCGCGCGGCGCGTCGCCGGTCAGCCGGTGCACGGTCATTTCCGGGGGGAGTAATTCGAGCGTATCGACGATGAGCTTGATGTACTCATCCTGTTCCAGAAAGCGCAGCAGACCCGCTTCGTACTGTTTCACCATCGGCGTTTTGCGCATCAGGTGGAGCAGATGGATTTTGATGCCCTGTACGTCCATGGCGGCGACGGCTTTTCCGGTCTCGATCATCATCTCATCCGTTTCCTGCGGCAGTCCGTAAATAATATGCGCGCACGTCCGGATGTTGTGTTTTCTCAGCTTCGCGACAGCTTCCGTGTAGCACTGCGTATCATGGGCCCGGTTAATGAGAGCAGACGTGCTTTCGTGAATAGTCTGAAGGCCCATTTCGACCCAAAGGTAGGTGCGCTCATTGAGTTCGGCCAAATACTCCACGACATCGTCGGGCAGACAGTCCGGCCGCGTGGCGATAGAGAGCCCTACAACGCCGGGCTGCTGAAGAATGACTTCATAATACTCCCGCAGTTCATCAACGGGCGCGTAAGTGTTGGTATAGGCTTGAAAATAGCCGATGTACTTGGCGTCCGGCCATTTCTGGTGCTGACGGTCCCGGATCGTGTTAAACTGCGTCACCAGGTCGTCGCGGCGTCTTCCGGCAAAGTCGCCTGATCCTCTGGCGCTGCAGAACGTGCAGCCTCCGGTAGCGATTTTGCCGTCCCTGTTCGGGCAGGTGAAACCCGCGTCCAGCATGACCTTGAATACCTTCTCGCCGAACTGGCGGCGCATTTCGTAATTCCATGTATGAAACCGTTTATCTCCCCACAGGAGAGGCTCGGTTGTAATTGCGTTCATGAGGTTTAGTACTCCTTTTTCAAATCTGACTTTTCCTATTGTAGCCCAAAACAAAAGGGAATGCACCCCTTCCTCTGCCAGTATGTACCCCGTTTAAAGCATCCCGGGCCGGACATCCTAAGGGAGCAATAAAACAACTGCTTTGAAAGGGGACTGTCCATGAAAAAGCTTCGCTATGCTACGCTTGCTGTTGCCCTGACTTCTATGCTTACGGTGGGTGCCGCGCACGCCCATACGACGGGTACAGGCTCGACGACAGGAACGACCAACACGACGGCAACGGGCACGACGACTCCGGGGACAACCATGAACGGTACCAACACGAACGGTACGATCGGCAACCAGCTTAACCAGGCTTACAACACCGGCCGCGGTGTAGTATCCGGTGCAGCCGGCGCCGTAACCGGCGGTGTGGGCGGAGCTGTCAGCGGTGCCGCCAACGGTGCGGCCAACGGCGTGAACGCCTACGGCACAGGCAACAATGGCAATACGGGTACCTACGGCACGACCGGCACGACAGGTACCAACGGCAACCGCATGATGGATCGTATGAGCACAACAGGGACCAACAACCGCGGTGCTTATGACACATCCACATACCGCACGTACGGAACGACCCGCAACGATATGGACTGGGGATGGCTCGGTCTTCTCGGCCTGGTCGGTCTGGCCGGTCTTGGCGGCCGCAACAAAAAGGAAAACGAAATCCGCAACCGTTAATGGAAGCAGAAGGGCATCTCTTCGGAGATGTCCTTTCCCTCTGTCTGCCGGCATCCCGGCAGTCCGATATGAGAGTTTTCATTCATTGACCGGGAGGTGAGAAGAGATGATGACTCTGAACCGCAGAGGAACCCTAGTGAAACAGGAAACGGCAGAAATCACGCTGAAGCTTACGCCGAAAGAAGCCATGATCCTGGCCGGAACCGCAAAGTTTGCTTACGACACCCGGGCCGCCTCCGAAGCGCGCCGCAAGGTACGCCGTGAACTGGAGGCGGTTATATTTGACCGCTGACGTTTCCGGCGGGACAGAATTAATTTTTAACATTTCCGACGCTTGCCGGATGCTTATTTTCCTTTGCATTTTCTTGGGGAATCGTCTATTATTTGAAGCATGTTTCCGTGAGCCCGCAGGGATTACCGAGGGGACCGGATAAGGATTAGGGGAGGTAAGCAATGCGTTTAAGAGGAAGAAAAGGCATCCGGGAAGCAATCGAGAAGCAGCGTGATCTCATTGTTCTGGAACCGGCTTTATATAAAGGAAAATGGGCGGAAGTGTTCGGGAACGGCAATCCGATTCATGTGGAACTCGGGATGGGCAAAGGCCAGTTCATCAGTGAAATGAGCCGGCGCAATCCCGGTATCAATTTCATCGGAGTGGACATGTACGATGAGCTGATCCGCAGAGCCAGCGAGAAAGTCCGGATCGCTCACGGCATTGACGAGTCCGCCGTGGATGTGTCGCTGGACAATATCCGGCTGGCGCTGTTCAACATCGAGCGGCTGGAAGAAGTGTTCGACGAGAACGAGCTGGAGCGGATTTATCTGAACTTCAGCGATCCGTGGCCCAAGAAGAAACATGCCAGACGCCGCCTGACCCATTCGGGCTTCGTTCATAAATACAAACACGCGCTTAACGAGCGCGGCGAAATTCATTTCAAAACCGATTCCAGATCCTTGTTCGAATTCTCTCTGAATTCTTTTGCGGACATGGACTTGAGAATGCGGAATATCTCCCTTGATCTGCACGGCGGCTTCGAGGAAGGATTCAATCCGGATCACGTGATGACGGAATACGAAACCAAGTTTGCCAAACAGGGAATGAACATCCACCGCGTAGAAGTGGTGCTCGGGTCCCGGGCACTCGCAGATCACGTGGAGCGCCTGAAAGAAGAACAGCAGTCCTAAACGGACTGCTGTTCTTCTTTGTGTATAAGCGTCATGATGACTTGAGAATAGTCCGTTTGGAACATATTGCGGCAGCTTTCCCGGATATCTTCCCGCATCCGCCGCATTTCGCCGCCTCGTTCCGATAATCCTTTGAACCATAAGCGGATCGTTTCTTCCGACAAAATGGATTCCCCGAAGCCGTTTTCCGTAAAAAAGAGCAGGTTTTCTTCTTCCTGTCCCGGTATAGGCTTGTGGAAAAGCATCGGAATGCCTTTGGCCAGCCCTTCCGTGCAGGTCATGCCGCCGGGTTTGGTCACAAGCAGATCCGAAACTTCCATCAGCTTGTCGACTTCGTTCGTAAAGCCGAGAAGTTTGACGTGAGGATGAAGGAAGCGCGGGTCTTCCTGACATTTCGCCAAAGCCTTCTGATTGCTGCCGAAGCAGAAAATAAGCTGCACCCGGTCGCGCCAGCGGAGCATTTCGTCAAGAACGGCGTCACCCCCGATGAGTCCCCAGCCGCCCCCCATGACAAGTACCGTCGGGATAGAAGCGAGCCCGAACCGGCGGCGGATTTCCGCCTTGTCGTGAGGCTGGCGGAAACCGGGATGCACCGGAATGCCGGTGATCTCGATCTTGCCGCTCTCGACTCCGCGGTGGAGCAGCTTGGTTTTGACTTTATCGGATGATACGAGATATTTGTTGACTTCCGGCGAAATCCAGGTGCCGTGAACGTCATAGTCCGTTATGACCGTGCATAAAGGCACAGACAGCCCGGCTCTCTTCAGTCGGGAAACGACGATGCTCGGGAACGGATGCGTACAGACGATGGCGTCGGGACGGAGCTGGGTGATGATCTGGGCGGTCTGGGCGTAAAAGATCCGGTGAAGCGCCATTTGTGTAAGTGGATTCAGCGATTTTTTGTATTGGAAGCGGTAAAGCTTTCCGTATAATTTCGGCTGGGAGTGGAGCGTTTTGCGATAGGCGGAAAAAATCCATCTGGCTAGCGTCGGGTGAAGGAAAGCGCCCAGTTCCAGAACGCGCGTCTGGATGCCTGGATACAGTTGCCGCATATTTTCGGAAAGGGCGTAAGCGGCCTGGGTATGTCCGGCACCGAAGCCTTCAGATAACAGCAGTACTCTTTTTTTGCGCAAGTCTTTTCACCTTTCCTTCTCATCCATTAATTTCCATATCCTTACCATACTCAATTTAAGGCCACAGCGCAACGGAGGCAGCAGCCGCTCCAGAGCCGATCACCGCTCCGGCCAGACAGTCGCTCGGATAATGAAGTCCGAGATACATGCGCGACAGGGCGATGAGCAGGGCAAGCGGAATAAGGACGAAACCGAGAGCGGGCATATGGGCCACGAACGGGACGATGACAGAGAAGATGGCGGTCGTATGGCCGGACGGAAAACTGTGGTCCTGCAGCGGATTTCGGCCGGTTCTCGTATTGGGCACAACCAGATACGGACGTCTGCGGGGATACAGTCTTTTGACGACGGCTACCGGAATGTGGCTGACCGCAAGGGCGGCGAGCGCCTGAATGCCGGCAATCTGCCAGATTCCTTTTCCGAACAGGGACAGAAGCAGCGTGATCGCAATAGTCGCCGTGGCTCCGCCGAGATGAGTAAGCGTACCGAGGATTCCGTCCAGTATAGTGTGCCGAAACCGCTGGTTGACGTAAAGAAACATGCGTGTTTCGTGCCGGTGCATCCAATGAACGACTTTGCTCATGATGATGCCTCCTTCCCTGATAGTTAACGTTAGCGGTAGTGTACCTGTTATTTCTTAACGAGAACGAGTGCTAATTCTTAAGAAAGGTTTAATTTTTCATGGAATTTATTCATTTCTTATTATGACGAGGAATTCCCCCGGGCACCTTCAGTATAAAAGTATTTTGTTAGCGCAGTATCAACGGAGGTGCTGCCGGATATTTACAAGTTATTAACCGGGTTATGATTTTTCAAAGCTTTCTCGTTAACAATCGCCCTATACAATCGAGATGAGAAACTCCTCCGGAGCGCAGTGTCCTGCGGCTTCCGGGGGAATTCATCCGAGCTGTGAAAACGGAGGGCTGTCTGATGAGAGTCGCGTTGTTTACGGATACGTTTCTTCCCGATGTGAACGGTGCCGCCAAAACGCTGGGGCGCTGGGTCCGTTACCTGGAATCGCGCGGGGCGGCGTGCCGCGTGTTTGCGCCCGAGTCCGGGGAAGGGGGCGTCCCGGGCATCCGGAGTGTGGAACGATTTTACAGTATTCCGTTCTCATTGTATCCGGATTGCAGAATGGCGATACCCAATCCCCTGCTGGTCCGCAGGATGCTCAAGGAATTCCGGCCGACCCTCATCCATCTGGCGACGCCGTTTAACCTGGGCCTGACCGGTCTCCATTACGGCAAAAAACACCGGATCCCCCTAGTCGCCTCCTACCACACGCATTTCGACCAGTATTTGGCGCATTACCGCCTCCAATGGATGGAGCCGATGCTCTGGAAATATCTGCTTTGGTTTCACCAAAACTGTGTAAAGATATATGTACCCTCTCCCTCAACCGGTAACTTACTTCATACAAAAGGGCTGACAGGTATCGAATTATGGGGGCGGGGCATCGATACGGTCCAGTTCCGCCCTCATACGGATAGGCGAAAAGTTTTGCACAAGCACAACCTTTTGCCCGGCAAATTCGTATTACTTTATGTAGGACGCCTCGCGCCCGAAAAAGGTTTGGATACGCTGGTCCGCGCCTTCGCGAATCTTCCGGAAGCTTTGCGCGCGCAGTGCGCGCTGATTCTTGCGGGAGACGGCCCCATGCGCGCGGAGCTGGAGAAGCGGCTGGCCCCGTACCCGGACGTCCGCTTTTGCGGCTTCGTGGAGGGCAAAGAGACTGGCGGAGCTTTACGCGGCAGCCGACGTATTCGTGTTCCCGTCCGCTTCGGAAACGTTCGGCAACGTGGTGCTTGAAGCAATGGCATCGGGAACGGCCGTCGTCGGAGTGAACGCGGGCGGAGTGGCCGATAACGTCAGGCATGGGTATACCGGCCTGCTTTGTCCGCCCGACGACGCGTCCGCCTTGTCCGCGGCGGTGCAACAACTATACGAAGCCCCCGAACTCCGTCGAAAACTGGCGTTCGAGGGCCGGTCGCACGCGCTTACCAGGAGTTGGGACTCAATTTTCGAAACACTCTACGAAAGTTATAGAGAGGCGGCGGGAGATGCAGGCGGGGGAGCCCGCAGGGCGGCAGGCATCGTGAAATAGCGCCCCGCCGGGACAGTCCGTCCAAGTTGTTTTGCTCCTGCGGCTCGATTATAATGGAGCAGACGGCCCGCACACCGGAAAATAAAAACAAAAACGGGTGCGCAAATTTGAGGTTTTATAGAGGCCAAAGTCACAAAAGAGTAGAAAACCGGGGGAAGAAGCCGCAATCGCACACGAGAACGAGCGCCGATTACTTTACTGGGGTCTTTTCGCGCTAAAATGTTCGAACCGACCAAATAGTCCATTAATAGGGTTTTGACAAAAGCATGGAAACCCGTCACAATCAAGAACGATTGTATTGGCTTCTACAAAAAAATGATTACATTGGCTTCAAGTGGAACAAAATGGGTTACATACAAAGCGATAAATATAAAAACAGACTTTGTTGTGAACATTAAAAGGGGGGTTTAAGATGCTGGATACAATTTTGCTGGTCTTGCAAATTGTATTGGTGTTATTCGGAGCTTATCAGTTGTTTCTAACATTCTTTGGCTGGAAGCGTCCGAAAAAGAAAACGCAGCATCCGCCGCAGAAATCATTCGCAGTTCTGGTAGCGGCGCATAACGAAGAAGAAGTAGTAGGGGCCTTGCTTGAGAACTTAAAGCAGCTGGATTATCCGAAAGAGCTGTACGATGTTTTCGTCATTTGCGACAACTGTACGGACAGCACGGCCGATATTGTCCGCAGCCACGGACTGTATGCGTGCGAGCGCAACAACCCGAATCTGCGCGGCAAAGGATACGCCATCGAATGGATGCTCAAAGAACTCTGGAATCGTCCGCGCCAGTATGACGCCGTCGTGATGTTCGACGCCGACAACCTCGTCGGCCACGATTACCTGCGTCACATGAACGACGACCTGTGCAGCGGCTCCAAAGTCATCCAGGCGTATCTGGACACCAAAAACCCGAACGATTCCTGGGTTACGGCTTCCTACGCCATTTCGTATTATTTCGCGAACCGCTTCTGGCAGGTTCCGCGTACGAATCTGGGCCTCGCCAACTATCTTGGCGGTACAGGCATGTGCTTTGAGTCGAACCTGCTGAAGCAGATCGGCTGGGGCGCGACGAGCCTCGTCGAAGACCTTGAGTTTTCGATGCGCTGCGTCAAGCTCGGCATCAAGCCGACGATGAACTATTACGCGAAAGTTTACGACGAGAAGCCGCTGACGTTCAGAGCGTCCGTCAAACAGCGCCTGCGCTGGATGCAGGGACACTTCGACGTCTGCCGCCGCTACCTGTTCCCGCTTCTGTGGCAGGGACTCAAGGAGCGCAGCTGGACCAAAATCGACGCCGCTTTCTATTCGGCTAACGTATATAACTATTTCTTCGGTTCCATCCTTAGCGTGGCGATCTGGATCAAAGCCATCGTACCGGGCGGAACGGACATGAACCTGTACGAATTGGCTCCGATCGTCAACGTACTGGCCATCTCGATTTATGTGATGCTGCCGATCTCGCTGTTTATCGAGAAGGCGTCCGGCAAAACGTACAAGTACCTTATCGCGTATCCGATCTTCATGCTGTCCTGGTGGCCGATTACCGTATACGCGTTCTTCACGCAGAACAACAAGCAGTGGAGCCATACGAAGCATACGCGTGTTATCCGCTTGGAAGAAGTGCAGAGCAAGCAGGTCAGCTGACTTTTACCGGAAAGTTCAATAGAATCGGGTTGACTTGTCTTCTCCGGTATGATAAAGTAGTACGAGTGATTGCATAACTGCATATTTTTGAAGAAGAGGCGCCCGCTTCTCACCTGACCGATTCCGTCGGCTGGTTACGATGAAATAACGTCAACGTTTGTTTTTGTGTAAACGAACCGTGGGGATGTGGGCTGTTAGCCTGCATCCCTTTTTTATATCCTTGCAACAAGCTTGGAAACAATGGTTGGAGGTGGAGAATATTAGTAAAGATCACATGGTTAACGATGAGATTCGCGCGAAAGAAGTCCGTTTGATCGGGCCCGACAGCGAACAGCTCGGCATTAAACCGATTCGTGAAGCGCTCCAAATGGCGGTTGACGCCAACTTGGATCTGGTGAACGTAGCGCCAACGGCCAAACCGCCGGTATGCCGCATCATGGACTATGGGAAATACCGTTACGAGATGCAGAAGAAAGAAAAAGAAGCCCGCAAGAACCAGAAAATCGTGGACATCAAAGAAATTCGCCTGAGCGCTACGATCGACGAACATGATTTCCAAACGAAGCTGCGCAATGCGGTTAAATTTTTGAATGACGGTGACAAAGTGAAGGCTTCCGTCCGTTTCCGCGGCCGTGAGATCGCTCACGCCGAGAACGGCAGAAAAGTCCTGTTGCGTCTTGCGACCGAAACCGAGGAGATCTCCAGCATGGAGCGCGCTCCTAAGCTTGAAGGCCGCAGCATGATCATGATCTTGACACCGAAAGCAACAACCTAAATTTCTGGGCGCGTCTTGCACGCGCCCTGCCTATGAATTTTATTTGAGGAGGACTTCCAGATGCCTAAGATGAAAACCCACAGCAGCTTGAAAGGCCGTTTTAAAATTACCGGTACCGGTAAAGTGAAAAGATACAAAGCTTACAGAAACCACCTGCTCAGCGGCAAATCCGGCCGTCAAAAGCGTGTACTCGCTACAAACCCGGTTATGGCTCCTGGCGACGTTAGACGCCTGAAGCAAGGTCTTGCACAAATTAAGTAATCACTTCGTTTTCATTACCCAAAATCGTTTAGGAGGTCATCATTATGGCAAGAGTCAAGGGCGGATTTACATCCCGTCGTCGTCATAAAAAAGTTCTGAAACTCGCAAAAGGTTATTTCGGTTCCAAACACCGTCTTTTTAAAACAGCTAATGAGCAGGTAATGAAATCCCTGCTTTACGCATACCGTGACCGTCGCACGAAAAAACGCGATTTCCGCAGACTGTGGATCGTGCGTATTAACGCGGCTGCACGCGTAAACGGCCTTAGCTACAGCAAACTGATGCATGGTCTGAAACTGGCCGGTATCGAAGTTAACCGTAAAATCCTGGCTGAACTGGCTGTCAACGATGCTAAAGGCTTCGCTGATCTGGCAACGGCTGCAAAACAAAAAGTGAACGCCTAAACCGGCGTTTTCCGAATCGTCATGTGTGATAACCGCGCATGGCGATTCTTTTTTTGTCAGAGCTTGTAAACCGGGCTTACAATTATTTTAAAGAAAAGTTGTTGACTATAGAGAGCGGCGTGCATATAATTATCTCTAAATCAATATTCTAAATTGTAAGACTCATCAGAAATCGGCTATGAAGAGGACGAAGTTATAAGGGCCCTTATGCTCAGAGAGCGATCGGAAACGCTGAAACCATCGCCATAATCCCTTTGTACGAGCTCACCTCGGAGCTGTTTTCCTGAAAAGCAAGCGGGCTGGTTAAGCCTTAACGCTTGGTGATTAGGGAGAATCGGATCGGCACACGTTACCGTGCCAAGTGTGCATTATGTCTGACATAATGTAACCTGTTAAGGTCCTGTGCCGCGAGGCGCACGACAAACTAGGGTGGTACCACGGAAGAATTCAAACCCCTTTCGTCCCGTATGACGCCGGATTTCCGGCGCCGGGAGGATTGGGGTTTTTTGCATGCTGCCATGCATTGAATAACTAAAAAATGGAAACGAAACGAGAGGAGGATTCTCATGAATGTGGGGACAGCCAAAAGGTCTAAAGAGGAATTGATGGAAGCGATGCGCAAGCCGGAACTGATTAACGGTTCGGAAATCTTGCTGCGGAGCCTGGTGCTCGAAGGTGTGGAATGCGTCTTCGGTTATCCCGGAGGCTCGGTACTTTATATTTACGACGCTATGCATGGATTCTCCGATTTTAACCACCTGCTGACGCGGCACGAGCAAGGCGCGATTCACGCGGCGGACGGTTATGCGAGATCGACTGGCAACGTGGGGGTTTGCATCGCGACGTCGGGCCCGGGGGCGACCAACCTGGTAACCGGAATCGCTACGGCGTTCATGGACTCCGTACCGCTGGTCGTGATCACAGGCAACGTAGCGACGACGGCAATTGGTACGGATGCTTTCCAGGAAGCGGATATCACGGGAATCACGATGCCGATTACGAAGCACAGCTACCTAGTACGCGATGTGAACGACCTGCCGCGGATCATTCACGAGGCCTTCTTCATTGCAAATACGGGACGCAAAGGCCCGGTACTGATCGATATTCCGAAGGACGTATCGGCACAGACGGCCATGTTCCACCCGGTTAGCGAAGTTAACATCCGCGGGTATAACCCGACGGTTCATCCGAACAAGCTGCAGGTAGAGAAGCTGATCAAGGCGATCGAAGAAGCGGAGCAGCCGCTTATCATCGCCGGCGGCGGAGTCGTTTACTCCAACGCTTCCAACGAACTGCTGGAGTTTATCAACAAGACGCGGATTCCGGTCACGACGACGCTTCTCGGCCTTGGCGGATTCCCGAGCGCTCACGAACTGTGGGTGGGGATGCCGGGCATGCACGGCACGTACACGGCGAACCAGGCGATCCAGAATGCGGATCTGCTGATCTCGATCGGCTCCCGTTTCGACGACCGGGTGACGATGAAGCTGGACGGCTTCGCGCCGAAAGCGAAAAAAATCGCCCACATCGACATCGATCCCGCCGAGATAGGCAAGAACGTGAAGACGGACATTCCGGTTGTCGGCGATATCCGCTCCGTACTGGAGTACGCCAACACGAAAGCGAAGCCGGCCAAATCGGAAAACTGGATCGCACGGCTTCAGGAGAACAAGCGGAACTTCCCGCTGAAGTATAAAGACTCCGACACGGTGTTGAAGCCGCAGTACGTGATCGAGATGATCAACGAAACGACCAAAGGCGAAGCGATCGTGACGACGGATGTGGGCCAGCACCAAATGTGGGTAGCCCAGTATTATAAATTCCAGCATCCGCGCTCCTGGATTTCCTCGGGCGGCCTGGGCACGATGGGCTTCGGTTTCCCTTCCGCCATCGGGGCGCAGATGGGCAACCCGGATAAGCTGGTCGTTTCGATCAACGGGGACGGCGGCATGCAGATGTGTTCCCAGGAACTTGCCATCTGCGCCATCAACAACATTCCGGTCAAAATCGTTGTCATCAACAACCAGGTGCTCGGGATGGTCCGGCAGTGGCAGGAGATTATTTACGACAACCGTTACAGTCACATCGACCTGGCGGGAAGCCCGGACTTTGTCAAGCTGGCGGAAGCTTACGGCGTTAAGGGTCTGCGGGCCACGAACAAAGAGGAAGCTCAGCGGGCCTGGCAGGAAGCTTTGGATACGCCGGGACCGGTACTAATCGATTTCGTGGTTGCCAAGCACGAGAATGTGTTCCCGATGGTAACGCAAGGCAGCACGATCAGCGAGATGTTGATGGGGGAGGACGACTAATATGATCACGAAGCATACCATTTCCATTCTGGTTAACAATCAGCCCGGCGTCCTCCAGCGGGTATCCGGCTTGTTCGGCCGCAGAGGATACAACATCGAAAGCATCACCGTGGGAGAGTCCGAAGAAGCCGGACTCTCCCGGATGGTGATCGTCACCGAAGGCGACGACAACACGCTGGAGCAGATTTCGAAGCAGCTGTACAAATTGATCGATGTGATCAAAGTGATCGATCTCAGTAAAAATCCGATGGTCGCCCGGGAGCTAGCATTGATCAAGGTCAATTCGGAGCCCGCCCAGCGCCCTGAGATTCTCGGCATCGTAGACACGTTCCGGGCCGCTGTAGTCGATATCGGTCCAAGCTCCCTGATCGTCCAGACAATCGGTGATTCCGAGAAAATCGACGCGATGATTGAACTGCTCCGTCCTTACGGAATCCGCGAGCTTTCCAGAACAGGCGTTACGGCGATGATCCGCGGCGCTATCAAGTAGAGCGGCCGCATACCGCCGGACTTTTTAACCTTATCCCTTCATTCTTCGTTCTTTACGGAAATCAGAAAGGCCGATTCGTTCGGCTAAGTCCCCTTGAATGGGACTTTCAGCCCTTAACTCTTTGCTGCTGCAAACCAGTAATTCATTGACGGTTGAAAGCTGAAAGGCCCATTCAATGGGGAAATCATACACGGTTATTCATTTTAAGGAGGATATTATCCAATGGCAGCTACTATGTACTATGAAAAAGACGCAGACTTCGCATCCCTTCAAGGTAAAACAATCGCAATCGTAGGTTACGGTTCCCAAGGTCACGCTCAAGCGCAAAACCTTCGCGACAGCGGACTGAATGTAATCATCGGTCTTCGTCCGGGTAAATCCTGGAACACCGCACAAAACGACGGATTTGAAGTGTTCACGGTTGAAGAAGCTGCGGCACGCGCGGACGTGATCCAAATCCTTATGCCGGACGAAACGCAAGCACGCGTTTACAAAGAAGCGATCGAGCCGAACATGAAAAAAGGCGTAGCGCTCATGTTCTCCCACGGCTTCAACATTCACTTCGGACAAATTAAAGCGCCTGCCGACGCAGACGTATTCCTCGTAGCGCCAAAATCCCCGGGCCACATGGTCCGCCGTACGTATGTGGAAGGTTTCGGCGTTCCCGGCCTGATCGCGATCGAGCAGGATGCAACCGGCAACGCTAAGCAAATCGGTCTCGCTTATGCGAAAGGGATCGGCTGTACGCGCGCGGGAGTTATCGAAACAACTTTTAAAGAAGAAACCGAAACGGATCTGTTCGGTGAGCAAGCCGTTCTTTGCGGCGGTGCAAGCGAGCTCGTTAAAGCCGGTTTTGAAACATTGGTAGAAGCAGGCTATGCGCCTGAAATGGCTTACTTCGAGTGTCTGCACGAACTGAAGCTGATCGTTGACATGATGTACGAAGGCGGTCTGAGTTCCATGCGCAGCTCCATCTCCAACACGGCGGAGTACGGCGACTATGTAACGGGCCCTCGCATCATCACGGCTGAAACGAAAAAAGCGATGAAAGACGTGCTGACGGATATCCAACAAGGTAAATTCGCACGCGACTTCATCCTGGAGAACCAATCCAACAACGCGTTCATGAACGCGACACGCAGAAACGAAGCCGAGCACCCGCTGGAGCAAGTCGGTTCCCAACTGCGTGAACTGATGCACTGGATTAAGAAGTAAGCAAATCCGAATAAACAATCCAAACTCAAGCTTCAGGAGGTGAACGCAAGTGAGAAAAATCTATGTGTTTGATACGACGCTCCGTGACGGAGAACAGTCACCGGGGGTCAATCTCAACATGCAGGAGAAGGTCGAAATTGCGCTTCAGCTTGAGAAGCTGGGCGTTGACCGGATTGAGGCCGGGTTTCCGGCCGCTTCTCCGGGGGATCTGGAAGGCGTCGCTTCCGTAGCCCGTGCGGTGAGAAACGCGACGATTATCGGACTTTCCCGCTCGCGGGAACAGGATATCGATGCGGCGCGGGAAGCGCTGAGGCATGCTCAGGATCCTTGCCTGCATCTGTTCCTGGCCACTTCGCCGATTCACCGCAAGCATAAACTGCGGATGGAGAAGCAGCAAGTGCTGGAGACGGCCGAAGCCGCTATCCGTTATGCGAAGAAATATTTCGACAAAATCGAATTTTCGCCGGAAGATGCCGGACGGACCGAACTCGACTTCCTCTGCGAAGTAACCGAGATGGCGATCCGCGCAGGCGCTACCGTGGTGAATATTCCGGATACGGTCGGATTCTTGAATCCGAGCGAGTTCGGGAACATTTTCAAAACGCTGAAAGAAAACGTGCCGGGCATCGAGAAAATCCAGCTCAGCGCCCACTGCCACGATGACCTCGGCATGGCCACGGCCAATGCGCTGGCTGCGATTCTGAACGGTGCCGATCAAATCGAAGGCACCATCAACGGAATCGGCGAGCGTGCCGGCAATACGTCGATCGAGGAAGTCGCCATGGCGCTGGAAACCCGCCAGGAGTTTTTCCAGGCGAAGACATCCCTCGTGCTTTCCGAAATTTACCGCACAAGCCGCCTGGTCAGCAAGCTGACGGGAATGGATGTGCCGGGCAACAAAGCGATCGTCGGCGCCAATGCCTTCGCACATGAATCGGGTATCCACCAGGACGGTATGCTGAAGGAGAAGACGACGTACGAGATCATGTCTCCGGAGACGATCGGTCTCAAAGAGAGCAAGCTCGTACTCGGCAAGCATTCCGGCCGCCACGCGTTCCGCGAGAAGCTTGTGGACATGGGGTACGATCTCAATGACGAACAAGTAAATGCGGCGTTCGCTAAATTCAAGGATCTGGCCGACAAGAAGAAGAACGTGCTGGATGACGACATCCGTGCGCTTCTTGAAGAGAAGCTTGTCAGCACGCCGGAAGTTTATGTGCTGGATGCCCTGCAGGTTTCCTACAGCAACCAGGCTGTTCCGAACGCTACGGTGCGTATCCATGCCGAAGACGGCCAAGTGCTGGAAGAATCGGCGGACGGCAACGGTTCCGTAGATGCCATCTACAACGCAATCGATAAAACGACCGGTGAGGAAGTGGAGCTGGAGGATTACACGATCAAATCGGTTTCCTACGGTAAAGACGCTCTCGGTGAAGTTCATGTCATTATGGGTCAAAAAGGCGTCTCCGTACAGGGCCGCGGAATTTCCACGGATATTCTGGAGGCAAGTGCCAAAGCCTATATCGATGCCTTGAACCGTTTGATCGAAAAGCGCAAAACACCGACTGCCAAGCGCAGCAATGTCACGTTGATTTAATACGCAGCACCTCACTCCCGCCAGGCGCGGAAGTGAGGTGTTTTGTTAACACGAAAGGGGCGGCACCATGAACTATCGGTTCTCAAAAACTTTGGAGGCCTTTTCCTCCTCCGCTGTACGCGAAATTCTCAAGCTTACGCAGGGCAAATCCATCATTTCTTTTGCAGGGGGCCTTCCGGCTGAGGAATTTTTTCCGGTAGAAGCCGTCAAAGAAGCGATCGGAAGAGTCATGGAGGGCGGCAAGTCAGCCTTGCAGTACGGACTGACGGAAGGCTACACTCCGCTGCGTCAGAGCATCTGCAACCGCATGGCAACGAAGGGCATGAAGGTTACGCCGGACGACATGCTGCTGACGACAGGCTCCCAGCAGTCGATTGATCTGCTTACCCGCGTCTACATTGACGAGGGCGACGTTATTCTCGTGGAGCGGCCGACTTATCTCGCGGCCATTCAAGTATTTCAGGCCCGCGGCGCCAAAATCGTGTCGGTTCGGAGCGACCGTCACGGAATGGATCTGGAGGACCTTCAGCTCCAAATCAAGCAGCACCGCCCGAAAATGGTGTATGTGAATCCGAGCTTCTCCAACCCGGCGGGCCGCGTGTGGAGTCTGGAGCGCCGCAAGGGCCTTCTGGCGGCCTGCCGACAGAACGATGTGCTCATCCTTGAAGATGATCCTTACGGCGAGCTGAAATTCGGCACGACCGAAATCATGCCGTCCATTTTCTCGCTCGATGAGCATCCCGAAGGAAGCTGTGTCGTGTACACGAGCACGTTCTCCAAAATCGTGGCACCCGCACTTCGCACCGGCTGGGTCATGGGCGACCGTTCCGTTATCCGCAACATGGCCCAGGCCAAGCAGGCGGCGGATCTGCACTCCAGTACTCTCGACCAGATGACGCTGTACCAGCTTATGGAGCAGTTCGACATGGATGCCCATATCAAGCTGATCTCCGTCGAATACGAAAAGCGGATGCGCACCATGGTTCAGGTGCTTCAGGAGAAGAACTGGCCGGGCGTTCACTGGAACGATCCGCAGGGCGGCATGTTCCTGTGGCTGGAGTTTCCGGCGCACATCGACACGGAGGCGCTGCTGGCCGCGGCCGTCCTGCAGGGAGTCGCGTTTGTGCCCGGCGTTTCGTTCTTCGCGGGCGAGCCGCAGCGCAACACGATGCGCCTGAATTACACGCACGCGGGTGAAGCGGAAATCAGGCTGGGCCTGGAGCGCCTCGACGCCGTTCTGCAGCCTTTGCTGGCGGCGGCTCCGAAAGCATAATTTTTTGAAGAGTTATAAAAGATCCTGCCGGGTTATGTCTGAATGTGAGAATCAGATATGCCCGGTGCGGGGTCTTTTTTTCGTTAAGGTTAAAGCCGGCCGGTAGGTAAGGTGAAAGAGACGTAGGCATTTCGAGTCAGGTAAGGGAGAAAGGCATGCTCTGATTTCGTTTATAGGTTTTTCCTATGAAACTGATAGCTTTTATATCTTAGTCATCCGTTACCAAATGTGTTAAAACTGAAAGTAGAGATGCAGTAGGGATCGGATTAGCACGGCCCTGTCAGCTACGGACAATCCAAAGGAGTGAACGAACATGTCAGACGTGAAAAAAATCGCCGTCATCGCGGGGGATGGAATCGGCCCGGAAGTCGTTGCGGAAGCGGAGAAAGTTCTCAAGAAAACGGAGGAGCTTTTCGGTCACCGTTTTGAAACGGAGCACGGCTTGTTCGGCGGAATCGCCATCGACGAGAAAGGCACGCCGCTGCCGCAGGAAACGCTGGAACTGTGTCAGCGCGCCGACGCGGTACTGCTCGGAGCCGTAGGCGGTCCGAAGTGGGACAACAATCCGAAGGAGCTTCGTCCGGAAACAGGGCTCCTCGGTATCCGCAAAGCGCTCGGCTTGTTCTCGAACATCCGCCCGGCTGTCGTGTTCGACTGCCTGAAAGACGCGTCCACGCTCAAGCCGGAAGTGCTTGACGGTACGGATCTGATCGTGGTCCGCGAGCTGACGGGAGGCATTTACTTCGGCGAGAAATTCCGCCGCGAGACAGAGAACGGACAAGAAGCGGTAGACACCTGTGCTTACAACGTAAGCGAAGTGGAACGCATCGCCCGCCAGGCGTTCGAAATCGCCCGCACGCGCAGCAAGAAGCTGGCTTCGGTCGACAAGGCGAATGTGCTGGAGACTTCCCGCTTGTGGAGAGAGACGGTAATCCGCATTTCCGCGGATTACCCGGATGTCGAGCTTGAGCACGTGCTCGTCGACAACTGCGCGATGCAGCTTCTGCGCCGTCCTTCCAGCTTCGACGTCATCGTCACCGAGAACATGTTCGGAGACATTCTGAGCGACGAAGCGGCGATGCTGACCGGATCGATCGGCATGCTGTCGTCCGCTTCGCTGGGCGAAGGCAGCTTCGGCCTGTACGAGCCGGTACACGGCTCCGCACCGGACATCGCCGGTCAAGGGATCTCCAACCCGATCGCGACGATCCTTTCGGTGGCGCTGATGTTCCGCCTGACGTTTAATTACCATGAAGCGGCGGATGCGATCGAGCGCGCCGTGAAAGAAGTGCTTGATGCGGGCCACCGCACGGGCGATATCGCAGTCGATAAGTCGAAAGCGATCGGCACCAAAGAAATGGGCGACCTGATCGTCGCGGCCATCCGTAAATAATGAATGCCTCACACCGACACGCAGAAGAGCAATACATTCTGCGTGTTTTCTTTTGTAAGAAAAAATGAGGTCCGAAGCAATCAAAATGCACACTATTATAATAGGTAGAGATTCGTTCCAAAAGTATGGAATGAGCGGATGAGGATGCAAAAAAAGAAGACTGGAACGGAAGCGAATGTTCGCACTTTGGTCATAGATTTATAATAATTATTATTTAATAGAGTCTATAATCTTGACTTTCTTTTGGGCGGATGATACCATTTTATTATTCGATAAGGAATAGATTAAAGGAGGAATTTTTGACATGGCAGAACGTTTGGTAGGAAGACCGGCTCCTGATTTCACGATGGAAACCGCACTTGGAGACGGCACTGATTTCGGTACGGCTTCTCTTTCCGATTACAAAGGCAAATGGTTGGTACTTTTCTTCTATCCTCTGGATTTCACTTTCGTATGCCCGACTGAAATTACGGCACTTAGTGAAGTTGCTTCCACTTTCAAGGATCTGAAAACCGAAATCCTCGGTGTTTCCGTGGACAGCAAGCACTCTCACCGTGCATGGATCAATACCGCTCGTGAGGACAACGGCCTGGGCAAGTTGAACTTCCCGCTGGCAGCTGACCTGACGAAATCCGTAGCTCGCGACTACGGCGTCCTGATCGAAGAAGAAGGCGTAGCTCTGCGCGGCCTGTTCATCATCGATCCGGAAGGCGAACTGAAATACCAAGTCGTTAACCACAACGACGTAGGTCGCAGCGTAGAAGAAACTCTTCGCGTCCTGCAAGCTCTTCAGTCCGGCGGCCTGTGCCCGATGAACTGGAAGCCTGGCGACAAAAACCTGTCCGTAAAATAAGTTAACGGACGGATTATAGAAGCTCCCCACTTTCCGCTTAACGGCGGCAGGCGGGGAGCTTTTGTTACATAGAAGAACTTTGGAAGAGCGGCGGATGCAGCAGGTGAACGGAGGAAGCCTCCAGGAAGTTCGTTTTTCAGACAGGGGGAAAAGCAGGGGAGGCCGTACGACTGACGTGAAGCAGTACGATTCCCGCGCGGATTGGTGTATGCTAGTGAGAAAGTCTTGAACTTTCGGGCAAGAAAGGAGGAGCTGGATGGATATTCCGCAGGAATTGCTGTATACCCCCAATCACGAGTGGGTCCGGATAGACGGAAGCCGGGCTACGATCGGAATGACGGATTACGTTCAAATGGAAATGGGACTGGTCGTGTTTGCAGAGCTTCCGGAAGAAGGGGACGAGCTGCAGGCCGGCGATCTGCTCGGTACGATGGAGTCCGTTACGGCGGAGACGGATGTATTTATGCCGTTGTCCGGGACTGTTGTGTCCATTAACCGGGTGCTCGGTAAAAATCCCCACTATATTAACCGTTTTCCCTACGGTTCGGGCTGGCTCATTCAGATTGAGATGAACAAGCCGGAAGAACTGGAGGCGCTGTGGAGCGCGGAGAAATATGCCGATGTGTTTGAAGAGCGGCTGTAGCCTCAGAAGACGGAAAAAACCGCAGGCCGGTCAATTACGACGGCTTGCGGTTTTTTTATGAGGAGCAAGCGGGGCTATTTTCCCGCAAGCTGCTCGTATTTGCTCAAATATTTGACGATGGCGAGAACGAAGGTGGCGTGCGACCAAGTGAGGGGAGCCACGGATACCGGGTCGCCGTTATACGGATCGAGCTGTTCGGGAAGTATTCCGCTCTCCATCTGATGGTTCACGACCCATTCCAGCGTCTGCCGCGGTGTTTCCAGGTCCGCAAGCGTCTTGGCGCATTCGATTTCCCATTCGGCGATCCACAGCGTGCATATGATCCAGGGATTGCCCGGCACCTGATTCACATCCTGCGATCGCTGGAAATAATAATCGTGATGATAGCGGGCTACGCCGCCGACAGGGGTCTTGATGGACAGGCCGTTTTTGTTGGCCTGCATCGTGCGTACCACGCGGTCGTCATCCGCCGGCAGAACGCCGAACTCGAATATACCGTACACCGAGCTTTCCAGTGTCATATCACGGACCCAGGTTCCGTCCTTCTGATGCAAGCCCCGGGCGAAACGGCCTTCTTTCTCGTCCCAGAGATGAGTGAGAATGCCGTTTTTGATTTTCTCGGCCGTATGGCGGTAGCGGCTGCTGCGTTCCTCATCCCCGAACAGGTTGCAGAAATTGGCCGCGGCGATCAGTCCCCCGTATACCGCGGAAGCGGTGAACGTGTAGATGCCGTACCGTTCCTCCCACAGATCGTAGCTCGGCTTCGGCAGGCTCAGCTCCTGGTCGATGTAGGTAGACATGAAACGTGCGGCTTTACGGATGAGATCGCGGTAGAGGGACTGTACCAGCTCCAGATTGCCGTGTTTCTTATAGTCTTGCCAGAGAGCGAACAGCACGAGCGCCGTCTCGTCTTCCTGGATCGGCAGTTGCTCGCCGCCGTTATGCACATACGGGTGCCAGCTCGATCCGACGGTTCCGTCCGGGTTGTATTTGTGATGCAAATACCCTTCGGGAGAAATGACGTTGGCGCAGAAACGGTAGAACGGCTCCATCATCGCCTGATGGCCTGCCATGGACATGGAGTAAGCAACCAGAGCCCCGTCACGCGGCCACATGTAGCTGTAATGGTCGCGGTTGCTCTGCATGATGTCCGAATCGTTGGCGGCGATAATCGCGCCGTTTACGTCGGTCTGGGTGCGTACGATGAGCAGGCTTTGCTTGAACAGGGAGATCACTTCGCCGTTCAGATCACCGAATGACCGCTCTGTCTTGTTGACCCAGCGCTGCCAGTAAATTTGGACGCGGTCAAGAAGTTTGCCGGGATGGCTTTCCTTGACATACTTGTCGAGCTTTTTCACGTCTTCAAGCGTATGGCCCGCGCTCAGCCAGTAGTACAGGGTATGATCGCCAGAAGGCGGCACATACATCCGGAACGAAATGGTGCTGTCGACCGAGCCCTGCGAGATAGGATTGCCCATCAGGTGGCCGTCCTCGGCGTCGCGCCATGTCCCTTCGGCATTGTAAAAGCGCTTGACTCCTGTCGTATACTGAAAAATGCCGTCCGTTCCCGTGCTTCCGTTGAACATGAAGTACTTGTCTTTTTTATAGTGGAAAACGGTGTGATTGGCCGGGTAGTAGGCGGCTGTGTCGCCGACTTCCGTCTCGTTGATAACGAGATCCTGGTTGAAAAATACCCGAACTTCCTTCACCGCCGAGTGATGGTTGGTGATTTGAATCCGCTTCAGAAAAATATCCTCCCGCTGATGCACGCCGTCTTGAATGCGAAGCGAAATCCCGAGGCCGGGATGCGTCGCGTTCACGTCGGTCACTAAGGAGTCTTCCACATAAGCACGCTGAAACTGCCATTCAGGCGCGTCCAACCACGAAAAAGCACCGTCCACCCAAATTCCGACACGACAATGATACCCGCCGATATGATTCAGCTGCCCTACATAAGGATAATACAAATCCCGCATGTAAGAGTGTTCATCCAGATTGATGAGAAACTTCCCGTTACCGACAACGAAATGTCTGGGCAAAAAATCACTTCCTTACTGGTTACTGGTAAAGCCAGGTTATTCGCCATAAGGTTACCGTTTTCAGAAGAAGAGGTCAACAAGTTTTTGTCGATCTTTGGCAATTTATGGCGCTTTGGTAAACGTTCGTTGTGGCGGCTCCGATTTCCTTCATATTAAAACATGTGCGTAATTTAGCAGAGGCGCGTTTTGTAAAAAGAGCCGCAAGCTCCGGATCGTCCAGCAGAAGGCAAATCTTCCGGGCCCAGGCCCGGGGATCCGCCGGAGGAAGACGGAAGCCGTCAATGCCGTCTTCGACAAGTCCGGCGAGCCCGCCAGTATCCGCGACGACGAGAGGGACGCCCGCTCGCATCGCTTCAAGTGCCACGATCCCGAAGGGCTCGTATAGGCTTGGAACGGCGCAGACGTCGGCTTCCGCTAAAAGCGGGGCTTTGGCGGCTTCGTCGGCGTAGCCGGTAAACCGTACGCGGTCCCCGAAGGGAGAGGCCAGCCTGCTGAGGGGAGCCGCCTCGGGTCCCGTTCCGGCGATAACCAGCTCCGTCCCGGGGAACCGATGCAGGATATAAGGGAGCGCTGCCAGAAGCAGCGGAACGTTCTTCTCGGGCACGAGGCGCCCGAGGTATAAAATCCGGCGTTTTGCATACGGCGATCCTTGCGAATCTCCGGAATTAGCGGCAAACGCGGGAATCCCAAGCGGCTTCCGGCTGGTATCCGCCCCGGGTGGAATAGGAAGTCCGTTCGGAATGACCGTCAGGCCGTTTTTTGTGCGATTGAAAAGCGACGTCACTTCCTCCGCCATGGAATCGCTGCATACGATCAGTTTATCCGCGAGCTCCACGAGACTGGTTTCCACAGCGTGAATATTACGGGAGACGGGATCGTCCAGGCGGCCCAGCTTGCGGCCGTATTCGGTTGCGTGCAGGGTAGCGACAAGCGGCAGGCCGAGAGTCTGTTTGCAGTCGCGGGCGGCGTAATAAACCAGCCAGTCGTGCGCGTGAAGGATATCAAACCGAAGCTCCCGGTGTTCCTCCATCAGACGTTCCACCCGCAAAATCATAGCGATATTTAGCCCGAACACCCAGTCGAGAAACGCCGGGGATTGGGAGCTTGGCGGCACTTCCACGCGATGAACGTGCACGCCGTTCCAAAGACTGTCCGGGGCTTCATTATTTCGTCGGCATGTGATCACATGCACTTTATGCCCGTCACGGGTTAATTGTGCCGTCAGGTCTCCCACGGAACGCCCAAGTCCTCCAATAAGATGCGGCGGAAATTCCCAGGCCAGCACGAGAACGTGAAGGGCGGGTTTTATTTCGTTGTCCGAATTGACGGCAGAACTGTTCATGGCAGGCGGCTTCGTCTGCGGATTTCCGGTGCGCGGCTTCTCGCTTACAGCTTTAGAGGAGGCCGCCGGGCCTTCAGCCGTTGGAACGGAGAGGACTGGAGACGAAACTTCGTCAGGCGACGTGCCCGGCGGAGCTTCGGCAATCTGCCCGGGAAGGTAGGCTCTCCAATCCGCACCGGGAAAGAGCGGAGCATATTTTTCCATTCTATGAAGCAATTCTAGCTCTCCGGTTGTAAAAGCCGGGGGCTGTCTCGCATCTATATCATCCATTATCGGTATTAATTGATAGAAGTTATTCAGATGTTCCCGAAATCTTCCGGCGGCAAAGTCCGCCATTTCTCCCGATTCGATCATAAACGCCCAATCGCTGCTTTGTGCGAGCATAAGCTCCCGCGCGGCCTGGCGTAATATCCTGTCGATGAGAGCAGGGAGTGAAGGATTTTCGTTTTCTTGCGGGCCCGGACCGGGAGCGGGGATTTCGCGGGAATAAGGCTTCCGAGCCGTATCGGGGATCCGGGCAGCTCTTGCGGCGGCCAGTGTCATGGCTTCTTCCGCGTCATGCAGAAGCGGATACATCCAGTCAGTAGCCGGGTTCAGCCAGACCCTGGCGTCGCTTCCCCGCCCCCAACTGGTTAGAACGGGGGCCGTGCCGCTTTCGAAAGCGTAACGCTCCTTATATAGTGAGGGCGTAAGAAAAACAGGCTGCCGCTCCGAATGGCGGAGTAAAGAGCCGCTGCGCGAACCATGGGCGGAATTCCGCTGCCGCTGCTCACGGTCACCTTCCCGCAGCAGGGTTTCCAGCCAGAGAGGGCCTTCGTGCCACCAGTGTCCGAACAGCTCCAGGTCGAAGGCGCAGACGGAAAACGGCCGGGGCGGCAGCAGGCGCGCCTCCGAAGCGGGAACGCCTTGCGGGCGGGACCCGCTCTCTTCAGCATAGCTGCCGGAGAAGCGGAGAGGCTCGGCTTCCGGTGCTGCGTGCGTTTGCCGTGCTGCGTCCGCCGCAGTGTCCGCAGCCGTGAGAGCCTCCACAGGCTGACGATCGGCGGCAGCGGCGGAGGAGCAGGCCCCGGCAGCCGCCGGAGCGGTCGTCGCTGCAGCGTCCGGATCGGCTGCGGAGTCAGCGGCCGCAAGGGCCGCTCCGCCCGCTGCCGCTTCGCTGTCCGGATGCGCCGCTGCGCCGAGTGATGCGAGAAAATGCCTCGCATGCACGGCGGCCAGCTCCGACGCGCGGTCGGCGTCGTAACGGGCTTTGCCTCCGGCTCCGATTTCGCCACCGGCAAAGCCCGTTACGCGACAGTACTTGTAGCCTGTCGCGGCGGGAGTACCGTCCGGCAGCACGTACGGCCGGATGTAAGCCTGCTCGGCCGGAGTGCCCCGGCCGAGCTCGTACCCGATATCGCGGTAATATTCGCGATAATCGGGATGGCCGGGATAACCGCTTTCCCGGCTCCACACAAGAGCCGAGGCTGCGGCATCCCGGGTGAAAACATGCAGGCCGCCCGGTGTGACGTATGGAGCGGCAGGCCCGCGTACCGTGCCTGCCGCATTGTCGTCCGGGGAGGCCTCCAGGATCGTAAAGCGCAGCCCCAGCTTTCCCAAAATAGGCTCCAGCCAGGACGCATAGCCGCATTCGGGCAGCCAGATCCCGGACGGGGCGAAGCCGAAATGCCGCCGGAACTCTGTCACGGCGGTATAAAGCTGCGCGTACGCGGCTTCCTCCGTTTTGAACAAAGGGAGGAAAGGGTGAGCGGCGGCGGAGGGAATAAGCTGGATCAGGCTCCGCTCGGCGTAAAGACGCAACCGGGGGATCATTTGGCCGTCCATCTCGTCGAATAGAGCAAGCATATCCGCATACCTTCCGGCATAACGGGAAGCAAGGGAGGCCGGTCCGGGCTTGTCTGCAAGCCGTTCTGTTTCTTTGGATCCCAGCTCGACGCGCCGTTTCAATATTTCCCGTGTACGTTCCAACAGATCGGGATTCTCCCACATAGACAGAAGCACGGGGCTTACGGACAAGGTCACGGGGGACTGAATGTTATCGGTCAGCAGACGGTCCATGCATTCCACGAAAGGAAGATAGACGTCGCACATCGCTTCATGGAACCAATATTCTTCCAGAGTGAGGCCGCCGTCGGGCTGGTACACGTAAGGCAGATGCGCGTGAAGAACGAGCAGAGCGGAAACGGGCTGGGACATGCTCACGGCTTTTCTCCTTCCTGTTTGGGCGGCGGATAGATCGTGTAAGTAGAATAGAGGCCGTAATCAAGCGGCAGAAGAGGAAACGGGCCCTGTTTATGCCCCGCTTGTCGTCTTTCCACGTCCGGAAACGGATTTTCGGCGGGACCGCCGCCCGTACATACGGGAACGGACCTCACGAAAGGGAGAAAGCCGCGGTTCGCATTCAGCATGCCCAGCTCTGCCTGCCAAAAGCCCTTCCGGCTCTCTGTGCGGATATAGGCGGAACCGGTATTTTCCGCCGGCGGAAAGGTCCGGACCTCATAAACGACTGCCTCGCCGGAGCCTTCGCAATATCCGCTTAAGCGGACGCTTATCAGACATTCACCGGCTCCCGTTCCGTACTCGGCGATTATGGAAGCCAGCCGGGGTGAAGCCGACCAGTAAATAAACAAAACCGTCTGCTGCTGAATCATAAGATGCACACTGCCGAGTTTGGGCCGCAGCAGCGGGGATTGGAATGGACGGGGACCGTGCAGAGTAAATACCTCTCTTCCTTGCCGGACATAGGCCGTGTCGTTTGGATTGGTTCTATTGTAGCACAGCGGAAGGAAGCCCCCAATCTTTGAGGGGAGGCAGCCGGAGAATACAGGCGGCGCATGAGGCCCCGTGCTTCCCGATGTCGGGTCACTGCCGGTTATTTCACCTCCGGTCTGTCTTTTTCAGTTAGGGGTGGTCTGGGGAAGCCGGCGCGATTCCGTCAGGCGCATCAGTGTATCGTAACGGTTTGCGGATTCCCACAGGGCTTGAATGTCTTCCAGGTCGAAACCCGTATAGTTCTCCACCTTTCCCGTGTGGTAATAGACCGAGAAATCACCGGTCCGGCTCTCGAATTTCGCAAAAGCGATCTGCCGAGAAATGATGGGAATAATCGTCATTGCACAGTCCCTCCGATCTGGTTGTAAAAGGGACTCCGGTTTGCTTAAAAGCAGTTCCGGGAAGTCCTGTTCCTCTGATTTTATGCGGGCTTTGTTAGTGTTAGAAGCACGGCCGGGCTTGGTCTTCGAGAGAGGAAAGCTCTCGGTTTCGCCTGTAATAACGGAATGGTGCGAGGCCTAATTTACTAGAAAAAGAGGAATTTTCCTTTGTGCCGGTGAATAGGAATGTTGTAAAATAAAGCATCACATGCAAACGACATGCGTAAATTCACTTCCGCAGGCCGGGAAGGTCTGCAGGACGATCCTTGGGAGGGAAGTATTATGAGTTTTTGCTGCGGTGCAAGTATGATCGGGTCGAAAGGGACCCTTAAACATATACGAACAAGCATTCACAATGTCCCGATTCTTTTCTGTCCGGTCTGCCACCGGATTGAGGTTCATCATTTGATAGAAAACGAGTATGAGCTGCTGGCCGAATACGCGCACGGAGACGGTGCCGCCGAGGTTGATTTCATCGATTATGTGGAAGGCAAGCAGGGTCCGGCTATTTATGAGAACTGCGTGAACCACGAAGATGAGGAACCGATGGAAATTGTTCAGAATCAGATCGATATGGGACTGGATTTGCTTTCGGTCGCCAAGTCTCTGGGAGACGGCGCATGGGAGGAACAGCTCAAAAAACGCCTTCAGGTGCTCAGCCGCCGCCGGAGCAAACTTGTGAAAGGCCGTACGCCTCAAAGCCCGTAAGCCGTGAAGTAAGTAAATGCACTTATATAGATGATAGTCTTATATGAAAAAAGCCGGTCAGAGAAGGGCTCTGACCGGCTTTTTTGTTTTGTGCAAAAGCTTTGGAAGAACGGGGTGCAAACAAGTTATACAGTTCCCCGAAACAAGCAGACTCACGGCAGCGGCGGAAACGAGCCCTTTTTTGTGAAACATTTGCTTCACTCCTTTCTGCCTGATACTACCATTAGTTGCCTTATGCTGGGATATAATTATGCATTTTCGGCTTTTTTTGAGAAGATGAGGGGTATTCGGCTCTGTTTTCTGAGAAACTCCTGTGAAATTACTTAACTTTTTCGCCGATATTAAAGCTTGTGCTATAATAGCAAAGATTGACCCCCCGAAGAAATTGCTGGAAATCGAATTGTATAAGTGAGGTGGAACAGTGATTCTGGTACTGTTTAAGAAGTTATTCGGCAGCAAACGTCAGTCCAGCCACCACCAAAAAAACGCACCGCAGCCTGAAGAGGTTGTGAAGAAAATACAGCAGGGAGACCTGCGTCTGCGCAATCAGTTTATCTCGGATTACCAGCCGTTTGTCATCAAGGTGGCAAGCCGCTTTTGCAAAAGATATATTGATCCTGCCAGAGACGATGAATTTAGTATTGCTTTAGCCGCGTTTAACGAAGCCATTAATCAGTTCTCCCATGACATGGGGCGTTCGTTTCTCGGTTTTGCCGAGACGGTGATGCGCCGCAGACTGATCGATTATTTGAGGAAGGAGCAGCGGTTTAAGGGACAGATTCCGTACAGTGCGTTTGACCAGGAGGACGAAGAAGATCATTACGTAAATCCCATTGAGATTCATCAAGCGCTGGAACAGTATGAGAAACAGAAGGGCATAGAAGAACGCCGCGGAGAAATTATGGAATTTAACCGCAATCTTGCCGTTTTCTCCATTCAATTTACCGATTTGGTCGATGCCTCTCCCAAGCACGAAGACTCTCGTATCATGCTATTCGGGATCGGTAAGCTCCTCTCCGAAGACCCTGAACTGATGCGTCTTCTGCTTAGCAAAAAGCAGCTTCCTATCAAGGAACTTCTGGGTAAGGTTAGCGTCTCCCGCAAAACGCTGGAACGTAACCGAAAGTATTTGATTGCCATAGCGCTCATACACACCGGCTCCTATCCATATCTCAAAGAATATCTGCAACTTAAAGAGCAATCAAAGCAAACTTTCCAGGAAAGAAGAGAGGCATATGAGTAAAGGCATCGTCATGGAGCTGAAGGGAAACAGCATCATTGTCATGACGGAGGAGGGGCGTTTCGAGCGCATTTCCAAGAAAGGGCGCAACTGCCAAGTCGGACAAGAAATCCGTTACAAATCGGCAGGGGGATTCGGACGTTCTCAGATCCTGGTTCTGACATCCGGGCTTGCGGCTGCCGCGATTATTTGTTTTGTCTTCATCGGCGGCTTATTAAACATGGGCACCCAGGTAAAAGTGGCGGCTTACGTGACGATGGACGTCAACCCGAGCGTAGAGCTTGCGCTCGACGATGCGGAAATCGTACGCGAAGTCAGAGGGCTCAATCAGGACGGCGCCCAGATGGCTAAGGCGCTTCACGTGGAGGGCAAGCCTCTTACCCAGGCGGCATCCGTCATACTGGATTGGCTCGATCAGGGCCCGCTCGCTAAAGGCGAAGGGGATATTATCATATCGAGTACGGTTGTAGGCAACGAACGCAAGGTGAGCGACGTTCTGCTGGCCGACAAAATGGAGAAACAGGTAACGGACCACCTGGTCGCCAAACATGCCGATATGAGCAAATATGCGGTAGCGGCTTTCGCCGCGCCTCCGGAACTGCGCAAGGAAGCGAGCACGCATCAGCTGTCCACGGGCAAGTACGCCATTTATTTGAACGCCAAAAGTATGGGAACCGAGATCAGCCTGGATCAGCTGCGCGAAATGTCCATTTACACCCTGGCGAAGCAGATGGGCGGAATGGGTAAGCTGTACAACCGCACCCAGCCTATTAATAAAGATAACCTTACAAATTGGCTGGCCATGGAAAAGGAAGGCTCCTGGAACAAGGATAACGTGGCTCTTCCCGGCGAAGAAGAGAAGAATCAGCCGGTTCCTTCCGACACACCGGTTCCTACGCCGACACCCACGCCTCCGAACAATTCTGCAGGAAACACGGCGAATACGGGCGGCAAATCCCCCGGAACCCAGAAGACGCCCGTACCTACTCCGACCCCGAAGAAGGAGAATACCTATACGGGCAGCGGCAATGCGGATAACGCGCGGGAAGAATGGCTTCGTCAAAAGGTGGAACGGGAATATAAGCGGGCTCAGGAAGAGATGAAGAGGAAACAGGCGGAACAGAAGGAAAAGGAAGAAAAAGAAAGAAAAGCGCGGGAGAAAGAACGCGAGAAGCAGAAAGAAAGAGAAAAGAAAGAGAAGGATCACGAGAAAGACGACGACAGGGATGACCGCGATTCCTGGAAGAACGGACACTCTTTCCGGATTCCGTTCAAAGACGGGCAGGCTTATTATAAAATCGGCTGAGCGCATGTCCGTTTTTCATTGCCTGAACGAACAACACACAGGCGGACTGAAATAGGCCCGATAGGAAAAGATAACCCCGCTGCCCGCGGGGTTATTTGGCTCTTGCATCCGGACAGGCAGCAAAAAACGGCCGACGGCGGACGCTGCCGTGTTTAAGGCGGGATCTTACATTTTCCTCTCTTTACGCTCCAAATCGTATCGTAATTTTAAACTTCCTATGTTACAATGAGTGAGATTCCGATAATTAACAAAATCGCGAGGAAATGTAAGATAATGACGAAAAAACCTTGATTTTTGACGAAAAGTGTCGTCGTGCCGGGTACACAACCCCACGCATAATCTAGGAGGAGTCACATGCCGGATATCCGAACGATGTATCTGCAAGTTTTGCAAGTATTGATGCAAAGCGGACCGGAGGAAGCCCGCTCTTATTCCAGCACCCTCAAGCCGTTTATCTCCACTATGCTGCCGGAAGAGGTAACTCTTCTGCATGATAGATGCATGCGGGAGTTAATCCTCCCTGCCGGACCTGAAGATGCTGTGCTGTATTATCAGCAATCGTTCCAAATTCTTAGTGAAGTGATCTCCTTTTGTACGCCGCAGCACGGGCAGGCCGTTAAAGATTCGTCAAGAGGCTTTACCGGCAAATTGATGCAGGACTCTTCGTTCCAGTCGGCCAACAGCAAGTATGAGAACGTGCTCCAGCATATGGACAGCGGAATAGCGTTGTTCGATCAGGAGGGCTTTCTTTCGTTTGCCAACGTAAAGCTGGGCCAGTTTCTGGGTCTGCCCCGCAAAAGCATGATCGGACGGACGTTCTACGAGCTGGTCCGCCTGCGGAAGCTGTCGAGAGGGATGCGTAAGCTTCTGATCAAGCTTCACCGGGAGATGTTCGTGTACAGGCTGCCCTTTCAGGAAGTGATTGACGAGAAGGGCCAGCATTTTCTGGTGACGGCCAAGTATGATGAAGAGCTGGACGGGGACATTCTCATTTCCGTCAAGGACGTGACCGACTTCAAGCGGATCGAGCAATCCGTCTATTATAACGACAAGCTGGCTATGCTGGGCAAAATCGCGGCTTCCATCGCTCACGAAATCCGCAATCCGCTTACTTCAATCCGCGGGTTTATTCAGCTTTTGCAGCCGGAGCTGCTCCGCTTGGGCAAACAGGATTACGCGGATATTATTTTAAGTGAAATCGACCGGGCCAACGATATCATTTTTGAATTTTTAAATTCGTCCAAGCCGACGGCTCCGGTGAAGCAGAAGATTCAGATCGCTTCGCTTATCAAGGAAGTCGTGCTGCTGTTCGAGAGCGAGGCTCTGTTAAAAGGCTGCGATATCCAGTTGAGCGAATCGGACCCGAATTTGTACGTATGGGTAGATGTGAAGCAGATCAAGCAGGTACTGCTCAACATTGTTAAAAATGCCATAGAAGTGATGTCCGACGGACAGAAAGAGCATGGGCTTATTCGCATCCGGACCATCAAAGTGGATCATCAGGTATGGATTTACATAGAGGACAACGGAAGAGGAATGGATCAGAAAACGCTTTCAAAGTTATTCGATCCCTTCTTCACGACAAAGGAAGACGGAACCGGCCTCGGCCTCTCCGTCTGCTACCGTATCATCAAAAACCACGGCGGCGTCATTCATGTGGAAAGCGAGGTGGGAGAGGGGACTAGCTTCCGGATCCAGCTCCCTTTAAACTGATGCCCCCGTGTATTACAATAGAAAAGAATAACCCTATGCTCCCCGCTGACGATGTGCAGGTAAACCCGCCGGCCTGAGGGAGTTTTGCCTATTTAGAACGGGAATACTGCAAACGCGGCCCGATGGGAAACAATTGCCTCGGGAGGCATGAGAGGAGCTGAATTTTTGATGAGAGCGGACTATACGACAACTACGAAAATTACGATCGCGGAAAACGGCGGATGGGCCTCGGCGGATGCGGATGCCCTGCTGTTTTTCACGACTGAGGGAGAAACGGGGAGCCTGCCGGACTTGCCGCAGGAGCTCCTGGCCGAGCTTGAACGGCTGAAGCGGGCCGGACGCTTCCAAGGAAGCGCCGGGGAAGTCACCGTGCTTCCGGCCTACGGCCGCCTGGCTGCGCCGTATGTGATCGCAGCCGGTCTCGGTGCGGCGCCGGCGGGACGCGACACGCTGCGGCTGGCCGCCGTACAAGCGGCCCGGGAGGCGCAGCGGCTCGGGTTGGGCCGCCTGGCCGTGCTGCTGCCGGAGGGGGCCTTCCCGGCCGAGCCTCCGCGCGGCGGGACGTATGCCGCTCCGCTTGCGGCTCAGGCGGAAGGCGGCGCCGGCGCTGCGGCGGTGAAGGCCGCTAGCGTTGACGGCGTCCACGCGGAGCAGCAGAGCACGAGCGGAGCGGATGCGCGGACGGCGGCAGGCCGCGAGCCAGCACCGCGGGGCAACGGCGCGGCGTCTTCCGCCTCGGCGGTGTTCACCGTCGCGGAAGGGCTGCTGCTCGGCGCGTACCGCATCGCGACGTACGCGCGGGAGGCGAAGCCGCGGCAGGAACTGGCCGCGGCGCAATTGTTCGTTCAGCGGGACATGCTGAACGCGGAAGAGCTGCAGGCGGCGGTCGGCGCCGCCGAAGCGTATGCTGTCGCGACGAACTATGCGCGCGACCTGACGAACCTGCCCGGCAATTTGCTGCTTCCTTCCGACCTTGCGGAGGAAGCGGAGAAGCTGGCCGGGCAGTTCGGAATCGCCTGCGAGGTGCTGGATGAGCAGGCGATTGTGGAGCGCGGCATGGGAGCGCTCGCGGCCGTGGGCCTCGGCAGCGCGAATCCGCCGCGCATGATCACGCTGAGCTATGACGGTGATCCGTCGTCGGACGAGGTGCTGGGTCTTGTCGGCAAAGGCGTCACCTTTGACACCGGCGGTATTTCCATCAAGCCTGCGGGCGGCATGGAAGAGATGATCAGCGACATGGGCGGAGCCGCGGTGCTGCTCGGGCTGCTGATTGTGGTGGGCCGTCTTAAACCGCGAATCAATCTGCGAATTGTCATACCGGCCGCCGAGAATATGCCTTCCGGAACGGCGATGCGTCCGGGCGATGTTATTACGACGTTAAGCGGCCGGACAGTCGAAGTGCTGAACACGGACGCGGAGGGGCGTCTTATCCTTGCGGACGGTGTCACGTACGCCATTGAGAAAGGGGCGACCCGTCTGATCGACATCGCTACGCTGACGGGCGCGGTTCTCGTCTCGTTCGCCGATGTCGCTACCGGTGCCCAGACGAACGACGACGCCTTCCTCGCTTCCGTTCTTCAAGCTTCCATACAAGCGGGTGAAAAGGTGTGGCAGCTGCCGAACTTCCCCGAATACCGGGAAATGCTGCGCAGCTCGGTCGCCGATATTAAAAACGCCGCCGCCCATAAATGGGCGGGAGCGATCATGGGCGGCTCGTTTATCGAGGCGTTCACCGAAAACAAGCCGTGGATCCATTTGGATACGGGCGGTACGGCATGGCTTTGGGGGGAGCGCGGAGTCGATCCGAAGGGCGGCACAGGAGCTATGGTGCGTACGCTGGCCGAATACATATGCCGGGGCCTTTGAAGAGCTGATTCAAGGATAGGACGGACAAGTATGAGCGGTCTACCCGGGCTAATCCTTTAAAATAAAAGACCCGATCCTAAGAAGGATCGGGTCTTTGCATTTATTTTATAAAGGAAGGTGCAGTTATCCGGCATCCCGTTCTTACAGACGGCGGGAACGGTCGATATCGTCAGCCGTCCCGTTGTAAGGCAGGCCGGAATTGACGTCATACGCCGGAGTATCCGTATCGCGGAATACTTGATCGTCGTAAGAGGACGCGTTCAGGGAACGGTTCGTGCGGAACGTATCGTAAACATGAGCGTCGCGTTCTGCATCGGAATCGACGAGGACGAGGATTTTGCCGTCGTTGACATAGTTGTCATACTGCTGGGCTTCATCCTCGGGGATGCCCATGCCTACCAGGCCGCCCACAAGACCGCCCGCGCCCGCTCCGACAGCGGCGCCCGTCAATGTAGCGGCAATCGGTCCCGCCGCGATGAAGGGGCCGACGCCAGGAATGGCGAGTGCGCCGATACCGGCTAGCAGGCCGGTCACACCGCCGAGCACGCCTCCCGTAGCTGCGCCCGTTGCGACGCCTTCCGGCGCTTTCGTGCCGGTTTCATTTAAAATATCGGCTGAATCTTGTTTATCTTTGGCAATTACGGAGATGTCATCGGCATGGAAACCTTGCTGTTTAAGACCATCGATCGCTTGAATAGCTTCTCTTTCTGTATCGAAAACACCAACAATTTTCTTATCCATTTTGAACTACCTCCTCAGGTTTAGTGCCTGTTTCTTCATTTCGCTTAAGCTTTGTTCCGGTTACAGCATATCCTTACCCCGCAGATGCCGTCCGTAAACGGGTTGAGGATAACTTACGGACGTTTCCATATATTAACGCTTCAATTTTGGATAGCGGAGGAGGCAGTGCACGCGGCGTTTTCTGTTACGGAAGCATATGTTGAAATGTAAAAAAGATTTGACATTACGGCCCCTTCTTTTATAATGATAGATGTAAAAAGTATTTGACATTTTAAAGGTAAGATTAGGGGAGATCGGCAGCCATGCATGCACTGGGAGGAGAAGATTATGAAATTTAAAATGCGCAAAGCGGATGAAATGGAACGCTACCAGACGGACAAGTCGGCGAAGATTGCCTTTGTATTTTATACGGCGGCTCTGCTTGCCTGGGGGCTCTATAATTTTATCAGCACGGGGAAGACAGGCTGGGAGTTTACGATTCTGCTTATAGGCAATGCGGTGTTTTTATGGTCCCGTGTGGTGTACGGGCGGAAGATGCGGTAAGGATTGAAAGGGGTGGCCGTAATCCTTCGGGGGAAACCGGAAGAGAGGACGAACCCACTCGGGTCCGAAAGTTTCTTTTTTGCGTTCTTGCTGAGGGGAGGATTCTTTCTCTTCTGCAGCGAAAAGTACTGCATACCCTATGCGGGATGCTGCATATCAGTACCGAGGAGGAATATAAGGATGAAACGGTCTTTTTGGAAAAAAGGCGCATTGTCCGCCGGAACCGCCTTCATGCTTGTGATGGCTGCATCGCCTGCGGCCGCTCACTGGCTTTACGAGGATATTGACGGCGTTCCCTGGGCGCAGGACAGTTTAATCAGCACGTCCCAGATGCACGTGATCGACGGGGTGTCCGATAAAATTTTCGATCCGGGCGCGAAGGTAACGGGCGTTCAGTTCGTCAAGATGGCCGTGATGGCCAATGATCCGTCTTATAAACCGGATCTCGCCGGCTACTCAGCCTGGTACGGGGCTTATTTGGATCAAGCGAAGACGAAGTTGGGCCTTGTGGACGAAGCTTTCGAGAAGACGATGCTCAATCCCGCATCCCGCCTTGAAATCGTGCGCATGGTGAGCAAGCTCATTGAGCCGGAATGGAGATTTAAATCGGTTCCGGATAAAGATGCCGTGGCGCTTAGCGTTAAGGAAGGCATCCTGCAGGGCCGTGCCGAAGGCGATCTGGCCTTGGAAGCTCCGGTTACCCGTGCGGAAGCGGCCGTGCTGATCGACCGTGTCATGGAGAAAACGGGCAAGTACGGCAAGCGGTTCGACGAACCGGTTGTCGGAGTGGAGGCCGGTGCTTTCGTACTGAACGGACTGCGTCTCAAACAGAAGACGGAGGATGTATCCGCCATACTCGGAACTCCCTTCCTGCAAGGGCGCGATGAGCTGGACGGGGATATCGGGGATGAATATAAGAACTTTTACATCACGTACTATGAAGGCAAGACATCCAAAATCATGTATAAAGCGATAGATGAAAAGCTCCGGTCCGGCGATGTCGAGCTGGCGGGTGCGGCCGTTTTCAAAGGCTTTGACACTACTTACTATTATTTGGAGCAATCGGAGCAAATCCTGATGGTGAAAGATCAGAACACTTATCTGGGATTCGCGGACGGAAATTTTTATTTCCACGTCGATAACGGAGGCATCCAGCCGTATAACGAGGCGGCGGGCAAGCTGCATGATTTGTTCGAAAAGCACAAAAACAAATAAGAGCGGAACGTTACCCGAAGAGAGATTCATTTCATGAATCTCTTTTTTATTTGCCCGGGCTGGGGAAGGGACGGAAATTTTCTGCACGATCGATAGTTTATGGAGATAGAGGCTAAACATTTGGCTGCCTTTTGTCGATATTAGAAGAGGTGATTCCAACAAATGGGTAAATCGCCAGCCGAGCGTTAATGAACGCTTGATCGGAAGTTACCGTTTCTGCCGGGCGAACGCCATTGACCTAAAAGGGGGATCATATTTTCCAGGTACCGACAAGGACGTCGAAATTAAGTTCGGGTTCGGCACGAAAAGAAGGTCAGCTTTTTGAACAGCTGAGGAAGGACGGCTTTGTAAGCAGGTTTCCGGATGGCTGTCCAACAAGAACAAAGACTAGGAGATGAAATGATGCGGGCAATGAGGATTTTGGCTTTATTCCTTACCTTGACTCTGGTAACGGGCAGCTTCGGCGCGATGAGCGCGATGGCCTTGGAAGTGACCAGCCTGGTGCTGAACAAAAACGAACTTTCGCTGGAGGTAGGCGGCACCGCTTCCCTTACGGCAACCGCGGTTTACGACAGCGGCGCAACCGAGAATGTTACGGTTAAAACCGACTGGACCTCGGGTTCTCCGGATATCGCATCCGTGTATGCGGGATCGGTTACGGCGAAGAAAGAAGGCAAAGCCGTCATTACGGCCACTCATAAAGGGAAAACGGTTATCGTCAACGTGACGGTAAGCAAGCATGTCCGTTCTCTCATTAAAGACGTACAAACGATTGATTTGCGCAAAGGCAAATCCGAACAAATCAAACTTACCGCCTATTACGACGACGGTACGAACGAAGACGTAACGAAGAAGGCCGAATGGAACATCGACAACGGTTCCGTGGCTACGGTAGTCAACGGTCTCGTTACGGGTCAAAGCTCGGGTACTGCGATCGTATCCGCAAAATATAACAACCAGACCGTTTCCGTTCCGGTCAGCATCGAAATCGCGAAACGGGTAGATCCCGATAAATCGCAGATTTCCATGCTTCTGAAAGATTCGGAAGCGATCACTCTGATCGCGACTTATCCCGACGGCACTTCCGAGGATGTTTCGGACATCGCCGAGTGGGAATCCGACAACCCGGATGTGGCGGATGTCCTGAAAGGCAAAGTAACCGGATACGGACCGGGTAAAGCCGTGATCAAGGCAAGCTACGGCACGAAGTCCGCTGTTATCAAGGTAGACGTGGACAACGCCATTAAGCTGGATCTGGGCAAGGAAACGGTTCTGCTGAAGAAAAACGGCTCGGAGCAGCTGACTCTGAAAGCGACTTATGCCGACGGAAGCTCCGATGATATTACGGCACGCGCGGACTGGACTTCCAGTAACGAGAATATCGTCAGCGTCGTCAAAGGCAAGCTCTTCGCGAATGCTACGGGCGAAGTGACGGTTACGGCCAAATACGGCACGAAAACCGTATCGGTCGTCGTAGACGTGGATGTTCCGAAGCGTCTGGAAGCCGAGAAGGAGCCTCTGTTCCTGCAAACCGGCAAAGAGGAGCAGATCGTCCTCTGGGCGACCTATGCCGACGATACGAAGGAAGACGTGGCGGACGAAGCCAAATGGTCGGTCGACAACGAAGCGGTTGTCAGCGTGACGGACGGCAAAGTAACCGCACGTAAAGCCGGAGAAGCTAACGTAACCGCGACTTACGGCGGCAAAACCGTCACCGTTAAAGTGTCGGTCGATATTCCGAACACGATCAAAGCAAGCACGAAGACCGTTAACTTCCAAGTAGGCAGCTACGAGAAGGTAACGCTGAACGCCATTTACAGCGACGGCAAGGTGGAAGATGTAACGGATAAAGCCGACTGGACTTCCAGCGCCGCGGACATCGCGGAAGTACGTAAAGGCGTAATTACCGGCGTAGGCACAGGTGCCGCGACGGTGACGGCGAAATACGGGACGAGAACGGCTGTCGTTCAAGTATCCGTAGGGGTTCTGAAAACGTTGACTACGGGCAGCAAGACTACTATTTCATTGAAAAAAGCCGGTACTCAAGTGCTGGACCTGACGGCGACGTATACGGACGGCACGAAAGAAGATGTGACGAAAGAAGCGGCCTGGACGAGTTCCAATGAGAAAGCGGCGACCGTAGATGCCGGTCTGGTAACGGCTGTCGCTTCCGGCGAAACGACCGTTACGGCCACTTTCAATAACAAGACGGTTACGTTCAAAATTCAAGTCGATATGGCGGACAAGCTGACGGCGAACCCGTCGTTCCTGAATTTCGATCTCGGCGAGAACAAGCTGATCACTCTTACGAGCACGGATGGCAGCGGTACGCCTAAAGACGTGACGAAAGAAGCTGAATGGACGTCCAGCAGCGCGGCAGTCGCTACGGTAGATAACGGTCTCGTGACTCCGGTTTCCCGCGGCAAAGCGACGATCACCGCGAAGTACGGCGGCAAGACGGTTACGATTCCGGTCGAAATCGGCGTCGTTTCTTCCCTTGAAGTGGACAAGCGCTTCGTGTCCACCAAATCCGGCTCGAGCGTCCAGATTAAGGTGACGGCTACCCTGTCGGACGGCAGCAAGAAAGACGTCACTTCGAGCGTTCTCTGGAAGTCCAGCAACTACAAAATCGCGGACGTGAACGCAGGCAAAATAACGGGCGTCAGCGCGGGAACCACGACAGTCTCCGCAACGTTCGGCGGCAAAAGCATTTCGATTCCTGTCGATGTGGACAAATTGAAATATTTGCAAACCGACAAGGTTACCTTGGAGCTGAAAGCGGGAGCTACGGCGAAAGTGAAGGCTACGGCAACGTTTGAGGATCTGTCCGAGCAGGACGCATCCGTCCAGGCGTTGTGGAAATCTTCCAACATCCGCGTAGCGGACGTGAAAGACGGCGTTATCCGGGCAACCGGCAAAGGCAAAGCCACGATTACCGTGACATATGCCAAAAAATCGACCAAGGTTTACGTAACGGTCAACTAAGCATCGGAAAAAAGGATCTGCGGACGCAGGTCCTTTTTTTGTCCCGCGAAGGGTGGAGCTTAAATAAAAAATCCCCGTTCTCAGCCGGCGGGAAAAAGCCGGACAAGGCCGAACGGAGACAGATCGGAAACAAGATCGGAAACAAGATCGGAAACAAGATCGGAAACAAAATCAAAGAAGGGAGGCGGTTACAATCTATCCGGGAGCGGGGACAGATTTTTTTTGTACGAGTGTTTCTCAATATACATTTCTTTATCTGCGGCTTCGATCACTTCGGCGGCGGACATGTCCGTGTCCGGCCCTATATGAAAGAAACCGTGGCTGACGGAAACGGGAAAAGGACTGTCCGGTTCCCGGCTAAGCGTAAGCAGATCTTCGCGGATGCGGCTCCAGATGAGGTTGGCGGCGTCCGGCGGAGTATGAAAGACCAGTACGAATTCGTCTCCTCCATAGCGGAATAGATAATCTTCCGGCTCCAGATTTCGCTGAAGTACTTCGCACGCCTTGTTAATGAGCGAATCTCCTTCGGCGTGGCCGTAACGGTCGTTGACTTCCTTCAAATTGTTGATGTCGACGAAGCAGACGGCCAGCTCGCGGCCCTGTTCTCTGCACTGGACGAGCTCCTGCTGGAGAAGCGTCATTCCATGACCTCTGTTCAGCACACCGGTCAGGGCGTCGAGAGTCGCGTAGCGCGCCAGCTCGGCCTCGGCTTTTTTCAGCTCCGTAATGTCCGTAATTCCCGCGAGCACGCATGTCTCGTTGTCGTATACGATAAGCTCGTAGTTCATCATGACCCATTTCTCGGAATGAGGCGATACGGACAGCTGGCAGATCAGGTTCTTGATGCTGTCTTTCTGCAGAAGCTCATGGATGATCTCATCTTTCTCCAGGGTACCGGGATACAGGATGGAGGCATCGGCGGGCGTGCCGCTGTCCAGCGGGATTTGAAAAAACTCTGCGGCTTCCGCGTTTAGCTGTACGATGGTATTGTCCCGGATCCGGGAAAGAACGAGCGGATACGGATTGACGGAGAACAGCTTCCGGAAATGGATTTCGTTCTCTTGAAGCTTACGGGTGTTGGTGAAATCTTTTTTTCTCAGATTATACAAGGTCAAGGCGACAAAAAAAGCGATCCCCGCCGTAGCGGTCGTATTGATTTCCTTCGTAAGCAGAGAGTACTTGTCTTTGTTTGCCATAGAAAGAAGGACTAGGAACACCGGATGGTTAATTAATAGAATAACCAAAAAATTCTTGGGGTGAATGGGAAGGATAATGGCCGCGCTCAGCAGAATGATGATATAGGCGTCTACGTTTCCGGTCAGGCTTTGGCTGTTGATCGCAGATAGCATGCCGATAAATAGATAGAGGGCCGTATAAGTAGTAACAAGGAGGGGCGGCCGTAATGTCCGCGAAGCGGCAGCCTGATTCCGATGCAGGCGGTAGAGAACGAGGAACAGGACCGAGATCAGCATACTCAGCAGGTGAATGCCGATAGAGCCGTACCTGTAAGCCTCGTCGGGAACGTCCCGGTATAGAAAGAAATCCGCGTAGAAGTAATACGGATAGACGGCAATAAGCAGTATGGAAACCAGTTTGATCCGGTGAAGCAAGTGTCCGTGATGGGACTGGGCGAAAAGCAGCGAATCACCGGTCTGTTTGGAGGGAAAGATCAATTCTCGCAAAGTACTCATCCTTCTTTATCTGCTATACAATATGAATCATTTTATCACAAAATGCGGAAAGGCCGATTCTTTTTTCGGCGGATTTACGAGAAGAAAAAAATAGAAAAGCCCTTTTCCACGGAAAGTGAAAAAGGGCTTGAATTTAAAGGAAAGTTGTGATAAAATCACAAGTACTTATTTTTAAGTTAGATATTTACAATATATCATAATTTCATCTTGGTGTCAATACTCATAATTATAGCGATTGCAGTTGCGGTCATTACCCGGGGCTTTGGCGGGTGCAGACGAAGAGAACGACAATGCACTGGACGTGATTCCGGTTTCGGGAAGCAGGGGGCTGAGCATATGACAAAAGATCAACAAACAGGAACAGAGGCAGGACAACAATTCCAACCGGTACTAGATCCGTTTATGAAACCGGGAAAAGACGACTCCCGGGAAGCGGAGCAGGGCGGGCAGCAGGATGACCTGTCTTTGCCGCATGGTATCCGCATGGATGATCCCGTACGTATGTATCTGAAAGAAATCGGACGTGTCGGGCTTCTTTCGGCTGAGGAGGAAGTCAATATCGCCAAGAGGATCGAACAGGGAGACGAGGAAGCGAAGCGGATTCTGGCGGAAGCGAATTTGCGTCTGGTCGTCAGCATTGCGAGAAGATATGCGGGACGCGGCATGCTGTTCCTCGATCTGATCCAGGAAGGCAATATGGGATTGATGAAGGCCGTCGAGAAATTCGACTATACCAAGGGATATAAATTCAGTACGTATGCGACCTGGTGGATCCGTCAGGCCATCACCCGCTCTATCGCCGACCAGGCGCGGACGATCCGTATTCCCGTTCATATGGTGGAAACGATCAACAAGCTGAGCCGCGTGTCCCGGGAGCTTCTCCAGGATCTCGGGCGGGAGCCCGCTCCGGAGGAGATCGCCAAAGAGATGGAGCTCAGCGTGGAGAAGGTGCGCGAAATTATGAAGATCGCCCAGGAGCCGGTTTCGCTTGAGACCCCTGTCGGCGAAGAAAGCGACACGAATCTGGGAGATTTCATCGAGGATCAGGACGCGATGGCTCCGGCCGACGCCGCCGCGTTCGAGCTGCTGAAGGTGCAGCTGGAGGACGTGCTCGATACGCTGAGCGAGCGGGAAGAGAACGTGCTGCGCCTGCGTTTCGGACTCGACGACGGGCGTACCCGCACGCTGGAAGAAGTCGGCCAGGTATTCGGCGTCACCCGCGAAAGAATCCGCCAGATCGAGGCGAAAGCCCTGCGTAAGCTAAGACATCCGAGCCGCAGCAAACGATTGAAGGATTTTCTGGACGAATCATAAGAGCATGGGAGATGAAAAGGCATGACTGCAGGGTTTGTCATCCGCTGTCTGAACTGCGGGGAAGAACATAAAGTGGTGCCCGGCCAGCGTGCTTTCCGGGATGAGCGCATCGTGTTCGGTACGGACAATTACGGAGCCGATCAAATTTCCTGCGAATGCGGGAACGCTCTCGAGGAGCACAGCGAATACAAGGGCGAAGCGTTTCACAGCGAGTTCGTCGTGAAGTGGCGGGATTTATCCGGCAAGGAGCCGGCCAACTGAAGCAAAACAACGATTGAACAGAGCCGTTCCGGCAGGGCATTTCCCCCGGTTGGGTACTCGCGCGAAGCGCGGTATTCACCCGGCGGAGATGCCTTTTTTGATGGAGCGCAAGAAAGAGGGTTGCATAGTCCGGCCGTTCTGTGGAAAAATTAGCAGGGATTCAACCCGCCCGGCGCGGGCGGGAAATTAACGGCAAGGAGTCAGAGCCCGATGATTCATTTGTATACACATAACGACCTGGACGGAGTAGGCTGCGGCATTCTGGCCAAATGTGCGTTCGGTGAAGAAGCCGAGGTCCGGTACAATTCCGTGGAAGGGCTGAACGTGCAGGTTCAGAAGTTTCTGGAGCTTGCCCGGCAGGGAAAAATCAAGAACGAGTACCTCTACATAACGGATTTGTCGGTTAATGAGCAGAATGAGCAGGAGCTGAGCGAATACGCGCAGGCCGGCGGCAAAATCAGCATGATCGACCACCATAAGACGGCGCTGCACTTCAATGCATACCCGTGGGCGGCGGTTACGGTGGCGTACCCCGACGGCAGGCTTGCTTCCGCCACGTCGCTCTTTTACGAGCATCTGCTGCGCAACGGGTTTTTGAAAGCGACCCCGGCGCTGGATGAATTCGTCGAGCTCGTCCGCCAGTACGACACCTGGGAATGGGAGGCGAACGGCAACGGGCAGGCCAAGCGGCTGAACGATTTGTTCTACCTCGTGTCCATCGACGAATTCGAGGAAAAGATGGTGCCCCGCCTCCTGGGGAGCGAGCCGTTCGCTTTCGACGATTTCGAAGAAAAAATTCTCGATATGGAAGAGAGTAAGATAGAGCGCTATATCCGGAGAAAACGCCGGGAAATCGTCCAGACCTTTATTCACGATTACTGCGTAGGCATCGTTCACGCGGAATCGTACCATTCCGAGCTGGGCAACGAGCTGGGCAAGGAATACCCGCATCTGGACTATATCGCGATTTTGAATATGGGCGGCAAGCGCGTCAGCTTCCGGACCATCCACGATCACGTGGATGTTTCCCAGGTGGCGGGGCGCTACGGCGGCGGCGGACATGCGAAGGCTTCCGGCTGCTCGTTGACCGACGAGGTATATCCGGCCTATGTGGCCGAGCCGTTCTCCGTCGAGCCGATCCGTACGGACGCGTTCCGCAACTACTACAACGTCAAAAACAGCAGCTTCGGAACGCTGTACGAAGGGCGCAGCGACACGCGGTTTTTCCTCTATCCCTTTGACGGAAAGTGGAAGATGGAAATTAACGGCGAAGAAGTCGACGCTTCGTATGAAACATACGAGGAAGCCGAGCGTTTTATTAAACGGCATTACGCCGCGTGGCTGGTCCGCGATGAAGTGTTCGTGAAATTTCTGATGAAGCATTTCAGGAAGCAAGTTTGAGCCGTGCGGCCGGGCAGAAGGCCGCTGCAGGCGACAAAGGGCATACCTCCGGAGGTATGTCTTTTTTTGCGTGAAAAAAAGACGGATGCCGTGAATCGTCCATGCGGCGAAATACCGCCGCCGTTAAAGGTAAACGGCTTTAAAGGGATTACGGTGCAAACATCGGGGGTAAGAGGTACACAAACGGACGGGAAAACTTCGTGATTGGGCTTTACTGCTGGGCCGTCCGTAAACTTTTTTGGAAAGGGGAGAAGGCTGTGAGAAGAAAAATTCTCATCACGGGAGCGTCGGGAAGAATCGGCAGCGCTCTGCTGGAAGGGCTGGGCAGCCTGGATCGCTACGACATCACGGCGGCCGATCTGGAGGCCGATGAAGCGGCCGGAGTTGTTCCGCTCGATGTGACGGATGCCGGCCGTCTGGAGAAGCTGACGCAAGGCGTGGATACGATTCTGCATATCGCCTGGGCCAAAGACGACGAGGATTTCCTCGGAAAAGTGCTGCCAGTCAACGTGACAGGCGCTTACCATGTCTATGAAGCCGCCCGCAGAAACGGAGTGAAGCGGGTCATTTTCGCCAGCTCCAATCATGCGACGGGGTTTTACAAGGTCGGGGACGATGTGGAGGTTACGGACCCTTACCGGCCGGACAGCTTTTACGGACTCAGCAAATGTTATATCGAACTGCTCGGGCGCCTGTACGCGGATAAGTACGGTATTTCCTCCTTCAACATGCGGATCGGCAACTTTCCCGGCGATGACCGCCCTCATTCCGAGCGTTCGGCTCACATCTGGATTTCTTCCCGGGATATGGTGCAGCTTGCCGAGCGCTGTATTGAAGCGGACGTGTCGATGAAATACCTCGTTCTTTACGGAACGTCGGCGAATACGGGGAATTATTACGATATCGGCTATTTAAAAGAGTTGATCGGCTACGTTCCGCAGGACGATTCCGCCGTTCTGATGGAGGAAGCCCGGCAGCGAAGCGAGCCCATCAAGGAAGACGAAACCCCTTTTCAGGGGGGAAGTTTCGTGGATAAGAAGCCTTCCTAGGAATAGGGAGGAAGGTGCATGCTGCGTGTACATCTAGCTGTGTCCGGAGCCGGACGCGGCTCTAGGCGCTGAAGGCATTGCAGTCAACAACGTAACCCCCGGTATGAAGCATGCCGGGGGTTTTGCGCTGCATTGAAGCATGTGCAGGGACTTACATGCGGTTCACTCTCGTATGGAATCGGACCGTGGTTACGGACGGACAATTGTTTAAAGGGAACGACCCGTTCCTCAGATCCCGAAATGCCCGATCACCACGCCGCCGTATACAAACGCGGCAATGATCACGAACGCCGGATGAATTTTGCGCCTTTGCATGGCCCAATACGCGACGGCGGCAATGCCGAGCGACTGCCAGATGCCGATGGACCGGACGGAGCCTTCCGCCATCTGCCAGGTCAGCACGACCATCATGACGGCGATGACGGGCTGGACGAGCAGGGTCATGCCTTTCACGACGGAGGACTGCCGGTGCTTCTGAAGCAGCTTCAGAAGCACGATCAGGGCGGCCGCCGAAGGGACGACGGTGGCGGCTATGGCGACGGTCAGTCCGATCCAGCCGGCGGCGTCGTAGCCGACATAGGCGGCGAACTTCGTCGCGATCGGTCCGGGCAGCGTGTTGCCCAGCGCGAGGATGTTCGAAAACTGGCGGTCGTCCGCCCAGTGATAATGCGTCACCACCTCCTGGTACACGAGGGGGATGGAGGACGGGCCTCCTCCGTAACCGAGAACGTTGGCGACGAAAAAACCGATGAACAGGTTCAGCCACTCTTCCATCATGAACGGTCCTCTTTTCCGTCATCCGGTGTGCCGCGTTTGCCCGGCCCGCTCCGCAGCCGGCGGACGACCTTGTAATGAAACGCGCCGTAGGCCAGGAAGGCGATGATGACAATCGCCGCGTGGATATGGATGACCTCAAGCATCACCAGCGACAGCGCGAAAAATCCGAAGCCCGCGAGCTTGCCTAGCCCTTTGACGGCCCGTTCGGCGAACTCGTAGGCCATCAGGCCGATCATCACGGCCACAACCGGGACGACGGCGGCGATCATCCCCTGCACGACGGTCGAGCTGCTCAAGTAGCCGACCACGGAAAGCAGCGCGATCATCGCCAGTGACGAAGGCAGAATATGCGCGATGACGGCGACGATCGCGCCGGGGGTGCCTTTCTGCCGGTAGCCGAGGTAGGCGGCGATTTTCGTCGCGATCGGACCGGGAAGGGCGTTGGCGAGCGCCAGAATTTCGCCGAACTCTTCGTCCTCCATCCAGCCGTAATGATTGACGGCCTCATAGCGGATCAGAGGGATGACGGAGGGGCCTCCGCCGTAGCCGAGAATGCCGGTTTTGACCATTGCCGAGGTCAGTTCGTAGTAAGGCTTTCGCCCGCGGGAAGCCTGCTGCATGTTACAACCTCATTCCCATGCGGCTCTTGAACCGGGTGATCAGCACCTGGCAGTCCACACTCGTAATGCCCGGCAGGGGGTACAGCTTTTCTCTCAGGAACAGCTCCATCTCATGGTGGTTCGTAAAAAGCCCGTGCATATGAAGTTTGCTGGGACCCGTCATATGATAGAGGCTCGTCACCGAAGGCTCTTCCGCCAGCTCGTCGGCCACTTGGTGCAGAAACTTGGGCTCTACCTCCACGTTAAAAAAGGCGGAGACTCCGATTCCGATTTTCTCGGGATTGATAACCGCGGTGAATCGTTCGATCACTCCCGTTTCCATCAAAGCTTGTATACGTCCCTGCACGGCCACACGCGACAGTCCGATGTCTTTGGCCAGATCGGTATAGGAAATGCGGCCGTTGAGGTTCAGGGCCCGGATAATTTTGCGGTCGGTTTCGTCAATCCCCGCTGATTTGGTTTCCGGAAGCTCTTGGATGTTCATTCGGATCGCCTGCCTTTCTTTTGTTTTGAATACAAAGTGTCAGTAAAATAAATGAAATTATTTCGTTATGTAACAATATACATATATTTTCTTTCGTTTTCAATTATTCATGAAGGGCCGCATCCATTCCGCCGGCATCCGTTTAGTTTGACCGGAAAGAGGCCGCCGCATGAAAGAGCGGGCCGGAAAGACCCGGCGGCAAAACCGGCTCTCCCGCCCCGTCTCTTACAAAGCGGCCTGCACTTCCGCAAACTGGCTGTTCCACAAGGCGCTGTAAGCGCCGCCCCGCCGCATAAGCTCGTCATGGCTCCCGGTCTCGACGATACGTCCCCCGTCCATGACGCAGATCCGGTCACAGTGCCGGACCCCGCTCAGCCGGTGGGAGATCATCACCGTCGTGATGCCGAGGCCGGCAACCAGCGAGGTAACGGCCTTCTCGGTAACGGCGTCCAGGCTGCTCGTCGCTTCGTCCATCAGAAGGAGGTGAGGCTTCTTCATAAGCGCCCTCGCTACCGAAAGACGCTGGCGCTGGCCTCCCGACAGGTTGGAGCCGTTCTCCTCCAGCACCGTTTCGTAATGCCGGGGGAGCGAGGCGATAAAGTCGTGAATTTGCGCCTGCTTGCACACTTGCGCGACTTCTTCCAGAGAAGGCTTGGGATCGAGTCCCAGACACAAGTTGTCGTACACCGTGCCGTGATAGAAAAACGTTTCCTGCGGCACATACGCGATCCGGCTGCGAAGGACACCGGCGGGGATTTCCCGCAGATCGCGGCCGGCAATCACAATGCTTCCCTGCTCGGCTTCGAAAAATTTCATCAGCAGCTTCAGCAGGCTCGTTTTGCCGGAGCCGCTAGGTCCGACCAGCGCGATCGAGGAACCTTGGCGGATCGTCAGACTTACATCATTTAAAGTGAGGGGTCTGCTCCCGTACCGATAGAAAAGATGACGGATCAGAACATCCCCCCGCAGATCAAGATCTTCTTTGGAGACGGCGGTTTCATCCGGTGAAAGCTCTTTTTCGGGCGTCAGATCCATGTACTCACCGAGTCTGGAAGCGGCGACATAGGCCGACTGGAGCACGGGCTGGAGGTCGATCAGCCGCTGCAGAGGGCTCAGAAAATAAGCCAGGAGCACGTTGAACGTAATAAGCTGGCCGGCCGTGATCTGCCCGTCCAGCACCTGCCTGGCGCCGATCCACAGCAGGGCGACTCCGCTCATAAGCTGGAGGGCCGTCTTCAGGGCCGACTGGACGTTGTTCATCAGGCCGTACTTGAATGCCGTAGCCAGAAACGCCTCGTATTTCGCCCGTGCGGTTTCTTTAACCTCTTTTTGCGCAGTGGAGGCTTTGACGGTTTCAATCCCTTTAATGGATTCGATGACATAAGAAGTCAGCTCGGCATTTTCGTTCATCATCTTCCGGTTATACCGGTCAAAAAATCCCCTGAACCCCGCCATAATCAGCACATAAACCGGTACGAGCAGCAGCGTAAGGCCGAAGAGAAGCGGATTCTGGTTATAAAGGACGGCGGCCGCTATCAAAAGCGTCAGAGAATCGACCGCGATATAAAGAGAGGCTTCGGAAAGCGCATCCCGCACGTTGGAGGCGTCGGTCAGCCTGGAAGTGATTTCGCCGGTTTTGCGCGAACTGAAGAAGCTCATCGGCAGCGAAATGACGTGATTGTAATATTCCAGCACAAGACCGCGGTCGATTCGCTGAGCGAGATACAGGAACAGATGATTTCTCACGAAATCGAGCAGGGTCCGGACCGCATACAGGACAATAACGCCGACCGAGACGAGCGTGAGCGTGCCTTGCAGCTTTTCGGCCATAATCGTATCGATCAGAATTTGAAAATAAAAAGCGCCGGCCATGCCGATCGCCGTAACGAGAAGCGAGGCGGCAAGAATCGGCGCGAGAAGCTTCCGGTTGCTGCGGAGCAGGGGGAAGAAACGCTTTACGGCGCCCGTCACCCGGCTGCCGGGTTTGAAGCGCTCGCCGGGCGTCAGCAGAATTAGCACGCCTGTCCACAAATTCAGAAATTCCTCCGTTTTGTAAGTCCGCATTCCTTCGGCGGGATCGGCAGCGAGGACCTTATTCCCCGTAATCTTGTAGATTACGACATAATGCTGGACTTCCTTGTCGACCACATGCGCGATAGCCGGAAGTTCAAATCCCGCGAACAGAGCCTGAGCGTCTCCTTTTACCGCTTCGGCGATGAAGCCGAGTTTTTCGGCCCCCTGCACGATGCCGCAGGCATTCGTCCCCGTATGATCCGTACCACAAGCTTCGCGCACCAGGGAGAGCGGCATTTTCAGACCGTAATAACGGGCAACGGCAGCCAGGCAGGCGGGAGCACAATCCCTCCGGTCGTGCTGCCGGATACAAACCGGTTTTCGGCTTAAGCTCAATACAATCACGCCTTCCTACAGCAGGTTCTTATCTTTAAATAACCCGTAACAGCAAGATTAATAACAGTTTTTAATAGTAAAAAACGAAGAATAAATGGATAATATGTCCAATTTACGATTAATTTTAGAGGCAGGGGTTTAAATAAGGGTGAGGTTATTCAACCTACTTCGGAAAGGAGCACTTACCATGAAAACACTCAAAAGTAACCACTCTTTCACCAAGCTGGATGAAACCGAAATGATGGACGTTAACGGCGGCGATTGGAGAGACCATGCGCGCTGGGCGGCTGACTTCGTACGGGGCCTCTTCTCCAATCCCCTCGGCTGCGGACTCGGCGATGTAACTGGAGGCAACAGCAAACCGTCCAAAAGCTGCTCGCCTTATCCGGCCAAGAACAGCAACTGCTAATTAGGATATAATCAGGAAACAATCTGGAAATAATCAGGAAAAAGAGCGGGCCGGGTTAACCGGCCCTGTTTTCATTTCGTCATGCCGGGTAATGAACCCGAGAGGAAGAGCGATAAGGCAGAGAGGAGCGGGAGGATGGCTAACGAGGAAAGGGACCGGCTTGAAGGGTACAGGTATAATCTTCCGTTTTTTGAACATTTACATAAAGAGCTGCAGAATGCGGCGGGAATGTCCCGGAACCCGGCTGGCGAGGACGCACCTGGGGAGGGGGACGGCCATCCGGGAGCTGAGACCGTACCCTCCGGGACGGCCCGCCCTGAACGGATGCTTAACCCGCACACGGACAACCTGCTCCGCCGGATAGAAGAGCGCATTGCCCTGCTGGATAAGGTGAGGGAATGCTCGGATGATCTCGTTCCGCTCATCGGTGAAGAGCCTCCGGGCATGCGGGAAGAGCTGGCCGCCCTGGGCGAATCCGGGTACGGGAATTTGACGGAAACTCTGCTTCGGCCGGGCCGGGCGACAATATCGGTCGTCATTCCCGTCTTGAATGAAGAGCGGTGCATCACGCGGTGCCTGGACAGTATCCGGGGGCTGGCCGACGAGATCATCGTCCTGGATACGGGCTCGACCGACGGCACTGTCGATTTGATCCGCGGCGATTACCCGCATGTCCGGATCGAATTTGCGGAATGGCAGGACGATTTTGCCGGAATCCGCAACCGGCTGAACGATCTGGCGGCCGGAGACTGGATCTTCCAGTTGGATGCGGATGAGGCACTGATCGGCGATGGAGCGGAGCTTAGAGCTTTTCTGCAGTCTGTTCGATGATTGTCCGGCCGAAGCGCTTGTCGTTTCGCCCAAAATCATCAACCATGACGGCGGGGAATTGACGCTGACCCGCCGAATTTTCCGCCGTGAAGACGGGCTTCGCTATTACGGGGTCATTCATGAAGACCTGCGTAAGGAGATGGACGAAAGAGGCGGGGATCTGCGGCATCTAATGACGGAATTCACTCTGTCGCATGACGGGTACGAGCCTCAGGTGGTGAAGGCGAAGAACAAGCACGAGCGCAATATCCGCCTGGAAGAGCAAATGGTGGCGAGAGAGCCGGACAACATCCGGTGGCACTACTTTCTTGCACGGGAGAAGCAGGAAGCGGGGTACCCCGATCACGAAATCGTGGAGGGAATCCGCACCGGACTCCAGCTTCGGGGAACGCGTACGGAGCCGGATCATTTTCATCTGCGCAGTCTGCTGCTGCTTGCCGGTATCCTGGACAGCCGGCCTCAATATAACGAGCCGCTGAATGCCTTGGCGGAAGAAATCAACGCGCTTTATCCCGAATGCACCGACGGACTGTATTATCTGCTGCTGCATGAGTATACGGACGGGATGGGGAATCTGGTGACCCGGGCCGAGTCGGGGCTGAACCGGCTGAAGCTGCTGGAGAATCCGTATTCCCTGCTGCATCCGAGGAGCGATCATGTCATCCAACTGCTCGGGGAGATGTTTATGGCGGCCGGACAGTACAAGCGCGCCTTCCATCTTTACTCCACGATCTCTGACGAAAGAATTCTCCAAAATCTCCGGAAAAGACTGGGCGGCCTGCAGGACGAAATAGCCGCTTTTCTGGAAGGATGACGGGGCGTCTCCGCAAAAGGTTTCTGCGCCGCGGCCCGGCTGGCGGCACGGGGCCTTTTTTTGTATAACGAATCTTACTCTTGTAGGCAGGCTCTCCCCTCTGGGATAATGGAATTATGTGGAGTACCGCGGAACAGGCGGGCTTGTATTCAGGATGAACAAGAGAGGGAGAGCCATCATGAGTTTATTTACGGAAGCGACCATTACGGAGCTGCAGCATGCTATGGAGCAGGGGGAATGCACGTCCTTCGAGCTGGTCGGGTATTATATGGAACGGATTGCGGCATTCGACCGGCAGGGGCCCGGCATTAATTCCGTTCTGGAGCTGAATCCGGACGCCCTGCATCTGGCGGAAGCGGCAGACGCCCAAAGGCGGCTCGGTCAAGTCCGGGGTCCGCTTCACGGCATTCCCGTTCTGCTCAAGGACAATATTCAGACGGCGGATAACATGCACACAAGCGCGGGTTCCATCGCGCTCAAGGATCATTACGCCCGGGAAGACGCTTTCCTTGTCAAAAAGCTGAGAGAAGCCGGGGCGATTATCCTCGGCAAAGCGAACATGACGGAGTGGGCCAATTTCATGGCCGATGACATGGTTTCGGGCTACAGCTCCCGCGGGGGCCAGGTGCTCAATCCTTACGGGGCGGACCTGTTCGCCGGAGGATCGAGCACGGGGAGCGGCGCTGCCGTCGCCATCGACGTGACAACCGCGGCCGTCGGAACCGAGACGTCGGGCTCCATTCTCAGCCCGGCGATCCACAACTCCGTCGTCGGCATCAAGCCGACGCTGGGCCGCATTTCGCGCAGCGGGATCATCCCGCTCGCGCACAGCCAGGACACCGCCGGACCGATGGCCCGGACGGTGGCGGACGCCGCCGCGCTGCTGGGCGTGCTCTGCGGGTACGACCCGCGGGATGCGGTGACGGGCAGCGCGGCCGGTCTGGAAGAGCCGGACTTTACCGTTCATCTGGATAAGGACGGTTTGAAAGGCGCGCGGATCGGCGTTCCGCGCAGCGAGCACCTGGACCCGCTCACCGATGAAGAGCGGGAGCTTTTCGAAAGCCTCCTGGGGGAAATCCGGGAGGCGGGAGCGGTCATCGTCGATCCGGTGGAGATCCCTTCGCTGGAGGAGCTGTCCGGGCACCGCTCGGAGGTGCTTTTTTACGAGTTTAAGGCGGACATCAATGCGTATCTGGCGAGGCTTCCGGAAGGATTGCCGGTGCACACGCTGCAGGAGCTTATCGCCTTTAACGAGGCACACGCGGACGAAGCGCTGAAGTACGGCCAGGGGGTGCTGATCCGTTCGGAAGCCACATCGGGCAGGCTGACCGAACCCGAGTATCTGCTGCACCGGCTGGCCGATCTCCGGCTGTCTCGTACAGAAGGGATCGACTTCGCGATGCAGACGCATCAGCTCGATGCGCTTCTGTTCCCGAACACGGCGGGCGACGATATCGCGGCCAAAGCCGGCTATCCTTCCATCGCCGTGCCGGGAGGCTACTTAAAGAGCGGGATGCCTTTCGGCGTGATGTTCACGGGAGGAGCTTTTGCGGAGCCGGTGCTCATCAAGCTGGCTTACGCCTTCGAGCAGCTTCGCCCAAGGCGCAAGCCTCCGGTTCTGGAGTAGCGCTCACGCAGGAAACTGCCCGAGCCGCCGGACTCTCCGGGCTGTACGAAGCTCCGGACGCGTGCGGGTGCTCAGCGTTACATGACGGTGGTCAACCGCCGGATTATCCGTGGGGCTGGCTTATCGCTTTATACAAACGGCGGGAGGCTTCCGCCCTTAGGCATACTAATCCGGCGCTTGCTTCACACACCGCAAACAAACAAAACCCCCGCGTTAATCCGCGGGGGTTTCTATTTTTTGGGACAGCACGCCTTCCAGATAGGCTTTGTTGGCCAGAGCCTGGCGATCGCCGGGGCGGTACTCCAGCACAGTCTCGTTGTGCCGGTGCGCCAGCTCATGCTCGCCCAGCCGGTCATAACAGACGCACAGTCTGCAGATGCGGGAGCCAGGTCGAGCAGGCGACATGAGTCAGCGCCCACGAATCCGTGTGCTTCCCGGCCTGCAAAGCGGCCTCATACCAGTAAGCGGCGGTGCGGTAGTCCCCTTTTCGTAAGAAGACGTAGCCCAGCCGGCAGCAAAATTCCGCGCGCGGGCTTGCGTAGAGGAACGAGCGAAACACGCTGTCCAGCTCCCGCTTCTCGTCTCCGAGTGCGTGAAAACAGTCCGCCAGCCTGCCGCATGCGGAGATGTTGTCCTCGATCCAGCCGTTTCCGGTGCCAAGAAACTCTTCGTAATAATGGATGGCCCGGTTGTATAGCCGGTGGTCTTTCAATTCATTCGCGAAATAAAACAAATCCCGCGGAGAGAAGGTTTCCCCCTGGGCCAGCCGGTTTTCATAGATGCGCAGGTTGCGGCCGCTCTCGTGGTGCAGGGCCCTGTGGGTTACGGCGATATCTGACGTCCGGACGTTCCCGCGTACCTCCAGATATTCATGTACGGGCCCGTGCCAGAGAAAGCCGCGGCTTCTCTTGACGAGCCTGTTCCGCCTTATGCTGGCGGAAACTTGGCCGAATTCGTCAAAAGCGAGGTTATAATTCATATTCACCGCGTCCACGGAGGAATCGAGGGTTCTTTTGAGCGCGGCGAACTTGATCCGGTCCGGTTCTTCCAATACATCGTCCGCGTCCAGCCAGAGGATATACTCATTTTTAGCTAAACTGAACGAATAATTGCGGGCGGCGGCGAAGTCGTCGATCCACCGGAAATGATAGATGCGGTCCGTATATTCCCGTACGATGGAGACTGTCCTGTCTGTGGAGCCCGTATCTACGATGATGATCTCGTCGGCGAGATCCGCCACGGATTGAAGGCAGCGCCCGATGTGGTCTTCCTCGTTCTTCACGATCATGCAAAGGCTGATGGTAGGCAAAACAATCCCTCCCGAAGGTTGCTTACAGCATCCTATTCAGCTTGGAGGAAGGGGTGACGGGCTGTCCGCCTGCCGGGGCAGATGACGGCGTTCGCGGGAAAAGGGACGCGGGAGATAAAAGAGCCGCTGGACCCGGCGGTTCGGGTTTAGATCAGTGCAAGGGGAGCGGCCCCCCAACCGAACCGGGAATTCGAACTCGAACCCAACAGGAACCCAAACCAAACCGGACCCCGAATCAAACAGAACCGCGCAACGAACCCGACCCCGAACCAAACCGCAATCCGATAAACAGGCTTACCGGGACGGAGCCTGGGCGCCTTTTTCGCCGAGCACCTGCTCTACCTTGGTGATGTGCTGCTCCATCCGTGCCGAAGCATCCTGGGGCTGCCGGGAGCATATAGCGTCGAAAATGGCCTGGTGCTCGCGCAGCAGACGTTCCGCCGACGAGCGCTCGGCGTAAAACCAGAGCGCCCGCGTGTCTTTCATGCTGTCGTGCAGCTTCTGCGAAAGCGACGCCATCAGATCGGCCAGCACGGGATTGTGCGTAGCGGCCGCGATCTGCTCATGGAAGCGGACATCCGCCTGCTCGCTCAGAGCTTCGTCGCCGAGATGCTCCTCCATGCTGCGCAGGGTGTCCGCGAGCGCGGCGAGATCGTCCTCCGTCCGGCTGACGGCGGCAAGAGAAGCGCAGCCGGTCTCCAGCACCCGCCGGACTTCCAGGATGTGCCGCAGCGATTCGGCCCGGCCGACCCATTCGGGGTGCAGCAGACCCGGGTGCGGGGGCTCGGTGGGAAGTGCCTTGACGAAGGTGCCGCCGCCCTGCCGGATATCGAGCAGGCCCATAGCTTTCAGAACGCTGAGCGCTTCACGGATCGTGGAGCGGCCCACACCGTATTGCGCGGCAAGGTCCACTACGGAAGAGAGGCGGTCGCCGACTGCAAGCTTCCCTTCCTCAAGCTGTTTCCGGAGATCGTTCAATACCCATTCGTGACTTTTAAGCGGCCGTCCGTTTGTATGTATATCCATATGTTAAGCCCCCATAGAAAAAATTTATTTTCCGTCTTCCGGTCGATTAATTTTAGTGTATACTTAATTGTAAATAAAGTCATCAGATGACCTGATCTATTATCCGGAATTTTAGTTTATTTAAACGATATCTTTCAGGCGACCCGCCTGGAAATGAGGACGGTTTCAAGAGCGGGCCGATTTTGTAAAAGGGGTGCTGAATTTGCTGAATGAACAAGTCAGACAAAAGTTGATCGCCATTGCGGGCGAGGAAGGGTTCAAAGACGATCCCCAGTCGCTCGTGACCCATTCCTACGACGGGACGCCGATGCTCCAGTCGCTGCCGGACGGCGTGATTTATCCGGCCGATACCGCTCAGGTGTCGGAAATTATGAAAGTGCTGAACGAACACCGGGTGCCGCTTATCAGCCGCGGTTCGGGTACGAATTTGTGCGGGGGAACCGTGCCTGTGCAGGGCGGAGTCGTCATGGTGATGCACCGGATGAACCGCATTCTGGAGGTGGATCTGGAAAATTTGACGGCTGTGGTGCAGCCGGGCTTGAATACGAAGCAGTTTATTACCCATGTGGAGTCTTTGGGGCTTTTTTACCCGCCGGACCCGAGTTCCATGTCCATCTCCACGATCGGCGGCAACATTGCCGAATGCTCGGGCGGGCTGCGCGGTTTGAAATACGGCACGACGAAAGATTACGTCATCGGCCTTGAAGCGGTTCTACCGAACGGGGAAATTATCCGCACAGGCGGCAAGCTGATGAAAGACGTGGCGGGCTATGACCTCACGAAGCTGCTCGTCGGATCGGAAGGGACGCTGGCCGTTATTACGGAAGCGACTTTGAAGCTGATTCCTCCGCCGAAGGCGAAAAAGACGATGCTGGCGATGTACAAAGATTTGTACGGGGCGGCGCGCACCGTTTCGAAAATTATCGAGAACCGGATCATTCCGGCCACGCTTGAATTTCTCGACAATCCCACGATCCGGGTAGTCGATGATTTCGCCAAGCTGGGGCTGCCGCTCGATATGGAAGCGATTCTGCTGATCGAGCAGGATGGCGACCCCGCCACGGTGGAGCGGGATATCGCGCTGATCGAGAACATATGCCGGAGCGAAAACGCGGCCCGCATCGCCGTCGCGGCGGACGAAGAGGAAGCGTTGAAGCTGCTGACGGCAAGACGCAGCGCATTCACTGCGCTTGCAAGGCTGCGTCCGACGACGATACTGGAAGATGCGACGGTGCCCCGTTCCAAAATCGCCGACATGGTGATGGAGATCAACCGGATCGCGAAGAAGCATAACGTCACCATCTGTACGTTCGGCCATGCGGGTGACGGAAACCTTCATCCGACGGCGACGACCGATGCGCGCGATCCGGAGGAGGTCCACCGGGTGGAGGCCGCTTTCGAGGAAATTTTTGAAGCGGCGATCAAGCTCGGGGGCACGATTACCGGGGAACACGGAGTCGGCCTGGTCAAAGCCCCTTTCCTGGAGTGGAAAGTAGGCGCGGCGGGCATAGAGGTTATGAAGGGGATCAAGCAGGCGTTCGATCCGCTTAACCTGCTCAATCCCGGTAAAGTTTTCGCCAAAGAATCGCGTAAAAGGGTGGTGATCGACCGTGGCTGAGAAAACGGCATGCACCACGAGCAATCCGCTGGCACAGAAGCTGAAGCTCCGCCTGGACGAAGATCAACTGACCAACTGCATGCGCTGCGGCTTCTGCCTGCCGGCCTGCCCGACGTTCCGCGAAACGGGTATCGAGGCGGAATCCCCGCGCGGCCGTATCGCGCTTATGAAGGCGGTCGCCGACGGGATTATGGCTCCGGACGCCGCATTCGAAGAGCAGATGAACCACTGCCTGGGCTGCCGGGCCTGTGAGCCGGCCTGCCCGGCCGACGTGAAGTACGGGCAGCTTATCGAGCAGGCGCGCGATGCGATTGAAGATCACACGGACAGCCACCGCGGCTGGGTCAAGCTTGCCCGCCGCACGGCGTTCAAGGCGGTATTTCCGAAGCAGAACCGGATGAAGCTGCTCGGCGGAGCGCTTGGATTGTACCAGCGCTCGGGACTGCAGAAAATCGCGCGGGGCACCGGCATCATGAAACTCTTCCCGGATCATATGAGGGAAATGGAGCAGATTTTGCCCGAAGCATCTTCGCGCGGCGTGATCGAGCGGATCGGGAGCTCTCATCCGGCTGTGGGAGCCAAGATCGCGACCGTGGGGCTTTTCCGAGGCTGCCTGATGGACGTTATGTTCACCGACACGAACGTTCACACGGTTGAGCTGCTTACGCAAGCGGGCTTCGAAGTGGTCATCCCCGAGACGCAGAACTGCTGCGGCGCGCTTCACGCGCACAGCGGAGAGGCGGACGGGGCGCGTTCGCTTGCCCGCGGGAACATCCGCGCCTTCCGGGAAGCCGGCGTGGATTATATCGTCTCCAACGCGGGGGGCTGCGGAGCCATCCTGGCGGAGTACGACCATCTGCTGCACGAGGACGCGCAGTGGAAGGAGGACGCGGCGTGGTTTGCCGCCCGCGTCAAGGACGTCAGCGACCTGCTCGTCAACTTCGGCCGTGTGCCGAAATTCGCCGAGCAGGGCTGGGCTCCTGCGGCAGGCGGACAGGGTGCGTCCGCGACTGGTGCCTGCACGGCTGCCGGGGGCAGCGGAGCAGTTGCGGCGCAGGCCGGGGTCCTTGCCCCGCAGGCACCGGCCCCTGCGGGGCTGACGGCTGCTGACGCCACCGCAGCGCGCACGTCCGCAGGCTCGGCCGCCGCACCGGGTGCTGCCGCGTCCGCATCGGGCCGCCCTGCAGCAGCCTGCGGAGGCACATCTGCCGCTCCGGCGGACATCGGCGCCGAGCTTGCGGCCATCGACGACGCGTCCGCGCAGGCCGAAACGGCGGCGGCCTGCGCCGGAACCGCGGCTGCAGCGGCAGGCGGAGCAGCGCTGCGGGATACGCATGCGCAGCCGTCTGCCGCATGCACAGCCGGGTCGTCCACTGCCGCCTCGGCGGCCGCGCCTTCCGTGCGCATCACGTACCAGGATTCCTGCCATCTGCGCAATGTGATGCGCTCTTCCGACGCTCCGCGCAAGCTTATGCGTCAGGTCGCGGGCGTTGAGTATGTGGAGATGTTCGAAGCCGACCGCTGCTGCGGTTCGGCGGGAATCTATAATCTGACCCAGCCGGATATGGCCAATCAGATACTGGATCACAAAATGGTCCACGCCAATGCCACGGACGCCCGGTATCTGCTGACGAGCAATCCCGGCTGCCTGCTTCAAATGAAGCTGGGCAACGAACGTCACGGGGACGGCAGTATGAAGGTCATGCATGTCGTCGATTTTCTCCATGAGCGGCTGCTCGGGGACAGATAAGGCCGTCTGTAATTTTTAAACCCTTCGCTTATAAAGAAGGGTTTTTCTTTTTTTCTGCCGCGATTGGTTGCTTGTGATCTTTGCCGAAATGCCGCGGGCACGCTTACTTATTAATGACGTGAATGATACAATGAACCCAACATCATGAATTACTGAGGGGAGAAATAAAGGTTGGCATACACCCGCGGGAACTGCCGACTTAGGCTGCTGCTTCAAAAGGCCGGGATGAAACAGGCTGAATTGGCACGGAGGACGGGCTATTCGAGGCATCAGGTCTCCAATTGGGTCAACGATCGGGAGAAGATGTCTTTCGATGCGGCCGCCACAGTCGCTTTCACTCTTGACTGCCATATGGAGGAGCTTTATGAATTCCATGAAGGATGAGCCTATGTCGGCTCTTCTCCGGTTATTATGTATAGACATAACTATACAAATCGTGTATGATCAAAGTATTGTGAATCCCATTTATTGTAAGGTGCCCGGCTAAATTAAGGCTTCGTTTTATCTTTTATTTGTTATGAAGACATTACGGCCGGACCTTTGATAGGACCAAAATAGAATGGAAAACTGGAGGCTTGAAAGAATTGGAGAAAGCATTTCAAGTGTGTGTCCTGCTTTTTAATCAAGCTAATGAATATCAGTTAACGGCGAAACTTTACGATTCCCTGGGACATAAAGGACAGGCCAAAAGGTACGCTCATAAAGCGGAGGCGTTTAATGAATCCGCTTATATCGTCCGGAGTTGTTTGGGTATCTCCTTTACGGATGTGATCGAAGCCGTAACCGCCGCCGAAGCTTGCCCGGAAAATAAGGAAAGTTAATAGGTTAACCATTATATTTTAAAAAAAGAATCATAAAAGGTATCCCAATTTATGGTTGACAAGGAAATTGAAAGCGCTTATAGTTTTACTTAGGATCAAAACGCAGCAGCTGCCGATTTACTCTGAAAAACGCAATTTCGTTCACGAATTTGTTGGGTCAGGTAAGGACAGCTGTTTTTTTACGGCCAAAAGTTAAAGCGTTTTAACTTTGTGTACCGGACTGTGGAGTGTGGTCGGCCGATGCGTTCCGGGAGGTGGTGGCCCGCGCGACAAGGGCGGAGATTTTGCTGGTCCATTCATACGCAGTGCAAATCAGAGAGGAGAATGAACGATGAAAAAAACATTACTGGGATTCACCGCATCCGCTTGTTTGCTATGCAGCCTGGTAGCCGCTCCGGTATTGGCGGGCGCTCAAGGTGTACCGGCCGCATCGGCTTCAGGAGATACCCTGGTACAAAGTCAGGCTGTTAACACGGCCGCGGCTGCCGCCATGAAACCGTTCCCTCAGCATGTCTCGTATACGTCCGGCACGATCAAACCGAACAATTATACCCAGGCCCAGCTCGATCAGCAGGTCAAAACGAAATATGACGAATGGAAATCAAGATACCTCGTCAAGCATCCGAAAATTTCAAACCAGTACTACGTGTTTTATAATAAAGAAAAAATCGTCACGAAACCGAAGGACGTCGTTTCCTGCTCGGAAGGCCACGGGTACGGCATGCTGATCACCGCGTATATGGCGGGTCACGATGCCGACGCCCAGACGTATTTCGACGGCTTGTACCGCTTCTATAAAGCTCATCCGAGTTCGATCGATCCCGCTCTGATGGCATGGCAGCAGGCGAAGGATTCGTCGGGCAATATCGTGGACACTTCGGGCAGCGATGCGGCTACGGACGGCGATATGGATATCGCGTATGCGCTGCTGCTTGCCGACAAGCAGTGGGGCAGCTCGGGAACGGTGAACTACAAGAGTGAAGCCGTGAAGATCATCAACGCCATCATGAAGCGTGAAGTGCACGCGAAATATTTCCATCTGAAGATGGGCGACTGGGCTTCGGACAGCGATCCCGAATACGGTCCGGGCACACGCGCGTCCGATTTTATGCTGAATCATCTCAAGACGTTCAAGGCCGCCACCGGCAATGCGAACTGGGATAAAGTGACGGACACGACTTACAACGTAATCAATACGGTGTTCCAAAACAACTCCCCGAATACGGGGCTGCTTCCGGATTTCATCGTGCGCAAATCGAACGGCACTTACGCGCCGGCACCGGAAGGTTACCTGGAGGAAACGACCGACAACGACTACAGCTGGAATTCCTGCCGGACACCTTGGCGGATCGCAACGGATTACCTCATAAGCGGGGATACCCGGGCTTTGAACCAGGTCCGCAAAATGAACAGCTGGATCCAGTCCGCAACCGGGGGCAACCCGGCCAAGATCGCCTCGGGTTACGAGCTTAACGGAAAGGTGCTCGAAACGGGTCACGCGATCGCGTTCACCGCGCCTTTTGCCGTCAGCGCGATGGTAGATTCATCCAACCAGACGTGGCTGAACAAGGTGTGGAGCGATATCGTCAACTCGCCGACCTCCGATAGCTATTATTACGACAACAGCATCCGCGTGCTCAGCATGATTATGGTGTCCGGCAACTGGTGGACGCCGTAATCGATTCAAGTAAGATGCCCGATCCCGGGCATCTTTTTTTGTCCGTTTTTTTGGGCATAGAAGAATAGCCGGCGGAAAAGAAACTTTTTGTGGGGAAACGGAGTCTGTAAAGGTGTGGGAATAAATGGATGGGGAGGTGGCGTTTATGATCCGAAATATCCTTCTAGTTGTTTTCTTGCTCGTCTGCCTGCCGGGATGCGCAAATAGTCCGGAACAGTCAAAAGGCACTTTTACCGGATATGTGGTGCAAAAGGACACGAAGGCGAATCGGGCGCTGCTTGTGAGCGATACGGAAAGCGGCTTAATGGGTGACGAAAAAATTTATGATGCGGAATGGATATCCGGAATTGCGGATCAAGTTAACGTCGGGGAAAAAGTTACGGTTGAGACTATAGGGGTGATCATGACGTCCTATCCGGGACAAACAAGCGGAACCTTCCTTTCTAACGAAAATCCGGTGAAGCCCCAGGGAGCTGTACTTGAGCCCGCAGAAGTCCTGCAAAGGGCATTTCATCAGGAAAAGGCCCGTATCCCAACCGTGAAGAAAGTCTCTCTGGACAACGAAAAGAAAGTTTGGAATGTCACTCTGCACGACAATAGCCTTCATAAGGATGTCGAAATTGTGATCGAAGATCGGGAATAGTTTGGAGGACGTTTGGATGCTTTGGGATTTTGACGCTTCGACTGTGCTGCTGGCTCTCCTTGTGTTGATCGTGTTGCTCGTTCGGCTGAAAATCAAGCATAACCGGAGCTATTTATATGTGTCTCTATATGCCGTTTTTTATATCTACATGGTAAACGTGCTCCGATACACCTTGTTTCCGATACCCTTATTTGTCACGGAGTATGATGTGTTCCGACTTTCCTACGACCTTGATCCGACTAACTTCGTTCATTGGCAAGCGGCCCAAATTTACAACAATATTTTGCTTTCGGTCCCGTTCGGATTCGGGCTGCCTTTTCTCCGGAAGGTGAGTTTTAAACGTATGCTTCGGGCTGGAGTCATGTTCGGCGTGGCAATCGAGAGTGCCCAGCTGCTGCTTTCCCTGCTTATCCGTGCCGGATACCGGACTGTAGACGTGAACGATGTGCTGCTGAATTTTACCGGCGTTCTGCTCGGGTACGGAGGTTACCGGTTGTTTGCGGCCCTGGTCCGCGGAATCCGTCCCGGTAAGAAGAGAGGGCTTTCGTCTCTGCTTGATACCGCCGTATAAACTTTATGAAACTTTAAGTTAACAAGGCTCAAAACGTATTGGAAAACCTAACCTTACCCTTTATGATAGGTTTGTAACGGGAAATTCGTTCATAAGGGGATAACGAGGATGAAGAAAAAATTAGCGGCGGTACTTGCGGCAGCTTTGTTTGTGGCCCTGCCTCTGGGACTGAGCGAACACGCGGCGGCGAAAGCGGCCAAGACTTACAAAAATTGCACGGAACTCAACAAAGACTATAAAGGCGGTGTCGCCCTTTCGGATTCGACCAAGAACAAAGGCGGCAAAACCAAGTACAAGCCGTATGCTTCCAAAGAGCTTTACGAGGCGAACAAGAAGCTCGACGGGGACAAAGATAAGATTGCCTGCGAGCGCTGATAATGCGGAACCTTTCCGCCCGGAAGGGTTCTTTTTTGTTGGATACAAGGCGGTTGGAATGATTGCGGGTTAAAATCTGCAATCTTTTCGCAGCAGGCTGCGCGCTCGGTTCACGGTTTGCTTTGCCGGATGGCTTAACCGTATGCTAGTTGAAGGCTGCGTCCCGCTCTCTGTCCAAAATGCCCCGAAATAGGGTAAAATCAGAGAGACAACCGGTTAGCCGGAAGAACGGAGGACCCGATTTTGAAAGTAGAAATGGATCTTTATAACGATTGGATTGAAACGGTGAAGGAAATATTCCGCGGTTCGGGAGCGCCTCTGCCGCAGGATTGGAGCGCCGATGAGGTCGGCCGCGAGTATTACCTCCAGACTTCGGCATCCGAAGAGGAAGCGGAGGAGCGCCGGAAAGCAAACGAGCAGAGGCTGACGGATATGCAGCGGACGCTGCTGGACAATATGGAGACGGTGGTCGTGCCCGATATCCGGGAGAAAACCGGCTACGGCGGCAGTCAGTTTCGCTTCCGCTGGATTTATTCGCAAGGGGAGCATATCGTGGAAGAATGCTCGCAGTACCGCATCCCGCTGGGGCCTACGCCGGAGTAGCCGCTTGCGTATTTGTTCGCCGGAAAAAAATTCCCGGCAACTATTCCGGATTCGCTTGACACCTCTCCAAAAGGGGTGTATATTTATCTTAAATTAAAGATATTTAAATTTGAGATATCGACAGAACGGTGGTGAACCGCATGAAAGAGCAGGACAACACCTTAGTGAATGAAGACATCGACTTATCGCTTAAATTGTTTGTGGTTCTTTCGAAAGCCCAGAAGGTCATTATGGACCGCTCGGTCAAGGATATGAAAAGACACGGCTTGTCTCCTTCGGAGTTCGCCATACTGGAGCTTCTGTACCATAAAGGAAAGTTTCCGCTTCAGCAGATCGGAGACAAGATTCTCGTCACCAGCGGAAGCATCACCTACAACATTGACAAGCTGGAGAAGAAAAAGCTTCTGAGACGCATCTCGTGTGCGAGTGACCGCCGCGTGACTTATGCGGAGATTACGGAGCAGGGCACGGAGCTGTTTAACGATATTTTTCCCGAGCATGCCGAGGTTGTGAAAGCAAGTATGAGCGGATTGACGGCGGAAGAGAAGAAGCTGGCGATCGGGCTGATCAAAAAGCTGGGTACGGCGGCTCAAAAGCAGGGATAAAATTTTTTTTTGGCAAATATCTTAAAATTAAGATAATCAAATTTAAGATTTCCGGTTCGTTCCGGACGAGGGAGCGGTTATCATGATCAAAATTCACGAGGCGCTGACGCGCATTACAAGGAATTTCGGCTGGCTGTACACGAGCCACAGTTTTTCATTCGGGGGTTATTTCGATCCGGGAAATACGGAATTCGGACCGCTGAGGGTGTTCAACGATGACCGGGTGCAGCCTTTAAAAGGGTTCGATTTCCACAAGCACGAGGAAATGGAGATCGTGACAGTGGTCCTCCGGGGCGAGCTGCAGCACGAGGACACGCTGGGCAACAAAACGGTCACGCGTGCCGGAGAGGTTCAGCGGATGACCGCGGGCACCGGCATTGAGCATGCCGAGACAAATCCTTCGGCTACGGAAGAAGTGGAGCTGCTCCAGCTCTGGTTTACGCCGGATGAGGAAGGGCTTACCCCTTCCTACGAGCAGGCTTCCTACGACCTGGATGCCCGCAAAAACGAATGGGTTCCCGTCGTAACGGGACGGCCGCGGGAAGCCGCCGCCGATGAAGGCGATGACGGGATGAAGCCGGCCCGCATCCATCAGGATATGACGCTCTACCTCGCGGAGCTGGAGCCGGGACGCGTGCTTGAGTTCAGCCAGAAGCCGGGAAGACGGATGTACGTCTTCGTTATCGAAGGCTCCGTAACGGCGGACGGCGCATACAAGCTGTCCCGCAGGGACGCGGCGCGTATTACGGAGCAGGAAAGGCTTGACCTGCACACCGAGACGGGAGCCCGGCTCATGCTGATCGACCTGCCGTAAGCGGACTTTTGACCGGCAACGTGCCCGGACAAGGCCGCACGGCCGGAATACTTTTTCCCCGCGGGCTTACGCTTGACGGATGATATAAACGCATACCCTACCACTGCCCGAAATAGAGGAGAGATCATCATGAACGATTTCGAAACGGTATTAAAAGAACGCAGATCGGCTACCAAATTCGTGAAGGGTGTCGAGCTGCCGGATCCGGAACTGGATGCGATTTTCAGCCTGGTCAAATATACGCCGTCGGCTTTTAATTTGCAGCATGCTCATTACGTGGTCGTGAAAGATCCCGCGGTAAAGGAGCGGGTATATGAGGCGGCTAACAAGCAGTACAAGGTTAAAATGGCGTCGGCCGCCATTCTGGTGCTCGGTCATATGGACGCCCATCACGATGCCGGTAAGATCAACGAAGGGCTGCTGAATCTGGGCGTGATCAACAAGCAGGAATATGACCAGACGATCGAAGCGATCACGGCGTTTTATGAGGACAGAGGCGAAGCGTTCAAACGCGAAGAAGCGGTCCGCAACGCGAGCTTGTCCGCGATGACCTTCATGCTGGCCGCCAAAGACAGAGGATGGGACACCTGTCCGATGATCGGCTTCGACCCGGATGCGATGCGCGAAGCGCTGAATATCCCCGACCGGTATGTGCCGGCCCTGCTCATTACCATAGGCAAGGAAGACGTTTCCGGCCAAAGGCCGCGGGGCTACCGCAAGCCGGTCGGCGAATTCGTAAGCAGGGACTCTTTCTGAAACACTTCCGGCTAATTTTCTCCTGTAAAGCCAACCTATATTAAAATCGAAGAGGTGCTCAATCATGACGAAAAAAACAGCAGGCATTCATCATATTACCGCTTTTGTAAAAGACGCGCAGGCGAACGTTGATTTTTACGCCGGTGTGCTCGGTTTGAGACTCGTGAAAAAAACGATCAACTTCGACGCGCCGGAAGTGTATCATCTGTATTTCGGAAATGAAGCGGGAAGCCCCGGCACGGCCATTACGTTCTTTCCTTGGGCAACGTCGCGCAAAGGCCGTATCGGCGGCGGCCAGGTCGGCATCGTGACCTTCGCGGTTCCGCAGGGTGCGCTGCCTTTCTGGAAAGAGCGGCTGCAGAAGCTGGAAATTCCGTTCCGGGAGACGGAGCGTTTCTCGGAAACGTATATCCAGTTCCAGGATAAGGACGGTCTGGAGCTTGAGCTGGTGGAACGGGCGGAAGGAGCGGACAGCAAATGGTCGTTCGGCGGCGTCCCTGCCGATAAAGCGATCAAAGGCTTCGGCGGCGCGGTGCTTTACAGTCTGAATCCGGAAAGCACGATGCACACCGTCGAGCATGTAATGGGGCTGACAAGAACCGCCGAGGAAGACGGCCTGGTCCGTTTCGTATCGGAAGGGGACATCGGCAACGTGGTGGATATCAGAAAAGACGAGGTGCCCCAAGGCTCGGGCGGTGCGGGCACGGTCCATCATATCGCATGGCGGGCCAAAGACTTCGAAGACCACGAAGACTGGAGAGACTATGTCCAGATGAACGGGTTCCAGCCGACGCCGGTTATCGACCGCCAATATTTTAACGCGATTTACTTCCGCGAGGCGGGCGGGATCTTGTTCGAGATCGCGACGGATCCTCCGGGCTTCACGCGCGACGAGCCGTTCGAAGCGCTGGGCGAAGAGCTTGTGCTGCCGGAATGGTATGAACCTCACCGGGCGGCTATCCAGAAAGGACTTCCTCCTATCGAAGTCCGTGTATTGGAGGCGGATAAACAATGACGATGAAACATGTATACCGTGAAGGAAGCAATCCGGCGGCGCCTGTCCTGGTCCTTTTCCACGGAACGGGAGGAACCGAGCAAGATCTGTTCCCGCTGGCCGAGCGCATCTCGCCCGAATCCTCCGTGCTGAGCGTCCGGGGTAATGTTCTTGAAAACGGAATGCCGCGCTTTTTCCGCAGACTGGCGGAGGGGATATTTGACGAGAAAGATCTCGTATTCCGCACGGAGGAGCTTTACGGGTTTCTGAACGAGGCGGCGGAGCAGTACGGATTCGACCGGGGCAATCTTGTTGCCGTAGGCTACTCCAACGGGGCGAACATTGCGGGAAGCCTGCTTTTCCATTACAAGCAGGCTTTGAAAGGGGCGATCCTTCATCATCCGATGGTGCCCCGCAGAGGGATCGAGCTGCCGGATTCCACGGGTCTGCCCGTCTTTATCGGAGCGGGCAAGAACGATCCGCTCTGCACCCCGGAGGAGACGGAGGAGCTCAAGAATCTGCTGGAAGCGGCGGGCGCCGAAGTGGAGATTCACTGGGAGAATTACGGCCATCAGCTGACGGATTCGGAAGTAAACGCCGCGGCCCGCTGGTTTGCGGATCGTTTTAAAGGCTGAAGCTGCGTGCGAGGCGCGGAATTAGGACCGCGGCGTAACCCTGCAGGGCAGGAAGCGCCGCCTAATGGAGCTGGCTCGCCGGCGTCACATTATCCCGTCTGACAGCCTCATAGGCATCACAGCACCCTGCCCTCGCAGAAGCGGAGGCGGGAAGGAAAGGAGAGAGCGAGTATGATTGAGATCGATCCGGAAAGCCAGAGCGAGCGCGAGACGTACAAGCTGCTCATCGGGAGCATCATTCCCCGGCCGGTCGCGTTCGTGACGACGCTGTCCAAGGAAGGCGTCGTCAACGCGGCGCCGTTCAGTTACTTCAACATCGTGACGGCAAACCCGCCGCTGATTTCCGTCTCCGTTCAGCGTAAGGACGGAGAGCCGAAGGATACGGCGCGCAACGCACGGGACCTGGGCGCGTTCGTTGTCCATATCAGCGACGAATCGTACATCGAAGCGATCAACGCGACCGCGGCAGCGCTGCCGCCGGATGAGAGCGAGATCGAACTCGCGGGTCTGACGCTCGTCGAAAGCGGCAAAATCGCCGTGCCCGGCGTATCCGAAGCGAAGATCCGCATGGAGTGCGTGCTGGAGCGGTCGATTCCGCTCGGCGGCATCGATTCGGCGCCGGCGTGCGATCTGCTGATCGGCCGCGTGGTCCGCTTCCACATCGCCGACGAGCTGTACAGCGGAGGGCGCATCGATCCGGCCGCGCTCCGTCCGGTCAGCCGGCTCGCCGGCAGCGGCTACAGCAAGCTCGGCGAGATTTTCTCGCTGGAGCGGCCGGAGTGAGCGGGGGTTGTGCCGGCAGACGGATGCAGTGAGGCAGCCGGCGTTACGGCTCCGAAAATAGGATCAGAAAAGAGCAAAGCTGCGATCTCCGCCGGGAATACCGGAAAGATCCGCAGCTTTTTGTTATGTTCGGGATTAGCTGAAGTACGTATCCTTTCGTGCAAAAGGAACATCCGGCACCGGTTTTTTTGGCCAAAGTCAGTTGATGGGTTTCATTATTTAGGGCATTTTTTATTGAGGAGAATAATCAGGTCGCGTGCGGATAAAGCTGAGCTGATTGCCTGCCAAGCGCCGTCCTGGCTTTTCTCGTCTATCCTTAAAAAAGAGAGGGAGCCCGAAGTCCGGCACCGGCATGTTCAATGAAACGATTCCGTACTCATCCTGTATTCTCGTGAGGTCCGTCCCGGGCTATAATGGGAGGAACGACTAGCGGATGCTTGAGGCGTTTGCGGCAGGGAGTGTTACATAGTGGGTACGAGGCTGATTTTGCACGAACTTTCAAAAAAAAGGCACGACCGTCCCTCTGATTACTTGTTCCGGGACATTTCGGCCGAGGTGGGGGAAGGCGAGCGCGTTGCGGTGATCGGAACGTCGGGGCAGGGCAAAACGACGCTGCTGCGCATCCTGGCCCGTCTCGACTGCCCGGACGAGGGGGAGCTCCGGCTCCACGGTAAAAACGCGGACGAATGGAAACCGCAGGAGTGGCGCAAAAAAATATGCTACGTGGCCCAGCAGCCGGTTATGCTGCCCGGCAGCGTCGAGGAGAACTTGCAGACGGTCAGCAGGTTGCACGGAACCACGTTCGAGCGGGAGCTTGCGAAGCGGTACATGGCCGAGCTCGGTTTGGCCGAGCTGGACTGGGCGAAGCAGGGCGGAGATTTGTCCGGCGGCGAAAAGCAGCGGACGGCTCTCGTGCGGGCCATGCTCCTTCAGCCGGAAGTGATGCTGCTCGACGAGGTGACGGCTTCGCTCGATCCCGGCAGCAAGAGGGCGGCAGAGCGCCTGCTTACCGACTGGTCGCGGAGCGCGGGCACGTCGCTCGTCTGGATCACACATGATCTGGAACAGGCGGCCCAGATAAGCGATGCGGTATGGTTCATGGACGAAGGACGGCTGATGGAGTCGGCGCGGACCGGGGAATTTTTCCGGGAGCCGTCGACTGAACAGGCGCGCCGGTTTATCTCCCGTCCGGACCGGGAAGGGGAGGGAGACTGATGTCCAATCTTGCGCAGGCCAGCACGCTGGTGTTCGTGATCGTGACGATTTTGCTGTCCATGAGGCAGAAGCTGGGGCTGGAGAAAGAGATCATCGTCGGCACGGTCCGCTCGGCCCTGCAGCTTCTGTTCGTCGGGTATGTGCTGCACTTCGTATTCGATGCGCGGCATCCGGTCTTCATAATCCTGATTATTGCGGCGATGATTGCGGTCGCCACCTGGAACGTCGGCAAACGGGCCAAGGAGATTCCAGGCATCAAGACCCGGATCGCTCTGGCTCTGGCCTGCACCGAAGCCGTGACGATGGCGCTGCTGCTCGGGTTCGGCATCATCGAAGCGATTCCGCAGTTTATTATCCCGATCAGCGGAATTACTATAGGCAGCTCGATGATCGTGGCGGGTCTTTTTCTCAATGCGATGAAAAGGGAAATGGAAGCCGCCCGCGGAGAGATCGAAGCTCTGCTTGCCTTGGGCGCCTCCGCGAAGCAGGCGATACACGCGCCGATCAAGCGGTCGGTCCGCTCCGGTATGATTCCGACACTCGACGGGATGAAAACGACGGGGCTCGTCCAGCTTCCGGGCATGATGACCGGCATGATTGCGGCCGGAGCCGACCCGGTGGAGGCGGTGCGCTATCAGATTCTGATCATGTTCGTGCTGTCTTCGGCCGCGGCGCTGACCGCCATGCTGCTCGGTCTGCTTAGCGCGCCGCTGTGGTTTACGGCAGACGAGCGGCTGAGGGTGCCGGAGGCGAAGAAGCTGTAGAGGGAGCGCACGCCCTTTCCTCCGCTGCTTCGTGCTCTGCCCTTGCTTCGCTTAACGCGAAGTCGGCCGGAACCGTTCTTCTTGAAACGGGCGGCTGAGCCGGTTGATTATGCGGGCGTGAAGACTCACGAGGGCTCCGGCTGCATACAGTCCGTTCCGCTTACGGCAGACCAATTGTAGTAACCAAGCTGCCGAGCCTGGCGCTATTTTGCCGATAGTACCGGGCGTGATAAACTAGAACATGTACATAAAGGTGGATGGAAAGGAAGACGAGGATGATCAGATTTGCAGTCGTAGGAACGAACTGGATTACGGAAGAACTTATTCATGCCGGCCGGGAATCGGATGATTTCGGGCTCACCGGGGTTTATTCCCGCACGGCGGAGCGCGCCCGGCAATTTGCGGACAAATTCGATATCCCGCATATATATACGGACTTGGAAGCTATGGCGCAAAGCCGCGAATTCGACGCGGTTTATATCGCCAGCCCCAATTCTTTTCACGCCGAACAAGCCATCGCGCTGATGAAGGGCGGCAAGCATGTGCTGTGCGAGAAGCCTATCGCTTCAAATACGGAAGAACTCCGCGCGATGATCGGGGCGGCGAAAGAGAACAACGTGCTTCTGATGGAAGCTCTGAAATCCACACTGCTTCCGAACTTCAAGGCCATCCGGGACAATCTTCACAAAATCGGTCCGGTGCGCCGGTATTTCGGCAGCTACTGCCAGTATTCTTCGCGTTATGACGCGTACAAGCAGGGCACGGTCCTGAACGCTTTCAATCCCGTTTATTCCAACGGGTCCATGATGGATCTCGGGGTATACTGCGTGCATCCGGCCGTTCAGCTGTTCGGCAAACCGGACGCCGTTAAGGCGGGAGGCATGCTGCTGGAATCGGGTGTGGACGGGGAGGGCAGCGTGCTGCTCAAGTACGGGGAGATGGACGCCGTTATCATGCACTCGAAGATTACGCATTCCTATCAGTCCTCGGAGATTCAGGGCGAGAACGGCACGATCGTGATCGACAAGATCAGCCAGCCGGAAAAAGTCGAAATCCGCTACAGGGACGGCTCTGTGGAGGATCTTACACAGCCTCAAATCGCGCGGAATATGTATTACGAAGTCCAGGAATTTATCGACCTGATCCGGGACGGCAGGACGGAATCGGCTGTTAATTCCCATGAGGTTTCGCTGACCGCCATGGAAATCATGGACGAAGCCCGCAGGCAAATCGGGCTTGTATACCCCGCGGACAAGAAGTAACCCGACTATGGGGGTTGGACCCCTGGACCACTAGACAAACGGCGGCGAGCGGAGAACCCGGAAAGGCCGTAAGCCCGATTCCCCGAAAAGGGCGATGCCTTTCCGCACCGCGCGAGGCTTTCGCCGCGCGGTGTCGGGCGTCACATGACGATGGCCGGCCTTATGGCTTCGTACGTGCCGTTCCTTCCTTCGCTTCCGCCGCTGCGGTTAAAAGCGGCACAAAAAAACGCGGTCTTCGACCGCGGGCGAGCCTGCGGCTCCTTTCCGAATCCGGAAGGGGCTTCAGGCTTTTTTTCGCCGTATTTTCCTCCCGGTCCGGAAGTATAAAGCCGCGATGTCGCATCGGGATAACCGGCCCTGCTCCCCCCGAAGCAAAGTCAAAATAATGCACATTTAGGTCAGAATCCGAATCGGTCCCGTCCGTCCGGTCATCGTATAGTGAAGGTACCATCAAGGTAGAGAGGTGCTTGAGTATGAAACTGGACAGCTCGAATGTGAGCAGGGCGGCCGCATCGGCTCCCAAGAAGCCGTTTTGGAACCACCGGAGGAAAGAGGCGACGATAGGCTGGCTGTTTCTGTCCCCGGAGCTGATCGGCATTGTGCTGCTGTATTTATTCCCGGTCTTATTTTCCCTTTATATGAGCTTGTGCGACTGGAACCTGCTGGGCGGAATGTCTTCCGTCAAATTCGTCGGTCTGCAAAACTATGTGGAAATGTTTCAAGACGACAAGGTTCTTGCCGCAATCAAAAACAACCTGATCTACACCGTTCTCACGGTACCGGTCGGCATGGCGCTGTCGCTGGTGCTCGCGGTGCTGATTCACACGAAAGTGTACGCGCAGAGCTATTTTAAAGTGGCGTTTTTTATTCCTTACATTTCTTCGATTATCGCGGTCGGCGCCGTCTGGAGCGCGCTGTACCACCCTTCGCTGGGGCCGATTAACGGCTTTCTGAAAAGCATGGGGATCGACAATCCGCCGATGTGGCTGGCCGATCCGAAGTATGCCCTGTTGTCCATCGCGATTATCGCCATTTGGGCGGGACTGGGCTACCAGATCATTATTTATATGGCGGGCTTGTCCGGCATCCCGGACGATATGTACGAAGCCGCCAGCATCGACGGAGCCAGCTCCCTGCAGAAGTTTTACAAAATCACGATGCCGATGCTCGGCCCGACGAATACGTTTCTTTTTATCACGCTGCTGATGGGCTCGTTCAAGGTATTCGATCTGATCGCCTTCCTGACGAGCGGCGGACCCAATAACGCTTCCACGGTACTGGTTTACCGGATTTACGAAGAAGGCTTCCGCAACTTCCGGATGGGCTACGCTTCTTCGATTTCGTGGCTGCTGTTCGCCATTGTCGGCATTATCACTCTGATTTCCTGGCAGATTCAGAAGCGCCAGGTTCACTACGGATAGGAGGAAGCACGTATGAGTTTGCGCAAATTCGATTTCTGGAAACTGTTTAACACCGTGATCATCGGCCTGTTCTCCTTGTGCTTCCTCATTCCGCTCCTGTGGATGACCTCGGCGGCCATGAAATACGAGAAGGACGTCATGGTCTTCCCGATCCAGTGGATTCCGCAGGCGTGGAACGCGGTGGGGAACTTCAAAGCCGTCTGGGCAGGCAATGTCCCGTTTCACCTGTTTTATTTTAACTCCATCAAATTGGCGGTCATCGTGACGGCCTTGACGCTGATCATCTCCTCGATGGCCGCGTTCGCCTTCACGAAGCTGAATTTCCGGGGACGCAATATCGCGTTCACACTGCTTCTGACGTTTATGATCGTGCCGGAGCAGGCGACGCTCATTCCCCGCTTCCTGCTGATCCGCTGGCTCGGCCTGTACGATACGCATGCGGCGCTGATTCTGATGATGATGTTCTCGATCTATTTCACATTCTTGCTGCGGCAGTTTATGATGAGCATACACAGCGACTTCATCGAAGCCGCCAAGATCGACGGCGCGGGTTACTTCCGCATCTACTGGCAGATCATGCTGCCGCTCTGCAAACCGATTCTCGCGACGGTCGCGATCATCAAATTCATCTGGACGTGGAACGATTACCAGATGCCGCTTATTTTCCTGCTGGACAAGGAACTTTATCCGATCACGCTCGGTATCCAGCTCTTCAAGGACGACTATGCCGACAACTTCGCGGTGCTTATGATGGCTTCTTTATCCGCCATTATCCCGCTGCTGGTTATTTTTATCGCCCTGCAAAAACAAGTGATTAAAGGCATCGCCCTCGGCGGTGTGAAAGGGTAATCCAGGCGCGTGCAAAATCGTGCACAGAGTCAAAATTGTTCACAGAAGTAGTCAAATTGTTGCACAACTTTTGCCCGGCACGGGGTCTATAATACCGATTGTAGAGGAAATAACACACAGGTTGAGGGGGAACGACACAATGAAAAAGGCGACGGCATGGGTACTGATCTGCATCATGTTGGCCGTTACGGTTCTCAGCGGCTGCGGCAAGTCCGAAGAAGGCTCCGCAGGCAAAGACAGCTCCGGCAAACCGGTCACCATCAAGTATTACAACTGGGATAACGAAACCCAGGCGCAATCGACCAAGAAATATATCGATCAATTCCAGGAGAAATATCCGAACATCAAGGTTCAGCATATCTCTCTGGTACCGGGGAACTCGCTGGAGTCTCTCAAAAAACTCGATGTCCTGCTGACATCCGGCGAGAAAGTCGACGTCGTCATGTTCCCGAGCATCAGCGAACTGGATACGCGTGTAGCCAACAAAGTGCTGGCTCCGCTGGATGAGTTTTACGCCAAAGACAACGTGAAGCCGGAAGAAGAATACTTCGTCAATCCGAAGTTTGAAGGCAAATATTACGGCATCCAAAACAACATCACGACCAACTTCGTGCTGCTGAATAAAGACGCTCTGGACGAAGCGGGTCTGCCGGTTCCGAAGCTGGGCTGGACATGGGACGAATTCCGTGAATACGCCAAGAAGCTGAACAAAGGCGAAGGCACGGAAAAGCGTTACGGCGCTTACTTCCACAACTGGCCGATGTACGCTAACCCGGACGCGCAAATTTACATGCAGCATCCGTTCCTGACGGAAGAAGGCAAAACGAACTTCGACAGCCCGACCTACACGTATTTCTTCAATCTCCGCCGCGCGATGGAGAAAGAAGACAAGACGGCGAAGCCTTACGCTGACGTCATCGGCGCGAAGCTGAACTACCGCGCGGAATTCTTTAACCAGAAAGCGGCTATGCTGCTGTCCGGTTCCTGGATGATCAGCGAAATCGGGGATACGCAAAAATTCCCGCATACGTTCAAAACGGCGATCGCGCCGGTACCGGTTCAAAAGAAAGGCGATCCGACCGATATGTTCATGGGGGGCAACTACATGTCCGTAGGCGCAAGCTCCGAGCATAAACAGGAAGCTTACCAGTTCATGCGCTTCATGTCCACGAACCTGACGGACGCTCGCGCCGAGCTTCCGGGCTGGAAGAAAGGCGATGCCAAGCCGCTTGTGGAACGTCTGATCGGCCAGAACAAGAACCTGTACGATGTGGATTCCCTGATGTACACGCTATTCGATGCAGGCATTAAGGCCCTGCCGCCATCCAAGAACAGCATCTCTTACGCGGCTGCTCTGGACAAGATCCTGACCGACGGATTCAGCATGTTCATTCTGGACAACAAGAAAGTGGAAGAGGTTCAGAAATGGATGGTAGACGAAGCGAACAAGGTCATCGAGAAAAATAAAAAGTAAGTCAAGGACGATTCTGCGGCAAAGGCCTCCTGAACTGGGGGTTTTTGCCGTAGCTCGTTTTCGGCCATTCTTGGTATAGTGAGAAAACAACCGGTTCGAAAGCGCTTGCGAAGGTCCGGACAGAGGAGGAGCGTCATGCTGCAGAGTTCGTTTTACCGCAAAATACAATTCTCGTTCCTGATCTTCATCCTGCTGCCGATCGTGACCGTATCCTCGCTCGCTTACATCACGATCAAACGGACCACCATGGATAAAATGGAAGCGGCCAACCAGTCGATTTTGCAGCTTATGACCAAGGATGTCGAGAAACTGCTGGACGATATTTCTTTCGCTTCGCATTTCTATGTGCAGAATGTGGAGATCCGGGAAAACCTCCGGGAAATCCAGGGAATGAACGGGATTCATACCTTTGACGATTTCAACAAGTACACCAAAATCCGCAACAGCTACGACCAGGTGTCGATTAACGCCCTTAATAAATATGTGCGTCTGTTCCTGGTTAACGATACGGGATTTATCGTGCCTTATATGGATGTGGGGAGCGGGCAGACGCTGCCGCAGATGGAGAGCGACTGGAAGACGGTAAAGCCGAGGATTGTACTGGACAACCCGACCAGCATCCAATGGCTCGGAACGGTCGCGGGATCGGGGCCGGACAAGGACACGTACTACTACCTGTCGCGGGTCATCCGCGATTCCGACACCGGAGGCCTGCTGGGAACGCTGATGATCGGCATTTCCAGCACGTATTTCGATCCGTATTTCTCGTCGTCGACTTCCGGCCAATTTACGCTTTTCGAGAAAAACGGGCAGCGCATCGCGGGCAATGCCTCCATCGCTTTTACGGAACCGGAGCTTCCGAGAAAACAGGGAGAGCGGAATATCCGCAGCGAAGCGGTTATTGCCCAGGGCAACTGGAAGCTGGTGTACGAGACGCCGGAAAAAACGGCCACGGGACAAATTACGCAAACGTTCTTTGTCAGCGCCATGGCCGTTGCGGTGTTTATCATCATGTTCCTGATGCTGTCGTTCTTCCTGGCGCGCAGCCTTCACCGCCCGATCCGCAAGCTTCAGCGGATCGCGCACCAGTTCGGCGAAGGGAACCGGAGCATCCGCTTTCCGGATAAAGGCAGGGACGAAATCAGCGATCTGGGCCGCTCCTTTAACTCGATGCTCGACGAGATCAACGGGCTTATAGCCGGCATCGAGACGGAGCAGGAGCAGAAGCGCGTGCTGGAGCTTCAGGCGCTGTTCGCCCAGATCCGGCCGCATTTTCTGCTCAATACGCTGAACTCGATCAAATGCAGCCTGTATGTGTCCGACGACAGGCTGCACGGGCGGATGATCGATTCGCTGAGCAGTCTGCTCCGGGCGTACATGAGAGTGAACGAGCCGTCCACGCTGCTCAGCGAGAGCGTGCTTCTAAAGCATTACCTGGAGATCATGAACATGCGTAATGATCTCGCGCTGGAGCTTGCCGTCGGGATTCCGGCCGAGCTTGAGAAACAGCCGATGCCGATGCTGCTGCTCCAGCCGATCGTCGAGAACGCGGTGGTGCACGGCTTCGTCGACAAGGAGGAGGGCGGCTCCATCTCGCTCACGGCGGAACGCGCGCAGGACCGGATCGTGATCCGCATCTCGGATAACGGAAGAGGAATGACGGAGGGTCAGCTCGGAGAGCTTCAAGCCTTGCTGAGCCGGGACCCGGACCAGCAGTCCTCGTACCGCCGGGTCGGCCTGCTGAACGTGCTGCAGCGCATGCGGCTGACTTACGGCATGTCGGCGAAGATGGAAATGGAGCGCAGCGAGAGCGGGGGCGTGACAGTACGGCTGTCATTCCCGATTCAACTTTCGGAGGGGGAGAGCCATGTATAATGTCATGCTGATCGACGACGATGTGCCGATGCTGAAATATTTGCGCAAGCTGATCGACTGGGAAGCGTGCGGCCTGCACGTAGCGGGAGAAACCTACTCCAGCGTGCGGGCGCTGCAAATGTTCAAGGAGCTGCTGCCCGATATTGTCGTTACCGATATCGGCCTGCCGCAGATGAACGGGTTGGAGCTTGCCGCCCAGTTCTCCGGCATCAAGCCGGGGGTACGGATTATTTTTCTGACCTGCCACGAGGATTTTCACTATGCGAAGCAAGCGCTCCTTCTTAACGCGGACGATTATCTCATCAAGGACGAGCTGACGGAAGACCAGCTGCTCCGAAGCCTGAAACAGTCCATGGGCCGCATTCAGCAGTCCGTCGTCAGTCTGGAGCAGGTGTCTTACCGGGAGGACGTGAACCGCAACCGGGACTTGCTGAAGGAATCGCTGTTTCAGCGGCTGATCAAAGGAACGGAGGCGGACGGCCTGCTCGGATATGCCGAGCGTCTCGGAGTGGAATGGAAGCATCCGGCTTACGCGCTGCTGCTGGGCCACTTGTCTCTCGCCGGGCTTCCCGAGAAATACGCGAGCCGCGATATGCCGCTTTTGCGCTACGGCGTATACAACATCGCATGCGAGGTGGCCCAGACATACGAGGGCGTCACGGTGTTCAACTCGGGCGATTTTCTCGTCATTCTGCTCAATTACCGTCCGGGGCTGACGTTCAACGAAAAGCAGTACCTGCACGATTACACGAGCGATCTGCGGGACAAGTGCGACCGCTTCCTGCATGTGGGCCTGCGGTTTATGTCCAGCCCGGCGAGGCTGGAACTGTCCTCGGCAGGCCCTACCTTCCGGAGCATGGTCAAGAACCGGTACCGCTTCTATTACGCGGACTCGGGATATGCGCCGCCGAAATTCGACGACGGGTCGGAGGGCTACTATTTGCCCGCGGAGGGTTTGTTCGGGCAGGAGCTTGAGGACATCGGAGCGGCGGCGGCCCACCGCGACCATGCGCTGCTGGAAGGGGCGATGGACCGCATACGCCGCACCGCGTGCGGCAAGCTTGCCGACCCCGAGGAGCTTAACCGGCTGTGCGTCCGGAAGGTCCGGCAGCTGTACATCCAGCAGGCCCGGCCGGGCACGGATAATGAGGAAGACGAATGGATTCCGTATCTGCAGACGGCCCTGCACGTCGACGATGCGCTCGCCGTCTTCGGCTGGATGATTCAGCGCCTGATGATCGGAGCGGATACGGGGTCCGCCCCTGCCGTGAAAGAGCCGAAGCTGCAGGTGATCGACGATTACATTTACCGGCACCTGGGTGAGAACGTGAGCTCCATCGACGTGGCGGAGCACTTGTTCATGAACCCGAGCTATTTTTCCCGGTATTTCAAACGCCTGACGGGAGAGAGCTTCACCGATTATGCGCACCGGTACAAAGTCAAAATCGCCTGCAAGGCGCTTCAGATGTCGGAAGACCCGGTGGAGCTGATTGCCGCCAAACTCGGCTATTCGGACCGGACTTATTTTTCCAAAGTGTTTAAAAAGTACACCGGCCGGACGCCGCGAGAGTATCGGGAGAGATAACCCGGTGCTCTTTTTTTTGTTGAAAAAAGGCAGGCTCCGGATTGGAACCGATCCGCGGAGAACGTCCCTGAACCGGCAGGGGTTCGTAACGGGCCCGCAGAGCATGATCCGCAACAGGCGGCGTTTCGAACGATCCGCGGAGCATGGTTTGCAGTCACGCAGCGGTATCGCAACGGGGCTATGGACTGTGGGATGTGCCCGGGATTACAGCGGCACCGGGGTCTGCCGGACCTCAGGTCAAAATAGTGCACATCCCTGCCAAAATCACACCTGTGTCGGAAGGGCGGCTCCCGTTACAATGGACGCATCAAGCTAAGATTGCTGAAGGACAGGTTTTCAGACGGGAAAGGGGATTGGCCATGTGGAAGGCGGCAATTGAGGATGCGGTGCTCAAAACGCGCCGGAATATCGGAAAGTTCGGAGACAAGTTCCCGCACGTGAGTGACGGAGGCAGCTACGAGCTTCGGGATAACGACGAATGGACATGCGGATTTTGGCCGGGGATGCTCTGGCTTTGTTACGAATATACAAAGGACGAAGTGTTTCTGGAAGCGGCTAGAAGCACCGTGCGAGGCATGAAAAAGCGGATGGAAGAGAACAAGGTGCTCGCCCATCACGATATCGGATTCTTGTACTCGCTTTCCTCCAAAGCGGAGTGGATCATACTGGGGGACGAGGACGCCAAAAATCTGACGCTGGAGGCGGCCGACAAGCTGCTCGAACGCTGGAACGGCGAGGGGCAGTTTATCCAGGCCTGGGGGCCGATGGGAGATAAGACGGAGGGCGGACGGATCATCATCGATTGTCTGCTTAATCTGCCGCTTCTATATTGGGCCTACGAGCATACGGGAGATGCAAAATACCGCGATACCGCCGTTATTCAGGCGGATAAAAGCAGACGGTTTCTCGTGCGCGGGGACGACAGCTCCTACCATACGTTCTTTTTCGAGCCGGTTACGGGGGAGCCGATCGGAGGCGCGACACATCAGGGCTTTACGAACGGTTCCACATGGAGCCGCGGCCAGGCTTGGGGCGTGTACGGGTTTGCTTTATCGTACCGGTATACCGGTAACAGGGCGTACCTGGAAACGTCCAAGCGGATGGCACGCTACTTCGCTTCCCAACTGCCGGGAGATTCCGTGGCATACTGGGATTTCTATGCGGAGGTAACGCCGGAGACGCCGCGGGACAGCTCGGCATCCGCCATCGTTGCGGCGGGGCTGCACGAGCTGATCGGACTCCTGGAGCCGGATGACCCGGACCGGGCGGAGTTTGCGGATTTGCTGGAACGCTCGCTTGCTTCTCTCGTGACCAATTATTCGACGGCCGGCGAGCCCGAAGCGGAAGGGCTGCTTAAGCACGGGTCCTACCACGTACGGGGAAATCTCGGCCTGGACGATTACATGGTGTGGGGCGACTACTACTATCTGGAAGCCCTGATGCGCATGGAACGGAATATTCCCGGTTACTGGTACGACCGCAAAGAGCGGAGCTTGGGATGAACAACGGCCGGACATTGGAAGGATCGAATGCAGGACGGCAGGAAATCGCCGCCGCTGCCGCCATGCTGCTGGAGCCGGACGGTGAGAAACGGAACGAAGCTTGCGATACGCTGAAAAAGCATTACGAAACGCGCACCTCTCCGGTGCTGTTTATCCGCAAGGAAGAACGGGAGCGGCTTGTGGACCATGTCCGCCGCCATTACGGAGAAGACATGCGCGAAGTGATGGCTTCGGCCGAACGCGTAGCCGCAAAAACTTTCCTCTTCCGCGGGGAATGGGACATGGAGCCGACCTGCGTTCCGGTCACCTTCGCGGAGGACATCGACTGGCAGCATGTGCCCGCAGGCGATGTGGAGTGGGCATACATGCTGAACCGGCATGCGTATTGGGTCGATCTGGGGCAGGCATACCTCGTCACCGGAGAGAGCAAATACGCGGAAGCGTTCTGTATGCAGCTGGACGACTGGCTGCGCCGCAATCCCGTACCCGCCGGTTCCGCGGAGGCGTCCGCCACTCTGGCGTGGCGGACGATCGAGGCGGGACTCCGCTGCATCAACTGGATCCGGGCGTACGAGTGTTTCCGGGATTATCCGGGATTCACGGCGGAGCTGTTCGGCCGGATGCTGGTCTCGCTGCATGAGCACGGCGAGTACATTGCCGGAGCTTTCGATCCGTGGAGACGCCTCAGCAACTGGGGCGTGCTTGAGAACGCGGGCCTCTTCGCTCTCGGCGTATTCATGCCCGAATTCCGCAACGCGGCGTTCTGGCTGGAAATGAGCGCCGACCGGCTGCGGCAGACGGCCGCCCTTCAGATCGGCCGGGACGGCATGCACTGGGAGCAGTCTCCGCTCTACCATAACGAAGTTTTCTTCCAATATATGCACGTGCTGCACCTTGCTGAAAATAACGGCATCAGCTTGTATCCCGAGTGGATATCGGCCGTGAGACGCATGGCAGAGGCGAATCTGTATTCCGTGAAGCCGGGCGGCAGGCAGTTGATGAAAGGCGACAGCGACGACAACGACATGCGCGACGCTCTGACTGCGGGCGCGATCCAGTTCGGCGACGGAGAGCTGAAATACGCCGGCCATGACCGCGTGGACTTGGCGAATCTGTGGCTGTACGGCCTGTCCAAGGCGGAAGCATACGAGCGCTTGACGCCGGTACGGCCGGAAGCGGCTTCCCGCGCGTTTGAGGAAGCCGGGCAGTATGTCATGCGTTCGGGCTGGGAGCCGGACGCCCTTTTCGCCAGCATGAACTGCGGGCCGATGGGGGGCGGTCACGGCCATGCGGATCTGCTGCATGTCGACCTCTGCGCGTACGGCCGGGATTTGCTGATGGACCCCGGCCGCTACACGTACTCCGGCGGAGATGAGTTCCGCCGGTATTTCAAGCAGGGAGCCGCCCACAACACGACGCTGGTGGACGGCAAAGAATTCACGGAATACCTCGATACGTGGGATTACGGGCGAATTGCCGCTCCGCTGGGAACGCGATGGTCATCGGGGCCGGCGGCCGACTATGCGGAAGGCAGCCACGACGGCTATCTGCATCTGGCCGATCCCGTCATTCCCAAGCGGCGGCTGATCTTCGTCAAGCCGGGCTATTGGCTGCTGGCCGACAGCTTCCGCTGCAAAGACGCGCACCGTTTCGAGCAGCGGTTTCACTTCGCGCCCGGACAGGTGAGTATCGGGGAGCGGGGAGTCGTCTTTACGACGGAGGACGGAACGGCAGGCCTGCATGTGCTGCCGGTTACGCGGACGCCTCTTCGGGCGGGTACGGAGCCGGGGAGCGGCGGAGACGGCGCCGGTGGTTCGGCAGGTGAGGCGGCAGACGGGCAGGGCATCGGATGCGGCGATCAAGCGGCCGCACGTGCCGCCTTGTCGGACGGCGCGGAGGCGGCACGCATGGCCGGTCTGGCCGCGAACGCACCGGGCGAAGAGCCCGGCGGACCCAACGGCACCGGTGCTACCGCACAGGCGGATACAGGCGCCGGGAACAGCGGGCTCCCGCACACGGCCCGAGCCTCCGCCGCATCGCCGCACCCCGAGACGGACGGCCCCGTCCCGGCCTCCCTCTCTGTGCCTACTCCAGGAGAGGGAGCGGCTCCGGCGGACACCGGTGCAGCCGGTCGCGGACCGCTGCTCGTACGGGCGGAGGATGCCTTCGTATCCTACCGCTACAACGAGATGACGCCGGCTCCGGCGGTAACCTTCTCCTGCGCCTCGGCGGGCTCCGCTTCCATGCTCCAGGTGCTTTATCCGGTTCGTTCCGGAGTGACGGAGGTTCCCGAAGTGGAGCAGGTGGACGTTTATACCTATAACGGGGCCAAGGTGCCCGATTCCGCCGCAGAAGCCTGCCGTCTGATCTGGAAGAGTTCGGGTGAGCAGCACATTGTGGTGATCTGTCACCAGACGCCTTCGACGAGCATCATGTCCTACATCGTCGAAGGTACGCAGGTCTTCGGTGAAGTTGTCCTGCTTAAAAAAACGCCGCAAGGCATCGAAACAATCAAGGTAAGGTAGGCGTAAAACAGTAAGGTGTAATTCTCTACCTTCAAATAAATATAAATGAAGAAAAAATCTACAGATTGAGTTGAAAATGTCTCCTGGAAGGAGACATTTTCCTTAAGGAGGTTACGTGCGCATGACCCGTGTACAATATGACCGCAACAGCTGGATCATCGACGGCAAACGGCTGTTTATTTTATCCGCGGCTGTCCATTATTTCCGCCTGCCTAGAGCGGAGTGGGCCGAAGTGCTCGACAAGTCCAAGGCGGCCGGCTGCAACTGCATCGAAACGTATGTCCCCTGGAACTGGCACGAAGAAGAGGAAGGCCGGTGGGACTTCAGCGGGGACAAGGATCTGGGAGCGTTCCTCGACCTGTGCGCCGAGCGAGATCTTTACGTCATCGTGCGGCCGGGACCGTATATTTGCGCGGAGTGGGATATGGGCGGACTGCCTTATTGGCTGGAACGGAAGCCGGACATGCAGTACCGGACGTTCAACCGGGAATTCCTGCGGTACGTGGACCTGTATTGGGACCGCCTTGTGCCAATCGTTCTTCCCCGTCTTTTTTCGAAATCGGGCACCGTTATTATGGTTCAGGTGGAAAATGAGTTCCAGGCGCTTGGCAAGCCGGATAAAGCGTATATGGAATATTTGCGGGACGGGCTGAAAGAACGGGGAATCGACGTTCCGCTGGTTACCTGCTACGGGGCTGTGGACGGAGCGGTCGAATTCCGCAATTTCTGGTCCCATGCCGAAGAACACGCTCGCACGCTGGAAGAACGCTTCGCCGGCCAGCCCAAAGGCGTCCTGGAATTCTGGATCGGCTGGTTCGAGCAGTGGGGCGGACCGCGGGCCGACCAGAAAACGGCGTCCCAGGTGGAACGCAAAACATACGAGCTGATCCGCGAAGGATTTACGGCGATTAACTATTACATGTTTTTCGGCGGCACGAACTTCGGGCATTGGGGCGGCAGGACGATCGGGGAGCACACGTTTATGACGACCTCCTACGATTACGATGCGGCGCTCGACGAATATTTGAGACCCACGGCCAAATACAAAGCGCTGAAGCTCGTCCATGATTTCGTGCGCTGGATGGAGCCTCTCCTCACTGAAAACGCCGACGGCACAGCCTTTGTTCCGCTGGGCAAACATTCGGCCGCCAAAAAGAAATCCGGCCCGCAGGGGACGATCCTCTTTATTCACAATGACGATACGGAGCGTCTGAACGGGATGCTCGATCTGCAAAAGTTCGGCATCGGATGTCCTCCTCCGGGAGACACTGATTCCTTGCAAACTGAGGTGCCGCACGCAGCCGGACAGCGGCTTTCCGCCGATGCCGGAGCTTCATCCGTTCCGGTTTCCGGCCAAGCCCAGGCCGCGAAGCCGATCTCCCCGCTCCCTTACACGGTGGAAGCGGGAGCCATCCTGCCGGTCGTATGCGGCGTGGAAATCGGAAGCACCGGGTCCGGCGTGCCGGTCACTCTGGAGGCGATGACCGGCTTTACGACCGGCTTCGACCGCGGCACAGGCACCGTGTACCACGAAGCGGGCCAGCAGTCCGCGCTCGTTCTTTCCGCGGGCGGACTCCGCGGACTGGAAGCGGACTGCCCGCAGCCGCAGCGCGTTCATACGGACGAAGAAGGCCGCCTCGTCTTTACGCTGTTCCACGGGAAACGGCCGCAGACGATCACGGTCCGGCACGGCGGGACGGAACTCGCCCGCATTACCGTGACGAACCGTGCGGCAGTCGAAGCGGAGGCGGTCTCTGTCCCGGCCGCCCGGGGAACGGCTCCCCTTCTGACGGACTGGCAGCAGTCTGCCGAGCAGGATGCCGCGAAGGGGGATTCCCGCGAAGCCGAAGCTCCGCTCGACTTTACGTCTTTCGGCCGGTTCAGCGGATACCTGGCCTACGAGGCCGAGGTCGAATCCGCAGAGGAGGCCCTCCGTACGCTCACGCTGCCTCGTATCGAGGACCCGGCGAGGGTTTACGTAAACGGCCGGTACGCCGGACAGACGACCGAGATCGGAGCGGCGGCGCTGGATATTCCGCTTCGGCAGGGAACCAACCGGCTGCGGATTCTCGTGCAGAATATGGGCCGCTACAACTTTACCCAGACGCTTGCCGAGCCGAAAGGGCTCAGCGCGATGCCGAGCTTGGACGGAGTTACCGCCGATTTGACGGAAGGCTGGCAGGTTGACGGCGCCGGACGCGTCCATTCGCTGCGTGCTCTGCCGGAAATCGAAGGACGGATCGGCCTATACAGGACGCTGCACACCGGAGGGCCGTTCGACAGCGGTGTCATCGTGGGGTACGGATTGTCCAGGCTGCGCGTAAACGGGCGGCAGGTCGTTCCCCAGCTCTACAACGAGACGGCTTGGAACCGTATCGAGGCTCCGTACGGGGTGGCGGACATCGGGAGTCTGCTCCGGGAAGGCAGCAATGAGCTGGAGTTCGATGCGCAGGGGATCACTCACATTCCGAAGATGAAGCTCTACTTGTACGCCTCCGCATCGCGAATTTCGGGCTGGGTGACGTCAGGCGCGGCCGATCCTGCCGGTGTGACGGACTGGTCCCCACTGGAGGCGAAACCGGAGACGGGACCGAACGCGGCGGCAATGCCGTCAGGGGACACGGTCCCCGGCCGGGACAAGCTTCCCCGCTGGTTTAAAGCTTCGTTCGATTGGCCGCAAGAAAGCGGCGGCACCGAATTAGAGCACACAGGCGGCGCCGGCGATACGGTTGAGACCGGTGCGCCGGACGGAGTCAAGCTGAAGATCACGCTCGACGGACTCAGCAAAGGGATTTTGTGGGTCAACGGATTTTGCCTGGGCCGCTACTGGCAGATCGGACCCCAGGAATCCTACAAGATTCCGGTCAGTCTGCTGAAGAAACGCAACGAAGTCCTTCTGTACGACGAAGAGGGCTGCCATCCTGACGGCGTCAGACTGGAGCTGGTGGGCGGGCACTAACCGCATCAGCTATGAGATTCCATTCCTCTTAAGCACCCAAATAAGGACCCCCAAAACGTCATTCTTTCTAATCTATTTTGATTAGAAAGGATGACGTCTTTTTTTTATAAAAGTAACCGTTTGAAAAACGAATGACTTGAGCATTAAGCTTGCGAAATGAATAACCCGATAACCCGCTCCCTTTATTTTTGAAGGGAGTTATTCGCTTTTCCCCGGGCAGGAGTGAATTAAGGATTTTGTAAGAACCGAGTAAGAAATAAGTGAGTTTTAGCAACTAGAATAAATTTATCTTAACCGTAACAAGCGAATAAACGGTTAAAACGTAAGTCCCCTGGGTGTCAAAAAATGAATAAACAAGGATTTCGGGAGGTTTTTATGAAAAAGAAATTGATTATGGTATTGGGTGCTTCCGCTATAATAATGACTAATTTAGTAGGTTGTACTCAGGCAAATCCGAAAACAGAAGTTCCGGTTACGGCTGCAAGCCCTGCAAATCAGGTAGCGCAATGGTTAGAAGCGAATGCAAAGTCTTTAAAATCAACGGATCCGGCCGCAGCTTTCGACGATTTAAAACCGCTTAACGATATGGTAGGCTCGGCTTCCATTGTAGGTTTAGGCGAAGCTACGCACGGGGCTCATGAAGTTTTTACAATGAAACAGCGGATTGTTAATTATTTGGTATCTGAAAAGGGTTTTACCAACTTAGTGTTGGAAGAGGGATGGGACAGAGCTTTGGAACTTGATCGCTATGTTCTGACCGGTGAGGGAAACCCGAGCGAACATCTGACAACCCCGTTTAACACGCAAGAGATAGTAAATCTGCTTGACTGGATTCGGGACTATAATGCTGATCCGAAACATAAAACCAAAGTGCGTGTCATCGGGATGGATATGCAATCAGTAAAAGAAAATGTTTACAAAAAAATATTGGACTATGTAAAACGAAACCATTCCGAGCTTGTGCCTGCTCTGGAAGAGAAGATAAAAGGCCTTATTCCCGTAACAAAGGATTTGGAAACTTTTAGCAGCCTCACGCAAGAAGAGAAAGACAAGTATGTCTCGGATGCGAAACGGATCAGTGCTCTATTGGAAGAAAACAAAAGTGATCTGAATGGAGAGTCCAAAGAGTTCGCATGGATAAAACAAAGTGCCCGTATTATTGAACAGTTTACTGGAATGTTGGCATCCCCTCCTGATAATCCGTCGGAATTTTATCTGAAACATGATATCGGCATGTATGAAAATGCGAGGTGGACCGAAGAACATGCAGGAAAAACTATCGTATGGGCACATAACGGACACATTTCGAAAACAAATATGATTCCTTTTGTATACCCTAAAGTAGCCGGGGAGCATCTGGCGGAATATTATGGCGAACGGTATGTGTCTATCGGAACATCCGTTTATGAAGGACAATATAATGTATACAACAGTAACGATGAATTCGGCCCCTACGGAACCTTGAATTTAGATGATCCGAACAGTTATAACCACGTTTTCGGACAAGTCAAAAAAGATCAATTTTTTGTTGATTTACGTAAGGCAGACGAAGCGGCAAAAACTTGGTTAAATGAAAAACATCCGATTTACCTTGGAGTAATCAAGGAAGCCCCGGATAGACCGAAAACGTTTGATATACCGTTAGGCAAAACGTTTGATATACTTGTTCAAATTCAAAAAGTGAGTCCGTCTCAACTTCGTCGATAAATTTGTAAGAATGCGGCTCAGCGAACTGCAGGAATGAGGTTGTGTCCGGCGGGCCCCTTAAGAGGGCGGAAATGCAAAAAAATTTTTCCGGAAGCAACAAAAGGAAAGGCGTCGAAATCGTTCCGCGAGGACGGTTTCGGTGCCTTTTTTCATGCTCAAAAAAGAGAAAATGAACAAAATTTTTTGCCATATTTAAATTAAACAATAAAATAATACTTCAAAAAGCGCTTTCTTTCCCTGATAATAGAAAAAGATGGCGGCCTTTCTAAATCATGAATGAAAGTCCGCCGAGTTCATAAAATCTTTATAAAGATAGGGGGTGGAGTTTACAAGGCGACCGTATACTTTCCTGACACGGCCACTGCTTAACAGCCGGAATGCGGAAATGACGACAAACTTTGAACCAGCTTGGGAGGTATGTGACGACAATGGCAAAAAACAGACGGAGACTGGCATCTTTTCTCAGCGGAATGATGCTGTGTTCCCTCCTGCTGCCGGCAGGACAGGGATTGGCGGCGGTGCCCGGAGCGACAGCTTCGGCAGGACCAATCGTGGACAAGCGGACGGTGGAAATCGGACCCGGCGCCACGTACCAATGGATGGATATGAAGCTGGACCGGGGACCGGAAAAGCTCCATTTTGTGGAGTTCGATCCCAAAAACGCGGCTTTGGAGTCTGCAGGCGGGCAAAACCGGAGGCAAGGTTTACGGCATGCAGGGCGTCAGCCAGATGGCTGCCGATGCGGACCGGGCGGGCAACCGGGTTATTGCGGCCGTTAACGGGGATTTTTACGATATGTCTACGGGGATTCCCCTTGGTCTGTTTATGGGCGACGGGGAAATTTTGACGAGTCCGCCTGAGGGGCGTGACGCTTTCGGCTTAAAAGCCGACGGTACGAGCCTTTACGGGCTGAGTCCGAAGCTGACCCGGACCCTTAGGTTAGGCGGGCAGAGCAGCTCCCTGACGGACATTAACCGGCTCAGGGGAACGGAATCGCTCGTTCTTTACACACCCGAGTTTCATACGTCGACGATGACCAACGACCTCGGGGACGAAGTTGTGCTCGATGTGACCGGCGGTGCCGTGAAAAGCGGCCAGACCCTGGCGATGAAAGTGTCCGAAGTTCATAAAAACAAAGGAAACAGCCCGTTGACCGCGGGCCAGGTGGTGCTGTCGGCTTCGGGCAAGTTCCGTGATACGCTGGCCGCTTTGAAACCCGGCGATGACGTCACGGCCAGCTTTGAGCTGGAAGGGCAGTGGAAGGACGTCCGGGTAGCGATAGGCGGTTCGGGGCTGCTCGTCAAGAACGGGGTTGCCCAGCCGCACAGCGATCCTGCGGCGCATCCGAGAACCGCCGTCGGCACGAAAGCGGACGGCTCTGTGATCCTGCTGGAAATCGACGGCCGTCAGCCGGGCTTCAGCGAAGGCGTGGACTTGACGGAGCTGGGCCGGCTGATGAAGGACCTCGGCGCCGTCCATGCGCTGAACCTCGACGGGGGCGGATCCTCCACCTTCGTGGCGCGGATGCCCGGCGAGAAAACGCGCAAAATTCTGAACACGCCCTCCGACGGAGGAGAACGCAAAACCGCCAACGGCCTCCTGCTTGTCAACAAAGCTCCGGAAGGCACTGCGGACAAACTGGTCGTTCAGCCGCAGACGGAGCGTGTGCTGACCGGCTCGTCCGCTGCGTTCAAAGCGGCTGCCGTGGATGCCAATTTGCATCCCGCGACTTTTAACGGGACTCCCCAGTGGAGCATCGATCCGGCAGTCGGAACGTTTGCCCCGGACGGTACGTTTACGGCCGGAGGCAAGGCGGGCGAAGCCGTCATCACCGCGGCCTCTGGCGGGCTGACGGGAACCGGAAAGGTGGAAGTGGTGGAAGATTTGACCGAGCTCAAATTTGCCGATGCCGTCAAGACGTTCTCGTCCGGAAGCTCGGAGACGCTGAAAATAACGGCCCTGCGGGACGGACAGGTCGTTCAGGCGGATAACAGCCGGATTCAATGGCGTACCGAGGGGCCGATCGGTTCGATCGACGCCGCCGGAGTGTTCACCGCCACGGCCGAAACCGAGAAAACCGGGAAGATTTATGCCACATACAAGAATGTAGAAACATCGCTGGATGTGCATATAGGTGTTCCTCCGGTTATTCTGGAAGACTTCGAGAACGGGCTGGACCGCTACAATCCGAGTGCGGGCGCCCAGTTCAAGAGCACCAAGGTGAGCATCGAAACGGATGAGGAATTCGTACGTTTCGGTAAAAACTCGCTGAAACTGGCCTATGATTTTACCGGGATGCCGGGAACCTCGGGTGCCTATCTGCAAGTAAAAACCGGCGCCCAGCCGATCCAGATTCCGGGATATCCCGAGAAGATCAGCATGTGGGTATACGGGGATGGGAACAAGCACTGGCTGCGCGCGCAAATGCGTGACGGCAAAGGAGCCGTGGCGCTTGATTTTGTCGACCAGACGGTAGGGGTCGATTTCAAAGGATGGAAGTACCTGGAGGCCGTCGTGCCCAAAGGAAGAACGCTTCCGCTGACGATGGATATGCCGGTCCGCTATATGGAAACCTCTTCGGCCAAGAAGGATGCCGGAGCGATCTACGTCGACCAGATCCGGGCGCTTTACGGGCCTGCGAAGGACGATATGGACCCGCCTGTCCTGAAAAATTTCTCGCCCGCCGAAGGCGAAACGATCAAAACGAATCTGCCCACGATCAAAGTGTACGGGGAAGACTACGGCTACGATCCTGCCAAACATCCCGGCACGACTTTGATCGATCCGGATAAAATCCGGTTTTATCTCGACGGGGCTTTGGTCCCGCATACGCTGTATCCGCCGGAAGGCCGGATCTATTACACGCCGGGTACGCCTCTGGCGGACGGAATTCACCAGGCGAAGGTGTCGGTCCGCGACCTGTCGGGCAACCAGACGGCCAAGGAATGGACGTTCAACGTAGACACGGGCTCGGCCAAAATCGTGTATGACACGCCTAAAGAAGTGTATGCGGGCGGAACGTACTCCATTGATGTCAAAGGAGTTAAAGCCGCAAGCATCAAAAACGGGCATATCGATTTTGCCTTCGATCCCGGAAAAGTGGAAAACATCCGCCTTGTCCGCGGTCTGAAGCTAAGCGACACGCAGTCTGACGGCCGACATTGACGGCGCATCGGGCCTCGTAAGCCTGAAGATGAAAGAGCTCCAGACGGCTTCCCTGACGGATCGGGATATCATCGGCCAAATTCAGTACGACATCCGCAAGGATGCGGCCGGAGCGAATTCCATCGCCTTTAAATCGGGCTCCGTTTCGTTTGCGAATACGGGAGATACGAGCTTTTCCTTCTTCGGCCTGCCTCTGTCTTCGGAGATTAAGAATCAGCTGAAGCTGGAATGGAACGAATACGGCCACGTGCAGGGCTACGAGACGGAGTTCGTCGTGAAAGACGAGCGCGGAGCCGCTGTCGAAGGCGCCACGGTGCTAGCTGACGGTTCCTCCATCGGAACAACGGACGCGCAGGGCAAGCTCCGGACCGGTTCGCTGACGGCCGCCGTCAAAAGCTACAAGCTCCAGGCGGCTAAAGGGAACGCCTACAGCGGAGTCGCCGTCTTCGCGGTCTCTCCTCTCGGAGGAAGCGAGACGCCGTATAACATCGCCGTGAACATGGGCTCCGACCCGGCCACGTCCCGCGCGTTTATCTGGCATACGAATCCCGGGACCGAACCGACCGTGGTCGAACTCGTCAAACAGTCGGAGTTTACGGATTTTCAGGGCGGCGGCGTCAAACGGATTACAGGTGACAGCAGCCTGTACAGTACGCTGGATATCGGAACGATTCGTATTCATAAAGCGGCAGCGGACGGTCTGGAGCCGGGAACCTCATACGTATACCGCGTAGGGGACGGTAAAGGCCATACGAGCAGGCAGGGTACGTTCAAGACGGCGGAATCTGCGGGCGGCCCTACGAAATTCCTGTATTTCGCGGATTCCCAGGCAGGCGATCAGGCCGGTTTTAATTTATGGGGCAATACGGTGAAAAAGGCCGTCGCCGACAATCCCGATGCGGAATTTATGGTTCATGCCGGGGATATGGTCGACAAAGGCTTTAACGAAAAAGAGTGGAACATGTGGTTCGGGGCGGCCCAGGAGGCGTTTTTGAACACGACGCTGGTGGGTACGATCGGCAACCATGAAGTGATGGGAACGAGAGAAAACAGCGATTTCCTGGCACACTTCAACCAGCCGGGCACCGGACTGGACAGCTTGAAGGGCAGCAGCTTTTCTTATGACTATAAGGACGTTCATTTCGTAGTTCTGAACAGCGAATACCAGTACGAAGAGCAGAAAGAATGGCTGAAGCGGGATCTGGCCCAGACGAACAAGAAGTGGAAGGTGGCCATTTTCCACCGGGGTCCTTACGGAAGCATCTACGATACCGCCGAAATCCGGAATTTATGGGCTCCTGTCCTTGAAGAAAACAAGGTGGATCTTGTGCTGAACGGGCACGATCATATTTATTTGAGAACCTTCCCCATGAAAAATAACAAAATCGTGGCGGACGGACAGGGAACGACCTATGTGGTCGCCGGCTCCAGCGGCCCGAAATTTTATCCGGTCACCAAACGGGACTGGCAGCGGGTAATCGACGAGGAGCAGACGCAAATGTATGCTTCCGTCGAGATTAACGGCGACGAGCTGAAATTCGTGACGAAAACGGTCGGCGGCCGGGTCGTGGACGAATTCAGCCTGAATAAAAAATCGGTGCCTCCGGCATCCGTGGAAATTGAACAGCAAGATCTTAAGCTCGCCGTGGGGGAAAATGTCAAGCTCACCGCCGCCGTGAAACCGGTTGAGGCGACGGACAAGAGCGTGACATGGGCCGTATACAGCTCGAGTCCGGCTGGCGCCGTGACCGTTACGGCCGATGGTTTGGTGAAAGCGGCCGGTCTCGGTACGGCGGTAATCCGGGCAACGAGCGCCATGTCGCCCGATGTGTACGGAGACACGACCGTGACGGTGGACCGGCTTCCGTCGGGAGGGCTTGCCTCGATTGAGCTGTCCGGCAAAGGTTCGCTTAAAGTCGGGGAGACCGATCAGACGGTAACCCGGGCGGTATACACGGACAACAGTCGGTTCGAACTGCTGGACGGTGTGACTTACAGCAGCAGCCGTCCGGCCGTGGCGCAGATCGATCCGCATGGTGCGGTGAAGGCCCTGACGGAAGGGACGACCGTCCTCTCCGCCGTCTACGGCGGGTTCACCGCGCAGTACGAGCTGACGGTGAAAGCTTCCGGCAGCGGTGGCAGTGACGGAGGCAGCGGAGGAGGCTCCGGCGGCGGCAGCGGCGGCGGAAGTCCGACCATGCCGCCGGTAGAGCCGCCCGTGAAGCCGCAGCCCGGATCCGCCGGGAAGCTTGCCGCCACCGCAGCAGAGCTGGCGGCGATGAAAGACCGGGGCGCGGTCACGTTCACGACGTCCGCGCCGTTTGAAGAGCTGGCGCTGCCGGGGAATGCCGGCGCGCTGCTGGACGGCACCGCCGTCCGCGTCGAAGCGGGCAACGTGGCGGTGACGCTTCCGGCAGCCGTCCTGCGCGAGCTGGGCGAGCTGGTCCCTGCCGCCGAGCGGCAGGGCAGCACGCTGAAGCTGAGCGCGGTCCGGCTCTCCGGCGAAGAAGCCCGCAGGCTTCTCGGCAGCGCATCGGCGGCTTCCGGCGCACGGCTTGCGGCGGGAAGCGATGTGCTGGAGCTGCACCTGACCGTCACGACGAAAGACGGCAAGACTAGCGAGCTGACGACGTTTGCGAAGCCGGTCGCGATTGAGCTCCCGGTCGGTGAGAACGTGAACGCAAGGCTCGCGGGCGTCTATCATATCGCCGGCAGCGGCGCTCTGGAATACGCCGGTGGTACTTGGCGTCCGGGCAAGCTCTCGGCAGATGTGAGCCATTTCGGCGCGTACGCCGTGCTGGAATACGGCAAAGCCTATGCCGATGTGCCCGCAGGCCACTGGGCTGCCGGAGTCATCGGGGAACTGACGGCCCGGCACCTGATTGACGGAATGACCGACCATACGTTTGCTCCCGAACGGGAAGTGACGCGGGCCGAGTTTACCGCCATGCTTGTCCGTCTGCTGAATCTCAAGGCGGAGGGGGTTCCGGCCTTCGCCGACGTGTCCGGAGAGGACTGGTATGCGGGCGCCGTTGCCGCAGCTTCCAAAGCCGGACTCGTAAGCGGCGTCGGTGCGGGCAAATTCGCGCCGGAAGCGGTCATCAAGCGCCAGGAAATGGCGGCGATGATCGTGCGGGCGTACGAATCCGCAACCGGAGCGGAAGCATCCGGTGATGACGCCGGTCGTTTCGCCGACGTGAAAGCTTCCCCCGGCTGGGTGCGGGAAGCCGTCGGTGCCGCCTCGCGCCTCGGGCTGGTGAACGGGCGCACGGACGACGGATTCGTGCCGGAAGGCTCCGCCACGCGTGCCGAAAGCGCCCAGGTGATCGCCAACCTGCTGAATAAGCTGGAGGCTGCCGTCCGTTAACGCGGAAAGGCGGATAACGGTGAACGGTTAACACTCACAGATAACACAGGTAACACAGATAACACAGATAACACAGATAACACGGGTCACACAAGTCACACAGGTTACACCAGGAATCCTTCCTGACTCAGGGAGTTTTATAAGGGGCGGAAATGGGATAATGGGAGAAGCCCCGCTCTCTTTGCGGATTTAGGATCGGCCCTCATGTCCCGCATTCCGCACTTGCCGGAGCGGAGGACTGAGGGAGCGGTTCCCCTGAGAACAAAGCTTTGCTTTAACAGCCTGCCCGTCGTCTGAGGACGACGAGGCAGGCTTTTATTTTGCCGTAAAAACACCAAACTTTCTACCGGGCTTTTCTGAAACATGATATGATTCAACCGAAACAGATTGCAGAAATGGACGGGATGAAGATGCAAAATACACTGCTGCTTGTGGAAGACGATACGGAAATCAGCGATATGGTAAGCGATTATTTGACGAAGGAAGGGTTCGTAGTCGTGCGCGCCTACGACGGGGAAGAAGCGGTCCGCAAGTTTGCCGGTCAGCCGTTCGATCTGGTTTTGCTGGATCTGATGCTGCCGAAACTAAGCGGCATGGACTTTCTTCAGCAGATACGGCAGAGAAGCCTCGTTCCCGTTCTGATTACGTCCGCCAAGGACGGCGACGTCGATAAGGCGCTCGGCCTCGGCTTCGGCGCGGACGATTATATCGCCAAGCCGTTCTCCATGATCGAGCTGGCCGCCCGGATCAAAGCGGCGATCCGCAGGGCGACGCAGTATGCGGCACCCGTGGAACAGACACCGGCTTCGGCCGGATTACTGCGCGTTCACGAGCTGGTCATCGACCTCGATAATTTTTCGGTAAGCAAAAAAGGAACGGAGCTGAAGCTTACGGCCAAGGAGTTTCATCTGTTGAAACTGTTTGCCGTTCACCCGAAACGGGTTTTTACGAAAGCGCAAATTTACAGTTCGGTATGGGAAGACGACTATTTCGGGGATGAAAATGTCATCAACGTCCATATGCGCCGGCTAAGGGAAAAGATTGAAGACGATCCGTCGAATCCGGTTTATATCAAGACGCTCTGGGGAATCGGGTATAAGCTGGGAGAATTCGGCGGATGAACGGCTGGACAGGATTGCTGCTCGCTCTGCTTGCCGTCTCTCTCCTTCTTCACTTCGCGCAGTACAGAAGCAAGAAGAAGCGGGACGAAAGCCTCGCCTACATAACGGAACGGCTGTACGAGCTGTTAAACGGTGGCGCCGCCCGGGGGAAACTGCTGCACCTGACGGACGACAAGCGGCTGATCGCTCTGCTGAACGGACTGAACGGGCTTGTGGAGATCAATCAGCGATTAACGGCCACCTACAACAAAACCGAAGATTCGATGCGCAAAATGCTCGCCAACATTTCCCACGATCTCAAAACGCCCCTGACCGTCGTGCTCGGTTATATGGAAACGCTCCTTCAAAACCCGTCCACGCCTGACGAAGAACGGCAAAGGCTGCTGGGGAAAGTCCATACGAAGGCCGGGGAAGTGCTCTCCCTGATCAATCGGTTTTTTGATCTGGCGCGGCTGGAGTCCGGGGACCGGGATATCCCTCTGGACCGGATCCTTCTCAACGAAGTGTGCTCGCAGACGATCCTCGCTTTCTACGAACCGCTGACCTCCAAGGGTGTGGAGGTTGTAATCGCGATGCCGGAGACACCGGTTTACGTGATGGGGAACGAAGAGGCGCTGGTGCGCATTTTGAACAACCTGATCTCCAACGCCTCCCAATACGGCAGCGACGGGAATATGCTGGGCCTCACTCTGCGCGAGGACGGAGAGTATGCGTATGTCGAAGTATGGGACCGGGGCAAGGGGATCAGCGAGTTTCATCAGGACCGGGTCTTCGAGCGCATGTATACGCTGGAGGATTCCCGTAACCCTCTTTATCAGGGAAGCGGCCTCGGGCTTACGATCACGAAACGGCTGGTTGAGAAGCTCGGCGGCGTCATTACGCTGACGAGCAAGCCTTACGTGAAAACAACGTTCACCGTGAAGCTTAAAAAACCGGCTTACGGAAGGACGTAAGATTTTTGTAAGAATCGAGTAATAAAAAAGAGAAAACCGGAAGCTAAACTAAGAATCAAGAAAGAGGAGATACGAAAGGGGCCAAGGGAATGGGCACACTGCTAAAAACGACGCGGCTGACAAAAGTGTTTGAAGGCAAAGAAGTGATTTCGGACGTTGACATGACGATACGGCAGGGGGAAATCTACGGGTTTCTCGGATTGAACGGAGCCGGCAAAACGACCGTGATGAAAATGATGACGAACCTGATTAAACCGACTGACGGTGAAATTGAAATTTTCGGTGAAAAATTAACGGAAAACTCTTACGAGATTCTGAAACGGATGGGCAGCATTATCGAGTACCCGGTGTTTTACGACAGGCTGACCGCACTGGAAAATCTGGAGCTCCATTGCGAATACATGGGCTTCCATAATAAAGCTGCCATCGGGGAGGCGCTGGACCTGGTTCAGCTAAAAAATATCGACCGCAAGCCGGTCAAAGACTTCTCGCTGGGCATGAGGCAGCGGCTCGGTATCGCACGGGCCATCACGACCCGTCCGGAACTGCTGCTGCTCGATGAGCCGATTAACGGACTCGATCCCGTCGGCATCAAGGAACTGAGAAGCCTTTTCAAGATGCTGAGCAAGGAATACGGCATTACCCTGCTGATCTCCAGTCACATTCTGGGCGAAATCGAACAAATCGCCGACACGGTCGGCGTCATCAGTGAAGGCAGGCTGATCGAGCAGGTGCCGATGGACGAGGTAAGAGGCAGACATACCGAATATATCGAGGTGGTTACGCCGGACCTCAACAAAGCGGTCTATGTGCTGGAAAGCAAACTGGGTATGCGCAATTACAAAGTCGTCGGCGATACCATGCTGCGCATTTACGAACGGGGAGTTTCACAGGCGGAAATTTCCAAAGGTTTACTTCTGAACGGAGTTGAAATCGAGGCATTGAACAAGAAGGTGAGCTCGCTCGAAGACTATTTCCTGCAATCTATTCACGGAGGCGGCGTCCATGCTTAAATTGATGAAACTTGAGCTTAAAAAATATAAAATCGGCAGATACCTGCCGGGTATTCTGATCGCCAACTTCGTGATTCTGCTGCTTGTCGGCGGTATTCATATGGCGGAAAAGATAGACAACTTCATGGATGCGTATCAGGATTATAAGATGGTGTTCAGTGTCATCATCGGGCTCGTCAAGATCACCTTCGTTATTTTTGCCTCCGTCATTCTGGCCAAGCTTGTGATCGGGGAGTATAACGCCAAAACGGTCAACATTCTGTTCACCTACCCGGTCCGCCGGAAAAAGATCATGGCAGCCAAGCTGCTGCTGGTCAGTCTCTGGACCTTCGTTACGGTGTTCTTCTCGGGCCTGTTTGTAACCGGCGCTTTTCTGCTGGCGGACGCTTCTCTGAATATGGTGCCCGAAACGTTAACCGCCCCGATGATCGTGGATCACATTCTGCGTCTGCTGCTGAGCGCCGTGTCGGCGGCAGGGCTTTGCTTGATTCCGCTTCTGTTCGGCATGATGAAGAAATCGGTTCCCGCGATGATTGTTTCCGCCGTCATCCTGGTAACCATCACCGATTCGAATAACATGGGGTTCTCGCTGAGTGCCGGATATATCCTTCCGCTTGTTTTTGCGGCGGTCGGTGTACTGATCGCGTTCTGGTCCATCCGTAAAATAGAAACGTCCGACGTCCTCTAAGTGGAACGGACTGGAAAGTAAGGAAAGGATTGAACCCTTCCTCAAAGATGTTGTATGATGATCCTTTGAGGAGGGGAGAACAGGTAAATGTTTACTTTGAGAGAAGAAAGCCTGAGAACAAAACGCATTTTATATGCGCTCATGGCCATTGTGCTGGCGGTTTCCGCTTTTACGGCGCTTTATTACGGAGACGATTTTTTACTGGGCACCTATGAGAAGATGGACAATGACGACGTCAAATATATGTATGCGGCCAAGGTGCTTGTGGAGGAAGGGACACTCGTCTATAAAAGCTACCCGAACCCGACTTTATTCATTATGCCTGGCTTTCCCCTGATGCTGTCTTTCTTTATGTGGATATTCGGGGATTACGAAAATACGGCGATCGCCGTCAGGATGTTTCAATGTGTTCTGCAGGCGGCTTCCGTGTATCTGCTGTTCGTTATCGCCAGGCATATGTTCAATTCCCGGGTTGCGCTGATCGCCTGTACCATCGCCGCCCTGTATCCGCCGAATTATTATACCAGCGGCGTAATTTTGTCGGAGGGGATTTTCCAGATCATTTTCCTGCTGCTCGTATGTATGACTCTGTACGCGCTTCAGAAGCCGTCTATCGGCAAATACATAGGAATCGGGGTTCTTTTGGCCCTGTGCGCTTATTTTAAGCCTCAATTCATTTTGTTTCCGCTCATAATCGGCGTCACTTGGCTGATCCGCCGGGTCCCGTTCAAAAAGATGGTTGTGTACACGGCGACGATCGTGCTGACCGCCTGCCTGCTGTTAAGTCCCTGGTGGGTCCGGAACTATGTCCATTTCGGCAAGTTTATTCCGTTTACGGATTCGTCGGGCAATCCGATGCTGATGGGCGTGCTTCCGGGTGAGCCTTCTCCGGGTTTCTTCAAAGAGTATCCTCAATACTCTCCGGACGTCTATGACGATTCCACGGAGAAAGTCGGCTATATTATTTCATACAGCCTGAAAACGAAGCCGTTTGAAACGATCAAATGGTATTTGTTCGATAAAACGATTCTGGCCTTTGAGCAGACGTTCTACTGGCTGGACTTCTGGGGAATGCCTTACAATTTCGTTTTGGCTCTCCATATTATTTTGTGCGTGCTGGGCGTCGCGGGTTTTATAGCGGCTTTGATCAAGCGCAGGGGAGATATCCTCGTGGCGGCGCTGACGGTGGCGTATGTGATCGCGGTTCATATTCCGTTCGTCCAGTTTTCGAGATACATGTATCCGATCGTATTTATCTTTACGATCTTTGCCGCCTACCTGATCGCGGTGCCTTTCGGATCGCTGCCGTCCCGGAGGTCTTCTTCTGCTGCCCGGCACTATCCGTAATTATGCTTGCGGCCTCTCGTGGCTGAAACGATATCCGCAAATGGTTACGAAAGCGGAGAATGTTGTAACTTTAAAAGCGCGCCTGGATTTGATAGCATGGAATAGTCTTCCATTTCATCCAATCAGGCGATTGCGGCCGGACTTCTGAAAAGGAGTCCGGTCTTTTTATATTTACATATGAATGGGACTGGAGAGTGACCGTTGTGATGACAAAAGGGGTTAAAACGGCAGTTGCCGTGCTAGTGGCTTTCAGTTTATCGGGGATGTATCCTTCCGCATCTTACGGAGAAGGGAATGTATTTCAAGACGTTCCAGGCGATTTCTGGGGCAGGGATGTCATCGAATGGGCGGTCGATAATGAACTCGTCGACGGATATCCCGACGGGACCTTTAAGCCTGCCCAGGCGGTGGTGCAGAACGAGTTTCTGGCCATGATGATCCGGGCTTACCGGCCGGGAGATTTCAAGCCGGCCCCGGACAGTTCCGACTGGGCTTCGCCTTACGTGGATTACGCAAGCCGGCTGGGGTGGCCGGTCGTTCAAACCTCCGTCATCGACCGGAACGCTTCCGCACGGAAAGCGCTGACGAGAGGAAGGGCGGCGCAGCTTCTCGCAAGCGCATCGGGCCGGCATTACAGCGTGGACGACTCCATCCGGTATCTGCTGGATGTGGGGCTGGCCGAAGGCAAGGAGGGGCGGAGCCCGGAAGGCTTCGGCAAAGACGGCACGCTGAATAGGGCCGAGGCCGTTACGTTCGTGCAGCGGTCTGAAGATGAACGAAAGCCGTCTGCGGCCCAGCCCGGGCAGTCTGGAGGTTTATGATGTGAGCAAGCTGAATACGGTCGCTTATGCCAATAAGGCCTATGGATTTTCGTTCCGTCTTCCGGCAGAATGGGAAGGCAAATTCGACATCGAAGAGGACGGGGATGCCGTCCGGTTCATTCATCGGGCGAGCAAATCCGCGGGCGGCTTGCTCTTTTCGGTAAATGCGGGCTCCCAAGAGGATTATAAGCAGACCAGCGAACTGATCCGCACCGTCTATCTGGGCGCGAAAGGGGATCGCCACGTCTACCTCTGCTATCCGTCCGATGTGCAGTACAGTCCGGAAGACGCCAAGTCGGGCGCGGAGTATCATAATCTGTCCGACGGGATCAAGAGCTTGAAGCCGACCTTCCAATGGAAGTAGGAAGGGGCAGACTCCGGTGCTGTCAACCCCAATAAACTAACAAAAGGACATTTCCCCGCCTTTAGACGGGGGAATGTCCTTTGCCGTTGTTTTAACATTAATAAAGAAGTCCAACTGCTCTAGATCCGGTCGGTTCCGAGCCGTCATGTTATCGGCATACGCTCGGAATCACTGTTCGATATGACTCACATTGATTTTGTAAGCCGGCACGGAGCGGTCTCCCTGAAGAATTTTCGTCTCGCCGGCATAAGTACCCGTAACGACCGCATTGCCGGGCTTCCAGGAGAAATTGCCGGTCAGCAGGACGTACAGGCCGTCTATCTCCACCAAGGCCGTTCCGCTGCCGGTCCGGGTAATCGACAGAGGCAGGCGGACCACGGTTTCCGCCTGCTGCTGCGGCAGCTCGGACGGCTGGATGTCTTTCGCTTCGAGGGGAGCGTCAGGCTTCTGCTGCGGAACTTCCGCCAAGGCGTACTGCCTTCCCTGAAGCTTGTAGACCGCTTCAGCGCCTCCGCCCGCTCCGGCGGGATTGCGGACGAGCAGAACGCCCGCGCTCTGCAGCTTGTAGCCGTCGGCCTCCACGTCGAGCAGCACGTTCAGGCTGGAGGCATCCACTTCGTAAGCGGTATACCGGGCTTTGCGGGTGCGGGACTGGCTCTCCAGCATCACGACCGGGAGCTTGCCCGCGCCCAGCCCGTCCGCTAAGGAGACGGCCTTGACGGCCAGCCCTTCGCCGATGCCGCCTTCCGTCGAGACGACCGAACCGTCGGCCTGCAGGCGTGCGGTCACCAGCGTCCCGCGGTCGGTTACGCCGGCGGCGAACGCTTCCGAGCCCCAGAGCCCCTTGGCTCCGGCGGTCTGCACGAACCGGACGTTGTCCTTGGCCTTCGCCAGAAGGACGCCGGGCTCGGCCGCCATCCACCGGATCTCGGTCTGGCGGATTTCTTTGCCCGTATCCTTATAGTCCCCGAGCACTTTGTACAGCGCGATCGCGTCCGCGAACTTGCCTGCGGAGGCAAGCTGCTCCGCTTTGGACGTCTGCTTGCGCCAGGACGATTGAATAAAAGCGTTCACTTTGGCGGAAGAGCCGGAAAGCTCTTTGCGGTTCTGGAACGTTTTCGCATGCGCCAGAAATCCGGGAACGTCATTCGCGTCCAGCAGCCGGGTCAGCGTACTTTGCACATAGGCTTCCGCTTTCGGGAGCACCCAGGCTGCCTCCACCTTGCGTTCCGAGTAGAATTCCCGAATCCGGACGATTTCTCCGAGCGCTTCTTCGAAAGATTTCTGATTAAAAACGGTCTGGAGCCTGGCCGTATCATATTTCTGGAAAAGGGTGTTCAAATCTTTTCGCTTGGTTTTCTCGTCTTTATAGACGGAAGCCGGCAGTTGAAGCAGCAGGGACATGACGGTTTCGCCGTCCTGCGCCGGGGAGCCGGCTTCCTGAAGCGAGGCCGTAAGCGACTTTCTCGCTCCCGCGAGGGCAGCGGTAAACTGCTCGTCCAGTTTGTAGGCGTCCGTCAGCTCGCCGAAGCGCTTTTTGGCGGATTCGTCGGCGGTGCCGATTTCTTTTTTCTTGGCCTGATAGGTCTCGTAAGCCTGCAGCAGGCGGGCCTGTTCCCGGGTGCCCCCGTTTGTAACGGCGATTTCGGAAGCCAGCTCCGCGAACATCCGCTTCAGCTCGGTAACGGGCCGGAGGGCGTACAGGGCGGCTCCGATTTCGGCGTTTTTGTAATCAAAAGCAGAGATTCCCAGCGCCTGCATGTAGAGATCCTCCGCTTCGATATCGCGGCCTGCGGCTTGTTCGGCGGCCGCCCGGGCATACAGGTCGGTCTTGTGCCAGACGCTGTACCCTTTATATCCCGCCAGGCCCAGCATAAGGGCCAGTAAAAGAATGGCTCCGTTTCTGTAACGGATGGACCGGTGGTACGTAGAACCTAGCATAACGTGCAGTCCTTTCATAGGCAGCCCTCGAACTCGGGATCGTTCCCGTATTTCCGGGCGGCCGTTTCCAGGGCTTTCTGCCGCAGTTCGGGAGCCCGGTCGGGGTTTTCCTTCATCAGACGGCACAGCCGGAGCAGCCGCTCGCGGGGCAGTTCGTCCACGAAATCGTAAAGGAGGGAAGCGTATTCGAATGCGTATTCCTTCACGCGCAGCGCCGCTGCGGCAACCAGGGCGAGCGTCGCCCGCCCTTCCAGCATCCCGCCGATCTGGACGCGGTATTTCTGCACATAATCGAGCGTGTCGCGCTGCACCAGGCCGGGGTTGACTTTGGCCGCCTCGTACAGATAAGTAATGAAGCCGGGTTCGAACTCATCGGGAATGAGCGTGCCCAGTTCCAGCTCCATATCGCTGCGCAGAATAAACCGGTTCAGGCAGTACACCTTGAGGTTGCGGATATGGCTGCCGGTAATGAGGGCTCCGATTTCTCTAAGCTTCTCGTAGGCGGACTTGAAATCCCCGTCCTCCATGTCGGAAGCGGCGTCGTCGACGTCCAGGAGGATGCCTTTGCGGATCGCCCGGTTTTCGCCGAGCAGCAGTTTGCGCAGCGTGGCGTTCATAAGCGCTTCGGCGTATCTTCTGTGCAATAAAGCGTAGACGGCGATGAGCACAACTCCAGCTCCGGCCGCCAGGGCCATCTCCTCGAAAGAGCGGGCGAGATAGAAAGCGGCGCAGGCGATTGCGGCCAGTATGAGGGCGTCCCGCTGGATATTGCGTCTGAGCACGGAAGAGACGATGTCCCCGATGGACAGGAACTTCCGCTCTGCTCCGCATGAGAGGCAGTTATCGTGCCAGAGAACGGAGTAAGTGCCGCAACGCGTGCACTGTTTCAATCGTTCATACGTATGTACGGTTTGACGGACTTTGCGGAGCTCTACCGGAATTCTGCCGCTCATGAGGGATCACCTTCGTTCAGCTCGGTCATAAATTCCCGGTCGATGCTCTCCGTAGTCAGGGCCGCGCGTTGTGCGGAGTTCCACGTCAGCCAGCGAATCAGGACGAAGAGGACGAGGAGGGCAAGAACAATCATCGTCAGCATAATATTCTCCTATCGGACAATTTCATAAATTTGCCGGATTTTTAGGAACCGGACCCCCGTAAAAGTGGAATTAGCTTGTTGAAAAAGTTAAGATGTGAATGAGATGTTCAAACATTCTACCACCTTTTACATTTTACTACAAAAGAAGCACGGCCGGGGATTAACCCCTGCCGCCGTGCGGAAATTTAAAGCTTTGGAGGAAACCATCCCGTGATGAAATTACAACGATACGCTCATATGGCTCTGGCACTGCTGCTGCTTGTCATGGCGGTGCCGGGCGGAGTCTTCGCGGCGGATGCCGCTACCGATACGAAGATCGACGCCGTTCTCGCCGCGGACGTCAGCACTTCTATGAACGAAAGCGACGTCAATAAAGTCAGCTACGAAGCGATGAAAATGTTTGTGGACATGGCTTCCGTACAGGGAGACAAGATCGGCGTGGTCGCTTACACGGACCAGATTTTGAGAGAGAAGGCGCTGCTCAAGATCAATAACGCCGGCGACAAGCAAGATTTGAAAACCTTTATCGACCAGTTGACACGCGGGCCCTATACAGACGTCGCGGTGGGGCTGAGCGAAGCGGTCAAGGTGCTGGAATCCGGCGCGGAACAGGGCCATGTGCCTCTCATTGTGCTGCTGACGGACGGCAACAACTCTCTGAATCCCGGCAAATCGCAGGCGGATTCGGATAAAGTGCTCGGCGAGGCCGTGCAGAAAGCCAAGGACAAAGGCATCCCGGTTTACACCATCGGGCTGAACGCGGACGGCAAGCTGAACAAGGACAAGCTGGAGTCGGTTTCCAAGGAAACGGGCGGCAAGCTGTTCGTCACCAACTCGGCGGAAGATCTGCCGAAAATTTTGAGCGAAATTTACGCCAGCCATCTGAAACTGAAGGTCGTTCCGCTGAACGGCTTTACGGCAAACGGCCAGTTTCAGGACGTGAAAGTGACGATTCCGAACGGAAGCGTCCTGGAAGCGAACATCTCCATTATGTCCGGCAAGCCGGTGGAAGCTAAGCTGCTCGATCCCAAGGGCAAGGAACAAAACATTCCGTCCGACAAAATCGTCTATACTTCGTCAAACGCCTATTCGCTGATCAAAATATTGAACCCCGTGCAGGGCGACTGGACACTGAAGATAAAAGGGGTTCCGCAGGAAAAAATCGACATCAATCTCGTATACAACTATGATGTGCAGGTCGTGCTCGACGCGCAGCTTCCCAAAACGGCCAAAGCCGGCGACAGCATCGCCGTCAAGGCTCACCTGGAGTCCGGAGGCCAGAAGGCGGCCGACGCCGAGCTGTACAAGAACGCCAAGGCTTCGCTTGTCGTCACCGACCTGGATACGAAGCAGGTGTCCGAAGCGCCTTTGAAGCTCACGGACAAAGGCATCGAAGGCAGTTGGAAAGTCGCGGATTCCCACGCTTACGAGGTGAAGGTGAAGGTGGAAAGCGCCAACTTCACCCGCGAATCCGCCCCCGCCTCCGTTTCCGCCAAAAGCGGCGGGGCCGCAGCTCCGGGAGAGGCGTCCGGCGATAAAGGCGTCAATTGGGTGAAAACCGGCTCGTGGATCGCCGGGCTGGTTGTCCTGCTGGCGGCCGCCCTGTTCGGACTCGCTTTCTGGAAGAAAGCGAACAAGGGCTTTTTCGGACAGCTGGTCGTGGAGATCAAGGACGAAGAGACCGGGGAGCGGACCAACCCGCAGTACAAGAAGCTCAGCGGCTTCAAAGGCAAGGTTCAGCTCCACCAGCTGCTTTCACTTGCGCCGGAATTTGCGGAAACCAAAGGCATCGTCTTCAAGCCGGGTCCGAACGACACCCTTCTTCTGTTTAACGAGTCCGCCTGCACCATCGAGAAAGGCGGTCGGGTCTTCGACGCCTCTAAAGGCAAAGAGATTAAGAAAAACGACCGCATCCGCGTAACGGTTCCGAACATCCAGAAGTCCGTTTCACTGGAATATCTGAAATAAATCCGGCACTTAAACCATGCTTAAAACCAATAAAAACATGCACTCATGGGGGGCCTTTTGCTATGAAAGCTACAGTCAGGGAACATATCCAGCAGCTCGACGTCTCTCTCGGCGGCGGAATTATCAGCGATAAAATCCGCGTCGATACGATCGACAACCCGATGCTCGTCATCGGTCTCGGCGGAACGGGAATCGATGCGCTGCTGCGCCTGAAATACCAGATCAACCGGAGATTCAAGCTGCCGGAAGATCCTTTTACGAAGAAAAAGAAAGAAAAGCCGAACAACGTCGAATTTCTCGCGATCGAAACGAACGAGCATGACCGCAACAAGAAATATAAGGGCATCGGACTGGACCCGCTTACGGAATTCGTGCTTCTGTCCAATGCCGAGATCGGCAGCGTACTGCAGAACCGCAGCATCCTGGAGCCCTATATCAAGGAATGGCTGTCGCCTGAACTGACGATCACCGACGGCATCAACGGCGCTTCGGGCGTCCGCCAGGCGGGCCGGCTGCTGCTGTTTACGAAGATCGTGCAGGTCGTCCAGACACTGGAGCGCAAGATCAAAACCTTGTCCATCGGCACGAACAAGAAGCTGATGGTGTTCATTCTGACCGGCTTGTCCGGCGGTACGGGAAGCGGCTGCTTCCTCGACATTTCGTACATTGTCCGGGGCATCCTGGAGCGCGATTACGGCTCCGCGGGTGTGGATAAGGTCAGTCTGCTCGGCTATCTGTTCACGCCGGACGTGAACCTGGCGAACAAGAGCCTGACCGAGCATTCGCGCGAGTATATCAAGAAGAACGGCTATGCGGCGCTCAAGGAGCTCGACTACTGGATGAACGTCGACGAGCGTACGGAACGCTTCAAGCAGCAGTACGCGAATATTTTGACGGTCAATTCGCCGATGCCGCCTTTCAACCTGGCGCATCTCATTTCGGCGACCAATCTGGAAGGCAAGCTGCTGGAAAACGCGTACGACTACTGCATGAACGTAACGGCCGAGAATATCACGAACTTCATGGCAAGCGAGGACAAGCAGTCCGGCGAAGAATTTGCCATTCATGACTATATCAGCAACATCCGCACGAACATCAACCAGATGCCGAAAGCGTACGCCGCCAACTATCAGTACAACATTCTGGGAGCTTCTTCGGCGGTGCTGCCGAGCGAGGAAATGACCACCTACCTGGCGTACAAAGTCTTCAAGCGGATGGAAAAAATGTTCGACGCCGGCCCGTCGCAGGAAGAAGTCGAGAAGCTCGCGCACAAGCTGGGCCTCGATCCCGATTCGCTTCACCGCGAGTTCGACAAAAGGGTTCCGGAGCCGATTCCGGGCTACCAGAACAGCGAGCGGCTCAGCTATTCGAACGTGATCAAGCAGCAGGTCGTCAACATCGACACCGAGCTGGAGCAGAGCTTCTTGTCGCGGGCGCGCGAGGAATATATCAAATCCCGCAAGCAGCTGCCGGGACAAGTGAAGGAAGCTTTCTCCGAGCAGGTGACGAAAATATTCCGCAATCCGGAACAGGGGCCGTTTTACGTGTCCCGGATCATTTTGCAGGACAAAGGCTTCTGCCTGTTAAAGCTCATCTCTTCTTATATCGAATCGCTTAAGGAAAGCTTGTACCGCATTCCGCGGGACATCCAGGCGGCCGAGGAAAATTCCGAGCAGAAAATGACCGAAGCGCGCAGCGCGTTCATTTCCAAGGACCGGAAGAAAGACGCTTATATCGAAGCGAAAATCCAGGAATACCTGCTGCACGCCGACCGCGAGCGGATGGAGCAGATGATCGAGTTTTACGAGGATTTGTACAATCTGATCAATCAGGAAAACTCCCGTATCTATCTCGTGTTTACGGAGACTTCTTTCCGAGCTCAACAAAATTTTCGAGAAAAACGGCGACATCCTCACCAGAGGCGACGAGGAAATCGACCACAAAGGCAACCGCACGTATTACTGGAACGTAGTCAGCGTTCCCGACATCGCGAAGCTGATCGGCCAGGTGACGGAGGACCGCAACGCGGACGAGCTGATCCGCGATTTCACGAACGAGCTGCTGGAGAAGTCCAACCAGTGGATCAAGGAGCAGGAGGTTGATGTCATCGGCTCCGTTTCTGAGTTCTTGACGGATCATTTCGGCGAGCTGATTACGAAATCGATGGAAGATTGTCTCGTTATCAAATACGGCCACGAAGATTCCATCGAGAAGCTGGTGGAAGGCCGCATCGCCGGCCGTTTGTACGAAGAGGCGAAGCCGGTGTTCCATCTGACGAACAGCTCGGGCCATTTCAACTTCCCGTCCTGGGGATTCGTCTCGGTTCCGGTCCAGGCCCCGAACATTTTCAAGGGCATCCGGAACTTCCAGGACAACGCGATCGCGAATTCGCGCTTTACGATTAAAGAAAGCGAAGTGAAGAACCGGATTTTCTGGCTCAATACCCAGAACGGAATTCCGCTCTTCCTGTATACGCCGCTTAAAGTGTACGAGGAAAGCTATGAGAGAACCATTCTGGAGCCGGAAGGCATCGGGCGCCATCTCGTGCAGACGGACCGCGTCAACTGGACGTATCTGCCGTCGCCGATTCCCGAGAAGTCATGGGGAGAGACGTACGAGAACGGACGCGTCAAGTCTTATAACGCGAGCGTCCGCAGCTTGTTCGACCGGGCCGCGGAGTACCGTACCGTCCGCCTGAAAGGCGAAGACAGCGGCACGATCAACCGCTACGAGTGCATGCTGACGAAGCCGTTCGATGTCGAAGCGTTTATCTCCGCTTATAATCTCCAGTTGAATTCGCAGCGTCCGAATTTCGGTGAGCTTCAGCGCTGCGTCAACGATCTGAAAGCCCTTCTTCAGAACGGCTTGGAGGCGGACCGGAGCAAGGACATCTTCGGCAGTGTCAACGAGGAACTGGCGAAAGAAAACCTCATTCGCTCCCCCGAACTGCTCAAGCAGGTAAGGGAAGAGGTGCGCAAGTACGATAGCATCGTCCGCAAAATCGGTGAGCTGGAGCAGGCCCTCAGCGCCCACAGGGACGAGGAGAAATTCGTCGCGCAGTATATAGAAGCGATGTACACGTCCACGATCGCCAAGAAGGGCGCCCTGTACGTCTATGACCACGATGCGGACGAAGATCCTTGGGAGCCGTTCGTAAATCTCATGCAGACGAATAAGTTCGTCGAATACGAGATTTACAGCAAAATGCGCGCTCTCGACGCCAAGCGTCTCGGCCTGCTGCAGCGCAAATCATCCAGACGCAGCCAGGAGATGATCGCTTCCGAAGATATCTCGGGGCTGGTGGAAACGCTGCGCGCTATGGCGGCCTCTTATCAGGAAGCCAAATCGGCGCTCGATTACGACCGTGCCGAATATGCGGCCGGGGAAGATATGTACCAGTTCTACAAGCTGGTGGCCGGGAAAGTAAACGATATGGTGAAAAGCTTGAAATAGCGCAGAGAAGATAACTAGAACGAAGCAGAGACAAAGCAATGGAATCTTTAGCCGAAACCATCACGTGAAAAGCAGCAGTGAACGTAGCGGGAAACACAAAGGAGTTTCGTGGTGTTTCGTGGAATTGCCGCGAAATACTGTGAAGTATCGTGAGATGCCGCGAAGTGCGGTGAAGAACTGCGAAGAATTGCGAAGAACTACGAAGAGCTACGAAGAGCTACGAAGAGCTACGAAGAACTGCGAAGAATTGCGAAGAACTGCGAAGAACTACGTAAGAACTGCGAAGAACTATGAAGTACCGTAAGAAATACGCAGAAATCACGCAGAAATCACGAAGAAATCACGCAGAAATCACGCGGTACGGCGTGGTTACTGCGCGGACAAAAGGATGCAGGCGGGACGGCGTGTTCACACGAACCGTCCTTCTCTGCCCTGACGCCCTAAGGATAGGAGTGAGGAAACCATGCGGGAGAAATTGGTGGCGTTCGCAAGCGAATATGCCGCGGAAACGGACAGCACGGGTTTGGACGGAGATGAGCAGCGCAGCATTCACCATCCGCTCGTTTTTCTGTTCCTGGGCGATATGTCGGCGGAAGCCTTGCAAACCATGGCGGAAATCAACAACCGCAGGTGGAACAACAGCAGGGGGGTTGTTTATCTCCATGTCGGAACGGAGCGGACCCGGGAAGTATCGGGCAGCCGGCATGCGGAACATGAGGCCGTGGCCCGTGAGGACTGGCCGCAGGCCGATCCGCCGGGGACGGAGCGTTCCGGGCAGGCCGCCCCGGATTACGGGGACCGGCCCAGCAGCGGGAGGCCGAACCGGGACGATTCCGGCGGCCCCGAAGCCGGCAATATCTACACCTGGACGCTGCCTGTCCCGGGAAATAACCCGCGCACGGCAAGGCCGGACCTCCACGACAGCTTCCGGTCCGACCGGGAAAAGCTGCTGGAGCTGAACGTGCTGCTGCGCAGAATGAACAGCCGGATCTCCGAATTCGGCAGGTTGTATTCGAATCTCCAGAGGCTGAACATTGCGGTCGTCACCAGACTCGACGACCCGTGCAACGTGCTGCTGCCGGAGCTGACCGCCCTGATGGAGACGATCTTCGGCGAGCACTTCCGCTCCGTCATCGTCGACCTGTACGGGCTCCTCGAAGAGAAGCAGGTCGGGGAGGAATTCGCTCTCCGCGCTTCGATGAGCTTCAGCTTCCTCCGGGAGCTGGACGTGCTGCAGAGCAGAGACTATACCTTCTCAAGCCCGCTACAAGTGACGGGCGAAGGCATTACCCTCCCCGCTCAGCACGGCCCTTCTCCGCTTTTCGACACCGTCTATCTCTTGAGTGACAAGGATGAGCGGGGCATTTTTACCGAAAGCGGGATGAAAGGCAGCTACGAAACGATCAGTTCGCTGAATTTGCTGAAATACAGGCATATCAAAGCGGAGAACGAAGGTGACTCCTCCAAGCAGGGCACATACAACCATCAGCATTTCAAGCAAAATATAGCGCCGCCCGGAGAAGAAGGCGCCGGTTACGTATCGGCCGGGTACTCCAGAGTCAGCCGTCCGAATTCGGCGATCGCCCTGACCGTCCTCTATCATCTTTTCCGTCATGTGCGGGAGAAGATGGAAGAGAACGTCCAGGGAGGCGCCCGCCTCCTGCCCGATCTGATCTCGATGGAGCCCCAGTTGTGGGACCGCGAAATCGAATCGGTCGTACCCGGACGGGAGCAGGCCGTGGAGGAGATGTATGGGCTCATGCACGACCCGGTTTCTTACGGGGAGCTGAAGTCCATGTCTTTGAAAGAAGCGGAGCTTGCGCTGTTCCAGGACAGCGCCCGCCGGTTTTTCGACATGAACGTCCGGCAGAGGGCGGAAGCGGCCTTCACGGAACGCGGCTTCGCCAAGAGGCTGGAGCGCACTCTGAAGGAGCGCGTCGTAGACGATCCCGCTTACGGGTACTACGCTCTGCACGGCTGGCTTGCGGAGGAGGGCGGCGCCGTAAACCGCAGCCTGCCGGGCGAGCTGAGGCAGCAGCTGAGGGACGCGGGAAACCGGGCCGAGCAGCTTCGCGGCGAGCTGGAGAGCTTTTACGGCGAGCGGGTGGACCGGCAGCCGATAGGCAAAGGCTCGCTGTTCGGCTGGAAATCCGACAAAGCTTCGGTAAAGAACCTGATCCGTCACCTGCTGGATGAAGCGTACGGATTAAGGCGCGACCTGCTTGTTCTGGAATTGAAGCAAAAGCTGATGGCGGCTTACCTCGACAAGCTCGGGGAGCTGAGAGAGCGGGCGGCCGCCGCGGTCCGGCAGATGGACAGCCTGGAGAAGCTGCTGCGTGATACGAGCCGCAGCGGCATTACGGCGGCAAGCGACTATCTGGGCCGCAATATCAACGAGTATTACGAGCACGTGGTGAAGCAGATTTTGACGGAGATGGAAGGGCGGAGAGAGAGCCGGTTTTATTTCGACGAACGATTCCTGGGGAACGTTTCCGTTGAAATCGACCGGGATGCCGGTCAGTGGCTGCGGAAGCTGATGGCCGCGGCCCGCCGGGACGTGCTCGTTCATCCCCTTTTCCACCAGACGTTCGAGGCGGAGCTCCTGGAGCGGGCCAACGTGGCCGCCAGCTACGATAACCGGGATGTGCTTTCGAAGGAAGACCTTTTCCGAGATCTGTATACGACGCTTGAAAACGAAGCCGCCGTCCGGATCGACGTGTATCATTCCACCCACCGCAACCGTCATGAAGAAAAATACTTTTTCGGCGATTCGCGCAGTGAATTTATCCAATATGCGTTTGCGGTAGACGGCGGAAGCCGGACGTACAAGCTCGGCTGCGTGCATGAGAAGAAACCGGGCGGGATTGAAAAGCTCCGGCTCATGGGCGGCTTCAGGCTGGAGGATCTTATGGTATACCGGAACGGCAAACGCTATTACGAGACGTACACCGAGAACGGCTGTCGTTTTCACAGCATGGAACTGCCCGAAACGGGAACGGACAGCACGAAACTTTCATAAGGCCGGCTAGTTGACGGCACTCTGCTCGGTCGAAAAAGACGATCGTCATAGGGCAATAAAGAAAAGAGGGGGAGACCTGTGAAACAGAGAAAATGGAATCCGCTGCTGACCTTATTCAGCGTAATCGGAGGATTCGTCGGATTTATCGTCGGCGAATTTATTTTGAGCCGCTGGGAAGGAATTTGGCATGAAACGGTGCTGATGGGGGTCTATTTCGGGCAGCTGGCCTTGTTTGTGGGCCTGTTCTGCCTCGTGGCGGAAATGATCTCGCCGCAGCTCAACGGAAAAAACTGGCGTCTGCGTTACGCGGGCGACGGCTGGAAGTTTCTCGTCCCGGCCACGCTCGTGATGCTGTTTATAGCGGGAGCGCTGTTCCAGGTTTTGTACGGCTTTCAGGTGCTCGGCACGAAGAAAGCGCCGCAAAACTATGTGCTGGTCATCGATAAATCGGACAGCATGTCGCAGAAAGATCCGCAGAAGCAGAGCCTTCAGGCGGCCAAGTCTCTGATCGGCCGGATGGACGCCAAAAACAGCGCGGCGGTGTTTACGTTTAATGAGGAAACACAGCTTATCGTGCCGCTTACGAAGCTTACCGGTTCCGGCCGGGAAGAAGTCCGCGGGAGGCTGGACAAGATCGGGGAGCCGACGGGCCAGACGGATATCGGCCGGGCTTTGACGACCGTCATGGAGGAGTTGAAGAAGGACGGGGCGGCCGACAGCTCCTCTTCCGTTATCCTGATCTCGGACGGCTACAGCGATGTGAATACGGCCGAGGTGCTGTCTCCGTTCGTTAAGGCGGGGATCGGCGTCCATACGGTCGGTATCGACGATTCCCAGACGGAGGGCATTCAACTGCTCCGGCGCGTCGCTGAAGAGACGGGCGGCTCCTTCCACGACGTGAAGAGCGCGGACCGCATCACGGACGCGTTCGAGCAGATCTATACGGCCCAGCAGCCGTGGCATCTGGCGGGCGAACGTCTCGGTGCCGCCGCTTCCGACGGGTTCCACGCGTTTCTTCGGGTGGCCTTTATTGTGCTGATCGGTACGCTGATCGGCCTTGCGCTGGGCATCATCTTTGACAACCGCCATCTCGCGCTCAGCTTCGCCATCGGGGGGACGCTTGCGGGCCTACTGGCCGGACTTGTGCTGGAAACCGGGATGCCTGGAACGAATATTCCGTTCTTTTACCGGGCGGTGGCGGACATCGTGCTTGCCTTCGTCTTGTCGCTGGGGGCTCTGATCATCCCGGTCGGCACGAACGATTCTCATACGGGTCTGCGCAAAAATTATCAGCGGGCCCGGCTCGAAGAGGGAAGCTACGGCAGAAAAAACAGCGCACCGGCCGGCAGGAAGTTCCGCTGAACAGGGCTGCCTGCAAGCAGGAGAGAAGCGCAAATCGGCGTTCGGGGCTCCTGAGGCATGCGGTTGACCACCGTCATGTGACGCCAAGCACCGCGCGCTGGGAGCTTCGCGCGGTGCGGAAAAACAGGGAGTCCACAGCGCCGGCGCAACGAGGTTTAACAAGTAGGCTAGTGATCAAGTGAGGCGATTGGCATGCAATGGGAAGAAATCAACGAAGAGAACCGGATCACGAAGCTGGCTTCCCAGCCGGCCCGTGAAGGCGAGTGCCTGCTGACGTGGCAGTGGCCGAAAGAAATCGGTGCGGTCTATGTGTACGGCTTCGAAAGCGGAAGCGAACAGCCGCCCGAGCAGCTGGCTCCGCATCAGCTAAAGCTGTATACGCGGGAAGAGTACAAGGCGGCCGGCGGGTACCGCGAGCGCATGGAGTATATCGGCATGCGGGGGTACCGCATTTTCCCGTGCGGCATGAAGGAAGGCCGCGTAACTCCTTACCGCCAGACCGGCACGGACAACGCTATCCGGGTCAGCGCGGGCAAAGCCAGAATCCGGTATTCGGTTAAATACGGAGGCCGGTTGTTCGGCAAATACAAGTCCGCGAAAATTCAGCTGTTTTGCGAAATTCCGGTACCGCAGGAAGCGCTCTGTTACGTGAAAAAGGAAGGCGGCCATCCGGCGGGACGGCAGGACGGCACCGCCTATCCTTTCCGCCGGGATTTCGAGGCGGGTACGCAGACGCTCCCGGAGATCGAAATCGGCAAGCACGATTTTCTCCGGCTTTTTTTTACCGATTCCCGTTACGGGGATGTTTATGAACTAATCCAGGAATGAGGAGAGGCGCACATGCTAGGGTATCTGAAAAGTCTTTTCGAAAAAAAGCCGCCCGAGAAAGAGCGGCCGCCTTATTACAGCATCGTCTGCCCGTATTGCTTCAATAAATTCGAGCCTGACGACGTTGTGTTCCGGGCCAGTCATATCAAGGACAACGATGATGATTTCATGCTCCAGGAGGACCCGCGTCTGAACAGTTGGAGGCGCAAGTTCAACCTGTCCGAGGTGGATATGGAGGCGGTTATTCTTCCTTCGACGATTCCAGACTCATACAAGACGTACGTGCAGAATGTGCTTGTCGCCGTAACGGACCGTTACGGGGAGACGACCCGGCGGCGCTTGTGCCCTTACTGTCACAACGAGCTGCCGATTTCGGCCGGTAAAGTGCCGAGCAATATTATTTCGATCGTGGGCGCTTCGCAGGTCGGCAAGTCCGTTTATATGACTTCGCTGATTCATACGCTCCAGCATACGACGGCTTCGAATTTTAACGCGGCCTGCATGCCGCTGAGCGCGGAAATTTCCCGTAAATTCCGGCAGCACTATCACGAACCGATCTTCGAAAGAGGCAGCATGCTGCAATCGACCAACCCGAACGAGCAGCAGGAGCCTTTTATATTCCAGTTCGTATTCAAGGATGAGCGCGAGGCTCCGCTGACGATCGTCTTTTTCGACGTGGCGGGCGAGGGTATGGTTCAAAGGGAATATCTCGATATCTATGCGTCTCATATCAAAAATTCGTCGGGGATTCTGTTTCTGGTCGACCCTCTGCAAATCCGGAGCATCCGGGACAAAATCCAGATCAATGTCGGCGGAGAGCAGGGCGAATTCGCCAACCGGTACGATGAACCGCGTGAAGTGGTTATTTCGCTGTTCGAGAATTTTATCGCCCATCAAAGTAATTCCAAAACAGACATTCCGACGGCGATCGTCCTGACGAAGAGCGATATGCTCCAGTATTTGAAAGAAGAAGACAGCGAGTACATCCAGCCGAACAGCAATGTATTCCGCAATGTCGTCCACCAGGGCTATCTCGACGCGTCCGAGTTTGAGAATATTAACGGCGAAATCGGCCGCTTTATAGAAAAGGTAGACCGTCCGTTCAAGGACGCGGTCGATGTGTATTTTTCGAATACGGCTTACTTCGCGGTTTCCGCACTGGGCACCAATCCCGTGAACAAGCAGATCTCCGGCGTCATTAATCCGACCCGGGTCGACGAGCCGTTCATCTGGCTGCTGCACAAGCTGGGCTATATCGCGAGGAGAGATGCGTGATGCGGAAAAACATTCAACAGCAGCTGTTTACGCGGGACCGCGAGGGGGTCTTCCGCACAAGCGAAGGATTCGATACGGTTGCCAAGTCCCCGGGGCTGGACAATTCCTTTATCAAATCCGCGCTGCATCCTTACTGCGTCTATAAGGCGCCGCAGGAGCTTCTGGAACGCGGAGAAGAGAACTCCGGGCTGTATCCGGAGTCGGTCGTCGCTTACCATGCGGAGAACGGGGATTTCGTGATCGGCCGCAGCATCTACGTGGCGACGGACTTCACGGGACAGCGCAGCGCTTCCTTCACGCACCAGTATGTGATTCCGAAGGAGCGCAAAGAGGCGTTCATCCGCGAACCGCGCCGCATTTTCGGCATCCGCGGCTTCCAGAGCCGCTACGACATCCGGTCCGGCAAGGAAATCCCCGAGCTGGAGGATATTCCGTTCGAGGAGGAAGTGCGCGCCGGCGAAGGAGACAAACTGCTGGGGACGCTCGGAATCGACCGGGAGCTGTTCCGTCAGCTCGTCTTCGCGGTGCTTTCGTCCGTGGCGAATAAGAAGAAAGTGTTCATTTCCCTGAACACGGATATCTCCGAAAGCGCCATTTACGCCAAGCGCCTGCTGGAAATCGTGTACCGCAGTCTTCCTTACGCGGTACGCCGCCAGCTCGGCTTCATGACCTTCAACAGCGAGCCGGAAGCGAAGCAGCATCTGCACGTCGTGTTCACGGAGAAGGGGAGCATCCGCCTGCCCGACCGCAAGATCGAGAAAGATTACATTTTCGATTTCGCCGGCGGGCGTTTTCTGAACACGGAGCTGCCCGCCGAAGACCACGCGTATCTGGATTACGTGTGGACTCACCGCAACGATCCGGCGGAGCTCGGGAAGTATTTCGACTTCTGCGACGAAGCGGCCGCCGGGTTGGATAACCAGACCGTACTGAGCGCCGCAGCCTATTCCCGGCTGTGCGTCCTGTATGAGATCGCACAAGGCCGCACGGAGCTGTACGAACGGGACCGGGCCGCCGCCATGAACGGGATTCTGTCGTTCCTTACGACCGAATCGTCCCCGCGCAAGCCGCGCCTGAAGGAGCTGTTCGTCGGTCTTCTCACCCGCGAGGCGTCGGACCGGGAACGTACAGCCGGGGCGGATTACGTGGAAGCCGTGCTGGGCTACGAGAAATTTGCCGAGCCGCAGGTGAAGGCCCTGATCGTACGCTGCCTCGGCATCTTCGTTTCCCGCGCCGCCGATACGTCCGCCGGCGACGGAGTTGAGAGTGCCGCCCCGCTGCTGGATCTGCTGGCCGTCCACCCGGCCGTCTTCGCCGCTGTATTCGGCGGGCTGATGAAAAGCAGTCCCGCCTTAGGCGAAGGCTACATCCGTTACCGGATGAAGCGGATCAAGTCGGTTCAGGCTTTTACCGGCGAAGTCGGCTTCTGGCAGTCGCACAGCGAAGAGCTGATGGGAGAAGAACTGTTCTCCCGGGAAGCTTACGATCCGCTGCGCAAGCTTATGCGGACGGATCTCAGGAAGAAAGTCGCTCTGGCCCGGACGTTAACCGAATATTTTGAACAGTTGAGACAAAATTCGGCCGGAGAGAAGCGCCACGGTGTGAGGCAGTTCAGCCGGTGGATGAAACTTGCCGTGCATCTGGAGCTGGTGGACGATTTGAAGCCGAGCGGCCTGGGCATCGAAGATATCCAAGGGCTTGGGTTTCTGCTCGATCCGATCAATCCGGACCTGAAAGGTCAGGCGTCGCGCGATCAGGAGGGGGTTCTCCGCGTCTTGCAAGCGGCGTATAAGGTGCTTACGCTGGACGGGAAGAAACAATCCGAAGCGGAAGACGTGATGGCCCGTCTGGACCCCGTCGATTTGGACCGGGCGCAGCTCCTTCTTCAGAAGCTGATGCAAAACGAGGTCACACCCGCCCGCTTCGGGCAGCTGGTGTCGGCTTTCCATAAGCCGGGAACCGGCGGAAGTCCGGATCAGCAGCCCGGCTACGATTACGAGCGGCTGCTGAACTTTGTGGCCTCGGCCGGGCAGGGAACGGACACGTTTACGGATTTCGCCGCCTGGTCCGCGGAGGATATCCGTTTCCAGGACGGGAAGGACGCCATTCATCCGTATTACAAGGCGGCACTCAGCCGCGCGTTCGATGCTCATGCTCCGCACGCTTTCCGCAATAAGGCTCTATCCCGGAAGCTGCTGGAGACCGGCAATCCTTCATTCGCGGCCTTGTTCGAAGCCGTGAAACTGCGGCAGTCCGGCAAATGGGCCCGGATCTGGGCGAAAAATAAACGGAAAATCGTGCTTAGAGGCTCCATTTTTCTCGTTCTGTTCATCGTCGTAATCGCCGCGCTGTGGAAGCCGGTATCGGTCTGGATGGCTCCGACTCCGGTCGTTATCGTAGGAGATCTTCAGGAGAAAACCGGCAGCGAAACGGTGACGGTCAAAGCCTCGCTCAAGGAGCCCGATAAACATACAAAGTTGTATGTCAACGACAAGGTCATCGAGAACGGGAGCATCGAGCTGAAATTGAACGAAGGGGAGAATCCCCTTGTTTTCAAGGCGGTAAGCAAGTCGGGCAAAAATTCCGAAACCGTGAGCAAAAAGGTGACTCTTGTACCTCGGCCGCTGCTGAAAGCGGAGCAGCCGCCATTGGCGGTAAAAGCGGCCAAAGTCACCGTGACGGCTAAAGCGGAGGACGGCAACGATCCGAGCCCGGAAATTTATATTAATGGGCAGCTCGCCGGCACCGGCAGCGTTTCCCAGCAGGTTCAGCTGATTCCGGGCGACAATCCGATTGAGATTACGGCGAAAAACAAGCTGGGCCGTCTGAGCGAGCCCGTCCGCTATACCGTGAAATCGAACGCTGTGCCCGTGGGTCCTCCTGCCGGAACGAGATAGCGGTCCGGTGGGGCGGGCAGGTCTTTTTAACGGATACGAATAAAAAAACGAGCAAGCTTCTATCGCCAAAAGGCGGCCTCATCCGGTTCGGAGGGCCGCTTTTTTTATGTAAGCTATAGGGAACCGGCACTAATCGTCTAATCCTTTTCCATCGAGTATTTGCTGCCTGTATTTCCCGATTCTCGACACGCGGGTTTTGGATTGTTTGGGCTGGGAAAAATAAAAGATGTAGGCTCTTTGACGTCCCGGCGTCAAGGCTTCAAAAGCGGTTTTCAAGGCGGGGGTTTCATCGAATGCAGTTTGAAGTTCTTCGGGGATGACGTATTCGTCCGTCTTTTTAAAATTCACTTCCAAACCGGCTTTTTCGACCTCGACGGCTTCAAGAATATAGGCTTTTAAAACGGGTTCCATCCCGGTGATTTCCTGCACATTGGTGAACCGGATCTGGCGCCCCGCCTGTACATTCTCGGTTTGTTGGATGAGAATACCATGGGGATTTTTTAACAAGGAGCCTTTGTGAAACAGAAGCGCACAGTATTCTTTAAATCCATGTATAAGCACGATGTTTTTATTTTGAAACGTGTAACAAGGGTGCATCCACTTAAAATCTTCCTGGAGTCCGCAGTCAAGAACGATGCTTCTCAGCTTCTCATATTCTTCTTTCCACTTACTGGACTTGTTTAAAAATGCATCGACTTTAGGATTTAATGTCTGGTTTGTCATTTTGGAACACCCCTGTTCATTTTTTTCTTTGTATTCGACGCTGTGCTCCGGTACTCCTTGCCGTCAAGGCAGCGAATTCATGCCTAGCCTGGCTGTGCTCTGCCGATTTGCAAGCGGGACAATGCAGGTGAGGGAGCCACAGAACCGGGTAACCCGTGCTACTTTTCGGAAAAGCCTGCCGCCACCCTATAGTCAGCATGCCACAAAGCCGATCAGAGAAAACGTATCGGGTAAAGGACGGAAAACGGGCTTGATAAATACGGTCTGACGGCTACCCGCCCATATTTTTCCCCTCTCCGGCTACACGCACTTTGCCCGAAAAAATGACAAAAAAACACCACTGCCGGGAAGGCAGTGGTGTTCGGCGTGCGCGCTTATTGCCCTGTTAGCTCCAGGATCGCCTGCACGATCGCTTCCGCGTCCCAGCCGACAATCCGGTCGGCATTCTGCTTCACGATCAGGGAAGGCTCCCCCGAATCCGGGGGCCGGACGGCTATAAGCGGCTTGTTCATTTCGCTTGTGGCCGCGATGATCTCTTTGTTGATCCATCTGCTGTAAGCGGCAGGCGCGTCGGCCGGAATGAGCACGGCTTGGCAGTACTTCATCTTGCCGCGTACAGCCTCGTAGAGGGATCTTTCGTTATCCGAGTCCGCCGCCGGATGATCTTCCGGCAGCAGAAACGTATCGAAGCGTAAACCGCGGCCGCGGCAGGTTTGCAGCAGCGCGGCCAGCCCACGGTAGGCCGACCTGTCATTCCAGGCACAGCTCAGATACAGGCTGGTTTTATAAGGCTTTGCGGGGGGCCGCACATAGATCGCCTCCTTGGAAACGCGGTTTTATTCGATGCCCTTGATCCAGGCGTTCACTTTGTCGGCGTTCGCGTCGGCCCATTCCTTGGCCGCATCTTCCGGCGATTTGCCTTCCTGGATGGCGACCATTACCTTGGCCATGTCGTCCGGGGTCCATTCGAACTGATCGAGGAACTTGTAGGCGTTCGGCTGATCTTCTTTCAACCCTTTGCGGGCCAGGGTGCGGATCTCTTCTTCACCGCCGTAAACGCCTTTGGGATCGGCTAAATATTTCAGCTCCATCTTGGCGAACATCCAGTGCGGCGTCCAGCCGGTAACGACGACCGGCTTCTGCTCTTTATACGCCTTCTGCAACTCCTGAGCCATGGCGGCCGAAGAGCTTTCAACCAGCTTGTAGCCGGAGAGGCCGTAGTCGGCGACCGCTTTTTCCGTGGACATCATAATGCCCGCTCCGGGTTCGATCCCGATGATCTGGTTGTTCAGCGACGCGCTGACATCGGCTTTCTTGAGATCCTCGATCGAGTCGATCTTCATATAAGCGGGAACGGCGAGTCCCGTCTTCGTGCCTTTCAGATTCGCGCCGAGATCCTCCACGCTGGATTTGTATTTCTCCAGGTAGGAGGCGTGAGTGCCGGGCAGCCAGGCGGCTACCATGGCATCCGCGCTTCCGTCGGCGATACCGGCCCACATCGGCCCGGCGTCAACCTGAAGCATTTCGACTTTGTAGCCCAGTTTGCTCTCCAGGACGTACTTGACGACGTTCGTGCTGGCAATCTCCGAATCCCAGGCTACGTACGCGAGCTTGACGGATTTGCCTTTGGCGCCTCCGGTGGAACAACCGGCGACGAGAGCAACGGCGAGAACGACGGACAACAACAAACTCCATTTTTTAAAAATAACGAGAACACCCCTTATTTCGATTTTTTCTTTTTAAACACATTCTGGGTCAAACGGTCCAGCAGGATAGCCATAATGACGATGGCGATACCGGCTTCGAAGCCGACGCCTGTCTTGGCCTGCGTGACGGCACGATAGACATAAGCGCCGACACCCTGTGCGCCGATCATCGACGAGATGACGACCATGGACAGGGACAGCATGATGGTCTGGTTCACGCCGGCCATAATTGTCGGCATCGCGATCGGAAGCTGCAGCTTGACCAGCTTCTGGGCCGGTGTCGAGCCGAAGGCGTCGGCCGCCTCTACGAGCTCTTCCGGCACTTGCCGGATGCCGAGGTTGGTCAGTCGGATCGTAGGCGGAATCGCGAAAATGATCGAAGCGATTACGCCCGGCACGACGCCGAGAGAGAAGAACGACACGGCGGGAAGCAGGTAGACGAAGGCGGGCATCGTCTGCATGAAGTCGAGCACCGGCGTCACGATATTTTGCAGCAGCGTATGCCGCGCGCAGAGAATACCGATCGGCACTCCGATCAGGATGGACAGGATGGATGCCGTCAGGACGAGCGCAAGCGACTGCATGGACAGCTCCCAGAAGCCCAGGTTGTCGATCAGCAGCAGGCCGATAAACGCGAAAAGCGCGATCCGCCAGCGGCCGATCCAGTAGGCGAGCGCCGTGATCAGAAGGATCAGAACGAGCGCGGGAAGCGCGGTCAGAGCGGTCTCGATGGAGCCGACCATAGCGGCGATAACCGCTTTGATGGCGCCGAAGAGCGGCCCGAAATGATCGGTGAGCCAGCTTTCGAGGAATTCGATCCAACTGCCGAGCGGAAGTTTAGGAAGGTTCATCGCGCAACACCCGCTTCCGGTTCCGCATTTCCGGCCAAGGCCGAAAGTACCGCTCCTTTAATAACGATGCCTTTAAGACGGTCTTCCTCGTCCACGACCGCAACGGGAAGCCGGGTTTCGGACATCATTTCGAACAGGTCGTTCAGAAGTGTTCCGGGTGAAACAGTCGGAATAGAGCGCTGCATGACCTGCTCCAGCGACTTGCCCTCCTTGAGAGCCTGGAGGGCGTCTTCCGCGGTCACGATTCCTAGCAGCTTCATCCCTTTGCTCGTCAGGTACAAGCTGGATACGCCGCTGTCGCGCATAAGCTGAAGGGCTACCCGCGGTCCTCTTTCGAGGGAGATCGTTTCCGGCTTTTTCATCACATGGGCCGCCGTAAGAACTTTGGACAAATCCACGTCTTCGACGAAGCGTTCCACATATTTGTTGGCCGGCTGAATCAGAATTTCCTCCGGCGTGCCGATCTGGACGATGGTGCCGTCTTTCATGAGCGCGATCCGGTCGCCGATGCGCAGCGCTTCGTCCAGATCATGTGTAATGAAGACGATCGTTTTCTTCAATTTGGACTGGAGCTCCAGCAGTTCGAGCTGCATGTCCTTGCGGATAAGCGGGTCCAGCGCGCTGAACGCTTCATCCATAAGCAGGATCTCGGGGTCGTTGGCCAGTACGCGGGCGAGCCCGACGCGCTGCTGCATACCGCCGCTGAGCTGGTCCGGACGGCTGTCTTCCCAGCCTTCGAGTCCGACCGACTTCAGAGCGGCGCGTGCCATTTCGGTTCTCTTTTTACGATCGACACCCTGAATTTCAAGTCCGTATTCCGCATTTTCAAGTACGGTCCGGTGCGGGAAAAGAGCGAATTTCTGAAACACCATCCCGATATTTTTCCGTCTGAATTGACGGAGCTGCTCGGGGTTCATTTTAAGCACATCGGTTCCGTTAAAAAGAACCTGGCCTCCCGTCGGCTCGATGAGCCGGTTTAACAGACGGACAAGCGTCGATTTGCCGCTTCCCGACAGTCCCATAATGACGAAAATTTCTCCTTGCTCAATCGAAAATTCCGCCTTATTGACCCCCACGGTCAGTCTGTGTTCTTTCAAAATCTGTTCTTTGGTGCGGCCTTGATCCAGCAGGGTCAAAGCTCTCTTGGGGTCCGATCCGAATACTTTGGTAAGTTGTTTTACCTCAATGATAGGCATGTGGACCTCCTTTCCTGGGTCTTTTGACTGGCTTGCTGACTTGTTTCAGTGTAACGGCATTCTTTTTTGACCGTCAAAGTCCGTATAAGCTTATAAATGTTTGTACAGTTTTAACTTTACGTACAATACGTTAAGTATACTCCGTATAACGCCGTATTCCTTCTTTCGTGTTTTCTTTACTTATCAAGGGGACTTTGATTACAATACAAATTAGAGGCTTGGAAGCAGCAGCTTGTTCCTCAGGAGGGAAACCATGAACGATCTCAGCGGCTTTACGGCAGAGCAGAGCCAGAAAATTCAAAAAAACCGTGAACGGGTTATTGATTCCATCGGCAAAAATATGGATTTATACGGCATCACCTTGTCGATCGGGCACTTATATGGTTATATGTATTTCAATAACGGCCCCGTCACACTGGATGAACTGAGCAAAACGATGGGGATGAGCAAGACTTCCATGAGCACCGGCGTCCGGACGCTGATGGATTTGAAAATGATCGATAAGGTATGGGGAAAAGGCACACGCAAAGACCTGTACGAGGTGGAACCGGACTGGTACCAGAATTTCAGCGATTTTTTCTCCATTAAATGGCGTAAAGCGGTGGAGGGGAATATGAACGCCCTCAACAAATCGCTCGTCGAACTGCGGCATATGAAGGAAGAATACGAAGAGAGCCCGGAACTCCAGGCCGTGCTGGAAGCGGACGAAGCCAAAATCGCTCACGCCATGGACTATTACAAGTGGCTGCTGAGGCTGATCGAGGCGATGGAAACCGGTAAAATCTTCGAGCTGATTCCGAAAGAGCCCCGGGAACCCGGCGGGAAAGAGCAAGGCGGAAAAGAATAAAAAAAAGGGCAAGCCCGGGCTTGTCCTTTTTTTGATTTGGAGAGGATGCCGCAGTCCGGGAGAAAGCGGAATAAGCGAGAGGAGAGTAACCGCGGCAGGCCCGGAGTTTGAACCCGTCTCTAAATAGCTTATTATAGAAGGAGTATAGCTTGTACTTCACCCTTAGGAGTGGGACCGGATGACCTTAAATGAAAAGATTGCCGCCTTTGTCGAATTGATGAATGAAGCCAGGGAAATTTCGAACAGGGCAAACGGCCGGGCCTACGAACTCCGGCAAACAGCGGTTCGGATAGGCTTCGAAGCTACCGCCGCGGCTGAACATGCCGCTCTGATGGCGGAAATCGTGAGAGAGAACACGGAATCCGGCTCCTTGTCAAAGCTGATCCATGCAAGCCGCGAGGCCGCATCGAGAGCCGCGGAAGCTACGCTGAAGGCTCTGGAAGCGATCAAAGCGGCCAACGCGGCGGATCATGAAGCGACAGAGGCTTTCGAACGCACGCGTGAAGCGGCGGAGAAATTGACGGAAGCCCTCCAGATTGAGGGATATTGATCGGAACGCGTGTGATGAACGCCATCGCAGGGGTGAACGCACCTCGCGATGGCAAGCGTGCAACCGCAAGGGGACGAACGCGGCTTGCGATGGCAAGCGTGTAACCGCAAGGGACGAACGCAGCTCGCGATGGCAAGCGCGTCATCGCAAGGGACTAACTCACCTCGCGATGGCAAGGCAAGAGCGTATTCACCGTCACGAACGTAAGCGCAATTGTGCCGGCAAACCCCAACGTAATCGCAAGTCACCATGGCAATCGCAAAAGCCGAACGCAGTCGCAGCGGCAAGCCGCAATCGAATCAGATACGCAAAAAGCGCCTCCAAGGGGCGCTTTTTTTATTCCGCGGCGTTCAGCTTGGCGGCTCTGCGGTATTCACCCGGCGTCTGCCCCGTCCACTTTTTGAACATGCGGTTGAACGACGTGATGTTCCGGTAGCCGATGCGCAGACCGACTTCCACTATGTTAAGCTGAGTTCCGCTCAGCAGTTCCTGCGCTTTGGAAACCCGGATGGCGTTCAGATGGTCGCTGAAATTCGCGCCTGTTTTTTCTTTGATGTAGACCGATAAATAAGCGCTCGACATCCGGAGGCGGTCCGCAAGATTTTCGAGGGAGAGCTCGTCCCCGTAGCCGTCCCGGAGCGTGTCCATAACGAAGGAGATCACGGGATCTTCCGTATCTTTCTTCTCGTAGATGAGCGAGGCCGCGGAGAAGAACAGCTCCCGGTAGCCTTCGATATAGTCTTCGAAGGTGCAGCACTCCTTGAGCCGCCGCATAAGCGGTTTGACGGGCCAGGCGGCATCCTGCGCGATTTTGTAGATGTCCATCAGCTTCCAGACCTTGGCCGCGATGGACTCCGCAAGCTGCCTGTACTGGACGACCCCGGCCCCGGACTCGCGCATTTCGGCAAGCTGGCGGGCGATCAGCTCCAGGGCGCCCTTGTCGTCCCCGGCCTGAAGGCAGGCGTTCAGCTCCTGCTCCCGGGCGGGGCTCAGCGCGCAAGCCTGCAGGCCGGAGCGCGTTTCCAGGATGACCTGCGTTTCCTCCGCAAGGGTAGCCTGGCCCGCTCTTTCCAGCGCCTGCCGGTAGGCATCGTTGAACTGGGAAGCGTGCTCGAACCGCGAGCTGACCGCCACGGCCGCCAGGCACTGCTCCTTATCGGAATCGAACAAATGACGGATGTCCCCGAGCATGGCCTGAAGCGTATCAGGCGGGACTGCGCCGCTGATGACCGTCAGGATCTGGTTCTTCTCCATCTGGAACGTATGCGAACCGGGGCAGTGTTCTCTCAGAAGCACATCGAGATGCTCGCGGTAATAGGAAGCAAGCCGCTCGTGCGGGACGGGTTCCTCTGCCGGTTTGGCCTGGCGGAACCGGAGTTCATAGACGATAATCTGGAAGCTTTCGTCGCTGGCGATAAAATCCTGCCACTCGTGAATATCCGTATGAATGCTTCTCAGCTTGTTAATATAGCTGTATTTCGTAAGAAGCGACTGCCGGCTGCGGAGCTCGCTGCGGATTTCGGTCTTTTCCTTGAGAAGATCGGCGATTTTCTCCTGAATGAACGCGAATTCCCGGATCGCGCTGGGCTCCCCGCCGCCGCTCCCGCTCATAAATGCGGAAACCAGCTGTTTCACGGGCCGGTTGATTCGGCGGCTGCTCAGCAGGGAGACGGCAAGGGCGATGCCGAGCGACAGGAGGAAAATCGCCAGCAGCGTCCCGTTCAGCTTCCGGAGCTGGGAGGCCATGCTGGCATTGGGCACGCCGGTGATGTAAGTCAGCCCGTCGTCCCCTCTGTGGCGGAAATAAACCACCCCGTCCGCCTCGGCGGTTCCGCGGCTGTCTTCAAATGCGGGAAGCGCGGGCGGCTTACCCTCTTCGCCTGTGCCGAAAAGAACGCTTCCATCGCCGTTCAGCACATAAAAGAGGCGCCCGTCTCCGCCTTCGCCGAGAAAATCGCGCCGCGTTTTATCCACGTCGAGATAAGCCGTTACGAGGTAGCTGCCGCCGCTCAGATGAAAACTGACGGGCAGCAGCTTCTTCTCGGCAGGCGAGTTCCAGACGGTCTTGAAATCGGCCGCGGGCAGCAGAGAGAACGAATCCGCCGATTTCAGGCGGTTTTCCCAGAAGCCGAGCGGATAAGCGCCGCTTTTGTACAAGCGGTTGAACTGGTCTTGGGCACCGCTGCTGCCGTCCTTATCGAGCGTGACGCCGTGGGGCAGGAAATACACCACGAGATTGTCGAGAAACAAATGCGGATTCGCGGTATCCGAGCGGAGCCGGGAAACGATGCTTTTCGCCTCCAGATAACGGAGTTCTTCTTCCGTCGCGCCCTGCAGATGCCGGTTGAAAGCGACCACGCCGGGATCGTTATAGGTGTTGAAAAGAAGCGTTTTGATCCGGGAAAAATGGGTGCTGTATTTTTCGGCCGTATTTTTAAGCATGGACTGGTTGTGAGCGATAATTTCGCCGTGATATTTGGTTTTGAAATAAGCGAAGGCCGCCAGATCGAACGCGGCAAACAATCCTATAAGGACGAGAAAACTGATCAGCGTCGCAAGGAACAGGGAGGTTGGTTTTCTTTTGTTGAACGGCATCGTGTGGGAACTCCTTACTCGTTTGGTGGAGAAGCGGCTGGTCTCTTTCTATTGTAAGGGCCGAATGTTAGGGGAGTGTATACGCGCGGAACAATTTGCCGTACCCTTGCAGCCTTAGTCCGGAGTCATAATAGGAGCCCTTCCCGCAAAAAAAAGAGCAGTACACGGCTTCCGCCGTATGCTGCCCTTTGCTTATTCCCGCTCCTTAACGGCAGAAAGCTCCCGCCGCCGTATGCTGATCTCGTCCAGTGAAACTTCGTTGGGATCGATCATGCCGGTAAACCGGTCTTCGTAGGTTAAATCCACCGTCACCGCACACTGTTCCCCGCGTTCGTAGAAAACGATGTCGGCGGGCTTGTCGGTTCCGTAAAAGCGGGAGAGTGCTTTGACAAAATCGCTATACGCCGGAACCGGCATTCCTCCGAGGCTCGTCACGATGATCCCGCTTCGTAAACCGGCCCGGTGGGCGGGACTGTTCGGGTACACGGTCCCGATGAAGTTTCCCCTTATGCCGGCCCCGGCAAGCCCCTGCTCTTCCAGCTGTGCGGGGGTGGCCGTATAATTCATGACCCCCAGGCGGGGATAATTAAAAATCGAGTTGCGCAGATCCAGACCGAGCTCGATTGTATTTTTCAGATGAAAAAGAGATTGTCTCCAGCCTGTTTCCCCGCATTCCCTGACCCACTGCAGCATTTCATCTTCCGTGTAGCCCTCCACAGTAACCGTGACCTTGGTACAAGGACCGCTGCCGATTGGCTCGAAAGCGAACGAAGTCTTTAAGCTGTATTCCCAGCGGGAACCGTCCGGAAAAATGGACGTGTAATGCTCGTCGAACCGGATGAGGTCCGGTTTCACGCATTCGGCGCAAACGGCACGGTTCGTTAATTCTCCGATTACGAGGGTTAGCTCGTCCCCCGGGGCGATTTCAGGCTGTGCCCCCGAATAGGTCGCGATGTCGCTCAAAAAATGTTTCCAGCCTTCCGCCGTCGCCACATACCACCAGATCTCTTCCGCAGAAGCGTCGATATAAACCGAATTGACGGTTTTGTTCCTGTCCTCATTCATCCCGAAAGCAGTCCTCCTCCGGCTGTAACTGATACCCTTATTCTAGCTTGAATTGCGAACAAATGATCGGTTTTTATCGGCATTCCACCTGAATAAAAAGCCGAGCGGCCGGCAGCGAAAGCGTTTTATAATGCGGCAAAGCGCTTGTTTCAATTGGGCCGACAGGTCCGGAGGTGGTGTTTTATGACGAAAATGAATGTGGTTATTCCGGTTTACAATCAAGCCTACGCCTTATCCCTGACTCTGCACGGGTTAACCCTGCAGGCGGCCCCTTATAACCGCAGTCCGGTTATCATCGTGGACGACGGGTCCGAAGAGCCGGTCCATGCGGTTGCGGAAGCTTACAGGGAGCGGCTGAATCTCACTTACGTGCGCATCCCCCGCAGCGGCAGGGCGGCCGCCCGTAATGCCGGAGCGAGGCTGCTGGACGAAGGATGCGTCCTGTTCTGCGATGCCGACCGGATACCGAGGCCGGGATTCATCGAAGCGCATGCGCAAGCCCGCCGGAAACACGGCAGCCACTTCGTGGTCGGGCAGGTCCGTGAGCTCTACGTTCCGGATGCGGAGCGGAACCGGGAGCTGGTGCTGGCGCGCTACGGGGAGCAGAAATATGACCGCATCCCGCAGTACTGCCGGCTCGTCTACCGGCTGTTTAACGACAGCGGGACGACCCTTTCGCCCGTTCCGTGGATAGCCGCCTTGAGCGGGAATATGTCCCTTCCCCTGGAGCTGTTCCGGGATCTGGGGGGGTTCGACGATTCGTTCCGGGAATGGGGCTTCGAGCACCTGGAGCTTGGCTACCGGGCACACCGCCGGCAGGTTCCCTTCGCTTACTGCAGGGAAGCGGTGAACGTGCATCTGGCGCACCCGCGGAAAGGAACCTCCTATGCGGATTTTATCCGGCAGAGCCATGACACGTTTTTCCGCAAGCATCCTCACCCGGTCGTAGGGGCTTTCTATGATTTTATGATGGGCAGAATCAGCCGCATCCAGCTCGAAAACCTGGCTTCTACGGGCATGCTCGGCAGTGCGGGGAAAAACGCTTCCGACGAATACGTCCGGATTCTCAATTTCAAGTCATGAACCAAACCGAAACGGGGGAAGGACGATTGTCTCAAAAACATTTGCAGACCGGAGCCGGTTCTTTTCTTGACAAAGCGAACCGCGAGCTGGCCGGCTTATACGTCCCGATGATGAATTCGCTCTGGAAAGTGATCACGACAGGCGAATTCCGCTACGTCAAGCAGTGCGAACAAGATGAGAAGGCTTATCAGGAGGCGCTTGCCTCTCCGGTTCTGGGCGGGCAGGCGGAATATTGGCTGAACCGTCGGGGGCTGTCCGCAGAGCAGGAGCGCCAGCTACAAGTATTGAAGGCTGAGCTGGCGGAATACCGGATGGAGGCGGACGAGAGGCAGACCGCCGCTTCGTTGTGGAACGATCTGCACTACACGATCGGCACGTTCCGAGCGGAAGCGGGCGGCGTCCTGCTGTCGGAGCATGCGGCGCATGTTCTGATGCGCAGGCTGAGCGACAGCCGGCAGCGTAAGGGGATCTGGCAGGCGGGCATGCGGCTGGGCGGGCTCACCGCCCCCAAGCTGCTGGAGCTGGTCAGGCTCCGCAACCGGGCGGCCAGGCGGCTCGGCTATGACGATTACTTCGCGATGAAGCTGGAGAACGCCGGAATCGGGCCCGATACGCTGACGGAGCTGATCCGGCAAATCCGGGGCGGCCTCGATTCCGCCTACCGGGAGGTGAAGTGCGGGATCGACCTGGAATTGGCCGACCGGTTTCACATCGCGAGGAGCGAGGTCCGTTCCTGGCATTACGCGCATCCGTTTTTCCAGACGCACTTTGCGATGGAGGAGCCGCTTGCGGCGGGTACGGATGAAATGGCGGACAAGGTGTCCGGGTGGCTGCGGGAACGCGGATTCGATCTGAGCGCCGTTTTCCGCAGAGCGGATCTGGCGGAGCGTCCGGGCAAAAGCCAGGCGAACTGCTGCCTGAATCTGGACCGGGGCGGGGATATCCGCATGTCCTGCAACCTGTCTCCCGACACGAAGGGACTTGCGGTGCTGCTCCACGAAACGGGGCATGCCCTGTTCGAGAAGGAGCTGGATCCTTCGCTTCCGTTTCTGCTGCGCCAGCCGGCCCATCCTTTCCTGAGTGAAGGCGCCGCTCTGCTGATGGAAAGGCTGGCGTGGGATGAGGAATGGAAGCGGGAGCTTTTCGGCGGGGAGCCGGGGCCGGGTGCGGGTGGCGATGCCGGGTCCGGACAAGAGCGGCTGCGCAAAGAAACGCTGGTCAGGCTGTATTGGACGCTGACTTTGGTGGAGTTCGAGAAACAATTATACGCAAATCCCGATCAGCCTTTGAACGGCTTATGGTGGGATCTTGTGGAAGACGTGCAGGGGATACCCCGGCCGTCCGAATGGGATTATCCGTACTGGGCGGCCAAGGCGCATCTGTCCACGCTGCCGGTCTATTACTACAATTACCTGCTCGGCGAGGCGGCCGCCTCGCAGTTTCAGCAAGCGCTTCAGGACCGTTTCAAGGTATGGCACGGTAAAGAAGCGCTGGCGCATCTGCGGAAGGAAGTGTTCCGTCCGGGAGCTTCGGCAAGCTGGCGGGAGTTGTTGGCGGCGGGAACCTCGCAGGACCTGAACCCGCTTTTCCTGATCCGTCAGCTGCGGGGTTAATTTTACGTATCTTAAGGAGGATGACGCTAATGGCTACGATTCATATTCAGAAAAGGACGGTCGTCTCCCGTATGGAACGGGATTCTTCCGAACCGGTTAACAGCCAGGTCAAGACCTATACGCTAACGCCCGAGGAGCTGGACTATTACCGCCGGCTGCCCTTGTCCGCCGCGGACAAGGCGTTCAAGCCCGGACTTAAAGTGATGGCCATGGAACGGAGGGACGGAGATGGGGACGCCAGCCGAAAACCTGAACCGGCAGCTGGACCGCTTGTCGGAGGTACTGAGGGGAACGATCACGCCGGAGAAGCTGGAGGAGCTTGACGAATGGTTTCATTTTGAGGTGCCGGAGGCGTGCAGAAACGCCTCCCGTTTGCCGTTTCCGTATAATCAGCGGGTACTTCGCCACTTCCGCCGCATGCGGGAAGAAGACCGGTCTTTGCCCGCGATAGCGGGCTTTCTTCGTCACGGGCTCTACGAGATATACGATATTTTGAACGATTGTCACTCCGCTTAGAGTGAAAGAAATAATTTTCATATAATTCTAAAATAGTCAAAAAAATCCTAATGTCCTGCAAGGGAACCTGATCTTTCTTTCTTGCGGTTTGATACCATGACGGCACCGAAACCATTACGTGTAGGGGGAATGGGTGCCAGTGGACGTGCTACTTATTATCAGCCATCAGCTTAAGGAAGACGAGTTTGAACGGGTACAGAGGTTGTTTTCCCATATGTCCATCATTGCCGAATCGGATTTTAATGCGGTCGCAAGCTCGATACGCCGGCAGGAAAAAGCTCACAAGCTGTTCGTTTTCCTGTCCTTCGACGAATCGCTTCCCGAGGAATGGAAGATCGAGGAGCTCCGGCTGCAAAGCCCGATTATGGTGCTGCTTAAAGTGAACAAACGCGATCTGTTCGTGTTCTATTCGTTTCTTGATTCCGTCGGACTGTTATCCAAGCCGTCCGCCGCTTCAGCGGGCAAACAAGAAATTTCGCCGCTGCTGTATCAGTCTCTCGAATTTATCGAGCAAAATCTATGCGAAAACGATCTGTCCTTGGAGAAAGTGGCATCGAGTATATTCGTCAGCCGGTGTCATTACTCCAGGATGTTTAAAGAATATTTCGGCTTCGGTTTTAAGGAATATGTGATGAACAAACGCATCCAGAAGGCAAAGGCCATGCTGCAAAAAGGAGTGCCGGTTACAGATGTGTGCTACGCCGTCGGCTATGGGGATTTAACGCATTTCGGCCGGGTTTTCAAAAGGCTGGTCGGGACGAACCCTTCGGTTTACCGGGGACAAAGGCGGGATGCGCCGTCCTGCGGATAGCGGAAAGGAGGGGGAGTTTTATGGGAACGGAGCCGCTGCGCACCCGTTATTTCAACCGGCTCACGATGGGGCCGGACGGACAGTCGGTCTGCAAAACGAGCCGCCATGACAAGAAACTCCGCGACGAGATCAACTGGTATCTGAACCTGCCGGAAGAATTACAAACGTACGCCCCCGTTATTCAAGACTACTCGCTGCAGGATCCCGTGTATCTGCGTCTTGAATATATTCAGGCTCCGACTTTATCGGAATCGTACATGAGCGGGAGACTGGACCGGGAGGACTGGCCGGGTGTCTTAGCCCGGCTGGATCAGCTCTTCAGCCGGTTTGCCGGCTTCCCCGCCGAGCCGGACCCGGCGAGTTTGTACGAGATGTATATCGGGAAGACCCGCACCCGTATGGCGGCTTTTTTGAACGGCAGCGAGAGGGCCAGACGGTTTTACAACCAGGGTTATTACCGGCTGAACGGAGAGATGGTGCTCTGCCCTTTCCGGATTTTCGAGAGCCACCTGGGAGATTTCCTCTCCCTGCTCGATCATCCGTCCGGTGCGGTCCTGCATGGCGATCTCTGTTTCTCCAATGTGCTGTATGAACCGGATAAACAGACCGTGAAGCTGATAGATCCCCGGGGCAGCTTCGGCAGACCGGGGATTTACGGCGACGGGCGGTACGACCTGGCGAAGATCAGACACAGCCTGAACGGGTACGAGCAGATCGTTCACGGCCGTTATTCCCTGCAAACGGAGGGCAATGACATCCGGCTGGAAATCCCCTTTACGGACGGGCAGATGGGGCTGCTCCGCGACTGGGACCGGTATCTGGGCGGGCGTCTTCCCGATGTCGCCAAGATTGAGGCGCTGCTGTTCCTTTCGATGCTGCCTCTCCACAGGGAGAGCCCCGAGCGACAGCTTGCTTTGTACGCCGTCGCAACCCGTCTGCTGTATGAAATTTTCGCCGATTAGAGGCCCCTTGTTAAGCCGAGGATTCCGGCGCGTATTTTTCTATACTGAAAAGGAACCCACAGAAAAGGAGAGTGATAAGAATGAATCAGACAGCAGCAAAATTTGTGATCGCGACAGCGATTCTCGTGTCACCGGCGGCAGGAACAGCTCTGGAGGCAAGCGCTCAAACCGTTGCGGCTTCGGCACAGCAGGCGGTTCAACCGTCCGGCGTGGCTGTACAGGCGGCACCGTCCGGCACGTTGTCCCAAGCCGGAATTTCCGGCGTGAAGACGGATTCCGGGGATAAACTGCAGGAGTTCGGCGGATCGAACTATTTTACCCCGTCCGTTATAGGCAAAACTCCAGCATGACCCGTCAAAAGAGATAAGCGCCCGGCGCTTATCTCTTTTGCTTTTTCAGCATTTGGTTAAGACCGGAGGGAACCGTGGGTTACGAAATTTTAGCAGGTTGAAGTCAGCCGGTAAAGCCGAGAGGGCGGGGCATTACTTTTTTATACTTAAGAGGTAGTTATCCAGGCAAAGGGAGGTGAAACGAATGAAAGAGATGACGTCTAAATTTATAATCGCTACCGCTATTCTGGCGGCACCCGCGGCAGGCACTGCCCTGGAGGCAAGCGCCCAGACCGTGGCGGTTCAGTCCCAAACGGCGGTTCAACCGGCCGTCGAGGGTGTGCAGGCTGTACAGGCTGTACAGGCGGCACCATCCGGCACATTAACACAAACCGGCGCCGTCCAGTCCCGGGAAGCGCTGCTGGAGTTCGGCGGAGGCAACAATTTTGTATCCCCGGCCGTTCTGAAGAAAACTCCTCTGTAAACGGCAAAGAGATAAGCGTCCGACGCTTATCTCTTTTGCGTTTTCAGCATTCCGTTAAGACCGGAGAGAACCGTGGGTTACGAAATTTTAGCAGGCCCAAGTCAGCCGGTAAAGCCGAGAGGACGGGGCTTTATTTTTCTATACTTAAGAGGTAGTTACCGGGGTAAAGGAGGTGAAACGGATGAAAGAGAAGACGTCCAGATTTATAATCGCCACCGCTATTCTTATGGCACCCGCCGCCGGAACCGCTGTGAACGTGAGCGCGCACGCTGCGGCGGCCGCGAGTCAGCCTTCGATAAACGCTGAAAGCGCAAGCACGCCTGTGGCGGCTTCCCAAGAGTTCGAACCTGCCGCTGCGGATACAGCGTCCCCGACTCATTCGGCCGCTGTCGCCGGCGTGGAAGAATTCGCCGGGGCGGCACCATCTTTTGTGTTTAATCTGGCTATGAAAAGATAAGCGGACCTGATGGAGAGAGATAAGCGGGAAGAAGCTTATCTCTTTTCCCGCTTTTGCACGCGATGAAGATTGGAGGGAGTACATGAATCAACGGATGTTTACTTGTCTGGATCTGAGATCCTGCTTGAATAACTGCGGAACGACAGGCAGCCATAACTATCATGAAGGTTATTTAAGCTCCGCCAGGGCTTCCTTTCCGGAAGAAGCTTTTCAATTTGACGACCCCTTCGAATTTAAAGAAATACCGTTCGTTCTCTTCAAAAGGCATTCTTTCGATAATATCGTCACGGAGGGTCAGTCTATCCAGTTCCCCCGGCAGCAGGTGACCCGGATTCATCTTCTCGGCACCTCAAGCGACGCCAATATGGCGGACTATGTGTATTTGATGCTGGATGAGAAGGAGGTCTCGAAGGAGAAGGTCCTGTTATCCCATTTTATTTCGGAGGTTCCTTTCCCTCGCAACGAATGTGTAATCCAAGCGTCCTGCCTACATACGTTGGATGGCCCTCTTACTCACAGATCCCCCAAGCTCTGGTATGACGGGATTACCTTAGACCGCCCGGTGGAGATCAACCGAATTACGTTTGAGGACAATCCCTGCATGCATGTGTTCGGCATGACGCTTGAAAGTATTTCGACACCGGGGGAAAGGTAATTTTTTCCTAATCATGGGAGGGATACCGCCGAGGACTCCACCGGCATACCTCTTATACTGAAGGAGAGCCGGCAGTCCAGAAGAAAGGAGGATGGATGAAATGAAGGAAACGACCGCTAAGTTTCTTATTGCGACCGCTGTGCTGGTGTCTCCCGCCATAGGGACGGCCCTGGACGTCAGCGCCGGGCAGCCCGCGTTAATCCAGGCGCAAACGGCATTTGCGGACGTTCAGCAGAACCGGACGGTATCCGCGTCCGAAGACACGTATTCAAGCTTGCAGACAGCGAAGAAAGCGTCCGATCCGAGCTTGCGGGAACCGGGAGAATATACGGTTTCGGGCGTATCGCCGATGTGCGCGAAATGCTTGTCCTAGGTGCCTGGACAAACCGGGTGAGACGATCCCGCACGGGCAGTCTCCCGTTTTTAGGTGAAAACCGGTTTGCGCAGGCTTTGTTCTGAAATGTTAAGGGAGCGTGGCAGCAGGCTCCGATGACCGGAAGAGATAAGCCTTAACCGGGCTTATCTCTTTCTCTCATGTGCGAAGCGATGGAAACCGGTCTTATTACAGCTTAACGGAGGTGGAAAGACGGATGACGTTTACCTTATATAAAGAATTCCGGTTGAATTGTTTCTACGTCAATATCGCCGCTCTGTTGAAGCGGCTTCCCGTTGAAGATGCCCATCTGGTTTATTTGTTCAATCAGGCGGGCTTATTTTACTGCGATACGGAGGACGAGGATGAGTTTCAAATCAGCCCGTATTACCGGCAGTTGGACGATTTTGTGTACGGGCTGTTCGGAGCGCGGCTGCATAAGAAAGGATCTTCTGCGGGAAGCGAGTATATGCGGACTTTGAAAGAGGCTCTTGCCGGCGGAAGGAGCGCTATCATCGAGTCCGATATTTTTTATTTACCGTACAGCGGCTTTTATAAAAGAACCCATTTTCCGCACGCTTTGGAGGTTATCGGTCATAAAGAAGGCAAGTTCGAGATCTGCGATCATTATTACGAATATCACGGCTTTCTCGATGAGTCCGAACTTCAGGCCATTTTCGACGCTTCGCTGGACAGCGTGTTTTATAAACGGTTGTATGTCTGGTCTCTGAAAAAAACGGACGGAGCCGCTCCCGGAGAAATTACGCCCGCCTTTTGCGAAAGCGTGATTAAAGACAATCAGGCGAATATGCAGGGAGCCGTCACCTACGATTGTCCGCCCGGCAGCTATCCGGGACTCGCCGCTTTCGAACCTATTTGCGGGAAAATAAAAAGCCTGAAAACGATCGAAGAAGACTCCGTCAAGTTTAAGGCGGCCAGTTATTTGTACGATGGCTTCAGGGAGATCGCCAATTCCCGCTATCATCACCACAATTTACTGAAAGCTATCGGAGAGGACGCCCTCGCCGAATCGTATCTGGAGGCCGACCAAAGCTGGATGGTGGCGGCTAATTTGCTTATGCGTGCCGCGACGGTAAATCAGTTCCAGGCTTTCGAAGAACGGATATTGAGCCGGATGGAGCGGGTGAAACAGAAGGAAGCCGAAAATACCGCCCTGCTGCAGCAGTGGCTGCACCGGAGGGAGACCGGTCCGGCAGTTCACATCCGCAAGGATAAATCAACAACCGCCTAATATCCCGCAAAGGAGTCTGATTCTTGTCAGGTCCTCTCTGGTACGATTATTGTAGGCAAAGAATGGAGGTGTACGATGCGGATCGTACTGGATTTGGACGGAACTATTTGCACCTTGAAAAAAGAAGGGGAGTCGTATGCGGATGTTACGCCTTTACCGGGTTCCGTCGAAGCACTGCACAGGCTGAAAGAAGAAGGGCATCAGATCATCATCCACACGGCCCGTCATATGAAAACGTGCCAAGGAAATGTCGGGGAAGTTCTTGCCCGGGTCGGCGGCCTGACACTGGACTGGCTGGAACGGTATGAGATCCCCTACGACGAGATTGTTTTCGGCAAGCCTTACGGCGACGTGTACGTGGATGACCTGGCCCTGACTTACCGGAGCTGGGACGAGGTTCTGAAACGGCTGAAGATCGGATGAAGCCTGTCCAGATTGTAATTCCGATGGCGGGACGAGGACAGCGCTTCCGCAATGCGGGCATATCCGTTCCGAAGATGCTTATCCCCGTCGCGGGGAAGCCGATGCTGCAGTGGGCGCTGGAAAGTTTAATGCCGCATTTTCCGGGGAATAAAATTTTGTTCGTCTGTCTGGAAGATCATCTGGAGCAGGGAGAACTGGAGGAGGTCATCGCAAGCTGCTGCGGGAATGCCGATATCCTCTCTCTGCCCGAAGTTACGGGAGGACAGGCGGAGACGGTGTTAAGCGCGGAAGCGTGTCTTGATCCCGACCGGCCCCTTCTCATCTACAACTGCGATACGTATACGGAATCTTCCATAGGCGGAACGATCCGCGCCAGGGGAAACGAGGCGGACGGGATTATCTCGGTGTTTGCTTCCGCGAACCCCGCCTACAGCTACGTGCGGACAGACGGGCATGACCGGGTTACGGAGGTCAGGGAAAAGCGGGTGATTTCAAACCGCGCGACGACGGGACTCTACTATTTCCGGAAAGCCGGGCTGTTTCTGGAGTCGGCGGAGGAAGCCGTACGCCAGGGAACGGAGGAGTGCGAAGTCTACGTGGCTCCGCTGTACAATCGGCTGATCGGGCGGGGGCTGACCGTCGTTGCGGATCAGGCGGACCGGTGCTTTCCGCTGGGAACACCGGACGAGATTGCTCATTTCACAAGAAACTACAGAAAGCGGGAGAGTGATGGGACATGACGAAACGGATCTTTTTCGGTTTAAGCGGCGGGCTTGGCCCCGTGCTCCGGTGTCTGCCGGTGGCCGAGCACTTCCGGCGTTCCGGGCACACTGCCGCTTTCAGCATATACGGGGAAAGCAGTGCGGCTTTTATTGAAAGCAGAGGCTTCAAACATCTGCCGGATGACGACCCGGCCGTTCCGTCTCCCGGGAAAATGATAACCGGGGGCCCGGTCTTCTATAATCTGGACCATTATTATGCGGGAGCGGGCCTGCTCGACCCGGATTTCACCGGGGCCTGGATTCAGCACCGGATCCGGATGCTGGAGAAATTCAACCCCGATCTGGTTATTACCGACATGAGTCCCCATACGGCAATCGCGGCCCGCTATCTGGGTATCCCGGTTGCCTCGATCACCCAGTCCTGTTTCCATCCGGACGGTCAGCCCATGCATTACTGGGGACGGCCTCCCCGTAATCTGCCGAGAGTGACGCCGGTCGTCAACCGGATACTGGGCAGGCTGGGCCTGCCGGACATCCGCGTCATGGAACAGCTTAACGCGGGGACGCTCAACTTTATTCCGGGAATTCCGGAGATGGACCCTGTCCGCACGAACGGGGTTCGTTATGTGGGCCCCATCGAGTATCCGGCTGCCGGTCCTGCCGCCGCCCGTCTTCCGGAAGACCCGTTTGTCCTCGTCTATCCGGGCAGGCTCCAGGATACCGCGGGCGCTACGGGATTGGGGCTGCTGAACCATGTCGTGGAGGCATTCGGGGGAAAAAAGGAGCCGGTTCTGATAGCCGGCGGCGACGGGCTCCCGGAGAGTCTGAAGACGGGGCTACCCCGGAACATCAGGATCATCCCCTATTTTAATTCGGCTATGCTGAAGAACTGCCGGTTGTTTATCCACCACGGGGGGCACGGGAGCTGTCTGTCGGCCATCATGAGGGGGATTCCCTCGCTTATCCTGCCCACTCACACGGAGCGGGAGTTTAACGCCCGCAAGGTGCAGGAAATGGGAGCGGGAGAGTATATGCTGCCGGGAACGTTTACGGCCGATCATTTATATAAGCTTTCCATGTATGTGAGCGAGGACGGCTACAAAGAACGGGCCGGGGAACTTGCCTCGCTGATCCGGAGCCGTAATTACGGGGGAGCAAGGGAAATCTACAAGCGGTGCATGTCGCTTATGGAACGGCGGGCGCTGGCCCTGGAGGAGCTATGATTTACGGTATCGGCGTGGATTTGCAAACGATCGCCCAGCTTGAACAGGCGATGGAGAGACAGGGGGAGAACTTCCTCCGGAAAGTGTTTACGGACCGCGAGCGGGCTTATTGCAGCAGGCATGCCTGTCCCGCCCGGCATCTTGCGGCAAGGTGGGCCGTCAAAGAAGCGTTTATGAAAGCGATGGGTTCCGGACTGGGCGGGAGGTACTTATTTAAAGATCTCGAAGTGGTTAACCGATCCTCCGGTCAGCCTGAACTTATCCTGCACGGGATGGCGGAGGAAGAACGAGAACGGCTCGGACTTCATGTCTACATAAGCATCTCCCATTCGGGGGAATATGCGCTCGGTCAGGTGATTCTCTGCAAGGCATAAACCAAGTTGCGCAGTCTGTTGAATTGTCTCCGCCGGAGGCAGCCGACAGGCTTTTTTGCCGTGGAGTCTCGGGTTCATGATCGCTTGACGCTCGCACAGTCCGGACGGTAAGATGTAAATATGTTACATCCAATTATGGAAGCGTGTTCCTAAATACGTCAAGGAGCTGATCCCGTGACCCAAACTTTGACCGGAATAGATCATGTTCAACTGCCTGTTTCAAACTTGGAGCAGTCTATCGAGTGGTATGGGAAAATGTTCGGCTGTACCCTGCTCGACAACTACGGGGAATGTGCGATGCTGAAACTGGAGAACGGCCCCAATTTAATGCTGTGGCAGTCTAACGACTATTCATCCGCACATTTTGACAAAGACGGGGAGACCATGCCGGTCATTTTTTTCCGGACCAATGAGATTGATCTCCTTGCCCGCAGGCTGGAAGAAGAGCAGGTCAGAATCGTCAGCTTCGATGACGGCGGCTTCGCCAAGTTTCTGAAATTTTACGACATTAACGATAACTTCATCGGCGTTTTACAGCTGGCGGAGGCTTAAAAGCGAGTCAAGCGACCGGTACCCGGAAGGGGCCGGTTTTTTTGCGTTTTCCGGCAGACGTACAGCTTAAACCCGCAGCATTACGCATGGAAACCCGAGAAGAACGGACGGCGGAAACCTACAATAAACCTATACGGCGAACCCGGGCAGCGGACTATCCGGCGAAGCTTATCAAAGACATTGAAGGTGCGGGAAAATGACACAAGTTTTTCATCGCTCAAAAGTTTCGTGCCAGCTCACTCCATGGGGAGAGGCCTACCGGAACGGCCTTAAAGAGCTGGCCGCGCTGGATGTGGCCTATATAGAAATCGGCAGCCGGCTGCTTATGCCTTTTGAGCGGGAAATCAACCGGTGGCGGGAGCTGCTGAACGAAACGGGCCACAGCGTGTCCGGTGTATTCGAATTCGGGCATTTCGCCGGCTGGAACCGGCGCCGGGAAATCTATTTTCACCATGACCGGCTGGCGAGAGTATTGGAGTCGGCCGGCATCGGCCGGGTGATTCTGGGTCCCGGCATCCGGCTGAAAAAGGGCTGGACCGGGGAAGACCGGCTCCGGATGGTGGCCATGGTGGCCGAAATTCACAAGCGGTACAGCTTTTACGGGATAGCCGCAGCTATTCATCCGCACATTTCGCACTGCATTTATACGCGGGAGGAAATCGATTACGTCATGGAGCGGGCACCCGGCGGTCTCGGGCTGGTCCCCGATGTGGGGCATCTTCACGAAGCCGGTATCGAGATGCGGCACCTGCTGGAGCGGTACGGCCCGAAAATAACGGCCCTGCACGTGAAAGATGCCCGTCCTGCAGAAGGCGGCTCAAGGAACGGCCGGCCGGGCAACCGTAAATCCCTTTTTACGGAGCTGGGAGGAGGGATGCTTGATCTTCCTTCTCTTCTGCAGGACCTGACCGTGCATGACTTCCGGGGGTTTCTGACCCTGGAAATGGACGAGGTTTCTTGTCCGCCGGGTGAAGCTATACGTCTTTCTCTGGAGTTTCTGAAGAATGAAAAACGAAATTCAGTCAAGAAAGGAAGAAAATAGACGGATATGTGGACAAAGTTACCGATCCTCCCTTATTTTCGCCTGGTCGGCCCCTATCTGAAACGGCACAAAAGCAGCTTCGCACTGTTGGCGCTGCTGCTGGCCGCCAATATTGCCGTACAGCTTACCATTCCCTGGCTGTTAATGAAGTACTTTGATTCCCTGGATTCACCAGAGCCCGAGGAAACATTCATTGTTCTGTTCATCCTGCTGGGCGTGTGTTATCAGATTCTTTCGCTGGCTTCCGACTATATCGGAGAGCATGTCGGCTGGTCGGCCGCCAACAACTTACGCAGCCGGCTGATGCGGCATTGTCTGGGGCAGGATATTGCTTTCTTCCATCAATACGGCCCGGGAGAACTGCTGGATCGCGTGGACGGAGCGGTCAACGGGCTGGCTGAGTTTTTTTATAAATTTGTGGTCCGCTTTACGAATAATCTGGTGCTTCTGGCCGTTACCCTTATCGTTCTTTACAACGTCCACTGGGTCGTCGGGGCCGTTATGACCTTGTTTGTGGCCGGTGCGGCGCTTGTATATTACCTCCTTCGGGATTACGCGCTTCCTTATTGGGTCCGTGTCGGCGAGACGTCCTCCGCTTTCTTCGGATTTATCGGCGAACAGCTGACGAATACGGAAGATACCCGCTCAAGCGGTGCGTCGGGGTATGTGATGCGAAAGTTTAAAGCGCTTCTCAATCAATGGCTGCCTCTTCATATGGAAGCCGGCGGCGCTTTCACCGTCATGTGGATGAGTTCCATGCTGCTGCTCGGTATAAGCACCATTCTCACATTCGGCGTAAGCTCTTGGCTGTGGCACACCGGTGCGGCAAGCCCCGGAACTCTCTACATGATTATGATGTACACGGTTATGCTGGTCGGACCTATCGATACTATCCGGCTGGAGCTGGGCGCCCTGCAGCGGGCTTCGGCCAATATCGAACGGATCCGGCAGTTGTTCGAAGTCCGGCCGAAGGTGGGCGATCCCGCGGAGGAGGCGGACGCCCTCGAAGAAGGAGCGCTGTCCGTCGAATTCAGCGGCGTTACATTCGGCTATACTTCCGGCGAACCGGTGCTGCAAGGAATCGGGTTCAAGCTGGAGGCGGGCGAAACGCTCGGCATAGTAGGCCGAACGGGAAGCGGCAAAACTTCGATCGCCAGGCTGCTTCTGCGCCTTTACGATCCCCAGTCGGGAGCAGTATCTCTGGGCGGCACCGACATAAGGCGCGTCAAGCTGTCTGCGTTGAGGGAGCGAGTAGGCATCGTCACACAGGACGTGCAGATTTTTAAAGGCACGGTCCGGGATAATTTGGCTTTCTTTAACTCAAGCATCCCGGACGGGAAAATTGTCAGCTTGCTTACCGACTTAAGCCTGGACGGCTGGTACCGGGCGCTCCCGCAAGGCTTGGATACGCAGCTGGAAGCCGGAGGAGGCGGACTGTCCGCAGGCGAGGCCCAGCTGCTGGCATTCGCGCGTGTTTTTCTCAAAGACCCGGGGCTCATCATTCTGGATGAAGCTTCTTCCCGTCTCGATCCGGCAACGGAAGACAAGCTCGACCTTGCCGTCAGGAAGCTGCTCCGGGGAAGAACGGCTATCCTGATCGCCCACCGGCTGAGTACGCTCCGGCATGTAGACCGGATCATGGTGATGGACGGCGGGCGGATTGCGGAGAACGGTCTCCAGGGGAACCTGCTGGAAGATCCCGATTCGCGCTATTCCCGGCTGCTGCGCCAAAGCCTGCGCAACCGGACGGTATGAGCCCGCTTCGGCTGATGTGGAGGTTGTCGGCGAGCCATCCCGGACTTTTCTGGAGAGGGGCCGCCATCTGGCTGCCGTTCAATCTGTCTCCCCTCATCGCCGGGCTGCTGGTCAAGCTGGTTTTCGACAAGCTGGCAGGCACTGGGGAGGAGGCGGGCGGGGTGTGGTTCGTCATCGCGCTGCTGGCCGTGAACGCGCTTGTCTCGGCAGGGGCCATCATGTGGGGGACCCGGACGGAGACGGAGCTGAACTTCCGCGTTAAGAGCCTGATCCGGCAAAATCTGCTGGAGCATATTCTTAAGCGGCCCGGCGCCCGGTCCATCCCTTACACGACGGGCGAAGCCGTCTCGACGTTCCGGGACGATGTGGAGGAGCTGGCGAATCTGCTGCGTTTGTACAACCTGCTGCCTGTCAAAGCTCTGCTTGCGGCTGCGGCCGGCGTCATTTTATGGTCGGCTTCTCCCGGCATAACCCTGCTCGTTTTTTTACCGCTTGTGTTTATTCTGGGTCTCGGTCAATGGGCTGCGGCTTCTCTGCAAAAAAGACGGGAAGCTTCCCGGAAAGCCGAGAGCGGAATATCGGGCTTTATCGGGGAAGTATGCGGCGCTGCCCAGGCAATCCGGCTCCAGAATGCAGAAACGTTCGTAACCCGCCGCTTCCGGTCTCTCGGAGAGACGCGCATGAGGGCCGTTCTGCGGGAAAGGCTGCTGGACGGGACCGTCTCGGCCGTTTTTACGAACACCTTGCAGACCGGAACGGGGTTCATTCTGCTGGCAGCCGCTTTTCTTTCGGGGACAGGTGCGCTGACCGTGGGGAACTTCGCCCTGTTCGTCGCTTATATCGGTGTTATGACCGGGTTTGTCCAGTACGCGGGTCATCTCTTGAAAACCTACAGGCAGGCGCGAGTGTCAGTAGACAGGCTTCTCCATCTTCTGCAGGGAGCCCCGCCCGGTTCGCTGCTCGCCCGGAGGACACCGGACCCGGAGGAAGAAGCTTCACGGCCGTCGCCCGGCCTTCCCGCTTGTCCGGAGAAGCTGCGGCTGCTGGAAACCGGAGGGCTGACTTACCGTCACAGCGGTACGGACAGGGGAATCCGGGACATAGACCTCCACATTCCGGGAGGATCGTTTGTGGTCGTTACGGGACGGAACGGTTCCGGTAAAACGACCCTGCTGCGGACGCTGCTCGGCCTGTTGCCGGCGGACGCCGGGGAAATACGCTGGAACCTGGAGAAAGTGGAGGAGCCGGACCGGTTTTTCACGCCGCCGCGGGCCGCTTATACCCCGCAGGTGCCGGGTCTTTTCAACGGTTCCCTGAAGGAAAATATTCTGCTTGGACTGGCCGAAGAACGGCTTGGGGAGGCGGTTTATCGGGCCGTGCTGGAAAAGGACGTCTGCCAGCTGGAAAACGGCCTCGATACTGTCGTCGGCGTGAAGGGAGTGAAACTGTCCGGCGGCCAGATTCAACGGACGGCGGCGGCCCGGATGTTTGTCCGGGAGAGCAGCCTTCTCGTTCTGGATGACTTGTCCAGCGCCCTGGACGCCCGGACGGAAAACGAGCTGTGGAAGCGGCTGGACCAGCTCCGGGAAACAACCTTCCTGGTCGTTTCCCACCGTAGGGCCGCTTTCGAGAGAGCGGATCATATCGTCGTTCTGAAGGACGGCAGGGTTGAGGGACAGGGCACCCTGGACGAACTTCTGCGGTCTTCGGAAGAAATGCGGCGCTTATGGGAGCGGCCGTAAACCTGCGGTGAAATGCAATACTTTCAAGGGGGAAGAGCCGAGTGGCCTTATTATCGTTACCCAAGGTTCCCGTGCTCCGTTATTACAGGCTGCTCAGAACGTATCTGAATGCGCTGCGCGGGCCCGTTCTGGCCCTCTGCGCACTGGTGGCCCTCAATATCGGCCTGCAGCTGATCAATCCTCAAGTGCTGCGCGTACTGATCGATACGGGACCGTCTTCCGCCGGGGGCGCGGCCGGGTTGGCCGCCTTGTTTGCCGGGCTGGCTGTGTTCCAGCTGCTTGCCACGATCGGCGCCGATTATGCGGGGGAACGGATCGGCTGGACGGCGGCGAACCGGCTCAGGGCGGATCTGCTGGAGCACTGTTTGAGGCAGGACGGTTCATTTTTTCAGGCGCATCCGGCGGGTGAGCTGATCGAGCGCATAGACGGCGACGTGCGGGGATTGTCCGGTTTTTTCGCTATGCTGACGGTGTCCTTGTGCGGCAATATCGGTCTTATCGTTGGCGTTCTGGTTGTCCTTTATTACGAAAACGGCTGGATGGGAGCCGTTATGACGTTATTTGTCGCGGCCGCTCTGCTTACGTTCGGCCGGATCAGAGAATGGACGCTCCCGTTCTGGGTGCGGATGGGGGAAGCGGGAGCGGATTTCTACGCCTACCTCGGAGAACAGCTGGCCCATACCGAAGATACGCGTTCCAGCGGAGCCGAAGCTTATGCCATGCACAAGTTCCGGCAGATGCTCCGGCAGTGGTTCCCGAGGCATATGCGGGCCGGATTCGGTTTTTCCCTGATGTGGGCGGCTTCCACTGTGATTCTGGGGTTGGGAACGGTACTCGTTCTGACGCTGGGCACTTATTTATGGACCGGCGGCCTGATTACAGCGGGGGCTCTGTACATGATGCTGTTTTATATGGGCCTTCTTGCGGGACCGCTGGATGGGATCAGGGATCTGATCGCAAATTTACAGCGGGCCGAGGCCCATCTGGAAAGAATCGGCGGACTGCTGGCCGAGGCACCGGTTATCCGGGACCCTGCGCCGGAGGAGGAAGCGCCGCTGGGGGAGGGCCCGGTTTCCGTGGACTTCCGGGGCGTGAGTTTTCATTACGGCGGCGAATCCGGCAGCGTCCTTTCGGACCTGACCTTCAGCCTGCAAGCGGGCCAGTCGCTCGGCATCGTCGGCAGAACGGGCAGCGGCAAAACCTCCGTGATCCGCCTGCTCCTGCGGCTGTATGACCCCGCAGAGGGCACCGTTCTGCTCGGGGGAACGGACATACGCCGGGTACGGCTGGCGCAGCTTCGGGAGCGCGTCGGTCTTGTGACGCAGGAGGTGCGGATTTTAAGCGGAAGCGTCCGGGATAACGTGACTTTCTTCGCCCCGGACATTCCCGACGAACGGATTGTGCGCGTCTTGGATGAGCTGGGGCTCGGAGAATGGTATCGTACGCTGCCTTCGGGACTCGATACCGTGTTACGGGCGCAGGGAGAAGGATTATCCGCAGGCGAAGCCCAGCTTCTTGCGCTTGCCCGTATCTTTTTGCGGAATCCCTCCCTGGTCATTCTCGATGAAGCTTCTTCCAGACTGGACCCTTCTACCGAGGAAAAAGTACAGCAGGCCACAGACCGGCTCCTGCAAGGCAGAACGGTCATTATCATCGCGCACCGGCTGAACACGCTGCGCGGGGTAGACCGTATTCTTGTGATGGACGGGGGCAGGATCGCGGAGCAGGGGAGCCGCCAAGCGTTGGCGGATCGCCCGGGTTCCCGCTATTCCCGGTTGTTAAGACAAGCATCCGGAAAGGAGACTATATGAACACGAGGCAATTTTTATGGAAGATGGCCGCTTACCATCCCGGATTGTTTTGGAAAGGCATTCTGCAATGGCTTCCTTTTAACCTTGCTCCGGTTGCCGCGGGCCTTCTGATGAAAATGTTTTTCGATCAGCTTACGGGTCATTCGGACTCAGCCGATATCACCTGGTTCGTCGTAGCCCTGCTGGCTGTCAATGCGGCCGCGACGCTGGGATCGATCCGGTATGCGTCCCGCACCGAAACCGCCCTGAATTTCCGCGTCAAAGGACTTATCCGACAAAATCTGCTGAGTCACATACTCGGCCAACCTGGAGCGAGAGCCATTCCCGGGTCCCCCGGCGAGGCCGTCAGCCAGTTCCGGGACGATGTGGATCAACTGACCGATACGATAAGGAACGTGAACCTTCTCGTGGTCAAAACGGTTTCCTTCCTTGCGGCACTTGCCGTTTTATTCGCGGTAAACGTCCCGGTAACGGCGGGCGTCATTCTTCCGCTGGTCGCCGTATTTGCTCTTGTGCAGATCCGTATCATCCGGATGAACACCCGGCTCCGGCCGAAGGGCAGCGGGCGGCGGGAGCTGTCGGGCTTTATGAGCGAGGTTTTCCAGGCGGTGCTGGCGGTCAAAGTGGCGGGAGCCGAGGACAATGTAGTGGAAGAATTCTCCCGTCTTTCGGATGACCGGCGGAAGCAGGTGTCCCGCGATAGAGTCATGAGCCAGCTTATGTATGCGCTGCTGCCGAATCTGGTCCAGATCGGATCGGGCATCCTTTTGCTGGCCGGAGCGCGCCTGCTCGGGCCGGGAGAGTTTACCGTCGGAGATTACGCCCTCTTCGTTCATCTGCTGCTGCATATGAGCAAGTTTATTGAGTACAGCGGAATCAGCATCACGCAGATCAAACAGGTGAAAGGGTATTTAAGACGCCTGACCTGGCTGCTTCAGGGATCGTCCCTGGACAGGATGATCGACTTAAAGCCTCTGGATCTGGCGGAAACTTCACCGGCTGCCGCGCCGCCGGCCGTTTCGGAATCCAGGCAGTTCAAACAGCTCCAGACGAAATCTCTGACCTATTATTATCCCGGCACCTCCAAAGGAATCAAGCGGATCGATCTTCAAATCTCCCGCGGCTCTTTTGTCGTCATCGTAGGCCGGATCGGCTCGGGAAAAACGACCCTGCTCCGAACGATCCTGGGTCTGCTGCCGGCCTCGGCCGGAGAGATCCGCTGGAATAACCGGCGGATTGCGAATCCCGGCGAATTTTTTATTCCTCCGCGCACCGCTTATACGCCACAAGTTCCCAAGCTGTACAACGAGACGCTGAAAGAGAATATTTTGCTCGGCCTGCCTGAGGATGGATTGGAACAGGCCATTTATGACGCTGTGCTGGAAGAAGACGTACGTCTTCTGGAAAAAGGGCCGGATACGGCGGTCGGTGTCCGGGGCGTGAAGCTGTCGAACGGTCAGATCCAGCGCACCGCCGCCGCCCGGATGTTTATCCGCCGCAGCGAGGTTCTTGTCGTCGACGACATGTCGAGCGCCCTGGATGCCGAGACGGAGAGCAGACTATGGGAGCGTCTGAACAGCCGCTTGGATACGACCTGTCTTGTCGTTTCTCACAGGAGTGCGGCTCTCAGGCGGGCGGACCATATCATCGTTATGAAGGACGGGGAGATTGAGGCCCAAGGTACCTTCAAGGAATTGACCCTCGCTTCGGAGGAATTCAGGGCGCTATTGGATGAAACCGGCACTTTACCGGACAATCGTCCTTAAAAAGCCGAGTGCTGCGCCTCCGTACTTTTTACACTGGACGTATAGAAGGACCGGTTCCGGCCTAACGGCTGCGAGAAACGGGTTTTTCCAACGGAAGAGAAGGTGATGGATTGGAACCGAGCACCAAAAAAAAGCTGCTGGACTGCCTGAAACACAGGCCGCCGGGGACCGCGATCGTTCTCGGCGATATCCTGCTCGATGAATACACGGCCTGCACGGGAGACTATTCCGCCAATGAACGTTGTGCCGTCCTGCGTAAAGGCCCCGGTCTTTACTTTCCGGGAAATGCCCTGAACGTCGCCTTGAACATCGCCGCATTGGGCGGGAAAGCGGCTGTTCACGGCGTGCTGGGCACCGACACGGAAGCGGAAAGGCTGCGCAGCCTGGCGGGGGACCGGATTGATTCCGGCGGTCTGATCGCCGAGCACGGCAGACTAACGACGCTGAAAACCCGGCTGTCGGACGGAAACGGGCTGCAGTTCCGCGTGGACAGGGAGGACAACACGCCGTTGTCCGCTCGGGCTGCGGAGCTTCTGCTGAAGCATGCGGACAGCTTGACCGCCGTCGGCTGCGCCGTCCTGTCCGATCTGGGCAAAGGCGTGCTGCCGGATTCCCTGATCGCCGGTTATATCCGCTTGGCGGCGGATAAAGGCGTCCCGGTACTCGTCGATCCGGCGGGGGAGAACATCGGGCGCTACGCGCACGCTTCCGTGCTGTTCCCGAACCTAGCCGAGTTCAACAAGCTGACCTCGTGCAGTTATGACAATCCGGCCGAGGCGGCGCGTTACGCCCAAGGAAAGCTGGGCGATTGGGAGATCGGCGCCCTCGTCCTGAAAGCGGCGGAGGCGGGCAGCTTTCTGATTACCGCCGGAGAAATCCGTCATGTTCCCGCCTATTGCAAAGAACCGGTTTGCGAGGTGGGAGCCGGTGATTCATTTCTGGCCACCTTTGCGGTCGGAATCGCCTATGGCCTGCCCTTGGCGGACAGCTTTATGCTGAGCAACGCGTCCGCTGCCGTCTCCGTTTCCAAGCCGTACACGTCGACAGTGAGTACCCGGGAATTGACCGCATTTATCGGACAAAAGAACCAAAGGGACGGAAGATGCCCGTAAGGAGGCGGAGGTATGGCGGACGAAGTTTTTCTGCAGCAGGTGAAAAATAGAAGGAGCGCTCTACGGACGTCCCGCGCCAAAATTCTCGTCTGGACAGACGCCGAACGAGAGGAAGACGTCATAACGCTCCTGGCGGAGAAAACGAACGATTTGGCGGTTATCCGTCTCTGTATGCCGGATCTTCCCTTGTTCCGTGCGGGAGGATTTACGGTCCTGTCCGTCAGTGACTGCAGCGGACTGGAGGCTCTGGCTCGGTTTTTGCGAGGGGAGCGCGGCGGCGCGGAGAGCGGGACCGATTCCGGCGCAAATCTTTCCGGTGAGGCGGACGACGGCGGGATCGTGACGGCTTTCGTTTTTCATGAGCCGAGGCCGGAAAACGGAGACGGAACCGGCGCGAAAAATGGAGCGGAGGCCGGAGCGGAAGCGGATTACGCCCGGCTGACCGGGGACATTCCCAAGCGGTATGAACCTGCGGAGCTCTACGTCTACAAGGACCGGGCCTGCTTCCCGTTCTACTTCCGGGCGGCCGAACCGGCCGGGAAGCTGGACATGAGCGGCGGATTTGCCGGCAAACCCAAACCGAAGGCCGTAATAGCCGACTGGTTTCTCGGATACGGGGACGGCGTTATTCTGCTTCCGCTGCTGCGGAAGTTCATAGCCAGGGAAGCCTGCCTCGGGCATGAGGTTCATCTCATAGCCAAAGAAAAGCTGGCTTCGTTCTTCGGGGTCTTTCTGCAAGGCTGCCGTATTTTCCGGAGTCCGGAAAGCCCGGCTGTTTACGAGGCGGTCCTGCGCTCGTCCCTGTACAGGAAATCCGTTCTTCTGCCGGTTTCCGTTTCTTCGCCGCCTTTGCGGCACATAAGCGGGCTGTTCGGTGCGGCGCTCGGCTTTGACCGGCCTTACGAGCTACCGGACCCGGTTCCCGCCTTCTACCCGCCTCTGCCGGCGGGGCAGGCTGAAGAGCTGGCGGAGCTGCGGGCGGCGGGCCGCAAGGTTGTGGGCATCCAGTTCCACACCGGGGACGCGAAGCGATCCTGGCCCCGGGACAGAGCCGAGCGGTTTATCGGTCTGTGCCGGGAACATGGGCTCGCGCCGGTCAATTTGACGCCGCTTCCTTATCCGGCGGAAGGGTGCCTCGACTGGAGCGGGCTGCCGGTGGAGCGGTTGTTTGCCGCAATCGGAGAATTCGACGCGGTAGTCGGTATCGACAGTGTCTGCGGGCACATCGCGGGCTTTCTCGGCGTGCCTCATATCACGCTGTGGGGCAGAAGTTTTCCCCATCTGCAGTTTCCTTTCACGCCCGACGAGTCCCACGTCAGTTTCCGGACGCTGAGAGCCAACTACAGCCTCGTTCCCCGGAGCGCGGACATCGCGGATATTCCGGCGGAGCTGGCTTTCGCCAGGCTCACGGATATTTTGGAGGGGAGACTTCAACTGGGCAAGGAGCTTCATACGGCGGAGGATACCCTGGAAGGACGGGGGATAGAGTGGGTGACCGGACGATGAGCAGAATCGTGTATATGTGGGACCGGACGAGGAGCGGGACGGACCTTGAAGGTTTGCGTGCGGAGCTGACCCGGACGATCGAGGCGTACGGCTATTCCGTTTCGACAGCTTCGGACGACGAAGGAGCCGCTGATTTTCTGCTGCTGACCGAGCGGGAGACGGAGGCGGGGAACACGGAAAATAAATCGGTCCTGATCGTTACCGACGATGAGGACGTTTTGTCCGATTCGGTTTGTTACCGGAGCGCGGAGGAAATCTGGGAGACACCTTTCGACGTCGGGGGAATCGTGCTGCTCGGAGAGCTTCGCCGGTTTGCCCACCGGTTTACGGGCTTTTCCTATTCTCCGATGTGTCCGGTTCATGTTCCGTCCCGCTCATTGTCCTGTCATCGGCTCGTATCGTATTGGATACATAAATCCGGCAGAAAGGTACGATGAACAGTGAGAAACAAGATGGCGGATTTGACGCAATTGATAACGGAGCTTGATCGGGCAAGGGCCGGAAAAACCGGAGAGAAGACTAAAACCATCGTCATGGCCGGGGGCTGTTTTGATATTTTTCATATCGGGCATCTGGATTATTTACAGATCGCCCGCGGCATGGGCGATATTCTCGTCGCAGCCGTCAATTCGGACGCTTCCGTTCGCAGAATCAAAAACCGTACGCCGGTTTTCGAAGAGGGCCATAGGGCAGGCATCGTAGCCGCGCTTGAGGTCGTGGATTATGTGTTTATTTTCGGGGAGGACGACTGCTGCGAAGCGATAAGGGCCATCCGTCCCGATTATTTTGTCAAAGGCTGGGATTATAAGGACAAAACGTTTCCCGAAATGGCGGCCGCCCGGGAAATCGGCTGTGAAATCAAGATTGCCGGCGAGGATAAAAAAGCTTCCTCCTCCCGGTTGCGCACTTTTTTGCGGGACGGGAGGTGGTTTTTATGAACATATTGGGCTTGGGCGGCTCTATTCACGATTATTCGGCCTGTCTGGTCCGCGATGGCGAAGTCCGCTTCATGATCGAAGAAGAACGGCTGGCGCGGGTGAAGCATTGTCTGGGTCTCGGGGGAAAAGTGTTCCGGTGCAGAGCGGCCGATTACTGTCTGCAGGCGGAGGGACTGGATGCCGGATCGCTCGATCTCATTGTAGGGAACGATCTGATCGACCCCGTCTACTATATGAAGTATACGGATAGCATTCAATTGATCAATCATCATCTGGCCCATGCGGCAAGCGGGTTTTATCCGTCTTCGTACGAAAGCGCGGCCGTGCTTGTAGCGGACGGAAGAGGCAGCTTCACGGGTTCTCCGGCCGAGCGGGAGACGGTGAGCTATTATTTCGGAAACGGCGCGGGACTTAGCGAGATTAAGAAAGTAACGGGGACGGACACGCTGGATTTCCAAGCGGCCCACGATTCCGAAACCGATTTGACGGATGCGGACATGTCCAACTCGATCGGGGGTTTTTACGAACGGGTCACGACGGAGATCGGTTTCGGACTGCTGCAGGAAGGCAAAACGATGGGGCTGTCGCCCTACGGCACGGCACGGCATGCCGATGCTTTCGGAAGTTTTTATTCCATGGACGATGAGGGTAATTTCCGCCAGACTCTGGATCAGGTAAAAGAGCTCCGGACTTATATCCGGCGGACTCTGGAAGCCGCGGAAGGCCCGGAGAAGTTTCAGGCCAAGGCGGATTTGGCTTATGCGGTCCAGCATCATATGGAACATATCCTGGTGAAAGCCTGCCGGTATCTGTACAACGCGACGGGCAGCCGGAATCTGTGTCTGGCCGGTGGGGTGTTTCTCAACAGTGTGGCCAACTACGAAATATTGCGGCAGACGCCGTTTCAGCGTATTTTCGTCCAGCCGGCGGCAGGGGATGCGGGTACCGCTGTCGGGAGCGCGCTGTACGGCTTCCATGTACTCGGCGTCCGGCCGCGCACGGCAGTAAACATCCCTTTCTCGCCTTATCAGGGCAAAAACTACGAACCGGACGAGTGCGTGGAAGCGGCGGAGGCGTTCGCGGACCGCATCGAGCGGGTGGAAGCCGCCGACGTTTTCGTGAAGACCGCCGAGCTCCTTGCGGAAGGAAGTATTGTCGGCTGGTTTCAGGGCCGCTCGGAAATCGGTCCGAGAGCGCTCGGCAACCGCAGCATTTTGGCCGATCCCCGGCAGGCGGCCATGAAGGATACGATCAATGCCCGCATCAAGCACCGGGAGCATTTCCGCCCGTTCGCACCGGCCGTTCTGGAAGAGAGACAGGCCGACTTTTTTGACCTCGGCTGTCCTTCCTATTATATGCTGCTGGTTCCGCCCTTCCTGCCGGGTAAAGGCGAGGAAACGGCGGCGGTATGCCATGAAGACCGGACAGGCCGGGTTCAAACCGTTTCACGCAGGCTGAATCCCCGCTTCCATGAGCTTCTCGTTCATTTTGAGAACGTGACGGGCACTCCCGTTCTGTTAAACACTTCGTTCAACGATAACGGAGAGCCGATCGTCGAGACGCCGCACGACGCCGTCTCCTGCTTCCTGCGGATTGATCTGGATTATCTGGTCCTGAACGGGACGATCTACAAAAAGCGTGAGGAAGGAGGTGCCGTCCGTGAAACAAGCAGTCAAACGCCATCTGGACGCGCTGGTTCGGAAGCATGGCCGTCTTGAAGGCAGCCGGCCCGCGCTGGAGCAGGCATTTGCCGTAATGGAAGGCAGTTTCCGGCGGGGAGGCAAGCTGCTCGTATGCGGCAACGGGGGCAGCGCCTCGGATGCCGAGCACATTGTCGGCGAGCTGATGAAGGGCTTCCGGCTGGAGCGCCAGCCGGAAGCCGGGGCCCTGAGGCGGCTGAAAGGAAGGCTGCCGGATACGGCGGGCTTCCCGGGCGGGCCGGTGCCGGCCTGCCTGGACCGGCTTCAGCTCGGGCTGCCCGCCATCTCGCTTGTCAGCCAGACGGCTCTCATGACAGCCGTCCTGAACGATTTGGCGGCGGATGCCGTCTTCGCCCAGCAGGTTCTGGGCTACGGGAAGCCGGGCGATGTGCTCCTGGGCATCAGCACTTCCGGAGGAGCGGCCAACGTAGCGCGGGCCATGGAAGTCGCCCGGACGCTGGGACTCGCGACCGTTGCGCTGACGGGAGCGGGCGAGGGCCGGATACGCGTCTGGAGCGATGTGGTGCTTGCCTCCCCGTCTTATGCGACGGATGAAGTCCAGGAGGATCACGTGAAGATGTATCATACCCTCTGCCTCATGCTGGAAGAGGAATTTTTCGGACCGGAATCGGAAACGGAGGGATAGCATGCGGGACGGCTATTATTTATCCGCTTATTTGCATATCGATCCCCTGGATCATTTGCTGGGCACCATTATCCGTCACGATCAGAACGCGGCTTTGTTTCAGAAGAGCGGCAGGACGGTGAGGCTCATCCGGCTGTGGGAGCTGGAGCGGGTGACGGGAATTAAGGAGCATTACGTTTCCTTCTATAGTGCGGAGCAGGCACGGCACGTACTCGACGAACTTCTGCGGCCGCTCGGCTTGTCCCTCGGGGACATGGTGGAAATATGGGGGACCCCCGGCCTGCAGACGACGGACGATTATCACAGTATCCGGGAATACCGGCAACTTTCTTATCACAGTATTTCCCATCTGTTTTCTGCGGTTATGGCGGATTCGGATTTGTTTTATAACAAGCGCGTTCTCGGTTTTGCCGTCGACGGCGGTCCGGATGGGGTTGTGGACACGAGGGAGCGGACGGAAAAATATTACTTTACCGGCGGCTATGTGAACGAAGGCCGGGTTAACCTGTTTCCGGCGGAGTCGCCGGGTATGCTCTGGGGCTGGGCCAAGTTTTATTTCCGGATGCGCGAGGGCACGCTCATGGCGCTCGCTTCGGCAAGCACGAGCGAAATCTACGGGGAGAGGACGGCCGGCTTTCCCGTGCTGGACGGGCGGCACGACATGTGGGAGTCGGACTGCATCCGCGACCTCGTCAATCGGGTCGAGCGGTTGACCGACGAGGACGCCGGGCGGCTGTTCAACGGATTCGATCCCCGTTTCTCCCTGCGAGAGAATAAGATCAGCATGATTATGAAAATCGTCCAGCAAGTCTCGATGGAAGTTATGGACGCCAATATCGACCGCAGCCTCCAGACGTACTCCATCGATCCGTCGGAAACTTATCTGGCGATGGCGGGCGGTTTTGCGCTGAACTGTCCAACGAACAGGCATCTGATGAATAAATACGGGTTTGCCGGATTTATCGCGCCTCCCTGCGTCGGAGATTCCGGGCTTTCGCTCGGGATGGGACTTTATGCGTTCCACAAAAAGCTCCGGGGAGAAGCGTTCGATTTTAAACTCGCTCACGCTTATTTCGGGGAGCCCGACTTTTCCCTCCCGGATATTCTGAGGAGCGAAGCCTATGCCCCGTTTATCGAGCGTGCCGAACCGATGACCGGCGAACAGGCGGCGCGGGATATTCGGCAGGGCCTCGTTCTGTGGTTCGACGGCGAGTCGGAGATCGGGCCACGGGCGCTTGGCCACCGCTCTCTCCTGGGCGATCCGCGGACGGAAGAGTCCAAGCGGAGGGTGAACGAGGTCAAGCAGCGGGAGTGGTGGAGACCGGTAGCGCCGATCATTCTGGAGGAAGAGACGGCGGAATGGTTCGAAACGGACTATCCGTCGAGGTTCATGCTGCATACGTTCAAGGCGAGGCCGGACAAGGCTTCCCGGATTCCGGGCGTGCTGCATCTGGACGGCAGCGCCCGTGTGCAGAGCATCGGGCGTCTGGAGAATCCCCGGCTGTACGGGGTCATCGACGAGTTCCGGAAGCAGACCGGCGTTCCCGTCATTTGCAACACGTCGCTGAACGACCGGGGAGAGCCGATCGTCAACACGATTCACGAGGCGCTCAATTTCGCCCTCCGCAAGGGCATACCGGTGGCCTATATCAACGGGATGCGCATCGTGCTGCGGAATCATGGTGATTATGCCCAGGCTCATGAAGGCCCGTATCCCCGCCGGATCAGAATGAACGCTCTGAGCGACCGGGAAGAGGAGGCGGCGTGGAGGGAGCTGAACCCGTGGGACATTCCCCGGGACGTGCTTTATCATTACCGGGATCCCAACGAGCAGGAGCCGGCGGGTTTTTACGACATCCGCAGCAGGGAAGATGCCGAGCGGCTGTGCAGGGAGGTCCGGCTTGTGCAGCGGCACAAGAAATTATTCCGTACGATCTAAACTGGCGTAAAGGCGTGAATAGCGATGCTCATACTGGGATTGGGAGGCTCCATCCATGATTTTTCCGCATGTCTGCTGCATAACGGGAAATTCGTATGCGCGATTGAGGAAGAGAGGCTGTCCCGCTCCAAGCAGGCCTTCGTCGATGCCTCGACCTTCCGCTGCAAAGCGGCCCGGTACTGTCTGGATTATGCGGGCGTGACCGAAAAAGAAGTGGATCTTATCATCGGCGCGGACAATATCGAAAGCCGGTATTATGCCCGGTATGTGCCGGGAATCAAGCTGATGAACCATCATCTCGCTCATGCGGCGAGCGCGTTTTATCCGTCGCCATACTCCGAGGCGGCGATACTTGTGGCCGATGGCCGGGGCAGTTATCTGGACCGGGGGAACAAGATCGTGGAGACCGTTACTTACTATGCGGCCGAAGGCACGGAAATCCGGGAGATCCAAAAGATGACGGGCCGGGAGAGCGACGACTTCCGCGACGTATCCAACTCCGCAGGTTTGTTTTACTTGGCGGTGACGGAGGAGATCGGTTTCGGGCCGATGTTCGACGAGAAGACGCTGGCCGTGTCCGCTTATGGCACCGCCCGCCTGGTGGACGCGTTCCAAGCCTTCTACTCGCTGGACGACGAGGGCGGTTTCAGCCAGACTCTCGGGCAGATGAGCGAGCTTCGGAATCTGATCCGTACGGAGCTCGGCCGTGCGGAAACCGGCAGCGCGCTGTTCCGGGCGAAGGCCGATGCGGCTTATGCCGTGCAGGTTCATCTGGAGCGGATACTCATCCACGCCTGCCGGTATTTGCATAAGCGGACGGGCTCGGACAACCTGTGCCTGGCGGGCAGCGTGTTTCTGAATCATGCGGCCGTAAACAGGCTGCTGCGGGAGACCCCCTTCAAGCGGCTGTATGTGCCGCCGGCCGCGGGCGATGCAGGAGCGGCTGCGGGCAGCGCGCTGTACGGGCATTATGTGCTGGGCGGGCACCGGAGACAAGCGTCTCCCCCGGCCTCATCCTATTTGGGGAAGCCGTATCCGGCGGAAGCCATGGAAGAGGCCGTTCGCAAGGCCGGAGATTTCCTGGAGGAAGTGAAGGCGGAGAATGTCAACGCACAGGCGGCCAGACTGCTTTCCGAAGGAAGCCTCGTCGCCGTTTTCCGGGGAGGCGCGGAGTTCGGGCCGAAGGCGCTGGGAAACAGGAGCATCCTTGCGGCTCCCCGTTTTTCCGGGAGCATCATGCGGCTGAACACGGCCAAAAAGCGGGAAGCTTTCCGTCCCTTCGGTTACATTTTGCTGGAGAAGGATGCGAGCGAGGTGAACCCGCTGCAGGGAGAAGGCAGGTTACATGCACATGCGGCCGCAACGTCAGTGTCCGGGATGCTTTGCCGGCCGGAGAATGACCGCGCGGGCTCGTCAATTCTGGCAAGTGCGCCAAACCCGATGGGCTCGGCAAGTCTGGAAAGCCCGGCAAACCCGGCAAACCCGGCAAACCTGGAAACCCCTGCCGACAAGGCTAACCTGCCAAGCCTGACGGCGAGGGCGGTACAGATGCATGCCGTCACTTCCGAATCAAATGCGGAAATGGCCGCACTTCTCGAAAGCTACAAGCACCTGACCGGCTGCTCCCTGCTCCTTAACACCTCGTTCAATCTCGATGGGGAGCCGATGGTGGAAACTCCGGCGGAGGCTGTCCGCTGCTTCCTGCAAGCGGAGCTGGACATCCTCCTGATGGGAAACAAGCTGTACAAGCGAAAAACGGAAAAGGAGGTAAAGACGTGAAGCATTTGGACGATAAGCTGCTGCAAGAGTTCCGTCGCTTTTACGAAAGTATTCCCGTTAAGAAAGGCGTCTATTATTTGTTCTTCACGACGGGGCTTCTCCACTGGGCGGCCAAGTCGCTCGAATTCGTTCCGGCCCGGGTTCTGGTCGTTTTAATCGGGTCGGGGTTGACCGAAGAAGAGCGGAATTGGGTCCGGCAGGAGCTCCGCCGCCCTTTTTTTCATTTCGAGGAGAAAGTGGACGAAGGGATTGTCTGGCATTACCTGACGGCCGTAAACAGGGAAGACTTCGGGTGGCTGGATATCGACTGTTTCGTTTTGAACGACGAGCTTTTCGGTGAAATGGCCCGCGTACCGCGCTCGGCTTCCATGAACTGCGTGTGGTCGTATGAGTACGGGAAAAGAACGGTTCCTCAGGCGCGTTTTGATTTTCGCGTTCTTCGGACGTTCTTTCTGTTCATAAACCGGGATGTCATCCGCGAACTGGACGAGGGGAGTCTGCCGTGGTCGCCTCGTCCGTTTCTTCTTGATGCGGCTCCGGTCTCGTCTTCTTTTAAAAGATACGATACGTTCGAGGTGCTTGAAGAAGCGCATAAACGTACGCTGGCCGGTATCCTTCCGAAAAGCGGCGACGGGATGCCGGTATTTCCGGCCCAGACGATTAAGAAAGACGGATTTGTCAGCCGTCATCTGGATACCCTGGTCCTTTACCAGCTTCTCGCACATTCTTTGGGACATCCCATTCATCGCGTGAGGAGCCTGGATGAAGACGAAACGGCTTTGACGGACGAAATCGTGCATATCGGTTCCGTTTCTTATTACCGTTCTTTTGCGGATCCGGGCTATGAAGTAGTCAACGGCGAAGAGCGGGCCAGATACAATGAAATCTATGAAAGAGTTCTGCTGCTCGACCATACGATAGTCAGTCAATTCGAGCGGCGCCTGCCTAAATCTTACTCCGTTTATCGCCGGATGCTGGAACGTGATATCAAGCGGCTGGGCCTATCTCCCCAACAAGTGAGGGAAGAAGCCGTACAAAAGCTGACCGGCCAGGGAATGAGCCTAAAAGCGGCCGAACGCATCTGCGGGAGCTGCCGATGAGAAAAGCCGTGCGCAAGGTCCTTGTCACCGGAGCGGGCGGGTATATCGGGTCCAGCCTAGTACCCGAGCTGGCCAAGCGGGGCTATGAAGTGCAGGCTCTGGACAAGTATGCCCGGGGTCAGGAAAGGCATTTTATTCATTCCGGCGTAACCCGGATTTATGCGGACACGAGAACATGGAGCGGCGAAGGACTTGAAGGCGTAGACGCGGTAGTCGATTTGGCCGCCGTCTCCCATGACATCCGGGGGGAAATGACGCCGCATGAAACGCTGGACATCAACCAGTTTGCGCGCTACCGCACCGCGAAGAAGTCCAGGGAAGCGGGAGCGGGGCGGTACATTTTCATGTCCACCTGCGGCGTGTACGGATTCCGGGACGATCCGGCCGGAGCCGATGAGCAGGCGGTTCCGAATCCGCTTACCACTTACGCCAGAGCGGCCTGCCAATCGGAGCGGGATATTCTTCTTCTCGGCGGGGAAGAGTTTGCCGTCAGCGTGGCGCGTCCCGCTATCCTTTACGGGTACTCCCCGGCAATGAGATTCGATCTCGCCGTTAACGCGATGGTCAAGGCGGCATGGCAGACCGGAACGATCACTCTCTGGGGCGGGGGCGGTCAGTGGAGGCCGTTCGTCCATGTGAGGGATGCCGTTGAGGCCGTCTGCCGTCTGCTGGAAGCCCCGGCGGAAAAGGTATCCGGCCAGACATTCAACATCGGCTCTTCGGAACAGAATATCCGGATACGGGATCTGGCCGAGCTTGTTGCCGCCGTTCTGCCTATTTCCGTCGAGATCAGACGGGAGGGACCTGCCGATTCGAGGTCCTACCGGATCAATGGGGATAAAATCAGCGGGATACTGGGCTGGAAAGCATCCTCTTCCCTGGAAGAAGGGATTGAAGAGCTGTACGGAAAACTAGTCCGGGGAATCGTCTGAAACGGCGGTTCTCCTCCGTCGCGGGACTTTTTACGGTGAGGCAATCCCGATGGGGAGGTCTCGAAACATCGAACCTCTTACACCGAAACCCGAACATCGAAACCGAACCACCGATGCCAGAACTAATAAACCCGAACAAAAAAACGCCACAAACAGCCGCCACAAACAATCGGGCATAAACAGCCGAAACAAAGAAGCTTCCAAGCCCGCATCGCGCAGCGGGCCGGGAAGCTTCTTTTAGGTGCATGATCTGGTCAATGCGTCCGCTGAGAATAACCACAGTACGACTGTGAGGTCGCTTCTCAGTTGTCCTTTTTATACACGAGAGGGTTGAAAGGGGTGTCCGCCTTCTCGCCCGTCTTTTGTCCCCCGAAGTATTGGTTAAGGTGCCCGGCAGGATCGGTCTCGAAAGGGTTGACGATAGAAGCCCCGTCTTCGTAATACATCATCGTCATGGCTTCACGGGTATGCTGCGTTTCGTTGGGCGGGGCATTATGGAGCGTCCAGCCCGCGTGAAAGGTCACGTCTCCCAGCTCGATTTCACCGTAAGTCATCTCCTCCAATCCGAGCCTGTACGCCGATTTCAAATTCTGCTTGGCGCTTTTTCCCCGGTTATCGAGCGTATGGGACCGCGAAATAAAATGAAGCGAACCCATGGAAGCGGTAACCTTCCGGAGAGGAATCCAGGCTGTAACGGACCGGTCCGTGTCGAGCAGCATGTAGTTGTTATCCTGGTGCATGGGCGTTGCGGCCGCACCGGGCTGTTTGAAGAAGGCGGAGTCCCGGTAAATCCGGACGCCATCCACGCCCATCAGGTCGGCGGCGATCTTGGCAAGCCTGCGGGAAGCGGTGAATCGCCCGACGTCCGGATGGCGGAGACGTAAATTGACTGTGCCGGAATCGTCGGGACCGGATGAGGGGATCGTATTGGTCATGTAATCGCGTATGGCTTCCAGAATGCGGGGACGATAAGCCGATATTTCCCCGGGGGTGAGAACCTGCTTCAAATAGATATGTCCGTTGTCTCTGAAATAACGGATCTGCTCCGGGGTCAGCGTATAGCCGGACGATAAATCCGGCAGAACCTTGCTTGCGGATTCGGATTCCAACTGAATACCTCCTTGGGCGCGTTTATTTTTTTCTATTATAAAATCCGGTCCGTTCCGGGCCTCAGGTTTTCTTGTCCGGTTGACGCCGTAAAAACGAAACGGGAAAGATTGTCCGATTATCGAGCAAGAAGTTCAGATTGTCCGTTCCACGGCGTTGTTAGAATGGAACTAAGTTCATGTGGCGAGGTGAAAGCATGCAGGACGGTTACTATCTTTCCACCTATTTTCATATCGGCCCCCTCGATTATTTGACGGGGACCTGTATCCGGCACGACCCCAATATGGCCTTGTTCCGCAAGGAGGGCCGCGATATCCGGCTGATCCGCTATTGGGAGCTGGAGAGATTTACGGGGCGTAAGCAGCACAGGCAGTCTTTCTACAGCCGTGAGCATGCCGAAGGCGTCGTCAACGAATTGCTCGGCGCGCTCGGCCTGTCCTTGGAAGACATGACGGAAGTATGGGGAACGCCCGGTCTGGCTACGTGTCCGGACTACCATTCCCTGGACGATTACCCGGACTTGTCCTATCACAGCATCTCCCATCTGTTCTCGGCCGTAATGGCGGACAGCGGGCTGTTCTACGAAGGGAACATACTCGGGCTGGCCGTCGACGGCATTCCGGATGACGTGGTGGACAGGGAGGCGGGGAGCAAACCGTTTTTTGCCGGCTGTCTGGTGCGCAGGGGAGCGCTGGAGCTGTTCCCGGTCCAGTCTCCCGGCCCGCTCTGGGATTGGTCCAGCACGTATTACAACCTGAGGGAAGGCACGCTGATGGCGCTGGCTTATGCTACCGAAAGCGCCGTGAATCCGGTCCCTCTTGAGCTTCCGCCGGCCTTTGATCGGAATTTCAACATCTGGGAGCACGATTATTTACGGCCTCTCATCGAAGCTGCGGACAAGCTTTGCGAGAGGGGGACGCAGGAAGCTTCGGCTTTTACGGGCTACGACCCCCGCTTCACGGAAAGGGAGAACCAAATTTCCGCCGTGATGAAGCAGGTGCAGGCGATATCGATCGCCATGATGGAGCGGAATGTGGAGACGATTCTCGGCTCATCCGGCGTCAATCCCGAAGAGACCTATCTCGCTCTGGCCGGCGGGTACGCGCTCAATTGCCCGACGAACAGCCACCTCATGCGCAAGTACGGCTTTAAAGGGTTGGTCGCGCCGCCCTGCGTGAACGATTCGGGCCTGTCGCTCGGAATGGGCCTCTATGCGTTTTACCGCAAAATGTCTCCGGCGCGTATCCGCTTCGAGCTCGGTCATGCTTACTACGGCGCAGAAGGAGCCCCGCTGGAGGAAGTCCTGCGATCCGACACCTTCGCCGGCTGCATCGGCGAAGTGACCCCGCTGGAAGAAAGCCGTGCGGTGCAGGACCTGTGCCGTGCGCCGGTCATCTGGTTCGACGGACCGGCGGAGATAGGCCCCCGGGCGCTCGGCGCCCGTTCGCTTCTCGGAGACCCGAGGACGCCGGCAGCGAAGGATGCGCTGAATGCCGTCAAGCAGCGGGAATGGTGGCGCCCGGTCGCGCCCGTTATTCTTGCCGGGGAAGCGGGGGAGTGGTTCGAGGATGGCGGCCCGTCCCCCTACATGCTTCACACTTTCCGAGTAAAAGCGGAAAAGCGTGAGCTGATTCCGGCGGTCATTCATCTCGACGGCACGGCAAGGGTACAGACGGTGGAAGACGCGCCCCCTACCCGGAATCTGTACAAGCTGCTCCGGGCTTTCAAGGAAGCGACCGGCGTTCCCGTCCTGGGCAACACGTCCCTGAACGGCAAAGGAGAGCCGATCATCCAGGATATCGGGGAGGCGCTGCATTTCGCTCTGGTGAAGGGCATCGAAGTGGCGTATATCAACGGCAGACGCGTTGGGCTGGTCAACCATGACAGCTATCGGGCCCGGGCGGGAACCGCCGCTTTTCCGCGGCAAATCGATTTCAGCCCGATGAATCCCGATGAGGAAGAGGCTGCAATGCTGCGGTACAATCCTCACCGGATTCCCGGGGAAATCCTCAAATTTTATATGGAACGGATCGAAAGAGGCGGAATTTCCCGGTATGACATCACCGATCCGCAGCAGGCCCGCCGGCTCATCCGGGAAGTTCAACTGCACCGGGCGAGGCGGGAAGAAAGAAGCGATCGCGGCCCGGAAGCCTAGCATTTTATCCATTCGAAGGAGGCAGTTTATGACGGCGTACTCATTAAGCGTGCAGCAGAAACAATTTTTTGCCGAGGAAGGTTATTTGGTGCTTAAAGGCGTGTATTCCCCGGAAGAAGTGGAAGGGTTGAAGGAGGAATACCACAGGGCCTGGCTGGATTCGATCCAGGACAAGAAAATCGTACAAGATCCGGAGAAGCCGTTAACGAGCCTGTTTCCGCGCATGAAGGATCTGCACAAAGAGCATGCTCTTGTGCGCGAATTTGTTTTTAAAGAAGAGGCGATAGCCGCCTTGGAACAATTGACGGGGGAAGAAGCCCTTCTGGTATCGACAAACTATTATTTCAAGCCTCCGGGTTCGGCGGGCATGCCGTATCACCAGGATAACTATGGAATCGGCGTTCTTCCGGGTACCTGTTACGCGATATGGACGGGCCTTGATCCGGCGGATGTGTCCAACGGCGGCATGCGGATTGTGCGGAAGACTCATACGCTGGACCTCGGAGTTCCGGAGAAAGTGTACACAACGGCCGAGGATACCTTCGGCGGCTACGTTCAGACTTTGGCCGTTCCCGAAGGGCATGAAATTATCGAGCTCCGGACAGAGCCGGGGGATGTCGTGATTTATCACGGCAATCTGATTCACGATTCGGCCGATAACGCGAGCGAGGTTCTTTTCCGTCATTCGATTATCAGCCATTTCGCCGGGACGGGTGCCGAGAAGACGACGCTTAATTTCAATTATTTGATGGACAAAGAAGGCCGCCGGGTACGCAAGCGGATGAACGCGGGCGCTAACTTGGGCAGAAAGGGGGAGTGACCTGTGAGTGACAGGAAGCTTCAAGACGACAAGCTTAAAACGTTTGCAAGCGAAGGTTATCTCGTTCTGGACAACGTGTATACACCGGAGGAAGTCAGCGAGTTAATCCGTCAGTTTGACGGGCATTGGGTACAGCTTACGGCTTCCGGACAGATTATCCAGAACGGCAGCCGTCCGCTCGAAAGTTTGTATCCCCGCCTCCGGGATTATCACCGGAAAAATGAAATCATTAAGCGGTTAGCTCTCAAACCGCAGTTGTTCGCCTATCTGGAGCAGCTTATCGGGGAAGAAGCGCTTATCATTTCAACCAGCTACTATTTCAAATCCCCTTCCACGAGAGGTCTTCCCCTGCACCAGGATAATTACGCGTTCGGCGTATCGCCGGGAACGACTTATGCCGCTTGGATATCGCTGGACAGTTCCGACGAAGGCAACGGGGGCATGACTTTCGTGCCGGGTACCCACTCGCTGGACCTGCAGGTGCCCGAAGGCGATACATCCGACGTCCGCCGGTATTTTTCCGACGAAGGCCAGTGGCTGAAAGATTACGAAACGGCGGAGACCGTGAAGGTTGCCACGAATCCGGGAGATGTTATTTTTTTCAACGGGAACATTGTCCACGGCTCTTCCGACAACTTGTCCGGTCACCGTTTCCGCAGGTCGCTGCTCATTCATTTTACCGGGGTGAGCGTGGAGAAGCTTGCGCTTAATTTTAACAATCTGATGGATAAAACGGGCGCCAGAGTGCGCAGGAGACTGAATACGGACACGAAAATTACCGAAGGCCAGGAATCGGTGTTTTCCATTCAGGAAGCCGATTATTTTGCCGGATGGAGGTAGAAAGAGGCGTGGAGAAAGCGGGTGACGGGATGCTCATTCGGATACCGCTCGAAAAGGCGGAACCGGCCGGAGATCTGATTCAGCTCATGGAAAAAATTTATTATCTCTCCGATCGCATTACGAACGTCAGCCGGGATGAACGGGGTTTGACGGTCGAGTATGACGGAATGGACGGGGAAGAGATGGCCGGCCGGCTGGACGACTTGTGCGCGTCCCTGTCCGGCCGCCGGAAGCTTCCCTACCGGAAGCTGAGAGATAACCGCAGGGAGGGAGGAGCGGCCGGCCGCGCGAAAGCGGGGGCCGGGGCGTCATCCTTCCGGGAGCGGGATAGCGAAAAAGCCAAGGAGGCTCTCGTTCTGCTGGAGCAGGCGCTTGTGAAGCTTCTGCGGAGCCGGGCCCGGGCGCACGGGGCGGCTCTCCGCAGCTATCCGGCGATGATGCCGGAATCCGTGCTGCGGAAGAGCGGATATATCCGGAATTTCCCGCAGAATGTTTATGCCGTAGGGGAGTTCCGGCATCAGTTCGACACGATGCAGGAGGTCCGTTCCCGCCTCCGGGCGGACGTGCCGCTGCATAATCTTTTGCAGCCGAGCGGCATGTATCTGCAGCCCTGCGTCTGCTACCACGTGTACGAGGAACGGAGCGGGAAAAGAAGCGGCCCTTCTGCGGGGAGCGGAAGCGGTCGGCTGGCGGCGGGAACTGATACGAAAGCGGAAACGGAAACGGAAGGGGCGGTTTCGTCCGGGCCGAAGCTCACGCTCTACTCCGCTTACGGACTGTGCTTCAGGCACGAGCACGCCAGCCGGATAGACGATTCCCGGCTGCGTGAGTTCGGGATGTTCGAGATCGTGTACATCGGCGGAGCGCAGGAGGTAAGGGATATGCGGATGAAGCTGCTGGACGACACGTGGCGCCTCTTCGGGCAGCTGGGGCTGGAGGGTTACGTGGAGACGGCTTCGGACCCTTTCTTCCTGCCGGAGGACACGGACCGCCGGCTGTTCCAGCTCGCTGCGGAGTCGAAATTCGAGCTGAGATTTGCACCGGGCGGAGAGAGCGCGAGCGATTATGCGGTAACGTCTTTCAATGTATGCGGCGACGTGCTGTGCAAAGCGTTCGGGATAACCGGAGAAGCGGAAGAATACCGGGACTCCGGTGAAGCGGGTGAGGACGGCGAGACCGGCCAAACCGGCAAAGGCGCTCCCCTTCATTCGGGCTGTACGGCCTACGGAGTGGACCGCTGGGCCCGGGCCTTGGCCGAAACGCACGGTTACGAAGCCGGAAGCTGGCCGCAGCTTATCAGGGAGCATCTGTAGGGATGGATACGAGACACCTGCTTCCTGTCGTGGAGTCTCCTGGTTTTGAGACCGAATGCTACCACAATATCCGGCTCAGCCTTCTGCTTGCGCATGCCGGGTCGCTGCCCTGGTATCACAGCCATTTTATGAACCTGACTCTCAAATCGACGGGGGCCGACCTGTTCCCCGTCATCCGCTTTGAAGAGCATCTCGACGTCTACTCGGAAGTTCTTGAGGAGACGCCTCTGGTCCGATGCGAGGACTGGGTGGAGACGGCACGGAATACGCTCGGCGAAGGCCGCTATATGATCGTGTATTTTAACTGGAGAAATATTCCGTGCTCCCGCTATTACAACAAGCAGGATATGTTTCATGAAGCGCTGGTGTACGGCTTCGACGACGATCGCGCTGTTTTCCACTTTCTCGCTTTCGACGTGAACGGCAAAGGATACGGCAGCTCGGAAGTCTCCTACGGCTTATTCGGCCGGGAAATGACAAGATTGGCGGATGAAGATTTGCATGCCCAGCGCTGGTTTGCTTTCTACGGGTTCCCCGCCTCGGTTATCCGGCTCAAAGACCCGGCGTCCCGTCCCGATACCCGGAACATGTATTTTGCCCTGGAGAGGGGCAGGGTCCGGGGGAACGGTTCGCAGGATGAGGCGTTTGCGATGGGTCATTACGTCAACGAGTATTTGTCCGTCTATTTCCGGCAGCTTGCGGAGGGAAGACCCCTTCAGGCCAAGGAATTCATTTACTGGAACATCATCGTTCATAAAATGATTCTCCACAAAAGTCTGATGCTGCAAAGAATTATTTATCTTCAAAACACAGCGGATTCCGGTCAGTTGGACCTGCTGAAAAATTTGTATATTAAGGCCAAAACGGAGATGGACCGGGTCAAGTGGACGAGCATCAAATATCAGCGGACGAAAGCATCCGTCTATCTGCATCAGCTTGCGGATCATTTTCAAACCTTATACGAGCTTGAAAAAAGGGCTTCCGCCATGCTGATGGAATTTCTCACGCTGTCCCATCTGAAATGAAAATCTGAATCGCCGAGGTGTACGCATGAACCAAACCGCCATGGAAGCCGTGATTATTGAACATGTGAAACAGATTTTACCCCAGCAGATCGAGATTGAGCCGACCACCAAGCTTCTCGAAACGGGAATCGACTCCATGAGTTTTATCCGGCTTGTGGTGCTGCTGGAGGAAGCTTTTAACATCGTGATCGAAGACGAGGAGATCCTTCTTGAGAATTTTACCAGTGTGGAGACGATCCGGAACCTGATTCAGAAATGCCTGGACGGCAAAGGGTGAACCGGGCGGAACGCACGCCAACAGAAGACGAACAGGTCATGGTCAAAAGCAGAGTAACCGGCTGGGGGATATGAGATAGTAAAAGTACCCCGGGGAAACAAAAAACAGCCACTCAAGGAGGCAAAACCATGAAAACCGCATCGTCCAAAAAGAATGCCAAGCAAGTCACTATGACACTGGAAAACTCCAACAGCAAAACTTATCTGGAGCTGCTGGACGGACGTTCCGAAGAGCTTCAATTCACTCAGGTAGCACCGACCGAGTTCACCGTCAACGATTCCGAATTCAGCCTGAAATCCGGCATCAATGTGGAACTGGGCATTAAAAACGTCGATCTTGTCGCGACTTCGAGCGTGATCTGGCCGGGACAAACCATCCGCGTCCGCGGTGGTCTGCACGGTCAAGGCGCAGCCATGAAAGCCCAAGCCACAATTCCGTTCAACAAAAAAATGACGGACGGCGTTCAAGGCGAGTCCTGGCTGTACTGGGTTATCGAAACTCCGGAAGGCGAATTCCACAACAAGCAGGCGATTCACATGAAAGGCACCTTGAAAGGTCTGCCTCCGAAAAACGCCACGTTCTATTCGGACAGTGTCACTCCGCTGTTTGACAGCGAAGACAATCAAGTGGGAACCGTGTACGGCTGCCTGCAATCCAACTAATTCAACGGTCAATGGAGGGGTCATTAACACGGGCCCCTCTTTCTTACTTGAAAAATGCCGTGCGAGAAGGAGAATGCGATGTACGACGTGATTATCGTGGGCGCAAGATGCGCCGGGGCTTCGCTCGCCGCCTTTCTGGGACGGCTCGGTCACGCGGTTCTGCTGGTCGATCAATTTCCGTATCCGAACGGGACGACGTCCACCCACATTCTGGGCGAGAGCGACGTTTACGAGAGGCTCGGCATTCTCGGAAAAATGGAGTCTGCCGGAGCGCCTCTTCTGACACGGATGCGGGTCGATTTGGAAGGAACCGTTTTCGAATCCGATATTACGGTAACGAAAAGGGCCCTGGGACTCCGCAGAGAGCTGCTGGACCCTCTGCTTCTGCAAAGCGCGGCCCGGCACCGGCACGTTGAAGTGCGGCTGAACACCAGAGTGACGAAGATTTTACTGGAGAACGGACGAGCCGCCGGCATCGAATGCCGGAGGAAGGACGGGCGGCTTCAGCGTTTCTCCGGAAAGGTCGTAATCGGTGCGGACGGCCGGTATTCGGCGGTGGCCAAGGGGGTGCGGGCCCCTCTGGAGACCGAAACGGAGCGGCCGCTGCACGGGGTTGCTTACGCGTATTTGTCCGGCGTGCAGGGGCTGCCCGTTCCGGCGGTCGAGTGGTACTGGAAAGGTTCGTCCGTCGTCCTGTGCAATCCGATCGACGGGTTAATGCACTGCGCAGCCATCATGTATCCCCCCGAGGAACAGGAGTCCATGACCCGCCTGGGACAAGGGGAATTTCTGGGAAAGCTGCGGGAAATCCGTACTCTGGCGCCGAGGCTGGCCGAGAGCGGAATGGAAGGAAGCGTCAGAGGAATCCCCCCGGGTAAAAGCTTTATCCGTAAAGCTTACGGAAACGGATGGGCATTGGCGGGGGACGCCGGGGCTTTTCTGCACCCGGTAGCCGGCGTCGGGATCGACAACGCCGTATGTACGGCCGAAACCCTGGCGGAAGAGCTTCATGCTTTTTTTACGGGCGCGAAAGAATGGGAAGAAGCGATGCGGAGCTATGAGGAGCAGCGCAACGACCGGGTTTATCCGCAGTACCGGCACTCGCTGGCCACGCTGGAAATGGCGGGCGAGCCCTTTACGGAAACGTCGGCCGGCGCTTTGAAAATGCTGGCGACTTTCCCGAGTCTGGTCAAGAAAACCGGCATGCGGGCGGAAGCCGTCATTTCATTTTTATCTGGAGGCTAAAATCATGATTGAATGTCCAACGGACCGTACACGAAATGTCACTTATCTGGAAGCGGGTTTGGAGCAAGTATGGTGGTCGGTCGCCACGCCGGAAGGGACGAATACGTATCTGACCTACTCTTCCTCCACGACAGGCGATCCCTCCCTGCCGAAGGCGGGGGATGTTTATACGCTCAATTACGGCGACATCGAGAACCAGTCTGTCGTTGTGGAAAGCGTGCCTAACCGCCGTTTCGTCCTGTCGGACGCTTATCAATCCCTGGCACCCGACGGAAAAGCGGAGACGTTCTACGTGAACACGTCCTTTGTGCTTGAGCCGTCGGGAGGATTTGTCAAATTGAGTCTGCAGGTGCAGGGATTCGCCGATGACACGTACGGGCAGTGGCTGCGTGAGTGTCTGGAAATGGGCTGGCGGCGGTCTCTGATGAATTTGAAATCGGTACTCGAATTGGGCCTGGATCTGCGGACGGAATTATTCAGTTATCCCCGGCTCGGCGTAACGAACTGCACGGTGAACAAGGAACAGAGCCGGGAAACGGGAGTTTCCGCGGGGGGCGGAAATTATTTGCTGGAAGTGTTTCCGAACAGTCCCGCACAGAAAGCGGGGCTCCGTGCAGACGACGTCATCCTCGGCATCGGGGGACGGGCAACGGCGACTTACGGCGATTTTGTCCGTGTCATTTCGTCTTATTCCGGTAAAAAGGGGCCCGTATCGGTCAGATTCAGCCGCAATGGCAGACAGCATGAAACGACCGTCCGGCTCTCTGTCGAAGAGCAGTTTACCGGCCTGAATAAGGAGAGCCTCACCCTGGAGGAAATTAAAAACAGGCGCGAGCTTATCGCGAAAAGCCGGTCGGCTTCCGGAGCGATCTGGTCCGGACCGGAGAGCCGGGAAACAGGGGAGTTCGGAGAAGCCGGAGACAGCGGGGACAACCAAGAAACCAGAGGAGAAAGCGGAGACATCAAAGACACTGGAGAAGCCACGGAAACCCGAAACACCGGAGACAGCGGAGACACCAGAGATACCGGGAAAATCGGAGACACCGGGCAATGCAGCTAAACGAACGAAAGGAGCGTGGATCGACATGACCGGGGAAGACTGGTGTACGCCTGCCGGGCTGAACAGCGAGTATATCCTTACGGACGAGCAGATTAGCCGTTACCGCAGGGACGGGCATGCCTACCTGGAAAAAGTTTGCTCGGCGGAAGAAGTAAAAGCTTACCGCCGGGCGGTTACGGAAATTTACTCTTCCTTCACGGCCGATTCCTATCCGCCGGACGAACGGGAGTTTTACGGAGTGGAGAGGGCCTTTCCGACCGTGATGAACATGTGGGAGAGAAGCTCCAAGGTGAGAGCATTCACCTTTGCCCGCCGTTTTGCCCGGATCGCCGCCGACTTGATGGGCGTGGACAGGCTGCGTCTGTACCACGATTCGGCGATTTTTCTGGAACCGGGAGGAGGAGCGATCCCCTGGCACCAGGATAGTCCCTACATGCTGCAGATGGACCCGGACATGACGATGACCATGTGGATGCCGCTTGTCGATCTTCCGGCGGAACTCGGATCGATGCGCTTTATGTCGGGCTCGCACGAGCTGCCTTCGGACAAGGGGACGAATCTGCTTCTGCAGGCTTACCGGAAGGGGCTGGCCGAGGTTCATTACGGGGCGATGCCCGCCGGAGACGCGACTTTCCATTCGGGCTTGACCCTGCATTACGCAGCGGCCAACAGGACTCCCATCGTAAGGGAGGTCGCCACGATTATTTACGTAGCGGATAATCTGCGAATCGTTGAACCGGATACCGAAGCGAGGGCCTATCACCTGAGACGGATTTTTCCGGGAATGAAGCCAGGGGATACAGCCGTCAGCCCTTGGACGCCGCTCGTGTTCGACCGGTTTGCAGAATCCGGCAGCTTCACGGAAAGGAAGGGATAAGATGGAGAACACGCACGGTTTTGATGCGCTGGATCAGGAAATCAGCCTGACTCGGGAGGACATCGCCGGGTTCCGCAGAGACGGACACCTGCTCCTGAGACAGCTTGCTTCGGAGGAGGATATCGGCCGGATCCGGGAGGCGTGCCGGCGCGAGGTCGCACGACTGGACGACGGGCTCAGACTGCAGGTGATGAACGTGTGGGAGAAGGATGCCGCCGTGAAGGCGTTTGTCTTCGCCAGGAAATTTTCCCGGATTGCGGCGGATCTTCTCGGTGTGGACGGAGTAAGGCTGTATTTCGACCAGGTTTTCTTCAAAAAACCGGGAGCGGGCGCAATGCCTCTGCACCAGGCCAACCGGTTCATGCTTGAGCTGGACCCTGATTCCGTCCTCTCCATGTGGATGCCGCTGACCGATGTTCCGGGAGAAAGGGGGCCGCTCTCCTATGTGGCGGGTTCGCATCTTCACGAGAAGCTTAGAAGCGCCCCGAATCCTCTCCTTGCGGCCATGAGACTGGGACTCTCGGAGAAGCCGTGCGGCCCGATGCAAGCGGGGGATGCTTCCTTCCATACCGGCTGGACACTTCACGGGGCTTACGGCAACGATACGGAAACAACGAGGGAGATGCTCATTATTACCTGGTTTGCCGAAGACGCCCGGATTAAGGACCCCGGGGACAGTGCCGGCAGGAACCCGCAGCTCCAAAGCCTTTTCCGGGGAGTGGAGCCGGGCGGCAAGGCGCAGGGACGGCGGCTTCCGCTGCTGTTTTACCGGCCTTACCGGGATGTGGTCAAGCTGGTTCATGGAGCGGAGGAGGATGTGGAATGAACGGGCCCGTTCACAGTGATTTACCGCCCCTGAGCGACAGCTACGCACTGCCGGAGGGCCTGATCGCGCAGTTCCGGGAGAAAGGGCACGTCTGCATCAGGCAGGCGGCCTTTATCCATGAAATCAGCGCCTACCGTCCCCATATCATCTCCGCAGTGGAGGGGTACACGGGAGACCGGAGCGTTCGGCCGCATAAGCAGCTCTATATGAACCTCTGGGAGGAGGACTCGCGTGTCCGGCAGTTCGTATTTGCCCGCCGGTTCGCCAAGCTGGCGGCGGATCTCATGGGCGTCACGGGAGTCCGGCTGTACCTGGATCAGGCGAACTTCATCGAGCCGGGGGCGAGCATTACGCCTTGGCACCAGACCGAGGCTTACATGCTTGAGCTTGATCCCGCGCAGATTATCACCATGTGGATGCCCTTGGTAGATCTGCCGGAGCCCGGCGGGCCCGTGACCTACATGTCCGGCTCGCATCTCCTACCGGGGGGAGCATCCAAAAATCCGCTGCTGGAAGCGAAAAGAGCGGGACTCCCGGAAGAAAACTACGGCCCGCTGAGAACCGGAGACGTCACGTTTCACGCGGGGCGTCTGCTGCACAGCGCACCGGGAAACGAAGGGGCTTTCACTCGCGAGGTGATGACGGTGACGTACTTTGCGGACGGCGCGAGAATCCTGGACCCCGGGGACAAGTCCGGCAGAGCCCCGCACCTCAAGCGCCTCTTCGCCGGAACCGGGGCGGGACGGCAGGCCGAAGGGCCGCTGACGCCTCTGCTTTACCGGAGTCCTTTTTAAAAGGAGGAAAACAGGTGGAAGATTCTCTATACACGGCAAATTTGCACGAGGAAATGGCGCTGTCTCCCGGACAACTGGAAGAATACCGCAGCAAGGGGCATGTTTATGCCGGACGGGTCGCTTCGGATGAAGACGTGGCGGTTCTGCGTCCTCTGGTGAGGGAGCTGGTACGGACCTGCGTGAAGGAGGAGCGGCCGCTGGAGGAGCGTGACGATTTCGGCAGAGCTTTTCTCCAGCTGATTAACTTATGGCAGAGAGACGAGAGGGTGAAGAAATTCGTCTTTGCCCGCAAATTCGCCCGGATGGCCGCCGATCTGATGGAAACGGACGGAGTGCGGCTGTACCTGGATCAGACTTTCTACAAGGAACCGGGAGGCGGACCTACGCCTTGGCATCAGGACGGCGCGTATATGCTCCGCTTCAAGCCCGACAAGCTCATTACCCTCTGGCTGCCGCTGACCGATATCCCGGACGAAATGGGCTCGCTGCGGTTCATTTCCGGTGCGCATGAGATCGAGCGGATAAAAAATTCGGGCAACATTCTGCTGGATGCGGTCCGCAGAGGGCTGCCGGAGACCGGATACAAGGGAATGAAGGCGGGACATGCGACATTTCATTCGGGATGGACGCCTCACAGCGCGCTGGCGAATCCGACGCATTCCATGCGGGAGGTCCTGACGATTACGTATATAGCGGAGGACGCGCTTATAGCCGACCCGGAGGATAACGAGGCGCGCTGGAAACATCTGGAGACGTACTTTCCTGGGCGGAAGCCGGGAGAGCGTGCGGACAGTCCGCTTAATCCCGTTTTGTACAGGAGGGATGAGAATGCCCGCCCGCCGGCCGGATTCCCCGCTCAATAAAGCCAGAATTGTGTGCAACCGAAGCTGAGAGAAGCGGGGACGGGACCTTTACAATGAAAACAACGGAAAGTTTGGAGGGGAAGCAATGTCTGCGAAAGAACAAATTCGTCTGTTTTTAAGCGATCAGGGTTGCGGGATGCTGCCGGTCGAAGAGATCGGCGAAGAAAAGCGGCTTTTTGAAATGGGATTCGATTCGCTGAGGTTTATGGAGCTTGTCGTGCTTATCGAGGAGCATTTCGGAATCCAGTGGCCCGACGAAGCGCTGGAGATCAGCGGGAGCACGCGGGTCAGGGACATCGTCCAGGCGCTTGAAGGCTGTTTATGAGCCGCGCCCCGGACTACCGCCACTTGCTGGCGATGCTGCCTCATCAGTTTCCCCTCCGGGTTCTGGATGAGGTGAAAGACTATTCGCCCGGTAAATTTCTGATAGCCGGATGCAGCCCGGAGCCGCTGAAGATCTACTTCGGGGGCACGGACACCATCCCGCCCACCCTGCTGATCGAGGGGCTTGCCCAGGCGTGCGTCATTCTGACCCAACTGGAGACGGCCCCGCTCGCGGAAGATGAAGTTCCCCTGCTGGGAGCGATCAAGGCCAAGCTGCTGAATCCCGTATCCTGGCAGGAATCCATTCTTTACAAGGTAGAACCCGTCCGCATTTTAAGCAAAAAAGCGATTTTTACCGGCACTTTGTACCGGTCGGACGGGACAACGGCGGTATCGGCCGAACTAAGCGTAGCTGTTGCCGCGACATCAAATTCATAATAGGCGGGGACCATCGTATGCCGGCAGAGGCTTATTTGCAGTATGCAAAACCTTGGATCATGGTGGACCGGATTATCGGAGAAAGCGATCGGGCCATCTCAACTTTGAAGAATATTTCCAGCAGTGACTTCTACTTAATTGGTCATTTCCCTTCATATAGTGTGTATCCCGGTATGCTGATGGTGGAATGCATCCTTCAGTCGGCGGAGCTTCTCCTGAAGCGTCAATTCCCCGGGAGGCCGGAGTCCTGCCTGTTCGGCGAGGTCGCTTCGCGTTTCCTCAGTCCGGTCGTTCCGGGCGATTCCGTGAGGTTTGACGTCGGCTTCACGGCCGGAGGAAGCGAGCTGGCGGCTGTCGGCAAGGTCGGCGGCCGCACGGTGATTCACTGCAAAATGAAGCTGTTGCCGGAGGAAGGGGAGCAAGGATGAACGGAGACGAAAGGCTGGTAGAGCTTTACGACCAAGGCAAGCTGGCGGGCGTGCTGCACCTGCCTCCCGAACACCTCAGACCTTGTCCGGTGATCGTCTACTGTCCGGGCAAAAACGGCGAAAGGTACGAGGTGCACCGGCTTGCCGTGAAGTTTGCCCGGAGATTGGCGCAGCAGGGGATCGCCTTTCTGCGTTTCGATTATTACGGCATCGGTCTGAGCGACGGGTATTATTTCGACATGACGACCTCGGGCAAAATCTCAAATGTGCTGAAAGCCTATGAGTTTGTCTGCGGCCATCCGGATCTGCGGGAGCGGGAGACCGTCTTCCTGGGATTCAGCGACGGAGCCAGGATCGCCTTGATGGCCGCGCAGGGCAGCGGGATAGAAAGGCTGGTCCTGTGGAGCCCGCTGTTTTTTGAATTCGGCGGGAACTATCCGAGCGGTAAGCATCCCCGGTTTATCCGGCATCCGGAAGCGGGCAAGCTGGTTATGCCGTGGGCCGGCTTGTGGGTGGGGATGGATTTTTACCGGGATTTGCAGCATATGGATACCGAAGGCGCCCTTCAATCTTATTCGGGTTCTTCCGTCCTCATCTACGGAGACAACGATCCTCTTATCCTGGAGGAAATGGAGCTGTCGGAATCCCGCCGGTCGGCGATTTACAGACCATCTCCGCAGAATCGGGTGGTCAAGGTTCCGGAAGCGGGTCATCTGTTTACATCAAGGCCGCTGGAAGAAACGCTGATGGAGCATACGACTTCCTGGCTCCGTACGGAGCGTCTGGTCAGGGAGGAGGGTAACTCATGTGGAAGCAGAGACGATTCGGACACGACAGCGCCATCTACGGACTCGTGAACGAACCTGAGGGCGCCGGGGGCGATCTTGTGCTGATGTTCGCGGGACTGGGCCAGGCGATGAGCGAAAAAAATTACTTTTTCTCTAACCTGCGCAAATATTTGGCCCGGAGCGGCACCAGAGTCGTTCAATTCGACTATCGCGGCCACGGGGACAGCTTCGGGGAACTCGGGGACACGACGGTGTCCGGCATGAAACGGGATGCGCTTGAAGTGCTTGCCGAGGTGCTTGCAGAGCGTCCCGCGGAGAGAGTATTCCTGATCGGAAACGCTCTGGGCGGGATCATAGCTCTCCAAACGGCAGCCGCGCTGCAGAAGAAGGGGGAAGGCGCTCCCGTCTGCATCCCTGTACTGCTGGCGCCTCCCTTCCGGACATTCCCCGGAAAGGAAGTATTGTTCGGCGTGGAGACGCTTCAGGCTCTCCGCCTTGAAGGAAAGCTCGACGCCCAGCTTCTGGTGCCGGGCTTCGATTATTACACGCTGAGCGACTTTAACCGGGAGCCGTACGATTTTTTTATGGCGTGGGGAGCTCATATGCTTTATTTGCACGGGCAGTGTATTTCCGCGGACATGCTGGACGAGCTTCTTGAACTGGATACGGCCCGTCTTGTCAAAGAATATGGCGGGCCTCTGCACATCATGTGCGGCAGTGAAGACGACGACGCCAAGGCGATAGCGGAGGAAACGGACACCGTCGTTCTGCACGGGATGCGGGGGTACCGGTATTTTTATCAGCATCCTGCGGCGATGGATCAATGGATAATCCGTGCGGCCTCCATTGTACGGGGCGATAACGGGGAGAGGGAGAGTCTTTAATGGAAGAAATCCGGAAAACAATTGCGCAGACCATTCTGTCCCAAAGAAACGACTGGCGGTTCCCGGACGGAGAAGGATTATCCCAGCGCACGCTTGACTGCAGGCAGCTTTGCATGATGGAGGTGCTTAAATGGAAAGGCGAGCGGCAGCTGACGCCCGTTTTCCTGAACGCGTTCGACTGTGAGTCGAACGGACTCCTGCTGAGGCGCAGCGAACCCGAGCCGGGGAGAGGCTGGAGGCTGACGAAATATTCCCCTTTGAATACGGAGGGGCTGTACCCTCTGATTGATTCCGTCTTCGATCACGAAGGTTATTGTCTGCTGTTTTACAACGCGAAGGCGGCCGCTTTTTCCTCGTATTTCGGGAAGCACGATATCGTTCATTGGTCGCTGCTGGTTGATTATGACGAGGCGGGGGTGACCCTGGTCGATGACGAAGGGGCTCCGGCTTTTTTTAACGGGTATATCGGGAAAATTCCCTGGGAAACGCTGATGAGCGCTCATGCGGAATCGGAGAAAGCCGGTGTCGCGATACTTGGACGCCGGCCGGGGTATGCGAAGACTTGGGAGGAAGAATTCCTCTCGCTGGTTGGGGCTTCGGTACACAACATGGTCGATCGGCAGGGACTTAAGAATCTGGAGAACTTCGTAAAGGCGGTTGCGGAAAGTCCGCCGGAAGTTTTGATTCCCGTGCTGGAAACGCTGGAGTTCGACGTCCACTATTTCCGCCGGTTGAGGGAGCTGTGGAAAGCGGCCGTGGAGAACGGGACCGTACCGGACCGGTACAAAGCCCCCGGCTGGGTGGAGGAGCTCGTTTACGTCTGTAAATCATGGTCGCTCGTTATGGGAGTTCTGGCCAAGTGGAAAAGGCAGCCGGACAGAGACTATTCGGCCAAGCTTGCCGATTACCTCGGGCAGGCCCTTGAAAGCGAGAAAGGGTTTTACCGGGAGCTACGACATCTGGTAAGAGGTGAATCATGAAAGAAGGGTTTAAAAAGATTGCCGACACGGTTGTCAGCCATTCTCTCAGGCTTCGTCCGGGGGAAAAAGTAGCCGTCAAGGTCCGGGGAGATGCGGCCGAGTTGACCGAAATCCTGATCGCGCGCATTTATGAGGCCGGAGCGGTGCCTTTTCTGCAGACAACGAATGTGGAGGAGCTTAAATGGCTGCTGGCGGGAGCTTCCGAGGAGCAGATCCGCCTGTGGGCGAAGCATGACCTCGGCCTTATCGAAGCGATGGACGCGTACATCGGGATTCACTCGGAAGAAAACAGCTTCGAAATGGAAGATGCGGATGAGACGCGCTACGGCCATTACGTGCAGCATTACCTCCAGCCGTTGACGATGACCATGGCGGCCAAGCCCAAATGGGTGCTGCTGCGCTATCCCACCCGGGGAATGGCCCAGCAGGCGGGCATCGGAACATCGAAGCTCCGGCAAATTTACGCCTCGTCCTGCCTGATGGATTACAAGGGGCTCAGGGAAAAGGCGGAACCGCTGCGGAAGCTGCTCGAACGGACCGGCCGCATCCGTATCGTCTCACCCGGAACGGACTTGTCTTTCTCCGTGAAAGACATCCCCTCTTTCCTGTGCGACGGCCGCTACAACCTTCCCGACGGGGAGCTGTTTACGGCGCCGGTGACCGGCTCGGCAGAGGGCCGGATCACGTTCAACGTGCCGACAAGCTGTATGGGCAAAACGTTCGATTCCGTGGCGCTCACGTTCCGGCAGGGCAGAGTGACCGAATGGTCGGCGGACGATCCCGAAGCGCTGAGCGCCATTCTGAAAACGGATGAGGGAGCTTCGCGTCCGGGCGAATTCGGCATCGGGCTGAATCCCCATATCCGCCGGCCTATGCGGAATCTGCTGTTCGACGAGAAGATGGCGGGAAGCATCCATCTTGCCTTGGGACAAGCGTATGAGATGGCCGATAACGGGAATACATCGGTTTTGCACTGGGACCTTGTTTTATGCCAGTTGGAAGCCTATGGAGGCGGCGAGCTTTATTTTGACGATGTATTGATCCGTAAAAACGGGTATTTCGTTGTGCCTGAACTGGAACCGTTAAATCCATGAACGGGAGGGAAACGGATGGCGCACCTGTTTATCGCGGTCCAGAGGGTTCTGGGCCATGTAATCCCGGCCTTGGCCATCGGACAGCAGCTCAAGAAGAAGGGGCATGAGGTCACACTGGTTACACATCCGGCCAATGAGGAGCTGGCTGTGCGTGCGGGACTCTCCTTCCTGCCGGCGGAATGGGGGAAATTCCCGGAGAAGTTTATCTATGAGCAGGTGCTGGAAATAGACGCGCTGCTCTCCGGGAGGAAAATCGACTGGATGATTTGTGATTCTTCCCAGGCGGCCCCCGCTTATGCGGCGGAGAGAAGAGGAATCCCCTGGATCAGCCTGCAAACGACGGTTCCTTATCCCGAAGAATCGCTTCCGGGGAGCCAAACCGTTTTTAGCCGCATGAAGAAAAGCTACGGCAGGGAACTGAACGGCGTCAGGCTGAGACTTGGACTGCCGCCGCTTGCCGATGACAGGAGAACGCGGGGAGACCTCGCGGGGCTTTCTCCCCGGCTTCATCTGGTCAACGTCCATGCCTTGCTGTACCCCGAGGAAGGCGGTATTCCGGAGCAGTCCGTGTTTACCGGAAGCTGCACGCTGGAGCCGGAGAACCGCGATACCGCGGCGGCGCGGGTAGAGTCCGAGCTGCCTCCGGGACGGCCCACTGTTCTCGTCTGCGCTTCTTCCACCGGACGGCATGATTCGAGGGAAGTCATGAACCGCTACATCCGGGCGGCCGTGAGTCTGTCGGAGGAGCATTCTTTTAATCTGCTCGTTGCGGAACATAAGCCGTACGCAGGGGAGCGGCCGCTGCCTCCTCATGTCCGCTGGATAACGGCGTATCCCAACCACGGCCACCTGCTGCCCCTTGCGGACGCCGTCATTACGCACGGGGGCTGCGGCACCGTACAGTCCGTCATGAGGCACGGCGTCCCTATGGTTGTGATTCCCCTCGCGTCCGACCAGCATCTTCTGGCCCGGACCTGCGAGCGCCTGGGAATCGCCCTGACAGTCGATCCGGAGGAAGCGGGGCGCGGACGGATCGGTCCGGCCCTGCGAAGACTGCTGGCGGACGGAAACCCGTACACGCCGCGGGCCAAGGAACTGGCGGCGATTATGAGGCGGGACAACCCTAACGAAGCGGCCGTCCGCGCCATCGAACAAGTTCTGCAAAATAATTCGTAAAGGATGAAGCGCATGTTGACCGGAGAAGCGGCACTGGAAGTGATTCAAAAAATCGGCGGGCTTGATAACGTGGAGATGAATACCAATTTTTTGGAAAAAGGAATAGATTCCGTTAAGGTCGTTGAAATTCTGATTGAGTTCGAAATGATGTTTAATATCGACGTTCTGGACGATCAGCTGAACCTGGATGAACTGTCGACTCCCAAACGCATTCAGGACTATATAAACGGAATTATCGCCAAGTAGCGCAGAGCCGCCAATAAAGCCGAGTAACTTCCCTTACGGCCCTCTATGCTAGAGAAGAGAAGGGAACGTACCCCGATTAACGGGAGGAGGGACACATTGAGGAAGGAAATCATGACGGACGAAATGATGGAGCACTACAGGGAAAAGGGATTTGCGGTCATTCCCGGCGTATTTTCACCGGCCGAGGCGGAAGAGATCAAAGGAGCCTTGAAACAAGTATGGACGCGGAGCATCCGCAGCCGCATGATTTTGCAAAGCCTCGTATTTCCGCTGGAAAGCTTATTCCCGCCTCTCAGGAATGTGCATCAGAGCCATGAGGCGCTGAAACGGTGCTCGCTCGATCCGAGAGCCTTCGGCACCGCTGCCCGGCTGCTCGGGGAGAATGCGCTGCTTGTCGGAACGACGGGGTTTTATAAATGTCCGGGGGCCAAGCAGCTGCCTCTGCACCAGGACAATTACGATATCGGGGCCGAGCCGGCTCCGGGCTGCGCGTTCTGGGTGTCCCTCGACGAGACGTCACCCGAAAACGGCGGGCTTCGGATGGTTCCGGGCAGCCATCGCCTGGGACTGCTTAGACCGCGGCTTCCGGGCAGCCGTTCCACGTACGGGCAGTCGGTTCCGGTCCCCGAGCGTCACGCGGAGGTCGATCTTACGACAAAGCCCGGAGACGTGGTGGTCTTTAACGGCCACACCGTCCACGGCTCCCACGCGAACCGGACCCGGTACGGGTTCAGGAATTCACTCGTTATGCATTTCGTCGGCGAAAGCGTCAGAAGTCTTTTCGTGCAGAACAGGGAGCTTCTCAATTCGGCCGGCGATAAAATATTCAGACCCGTCAACAAGTCTCACAGCGTGAAAAGGTTATTTCTGAACAAGGATTCCAACTAAAACGGGAGGAGCGGGGATGGATGCAAAGTTATTTTTCCGTCAGCTATCTGACCATTGTGGCCTATGCGCAGTGGATGGAACACATGAAGTCTCCTACAGCCGGATAACGGAGCTTGCGCAGATTCATGCGGAGATGCTGGAAAAAGCCGGCCTTGGAGCCGATCCAACCCGGGGACAGCGGACCGTCGCGGTCGATATTTCGATCGGCTGGAGAGCGATCCCGCTCTTCCTGGCGGCGCTCCGGCAGAAAGTAACCCTCGTTCCGGTCGATCCCGCCAAAAACCCCGGCTTGACCGATAAAGTGCTCGGCTGGATCGAGCCGGACTCCTACATCACACCGGCGCATGTAGACGAAGACGGCGTACTTCACTCCGGGCTTCAGCCGGCAGCGGCAGCGCCCGCGCCCAGGGAAGAGCTGCGGGACGTCGCGTTCGTCCTGTACACGTCGGGAACGACCGGACGGCCCAAAGGCGTCATGCTGACCTACGACAACATCTGGTCGAACGTCGGCAGCATTCTGGGCTACTTCAAGCCGGACCGGGAGGACAGGCTGTATTTGTTCCGGCCGCTTACGTACGCTTCGGCTCTTACGGGCGAGCTGCTGCCGTCTTTATTCCGGGGAGCGGCCGTCTATTTCCGGCCCCCGGATACGAACCCGCTGAGCACAATGAAGAGCATCCGGCAGGACGGCATTACTATTCTCGGCACGACGCCGACGGTTGCCGCCACGTTCGCCCGTTTTCGCAAACGGTACGATTTCGGAAGCCTGCGCTGCCTCATGCTGAGCGGGGAATGCCTGACCCTCAGGCAGGCGGAGCTCATTGCCGGGGCTTTCCCGGACGCGGTCGTCTGGAACGCTTACGGGCTTACCGAGGCTTCGCCCCGGATCAGCTGCCTGACCGAAACGGGAGCCTTTCTGGAGCGGAGGGGCTGCGTCGGCAAACCTCTCGCAGGCGTCGAGGTAGAGGTACGGGTGGAAGAAGCGGAGGGAAGGACGGCCGCGGACGGCGAGGAAGGCGTCCTGTACGTGCGGGGGCCTAATGTCATGAAGGGCTATTACGGCGACCCGGCAGCGACCTCTTCCAAAATCAGGGGCGGCTGGCTGAGGACGGGCGACCGCGCCGTGATCCGCAAAGGCGAGATTTACGTTCTCGGCAGAGCCGATTCCCTGATCATCCGCGGGGGAGTCAATATGGACCCGAGCGAGATCGAAAGCGAGCTCATGAAGCTCGGGGGAATCAAGGAAGCGCTCGTTTTTGCGGACAGTTCCGAAGGGCGGACGCGAGTTCATGCCTGGATCACTTGTGAACAAGGGATTCCGATGAAACAAATCCGCTCGACGATTATTCACGAGATCAAAGATTCCCGCCTCTGGCCGGACGTGATCGAACTGAAGGAAGAGCTTCCGAAGACGGCCAGCGGCAAGCTGATCCGTCCAATCCAATCTTTGAGGTGAGTTCATGGAAAAAAGCTATCCGGTCGTCCATCCGTTCACATGGATGCCTCCCAGCGGCACGCTTACGACAGACACCTGGCTCGGGCAGGTAACTTGTCTGGAGCGGGGGGACGGTTCCTGGGTGTACGACACGCAGGGCAAAGCTTATCTGTACACCACTACGGCGGTTCCCACGGTGGGGCTTTCCAACTGGCGGGTCATCCAGGCGATGAAGGAACAGATGGAGCGATTAAGCTTCGCGTCGACCTGCGCCCAGACACACGATCTTGTCGAGCCTCTGGCGGACAAACTGCTCCGCCTCTGCGGCAGCCGGTATGCCAAGGTGTTTTTTACGAACGACGGGTCGGGGGCCGTGGAAACGGCTATGCGTCTCATCCGGCAGCATTTCATCTCCCGCGGGGAGGCGAAGCGGGACAAGTTTGTTTCGTTTGACGGAAGTTTTCACGGAACCACCTACGGCTCCGGTTCGGTTACTCATCTGGGCATCCGCGAGATGTTCGGCAGGGGCCTGGACGATTGCTTGTGCGCTCCGTCGCCTAATTTGTACCGGCCTCCTGCCGCTGCTTCCACTCCCGAAAGTGCGGCGGATTTCTGCCTGAAGGAGCTGGAACGCCTGATCGTGGAGGCGGGACCCGAGACGATCGCCGCCGTGCTTGTGGAGCCGATTCAGGCGGTAAACGGAGTGGTTCTTATGCCGGAGACGTTTTTTTCACAGGTCAGGGATTTGACGCGGCAATACGGCATTGCGGTGATCTCGGATGAAGTGACAACGGGGCTTGGCAGAACCGGGCACTGGTCCTTAAGCGAGAAATACGGGCTGGAGCCGGATATTCTTGCCGTATCCAAAGGGTTGACCGGCGGATATTTTCCGATGGGGGCCGTGCTGATGTCAGGCGAACTGGATGAAAGTTTATTCGGAAACGGAGGCATCCTGCTCCACGGGTCGACGCAGTGCGGACATCCGGTCGGCTGCGCGGCGGCCATGCAGGTGCTGGAAATTATCGAGCAGGAAGGCTTGCTGGACCACGCGGCCGTACGCGGCCGGGGACTTCTGGGTGACTTTGCGGACGCGCTGGCCGGCCATCCGAATGTGGGCGATATCCGGGGAATGGGCCTGATGCTTGCGATTGAATTTGTGAAGGACAAGGCGACCAAAGAGCCGGTCGATTTCGAATGGGGGCGCCGGTTATCCGGGCATCTCCATGACGAAGGCATACTGGGCAATTATTTCAACGGGATTCTTCTGATGTATCCTCCCCTGAATGTCAGCGGGGAAGAATGCGACTTTCTCGTGCATGGCGTGACGAGAGCATTAAGACGAATGAGGTGAGGATAATGGCGGCAAAAGAGCACTGGCACGACTTTTTCGGGAAAGATTATCTTCTATTCTCCGAAGTGATTCTGAATGAAGAGCGTACCCGCTTCGAAACCGGGCAGCTTCTGTCCCTGCTGAATCTGCCGGAAGGCGCGTCCATTCTCGACTTGGGCTGCGGGCAGGGCCGGATCAGTGTCCCTCTCGCACTGCGGGGGTACAAAGTGACCGGCATCGACGCGTCGGATACGCTGCTGGATGAAGCGCGGCGGCGGGCCCGGGCATCCGGAGCCGAAGCGCAATTCAAGTCTCTGGATATGAGAGAGCTCCATTTCGCGGAGACATTCGATGCGGTTCTTAATCTCGGCACGGCATTCGGCTATCTGGAAAACGAAGAAGAGAACCAGGATATTCTGCATCGTGTCTACCGCGCTCTGAAACCGGGCGGGCAAGTGATTCAGGAAACGGAAAACCGGGATTTCAAGCTTCTGTACAGCGCGAAAAAGACGTGGGACATGATGAACGGCTGTCCCGTATGGTCGCAGCGGGAGTTCGACAGCGTAACCGGCAGATGGAACGAAGAGATGAGCTGGTTTGACAACGGCAGACTCAAGTCGTCCCGGCTGAACCTGCGTCTGTACACGGCTGCCGAGCTGCTGCAGCTGCACGGAAACGCGGGACTCGGCGTCAAAGGGGTTTACGGAGGTTTCGATCTGTCTCCGCTTACGACCTCAAGTCCCCGGATGCTGCTTCATTTGGAGAAAAAAACGGATTAAGCCAGGGAGGGTTCCAGATGGAAACCGAAAATAAACACAAGCTCATTAAATGGGAAGAAATGAACTGGGAGCCGGGCATCTACGAAAATACCGAAATGAGCTACCTGTATGAAGACGAACAGGGCCGGTTGTGCTTTCTTGTTAAACTCCATCCCGGAAGCTTCATTCCGATGCACGATCACCCGAGAAGAGAATTCGCCTATCTCATCAAAGGCGATCTTATTTTGAATGAGAATGAAGTGATGAAGGAAGGCGATTTTCTTACGGCGGGTCTGGCGGAATCCCATGACGTCCGCACCGAGAACGGGGCCTTGTTGTACGTCTTTATCGATTATCATGTGATCCGTCAAAGGATCGTTGAGATCGAGACCACATCGTAAGGCTGGGAGGAACAAGGGTGAGGGATGTTACGACCGTTAAGACGGCTTTGTTTAACGAAACTTATCATGCGGCCTATGAATATGTCTCGGACTTTACGGCCTTTATCCTATTGGGGGCCCTGAAGGCGGGGGGCATCGATCTGAACGGACCGGTGCAGGAAAGCGTGCTGTATGATCGGATCGCTTGTGAGGAGAAAAACAGGCCGCTGTTGAACTGGGCCTTTCATTTTTTGGAGCAGCAGGAGTTCGTCCGCAGGACAACCGGACCTGAGGGGACGGCGGAGCTGGAGCTGACTCCCAAAGGCCGGGACTGGACCAATCCGGGAAATCCTTTCCCGGCCGTGCACGTGGCCCCTTCGCTGAAACTTATCGAATACGCGGGGACGTTCTGGCTCGATGCCGTCCGGGGAGAAATTCAGCCTCGGCACAGGCTGTTTAACCGCGAAGGCGTCGCCTTGTGGGAAATATATTTCCACAATGCGCATGACTTGTATGCGGTGCACAACCAGTGGGCGGCCGAAGAGCTGGCGGATCTGCTTTCCGCGCAGTCCTGCACCATCCTGGAGCTAGGTACCGGTTTCGGCTCGGCAACACGCGCTCTGCTGACGGAAATCCGTCTCCGGTCGAAGTCCGTTGAGGAGTATACGGTGTCGGACGTCAGCAGACTTCTCGCCGCGAAAGCCGGCAGGATGCTCGAAGGAGAGCTTCCTCCGCATAAGCTTCGTCAGGTGACGCTGGATATCAATGAGGTGAAGAGCGGCGGGGAGACGTACGATTTTATTTACGCCGTCAATGTGATGCACTGTGCGGAGGATCTCGCTCTTTCACTGGACGCGCTGCGCCGGCTGCTGAAACCGGGAGGAACGATCGTGCTGTCCGAATGTGTAAGGGAGCATTACCGGTCCAGGTTGCATCAGGAATTTATTTTCTCGCTGCTGCCCGATTTTAAGCCGGTCGGGGGAGCGGACGATGACGTGTCCTGTTTCGGATTTCTCCGGCCGGAAGACTGGCGGGATGTCATGCAGGCCGCGGGCTACCGGGACATCTGCGTCAAAGTGAACGAGGGGCCGGTCCGCGGCGCGATTATAACCGGAAGCCGGGAGGATTAGCCTATGATCGTATTCTGGGACCACGGAGCCGGGATGGATTCGGCGGACAGCGGCCGGCCCGATCCCCGTGATACAACCGCTGCCGCCTATGTGGCCGACGGTCTGATCCTGCACGTCGGTACGTCGGAAGACGCCCGCAGGCAGGCTGTGAGCGGAAACTGCGAGGCGCTTGTCGTCCTTACGGAGAACGAGCGGTTGGACGAAGACGAATTACCCGCGGACGCCTCCGTACCCGTGTATGTTTTTACGAAGGCGGACAAGCAGTCGCGGTTTGTGATCCAGCTCCTTTTTCACTATATGGCGTCCATTCAGAGTCATGTCTTCCGGGGGAAGACGGCGGCGGGTACCGGTCCGGATAACGAGATGGATTGGGAGCGGGTGCTTAAGTATATCCGGGATAACCTGGGGACGGGCGAGCTCTCTCTGGAGAGTGCGGCCAAAGAATGCTACGTATGCAAATGGCAGTTTTCGAAAGGGTTTAAAAAACAATTCGGCATCACCTTCCGCGACTATCTGATCGAACAGCGGATCGGGGAGGCCAAGAAGCTTCTCGTAAAAGGACACTCCGTTACGGATGCCTGTTACGCCGTGGGATACGGGGATATGACCCATTTCGGAAGAATCTTCCGCAAGAAGGTCGGTGTGAGTCCTTCCGATTACCGGAAGCATTATTACAGCCAGTTTATTTTATGAACGTCCGAGGGAGATCCCAAACAAGTCAAAGCGAGGGGTAACCGTATGAGAAAAAGATGGCAGTTCTTGCTAGCCGTTCTGATTGTGGCAGCACTATTAACGGAATTTTACTATTACTGGAACCGGCCCTACAAGCTTCCCCCGATATCCGACGGCATGCAGCTTGCGCAGTACAATCTTGCGTTCGAGAAGGAGAAAGCCGCGGCCGGCGGACAGGTGCAGGGAAGTGCGGACGAATTGCAAAAAAAGGTTGCCGCCGAGCCGGACAACCTCGCCTACGGCAATGCGCTCCGGATCACGATGGGCAAAGAGGGCCGGATCGACGCCTTCGTCGCGTTTATGAAGTCGCTGGAGCAGCCCCCGGCAAGGGCCAAGCTTCAACTGGCACTGGCTTACGTGGACCAGATGCAGAACGAATCTCTGGGAACCGCCTCTCTCGGCCAAATATCCGTTCACTCCATTGAATTGATGAATGAGGTGCTGGAGAAGGACCCGTACGACTGGCTGGCTCATTATGCCCGCGGAATCAACAACCTTTACTGGCCGGTGGGTCTGCAGCGGATTGACAAGTCCATTCAGGACCTCTCCTTCTGTCTGGCCGTCACGAAGAAATTCGAAGGAGACCATCCTTTCTACATGTGGTCTCTGGCGTACACGGCATTGGGGGATGCATTGGTTAAAAAAGGCGAGGTCGGCGACGGCATGAAGATCTGGAAAGAAGGGTATGCGGCCCATCCCGATGATCCGTCTCTGAAGGAACGGGCGGAAGCATCCAAGGAAGAAGCGGTCGAGATCGTCGTGCGTGAGCGGGGCATGGATCAGTTTCAGCGGCCGGACCCGGAAATCAGCGATCTCAGCCCCATCTGGAATCCTTCGAAAGAAGGGCGGGGCGAATGAACCGGGAGGGCTTTGCATCCGGTGAACGAACCCGCCGAGAGGAACGGGCGGCAGTGGTTACGGGCCTGGGTGTCGTAACTTCGATCGGCACGGACGAGGAAACCTTCTGGAGAAATCTGCTGCGGGGAGAGACCGGCGTCAAACCGATCACGGTGTTTGACGTGGAGAAGCACACGAACCGGATGGGCTGCCAGATCGACGATATTCCTCTCTCCGTCTACGCTCCGGACGCCCTCCGGAAATCGGGAAGAGCGACCCGGATTCTGATGCCCGCCATCGAGCAGGCTCTGCGGAATGCGGGAATCGGGAAGCCTGAGCTTTCCCGCTATCGGGTCGGGCTTTGCGTAGGCACCACGATGGGAGACATCGACCCGCTTGAAGGCGCCATTCAGGGAAAGCGCAGCGGAGCCTTCGGAGGGCCGCACGTCATAAGCGACGGGATCGGACGGCTGCTTGAATTGAAGGGGCCCGTATGGACGTTCACCAACGCCTGCGCAGCCGGAAACTTCGCCATCGCCAGAGCCATGGACGAGATTGCGTCGGGCAGAGCGGATGTGATGATCGCCTGCGGAGCCGATTCGCTGTCCTGGGTCGCTTTTACGGGATTCAGCAGCCTGCGCGCCATGGCGCCCGACCGCTGCATGCCCTTCGACGTCCGCCGGAAAGGACTCATCCTCGGTGAAGGCGCGGGCGTGCTCGTCATCGAGTCGCAGGCTCATGCGCAGGCACGCGGCATACGTCCGCGGGCCGGGCTGCTCGGGTACGGGATGAGCTGCGACGCTCATCACATTACCCAGCCGGACCCGCAGGGGGAAGGCGCCGTGCGGGCCATGCGCGCCGCATTGAAGATGGCCGCGGTTCCGGCGTCCGCCGTCGATTACGTGAGCCTGCACGGAACGGGCACCCAGGCGAACGACAAGATGGAGGCGGCCGCCTTGTCGGCGGTCTTCAAGGAGACGCGGCTTCCGGCCGCAAGCTCGATCAAAGGCCACATCGGCCATACGCTGGGGGCGGCAAGCGCGATCGAAGCGGTGATGAGCGTGAAATGCCTGGAGGAAGGGCTGGCTCCGCCAACGCTGAATCTGGAGCGGCCCGATCCGGCATGCCCGATCCCGGTTCTGATGAAGGAGCCCGCGCCCGGCCGTTACCGTACCGTTTTGTCGAACTCGTACGCGTTCGGAGGGGTGAACTCCTCGATTGTTCTGTCCGCCGTTCATGGGCAGGGGCGGGAAAACTTGGGTTAAAGGGGGTGGCACAGTGCCGCAGTTCATCTATTTAAACGGGTGCGGTTATTATATGGCTCCCAGCTTTGCGGCGATTGTAGAACGTCCGGAAGGCCGGCCGCCGTCGGCTGAGGATTCGGGAAGCGAGGCTTTGTCTTCACGGATTGAGGACGAACCGGAGGAGGCGTCACAGGGACTTAAGGGGCTGAAAAGACACTCCAGAGCCGTACGGCTGGCCAGTCTGGCTATTCGCGGGGCGCTGCGGATGGCCTCGATTCCCGTGGACCCTGCCGACGGGAAAAGAAACGACATCGGCGTGGTTGTCGGGACCAACGACGCGAATCTGGAGGCCATCGACCGGCTGCAGCAGGAGGCGGAAACGTACGGGGTGAACAACACGAACCCGGGTCTGTTTCCGGAAACCGTGCTGAATGTGACTGCCGGCCAGGCATCCATTTATTTCGGGCTTGGCGGCCCCAATGTCACCATATCGGGCGGAGACTTCTCGGCGGTGAAGTCGCTTCAGTATGCGGCCGACATGCTGGAGTCGGGCAGCGCTTCCCATGTGGCGGTCTGCATCGTAAGGCTGCTGCCGCCCGCCGTCTTCGAGGGAAGCATCCGGTACGTGACCGCCCGGGAGTCCGTCGTCGCTTTGGTGCTCTCCCGGCAGCCTTCGGGGGAGAACAGCCTCAAGCTGCGCATGACAAGCGCAGCGGATCTGCCGGATGCGGCAGGTATCCGCATGACGGACGAGCAGCTTCCCGCTGCGCTGGCTGTCAAGCTCGGAAGCGGCCTCCCGTCCGGCACGTCCGTAATTTATGCGGATGCCGGTCCGGAGGGCCTGCTTGCCGTCGAGTGTTAAATCGGTGCAAATCCGCGTCGTTAAGAGGAGATAACCGTGAAGAATACTAGCGTTCTGGTTACGGGAACGAACATGTTGTGTTCCCTGGGCATAAGCAATCAAGAGGTGTGGGAAGCCGCGCTGTCCGGTAAGGTCCCGGAGCCGTCCCTGCGCTCCTATCCTTTCCCGGACGGCACCCGTCTGGAATATCCGGTCTTCTCTCTCCCGGATTTCGAACTGGCCGATTGCCTGGAAGAGAAGAGCGTGCGGTGGCTTGCGGAAAATCATCTGCTGGACGACCGGGACTTCTGCATGCTGCTCCTGTCCATCCGGCAGGCGCTCGATGACGCCTCTTTCCGGATAACCGGAGACAGCAGAATCGGGCTCGTTATCGGTCACGAGAATCTGGGTGCCGTGAAGCTGACCGATAAATTTATCGGTTATCAGAATGGGGCCCCTCCGAACAATCAAGGGGATCAAGCGCCGCTTTTCAACGAGTTCCGCCGCGAGTTTTTTAATATCCAGACGTTTCCCTACCTGTTCTATCTGGCCCAGCTGCTGGGGGTAAACGGGCCGGGCTATGTCGTAAACAATGCCTGCGCCTCGGGTTTGTACGCCCTGGAACTGGGGAGGATGCTCATAGCAAGCGGGGGTGCGGATCTCGTTATCGTCGCCTGTTCGGACTACGCGCACGCATCGGAGTATTTGTGGCTCCGGGAGAAAGGGTTTGTTTCCAGGCAGATGAAAATCAGGCCGTTTGATCTTCATAGAGACGGTTCCATTCTCGGGGACGGAGCGGGTACGCTCATTCTCGAATCGGCCGAGCATGCCGCGCGAAGATCGGCGGAGCCCATGGCGGTTTACCGCGGAGGAGCATTCATCCAGGAACACTGGCATATGACGCTCCCGGATGTTTCGAGGCACTCCTATGCGTCGGTCATCACGGAAGCAGCCGGGCGCGGAACGATCCCGGAAATTGACGTTATCGTTCCGCACGGTTCGGGCAGCACCCTGTGGGACCGGTACGAGGCGAACGAAATCCATCGTGCCTTCGGCGGTCTGAACCGGCCGGTTCCGGCCGTAACCTCCTTCAAAGGGTATTTCGGGCATTTGCTGGGGGCGAGTGCCATGATCGAAACCGTGCTTCTTCTGCACTGCATGAAGAGAGAACTTCTGCTTCGCACGCTGAATTACGAACAAGCCGATCCGAGGGTGCAGCTTCCCGTTCAGACGCAAACCGTGCACAAAAAAACGGCGTCCGCCTTAAAATCGGTACCCGCTTACGGCGGATTCCACGCGGCTGTCTTGTTCGACAAGCCGGACTAGGAGGGACTATGGCAACGACGACTTACAGTTTTGCAGGAAAAACGATTTTGGTGACCGGAGGATCGCGGGGGATCGGCAGAGCCGTCGTTAAACAGCTGGCTTCGGCAGGCGCCCGCGTCGTCTTCACCTACTCCAAGGACCGGCAGGCGGCCGAGTCGCTTCTGGATGAGACGGGGAGGGACTTATCGCGGGTCTCCTGCGTGCAGGCGGATTTTACGGACAAGCCTGCCGTCGTCGGGATGGTCGGAAAACTGCTTGAAGAGGGCCCCATAGACGGTGTCGTCAACAACGCGGGCATTTTACAGGATACGCCCCTGTACCGGATGACCGACGAGCAGTGGGACACGGTCCTTCAGGTGAACCTTAGCTCGCTGTACGTTATTCTGAAAGCCCTCATCCGTCCCCTTGCCGCTGCCGGCGGGAGCGTAGTGAACCTCTCCTCCGTGACCGGACTTGCCGGAGCGGCCGGACAAACCAATTATGCCGCCTCCAAAGCTGGCGTTATCGGTCTGACCAAGGCGCTTGCCAAGGAGGCGGGACCGCTGGGCATACGGGTAAACGCCGTAGCCCCCGGGTTTATCGGCACCGATATGCTGGAATCCGTTCCCGTCCGCCGCAAGCGGAACCTGGAAAAGGATATCCCGCTGAGAAGACTGGGAACGCCCGAGGAGGCGGCTTCCGCCGTCCTTTTCCTTCTCTCGGATGCGGCTTCTTATGTGAACGGTGCCGTACTGGTTGTGGACGGAGGATTACTTTGAAAAGGAGAACTGTCATGAATGTTAAAACTGTGAAATCCCGCATTATCGAAGTAACGGTGAGTCTTCTCGATTCCACGGAGCCGGTGGAAGAACTCGACGCCGACGCTTTCCTGCGCAAACCCCTGCCCGAAATCGGAATTGATTCTCTGGCTGTCCTGGAACTCGTGGTGACCCTGGAAAGAGAATTCGGCGTGAGAATGAGTGAGGACGATCTCGGCGGCATCGCGACACTGGAGGATATTCTGACCTTTATCACAAGCAGAGCGGGACAAAGCTGAGCCGGATCTCATTAAGAACGGATGAGGAGATGGAGAGTATATGCAGGTTAAACCTTTGAGCAAAATGCTGCTCGCCGTGTCGGCGCTGCTTTTAACGGCCACCGGCTGCGGCCCCGGGCAGAGCCGGACGGATTTCGGCTTTTCGTTGAAGGAGACCACACAGGCTTCCGGTGTAAAATTCACCCACAGCAAGCCGACGTTCGACTCCAAAGTGGCGAACATTATGCCTTGGATGGCTTCGACGGGAGCGGGCGTGTTTACGGCCGACTACGACGGTGACGGATTTATGGACCTTTATTTCGTCAATTCCGCCAAAGGCTCCAAGAACGCCCTCTTCCGCAACAACGGGGACGGCACCTTTACCGAAACGGCGGAGTCCGCCGGAATTGCGGATGTTAACAAGGACGGCATCTCGGAGGCGGCCGTCTGGTTCGACTACGATAACAGTGGATATCCGAGCCTGTTCGTCGGTTCCTGGGGCAAAAGCCGCCTGTTTCACAATAACGGGAACGGGACTTTTACGGAAGTCACGGACCAGGCGGGCGTCGGATACAAAGGCTACGTCAACAAGGCGATCGTCCTCGATTATAACAAAGACGGCAATCTGGATCTGTATTTGTCTTGTTATTTTCATGAAAAGAACGACCTGTGGAATTTGACGACGACGAAGATTATGCATAACGATTTCGAGCGGGCGCGCAACGGCGGACGGAACGTGCTGTACCGGAATAACGGGGACGGCACTTTCACGGACGTTACCGCAGAGCTCGGGGTGGGCGATACGGGCTGGACTCTCGCCTCGGGAACCTGGGACGTGAACAACGACGGCTGGCCGGACATTTACAACGCCAACGATTTCGGACCGGATACCCTGTATTTGAACGAGAAGGGCGAGAAATTTACGGCCGTCGTTCAACCGAGGGGAATCGGAGATGATACCTTCAAAGGAATGAACGTCGACTTCGCGGATATTTTCCATGACGGCAAGCCTGCCATGTACGTCAGCAACGTCAGCAAATCCCAATATATTCTGGAAGGCAATCAGCTGTGGCACGGGCAAGACGGCCGGTTTATCGACCGCGGGAAGGAAATGGGGGTCAATTTGGCCGGCTTCTCCTGGGGAGCCCGTTTTATGGACCTGGACAACAGCGGAAATTCGAGTCTCGTCGTGCAAACGGGGTTTGTATCCGCCAGCAAGAAGAAAGACTACTGGTTTGATTTGGGGACGCTCGCAACGACACCGGGCAATATCGTCGAGGATACGAAAAACTGGCCGGCTTTCGCAGACAAGAGTCTTTCCGGCTACGAGAACAAATTTCTTTTCTACCCGCAGGGAAATAAATTTACGGATATTGCCGCACAGGTCGGGCTCGACTTCGTGGAAGACGGGCGCGGGGTTTCGGCGGTCGACATCCGCAACCAAGGCAAGCTTGACCTTGTGTTCGCCAATCAGGGCGGGCCGGCCCGGGTTTACGAGAATACCGTCACCGACCAGCACAACTGGATCAAGCTGGATCTGACGGGTACGGCGCCGAGCAGCCGGGATGCGATAGGGGCGAGAGTGACTTTTGAAGTGAACGGAGTGGAAACGGTCATGGAAAAAGACGGCGCCAACAGCTTCGGCGGCCAGAGCGATCCGCGTCTGCATTTCGGTCTCGGCAAGGCGGACAAAGCGGACAAGATCACGGTGCGCTGGCCCAGCGGAAGAGTGGAACAGTTCCGGGACGTTCCCAAAAACCAGATTTTGCGGCTGACCGAAAAGAAGGACTAGATGAGCAAAGATCCGAGACTGTACATTTTGGCGTTTTTGTTGTCCTTTGTTGCCGCAGGCCAGTTGTTTCTCGGTTTTTTTCAGAGATGGGACTCATTCTTCGCTTCCGTTCTAACGGCGGTCGCTCTTGAGTTTATTCTGGCCGGCTGGTTAAAGAAAAAGTGGGCGTTCCCTTTGAGCGCCCTGATTACGGGCATCGGCATCAGTTTGCTGCTAAGCTCCTATGCCCTATGGCCCTATATTCTGACGGCCGCTCTTGCCGTCACGATCAAGCAGTTCGTCAGGCTGCGGGGCGCCCACATTTTCAACCCGAACAATGTCGCGATGGTGATCATGCTGATCGCTCTGCCCGCCTACGCGGTGAGCACGCCCAAGCAATGGACCAACGGGATCGAGGTCATGGGCCTCATTATGGTTCTCGGTCTCTTTGCGGCCTATAAAGCGAAACGGCTGGATTCGGTCCTGGCTTTTATCGGGGGTTTTTCCTTCTTCGCTTTGGTAAGAGTCGGGGTGTTCGGGGAACCGGCCCTTTACGCTTTCGGACCGATGATGGGGGCATCCTTTCAGCTTTTTTCCTTCTTTATGATCACGGATCCCAAAACGACGCCGCCCACCCGGAGAGCGAGAATCCTGTTCGCCTTTCTTATCGCGTTTACGGATGCCTGGCTGCGTGTGAATCAAATAACGAATTCACAATTTTACGCCTCCTTTCTGGTCACGCTCCTGCTCGGAGTGCCATACAGGCTGCTGGCCAAAAAAACGGGGAAAACGGGTATTCCCGTTTGAAACCGGACGGCAGGGCGGAGGACTTCCTCCGATGAGGAGAAGCCGCTGTTATGCCGGCTGTTTAGACGCCAAAAAGTCCGGGGAGACGGCTCCGTTTGGAGCTTCCGTTCCCCGGACTTTTGTTTGGGCGGTTATTCGACATAGCGTTTCTCGGCGCCCAAGTGCCTGGCGATGCAGGCTGCGCTGCAGAACCAGTCCCGGTCGAAGTCCCAATTCTTCTCCCCCGCGTAAATCGGGTTCCGGCATCTGTCGAATGCACACTCCGAAACTTGACTCGGTTCCTCTGCCTGACGGTCCGGCAGCCCGACAACAAATCGATCCAGCGACGGCAAGACAAGCCCTCCATTCATCCGTTATGAAACTAGGATACGATGGCGGAGGTCGGCGGGACTCCTCGTTTGTTGCCGGCTGTACGGCGTTTGTTGATCTTCGGGCGAGTTTATTCGGCGTCCCGCAGCACGCTCACGACTTTGCCCAATATGCTGACGTTAACCGGATAGAGCGGCTGGAAGCGATCGTTCGCCGGCTGAAGCCTGACCCGGTTGGACTCCTTGAAGAAGGTTTTCACTGTCGCTTCTTCGCCGTCGATCAAAGCGACGATCACTTCCCCGTTGTCCGCCGACGACTGTTGACGGACAAGCACCAGATCGCCGTTCTCGATTCCTTTATTGATCATGCTTTCCCCTTGAATCCGCAGGATGAAATGTTTTCCCTGGCCCACCAGATTTTTGGGGACGCTGAAATACTCTTCGATATTCTCCGCAGCCAGAATCGGACTGCCCGCCGTAACTTTACCGATCAGGGGAAGCCGGACGTAATACTCCGCGGAGAGCGAAGCTTCACGGAGTTCGCCGCCCGGCTGGATGGAAGCCGCCTTCACCTTGCCGGACCGGTACAGATCTCCCGTCGTCTGAGCCCGGTTCTTGCTTGCGAGATGAGCGGCCATCGTCTGGAGGAGCACCAGATCTTCCTCATCAAGCTGTTCGGCGACATCATACAAGGCATCTATATGGGGATGGCTTTTCACGGTAGGTGGAAAAGGTATGAAGTTCGCAGGAAAATCGGGAATCGTGCCTGTCATCAGCCAGTCGAGGGAAACGTTGAATTGTTTGGAAATGGAGATCAATGCTCTAGCAGTAGGGGTCGATTTTTTTTTGCCATTTTCCCAATCACTGATGTTTCCCGGAGAAACTCCGATCATATCGGCCATCTTGGCCATGGTCAAGTTGTGCTTTAACCGCAGCTCCTTGATGCGATGATTAATTTCATTCATTCTCAAGCCCCCAATTCGGCATAATCCAGAACAACCAACAAACATATGTTCTAATAGTATATCAAACATTAGTTCTAGAAAATAGCTATTTATTCCTTTCTTACAAATAGTTAAAAATACGCATATACGAATTTAACCTTGTTTTCATACGCATAAGCGTTTATAATTTGTTTTACCAGATTCCTCCAACAAATTTGAATATTTATATCTGCCTTTTTCTAAGGATGTGAAACTTCATGACAAAAAAAGACGGATAGGTGACAATCCAAGCAGATCATCGACAAAATTTTATTGGTAAAATTTATTTTAGAAGGACGTAATCAACCATTTTATAGATTTTATGTAATTTATAAAAAATTCACCGACTATCAAGAGGGGGATGAACGAAGTGGATTTGCTGGTCTTTGTACATAAAGCCGAGAAATGTAAAGATTACCTTGCGGATTTGCTGCTTCTTTCCAAAAAAGTGAAGTTGACCGAGTTTGTCGATTTTAACTCCGCTCTCCAGCTGGTCAAGAAGGCGCGCTACAAACTGATCGTATTTCTTACATTCGAGTCGGCTTTTCCGAAAGCCTGGAACGTAAACGAGCTGCGAATCAACAGCCCACTGCTCGCATTGGCCGGAGCGGATAAAATCAGCTTGTCTTCCTTAATATCTTTGATTGATATGGTGGCCCAGAATGAAGAAGTTTCCCATGATAACCGGCTTTTCGCGGAATCATTGGCCTACATTGACGAAAACATATGCGAGAACGATCTGAATCTCGAAAAAGTCGCTTCGCAAATTTATGTAAGCCGGTGCCACTATTCCCGGATGTTCCAGAAGTATGTGGGAACGGGCTTCAAAGAATATGTGATGAATAAACGGATCCAGAAGGCGAAGCTTTTGCTGCAAAGGGGAGAGCCCGTCACCGATGTTTGTTTTTCGGTAGGCTATAACGATTTGACTCACTTCGGCAGAATTTTCAAGAGAAAGGTGGGGGTGAACCCGTCCGTCTACAGATTGAGCAAAGCCGCTTCACAATAGAACTAAAGGGAGGGAAATGACGAAAGCAGGCAAGTCGTTATTGACAAACGCGTTAACCGTTTCAGCCATACGAAAAGCGGAGGAGATGGGTCCATGCAAGTTGTTGCCGCCATATCCGGCATAGGGGCATTCCTAGCGGTGCTTGCTCCCTTCGTTTATCTGAAAGCTTTTCACCGCAGCATCCCGAAGATGGTCGCCAAATTTCCGATCACGCACAATGTCCATTACGACCGCAAATTTCCGCAGATTCTAAGGGCTTTTTTGTCCGGGAGCAACTGGGCTTTAAAACCGGTACCGGGAACGCTCAGGCTGCGCTACAGATTGGAATCGAGTTTCGAGCCGTTCTACAAAGGATTCGCTTACGAAGGGACCGGCATGGGACTTGGCGTAAAATCGGCTTTATTCCCGTCGAGCGGAAAACGTTTCGAAGCCTACATTCATCAGCTTTCGCCGGGATATTTGTACCAGTACTATGTGGGACTCGGATGGTATCTCACGATCCGCCACGGCTTCCGGTACCGGGCATACAAGCGCTGGATGAGGCAGCTCCATCCAAGATACGCGCCCATTGTGTTCGACGGAGTCGGATTTAAAACGGCCTTATTTCATTATAAGAAAAATAAACAGATAATTCAGAAATTTCGACATTTTCCGTTCTCCTGCCAGCGCGTCTGTTATCAGGGGTTAGGCAGGTGTTTATGGTTTTTGACGGAATTCGATTTACAAAAAACGGCTGCCGAACTGGAAAATTTGCCTGCTGAATTCAGAAACGATGCATATAGTGGAGTAGGGCTGGCGGCCGCCTACAGCTTTTTTGACGAGATTGCGTTCGCCGCCCGAACGGATAAACAAATTCCCGTACAATACCGGCCCGCTTTCCGGCAGGGGCTTGCCTTCGGCTGGGAAGCGCGCCGCCTGCAGGACCCCGTCTACTGGGATGAACAATTGGAGAAACACACCTTTCCTGTCATTCTTACCGTCACCGGATTTGTGGACCGCGTCCACGAGGCCGTGCAGACTGATGGGGCATGACGATACGGAAGCGGATTATTACTTGAGATGGATGGATACCGTGCGGAACCTGCTTAAGGAAGAATAGCCCGTAACCGCAGCGGGAGCTGCCGGTGCAAAAGGAGAGATGGCATGCGTACGAAAAAGCTCGTGAATACCCGGGACCTTTCTTACGGGGAATGGCTGGCCTGGCGGAGACAAGGAATCGGCGGCAGCGATGCGGCAGCCGTGTGCGGAGCGGACAAATGGAAATCCGCTCTGGAAGTTTACCTGGATAAAACCGGAGAACTGCCTCCTGCGGAAGAGAAGGAAGCGATGAGGCTCGGCAGGAAGCTCAAAGATTTTATCGCGCGGGAATTTACGGACCGGACCGGACACAGGGTGATGCGAAGAAACTCGATCTTTCAGCACCCGGAGCACTCTTTTATGCTGGCCGGCCTGGATCGCTGGGTGATTGGCTCTCAAGCGGGTCTTTTATGCAAATCCGCCGGCGAATTCAGCAAAGAGGAATGGGAGGACGGCCGGGTTCCCGCGAGAATCGATTTTCAGTGCCAGCACTATATGGCCGTTACGGGCGCGGACCACTGGTGGGTAGCCGTTCTGATCGGCGGCAACAAATTCCGTACGGTCCGTCTGGAGCGCAGCGAGGAAAGGATCAAGGAGCTTATCGAAAAGGAAACCGTATTTTGGAACGGGCATGTTCTGAAAAAAAGACCGCCGGCCTTCGACGGAACGGACGCATCGTCCGATCTGCTGAACCGGCTGTATCCGCCGGTGGCGAGCCGGAGCTCTTCCGTGCCCCTGACGGAAGAAGCGGAACGCTGGATCGGGCAGTACCGGCAGGGAGCGGAAGAGGAAAGGGCGGCTGCGCTGCGCAAAACCGAGGCGGAAAATAAGCTCAAGGGACTTCTGGGTGAACACGAGCAGGGCACGGTAGGGAACTACAAAGTGGAATGGAAAAGCATTAACCGGAAATCGGCCCGGTCCGCTCCTTACAGGCGGTTTCAGATTTCAACCATTTCGAAGTAACGGAGGAATTATATGCGCAACGAATTAAACACGCATCTGCGTTCGGTCGTATCCTGGCGGGATTACCGGATCGATCCGAGATACTTCATTCTGGCGTTCCTGAGCAGCTTTGCGATAGCCGGGCAGGTGTATCTGGGCTTTTTCCAGAAGTGGGATGCGGTTCTTGTGTCCGTTTTTTGTACCATGGGAACGGAAGTCATTTTGAACCGGCTGAGAAATAAAACGTGGATATTTCCGCTCAGCGCCCTGATCACGGGAATCGGTGTCTCTCTTCTGCTCAGCTCCAATCAGCTGTGGGCTTACGCGCTTACAGCCGTTATCGCGATCGCGCTGAAATATGCCATCCGGTTCAAAGGCGGGCATATTTTCAATCCCAACAACGTGGCGATGGTCATCATGCTTTACTCCCTGCCCCAATATGCGGTGAGTACCCCTAAGCAGTGGACGAACGGCATCGGCGTCATGATTGTGATCTTGTCCCTGGGCATCGTGGTATGCTACATTGCCAACCGGTTCGACGCGGTGCTTGCTTTTCTGGGGAGCTTTACGCTGTTTGCGTTCGTGCGGCATTTCTTCTTCGGAGCGCCTTTGTTTGCGGCACTGGGGCCTCTTATGGGCGCTTCCCTTCAGCTTTTTGCCTTCTTTATGATCACGGATCCCAAATCCACGCCTGCGACAAGGAGCGCCCGCATCGGGTTTGCTTTCTTAGTGGCTCTGCTGGATGCTATTTTCCGGATCAACCGGATCCCGAATCCGCAGTTTTACGCCCTGTTCCTCGTGTGCCTGGTCCTCATCATTCCATACCGGCTGTGGGCTGCCCGCAAAACGGAGCCGGGGTCGGGACCGGGTCTGACGGCAAACTCTTAATCGGACGACAAACCCTTATATAGAAGAGGGAAGACGGAAAAAGACGACCTGGCAGTTAATTCTACAAAAGAGGTGAGCTCCATGTGCCTGAACGGGACATGCGGGAGGGCTTTTAACGGCAAAGAGGGGACAGGCTGCGGCAGACACTGCGCCAACCTCCAAGCGGAAGCCTTTTCTAATGAAGGAACGGAATGTACGAGTGATAAACGGGTAAAAGGGACAACCGGTCACGTTGAAGAGCAGCGAAACCGGATGACGCCAAGCCGTACGGAAGATCAGCCGGAGATTAGGGAACGAAGGGGCGAAGGGAATCCGGAGAAAAGCGGCCGTCTGCCGGCCGATCATTTACCGTCGAGATACTTTCTGCGCACGGGATATTTTAAGTACTGGGACTTTTGGGACCATTTCCGTTAAAGGGCGGATCAAACCGGGTAGATAGTCAGACCACCTATACGAAAAAGACATGGACGGGACAAGCTCCTCCGTTTTTGTCTTTTTTTATTTATTCAAAGAAAAACAAACATAAAAATAACTATTCAAAAATAAATAAAGATATGATACTATATAATAAAAGAAAACAAAACTAAACAAAGCAAACCAATACTCGTTCAATTCCTGAGGAGGAGCACAATATGACGGCAAATTTATGGGATGCGGAAATCGCGGTAGGCGTTAAGAAAGGCTTGGACGAACTGGTATATCGTTCGAATCTGCTCGGGTTTGACCGTACGGTCGCCAACTGGGGCGGCGGCAACACTTCGGCCAAGACGACAATCACGGATTTTCGCGGGCGGGAAATCGAGGTGATGTGGGTAAAAGGCAGCGGCTCGGACCTTGCGTCCATGAAAGCGGAAAATTTCACGGGTCTGCGCTTGGACGATATTCGTCCGCTGATAGAGCGGAAAGAAATGAGCGACGAAGAAATGGTCGCCTATCTGGGTCACTGCATGGTGGACAGCCGGCACCCGCGGGCTTCGATCGAAACGCTGCTGCATGCGTTTCTTCCTTTTAAACATGTCGATCATACGCATCCCGATGCCATCATCGCCCTCTGCTGCGCGGATAACGGCAAAGAGCTGGCGCGCGAAATTTACGGAGACCGTTTTGTCTGGGTGCCGTATGTGCGTCCCGGTTTTACCTTGTCGAAAATGATCGCCGAAGGCGTACGCGGCAACCCGGATGCCGAGCTTGTCCTGATGGAGAAGCACGGCCTGGTCACCTGGGGAGAAACGTCGGCGGCCTGCTACAAGAAGACGATCGAGATTATCTCGGAGGCGGAAAACTTCATCGAAGCGCGTGCGAACCGCGCTGTGATGTTTGGCGGCGCGAAGTATGAAGCGCTGACGGAAACCGCGCGCCGGGAAGTTCTGGCGCAGGTACTGCCTGTCATCCGCGGAGCTGTCGGCGGAGAAAAGCAAATGCTGTTGACGGCCGATGCCGGAGAAGACGTGCTGGCTTTCGTGAACAGCCGGGATGCGCAGGTGCTCTCCCAGGTAGGGGCGGCCTGTCCGGACCATCTCGTTCATACGAAAATGAAGCCGCTCTACGTGGATTGGAACCCCGCCGATGCGGATGTTTCGGCCCTTATCGAAGCGCTGAAGACCGGCATCGCCGCCTACAAGGAAGAGTACGAGGCTTACTTCGAACGGAACAAGAATGAAGGAGACGTGATGTTCGAGGCGGCGCCGAGAGTAATTCTGATTCCCGGACTCGGGATGGTGAATACGGGCAAAAGTGGGGCGATGGCCCAAGTCAGCGGAGCCCTTTACCACCGTGCCATCGCCGTGATGAAAGGCGCGACGGCTCTCGGAAACTTCGTTTCGCTGAGTGAAAACGAATCCTATAACGTGGAATACTGGCCGCTGGAGCTGTACAAACTGACTCTCGCTCCCGCGGAAGCCGAATTTTCCCGGAAAGTGGCGTTCATCACCGGCGGAGCCGGAGGCATCGGCGGCGCGGCTGCCCGCGAACTGCTGAAGGGCGGCGCCCACGTCGTGCTGGCCGACCTGAATCTGGAGGGAGCGCAGACGCTGGCGGCGGAGCTTAACGGACAGTACGGGCAAGGACGCGTGATAGCCGCCGCAATGGACGTTACGCGGGAAGAACAGGTCGCGGAAGCGTATAAGGAGACCATCCTTGCCTTCGGCGGGGTGGATATCATCGTGAACAATGCCGGCCTGGCGACATCGAGTCCTTTTGAAGATACAACCCTTAAAGAATGGAACCTGAACATGAGCGTGCTGGGAACGGGCTATTTTCTCGTGGCGAGGGAAGCGTTCAAGATCATGAAGGCACAGGCAACCGGCGGCAGCATGGTATTCGTCGGCTCCAAAAATTCCGTATATGCGGGCAAGAACGCATCCGCCTACAGCACGGCCAAAGCCGCCGAAATCCACTTGGCCCGCTGCATTGCCGCCGAAGGAGGCGCCTACGGCATCCGCGTCAATTCGGTGCTGCCGGACGCCGTGCTTCAAGGCTCCGCCATCTGGAATTCCGGCTGGCGCAGCGAACGCGCCGCCGCTTACGGCATCGAGCCGGACCAGCTGGAGGAGTATTACCGGAAGCGGACGACGCTGCTCGTGAACGTTTATCCGCACGATATCGCGGAAGCGATCGCCTACTTCGCTTCGTCGAAATCGGAGAAGACGACCGGCTGCATGCTCACCGTGGACGGCGGCGTTCCGGCGGCGTTCACGCGATAGCCGGAGGAAGGGGCGGCTCGCCGCATTCGGGCGGCATACCGTGACGCAGCTCGTCGCATGCGGACGGGACGCCGCACAGGCTGACGCAACTCGCCTTATGCGGACGGGCACCGTACAGGCTGGCGCAACTCGCCGTATGCGGACGGGCGCCGTACCGGTTGACGCAGCTCGTCGCATGCGACGGGACGCCGTACCGGTTGACGCAACTCGCCGTATGCGGACGGGACGTCGCACAGACTGACGCAGCTCGTCGCATACGGACGGGCACCGTACCGGCTGACGCAACTCGTCGCATGCGACGGGACGTCGCACAGGCTGACGCAGCTCGCCGTATGCGGACGGGCACCGTACAGGCTGGCGCAGCTCGCCGTATATGAACGGGACGCCGCACGAATTAATGCTGCCGCCCCGTCCATAAGGCCGCCCGTCCGGGCCTGCCTGCGCCAAGGGCCGTCCCATGCCGTTTGTCTAGTCCCTTTCCGCGCGATCGCGCGATATTGTACAATAAAAGAAACAGAGGCGGGACCGGACCCCGGCTGCTTTATTTCTTACCGCAGCAGAACACGGCGGACCCGCCTCCGCAAGAATGGAACGATGAAATGAGGATGCACGATGCTTGTAGCGGAAAGATGGCAGAAAATTACCGCGCTGGTCAATGAAAGAGGCAGCATACGGGTGACGGAACTCAGCGAGTTCTGCGGAGTCACCGAGGAGACGATCCGCCGCGATCTCGACAAGCTGGAGAGCGAAGGCCGGCTGATGCGCAGCCACGGCGGAGCGGTTCGCGTGGGCGAGTCCCAGCCCGAGATCCCGTTCAAGGAACGGGAGACGGTGCACGCGGACCTCAAGCGGAGCATCGCCAGAGAAGCCGTCCGGTATATCCGGGAGAACGACCGGATTATTCTCGATGCGAGCACGACGGCTTGGTACATGGCGCAAATTTTGCCCGACGAACCGCTGACGGTGCTGACCAACTCGATCCAGGTGGCCCTGGAACTCAGCTCCAAGGAGAAAATTCAGGTCGTTTCCACGGGAGGTCGTCTTCTTCCGCAGTCGCTCTCTTACGCGGGTCCGCTGGCCGAACGCTCCCTGGATACGTACCACGTCGATAAAGCGTTCCTGTCGTGCAAAGGCGTGCACGCGGCGCGGGGCATCTCCGAATCGAGCGAGCTGCAGGCACTGGTCAAAGCCAAGATGATCGCCATCTCCGACGAAGTCTTTTTGCTGGCGGACCACAGCAAGTTCGGCCTGCAGTCGTTTGCCCACGTCGCTTCATGGGAGGGGATTGGTCATGTCATTACCGATTCGTCGACGGATGCGGCAAGCTTGGAAACCCTTCGCGAGAAAGGCGTAAAGGTTACCCGGCTGTCCTGAGCTCCCGTGTGAGTCTTTCTGCCCGTTCCTCCTACTTGTCGCGGGACCGGAACGGGCTTTTTTTAACCCGCTGAGACGTGTTTCTACTATTATAAGAGAACGCTTTCATTCGAAAAGAGGCGATTCATCATGAAGGTTTCCTTATTCATCACTTGTCTGAGCGATCTCGTGTATCCGCGGGTCGGGCAGGCGATGGTGCGTCTGCTCGCCAGGCACGGCATAGAGGTTCATTTCCCGGACGTGCAGACCTGCTGCGGACAGCCGGCTTTTAACAGCGGCTACTGGGACGATGCGCGGAAGTCTGCCCGGACTTTGCTGGAAGCGTTTGACGACAGCGACTTTGTCCTGTCGCCTTCCGGGTCGTGCACGGGCATGGTTCGGCACTATTATCCGAAGCTGTTTCAGGACGATCCGGAGACTGCTTGCCAAGGCGGAAGCCCTGGGAGAAAAAACGTACGAGTTTACGCAATTTCTCGTCGGCGTGCTGGGCGTTACGGATCTCGGGGCGGTATTTCCCCGCAAGGTAACGTACCATCCGTCCTGCCACGGTTCACGGCTGCTTGGCATCAAAGATGAACCGGCCTCTCTCCTGGAACATGTGCGGGGCCTTGAGCTTATTCCGCTGCCCCATGCGGAGGACTGCTGCGGATTCGGTGGCACGTTTGCCGTCAAAATGAGCGACATATCGGGCGCGATGGTCACGGAGAAATCCGATCATGTTTTGGAAACGGAAGCGGAGGTGCTCGTCGGTCTCGACATGGGCTGCCTCATGAACATATCCGGCAGTCTGCTGCATAGAGGCAAACCGGTTAAGGTGATGCATCTGGCGGAACTTTTGGAGGAGGGAGTGAGACGGGCCGATGAGCGTATCTAACAGTGGAAGCAGTGCGGGGGGAAGTGTGAAAGACCGTGCGAAAATCGCGCTAAACAATGATTTCCTGCGGAAAGCCGTCAAGTTCACGACCGAGCGTCTGAAAACCGGCAAATTGACCGCGGCCGCCGAGCAGGGCAACTGGGAAGAATGGCGGGAACGCGGGCGCCAGATCCGTCTGCATACGATCGCCCATCTCGATTATTACCTCGGCGCTTTTGTGGAAAATGCGAGGGCACAGGGTGTTCACGTGCATTTTGCGGACACGGCGGAGGAGGCGGTGTCGATTACGATGGAAATCGCCAGGCACAAAAAAGCGAAGAGCGTCGTAAAGTCCAAATCCATGGTGTCCGAAGAAATTCACATCAACCGGGCACTTGAAGAGCTCGGCATTGAAGCCGTAGAGACGGACCTCGGCGAGTATATTATCCAGCTTGCGGGCGAAGCGCCGTCGCATATCATCATTCCCGCGATTCACAAAAACCGCTACCAGATCGCGGAACTGCTGTCGGAAGAGGCAGGCGAAACGCTGCCGCCCGATACGGCCGTGCTCGCGGGCTTCGTGCGCCGCAAGCTGCGGGAGAAGTTTCTGGAGGCGGACATCGGCATGACCGGCTGCAATTTCGCCGTCGCCGAGACCGGCTCCATCGTTCTCTTCGAGAACGAAGGCAACGGCCGGATGGTCAGCACCGTCCCCAAGACGCAGATCACCTTCATGGGAATGGAGCGCATCGTTCCGACGCTGGACGATCTGGAGGTCATGGCGACGCTGCTGCCGCGCTCGGCCACCGGCCAGAAGCTGACCGTGTACATGTCGGTCATCACGGGACCGAGAAGAGAGCCGGACGGGGACGGGCCGGAGGAGATGCATGTCATCATCCTGGACAACGGGCGCTCGCTTCAGCTCGGTGACCCGGATTTCCAGGAGCTGCTGAACTGCATCCGCTGCGGCGCCTGTCTGAACGCCTGCCCGGTCTACCGGCACATCGGCGGGCATGCGTACGGCGGCACTTACAGCGGCCCGATCGGGGCCGTCCTGACCCCGGCGCTCAACCAGAACACGGCCGAGTGGGACGACATCGCGAGCGCATCCACCTTGTGCGGCGCCTGCTATGAGGCTTGCCCGGTCAAAATTCCGCTGCACGACATGCTCGTTTATTTGCGCAGCCGCAAAGTGGAGAAGGGCCATGGGGATGCGGCGGAGAAGGCGGGCATGTCCGCTTTCGGCTATATCATGTCCGATGCGAGGCGCCTGCGGCGGATTGCGGCGCTGGGCAGGTTCGGCCAGCGGTTCGTCGCCCGCGGCGGCGTGATCAAAGCGAGAATCGGTCCGCTCAAGGGCTGGACCACGCACCGCTATGCCCCGGCGCTTCCGCCGAAGACATTCCGGGAGGACTGGAAAAGCCTCGCCGAAGAAGCCGCCGGAAGCCTGCCGGAGATGGACCCGGGCGTGAAGAGCCGCATGGAGCGGATTCTGGACGCCCGCCGGAAAGGAGGCGGCCGTCATGAGTAAATCGGACGCCGATTTCCTGAACAGGCTGGAAGCCGAGTCCAGGCGGAAGCAGGAGGCATTCTTCGGCGGAATAGCGTCCCGGCTCGGACGTCCCCGGATAACGGAGCGCCCGGCCAGACCGTTCCAGGGGGCGCCCGATTTCTGGAACGCCGTAGATCCCGGTGAAGAGGCGCGCATCCGCCTCTTTATGGACAACTGGCGCAAGGCGGGCGGCCATGCCGAGAAGCTGTCCTCCATGGAGGAGGCGTGCGCTTTCGTGCGGAGGTTGATCCGTGACCTGGAGGCTAGGCGGGTCATTCTCCAGGATCAGCGGGAGCTGGATGCGATAGCGGCGGGATTGGAAACTGCGGAGGGGCTGCACCGCGTGACGGTCTGGAATACGGAGCATGCCTCGGACGAGGAGAAGGAGACGTGGCTGGCAGACGCGGCCGGGGCCGATATCGGGCTTGTGGCCGCCGACTGCGCCGCGGCTCATACCGGCACGGTCGTGCTGATGTCCTCTCCCCGCAAAGGCAGAAGCGTCAGCCTGCTGCCGGCCGTCCTGGTGGCGGTGATCCCGGCCAGCCGGGTGAAAATGCGCCTCGGCGAGGTGCTTCGTCCGCTTGACGGGCTGGCGGCTGCGGAACGGCCGGCCGGAATCCACTTCGTGTCGGGTCCGAGCCGCTCCGCGGATATTGAGAACGACCTGACCATCGGCGTGCACGGTCCGGGTATCGTCTATGCGCTTGTGGTGGAAGACTGCTAGTGTCTTTCGTCCTGCCGGAACGGGTTGCAGCCTGATTGCCCAACGGACGACAACGCCGTGTAAATCAACTGCCGCTGGTTGCGGCAGTGCCTATACCGTTTCTCTTTTGCTGCCGCTGCGAGCTAGAGACCGGAAACGTTTCATTTTGCCGCATAGATCCCTGCGTCGTCAGTCTGCAGTGACGCCTGAGCGCAAAAAAATGCCGCCCCTCAAAAAGGGACGGTATTTTTCGCATCCGGCGTTATTTCGCCACCGGAACGGCGTTCAGATATTCTTCCATCGTCGTGTTCTTCGCCTTGATGTCTTTGGCCATCTGGATGCCTACATAACGCAGGTGCCACGGCTCGTACTGATAGCCGGTGACGGATTCTTTGCCTTTCGGATAGCGGATGATAAACCCGTATTCGTGGGCATGATCTTCCAGCCACTTGGCTTCGGGCGTTCCGCCGAAACAGTCTTCGGCCGCACATTTGCCCGTGCTGCCCGCCACGTCTATGGCCAGTCCCGTTTCATGCTCGCTGTGTCCCGGAACGGCGCTGTATTTCTTGGCCGCGTCCTCGCCGTCCTTTTGTACGTAACGGTTGAAGAGGGTTGTCTGCGTGGAGTGGGAACGGTAAGCGGACACGCCGGCCAGCGGCGTTCCGGCTTTCTTGGCCGCGTCGAACATATTCTCCAGCGCGCCGGCCGCTTCTTTGCGCATCATGCGCTTTTCGATTTTTTCGGCGAATACAAAATTCACACTCGGGTATACCAGATCGGAAGGTTTGTACGTGTCCGGAAGTTTGAATTGTTTGTTAACCAGCACGGTCATGCTTTCCGGCTTAGCGGCAACCTGCTCCGCGCCACCCGTTCCTTTGCCCGTTCCGGTCCCTTTGGGGGTGGAAGACGGTGTCGGCGAAGTCGTCGGCTTGCTCGTGTTTTCCGGTGCTGCGGACGGACTTGCGGAAGGCGAAGTTACCGCTGACGTACCCGGAGTCGAGGTGGCGGACGGGGAAGCCCCGCCCGTTTCCTTGCTGTTCTCGCAGCCTGCGAAAAGCGCGACGGCGGAAGCCAGGATCAGAAGCCGGGTGATTCTTTTTTTCGGGGTCATGGTAGTTCCTCCTTGAATTAAAAAAGGGCGCATCCTTATGCGGGACGGGCCCGGAATACAACACGTTTTATTATACCTTAAGCGGATTGAAAAACCCAACGCGGGCAATTGTGACTAAGCGGTGAAAACACTATCATCTTCTCATTTCATTCGCTACAATGGGGGTAACAAGAAGGGGGGCAGCAGCTATGATGGTCGCATCTCTGATTATCGGCCTGGCTTTGGCGGGCCTGATTTTATGGGCAACGATTTGGATCACCAACAAGGCGTACTCCAGGAAATGGGAAAACCCCGACGAGGATTGAATCCCGGCGTATCCGGAGTTCCCGCACGAAGACCGGCTCTGCCGTCCGGGGCAAGGGCTTTTCGTTTCATGCGCTACCCGTAAAAGAGAGAGAAGGCCAGCAGCAGTTGCCGGGGATAAGCCGGATGTGACGGAGCGGACGCCTTCTTTGCTCTTTCAATTTTTCCGCTTTCCAACCATCGCTTTCATCTCCTCCATAAAGGGTTATGCTTATATTCGCTCTTTTCGCTCGAAAGGTTCCGTATACTTAAAGACAGAAGAAGTACATCTAACACGAAAACCCACTGACCGGTATATTCATCCGGTTCCAGCCTCCGTATAGGTTGCCATTTTCCAATATAAACCGTTTCTGGCGTTTCACATCTCTCCGTTTCGGGTTAACTCCAAATAGGGCAGGATTTCTTCAATTTCCTCCTTTATACAAATTTTTGTCTTTGCTTCCTTTGAAAGCTGTATTATAATCGTTCATGTTTGTTATTAACGAGGTGGAGAGAGAGAGGAGAAATCGTGTGAAGAACAAATTTTGGATGTCTGTACTCGTATTGCTTTTGACTTTTACTGTCGTATTGGCGGGGTGTGGCAAGAAAGAATCACCAAAAACGGCTTTGGAGGAATCCTTTACCACTGCTTCATCCATGAACAGTGCGGATTTCAACATGAATATGACCTTGAACCTGGATTTCCCGGAATCCGCGCTTAATGCGGATCCGAATCTGGCGATGGGAGCCAATTTACTGAAAAACCTGGATCTTACGGCTAAAGGCGTTTACCAGGCCGATCCTATGCAGATGGAAATGACGCTGGAGGCTAACCTCAAAGGCGATATGCCGATGAAGATTTCTCTGCCTATGGTCATGACCAAAGACAAGATGTATGTGAAGGTTCCGAACATTCCGATTCTGCCTATTCCGAAAGACGCCGTAGGTAAATACATCGTGGTGGATGTCAACGAGCTGAACCAGACGACGGAAGGCAAAGTGAACGTGAATGCCATCGACGTGAAGAAACAACAGGAGTTCGGTCAAGACGCGATGAAAATCTTTACGACCAACTTTGACGAAAAAACGTACTTTGTCGATGTCGACAAGAAAAACGCGGGACTTCCCGAGAACGTAGACGCGAAGCAGGTCGTGAAATTCCAGATCACCAACGAGAACCTGGAACCTGCCATCAAGACGATTGTCGAGAAGGTAGCTCCACAGCTTCTGGATCTCGTATCCAGCGACAAGTATAAAGACATGCTTCAAGTCGATCCGGCCGAAATCGAGAAGGCGAAGAAAGAACTTGCCGCCGGTTCGAGTAAGGAAGATACCCAGAAGGCGATCGATGAGCTGAAAAAAGTGCTGAAAATCAACGATTTCAACATTTTGACGGCCATCAATAAAGATAAATTCCCGGCTTATCAGGAAATTAACGCGAACCTGGACATCACAGATGAAAAGCAGGGTACGATCAAAGTCGGTACGAAAATCAAAACCGAGTACAGCAACATCAACCAGAAGGCTAACCTGCAGCCTCTTCCTACCGATACATTGACGATCGAACAATTCTCGCAAAAAATGCAAGCTTCCGGTATGCAGTAATCGCACGGATAGGCAAGAAAAATCCCCGGATTCCTCCAAGGAATCCGGGGATTTTTGCGTTTCCGCCGTTACCGGCACGGCATGGGAAAAACCGGCTGTACGGGAAGGGGCGCCCGAGCCGGCCGTTTTTTTACCGGGAAGCGGAACCGTCGTTAAACAGCTTGTACGAATAATCCATAATCAGGACCATGGCGGCCCGCTGCTCGTCCGTTTTGGCCAATAGGCAGTGACGCCTCCAATCCAGGAAACGGATGGCGGCTTCACGGCTGCCTTCCTGGGCTCTCCGCCAGGTATCTTCGATTTCCTCAATCGACGGAATGACCTGATGCCTCCGGTAAAAGCCGACCGTCCGGGAAATGGAGGACCAGTCAAACATCATATGAGGCCCTCATAACGTCTCATCCTCAACCTGCCGTTCGAAACCGGACCAGAACTGAAAAGGGAGACCGAAAAGCAGCATGAGAGTCCCCCACCAGACAAACGGGTTCCACAATTCCGGTTCGCGGCTGAACAGGCCGTAGAGGCACAAGATTAATCCGTGCAGCAAAAAGATGTATCCGGCCAGGCGGCACAGGTCATGTTCTTTTTTCGGTGCGTGCTTCATCGTGTCTACCTCCTTCGCCTGGCGGTCCGTTTCGTATGGAAAGTCCGGACGACTTTTTTACCGTACCCTGTATTACCTCCGGTCCTTTTAAAGGAAACAGCGATATCGGTCACAAAGTCCGGGCGGGAGGACGTTTTTGGGAGCAAGAAGGATTATATGGAGCTATTTTTACGAAAAAGGGGGTCTGGGCGGCGTTTACGCTCGTATATGAAGAAGGAGAGAGCTTGCTTCTTGCGGAGCGGTTTTCTATGATACAGGTGTACTTATAACCCTTACAGAGAAACGAGGCGGGCCATTTTGAAAATCGGATTGAGCTCTTACAGTTTGTACCGTGCCATCAAAGCCGGGGAGTTGGACTACGTCAGTGCGTTGGATTGGATCGCGGCTAACGGCGGAGAACATATGGAAGTCGTTCCGCTTGAAATCGATTTTACGAAAGAACCTCAGCTTGTCAAAAGCATCAAGGAAAAAGCGCAGGCTCTGGGCATCGAGCTTTCCAATTATGCGATCGGAGCCAACTTCCTGACCGAGAATGACGGCGCTTACGAGGAAGAAATTTCCCGCGTAAAACGGGAAGTCGATGTAGCGGCCGAGCTGGGCGTCAAGCTGATGCGCCATGATGTGGCCCGCCATGAAGACGTTTCCATCCGCACGTTCAACGCCAATCTGGACCGCATGATCGAAGCGTGCCGGACGATTGCGGACTATGCCGCGCAGTACGGGATTACGACCAGTATCGAAAATCACGGCTATCTGGTGCAGGCGAGCGACCGGGTGCTTACCGTCGTCCAAGGCGTGGACCGCCCGAACTTCAAGACAACGCTGGACATCGGCAACTTTATGTGTGCGGATGAAAATCCCGTCGCTTCCGTGCAGAAAAATCTGCCGTTTGCTTCCATTGTACATATCAAAGATTTCTATCTCCGCCCTTCGTACCGGAATCCGGGAGAAGGCTGGTTTAAGACTACGGCAGGCAACTACCTCCGGGGTGCCATTGCCGGACAGGGCGATATCGACATGTGGGAAGTGCTCCGTCTCGTGAAGCGTTCCGGTTTCGACGGCTATCTGTCCATCGAATTCGAAGGCATGGAGGAATGCAAACAAGGCTCCAAAATCGCCATGGATAACGTGAAACGGATCTGGGCGGAAGTCTAGGCGCTGCTTCCTCTACAGAGCCTTGCAGAGACTATAGAAGAAGCGCTCTCCTCGTTTGAAGGGGACGCTTCTATGCGGTTTGCCGGAAGGGAACAGGGAACTTTTTCTGAATAAGGAGAAGTTCTTTTTCATTTTCCGGGGAGGAGGAAACTGCTATACTAAGGACAGAGTTTGTCCGGATAGTAAGGAAAACCGATGATTTGAGGTGCGCTTGGAAATGAATAAGTATTTGGAACTGCTTAAAGATATTAAGGAAAACGGAACCCGCAAAGAAGATCGCACGGGGACCGGCACGATTTCCGTGTTCGGGCGTCAGATGCGGATGAATTTGGCGGAAGGCTTTCCGCTTTTAACGACTAAAAAACTTCATATGCGCTCGATTATCCACGAGCTGTTGTGGTTTCTGAAAGGTGAAACGAACATTCAGTATTTACACGACAATGGCGTCACCATATGGGACGAATGGGCCGACGAGGACGGCAATCTGGGCCGTGTATACGGCGCCCAGTGGCGCACTTGGCAGGCGCCGGACGGCCGGACTATCGACCAGATTACGCAAGTGATCGATCAGATTAAGACCAATCCGGATTCCCGCAGGCATCTCGTCAGTGCCTGGAACGTCGCGGAGGTCAATCAGATGGCCCTTCCGCCCTGCCACTACGCTTTCCAGTTCTATGTGGCGGACGGCAAGCTGTCGTGCATGTTCCAGATGCGTTCGGTAGATACGTTCCTCGGATTGCCGTTCAATCTGGCCTCCTACGCCCTGCTTACGCATATGGTCGCGCAGCAGTGCGATCTTGAAGTGGGGGACCTTGTATGGACCGGCGGGGATGTGCATATTTATTTGAACCACCTGGAGCAGGTGGAGAAGCAGTTTGCGAGAGAGCCGTTTCCGTTGCCGAAGCTTGAAATCAAGCGCAAGCCGGATTCTATTTTCGATTACGCGTATGAAGATTTCGAATTTGTCGGCTACCAGTCGCATCCCGGCATTAAGGCTCCGATCGCGATTTGATTGGGAGGCATGTCCGCGGAGCAAGTTTCGGACCGGTTACGAACGGAAAATAGGGTGATTCCGGAACGGCCGCTAGGCCCTCCCGGATTGCCAGAAGAGGTGTTGAGCAAGTGAGTATTTCCTTTATTTTTGCGATGGACCGCAACAACGCGATCGGGATCGACAACAGACTGCCGTGGCATCTGCCCGCGGATTTGAAATATTTTAAAAAAATGACGACCGGTCATCCGATTCTGATGGGACGGAAGACGTACGATTCAATCGGTCGCCCGCTGCCGAATCGTGAAAATATTGTTCTGACCCGGCAAAGCGGCTTTGAAGCCGAAGGCTGCACGGTCGTGCATAGCGTGGAAGAAGTGCTGGAACGTTACACGGAAGGGGAGGTTTTCGTAATCGGCGGAACGGAAGTGTTCCTGCTGTTCTGGCCTCACGTCGACAAATTGTACGTGACGTTTATCGACGATACCTTCGAAGCCGATACATTCTTTCCGGAGATCGATCCCGGCGAATGGACGCTTGTTTCCGACGAGCCCGGTATCCGGGACGAGAAGAATCCGTATGACTATACGTTCCGGGTGTACGACCGGGCGAAGGCGAAGTAACAGCCGAAACCGCCCGTGCCGGAATCGGATGAAATCCGGATGCGGGATGCCGAAGCCGATGCACAAAAAAAGCAGTGGGCGTCCGGCGCGGTAACAGGGGAGGTCCGGCTGTGAGGCTTAGTGATCCGCCGATACCGCACGGAAAGGCCGTCGCCAACGGATGAAAGCAACCTTGGGGATAACAGGCTTATTTCCCCAAGAGTCCACATCGACGGGGAGGTTTCGTACCTCAATGCCGGCTCATCACATCCTGGGGCGGAAGCAGGTTCCAAGAGTGGGCGTTCTGCAGGCCGGTAACCAGGGAATACGCGGGCCGGTAAGCAGGGGAGTCGCAGGCCGGTAATTCATGTGTCTGGTGCTGCCGGGGATTCTTGCCGGAGTTCCTTCCACAAACCGCAACACAACCGTCCCGGCAGCTTACATAAGCCGGGAAAGCTGAACGGGGGAGTTAAGAGTGGGGCAACCGAGTTTACGGATCGGCATGATCGGACTGGATACTTCCCATGCCGTCGAATTTACGAAACTGCTCAACGATCCGGGGCATTCCTGGCATGTGCCGGGGGGCCGGGTCGTGGTCGCCTATCCGGGCGGCTCCGAAGATTTCGAGCTGAGCCGTTCCCGCGTGGAGGGGTTCACCGCGAAGCTCCGGGATGAGTTCGGCGTGGAAATCGCCGATTCTCCCGCGGCCGTTGCGGCGGCTTGCGACGCCATTCTGCTCGAATCGGCGGACGGCCGGGTACACGCCGAGCAGTTCCGGCAGATCGCTCCTTACAGCAAGCCGGTGTTCGTCGACAAGCCGCTGGCCGTCAGCTTGCGGGATGCCCGCGAAATCGCTGACCTGGCCGAGCGGCACGGCGCCGCGCTCCTGAGCAGCTCGTCCCTCCGCTTCGCCGAAGGCTTGACGGAAGCGCTGCGTGCTCAGGAGATGGGAGCGGTCACCGGGGCCGACTGCTTCGGCCCGCTGGCGCTGGAACCGACGCAGCCCGGCCTGTTCTGGTACGGCATCCACATGGTGGAGATGCTGTACGCCGCTCTTGGCCCGGGCTGCGTGCACGTCACGGCGGCAGCGGGGGAGTCGCACGAGGTCGTCGTCGGCGTCTGGTCCGACGGACGCATCGGGACCGTGCGCGGCAGCCGCCGGGGCAGTCCCGCGTTCGGCGCGGTGGTACACCGCGAGCGGGGGAGCCGCGCGGTTGATATTTCCGCGGACGCGAAGCCGTTCTACGCGAGCCTGCTTGAGCGCGTCATGGAGCTATTCCGCGGCGGCCAGCCGGCAGTCGACAGGCGGGAGACGCTCGAGGTGATCCGCTTCATCGAAGCGGCGAACGAGAGCCGCGAGACGGGGCAGCGGGTCCTGCTGTAGGCGGAGACTCGCCTCTAAGGCGCTGCGTCTTGTGCGGCGCCCTGCCGCTCCCCATCGTCCTGAGGCAGCACTGGCCATTTCCAGCGTCCTGGGACGTCTCGCTTAGCCGCAGGCAGCACAGGCCGTCTCCAGCGCCCCGAAGCGTCTCGCTTAGCCTGAGGCAGCCCTGGCCGTCTCCGACGTCCCGAAGCGTCCCGCTTAGCCTGAGGCAGCCCTGGCCGCCGCCCAGCCTTCGCCGGTCCGCGAGACGCGTCGCAAAAAAAGACCGGAACCGCCAATACAGGGGTTCCGGTCTTTTAAAGTTCAATTAAAAAAGCTGCGGAATCAACATTCCCGCAGCTTTTTCTGTTTCCGCCCGGCTGTTCTCGCTTAGGCGCGCTTTCTGAACAGGCTGAGCAGCAGGGAAGCCGCGCTCAGTACCACAGCGGCAATCGACAGATACAGCGGCGTATTGCTCGCCGAAGCGCCCGCCTGCTGGGCCGGAGCTGCCGTGGCGCCGCCCGCCGCGCTTGTGTTGCCGTGGCTGTCCGTGCTTCCGCCGGCCGGTTTAGCGGCAACCTTCGTTACGGAAGCGGGTTTGTCCGAGCCTTCGGCGCCGGTCCACTCGACTACGCTGCCGTCCTGGTAAGTCTGGTAAGCCTTCCAGACGATGGAAGTGGCGTTGTCGGCAACCTTGCCCTGCATGTTGAATTCGCCGAATTCGGTTTTGGTCAGACCGCCGTTTTCCGCAGTCCAGGTTACGCCCGTGATTTTATCGGCTCCGTCTTTGGCAATTTCATATTTCCAGCCCGGTTTTGGCTCGAAACGCGAGACGGACACAGCATCGACCGGAAATTTCACTTCGATTTTGGTAGTCGGCACGTCTTTTTCCGTCGGGACGCGAACCGTAAATTTCTGATAGGAACCCGCCGTCGCTTCGGCAGGATTAACGGTAACGTGGGCGCTGGCCACACCGGCAAAGAGCATCAAGCCGGCTACGACGGCAGCCGCTTGTATTTTTAGCTTGTTCATAATTAGACTCCCCTTCTCTCGCAATCTTGTAGTACTTCTACTGTACCCAAAGCGGGCGGGAGAAAGTATGACTCAACTGGGCTATTTTTGCCCGTTAGTTATGATCTTTTCGTGACATGCCGTGTTTGACGGCGTAGGCGGTAAGCTGGACGCGGTTATCCATACCGAGTTTTTCAAAAATATTTTTCATGTGGTTCTTCACGGTGTTCTCCGAAATGAGCAGCTTTTCCGCGATTTGCCGGTTGTTGTAGCCTTCGGCGACGTAGAGGACGATTTCATGCTCGCGGGCGGTAAGCTGCGGCAGAGGCTGGCCGGAGGCGGCGGGTGTCCCCGACGGGCGGAAGCGCCGCATGAGACGGTCCGCCATCTGGCGGGCCACCTGGGAATTGTCGTCGAGCAGGGCGTGCAGGTAGCTGAGCCACTCGTCGGGGTCCATATTTTTGAGCAGATAGCCTTGTGCCCCGAACTGGACGGCCGTGAACAGATCGGCCACATCGTCCGACACCGTCAGGATAACGATGCGGATGTGGGGATAGCGCTGTTTGATCTGGCGGGTCGCCTCCAGGCCGTTCACGGGGCTCATATGGATATCCATGAGCACCACATCCGGCTGCAGGTTGCCGCAGAGGGCGATCGCTTCCTCGCCGTTATAGGCTTCACCGACGACGGTGAATGAAGAATCGTCTTCCAGCAGGCTCTGGATAGCTTGGCGGGCTAGCGGGTGATCATCCGCGATGAGAACGCGATAGCAGGTCTCTGACATGAGGTTTCCTCCTTGCTGAAGTGACGGACAGCTCCGTTCCGTTTTCGGGCGAAGACTGAAGTTCCCATGAGGCTCCGAGCTCGGCGGCCCGCTTGCGCATCATGGTCAGGCCGTAACGGTGCCGCTGGGATTCTTCTTCCGCGAATCCGACTCCGTTGTCGGCGATTTTGAGCGACCAGTCCGGGCCGTTCGTTTCCAGGTCGATAGAAGCCTGGGTCGCGCGCGAATGCTTGCGGATGTTGGTGAAAGCTTCCTGGATGATGGCGAAAATCTGCACTTCTTCGGCAGCCGTAAGAACTTTGTCGGCCGCCCGCAAATTTTGTACGGTTTCAATACCGGTCAGCACTTCCCAGTCCTGGAGCCACTTGCCGATACGCAGAGAGAAGGAGGTCCCTTCCTCGGGCAGGGTCCGGAGATTGAAAATCGCCTGCCGGAGATGATGGTCGATTTCGGAGACGGCGGCCTTGGCTTCCTCCGTCTTTCCCTGCTTCAGCTTCACGTTGATAAAAAACAGCGTCTGGGCGAGATTGTCGTGCAGTCCCCCTTGCGAGCCGTTCGCGTTCTTCATAGACGGCGCGTTTGGACGTTTCGCGGGCCAGGCGGTTATTGGTACGCTCAATGCTGCGGAACATCCAGGTGGCGAACACGTAGGAGACGAGGAGAGTAAGGAACGTAATGTACCAGTTTCCGGTTTCCATGGACATATAGCTCAGCATGAATTCATGCCGGATAAACTCGAATCCTCCGATAAACAGGGCAGGGGTCAAAGCGGCCAGCCATTTGAGGGTTTTAAGCGACATAACAGCCCGTCCTTTGCATAAATAATGGTTCTTGTCCTAACGGATGTACCCAATATACCGTAACGTGTCCGGAGCAACAAGGCGAGAGAAATTTTCCTCTTCACAGTCCGCGACTTTTCGGAGAAACTTTCGTCTAATAAGTTTAGCGCCCTTTTCCCGCCGGAAAATCTGCCTGCGGGCAAAGCAAAACCGGCCCCTCGGGTCAAAGGGCCGGCTGCGGGTCAGTCAATAGAGCATTTCCCGTAAGGAAGCTCCTTTATTAATCGTTTGAGAGGGCAGGGCCGCGTAACAGAACGGATCGCTCTCTTCCTCCACAACTTCAATCATGAGAATGTGTTCGATCGGAAGAAGTACGTTATTCATCTTAATGAGACCGAACTGTTCGTAATGATTGGAAATGACACCGGTAATGGTATCATTGCCGCAGCTGACTTTAACTTTCTGCTTCTGGTATATGAGTATATCAAACATAAATAAACTCACCTCTCTATTAAGATATGACAAGTCTTCTGTGATATTCGTCACACCATTTTTAAAAAAGTAAGCACATTAAATTTAATTAAAGACAATTTAAAGATTTGTCTTTAAATGAAGTCTTTCGTTAAAATAGAGAAAGAATGTAAACGCCTACAATACACAATTGCCGAAGTACGTGCTTATCGCAGCGGAAATCCGGCCAGGGACAAGGAGGATGTACACCGTGGAAATAAATCGCCCCCCCAGCCGGGACGAAATCGTGATCGGACTCATCGGTCCGGAAGAGCTTCTGGAGAAGGCGGAGGAGACGATCAAGGCGTTTCCTTCTTTTCATCCTTTGTCTTTAAAATGGGAAGGAGAGCCGAACGGCCTTCCGGACGTCCAGCGTCTCGGCGAGCAGGCCGAGGTGCTGCTTTTTACGGACCCGGACACATTCCGCGTCGCCAGACAGAGCGTGACGTTCCGGATTCCGGCGCATTATGTGCCTCTGACGGGCACCGGCTTGTACCGGGCACTCTACCTGGCGGGGCGTACCGGATCTCCCGGGAAATTGACCGTGGACGGACTGACGGAGCCGGTCGTAGCCAAGGCACTGAGGGAGCTCGGAGAAAACGGCATGGACGTGATCTGCTACGGCGGCCAGGGTGAAGGCACTCTGCAGGAACTGCTTCACTTCCACCGGGCGGGAGCGTCCGAAGACACCGTCGCCCTGACGGGAATGAAGGCCGTTGCGGAGGCTCTGACGAAGGAGGGGCTGCGGAGCGAATGGATCGCGCCGACCGGGCACGACATGACGATTTCGCTCCAGCGCGCGCTGCTGTCCACGGAAACCCGGCGGAGCAAGGAAGGCCAGATCGTCATCGGGTTTATCAACATCGACGGATTCGAACGGCTGGCCGCCAGGTCGGGCTCCGAGCACGAAGTGCAGCGGATGAAGCTGGATCTTCACCGGATCGTGCTGGATTATGTCGAACATCTCGACGGGTATCTGAACACGCTCGGCGGAGACGAGTTTCTGTTTATGACGACGAGAGGGATATTCGAGCGGGAGACGGGCGGCTACAAATCGATTCCGCTGGCCAAAGATTTGTCGCTCATGCACGATCTCACGCTGAGCATCGGCATCGGCTTCGGCCGTTCCGCCAACGAAGCGGGCACGCATGCGCGTCTCGCCCTGCGGCGCTCCAAAGATGCGGGGGGCAACATCACGTTCATCGTGCGCGAAGACCGCAGCGTCATCGGTCCGCTGGAGATGACGGAGCCCAACCGCTTCGATCTGTCTCTGCTTGACGCCGAGCTGATCAAGGAAGCGGGCAGAGCGGGCATGACGCCCGCCTATCTGAGCCGGCTGGTCGCCTACGTGACCCGCTTCGGCAAGCTCGATTATACGGCGCAGGAGTTGTCCGCCATATTGGACGTGACGGTGCGCAGCACCCACCGGTTCCTGCTGGCCTGGCAGGATGCCGGGCTTGTCGACGTCATCGGCGAAGAACGCGGCGTTTCCAAAGGACGCCCGAAGCAGATATTCCGCCTAGGCTTCCTTCAGGAGCGAATCCGCTCGTAACGGCGGACGTGACCGGGAGGGGCGCCCCGGAAAACGCAAGCATCGCGGAGAAGGAAACGCTCCTCTGCGGCATCGGCGAATAAAGACCGGACGGGCGGAGCAAACTGTCAATGATTTACTGCATGCCCGCCGGTTTCCAACCCGCCTCGCACTTTTTGGCATCCCTGTCCGTCCGCTATGGGGTACACTAAAAAAAGCCCCTCGGCAAGGGGCTTTCATAAACAAGCGGCTGCGGTACGGTACTTTTTCTCAATCGGCGGACATTTTCAGGCCCGGTGCATACGGGTTTCGAATTTTTTGCCGAGCAGCCAAAGCAGGCCGATCACGACGAGGACGATCAGGAACTTCCAGGGCTGGCGGATAAAAGACATAATGTCGAATCCGACGAATGCCATCGTAAACACCATAACCGCTTTCCCGGCCACGATAGCGGGCAGAAAAACCATTTTCTCGACCCGGGACAGCGCTGCGGCCACCACGACCAGCGAGGAAGGCGTGAACGGGAAGCAGCTCAGCAGGAAGATCGTGCCGAATCCGTGGTTATGAATCCAGTTCATCCCGTTGCGCAGTTTGGGCGAGCGGGTCAGCTTTTGCATAAACGCCGTATTGGACAGTCTGCGGAACAGCAGGAACAGGCAGATGGCGCCCAGACTCGTGCCGAGCCAGGAGTACAGAAATCCGAATCCGAGCCCGTAGGACGCGGCGTTTCCCATAACTATCACGAACAGCGGAAGAACAGGAATGAATGCTTCGATAAAGGTCAGCAAAATACCGGGCAAAGGACCGAGAGAGTTATAATGAGACAAAAACTGCGCAATATTTTCTTCGGTCAGCACATTTTTTATAGATTCCCATGTCACGGCGGTTTCAAGCGCTCCTTTTTCGGGTAGTGAAAGATCAACTGGTCTGTTTTAATGTTTTGTTAAAAAGGGTTTGTACATTAGTATAACGAATGAAATCCGGAATGGTTTCTCGGGCGCAAAGCGTCAGCCGGTACCCGGTAATTCAATTCGTTACCCAGTTTACCTTAAAACAGAATATTTCTTACACAGCACGAAAGGGGAATTTTGTTCATGGCAAACCGCAATCACAACGGAGGTGGCCCTTTGAAAACGGATCTTACCCGCATTCAGGATTACTTGGAGTGGCTCAAAACGAAAATTTACCTGGACTCCCTGTCCGATAAAGCGAAAACGCGTGCCCTGCGCCGCGGCGAAGTCTACAAATGCAATTTGGGAAAAGGAATCGGAAGCGAAGAAGAAAAAGAGCGTCCTTGCATCGTTTTACAAAATGACGTCGGCAACAAACATTCCGGGAACACGATTATCGCGCCTATTACGCACACGGCCGGCATTCCAAGCGTATCCGTAGAACTCAAGGGCAACTATACCTATCTGGAAGCGGGCAAAGAAAAGCAGCTTACCGGTTACGTACTGCTGGCCAATATTATGACTGTCAGCAAGTCGCGCATTACGGGGAGCTGCCTGGCGAACATCCGCGGTGAGATGGACGAGATTGAAGAAAAAGTGATGGTATCTCTCGGCATGTTCAAAAAATATAAAGATCTTCTCGACAAAAAAGAGAGGGACAAAGCGTTTATTAAACGCCTGCTGCAGGAAAATTATGCGCTCAAAGAAAAACTGGATTTGTATGAGCGTCCCGACAGCGCCTCGGAAATACATGGTTGACAAAGCTTATTTGGTATGGTTTAATTGTCTTAGCGACTTACAAATATGTTTGATCGGTTGATCGAATCGTATCCCACAAGGTCCATTACAATATCAAATATAAGGAGTCCGTTGATTCCTTCGTCTTTCGAAAAAAGATCTCCCGCCAGAGGTCTTTTTTTCATGTCTACTAAATAATACACGGCAGGGGATATTTTGAAACGGGGAGACGCAAAAAGTGGAGCCTAAATGCAGTTCTGCAATCGTTTTCGAGCCGCTTGGAGACCAGGCCGTCGTGCTTCGTATGGGTGACGTTATATCCGGGGATGTTCACCGGCGCGTTCTGGAGGCCGCGGAGGCGATCGGCCGCAGCCCTTTTCCGGGACTGGTCGAAATCGCACCTACCTATACAACGGTCACGGTCTGGTATTCCGTCGTAGAGGCGGCCGAGGCCGCCGGCAGACATTTCTCCCCTTCGAAGCTGGAAGAAACCGAGGCCATGCTGGCAGGCGGGGAGCCTGTCGTTTACACCTGGATCCGGCGGCATCTTGAACGCGTTCTGGAAACCGGTGCCGCGGAGCGTCCGGTTCTTCAAGCATCTCCGCCGCGGGAAATTTTTATTCCGGTATGTTATGGAGGCTCCTTCGGTCCGGATCTGGATGACGCCGCAAAGGCTCTTTCCATGAGTCCCGAAGAAGTGGTCCGGCTGCACAGCGGCGGCTCATACCGGGTGTATATGATCGGCTTTGTTCCCGGATTTCCATATTTGGGCGGATTACCTTCTTCGCTGGCTCTTGCCCGGCGGTCTAATCCCAGACCCTCCATTCCGGCCGGTTCAGTAGGGATCGGAGGCAGTCAGACGGGAATTTATCCGCTGTCTTCGCCGGGAGGCTGGCATATTATCGGCCGTACGCCGCTTGATTTGCTGCGGCCGCGGGAACATCCTCCCGTGCTGCTGCAGGCGGGGGATACGGTCCGCTTTGTACCTGTAGAGGAAGCGGAATACAAGCGGCTCAGCCGTGAAGAAACGGAGATGTCCGAGGAGGGGAACCGGGGATGAGCCTGTTTGTCGAAAAGCCGGGGCTGTACACGACCGTGCAGGATAAGGGACGCTACGGTCTCCGCCGCTTCGGATTTGTCGCCGGCGGGGCGATGGACGCCCTGTCGATGCAGGCGGCCAACATCCTCGCGGGCAATGCCCGTCATGCGGCTGTGCTCGAATGGACGCTGCAGGGCCCGAAGCTGCTGCTGCGACAAGACATGCTGGCGGCATGGTGCGGCCCGGAGCTTGAAGTCTATGCCGGAGGAGAACCCGTTCCCGGCTGGCGGCCCTTCTATATCCGCGCGGGAACGGTGCTCTCGCTGGGCGGCAGTATGCGCAGGGGCTGCCGGGGCTATCTTGCCCTGGCGGGAGGCGTTGACGTCCCGCTTGCGCTCGGCAGCCGCAGCACTTACACCCGCGCGGGACTGGGCGGACTGGAGGGACGTCCCCTTCAAACCGGCGATGAGCTTCAAACGGGAAGGCCCTCTCCCGCGGCGGAACGGTTGATGGCGGAGCTCAGGCTTCAAGCTGACGCCGGTGGAAACGCTGTCCGCGCTGCCGCGTGGGAGGCTTCCTGGGCCGTAAGACCAGGCGGAATGCCGGGTCATCCCGCGGTTCTGCGAGTCGTTCGAGCCAGTGAGACGGAGCGGTTCAGGGACGGTCTGGACGCGTTGACCGGGCACGTTTACCGCGTGCGGCCCCAATCGGACCGGATGGGCTGCCGGCTGGAGGGCCCCTCGCTTGAGCGGTCCGTTCCGGGCGAGCTGATATCGGAAAGCACCGCACCCGGAACAATTCAGGTTCCGCCGGACGGACAGCCGATCGTGCTGGCCGCAGACAGCCAGACGACCGGGGGCTATCCGCGGATCGGGCATGTCATCAGCTCGGATCTGCCCGTTCTGGGCCAGCTCGCTCCGGGCGCGCCCGTACGGTTCGCGGAAGTGACGCTGCACGAGGCGCAGGCGGAGCTGATGCGCCAGGAAATGAATCTTAGGCTGCTCCGTACGGGAGTCCGCGCAAGGATGGGGAGATAACGGATGCTTACGATCGATTTGAACTGCGACATGGGGGAAAGCTACGGGGCTTACCGGTTCGGCCGGGACGAGGAGCTGCTGGAAAGCGTGTCATCGGCGAACATCGCCTGCGGATTTCATGCGGGCGACCCCGGTGTTATGCGCCGGACCGTGGCTCTCTGTCTGGAGAAAGGCGTTGCCATAGGCGCTCACCCCGGGCTGCCGGACCTGGCCGGCTTCGGCCGCCGGGAGATGGCGGTCGAAGCCGAAGAAGTCTACGAGCTGACCTTGTATCAGCTGGGGGCCCTTCATGCCTTCGTGCAGGCTGAAGGCGGCACTCTCCGCCATGTGAAGCCCCATGGCGCGCTGTACCACATGGCGTCCGCACGCGGCGATCTGGCCGATGCGGTCGCCCGGGCGGCGCTGCGCGCAAGCGGCGGCGCCCTCGTGCTGCTCGGACCTCCGGGCAGCGAACTGCTCCGCGCGGGGCAGGCGCACGGGCTGCGCACGGCGGCCGAGGCTTTCGCCGACCGGACGTACCGGCCGGACGGCTCCTTGACGCCCCGCACGGAGCCCGGAGCGCTGCTGAGCGATCCGGCGCAGGCGGCCGCGCAGGTGCTTCGCCTCGTTCGCGAGGGCGCCGTGACCGGCGCGAGCGGCGAGATCGTGCCGCTGACCGCGGAGACGGTCTGCGTCCACGGGGACGGCCCGCACGCGGCAGCAATCGCCCGCTCGGTCCGGGCGGCGCTGGACGAGGCCGGCGTAGCGGTTCGTCCGCCGTGGGGAGCGTAAGAGGAGCCTCCGCGAGTTGGCAGCTCGCGTAGGGATTGCGAAACCGCCTGAGCCCGGTCCGAGGGCCGGTTCTGTTACGATTGAACGGCGCACGCGGTCTGGTGCCCCGCCGGTTTAGGCTCAGCAGCGAAGTGCGTGTTTCGGCAATCTGCTAGAGAGGATGGGAACGATCGGGATTTTCCGGGAGTTCTGAGTCCCTCTGCGGGTCCGATGCCGTCCCTGCCGGAGCTGGAAACGAGCAAGGAATTTTTGGAAAGAACGACTATAACGAATCTCCCCCTTGAGAACGGCGCCGCAGGTATGCGTTAATAGAGATGCAGCCGGCCGGCTCCACTCTATCAGGAAAGGAGTGATTCGGAACAATGAACACGACAATGGAGGTGGCTTCTGCGTAAGCGGAAGCCCGTGTCGAACCGGGGGCGGCAGCGCCCCCGGTTTTTATTTTCCTGAAAGATATTTGGAATATGCGTGACAAAAACGGGCCGACTCCATATAATTGGAAATAGTAAACCCAAAAAAACTAGGTGAAAGGAGATGTTTTCCATGAAGTTTGTTCAAACAGTAAGAGTGAAAGTCACCGTAGAGGTGCTCATTTTCTAACTGCTATCATCATGGAAGTACCGTTCACCTGTTTGTATATACATACAAGCTGCGGCACGATACCTATCGTGTATATCTTTCCTTATGAATGATAGCAGGTGCGGAAGATGAAGACCCTCTACGGTTTGACGATGCGGTACGGATCATACACGACCAATTCGAGGAGGTTTTCATCCGATGAGTTATAAGAACGGCAAGGATATTCTTCCGGCCAGCTTGCTTAAAGAGCTGCAGAATTACATCCAGGGAGAGATCATTTACGTTCCGAAGAAAGAGAAGAAACGCGCAGGCTGGGGAGAAAATAACGGAACCCGCCTCATTATCGAACGGCGCAACCGCGAAATATTCCGGTTATACCAAAACGGCTCAACCGTGCTGGAGCTGATTCAGGCGTTTCATCTTTCGGAAGACAGCATACGCAAAATCATTGGAAAAACACGCGAGCGGCTGAAAGAAGCTGCCGCGACACCATAAAACGGCGACCTCTAAGGCCGCCGTTTTTCTATGTCTTCCCGCCCTGTCCCCAGAGGCTGGAATTTTTTTTACCCGGGTCGGGCCCATGTGCTATCATAGATAAAAAGTTGCGGTGGATGATTTATGGAAGGATTTCGGAAATTTTAATCGAACCCTATCGGTGTAGAGAAAGGACCGCAGACGAACAGGAGGAATGGGCTTGAATCCTTACCGTATTTTGCTTGCAGACGACGAAGCCGCACTCCGTTTTCTATTGACAGAGACGCTTTCGGACGAAGGATACGCCATCACGGAGGTTATGGACGGCAAAGAAGCCATTGCCGAGCTCGTGAAGGAGCGCTATGATCTGGTCATTCTCGATTACATGATGCCGGAGAAAACCGGAGTCGAGGTGTGCGAATGGCTGCGCTCGGAAGGCGGAATCAACCGCGAAGTGCCCGTTATTCTGCTGACAGCCAAAGCCCTGGAGAAGGACCGCGAGAAAGCGACGGCGGCCGGTGTCAGCACTTATATTGTCAAGCCGTTTAGCCCCCTTCAACTGGTCGATACCGTGGAGGCTCTTATAGGCGGCGCATGACAGCGATTACGCGAATACGAACGGAGTGAATCTCAACCATGAATCAACCGAACTCCCGGGGGCATGGCGCAGATGCCAAGGGAAGAGACGAACGGCTGCTGAAGCAGGGGCGCAGGCTGTTCATGAAGGAATTGGCCCATCAGATCGCACAGATGGATAACCTGCTGGTCATCATAGCTTCCTCTCCCGAGGTGAAGGATCTTCAGGACATGTACCGGATCGTTCACATGCTGAAAGGAAGCGCCCCCATGTTCCAATTCGGGAGGATCGGCAAAATCGCCGAAGAACTCGTCCGCGTATGGGAATGGACGCAGTCCCTTCATCCTTCTGCGGCGCTGACGGCGGATTTCACCCCTCTGGTCAATGAAAGCGTCACGCATACGAGCGAATATATCCGTCATCTGCTGATGGAACACGATGTTTCGGTGATCGAGCTCGAGGTGGACGAACAGAAGGAAAACGGGATCGTACACAATTTGGGCGGCAAAAGGCGCCTGTTAATCATAGACGATGACGATGTGCTGCGCGTGTATCTGGTGCGGCGTCTTGAGCTGGACGGCTATATCGTGGACGAAGCGAGCGACGTTTCGTCCGCCAAGCTCTTGCTGCGGCAGCAGTCCTACGATTTGATTACGCTGGATCTTATGATGTACCCGCAGTCCGGCTATGAGCTTTTCGATTTTCTCAAAGAAGACCCGACTTTGAAATGGGTCCCTCTGATCGTGCTGTCCGGCCGTGACGATTTAACGGATAAAGTGCGCTGTTTTCATCTGGGTGCGGATGATTATGTAACGAAGCCCTTTCAATATGAGGAGCTGGCCGCACGCATTTACGGCATTGTGAAAAGAACCAAAAATTTCGAAGAGATGGCCTTCCGCGATCCGTTAACGGCGGTGTTCAACCGGAGGTACTTCGATCACCAGATCAAGCTGGAGCTGGATAGGGTGCAGCGTTACCCGTCCGCTATCTCGCTCGCCTTTATCGATATCGATAATTTCAAAGGGATCAACGATAAGCACGGCCATCACACGGGGGACTTGGTTCTTCAAGGTCTGGCCCACCTGCTGCAGACCCGGATGCGCTCGACGGACCTTGTTTTCCGCTTCGGAGGAGAAGAATTCGTCGTGGTCATGCCGGGAACGGGAGCGGAAGCGGCGGCGGATTCGCTGCGCGCGCTGCTCCGGATGGCGCATCTTCAGCCGATCGTGTCCGACGAAGGACAGGACTACTGGATTACGTTCTCGGCGGGCGTGTCGTCCTGGAGCGCGGATCTGTCCATCGACGAGTGGATTCTGAGAGCCGACCGGGCGATGTACCGGGCGAAGCAGGACGGCAAAGACCGGATTTACGTCGAGGAAGAAGCGGAAACCGCTCCGGCCGGTTCCGAAGGGAACATCCGGCGGCGTCCGAAGCTGCTTGTCGTCGACGACGATAAAATTTTGCGCGCCATCGTCGTTTCGGGCCTTCAGCACCTGCCTCTTGATATCGAAGAAGCGGCCGACGGAGAAGCCGCCTACGAGCGTCTCCGCGAAGGCGGCATAGATTTGTGCATTTTGGACGGCATCATGCCCAAAATGAGCGGAATCGAGCTGCTGGAGCGTCTTAAAGCCGAGCCTCCCGTGACGGGCTCCATGTGCAAGGTACTCATGCTTTCCGGCCGTAAAAAGGAAGATAGCATGGACACGCTGCACAAGCTCGGCGTTTACGAGTACATGACGAAGCCCTTCTCGATGGTCGAGCTGGAGATGAATGTGAAACGGCTGCTGGATTGAGCGGCTTTCTGCCTGCGTTAGTTAACAAAAAACATTTCAGCCTGCGGCAGGCCGAAATGTTTTTTGTTTTGAGAGGTGAGTAACGTTCGTCGATTTCCTCCGTTTCCAGTCCGATTACCGCTGCGGCGGCGGAAGCGGAAAAGCGGCTTCCGAAGGAAGGCCGCAGCCGCTTCATCCAGAGCAAGCCGCCGCTGCCGAAGGTAACGGGAATGTTTCCGGCGGGAACTTTCAGGGTAATCTCTTGTGCATCGTGCCTGTACAGATGCCGGACGATCCAGGCAGAGCCCAGAGCCCGGAAACCGAAGCAGGACTTTTCCCTTTTTTCATGGAATTGTCATGTGAGCTTTCTTTTTCCGCCTTTTTCATCACGTATACTGGAGGGGGCCGGCGGCATGAGACATTCGATTCGGGGCACCTGTTTCTGGTACACTCATCTTAGGGGGTGGAGTACATGGCCAAACGGTATTTTACGATAGAGGAAGCCAACGCCCTGCTTCCTGCGGTACGGGACCAGATCTCCGGTCTGAAGAAAATCAAGAAGAAGTTTGAGGACAAGTATGCGGAGTCTGCGTGAAAAAAGACAAGCCGTCCGCAAGCTCGGCGGGAAAGACATTTACGATCCGCTGTTCGAGCTGGAATGCGATCTGGAATTTCTGCAGATCGAAGCCCGCGGAATCATTCAGCACTTTTATCATCAGGGAATCGAGCTTAAGGACATTGATTCCGGCCTTGTGGATTTTCCGTCCATTCTGGAGGGCGAGGAAGTTCTTCTCTGCTGGCGCAGCGGAGAGGAGCGCATCGGTTATTATCACAGCCGGCATGACGGATACACGGGCCGCAAGCCGCTTCCCGAAGACAGTTAGATCCGGGAAGCTTGTCTTACAAAATTGCGGGAGGCGAATGGACTGAACATGAAGGAAAAGGTAGTGAGGCCGGCCGGCCGGCTGGCCTTTGTAACGGCAGGCCTGCTGTGCCTGCTCGTCATCCTGGGAGGACTGTTTCCCCGGGAGGCATTGGCGCACGCGATTCTGACGGGAACGGACCCCGCTCCGAACAGCACGCTCGCGCAGCCGCCGGAACAGATCAAGCTGACCTTTAACGAGCCGCTGGAAGAAGGCGTCTACTACATACGCGTTCTGGATCAGTCCGGGGCGAAGGTTACGGATAATGCGGCCGAGATGACGAAAGACCGGACGGGGATCGTTCTGAAGCTGCCGAAGCTGGACGACGGGCTTTACGTGGTGTCTTACCACGTCATCTCCGGCGACGGCCATCCGGTGGGCGGCAGTTATCCGCTCACGGTCGGTAAAGCGGCGCCCGCTGCCGGAAGCGGCGGTACGGACGGCACGGGCGGTACGTCCACAGGGCACAATCATAATCTCGGCAGCTCCGGCGTAGACGGGATGATCCAATATGCGGCGCGCGGCCTATGGTATGCCGCGATGCTCGGGCTGACCGGCTGGCTGCTCTGGAGGCGCTCCGCATCCGGCCGCAAGCTTCCGGAGGACGTTTCCGCGAAATGGACGCTGAATTTGCAGCGCTTTTACCTGGTCGCCCTGCTTTTTGTAATTCTTACACATGTGGAGGCCCTCCTCGGCGACGGAGGTCTTTCCCAGCTCGGCAGTCTGCTGACGGGCACGGGAATCGGCATTTCCTGGCTCGTTTCGCTGGGCTTATCTCTGGCGGGCTTCTTGCTGCTCGGAAAGGCGGCCTGGCTGGATTACGCCTGGGCAGTATTGCTGCTGGCGGTCAAAGCCATGTCAGGTCATGCGGTAACGTTCCCGCCCGTCTGGGCGAGCGTAGCCGCCGATTTTATCCATCTGGCGGCGGCGGCCGTCTGGGTAGGCGGTTTGGCGGCAGCCGCCGCGGTGTACCGGAACCGGCGGGAGGAGTTTACTTCCTTCCTGGGACTTTTTTCCGGAGCGGCGCTCTGGTCGATTATCGCGCTTACCGTGAGCGGTGTCGTGCTGACGCTGTTGTTCCTGCCGAGCCTGGATATGATCGTATATACCCAGTGGGGGATTCTTTTGCTCATAAAGGTCGGTGTTGTCGTGCTTGTCGTAGCGACGGCCGCCTTCCTCCGCTATACGCTGAAGAACAAGCGGGAGAGAGCGACGGCGAAGCTCTACAAGGCCGATTTCAGCTTTATGCTGATCATACTGGCCGTGGTCGGCGTTCTGACATACTTGTCCCCGGCTCCTCCCAATGAGCCGTTGAACTGGCACGAGATGGGCAAAAGCGTGCATATGACGGCCGAAGTGTCGCCGAAAGCGCCGGGCACCAACACGTTCAAAGTGACGGTCTGGGTGCTGGATACGCTGGGGCCGCCCAAGCATGTGCAGATGAACGCCCAGTACGAGCCGAAAGAAGGAGAGGAGGCCACGCTGGCTCCCATCCAGATTCCGCTGGAGCTTCAGGAGAATCAGGAAAAGAACTGGCTGGAGGGGTACAATATGTACACCTATTACACCCAGGGACCTTACCTGCCGCTTCCCGGCAAATGCACGCTGGAAGTCCGGATTATGGACTCCAACGACGACGAGGCGGTTTACAAGAAAGAATTCAGGCTATATTAAACGGCAAAAAGAGCCCCTTATGCAGAGAAGCATAAGGGGCTCTTTTATTTGCATCCGGCATTCTGCATTCTACGTTCTGCATCTGCGCAGGGAGCGAGCGAGCCGGAACATTTCACTTACCGGCTTTGCTTTCCTTCCGGCGACAGGCGGCCGTAGGTCCATTTTCTCCAGACCCACTCGGCAGGCCCGTAACGGAACCGTTTCAGCCAGAATGCCGAGAAGGCGATCTGCAGCGGGTAAATGACGAGGCAGAGCAGGGTGCCCTGCCACAGGCCGACTTGACCGTATAAGCGGAAGCCGAGGAACAGAACGACGCAGAGGACCGTCTGCGTCAAATAATTGGTCAGCGCCATCCGGCCATAGGGCTGGAGAAACCGGAGCCGCCGCTGCCAGACCGGATCTACGAGCAGCAGAGCGAGGGAGGCGATATAGACAAACGCCAGCGTGAACCCGCTCATGTAGACAAGGAAGAACGTCACGAGGCTGAGTCCGGTTTCCGCCCCGGCGGCGTAAATGGCGGCGATGGCTGCCAGAAGCGGGATGCTGGCCGCCAGACAGCGGCTGCGGATCTTGCGCCACCGGTCCCGGTGGGCGCTTACGTCATGGAGCAGGCCGCTCTTGCCGGCGGCCAGCCCCAACAGGAACATGCCGAGGACGATGGGCAGCATGGAAAGCTGGCTGGACAGCGAGTCCCATACTTCGCTGCGCCAGTGCCAGGCCAGCCAGTCGGGCCAGGAGAGCGTCCGGAAAGCATGGAGGCTCGCGGCGGCTTCGGCTTGCGTGTACAAGGGACCGCCCAATGACGGATCGATTCCGCCTCTGGCATAGGCGATCAGTGCCACGATGAGGGCGGGCAGGCCGAGAATCAGCAGCAGGTAGCCGAGCACGAGAAGGAGTCCCCACGTGCGGATCGTTTCCGTCCTCATCCGGTAAAAGAAGGGGAGCAGAAAGCCTGTAATCGCGTAGAGAGTCAGAATGTCTCCTCTCCAGAAAAGCGCCAGATGCAGGAAGCCGATCAGCAGCAGCGCGAGCAGGCGCCTTCGGAACAGGCCGGGGCCGTATCCTTTCTGCTCCGCGCGTGACAGGAAGATATAGAAGCCTAGCCCGAACAGAAAGGAAAAAATCAGATAAAATTTTCCCTGGACGAACAGATCGAACAGCAGCCGGAGCCATCTGTCCGCGCCGTGGTAGACCGCAAATTCACTTCCGCTGAAGGTCGGCATATTGACCAGGAAAATTCCGAGCAGAGCGAAACCGCGGATAATATCGAGTGCGATGATGCGTTCAGTCCCTGCGGAGGGGCCGATCATAGAAGGTACACCGTCCCGTCGTAGCCTGATAGGCGATTTTTTCCTCATCATACGTGAAAGAGCCCCCGGTAGCAAATCGGAGGCTTGAACGGGAGACAGCTTGCAGGCAAACAGCACGGGGGAGCCTGAAAGCAGGCCGTCCTCCGGCAGCCCGGTTCGATTGAGGGCAGCCGTCCGCTTGCGGCCGTCCCCCTCCGCTTAGAACAGCGTGAGCGCCCACAGAATGAACGAGGTGGCGGGTACGAGCAGCACTTGGGCCAGAATGGTTCCGGCCAATCGGGACAGCATGAGGAGGCCGAACATTTTATTCACGGCCTCCCGGCTGGCTTTGCCGTGCATCGCCCGGTCCGTCAGCAGCCCGACCTTCGGGTCGATCATCAGCGTCATAATGATGGTGGCGATGCCGTTGATGAGAGCGGAAGACATAGTGGCCTGCGACTTGTTGTCGGGGCTGAAGGCCGACGCGTACAGGGCCGACAGGACGCCGACCGTATAGATGGCCGTAACGGCGACATTGAGCACGACGAGGCGTTTGGGCACCCCGCCGATCCGCAGGCGGGAGAGCATCTGCAGGCGCGGCGGGCGCAGATGCTTGCGGGCCTGTTTGATGCCGTGCACGTTGGCCGTGGCCTTCAGCAGAAGCGGAATGGAGCCGGTCACCTCGAAATGGGCGATCATCCGCGCGGACAAGGAGACAAGCGTCGGAAACAGCACGATCGCTATGGCGGTTCCGACCGATGCCGACATCAGAACGAAGCGGAACGGGGCCAGGGCCAGATGGGGATCGGTCCGCCCCGCCTGATCCGCGATGCCGGAAATCATCAGGCCCTGCACCATGTTCGAGGTCCGCGAGATCAGGACGATCATTCCCGCCAGCGACAGGGCGACAGCCAGTTTGGCGGTCCGGATTCCGGCCAGCCGGAAGGCGTAGGCGGACGTTTCGGCCGCGTGAATAATCAGGGTGAACAGACAGGCGAGGAGAAGCATGGTCAAGAGATATCGACTCTCCTTTTGAAGAAATGGAATGGCGCCGTCGGCCCGGGTTTGTATGAAGTTCGAACTTGGGCAAGGGTTAAAGGGAAGTCAGTACGATATTCCGCGTTTACTGCGCTTCGCCCGTTTGAGTTTGCGTTTTGGCCGGTGTGTTTGACAAGCCGTCCGGTCTTTCTAGTGGAATTATACAAGGATCCCGGCCTTTAAGCGAGAGAACACGGTCTTCCAAGGAAGAATTTAACAGGGCGCGACCGGTTTTTTTAAGGAGAAAATCAAGCGGTGTCAGGTTGACAACTTATCTGTAAAAAGGTATCATTCCTTTGTGAATGATAATCATTATCACCAAGAACGGACAGGGGAGAATAGAACAGATGAAATCAGCAGCACGCAAATCTTACGTATTCTGTCTGCTTGTCCTTGCGATGGCGCTTGCTCTGGCAGGCTGCGGCAAAGGCAATCAGGCTTCGGATGGGGGAGCGGCGTCGCCCGCGCCCGGAGATACAGCGAAACAGACGATCAAGGTTAAACATGCCATGGGCGAGACCGAGGTGCCGGCTGCGCCGAAACGCGTCGTCATTCTGACGAATGAAGGAACGGAAGCATTACTGGCTCTGGGCATCAAGCCGGTCGGAGCGGTTAAATCGTTTACCGGCAACCCTTGGTACGATCATATCAAAGCCGATATGGAAGGCGTGACCGTCGTAGGCGACGAGCACCAGCCGAGCCTGGAAACGATTATCAGCCTGAAACCGGATCTGATCATCGGCAACAAAATGCGCCAGGAGAAAGTGTACACTCAACTGAGCGCGATTGCGCCGACCGTATTCTCCGAAACACTGCGCGGCGAGTGGAAGAACAACTTCAGTCTTTACGCCGAAGCGGTAAACAAAAAAGCGGACGGCGAGAAAATCATCGCCGATTTCGACAAGCGCATCGAAGACTTCAAATCCAAAGCGGGCGACAAGCTTAAAGAGAAAGTGTCCGTCGTGCGTTTTATGGCCGGCAAAACCCGTATCTATCTCGACGATACGTTTACCGGCATTATTTTCAAGCAGATCGGGATTGCCCGTACGCCTGTAAAAGCGAAGGATACGTTCGTGGAGGAAATTACGAAAGAGCGCGTGCCGGAAGTGGATTCCGACCGTCTGTTCTACTTCACGTATGAAACGGGCGACGGCAACGGTACGAAACAGGAAGAAGCGATCATCAAGGATCCGCTCTGGCAGAACCTGAACGTGGTGAAGAACGGCAAAGCCCAGAAGGTCAACGACGTAACGTGGAACACCGCGGGCGGCGTTAAAGCGGCTAATCTGCTTCTCGACGATCTGTATAAGTTCTACGACATCAAGTAAAGTAAATAAGAATGGCGGGCTCCGGCAGCGCCAAGCGAAGAACTCCGTCCTCCGGGCGGAGTTTTTTTTTACTGCGGAAGCTTATCTTAAAATAGTTTAAGAAATCCCCTAAAACAGGATATGGTATCATTAGGGACAAAGACAGAAAACGGGCGGCTGTTCAGAATGCGGCCGTGTTGGAGGTACAGCTATGTACGGGGGAACGATCCTGCTAGTCGACGACGAAACCGAAATTACCAATCTTCTGGAGATTTACTTGAAAAACGAAGGCTACCGGCTGTTAAAAGCATCCGACGGTGCCGAAGCCCTGGAGCTTTTGAGCGAAAATGAAGTCGATCTCATTATTCTCGACGTCATGATGCCCCGGATGGACGGAATCGAGGCCTGCATGAAAATACGGGAAGAAAAGCATATGCCGATCATTATGCTGTCGGCCAAAAGCCAGGAGATCGACAAAATCACGGGACTGAGCATCGGAGCGGACGATTATGTAATCAAACCGTTCAGCCCGCTGGAGATGCTGGCACGGGTCAAATCGCAGCTCCGCCGATACCGGCAGCTCAACAGCCATCTCGTCAAAAACGAGAATGAAATTCTTATTGAGGACCTGCTCATTAATCTGGGCACCCATAAAGTATATGTGGAAGGCAGCGAGGTCAGACTGACGCCCAGAGAGTTTGCCATCCTTCAGGTGCTGGCACGAAACAGGGGACAGGTGCTGAGCATGGAGCAAATTTACGAAGCCGTATGGGATGAGCCTTTTTTTGAATCGAACAATACCGTAATGGTTCATATCCGCAAAATCCGCGAAAAAATCGAAAAAGACCCGAGCCGCCCGCAAATTATCAAAACGGTCTGGGGAATCGGATACACGATCGAATAAGTCCGGCCCGAAGCGGCAAGACTGGAGTGAACGAACTTGAAAAACAAATTTATCCACACCGTGCGCTGGCAGTTTATTTTCGTTTTTATTCTCAGCATCGTGTTTGCGGCGGGAACCGTACTTCTCGCTTACCGGATAGTGAAATCGGTTATCGGTCTCAGCTATTACACAGGACCTCTGCGCTGGATCGTCAACAACATCGGTTCTACGCCCGTAATGGTCGTGGTCGGGGGCGGATTGTTTCTTGTTTATTTTTTTATGTTCAGCCGCAAGATTATCGGGTATTTGGAAGAGATCACACAAGGCGTACAGGAAATCGCGAAGGGCAATCTCGATTATGAAATCGCGGCCCGTTCTTCCGATGAGCTGGGCGAGGTGGCGGAAACGATCAACGTCATGACCCGGAAGCTCAAAAAGTCCATCGAAGAGGAAAGAAAAGCCGAACGGACGAAAAACGAACTGATCACGGGCGTCTCGCACGATCTCCGGACCCCTCTTACGTCGATTTTGGGCTATCTGGAGCTGATTGAGACGGACCGGTACAAGGATGAGGTCGAACTCCGGTATTATACGCGCATCGCTTATGAGAAAACGAAAAATTTGAACAAGCTCATCGACTACTTGTTCGAATATACGTCGCTGCCCGGCGAAGGCATCGAGCTTCAAATGAAGCGGGTGAACATTTACGGCTTTCTGAAACAGCTGGCGGAGGAATTCGTCCCGATTTTAACGAAAGCGGGCATGACGTGCCGGGTGACCGCGGAGGACGACACGCTCTATATCCATGCGGACGGCAGCCAACTGGTCCGGGCTTACGAGAACCTGATCTCCAACGCGGTCCGGTACGGCAGCGAAGGCAAGACCGTCGATATCAAAATCAGCCGCAGCGGTCAGGAGGCCGTCGTGGAAATTATCAATTACGGCGCGCCCATTCCGGAATCGGACCTGCCGTATATTTTTGAGCGGTTTTACCGGGCGGAGAAATCCAGATCGGCCCGGACCGGCGGAACCGGCCTTGGGCTGGCGATCGCCAAGAGTATCATCGAGATGCACGGCGGGAGGATAGCGGCGCGCAGCCAGCGGAAGCAGACGGTTTTCGAAACGCGGCTCCCCCTGCAGCCTTCATGACAGCCTGGAACAGACAGCTAAGGAAGGCCGATAACCGGGGCCTTCTTTTTTTTGTACCGTGTCGTATCGGGCGGGCAGAATCCTTAAGTTTTCTTAAGAATGCTTTAAGCGGACGGTAAGCGCTCCTAAACCGCCTCTTAAAATCTCTTTTGTATACTGGAAAACATGAAGGGCCGAAAGGAGCCGCATCATGAATCGTAAAAAACGGGTTTGGGCCGCAATGGCGGTAATTTTTCTGCTGGCGGCATATCTGCGAATCGATTTTCTCCGTTCGGCCGATCATGTGATGCCTCATGACTCGCTGAATTACGATACGATGGTCAGACAACTGCTGGACACGGGAGTGTACGCTTATAACAGCGAGACCCCGAACGCGCTCGTGACGCCCGGTTATCCGCTTTTTTTGGCGGCGGTGTATGAGCTGGCGGATTATAAGGAGAACAACCCGCTTCCCTTGGTGCGGTACATACAGGCGCTGCTGAGTCTGATTACGCTGGGGTTTCTCTACCGCATTACGAGAAGGTTCTCCGGTGAACGGACGGCGCTCGCCGCCCTTCTGATCGCGGCCGTATATCCGCCGCTCGTCTGGGCCAACGGGGCCGTTCTGACCGAAGTGCTGGCGATATTCCTCCTGATGGGATACCTGCTTGCCCAGATCCGGGTGTTTGAAACGCCGACTTACGGGCGGGCGGCGGCCGCGGGAATCTGGCTCGGTCTGACCGTGCTGGTACGTCCGGAGTTTCTGCCGCTGATAGCGCTGGCTTTCGCGTTCCAATGGTTCCGGGACAAGGAAGCGAGGAAACGGACGATCCGGCTGTTTGCCTGCTCCGCCGCGGCCGTTGTGCTGCTGCTTGCACCCTGGTGGATCCGCAATGCGGTTACGCTGCATCAATGGGTCGCGACGGCGGCCCAGGAAAATCCGTTCAGGGCGGGAACGTATCCGTACAATACGTTTAACGACGAGAGTCTCGTCGATCCTGCGGGCAAAACGGAAAAAGAGCTGGCGGTAGCCCGCTTGAAAGCGGGTTTCTCGACGCAGCCCGGATTGTTTATCAAATGGTATACGATCGGGAAAATGCAGTACGTTTACCAGAGCGTCTACCGCGGAGGCGGTCATCAGCCGTACTATCCGGTGCTCCCGTTCAACGCGAATCTGCTTCACCGCACGCTCGTGCTGTCCGGCGGCATTGCCGTTCTGGCTGCACTGAGGCGCTGGAGGGAAACCGCTGCGCTGCTGGCTCTAGTGATCGTCACGATGAGCCTGATTCGCCTAGGCTTTGTGGCGGACTATCGTTATAACGTCACGATGATGCCTCTGATTATCATCCTGGATTGCATCGTGGGCGTGCGTGCGGTTATGTGGTGGAAAAACAGGCGAACAGAGAGGGCATCAGTTCCGAAATCAGCCGAATAAAGAAATGAAGCATAGTAACGATGTCAGGGAAAATGAACGATAACGAATGTAACAATGAAATGAAAACAAGAAAACGAAAATGAAAGTTACGAGGTGCACTATGTTCCGTTCCTTTTTTACAGGCAAAAAAAGTATTTTACTCGTTCTTGTCATAGTCCTTCTGGCAGGTGCCGGGGGAGGCTGGTATTATTACTCCTCCAAATGGAACGCCGCCGCTTCCGGGCCGCTTCCTCCCAAGCAGGAGCTGACGAAAGTCGCATCGGCCGAAAAGCTGCAGGACAGCTATGACGTTGTGGTCGTCGGCACGGACCCCGAGGGCGTCAGCGCGGCCGTATCCGCGTCCCGCAGCGGGTTGAAGACCCTTCTGATCGAACCCCGCAAGCGTACGGTTCTGGGCGGTCTTATGACGGAAGGCTGGCTGAACAGCATCGATATGAACTGGGATAAAACCGTCTCGACCCTTCCCGGCAAAGAGCCTGCGTATTTCAATCAGGGCATTTTCAAAGAATGGTACGAGAAAATCGAAGGCCATTCCTTTGACGTTACGACAGCGGCCAACGCGTTCAACAAACTGGTGCAGGATGAGAAAAATATCGATGTCTCCATGGACGGCTACGGCGTGGAGCCGGTTCTCAAGCAAGAAGGAAATGCCTCGTCCGTAACCGGCATCACCGTCACCAAACCGGATGGGACGAAGCGGACCATCGGCACCAAAACCGTAATCGACGCAACCCAGGATGCGGATTTTGCCGCGGCCGCGGGAGTGCCTTTTACGATCGGACGGGAAGATATCGGGGATAAAAAAGCCCGGATGGCCGTCACGGCCGTATTCCGGCTGAAAAATGTCACCGACGACGTGTGGGCCAAGGTGGCCAAAAGACTGAACGGCGACAATGATAAGGATACGGGCCTCGACAAAATGTCCGCCTGGGGCTACGGCAAAGAGATGGCGGGATATGTGCCGCTGAATAAAGAGCGGATGAAGATGCGCGGACTCAATATCGGCAGACAGCTTGACGGTACGGTGCTGATCAATGCGCTGCATATTTTCAATATCGACGGCTTGAATCCGAAATCCCAGCAGGAGGGGCTGGAGATCGCCGCCAAGGAAATTCCGAATGTCGTCAAGTATTTGAAGACGTTCGATGAATTCAAAAACGTCGAGCTGGACAGCATCGCTCCCGAGCTGTATGTGCGCGAGACCCGGCACATGGAGGGGCTGTACAGGCTCAGCGTCGTGGATCTGCTGGAAAACCGCGATCAGTGGGACCGGATCGCCTTCGGTTCCTATCCGGCGGATATCCAAAGAACGTCGCCTAACGATAACGGCGCGGTCGTCGTTCATCCGACGAAGTACGCGGTTCCGTTCCGCAGTATCGTGCCGCAGAACGTCGACGGCCTTCTCGTCGTCGGCCGGAGCGCCAGCTACGACACGCTGGCTCACGGCAGCGCCCGCGTCATCCCCGTCGGCATGGCCGAGGGCGAAGCGGCCGGGGCTGCGGCCAAGCTGGCCGCGGAGAAGGGGACGACCTTCCGCGCCATGGCGGAATCGGAGCCCCTGATCGCAGAGCTGCAGAAGCGGCTGAACGGCCAGGGGATGGACCTCAAGCCTTACAAGCTGGACGATGCGCCTTTCATGAAGCATAAAGCGTATCCGGGACTTAAAGCGGCGGTATCCATGGGCATCGCTTACGGCTCTTATGCGAACGTCGGCTTTAAGGAACTGGATAATGCGTCGAACGCACAGCGGATGGTGAACCAGATGAACAGCGTGAAACGGATGTTTGCCGCTTCTTTCCAAGGAGATCCTTCCGCCGCCGTGAAAGGAATGGAGGAGCCTGCAAAGAAAACGCTGACTCTGCAGCAGGCGAGCTACACGATCGCATTGGCCGCGGGGCTGAAGGTGGAGGCCGCGGAAGCCCAGGCCGCGCTGGAAAGCGGCGGGCTGCTCAGTAAAGCGACCCTCGGCATCATCGCCAATAAAGAGAAATTAAGCGACGGCGATGTGTACATGATGCTCAAAGACGCGGTGGAAAAGCAGGCCGGAGCGAAGTTTTAAGGCGAAGCTTGAAGCCTGTACAGGGGGACCCTTGCGGGGAGGAACCGGCCGTTTCTTTGAAGGCCGGAATGGCTGCCCGGAGAAGACCCGTAACACCCGCAAGGTGATGCTAAGTCAGTGCAGGCGAGCACGGCGAGCAGACTCAAGATGCAGCCGGCCCTAAAAAAAGAAAATGCCCTGTTCCGGCGCCGGAACAGGGCATTTTCTTTTTCGGGCTATTTATCGGACGTTTGCGTTTATTGCAGATTGATTTTTACCGCCTTATCCGGCCCCGCGTCTTCTTTGTGAAGAAGCTGGAGCTTGGGATCGCCCTTGGGCTGCTCAAACACCAGAGTGCCCGAAACTTTGGCGCCCGGTGCCAGCTCGCCGTACTTGAGACCGGTCTCACCGGAGAAGGAAGCGAGAACCTTGTCGCTGGTCATCCCGCGGCTGTTGGCCATCTCGAAGCTGTACGGATTGTACGAGAGCTCTTTGGTGCCCGAATTTTCGATATTCAGCGTCACCACGACAAATTCGCCGTCCGGCAGATTGGGCGTTTCGGGACCTTGCTCCGTAAACTTTTCCACTTTGCTTACTTTTATTTTGGCATCGCCGATTTGAACGGTATCTTCTTTGGAGTATTCCTGAGCGAGGGGCGCGGCATGAAGCGGCGCTTTGGTATTGGAAAACCGGTCCGCGGCAGCGCCCTGTATAAGCGGGGATGCTTGCTCCTTATAGTCGCCGCATGCGGACAAGGCCAGACACGAAACGGCGGCAAGCAGGCCGAGTTTTGTTCTCAAGAGACTCTCCCCCAATCTGAATGTTCTTCGTTAAGACTTATAACCCGCAAACGAAACCCGGTAAACAATTCCTGCGCAAACAATTGTGTTCTTCCAGGCGGCCTGATCAGCCCCTGCCGCACGGCAGCGCAAAAAGCCTATCCGGTAAACCGGATAGGCTTTTTGCGTGCGCAATCATGCGCCGGAAGCTTCCGCTTCTTCCGTCCATGCTTGCGGGTGGTTGTCGCTCAGATACTGCGCCGCTTTCGCGTTGCTTTCGACTTGAGCGACGTTTTTGCAGCCCGGGATGACGGCGCTGACCGCGTCATGCTTCAAGCACCACGCGAGGGCCCACGTCGCCATGTCCATCGCTTCCGGCACTTCGTGCTCACGGATGCGCTGGACCTCCTCAAGCTTGCGCTGCGTCTCGGCGGGATCGTGGCGGTGGCGCGTATCGGTGGCCGCGAAAGTGGCGCCCGGCTTGTACTTGCCGCTGAGATAGCCGCTGGCGAGAGGAACGCGGGCAAGCACGCCGAGGTTCTGCTGCAGGCACGACTGGAACACGCTCTCTTCGGGAGCGCGGTCGAGCCGGTTGTACACGACCTGAATTGCTTCCGAACCGACCTGCGTAGAGGCGGCCACCTGATGCAGGTTGTCGTTCTTCGCGATGGAAGTGCCGATATGCAGGATTTTGCCCGCCTGCTTCTGTTTGTCCAGCGCCGTCCAGAGCGCGTCGTTGTCGAACGCGGAATCCGTTCCCGAATGGAACTGGTACAGGTCGACGTAGTCCACTCCCAACGCTTTCAAAGAGGCGTCGAGCTGCCCGATCATATCTTCTGCCGAAAAACGCTCGTCCCGTTTAAACCGGTCATGATAATGGTGGCCGAACTTGGTCGCCACGACCCAGCCTTCACGGCCCCGGCGGCTCAAATAATTGCCGATAAACGTTTCCGACAAATGATCGCCGTAGCATTCCGCCGTATCGATGAGGTTGATCCCGAGTTCTTTTGCCTTGTCGAGGACAGCGTCCACTTCATCCTGCGTAAAATCTTGTCCCCATTCGCCGCCGAACTGCCATGTGCCGACGCCGATCACGGACACTTTCAATCCCGTTTTGCCGAGTGTGCGGTATTTCATCGTTTCAGCCTCCCGCGTACGTATTTGACCGTGCCGGACCCGGAATCCGTACGGTATATTCTCTTTCATTTAACGGGAAAACGAGGGCAAAGTCAAAATGCGCTTGATCCTAGAGCGGAAATGTGACATACTATGCCTAACTAATGTTAGTTAGGAGAATGAGGCTCATGAATACCCCTGAACGGATCAAAGCGGCCGCGCTCGATTTGTTTGCCGCCCAAGGCTACGAAGGCACCTCCATGGCGAATATCGCGGAAGCCGTAGGGATAAAAACGCCTTCCATCTACGCACACTTTAAAGGCAAAGAGGAATTGTTTCTCATTCTGCTGCAGGACGCGTCGCGCGGCGAACTGGAATTTGCCGCTTCCCATCTGGAGAAAGGCGGAGAGGCGCTGGACCGCAAGCTGTATAAGCTTCTGTCTCATACGCGCGGCAAGTACGAGCATAACGGTTCGACGAAATTCTGGATACGGATGATGTACTTTCCGCCGGCCTCGATGTACCGGGAAACGATCGACCTTTCTTATACGTACTTGTCCCGGATGGAGGAGAAGCTGACCTCCGTATTCAAGGCCGACCGCTCGGCAATCGGCGTGGACCCGGACAAAGCCGCCGCGGCTTTTCTTTGTCTGATGGACGGGGTCATTGTGGAACTGCTGTACGGAACGGCCGAAAGCTACGACAGAAGGCTGGAGGCTTCGTGGGACGTCTACTGGCGGGGAATCTCCCATTCATGAGCCTTCATGAGCATATGGGAAAAGAAGGAGGCACAATTCGATTATGAATCGGAACTGGTTATATGTATTGGCGGCGGGATTGCTGGAAATCGGCTGGGTTTCGGGTCTGAAACATGCGCATGACGCGTTTACCTGGATCTTGACCGGAGCCGCTATCCTGCTCAGCTTCTGGGTTCTGCTGATGGCGACAAGCCGACTGCCCGTCGGAACGGTGTACGCGGTATTTACGGGGATCGGCACGGCGGGGACGGTCCTCGCGGAAACGATCGTGTTCGGGGAGCCGATCAGCTGGCTGAAAATTGTCTTTATCCTGATTCTGCTCGGCGGCGTGATCGGGCTTAAAATCACAACGAAAGACCCCGGACCGGAAGAACCGGCGAAAGGAGTGAATTCCTGATGGCATGGGCCGCACTGATACTGGCGGGATGTTCGGAAATTTTCGGCGTGCTCGCCATGAACAAAATCGCGCAGAAAAAGACGATTTGGGCTTACGCGCTGCTTTTCCTCGGCTTCGGCCTCAGTTTTTCGCTGCTCTCATATGCGATGGAATCCATTCCGATGGGCACGGCTTACGCCGTGTGGACGGGAATCGGCACGTGCGGGGGCACACTGCTGGGCATGTTTATGTTCGGCGAGTCCAAAGACTGGCGCCGCATTGTGTTTATCGCCATGATTATTTCGGCGGCGGTAGGGCTCAAGCTTCTTACGTAATCTTCGCAATGTTGCCCGCCGTCAAGTGACGCCGAGCACCGCGCGCTGGGAGATTCGCGCGGTACAAGTCATTTTTGCAAAGAAGAAAGCGGGTGCTGAACGGGCTTGCAACGCCGCGCCGATTTTCATATAATAGGTGGCATAGTTAAACGCGATAATAAATTCCATATCAAATGCAATGAAGGAGATAAGTACGCAGTGCTTCCTGACAGGGAGGAGACGCCGGAGATTGAGAGCGTCCCCGTGGAACCAGGCTGCCGAAATTCGCTCCCGAGCAGTCTCTTGAACAGCGGCCCCAAGGCCGGTCAGTAGAGAGCACCGGCTACGAACCGTTATTTCGAAGAGTGAGACACGCCGGAGGCGGATGACCTTCCAGGAAGGCATTTTGCGCAGCAGGCGGTCTAACAAGGGTGGTACCACGGCTTTTTCGTCCCTTACCGGGCGGAGAAGCTTTTTTTGTTGTCCGGAAACCGTCAAGGGTTGCCAGATCTAAAGGAGGGATTACACATGAGAGAACGTTTGGAAGCGTTAAAAGTACAAGCGCTGCAGGAATTGGCCGCCGTCGGCAGCCAGCAGGAGCTGAATGATCTCAGAGTCAAGTATTTGGGCAAAAAAGGGCCGCTTACCGAAATTTTGCGCGGCATGGGCGCGTTAAGCGCGGAGGAACGTCCCGTTATCGGCCAGGTGGCCAACGATGTCCGCGGTGCGATTGAAGAAGTAATCGCGGTGAAGCAGGAAGAATACGACCGCCAGGAGACGGAAAACCGCCTCCGCGCCGAAACGATCGACGTATCCCTGCCGGGCCGTCCGTCCGTACAGGGAGCCGTTCATCCGCTGAACAAGATCGTCGAAGAGATCGAGGACATTTTCATCGGAATGGGATTCACAGTCGTGGAAGGACCCGAAGTGGAGCGCGATTACTATAACTTCGAAGCGCTGAATCTGCCGAAGGACCACCCGGCCCGCGATATGCAGGATTCGTTCTACATCACCGAGGAGCTCCTGCTCCGCACGCATACGTCCCCTGTCCAGGTCCGGACGATGGAAGGCCGTAAAGGAGCCGTGCCGGTCAAAATCATTTCTCCGGGTAAAGTGTACCGGCGCGATGACGACGACGCGACCCACTCCCACCAGTTCACGCAAATCGAGGGGCTTGTCATCGACAAGAACATTCGAATGAGCGATCTGAAAGGGACGCTGCTCCAGTTCGTGCGCGAGCTGTACGGCCCGCAGACGCAAATCCGCCTGCGCCCGAGCTTCTTCCCGTTCACCGAGCCGAGCGCGGAAGTCGACGTGTCCTGCATGATGTGCGGCGGCCAAGGCTGCCGGACCTGCAAACAGACCGGCTGGATCGAAATTCTGGGCTCCGGCATGGTTCATCCGAAAGTGCTCGAAATGTCCGGATACGATCCGAACGAATACAGCGGGTTCGCTTTCGGCATGGGGCCCGAGCGTGTCGCGATGCTTAAATACGGAGTAGAGGATATCCGTAATTTCTATACAAACGACCTGCGCTTCCTGAAGCAGTTCGTCCACCTATAAACCGGAGAGAAGGAGGAGAAGACGATGAAAGTATCTTATCAATGGCTGTCGGAATATGTAGACGTACAGGGCTTCACGGCTGAAGACCTTGCAGATAAATTGACACGGAGCGGTATCGAAGTCGACATTGTCGAATCGCTGAACAAAGGCGTGTCGGGTGTTGTCGTCGGCTATGTCAAATCGAAGACGAAACATCCCGATGCGGACAAACTCAACGTTTGTACGGTCGATGTCGGAACGGGTGAGGACCTGCAGATCGTCTGCGGAGCCAAAAATGTAGATGCCGGACAAAAGGTTCCGGTTGCCGTAATCGGCGCCGTACTTCCCGGAGATTTCAAAATCAAGCGCGCCAAGCTTCGCGGCGTGGAATCCCAAGGCATGATCTGCTCCGCCAAAGAGCTGGGCATGAACGATAAACTGCTGCCGAAGGAAATTCAGGAAGGCATTCTCGTTCTTCCGGAAAATACCGAAATCGGGAAACCGGCCACGGACGTGCTCGGCTTGAGCGATCAAGTTCTGGAGCTTGAGCTGACCCCGAACCGTTCGGACTGCCTCAGCATGATCGGCACGGCTTACGAAATCGGCGCCATTCTCGGACGTCCGGTAAAGCTGCCGGAAGAGGGACGCAACGTCAACGTGGATTTCAGCACCGTTAAAGCCGAAGAAAAAATTTCCGTTTCGATCGCCGCTCCCGAGCAGTGTTCGCATTATGCGGCGCGCCTCATTGAAGGCGTCCGTGTAGGCACGTCTCCGCTGTGGCTCCAGAACCGTCTGATGGCGGCGGGTATCCGCCCTATCAACAACATCGTGGACGTGACGAACTACGTGATGCTGGAATACGGCCAGCCTCTGCACGCGTTTGACGCGGCACAGGTAGCCGGCGGCAAAATCGAGGTCCGCCTTGCGAAGGAAGGGGAGAAGCTGGTTACCCTGGACGACGTGGAGCGCACGCTGGAGCCGCACATGCTGCTCATAACCGATGCCTTCAAACCTATCGCGATCGCGGGCGTTATGGGCGGAGCCAATTCCGAAGTGACGGAAAGCACCACTTCGATTTTGCTGGAGTCTGCGCGGTTTGCCGGTCCTTCCGTCCGCAAAACGTCCCGTCAGCTCGGTCTGCGTTCGGAGGCCAGCCTCCGTTTCGAGAAGGAAGTCAATCCGGAAGCGGTCATTCCCGCGCTTGACCGTGCGGCGGCTCTTCTCGTGCTTTGCGCGGGAGGCCAGGTCGCTCAAGGAATCGTGCAGGAGACCGTTCAAGCCTACTCCGGCGTCAAAATTCCATTGAAGCTGGACCGGGTGAACACGTACCTCGGTACGGATCTTTCGCTGCAGCAGGTCAAAGCAATTTTCGACCGTCTCGGTCTCGAATACGGATTGCTCGAAGAAGATTCTCTCATCGTTCACGTGCCTGGCCGTCGGGGAGATATCACCCGGGACGTTGACCTCATTGAAGAGGTTGCGCGTCTGTACGGGTACGATAACATCCCGACGACGCTGATGACCGGCGTAACGACCCCCGGATCCCTGACGCGCGAGCAGTCCCTCCGCCGGACGATCCGTCGTTTGCTGACGGGCAGCGGTCTGCACGAAGTGATTACCTACACGCTGGGACAGCGGGAAAACGCGGCCGATTATCCGGGGCTCTATCCGGAATACACGCCGATTCCGCTTGCGATGCCGATGAGCGAGGACCGCAGCGCACTGCGCACATCCCTTGTTTCTCATCTGCTCGAGGTTGTGAGCTATAACCGAAACCGGAACAACGATGATGTCGCGATTTTCGAAACGGGCACGGTGTTCCTGTCCAAGGAGTCCGCTTTGACCGCACAGCCGCAGGAAAAGCGTCTGCTGAGCATCGCGATGACCGGGAACTGGAGCGGCGCTCACTGGGGGCAGAAAGCCCGCAAAGCCGATTTCTACGATTTGAAAGGCGTTTTGGAAAGGGTGCTGTCTTACCTGGGCGTAACGATCGAATTCAGGTCCGCACAGAAAGAAGGCTTCCACCCGGGACGTACGGCCGAATTGTTCCTGCTCACTCCGGAAGGAGAGCGCCGGTCCATCGGTTACATGGGGCAGCTACACCCGACGCTTCAGAAGAAGCGGGACCTCGAAGACACGTATGTGTTAGAAGCCGAGCTTGATCCGCTCCTTCAGCATGTCGATTTCGAAGTGGACTACCGCACGCTTCCCCGCTATCCGTCGGTAGGGCGCGATATGGCGCTCGTCGTGGATGCGGCCGTACCGGTAGGCGATCTGGAACGCCTGGCGGCGGAAACGGCGTCCGAGCTGCTGGAAACCATCCGCGTTTTCGATGTTTATACGGGAGAACGTCTGGGCGAAGGCAAAAAGAGCGTCGCTCTGGCGCTTTTATACCGTCATCCCGAACGCACGCTTCAGGACGAAGAAGTCACGGAAACGCATGCGCGTGTCGTGGCGGCATTGGAATCGGCTTTCGGAGCCGAGCTCCGCAAGTGATCTTTCGCTGAAATATCAAGGCTACGGAAGGAAATAGGGCCGGTCGCATCGAATTCTTTTTCGATGGACCGGCTTTTTTCTATAAAACAAGGAAACAAATGGAAAAGTCCGATGTCTTCAACCGGAACCGCCATGCAGGCGGCCGGATTCGAGTGTTTAAACCGAAGGAGGATATCTCATGAATTCGGAAGAAAAAACGAAAATCATCGTTGATATATATGGAAATGAATACAAGCTGAAAGCCAATAACAGCCCCGGGTACGTGCGTAAAGTGGCGGCGGAAGTCAATGACCAGATGGTGCAGATCGCAGAAAGCTATCCGAGACTCGACACCTACAAAATCGCCGTGCTGGCGGCCGTTAATCTGACGGATGAGAAAGCTAAAGTCGAGCAGAGATTCAGCGAGACCGAAAGCCGGCTGAACGATTTGCAGCGTGCGCTTTCCAAAGCCGACGCCGCGGTGGAGACGGCCCGGGGGCAGCTCGAAAGAGCCCAGCAGGAAGAGCAGTTGCGTAAAGCCGAACTGGCGGAAGCCCGGGAGCAGGGAGCGAAGGCCGCCAAGCGCCAGCAGGAGCTTACGGCATCCCTGGAGCAGACGAAGCAGCGCGCGGAACAGAATCTGCGGGAGTTGAACGCGTCCAAGGAGAAGGCCCAGCAGGGAGCCAAGCGGGAAGAACAGCTCAAAGCCGAGCTTCAGCAGGCCAGACAAAACACGGAGAAGCTCCAGCGGGAGCAGGTTTCTCTCAAGCAGCAGATGGAAAAAGACGCCCGTCAGGCGGATCAGCTGAGAAAAGAGCTGGAGCAGGCGGCGGGGCAAATCAAGACCCTGGAGAGCAAAATCGGACAGGCGGAAAGCGATGCCGAATCGCTGCTGGAGCAGTTGGAGCAGGAAAAAACGGCGGCCGGCCAGGCGAGAGAAGAATCGGCGGCCGCGCTTCTGCAAATCCAGGAAGCCGCAGAGAAGGAGCAGACCCTGCGGGCCGAACTGCAGCTGGTCAAACAGCGCGGCGAGCAAGTCCAGCGCGATTTGCAGGCGTCCAAAGAGCGCGAGCAGCAGCAGAACCGGCAGATGGAGCAGCTGCGGCAGGAACTGGCGGAAGCCGCCGGAAGAGAAGCCGCGGTCCGGAAAGAAGCGGATCAGGCGAAACGGGATGCCGAAGCCCTGCTGGAAGAGCTTGAGCTTGAAAAAGCCGCAGCCGAGGAGAAGGGACAGCAGGCCGCAGCCGAGCTTGAGAAGCTTGTCCGTGAGCAGAAGAATACGGAAGAACAGGTCCGCCTGTTGAAGGACGAGCTTGAGCTGGCCAAACTGGAAGTCGACGAAAGCCGCGAAAGGGAAGAACGGCTGAATGCCGACGCCCAGCAGGCCGCCGAGCGCGAGGAAATGCTGCGCAGCGAGCTTCAGCAGGCCCAGAGAGACGCCGAAGCGCTTCTGGAGGAAGCCGAGCGGGAAAAAGCGGCGGCGGAAAGCTTGAAGGAGCAGCTCCGTGAAGCCGGGGAGCGTGAGCAGACGCAGCGCACCGAACTTGCGCTGATGAAACAGCGCGGAGAGCAAATGCAGCGAGAGCTGGCCGAAGGCAAAGAGCAAGCCGCACAGCGTGAGCAAAGTTTGAGGGAAGCGGAGGATCAGCTGGAAGAAATCCGCGAAGAGCTGGAAAAAACCCGTAAAGATGCGGAGGCGCTGCTGGAAGAATTGGAGGCGAACAAAGCTTCGGCGGAAGAAGAGCTCCGCGAATCAACGGAAGCTCTTAAAGCGGCACGCCTTGAATCCAAAGCGGTGCGGGAAGCGGCGGAGAACGAGAAAGCGGCAGCCGAAACGAGGCTGCGGAATGCCGAAGAAGCGCTGGTAACGGCCCGGCAGGAAGCGGAGGAAAGCCTGGCCGCGGCCCGTCTGGAAGCGGCGGAAAAGCTTGAGGCTCTGCAGAAAGAGTCTGCCGAGCGGCTGGAACTGGCGCAGCTTGAAGCTGAAGAGCAGCTCCAAGCTCTGCGCAGGGAAGCGGCCGAACTGGAAGCCGCCCGGAAAGCGGCTGACGCGCAGCTCGAAGCACTGAAACGGCAAAGCGCCGAAGAGCTGGAGCTGGCTCAGATGGAAGCCGAAGAAAAGCTGGAGGCCGCACGGCGTGAAGCGGCTGCCCGGCTGACGGAAGCCGAGAATGAAGCGGCGGCCAAGCTTATGGCGGCCGTGCGCGAGGCTGAAGAGATAGAGGCCGCCCGCAAGGAAGCGGCAGCCAAGCTCGAAGAAGCACAGCGTGAAGCCGCAGCTGCGCGCGAAGCTTTCCGGCAGGAGCTGGAGGCGGCGCGTGAGCGGGCCGAGCAAGAGCTTCTTGAAGCGATGGAAGCGGCGGAACAAGAAAGCGAGGCGCGCAAGGAGGCTCAGCGTCGCCAAGAGGCGGCCGAAGCGCAGCTGCGTGAAGCGGCAGAGGCCCTTCAGACATTGGAACTGAAAGCGTCCGGACTGGAAGCGGAGAAACAAGAAACTGCCGCGCGTCTGGAAGCGGAGAAGCAGGAAGCGGCCGCACGTCTGGAAGCGCTGGAACGAGAAAACGCCGAGCGGTTCGAAGCTTTGAAGCGCCAAGGAGCCGAAGACTTGGAGCTGTCTCAGCTTGAAGCGGTAGAACAGCTCGACGCCGCAAGACGTGAGGCGGCAGCAGAGCTGGAGGAAGCGCGGCGTGAAGCCGGCGTGAAGCTTCAAGCCGCCGTACATGAAGCGCAGGAGCTGGAGGCGGCCCGCAAGGAAGCGGCGGACAAGCTGGAGGAAGCGCAGCGTGAGGCGGAGGCCGCGCGTGAAGCGTTCCGGCAGGAATTGGCGGCCGAGCGCGAGAAGGCCGACAGGGAACTGCTGGACGCGATGGAAGCCGCCGAGCGGGAAACCGAAGCGCGTGCGGCGGTCCAGCGCGAGAAAGACGCCGTCGAAGCCAAGCTGAGTGAAGCGTCCGAAGCTCTGCAAGCCGCAGAGCGTAAAGCGTCCAAGCTGGAGGCGGAGAAGCAAGCCGCCGCGGCACAGCTGGAAGCTTTGAAGCGCGAAAGCGCGGATGAGCTGGAACTGGCTCAAATGGAGGCGGATGAGCGCCTGGAGGCCCTGCGCAAAGAAGCGGCGGCTGAACTGAAAGCGGCTGAAAACGCTGCGGCGGAGAAGCTATTGGCCGCGGAACGCCGGGCACAGGAGCTGGAAGCCGCCCGCAAGGAGACGGCGGACAAGCTGGAAGCGGCACGCCGCGAGGCAGAGGCCGCTCAGGAAGCACTCCGCCGGGAGCTGGCGGAAGAGCGCGAGAGAGCGGAGTTGGCCGAAATGGAGGCGGAAGAGCGCCTGGAAGCCCTGCGCAAGGAAGCGGAAGCTGAGCGGGAGGCCGCGGAGAGCGCGGCTGCTGAGAAGCTTCAAGCGGCGGTGCGCAGGACGGAGGAGCTGGAAGCCGCTCGCGAAGAGACGGTCGTCCGGTTGGAAACGGTACGCCGCGAAGCGGAAGCCGCCCAGGAAGCTCTCCGCCGGGAGTTAGCCGAAGAGCGCGAGAAAGCGGAGCAGGATTTGCTGGAAGCGATGGAAGCGGCCGAGCGGGAAACCGAGTTGCGTCTGGCTGTTCAACGCGAGAAAGAAGCCGCGGAAGCACGTCTGCGCGAGAAAGAGCAGGAGCTTGCGGCCGTCCGGAAAGAAGCCGGGGAGCTGGCGGCTTCCCGCGGCGAAGCGGCGGAGGAATTGGCGGCCGCCCGCAGAGATTTCGCCGAACAGCTCGAGTTTGCCGAGTTGCAGGCGGCGGAGAAGCTGGAGGAAGCTCAGCGGGAGGCGGCCGAGAAGCTGGCTTCCGCACAGCGGGAAGCAGAAGCGGCCCACCGGCGAGAGCTTGCCGCGGAACGCGAACGCGCCGAGCGGGAGCTGCGTGAGACGGCGGGAGCCGCGGAGCGGGACAGAGCGGCGCGTGAAGCGGCCGAGATGGAGAAGGCCGCTGTGGAGGCCAAGCTGCGCGAAACTTCCGAAGCGCTTGAAGCGTCCCGGCAGGAAGCGCTGCAGACGCGCGAATCGGCCGCGAAGCTTGTCGAAACGCTCCGTGCGGAGCTGACGGAGGCGCGTCAGGATGCCGAAGCGCTGCTCGAAGACCTCGAGCAGGACAAATCCGCTGCGGACGAGGAGCTGCGGAAAGTGACCGAAGCCCTGCGCGCCGCGCAGGAGGAAGCGGCCGCCGCCGTGAATGCCGCCGGCGCCGCGAAAGCCGCGGAGCGGGAAGCGGAAGCCCGCGCAGCCTCCCTGCGGGAGGAAATGGCGGCCCGGCTTCAAGCGTCCGAAGAGCGCGAAGAAGCGCTGCGCGCGGAGCTCGGGCAGGCGCGCCAGGACGCCGAGGCGCTGCTCGAGGATCTGGAGCAGGGTCAAAGCGCCGCGGACGGGCGGCTGCGTGAAGCGGAGAAGGCGCTGGAGGAAGCGCGTGCGGAAGTGGAACGTGCCCGTGAGGACCGCGCCAAGCTGGAAGCTTCCCTTAAGGAAGAGCTGACCGAAACGCTCAAGCAGGGTGAACTCATGCTGAACCAGGTAGCCGCCGCCCGGGAGAAGGCCGACAAGGAGCTTGCGTCCGAACGCGGCCGTTCCGCTCAAGAGCGGCTCGCGGCTGCGGAACTTGCCGCTCAGCTGGAAGCGGCCCTTAAACGTGAAGAAACGATCCGTGCGGAGCTGATCCAGGCACGTCAGGACGCCGAAGCGCTTCTCGAAGATTTGGAGAAGGGCCAGGGCGCGGCAGCGGCCAAGCTGCAGGAGACCGCCGCCGTATTGGAGGCCGCCCGCGAAGCTGCGGTACGCGAGCTGGCCGCCGAGCGCGACAAGTCCACCGAAGAGCGGCGCAGAGCGGAAGAGCTTGCCGAACAGCTGCATGAGGCGCTCTCGGGCCGGGAAGAAGCGTCCGCCAGGGAGGCGAAGCTGCGTGATGAGCTGAACCGTGTGAAAGCGTCCGGCGAGGCGCTCAACGGCGAGCTGACGGCAGCCCTGCGCGAAGTGGCGGCGACCCAGCAGATGGCTCACGAGCAGGTAATACAGGAGCAGGCCATCCGCCGCGAACTGGAGAGCTCGATGCGGGAGCGCCGGTCTCTGCAGGAAGAGCTGGACGCATACCGCCAGCTTATGGACGAGCAGGCCGATCAGGAACGCGCCAGTCTCGGAGAGCTTGGAGGTCTGCGCGGAGAGACCGAGCAGCTCCGACAGGAAGTTGCCCGGATTACGGAAGAGCTGGAAACGGAAGCTAAGCGGAGCGGACTTCTCCGGCACCAGCTGGAGGAGTTGGAGCAGTCTCACCTTCAAGCGGAGCAGGGCCTCAAAGAAATGAGCCGTCTGCATGAACAGACGAAGGGACGCTGGGACGAGCTGCAGGAAGAACACCGCAAGCTCCAGGACGAGTATTCGAAGCTTCAAACGGAGTATAACGAATGGATTCAGCTTGTAATGGAAGAACCGAAAGGATAATGACTCTTCCTTCCTGGAATGTACTGGATTGGTCTATCCTCGTGCTTATCGTCGGAGGACTTGTCGTCGGCTATGCACGGGGATTGATTTCCCAGCTGGTTTCAATTGCCGGATTGTTTATCGCCCTGTACGTCGCCGTCCGTTTTTACGAGCCCGTTGCCACGTATTTACTGCAATGGCTTTCCCTTTCTTCTTTTTCCGGTTATGATAAATATGAGTTTTTGGTAAAAGGGTTGAATTTGGAGCGTTATATCGCCAATGCCCTCTCTTTTGCCCTGCTGTTCTTTCTGGTCAAGCTTGCCCTCGGAATCGGGGGGAGAATGCTCAACCTGATTGCCCGGCTGCCTGGTTTGCACACCGTTAACCGGGTGACGGGAGCGCTGCTTGGGGCTATAGAAGCTTTCGTGATTGCCGCGGTTGCGGTTCATATCATGACGATTTTGCCGTCCGACTATGTTCAAGACAGGCTCGGCCAGTCCCGGTTTGCTCCTTATATCCTGAATGACGTTATGGAATGGGCCCGGAAATTGTGGCAGCGGAGCTTGTAAGTTCAAGGATACTTCCTCCCGTAAGGGAGGTTTTTTATTCATTTTAATCGGCTCTCCAGCGATCCGGTCGGCGTGAAGCGCGGCTGCTGGAATTTGCACCGGTACTCCTCGTAAAAGCAAGACTACGCAGATGCGCGCGGCACTCCCGCCTAAGCCTGCTTCCGTCACGGCGAGCGACGACGATGCGATTGTGGAGCAAGGGAGGGAGAAACCGTATGGAACAGACGTTAGCCGCCGGCAGCGTTGTGACCACAGCTTGTATCATGGCTGCAGCATGTCTGGGTTGGTTTTATGTATGGATTCGTAGAAAACAAAAAGCGGAGGGTGCCGCCCTTTTGCAGTCGGTCATAACGGCTCTGGCCGTGACGTTCTTTTTCCTGCTGCCGCTGCTGATTATGTTCGTGTGCGTCTATGCGGCTCTTCTCAGTGCGGGGACATTCCTGCCCGACAGTGTCTGGTTCCAGCAGTCGGAAGATTTGCTCAGCCTGGCTCTGCTGCTGATTTTCGCCCAGACGCTGCTGAGCATTCCGGTTAGGCTGCTGTTGCGGACGGGAGCTTTGAAGGGGCTGGGGGAATTCCGCCAAAAAATCGGGATGCCGCTCGTGCCGCTGCAGCTCAGTCTGACCATGCTGACTTTTGCCATCGGCTATCTGGCCGCCAGAGAATGGCATCTCACCTCGGTAGAACTGAACGAAAGCGGGCTGTATTACGTGTCGATCCTGCCGCCTCTGGCCGCGTTCGGTATTTTTACCCTGCTGCGGAGAAAGAGAAAAAACGATCCCGGCGCGTAGGCGGAAGTCCCTGTCCTTTGGCATAAGGGACGATGGGTGACAAAGCGCTCCTTTGCGGAACAAGCCGTACATGGGCTGCGGAGCCTCACGACGACGGTCCACCCGCATGATGCTCCCTGATGAATCGTCTGCATCTGCACCCGCTTAGGGCAAATCAAAAAGGCTTGCGGACGTATCTACGATACGTAACCGCAAGCCTTTTTTTAGACTCGCCGGAAACAGCCGGCGGGTTTATTTTATTCTACAACGAGCTTGGCCGTCATTGTGGAGTGGCCGCTACCGCAAGGAATGCTGCACAGAATGTTGTAAGTGCCGGCTTTTTCGGGAGTAACGACTTTGCTCTTGCTGTTGTTGTCGAGACTGACCTTCAAATCGGGAATCGATACGCCGTGAACGCCTTCTTTGATGTCCAGGTTGATTTTCAGAGGCTCGCCTTTTTTGACTTTATATTCAGGCTGATCGAATTTCCAGTTGGTAGCTTGAAGCGTGATTTCCTGGCTTGCCGTCGCGTTAGCGTCCGTTGCCGCCGTATCCGTTTTTTTGCCGCAGGCGGCCAGCGCGAATACAAGGACCAGAGCCATCAGCAGTGCTGCTGTTTTTTTCATAAAATTCCCTCCCCTTTGTTTCATACACCCTCATCATACACCCGGAAGGCGGGGAAGTCAGCGGCTAACAAGTGAACCCTTTATGACAAATCATCGAATAAGATGTGAAAAATGTCCGGTGCGGAGGGAAACGTCCGAAAGACAGGAGGCAGATGAAAAAGACCGGACCCCGCTCGGAAGAGCTGAATCCGGCCGCGTCATCCCGCCGTCAGTGTGTGCTTTTGTGCCGGCTGTCTTTTCTGTCAAACGGAGAGACCGGAATAAACAGATCGACAATTCCGACGACAAGCGCGGCAAGGATCGCACCGATGATAGAGGCGCGTACGCCCGTAACGATGAACTGGGACAGCCAGATGACAAGCGCGCTTGTCAGGAAGCCCACGATTCCCCGTCCGAACGGCGTAATCTGCCTGCCGAAGATGCTTTCGATAATCCAGGCCAGCACCGCGATAACGACGGCCAGCAGCAGGGCGCTTACGAATCCGCCCACTGAAAAACCGGGAACGATCCAGCTGACAACCATCAAAACCAGTGCGGAAACGATAAATCTGATCACATGACCAAGAAATCGCATCGGAAAGGCACCTCCTTGATTTGTTGACGAAAACGGCGCGAGGCTGCGGCCTGCGCTCCATTTCACGCTTGAATCGGGCTCCATCTTTTTTGGGTACGGGGACCGGACACGTAAACGTACGACCGCCGAGTCATGGCAGGATGCGCGTTTTTAGCATGCCCGTTTTCGAGCTTTTGCATGAACCGCAGGTTATAAAAGAACTCTCCATAGCTTCGTCGTCCCGGATTGGATATAATAAAGAGATCATACTAGATGTGATGAGGGAGAATGCTTTGAATACCAAAACGTTTAACACAATGGAATTTCATAAAATCACACATAAACTGAGCAGCCACGCGGCCACTTCGCTGGGAACGGCAAAAGCGGCGGAGGTTAAGCCTACCGGAGATTTCGAGGAAGTGAAGTTGCGCCTGCAGGCGACGGATGAGGCCTTCGCGGTCGATCGTCTTAAAGGCGGGGCGCCTTTCGGGGGAATCCGCGATATCCGTGCGGCTGTGCACCGGGCCAGAGTGGGCGGAATGCTTAACCCGAGCGAGCTTCTGGACATCGCGACTACGATCTATGGAGGCCGCCGGCTCCGCAAATTTCTGGAGACGATGGACGAACAGCATCCGATTCCCATGCTGCTGAGCTGGGCCGAGCTGCTGAGCGACAACAAGGAGACCGAGGACCGGATCAAAAGCTGCATCGATGACAACGCGGCGGTGATGGACAGCGCGAGCAGCGAGCTTTCCCGCGTGCGCAGCGAGCTGGGTACGGGCGAAGCGCGGGTGCGCGAGAAGCTGGAGCAGATGATCCGCAATCCTTCCGTGCAGAAAATGCTGCAGGATGCGCTGGTCACTATGCGGGGAGACCGCTATGTCATTCCCGTCAAACAGGAATACCGTTCCTCGTTCGGCGGCATGATTCATGATCAGTCCGCTTCGGGAGCTACCCTGTTTATCGAACCGGAAGCGGTCGTCACGCTGAATAACCGGCTCCGCGAGCTGAAATTCAAGGAAGAAGCCGAAGTGGAGAAAATTCTCCGCATGCTGACAGCGCAGGTTGCCGAAATCGAGGAAGATCTTCTCTCGGACGTCGAGCTGCTCGCGCAGCTGGACTTTACGTTCGCCAAGGCGGGGCTTGCCCGTGAAATGAAAGCGACGCTGCCGAAGCTGAACGACCGGGGCTTTCTTAAACTGAAAAAAGCCCGTCATCCGCTGATCCCGCTCGATAAAGTCGTTCCGATTGATCTGGAACTCGGCGGGAGCGTCACGACGATTATCGTGACGGGGCCGAACACTGGGGGTAAGACGGTGTCTCTGAAAACCGTCGGCCTGCTCAGTCTGATGGCGATGTCCGGACTTTTCGTCCCCGCGGAGGAAGGCAGCGAGCTGTGCGTCTTCGACGGCATCTTCGCAGATATCGGGGACGAGCAGAGCATCGAGCAGAGCCTGAGTACCTTCTCCAGCCACATGACGAACATTATCGGCATCCTCCGGGATATGACGCCGAAGAGTCTCGTCCTGCTCGATGAGCTGGGAGCGGGAACCGACCCGGCGGAAGGGTCCGCGCTCGCGATCTCGCTGCTGGAGAACATCCACCGGATGGGCTGCCGCATGATCGCGACGACCCACTACAGCGAGCTGAAGGCGTACGCCTACGAGCGCCGCGGCGTGATCAACGCCAGCATGGAGTTCGACGTGCAGACGCTGAGCCCGACCTACCGCCTGCTAGTCGGGGTTCCCGGCCGGAGCAACGCGTTCGCGATCGCGGAGCGTCTCGGTCTTCCGCGCGCGATTATCGACAAAGCGCGCGGACAGGTCAGCGACGAGGACCAGCGCGTCGAGACGATGATCGCCTCGCTGGAGGAGAACCGGCTGACCGCCGAAGCGGAGCGTCACAGCGCCGAACAGATCCGCCGCGAGAACGAAGAGCTGCGGGCGGCGCTCTCCGCGGACCGCGCCAAGCTTGAGGAGCAGCGCGACAAGGTGCTGCTCAAAGCCGAGCGCGAAGCGCAGGACGCGATCGCCAAGGCCCGCCGCGAAGCGGAAGAGATCATCGCCGACCTGCGTCGTCTAGCGAAGGAGGAGGCCGGCGCGATCAAGGATCACAAGCTGATCGCGGCGCGCCGCCGCCTGGACGAGGCCGAGCCGAAGCTCCGCAAGTCCGGAGCGAAGCGTCCCGAACGGAGCAAGGCGGAGGTCGAGCCCGGTGACGAGGTGCGCGTGGTGAGCCTCGGCCAGAAAGGTCACGTCGTGGAAATCGTGAATTCGTCTGAAGTGACCGTGCAGCTGGGCATCATGAAGATGAAGGTAAACAAGACCGACCTGGAAGTGATCAAAGCTTCGCCTCAGAAAAAACCGGTTCAGCAGGTGGCCGCCACGGTTAAAAGAACCCGGGACGACAATATCCGTATGGAGGTCGACCTTCGCGGAACCAACGTCGAAGAAGGCATCATGGAGCTCGACCGGTTCCTCGACGAATCGTTCCTGAACAATTTCGCCCAGGTATACGTTATCCACGGCAAAGGAACGGGTGTGCTGCGGACGGGCATCCAGGACTATCTGCGCAGACATAAGCATGTCAAAAGCTTCCGGATCGGGGCTTATAACGAGGGCGGCAACGGCGTGACGGTGGTTGAATTGAAATAACGGAACGGAAGTTCCATAAAAATATTTGGAAATGATTGAAACGTTCTTGCAGGTCCCCCGTATGAAAAAGTATGAAAGTTATAAAAGCACAATTCAAACGAAAGCGGGAGGGAATTCCAAATGGGAATTTTTAAAAGACTTAGAGACTTGACGATGGCTTCGATGAACGATTTACTCGATAAAGCGGAAGATCCGGTAAAAATGCTTAACCAGTTCCTGAGAGACATGGAGCAGGACATTCAGGAAGCGGAAGTGGCGGTAGCCAAGCAGATCGCGATCGAGAAGAAATTCAAGCAGCAGTATGAAGAAGCGGAAGAAATGGTCGGCAAGCGTACGGAACAGGCCATGAAAGCTCTGGAGCAGGGCAACGAAGACCTCGCCCGCCGCGCGCTGGAAGACAAGAAAGAGCATCAGACCCGTTTCGACGAAATGAAGCGCCAGTACGACATCGCCAAAACGAATGCCGATCAGCTCCGCAATCAGCTGGCCGAAATGAAAGACGAATTTTCGAAAATGAAAAACAAGAAAGACCTTCTGATCGCCCGTGCCGAAGCGGCGAAAGCCCAGAAGCACATCAACCAGGCGATGTCCGGTTTCGGAACCGACAACGCGGCGAAAGGCTTCGACCGCATGTCCGAGAAGGTCCTGCAGCTTGAAGCTGAAGCGCAAGCGAGCGGCGAACTCCGCTCCAAAGGCAAGAGCCTGGACGACGAACTGGACCAGCTCGGCAAGAACGACGGCATCGACGACGAGCTTGCGGCCATGAAAGCGAAGCTGGCTGAAAAAAAACAATAAGCATGATATAATGGCGGTATGCCTAACGCGGAGACTGAGAATTTTCTCAGTCTCTTCCCTTGTTTACCATTCCTTGCGACGGAGGAGGCATACATTTGTACGAAGAGGTGAATCAGTTGGTCAGCAATCCTTACCTTGGAGCGTTAGCGTACTTCTCTGTGGCGGTCGTGGCCGTTATCGTATTTCTTACCATTTTCGAGATTGTAACGAAGTATAACGACTGGGAAGAGATCAAGCGCGGGAACGTCTCCGTGGCTATGGCTACGGGCGGTAAAATATTCGGAATCTGCAATCTGTTCCGGTTTGCTATCGAAAACAACGATTCGCTTATCCGCTCGCTCATTTGGGCCGGGTATGGCTTCCTTTTATTGATGGCCGCTTATTTTATTTTTGAATTTTTGACGCCGTATTTTAAAATCGACGAAGAAATCCAGAAAGACAACCGCGCGGTGGGACTGCTGTCACTGATGATATCCGTCTCCATTTCGTATGTCGTCGGAGCATGTGTGCCTTAGAGGGCGCCCGGATCCGGCTCTTCGGCCGCTTGGCGATGGCGGAAAGGAACGCGAACGATGAAATATTTATGGGGAATTTTATTCGCGCTGGCCGTACTGTTTATGGGGCTGGGCGTCTGGTATCTAATGAATCATTGACCTGTCGGAGGTGAACTGACGTGAACGAAGAAGAACTGAAAACCGTATGTCCGTGGTGCCAGACGGAAATCGTTTGGGATCCGGAGATCGGGCCCGAAGAAGAATGCCCGCACTGCTATAATGAACTGAGCGATTACCGCAGTATCCGGCTCGGGGCGGATGAAGAAGAGCCGGACGAGCAGGCGGACGATGAGGAACCGGCGGCCTCTCCCGACGATTTTTTGGACTGGGAAGAAGAGGACAGCTATACCGACGAGTACGCCGAAGCTATCCGGAATGTGCTGGATACCCAGGAGGAAGCGCCGGAGTGTTCAGCATGCCGGGAACTTATGCTCCACGGGGGTACGCAGGTAACCGCGGCTGCGGGGTATACTTCCGTCGTACCTGGACCGGTCGGCAAAGCTTTCCTGAATCCAGGCTACAAACTGAATGTATTTGTGTGTCCGTCCTGTTTTAAGGTCGAGACTTTTTTGGCGGAAGAAGACCGGGAAAAGCTCCTGGCCGTGCTTAATCCGTCCAAAGAGGGATCGGATAACTGAATAGAGCCGTTTAAAACCGCTGCCGCTGCCGTCTGTTGACGGCGGCGGTTTTTTTGCGTCGCGAGATACTCCGGGATTCGGTCTTGCCGCCGCACATGACTCCGGGCTCGGTATTAAGGGCACATGAACGCGGTCAGCCGTTCCGTTCCGGCCAGGAGTCAACGCGAGCGGGTCCGGGCGCGTGAGCCTGAGCTAGGCGCGGCTCGGCTGCTGACCGCAAGAAGGCGGCGCAGGGGCTTCCGGCGGACAGGCAGGCAGATGGAGCGGCAGACAAACCGGCAAACAAACCGGCAGGGAAAAAACGGAATTTATTTGCTTCTTTGAAGAGGCCTTCTTTTGGACAGGATAAGGAAGATCAGGCTTCGAAAGGAAGGGATTTGAGGATGCAGCAGGACAAATACCGGGGACGCTCCCGGCTGGCAGGCTGGCTCGGAACGGGCAAGGAAACACCGGCGGCGGAGTCTTGGGAACAGGATGCCACGGATGCCGTCGCTTACGCGGGGAAGAAAAAGAAACTTACCATTGGAAAACTGGATGCCCAGTCCGCCCTGCTGCTTATAGAAAATATGCTTTTCGCGGCCGCCAACGCCTTGTCCGGCACATTCGTCAGTATTTATCTGTGGAAAGCCAAGAGTGATTTTGCCATGATCGGCTGGTTTACTCTCACACATCAGCTTGCGATGGCGCTTACGTTCTGGGCAGCGGGCAAGTGGGTGAAAGAGCACAACAAAATGAACTGTCTCCGTGCGGGCGTCGTTATGTCGGCGGTTTTTTACCTGCTCGTTCTCATGCTCGGCCTGTCCAGCGTGAATTACATTTTCCTGCTCGGAGCGGTTCAGGGGATGGCTTCGGGCTTTTTCTGGCTGGCGTTTAACATAGTCTATTTCGAAGTTACGAGCCGGGAGACACGGGATAAATTTAACGGCTGGGCGGGTCTGCTTGGAGCGGGCGTCGGCATGCTGGCACCCTGGATTTCCGGACTCATTATCGTTCATATGGCGGGTACGGCCGGTTACCGGGTTATTTTCTCGATATCGCTGGGTATTTTTGTTCTCGGCGTGGCGGTGAGTTTTTTTCTGAAAAAAAGAAAGATCGAAGGCACCTACGGCTGGACGTACGGTTTCCGTCATTTGCGGCAGGGGAATACTCCGTGGCGTCCGGTTTGCGCGGCCTTGATGGCGCAGGGTTTCCGCGAAGGCGTATTCGGGTTTATGATTTCGCTGCTGGTGTATATCGCGACGACGAGCGAGCAGAAGCTCGGAAGCTATGCCTTGGTTACTTCGGGAGTTTCCTTCGTCAGTTTCTGGCTGGTCGGCCGTGTCCTAAAACCCAAATACAGAAGCAGGGGGATGCTCGTCGGGGTCCTGATGGTGATCGCGGCGATTCTGCCGTTTTTTTGGAAGGTGAATTTCATGACGCTTCTCGTGTTCGGGATCGGTACGTCACTTTTTCTGCCGCTGTTTACGATTCCCATGACATCGTCCGTGTTTGATTTGATCGGGAGAGACGAGGAGAGCGTTAAACACCGGGAGGAGCTCGTCATTTTGAGGGAGCTGGCACTGAACGCGGGGCGGATACTGGGCACGCTGTTGTTTATTGCCGTCGTCTCCCAGAGCACCTCTCCGATGGTGATTAATACTCTGCTGCTTGTGATCGGAAGCGCGCCTTTCCTGAGCTGGCTCTTTATGAGGAAAGTGCTGCATCCAGAAAACTCTTGACAGAGCTGTCCATTCCTATAAAAATAGTGGGTATATGTTTGGAACCCAATGTGTTGGAAAGAGGAACAATCGTGCTTCGGGGAGGAGACCGGAAATGAGCGGGAAACTGGTAAACAGCATCGCGGAACTGATTGGGGACACGCCTGCCGTACGGCTTAACCGCCTGACAAGCGAAGAGCATGCGGAAGTCTATGTTAAGCTGGAATATTTCAATCCGAGCGGGAGCGTAAAAGACCGCGCGGCTTATAATTTGATCATACAGGCCGAGAAAGACGGCCTGCTTCAGCCCGGCGCGACGATCATCGAGCCGACAAGCGGCAACACCGGGATCGGACTGGCGATGAACGCGGCCGCGAAGGGGTATAAAGCGATTCTGGTTATGCCGGATAACATGACCAAGGAGCGGATCAATCTGCTCAAGGCCTATGGAGCGGATGTGGTGCTGACGCCTGCGGCGGAACGTATGCCGGGTGCCATTGCCAAAGCGCTGGAGCTTCAGCGCGGCATTCCCGGCAGTTTTATCCCGCAGCAGTTCGAGAACAAGGCGAACCCGGACATTCACCGGGTGACGACCGCCTTGGAGATTATCGAGCAGACGGGCGGGAGGCTCGACGCGTTCGTCGCTTCGTCCGGTACGGGCGGAACGATCACGGGCACGGGCGAGGTGCTGCGCGAGCGGATCCCCGGCATCGGGATCTACGTCGTCGAGCCCGCCGGATCGCCGGTGCTGTCGGGCGGAGAGCCCGGCCCGCACAAGCTGGTCGGCACGTCGCCCGGCTTCGTGCCGAAGATTTTGAACACGGACGTCTATGACGAGATCGTCCGTGTGGAGGACGAGGATGCGCTGCGTACGACCCGGGAGCTCGCGGCCAAGGAGGGCATCCTCGTCGGTCCGTCCGCGGGCGCGACCGTGTGGACGGCCATCCAGGTGGCCCGCAAGCTGGGGCCCGGCAAGCGCGTTCTGTGCATTGCGCCCGATACGGGCGAGCGGTACCTCAGCATGGACATTTTCGGCGAATAAAGCGCGGGATGGCGACGCATGCGGCCGCATCCCTCACAGCGGCATTCCGCGGGGATGGATTTCCATGCACGAAGCTCGTTCAGGCTGAGCGAGGACGGACGCGTCGCGCCAATGTCAGCAGACGAACCGGTGGCGCTCGCATAGGGCACATGCCGCAGAGGCTGCTTAATCGGCCTGCATAAAAAAGAGCTTTCCCTGAAATTCGGGGAAAGCTCTTTTTTATGCAGCCCGGCTTATGCAGCCCGGCTTATGCAGCCCGGCTTATGCAGCCCGGCTTATGCAGCCCGGCTTATGCAGCCCGGCTTATGCAGCCCGGCTTATGCAGCCCGGCTTATGCAGCCCGGCTTATGCAGCCCGGCTTATGCAGCCCGGCTTATGCAGCCCGGCTTATGCAGCCCGGCTTATGCAGCCCGGCTTATGCAGCCCGGCTTATGCAGCCCGGCTTATGCAGCCCGGCTTATGCAGCCCGGCTTATGCAGCCCGGCTTATGCGAATGCCTCACCGATACCGGGGAAGGCACATATATAAAGAACGGAGAGTTACGAACCGCTGTTTACAAAGAACGCCACACCGAAAAAGGCCGGCTCCTGTGTTTTTGTCCTGCGCCTATTTACGGTCGGTGCTCGGTAGGCGAACAATTTTTAGTGAAAGAGTGGAATATGAGAGTAAGTGATTGAATAAAAATACAATATCATGTATAATTATGATAACTTCACTTGTTCGTAGAAAGGTGGCTTGCATAAATGATTTCCTTGTCCGGTGAAATGCCTAAACCATGGGTCCTAAACCCCTTTATACAATCCTATACAGAATTAACTTCCCAGAAGGTCGATCGCAAAAGTTTGAAAGGGATCGGAAACGGCCGTTTTATTTCCGCGTACGAAGATCAGAAGCTGGTCGGAATCGCGTTTTGTACCGGGGACGTGGAGTGGGAGAACGAAGTTTCACTATCGGTCCTTGTTCTCCCGTCCTACCGCAAGAGCGGGATCGAATCGGCGATGCTGCGTCTGCTTCGCGGCAAACAGTCTGCCTACAGCCGCACGGTAGGCTAAAGCGGAAAGTACCGGCAGGATGGAGACCCGTCCTGGGTGTACTAAGACCGACAAGGGAGCGCCCGGCCTCCCCGGAAGACCGGCAAAGGAGATTGCCTGCACGGGAAAAGGCTCTCCGAGCAGAATTCCGGCGGGAAGAAGAGCCGCGTCCGGTCTTGGATTAACCTGGCGGCTTTCCGCCGCCGGGCGATGCCGCACTGTGCGCGGGCAAGTAGAGGAAGCTGCAAAGCGCGTGCTTGCGGCTTTTTCGCGCTTCCGTTTTTTATTGAATTCGGCGGGGGCTGCGTGTAATATGGAAGATAACGATTTTCCCTATCCGATGCTTGATTTCATTGGACCTTATTCATGATGATTCTTAGTGGGAGGCTTGACGATGGACGATTTGAAGCACAAGATTCTGGATATTCTGAAAGAGGATTCCCGCCGCTCTCCGGCGCTTATCGCGACGATGCTGGGAATTACCGAAGAAGAGGCGTCGGCCGCCATCCGCCAGATGGAAGACGAACACATCATCGTGAAATACGCCACCGTGCTCAACTGGAGCAAAGTGGACAGCGACAAGGTAAACGCGCTGATCGAAGTGCAGATCACGCCTGAACGGGGAACGGGATTCGACGCGATTGCGGAACGCATTTATTTATATCCGGAAGTGAAGTCGGTCTACCTGATGTCGGGAGCTTACGATCTGCTTGTGGAGATCGAGGGCCGCACGCTTAGGGAAGTGTCTTCTTTCGTTTCCAGCAAGCTGTCGACACTGGACCGGGTATTGTCAACGAAAACTCATTTTATTCTGAAAAAATACAAACAGGATGGGATCATTTTTGATGACCGTGAGGATGATCATCGGATGCTGGTCTCACCATAAAGGACGATGACGATGATAAACCAGGAAGAAATCGGACGTAAACCGAAATCCATGCAGGGCTATTTGTCACCGCTGGTCCGGGATATTCCTCCTTCGGGCATCCGGCGTTTTTTTGATTTGGTAAGCGGAAGCAAGGATATTATTTCTCTCGGCGTCGGGGAGCCGGATTTTGTGACGCCTTGGCATGTCCGCGAGGCATGCGTGTATTCTCTGGAAAGAGGCCGGACGAATTATACGCCGAATGCGGGCCTTCCTGAGCTTCGCGAAGCGATCGCCGAGTACTTGTATACGAGTTTTGCCGTAAAATACGAGCCCTCGAACGAAGTCGTCGTTACGGTCGGCGGCAGCGAGGCGATTGACCTTGCGCTGCGCGCGCTGATTACGCCGGGCGATGAAATTCTCGTTCCGGAGCCCTGCTACATCGCATACAGCCCGATCGTCACGATCGGCGGGGGAGTCCCGGTCGGCATCGAGACCTTCGCGAAGGACAGCTTCAAACTGAAGCCCGAAGCTCTCCGCGCAAGTCTGACGCCGAAATCCAAGGTGCTCGTGCTGAGCTATCCGAGCAATCCGACCGGCGGCATCATGACGTACGAGGATTGGGAGCCGATCGCCCGAATCGTGGAAGAGAACGATCTGATCGTTATCGCCGACGAAATCTACGCGGAGCTCACATACGGAAGCAGGCACGTAAGCTTCGCTTCGCTGCCGGGCATGCGTGACCGTACGATTCTCGTCAGCGGCTTCGCGAAAGCTTTTGCCATGACGGGATGGAGAGTCGGATATATGTGCGGACATCCGGACCTGATCTCGGCCATGCTGAAGATCCACCAGTACACGGTAATGTGTGCCCCGATCATGGGCCAGATCGCCGCTCTCGAGGCGCTGCGCAACGGCCTGGAAGAGAAAGACCGGATGATGGAGTCTTATAATCAGCGCCGGCGCCTGGTGGTACAAGGCTTCCGGCAGATCGGTCTCGACTGCCACGAGCCGCAGGGCGCGTTTTACGCGTTCCCTTCCATCGCTTCGACGGGTCTCAGCTCCGAAGAGTTCGCTCAGAGACTCCTGACTGAAGCGAAGGTGGCGGCTGTGCCGGGGCAGGTGTTCGGGAACGGGGGAGAAGGCTTCGTCCGTTGCTCGTATGCGACTTCCGTTTCACAGCTGAACGAAGCTTTGGACCGTATTGGGTCTTTTGTGAAAAATTTGTAAAGACTTGTCCCAAAAAATAGTTTTCAGAATCGGAAAAAACTGATATCTTTAGGGTAAAGGAGGGATATGTATGGCTTATTTAGAATATCGTCTGGCCGACAATTCGGGTTGGTTCAGCCATGACGTTTCCGATCAACGCTGGTTATCCAAACGACCTGCCAAATTAGCCTCCCTCTTTCACCTGGAAGAAGAAATTCAGTTTATGCGGAACAGACTGGAGCAGATGGTCCAGTCCGGTGAGGCTATGACTTCCGAGTCCGTAATTGAAATGAGTATGCTTCTTGATCATAAGATTAACGAATATATGAATCTAGTTCAGAAGAGCCGGTAAATGCCGGCTTTTTTGCAGCGTTTGCACAGGCTATCAGGCTACGGAGGGGTTACGATGACACAGAAACGCTGGTTACCGGCTGCTGTACTGCTTCTATTATTCACCGTCTTGGTTTCCGGGTGCGGGAAGGCCCAGCCCAAAGCGGATGTTTCCATCTTTATGATGGCCCGCGACGGCATATCGGTCGAAGCCGCTTTTAAGCTTGAAAACTCGTTGAAAGCGCTTGTGGGGGACAAGCCGTCGATCTACCTGAACACGTCTCCGCTTTTTTCCAATGAGAAGATGATTGTCGAAATGGGGTACGGGAATCACGGTATCCTGATCATCCCGGAAGAACAATTTAAGATTTATGCGGCCGAAGGGGCGTTTTTGCCGCTGGATGAGCATTTCAAGCAGGAAGACTATCCGGAGGGCGTGCTTGAGGCGACGATTGAACCTGCCGGTAAGAAGAAAGATCCGCCCGAAGCGCCCAAGAAGGAGACGCATCTGTACGGCATTCCGCTCCAGTATTCCAAGTGGATGAAGGACAACGGCGTTGAAGGCAAAGGGCTCGTCGCTTTCATGGCGGTGAACAGCCGCAATCCCGAGCTGTCGTTCGAGGTGCTCAAGAAGATCGCCGCCAAATGATGACGCGACTGCTGTAGCCGTCGTGACTCTAATATGAGCCGCGTCCCCTGCCGGGTTAGTTACGGTGACTAAAGTCCTTGTCTTTCCGGCGCCGCTTGGCCTATAATGAGGGATGAACTTGAAGGCCCAACCTCATACGTTTACCGTCAGGTCCCGAAGCGGCGTCTCTCAGCGGAGATAAAGCCCAGGGTGAAAAGGGAAGCCGGTGCAAATCCGGCACGGTCCCGCCACTGTAATACGGAGATCGTCTTACGATGCCACTGTCCGCAAGCGGATGGGAAGGCAAGACGGTCGACTATCCGTAAGTCAGGAGACCTGCCTGCCGGTTTGCAGCACAATATCCTTCGAGGAGAGGATCGCGCGAAACCGGAAAGGACGTCCGACTGACGGCCGTTTCACCTCGTGATTCTGAAAGTTATCCCCTCTATCTCCGGATAGAGGGGATTTTTTGTTGATATGCGCAAACATCGTGGGACAAACCTCAAGTCAAACTAAACCGGTAAGGGAGTAGAGAACATGAACAACGAACGAAGAACCGCCAGGGGTTTCAAATACGCCCTGCTGATGCTTGTTTTGACACTGGCTATCGGGCTGACGGCCTGCGGCCAGAAAAGCGCGGATAACGGAACGGCGGGAACGGCCTCTCCGGCGGCCAGCACGGCTCCGCAAACGAACGCGAAGAAAACGCAGTATCCTTTGAAAGTAACCGACGCGACAGGCAAGGAATTTACATTCGAGAAAGCGCCCGAGAAAATCGTTTCGGTATCGCCGGCGGAGACGGAAGCTCTTTTCGCGATCGGTCTGGGCGATAAAATCGTCGGCGTGTCCGATTTTGACGATTATCCTGCGGAAGCGAAAACGAAGCCGAAAATGGGCGGAATTACGCAGCCTAACCAGGAATCGGTTATCGCTTCGGGAGCCGACATTGTTTTCACAGGCGTTTCGATGAAAAAAGAATCGGTCGAGAAATTGCGTGCCATGGGCATTAATGTATTTAAGGTAGAGCCTAAGACGCTTGACGACGTCATGAAAAATATTCAGCTTTACGGTCAGATTACGGACCATCAGGAGCAGGCGGAAAAAGTCACCGCAAAAATGAAAGAAGACCGTCAGAAAGTCACGGATGCTGTAAAAACCGTGGCAGCGGACAAGAAGAAAAAAGTCTATATCGAATTCTCTCCGGGCTGGACAGTCGGCAAGGGTGAGTTTATGGATGAGCTCATCACCCTGGCAGGCGGTATCAACGTCGCTTCCGACATTACGGGCTGGAAGCAGATCAGCGAGGAGAAAATCATCCAGCAGAACCCGGACGTTATTTTATTCGCCAAAGACGTGGTGGACGACAAAACGAAAAAGAGTCTCGAAGAGCTTATTCGCGGACGCAGCGGATGGAACGAAATTAATGCCGTTAAAAACAACCAGGTGATCGGTCTCGACCAGAATACGCTGACCCGCCCGGGACCGCGTCTGACAGAGGGGCTTCTGCAAATGGCTAAAGCTATCTATCCGGACTTGGTGAAATAAAATGAAACCTAAATGGGGACTTTGGGGAGGAGTAGGAGTTTTACTCCTTCTTCTTTCTATTGTGCTGAGTCTTTCGCTGGGCTCGGCCCATCTGCCGGTGAGTCAGATCGCTTCGATTCTGGGGAGCAAGCTGCCTTGGATCGGAGACAAAATCACGCCGGACTGGCCCGTTTCCTCGGAGCAGATTATTATGAAGGTAAGGCTGCCGCGCGTGATGCTGGCCATCCTGGTGGGAGCCTCCCTTTCGGTAGCGGGAGCCGCTTTTCAAGGCGTCCTGCGCAATCCGCTTGCGGACCCGTATACACTTGGAGTCAGCAGCGGAACGAGCGTAGGCGCGGCGTTCGTTATCTACTTCGGTTTGCAGACGACGTTTTTCGGTGCGTGGACGATACCGGTCGTCGGTTTTGTGACAGGAGCGGTTTCGCTCTGGATCGTACTGCGCCTGGCCCAGACCGACGGCAAAATCCGTATGGAGACGCTGCTGCTTTCCGGTGTCGTGATGCAGGCGTTTCTCGGTTCGGTGGTTTCTTTTCTCGTGTCGATGTCCAAGCAGGTCGTTAACGAAATCGTTTTTTGGCTGATGGGAAGCCTGGCCATGAAAGGCTGGTCGTACACTACCGTTCTCCTGCCGTATTTCATCGTAACTTTTGTTGTGCTGTACAGCTATGCGCGGACACTTAACCTGCTGGCGCTCGGGGAACGGCAGGCCGCCCATCTCGGCATTCATGTCGAACGGACGAAGCTGATCGTCCTGATTACCGCCACACTGGTGACGGCTGCGGCCGTTTCCGTATCCGGTGTAATCGGATTTGTCGGACTGATTGTGCCTCATCTGATCCGTTTGATTGCCGGTCCGGATTACCGGCTGATCGTACCGCTGTCCGCGGTTGGCGGAGCCATTTACGTCCTGTGGGCCGACACGCTGGCCCGGACGCTTCTGAGCCCGACGGAGATTCCTCTCGGCGTCATCACCGCGTTTCTGGGCGCGCCGTTCTTCGCTTATCTGCTGCGCAAACAGAGGAAATGGGGGAGAAGCTGATGGAACCGATTATCGAAGTGCAGGGGGCGGGAAAAAGTTTCGGCGGAACCCGCGTGCTCCAAGATATCCGTTTCGAAGTGAGGCCCGGCGAATTTTTCGGCATCATCGGGCCCAACGGGAGCGGGAAATCGACTCTGCTAAGACTTGTCTCCGGCGTTGATCCGCTTACGGAGGGCCGTATTCTGCTGCAGGGGAAGGAAGTCGCGGGCTATTCCCGCAAGGAGCTTGCACGCTGGCTTGCCGTGCTTCAGCAGGATGCATTGCCTCCGCTCGGTTTCACCGTCCGCGAGGTGGTCGAAATGGGCCGGTTCCCTTTCCAGAACTGGCTCGGGGAAGACCGGGAGGACGCCGCCGCTCTCGTCGACCGGATTATGCGGCGACTCGATTTGGAGGCGCTGGCCGACCGGACGGTGGAGAACTTGAGCGGCGGCCAGAAACAGCGTGTGGCGCTGGCCAAGGTGATGGCCCAGGAGCCCCGTCTTCTGCTGCTCGATGAGCCTACGACTTATTTGGATATCGGCTACCAGATGCAGTTGATGGATTACGTGCGGCAGTGGCAGCGTGAAGAGGGACTGACGGTAGTCGCCGTTCTTCACGATTTAAACCTGGCCGCCCTTTACTGCGAACGGCTTCTTGTCGTTCATGAGGGAGAAGGCGTATCGATCGGCACGCCCGAGGAGATTATGAGAAGCGAGCTGATCCGGGACGTCTACGGGACGGAACCGATCGTTCTGGAGCATCCGGAGCACGGCATTCCTCAAATCCTGCTGCGCCGGGGGGATTAACCCGCGTGAGTTCTGTGCGCCCACACGGCGCTTTACATATCGGCCGGCATAGGGACGGTCAATAAGGCATGCGGACCCTGCATGAATCTTACTATACAAATTATCAGCAGCAGGTTGTAGCAGATTGGAGCAGATCGTAGCAGATCGTAGCAGCTTGTAGTAGGTTGTAGCAAGTTGGAGCAAGTCGCAACGAGATACCGAGGAGGAACTAACATGAACGAACTTCAGGATGTAACCGGCGCCATACGCCCGCTCCGTCAAGAAGCGATGGATGCGGCGTCCGTCCGTCTCGATAATCTGACCAAACCGCCGGGCAGCCTCGGCAAGCTGGAGGATATGGCACGCCAGCTTGCGGGAATTACCGGAGAGGTTACGCCCGACACGAGCCGCAAGGCAATCGTCGTCATGGCCGCCGATCACGGCGTCTGCGAAGAAGGCGTCAGCGCGTTTCCGCAGGAAGTGACCCGCCAGATGGTGATGAACTTCCTGCAGGGCGGCGCGGCCGTCAATGTGCTGGCCCGGCATGCCGGAGCGGAAGTCGTATGCGTCGATATCGGCGTCAACGCCGAGCTGGAGCATCCGTATCTTCTCTCCCGCAAAGTCCGGAAAGGCACGGCCAATATGGCCCGTGAGGCCGCCATGTCCCGGGAAGAGGCTCTGCAGGCCATCCGCGCCGGAGTCGAGGTCGCTGACATGCTGGCCGGTCAAGGCGTGCGGGTTCTGGCGACCGGAGAGATGGGAATCGGCAACACGACGGCCAGTTCCGCCCTGCTGAGCGTGCTCGGAGGCATCGACATCCGGGACGCGGTAGGACGCGGAACCGGCATCGATGATGCACGCTGGCTGCACAAGCAGGAAGTCGTCCGCAAGGCCATCGAGATCAACAAGCCGGATGCGGACGATGCGCTTGATGTCCTCGCCAAGATCGGGGGCCTCGAAATCGCGGGCCTGACCGGTGTCATCCTCGGTGCGGCGAAGAACGCCTGTCCGGTCGTGATCGACGGGTTCATCTCCTCGGCCGCCGCGCTGGTTGCTTCCCGGCTGGCTCCGGAGTCCCAGCCGTATATGATCGCCTCGCACCAGTCGCACGAGCAGGGGCACGCACGGATGCTGGAAGCGGTAGGGCTCAGCCCCATGCTGCATATGGATATGAGACTGGGAGAAGGGACCGGGGCTGCGCTGTGTTTCACGCTCATGGATGCGGCGGGCAAGATCATGCGCGAGATGGCTTCTTTCGAAAGCGCCGGAGTGTCGCGGGCCTGATGAATCCGACGCATGAACATACACCGGGATCGGGAGCCGTTCTCGTTACCGGCGGCGCCAGGAGCGGCAAAAGCTCGTTTGCCGAGCAGCTGTCTTCACGGCTTGCCGCACACGGCACTTATCTCGCTACGGCCCGGATCTGGGACGAGGAGATGCGTCAGCGGATCGCTCTTCACCGCACGCAGCGCGAGCAGTCCGGCTTCCCCTGGATTACGGCGGAAGAGCCGATGGAGCTTTCCGCGGTGCTGAAGACGTGCAGCGGCAGCAGGGGGCCTGGCGTCGTCCTGGTGGACTGCCTGACGCTGTGGCTTTCCAATCGCCTTCTGCAGGTAGAGTCTTCGCCGGACGCGGCGGAACAGGTGAATGCCGCCGTGGATGAGCTTGTCCGGACGGTTGAAGCTTATGAGGGACCGCTCGTTCTCGTCACGAACGAAGTGGGCAGCGGCATTGTGCCCGAATATCCTCTCGGGCGTCTGTACCGGGATCTGGCCGGCCGGATGAATCAGCGGCTGGCACAAGTTTGCGGACAAGTGTTTCTGGTGACTGCCGGGATACCGGTCGAGCTGAAAAGCCGGGCTTACCGGTTTGAATAGAGGGAACTCATGATTTTTTATTCGCTGAAGGAAATTTTGTGGATGATGCTGGCGGCCATTGCGGTCGACTTGGTGATCGGCGATCCGAAGTGGCCGACGCATCCGGTAATCCGCATCGGGAGTCTGATCAGCTTTTTGGAAAGGAAGCTGAGAAGAGAGTCCGAGTCGCGTGAGAAAGCGGCCGGAGATGCGGAAAACACGAGCGAGGCCGCAGCGGGGGCGGACGGCGGCATGACTGACGCCGGCGCGAAGGACAAGGCAGGCGGACAAGCCGCCGTACTGTCTCCGCGCTCCTTAAAGCTGCGGGGGGTTGGGCTGGCGGCGGCCGTCATGTTGGCCGCATTTGCCGCCATGCTTGCCGTAACGGCCGCAGCCGCGGCGATTCACCCGTGGCTGGGATACGCGGTGACGACGTGGTTCATTTCGACGACGATAGCCGTCAAAGGCTTAAAAGACGCTGCGCGGCTGGTGGCGGTGCCTCTCGCCGCCGGAGATATGGCCGCCGCTCGCAAATATACCGGCTATATCGTCGGCCGTGACACGAAACACCTCGACGAAGGCGAACTGACGCGCGCCGTCGTGGAAACAGTCGCCGAGAACACCGTCGACGGAGTCGTTTCGCCGCTGTTCTACGCTCTCATCGGCGGAGCGCCTCTGGCGATGCTGTACCGGGCGGCGAATACGCTGGATTCTATGGTCGGCTACAAGAACGACCGGTACATACATTTCGGCTGGGCCTCCGCACGGTGGGACGACGTGATGAACTGGATTCCGGCCAGACTGACCGGAATCCTGCTGATTCTGGCCGCGGCCGTACAGCCGCGGATGAGCGCTCCCCGGGCGGCCCGCTCGATAGGCCGCTTTGCCCGGCTCCATCCGAGTCCCAACAGCGGGATTCCGGAGTCGGCCGTCGCGGGGGCGCTAGGCATCGAGCTCGGCGGGCGCAATACATACGGAACCGTGGTCAGCGAACGCGCACGCATGGGCTGGCCGCTGAGACCGCGGAGCCGCGGTGACATCGACGGAACAGTCCGGCTGCTGTACGGTGCGGCGGGCTGGCTGGCAGGAGGGATATTATGCGCAATCTGGCTGCTGAATTAAAGCTGTGGCTGCTCGGGCTGGTCACGGCGATCCAGTTTCTTACCCGGCTGCCGCTTCCGGTACGGATCGAATGGACACCGGCCGTTCTGCGGCGCAGCCTTGCTTTTTACCCGGTGGTCGGGCTGATCTTGGGATTAATTCTTGCCGGTTCCGGATGGATGCTGGAGAAGGCGCTCCCCCCTATGCCGGCGGCGGCGCTTCTGCTGTGCCTGTGGATCGGGCTGACGGGAGCGCTGCATCTGGACGGACTGATGGATACGGCGGACGGTCTGCTCAGCCACCGCTCCCGGGAGCGGATGCTGGAAATTATGAAGGATAGCCGAGTCGGAGCCATGGGTGTTATTGTATGTGCCGCGGTCGTGCTTCTCAAGTGGAGCGTGATGGTGCCGCTTCTGACAGGCGGCGTTCTTTCCGGGAGCTGGGTTCTGGTGCTTGTTCCGGTGTGGAGCCGGACTTTTATGGCCGCGGCCGTGGCTTTATGGCCGTATGCGCGGAGCGGCGGCGGTTTGGGCGGTTTTTTTGAAGGGGAAAAAAAGCCCTTCGCCCTTCTGGGGACGGGTATCGCTTTTCTTCTGAGCGCGGTAGCGGGCGCTTATTTCCGTGCTTCGGGCGGGGAACTTCCTCTTAAGCCTTCTTTGCATGCTCTCGAAGGGGCGGGGCCTTTATTGTGGGGGTTTATGCTGCTCGCGGTCACCTTCGCGCTGGGTGGCATACTGGCGGCCTGGATGGCCAAAAAGCTCGGCGGACTGACGGGGGACACCTACGGTGCTTTAAATGAACTGCTGGAGGTACTGCTGCTTCTTGCCGTCGCATTCGTATTGAATTCAGCTTAAAATACGCGGAATGATTGTTTGAAAAAGCCCTGCTGCCCCCGAAAGGCCGCAAGGAGCGGACGGCAGAGCAAGGACTTGCAGCGTGAATTTATCAAAAGGCGGGACGGAATCGTTGATCGGACTCCCGGCCTTTTTGCATATAAACGGACAGGAATTGATAAAAAAAAAGGGGGATCACTATGCTGGAGCGATACGGACACGGCGGGGATGTATGGACGGCGGAGGAGAAGTACGGGCGCGGCCGGGAACAGTTTCTCGATTTCAGCTCGAATATGAATCCGTTCGGCCCGCCTGCGGCGGTAGAGGAAGTGCTGCGCTCAAGCTGGAAACAGATCGTGCGCTATCCCGACCCGGCCGTCAGGGAGCTTAGAGGAAAAATTGCGGCCAAATACGGAGTTCCCGCGGAATCCGTGCTGGTGGGCAACGGAGCCGCCGAATTGATCGATCTTGCCGTGCGCGTTCTTCGGCCGGAAGTGACGGCGCTTGCGCGTCCTTCTTTCAGCGAATACGAGGATGCGGTGCTTAAAACGGGAGGCCGCATCCACAATATTCCACTGCGTGCGGAGCATGGCTTCCGGCTGCAAAAGGCGGATGCCGAAGAAGCGCTTAAGCGGTCGGATCTGCTTTTTCTAGGGCAGCCGAACAATCCGACGGGGAGGCTTATTCCCCGGGAACTGCTGAACGACTTGGCCGGCAGCGGACATCCGCTCATTCTGGATGAGGCATTTCTGGATTTCATACCCGACGAAAAAAACGTGACGCTTTTGCGGCTTGCGGCCGAATCCAGGCATGTCGCCGTTATCCGGTCCATGACGAAGTTTTACGCAATCCCGGGAGCACGGCTCGGCTTTATTGTCGCTCATCCGGATGTGATCAGCCGTATGTCCCGCCTGCAAGTGCCGTGGAGCGTGAATTATTTCGCCCAGCTTATCGGATGCGCCGTCCTGGACGACGAAGCTTTTCATGTGAAGACCGTCTCCTGGCTGCAGGAAGAAAGTCCGTGGCTTAGGGCCGGACTTGAGGGCCTTGGGCTTGAGGTGACGCCGAACGACACGAATTATATGCTGTGCGCCCTTCCGGAGAGCGGTTCCATAAACGTCCGCGTTCTTCAGGAAGAGATGGGCAGGCGCGGGGTTCTCATCCGGGACGCTTCACTTTTCGAAGGGCTAACCACGCGGTATTTCCGTACGGCGGTCAAGCTGCGGGGCGATAACGAGCGTCTGCTTGGAGCCTTGTCCGAAGTATTGAAGGCGGCCCGGTCGGGTGAAATCTCACAGGAAGGGGGCAGCCGATGAACAGGCGGAATTCTACATCTGTAAAAGGCCCCGGCGGTACGGCTCCGGCTCGCCGCAGCGAGAATCCGCCGGCGCACGGACTGGAAAATACGGCCGGGATGCCGGCCAGAACCCTTATGGTACAGGGGACGGCTTCAGATGTCGGCAAAAGCATTTTAACGGCTGCTTTGTGCCGTATTTTCGTGCAGGACGGCCTCCGCGTGGCGCCTTTCAAGTCGCAGAACATGTCGCTGAACTCCTATGTGACGCCGGACGGCAAAGAAATCGGGCGGGCCCAGGGAGTACAAGCCGATGCATGCCGTATACCGGCCACGACGGATATGAATCCGATTTTGCTGAAGCCGTCCCAGGATATGCGCTCCCAGGTGGTGGTGCACGGCAAGCCTTATCAAGACATGGACGCGCGAGCCTACCGCGAATCGTATCTGCCTCTGGCTGAGAAGGTCGTAAGGGACGCGCTGGCACGGCTCCGAGGGACGGTTGACCTCGTTGTGCTCGAAGGAGCGGGCAGCCCGGCGGAAATCAACCTGAAAGACCGGGATATCGTAAATATGCGGATGGCCAAGTGGGCCGAAGCTCCCGTGATCCTTGTGGCGGATATCGACCGGGGCGGGGTGTTCGCGTCCATCGTCGGCACGCTGGAGCTGCTGGAGCCGGAGGAGCGGGACCGGGTAAAGGGATTTGTCATCAACAAATTCCGTGGCGACGTCAGTCTGCTGAAGCCGGGGCTGGACTGGTTGGAAGAGAGGACGGGAAAGCCCGTTCTCGGCGTGGTTCCTTATTATCCGAAGCTGGGGATTGAAGACGAGGACTCCGCTTCACTGGATTCCAAAAGAAGGCTGGCCCCGGCTCCGGCGGGCCGGCAGGAGGAGCAGCGGCCGGATGTGCTGGATATCGCGGTCGTCCGGCTGCCCCGGATTTCCAACTTCACGGATATCGATCCGCTGCACGAAGAGCCGGACGTGTCCGTGCGTTATGTCGGCAGCGCCGGCGAATGGGGGAATCCGGATATCGTCGTTGTGCCGGGAAGCAAAAATACGATGAGCGATCTTCTTTTTCTGCGGGAAAGCGGTCTGGCGGATCAAATCGTCCGCCATGCGGCCAGCGGAGGCCGGGTTGCCGGGATATGCGGAGGATACCAGATGCTGGGTGCCGCACTTTCGGACCCGCTCGGAACGGAATCCGATTTCAAGGGAGACCGGGAGGGGCTGGGCCTTCTGCCGGTGGCGACTGAATTTACGCCGGAGAAAAAGACGGTCCGTGCCGAAGGAAGCTGCGGACTCTTTCGTCAAAAGCCTGACCTGCCTGTAGACGGCTACGAAATTCATATGGGCGTAACGAGGATGACGGACGAGTCGTCGGAGCGGCCTTTTCGCCTGCGTGCTTCCCTGACGGGTTCCGGGGATGAAGGCGGTTCGGCGGACGGCTTGCATCCCGAGGGAGCTTCGGCTTTCGAAGGACGGGTCTGGGGAACGTATCTTCACGGCATTCTGCATAACGACGACTTCCGCAGATGCTGGCTGAACGAGGCCCGCCAATGCAAGGGGTGGGATGCCCTTCCCGCCGAACTTCGCTTCCGGGAAAAACGGGAAGAAGCGTTCGACCGGCTCGCGGATCACGTCCGCAGTCATATCGACATGGATCTTTTGTACGAGATCGCGGGTTTAACTCGTGAATAAAAGCGTCCGGTCGGGTTTCGGGAAAAGCGATGATGATCTCACGGGATCCATTTGCACTGCCTGTCCGGTAAAGCTATGATAAGAAAAAGAGCCTTTCGGAGCTATGAAGCGGACGGGCGGGGTTGATTTTTTTTAACCGGCATAAATTAAGGAATAAATTTGGCGTGAGCGGAGGAATACAGGTGAAAATTTATACGAGAACTGGAGACGCCGGCAAAACGGGTGTCATCGGCGGACGTGTCGATAAAGACGACGAACGGGTGGAAGCCTATGGAACAGTGGACGAGCTGAACTGTTATCTGGGGCAGGCCATGAGCTTCATGGACCCCGAGAAGTTTGCCGATCTGCTGGAAGATTTGCTTACGGTCCAGCATGAGCTGTTTGACTGCGGATCGGATTTAGCTCTGCTTAAAACGGAATTGCGGCCTTTTAAAGTGACGGCTGAAATGGTCGACAATCTGGAGACGTGGATCGATAAATACGATGCCGAGACGCCCGATATTACACGGTTCATTCTGCCGGGGGGCAGCCGGAGCTCAGCTGCGCTTCACATCTGCCGGACCGTATGCCGCCGTGCCGAAAGGCGCGTCGTGACGCTGGCCCGCACCCAGGAAATCAATGTGGAGGTACGCCGTTACCTCAACCGCCTGTCGGATCTTTTCTTCACGATTGCCCGTACGGCCAACTTCAGGGAAGGTCAGACGGACGTGGAATACGTCCGCAGCGCCGAGGTGTTCCGACGGAAAAAATGATGAATTATTACAGTCCTCTAACGTATGTGGTCCCTCCCGACGAGGAGGGCTTTTATCTGAAAACGATTTTGCAAAACCGGATGGGCCTCTCGCGTAAACTGCTTTCCAGACTCAAACTGACGGAACAGGGGATCACCGTCAACGGCAACCGTGAATACATCAGCATCAAAGTGAAGAGCGGGGATGTGGTCGAAATCCGGATGCAGGAGGAAGAGTCGGAGGATATTTTGCCTCAGGATCTTCCCCTTGAAATTTTGTTCGAAGACGAGCATCTGCTCATTGTGAATAAACAATCCGGAATGATCGTGCATCCGACGCACGGGCATTATTTGAACACGGTGGCCAACGCCGCCGTGCATCACTGGAAGGAGCGTGGAGAGAACGTCCGTTTCCGGCCGGTTCACCGGCTCGATCAGGAAACCTCGGGCGTGCTTGCGATTGCCAAAAATCCGTATGTACACCAGCAGATTTCGGAGCAGATGATCGCTCACAGCATAACGAAGGAGTATCTGGCTATCGTATATGGCACGGTAGCGGAGGAACGGGGTACGATCGACGCTCCGATCGACCGCGACCCGGAACAGCCGCACGTTCGCATCGTGACGCCGTCCGGTTACCGGGCCGTCACTCACTACGAGGTGGTGCGCCGTTATGACGGCATCACTCTGGTGCGGCTGATGCTGGAAACCGGGCGGACGCATCAAATCCGCGTCCATATGAAGCACCTCGGCCACCCGCTCCTCGGTGACAAGATGTACGGCCCCGAGGCGGATGCCCAGGGGCGTACGGGAGACGGCAGTGTGTCGGGAGAGGCCGCGACCGCTGAAGCGGAAGGCACGCGCGTTGCCGCCGAGGACGCGGGAGCGGGACGTGCAGTCGGTGAAGCCGCGCACGATGACGCCGGAGCGGAGTGTGCAGCCGGTAAAGCTGCGCACGAGAACGCCCGGGCAGAGCGTGCAGCCGGTGAAGCCATGCACGAGAACGCCCGGGCAGTTTTCGCCGGAACGCCGGCGCAGTCCGCCCCGGAGCTCGCCCGGCAGGCGCTGCACGCGTACCGGCTCGGCTTTATCCACCCGGGCACGCGGGAGCGGGTGGAGTTCACCGCGCCGCTGCCGGCGGACATGCAGGCGGTTCTCGACGCCTGCGAGTAGCCTATCCGCGGCAAGCCGTCTCTGCGGCCTGCTGTGATCTCATGCCACAGTCCGCTGGTACCCTGCCGCTGGCCGGCGCATGGGCTATACTTCCGGCAAGCGGCAGGCAGAAGCAGGCACTCCGCAGCTTGTCCGCGCGCGCTTTGCCCGCTCTTTAACCGCAAGCTCCCGCCGGGCACGGCGGACTTGTGGAACTTTTCCGGCCGCCCTGCGTATAAAAGCATGCGGCAAGCCAGGCCGAGATTTTTAAAACCAGCCTCCCCGCCGCCTCGGCAGGAGGTTTTTTCGAATACGTGAATCGCAGACAGACCGGGGTTCGACCGGCCGTCACGCAGAGCCTCAACGATCGCCGGGGATTTGTAGGCGTTGGAAAGCAATCAGATCAACCACCAAATGTCCCATGAAAGGAAGTCTCATCTTATGTCCGTAACGATTTATGAATACAGCAAATGCAGCACATGCCGCAATGCTCTGAAATGGCTGCGCGCCAAAGGGCTCGATCCGGTAACCGTTCCGATTGTGGAAAAGCCTCCGACCGCAGAAGAAATCCGCGTTCTTGTCCGCAACAGCGGCCTTGAGCTCAAAAAGTTTTTTAATACGAGTGGTGAGGTGTACAAAGAGCTCGGTCTCAAGGACAAGCTGGGAAGTATGACGGAGGACGAACAGCTGGCCCTGCTCGCATCCAACGGCAAATTGCTCAAAAGGCCGATCGTAACGGACGGCAGCAAGGTTACCGTGGGTTTTAAGGAAGCCGACTTTGAGAAGGCATGGGGGTAACGGAGGCATCCCGAGGGGGTCGTCCGTTTCCCGAAAGGGGTGAAGGAATTGCCGGAAAATCAATCGTCCAAATCCACTAAAAAAAATCCGCTCTGGGTTTTTGGTGCCATAGGCGCTTTTCTTCTAAAATTCGGAAAGTTCGGAAAATTCGGAGCGACGATCATTTCAATCGCCATTACGATCGCCAGTTATGCGATTATTGCTCCGCTGCCGTTCGCTATCGGTCTGGTAGCGATGATTTTTATCCATGAAATCGGTCATGTCCTCGCGGCCAAGAAAAAAGGGCTTCCGGTCACGGCACCTCTATTCATTCCGTTTCTGGGTGCGCTGATCAGCATGAAACGAAATCCGAGGGATGCCGTAACGGAAGCGTATATCGCTTACGGCGGGCCGCTGCTCGGAACGATCGGGGCTACGGCCACTTATGCCCTGGGTGTGTACGCCGACTCCAACCTGCTCATTTCAATCGCGTATACCGGATTTTTTCTGAACCTGATCAACCTTCTTCCGATCCATCCGCTGGACGGAGGACGTATCTCGACCGCCGTGACCCGCTGGCTGTGGCTGGTCGGTCTGATCGGCGGACTGGCTGTTATCATTTATTTGCGAAGCTTCCTGTTCCTTTTCATCTGGGCTTTATTCGCCTGGGATTTATACAAAAAATTCGTCAAATTCCGCGACAAGCCTCAGCTTATGCATTTTCAGCCGCGTTTTGACATGACGGCCCACCATTTGCTGGCGCACGGGTATATGATTCCGGGAGAAGATCACCGCCGCGATCTTGCTTTTACGACCTACTCCGAGCTGAGCGGGGATGAGGCAGGCGTGCAGATGATCCACACCTCCTGGGACGCGATCGAATTCGAAACAAAATTCGCCCTGCCCCGGCAGGCAGTGGTTCACCGTGTCCAGGTGGTAAAAATCGAACGGGTTACGCGCGAAGACGGCCTGCATCTGGTTCTGCACTTCGACGTCGAATTGGAGCCGTTCGAAAACAACGCTTATTACGAGGTTCCCACGGCTTCACGCTGGAAGTTCGGAGCGGCTTACTTCGCCCTCGCCGTCTACCTGCTGGCTATGATGAACTGGGTGCACAGGGTGCTGCCCGCGGCCGCTTATTAAACAAGACGATTCAAGGGGGAAACGAAGCGGATGAAAACATACGGCTCGACAAGATTGGACAGTCTGGGATCGGCTATTTTCGCCGAGGTTGCCCAGTGGAGAAGGGAGGCGGAAGAGCGCGGCGTCGATGTCATCGACCTAGGAATCGGCAGTCCCGACCTTCCGCCTTCTCCGCGTGTCATCGAGGCCCTGGCGGAAGCCGTGAAGAATCCGCAGGCCTACGGCTATCCGGGCTCGGAAGGAACGCCCGAATTCCGCAGGGCGGCCGCGGCCTGGATGCACCGGCGGTTCGGGGTCACGCTTGACCCGCAGCGCGAGGTGCTGGCCTTGATGGGCTCGCAGGACGGACTGGCCCATCTGGCCATGGCCCTGTGCAATCCCGGGGATACGGCGCTCGTGCCCGATCCCGGCTATCCCATTTATGCCGCCAGTCTCGTTCTGGCCGGCGTTGAACCCGTTCGGATGCCCCTGAGGGAATCGAACGGGTTTCTTCCGCAGCTGGAGGACATCCCGCCGGAAACGGCGGAGAAAGCCTCCTTCCTGCTGCTGAGCTATCCCGGCAATCCGATTCCCGAGGCGGCGGACCGGGCTTTTTACGAAAAAGCGCTTGCCTTCGCCGAGCGTTACGATCTTCTGATCGTACACGATCTGGCTTATTCGGAGCTGGCCTTCGACGGTTACAAACCGATGAGTATTCTGGAACTGGAAGGCGCGGAGAAGAGGGCGGTGGAATTTCATTCCCTGTCCAAAAGCTTCAACATGGCAGGCTGCCGGATCGCCTTTATGGCCGGTAATGCCGAAGCGGTCGACGCTTTGCGCCGGTTGAAGGCCAACATCGACTACGGCGTCTTCCTGCCAGTCCAGCAGGCAGCTGTTGTGGCTCTGGAGGAGGAAACGTCGTTTCCGGCTTCCATTTCGGCGGTGTATGAACGAAGACGGGATGTGCTCGTGGACGGTCTTCACCGGATCGGCTGGCAGGTACCCCGGCCTAAAGCGACGATGTTTGTCTGGGCCAAAATCCCGCAAGGGTGGACTTCCCGACATATTTCTCGGGAAATATTAGAGCGCGCGGGGGTAGCGATGATCCCCGGGGACGCCTTCGGGGCAGAGGGAGAGGGCTATGTGCGGATAGCGCTTGTCCAGCCGGAAGAACGCCTTCGGGAAGCCGTGTCTAGAATCGGCGAAATATGGCGATCAATTAGCGAAAGATAGAAAACTACATAAAATTTCCAAACAACCCGTTTTAAAGAAGGAAAAAATGCCAAGAATGAGTAAAGTAATAGAGATTCTTCTATGAAACAGGGTTGAAAGGAGTTAATTATGGATTCTATCTTTTCGCTGTCCGAGCTGCTGTCCCAACAGAAGCCTTCTTCCCTTGTGGAAATTCCGGGTGTGCTCGGCCAAACTTTTGGACAAGCGACGCTATCGACAACTTTGCCTATTAGCAAGCTCTTTTCTATTTACGAGGTGGATCTGGAAGTTCAGCGTGCTATCATTCCGCGCAATCTCAGCAAGCTGATGGATTATGTTTCGCTTTATCTCGATAATCATCAGCCGATTTATTTCCCGGGTGTTATTTTCTCGGCTAGAGGGGCCGGCAGCTACGACTCCGAGCAGCACGTATTCCAGCTGCAGCCGATTGAGAAATTGTATGTCGTCGACGGGCAGCACAGGCTGGCGGCCTTCCAGCGTTTGATGGAAACGCTTCAAAGCCAGATGGCGCGCGCCAAAGACCGCAGGGAATACGACCGGATGGAAGAAATCACGGAAAAACTGAGCCGCCTGTACGCATTCCCGGTCTCGACGATGATCTATCTCGACATAGACGCGCGTCAGGAACGCCAGTTGTTCTCGGATATTAACAAGCTTCCGCGCAAAATCGGCGGAAATCTGGCAGTTCTCCGGGATCAGCGCCGTTTCTATCACGTAACCGCCTCGCAGCTTGTAGAGAAAGCGCCGGTGATGCAGCACATTCCGGTCGATATGTTTTCCGAACGCGGAAAAGCGCCGGAATTTCTGTTCACGTATCATCTTCTGATCGAAATTCTGGTTGCCTTGTTTGAAGGACGCATGAAGTCCGGCGCCCGCAACAACGGCTATCACTATGAAGAAGAAGAAGTGGCGGATCACTTGTCGCTCAGCTCCTTCTACTTTCAACAGCTGCTCAAATATTTGCCGGAGCCGGTTAAGGGCGAGCCCGCCTGGTCGGAGAACATACAAATCGCGCTTGCGCTCTTCTTCCACGAGGAAGCGACCAAAAGCGCGAAGTTCAACCGCTATGCGCTGGAATATGCGACGAAAATCCTGCCTCATATCGACTGGAACGCGATTTTCAGCGGAGACGAGAAAGACCGGCTTCCGCGCCGTTCGCGGATAATGAAGGCTTATCAATATATCCGCTCATTCTATCAGGAGCAGCACCTGTTCCTGATCAGCGATAAGGAGGATGTCGGCTGATGGACGGATTATGCCTGCGAATGACGATTCACCCGTTCTGCGAGCGTTTCGGTCTCGCGACTGTGGCCCTTAAGGTTCAGGATCTTCTCAACTACACGATGATCGATGCGATCGTGCAGCGTAAGCTGAGCAAGATGCAGCGCCGCAAAATCTCGAATTATCTCCAGGAGCGCGAGCTGGATCAGGTTTTCTTCGGCCCGGTGACGCTGTCGCTGCGCGATGTGAGCCAGCTTACCCGCACGAGCGAGGAGCTGTATCTGAGGCACGGTTCCAAGCTCAGCATTATCGACGGGCAGCACCGGATTCTGGCGCTGGGGTTTGTCAATGAACAGATGCAGAAGGAAGTGAAGCGCACCGAGCGGAAGCTGGCTTCCCTGCGAGTGCGCCACCGCAAAGAAACGGAGAATGGGGAGCTGGCCGACGAAATCGCTCAGGTAAGCGGTCTGCTGGAGCAGATGGAGGCCCGGCGGCTGGGGCTGATGGAAAGCGAACTGGCGGTACAAATCTACATCGGGCTTAACGAGGTCGAGGAGCAGCAGCTTTTCGGGGATATCAACTCGAAGGTGCAGCTCGTGAGCAAGGAGCTCGGGCATTCGTTCGACTCCGTCGATCCGCTCAATCTCGTGATCCAGCAGGTGGTCGATCACAACATGCTGCTCAAGGAAGCCGGCGTGGAGAAGCGCAGCAATTTGACGGCCTTCAACCGGAATTTCACGTGCTTGTCGTGGATGTATTCGACGGCGGTCATGCTCTTTTCGGGCAAAATGCAGTCGTCCTACGAGCTGCAGCGCAAAATCCGCAAGGAAACGGCCACGTATGTGGAGATTTTGCACCAGTTCTATAACACGATTTTGCCGATGATGCCGGAGCAGCCCGGGCTTGTCCAGGTAACCTCCGCCAACCGGGTTATGCAGGAGAGTATTGCGCTGTATGCCAACCAGTTCCTGTTCCAAAACGGGGCATACAATCCCGAGTGGACGTCATGCCTGCGGATTCTCGAAGGCTTCGACTGGTCGCACGACAATGAGGAGCTGGTGTATATTTTCGGCTCGCTCGATAACGGCAAGTTAAATCTCATTCATGAAAAATCTCTGCGCAAGCACGGCAAGCTCGTAAGCTTTTTCCTGGAAGGCATCGAGCCGGACGGGTTAGAATCGGCTGAGCTGGCTTAAGCGGACAATGAACAACCGGATTGGAAGACGTTTGCCCGAACGGGGCGATGTTCCAAGATCCGGTTTTTTTGTATGCTTGCGGACGGGTGAGGGTATGAGAGTGCGCTAATCGTCAGGGGGCACGAAGGTTGCACGGAGGCGCCGGAGGTAAATGTGTTTGCCAACCGAGGGACGGTTCCTCCATAATAGGAAGAAATACGCTGGATTTTACAAAGCTGTAAAGGAGTGAACGCATGCAAATCGGGGAAACGATGCCCAAGGAGGCGAATGTTCGGCACGCTTTGTTCGCTCTGGCGCTGGCGGCAGCCGTTCTCATCCGCTTTCTCGTGGCTCCAAACGTTTTTGGCTACGTAGCCGATGTGCGCACGTTTATGGCGTGGGCGGATCGGGCGTTTACGGTCGGATTCGGAAATCTTTACACCGACCCGGGCTATTTTCTGGATTACCCGCCGGGGTACATGTATATCTTGTATCTTATCGGCGCAGCCCACCATCTGTTCGGGATCGAATGGGGAACGGGACTTTCACTGGTGCTGCTGAAAACGCCTCCCATGCTGGCGGATCTGCTGGCTTCGGTTCTTTTGTACCGGCTGGCTCTGCGTCACGTGAACGTGCGGCAGGCTGCCGTGCTGGCTTCGCTGTATATGCTGAATCCGGCCGTATGGATCAATTCGGCGGCCTGGGGCCAGGTAGATTCTTTGTTTATGCTGTTCGTCCTTCTGTCCCTGCTGCGCGTGGAGGACAGAAAGTTCCCGGCTGCGGCGGTTTACCTGGGACTGGCGGTTCTGCTTAAACCGCAGGGTCTGCTTTTCGGCCCGTTCTTCCTGCTGGCGCTGTTCTGGCGCTTCCGGAACAAGGGATTCGGACGTGAGCTTGCGGTCAGCGCAGCCGCAGGGGCCGCAGCCTTTCTGCTGCCGGCTCTGCCTTTTGCCTGGAAAATGGGGCCGCTCTGGCTGCCGGACTTGTATTTCGGCACGCTGGCTTCGTATCCGTACGCCTCGCTGAACGCTTTTAACCTTCTGGCCCTGCTGGGGGGCAATTTCGAGCCGGCCGACGGCCGCCTCTTCTCGCTCACGTACGGGGCTTGGGGCACGCTGTTGTTTGTGCTGTCGCTCCTGTTCGCTCTGGCATTCTTCGCTAAAAACATGAACAGGAAGGGAGCGGGGCTGTACGCCGGGTTCCTGTTTGCCGCAAGCGCGTTTATGCTGATGACCAAAATGCACGAACGGTATTTGTTCTACGGACTGCTCCTGCTGCTGGCCGCTTATTTGCGGACGAAGGACAGGAGGCTGCTGGTGCTGTTCGCCGGCTTTTCGGTGACGCATTTCGCGAATGTGGGGTATGTGCTCTGGAAAAGCACGAAGGGGTTGTTCCACATCCCCAAGCACGATCCCGTTCTTATCCTGGTGTCCTTGCTGAACGTGCTTCTCTTCGTGATGGCGTGGCAGGCTGCGCGCACATGGGCGCAAAAAGCCGCCGGTGCGGATGCCCGGCTTCAAGGCGGAACCTCCGTTGGGAAGGGGCTTCTCGCCGGCGTTATGAACCGGGGCTCCGTCGTATGGGACCGGGACGGAGCCGTGGCGGCCCGACAGCCGCTTCTGACGAAGAAGGACGGCTGGCTGATGGGCGGAATCACCGCGGTTTACGCGGTGATCGCGCTGGTCAACCTGGGGTCGTTCGACGCGCCCCAGACGTTCTGGAAGCCGGCCGGTCAGACGGATACCGTCGTCGCCGATCTCGGCGCGACGAAGCATCTGACGCGCATCCATGATTTTGCCGGCGCCGGAGAAGGGGAGTTCCGGTACGAATTCTCCGTGGACGGGGTTACCTGGAATGAGCCGATCGACGTGAAATCGGATTATACCAAGGTATTTACCTGGAATGTCGTAAAAACGGAACGGGATGCCCGGTATGTGAAGATCACGCCGCTTGCCGCCGGATTCGCCCTGCATGAGGCGGCCTTCTTCGACGGAACGTCCGACACGCCTCTGCCCGTGAGCGTACTTCCGGGTGAAGATACAGAGACTTCCGGGGACCACCGGAAGGTATTCGACGAACAGGCGATCGTACCGGCTAATCCCGGCTACAAAGACGGCACTTATTTCGACGAGATCTATCACGCCCGGACGGCTTACGAGCACCTGTACCGGATCGAGCCTTATGAGAGCACACATCCCCCTCTGGGCAAAATTCTGATCTCGGCGGGTATCACCCTGTTCGGAATGAACCCGTTCGGCTGGCGCATTGTCGGCACGCTGTTCGGCGTCGCGATGCTGCCGCTCATGTATGTGATGGCGAAGCGCTTGTTCGGCCGGACGGAGTATGCGGCGATGGCGGCGTTTCTGTTCGCCGTCGATTTTATGCACTTTGCCCAGACACGGATTTCTACCATCGACGTGTACGGCGTATTTTTTATCATGCTGATGTTTGCCTTTATGTACCGGTATACGACGCTGAGCTTCTATGACGTACCGCTCCGCAAAACGCTGCTTCCGCTCGGGCTTGCGGGAATCACGTTCGGTATCGGCGCCGCCTCCAAGTGGATCGTGATCTACGGAGGGGCGGGTCTTGCCGTGCTGCTCGCCTTGTCGCTCTGGGAGCGGTTCGGCGAATACAGGCAGGCACGGCGCGGTCTTGCCGAGTGGAGCCGGGAGGCATCCACGGCGGAGGGACCGGACCGGGTACGGACCGGGGACAGACCGGCGGAAGCAGCCGGGGCGTCAGGCATATCCGCCGTTTCCGGCGAAGCCGGACAGCCGCGTATCCCAGGGGTATTCGAGCGTTTCCATACCGCGGAGAGCACCGACGAGGACCGGGAACGATGGCGGCATATCGTCCGTAAGTTTCCGCGGAATACGGTGTACACCCTGCTCTTCTGCGTGGTTTTCTATGTACTTATTCCGGCCGTCATTTATGCGGCCTCCTATATTCCGTTTATGCTGGTGCCGGGTCCGGGCCACGGACTGGCCGATGTGGTCACGTACCAGCAGCATATGTACAGTTATCACAGCGGGCTGGTCGCGACCCATCCGTTCTCTTCAAGCTGGTGGGAATGGCCGCTGATGCTCAGACCGATCTGGTACTACAAAGGCGAATTCGTTCCGCCGGGCAGTATGTCGAGCATCGTATCGTTCGGAAATCCGCTCGTTTGGTGGCCGGGGCTGCTCTGCGTGCTGCTTGCCCTGTGGGCCGCCGTTAAAACGAAAAACAAGCCGCTCCGCTTCCTGCTGATTGCGTATGCCTCGCAATATTTGCCGTGGATGCTTGTGCCGAGGCTGACATTTATTTACCATTATTTCGCCATGGTACCGTTTATGATCCTGATGATCGTCTTCTTCCTCCGGCATCTTATCGAAACCAGGCCGAAGCTGAAACGGTGGATTTATGTATATCTGGCCGGCGCAGCCGTGCTGTTTGCGGTCTTTTATCCGCTGCTTTCGGGTCTGGTCGTGGATGATTCGTACACCGGTTGGCTCCACTGGCTGCCGGGCTGGAACTTTTTCTGAGGGCATGGAAACAATTGTTCACTCTATCAACCGTTTCTTGCAAAGGAAGGCTTGCCCCCGTGTGGTATAATAGAGGGGTAGAATCAGGGTTCGGCCCATGATGGGAGAGATATTTGTGACACAAACCAGACCTTCAGTCCTGCTGGTGGACGGGATGGCCCTGCTGTTCCGGGCTTACTACGCATCGGCTGTGACCGGATATATTAAACGGACGAGCGCGGGGGTGCCGACGAATGCCGTATACGGCTTCGTGCGGTATTTCTGGGACGCCGTCCAGACCTTTTCGCCCTCACACGTTATCGTATGCTGGGATATGGGCTCCAAAACGTTCCGTTCCGAGCAGTTCACGGATTACAAGGCTAACCGGGCCGCAGCGCCCGAAGACCTTATTCCCCAGTTCGACCTTGTCAAAGAAGTAGTGGACTGCTTCGGGGTACCTAACGTGGGAATGAGCGGCTACGAAGCGGACGACTGCATCGGAACGCTGGCCCATGCGTACAAAGATTCCGCGGATGTGTTTATCCTGACCGGAGACCACGACCTGCTTCAGCTCGTGGACGACAGCGTAAGCGTCATTATTATGAAAAAAGGCCACGGCAACTATGCCGTGTACACGCCGGACCTGCTCCTGGAGGAGCGGAATCTGACCGCGGCCCAGATCATTGATTTGAAAGGGCTTATGGGCGACACCAGCGATAACTATCCGGGTGTAAAAGGCATCGGAGAGAAAACGGCGCTGAAGCTTATTCAGCAGTACGGCACGATCGAAGGGATTCTCGAGAATCTGGCCGAACTTCCGAAAGGAGTGCGGGCGAAGATCGAAGCGCAGCTCGATATGCTTTACATGTCCCGGGAGCTGGCGACGATCTTCCTCAAGGTCCCGGTCGCCTGCGCGCTGGAGGAGTGCTGCTGGGCCATCGATCACGAACGGGTGCTCACGAAGTTCGAGGAGCTGGAGTTTAAGGGATTGGCCAAGCTGGTCGGCCAGCCGGCTTTTTTGTAGGGAAACGAAGGGCGATTCGTGCGGTTCAGGCCGGCGGATCGCTTTTTACATTCTCCTTTTACACCCCAACTTCTTATTAAAATGTCACAAAAGGGTTCCCACCATTTCTTGTTTTTGGTATGTTAGGGAATGAGCTGTTTACAGCATTTCGGAAAAAAATGAAACAAAACCGCCGCTCAAACGTTAGAAATAGCATGATAATTTCCTAACGCATTTTTGAAAGGATGATAAAGATGGAAGCTAACGTGTTGATTATCGAAAAATTGGAAAACGGCGAATTGAAGACGATTGATGAGCGTAATTGGAATGCCGCGATGTTATCGTTGATGGAGCATGCCAATTTTCTGTTAGTCGGCGGCAAAGAGTACGAAATGATCGAAGGAAGGCTCGATGTAGAGAATCAGAGGCTGGAAGTGCTGGTACTGCCCATTAACAAGCAAGCGAGTGAGTAAGAAGTCAGAATTGGAGGGACTTGCAATGAACGACAATCTGAACAACAACGCAGGCGGGCTTAACGATAAGGAATCGGCTGCAGCCCTCGAAGCTGCGGCGGGCAAGAACAGTGCGGAAGCGGTTGCAGCGGATAACGCCGGAGCGCCCGAAAAGAGCTCTCCCGAAGCGGTGCTGGCTGAACGTGCGGCTGCCGCGGAAAAATCGGCGGAGGCGCGTGCCGCACGCAGGACGACGACGCGTACCCCGAAGCCGCTTCGTGTGCTGAACACGTCGCTAGGTGTCGTGCTGGCGGCCAACTTGCTGCTGCTTCCGGCGGTTTACGCCGAGAGCAAAGCGGGAGAACCGAAAATCATCGAATGGTCGAACGAAGATGTCAAAACCTATTTCGATCCGAGCGCGGACTGGAACATCCCTCTCCCGGATCAGTTGGATAAACCGGGAGCGACTCCGACTCCCACGCCTTCCGCGGGCGTAGGCACGGGCGGGACGGGAGCGGGAGTAGGCTCAGCCGCTCCGATCGTGTACAACAACGGTCTCGACTGGACCGACCTGATGCTGTATCACCTGATCTTCAACAGCGGCGGCTCTTATTCGTCGAGCGGCTGGTCCAGCTCGCGTCCGTCTTACGATTACCGTACGAAGAAGCCTTACTCGGTGCCGACGTACGATTCGACGAAGTTTCAGAACAAACCTACGGCGAATTCGACGGTCAAACCGAAAACTTCGAAAACAACGGGAGCTTTTAACAGCAAATCGACGATTAATTCGCGGAACAACTCAAGCAAGAGCTCGACAAGCAGCGGTTCCACCGGCGCGAAATCCGGAACGTCCAGTTCTTCGGGTTCCGTTTCATCCGGTTCATCCAGTAAATCCTCGTCCTCGTCGTCCGGCAGCATCGGCGGCAAATCCGGCGGATTCAGCTCGTCCGGCAGCTCTTCCAGCGGCAGCTGATGGACAGACGGACATTCAGGGTAACCGGGCAGCCGCATGAGGACCGCGAGGCTTATGTGGCCGAGCTGGGCCGGATGGGTTTTACATGGGCGGATCTGGAGCAAGAACAGTACTGGATCGACCAGCTCGTGCTCATGGACCGTGATGTTTATGAAGAGCTGAACCGGGCGTCGAGTCTCCTGTGGAACATTTTCGATAAAGGGGCCCGGTTTGTTATCGGGCGGCGGGATTTGTACGATATGCTGAGCATCCCGGAAGTGCTTTGGGACGGTTTGGACGGACTGGAGCTGGGTCCGAAGGGACTCCTCAGCCGGTATGCGCGCTTTGATTTCAGCATATCCCAAGAAGGGGATATCAAGCTGCTGGAGCTGAATGCGGATACGCCGACCGGCTATGTGGAAGCTTCCGTTGTCACTCCGTGGATGTGCGGCCGGTACGGCGGTCACAGCCCCAATACGGCAATGCCGGATCTCGTCCGCCAAGCCTGGTCGGAGGAGATGCCGGAGGCTGCCGCATGCATAGATTACGGCAAACATCTGGAAGATTCGGGCACCGTCGATATGCTGATCCGTCACAGCGGACGTGAAGTCCGACCGGTAGATTGTCTGGAACTGTGGGTGGACGAAGGCATTCTCAAAGACGGGAAGAACCGGGAAATCGGGAGCATGTTCGCCCTCTACCCGAAAGAGTGGATGGGCGTGGACGACGGAGGAGAAGCTCTCGCGTACTCCATTGAGAACGGCCATTTGCGGCTGTTTAATCCTCTTCACGCGATTATTTTGCAATCCAAAGGGCTGCAGGCCGTGATTTGGGGCCTCCATGAAATGATGGCCCCTTTGTTTACGCCGGAAGAACACCGGGCCATTGAGCGTTATATGCTGCCGACTTACAACCAGCCGGTTTTTGAAAGCAGCTACGTGTCCAAGTCGATGTTCGGCCGCGAAGGAGGCTCCGTGCGCATGTACGGCGCTTCGGGCCAAATGGATATCCAGGACGAAGACGGCTTCGATACCAGCACGCTTTTTACGAACGTGTACCAGGCACGGGCCGATTTACCGCGGATTTTACTGGCCAACGGAGAACACAGGCTGCTCACCGGGATGTTTGTCATCAACGGACAGCCATGCGGCCTGCTGGGCCGTGCGGGAGGTTTGATTACCGGCAATGCGAGTCATTTTGTGGCGATAGGAGTTGAACAGAAATGAGCAGACCTGCGATGAACGGCAGATACGGATCAGGGAAGAAGCGGAGCAGGGTCATGATCGGGGTTTTCTCGGCGCTCGTCCTTCTACTGGTTTTCGGATTAATCGGCGCATGTTCCGATAAGAAGAACACCGGCGGATCGACCGGATCAGGCGGATCGGCCGAATCCAGCGTAGTTCCGTGGGATTATAAAGTCGAGCAGGCCAAAGTAGGAGATCTTATCGGAGGCGATATGACGCTCCTGCCGAACAACGATATGCTTCCGAACGACGGCAATTTTGCTACGGGAGATCAGGTTTGGGTACTGAGCTTTATGACCGCGGAAATGAAAACCGGAGCCGACGGGAAGAACGATGTGAAGCTTTCGGGATGGACACCGCTTAAAACGTTTAAAACCGAAAGCGCGGCAAAAACCGACATGAGCCAGCTCAAGACGGAAATTCAGACCGAGGTCGATCTCGTCGGCGTCTACAAGACGCAGTACGGCGATAAACACCGGGACTTTGCCGTCGTTTCCATGCCATCGGGGCACAAGGTGAAACAGCCGATTTCCGATGAGCGGTATGCGGCGATTAAAGACAAGAAACGCGTGAAGATCGTCCTTGAAGAAGTGCACGACTTCTCGAATTATGATTTGGCCATGTCCAAGTTCAGGGGGTGGGCGGAATGATCGCCTTGAATATTTTAGTCAGTTTTATCGTGATTGTGGCTTTACAGATTATCGGCATGGTCATTTTTAACTGGATTACGCCGTTTAACGACATGGAGGAACTCCGCAAAGGCAATAAGGCGGTGGGCCTGGCCCTGGGCGGGAAGTTTTTCGGAACGGCCATTATTCTGGGCGTTGCGGCTTACACGAACTCCTCGATCTTTCATATGGCCATGTGGTTTGCGATAGGGTACGTCTGCCTGCTTTTGACCTACTTCGTTTTCGACTTGCTGACGCCGGGCATTAAACTGTCAGAGCAGCTTAAGGAAGGCAACGTGGCGGTAGGTATTATGCTGTTCGCGATCTATGTCGGAGTTGCGTTTTCCATGAGCAGTTTGATTATTTAAGCTTCATTTATTTAAAAATTAATCCTTTTGTGTTAGTTGGCTTATTCCAATTAACGCGAAAGGATTTTTTATTTTGACAACAATAAAAGGAAATAACTAGTTTTATTATAAATATTTATGATAACATGTAATAGAAAATATAAACAAAGGAGATAAAATATGTTTCGTGGATTTCATCTAAAATGGTATACAAAAATTTTTTGCTCCGTTTTTATCTTACATCAGCTATTTGTCCCAGCAGCCTCTGCATACAATCCAAATGAAGGTAGCGTACATTTTAAAGCTTATAACGAACAAAGAAATGCTGAATCTAGAACTGAAAAAAAGAAATACTTGATTAAACGTAAATCTGGAAATGCACATCAGGGAACAATTAAAAGTTTAATGACAGAAAAAAAGAGTAGGAATACACTGGAAAATAGCCTGTATTCCGTTGTAGAGCTAAATGAAAATGAATATAAAGAGATTAAGAACAATGAAAGTGTTGAATACATAGAAGAGGACCAAGAAATCTCTTTACTTGAATCAGCTTCTGTATTCAAATCGACTTATGAGGCAAACAAGCCGGAACAAACTAGTTGGGGTTATGATTTACTTAATATCAATGAAATAGTTCCGACTGAGAATCAAAAGAAAATTAAGATTGCAATTTTGGATACGGGTATAGATGCAAATCATGAAGATTTAAATATATCAGGTTCTATTAATTTTACGGATCAAAGTAACCATGATGAAAACGGACATGGAACAAAGGTAACGGGCATTATTAATAGTCAAGTTAATGGTTACGGTTTAAAGGGACTCTCACCTTCTGCAGAAATATATTCCGCTAAAATTATGGATTCTGTGGGTAAAGGGACTGTTAGCAGTGCTGTTTCTGCTATTGATTGGGCTATCGAAAATAATATTCAAATTTTAAATATGAGTTTCGGTACCGCACGTCCAAGCTATGCTTTGAATGAAGCTCTAAATAGAGCGAGATCGCATAATATACTGCTTATAAGTGCTGCAGGTAATAATGGATCGAAGGGGGCAGTATTCCCGGCAAATTATCCGATTGTCCTTTCAGTTGCATCTATTGATAAACAATTAAATTTTTCATCATTTTCAAATTTCGGCAAGGTAGATTTAGTTTCACCGGGTGCAAATATTTTGACCACAGATTTAAAAAGCACCTACACGCATGCGTCAGGTACTTCGGTCTCGGCAGCCTTCGTAACGGCAGCTGCTGCTTTGGTTTGGAGTTATCATAAAGAATGGAGCGCTGATGATGTGCGTTCAGCGCTTCTAAATTCAGCCGACAGTATAAACTTTGAATCTTCTGGTTTTGGAATAGTGAATCCTGCGGATGCAATACGAAGTAATTTTAAGAGAAAGGTTAAAATTACTTCGGACGGTGAAGTAACTGATTCCGTATATGGGACCGGAGATAAGATAGAAATCTTAAGTACACATGCCTATGCTAGCGCCTCACCGATAGATGTCGGAGAGACATCGCGTATATATTTCCGTTATGATGATAAACCGCACGATACAAAAATAGATATTTATTTGAATGGCGTTAATGTTAAACCTAAAGCTGCCGTTTTGTTTGATGTTCAAGAGGGATTTTGGGACTTCACTGCCGATAAACCCGGAGATTATAAAATCCGAATTACTCCTATTGATTCACCCGATTATTTTGAAGAAGTAAGTGTACTGGTCGAGATACGAAATAAAACAGTGATTATAGTTCCAGGCATTGCTGCGACAGGGATAAAAGAGAACAAAGACTCGGCTTCATTTGTATGGAAACCGAATGTAAAGTCATTAGCTTATGATTTTGAACAAATAGCCCTGAATGATAATGGAATTCCAAAACACTCTGTATTTATTGATGAACCGCTACGTGAATATTACGGAACATTAAAAGATGATTTGATGAGAAGCGGATTTGATGTAATTTATTTTGGTTATGATTTTCGTTTGGATAATTCAATTACCGCAAAGCAATTAGAAGAACGGATAAATGAAGTGCTTTCCTCAAAAGGTATCGTTAAAGTAAGCATCGTAGCACACAGTATGGGCGGATTGGTCGCCACAAAGTATATTGCGAACGGAAACTCAAGTAAAGTGGACAAGCTAATTACACTCGGTACACCATTTTTGGGCTCCCCCAAGAGTGTGTATACGTTGCAGACAGGAAGGTTTTTGGATGATTTTCGTGATTTAGTATTAAAAAAGTATTTAAAACCCTTGGCTTTAAATATGCAATCGATTTATCAGTTAATCCCAAATGAAAGTTATTTTCTTTACAATCACACGCATTATTTAAAGGCTAAGTATTTTAATAACTGGTACGAAAAAGATGTTATCGCCCCGCAGAAAACGTATCAGGATACCAAGTATTTTTTAGCGGATAGTGTTGCCGGTTTCAAAAAAGGACTATTAAATATCGCGGAAAATTATCATTATTCGTTTGAACTGGTCAAGAGCTTAAATTCTGTAGATTCTTATCAAATTATTGGGGAGAATAAGTCCACTATCGGAGAAATTATAACCAGTTATCAAAAGAAAAACGGTCTTTATGTCCAATCCGGGAAAGTTGATATTAATCCGGTCAATGGTGATGGTACAGTACCTATTATTAGCGCCAATATAGGAAATCTTTTAAACAAGAACGCCTATTATGTAAAGGCGGAACACAGTAATATACCTTCAAACTATTCGGCAAGAAACGCGGTAAAAAATATTCTGTTAAACAAAAAGGATTCTATCCAATTGCCGCGTATTTCGAAAAGCTCCAGAAAATATAAACTAAAAATCGAATGCCCTGTTGATCTGCACGTTTATGATAGCCTGGGAAATCATATGGGTAGAACAAAAGGTGAGGAATATGCAGAAGACATTGAGTCTGGCAGTTATTTTGAATCAGATGATATGAAAATTGCATTTCTGAATAAAGATAATTACAACATTGAGCTCAAGGGAACCGGAGAAGGAGAAATGACATATACCCTGCAGGAATGGGACGAGGCAGATAAGCTAGTTAAGACAATCCGATTTGAGAATGTTGCTATACATCCATCGACAAAGATCACCTCGAATACCAATCTTGACGACCAAATCGTGCTTAAGGTAGATAATGAGGGAGACGGGATAGCCGATACCATAATTGCACCTTCGGCAATTTTGGATGACGTTCAATCAACAGACCAAGAACCACCGCTAATAGACATGAAGCTGCAAGGAGATCTAGGCAGTAATTCATGGTACAAATCGGATGTGGCAATCGATTTAAGCGCATCGGATAAAAATTCAGGCATCAGTAAGATTCTGTATAGTTTTGATGACTCGGAACCGGTCCAGTACACTTCAATTTTGAAACTGCAACGAGATGGAATTTATAATTTAAGATCTGTTGCCATAGATAGAAATACTAATAAATCCGACTTTCTTTCAAGAGAGATCAAGATTGATAAAACATCTCCGGAACCTCCTGTTATAAACAATTATCAATCAGAAAAAGGTGCCGAAATAAATCTAATTCATGGAAGAGACTCGGGAAGCGGCGTTTTAAAAAGTCAGTACAAAATAGGAAATTCAAATTGGACAGATTTTCAAGGTCAGTTACTTCTAAAAGATGAAGGCGATTATATTGTATCTGCAAGGACCCTAGATGTAGCTGGAAATATTAGTAAAGAAACCACTCTTAGCTTTACAATCAAATCATCAAGACCTGCCAAACCCACAGTTAAGTTGAGCAATACGGATTGGACATCAAGTAAGGTATTAGTGGCCATTATTCCCTCCGTTTCACCACCGGACCTGTTTAAATTACAATACAAAATAGGAAACCAAGGCACATGGACGGATTACACCACTGAAATTCCAATTAATTCAGAGGGCATTACACCTGTATATGCCAGATCATTAAATCCAACTGGAGTTTCAAGTGAGGAAGCAGTCGGGCACGTAAAAATTGACCGCACTCCTCCTACAAATCCGGGTAATTTAACGGTTATAAGTAAAACGTCTACTTCAGCTACTATTAAGTGGTCACCTTCTACTGATATTAGTTATGTAAAGGGATATGAAATTTATAATAACGGTGTGCAAGTAGGGTATACAGCCTCTGAAAATTATTCACTCACCGGTCTTTCTTCAAATCAGAATTATACTATATTCATAAAAGCGAGAGACGGTGCCGGAAATGTGTCTAGTGGGTCCGTTATAAAAATAACAACAAATTAACTAATAAAAAGGCGAAAATTCATATTTTCGCCTTTTTTATGTTTATATTTATTTATTCGACAAGATTTGGCAAAAAAATTTTTCTATAGGTGCTATATTCAACTAGTCATAAAAATTAACCTCTATGTGAAAGGGAGTACTGAGATGGGAAAGAAAGTTAGTATTTTTGGTAAGTTAGCTTTATTGTCTATACTTGGGGCATCTAGTTTCAACTACGATGTTTCACAAGCAAGAGCAGCTACGTCGATAGCACCGAGTGTAGCTGCAGGATCTTTTCATTCATTAGCTTTAAAGGACGATGGCACGGTATGGGCATGGGGGAATAATGACTTTGGTGGACTGGGAAATGGAACTACAAAGGATTCTCCAATCCCAATTCAAGTCCCTAACTTAAATTCCGTCGTGAAAATTGCTGCAGGGTATGGGTCTAGTTATGCTGTTAAGAGCGATGGTACGGTTTGGTCATGGGGGAAAAATAACGATGGGGAACTGGGCGACGGTACATTGGTCAAGAAATTAAACCCAGTACAAGTACCTAATTTAAACGGGGTAGTGGATATTGCGGCACATTTTAATTCAGTCTTTGCCGTTAAAAGTGATGGTTCCGTTTATGCCTGGGGGGAAAATAGTAATGCGAATTTGGGAATCGGTGTAGATATTAGAAATGATAAAAGACCTACACCCATTAAAATAAAAGAGTTATCCAACATAATTGCTGTTGACACAGGTCCAACTAACTCTCTTGCTCTAAGCAGTGATGGAACTGTATGGGGATGGGGCTTAAATCTGAATGGGCTAGTAGGAGATGGTTCTACAGAAAAACGTATATCACCAGTAAAAGTTAAAAATTTGGAATCGGTAAAAGCTATTTCTATAGGAGATGGCTCCATGGCCGTAAAAAATGACGGGTCTCTTTGGAATTGGGGAAGATGTGATATTAGTGGTTTTAAATCGACTTGTAAAGCTGTTGATATAAGAGTTCCCACCCAGGTCCCGAATGTTAATGAATTAAACGATATTGTGGTAGGGGGTAATGTTGCTATTGCTCTTCGTAAGGACGGCACACTTCGAACCTGGGGATATAATCATTCCGGTCAGTTAGGAGTAGGAACCATTGGTACTAGAGATATCTTTTATACTCCACAGACTCCGGTATTTCCCAATATGGATCCTTTTGATAAAGTAATGTCTATAGAAGCAAACGATAATCACGTTTTGGCTATTCGTAATGATGGAACTGTTTGGGCTTGGGGAAATAATAGTTCCGGGCAAATAGGTGAAGGCACCATTGGAGGAAAAAAACCTTATCCTACTAGTACGGGACTACAGCTAATTTCCAATGATCAGTTGCAATTAGGACAAACAGTCCAACTGGATATTCCGAACGGCACAACAAAAAGCTATACTTTTGTTTCACCTAAGGATGGGACTGTGACAATTTCAACAGGTTTTCTTGACATGAAAGCTGACACGATTTTGAATGTTTACGACAGCAACGGAACTCTTCTAGAAACGAATGATGATTACAATAACTCTACCTATTCAAGTATATTATTAAATGTTACAGCCAACACGCGTTATACTATTGAAGTATCGGGATTCCAAAAAGCAGGTGTAAGGTGTATTTTGAAGATTGAGTAAACTGACTTAGCAATGAACAATCCCCGCCAACCGGAAGCCATCGAGGCTCGGAGCGGGGATTGCTGCGTTGAAGAGAGCATGGTCGCCAAACGGCGGGCATGCCAAGTTTCACCGGGCGGCGGCTTACGGCTTATGGGTTGCGGGCGTTTAAGGGCCGGGCGTCTCTTCCGACTGGTCGTCTCCGGGATAATCCCGTTCGATCCCGTAATGAAGCTCACGGTTTTCGTAGCGGAACCGGTTCGTAGGACGCTGGTCGTCCCGCCACGGAGTGCTTTTACCGAGCGATTCGCTCAGGACGGACGAGCCGTAAGGACCTTCCGGGAACTCTTCGGGGATCGTATCGTTCCGCTGGGACTCGACGGTAGACAGGTCGGCGCCCCGGCTTTCTTCTTTCAAAAATTCATCACCCATGGGAAACCTCCTGATCAAACGGCCGGTTAAGGCGCGGTTATGGTCTTTTCCCATTTTCTCCCCTTGGAGCGTCAAATATCCGTAAAATTCACGCTTCCCACGATCTGGAAAAGAAAAGAGCGAAGCTCCTCGGCTTCTTCCTCCGAAATTTTGTACACGTGTTCGAGATAGCCTTCTTCATTTAAATCATCGGGACCGATGATAGCGGTTTTGCCGGACTGCAGATCGGTGATCATTTGTTTGCCGTAAAAGCGGTTGGTGTTCGTTACCGCCAGATCGAAGCGGTGCAGAGATGTGCCTACAAAGCTGACAAAGCGGGTAGAAGTATCTTCGGTATGGTCATATAAAAAATCGAATTCGGACATCACGTTCACTCCATTTACCGGTTAATACTCCCGATTATATAGGAAGCGGGGCGCGGCGTCCAAGAACGGTCACGGAAACGGCGAAAAAAAGATGAATTCGTTTTTGTCGGTGATAATGGAATACTTTTGCCCGGTTGGAGCGTTATAAGGTATGATAAGGCCGAGCAGCAGGGGTTTCGCAAAAGCGAGAGGGGGCCGCCGGGCAGACGCAAGGTGGCCGAAATCGGCCATCGTAAGCCACAGTATGCAGCCGCGCCTGACATTATTGGTATTTATATATAAATGGCAAGGGTATTTAAAACGCAGGTCCGTTATCTATAATTTCTCGGGAAAATGGGCGGATTTGGAGCCCAGGAGCAGGATGGAAAGAACGATGCGTACGCTTTTTTGAACAGGGCGGTCTTGTGCGGGTTTGGTCATGGCGGGCTGCCTCCTTTTCGAGTAAGAGAGTGAATCGTTTGTACGATGTTGTTTATAAACCTATTGTACATCGGACAACAGTCCGGCGTAACGGACCCCGGTACGAGGCGGGACCCCGACAAAAGTCCAGGCCTCGAGGAGTGAACCGATCTTAAAGTTTGTTTGAAAAGGGGAGAACAGGATGCTGCCGTATTCATACAAAGTGGAAAGTGTTATCCGGCAGGGACAGGGAGCGTGCAACGAAGATGCGCTGCTTTTGGCGCCGGAAGCAGGCGTGTTCGGCGTAATTGACGGCGTCTCGGGCCTGACGCCGTATAAGGACGCGCAAGGCCGCACCGCGGGCCGTATCGCGTCGGAGCTTGTGGCGTCCTGCTTCGCGGACGCCGGCGGAGCCGACCTCGAGCGTACGACGCTCGAGGCGAATGCGCGGCTGCACGGGGAAATGGAGCGCCTCCAGGGGCGCTCCGAAGACACCGGCAGCCGGTGGGGCGCCGTCCACGCCGTGATACGCGTGGACGAGGACCGTGTCGCCTGGGTGCAATCCGGCGACTGCATGGTTTACGCCGTCTACGAAGACGGCGTGGTGCGCGCGGTGACACGGGACTCGGTGGAGTCCCATGACGAGCGCGCACTGGCGCTCTGGCGCCGGGAATATCCCGGCGAATGGGAGCGCCGGGTGCAGCCGCCGGAAGTGACGGAGGCGCTGCGGGCGAACCGCAGGCGCGCCAACCGGCCCGGCGGCTACAGCGTCATCAACGGCGATGACGCGCTGGCCCGGCACCTGGAGAGCGGGTATATCGCCCGCTCGGGGCTGGTGCACCTGCTGCTCGTCACGGACGGGATTTATCCGTGGCGGGAAGAGCACCGGGGCAGCCCGGCGGACTGGGTGCATGCGGTAATCGACGGAGGACTGGACAGCTGCGTAGACGCTCTGGAAGCGTTCGAACAGGATGATCCGGAATGCCGCATCGTGCAGCGCTTTAAGCGCTCGGATGACAAGACCGGGATTATACTTTCTTTTCAAAGAGAAAGCGAGAAGGAAATCGGTTCGATGCCGCGAAAGGAAATTGTTGTAAAATAAATTGGAGTATGATAGAATTTCACGTATAGCTCAGTACACAGAGGAAGCACCTCTCCGCCTGCGTTTTATTACGCACAAGGCAGGAGAGGTGCTTTTTGCGTTTCGGAGCCTTATTTATCAACGAAACAGAGGAGGACATGTATGAACGTCATTTATTTAACGACTTTGGAGAAACAAGTGGAAGAAGGGAAAGTGAAACAGGCTCAATTTTATGCGGGGGAGAAGACGGGGATCTGGCAGGCGATGTGGAATGAAGTAAACGACAACGGTAAACCGGTCCAGGAGATCTGGTATGAAGGAATCTCTTGGGAAGAGCTTGTCGGCGCTATCAAAAGAGGACTCCAGCTAAAGCTGGCGGAAGGATTTAAGCCTATGCTCCGGGGAGTCGGGGAAGAGCAGGCGGGATTGTCCGCGAAGGCGGAAATGACACAGCTTCTTCAATACTACGGTGAGCTTCACGCCGATGAGTCTGTCTATGAAGAGCTGAGAGCGTGGAGGCGCGAACAATCTTTTAAAGAAGGCCGCTCGCCGTTTATTTTGGCTTCCAACCGGATGCTGCAGATGATCGCGGCCTTTTGTCCGCAATCGTTGGAGGAATTGCTTCACATTCCGGGCTTCGGACAGAACCGGGCATCCAAATACGGAGGCGATGTCCTGCGGATCACAAGAGACAAGCAGCGGCATACGGATTTTCCGCTGGGCTGGGTTGCGGCCGCAACGGATCGTGCACAGTTCGAAGCCTGGATGAGCCGGCAGCTGGAACGGCGGGTGCAGAAGAAGCTGCACGCCAGTCGGGCAAGCGCAGACTTCTGGAAGCGATGGCGGACGGCGGCAGTCTGGCACAGCTGCGGACCGAGCTCTCTTTTACATCCCGGGAACTGGTTGCCTTGCTGGAAGAACTGGAGCGGGATGGTTACGATGTGCTTGCGGGAATCGAGAGCGAACTGGCCAAGGTGCCGTCCGAGCAGCTGGCCGAAGCCGAGCGGCTGTTCGCGGAAATGGGGGACCGCTACCTGAAGCCGATTCTCCAAGGCTTATACGGGGAACAACTGCCTGACTCCCAGACGGCCGATGGCGTGTATGAGTGGCTGCGGCTGCTTAGATTCAAAATCCGCAAGCAGAAAGAAGAAGCGGCGAAAGAGCGGGACGGGGAGCAAAAAGCGGGCTAGCCGGAAAAACGGCAAACGGGCAACTTTGGCCTTTACCAGGGACTGTCCGGTGTATGGGCAGATAGACAGCCGATACCGGCTCGCGGTCCCCCGGCCCTCACCTTAAATCTTAACCTTTTTGTAACCAGCCCGAAGGCTCCGTTCAATTGTAAATAAAGGATGGTTTTGCTACACTTGAACGTATAGATTGTGAGAGAGGGCTGGCTTATGAAATCGCCTTATACCGAGCAGGACCCCGCCAAAAGAGAAGCGGACAAACGCATTCATTTTACGCTCCGGATCAATATTTTTTTCTTCGCTACTTTCGCCCTGTTTTGTGTGCTTATCGTTAAACTTTCCTACCTTCAATTCGTTAAAGGACCCGAACTTCAGATCGCAAAAACGAACGGGATGAATACGGATACTGCCATTCCTCCCATACGCGGCAATATATTGAGTAGAGACGGCGTACCGATTGCGACTTCCAATTCCACGGAATCGCTGTATTTCCGTGTCGAGGGCGGTACCAAAAATCAGGATCCGATCATTGAGACAGCCAAAAAGCTCGAGAAGATTCTGGGTGAGCTTGGCGACAAAAATCTACCGAAAATGACTATGGAAGATATCATGAAAGCTATGGATCTGGACTTCGACATCAACAAACAAAAGCTCAAGCCCAAAACGCCTTATAAAGAGCCCAGAAGAATAAAGGCCAACTTAAACAAGGAAGAGGTTGCTTATCTTCTATCCCACCGGGACGAACTTCACGGCGTCGAGGTTGTCGAAGAGAGCATCCGGGTCTACGATCAGCGGAGGATCGCCGCCCAGCTTGTAGGCTATCTGAAAAAATACGACGATACCGCAAATCTTAATTTTTATAAGAGCCGGGTGGAGGACGGTTATCTGCTTCGGGAGACGGTAGGCTTTGACGGGCTGGAGATGATGTATCAGGATGAACTCCGCGGAAAGCCCGGTAAGAAAAGTTATCCGGTAAACGCGGCCGGTAAAATTGTCGGCAACGGGACGTTGGAAAAGCCCGAGAAAGGGAAGAATCTCCGGCTGACGATCGATACCAACGTGCAGCTTGCCGCCCAGCAGGCGATCATAGACCAGCTGAAATGGCTGCATAACCCTCCATCCGCATATGCAAGGTTTGCCGCCCCTTATGCCCGTTCTGGTTACGCGGTAGCGATGGAAGTCGAGACGGGCAAGGTTGTCGCTATGGCATCCATGCCGGACTATGATACGAATTTGTGGACGGGTGGGATGGATCCGAAAATTTATCCGCAAGTTAAACAATTCGTCAACAACGGTACTATCCGCAACTCACCGCCGAACTTTCCGGATGACCAGCAGAAGCGCCACCCTTCTTCAATTCTTTATTTGGGGTCGACCATTAAGCCGCTCAGTATTTTGATAGGTTTAAAGGAAGGGCTAATCACCCCGGGAAGTTATTACAATGATAACGCTCCTTTTGTTTACGGGAAGGATAACAGTACGGTGCGTAACTCGGATAATCACTATACAGGTATGATTTCTCCTACAAGAGCGATAGAAGTTTCGTCGAACACTTACATGTCTGCTAAAATTGGAATTCCGTTTTATAATAAATATCAGCGCAAATCGGGCGAAGCCTGGGAAAAGCAGGTGGCTGAATTTGGACTCGGGGTCACAACAGGAAGCGGCCTCCCGTGGGAATATGACGGTATGTCGGAAATCGATGCGGCCGCAAAAACGAGCAGTTATCAATCGGCGATGGTTTTTGCATCATGGGGTCAAAACGGCAAGTATACCACGCTTCAGCTTACCCAGCTTGCAGCTACTCTCGGAAGCCGCGGTAAGCGGATAAAACCGCAGTTCGTCGAAGAGATCCTTGACCCTGCCGACGGCAAGGCCGTCAAAGGTTATGAACCTGAGATTCTGAATAAAGTCGATCTTCCCAAAGTCTATTGGGATACCGTCATTAACGGGATGAAAAGCGGAGCGGAGGGCATCGACAAACTGCCGTTCCCCGTGGCGCGTAAAACGGGTACCTCGACGCAGCAGGTTTCGGGCGGGACGGTCGATAATGCGGTGCTCATTTCCTTTGCGCCCGTTCAAAATCCTAAACTGGCGGTGGCTGTTGTCGTGCCGGAAGGCGGTTACGGCCGTTACGGTGCAGCTCCCATTGCGGCTAAGATTTTTGAGGCTTACGACCAGCATATCGGCGGACTCAGCACCCCTAAAAAATAAAAACGGCACAAAAATAGCATCGGCTTCCATTTCGTTCTTGTTCAAGAACATGGAAGCCGATGCTTTGTTAGGTCAACGTCGTCATTCTGCATAGTCAAATCCACCCTTTTTTACGGAAGAGTAGGAACATACATAACCCGAGCACACCCATAAATCCGAAAATGAATAAATCCGCGTAAGGTACGGTCAGCAGACCGAGAATGTCGTTAAAGTTCATTCCGAAAATACCGGTGATGAAGGTCAGAGGCATGAAAATCGTGGTCAATGCGGTAAAAATACGCATGATTTCGTTCGCACGGTTCGCTACGCTGGACTGGTAAGCTTCTCGTAAGTTGCCCATGAGATCGCGGAGCGTATCGAAGGTATCGACGATTTTGACGGCATTTTCGTGAATGTCGCCGAAATATTTTTGCAGCTGGTTATCGATCAGCTTCAATTCTTTGCGGTTAAGCGTCGCAACGACGTCACGCTGCGGCACAAGCATCTTTTTCAGCCACAAAATTTCCCCGCGGAGACCGATGATCTCGTTCAGATGGGATTTTTTCGTGTGCATCAGGATATCTTCTTCAAGCTTCTCGATTTTGTCCTCGATCCGGTCCCCGACAATGACGTAGTTGTCAACGACAAGGTCAACCAGATGGTACAGGAAGCGGTCGGGACTGTTAACCTCTTCATCCCAGAGAAAGGGCTTGATGGCTCGGAGCTCCTGGATTTTCTGTCTCGTAACGGTAATGATGAAATGCCTGCCCAGAAAAATATTGAGTGCGCGAAGAAAGATTTCTTCATCATCAAACCGGATGCTGTTAATGACAATAAAATAGTGCGTGTCGTAAATTTCAATTTTGGGCCGCTGTTCTTCTTCGCTGAGACAATCCTCTACGGCCAGATCGTGAAGATGGAAGAGCGGCTGCAATTGCTCCAGATCGTCCACATCCGCATCGATCCAATAAAAGCCGGATTCGGGTGGTGTCAGCGCTTCGTGAATATCTTCAACCAGCGTAAAAGCGCCCTTGTGTACCAGGCGTGTTTTCATCCGTTTCACCTCTTTATGCGAAACGGCGCACAGCACTCCGGTCCATAGGGAAACTACGGACGCTGGAGTGCCGGCCCCGGTTCGCTGCTATTCGATTTTGATCGTACCGGGTAAAGCGTCTACTTCTCGGTCGGTCCCCGTCCATCCGTATGTTCCCCCCTTTATCATTCCGTGTCGAATACTTGTCTAGTATATACCTACATTTTCCACGATTCAAGCATCAAACTCTGGTACTTTTCTCCTGCTAATCCCCGCGGGCCGGGGATTTTTTATCCTATGCGGAGGAAGGGTTTGAGGTGCGGGCAAATGATGGGAAAAACAGCCTGGATGGTTCATCCGCGATACGGACTACGCCAGAGAGAACACCGTGTTGCGGCGCCGCGAGGGGGCCGGAAGGGGCAAACGCATAAAAGGCATAACTTTTTCCTTAGTAAATTTATTATGTGCAACTTTTCAAAAAGCACTTGACATTTGCCCGGTAACCTTTAAGATAGGAGATAACTGAATAAACTTTCTTATCAAGAGTAGGTGGAGGGACTGGCCCGATGATACCCGGCAACCGACATTGTAACCCCCGAGGGGCAATGCACGGTGCTAATTCTTGCGGGAGCCGTATGAATAACGGCTTCTGGGAGATGAGAGAGGAGCATGTTGCATAGGGATGAACAGGCCTTTCTCAACTTTTTGAGAGAGGCCTGTTTTAATTTCTTTCGAGGAGGAATGACCGATGCCGATTAAAATACCCGATAATCTTCCGGCCAAAGAAGTGCTGAACCAAGAGAATATTTTTGCGATGGATGAGACGGTTGCCTACCATCAAGATATCCGCCCGCTGCGGATTGCGATTCTGAATCTGATGCCGACGAAGGAAACGACGGAAACTCGAGCTGCTGCGTCTTCTGTCCAATACGGCTCTTCAGGTCGAATTTGTCCTGCTGCACCCTAAAACCCATACTTCCAAAAACACTTCTCCCGAGCACCTGGAGATGTTTTATAAAACGTTTGAAGATATCAAAGACGAAAGATTCGACGGAATGATCATTACCGGGGCACCCGTTGAGCAAATGGAGTTTGAGGATGTTCATTACTGGGATGAGCTGAAGAACATCATGGACTGGAGCGTAGACAACGTAACATCGACGCTTCATATATGCTGGGCCTCGCAGGCCGGACTTTATCATCATTTCGACGTGCCGAAGTACACGGTGGACAAAAAAGTGTTCGGTGTTTTCCCGCATACGATCTCGGAAGAGAACGTGAAGCTGCTCCGCGGGTTCGACGAATTTTTCTTCGTTCCCCAGTCGAGGCATACGGAAGTGCGCCGCGAAGATATCGAAAAGGATGAGCGGCTCGTTATTTTGTCGGAATCGGAAGAAGCCGGTATCTACATCGTGGCGACGAGAGACGGCAAGCAAATTTTCGTGACGGGGCACTCCGAATACGATCCGCTGACATTGAAATGGGAATACGACCGTGACGTCAATAAAGGCATGGACGTGGAAATTCCGAAAAATTATTATCCGAGCGATGATCCGAGCAAGAAGCCGATGATCACGTGGAGAGCGCATGCGAATCTTCTTTTCTCCAACTGGCTGAACTATTACGTTTACCAGGAAACACCGTATGATCTTAATGCGGGACGTGAACTCAGCGCGCTTAGTGCCTGTCTATAGTATAGAACGAATGATACCTTAAAGGAGAGATTCCACGCATGAACATCGAAAGTCGATTGGCCCAAATCGGTTCGGTTTCCGAACCTGTGACCGGAGCGGTGAGCTTCCCCGTATACCAGTCAACGGCGTTCCGCCACCCGCGTCTGGGAGAAAGCACCGGATTCGATTATGCCCGCACGAAAAGCCCGACCCGCAGTGTGCTGGAGGACGCGATTGCCGATCTGGAATCCGGAGACGCCGGCTTTGCCTGTTCCTCGGGCATGGCGGCACTCCAGACCGTTTTCACGCTGTTCTGCCAGGGTGATCATCTGATCGTGTCTTTGGATCTTTACGGCGGTACATACCGTCTGCTGGAGCAGATCATGTCCCGCTTCGGCGTGAGCGCTTCCTATGTGGACACGAACGACGTCGAAGCGCTGGAAGAGGCTTACCGCCCGAACACGAAAGCGATTCTGATCGAAACGCCGACCAATCCGCTCATGATGGTGACGGACTTGAAGCTCGTCTGCGGCTGGGCCAAGAGCAAGGATATTCTCTCCATCGTGGACAACACGCTGCTTACTCCTTATCTCCAGCGTCCCATTGAGCTTGGCGCGGATATCGTCATTCACAGCGCGAGTAAATATTTAGGCGGACACAATGATGTGCTGGCCGGTCTGATCGTGACCAAAGGGCAGGAGCTTTCCGAGAAAATGGCGTTCCTGCATAATTCCATCGGCGCCGTGCTCGGTCCGCAGGACAGCTGGCTGCTCATGAGAGGGATGAAAACACTCGCCCTGCGCATGGAGCGGCACGAGCATAACGCGACGACGATCGCCCGTTATCTGCAGTGGCATCCGCTTGTAACCGATGTGTATTATCCGGCGCTGGAGTCCCATCCGGGTTATGCGATCCAGAACAGACAGTCGTCCGGAAACACGGGTATTTTCTCCTTTAAAGTGACCGATGCGCGTTTAGTGGAACCGATTCTGAGGCACGTTAAGCTTATTGCATTCGCGGAAAGCCTGGGCGGAGTGGAGTCGCTTATGACGTACCCGGCCGTTCAGACGCACGCCGATATTCCGCTGGAAATCCGGGAAAAAGTGGGCGTCGACGACCGGCTGCTGCGTTTTTCGGTCGGCATCGAGCATGTGGACGATCTTATTACCGACCTGGCGCAGGCGTTGGAACAGGCACAGGCAGAGGTGGAAGGAGACAATCAGGCGTGAGTACCGATAAAAAGCTAGGCACGAAAATCATTCATTTCGGCGGGGAAATCGATAAAACGACGGGCGCTTCCAGCGTTCCGATTTATCAGGCATCTACCTTTCATCATTTCTCGCTGGATAATCCTCCCGAATTCGACTATTCCCGTTCGGGAAACCCGACCCGTCAGGCGCTGGAAGACTATATCGCCCTGCTGGAAGGCGGAGCGCGGGGATTCGCGTTCGCTTCGGGAATGGCGGCCATCTCATCGGCCTTCTTCCTGCTGTCGAGCGGCGACCATGTGATTTGTACGGAAGATGTATACGGGGGAACATACAGGCTGCTCACCGCGATTCTGACACGGATGAATATCGAGACGACGTTCGTCGATATGACGGATCCGGAGAAAGTCAAGGCGGCGCTGAAGCCGAACACGAAGGCCGTCTTCCTGGAGACGCCGTCCAATCCGACGCTCAAGATTACGGATGTCTCGGTCATCTGCGCATGGGCGAAAGAAAACGGGCTGCTGACGATGCTCGACAATTCGTTCATGACGCCTTACCACCAGCGTCCGATCGAGCAGGGGGTCGATATCGTGCTGCACAGCGCCACGAAGTTCCTGAGCGGCCACAGCGACGTGCTGGCGGGCTTGGCCGTTGTAGCCAACGACAGCCTCGGCCGCCGCATGAAGCAGATCCAGAACGGCCTCGGCAACGTACTCGGCCCGCAGGACAGCTGGCTGCTTATGCGCGGCATGAAGACGCTGAAAGTGCGCATGGAAGGCTCCGAGCAGAACGCGCGCCGTCTCGCCGAATGGCTGGACAGTCATCCGGCCGTCGAGGCCGTGTACTATCCGGGCCTGAAAGGCCATCCGGGCCGCGAGATTCACGAGAAGCAGTCGAGCGGCTACGGCGCCGTCGTCTCGTTCGACGTGAACGGGGGCGAGCGCGCCAGGAAGCTGCTGAGCGAGGTCAAGATCCCGCTGGTCGCCGTTTCACTGGGTGCTGTCGAGAGCATCCTGTCCTATCCGGCGATGATGTCCCATGCCGCGATGTCGCGCGAGGTGCGGCTGGAGCGGGGAATTACGGACGGGCTCGTGCGTTATTCCGTCGGGTTGGAAGACATCGACGATATTATAGCGGACCTGGACGCGGCTTTATCTCATCTGCAGGGATAGAGCGGCTGTCTGAGAGTCCGAGGGAAGCAAGTGAAAGAAGGCCTGTCGGTTCTCAACGGACGGGCGCCTCTTCACTTGTTTTTTTATTGGGAAGGCCGGAAGGGATGGCGGCATCCGCGAAAATAACGGGAACAGAAAAACCTGGCTTCCATGCGTCCATATAAAACGGTCAAGCAGCAGGGAGTCGTTTGACGGATGCCTGCGCAGAGTTCTGATCGAACCGGACATTTTAGAGGCAGACAAGTCTGAAAGACAGGCGAAAGGCCTATTTTTCCCGTAGCCGGATTTGGGGCGTTATGTTACAATGGTGATAATGTTTTTTTGTACATGTAACTTTTTTCACATAGTATATCGTGAGCCGCGAATTCATACCTAAATTCGTGTGCGGAAGTCAGAAAGGAGTGAATGCCATGAATCCGATCGACCGCATTTTGGATAAATCCCTTGCAGGCGGACGAATTGATCTGGAAGAGTGTGTCACACTGCTCGAATCCGACCAGATCGAGAAAATGGGTCATGTCGCTAACCAAATTATGCTGAGGCACCATCCTGAACCGATCACCACGTTTGTAGTGGGCCGCAACATCAACTACACGAACGTTTGTGACGTTTATTGCAGATTTTGTGCATTCTATAGAGCTCCCGGTTCTACGGAAGGATACGTACTTCGGAACGAGGATATTTTCCGCAAAATCCAGGAGACGCTCGATGTGGGCGGAACCGAGATTCTGATGCAGGGCGGCACGAACCCGGATCTGCCGTTCAGCTACTATACGGATCTGCTGCGCGAAATCAAGCAGCGCTTCGATATTACGATGCACTCTTTCTCTCCGGCGGAGATCTGGAAAATGAAAGATGTGTCGGACGGCCTTTCGCTTGAAGAAGTCATCCGTCAGCTGCGTGACGCGGGGCTGGATTCTCTGCCCGGCGGAGGCGCGGAAATTTTGGACGACCGCATCCGGATGAAAATTTCCAAGAAAAAAGGCTCCTGGCGCGACTGGATGGATGCCATGGAAACGGCTCACCGTCTGGGCATGAATACATCGGCTACGATGGTTTACGGTTTCGGCGAGACGATGGAAGAGCGCGCGATGCACCTGCTCCGCGTAAGAGAAGCGCAGGACAAATGCATCCAGAACGGCTATGATTCGCTGGGCTTTCTGGCCTTCATCCTGTGGCCGGTACAGCCGGACAACACGAATCTGCGCGTAGAGAAAACGAAGCCGGAAGAATACCTGAAAATGCTGGCCATTTCCCGAATCATGCTCGACAACATTCCGAACTTCCAGTCTTCCTGGGTTACAATGGGGCCTGAAATCGGCCGCCAGTCGCTGCATTACGGCTGCAATGACTTCGGAAGCACGATGATCGAAGAGAATGTCGTTTCGGCCGCGGGCACTACACATAAAGTGAACATTTCCTCCACGCTGGAATTGATCCGTGCCGCAGGCAAGATTCCTGCTCAGCGCAATACGAAGTATGAGATCCTTCGCGTATACGACGAGGATACGGTCGTTGAAAAAGATTTCATCATGCAGAATTAATCGATTCGAACATAGAAGTTTTTTTGCAAAAAACAAAGAGAAACCCGGAAAACCGTTCTGAACGGCTTCCGGGTTTCTTTGTTTTGCTTACAGCAGCACGGCGGGCATCGCATTCCAGAAAACGAAACCATAATGGCAGCCGCTTGTTTGCCGGATATGCTGGGAGGCGGAGGCGGATTGCGTCTCCGGTGTGCAGCTTCCAATTAAGCTCTTGGCCTGACGAGTCCCTCCATAGGAGTTACCGGATGCCGTCACAACGTGTACGTTCTCGCGGAACTGGCTTCGGTGTCTTCCATTTTGCCGCGATTCTCAAACATCTGACCGCCGCCTGCTGCCGACTCAATACCTCTGAAGTTTCACATGGAACATAATCGAGCTGCCTCGGCTCTCCGCCCAGATGCGGCCGCCATGTGCCTCCACGATGCTGCGGGCGATGGCAAGTCCCAGCCCGGAACCGCCTGTATCGGAAGAACGGGCGGTATCCATCCGATAAAACCGGTCAAACAGGCGGTCCAGCTCCGCCGTCTCCAAAACGGTACTTTCATTGATCACCGTCACTTTGACATCCTGGTCCTCTTCCCGGACGATTACCTCGATGGTGCCGGGTTTGGAGCTGTATTTAACCGCATTCGTAAGCAGGTTTTCGAAGACGCGAATCATCTGGTCGGGATCCATGGAGACGAACAGCCGCATAGGCGGGAGTACGAGGCGTAGAGAGAGGCCGTTCTGCTCCGCGATCGTAATGTATTCTTCCGAAAGCTGATAGATCAGATCGTTTACGCAAACCGACTTTTTGGCAAGCGGCACGCCTTCGTTCGTCATCCGGCTGAATTCGAACAGATCGTCGATGAGAATTTTAAGTTTTTCCGCACGCCCGTAAGCGATTTGCATATAGTTCGATGCCTGCTCCTCGTCTTTATACTCCTTATCCTTCAAGAGCCGGAGATAGCCGATAATGAGCGTGAGCGGCGTGCGGAGGTCGTGAGAAACATTGGTGATCAATTCATTCTTCAAACGCTGGGACTTACGTTCTTCTTCCAGAGAATGCTCAAGATCGAAAGCCATGGAGTTCATATGCCCGGCGAGCACGCCGAGTTCGTCACGGCTTCTTTCGGGAACCCGGTGAGCAAGATTGCCTTGAGACATCTGGACAAGACCCTGTGCCATTTCTTCGATAATCTGCATTTTCCGCCGGGTAATCCAGTAGAAGAGTCCCAGGAAGGTAGCGATTCCGGCGATCACAGGCAGAGAAGTATCCTGCTCGTAATAAGAAATCTGAGCTTCCGGAATCGCCTTGGCGACCAGATACGACTGGGATCCGTTCAAGGTAACCGGGTACATAAACGTGAATTCGCGGCCTTCCTTATTATCCGGGTACGTTCCTTCCGTTTCCATGGCGCTGCCGATGAGCTGCGGGATATCGAACCGGCTTTCTCCGCTTCCTTTTGTTCTGTAAAGCACCTTACCGGATGTGTCGATAATATAGAGCGACTTTCTTCCGGGTCTGTCGGTTTCCTCGTCCAGAAGAGACTGAATATCCGCCGGATTTACCGGGAAAAAGGAGGGCGCCGGCTGACCGGCGGGATTGTCCGCTGCCGGAGTTTTTGTGCCGTCCGTTCCCGCGGCGCCCGGGCGGGGGGGCTCCGCAGCCGCTTTGCCGCTGGGACCCGATCCGTCCGGGACGGCGGATTCCGGCGCCCGGGACGGGGCGTCCGATTTCGGCGCGGCGGAAACGGAGGAGCTTCCCGGGCCCGCTTGCGGGTCCGTTCCGGAGCCGGTATCGGTGCCAGTGCCGGTGCCGGTGCCGATACTGTCGGGCTCCTTGGGATCTTGAACCTCCCGTTCGGAGCTCGGCAAGTCTTTCCGGTCCGGTTCGTCTTTTACGGAGGGATACCTGCCGGCATCGCCGCCGTACTGTTGAATCCGTTCAAGACGTTCCGCAAGACGGTAAACCTGGTTTGCCGTAATTTCTTTATCTTGAATATAAGAGACGGTCGCTCCCGTGCGCGCCGATTCGGTAACCTCGGCTACCAGGCCCCCGGCGGCAGCCGCAACGCCTATGCACAGAGCGAATGCGAGAATAAGCTGCATTCGCAGGCTGCGCATCACTTTTTGCTTGCACAATATAACGGGACGCACGATGCCGCGCACCAGCAGCCCCCACAGCTTTCCGAATCTCCTTTTTCGATTAGGTTTCAATTTTGTAGCCTACCCCCCAAACGGTTTTGATATATTTCGGCTGCCTCGGATTGCTCTCCACTTTTTCCCGGATTTTGCGGATGTGTACCATGACGGTGTTGTCTGATTCGAAGTACGGGGTATTCCAAACCGTTTCATAAATCCGTTCCGTACTGAAAACGATTCCGCGGTTGCGGCCAAGAAGCTCCAGAATGGAAAATTCCCGGGGAGTCAGCTTGACCGGCCGTCCCTCCACATGAACTTCATGCGTAGCCGTATCAATGACGAGATCGTCCAGCTCGATACGGTGTGCAGGCGTTTCGGATGGCATGGGGGCGTTTAATCTTTTATACCGGCGCAGTTGGGATTTCACCCGTGCCATCAGCTCGAGCGGATTAAACGGTTTCGTCAAATAATCGTCCGCCCCGGCGGTTAATCCGAGAATTTTGTCCATATCCTCGCTTTTTGCGGAGAGCATCAGGATAGGCATGTTTTTCTCCCTGCGGATTTCCAGACACGCCTGGACGCCGTCCATACGGGGCATCATGATGTCAAGGATAATCAGATCGACCTCCCTGCTTTTCAGCACATCCAAGGCTTCCAGGCCGTCTCCGGCCGAAACCGTTTCATACCCCTCGTTGGTTAAATAAATACGGATGAGCTCCACGATCTCTTTTTCATTGTCCACGATCAGAATCGTTTCTTTTCCCATAACCATGCGCTCCTTTGTATGACGGAAAACGGAAGCCGTTACGTAACGGGCCTGCGTTCCCTTATATTCCATTATGAAAACGGGCTATTGTGACGTTAGCACAGGAAGACGGGGTTGGCAATTCCGTTCGCAAAGGAGCGGCACCTCCATCATCAAGCTTTTTATAGAGATTATTATAGAAGGTTGTTCTTAACAAAACCGCGCCGAATTTCTTAAGGAATGTTTAAGATCGGCTTTGATTTCCTGAATTGCCCGGCCTTCGGACATGTCAAGAGTTGGTTGTATATCCGCCTCCGGCCGACCATATACTTTTAGAAGGAATTCAGCGTCAGGAAGGAGTGAGCCCATGTCTTTCGTACAGTTTGTATTCAACAATTCCGCCGTGTTTGATATTTCTGCGCTGCAAAGCCGGATCGAAAGCCGCCTAGCGCTTCTGAATCAGGAAGGAAACCCGGCCCGGGTCGTCCGCGACGATTTGGAACACTGCACGATACTTCGGATAGAGGGAGCGGCAGGCGGCAAAAAGCAGCAGGCAAGGCCCGATGCCGTTATCGAAGCCGCTGCCGAGGCAGCCGCCGAGCAGATCGTGGAGGGTGAAGAGGAGAGGCTGATTCGTAAGCTGCTGGTAAATACCTTTCATTATAAAGAGCCTGAAGAAGCGGCGAAAATCGGCCGCTACTGCCGCCAATTCCTGAACGGGGAGGAAGAGGGCGAGGCTGCCGCCGCCGAATACGGCCTTGACGATTATCTGGACTGGGGACCTATCGACGGCATGAAGCTCCGGGCGGGCAAAATCAGCGAGCCCTTGAAAGCTCTGCTGCTGGAAGGGCAGCCGGTGAACCTGCCGGGCTTTATCACGTTCCGGCTTCAGGAATATATGGAGGAGCTGAAAGAGGTCGTCGAATACGCCATCGACGAATACGTGATGGACCAGCAGTATCAGGAATTTATTTCTCTGCTCCAGTATTTCGTCTATATCCAGGAAACGAAGACGGCAGCAGCTCATTTGATACATAAGGAAGGCGCCGAATTTACGATTCTGGATGAGAACATGCAGCCGATCGACACCAGTAAGATGGAAGCGTCTTTTACATTGGAAATGATCGAGAAAGATATCAGCTTCGAGGATATGATCGTCTCCACGCTTATTTCGGTATCTCCCGCGACGATTTATATTCACACGCGTGAGCCGGAATTGCCCGTTATCCGGACGATTATGCAGATTTTCGAGTCCCGCGCGACTATCTGCTCCTACTGCGGCATATGCCGCACGAAGCTGGCGGGAAACTCGGACAGCGGGTCTCCGTCCCCCTTGACCTGATTCCGCGGCAGGCTTATAATTAGGGAATCAAAGGCTTTGACCGAAGACACGGACAGCTTGTAACACTGCCGCCAGAGAATGGGGACCCGGCTGAAATCCCCTGCAGATTTACGGTATGTTTACCCCTTCGAGAGCCGCAAAGCGGAAACCGAACAAGAGCGGACGCAGGATGTCCGGACCGGAAGTAAGCTTGGCCGATTCATCCCCGTTACCGGATGCTGAATGAGGATTCGTCCGCTTAATCTTAAGCGATGAATCGAATGAGGGTGGAACCACGAGTCGAGCGCACTCGTCCCTTTCGGGATGTGTGTGCTTTTTTGCGCTCTTTTTATGAAATTTATAGAGCTGAGGAGCTGACAAATCATGATTAAACTAACTTTTCCGGACGGTTCCGTGAGAGAATATGCACCGGGTACAACGGTCGAGCAGGTAGCGGAATCCATTTCCACCGGGCTCAAAAAGAACGCGGTAATCGGCGTCGTAAACGGCCGCCAGGTTGATCTGAACTCCCCGATCGAAGAGGATGCCGAACTTAAAATCGTAACGATGGACTCCGAAGAGGGAGTCGAGGTGCTGCGCCACAGCACCGCCCACCTGATGGCCCAGGCGATCAAACGCCTGTATGGCGATAAGGCCGTGAAGCTGGGGATCGGACCGGTCATCGAAGACGGATTCTACTACGACATCGATATCGAAAATCCGCTGACACCGGAAGATCTGACGAAGATCGAGAAGGAAATGGCGAAGATCGTACAGGAAAACCTGCCGATCGTCCGCCGTGTCGTGAGCCGTGAAGAAGCGATCGCGATTTTCGAGGAGCTTGGCGATCCGCTGAAGCTGGAGCTGATTCGCGATCTGCCGGAAGACTCCGTGCTGACCATTTACGATCAGGGCGAGTTTTTTGACCTCTGCCGCGGTCCTCACCTGCCTTCCACGGGCAAAATCAAAGCATTCAAGCTGCTGAGCGTTGCCGGCGCATACTGGCGCGGGGATTCCAAAAACAAGATGCTCCAGCGTATTTACGGCACCGCATTCCCGAAGAAAGCGGAGCTGGACGAGCATCTGCATCTGCTTGAAGAAGCAAAGAAGCGCGACCACCGCAAGCTGGGACGCGAGCTGAAAATGTTTACGTTCTCCAAGGAAGTCGGCCAGGGTCTGCCGATCTGGCTTCCTGCCGGCGCTAAAGTACGCCGCGTTATGGAGCGCTATATCGTCGATCTCGAAGAGCGCCTGGGTTACCAGCACGTGTACACGCCTGTCCTGGCTAACGTGGAGCTGTACAAAACAAGCGGCCACTGGGATCACTACCATGAAGACATGTTCCCGAAAATGGTCATGGACAACGAGGAGCTCGTCCTCCGTCCGATGAACTGCCCGCATCACATGATGGTGTACAAGAGCGACATGCGCAGCTATCGCGAGCTGCCGGTCCGTATTGCGGAGCTCGGCACCATGCACCGCTACGAGATGTCCGGCGCTCTGACCGGCCTGCACCGCGTACGCGCGATGACGCTGAACGACGCGCATATTTTCTGCCGTCCCGATCAGATCAAGGAAGAATTCGCCCGCGTCATCAACCTGATCCGTCATGTGTACGAAGATTTCGGCATCAAGGATTACCGTTTCCGTCTGTCCTACCGCGATCCGAAGGATACGGAGAAATATTTCCCGAACGACGAAATGTGGGAAATGTCCCAGCGCATGCTCCGCGAGGTTGTGGAAGAAATGAACCTGCCGTTCTACGAAGCGGAAGGGGAAGCGGCTTTCTACGGTCCGAAGCTGGACGTACAGATCCGCACGGCGCTGAAGAAAGAAGAAACGCTGTCCACCGTTCAGCTGGACTTCCTGCTGCCGGAGCGTTTCGAGCTTGAATATATCGGCGAAGACGGCCAGAAGCACCGTCCGGTCGTTATCCACCGCGGTATTATTTCCACGATGGAACGGATGACGGCGTTCCTGCTGGAAAACTACGCCGGAGCTCTGCCGACCTGGCTGATGCCGGTACAGGCCAAAGTCATTCCGGTATCGCCGTCTTACGAGGCGTATGCCAACGATGTGACGGAGAAGCTGCTCGCGGCCGGAATCCGCGCGGAATCGGACAACCGCAACGAGAAGCTCGGTTACAAGATCCGCGAGGCACAGCTGGAGAAGACGCCGTACATGCTCGTTGTGGGCGAGAACGAAATGAACTCCGGCACCTTGTCCGTCCGCAAGCGCGGCGAAGGCGACCTGGGCGTTCACAGCCTGGCGCACGTTGTGGGCCTCATCCAAGAGGATGTCGCTAACAAGTCCAGATAAGCAGGCGGCTGCCATATGCGCCGTAGAGGCGAACGACCGGAGCGCCGGTTTTCTGAACAAAGCATTTATAGAACCGTTAAAACAGGGGGAACCTCAATAGAGGCTCTCCCTGTTTTTTTGTTATTGGACATTAAGGAGTAATTAAACTATAATTACTTACAAAAAGTAACTAAATATATTTTGACTCGTTCTTTGCGGTTTACTAACTAATGTTGAAATGAGGGTGACTCTTATGACGTCTGTTATCGACCCCCGAACCGAAATCGGTTATGTGCATATTAAGGTCGGCAGCCTGGAACGGTCTCTTCCGTTTTATCAGGACGTGATCGGACTTAAACTGCTGAAACGCAGCGGAGCTTTCGCCGAACTGACGGCGGACGGCAAGAAGCCGCTTGTTATTCTGGAAGAGTTACCGGGTGCCGCTAAAGCACCGAAACGCGGGTATGCCGGTCTGTATCACTTCGCGATTCTTGTACCCGGCCGTAAAGAGCTGGGATTCGCGCTGCGCAGCCTGATCCGCGGCGGCATCGAGGTCGGCCAGGGGGATCATCTCGTGAGCGAAGCCCTCTATCTGGACGATCCGGACGGCAACGGCATTGAAATTTATGCCGACCGTCCCCGCGAGACGTGGCGGAAGGATGCGAACGGCCATTACGTGATGGCGACCGATCCGGTGGACTGGGAAAGCCTGCTGGAGCTTGCCGGGGAGGAGCCGTGGAGCGGAATGGCCGCGGGGACGAAAATCGGTCACGTACATTTCCATGTGACGGATTTGCGGGCGGCGGAAGCCTTCTACTGCGGCCTGCTCGGGTTTGAGATCACGCTCCGTTTCGGTCCGGCGGCTCTCTTCGTGGCGGCCGGCGGCTATCACCACCACATCGGGCTGAACACATGGGCAGGCGCTGGTGCGCCGCCCGCACCCGCCCATGCCGCCGGCATCCGCTGGTTTGCCGTTGAGCTGCCCGATAACGGGGAGCTGGAACGGATTCTGGCCCGCCTCCGGGCAGGAAACGTGGACGCCGCGGCCCGGGAAGACGGATGGCTCGTGACCGATCCTTCGGGAATCGGCGTGCTGCTGACGGTGCGCGAGTAGCCCTGCCCCAACGTGCGCCTGATCCTGTCTGAGAGTGCGCAGCCGGCGGCAGATCCCGACTGAACCGTTGGGATAAGGTTCTTTGAGACGGCGTTCATTAAGCAGAAGGGTGAAATGAAGCATCGTCATTAAAAAATAAGGATAGCCGCGGCTAATTGTGGAATTGAACAATGGCCGTGGCTGTCCTTTTTGAGTTGTATTTTACAGGGGGTGTCTGCCTGTCGTGAACTATAGGTTTACGGGTTAATCCATTTGCTTTAGGCAGAAAAATGACACTAATTTGATTCGGATAATGAACTGCAGAAAGGTTTCTAAAGCCGCTGCCCGAAAGCAGTCTGCGCTTATAACGAAATCAGGTGTGTTTTTTGTTTTAAGGGACGGAAAGCGGCAGGGCATGGCTATAGTGGCCGGTAGTATATGGGGAGGGTAGACCCGTGATATGCGGGTGGATGGATCTTTTACAGTATTCATGAAAGAAGTAAATAAGTAATCGGAACCATAAAATCCGGACTTATGAAGATGAAGGTTGTCGAATAAAGGAATCTTATGTCAGGTTCGAGAATATACCCTTTGTTTGGTAAAACCATTACCAGCATTAAGAAAGGGAGCCGAGATTATGGGGGAACAAAAGAAAAAATACGCGTTAACTTTTTTTTCGAAAAACTTGATATTTTCTATTTCGGGAATAGTGATAGCGTGTATGATCATGTCGGTGATTAGTTACGTTATTATGAGCCGCGCGCTTACCGGCAGTTTGGAGCAGCAGGCAAAAGGAATCGCAACATTATGGAAGAACAGATTTGAAGTAGAAGACTTGAAAACAGGGAAGACAAGTCCTGCTCTAGATTCAGCCGTTCAGAAAAAACTTGTGTCGTTACTGGATGAATTGTCAGTCGGTAATGCTAATGTCGCGCAAGGGTTCATATTCGAGCCGGACATCGTGGAGGGTGCAAAAACGAGAGTCATCTCTAACCCTACTCACTTATTGGAAGCTGGACTTAAACCCGGAGTGTTATTTGATCAGCCGCCTGAGATGGTGAAGGCATTCCAAACCGTGAAACAAACGAAAGCACCGGTCATTCCGCCTATTTACGAAGATGATATCGGATCATGGCTTACCGTATTAGTTCCGGTCCTCGACGAACAGCAGCAGCTCGTCGCCGTCTTTGGGATTGACGTGAACGCATCCGTAATTTCAGAGCAGCAGGACAAATTGATTGGGTCTCTAGTGATCGCTTCATTGTTGTTTTTGGCTATCGGGATTATCCTGCAGATTTTCGGGCTGAAAAAATTATTACATCCTATCAAAGAATTAATGAGCGGTGTTGAAAAGATCAGCAAAGGCGACCTTACACAGAAAGTGGTTGTCCACTCAAATGATGAACTGGGGCAGCTATCCGAAAGTTTCAACGAAATGGCTCAATCGTTACACAGTATCCTGGAGCAAGTTCAAGTCACTGTCGAACATGTGGCCAGTTCCTCGGAACAATTATCAGTCAGCGCCGAAGAATCAACAAAATCGTCTACGCAAACAGCCGCTGTCGTCCAAGAGCTGGCGACCGGCACGGAAATACAGGCGGGAAATATTGATCAAACGAATCGTGCCATAAACGATATATCGGAAAAAGTCGAACAAATCGAATCCAATTCCCGGGTCGTTATGGATAAAGTATTTATTGCGACAAACCTTGCCACAGAAGGGAATCAAGCGATTGATGTGGTGATTAAACAGATGAATTCTATCAGTTTTACCGTGAACCAATCCGCTGAGTCCATGAAGTATTTAGTAGATAATGCCCTTCACATTGGAAGAATTGTAGAAGTCATTAATACAATCGCTAATCAAACGAATATGCTCGCTTTAAATGCTTCTATAGAAGCTGCACGCGCCGGAGAACATGGACGCGGATTTGCCGTGGTGGCAGGTGAAGTAAGAAAGTTAGCTGAACAGTCATCCAACTCGGCCCAGCAGATTACGTCCTATGTGGAGAGTATCCGGGAAGGAATTCAAAACGCTGTCCAATCCATGGAGCAGGGTACAAGAGAGGTCAATGAAGGACTCCATCTGGTGAACCAGGCGGGATCGTCGTTTAATGAAATTCGCGGTGCGGTTGATGAAGTGTCGCTGAATATCCAGGTTGTTTCCACTGCTCAAGAAGAAATGACGGCTCGTGTTTCCGAGGTTCTGTCCTCGATGAACCGAATTTTGGAAGTCACCAACGAGGTGGTCGGCGGAACGCAGAATATTGCCGCCTCAACGGAGCAGCAGTTAGCTTCTATGGAAGAGATTACATCTTCCGCAAACGTGCTATCCAGCATGGCGGAAGAGCTCCAAGAGAAAATAACACAGTTTAAGTTGTAACGGGAGGCTTGATAAGCTTTTTGGATGGACCCGATAAAAGGAGGCTGTCCCGACAGAAGATGAATCTGCTTGATTGAAGGATGGCCTTCATCATTAATGTCTGATCCATCCACATTTCTCTTATGGCCGGGAATCATGATTATCCGGCGTGCAGCTCCCCGATTTATTTTTGAAAATTTGCCCGTCAGCCGCCGCACACACATCGTCAGAAACCGGGCTGCCGTCCCGCAGCAGCAAAAAAAGCACCCTCCGAATCGTTCGGAGGGTGCTTTTTGCCGTACGCCTTACATCGAGATGTTATCGTGGTCCTTGCTGTTCTGCTTCTTATCCCAGAAGCGCTTGACGGCCGGAATGCTGCCGATACCGACGGAGATGATAAAGGCGGCGCCGAGAGCGACCATGACGACCATATAACCGGACGTGATGATGACCGAACCCAGTCCGATTTCCGTCAGACCGATCACAACGGCCAGAACGATGATAACCGGCTGGACAAACCCTTTGAGCGGGTTGCCCGGACGAATCATGCGCTCCGCGAAGCCGGCAAGGATAATGCCGATCAGCACGATGATGACGATCAGAATAAATTTCGGCAGCATCACCATCAGAGCGGCGAATGTGGCGGAAATGAATTCAAGATCCAGCACGTTCGTGGATTCGACGAGGAAGAAGCCGAATACGAAGACGGCGATCAGAGTCGCGATCCACTTCGTGATAGGCAGAGCGGAAACGGATGCGGCCGGATTTACACTGCCCGGTACGCCCATTTCGGCTCCGGCATCGGAAGCCTTGCGGCGGAACATCGGCATCAGGCTGTTCAGCTTGCTGTCGATATCCATCGGCGAAAGCAGCGTAATGATGAGATTGCGGACGATTTTGGCCAGGATGTAGCCGATGTAGAGCAGGAACGCCGCAATGAGAATTTTCGGAATCCAGGCCATAACGAGATTCAGGATGCCTTGAGCCGGTACCCGGATGGATTCGATTTGCAGGAGGTTAAGCGCTTGTACCGCAATCGGGAACAGAATCAGGAAATACACGATGCTGTAAACGAATTGGGACACGTTCATGCCGGCCCCGATCCAGCGCTGCAGATTCAGCGAGGATGTGAGGGTAGAGGCGAGCTTGGCCACGAACTTGGCCACATAATGGCCGAGTACGATAAGCAGGATGGCACCCGCGAGCAGAGGCAGATAGCTGATGACCATATTGATAACCGCGCTGATCGGTACGGAAATGGCCGGAATCTGCAGCGAAGCCAGAATGCTCGGTGCGAAGAGCAGGATTACAATGGCGTAGGCGATATTGCCGGCCACTTCCCGGTAATGAACCAGACTTGGCATTTTGCTTTTGATCGTGTGGGAGCCGAAGAAGCCGGACACGACGCTTTTCAGCATGGAACCGAGAATATGAGCGACCGCCGCAAGCAGTGCCGCAGCCAGCAGATGTGGTATGTAAGAAGTGATAATGGCGATGAAACCGACGAACGGATTCAGCACATTCGTGAAATTAAGAAGTTCTAACACAACGAGCAGCGTGACGAGAATAATGAAATATTTGACTACCTTGGACACAATCCGGCTGATGGAGCTGTCCGGCGGGAAAAACTTTCTTCCGCGGGCATCCACGTTCGCTTTTAAAAGTCCTTTATAGACGGCTTTCGAAGCGGCGCCTGCTATCCATAAACCAATGATCAGAACAAGAACGGCCCCTATGAGCCTCCAAATGGAATTTCCGTTCATCATGAGGAAGTTCCACTCGCCCCAATTTCTTACATCCATTCGATCATCCGCCTTTCCTTGTATGTTTTTGATGGGAGTTCATATCCCACCCTATTTACCCGGCCTTCCGCAAGTTAAACACTGTAAATAACTAGGAATTAAAGCGTGCATAAAATCCGTATTCCAAGGAAAACCTTACTTTGCAAAGATTGGCGGATGTTTAAACTCTTTTAAAATTGGACAAACTCTTATAGTAGGGGGAGGTATCGAACAAATGTTGCCTGATTCAAGCAATCCGACCAAATGGTTCAGTATGGTTATGATGTTGAACATCGCTCTTGTCTTGTGCGGTCAAGATCAAACAAGTCTGACAGGATTAACAGATACAGCGGCACTCGAGAAAAAAATCGCTCCGGCGATTTCGGGATTAGTATCCCGCCAGAAACCCGAAACTTCCGAGCAGCCCGTCCAGTCACAAAACGGAACCGGCGAGGTCCAAGCCGCTTCCAGCCAGTCACGCAAGGTCAGCTACAAGCTGATGCCCGATTCCAGTCAAGATTTGTCCCAGTATAAGGCGGTAGAGGTGGTAGCGACCGGCTATTACTCGGGAATCGAATCGACGGGCAAAAATCCGGGGCACCCGGATTACGGCATTACCAAATCCGGCATTAAGGTCAGACGGGACGAGCATTCCCTGTCGACGATCGCGGCGGACCCGAAAGTGTTCCCGATCGGAACGGTCCTGTATATACCGGGTTACGGATACGGCATCGTAGCCGATACGGGCGGCGCCATCAAAGGCAAGAAAATTGACCTTTATTATGAAACGAAAGACCAGATCTACAAAGAATGGGGCAAGAAAACAGTGAATGTCTTTGTCGTCAAAGAAGGTACAGGCAAAGTGACCCAGATGATCTGGAACCAGCTCGTCCAGGAAATTTTCAAAAACAATCCTGTCGATACGCCTGAAGCCTAAACTTTTCACATATACCGCACAAGAAGCGTCTGCGATTTCCGCAGGCGCTTTTTCTCGGTCTCGGGACCGAGTGAGGAATCAACCCTTTGTCTCTTTTCAGAAAAGATGGACAGAGGTACACTTAATTCATGAAAACGAAATTCAACGGGGGAATTAGACATGAACGGTTCTATGTGGGGAAGATTGGCGGGGGGCTTTCTCCTGATTGCGCTCGGCCTGCTGTTTTTTCTGAAGCAGCTCGGCTTTATCTCCTTGAGTTTCAGGGAGATGGTTTCCACCTTTTGGCCGCTCTTTCTGATCTATGCGGGACTGATGAACGTGCTTGTCAACAAGGGGAGGCAGGACGGAGCCTGGGGGCTTATCCTCATTTTGATCGGCGGTATTTTCCAGGCCCGGAACCTCGGATGGACTCCGTACTCGCTCGGGGAAATGTTCCAATTTCTTATTCCGGTCGTCCTGATCCTTTTCGGAATCAAAATGATTTTCGGCCGGAGAAGCTCCCGCCGTCATGATTCGGAATACGGCGGAAGCCGGGACAGTCACGGGCACGGACACGGGCACGGAAACGGGCATTGGGGAAGCGATTGGGAACGTAAACTGGAGGATAAATGGGAAGAAAAAGCGCGTAAATGGCAGGAGAAAATCTCCAGGCGCGAGGCAAGACGCGGCAGGAAAGCCGACTGGAAAAACGGCGGCGTATACCCGGAAGCCGGTGAGCCCGGCGTAAGTGCAGGCTATGCACCGCCTCCTCCACCGCCACCGCCACCGGGGGGAAGTTCTTATGAGCGCGGGCCGGACTACCATTATGTGAATTCCTATGCCCCTCCCCAGAACAAGTCGGGTTTTATCGGCGACGTGTATATGGGGCAGGATTACTGGGAGCTCACGCCGCTTAACATCTCGCACTTTATCGGCGACACCTCACTCGATCTGACAAAAGCGAGCATTCCGATGGGGGAAACGCGGATCAATATCTCGGCGTTTATCGGGGATGTGAAGGTGTTCATCCCGAGCGATCTCGACGTGGAGATCAGCGTGACGACGTCTTCTTTTATCGGCGACATGAATGTACTGGAGCGGCGCGAGGACGGAATTATGCGCTCGATGAATTACCGGACGCCTTACTACCAGGAAGGCGCCAAAAAAATCAATCTTCACGTATCGATGTTCATCGGGGATATCGTCGTGAAGAAGATGGGTTAGGAGGCCGGGCGCATGGTAAAGCTGTGGAGCATGAAATGGCAGCTTATGCTATACTTTCTGGCCTCCAGCCTTCTGACCCTCGGCATTCTGGGCTTTGCGCAGCTCTATATGCCTTGGGAAACGGCAGGCGGCGGGTGGAAATTCAGCCTGGCCGTTTTTGCCGTGCTGCTGGGGCAGGCGGTCGGTTTCGTGGCCTCCCGCGCCTTCCAGCGCAAGGTGGATGTGCTGCATATCGCCATGCTTCAGCTGGCGAAAGGCAACTTGAAGGATCGGATCCGGATCGATCCCATCGATTCGTTCCATCCCGTTTACAAATCGTTCAACGAGATGGCGGGGGCACTTGAAGAGCGGACGCGTCTGCTGCAGGAAATGGGCGAAGAGCGCTCCGTGATGGAGCGCGGCTCCGTCGAGACGGCGGTGGTCGAGGAACGCAGAAGGCTGGCCCGGGATCTCCATGATACCGTCAGCCAGGAACTCTTCGCGATTCACATGTCCGCTTCCTCTCTGCCGAAGGTGATCGGGCATAATCCCGACGTCGCCGCCCAACTGATGGAGCAGCTGATCCAGATGTCGCATCACGCCCAGAAGCAGATGCGGGGGCTTATTTCCCAGCTGCGTCCGATCGAGCTGGACGGAAGTACGCTGGAGCAGGCGCTGGAGAAATGGTTCCCGGAATACTGCCGGGCTCACGAGCTTCAGGGCCGGCTCGATGTAGAGACCGGGCAGCCGATTTCCGAGGCGATCGAGCATCAACTGTTCCTGATCATCCAGGAAGGGATGGCCAACGTCGTCAAGCACGCTTCCGCAACGGAAATCGAGCTGAAGCTGCACGATTCGGGGCGCCAGTACGTGCTGCAGCTTGCGGACAACGGCAAAGGCTTCGAGCGGAGCGCGATTTCGTCCGCCTCCCACGGCTTGTCCACGATGCGCGAGCGCGCGCAGAAGCTGGGCGGAGATGCCGAGGTCCTCAGCGGATCGGGGAGCGGCACGACAGTCCGTGTACGGATACCCAAATTTGTGAAAGAGCCGAAAGGGGAAGCTTCGCTGTGAAAGAACAAGTAAAAGTAATGATCGTGGACGACCATGATATGGTGAGGGTCGGTCTGCGCACGTATATTATGCTCGATGAGGAACTTACCGTCGTGGAGGAAGCGGCGAATGGGGAGGAAGCCCTGCGCAAGCTCGGGGCTCTGGAGGCCGCTGCTATTCCGGATGTGATGCTAATGGATCTGACCATGCCGGTTATGAACGGGATCGAAGCGACCCGGGAAATTACCCAGCGCTTTCCTTCTATTAAAATCATCATGCTGACCAGCTTTCTGGAAGAAGACAAGGTCGTTCAGGCAGTAGAAGCGGGCGCGATTTCTTATGTGCTCAAAACGATCTCCTCGGAGCAGCTTGCCCAGGCGATCAAGGGGGCGGCGGCAGGCATGCCGGTCTTAAACCCGGAAGTCTCGCTGGCGCTGACCCGCGGACTCCGTCAGCGGTCGGCGCAGACGGAAGACGAGGGGCTGACGGCGCGCGAGCGTGAAGTGCTTTCCCTCATTTCCGACGGAAAATCGAACAAGGAAATCGCCGAGGCGCTGCACATCAGCATCAAGACGGTGAAGACGCACGTGAGCAACCTGCTCATGAAGTGCGAGCTGGACGACCGCACGCAGCTGGCTATTTATGCCCACCGCAAGGGTTGGGCCGGCACCGGGGCATAACGCCGGACCTTCGTATCACCCGGCCGCCCTTTTTCCAGCCGCTCATAAAAAAAGGCACAGATACGCAACCTATGGCTGCGCGTGTTCATTCAGCGGCGCGATGAAGAGGAGGTTGCCTTGTGAAAGCTTTGAATTCCTCACTCCAGGAAACGGTAGAAGCGTTCGACAATGTCCGGGACTATTTGCACACGTTCGAGTTTACATTAGGCGGGAACTGGGAATACGATCACGGTTCGTTCGACCGTTATCTGGATGAGGCGCACAAAGTGTGGCTGCGCATCCCTTTCGAAGTGACGGAAGGGACTCTGGACGGCGATACGGACGAAACGGACGCGATGGTCAAGATCGGGACGCCTTACGTGCTAAAGCACGTCTACAATGAAGGCAATGATCCCGAAGCCCATATGATGACGGTTTCTGCGCTGGTGAACCAGTTTCAGACTCCGCTCGATCCGGACGCCGAGATCGAAAGCGAGTGGATCGGCAAAGCCGAGAAACTTCTGAGGGATGTCGAACAAAAGTGGCTTCACTGACATTTTTGCCCCGTTTTTTTAGTTAAATGGACCCAGATCGACACGATGCCGGCCGGAGAGCCGGCTTTTTTACCTCCATTTTATTGAATTTTAAGGTTTGCTTAAGGAAGGAAGTCCATTATAAAAATACAGAGACGGTAAACAACACGGATTACAAAAAAACCATCATGCCAACCGTCCTTCGTTTTTTTCCTTTTTCCTAACTTTTATAAATGGAGGAATTGCCATGGATGACTATAAAAAAGATTTCGGCCCAGGCCCCAACAACGATTCGGATTTAAACCGCGACCGTGATCGCGAGCGCGAACTGGAAAGACGGGAGGCCGGCCGGGAAACGGGATACGACTCCGGCCGCGAAGAAGCGGCGGCGCAGGAGAAGCCTTCTTACTACTACTCTTACGGCCCGCACAAGACGGGTATGAGCGAGGAAGCGCAAAGAACCGAGTCGGACACGACAGCCTATTCGAACCGTGAAGGATCGGAACCCGTGGAAGTGACGCCTCCGAAGCCGGTAAGATCGTTCTCCTTCAGCCGAGACGGCGCATCAACGCCGGGCGGAGGCTGGAACGGCAGCGGACCCGCCAAGAAGCGTTCGTCCCTCCGCAGCGGATTCGCGGCTTTCCTGGCCGGTGCGGTCGTCGTTAGCACGCTGATGTTCGCGGCCGACAAAACGAACCTGTTCACCGGCAAACAGCCGATGACGCTGCCGGGCGCGCAGCCGAATTCTTCTCAGACGGTAGCGGCGGGCAGCGCAAACAAAGTTTCGCTGGATTCGGCCCGTCCGGACAATATCGCCCAGATTTTCGCCCAGGCAAGTCCGGCAACCGTTAAGATCGAATCTTATGTAAAGTCGAAAAGCAGCTCCCAGCGAAGCCAGATGAACGATCCTTTCTACCGGTTCTTCTTCGGCGACCAGGGAGATTCCAAGCAGGACAGCGGTTCGGGCAGCCAAGGCGCCCTTCAGCTGGCAGGCAGCGGAACCGGGTTTATTTTCGAGAAGAGCGGCTACATTTTGACGAATGAACACGTCATCGAGGGAGCCGACGAAATCCGTGTAACCGTTCAGGGTTATGAAAAACCGTTCGTCGCCAAGCTTCTCGGCAACAGCTTCGATCTTGACCTGGCCGCGATGAAAATCGAAGGCGACAAGGATTTCCCGATTCTGCCGATCGGTAAAGCGGATAGCCTGAACGTAGGCGACTGGGTTGTCGCGATCGGGAACCCTTACGGATTCGACCACACGGTAACCGTAGGCGTGCTCAGCGCCAAAGAGCGTCCGATCACGATTCAGGATGAGCAGGGCACACGCAACTACAAGCACCTGCTGCAAACGGACGCTTCCATTAACCCGGGCAACTCCGGCGGCCCGCTGCTGAACATGAACGGTGAAGTGATCGGAATCAACACGGCCGTAAGTTCGCAGGCGCAGGGGATCGGGTTCGCCATTTCGGAAAGCACCTTCTCGACCGTGCTGGATAACCTGAAAAACAACGTGACGATTCCGAAGGAGAAAGCTCCGTACATTGGCGTGAGCCTCCAGAACGTGGATAAGGAATGGGTAAGCGAGCTGAAGCTGCAGAACACCGAAGGTGCGATCGTGGCCGAAGTTACACGCAAGAGTCCGGCTTTCCAGGCGGGAATGCGCCCATATGACGTTATCGTCGACGTGAACGATCAGAAAGTGACGAATTCGCAGGACGTGACGACCAAGATTCAAGCCCTGAAAGTCGGGGACAAAGCCAAAATCGGCGTCATGCGTGACGGCAAACGGGTTGAAATCAGCGTCACCGTCGGAGACAAGAACGCAGCGGATACGACCGAGAAGAAGTAACGGTCGGACTGCCGCACATGCGGAGCAGAGAACGGCAGCCATGCCGCGCTCTGCTCTTTTTTTCGGCAGCACGGCCGGCTTCCGGGGCGGAAAACGTCTGAGATTTTGCTCCAACGCCGAATTTGATACAATAGAGGGTAAAAGCGACCCGCAAGGCTGCCTGCAGCCCCAATCCATCTACAGAAGGGTGAAAACATTCATGCGCGAAACGATACTGGTTATAGATGACGACGAAAAAATTACGTCCATGCTGCGGCGCAGCCTTGCTTTCGAGGGCTACACGATCGTAACGGCCAACAACGGCAATGACGGCTTGAAAAAAATGCTGGAGCAGGAGCCTCACTTGGTCATCCTGGATGTGATGATGCCTGTCGTCGACGGGTGGGAGGTTTGCCGGCGCATCCGCGAAGGCGGAAGCAGCGTGCCGATTCTCATGCTGACGGCAAAAGATGAAGTCAACGACCGGGTGAAGGGGCTTGATCTCGGTGCGGACGACTACCTCATCAAGCCGTTCGCGCTGGAAGAACTGCTGGCCCGCGTCCGGGTGCTGCTGCGCAGACGGAACGAACGCAACGAACAGCCGACGAACCGGCTCCATTACGACAACATCACGCTGGATCTGGATACGCGGGAAGTGTTCCGCGAGAGCCAGCTGATCGAGCTCACGACGAAGGAGTTTGATCTGCTGCACCTGTTTATGCAGAACCCGAAACGGGTGCTTTCCAGGGACATCATTATGGAAAAAATTTGGGGCTACGATTACAGCGGGGAATCGAATGTGCTGGAAGTGTACATTGCCCTGCTCCGGCAGAAAACGGAGGAGTACGGCCACAAGCGCATTATTCAAACCGTTCGCGGGGCCGGTTATGTGCTGAGAGGAGAGAACTAGATGTCTATCCGCCTCCGGCTGACGCTGTGGTATTCCGGCATTTTGTCGGTCACGCTGCTGTTGTTCGGCTTCGGCCTTTATTTATTTCTCTCCTTTTATATTTATAACGATCTGGAAAAGCAGCTGGACCGCACCTGGACGGAGACGTACGAGCGGATCAAGCCGCTTGCCGCCCCTTCCATACGGGGAAGGGTTCCGATCAAGCTGGAGCTCGATAATGTGGATATGTTCTCGGAAAACACGCTCCTTCAGCTTGCCAGCCTGAACGATAAGGAAGGCCCCGTTATTCACGACCGGTCTTCCGTGCTCAAAAATCTGGAGCTGACGCTGCCCATTACAAACAATGCGGCGCAGAAGCTGCGGGGCAAAGATTCGCTTGTCGTGGAGCGGCTGAACCTGAAGGTGACGGATAAGTCGTACCCGATCATTCTGGTCAGCCGGGGGTTCGACATTACCGACCCGGTCACCGGAAATAAGCTGACCCGGGGCGTGCTTCAGGTCGGAGCGACGATCAACTACTACGAGAACTTCTTCAACCTGCTCCAGTATACGCTGGCGATTCTAGCCATGCTGACGGTACTGATCGCCGGCACGCTCGGCTGGTTCCTCGCGAGAAAGGCCTTGCGCCCGATCGAGCAGGTGATCGTGGCTACGCAGCAGATCGAGAAGGGCACGGACCTCGACAAGCGGATTCTGTACGACGGGCCCGAAGACGAGATCGGGCGGCTTACCGTCACGATCAACAGCATGCTCGGGCGGCTTCAGCTCGTATACAGCGAGCTGGAAGAGGCGTACCGCGCCCAGCGCCGTTTTGTCTCGGACGCCTCCCACGAGCTGAGAACGCCGCTGACGACTATTCGCGGCAATGTGGAGCTGCTCGAGAAGATGTGGAGCCGCACACTGACAACCGGACAGGCCGGCGGCCAGGACAAAGAGCAGATGGAGATGTCCATCGAGGCGATGCAGGATATCGCCGGAGAAGCTCACCGGATGAGCCGGCTCGTCAATGACATGCTGTCGCTGGCCCGCGCGGATGCCGGTTTCGAGATGGAGCGGCAGCCGCTTGAGCTGAGGCCGCTCGTCGAGGAAGTCGCCCGGCGCGCCCAGTTTCTGCCGCGCCAGGTGCAGTGGGAAGTGGGAGACCTTGACCCGCTGACGGATGTGGTTGTGGTCGGCAACAAAGACTATGTCCAGCAGCTTTTGTTCATTTTTATCGAAAATGCCTTCAAATACACCGAGCAGGGCAGCGTCCGTCTGGATGCGCTCCGCTCCGGAGATCAGATCGGTCTGCGTATTGCGGACACGGGAATCGGGATGGACAAGGAAGAGGTGCCGCACATTTTCGACAGGTTTTACCGGGCGGACGTATCCAGGGGAAGGACGGCGGGCACCGGGCTCGGCTTGTCGATCGCGAAATGGATTATCGACGAGCATAAGGGCTCCATTGAGGTGAAAACCCGCCAGGGAGAGGGCTCGACCTTTATCATTTGGCTGCCCGTCGTCTTTCTTCCCGTCTCCTGATCGGCTATAATGAAGGTAGGAAAGACAAAAAAGGTGGTGCATTCGTTGAAAGTCGTCAAAATTTCCCCAAGGGGCTATTGTTACGGCGTGGTGGATGCAATGGCGCTTGCAATGCAAACCGCCAAGAATCTGGATCTGCCGCGGCCGATTTATATACTCGGTATGATTGTTCATAACTCGCACGTAACCCGTTTCTTCGAAGACGAAGGGGTGATCACGCTGGACGGTCCCAACCGGCTCGAAATTCTGGAGCAGGTGACGGGCGGTACCGTTATTTTTACGGCACACGGCGTTTCGCCGGAAGTCCGCCGCAAGGCACGCGAGAAAGGCTTGACGGTAGTTGACGCAACTTGTCCGGATGTGACGAAAACACACGATCTGATCCGCGAGAAAACGGCGGAAGGATACGAGATTATTTATATCGGCAAGAAAGGCCATCCCGAGCCGGAAGGCGCCGTCGGCATCGCTCCCGACCATGTTTATCTGATCGAGACGCTGGCGGACGCGGAGGAGCTGAATATCGCTTCATCCAAAATTCTGATCACCAATCAGACGACGATGAGCCAGTGGGACATCAAGCATATTATGAAGAAGCTGCTGGAGAGCTTCCCGACGGCTGAAATACACAACGAGATTTGTCTGGCGACGCAGGTCCGCCAGGAAGCGGTCGCGGAGCAGGCCAAGGAGACGGATCTCGTCATCGTGGTCGGCGATCCCAAAAGCAACAATTCGAACCGGCTGGCCCAGGTGTCGGAAGAAATCTCGGGCGTTAAAGCATACCGGGTTTCGGACGTGTCCGAAATCGACAAGAGCTGGCTGATGGGCGTCCGTACGGTCGGGGTCACTTCCGGCGCTTCCACGCCGACTCCGATTACGAAGGAAGCTATCGCGTATCTGGAGCAGTTCGATCCGGCCGACCCGGCTACATGGGACATTACACGGACCGTGAATATGAAGAAATTGATCCCGATGGCCAAAACAAAGGCTGCCGCCGCCGAGTAACCGGCCTAATTTACAGGATAGGATGAGGCACCATGCAGGTTAGTGAAGGGGTACTCCGGAAAAAGTTGGATCTTAAACAGATGGGGCGCTGGTTTAAATACAAATATCTTCTGCTGCTTCGCGCCAAAGGCGGGCCTTCCATGGTCGCCACCGGATTCTCAATCGGACTGGCCGTTGAAATGTTCACCCTTCCTACGGTCGGACTGGCTTTTTTTCTTATTTTTCCTCTCGTTTGGCTGCTGCGGGGTAATTTCGCGGGTGCGCTGATCGGGTTCGTGTTCGGTAAAATTATTTATGTCCCGATGGCGATCCTGTTTAATAAACCGGTAGGTTCGCTTGTCGTTCCTCCGGGCTTCAAGGAGTATCTGATTCACCACGTTCCCGCCTTTCTGGCGAACGTTCTGAAAGGAAGCCTTGAACTGATCGTCGGCGGGATGATCGTGGGGGGGATTCTCGGCCTGATCATGTATTTCCCGATCATGCTTCTGCTGAGGCTTCATACCAACCGCCGCCGGGACAAGCGCAGACTGCGCAAAGAACACCAGCACGCCATGGCGTCAGGGCTTCCCGGCGACACGGATTAACTTACGCAAGGACTCTCGTATACAGGGACACGGAGCTGGAGCGGGGTGAAGTTGCGGATCATGGTGTGGAAGGATTATGTTTATTCACTTCTTGAACAAGGCTTCGGCCTTAATGGGAAAACAAACAAAAGCAGGCTTGACGGATAATCGTTAAGCCTGTTATTATTATTTTATCGCAATACTTTAATGGATAAAAGCATAAAAGCTTAAAAGCAAACAAGCGTTGAAGCATCAAGGTAAAATTAACCCCAACAATCAGGAGCGTGAACGGAATGATCGCAATTCTTTCAAATAAGGTTGAAGAAGCACGGATTCAGGAAATCGTACACATTATCGAGAAGCATGAAGTAAAAGCACACGTATCGCACGGAGAAGACCGTACGGTTATCGGCATTATCGGGCAGGCCGATCCGGTATTGGCCGAGCAGCTTCGCCAGTTGAAAGGAGTCGAGCAGGTTGTCAAAATCTCGAAATCTTACAAACTGGCGAGCCGCGACTTCCACCCGGCGGATACGGTCATCCGCATCAAGGATGTAGAGATCGGCGGCGATCAGCTCGTGGTCATGGGCGGCCCTTGCGCCGTCGAGACTCCCGAACAGATCGACGAGATTGCCCGCCTGGTCAAAGCCGCGGGCGGTCAAGTGCTGCGGGGCGGCGCCTTCAAGCCGCGCACAGGCCCTTACAGCTTCCAAGGCGTCGGCGTGGAAGGGCTCGTCATGATGGCGGAAGCGGGCCGCAAGCACGGTCTTCTCACGATTACGGAAGTTATGACGCCGGAATACGTGGATGTCTGCGCGGAATACGCCGATATTCTGCAGGTGGGCACCCGCAACATGCAGAACTTCGATCTGCTGCGCAAGCTGGGCTCGATCCGGACGCCGGTGCTGCTCAAGCGCGGCTTCAGCTCGACGTACGACGAATTCCTCAATGCGGCGGAATACATCCTGGCGGGAGGCAACCCGAATGTGATGCTCTGCGAACGCGGAATCCGAACATTCGAGACTTACACCCGTAACACGCTCGATCTGTCAGCGATTCCGGTGCTTCAGAGCTTGAGCCATCTGCCGGTCATCTCCGATCCGAGTCACGGAACGGGACGCCGCGAGCTGGTCGAACCGATGACGAAGGCTTCCGTGGCCGCCGGCGCGAACGGCCTGATCATCGAAATGCATACGGATCCGGACAATTCGATGACCGGAGACGGCGTGCAGTCCCTGTTCCCGGACCAGTTCGCCAAGCTGCTTCAGGACCTGGAGAAACTGGCTCCGCTTTGCGGCAAAAGATTCGATACCGCCAAAACCCCCGTGCTTGTCTGATTCGACAGGTTGTCCCCAAATCCCCGAAATTCCCTCAAAAACAGCCTAAAAACCGGAGAAATCCGGTTTTTTTATTTTTCATGTAATATTACCTGACATCGTTTAAAAAAATACCTGACATGAGTATTGACGATATTTCTTCGGCCGCTATATAATATGAAAAAAGATCGAATGAAAACTGGAACATTACACAGGAGAAACAGTGTGAATGTACGGAATTAGGAGGGTTTACACATGTCAGTACAGGACGTTTTGAACATCATCAAGGAAAAAAACATTGAGTGGATCGATTTTCGTTTTGTGGATCTTCTAGGTAAGGCGCACCACATTTCTCTCCCGGCTTGCGAAGTCGAGGAAGAAACTTTCGAGAACGGAGTTGCCTTTGACGGTTCCTCCATTCATGGTTTCCGCGGCATTGAAGAGTCGGATATGGTCATGATGCCTGATACGGAGTCGGTTTATGTCGATCCTTTCACGGCTCACCCGACGCTGATCGTTATGTGTAACATCCACACGCCGGACGGCGAGCGTTATGAGCGCGATCCGCGCAGCATCGCACAGAAGGCGGAAGAATTCCTGCAAACAGCCGGCGTAGGCACGACGGCGAACTTTGCTCCCGAGTCCGAGTTTTTCATTTTCGACGATGTCCGTTACGAAAGCGGCATGAATACCTCCTACTACTCCGTTGATTCCGAAGAAGGCGCATGGAACACGGGCCGCAAAGAAGAAGGCGGCAACCTGGGCTTCAAAATCGGCGTTAAAGGCGGCTACGTGCCGGTTCAACCGGTCGATACCCAGCAGGACATCCGCAGCGAAATGTGCCGTCTGCTTCAAGAAGCGGGCCTTCGCATCGAGCGTCATCACCACGAAGTGGCGACAGCCGGTCAAGCGGAAATCAACTTCCGTTTCGATACGCTGACCAAAACGGCCGACAATCTTATGAAATACAAATATATCATCCACAACACGGCGAGACAGTACGGAAAGGTTGCAACGTTCATGCCGAAGCCGCTCTTTGGCGACAACGGATCGGGGATGCACGTTCACCAAAGTATTTTTGACGGCGACACGCCTCTGTTCTATGACAAAAACGGCTACGCCAACCTGAGCGAAATGGCTCTGCACTACATCGGCGGTATTCTGTACCACGCTCCGGCTCTGCTCGCGCTGACGAATCCGTCCACGAACTCTTTCAAACGTCTCGTTCCGGGTTACGAAGCACCGGTTAACCTGGTGTTCTCCAAAGGAAACCGTTCCGCGGCGGTCCGTATTCCGGTAGCGGCCGTAACGCCGAAAGGCTGCCGCATCGAGTTCCGTACGCCGGATTCCACGGCTAACCCTTACCTGGCATTCGCGGCCATGCTGATGGCCGGTCTGGACGGCATCAAGAAGAAAATCGACCCGCGCGAGCTTGGCTACGGTCCGCTGGATAAAAATATCTACGAGCTGTCCGACGAAGACAAGTCCGAAATCCGCAGCGTACCGGGCACACTGGATGAAGCGCTCGACGCTCTGCAAGCCGATCACGAGTTCCTCCTGGAAGGCGACGTGTTCACGCAAGATTTCATCAACAACTATGTCGACATCAAACGCGGCGAAGCGAAAGATGTTGCGATCCGTATCCACCCGCATGAGTACTCCCTGTACTTCGGCTGCTAATTACCTCTCTTTTCTCCTCACTTAAAGCAGGCAAAACTCCCGGACATTTTCCAAATGTTTCGGGAGTTTTTGTTTTCCTAACATTCTCTTAGCATGTTCCTAAATCCGATGTCATATTTTGGTTGTATAGTAGATAAGAAGTAAAAGAATTAGGTGGTGTGCAGCATGAAACCCTGGACCGAAAAGGAAGTGCTCCATCTTCTGGGGAGAGCTTCTTTTTCCGCTACGCCGGGAGAAGTGGATAGATGTCTGAAGTTAGGCCGGGAAGAAACAGTCCGCAGACTCACCTCGGGCCGGCCTCTGGCCGACGGAGCCGCCTCCGCCCTCGTATTCTCGGAGGTAAAAGCGGACGACAAGCCGCTGATCGTGACGGGAGTGGGCGACCAGCAAACGTACTGGCTGTACCGGATGATCGCGTCACCGGCTCCGCTGGTGGAGAAAATGACTCTGTTCTGGCACGGACATTTCGCTTCGTCCCAGTATAAGGTGAGCGACATCAAGCTCATGGTGCGGCAGAACGACCTGTTCCGGCAGCATGCTCTGGGCAGCTTCCGCAAGCTGACCGAAGAAATCGGCCAAGACCCGGCCATGATGCTGTATCTGGATTCTTATACAAATCAGAAGGGGAGCCCCAACGAGAATTATGCCCGCGAGATGATGGAGCTGTTCACACTCGGGATCGGCAACTACACCGAACAGGATGTGAAGGAAGCGGCAAGGTCCTTGACGGGATGGAACTATAACCGGAAAACCGATATCGTCCAGTACCAGGAAGCGCGGCACGATGCCGGGCATAAGGTCTTCCTGGGCGAAGCGGGATATTTCGATTCCGCGGATGTGGTGCGTGTCGTTTTCAAACAGGCGGCGCTCCCGAAGTTTCTGGCGACGAAGCTGCTCCAGTATTTTGCGGCCGAAAACCCGCCCGATGCCTGGATCGACCGGGTCGCCCGCAATATTTCGAAAATGCCGACGATCGGGGACGTCCTGTACGATTTGTTTGTTTCCGACGAATTTTATGAGGAAGCCTACCGGCTGTCTCTTATTAAAAATCCGGCGGAGTACGTGGCGGGCACCATGAGGACGCTGGGACTTCCCTTAACGGCGGCTTTCCGTGCGAGTATGGGACTTATGGGCATGGAATTGTACGCGCCGCCGGATGTCTCCGGCTGGAAGGGAGGGGCTTCCTGGCTGGCGACAAGCCGCCTGATCGCACGCTACCAGTTTGCCGAGAAGGTAGCCAAACGCGTCACGGAAGACCAGCTCCAGTCTTTGGTCCCGCAAGCAGCGCCAACCGGTCCCGAAGCGTATGTGGAGGGCTGGAGGCGCGGCATAGGGATGGCGCCGCTCGGCAAGAACACGATGAATGTACTGACGCAGTATGCGGCGGAGACAATCGTGAACTCAAAAAAACCGGCCGGGGGCAAACGGAGCCTGCTGCAGCTTCTGCTCATCAGCCCGGAAGCACAGATGAAGTGAGCGGGGGACTACGGATATGAATTTGACGAGAAGAGACTTTCTGATCAAGGGGACGGCGCTGATAGCGGCGATCGGCATCGGAGGTCCCTTGCTTTATGCGGACAGCAAAAATATACTCAAGCCGGGTCCGCCGGCCGGACCGAAAGACCGGGTCCTCGTGGTCGTCCAGCTTTCCGGCGGGAACGACGGCCTCAATACGCTGATTCCGTACGGAATCGGAGCGTATCACGATGCCAGGCCGCGCCTTCGTCTCCAGCAGCACGAGGTGCTGGACATCAACGGACAGATCGGCCTGCACCCGAGCTTGTCCCAGCTTCACGGCCTGTATCAGCGGGGGAAAGTGGCGATTGTACAGGGGGTAGGCTACCCGAAGCCCGACCATTCTCATTTCCGTTCCATGGAAATCTGGCATACCGGGGAGCCGGAGAAGCGGATCAGCGACGGTTGGCTGGGACGCTACGCTTTCTCATCCCTGGATACGGCGAATCCGCTCCGGGCCGTCCAGCTCGGGAAGACGGAGACGAGGGCTCTCCGCCACGACTCCATTTCGCTTCCCGTCGTGTCGGCGCTGGATTCCTACAAGATCTTTACCAGCAAGCCCCCCGATCCCGACCGTGGCCGTCTCAACAAGGCTTTCCTGGATATGTACAACCTGAACAAGCAGGGAGCTCCCCTGCGGGTGACCTGTTCAAGCGGAATCGAGGCTTACCGGAGCGTGGAGGCGATCGGGTCTCTGAAGCCGGGTTATACGGCGGGAGCCCCGTATCCGGACTCTTCATTCGCCAAGGATTTGCAGCTTGCCGCGCAGCTCATGGCGTCCGGTTCCGGCACCCGGGTGTTCTACACCCAGCTGGGGCCGTTCGACGACCATGCCAACGAGAAGGCGCATCATGCCGCCATGCTGTCCACACTGGACGGAGGACTCGGCGCGTTCTACCGGGACCTGGAAGCCCACGGCCTTCAGGATCAGGTCATGGTCATGGCGTTCTCCGAATTCGGGCGGCGGATGAAGGAGAACGGCAGCGGCGGGACGGATCACGGTACCGCCGGGCCTGTTTTTCTGCTGGGAGGCGGCGTGAGCGGTGGTCTTTACGGGGCTTATCCGAGCCTCACGAAGCTGGATAAGGGAGATTTGAAGGCGGAACTCGACTTCAGATCGGTGTATTATACCGTCGTCGAGAACTGGCTGAACGGGGACGCCCGCAGTGCGGTCGGACGCTTGTACGAGAAGCTCTCGTTCGTATAGGCTGCAGGCCCTGCCCGCTGCCTTAGAGATAGTCCGAAGGCATGAGACTGCACGGATAGGGATGAATTTATCCGGCTTCCGGCTTTCGGCTGGAGCTTCGGCTGGAGCCGGCTGCCCCGCCATATCAAGAAAGACCGTACCCTCAAGAGGGACGGTCTTTTTTTGTTCAAGATGTCAGCCGGTTAGAGCTGAATTAGTAAAGGAACGATCTGCTGATGATAACCAGCAGAATGAACAGAACCAGAATGGCACCTGTGCTTGTGAAACCTCCGCCGTATCCGCCTACTCCTGACATTTCGCATGACCTCCTTCGTGATGAAGTACGTGATATCGTATGCGCCGTGTTCCCGCACGGTCTGGGTGGGCACCGCCCAAGTATGCAGGGGGCCCGGAATTCGCACGTTTTGCCTTCTGCGGCCGTATGATAGAAATCAGATGAATAAATCTAACCAAACCGCCGGTTTACTTGCCGGTTTTCGCTTACACGCCAATTTGCATATGGAGAATACGGGAGGCTGGCCATGGATTCGCAAAACGTTCTGCCCAATACCAAACTGGGTAAAACCCAATTTCTGAATCGGCACTCGGAGCTGAAAAAGTATCAGCCGGACACGGCGCCGGCAACGAAAGATCATCTGTACGACTTTCTTAAACGGTACCGGATGGTGTATGTCAAGCCGAACAACGGTACGGGCGGCCGGGGGATTTTTAAAGTGGAGTACAGCCCGAAGGGCCGGTACCGGTATCAGATCAATGAGACGAAAAAGAAATTCGACACGTACGATGAGCTGTACCGCACCATGTCCAAGCGTTTCGGGGACACGAAACATCTCGTTCAGCGCGGCATTCATCTTCTCACGAGCAGGGGCCGGCCTTTCGACATCCGGATCATGGTGCAGAAAAATTTGCGGGGAGATTGGGAAAATACCGGCATTATCGGCCGTGTGGCCCACCCGGATAAAATCGTGACCAATTATCACCGGGGCGGAACGCCGACGGAAATTACGAAGCTTTTGAAGGAGTATCTGAAAAAAGAGCATGTGACGGATTACGTATCGAAGCTGAACCGGCTCGGCCATGAAATTGCCGAATATATGGAGACCGGGTATCCCAAAGTAACGGCGATCGGCGTGGATATCGCGCTGGATGAAGAGCTGAAACCCTGGATACTCGAGGTGAATACCAAGCCGGACGCCTCTATTTTCAAAAAATTGGACGACAAGAGCGTCTACCGCAAAATATGGAAGTACAAAAAAGCGAACCGGATCGTTATCCGCAGAAAAAGCGACGACAGAATCGCCAAATCCCAGCCTCTTACCAGAGTCTGAATCGGGATGGAGCGGCGGGAAAGCGCAGAGAAAGGGTGCAGGATAAATTCCTGCACCCTTTTACGTTATAGCTTCAAGACGGCTTATGAAAAAAAGACCGCCTCGATCGTCGGTTTGCTATCCGGTGATCGAAGCGGTCCTGCGGTTATTTATCCTGCGCCGGTTTTTGCTCTTGTTCGCTCAAATAGAGCGCATACTGAAGCGGCCGGCGGATTGACTTCTGATAAAGATCCTTGCGGCCCATTTTCTTGAACAGTTCACGCCCCGGCTTCGGATTGACTTCGATCAGCCACACGCTGCCCCGCGTGTCTATACCGATATCGAGTCCGTACTCCAGCATTCTGCCGAAATGCTTCTCGATAACGGCGACAACCCCGTGGGCCAGATCGTGGCATTCGGCGATAATCTCGTTTGTCCTCTCGGGCGTAAAACGTTTATGAAGAACGGCTTCCGTAGAGGACGCGCGGCCGCCCCCGTGAAGGTTCGAAGTGGGATTGTTGACGCCGCCTATGCGCATGCCTTCGCCGGTCACTTCCCATCTGCCCTTGTCATTCTTCTGAATAAGCAGGCGCATATCGGATACGTGTCCCGGCAGAAGCTCCAAGTCCAATCCCTGCTGAATCATGAAGTTTCCTTTACGTATCCTCTCCTGGCGGATCCACTGGTTGAGCCAGTTCGTGAGCGAGGTAAGGTTGCGGAAGAGGACATTTCGTTTTGCGTATTCTTTGGTGCGCCCCAGCAGCCTGTAGCCTTCTTTTACCCGTGAAATCTTCACAATGCTTTTACCGCCGGTTCCGTTACCGGGTTTGATGTATAGAATCCGGTGTTTCTTGAACATGCGGATGAGATTATCGGCATTGTAATCGACGGTAGCCGGAATCCATTTCTTGAGTTCTTCATCGTTCGAGAAGAGCCGGGTTGCGCTCATTTTGTTCGTAAACGTATGATTGGCGTACACAAAATGCTTCTGCTTGCGGAATTCGCTGTATCCTTCCTGTGCCGTCCGGCAGCGGTCGATCACGACGTCCGGCCAAGGGAAGATACGGCTGGTCCAGCCTGTGCTGCCGTCGGGTACATAGCCGCGGACCTGTTTCTTATCCGGGAACGCATCTTTGTGAGAGAAAATAAATACGGTGGCTCCTAATTTCTGGCCTTCCCTAACCAGCGAGCGAAAATAACCGGGTTCCTTGAAGGAGTGCCCCTCCCGCCAGGTGAGGATGCCGATTACGGGCTTTGCCATAACGATTCCCAGTCCCTTCTTGTTAAACTGTATTATCATATGGCCGGCGGGAGCGGTTTGTGAGTTGGAAAGGGGGGGCGCGGCGCCTATCCTTCCCCGGCCGAGGCACGGTCCGCAACCCTTTGTCATACAATGAATGTACGAGTAGGGAATGCGGCCGGCCGGCATCCGTTATGCAGCGAAATACCGCGTACGGAACCGGGCGGGTGCGTACGAGATTTCCGCGATACGCAAATAAACCGGGAGGCAAGCTCCCGGTTTTGAAGGCCGTAACGCATTATTTGAGAATGCGGGCCGATGCGACGTAGTGATTTTTCTGCCAAGTGTTGTTGAGATCGCCGATGACGACGTCATCCTTCGTATTCACGTTGTGGATGAATTTGTTGTCGCCGATGTAGATGCCCACATGGCCGATTTTGTTGACGGTGTCTTTGTTTTTGGCCGTAGCGGTCGTGGAGAAGAAGACGAGATCGCCTTTGCGAAGCTCGCTCTTGCTGACGGGCGTGCCCAGCTTATACTGAGCTCTTGCGCCCCACGGCAGATTGACGCCTTCTTTGTTAAACACATACTTCGTAAACGAAGAGCAGTCGAAAATAAGCTTATTCGTGTCGTTCTTGGCGTAACCGTACTGCACCTTGCCCTGAAGAGACTTGGCGTACGAGAGGATGCTGTCCGCCTGCTTGCTCCAAGAAGCTCCGGAATCCGAAGGCTTGGACGGAGACGTAGAAGTTCCGCCGCTGACCGCCTTTAAGTATAAGGTGGAAATATAACCGGTTTGACCGTTATAGTTCACCTTGACGTAGTACTTATTTGTATTTTCAAGCACAGTCAATTTGGTGCCTTTAGGCACAGTTCCATAAATTTTTCCTTGGCTGGTATAAGGAAGTTGTTTCAGATATGGATTGCCTGTGGTAATAATAGTAGATGATGTAGATATTGCCGGTGCCGTCTCTGCAAAGGCGGCGCTGGCGCTAAGACTGCTTCCTGCAAGAAGACTTAGTCCCAGCACAAGCTTGGCTATTTTTTTCATAGTTTGACTCCTCCGCTGGTAAAAGATTATTTAATCACTCTTACTGCGGTCACGTAATGGTCGTCCCACCAGCCGGAACCCATGTTGCTGTATTTGACGCCTCCTTCTCCGTAAGTGTGCAGGACTTTATTATTGCCGGCATAAATCCCGACGTGACCGATTCGTTTAACGGAGCTGGCGGAGTATTTCATTGTCGCTCTGGTAGAGAAGAAAACGAGATCTCCGGGTTTCAGTTCGCTGCGTTTGATCTTTTTCCCGTTTTTGGACTGATCGCGTGCGCCGCGGGCAAGTTTAATGCCGTTTTTCTGATATACATATTGTACGAAAGAAGAGCAGTCGAAGGAGCTTGTGTTGCCTGTCTTGGCTCCTAATTTGTAAGGTCTGCCGAGATATTTCTTGCCGAGTGTCAGAATCTTGTCGGCTTTCGCTTTAAAAGCGGTAGAAGATACGGCGGCGTGCGTTTGCTGAGGAAGAGCAGTAAGTCCTCCCGAGAGGGCGATTGCGGCGCTCAGACTTGCGATGATGAGTTTCTTTCCTAGTTGTGTTTTCAATGTCTTGTACCTCCATCTCGTGATGTGTCTCAGTATAGCACACACAAAGATGGGGTTAATTGGATAAAAAAGCGCAAACCCAGACCTCGTCTGGGTTTGCGCCGTTTGATTAGAAAACTATTAGAAATAGCCGGAAAGGATCTAATGGTCCAATGAGAAGCCTTTCATTCTGCTTTTTCTCGGCTATTCTCCGCTTATCTCGTTTTTACTCGTCTTCTCATTAATGATTCGCCAAATACTTGGAATAGCGGATGACCCTGCGGACGGACGGCCTGATCTTACTGCCCCCGTCCAGCGGGGTATTGTCGTTCTTGGACGGCTTCGAATTGACTTCGAGCAGCCATACCCGCCCGCCGGTATCGACAGCCAGATCGACCCCGAGCTCGCCGAACAGGGCGGGAATATGCGTCTGGATGCCTTCCGCTACGGCGAGGGCCGCTTTGCGGATCTGCGCCGAGATTTTCTTGTGCTCCGCGGACGGCAGAGAAGTGCGGGCGAGCGCCTCCATGACCGTGCTGAGCGAGCCGCCGCGGGCCAGGTTGGAGACGAAGTGATTGGCTCCCGCGATCCGGGCGACGACGGACGTAATGGCCCATTCTCCCCGCTGATCCTTCTGGACCAGAGCGCGGAAATCGACGGGGCGGCCCCCGGCCTGCACGAGCTGAAGGCCCTGCTGGATCTGGTATCGGCTCGTTTTCAGTTTTCCGGCCTGGGCGTTGAACAGTTTCAGCAGGCTCGGATACACTTTCCGGCTCGTGCCGTTGAGCGTCGGGATTTCGCAGCTGTAGGATCCGCCGCCGAGGGAAGTGATGCGCAGGATGCCTTTGCCGAGGCTTCCCAGCACAGGCTTGAGGAAGACGGTGGCGTGCTTTTTGCACATCGATTGAAGCATCGCATAATTTTTGAAGAGATACGACTCGGGAAGAAAGGTTTTGCATGCCCCATCGTCTTTTAACGCCTGAAAAACTTCCGTTTTGTTCAAATATTTCTCGTTAAACACTTTGGCGCCGTAGCTTGCTTTGGCGTCCCGGAAAAATTGCTGGACCTTCGGCCGGTTTTCCAGAATGCGCGAGGTGAGCCGGTTATAAATAACGGAAGGCATCGGGAAAGTACCCTTCTTCCAGCCTCCGGAGGCATAATGCCAGCCGTTAATTTGTGAGCTTCCCGGCTTGATGCCGTCAACGGAGAAGAAGAAAACGCGGACTCCCTGCTCCTTGCTCGCTTCGTCCAGCTCTTTGCAAAAAGTCGTGATCCCCCCGAACAAGTTGGGGGAGGAGGGCTGAAGCGTTTTGACGAGCACGCCGAGCAGCAGGTTGGAACGGCCTGCATTGGCATGGATTTGTGCCTCAAGAAGATCTTCTTCGATCAGTCCCCCGGTAAGGCCGCTCTCCGTGGAGCGGGGGTCCGGACTGCCGGCGTCCGGGACGGAGAGTGCTTCCTCCGGTCCCGTTGAACCGCCGACGGACGGGGTCTTGCTCTCGGAGGATCGCGGATCCACCCGGAGCAGTCCCGCCGGAAGTTTAGATGCCTGCCGCGCTTTGCGGGACGGAACCAGTTTGGCCATATACAATCCCCTTCTCCAAACGAATCTCCTGCAAGCAGTTTATTAGAAGGAAAGGGTTGTTGTGCCTGTACGCTGCCGCGGATTTACCAGACGATATACCGGAGAAAATAATGAGCCGCCAGTGACAGGAGGCCAAGCGCCAACTGCACGACGCCCAGCCACAGTGTGATCGTCTTTTCCTTGTGCCAGCCGCTTACGGCATAAATACGCTTGTCGATCCAGAGGAGCATCAGCCCCGACACCGTAAAATAGCCTCCGAGATAATGTAAAAAACCGATTTTAAGGATGGAAACCGTCTCCTATCTGTACTGCATGCCGGTCCGGTTGATGCGGACCGTACTCTGAACTTCGATGGGCAGATCGGCGTATTCGTCTTCCCATTTTTCCTTCGAACCGATGCGAGCCGTCCAGTATTCGTGTTCTTTCGCCCGGATGTACTCCCCGAAGCCGAAAATATCCGATTTCATCCTCTGCGTTTTCCGGATAAAGCTGATGATGATTTTATTCACTTCTTTACTTGTCGCTTCTTCGATTTTGGAGATGGCTTTTTCGTCGATGACGGTGTCTTCAAAATACTTTTCCTCCAGATCCTGCTCCAGGTAAATCATCACTTTGAAGCGGGGGGAACCGTTCTTCATCTCCAGATCAATTTTCGATTTCCTCAAAGTAGTAGACGCCATTACGGGGCCGATTCCCGGCACATTCACAAGGGGCGAGTAGCCGCCGGGATTCATTTGCTTGACGGACATGAAGGCTCCGATTTCCAGCGGCTCGGAGGTTCCTACCATTTTATTGTTGCGAAAAAGAGCCATTCCCCCGATCAGGATGTTCTCGTTCTGGCGGATATCGACATACGGAAGATAACCTTCCTGTCCCTGCTTGGACTGGGTGCTCCAGAAGGTACCGATATAGTCCCGGGGAAACTTGCCTAGTTTGACCGATTTATCGAGCATGGCCAGCACGTAGAGCGTCGGAACCCTTTCCAGGGGAGGAGCGACGTTAAGGAAGCGGGCCGCCTCTCCCTTGGAAATAAGCAGCCATGTTCTTCTGCGCACCTCGGAATCGCGGCGGAAATAATCGTTGATGTGTTCGAGGGTATCATAGGCTACTTCCTCGCTGACGACGATTACCCGCAGGTGAATCAGGAATTTGGGATCGGCAATCTGCTGCTGCAGATTGTTCAGGGCGTCGTTAACCGTATGGCCGAACACGGTAACGACCCAGACGGGTTTGGTTGTTCCCTGCCCGCTCCCGCCGCCCCCCTCTCCGGGGCCGAGCGGAATGCGGCCGGGCACGGCGATAGAAGCGGTCACGCGGATCATTTTGTCTGCCGGAATCGGATTGGACTCGAGATGATTGACCCGGTCCTTGCTCTCAATGGCGGCCGGATCAACCGCCCGGTCTATCGCCATGCCTAGGATGAGGGCACGGTCTTCGACCTCCTGCTGATCCCAGCATCCGGCCAGGAGCAGAGACAGCAGGGGTACGGTCAGCAGCAGAAGCGGCAGCCTAGCCCTTGTCGGGTGCATGGATGGCGCCTCCTTTGCCGCGTATGCCCGCTATGAGGAGCAGAGCGGCCGGAATGACGATCATGGCGATCAGCCCCCACGGGAGAAGACGGGTACTAATCCTGTACAACTGGATGACGTTCTGCGGCATCATGGCCGCCAGAAACATAAACGGCATCAGGAAAGTCGCCAGCATCCGGTGATCCTTGAGTCCCAGTTCTTCTTTTATAATCAGGAGAATCAGATAATATCCGCTCAGGAGGGAATTGAAGACCGAAATAATCCAGACGACCAGGAAGATGGCATCCATTCTTTCAAGAAATTCTCCCGGCACGATCGTCGCCCGTCCAAGCTCTAAAGTGGGCCAGACGAGCCGTCTGATCTCCTCCGCCCCGAATACGCCGACCGTAGTGATTACGATCAACAAATAAAGTCCCCCCGAAATCCCCGTTCCGATTAACCCGACCTTGAGCGCTTTCTGCGGGTTTTTCATACGCGGTACGATAAAACTGTAGATCACCACGTTCCGGAACAGAGTGGTAATACCCAGAGAGCCGATCCAGAACGTAAAATCGGGATTGACCGTAAAAGGCTGCAAATTCAGCAGTTCCACTTCGCTGAACGAAAGCATCATGATAAACAAGGCGGGCCCCACCACGAAGGGGGTATAAAAAGCGTGGATGAGCGTAAACGAGTACATGTCCTTGCGGGCGGATACCACGACGAGCAGCAGCATCATAAACAGGATCACTTCAAGCGGCGTTCTCCGCAGAACGAAAGTGCCGGTTACCTCGCTGAATTCCCGGAAAGAAAAAGCCGTCGCGACGAGATAAAACAGCGCGATGACCCCTAACAGCGCACCGGATGCCCACTTGCCGAGGATCAGCCTGCTGTAAGCTACGGGCGACAGGCCCGGAAACCGCATTCCGAGCAGAGACCAGAGCATCACAAGCAGGGCTCCCAGCAGGATGCCCGCGGCTGTAACGAGCGGTGCGGCCGTCTCTCCTGCGGTTACGGCCAGCCTCGGAAGGGGGAGTATGCCGATGCCGGCTATCGTGCTGATCAGGATGCACATGGCCTGCCAGTTCGTTAACCGCCGGTCATTCATGGGGCTCGCCTCCTTTATCCGGATCCTCGGGAATCTTGTCCCAGGAATAAGACGGCGACCGGTAATACCGGTCGATGTGCCAGCGTCTTTTGGCCTGAAGTGACTTTAAATGCCCCGGCCTGTCGGTCATCCACCAGATCGGTCCGCGCAGGAGCGTGTCTTTCCATTCCCGGGCGTTAAAAGGGGTGATCGGGCTCATATAGGGAACGCCGAACGACCGAATGCTGAGCAGATGATTGATGATGAGAATCATACCGAACATGATGCCGTACAGTCCGAAGCAGCCGGCAAGCACGATAAGCGGAAACCGGAGCATCCGCAGGGCGATGGCCGCGTTGTAAGCGGGCGTGGCGAAAGAACCGACTGTGGTCAGGGCGATGATGACGACCGTAATGGGGCTGGAAAAACCGGCGGATACGGCAGCCTGGCCGATGACTAAGACACCCACGATGGAAAGCGCCCCGCCGATCAATTGAGGCAGACGGATGGTGGCCTCGCGCAGCACCTCCATGGAAATTTCCATCAGGAGCACTTCCACCATGGCCGGGTAAGGCACTCCCGCTCTGGAACCGGCGACGGCAACGGCAAAATCCGTGGGGATCACTTCCGGGTTGAAAGAAATGACCGCCACGTACAGCGAAGGAAACACCAGCGAAAACAGCAGCGCGACGAGCCGGATTAACCGGATCATACTGCCGATCAGGAACCGCTCCGTGTAATCGTCTACAGTCTGGTAAAACTGGCTGAACACAGTCGGCGCAATGAGCGCAAACGGAGAGCCGTCGACCATAATGACGAACTTGCCTTCCAGCAGCGCGGCGACCGTTTTGTCGGGGCGCTCCGTATTCTGAATCTGCGGAAAAGGGGAGAGCGGGTGATCCTCGATGAACTGTTCGATGTACCCGGCATCCAGAATGGAATCCGTATCGATGGAAGACAAGCGCTTCTTGGCTTCATGAATCAGAGCCGGCTGGGTAATTCCCTGAATGTAGCAGAGCGCCACCTTTGACTTCGTCACCCGCCCGATATGCATCGTATGTACCCGGAAGTCCGCGGTTTGCAGCCGGTACCTTATAAGGGCGAGATTGGTCTGCAAATGCTCGATAAAGCCTTCGCGGGGACCGCGGATCACCTGCTCCGTCTGCGGCTGCTCGATCGAGCGTTTCTCGATTTTTCGTGTATCCGCCAGAAAGGCCGCCGCGATTCCGTCCACAAGCAGGACCGTTTCCCCCATGGTCAATTCGTCGATAATCCGGGCGGAGACTTTTTCCTCCGTGATCCGGCTCACTTGAATAACCTTATCCGTCAAGTAAGCGGCCAGCGATTCGGAGTCGACTATCCATTCTTCCTGCTCCGTATGAGTCATAAGGGGCTTAATCAAATATGAGCGGATCATTTCCTGGTCCGCAAAAGAGGAGAAGAATACAAGAGCGGCGGAAGTTCCCTCGAACAGCTGAAACCGGCGGACGGTCAAATCATCGTTGTACTGTAGAACATCTTGAAGAAGCTTCAGATTTTCCTCTATATCTGCGGAAAGTGTCTGGCCGCTCAAAATATCTTCTATATAAAGGCTCGGTACCGCCATTTGCGGTTCGGACACCGGAATTCCGGACAACGGGCTGCCGGTTTTGCGGTTTTTCATCCAGTTCCACATCTTCGTTCTTCTCCTTTCTTGCGGGTCAGGGGAATGTACCGGACGGGCGTTCGTTCCTCAACAAGGAAAATTCACTTGTATATGGGGCTTAATATTGATCATTCCAGGCGCTTTCATTCATAGGCGGGTTGTAAGAAGCTCAACTAAGCCCGTGTTTTATCTGAAAGGCCGGCGGCGGAAAAAGCGTGAGCGCCCGCAGCGGTTCTTTTAGACCGGGAGGATGAACGTCTTAATTTGCCAAGCTTTACCCGGAAAAATAAAAAAAAGCGGGAAATTCCCGCTTTTTTAGGTCTCGTTTATGATTATTGAGCTGCAAAGTCCAAGGATAAAGGCAGATTGTTGGAAGGCTGGACCATCGTATGAAGCGTATAAGCCGGTGCGTCGTTAATAACGATACCGTTCCCTTTATCTACATGGCGGTTCGTTACCGTACTGATTTTATAATTAATAAATGCGCCGCTGGTTCTGCTTCCATACAGGGTGTAAACATTCGGAAGGCCGCTGGAATTGGTAATGTTGATGTGGTAGGTGTAGTCCGTACACCAATAAGCGACCCTGATTTTTCCGTTGAAGGATACGGGAGTCTGGTTTTGCGGGTTTCCATCGATATCCCATCTGGACATGAGTGTTTCCTGTTCGTTCATATACCCGCCGTCGTCGCTTTGCGTAATCGTCTTGGCAGGCGAGGCGCTCGTCAAGGTGAGATTGACATTCGCCGTTCTTCCCGAGTGCTGCAGCAGACCCCGGTAATCGTCATTTGTCTTCGTATTGTAATTGGTCCGTGCAATGGTTGAAGTATCCGCATAGGCCGCTAAATTCGTGGTTCCCGTATTTGTTGAAATATCCGAGATTTGTACAAGGGCGTCACTGCCGGTTGTCACATCCGCCGCTCTGAAATCCGCCATATACACGATCGCTTTCTGATTTGCGATTCCCGCCGCCGCCGAATATTCATAGGCATACCCTTGACCCGGCGCGATAGTTGCCAGATAGGTTCCGCCGCCGGCACTCTTGTTCATAAAGCTTGTTGTGGCTGTAGAAGCGGCTTTCGTCACATCCCCGCCCGCGTTGGAATCTCCGTACCCATCCTTTATTACGTACAAGTTAACCGAGTCTGTGGCAGACGGATTTTTAATATACAAAAAGAACGACAGGTTTCCGGACGCCATACTTCTGTGGGAAGACCAAAATCTGAACGTACCGTTCATGGTGTCCCGGTATAACGTCTTGTTCGCTTGATGATCATAGATGGATTCGGGCGCATTTGAAACGAATACGGGATGTCCGGTTTTGGAAAAAGTAACATCGCCGGACGTATAAGGTTCCTTAACCGATGAAGCGGGAAAAGGGGTTTCCGTACCGGGGCTGTATGCGGCGAAGGCGTTACTGGGGAGTAATAAAGCCGTACAAATCATTAATAATAAACGGGCTGTGTTTATAAATCTTTTTCTCATATTTACACTCCCAACCGTATCGGTTATTTGGCTATCTGATTGAAATGGCAGTGGAACCCGTGAGCACGTTTTTGAGCTGCTGACTACTCCTTCCTCTTTTTGAACGTTTATACATTCGTATATTAAATTGAAAATATTTCCAGTACAATATGCCGCTCGATTGAAGTCATTAAATTACCAAAAAATGCAATGTAATTACCTTAAATACCTGTTATTTCCATATGGGTTATTCTCGGAATAAACACAGTTTAATAGATGAAAAGCAGAAAAAATCCGAGCGGCCGGAACATGCAAAAAAAGCCTGCGCATGGGGCGCGGGCTTTTGCGTAAAAGATTTGGAACCGGCAGTTTTAAAGATATCCGGATGTTTACGAACTTCTTGCGAGTGTCAACGAGGCTTCAGGCTTCATGATATATATACAGGCCGGTTCTCCGGAGTTTATTTCTCGTAAGGCTTGTCCTGGTAATAAAAATTGGGGGTTTTCCAGGTGTTGTCATACTTGCTGTGAAAAATAGGCGTAGTCGCCGGGGATACCGGAGGAATCAGCCATGTCCAGTCTCCGGTTACTTCACGCCCTGCCTGGACTTCCTGCTGCTCGAACAGCTGAAACTGCTGGGCTGCCGTATGATGATCGACGATGGAGACACCTGCGCCCCGGTAGGAATGGTACACGGCTGCATTCAGCTCAATCAGTGCCCGATCCTTCCAGAAGGTCGCGTTCGAGCTTGTATCCAGCCCCATAAGCGAAGCCGTCCGGGGAAGCAGGTTGTATCTGTTCTCGTCGGCCAGATTGCGGGCCCCGATTTCGGTTTCCATATACCAGCCGTTAAAAGGCGCGGCGCAATAAGAGATACCGCCGATTTCCAGGCGCATGTCGGCGATAATGGGAACGGCGTACCATTTCAGCCGCAAATCGTCAAACCCCGGCAGCTCGGGATGACGGAGAGGAACCTCCAGCACAAGGTCGCGGGGAATCTCGAACCACCGGGGAGCGTCGTCGCCGACCTGGATAACCAGCGGAAGCAGGTCGAAGTGCGTGCCTTCGCCTTCCCAGCCAAGCTCCCGGCAAACCCGCGTGAACGGGATGGAGTTGGGATCGCCTACGAGGCCGCTGTCTGTCTCGTAGCCGGCGTAACGGATCAGCTGGTGATTCCAGATGCGTACGGGACTGATGCCGTCCTTCCCGGCCGGAGGGAGAACGGTGATGGCGGGACGGATTTTTCCGTCGTTCGTGGCAAACCGGATATGCGTAAGCAGAGCGTCGCGCACTTCTTCGAAGGTACGGATATGCCGGCCGTCGAACACGCTCAGCGTGTTCCAGAACAAACGGCCGATGCAGCGGTTGCTGTTGCGCCAGGCTAACTTGGCGCCGTACTCCACTTCTTCGGGCCTGTGTACGTAAGTGCCGGTTTCTTTGATTTGGGCGCAGACGTCGAGCCAGCGTTTCTCGGCTTCTTGTTCGCTGCGGCCCCATTCGCTGTAACAGGTATAGAGGAAGGCGCGGGCTTTCGCCGCGATGTCGTCAGTTGGGTTCATTCGAAATGCCTCCTTGGTTCAAGGATCGGCACGGTGTAGTCCGTTAGTCCTTGCTATGTATGAGCGTAACATAAATTCGGAGGCGCAAATTCGACAGTTTTGGGAACGCGAAGCCGCCCTGTCAGAATGTCACCCGGCGACGGTTTTCATACGGGAGAAAAAGGGGCGGCTGGGTCATGTGGAGCGGGCAGGCCGAGCGCCGGATGCGCCAGCGGAAGCTGCCGGCTCTGCGGCCGAGCGCCGGATGCGCCAGCGGAAGCTGCCGGCTCTGCAGCCAAGCGCCGGATGCGCCAGCGGAAGCTGCCGGCTCTGCAGCCGAGCGCCGGATGCGCCAGCGGGAGCTGCCGGCTCTACGGCCGAGCCGGATGCGCCAGCGGGAGCTGTCGGCTCTGCGGCCGAGCGCCGCCGCCAAAAGGCCGCCGTAACGTTCCCGGCGGCCTGCTTTCACCCGCGCAGGGCAAAAGCCCCTGCGCGTTCATACATGGGTGACCGGCCCATATGGGTCCGGTACACCACGATCTCTTCCGCCGTCCAGGAGGCGGAAGGAGGCTCGCCCGGCGCGTCCAGCAGTTCACGCGCCCATTTGCGCCCGCCTGTATAGCGGCGGGCGAGCGTGATGTGGGGCCGGTAAGGCCGGTCCTCCGGCTCGAAGCCGAGGGACGAGCAGGCCGCCTCCACATCACGCTGGAGCCTCTGCAGGGCGTCCAGATCGCCCTGCAGCCCGGCCCAAAGGATCCGCGGAGCATCCTTAGGGCCGAAAGTTCCCGCTCCCGCCGCGGCAAGCTCCAGCGGAGAATGAGCCCCTGCCGCTTGCTCAAGCAGGGGAGAGAGGGCGGGCAGCGTCGACAGAGGCGTATCGCCGATAAACTTCAGCGTGATATGGAAATCTTCAGGATGGACCCATTTGTGGAAGGAGGTTCCCGAATCTCTCAGCCTCCCGGTCCAGCTCTTCAGATTTTCCCGGACAGGCCCGGACAGAGGAACGGCGACGAACAGGCGCTCTAACGGATCGGTCATGTCGGATTCTCTCCTTTTGAGTAAGCTTCTTTTAATTTTGACGGAAAGGCCCGTATCCATACAACTTTCTCTTGATGGTGCTGGCGAATACTGCTATCATAGCGATAAATCAAATGAAGCAGAGGGTGTGGAGAGAAAAATGGGAAACCGTGCTTACAATTTTAACGCCGGTCCGGCGGCTCTGCCGCTGGAAGTACTGGAGCAGGCGCAGAAGGAATTTGTCGACTTCCGCGGCATCGGCATGTCGATTATGGAAATTTCGCACCGCAGCGCAGAGTACGAAGCGGTGAACAACGAAACGCAAAGCCTGCTTAAAGAATTGTTCAGCATTCCGGACGGCTACAAAGTGCTTTTCCTCCAAGGCGGAGCAAGCACACAATTCACCATGATTCCCATGAATTTTCTGCAAGCCGGACAAACCGCGGCCTATGTTCAAAGCGGCGCGTGGGCGGACAAAGCGATCAAGGAAGCGAAGCTTTTCGGGGAAACCGCGGTTGCGGCGAGCTCGAAAGATCAGAAGTTCATGCGCATGCCGGACCTCGGCGGGCTTAACCTGCCGGATCAGACGGCTTACCTGCATGTCACGTCGAACGAAACCATCGAAGGCTCCCAGCTTCAAAGCTATCCGGACACAGGCAGCATTCCGCTTATCGCGGATATGTCCAGCGACATTCTCAGCCGGCCGGTCGACGTCTCGAAGTTCAGCCTGATTTACGCGGGCGCGCAGAAAAATCTCGGTCCTTCGGGCGTAACGGTCGTTATTTTGCGGGAAGACATGCTGGAGCGCGCGAATGCGAACCTTCCGACCATGTTCCGCTACGACACCCACGTGAAGAACGATTCGCTTTACAATACGCCGCCTTCCTATTCGGTGTACATGATCAATCTGGTTCTGCACTGGATCAAACGCCAGGGCGGACTTGCGGCGCTGGAGAAAATCAACCGCGACAAAACCGACCTGATCTACAACGCCATCGATTCCAGCGGCGGCTTCTATCAAGGCTGTGTAGACACGGACAGCCGTTCGAGAATGAACATCACGTTCCGTCTGCAATCGGAAGAGCTGGAGAAGCTGTTCGTGAAGGAGTCCCAGGCGAACGGGTTTGTCGGTCTGAAAGGACACCGCAGCGTCGGCGGTCTTAGAGCTTCGACTTACAATGCGGTTCCTTACGAATCGTGTCAGGCTCTGGCCCAGTTCATGAACGATTTCAGCAAGCGCAACGGATAAACACCTCCGTTACACGGTGTACGGACAGGTATTTTTCCCTTCTTATCGGAAAACGGGGCCCTTCACAGGGTCCCGTTTTTGCTGCGCGGATAGGATGTTCGCCGGGCGGCACTGAGACCTGCCGCCATAAACCCGTAAAAAAAGGTATGGCGAATGATTCGCCCTACCTTTTACTAAAACGCTCTGTGTATGCCCGTGTAGCCGGACGGCTCTCAGGCAAAACTTTCTTTAATGGCGGGTTCGGTCAATTTGTAGCCGACGTTGCGGATGGTCATGATATATTCGGGTGTCCGGGCATTGACCTCGATTTTATCCCGGAGATGAGAGATGTGGACATCGACGATACGGGTATCGCCGAGGAAATGATAATCCCATACGCCGTGCAGCAGCTGCTGGCGGCTCAGTACTTTGCCTCTGTGCTTGCAGAGGAACACAAGCAGCTCGAATTCTTTGGGGGTCAGATCGACCGGCTTGCCCGCACAGGTCACCTCGCGCTGATCGGGACGGATGCTGAGCTGGCCGATCGTGATCGGGGCTTCTTCGCCCGAAGCCGGGAGGGTCTGGATGCGGCGGATGATCGCCTGAATGCGGGAAATCAGCTCCTGCGGACTGAATGGCTTGGTCATATAATCGTCGGCGCCGTTGTCCAGCCCCGCGATTTTATCCGATAAATCCTGCATGGCGGTGAGCATAATGATGGGAACGAGATTGTTCTGGCTGCGCAGCTTGCGGCAGACCTGCAGGCCGTCCATTTTGGGCAGCATCAGATCGAGAACGATAATGTCGGGACGGAACTGGCCGATGACGTCGAATACGGCCTCACCGTCATATACACACTGGACTTCGAAGCCTACGAGCTTCAGATTGAACTCGATGAGCATGGAGATCGAAGGTTCGTCGTCTACGACTAGCACTTTTTTCTTCATGAATCGGTCTCCTTTGGATTCGGTTATTAACTCTATTATCGCGCCTATGTATCACGGTCATATTAAGAACACGTAAAACGAGTGTTAAAATTGCCGAGAAGAAAGTGTATACTAGCAGAGGAAAGAGGTGAACGTGCAGCATGGCTTTTCACATCGTATTGGTTGAACCCGAAATCCCGGCGAATACGGGCAATATTTCCCGGACGTGCGCAGCGACGGGGACTTACCTGCATCTGGTGCGGCCGCTCGGATTTTCAACGGACGACAAAACACTCAAACGGGCCGGACTCGACTACTGGCATTCCGTCAAACTGGAATATCACGATTCTTTTGAAGAGGTTAAACAAAAATATGCCGGAAGCCGGTTCTTTTTTGCCACCACGAAAACGGATAAGCGGTATACGGATTTCGAGTTCCGCGACGGCGATTTTTTCGTTTTCGGCCGAGAGACGAAAGGACTCCCGCCCGAAATTCTGGAGGCTCATCCCGGCCAGACCATGAGAATGCCGATGTCGGATGCGGTCCGCTCGCTGAACTTATCGAATTCGGCGGCTATCGTCCTGTTCGAAGCGCTCCGCCAGAACGATTTTCCGGGTCTCCGGTAAACAGGACAAAAAAACCCTAAGGAGAAGGGAATCAGCCCTCTTCTCAGGGTCCTCCTGAATACACCCGAACTCAAACGCTTTTTTTGACATAAATTACGGTAAGCATTTCTTTTACATGAACGGTCTTCGATTTATTCGAAGATCGTTTTTTTTAGTAAATCCAGGAGATCCAGTAAGCGAGAAAAACCAGTGTGAAGAGCAGGGTGACGGGAATGACGGTGATGGTCACTTTCAAATACTGGCTCCAGGTCAGGCCAACCTTGCCTTTTTTCAGAATATGCATCCACATGAGGGTGGCGAGCGTTCCTATAGGAAGAAGAAGAGAACCGATATCGCTGCCGACGACGCTTGCCAGGTAAGAGATTTTGAGCGTCAGCGGATCGAGTCCCATATGCGTCAACGTAAGTGTTCCGATCATAAGAGCGGGATGATTGTTGAAAATATTGGAGAGCAGGCTCAGGAGGATGCCCATCAGCACGCTGGCATGAAGCAGGCTTCCGCTGACGAGGGGCTCCAGCAGCCGGATCAGCAGGTTCGTAAGGCCGATATTGTGCAGCCCGTAGATGATGACATACATACTGAAAGCGAACAGAAGAATGTTCCACGGCGTTTTGCGGATCATGTCGGCCGGAGAAATGTTCAGCCGGTACCAGCGCCAGGCAAGCAGGAGAACGGAACCGATGACGGCCATGGCGGGTACGGGAAAGTGGACGTAAGAAGCGGCGAACAAGCTCAGTCGTACGCCGAATACGAAAAGGAGAATGTTCCGCATAAACCGTGTCCGCTGTTCATCATCCAAGTCTGAAGAACTGTTTTTGAGCGGGTGGTTGCCGATGCCGGGGGATGTATATTTCCAGGAGCCGGGTCTCAGGACGGGAATGGTTTTGGGCAGCGTCTTGTAGAAGTTGAGGAACAGCAGCAGCGCCAGCAGGGCGAGACCGAGAGAGGCGGGAATGAACATCATGGCCGTGTGCATGTAGAGGTCCATATCGACCATTTTTAACGCGATAAGATTGACGATATTGCTGACCCCGATAGGCGCGCTGGAAGCCGTTGCGATTAACGCCCCGGACAGCAGATAGGGAATTTTCTGATGATTTTTGAGTTTGAGGTTGCGGAGCAGCATAAGCAGAATCGGAGTCGTAATGAGGATGCTGCCGTCGTTATTGACGAAGAGCGTCATCAGAAAGCAGAACAGATTCGTGTACCAGAACAGCCGGATGCCGGAGCCTCGCGCTTTCGCCGATAATTTCTCCGCCGCCCATTGAAAAAAACCGAAGCTTTCAAGAACGATGGCCATCACGATGGTGGCCATAATCGTAACGGCGGCTCCGCCGATCGTTTCGGTAATGCTGCCCAGATCCGTCAAAGAAACGCTGCCGCTCAGCAGGATAATCAGCGCCCCCACCGATGCGGGAAAGGCTTCATTGATGTCCGGACGCCAGAAAATAAACAAGAGAGTGCCGAGAAATGTAAGAACGGTTATCGGGATAAGGAACTCATCCATTTCTGATTTCACCTCCCTTCTTTCCGAAAAAGAAGGACCTTGTAAAAGGAAACTAGCTTCCCTAGTTTTTTCCCTCCTTTATACTTGTCTGCTATATTTAGTTGTAATGTATGATATGTTTATGGAAGATGGCAGGAACCAAGCTTTCTCCTAATTTCGCCAGTTTCAACGATTCCCTCTCCTTGACAAACGATTTGCAGGGGCAGACGGCTTGTCGTGACAGTTGAAAGGCCGGATGCTTCCCGACCCGGATCAGACGGGATTTCGGGACGGACGGGCATGAGCCGGAAGGTTCATTTCGGATTTGAGAACACCCGGGAGCCGGGATTCGGTGCCTGCCGGCATGAGCCTAAAGCAGGAGTCCGGTGTATACGGAACGGGAGATCGGGCGGCTTTTGCCTGAAATCTTCTAGGCGTATAGACGTATCCGGGGCTAGTTTGCAAGCCGGACAACGATTCTTTCACTCTGGTGCTTAGGAATCTTGTAATCTTTGCCGATTTGTATCCCCGAATAAAAAGAATATAACGAAGTTAGAAGGAATTAGCAGAAATTTGGCGAATAAAAATGGGTAAAGATTGCTAAGCCGATTATACTTCGGTGAAATGAGGTGAGTGGCACAATGATGAAACCAGCTGGAGTTGTCCGTAAAGTGGATCAGCTTGGACGTATCGTATTACCTAAGTCGCTGCGCAAAAGATATCAAATGAACGAAGGTGATCCGGTCGAAATTTTAGTACAAGGGGACCATATCATCCTAGAGAGATACCGCCCGAAATGCGTATTCTGCGGTGAAATGGATCATGTTAACGAATTTAAAGAACGTCACATCTGTTCCAATTGTCTGGGTGAAATGAACGCGATGAAACAGCCGAGAGTTTAGGGCTTATTTCCTACGTTTTGACGAGACGATCGAACACATGAGATGAAAAAGCGCCGTTTCCTTCGGGAGACGGCGTTTTTTCGCGAATGTTCCTTTTTTTACCACCTAAAACCAAGGTGATATGGTAAAATCAGGGCAGAGCTTTCGGAAGCGGAACGGAAAGGAGAGAGAGCCGTGATAAACATAAACGGGATAGGGTTCGGAGACGGGCCGGGGATGTTCGGGCTTATATCGGCGCTGTTTCCGCTCGTTTTCATCGCCATTCTGGCGTTTATCGCTTTTACTCTGGTGAGAAGCATCCTGCAGTGGAACCACAACAACAGGCAGCCGGTGCTTACGGTAGAAGCGCGGGTCGCCACGAAGCGCACGCAGGTGTCCCATCATCATTCGGCTTCGAACGAATCCATGCACAGTCATTCCACGGACACGTCCTACTTCGTCACGTTCGAGGTGGAGAGCGGTGACCGGATCGAGTTCCGGATAAGCGGGTCGGAGTACGGCCAGCTTGTGGAAGGGGACATGGGAAAGCTGAATTTTCAGGGGACGCGGTATCTCGGTTTTGCGCGGCATCGGGTGGTCAGTTATCCGTAAGCCTTGCCGGGTGCAGCGGACTCCGCGGAAGAACGAATAAGTAAAGAGGCTGGTTTTTCAGCCTCTTTTTGCTAAATCATTTCTTTTTCGATACCGGAAATGATTTCGAACGCTCCGCCGGATTTGTTGGAGCAAACCACGATAGAAAGCCTCTCTTGGGGGTAATAGACAGACCTGAAGTTCACGCCCGGGTCATACCCCATTAAAATATACTTCTCTACATCCTCATGACCCTCATGCTGCCGGAGCTTCATACGGAGTCCATATCCGTAATAAATGTCGTTAGCTATATGCACATGGGGCCGCAGCAGCATAGAGGTCGTTTCCTCGCTCAACAATTCAAATCTCATTAAACTTTCCCAAAATTTCATCATATCCGGTGCCGTCACATAAGCGCCGCCGTCCGGGCCGCCTTTGGCGGGAAGCGAGAATACGTTGGTTTTCCAGCCTCCGTCTTCTCGGTCGATATAACCGGCCGCCGTACGTTCGGGCAAACTATCCGCTTCAAAGTATCCGGAATCCTTCATGCCCGCCTTGGCAAAAATAAATTGCTCCACATAATCGCTGAAAGGGAGCCCGCTGACATGTTCGACAACGAGCCCCAGAACGATATAGCCTCCGTTATTGTAATGAAAAACACGGCCGGTCTCGTGCTTCATCTTTTTTTCGGCAAACAAGGGAAGGAAGTCCTGAGGACGCCGGACACGGTACATGGGATAATCCGTCCATAAATCTTCGAAATGATCCATGATGTCTTCGTCGAAATAATCAGGTATCCCGGAAGTATGTGTTAACAACTGATGAATCGTGATATCTTGATCAAAATGTTCAAGCTTCAGCGGGAGACAATCCCGCAGCTTGGAATCGTAAGAGAGTTGACCTTTCTCCACTAGCTGGCAGATTGCTGCAGCCGTAAACAGCTTGCACCCGGATGCTATTCCGAAACGGGTATCCGCCCGGTTAAGGATGCCTTCGGAGCGATTGGCATAGCCGCCGCTGAAGGCGGCGAAGATTTCTTCCTTGTTCTTAGCAAGGGCCGTGCCGGAAAACCCGGTCGCCTCTTTAAGAGTCCGCATAGACCCGCTTATCATTTCTTTCATGCCGTTTCCTCCATTCTTCCGCATGGAACGGTATCTTTCCCGTGCTCTTTTTTGCTATAAAAAAAATCCCCGCCGCAGACGGACAGAACAAGAGATTCATTCTGCTCGCAGGGTGGGGATCATTTCATATCCAGGGCTTTCGTTTGTCCGCATGACGGGCGAAACTTACAGGCCTTTGGTTTTATCCTCGTTGTACGAAGATGTGAAGATGGCCACGATAAACATGGTAAGCACTGCAATAATGATCCAGAAAGCATGAGACATCCAAGCGCACCTCCAAGTAAACATACGTTAGCCTAATTATACCCAATCGTCCATCAAAAGAAAATGACAAAAATGTGAACAAGCCTTCATACGCCTTTACATGATCGGCTGGTTGGCTTTCCGGTATTCATTTGGCGAGAACCCGGTGACTTTTTTGAAAACTTTGCTGAAATATTTCTCGTCGCCGTAGCCGACCATTTCGCTGACCTGGGAAATCCGCAGGTTGGGATTCATCATGAGCAGTTTTGCTTTGTCGATGCGGATAGAACCCAGATAGTCGGACAAATTCGTCCCGAACTCCTGCTTGAACTTGCGCGAAATATATTCGCGGGAGAGGAAGAAACGTCCGGCGATATCCTGCAGCGAAATCTCTTCGTGATAGTGCGTCTGCAAATATTTCGCGATGTCGTAGATGACGTTCTTCTCCCGGTGCTGCCTTTTGAGCAGATGCTTCGAGAGCTGGATGAACGAATGCGTCAGCTCCTGCTGCCAGTCGGCAAGCGAGAGCGTGCCCTGCTCGTTCAGCGGGACGATGGTCTGTCCGCTGCCGGTTTCCGAGCGCAGCTCCGCGAGCAGCTCTTCGGGACCGTCCGGGAAGAAGTCCTCGATCCAGCGGCCCCGCATGGTGTCCGCTTCGCCGCGCCACTGCTCGATCTGCTCGAGCGTGATGGCGCTCAGGCTCCGCACGCCGTCGAACCACGCCTGCACGGCGGAGGTGATCTCTTCGGCGCTGCCGCTGCGGATCGCCGTCCGGATCGCTTCCTCGAAGTCGCTGAAGCGCAGCCGCCGGGGCTGAAGCCCTTCGGGCCGGACAGCCTCGTGAATCCAGCCGCCGCGGCTGAGCAGGTTGCGCTGGCGCAGCGCGTTACGGGCTTCACGGTAAGCGGCCGGGAGGCCTTCCGGGAAAGCGTGCACGCCGCTGAGCCCGAAATCGAGCCGGCTGTGCAGGGCGGTCCGGATGCCCTCGTTAATGTCCCCGAGCAGAGCGGGGACTTTGTCCGGCTCGCCCCAGACCAGGAGCACGATCTCGTTGGAGCTCCAGTAACGGAAGGCGGCTCCGCGGCTGCGGCGGTGAAGGAACTCGTTGCAGATGTTGATCAGCGAGAAGAAGAGCAGGTCCGTGTTGCGGCCGAATTTGTTCTTCAGCTTCGTCTCCATCGTGACCATGCTGAGGATGGCGATGCGGCACGAGACCGTTCCCGCGGGAAGACCCCAGTCGGTCCGGAGATCCCGGACGGCGTCCGGATTTTGCCCGGGCCCGTCGAGCAGTCCGGACAACTGCCGGTCCCAGTAGACCGGCTTGATGCGGTTCATCTCAATGTTCCGCTCCACGCTCCGGGACCGTTCGTGCTCTTCTTTCTTCCAACTGGCCACCGCTTTGGCCAGCGCCTCGTTGACCTGATCCGGATCGATCGGCTTCAGGATATAGTCGGTTCCGCCGTATTGGATCGTATGGCGGACAAGGGAAAAGTCATCGTGGCCGCTGATCACGATCGATTTGGCGGAGGGCTCGTTGGCCTGCAGCCATTGGAGCAGCTCCACGCCGCCCCTGACCGGCATCATCATATCGGTGATGATGATCTGGGGCTTTTCGCGCCCGATTACTTCAATGGCTTCTTCCCCGTTTTCCGCCTCGAACACTTGCGTAATGCCGTGGTCTTCCCATGTGATCAGCATCCGCAGGGCATTGCGGACGTGTTTCTCATCGTCTACGAGTAATGCGATCATGTTGTGGTATCCTCCCCGAGCGGAATGCGCATCGTAATCCGGACGCCGTGCGGGTCCGTGTTCTCAAGTGTCAGCGAAGCCCGCGGATCGAAGTAAAGGCGCAGTCTGCTCCTTACGTTGCCGATCCCGATTCCGCCTTCTTCCTCTATCCCGGTCTCCTCGCGCATCATGGCGAGTCCGGCTTCCAGTTCCGCCAGCTTGTCCTCCGGGATGCCGCGTCCGTTGTCCTCGACTTCCACGATGAGGACAGGCTGTGCGGGATTCCCGACGCCGGGTTCGAGCCGGGCCCGTACAATCAGACGGCCGGGACCGAGTTTCGGATCGAAGCCGTGCTTGAAATAATTTTCGGCCAGCGGTTGAACGATCATCTTCGGAACCATGATGCCAAGAGCGGCTTCGTCCAGTTCGTAGTGCGTACCGAATTTGCCTTCGAACCGCTCTTTCTGCAACTCCAGATACGCCTTCACATGACTGATTTCCATCGAAAGCGGCACGGCTTCCTGATTCGTGTTCATGCTGTAGCGCATCATTTTCGCCAGCGAGTTGATCAGCGAGTAGATGCGCGGAACGTTATGCTGGAGAGCCAGCGTACCGATGGACTGCAGCGCGTTGTTCATGAAATGCGGGTTGATCTGGGCCTGCAGCGCTTTTAACTGGTTCGTTTTATTGGCGATGTCGAGCCTGTATTCCCGCAGAATGAGGTTATTGATCGTCTCCATCATCGTCCGGAACCGGCGGACCAGAATACCGATTTCGTCCTGGCCTTCCCCGTCTACACGAGCGGTCAGATTACCGGCCTGAATCTGGTTGATCGTTCCGATCAATTTTTTGATCGGGGCGGTGATGCGGATCGTCACGAGCAAGGTGGCCGCAATGACGAGCAGCAGGGAGACCGCCGCGATGATGATATTGATCTGGGTCAGGCTCCGAACCCCCTCGTACAGATAGCTGTGCGGGATTTCCTTCACGAGCGTCCACTTCATGTAGGGGGTGTCCATTTTTTCGTACAAATAAACGGACTTGTTCATTTCCAGCTGCCCGCGTGTTTCTTTGGACTCCAGAACCCGCCCCGTCCAGTCATCGGAGAGGGGCTTTCCGACCAGGGTGCTGTCCCCGGAATAAACGACCATGCCCGACTGATCGAGCAGGTAAAGACGTTCGTGCTGTTTGTTGAAAAGCTGGTCGGCAATGTCCTGAATCGCCTCCAGCTTGATATCGATCGATAACGTCCCCAGCCATTCCGTCGTCGGGACGTTGTAGATGGCCCGGTGTAATGTTATGACGGGGCGGGGGTCATAATAAGGCGGACTTTGTCCCAGTCCGTAGATGGAACTCATGTGCGTAGGCTCCACGACGGAAGAGGGATTATCGGTCGTATAAGGCTCGCTGAAATTATCCGTATCATAGCCGCGCTTCGGGATGTCCCCGATAAGCAGCGTAGACCTGCGGGCTTTTGCCATATAGAAATAAATCTGGTAAATGCCGTCCACGGAGTGAGTCAGATTTTGCAGCAGAGTATAGGTTTGGGCCTCGTTCGTGTAATCATGCACATTCCTCCGGAGCATCAGAAGCACGCCCGGATCGTTATAGAGCGACAGCGAGTTGCGGTTCAGCGTATCCATGTACGCTTGTACGTTCGTTTTGCCCTGGTAGATGAGATTGGCGTTCTCCCGGATCAGCTTCGTTCCGACCGAACGGGTCGTGTAAAAATATGTGACGATCATCGAGATTACGATCGGAATGACGGTCGCGATCAGCATGAGCAGGATGAGGCGTGTACGAATGCTGCTTTTGTTCATCGGGCAGACTCCTCAGATCAATATATTCCACCTAACGGTTCACCTCGTGCGGTAGTGGGGAACGTGGGGCGCGTCCTATACTTAATACACAACCTTCCGCAGAAAAAAGGAGGAAGACAGATGCATAAGCGTTCATCGCAGTGGGCTCAGCAATTATTTTTTCTCGGACCCGCGGTCCTGTTCTTTACCCTGATTATTATCATCCCTTTCCTGCTCGGCATGTACTACTCGTTCACGAACTGGAACGGAGTATCCGGCGAGGTCAGCTGGGTAGGCTTTGATAATTTTAAAAGAATCTTCACCGGGGATCAAGATTTCTGGAGCGCCTTCTGGTTTACCGTCCGGTTTACGATCGTGGGCGTCGTGCTGTCCAATCTGGTCGGATTCGTTCTGGCATACCTGCTGACGAGACCTTTGAAGACCCGGAATTTCCTGAGAACGATTTTCTTTATGCCGAACGTAATCGGCGGGCTTCTTCTCGGTTTTATCTGGCAGTTTATTTTTGTAAAAGGATTTTCCGCTATCGGCCAAATGACGGGAATCGGCTTTTTTAACCTTCCGTGGCTGGGGGATTCCATGACCGCCTTCTGGGGCATCGTGATCGTGTTCGTCTGGCAGACAGCCGGGTATCTGATGGTTATTTACATCGCGGCTTTCAGCAATGTGCCCAAAGACGTCATCGAAGCGGCGCAGATCGACGGAGCTACGCAGGGACAAGTGCTGCGTTCCATTATGATTCCGCTCATCATGTCGGCCGTTACCGTCTGCCTGTTCCTTGCCATTTCATGGACGTTCAAAATGTTCGATCTCAACTTGTCGCTGACGAAGGGCGGACCTTTCCGCTCGACCGAATCCGTTGCGATGAACATTTACAGCGAAGCGTTCCAGAACAACCGGTACGGCCTCGGTACGGCCAAGGCGCTTGTGTTCTTCATCGTCGTCGCGGTCATTACCTGGCTGCAGGTCCGTTTCACGAAAAGCAAGGAGGTCGAAGCGTAAATGGAAGCACAAAACCGTTACTCCGGGCGCGTGTTTGCCGCCGAAGCCGTAACGTTTATCATCGCTCTGTTGTTTCTTGTCCCGTTTTACTTCCTTCTCGTGAACTCCGTGAAAAGCTTCGGCGACCTGCTTTCCAATGCCGCCAGCTGGCCCGAATCGTTTCACTTCGAGAACTACAAGCGGGCCTGGACCATTACCAAATTCCCGGCCGTGTTCTGGAACTCCCTGATCGTGACCGTGATCAGCAACATCGGCATCGCACTGATCAGCGCTATGGCGGCTTACCGGCTTGTGCGGTATAAAAGCCGCGTCAACCAAGTCCTGTTCGGCCTGTTCGTGGCCGCGATGGTTATCCCGTTCCAGTCGATCATGATCCCGCTCGTAAAAGTCCTCTCCGGCGTAGGCCTGATGGACAGCCTGTGGGGCCTGATCGTCTGTTACCTGGGATTCGGGGCACCGATGGCAATCTTTCTTTTCCACGGATTCGTGAAATCGATTCCTCTGGAGATTGAGGAGTCGGCCGTCGTGGACGGGACATCCCCGTACGGCGTGTTCTGGCGCATCGTGCTGCCGCTGCTCAAGCCGATGATCGTAACCGTCATCATCCTGAACGCCCTCTGGACGTGGAACGACTATCTGCTGCCGTCGCTCGTCCTGCAAGACCAATCTCTGCGGACCATCCCGCTGGCTACCTTCTCCTTCTTCGGCCAGTACATGAAGCAGTGGGATCTGGCTCTGCCGGCGCTCGTGCTCGGAATTACGCCGATCATCATTTTCTTCCTGGCCATGCAGCGTTATATTATCGAAGGTATTACGGCAGGTTCCGTCAAAGGCTGAGTACGGATCTGACAAAGCCCGTAAGGTCAATTTGTTCCACTCAACAGGTCAACAGCCTCGGTGTCGGCGGTCCGTTCCTGTCTTTATAATGAAGAAGATCCGGCAAGAAGCAAGACTATAAAGGGAGGTTTCACCATGAAAAAGCTTTCTACACTCGCACTCGTTTCCGTATTCGCGATGTCCACCGTGCTCGCAGGCTGCGGAAGCGGTGATTCCGGTAAAACCGCGGAAGGCGGCAATGCGGCCGAAGGCGGAACGAAAACCATTAAAATCTTTCAATTTAAAGTCGAAATCGCCGAAGCGTTGAATAAAGTTAAAGCGGAGTATGAAAAAACGCATCCGGGCGTCAAGCTGGACATCCAGACCGTAGGCGGAGGCGCGGATTACGGCGCGGCGCTCAAAGCGAAATTCGCGGGCGGCGATACGCCGGACATTTTCAACAACGGCGGCTTCCAGGAAATGAACACATGGATGGAACATCTCGAAGATCTCTCCGACCAGCCTTGGGTAAAAGATCTGGTTCCGGTCGCGAAAGAACCGATGACCAAGGACGGCAAAATCTATGGACAGCCGATGGGTCTGGAAGGCTACGGCTTCATTTACAACAAAGACTTGTTCAAGAAAGCCGGCATTACCGAACTGCCGAAAACGCTGACTCAGCTCGACGAAGCGTCGAAAAAACTTCAGGCGGCGGGCATCACGCCGTTCGCGAACGGCTACCAGGAATGGTGGGTGCTGGGCAACCATACGCTTAACGTCGCGTTTGCCAACCAGCCGGATTCCAACAAATTTATCGCCGGCCTGAACGCCGGAACCGAGAAATTCAAGGGCAATCCCGTCTTCGAACAGTGGACCAGAATGGTAGATCTGACACTGAAATACAGCAACAAAAATCCGCTGACGACCGATTACAACACCCAGGTTACAATGTTCGCTAACGGTCAAGCGGCTATGATGCAGCAGGGCAACTGGACGCAGGTCCAAATTGACGGAATCAACAAGGACCTGAACATCGGCATTCTTCCGATGCCGATCGGCGACGATGCGGCACAGACGGACAAGCTTTACGTGGGCGTTCCGAACAACTGGGTCGTCAACAAGAACTCCAAGGTCAAAGCCGAAGCCAAAGAGTTTTTGAACTGGCTCGCAACCTCCGATGCCGGTAAAGCTTTTATCACGCATGACTTCAAGTTCATTCCGGCCTTCACGAACATCGAAGCGAAAGCGGAAGATCTCGGCGACCTCGCCGCGGATATTATGACGTACAGCAAAGAGAACAAAGTTCTGGGCTGGAACTCCTCCAAGTATCCGGAAGGCGCTATGCAGGAATTCGGTGCTACCATGCAGGCTTATGTAGCCGGTAAGAAAACGAAAGATCAAATGTTCGACGACTTCCAGAAAACGTGGGATAACCTTAAAGGTAAAACCGCGCAGTAAGGTAGCTTAAGAAACGCTTGCGATGTGAATCGCAGGCGTTTTTTTTGTATGAGGTGCAAAGACCGAAAAGTATTCCGGGAAAGGGACTTCCGGTGAAATTCCAGCTAACCCCGTAAACATACTGAAATGCGCAGGTTAGAATGATGCAGGGTGAAGTAGGTGGTCAAGCGAAGTAGGGAACGAGAAGGCAGCCGTAAAAATTGCGAAGCATTGGAGGAAGAGCCTAAGAGATTGAGGATGAAGAACGAAGGGAGAGGGAGTTAAAAGCGAGAACGAAGCAAGAACGAAGCAAGAACGAAGCAGGAACAAGGCAAGAACAAGGCAAGAACAAGGCAAGAACAAGGCAAGAACAAGGCAAGAACAAGGCAAGAACAAGGCAAGAACAAGGTAAAATCAAAGCAAGAGCAAAGCAAGAACGCAGCAAGGATGAAGCAAGAACAAGGCAAGATCGATACAAGAATAAAGTAAGGATGAAGCAGGAAGCGGTAACGGAGTAAAAGCGGTCCCCTATCCTAAGGGAACCGCTTTTGGTTATTCGGGGCCGCGTCCGCGAGTGACTGCCCAAAAGAGAAGGGCCAGCCCGCTTACGGCTGCGCCGAAAAAGCATACTCCGTTCCAGCCGCTGACAGCGTATAAGCCTGTCGATGCAATCGCTCCCGTCGCGCTGCCCAGCGAGTAAAACACCATGTAACCTGCTGTCAGCCGGCTCCGTGCTTCGGGACGTACGGTGAAGATCAGGCTTTGGTTTGTCACATGGACGGCCTGTACGGCAAGGTCCAGCAGGATGACGCCAACGACTGCGGCCGTCAGAGAATGGGGGGTGAAGCCGATAAAACCCCAGGACACCAACAGCAGAACGAGCGCCGTGCCGGTGGTCCGCTGTCCCAAGCCGCGGTCCGCCAGTCTGCCCGCTCCTGCGGCGGCTAATGCCCCGGCTGCTCCGGCAAGACCGAACGCCCCGACGGCCGTGTGGGAAAGCGAAAGAGGAGGCGCGCTGAGAGGCAGAACCAGGGCGGTCCACAAGGTGCTGAACGCGGTAAAGATCAGAAAAGCCAGGACGGCACGTACCCGCAGCAGGCGTTCTTCCTTAAACAAAGTGAACACGGACCGGAGAAGGCGGAGATAAGAGAGCGCCGTCTTCTTATGAGGAACATCCGGTAACACCCGGTACAGAACGGCTCCCGTAACGAACATCAGCAGTCCCGAGGTGAGATAAACCGATCTCCAGCCGGCCAGATCCGTCAGGGTGCCGGCAAAGGTCCGTGCGAGAAGGATGCCGATTACGATACCGCTCTGCACGACGCCTACGAGGCGTCCCCTTTCCCCGGGGGAGGCAAGAGTGGAAGCATAGGCGACAAGCACCTGAGTCACGACGGCGAGCAGCCCGACCGCGGCCATTCCGGCCAGCAGTACCGGTGCGGACGGGGCGGTGCCGACGATGAGAAGAGCGCCGGCCGAAAGCAGCATTTGAACGGCGATGAGCCGCCGGCGGTTCAGCAGATCCCCGAGCGGAACGAGCAGCAGCAGGCCTAGGGCGTAACAAAGCTGAGTTACGGTAACGACAAGGCCGATAGCGGCGGGAGCTACCCGGAACTCAGCGGCAAGAGCGTCAAGGAGAGGCTGGGCGTAGTAAATGTTGGCTACGGCGAGTCCGCAAGCGGCGGAAAAAAGCAGCGCCTTCGCCCGGGACAAGGAAGACGGCGGAGCCGCCGGTTCGGGGTGTGAGGCTAAAACAGAACCCGAGGGAAAATCTCCTTCCGCCGATGAGCCCGATGGCGATGACGATGCGGGTTTCAAAGCCGCTGGCAAGGCCGCATTCGGCGCCGGTTTTAGAGTCGTCGACAAGCCCGATACGGGTGGCGGTGTCGGAGACGGTGCCTCAACCCGGGCAAGCGTCTCAGTCTCAGCCGTGACCGGGATGGAAGCTTCTCCGTTCGGAATGGCGGACGTTTCTTTCGAATCTGAAGTTCCGGCTTCTTGTCCGGCGGGGAGGCTGATTTTGCGGGGAGTTACCATAGTTCGTTTCACTCCTTTTAGGATATTAGAATTTATAATATACCGAGTGGTACATAATGATTGTTAAATTACCAGCAATTGAGGGAACTGTCAAGGATAACTGACTGAAGCATGGAATTTAAATCCGCCAATAAAGACATGTGTTAAAAAAGGATAAAGTTAATCCGTAAGGACTCTGGATTTATGTTACAAAGAACTTTTAATTTATTGACAAGAGAGCGTTTGAAATCTAAAATTAAATATACCGACCGATATAAATAAGAGGGGGGTTCTTATGGTCCGTCAGAGGGAATTCGATGAAGACACGGCTTTGGATGCCGCAATGCAGCTGTTCTGGGAAAAAGGATACGAGGCCGCTTCGTTAACCGAATTGACGGCCCGAATGGGCATACAGCGGCCAAGCATGTATGCCGCTTTCGGCAGCAAGCAGGAGCTGTTCGAGGCCGCTCTGCGCAAATATACACAGGCTCACGCCGCCCGAATACGGGCTAAACTGCACAATCACGCCTCCGTCAAAGAGGCTTTCCGCGCTTTGTTCGAGGACATCGTGGCGGATGAATACGACAGAAGCCTGAACCGGGGATGCTTCAGCATTAACACGATGGTGGAGCTGGCGCCCCACGACGAGAAATTCGAAATTCTTACGAGAGAGCACCAATTGTACCTTTCGGTTATTTTCCAGGAAACGATCGAACGGGGAATTCGCTCGGGCGAACTGGATACTGCACTTCAAGCAAGGGGCACGGCCCAGGCTCTGCTGGTGTCACTGATCGGGCTTACCGTTATGATGAAGTCCCGTCCGGACAGGCAGTTTGCCGATAATACGGTAGAGATGCTGCTTACTCTGCTTCATTGACGCCGGAAAAACGGCAGCCTCAAACCTAATGCGCCTCCCGGCATGGAACGTGTCGTCGAAAGAAGGCCGCCTGAACCCGACAGGAGTGTAATCGAACCGATTACATTTTGTAAGCGAAGGGTATAGTAAAGAGAAGGTTTAACGCCGTTGAAACTTGTCTTTCTACTAATAAAGAAGGTGACTTATGACATACGATTCGATTATTGTCGGCGGAGGCATTGCGGGGCTTCAGGCGGCGATCCAGCTCGGACGTTACGGCCATCGCGTCTTGGTTATTGACGCCGGATACGGCCGCTCTACCCTGTGCGCCAAATACCATAACGTGCTCGGCTACCCGGACGGGATATCCGGCGAAGAGCTGCGCCGCACGGGCAGGGGGCAGGCCGAGTCGCTCGGCGTCGAATTCGCCGAAGGACTGGCCGTACGGCTGGCGGGCTCGCTGGAGTCCGGCTTCCGCGTCGGCATGAGGAAGCTCCGGCCTGACGAACGGGGAGCCCGGCACCCGCTTGCGGCGCACGAGCCCGGCGGGCTGGGGCTGCCCGGCGAGTCCGGTGCGGAGCCGGACACTGAATACACCGGTGCCACGCTGCTGCTGGCTACCGGTGTGATGGACCGCTTCCCGGAGCTGCCGGGGCTGCGGGAATGCCTCGGACATACGGTGTATGTATGTCCGGACTGCGACGGCCACGAGGTGGCGGGCCGCCGCACGCTCGTGCTGGGCGCGGGCAATCCCGGCGCCGGCATGGCACTGACCCTGCGTCCGCGGACGGACAAGCTCACGTTCGTGAATCACGAACGGAGCCCCGTTAACGCGGATCTGCAGGAAAAGCTGGAGCGCGCCGGCATCGACATCGTCGCCGGACCGATTGCCGCCATCCTGGAGGATGGCGGCAGGATCGGCGGCGTGGAGCTGGCCGGCGGCGGGACGCTGTCCGCCGAGAGAGGGTTTCTCGGCTTCGGCGGCAATGCCGTCCATTCCGGCCTGGCCGCGCAGCTCGGCGTGGAGCGGATGGAGAACGGCCATCTGCTGGCCGATCCGCGCAGCAAGGAAACGAACATTCCGGGTGTTTACGTGGCCGGAGATATCGGCGTACATGCGGAGCAGCTTACCGTCGCGATGGGCGAAGGCGCCATGGCGGCTATCTGGATGAATAAAGCGATCCGCAAGAAGAACAACTGACCGCATGCCTGATAAAGGCGGAGGACGGCACCTGTCAGACAGGAGGCCGATCCCTCCGTCTTTTTTAATGCCTGCGCCTGGAAGGCCGAGCTTGCGTGAGAGCTTGGCGCGGCGTGAGGAGGGGGACAATTCTGCCGGTTTCTTTTTAAATAAAAAAATTTCAAAAGAAGGTTGTAAAAGCCGGACTCCGTTCGCCTTATTAAGTGAAGGAGCAAAGCCGCGCCTTTTTTCAAGGCTCGGCTGTCCGGCGGGCGACGCCCGGGTTAGCTCCTACCTTTAGACTGAACCTCAGGAGGAACAAATCTATGGCAGAGTATGCGAAAATTTTACGGTGGACCAAGAGCGATGCGGTTTACGGGCTGAAAACGAATATCCAGCTGCCTTCCGGCGCATCGGTCGGAACGACGGGCGGGTTTATTAATTTTTATTTGGGCGTTTACGGGTCCAATACGAATTACGAGTGCGGCCTGTCCACCAACTATACGGAAGCGAAAAACGGCAAGTGGCACTGGTTCTGGAACACGGGAGCCGCCAACGATGGCGGAGCCTTCAATCTTGCGGCCGGAAGCACCGTGCCCATCGAGCTGTCCGTCAACAGTTCGAACAAGCTGGAATTCAAAGTTAACGGCACCGTGGTGAAAACTTTTTCGGGCGCGACGGGCTCTTTCGGTTCGCTTACGAGTGCGCGGCTGGTAGTAGCGGCCTGCGACCGGTCGTTTGCGACCATTCCGAATCCCCTGCCGAATTGGAATACCCTCCACAATCAGGTCGTATGCAGCGGCATCAGCTTCCGGAACACCGCCGGCGCCTGGACGATCATGTCCTCCGCGAACTCGACCCCGCCGTCTTCCACCACGTTCTGGCCGGACGGTTATACGCATACGGGCACGCCGGCCGATTACGCCAAGGTCGTGTCCACCGGTCAGTTGATCGCTTCGCTTAAGCGTTAAACCCAAAGAAAGCCTTCTCCGGATGTACGGGGGAAGGCTTTTTTTCCGCGGGAGAACTTGAGCTTGAGTGTGCCAGGCGCTGTTTATATGAAAAGATGCTGCGGTCTATATAGACATCCGTCCAGGGAAATTTTAAATTCGAACGTGATAAATATCTGGAAAGGATGTATGATATTTCTAGATAATGATTATTTAACGAGGTGAATGTTTTGACGGAACTACCGAACCGTAACGCGAAGCCGGACAAAAACCCGTGGAGCCTGACGATCCGGCTGCTAAATATTTTGCTGATACTGGTTATCGCCGGTATTGCGCTTTATGTGGGTTTGTGGCTTGTGGGTATTTATGGAATGAATGTAAAGGGATGAAAGGCTTCTCGGTGAGAGGCCTTTTTTTATGTAATCTTTATGGCCTCTGGACAAAAAGAAGCGCTTTTCCATGAACAGCAACAACTTTTGCTCGAACTTGACCGGAAAATTAACATAGTATTGGATAAGTAACGGACTACATGATTTCTAAATGGGAGATACAATAATGAAGGCTCACTGATTTCGCATGGGTTTATCAGAGTTATTTGGTATATAATTACCATTAAAGGAGGGTGATAAATTGAGTGTCCGCTACCCGCTAAACTTTGTCTTATTTGTATGTGTAATTTTGATGGTTACCCGTTTTGTACCTTCCGGATTTGTCTTGCAGATTGCAATCATTGCTATAGTTATGACAGCGTTGGATTATATAATGGACAAAATCGGTCTTTCAAAGAAAAGAGTGCCTGTTTACGCAGGCGGGGGTGTTATTGCACTTGTCGCCGTGTTTCTGTTGTTAGCCGATTCATTTTAGGAATAGGCCGATTCTGATTTGTTAAAAACTGCCCGCCTGAATAAGAAAGGAGGCTCACTTCGAGCCTCCTTTCTTTGCTTTGGTTGGTCTCCTTTTCCGCATGGACGGGGCTTGCTGCAAACCGGATGCCTCCGGCTTGTCCGCTTGAACGGTAATGTTCTGCTGACTCAATACGTCTAGCAAGTCCGGCGAGTCAGGCGGCTCGGGCACGCTCTGTGCGACACGTACGTCCATAGGCTCCGACGCATCGGACAGCTCAGTCTTGGCGGCTCCCGCCTCCGGCCGCGCATGTGCCGTCCCGGACGGCTCCGGCAACCGCACGCGCTTGGCCCTCCTCGCCGGGGCAGCCGCTTCCCGCCCGTCCACGGCGCCCGCGCCGGTTGCCCCCTCCGGCCGTGCATCTCCCGTACCGCCCGCTTCCGGCAGCCCGGCTTGCGCGGCCGCTTCCGTCCCCGGCCCGGTAAGGACGCCGGGGCCTCCTACGCGGGGCCCGAAGCGGGCGACCACATGCGCGAACGTGTCCAAGGCCTCTTCGCCCGGGCGCGTCAGCCCGTACAGGCCGCGCTTGACGCGCGTGAACCAGCCGTACACGTTGCGCTGGAGCAGAGCCGCCGTCTTGGCGTTGCCGGTAAGCTCGCGCAGGCTGCGCGGAGAGAGCGGTCCCTGCTCGCGGAGGAGCAGGGCGCAGTGCAGCGCCTTCTCGCGGTAAGCCGTGACGAGCTTGAGCCCCCGGCTGCCGCCGACGTTGTAGTCGGCGCTGCGCTCGCGGAACTCGCCGAGCACGCGCTCCGCAGCGCGTTTGCGCACGGTCGTCTTCCGCACGGGGGCTTCGCCGCCGGGGTCCGGCGGTTCGCACACGACCTCGACGGCGGGCTTCCGCGTTTTGTAGAACTGCACCGTGATGAGACCGAGACCGAGCCGGCCGCACAGCTTGCGGATATCCGCCCAGGTCATCCGGTGGGGGACACGTCCCTTGGCGGGAAGTTCGATCGCGATATAGACGCGCTGCGTCACATCCTGCCGCCGGAGTCCCTGGATCAGCAGGGGCACGGTCAGGCTTCGTTTGAGTTCGACGACGACCGGCGGCTCGCCTTCCAGGACGGCAACGAGATCGCAGTGCCTGACTTCTCCCCGGACATCGTAGCCGAGCTTCTCCCAGTAGGCTTTTACCGGGCCGTAAAGCTCCGTTTCGCTCCGAATCGCCATTCTTTTTGTGCGCCCCCTTCCTTCTAAAAACGATTTTCCGGTTTCTTGATTATAGCATGAAAAAGACGTGCGGGACGGGTCCCGGCGGCAAAGACTTCCACCGATCTCCCACCGGTTGTGAGGCTTGTTTTTCCTTTGTTCCTGTACAAATTTAGTGGCAAGAATTGTCCTTGGACCGCATAGGATTGTAGTACCCTAAAATCACTATCACGAGCTATCCGCTCTTTTGAGGCAATGGCAGTGAGAGGAGGTACCCATGGATATTTTCAAACGCATCACGGAGCACCGGACCGAGAAGGAGCAGCTTGCATGGTCGGGCACGCTCCGGGAATATTTCGAGCTCGTGCGGCAAAATCCGGGTCTAGCGATGACAGCCCATGCGCGTGTGTATGAGATGATCGCTTCTCACGGCATTGAACAGAACGACGGGCACACCCGGTACAACTTTTTCGACCAGGAAATCTTTGGGCTCGACCGCGCGGTCGAAAAGCTGGTGGAGGAATATTTCCACTCCGCCGCACGGCGTCTGGATGTACGCAAACGTATTTTGCTGCTGATGGGGCCGGTAAGTGGAGGAAAATCGACGATCGTCACGCTGCTGAAAAGGGGTTTGGAGCAGTTTTCAAGGACAGACAAGGGAGCCGTCTATGCGATTAAAGGCTGCCCGATGCACGAAGATCCGTTTCACCTCATTCCAAGTGAATTGAGGCCGGAAATAGAGGCCGAGCTGGGTATCCGCATCGAAGGAAACTTGTGCCCGTCCTGCCAGCTCAGGCTGAAAACCGAATACGGCGGCAACATCGAGAACGTGCTGGTCGAGCGGGTGCTCATTTCCGAGGACGACCGGGTGGGGATAGGCACGTTCAGTCCGTCCGATCCGAAATCCCAGGATATCGCGGACTTGACCGGCAGCATCGATTTTTCCACGATCACGGAGTACGGCTCCGAATCGGACCCGCGCGCCTACCGTTTCGACGGGGAGCTGAACAAGGCGAACCGCGGATTAATGGAGTTTCAGGAAATGCTGAAATGTGACGAGAAATTTCTGTGGAATCTGCTGTCTCTGACGCAGGAAGGCAATTTCAAAGCGGGCCGCTTCGCGCTTATTTCGGCGGATGAGCTGATCGTGGCGCATACGAACGAATCGGAGTATAAAGCTTTTATCGCGAACAAAAAGAACGAGGCGCTCCAGTCGCGTATGATTGTCATGCCGATTCCTTATAATCTGAAAGTGACGGATGAGGAGAAAATTTACACGAAGCTTATTAAGCAGAGCGATATGTCGCACGTTCATATTGCGCCGCATGCGCTGCGGGCCGCCGCTATTTTCTCGATTTTGACCCGTCTCAAGGAAACGAAGAAACAGGGCATGGATCTCGTGAAAAAAATGCGGATGTACGACGGCGAAGCCGTGGAAGGATATAAGGATGCGGATCTGAAAGAGATGCAGAACGAATATCTGGAAGAAGGGATGAGCGGCATCGATCCCCGCTACGTCATCAACCGTATTTCCAGCGCGCTCATCCGGCATGATCTACAGTGCATTAACGGACTTGATGTGCTGCGGGCTTTGAAGGAAGGGCTGGACCAGCATCCGTCCATCACCCGGGACGAACGGGAGCGGTATCTCAATTTTATTTCGGTTGCCCGCAAGGAATACGACGATATCGCGAAAAAGGAAGTGCAGAAAGCGTTCGTTTACTCGTTCGACGAGTCGGCCAAAACGCTGTTCGATAACTACCTCGACAATATCGAAGCGTATTCCAACTGGGGCAAAATCAAAGACCCTCTTACCGGAGAGGAGATGGACCCCGACGAGCGTCTCATGCGTTCGATCGAAGAGCAGATCGGCATTTCCGAAAATGCGAAGAAGGCGTTCCGCGAAGAAATCCAGATCCGGATTTCGTCCTATTCCCGCAAAGGGAAGCGGTTCGATTACAGCACGCATGAACGGCTGCGCGAAGCGATCGAGAAGAAGCTGTTCGCCGATCTGAAGGATATCGTCAAAATTACGACGTCGACCAAGACGCCGGACGAAAGACAGTTGAAGAAGATCAACGAAGTGACCCGGCAGCTGATTGACGGACACGGCTACTGCCCGGTTTGCGCGAACGAGCTGCTGCGGTATGTCGGCAGTCTACTAAACCGGTAATTTTTTTCTTAAACCAAGATAACCGAAGAATACCGCCTAACCGACGTGAATTGACGAGGTAGGCGGTTTCTGTTGTCCGCACAGGAACTTCGCTAACCGGGTTTACGCTATGGTAACATAAGGATATCGGCTTGCCGCGGTTGGTTCCGTTCCCGAGAGGGAACCTTATACAGACGCGGCTTATTTTATCAGGAGGAAACACCCCGCCATGGCGAAAAACGAAGCACAAATGGATTTGACTCAAGGTCCGATTGCAAGAAAACTTCTTCTTTTTTCCCTGCCCGTGCTTTACGGGAATGTGCTGCAGTCACTGAACGGGACGGTAAACAGCATCTGGGTCGGAAAATTTTTGGGAGAAAGCGCTTTTGCGGCTACGTCCAATGCGAATAATGTCATGTTTCTTATGCTCAGCTCCATCTTCGGCATAGGAATGGCATCCACGATTATGATCGGACAGAGCATCGGAGCGGGCGATACCGCCCAGGCGAAGCGGGTAGTGGGGGCAAGCGCCCTGTTCTTCTTCACCCTTTCCCTGGCCGTGGGAATTTTAGGCGTGCTTTTGTCCCCGCAGATTTTGCAGTGGATGCATACTCCCCCGGATGCGATGGACATGGCCAACGCTTATCTGAGAATTATTTTTATGAGCATGCCTTGTATGTTCTGCTATAACATGATTATGACGATTCTGCGCGGCGCGGGGGATTCCAAAACGCCCTTCCGGTTTCTCGTGCTGTCCATCATTCTGGATATCGCGCTGAACCCGCTGCTTATTTTCGGCTGGGGTCCCATCCCCGCTCTCGGCATTTCGGGCTCCGCACTCGCTACGGGCATCTCGCAGCTGGTTGCCCTCGTCGCCATACTCTGGTCGCTGTATCGTAAAAAATACTTTCTCCGCATTACCCGCGAAGACAGGCACCTGCTGCGCTTCGACGGGGCGATTATCGGATCGCTGGTGAAAAAGGGCGTTCCCATGGGGCTGCAGATGATCGTCGTCTCGACGAGCTCGCTGGCCATGATCAACCTTGTTAACCGGTTCGGTTCGGAGGCGACGGCGGCCTACGGGGCCGCGATCCAGCTGTCCTCCTACGTTCAAATGCCGGCTATGGCGATCGGCGGAGCCGTTTCGTCGTTTGCGGCCCAGAATGTGGGCGCGGGCAGATGGGACCGGGTGCATCGCGTAACCGGCGTCGGGGTCATGTACAACGTTCTGATGACAGGCATTCTCGTCTGTCTGATCTATTTGTTCAACCGCAGCGCCCTGAGCCTGTTCCTTCCCGAAGGCCAAGCCATCGAAATCGGCATGCGGATCAACCTGCTTACGCTTTGGAGTTTTATTATTTTTGGCATTACCTTCGTGGTTTCGGGTGTAGTGCGTTCGACAGGTGCCGTCATGTTTCCGCTTCTGATCACGTTCCTGGCGCTTTGGTGCGTGCGCATCCCGCTCTCGTATTATCTGGCAGGTTCCTACGGTCTGGATGCCGTATGGTGGAGCTTCCCGATCGGCTTCACGCTGGGTTCCCTGCTTTCGGTCGCCTACTATTTCTGGGGCAATTGGAAAAAGGCGAGCATGCTGGGCGGCGGCGTTCAAAAAGCGTAGCGACCGCGGCGCGAATGGGCTTTTAACCCGGCTTCTCCATGCCTTATCGATGTATCGTTTTCCCGGCTTTGTCTGGGCAGGCGCCCAATTTTGGCGCTTTTCTCACCTTCTGGGCATCTGTACATACGATGTGTTAGATGCAAAACGCCTTTGGGCACAACATACGGAGGGTGAGGGATTCCAATGACATTTGAAGCGCAGGGTCAAGGCTCATACGGCCAGGACACATACGGTCTCCAGCAGGAATGGAGCCAAAGCGAATGGATCGGTACGGAGGCAGACGAAGAAGCCCGTAAACAGGGAGGCTTCGGCGGTCCCGGAGGCTACCACGGAGGTCAGGGCGGTTACCCCGGAGGGTACCATGGCGGCCAAGGCGGCTATCACGGCGGTTACCACGGCGGCTATCCTTATTATCCATACTATCCCTATCCGTACTACCCGCAGCCATACTACCCGTACTATCCGCCTTACTACAACTACCCGCCTTACTACAACTATCCGTATCCCTATAAAAGATAACGAACAGGAAACTCCGGCTTAAAGCCGCAGCAGGCTGTCCGCAGAAGCGGGCAGCCTTCCTTATGGGGGACGGCAAGCAGGGGATCGGAAGAGAGTTTCTCGGATGAGTAAATGAAGTATGCGAATAAATGAAGTATAATAAAAAAATAACCCGTAATGGACAAGATAAGGATGGTCGCCTGTGCTTAGATCAATTTCGGATACGTTATTTTTACTCGCCTTAATTCTTCTCATCGTTTCGGCAATCGTGAGCGGCATCGGTTTCCAGGCCTTTACAATGAGAAGGAAAGACAACGATCCCAGTCAAATCGAGGTTCCCAACAAACAGAAGCAGCTCGAAAAGCAGAACAAAGGCATGGCAGGATTCATTCGTTCCAAAATTACGCTGACGGCGCTCGTATTTGCTTTGCTGTCGGTCGTACTATCCTATCTGGAGCGGTATGTATAAAAAGACCGTTTAAAACAATTCCGCAAGCGTAGTGATGCGCTTGGGCGGTAATTCTTCTATAGATAAAACCTATAAAGGACGTAGTTTTTGTATATTAGACATTATAAGCCATTCTCTTCATACTGAATGTACTACCCGCACAGACGGGAACGGGAGGCGTTCGGAATGAAAGAAGCGGAACAAGAAAAGTGGGACGCGGGGCATTATGACAAACAGATGCATTTCGTGTCCAAGTTAGGCAAAGGAGTGGTGGATCTTCTGGGTCCGGTAGAGGGAGAATCAGTGCTGGATCTGGGCTGCGGGACGGGCAGCCTGGCAGGGCAAATGGCCCTTCTCGGAGCGGAAGTGACCGGGGTGGATTTCTCGGAGACCATGATAGAAGAGGCGAGGCAGAAGTATCCGGAGCTCCGTTTTGAGGTGGGGGACGCTAGGACATACCGGAGCGGCCGGACGTTCGACGCGGTATTCTCCAATGCCGCGCTGCACTGGGTCCCGCAGGCCGATGAAGCCGCGCGGACAGTAGCGGAAGCGCTGCGCCCGGGCGGGAGGTTCGCGGCCGAATTCGGAGGCTTCGGCAACGTGGCCCGGATCGAGCGGGCGATTCACGAAGCCGTGCGCGAAGAGGGGATCGACCCTGAGCCGCGCAATCCCTGGTATTTCCCGACTATCGGGGAATACACGGGCGTGCTGGAGAGGGCCGGGCTCGATGTCCGTTATGCGGAGCGCTTTGACCGGCCGACGCCGCTGCCCGGAGGCGAACAGGCCGTCCGGCACTGGCTCCACGCGTTTGCCGGCAGCTTCTTCGCCGGCACGGATGCGGCGGCGCGGGAGCGCATAACGCGGAGCGTGGAGGAGCGCCTGCGGCCCGAGCTGTTCCGCGACGGCACCTGGACCGGCGATTATTGCCGGATCCGGGTGCTCGCCTGGAAGCCGCAGGGCTGACTTCCGCCGCTCCCTCTCACGGCCTGCACCTGCGCTAGCCCGACGCCCGCGCGATAAACTCCGGCGCGAGGACGATCTTCTCGTGAGCGCGGCCGGGATGGCGCTTGCGGTACAGGAGCGTCTCTACCGCCCGGATGCCGAGAAGCTCCTTGCTCAGCTCGACCGTGCTGAGCGGTGGCGAAGCGGCGGCTGCCGCTTCGATATTGTCAAACCCGATTACGCGGCACTGGCCGGGGATATCGAATCCCCTCTGCTTGAGCAGAGCCATAAGCCGCAGCGCGATGTGATCGTTCGCGCAGATGAAGCCGTCCGGCAGCTCGCTCGTGGAGACGGCGCCCACTCGGACCGCCAGATCATGGGGCCACGTCGGACTCAGGTAAGGCACGTTCCACTTGCCCAGGCAGACGGGGCGGCCCGTTTCGGCGGCTTCCTCGGCTGCCATCCGGCAGCCCAGCCCGCGTTCCCTGAAGCTGACGGAGAAAGAGTCGTTCCCCACGAAAACAAGCGAGTCGCAGCCTTCCCGCAAAAGCTGCTTGGTCGCGGCCACGGCGGCATCAACGTTGCTGTTGACGACGCAGTCCACGTTGACGAGGGGCTCCTCATGGTCCACAAGCACGAGAGGAAGTCCGGTCTGCTGCAGGGAGATGACCGCGCGCGTCGAGAAGGTGCCGAGCAGAATATGGCCCATGCACCGTGCGGGATCCGGAAATCCGGGCATACTCAGCTCGTTTTCGCGGTGCGGCGGGACGGATATCAGCATGTAGTCCGCCTGGAGGTCGCGGCACGTTTGAGCAAGGCCGTCGATGACCTTCGGCCAGAAGAACGGGTCCTGCTGCTTGGCGCTGTGTATCCAGACCAGTATATAAGGATCGGCGGAGGAAGGTGCGGTTAGTCTTCTGCCTTCCTCCCTGTCCCGAAAAAGTCCGGCCGCGGCCGGGCTTTTGTTTATTTTTTTCCGGTAACCCATGGTCCTTGCGGTTTCCATGATTTTCAGCCGCGTTTCTTCGCTGACCCCGTCTTTTCCTGAAAGCGCTTGTGAAACGGTGTATTTTGAAATGCCAAGCCGGTCGGCAATGTTTTGCATGGAGACGTGTTTACTCATCGTGCACCGCCTTTGAGTGTGTTCGGTTTGACAGCTCCGCACCCCCATTTTTCCTTCAAAAAAAGATTCTGTCAATACCCGCGCATCAAATAAATGCGGGATTTTTTCGGGTTTTATTTGATCCCTGCTTGGAAAACTTGTGCTAAACTAGCAGAGGAATGGATTCCGGGCATACGTGACGCCTGGAACTTCCGAAAGCTGAAGGGAGGGTTTCCCATGATTCGATCCGTACGTCACGGGATTCGGCAGCTGCTGCTTTTCGGCTGGCTGGAAGCTCTTTCGTGTCTGTTTCCCGTTCTTATTTTTATCAGCCTGGCTGTGTTGAAGGCGGCCGATGTGCCCCATATGTATGACCTTATGCTGGTCATTTGTCTGCTGATTCAATGGGCGATGGTCCGTACGGGGCTTGAAACGAAGGATGAACTGAAAGTGATCTGCCTGTTCCATCTGATCGGGCTGGCGCTGGAGATTTATAAGGTAAATATGGGCTCCTGGTCGTATCCGGAGGAAGCCTGGACGAAAGTATGGGGCGTACCGCTTTACAGCGGGTTTATGTACGCGAGCGTGGCGAGTTATTTGTGCCAGGCCTGGCGGAGAATGCATGTGGAGCTGACCAGTTGGCCTTCGCCGTGGTTTACGGTGCCGCTTGGAGCGGCGATCTATTTGAATTTTATGACCCACCATTATATATGGGATTTGCGCTGGGTACTGACCGTGCTGCTGTTCGTGCTGTTTTTCCGGACTGCGGTCCTGTTTACGGTCGGCCCAAAAACGTACCGCATGCCGCTTGTCTTGTCCTTTTTTCTTATCGGCTTTTTTATTTGGCTGGCGGAAAATATCGCAACCTTTCTGGGGGCCTGGCAGTATCCGAACCAGAGGGAAAGCTGGCAGCTTGTCTCTTTCGGCAAAATGAGCTCGTGGTTCCTGCTTGTCATCGTGAGCTTCCTGATTGTCGCGCAGCTTAAGAAGGTCAAACAAGCGGAACAGAAGCCTGACGGGAGGATGGTACCGGCTGCGGTACCTGAGGAATAAGCGATGTTTACAAACTGGGGAATGATCTTGCGGCTTGCGGTTCCGTCGATCGTATCGTTCGCGGCGGCGACGCTGACCGGTACGATTAATTTGATAATGGTAGGCCCGATGGGCGCTCTCGTTATCGCTGCGGTAGGAATCTGCAACATTATTATGTACAACGCCTGGGCCGCCTGCTCGGGGATCGGCCACACGGTCAATTATCTGGTCGCTCAAAATTTCGGGGCGGGGGATATGAAGAAAGGCGTGGAGCGCACGTATATCGCGCTTTATCTTTGTCTGGCTCTCATTGCCGTGATTATTGCGGCGGGATGGTTCGGAAGCGAAGGGATTTTACGGCTGATGGGAAGCTCCGGAGAGCTGGTTGCCGCAGGAAAGGGATATTTGGAGCTGCGGTTTTATGCGATGGCGTTTTCCGTACTGAATTTTGTTCTTTTCGGATTCCTGAGAGGAATCGGAGATACCCGGACCCCTATGGCTCTTACGATTCTGGGAAACGCGGCGATGATCGTGTTCACCTACGGTTTGACGTACGGCCATCTCGGATTTCCCGAGCTGGGGCTTCCGGGCGCGGGGCTTGCCGTTGTGATCGGGGAAGCCATTTGCAGCATCGGCTCCGTGTACATCGTGTTTTTCCGGCTGCATGACAAATACCGGACCCGCACCCGCGTGAAGCTTGACCGCCGGGAAGCGCGTCTGATCGCCGGTGAAAGCGGCAAGCTCGGCATGCAGGAATTCGCGATGAGCCTGGCGATGTTCGTCTTCACGATGTTCGTGACCCGTCTGGGGACCGAGGCTCTGGCCGCCAACGAGATTGCCCTCAACGTGATGGCGCTTGGCTTCATGCCGGCTTTCGCCTTCGCCTCCACGGCGACGATTCTCGTCGGGAGGGAGGTCGGGAAGCACCGGCCCGATCTGGCCCGGCGGTACGGAACGGATACGGCGGTGCTCGGCAGCATCTGCCTGCTTGTTCTGGGAGCGGTGGAATTCGTTTTCGCGGTTCCGATCGCGAAGCTGTATTCCCAGGACCCGCAGGTTTACGTGCTTGCCGCCGATCTTATCCGGATTTCCGCGTTTTTGCAGCTGTTTGACGGGCTCCTGAATTTCTACGCGGGCGGTTTGCGGGGAATCGGGGATACGACCTATCTGCTGGGAACTTCCCTTGTGCTCAGCTGGGTCTTTTTCGTGCCGCTCGCGTATTTGCTCACGTTTGTGTGGGGATTCGGTTCGGCCGGCGCGTGGATTTCGCTGTATGCGTTTATTGCCGCCTTCGGCCTTGCCGTCATGTACCGGTTTTACCGGACGGACTGGGCCGCGGTGCGGATCAAAGAGGCCGACGGCCGCTGAAAGGACGGCCGGACTCCGGCCGTCTTTTTTCTATAGTACAAGTTTGGCAAGGAACAGATTAAAAGGAAGGATAGGAGACGGAGAGCACATATTACGTGTAAAAAGATGCGGACTTGGCCGGTTCTCTATGAAACCCGGCAGGTTAGGCGAATAAATTTATGTGCGGGTTCAAAAGAGCCGGATTGTCCGCGGAACACGCGGGGTAAGAATAGATAACGGCAAAGGCACGCACGCGCCGCACGGGAGAAGGGGGAGAATGATGATGGGATGGCTTTGGGCCGTACAAGTGATCTTGTTTGCCGCCGGTACCGGTCTCGGAATTTCGGACGCCCGGCGTAAAAGCACGGAAGTCCGGCTTCCTTTGTGGGTGAGGATGCTGATCAGCCTGACGCTTACGGCAGCGGCATTTGCCTTGTGGCGGGACGATCCGGCCTCCACCTCCAAAGAGTGGATCTTCTGGGGAATGGCCTGGTCGTTCATCGGCGACTTGTCCATGGCCGGCATCATCCCCTGGAGGCATCCGATGATCGGCGGAATGCTGACGTTTGCCGTGGCGCACGTGTTCTACATCGCGGCGTTCGCGGCCGCCATGCACCGCAAGGGCCTCGACCTGATGAACGCGGGACTGGCTGTCGCCGCCGTGTTCTACGGCCTGGTGCTGATCGCCGCCTGGCTGCTCCTGATCCGCAATCCCGACGCTCCGCGCCTGTTCAACACCGGCTCGCTCGTCTACGGATTGTGGATCGGGGCCATGGCGTCTGCTGCGGCCGCAATGGCCTGGTCCCTCGGCGGGGCGCTCTGGCTGACGGCTGCCGGCGGGCTGCTCTTCGTCGTATCGGACACGATCATCGGAGCCTCAGCCATCGGGGGCCGGTCTTTCCGGCACCAAGGATATTGGGTCTGGCTGACATACGTGGCGGCCCAGATGTGCATCGTTTACGCGTTTACCCTGTGAAAAAAACTGTCCACGGATTCAAAAGATCGACCGCACGAACCGCACAAAAGCGGTGGTGCGGTCGATTTGTTGTTTGACGGCCCGGCCGTTGCCGCTGCTGTTGCGAGCCGTACAAAAGCAGCCCGTCCTGCCAGGTCAAGAACTGCTGCAGGATGATGAACTGCAGGAAGAACTGCTGCAAGACGAGCTGCTGCAGGAAGAAGAACTGCAGGACGATGAGCTGCTGCACGAGGAGCCGCTGTCGGACGAACCGCTGCAGGACGAACTGCTGCATGAAGAATCGCTGCCGGACGAGCTGTTGTCCGACGAGCCGCCGCAGTCCGACGAGCTGCAGGAAGAGCTGCTGCAATCCGAACCGCCGGAGCCGCTGCCCCCGCTGCCTTCACGGTCGTCGTCCCCGTTCAGGATGGAGTAGAAAAGCAGAGCGCTAAGGGCGCCGTATCCTGCACCGGACATGTCACCGGCGTTAAAAGAAGAAGCCGACGGCCTTCCGGGCGAAGACATCCCGCGGGAAGTTCCCGCCCGGGCCGCAGCGGCCGGCGGGGCATTCTGGATGCCGTTAAAAAGTTGGAGAACGAGTTCCTGAACGGCTTCTTCATAGACGGGGATCGTATTCGGCTTGAAATAATCCCGCCGGATATGGTTCCAGTCAAAATCGCGGGCATAGGCGACGAATTCGGGGTGAAGCCTGCGCTGTCCGAATTTTCCGAGCAGCTGCTCGTTTTCCGGGTAGAAACGGAAAACGAGAGAGTAGACCAGCTCGAAAAGGGCTCTTTCATGCTCGCCCGGCTGCGGAGTATCACCGAGATGCGGGGAATGGTGAATCATTTCCCCCAGAAGGTCTCTGCAAAATTCCTGATAATCGCGGGTGAACATCAGGGCTTCGTGCCAGATGGCATCCACGGACGTGCTGTACATGCCCACGTTGTTTAAATAAATATTGAGTGCCAGGAATCGCTTGAATTCCAGCAAGAGCCACGAATACTCGGTTTCCGAAATGTCCGGGTGCTCCTTCAGCACGCGTGCTTTTACGTGCTCCCAATACTTGGCGTGTTTCCCGAAAACCTCGTCGAAGCGGGCTTCTACCGGTTTGAGGCTGTCGTTCTCCAGAACACCGAGTCCATACGGGGCAAAAGAGGAAAACAATTGGACGGGCGGAGCTTTTGGCTGCTTTTGCATAGGCTGCGACTTCATACTATTAATAAACCATTTAAAAAAAGACACGCGAAACCTCCATCATCAGGCCGATACCTGTTTAGTTCGTTGTTCGGTTATTTGTTTGTACGCGATTTGGGCCGTTCTCACGTTCCTTACTTTTGGCGTATTCCTGCCTTCGGGGGCTTCAGGGCCGGTGCGGCCTCATGCACCGTCTGGTTGCGGTCGTAATAATCGAACGCCTCATTTAGAAACTCCAGCAGTTCGGGTTCGAACGGATACAGGAGCATAGGATTATCTTCCGCACCGTGCAGCTCCCACAGCTTGTTCATCAGATTCTGATCGCCGTCAAAAGCATCCAAGGCCAGCGCGGTGATGCGGGCAGCGACTTCCTGCGCGGCCGGAGAAGCCGGATCTTCGTGCATGACGGACCTTGCCCGCGAAACTTCTTCCGTCCAACGAAGCGTAAGGGGATCATCCTTGCCCAGATTGGGCAGCTTGTTGAGCCGCTTACGCTCTTCGGGGGTGAAATGTTCGCGGATGAAGCGCTGCTTGGCCGCCGGATCTTTTTGACTAAGCCGGATCATTTGAAACATCGTGTTCCAGTTCAGCGTGCCTTCCATTTGGACGGAATGAATCGTAACGCGGAGCATGCTTTCCAGCTCTTCGAGCTTTTCCTTCTCGCGCCGGACCATCTGAAGCTGATCCTCCAGGCAGGAGAGCCAATCGGTTCCGTAGCTGTCCAGCATTTCTTGGACGGCTTTCAACCCGAGTCCCATTTTTTTGAGAATCGCAATCTGTTCCAGCCGCATGACGTCCTCATCGGAGTACAGCCGGTGGCCGCCTTCGGTGGAGCCGGAGGGCTTTAGAAGCCCGATCTGATCATAATGGTGCAGGGTGCGCACCGTGATGTTCGCTTTACGTGCAAGTTCGCCAACGGAGTACATGTCTTCGGAGTTTCCTTTCGTGACGGTTCTTTCCTTTTTCTTCTATCTTCTATCCTAAATCGTTCCAGTATGGGCTTCAAGTTGTTTTTTAAAGGGGGACCAGGGTCCCGAATGGGAAAACCGGGCAAGATAACCGATCCCATCAATGAAAACGGCCGGCAAGCGGGTCTGACCAGGAAAAGGATGAGAAAATAAAGCGGCCGTATAGAGGGGCCTTCCCCGGGTGAAAACTAGGGAGGCTGAGCGGAGAATCGACTCGGCGACGAACCGTACCCTTCACAAAAAGGAGTGTCGTTTCATGACCCAATCGAAAAGCCGGAAGGAAAGCTTGGCCAAAAGCCGCAAGCAGAGACAAAATCCTCACGGTAAAATCCGCTCGCTGAAAGAAATTGCCGCCGAAACTCACCAAGGAATAGAAGAGTAGAGGCAGGGGGCACCGCCCGGTTATGCGGGGCATTTCCCGGGCAATCCGGCCTCACGGCGGCAAAGCGAAAAGCCCGCGCTTGTGCCGCGGGCTTTTTGTTTAGTTCGTCATGCGTCAAACGGACCGCGGAATGAAGGTATTTCCGCAGGGCTATGCCGGGTCAGCATAGGCGTAAAACGGGCTGCCGGCTTGGCTGTCGCGGCATCGGCAAGGCGGGTCTGCTCGGTTTCTTCTTCGCGTGCAGCGAAGAGTTGGTCATGCCGGGACTTGTATAGACTACGGCCTCTTCCAGACCGGGCTTGTAAGGCAGCACTTTCTACGTCATATACTAAACTCCGCATGCTTCAGATGCCGGGTTTCTACCTGGATTGTGGCATGGCGGATCTTATACTTGTTCTCCACACAGGTGACGGCCTGCTGTAAAACCGTCTGGCTGTCGGCATCATCGTCGATGAGCAGGTGACAGCTGAACGAATCCATGCCGGACGTGATCGTCCAGATGTGAAGATCATGGACGTCGCGGACGCCGGGAATACCGAGCAGAGCGCTGCGGACATCAACGGAGTCGAGGCGCGACGGAACGCCTTCGAGCAAAATGTGCGTGGCGGATTTCAGTACGCCCCAGGCGCTGCGCAGGATTAGAAGCGAGACCAGAATCGAGATGATCGGGTCCGCCTTATACCACTGGAACGCCTGCATCAGCAGACCGGCGATTATGGCTCCGACGGAACCGAGCGCGTCTCCGAGAACGTGCAGATAAGCGCTTCTGACGTTGAGGTTGTCTTTCGCGCCGCCCATCCGGGTGAGAAACCAGGCGCTGACGAGGTTGGCGACCAGACCGACGACGGCGATGAGCGTCATTGTGCCGCTCGCGATTGCAGGCGGGTGGGCAAAACGCTCGACGGCCTCCCGGATAATCAGAATGGAGAGGACAACGAGGGTGACGCCGTTGAGCATGGCCGTTAAAATCTCCACCCGGTAGAAGCCGTATGTTCTTTTGGGAGAAGCGGGGCGGGCCGCAAACCACATGGCGAGCAGACTGAGCAGCAGGGACGCCGCGTCACTCAGCATATGCCCGGAATCCGACAGCAGGGCCAGACTGTTTGTGAGCAGCCCGCCGGCGAATTCCAGTACCATAATGCCGGCTGTGATGAGAAACGCGATGAACAGTCCTTTTTTGCTGCTCGGTCCGTGATGATGCCCGATCCCGCCGTGCTCGTGATCGTGCGAATGACCGTGAGAATGCTTCTGTGAATGACCATGCGAATCATCGTGCGAATGGGCGTGAGTATGATCATTCGAATGAAAGTGACCGTCATTTTGATTGAAATCAGACTGACGGACTTGTCCCGGTTCCGGAGACTGTCCGTGTTCGAGCCGGTGTTCCGGCTCTTTGGGGGCACCTGCTGGTTTTTGTTTTTTTGAATCATTCATACGCCTGTTCCTCCTTGTTCCAAAAGCCCGTTAAGATTTTTGAATGCAGTCTATCCATTTTTTTCCGCAGCTCATCGTTTCTTAAATAAGTAGAAAATCGAGATCAACTGCCAATCGAATATCATAATATATGAGCAAGTATTCATATGTTATTTTTATATTACCCAATCCAGAAGATTTTAACAAGCCCCAAATTTATCGGGTTCGGCGAAGAGAATACAGGTATATAAAAAACAGTGTTGAAATACCCCCATGGGGTATGTTATGCTGTTTGTGAGGGAGGTTGAACAAGATGGTACTCCATTCCGAAAAGGATAACGGCACTGCGGGTGAAACGGAGAATGCTCCGCTTGCTTCGGCGGATGCCGGGACTTCCTGCCATACACATACGCACAACGAAGATGAGGAAAGACGAAGCCATCACAGCGACAAGGTGAAGAACAACCTGATTTCCAGATTGAACCGGATTGAAGGTCAGATCCGCGGCGTTAAAGGTATGATCGATAAAGATACGTACTGCGACGATGTGCTGAACCAGATTGCCGCCGTGCAGTCGGCCTTGAACAGCGTGGGCAAGCTGCTGCTGGAAGGTCATATGAAAAGCTGTGTGATCGAACGGATTCAAGAAGGCGATACGGATGTGATCGACGAGCTGCTCGTTACCGTCAATAAGCTTATGAAATAAACCAACCTAACCGGAAACCGGAAGAAAGGGGTAAGGAAAAATGGAAAAACTGACGTTGAAAGTGGAGGGCATGTCCTGCCAGCATTGTGTAAATTCGGTCGAAAAAGCCGTCGGAGAGCTGGGAGCGAAGGCTCAGGTACATTTGGCAGAGGGCCGTGTTGAAGTGGAATACGAGGCGGGAGCCGTAAAACCCGAACAGATCAAAGAAGCGATCGAAGAGCAGGGCTACGACGTCGTATAAGCGGACCAAACGCTCTGAAAGGTTAGCTGCGGCTGGCCTGCAAACGGCAGCGGAGCTATCCGCGGGCAGTACCAGAACAAAACCATCCGGAATATGTATTCCGGGTGGTTTTTTGTGTTTTACGGGCGGGCACAGGCCGGACGAAATGACCGCGAGGAGTGCGGCGGATCGATGCAGATGGGCTGTTTTGCCCAGGGTTATCGGCCTGCCGGTCTCCATGCTGCGTTTTTAGAGCAAACTCCCCGAAAGCAGTTTCGTCATGACGCGGCTGCCGCTGTTTCCGAATACGTTCCTTCTATTAAAGTACCTGTGAATATGAGGCTTGCTTAATAGGAATGGATAGGGAGAGAATTCGCTTCATTTAGGGTCTTTTCGGCAAAAAGTAAAAAAAAGCAAACATCCATTCGAGACAAACAGGTGTCGCATCGAAGTGATAACCTAAATAATGGAATTCATTTCATGATTTGGGGAAGGAGATTATGCAGAGAGATGGATACGGAGAGGAAGCTTATATTGGATGTCGGCAAGATTTGCGAAGAGCTGGGAGTTGACATGGATTATATAGAGATAGTCGTGAAGAAAGGCGGAGGTACCAAACCGGGGATAAGAGAAACCGGGAAAAAGGAAGAAGATGCTGTAGATAATAATAGAAAGGATGCGGATAAGGAAAAGAAGCATAATCAGGAGCAGGGGCAGAACCAAGCCAAGAACCAAGCCAAGAACCAAGCCAAGAACCAAGCCAAGAACCAAGAGAATGACCAAGAGCAGGGACAAGACCAGAGACAGGACGAGGGACAGGGACTGTACCCGGACCAGGTTCAAGGAATTTATTCGGCCAAGACCGGAAAAAAGAGCTTATTTCTGCCTCGGGGAAGTCACTACCGATTTTCCGATTTTATGGAAGGAGTAGGAAGGTCCGGGGTCGGTGTCGAATTAACTTCCATAGGCACATAGACCTAATGGAATGGAGTGACACTAGGCCCTTATGATGGACAAAGTCATCCGATTGTTTCATATTATTATGGCCATTCAGGCCAATCCCGGCATCTCGGCTTCGGACATTGCGCGTAAATGCGGAATCAATCTCCGGACGGTTTACCGGGATCTCGATACGTTGAGTCTGATATCGCCGATCACCAACGACGGGCGGGGAACCGGGTACCGGTTTATGGGGAAATTTTTCCTCTATCCGCTGAACTTTACGGAGCAGGAGGCGCTCGTTTTCTCCATGCTTCCCTCTGTCCTTAATACGGAAAAGCTGCCGCCCGGGTTCGACCAGGCTTATCATAAGGTAATGGCGACTCACGGCAAGGAGAAGAGCCATCACCGCGATATCGTGCAAAACATTACGAACATTATCCAGATGGGAGCGCCCGCTTACCGGCAGGAGCATCCGAATTTTTTGGAGATTATTATCCGGGCCGTTCTGGATCAGAAAACCATTTCGACCGTTTATCATACGATGTCCCGCAATAAAACGACGGAGAGGCAGATCGATCCGTATTATCTCGTTCCACGCGAACAGCGCTTTTACCTCATCGGGTATTGTCATTTGAAGGGAGAGATCCGCACGTTCCGCATGAGCCGTTTTCAGCAGGTGGAGGTGACCGGACAGGATTTTGAGAAAGGGGATTTCAACATCCGGCAGTATCTCAAGAATACCTGGTCCATCGAGCGCGGGGACAAAAACATGACGTTTAAGGTGAAGTTCAACGCCGAGGTGGCGCGATATATCAAAGAAGAAGAGTTGTTCGTTCATCCGCGTATGCGCGACCGGAAGGACGGGAGCCTTATTTTCGAAGTGACGGTCAATAATGAGCGCGAGTTTCTCAATTGGGTAATGCAGTATGGTCCGGCGGCGGAAATTTTGGAGCCGAAAGCGGTCCGCGAGAAGCTGAAAAAGCAGCTGCACCAATGGGTGGAGCTGTATAGGTGAAGGAAGCCGATGCTTCTAAAAAAACAGTTAACTCGGCATCGACTCATGCGCTTGGGAATGACAAATGGGGAAGTTTGTTTAATGAAAATATTTGTATAAGAAGCTAAAAAGAAAGCAATACCTTCAACGGTATTGCTTTCTTTTTAGCCACGAAATAGATCATAACCTGCTTAATAACTTCGTTTTTTGCTCATCAAATTCTTCTTGAGAAAGTATTCCTTGATTTTTAAGCCTAGCTAGTTTCTCAAGCTGATCTACTACGTCAACTTGTTGAGAATATATAGACTGTTGCATGATTTTTGGTTGGTGCGATTCATACATTTTTTCTCTGACATACTTAATTACACTTATTAAACTACCGGGATCGTTGTAAAAAAAGTGAATTTTTTCGCTGTAGGAGTTAATTTCTATGATTCCTTGCCCATACCAAGTTTTTTTGTAATCGATAGAAGTGATCTGATCATAATAAAACTGTTCGAGGGTCGTAGAAAGTGCTTTTACACATAAAGCAAACCGTTTATTCGTTACAAATATTAAACCGGTTATGAGATCCGCCTTTTCAAGTGAACCGGCACTGAAGAACATTACTTCTTCGTCATCATCAATTAAATTTGAGAATTCTTCGAGTGCTAATTTGTGCATACATTCACAGGTCTTGTAAAGAACGGGATCTAACATGGCCATTTTTGTTTCCATACGTTTTAAGTTCTCGCTTTTGTAATTCACTTTGTCACCCCTGGTAGATGTTAGCTAATTTCAACTAAGTTAGTTCTATTGTACTATATATGGCCTAAATATTAACAAATATTTTTGGGTGAAGATTAAAATAGGATTGTATTTGTTTATGATAATTGTTGATGTTACCCTCCGTCCTAACATAAAAACCTGCCCCGCGGCCTATTGCCGAACAGCGGAGCAGGTTTTCGTTTTAGGAAATAAGACCGGTTTCGCGGCCCACTTTTTTGAGCGCCTCCAGGGCGAAGTCCAGATCGTCCTGCGAGTGGGCGGCCGTAATGATCATCCGGATGCGGCCTTTGTCGGCGGCGACGGTAGGGAAGACGATCCCCTGGGCGAATACCCCTTCCTCCAGCAGACGGTTGGAGAAATGCATCGTTGCCGCGGCTTCCCCGATAATAAGGGGGATAATCGGCGTCTCGCTGGCCCCGGTATCGAAACCGGCTTGAATCAGCGCCTTGCGGAATCCGTGGGCCTGAGCCCACATCCGCTCAACCAGCTCCGAGCTGCCGCGGAGCACGCGGATGGCTTCCAGGCAGGCGGCCGCGACGGAAGGCGGATGGGAGGTGCTGAACAGAAACGGCCTCGCCTTGTGGATCAGCACCTCCTTCAGCGCCTGGCTTCCGGCCGCGTAACCGCCGACCACGCCGATCGCTTTGGACAGGGTGCCGATCTGGATATGCACCCGTCCGTGCAGGTTGAAGTGGTCGGTGGAGCCTTTGCCGCTGCGGCCGAGCACACCGCTGGCATGGGCATCGTCGACGCAGACGATGGCGTCGTAGCGTTCGGCCAGTTCGACGATGGCCGGCAGGGGCGCGATGTCCCCGTCCATGCTGAACACGCCGTCGGTCACGATGAAGCGCTTCCGGTACTGGCGGCTGGCGCGGAGTACGTCTTCGAGCGCGTTCATGTCCTTGTGCCGGTAGATCTTACGCGCCGCTTTCGACAGCCGGATACCGTCGATTATGCTCGCATGATTCAGCTCGTCGCTGATTACGACGTCGCCATCCTGCAGCAGCGTGGAGAACACGCCGAGGTTCGTCGTAAAGCCGGACTGGAAGACGAGCGCGGCTTCCGTTCCTTTGAACGCGGCAAGCTCCCGTTCCAGCTCGTCGTGAATCTTCAGCGTGCCGGCAATCGTACGGACGGAACCGCTGCCGGCGCCATAGCGGTACACCGCATCCGCGGCGGCCCGCTTGAGGTCGGGATGATTGGCAAATCCGAGATAATTGTTCGAGGAAAGCTGAAGCACCCGCCGGCCGTCCAGTTCCATCCAGACGTCCGAGGCGCTTTCCCACACGGCGGGAAGCCGGTACCGGCCCTCCCGTTTGAGCTGCTCCAGTTCTTCCGCCAAATAATCCAATCCGCTCATAGGTTCACCCTCCGTTTTTTAAGCATGAGTAAAGACGACCTTGGCACACTGGCCCGAAGCCATCAGGTCAAAAGCTTCCTCGTACCGGTCAAGCGTAAACGTATGCCGGACGAGGGGCTGAAGGTCGATGCGGTTTTGGTCCAGCAGCCCCTTGATCTGGTGCCAGGTGTTGTACATGCGCCGTCCGGTTATGCCGTGGACCTGAAGGCCCTTGAAAATCACGTGCCGGGACAGATCGATCGGCACCGCATGAGCCGGAATACCCAGAAGAGAGACGCGGCCTCCGGGAGAAATGGCTTCCAGCAGATCGTTGATGGCGCGGGCATTGCCGGACATTTCGAGGCCGACTTCGGCTCCTTCGCCGCCCGTCATCTCACGGATCAGCTCCGGGGCCGAGACCGCGGGAGACGACTGGATGATCGCGTCGGCGCCCAGTCTCCCGGGCCAGGTCCAGCCGGTACGTATTAAGGTCGACGGCGATGATTTTGCCCGCGCCCGCAGCCTTCGCGACCTGGACGGCCATAAGGCCGATGGGGCCCACGCCCATCACGACGACGGACTTGCCCACGATATCTCCGGACAGCACGGACTGGACGGCATTGCCCAGCGGGTCCTGAAGGCAGGCCAGCTCAAAGGGCAGCGACCTGTCGTTCGGGATGATGTTGACCGCCTTGGTCACCGCATAGTCGGCAAAGCAGCCCGGCGCGGTAATGCCGAAGCTTCGCGTATGAGGGCAGACATGAGCGTTGCCCGAACGGCACTGCTTGCACATCCCGCAGACGATATGGCCTTCGGCGGACACATAATCCCCGACGCGGACGCGGCTCACGTGCGAACCCACCTCATGCACGACGCCCGCAAACTCGTGGCCGAACACGTTCGGGGTCACGACGTGCTGTTCGGCCCAGTCGTCCCACTGATAAATATGCATATCCGTGCCGCAGATCGAGCTCGCTTTGACGCGGATCACCACTTCATCCGGCCCGCATTCGGGAACGGGCACCTCCATCAGAACGGCTCCGGCTCTGCGGTGCGCTTTGACAAGTCCAACCATCGTTTGGGTCATGACCGGCATTCTCCTTTTGAGAAATGATCGTTATAAAGTACTTATGTGCGCTATAAAGTATCTGGATGCTGCTATAGTAACCCAAACGAGATTGGCCTGTAAATAAAAAAATTCCCGCAGGACCCAAAACATTCCTGCGGGAAAGTATAAAACCGGAAGCATCGGACCGAAGCGGTGCCGGTATGGAACGGAACTAGTACGAAGCCGCTCTAGAACGTAAACCGGCTTAAAACGGATATAAAATAACGCTCTGAATATGAACCACTTCGTCGGTGCTGTTCCGGTAAATATGGTTCTGGTCGGCGTGAAAGCGGATGGCGTCGCCGTTTTCCGCGACAATCACCTGACCGCCGATCTGCATCTCCAAAGTGCCGCGGGTGACCGACACGTACTCCTCCACTCCCTCATGATGGGGATCCGATTCGTATTCACAGCCGGGCTGCAGCTCCACCGAATAAATCTCGAAGCGGGAGCTTCCGTCGTAAGGAAAGAGCGGATAAGCCGTATATTTTCCCTCTTCCGACGACATCGGAAACAGCTCGGATTTCTTCACCAGCGTAACCGACGGCTTCTCATCCTCGATGAGCGCCGAAACCGAGATATGCAGGCCGTGGGCGATTTTCCACAAGATCGTGATGGTGGGATTCGATTCCGCCCGTTCGATCTGGGCCAGCATCGTTTTGCTGACGCCCGTCAGCTCCGCGAGCTTATCCAGGCTGAGCCCGCGCGAACGGCGGATTTTTTTGAGATTGCCCGCCACCCGTTCAACCATGTTATCCATCTGTGTACCTCCGTTATGCAACGTTCTGCGCTTTCCCTCCATCATACCATTCCCGGCCCCTGCGGAAAACCGGTTAAGCCGTTTAAGCGGTTTAAGCCGGGCACCCGGGTCGTCTGGGCACAATTGCCTATAACGGTTGCCCCCCGGAGGCAGGTGTATGATAAGATGGGAGGGATGAGAAGGAACAGGAAGGAGCGGACAATCTTTGACGAGGCTTAAAGATATTGCGGATGTGATCGGCGTCTCCATCTCGACCGTGTCGAGGGCGATCAGCAACGATACGAGCCGACCGGTGAGTGAAGAAACGAAACGGAAAATAAGGGAAGCCGCCCTGAAGCTCGGTTATCCGCTGGACGATGCTCCGGGAGCGGCCTTGAACCGGACTCAGATCGCCTGCGTCATTCCCGGCAAGCTGCTGGGCAATCACCCGTATTTCTCGGAGGTGCTCCAGGGATTTCACGGGAAGATGGCCGAGATGGGGCAGCCCGCCGCCATCGTCCGGACCTTCGAAGAAGTGAACGATGCGGAACGTTTCCAGGCAATGCTGACGGAGTCGGGAGCACGGGGAGTGCTCGCCCTGGGCTGGTACGACAAGGAGCTTCACGAGCTGCTGGACAAACAGGGCATTCCCATTCTCGGCGTCAGCCTGAACGACGATTCCTTGAGAATGCCCATCGTAGACTGCGACCGGGTATCGGCCGCCCGGATGGCGGTAAGGCATCTGCTCGATCAGGGGCATACGAAAATCGGGTATGTGGGCGGCCCCGCCTTTAACAGAAAACTGGAGAACGACGAACGGTTCATCGGGTTCCAGTTCGCGATGCTCCAGGGCAGCCTGCCGATCCGCAAAGAGTGGATCGTCAATACGAACTGGGACGTGGACCTGAGCTACCGGCTCGTGACCGGCATGCTGCGGGAGCTGCCCCGGGCGGACTGGCCTACCGCCATGTTCTGCGCCAGCGACATGCTGGCGATACCGGCGATGAGAGCGGCGCTCGAACAGCAGTGCCGCATCCCCGAAGACATCGCCTTCGTCGGGATGGACAATATCGGGTTCTCGCAGTACACGAGCCCGCCGCTCACCTCGATCGACGTGCCGCGGCAGGAAATCGGCAAGCTGGCCGCCAAATTCCTCTGCGACTACGTAGAAGAAGACTACCGGATTCCTCCGCGGATTTTGCTGCCCTGCTCCCTGATCGTCCGGGAATCGTCGGTTCACGATATCCGGCCTTAGACGGGGAGCATAGACACGTAAGCCCAAAGCAAAAGTCTGACACAATGATGTCAGGCTTTTTTTAGCTGCGGTTTTATCCAAAAAATTTGGAGTTAATTTAGCCAAAAAGTTGTTGCATTCCTCAGAACGATTTGGTAAATTAGGGTCAACAAGTTTCTTGTAAGCGTTTTCTAAAAAGGATATCAACCTGACTGTCCTACAAAATCAATGATTCAACCCGATTTCCGATGAAATTGACTCCAAAAAATATCCAAAATTAAAACGAAATTTGGATACGCGTTTAGGCTGCCAAACTAACACAGGGACCGAAAACAAATCGAACGAATTTTCAATTCCGGAAGGAGAATTTAACGTGGCTGAAACTATTCTAAAAAGCGGCGGCCCGGAAACGGGGACGCATTCCCGTGCGGTTCCGCGCAAAGTGACGCTGGGCAGACGGATTCTCCGCAATTGGCAGCTTTATCTGCTCATTTCGCCCGTCGTGCTGTATTACATCGTGTTCCACTATGTGCCGATGTACGGTCTGCAGATCGCTTTCAAGGATTTTGTGGCGAACAAAGGGATCTGGGGAAGCGCCTGGGTCGGATTCGACCATTTCCAGCGGTTTTTCAACAGTTACTTTTTTCAGCGGCTCATTACGAATACGATCGGTCTCGGTCTTTACACCTTGGCGCTCGGATTCCCGATCCCGATTATTCTCGCCCTCCTCATGAACGAAGTCCAGTCCCAGAAGTTTAAGAAGTTCGTTCAAACCGTCACCTACGCGCCCCATTTTCTTTCTACGGTCGTCGTTGTAGGCATGATGATGATGTTCCTGAATCCCAGATACGGCCTCGTCAACACTTTTCTGGGGATGTTCGGCGTCAAACCGGTCAATTTTCTGGCCGATCCTTCCTGGTTCAAAACGCTCTATGTGCTTTCCGATGTGTGGCAGACGATGGGGTGGAGCTCCATTATTTATTTGGCGGCTCTCGCCGGCGTAGACAATCAGCTTCACGAGGCGGCGCGCGTGGACGGGGCGACCCGGCTCCAGCGCATCTGGCACATTAACCTTCCCGGCATCCGCCCGACGATTGTCATCCTGCTTATTCTGAATCTGGGGAGCGTCATGTCTATCGGCTTCGAAAAAGTGCTCCTGATGCAGAATACCCTCAACATGCAAAGTTCCGACATTATCGATACCTACGTATACCGCAGCGGGATTCTCGACGCGGATTACAGTTTTTCCGCCGCCGTCGGCCTGTTCAGTACGGTAATCAACTTTGTTCTGCTGATCAGCGTGAACTGGATCTCCAAACGCTTCAGCGAATCGAGCCTATGGTAGGGAGAGGGAGAAGAGATGGAAAATACCCGTGAAGACCGTTTGTTCAACACCGTCATTTACCTGGTTCTCGGGCTGGTGCTGCTGATCGTCCTGTACCCGCTGGTATTTGTGCTCAGCGCTTCGTTCAGCGAACCCCAGTACATCATGAACGGAGAGGTGCTGCTCTGGCCCAAGGGGCTGACGCTTGATTCATACGCCAAAATTTTTGAGGACAACCAAATTCTGCGGGGCTTCGGCAACACGCTTCTGTACACGACAACGGGGACGTGCCTGAACGTGATCATGACGATTCTCGCGGCTTATCCCCTTTCCCGCAAAGATTTCGTGGGCCGCAACCTGTTCATGGGCCTGTTCGTGTTCACGATGTTTTTCAGCGGCGGGCTCATTCCGACCTACATTCTGATCAAAAATCTCGGCCTGCTGAACTCCTTCTGGGTCATGATCCTGCCCGGTGCCGTGTCCATCTGGAACATCATCATCATGCGGACCTTTTTCCAGCAGACGATTCCCGGGGAGCTTGAAGAGGCGGCGACAATCGACGGCTGCTCCAATATGCAGATTCTGACGAGGGTTATCCTGCCGCTGTCCATGCCGATCATCGCCGTCACCATCCTGTTCTACGCGGTCGGGCACTGGAATTCGTTCTTCAACGCCCTGCTCTACCTGTCCGACAAGAACAAGTTCCCGCTTCAGCTCGTCCTGCGCGAAATACTCATTCAAGGGCAGACGGACAGCATGGTCAAAATGTCGACGGAATCGGCGATCAAGCAGCAGCGGGCGGTGGAAGGCATCAAATATGCCGTTCTCGTCCTGGCCAATCTCCCGATGTTTCTGCTCTATCCGTTCCTTCAGCGGTACTTCGTCAAAGGAATCATGATCGGCGCCATCAAGGGCTGATCGTTCATCCTATACACGATTCACGCAGTTCACACGATTACGCGATTCAGGATCGAACGATTAAACAAGGGAGGTTAACGAGATGAAGAGAAAGAGAGCGATGAAACTCGTATTGGCTTGCGCGCTGACGACGGCGGTGCTGTCCGGCTGCAGCAGCGGTGAGAAAGGCGCTGGGGAAACGGCGGAGGCGAAAGGCGTAAACGCGACGGGATTTCCGATCGTTCAGGAGCCGGTTACGGTCAACGCTTTTGCCGCCAAATTTTTCGCGAATGCCGACTGGAACAAATTGAAGCTGTGGCAGGAATACGAGAAGAAGACTAACATTCACATCAACTGGGAAACCGTTCAGAAGGACGCCCTGAAAGAAAAACGGAATCTGCTTATGGCGAGCAGCGGCTATCCCGACCTGTTTTACGCGTCCGCTTTCTCGAAATCCGACTTGTTTAAATACGGCAAGCAGGGGGTGTTCCTGCCCCTGAACGATTATATCGAGCAATATGCCCCGAACCTCAAGGCTCTGATGGAAAAATACCCGGTCATTAAAAAAGGCATCACTATGCCGGACGGCAAAATTTACAGCCTGCCGACTTTGTATGACCCCGAATTCCGCTCCGTTTTCTTCAACACTCCTTGGGTCAAAACGGAATGGCTGACCAAACTGGGGCTGAAGGAACCGACGAATCTCGACGAATTCGCGGCGATGCTGAAGGCGTTCAAGCAGGGAGATCCGAACGGGAACGGCAAACCGGACGAAATCGCGTGGGGCGGGGTCGGGACGACGGGAATTGTCGGTTATTTGAGAGGTTCCTTCGGCCTCGGCAATCACGGCAATGCCAACCTGTATGTCGATACGGAACCGGGTTCGGGCAAAATCCGCTTCGTCCCCGCCGATCCGCGCTACAAAGAAATGCTGGAATACATCCACAAGCTGTATAAAGACGGCCTGCTGGAGCAGGATATCGCCTCCGTGAAAAGCGAGGAAGTCGACGCGAAGGGAACCGCCGGTCTGCTGGGCATCGTGGACAACGTCGACCCTGCCGCGATCTACAATCAGAAGGGATACGCGGGCCTGCCGGTACTGAAAGGGCCGCACGGCGACCAGCTTTATACGTATATCGGCTCGCCGCTGGGCAACATCGGGATGTTTATTTTGACCGATAAAGCGAAAAATCCGGCCGCTATGGTCCGGTGGATGGATTATTTTTACGGCGAGGAAGGCATCAAGATGTTCTTCATGGGCTGGAAAGACGACACGTACAAGGAAGAGAGCGACGGAACGGTCGATTATGTGGACGCCATCAAAAACAACAAGGACGGTCTCAGTCTCGACCAGGCGGTCAGCCAATACTTGATCTGGCCGGGCGGATATTACCCGGGCTTCGTCAAGCAGGCGTATTTCAAAGGAGCCGAAGGGCTTCCTACCTCCGTAGAGAATTCGAAGAAAGCCGATCCGTACGTGCTTAAGCCGGAGGAAATCTGGCCGGCCTTCAATTTCACGACGGAAGAGCAGCAGGAATTGACCACGCTGGCCAACGACATCGAAACGTACGTCACGGAAATGAGAGACAAGTTTATCGTCGGAGATGCGCCTATGTCCCAGTGGGACGACTATGTGGCGACCCTGAACAAAATGGGACTGGACCGCTACAAGCAAATTTATCAGGCTGCGCTGGACCGCTACTCCAAGAGCAGTTAAGGGAGAGAGAGAAATGAGCGAATTGACCGCAATATTAATCGGCGCGGGCGCCCGGGGAGCGGGCGGCTACGCCCCTTATGCCCTGGATTATCCGCATGAGCTGCAGTTTGTGGCCGTGGCGGAGACCGATGCCGGACGCAGGGAGAAAATGGCGGAGAAGCACGGCATTCCGGCGGAGCGCCGCTACGATACGTGGGAAGAACTGCTGAATCTGCCCAAAATGGCGGACATCGCCGTCATCTGCACCCAGGACCGGATGCACTACGAGCCGACGATGCGGGCGCTTGCCGCCAAGTACCACGTGCTGCTCGAAAAACCGATGTCCCCGGACCCGCGCGAGTGCCTCGACATGGAGCAGGCCGCCCGGGACAACGACCGGCTGCTCACGATCTGCCACGTGCTGCGCTACACGCCGTTCTGGACGGCGGTCAAGACAGCCATCACGGAGGGGAGAATCGGCGAGGTGGTGTCCATCCAGCTCAACGAGAACGTGGGCTACTGGCACATCGCCCACAGCTTCGTGAGGGGGAACTGGAACAACTCGCACAAGGCCAGTCCGATGATCCTGGCCAAATCGTGCCACGACATGGACGTCCTGTCATGGCTGATGGATAAGCCGTGCAGCCGGGTAAGCTCGTTCGGCTCGCTCATGCACTTCAACGGGGCGCACGCGCCCGAAGGCTCCGCGGACCGCTGCCTCGACTGCGCGGTGGAGCCGACGTGCCCGTACTCCGCCACGCGGTTCTATCTCAGCCCAGAATTCAGAGGCTGGGCCGGGCACTTCACGAGCGACCTGTCCAAGGAGAGCATCGTAAAAGGGCTGCGGGAGACGGATTACGGACGCTGCGTGTACCGCAGCGACAATAACGTCGTCGATCACCAGGTGGTGAACATGGAGTTCGAGGGAGGCGCCACGGCCATGTTCAGCATGTGCGGCTTTACGTTCGAACAGGAGCGGCGCATTCAGATCATGGGCACGAGGGGAGAACTGCGGGCGGAGGGCGATTCGATTATCGTCTACGATTTCCTGACGCATCAGAAAACGGAGATTACGATTCCCGTCCAGACGGCCGGACACGGAGGCGGGGACAGCGGCATCGTCCGCAGCTTCCTCCAGGAAGTGCGGGGCTACAGCGGCCAGGAAAGCCTGACCTCCGCGGCCGCTTCCGTCCGGAGCCATCTCATGGCTTTCGCCGCCGAAGAGTCCCGCCTGAACGGCGGAGCGCCGATCGAATTGACGGAATACGCCCGTGCGCTTGCGCAAAATGCGGGCGGGCTGAGCGGTTAAGCCGCGGCCCGCTGCTTTTGGAGCCGTTCGGCTTTGCGTTCCGGCGCGATGTTTTCCTGCCAGGCGGCATTGCGCTCGGGCATGTAAGACATGTATGCTGGTAAAAGAACATAAGCGCCACAACTGCTCAGGCGGCTGTGGCGCTTTTTTGCCGTACGAGCAAGAAAATTCCCGGAACGGAAAGCGGGTGTCATGGCGTGAAACCGGTTCTCATTTTTGATTTTGACGGAACGATTGCGGACTCCAAAGAGCTGGCGGTGCGGCTTTTTAATGAAATGGCGGTCAAATTCGGGGGCAGGCGAATCGAAGAGGCCGAAATCGGCAGACTTTCGGGTTTGTCCGTACCGGACCGTCTGAAGGCGCTGAACGTGCCGCTTTTTAAACTTCCGGCTCTTCTGCTGGAAGCCAAACGAAACTACAAACAAGCGGCGGTAAGCCTGGAGCCGGCAGAGGGCATGAAGGAACTGCTTCTGGCGCTGAAGGAAGAGGGCCGTACGATGGGCATCCTGTCTTCGAATACGGCCGGCAACATCCGGCATTTCCTTGATCTGCACGGGCTGGATGTGTTCGATTTCGTTCATTCGGCAACGAATCTGTTCGGCAAGGACAAGGCGATCCGCGGCCTGCTCCGCGCTCATTCGCTTCCCGCAGACGGAGTCATCTACGTGGGGGACGAGCTGAGGGACGTCGAGGCATGCCGGAGAGCGGGAATCGGAATGGCTGCCGTCACCTGGGGCTTCGATTCCGAAGAGCTGCTGGCCGGAGCGGGCCCCGACTCTGTGTGCCGTACGGCGAAGCAGTTGGCGGCGGTATTGCGGTAAGGCAGGAGCATACCGGAGAAGAAGGAGAGCCACGCCCTGCGAAGGCGCGGTCCCGCACCGGGGCGGCGATATACGCAGGGGAGGGTGCTTCCGCCGCATCAGCGGTGGCAGCGGCGGACTGAGGCGGCAGCGGACGGGGGTGCAGGGAGCCGCGCAGCGAGAGCGCAATGCAGCCAGAGCCCGCATGAAGCGGATGAGCCCGGGATTAACGCGAGACTCCATGCGCACGACCGAATCAAAACGCCTGATCTGCCGGAATCGGCGGATCAGGCGTTTTTATTTTGCCCTGCGATGGGATTATCCCGGCGGAGTGGGCTGTGGCTATCGCGGGTGGTTATCGCGGCCGGAGGTGGCACCAACTGACGGAATGCTCTCCGTTGCCGGGGAGGCTGCCGCTACCGGAGGGTTGGTCGCTGCCGAAGGGTCCACCGCTACGCAGCCGGGTGCTGCCGCTATCGAAGGGCTATCGAATCCCGGCCGAACGGGCTATGACTTCCGATGGTTATCGCACCAGGAGGCGCCACCACCGCCGCCGCCGAAGAGTGCTGCCGCCATCGAAGGTGCCGCTTCCGTTCCCGCTGCCACGGCCTAGTTATGCGTAACCACGGCTCCGGAACCGCCGTACATGTCCAGCTCGTCCTCCAGTTCGATTTTCAGCACGGTTACATAGTCGTGGGTATCTTCCGCCGTCAGATGAATCCAGGTGGTTCCCGGTATCTGGAACCAAGGCACGCCTCCATGGATGTTGTACGTGAGCTCTTTGCCCGAATGCAGAACGGTGATCGTGCGGATTTTGCTGGAAAGTCCCTTGAGACAGACCGATTCTTTCGGGTCGTCGTAAACGAACAGATACAGCGTTTTTTTATCTTTAGACAGCGTGCTGCCTCCGAGATAATAGCGGGTGAGAATGCCTTCCCGCGTTCCGTAAACGGCTTCCTCATGAGTGCGGATCCAGCTTCCGAGTCCCAGCAAAATCTGTTCCTGCCTGGGATCGACGGTACCGTCTTCCTTGGGCCCGATATCGAGCAGCATATTTCCGCCCATGGAGATGCAGTCGCAGAACATCCGGATGATCTGGTGCAGAGATTTATAATGGTTGTCGTCCGGAACGTAGCCCCAGGAGCCGTTGATCGTCGTGCAAAACTCCCAGGGGCCCTCGGGTCTCGTAATCGGCAGCCCCTGTTCGGGGGTTTTGTAGTCCCCGTGTCCCTGCAGACGGGAATTGATCATGATCTCGGGATTGAAGGAGTGCAGATAATTTTTAAAAGCGGGAAGGTTCCACTGCTCGGCGCTCCGCTCCCAGTCTCCGTCGAACCAGAGCAGATCCACTTTTCCGTAATTCGTCAGAAGCTCCCGCAATTGTTCATCGTTAAACTTCAGAAAGCGCTGCCATTTCTCTTCGTCTTGAATGCCGTCCGCCGGACTGGAGAAAGGGTTGGCCTGGGCCGGGTCTTCGGGAACTTTGCCGCCTTCATAGACGCTGGGGTAGTCGGGATGAGACCAGTCGATCAGGGAGAAGTAGAGGCCCAACCGGATTCCTCTGCGGGTCACCGCATCGGCATACTCCCGGATGATGTCCCTGCGTGCCGGCGTCTGTTGGACCACATTGAGATCACTGGTCCGCGTATCCCACAAAGCGACGCCGTCGTGATGCTTCGTTGTGAGCACGGCATACTTCGCGCCGGATTTCTCGATCAGCTCCGCCCATTTGTCCGCATCAAAGTTGCGGGCGGTAAAGCCGCCGAGCTGCTTCATATAGTCCTCGTACGAAATGCGCCCGTTGTAGAAAGACCATGACTCGGCGATTCCGTTAACCGCATAAATTCCGTAATGAATGAAAATCCCCAGCTTCGCGTCCTCAAACCACTGCTGTACCATCTGTTATCCTCTCCTTTTCGTGTAACGGTTCATTAGCAGTATCTCACAATCCGTTGGCGATGGATTGATGTGGTTTTTGTCGTCCGTTTGCGGAGAACAAGAATAACCATCCGGTCTTTTCCGGGGGATTGGTTATCTTTGCGCCGGGGCAGAACGAGGCGGATGATTCCCGCCAAGAATATGTTTTTTTTGTTATCGGAATGCCGGAAAATGCGGATTTACTCCCTAACGGAGCAGGACGGTACGAATGATGTAGGGATGGAAAATGACATATTTACGGACTCCCGCTCCGGGGGATACACTTTTGAAAACGCTATCAAAACCAAACGGAAAGGAGTGATACGATGCAGGCAAAAGCAAGCATCCCTACGGCAGGCACGGCCGGGCGCCCGGAAGCGGGCAGTGAAAAGAAGCCGGTCTGGAAACGGATGGTTTTAAACTGGGAATTGTACGTGTTTATCGCCCCGGCGTTTCTTTACTTTCTTATTTTTCATTACGGTCCCATGTACGGCATCCTGATCGCCTTCAAAAATTTTATCCCTACCAAAGGAATATGGGGGAGTCCCTGGGTCGGTTTCGATCATTTCGTCCACTTCTTCGAATCGTATTATTTCTGGGATCTGCTCTGGAACACGCTGAGCATCAGCTTGTACGATCTTGCCGTCGGGTTCCCGATTCCGATCCTTCTCGCTCTCGCATTCAACGAAGTGCGGGACGGATTTTTCAAACGGATGGTGCAGACCGTGACGTATGCCCCTCATTTTATATCCGTTGTCGTCATGGCCGGGATGATCATCACGTTCCTGTCGCCGTCCACGGGAATTCTGGTGCATCTGATCGAAAAGCTCGGCTTCGAGGCTCCGCAGGTTTTGACGGACCCGAACTGGTTCAAAACGATGTACGTGTTCTCGGGAGTGTGGCAGAGCGCCGGCTGGGGAACGATTATTTACCTGGCGGCTTTGTCGGGCGTAGACCCGCAGCTGCACGAGGCGGCCATTATCGACGGCGCTTCGAGATTCCAGCGTATCCGCCATATCAATATCCCGACGATCGTGCCGACGATGACCATTTTGCTCATTCTGAATATGGGCAGTCTGTTCGGTGTCGGGTTCGAGAAAATCCTGCTGCTGCAAAATCCGCTTAACATGGAGGCGTCGGATGTCATTTCCACCTTCGTCTACCGTTCGGGTCTGGTTAACGCCCAGTACAGCTTCTCGGCGGCGGTCGGTTTGTTCAACTCCGTTGTAAGCGCTATACTGCTGGTGACCGTAAACCAGATTGTCCGCCGTACCAGCGAGAACAGCTTATGGTAAACAGGAAGGAGGGAACCGGATGAGCTCGACCGTTAAAGATACGGCGCAGGATAAACTGTTCCTGATCAGCACGTACGTCTATGTGACGATTGCCCTCATACTTGTGGCTTATCCCCTGATTTATATTTTGAGCGCTTCGATCAGCAATCCGAAGTATGTCGGTTCGGGGGAGATGTGGCTGTTTCCGAAAGGGATTACGTTCGAAGGATACCAGATCGTTTTTGCCAACATGAAAATCTGGATGGGGTATGCCAATACGATTTTGTATACGATAGCCGGGACGGCCGTTAACCTGCTTGTGACGATTCCGGCGGCGTATGCGCTCAGCCGCAAAGATTTTGTAGGCCGCAACTTTTTTATGGGCATGTTTATGGTGACGATGTTTTTCGGAGGCGGGCTTGTACCCACGTACCTGCTCGTCAAGGGGCTCGGGCTCATGAACAGCATGTGGGCGATCATTTTGCCTTCAGCGGCGTCCATCTGGAACATCATCGTATCGCGGACGTTTTTTCAGACGTCCATACCGAAGGAGCTGCAGGAAGCGGCCCAGATCGACGGCTGCACGAATATGCGGTTGTTTCTGAAAATCATCCTTCCGCTCTCGATGCCCATCGTGGCCGTCATGGCGCTTTTCTACGGTGTCGGCAACTGGAACAGCTACTTCTCGGCTCTGATTTATCTGCATGAGGAATCCAAGTATCCGCTTCAGACTGATTTTGCGCCAGATTCTCGTGCTTCAGGAGATGTCGGCCCAGGCCGGCGGCTCGCTGGACGCTTCCACGGCTTCCGCGCTCAACAACAAAGCCGAGATTGCGGCACTCGTCAAATATGCCGTCATTATCGTGTCCACGCTGCCGATTATTGCGATCTATCCGTTTCTGCAGCGCTATTTTGTGCAAGGCGTCATGATCGGTTCCGTCAAGGGCTGATCTTGCCATACACCATACAAGTACAAGGGGAGGATTTTATTTATGAAAAAGGTTCTGAAAACAAGCTCGCTCATGCTCGGACTTACGCTTGTGGTTGCGGGTCTGTCCGCCTGCGGATCCGCCGATAAAGCCGGGGACACGGGAACCGGTAAAAACGCCTCCGAAGTGAAAAAAGACGGGTTCCCGATCGTCGATAAACCGATGACGATGACTCTGATGGCGCCCGATGTAGGCGTGCAGGACTGGAACAAAATGCAGGTGATGCAGGAAATGGAGAAACTGACGGGCATCAAGATGCAGTACCAGAACGCGCCGATCGACAGTTTCGATTCGAAGAAAAACCTCGTGTTCGCCAGCGACAGCCTGCCGGACGTGTTTTTCGGGGCGGACATCAAACCGGCGGAGCAGGTGACGTACGGCAGCCAGGGCGTGCTTCTTCCCCTTGAAAATCTGATCGATAACTACGCGCCGAACTTGAAGAAAATTCTTGACGAGCATCCGGAAATCCGCAAAAACATGACGACTCCGTCGGGGCATATTTACGCGCTTCGCACGATCGACCTGTCGGCGGTCTGGTACCGCGGTCCGATGTGGTACAACGGCAAATTCCTGAAGGCGCTGGGCATGACGAAGCTGCCGGAGACGACGGAGGAGCTTTACACGTATCTTAAACGCGTGCAGGACGAAGATGCGAACGGCAACGGCAAGAAGGACGAGGTGCCGCTGACCTCCGTCAAACTCGACGATCTGCGGATGTTTTTCCTCGGCTTCTGGGGCATCTACGATGAAGTTATTTACGCCGACAAAGCGGGCAAAGTCCACTACACCCCTCAGGAGGAAGGCTACAAAGGATACTTGACGTTCCTGAACCGTTTGTGGAAAGACAATCTGCTCGATCATGAGACCTTCTCCCAAACCGACGAACAGAAGAAGGCGAAAGGGAAAAACAACCGTGTCGCGCTGTTCAGCGATTACTACCCTTACTTCACGCTGGGCACGGAGCCGGACGACAGCAACCCGATGATGAAGCCGGTCAAAAGCGAAGTGCCGGATTCGCCCGTCTACGGCAAACATCCGGGTATTTCCTCCAACGGAACGTTCGCGATCACGAAGAGCAACCCGAGTCCGGAAGCGGCCATGCGCTGGGTCGATTATATGTACGGGTATGAAGGCGGCACGCTGTTCGCACAGGGTCCTGAGGATGTGCTCTGGAAGTACACGGACAAAGAAAAGCACGTCAAAGAATGGAAGCCCGTTCCGGGCGGCGGCGACCGCGAAGAATACAGAGGCACGCTGACTCCGAACTACGGCATTCTTGTGCCGGGTGCCGCCAGCAGCGAGTTGTCCAAAGGACTGAAGACCGATTTCGATAAATGGATCGACAAAGAAAACGAAGAGAAGCTGACGCCGATTGCCAAAATCCCGTTCCCGAGCGTCTTCCTGACGGAAGAAGAACAGGCCGAAGTGACCCGGCTTAAGTCCGATCTGGATACGTACGTCAAGCAGATGGAAGCGAAGTTCGTAACCGGTCAGGAACCGCTGGCGAACTGGGACGCTTATGCGGGCCAGCTCAAGAAAATGGGCAGCGACAAGATCGTAAGCATCTATCAGGCGGCGTACGACCGCTGGAATCAGGGCAGCGAGAAGAAGTAGAGCCTGCCTGTCGTCCGGACGGAAGCTGCTTCCTGCCGGGCGGGCAGCCGTTCCCGAGCGCTTTCTTCGCCGGAAGGACAGCCGCCCTTTCGTCCGCCGTCCATGCGCTGTAAAAAAACAGGCCCGCCCCCGTCTAAGCGGGAGCGGGCCTGCGGGCAAGGCGGCAGGAGCGGCCGGAGTCACCCATAGGGGAGGATGGCATCGGGATCAGGCTGCCACCTGCTGAGGGGTGCGGCTAGACCGCCTGCCTGACTGCTGACACATCGGTCCGCCTAGCGCGAACACATGGCCTGCCTGACTGCGAATACATGGGTCCACCTGCTCGCGAATATATCGGACTGTTTGACTGCGGACACATCGGCCGTCTGACTGTGAACCTATCATCCTGCCGCACATTCAATTTGTCGGGTCATGATCGTTCCATCCCATTTCGGCTAAACGCAGTTACGCATGCTTGAACTCTTGCAGCACTACGGAACCACTTTCGGGAATCTGCCGCCTTGTGCTCCGGGCCATGTACAGCGGTTGGCCGAAGCGGACGTGCCATGCGGTTGACCCGTCATGTGTGCCAATCACCGCGCGGCCGAACCGCTGAATCTCTTCGGGTTAAGCGTGCTCGCCTGACGTGTTCAGCGTCCGGTACTGGCCCGGCGTATAGCCGGTTTCCTTTTTGAACTTGCGGATGAAATTGGGGGTATCCAGATAGCCGACGCGGACGATGATCTCTTTGAGCGGATCGTTCGTCGTTTTCAGCTGATGCATAACTTCGTTCATCCTTTTTTGCCAGATATATTGGATGAAATTGATGCCGGTTTTCTCCTTGAACGTCCGGCTGAGATAAGAAGGCGAGATGCCGTATTCGGCGGATACGACTTCCAGACTGAGCGTGTGCTCCATGAAATGCTTGTCGATATACCCGACGATCCGGTCCATGAGGGAGTGCTCTTCCTTCGTCCGGTCCCGTTCGACCTGCGAGCAGATCCGCCCGGCGAGGTCCAGGCAGATGGCTTCGAACTCGCCGGACGAATTGAAGTTAAGCTTGGACAGCACATCCTGCGTCAAGCCGTGAATACCGAGCTCGGACGCGGTTTTCAGCAGGGTCGTCAGAATGTCGTAATGGATCAGCCGCAGATGCGGGGCGCTCAGCCCGGCCGCCGGCAAATCTTTCAGCGCTTCCCGGAGGGTCTGCTCCGATACGTCATAGCTGCCCTGTTTGAGACTCTGGGACAGCTTCAAAAGCACGTTGCCCGGAATCCAGAAGGTGCTGCGCTCCGGCGTACTGGACAGCTTTTCAAAAAAGGTAACGCTTCCATGAACGGTCAAAATGTTCGATTCAAACGCGGAACACGCTTCGATGTACGACTGGTTCAAGTGCTCGTGGCTCGTATAAGCCGTTCCGACTCCGATCACCGGCGCGGCATCGAACAGCTCCAGCAAATGGGTCCGGATGCCTTCGACGATCTGCTGCATCTGACCGAATGCCGCCGCCTGACCGGCCGGATCGAATCCGACGACCAGGGCAAGCTGATTCGGCTGGGGAAGCTCCACGCTGTAAGCTCTGGCGGCAAGCCCGGGAAAATCGACTTCGGCGAAAAGCTGAATCATCGTCTGCCAGTCATCCTTGCTGTCGTGCAGACGGGAGCGCTTGTCAAAACCGATGACCATCGCAAAGTGACGGTCATGATCGAATTTCAGATCGAATGCTTCGAGAAGATCGGCCGACAGGCTTTTGGTCTGACCGTATTTAAGCAGCATGAGCAGGGCGTGATTGCGGGCGTAGGGCTCCTGAAGATCCGCGCGGGCGCTGTGTTCCTGCAGGGAGATCCGGATCCGTTCGAGTTCGTTGCCCCCAGTCCGGCCGCTTCTCGATTTGGAGCTGGCGAAATTGACCAGGTTCGAAATAGGCAGATACTGCATCCGGGCCAGCAGCAGCGCCAGGGCGACACCGACGATCACGACGATGGAGACCAGCAGAATAATGAAGCTGCGCACATGCAGAACACTGCTGAAAAACTGGGCGCTCGGCATCAGCGTCACGTAAGTCCAGCCGTTTTTATCGGATTTCACGGATACGACCGAGTGGGACTGCCCGTTTAGCGTCTGATTGTGGATGCCCGGAGGGAGGTTGAACAAGGCTCCGAGGTCTCCTGCCGTCAGGGACTCTTCGTTTCCGTTGTTCGTCAGGACCTGCCCGTTGTTGTCGAAAATGTACGTCAGACCGCGGTAACTGCCGAGAATGGAATCGATCAGACCGGTGAGTTCCGACTCCGGGATAAAATACATGACGGTCCCGTGAGGGGCCGGACTGTTGGGCGTAATCGGCACGAGGTAAGCGAGAATCGACTGCTGCAGCGATGTCGGCTGGCTGACGAGGTCCGCCGGCCGCATTTTCGCAAATTTAAGCGTATTCAAATCCTGCCGCAGCTCTTCCTCGGTCCAGTTGTGAAAGCTGTATTTGTCCGAAAACACGTCCAGCCCGGACATGCCGAAGGACGAGTAAATTTTATCGTCGTCGTGATAGTACAGGAACAAATCCCCGATTATGGAGCTGGTCGCTTTGTAGTTGTTCAATGCGCTGATCGCTTCCCGGCTGTAATAGGGATCATGAACCTTGTACAGCGTCAGCCGTTCATCGTAAGAAATCCGGGACGCGACTTCGGTCAATTCTTTGACCCGGCCGTCGATAATGGTTTTCGTCTGGTTGAGCTGGTTAAGGTGGGACTGCTCGATTTCGGACTGAAGATTGCTTACGGCGCTGCGGTAAATGAAAATAGTCGCGAACGCCAGCGGAATTAGCAGGATGAACAAATACGACCAAATATATCGCATAAAAAGTTTCGATTTAAAGTAATCGGATTTCATTTGCAGTTCCCTCCCGTTTCGGAATGATTCAGCTTCTAATCGGTGTTTTGAAAGGAATATCCATAATCATACCAAAAAAACAGGAGATTCATAGGGCAGTTCGTAGCATTTTTGAAAGGGATTACAAAAAAAGAATCGCCTGCCTGGAGGTCATGTGATGAGTGAGATAAAAGTGGAAACACAAGAAGGGGCTGCGCCGGCCGTCGTGGAAGGCGTGCACAATTACAGCCGGGAGGAAGATTGGGTTAAACCGGAAGACCCCGTGCTGCTGGAGCGGCTGGAATGGTTCCAAGACCAGAAGCTTGGGCTCATGATGCACTGGGGGCCGTATTCCCAGCTCGGTGTCGTGGAATCATGGGCGCTGAGCGACACGGATGCGGACTGGTCCCGGGACGGGATCGACTGGGACGTGAGCGCGGAAGAGCTTAAACGCGAATATTTCGGGCTGAACCGCACGTTTAACCCTCTTCGCTTTCAACCCGAGCTTTGGGCCGGACTTGCCGCTGACAGCGGCTTCAAGTACCTGAACTTTACGACGAAGCATCATGACGGCTTCTGTATGTGGGATACCCGCACGACGGATTACCGTGTGACGCACCCCGACTGCCCGTTCCATGCCCACCGGCATGCGGATATTTGCGGCAGGCTGTTCGACGCTTTCCGGGCGGAGGGGCTGGCGATATCCGCGTACTTCTCCAAAGCGGACTGGAGCTCGCCCTATTACTGGGCTCCGGGAATGGAGCGGGGCGGCCGCACGTCGCGGGGGACTTCCTACGACACGAAGGAATATCCCTGGCTTTGGGAACAGTTCGTGAAGTTCACGCACGAACAGATCGCGGAGCTCATGACCCGCTACGGGCGCATCGACATGCTCTGGCTGGATGCCGGCTGGGTGAACGCGGCCAACAAACAGGACATTCGTCTCAGCGAAGCCGTGGAGAAGGCCCGCGAACTCCAGCCTTGGCTGCTTTGCGCGGACCGGACCGTGGGGGGGCCGTACGAGAACTTGATCACTCCCGAGCAAACGCTGCCGGAGCGCCCCCTGCTCGTTCCGTGGGAGAGCTGCATCACGATGGGGACGTCGTTCTCGTTCCGTTATGAGGACACGTATAAAACGGTCCGCCAAGCTCGTCCATCTGCTCGTCGAGATCGTGGCGAAGGGCGGCAACCTCGCCCTCAACGTCGGGCCGCAGCCGGACGGAAGGCTTCCGGAGACGGCCGTGGCCCGGATGAAAGGACTCGGGGCGTGGCTGAAAGTAAACGGCGAAGCCATTTACGGAACACGCATCTGCGAGCCTCATTCCGAAGGCAGCTGGCGGTTCACGCGGAAGGGCGAGACCGTCTACGCCATTTGTCTGGTCGAACGGGAGGGGGAGCCGGTGGAAGCTGAAATGTATATTCCTCTCCGCGACTCTTTTGCCCGGGTGGAGCTGCTGGACGGGGACGTTCCGCTCGATTGCCGGCTGACCGAAGGAGGCCTTGCGCTTCGTCTCCCGGAGTCTGTCCTGGTGAAGGAAGCACCCGAGGCCATCGTGTTCCGGCTGTCCGGGAAGCAGGGCGGTCCTGCTTGAGAAAAAACTTATCCGCTGTAAGAAAGGGGCAGATCATATGACATTAAGCGGAGTGCCGGAACCGCGCATCGCTTTTGCGCCCAAGCATTACTTGTGCAGGCGAGCCTCCGGTCCGCTGGAGCTGGACGGGCGGGTCGACAAACCGTTCTGGGAAGCGGCCGAATGGACGGAAGATTTTACGGATATCGAAGGAGACGCCAAGCCGCAGCCGTCCAAACGGACCCGGGTCAAGATGCTCTGGGACGACCGGTATTTCTATTTTGCGGCGGAGCTGATGGAGGACCAGATTTGGGCGACGCTTACGGAGCGGGATTCCGTCATTTTTCACGACAATGATTTTGAGATTTTTATCGACCCCGACGGGGATACCCACCAGTATTATGAATTCGAAATGAATGCGCTCAATACGGTTTGGGATTTGCTGCTCGTCAAACCTTACCGGGACGGCGGGCCGCCCGTAAACGGCTGGGATATTCGCGGGCTGAAAACGGCCGTCCATATAGACGGGGAGCTGAACAACCCGGGCGCGGACAACCGGAAATGGACGCTGGAGGTGGCGATGCCCTGGTCCGCTTTGCGGGAGTGCGCTCCGGAAAACCGCCCGCCGGTCCGGGGAGAATTCTGGCGCGTGAATTTCTCGCGGGTGCAGTGGCGGACGGAGATTGCAGACGGCTCTTACCGGAAAATGCTCGATCCCACAAGCGGCAAGCCTTATCCCGAAGACAACTGGGTCTGGTCTCCGATGGGCATCGTCAACATGCATTATCCCGAGCTTTGGGGCTATGTCGTCTTTGCGGACGGGGAGGGTCCGGAAAGCTTTACGCTGCCGGACGATGAACGCGTAAAGTGGGAGCTGCGGAAGCTGTATTACCGGCAGCGGAATCATTTCGAACAATCGGGTGTTTTTATAAGCGATGTGAAGGAACTTCTAGGATCTGAGCCTTGGAGCCTTATTCCGCAGGTGGAGACGACGGCCAGAAGCTTTCAGATTTGCGCCGCCTCCGCCGACGGCAAAGCTGTCTATGTGATCCGCGAGGACGGGAAACTGTGGAAGGAGTGAAGAGCAGATGAACGCGAATACGAATCGGAACATAAAGCCGTTGGAGAAGCGGAATATGGAAGAGCGCCGGGATGAGGATGAGAACCGGAATGAGGGCGGGGCTGACCGTCCGGATGTCAGGCTGAATAGGGAAGGAAGGGAGCAGACGGCCCCCGTCTCTCATAAAGCGGTTTTTTCTCTGGATGCCGAAACGCTGGCGGAAGTACAGAGAAAATTTAACATCAAACGGGAGCTTGCCGGGGCTAAGGAAGAGGAGCTTTTCGGCGTATTCCGGCAGGAGCTGAACGAAGAAGAGGCGTGGGCGCTCAAATTTCTTATCGCGTATATGCCTCTTAACGATTTGGCGGATTATGACGGCGCTTTGTTCCTCAGCCATGTCCGCACGACGCTCGACATCCGCGCCAAAATACCTTGGGGCAGGCGGGTGCCGGATCATCTGTTTCTTCATTTCGTGCTGCCTCTCCGGGTGAACAGCGAGAATCTGGAAGACTGCCGGGGCGTTCTTTACGGGGGAGCTGGCGGAGCGGACGAGGCATTTAACGATGGAAAAGGCGATCCTGGAAACCAACTACTGGTGCCACGAGAAGGCCACTTACGTCGGAAGCGATCTGCGGACGATCTCGCCGCTGACGATGCTGAGAAGCGCGCAGGGACGCTGCGGGGAAGAGTCGACGCTGGCGGTGTCGGCGCTGCGGAGCATCGGTATTCCCGCCCGGCAGTGCTACACGCCCCGCTGGGCCCACTGCGACGACAATCATGCCTGGGTGGAGGCATGGGCCGACGGGCAGTGGCATTTTATCGGCGCCTGCGAGCCGGAGCCTGTACTTGACCGGGGCTGGTTCGACGCTCCAGCACGGCGCGCCATGCTGGTCAACACCCGGGTGCACGCCAACTATCCGGGACCGGAACCGGTTACGCTGGCCGAGGAGTGGCTGACGGAAATAAACCTGCTGGAAACGTATGCGCCCGTGCGGACGGTAACCGTTGCCGTGAAGGATGAGGAAGACCGGCCGGTTGAGGGCGCACGTGTTCTTTTCCAGGTTTATAACATGGCGGAAATGTACCCGATCGCCATTCTTGAGACCGATTCCGAAGGGCTTGCCGCGTTCAGAACGGGTTGGGGTGACCTGCTTGTCCGTGCCGTCAAAGACGGCCTGTGGGGAGAAGAAAAGCTCTCCGCGGCGGGCAGTTCCAATCATGTGCTGACTATCCGGAACGCTCCGGTGCCGGAAGGGACACAGGATGTAGACATGGTGCCGCCTCCCGAGCGGGAAGGAGAAGCCCGGACCGATGTTTCCGGGGAGATGCTGAAGCTGCACCGGGAAAGGGAGCAGGAGGGAACCGCGGCCCGCAAAAGCTTCGAGGACACGTTCCTCGGGGAAGAGGACGCCGCGAAGCTGGCCGGGGAGCTCGGACTTCCCTCCGAGCGGGTGTGGAGCGTGCTGCGCAAGGCCCGGGGAAACAGCCGGGAAATCCGCGATTTTCTCCGGGAGCGGACAGCCGCCTACGGATTGTGGCCTCTCCGGCTGTTGGAAAGCATGAGGGACAAAGACATGCTGGACACGTTCCGGCCGACTTTGGACGATCATCTTCTGCATGCCTTGAAATGGGCGGATTCCTGCGAGGAGGACGTGTTCGTCCCGTACATTTTATGCCCGCGGGTGCACTTCGAAATGATTGGACCGTACCGGCGTCTCTTCGAAGAAGCCTTCACGGAAGAGGAGGCTGCCGCATACCGGGAGGACCCCGCGGAACTTGTTCGCCGTTTCGACGCCGAATTCGAGGTGCGGGATGACTTGACGAATCTTCCGGGCAGGGCTTCCGCCGCAGGCAGTTTCAAGCTGAAGAAAGGCGACCGCCTATCCCTCGATATTCTGCTGGTCGCCGTTTGCCGCAGCCTCGGCATACCGGCCCGGCTTCATCCGAATAATCAGAAGCCGGAGTATATGCGCAGCGGCGAATGGATCAACGCCGGCCGGCGTGAAGAGAACGCTGCGCAGAAAGGGACGCTCCTGCTGCTTTCCCGGCCGCTCGGACCTGGAGAGACAGCCGAAGGGACAGCAGAGCCGGAAGGGCCGGAAGGCCAAGCCGTGCGGCTTGCGAACCGGCCTGACGGGCGGTCAGGCGAAGCGGATCAGCCTGCCGGTGAACTCGGCGCAGCGGGTGAGACAGCCGGGCGGCCGAACGAAACCGTGCACGGCGGGGCTGACGTTCAGCCGGATACAGCTGTGCCGGAAGAGCCTGGTGCGCATTCAGTCCCGGGGACGACTGGAGATTCTTCCGCAGCACCCGCTCCGGAGGCTGCCTACTTCCAGAATCTGACCCTGGCCCGGCTGGAGGACGGTCTTTACCGGACAATCGTCTTCCCCTACGGCAAGAACGATCTATACGGGGAGCCTCTTGAACTGGAGGCCGGAAGCTACCGGATGACGACGGGTACGCGGCTCAAGGACGGGACGGCATGGGTCCGCTTCCGCTATTTCGCCGTGAACCCCGGCCGGCAGACGGAGCTTGCGCCGGATTTCCGCACGGCTCCGTCGGCTGTTCCCGTATTGGGATCCGTGGACGGTCGTACCCTTTTCGCCAGCCTGGAGGCGGAAGGAAGAGCCCGTACGCTTGAAGAGCTTGCGGACGGACGCGCCGTTCTGGCGGCTTGGATCGAACCGGAAAGGGAGCCTTCCAAGCACCTGATCCGTGAGCTTACAGAGCTTTCGGATTCGTTTGCGAAAGCGGATGCAGCCGTTATAATGGTGGTAGGCGGCGAGAGAGCGGTTTCATTCGATCCCGCACGTTACGGCGGTCTGCCTGCGGGAACTCGTTTTGTCCGGGACGACGGTTATGCCTCCCTGGATGAGTTTGCCGCGAGACGTCCGCTGCCTGACGCGGGTTTCCCGCACGTTTTCGTTGTAGACCGGAAGGGACAGATCCGCTACACCCAGTCCGGGTACAAAGTGGGGTCCGCCAGGGAAGCTTTGAAAATTTTCGGAAATTTGTGTGAGAACGATTAGGAGGAAAACGCCGCAATGAGCAAACCTTATGTAGTAGCAGGCTATGTCGTCGATGCCGGACTCCCGGACGTAACCGGGGAAGATCTCCGCAAACTTACCCATTTGAATGTGGCTTTCGGCCACGTCCGGGAGGATGCGATCAGCATCGGCCATCTTGCGCATCTCGACCAGCTGACGCGTTTTAAAACCGTCAATCCGGAGCTCGTTCTGCTCCTGTCGGTCGGCGGATGGGGGGCCGGCGGATTTTCCGAAGCCGCCTCAACCGAAGAAGGGCGGAGACGGATGGCGCAATCCGCCGTGGATATCCTGCAGGCGCACCCGTTCGACGGAGTTGACCTGGACTGGGAATATCCCTGTTATTCCGCCGCAGGCATCCAGTCAAGCCCTGACGACAAAAGGAATTTCACGCTGCTTCTGCAGACGATCCGTGAAGCGTTAGACGAACAGGGACGCAAGGACGGACGCCGTTACCTGCTTACGATCGCAGTGGGGGCCGACCAGTATTATCTGGACGGTACGGAGATGGATCAGGTGCACCGTTATCTCGATTTTCTTCAGGTGATGACATACGACATGCGGGGCGGCTTCCAGGTTCTCACGGGACATCATACGAATCTTTACAATTCGACGGGAGACTTGTTCCGAATCAGCACGGAGACGTCGATTAACCTGTACCTCGGCGCAGGCGTGCCGCGCGATAAAATCGTGGTCGGCGCCGCTTTTTATTCCCGCCAGTGGGAGAAGGTGCCGGATGCGGCAAACGGGCTTCACCAGATCGCCGGAGGCTCGGGCGGCTACGGGCCGGATTTTACGACGCTTGCAAACGATTATATTGACAAAAACGGCTATGTCCGCCATTGGGACGAGGAAGCGAAAGCGCCTTACCTCTTTAACAGCAGCACGTTTATCACCTACGACGACGAGGAATCGCTGCGTCATAAGTGCCGGTATGTCGAGGAACAAAGCCTGGCCGGCATCATGTTCTGGGAGTACGGATGCGATAAAACCCGCCGTCTGCTGGACAGCCTGCATCAAGGCTTGCATAAAACGGTTGACAGCGCTTCAAACTCCTTTTAAAATCAATAACAAACAACGTAAATTCACATAAAACCACACAAAAGCAGGTGGCGCACGTATGGCAAAAACGATTGTCCTCGTATTGGACGGACTGCGTTACGACGTCATGCTCTCATCCATGGGCTATTTGAATCATCTGGTGGAAAAATCGCAGGCCGCTCTGTACAAGGTGAAATCGGAGCTTCCGAGCCTCTCCAGGCCGCTTTACGAGGTGCTTCTGACAGGGACGCCCAGCTACATAAACGGGATTACGGCCAACCATGTCGTCAGGCTGTCCCGTTTTCCGAGCGTGTTTCATCTGGCCAGACAGCAGGGCTTGACGACAGCCGCGGCGGCGTATCACTGGGTGAGCGAGCTGTACAATTCGGCGCCGTTCGATTATGTATCCGACCGTATCCAACACGACGAGAGCAAGCCGATTCAGCACGGCATGTTCTACTATGAGGATAGTTATCCGGACTCCCATCTGATCGGGGATGCCGAGTATTTGCGCCGGACGCATGACCCGGACTTCCTCTATATTCATCCGATGAATATAGACGATGCGGGCCACAAGTTCACGTCCGATTCCGCCCGCTACCGGGGCCAGGCTCTGCATATGGACGGACTGCTCGCCGTTCTCCTGCCCGTGTGGATGGAACGGGGCTATCAGATTCTTATCACATCTGACCACGGCATGAACGAAGACGGGCATCACGGGGGAACGGGAGAGGCGGAGCGGGATGTAGGTCTCATCGCCATCGGAGACCGTTTCACACCCGGCGTGTACACGGACAGTTACCTGCCGCAGCTGGCGGTCGCTCCTTTGATCTGCTCTCTGCTCGATATTCCGGTGTCCGCCCATATGTCGGACATACCGGTGAAGGGCTTCCGCAAGTAGCGGGAAGGGATTTTTCCGCACATCGGCGCCGCAAACAAAACCCTGCCTGTCCGGCTCATAACCGGAACGGGCAGGGTTTTTGTTTATGGTTGGTCCAGAATCAGACGCGATTTACAGGCTCGAAACCTGTAGATGTAAGCTCCACCACGAATGCTAAACTCGGCTCATATGCCGTATTCTGCTGGTTTACTATCATTTATTTTTTTGTGCGTGGGAAAATGAGCCATCCAATTAATAATAAAATGCCTCCGAAAATCGCGATCGCTATTGGAATCATTGTCGCAAAAGGGTTGCCGGAAGCATAATTGATATCCGAGTAATACCCTATCATGGGGGTACCGCTATTTTTAATCAAATAAGTATCTAAAGGATCGGCCGAACGGTTCTCGTCAGTCACATGTTTGACGGTCATTTTTTGTTGATTATCGATATAATATATATTCCAACTGGCTTGTTCCTCTATGGTTTGCACAATTGCCGCCCGATCATTTATATGATTTTTATGGATATTGAAGACGTTTACCCAAACACCGCGAGTATAATTCCCGTCTTTTGCAGGTGCAACATCTGCCGAGCCCGAGAGTTTTTCCCCGTTTAACAGTATCTCCAGCCGTATAAGATCGCCCTTGGGTGTATCAATAACCTCTACAGTATTGTTGTTTATTTCCAAAGCATTTTTAGTAACATCTTGTTGAGTGATTGTAAAAGTCTCGTTTAACAAGTGTTGAATTTCTTTCTCTTTGTACATGAAATATAAAGGTTTGCTTGCAGCCAAAATTATCATTATACCCAGTACAATTAAAAAAACGGAAGTGAATTTCTTCATAAGTACAGCCGCCTCTATTAACTATCGTAGGAATGTTAGTCATTTCATCGTAACCTATGTATTTGGAGGATAGTAGTTCTATTTTTAATGGGTCTTAATTGTTCGGATGAGAACCGCAGTAAAAAAACTGCCTGACCGAGGCCTCTATGCCGTTGGTCAGACAGGATTTTGTTGACTGGACAATGACTGTTTCCTCGCCGTCCAATCTCTTCTACATAAACTTCCGGTGGCTCTTCTTCCCGTCGTACGAAAACAACACCGCTTTGTCTTCCACCACGCTTTGCAGGTAGACGGGTTTGCCCCACAGCCGGTACAGGTAGGGCAGCGTTTTTTCCACGTATTTCAAGTCAAGCTCGACGCCTTCGTACGAGTGCCGCAAGTACAGCTCGCCGTTGCGCTGATAATCTCCGTCGTAGACTTCCAGATAAGGAAAGCCGCCGTTCACGCGGGAATAGACGAGCTGGTCCCGGATATTTTTCCAGGTCTTGTCGGTGATCTTCCATTCCGGCCCCTTTTTCTCAAACACGTACAGATCCAGGTCTTCGACCAGCTCCTTGGTCATGTAATTGCGGATAAAAGACGTGTCCGAATCGAATTCGCGGACCTCGAAAATTTTACTGCGGCCTTCGCCGCCCCGCCGTCCGTACTTTTCCCGTTCTTCGTCTTTCGGTTTGTCCCAGCGCTTCTCGATATCCTCGAAAATTTTGAGCCCGAGGTAGTAGGGGTTAAGCGTATGCCTGGACGGCTGGACTACACCCGAATTCAGCTTGGAGTATTCGATCGTCTCCTCCTCGGTCAAATCCAGTTCGCGCAGAATACGCTGATGCCAGTAAGAAGCCCAGCCCTCGTTCATGATTTTGGTTTCCATCTGCGGCCAGAAGTAGAGCATCTCGTCGCGCATCATCGTCATAATATCCCGCTGCCAGTCCTCCAGATGGGGTGCGTTTTCTTCAATAAACAGAAGAACGTCCTTCTCCGGCTTCGGCGGAAAACGTACCGGCGGGCTTTCATCCTCATCGGATTCGGTGTCATGCCCTTCCAGATCCCACAGGTCTTCGTAGCCGGTTTTCGGTCTGCCGTTGCGGCCCATCTTATCGCTTTCCTTGTCGTCCTGTTCGTCCGGTTTCCTGCGCCCAGGCTTCGTCAAGCTCGGATCGACGTGCTCCTGCACGGCCAGCACGCAGTCCAGAAACTCCTCGACCCGCCGGGTTCCGTACTCGATCTCGTATTGGCGCACCCGTTCGGCCGTAGCCGACATGCTTTCCACCATATTGCGGTTGGTGCGGGAGAAGCGCGCGTTGTTTTTGAAAAAATCGCAGTGGGCGAGGACGTGCGCAACGATCAGCTTGTTCTGGATAAGCGAGTTGCCGTCGAGCAGGAAAGCATAGCAGGGATCGGAATTGATGACCAGCTCGTAAATTTTGCTGAGCCCGAAATCGTATTGGGTTTTCATCTTGTGAAACGTTTTGCCGAAGCTCCAGTGCGAGAAACGGGTCGGCATTCCGTAAGCCCCGAACGTATAAATGATATCGGCGGGGCATATTTCATAGCGCATCGGATAAAAGTCGAGGCCGAATCCTTCGGCGACTTCCGTAATTTCCGCTATCGCATGTTCAAGCTGACGGATTTCGTCCGGTGTCAAATGAGTTCGCCTCCCTCGGTTCGGGGTGTGAAGAAAGATCGGAGCGCCTTGTACACTTCGGATTTTTCCCGGATGATGTAATGCATGAATTTCGGATGATGAATATTGCGGTAAGCGGACATGAGCGTGGAACTGCGGTTATATTGGTTGACTTCGCCGTAGCCGAACATGTTGGAACGCTCCATCAACTGTCCGATCAGCTTCACGCAGCGCTCGTTGTCCGAGGTGAGGTTGTCGCCGTCCGAGAAATGAAACGGATAAATGTTATACTGCTCCGGCGGATACCGGGAGTCGATGATGTCCAGCGCGGTCTGATAAGCGGAAGAACAAATGGTGCCGCCGCTTTCGCCTTTTGTAAAAAACTCCTCCTCCGTTACTTCCTTCGCTTCCGTATGGTGGGCGATGAACACGATTTCGACATGCTCATACTTCGTCCTTAAAAAACGCGTCATCCAGAAGAAAAAGCTCCGGGCGATAAACTTTTCAAAAGATCCCATGCTCCCTGACGTATCCATCATGGCGATAATGAGGGCGTTGGAATGGGGCTTTTCCACTTCGTTCCACGTTTTGAAACGCAGATCGTCCGGCGAAATGCCGTGAATGCCGGGATCGCCCTGCGTGGCGTTGCGCCTTAAATTTTCGAGAATCGTCTTCTTCTTGTCGATGTTGGACATGATGCCTTTCTTGCGGATGTCGTTGAAAAGCACTTCCTTCACCGAGAAATTTTTCTTATCTTTGCGCTGCAGGAACGGCAGTTCCAGTTCCTCGAATAGCAGCGCCTGCAGCTCCTCGAACGAAACCTCGGCTTCGTAATAATCCTCGCCCGGCTTGTCGCCGGCTCCTTCGCCCTTGCCGCCTTTGGAGGAAGGCTGGGGGTCTACGCCGAGAACGTCGCCGACCTGGCTGTCGCCGTCGCCCTGCCCGACGTGTTTGCTTTTCTGATAGTTATATCGGAACCGGTACTCGTCGAGGGAGCGTATCGGAACTTTGACAACCTGCTTGCCGTTGGACAGAATGATGCTCTCATCGGACACGATGTCGGGCAGATTCTGTTTGATCGCATCGCGGACTTTTTCCTGGTGTCTCGTCTGGTCCTGGTAGCCTTTGCGGTGAAGTGACCAGTCCTCTCGGGAGACGATAAACGAAGAGTCTGTCATGATGGGCACCTTCCTTGTGGAATATGGGGCACAGTTTGGCCTGTTGTTAAGTAAGTATATTCACGGGAAGGGACGATATGTGATCGGGAACGAGATAAAATGTGAGGAAACGGGAAATACGCCTGACGACACGCCGGGTTAGCAATAAAAAAACGATATGGTATACTGAAAGCATTACGATTGGAAAAGAGGGAATCCATTGATCGATCATATCGTGCTTGTAAAATTCGGCGAATCCACGACGGAGGAGCAGCTTCAGGACGTCATCTCCAGATTTAAAGCGTTGAAAAACCATCTGTCCGGCGTCATTGACCTGCAGGCGGGTTTGAATTTCTCCCCCAACAGCCAGGGGTACCAGCTGGTCCTTTCCGTCCGTTTCGAGAACCAGGAAGCGCTGGAAGCTTACGGGCCTCATCCGGAGCATCAGGCGGTTGCCGCTTATATCCGCGAAGTCGGACGTTTGGACAGCATTGTGGTGGACATCCGTATCTGACCGAAGAGCGGAACCGAAGACATAAACGTACATACGAGAAGCCGTGTGCCGGATGGGTACCGGCTTCCTTTTATAACCGGGGAAGGCCATTTAAATACGAGCAGAGGAAGGAAGGATCCGTCTATGAAAAAGAATCGTCTGGGGCAAACCGAGCTGTTTATAAGTGAAGTGGGGCTCGGCTGCATGTCTCTGGGGACAGAGGAGAAGAAAGCGGTCGGGCTCGTCCATAAAGCTCTGGATCTGGGCGTGACGTTCCTCGATACGGCCGATTTGTACGACGAAGGACGCAATGAAGAGCTCGTGGGCATAGCCCTCCGGGGACGCAGATCCGAGGTTGTGCTGGCGACGAAAGTCGGAAACCGGCGGATTCCGGGACAAGAGGGATGGACGTGGGATCCGTCCAAAGCGTATATCAAATCGGCGGTAAAAGACAGTCTGAAGAGGCTGCAGACCGATTATATCGATTTGTACCAGCTTCACGGCGGAACGCTGGAGGACCCCATCGACGAGACGATCGAGGCCTTCGAGGAGCTCAAGGAGGAAGGGCTCATCCGCCATTACGGAATCTCGTCGATCCGTCCGAACGTCATCCGCGAATATGTGAAGCGCTCGGGCATCGTCAGCGTGATGAGCCAATACAGCATCCTGGACCGGCGGCCGGAAGAAGAGGTGCTGCCTCTGCTTGAGGACAAAGGCATCAGCCTGATCGCCCGCGGTCCGGTAGCCCGGGGTATTCTCACCGCAAGCGGTGAAGAAAAGGCCGCGCGGGGCTATCTCGATTACAGCGCGGAAGAACTGCCGGAGGTGCGCCGACTGCTGCTTGAACGGGCCGGTGCCGACAGGGACCCCGGCCATATGGCCATCCGCTACGCGCTTGCCCACCCGGCGGTAGCCGCCGTCATCCCGGGAGCCAGTTCCCCGGAGCAGCTCGTGCACAACGCGGAAGCGGGAGCGGCGGCTCCTCTGTCCGCGGAGGAACTGGAGGAGATCCGGCGGATCTCCAAGGCGTCCCGCTACGAGCAGCACCGCTAGAAAAATACGTGCCGAAGTTTCCATTCATTCATTGCGCTCAGCCAGATATTCTATCTGGAGAGACGACAAAATGAGGTGAATGGGAGTGGCTGTCGGTCCGGCGCGGTATTTTGCAGGAAAGCCGGGGGAGCGGGACAAGCACCTGGCGCGCCGGGCATCAACGGCGAACGATCCTGGCGAGGCAAGTCCAGCCTATGGTATTTCAGACCGCCGGGCGACTGTCCGCCTTGGTGTAATCCGTCTTTTGTCGGACGTTACAAGCTTCCCTGTTTGTACAAGCCGGCGGCCGACGAGTGCCGGACGTATAGCACGTTTTGATTTCGCTCCATAAAAAAGTCCCCTGCGCACAAGGGACCCGGCGGAAGCCGGTCGGAAATTTATTTCCTGACCGGTTTTTTGTTTGGCCGGAAACTTAGTGCGAGGGGAGTTTTAGTAGGGCTGTGTCAGAAGTGGACGCGAAGATTCATGCCGCCTCTGGCCTTCTGTTTCTGCAGCAGGCATGTCCGTCCGGGACGGGAAGACGCTTGTTGTTGGCGGCAAGCCTTCTCGCTGCGCTGCGGTTATTGTGTCAGCAGGCGGCTCAGTCCGCCTTTTTTTGGAGCGGAACGGTCCAGTCTGCGGCGCCGATCCAGCTTGCATTGCTGAACTCCCGGCCGCGTACGCGAACCTCATGCTCGTAAACCTGGATATACATGCCTTGAGACAGGATTTTGGAGCGGCTGCGCCCTACGGTCGAGTTGCTGAACCAGTGAAAGGTCGCGTGCCGGTTGTAATGATTGGCCGTAAAATCGCGGTGCGTATGGCCTGAGAAGACGAATACGTTGGGATAAGGGGCAAGAATGGCGCGGAGCTCGTTGGCCCGGATTACCCGGTGGGTGCCTCCGTCGGAGCCTTCCTGCGGAAGAGGCTGGTGAATCATGACGAGAACGGGAAGATGCTTCTCCCGTTTCGCCAGCTCGGCTTTCAGCCAGGCCAGACTGGGCATCCGAGTACCAGGCTCCTTCGCCGACTTCGGGTTTTTCCTGTACATAAGCTTCCTGGGACAGCAGAAATACCGGAATCCCGCCGGCTTCAAACTTGCCGTAAGGACGATCGGTTTTCATAAAAGTCTGGAAACGCTGCCTCGACTGGGCATCGGTTTTACCGTTGGGCTGTGTTTCCGTGGCAAAGCTTCCTTTGCCGTCAATCCAGATGTCATAATAATCGTGATTGCCCATGTTCGCGTATAAAGGGGGGAGTTTGAAGCCGCCGAGTACGCTTTTGAGCTGTTTGTAGTCGTTATCCGAACCGTACTCGGTCAGATCTCCTCCCAAAATTAGCGCATCCCCGGGATGCTCCGCTTTTATGAGATCGGCCAGCGCTTTTTTCAGCTTCTCGGACGTCCCGGAATCGTAAGGGGTGACATGCAGATCGCTCAGCAGCCAGAAGGACGCGAGCATCTTTCCGGGGCCTGCTGGGGTCGGATCGGGAGCGGCGGACGGTCCGGTGGATGGCGGTGTCAGCCCGAAGCCCAGTTCCTTGGACGCACCGCGGGTAAAAAAGGAGTAGAAAGCGGCGGCACCGAGAGAGGCCGCCGCAAAAGCACCCGCAAGGGAGCGGAGAAATTGCCGTCTGTTCATGTCTCACTTCCGTTCGGAGATAGTTGTGCCGGAGCACGGAGTCTCCCTACTCATACGGATTACGGGCGGATCGGTTACACCTGCGGTGAGGAAAAGCGGCTATAGGACCGCCTTTTCAAAAGCGCGCCGTATTCTGCGTATCCCTTCGACGATTTCGTGCTCTCCTATTGAGGCGTAGGTGAGTCTGAAAAAGCCTTTTTTCATGCCGTAAATGCTTCCGGGCCACAGCATGACGCCTTCTTTTACAGCCAGGTCGACCAATTGTTTGTCTTCCAAAGGCAAATTTAGCTTGAGCCAGACGTAATATCCCCCCGGTGCGTTCTGATTTCCGCCAAAAACGGATGCATACGGAGAAAGCTCGCGCTGCAGCGCGTTCAGCATAGTATTTCTTCTTGCCGTCAAAGCTTCGCGGATGGAGATCAGGGATGGAACGGACGAAGGAGAGGTTACATACAGCTGAGCGAGCCGTTCTCCGGCGTGACTGGAGCTGTAGCCCATGCGGTTTTTGGTTTCCGCGAGTTTGGCGATTACCGGCGGGGGAGCCACAATCCAGCCGGTACGCATGCCGGGCGTCGAGATTTTGGACAGCGTTCCGAGGTAGATGACAATCTTGTCCCCTTCGGGCAATGACTTTAAAGGCGGGACGGGCGGCGAGCCTGACAAATGAAGCAGGCCGTACGGATCGTCTTCCACGAGCGGAAGGCGAAGCTGCTCGCACAGATCGATGAGCTTGGCGCGCCGTGCCGGGCTGAGCGTCGTGCCTGTCGGATTTTGATAGGTGGGATTCGTAAAAACCATGCGGATATTGTGCTTGTGGACCAGACGCGGAAGTTCGTCCGGAATCAGGCCGTGTTCGTCCACGGGAAGCGGAAACATGCGGATACCGGATGATGAGAAAACCTGCATGGCATAGATATAGGAAGGTCCTTCGAGAGCGACTGCGTCTCCGGGCTGGAGAAGGGTGTTGGAGATGAGCTGGAGCGAATGCTTCACTCCTGCCGTGACCAGGATGCTTTCGGGAGAGGCTGAGATGCCGGACCGGGTTTTCATAAAATCGGACAGGGCGGCCCGCAAGGCCGGTTCCCCGCGGTTATCCGAGAAGTAGCTGTACGCCTGCGTGTAGTCGATTTGAGACGCGAGTTCGCCGAGGAGCTCAAGCGGCATCAAATCGGGGGCCAGCTCCCCCTTGATCATGTTCACGATGCCGGGTATGGAGGCGGCTTCGCCGATTTTGTCGGTTATGGCCGCATTGGGATTGAAGAACCGCCGTCCCAGATAATGATCCCAATTCGGCGCGGTCTGGACGGTAGTTTCCCAGAGGCTTTCGCTGACCCGGGTTCCGCTCCCCTGCACCGAGTAAACCAGACCCGTAGCCCGGAGTTCTTCATATGCGGCCGATACGGTGCTCCGGTTGACGGACAATTGGAGCGCAAGCTCTCTTTCTGTCGGAAGCCGGGTGCCTGGCGAGAGCTCTCCTTTTAAGATCTGTTCCTTGAAATACGTACAAATTTGACGAAATATAGGGGTGTGGTCATAAGGCCGCGGTTTCCAGCTCATATTCATGGCTAACCCTCCTTGTTTCGTTTATTATACCCCATGAGGGGATTGGATGGGGAAAAAAACTGGGATTGGCTGGTGTGTCTACATAATTTAGGCGATATACTGAACTTACTTGCTACTACATGACAAGGGTGAAAGGAGTTAGATGCGATTGCTGTTCAAAGAGCAAAAATATGCCTGGTTTCTTCTGGCATTCTTATGGGTGTTCGGTTTTGTCGGATCTTTGGGCAGGTTCGTCATGGCGTATTACCAGAAGGACATTTCGGAAACGCTGGGCGTAGGACGAAGCTTTCTAGGGGCCACCTGGTCCACGGCCATTTTTATCGGCGCAATCAGCGCTCCGCTCGGGGGCTGGCTGATCGACAAAATCGGCTACAAGAAAGTGATGATTTATAGCGCGATCGCCAACCTGCTTTCCCTGGCTATCGTTCTGCTTTTCCGCAATCCAATCGGTTATTTCCTCGGGTTCGGATTGATTACAGGCATAGCGGGTATAGGGGCCTCGGCCAGCTATGTGCTGGTCGCAAACTGGTTTAAACATCACCGCGCCAAAGCGTTAATGATCATTGGCAGTGCCGGCTCTCTCGGATTGGCGGTGCTCACTCCAGTCCTTGTCAGCAACAAAAGCTGGCTGAGCTGGACAACGGTATACACCGTGCTGTTTATTATTTCGCTCGCGTTTATCCCCTTGATTTTATTGATTGTCCGTTCCAACAAAGAGGCAGCCGAAGAAGAGGCGCCGGCAGCATCCGTACAGGACACATCGTCTCCTACAAATAAGGAACCCGGTGAAGAACAGCCGCCGGCTCCCGCAGAACCTGTCTTTTCCCTGAAGAAAATGTCGGAAGGCTTCAAGGCTTTCCTGCTTTACCTGACCCGCCCGGTTATGCTGGTCATTATGTTCGCCCTGCTTACCTGCGGTATCAGCATGGGTACCGTCGAAATGAACCTGATGGCCATTCATCAGCTGGCTCACGTGCCGGATGTGATGATGTCTTCGTCCCTGAGCCTGCTGGGACTTCTGGAACTGGTTGGGGGCGTCACGTTCTCCATTCTTCTGGACTACATGCCGCGTGTAAAAGCACTTGCTTACTTATATTTCTTCCGTATTGCCGCTTTCGCGATCCTGTTCTTCCACTTCGATTATTCTCCTATTCTCTTTTCGCTGATTTTCGGAGCGACCTATCTCGGCGCTGTGCCCGGAGGTATTCTCGTTGCCGGAGAAGCATTGAATGAAGGAAAGAAACAAATCGGACTTCAGACGGGGATTCTCCTGCTCATTCATCAGCTTGGCGGAGTTATCGCGGCAATTGCCGGGGGATTCAACTTCGACCTTGCGGATAACTATCAATTCCTGATTGCTGCCAACGCCGTTTTCAGCTTAATCGCCGCCGCGGGATATTTCGTCCTTTACCGCAAAGGAATCGGGGCGAAGAAAACTCCTGTTCTTACCGGCGAGGTCGGCGCCTGACCAGTAACTTTCAAGAGAGGCGGGGAAAGGCCCCGCTTCCGCTTGACAGGCGGTTTAAGTCCGGCTTTACGATTACATTTCGTAAGAGATCCTGCTTGGATATTTCTGTGCCGTCGTTTTCTATGATGTGCGCTGGAGATATATAGTCTATGACGCAGCATGAGAAGGTGAAGAAAGCGAGGTGTCGACATAGGCAGCCCTTTTTTTTAAGCACAAAATGGATATTAATAGAAAACCAAGGAGTTGATATTAAAATATGAAAATAATACCAAGGTACGATGAGGATTTTTTTAACTGTGTGGAGAGTCATTACGTCAGCTATTGGAAAGCAGAAGGCATTCCGGTTGAATATATGTTTTACGGCGCTTTGGAAGATACCAGTAACGTCTACGATCATTTTATCGAAAAAAGGGACAACCGCTGGCTATTTCACGACAAAAAACACGTTTTAGACGATATTCATCATTTCGGCCTGACATTACGCCAGGAGAGAATCGAAACGTTTCAAGAAGCGGAGCCGAAAATTATCGAAGCGCTGGATGAGGGGAAAATCGTATTTTTCTTCATCGACGGGTACTACTTCAAACACCGCACCTTTACTTATCTCCAAAAGCATGAAGCCCACTGCATGATGATCTCCCAACTCAGCCACGAGGGCGGAAAGAAATGGTTCATCCAGGACCATGCCCAGCCGGATTTCTTCGACTATTACCCCCATGAAACGGTTGAAAAAGCTTATGACGATAATCCCGTAGAACAATTTGTCAAAGAAATCATGATTTTCGACATCGACCGCGAACGAGCGGCCAATCCCGAACTGGACCAAATCAAAGCGAAATTCGAGCTGTGGGTTCACGAATGCCGCGACGATTTTAAAATTTACCAGCAGGCTGTCGATTTTCTGGAAGCCAACCGTGAAGACTTCTCCAAGGCAGAAGAAGAACTGGAGGCGTACCAGAATGCGTTTTTCTTCCTTTACAGCTCCCGGCTGCTGTTCAGCCGATTCCTCGATGCCATGAACATTGAAACCTCCATCCGCGACTCTTTAAATGAAAGCATCCAATTGACCGACAGAATCCGCAAGCTGATTACCAATTACAAAATTCTCGGGAAAATCAGTGTTCCCAAAATTACAGAAGCATGCGGCAGACTCTACGAAATTGAAACTCAAATGATCCAGACCCTTAAAGAGAAACTGCTGGCACAGAAAATATAGGAGGAATCAATTTTTATGAATCCAATTGAGCAGAAAATCAGAGAAATTCTTACACAGTCGGACATCGCCGTCGACCAGATCGGAAGCAATGACGATATGACAACGATGGGGCTAAACTCGTTAACCCTGATTAAATCGATGCTGGAGATCATTAAGTTTTACGATCTCGAAATCGACGAGGAAAGCGTGGAATTTTACAACATTAAAACGATTCAGAACATGGTGGACTTCGTGTCCGCGAATGTGGCCGAGAAAGCCAACGCTTAGCCAAAAAACGGGATTTTAAATAAGGAAGGGGCATTCATTTTAATGGAAAACAAAGCAACAGGAACAGCAAAAAACTATGATGTTATCGTAATCGGGGCAGGAATCGCGGGAACGATTCTATCCGCAATCCTGGCCAGACAGCAGATCAGCGTATTGGTTATCGATGCGGCGACTCATCCGCGTTTCGTTATCGGGGAATCCATGATTCCCGCTACGTCTTTTATGATGCGGATTATGGCCGAGCGCTACGATGTGCCTGAAATCATGCACTGCAGCACACTTCCGTTTGTTCAAAATCATATCACATCGAATTCCGGAACAAAACGCAATTTCTCGTTCTTTTATCACCGTGAGGGACAAGCCCAGAATCCGAAAGAAAGCACGCAGCTGCCGGTTCCTAATATCCCGTACGGGCCCGAAGCTCACTTGTTCAGACAGGACACCGATGCTTACATGATGGCGGTAGCCATTAAATACGGCGCCAAAGTAAAGCAGAAGACGATGATCACCGATATCGATTTTCACGAGGATGGCGTTAATATCAAAACGACGGCGAACGAAGAGTTCAGCGCCAAGTATATCGTGGATGCCAGCGGTTTCAACTCCGTATTGGCGAAGCGGCTTGGCCTCCGTGAAGAGCCGTCCCGGATGAAAACGAACTCCCGGTCCCTGTTCACACACATGGTCGGCGTGAAACCGTTCGACGAAATTACAAATAAAGATGAGCACAAGCTCCCCAACCGGATTCATAACGGTACGCTGCATCATATCTTTGACGGCGGCTGGCTGTGGGTCATCCCGTTTGACAACAACGCGAAATCCACGAGTATCCTATGCAGCGTCGGTCTTCAATACGACCTGAATCGCAATCCGGACAACGTTCCGAGCAAAAAGCCTGAAGAAGAATTTGCCGACTTCCTCGAAGCTTACCCCGATGTCAAAAAACAATTCGAAAACGCCAAACCGGTAAGAGAGTGGATCTCAAGCGGCGGCCGGCTTCAATATTCCGCAAGCAAAGTTATCGGCAAACGTTTCTGCTTGCTGGCACATGCTTCCGCCTTTATCGATCCGCTGTTCTCCAGGGGTCTTGCCATCACGACGGAAACGATCAACTCGCTTGCCCAGCGCTTAATCGACGCCGTAAGGGAAGACGACTTCAATGAAGAGCGCTTTGAACCGGTTTCCCGGATCATCCAGCAATCTTATGACACCAACGACCGCCTCGTTTCCTGCTCGTACACCGCTTTCCGTGACTTTAATCTCTGGAACGCCTGGTACCGCGTATGGGCGCTTGGACAAGCTTTTACCTCTCTTCGCCTGACTCAGGTTCTCTCCAAATTTTACAAAGAAAGAGACATGCAAATTTTGCTGGATATCGAGAAGGCTCCTTTCATCGGCTCTTTATGCGTGGATTTTGCGGAGTTCCAGCCTCTGTTTGAAAAGGTGGCCTCGACGGTGGAAGCGGTCCGCGATCACGGGCTTTCTACGGAAGAAGCGACTAAGCGGATTTACGGCTATTACGAAGAAGTGCAGAGCTTTATTCCGGATCAGTATGAATTTTTGAACCCGGACCGGCGTTTCATTTCGAAGATGGACATGCTTTCCCTTTATGAAGTGGTTATGTGGGGAGCGCAGCAGGCGCCGGAAACGATCCGGAAACTGTATTTCGATATCGACGAATCTTTCCTGAAGGGAACGAAGGAGCCCGCTTCCAATGAGGTTCCCGTTGCGACGGTATAGCGTCGGGGGGCCGTAAATCATGCATCTACTTCTCAATGTAATGATCGCTCTTATTCTCATTCTTACGTCTGCGAGGATTATGGCGAGAGTGGCGGTCCTGCTGGGATTTCCTTCCGTAATCGGGGAGATGGTAGCGGGGATTCTTCTCGGACCGACCTGCTTCATGTATTTCTTTCCCGAGATCGGCAAATCGGTATTTAATGCGGATGTCGGAAATGTAATCTACATTTTAAGCAATTTCGGCCTGTGCCTGTACATGCTGCTTGTCGGTATGGAGATGAAAGGCATCGACCGGAAATCGTTCCGGCAGGCCGGTATGCTCGCTTCATCGGGAATTATTCCTCCCTTTCTGCTTGGGGGAGGAATCTCCCTCTTCCTGTACGCGTCCCTTGCGCAGCAGCAGATCACCCAGCTCGAATTTTTTCTGTACATGGGCGTAGCCTTATCCATTACCTCTATACCCATGCTGGCGAGAATTCTGGAAGAACAGGGGCTGCTTCAGACCCGTTTCGCCTCGCTTACTATGCTGGCGGGAAGCATAGACGACGTCATATCGTGGTGTATTTTGGCTGTCGTGATCGTCATGGTACAAGCCAAGAGTATGTTCACCGGAGTGTCGACTCTGTTGTACACCATTTTGTTCGTTCTGATCGTCCTGTTCGTCGTCAAACCGCTCATGGCACGTTTCGGCGCAAAGGTCCAGAAGGCCGGCTTCTTATCGCACGGGGGATTGGCCACCGTTTTGCTGCTGACTCTGGGAGCCAGCTTTGTCACGGAATACATCGGCATTTATGCCGTCTTCGGCTGTTTTATTCTGGGACTGGCCATGCCGCGCAGCGAAGTGTTTCTCAGCGAAATGAACTTCAAAATCAGGGACATTACCGTCGTCTTTTTTCTCCCGCTTTATTTTGCCTATTCGGGTATGAAGACGAACCTGCTGGATCTGTTCAGCGCCGATATGCTGGTTCCGTTCCTTATCCTGCTCCTTTGCTCCATTCTGGGCAAATACGGCGGATGTACGCTTTATATGAGAAAGATCGGATTCAGCTGGAGGGAAGCTTCCGCAGTCGGCGGGTTGATGAATGCCAGAGGACTGATGGAGCTGGTCGTCATCAATATCGGGATGACTTACGGAATCATCACGCCCAAGCTTTACGCCATGCTCGTACTGATGGCGCTAGTGACTACCGCTCTCGCAATGCCGATCTATTCCTTATCCATGGGGACCAAGTCCCGTTCGGCTTCGACGGTATTCCCTCCAAAAGTCCAGTACCGTACAGAGGACGGAGGATAGGAACATCAATCTGAAGAAGGTGGGAAAACGATGAATATTCAAGACAAAATCAAACAATTTATTATGGAGGCCTCGGACGGCAATGTGACGCCTGAGGATCTGGAAAGAGTAGGCGACGATATCGGAAGACTGGGACTGGATTCTCTGGCGAAGATCAAAATCGTCGTTCTATTGGAAGAAGCTTACGATATTGAGACTGAAGTGGAAGAAATCAGTCCGGAAGTGCTCAACTCTATCTCCCGTCTGGCGGAGTTCATTGAACAGGAAGTACAGAAAATTTCTGTATAACTATGTACGTTAATTATTTTCAACCGGAAGGGGACTAAAATCAGTGAGCCAGTTTATTGAAGAGATGGTGTATGCCTCTCAAATTTTGTACCTGGAGGGACATAACGACATTAACAACGGGCAAATTTCATACCGTGACCCCGAAACGGGAAACATCTGGATCCGGAAAGGATTTCTCGGCTGGGAAGAAACGACGCCGGACGATTTTATCCTCATCGATGCCGAAGGCAACCGTTTGAAGGGCGAGGGGCATATTCCTTCGGAATGGCCGCTCCACACGGAAACCTACAAAGCGAGGGCGGACGTGAACTGCATTATTCACTCGCATCCTCCGTATTCCATGATCTTCAGCGCCACGGATCTGGATCTTCGTCCGGTTACGCACGATGCTACCCCGATTATGAACACGCAGCGTTTTACGCTGACTACAAATACGGTAACAAATCCGAATATTGCGGCGCAGGTAGCCGAGTCGCTCGGAAAAAGCAACACCTTGCTGCTCAAAAACCACGGTCTTGTCGCAGCCGGTAAAACGATTCCGGAAACGGTCTGCTGGGCAGCCGTTCTGGAGAACGCGTGCAAGCTGCAGCTTATCGCCGAATCCACAGGTGTTCCTTATACATGGACGGAAGGCCACGAGATCAAAATGAAAAGCAAAATCATCTTCGGCGCGACAGCGATCCGGGAGTACTGGGCCTACTGGTGCAGGAAAGCGGACCGGCACTTTAATCCCCATTCCAAAAACCACTTGGTAGGAGTATAACATGACCAATCAACTGTTAACTCAAGAGGACGCCCTGTCCATTTTCTACAATTTAAAAGGCCGGGAATACGTTGGAAGCAAATTCTCCAAGTCTCCCCGCCCCGAGAGACATAAAAACTTCGAAGGTCCTTATACCCGGCTGAAAACATCCGTTTTTAACAAAACCAATGAAGATATGCTGCCCAAAACGGGATTGAGCATTCTGGAGCAGGTGCTGCTCAGCTCTTTCAGTGTCACGTCGGTTAAATTTTACGGCTACCAGTCCGAAATGCTATGGTCGTTCCCGTCTGCCGGAGGCTGCTACCCTGTCGACGTGTACGTGATCGTCCGTTCGCTGGACGGTGTGGAGCCGGGCATTTACTATTACTCGCCTCTTAATACTTCCCTTCATAAAATCGCCTGCGCCGATTCTCTTTTCCTGCTGGATGAGGCGATTCTTCCACAGGACCAGGACGCGGATTATTACATCATGGTTTCGGCCGTCCCTTGGCGCAGCTGCTGGAAATACTCCCATCGCGGTTATCGTTTCAGTTTCATCGACGCCGGCCATGTTCTGGCGAATTTTCAAACGATCTTTCATTCGCTCGGCGTAGACTTTACCACGTATACCGCATGCAAAGATCAGCATATCAAAACGCTGCTTCATCTGGACAGCCACGAGGAACCGGTCGGCATTATCGCCGTCAAGCAGCATGAAACCAAACCAAGGGCCGTGCAGCAGGCCTATCGCGGAAACTATGAAAGCCGGTGCATCACTACGTTCGACAGCGGTTTGTCCGCTTTTGACTGGGAGCCGATCCGGTTGTACCAGGAAAAGGTGCGTCAGTCTCTCCAGAATCAGCAGCCGTCTGAGGACTGGACGGTACGCCACCACATCCCGGCGGAATGGAACGATTACAATGAGATGCTGCGCCTGATCATCGAGCGCCGCTCCAGTTCTTCCTATTTGCCGGTTGAGATTCCGCGTCACGATTTTATCCGTCTGCTTGAATTTGTAAACAGCCTCGGTATGCCGATCCGCATATTCTGCGTCGTCCATGCCGTGGAGGGAATGATCCCGGGCACCTACGAATTCAACGGAAGCGAACTGAAAATGATTAAGGCCGGCGATTTCAGAGCCCGTTCGACTCAGCTTTGCTTCGATCAGGAATTCGTGCACGATTCTTCGGTCCTGTTCTTCTTTGCGATCGATAAGTCCCAGGTGAATGACAAAAACTTTTATACGTATCAGCAAAGACTGGTGGATATGGGAATTCTGGCTCAAATGATCTATCTGAAGTCGGGAGAACTGAAGCTGGGTTATTCCGCCATCGGCGGTTATTACGACGAAGAAGCGAAAGAATTGTTTAATCTCGGGGAAAACATGGACCTGCTTTACTCGGGTACGCTGGGCAAAGATGACGTGAACTCCGCCTTCAAGGTTAAAATGGACCGCTACTATCTCAACAAACCGAAAGACAGCGAAGTGGTAAAGGGTGATTCGCCCGCTCAAAACGAGCGCATCATCGACAAGCTGTATGAAGCGGTACAGAAATACGGAACGAAAGAAGCGATCCGATACGCGGATGAAAGCTACACGTACCACCAGTTCTGGAACCAGGTGGAGAAGACGGGCGCATGGATCAAACAGCAGATTCCGAAGCAGTATCCCGTCGGTATTTCCATGAAGAACTGCCCGAACTATTTGTTCGCCTACTATGGTCTTCTTCTGGAAGGCTACATCCCGATGCTTATCGATCACACTTTTACCCAGGATGAGGTGGACAACCTCTGCTCTTACTACAACATCGGTTCCCTTCTGACTCTTGACGGCGAAGGCCGCATTCAGGTGCAGCTGCGGGAAGAGAGTTTCGATTCGTTCGATGAGGACGAATTTGCGAATGTGGCGACCTGCCGGTTCTCTTCCGGTACGACAGGCCGTCCCAAATGCCTGATGTTCACCCACGATGCCGTGATCAATGCCGGAGTGAACTGGGCGAAGGCTTCCGGGATCAGTTCCTCTGACAACGTTCAGGTAACCGCGCTGTTCCATAACGGACTCGCATTCAATACTTCCCTGCTTGCCGTATTCGTATCGGGCGCCTGCCTGTTTATCGCGAAGCAGATTACACCGAAGTCGATCTGGGAAACGGTATCGAAGGAAAACATCACGATTCTGGTCGCCTTCCCGGTCGTCTATGATCTGCTGAACAACTCGAAATATTGCAAACCGGGACACAATCTCCGCTTGTGCTTGTCCTCTGCGGCTCCGCTCCACCATGCCGTAAAGCAGGCGTTTTTGGATAAAACCGGCATGGAAATCTGCGATTATTACGGGATCGTCGAGGCGGGTCCTTGCACGTTCAATAACGGCAGCAAAGAAGCTTCGCTGGGTACGCCGGTTCCCGGTGTCGATATCCGGATCGTCAATGAAGAGGGCTTTGCCGTTACGGACGGCGAATCGGGCATTATTCAAGTCCGTTCCTCCTCCATGGCCAAAGGCTATTATAAAGCTTCCTTCCCGTTCGTCATTTCGCCGGACGGTTATTATCAGACCACGGACAGAGGGTTTATAGAAAACAACCACCTGTACATTAACGGCCGTTCCTCCGACATGATCAACGTCGCCGGTAAGAAGATGGACCCTCTCGAAGTTGAGAATGTCCTGCTTAAGCTGACCGGCGTCCAGGATGTCGCCGTTGTCGGTGTCATGAACGAGCGGAAAACGACCGAATATCCGGTAGCTTTCGTCGTTATCGATTCCGGTGTGACGATCGACGATCTTATCGCGCACTGCCAGCAGTATCTGGCACCTTTCAAGCTGCCGCAAAAGTTTGTTACGGTAGACAGCATTCCGCGCAGCGGAGTCGGCAAAATCAAACGCAAGGAATTGGCGGACTCACTGTCATAAGCAAAAGCAAGCTCGGCACCGGCGGGCAGACCGCCGGTTCTCCATAAAACCACACAAATGAGGGATAATCATGCTCGTTCTTCAAGATTACATTCAAAAGTCCTTTGCGGACCGCGTCGGCGGGGATAAGTTCGGCAAAGGTAACGAGGTCTACAAATTCGAGAAAATTAAGCGGGCGAAGGCTCAAGCTTTGAAGGAGAAACCGGGTATTCCTATCATTGACATGGGATTAGGGGAGCCCGACTGGATGGCCGACAAGGAGGTCGTTAACGTTCTCTCCGCAGAAGCGGCCAAACGTGAAAACCGGTTTTACTCGGATAACGGGTCGGTTGACTTCAAGGAAGCGGCAGCCGCATACATGGAACGGGTCTATGGTGTAGAGGGACTTAATCCTGCGACCGAAATCAACCACTGTATCGGCTCCAAGCCTGCTCTCGCCCAGATTCCGGCCGTATTCATCAACCCGGGAGACATTACACTGATGACCGTGCCGGGTTATCCAGTTATAGGCACCCACACCCAGTGGCTGGGCGGGGAAGTGGTCAAAATGCCGCTTCTGGAAGAGAACGGCTATCTGCCCGATCTGAATGCTTTATCCGACGAGGTGAAGAAAAGAGCGAAGTTGCTCTATCTCAATTACCCGAACAATCCGACCGGCGCCGTGGCTACCCGGGCATTCTACGAAGAAGTCGTCCGCTTTGCCAGAGAAAACGAAATTATCGTCGTATCCGATGAGGCCTACGCCGCATTGACGTTCGACGGTGAACCGCCGCTGTCGTTCCTGTCCGTTCCGGGAGCCAAGGATGTTGGCGTTGCCATTCAGTCCTTGTCGAAGGCGTTCAACATGACAGGCTGGCGGCTGGGTTTCGTGGCCGGCAACGAACTTGTTCTGAAAGCATTTTCTTACGCGAAAGACAATCATGACTCCGGACAATTTCTGGCGATTCAGAAAGCGGGCATTTACTGCCTGAACCATCCGGAAATTACGGAAGCTACCGCAGCCAAATATTCCAGACGGCACGGCCTTCTGGCTGAAGCTTTAGGCTCGGTCGGCTTTAAAGTACGGAAGCCCAAAGCGACCTTCTATTTATATGCGCAAGCTCCCAAGGGCATAGAAGATGGGCCGCATTTCGATAGTGCGGAGGATTTTTCCCAATATCTGATTACGGAAAAGCTGATCTCCACCGTGCCTTGGGACGATGCGGGCGCCTATGTACGTTTCTCCGTTACATTCGAAGCGGAAGGCGAAGAGGAAGAAAGAGCATTGATCGACGAGCTTAAATCGAGGCTGCACGGACTCCGGTACATCTGGTAATCCCGCGCAGAGGCGGTATGGGGATGACAGAAGGCTGCCCTCAATTCGAAGAAGGAGTGAAGACGCGTGAAAACCGGATCTAAAATGCTGCCTGTGGAGATACCTCCGATCCATGGACGCATGTATTACGCGTTTCCGTTGAGTATACTCGGTCCGGCCGATTCTTATATGCCGTGGATGCTCAACAATTTTATACAGCTGCAGGCTTATTCGTTGACCAGGACCCGGGAAGAACAAGCGGCGGAAATCCGTTTCTATAACGCGGATGAGCCCAGCTGTTTCAGTGAAGTGCTGACCATAGTGCCGGAAGCGGCGGGAAAAGAGCAGGACATTCACCGGCAGGCGGTGGAAGCCATTGACCGGGGCCAATACGTGTATGCCTATGTAGATAAATATTTTGTGGCGGACAATCCTTTTTACGGAAAGAAACACGTGGTCCAGGAAGCGCTCATCTATGGCTACGATCTGGAAGAGCAAACTTTTCAGATTCTTGGTTTTAACAAAAGCAGACTTTTCGCTTCTTCAATTGTCCCTTTCGCCGATATTGCCAAAGGGATTATCCATTCTCCCGTTACGGATGTTTTCCTGTTAAAGCCGAGAGAAGATTTCAAACCGGAATTCCAGCTGGACAAGGTGATACCGCTTCTGACCCAGTACGTGGACTCGGCGGACAAGCATACCGGAGCCGCACTTCCCGAACGTTCCAGGCTGGTGTTCGGACTTGATGTTTACAAAAGCGCTGTGGAGTCTCTGAGGTGCATTCTGGACAGAGAAGGTGCTGTCGTAACGAATATCGCTTACCTTCATATCCTTTGGGAGCACAAGAAAGTTATGGGGGTCCGGCTGCAGTACATGCAGGATCACGGGATTGCCGTACATTCGGGACTGGACATCGTACAGGAAGCATACGGGCTAATGGAACAGGAATTGTTCAACTTAAGAAACAAGCTGCTCAAATACGAGCTCACTCAAAGCGCGCGTCTGATCGAACAGATCATACAAAGTCTCGATGCGATGGCGCTGAAAGAAAAACAGGTTCTGGAGCTTTGGCTGGAAAGACTGGCTATGATACCGGGATGATTTTCATCTTGATCAAGAAGGGAGCGCGCTGTGTTGACGTCTAACCAATCTCTCCACCCGTTTAACGACTTCTGGATGAACTGCGTGTCGAATACGGTGTATTCCATTGCCGTTTCTAACGATTCCAGCTACCGGACGGCGGCTTATCTGAATCACTATACGTATCAGGTAGCAGCTGATCCTGCATTCACTTATTTAACGATGGATCATCCGCTTGAGTATCAGAATGAGGTTTTTAATTCGTTTATCCGAGAATGGGAGCCATACATTTTTCGGAATTCTCAGGAAATCGGGGAAGAAATCTGCGAATTGCTGGACAGCGGTCAACTTCCGGTCGTCCATGTGGATTTATTTCATTGGATTCCGAACTCACTCGCATGGAAACAGTACCACTGGTACCATTACTCGCTAATCACGGGTTACGATGCGGAGCGTTCGGTATACCGGGTACTGGATGACGATATCAACGGTTTCCGGGATTTTGAAGTTCCGCCCGAGCGTCTGCAGGAGGCTTTTCTCAGTTCGCAAACGGAAAATAATCCGGCTTATCAGGAGCCCCCTTGTTCTCTGATCCGGCTGAAGGAAGAGATTCCGCCTTACGAATTCAAGCTTTCCGATTTGAGCCGCCACGCGGAGAGGCTGATCGGAGAGCTGGACAGCCTGCAGACAGAGCATCTGTGGGAAGGTACACCGGAAGCGGATAAGTTCGAAGAGAGCATGACCAACGGTCTGGTCGGCGTCAATATTATCGAAAGCAGGCAGGCGGGTAACCGGCTTATGCTGCGCTATTTATTCGATTCGGGTTTTATAAAAGAAGCTGATTTTCAGACGCTTGACCGGGAGCTTGAGGAGTTGGCCCTGGGCTGGTTCAAGGCGAAAAATGTGTTTATCAAGGCGAAATTCTCATTGAAGAGAAGATTTAACAGGGAGCAGCTCATGACCTTAGCGGTTCCGCTTCTTTACCGGGAGAGGAATTACTGGTCGGCGCTTCTCGAAACTACCGGCGCCGCAGCTCTCTCTAAGGAATCTTAAGAAGAAGCTAAGGAGGACGGCCAAAAGATGAAATATACCGGTACGGAACAAGTAGAGGTATCGCAGCATCACGGCCGGCTCCGGCCTGTACCCGGTGTCCGGCATTACCAGGCGGTGCGGGCTTGCAGGCTTATGCCTGACTTGGAGGGAGGTCCCGGCTGGACCTTTCATAACGCGCCAATGTTGGCATTCTGGAGACAGCGGTTTTATTTGCAGTACATTACATGTCCCGTGGAAGAGAATCATCCTCCCGCCCGGACGATGATCACCAGTTCGGCCGACGGCAGAGAATGGACCGAGCCTGCGATTGCGTTCCCTTCCTATGAAATACCGGCCGGTGTGTACATCGGACCCGACGGGACCGATCTGCCGAAAGGCAGCCTTTCCGTCATGCATCAGCGTATGGGGTTCTATACTACAGTGGACGGAAGACTTCTGACACTGGGCTTTTACGGTATCAGTCCGGAACTTTCCGTGATGCCTAATGACGGCAGAGGAATCGGCCGGGTCGTACGCGAGATTTACCCGGACGGGTCCATGGGGCCGATCTATTTCATCCGGCTGAATGTTCATGCGGGATGGAATACCGAAAACACCGGATATCCTTTGTACACGGAATCGCCGGATGAAGAGTTCGTCGAGGCATGCCGTCTATTATTGCAGGATAAGCTGGTGACGGCTCAGTGGTGGGAAGAAGATCAGAGCGAGGACGGCTTCTATCCGCTTACGGGTTATAAAGCGCTGAGCTGCTATCCCTTACCGGGCAACAAGGTGGCCGGAATCGGTAAAAACGGCAAATACGCGCTCAGCCCCGACAACGGGGAAAGCTGGACAGAGACCGGTGAGATCGACGGTCTGGTTACAGCGGGCAGCAAGCTGTGGGGCCAGCAAACGCCGGACGGCAAATATGCGCTGCTGTACAATCCCAACCCGAACAACGCATACCGCTGGCCGCTGGCCGCAGCCGTAAGTGAGGACGGGCTTCACTTCGACAAGCTCCGGTTAATCGGAGGCGAAGCTCCTCCCCGCCGCTATACGGGATTTTATAAATTTTACGGGATGAATTATGTCCGCGGAATATCGCCCGGAAACGGCACGCCTGAACAGGATGCAATCTGGGTCACTTACAGCATGAACAAAGAGGACATCTGGGTGGCCCGCATACCGGTGCCCTTGGAGACTGAGCCCCAAGAAGAGGCCGGATCGGCCGCTGAGCCTGGTGCGGATGCGAATGGTTCGCTTCATGGATATGCCTCGTCCGGGCATAACTTGGCCGATTCACAATCCGAACGGGATCATGTAACGGACAAACGGTTATCTCATGGGACAGAAGAGAGCCGAGAAATACCGGATCGTCCAGGCTCAGGACTGGAGGATTTCGACCGTTGGAGCGTATATCAGCCGAAATGGTCGGAGATCCGCTTGCAGGAAGACTCCGGGCTTATCTTGAGCGGCCGTGACCCTTATGACTACGTCAAAGTCGAGAAAGCCCTCGTCTTCCGGGCCGATCTTCAAACGGATGTGACAATCGGTATCCGGCCCCTTGCCATCGGAACGGTACCGCTTACGATCGAGCTGACCGACGGCAGGGGAGAAGCGGCCATCGGACTCGAGTGGAGTACGGACGGACGTATTTCAGTGCTGCAAGAAGAAAGCCGCGTATTTTTACAAACCTATGAAGAGGGCGCCGAGTATGACTGCGCGCTGTCCATTGATCCGGATAACGGAACCTTACGCCTTTCCATAAACGGAACGGCGGCAGAAAAGCCTTTTGAGTATCGTACAGCGCAGGTGAAAACCGTCGCATTCAAAGTAGGCGACAGGCCGTTCCGGGTAACGCTGGATACGCCTCTGGACGGAGGGGATTTGAGCATCCCGGACGAGCCGCTCCTTCCGTCCTCTTACTGTATCCGCTACGTGAAGATTCAAAGCTCGCGCTTATCAAATCATGTGCAAGCCGAAAGGAGATAAGATGCTTCTGTGACCACTTTATTGAAAAACTATATATCCGGCAGCTGGCAGGAATCTTCTTCATCCGTGACGGAAACGGTCTATAATCCGGCTGACGACGGGGTTATCGCCCAAGTTCCTCTGTCAACCCGTAAAGATCTGGATGAGGCTGTTCAAGCGGCGAAGGCCGCCTTCCTGCCGTGGAAAAACACACCCGTTCAGAAAAGGGCGAGAATTCTTTTTAAATACCAGCAGCTTCTCGTTGAAGCCTGGGACGAGCTTGCCGCTTTGATCACGCGGGAGAACGGGAAATCCCAGCAGGATGCGTACATGGAGGTTCAGCGCGGCGTCGAATGCGTGGAATTCGCGGCGGGTATTCCGTCCCTGATGATGGGACAGATCACTCCGGATGTGGCAACCGGTGTAGAAACCACTATGCTGCGTTACCCGATTGGGGTAGTGGGAGGCATTACCCCGTTTAATTTCCCCATGATGGTTCCCTGCTGGATGTTTCCCATGGCGATTGCCTGCGGCAATACGTTCATTTTGAAGCCGTCCGAACGTACGCCTCTGCTTGCCAACCGGCTGGCCGAGCTGTTCACGGAGGCGGGGCTTCCCGACGGCGTGTTCAATATCGTGCACGGCGCGCGCGAAGTGGTGAACGGCATTCTGGAGCATCCCGAGATTAAAGCCGTCTCCTTCGTCGGCTCGCAGCCGGTTGCGGAATACGTGTACAAAACGGCGGCACATCACGGCAAAAGAGTTCAGGCTCTTGCGGGAGCCAAAAATCATTCCATCGTTATGCCGGATGCGGACGAAGATCTGGCGGTCAAAAGCATTATCGAGTCGGCTTTCGGATCTGCCGGTGAACGGTGCATGGCTTGCTCCGTCGTCGTTCTGGTCGGTGGAGACCGCGAAGGACTGAAGCAAAAACTGCTTGCCGCGGCGGACCGGCTGCAGATCGGCAACGGTGAGGAGAAGGAGACGGAACTGGGTCCCCTTATCCGCCAAAGCCACAAGGACAGGACGCTGGAATATCTCAGCTCAGGCGAACAGGAAGGCGCCGTTCTGCTGCGGGACGGCCGGAAAGACGGGGCCGCTTCGGGCGCAGGCTATTTTCTCGGACCGACGGTCTTCGATGAAGTTACGCCGGCCATGAAGATTTGGCAGGATGAAATTTTCGCGCCCGTGCTGTCCATTATGCAGGCGGACAATCTGGAAGAAGCGATTGCGCTTGCCAACCGCTCCTCTTTTGCCAACGGGGCCTGCATTTACACCGGACAGCTCGCTGCCGTCCGACGGTTCCGCGAGGAAATAGACGCTGGAATGCTGGGAGTGAACATCGGCGTACCTGCTCCGACGGCGCTTTTCCCTTTCTCCGGCTACAAAAACTCTTTTTACGGCGATCTGCATGTGAACGGAAAAGACGGACTTGAATTTTATACGCGCAAGAAGGTAATGACCGTGAAAGCCTGAGTACAGCCAGAAGCGGCGCAGATGGAAAGGAGCGTGACGAATGGAGCTGCTTAAGCGGGAAACCGAGGAGATTGTCAGTGTAAAGCTGCCTGTCGGCAGTGTCCTGCAGTGGCTGAACGCTTATCTCATCCGCGGGGAAGACGGCTACACGCTGCTTGATGCGGGAATGCCCGATGAAGAAACATTCGGCTTGTGGCAGCAGGCCTGGAGACATCTGGGGATTTCTCCGCGAGATATCACCTCCATTATTATCAGTCATCATCATGTGGATCATTACGGATTGGCCGCGAGACTACAGGAAGTGACGGGGGCCCCGGTCCGGATGCCGGAATCCTGTTTCCTTCAGGCCTCACGGATTTGGTCGGCGGATTCCGTTTACGATGAAGAGGTATTGGAACTTTTCGCCCGGCACGGAGCTCCACGGCATCTGCTGGAAGTTACCGCACCGGAGCTGAAACATTACGTGAAGTCTGTGAATGTCCATCCGGATGCGGAATTTATACGGGCAGGCGATAAACTTGCGCTCGGTAAGTCGATCTTCGAAGCCGAGCTGGTGTCCGGCCACGCGGAAGGACATCTCTGTCTGTACGACAAACAAGAGCAGCTCGTTTTCTGCGGGGATCATGTGATTCCGAAAATGCTGCCGAACCTTAATTTCACGCTCGGGTTTGACGAGAATCCGCTTGGCTCCTATTTCAGTTCGCTGGAGGAACATGCCAAGCTGCCTGTCCGGAAGGCTTATCCGGGGCATATGATTCCTTTCCGTAAATACAACGCCCGTGCGGCCGACATTGCGGCCCAGTACCGGCAGCGCATCGACGACATACTGGCCCGCCTGGACAAGCCGATGACCGCCTTTGAATTGTGCTGTCTCGTGTTCTTTGTGCCGGTAAACGCGGAGCAGCTCCGCTTTAAGCTGTTTGAAATGCTGGCCAGCCTGAATTATTTGCAGAGTCTCAATTTGATTGAACCGGCGGAAGCGGGAGCGGACGGGCGGCTTTATTACAGGCGTGCACCCGCACATGCTAATCGGAACCCATGAAAGGATGAGGACCATTGGAAGCAAATAAAATAGTGGACTGGGCACATTATATCTTCGTAACTGCAAAAGCGGGCCTTACTTATGCCTCGGACAGCTGTGATCTGAAAAGATACGCCGTTATTAAGGGAGTGGCGGAAGAGATGCTTTCTCTTTACACAGAGCCGCATGAGGATCTCCCTCGCAGAGTTCCGAACGGGGAAAACAAAATTTATTTAACGTTTGACGACGGCCCTGATCCGGTTTATACCCCGCAAATCCTGGATCTTTTAAAAAAATACGGCATCACCGGCACGTTCTTTCTAATGGGAGAAAGGGTACGGCAGCACCCGCACATCGTTAAGCGGATAGTGGATGAAGGGCATGCGATCGGCAACCATACCTACACCCATCCTTTCATGATCCTCCTTAATGAGAAAGAGTTGAACGAGGAGCTGTCCCTGACGGATGAAGCCATACGGGATGCCGTCGGTTTTGCGCCCGTTCTTTTCCGCCCTCCGTACGGTTTGCTGAATCAGGGGACTATCGATTTGCTCCGTGCTCGTGGTAATGAAATTATGATGTGGTCCGAGGCTCTCGAAATGTATGATTGGTCTTTCCCCGGGGTGGACAACATGGTTCGTCTTATCGAGGAAAAGACGGAATCCGGCAGCATGATTCTGCTTCATGACGGTGGAGGAACCCGGGAAGAAACTGTTCGTACGTTAGAGAAAGTCATTCCTCTGCTGCTCGGGCACGGATTTCATTTTGCCGCGGACTACCTGGAAAAGAGCCGGAATGAACAGGGGCATACGGCGGCGGGAACGGCCCGGTAACACACGGCCGAGTACTGCGGCTGCAGCACCCGCATGCCTTACAACCGCATAGCGCGACGCTACAAAAAAACAAGGGAGCATTCCGGACGGAATACTCCCTTGTTTAATTTTCGTGCTGTCCCCACGTTTCGCGGTAGATCAGGCCGTCCAAGGCCCGGCGCTTTTCCCAGTTTGCCGTTTCGAGAATCGGCTGGGCGGGATAGTGATCCGTGTAACCGACGGAGATTAAAGCGAGCGGATCGATATGGGGCGGAATTCCCAGAATATCGCGGATATCATTCTTCTTGTAGAAGCTGACCCAGCCGGCCGCGAGTCCTTCCGCGCAAGCGGCAAGCCACAGGTTCTGGATGGCGCACGCGACGGACATCATGTCCGTCTCGGGAATGGAGTTGCGTCCGAGAACATGAGAACCTCCGCGCGTCGGATCACAGGTAATGCACACGGTCAGAGGCGCCTGCTTCAGTCCTTCGATTTTCAGATTCAGAAATCGGTCCTGGCGCTCCCCTTCGTAATGAATGGCCAGTGCCCTTCTTTCTTTGTCGGCCGCCCAGGCGAGCCGTTCCTTGATTTCATCCGACGTCACCAGGATAAAATTCCAAGGCTGCATAAACCCTACGGAAGGGGCATGATGGGCGGCTTCCAGCAGCCTGATAACGGTTTCATCCGAAATCGGATCGCTGCGGAATGTGCGGACGTCACGCCGGGTATACATGATTTTATAGAGCGCTTCTTTTTCTTCCTTACTAAACATGTCTGCTCACCTCCTTTTCCATTATATGCTTTTTTGGGACGTACGGGTTTGGCTAAAATGGAGAAGGAGTGCAAATCTCCTTCCTATTATGAATTTTTTTTGACAAAAATCTCTTGCCAATGGAACCGCTTCCGTGTAAGATGGAGACAAATATCACACCTGATCCAACGATGGCTAGAGATGATGAGAAGCCTTCACGCATACTCCTTTTCGGAGGTGTTTTTATGCTGGAGGCTTCTTTTTCTTATGCCTATTTATAGAAAGGAGCGATCACACCCGGGATACCGCAAACAAATGAATGCGTTTTCATGAAAAGGGAAAGAGCACACAACCAGCACAGACTTACACACTTTACGAATTTCAGGGGGGAACGTTCTTGAAAAAACTAATGGTTCTTATGATCGCGCTCACGATGCTCCTTTCAGCTTGCGGAGGAGGCGGCGGAAGCACGGCGTCCACGGACAACAAAGGTGCCGGGGGCGACAGCGGCAAACCCGTCGAGCTTCAATTCTACTTCCCGGTTGCCGTAGGCGGACCGATTACCAAAATTATCGACGGGCTTGCCCAGGATTTCGAGAAAGAAAATCCGACGATCAAAATCAAGCCGGTTTACGGCGGCAGTTACCAGGATACGATGACTAAGGTCGCTACGGCGGTGCAGGGAAATAACTCCCCGGATATGGCCGTTCTGCTTTCGACGGATCTGTACACGCTGCTTTCGATGAAAGCCATCGAGGACCTGACACCACGCTTCCCGAAGGAATACTTCGGAGACTTCTATGAAGCGTTCCTCGGTAATACCAAATCCGGCGATACTGTTTGGAGCGTTCCGTTCCAGCGCAGCACGATCGTGCTTTACTACAACAAGGATATGTTCAAGGAAGCGGGGCTGGACCCGGAAAAAGCACCTGCAAACTGGACCGAGACTCCGCGAGGCTGCGGCCAAGCTGACCAAAAAAGACGCTTCCGGCAAAGTATCCCAGTGGGGGATCGAAATCCCGAGCACCGGCTATCAATACTGGATGCTGCAAGCGCTCTCATTGCAGTCCGGCGACAACATAATGTCGAACGACGGCAAACAGGTATTTTTCAACAAGCCGCACGTCGAAGAAGCCCTTCAATTCTATATGGATCTCGGGCAGAAGGATAAAGTGATGCCTAACGGGGCGATCGAGTGGGCGACCGTGCCTTCCGATTTCATCAGCGGCAAAACGGCCATGATGTTCCATACGACCGGCAACCTGACGAAAGTCAAAACCGATGCGAAATTCAACTTCGGCGTCGCTTTCCTGCCGGCCAACAAGCAGTTCGGTTCTCCGACCGGAGGCGGCAACCTGTACGTGTTCAAAAATATCCCGGAAGAGCGCAAAAAAGCGGCCGTCAAATTCATCGAATTCCTGACGAAGCCGGAGCGTGTGGCCCAGTGGTCGATCGACACCGGATATGTCGGCACGACGAAAGCCGCTTACGAAACCGATCAGCTGAAAAAGTACATCGAATCGTTCCCGCAGGCCAAAGTAGCCAGAGATCAGCTGGAACACGCGGACAGCGAACTTTCGACCTACCAGAACGGACAGATAACGAAGCTGTTCAACGACAATATTCAGGCGGCGCTGCTCGGCAAGATGACGGCGAAAGAAGCCCTGCAGAAATCGCAGGAAGCGGCCGACGGCATTCTGAAAAATTTTAAATAGCAGTACCTAACTTAAAACATGTTCGGCTAGAGACGATGAGAAGCCGCAGTTGCGTTAAGGAATCCTTCTTTCTCTGCGGGATCGCCTGATGCGACCTGCGGCTTCCTGTCGTTTTCGACCAACCTCTCCATGTGAAGAAACGGGTGATTTGATTGGCTCAACGAACAGCAACCATCAAGAGCAAATTCAACTGGAAAGAGAATGCGTTTGCGTATGCGCTCCTTCTGCCTTCTCTGATTTTCCTGGCCTTGTTCACGTTTTACCCGACGCTCAAGTCGATCTATCTCAGTTTCTACAGCTCCAGCTTCGAAAGCAGCACGTTTGTCGGGCTCGATCAGTATAAATCCGTCCTGCAGGATGAAGTGTTCCGCAAAGTCATTAAGAACAACATTCTGCTGGCGGTCGGCACGGTTCCGACGAGTATTTTTCTCGCCATCTACATGGCCATCTGGGTGAATAACAAGCTGAAGGGCAACGGGCTACTCCGTGCCGCCTTTTTCTACCCGACTATCATTCCGATGATTGCCATCGCCAACGTCTGGCTGTTCATCTATACGCCGGATTACGGGCTTCTGGACAAATTCCTCGGTGTATTCGGCATCGACAGTCCCAACTGGCTCGGCAGTCCCGAGTGGGTTATGTACGCCATGATGTTTATGGTCATCTGGAAGGAAGCCGGGTACTTCATGATTTTTTACCTGGCGGGGCTGCAAAGTCTGCCTAAGGAAGTGTATGAAGCCGCCAAGATGGAAGGCGCGAGTCCTTTTCAGGTGTTCCGCAAAATTACGTTTCCGCTGCTGATGCCTACCACGACGTTCGTTTTTATCATCGCGGTGACGAATTCCTTCAAACTGGTGGACCATCTGTACATTATGACCAAGGGCGGCCCGGACAACGGGAGCAACCTGCTGCTCTATCACATTTACGAAACGGCGTTCAGCTTCTGGGACATGGGCAAAGCTTCCGTGCTGACGGTCATCCTGCTCGTCATTCTGCTTGCCGTATCCATTTTCAACTACGCTTACCTCGATAAAAAAATCCATTACTAGGAGAAAGGAGAGGCACCCTTTATGCATCAAGTCATCAACCGGACGATTGTTATACTGCTTGCCATCGCCTTCCTGATCCCGCTGGTATGGACGGTGTTCACTTCCTTCACGCCTTCGGAAGAAATCATTACGCGTGCCAATCCGTTTGCGATTGAAAATCCGACCTTTATAAACTACATCAACGCGTGGAAAACGATTCCGTTCCTCCAGTATTACTGGAATACGATCGTCATTGTCGTCGGCATCCTGGCCGTTCAGCTCTTTACGGTCACTTTGGCTGCCTATGCGTTTGCCCGGTTGAATTTTGTCGGCTCGGGTATTCTGTTCATCATCTTCCTGACGCAGATCATGATTCCGCCGGACATTCTGATCTATCCGAACTATACGATCATGAAAGAGCTGAACCTTGTCGACACGAAGCTGGCGATCATGCTGCCGTACTGGGCTTCCTCGTTCGGAGTGTTCCAGCTGCGCCAGACGTTCAAGCAGATTCCGCTCGATCTGGACGAAGCGGCACGCATGGACGGCTGCAAATGGTGGCAGACGCTCTGGTACGTGTACCTGCCCGCCGCCAAACCGACTTACATTGCGTTCGGCCTTATTTCCGTGAGCACCCACTGGAGCAACTTCATGTGGCCGCTCGTCGTTACGAACTCCGTCGAATCCCGTCCGCTTACCGTGGGGATTGCGATTTTCGCCCAGTCGTTCGAAACCGGTGCCCAGTGGGGAACGGTCACGGCGGCGACGCTGATGGTTATCCTGCCTCTGCTTATCGCGTTCTTCGTGTTCCAGAGACAATTCGTCGACAGCTTTATGCATTCCGGCATCAAGTAGGGGGCGCGCAGACATGGAACTGATTTTAATGGGAACGGCGTGCGCCTCCTCGGGCAGAGACAGAGACAATACGTATCTGCTTTTGCGCGATACGGGCGGGAGCACCCTCATAGATATCGGGGGCAACCCGCTCGGGAAGCTGAAAACACTCGGGCTTACAACGCACGAAATCAAGCGGGTCGTCTTTACACATGTTCATATCGATCATATTTACGGTCTGCCTTCCCTGCTCTGGGGGATGTGGATCGACGGCCGTGAAGATCCGCTGGAAATTTACTGCGACGAGTCGGAGAAAGAATGGCTCCAAAACTGGCTGGAGCTGATGAGGCTGACGAAATGGCCCGTGGCTTTCGAGATTTCGGTCCGGACGTTCCAGTGGGAGAAGCCTGCGCTTTTATGGCAAGAAAACGAGACAGCCCTGACGGTTTTTCCGAGCAGGCATGGCGTTGCCGCCGTCGGGATCAAGGTGGAGCACAGCGGAACGGTATTCGTTTATTCGACGGATACGACGCCAAACCCGCTCATTCGGGATATGGTCCGGATCGATCTGCTTGTCCATGAATCGACGACGGCGGAGAGAAGTCTGGCAATGCACAGCACCTTGCGCGAAATTGCCGGTTACTATGACTGGGGCAAAATCGGCCGGGGCATACTCGTGCACCTGACCGACGACGAACCTTACGAAGAACTGTTGAAGGAAATTCCGGCGGAGGTTTCTTCCAAAATATCGTTGGGCCGGGAGCTGGAAAGAATCCCTTTAACCGGCGCAATTTTAAATGGAAAAAGTGAAGCACCCGAGTAACAGGGCGTTTCGGCAGGTTACGTGAGAGCCTATGTGAGAGAAAGGGAGTGAAGAGGTGGATCATTATGCGGGCTATATATTTGATTTGGACGGAACGATTTACCTGGGCGATCATGCGATCGAAGGAGCGGTGGAAACGATCCATCATCTGCAGTCCAGAGGAAAGAAGCTTCTGTTTTTGACAAACAAGACAATCGAATCCCGTGAAAATTACGTTAAAAAGCTGGACAAATTCGGCGTGAAAATCGGCATGGAACAGATGCTGAATCCCGCGCTCGTCACGATCCATTATTTGCAGAATCACTATCCGGGCCAGAAGGTATACGTCATCGGTGAGCCGATTCTAAAAGAAGAATTTCTGGAAAACGGCATCCGGTTCGCGGACACGCCGGAGGAGACCGGTGTGGTCGTCATTTCCTGGGACCGCGATTTTCACTACAACCACCTGGACTTCGCTTACCAGGCGATCAAGCATGGTGCGGAAGCCATCGCTACCCATCCTGACAGAACGTGCCCGATGCCGGGCGGAGACGTTCCCGACTGCGGAGGGATGATCGGGGCCATCGAAGGCACCACCGGCAAAAAGGTCACCCTGATTATGGGCAAGCCTTCCGTCATGACGGCACTGACCGCGCTCGATATTTTGCAGGTGGAAGCGAAGGACTGCCTGATGACCGGAGACCGTCTGGAGACGGACATCCGGATGGGAGCCGAGGCGGGAATGAGCACCGCGCTTGTCCTCACGGGCATTACGAGCGAAGAAGACGTCGCATCGGCCGAGTTTAAGCCGACCTACGTGCTGCCTTCCGTTCACGCCATTATGAAACAAGGCTGTTCTTCCCAGTAGCAAACCGCTGGATACACAAACACAAGTGCGGCTTTGAGGCGCCGGGAAATACGGCATGGTTACTTGCACCAAGGGATTGATGGGACTGAACGTTTGATTGGACCGGAGACCTGGAGAATGTTTAATCAACGATGAGGTGATGAGGATGAAAGAGACGACAGAACGTGCACAGAGAGTGGCTTATTGCCTGAAAAAGAAACCCGTGATTACAAGCCTGATGAATGCGGAGGAGCTGCCGGGCATTTTGCAGACCTCCTCCAATATCGTTTTTATATTGAAATCGGACATTTTTATGATCGAAGGCATTGTGGAAAAAATCCGCGAAGCCGGGAAACTGTCTTTCGTCCATTTCGACCTGATTGAAGGAATCGGCAAAGACAAGGCGGGAGTCGCCTATATGGCGGAGAAAATCGGCATCGACGGGATTGTCACGACGAAGAACAACATTATCGCCGAAGGGAAGAAATACGGCCTGATTACCGTACAGCGGCTGTTCGTATTCGACTCGGTATCGCTGGATAACGGCATTAAAATGACTAAAAGCTCCCAGCCTGACGCGATCGAGGTTCTTCCGGGAATGGTCTGCTCGCGGATTATGAAACGGATCCGGGCCGAAGTGGATGTGCCGGTCATTGCCGGCGGTCTGATGACCGATCTGGAAGACTTTAATGCCGCTCTCGGCAGCGGGGTTATCGGTATTTCGACCTCCAGCAAGGAATTGTGGCGCTGGCAGGATGAAAACCGCTAGGCCCGTCTTAACAATTTCTTCATTAGATGTGCGGCGCCGGATGCGTTAGGATATTCAAGGGATTTCTATAGATGTTTTGGTATGGTTTCCGCGTATTAGGAACGATGCGTCTCCTTTGGGAAATAACGGTTGAATACTTGTGGATGGCTTTGATAACACGATCCGCTTTTATTCGGCCGTTTTTCATATAAACGATATGCCTAGGAGGATGAAGAATGCGCAAAAGTTTACGCAACAAGATGGCCGGTGTCTTGACTCTGGCCCTGGCGGCGGCTCCGTTTCTTCCGGTTTCGCCGGCTCAGTCCGTTCAGGCTGCGGCCGTTCCGAAGCTGCTCATTACGGAATTGGTGCCGGACACGACCAATTTCGCGAGCTACGACGCTTTCGAGTACATCGAGGTGTACAACAACAGCGCCGTACAGGTCGACCTGCAGGGCTACCGGTTCAAGGCGGGAAGCTGGAACGCTCAAATCGCCCAGTCCTACAAGCTGGGACCTTGGGAGACCGGCGTGGTCTGGACACGGAGAGCCGAAATCGCTCCGCTTGGCAAAGAGGCGTTCAACAGCTATTATTCCCTTTCCTACGCAAGCAAGTATGTGCCGGACAGCAAGCTTCACATCATTGAAAATGTCGGCGGCCTGACGAACAGCGGTACGCAGACCGTCACGATTCTGGACCCGGCGGGCGCGGAAGCGGTCAAGGCTTCGTACACGGCCGACGATGTGGCCGAAGGCAAGACGATCACCTACCGCTACCCGGCGGCAGGCGGTACGGCGATGCAGAAGATCGCCGGTCTGCAGGCACCGACGCCGGGCAGACTTCTCGCCGGACAAGCCCCGGCCCGTCCGAAGCAGGACAATCAGGCTCCCCAGGCACCGGCCGGGGTTACGGCTGCGGCGGGCGGCGGCAGCGCGAAGCTCGCGTGGTCGGCGAACCCGGAGGGAGACGTGTTCCAGTACAACATCTACCAGAACGGAGCGCTGCTCTATACGGTTCCCGCTTCCCAGCGTGAGTTCACGGCGTTCTCCCTGATCGGAAACAAGCCGTATACGTTCCAGATCAGTGCCGTCGATCTGTCCGAGAACGAGTCGGCCAAAACGTCCGTAACGGTTACGCCTTCCCACCAGCTGATCACGCAGGAAGAAAGAGCCGTCAATCCGAAGGACGCCAAGTACCAGAGCCTGTGGAACATCAGCTCCGACGGTCCGGTCGTTCCGGGACTGAAACAGGATCTCGTCCCGCAGGGGATGGCGTATTACCAGGCCAACAACTGGCTGCTCACCGTGGCGTATCTGGAAGACGGCCGCCCCGCGACTTTGACTGTCACGGACGCTTCGACGAACCAGTACGTCAAGTCCATCGTGCTGTACAACAGTGACGGCACTCCGTACACCGGGCATGCCGGAGGCGTGGCGGTCAGCCGGGATCACGTGTGGATCGCCTCCGAAGGCGCGCTGCACCAGCTCCGTCTGAGCGATGTGACCGGCGCCCAGAACAACGGCGAAGTCTCCTTCATCGGCTCCGTGCCGGTACCTGTGGACGCGGCGTTCAACACGTTCGCCGACGGCGTTCTTTGGGTGGGCGAGTTCTACGAAGCGAAGAGCTACCCGACCGATCCGAGCCACAAGCTCGTGAACCGCGACGGCGTGCAGCATTACGCCTGGACCGCGGGATACCGGCTCGACCCGGTCACGGATACGATCCGTTCGGACAAGTGGAACGGCAGCGCCGGTACCCCGGCCGTGCCGGACTATCTCTTATCCATAACGGAGAAGATCCAGGGCATCGCGTTTATGCAGAACTCCGTCGTGCTCAGCCAATCCTACGGACGCGGCAACGACAGCACGCTGTACCGCTACAACAACCCGCTGCAGGAGCCGGCCCACGCCACGGGAACCGTGGGCGGGACAAGCGTGCCCGTCTGGTTCCTCGACGGGCAGTCCGCCAAGGCCACGAACAGCAAGCTGACCGCCGTACCGATGACCGAGGGCATCGTGCCGGTGGGCGGCGACCTGTTCGTCCTGTTCGAATCCGGCGCGAACAAATACCGGTACACGACGACGTACATCATGGACCGCGTTCTCAAAATCAACTGGAACCAGTGGGACCAGATGTAAATAGCCGGACCGTCCGCTTCTCGGGAAGCGGGCGGTTTTTTTATTTTGCGGGAAAAGGCGGAGGGATGTAAGATAAAGGAAATGAGGTGGGAAGGGTGAGAACGCTATCTTCATCTATATCGTGCTGATTGCGGTCGGTCTCTTGATGCTGCTCGCGCCGGGGGCCGTCTGGGCCGTCAAGGAAAGCTGGAAATCGAACGACGGAACGGAGCCGTCGGATCTGTATCTGTTCTCCACAAGGATCGGCGGAGGAATTTTTCTGCTTATTGGAATAGCCGGTATTGCAGTCAGTCTGCTGTGAGCGGTGAATTCGTTTAAACGAGGGATGAGATCATGATAAAAAAGTGGAACAGCACGTTTTTCGGTACGCTCTTGTTGACCCTGCTTTTGAGTGTCCTTCACGGAGCGGGCGGAGAGCTGCTTTTTGTGAGTGCCTATAAGTACTCTGCGGTAGTTGCGAGCCCAGATCTCGCCGTGGCTGTCCTGACGATTGTGTACGCGCTTCCGGTTCTTGCATGGTTCCGGACGAAATATTGGGCCGCGTTGGCTTTTCTTCTTGTGCTTAGCCCGCTGGGCTCCTTGTTGTTTCTTTTCATCGGAAGACTGTTTTTTTCGACCGCGGAAGGTGACTTGGGAGCCGGAATACTTTGGTTCATTACGACGGGGATCAATCTTGTGAGCGTTGTGCTCGGCACACTTCTCGGAGGCTTGACCAACCTGATGCTGCACAGCAGGCATATGCTGAATTCTTGACCTACTCTGTTGTTGTATAAAAAAGGAGGACCCACCTATGCCGATTCAGGCGGTACTTTTCGATTTCGACGGCACGCTGGCGGATACGCTGCCGCTTTCTTTCGACGCTTTCCGGGCCGTTTTTGAAACGTACGAAAACGAAACGCTGTCCGACGAACAGATTACGGCCAAGTTCGGGCCGACCGAGGATGACATCATCCGGCGGAATGTCTCGGACACATCCAAAGCGGAAGCGGCCATAGCGGATTACTATGCTTTTTATGAAAATCATTTTCATGAAAGAGTAAGCATGCCCGGGGATATCGTCCACATGCTGGAGGATTTAAGCGGGCAAGGAGTCCGGATGGTCATCATAACGGGCAAAAGTAGAAGATCCCTCGATGTAAGCTTGAACAAGCTGGGCATTGAGAGGTATTTCTGCTTCACCGTATCGGGTGACGAGGTGGAACGGCCTAAACCGGACCCCGAGGGGATTTTTGCGGCGCTGAAAAAGCTGGGGATATCCAAGGAGGACGCGATCTTCGTCGGAGACAGCAGCGCGGATATTAAGGCCGGGAAGTCGGCCGGATTGACGACGATCGGAGCTCATTGGTTCGAGACCGTTCAAACGGCGCGGTTTTCTCCGGAGCCCGACGATGTGTTGAGGAATGTCCAGGAACTTGCGGAGCTTGTGAAGCAAGCCGGAACAACCGCAGAGCGCTAAGAAACATATATAGAAGGGAAAAATCATCATGACCTGTCAAAAAGCACTGGAAGCTTACATAGCCGCTACGAACATGCACGACTTCCTAGAAGTCGGAAAACTTCTTCATCCGCAGGCCGTCTACTGGTTCACGGACAGGAGCTGCACCACGCCGGAGCAGATCCGTGCGTACTTCGAGAACGCATGGGACCTCATTCGCGAAGAGGTGTATGCGGTCCGTGATGTGCAGTGGATTGCGGAAGGGCCGCAGTCGGCTGCCTGCATTTACACGTATGTTTGGGAAGGCTATCACAAAGGGAAATTCGTTTCGGGCAGCGGACGCGGTACGAATGTGTTCGTCAAGGACGTCGAGGGCGAGTGGAAGCTTGTGCATGAGCATCTGAGCGGGAGCGTTCAGGTTTAACGGGAGACGGATCAAGGCTGAGTTTACTGGAGGCGGTCCGCAACGCGAGTAACCAGGGTTATGCTTACAATATAGGGATTGGAATCCGAAGGAGAGAAACGATGAGCAGCTCATTTCAATTCGTACCCCTTAGTCAACTAAAAGACAAGTTTCCCGAGAACTCCTGGTGGGCAAGACACCATCAAGATTTTAACGAAGATCATATTGCGGCTTATCATAACGGGGATCTAACCTTGTCTTCTCTCGACCTGGATTGGGAGAAGCCGTTTCCGCAGCAGCAAGAAACGATTCTTATTTTCATTGAAGGCAATCTTACCGTGGGCAACCTTTACAATGAAGATACGGATGGCGCTATAGGGCTTATGGTGATAGGGGATGTGACAGCCAAAAATATGGCGGTGGGCGGTCAGGAAATCTATATCGAGGGAAATCTGGCAGTCGAAGAAATTTTGTGCGGCTCCTACAATCATGGAGAAACTATTGTTAAAGGTAATCTGCATGCAACGGTGTTAATCGAAGATGACGAATACCGGTTCAAGACGGGCGGACAACAATGGGCCGCATGTACAGTAAACGCCTGGAACGGAGAGGGCGTTTGTCAGGAGCTTCCCGTGGACATTCGGGAAGTGCTCGTCGACGATATTTTTCTGGATATAGAGGATGAAGATGACGATGAGATAGGTTTTTCTTTCGGCATGCTTATTTCTGTTCTTAAAGAAGGCCGTTCCGCGCTAAAAAGTTTGAATGAGGCTCTTCAGAGAAAAAAACCTGTTCAGCTATACGTTACCGATAACACGCTCAATGAAGACAACATCATGAAACTGACCCGGTCAGTTTTGATGCCGGATGACAAGCACTATTTTGATTTTGAGGAACAAGATGTCTACTTTAGAGTTAACCGGGAATATGTGGATGCGGAGAACGACAAACTGAACCCTGGTATTTACATAAGGGATGAAGATAACCACTATTTTATTTATCTTGAAGAAGACCATGCCGTCAGTCTGCAAAGAAAAACGGCGGATGAAGGAGCGGAGTGGGAGGACATTACCGATGAGCCCGCAGGAGCAGTTGTCGGATATTATCGACTACTGGATCATGCTGCTAACCTGCGTTAATGCAGCCGAGTTGTATTTGCCGGGCGTTGACAGGCGTTACTTGGAGGGAATTTTGCAGCATCCTGCGATTCAGGCATTGGACCCGGCAGGAGAGGAAAACGACGGCTTCTGGGATGGCTCCAAGTATTATCGTTTTCGGCAGGCGCATACGGACGAGGATGGGGACAAACTGGATGCCCGAGTTGAAATTCAGACTCCGGACGGAGCCTTCTATTTTTATACTTTAGGCAGTGAACAATATGTTTCCCGGCATTATCAGCCTCCTGACCAGTACGGCCGCGAGAACATTTCTTATTTAAACCCCACACGGTGGGAAGCATCCGAAAGGTATTTCACGAAGTTCATGCAGTTCATATCCCGGGAAATAACGGAGAGTGCTGACACTGAAGATGAATTGTAAAAAAGGCTCTAGCTCAGATCGCAAAAAAACTTCGGCATTATCGTGCCGGAGCTTTTTTGCATTAATTCGAAGAGCCGCAGAGGCATAAAGTATTACCGCACATAGCCGGTCGGCAGTTTTCATGCAGACTTAAAAATACGGTTGACACGACACCGAATGGTGTCCTATAATTCAAAGTGACACCAAACGGTGTCTAATTAAAAGCCAGTCAATAACAAGATTGAAACTTGAATATGTTTCGCTTATAACACGTATAAGGAGGAAACAAAATGAGCACGATCATCCGTACGGAAATAACTGCGAAAGCAGAAACCCGGCCCCGCGGAAATACGATCGCTTATTGGACCGTGACCTTACTGCTCGCAATATCCATTACGTTAAGCGGTATCGGGCAGCTAATGCGATTGGGAGGTAATGCAGACTTGGTGACCGGTATCGGATTCCCGCTATACGTTACGCACATTCTCGGGACTTGGAAGTTACTCGGAGTCATCGCTATTATCGTGCCGGGTTTTCCCCGGCTTAAAGAATGGGCTTACGCCGGCATTTTCTTCCTAATGACGAGCGCGGCTTTATCACATGCGTTTGCCGGCGATTATGGGGATAGCGGGTTTAATCTTATTCTTCCGCTTTTTTATGCCGCACTGACTATTGCCTCCTGGGCATTGCGTCCGGATAGCCGTAAAATGTACAGGGGAGCGGTAAAATTATCGGCTGCCCCATCGTACAACCAGTAGGATACGGCTGCAAAACGAATGAATTGGAGAGGCTGCGTTCGGTGCCCTCATTTTAAGGAAACCAAAAGATAAGAGGAGAGATGAAAATGTCGTCTATCGTTGATTTTAAAAATGTGTCCACGGCCGGTCTAGAGTCTTCACCTGTTGCGGAAGCGCTTGCCGGATTACGTGCGAATGAAGCCCGTTATTTTATGAACAAATACAAGCATGAGTTTACGGTTGTACCCGCCGGCGAAAGTCAGGAGAACCTGGATTATGTGAACCGTATTTTGAAGGAAGAACGTGATATCGAGTTTGCGGCCAAACCTTTGGAAACGTCGCGTTTTCAAGTGGAAAATATTCAATTTACTTATGTCTTTTATGAAGACGGACTTGCGCTCAATGTTATGTATACGGTCGATAACCCCAAGAAACGGGCCGTCGGATTTAAGCTTTCGGAGGGGATGGAGGTACCGCAGGAGTTAGAAGGGAAGTTTAAGTTTGCCAGACAAAAGTCCGCATTGGCCGGAACGATTCGGGGCTCGTTTTTTGTAATCAAAGGGGAATATTAAGGGAAGCAAAATGCAAGTGGAGGAATCGTTGCCCGAACACGACGAAGCCTGCACGCTGCCCATCGAAAAAATTGGAACGATTCCGGGGTTCGGGTCTGTTCGGGACTGAACCGGACTCCCGTTCCCAGCCATAGGAAAAGCGGCCGCCTTCATCTTTCGGAAGGCGGCCGCTTTTTTTATTTGAAGAGGAGGGGCAGGGCCGGCGGGGTCCGTTGTGCGGGTTGGGAACTCATTCCTCCTTTCTGAGATCACTATATGCGAGATTAATAGAAAGATGGCGGCGGCCGCCCGAATCTATGAAAAAGAATCTGGAATCCCTAATAAAAAAGTTCTTTTATGTTCACTACCGTTGTGATAAGCTAAAAACGAACATAAATGAACATAAACGTACCTTATAGGAGGTTGACCCATATGGAAATTCGTCACACGACAAACCCGGCTGATTTTAAAACCTTTACGACCGAACGCATGAGAAAAGACTTTTTGATCGAAAACCTGTTTCAGGAAGAACGCATTTCGATGGTCTACACCCATTATGACCGCATGGTCATCGGAGGCGCGGTTCCCGTCAAGGAAACGCTGGAACTTGAAGCGGCCGACACGCTTAAAACAGAATACTTCCTGGAGCGCCGCGAAGTCGGTTTCCTGAACATCGGCGGAGACGCGGTCATCACGGCGGACGGAGAAAGCTTTGAGCTGGGCCGTCTGGACGCGCTGTATGTGGGCAAAGGGAACAAGAAAGTGACGATCGCCAGTAAGGATGCTGCGAATCCGGCACGCGTTTATTTCTGTTCGGCTCTCGCTCATGCGGAAATTCCGACGAGAAAAATTTCGATCAAGGAAGCGAATCCGAACCACCTCGGTTCCCTGGAAACGTCCAACGAGCGGATTCTGAACCAGTACATTCATGCCGACGGCATTCAAAGCTGCCAGCTGATGATGGGCGTTACCCAGCTCAAAACGGGAAGCGTCTGGAACACGATGCCGGCTCATATTCATGACCGCAGAATGGAAGCTTACCTCTACTTCGATCTGAAGGAAGACGCGCGCGTATTCCATATGATGGGCGAACCTTCGGAGACGCGTCACCTCGTCGTTTCCAATGAACAGGGCGTCATTTCGCCGAGCTGGTCCATCCATTCCGGAGCGGGAACAAGCAACTATTCGTTCATCTGGGCTATGGCCGGTGAAAATTATACCTTTAAAGATATGGATATGGTGCCTATGAACGAGTTAAAGTAGAAGCATGAACCTGTTTTACAGGCAAGGAGGAATTATTCATGCTGGCTGCTGAGCGCCATCGTACCATTCTGGAAGAACTGGAAAGCCGGAAAAGCGTCAAGGTTTCCGAGCTTAGCGATAAATTTCAGGTGACGGAAAAGACGATCCGCGAGGATCTCGAAAAGCTGGAGGAGAAAGGGCTTCTGAAGCGGACCCACGGGGGCGCCGTCCCCTTGCCGGACGAAGAGAGCCTGCTGCCGCAGATTCCGAATATCAAGCACGTCCGTGAAAAGTCCGCCATCGCCGAGTACGCGCTGACTTTCATCGAACCGCACGACATTATCGCGCTCGACGCCGGGAGTACGACACTGGAGATCGCCCGCAAAGTGAAGAACATGCCGCTCACGGTTCTGACCAACGATCTGCTCATTATCCGCGAGCTGACGGCCAAGGATCAGATCCGGCTTGTCGTTCCGGGCGGATACCGGCATCATAACCTGCTCGTCGGCACCGATCCGGATTGGGTGAAGAAGCTCAACGTGCATAAGCTGTTTCTGTCCGCCACCGGCATTCATCCGGATTACGGGCTGACCATTTTTACGGAAGAACTGACAAGGCTCAAGCGTGTCTACATGGAATGCGCGAAAACGATTTACTGCGTCGCCGATCACAAGAAATTCGGCAAAGGCGCCTTGATTACGTTTGCCGGACTTGACGAGATCGACTATGTGATCACGGACAGCGGCATCGGTTCCGAAACGCTGAGCAAATACGGGGAAGCCGTCAACATTTTGCAGGCACCCCTCTAATAACCGTTAGGCTAAGGAAGGTGTACAGAATGAACTTATTTGATTTGTCCGGCAAAAAAGCCGTCGTAACCGGGGCGGGACGCGGTCTCGGGGCCGCTATCGCGATCGGCCTCGCCGAGGCGGGAGCGGACGTGGCGCTGGTGACGAACCGGACGCCCGCGGACGACGTCAAGGCCCGGGTGGAGAGCTTCGGCCGCCGCGCGGTCACCATCCAGGCGGATGTGTCCGACCGCAGCCTGCTGCCCGGCGTGATCGGCCAAGCCCTCGAAGGCTTGGGCGGACTCGACATTCTGGTCAACAACGCGGGCATCATCCGGCGCAAGCCGGCCGCCGAGCATGACTACCAGGACTGGCAGGATGTGCTGGACGTGAACCTGAACTCCGTGTTCATGCTCTGCCAGCTTGCCGGCCGCCATATGATTGCCCAAGGTTCCGGCAAAATCATCAACGTGGCTTCCATGCTGTCGTTTCAGGGGGGCATCAACGTGCCCGGCTACACATCCAGCAAACATGCCGTTGCCGGCCTGACCAAAGCTCTGGCGAACGAGTGGGCCTCCAAGGGCATCCAGGTCAACGCCATCGCTCCAGGCTACATGAGCACGGACAACACCGAAGCGCTGCGCGACGATCCGGTCCGCAGCAAGCAGATTCTCGAACGGATTCCGGCTGCGCGCTGGGGCACGTCCGAGGATCTGATGGGACCGGCCGTGCTGCTCGCCTCCCGTGCCTCGGATTACATGAACGGACACGTTCTGTGCGTCGACGGGGGCTGGATGGTCCGTTAATGCCGTCCCGCCCGTTATTTCCGCTTCATCGGACAGGACCGAACTCTCCTGCATAAAGCAAAGCCCTTCCGGGTTACAATGAGAACATCCTTCTCGTGTAATCCGGCAAGGGTTTTTTTGCGTTGAGCAGGCAAATTTAATCAGCACAGGGAAAAAAGGACTCCTAAAAGACTTGTGAAGTTTATAGGAATATGATTGACTAGAAACTTTTTAAACCCTATAATATTTCGTATGCAAAATATTTGGAGGCGAATAGTAAAGAAGGGAAGGAATCCGCATTGGAAAAACAGGAACGCAGTCACCGGATATTTCAATCGTACCGGGAAGTTAATCATGCTTTTTTCCAAGTCTTGATGAAAGCGGCCCAGCTGTATGGCTTGACGCCGGTCCAACTGCTCACCCTGAAAAATTTGAAGGAGCATCCCCGTATCGGATTGGGGGAACTGAGCGAGCATATTTTGCTGGGGACCAGCACGACGAGCGGGATTGTGGACCGTCTGGTCAAAGCGGGGCTCGTTTCCCGGGAGCGTTCGGAGACGGACCGCCGGTCCGTGACGCTCAAGCTGACGGAGAAAGGGCTGGAACAGTGGAACCTGGTCGAACGGGACCACATGGACCGATTGTATATTCTCGCTTCGGTATCCGAAGAGGATCAGCGGCAGCTGGAGCGTATCAATACACAAATCTTAGACATTTTACAGAAAGTGAGAGATGAAGAAACCCATGAGCACAGAAGCACCCAAATTTAAGCGGGGCCCCATTGTGGCCTCCCTGCTGATCGGAGCGTTCGTCGCGCTCCTCAGCCAGACCTTCCTCAACGTCGCTCTGCCGGGCATGATGAAGGATCTTAAAGTAAACGAGAACACCATCCAGTGGCTGTCCAACGGTTATATGCTGGTCAGCGGTGTTCTCGTCCCGATCAGTGCCTTTCTGATCGAACGGTTTACGACGCGAAAGCTGTTTATCGCCGCGGTCGGCTTGTTTACGCTGGGCACGGTCATAAGCGGATTCGCCCCCGGGTTCGAGCTGCTGCTGACCGGCCGACTTGTCCAGGCGGCGGGCGCCGGCGTGCTTATGCCGCTGATGTCGATCGTCTTCCTGACGATCTTCCCCGTAGAGGAGCGCGGCAAAGCGATGGGCATGATGGGTGTCGCGATGATTTTCGCCCCGGCGATCGGCCCGACGCTGTCCGGCTGGATTATGGAACATTACAGCTGGCGCGCCCTGTTCTACATCATTATCCCGCTTTCCCTGTTCGCTCTGATCTTCGGTGCCGTATCGCTTAAAAACGTCACGCGCACATCCAAGCCGCGTCTTGACGTTCTCGGCGTCATTCTTTCGACCCTCGGTTTCGGCGGACTCTTGTACGGCTTCAGCGACGCCGGTAAAGACGGATGGGACAGCACGATTGTCGTGATCTGCCTGGCTGTCGGAGCCGTTTCCCTGATCCTGTTCATCTGGCGCGAGCTGGTGACCGAGAAGCCGATTCTGGAATTCCGTGTTTTCAAATTCAATATGTATTCCCTTACCACCGTCATTAACGTCATTATTACGATGGCGATGTTTTCCGGGATGATTCTTCTCCCGCTTTATCTGCAAAATATCCGCGGATTTACGCCTTTCGAATCCGGACTTCTGCTTCTCCCGGGCGCGATCCTGATGGGTATCATGTCTCCGATTACGGGGATTATCTTCGATAAAGTCGGAGCCCGCTGGCTTTCGGTCGTCGGCCTGCTGATTACGGCCGTAACGACTTACGAATTCAGCAAGCTTACCATCGAGACGACGTATACCACGCTTATTGTGCTCTACACGATCCGCAGCTTCGGCATGTCGATGCTGATGATGCCGATCCAGACGGCGGGGATGAACCAGCTGCCGCAGCGTCTGAACGCGCACGGCTCCGCTATGTCGCAGACGCTCCGGAACGTGGCCGGCGCCATCGGAACCGCTCTGCTTGTGTCCATTATGACCAATGCGTCCAAATCCCACGGAGCGGAGCTCCTAGCCGCGGGCGGCATTAATCCCGCCGACAAGGTCAAAATGGCGGAAATCGCCCAGCAGTCCGCGATCTACGGCATCAACTATTCCTTCGTCGTGGCGACGTGGATGACGGTGGCCGCTCTCATCATGGCCTTCTTTATCCGTAAGGTGAAGCCGCATGTCGAGATCAAGCACGAGAGTGTCGTGATCGATAATAAAGATGCCGAAGCCGTCACGGTTTCGTCAAAATAAGAGAAGACGGATATCGTCCCGGATGCCGCCCGCATGGCTGCTTCGGGGCGATTTTTTTTACTTTGCAACGGCATGCTCCAGGAAGGAATCTTCCTGAATGTTGTCGAATTTTGGAACCATGCAGGCTTTGCAGAGAGAGGGGATTTTTTTAAATGAAATGCAGCATTTGTCAAATGGTTAAAATCGTCGATATGAACAACGAAGCGCTGACGGAGCAGCTTTTTGTACACGGGGAAATCGAAGGGGCCGCGCTGACGGTAGGCGCTTCGGTCGTTACGCATTCGCTCGGACTGAAGAAATTCGAAGTCGTGTACGACAAGAGGGAAGGCATCGAATCGGCTCGCTTTAAAGTGGTCGACATCGAAGTGGACATGCTTCAGCATCCGTTTACGACCCGTGCCTACCTGGAGCCCCAGGTGCTCATCATCGGTCAGCACGATGTGGGTGAAACGGAGTAACCGGCGAGGCTTCGGGCAGAGCCGGCACAGCGGCTGAAAACCGTATTCTGATTGGATTCTCAGCGGATAATCGGCTATCATGGGAGAGACGACTTTGCTTACAAAGGAGAATGGAGACATGATGCGTTTATTCATGATGCTGGGAAGTATCAATATGTTTTTAGCGGTGGCGCTGGGTGCTTTCGGCGCTCATATGCTGAAAACGAAAATCAGTGCGGATATGCTTGCCGTCTACCAGACCGGCGTGCAGTATCATATGATTCATGCGGTCGGTCTTATCGTGATCGGTCTTGCCGCGAATCATCTGACGCAGAACCAGTCCCTGGTCAATGCCTCGGGCTGGGCGATCGTGATCGGAATTATTTTGTTTTCCGGAAGCCTCTATGTGATGAGTTTGTCCGGAATCAAAGTGTTAGGGGCCATTACGCCGTTTGGCGGGGTTGCCTTCCTGACAGGCTGGGTTTTGCTCGCGATTGCCGCTATGAAATAAGGGCCGGATTTATTCCGGCTCTTTTCTTTTTTGTAAGGGACTTAAATAATAGCAGGAAAATTTACCTAGTGCGTAGAAGTTGTTACCATTTGCACGTTTGCCTGTCGATAAAGTGCTTGACGGAAGACGAAAATGTCGATTGAGGGCGGATTAACAGGAGCATTTTCCCGTCCCGGTCAGCAACCCAAATCCTTTTGGTTGAAAGGAACACCGGATGTATAAGTCATTCAGTCCAGATGAGGATAATGAATCGGGCTTTATCGCACCTGCTATGATTCCCGTGTTTGCTTACGCGTTCAAAGAGGCCCTGGTCGGGATGGCGGTGGTGAATCAGCAGGGAGATATTCTCGAAGTGAACGAAGTGCTCAGCCGGATGCTGGGCTATACGCGCCGGGAGCTACTCGGGATGAACAAGGACGATATCGTATACGCGGCGGTCGGCACGGAAGACTGGGTAAGCCGGTGGAGGGAGCTGGCCGCAGCCAAAAGACTGCAGATGGAGAAGCGGTTCCGGCACAAAGACGGGCACTGGGTCTGGGCGATGCTGAACGTGTCTCTTCTTCCCGATACGGACGGTTCCTTCGTCTATTATGTGCAGCTGCAGGATTTGACGGGCCGGAAGGCTATGGAGGAAAAGCTGGAGCGGAGCCGCCAGGAGCTTGGGCCGCTTTTCGAGTATAATCCCGACATCGTCTGCATTCTGGATATGAAGGGACATATTGTCAACATTAATTCCACGCTGAGGCAGGTTACGGGATACGAGACGGGCGAACTGGCGGGGCATTCCTGCGAGAGGTTTATTTTTCCGGGAGATCTGGACACGGCGGCCGAGCTATTCAAAGCGGCCAGAAGCGGCAGTTCACGGACAGGCGAATTCAACGTCTCGCGCAAGGACGGAAGCTGGATTACCGTGGAGGTCAATACGCTTCCGATTCAGGTAGGCAGCCGCGTCGAAGGAATTTACGCGATCGCCAAGGACGTCACGAGGCGCAGGGAAACGGAAGAACGGCTGAGAACGTCCGAGAAGCTGTCCGCCGTAGGCCAGCTTGCCGCCGGTGTCGCCCATGAAATCCGGAATCCGCTGACGGCTCTGAAAGGGTTTACCCAGTTTCTGCAGTCCGGAGCGGAGGGGAAGCAGGAATACTACGAGATCATGATGTCCGAGCTGAACCGGATCGATCTCATCCTTTCGGAACTGCTCCTGCTCGCCAAGCCGAAAGCGTCCGAATTCGCCTGGTTGAACCCGGAGCTTGTGATCCGGCATGTACTGGCGCTCCTTGAAGCGCAGGCCATTCTCAAGAACGTCGAATTCGTGACTGAGGTGGACGGCGGCCTGTCAAGCATGATGGGTGCCGAGAATCAGCTGAAGCAGTTGTTCGTGAATTTATTGAAAAACGCGATCGAGGCCATGCCGGACGGAGGACTTATCACGATCCGGCTCCAGGAGCAGGCGGAGGAGATGATTTGTTTCGTCATTGCGGATCAGGGAAGCGGGATACCGCAGGATCTCATCGACCAAATCGGAGTGCCCTTCTATACGACCAAAGATCAGGGCAGCGGGCTGGGCATGATGGTCAGCCGCAAAATAGTGGAGGAGCACAAAGGTACCCTTCAGATTGAAAGCGTAACGGGGGAAGGGACGACAGTGTACGTTCGGCTGCCCATAAACAGAGAAAGCAGCGAAATGGAGGAAAAGCGGAAATGATACCGGTTCTCTTAGGCGGGTATGCGGCAGTTATCGTGATCGGAAGTGTGCTGCTGAGAGCCTACGCAGTCTGGATCTGCCTGGGGGCTTCTGCCATACTGGCGGGGGCGCTGTACGCCGTTAACAAGCGCGGCAACCCCGCTTCTTTCCGGCAGGAAGGACTTACGGCATCGGACAACAAGCCGCCGGTGGTTCCGACGGTTGCGGATGAATCCTCCCGATTGCTGGACACTTTATTCGATTACAGCCCGAACGCGATAAGCGTAACGGATGAGCAAGGCAAATTAACCCGGGTAAGCCGGACCATGGAGAGGCTTCTCGGGGCGACGAACGAGCAACTGGTCGGGCATTCTTTCGGAGCCTACGTGTCCGACGAGCACCAAGGTACGCTCAGGCAGCGCTACGGAGATTTACGGACAGGCGCGCCGCAGCTGTTCGATATCCCGGTGCTTCACCGGAGCGGCTACCGGATCGACTTGTCCGCTACGGGCGTTCCGCTCGAGACGCAGGGGGCAAGCAGACGGTTCCTGTTCATGTTCCAGGACATTACGGAGCGGCGGAGAGCCGACGAGCAGTTCCGGCATATGGCCTATTATGACGATATGACGGGCTTGCCGAACCGGCGGCTGTACAAAGAACAGCTTACCGAGGCGCTGCATCTGGCGGAGAGCCATCATCAGCGGGTCGCGGTCATGTATGTCGACATCGACGGCTTTAAGCTGTTCAACGACTGTTTCGGCTACGACTACGGCGATATGCTGCTGCTTCAGGTGGCGGAGCGGTTCACCCGCTGCGTCTCGGATAACGACTTTATCGCCCGGACGGAAGGCGATGAATTCGCCTTCTTCTACACGGGCATTCAAGGGCGCGAGCAGGCTCTGCAGCTCGGCGCCCGTCTGCTGACCGTGCTTGAGGAGCCTTTCATGCTGGAGCAGTATGAGCTGCATGTCACGGCAAGCATCGGCATATCGCTGCTGTCGCGCGAGCGCGAGGATGCGGATACGCTGATGAAGCATGCGAATATGGCCGTGACCCGGGCCAAGGAGAACGGAAAAAGCGATATCCAGATCTTCAACTCCGAAATGAGATCCGTCTCGCTCCAAAAGCTTCAATTGGAAAACGACTTGAGGCGTGCCATTACAAACAACGAATTCGTGCTGCACTATCAGCCTCAGGTCGAAATCGAAAGCGGTCAGATCATCGGGATGGAGGCCCTTATCCGCTGGAACCATCCCCAGAAAGGTTTTATTCCGCCGGGGGAATTTATCCCGTTTGCGGAGCAGTCGGGACTTATCGTGCCCATCTCGGAGTGGGTGCTGCACGAAGCGTGCCAGCAGAACCAGGCCTGGCAGGATGCCGGCCTTCCGAAAGTCCCGGTATCCGTCAACTTGTCCTCCCGGCAGTTTCTCCAGCACAACCTGAAGACGAAGGTCGACCAGGTGCTGCAGCATACGGGGCTGGCGCCCCACTTTCTGGAGCTGGAGATTACGGAAAGCATGACCATGGACGTGGAGCATGCCATCGCTTCGCTTCTGGAGCTGAAGCAGCTCGGCGTCCAGGTGAGCATCGACGATTTCGGCACGGGCTACAGTTCCCTGTCGTATCTGAAAAGATTTCCGGTCGACCGGTTGAAGATCGACCGTTCTTTTGTCCGGGACATCATGGAGGATCCGAGCGACGCCGCCATCGTCGCCACGATTATTTCCATGACGCGGCATCTGAACTTGAAAGTGATTGCCGAGGGCGTGGAGACGGAGGAGCAGCTTTCCTTCCTGCACCGCAATCAGTGCCATGAGGTTCAGGGCTACTGGTTCAGCCCGCCGCTTACGCCGGACAAGATGGGCTCCATGCTGCGCCGGATCACCTGCAGCGCAGGGAGACTCAAGGAGGCGTAGGCCGGCTGAAACGGTGCGGAGCAGCCGATGAGGCGGCGGACATGGAGAAGCAGCCATGAAAGTTAAAGCGGTAAAGCTTTCGTAAGCATAGTAAGGAAACGGTGAGATTGGCCGCAGCAGCTCCGGGAATCGAGAGTGAAACGGGGCGGGCCTATCATCAGAAAGACGGCTGAGCAGCCGGTCAGTCGGTCAGACAAATGGACCCGGGAAAGTCTTGAAAAGGTTCCGGAACATTCCCGGACCCGGTTGTCTGCCAACCCTACAACCCCGCGATCGAAAGAAACCGCATGCGGGACAGCGGCTCACGGCGCCCGATAGGGGCACCCGTTTTACGCGGGGCTGTCCCGCCGCCGCCTGCAGAAAGAAGAAAAGCCCGAGCGCGTAAGCGCCGGGCCTTTTTTAGTGTAAAGACATATTGTCGATCTCGTTGAGCTTAAACAGGTAAACCTTCTTCTCATCCACATGGTAGACGGTGACATTGCCCGATTCCTCGTCGAAATTCAGAACCCGGCAGGGAAGGCTGAGACGGATGCCGGCCCCTTTAACGATGGAAAGCCGGATCAGGGTATTGTCCTTGATCATCTTCCGGAGCTGATCCTGAACCTGAGGCCGGTGCTGAGTGGAAGCGGATGCATCGGAAGGCGCGGACGAGCCGCTTTTGGATGCGGAAGACGCCTGTTTCCCGGATACCGCCGCAGCCCCCGATGCGGATGCCCCTGCGGACGGTGGGGAAGATGAAGCGATCGGAGCGGTGTTTAACTCAATCAGCTTGCCGAGCTCAATCCCCTGCTCGATCGAAAAATCTTTGAAATTCGCGTCATTCAAGACCTGCAGCAGCTTTTGAAGCGCAAGCCCATTCGTCTCTTCTTCCATCAAAATTTTAACGGTAAACAAATGGCCTTGTTTGGATGTTTGGTTCTTGTTAGTAGTCATAAGACCTCCGTCTCGCTGAATCTGGTCCTCTTACTATAGCATGAAATGGGTCTTTAGATACACACCGTTTTTCCGGCACCAAAACTTCTTTCCGGGCATATACTGCCTATGATTTTGAAGCGAGGAGATGTGTCGATCATGATGAAAGTGGAACCCGTTGAACTGGACGGAAATACGGCCATTGCAATAGAAGTAAAGCTGCCCAAAACGACGCTGCTCGTAGTGACGACGGACAAAGGCTATATCATGTGCGGAGCACTTGATGTCGCCCTGCTGAACGAACGGCTGAGCGACCGGCAGATTATCGCCGCCCGTGCGACAGGTGTGAAAACAATCGGCGAGCTGCTCGAAGCACCGCTGGAATCCGTTACGCATACGGCCGAGGAAATGGGGATCTACGCGGGCATGACCGGCCGTGACGCCATACTTAAAATGATGTAGGAAACCGGAAAGTCTCCGGGTGCGGGTACTGCCGCTGCGCAAGTGCCCGCATCTTTTTTTGCGCGTAAAAATAGGTCTATGAAACGGCGTTCATGTAATTGTCCCCACACAAGATTTGAGGTATAATTCCCATGTAATGGAAAAAATGAACAGTTTGTAAATGCACACCAGGCCTGCGAACCGGTTGCCTGTTTGCAGCGGACATCTCTCATGTGAGTTCTTCTACTGTTTTATTGACCTGTGTCTTAATTTTAATAGCTTGGAGTCGTGAATTGGACAAGTACGGAATTTGTGGTTTTCAGGAAGCGGTGATGGTTTGGGGACAAAAACAATGTCAATTCGCAGTCAATTGAAGAGCTATCTGGATCGCCGGCAGATGACCATTAACCAGTTTGCGGAAATATCCGGCATCAACTCCGGTACGTTAAGCATTATTCTGCACGGGAACCGTCCGATCGCCATGCAGCAGCTGGACCGGATGACGGCCGGAATGGGGCTTGACGAAGGCCATTTCTATGACTTATACATTGAAGAATGTTTTTTTCACTCCAATCCGGATTGGCGCCGATTGGGGCCGCTTATCCACCGCTGTGCGGAGCTGGGCAAACTCGACTGCCTTCTGCGGGTCGTACGGCTGATGCTGGAAAACCTCTCTTATCTTCCTTTGTTATTCGAGACAGCCGAGCAATTTCATGCGGAAGGCAGGAGAGAGGCGGCCGTGCTTTTGTACGAGTGTATCGCCGAGAGCGAGAAATACCAGCATTCCGAAAGACTGGCGCTTTGCCAGTACCGGTTGTTTACGCTTGCGCTCGGAGACGATTTGCGGGCTAATTTACGGGCGGCCACCTTGTTTGAAAGCTATGTGGCCCGGCTGGATGTGGCGGACCAGCTGGATGCGCTTAATCAATTGGCCTATGTATTCGGTACGCTTTACGAATGGGAGAAGGTCGATGAGCTGGCTAAAGAAATGCACCGGATTGCCGCCATTCAGTATCGGCTGGAACTGTCCTCGGAGCGCGGCGGGGAGCACATGAAACGGCCTCAACGCCCGCTTTGCTATTACATTCTGCAGGCCCTCTTGATCCGTTCCGTGGTATGCGAGGAGCGGGGCCGGTTCGATCAAGCGCTGCATTACGTTTCGTTGTACGCGGCACCGGACTGGGTCCGGAATCAATCGGATGAGGAAAAACGCATTGTCGAGCAGTTCAGGGGATGGGCGGTGGCGAACACCTACTTGTATCGAATCATGTCGGGAGATCTCAAGGTTCTGCCCGAATACATAAACTGCATCGCGTCCCGCAAGGACGATATTTTCACGGCACTGTGTAAAATCGTACAAACCGCCAATCGTTACGGGTATGATATCGACGGCATTCTGCAGCGTTTTTCTTCTCATCTTCCTTATCAAACCTATCAATCCGAATTTGGCGAATATAACAAACCCGTTATGAAAGAGCGGTACGCCCGGTTTTTGAGCGATTTGGCGGCCTATCACTTGACTAGAAATCGTAGAGAAGGGATAAAGTTTGTACTGCACGGATTGGAATTTTCTGTTAGAATAAATAGTGAGAGAAATATTATTCAATCTATGGCGCTTTTTGAAAGATTTAGGCATCTGGCAATTGTCGAAGAAAAGAACGAATTCAAACATTTAGTGAATGAGGTGCGATTAGGATGAAAAGAAAACTATCGGTTTTGCTCGTGCTGTCTAGTGTGGCAATCGCTGTTCTGGCTCCAAGTACGGGATTTTCAGCTCAACCGCAGACGCAAGTACATAAGATCGTACAATTGGGGCATGGCTGGGGGAACTAACCCGGCAAATGAAAAGAATAGCGGCAGTAAGGACATTCCCGGATTTCCGGGAGTGTCCTTTTTTATGGCAGAAGGGACTTACAAAGAAAAGAAAGAGTAATGTCATTCGGAAGAAATCCTATAATTTAACAGAAGGATGTAAAATATGACAAGAAGAGTGTTGAAGTCAGTTTTTACATATGACCAATAGGAGAGTATGAAGATGGATACCATTCATCAACATATTGAGGAAATCCGCAGAGAAATGATGCGGCTGGCCGGGGAACACGGATTCTCCGACTCCAGGGTATTACGCAAATCACAGGAATTAGACCGGGTGTTGAATAACTATCAGCGGGAGAAACACCAAACCAAAGAGCAAAGTTATCCGGGTAGGATTCGTCTGAAACTCTCTTCTGTAACGAGCTCCGCCGAATTTATGAATTAGGAGAATATCCGTATGCCGGCTTCGATCATTGACTTGCTGCATTCCGATCAGCTCATCATTGTGGTGTTTTTGATGTGGGTACTCATAAGCGCCATGTTTATGGTTTTTCATCTCGACGGTAAAAAAAGCAAACGTAAACGTGATGATGCGGACCGGAAGCAAGAAGAGCCGCCTGAACATAAGCATCTTTGAAAACAGCCGGGCGGCTTTTCTAAAAGCATACCGATTCCGGAATACCTGCGGATAAATAGGCCGCTCTCTCTTTGCGCTCCGATTTTCTCCGGGCGTTTATTTGTGTTGGACGCCAAAAAAAGCGAAAAGCGGTTACCCTGCGCGAAAAGACGCAGAAGTAACCGCTGCCTGCAAAGTGCCGTTAGGCCGTTTCCGTGTTACGGAGTCAGCTTCGGCAGGGTAGGAATCGTCTGGTTGCAGTCGCCCGCCAGAGGCAGGTTGCGGCAAACATACTGGCCTGCGCTGTTCTCGGTGGCGCCGTCCGAAGGGGCCGGCTGATGAACGCGCTGCTTCCACAGCTGCCAGAGCATGAAGCCGTCGGTCGATTTGCCTTTGTTCTTGACGTATTTGACGAGCGTCTCCACATTGTAGTAAGCGGAAGCGACGTTGTTCTGGCCGTTCAGCATCTCGGCGTCATAAACGGTTCCCGGCGCCGCATTCAGCTTCAATACGGCCCCGCCGGAGCCTTCGGGAGCAATCTGCAGGCCCATATTAATCGTTCCGCCGTAGATGGCGCGGTACGATTCGTAGCCTTCGCGCGGATCGTAATAAACGCCGCCGTCGTAGGACATGAGGTTGATCATGTCGATTTTGCTTCCGTGATCTTTCACGATGCGGTACATCGTGCCGCCGAACGGCGAGCCGTACTGCACTTTGCCTTCCTCGAAAGGCGTGCCTTTCACGTAGTAGGCTCCCGTGGACCAGCCGGCGATGGAGATTTTCAGCTTCGCGCCCCGCGCCTTGATTTCGTTGTACAGGCTGTTGATGATGCCGGCGATTTCGGCGTCTTTGGAGCAGCTGAACGATGCATCCGCGGCTTTGTTGCAGTTGCTGCCGCTCGACTCCCAGTCGATATCGACGCCGGAAGCGCCGAGATCCAGCGCAAGGTCGACGACATGCGGCGCGTTGAAGTTCGCCCACTGGCTGCCTTGGCTGTAAGACCACCCGCCGACGGAGAGCCACGTATCCGTTCCTCGCGCGTCGAGTGCGGCGATATTGCTGCGCAGATCCTGGGCTTGCTGCGGCGTAAACTTCAGCTGGCCGCGGCCCGTAGTGGCGCCCTCCACGAATTCAAAGCCCGCAACTTCCTGGTCGAAGGCATAGGACCCTTTCACATACTTCGTGTCGGGTCTGGCGAAAGACAGGTTGATATCCGTGATGTAATTCGGGATGTTTTCCAGCTTCAAATCGTAGACGCTGGTGTTCCAGGTACTGGCATAGGCGACGTACCTGCGGTCCGGGGAAGGCGTCGTTCCTCCTGCCGGCGTCGTCACGCTTACCGGAGCGCTTGCGGCCGAAACGTTGCCGGCCGCGTCCTTCGCCTTCACGGTGAAGCTGTAGGCCGTCGAGGCGGTCAGGCCGGTGACGAGAGCCGTCGTTCCCGTCACGCTGGCGGCAAGAGCCGTCCCCTGATACACGTCGTAGCCCGCCACGCCGACATTGTCCGTCGAAGCCGTCCATGACAGGGAGACGCTTGTGCTCGTGGAGGCGCTTGCCTTCAGCCCCGAAGGAACGGAAGGCGCCTGCGTGTCCGTCGTTCCGCCGCCGGAGCTGCAGTCGCTTACATACTTCCAGGCGCCCCAACTGTTCGCCGCGTTGGGCTGCTCTCCCTGCGTCCACCATTTGGCTTCGAACGTTTTGCCCGAATAGGACACTCTTTTGCCGGCCGTGTAGGCGGTCGTAGAGCTCCAGGCGGGATCCTGGCATACCGCCGCCGTACCGGCCGCGCTGGCTTGACTGGAAGCCAGAACAGGCACGGCACCGAGGCCAAGCGTGAAGGCGAGGGCGAGGTGAATCATTTTTTTGCGGGGAATTGTGTAAGAAGTCATCAATCGGTACGCTCCTTTTTAATTAAAATACGTGCGGGATGCAGCAGATAAGCGGGCTGGTTAGGCCTCCTTTCCAAACGGACGAGAGTTTTGAAACATCGTGTGCAGACGATACCCCTCCTCAAATGTAAACGGTTGCAATGCGTAATTTTATTATCCCATGGAGGCCTGGCCCGATTAAGGATAAAAACCTATTATGGAGGGGGGAATTTCGACAAATTCTTTTTAGCGGTAAAATATTCCCAAGGCGGTGGGGCGTAAAGTCGCCGGTTACTTGTTAATGCGGTGAAAACAGGGGAGGATTGCGCCGCAATCCGGAGAGAGAGGAGCGGATAATATGAGCGGCGGTAAGTGGTTATACCGGGCGGTGGAGCTTCTCTTTATGGCGGGTGTGATCTATTTGGTAAGAGTATATATCAGCGTTTATCTGGTGCGGTCCGTGGGCCTTTCGGATTGGCAGGCTGCGCAGGTTGTGTGGATTATTCTGATCGTATGTGTACTCGTGTGCGCGGCGATCGGCATTCTTCAGGGATTGCAGACTTATCTCAAGAAAAGGGGCAAGTTCTAGCCGATAAGCCTTCAGGGGTAACGTTGATCAAAGGTGTTTTTCGTTTTGTTTTGTTTTGTTTTGTTTGACCTGGAACCTGCGCTGCCGGCCCCTTTTTTGGCATAAAAAAAACCCCGGTCTGCCTCGGCAGCCCCGGAGGTTATTGAAGCGCTTAAGGAAGAAAGCTTCCTCTTGCGCTGACGTAAAGCGAATACCATTCTTCGCGGGTCATGAGCTCCGCCTGGCGCTCCGCGTCCCGGCAGGCGGCGATGCGCTCCGCGTTGGCCGTGCCGATCACCGGCTGGATCATGGCCGGATGACGCATGAGCCACCCGAGTACGATGGCCTCGCGCGTGGTCTCTTTCTCATCCGCAAGCCTGCCGACGAGCTCCGCCGTCTTGCGGATGTGCTCCGGCTCCGAGTCTCCGAGGTTGCCGGAGAATTTACCCTGGGCCAGCGGGCCCCACGCCTGGATCTGGATGTCCTCCATCCGGCAGTATTCCAGCAGCCCCTCGGAGAAATTCACCGAAGTGCCGGCCTTCTGGTTCACATGAACCCCTTGGTCGAGCCAGTCGTGGCGAGCCAGACTCATTTCCAGCTGGTTGACGGCCAGTTGATCGGGCAGAGCGCGCTGGAGGAAGCGGATCTGGGCGGCGCTCATGTTGGACACCCCGAAGTAACGTACTTTCCCCGCGGCTTTTAGACGCCCGAACGCTTCCGCGACTTCTTCCGGTTCCATCAGCGGATCGGGTCTGTGCAGCAGAAGAACGTCGAGGTAGTCGGTGCCGAGACGGCGCAGAATCCCGTCGACGGCTTCTCCGATGTAGGCTTTGGAGAAGTCGTAACGCCCGGGAATGTCCCCTTCGGCGAAGCGGATGCCGCATTTGGATTGGATCACCATCTCCTCGCGCAGGCCCGGTTTGTTTCTGAGGATGCGGCCGAAGGTTTCTTCCGCCTTGCCCCTTGTGTAAATATCGGCGTGGTCGAACATGGTAATGCCGATGGAAAGAGCGGCTTCGACGGCTTTCTGCGCCTGGGCTTCGTCTTCTTTGGTGACCGGATCGGAGTTCCAGCCTCCGCCGAAAGGCATACAGCCCAGTACGAGACGGCTGGCGTTCAGGCCGCGTTTTTTTAACGGCAGTAGGTTCATCGTTATTCCTCCTGTTGTAGGCAATATGCGGCAGATGTATGTACGTTGTTCATTATACCGAATGCGGAGGAGAGTTCCAAAAAAGAACAGGGAACGTTCCGGAAATTAACCGGAGTTAACCGGAGGGGGCCTCTCCCTTCATGTTCCGCGCAGCTCTCCATCTTATGGGGCGCCGTCGTTGGTGAAGGAGGACCTCTTTGTATTATACTGTTAAAGAGATGAGTTCATTGAAGGAGGCTGACTAGTATGTTTGCAAGTCTGAATGAATTTCAACAGGAATGGAAGCATGAGGCTTCGCTGACCCGGAAAATTCTGAATACCTTAACGGACGAGTCGCTCGACCAGAGCGTCGCTCTGGACCACTTCTCCCTCGGAGAGCTTGGATGGCATCTGTCTCAAGCCATGTACGGCCTTTTTTCGGCGGCAGGCCTGAAGTTCGAGGGACCTGAGCGAAGCGCTGGGGTTCCCGAGTCCGCCAAAGAAATCGCCGATGTCTACGAGCAGACAAGCTCGAACCTGCTTCGGGCGGCGGGCGAACAGTGGACGGACGAAACGCTGAAGCAAAGCATTACCGTGTTCGGCCGGGAAACCACGATTCATGGCATCATGCGCTTCGTTATTCAGCACCAGGCACATCACCGTGGACAAATGACGGTTCTAATGCGCCAAGCGGGCTTGATCGTTCCGGGCATTTACGGCCCGAGCAAGGAAGAACGCGAGCAGATCGGCAAGTAATCGGCTTGAGCAAGCCTGGAAGCCCGGAGCAAACTTGAAGAACTCCCCCGGAAGCCCCGTGCAAGTTCACAGCAAGCCTGAAGAAGGCCCGAAGAGGCCCGGAAGAGGCCGTGAACAGGATCTTACAAAGCTTTGCCGGGGGAGCCATAGTACATAGCTTGCATATGAGAACATCAAGTGAGTTTCGCTTGGTGTTTTCTTTTTTTACCGGGAACATAATGAATATCTTTGAAATGGGGACTGGAAGGTATGTTGATAAATATAAACCATCGGATAACATCTGATTAAGGAGCGAAATATTGACTTCTAAAAAGAGGACTTTCGGAGCGTTGTCAACGATAGTAAGTCTTGCGGGGGCATTGCTGCTTATTATGAGTTACTCGGTTTCAGCTAACCCTGCTCCCGGTGAAGTGATGCTAATAAAATCCTTGTTTTTTTCAGCACTGGGTTCTTTAGTTATCGGCATTCTTTTAGGTGTTATAGGAATTGTCACCGGTGAGAGAGGATTCTTGAAATTTACCGGGCTGTTAATCGTTTTTCTTATGGTGGCAGGATTCATAGCCGCATTTTTGAGTATGACTTTTATAGGATTCGGAGAACCGTAGTACTTAATTCCGGTCTAGCCAAGCCGTGCAAAACATAAACAAAAAGACACGTCCAGTAAGCTGCGGCCGTTTTCCGGTATTGTACCGGGAACGGTCGTCTGTTTTTCTTAAGTATGGAACACTTTTAAGTGATTGCAAACCGCAAGCGAGTGAGGGACAGGTGTAACGAGTGAGGGACGGATGTAAAATGAGACAGCGTGTGCATAACTTGCATGCGCTTTTTTGCGTATTTACGCCGATCGGGTCTTTATGCAGCCGTTCGTGCAGCTGTGAAATGGGAAGGAAAAGGCAAGGAATTTCTGTTGTTTACCTTCTTTTAACGGAACTTTTCTTTTCCAAAAAGCATTTTCAAATGAGACCAGGGATGCTACTCTAACAGAAGGATCAACTTACAAATGATGGGAGGCAAGGCTCGCCATGCCAAACGACAAGGGGACGAAATCCGCACGCGGCGGGAACCGGCAGCTTTCGTGGCGCTATTATGCCTTATTTCTGCTGCTTACCGCAGGGCTTGAAATTGCGGCTTTCCGCCTGGGGAGAATGCTCTTTACGGATGAGCTTACGGGTTACCTCGTCATGACGGCGCTGCTTGCTTTGAGCGTGCTGCTGGCGGTATTTACCTTCGTTTTCGGCCTGCTGACCTGCCTGCAGAACAGACAGCACCTGCTTATTGTGCCGTGCGCTCTTCTTACCGCCGGTTTATATTTGATTTTAATCAGATGGGAAGGAATGTGATCTGACATGATTCGCTTTGCGTATTTCGGAAAAGAGGATTATAACCAGCTTATCGAGTGGAGCGGAGACGAGGCTTTTCTGCTTCAATGGGCGGGACCCCAGTTTAAGTACCCTCTAACCGCCTTGCAGCTGGATGCTTATATGGAAGGGGCGAACGATCCCGAACGATCCGAACGGCTTATCTATAAAGTCATCGATTCAGAAAACGACCTGCCGGTAGGACATATTTCGATCGGAAATATCGACCGCCATAACCGCTCCGCAAGAATCGGCAAAGTGCTGGTGGGCCATACGGCCAGCAGGGGACGCGGGACAGGACAGGCAATGATCCGCGAGGCGCTCCGGATCGGGTTCGGGGAGCTCCGGCTTCATAAAATGACGCTAGGCGTTTTTGATTTTAACGAAGCGGCCATCCGCTGTTACGAGAAGGAAGGCTTCGTTAAAGAAGGGTTTATCCGGGACGCGAGAAGAATGGGAGACGCATACTGGAATTTAATCGAAATGGGTATTTTGGAGAACGAATGGCAGGAACGCGGCCGGTAAAACCATAGGAACGCAGGCACGGTAAAAAAAGCCTAGTCGGATAGGCGGACAGACAGAGCGGAGGGGGAGAAGACCGTGGAAGACATTCTGCGCGCAGCGAAGAAGGTGGCGATCCAAGCCGCTTTGCAAGCCGGACAAGAAGCGAAGAACCGGTTTGAGAATATCAACAGCATTCTGGAAAAGGACGACTTCGGCGATGTCGTAACGGAGGTGGATCACCTCGCGGAAGAAATTATTTTGACCCATATCGCGAAAAGTTTTCCTGATCACTGCGTGGACAGCGAGGAAATCGGGCACAACGGAAGGCAGAGCGACTGGATGTGGATCGTGGACCCGCTTGACGGGACGAACAATTACGCGATCGGTCTTCCGCTCTTCGCTACGTCCATCACGCTCATGCATCAAAGCAGACCCGTACTGGGCGTCATTTACGAACCGATGGTGGACAGGCTGTTCCTCAGCGCGGCGGACAGAGGGGCCTTCTGCAACAATATCCGCATTCAGGCCAAACCGTGCCCGTCCATTCAGCGCGGCACGATCGGCTGGATACAGGGGCACAAGGTCCAGAACGAGGCGCGCGCCGTTAAGCTCCGCCACCATTTGGATGTCCGCTTCAAGCGGATGATGAGGGTATGGGCCCCGACTCTCCAGTGGTGCATGCTCGCCAAGGGAGACTTGGACGGCATCGTCCTGTACAATTCCGAGGGAACCGATCTGTATTCAGGCATTCTGATGGTGCAGGAGGCGGGCGGACTTGTCATGGATTTTGAGGGCAGGCCTTTCGGCGGAATGAGCTCTGAGCCTTATCTCATCGCCTGCCATCCGGCGCATAAGGAGCATTTTTTGACAACGGTGGCCGAAGGTCTGGTCTGACCGGTTAAGCATCCGGTATCGGCCATCGGGCTGCACACGATTTTCCCCAAAATCCAAACGAAGGCGGGCTGCAGATGAAGCAAAAAATCATGATGGTCACCGGAGCCAATTCCGGCATGGGCCTTGCCACGACGGTCGCCTTGGCCCGGCAGGGAGCGAAAGTCATTATGGTCTGCCGCAGCGAAGAACGGGGGCGCAGCGCTCTCCGGGAAGCGATGGAGGCCAGCGGTTCTGCTGACATCGAGCTCATGCAGTGCGACCTCGGTTCGCTCCGGAGCATCCGGAATTTTGCCGCGGATTTCAAGAGCCGCTACGATCATTTGGACGTGCTGATCAATAATGCGGGCGTCGTATCGCTCAAGAGAGAGACCACTTCCGACGGATTCGAAGTCATGATGGGCGTCAACCATCTGGGCCATTTTCTGCTGACGAACCTGCTCCTGGGCCCTCTGAAGCGGGCGGAGCAGGGCCGGATCGTCGTCGTCTCCTCCGGCGCGCACAAAATCGGCAAGATCCGCTGGGAAGACCCGTATCTGACGAAGGGGTATACGGTGTGGACGGGGTATGCGCAGTCCAAGCTGGCGAACATTTTGTTCACCAGGGAGCTCGCCGCCCGGCTCAAGGGAACCTCCGTCACGGTGAACGCCCTGCATCCCGGAGCCGTCGGCACCCAGATCGGCGTGGACCGGAACACGGGCTTCGGCAAATCGGTGCTCGCTATGCTGCGGCCTTTTTTCCTAACGCCCGCACAGGGGGCGGAAACGGCGGTTTACCTGGCTACGAGCGATAACGTGGAGTGTGCAACCGGCGAATATTTTTACAGGAAGAAGATCGCTCCGGTATCCGCACGGGCCAAAGACAAGGAGCTCGCCGCGAAGTTCTGGGACTGGAGCGAGAGAGAGACGGGGCTGCATCCTGAAGAAACGGAGTGACGCGGGCGGGCGCGTGGTAACGCCGGTAGAGCAAACAAGGTGCAAGCGCTTATGCCGCTAGGGTACAAGCAGGATGCAAGTAAGAAGCAAGCAAGACATAAGGAAGATGTAAGCAAGATGTAAGCAAGATGTAAGTAAGACATAAGCAAGATATAAGTAAGACATAAGTAAGACATAAGCAAGATGTAGCAAGATATAAGTAAGACATAAGCAAGATGTAGCAAGATATAAGTAATATGTAAGCAGAATGCAAATAGTGCACATGACACTGCCGGTCGTACATGACGGTAAATGGAGAATACATAATCGTACCGCGGTACATGACAGTAGAGTTGAGTACATGTTCGTGCAGGACATAGGCCGGTGTAATCGAACCGGCTCCATAAAGCGGCCAGGAGCGGATGCTTCCGGAGCCGTTTTTTTGCGTGGCCGGAAGCCGGAGGGGGAATCCGTTTTCGGGAGGTTATTCCGGTAGAATTCATTTTTGCACAAAAGAGCCTCCACGAATTGAACTGTCTTTCGTTTCTTGTCCCTGGGTATAATCAAATCGAACAAAGAACCACACTAAACGGCAAAGGAGTTGATGCCGTATTCTGGACGAACGCAGTACCCGGATAATGACGCTGCTGCAGCAGGCAGCCGATTATGTATCTCTGGAAGAACTGATGCAGAAGCTCGGCATCTCCAGACGAACCGTTTATTACGATATGGAAAAAATCAACGACTGGCTGAAAACGATTCATCTTCCGCCGGTCGAATATGTCCGGGCAGCCGGTTACTATTTGCCGGATGAAAGCCGCAAGGGCATTCCGCAGATGGCCGGACAGCTTCCGGTCCAGCAGTACTACTTGTCTCCGCGGGAGAGGCTGGCCTGGCTGGCCGTTCATCTTCTGTCCCCGGCGGACGGATCGCTTTTTGTCCATCACTTGACCGATCTTCTGCAAGTCAGCCGGGGAACCGTGCTGAAGGACTTAAACATCATCCGGCCCGAACTGGAGTCCCTGAAGCTTAAGGTCGCTTACGACCGAAAGCACGGCTACCGGGTACAGGGGGAAGAGAGCGACAAGCGGAAGGCGCTCACGTACTACTTCGGTCAGATTTTCGGAAGCGTGGGCTGGGAGCAGGCGCTCAGCCGGAGTGAAGACCCCGGCAGTCTTGACCGGGTGCTGGACTTGTTCCCGCCGATGAAGCCGGATCACCTGAAACGGGTTTACCGGCTCATCGCCGACAGCGAACGCACACTCGGCGTGGAACTGACGGACGAGATGGTGTTTAACCTGACCACCCGCTTCCTGCTCTATACACGCCGGATTCAGAACAAGCAGCTCATTGCGATCGACGAAGACGAGCGCAGCGTGCTGGGGCGCATGCCGGAGTATGAGGCGGCGGCCCGCATAGCGGAAGGTCTCGGCGGTTTGTTCGACACCGCCATACCCGAGGAGGAAATCGCGTATTTTACGATGCACCTGCTCGGCGCGCGCGTTAACCGCATGGAACAGCTGACCGGCTCTGAGGAAGTGAACGACAAGCTCCGCGAAGCGGCCAGGGGAATGACCGACGCCTTCCAGCGTCACGCCTGCGTGTTTCTGCCGAACAGAGAAGCGATGGAAGAGAATCTGCTCGTCCACCTGAAGCCGGCGTATTACCGGATCCTGTACGGGCTGGAGCTCGATAACCCGCTCCTCGGCAACATCCGTTCCAAGTACGGGGAAGTGTTCGAGCTGACGCGGCGTTCCGCGGCACCGTTCGAACAGCTTGTCGGACGAAAGCTGGACGATAACGAGATCGGCTACCTCGCCATGCACTTCGGCGGCTGGCTGCGCAGGGAAAACACGCAGCCGGTAGAGAGGCGCCGGGCCGCCATCGTCTGCGTCAACGGCATTTCCGCTTCGCGAATGCTGAAATCCCAGCTCGAACATTTATTTTCGGCGGTGGACATTTCGGCGGTTCTCTCGCTGCGGGATTACGAAACGTTTGAAGAGGAGAGCGTCGATTTTATTTTCTCGACGGTTCCTCTCCCGGACAGCGGCGTCCCCGTGTTCGTCGTGAATCCGATCCTCAGCGACAAGGACAAGGAGCATCTGCTGAACCAGATCAACACGGTCGTCGGCCGCAAGTCGCGTGCCCAGGCCAGCTCGGTTCAAGCCCTGCTCGATATTGTCCGCAAATACGCGAAGGTGACGGATGAAACGGGGCTTGCGGAGGAATTGAACCGCTACATGTCCGTAGGGAAAACGTGGCTGAGCGAAGCCCGCAAGCCGTCGCTGGCCGACCTGCTCACCGGACCGATGATCCGGGTGGAGGAGGAAGCCGCGGACTGGTGCTCCGCCATCCGCGAGGCGGCCCTGCCTCTTCTCGAGGACGGGCGCATCGAAGAAGCTTACATCGGGGCGATGATCGCCAAGGTGGAGGCGCTCGGCCCCTACATCGTCGTGGCGCCGGGCATCGCCATCGCGCACGGCAAGCCGCAGGACGGAGTGAAGCGGCTGGGAATCAGCCTGCTGCGGCTTGCGAAGCCCGTAGCCTTCTCCGAAGAAGCCCGCCATCAGGTTCAGGTGATCCTGGTGCTGGCGGCGATCGACGGAGAATCGCATCTCAAAGCATTGTCGGAGCTGACGCTCCTGCTCAGAGAACAAGACAGCCTGACCCGGCTGAAGGACGCCGGGACCAAAGAACAGATATTGCAGCAGATAGAAGAAGGTCCCCGCAGTTAGACTACCGGATTTGGGAGAGATGAGAGATGAAATTTTTAGAACCGTCCTTGATTGCACTTGATGTCGAAGCCGAGACGGCGGAAGAAGCGATCCGCCTGGCGGGAGGACTCCTGGCCGACGCGGGAGCCGCGGAAGCGCGCTATGCCGAAGCCATGGTGGATTCCTACCGGGACAAAGGCCCGTACTTCGTACTGGCGCCGCATATCGCTCTGCCGCACGCCCGTGCGGAAGACGGCGTGAAAGAAGCGTCCGTCTCGCTGCTCCGGCTGAAGAAACCGGTCGTATTCGGCCACGCGGCCAACGATCCCGTTCAGCTCGTATTCGCACTGGGCGGGTCCACAAGCTCCGAGCATATCGCCATGCTGCGCAAGCTGACGATTTTGCTGAGCAACCCGGACAATGTGGAAGCGTTCAAGCAGGCAGCCGATGTAGATACTATCCAACAACTTATTAGGGGGAACGAACAATGAAAATTTTATGCGTATGCGGTCTTGGACAAGGAACCAGCCTGATTTTGAGAATGAACGTGGAGAACGTGCTGAGCGGCATGGGCGTTAACGCCGATGTGGAACACACCGACGTATCCACGGCATCCGGTACGGCGGCTGATTACATCATCACAAGCAATGAGCTGGCGCAGAGCCTTCAAGGCCATGCCGCCAAAATCGTAATCGTCAATAACTATTTTGACAACAACGAAATCAAACAAAAACTGGAAGAAGTGCTGTAACCCATTAAGGAGGGGTCTTTATGGACGTGCTTTTTTGGATCGCGACCAATATTTTCGGAACACCGGCCATTCTGCTCGGGTTCATCGTTCTGGTTGGCCTTCTGCTCCAGAAGAAATCGACGAGCCAGCTCGTCAGCGGTACCTTTAAAGCGATTATCGGTTTCCTCGTCATCGGCGCCGGTTCCGACGTTATCGTCAAAGCGCTGAACGTATTCGAGCCGATGTGGAAAGAGGTCTTCGGACTGGAGGCCGGCTCGCTCGGTACGTTTATGGGGCAGGACGCGTTTAACGGCAAGTACGGAAGCGCCGTCACGCTGGCGATGCTCGTCGGCTTCCTGATCAACGTGGCGCTGGCCCGTTTTACCCGGTTCAAATTTATTTACCTGACCGGACACATGATGTTCTGGACTTCAACGATTTTCGCGGGTGTTATCGTGCATGCCGCAGGCGGTATCGCGATCTGGAAGCTCGTGCTGATGGTTGCCGTCGTGCTCGGTCTGTACTGGACCTTCCAGCCGGCTCTCGTTCAGCCGTTCCTGCGCAAAATAACGGGCAACGATAACATCGCCCTCGGTCACACGTCCGCTTCGGTTGCCCTGCTGGCAGCCCTGTTCGGTAAATTGTTCGGCAACAAAAACAACGATTCCGAGAAAATCAAAGTGCCGAAAGGCTTTGAGTTCCTGCGGGATTCCAACGTCATTACCGCACTCAGCATGGGGATTCTGTTCCTGATCGGAGCCGTTATCCTTTCGACGAAAGGAACGCCTGCGGCCGCCGAACTGATGGCGAAATCGGGCGACCAGAACTTTATCATTTATTCCATCATCCAATCGTTTACGTTCGCGGGCGGTATCGCCATCGTTCTGATGGGGGTCCGGATGTTTGTCGGCGAACTGGTTCCGGCCTTCAACGGGATCGCTACAAAACTCGTACCCGGAGCCAAGCCTGCACTGGACGCGCCGGTTGTGTATCCGTACGCGCCGAACGCGGTCGTACTCGGCTTCCTGGGAGCCTTCGCGGGCGCCATTATCTGGCTGCTCGTGCTCGGTAACACCGTTTCCTACATCTTCGTTCCGACGATGATCGTTCTGTTCTTCCACGGGGCTACGGCCGGCGTGTTCGGGAACTCGACGGGCGGTGTCCGCGGGGCCGTGATCGGCGGATTCATCACTTCCACGATCGTAGCCTGGGGACAATTCCTCATGGTCCGCTTCTTCATCAGCTCCACGGTGCCGGATACGGCTATGTGGGCGGCGGATTCCGATATGTTCATCATCGGTCCGATTTTGAACTTCCTGGCCAAATTGTTCTTTTAACTAAAGCGTTTTAACTAAAACAGTGGCGGGCCCAAGCCCGCGGCAACAAGACGGTGACAGCGCTAAGCTCCGCCGTCTTCCTTTTCAGAAAAAAGAGTGGAGGAGACACGTCATGAGCTATATCCGTACCTTACATGGAGACATTGCCAAAGAGGATCTGGGCTTTACGTATTCCCACGAACATATTGTATGCCGTCCGGCCTTCTGGCAGGAACGGGGAGAGGACGATCTGCTGCTGGATGACAAAGAGAAGTCCAAGCTGGACGTTCTGGATTTCAAAAAGCACGGAGGACAGGCGATCGTGGACGCGACGGCGGTCGACTACGGCCGGGACGTTCAGGCGGTTCAGGAAATCGCTCTCGAAACGGGCATTAAGATCGTGGGCACGGCCGGTTTTAACAAAAGCTTTCTGTGGGACGCCAAAATCAAGGAAGAGCTGAAGCCGCTCACCGGCGATTACGAAACGTATACCCAATGGATCGAAGCGAAAAGCATCAACGAACTGGCCGATTTCGTTATCCGCGAAGTGGAAGAGGGCCTTGAAGGAACTCCGTTCAAAGCCGGTCAGGTTAAATTTGGGACGGGCTACAACCGCATCACGCCCCTCGAAGAGAAAACGCTCCGCGCGGTAGCGCGTGCGCATCACGAGACGAAAGCACCCGTGCACTCCCATACGGAAGTGGGCACCATGGCGCTGGAGCAGATCGAGCTTCTGAAAAGCGAGGGCGTGAACCTGTCGTATCTCAGCCTGGGCCATATGGACCGCAATCCGGACCCTTACTACCACGAGCAGATCGCGGCAACCGGCGCTTACATGAGCTTTGACGGCATCGGCAAAATCAAGTACGCTCCCGAAAGCACGCGGATCGCGCTCATTCTCAATCTCGTGAGCAAGGGCTACGAGGATCAGATTCTGATCAGCGGAGATACCGCCCGCAAAACCTACTACAAGCATTACGATCAAGGTCTCGGACTGGAGTACATTATCGCGAAGTGGGTGCCGCGCTTTGTCGACGAAGCGAACCGCAACGGGTTCGACGGGCAGAAGCTGATCGAGAAATTTTTCGTGAAGAACCCGGCCAACTGCTTCTCATTCAAAAAGTAAGGAGGCGCGCACGATGAAATTCGAGCACGAAAACTCGTACGAGGTGCAGGATAAAATCCGACAATTCCGGGCGGCGATCCTGCCAATCGGAGCCGTCGAAGCACACGGCCCCCACCTGCCGCTCGGTACCGATAATCTGCTTGCCGAACGGCTGGCGGACAAACTGGCGGCCCGGACGGACAGCTTCGTGCTTCCGGTCCTGCCTTACGGCCAGGTATGGAGCCTGCGCAATTTCCCGGGCAGCATCAACGTCTCCAACGAGGCGCTGATCCGGCTGCTGGCCGATATCGGAGAGAGCCTGTACCAGCAGGGCTTCCGTATTTTCGCCATGGTCAACGGGCATCTGGGAAATGCGGTGGCGCTTAAAGAAGCCGCACGGATTTTATACGAGCGGGTACCGGAGCTGAAAGTGTTCTACTTCTTCTACCCGGGCACGAAAGAAATTACGGCCCAGGTGCGGGAATCCTCTGCGGCCCACGGCACCTATATGCATGCCGACGAAATCGAGACGTCTTACATGCTCTATCTCGCCGGCGAATATGTGGACATGAGCAAAGCCATAGACGGCGCCCCGCACATAAGCGCGGAAGCGGATTGCACGCCGACGCCGTGGGAGGAAATCACATCCTCCGCCGTGCTTGGGGACGCCACGCTGGCTACCCGGGAGAAGGGCGAGAAGATTATCGAACGGAGCCTGGACGTGATGGCCGAGATGCTATTGCGGGTCAAACGGGCCTTGCAAGACGGGGAGCACCAGGATTCAACAGACTGACAACGGGGTGAGAGCTATGATGATGAATACGTATTTTGATGTGATCGGCGAGCTGTTGAACAAAGTCCGGACCGAGCAGGCCGGCCCGATCCGCGAAGCGGCCGAGAAAGTGGCGGCCTGCATTCAGGATGGCGGCATTATTCATTTGTTCGGCTGCGGCCATTCGCATATTTTGACGGAGGAAGTTTTTTACCGGGCCGGAGGGCTTGTCCCGATTCGTCCGATCTTCGTCGAGAAACTGATGCTGCACGAGGGTGCCGTACGCTCTTCGGAGCTGGAGAGACAGAACGATCTGGCGGTCGATTTCATGAAGGAGCAGGATATCCGTCCGGGCGAAGTCGTGTTTGTCCTGTCCACTTCGGGCCGCAATCCGGTTCCCGTCGATGTCGCTCTGATGGCGAAGGAGAAGGGCGGCGTTACCGTCGGAATCACTTCCCTGGAATATTCCATGAGCCAGCCGTCGCGGCATACCAGCGGCAAGCATCTGGCCGATGCGGTGGATCTCGTGATCGACAACTTCTCGGTCAAAGGAGACGCCGTGCTGAACCATCCGGGTATGCAGGTGCCTTTCACGCCGAGTTCGACCGTGATCGGAGCCGCGATCCTGAACGCCGTTTTTGCCGAATCCATTGAAATCATGATCGAAAACGGCTTTAACCCGCCGGTGTTCCTGAGCGGCAACATCGACGGTTCCGACGCGCACAATCAAGCGCTGATCCAGAAGTACAAAGAACGGATCGCCCTGCTGGCGTAACCTTGCTTCATGAAAAAAACAACCGTAAACCAAACCAGAAGGTTGTATCCGGCCAAGAGTCGGTAAACGTGTGGAGTTACAGAGAGATAGAAGCAGACCAGAGAGCGGGATTTTACCATTATCTAAACATGAACCGGAAAAAACGCCGAAGGACGCCTTGCAAAACAGAACCGGATAGCTGTCGGGAGAAACCATACAACCCTATCCTTATTTTGCGGTCTTGATCCGGCGGTACAACGGGTGAGGAGGAACGACATGTTCGCACAAACAGTAACGATTGGTAACGAGCAGGGCTTTCATGTCCGTCCGGCTCAGCTTTTTGCTGAAACGGCGGGACAGTTTGGAGCAGAGGTACACCTGAAGACCGGAGAAGGACGCACGGCGGATTGCAAAAGCATGCTGGAGCTGATGACGCTCGGCATTGAAAAAGGGGCAGTCGTGACGATCGAAGCCAGCGGCGACGGTGAGAAAGAAGTCGTTGAAGCGCTGACCAAGCTTGTCGAAAGCAAGTTCGGTGAAGCCTGATGAAGGGGCTGCATATTCAGGGAATCGGCGTTTCGGAAGGAATCCGTATCGCTCCGGCATTCGTTTACCGTCCGGCTCAGGAGAGCGCAGGCGGAGCTGCTGCCGAATGGAAGCCTATCGCAGACGACGGGGCGGCTGTGGAGGCCGAGATTGCCGCGCTTAGAGACGCGAAAGCCCGCTGCGCGGGCGAGCTGGAACAGTTGACGGAGAAGGCGAAAGAAACCGTCGGAGAAGAGCAGGCCGGTATTTTGGCAGGCCAGCGGAAGCTGCTGGACGATCCGGCCTTCTATCCGAAGATGGAAGCCCGTATCCGGGAAAAGCTGGAACCGGCTCCGCAGGCCGTATCCGAAATCGTAAGCCAGGTCGCTTCCTGGTTCGAGGGGATGACCAACGACTACATGAAAGAGCGTGCCGCCGATATCCGCGATATCGGAAACCGTCTCTTGGCCTGCCTGTCGCCGGAAGAGAGAGCCGGGCTTGGGGGAATCACCGGTGAGGTGATTCTCGTGGCCGACGATCTTACGCCGTCCGACACGGTGCAGCTCGATCCGTCCAAGGTTGTCGGCTTTATCACCCGCACGGGCGGGGCAACGTCCCACACCGCCATTCTGGCGCGGTCGCTGGGCATCGCCGCCATCGTCGGCGCGGGCGATGCCGTGGACGGCATTGACGACGGGGATACTCTCGTCGTCGACGGAGCCGCCGGGCTGTGTATCGCCCGGCCGGACGAAGCCGAAGCGGATCGGTACCGGATCCGCATGGGGCAGGATCTCGAGCGCCGCAAATCGCTCGAGGCGTACGCGGCCCGTCCCGCGGTAACCGCGGACGGCACGCGCGTGGAACTCGCGGCGAACATCGGGACCGCCGCGGAAGCCGGGGCCGCCGCCGAACAGGGAGCGGACGGCGTGGGGCTGTACCGCACGGAGTTCCTGTTCATGAATTCCCCGTCTATGCCGGGGGAGGAAGAACAGGTCCGTGCTTACGCGGAAGCGGCCCGGCTGATGGAGGGCCGCCCCGTAATCATCCGCACGATGGACATCGGCGGAGATAAGGAGCTTCCGTATCTACAGCTGCCGAAGGAAGTGAACCCCTTCCTCGGCTACCGGGCGATACGGATCGGTCTGAGCCGCAAGGAGCTGCTGCTTACGCAGACTGCGGGCGGTTTTGCGGGCCAGCGCATCGGGCAAGCTGAAGGTGATGTTCCCGATGATTTCCGGCCTGCAGGAATGGCGGCAGGCCAAAAAAATCCTGGCGCAAGCGCAGGCGGAGCTGAGAGGGGAAGGCATCCCGTTCGACGAAAACATGGAAGTCGGGATCATGGTCGAGATTCCTTCCACGGCCGTGATGGCGGGCCAGTTCGCCCGGGAAGTGGACTTCTTCAGCATCGGGACGAACGATCTGGTCCAGTACACGCTGGCCGTGGACCGCATGAACGAACACGTGGCGTACTTGTACGACTATTTCCATCCGGCCGTCCTCCAGCTTATCCGCACCGTGATCGAAGCTTCGCACACCAACGGCAAATGGACCGGCATGTGCGGCGGTATGGCGGGCGATCCGCTGGCCGCGCCGCTTCTGCTCGGACTTGGACTGGACGAGTGGAGCATGGAAGCGGGCCGTCTCAGCCCGCTGAAAGAAGTGCTCGCCGGGCTGGACCGTCAGGAGTGCCGCGAGCTCGCGGAACGGGTGCTGCTTCTGGATACGCCTCAGGCGGTCCGTCAGGCGCTTGAAGAGTTCCGTGCGGCTAAAGCGTTTTAAATCCCGCTGACGGAGTCGAGTGACCTGAAATGGATGCTGATGCGAAGGTTGTGAAGCCGATGGCGCGCATAGCGGTTGAAGCGGAGCGGCTGCCCGCCCGCGTCCCTGTGAGGCGGCATTTTCGCTCCGGAGGTTTCGAATGAAGCCTCCGATCAAGATTCGGACGCAGGCACTCCCCGACAGAGATCGGCAAACAAAACAACCCGGTTCCGTATAGAGCGGAACCGGGTTTTTCGGTTTTGCCATCCAGCAAGGGGAAGCCTCCTGCGTCAGGCTTCGCATGGAGCCGGTCGCGGACAGGGGTAAACCCGTAGAGCGTCGTCCGATAAGCGGGAAGCCTGTCGCCATGCGACACATGTTTGCACCTCCGCGCGTGCGGCCCCTGTCAAAAGTAGGCGGTCCGCCGATAACAGTAACTCGCTGAGCGTCCTTTCCAACACGGCTGTTCAATAAACGAACAGGCAAGCCGTCACCTTGCGATACCGCGCTTGCAGCCCCTCTGTGTGCGTCAGGCGTCACACGGAGCCGATCGCCGATAACAGTAACCCGCTGCGCGTCCTTTCCAACATGGCTGTTCAATAAACGAACGGGGAAGCCTGTCGCCATGCGACACATGCTTGCACCTCCGCGCTTACAGCCCGTCTGTGTGCGTCAGGCGTCACATGGAGCCGGTCCGCCGACAAGTAACCCGCTGCGCGTCCAGGCCGCCTGTCAGCCCTCCCTATGCGCCGGACAATACAGCTTCATCAGACGGACGGTTTCCTCGTCCAGCTCATTTCCACGGTTTTCGAGCCCGCTCACAACGGCCTTGCGCTTGGCGCCCTTCATGTTCTGGCCAAACTTGAATTTGGCGGACACGTCGTCCACGTCGATCCGGATTACGGCGACGCCGCGGATTTGGCTGACGTAGCCCTGATTTTCCAGGGAGAAGGGCTCGTAACCTCCCTCAGGCTGAAGCTTTTCCATAAAGACGCCGAGCGCTTTCGCTTTTTCCTCCAAATCTTCCACGAGGACCGCTTTGCCTTTTATCACGACGGACTTGAAAAAGGCTGTCGCCGGACAGGCGTACACGGGCTCCGTAAAATACGATGGAATGAGCGCGTATTCCTTCGCTATGGCGAAAGTGACGAGAGGATTTCGGCCCAGGTCCGAAATTTTTTCCCCGACTTTGCTGCCGTGGGCATAAATCGCGCCGTCCGCATATACAAAATTAAGAGCTTTTAAATTCGGGTACCCATCTTCACCCGTCGTCCCCAGAATTCCGAATGTCATTTCGCTCATAAACTGCTCGACTTCCTGCCAGTCTTCTATACCGAATTCTTTTCTTCTCAAAGTCTCCACCCCTGTAATTTGCCTGGTTGCGGCCGTTTTTCCCATCTTAGCGGGACGGTTGACTTTTCTGAAGAGCCACTTTACGCTATTTTTAGTGGACCAGTTGCAGCCGGTCATGTTTTTTGCAGATCGATGTACGCGCGTTCAACATGTACATATTTTCTAAACCAGTTAACATCCACAAGCACTTCCGTACAAAAGGCATTCGCCGGCAAAAGGTTTCGCCCTTCCGGCATGCTCACACCAACCAGACAAAATGGAGGTCGTTTTCCTATGTTAAAAGTCGCTCTGCTCAGTTTCTGGCACGTTCATGCCCTGGATTACGAGAAAGACGCCAATGAGCATCCCGGCACACAAGTGACCGCGATCTGGGATGAAGACACGGCCAGAGGCCGCAAAGAAGCGGATACCCGTGGAATTACGTTCTACGAAAACCTGGATGAACTGCTTGCCGATGATGAAATCGACGGCATTATCGTGACGACCCCGACCCGGCTTCACCGGGACGTTATGGTGGCGGCGGCCAAGGCCGGTAAACATATTTTCACGGAAAAAGTCGTCGCCGCCACGAAGCGGGAATGCGGCGAGATTATGGACGCGGTGCGCGAAGCGGGCGTGGTTATGACGGTTTCGCTGCCGAGATTGAACGCCCCGTATACGCTGGCGATTCAGAACATTCTCGGACAGGGAGTCCTCGGAAAACCGACGCTGGTCCGCGTAAGACTGTCCCATAACGGCGGATTGAGCCGTGAAGAAGGGGGCGGCTGGCTTCCCGAGCGATTCTTCGATCAATCCGCTGCGCAGGGCGGCGCGATGATCGATCTCGGCTGCCATTTGATGTACCTGACCCGCTTGTTCCTCGGCATGCCGGAAAGCCTGACGGCGAATTACGGCAGCGTCACGGGACGCTCCGCTGAAGATAACGCGGTAAGCGTACTGCGTTATCCGGACGGCGCGCTGGGCATCGTGGAAGCGGGCTTTGTGAACAGCCATTCCCCGTTCGTGATCGAGATTCACGGCACGCAGGGCACGCTGCTGTATTCCCAGCATGACGACAAGCTTCTGCTTCGTACACGGTCACAGGAAGGGGAGGAGTGGCGGACGGTCACGGATCTTCCGCAGGCAGAGCCTTCCGCTTTCGAGCAGTGGGTGGCGCATATCGAGTCCGGTACCCGGGCGGAGGAAAATCTGCTGCTTGCAGCGGACCTCACCCGCCTGATGGAAGCGTCCAACGCTTCGGCGGCGAGCGGCTGTGCCGTTAAGCTGTAAGCTGTAAGTTGAGGGGGAATGAGGGCCGGCGTCATGCGGCGTCATGCCCGCTTCGGAAACGGCCCGGAGAGGCCGGCCGCCATGCCGGGAACTGCCTGTGGCGCTATAACTAGAGCGAAGCATGCGACGGGCGTTGGGCAGAACGAGCCCGTGCCTGCGGCAGAACTCGCGGGCATTTTCCGTGCCTTTCCCGTTGCCTAGTCATTTTCTTCAGACATCATGCTGGAAAAAAACAAAAAAGAAGCCGGTTAGCCGGCTTCTTTTTTGTTTCGCTTTCCGTGAGATTCAGCTGTCATATGTGAAAGCGTACCTCATATCTCGCACCTTACATTTCATACCGCATACCACGTACCGCATACCTATGCTCGTCCGCCAACAGAAAGCACCGTTATCAAGGCCGCTCCTGGTTTCTCCGGCCCGGTGATTGCCTGCACCGGCCCGCTAGTCCGCCGCACCGTCCGCCTTGGCTGTCACCGCCGCACCGTCCGCCGCATTTCGCTTCAGCTGACGCTCAATCCCGGCCCGGTCGATCTGGATCCAGTACTCGGCGATTTTGCCGCTCTCGACCCGGTACACCGCGCTTGCCAGCTCGATAACGGGCAGGCCGGTCGGCGCATAGCCGTCGACTTCGCCGATGTGCGTTCCCGTCTGCTTCCAGCGTACATACACCCGGTCGCCGGAGCCCAGGAGCTCCTGTACTTCCAGAGTGAAAGGGCCGTAGGCATCGAGCATTTCCCGCACGTGCTCCGCATAAACCCCGGGCGTGCGTTCTACCGTGACTTCCTGCTCCGACTGGACTTGGTGGGCAAATACTTTTCCGGCCATCAGCTCGGGAGCGGCCGCCAGATTTTTTCCCGACCGCACTTCATCGAAAAAACGTTTTACCACTTCTTCGGGTTTTAAAGCTGTCATGATTTTTTCCCCGCTCTCTTGTCTATGTATCGGCTTGTTATATCCGCCGCCCTCGAACGAACAATTCCTTCCTGCGTCAGTCAGGTCCATTTTGCCGCCCAAAGTTTCATTTCTTTTAAAATTTTGTGTAAATCCCGGCCTTTCGGCGTCAGGGTATATTCCACGGTTACGGGCACGGTCGCAAAAGCTTTAGCGTATAATACCAAATGTGGTTCATTTTAACGATATTTTGCCGATAGTGACGCCTCGAAGAATTTGTTTTTTACTCCCTTAACATTTTCTAAGTCAGTGTAAAGAGTGATCTCCTTAAATATAATTTTGGAGATTTCAGCTTTTTCTTTGTCATCAAATAATGGCCATAATTCCTTCATTTCTTTTAATTGGGATATGATATAGTCGGTTTCCTGGTTGTTAACATTTATTTTTTCGAGTTCTGATTTTAATTCTGATTCTTTTACCCGTTCTTCATTTAGACGTTCACGAAGGTCATCTGCACTAATAAGATCATTAACAAACATATACTGCCATTTTTTCATGCGTTCTTGAGTTTCTTCAATGTTTCTTTTATGCTTTTGTATTTCTTTTTCTTTGTTTTTTCTTTCAGATTTAACTTTTTTCATTTTTTCTTCTGTGATGTTCGGGTCAATTATAATGCTCTCAATAAATTCAAATAACAAATGTTCGACATGTTTTTGTCTAATTATAGGCATTGTGCATGATTTGTTTGCCCATTTTCTTCTACACATATAATAGACTACTCTAGCTCTACTTCCATCCTTACGAATTCTTTCATTAGTTAGTCGTCCGAACATACCCGATCCACATTTACCGCATTTCAGTAGACCAGTAAACCAATAATCTCCTAGTCGGCTATATCCACTATTTGAACGAGCGCGTAATATTTCTAAATGTTCATTAAATTCATCTAAAGTCCAAACCGGTTCATGTGAACCTACGGAATCTAAAATTTCAGTGCGTAGTTCCTTTTTACGGTTGACGTATTTTCCATTTGCCATCTTACTGCCGAATCGAATAATACCGGCATAATATATGTTTTCCAATGTCAATGAGACCGAGGATTTTGTCCAATCATACCCACGTCGAGTTACACCCTCTTGGACGAGGGTAACAGCGATTTTCTTTAAGCTTAAATTATCTTTCATGTACATGTCGCGTATTCTACGTATTACCGCGGCTTCTTCTGGAATCAGAACGCCTTCTTTTGTATATCCATATGGATATCTTCCTCCTGGCCTTCTGCCCTCTGTTACCATTTGTTCCATACCAAAACGCACGCGTTCTGCAATGTTTTCACGCTCCCATTGAGCTAGGTCGGAAATTAGGCGAATAAACAAACGGCCGGTTGCAGTACGTGTCTCGAAAGATTCCGTGCTGGACTGGAACATGACCTTGTGAGATTCAAACAGCTTAAGCAGCTTATCACAGTCGGCCGTAGAGCGAGTAAGGCGATCCAACTTATAAACCAATACCATATCGAACTTATTGTCCTCTAAATCCTCTAACATGCGTTTCATTTCAGGCCTGTTTAGATCCTTGGCCGAGAACCCTTCATCAATGTAAACGTCTGTTACAGTCCAATCTTGGGAGTCGCAGTAGGAAATTAGCTTCCTTTTCTGAGCCTCGATGGAAAAACCGTCGCGCGCTTGATCATCAGTCGATACACGGATGTATAAAACTACTCTCATGGCATGTCCTCCCTGGTGGTCGTAGGGTTATTATAGCAAAAGAGTGTTCTTATTTGTGCAGATGAAAAATCCCCTCGTAAAGAGGGGATTTTTATAAACAAAAGAGGGACAATTTGAGACAAAACAAGAAATTTTGAATATTTTTTTTAGTTTCGGATATAACTATTGATGGTTATCAACCCTTATGTTAGTATAAATATACAATAACAAAACGGAGTGATTCCGATGAGAACGTTCGGAACTGTAGATGAATTAAAGGAATTTCTATCTAATGAGTTGTTATTCTCAAGTGAAGCTGCATCTTACCTAGAGGTTTCAACACAAAGGCTTAATCAACTCGTACATTCAGGTAAATTACAACCAATCAAAGCAACTAGAGGAGCATCTTTGTTTTTAAAATCAGACTTAGATGAAAGAAAAAATGAAGCTAACAGTATCGGAATATCAATAAAAAGTGAGACTAAAATGATTATGACACCAAATGATACGGTACTACAAGAAGCGCTCAATTATTTTACGATTCAAACCTTTTTTAATTACTCTGATAAAAAAACAGAACCACAATTTGCAAGATTATGTAGTAGTATAGATATGAATGAATCTCTGTTAAATAATTTAGATGATATATCAAAGTGTTTAATGATTCCAAGTGCTGAGCTGAAATCTGCTTTTGTGGCTGTGCAAAGAAGCTTTGAGCGACTTTCAGAAGATGATCTTATTGTAAAAAGAGGAACTGGTTTATACCCTAAGTTATTGGAATTAACACAAGAAGCGCCTCCGTATCTTTTTATGAGAGGAAATCCCAATTTAACAAATTACTCCGCTGTTGCAGTGGTGGGGACTCGACATCCTTCAGAAGATGGAAAAAAACGAGCTGCTAGACTTGCAAAGCTATTAGGACAGCATAAAATAGTTGTTTCTTCAGGTTTAGCAATGGGGATTGATACAGCGGCGCATAGAAGCGCTTTAGATGCGAACAAACCAACTATAGCTGTAATAGGAACCCCAATAACTAAAGCTTATCCCAAAGAGAATGAAAAGCTTCAACAGGAGATTTCAGAAAGAGGATTGGTGATTTCACAGTTCCCTCCATCTGCACCCGTTCAAAGATGGCATTTCCCAATGCGCAATGCTGTCATGAGTGGAATTTCATTAGCAACAGCAATTATTGAGGCTGGAGAAACTAGTGGAGCATTGAAACAAGCTGATTATGCTTTAAAACAAGAACGTATTGTCTTTATACCGCAAAGTGCCCTAGATAACGAAAAATTGAAATGGCCCAAAAAATATATCCTAAGGGCAGGTGCAGAAAAGTTTTCGAAAATTGATGAACTAATCCAGAACCTCGAAAAATCAAATATCATTGAGTCGAAGATAGCAATAAAGACTGAAGATAGGTCAGAACAACAGATTTTGTTTGATTCTATTTAAAAAAAGAAGTGGGTCGATTTTATGTTCGTTGAGGTCAATGATTTGAAGGCTTTGATCATTGATTTAGGAGACAATAATGATACAGACATGCTCGAGATGTGTAAAGCTATCTCATATAAAATTCCATGTTGTTTTTTGGTCAACAGAGAAGAGCTAATAATTGACCTTGAATTGGAAGTTAACCCAGAATCCATTGTTATGGTGAAGAAACGATTTCACCATGGAGTGTATGAAAAAAATATTATTCCTGCACTTCAAGAATTACAAGTTCAACCCTACGAAGTCGCTTTTGTATCGCAGAGCTTTTTTACGTTAAAAAATGTTTTATATGAGCCAATTGGAACCATACTAATCCAATCACAAATTTTAACTCAACAGCAAATTGGTTTTTTGCCCGACTTCATAATTAGATATCCAAGTGAACTAGAGGATATTATAGACAAGAATAACACTGGTTTTTTTGCTGAGATTAATAGCCTCTTTCCTCATGAATCCACTAGTAGGATGATAATTAATTCTCAGAACTCAGAAGGACTAAATGTTTACGCACTCGGCAGATACTTCTCTCCCCAACATCATAAGAGCCCCTCACACATACTTACCCAGAGAATCTTGAAAAGCAAGACAGATCCCAAGCAAGTTGCGATTTTCGCAAAAATAATTTTCCCATTTATCAAAGATTTAAAACCTGATGCTTTAGTAGCTGTGCCTCCACAACCAGGGGAGAACAATCGGTTCTCCACTCTTGTTAGTTCGGTTTGTCAAGAGGCAGAAGTTGAAAATTTAACATCGGCCTTTTCATGTATTGAAAATTATCCAAAGCAAAAAACACAAAAAAAAGGACACAACAGGACAGAAAACGTCAAAGGGAAATTTAGAGCGACATCTGACGTAAAAGATAAGCATATTTTTTTATTTGACGACTTGTTAACGACCGGTTCAACTCTTTTCGAGTGTGCCCAGACACTTCTAAATGCCGGGGCTAAAGAGGTAAGTATACTCGTCCTTGCAGTAAATCAATTTCCTGGAGATTTTACAGAACGTCCTCAATTTCTGTGTCAGAATAATTGTGGAGGTTCAATGAAAATATTCATAAGAAAAGACAATGATGTCCCTTTCTGGGGGTGTATAAATTTCGCAAAATGCAAAAAACCAACATATCATTTCAAACAAGGCTGCAGAAAAAAAAATGAACTTAACCAACTTGTAACTGATGTTGAAGAAGAGGAGGAAGAAGATTGGTTCTAGATAATAAGACCTTTAGAAAGGAGGAGTGAGGATTGATAGAAATTCAATTGTTACCCAGTAATCTAACGCTTGCTGACTACTTGCCGAGTTTATACCCAGTTCTATTAGCGATTGGACTCGGGTTGTTTGCAGCTTTTAAAGACCGGATCATGAAATTTTTAAAGAAATTGAACTAAACGTAAAAGACCCTCATCACATGTAGGGTCTTTTTTTATACTTTGTATTATGGATTATATAGGTGAGATGGAGTAAGTTCAACTTACATCAGGGGGTGTCCTCAAACTTGAGTAGGCCCCTAAGTTATTTGTGCTGTCTTCCGGATAGGATATTTGTAAAATTTATGTAAATGGATTTTTTTGTCTCTGGAACAGATGTTATTTTCTGGTGTATGATGGGTGTATCCTACGACTACGCATTAATGAGTAGTAAAGCTGGGCCGGGGGAGTAGAGAAATCTACTCTCACCTTTTTCCTCGATATTTATCAGTGCGTTTCCATTCATATAGGTCATCGATCTCAACTTTTAGCTCAGAAGCAATCGTTTTCGCGGCCGCTAACCTCATAACAAAACGATTGTTGCAGTAGTCAGATATTCTTTGAGGAGAAATTCCGACTCTAAGCTGCTAATTGTTGTTGTTCGATTCCCTTGGAAGATAAAATATCGGGGAGCAAGAACCGGCCCGGTTCGTAGGGCATGGCAGCCTCCCAATAATTTTTTTACCCAAAAACAGAACAAACGTTCCCAAAATGACGTAGTGATGGTAGAATTATTTTACCAATCGAGGACGCAACTAAGATGAAGGGACTGGTATTGTGGACGAAAAGTTGGAAGAATTAGCTGCGTTTATTATTAAAACGAAAGGTTTGAACGTAACGCCTGCTGAATTTCTTAAGTCCATAGAAAAATACATAGAAGAGGTTTATTTTTTATCCTGACTCATTTTTTTTGCTAGAGACTCGATTATTGTTCTTATCGTCTCCTGCACAACTGGATCATCTGATAAATTGACTTTGTACTCTTCCTCTACATCTCTAATGATGTGATTAATTTTATTTTCAGAGAGCGAATATTCGCTCTCTTTTTCAATTTTAATTGAATCGGTACTTTCTTTGGCATCCCAATAACCAGCGGCATCCATTAACTCTTTGTAGGGAAAATTATAAGCTGCAGCTAATCGCTTCAAACTATCAGGAGAAGGGTTTATAGGTGCTTTTGTCCTTGGGTGCACACCTTTTTCTAATGAAGATATATAAGAATGGCTCAAGCCGCTCTTTTTTGACACTTCTCTAAGTGTCAGTCCTCTATTTTTGCGCAACTCCGTTAGAAATTCATGTATGTTAGACAAAAGATACTCACCACCTAATTAAATGTTCTACACATCAAACACAAGTGTAATACATGAAAACAAAAAAAATCTCTAATTTTCTTGTTCTACATAGTTGACAGTTTATTCCTACATGTAGTACGATTCACTTGTACAACAAATAGGACAAACGAAAGGAGAAGAACGAAGTGAAAAACAATCTTCAGTTTCTGATGGAATCAAGAAATGTGACGGTTTCAATGTTGGCAAAGGAGTTGAACGTTTCAAGGACAACTATATACCGTCTGCTTGAAGGAAAAACTCCATCCGCTATTCTGATGCTAAAGATTTCGGCTTACTTTAAAAAACCAGTAAACGATGTTTTTTGTGCATAGCTTGTTCTATTAATAGTACAAGGGTGGTGTTCCAAATTAAAGATGACAAGCTTTCTGACAATCTTGAAGTAATTACAGATGAAATTCATTCCTTAAAAAAGATTGCTGGTCGGTCTATTTTTGAAATTGGAATCAGGACATTGGGTCCATCGGCAAATATTAAGCAAATCGCGAATCACGTAGCTCCGATGTTTGGGATATCTCCACAACAAGCAGTTGAGTTGATGTTATCAGTTAAGGATGGTGTTTATGGTTGAACAAATCAATCTGTAGCATTGAAACACTAACCGCCGAGATAAAGGTTTACGAGAGATCACTGAAAGAATCAATTGCAAAACATGCCTGGGAAATCGGCAAGCGTCTTAATGAGGCCAAAGAACTGCTGCCTCATGGAAAATTTGCTGAATGGGTAGTCCAAAATTTTGAATTTACTGATCGATATGCTAGAGAGTTTATGAAATTTCATGATCAAAATCGGAAATCGATTTCCGATTTCGACGATCTTGAATGGACGAAAATTCAGCAGGTACTTTCATTGCCGCCCAATATTGATCGAACTGAATTTATCAAACAGACACATACAATTCCTTCTACTGGTGAATCAAAAACTGTAGATGAAATGACAACGCGAGAACTTCGAGAAGTTAAAAAATCACTGGTAGAGGCAGAGCGCCGTGCCAAAGAAACGGAAGAGCTTTTAGAATCCACCAAGACAGCAGCAGAATACTGGAAGACGCAAGCTTCTAATGCCCTAAACGCTCCACCGCGAGTCGAAAAGTTGACTGTCGAGATTATCCCGGAAGAACTGAAAAAAGAAATTGAGGAATCACGGTTTAAAATTAAAAACCTTCAAGCTGGCTATCAGGAGGCTGCTCAAAAGCTCAAAGAATATGAGCTTAGAGAAACCGTTGACTTCGATGAGGAGCAGGCTGCTCTCCAAAGAAAAAAGTTGATGCACGAAGCTGACCTAACAACTATCCATTTAAGAATTCATATCAAGCAGTTTTTAGAGAAGGCCGCAATTGGAACCTTCATGCAGGGTGCGATTGCTCATTCCAATGACCTTGAAAAGAAGCAGTTAAGTCAAAGTGTTGAAATGCTTGAATCATATGTTTCCCAAATCAAAGCTGCCTTAAACGGGCGAAAATTAGGAGGAATTATAAATGAGTAAACAATTGGTTGAGCAAAAACAAGTATTTTCTTTCTTGGAAAAGGCCCTCGAAAAATCCAAGCAACAGGATGCCGCGATGGAAGCAGTCCTTGAGCATATGAAAATGCTCCATGACAATGTTTTCGATATGAAAACGGAAGTCAATGAACGTTTTGTAGAAATGAACATCCTGGTCCAAGAAGTGAGAGACAGCGTAACTTTGTCCAACTCTGAATGTGCGGATCTACAGTCAGCAGTAGGGAAAAAATCTGTCCAATTAACAAAGGAAAGATTTGAACCCGGAGATGATTTTCTAAAATTGGTCGGCAAAAACAGAAATCTCATCTGGAAAAAGCTAAAGCAGAAATTTAATGTGCACAAATACATTTATGTTCGCAGAATCGACTTTCAAGAAGCCTTGGAATTTGTAAAAGCATATAAGCCAGAAAAATACATTTAATGGTGATAACATGCCCCAGATAAAAAAGCTTAAACCAATAAAAATCATCTCCGAAGGCCAAGAAATCCCATTCAGAGAGTATGCGCATGAAGCCGGCGGCAGTGGAGCCCTCTATGCCAAAGACATCCGAGAGATGTTCCTGAGATGGCGCGAAGCAGATTGTCACTTCGCAGGTGAGTACATTGCACCAATAGCTGCTCAAGTAATCACGGACGCCGCGGAACTCGACCGAACCCTATACGCCCTGATAATGACCGTAATAGAGGAAGCTTACCTCACCTTAAGACCTGAGGTCGACCCTAATCATCCTGGACTTATTCGTATCAAATAAGGAGGCCAAACCATGCAAAAGCAACCACACAACCCCGGAATGAGCGCTAAGGCGTGGGATCAGCTCCATGAGTTTATAGCCCGCGTGACGCCTGAGATTGAGCGCCGGGAAGCCGCGAAACGAGCTGAACAGGAAGCAATCAAAAAAGGTGCATAGGAGGCCATCCGCATGCAGGTTATCTTCCACAAACCAACTGACCCATATGTAATTCGTAAAACCTTTGCCGCAGTCGGGCAGATATGTAAGAACAAATACATGGACAAGCTTGCTCAAGAATCGCAAAAACAAGCAGTTAATAAGTAAATTCCATCCCAATATATCACAAAGGAGCGAAAACAATGAGTCAAATTATCGAAAATCCTATGGTACTTCCGTACTACAACCGGACTTTGAATACGTACATTGAGGTTCCAAAGTGTGATTGCGGATGTCGGGCCCGATTTAAGATCAACGGCGAACTGCGGTGCCTGGAATGTGCGGAGGACGAAGGAGTGGAGGTGATTAACCATGGCTAAGACAGTCCGGCATGACGGTAACGAGTACATCGTTGTTGAGGATCACGGACCCGAAGAGGTAACTGCGTACCGGGAGTTAGAGGGGAATAACATCGAAATCTTCACAAGCTTCGCTGGCATCCCGCGGGTCGCGCTGTTCCACGTTGGGACAATCCAGAAGGTGCTGGGATGGCGAGATTTCTCGAATGAGCTGGAACACCAGGAGAAAGTGCGTGAATGGAACTGGCGTCATAACAGGGAGATAGAGCAAGGTGCGGTGGGATGATCAGTTGGACCGGATTCCTCACACTGGCGTTTATGTGGTTTGGATTATCCATGTCCATTGTGGGACTGGCTCTCTTAATTAAGGGGTTGGCCGCGAGGAAAGAGTACTTAACTGGCTTTTTAATCTTCTTGATGGGAATTGTTATGGTCGGCTTTTCGATAGCATTACAGACGGAATAGGAGGTTGAAGGATGGTGAATTGCGGATTTTGTAATGAGCCTATGGCATTTAAAGGAACAGACAAGAAAAACGGACTTATCGGTTACTGGTTCTGCTTTAACAAGGATTGCACTAAAAAGACATAAGGAGTCAGCATGTTTCAAACCATTGAAGACATAATCGAGCATTACACCAAAAAGGAACATGAGGAGCGAAGAATCTTGAAAGTGCGAGAACTTATTCAAAAATTACTTGATATGCCATTGAATGTGAATGTGTACCACGAAACTACTAAGACTAGTTCCACATCACATGAAGTACGAGAGGTTAAGAAAGTTCAGTTGGTGCCGAGTGATTCCGACGAAGAAGGCTTTGCGGTAATTATTGAGTATGGTCGTAGGCCGAAGATGCCGAAGCAAGAGGAAATTAAATAGGGGGCTCAGTCGATGGAAATGTACCGCTGGTTAGCGAGTCAAAGGCCCCACAACAAGATGCAGAACCGGAATCTACTGATTAACGCATATAAAAAAGGCGCCCTTCTGCTGCAACAGAATTGGCGACCCGTGAAAATCTATTCTTTCGTCATTGTACCACAAAAGGAGGACAAGCATGAACAACAAAGCGTCGCTTTATAAGAAAATTCACGCCGTGATGCAAGATGTTGGATACCTCCAGAAAGACGATAAGGTCTCATTTGGTAACACGAACTATAAGGCCATATCGGAAGAAAAAGTCACGTCAACCGTGCGTGAAGCCCTTGTAAATCATGGACTTATTATCATTCCCTGCGAGCAGGACCACAAGAAAGACGGCAGCTTAACGACCGTTGACGTGAAATACAAGATCATCGACATTGACACCGGTGAGTTCGAATTCATCGTATCATCCGGAACCGGCGCTGACACCCAGGACAAGGGCGTAGGCAAGGCCATGACATACAGCTACAAGTATCTATTGCTTCGGACTTTTGCTATCCCGACCGGCGAAGATCCGGACAAGATCAGCAGCGCGGAGCTAGACCACAGAGAAAAACAGACACCTAAACCGCCTACGAAGCCTCCAGAGGCGCCGAAAGATTCGGCAGGTGTAAATGCTACTCCGACTATAAAAGCGAAATACAAGATCATTCATAACGGCAGTCTAGATGGATTAGAGGAATTCCTGAGAAATAATGGGGCAGAAACGGAAAAAGTCCTCACTGAAATATTGATGGAACGGACCAAGAAAGGGGCCTAATACAATGTTAAATCGCATTATTCTGATCGGAAGACTCACCAAGGATCCTGAACTAAGGTACACGCCTCAGGGCATAGCGACTTCAACTTTCACACTGGCAGTAGATCGGCAATACCCAAAAGGAGAAGTTGACTTTATTCAGATTGTGACATGGCGGCAGCTTGCTGAATCGTGCGCCAACTATCTCCGCAAAGGACGGCTTACCGCGGTTGAGGGGCGTCTGCAGATACGGAACTATGACAACGGCGAAGGCCGCAAAATCTACGTGACTGAGGTAATCGCGGATAACGTCCGGTTCCTCGAGTCGGCCAGCGGCGGTCAGAATCTTGAACGACAGGAACCGGATTACAAGCCGCAAACGGACTTAAGCGAAAATGACCTTCCATTTTAGGAGGACAAGCCATGTTTGCATATAGGCCATATACGAAAGAGCAGCAGGTTAGCCGTAAGCGCATCAAGAAGACCGCGAAGCAGAGGGGCGATATAAGCCCTTCTGTGGACCGGGAAGTAAAGGAACGAGCGAATTACTGTTGTGAGTGGTGCGGAGCCCATAGAAGCCAAGTATGGGGCTTACAGAGGGCACATCTGGTCCGGCGTTGGAAGCTAGATGAAACAACCGCGAATGACATCGCTCTGTTATGCGGGCCAAGCGTAAACACCGGCACGTGTCACTGGAAAGTGGATTACACCAAGGCGGGAAGAGAATGGGCAGCAAGATACCGCGAAAGGCTGATGAACAATGAAAAAGAACGCTGATGCACTGGTATGGTACGTACGTCACTACATCCCTGGGAGGGTCGCCAAATGGCTATCGCAGATGTAAGCAGGGAACACCTGTTGAAGGCACTTATCATGATGTACTCCACACAGATTGTACGGTCGTACGACGACAACAGCCGGCGCGCCTGGACGAAGAAGAAACAAGAATGTGAAGCAGAGTTACAACGGCTTATGGCCGGTTAGGAGGTAGTTCGGTGGAAGGGTGGATCGGCATACCTCGAAATATAATGGACCATTGGATCTACAAGGACGCCGAATATCTTAAAGTCTGGCTTGAAATGATTTTTCGTGCCCGGTACTCAAAACAACCATCGCAAGAATTGATTGACGGGCAACTAATTACTATTGGATACGCTGAATTTGTCTTTGGGCGGATTAGTTGGAGCGACCGTTTGGGCATCAGTGAGCAGCGTCTTCGGACGCTTCTCCGGAAGCTCCAAAAGGAAGAAATGATCGAGCTCGTAGAAAAGCTGCCACGATTTTCACTTTATCGGGTTAAAGTTTTTGAAAACTACCGAAATTTCAACCAGCAGAGCAACCAGCAAGTTAACCAGCAGAATCCCCAGCAATACCAAGAGGTTGAGGCTCATGTCAACCAGCATGATAACCATGTCATCAACCAGCGATCAACCAGCAGCCAACCAGCAAGCAACCAGCAGCCAACCACAAAAGAAGAAAGTAAAGAAAGTAATAAAGAGAAAAAAGAATATAAAACATCTACTACTACTAACGAGACGAACGTTTTCGGAATTTATGAAAATGAAGGATTTGGAATGCTAAGCCCAGTGAATGCCGAAAGACTCGGAGACTTTATAGACACCTACGGAGAAAGATGGACTTCAGAAGCCTTGAAGGAAGCGTCTTACCACAGCAAAAGAAGTCTCCCGTACGTAAGCAGGATTTTAGAAACTTGGAAAACATCAGGCGTGGACGAGCCCTGGAAGCTCGAGAAGCCAAAACAGCAAAGCGCGCCACAAAACCGGAATTATACCCTTACCAATAGAGGCAAGCCTCAAATACGAGCTGTGCCCAGTACAGCGGCTAAACCGCCGGCTTCCAAAGTCACAGAGGCCGAGCTCGAGGAAATGCTCAAAAAGGCACGGAAGCTTGATGAAATGTTCAATACCCCTAAACCAGTAAACGGATAAGGAGAAGAATCCCATGATCAAACTTAGCGAACGTCAAATGATCGTATATCGCACTATCCAAGATGGCATGACCCGAGCGGAAATTAAGTCGAAGCACAAACTTTCATCCAGTGGTGTATCACAATCACTCGCCAAGCTTGAAATAAAGGGCCTTATAAGGCGTCATGACGACGGACAAACCTTCACAGTCAATGACCATACAAAAGCCGTCTACAAGGCAAATATGGGCGTCTGCGGGGAGCCTCTAAAGTTAAGAGAGGGGACGATTAGTCCGGATTTACATCGAGAGCTTGAAAAGAAGTATAAAACAACGCCCAGATCAAAACTGGCAAAGCAATTTAAAATCCCGAAATTTACACTTAACCAATGGGCAATTGAAAACGGATTTAACAGCAAGGAGGAGCTGGCATGAAGAAAGGATACCCTGGACGCTTTGCCAACGACCCTATATCCAAGACATCGCGTTTAACGCCCGTAAACGGTCCTGTAACGTCTTATGAGCTCTCGGATGAGGAATTGGAGCGTTACCGTAATTTAAAGCCTGAGACGGATAATTTAGGGCTTCCGTTGAGACGGACGATTAATCAAAACACAAGGCACAAAGGAGCCTAAACACCCACATGGAGGGAATATAGATGAACTTTAAAGTCGGAGATAAGGTAAAGTGGACCAGCCAGTCCTACGGAGTAACAAAGGAAAAGCGCGGCACGGTGCACGCGGTGATTAAGCCGAACGAAAACGCGATGAGCTACCTGCCCAGAGAAATGAAGCCGTCACAGCGTAAATTTGATACCTACTGGACTGTTTACACCCGTTATATCGTCGCCGTCCCGCGCGGCGGTAAATCGGTACTTACGGATTATTACTGCCCACGGCCGCCGGCGCTTGAAATTGACGATACCCACATGGAGGGATAAACAATGTCACCACATGAAATAGAGGTAGGCAAGACCTACCACAACGGTAAAGAAGAAGGTCGTTATAGGGCTTGGAAGGTGCTTGAAACTTATGTCGAGATGGTCGACTTATCAACGGGAAGAAAAAGAAATGATGGAGTGGTTATTAAATTCACGTGCGGGCCCTTAACAGATCATGTGGGTACGTTATCACTTGCAAGCTTGACACTGATGGCTAAAGGTGAAGTCACAGATTAATCCCCCTATAGGGCATCTAAAGGACGGTGTACGTGGTGAACAATGAAATCGAAACAATAAAAAACGAATGGCGGGAAGCCTATCGTAAGGCAAATGAAAAGGAACCTCCAGAAATATCTTATGAAAAGGGCTGGTTTACGATTCATAGGCGAAAGCATCGAAAAAAAGAAGTTTTGCAGTTTACCAAGACTCTTTTGGCTAGCTCAACAAACTAACACAGAAATACATGGGAGGGTTAAGAAGGCGAAAGATTGTAGTGGTAAAAAAGAGGGCGGTGTAGTGGTAAATGTACCTTAAAAAAACCTTGGTCCAGGGACGATTGTACTGGTCGATTGTTGAGTCATTTAGGGATGGAAATAAAGTTAAACAGCGGACCATCAAAAGCCTTGGAACAACGGAAAATGCTCACCTTCAACTTCGGAAGAACCCGAAATATGGAACTCTATATTCGAAAATTGCGGATCATATACGATGTGATGGTAAAGCACGCACTTTTGATTTCTACTTCGTCGTAACCGGTAAAAGCTCGGCAGAGTACGAGGTTATATCAGATGTTCGGCCACCCCAAGTACTGGTATCATATCACTATTTCAAAAACAAGCCATTAAAAGACTTTGTAGATCGCATCGGGTATAAGCCAAAAATAATACTCGATTCGGGAGCATATTCAGCTTTTACTCAAGGTAAAAACATAGCGTTATTGGATTATATGGCTTATATCCAAGATAACAGCACATATATCGACTATTACATTTCCTTGGATGTAATTGGAGATAGCGAATTTTCCTATCTCTACTACGTAATCATGAAGCAAAAAGGGTTAAATCCTGTTCCGGTTTATCATTATGGCGAAGATGAAAGCCATCTAGTTCGCTATATCGAGCGCGGGGAAACATACATTGCACTTGGTGGCACTGTGCCAATATCTGATAAACAAAAGGTTGCTGATTGGGTGCAATTGCTTTGCATAAAGTACCCGGATATTGATTTTCATTTGCTCGGGTCGAGTTCACCGAAGATCGTAGGCAAATGTAATCTGCGTAGCTGCGACAGCTCGACATGGATCATGCTGGCCCAGAATGGTCAACCGTCTCACATAAAGGGCACAACGCGCGAGGCTAAGATAAAACGTGCGAAGTGGCAAATGCACAACCTGATTAATCGTATGGACAAGGGGAATATATCGACATGTCGAGAGTGAGCATTTTATATCGGATTGATACGCTGCTATACGGGTGCAAAATGTGTCCTACTCGTCGAGATATGGCAAAGAAATATCCAGGTAGATTTGCTTTACAGGATGGACATTGTAATAAAAATTGCAAAGTAGGCGCGGAGCTTCAGGCGCTAGGAAGACGGCTTTAACACAGAAATACATGGGAGGGTTCTAGATGAACCGAATTGAAGAACTGAAAGATTTGCATATACAGTCGAAGCCGCAGCTCGAATTGTTTCTGAACAATGTTAAAGGCGCACTTGTCGGTGGATCATCGGAAAAACTTTATCGCATTGTCTATGGGATTAAAGATGTTGTCATAAGCTATGACTCTGTCATCGACGAACTTTTCGCAGAAATTGAACGGCTAGATGAACGGATTTTGGATTTGGAGGCAGTCGTACACGATGCGCTCTCAATCGCGGAAATGGAAAGACGGAACTTTTTAATGGAGCCGTGGGCCAGCCTGCAAGAAGCCGTTAAAAGTACCGATCAGGATTAAATCAACTAGGGGAGGAATAAACATGCGGAAAATCGTTTTTAACTGGTATCGCGGACCCGGGAACACGGTGCAGCAGGAGGTCGAGTTCGAGGATGGTACAAGTGAAGAGAAAATAAAGGAAAAGTTTAAAGAATGGGTATGGGAAATGATTGGAGAAGACTTCTGGTGGTCAGAAGAAAACTAAAGTCAACTAGGGGAGGAAATCCCTCCCCATATAGGAGGAATAAACAGATATGAGCAGACCGATTAAGTTCCGGGGCAAGCGAATAGATAACGGCGAGTGGGTGTACGGATATTATGTTAAAGGCGCAACTCGGCATTGTATTGTAGATAGCCTGGCAAATTTTCCGCGTTATGATGTTAATCCCGAAACAGTAGGCCAGTACACCGGCCTGCGGGATTCGAAGAGGACCGAAGAATATCCCGAGGGGCAAGAGATTTACGAGGGGGATATAGTGCGGTACCCGGATGCTTATGATAGGTCTTCAGAAAGCGGCTACGACTGGGAAGAGACGCTAAGTGTAGGTGTAATTGATTGGTACGACGAGGAAGCAAAATTCGATGTGACAAATCGCGAGGCCATCGGTCTTGAAGAATTTTGGGAAGAAATCGATCAGGCCGAAGTCATCGGCAACATACACGAACACCCTCACTTACTGGAGCAAAAGGAGAGTGCAGCAGAATGAGCAAAGGATCATATGCACACGGAAGCTTACCAGGACTAGCCGCGCTGGTTAGGCAGCTTGAGCAAGAACCAAAGGAGAAGAAAGAAGAGCAGAAGCCGGCTGAGCAAAAGGAGGAAGGTAAATGAGCAAATACAGAGCTAAACCCACAATGGTAGACGGCATAAGGTTCGACAGTAAGGCAGAGGCGCACTACTACCTTCTTCTCAAGAGCGAGAAAGAGAGGGGTAATATCATATCGATCGAATTACAGCCAGTGTTTGTGTTACAGGAGGGCTTTAAAAAGAACGGCAAGAAATACCGGCCCATTACCTACGTAGCCGACTTCCGCGTTACCTGGAAAGACGGCACGGAAGAGATCATCGATGTGAAGGGAAAACGGACAGAGGTATACGGCATCAAGCGCAAATGGTTTGAGCGAGTGTACATGAACCTAACGATAAAAGAAATCAAAGTGGGGTGAGCCTATGTCGATCAAGTGGAGAAAAGAAAATGTGACGATGTACATCGGAAAGGACGAAAAGACCGGAAAAGATGTCTACTATAACACCAAAAGGCCGCCAGGATATGTTGAGACCGAGGAAGAAAAGCCGGAACCAAAGGTGAAATGCTCACCAGGAAAAGTCAAACACAATATGTAGTAGTAATTTGGAGTAAATTGAAGAAAAACATGCTTTATGTTGTGTTTTCGGACTAATTATGTGGTATAATATACCTATAAATATGATCATATGATCAATTATTGATAACGGAGGCGTAACATGGATAAAACGAGCCTGCAGGCGGAACTGGAAAAGGTACAATCGGACTTGGCGAGCGAACGGCAACGCGGGGCATTGGCGGATACGGGGAAGATTCACGCGTTGGAGCAACGTGAAAATGAACTGATGGACCAGATTCAGAAGGCAGAGCATGAGCAACGTGTTGAAACAGCAGAAGAAGAAATCTCCTACCTGCTCGATACGATTAAAGCAGACGGCATGAGTATGCGTGACATGTGCCTAAGCGAGCCGCATTACCAAATTCTCCGAATTGAAGTACAGCGTCGATATGCCGACCAGGCTGCACGCTTTAGCGAAGAGATTGGCGAGCTGCAGAAAGCACATGCGGAAAAGCTCCGCGCAAGCGAAGAACGTGAACTTCAACTGCAAAGGCAGTTCGACTCCCTGCAGAATGAGCACAAACTCACATTGGAACAGCTCAACTCCGCTAAACTGGAACTCGCGGACATGCAGGCCAAACGTGACAACGCTTCTATGGCGCTAGAAGAGGCCAAGAAAGAGATTGAACGGTTGAATGGACATGTAGATGATCTGCGCAAGGAAATGGCTGTAGGCGCTCAAAATGCGTATAAGGTAATCGACACGGAAGAGCAGCAACGGCAGTACAAAGAAGCACTGATGAAGATTAAGGCAGAACGGCCGAAAATTTATGATATGCAGCCGCTGGACATCAAACAATCCCGGTTCAAGGCGAAACTGATTGATTCGGACGAAGAGATTGAATTCAGACTACCTAGAGCAAGGGAAGTACAACGTCATCGAAGATCAACAAGAGGTGCAGCGATTTCGCGAAGAGGCCCAACTTGCTCATGCGAATAGTACATTGGGCGATACCGGTGCTCCAGACAAGGAGGTAACTTTTCAAGTCCCCGCGTTACCAACCGTACAATTTGAAGTGGCTGATGGAGAGCAACACCGAGAAGTACAGACAGAAGACACTCCGTTTACAAGAGCGGAACTTGAAGAAAGGCTCCAACAATTCGCCGCCGAGCACGGCCTTGTAAAAGGGCACGTAGCGTGAAGATCACAGACAACGGCATAAACATCGAAGTCATCTGCGAATACGAGCAATATGACCGCGTAGAGGACGTGGCCAGGGGCATCCAATACATATCTTGGAAGATGATGTTGGGTGCTAAGTTGGTCAGTGTATTGAGACCGGAGGGACGATTCGAGTTTAAACTGATACAAAAGTAAAACGGCCGAAGGCCATCGAATCGACCGAATAACCCAGCGTAAGCGGGGGCCGAATACAAAGCCTCGTTATATAACATAGCGAGGCTATCTTTTACAAGGGGGTAAGGGCATGGACCAGAACAAAGTAACCGAGCTTCTTAAGAACTACCGTAGCTACCGATACGCTATATCTAACGGAGTAGCCTCTCACCAATCAGACGACACCACAGGCATGCCATTAGGTGGTGGGTATGGAAGCAGACCTCCGGCAGGATTTGGAGGCAGAGGAACGATTCTGAGTAGTCTGATGGACTATCAACGCTATAAGCTGGCGGTGACACTGATTGATGGAGCTGTGAGGGATGTACTCGATGATGAAGAACGTAATGTAATCGAGCTCAAGTACATGGAACGAAACACACTGACGTTGGCTTTAATTGCTGAGAAAAAAGGTCCGTGTGAAAAAACGGTGAGGAATATCCATAAGCGCGCCTTAAATAAACTGACCGTTGCCCTAAGATTTGTGGATACGCCGGAGATCATAAATCTTGATGAGGTTGTAGGATTTAAATAATAGGGCTATTCGTATTAAAAGGATTTTTATATAATTAGAATAAAATCATATAGGTAAAGGGTGATTAGTTATGGCAAGACCCTTAGAAGAAGCAGCTCAAAACTGCTTATCTGTGATGAAGGAACTCGACGTTCTGTCGTGGAAGTCTAGGAAAGAAACGGATAAAGTTAAAGAACGGAAACGCGTTCTTCTAAAGACGCTGCATGGTAATCTGGGTGAGTTAATAGAACTGATATAGATAATGACCGGAAATTTACCGTTTTTTTACCGCCAAATTACCGGAAGAACCTGCTATAGTTATACCATGGGAAAGTTAAAAGGCATGCCAACGTACCCACGATAGGGCGCATCCACTCCGGGAGCCGGACGTAGATAGCGCTCTTTTTCGATTCGTGATACGATCGGAACAAAGGAGGGGAAGTCGTGGACATTTTTGAGCTATTGGATAAGTTAGACGAATACTTACCTAAACAACAAGGAGAAAGTCATCGTGATATTAGGTTGTCTCGCGAGGATGTAATGGGTGATAAAGTATTAAAAGTTCGGATAACCATTTATACCAACATGGAACATGGAGGCTACTCGATCTATAAGCTATTGGAACCTATCGAAGATATGGTAAATCCATATGACTATATTGATTATCAGATGATGGAAATGTGTTGGAAAATAAAAGAGGATTTTAAAAAACTGTCACTCTAATGAGTGGCTTTTTTATTTAACCGAGGTGGTCATATGTGGGCAACAATGGATCAATTACTCTCAAATCCCGCATATGACTTTTTAGATCCACTCTGTATGATAGCCCTGGCCTGTATGTATGGGCTAAAGGCGATATGGTACACGGAGGATTATTATAACGATGATGGGAGGGATGAAGATGGCATTGACGGATAAGCAGAAGAAATTTATCAATGAATACCTCATTGACCTCAATGCCACTCAGGCGGCGATTAGGGCGGGATACAGTGCAAATACTGCATCAGAGACGGGGTATGAAAACCTCAGGAAACCTCAGATAGCCGATGAGATAGCAAAGAGGCAGCAGAAACACGCTGAGAAGTCTCAAATGACCGTAGAATGGGTTCTGCAACAGTACAAGGACATAATACTCAATACGAAGCAGACTGAGCCTAATACGGCCCGTGGAGCCCTTGATAGTGTGGCTAAACATTTGGGCATGTTTAAAGAACGAATCGAGCATAGTGGAAGCCTGGGCGTTACGATCGTAGATGATATCAAATGAGACTATCAGAGGTGATTGCGCCTTCCTTTCATGAAGTCCATAAAGATATCAAGGATGGAGGTCATACGCATTACTGGTTAGGCGGAGGACGGGGAAGTACCAAATCATCCTTTGTCGCGATAGAAATCATACTTGGTATCATGTCCGACCCGAACGCGAATGCAGTTGTGCTGCGGAAGGTCAAGGATACACTGAAAGAATCCGTATTTGAGCAACTTACATGGGCAATTGAAGCCCTTGGAGTGGAAGACTATTGGCATATCCCAGAGGCTAAGCTAGTTATCACCTATAAACCGACAGGACAAGAGATAAGGTTCAGAGGTGCGGACAAGCCCAAGAAGATCAAGTCCATGAAGTTCAGCCGTGGATACACGAAGTTCATTTGGTACGAGGAAGTAGACGAGTTTACCGGGATGGAAGAGGTTCGGATGATTAACCAGTCCCTTATGAGGGGCGGACCGAAGTTCACCGTGTTTTACTCCTACAACCCACCGAAGAGCGCGAATAACTGGGTTAATACTGAAGTGAAGATGACTCGTGATGATCGTAGGACGCACCACAGCACCTATTTAACGGTTCCGCGAGAATGGTTAGGGGAACAGTTCATTGTCGAGGCAGAACACCTTAAAGAGACCAAATTACAGTCCTACAAGCATGAATATTTAGGCGAGGTAACCGGTACAGGTGGAGAGGTGTTTGATAACGTTCAGATCAGGCGTATCAGTGACGAAGAGATTGAAGACTTCTACAACCTTCGCCGCGGCTTAGACTTTGGATACGCGATCGACCCGTTATCGTACACGGTCATGAACTACGATCGCAAGCATAAGCGACTTTATATCTTCCATGAGTTGTTTAAGACGGCAATGTCCAACTACGCTGCTTACCTCCATATAGCAAGCGAGAATAAACGTAACGAAGTCGTAAAAGCAGACTCGGCTGAGCCTAAGAGCATCAACGAGTTAATGCAGTACGGCTTATTTGTGCATCCAGTCAAAAAAGGACCGGATTCGGTTGAGTTCGGCATTAAGTTCTTGCAGAGTCTGGAGGCGATCATCATCGATGACAAGCGATGCCCAGAGACTGCGCGTGAATTCCTCACATATGAGCTTGATAAGGATGTACATGGCAATTTTAAAGCCAAGTTCCCGGACAAAAACAACCACTCCATCGACTCAGTACGTTATGCGATGGAAGACGATATGTGGGACTTCATGGAGCGCATGAAAGCGAGGAAGGCGCCGGAGGTACCATTCCCATTCCGGACAGAAGAACCAAGTGGAGGAGAGTATATGACATGGTAGTAGCGTTGGTTATAGTAAGCATCTGCATTCCCGTTACCGCATTGGTGATGGGATTTTTTGTACTCAAAGCTGTTCAGTTAGGTCTCCGCTGGCAGGTTGAGGTCAAGGAAGGCAAGGAGCCGACGATGGAGCCGGTAAAGGTCGAGGTGCCAAAGCCGTTTGAGTCCAAGCAAACGCCTGTTGAGATGACACCAGAAGTCATGGACGAATGGCTGAATGGACCCAAAGAAGAGAGGAGGTGACGAGCCGTGAAGGGTGACGATCTGTTAGCAGAAGGCAGTAAGGTGGAGCAAGAGTACAGCGAGGGCAAGCAGTATCATACCCGAATGGGATTTGCGACTAAGTGGCCGGAGTATGAACGTTTCAAGGCTAGCGATCAGTGGCCGGCGCCTACCAAGAGGACGCAGAACTTGCCTCGACCGGTGTTTAACATTATCAAGTATATCGAAAACCATAAGGTCTCTTCTGTAATGAATGAGAACGTGAGGATGCTTTACCGGGCTCAGGAGATGTCGTTGGAGTTTGATACCCCAGAAGACCGGATGAAAGCGGAAGTGGCTGAGAAAGCCGCTGACAGCTTTACGAGATACAGTGATACGACTTGGGAGAACATCAAGCAAGATGAGCTGAACGAAGAGGCTCTTGAGGTTGCGTCGAACGTTGGCACCGGTATATGGCATTATTTTTGGAACACTGATAAGCAAGGCGGAAGCATATCACCTTATGTTGGAGATATGGAGGGTGAGGTCCTTGATCCCATTAACGTATTCCTTGGTAACCCACAGAAACGGAACATCCAGAAGCAGCCGTACATTCTTATCAGTAGCCGTGAAATGGTTGACACAGTCAGGAAAGAAGCTAAAGCCAACGAAATACCTCCTCACCTCATTGAATTAATCAAGTCAGACAACGAGACGCGTAGTGAAGGGTACGACAGGGCGCAGGTTGAGTTAACTTCCAGCAATAAGGTGACGGTATTAACCAAGTATTGGCGTGAAAACGGACTGATTTACTTCGCGAAATACAGTTGCGGAGTGCCTATCAAGCGTAAAACGTCGACTGGAATGAAGCTTTATCCGATCGCCTGGATGCAATGGGAACGTCGGCGCAAATCGGCCTATGGTATTGGTGATACAGAGGGGCTCATTCCGAACCAAAAGGCAATTAACGTCATGATGGCGATGCAAATTTTGAGCACACAGCTAACCGGCTGGCCGAAACTGATCTATAAGACGAACGCGATTGATCCAAACAAGGTGACCAACACTCCTGGGGAAATGATTGAAGACAAGTCGCCTCCGGGAACTGGTGATGGAGTAAAGTACCTTGCGCCAGCAAGTACCAACACGATGGCAATGAATCTGGTTGATTCGTTTATCGACTACACCAAAACGCTCTCATCCGCACAGGATGCAGCTACAGGTGATGTATCAAGAGGTCAGACTTAACGCCTCAGCTATCATGCTCCTGCAGAAAGCCGCCGGCGTCCCTATCGAAAGCATTAAAAAGCGATTTTATCGAGCGATGGAGGACGTTGGACGTATATGGGAAGAGTTTTGGAAGGTTAAGTACAATATGGAGCGCCGTGTGACTGTTGAAGACGACGATGGGAATCCGGTTCCAATGGACTTTACTGGCTCAAATTACCGAGATGTTGAATTAAACCTCAAAATTGATATTGGTCCAAGCTCAAGTTACTCGGAAGAGTTGATGATGGCATCGCTTGATAAGTTATTTGATGGAGGGCACATCACGCTGACGGACTACTTAGATTTTGCACCAGGCAATGTAATCCCATTTAAGGACCGGTTGTTAAAACGGATCGAACAACGCGAGATGGAAGCGCAGATGATGCAGGAACAAGCACTCGCCAGCCTCACACCAGAGGATAGAGCAGCGTTTGATGCCCTGCCTCCAGAGCAACAGCAGCAGATGCTTGCTCAGCTCCAACAAGCACCTCCAATACAAGCTCCTGTCCCTATGGGTGCAGGGTTAACATAGATCGGGCCATTGGTGAGAATCCAGTGGCCTATTTTCATGCAAAAACAGCGCCTACCATAGCGCGAAAGGGGATTTACCATGGAAGAATTCGCCAACCATAGCGAAGCAGTTGAAACAGCAGCACCAGAAATGAACGTTGATACTACGCCGGAAACTTCGGCTCCCGATACTGCCACCATGCAGGAACAGCCGAAAGGTTACACGGTCAAGTACAACAAGGAAGAACGCTTCGTGCCGGATGATGAGGCGCCGAGTTGGATTCAGAAGGGTCTCAACTACGACAAGATACAGGAACGCGTTCAGCAGTATGAAACACAGGCTCAGATGGCCGAGAGGCTGATGAAGTTTCATGGGTTTGATGACTTCGAGGAATTCTCCGCAGCAATGGAACAGGCCGAACAGGAGCGCGTCATTCGTGAAGGTGCTCAAAAATTGGGCATGGATGAAGAGCTTTATCGTCAGCACCTAGCGCCAGTAAACGAGAAGCTCCAGAACTATGAGAAGGAATTGCAACAACTCCGTCAGCAAGAAGCTATGCGGCAAATTGAGGCTGAGACGAACCATTTAAAGTCGAAGTACTCTGATTTCGAACAACATGAGAATGAAATATTCCAGATGGTGATTAACGGCGAAGTAAAGTCGCTTGAACAAGCCTATAAGCTCGCTACGTACGAGCAACGCATCGCTGCTGCAACCAAGCAAGCGCAGCAGGAAACGATCAAAAACATCCAACAAAACAACGCATCGTCCACCGGCGCACTCGGCCAGGAAGGCTCGGAAGAGAAGTTTGGATACTCCAACATGTCTCGTGATGAAAAACGGAAACTGAGGGAACGAGTGAAGCGTGGCGAGGCCGTTGATCTATGACCACTAAGGAGAGATATTAAATGGCAACTAACGTACAAGGTTATAACGCAACAGCAGGGGTTAACGCCCTGACAGCGGAGCAAGCGGAATTTTATCAGGACGCGATGCTTGAGCGTCTGCTTCCAGACCTGGTCTATATGAAATATGGTAAGAAGCAGAATATTCCGAAGCACAAAGGGGCGACTACAAGCTGGAGACGTTTAAACTCTCTTGCTGTATCTACCACACAGATCACAGAGGGTGTAACACCTGATGGAATCGACCTTGTAATTACTAAAATCTTATCTACAGTGAAACAGTATGGGGCATGGGCCAAAATTTCAGATTGGATTAACACCGTAGGACTTGATCCTATGATGACTGAAACATCTGAACTTTTTGGTGAACATGCAGGTGAATCTATGGATACCTTGGTGCGTGATAATGTTGCAGCTGGAACAAATGTCGTTTATGCAAATACTAAAGCGACCAGAAACTTGTTGACTGCAGACTGATAAAATTAATGCACTAGATATCCTGCGTGTTCGCAGAGGGTTCAAACGGAGCAAAGTTAAGCCAGTTTCTTTGCCAGGCGGCGGAAAAGGGTGGATTGCATTTATTCACACCGATGTCGCGATGGATCTGATGCAAACACCTGAATGGATTAAAGCTAACAATGAAAATAACACCAAGAATTTCGCGGATGGTGTGATTGGTAAACTGTATGGTATTTACTTTATTGAGGTAGATAATGGAGTTAAATTTGCAGGATTGGGTGCCTCAGGCGCTGACGTATATGGTACGTTATTTATCGGAGAAGGTGCTTACGGTATTCCTGACATCGAGGGATCTTCAAAACCGGAAATTATTGTTCATACAGCGGGTTCCGCGGGGGCAGCAGATCCGCTGAACCAATTTAACACGGTGGCATGGAAGTGTGCGTTTGACACCGTTCGATTAAATGAGTTGTGCATTATTAGATACGAATCTGGAGCTACAGTATAATTTAAGGAGTGGTTATAATGGCGACTAAAAATGAAGAAAACAATGAAAAAAATCTTGAGGCACAGATTGCAAGGGAAGAAAAAACACTTAAACAACTCCTGGATGAAAGACCGAAGGTAAGTATTGAAATACCCGAAGATCCAAACAATCCTGATGACGTCGTCCCTGTAGGATGGAATGGAATTATCTATGCGATTCCTCGGGGTAAAAAGTTTGAAGTGCCAGATGTCATTTATGATATTTGGAGAGAAAGTCACGAAAATACGAAACAAGTAAACAAACGTATTCAACAAAGCACGCAAACAGAAATCAAAATCATGTAAACAAGGGTGAACTTCGGTTCACCTTTTTTCATTTTAAAATTCGGAGGTGGTGGTATGACACTGCAAGAGATTTTAAGCGAAATCATGGAACTTTATCCGCATGCGCTCACTCAAGACAGCGTAATCCGCAAAGTGAATGACATCCAGAACCGGTTGTACCGGACGTATTACACGCAAACATCGGTAACCGCGTTCGATATTATCGCCGACCTTCCGTTTTATCCGCTAGAATACAGCACTTCAAAGGTAGTAGACGTGGTGGTCAATGGCGTGGAATATCCGTACCTTGACGGCAAGGGAATTGGTTCGGGATGCTTCTACACGTTCACGGCGGATAACGCCATTGAACTTTACCCTGTGCCCGATAAGGACCAAGCCGGAGGACTTATGGTGTTTCATTACATCGAGCCAACACAGCTCACTACGGACAACCTAGCGCTATCTCCTGACTTTGACAAGGACTTTCACAAACTCTTGATCTATGGAGCTTGTGTGGAGATTGCGGAGGGCATGCGTGATATCGACTTCGCTAACGCTTTTACAGCCAAATACAATGGGCTCTTACAAGAATTCAATCAAGCCAAACGTGTTCCGGACTATCCAATAATTGAAATGGTGTATGGGGGGTTGTTGTAATGGCCCAGGTAAGTGAGTTAAAGGCGGAACAGTATGTAAATGCAGCAGTAAACCGTAAGGTCTGGGACGCTGTTATGTATAACGTGGCAACTGAGGGAATCTATCCGGGAAAAGACGTAACTCAGAAGCTTCAAGCGCTTATAAACAAAGCGATCGCAGAAGACAGGAAAGCAATCTTTTTCCCGCATGGACAGTATTACGTCACCTCCCTCGTTAACGCTGACAAAGTTTCCTTTATCGGTGACAATGCCTCATTCATTGGAGGTTACACCGGTGTCATTCAGCAACTGGGCGATTACTCAAAAGACTATCTCCGGCGTAACGAACTATTCTTCAACGTTAGGGACTTCGGCGCTGTAGGTGACGGGATCGCCGATGACAGTACGGCTATCCAAAATTGCGTGAATGCAGCTTATGCTCATAGCGGATCGGTGTACTTTCCGGGAGGGGTTTATAAAATCACGAAAACTATTCTGTTTGACCAAACGTCCTTGGTGGACTCGAATGACAGGCGCCGGCCAAATATCAAAGGCGAGGGATCGGCACAAACTCGAATTGTATTTCTTGGGTTGTCTGGCCCAGCATTCCACATCAAGGGAGGAACAAGCGGCGAAGGTCACCATTCCTACCAGAATGTTTCGGGATTCTTTTTGGTGGGAAACAACGTGGCAGGCACAACAGGTATGTATTCGCAAAATACAGCTTTCCTGCACTCGCAAGACATCCGGATATCGGGCTTTGATTATGGCATCTATTGTGATGACATCGAGCATTCCCGTTTTGAGAATGTGAGCTTACGATTCAACCAGAAGGGCATCTTTGCGCGACAGAATCCGGCATTTTACCCCGTTAGCACGTATCCCAACAACATATCATTTGCAAGCTGCCACATTGGCTCAAACGCCGAATATGGCGGTTGGTTTATTGGCCCGACTACAGTCAATTTTAGTGGTGGATCCATTGAAGCCAACGGAATCACTGGGACAACCGGTGTCAACCACGGACTACGCTTTGAAGACTCTGGTTACCAAGGTGGGGTCGGCTGCATTCTTACCGGCGTCTACTTTGAGCAAAACAAAGGAATTGCTGATGTATTTATTTTTACAAGTACGTCAGCTATTAACCCATTGAATTCTTGTACTTATCTCATACAAGGCTGCTCTTTTAGTCGAATCAGCTCCACAAACTTTGTATCGCATAATATTTGGGCGCATTTTGCAGCGAATGGCGGACAACAAATGTTGAATGTGATTGGTTGCGGCTTTAAACGCTTTAACGGTTATACGGCCGACGCATCGAGAACCTATATCTACTTTGATGGGTTGCCAATGTCCAGCTCAAATCGCTTTTTCGCCGGAAATATGTTTATGGATGCGGTTGAGGCGGTACCTCAATTGACCCAGCCTTGAGGTGACATATGAGACCATTACCTCCTGTACGTAATAAGCCGGCCATTATTCAACGTGAATTTAAAGGGGAGAGCCGGTTGGACGCTCTCTCGATTGCTCCGGCATTCGCCACGGAGACGAAAAATTTTACCTCGGCAGCATATCCGGCCTTGTCGGTGCGTCCGGGGTTTTCAGATTTGCACAGTCCTAGCAGTTCAAGGGTTCTCGGCCTTGGGGTATGGAAGGACAAAGAACTCCATGCGGTATTCGGGGATGGAACTTGGTGGAGATATCGAGATGGTGCGTGGACTAAGCTCACATCTGGGTTAGACACATCGGCCACTTGGTCATTTACCAACGTTAAAGCAAATCTCTCAGATATTAACCTCGTCGGAACAAACGGTAAAGATGGTGTACGAGCCTATAACGGATCCACAGTAACCAGTATCGGAAACCCGGTGGCTGGCTTAAATTTGATCGAGCAGTATTACGATCGTTTATGGGCCGCGGTAAACAATACGCTGCATGCTACGGCCGGAGGAAGCGCGGATAAGTGGCAGACGTTCAACGGGGACGACGAGGATTCCTACTTCATTGGCATTGATACACCGGACGGCGAAACAATCACCGCTGTAAAGGCAGGTATCGGTCACGTGACGATCTTTAAACAATCCAGCATGCACGAGATGTTTGGCGCGATGGTCTCCACGTTCCGCGTGCAGCCGGTCACATACGACATTGGCGCCATCAATAACCGTTGCGTGGTCACCATTGGAGGCATCATGTACATTCTGGACCGAAATGGCATCTACGAGTACATGGGTGGCGCTGTGCCGAGTAAGCAGTTCTCCATACCAGTACAGTGGTACGTGGATAATATAAATCCAGAAACGCGGGACAAGTGTTCAGTTGGGACGAATGGTCAGAAGCTTTATGTGTCCTTGCCGATCGGAAACAGCTTACTTCCCAATGTCATCTTGGAGTATGACCCATCAAAGGGAACATGGTATACATGGAAGGACATTCAGCCCAATTGTTTTGCCAGTGTAGGCAATGACCTGTATTTCGGCGATAACAATGGACGTATATGGAAACTTGGTGGAGCGACAGACGGTAACTCTCCTGTGACCTCTGTATGGGTTTCTAAGGCGTTTACTGCTCAGTCAATGTCTCAGACGATCCGATGGCTGAAAGCCTGGATAACGGCAACTATACCCGCGGGAAGCTCAATGAACGTGTACATGAGCAAGCAAGTGACAGGTGACGATGATTGGACGATCGTACAGTCCATTCCAGCGACGACAGTCATCAGCAGCCGACCGATCTACATCCGGTCAAATGTGGCCGTAAATGCGCGATACATACGGCTTAAGATCGAGTGTACAGGACCGGTCACGATCCATGAAATTGCAAGAGAAGAGGATTATTTACCATTGAGATAGGAGGGATACTGTGGCAGATTTAAACCTTCCCCGCGTTGAACAAGGAATGACGGTGGAGCAGCTTGGACAAATCGTTGGCCGCGTGATTAAGGAACTGAATTACCTGATGGACGGTATGTTAGGCAACGAGAACATTCGGGTGAAGTCAATTCAAGCCGAACGGATCGATGTAAATAAACTATCCGCAATATCTGCAGACCTGGGGCACATTACCGCGGGACTGATCGAGGCGATTAAGATGGTTGGTAGTACAATTATTGGGTCGTACATTGCGACTTCGGAGAATACATTCCCGAGGATCGAGTTCAGTTCGGCAGGCACGTTGCTTAAGGCTTCTACTACTGCAAACAACTTTATGAAAATTGATCCAGCTTTTTATCAGAGTCCGTCACTAGAGTGGTCATATCCGGGCAGCAGGGTATCTATGGGTATATATCAGAATAGATTTCTTATTAACGCTGAATCTGGTGATATTCAAATTGGATCATCATTGGGTGATTTATATTTAACAGCATCCACCGGATATGTTAGAGTGGCTAACTGGAGTAAACTGATGAGTAGCAATGGTAGGACATTGCAGAACGAACTCGACTCTTTGTCGGCAAGAATTTCTGCTTTAGAATCTCGACCGTATTACCCTCCTCCATCTACCTAATTGCTTCCACCATATGGTAGAATGTACACAAAACATATGGCTGGAGGATGGACATGAAAAAAGTTCTATTGGGTTTTATTCTGGGTGTTGGGCTTACTATATCTGCTACTGCATTCGCTGACGACGTTATAAATCAGGTGACTGCATACCTAAGGCCGGATTTTCCGGTTAAGGTTGACGGGAAAGATGCCAATTTAAAGAATCCGGTCCTTATTTATGAAGGATCATCTTACCTACCCGTTAAGGAAACGGCTCGTCTTGTTGGTAAAGAAGCCGTTTGGAATGAAAAAACAAGCACCATTGATATAGTAGATCAGTCAGTCACTGTACCTAATAACGACAAGGAGGTAAAACCTGTGCCTTCTCAAACGCCACAACCTACCACGGCACCGCAAGAGCCTGTTCAACCAACCTTGGACAGAGAAACAATCGAACGTCAGATAAATGAAAAGAAGATGGATATTGGATTAATGGAAAGGGCTATTAAAAGAGAAGAGATTTACATTTCTGAGAATCCATCCGTAGGAACTGTTGAACTTGATAAGTATAAAAAAGCTCTGGAGAATTTCAAAGAAGAACTCTCCAGACTCGAAAACCTACTTCAATAACAAAAAGAGCTCTCACCAGGTGGTGGGGGCTCTATTAATGCAATGCACTGACCGTAAAGTTTACGACTACTTTATAAGTTTATAGTTATTCTGCCTCAGGGCCATAAGTTTGAATGAGCTCGTCGCGAATGCGATCTAAATCCTTCAATAATTTGGCTGCTTTTAACCGTTGTAAGTCTGTTGTGGCAGTTCTTGAAAGTTCATTGGCAATTTCATATCCTCCAGCCAAGGTGATTTTTTCCCATGAGGCGGGTTGATCCAGGCCTAATATATAATCTACTGAACAATCACACTCTTCGCTTAATTTAATTAACAGATCGATACTAGGGGTACGTCTATTTGTTTCGAGACTCCTTAGGTAATCTAAAGAAATATCAATCTTTTTTGCGAAATCAGTTTGGTTGAGTCTCAATTTTATTCTTTGTTCTTTTATACGACTTCCGATAGACATTGAATCAACTCCAGTTATATGTTGACATGTACTATCTGTACATGTACAATTTGAACATGTACAGATAGTACATTATTGTTCGAGGAGGAGGTGTAGCATGAACGAAAAATTAAAACAACTCAGAAAAGAAAAAGGATGGTCTCAAATGGAAACTGCCATCAAGTTAGGGATTTCTATTGATTACTTAAGATCACTAGAAATCGGCAGGAAGACACCTAGCTTGAAGCTTCTAAGAAAAATAGCTAATACGTATGGATGTGGAACTATTGATGAATTATTACATGCATCTTAAAACGAAAACACCTTCCCATGTCTTGGCGGACAGAAGGTGTTCATCTAAAAAGGAAGTAAGTGTTCCTTCACGACTATTATAACCAGATGTTGATGTAAATAAAAGTGTTTACTTCTTTACATCTTTACTTCTAGTGATGACTAGTAGTCAAGAACACTTACCTTCCTTCATCTTGAGGAGGAAGATTTGAGTGAGTCATATACCCGAAGAGAGCATCATGCTACGTATCGAAGAAGTCTCTAACGAGAACATTCATCACCCAATCATCGGAGAATACTTAGATGAGTTTAACGACAAGTTAGTCCATTTAGTGAGTAAACTCCCGAACGACCTGCAAGACTTTGTTCTTGATCTTGAAGTGTTAATGAGTCACTTGTGCTTACTTAGTGAAGACTTGGCGTATAGGAAAGGTCTCAATGATGGATTGAATGTTCAAAAATTATTTAGAGGAGGATTCGTAGCATGAAGAAAAGTGATGCGCTGATTGAAAGCAAGGTTCTGAGGGAAACGGTTGCCGATCGTGTAGAGGTCTTGGAAAAGGTAAAAAAATTGATAATGTTGCCGGATGATCTTCATTCTAGTATTGATATGGCTTTAGAGTATTTCGAAGTGAAAAAAGAAGCGTTAAAGTCTTGCATTAAAGATCACAGGTTGGAACTTGAGAGTGATGGACTAAGGGTTCTGGCAGGAGATGAACTGAGGTCCTTGAAGGACCTGGGTGTAACTGGAAAAAATACTGTATCCTTTACTATCATTCCTCGGAGAGCATTACTGAGGATTGGTATGCTACTTCGTGATAGTGCAGTAGCCCAGAAAATTCGCGACTATCTTCTTGAGGTAGAAGGGGGAACCCGGCCAAAGAATAACGACCTCGAACTTAAGCGCAAGAATATCGAAGTCAAACTCCTGAATGCTAAAGTCAGACAAAGCAACACAGCACTCAAGATAGCTGAGAAGGTGTCTATGCTCGGAGTGTCTCAAGAATCTTTGGTGCAGCTCTATAGCTTTGCGGCAAACGTGCTCACTGATCGAGTGATGTTGCCTCCACCAGAAGTGGACAAGACTTACACGGCTACGGAGATTGGTAATGAGCTTGGACTATCGAGCAACAAGATTGGTCGCCTAGCCAATGAGCACAATCTCAAGACAGCCGAGTATGGAATTACTGTCTTGGATAAGTCACGCAGCTCAGACAAGCAAGTACCGAGTTTCAGATACAACGAAGCTGGAAGAAAGAAGCTCATTGAGTTAGTCAGCCAGAAACAAGCATAGTGATGGGATAAGTGAAAGGGATGGTCCTTGTGACTCGTCCCTTTTTACATTGAAAGGAGGTGTTGTTAGGTGGAAGAAAAGCTTGAACAGATTATTGTGTTGCTTAATCGAATCGAGGAAAAAATAGAACGAATCGAAAATAAAACGCAGATCTTATATCAGCAAACCGTTGATTTCATTAAAGATTTTGACACTTCGAAAATGCAATGAAATTCACCATATGGTGGGCTTTTATTATGCAATCCATTCTAGATATTGTAAAAAATAATTTACATGTGATAAAATAAAGTCAACAGGTGAAAATTAAAGTAAGACGGGGTGCTAGCCCGTCGGCAACAAGAGGTTGAACAGCAGCGAGTTCCTCAAGCAATGCGCAGAGAAAACCCACTATAGGCGGCTAACCTATTTGCGGTGGAAAGTAAGAAGGGAGACCTTAGATGCGCTAACATCTTTGGTCCCCCTAGGTTGTACAACAGCCGCATTGAAGAGCGGTCGGCTGCGGAAAAGTGAACTAAGTCAAAGAAATAGACCGTAACCTTCTCACAGGCGGTCTATTTCTCTTTGAGGTAGGTAAGCAGCTTCAGAATGAACATTCCGAAAAGGAACATCAGAGTGATCGCATCTTTGACCTCCACAGGCATCACCTCCCTTCCGAGAGGTTAGCCGACCGCCTATCAACCGTTCTGTTGTACAAGGAAGATTATACCATAAATGATAGAGTCCAGCATATGCCGGGCTCTTTTTCTTATGGCTTCAAATTAAACCGATCGCGCAAAAAGATAGTCGCCACCAGTTGAATGGCTGTTAAACTTGCCTCCTTCATAGCGCGTTCAGTCTCTCCGAGTATGATGTACAACACAATAAGGTAGACGCCTGAGACAAGTAAACCAACGCCAAGAAAATATATGTATTGAATTAATTTGAACAGATCCATATCATCACCGCCTATATTTTACCATCAAATGAGGAGGATGGACATGGCCTATACGTACCGCAAACCTGTAGATGACGATGTTCCATGGGAGCAGAGGTTGGTCAACTATTCCCAAGATAAAAACGCCGGTAAAACTGAATTTCAGCGAGCCATGGAGGTTTTCAACGCCAAGAACTCTCTGGGAGATACAGCAGGTGCTACATCGGCTAAAAATTGGGCCAACCAGGTAAACACGGCAACCGGCGGTTACGCCTCTCAGCCGGACAGTGTTTTAAAGAGGGACGAGTTTACGACTAAAAGGGACAGCTTCCTGCAAAAGTGGGCTGAATCAGCAAGTCAGAGACCGGCGCAAGTTGAGGCGCCTAAGCCGTTTGTTTATGATCAGAACACCGACCCCTATTACCAGAATGCATTAAGACAAGCCCGGGCAAACATCGGGACTGAACAAAACAATACGATGGCGAAGCTTCGCGGCAGCGGTCAGGGAAATTCCTCGCTGTCAGAAACGCTCGCCCACCAGATAGCGAATAAGCAAATGGAGCGCGTAGATACGCAACTCCTGCCGCAGATGATTGATCAAGCGTATAACCGATACCAGACGGATAACAAGTGGAACTTTGATATCAACAAAGAAAACTATAACCGAGATAACGACTATAAAAGTGCTTTGGCTAGTGTACTCTCGACTTATAACAATCTGGGTCAGCAAGAACTTCAAAACGAAATATCTCAAGCTCCATTGACAGGCAAGTTTAACGGCAACAACACCATGGACACTAGGGTTAAGAACATGGATATGATGTTCAATTGGGCCGATCGTACGGGATACATGGGCACGCCGGTTGATGATTGGTTAAATTATGGGTTCCAAGATAAGGGGCCTAGAACGCTGCAAGGACAAACTCAGGACTTGAATAAAGCCGTTACCGAATCTGGACTGACGGGTTACTTTAATAACTTGCCTACACTTGAGAGGGAAAGATTAGCTGAAACTATAAGACAGTTTGGTATTACTTCTGATATGCAAAAACTTGGTCAACAACAAGATTATGATTATAAACAGGGCAGTCTGGCGCTCGATAAATCAAGGCTTGGTTTCCAAATGGACCAAGGAACTACTCATAAACCCACAGTTAGTGCTAGTCAGTTAAAGAGCATTGCCGAAGGATCTTCATTTATGGATGTAGATGCAAAAGGTAAGAAGATAGCTCCTAAAGATTCTGCTAAGCAGAAGAAGCTTCTAGAGCTTATTGATCAAGCTGACGCCTCAATTGAGGACAAAATTTTGATTGCTTCATCTCTTGGGCTGGACCCAAACTGATAACCTCTTCGGGATCCGGGCAGTCCCTTAGAGGGTCCAGTGCGAACGCCCAGAAATTAAACACGCAGCTCGGCGGTGTGCTAAAAAATTATGGTGGCGCCATAGAAAAATCAAGCAGTAAACGGGGTGTGGACCCTACATTAGTGGCTGCAATTATTATGCACGAAACGGGAAATGGAACAAGCAATGCAGTAAAAAGTAAAAACAACGTAGGCGGGATGATGAGCAAAGATGGTCTTATGAGCTTCGATAGCATAGAGGCAGGAATTGACGCGATGGTTTCCAACCTTAAAAGGAACTATTTTGACAAGGGACTTACCTCTATCGAAGCTATTCAAAAGAAATACGCCCCAATCGGCGCAGCAAACGACCCCACCTCGTTAAATAAGAATTGGGTAAACGGAGTCACGAAATACTATAACGCACTCAGGAGGTGAATTGAATGTCGCAGTCGTTGCGCGATTACTTTTCTCGTAATCAATCACAAGGTAAGGGTAAAAAATCGCTTAAGGATTACGCCAAGATTGTAGACGACTATCAAGAGACGGGCGTCTTGCCCCAGAAGAAGCAAGAAGGTTCCTTCCTGGAAATGTACAAGCAAGTTTATAACCAAATGAACCCACCGACAGTAATGAGTAAATCGGTTGGTGCGGTTAAAGATTCCGTGTCTAAGCTTCAAGATGTAGTAAGTGGTGCAGGGTTAATCGCGGATCAACTTGGATTGAAAGAACTATCGCAAGCTCAGGCGGCGGAAGCCGGTCGAAACTCGGTATTTAAAGCCCGAGAGCTTGTTAAGGACATCGTGCCGAATCCTAAATACGTCAATGAAGCTAGACGAGCTGAACTGGACCCTGAGAATTCTATTTTAAAGGCTATAAAGCACAATACGGTCGATGTTTTAGGGAAGGTAGGAGATAGTTTCCTTTATGACACAGTCCCGGGTAAAGTGGTGCAAAACTTTAACCAAGGCGCTTCCGCAACAATGGGGGCGCCTATGCCATATCCCGCTCAATCTACAGGCAGTAAAGTGGGGGATATTGCTTCGCAAATAGCTGGAGTCATAGGTGGTTTCGCTGTTAACCCTGCTCAGCTTGAGCAAAACGTGCCAGCACTTTTTTTCAGTGGCCCGAGATTGGGATATGCGGTCAACAAAACGACTGACCTAGGAAATTATTTTTTAAATAAGACTCCGGTTTCGACCCGAATACCGACATTAACAGGTGTGCCTCGTTTAATGGCTCAGGAGGCTCTAGGAGCAGCTGCGTACGAAGCGCCGCGTACATTAATGACTGGTGGAGAGTTTAGCGATATACCGGAAAGAATGGCCTATGCAGGCGCATATGGGGCTGCTGGCGGCGCCGTACTTGGTGGTCTTGGGGCAGGAATCAAAGCTCTTGGCAGACGGATAAGTCCATCTCCTTCTCAACAACCAATGTTAGCACTACCAGAGCCCAGACCGGCCGCGGTTACGTCAGAACGTCCAACTCCAACCATAGACGATTGGTTCAACAACCCTATCAAGGAAAAGAAAGAACTGCCATCGTTCTCCGACTTCTCTAAACGTATAGAAGCCGAGGAATTAGGTGAGTCCACTAAGTCACAAGGCGAATTAACACCACTTAAGTTAATGGATGATGTGCCTGAGGCCCAGCCTGCCAAGCAAGATATGTTTACGGATCTCTTCGGCCAGCAAGGGCTTGGTATCACGCCTTTCGGCAGTACTAAGCAGATCAGCAAGGACCCACTGACAACGGCCGGTCAGATCGTGAGCAAGCCAATTCGGAATGACATCGAAGGAATCGCCGCAAAGTTAAAAGATACAGGTAGGGCTGCAGTACATAACTTTGTTGATTACTTGCGGCCCCTGAAAAAGATTAGCCAAGACGTTTATGATAAATCCATTGACGCGAGTCGCGCTAATAACATTGCAAATACGATAGTACACGACAAATTTGTTAACCCTCAGGGTGAAGTGTTGGGGGATGGCCTAAAAGAAATTTTTGATCGCGTGGCACGAGGTAAAACAAAAGATTTCCTGGATTACCTTGTTCTCAGACACGCTAAAACGCGTATGGAACGCGGCGAAAGGGTATATGCAGATAGTCTAGGGATGACTCCTGAAAAGGCACAACAACGCCTTGCAGAGCTTGAAAAACGCAACCCGGACTTTGCCAATAACGGAATGGCATGGGACAAATTTAATGAGAACATGCTCAAGACATACGGTGTAGATGAGGGCCTCATCTCTCGGGAAGCATTTAATTATCTCCGCGAGCAAAACCCAAATTACACTCCTATGCGAAGGGAATTTACTCGCTCAGAGAAGTTTTCAAGCGCATTTACTATGGGTGCAAAGCCTGCGTTTAGCGGGCAAAAAGCACCAATTAAACAGATTAGCCCAACTGGTTCTGTACGGAATATAGTAGACCCCCGGCGATCTATAATAGAAGCCACAGGCGCGTGGGTTAACGCAGCTATGCGGAACCGCGTCATGCAAGGAGTGGTTGATAAGATTCGCACCAATCCCGAGGAAATGCGGGCACTCGCTGAAATTGTTCCTGAAACAACTGAGGCTACTCAAAAGTCACTCAAAGAAATTAATGACGTTATTAAGTCTGATGGCGTGGAAGGCTTGCTCGAAAAGTTAAATGGGGATTTTGATGTGCTATTTAAGAAAGCAGCACAGAAGGGTGGAACAGAGAACATTGTTCAAGCAATGGTGGACGGAAATCCTGTAAAGATCAAGATTCATGATCCGGAGGCTTTCAAAGCATTGGTTGGTCTAGGATACGAGCAATCTAATTTGATTTTAGATATCTTCGGTAAATTTAGTAATGCTACCAAGCGCGGCGCAACAGGGGCTCTAGCACCAATGTTTGCAGTCAAAGGTCTTACTACTGATGTAGGACAAGCCTTAATTCAGTCAAAAGCCCCTGTCTGGCATGTATGGGATCTTATGCATGCAATGATTAGCTCGGTTGCTGACAGGACTCCTAAAGGAACACCGGGTCTTGAAAACATTCGTGCTCTAGCTCAAGATTTTCGAAGAGTGGGAGGCGAATATTCAGCAGCTCTAAAAGGAGATCGTCAGTTAAACAAAAGAGTGGGAAGCCTTGATCGAAACGCGATCTTGTCGCCTAAAGGAATCACTCGTGCAGCCGGAAAGACAGCATTAATGCCTTTTAAAGTTCTTGAGGGAGTAGCAGATATTACGGAAAATGCAAACCGTATGGCGGCATATAAAGGGTCTTTGCGTAGTCAAGGGGGAGTTCGATCACCTGAAACCATACGTAATGCATTACAAGAATCGCGCGAAATTACGACTAATTTTAGTCGTCGTGGTTCTCAAAGCCAAACGATTGAAAAATTTATCCCGTATCAAAATGCCGCGGTCCAAGGGGTCTATCGTTTAGCTAAGGCGTTTAAAGATAACCCTGTAAAAACTACAGCCATGGTGGGTGGTGTCATTCTTCTTCCTAAATTTCTTGAATACACGAAATACCATGATGATCCGGATTATCAAAACATCCCGGCCAGAGAATTATACCGAAATGTAATTGTAAATAAGAATGCTGATGGTACTTTTTCTAAAGTTCCTATGGCACAGGAATACCTATGGCTAGGGGCCTTAATGGTAGACCTCTTAAGTAAATTTAGAGATAACGATTCACAAGCTTTTAAGGGAACATCGGATGCCATTTCAAATGCAATATTGCCACCGTTGTTAAACGGAGTAATGCAAGGCGTTACGCAAGGGGGAGGGATCGAAAAGAGCTTAGGTGGATTTGCAAATTCCTTATCAACCGCACCTTTCAGTGCTTTAATTTCTAATCAGAGCTTTACCGGTGCGCCGATCGTGCCGAAGCGTCTGGAAGATAGATCGCCGCAGTATCAATATGACGAAAAGACGACTTGGCCGGCTAAGTTCATCGGAGAGAAATTGGGCATGGCGCCTTTGAAAGTCGATTACCTCATTCGCGCATATGGCGGTGATCCAGCACGGTTGCTGCTTCCACTTACCTCCGATATGGGTGCTGGCACGCCACGGAACACGTTGCTTAAAAACTTTATCGTGGACCCAGTGTTCACCAACAATCTGTCGAATGACTACTTCGGCGCAAAGGATAAGCTCACAAACGCCAACAAGGATAATAAAGACGTTGGGGCCGCGTTGCCATCATGGTATACGGAAGAAGCTTATAAGCTCGTGTCCTCGCAAGCGAAAGGGTCACCATCTAAGCTCCTGACCGACCTAAACAATCAGAAGCGAGACATCAACGGGGATAAGACTCTTTCGGCTGAATCCAAGGCCCAGAAGCTTCGCACGATCCAAGAGCAGATCAATAATATTTACCTTGATGTAAATTCGAAACTCAGAAAAGCAGGCGTACCAATGGAAAATAGATGAGGACCGGTCAAACGATCGGTCTTTTTGCATGCAAAGGAGTGGATTACCATTGTCAATCGAGATGGAGCCGATGGAGCTTGCAGTAGACGAAGAAACGTACCGGATCATCCAGACGCTGCATGGCCGGCAAGTGGCGGAGAAGCTACTGTACGAACATGGAGATATCGAGAAATGTTGTGTGGAAGCGACGAGCTTAAAGAAATCCTTACCATCATCACCGGCGGTGTAGCCCCGGGAAGGAGTGTAATTAATGAATAAATGGGTGGATCCGAAGTTTGTGACGGTAATCGCTTCGTTAATAGCCGTCTTCATCAATAAAAATTTTGGTTGGCAGGTATCGACCGATAAGCTTGTTGCGGCCATCGTAATCGTTGGCAACTTCCTTGTTGCTCAGGTGGTCGTTGATATTCAAAAAATCAAGAATGGTGAGAAGATCACCTTCAATAGTACGAAGTTTGTAACGGTAGTCATTTCGTGCCTCATACTTGGATTTTCCGAATACCTCGGCATACCTATTAATGAAGAAGAAGTGTTCCTGCTGACCGGTCTGGTTGCCACGTACATCACGGCTAAGGCAGTCAAGGATGTTGCTAACGAGAAAAAGAAGGCTGCAGATATTCAAGCTGAAGGAGATGTCATCCAAGAAGCCTCACACATCACACACGACGATGTGGCAGCCATGACGCATAACGAGATTTATAAGCGAGTGAAGAACGTCCACGATGAAATTAGCGAATATTACAGTTTGCTTGAGAACGGGAATGAAGTACAGTCTGAAGAAGCCGCGCGCCGGTATGTGATGGTTGATAAAATATTGAGTGATATGAAACCGATCGATAGAGAGGTGAGATAGATGAAGATTGTTTTAGACGCCGGACATGGCGAGAATACGCCCGGTAAACGTACGCCCGACGGCACCCTCAGAGAGTACTTCTTTAACCGCGCTGTGGCTAATTACGCGGCTCCGATGCTCCGGGAATATAAAGGTGTGGAAGTGCAATTTACGCACTCAGACGCCCGCGACGTGCCGTTAAAAGAGCGTACAGACCAAGCTAATAGATGGGGCGCCGACCTGTTTGTCTCCATCCACGCAAACTCTGCCGGTGGATCCGGCTGGAGTGATGCAAGTGGAATTGAGACGTTTATCTACACCTCCAACCCAAAGGATTCTCGCGCAATTGCCGAAGTCGTGCAGCAGCAGATGGTCATGGCGACCGGGCTTCGTGACCGCGGCGTAAAGCTTGGCGACCTGCACGTCCTGCGGGAGACGTATATGACGTCCATCCTGGTCGAGTGTGGCTTTATGTCCAATCACGCGGAAGCCGAGCTGCTGAAGCAAGATTCATACCGCAAGACGTGTGCCGGTGCAATTGTTAATGCGATCGTTAAGCATTACGGATTACAGCCAAATCAAAAACAGGAGGCGACGAAATTGGAATCGTGGAAGATGGATATGGCACTGAAGGCGATGGACGAATTGGCCGCCAAGGGCATTCTGAGCGATGCGGAAATGTGGAAGAAGGAGTCTGCAGTCCGGAGAGATTCAGAAGGATTTACCCTGGTTGATGTTTACTCTCATGAACCGAATAGCGAAATAAATTAGTCCCTGCCTATAAATGGCGGGGATTTTTTTGTTTACTCTGTCCTAAATCCGATTATAATAAGAACATACGTTCTTTTATGAGGAGGAATATGATGTGCTAAGTGATACCGAACGGAAGGTACTGCGCATCCTTTACAATTTTTCGAATATCCATCACTGTATGCCCGATTTGTCCGAATTGGAGACTAAATCTGGGTACAACCAGGAAAATATCAAGCAGGCTCTGAACACCTTGCGAGAACAGGGCTATATCATTGGGAATAAACTATCGGAAGTTAAGATTATTGAAGGATGGCCTAGAGAGAAAAAGGAAGAGAAGAAAACGTACATAAGCCCTTATATGGACTAAGGAGGCAGACAGCATGGGAAAGAAGCTTGAAGGTAATGGCCTGTACGAATCCAGCCGGATGATCTTACCGGAGCATAAAGAGGCGATACAGCGGCAACTCAGGGACCTAAACAGACGTACTAAGCCGATCTTGGATGAACAGGCGTGGGAAATGATGCTCCTGGAGATTGTCGATGCGCGGTCTGCAGGTAAAGAAATTACGTTGGTGATATTTGAACCATTCGAGGACAAGGAGCTGCGCGGGAAAGTCACCAAGTTCGATATGCAACTGCGCCGCGTCAGACTTGACTATGACGACGATTGGGATTGGATCAAATGGGATGACATCGTAAGTGTATATACATAAAAAAGGCCAGGGATGCTTTCCCTTGGCCTTTTTGTTTGCCGATGCTTTCGGATATATTTAATTTACCACACTATCCCGAATGAGTCTAATATTTATTTTCGTATATCAAAATGAAGTGCATTTGGTATTATACAGTTTCCGTTCCAGCACGCCCTGCTTCTCCAGATGGCGCAAAATATTCGTCAGCGCGGTAGGGCTGATTGAAGCGATGCTGCGCTGAAGCTCCCCGAAGCGTCTCGTCCCGTCGAAAAGCTCCCGGATCACAAGAAACGCCCATTTTCCGCCGATGACATCAAGCGTCTTTTCTATGGAGCATTCAATAATGCCGGGCTCCTTCGGAATATGACTGCTTGCCGCAGATTCCGCCGGTATTTTATCGGATTGAGCTGTCATGAAGGCGCTTCCCCCTTTCGAAAATGAGTCGGCCGCAAGGGGCCGTAACCCTGCTAAACAAAAGTGTAGCAGCAACATTTTTATGGGTATGATCAAAAAAAGATCACTACTGTTCATCATATAGAAAGTATTTTATGATGGCAATGGGAGGCGGCTTGTCCGCTTCGTGAAAACAGATTGGGGAGGTTTATGGAACATGCACTATCGCAGACTCGGACGGTCGGGCTTGAAGGTCAGTGAGATTAGCCTCGGAAGCTGGCTTACTTATGGAGGCTACGTCGAACGTGACAATGCGGTTCAATCGATCCGTAAAGCTTACGATTTGGGCGTTAACTTTTTTGATACCGCAAACGTTTACAAGCAGGGGGAAGCCGAGAAGGTGGTCGGCGACACTTTGAAGGAATATCCGCGCGAGTCGTATGTGCTGGCGACGAAAGCTTTCTGGCCGATGGGCGAAGGACCGAATGACAGGGGCCTTTCCCGCAAGCATATTATGGAGCAGGCGCATGCCAGTCTGAAAAGACTCGGAACCGACTACGTCGACATTTATTACTGCCACCGGTACGATCCGGAGACGCCTTTGGAGGAAACGCTCCGGGCGCTTGACGATCTCGTTACCCAGGGGAAAGTGCTGTACATAGGGGTAAGCGAATGGACAGCCGCTCAAATGGCGGATGCGCTCGGTCTGGCCGAGAGATACCTGCTGGATAAAATCGTCGTCAACCAGCCGGTTTACAACATGTTCAACCGCTATATCGAGAAAGACATCATCCCGCTGGGCGAGGAAAAAGGAATCGGTCAGGTCGTATTCTCGCCGCTGGCGCAGGGACTCCTGACCGGCAAATACAAGTCGGCGGACGACATCCCGGCCGACAGCCGCGCCGCCAAAGTGGAGACGATGCGCGGGGCCGTCACGGCGGAGAACATCGCGAAGGTGAAGCAGCTTGAGGGCATCGCCTCGGAGCTGGAGCTTACCGTGGGACAGCTGGCCCTCGCCTGGATTTTGCGCCAGCCGAACGTAGCGAGCGCCCTCGTAGGCGCAAGCCGTCCGGAGCAGGTGGAGCAGAACGTAAAGGCCAATGGCGTGAAGCTGGCGGCGGACGTGCTGGAGCGGATCGAGGCCGTTCTCTCGGGGAACGCGGCAGCCGGGAAGTAACAGGTGAGGGACGGAGGCATCTCGCATCCCCGCATTCCTTCATCCCGCATCCGTTATCCCTTCCCTGAAGCAGTGCCTATGTGTCCGGCAGGTCCACACATCGGACAAGCGAGCAAAAACACCGGTTTCCTTGGAACCGGTGTTTTTGTGCCGTGCATTTCCGCCTACTGCGGGGAACGGACGGCGTTTTCCGTCCGCTCCGCTTCCCGTGCGGGTTCCTCGGCCTTTCGTCCGTTAACGAAGGCGCAGACGGCACCGAGAAGCAGAGCCAGGCAGCTGATTTTAAACACGAGGCCGAACGCGGCCGTCGTGCGGGTGTTCACCACCGCCTGAAGCCGGGGAAGAAGAACCTGCAGCTCCGCTTTGTCTTTGGCGAAAGCTTCCTTCACCCGCCCGGCCGCATCGGGGGACGCGGCTTGAAGCTGTTCCCGCTCCTTGCGGTCCCACTGGTCAAGCAGCCCCTCCATCGCTCCTGTAGCGCCTCCGGCAGCAGCCCCGCGGCTTACGGCTTTCCGCTGCACAGCTTCAGCAAGTACCGCTTTGCTCTCCGCGGACAGCGAGCTGCCTGCAATCCGCTCCGTAAGCTCTGTTTGGGCGGAAGCCATCTCGGTTTGCATGGAATGGGACAACAGAGCGACGAGAACGGCGATGCCGAGCGCGCTTCCGATCGTTCTGGCCATGGTGCCGATGCCCATGGCGATGGTCGTTTTATCCGGCGGGGGAAGCAGGACGGTGGTTGCCGTCAAGTTCGCGATCGCCATGCCGGTTCCCATTCCCGCGATCACCAGGCGCCAGATGTAATCCATCGTCGAGGATTCCGCCGTGAGCCCCGCCAGCAGGTAAGTTCCGAGGGCCATCAGGATCATTCCGGTGACCGAGAATATCCGCGGGCCCAGCTTGGCGGCGCCTTTGGCGGCAAGCACGGAGCAGATCATGGACGCGACGGCCAGGACGCTTATAATGAGTCCCGCGCGCAGTTCTGTCATGCCGATCACCTGCGTAAGGAAAAACGCGAGGATGAAGGTCGGGCCGGTCATGCCGATTCCAAGCAGGAACAGTCCGAGATTGCCGGACGGAAACCGTTTGATTTTGAAAAGAGACAGCGGAAGCATCGGTTCTTTTACGCGGGATTCGATCAGCAGGAAGAGAAGAAGCGAGACGAGAGCCGCCGCGAAGAGCGACAAGATATAGGGGGAGTCCCAGCCTTTATCGTTCGCCTGCATAAAAGCGAGGGTCAAGGCCAGAGAGGAGGCCGATACCGTCAGCATGCCGCCCCAGTCGAGTTTTCGCGTGGCCGTCGGATCGTAAGATTCCGCCAGGGAAGAAGCGGCAAGAACGAGGGCCAGAACGCCGAACGGGATATTGATGTAGAAAATCCACTGCCAGTCGAGCTGGTACGAGAGCACGCCGCCCAGGGCGGGTCCGCTTGCGGCCGCAAGGCCGGCCAAAGCGCCGGTAATGCCCATCATGACGGCTTTCTTTTCGGGAGGGAACAGCGCCAGCATCAGGGGGGCGACAAGAGGGGTAATCAATGCCGCGCCGATTCCCTGAATGACACGGAATAGAATGAGGGACGTGATCGAGCCCGCAAGACCGCACAGCAGGGAGCTTAAAGTGAAGAGGAACAAGCCGGCCATAAACGCTTTTTTACGGCCGAACTGGTCGGCGAGGCGGGAAGCGGCGAGCAGAAAAACGGCGAACGAGAGGCTGTAGCCGTTCACGACCCAGGAAATGCTTGCGGTGTCCGCGGCGTAAAATTCACTCATCCGGGGAAGCGCCACGTTGACGATGCTCGTGTCCAGAATCGCCATAAAAAAACCGAGCAGAAGGGTAATGATAGCGGGGATCTTGCGTGTTTTTTGCATGAGTGGAATCCTCCAAAGATATAATTGACTGACTGTCAATCAGTCGATAAAAAGACTATATAACATTGACTGACTGACAGTCAATAGTTAAATTTAAAAGTAAGAACCTCCTTCCGCATTTAAGTTTTGAACGGGAAATCGGACAGGCAGGCATAAAGGCGGTGGAAAAGTTGGCACGTGTGACGAAAAGTCCGGAAGAACGCAAACAGGAGCTTTTGTCCGCTGCGGATTCGCTGTTCCGTATAAAAGGATACGAACGGACGGCGGTTAGCGATATCGTTAAACAGGTCGGGGTCGCCCAGGGGACCTTTTATTATTATTTCAAGTCGAAGGATGAGCTGGCCGATGCGATGATCCGGCGTATGCTGGACGACCATATGGGGCTTGTTTCATCGATTGCGGAAGACCCCGGGTTGTCCGGCCGGGAGAAGATTGTCAAGATCTTGAAGGAAGATTTCGTGAAGCGGGGAGAAAATCTGGACAATCTGGATTATATGCACCATGAGAGCAACGCGCTTCTTCATCAAAAAATGCTGGTGGAGTCCGTCAAGGCTTACACGCCCTACATTACGGCTATTATCGAGCAGGGCATCCGGGAGGGGAGCTTCCATACGAGCCACCCCCGGGAAGTGGTCGAGTTTTTTATGGTCGGCCTGTTTTTCCTCTATGACCCCGGTATTTTCGCCTGGACGGTGGAAGAAGTAGTGACGAAACTTCAAGCCATCGGTGAAATTTTGGAAAAACTGCTCGGAGCGGAGAAAGATTCGCTAGATATCTGGAAGGAGCTGCCGGACATGCCGGACATTATCCGGAAGGCGCTCGAAGCCGAGAAAGTGTCGCGGGAAAGAAGTCCAAGGTCCCGGTCTTGAAAAGCGGCTTATCACCCTAATCACACTCAATATAAACGCATGAACAACGAAATAACCTGAACTTGCTCGCCGTAAGCAAAATGCCATGCGATACGCAGCACAAAAAAAGCCAGCCCGTAAATGGAGGGGCTGGCTTTGTTGTTGGCATTTTATTTGCGCAGATTACCGGCGGATTATTCCTCGAACAACTTGGCGAGATTCTCCGCAAAAGGCGCGCGGACAATCCCTTTCTCCGTAATGATCGCCGTCACGTATTCATTCGGCGTCACGTCGAAAGCGGGATTGTACACCTTGACGCCCTGCGGGGCGGTACGCTTGCCGAAGCCCTGCGTAATTTCTTCCTCCCCGCGCTCCTCGATCGGAATATCTTCCCCTGTCGGCGTGCTGAGGTCTATCGTGGACATCGGGCACGCCACGTAGAACGGGATGCCGTGCGCTTTGGCCAGCACGGCCACGCTGTACGTGCCGATCTTGTTGGCCACGTCGCCGTTGGCGGCCACGCGGTCGGTGCCGACGATGACGGCCTGCACCCAGTCCTTCTTCATGACGGCGCCGGCCATGTTGTCGCAGATCAGCGTCACGTCGACGCCCGCCTGCTGAAGTTCGAATGCCGTCAGGCGCGCGCCCTGCAGGACGGGACGCGTCTCGTCGGCGTACACCTTCAGCGCGACTCCCTTCTCCTGCGCGAGGTAGAACGGCGCCAGCGCGGTGCCGTACTTCGCCGTCGCGAGTCCGCCGGCGTTGCAGTGGGTGAGGACACCCATTCCGTCCTCGAACAGCTCCAGGGCGAATTCGCCGATGCGGCGGTTCGTTTCTTCATCCTCGGCCTGGATCAGGATGGCCTCGGTGAGAACCGCCTGCTTCATTTCGCCGTGGGAAATGTCCATCTCGACAAGCTTCTGCGTAAGCCGCTTGAGACGGTCGAGCGCCCAGAACAGATTGACGGCGGTCGGACGCGAGGTGGCGAGATAGTCCGCCTGCTTGGCGACTTCGCCCGCCAGCCGGCGCCGGTTCGCTTCGCGCGAGATCGCCTCGTCTTCTTCGGCGTCGCGGATGCCGAGGAAGACCCCGTAAGCCGCGGCGATGCCGATCGCTGGCGCTCCGCGGACCTTCAGGTGGCGGATGGCTTCCCACACCTCGTGGGGCGTTTCCAGCGGCAGGTAGACGATTTCTTCGGGAAGCAGCCGCTGATCCAGCAGATCAAGCCGCTCTCCATTCCAACGGACGGACTGGACCCAGCCGCGCTGGCCTTCGCTTTGTACGTCGTTTTGTACGTCGTTTCCGTGTGCAGTCATTAGCGGATACCCTCCTTCACGGCGGTTGCCTCGCGGGCGGCCGCAATCAGTTCATCGATGGAGCTTGTCTGGCGGCCCCGTTTAATCAGGGCCGTGCCGATCGCCAGCGCGAGCCTTTGCGCCCGTTCGCGCGCCGCGGCGTCTTCGATTGTGTCGATGTCCGCTACGTGCGAGAGGCCGTAAATACGGCGGACCATTTTGCAGCCGGCGAAGCCGACGGTTTCCTGAAGAACGCGGTTCAGGTACCAGTCCTGATAGGCGGGCGTTTCGGACATCGGATCGACCGTTTCGTTGTCCCACAGGGCACGGAATTCACGCTCGAATACCGTCCACACTTCTTTGACGGTTTCCAGCAGGTACTCCCGGTATTCCGACCGCTCGGCTTCATCCGCGCTCCAGCCTTCCTGGCCCGCGTAATTGAGCAGCAGATTAGCGAGCACGGCACCGATATCGAAACCCATCGGACCGTAATAGGCGAATTCGGGATCGATGACTTTCGTGGAATCTTCTTTGATAAAAATACTGCCCGTATGGAGATCGCCGTGAAGCAGGGCTTCGGCCCGCGTAAGGAACGTATTGCGCAGAATGGCGACTTCCAGATGAAGCTCGCGGTCCTGCCAGATCGCCTGCACGGCATCTTTCAGATGATCTTCGATGCTGTTGTTTTCCGAATCGCGGTAGGGATCGTCGAAAATAAGATCCTCCGTGATTTTGCACAGCTCGGGATTGATGAACCGGCCGACCTGCAGCTTCTTCTCCTGCTGGTTCATTCCGAGATCCGACGAGAAGAACAGCGTGCGGGCCATAAAGCGGCCGATATGCTTCGCGAAGAGCGGGTATTTGTTTTTCTCGATCAAGCCCTTGCGCATGATGACATGATCGCTCAAGTCTTCCATCACAGTCAGCGCAAGCTCTTTCTCATACGCGAAAACGTGAGGAACGAGATCCGGGCACAGGGAGCCTTGAAGCTGGAGGGCTTCGCTTTCGATCCGTGCGCGGTCCAGCGTAAGCGGCCACGATTCTCCTACGACTTTCGCGTAAGGCAGCGCCTGCTTCAGAATCAGGCTGCGTCCGGACTTTTCATCCGAGATGTGAAAAACAAGATTAAGATTGCCGTCCCCGATTTCACGGCTTGTCAGCACCGCGTCGGGCGCGAAAATGTTCGGCAGTCCTTTGGCATATGCAATCGCTTCCGCTTCCGTCAGCGCGTGGTACGTCGTAGTCATTGTGCGTTCCTCCTGAGAAAGATTAATAAGTGGCGGCTTGTACCGGGTTGTCCGTTAATTCCGACTTAAATACTAGTATAAAGGAAAATATCCCTGCATGAAACACAATTTTTAGGGCTCCGGTCCCTGGACACGGCTTACATAAAACGGCTCCGTTCGGCCTACACTACCGGAAGATATCCCACATCAGGAGGTACGTCATGTCGATTGCGATCCGTTCCGCCCACAAAGTACTGAACAAGCAGGTAGCCAACTGGACCGTGCTTTACGTCAAGCTCCACAATTATCATTGGTATGTAAAAGGAGATCAATTCTTCACCCTTCACGTGAAGTTTGAAGAATTGTACAACGAAGCGGCAGGCTACGTCGACGAGCTGGCGGAGCGTCTGCTTGCCGTCGGCGGCAAGCCCGTCGCCACACTCAAAGAGTGCCTGGAATTGAGCGATATCGCGGAAGCCGCTGGGAGCGAGAAGCCGGATGCGATGGTCCGCGCCCTGCTGGCCGATTTCGAAACCGTCATAAACGAATGCAAAACGGGCATGAAAGAAGCCGAGGAAGCGGGAGACGAAGGGACGTCCGATATGCTGCTGGGCATTACCCAGTCCCTGGAGAAGCACCGCTGGATGCTTGGTTCTTTCCTGAACGGCTGACGGCGCCCGCGGTTAATTTGAGTTGCAGCCCCAAACCGGCGGCGGACCCTGCGGTGCGGGAATAACCCCCGGTTACGGATGCCGACCGGCGGCCTCTCAGGAGGTCCGCCGGTTTTTTGGCTGCCTTCACGAAAAATTTACCGCCGATTTTCCGCAATTTTTGCGGGACGGGTTTGGCTTTTTGGGAAAGCGCCCACTATAATAAGAGGGAGTGAGCCGAATAACGGGCAAGAGAGGTGTAAACGGTGACACATTCCCAAATGGCGTTGAAAGAATGGGCTTCGGCCGTACAGGCTCTGGAGCAGGGCGAGCAGATTCTCATCATGCGCAAAGGCGGCATCCGCGAAGAAACGAGAGATTTCCGGGTCGTTTCCGATGCCTTTTACCTGTATCCGACCTACGAGCACCAGAAGCCGCATCTCATTAAAGATTCCGCTCAGCCGAGGCTTCAAGAGACGCTGGACGGCTGGAATCCGGACGACAGGCAGGTGAAGATTTCTTCCTGGGCCGAACTGGTCCGCGACATTGAAGTCAGCGACGCGGAGACGCTGGAGAGGCTGCAGCCTTTTCATATCTGGACCGAGACCTTTGCGGAGGAAAGGCTGAAGTGGAAGCGCAAGCAGCCTCTTCATGTCATGCTTCTCCGGGTGTATAAGCTGGACAAGCCGGTGATCCTGAACGTCGATCCTTCCTATGAAGGCTGCAGATCCTGGATCGAGCTCCACGGAGAACTGGAATCCGCGGGCAGGACTCCGGTGATTGGCGACGAAGCTTTTCAGGCGGCTGTGGACAAGATCGAGAAAGCACTGACGGACGGAGCGCCGGTCAGCGGGTCCTGATCCAGGGGCCCTGTGTCATACCGCCGGCCGGCCGCCCGCTGACGCGGGTTAGGCAGGCTGGCGGCGTCGCAGCAGACGAAGAAGTCGGAACACGAGTGAACAAGCATTGTTCAACCGGAATTCTTTTGCGGCAGGCCGGGCATTCTGGAAAGAATTACATAGTTTTATTCGCCGTGCAATGAAAAAGCTCATATGACGGCGTTTAAACACGATAGACGGGGGAAAATGCCCTTTCTTGATTTAAGCTGGCGGCATAGACTATGATGAAGCTATTGAGAATCATTGATAATCATATTAGAATGATTATAAAGTGAAATTCATTGAAAAGTTGGAGGGTTAAATCACTATGGCAAACGCACCCGTATTCACAATAGAGGGTCTTAAGGCACAAATCGAAGGCAAAGAGATCCTGAAAGGCTTAAGCCTTGAAGTTAAAGGCGGAGAAATCCACGCCATCATGGGACCTAACGGTACCGGTAAAAGTACGCTGGCTTCCACGATCATGGGCCACCCTAAATATGAAGTAACCGAAGGCTCCATCAGCCTGGACGGCGAAGATGTGCTGGAAATGGCCGTCGACGAGAGAGCACGCGCAGGCCTGTTCCTGGCGATGCAGTACCCGAGCGAAATCGCCGGCGTAACGAATGCCGACTTCCTCCGCAGCGCGATCAACGCGCGCCGTGAAGAAGGCAGCGAAATTTCCCTGATCAAGTTTATCCGCCAGATGGAAAGCAAAATGAAGGAACTCGAAATGAACCCGGAATTTATGCACCGTTACCTCAATGAAGGTTTCTCCGGCGGCGAGAAGAAGCGGAATGAAATTCTGCAAATGCTGATGCTCGATCCGCGCATCGTCATTCTTGACGAAATCGACTCCGGTCTCGATATCGACGCCCTTCGCATCGTCGCGACAGGCGTTAACGCGATGCGCAGCGAAGACCGCGGCTTCCTGATCATCACCCACTACCAGCGCCTGCTGGATTATGTAACGCCTGACTTCGTCCACGTGATGATGCAGGGCAGAATCGTTAAATCCGGCGGCCCTGAGCTGGCACAGCGTCTGGAGAAAGACGGCTACGACTGGATCAAAGAAGAGCTGGGCATCGTCGACGAGACGGTCGGCAATGACGACGAGCAAGAATTCCAAGTTCCTATGAACACAACCGCACCGAAATATAACTAATGGCCTGGGCTATATATTAGGAGGAAATAGATATGACGACACAAACCATTCTTCCCGTTGATTCCCAAGCCGTCGCCCAAGCGTCGAAAGCCAGACAGGAGCCGGAGTGGTTGACCGATCTGCGCGTGCAGGCGGCAAATCTGGCGGGATCTTTGGAACTGCCTAAATTGGAAAAAACGAGATTGGACCGCTGGGACCTGAGCTCTTTCGGCACGTACCGCGAGCCTCAAGCCCTCGCTTCCGTCAGCGAGCTGCCGGAGCAGGTTAAAACACTCGTCGGAGATACGAATATTATCGTTCAGCGGAACTCCGGAGCCGTATACCGCGCTCTGTCCGAAGAACTTGCTTCCCTCGGCGTGATCTTTACGGATCTGGAAACCGCGGTACGCGAGCACGCCGATCTGGTCCGCCCTTACCTCGGCAAAGCGGTCGAAGCGGGCGAAAACCTGCTGACGGCCGTGCATGCGGCAACGTGGAGCGGCGGCGTATTCGTTTACGTTCCGAAGAACGTCAACGTGGAAATCCCGCTGCAGGCCTTGTTCCTGTCCGATGATTCGGCAGCGAGCTTCTCGCCGCACATCCTGATCGTAGCGGATACGAACAGCTCCGTCACGTACGTGGAGAACTTTACTTCGATCGGTACCGGTGCTTCGCTCGTACAAAACGGGGTAACCGAAGTATTTGTAAAACCGGGCGCGAACGTTCACTTTGCTTCCGTTCACAACCTTACGGAAGGCGTTACGGATTTGACTTACCGCCGTGCCGTCGTAGAGAACGACGGACGCGTGAACTGGATCGTCGGTGAGATGAACCAGGGCAATTCCATGTCCGACACGACTTCGATCCTGAAGGGCAACGGCTCTTACTCGGATGCGAAAGTGATCTGCGTGGGAACGAACGATCAGAAGCTGAACCTGACGACTCGCGCGGTTCACTTCGGTCTGAGCTCCAACAGCGACATGATTACGCGTGCGGTTATGAGAGACCAGGCTACCGCCATCATTAACGGAATCACGAAGATCGAGAAAGGCGCGACGGGCGCCAACGGTCAGCAGACGGAGCGTGTGCTCATGCTCAGCCCGAAAGCCCGCGGCGACGCCAATCCGATCCTTCTGATCGACGAAGATGACGTTAAAGCCGGCCATGCGGCGAGTGTGGGTCAAGTAAACCAGGACCAGGTTTACTACATGATGTCCCGCGGGATTTCCCGTGAGGAAGCCACTCGTCTCCTGATTTACGGCTTCCTGGCTCCGGTCGTATCGGAGATTCCGATCGCCAAGCTGGAAGAGCAGACTGCAAACTATGGTAGAGAGGAAGCTGGGGCAATGAAACCTTCGGAGATACGCGAACTGTTTCCCATTTTGAATCAGGAAGTGAACGGGCATCCGCTCGTTTATCTGGATAGCTCCGCGACTTCCCAGAAGCCGGTCCAAGTCATCGAGGCCCTGAAAAAGTATTACGAATGGGACAATTCGAACGTACACCGAGGCGTCCACACCCTGGGGTCCCGTGCCACAGACGCTTACGAAGGAGCGCGTGCGAAGGTTGTCCGTTTTATCAACGCCCGCTCCGAGCAGGAAATCATTTTCACCCGCGGCACGACGACGGCGATCAACCTGGTTGCCAGCTCGTATGCCCGCTCCATCTGCGGGGAAGGCGACGAAATCGTCATCACCCCGATGGAACACCACAGCAATCTCATTCCATGGCAGCAGGTCGCGAAAGCGACCGGCGCCACGCTCAAATATATCCCGCTTCAACCGGACGGCTCCATCGCCATTGAAGATGTGGAGAAAACGATTACGGACCGCACGAAATTCGTTTCGGTCGTTCATCTTTCCAACGTTCTGGGTGTCTTGAACCCGGTGAAAGCCATCGCCGAGATCGCTCACCGCCACGGCGCGAAGATGATGGTGGACGGCGCACAGAGCGCTCCTCACCTGAAAGTGGATGTGCAGGATCTGGATTGCGACTTCTTCGCCTTCTCCGGCCACAAAATGTGTGGACCTACCGGAATCGGGGTATTGTATGGGAAGAAGGAGTTGCTTGAAGCGATGGAGCCGATCGAATTCGGCGGCGAAATGATCGACCATGTGGATCTGTACGATTCCACGTGGAAGGAGCTTCCCTGGAAATTCGAGGGGGGAACGCCGATCATCGCCGGTGCCATCGGTCTCGGAGCTGCTATCGACTTCCTGGAGGAGATCGGCCTAGACGCCATCGCCGACCACGATGCCGGGTTGACTGCCTATGCGATGGAGCGTATGCTTGAGATTGAAGGTCTGAATGTTTACGGTCCGAGAAACAACCGCGTCGGGCTTGTCACCTTTAACCTGGGTGACGTTCATCCGCACGACGTGGCCACAGTGCTGGATGCCGAAGGCATCGCCATCCGTGCCGGTCATCACTGCTGCCAGCCGCTGATGCGCTGGCTGGAACAATCGGCTACGGCGCGCGCCAGCTTTTATTTATACAATACAGAAGATGACATCGACCGACTCGTCCAGGGCTTACTAAAAACAAAGGAGTATTTCGGTCATGCAATTGGATGATTTATACCGCAGAGTCATCATGGATCATTATAAAACACCTAGAAACCGCGGGTCGTTCGACGACAGCGAAGCGGTTTCAATCAACTTGAATAACCCGACATGCGGGGACCGGATCACTTTGCAGATGCAGGTGGAAGACGGAAAGGTCAAAGCCGCCAAGTATGTCGGCGAGGGATGCTCCATTTCGATGTCCTCCGCTTCGATGATGACGGATGCCGTCAAAGGCAAAACGCTCGAAGAAGCGCTCGAGATGGCAGAGAATTTCTCCAAGCTGATGAAGGGCGAAGACGTTGAATTCGAATATGAAGATATAGAGGCTTTGTCCGGTGTGAATAAATTCCCGGCCCGTATCAAATGCGCCACACTCGCATGGAACGCGCTCCGCAAAGGGATTGAACAGACGAAGCAGCCGTAAGAACAACAATTAAAGGAGGTTGGTACGATGGCTAAGCAAATGCCAGAAATGGAAGAGTACAAATACGGCTTTCGGGACGAGCACAAGTCTATTTTCCAATCGGGAAAAGGCCTGAACGCCGAGATCGTCACCGAAATTTCCAGAATGAAAGGCGAGCCCGAGTGGATGCTCGAGTTCCGTCTGAAATCGCTGGAACAATTTTTCAGCATGCCGATGCCGCGTTGGGGCGGTAACCTGGATGATCTTGATTTCAACGACATCCAGTATTATGTCAAGCCGTCCGAGAAGCAGGGCAAGACATGGGAAGAGGTTCCGACCGAGATTAAGGAAACGTTCGACAAGCTCGGTATTCCGGAAGCGGAGCAGAAGTTCCTTGCCGGCGTATCGGCTCAGTACGAGTCCGAGGTCGTTTACCACAGCATGCAGAAAGAACTTGAAGATCAAGGCGTGATCTTCATGGACACCGACAGCGCGCTGCGTGAATACCCGGAACTGTTCCGCGAATATTTCGGAACCGTTATTCCTCCGACCGACAATAAGTTTGCCGCGTTGAACAGCGCCGTATGGTCCGGCGGAAGCTTCATTTACGTACCGAAAGGCGTAAAATGCGAAGTTCCGCTTCAAGCGTATTTCCGTATCAACTCGGAAAATATGGGGCAGTTCGAGCGTACCCTGATCATTACGGACGAAGACAGCTTCGTTCACTATGTAGAAGGCTGTACCGCTCCGGTATACAGCACGAACTCGCTTCACAGCGCGGTCGTTGAAATCGTATGCCGCAAAAACTCCCGTGCCCGTTACACGACCATCCAGAACTGGGCGCCGAACATCTACAACCTCGTTACCAAGCGTGCCGTCGCCGAAGAAGGCGCGAACATGGAATGGGTGGATGGCAACATCGGCTCCAAGCTGACGATGAAATATCCGGCCGTCGTGCTTAAAGGCCGCGGCGCCAAAGGCTCCGTTCTGTCCATTGCCGTTGCGGGTAAAGGCCAGCATCAGGATGCCGGTGCCAAAATGATCCACCTTGCTCCGGACACCACTTCGACGATCATTTCGAAGTCGATCTCCAAGCATGGCGGTAAAGTAACCTACCGCGGACTCGCTTCTTTCGGCCGCAACTCCGGAGGCGCGAAATCCAACATCAAGTGCGACACGCTGATTATGGATAAACAATCCACGTCCGACACGATTCCGTACAACGAAATCATGAACGACAACATCACGCTGGAGCACGAAGCGACCGTTTCGAAAGTATCCGAAGATCAGCTCTTCTACCTGATGAGCCGCGGTCTTTCGGAAGGCGAAGCGACGCAGATGATCGTAATGGGCTTTATCGAGCCGTTCACGAAAGAACTTCCGATGGAGTACGCGGTCGAAATGAACCGTCTCATCAAGTTCGAGATGGAAGGTTCCATCGGTTAATCCTTGTCACCTAAACAAACAGACGTGTCCGAATTTAATTTATTCGGGCACGTTTTTTTTGCATAAAAAAACAAATACGGTTACAACCTAATGCTGCTTCCCGGTGTTTGTTCCGAATCTTAGGCCGAAGAAAAATGTTGGGTGAGCTGCGGCAATACCGAAACAACCTAAGTACCTCAAGGAGGAAATCAAGTGACGAGCAAATTGATTATTAAACTGATCCTGAACGGGATTATTGTCGTACCTTTGCTGTTGACTTTTACGGAAGCGAGTTTTACGTCGGCGCTTATTACGGCGGTTTTGTTGTCGCTCGTGGCTTTTGTAATCGGGGATCAGCTGATTTTGAGGGTTTCCAATAACACGATTGCGACGATTTGTGACGCCGCACTGGCTTTTGTTTTTTTACGGCTGGCGGCTTATACTGCGGACTGGTCGCTTTCCACAGGCGAGCTGTTGACCATTGTGCTTGTGCTTGGCGTGATCGAGGCTATGTATCACCGGATGTTACGGGAACTGCCGGCCAGGTAGGAGAAATGCAGCCCTGGAAAGATCGGCGATGTAATTTAAAATCCGACCAGGTTTTGTTCACGATCCCCGAGGCTCGGTCTTTTAATTTTCGGCAGATGAAGCTTGCAGCCGGACCGGCATGTCCTTTCCCCGCTAAGCAGGTCAAGCCCAAAAGCCCCGACCACCGGTTAAGGCAGCCGCAGGCCGGCTCTTATCGTGGGATCGACCGCAAGCGGGACCAAGGCGCTGGCAAGCCAAACCATGGCGATCAGAAACGAGAAAAGGGAGAGAACAAGCCCGGCGGAACGCCGGTGAGAGCGTCTGGCGACAAGGCCGGAGCAGAAGGCGGTAATCCCGAGAATAATGCCCAGGGGAAGCGTCACGACCAGCAGGTTAAAAAGGAGCGCCAAAATGCCGCAAAGCATCGCAAGGACAGCCGAAGTCTTTCTCTGTTTTACGGGAGGCGGAGTGTAAACGGAAGAAAACGATGAGGAGAGCCCGGGATCCCGCAAGGGTTCGCTCTTTTCATTGCCGGTGCTGGCGGATGTGCCTTCCCACTTGGGATCAGGCGGATGATTTATCGTTACAAATGGCTGTTCTTTGTCTTTGTCGTCGTTCAAGATTTATGCGCCTCCTTGAGGAAGGTTGGGGTGCGGTATTTACCACCGGCGGATTTGACGTACCCGGTTAAGATGAATCGCCGAACCACGGATAGGCGGATCGTGTGTGCCGATACGGCCATTGTAGCACAAAACAGCCGCACAATCCCAAAGGAGAGGCGGCTGTTGCTTTTTACAGAATAGAAATAAAGCGCTTACTAGACCGTGATCGATTGAATCTCCAGATCGGTCCGCTGTGTAAGATCGACGAACGTATCTATGGCATCGTCAATCTGGATTAAGGGGCGGAAATAATCGTTCGGAAAAGTCATGACGATAGTGCCGGACAGACCGTTCGATAAGGTGGCTTTCTTGCCGATAAAATTCGGGACCATGTTGGCGATAAAAACATGAACCGCCTGGGGATCAAGCTCACCGAAGCTCATTTTGTGAAGCTCTTTCAGGACGTACAGCAGGTCCCGTTTGGTCTGGTATGACCGGTTATTGATCATGGCGCTGTATACGTCGGCTACGGCAACGATTTTGGCGGCGGGATGAATCGATTCAGAAGTTTTGCCCAGCGGGTATCCGGAACCGTTAAGCCGTTCATGATGCTGCAGGGCGACGAGCGCCGCCAGGTCGTCATGAATGGAATTGCGGATAATCTCATAGCCGTAAACGGTATGCTTTCTCATCTCGGCATACTCTTCTTCCGTAAGCTTGCCCGGTTTTTGCAGCACATCAAAACTGATCCGGCATTTTCCGATATCGTGAAGATAGCCGGCTTTGCCGATTTCCTTGGCTTCCTCTTCCGTTTTTCCCAGCCAGCTCGCAATAAAATAAGAAATAAGGCCGACCTGTACGCTGTGCTGGTATGTATAGTCGTCGCGGCTGTCCAGGCAGAGCAGCAGGTTCACGACGTCTTTTTCTTCCCGCACACTGGAGATGAGGGGACTGTAATACTGCTCGACGGTGGAGTCGGATAGCTTGCCGGTCCGTACCGCGCTTTCAAATAAGTCTTTGATCCCGCCGATAGCGGAGTGGAAAGATTCCTCCTGATGCAAAAGCTCCGAGGATACAGCGGTCTGCAAATGAGCTTCGCTGCCGGGCTGAGGACGCTCCTCGATGTCCACGTATTCGATCCGGTGTTTGTTCAGTTTCAAAATATCGAACTCGTCCACTTTCGTATCAGCCGATAAAATGTTCAATCCGATAGAATTGAACGTATCGCGGGTCAGACGGTCACCCACTTGCAAGTCTGTTATATGAATTCTCATTGAATTCATTCACCTTTTCCCATTTCCATTTTTTTCTCAACCACCTTAATCTTAGCAGGAGGAGAAACCGGGTTGCAATGAAACATTTTCCATTTTCCGGAATAACGGTGTCAGATTTGATCAATTATTTATAAAGAAAATAAAGGTCCGGTCAAGCTGCTGAAAGATAGGCAAATCAGGCAGATAAAAGAAGAATTTATGTCCAAAAAACTTAGAAAAGAAGATAGTTTCCATAAAAAGCGACTAGTTACGTATCCGGTCACGGGTATTCGTTTCAATGAAATTCAGAAGCGAAATCCCGGAAAGGGAACAAAAAACGGACCTTATCCAGGATAAGGCCCGCAGCGGTATCAAATGCGGATTACATGCCGATGTACCGGCTGTATAAAGTTTTGGCGGCAGTTGGGTCGGAAACGCCTTGTACCAGCACGCGGCCGTCGGGAAACAGGACGATGGTAATCTCATCCGAAGGACGGAAGCGGAGCAAAAATTTGTTGCGGCTTACGTGACCGAGAGGGGCAAGACGCCGTTCCCACTGCTCCAGAGATAATTCGGCAGGCTGGACGGGATGAATTTGTACGGAATCTCTTCCGCACAACGTCTGGATCGTTTCCCCTTCGATATCCGCATCGAGATACTCGAACGTATGACGGGCGCAGGCGGGGCAGTCCGCCTTGCGCGCTCCCGCGACATCCACGGACGTATAGTGGTTGTACCACAGATCCCACTGCTGCATCCGGCGGTTGAGGTGCCGTGTATCCCCGATCAGGATTTTCATCGCCTCGGTTGCCTGATAGGAGGCGACCATATGAATGATCGGGCCGATGACGCCGGCGGTGTCGCACGTGTCGGCAGTGCCGTGCGCCGGCGCGGAGCCGAACAGGCAGCGCAGACAAGGCGTCTCGCCGGGCACAATAGCGAGCGAAACGCCGCGTGAAGCGACGGCGCCGCCGTACAGCCAGGGAATGCCGTGCTTGACGCTGACATCGTTGATCAGGAACCGGACGGAAAAGTTATCCGTTCCGTCCAGAATGAGATCAACGCCGGTCAGCAGTTCTTCGGCATTCAAGGGATTCAAGTCGGCGACATGGGCCTCGATGCCGACGAGGGAATTCACCAGCCGCAGCTTCGCGGCGGCGGCTGAAGCTTTGGGCTGCGCCTGGCGGGCGTCTTCTTCGTCATAGAGCATCTGCCTCTGCAGATTGCTCTCTTCGACGAAGTCGCGGTCGATCAGGCGCACGAAGCCGACACCGGCGCGAACCATGTGGTTCGCCAGGACGGTGCCGAGCGCGCCGAGGCCGACGATGGCGACCCGCGCGCGGCCCAGCGCCCGCTGGCCGTTCTCGCCGACGGGCTTGAAAAGCACGTGCCGGGAATAGCGGGCCGACACTTCGGCTTCGCCGGCGATTTGCACGCCGGCGGCTGTGCTTGTCTGCGGCGCCTGACCGGCGGCAGACTGCGCGGCGGACTCGTCCGTGACCTGCGCCGCTTGGGCGGCTGCGGACTGCCGCACGGCCGGTTCCTGTACGGGCGCTTCGCCGGAGGACGGCGCCGCTCCCGCTTGTGAAGCGCCGGACCGCGCCGCCGCATCGGGCACCGCCGACGGCTCCGCGGCCGGAGCTGCTCCCGTTCCGGAGGAAGGGGATGCAGCTGCGGACGGGAACTCGTCCGCCGGCGGATATGGGTGAAGGCTGCTCATTGGATTGCTCCTTCCGGGCTTGTTTTTGTAGAGTAACTTGCGGTTAGTAAAATAATTCGCCGCATTTTTAACGGTTATCGGGCTAGTTAGGTACATACGAAAACCTGCATGTAACAGGTTAAATCGTTCTCGCAGAAGGTATGCCGGAAATATGGCGGCTCCTAAACTTGGGGGAATCGGGGAGCTTGAAACCCGAAGATCTCAAGCATGAGGCCCGAGACCCCGGAACCAAAGCCCTTAAAGCAAGAAGATCCGAAGGCCTAAACCCGAAGCCCCGGATCAAGAAGATCCGAACCTCGGGAACCTGATGTTCCGGAATCACGAAGCCCCGAAAACCGGCTTTTCGGCCTCACGATTTCGGCGGCGCCGTGCCGCCCTTCGCCCTAGAACTCGTATCAGGTCCAAACGGCCTCGTTCCTGGCCTTGGAGCTTAGGAATCTCGTAACAATTTCGGACCGGCTGCGGTTGATGAATGATTTCCCGCCGCTGTATGCTTACCGCTCCCCGTCATCCGGAAGGAGGAGCGGATTCCACTCCCGCGTCCCCGACGGCGAAACGTAGCCTTTCCATTCGGAGCCGTCTTCGCCGATTTCCTTTTTCCAGACGGGCAGAATCTGCTTCACCCGTTCAATGGCGTATCGGCTGGCCTCGTAACAGTCCGCGCGGTGCGGCGTGGAGACGGCGATGACCAGACTGCTTTCGCCGATTCCGACGGGACCCAGCCTGTGCGTCATCGCGCAGCGGCATCCGGGCCAGCGGATTTGCATCTCGGCGCCGATGGATTCCATCACGGAGACGGCCATCGGCTCGTACGCTTCATACTCAAGCAGAACGGTACGCACTCCGTGAGTATGTTCGCGGGTAGTACCGATAAACGCGAGTGTCGCTCCGCAGTCGGAATGGGTAACCTTACGTAGGACCTCTGCGGGCTCAATCGGATTCCGCGTAAGTACGTAGCGGGAGACTTCCGGAACTTCGTCTTCCTGCTGCGGCTCTTCGCCGCTTCCTCCCGATACGGGAGGAATAAGAGCCAGTTCGTCAGTCTCGGCTACAAGCTCACCGGGAGCGGCGTAAGCGTGATTTTTGGCCAGAAAGCAGTGGGCGAGAAGAGAACGGGCGCCGGGGAATTGTCTGCCCATTTCGTCCAAGAGATCCTGAACGGTTACGGATTTTTCACCGGGGTCCAGGGTCAGTGTTATATCAATGGAAGGGCGGCCAAGCTCGTCGGCCAAGCCCGCAAAAAGTCGGATATGAAACGTCATGGGGGCTACTCTCCTGATAGTTGCGTTTTCAACTAGCATATCATATCCTAAAACGAAAAGGATATAATGAGGCTGTCCGGGCAGCCGGGCTTCTTACATAATGAAGCAAAGTATCGCATACGTAATAGAGACAGGCTTTACAGCGGAGGTGAAATCATGCCCGAAAAGCAGCAGAAGCATCAGACGTTAGTGATCCTTCATACGAATGACCTGCACAGTCATTTCGAACAAATGCCCAAAATCGCGACCTGCTTCAAAGAGCTTAGACGCCGCCATGAAGGGGATGAGATCCTGACGCTGGATATCGGCGATCATCTGGACCGGATGAGGCTCGAAACCGAAGGGACGGGCGGTGCCGCCAATATCGAAATCATGAACGCAACGGGCTATGAGGCGATGGTGCCGGGAAATAACGAAGGCTTGACCTATGCTCCGGATGCGCTTCGGAGCCTTTTTGAAACGAAGGCGGAATTTCCCGTCATCGGAAGCAACATTCTTGATGCGGAGACGGGGAAAGTACCGGCCTGGATGGTTCCGTATCATATCGTACGCAAAGGAGATATCACCGTAGGGTTAATCGGCTTGACGGCGGCTTTTACGGACTATTACGAGCTGCTCGGCTGGGATGTCCTAGAGCCCGTTCAAGCTGCGGCCTACTGGGTGGAAAAGCTGCGGCCGCAGGTCAACATCGTGGTCGTCCTGTCCCACCTGGGACTCCGCTACGATGAACGGATGGCGGCGGAGGTCGAAGGCATCGACGTCATCCTCGGCTCCCATACCCACCATCTGCTGGAAAAACCGCTGCACATCCGGGATACGCTCGTCTGCGCCGCAGGCAAATACGGGCAGTATGCGGGTGAGGTGGAGATCGTCTACAACGTGCGGGAACGGCGTATCGAGCGCCTTGCAGGCCGGGTTCACGCTGTGTCCGCCTGGGATGATGACGCCGGTATCACGGACATTATCGCCCGCAACGCGGAGCTGGGGCAGCGCGCCTTGGATATTCCGGTAACGGAGCTGGCGGACCCGCTGGAGCTTGACTGGTACGGCGAGTCACAGCTCGGGAACCTGCTCGCCTCGGGTTTGCGCCGGTGGATGAAAGCGGAGATCGGACTCGTCAACGCCGGACAACTGCTGCGCGGACTTGCGAGAGGGCCTGTCACGCTGGGCCGCCTGTTGGCTATCTGCCCCGGCCCCATCAATCCTTGCCGGGTCAAGCTGACAGGCGCCCGCCTGCTTCAGGCGCTGGAGGAGTCCCTCCTGCCGGAGTTCCAGAGCAAGCCGATCCGGGGCTTCGGCTTCCGCGGAGAAGTGCTCGGCATCCTGTGTCTGGACGGATTGAGCGTCCGCTACGATCCCGAGGAGAAGCCGCTGCACAAAATCCGCGAGGTGCTTGTCAACGGAACGGTGCTGGAGAAAGACCGGACGTATACGGTCGGCATGATCGACATGTTTACGTTCGGAGTCGGCTACTTATCCCTGCGCGAAGGAACGGATGTGGAGTACCTGCTTCCCGAGCTGCTGAGGGATATTCTGGGCGAAGAGCTTCAGCATCCCGAGCGTTTCCAAGAGGCTTTGAAGCCCCGCTGGGAGCCTGCAGGCATTTGAACGATGCCCGGGGGGTAACTTGTCTTGACCCTATGATCCGGGTAAAATGTATAGTTGCGGGGATCTGTCCATGCCCGGCACAGGTCCCCAGCTGTTATTATTAGGAGAGAGACCATGTACAGTTTGTGGATTGCCGTGATTATCGGGATTGTCGAAGGATTGACCGAGTTTCTGCCGGTTTCTTCAACCGGACACATGATTCTGACGCAGTCTCTGCTGGGAATCAGCGACGAAGAACCGCTCATGAAGACGTTCACGATCGTGATCCAGCTCGGCGCCATTCTTGCCGTCGTGATCGTGTATTGGAAACGAATCCTGCGTATTCTCGGAATCAACCGGGAGCCGGTAGCGGTTAAAGCGGGAGCATCCCGGTTAAATGTCCTTCACATTCTGCTGGGGATCGTCCCGGCGATGGGAATCGCTTTTCTGTTCGACGATTTGATCGAAACGTATCTGTTTTCCCCAAAAACCGTTGTCGTGTCCCTGATCCTGGGCGGTATTCTGATGATCGTCGCCGAGAAGAAAATGGACCGGACAAGAGGACCGGTCGTAGAAGACATGGACGGTATTTCGTACCGTCAGGCTTTTATCATCGGCCTTTACCAGTGCTTGTCCGTTCTGATCCCGGGATTCTCACGCTCCGGTGCGACGATGGCCGGCGGCATGCTGCACGGTGTGACCCGCAAAGCGGGTGCCGATTTTACGTTCATTATGGCGGTTCCGATCATGTTTGCCGCCAGCGGATATTCCCTGCTCAAGAGCTACAAGAACTTCACGTCGGACGACATCCTGTTTTTCGCAGTCGGCTTTATCGTTTCCTTTGTCGTCGCCCTGCTTGCGATTGTGACTTTTATCCGTTTCGTACAGCGCATGAAACTGACTTATTTCTCTTATTACCGCTTTATACTGGCCGCTATTTTTATCGTTTATCTGTGGGCCGTTTAAGTTTTTCCGGGTTTTAGCGCGTCCCTATGGACAACAGGAGAGATAGTTTTTACAAAAATGGATGGAACATGAAAAAGAACCTTCGAGAACCGCGTCGAAAAAACGCGGTTTTTGTATTGCTCTTTCCAAAAATATCTTATACAGTAAGGGTATAAAGAGAGGAATATACAGATCGCGGGGTTTGGAGAATATGCGGCTTTTACCCATCAGCCAATGCCAACCGGGCATGAGACTGGGCAGACATATTTACAATGAGCAGGGAGCGGTACTGCTTGCGGAAAATGTCGAATTAACACAATCGCTGCTGGGGCGGTTGGAAAAATACGGAATAGACTATTTATATATCCAGGATGCGCTGACGGATGATATCGTTCCGGACGATCTGGTCTCGGAGGAGACCAAGCGCAGGCTGTTCACGGAAATCCGCACCACCTTCCGCAAGCTGATGAACGAACCGGGACGGAGAACACTGGCTAATTACCAGCATTTCGGCAAGTCGTTCAGACAGCAGATGGACCACGTGATCGATGATTTATCCCGTCATAAAGACGCCATGATTATGCTGGGCGATATTCAGATTAAAGACCACTACTTATATCAGCACTCGCTTAACGTCTGTCTGTATACCACCATGCTCGGTCTGAGCCATGGATACGAAAGGGATGAGTTGATGACGCTGGGCCTCGGGGCTCTACTTCACGATATCGGCAAAACGCAAATCTCGGAAGAAATTCTCTCGAAGCCCTCCAAGCTGTCCGAACCGGAATGGTCCGAAATGGAGAGACATACGGTATACGGCTATCAAATGCTCAAGAACGAAGCGAACATCCCTCTACTTTCCGCCCACTGCGCGTTTCAGCATCATGAACGGATCAACGGCAGCGGGTATCCCAGAGGAATCAAAGACGAAGAGATTCATCCTTACGCCAAATGGATCGCGATGGTCGATTCCTATGACGCGATGACGACTCAAAGAGTTTACCGCAAGGCGATGCTTCCCCACGAGGCGCTGGAAGTCATTATGGGCGGAGCCGGGACCCTCTACGATACGGAGATGCTGAATCTGTTCCGGGATAAGGTGGCCATATATCCCCTCGGCGTCACCGTTGCGCTCAATACCGGCGAAATCGCCGTAGTGGTCGATCTCAACGCTTCGGCTCCCCAACGGCCCGTAGTCCGTGTGGTCAAGAACGAAGCGCGTGAATTGATATCCGCCCCCTATGAGATCGATTTATCCAAAAAACTGACGATCATGATCACGGAAGTTCATCCCCTGTAAGCCGTGGCGTCAAGTGAGTACGGTATAGGGCACGATTGTTTCTGAAATAACCCGTAATAAGCCGAAAGCCGACGGAGGGTCCCGTTTGGCTTTTTTTGCATTTCTTCCGACACGGCACATATAAAATGGAAATCCCCGAACCATACTAAAGGAAGCGATTACGGAAATCCCGCTTAGACGGGAGGATTCAGGTGAGGTGCAAGAGGGGCCGGGAGGAATTGGGATGAGCGGAATGAACGATAGGAACGAAAATGGATTGAAGCCTGGCGAAAAGACGGGATTTTTCATAAAGTGGGGCTGCGCCATGTACCGGTACCGCAAACGGGTGTTGACGATATGGGTCGTTTTGTTTGCGGGAGCCGCGATTTTGGCGGGGCAAGTGCCGGCGCTTTTGAAGGACGACGGATTTACGCCGAAAGGCAGTGAATCCGATACCGGGTTTCACCTGATGCGGGAGAAGCTGGGGGTTCCGCCTTCGTCCCTGCAGCTCGTGTATGACGGTGACGGCAAAGATTTGACGACGGACAAAGCGAAAGCGTCTATTGCCGAATCGCTGGAGCCTTTAAAGTCTCTGCCCTATGTGGATTCATGGGCGTTTGTCGAAAGCCCTAGAAAAGAATCGGCCCGGTCGGCCGAGATCCAGGCGGTGAACGTAGCGCTTAAGCTTGAAGTGGAGAAGGTGCTGGAAAAATACGGCGAAATTCAGGCTCGTTTGATTCCGCCTGCGGGGACGAAAGTGTATATGGGCGGGGCGCCGGCGCTGCTTGCCGATATGCAGAAAGCAAGCAAGAACGATATCGCCAAAGCGGAGATGATCGGGCTGCCGATCGCGCTGATTGTGCTCCTGATCATTTTCGGCACGCTGCCCGCGGCTTTACTGCCGCTGATCGTCGGACTAGCCAGCCTGACCGCGACGCTTGGGATCACGTACTTTATCGCCCGCCATGCCGCCTTGTCCAATTTTCTGCCGAACATGGTAACCATGCTCGGGTTAGCGGTCGGAATTGACTATGCCTTGTTCATGGTCAGCCGGTTCCGGGAAGAGCTGAAGGCCGGCAGGGAGGTTCCGGATGCCGTTGCGGTGACCTGCGGGATGGCGGGGCGGAGCATCTTCTTCTCCGGAATCGCCGTACTCATCGGGCTGTGCGGCATGCTGTTCGTGGATCTGTCTTTCTTCCGCTCGCTCTGTCTCGGAGGGATGCTCGTCGTAACGATCTCCGTTCTGGCCGCCAACACTCTTCTGCCGGCGCTGCTGGGAATGCTGGGCGGACACGTGAATTCCTTACGCGTCCTGCCGAAAGCCTGGCCGGAGCGAGGAACGACACGGCGCTTCTGGGAGAGGACGGCTTACTTCGTCATGCGCCACCCGGTCGTTCTGGCCCTCGTGCTGACGGGAGCGCTGGCGGCCATGATGCTGCCCATACGCGGCATACAGCTCAGCACGCCGAGCGGAGATGTCCTGCCGCCGCAGTACGGCGCACGGCAAGCCGGCGACCTGGCCGCCCTCGCTTTCGACCCGCGGGAGCTAAGCCCGCTGCAGGTCCTGGTCACGGCTCCCGGGGGCAAGTGGGATGCGGCCGCCGCCTGCCGCCTGCGGGAATACACCGCCTCGCTGAAGGCGGCTCCCGGAGTCAGGGCCGTGCGCAGCGTGCTGGACGGCTTCCCGGGCCTCAGCGACGGGCAGGCGGCCGCGCTGCTGAGCGAGCCTTCCCTTTCTTCTCCGGGTACGGGGAAGAAAGGGGACGCACGCGACAGCACGCTGATCCGCGTCGTCCCGGAAAGCGATCCCGACGACCGGGCGACCGACGCTCTGGTGCGGAGTCTCCGCGGGCTCGACCGGCGGCAGCTGGACGTCCATATGACGGGCGGTCCGGCGTACCGTCTGGATATGCTGGACCGGATTCAAGACAAGCTGCCGGTGGTAATTATGTTTGTCTTGGGAGTGACGTTTATCGTCCTGCTGCTGGCGTTCCGCTCGCTGCTTCTCCCGCTTAAAGCGGTCCTGATGAACGTATTAAGCTTGGGGGCGAGTATCGGTGCGGTCGTGCTTGTTTTCCAGCACGGTTTTCTGGCCGATCTGATGAGGGTGACCTCGACCGGTTATGTGAGCGCCACGGTGCCGATCGTTATTTTCTGCGTCGTCTTCGGCATTTCGATGGACTATGAGGTGTTTCTCATTTCGCGGATAGCGGAAGAATACGACCGCACGGGGGACAACGAGCGCAGTACGGCCGAGGGGCTGATGAAAACCGGCTCGCTCATCACGAGCGCGGCTTTTATCCTTATCGTCGTGGTCGGCACGTTTATTTTTACCGATATCGAGATAATGAAGGCGCTGGGCCTCGGCCTTGCGCTTGCCGTCCTCATCGATGCGACCGTCGTCCGCGTACTGCTCGTACCGGCCTTGATGAAGCTGTTCGGCAGGCTGAACTGGTGGGCGCCGGACTGGCTGCGTCCCCACGGGCCGAGGAAGGAAGACGGCCCTGTACTGTAACGGAGTTTATTTCATTTTTCACCGGCATCGGGTACAATAGAGGGCATACGTTTGCGTAAAGCGGCGTATATTCCAGGGGGATTCGGAAATCACCCCAATTTTGGTACCGGATGTGAAGAAGAAATGAATGAACGAACAGCTGTCCAGGCTTTAACGAAACTTTCGCCCTCCTACGACCCGTGGGATCCGATACGTTCGCTCCAGCAGTATGGCCGTCACACGTTAACCAGTGTGGAATTCACGCTCTCGAATCTGTGCAACATGCGCTGCGAGCATTGTGCGGTGGGCGATACGCTTGTCATGAAAGAAGGGCCGAAGCTTGCCCTGAATCATGCGCTCCGCAGGCTGGAAGAAACCCGGCACCTGGAAACGATCAGCATTACGGGCGGAGAGCCCATGTTCTCCGAGAAAACCGTAAAGGAATATATTGTCCCTCTGCTGCGATACGCACGCGAGAGAGGAGTCCGCTCGCAGATCAACTCCAATCTCACGATGGAGCTGGAAAGGTATGAGTGGATCGCTCCTTATTTGGATGTGATGCACATTTCATTTAATTACACGTGCGCGGAAGATTTTCACGAGGTAGGTTTTGTCCGTTCGGGACGGCCTGTCGGAATGAAAGCCGCTTCCAAAATGTACGACCGCATGTTGGATAATTCCGTAGCACTCAGCAAGGGCGGGATGTTTATTTCGGCGGAATCCATGCTAAACACCCGTACAAGCGAAAAAATTGTTCCTATACATAAAATCATTGAAGAAATCGGATGCCAAAGGCATGAGGTTCATCCCATGTATCCGAGTTCTTTTGCATCCAATCTGCCGATTCTCACCCTTGATCAGCTGAGAGACACGATTCACCGCCTGCTGGACGGGCGCAATCCGGAGATGTGGATGCTGCTCGGAACGCTTCCTTTCTACGCCTGCAACGGCGCGGAGGAAGACCGGAAACTGCTGAGCAGGCTGCGCGGCGAACCGAATCTGACGGTCCGCAACGATCCCGACGGGCGCAACCGTCTCAACGTCAACATGTTTACGGGCGACGTTTACGTAACCGATTTTGCCGACGTCCCGGCTTTGGGCAATCTGCGCGAGGATAAGCTGGAGACCGTATTCGAGCGGTGGCTGAACCATCCGCTGAGCCGCACGGTCGATTGCCATTGTCCGGCCGTTTCCTGCTGCGGTCCCAACCTGCTGGTGGCGAATTCTTATTACTCCGGCGAGGATTTCACACGGCGTCAGGCCATTCTGACGTAATTTAGCAGCAAAGGAGACTGAGAACCATTGGGGAGTTTTGAATGGGATAAAATTTTTCTGAACATGGCACTGGTCTTATTACTGGTACTGCTCAACGGGTTCTTCGTCGCCGCCGAGTTCGCGCTCGTGAAAGTGCGTCAATCGAAACTTCAGCAGCTCGTGAATGAAGGGAACAAGAAAGCGAAATTCGCTTTTACCGTCACCAAGAAACTGGACGCTTACTTGTCCGCTACCCAGCTCGGGATTACGCTTGCGTCCCTCGGACTCGGCTGGGTCGGGGAGAGCGCGATCGCGGAACTCATTATCGAACCGCTTTTCCATGCGCTTAACTGGCATTCGACGTTCCTTTCCGGAACGATCTCGCTGGTCTTGTCCTTCTCCATTGTGACGTTTCTTCACATCGTGCTGGGGGAACTTGCGCCCAAATCACTGGCGATCCAGAAACCCGATGCGGTTTCTTTGTGGACTTCGGCCCCGCTGATGTATTTCTATAAAATTTTTCTTCCCGCAATCTGGGTTCTCAACGGAGCGGCACGCCTGCTTCTTAAAATGTTCGGCGTTCAGCCGGCCAATGAGCACGATGCCGCGCATACGGAGGAAGAAATCCGCATATTGATGAATCAGAGCGCCAGAAGCGGACACATCGACCGCGACGAAATGCTCCTGTTCGATAATATTTTCGAATTCTCCGACCGTATTGCCCGCGAGGTGATGCTGCCCCGCACGGACATGGACTGCTTGTTTATCGACCAGCCTTACGACGAAATTTTGCAGCACATTTACGAGACGAAGCATACGCGCTACCCTGTGGCTCTGGGGGACAAGGACCAGATTATCGGCTTTGTCCACATTACCGATCTGCTGACGGCGGACGCCACGGCGGGGGTCGAGCTGCAGCAGTTCGTGCGGCCGATTCTCAGCGTGCCGGAATCCATGGAGATCAGCCAGGTGCTTAAGCTTATGCAAAAGAAGCATTCCCAGCTTGCCATCGTCGTGGACGAGTATGGCGGTACGGCGGGGATGCTGGCGCTCGAAGACATCATGGAAGAAATCGTCGGCGAGCTTCATGACGAATTCGACGAGGATGAGAGACCGAGCATCGAAGTCAAAGGCAACATGACGTCCGTCGAAGGACGTACCCTGATCGAAGATTTGAACGTGCTGCTTCATCTCGAAATCGAGGATGAGGAAGTCGATACGATCGGCGGCTGGGTGTTCAAGACGCTTGAAGGGTCCCCGATCAAGGGAAGGAAAGTCGTCTTCGGCGGACATACGTTTGAAGTCGCGGAGGTGGACCGGCTTCGGATCACCCGCGTCAACATCACGAAGAACGAAAGCGAAACGCCTAAAGATCCTGCAGCCGGACTGGAGGAATAAAGGGGGAATTCTTTCACGTGTCGTGGAAAACCCTGCTTATACTGGCTTTCGGGCTTCTGCTGCTGTACGGTTTGTTCACAGTGGGAATGCCGTTTCTGCTGGCGATCGTGACCGCGATGCTGCTGGAGCCTGTGGTGACTATGGGAATGCGGCTGCTTAAACTGCGCAGGTTGGCGGCCGTTTCTCTTGTCAGCACGCTGTTTACGCTGCTTACCCTGGGACTATTCTCCATGATCGGCGTCAAAGTCGTGACGGAATTCATGAACTTTTGGGGCAAAATCCCCGTTTATCTGGAGGAAACCGGCATTTATGTGGAGGATGCGGCGGCAAGGGCGAGATTCATGTATGAATCCCTTTTCCCCGGCGATAACTCTCAAATGCAAGTCTGGCTGCAAAACGGACTGGCTTCCGCCGCCCAGGCGTTGGAGCGTTTTATCCTGCTTTTGTCCGATTCGTTTCTGGGAGCGGCCGCGGCTATCCCAAACCTTCTTATTTTGTTCATCGTCTACTTATTCTCCCTCTATTTATTCTCCTACTCGCTGCCCGCATTGAAGCAATCCTTCCTGAATATGTTCGATGACCGTTCCCGTGAAAAAGTCGAAAGCTTGATCCTGTCCCTTCGTCAGGCGTTATTCGGATTTATGTACGCCCAAGTTATGATGTCGATGCTTACCTATGTGCTGACCCTGATCGGCCTTTTGTTTATCCGCACCGACTATCCGCTTGCGATTGCCCTGCTCGTCATGTTTATGGAATTCGTGCCGGTAATCGGAACGGGACTTGTTTTTCTTCCGTGGGCGGTTTACAGGATGCTGCTGGGCGACCCGGGCATGGCTATGCAGATCATGCTGTTGTTTATCGTAATTACGCTGGCCCGCCGGGTTATCGAACCGAAAATTTTAAGCAATTCAGTCGGAATCAGCGCGCTTGCGGCCATGATTTCCTTATACATCGGATTCGAGCTGATGGGCGTGGCCGGCATGTTTTTGGGGCCGCTGCTTGTCATTCTTTTTCAAACAATGCGGCAGGTCGGACTTCTGCAGTTCAAGATTAACCTGGATTAGAAGGTTTGTTCCATGTAAAAAGAGCCTGTCGCCCGGAGAGCTTATGTTCCGGGATGACAGGCTTTTTATAAGATGCGGGACCGCTTTGAAATCAAGCAGCCGCCAAATAATCCGCACAACGAACCGTCTAACTTGTCTAAGGTATTTTTGGTGAAGCTTTGATGAAAGGACGGAGGAGCCACGGATCAAACACGAATCGACCGCATACGGATCGTGAATCCGCCAGAATGCGCCGTCAACGACAAATCGATCCAAACAAACCACGAATCGATCCCCACAAACTACGAATCAAACACAAACCACGAACAAACACAAACCACGAATCAAACCCCCACAAACCACGAATCAAACCCCCACAAACCACGACAGGACAAGACAGAACACAAACTCCCCTTAAAACTACTGAGTCTCGTTAAACCTGCAAGGGAGTCCACGCCCGCATTTCGCCCTTGATCAGTTCGCCGCCTGGTCACGGTCCGCCGTGACCGAGAACTCGCGGACCATGACCCACTCGGTCTGTGGCGCCCTGCTTTTCAGCCGGATAAAGTGAGCGCGTAAGGGGGCTGCGGGAATGTATTCAATCTCCCGCTGCTCAGAGAACTCCGCCAGTTTCGTCCAGCTGAGGCCATTCAGCGAAGCTTCCAGAGAAGCGCTGCGGATGAGGTCGCCTGCCTGCGGAGCGGCGGGGTCCGGGTGGCCCAGACTGATGCGGATCTGTCGTACCTCCGCCGTCTGCCCCAGATTCACGCCCACGTAATCTCCGGATTGCGGAGCTCTGCCGCTCCAGAAATACGTGTCCGCTCTGCCGTCGGTCATGTTCGCGGGCACGTTGCCCTCCCAGGCGGGAAGTGTGCTGATCGGATCGGTGAACCCGCGGTTCTCACGCCACCGGACATACATCTCGTAGGCCGCCGAGACCCGCTGCAGGAACGGCTCCATGACTCCGTCGGCCGAAACTTTTTTGTTGGGGACCGGGTAGATTCCCTTGTCGACCGAGATGGTTACGCTCCCGTCTCGGATGTCCGCTTTCGCGCCTACTATCGTCATGTTTTTCAGCCATTCTCTGTCTTGGCCCGAGTGAAGGCTGAGTACATAGCCGTCGGCGGGGATGACCGAGTTGTTGCCGCCTTCCCGGACGATGCGTCCGTTCACGACCGTCACCTCGTAACCCCACTCGTTCGTCCCGGTTGTTGCCCCAAATTCCGCTGTATACCGGATAAGCTCGGATTCACCCCGCTCGCGATTCTCGCCGTCGATACGGCGCGAGCCTGTTCTCGGCTCCGCGACCTCGATGTCGACGGTATCCTGCGTGAGGACGGCGGCGTAGGCGGAGTACCGGGCGTCGGCTTCTTCATCGCTGCCCCGCATCATCGCCAGCAGCAGGGAGACGGCGGATTCTCCGGCTTTTCCGTAAAAGCCGGTCTTTTTCAGCCAGTCCGACGTTTCCCTTACGAAATCGGGATTGGGCAATTGACTCAAACGTACCGCTGCCCTGCGCATAGAGCCGAAATATGCGGCCAAACGTGCGGCGGCTTTCTCCGGTACGCCTTTCTCGAAATTTTCCCAGAAATCCGCAAGAAGAGCTGTGAGCTTCGGAGATTCGCCGGTATGAACGGCGGAGGACAGATGATTTTCCGCAAAAATCCGCAGTTCCTTATAAAGAGGTCCTCCGAATTCCTTAAGCGATCTTTCCCAGGATTCCCAGGGCTGATAAGCTTCGGGCTTCCAGGCATATTCGGCTGAAGTAAACAAAGCAAGCAAAGAGGCCTGCAGATGCTCCATCGGATTGGATAAATAACCGAACTGGCCGTGCTTGTGCAAATCGGCGGCCCGGCCCTCCAGAGGTCCGAGAAAAAGCTTTTCACGGACATAATCCGTCACCGGATAGTTATCCCACAAGAGCATGTCATGGTTGAACACCGCGCGGATCCGTTCGGATTCTTCGGAAGTGACAACGGCCGGAGCGATCCCGATTCCCGTCCAGCAGACGAGTATGCCGGGGTCTACCAATTCGGCGAAGCGTTTCCGGTAAGGGCTGCTGCCGTCCTGGTAATATTCCGTCGGCGCGGTAATGAGCCTCGAAGCTCCGGGATGCGCCCCCACGAACTCGCGGTTGAAGCGGTTCAGCAGATAAGCCTGCGCAGCGGCAGCGGGGCTTTCGTCCCCGCCGAACTTCCGCACATCGTCCGCACAGTTGGGATTCTGGAAAATATCGTCCATCAGCAGAGAAAAATGGCGGACTCCGAGCGTCCACATCTGGCTGGCTTTGGCAGTCAGCTTTTGAAATTCCTCGTTCGATGAGAAACAGATGTCGAGCCCGGGCGAGAGCGCGTAAACGAAGCGGACGCCGGCTTTTTCGGCAGCGTCCACATACCTGCGGATATGGCGCAGCTCTTCTTCGGGGTACGGCTCCCGCCAGCGGTCGCGAAGGTACGGATCATCTTTCGGAGCGTACAGGTACGTGTTCATTTTATGATCGCCAAGGAAGGCGATAAGATTTACCCGGTCGTCGGGGGACCACGGGCCGCCGTAGAAGCCTTCCACAACGCCCCTGACGGGGTACGCGGGGAAGTCCCGGATCGTGACGGCCGGCACCGCGGCCATCATCGGGCCTTTACGGATGAGCTGCTTGAGCGTACGGACGGCATAAAGCGTGCCCGTATGATCCGCGCCCGCCAGCACGATCATGCTGCCGCCGCGTTTGCCGCGGCGTGCCGCAAGGGTGTAGCCCTCCTCGGGAATTCCGAGTGGATCGCCGCTGCGACGGCTGCGGAATTCCCGTTGCACGGCGGGATCGGCCGGCAGCTTGCCGATATAGACGGCCAAAGGCATTTTGGCGGCGGAATGCCAGTCTTTGCAGGGAACGACGCGCTTGACGCCGGAGCGGGTAAGAAGACTCCGCAGTTCCAGCAGAGCTTCGGGGGACGTATCCGCGCCCGCCAGGATTCCGGCGGCGGAATACAACGGAACCGTATACCCGCTGTATTCCATCTGCTGAGGGGGCGGGGACGGAAGGGGAGTTTTCGGATGATGTGTCATGCCATCTCACTCCTTTTTTGAAAGGGAAAAAGCTTTCCCCGGATCGTCTCTCTTTCTATCATAAGATATTCATAGAGACGGTAGAGATGACAACCTTGCGGATTATTCCGCTTTTATTTCATGAATCTGGGCGCCCGCCCATACCCCGACTGGGCGAATGCCATATGGTATTGCAGAGCGACACCATTACCGGTTACAAGGAGGAAGCGCATTGTATCCTGAAGTCCGCATGTACCACCCCTTCGTGGGGCCGTTTGATCCCTGTCCGCCGAAACTTGTCAAAACGTACGTAACACCGCCGAACCTGTTTATCCAGTTCCAGCCTATGTGCCTGCCGCAGTTCAGTCCTTATGAAGCTTTGAAGCTCGGTACCCTTTGGCCGGAGCTTTACAGCAACTACGAACCCAAGTGCTAAGCCGGCCGGAAAGCGAAAAAGAGGGGAGCGAACACTATGCAAAAACAGCTGGATGACAATTATTACCGGCTTCTGCACGATCTGCAAGCGGCCGATTTCGTACTGGTCGAACTGACCTTGTACTTGGATACCCATCCCGAAGATAGGAACGCTTTGCAGCAGTTCAATGAATTTTCCCAAAAACGGAAACAAATCGCGCTGGAATACGAGCGTCTGTATGGACCGCTTCTTCAGTACGGGCAAAATGCCCTGCCGCAGCAAACCTGGGAATGGGCCGAAGCTCCCTGGCCGTGGCAGGTGTAACGTGTGCGGAGGGAACTGCAGGTATGGCCTGGCCGGAAGATTTAGCACGGATGTGCTCAAGGAGATGAGGGATTCCAATGTGGATTTACGAGAAAAAACTGCAGTATCCGGTTCGTGTAAGCAAATGCGATCCGCACATGGCCAAACTTCTGATGGAGCAGTACGGGGGTGCGGACGGGGAGCTGTCTGCCGCGCTGCGCTACTTGAACCAGCGTTACACCATTCCGGGCAAAGTGATCGGGGTACTGAATGATATCGGGACCGAAGAATTCGCTCACCTTGAAATGATTGCCACGATGATCTACAAGCTGACGAAAGATGCGACTCCCGAACAGCTTAAAGCGGCGGGATTGGGCGAGTATTACGTCAATCACGATTCCGCTTTGTATTACCAAAACGCGTCGGGTGTGCCGTGGACGGCGTCTTACATTCAAGCGAAGGGCGATCCGATCGCCGACCTGTATGAAGATATCGCGGCGGAAGAAAAGGCCCGCGCCACCTATCAGTGGCTCATTGATCTGACGGATGACGTCGATCTTCAGGATGGCCTGAAATTTCTGCGCGAACGGGAAGTCGTCCACTCGATGCGATTCCGCGAAGCGGTGGAAATACTTAAAGACGAAAGGGCCGCCCAGAAAATTTTCTAGCGGACCGGGCAAAAAGACGGGGAAACCCGTCTTTTTTCAGGAATTTTACGGGAGTTTGGTACGCGGATTTTCGAGTGATATGGAAAAATTGAATAAGATTACTAAATTTACCGGAACATTTCCCCTGCTGAAGGTGTCTTACTTATATATAAGTGACATATAAACCGATCTTTTTAAACGATGATACTGTCTCAGAGCCGGTTATTAGAAGAAGAAAATAGGCAAGAATTATGTCGCACCTACGAAAAATCGTAAAAAATTCGTCTGTTTTCCGGAATAAAATACCACATTTTACCTATAAGTATGATAAACTGGAATAAGTTATTTAGTAATTAGGAATCAAACCTAGATTTTGGAAGTATGAGGAGGCTGCTATTATGGGGATCACTTTAAGTCTGCTGATCGGCATGCTAGTTCTATTAGCGGCATCATTAGGACTGCGAAAACCGAAAGAATTCGACCGGTCCGATAACGTGCCGTTTCGTCCTTTCGATGATATTTACGAAGGGAAAAGGAGTCCGACTGTGGAATCGGCACAAAGCAAAGCAGTCATAAAAATAGAAGAAAAACCGAGAGAGAACAAACGAATCGCCAAATAAATTTCCTCTGGTGGGATGAATTACCTGCCGGAAAGGTGAATAAACGGCGTCTTTTCTGAGAAACTGATGAGAATTACATAAGGGTATGATGAGTAAGGCGTTAATTTTGCGCTCTGCGTTATTGCAAGTGTTAAAGGCAAGAAAGGTATCGATAGGCTTGTTGGAACAGCTTATTGCTCCGGATTAATCGGCGGATTAAAAAAATGAAAAATGTGTTTTTTGCCAATTTGTGTGTGTTTGTTTCTAAAGATGTATGTGATAGCTTGTGTAGAGAGCCGAAACTTCTTCCTTTTCCCGGATTTTCCAGGAGGGGGATGAGGTGCGGGGGATGATTCATTTCGGAACCGTACTTGTATGACGCGGCGTCCGATAGGGGTGAATCGCTGGCAGCAGCGTGGGCGACTTCTCAGTCCGAACCCGACAACTAACCTCGTAGGCAATACCGAGAAGGAGCGTACATCAACTATGGCTTTAAAGCATCATTGGAAAAAAACTTGCGCTACTCTGCTGCTGGGTGCAGTGGTGGCGGTCTCTTCCGCATTCCAGTCCCAGGCGGCTGAAACGGAAGCGGCTAAAAACGACGGCCTGTTGTATTGGAAACTGGCCAAATCTTATCAGGAACTTGCAGTCGGTCTTACCGATACCGGCGGACAAGCAGCCGATTCGGAACTTCCCCAACCCTTCCTGACACCGGAAAATCAAATTCTAGTATTATCCGAACCGAATTCCATGTGGAATTTCGCTTCCCAAATGAGTATGGACGTTCTTGATCTTTTATCGTTGAATCCTGAGGCGGATCCGCTGAATCTGCCGGCAGGAAGCGAGCTCAAAATTGCGGGTGAAGCCGCCCCCGAACAGCTAAAAGCTTTAAATGCGACGGTAAAAAAACCGCCGCAAGCTCAGCTTGCATCAGCCGTGCCAAGCCGGACGGACGCCATAAAACCTTCGGAGGCACTCCAAAAGAACGGCAAGCCGCAGGCTTCCGAGCCAAAGAAATCTACAGAGAAGAAAGCCGTTAAGAAGCCGGCCGCCAAAGCCGCATCGGCTGCCGCAAAATCAGGCCAGACGCTGACAACGGCTGCGGGCAAGCAGGTACAATACAAAAAAGTGCTGAACATCAAGGCATCCGCTTATTCCGCGGACCCGAGCGAGAACGGCGGATATGCCGGAATCGATTACTACGGCAACAAACTGACCGTCGGTACGATCGCGGTTGATCCGAAAGTGATTCCTCTGGGCTCCACCGTCTATGTGACGGGTTACGCTTTCCCGGGTCTTCCGGCCAAGGGGATGATCGCCAAAGCGACGGATATCGGCGGCGCGATCAAAGGCAGCCGGATCGATATTTTTGTTCCGGGTTCCAAAGAGAAAGTAAATAACTTTGGCTACCAAAGTGTGAAAGTATACATTCTTAAATAACAGAGCCGAAAAGAAGGCGGGAGCGGATGCTCCCGTCTTTTTGCGCGTTAAAGATCTTTCGATATTCCCATCAGATCCGGAACCGTGACCAGTTTATAGCCGCTCGATTTCAAGGAACGGATCAGATCGGGGAGGGCCGAAACCGTACCGCTGAGATCGTGCTTGTCGTTTCCTCCCGCGCTGTGCTGCAGAATGATCGAACCGGCCCGGGCATTATCCACGATGTTATGATACACCTGCTTGCCCGACAATCCCTTCCAGTCCAGGGAATCCACGTCCCAGTTTATTACCAGCAGGCGGTGGTCAGACATCCAGCGAACCTGCTCTTCATTGATGGCTCCGTAAGGAGGCCGCACCAGCCGCGGCGTATAGCCGGCCAACTGTTTGATAATGTCTTGGGTGCGCATAATTTGCGAAGAAAACTCCGAGGCGGTCAGTTTGGGCATAAAAGGATGACTGTACGAGTGGTTTCCCACAACATGTCCTTCCCGTACCATCCGGCCGATCATCTCGGGGTGTGCCCGAGCACGGCTCCCGATTACAAAGAAAGTAGCTTTTACTTGATTCTTTTTCAAAATATCCAGCACTTGCGGCGTGTATTTGAGATCGGGCCCGTCATCGAACGTGAGCGCGATTTTTTTTCCTTGGGAAGTTCCTCTCATCCGGAAAACCGTCGGGTATTTATGATGAATCTCGGCTAAACTCAGCTTGCGCTGCTCCGATTTCCGGAGAGTACCCGTCTGATGATGTTTTTGGACGGGGACGTCTTTCTTTTTCGGCTCCGGTGTGGGAGCGGCTGTTTTTTTAACTTTTTTAGCCGGTAAAGAAGGTAAAAGGAGCGGCACCGCAGGTAATGCCTGTGGAGCGGCAGATTTTTTTTCCTTTATCGCCGGAGTTTTAACGGACGGTTTTTTAGCAGGCGCGGGTACAGATGACGCCGCCGGTTCTTCGCTTAGAGAGTGCGGGATAAAACGGTTCTCGTCCAGCCGTGAAGAGACGGAGCCCTCGCCCGGCACCTTTGCCGGAGAGCATGCGGAGACGAAGGCCAGCAAAATGGCGGCTGAGGCAGCCAAGGCTGCACGTTTCATGGGGAACCCCTCCTCTAATGGCGTTTTGAATAGTTTTGTTTAGAGGGAGGAATTTTATCCGGGATTTGTTACAAAATAGACACAACAAAAAGGGTTGTCCGATTATGTAAATTATGTTAACCTTTCTAGGAGTGTCTTTGACACAATTTATACAAAAGCCGAATCCGGTGAATCAAAGCACCTGTACGGGGGACTTATTTCTGGGGTGAATGCCTGTCATTTTGCAAGCTAGGGAACCTCTTTCCCGAACCCGTCAACTAACCTCGGAGGCCCAAGGAGGAAAATCGTTTTGAAGATTTGGGTACAAAGCGTTGTCGTTTCATGCGCCGTACTGACGGCCGGTTTATTCGCGGCTTCTGATGCTCATGCCAATGCCGCTCGTTCCGCTAAAGTGCAGGTCAACGATCAACTGGTGAATACCGAAGGTACCGCACCTTTTATCGATTCCAGCAATAACCTGATGATTCCGCTACGTCCAGTTGCAGAGAAATTGGGAACAGAAATCGGATGGGAACGTGCCGGGGCTCAAATGAGTATCTCGGTGACCGGGAACGGCCACAAGATTACGTTTACTACGGGGGAGAATCAGGCTCTCGTGGACGGCAAGAAGATCGACTTGCCAAGCAAAGCACAGTTTTTGAACAATACGGTCTATGTTCCGATGAGATTTCTGGCAGATTCACTGGCTATCCGCGTACAATGGGATAATGTGAATACGATTGCAATTTTCGATGCCGACGGACAGTATCATTCCCCGGCTTGGTATGCAACCGTGCCTCAGAAATCACAGAAGGAAAATACGATTGTAGCCACGGCCAACAAATATAAAGGCGTTCGTTACGTGTATGGCGGTACTACGCCATCTGGATTTGACTGCTCCGGATTTGTGCAATATGTGTACGATAAGAACGGGGTAGACCTGCCTAGATCTTCTGCAAGTATGTATGCCAGCGCAGGGGTTAAAGTAGCTAACCCGCAGCCGGGCGATCTTGTATTCTTCGCAAGCAATTCCAAAATGCAGCATGTGGGTATTTACGTAGGGGCTGACAAATTCATTTCCGCGACAGATGATGGAGTGAAAGTGGACAGCTTGGGCAGTGCTTACTGGGGCTCTCGTTATGTTGGAGCCAAACGCGTCATGTAATCATACAAATGTAAATTTTATGCCGTCCGGGTGCCACCGGGCGGTTTTTATTTTTTCGTAAGCACTAGCCAAGTGTCGTTCCTTTCTACTGCCGGTTTCATAGAATGGTAGAGAAAGGAGGGATTAAGATGAACCAAACGATTCTAGGCAGCTTGGCGGCTTTCGGCGCCTCATTCCTTACCTATGCGTTTGGAGGGTGGTCTGAATTGCTGGGTTTCTTCCTCGTGGCTGTAGCAATCGATTATGTAACCGGCGTTGCGGCCTCTTTGAAAGAAAAGTCCGGGTTGAACAGCAATATCGGCTTCTGGGGCCTCGCCAAGAAAGGGCTTATGCTGCTCATCATTTTGTTGGGTCACCGGATGGACATGCTCATTGGCGGCAGCGTAGTGATGAACGCCGCTATTTATTTCTATCTAGTCAATGAGTTAATTTCCATTACGGAAAATTATGGCCGGCTCGGTCTTCCCCTTCCCGATAAAATCAAGGAAGTTATCGCCCAACTGAAAAATTCGAAGCAAGATAAGAATTAATACCCGCTCTACGGAGCTGTGAAACTCTTCCATTAGAAAAAGTTTCCGTTTATTTTATACCATTTAATCGGACAAGGCTCTCGCTCAGGCGGGAGTTTTTTTATGACTTGGTCCTAATTCCCATTGTATGCGTTCGTGAAGAAAGAAGGGTAACAAATTGATGACAAAATGAAACATTTGTAATTTTTACGAAATGTATAGTAACTTGAACTTAGTAAGTTATTCGTATATGATACATATAGAGCAGAAGATAGGATACAAGATTGAATATAAAAGTGCATGCAAGAATAAGATCAGGGTTTTGCAATCGGGCGAAATAGGAATTTCCGAACCGGAATCCCAAAAGAAATATTCCGAAGGCTCGGAAATCTTGAAGCCGGGTTCAGCTGCCATTTTGAAAGGTTGTGTTGATCATGATAAAAGTTTATCCCGCATCATCCCGTTATTCCACGGATCACGGCTGGCTGGTCAGCCACTTCAGCTTTTCGTTCGCGGATTATTATGATCCGGACAATACCCGTTTCGGTCCCATGAGAGTGCTTAATGACGACACGGTGCAGGGCGGACGGGGATTCGGGGCGCATCCTCACCGTGAGATGGAAATTGTGACTATCGTTCTGGAAGGGCGGCTTCAGCATGAAGACAGCTCCGGCCACCGGGCCGTCACGACCTACGGAGGCGTTCAGCGGATGACCGCGGGTACCGGCATTATTCATTCGGAAATGAATCCGGGACAAGACGATGTGACGCTTTTGCAGATGTGGTTCGATCCTGAAGAGCGGGGTCTGGAACCCTCCTATGAAACGACCGAGTTCCGGGTGGAAGCGCTGAGAAATAACCTGCTGCCGGTGGTTTCCAAATCGAAGGCGGGTCCCGGTGTCGCCGGCATTCATCAAGATATGAGTATCTACTTATCCGAATTGGACGAAGGGAAAACGGTCACGTTCGAACAACCGGAGGGCAGACGGATTTTCATTATGGTCCTGGACGGTGAGGCTGCGCTTAACAGCGGGACGATTTTGGGTAAAAGAGATTCGGCACGGATTACGGAAACTCCGTCGCTCACGATCAGCAGCGCGGCAGGCGCGCGCTTTATGCTGATTGATCTGTCTTGATACGCGGCAAAGAGGGGGAATACCGATGAGTGAAGCTCACCGTTTATACGTGAAACACGCAGTTGGCAGCAGGATGCTGCTGGATACGAAGGAACTTGACGGATTTCTGCATCTGTCCGAAGTACCGGGAGGCTGGCGTTTTGAGATTAGCGGAGTCGGTCTGGACGCGGCACGTGAAATCGCGGATTTCCGGGAGGAGCTTAACCTCTTTTACCTGGAGGAAGGCGAAGGGGAAGAGCGCCAAAAGTGGTGGTATTACGGGCAAACAACTCCGGAGATCGAATACGAGGCCAACGGCAGGGTTCTTCATATTACCGTGGATACGCGAAAGTCTTACAGCAACCGGCACGTCTGAGGACGTCCGGTTTTTTGCTGTAAATTTTTCGGGATTGGCAAAAGAAGGGTGATTGCAATTTAGCTTTGCGGGAATTATAATAAGAACAAACGTTCTTATTTCTGTTCGGAAATGTACGATTACTCAGAAGGAGGCTGGCCGTTAATGTCCACGTTGGAGCGATACCTGGGAAGGAAAATAGAAATTATTTATATGGACCGGAAGGGAGCGATCAGCCAACGCGACATTCGGCCGCTAGCCATATCCGGCGATAAGGTCAAAGCTTATTGTTACTCGCAGCAGGCTCTCCGTTTTTTTCGAAGCGCCCATATTCTGGCTTGGGTTCCGCAGCCCGAGGAAGAAGCTTTAAACAGACCTGAGTTTTATCCCCGCAGAAAAAAAACGCCGGGCAATCCTTTACTTTATGGTTGACATCGTAAAAGAGACGGTTTAACATTTAAATCAAAGTGAATACAAATTCACTTTTTTGTTTGTTTAATTAGTTTTTCCGCTGGAATAATTAATACTCAGGAGGACTTACTCATGAAAGTATCAGTAGGCGGATTTTCTTTCAATCAGGCTTTTCTGAACGGAACGATGGATGTATTCGGCTATCTGGAAACGGTACGGTACCGTTACGGGCTTGCCACAGTCGACTTATGGAACGGACAATTTGCGGACCGCTCGCATCCGCTGCTTAAGCTGCCGGAACGGGACTATTTAAAGAAAATCCGCCAGGCGATGGATGAGAAAGAAATGACGCTCGTGAATATTGCCATTGACGGAGCTCATTTGTGGGACCCCGATGCCGATAAAAGGGAAGCGCTTCACAAAAATGCGCTGGAATATCTGGACGCCTCCATCCTGCTGGGCGCGAAAACTGTCCGGATCGATACGGGCGGCCGGGGTCAATCGGTTTTCTCCGAGGAGGAGCTGGATTATGTGGCGGGACGCTACCGCGAATATTGTCAAATCGCGCAGGAAAACGGATTCACGATAGGTCCCGAGAACCATATGGGTCCGTCTCTCGTGCCGGGTGAAATGAAACGCCTAGCAGAAGCCGTCAATCACCCTTCCTACGGGTTTCTGCTTCATATGCACCGCTGGGATCAAGACCGGGAGCAGGGGGACGCTATTGTGGCCCCGTGGACCGTACACACCCATTTCGACCCTAAGACGGCCGAGGCGGACGATGCGGTTGAAACTATCCGCATGCTCAAAAAGAGCGGTTACGACGGCTACTGGGGCGTTGAACATCACGCTCACAAACAGCCTTATCTGGAAGTCGAATGGCTTCTGACCACGGTCAAGCACCTGCTGCTTATGAGCGAAGACGACAACAACGGGGAGGAACAGGCTTAACATGAACCCAATTCGGATCGGCATTATCGGAGTCGGACAAATCGGCAAAATTCATCTCGATCAATATAAATTAATTTCCGACGCGGAAATCGTCGCCGTCTGTGACGTGAACGAGGCGGAAGCGCGCCGTGTGGCGGAGATCTATGGTATTCCCGACGTATACACGGACTACAACGAACTGCTGAAGCGTGATGACTTGGATGCGGTGGATGTCTGCCTGCATAACAACTTCCATGCCCCAATTTCGATCGCCGCGATGAAGGCGGGCAAGCACGTGTACTGTGAGAAACCGATCGCGGGCACTTACGCGGACGGCAAAGCGATGGTAGACGCTTCCCGCGAGTTCGGAAAACTGCTGCACATCCAGCTTGGTACTTTGTACCGCAAGGAAACCAAAGCGGCGAAAGCGCTGATCGAAGGCGGCGAGCTGGGCCGTGTGTTCCACGCGCGCTCCACCGGCTACCGCAGACGGAACCGCCCCTTCGTGGACGGCTACGGCACTCCGGCTTTCACGCGTAAAGAGACCGCTGCGGGCGGCGCGCTTTTCGATATGGGCGTGTATCACATCTCGCAGATGCTGTACCTGCTGGATTTGCCTAAAGTCGAGCGGATTTCCGGGAAGCTTTACCAGGAGACAGACATGGACCCGGGCCGCCGAGAATCCAGCGGTTTCGACGTGGAAGAGCTGGCGATCGGGCTGGTGCGTTTCGAGAAAGGCATCACGATGGATATCATCGAATCCTGGGCCGTGCATATGAATCCGTTCGAAGGAAGCTCCGTTCTGGGGTCCAAAGGAGGGTTGCGTCTGCCGGTTGGCGGGCCGGACGGCAATAAGCTGACCCATTACTCGACAAGATGCGACATGGATATGGACACGACAATCGACCTGGATGCGGCGGATTTGCGCTGGCGCCGCCTGCGCGCCGACGAAGAAGCCTACGACTCTTCCCAGCATCACTGGATCGCCGCTCTTCAGGGCAGAGTCAACCTGCTTCCGACGGCGGAAATCGCTTTGCAGACCATGCTGATCAGCGAAGGCATGTATCTCTCCGACGCCCTGGGCCGCGAAGTTTCCGCAGAGGAAGTGGAGAAAGGGCTGAAAGCTTAAGCGAAGCGGGAAGCATACTTTCCGGCCGGGTACATAACGGCCCGGCCGGTCGCAATAGAACGGCGCCGGCGGAAAACCGGCGGACGCCGCTTCCGCGCACGGAAAGCCGATACTGGCGGGGGAGGGGATACGGCGGTAGCGATAGGAAAGCAGCCGAGCTTCCTGCGTATCGCCGTTATCTGCCGCCCGGCGGAGGCCAGCCTGCTCGCCTTGAGCCGAATCGCAAAGGAGTTAGCCCATCATGACAACCGGAGCCGCCGAACGGCGCTCATTTACGATGTTTAAGCTGTATATTCTTTTTTTGTACGGCGCTTTTTCGCTGTTGTTCACCTATGTGCCGCTCCTGTTTCTGGAACACGGCTTAACCCGTTTTCAGATCGGCATGCTCATGGCCGGAGGACCTTTCGTCTCCATTCTGGCCAACCCGTTCTGGGGCTATTGGAGCGACCGGATGCAGAATGTGCGGCGTACCTTGATTATTTTGGTCATTTGCAACCTTATCGTGGTTCAGCCTGTTTTTCATCTGCATTCGTTCACCTGGCTTTACCTCGTTCTGCTGCTTTACTTTTTCTTTCAAAGTCCTACCTTTTCCCAGAGCAACAGCCTCATTCTCAGCACAATTGAAAATACTCCTTACAAGTTCGGCACGTTCCGTCTTTGGGGTTCGCTCGGCTGGGCTATAGCCGCCGTTGCGGCGGGACCCGTACTGACTGCGGTTGGCATAGAACAGCTTTGGTGGCTGTACAGCGGTATTCTGATGATCTCGCTTTTGTTCGTGTTCAGTATTCCCCAGCCCAAACCCGCTGCGGCGGCCGATGCGCTGCCGGGAGGGGGATTCAAGCAGCTTCTGGGCAGCCGCCCGTTTGTGATGCTGCTATTGCTGGGTGTCCTGATTTCGGTCCCGAATTCCATTAACTCGACCTTCGTGTCCATTTACCTCACGGATATGGGGGGATCCGCGACGTGGATCGGCTGGGCCGCTTTTCTTTCTTCCGTGTTCGAAGCGCCCGTGTTTCTTCTGCTGGACCGCTATCTGAAGCGGGACTCCAGAACGATGTTTGTTTGTCTGGCTCTCGTCAGCCTGCTGTTCAGCATCCGCTGGCTGCTTATGATGCTGGTGGACAGCCCCATGCAGCTGATCTTTATTCAGCTTCTGCACTGCATCACGTATGGAGGTTACTATTACATCGGAACAAATCTGACGGGTCATTTGATTCCGGCCCGGATGCGGGCGTCCGGCCAAGCGGCATTCGCTCTTACGTGGGGCGGGGTATCCGGTATTTTCGCGGGATTCGCGGGAGGCTGGATGTACGATACGCTCGGAGCCGCCAAAATGTACGGCATCGGAGCAGGGGTTTCCTTGGTCGGAATGGTGGGATTTCTGCTGATCTGGCGCGGAATGCGGCAAACGGCGGCTGAGCGTGGAAAAGATTCGGCTGCAGGCGTTTGACAGATCCGGAAGCATTTTGACATGAGCGAGCCTGACCGGCATTCTTGAAGAGGAACGGCAAGGCTCCGGCATTGCGGGAAATCTGATGCCCGTGGCACAATGATAGTGGATGAAATAAGGCTTGCAGGGAGTAGAGGAATATGAATCAGATTGGAAATCAACAAATGCTGCGGGAGATTAACAAATCTCTGCTGCTGAACAATATTTACGAGCAGGGTCCGATTTCGAGAGTGGATTTGGCCCGGAAAACAAGACTAAGCCCCACGACGGTTTCCGTTCTGATGGAAGAAGCGATCCGGGAAGGGCTGGTGCGCGAAACGGGCACGGCCGGCTCGGGTGTCGGCAGGCGCATGACGCTTCTGGACATCAACGCGGCCGGCGGCTGCGTGCTTGGCGTAGACCTGTCCAACGCCCCGGCCCGCTGCGTTCTGCTCGACCTGCGGGGCAATTTGCTAGCTTCGCAGCCTCTGCAGCCCGCACAGCCCCTCTTCGGGCCGATAGCGATGCGCAGCGAGCTTCCCCAGCTCATCCGGGCCTTCCTGGAGGAGCAGGAGACGCCGCTTTCCACCATCCGGTGGATGGGCGTATCGATTCCGGGACGGATTGACGAGAAGCGCGAGAACGTCGTCAATTCGACCGTGCTGGGCCTGGAAAACTTTCCGCTGAGAACGCAGCTTTACGAGGAGTTCAACATCCCGATGCATCTGGTGAACGATCTGGATGCCGCGGGCTTCGCGGAGCGTTTTAACGGAACGGCCAAAGGACTCCAGACGATCGTCTACATTCTCATCGATTACGGAATCGGAGCGGGCCTTGTGCTGAACAACCAGATCTACCGCGGCCGCCATGACCGTGCGGGACGTATCCGCGAATTCAGCCGGTTCAGCACGGCGAATCTGTCGAAGCGTCTGCTGGAGACGTATCCAGACACTTTCGGCGATGTGAAAGAAGAAGAACCGCTCGTCGTCCGCCGTTTCGTGGACCTGGGCATGCAGGGAGCGGAGCCCTTCGCGGGAGAGCTGGAGGAGATCATCGAGACGATTGCCTCTTACTGCGGGCATGTCCTGCAGCTGCTCAGTCCCGAGCAGCTTATTCTGGGCGGCTGGATAGGCGAGAGCGAGCCGTTCTTCGCGCGGCTTGCGGAGCGCATCCAAAGCCGCGAACAGGCGATCGTGCCGACGCCGGTCCATTCGCCCCGGTGGAAGGAGTACGGCGCCTCGATCGGCGCCGCTACGATCGGCCTCCACCGGATGTTCAAATCGCGGACCATGAGCTGACCGCGACGGGCATAAAAAAACCTCGTGCAGAACGGAAACGTTCTGGCACGAGGTTTTTTGCGTTTGAGGACGGAAGGTCTAGGCTTCCGTCACGAGGGAAAGCTCGCGTCCGAGCACCCAGGCGCGTTCGAGATCCAGCGATGGGCTGACGAGCAGGAAGTCCGCCTGCTTGCCGCGTGCGAGGGACCCCATCCGGTCCGCAACGCCCATCTGCCGTGCGGGGTTGCCGCTGGCGTATTCGCTGGCCTGCTGCACGCTGACGCCGATCTTGTTGACCATGAATTTGAAGGCGTCGATCATGGTCAGCGTGCTTCCGGCGAGACTTCCACCTTCTTTCAGGCGGCAGATTCCGTCCTTCATGATCACGTCGAGTCCGCCCAGCTTATAATCGCCGTCTTCCAGACCCGCGGCGGAAATCGCATCGGTGATCATGATCAGGTTGTGCTGCTTCTTCGTCTGCGTCAGAAGCTGGACGCCGGCCGGATGCACATGTACGCCGTCGGCGATGATTTCGGCATGAATCCGCGGATCGGTAAGTACCGCGCCGACCGTGCCGGGATTCCGGTGATGCAGGGGAGTCATGGCGTTAAACGTATGAACGGCATGACTTAACCCGTGTTCGACCGCGCGTTCGATCGTCTCGTAGTCGGCATCCGTATGCCCTGCGGCCGCGACGATTCCATGATCACTGAGCCACTGGATGACCTCCATCGCGCCTTCCCGTTCCGGCGCGAGAGTCATCATTTTGACCAGGCCGGGGAAGCGGGCATGCCAGTCTTCAAGCCATTCGGATGTCGGCAGGGAGATGAATTCGGGATTCTGGGCACCGCTCCATTTCGGAGAGATGAACGGGCCTTCCAGATGCACCCCGATCAGTTGGGCATACGGCATTCCGCCGCGGATGTAAGCGTCTGTCGCGGTGATAACCGCATCCAGCGCTTCGCGGGACGCCGTAACGGACGTAGCCAGCATGGCCGTGGTGCCTTTGGTGCTGTGGAAACGGGTGATCGTCTCCAGAGAATCGGCGGAAGCGTCCATGAAGTCGGCGCCGAAGCCCCCGTGCACGTGAACGTCGATAAAACCCGGCAGCAGCCAGCTGCCCTGCGCATCCACGGCTCCGGTCAAATCAAGCTCCCCGAGTTCGTGAGCCTTGTAAATGCGTTCGATGCGGCCGTCCACGGCAAGCAGCGCGCCGTTTTCGACGATCGTATTTTCCGTCACGATCTTGGCGTTAACGATTAAAATGCGCTCCTGCGCGGAAGCGGAGGTACTCATACGAAGTTCCTCCCTGCTTCGGAATCGAGAAGAACGATCAGATGCGGATGCGTCTGCAGCAGGCTTGCCGGACATTGGGTCGTAATCGGTCCGGTCAGGGCACGGTGTACGATATCCGCTTTATCGGCGCCGCGGACGACGAGAAGAATCGTTTTTGCTTTAAGAATCGTTCCTACGCCCATTGTCAGGGCATGTGTCGGAACGTCATTAATGGAAGGGAAGAAGCGCGCGTTGGCTTCACGCGTTTTGTGGTCGAGCTCGACAAGGTGAGTGCCGCTGTGAAGCTCGTCCGCCGGCTCGTTGAAGCCGATGTGACCGTTATGGCCGAGACCGAGAATTTGCAGATCGACTTGCTTGATCTCCTCCAGCTCGCGATTATAGCGTACGCATTCTTCCTGAAGGTCGGCCGCGTTGCCGTCCGGAATGCGGGTGCTCTCCGATTGCACATCAATATGACGGAACAGGTGCTCGTTCATGTAAGTGCGGTAGCTTTCGGCATGTCCGTCAGGAAGTCCCACATACTCGTCAAGATTGTACGTGCGCACGTTTTTAAAGCTCACGCGCCCTTTGTTGTACGCCTTTACGATTTCTTCGTAAATGCCGATCGGCGTGCTTCCCGTTGCCAGACCGAGAACCGCGTCGGGTTTCGTCTGTACAAGCGCGGTAATAATCCCTGCGCCCGCCTCGTTTAATTCCTGCTGATTGTCAAACTTGTGAATAATCATCGTTTACTCTCTCCCTTTGCTTCGGTATTTGCGGACCATCTGATAGGTCCGTTCCAAACGGGTGACATGCTCGTCGAACCGGTCGCTGACCAGGCTCGTAAACAAAATGTCTATCACATGAAGCTGTGCGATCCGGGACGCCATGTCTCCGCGGCGCATGCCTTCCTCCAGCGTAGAGGCGAACAGCTTGATGTCCGAAAGATCCGCCAGGGGGTTGGAGCCGTATTTGGTAAGGCTGATCGTCGTGGCTCCCCGTTCCTTGGCGCAAAGCAGAGCCTGAATCGTTTCAGGCGTATCGCCGGAATAGGAAATCGCGAAGGCAACGTCATCCGGCTGCAGGTTGGAAGCGGACGTAATCTGCATATGGGGATCCGACCATGCGGTCGCATACCTTCCGATCCGCACCAGCTTCTGGTGAAAATCGAGTGCTACGACTCCGGAAGTGGCGACGCCGTAGAGATCGATCTGCCTGGCGCTTTGGAGCGCGTCGACCGCGGCCTGTACCTGCTTAAGATCCAGCAGACGCGTCGTATCCGCGATGGAGCGCGTATGATTGGCTTCCATGGCGGATACGATTTTCTCCAGCGGATTACCGGCGACGATGTCCTGATAGGACTGGCCGGCTGGCTGTGTAGCGAGCTCCGCGCCGAGCTGGAATTTGAAATCGGTGTATCCCTGGAAATGAAACGTCTTGCAAAAGCGGGAAATCGTAGCGGGACTCGTCTTCGACTGTTCCGCCAATTCCGTAATTCCCATGCGCACCACTTGACTGGAATGCTCGAGAATATAAATGGCGAGAACCTGTTCCTGGCGGTTCAGCCCGTGCTTCCGTTCTTCAATGGCCCGAAGAATGCTGGACATAAGAATCCGCACCTTTTTTGAAAAAAATTTTAGCGAAATAGTAGTTTAACAAGAAAAACATTTTCATATTCATTCTAAAATATTTCGTCCTTAACATCAATAGGAAGTCCTTCGGAAAAGCGGACGGGCCAAGGTAAAATATTCCGCGGGCCAAGTTGACAAGCCGGGTACGGTTTGCCATTCTTAAAAGAAAACCATTAGGATGTGGAGTCCAGCTATGAATCAGTCCCGTATACCGCAAGCGATGCTTTTTGATTTGGATGGAACGCTCTTCAAAACGGAAACGCTTCTTCTGCCGGCCTATCACGCGGCTTTCGACGCTCTTCGCCGGGAAGGAGTCTACGAAGGTCCGACGCCGCCGGACGAACGTATACTCGGAGGACTCGGCATGCTTCTTGAAGAGATCTGGGAACGGGTTCTGCCCGATGTCCCGGCCGCGGTTCGCAGCCGTGCGGACAAGCTTCTGCTCGGCGAGCAGATGGACCGGCTTCTTCAGGGAGAAGGCATGCTATACGACGGCGTCGAGGAGACGCTGCAGGCGCTTCATGCGCGCGGAATCCGCCTATTCGTCGCGAGCAACGGTCTGGAGGATTATGTCCGCGAAGTGATTCGGATGAAGGGGCTGGCGCCTCTCTTTACGGGGCTGTACAGCGCGGGCGAATACGCAACGAAGTCTAAAGTGGATCTTGTGAAACTGCTCCTGGAGCAGCACGGTTTACAAAGCGCCTGGATGGTCGGTGACCGTTCTTCCGATGTGGAAGCGGGACACCGGAACGGGCTTAAGGTGATCGGCTGCGATTATGCGGGGTTCCGTACCGAGCACGAACTCGACGAAGCCGATGTCCGGATAACGGCTTTTCCGGAGCTGCTGGGCCTTCTTCCCGGAGAGGAAAACTGATCGTACGCAGTACTTGATACGCAATCGAATAAAGGAAATCCCCGGCGGGACAAGTTTTCAACCACCCGCCGGGGATTTTTGTTTCTAGGCGGAATTTAATCGGTATATATAGGGTAGACCGTGCGCCGGCACGCTATGATTTTTTACGTACAATTGACGGGATGCCGCATGGCCGTTGACGTTTCCCGGGTATGCTTGTACGGCGGGGAGCGCAGCGGCGCTTTAAGCGCAATTCTTATGATTACTTAAGAAATGAAACCTTTTGAATCTCATCCGCGTTAAAGGGGCAGGAAGAATAAGGGAAAAGAAGGGAGAGAAGAGCGTGGCTGCATCCCGGTTGTGGAAAAAAATGCTGATCGTGCTCATCCTGGCTTTAGCGCTTGTCCTGCGGCTTGTCTATGTGCTGGGAGAACAATACGAGCCTGTGGAACACGATCAGAAGAACTATACGACCATGGCGATACAAATGCTTGAAAAAGGGATATACGGCTATAACGAGGCCAAATCGAATACGTTAGTAACCCCGGGTTTTCCGGTATTTCTGGCGGCGGTACTGGCCGTATTCGGATACGCGGATATAGAGCGTACGTTTATGGTTGTTCGGGTGCTCCAGGTTTTTATATCGCTCGGCGCCATCTGGTATATCTACCGGATCGGGATGAGGCTTTTCAACCGGACGACCGGGCTGATCGCGGCCTTTTTCGCATCGATTTACGGAACCTTCATTGTGATCAATTCCCTGATCTTGACGGAGGTCATTTTTCTCACCTCGTTTATGGCGCTTATTTATTACCAGGTCAAAATTGTGCAGGAAAACCGGGTCAAGGATCATCTCATTGCCGGTCTTCTGCTTGCCTTGGCCGTTCTGATCCGGCCGAATACGCTGGTAGTCGCGCCGGTTCCTTATATCTTTCTGTGGATCCAGCACAAAAAACCTTACTTTAAAGAAATCGGCTTCGGGGTCCTTGCTTTTGCGCTGGGGATGCTTCCCTGGTGGATACGCAATGCGATTACCTTTCACGAATTGATCTTCATTTCCAAAGGGGGAGCGGGAAATCCGCTGCTTGGCGGAACCGATCCTTATTACCGGGGAACGCTGGACTGGAGCAAAGTCGATTTCAGCAACCAGCAGGGAGAGGCGGTTAAACGTATAAAAGAAGGACTGCAGACCGACCCGGCCCTCTGGATTCGCTGGTTTACGGTGGGCAAAATGAAAGAAATGTTTCTGAACAAGCTGTACATAGGAGATTACGGCACCTCGGTGCCTGCCTGGTATGCACCCTGGATTCCAAGGTTTCACAAGCTTCTCGTTTATGCGGGAATGGGGGGATCCCTGATCGCCTTCTTTTTCCATAAAAGCTACCGGTACCTGATTACCGTATTTCTAATTCTGCTGGGGACGCAGCTTCTGTTTATTCCAGAGGCGAGGTATACGATCGGTATGATGCCGTTTCTTATGCTGATTATCTCCGCGCTGCTGGTTCAGGCGGTTACCTACGCGGCGGGGCTGGTCCGCAGCCGTAACGGTATGGAAAGCGGGGCCCGGACAGAAATCCGTCCGGAATCCCAAGGAAGCAAGGCCGTCTAAACCTTGCCGCTTCAGGCCCTGCTTCGTCTTGCGAAAAAAAGGCCGGTGTGCGGTCTCAGGGACATTACCGCACGCATCGTCTGCCTGAAAAAAGAAAAAGCACCCGCTTGGAGTGCTTTTTCTTTCCCTGGGAGGGAGCCGTGTTCCTCCCTCCGGATTGCTTGCGGCCGGTCAACCGATTGAGGCAATCAGGCGGTCCCGGGTTCGTCTTCCTTGGCGGCGGCGATGGCACCGGCCGCCGATGCGGGTTCCAGCTCCGCGGTAAGGGGAGCCGGCTTCGCTGCAGGCTTGGCGCCTCTGTTCGTCAAGCCTTTGATAAGCCCCTCGACGTCGATTCCGGAGACGTTCTTGAGCATCTCCGGCGCAGTGGCCATCAGCGAGGTAACGTAGTTGCTGATGCGTGCGGCGCCTTCGCCGTGGCCCGTATCGACAACCGTCAGCTTGTCGATGCCTTTGATCGGCTCGGCTACCTTGCCGGCCAGTTCCGGAAGCATCTTGACGATGATGTCCAGCACGGCCGCTTCGCCGAACTTCTCGAACGCTTCGGCGAGCCGCTGCTTCGCCTCGGCCTCGGCGAGACCGCGCAGCCGGATGACATCGGCTTCGGCCGTACCGCGGGCCCGCTCGGCATCGGCAAGAGCCAGACCGTCAAGCCGCTTCTGCTCGGCCATCGCCTTGGCTTCCGCTTCGATGCGGAACTGGAGCGCTTCCGCTTCAAGCATTTTGCGCGACTTCTCGGCTTCGGCGGCCTGCACGACCGAATACCGGTCCGCGTCGGCTTTCTTCTTCACCTCGGCGTCATACTGTTTCTCGCGGCGCAAAATTTCTTTGGATTCGAGGTCGATTTCGCGCTCTTTCCGGACGAGTTCCACGCGCATCTGCTCCTCGACTACGCTTTGCTTGGAGCGCGCTTCCTGGATGTGATAAGCCTGGTCGGCTTCGGCTTTGGCCATATCCTGGTCTTTCTTGAAGGCCGCGACCTTCAATTCCTTCTCTTTGCTGGCCTCGGCGATGTTCGTATCCCGCAGAAGCTCGGCTTTCTGCCCTTCTTCCTCGGCTTTCGCCTTCTGGATACGGGCGTCCCGCACGGCCTCCGCTTCGGCGATATCCGCATCGCGCTTCACGGCCGCGATTCTCGGTTTGCCGAGCGCATCGAGGTAGCCGTGCTTGTCGCGGACGTCTTTGATCGTGAAGGAGACGATCTGCAGGCCCATTTTTTTGAGGTCACGCGCCGCGACGCCTTGAACTTCCTGGGCAAACCGGTCCCGGTTGCGGTACACTTCCTCGACGGTCATGGAGCCGAGAATGGCCCTCAGGTGTCCTTCGAGAACTTCCTGGGCTTCGCTTTTCAGCGCTTCGGTCGGCTTGCCGAGAAATTGCTCGGCCGCGGTCGCCACATCTTCGACGGAGCCGCCGATTTTAATGATGGCAACGGCATCGGTCATAACCGGAACCCCTTGTTCCGTGTACACTTCCGGCGTCATGACGTCCAGCTTGTGGGAAAGCAGGGAAAGGAACTGGGACTGCTGGAAAATCGGCAGGATAAACGCGCCGCCGCCGCGCACGATTTTCATTTTACGTCCGGAATCGTCGATGCTGACGTTTTTGTTTCCCAGGAAAGAGCCTGTAACGATCATGGCCTCATCGGGGCTGACCGTTTTGTAGCGGGCCCAGAAGGCGATACCGAGAATGAGAATAACGCCGACTACGATACCGGGGATGAGAAGTACATCTGGGTTTAACATGGGCAAAACTCCTTTGCTTGGTTAGTTAAGGGGATCGGAATCCAGCGGGGAGACGAGCAGCACGCTGTTCTTTACCTCCACGACAACAACACGAAGGTGGCATGGAATGCTCCGTCCGTCGAAGCTTTCCGCGATCTGGTTGGTCACTCCTCCGCCGGTCCGCACCATGACTTCGCCGAATCCCGAAGCGGGCACGGGCACGGTGACTTCACCGATTTTGCCGACCAACTCCTGAAGCGAGAAAGCGACCGAGTTTTCGCTGTTCTCCATCGGCTTCACGTAAACGAGATACACGAGGACGGATAATAGGGCGGCGATCAGCAGTGAGAGCCCTCCGCTCTGCCAGTCAGTCAGTTCCGTATACCTGGAGAGCAGAATTCCGGCTCCGCCGAAGGTGGTGATTCCCCCGACGAGCACAGCCGGCTGCAGGAATGGCAGATGATGTCCGTAAGCGGAGTCAAGCATACCCGAGAGATGGCCGAGAATTTCGCCGAAAATGAGGGTAGCCAGGGCGAAAAGAATGCCTGCTGTAAAAAGGCCCCAATACCAGACTTCCATGTGGTCCCTCCCTTATCAAATACTGGATATCGGTATGGGATACTATACGGGCAAGGCGGGGAAGGGTTTCGGCACGGAATGAACGGGGTTAATGATTCGGGAGTTGTCCTTTCCAGCGGGAGGGATATCCTTTATACTGAATAAGGCTGATTTTGAACGGGATTTCTAAACGATGTGATTTCAATTTAACCGACTGCATAAATGTGAGTTAGCAACCGGACAAGGTGATTGAAAAGCAATGAGGGAGGAAGGACGAAGTAATGTCCAGACAAAGTGATGTACTCATTATTATTCCGGCTTATAATGAAGAAGACGCCATCGAACAGACCGTCGATCATTTGCGGAAACACGTTGAGTACGATTATCTGATCGTGGATGACGGCTCCAAAGACCGCACGGCCGCGATTATCCGCGAGCGGGGCTATAACGGAGTGCGACTGCCCGTCAATCTCGGAATCGGCGGAGCCATGCAGACCGGCTATCGCTATGCCGCGAGACACGGCTATAAATATGCGATCCAGCTCGATGCGGACGGCCAGCATGACGCCCGGGACATCGATAAGCTGGTGAGGGAAATCCGGGAGTCCGGCGCCGATATGGTGATCGGTTCCCGCTTTGTCGAGAAGAGTTCCTACAAAAGCAGCCTGCCCAGACGGATAGGCATCTATTATTTCTACATGCTGATCCGCCTTCTTACGGGAAACCGGATCTTCGATCCGACTTCGGGATACCGGATCGTCAACAGCAAGATCATCGGAGAGTTTGCGACCTATTATCCGGTTGATTATCCGGAAGTGGAAATTCTTGTCTCCATGGCCCGCAGCAAATACCGGATCAAAGAAATCAGCGTGGAGATGAAAAAACGGCAGGGCGGTGTTTCGTCCATTAATCCCGTCCGGTCGGTGTATTACATGCTGAAAGTAACCATGTTTTCGATCATCCGGAGAAGCTTCTAGGGAGGGCACTTATTTTGATTCAGGCTATTACGATCGGAATTACGGTCATTTTCTTGTTTCAGATTCTTTTTTACACCAGCAAGCACAAGTTAAGGGACCGCCATGCGTTCACCTGGATTATGATCGCGCTGGCGGGACTTGTCACGGGCATTTGTATCCCGCTGCTCAACCGTTTCGCTCTCTGGATCGGCGTGTCGTATATGCCGTCGCTGATCTTCCTGATCGTGATCGTCGTTACGCTGAGCCTGCTCGTCCACCAGACGATCCTGCTGTCCAAGCAGCAGGAGCAGATCAAGACGCTTGCTCAGGAGCACGCGTATCTGGAGAATGAAGTCATGCGGCTTAAGGAACAAAGCCGAAACCAAGATAGCTACACAGGAGCGGGGAGACAGGAAGCGCCATGAATCCGTTACATATCGGACTGATTTTACTGAACACGCTTATGCTCGTAAGCGGTCAATTTTTGTGGAAATATGGGCTCTCGCGCAAAGCGGACCCTTTCGAAAGCTTGCAGAGCATCATTCATCTTATGTTTTCCCCGTTTATTCTGGGGGGGCTTTTCATTTACGGGCTTGCGACAGTATTGTGGCTGTTTATCTTGAACAAAGTGGATATAAGCATCGCCTACCCGATGCAGAGCATTGCGTATCTGATTACCGTCATCGGCGCGTATTATATGTTCAACGAACAATTGTCGGTCCTTAAAATCGCCGGTTGTGTCGTGATTCTGATCGGCGTGGGAATGATCGGTCTATCGGCGCGTTATTCGTAACGCGCTTTTATTTTTTTGGGGAAGGCGAGGAATGTATCATGCCGCACAGGCTTCGATCTTTACCGGTCCGGGGCTGGCTCTGGATCGTTGTGCTGCTCACGACACTGCTGAAGCTGGTGGTGGTATTCACATACGGTTCCTCCTACAACTTGGGATCGGACGACCAGTCTTATCTGGAAACCGCACGGATCTGGCTGGAAACAGGAATGTTTACCTACAATGACCCGGCAAAGCCGACGGTATTTATCACTCCCGCGCTTCCGGCATTTATCGCCCTGTTTATGAGCGGAATCGGAACCGGGCACGTGCTGGAGCAGACGATCCGGGCGGTTCAGGTCGTGATGGTTTCTTTTTCGATGATTCTTTTGTTCAACATCGGAAGGCGGCTTTTTGACGAGAAAACCGCGCTTATCGCCGTCGTGTTGACGGCCGCTTATCCGCCGATGTGGAACATCTCTTTTTATATTTTGACGGAAGCCCTGTTTGTGCTTGCTTTGATGCTTCTGGTGCACGGCGCCTTGAGAGCGATGGACAAGCCGAACGCGGGGAATGCCGTCTGGTTCGGACTGATGTGGGCGTTTGCGGTTTACGTCAGGCCTACGATCGCGCTTTGGCCGGGATTTTTTCTGCTGCTGCTCATTTACTGGCGCACGATCCCGTGGAAAAGGCTGGCCGTTTGCCTGACGGTTTCGGCCGTGGTATTTGTCCTCTGCCTCATGCCGTGGTGGGTCCGCAATTATGAAGTATCCGGAGGGCAGTTTATTCCGTTGACGAAATCGAGCGGCAACCCGCTGCTTCTCGGCACGTTCCCCTACGGGCCTCCGCCCTTGGCCGAACAGCGGACGTGGCACGCGTCAAGCGATCTGTGGGTCAACGACGCGTTCGATACGCAGTGGGCCAAGGAACGGATCCGGACGGGTTTTTCGGAGCAGCCGCTGTACTACCTCCAGTGGTATACGATCGGGAAGTTCGCGACGTTCTGGGGGGACGTTTATTATTGGAACGCCGCGAATTGGGTGAGCCTCATTCTGCCCGTAGGGATTCACTATACGATCCTCGGGTTCGGAATCCGTGGAATCTGGCTGGCGAGAAAGAAGCGGCTGACTTACTTGCTGACGGTAATGTTCGCCTATATGTCCCTGCTGCATATGATTTATTTGGCGCATTCGCGGTATTCGGCTCCGCTCATGCCGTTTATGGCTCTTTTTGCCGGATATGCGATTCTCCAGGCTTGGAATTCCAGGGGGAAAGCGGGAACGGGCGGCAACCGCAAACATCAAAAACCATCCCTTCCGTAAATCGGGGGATGGTTTTTTTATAGGTTCATTTGCTCTTTTTGTTAGCCAGATGCAGGCTGTAGCCGATAATGCGGGCCAGCGATTTTTTGCGGATGTGGGGTTCGTCGAATTTCATCGGTTTGGAATTCGCTTCGAAAAACCAGATGCGTCCGTCGAGATCGACGCCCAGATCCATCGACATCTCCCCGAGCTTCTGCTTCGAAGTTTGTTCCACGCTGCTCGCCATTAGGAGAGCGGCGCTCCGGGTACGCTGGAGAATACCTTTGGCTTTGGTCGGGCCAAACGATTTTTCCAGCAGACGTGCCGGATCGTCGATGGAGCCTCCCCGCGGCACATGGGTCGTAATACTCCGCCTGCCGGCCACTCTCGCTCCGATTCCGGTTACGCTCCACGTGCCTTTCGACGTTTTCTGAAGAAGCGCGCGCAGATCGAAGGGACGTTTGTTAAAGCTGGACAGCCGGATTCCCTGCTGGATGATGTAGCTTTCGTCCTTTTTGTTCTCCGCAATACGGTTCCACACATCGGTCAAGTTCGTAAAGAGTTCATAGTGGGAGTTCATATTTTCTTGCATGGTCAGCTTGTAGGTCTGGACTCCGCTTTTTTTCGTGATCCGCTCCAGGCGCATGATTCCCTTGCCGGCCTTTCCTTCCACGGGTTTGAGGTAGATGAAAGGGAACCGTTTGAGCATCGTCTCCAGAACGGACTGATTGTTCAGCTGCTTCGTTACGGGCACGTATTTGCGGGTTTCGGGAGACTGATCGAGCCATTCGAAGAGCGTCCATTTGTCGAAAAAAAACGGGTTGAACAAGTGCACCTGTTTGCTTCGGATGCAGGCTTGGATGGTCCGCTGCACGTCGCTTTGAATTTCGAGCCGGCGAGTCGGAATCCGGTTATAAATGACGTCGGGAAGAGGCATCAGCTGTTTGTTCCATTTCTTCGTAGCCAGCTGGTAGCAGTAAGACTGAACCTGTTTGCCGCTCAGTTTCAAATCGGATGTAGTGACGACATAAACGAGAGCACCCTGTTCGTAGCCGGCTTTGATCAAATCAATAAAGTTTTCGCGATTTCCCGAAAATCGGCGCTTTGAATCCGGTGTTGTCAAAATTCCGATGCACAAAGGCTGCTGCTTTTTATGGGCGCTACCGTCCACTAACTATCCCTCCTCGCACGAAAGCGGCTTAAAAAGACGCAGTGCTCATAGATATAGTTAAGGGAGGCTTTATCCTGGGCTTTCAAACCGGGGTGCTTGAAGATGGAACGTCCGGGCTTCGCGTTAGCTTCGAACATCCACGTCTTTTCGTTCTGATCGATACCGAGGTCAAAGCCGAGCTCGCCGAGACGGTGATTGTAATTTTTTTCGATCGCTTCAGCAAGCTCGATGGACGTCTCTTTCATCCGGGATAAAACGGCATCGCTTCTGCTGCCGTACACCTGCCTCAGCGCCTGCTCCGCCGTCATTAACTGGCCGCCGTTGCGCAGATGGGTCGTGACGCTTCCTTTGCCCGCTTTCTTGGCGCCGATGGCGGCGACGACCCATTGGTTGCTGCCGTTCTTGGTCAGATGGAAGCGGAAGTCGATGGGGCAGCCGTCGATCTCGATCAGCCGGATTCCCTGCTGGGTCACATAGCTGGTCAGCTTTCCGCGGTTGATGCCGAGCATTTTCACGAGACCTTCGTATTTGTTGAAGCGCAGCAGCACATTTTTGCCGTTGCGGCGGTAGCGCACGAAATATCCGCGGTCCGTCGAATACGTAATGCGGTAAATACCGATGCCGAGGCTTCCGGCCGTCGGTTTGAGATAAATAAATTTGTGGCGGGTGAGAAGGTCCTTCAACTGCTCCGCGGAAGGGCCCAGAACCGATTCCGGCACGTATTTAAAAGCCGGATCGTCTTCAAGCAGCCGGTACACATCCCATTTGTCAAAGAAAGCCCAGTTGAACAGGGGGATATTCCGTTTCACGAAGCGCTGCTTGAAGTCCTCCATGGAGATTAATTTCTCCGCCTTGCGGCTCGGAAGCCGGTTGTAAACCACATCCGGAAGCGGAACGGTTTTACGGACCCATCCTCCTTGAGGCTGAAGCATATAGCCGTTTACGGTTCCCTGCTGCCAGTTCACATCTTTGGGCGAAAAGGCGATGTGGAACGATTTGCGTTCCCCCGGCTGCATCAGCGAGCGGATAAACGGGGTTCGCGTTCCGAAAGGACCGGAAGCGGAGCTGGCCACATTCGTCAGTATCCCGATAACGGGACCCAGCCGGATATCTTTGCCGCTTCCGCTAGCTGCCAAACACGGACCGATCCGCGGAAGTTTCACGGAAGTAATGACGGACTGGGGCAGATAAAGGTGGAGTCCGCTTTTTTTGATATACCGCGCCGGCAGTGTAACGGATTTGGAGCCGACCTGGAGCTGCAGCGACTTGCTTTTCGACAAGCGCAGCGCTTTGGCCAGTTCACCGGATACCAAAATGCTTTTTTCCTGTTTGGAATTTACGTGAACCGTGCACGTCGTCAAACTCATTGGGTTACCCTCCTAAACTTGTTGCCCCTGCCGGTTCCCGCTGCGTTCTCAGCAAATAGGCGGCGTACCGGACCGGATTAGAGGCGGCTGAGCGGGCGGTTTCCCCGCCGTCAATGCTCTGGAAGGCTGCTCTGCCGGGCTTGGAATTAACCTCCAGAATGTGGATGCGTCCATCCCGGCAAACGCCGAAATCGATGCCCAGCTCGGCCAGACGCCCATGCGACGATTCCAGAATAAGCGCAATTCGATGGGATAAAACGGACAGAGTCTTCATCAGCCTGCCGGACGCCCGGGCTGGAAACTGTTCCTTCAGAAAAGCTTCGGCCTCGCGGGCGGTGCCGCCGCCGTGGAGGTTCGACGTGACGCTCCCCGGACCGCCTGAGCGAACAACCATCCCGGTCAGCTTCCACAGGCCGCGTCCGTCTTTTTGCATAAGAGAACGGATATCGTAAGCCGTACCGTCCGCTGCAGTCAGCGGCAAATACTGCTGGAGCAAGTAGCGGCGCTTCCCTATGAAACCGCGGACCCAGCTCAGCATCTCCCGCGCCGTGCCGAAATCATGCCGCACCGGACGGTTCGCCCGGTCGCGGCCGCGTACGCTCCAGGGAAAATCCGAGCCGGGACTTCGGTAAACATGCAGCGCCCCTTTGCCGTGCATGCCCCCTTCGGGCTTTAGAAAAGCGGCCTCATACAGCTCCAGCCACTGTTCAAGCCGGTGCATCACAGTCAGGCGGCGGGTTAGCGGCAAATGCGGGGCGAGAGCCGGATCGGCGGCCAGCAGGCGCTGGACGTCCCATTTGCCGCGGAGACCTCCGCCCAGAAACCGGATGCCGGGCAGCCCGTGAAGCCGGTTCAGCTGCCGGCGGTAAAGCCGCTGCTCCGCGGCACTCGAGCAAAAGCAGCGGTCGTAAAGGACGGCGGGAAGAGGGAAGGTGCCTTCTCTCCAGGCGGATTCCGCCGGATTGTACAGGAAGCCGTCCACCGTCTCGTACTCGAAAGAGATTCCGTCCGGAGGGAACACGATGACCTCGATTCCTTCGGCCGCCCCATGCAGGCTCAGCCTCCGGAAAAAGGGCTCGGAATCTCCGGCGGGCGCTTCCCTGCCCGGTGAGGTAAGAACGCCGAGACACCGATTCGCTGTATGATCCACACGACCCACCGCCTTCCTGGTTTACATAAAGCCGGCCAAATAAACGGCATATTCAAGGAGACGCCTGACGGAGGGCCGCACAAGCGCTTCGTCGGCCGCGGAGGGAAGAGTGAATTCCTCGCGGGAAGGTTTTGAGTTCACTTCCAGCAGTTTTACACGGCCGGCCGCGTCCAGAGCGAGGTCCACGCCGAGTTCCCCGAAGGTTCCCTTGACGTTGCTGCCGATAGCTTGAGCGATTGTCAGCGCCGTACTTTTTAACGTACGCTGGATGCTCCCTTTGCGTGAGGCTAAAGAAGATCCTGCCAGCGCTTCCTGGACGGCCGTCATCGTTCCGCCTCTCGCAAGGTTGGAGACGAAGTGCTGCTCGGCCGCGATCCGGGCCACGATGGAGCTCAGCACCCATTCTCCATCGCCGCCTCTTTGTACGAGGGCGCGGAAATCGACGGGGCGGCCGCCGATCGTCAGCAGATCCAGACCTTCCTGGATTTGATAAGCTTGTGTCCGGATTTTCCCCGCCATATGGGAGTAGGCTTCGAAAAGATCGGGATAACGGAGCGTAACGGTTCCGCTGAGTGCGGAGAACCGGACTTCGCAGCTGCCGTCCTCCTGGACGTGCAGCCGGAAAATTCCTTTGCCGAGACTGCCGGAGGCCGGTTTTATAAAAAGGACGGGATGCCGGCCTGACATGGCCCTCAGCATGTGATAGTTGGAGAACGGGTGAGACTCCGGCAGACAGTCCCGAAGAGCGGCTTCACCGCCCAGAGCGGAGAATACGGCGTTCTTATCCAGGTATTTATCGTTGAAAATGCGCGTCTGGTGACGCAGTTGAACGGCTTTGAGAAAATGCTGGACTTCGGGTTTGTTTTCGTATTTTCGTGAAGTCAGCCGGTTGTATATGACGTGCGGGACGGGAAATATTCCTTTTCGCCATTCTTCGTCGAAATACAGACCCCCCAGATCGGGAAAGGTGTGCATTTCTTCGGGAGAGAAAAAGAACAGGCTGACCCCGGCTTCTTCGCCCGCTTTGCTCAGCTCCCGGCAAAAAGCCGTCATGGAACCGAACGGCATTTCCTGTGACGGGTATAACCGGCTGAGCAGAACACCGACGAGCGGACCCGCGTAAAGCGTGGCGGCGGAAGGCTGATACACGAGCGAGAGCCTGCATCCGCCGCGGATGCCGAGCCGGCGCGCCAGCTCCGGATGCAGGCCAAGCTCTTCGTGGGGACTTGCGGCCGGCGCCGCAGCCGTCCGGACCAGCCCTTCGCAGGCCGCGGAACCGAAGCGGAACTTGATGGCGATGTCCGCGGCCAACCGGCACGCCCGGATCATCCCCGCGCTCAGCAGTACGGTCCGCTCGTCTTCGTAGAGGGCGGGATCAAGGCTGCGGACATGGACGATGCGGGTCATTGAAAAGCTCCTTCGCTTCGCGGTACCGGCGGTACCGGCGGCTGAAACTAAAGAATTACTCCATCATATGAGGACATATATCCCTTGGTGCAAGGGCGAATGTCAGGTTTCGGGCTGCTTTCGGATGACTTGGGCAGGAAGTGTTAGGGGATGTCCTCAGCGAAAAAGCTTTACAAGGAGGAGCGAAGCGTCCCTGCCGGCGTCAAGAAGGAGAATCGGCACAGGATGACAAATATGGACAAAGTGTAAACAAAAGGATTGACGGGAGACTAAAGTCCTTGTAAGATGTAAGTAATTTCAAATTAGCTTCACCCCGACAACTACATACCCAACTTTAACATGTTACCGAAAGGGCATTAGTTAAAGAAGTGATTTTGCTTCTTTGACTATGTCCTTTTTTTGTTCTCTCGGGGCCGCTAAGGAGGTGAGAAACTCCCGGTAAGAAGGCGTTGATCGACAAAGCATCAGGGGGACCGCTTCAGTTTGTAACCGATTACAAAAGAACCTTTAAGGAGTGTTTGTACACATGAAAAGAAACAAATGGCTCAACATGGGACTTTCTTTGATGATGGTATCCGCAATCGCGGCAGGATGCAGCAAGACGAGCACAACGACTACACCGCCGGCTTCACCGGGCGCGTCCTCGAACGCGAGTTCGGGAGATGCGAGCGGCAAGAAACTGACCGGCGAGTTCGAGATCCAGTATTTTGTCGGCGGATACGGAGACACCTGGTGGAAAGCAGCCATCGACGAGTTCCAGAAGGCTAACCCGGATCTTAAAATCAAGCAGTCTGCGGGAGCCAAAATCAACGATCAGATGAAACCCCGCTGGATTCAAGGCAATCCGCCGGACGTGGTTTATATCGACGGAGCAGGCGCCAACGCGAGAACGATGTACCAGGACGGCCAGCTTATGGACATCACTGACTGGCTGAAAACCGCCAAGAACACGGACGGCAAAAACATTATGGACCTGTTCATTTCCAAGCCGGAAGAGTACGAAGCAGGCAAATACTACGATGTTCCGCTCGTATTCGGTTCTTGGGGAACGTTCTGGGACCGCGCCGAATTCAAGAAAAACAACTGGGAAGAGCCGAAGGACTGGGAAAGCTTCCTGGCTGTAGGCGACAAGATCAAAGCTTCCGGCAAGATGAGCGTCTACATTCACACCGGCGTGTACCCGTACTACATTAACGGCGCATTCCTGGATTCCGCAACCGTTGCGGCCAACAATTACGATACGTCCATCATCAAGAAAATCAATAACATGGAAGAAGGCGTATTCAAAAGCGAACCGGTTATGAAAGCGCTTGATAAAATCATTCAAATGCGTGATAAGGGCTTCATCGACAAGGGCTCCGTCGCTTTGAACCATACGGATTCCCAAACACAGTTCCTGCAGCATAAAGCGGCCTTTATCCCGAACGGACTCTGGGTAGAAAACGAAATGAAGAAAGACGTTCCGCAAGGCTTCGAATTCGGATTCATTCCGTCCGTTACCCAGGAAAAAGGCGGCAAAAACGTAGCGATTCCGACTACGGCCACGATGGGTATCGCCAAAAAAGCGAAAAACCCGGAAGCGGCAAAAGCGTTCATCCAGTTCATCTTTACCGAAAAACAAGCGGGTAAATGGGCGGAAGCGACAGGCGCTCTGCTTAACGTGAAAACGAACCTCGACAACACGTCCGCAAGCAGCCTGGCAAAAACGGCCATCAAATCCTACAGTCTCCCCTGAAACCGTGGTAGCTCCGGAGCCGGTTATTCCGGAAGACCTCAAAAAAGTGCGTAACGATTCCACGCTGGCTCTGACTCAAGGCACGATCACCAAAGAAGAGTGGGCGAAACGTATGGAAGACGAAGCAGCCAAGCAGCGCGCCAAATTGAAAAAATAAGCACCCATATCTCCGGAGTGATAATAAGGGAATGCGAATTCCCTTATTGTCGTTCCCAGGAAAGCGGAGGTTCACGCATGAAAGGAACACCTGTCACTAATCCGGCCGGAGCCATCGTGGCGAAAAAGCCGAAGAGCGGACGCTCCAAGGTAAGACGCAATATCTTTATCGCTTCTTTTATCCTTCCGACTCTGCTGCTCTATCTCGTATTCACCGTATACCCGATGCTGAAAGGCATCTATCTCAGCTTGTTCGACTGGTCCGGCGGATCCATGGATTACAATTTTATCGGGCTGGACAATTTCAAAGAGATGTTCAAAGACCCCATTATTCCGAAGGCCCTGCTTAACGATTATTTCCTGGTTGCGGGCAAAGTGATCGGCTTTATGGTGCTCGCCCTGTTTTTTGCAGTCTCGCTTACCCGTCTCAAAATCAAGGGTTCCGGGTTTTACCGGGCGATCTTCTTCCTTCCGAACGTAATCTCCGTCGTAGTCGTCGGCGTGCTGTGGCGCTACGTATACAACCCGAATCTGGGCTTTTTGAACTCCCTGATCGGCGCGATCAAAAAGGAGGAGTTCATATTCCCTTGGCTGGGAGACGCGGCAACGGCGATGTGGGCGCTCCTTCCGCCATCGATTTGGGCCGGCGTCGGTTTCTGTACCCTTCTTCTCATCGCGGGAATTTTGAGCATCCCGGACTCGCTGTACGAAGCCGCAGGGCTTGACGGCGCCACTCAGTGGCAGCAGTTCTGGCACATTACGCTTCCGCTGACATGGGAGCAGATTCAAACTTCCGTCATCTGGATCGTAATGACTACGCTCAACGGCTCCTTTATCATCGTCTCGATTATGACAGAGGGCGGGCCGGACAATGCGACCCAGGTACTGGGCTCCTACTTGTACCAGCAGGGCTTCAGGCAGTATCACCTGAGCTATGCGGCCGCAATAGGCGTATTAACGCTCATTGTTTCTCTGGTAACGACGGTTGCCTTGCAGCGGATTATGAAAAGAGAACCGTTAGAAATTTCGTAGAGGGGTTATATGCATGAGTGATGGATTGAAAAACCCGTTTTGGCGCATAGTCGTCAACCTGCTTTTAATCGTGTGGGCGATCATGGTGCTTTACCCGCTCGTCTGGACCGTCCTCGGTTCCCTGAAGGATAACCAGCAGTTTTTCCAGGGCAAACCGTGGGATCTTCCCCAATTTCCGCTGTTGTTTTCCAACTTCAGTTACGTTTGGGATAAATACCAGTTCGGCGGTTATTTTATGAACTCGATCATCGTTACGGTTGTCAGTGTCTTGGCCGGTCTCGTGCTTTCTGCGATGACGGCGTACATTCTGGCCCGGTTTGCCTTCAAGGGAAGCGGCGTCCTCTATTACGTGTATATCGCTTCGATGATGATTCCTATGTTCCTCGGGATGATTCCCCTGTTCTTCCTGATGAGCGATATGGGATTGACCAATTCCCTTCTTGGGCTTATCATCGTATACACAGTTTCTACCATTCCGTTCAGCGTGTTCGTCCTGGTCGGATTCTTCAAAACGCTGCCGTCCGAAATCGAGGAAGCGGCCATGATGGACGGCGCCTCTTACTACGGCATTTTCTTCCGCATTATGATGCCTCTCGCCAAGCCGGGACTCATTTCCGTCAGCATTATCAACGTGCTGAACACGTGGAATGAATACATTCTCGGTGTCGTACTCAATAGTGAACCTTCCAAATACACTCTTCCTGTGGGCATTGCCGTTATGCAGGGGGAGATGCAGTACCGGACGGAATGGGGTCCGCTGTTTGCGGCGCTTCTCATTTCCATGGTGCCGGTCATGATTTTCTATCTCATTTTTCAGCGCCAAATTGCCAGCGGAATTACAGCGGGTGCGGTCAAATAACGGCCCGCCGCTTTTCTCCGCAACATGAAAAAAGGTGAGCAAACATGCTGCATACGCTTCAAAAAATCGGCCGGTCTCTGATGATACCGATTGCCGTCCTGCCGGCCGCCGCAATTTTGCAGCGGCTCGGCGCTTTTACTTTCCAGGATCCGTTTCTGATCTTCATCTCGAAAATATTCAGCGCCGGCGGCCAAGCCATTGTGGATAACCTTCCCCTGCTGTTTGCGATCGGCATCGCGATCGGCATGACGTCCGGTCAAGGAGTCGCGGCGCTCGCGGCTACAGTGGGATACGTCGTTTTTATGAGAGCGCTTGCGACTTTTGAAAGCGTACCCGTGGAGCAGACGACGCCCGGAGCCCATCTGGATATGGGCGTGCTCGGAGGAATGATGACGGGCCTTATCACCGTGATGCTGTTCAACCGGTTTCATAACATCAAGCTGCCGGATTATCTCATGTTTTTCGGAGGCCGGCGCTTTGTGCCGATCATTACCTCGCTCGTTATGGTCGTGATGGGCGGAATTATGGGACTGATCTGGCCTCCGGTTCAGGAAGTAATCCGGGAGGCGGGGCTTTGGATCGTAGATGCGGGGGGAATCGGCGTATTCATGTACGGCTTTCTGAACCGGCTTCTCCTCGTTACGGGTCTTCATCATATTCTGAACAGTATCGTGTGGTTTCAGGTGGGGGAATTCATGACGGCCCCCGGAACCTATGTTCATGGCGATATGACCCGCTACAACGCGGGCGATCCGAGCGCGGGCATGTTTATGAGCGGCTTTTTTCCGACAATGATGTTCGGTCTGCCGGCGGCCGCCTTGGCCATGATCAAATGCGCGCTACCGGAGAAGCGGAAGAAAGTGGCGGCCCTGCTCTACAGCGCCGCCCTCACCTCGATGCTCACCGGGGTGACGGAACCGCTTGAATTTTCATTTATGTTCGCCGCACCGCTCCTTTACGGAGTCCATGCGGTACTGAACGGTCTGGCGATGCTGCTCATGCATCTGTTTAATATTAAGCTCGGTTTCAGTTTTTCAGGAGGAATTATCGATTTATTGTTGAATTGGAAATTAAAGGAATTTCCTTTTATGTTTCTGATCATCGGAGCGATCTATTTTGTCGTCTATTACGCGTTGTTCCTGTTTCTGATTAAAGCCTTTAAACTGAAAACCCCCGGCAGGGAAGAAGAATTTCCCGGTTTGGCTTCGGCGATCGTATCTTCGGCTCCGCCTCCGGGGGAAGAACGGATTACGGCAATCGTGAACAGCGTAGGCGGCATCGACAATATCGTCAAAGTGGATTCCTGCATTACCCGGCTGAGGCTGTGGCTTAAAGAGGCCGAGCAAGTGGAAGAAGAAAAATTGAAGGAACTGGGTGCATTCGGAATTATGAACATGGGAAAGGGACACGTGCACGTTATTTTCGGTACGGACTCGGAACTGATTAAGGAATCCATTGCCAAACGCTTAGCTGCATAGATGGAGGAGAACCTTTATGATTCAAAGAAAAATCATTCACGTGCTTTCCCATAATGTAGTCATGACGAAGCTTTCGACCGGCAAAAATTCAATTGCGTTCGGCAAAGGAATCGGATTCAAAAAGGTCCCGGGCATGATTATACAGGACGCCGACATTTCGCAGGAATTTCTTCTGCATACTTCGGAAGTTCTGGAGCATTACGAGCATATTCTTCACGCCGTCGACGTCAAAATTATCGGGATTACGGAAGAAGTGATCGCTTACGCGCAGGGGCATCTGGAAGGGGAATTTTCCGAAACGATCCACGCCGCGCTCGTCGATCATATTAACTTTGCCGTGGAACGCTGCAAGCGGGGGGTTCATATTCTCAATCCGTTCGCTTACGAGATCAAGCATTTGTATGAAGAAGAATACCGGATAGCCAGCAAGGCGATCGATTTTCTGAATCAGCATCTGGATGTAAAGCTGCCGGACGATGAAATCGCGTTTCTGGCGATGCATTTCCATACCGCCCGGACCAAGATGGAAAAAGGCACGGCGCTTGCGGTGGTCAGACTGGTAGCCCAGGTAATCGAGAGAGCGAAGGAGTTCGGCCTGGATTTCGATAATTCCTTCTCAACCGTCCGTTTTATTTCTCACTTAAAAGCGCTTATCGACCGGATTACGGAACAAAAAACGATACGGAATCCCCTGCTGGGTAAAATTTGCGAGGAATATCCCCTGGCGTTTCAAAAAGCGGTCCTTTTGGCGGAGCTGCTCAAAGCGAATCTGCAAAAACCGATCCCGATGGACGAGATCGGATTTCTGGCTCTTCACCTTGAACGGCAGATGCAGCGCTCGGGGATGGACTAAACGGTTCTCTGCTGCCGTAGGGAAAGCGGCGGGCTCCGGCCGGAAGCGGCACCCCGCATTTTCTCGACGGCAGCAATCGTGATAAGATCGGAATGAGGAGGGATGTATCATGACAGATTCCACATTCCGTGCTTTGCGGGTCGATAAGACCGGGCAGGGCTTTTCGCTGGGGATACGTGAAATGACGACGGAGGAGCTGCCCGAAGGTGAGCTGCTGGTAAAGGTTGCCTACTCCGGCGTCAACTTTAAGGACGGGCTTGCCTCCACGCCGGAGAGCAAGACCGTCCGTTCTTATCCGATGGTACTCGGCATCGACTTGGCCGGTACCGTCGTCTCGTCGGCCGATCCGCGGTACAAGGAAGGGGACGAAATTCTCGTCACCGGCTACGCGCTCGGTACCGGCCATTTCGGCGGATACAGCGAATTGGCCCGGGTTCCGGCGGATTGGGCGGTGCCCGTACCGGACGGCCTGACGATGAGGGACGTTATGGCACTCGGCACAGCCGGCTTCACGGCCGCTCTTTCCATCCAGCGGCTGGAAGACAACGGCCTGCGCCCGGGCCAAGGTCCCGTGCTTGTCACGGGAGCAACCGGCGGTGTGGGCAGCACCGCCGTTTCCATGCTGGCGGGTCTCGGTTACGAGGTAGCCGCCAGCACAGGCAAAAGCTCCGAGCACGCGTACCTGCGCGGACTCGGAGCAAGCGAAGTGCTGCCGCGCGAGGCGCTTGCGGCAGAAGACGGCAAGCCGCTCCGCCGCGAGCAGTGGAGCGCGGCGGTAGACCCTGTGGGCGGCGCGTCGCTTCCGTTCGTGCTCGGCACGGTAAGGTACGGCGGCTCCGTCGCCCTCAGCGGGCTCACCGGAGGCGGGACGTTCCCCGCCACCGTGTACCCGTTCATCCTGCGCGGCGTGAACCTTCTGGGCATAGACTCCGTCTACTGCCCGGAAGGTTTGCGCAGGAAGCTGTGGGAGCGGCTTGCGGGCGATCTCAAACCGCGCAGCCTGGGGGACATGATCCAGCGGGAGATCACGCTGGAGGAGGTGCCTGCGGCGCTGGAGGACATCCTGGCGGGCCGCATGCGCGGCCGCGTCGTCGTGCGCTTGTAGCGCCTGGGGGCCGGCGGTGCTTTCTCGGCCGCACAGCTAAACGCGGCGCCTATCCGGCGAAGGCATTTGGTCCGCCGGCCGGGGCTGCTTCCCGGTGCACGAACCGCCGTACATCGCTTCTCCCGCTCCGGAACGCCGCGTCGGCACGGCTCGGCTCGTGCGTCCCGCCAATTTTCGCATGGCGCAGCCTGCTTGCATAAAATTAGCCGGCAGACGCACGCCTAGACGCTCCGCGAATCGGCCGCGCTTGATAAGCATCGCGTCCGGCCGGCACCATTAAAAGCCGTCAAACGCGGATACCCGCGGCTGACGGCTTTTTGTCCAGTACGATACCGCCCCGCTCTGTCCGGTGCGCTTATAAGCTCCGTTCCCCAAACGTAATGACTAGTTCCTTAACGTGAAACTCACTTTCATTGTAGGCGCCGCCGCTCTTTTAGAGCCGGGCGTCTTTTTTGTTGCCTTTCGTCATGGACTTTCTGCGTCTTCCGTCAGCGGAACATTGCTCTCCATCAATCAAGTGTTTCCGAAGCGGATCGCTCTCTTACGAAAAGATGGCGGTAATCGACCCAGCCCTGACGGTCTATGCGGACGCCTCCGATCGAGGAATGAACCGCGACCCGGAACGTTTTTTTCAATAAAAAAAGCAAGGCCGTGTCTGCCAGAAGCATTTCCTCAATATTCAGGAGTTCCTCCGCCTGCCGTTCTAAGGAAGCTTCGCGCTGAATCTGTCCCACTGCGCTCTGTATGCGGCTTTGCAGCTCGGAGCTCATATGCCTGTAAATAAAGCTGGACGTTTGAATAAGATGCCCCAGAAAACCGAGCGGAGAGTCGGAAAGGGGCATGAACAAGCAGAGATCGGCCTGATGAACATACTCCCGGTCGGTAAAAGCGGCGGGCTGCATCGTCTCCACTTCCACGTTAAGGCCGGCTTCCGCGAGTTTCCCGGCTATCCATCGGGCGTCTTCGCCATGCTGGGCGTACGCGACCAGCCGCAGTGTCTCGCCGGCGTAACCCGAAGCCCGGATCAGCTCGTCCGCGGTCAAAGAAGACCCGTGACTACTTGCATCCCGGTCAAAATGTTCATGACGGCGGGAACCGTGACGAAGCAGAAAGTCCCGTGTGATGCCCCGCGAGGGGGCGACCCGGTTATTTCCGAGCTCCCGGACCATGGCCTTCCGGTCGATCAGCCGGTCGACAGCCTGACGGAGCGGCAGGCTCCGGCATGGGCCCCGTCTGGTGTTGAATGTGAGCACGGTGCTTCCGTCGAATACATGCTCCTCTTTGGTTTGAAAGCCCTGCTGTTCATATTCGTCCTCGGGCATGGGTACATCCCCGTGGGAAATGATGAGCTTATCCTCCCCTTTAGGGCAGTAAGCGGCAAGATGTTCGGGCAAAATCCACATCTCGATCACATCCAGATGCGGACGAATGCCGTAATACCCGTCAAAGGCATGAAGCCGGCAGATGTATTTGTCATAAAACTCCATCCGGAAAGGTCCCGTACCTATAGGGGAGCGTCCAAAGAGGGAAGGATTATCCCGGGCGATATCTTCCGGCACGATGGAAGCCGCCGGGAACGTCAGGAAGAAGGGCAGCAGATGGTTCGGCCGCTTAAGTCCGATCCGCAGTATGTGCGGGGTTACGGGAAGCAGGAACACCACGTCCCGCATTAGCCACGACCAGCTTGAGTCCGTAGCGGAATCGACAAGCCGCTCCAGTGAATACTTCACGTCCTCCGCATCCATTTCCCGGCCATGATGGAAGAAAACTTTTTTGCGCAGATAAAAAGTCCACTCCGTTCCGTCCGCATTGCTCTCCCAGTAATAGGAAAGCTGGGGCAGAAGATTTCCCGTCGCGGGATCGAGTTCCAGCAGCGTAGAGAACACATGACTAATGAGATGACAGTCTACGGCATAGATGGCGTGAGCGGGATCAAGCGAAACCGGGGGCCGGAACAAGGGGAGGCGCAGGGTATCCACGCCGGCTCCCCCGGAGGCTGCGGAGTTGAAGCCGAAATACCCGGACATCCATTCGAGGAAACTGTCCTTAAGGGCATAGGTGCGCCCATAGGTGTGGATAAGCTCGACGGCGGCTTTGAAGTCGCCTTTCCGGGTCAAGTCCATCGCCGTCCGGGAAATAAGCTCCGGAGCCGGAATCACGAAAGTAAGCAGCGAAGAACGGCCGCGTCCGCAGCCCGGCTGCCACAGGATCCAGTCCAGTTGAGCCATCTTCTTAAGCAGCAGCTTCACGTTCCGTACGGTGCAGAACCAATGGCCGGCCAGCAGATCCAGCGTGATCGGAACGGGCTCGCCTTCGTTCGCTTGCGGCTGGCTGAGGCGCAGCTGCAGATAATAATCGTAAAGCTGCATAAAGTCCGGTCTCCTTTTAGCTGTAAAAAAGGGGAAAATATTAAAGGTAATTATACTCTTTTTGTTCCCCTTATTCCATCTATAATCAAAGGTAGCCGGCCGCTTAACACAAAGAAAGGGGTTTGACGCATGTATCCACAACCGTATTATCTGGAAAAAGAAATGGAACAGCACAACCGGGACCTGGATCGCAGACTCCGGGACTATACCAAATTCGGACGTTTTCTCTGCTCGAAGCTCATCGGCAGCAAACACGGAACGAAGAACGCCAGTACAACCGCCAAATCCGCCGTATAAAACGTAATCATAAAGACCCTGAGCCTGTCATAGGATGTAGTACAGGCGGCATGTCCCGAAGCTGCCCGCGGGCAGCGGTTATAAGGCGGGATGTCTGAATGCCGTCACTTCAGGGGGAGCGTGAACAGCCGTGAAAGGTTTCAAGAACGTGATTTTTATGAGCCTCGCGCTTGGTATGCTGCTGTATTCCGTACCGCAGCTTGATATTGGGGGAGGCTTTACCCTGCCGACGGTGTTCGGCGCGCTTTGGATCTGTTTCGCCCTGCTGATCATCGCGGCGCATTTGCACGAGCTGCTCGGTGTCGACGAGGAGACCCGGCAGGAAATCGTCCGCATCAAGCGGGTGAAACGCTGGCGGATGGAGCAGCGGCTGCAGGGCAAGAAAATGCTGGGCCTGCGCAAGTAAACCATCCGGAGGAGCACGGCAGATGCAGGGGCCCACAGCCACCGCAAGACGCGAGGGCGCCGCGAATGTCGCAAGTGTTGCATATATCTTGAGCACCTGGGATATCGTGAACGTCGCAAGTGGGCCGCACATCGCGAGCACCCGGGATATCGCGAACGTCGCAAGTGCGCTGCACGTCCCGAGTCTCCCTGGATATCGCGGCCACCGTGCAAGTACACCACACATCACGGGTGACGCAGGAACCTGGGACACCGCGCACGCATCGTGAGCGCCATCGGCATCGCGAACGACACAGGTCCTCGCGAACATGCCGAAATATAGGAAGAAAAACCAGACGGCCAGCGCCTTCCGCGCTTTTCGTTTGGTTTTTCTTCGTCTATAATAAACTTAACAGACTAATACAGCGAATCGGACGGGGGTAGTACAGTTGGATGAAACGGGAACAGAATCGTTAACGAAGCACGAACAGATTCTCCGCTATATCGAGAGCTTGAAGATCGGAAGCAAGATCAGCGTCCGCAAAATCGCGGATCAGCTTGAAGTGAGCGAAGGCACCGCCTACCGGGCGATCAAAGAAGCGGAGAACCAGGGCCTCGTATCCACGAAGGAACGGGTCGGCACGGTCAGGGTCGGCAAGCGGGAACGCCGCAATATCGATAAGCTGACCTTCGAAGAAGTCGTGAACATCGTGGACGGCGAAGTGCTCGGCGGAATGAACGGACTGGAGAAGACGCTGCACAAATTCGTGATCGGAGCGATGGAACTCGACGCGATGATGCGCTACGTGGAGGCGGGTTCGCTGCTTATCGTGGGCAACCGTGAGGAAGTGCACAGACTGGCTCTGGAGCAGGGGTCCGGGGTCCTCATAACGGGCGGCTTCCACACGAGTCCGGAGATGACGAAGCTGGCGGATAAGCTGGAGCTTCCCATCATATCGAGCAGTTACGATTCCTTCACGGTGGCTTCGATGATTAACCGTGCCATCTATGACCGTCTCATCAAGAAAAAAATTCTTCTTGTCGAGGATATTTTGACGACGAATCCGCATGTCTTCGCTTTGAAAGCGAACAGCACGGTCAAGGAATGGCGCGCGCTGGTCGAAGAGACGGGCCACAGCCGGTTTCCCGTCACGGATGAGTGGAACCGCGTTATCGGGCTTGTGGCCCCGAAAGATATGCTGGGCGCCGATGCCGGCCAGACTGTCGACCGCCTGATGACGCGTAATCCGCTGACGGCCAGTCCGCAGACTTCCGTCGCTTCCGCCGCCCATATGATGGTGTGGGAAGGGATCGAGCTGCTGCCGGTGGTGGACGGAAACCGCAAAATGCTCGGCGTGATCAACCGCAACGATGTGCTCAAGGCGATGCAGTATATCCAGAAGCAGCCGCAGAACGGGGAGACGTTCGAGGATCTTATCTGGGGGAGATTCGAGGAGTTCCGGGACGAACAAGGGAACGTGGTATTCCGCGGAACGATAACGCCCCAGATGACGAATCATCTGGGGACGGTTTCGGAAGGGGTCCTGACTACTCTCATGACGGAAGCGGCGTACCGCGTCGTACAGACCGTCAAGAAGGGGGACCTTGTGATGGATAACATGTCGACGTACTTTATCAAACCCGTGCAGATCGAAAGCGAGATCCAGATCCGGCCCAACATTCTGGAAGTGAGCCGTAAATTCGGCAAAATCGACGTGCAGATCTACCATGCGGGCACGCTGGTATGCCGGGCGATGCTGACGGCCCAGTTTATCGACGGCGTCTAATCAGCGGGACATGCGGGAGAAGTACGAATAATTGCGGATTCCCGCAAAAAGGTTAAACAGCCCGAGCAGCAGGCAGACGGTCCCGAAAATACGGCGCACCGGCGTATCCGAGAGGAAGAACAGCTGCGTCACGGCAATAAGAATAAGCATCAGCCCCATGCAGATATTCATCAGCGCGGCGTTGGTGCCTCTTTGTTTGGGATCGGTTTTCCGGCGGGAGCGGAAGCTGAAGACGACCGAGAACAGCAGGGTAATGAAAATAAGCGCGGATAGTACGATTTGAACCGTTTCTAACATGTACGGAAAGCCCCCTACAGATGTTTTGTTTTAACTGTACCGATTTTCCCCGGAAAAAGCAACGAAGCCGGGGCCTCTGGGGCAACCGGCTGTCATGGGTAAAGAAGGAGTTCGATTCTTTCTGTCGAATACAAGGTTTAATTTAGCCTGAGGGCGCAGAACGGGTCAGTTGCTTATCTCTAATTTCTGCTGCAGTTTCTCCCAGGAGGATTCCAGCTGCAGCCGTGGTACTTCCACAGTTTCGAACTTTTCGATCAGCGTATCTTTGAGAAGATCTTCAAAAAAGTTATCGAATTGGTACTGGGTCATAAATAACACTCCTAAGTTCTGGTCTATGGATAAAAATGTATACTTTTATATTATCTTTAAAACCTTACATTATCAGCGCAATTTTGTTTCGCAAGGATGCAAAATTATTTTCACTGATGCGCAACTAAAGAAGGATAATAATGGAAGAAATATAGCCTGATTTAAAGACGCATATAGGAACTTATGTCTTTAAATAAATTCTGCTATGACGGCTCTATGTTCTTCCGTGAACAACTGCGCAAACGGGTTTGCGCAGTTGTGCAGTCTAGTGCAGATGAACCATAAAAAAAGATTGCATATCAGCAGTGGGCTGATATGCAATCTTTTTGTTTTTTGCTATGATGTGGATAGGTTTACCACATCATATATCTAACTTCCGGTTTCTCGCTGGAAACCGCTTTTTGCAGTGATTCTACTTCAAGTTTAGACAAAGATGCGGAGGATACGGGAGCCGCTTTGGAACTTACAGCTTCTTTAACAGCTTGCTTCAGTTCACGGGACCATAGTACTGCCGTTTGCATGACAGACACCTCACTTTGAAATTAATATAAAACTTATTTCCTATATTACCTTAAAAACTTGCACTCGAAAAGGTGGATTTTATGAATTCCAAAAAAAAATGGATGATATTGTTTTTTATAGGCATCATCTTCCTTCAATTCTGGTGTTTAAGGGTAGCTTACCGGTATCCGTATCTGGGTATTATCGTGGATCAGAACCCCAAGCAGGAATGGGTCATCACCCAGCTGGAGCGGGTCAGCATCGGTTCCAAGATCGGCTTCAAGCCGGACGACAAGATCGTAAGCGTAGACGGAAAAAGGCCTGAGGAGCATCTGACGGTCAAAAAATATTACAGTATCGAGCAGGCGGACGTCATTACCGTGCTTCGCGGAGACAAAGAACTGACCTTTACGACGAGAGATCATGCCACGTCCATGACAGTCGATATTTTGTCCCTTCTGGGCGAGATCATTGCTTTTGTTTTCGCGTTTCTGATTTACAGCCGGCTTTCCAAATCCCGGTCGGCCCTTATGCTGTCCGCCGTATTTCTGAATATCGGGCTGATCTTTATGTGTCTGGGCGCTTCGACCCGGACTGATATTCTGGCCAAGGGAATGACGACGAGTCTGGTAGCGTGCCTGCCTTTTCTGTTCCTGCAGTTTCTGATTATGTTTTTCCGGGAACGATCCAATTTCACTTTCTCGACGCGTTACATGAAATACGTCTATGCCGCCATCGGATTTTCTTCTCTGCTGCAGCTCAGCATGTTTTTCCCGGAGGCGAACTTCAAGTTCTACAAAATCATTTATTACGGGACGATGAGTTTCTTCATAGCCGGCTTTATTATGAATATTTATCTTCTGGGCCATTTATACAAGAAATATCGAAAATCCAACGATTATTTATTTACCATTATTAAAACGATTATATTTTGCTTAGGGCTGTCTTTCTGCCCGCTGGCGTTCCTGAACTTTATCCCGAGGATTTTGTTCCAGACGGAACTGGCATTTTCTTATTACAGCGGCTGGTTCATTCTTTTCTTCCCCGTCACCTTCGGCTATCTCATTATGTCCAAGCAGCTTTACGACCTGGACATCATTTTGCGGCGGGTTTTCTATACGGCTGTGATTTCCGTACTGCCTAGCGCCGTGCTCGTAGCCGTCAATTATTTTATTTTCCAGAAAGACGCGACACTGAAGCATATGGTGATCAGTTTTACGACCACGATGGTCGTGCTGACGTTCGTCACCTACTCTCTGGAATATTTCGCGACCCGGCTGGAGAAGATTATGTTTCCCAGGAAATATTACCTCCAGCAGGCACTCAAAAAAATCGCCGGCGCCCTCGGCAGCATTACGAATTTTCGCGAGCTCAGAGATATCGTGCTGGTGGATATCGTGGATATTTTGCAAGTCTACGGAGGGGCCATCGTTATTCAGTATGCGTCCGGAACTCTCGAAATCATCAGTGAGGGGAATATCGACGAGCAGGATGTGAAAAGGCGGTTCCTTACCGGCGACTGGTTCGATTCCGAATATACGCGAACGCTGATCAAAGGGCACGAGGAATACGTGAGCTATCTGGTCATGGCCAAAAAGAAGACCAATACGTTTATGAACCGGGAAGAAACCCAGTGGCTCAGTCTTATTATTTCGTACCTGTCGGTCAGCCTGGAGAACCTGTATCTGATCCGCAAGCTGAACATGAAACTTCTGGAACTGGCTTCGGAGCTTCCCAACCAGGAAGGCAGCGAGGAATACGTCTGGTTCCGCAAGACCATGTTCGACCTGCAGGAGAAGGAGCGGACACGGATCGCGACCGATTTGCACGATACGACCATGCAGGACATTTTCTTCGTCCAACGGAAATTGAAAAATCTTCAGAAGCAGCTGCTTAATCCCGACGACCACCGGCAGCTCAAAGATATTTTGAACCACCTGGAACTGATCAATATGAATTTGCGGCAGTGCTGCTTCGAGCTGAATCCTTATCTGCTTAAAAATATCGGGCTGGTCCGTGCCCTGCAGAACCTCGTGGATACCGAATCGAGTCTCGGCGATTACGAAATTCAGTTCGTGACGGAAGGAAAGACGACGGCGATGGAGAATCTCGATTATGAGGCGAAACGCCATATTTTCCGCGTCATTCAGGAATTGATTACAAATGCGAAAAAACATTCGCAGGCCAGCAGGCTTTTCATCCGGCTTGTCGCAAGCGGAAGCGAGGTTAGCATTCACTACGAGGACGATGGAATCGGCTTTAAACCCAATTCGTCGTCGGGCAAGACAGTCGGCCGTTCCGGTATGGGCCTGGAGCAGATGAAAGGCCGGGTCCTGCATTTAAACGGGCAGTTTACGATGGAGTCCATGACGGGTAAAGGCGTTGAAGTGAGAATTCAGATCCCTATAAAGGAAGGCATACCGACATGAATAAAATACAACATATCCTAATAGTTGATGACCACCCCGCCATGGCATACGGCACGAAGTTTATTCTGGAGCAGGAGGAGAATATTCAAGTGGTCGGCGTCGCGACGACCGGGGAAATGGGCGTGGAAATGATGGTGAAGCTGAATCCGTCCATCATCTTTCTCGATTTTCACCTTCCCGATTTAACGGGCATGGAAGTCGCCGTCAAAATGAAGGAATTGAACAAGGACGTTCAGATCGTGATTTTCACGGGCATCGATTATATGCCGATTCTGAACAACCTTCTTGAGCTCGGCGTTTGCGGCATTATGTCCAAAGATTCGAGCGAAGACCAGATCCGCAACATGATGCGGGCGCTGAAAGAGGGCCAGTCCGTCATTCCGATCTCCCTGCTGCACCAGATGAGGCTCAGCCATCCGGACGATGATTTGTCGAGCCTGACCGACGAGGAAATCAACATCATGAACCAGATCGTCAAAGGCGCCACCAATGAGCAGATTGCCGATGAGATTCATATGAGCAAACGCTCGGTGGACAACTACGTGCGCAAAATCTACGACAAGTTCGGGGTGAAATCCCGGGCTCAGGCTATCGAGAAATTTTTACAAATCAAGCGTTGACCAATCCCGAAAAGGCGGTGCAGCATGAAGGCTGAAGTTTGGAGCGATATTCAGGATCTTATTGAATCGTATTTTACCGTACCTTCCTTGAAAGAACTGCTGTTAAAAAGCGTAGCGGACAAGAAAGAAGAGCATTCCATCTGGGGAGAGCTCACCTGGAGCGTTCACGATCTGCTGGGCGGAAGCAATCCGGCCATTCACCGGACCGCCGCATTGACCGAGCTTATGCTGCTCGCGCTGGATATTATGGACGATATCCAGGATCAGGACAATACGGAGAAGCCGTGGATGACCGTGCCCCAGGAGCAGGCGCTGAACGTATACACGGGACTCGTGACGGCTTCCGTCTCCGAACTGGGGGCTTTGCGCCGCCAATATCCGGTCGCTCCTCTGCCCGATCCCGCCAAAGTATGCGAATTTATTACGGAGGCGATTAACGGCCAGCATTTGGACGTGACGAATGCCGTGCAGACGGAAGAGGACTATGTCGGAATGGTACAGCGCAAGTCCGGCACGCTGGTTCAACTGGCTCTGTATATGGGTTACGCCTGCACGGACGCGAACGCCGATGAGGATACCGTCGGCAAGCTGAACCGCCTGGCCGTTTATATGGGACTGATGGCCCAGCTCGACAACGATTTGAGCGACCTGCTCCGTTTCGATTACAAGAACGATCTCGTGCAGAAAAAGAAAACCATCCCGGTCCTGTTCCTTCTGGACGAGGAAGATACGGAATTCCCGGTCATCCAGCAGTATTACAAGGGTGAAATCGACCAGCCCCAATTTTTAAAGCATAAGCCGCAATGCGTCCAGTATGTCGTGGACTCGGGCTGTATCGAATACACGCGTACGATTCAGAACTTGTATCTGCACCATGCGGACGAGTTGTTTGCCGAAATTCCGGCCGCTTCCGCGAACAAGGAAGCTTTCCGGGAAATCGCGCTGGCCCGTTTCGAGCTGTAACGCCCCTATTCAGCCTTTGCCGCTTATTTAATAGGAAAGGCTAGTAAGAACCGTTAAAAGCGTCATGGTCCGGCACGATCGTCCCTTTATCGGGGAGAGCCTGTTTCTTGGGCTCGTCCGCCGTAATCCACACGGTAAGCTCCGACTGTACGAGCGCCATCGCTTTGACGTTGACGATGTAATCTTTATCGATTACGCCATAATACGTTTTATTCGCGATGAGGCGCTCGTACAATTGGGGCGAATCCCGTATTACCCCCAGCTTCTGTCCCTCGACGATTTTCAGATCCCTCTTGACCCGGTCTTCCAGCGCTTTCTGAACATGGCTTTCCAGCGGATGCTGAATATCATTGTACAAATGGACGGTCACACGCGTGATCAGTCCTTGTTTGTTTTTAAATTTATTCAGAGATTCGATATCCAGCTGAAGCCCGTTGTTTTCTTTTTTCAGATTCCAGTTTTCAATTACGAGCACGTTGTAGGTATGATGGTACAGGCTTAGAAATACGGCGCTGCCGACAATTCCCCCCGCCAAAAAGAGTCCGACACCCGCAAGGAAGCGGGGATAACGGTCGAAGCTGGGGATTTTCAAGACTGCCCGCCCCCCTTGCAGATCAACTGGATGAGCGATGTGCCCATATGCGCCCCGATATAGGCGCTGATAATCAGCAGAATTTGTTTGAAGGCGGGGGAGAACTGCCCGTCCTGGAAGTTGTCCTGGATCATCCGGATGGGATCGATCGTGCCTCCGATTGCGGCGACCATCGCCCAAATTTTAATATTCTCGGCGATAAGCAGCATCTTGTAAGTCGGGGGCTGAAGCGACAGAACCGAGCCGATTCCCGCAAGCATGCTGCCTCCCATGACGACGCCGAACGCTACGAAGAAATTGAGTATCGCGGAAGTGACAAAGGCCGTCACCTGATTCCCTTCTTTCTTTATTGGACTACTGTGCGGTTTTGTTGGGTCCCTTTGGTATAGTCTATGAAGCTCCGCGAGCGTTTATGATAGAGAAAAGAGAGAAAGTCCGCGATTCTTGCAGAACGGGCCGGTCTCTATTTTTTGCTAGAATCTTCAGAAATTTGCGTTATACTGATTAAAAAGAATTTTCACCGGAGATTTATAAGAGCAGAGGAGGCGGATTTCTTGTACGCCAAAGCCCATATTCGCAGCATGGCCCCCTACATACCCGGTTTTCAGCCGGAAGCGGAGCAGCAGGTCGTCAAGCTTAATTCCAACGAAAATCCTTACCCGCCTTCACCGGATGTGAGGTTGGCGCTTGCGGGTTTTGATTACGCCTTGCTGAGGCGTTATCCCAACGCTACGGCCGAGCCCGTAAGGGAGGTGCTGGCGGACATCTACGGTGTGAACCGCGGCCAGGTATTTTGCGGCAACGGTTCCGATGAGATCATCTCCCTTCTGTTCAAAGCGTTTCTGGAAGAGGGAAGCACCATCGCCCTGCCTTATCCGACCTATTCGCTCTACCGGACCGCGGCGGATATACACCGGGTACACTGCGAATTCGTACCGACCCGGGAGGACTTCAGCATCGACACGGAAGCTCTGCTCGCCGTGCCTTCCCAGGCTATCATTCTCGTAAATCCCAATGCCCCTACGGGATTACTGGTGTCTGTGGAGGCGATCGAGGAACTTGCGGACCGGTACGAAGGGCTACTGATCGTCGACGAAGCCTATATCGACTTTGCCGACGGAGATGCGAGCGCCTTGAGGCTTATCGGCCGCTGCCCGAACCTGCTCGTTCTGCGCACGTTATCGAAATCGTATTCGCTTTGCGGCATCCGCTTCGGCTATGCGTTTGCGGACGAGGCTTTGATCGAGGCGCTCGATAAATGCAAAGATTCCTACAACGTGAGCATGCTCACGCAAACGATCGCGGCCGCCGCGCTGAGGGACCGGGCCTATTTCGACGAAACCGTCCGCCGTATCCGGGCCTCCAGAAGCAGCTTGGGCGGCAGTCTTCGCAGCCTCGGGTTTACCGTTCCCGAATCGGAGACGAACTTCCTGCTCTGCACGCCTCCGGCGGGCCAAGGACTATCCGCACGGGGGATTACCGGGTGGCTTGCGGAGCGGCACGTGTACATCCGGCATTTCGATTCCCCGCTGCTGGAGGACAAAATCCGGATCAGCATAGGAACGGAAGAAGAGAACCGGAAGCTGCTGACGCTTCTTGAAGAACTGGTTAGCCGGCCGGAGAACGAGACGGTTTCATCGGGAGATTAAACCCCGTTTTTGTTTACAAAAATAAAAAATGTACTAAAGGAGCAACGCTATGACATCTCCAGCGAAAGGCGCAATTTCCGAAAAACTCGCAGGCCAGCTTGAAAAAGGCTCCTGGATCCGCAAGCTCTTCGACGAAGGGAAGCGGCTGATCGACATTTACGGAGCCGACGAAGTGTATGATTTCTCCCTCGGAAATCCGGTGGTCGAGCCGCCCGAGACTTTCCTGAAAGCACTCGCCGATACGGTGAACAGCGGCGAGCTGGGCAAGCATCAGTACATTCCGAATCAGGGGCTGCCCTCGGCAAGACAGAAAGTGGCGGACTATCTCAACGGCCGTTACGGAGGCAGTGTCAAGCCCGAACATATCGTCATGACGGTCGGTGCGGGCGGAGGACTGAACGTGGTCCTGAAAAGCATCCTGAATCCCGGCGATGAAGTGATTCTGCTGACGCCTTACTTCGTGGAATATGACTACTATGCCGACAATCACGGCGGCGTCGCGGTTCATGTTCCGCTCGCAGACGATTTCAGCGTCGATACGCAGCGTGTCGCCCAGGCGATCACGGAGAGAACGCGCGCGATCATTATCAACACACCGGGCAATCCGACCGGTACGCTTCTTACGCAGGACAATTTAAACGAACTGGGAAAAGTACTCGCAGAGGGCGAGAAAAAACACGGCGGTCTGATCTACATGGTGTACGACGACCCGTACAGCCAGCTGGTGTACGACGCGGTTCCGCCGAATCCGTTTGCCGCATACGGGCGCACGATTCTCGTCAGCTCGTTCAGTAAAGACCTCGGCATCGCCGGAGAGCGGCTCGGTTATGTCGCGGTGGACGCTTCGGCGGACGATGCGCAGCTGCTTGCACAGGCCTTCGTTTTCAGCAACCGGACGCTCGGATTCGTCAACGCGCCGGTTATGATGCAGCGTGTCATTACGCGCATGGATACACTCGCCGTCGAGCAGCAGGAATACCGCAAACGCCGCGATCTTATGGTCGGCGTCTTGCAGGAGGCGGGCTATGAATTCACCGTGCCGCAGGGAGGCTTCTTCATTTTCCCGAAGACGCCGATTGCCGACGACGTCGAGTTCTGCCTGAAAGCGGTACAGGAGCATCGCCTTCTGATCGTGCCGGGAAGCGGCTTCGGGCGCGGCGGTCATTTCCGGCTGTCCTACAGCGTGCCGGTCAAGCAGATCGAGCGTTCCGGCAAAGTGTTCAAGGCGCTTCTGGATTCTTACCGGTAGCCAACCAAGCAGACGGACACAGCGCATAGAAAGCGGGGAAGTAAAGGCTTTTTGCGAATTAGAGATTTGTGCCGGTTGCCGGTTGATCACTGTGGTTGAACGCCAAGCCCCCGAACGCCCGGAGCCTACGGCTATGTGTGAAAGACGGCCGGCGATGCGTATTCATGCATTCCGGTACGGATTGCCGTGCGGCCTGCCTCAAACAAAAATAAGCCGCTGCGGCTACATGGCAGCAGCGGCGATTAGAAGCCGTCTGTCCCTACGGGTGCAGACGGCTTTTTTTATAGACAAAACCGGCTGGAGGGAAAATTTTTCCGGGGCGAACGCATTTTCGCCTTTTTGAAAATTGTGATAGAATAGAAGAAAGGAAGTTTCGGAGGAGTAATGGCCATGAATTCGTTTATACATCTGCATGTTCACAGTGAATACAGCCTGCTTGACGGCGCCGCCCGCATCCAGGACCTCGTGGAGACCGCCTCGCAGCTGGGCATGAAGTCACTTGCGCTGACGGATCATGGCGTCATGTACGGAGCGGTACCGTTTTATAAGGCATGCCGGGCCAAGGGCATCAAGCCTATTTTGGGCTGCGAAGCTTATTTTACGGAAGGGACGATCCGGACCAAAGGCACACGGCAGGACCAGCCGATCTATCATCTTATTCTGCTGGCCAAAAATATGCAGGGCTACCAGAACCTGATGAAGCTGTGCTCGGTCGGCCACCTGGAAGGGTTCCACTATAAACCGCGCATTGATCACGACCATCTCGCCCGTTATTCGGAAGGGCTTGTTTGTCTGAGTGCGTGCCTGGGCGGCGAAGTGTCCCAGCATCTGCTTCACGACCGCAAAGAGCAGGCCAAAGCGGCCGCCGAGAGGTACCGCTCTATTTTTGGCGAAGATTTTTATCTTGAAATTCAGGATCACGGGTCCATCGAGCAGAAAAAAGTCATGCAGGGCATGATCGAGCTGAGCCGCGAAACGGGCATCCCGCTTGTCGCCACTAATGATGTACATTACGTCAGGGAACAGGACCATGCGGTGCAGGACGTGCTGCTGTGTATCGGAACCGGCAAGACGGTGGACGATCCCCAGCGACTCAAGTTCGAGACAAGCCAGCTTTATCTGAAAAGCGAGGACGAAATGCGTAAACTGTTCGCGCACGTGCCCGAGGCGCTCGACAATACGCAGCTTGTGGCGGAGAAATGCGAACTGGTTTTGAATTTCGATCAGTCTATCCTGCCGAAATTCAAACCGATCCCAGAGGGGCTCTCCGCCGGCGAATACCTCAAGGAGCTGTGCACCGAAGGGCTGGCGCGCCGCTATGAAAACCAGCCGGGCTGGAACGATCCGCAGGGGGAATACCGGCAGACGCTGGACGCACGGCTTTCGTACGAGCTCGGCGTCATCGAAAGCATGGGCTTTTCGGATTATTTTCTTATTGTCTGGGACTTCATCCGCTTCTCGCACGAGCATGGTATTATGACGGGACCCGGAAGGGGGTCTTCCGCAGGAAGTCTCGTTGCGTACGTGCTCCGGATTACCGATGTGGACCCTATCCGGTATAAACTGCTCTTCGAACGTTTTCTGAATCCCGAGCGGATCACGATGCCGGATATCGATATCGACTTTAACGACGAGCGGCGGGACGAGGTTATCGATTACGTCGTCGCGAAATACGGGCAGGAGCACGTCGCCCAGATTATCACCTTCGGTACGATGGCCGCCAAGGCGGCAGTACGGGACGTCGGCCGGGTGCTGAACGTTCCGTACAACGAAGTGGACCGCGCCGCGAAGATGATTCCCGGACAGCTCGGCATGACGCTGGAAGCGGCCTTGAAGGTGAATCCGGATCTGAAAGATCTGGCCGCGAAGCACCCTAAAACCGCGGAACTGCTGAACATGGCGAAACGTGTCGAAGGAATGCCGCGACACGCTTCGACACATGCCGCTGGGGTTGTCATTTCGCGCGAGCCGCTGACTCACTATGTCCCTTTGCAGGAAGGGAACGGACAGACTCCGCTGACCCAATATTCGATGGAGCATCTCGAAGCCATAGGCCTGCTTAAGATGGATTTTCTCGGTCTAAGGACTTTATCCATCATCGAACGGACCCTAAAATCCATTGAGGAGCAGGAAGACATCCGGCTGGATCTGGCGAAGCTGGACATGGATAATGATCCTTTGACTTACGAACTTCTCGGGAAAGGGGAGACAACCGGTATTTTCCAACTGGAGTCTCCGGGAATACGCAAGGTGCTTCGGGATTTGAAGCCGTCGGGATTTGAAGATATCATTTCCGTGAACGCCTTGTACCGTCCGGGTCCGATGGAGTTTATCCCCCGGTATATCGAATGCAAGCACGGGCTGACGCAGCCGCAGATTCCGCATGAAGCGCTGGTGCCGATCCTTAAGGATACGTACGGCATTATCGTCTATCAGGAGCAGATCATGCAGATCGCTTCGGTCATGGCGGGATTTTCGCTCGGCGAAGCGGACCTGCTCCGGCGTGCCGTTTCCAAGAAGAAGCGCGAAGTGTTGGACGAGCAGCGCGCACACTTCGTGGAAGGCAGCGCCCGGTTAGGCTATAAGGAGGAAGAGGCGAACGGCGTCTACGACATGATCGTCCGGTTCGCGGATTACGGGTTCCCGCGTGCGCATGCAACCGCTTATGGCGTGCTGGCTTTCCAGACAGCGTACTTGAAGGCACATTATCCGCGGCATTTTATGGCTTCCATGCTGACGGCCGTCGTCGGTAATCACCGGAAAACGGCCGAGTATGTCGACGAATGCAGACGGATGAAGCTTGAAGTGCTGCCGCCGGATGTGAACGAGAGCGGCGTAAATTTTACGCCAGTCGCTCCCAAAGTATCCCTGCAGGCTGCGGAGGATGCAGAAGGACAACCGGACACGGATCACGGAGGCGCGGCCGGACAGCCCGCAGAGACGGCGGGACACGCTCATGCCGGGGGAGAATATGCGGCGGGCGAGGAGTCCGGAGAATCCGCCGCCGGCAGTTCCGGAGTTCCTGCCGGCAGTAAGGGAGCCATCCGCTTCGGCCTGGCGGCGATCAAAAATGTCGGCACCAACGCCATCGAAGCGATCCTCAAGGAACGGCGGGAGAAACCTTTCGAGAGCCTGCTCGACTTCTGCCGGAGAGTGGATCTGCGCGTCTGCAACAAACGCGTGATCGAATCGCTCATTCAGGGAGGGGCGCTTGACGGCTTTCCCGGCCACCGTGCGCAGTTTGTCGCCATGCTGGACGACACGGTTGAGGCGGCGGTGAAATGGCGGAAAGAACGGGATGACCTGCAGCTTCACTTGTTCGGCTTCGTTGAAGAACCGAATTGGGAAGTGGAGGTTCCGGAAGTGGCCCGGCTTTCCCGTACGCAGCAGCTTGAGTATGAACGTGAACTGCTCGGGCTTTATATATCGGGCCATCCGCTTGATGATCATGAAGCGCTTCTCCGTGAGCTGGAAGCGGACCCGCTCCATTATTTACAGGATTACGCCGATAACAGTGAAGTGATTGTGGCGGGTATGGTTGTTTCCAGCAAAACGATTGTCACGAAAAAAGGCCAGCCTATGGCTTTTGTGGATCTGGAAGACCGGATTGCGCGGGTTGAAGTCGTTTTATTCCCCGAAGCGTGGAAAAAACACGCTCCGCTCGTACAGAAAGGCAGCGTCGTCCTTGTCAAAGCCAAGCTTCAGTCTGCAGGACGAAGACCCGCCGAAACTGTTGGCGGAGGCCGTGGCCGCACCGGACGATCCGGCTGTCCGCCGCTGGCAGCGCCGTCCGCTGCGCCCGGGCGGCCAGTCCGCCTCCGGCGGCGGTGCGCCACGGGGAGCCGGAGCATCGCCGCAGGGGGGACGCCCGGGAGAGCGTGGCTCTGCCGCCGGTAACGCCCGCGGCGCTCAGTCGGGCGCAGGTGAGCGTCCCGGCGGGGGCCCGGCAGCGGGCGGCGGCGTGAATGCCGGCACAGGCGAGCGTTCCGCCGGAGGAGCGGGCAGCGTCGCGAAAGCCGGCCAAGGCGGCCCGCGTCCTGCCGGAGACGGCGGCGGCCAAGCGGGCCCGGCGGGAGCCGCGACGGCATCCGGCGCAGGCTCAGCACGCGGCTCCAGCGTCGTGCGCGAGACGCGCCGCGGAGCCGGTGGCTATGCCGCCGAAGACCGCGGCCTTGGCGCCGGCGGCGTACGGCCCGGCGGGGGCCCGGCAGCGGGCGGCGGCGCTGAACCGCGAGGCGGCCCGCGTCCCGACGGCGCAGGCGCCGACCTTGCCGGCTCGCCCGGCCGTGCCGCGGACCGCGGCAGCGCGGTCCCGCAGCGCTCATCCGCCGACCGATCCGCGGATGAGGCACGGCGCTCCGCCGCGCAGGGCACACCCGCCGGGGCGTCCCGGCAGCGGGTGTACGTCAAGATCGCGGCTCACCTGGAAGAGCCGCATAACCTCGTGAAGCTGCAGGAACTGCTGCAGCTTCACGCGGGACCGCTGGAGGTCGCGCTGTTCTACGAGCGCACCCAGCGGCTGCTGGCTCTGAGCGGCCAGTACCGCGTCAAGCCTTCCCCGGAGTTGTTCCGTTCGATCGAACAGTTGATGGGAAAAGATTGTGTAAAGGTGAAGTAATCCTCCTTTTTCCGTATGCAATACACCCGGATAACCGGCATGGCGCTGGATGATCCGGGGAACGCAAGCTTTTTCCCGAACCGCCGCAAAGCATTTGGAAGCGGGCGAGCCCCTGTACGGAATGGACGGGACGCCGGCTTTGGGAAATGTGCATGTTTATGGTATGATCGGGGCTGAAGAGTTTCCGTTATCCGGAAGCAGTAATACGCATTATCCGCGAACTCATCTATCATGAACGGGAAATTCACGTGTTTCTCGGCGATCTTTCGGCCGGCCGGCTGACTGCGGCGGCCTCCGCCAGAATCACCCGTCGGAATATACCCTTTCCGACGTATTTCGAGGAATTTTGCGGAGCCGCGAAACCCGGGATATAAAGGAGCCTGCCTAGCTCTTTTTCCTCTTCCGAGGCAAGCCCTCAAACGGGCGTGTCCCGTTTGGCGAATGGCCGGGTCCGCAGGGGCAGCGTCCGCATGATGATTAACAAAAACTTCACCGGCCCGAGGGCCGGGAAGTTTTTTTTGTCGGGCCTATGCCGGGAACGTTTTTTGAAGGAGAAAACCCTTTGGTATCCGGGCTGTGAACAGCGGAGGAGCGCATTTTTATCCTTCTTTTTCCAACTGTAATCTCAGATGCCGATGCAGCGGGCGCCTCATGGGAAGACAACCCTTCCTTGCGGTAAAATTAGAGGTTGTGTTATCATTATTCCATTGTATAGACTTGAGAGAACGGAAAGTGAAGGCTAGAGATACGCTGCTGCGTCATTTTCGTTTTGGCGCTATCCATTTTACCCGGGTACTGTTGAGGAGGTATATCCCCATGTGGACCGTGATTTATATTGCCCCCACCGCCAAAATTGCGGAGCGTATAAAGCAACGCCTGTCGGAGGAGGGGTTTCTGGTCCAAATTCGAGCAATCTCCATGACCAAGAACCAATTTGAAATCGTGGTTCCCGAGGGTGAAGTGGAAGAGGTTCAAGAAGTACTCAACACCATTTTACATCGCTGACCGCAGCGGTTGCGAAGGCGTGTTTTATGAAACCTCCGCAGCAGATGGCTGGAGCGGAAATTGTAAGCCAGAGAGGTGCAAATGTGCTAAAGGATCTTTTTCAAAAACGCAAATATGCAACTATCCCTTCCGAGAAAGCGAAACGCGACATACCCGAAGGGCTGATGAATAAATGTCCGCGCTGCGGAACTATTCAATACAGTAAAGAGCTTGAGAAAAACTTAAAAGTCTGTACGTCCTGCAATTATCATTACAAATTAAATGCGATGGAACGTATGACGATGACCCTCGATGAAGGGCGTCTGTTTGAGTATGATGAGAATATGATTTCGGAAGATCCGCTCGGGTTTCCGGATTACGAGAATAAGATTACCAAAGCGAAGGACAAGACCGGTCTGAAGGATGCGATCGTTACCGGTGAAGGCACGATCGGGGGATATCCGGTCGTCTTTGGCGCGATGAGCTTTGACTTTATGGGCGGCTCCCTGGGCTCCGTTGTAGGCGAGAAGCTGACGCGTGCCATCGAGAGCGCCATCCAGAAGAAGTATCCGCTCATTCTGTTCTCGACTTCGGGCGGCGCCCGTATGCAGGAGAGCATTCTCAGTCTCATGCAAATGGCTAAAACAAGCGCGGCTATCCAGAAGCTGGACGAAAAAGGCGGCTTGTTCGTTTCCGTCATTACCGATCCGACTTTCGGAGGGGTTTCGGCAAGCTTTGCCATGCTCGGCGATATTATTATCGCGGAACCGGCAGCATCGTTCGGCTTTACCGGCCGCCGTGTCATCGAGCAGACGATCAAGCAGAAACTGCCCGACAACTTCCAAACCGCGGAATTCAACCTTTTGCGCGGACAGGTGGACAAGGTTGTGGCACGCAAAGACATGCGGACGACGCTGATCAAACTGCTTGATATGCACGTGAAAGGGGATGCGAATTATGGCGGGTGAATTGTCATTTGAGCAGCCACTGACTGAGCTTCGCAGCAAAATTGACGAACTGAAGCGTTTCGGTGAAGAGAAAAAAATCGATTTTACGGATGAAATCCGTCGTCTGGAGGAACGGTATGCCGAGCTGCAGCAGGAGTTGTATTCCACGATGTCCGCATCGGAGAAAATGCAGCTGGCCCGGCATCCGCAGCGCCCGACGACTATCGATTACATAGAGAGAATCTTTACGGACTTCGTGGAGCTTCACGGTGACCGCCTGTACGGGGACGACCTGGCCATTATCGGCGGCGTCGCCAAGCTGGACGGGCTTCCCGTTACGGTCGTGGGTCACCAGAAGGGCAAGGACACGAAGGACAATATCGCCCGCAATTTCGGCTGCCCGCATCCGGAAGGCTTCCGTAAAGCGCTTCGTCTCATGAAGCAGGCGGACAAGTTCGGCCGTCCCGTCATCACGTTCATCGATACGAAAGGGGCATTTCCGGGCAACGCCGCCGAAGAGAGGGGCCAAGGGGAAGCGATTGCGCGCAATCTGCTTATCATGGCCGGTCTTCGCGTGCCTGTGATCTGCGTCGTGATCGGCGAAGGAGGCAGCGGCGGAGCGCTCGCGCTTGGCGTCGGCAATCGTGTGATTATGCTCGAGAATGCCATCTACTCGGTCATCAGTCCCGAAGGAGCGGCTTCCATTTTGTACAATGATGCATCCAAATCGCTGCACGCCGCGGAAGCGATGAAAATCACCGCCAAGGATATTGCGGAACTGGGCGTTATCGACGGCATCGTCTCTGAGCCACAGGGTGGCGCCCACCGTGATCTGGAGCTCCAGTCGGCGAATATTAAGGCGGCCGTTCTGGAGCACATGCAGCCGCTGTTAGCGATGTCGGAAGAGGAGCTTAAAGAAGACAGATACCTCAAATTCAGACAAATCGGCAGATATACATTTACTCAGGAGGGTAACCATGCGTAAGACAAAAATTGTATGTACCATCGGACCGGCAAGCGAGTCCAAAGAAAACCTCAAGAAGCTCGTAACGGCAGGAATGAACGTGATGAGACTGAACTTCTCTCACGGCGATTTTGAAGAGCACGGCGGCCGGATTAAAAATCTCCGCGCTGCCTGCGAAGAGCTCGGAGGCCGCAACGTATCCATTTTGCTGGATACGAAGGGCCCCGAGATCCGTCTCGGCAAGCTGAAAGAAGAGCCGATCGAATTGGCGGCGGGCGAGATGATTACCCTGACGACCGAAGAAATTCTCGGAGATCGTGAACGCGTGTCCGTAACCTACGAAGGTCTGGCGGAAGACGTTAAGCCCGGCGACACGATTCTGATCGACGACGGTCTGATCGGTCTGACGGTTGAAGCCGTTCAAGGAACGGATATCAAATGCCGCATCGTGAACAGCGGTCCGATTAAGAGCAAAAAAGGCGTGAACGTTCCGGGCGTCAGCATCTCGCTGCCGGGTATTACGGAAAAAGACGCTAACGATATTATATTCGGTATCGAGCAGGGCATCGATTTCATCGCCGCTTCTTTCGTCCGTAAAGCAAGCGACGTGCTTGAAATCCGCGAGCTGCTTGAGCGCCACAACGCTTCGCACATCCAGATCATCTCGAAGATCGAGAACCAGGAAGGCGTGGACAACCTCGATGAAATTCTGGAAGTTTCCGACGGCCTGATGGTTGCCCGCGGCGACCTTGGCGTAGAAATTCCGCCGGAAGACGTGCCGGTAGTACAGAAGCAAATGATCAAGAAGTGTAACCTGGTCGGCAAACCGGTTATTACCGCTACGATGATGCTTGACTCCATGCAGCGCAACCCGCGCCCGACCCGTGCCGAAGCGAGTGACGTGGCGAATGCCGTGTTCGACGGCTCCGACGCGGTCATGCTGTCCGGCGAAACGGCTGCCGGGAAATATCCGGTTGAAGCGGTAGAAACCATGTCCCGCATCGCACAGCGTGCGGAAGCGGCTCTGGAATACCGCGAAATTTTCCTGCGTCAAGCGCACGCGCTGCAAACGACGGTAACGGAATCCATTTCCCAATCCGTCGCCAATGCCGCTCTGGAGCTTGATGCCAAAGCGATCGTAACCGCTACGGAAAGCGGATATACCGCCAGAATGGTATCCAAGTACCGTCCGAAAGCGCCGATCGTTGCCGTAACACGCAACCCGCAGGTGATGCGCCGTCTGAACCTCGTATGGGGCGTACAGCCCGTACTTCTTCACGGAGATGCACAGACGACGGACGAGCTGTTTGAACAAGCGGTCGATGGAAGCATCCGCGAAGGCTATGTGGATCTCGGCGATATCGTCGTGATCACGGCCGGCGTGCCGATCGGCAGCTCCGGTACAACGAACCTGATGAAGGTTCACCAGGTCGGCGAAATGATCGCCAAAGGAACCGGTATCGGTACCCAGCACGCGAAAGGCATCGTCGTAACGGCGGAAACAGCCGAGGAAGCCGTCAGCAAAATGAAGGACGGCGCCATCCTGGTCACCAACACGACCGACAAGGACTATATGCCGGCTATCGAGCGTGCGGCGGGCCTGATCACGGACGTGGGCGGGATTACTTCCCACGCCGCGGTGGTAGCTCTCAGCCTGGGCATCCCGGTTATCGTCGGTGTTGAACGTGCCCTTGACCTGATCAAGGACGACATGGAAATCACACTGTTCCCTGAAGTGGGGATCGTATACTCGGGACGTGCACGCGTCCTGTAACCGACTCGGATAAGTAAGGAGTGAGTCCGCCTGACAGCGGGTTCACTCTTTTTTTCAAACCTTAGGATAAAGAGTCTCCCCAACAGGACAACCAAAAGACAGGAGGAAGGACCTTGCCGAACGAAGTTACGAAGGAGCGCGAGTGGTTTCCGTACGGCATCCGGGTCAGGTATCAGGAAACCGACCAGATGGGAGTCGTATACCATGCCAATTATTTGACCTGGCTGGAAATCGCACGCACGGAATATATCCGGGACAGAGGTTTTCCGTACAAGCGGGTGGAGGAACTGGGGCTGCTGCTGCCGGTCGTCGGTGCAGAACTGAAGTATGTGCGCCCGGCCCGTTATGATGACGAAATTACGATTCTTGCCCGCGTCACAAGCTACACGACGGTGAAGCTGGAGTTTGAATACGAAGTGCGGCGGGGAGAAGAACTTCTTGTTACGGGCATGACGAGACACGCCTGGGTGAATCCTTCCTGGAGGCCTGTACGTATAGATAAGGAAGCGCCTGAATTATACGAATGGCTGCAAAGGGAGGGATAGCCGGTGTTGCGTATTGCGCTTGCTGTCTTTATTATCGTACCGGTCCTTGAGATCGCTTGTATTATCGGGATGGCTCATTTGATAGGGGGCTGGATGACGTTCGGGCTGATTCTGCTGACGGGTGCCGCGGGAGCTCTTCTCGTGAGGAAGGAAGCGTCCCGCTTTCTGCCCTATGCCCGCAATCAGCTGGCTATGGGTCACAACCCGACGAATTCCGTGCTGGACAGCGTCTGCGTCTTTGTCGGAGGCCTGCTGCTGATCGTGCCGGGATTCCTTACCGATCTGGCGGGTTTGCTGCTGGTAGTCCCTTTTACACGTTCCCTGTTTAAGATGGGAATTCTGGTTCTGCTGCAGAAGCTGATGAGGAACGGGCGGTTTATGTTCATTAATCGCAGGTAAAATAAAAAACGGAAACGGCGAAACGGCAGCTTGTGCGGTTCCCTCGTTTCCGGTGAAGCAGGTCGGAGAAAAGCCCGGTCAGCGAACCTCCGTGTTCGCGGCCGGGCCATTTTTTATGTAACGGGCAATGTCGTGGAAGACGTTTGCTTTATATACCGCCGTCAGGACTACCATGAGCACGGGGCCGAGGATAAGTCCTACAACGCCGAACAGTTTGAGCCCTACGAACAGGGCGATCAAGGCGGCGAGCGGATCCAGTCCCACACTTGAGGCAAGCACTTTGGGCTCCATAATCTGCCGCACTACGACGATCAGGCCGTAGAGGACGGACAAGCCGATTCCGAGGAAAAGGTTGCCTTTGAAAAAGCAGTAAATGATCCACGGAACGAGAACGGCGCCGGTGCCGAGATAAGGCATGAGATCGCATAAGCCGATCAGAAGGCCGATGGTAATGGCGAAGTCCACTTGCAGGATGAGCAGCCCGATAATGACGGCGACCGTCGTCAGGGAAATGAGAATAAGCTGGGCGCGCATAAAGCCGAACAGCGCCTTCTGCAAATCGCTGGAGATGAGCCGGGTCGCTTTGCGGACGGTTTCCGGTACCAGCACGGTGTAGCGCATGACGAGACGGTACCAGTCTTTGCTGATAAAGAAGGTCGCCATCAGAACAATGATGGATACGGTCGCGATGTTCGGCAGGGACTGGATGATATGAATCAGCGAGTTGACGATATATTTCAAGGCGTTGGAGCTGAAATCGGCAACCGTTCCCGTAACGGAGCTGAGGTTGCTGCTGAGATCGAGATTATTGGAGCGCATGAAATCGTTAAGCTGCCCCACAATCCCCTGAAACCAGGCCGAATTCAAAAATCCGGTCGCCTGGTCTTTCCAGCCGTTGATCATACTTTGTAAATTTTCGGCCAGCGTACCCAGTTCCACAATTACTTTGGTCACCAGCAGGGTCATGGCCGTAACCGTGATGGCGATCAGCAGAAGGATTACCACCGTGGCAGACAGCCAGCGCGGCATTCTGGCTTTCCGCTGCAGCATGTTGACGATCGGATTCAATACATAGGCCAGCAGCCATCCGATAATGAAGGGATAAATCAGCGGGGATACGTACCGCAGCAGCAGCCAGCCCGCTACAAGGAACAGCAGGACGAGGGCCCCCCGGAAAATTTTGTGCAGCAGGTACGGATTGAACACTCTCATAGGCTTCCTCTTTCTCACTCGAAATGAGTTATCACAGCACGGGTTGAATCCCGGATCACGGGGAGCATGTCTAGTGTTTCTCCGAACTCCACCGTTTATAGGCCGTGCCTGTCTTAAGTTCTGAGAAACAATACCCGCAATCAGGCTCTGCTGAATCTGGCGGCTGCGGATGTACCGTGCGCTTGCTCCATAAGGGCGGCTCCTTTCTTGTCGTCTTATTGGCCGGGAAAAGACCGTAAAGGCTCTAGCTCGTTCTTTTCGCCGCTGCCGGCTCAAATCCTTGCCTGACCGCCGAAACGGGAAGATTTAATACGGGGAAAACATTCCGCGAAACTTTTACACAAAATTAACAAAGCAAAAATACAGCGCAAACATGCCCCCTGAATAACCCTTGTACAATAGAGATATAGAATTGCAGAAAAAATGGGAGCTGGGGTTCCGTGGAAAACAATCACAAGCCGGAAGGCGCTAAAAGCAACGATTGCTATAAGTATGTAAACCGTGATTTGAGCTGGATCGAGTTTAACCGCCGCGTACTGGAAGAAGCGCAGGACCCGACGGCTCCGCTGCTGGAAAGAGCCAAATTTTTGTCCATCGTGTCCAGCAATCTGGATGAATTTATGAGTGTGAGGGTAGCGGGAATTCTCGATCAGATGAAGGCCGGCTATCATAAAAAAGATTTTACCGGCTATACGCCGTCCGGTCTGCTCAAACGCCTGCTTAAGAGAGCGAACCGCATGGTAGCCGACCAGTATAAAGCTTTTCGCGATTTGACCCGCCAGCTGGCCCGCGAGGGAATTTTTTTTCCTTCCTACGACGAGCTGAACAGCACGCAGCAGAAGGAAATGGACACCTATTTTCATGAAATCGTGTTTCCCGTGCTGACGCCGATGGCTGTGGATCAGAGCCGGCCTTTTCCGCTGGTGCATACGCAGTCCAACTATTTGGCCGTCGTTCTCGAAAGCTGCGTGCCGACCGACCTCCGTACTTATTTCGCGATTGTGAGAGTTCCGCATAATCTGGGCAGGCTTGTCCGGGTACCTGTGCGTACCAACAGCAAGAAGCTGGAATTTATCCGGATGGAGGAGCTGATCAAGCATCATATCGAGTCTCTCTTCAGCGGATATAAACCGATCGCCGTCAACGGCTTCCGGCTTACACGCAATGCGGACCTGACTCTGAACGAGGAAGGCGCGGAGGATCTTCTGGAAGAGATCGAGAAAGAGCTCAAGCAGCGCAGATGGGGAGCTCCTGTCCGGCTGGAGGTGGAGAAAGGGATCCACCCTTACGCCCTGGAGCTGCTGCGGGATGAATTTGAAATCGGAGAAGGCTGTTTCGAGATCGACGGCCCGATCGATTTGACCTATCTGATCAAGCTGCCTCAGATGGTCGGCGGGCGCGCTCATTTGTACTATCCCGCATTGGAGCAGGTTTACGCGGAAGAGTTTGAGCATACGGACGACTTTTTCGAAGTCATCCGGGAGAGGGATGTGCTGCTTTATCATCCGTACGAATGCTTCGATACGGTGGCTGATTTTATTTTGCAGGCGTCCGACGATCCTTATGTGCTTGCCATCAAAATGACCTTGTACCGCGTCAGCGGCAATTCTCCGCTGATCGGAGCGCTGGCCAGAGCGGCCGAATCGGGCAAGCAGGTGACGGTCGTCGTCGAGCTTAAAGCCCGGTTCGACGAAGAGCGGAATATCGCCTGGGCCAGAAAGCTGGAAAAGGCGGGGTGCCACGTCGTGTACGGTCTGGTCGGCCTCAAAACTCACGCGAAAATCACGCTGGTCGTCCGGCAGGAGCAGGATAGTCTCCGCAGATATGTTCATGTCGGCACCGGCAATTACAATGACAACACGGCCAAGCTGTATACGGATGTGGGCTTGTTCACAAGCCATCAGGTGATCGGGGAGGACGCCTCGGCCTTGTTCAACGAAATGACCGGCTATTCGTCGCCTCATGACTGGCAGGCGTTTATCGTCGCTCCCGCAGACATGAAGACCCGTCTTATCGAGCTTATCGAGCGGGAAGGACGCCACGCGCTTGCGGGCAAGCCGGCCCGTATCGTGGCCAAGATGAACTCGCTCTCGAACCAGGAAGTGGTGGATGCGCTGTATGAAGCTTCGCAGGCTGGCGTGAAGATCGATCTCATCGTGAGAGGAGTCTGCGTCCTGCGTCCCGGCGTGGCCGATCTGAGCGAAAATATCACCGTGAGGAGTATCGTTGACCGTTTTCTGGAGCATTCGAGACTGTACTGGTTCGAAAACGGAGGCAATCCCGACGTCTATTTGTCGAGCGCCGACTGGATGACCCGCAACCTGACGCGGCGGATTGAACTGATGTGCCCCGTCAGAAATGAGGAGTCTGCAGCAAAGTGTGATCAATCTGCTTGAATTGTGTCTGCGAGACAATGTAAAAGCCCGCTTCCTGCAGCCCGGAGGAAACTATATCCGGGCGGCCGAAAACGGGCCGAAGGTGAGAAGCCAGTTCGATGCCATGACGATCAGCCGGTGGAAAGTACGGAAGCGTGAATATACGCGGTAAATGACCAGTATTTGCCGGTTTCCTCGGCGGTTTCTTCGATCGTTCCGATTTCGGACGGGTCCTGCTCTTTGCAGAGCAGATGCAGATGCAGCTCGCCCGGAACGGAACGCACGTCCAATTCGGCGATGTTTCCGTTCTCCCCGTAATCGAGGGAGGTGGCCAGACGGAGAAGAGAGCCGAGCTTGGCCGCAATGTCTTCATCGGACCTGTCCAGCACGCTTGCGTAAGGAAGCGCCTGCTGACGGGTCCTGTTTTTATTTTTGAACGTGGCGATCAGGGCGCACAGCACGAGCTCCCGGTGGGTAAGCCCGTCGATGCGGGATTCCGAGATGAGGTGGAACGTATGGCGCCAGTGCTGGTAGCTGCTAACCGTGTAGCCGATCCGCTGCAGCAGCGCTGCGGCGTGAAGAAGCGAGCGGTGGCGGGGCTGCAGCCCGGGCTCGTTCTCCGCCAGCGCGTCATAGAGAGCCTCGGCGTGCGCGGCCGCCCGGCGGAGATGATCGTGCGGCAAAGGCGTGTGCAGCTTCAGCATGTTCTCCACGCTGAATTCGAGCACATCGGTGACGGGCAGTCTTCCGGGCAGGGCCGTTTCGAAGAACAGGCCGTCGCGCAGTCCCGCGCTGCTCACGATAATACGCGAAGCGGATGTCTGCCGGAATACGGAGTGAAGGAGGACGACTCCGGCAACAATAATATCGGCGCGGCCTTTGGACAGGCCGTCGAGTTTTTTGCGCTTCTCCACGGGAAGGGACGGAAGCAGGTCCATGTAGCTCTGGAGATCGCCTTCCTCCAGCTCGTAGTTATGCATCACAGGGAGCGGGTAATCGACGCGCTTCTGATTGAGCTTCGCCAGCGCCCGTCCGGCTCCGCCCAGGCTGACCAGGGGAAGGCCCGCGTGTTCCCGGATCCAGGGGTGGAGATCGACCGTATCACGGACGAGCGCCTTAAGCGCCTCGATCCGTTCCGGACGGACCAATCCGCCCGGGGTGTACTCGCGGGCGGCCGTCACGGCTCCGAACGGGAAAGAGACGCTGTTTACCCGCTTCCGGTCGAGGAAAAGGGTGATCTCGGTGCTCCCGCCTCCGATGTCCACGATGAAGCCGTCCCGGACGTCGAGCGTGCTGACTACGCCTTGAAATCCGAGGCGCGCTTCTTCTTCGCCGGAGAGGATGTCGATGACGATGCCGGAACGCTCCGCAAGCTCCCGCGCGATGTCATCGGCGTTGGCGGCGTTGCGGATGGCGGCCGTCGCGGCGGCTTTCACCGAATCGACGGAGTAGGCGGCGCAGATCCGTTTGAAACGGCGCAGCAGCGGCACGACGGACAAGATGCCTTCGTGCGTCATCGCCCCGTCATCGCCTATGCGCTCGGCCAGGCGTGCCGTTTCTTTCGTTTCATGCAAAATCCGGTAGGCGCCCTGGGGCGTTACCTCGTAAATGACCAGACGGACCGAGTTCGATCCGATGTCGATAATAGCGTAGCGGCTGCTGTTCATATGCGTTCGGGCTCCTATAAACGGGAAAGTTTGTGAAAAATATGGTATGATGAATGAATGGCCGATTTTGCTTACTGCTCTGGTTCCTATTGTACCAATACCGAGTATAGACCACAAACCGGGCGAATGTACGCGAAACGTGCAAGAAAGTTTATTTATTGTACTGATAATGAAGTTTTATGGGCTTTTGTTTCACATAATGGTCAAAATCCTTTATTATTAGTAAGAAAGCTACCGCAGTTTTTGTCAATCCAGTGAAATAAGGAGAGGTTTCCATGACAGCTACCAAAGGCTTGGAAGGTATTGTTGCGACAACATCGTCGATCAGTTCCATCGTGGACGGTGTGTTAACTTATCGCGGATTAGATATCGATGATTTGGCTGAGAATGCCTCCTTTGAAGAAGTCATTTACCTGCTCTGGTTCGGCAAATTGCCCAACCAGGCCGAGTTGGACCAGCTCCGCAGCGATTTAAATGCGAGTTCTTCCATTCCGGATCAGGTTCTTGAACAAATTAAATTGTATCCTTCCGATACAAACGCGATGGCAGCGCTCCGTACGGCTGTATCCGCTCTTGCTTTGTATGATAAAGAAGCTAACGACATGAGCCGCGAATCCAACGTTCGCAAGGCGATCAAGCTTCAAGCTCAAATTCCGACGATTATCGCGGCTTTCGCCCGCATCCGTGAGGGCAAAGAGCCTCTCGCTTCCAAAGGATACCCGTCCCTGGCTGCGAACTTCCTCTATATGCTTACCGGAGAAGAGCCGGATGAAACCGCTATCACCGCTTTGGATAAAGCGCTCGTGCTTCATGCCGATCATGAGCTCAACGCTTCCACCTTCGCGGCACGCGTAACCGTGGCGACGCTGACGGACATTTACTCCGGCATCACTTCCGCTATCGGTACCCTCAAAGGGCCTCTGCACGGCGGCGCGAACGAAGCCGTTATGGCGATGCTCGAGGATATCGGCGAAGTGGATAACGTTGTTCCTTACATCAACAAGATGCTTGAGAACAAAGAGAAGATCATGGGCTTCGGACACCGTGTATACAAGAACGGCGATCCGCGCGCGAAGCATCTGCAGAAGATGTCCCAGCAGCTGACGGAATCGACGGGCCTTGGCAAGTGGTACCAAATGTCCATTCAGATCGACGAGCTGGTAACGAGCCTCAAAGGTTTGAAGCCGAACGTTGATTTCTATTCGGCTTCCGTTTACACGTCCCTGAAAATCCCTCGTGACCTGTTCACGCCGATTTTCGCCATCAGCCGTACATCCGGCTGGACCGCTCATATCTTGGAGCAATACGACAACAACCGTCTGATCCGTCCTCGTGCCGAGTACACAGGTCCTACGAATCAGAAGTACATTCCGATCGAAGAACGTTAATTAAGCAGGCCGGCAATGAAGACGGGCGGCAACGGGAGCAACGGCTGAGCCGTCCCCCGCCCGAACAATCCGGCTTTCTCTTTGCGTGCGCCCGCGTTTTAAACCGGGTGCGCGACTATGATCTTATAATCGATTAGGAGGATTTTAACATGCCGAAATTTGAAAATTATGCACTGCCTACCGAAGGACAAGCGATTACGATTGAAAACGGTAAGCTGAACGTACCGAACAACCCGATCATCCCGTTCATCGAAGGTGACGGAACCGGTCCCGACATCTGGGCGGCTTCCCAGCGCGTTCTTGACGCGGCTGTAGAGAAAGCCTACAAAGGCGAGAAGAAAATCGCTTGGTACGAAGTATTCGCCGGCGAAAAAGCATTCAACACCTACAACAGCTGGCTGCCGAACGATACGCTCGAAGCTATTCGCGAGTATATCGTAGCCATCAAAGGACCTCTGACTACACCGGTAGGCGGCGGTATCCGCTCCCTGAACGTAGCTCTTCGTCAAGAACTGGATCTGTACACTTGCCTGCGTCCTGTACGCTACTTCAACGGTGTGCCTTCCCCGGTAAAACACCCTGAGCTCGTTGACATGGTTATTTTCCGCGAGAACACGGAAGATATCTATGCAGGTATCGAGTATCAAGAAGGTTCCCCTGAAGTGAAGAAAGTAATCGAGTTCCTTCAAAACGAAATGGGCGCGAACAAAATCCGTTTCCCGGAAACTTCCGGTATCGGCATCAAGCCGGTTTCCAAAGAAGGTTCCGAGCGTCTGATCCGCGCGGCTATCGAATATGCAATTAAACACGGCCGTAAGAGCGTTACCCTCGTTCACAAAGGCAACATCATGAAATTCACCGAAGGTGCTTTCAAAAACTGGGGTTATGCCCTTGCCGAGAAAGAGTTCGGCGATAAAGTATTCACATGGACGGAATACGACAGAATCAAAGAAGAGAAAGGCACCGACGCTGCTAACCAGGCTCAAAAAGAAGCCGAAGAAGCCGGCAAAATCGTCGTGAAAGACGCGATTGCCGACATCGCCTTGCAGCAAGTCCTGACTCGTCCGACCGACTTTGAAGTTATCGCAACCCTGAACCTGAACGGCGACTACCTGTCCGACGCTCTGGCGGCACAAGTAGGCGGTATCGGTATCGCACCGGGAGCGAACATTAACTACATGACAGGTCACGCTATTTTCGAAGCTACTCACGGTACGGCTCCGAAGTATGCCGGTCTTGACGTCGTTAACCCGGGTTCCGTAATTCTGTCCGGCGTTATGATGCTTGAGCACCTGGGCTGGCAGGAAGCGGCTGATCTGATCTATAAAGGCATCGAGTCCGCAATCGACGCTAAAACCGTTACTTACGACTTCGCACGTCTGATGGACGGCGCGACTAAAATCAAGTGCTCCGAGTTCGGCGACGAAATCATCAAGCACATGGGCTAATCGTTTTACGAATAAGAAGGACCGGCCGGGCTTGCCCGGCTATTCCTTCTTATTCCCTTTCCGCTTATCGCGGAGCAGCAGGTAAGGCTGTTTTTACATTTTCCTAAAAACATGCCCGCTTGTCCGAAGCGTGCAACAATAACCAGGAGGTAACTAAAAATGGCTATCCGTCGCAATAAAATTACGGTTGTAGGTGCAGGTTTCACAGGAGCGACAACGGCGTTGATGCTGGCTCAAAAAGAATTGGGCGACGTTGTCCTCGTTGATATTCCGCAGCTGGAGAATCCGACAAAAGGTAAAGCGCTGGACATGATGGAGGCGAGCCCGGTCCAAGGGTTTGACAGCAACATCGTAGGCACTTCTTCTTACGAAGACGCCGCGGGCTCCGATATTGTCATCATTACGGCAGGCATCGCCCGCAAACCGGGAATGAGCCGTGACGACCTCGTGAATACCAATGCGGGAATCGTAAGATCCGTGTGCGAAAACGTAAAAACACACTGCCCGGATTCCATCGTTATCATCTTGAGCAACCCGGTTGACGCCATGACATACGTGGCTTACGAAGCACTCGGCTTTGAGAAAAACCGCGTCATCGGCCAATCCGGCGTGCTGGATACGGCCCGCTACTGCACGTTTATCGCGCAAGAACTGAACGTATCCGTAGAAGACGTTCGCGGCTTCGTGCTTGGCGGCCACGGCGACGATATGGTTCCGCTCGTCCGTTACTCCAACGTAGGCGGTATTCCGATCGAGAAGCTGATCCCTTCCGAGCGCATCGAGGCGATCGTTCAGCGTACACGCACAGGCGGCGGCGAAATCGTGAACCTTCTCGGCAACGGCAGCGCATACTACGCTCCGGCCGCTTCCCTGGTTCAGATGGCCGAAGCTATTTTGAAGGACAAAAAACGCATCATTCCGGCTATCGCTCTCCTCCAAGGCGAATACGGCTACGACAACTTGTTCATGGGCGTACCGACCCTGCTGGGCGCGGGCGGCATCGAGAAAGTGTTCGAGCTGGAGCTTACAAGCGAAGAGAAGGCGGCGCTGGATAAATCGGCGGACTCCGTTCGCAATGTCATTAAAGTCGTAACGGGCGCTTAACGGACGCCCGGTTACCGCATATAGAGCCCGACAGATGAGAAAAGAGCCGCTCCGGCTCTTTTCTTCTGCCCGGATTTTTAACCGGCTGAATTCCGGAAGGATGGGACTTATTATGCTTTTCATGCAAACCCTGTTGTTTTTGCACGTAACGGGTGCTATCACGCTGGGCTTCTATTTGCTGCTTCCGCTTCTGCTGCAGAGCAGCCTTAAGCAGCCCGAGGATGCCCGGCTGGGGCAGCTCAAGCTGATCCGGCATCTGAACCGGATCGGCCAGTGGGTTTTACTGGCCCAGCTTGCAACGGGCGGTTACCTGCTCAGCCTAGGAACCTACTCGGCCGCTTGGATAACGGCGGTCATCACGCTGTTCACTGTGGTCGGAGCCGCCGGCGGCATGCTCGGAGTAGCCCTCCGCCGCGTCATCAGCGGGCGGACCGAAGCGATGCGAGGGGCTTTCTGGTACAGCGCGGCCGCTGGGCTGGCTTTTGTGCTGCTTCTGGTGCTTAAGAAGTTTCCGCAGATATTGTGAGGCGGAGGTCAGTTAAGCGGCGGTAAGCCATGGCTCCGCCAGCAGGCCGCCGTATCCCCCGGCGCCGGGCAAACAAAAACGAGCTTTCCGGATCTTAATCGGACAGCTCGTCTAGGGTTTTCTCCAGGCTCGGAGCGAGACGCGTCAGGAAGTATTCCACTTCCGGCATGTTCAGCTCCGTGATGGACTGCTCGATCTGCTTCTTGGCGGTGCCGAACTCCCGATTGCCCGCCGAAAGCTCGGCGGTGCATTTGAGGTAGGCGTCAAGCAGATCCGCGGCTTTGACAATCCGCGCAAGCTCGGGATCGGCCGGGCCGAGTATAAGCGGCTCGTAAGCATGCCGGAGCTCGTCCGGGATCATCTGGACGAGCTTGTCGGCCGCCAGCTGCTCCAGCTCGCGGAAATTCCGCAGAATGTGCGGGTTGTGATGCTTCACCGGCGTAGGGATATCGCCAGTGATGACTTCCGTCGCATCATGGAACAAAGCCATGGATACGACGCGGTCGGTCGGCCAGCTTCGGCCGAACACTTCGTTGCCGATGGTGCAGAGCACGTGGGTGAGAAGCGAGACGTGGAAGGAATGTTCGGCCACGTTCTCCCGCACGGTGCTCCGCATCAGGCTCCATCTTTCTATGTAGCGCATCCGGTATAAGTAGGCGAAAAAGTGATGTTCCATCTTACGGCGTTCCTCCCTGTTGGCTCTTACTGTCCTGGGCCGCCAGGATCCGGGGTACCTGCCGCCAGTAAATTTGGCCGGTGGACCGGTTGTAAGTCACTTCGCGCCCGAGCAGCCGCTGGAGATCGGACAGGCCGATGATCAGCTCGCCGTGCTCGCGGCGCACGGGTTCGGACAGATCGACGGCCGAGTCGGCGGATTTGAACCGGCGGCTGCCCACCGTACCCGATAAGAGGCGGTCGTCCGAGCGGATCGTCACCGACTGCCCGTCGTCGGTAACGGTACCTCCGAGACGGTCGACGGCATCGGACAGACGCACGGTATCGGACATCTGCGGCCGGGCGACCGCCCGCCGTTTGAGCGTGGTATGCAGCCGTTCCGGCGTAATCCACGGGCTTCCCGCATTGATCCGCGGAATGTGCATCCGGTCGGCGTCACGTGTAGCCATCTGCGGGATGATCGTAAAGCCGTAGCGGAAACCGGCTTTGCCGTACATCTCCGCGCCTTCGTCGGCAATAATGCCGTATGGGTAGGCAACCGTATCGACGGGAAGCTCTTGCAGCGGAGACAGGTTAGACGCACAGGCGGCGGCATCGTTATAAATCCGGCTGCGGTACTGCTCGTCCGTTTCCGGATCGCCGTTCACCGTTTCGCGTCCGACGAGGGCGGCTTCTCCGCTATCCAGCTTGCGGTGGGAAGCGTTGGTGTGGCACTGATTTTCGATAAAATTCGTCTCGTGCGACATCCGGATCAGTTCTTCCTTGGACATCGAAGGAATCATGGTCGCTTTGGGATCGGCCAGCGTCTCGGTAATGATGAAGTTGACGGCGGGAATTTTAAGCTCCTTCAGTACGGGATAGGCGTGCGAATACACGCTCTCGTAACCATCGTCGAAAGTGACGAGAACGGCATTGTCCGGGACGCTCGCGCCCGCCAGATATTGTTTGAATTCCTGCAGCGAAATAAAATGATAGCCTTTGGCAAGCAAAAAGTTCATCTGATCGCGGAACAGCTTGCTTGTAATGGTGCTGGTGCTGGTGTCCTGATCGTGGATGTGGTGGTACATCAGGACGGCCACCTGATCTCTGTACCATAATTTGTACCGGTCCGCACCGGTCGGTATGAGCAGCGCGCTAAGCCCGAAGACGGCGAGCAGCAGCGCGCTCAGAAGTCTTTTGTACATGAATGCCATGCTCCTTGTATCATATTTCCGTGGTAACAAGCGGCGTCAACGGTGTGTTATAATTAAAGCATAGTAAGAATAACGATGACTACCACAGAAATCACGGTCTTACGGTTGTTTTGCAGTGACAAGAGGAGAGGAGAATAACACCATGCAGCATTTTCTACAAAGTGTTTACGATTTGATTGTGGAAACGTCCACAAACCTTCCGGCAGACGTCCGCCGGGCGATCCGCAATGCCCAATCCCGGGAGGATGCGGGCACTCGTGCGGCGCTTTCGTTAAGCACCATTGCCCAAAACATCGAAATGGCGGAAGCGAACGTATCTCCGATTTGCCAGGATACGGGAATGCCTACGTTTATTATACACTGTCCGGTCGGAGCTGACCAAATCACGATGAAGCGGCAAATTCGTGAAGCCGTCGCCCAAGCGACGAAAGACAGCAAATTGCGTACCAATTCGGTCGATTCTCTGACAGGCGCCAATACGGGCGACAATCTGGGCCCCGGAACCCCGGTTATTCATTTTGAACAGTGGGAACGCGACGATATCGAAGTAAAGCTCATTCTGAAGGGCGGCGGCTGCGAGAACAAAAACATCCAGTACAGCCTCCCGGCGGAAATTCCCGGCTTGGGTAAAGCGGGACGCGATCTGGACGGAATCCGCAAATGCGTGATGCATTCGGTCTATCAAGCGCAGGGCCAGGGGTGCAGCGCGGGTGTAATCGGAGTCGGCATCGGCGGCGACCGCACGACCGGCTACGAGCTGGCCAAGCATCAGCTGTTCCGTTCCCTGGACGATGTGAATCCGATCGAAGATCTCCGCAAGCTGGAAGACTACGTGCTGGAGAACGCCAATAAGCTGGGGATCGGCACGATGGGCTTCGGGGGCCAGGTTACGCTTCTCGGCTGCAAGGTCGGCGTGATGAACCGTCTTCCCGCAAGCTTTTTCGTTTCGGTCGCGTATAACTGCTGGGCCTACCGCCGCCAAGGGGTTGTCCTGAACGCCCAAACCGGTGAAATCGAGGATTGGGTATATGAGCGTGGTTCCGACGAGCCGATGAACGAGGCGGCTCAGGCGGTGGATGCGGCAGAAGCTTCGCAGCCTGGAGCCGTAGCTGCGGCACCCGATGCAGACGAATCTGACGAGCGTCGTGAGATCGTTCTGCAAACACCGATCAGCGAAGAACAGATCCGCCAGCTGAAAGTGGGCGACGTGGTTATCATCAACGGAACGATGCATACCGGACGCGACGCGCTTCATAAATATTTGATGGATCATGACTCGCCGGTCGACCTGAACGGTGCGGCCATTTACCACTGTGGTCCGGTTATGAGTAAAGATCAAGAGGGCAACTGGAAAGTGAGAGCGGCAGGCCCTACCACGAGTATCCGCGAGGAGCCTTACCAAGGCGATATTATTAAAAAATTCGGCATCCGCGCCGTCATCGGCAAAGGCGGTATGGGTCCCAAAACGCTGGCTGCCCTGCAGGAGCACGGCGGTGTTTATTTGAATGCGATCGGCGGGGCCGCGCAGTACTATGCGAGATGCTTCAAGAAAGTCGAAGGCGTGGACTTTATTGAATTCGGGATTCCGGAAGCCATGTGGCACCTGCAGACCGAAGGCTTCGCGGCCATCGTAACGATGGATTCTCACGGAAATAGTCTCCATGCGGACGTAGAGAAAAATTCGCTGCAGAAGCTGGAACAGTTCAAGGAGCCCGTTTTCGCCTAAGTTTACTTAGGGCCGGGCGATAGGGCGGTTGTTCGCCTGGACAGGCGATTAGGCTGGCCATTCCGTAGAAGGGCGGGCCGTTCCCCGGTATACGGATGGACTCGGGCAGACTCGGGCACTAAGACAGGTCGTTCATGATAGAGGGTCAATAAAGGCATGTCACTCGTGAAAACAGGGCTTGTGTGCCGGTTGTATCCGGGATAGAGCGATTTGTTCAAACGGTTTTTAGAAAATCATAAACGGACTTATATCGCGGGTGGAAGCCTTATGCCCGCCGGGCCGGAGGCGGAAAGCCTCCGGTTTTTTTACATGCTTTTTTAACGAGTTTCCCGCATACACCTTTACATAATCTTTACTTTTTTTACGTGCCGGGGAAGCGTACACTAAGGATTGATCTTCTGAAGAAACCCGTCAAGATGACCTCATGTTTGGAGTGAAGGTAAACTTATGCTCAAATTCAGAGCCCGTTTGACGCTGATCCTCATGCTGATGATCGGTATATCCATGCTGATCGCCGGTGTTTTTATGGCGAAGCTGCTGGAGGATTCACATATCAAGGAATTGGAGTCCAATCTGGTGCGCGAGCTCCGCGTGATCGAAATGACCGGCGACTGGAACAAGGCCGGTGATTCGGCTTTTCTTGTGCCGTATTATACGTCGCAGACGAAGCGGCTGAAGGAGTTTACGGATGCGCGGGTGACTTATGTAAGGGAAGACGGCAAGGTGATGGGAGATTCGGACGAAAATCCCGAAGAGATGGACAACCATGCGGGCCGGAGCGAGATTCAGCAGGCAAAACGGGACGGCGTCGGATACGCGATCCGGTACAGCGACACGCTGAAGCGCAATATGCTCTATGCGGCGATTCCGGTGCAGACGGCGGGCGGGGAGAAATCCGGCTATCTTCGTATGGCCATGAGTCTCGAGCAGGTGGAGAACACGATCCGCCATTTATGGCTTTTCCTGCTTATAGGTCTGGGCATCCTGTTCCTTATCGCGGGTGCGACCAGCTATCGGATTGCCAGCGGGCTGACCCGGCCGATCGAGAATATAACGAATGTGGCGAAACAGATTACAAACCGCAATTATAAAGCGCGTGTGGAAACGAAAAGCCTGGATGAAGTAGGCCAGCTCGGACAGGCCATCAACCGGATGGCAGACAGTCTGCATATGCAGATGAACCGCATTCTCGAGAATGAGGGCCGTCTCAAAGGTGTCCTGGAGAATATGGGAAGCGGGATTCTGATGGTTGACCGCGATCAGCGGATCGTGCTCGTTAACCGTTCGGCCGAGGATATTCTCGGTTTTTCTTCCAATGAATTGTACGGAAAAAAATACGATGAAGCGAAGCAGCAGTTCGAGCTGACGCGGCTCATTCAGGAATGCATCGAGACGAACGAGCATATCCGTGAGGAAATTATTTTCTACTATCCGTCGGAACGGATTCTGGAAATCAATCTGAGTCCGATCTCGCAGGCAGACGGCGAATGGTCGGGTGTGCTCGTCGTCCTGCATGATATTACGGCGATGCGGCGGCTGGAGCGGATGCGCAGCGAGTTTGTGGCGAACGTGTCCCATGAGCTGAAAACGCCGATTGCCGCCGTCAAGGGATTTTCCGAGACCTTGCTGGCGGGAGCGCTGGACGACAAGGAAACGGCAAGGTCGTTCCTGCAAATTATTTTCGATGAGAGCGAGCGGCTGAACCGTCTGGTCGGCGATATTCTGGAGCTGTCCAAAATCGAATCCAAGCGTATTCCGCTGCAGTTGTCACCGACTCATCTCCAGAGCATCATTCAAAAATCACTTCATATGATGGAAGCGGAGGCGGAGAAGAAGAAAATCGCGCTCAGCATGAATGTGGATGAAGCGCTGTTTCTGGAAGCGGATGAGGACCGGCTGAGGCAGATTCTAATTAATCTGATGGCGAACGGGATCAACTACACGCCGGAAGGCGGCCGGGTATCGGTCGCGGCAGAACTCGTGGGATCGGGCTCCGAAGGTGAGGATGAGCGGATCCGGATTTCCATCAAAGATACGGGGATCGGGATTCCGAAAAAGGACCTTCCGCGGATTTTCGAAAGATTTTACCGGGTGGACAAAGCGCGTTCCCGAAGTTCAGGCGGAACCGGACTCGGGCTGTCGATTGTGAAGCATCTGGTTGAGATGCATCACGGAACGATCCGGGTCGAGAGCGAGGTCGGCTACGGAACGGAATTTATTATCGAGCTTCCGGTCATTCACCCGTAACGGCGGCGGAGTTTCGGTTTTTGGACAAGTTTACGCGGCGTTAATATTTTATTTACATTCGATTTACATTCCACTGCTATGATAAACTTAAGATAGTAGTATAAGACGTTCAAGCGTGGGGGACACGATGTCACAAAAAATTCTGGTAATTGAAGACGAGCCTACGTTAGCGAGGCTGCTCTCTTATAATTTGACGCAGGAAGGCTACGAAACGAAGGTCGTCGATCACGGGGGAGACGGCCTTCAGGCCGCGATGCAGCAGCCGTACGATCTGATCATTCTGGACATTATGCTTCCGGGGCTGAACGGATTCGAGGTGCTGTCCAAGCTGAGGCAGAAAGGCAATGCGACGCCCGTGGTGATTTTGACGGCCCGTAATGCGGAGGAAGAAGTCGTGCAGGGGCTAAAGCACGGCGCGGACGACTACATTACGAAGCCGTTCGGCGTCGCGGAGCTGCTGGCGCGGGTGGCGGCGGTTTTGCGCCGCACGCAGGCGGACGAGCCCGGCGGCGACGGCAAGAAGTCGACCGACAAGGTGATCGCGGTCGGCGATCTGCAAATCTTCCCGGAGAAGTACGAAGTATATCTCGGGGAAGAATCGATCCCGCTGCGCCCGAAAGAGTTCGAGGTGCTGCTGTATCTCGTGCAGCGGCCGGGAGTCGTGATTACGCGGGATGACCTGATGAACATCGTCTGGGGCTTCGATTATATCGGAGGCCAGCGGACGGTGGATGTTCACGTAAGCTCGCTGCGCAAAAAGCTGGAGATGAACCAGCAGTCGGTTCAGATCGAATCCATCCGTGGCGTAGGGTACAAGCTCGTCGCCCACCAGGGCCGCAAGGTGTAGACCTGACCGGCGAGGCTCCGTGCCGCCGGTCTTGAGACCGCGCCGCGCGAGTGGCGCGATGCGATGGCGCGCCCTATGCGGAAAGCCCTGTGCTGTGGCCGGGGCTTTTCCGCGTGGCGGCGCAGCAGGAATAAAAGGCAGGTCCGCAAAGGGACCTGCCTTTTATTCGGTTTGTCTGCGGCGGGACGGGCGCGGCGGGGATGGGTGCGTGCCCGCCTGGCGAACGCGGCCGAGAAGCGGCAGCCAGGCGCGCCCTCGCCCGGGCATGGATAGCAGGGCCGCTGCCGCCCGGGAGTGCGTGCCCGCCTGGCGTACGCAGCCGAGAAGCGGCAGCCAGGCGCACACCCACCCGGGCCCGGTGAGCAGGGCCGCTGCCGCGTACGCAGCCGAGAAGCGGCAGCCAGGCAACCGCCCGTGAAGCAGTACGTAAGACTCTCACGGCAAAAAAACAATCCGCCTTATCGGTTCCACTCCAGCATTTTTTTGCGGAACTCATGGGGCGAGCAGTGATTGATCTTTTTGAATGTTTTGTAGAAATGAGCCATATTCGGCATGCCGATTTGTTCGCCGACCTGGGCCACGCTTATGTCCTGAGTCAGAAGAATTTTTTCGGCTTTTTTGATTTTTTTGAAATTCACGTAATCGAGGAAAGAAATGCCGAGTACTTTTTTGAAATATTTCACAAAATAGTAGTAGGAAATGTTGGCAGCCTTGCTCGCTTCATCCACGTAAACTTTGCCGTCGATATTCCGGTCGATGTACTCGAAAACCGGCTTCAGGCGGATCAGATCGGCACTGTTGCCGTAATCGAGCAGGCGTTTCTCGTCGCTGCGGAGCAAAGACAGCACGATCTGTTTCACGAGGATGGAGATGGCAATCTCATACCCGACTCTTTTGCCCGCATATTCGGTATAAATGTTGCGGATGCAGGCAAATACTTCGTCGCGGATAGCGGTGTTCTCCCGGAAAATGTAATTCAGCTTGCTGAGCGCCGACTGGGTCTCCGAAAAATAGCGCAAATACGCTATCCCGCTTTCGTCGAAATAATGCTCCAGGTCAAACTGGAACACATAGTAGACGAGAGTGGAGTCTGCCGACGAACGGTCCCGGTGGAGCTCCGAGGAACCGATGAGGACGACGTCCCCGGCTTTCAGGCTTACTCTTTCATTTTCAAGGTAAACGTCGAGTTCCCCTTCGACAATGGCGAGCATTTCGACTTCCTTGTGGTAATGCCACGGACTCATCCGCTCATCGTCACGGCGGGCCTGAAAGACACGCATGGACAAAAAAGGGTTTTCATAATTTATCTGTTCATTATAGATTTCCACCAGCACTGCCCCCGAATGACAAAATCGCATATAAGTATCGCCAGATCTGTGATTTTATTTTGGCGAGGTATCTTCTATACTTTATTGTAGTACGATCGAGCAGGCAGGGGAAGCCGCTAAATTTTAGAACGCGCGTACATTTTGCCGCCAACCTGTCTGATTGCTATTTTACATACCCATGTTGACCCATTTGAAGGAGGAACTGCAATGTCACAAAAGTACCGGATCGGAATTATCGGATGCGGAGGGATTGCAAACGGCAAACATCTGCCGAGTCTGGCGAAGCTGCCTAACGTTGAGCTTGTCGCATTCTGCGATATTGTCATCGAGCGGGCGGAAAAAGCCAAAGAACAATACGGTGCCGGCGATGCTTGCGTTTACCAGGATTACCGTGAACTGCTAAAAGATTCCTCCCTTGATATAGTTCATGTCTGCACACCGAACGATTCACACGCGGACATTACCATCGATTCACTGGAAGCGGGCAAGCACGTAATGTGTGAAAAGCCGATGGCTAAAACGTCCGTGGACGCCCGCCGCATGGTGGATGCCGCCAAACGGACCGGCAAGAAGCTGACGATCGGTTATAACAACCGTTTCCGTTCCGATTCCCAATATTTGAAAAAGCTCTGCGAAGACGGCGAGCTCGGGGAAGTTTACTTCGCCAAAGCCCACGCTATCCGCCGCCGTGCGGTTCCGACTTGGGGCGTATTTCTGGATGAAGAAAAGCAGGGCGGAGGCCCGCTTATCGATATCGGAACTCACGCGCTCGACCTTACGCTATGGATGATGGACAACTACAAGCCGAAGGTTGTGCTCGGTACTTCGTACCATAAACTCTCTCACCGGGCTAACGCAGCGAACGCATGGGGACCTTGGGACCCGGCGAAGTTCACGGTGGAAGATTCCGCTTTCGGCATGGTCACGATGGAGAACGGCGCGACGATTATGCTCGAATCCAGCTGGGCGCTGAACACCCTGGAAGTCGACGAAGCGAAATGTACGCTGAGCGGCACCGAGGGTGGAGCCGACATGAAGGACGGCCTGCGCATCAACGGCGAGAAAAACAGCCGCCTGTACACGCAGAATATCGAGCTTTCGAGCGGCGGCGTCGCTTTCTACGAAGGCGCGTCCGAGAATGCTCCCGATCTTGAAATGCGTATGTGGATCGACGCGATCCAGAACGATACAGAGCCGGTAGTTACACCGGAACAGGCGCTTGTCGTGTCGGAGATTCTTGAAGCGATCTACGAATCCGCGAAAACCGGCAAAGCGGTTTACCTGAACGGAGACAAAGAATAGCAGGCAAAGTCCGCTTACCATAAAAAGTCCGCCTCGGTTACGGGGCGGATTTTTTCGTTAAACAATTAACAAAAATAAGCTCGTTTCCGTTTGCGGAGAACGGGCTTTTTTGCCGTGTGGAAGAATGCGGGAAGAAGGGATTGTCGAGTCATCCGCGGGAGAATGATTCCCGTCAGACTAAATGATTTGGGGACACGCGGGTATCGGTACAGAAGTGCGATGTTGCACCATCAAACGGGGGAGCGTGGAAAGAAGAAACGGGGCGATACATTCGCAGGGCGGCACAAGAAATGCCTATTCTTCCTTCTCGTCGTCTACGGCATCGTCTTCGAACGGTTCGCGATCTTCTTCGTAATACATGGGGCGGCACCTCCTTCGGTCATGTATTCTTACATACTAGTTTATGATCGTTTTCTGCAAATTATCACCATGTAAGCGGCAGGTAAAATAAAAAAGGCGATTCTCTGCGGGAATCACCTTTTTTGCTGATTATTTTTTGGCTGATTATAAAGAAGGGAACGGCGGATCGATACGGGTTAGACAGGGAGGTTCAGCGCATCCGCCGCCCTTGCTCACTTTCCGGCTCGTCCGTGACATCTTTGGTGCGGGGCGCCCATAAAAACAGGAAGAGCAGCGAGATCGCAACGACAATCGGAGGAGCATACATGATCATAAAGTGTTCCAAGGTGGCTTCATCCTTTCTTATCCCGGTTTCCTTGAACATAGCTGGCATCGAACAGGAACAGTCTCATAAGCAGAACAAGCGAAGGTATGAGGATCAGCAGACCGGCGATAAAAGCGACAATAAGCGCCGTGCCCATGGCGGGATTGGTGAAATTTTCATGAATCGTAATGTACGGATACAGAATGTAAGGCAGATGGGAGGCCCCGTACCCGAAAAAGGCAAACGCGAACTGAAGCAGGACGAAGGTGAAGCCGAGTCCCAGATGTCTTTTTTTCCAGACGGCGTAGACGGCTATCAGAAAGCAGAGAAACGAGATGACGAACATCCAGGCGAGATCGAGCATTTTGGTGAAATGTTCGGGATTGTGCCGGGAGATCGCGAAAAAGACGAGCACGCTGGCCAGAATGGTCGGAGCGCTCCAGAAAAGCGCATACCCGCGTACGATTTCAAAAGCGGCCTTGTCCTTCGCTTTATGCGCATAGTAGGCGAGGAACATGGCGGAGATGTACAGCACGCTGACGATAGCGAGCAGCACGACCGACCAGGTGTAGACGCTGCCCAGGAGAGCGCTCCAGTCCAGTGTGATGGCGCCGTCCGTCTCCACGATCAGGCCGCCTTCCGAAATGGCCAGCACGGTCGATAACGCGGCGGGAATCAGCAGCCCGGTAGCTCCGTAGATGAGCATGTACCACTGGTTGTCTTTGGACCCGTACGTGCTGAATGCGTAGTAGGAACCCCGCAAAGCGAGAAGAATCAGCGCCAAAGAGCCGGGGACGAGCAGCGCCGTGCCATAATAACGGGCTGTTTCGGGGAAAAATCCGACCAGGCCGATATAGAAGAAAATAAGAAATACGTTGGTAACTTCCCAAACGGGAGAAAGATAGCGCTCGATGATGCGGTGCGTAATATTTTTACTGCCTGTAATGACGGAATAGTAGCTGAAAAAACCGGCTCCGAAATCGATGGAAGCCACGATCAGGTACCCGAACAGAAACACCCACAGAACGGTGATGCCGAGCAGCTCCAGATTCATTCCAGCGGCCCCCTTTTCTCGAAAACGCCGAATGCGATCAATTCATCCGCAACGTCGTTGTTTTTGAACAGCTTGGACAGCACTTTAATCGCGGTAAGCCCCAAGACGAGATAGAGCAGACAGAACAGGAGCAGCATCGTGTCGACGTGGGCCGACGTTGTGGCGGCTTCGGCCACTTTCATATAGCCGCGGAGAATCCACGGCTGCCGGCCTACTTCGGCGTAGAACCAGCCGAGCCAGATGCCGATCATGGAGAGCGGTCCGCAGGCGACGATCACCCGGAGCAGCCAGCGCGGAGCGGGCTTCGAGGCGCGTTTGCTGCGGCTGAGCCACAGGTAGAGAGCCGCGATCACGATGGTGAACATGCCGATGGTAACCATGCCGTCGAAGAAGTAATGAACGTAGAGCGGAGGCTCCAGCTCGTCGGGAATCTGATCCAGCCCTTTGACTTCAAAATCGGGATTGCTGCCGGCGAGAATGCTCAGGGCGAACGGGATTTTCAGCCCGTATTTGATTTCCTTGTCTTCCGTTAATATACCGCCGTATACAAGAGGAGCTTTGGTCTGTGTCTCGAAATGCCATTCGGCGGCCGCCAGTTTTTCGGGCTGATACGCCGCCAGGAATTTCCCCGAGAGGTCGCCGATCGCGGCCGTTGCCAGCGCGAACACAAGACCTGCGGTTATCGTGAGCTTGAGCGCCTTCTTGGCGTAAAGCCGGTCTCCTTTGCGACGCAGCAGCGAGAAGGCCGCTATGGCCGCGAGAATGAACGCGCATGTCATGTAAGCCGAAGCGAGGACGTGGGAGACTTTCGTGGGCGTCGCCGGATTGAACATGGCCGCGATGGGGTCCACGTTCGTGATTTTGCCGTTTTCAAGCGTAAAGCCCTGCGGCGTGTTCATAAACGCATTGACGGTCGTAATGAAAAAAGCCGAAGCGGAAGAGCCGATTGCAACCGGGATGAGCAGCATGAGATGCCGTTTCGGTTTGAACCGGTCCCAGGTATACAAATAAATGCCGAGGAAAATCGCTTCGACGAAGAAAGCGAACGTCTCCATAAACAACGGCAGCGCGATGGCCTGGCCGGCGATTTCCATAAAGCTCGGCCAAAGCAGGCTGAGCTGGAGGCCGATGGCCGTTCCGGTCACAACGCCGATGGCGACCGTGATGACGAAGCCGCGCGCCCAGCGGCGGGCCAGCAGTGTGTAGTACCGGTCGTTCTTGCGGATGCCCGTCCATTCGGCCAGAGCGATCATCACCGGAACACCGACACCGATAGTCGCGAAAATAATGTGAAACGCGAGTGTCACTTCGGTGAGTATACGGCTGTACAGCACAGGATCATAATGAAACACGATGCACCAACTCCCCCTGGGATATTCTTGTTCTCGCTAAACGTAAGGCAAGGTTATGCAAGCAATCTGCGCAGAAAGGAGAGCAGCATAACGGCGGCTACGACGAACATAAGGATCATCAGCCGTTTCTCCTGCCGTTTAAACGGATTCATGCTTTCACCGCCCCGGGAATTAAATATAAAACGAGACCCTAGATTACTTAACCTAAAACCTTATATGTTTATCTTACATATTTAGCTGTGATTATTTTCACAATACCTGTGAGTAAACGGTGAAGAAAGGTTGACGAAATGTTGACGGGCATCTTATAAAAGAAGCTCCGCCCGGAAGCACGAATGGTGCTTCCGGACGGAGCTTTTTTGTGTACATGGATCTTTATGCGGCCTTCGGTTACAAGAGTCGTTAGAGGCGGAAACCCGGGAACAGGAAACTGCCCGGTTCATCTTGCAAGGCTGTTGGAACTCCGAACAAAGTGTTAGAGATGTGGGCCAACCCGCCATTTGAATCTGGAGGAACAAACCGAAACTCGGAACAGGCCGTGACCGAAAACCGAAAACCGAAAACCGAAAACCGAAAACCGAAAACCGAAAACCGAAAACCGAAAACCGAAAACCGTAACGGTAACCTCACCCATAACAATCGGGTGGTCCGCTAATCCTGCTCTTTCTGGATTTTAGCGGGATTGTTGATTTTGTACGGCACGGGATAACGGGTCAGCTTCTTGGCCACGATTTTGGCCTCGAACGTGATCGTATCACCGACTTCGAGCTCCAGCTTTTTCAGCGTTGCGCTGTGGCTGGACCAGGCGGTGCCGATTTCCGTTTCCGGTTCCGCAATGGCCACATTCTCGTAAATGATAACCTCATCGTCGTTATCGGAAAAATGATTGGGAACCGTCGTGAAATCCTGTACCGTGGCGGTCATCTTCACTTTTCCTTCGGGAAGCTGAAGCTTAGGCGCTTTTTCTTTCTTCGCCTTCGCTTTAGGCGCATCGGCGGCCGCGGTTGCACTAGCGGGTTTGTCCGGCTCGGCCGGTTCGGTCTGCCCCGATACGGACTCCGTCCCTGGCGCCGGTGCCTCGTCTGCGGCCGGCCGGGCTTCCTGCACGGCATCTGCCGGAGTCCCGAAGGCCACGTCCGCCGCAGTTTCGGCTGGGGGCTCTACGCTCCCGGACGGCCCGCTTCCTTCCGGAGCACCGGCTTCGGGAGGGGCTTCGCCTGCGGACCACTGCCGCTGCCCGTAATTCGCCGCCTGCATTTCCTTCAGGTAGGAAGGATGGATGCAGTGCTGCTGCTTGTTGTCAAATTCGATGACAGCCGTCATCTTGTCGGTGTATCCGACGATGGTGCAGGGAACGTTCAAGCCGTTTCCCTTATAAAAAAAGGCCTTGGTCTTGGTTGCCTTACCGGACAGCAGGCCCCATTCCCTGCACTGTTCAATCTGCTCCGCCTCGTCTTCGAAGGCGTGGTAAATGCCGGGCTGAATCGTAAACGCGTATACCATCGCTTCTCCGCCTTTCTGTTTGTCCCGTTTATTTTACCATGTTTGCGCCGTTGTTTTCACCGGTTTCGGGGAAGGCGAGAATGAACGTCGAGCCGGCGCCTTCCCGGCTCCGGACGGAGATCGCACCGCCGTGGGCTTCGACGATCGATTTCGTGATCGACAGCCCGAGTCCGGCTCCGCCGTGCTTGCGGGTTCTGGAGGAGTCGCTGCGGTAAAAGCGCTCAAATACATGAGCCGCGTGCTCTTCGGGAATTCCCGGACCGTTATCTTTCACCTTCAGCGAGATCCCGTCCTTGTCGGCGGATAAAATGACCGTGATGACGCCGGTCTCCGGATCGGTATGCTGGACCGCGTTATGAAACAGGTTCAGGACCACCTGTTTCATTTTGTCGGGATCGAAGGTGCCCCGAACGCCTGCCGTCAGGTCGATATGAACCGTCCGGGTGCCCGCCAGCATCCGGAGATGGGGTTCCATCTCCAGAAGAAGCCGGTCCAGCCGCGTGTCCGTCAGCCCAAGCTGGGGAGCCCGGTCGAGCTTGGCCAGCGTAAGCAGATCCTCGACCAGCTTTTTGATGCGGGTCGATTCGCCGTGCATGCTCGTCAAAGCGGCATAGAGCTGCTTCGGGTTGTCCGCCGCCCCGCGGAGCAGCACCTCGAGAAAACCGTGGATCGAAGTCAGCGGTGTGCGCAGCTCGTGGGAGGCGTCGGCGATGAAGCGCCGCATCTGTTCTTTCGCATCGCGCTCCGCGATGAAAGAAGTCTCCAGGCGCTGGAGCATGCCGTTGAACGATTTCGCGAGGGAGTCGATCTCGAGTTGACCCTGCGTCTCGGGAAATCGTTCGTTCAGGTTGCCGGCGTCGGTCTGTTCGACGGCCTCGACCATTTTGTTCAGCGGCTGGAGCGTACGGCGCATCACGGGAATGTTCAGCGCGAGGCCGCCCGCGAGGGCAAGCACGACGAGTGCCCCGTAAATCCAGAGCTGCTGAATCACGACGGCCTGCAGCTGGGCCGTGCCCGTCCCCATCTGGATGAGGCCGCCGAAGCTGCCGGACCGTTCCGCCGGCCGGAAAACGACGAGCTGCTCGGTTCCTTGGGCATCCCTCACGATTTTATACGAAGCGGGCCGCCGTGGAGCCATCTCCTTACGGATGGCGGTGTACTCCTCTGCTGGAAGCTGCGGAGAGATCATCCCGTTTTCCTTCGTCAAATCCGTAAAGGCTCCGTCGGGAGCGATAAGCGCGAGCGATGTGTCGGGAAGGAACAGCACCGGACCGCGCGGACGCTCCCCACCGGGCTGGATCTCTTCCTCCTCTTTGCTTTTACCGCGCTTGTCGGGAAGCGGGGAAGAGTGGTCGAACAGGTCGCGGGGAAATCCGCTGAGCTGAATGGACATCGTTTCGGCCCGGTTGCGGTACAGGAAATTTTTCATCCATACCGATTGAAGGGCTCCGACCAGAATCAGCAGCGCGGCCAGAATATAGAGCGACCGCGACAGCAGCTGGAACTGCAGGGAGCGGGGGGCCAGCAGGCGGGCGGCGCGGGTTAGAGGGCGGCCGCGTTTCATGACCAGTCCAGCCGGTAGCCGGCGCCCCGGAGCGTACGGATCAACCGGTGCTCCTTGTCTCCCAGCTTGTCCCTCAGTGAGCGGATATACACTTCCACGATGTTTTCTTCCCCGCCGAAGTCATAGCCCCATACCTTTTCCAGAATCTTCGTTTTGCTGAGCACAATGCCATGGTTGACGACGAGAAATTTGAGCAGCTCATACTCGGTCGGCGAAAGTTCGAGGGCGCTCTCTCCGAAAACAATTTCCTTTCTCGGGTCGTCGATCCGGAAAGGGCCGATGGCGATTTCCCGGAAAACGCCGGGAAACTGGTTGCGCAGCCTGGCTTCGATCCGGGCAAGCAGCTCTTCAAAGCTGAACGGCTTCACGAGATAGTCGTCCGCGCCGATGGTCAGTCCCTTGACGCGGTCTTCGACCTCGTCTTTGGCGGTGAGCATGATGACGGCGATATTGCTGCCGTTCTTCTTCAGAAGGCGGCAAACCTCGAAGCCGTCCATGCCGGGCATCATGACGTCAAGGATAACGACATGGGGCTGAAATTCCCGGACCAGGTTAACGGCGCTCATGCCGTCCGGAGCCGTTTTAATAGCAAAGCCTTCATTCACAAGGCCGAATTCGAGAAACTGCAGAATGTGCGGCTCGTCATCGACGAGCAGGATGCGGATATCTTTTACATTTTTCATGCGGGATCACCTCTCGGGGTCTTCTTTCTAATATCTATACACGGATTATCCGTCAAGAAACTGAATGGAATCTGAATGAAGCCTGAGCCTCCGCTTAATGATGGTACGCCCGCCCGGGCTTTCAGCAAACATTCAGCCGGCCTTCAAGAAGGGTTCAGGCACGGCCTGCACAATACAAGCATACCCGGTGACGAGGCGGAAGCGTCGTAAAAGAGACTTTTGGCCGATCATCGGAGCGGGCGGACAACGGCGGCGCCTTTATTTCTTTCTCGATGGTAACGGTTTTGCCCGGGGATGTAAATTTCAATGTACCAATAGACAATTAAGGAGTGGAAAACCATGATAAGCACCAAACGATTCCGGGTCGATCTTCCGCTGGTTTTTATTTTGCTGCTCGGCGTCTTTCTGAACACCTATAACATCTGGCTCGATTCGTACGCTAACACGTATTACACGACCGCCGTAGCGAGCATGCTGCAGAACTTCCACAATTTTTTCTTCGGTTCCCTCGATTCCGCGGGTTCCGTAACCGTCGACAAACCGCCGGTAACGTTCTGGATTCAAACGGCGAGCGCTTACCTGTTCGGCCTTCACGGCTGGAGCGTCATTCTGCCCCAGGCTCTTGCGGGCGTCGGATCGATCCTGCTGATCTACCTGCTCGTTAAACCTTCCTTCGGAACGGCGGCGGCCAGAATAGCGGCCCTCGTTATGGCATGCACACCGGTTGCGGTGGCGGTTAGCCGGACCAACAACATCGATAGTATGCTTGTTTTTACCCTTCTTCTCGGCACCTGGTTTTTGTTCAGAGCCGTTAAACGAAACAGCGTCCCCAATCTGCTCGGCGCGTTTGCGCTTATCGGGCTCGGTTTTAACATGAAAATGCTTCAGGCGTATATGATTGTGCCTGCTTTTGTTCTCTTCTATTTATTCGCGTTTAAAAGCACCTGGAAAAAGAAAGCCGGCGTACTGTCCGGCGCACTTGCTCTTATGCTTCTCATCTCCGTCTCTTGGGCGGTTATCGTCGATTCCATTCCGGCAAGCGAGCGGCCTTACATCGGCAGCAGCGAAACTAATTCCGTCCTGGAGCTGGCTTTCGGTTATAACGGCGTTTCGCGCTTGACGGGCAATCAGGGCGGCGGTCCCGGCGGGGGCGACCGCGGCGGAATGCCCGGCGGCGAGCGCCGCGCGGCGGACGGCCAGACCGGCGATGCCGCGGGCACGGCTCCGGGAGCGGCCGGTACGGGCGCCGGCAGCGCGGAAACATCCGGCGGCCGGAGTGCCGCTGGGAGCGGCGGCGGAGACAACGGCGCTCTGCCGGACGACAGCGGCGCCAACGGTGGCAGTGCGGCTGCGCCGCCCGGAGCCGACGGCAGCGGAACGCCTGGCGCACCGGGCGCAGACGGCCAAGGCCAGCCGCCGGGATTCGGCGGCGGAGGCACGGGCGGGGGCAGCGGCGGCATGTTCGGCACGGGTGAGAAGGGCCCGCTGCGCCTGTTCCAGTCGGCGCTGTCCGGCCAGGCGAGCTGGATGATCCCGTTCGCGGCCCTGGCATCCGTTGCCCTGCTCGCCGGCCTGCGCCGGAACCGCTTCACCCGGAAGCACAAAGAGAGCCTGTTCTGGCTCGCCTGGCTTCTTCCGGGTATGGCTTTCTTCAGTGTGGCGGGCTTCTTCCACCACTATTATCTGATCATGCTGGCGCCTCCGGTCGCCGCGCTGGCAGGCGCGGGCTGGTCCGAGCTGTGGAGCGCATACCGCGGCAGATCGGGCTGGCTTTCCTGGCTGCTTCCGGCGGCCGTGGCGGTGACGGCAGCTTTTCAAGTCTTCATTATGGCGCCTTACAACGAAACCATCGGCAGCGGCTGGACCTATGGCGTCGGAATTGCCGGAGGGGCGGCGGCCATCCTGCTTATCGCGCTGAGATTCAAGACAACGCGCTTCTCCTACGCGGCAGCCGTCGCGGGACTTCTCGTCCTGCTCATCGGTCCGGCGTATTGGGCGGCGACTCCGATTACTTACGGACTCAACAGCATGATCCCGCAAGCGGGTCCGTCGGGCGGCAATGACCGCGGCCCGATGGGCCAGGGACCGGGCGGCGGCATGATGCCCGGCGACGGCGGCCGTTTCGGAGCGGACACCGGTCCGCAGAACGGAGACGGCGCGGGACAGGGCACTTCGGATGCCGGCGGGGCTTTGGAAGCCGGAACCGGAAACGGAAGCGGAAGCGGAAATGACCCTGACGCCTCGGCGGACGGTACCGGCACCGGCACAGACAGAGAAACGGTCCGGACTACCGGAGACCGGGGAACTCCCAGCGCAATGGGCGGCATGGGCGGCAGAAGCGTGGACGAAGCGCTGCTCGCTTACATGAAAGCTCACATCGGCGGCACGACGTATTTATTCGCGACATCCGATTACAATACAGCGGCACCTTACATCATCGACAAAGGGGAAAAAGTGATCACGCTCGGAGGATTCTCGGGCAATGACCCGGTCTATACGACCGCCGAACTGGAAGACATGGTGAAAAGCGGGCAATTAAAATATTTCCTCATCTCCGAAGGCGGAGGAGGCCGCGGAGGCAATGCGGAGCTTACCCAGTGGCTCGCTCAGCATGGTAAGAAAATTTCGTCCGCCGAATGGCAAACCGGGTCGGGTCAGACTCAAACCGGATTCGAAGCGGCAGCCGGGATAGGCGGAGGCCGCATGGGAAGCATGGCTCTGTATGAAGTGACGATAGAAGACGGAGGGGACGCGTCATGACGCAGAAGGTGAAGTATTCCATAATCATTCCGATGTATAACGAGGAAGCGGTCATTCAGGAAACGTATAGGCGCCTGAAAGTCGTGATGAGTGAAACCTCCGAAACGTACGAGCTGATTTTTATCAATGACGGGAGCAGAGACCGGAGCGCTGAAATCATCAAGGAATACGGCACCTGGGACGAAACAGTGAAGCTTATCGATTTCTCCCGCAATTTCGGCCACCAGATCGCGATTACGGCCGGGATGGATTACGCCTCCGGGGAAGCGGTTATCATTATCGACGCCGATTTGCAGGACCCGCCGGAGCTTATTTTGCAAATGATCGGGAAATGGAAAGAAGGCTATGAAGTCATCTATGCGAAACGGGTGAAGCGGAGCGGGGAAACCTTATTCAAAAAATGGTCAGCCAGTCTGTTCTACCGCGTGCTCCGGGCGTCGACGGACATTCATATACCCGTGGATACGGGAGATTTCCGGCTCATGGACCGCAAAGTTTGCGACGAGATGAAGAAGCTTCCCGAAAACAACCGCTTTGTCCGCGGGCTGGTCAGTTGGGTAGGGTTCCGTCAGACGGCGATCGAATATGAGCGGGACGAACGCCTGGCGGGTGAGACCAAGTATCCGCTCAAAAGGATGATTAAGCTCAGCCTGGACGGCATTACGTCTTTCTCTTACAAGCCGTTGAAGCTGGCCGGATATCTCGGGGTTCTGCTTTCAGGTACGGGATTTGTCTACCTTCTCTATGTCGTATACCTCGCTTTATTTACGGACGCGACTTTGAAGGGCTGGCCGTCGGTCGTCGGCATCATGCTCATTTTTAACGGATTTGTGCTGCTTATGCTGGGCATTCTGGGCGAATATATCGGCCGCATCTATGATGAGACGAAAGGCAGACCGCTGTATATCGTGCGGGAATGTTACGGTCTTCAGAAGGATGAAGGGCCGATGCCTAAGAGACTGGCCGGTTATGAGTAACAGGAGGAATCTGGGGAATCCGATTAGCTTGAGTAACCTGGGGAAAAGCGGTCCGAGCAGCGCGGGCCGGCTGGGCAGCCGAAGTAACCGTCTCCTCCCGCTTATGAAATTCGGGCTGGTCGGCCTGCTGAACACCGGTGTCGATTTCGCGGCCTTCCTGCTCTTGACGGCAGCGGGCGTCCCCTATTTGACGGCACAGATTATCGCATACCTGCTCGGAGTGCTGAACAGCTATGTGCTCAACCGGAGCTGGACTTTCCGCAGCCGAAAGGGAGGAAGTGCCCGGGAGATCGCAAAATTTTTCCTGATCAATCTGATTTCGCTTGCCGTATCGGCGGTTCTGCTCCAGTGGGCATACAGCGGGCTGGGCTGGCCGCTCGTCACCGGCAAACTGGCCGCAACATTCGCCAGCTCGTGGATCAATTACGCGGGGAGCCGGTACTGGGTTTTCCGCTTACCAACTTCAACTTATACGGGGAGTGAAAAGTCATGACGATCAAAAAAGCCGTCATTCCGGCAGCGGGGCTCGGTACGCGTTTTCTGCCCGCTACCAAAGCGCAGCCCAAGGAGATGCTGCCTATTGTCGATAAACCGGCCATACAATATATCGTGGAAGAAGCGGTCCAATCGGGCATCGAAAGCATTATTATCGTTACCGGGCGGAATAAGAAATCTATCGAGGATCACTTCGACCGCTCGGTTGAACTTGAGCAGACGTTAAGCGAGAAAGGCAAGCTGAAGCTGCTGAAGGAAGTGCAGGCGATCAGCGACATGGCCAAGATTCATTTTATCCGGCAAAAGGAGCCGCTCGGACTCGGGCACGCCATTCTTTGCGCGAAGCAGTTTATCGGCGATGAGCCTTTCGCCGTCCTGCTCGGGGACGACATCATGGTCTCCGATCCGCCCGCGCTCCGGCAGATGATTCACCTGCACAAGGAAACGGGGCGGCAGGTGATCGGGGTCAAGCCCGTACCGGATTCCGAGGTGGACAAGTACGGCATCATCGACTCTTCCGGAGGAAGGAACCTGATTCACCGCGTCGCGGGACTGGTGGAGAAGCCGTCTCTCGGCAGCGCCCCTTCCAATGTGGCCGTTATGGGCCGGTATATTCTGGAGCCGACTATTTTCCCCATACTGGAACATATCGAAAAAGGAGCCGGCGGCGAATACCAACTGACAGACGCGCTGCACGAAATCGCGAAACGGGAGGAGCTGCTTGCCCTGGAGCTGAGCGGAAACCGCTACGACATCGGGGATAAGCTCGGCTATCTCAAGGCCGTGCTGGAAATCGGACTACAGCGGGAGGAGCTGGCCTCGCAGCTTTTGCCTTATCTGAAAAATCTCGTATACCAGCAGGAAGCCGAGGCATGGAAGCTCCAGCGGGAGCGGCGGAGGGCGTAGGAAGAGCCGGCAGGGCGACGTTTAACGATTATTTGACGACAATCAATAGAGATAGACGGCAATGAAATAGTTTAGAAAAGTACCGGGTAAGGGAGTTAGAGATCATGAAAAAGATAACGTATATTAAATTAGCGCTCGATATCTCTTACCTGGTGATGGTTCTGGTCGGCGTCCACGTGGGCCTGCATTGGCAGTGGGTCATTCAGGTGACTGGACGGATCTTACCGGCGAAGGTAGAGGAGGCGGGAGCCCGAATCCGCTTGGATTCATCGCCGTGTACTCGGCTAGGATGGGCGTATTCGTCACCGTAACGTATTACGCGGAAAAACGGGGCAGAAGGAGGAAGCACGAGGGCAGCGGAACGACGCTGTCCAAACCGAAAGCGGTGTGAACGGACAAGAGAGCGGAAATCCGGAAGGGAAACCTTCGGGACAGCCGGTCTTTTTTTGTTTTCGTTTAAATTTAGACAAAACGAATCCGATTCAACATAAACCAACAAAATACGTGCTTTTTTCTTATTGAAAGATGTCGGAAAAAAGAATGATAATACTGGTTGTAACAATAAGGATTTATTGGATTATGTGTCCAAAAAATAGGGGGAGGAGTTCACTAATCAACTTAATAAAAATAAAAGGAGAGTAAAGATGCGAAAAACACGGTTTACCAAAAGATTAGTAATTTTCCTGCTGCTACCGTTCTTATTTGGTTTTGCACTATTCAATAGCGTTCATGCTGCTGCCTCCAATGAAAGTCTCGCAGAGAAGCAATTATCGACAGAAGGGCCTAACAAGAAAATAGAAAAATTTAAGCCGAATCAAAAAATGATGAATGAAATATTGGAAGAACAAGCAGTCGTGCAGGAATTCGTCAAAAAAGAAAAGTCCGACAAGAAACGGGTAAAAGAGCTGGATAAAGAGCGTACTCTAACGAGTAAAACTTATCTTAACACGGATAGTACCCGAACTACCGTGACGGCCAATCAACCTTTGCATTATAAGGAAAACAACGCCTGGAAAGAAATAAAGACAACAATACAAGCGGATACGGCGGATAAAGGTTATGACTTTGGCGTCAAGGATAACAACTTCCAAGTTAAGTTCAATAAAAAGGCACAGCAGCCCATTAAGTTTTCATATGACGGCGCTTTTGTGACTTACCAGCCCATGAATACGGTTAATGTGAACGCTTCATTAAGTGACAATACCATCACTTATCCCGACGCTTGGACGGGTACGGATCTGATTTACACAGTCAATGCGGCTGATTTAAAAATGTTTCTGTCCTTAAAGGATGAAAACGCTCCTAAGAAATTCAGTTTTCACCTTAACACAGGCAATGTACAAAGTAAGCTCAATGAAGACGGTTCTATCGATTTTGTAGACAGCAAGGACGAAACTAAATTCTCGATTCCCCGCATGTGGGTAAGAGACAGCTCTAGTGAGGAACTTCGTTATGATCGTGTAAAAGTTACTCTTGTACCTGCAAAAGATGGCCAGGTTATAGAGATTATACTGGATGACAAAGGTCTGGTGTATCCGTTGGTGATTGATCCGACTACGGAGACGAAGCAAGCAACCGCGACGGGGCCAACCATAGGACTATCAGTAAATATGCCTAACATTAGTTCGTTGCAAGTGATCGAGGCATCCTTTACTTCACGCAGTTCTTACATGGTCAGGCAGCCCGGTTATTGGATGGATTGGCCGAAAGCAGAAGGAGGTATGATTAACTATGGATTTGGAGAATCGGGGAAATTAAATGTTTTTAGCGGCTTTACATACAACGGTGATCATACAGTGAAAATAAGCGGAGATACAATTAGAAGAATAAAACCAGGAGCATGGTCAATAAATGCGACATATGCGGTAATATCGGATTATTTTAAAGATAACAAGGAAATTACAGGTTTTGTATCTTCCTTTGCCGCAAGCGTTACGTATGGAGTACAGGATATCCCGGTTATTAATTCATCCAATGAGAATTGGACCAACCAACCTGTCAGCGTAAGTATTTCTTATCCCTCTGCTGCTAAAGAAAAAAAATATAGATTAACTGATAAAGCTACAGACATAGCAGGAAATTGGCAGACATATTATTCTCCCTTAAACTTCACAAATGAAGGAAGTTATTTGATAGAAGCACAATCTACAGATATGAATGGATATGTTAGTCCAATTTCAACTTCTTTAGTTCGTATTGATAAGACGGCCCCTTCTATTCCCGTAAATATAAAAATAACTGAAAAGACTGATAGTAGGATTACTCTAAAGTGGGACGAATCAACTGAACTAAACTCCAAAGTCAGTTATGCCTTATATTTAAACGGTATTATGATACAAAGTGGACTAAGTAATTACGCTTTTGTCAATCTTATTGATTTGAACGAAAATAATTCATTTACAATCCAAGCGCGCGATGCAGCTGGAAATTTTTCCGCTATGAGTAGTGCGCTAAATTATAACATCCCTATCTCTTCGGCACCTGTCATCGTGTCAAGTGAAACCGCTTGGACGAATCAAAATGTAAGTGTATCTCTGTCAACCGCTAATAAGGATGAAGTTTTGCAATATAAAATTGACAATGGACAGTGGACTAACTACTTGTCGGCTCTAACTATTTCCACAGAACACGTGACAAGGATAGAAGCCCGTTCCGTGAATAAAATCGGCAAATCAAGTGCTGTCTCTTCCATTCAAGTTTTTATCGATAAAACATCCCCGACGGCTCCGGCTAATCTTAAAGCAACCGATAAAAACAGCAAAACCGTGACTCTCACTTGGGAATCATCCTTTGATTTCAATGGTGTAAAAGAATATGAGTTATACAACGGAACCAAATTAATGGGACGCTCCACGCTAAACTATCAAGTGCTTGATTTGCTAACCTTATCCGAATCCAATACTTTTTCAGTCAAAGCCAAGGATAATGCCGGAAATATTTCAAACTCCAGCCCCCCTTTCGTTTTGAATATTTCACTGCCTCTCGTCTACGTTTATGATGCAAACGGGAAATTAGATTACATTAGAAAGCCCGGAGGTCAAGTTATCGACTATCAATATGATGGCAATGGGAATTTAGTAAAAAAGGTTTACCAGTGAGTAGAAAATGATTTCATTTTGCATTGCGTAATACTTTACGGGAGGAATTTTTTTTGAAAAAAATTACGGTTTACATCCTTTTACTTTCCTTACTACTGACTCTAAGTCCCTCACCCGCCATTTATGCGCAGCAAGCGAGAAACGAAGGGACGGAAGCCGAAGCGGTCATCCTGAATTCGGAGTGGCTTAGCCGGCAGTATGGTGTCACTGGCGAATGGATTCAGACGGAACTCAACAAAGGGTACACGCTCCCGGAAATCTACCGGGCGCTTGATCAGGCCAAACGGACCGGGGCCACTTACGACGAGATCGTCCGGCAGCTTAATCCGGCCGTCCAAGCCAAGCAGGACGAACTGGCCCGCATGGTCGACGAAACGGTCAAATACCAGTCCACTGTGTCCTCCGATGTGTATGGAACCGATACGGTGACCGGCGATACTTATTTCCCTACGGTGACCGAGGAAACCTACGGGCCGACTCAGCAAGGGCTGCGTGCGCTCAGCGAGCGGCCTTCGACCTATGACGAGGCGGTGTTAAAACGGCTCGAAGTCAAGACGGACCAAGCTCCGTTCAGTATTTCCAGCAACCAGGAATCCGTCTCCAACGTGACCGGCGATTTATCGCTCCGCTCCACCGACCTGGTGCTTCCAGGACGCAATGGTCACGGGTTTGCCCTCACCCGGCAGTATGACAGCTCGCAGTCCCAGTATTTTGATAAAGATGTGGATGTGCTGCCGGTCTATAACATGACCTTTCTACCGAAGTTTCGCGTCAATGTGTTCTTCCATCCCTATGGAAACACAATCGTGACCGGCGGCGATTTTTACATGATCGATCAGTTCGATTTTAACTACGTCGGCAACCGGGTTGTCCGCAATGTGGGTCAAAGCTATCCGGATGACTATGAGTGGTACTACCGCTTTTATCCCAGCTACGCGCAGGGTGTAATGGAACTGGAGAAAAAGAAGCTGGAAACCGGAACATACAAGTACCGGGACCCGCAGACGGAACAGCCGTTTCAGACCCATCTGTTTTCCTTGATTACCTATCAAACCGGGGTCAAAGTGAATTTTATGGGAAAATTTTTCCCAACGGGCGAGGTCTTTCTTCGCAACGCCAGTGTAGTGGGGCAGACGGTGCGAAACGCGGCGCGAGACAATCTTCCGCAATCGCCGCTCGGCAAAGGCTGGAGCTGGGATATTCCGGCCATCGAAACCAAGCGTAATACGACTTATCTGCGCCTGCAGGGCGGCAGTTCGTATGAAATCGGTTCGGACAGCAAGCTGATCGGCTATCCGTGGAAAGATTTGACGCTGGCTTCGGATTCCAATGTAGTCGTAAATGGCAAACGCTCTTCCCGGGTGCTAACATCCACCGGCGGGCTGAAGCAGTACTTCGCCTCCGACGGCAAGCTGATTGCCTCGGTTGATGCCTACGGCAACACCACACAGCTCTATTACACAAACGTGTCCCCTTACGGCGAAGTCCTTACCAAGGTGATCGACGCGATCGGCAACGAAGCGAATCTGTCCTATACGTCTACGGAAGTGCTCGTCACGACGGGGGATAAAACCATTCGCTACCAGAAGCAGCAGGCGCCGAATTCGGCGAAGGAGCTGTTAACGGCGGCGACGGACGAAGCGGGCCGGACAAGCCGCTATTCCTACGACGTGGCTGCGGGCAGTTTCAACCTGCTGCCCAATTACTCAGAGCCGGAAAATAACTATTATGCGCTGCTTAAAGGCATCGAACACCCTACGGGCGCCAAAACGGAGTACGGCTACACGAAAATGTCCCGCGTCCTCGGAAAGCAGGGGGAATCCGAAGAGTTTTACCGCGTTCAAACACGGGAAGACGCCATTTATTACGTGAACGGAACCCAAGAGCGCAAAAACAAGATTAGCTTCAGCGGCGGCGATACTTCGTACGGCACCTCGACGACGTTTCAGACGACCGCGGACAACGGGCTGACCCGGACGGTATATTCGTACAAGAAGCAGTATATCGATGAAAAAACACCGTCGGCGTACTATGCGACGGAAGTCAGCACTCAGGCGGGAGCGGAGAAGGAGGTCACAAAGCAGGTTTTCGACGAAACACGGAAACTACCGGTGCCAAACGAAATCAGCACCACCGTCTCAAACGCTTCGGGAAGCGGATCGACACTGACCACCAAAAGAACTTACGATGAGTACGGCAATGTGCTTACCGAAACCAATCCGATGCAGGTCACGACCACCAACACGTACGATCCCGTCTCTCATTTGCTGGTAACCGCGACCCAGCCGGTAAACGCTGGCTTGTCGAGCTATACGGAGCTCCAGCGTAATGCGCAAGGCAGTGTCACCCAGCTGACGGTCAAAGACAACGGGTCGGGGGGCGCTTTAAAACAGCAGGTCAACTACGGGTATGACAGCTACGGCAATGTCACCCAGCTGACGATGAAAGACACGGACCGCTCCAGCACAATTACCCAGGAATATGATCCGAAGTACGGTAGTGCATTTGTGACCCGGCAGTCGGTGAACGTAACCGATGCGGCCGGACAAGTCTCCACCGTGACGCAACAGGCCGAATACCGCAAAGACACCGGCGCGTTAATCAAGCATACGGACGCCAAAGGATACGCGACGAGCTATCAGTACGACAAATTGGGCCGTGTGATTAAAGAGACGAACGCGGATGGAAGTGAAACGAGCATCGCTTATGATGATGCCGGCAACAAAGTGACGATGACCGATGCCACCGGCCGGACTCTTGTCGGCGAGTATAACCCGCTGGGCGAGAAAGTACGGGAAACCGTGGGCACGGGATTTGCCACCTACGGGTATGACACCTACGGACGCCTGGTATGGAGCAAGGACGCGAAGCAAAATCCGACGAACTATGCGTACGACAACTGGAGCCGGCTGAGTCAGACGACGTATGCGGACGGAAGCAGTGCGAAAACAAGTTACGACTCTATCGGCCGGACCAAAACGGCGATCGATGAGGAAGGCAATACGCTGCGGGAACGCTATGACAGCCTCGGACGAGTCATTCAAACGGAGGAGCTGAAAGCGGGCGTCAGCCAGAGCCTCGGAACGGTCACATACGACCTGGCCGGACATGCCACCGAAAAGATCGACGGCAAAGGAAACCGCACGGGATATGGCTACGACAGCTTGGGCCGGCTGCTTTCAGTAACGGACCCGGACGGCAAAACGACCCGGTATACGTATAGCTTGGCGGGGAACTTGACCGAGCTGCAGTATGCGGATGGAAACGTGCAGCGCAAGAAATACGACGAGATGGGACGCCTTATTCAAAAAATCCGGCCCCAGGGCGAGCAGGAAACGTACACGTACGATCTAAACAGCAACCTGATCAAGAAAGTCGACCGCAAAGGAATCGCCCATCACTATGAATACAACAACCTGAACCGGCTGGTGAAAGACAGCACCCCAGAGGAAAGCATCGCGTACACGTATGATTTGATGGGAAGACGGGCCTCCATGGCGGACAACACGGGAACGACAGTGTACCGGTACGGACCGACGGGAGAGCTGGTTTCCATGCAATACCCCGATGGCTACACGGTCGATTACGCGTATGATATCCAAGGTCAGCGGACCGAGACGATCGGAGAGATTGGGTACGCGTATAATGAACGCAACCGGGTGACCGGGATCACCATCAAGGACCGCGTGTCAGGAACGGACGCGACGCTGGGTACGCTTCAATACCAGTACAAAAAGAACGGATTTGTCGAGGAAACGGGCAGTGGAACCGGGCTGCGGAGCGTTTACACGTATGACGGATTAAACATGACCGGGTTGAATCAAACGAACAAAGGCGCAACCGCGGGAACCTACGGGTATACGTACGATGTGAACCGGAACATTACCCAGAAGACAGAGCCGGGAGCGAGCTTTACGTTTACGTATGACAAGCAGAACCGGATCGCCACATCCAGCCAGTTTAATGAACTGTACGGCTATGACGATCGCGGCAACCGCGCTTCTTTGTCCAGCGACCGGGTGCCCCAGGACAGCGGAGGCGTTTATGAATACGACGAGCGGGACCGGCTGAAAAAAGTAACGGGGGCCGACGGGACGGTCACGACCTACCGGTATAACGGAGATGGCCTGCTGTATGAGCGCTCGGAGAAGGGAACGACCACGCGCTATTATTATGACGATGCGGGGCTGTTGATCCGGGAAAGCAGTGTGGAAGGCGGACAGGTAAAGCCGCAGTATCAGTATGTATACAGCTCTACGGGAGCGATCCAGGCACGCAAATCGCTGAGCGGCGGAGGCAAGCTTCAGTATTACACGCTGAACGGACACGGAGATGTGGTGGGGCTGTATGACAGCGATGGGAAACTGCTGAACGCGTACAGCTACGATATCTGGGGCAACCCGGTAACCGAGAACGAGACGGTGCCGAATCCGTTCCGGTACTCGGGCGAATTCTGGGACAACACGACCAAGCTCCAGTATCTTCGTGCCCGCTGGTACGATCCGAATATGGGCCGGTTTATTAACGAGGATACGTATGAAGGAGAGCTGAATAATACTCTGAGTTTGAATTTGTATACGTATGTAGGCAATAATCCATTGAAGTATAGAGATCCTAGTGGGCACAAGAAAAAGGGAGTGGATTTTTCTTTTGCTACCTTTCTAATGGAATTTAGAGATTGGGGTACGACAGAATTAGTTGAAGCATGGTGGGAATATGAGATAACCGATCAAGAGTTTCTAGGTGCCTTCGGAATTGAACATATTACTTGGGAGGATGCAACAAGGGGAAAAGGTACTGGCAGCATTACTTATGAGGATAAAGCCGAACCTGGTCCTGAAGAAGTAAGTGTTGCAGGTTCACTAAGCTTGATGGGAAAAAATGTTGTTCATCTTGTAAGAAGAAACGATTTAGGAGAGAGCGGTATTAAAACTCCCGACTTTTTAGTGGATGGTATCAAAACTGAACTTAAGACTTTAACTTCAGAAGAATTAAAATGGGAGACTGGTAGAAAACGAATTACAGATGCTATACGTAAACAATCTGCTGAGACAGCTATACTTGATATACGGAAGTATAATAATTATAATGCTTTAGATATTTTTAGGATGTTTTTTCATCCAATAAAAGACTTGCAAAGAAACGGTTCTCTATGGGACAATACTGAGCTTCAAATTTGGACAGTCAAAGGTATATATAAGTTAAATGTTGGTGATGTAGGTAATGCAATTTAAGATACAGGAGGGTTAGGATGGGAGATAACTTTACAGCTATCTTTGAAAATAAAAAAAATACTAATGATTTTTTTAGTTTGCCAGAAACGATAAAAACATCAAACGAGTTCTATAGTTTAAGAGAGCTAACTTGTTGCAAGGATTGGAAGTGGATGTGCGAAGAAGATGAAGTTAATAATGAAATGAATGTATTTGGTTGCGTAACAATGATAGGCCCATGTGATATTGATATAACTTTTGGTTTACAACTAATTGAGGTATCTCATAATACTCGGTGGAAAGAATTTATAGAATGTGAACCCATGCGGTTATGGCTGCGGCAGTTGTGTTTTAGTTTGTCTCCCGTTTTTGGATTCCCTATTTATACATCTGAGTATACACAATCTACTGATTTTGTAATAGAAGGAAAAAACTATAATGAGTTATTAACACATTTGACAAATAATTATGGTTCAATTGGAACCCACATAAGTAAAGATAACTTTAATTACGCTTATTTAGAAAGGTTTGAGGATAAAGGATAACATAATAAAGAACAGTAAACCATATTGGTTTACTGTTCTTATTATGTAGAACAATACTAGTAGAAAACTCATATAATAAAAAATTACCTGATATTTTTTCTGTTTTGTATTAAACCTAACTTACCACCTAATAAAGCAAAAGGAATTACCAAAAAATCACTCAATATATTAACAAGTGATTCGTAATTACTGGATACAGAAAGATCAGCAATAGTTCCAACAATGCTATATATAAGAATAAATAAACCTATAACAAATGTATTTGTTAAAGTACTGGATCTAGAAAAGTAGGCACTAATATAACTAGAAAGAGTTACGGATAGATACCAAACTATATATTCTACGATATTCTCTGTGTTTCTTAGAATATGATCATCTATCTGAAAAAGCGCTACTGTTAAGTATGCTATTAGTAATGGAAAAACATTTATATTAATAAGATATAGTAATATACCTAAGCCAATGGATTTGTATTTTAATTTCATGAGAGCTAACCTCGTTTTAAAATAGTATAGGCGGAAAATATTACGTGTACAGGTAATATTTTAGCTGATAGGTCCTTGTTAATACAATATTTTTTGTATTAGAAAAACATAGTTAGTATCTGCAATTATTATTAACAAATAGACTTTAATCAACTTTATTGTGGCGAGAAGTTCTTTAGGAATGAATAAGCAGATTTATTACCCAGAGCGTCATATTTTTGTAGGAATGGATTGAGAAGGGACATTTAATCGAGCCATTATTTCTATGTGATTTAAAAACAAGGATATTCCTGCTGCTCGTATCCAGGACTAAAAAAAGATATTTCCTTAAATCCCGGAGCCAATATTCAACAAAGAACTAAAAAAATCGGAGCAATTGTCTATCCAACAAAATCTATTTTACTGTAACGGATCAGTTTGAGTCGATTCGGTCTCAACATATTGATTCGGAAACCGGGAAAGAAATTAGGTTCTCTTTTCAAAGTAGATACAAATCCTGTAACAGACGCGGCGGATAAAACTGTATTAAAAACAATGAAAGCTGCGGGGAAAGTCGTAGACTTTCTGGTTGTGAGGCATGTGGGGGGAGTTACAGCAGAGTAACGGGAATACCTTGAAGATCCATAACATTAAGTTTGTTAAACACGATGAGAAAGTTAAGGTATACAACTTTACTGTTGCTGATTTTCATACTTACTTTGTAAGTGACCTGGGTATTTGGGTTCATAACATTGGTGATGATGGGTTTACTCTTAGTAGCAATGATATTAAACACATCGGAAAGCATCTTGCAGATAATTTTTCTAACCAAGTAAACTACCTATCTGATGCTGCATTGAAAGCCAAGTTAAATAAAAATTCGTTCTTTAACCCGAAATGGTCAAAAAAAGACATTATAACTGGTGTTCAAAATGGAGTAAATGAAGCACTTGTTAAAGGGTTCCAAGACGGTTATTACAATTATTCTTACAAGGGTGAAACCATTCGGATTTACTTCGCTAAGGGAAAGTTCGATACAGCATTTGGTCAACATAAGTTAACTCCGGCTTATTTCGGGAGGTAGTCAAATTTGTTTGAGATAAAATACCGTATTATTATTGATGAGAGTTACTGGAAAACCATGAATCTAGAACAAATTGAAAAGGAAGGGGGGATTGAGAGCTTCTTTCAGTTAAACCTACATTCAGTTGAGTATGGTTATTACCATGACAGGGAACTGGCAGAGGGGGAAGAGGGTTTTGACATTATTTCAACTTGGTTATCAAATTTATTAGAAGTATGTCTGCTAATAGATGATATGAAGTATGTAGCGATAAAGGACACAGAATCTTACAATACATGGCTTGAATTTATTTCTGCTGATAATGACTTGCTTGTGAGCGTGATTCAGTCGGATAGCTTCATTAGTGAGTATGTTATTACCAAGCCTTTAAGTAATCGAGTTTATCCCGAATGGAGAGACATTAAAGTCAAAAGGGAGGAGTTTATCGAAGAGGTAATCAATAATACGAAGAAATTTATTTCAGACTTAGCCCAAATAAACCCTTTCATAATTTTAAGCCAAAGAATAGTTCAATTAGAGTCAATGCTCGATAAAGTAAGCCAATAGATATTTATAGACCTTGAGGGGAAACGCCTTCAAGGTCTTTCTTTTACCCCTATCCCCATAAGCACGGCAAAGACTTTGGATGGACTAGTAATTGGAATAAGCAAGTAGCTCAGCAATTTGGAAATTATGTAAGTGGGTTGCTTTCCAATTCAAGAAAGTCATTTGATAACATGCTTGGTAAGGATGCAGTAAAGGGTTATTATAGTATTGATTCAAATGGATATAATATGGCAGTTTATCTTTATAAGGTTGGTCCTAATGCCGGTCAAGTTGCAACAGTTGTAAAATTGAATAACCAACAAATGGTAAAATTTGGTCTTAATTGAGGTGCGCTATGGATTTAGGGAGCGGAGAATATGTAATAATAAGTTCATGCTTAAAAAGTCCGTATGATTTAGAAAAAATCAAGAAACTAATAACTAACTTAATGTCCTTTTCAGTAGATTTTGATGAAACATGTTATCTAAAAACATCACCTAGCACCGTGAGTTTTAATGAGGTTTGGGAAGGGGTGGAGGATTTTACAGCAGGGTTCTCATACGATTTAGTCAGTGTTAACGTACTTTCATCCGTAGATATGATCTTTTTAAAAGAGATACCTGCTAGATTGAATATTATGTTTTTGGATGAAGAATCGTATGAAGTTTCGTTATCATTAAATTATTCAGAACTTATAGAAGAAGAAATTGATTGTTCACAGAAAAAAAGAAAATGCGATTTTCTTGAACGACTTGCGCTGACTTTATTCGAGAGTCTAAATCCGATTTATGGAATGTTAGGCATTGAGAGTAGTGTAGTTGGGTTAAAAGATATATCTACTGGGGGAGTTACTCTACCTTTAGATAAGGTATTTTTTAACAACTCTTGTATTAACGATAAGACAAAGTTGTTAGAAATCATTAGTAGTGCTCACTTTTTTAAAGAATGTGATCCTATTGGGATATATTTTCGTTACTCCGAGGTGGATGACTTCCGAAGTTTTAAAAGTGAGGAGTACAGGCCTGTATTTGAAAAATTAATTCATTTAAGCTAATTATATTGGTGTTTTGACCTTAAGAGGATGTCTCTTAAGGTCTTTCTTTTATCCCCACCCAGTGCCGAATGAATCGGTTGGCACGACCCAAAAGAACTTAATCTTCATCAGCCCCGTACGATATTCCTCTAATATGCCTGTACTTACTTAAACGCTTGAATGTTCACTTAACCGAATAATCAGATGCGTGGATGTCAAGAGCATCGACAGCCAGCATTGGCTGTACAGCAGTTTTTGAACTAAAGGAACTGTTTCTTGATTGGTCTTTATCGCAACTTGCGTATCAAATGAACGATGATTGGGAAACAGTATGAGGATTACTTGACGGAACGTATGAGCGGAAATGGAAGCTTCTCAATGGGTGGTCGAGATTTTGATGGAAGTACGTGTAAGAGATGGTGGAAGGCAAAGATCGGCTCACCAAAAGGGATAGGATGCAAGGAATGGGTAGATTAATATGAGAAAGGGTGATTGCTATTTCAGTTTCAGCAACTCTTAGTATATGTTTATCACATAGAAGAGTTATTTGCTATATTGTCGGAAAAGGTTCATCGAAGTGAATTAATTGGAGCAGCAATGACTTGGAAGAAGACTAATATTGGTGGACTCTTTTTACTAAAAGAGAGTGGTAACATTACCGTAAGTCTTAATATCAATACGAAAACTATTGATTCTTCTCGAAATATTAAAATTGACTGATGTGAATTGGTATTTGTCAAAGTTACTACCTCTGTTTGAACAAGTTCTCGAATCATATTCTTTTGAAGAACACTTATAAAATTAATTCAGTCGTGTCTGGCTTTGAGGTTTCAATCCTCAAGGTTTTTCTTACACTCCAATGCCAAATGAATCGGCGGGCTACGTTCAAAAGAACATAACCCTTATGGGATGGTTAACATATTTAATGTTTTGGATAGGTCTTATATTCTGATTCCTTTAGGAGTAGTTGCGATAGTATTAGTCTCTAAATACACAAAAAAAGCAACGTGAAGAAGAAATTAAGGCGGTTATTTCTAAAAAGGGTGGTATTGTACTAAAATTGAGCATGCAGCGCCAGAAACTGGTCCCTCAAGGTTTTCTAATTGCACATCAATTCGTCAGCCAACACTGGAAAAGTTAAAGGTGGGCTGAGCAAAAATCTCGACTATATGGGCCAACCAGGCTTAAAGGGGTCAGTGTATGAATACTTTTAATATCCTATTTTCTTATGACTATGTTTCAAAATTGATACGTATAGATTGGCAGGATCTTATTTTTGCCATTGAACAGGGTTTTATGGCTGAAGAATCACTTATTGATTACGCGATTCATCTTCTTAACTCGGCGCAGGAACCAGCTCAAATTGTTATTGATATAGCTTGCTTAAATAGGGGCGATTTAACCTATCCGTATATCGAAAGATTGAAAAATGAGAGGCCTAATAAAAATAAGAAAGAGCAGTATGATAAATTTCTTTATGTATTATTAAATTGGGTCTATGAACATAAGGAATCCTACTCGGATCCTTTTGAAATAGTTGAAGGTATCTACGGGGATTTTGATTATCCGGAAAGGATTACTGGATTTATTCGTTATATGCCGACCACTGAACCAGTTGGTCCATCACTACCATTAAATAGAGAACGCATGTATAAAAAGTGGGAACAATATTTAAAAGAACAAAGTGCCAAATACTCGAATGTGAAAATAAATTAATCAAGTTCAGTGAACAATTAAAGCTTGCACAATAGGAAACAGAACATATCTTGATAGTAATAGCCATTGGAGGAAAAATTATTGGGCTACCAGAAGACGGTAAACACAATTAATGGTTTGTTTACAGGTGCGTTCGAAAAAAGAGATTTTCAAAAGATTCAAGACATATTTTCGAATTTATCAGCTATAGAGGCTATTGGAATATATGGGGACTTATCAAATGAGGCTATTTCTGGCATATACCAAGTATTGGATGATTTGAGAACAACAAATGAAGCTAAAGAACATATCGCGTACAAATATTATGTCATAAAAATTGAAGAGAAAGAGAATGAAGTATTGGAGGACAGCTTGGTACAACAAATTATTAATGATTACACGAAAACACGTTTTTTAGCACTTGAAAGTCTTATAGTAAAGGCGTTGAAAGAGGATCGAATAAAATTGAATCAATTTGAACCAATACAAAGCTGTTTTGATAGTAAAATTATTGAGAAGGAGATTTATTCTTATAGAGTAAGAGTAAATCTTGAAAAAGGTATAAAATTGAATGAAAACGTACTATTAAAACTAGCCGAATATGAAAAATATAAAATTATTGAAAAAGCATTAGATCAATCATTAATTGAATGCGGGGCACTATCAATCTTTAAACTCCCTGATAAAGGAGACAAAAACAAGAAAATAAAAACTATGTTATATAATAAGGCGTCTAAACTGTCCAAAAACTTATACTGAACGCAATAAAGGATGAAATAGCGTAATATCCTGATATTTAAAAGAATCCCTAAGGGAGGGATAAAAAAATGAGTGATAGAATCATCTTTTCGATTTTTATCCTACCAATTATAGTCTGGGGTGTACTAAGCATGATCAGACCAGAGCTTGCATTAAAGTATACGCTCGGTAATTTATTTCGAAATGTAAAACCTAGTCGATACCTTCTGACTAACACGAAAATATCTGGTATAGTCTCAATTCTTATAGGAATTTATCTCTTATATTCAGTTTTGACAGGAGGATTGGGGTAGCGGCATAACGAATGAGAAACGAAAACATTCATTCATTTTAGTCCTTGATAAAGGAGTTGAAGCAGGGGCTAAGCTTAACAAAAGAACAAATTGAGGACCTTGAGATCATCAAAGAATTGTGCAAAGATGTGGTTGGAAAAGGAAGAAAATAACCGGACTAACCAGGACAGAGGTGTTCAGTGGCCAAGAAATCGTTCAAAGAAGCAGGCTCCTTAACCATTCATTCCGTTCGTGAAGAAGATTGTGGAGTGATAACATTATCGATAAACGAGACGGGTTGTGTGTCACTCTATATTTCTCAGACTCATGATCATGGAATGGATGCGGAAATAGAAGTAACTTTTGAAGAATACGAAAGAGTGTCGAAAGCATTAGAGAAAGCAAATGACATCATTCTAAGCGGGATCTCCCATGGAGAAAGGTACGAGGTCGATTTGATAAAAGTAAATGGGCCGTCACTCAAAAGACAGGGGTTTATATTAATAAATGTCTTTGAACAGTCGATTATTCTCGTAATTTCTCTAACTCACGGCGGAGATCCGGATATTAGGATAGATCAAGAAGAGATTCCATTATTAGTGTCGTTATTTAAAAGAATTAAAAGGCATGAGCCGCATAATTTAGAAATAACGGAGTGATTCGATATTGAAACATTTGTTACTGGAATTGTACTGCTTGCCCAATTACGCCGATGAGGGAATGATTGAAAAACCTCCGTTCTGCAAGTACGGCTACGGAAAGCCGGGCTATCACTGTCTTGAGTATCAGTGCAAGCACCATACCTTTACTTACGCTCCTCATGAAATCGCGTATGCGCACGAGTACGGGGAGGTCCCCGATTCGGATGCATGGATTGGATTTGGCGGTGACATGATTCCGGTAGACGCGGATGATTCTAGAGTCACGGAACTTAAAAACGCATGGGAAGACATATGCCGCAAAAAGATTCAAGAAGCCTACGAAGAGTATTTGAGAGTATCGGGTCTTGCCTTAGAAAAGGGAAATGAAAGAGAATAAGAGGCTTAATGAATTTCCGGATGATTTTTACAAAGATGCTTATCGAAGGTTTTGTGATATGAACCTATTTTAAAAGAAAGATGCGGGTGGACGAATGGGACCACTGTCCGTTTTAGGTACAATCTCGGCCGTTATCGGGGCGATCCAAATTTTTTTTCCGGGCGCCTTATACAGATTAAGGCCTCTAGGTATTAAAAGTTTGAAGCAAATTAAACAAGGCGGCTACGTGACCTTTCCGCTTGGAGTTCTATTGATCATTGTCGATATGGCGATATCAAGATAAAAATTCAGAGTTTTGAGTAATGCGGCCATGCGAAGCATTCGGACTCACCCATGTATTACAGCTTGAGCATTCGTTTTATAATCCTGTCTGTGAACATACTTACACAACAAAAAAAGCCTTCCGCCCTTTTAGAGGACGGACAGGCTTTTTTAACACCCGCTTACTGTTTGGGCGGAAATTCCCCGGATAAACAAATAATAAAATTCATTGCAAGGTAAGGCTGCATGTTGTTATGCGGCTGGCTGCCGCCGGTAACGGAAAGGTTGACAGGACTCATTTGTACGGTGGGAGTTGGATCGTAAAGATTCCGCTGTTTTTCCCGGCCGGGACGGCCTTCTGCCGGAGATTGCGCCCAGAAATTGTTAGTCGGGTTTGTATCGCTGCCAATGGCATTTACCGATTGGGGAGTGTGATTATGCGCAGGGATTTCCGTCGTAAGCAGAGTTACGGCAGGCGAGCCGAACGACTGACCGATAACTCGCGGAGTTAGTCCCTGCCCGGAGCCTTGGTGCATGGGAGCTTTGCCTATTAAATTCGGCAGGGCGAATGTGGTTTTGCCGTCTCCGCCGTATTGGACACCCAAAATAGCGAAAAGAGCGGTGTTTTGGGAAATCGACATGAGCTGCCCGTTGCAAAGCGCCCAGCCGTATGGTGCAAAATTACCTGCAAATATGCGGATTTCTCCTAGGTAAGCGTCAGCCATAAAATAGTGCTCCTCTCTTTAGTTCCTCGTAGGAAAAATGCCGACCAGGGCGATGGCGTAATTAGCGACCAGATACGGCTGCATGTTGCTGTGCGGCTGACTTCCTCCGGCGATGGATATAGTGCCTGCGTTCATTGCAACGGCAGGAGTCGATAGCGGCTCGTACAGGGCCGATTCATCTGCCCAAACGTTCGACGCCGGAGTCGTGGCGGAACCTGGATTCCCCGATGCGGACACTTGATGTGTATGAGCAGGTATCTCATTGACAGTAAGCGTATGAGCCGCCTCACCCGCGGACTGGCCCAAAGGATTGGTGGGGCCTACGTGAATCGGGACACGGCCGCGAAGATCGGGAAGCTTAAAGTTTGTTCTTCCGTCGCCTCCGTAAACGTTGCCAATCAGAGCGTAAAGAGCCTGGTTTGTGTTAATGGGCAAGGTTTGTCCCTCGCAAAAAGCCCAGCCGCGCGGAGCATAGTTGTTGGCAAACAACCGGATTTCCCCCACAAATGGTTCGGACATAGTTAGTTCCTCCTTATATGATCAACTGTGGTTTAAGGTTGCGGCGGGAAAACCCCGTAAAGAGAGATGATGAATGTAATGACAGCCGATGGCATCACATTGTTGTGCGGCTGATTGCCGCCGACGGCGGAAATGGCCTGCGAACTCATGGGTGTTGTCGTGCCGGTAGTCGCATAGTTCTGGGTGACGGCGGTTGCCCAAGTGTTATTGGCCGGAGAGTTTGCCGTAGCGGGGGTTGAAGTCGCATAAGAAATATGGTTGTGTTGAGGCAGCTGTGGCTGGGTTAGCGTCACGGTTTCCGTGCCGCTCTTCGATCCCCGGATGTACCCCTGAGCCGGATGAACCGGGATGCGGCCCTGCAAATCGGGCAGCCCGAAAGTGGTTTGGCCGTCTCCTCCATAGGTCGTGCCAAGCAGAGCAAAAAGAGCTTCGTTCTCCGCAATGCTCAAAATCTGGCCGTTGCACAGCGCCCATCCTTGCGGCGGATAATTGCCTCCGAACATCCGTATTTCGCCTAAATAAGATTCACTCATGAGCGGTCACCTCTTTACAAGTTTCGTGATTCCATTCCATAGCCAGGTACATGTCGCTTTCTCCCGTGATTTGAAAGCCCAGACGTCCATACAGGGCCAGCGCTCTGCCGGTTCTGAGTACGGAAAGCCGGAGCGGGAGGTTTTTTTCGCGGGATTCTTCCATAAAGATTCCAAGCAGCTTTGTACCGAGTCCTTGATTCTGGAAGTGCGGGAGGAGGGTAATATCCACAATTCTTATGCAGCGGGGCGTCCTGTGGATCAGAATTCTTCCGGCCCGTTGACCGTCCTGGCAGACGATGTACGACTCCGCTTCGGGATACTGCTGCCGATAAGAGCCGGTCTGGGCGTTGAACTGCATGTGAAGAAAAGAACGCAGGGTAGTTTCGTCCCAGCCCCAAGCCCGCACTTCCGCCATCCTGGAGCTGCAATAAAGCTCGAACAGAAACGGCTGGTCTTCCGGCTCGGACAATTTTTTTAACACGGGTGACCTCCCTCTTAAGGAGTAAGAACTATTTTCCATTTCAGAATAACACAAGGATTCTACAAAATATATACATTTTGTGACATGCAATAGGCTGTTTGTCTTTATTTTTTTGGTGAGTTTTTCTTCCTTTTCAATTAAAATGTAATTAAGTCGCAAAATAAAGGCTTGTATTCCGGTGGTCTTATGGGGGGATGGAAATTAATTTTGCATTTAAACAGCTAGACGACATAGATTCAGTCATACCATTATAAATCGAAATGGGAGGTTCACATGAGGGAGCTGGGTAAAACGGGATTTTGGGGCCGCTTTCTGCGGATAGCCCTGGTATTCCTGCTTGTTGCCGGTACAGGCGGTGCGGGGAACTGGGGGAGAGCGGAGGCGGCAGGTACATGGGATAATGTTCCTAACAATGCGGGAACGGATCTGAACCAGGTTGCTTACGGAAACGGAAAATGGGTGGCCGTCGGTAACTTGGGTACGATTATGACCTCGTCCGATGGGCTGAACTGGAGCAAAACAACCATTGCTCTTTCGTCTGCGGTAGGGGTAACCTATGCCGGAAGCCAGTGGATTATTACGGGAGCGAGCGGTAAAATCGCGACCTCGCCCGACGCCGTAACCTGGACAGTCCGCTCGACGGGAGCATCCGCCAATCTAAGTGCGGCTGCCTATAACGGCGCCGTATGGGTGATCGCGGGGTATAGCGGAGTGATACTAAGTTCTCCGGACGGTATCACTTGGACCCCTAGGGCTTCGGGAACTGCGGCCAATTTTTACAGCGTTACGTATGGAGGCGGCTTATTCGCTGCGGTTGGCGGTGCCGGCACGATACGAACTTCTTCCGACGGAATCACCTGGACCACGCGTTCGGGCAGCCCGGAAGACTTGATGGGCGTTCATTACGGAGCCGGCCAATTCGTTGCCGGCGGGTTAAATCAGAGGGTGCTTACTTCCTCCGACGGAATCACCTGGACGCCCAGAACGATCTCTGTGGCCGGTATGAACGTATACGGTATTGCATATGGCGCGAACAAGTTTGTGGCCGTAGGCGATACAGGCCCCGGAGTGATAGCCTCCTCTCCCGACGGCATTACATGGAGTACGGAGAAAACGGGGATCGGCGGGTATTTGAATCATGTGGGTTTCGCTAACGGAAGGTTTGTCACCGTTGGAGAAGCCGGCATTTTGCTGACGCAGTATAACACATTATCTACAAACGCCAACCTGAGCAATTTAGCGTTAAGTGCCGGAACGCTCAACCCTGGATTTTCATCCGGGACAACCGGCTATACGGCCGATGTGTCATACGGCACGGCAAGTATTAATGTGACTCCGACTCTTGCCGACGGTACGGCGACGGTTAAAGTGAACGGCAGCACGGTTGCCAGCGGCAGCCCGTCGTCTGTTTCGCTGAATGTGGGCGCGAATACGGTCACTGTCGAAGTCACCGCACAGGACGGCACGACGAAGAAAACCTATACCGTGTCAGTTACCCGTGCAGCAGCTTCGAGCAACGCGGACTTGAGTAATTTGACGCTGAGTACGGGACCCCTCAATCCACCTTTTGCCACGGGTACGACGAGCTACACGGCCGGTGTGGCTAACAATGTGACGAGCGTTGACGTAACGCCGACCGTTGCAGACGGTACGGCGACGGTTAAAGTGAACGGCGGCACGGTTGCCAGCGGCAGCCCGTCATCCGTATCGCTGAATGTGGGCTCGAACACCGTTACCGTACTCGTAACGGCGCAGGATGGGACCACACAGAGAACCTACACGATAACGATAACGAGAGCGGCACCTCTGTCCGCCAATGCGAATTTGAACGGCTTAACGTTGAGCGCGGGAACGCTCAGCCCGTCCTTCGCATCCGGCACGACGAGCTACACGGCAGGTGTGGCCAACAACGTGACGAGCATCGACGTAACGCCGACCGTTTCGGACAGTACGGCGACGGTCAAAGTGAACGGCGGCACGGTAGCCAGCGGCAGTCCGGCTCCCGTATCGCTGAATGTGGGCTCAAACATCGTTACCGTGCTGGTAACGGCGCAGGATGGAACGACACAGAAGAGCTACACGGTCACCGTAACGAGAGCGGCATCCGCTAATGCGAATTTGAGCAATTTAACGTTAAGCGCGGGAACGCTCAGCCCGTCCTTCGCATCCGGTACAACGAGCTACACGGCCGATGTGGCCCACAACGTGACAAGCGTTGACGTAACGCCGACCGTTGCGGACAGTACGGCGACGGTCAAAGTGAACGGCGGCACGGTAGCCAGCGGCAGCCCGGCTCCCGTATCGCTGAATGTGGGCGCCAACACCGTTACCGTGCTGGTAACGGCGCAGGATGGGACGACACAGAAGAGCTACACGATCACGGTAACACGTGCGGCATCTACTAATGCCAACTTGAACAACTTAACGTTAAGCGCGGGAACGCTTAGCCCCAACTTCGCGTCAGGCACCACGAGCTACACGGCCGGTGTGGCGGACAACGTAGCAAACATCGACGTAACGCCGACAGTGGCGGACGGCACGGCGACTCTCAAGGTGAACGGCAGCACGGTGGCCAGCGGCAGTCCGTCATCCGTACCGCTGAATGTGGGCGCCAACACCATCACTGTTCTCGTGACGGCACAGGATGGGACGACACAGAAGACGTACACGGTCACGGTTACCCGGGCGGTACCGTTATCCGGCAATGCCGATTTAAGTAACCTGGTCTTGAGCGGAGCCGCCTTAAATCCCGGATTTGCATCCGGTACGGTTACGTACACGTCCAGCGTGGCTTATGGAGTCACTGCTCTTGACGTAACGCCTACAGTGGCGGATAGCCATGCTTCCGTTAAAGTCAACGGGAATGCCGCTGCGAGCGGAAGCGCATCTTCCGTATCGCTGAACGTGGGAAGTAATACGGTTACGGTTCTCGTTACGGCAGAGAATGGAACGACGAAGACTTATACGGTCACGGTAACCAGGGCGGCGGGCTCCAATAACGCCGATCTGAGCGGAATCTCGCTAAGCGGAGGCGCAGGTTTAAGCCCCGTTTTTGCAGCGGGGACTACGATTTATACGGTGAACGTTCCGAACAGCGTTTTCGGTTTAGACGTAACGCCGACGGTGGCGGACAGCACGGCGACGCTCGAAGTCAACGGCGCGGCAGTAACAAGCGGCACTCCGGTTCCCGTCTCCTTGAACGTGGGGGCGAATACGGTTACGCTGCTCGTCACCGCGCAAGACGGTACGCCCAAAACGTATACGCTGACGATTACACGCGCGCCTTCCAGCAATGCGCTTTTGAACAACTTGACGCTGAGTGCGGGCACGTTAACTCCGGTTTTCGCTTCAGGCACTACAAGCTATACGGCGGAAGTGGCAGCCGGCGTATCGAGCATTGATGTAACGCCGGTACTCGCGGACGGCACGGCAGCCTTGACCGTGAACGGTCAATCGGTGCCAAGCGGCACGGCGGCTCCGGTGACACTTAACGTCGGCGACAACACCGTCACCGTTAAAGTAACGGCGCAGGACGGAACGACAAGCGAAACGTACACGGTGACGGTGAAGCGTGCCGCTCCGCTGTCGGGCAATGCGGATTTAAGCTTGCTGACGATCAGCTCCGGTACGCTCAATCCCCTTTTTGCGGCGGGCACCACGGCCTACACGGCAAATGTGGCCAACGCGGTGAACACGCTTGACGTCACACCTGCGGCGGCGGACAGCACGGCTTCCATCGAGGTAAACGGAACACCGGTAACGAGCGGAACCGCTTCTGCCGTAACGTTGAACGTAGGTTCCAATACGGTGAAAGTCCAAGTGACGGCGCAGGACGGGACCGTCAAAACCTATACGGTGACGATCACCCGTGCCGCATCCGGTAACGCGGACTTAAGCGGTCTTTCGCTTAGTGAGGGAACGTTGACGCCGGTTTTTGATCCGGCAGAGCTTACCTACACGGCGGCTGTACCGAACGCTTCGGCGGGAATCGACATTACGGCCGTGACTGCGGATGGGACCGCTTCATTGACCGTGAACGGGGATGCCGTCGCCAGCGGAACCCCTAAAGCGATTACGCTGAATGTGGGCGCAAACCCGGTCACGATTGTCGTCAAAGCGGCGGACAACACGGTTAAAACGTACACCGTGACAGTAAACCGCGCGGCTTCAAGCAATGCGGATCTCAGCGCTCTGACGCTGAGCAAGGGGACGCTGACGCCTGCCTTCGCCGCCGGAACGAAATTGTACACGGCTACCGTGGCATCGGACGTGTATGACCTGGATCTTACCGCACAGCTTGCGGACCTTACCGCGACGATGACTATCGGCGGAAATCCCGCTTCAAGCGGGCAGACCGTAAATATCACGTTGAACACGGGAGCCAATCCGGTAACGATTTTGGTGACCGCACATGACGGAACAACGAAGACCTACACGGTCACGATCAACCGGGCGGCGCCTCCTTCCAGCAATGCGCTGCTAAGCGGGCTGACGATCAGCTCCGGCACGCTTAGTCCGATTTTTGCCGGAACCCAGACCAGCTATACCGCGGATGTTACCCACGATATATCCGAAGTTACGGTAACACCGGTGGCGGCCGACAGCACGGCATCCGTATCGGTGAACGGACACGTCGTGACAGCAGGAAGCTCTGAAATCGTTCCGCTCACAGCGGGAACCAACACCATTACCGTTGAGGTAACGGCGCAAGACGGAACTAAAAACAGCTACGTGATCCTTGTAAACCGGGCCGTTCCTCCGTCCGGCAACGCGGACCTCAGCGGATTAAGCGTAAGCGCGGGAACGCTGACTCCGGTCTTCGCACCGGCAGTGACGGCGTACGCGGCTGCCGTGAAAAATGCCGTGGCGGAAGTCACGGTAACACCGACGGCTGCGGATTCTACAGCTTCCGTATCGGTGAACGGAACGGTCGTTCCGGCCGGAAGCGGCCGTCAGATTACGCTCAGCGTAGGAGCCAATCCGGTAACGATCGTCGTTACCGCACAGAACGGAACCGCCAAAACATACACCGTTACGTTTACACGCGAAAGCAGCGGCGGCGGTGGCGGTGGCGGAGGTACACCCGAGCAGACGATAAACGGACGTATCGAGGTCGTTTCCTCTTCCGGGGAGGTGCTTAACCAATCCGTCACCAAGCTCATAGGCGATAACGTGACGCTGCTTGCGGACATTTACAGCACTGAAGGCGCTACTCTGTTCAAGCAAAACGTGAGCATCAATACTTCGGGACAATTTACGCTGTACTCGCTTTCCGCCGGATCTTATAAGATGGTTCTTTCCATCATTGCTCCGAACGGGGAAAAGCTCGCCGGCACGGCAGGAACGCTCACCGTAAGTTCCGACACGGCCGTGTTCCGGACACCTGAAATCAACCCGTTCGGAACGATCCGCGATTCGGTCACAGGTACGGCTCTTGCCGGAGTCAAAGTGAACTTGTACTGGGCCGATACGGAAAAAAATCGTTCCGCCGGAAGAATCGCGGGAACGCCGGTTCCTTTGCCGGAGCTTGCGAAAATGCTGCCGGGACAGAACAAGAATGCCCAAACCACTTCCGGAGACGGCCGTTACGGCTGGCTTGTGTATCCGGACGGGGCCTACTATCTGATCGCGGAAAAAGACGGGTACGAGACCTACGACAGCAGAAGCGACCGGGGCAGCGGAATCGTTGCGAAAGATTATACTTCGTTAAAACTCGATATCGCTCTGAAACCTGCGGGGACGTACCACGAACACAAGCCTTACATGGAAGGCTACCCGGACGGAACGTTCCGTCCGAACAAGGGAATTTCGCGGGCGGAGCTGGCGGCCATCCTGGCCAGACTTTTCGCAAATGAAACTTCCGCCGCCGCACAAAATCCGTTTGCCGATGTTCCGGCTTCTCACTGGGCTTCCCGGTATGTGGCGGCCGTGTTCGGAGGCAAGCTCATGGACGGATACCCGGACGGCAAGTTTAATCCGGAACGCATCCTGACGCGCGCCGAAATGGCCACGATTCTCGTGAAGCTGAGACAGCTTCCGGGCGTGCAGGGGGCATCCGCCTTCACTGATCTGCAAGGCCACTGGGCCGCCGAAAATATCCGCAAAGCCGAGAAAGCCGGACTTCTCACCGGATTCGAGGACGGTACTTTCAGACCGGACCAGGCGCTGACCCGAGCGCAGGCGGTCGTTATTTTCAACAAACTGCTCGGCCGTCAGGCGGAAAGCGTTCCTGCTGGCATTCCGCAGGCATGGTCCGATGTTCCCGCAAGCTTCTGGGGATATAAGGACGTGACGGAAGCTTCCGTTGACCATGCATACAAGCAAATGAACGGCCGGGAAGTCTGGAAATAGACAGCCCGGAAGACAGAACGGATGAAAACAGCTGGAAGACAGCCACAAAAAGCGGGAAGGAAGCCGGAAGGCCCCCGCTGAAGAAGCGGTCACGCATACTCCTGTCCGAGCCGACTAGGCCGGCGGGAATAAAACTTTCCTGATTTAAAAAGAAGTGCTCTCAAGAGCACTTCTCTTTTTTTATCCGTGTGAAGGAATGAAATAGTAATTGACCAATGTATAATACTCATATATAAACAATTCAAACATACTATTGTCTTTTATGACGTCATAAATTATAATTGTGATGTACTAATTAACCGACAAAACGAAGTATTTTATATTTCACCTTAAGAGGAGGAGTTAGTTTGTCACAGGCTGCAGGAATTAGAGGAATCGGGATCAGCGGAATGGGAAGAATCGGACGTCTTGTCGTCCGGAAAATGTTTTCGGATAAAGGGCAGACTTCTCCGCTCAAGGCGATCAATACCATTTATCCGGCGGAGACGCTGGCTCACCTTTTAAAATACGATTCGGTCCACGGAAGATGGAACGCGGATGTCACCATTGCCGACGGGTGCCTCGTTATTAACGGGCAGTCTATCCGGCTGACGTACGAAAGGGAGCCGGAGAACATTATGTGGGGGCAGATGGGAATCGATCTCGTCATTGACGCTACCGGTAAATTCAACGACCGTACAGGTTCGCAGCGGCATCTGGCAGCCGGAGCCTCCCGTGTTCTCATTACCGCGCCCGGCAAGCAGATGGATTTTACCGTGGTGATGGGCGTCAACGATCACCTCTATGATCCCGCGCGGCATACCCTCGTATCCGCCGCTTCCTGCACGACGAACTGCGTAGCTCCCGTTCTTCATATTCTGGATCAGGCGTTCGGCGTACAGAGCGGATGGATGAGCACGGTGCACTCCTATACGTCGGATCAGAAGCACCTGGACAATCCGCACAACGATCTGCGCAGAGCGCGGGCGTGCACGGAATCGATCGTTCCTACAACGACGGGCGTCGGTAAAGCGCTTACAGATGTTCTGCCCCACTTGGCGGCGCATGTTCAAGGCGTTTCGCTCCGCGTGCCGACCCAGGACGTTTCACTGGTGGATTTAACTGTGAAGGTGTCCCGTACGGCTTCTCTGGAAGACGTAAAGGCCGCTTTCCGCAAAGCGGCTGAAGGCTCCATGTCCCCGTATGTCGCTTACTCCGATGAGCCGCTCGTGTCCGTCGATTATGTGGGCTGCCCGAACTCGGCCGTCGTGGACGGTCTCTCCCTGATGGCGATGGGCGATCAGATCAAAGTGCTGGCGTGGTACGACAACGAATGGGCTTATGCCTGTCGTGTCGTGGAATTGGCGGGGCTTATGCAGGAGAAGACCAATGCTCTGCCGTCCCGTGATGCGGAGGTTAGCGGCATGCTAGCCTAACTGCACTGGCTCTGTATGGTATACTAAAAAACAGAAAATAAAATGACCTAAGTTCCCAAAACCGGGAACTTTTTCTTTTGCAGGGAGTCTGTTTGTTCAGAAAAGAAAGGGGGGAGCGCGTGGACGACGATTATTTGAAGTACGTGTCCGAACTTCATCCGTCGGGTTTAAGAGCTTTGATGGAACAGCACGGGGAAGACGTATGGAACTATGCGTATTTTTTGACGAAAAAAAGGGATCTTGCCGACGATATCGCGCAGGATGTGTTTGTAAAAGCGTTCCGCAGTGTCGTTTCCTTCCGGGGCGAATGCAGCGTGAAGACCTGGCTGCTGAAAATCACCCGGAATACCGCGTATTCGTACCGGAGAAAAGCTTTTTTCCGGCGGGTGATCCTGGCCGATTATGTCCGGGGAGAAAGCCCGTCTGCCGAAAGCGAATTTCTGGAACGCCATGTGGCCGACGAGGCTTGGAAAATCGTGCTGGAGTTTCCCGCCCACTACAGGGAGGTGCTGGTGCTGCAATCCATGCACGGGATGTCGGTGACGGAAATAGCGGCCGCCCTGGAAATTTCGGAAGGAACGGTGAAGTCCCGCATCCACAGGGCGCGCCGGAAAGCGGCGCAGCTAGCGAAAGGAGGGTTCCGGTATGAAGAGAACGGAAATCGAGACGGATCGGTTTGAGCTTTCGGGCAGGCCGTTTAACAAGCCGATGTTCGAAGCGGAGTCGATGGATGCCGTGGAACGGAGGGTGTGGGAGAGCGGGAGCGGCCGGGGAGTACGCAAGCCCGTAAATAGGCGCCGCCTCTATATGGCGGGAACGGCTTTGACGACCTTGATCATTTTCTGTGCCGTTCTGTTCATGGGCCCTCTCTCGGAAAATACGAATGGAACGATCCGGGATGTAACGACCCCTCTGTATCCACAGCGTGTAGAAGCGAAAGAAGGCTTGATGCTGGTAGATGATTATTCGATGAGCATGGCCGGTCAGAAAATGGAATACTACAGCGGAGGGTTCGGGAGATTAGTCGTAGATCCCAAAATCAGAACGGCAGAGCAATTTCGCCGGGGAGATGTGCTGTATTACCGGCTTCCCTCCATTTCGGGGTTTACGCCCAATCCCGACATCAGCGGATCGGATTCTCAAACGGCCCGTGTGATCGGGCTGCCCGGGGAGAAGATTAAGATTGAGAAAGGCCGGGTTTACGTAAACGGGAAGAAGCTGGATACGTTCTATGGTCAAGCGAAGAGTTTCGGGCTGGACGAAGCCGCATATTTCAAGAACATGAAAGTATCGGGCAGAAAGGATGCCTGTCCTCCGGACTGTGTGAAAGACACCGAAGCCTATTTCAATACGAGTATGGCGGAGATGGAGGTGCCCGCGGGAGCTCTCTTCGTTCTGGGAGATTTCTGGGCGCAGAGCCATGACAGCCGGGAGTTCGGGGCCTTGGCGCAGGGGAATATTCAGGGAAAAGTGCTCGGATACGACGAAGCGGGAGCCCGAAGTCCGAGCCAGATCTTCGCCTCCGGAAATTTGTGGTTTACCGGAATTCCGGGTAAGATCGGCATCGTGAAAGGTCAAATTCTTACCTCGCATTTTAGCAAAATCGTCTGGCATTTCTGGGGGTCGAGGGAAGAGTTCGAAGGGAAAAAATTGCGGATCGAAGGCATTCATACGAGTGACGGCGTTAAAAAACCGGTGCTGGTCAGTGAAGACGACAGCATCGTATGGGAATATAAGTGGGGACCGACCTACGGTCCGGTCAACGGGGCGGATGCAACCCAGCCCACAGGGATTAAATTGGACGAAAGCGGACAATGGCGCCTTGATTTTTATTTGGGCGGGAAATTTTTCGCAAGTATGTTTGTAAACGCGGAGTAGCGGATAACAAGGGCAAGTGAAGGAAACGCGGGAAGGAGCAGAAAGGAGTGGCGCTGACTGGGTTAAGCGGGGGTTCTGAAATCGTTGCCCCGCAGAAAGTAGTGGAGACAGGGGGGGATCCTAGCATCCTTCATTCCCGGTCTGGGCCATTACATGCTTGGCATGATTTACCGTGGGCTCTCCGCCAAGACATTCTTTATCGGAGGAGCGATTGTGATTTTCTTCGGAGCTTTACTCACCCATACGGTGGAACAGCTATTAAGCTAAAAAGCTAAACAACTGTTTAGCTGATAGACAGTCCATGTTGGATGAGAGAACATTTGAGCATGAGCTTTAAAGATGGTGAAACCGCAAACGGTAAACGGCATGTTTAAACGGTCTGCCGCTATCATTCTTGCGAACTAGACTTGTTATTCTTAAGTACGGGCAGCAAATACTAGAAGGAGACGGAGGCGCAAGAAGCCCCGGCTCCTTTTTTTCTTTCTTTGCATCGGCCGCAAGAAAAACTGGCACACTCCCGCCGCCGGGGTTACGATAGGAGTAACTATCCAAGAAGTTGGCGACAAGGAGGGCTTCACGCCATGAACAAGACCGACCGCCTGCTGGCCATCATTTTGCGGCTTCAGCGCAAGGGCACGCAGCGCGCGGAAGATCTCGCCGCAGCCTTCGAGACGAGCGTGCGCACGATCTACCGCGACATGCAGGCGCTCTGCGAAGCGGGAGTCCCGGTCATCGGGGCACCGGGACAAGGGTACTCGCTCGTCGAAGGCTACTTCCTGCCGCCGGTCAGCTTCACGGCGGAAGAAGCCGTCACCCTGCTGTTCGGCATCGAATTTGTCGAGCAGCAGTTCGACGAGGCTTCCCGTGCCCAGGCGGATGCCGCGCGGGCGAAGCTTGAGGCCGTGCTCCCGGAGCGGGTGCGCCGGGAGTCACAGAAACACCGCGAGAGCATGAAGCTCCTCGCGGGCTTGGGAAACGGCGCCGCCGGGAACGGGGCGGCGGCGCTGGCACTGCTGCGCGGCGCGGTGCTGCAGGAGCGCACGGTGCGCTTCGCATACGCGGCGAAGGATGCGGCACTGCCGGGAGGGGAGCGGCTCACGGTACGCGAAGCCGATCCTTACGGGCTGGTCTACGTGAACGGCTCGTGGATGCTGATCGCCTTCTGTAGACTGCGGCAGGAAATCCGGCATTTCCGCCTGTCCCGGATCAGCGGGCTTGCGCTCCTGGAGACTACTTTCGTGAAGCCGGAAGAGTTCGACCTCCGGTCGTACAAGCCGGCGGATGACCGGCACGGGGAGGTCCGTCTGCTTTTTCGCAAGGAGCTTGCAAACCGGGTCCGGGAAATGAACTACTTTTATATAGAAGAAACGCAACATGTGGAACAGGGTCTGTTCGTCAAACTTAAGGTAAGAACGCCGGAGGAAGTCCTCCATTGGGTATTGAGCTGGGGGGCGGGTGTTGAAGTGCTGGCGCCCGAATCGCTGCGCATCCGGCTGCGTGAAGAAATTCGGGACATGGCAAAACGCTACTGACATACTGTTGTCAGCAGTGCTCTTTTATACTGGGTACAACTTCACTTTAAAGGAGAGAATGACCCATGCAAACGAATCAGAACCAGAACGAGAGTCAAAACCCGAGCCGGAACATCAACACGCTCGACACACTAAACCGCTTCGAGCAACTGGCCGAGACCTATATTCAGGAACTGGACAATTACAGTCTGGAAGAGCTGACCCGTAAACCCGAAGAAGATCAATGGTCGCTGGGACAAATGTATGTGCATTTGATCAATTCGGCTTTATACCGGCATCTGCCGAATATGGAAGCCTGCCGGACATCGTCCGTTACAGAAGAGGCGGCCGAGAAAACGGAGAGAGGCGTTGAAGCTTACGCCCGGGGCAGTTACCCGCCGATCCGGATTCAAGTACCGCCGTCCAAAGAATACACGCCGCTTCAGCCGGAAAGCAAAGAGCAGCTCGCCGACGGCCTTCGCGAGGTCATCCGCGCCATGCGTGTCATCCAGCCGGTGCTGGCCGATATTCCGGCCGCCAATACAGTGGCGCACCCCGGCTTCGGCGGATTGAACGCGGTGGAATGGTTTGCGCTGGTGGAGATGCATTACCGCCATCACCTTCTCCAGAAGGAGCGCTTGGACGCTTTCCTGCAGGAGACCAAGGAAGCTTCGGGAGCCTGATATCCGCCAACTGAAGGTGCTTCAGCTTCTTCAACCGGTTAATAAAATGTAACGGCAGTTTGCTGATCGAATGCAGCGCGAGATAATCCAAATCCTCCAGATAACCGATGCTAATAGTGCGGAACCCGGGGCCGCATAAACGACGGCCGCATGCCCATACAAAAAACCGAAGGTGACCGAAGGACGATTAAACCCAAAGCGTCTGCCGGCAGCACAGGCAGCCCAAAAAGGAGCAGGCTCATAAATGAGCTGCTCCTTTTTGCATAGGACGGCGTGATGGATCAACTATGTAGGGCAGGGCTTCATACCCTGCTTATGTATCCATGCTTACGTCATCCCACTCCGCATCCATATAACGGACCAGCCAGTTCAGGGCGCGATGCCTTTCCACAACGACACCGCCGTCCAGTCCGGCAGGAGCGGGGCGTCCGTTGATCCGGGCATCCACGCAGGCCCAGTCATAGCGGTAAATCCGGTCCGCTTCCTCGAGAATGTCTTCTTTCGGGCGGACGTTGGCCTGCTCGTAAAACGTGTCGAAATCCCCGGCCAGCCGCAAAGCGTCCACTGCCTCCTGAACATCGCAGACGGAGCCGGGATAGCCGAGTTCTTCGACATATCCGAGAGACCAGAGCAGAACCCAGTAGCATTCGTACATCCAGGCGAACTGGATGGCATCCGTCGGATCGGGCGTGCCGCTTTCGAGGAAAGCCCGTTCTTTTTCCGTTAAAAAAGGAGAGACGCCGTACAGCTCGATAACGTCCTCGATATATTCTTTCGCTTCTTTAATGTCTGAACCTTCGGCAACATCCGCGCCGTACATGGCGATCATGCACAGAGCGGCAGCGCGGGCGGCAATCTCTTCCTTCGTCCGGATAACGGCGAATTCATCGCCGTCGATGACAGGTAAATGCTCGATAACGGGAACGCCCTGTTCCTTCAGCAGAAGCATATTCCGTTCTTTCCGCGCTTCGGCGGACGGCGACGACTGGATATGAGCGTCGATCAGATCCGTGCTGACGGTAACGGTAAAGTCTTCTACTTCGGATTCTCCCTGGGCGCTTAAAATCACCTTGCCCTCCGGGTCCAGCAGTTGGCCGGTCGGCAGGAACAGAACGGCATGCACGCGAGACGCCGCATCCAAAATCCGGTTCATCGTGTCCGTGTCGATCTCCTTCGAAGAGACAATTCCGACAGCCGCGTTAAGTCCGGTGATCTGCCGGAGCACTTTGTCTTGAATATGCTCGTGCGGCGTCTCGATCTGGCTGAAAAAGCCGTACATCCCCCGGATCATCGGCTGGAATTCATCCGGATTGCTCTCCAGCGTCATCAGGGAAAACGTGACGGTCGTTTTGCCGAAGAGCTTTTTATCCACAACCGTAATCTGGCCGCCGTCCGGCGATGTTTGAACCTGCTTGTCCCCGAAGGCGGTGCGGATGGCCTCCGTTATTTTTTCGTACCCTTTTATCGAGATATAAAGCGTACACTGATTCATGCTGCACTTCCTCTCCTCATGTCTTAACCACCATCATCATACCGAAAAAACGGTAAAGTTGTAAAATGTGGTATTCTAACAGTAACCTGAAGAGACAGAAAGGATTTATGCCCATGGAGGATAGAAACGTTATGAATGAGAAAAGCGACTGTCCGGACAAAGCGGGAACTCCGGTCCCCGTGCGTTTTTTGGAAGGGAAAAAAGTCTATTTGCGTCCTATCGATACCGGGGATACGGAGACGTATTTTCAGCAGCTGTTTCAGCCGCAGACCCGTAAATGGACCGGTACGCAGAAACATTTTACAAGAAGCCAAATCGAGCGATATATCGAGGGAAAAGCGCAGGACACGTCCAGCATTCTGCTGCTGATCGCCTTGACTGAAACCGACGAGGTAATCGGGGACATCGCCCTGCAGGATATCGACAGCTACAACCGGAGCGCCAATATCCGCATCTCCATCGACAGCAGCAAAAATCAGGGCAAAGGCTGCGGTACGGAAGCGCTCAACCTTATGCTGGATTACGGATTCGGAATCGTGAACCTGCACCGGATCGAACTGAACGTATTTGCCTTTAACGAGCGTGCCCTGCACGTATACGAGAAGATCGGCTTCAAAAAAGAAGGCGTGCAAAAAGAAGCCCTCTATTATAATCATAAGTACCACGATTCGATTCTGATGGCGATCCTCGAACACGAGTACCGGGAGCTTCACGGGCTGTAGCTTCTTCCATTAACCCGGGGTTAGATGGAAAAGCTTTTCGATTCGTTTAGTTCGCCGGCTTTGCTTCTCTCATCACTCTGCAAACCAGTCGCATCAGCTTTCTTTCCATGGCGGGGAAGAGGTGGAAAAGCACTTTCGTCGTGATGCGGAGCGGGACCGGGCAGATGAGAACTTTGTTCTTCCCGATTCCTTTTAACGCCAGCGAGGCGAATTGGTCCGGACTCATCATTTTGCGCTGCTTTACCGATGCGTTGATCTGTTCTTTGTCGAGATTAATGGCATAGCCGTTCTCGTAAATGGCCGTATTGACATGTCCGGGGCAGAGTGCCGTGACCTTAATGCCGTACAGCTCCGCTTCGTAGTGCAGCGAGGTCGAAAAGCCGACAACCGCGTGCTTGGTAGCGGTGTAGGCAGACACCATCGGAGTCGGACCGAGGCCGGCGGCCGATGCCGTATTGACGATATGACCGAAGCCCTGCTTTCGCATAATGGGATACGCCACATGAGTGCCGTAAAGGACCCCCCAGAAATTGACCGCCACAATTTTATTCCAGTCCTCCAGACTCATATCCTGGAATTCCCCGTACATCGAAATTCCCGCGTTGTTGAATAAATAATCCAGCCGTCCGAACTCATCGGCCGTTGCCTGGATAACGCTCTGGACCTGGGAAGCATCCGTTACATCCAGCGGAACAAACCGTGCCTGACCTCCCTCACCGGCGATTTCTTTCGCCAGGGCTTCTCCTTGTGCGATATGAATGTCGGTAATGACCACGAACACGTTTTTCGCGGCTAACTGCTTGCACAGGGCGCGCCCGATTCCGGAAGCCCCTCCCGTTACGATGGCTGTTTTAAGCGGATTGTGCATAAGCCAACACCTCCCGTGAAATGTGAACAAGGACAGTTCGGAAGCGGATCGGTCATCATGCTGTTACCTACATTATTCCATGAGAACGCTCACAACTTAAGAGGGGAATATTAGCAGAAATATGTACGAAAGGAAACGGTTTTGTGACAGGGATGCTATACTGGGTGGAAGAAACTTGAAGCTGAGGAGAGCAGACGTTTTAGAAAAGGGGAGAAGCATATGGCTGTATTTAGATGCGATTGCGGTAAAGGTTTATCCAATTCGAGATGTCCTAACGACATCCAATTGATTGTTTTTACGGATTACGAATGGGATTCCATACAAGAGAAAGTGCACGAGGGCGCAGATATCTATGATGTCGAGCCCAAATATGACGTATGGCGGTGTCCCGAATGTGCGCGAATTTATGTATTCAAGGGCGTAAGCTTGTTGTATCAGTACAAATTGGAAAAGTAGAGGAGATCCATGCAGACTGAACGTAATTTGATTGGAGGAATTTATGGAACATACTTGTTTAGTGTGCAACTATCAGAACTTATATGAAGCACCTTATGACCATAAAGGTGTGCCCTCTGACGAAATATGTCCTTGCTGCGGATTTCAATATGGATTTGATGATGATAGTTTTTGCAATAATGAGGCTTCCTATCGAAAGTGGAGAGAGGATTGGATAGGAAATGGCTGTATGTGGTTTTCGGAAGGTAGGAAATCCCCAGAAAATTGGAATCCTGCTGCACAATTAAGGAAGAGACTATAGACAAAAATCCATGACCCTCCTTCATTCAAGGCTTTTCTTATCTTTCCAACCATTGCCGAATAAATCTAAAAGGATTAATAAGTTGTTTAGGAATAGGTCGGGGTATTCACAGATTGCTTTCAGACCAACCGCACAATTTATAAAGGATACCCACAAGCGAAGATTTTTCGTTTGTGGGTATCTTAATTCAAACTTCAGCTAATTCCCAAGCCCAGTGAGTGAGCATTTGACATTAAGCACTAACGTACGCATCAAGAACTTAATGGAGGTGGTAAACTAATGGATATTTATATCAAGCAGGGAGGATTTCAAATGCTCAGAAAGCTTGAAGGCTTGAATGCCGAATTATTTAAGACATGGGTACAAGGATGACTCCACGGTATATACGGTGGTAGTAATCAATATATAATTAGTACGTACATTAAAACTTTTAATGGTAATGAGAGGCCCGCTGCAGTATCCGGGTTTGCTCAGGAAATGATTTTTTAAAATCCTTATAATGAAAGATTAAGTAAAAATGGGTTGGGTAATGCAGGCATAGACGTTATCAGAACTACTGGAAATGGTAGTAAAGCTAGCAATCTACAATGAAAGGAAGATAACTATATGGAACTAAAAAAATTATGTGAAATTGATTACCCTTCTCAAGAGTTTTTATGTCCACCACAAATTCTAAGGGAGAACAACAACGTCAAGCTTGAATTTGATTATGAATCAGAATCGGGAGAATATAAAAAAGCAGAAATCATATTTTTAAATACAATCGGGTACAAATGTTGTTCGTTAGAATGTACTCCAGCCGAAGCAATAGCAGCTTATGATAAAATATGTGTAGTAAAAAATTCTGACTGGCTTCAGGTAGTAAAAAATAATTATCGAGGGTTAAAGGATTTTGACTACAACCATTATTGTATTTTTTTCGAGGATTACGGATGCTATGAATTTATTGCAAATAATTATAAATATAAATAATCTTTGTTATTAATGACCATTGTTTTAAGAGTAAAAATAAATGATTCTTAGTCGTGGCTGACCTTATGAAGAAGATTTTTTTATAGAGCAAAGGAGTTAAGTGCTTTTAACTCCTTTGCTTTTTGCGTTACGGCCGCTTTCTTCAAAAAAATTATGAACAGCGATATCACATGTGCTGGATGACTACAAAATCCAAAATACAAACCGAACTCACAAAAATTATTAGTGGTTATGAAAGGTGGAAAGCGTATGAAGGAGATACGTTATAAGTATGGAAGAACCATTCAAGCAAGTAATTTTATTTTTTATTTATAGTATGTACTCCTGCCCATATTTCTTTTAAAAATTTCCCATTTATAATTATAATGTATGGACATAAAGAATTTAGTAACGAATACTCTCAAGGTCTAGCAATGGAAAAAGACGTCGGCTATGATGGTTTGTTGCTGACCAGAGGTTTTTTTAAGGACAAAAAACAGAAATTGAAAAGGGGATCGAAGTGAGAAGAAATAAAAAGATTGCTCTCCTAGGGGTCCTGGTCACTTTTGTTTTATGCAGCCCGGTTTATTATGTCACCGAGGGTTCACCAATAGAAAGGTACAAATTCAAAAAAGAATTACAGGGTTACATTCAGCAAAGATTTTCGCAAAACATCTTGATCGAAAATATTAAGTTCAGTTTTGAGAATGGAATTTACTGGGCCTTTGCTCATCCCGAAAACAATCAAGAACTTTCTTTTCAAATATCCCGGTCGTGGAATGATCAAGGTTTATGGGATGATTACTTGAGAGCATCATGGAGTACCGAGGCTGACAAAGAACTGGAATCATTTGTGAAACAGATATATTCCCAGCAGGGAACAGCCAGAATTAAATTAGGCAATACCAGATCTGCAGAAGAGAAGTACACGACAATTCCATATGGAGAGGTACCGGGATATCAAGACGTTAAACAGGAGTTTAAAGATTCCATTATTTATATACAAATAGACCGCTCTTTTAAAAAAGAGCTCGCGGAAACTGAATATGATAGGATTTATAAAATTGTCCAATTTATCCAAGCGGAAGGGCACACGTTTGAACGAATTTTATTCAGTTTTAAAGAAGAAAATAAAAATTCACCGTCTGGAAAATCTTTCGAATTTAATTCACTTGATAAGGTGAATAGTAAGGACGATATCGTGAATTTTGAAAGGTCGCTCTCCGACTAGACCTTATGATGATCGTGGGTCAACACATTTGTGCTCAGTAAATAACGACAGATATAAGTGATTAATAGAATAAGAATTAGTTGATTCATTGTGCTGTTATAAAATAAGGAGTCGGGGTAGATGGTGGTTTCAACACAAAGATGGAGGACCTTGTTTTATGATCTTTAAAAGTAAATTAACCAGGTGGATGGCAATTATTATCGTATCCCTTTTAGGCATAGTTGCGGTGGTATTAGTTATTGGTTTAAATGCTTTAGAAAAGCAGCATGAAGAAGAAATAAAGGCGGTTATTTCTAAAAAGGGCGGTATTGTATTAAAGATTGAGCGTGTAGAGCCAGAAACTAGTGCATTTAAAAATGATTTTAACAGGAGTAATGTTATTTACCGAATCATCTATAAAAACAATGTTGATTCCGAACTTCTAGCCTGGTATAGAGGGATAAACGTTCTAAATAATATTCACGGAAAGAACCCGGCTTCACTTGAAGGTGGGTTTGAGGAAAAATGGATATTCCAATCCCAATTGAAATAATTTTAAGCTATATCTTTAATTCTTTTCACCTTTGTTTAAGCAAATCGAATCATTCATTCGAATTATTCAATTTTACAAAATAATCCTGGGATTTTACAATAAGATCAAGTGGTGTCAGGGAGGAAGGATATCACAGAAGGGAGATTCAGGATGACAAACTTGGTAATTAGTCGCGGCAATCCGGCGGTTGCACATTGTGCTTTTACGTTCGATGACGGCCCGATGCGGATTCCTATTGACGCATGGCTGGAAGCCTTGGAGCAGGGAGGCGCGTGCGGGACGTTTTTCTTGACGGGGGAATGGTTCGACCGGTACCCGGCGAAAGCAAGAGAAATGCTGGCCAGGGGCCATGAGCTCACAACGCATACGTATCATCACCGCAGAATGGCGGATTTGACGAAAACGGTATTCTTCGAAGAGCTGAAACTGGCAGAGCTTGCTTATCAAGAAGCAACGGGGAGGCCCGTTCCAGCTTACTTGCGTTTTCCGTATGCTTCTTATCGGGAGGAGAATCTGGAATGGCTCCGGGAGTGGAACTACCTGGTCGTCGAGGGAGAGGATACGGTCGACTGGTCGGGACCGCCAAGCGCGCAGCTTGTGGAGCGGCTGATACCTAAGCTGGCTAATGGGATCATTTTTATGTTTCATGCGAATGAAATCGCGAAAGAGACGCCGCAGGCCGTTAAATCGCTTGTACAGCAAGCTGACGCCAAAGGTCTTGCCATGGTAACCGTATCCGAACTGCTTCATGCTGACGGCATCCAGGCTGGCGAACGCAGCTGGCAAGTCCGCTTCAAACCGACTCTACAAGGTTCTTTCCTTAGTGAGCAGTGGAAGAGCATAGCCGGGGAAGATGAATTGCGGAAGCTGGCCGCCGATTCCCTTGAATGGGGGAACCCGAAAGCCCCGACAGGGCCCGGTGCCTATGGTAAATGGCTGGAAGCGCTCTCCATGCGGGTCCGGTCTGATGGCGAAACGCGTTTTGTCGCCCGCAGCTTTGCCGACCAGCACTGGGCCTACGTGCATGCTTCGGTCCGTGGCGGCACGCTGTTGCTGGAGGATTTCGCCGCGAAGGAAGCCCATGCGGATGCCTTGGTCTATATCCTGCAATGGGCGGCTCACGAGGCAGCAGCTTTGGGCTGCGAGTGGATTACCAGCGCAATGGACATGCGCCGTATTCACAAGTTGTGTGAACAATTGGGCTTCGAAGCGGAGATTGTTTTGCAAGCCGGGTGATAATCATACTATCTTGTTAAAAGTCCGCGGAAATCGCGGCTTTTTTGTTCTCGGAATTTGTTTAGTTGGATAAAATTGTTTTAAAAACTAAAGCCAGATGACACGAACGTAACGCTTTCCCCGTTCTGACAAGAACCTTATCTCATTCCCGGCAGGTCGCTTTTAGCTAAATGGATGGGTAAACGTTTATATCCGGCTGTCCGAATTAATTGACGGATGCCCTAATCGCCTCCATTAGCAGTAATGCCGCCTTGCCCAGGAAGTTTTTATCTTTATAAGCGATGCCTATCGTAATGACAGGATTCAAATCGGCTAAAGGTCTTATGACCAAGGAGCCTTCCTGTTCCAGACCGCTGTATATCGGAACGATCCCGATGCCGAACTCCGCTTTAACCATTTGCTGAATGACAAAGAAACTGCCAACCTCCATACAAGAGAACTGGTTTTGCCCGGCCGGATCAATCGCCGTTTCCCAGAGCTCCCGGTAGATACAAGTCGGTTCTTTGACTAAAACGGTTAACCCCGCCAGGTCACTCGACGTAATACTATCCCGATCGGCTAACGGGTGATTTATGTTTAATAGGACCCCTAATCTTTCCTCGATCAGCGGCTCAAACTCCAGCATCAGCTTCGAAAGCGGAGCCGAGCAAACACCGAATTCCAGTTCGCCGGCCCGAACCCTCTCCGCAATCGATCTGCTGCCGCCTACTTCCATGGTTAATTCCACTTTCGGCCGAGTCTTGCAAAAATGAGCTATAACGCCCGCGAGCTGCTGGCTCGCAACGGGCTCGATAGCGGCAAAACGCACCGTACCGTTATCTCCCGCGGCAATATCCGAGACAGTCTGCCTCATGGCTCCGATCGACTTCAGTAAAACCGAGGCCTCATGTTGGAGCCAGCGGCCGGCTTCGGTCACGATCACGCGTTTTCCGTCCCGCACGAATAAAGAAACACCCAAATCCGCTTCGAGACGCTGAATTTGAAGGGTTACCGTAGAGGGAGCATATTGGAGTTCCTCGGCGGCTTTCAAAAAGTGCCCATGACGCACGCAAGCCTCGAAGGTTTTTAAAGCTCGAAGATCCATTGTTATCACCTTTGTTTTGAGTTAGTCGAATTATTTATTCATATTATTCAATTTTACAAAACATTACCGGGATTTTACAATAGGGTCAACTTATTATTTTGGGGGAAGATGGGCTTATGGGTACAAAATCCGCATGGAATTGGATTACTTTATGGGCATCGCTTTTGTTTGTCGTCATACTCGGTTTTTCCCGGCTTTCCTACGGCATGTTTTTGCCCGGGATACAGAGGGTGATCGGGGGGAGCTACGGACAGTTGGGTATGCTCGGCACCGTTAATTTTATCGGTTATTTGGCCGGGACCTTGTGTCTTTCTCCCCTGATCTCACGGTTTCCGGACCGCAAACATGTCATGAACCGGATGACGTGCTTATTGCTCGGCTTGACTATGATCGGCTCGGCATTTAGTGAACATTTCATACAGCTTGGGTTTTGGCGGTTCGCAATTGGTTTGTTGTCGGCGCTGGCTACAGTGTTAGTCCTGTCCATCGCAATGGATGCCGTTCGACCGGCGGAACGAGGAGTGGCATCGGGTCTGATATGGCTGGGCGGATCTGCCGGCATACTAGTGACCGGTTTATTCGCACCCTTCACCATAGACCCTTCACACTTGCAAGGGTGGCGGTATGCTTGGGGGTTCATGGGTGTATTCGGGGTAATCGCGGCGTTCGGCTTTGAGTACGTCACCAGAAAAAGGAGAGCCGAAGAAATACCCTTGCAGACCGAATCGAAGCCACGGGACAAAGAAAGCGAACATGTATATCGGCTCCTGCTGAATCCGAAGAAACTCTTGTTCCTAATCGCTTCTTATTTTTTCTTCGGCTGGGGATACATCATCTATTTTACATATTTGATCCCCTACCTGGTGAGCAAAGGTGTTCCCTCTCTCTATGCCGGGTTGATATGGTCCGGGATCGGGTTTGCGGGTCTGTTTAACGGATGGATCGGAGGCAAAGCCATTGACCGATGGCCGAGCGGGTATACGCTTGCGCTTGGGTTAGCTTTGGGGACGATCGGTGTATGCGGGGTAACCACCAATCATATGGTATTTACCGTACTCGGAGCTACCGTGATTGGGCTGGTTTCCTTTATTACTCCGCCGCTGATGACAACCGCGCTTCTTCGTCGTCACGTCCCTCACCACGCTTATGCGGCATGTCTTAGCATAGCCACTGCCTTTTTTGCTTCCGGACAAATTATCGGTCCCATTGTTGGGGGCGTGGTAGTCGAACGATACGGCCTGCAATTCGGCGTGGCATCCAGCGCGATTTTTATGGCGATTGCCGCTGCGTCGGCCTGTTTGTATGGAAAACAGCAGCGGAAGCTGGAGAACCGTGATCTGCCTATCAGCGGCTAAAAATAATTAGGGAGGAATAGTTGTCACCTTACGATTAAGATGGAATCGGGTTGGACAATGTTTTATATTTGGATTATAGGAAGGGTATTCCAAGGGGGCAGTATTGCGTTATTAAAATATTGCCACCAATATTGCCGATTAGGAGGTTGAGATGGGTGACAAACTATTATTTGCACTATTCGTTCTTCCGGTAATAATTTGGGGCATTATCACTATTATTAATCCCGCATTTTCTTTTAAATACACCAAAGGCAGTACCAAAAGAGAAGAAAAACCACTTAACCTATACCTGATTAATCTTAGAATATCCGGCGTTATATCCATAGTATTTTGTGCTTATATACTTTATATGCTTTTTTCTAATCAATTGGGATTTTGAGAGGAGGAAACTTTATGTTTTCCTGAAGAAAGAGCTATTATCGTGATTGCAACAAACTGAACATCAGTTCCTGTTATACCAAGAACAAGCTAGGCTGCAAGTTACAGAATGCATACAGCTCTTATGGAGGAATGGAGGAAAAGTTGTGGACGAACACTATATTCAAGAAATAATTAATGAGTGGAATCCAATTGAGATTGAACCCTTAGTCGATGACGAATACTCGTTTGAAATTAAGTTAATTAGTAAGTTTATAAACGAACAACAAAATGAGCTAAAAATTCCAGCTTTAAAAGACAAGATAAACGAGATATTCATAAATGAATTCGAACGTTTTTTTACAAAGAGTAATGAATCAATAAATATTGCAAAGAAAATAATGGATGCAAGTGTTAAATTTAAATAGGCTAAGGTAGAAACTTAATTTGGTCATACCTCAGCTAAAAAAGGATTTTAATAAGTAGTGAAACGCAATCGGATGATGCTTTATAAGGATTTTTTTACTGCTTCGGGTGCAAATTGGATCGGGAAGCAAAAAAAATTATGCGAACCCATTTTCAAAGCAGTATGAGGTGAATTCATGTTTGAAAACATAAATTTTTACCCTGGATCAGTTGAATATAACGAGTATAAGATCGATGGCAATACTCTATTGGATAGCGATAATGACGATCTACAGGAAGATATGTTTTTTGTGATATATCCGAATAACTATGCATTAGATGTAGGTTGGTATTTGGGAACTCAAAGTTTTTTGATTTTTATTGTGCGGGATTTAAACTGGGATGAACCGGTCCTAAGAAAAGAATGTTTTACCTACAGTGAATTAGAAGCCAATGTTATTCAGTTATCAGAATGGCTGAAGGAATTAAATAAAGATTTGTTGTGAAAATTTCTTGATGGAAGAGGTAGGGGGACGCGAAAAACGGGGAGACAGAAGCAGTACCTTGGGATATGGAGTAAATATAGGAGTGTAGACAGATGGAGATTTTGAGATGGTTACAAGAGTGGTATACATCACACTGTAATGGAGATTGGGAACATACAAGTGGTATTCGAATAACTACCCTGGATAATCCCGGATGGTATGTTTCCATAAATCTAAGTGAGACAGAATTGGAGAGCAAACAGGTAGAAATGGTGCAGATTGAACGAACGGATGACGATTGGGTTCACTGTAAAATAGAAGAAGGTAGTTTTGCGGGCGCTGGAGGTCCAGGAAATCTTGAGGAGATTTTAAAGATTTTTTATCGCTGGGCAAGTAAGGATTAAATTTTTAAAGTGAATTTACAACGATATTGGAGGATTATTTAGATTAAATCTTTTAAACTTGTGGTGGAGAAAGAGGTTTTATATGTTTGAGATTAACTATCGTATGATTACTGATGTTGACTATTGGGGAGGTTTGAGCTTAGAACAAATTGATAAGGAAGGAGAGATAGAAGGATTTTTCCAATTAGTATTAAACAACAATGAATACGGATATTATCATAATAGAGATCTGGGACAGGGTGAAGAAGGTTTCGATCTTCTATCCATTTGGTTCCACAATTTAATGAAGGTATGTTTGTACTTGGATACTTCTAAGTATATAGCGCTTAAAGATATTGAAACATTTGATACTTGGATTGAATTTATCCCTAAAGGAGACTACATATCTGTAAGTATAATGAACTCAAATTCCTCTCCTAGTGAGTTTATTATTTTAGAGCCATTCTCTAATGCGTCTTATCCCGAATGGAAGGATATTTCAATACCCAAGGAGGAGTTCAAAAGTATAGTTATTCAAAGAGCGAATGATTTTATTGAAGAACTTTTAGAAATTAATAAGCTCTTTTTAAAGAGTCAAAGTACAGAGAGTCTACTTGCTTTACTTTCTAAAATTAAAAAATGAAAAACCACAAGGAGGCAGGCTCTAAACCAAATGGTACAACCCATAGACACGGTTCGAGTAAAAGATTTAACGGTTTTGGGCGATCCTAGGTTGGCGAATTATGGACAGATGCGGGATTGTTGTGAAAAATTTTCCTATGAATTTAGAAGCGGGCATGTATATGGAATTATCGGCGAATGCGGTTCGGGAGGCTGGGTGCTATCCTATTATTTAACGGGAAGGGAAAAAGAACAGGGCGGGACCTTATTCCTGAATAACGTTCTTGCGGCAGACTCGTCCGTACTAGCTGGATATGGGTGTTATGTTGGTGAAGGTGTTAGTTCAAGAAACCTATTTGGAGGCAGGACAGTTCGGCAGCAAATTGAAGAGGGTTTAAAACAAAACAACGCGTTCACCCTGAACGAGCTGGTGGAATGGTTTGAATTGTCGTCCTCCCGTTTAGATCGAAAATTAGAACATATCAGCAACGAAAGGTGGAACGCGTCCATAGCCATTGGACTCGCGCATGGCAAAACCATCTTTTGTTTTCCCTGGTTGAATACAGCGTGGATTCATTCTTTGAGAAGTCGTATTGCAGCAAGTGTTAGAATATCAAAAGATCAGGGGGCTATCATCATAATCCCTACCGCTAAGAGAGAGGCATTAAATCAACTCGCCGATTATTGTGTTGATATTTATCTTGAAGAGGAGAAACTTAATTGAACAACTAATCGATCTAGCGCAAAAAGATTTAAACGATCTTACATAGTTAAGCGGGTGCCAACATATGAACCGGGATGAAGCCATAAACATATTGGTAAAATCGACCCTTAAGGTTTTGTCTAAGGATGCAAGAATGAACATCTTAATAAACTGGTGGAGAATAGACCAGAAAGATCCCGAATTCCATAAACTGCCGGAAACACTACGGTCGGAAATCCTCCATTTTGACGAGCCTCAGAGAGATGTGATGACGGGACTACAGATCACACTTCATATAGTTCACCGAATCACATGACTCTTACACAAGCCCGGAATAATTTTTTGGAATTTGGTGCGATGAGCGAATCTTCTTTACCGCATCTCGATAGAGGCAGGCTTGATATGTACAACAAATAGACGTCACTCATCGAAAAAAATACTCCCCCCAATCTCCCAACTTCCAAGGAGGAAAAGTATTGTCCGCAAACTTTTACAAAATCCGAGAGATCATTAATGAATCGAACCCCATTGAGATTGAACCCTTACTGGATGATGAATACTCGTTAGAAATCAAAACTATTAAAGAATTTATTAACGAACAGAAAACGGACCTGAACCTCCTTGCATTAAAAGATAAAATAAACGAGGTATTTTGCAAAACATTTGAGGGTTACTATACACAAAGCGATCATACACTCGAAGTCGCGAAAAAGATCATGGATGCATGTTTGCAGGCCAACTAACCGCAGATTCACTAGAACCGACAGGTTCTACAGCCTCGAAGAGCGGCTCTCTTTTCAAAATATTCCCCTTCACTTCAAAATTTTTTTCACAAAAATTAACCTGCGGTCAATTGACAACTCGCAAAACCGATAGTATGATGAAATTGTGAAAATAACATAATAATTACATATTTACCAATGAAATTACAGCCGAGATTAACTAACGATTTGAAGAGGCTGTTTTTTTGCGCTATTTCATGTGTGCATCCGGTTTAACTAACATAGAGCTTAAAGCTAGTGAGAGATTTTGAAAGGGGGTGTTTTGTAAGCGTTATCATATCAAGGGTTGAAGAACCTTGCAAGTAAAAAAATGATGGGAGATGAATAATTAGTGAAAAAGAAATTAACTGTAATCGTATTGAGCACGATGATGGCATTATCCGCAATTCCGGTAGGTGCAGCCTCCGGTAATTCCGCGTCAGGTTCTCTGTCTGATTTGGCCGCTCCGCGTTTTATCGGGGAGAAGTGGGTTGCGCCGCAGGGAGCGTCGCTGGAAGCGAAGGTGTGGGGCTACCTGAACGCCAAGAAAGGGATTTTGAATCTGACGGGAGATGCGGAGCAGAGCATCCGGATTACGGAGCAGGAGACGGACGCCGAGACAGGAACCCAGCACGTGCGCTTGAAGCAGTACATCCAGGGAATCCCGGTGTTCGGCACGGATCAGACGCTGCATTTTGACAAGCAGGGCAATGTTTCGGCCTACCTGGGCAGTACGGTTGCCGATAACGCGCAGCAGTCTCTCACCGCTGTCAAGCCGAAGATCAGTGCGGCGAAAGCGATCGAGATCGCGAACCGGGATATGGAGAAGCGGATCGGCAAGCTGGGCGCCCAGCAGCGGGAGCAGCAGGCGGAGCTGAACTTCTACCCGGTCAAAGGGCAGAATGTGCTGGTGTACGTCACGGAAGTAAACGTGCTCGAGCCTTCTCCGCAGCGCGAAACGTATTTTATTGATGCGGCAACGGGCAAAATCGTTAACCAGTACGCCATGCTGGATCATGCGACGGGTACGGGCGTAGGCGTGCTCGGGGATACGAAAACGTTTACAACGACACAAAGCGGCACCCAATACGTGATGCAGGATACGACGCGCGGCGGAGGTATCGTTACTTATACGGCCGGTAATAGCCAATCGCTTCCGGGCACGCTGATGAGGGATACGGACAACGTCTGGACGGATCCGGCGGCTGTCGATGCGCATGCTTATGCGGGAATCGTTTATGATTATTTTAAAAATAATTTCAACCGCGACAGCCTGGACGGCAGAGGCATGGCCATCCGGTCGACGGTACACTACGGCAGCCGTTATAACAACGCCTTCTGGAACGGAACACAAATCGCATACGGTGACGGCGACGGTTCACAATTCCGTGCTTTCTCCGGCGATCTCGACGTCATCGGCCACGAGCTGACCCACGGGATTACCGAGAAAACGGCCGGGCTTATTTATCAAGGAGAGTCCGGAGCGCTTAACGAGTCGATTTCGGACGTTTTCGGCAACACCATTCAAGGAAAGAACTGGCTGATCGGGGATGATATCTATACGCCATACACGCCGGGCGATGCGCTGCGTTCGATGGAAAATCCGACCGCGTTCAACCAGCCGGACCATTACAGCAACATTTACCGGGGGTCTGAAGATAACGGCGGCGTGCATACAAACAGCGGTATTCCCAACAAAGCGTTCTACCTGCTGGCCCAGGGCGGCACGCACCGCGGCGTCAGCGTTCCCGGTATCGGCCGCAGCGACGCAGCCAAGATTGTGTATAAAGCGCTTACTTACTACTTGACGAGCACATCCAATTTTGCGGCCATGCGTGAAGCGGCCATTAGCTCGGCCACCGATCTTTTCGGTGCCAGCTCGTCACAAGTTTATTCGGTAAAAGCGGCCTATGCCGCGGTCGGTATCGGAAGTCTGCCGCCTGCTCAAGATACCCAAGCGCCTTCGGCACCGGGGAATCTGGTTTCCACAGGCAAGACTTCGAACAGCGTAACCTTGTCCTGGAGCGCTTCGACGGATAATGTGGGCGTGACCGGCTATGACGTGTACAGAGGCTCCGTACTGGCAGCATCCGTCACCGGCACAAGCGCGACTGTCAGCGGTCTGACCCCGGCTACGGCTTACACCTTCACGGTGAAAGCGAAGGACGCGGCCGGCAACGTATCTCCTGCGAGCAGCGCGGTGTCGGTAACGACCAGCTCGTCGACCGACCCGACGGACACGCAGCCGCCTACGGCTCCGGGCAACCTGGTAGCGGGAGGCAAAACGGCCAGCAGCGTAACCTTGTCGTGGAGCGCATCCACAGACAACACGGGCGTAGCCGGCTATGATGTGTACAACGGCTCGACGCTTGCCGCGCAAGTAACAGGCACGAGCGCGACTGTCAGCGGTCTGCAGGGCGGAACGTCCTACACCTTCACCGTCAAAGCGAGAGATGCCGCAGGCAACGTATCGCCGGCCAGCAACGCGGTGACCGTTACGACGGATACAGGCTCCGGCGCTGCAGCCTGGGCCGCGTACACCAACTACCAGGTGAACGATCTCGTCACCTATCAAGGAAAAACTTACAGAGCTCTCCAGGCTCACACGGCTATGCCAGGCTGGGAACCTGCTCTCGTTCCGGCTCTGTGGGCGGTAGTTAGTTAAGACGGTTTTCTGTGAACTAGGATACGTTATCTTCCTAAGTTTGAATAACGCGCATCGCGTAGTCGGGCTTAAGAAAATTGTTCGTTGAGGTTAAAAGGAATTTAGCTTGGTCTAGATTCTTCACGCACCATAAAAAAATACAATTTGTTAAGAGGCGGCCTCTTCTCGGAATATAACCGGGGAAGTGGTCGCCTTTTTTGTGTGCTCCTTTCTGGTCCCGTTATTTAGATTTTTATTGTATAAACGCTACAGACAACGAACTAGCTAAAATCCCATCTTAATAATTCAGCAGTAGCTGTCAGACTAGTCAAGGCGGGAGCGCGACACCGCCTCTTTGTTTTGCAAAGAAGACTTTATAAATTAGGGTACATATTGGACCTGGATGAGGTCTAAGTTTTTCTGTTTTGTATGTGTATAAACATGTAACAATGGAATTCCAGTTTCTAATCTGCTAGATAAGTTATTATTTATAATATTTATTAAATTTTTATTAATTTCGACTTATTTCGATATTTAATGCTAATGAGTAAAAGAACATTCATGGGTTATATTGAATTTTATTGGTCATAAAAACAGAAAAGGAGTCATTATATGGCTTACGTATGCAGTAGAAACAAATCAAGATTAAGATTCGATATTGATGATTTAAAAAGAGTTTTGCAACGGTCTTCAAGGGTTTGGATTTGTTTTTTGTTATTCACTATGTTTATTGGAGGACAAGTTAGCGCAGAAACGGCTGGGACATCAACTGATTATGGATATGTATATGATAAAAGCGGGAGGTTAGAGTCTAATATATTGCCGTCAGGGAGAACGGTTAATTATCAATATGATTTATCCGGAAATCTATTGAAGAAGACGTTTACTCCTTTGGCCAATTCGGAATCTCCTCAAATAACTTTAAATAACCCCAATGGGGAAGAAGCAGCGCCGGCTCTGGTATATTCAACGAGACCAACAATCACTTGGACGCAGACAGACGATAAAAATGTTTTTGATGCCTTCCATGTAAAAGTATATTCTCTTCATTCTTCAAAACCAGTTGCTGATTACTACGGAAGAACAAGCAGCGGATTTTGGAAGCTCGATAAAGACTTGGAAGCCGGGCAAAAGTATCGGGTTGAAGTAAGGGTAACAGACGGAGAACAATGGAGCAATAAATCGACTGGATGGTTCCAGGTTCAAAAAGATTCGGCAGAGATACCGAATTCAGAGTTTAAAGGGGAGTCACTATCTTTTGATGGGACAAAACAATTGGAATTTACGGATGTTTCGGTCAATACAGATAGCGGAGGCAAGAATACCATAGAATTCTGGATGAACTGGGACGGAACTGAAAATGTGATGCCGTTTGGCTGGAATGGCGGTTATAATTTGTGGTTTGATAATGGATACTTTGGTTTTAATACCGGAAACGCAGATATATACGGGATACCGTCAGCACAATTAAAAAACAAGTGGGTACATGTAGCCGCAATTTTTTATAATGGTGTGCCGAATGCGGCAAACTCCGAATTGTACATAAATGGAGTGAAACAAAATATTTCACAGGTACAAGGTATAACGGCTTCTAACGTGACGGCGACCCCGACGGTTTACGTGTCAGGTTCCGGAGCGGATAAGAGTAAATATAAATTCACTGGCAGAATAGCCGATGTACACATGTGGAACCGGGCTCTAACAGGTTCGGAGATTCAGAAAAATATGTATGGAGTACCAAATGGAAATGAACCGGGATTAGTCGGAAATTGGAAGCTGACAGATCCGGCTTTAACATCTTTAAGCTTCGATGGAACAAGGCAGTCTCGAATATACAAACGTTGCTGTTAACACAGCAGATGGAGCGAAGAATACCGTAGAATTCTGGATGAACTGGGATGGAACTGAAAATGTAATGCCATTCAGTTGGAACGGCGGTTATGATTTATGGTTTGATAACGGTCATTTTGGATTTAATACCGGAAATGCAGATCTATACGGAATCTCTTCGGCAGGATTAAAAAACAAGTGGGTACATGTAGCCGCAGTTTTTTATAATGGTGTGCCGGATGCAACCAATAGTGAGCTGTATATCAACGGAGTGAAACAGAACATTTCGCAGGTCCAAAGTATAACTTCTTCCAGTGTGACAGCGACTCCGACGTTATACGTGTCAGGTTATGGAGTGGATAAAAACTATAAGTTCAAAGGAAAAATAGCGGACGTACATGTATGGAATCGGGCCTTAACGGGTTCGCAGATCCAAAGCAATATGTATAGAACGTTAAATGTAAATGAACCGGGATTAGTTGGGAATTGGAGAGTGTCTGACCCAACCTTAAAAGCATCAAGCTTTGACGGAACAAAACAATTGGAATATACCAATGTTGCGGTGAATACAGCAAGCGGAGCGAAGAACACCGTAGAGTTTTGGATGAATTGGGACGGAACTGAAAATGTAATGCCATTCGGCTGGAACGGAAGTTATGATTTATGGTTCAATAACGGTTACTTTGGTTTTAATACGGGAAATGCAGACATATATGGAATACCGTCAGCAGAATTAAAGAACAAGTGGGTGCATGTAGCCGCAGTCTTTTATAATGGTGTGCCTGATGCAACCAATAGTGAATTGTATATCAACGGAGTGAAACAAAGTATTTCGCAGGTGCAGAATGTTACGACAGCTAGTGTGACAGTTACCCCTACTGCATACGTATCAGGCTTTGGAGTGGATAAAGCTAACTATAAATTCAAAGGTAAGTTAGCGGATGTACACGTATGGAATCGAGCCATAACAAGTTCAGAGATTCAAAGCAATATGTACAGGGCTCTAATGAATGATGAATCAGGATTGGTTGGAAATTGGAGACTTGCGGAGTGAGCGGAACAAGTGATGTTAGTTCCAGTTGAACTAGGAGAGTAGTACTTAAACGAGTGAAGTTAAGAGGCATTCCTTTTGGAGTGCCTTTTATATGGGAACCTAACTAAGATGAACTTTATTGAATTATTAAATTATCTTTATTGATTATGTCATTAAGTGACAAATTACGACACAAATATCTAAATATTTTAAGGAACTAATCGTCTATAATAACCTAGTATCTGATAATAAAGCGAAAGTAGTGATTTTTATTGGAAAAAAACGTAAAAATTAATTCTGAATTGGAGGTTCTAAGATTCAACTTTAAAGATCTGAGTGATTGAAGATCATACGGACAAACTTTCAAACTTAACAAACGCTAAAACGATAACGGCTTAAAATTCAAAGCTTATTAAAAAAATGGTATTAGGATGAGGAGAGGGACAAGTGACCAAAATATTTAAAATATTGAGTACGATCTGCGGGGCTATTCTTTTATTGATGGTTATGCCTAGTAATACTTCTGCTCAAGCAAAAAATATCGTTGAAGCACCAAGCAGCGCTTATTTGTTCAATGGAAGTTATGAAATTAAAGTATTGAATTCTAATGCAACGAGAGTGCGGTTTCCAACTTGGACGCTTGAAGATGGACATGATGATTTAATATGGTATGAAGGCGAGAAGATGGAAGGTAACAATTGGAGAGTTAAAATCCCGCTATCCGATCACAATAATGAAACCGGGAGCTATGTAACCCATATATACTTAACAGACTCTACAGGAAAAGAAAAAATATTAGTTGAAAAGGTAGTAACTATAGCTGAAGATCCTGAACCCGTTATTGAATATCCAACAACTCTAGATATCTCAAAAGGATACTACGAAATATATGTATCCAATGTGTTTGCGTCGAAAGTTACGTTTCCTACATGGACAGAATCAGACGATCAAGACGACATAATTTGGCATAAAGGTATACCTATGGGGGAAGGGAAATGGAAAGTTGTAATACCGTTTGTGAAGCACAATAGTGAGGCGGGGAAATATATTACTCATATTTATAAGTACAACGATAAAGATGAGCAGAAATTCGTTGGCGGGGGAGTAACAGAGGTAACTGGAATGGTGTCCTATATCAAATATATCTATGATGCCAATGGTAATTTGATACGAAAACAGTTTACTTGGAAGGAATATAAGTAAACTTCTTAGAGCTCTTCTCGAAATGTTTGCAATTTAACTATTATAAGGAATGGTGAAGTTTTTAAATGAAAAAGAAAGTGAATTATTTGGTATTGGGTTGTCTGCTTATTCAAATATTGGCTCCCTTAAATGTTATAAATGCTACGAAAACGGAGCAACTACCTACTTTCACTATAAACTCTAACTCTAATCAGGATTTACTTACGGTGGAATCCCTAAGTAAAGCGTATGACATACCAGAGACACAAATTCTAGCTGAATTAACAAAGGGATACACCCTTCTTGAAGTTCATACAGCTTTGCAGCAACAAGATGCTGGCCGATCTTTGGGAGAGATTCTCAAGCAACTCAATCCGAAAGTTGAAGAAAAACTGGAACAGATGGATTATTCGGTTGAGCGCTTCAAAGAGAAGGAAGATGACAAGACAAACCAGGTTCCAACCGTGACCTCTCAAACGTATGGAGAGTTTGTCGAGGATAGTGGAAAGACAACATTTGTACATCCGTCATTGCTAAATCCTCCTGATGTGCCGACTGTAATAGATTCTACATACGGTTTGCGGAGTTCCCGGGCTCTTTCTTCGGACAAATTTCCTCAGAGTTATGATGAATTAGCTGTAAAGCGTTTGAACATGAATGCTGACCGTGCTCCTTATGCGGGATCGATTAACGATAACGTATCTACTATTAATGGCACTCTACAACTGCAATCGACAGATATGTCGTTGCCGGGTCGCAATGGGATGTCTTTTGCTCTCAACCGTAACTACAATAGTTCGGATGCAATCTATTACAATAAAGAAGTTATCCATGATAACGTTTTTGAGGTGATATATTATCCAAAACTGACTTCAAAACTCTTTTATAAATATTCTGGTGAACCTATAGATAAATATGGAAATGCGTCTGATTTTTACTTTGAGCCGTACTATTTTTCATGGTTGTACCATTCCTTTGTACAATTTAACGGCCAATATACCTACTGGGAATATCCTCTGAACCGAACACCTATAGAAGATTTTAATAATGAATTCCGTGAAGAACTTGAACGTACGTACAAATTTGATCCAGCGAACCCGGAGGCTTCGCTATTCATGATAAAAGAGGATCTATATCTTAGCGGTACCCCTCTTATGGCTAAAGCTTACACTACAGGAAAGGTAGAAGAATATCCGAATAGTAGGAAGCCGGTTTGCTATTATATTGATGGTTATGGGAATTGTGCAGATTTTAAAAGAGCCTACGGCAATAAAGTCAGCGAGATGAGTCAAGAGAAAAGATTCCCGATCGGTAAGGGGTGGAGTTGGGATATTCCCTATATTGAGACTAAGAGTGATAGCAAAAAATACATTACTTTATTCGGAGGTTCGACGTATGAGTTAGACGGACTCCAACTAAAAGGCTACCCTTGGAAAGATCTGAAGTTAACCTATGATGGTACAGTCACCGTAAACGGTACAACTTCCTCCTATGTTCTTACTAATGTGAATGGTCAAAAGCAGTACTTCAGTTCAGACGGCAGGCTGCTGCAAATATCAGATTCATATCAAAACAACATTCAATTCGAATATTCTTACGTTTCACTTTATGGAACAGTTTTAACCAAAATTAAAGACGCGTTACAAAATGAAATTACAATTCAATATACAAGTTCGGAAGTAACTCTTAGTCAAGGAGATCGCATAGTAAAATATGCTAAAACAAAAGATCCGCAAGGAAATAAAGAGCTGCTTTCTCAAGTAACTGATCCTGCTGGCCGTAAGACGCAATATGTGTACGAGGTAGCTTCGGCCCCGTTTGATCTTGTCGGTCACAAGAAAAAAGATAATTACGTAGCTCTGTTGAAACAGGTGTTCCATCCGACAAACGCGCGGACTGATTTTAGTTATGATTCCTATAACCGCAGTTTAGGCACCACTGCTACGGAAACGATTTACCGCGTAAAATCGCGCGAAGATGTTATCACATACACCGATGCCAGTGTAAGCAAATCTAATCATATCGATTACACCTATCAAGGTGATGGGGGATCGGTTCAAAAGGCGAATACATCCTTCGCCACTACCATCAACAATGGTAGAACTCAAACGACCTACAATTACGACAAAGTATATATCGACGATAATACACCGGAAGTCTTTTACAACACCCGGATCAAGCAAGACGATGGGGTGATCCAAACCACGGCGGAAATGGAATATAACCGGACAAACCGTTGGCCGTCCCCAACGAAAACCACCACGAAGACGGTGCAGGGTTCTTCCAGCTCGACGGAACAAGTGAGCCAGCGTACGTATGATGAATACGGCAATGTGTTAACAGAGACTGATCCTGCCAACACGGTGAGCACGTATCAGTATGATGCAACCACTCATTTGCTCAGCAGTGTAACAGCACCGGCTACTAATGGGCTAAACAGCTACATGGAACTGGAGCGTTACCCTGGGACGAATGGAATTAAGGAAGTACGGGTGAAGGAGAATAATTCGGCAGGAGCCCTGAAAGCCCAATCAAGTTATACGTATGATGCTCACGGGAATCCGATAAGCATTACCATTAAAGACGACGCGCAGGATATTGTTGTGAACAATGGGTACGGCACTCAATACCACTCTGCGTTTCCGACTGAACAATCCGTACAAGTTACGGATGCAGCCAAACAAAACATGACGGTGACTCAGCGGTTTGAGTATAACCCGTCAACTGGTGCTATGACGAAGTTTACAGACGGCAAAGGCCTTATGACTAAGTACGAATATGATCTATTAGGCCGAGCCACCAAGGTTATCCAGCCTGATTCAAGTACATATACGTATACCTATAACGATGCAGCAAATGAAGTCACCACCGTAGATCCAACAGGAGTCACACAGATTACGAAATGGAATCCGCTCGGATGGAAAATCAAGTCCGGCATTAGCGGAAAAGCCTCACAAGAGTTTGGCTACGATGTGTATGGCCGTCAGACTTGGAGCCAGGATGGGGCTGGTAACCGTACGTCTTATGAGTATGACAAATGGGATCGGCTTATTGCGACCACATATCCTGGAGTGGAACAGGCTAAAGCGACCGTCTCTTATGACGATATTAACCGTAAGGTGATAAGCAAAGATGGCGAGAACAATAGAACCGAAGAGAACTATGATTTGCTTGGACGGGCCACTCAACGGGATATTTCTAGTGCCACCGGAGCTTTGATCGGTTCTGTCAAGTTTACTTATGACGCTGCAGGCAAAGTACTCACAAAGAGTGATGGGGCAGGAAGTAATTCAGGGGATGTACAAACCACACAGTACAGTTATGATGCTATGGGCAGGCTGGCATCTGTAACGGATGCGGAAGCCAATACGACACGCTACACGTATAGTAAAGCGAGCAATTTGATCCAAATTGAGTATCCCGATCATAATAAAAAGTTGAAGAGCTACGATCAGATGGGAAGAGTTATTCAAGAAACAGATCCACTGGGTCAGATTGAAACTTACTTCTATGATACAAACAGCAATTTAACGAAAAGTATCGATAGAAAGGGAAATATTCATACCTTCACGTACAATGCAGTCAATTTGCTCACGGCAAGTGAGACAACGGATGAAAAAATATCCTTCAGTTATGATGCTGCAGGCCGCCGCTTGTCTATGCAGGATGGAATCGGTACAACGGGGTATACCTACGAACCTTCAACAGGTTGGTTGACGCAGGTCAAATATCCGGATCAACGAACACTGCAATATGCATATGACCAGCAAGGAAAACGCACGAAGATGACAGACCCGTTCGGTGTCGTCACAAATTATGAATATGATGCACAGAACCAGATAACCGCAGTCGGTACGGAACCGGCCGAGTGGGATGTTACTTATCAATACAAGAAGAATGGATTGCTGGCTGCAACTCAAGCGAAGAACGGAGTCCATGCTGCATTTACCTATGAAGGTGTAAACCTGACTGCGCTAACTCAAGCTAAATCAGGAGCAGCGGTTCAGTCCTTCTCTTATGGCTATGACCTTCATGCTAACCAAACAAGTAAAGTGGAGAATGGAGCTACCCAATCCTTTTCGTATGATGCTTTAAACCGGATTGCTACTTCGTCGGACTACAACGAAAATTACAGCTATGATAATCGGGGCAATAGACTTACCTTGCAAAGCGACAAGCCTATAAATCCCGTAGATACCAGCTACACGTATGACAATCGGAACAGGCTGAATGCCGTACAGCTGGATGAATCAAGTCATGTAAATTACAAGTACAATGGGGATAACCTGCTTATAGAACGGACAGAGAACGGAATCACGACCCGTTACTATTATGACGGCGATCAGATGATTGCCGAAGGTACAGTCACAAATGGGGTGGCCGCTCATAAAGCCAGTTATCTGCGTGGTAATCAATTGGTAGCACGTGTTGATGCAAATGGCAGTAAAGCGTACTATGTCCATAACGGACATGGAGATGTTGTGGAGCTGAGGGATGCAAATGGTAATGTAATCAATCAGTACGCTTATGACTTATGGGGCAATCCAACAACAGTACTCAAAGGGGTAGACAATCCATTCTTGTATAGCGGGGAGTACTGGGATGAAAGTGTGGAACTACAGTACCTCCGCGCCCGCTGGTACGATCCGAGCATGGGACGGTTTATTAACGAGGATACGTATGAAGGACAGCTCGATAATCCGCTGAGTTTGAATTTGTATACGTATGTAGAGAATAATCCGCTAAAGTATAGAGATCCGAGTGGGCATTTTAAAATTTTTAATTTTGACTTCAATATGTCCAATGAAAGAATGCAAAGCCTCATTGTTGAAGCTAGGAGTGACAATGGCGGCGCAAGGTATTGGGCGTTAAGAAGTAGTTTAGGAACAATATACAGAGATATAATAAGGGATCAAAATAATAACCAATTTAAATATTTATTTGATGTAGCATCTATGCAAAGTCCATACAAAGAATTGAATAATCTTGATAATGCCGTATGGGCCGGCGAGGAGTTATTAGGAATCTGGGATGCTTACAAAAGAAACATTACTGTTGAGGTTATAGCATCTTTTGCTACTAGAGGAATGGCACGAAACTTAAAGTTTATGTGTAATTGCTTTAGTGCTGGAACCAAAGTGCTTACAGACGAAGGGGAGAAAAATATCGAAGACATTGAAGTCGGAGATAAGGTTCTCTCGAAGGATGAAGAGACTGGCAAGATAGATTACAAGGAAGTCACGCATTTATATCGAAATAAAAAAGAAATCATTTATGAACTGACTGTAGGAAATCAAGTTATTGAAACGACAGACAATCATCCGTTCTGGGTTGAAGGTAAAGGTTGGGTGCTAGCGGCAGACCTGCAGGTGAAGGATAAACTGCAGCAGAGCAACGGAAGTACTTTGACAATTGACAACGTCAAGATTGTTAAGCATGATGAAATGGTTAAGGTGTACAATTTTACTGTTGCAGACTTTCATACTTATTTTGTGAGTGACTTAGGTATTTGGGTTCACAACATCAATAAGTTCTGTGGCTCAGCTTCTGAATTAGCAGATATGGCTAGAAACTCAAAAAAGATTGATGGTTTACAAGGAGCAAAAGTTTCAGCCGATTTGATATACGATTCAGCCATTGATTTTGTTGGTAAAGGAGCAAAAATCCAAAAAATTGATGGGGGAATGTGGTACGTTAGCAAAGATGGTTTGAAAAGAGTAAGGACGGGACAAAAATCAAAAGGATCTTATGAGGCAAATTTCGAGACTTTGGACAAAAATGGAAAGGTCCAGACTAATTTTCATGTTGAAGTTGAGTAGAACAATTTAAGGAGGAATTGGATTTGGTTATACCCCAGACTGAAAAGGATTTTAATAAGCAGTGAACCGCAATCTGATGATGACTTTGTTGTTCCTGCCATTGCAGATATTGGTCCTAGCGATGTAGACGGAGTCGATTATTTCTATTTTAGAATAATGACCCCGAAAAGGATGCTCTCTATTCTAAATGAAGATAAAATTATGGATGGAAGGGCAATTTTTATTGTAAAAGATTTCAACTTGAGTTTAGTAGAAAAGGAAATTAAAACAATTTTGAAAGACTGCATTCGTCCAACTTGGGATGAGGTTGCAAAAGCTATCAATCGTCATCTAGATTGGGAATATGACAATATCCAATACGAAACACTTGAAGAAGCTATGGAAAGACTAAATAAGAAAAAGTGATTTTTAAGACCATGAAGATATCTTTCATGGTCTTTCTTTTCTACCCTACTTACTTTCGAACATGAACCGCTACCTTGGCCCATCAGATGCTGCTTTTTGCTTTGTAGACACGTGGCTCTTTAACGGTAAGAAATATTGAATTATATTACAGAAAAAGCACTTCATTTTGCGAAGATCATTGGATATGTTAGTAATAAAGTAGACAATAGGTAAATATACAAGCTTATTTTATTGAATATTAAAAAAGGGCGTGGTCCTATTTTTGATCTGAAAATGCTCGTAAACAAGCCTTTAACAACCAAAGAATTAAATAAAGAAGAACTTGTATTTGAAATTTTGTGCAGAGATTTAACTCAGGTTCCAATGTTAATAGAATGGAAGGTGTGATTTGGGATTTCATTGGGATGGAAAAAAGGACAATCAAACATCGTATGGAGAATTGATTATGCAAATTAGATTTTTGACCTTTTTAAAATATGCGGGTGTTCTTGCTGTCTTAATTATTTTTATTCTCATCTATCGAAGATTGGTTAATGAGAACCTTCTGTTTGATCATATACTTTACATTTTCGGTGCGTATATGATTTGGGGCATCGTAAAGTACGTTCGCTCGGAACCAATGCCATCAAAGCCGGGGCGTTTCCTTGTTTTCTTTTTATTTACTTTAACTGTTTTTATCGTGGATGCTCTTCTTCTTTATGGTGAAAATAAGTTTGAAATAACGGAACCGTTGGTTATGAGCATGATCTTTCTGGTATTTGCTATTGTTATTAGTATCTTGGCCGTAGCGGATAAACAAACAGAATGATTATAAAAGTCTATAGGAGGCAGCGCATGAAAATCATTGAAAACCTATCAGTTGATGGACTTGTCTACAAAGACGAAAATGATAAAAGCAATAGAATAGATTTTAAACAATGTCATGAAAACTGGATCCAATACCGGAAGAGAACCGAGAATTTGACGGAAGAGATGGCAGCCGAAATCCGAAAAACGGATACCCGCATCGGACAAAGAGATTTTACGGCTAACCCTCCTTATATTGAGTTTTTTACAAAACCCTTTACTAGAATAGAGTTTACTATTTCCGCAGACAAAAAGGATCTGCAAACCGAGTTATCTCGATGGAAAAGCGAAATTGTCTCGGGCGGTTGGACTACGATTGATTTGAGTTAAGTGACGTAAGGAAAAATGGGGGATCTCACATGGAACGGACACCCAAAGAGCGCCTGTATTGGCTGCTAAGACTTTACAAGGATAAAGAAATAGAGGCCGAAGTATTCTGCGATGAATTTCATTTAACATACAATCATGATCTTGACGAGGAATTAACTGATACGGAACGAGTTCTTTTTAAAGAAATAGCTGAAGTAGCGGCGAGGTTCTCTCCATTTGAAGAAGATCACCAAAAATACCCGGGGGTTTACTTTACGACGGAGGATGTAGAGCTTGTAGTAGAGGGGAATGTTGGATGATTCATTTTTCTTTTAAAACAAACGAAGAATCTTATGCCCTATGTTATGAAATCGTAGAGTTCATGATGAGAGAGTTTACGATAGATGAAAACGAAGCTGTCTGCCGGGTAAATCTTCAATGGTCGGATATGGATTTTTTGGATGAAGACGATATCCGGTATCATGAAGCTCCCGATGACTGGGCCTATATTATTTATTATGGACATGATTCTCGATGGTGGTCTAGGAAAAACGATCCTACTTTAAAACCCAAACCGATTCATGAAAATGCTAATAAAGAGCCTATTAAATGGACTTTTGTCCCTCGGGGGCAAGAATCTTTTATTTTGAAAAAAGCGCAAATCGACACTTTACTGGATCCTTATTCAACCGAAGCTGAAAAAGATGACGCGGCGATAGATCTGGGGGAACATTTTGAAGATGAAGAGACGATTGATGTGCTGCTGAGGGTATCTAATCAAGACGGTATAGGTGAAATGGTTGCCTCAAGCTGTGGCGAATCGTTAGCATATATCTGGTTAAGAAAAACGGAAATTAATTACGATCAGTTGCTGCTCTTGAAAGGGGCCGCTTTACATGAAGCCCTCTCTTTGATTAAAGCGCACAGGTCTGATTGGTTCGCGGAATATGAACGTAGATTATCCATAGAAAAAGAAATCGAAAACAGTGATCTTTAGATGAGCCGATAAGAGGAAAAGAAAAATATTGTTCGCCGGAGGACGCTCATGCATTCGTTTACTTATGAATCAAAAGATCCCAATAATAACAGCGATGAAATATTGGGAGTGCTGCAATTTTATACAGAATTACAGCCGAATGTATCCTGGCTGATAGGTGATCTGGAGCTGGTTCCTCTTTATTTGGGCGATTATCACCCAAGCGGGAAAGTCGAACCGCCACAGAGGGTTTCGCTTACGATGAACCAAAAATTCGAAGAGGAAGGTTTTCTCCGGCTGTCTCTCATGGAAATAGAGGAAATGCTGAACGACTCGTTGTCAGTTCGCCGTGCTGTTTTTGTATGTTTGCCTGAGCATGAGGAAGTGAGTCATTTTCGTGGAGATGCCGAAAGTTCCTCTTTACAGCATGAATCGGCTTTGCATGAAATAACGATTTTGGATGATTTGGTTATGATCCAGAGCTCCTGCAAGCTTCGACCACCAATGGATAGCGGGGAATAAGCTGGTTTCTATAACTCAACTAAGGGAGTACAAAATTTCATGAGAAAGCGATGTAGGAGTTGTAACGGTTATCTGAAATGGAGTAAAATCTTCGCAGCTTTACATAGGAATAAGAAAGTAACCTGCGCTCACTGTATGGATAAAGTTGAAGTCGGTTTGTTCAGTAAATGTATCTTTTTCTTCGTAAGTTTAGCACCCGTATTTGCGAATCTGATTGTTTACGTTAAGAGCGGAGACTTTATTCAAATAGGTAAGCTCCCTCTAACCACAACCTATATGATCTGGTACTGGCTGATTGCAATCATCGCCCCTTTTCTGGTTCCAATAAAACCCAAGCCACTCCCCCAAAAAGAAGCGTCCTAAAAGGCATCCTTCGGGATGGTTTGATCATGAAAAACAGCCATTCTGAACTTTTACCTCCTATAATAAAGGGAAGAGCGTGATTGTATTCGATTTAAGTAGGAGAGTCGGACAAAATGAGAAAGCGTAACGCATTTGAAAAAGCTCTTATTGGTAAATCAACATGAATCAAACTTTGCTTAATGTTTTATTATTACTTCTCTTCATTGGTGTAGTTATTCAACTGATTCATTATTGGATTAAAAAGAATCCTGCTCACTATTGCGACTGCAAGATTTTGGAGAAGAAGTCCGAAAAGTTTGCAGGGATGAATGGGAAGATGGTCCATATCTATAACATTGTAATCTTATGTGAGGATAAAATTATTGAGTTGCGAGTATTGGACCGGCAAACTTTTAATGCATTGCAAGAACATGATAAAGGCAGAATTAAATATCGAGGGAATTTTATGATTAGTTTCAAAAAAAATATTACAACAGGATAAGGTGATTGCAATCATCGCCCCTTTTCTGGTCCAAATTAAACCCAAGCCACTCCCCCAAAAAGAAGGAGCCTACCAATAGGCATCCTTCTTTTCCCTTTCCCGCTACTCCTCCCGCAAAAAAACAAAGAAATGATACAATAGACGCAGAAGTTTTTTACCTGCCCCACGCACCAAGAAACGCACAAACTGTCTGAAATCGGGTGAACACGATGAATCTCAAAGGGATGACGGTCCGGGAGCTGCTCCAGCTTCCGATATTGAAAGACGCGTCGCTGATCAGCGGAGAAGAAGGGCTGGACCGCGTCGTGCGCTATATCGACATCATGGAGGTCCCGGACATCAAGGGCTGGCTGCGCGAAGGCGAGCTCATTCTGACTACGGGCTACTCCATGCGCAACGATCCGGGCCTGGTGCTGGAGCTGATGGAAGAGCTGAGAAGAGCGGATGCCGCGGCGCTTGCGATCAAGCCGGAGCGGTTCATGGGCGGCATTCCCGCCGAAATGGTGGAGCTGAGCAACCGGTACCGGATTCCGGTGATCCAGATTCCGCCGGGAATTCCGTATATCGATATTACGCATACGGTGATGGAGCAGATTCTGAATACGCAGGCGGCCCTGCTGCGCAGATCCGAGGAAGTGAACAAGACGCTGACCGGTCTTGTGCTGCATAACAAAGGCATCCAGGTGGTGGCGGACAGCGTGGCCGAGCTGGTCCAGGCGCCCATCTGGGTGATCCACAAGCACGGCCGGGTCATCGTTTCGTCGCCGGCTGATGCGGGGGATCCGCCCGCCGGCCGGACGAAGAGCTGGGACGTGTCGGTGGACAAGCAGTTCGCCGGCCGCCTCATCATCGGGAAAGAGCAGCTCGACGAGCTGGAGCTGGTCTGCATCGAGCATGCGCGGCTTGTGTTCTCGCTGGAGCTGATGCGCCGCAAGATCGCCTACGACACGGAGCAGCGGCTGCAGGGCAGCTTCTTCGAGGAGCTGCTGATGGGCCTTCCCCTGTCCAGGCAGGATGCGGAGAACAAGGGGAGGCAGCTTGGCCTCCAGCCGGACTGGTGCTGGGAAGTCTGCATCGTCGAAGGCGAGCCGCATCTGTTCGAGGAGCACGCCTCCCTGCCGGCCGCCCTGGGCGAGCTGACGGAAAGCGAGTCGGCCGCCCGCAAGGTGAAGTCCCATCTGATCCGGCAGGGGGACCGGCTCGTCCTTCTGCTCGCTTCTCCCGGGGCGGCGGAGCCAGGCACAAAGCAGAAGCAGCCGGTCCCGGGCCGAACGGCCGGTTGGGCCGATGTTCTGGCTCCGCTGCTGGACGCCCACAGCCAGATACGGACCGGCTTCGGCGGCAAAACTCCGCTCTGGGAAGTGTACCGCAGCTACGTGATGGCCAGAAAAGCGATGACCATCGGTTCCCGGCTGGACAAGGAACGCCGCACGTTCCGCTACGACGAGATCGAAATGTTCGATCTGCTGCTGGAATCGTCGGCCTATGTGGGCTTCGATGCGTTCACGGAGAAGAAGATCGGCAAGCTCTCCAAGTATGACCGGGACAACGGGACTGATCTTGTGCCCACCTTCCATGCCTACCTGGCGGCCGGGGGCAGTCTGATCGAAGCGGCGAACAAGCTGTACATTCACAGGAACTCCGTGAAATACCGGCTGGACCGTATCAAAGACATAGCTGACATAGACATGGAAGATACGTCGAAACGGCTGATGTATTATTTGTGCACGTCGTTTTATTTATTGAAAAATTTGGAATGAAAATCGGCCTTTTGTGCTCCGAGCACAAAGGGCCTTCGTTATTTTTGGCAGCCGGGAACATGGTCCGCCCCTTTGGAAACGAATACAATATTACCAATCCAACATTAACAAGCCACACGAAGTTTACAAAAGCAAACGAATACGAGGAAGGATGGGAGCCATGATCGGAGTAATCCGCGTATTAACGACGGAAGATACGGAGGTTCTTGAAGAACACGGAAACATACTGAAGCAGACGTACGGACTGCCGGTTGTGAGCGCATGCATTCCGGATCAGCCCCTCGGCATTTATGACGAAAAGACGGAAGCCGTCGCCGTTCCGAAAATTGTCGAGCTCGGCAAGCGGATGGAGCGGGAAGGCTGCACGGTGCTCGTTATCTCCTGCGCGGCGGACCCGGCGATCGAGTCTCTGCGCGAAAGCGTCTCGGTGCCGGTCATCGGAGCGGGAAGCGCCGCGGCGTACGCGGCATTGTCCATGGGCCGGCCCGTCGGCGTGCTGGGCATCACGGAGGAAGCGCCCGCGGTCATCCGCGATTTGCTCGGCGGCAAGCTCGTCCGCTACGCGCGGCCCGAAGGCGTCACCAACACGACGGATCTGTTGACGCCGGCCGGACGCGAGAAAGCGGTTGAAGCCGCCCGCTCCTTGCTGGATGCGGGGACGAAGGTCATCGTGTTCGCCTGCACGGGCTTCTCGACCATCGGCCTGGCCGCCGTCCTCCGGAGCGAACTGCATGTTCCGGTGGTTGACGCCGTCGAAGCGGAAGGCTTGTTCGCCTCCCATTACTACAAGCAGCTCGGCAATGTCCGCGAGCCGGATTAAGACAAGCTTGTGACTTGGACATCGGCCCGGTCGTATCTGCTTCTGATCTTCTGCGTTTTCGTCTGGGCGCTGAACTACATGGTCCGCCAAGTGCTGCTGCGGGAGTTTCCTCCCTTGTTCCTCTCGGCGCTCAGCCTGACGATCGTGTCCGGCACTTTCCTGCTGTGGGCGTGGGGAACGCGTTCTTTTGTGAAAATAACGGGAAAAGACGCGCTCTGGCTCTGCTGCTCGGCCGGAATCGGCCTCATTGCGAACCAGATCTTGCTGTTCCGGGGCCTCCAGCTCACGACGGCCACGAACGCTTCGCTTATTTTTACATTGTCGCCGTTGTTTACGGCCGGCCTGGCCGCTCTTTTCCTGAAAGAACGGGTAACCTGGCGCATGGTGGCGGGCAGTCTGATAGCCATTTCGGGACTGGCTTTCGCCTTGAATGTCCGGGGCCTGCAGTTTAATGCGGGGGACTGGATTATGGCGGGCGCGACGTTTACCTTTTCGTGCAACCTGATTTTTGTCCGCATTTTGACGAGGCGGCTGTCGCCTTTTATCGTGACGGTTTACAGCTTCGCGCTCAGCGCGGTGGTCTTCGATCCGTTCGTTCTGGCGGCCGGGGAGGCCGCCTGGATACATCCGGCGGGGATGTGGGCGCTCCTTATCGTAACGGTAATCGTGGCGCAGGGGCTTACGGGCGTCTTGTGGAACAAAGGAATGCAGACGCTCGGCGCGGCGAAAGCGGCCATCGTGCTGAATTTGCAGCCGCTGATGACGATGCTGCTTGAATTTCTCCTTTTCGGCCGCGCCGTTACGGCTCCGCAGCTTTTCGGAGCTGCGCTTGTTTTTACCGGGGTTCTCCTCGGGACGGTTCAACTGCGTATAGTTTCCTTGAAAAAGAAACGGGCGTTACCGGAGGTTTTGCCGGATACGGCCCGAAAGTAACTCCTTTCGGAAGGAAAGCGCCTGCGAGCCGGTTTTGTCATACCTACGGGCTATATTCTAGTAAAGCTTTAAAGCGGTATGGGCGAGATGGAATGGAATGTTTATTACAAGGCGATTGTAACGCCCTGCACTTTCGTTTGTCGGAATATTCCATCTTTGCACATACTACATGTATAAAAAGTTCCGCATCTCTGCCTTCGGCTTCATTCCCGCGACAGAAAAACAGTTTCCTGAAGGAAACAAAAGACGGGAAAACGGTACTACATCAAGTGATTAGGGGGATTGTCCATGGAAGAGAAAGAGGTACAGGAAGAAAAGAAGCACCCGAGTATTTTCGAGCCGTTCGCACTGATTTTGAACATTATTACAAGTGTAATCGGGGCCATTATCGGGATGCAGCTGGTTACGACGCTGGGGGTAACCCCGAATACCGCGATTATCGGCGCGCTCGTCGCGATGCTGATCGCACGGATTCCGGTGATGATTTTCCGTAAATACAAATCGATCCACCGTCAGAACCTGGTTCAGACGTCCATTTCCTCGGCCACGTTCGGAGCGGCGAACAGCCTGCTCATCCCGATCGGGATACCGTTTGCGATGGGGGCGACGGAACTGATCGTACCGATGCTGATCGGAGCCGCATTGGCGATGTTCGTCGACGCCACGCTGCTGTACAAGCTTTACGACTCCAAACTCTTCCCGGCAAAAGGAACCTGGGCGCCCGGCGTGGCGACCGCGGAATCGATCCTGGCGGGGGACAAAGGCGGCAAGCGTGCGCTGCTGCTCGGCGTCGGTACCGTGATCGGGCTCATCGGCTCGTATTTTAAAATCTCGATGTCCGCTTTCGGCGTCGCGTTTATCGGGAACATCTGGGCCTTGACCATGTTCGGCATCGGTTTGATGATCCGGCAGTACTCCGTGCCGTGGTTCGATATCGACGTCAATCAGCTGTACATCGCCCACGGCGTCATGATCGGCGCGGGTATCGTCGCGCTCATCCAGGCGGGGATGCTTATTTTCAAGCGCCCGAAACCGGCGGACTCCGAAGCGGGACGTGAGGAAGAAGTCACGGACAGCAGGCTTACCCGGACGGATAAAGAAGCCCGCCGCGCCCTCAGCCTCGGCTTTCTCGCTTATCTGGTCATCGCGCTGCTTATCGCCGTCATCGGCGGCATTCTTACGAAAATGTCGCTCGGCATGCTGATCGGCTTCATCATTTTCGCCGCTTTCGCCGCCTTTGTGCACGAGATTATCGTAGGGATCGCCGCGATGCATTCCGGCTGGTTCCCGGCGTTTGCCGTCGCTTTTATTACGCTGCTGTTCGGCATGCTGATCGGGTTTCCGCCGGTAGCGCTCGCGCTTCTGGCCGGCTTCAGCGCGGCGACGGGCCCGGCGTTCGCGGATATGGGCTACGATCTGAAAGCCGGGTACATTCTCCGGGGCAACGGCAAAGATCCCGAGCTGGAGCTTCACGGGAGAAAGCAGCAGTACATCACGGCGATGATCGCGTTCGGCGTTGCGCTGCTGACCGTGCTGCTGTCGTACAAAGGCTATTTTGCGCAAAATCTCGTTCCGCCGATCGACAAAGTGTACGTGTCCACGATCGAGGCCGGAGCTTCGGCCGATATTGCCCGCCAACTGCTGCTTTGGGCGATTCCGGGCGCGATTGTCCAGTTGATCGGGGGCCCTTCCCGTCAGATCGGCGTGCTTTTCGCCACGGGGCTTCTGATCGTTTCGCCGAATGCGTGCTGGGCGGTTCTCGCCGGTATTCTGATCCGGATCGTCGTGCTGAAGATTTTCAAGAAGGAAGCCGAAACACCGATGAGCATTCTCGCCGCCGGATTTATCGCGGGGGATGCCCTGTACAGCTTCTTTAGCTCCGTATTCAAACTGAAAAAATGAGGTGACTCCCATGACGAGACTTAAGCTGAACGAAGAAATGGTAGAGCAGGCCGTATACGGCGGCGCCGTTCTGGGCGGCGGTGGCGGCGGCTGGATCGAAGAGGGGCTGAAGCTCGGACGCCTGGCGCTGGAAGTCGGCGAGCCCGAGCTGATCTCTCTCGACGAAATCGGGGACGACGACCTGCTGGTCACCGTCTCCATGGTCGGCGCTCCCGCGGCCAAAGAACAGTTCGTGAAGCCCGTTCACTATGCGAAGGCGCTTGAGATGCTCGCGGCCAAAATCGGGCGGCCCATCCAGGGGCTCCACACGAACGAGAACGGGGCCGGAACGACGGTCAACGGCTGGTTCCAGTCGGCCATCACCGGCGTGCCGCTCGTCGATTTCGCCTGCAACGGCCGGGCCCACCCGACCGGTTCCATGGGCTCGATGAACTTGTCCGAGGTGGCGGACTACGTGTCCCATCAGGCGGCGGCAGGCGGCCGGGGAGAGCGCTACATCGAGCTGAGCATCTCCGGATCGCTGGACAAGGCGTCGACGATGATCCGCAAGGCTTCCATCGAAGCGGGCGGCCTCGTGGCCGTGGCGCGGAACCCGGTGACGGCGGCTTACGCGAGAGCCAACGGCGCGGCCGGAGCCATCACGCAGGCGATCGAAGTCGGCCGGGCGCTGCTTTCCGCGAAGGGGGAGGCCGCCATCGAGGCCGTGGTCGCCCGGCTCGGAGGCAAAGTCGCGGCGTCCGGAACGGTGACGGACTTTTCGCTCGAAACGTCCGGCGGCTTCGATGCCGGAACGGTCCGGATCGACGACGCGTACGAGATGACGTTCTGGAACGAGTACATGACGCTGGAGAAAGACGGGGAGCGCTTTGCCACCTTCCCGGATCTGATCATGACGCTGGATGCCAAAACAGCGAAGCCGGTCGTATCGGCCGCTATCGCGAAAGGACAGCAAATTGCCGTCATAGCGGTGCCCGCCGAGAAGCTGCTGCTCAGCACGACGATGAGAAACCGCAAGCTGCTGCAGGCGGTGGAAGATATTATCAAGAAGCCGGTTCTTTCTTACCTGGATTAAATCCGGACTCATTCATTCCGACATCAAAGTGAATTCATACGGAGGAAGTTAACATGACCCTTAAACAAACGATGATCGTTCTCGATACACTCGACACCCTGTATGCAAGCGGAGCGAAAGTAAAAGAATTGTTCGACGCTTATCCCGGCGTATCGGTGACCGTTTCAAAGGTCAGCGGAGAAAAAGGAAGCACGGATTTCGTTAAAATCGTCATCCCCGGCACGGACGGCAAAAGCAAAGGCGGCAGCGTGCCGACTTTCGGCATCATCGGCCGTCTCGGCGGCATCGGGGCGCGCCCCGGCCGCATCGGCCTCGTCTCCGATGCCGACGGAGCGGTTGCGGCGGTCGCAGCCGCATTGAAGCTGGCGGATATGCAGACGAAGGGCGACGCCTTGAAAGGCGATGTGATCGTCACGACTCACATCTGCCCGGACGCGCCGACCCGCCCGCATGAACCGGTTGATTTTATGGATTCGCCGGTCGATATCCTGACGATGAACCGGGAGGAAGTCGTGCCCGAAATGGACGCGATTCTGTCCATCGACACGACGAAGGGCAACCGTGTGATCAATCACAAAGGCATCGCGATTTCGCCGACCGTTAAGGAAGGATACATCCTCCGCGTCAGCGACGATCTGCTCCGCATTATGGAGATGACGACCGGCCGGCATGCGGTGACGTTCCCGGTTACGATGCAGGACATTACGCCGTACGGCAACGACCTGTATCACATCAACTCCATCCTGCAGCCGGCCGTAGCGACGGATGCTCCTGTCGTCGGTGTCGCCGTGACGGCGCAGTCCGTCGTTCCGGGCTGCGGAACGGGCGCGAGCCACGAGACGGACATCGCGGCGGCGGCGCGCTTCGCCATTGAAACGGCCAAAGAAACGACGGCCGGAACGTGCGCTTTCTACGACCCGGAAGAATTCGAGCTGATCACGAAGCTGTACGGGTCCATGAAGATTTTGCAGACCGCCGGCAAGTAAGCGGAGAATGAGCAAGTCCGTTCCGCGTTCAGATTGGCGCTCGTAAGCGGAACGATATGCCTTGCCTTCCCTTGCTCCGGCACAGTGTGCAGACGGCTGCGGTCCGCCGTGCCGGAGGAAGCAGTCTGAATCGGAGCAAGCCCGCGCGCGTACGGCATGGCGCCCGGGAACGGATCGGATTCCGCTCCGCTTTCCTTATGTCGCATAGTCTGCAGACGGCTGCGGCCCGCCGCAGCGGACGCAGCTTTACCGCAGGCTGAAGGACTAAGCAGGCGTCCGCTGTCCGAACCGGCGGCCGTACTCCATGCCTTGGCCGGGTAGTAAACTAGCGGCCGTACGCCGTGCCTTGGTCGGCAGTAAACCGGCGGGGGAGTCACTCGGCTTCCGGCCGGGTCCAATGGTGACCAGGGCCGGAAGCGAACCGCCGGTACGAGTATTTAAGTCCGCTGCTCTACCGGCTGAGCAGCGGAATAGACAGGGGAGTTCCCCCTGTCCTTTTTTTTCAGCCGCTTCGGCGGATCTCAGATGGGGGTGGAGGGCATGGAGAAATTGGGAATGATTACGATCGGCCAAGCGCCGCGGACCGATGTGGCGCCGATTGTGGAGCGCTGCCTGGAAGGGCGCGCCGAACTTGTTCAAGGCGGCGCCTTGGACGGGCTTAGCAAAGCGGACATCGAGAGGGAGCTTTGCCCCGAAGAAGGGCAGTACGTTCTGACTTCGCGTTTGACGTCCGGAGAATCCGTCGTGATGTCGCGCGAGAAGCTGCAGCCTCTGCTGCAGAAGCGGATTAGCGAGTTCGAAGAGGCCGGAATCCGGCACATTTTGCTGCTGTGCACAGGCGTATTCCCCGGACTCCGGACCGAACGGTCGTACCTGATCGAGCCCGACCGTCTGATCCCTCCCGCCGTCAAGGCGATGGCCGGGGGCCGCAGGATCGGCGTGCTCGTTCCGCTGGCGGAGCAGTGCGCGACACTCGCACGGAAATACGAGCCTTACGGCTTGAGTCCGGTTTTCGCCGTCGCGTCGCCGTACAAACCCGATGAAGCTGAGTTCCGGCAGGCTGCCGTTGAGCTGAAAGAGAAGAGCGATATCATCGTGCTCGATTGTATGGGGTATACGGAGGAAGCGCGGCAGCTTATGGCGGAGGCATCGGGCAAGCCGGTCATCCTGTCCAACGCCCTGATGGGCAAGCTTGTATCGGAAATGATATAGAAGAAATCATGTTGGAGACGGCTGGGGCCGGCTGATGCGGGGATGCAATCGGACGTCAGCCCCTCTCCGCTCTATTCCAGAATCAGAAAGGATGAAGATTATGAACGAATCGCTCATCGAAGTCGGCAAGCACGTGCTGCAAAGCTGTCTGGGACTGCAGGCACGGCAAACATTCCTTGTCGTCTCGGACGAAGATAAGAGGCATCTGGCGGAGCCGCTTTACGAAGCGGGAAAAGCGCTTGGCGCGGAAGCTGTGCTTATGGTCATGAAAGACCGGCACAGACCCGGTGAAGAGCCTCCCGCCGCGGTCGCCGCCGCCATGATCACCTCGAATGTGGTCGTGTGCATCACCAAGCAGTCTCTCACGCATACGCAGGCCCGCAAAAATGCGGCTGCCGCCGGAGCAAGGCTGGCCACGATGCCGGGCATTACGGAGGATATGTTCCTCCACGGCGCTATCTCGGCCGATTATGCCGAAGTTAAGCGGCTGACGGAACGGGTGACGAAGCTCTTGACCGGAGCCCGTGAGGTGCGCATCGAGAAGGAGGGTTATACGCTGACCTTTCCCGTAGAGGGAAGAAACGGCGTGCCGAGCACCGGCCTGTATCTGAATCCCGGCGAGTCAGGGAATCTTCCCTCGGGGGAAGCGTATATCGCCCCGCTGGAAGGAACGGCGGAAGGGCAAATCCTGATCGACGGGTCCATTGCCGGAATCGGCAAGCTGAGCGAACCCCTGCTGCTCACGATCGAGAAGGGCCGGATCGTCCGGGCCGAAGGCGAAGCCGGTCCGCAGCTCCTCCGCATGCTCGGCGACAAAGACGGCAGACTTCTCTGCGAATTCGGAGTCGGTACGAACGATAAAGCGAGAATCACCGGCGTCATTCTGGAAGACGAGAAGGTATACGGCACGATACACGTCGCGTTCGGCAGCAACAATACGTTCGGAGGCACGATCGCCGCCGGCGTCCATATTGACGGTCTGGTTAAGGAGCCGACCGTGTATCTGGACGACAAGCTGCTGATGGAGAAAGGAAAGCTGGCTTTTCAGGAGTAATTGCGGGTGGAGTTTCTTCAACCGCGATTCGAAACGCCGCTGTGACGAAATGAGGGAATGAAGCCTCTCCAAGCGCAATTGAGATCGCGCTGCAACAAAAAACGCCGGTCCTGTTCATGCTCTGCAAGAGCGTGGCGGGACCGGCGTTTTTTTATCCATGTGAAGTTATGGCGGCAAGGGGCAGCGAGAGCGTGAATTCCGTTCCCCCATGCGGCTGGCTGAATACCGAGATCGTGCCGTTCATGGAACGGATCAGCTGGTAGGAATAGGTGAGGCCCAGGCCGGTGCCCGTGTTTTTGGTGGAATAATAGATGGAGCCGAGGCGCCTCAGCTGCTCTTTATTCATTCCGATCCCGTTGTCCCGGATATGCACCTTCACGAGCGGGCCATCCGTATGCATCCGCAGCGAGACGTTTCCTTTTTGTACGGATGAACAGGCCTCGACGGCATTTTTTACGAAATTGACCAGAAGCTGTTTCATTTCGGCGCCGTTGGCGGTTATCCGCACAGGTTCGGAGGGAACATGCAGGGCCAGCGAAACATTATTCATCGTGGCATACGGAGTCATAACCTCGACGACAGCTTCAATCTCGCGGGTGAGATCGATTTCTTCACGCTTTTGCGTTAAAGGCTTGGACATGGACAAATATTCGGACAGAATCGCCTCCGTCCGCTTCACTTCCTCGATGCAGGTGTCGATAAAGCGGTGAAGTTTTTCCGCGGGCATGGCTTGATCTTGACGGATCAATTTCAAAAAACCGAGCACGGTTGTGAGCGGATTGCGCACTTCATGCACCAGGGAAGCGGCGACCTGGCCGACGGCCTCGATTTTCTCACTTTGCAGGTACTTCAGGTACAGGTCCTTATCCGTGGCGGATTTCTCAAACAGGTAAAACAGGAGCAGCACTCCGACCGAATTGTGAACGGGTATGATCAGAATATGGTAAGTCAGATGAGTCAGAATATAATCGGGCCGGTCGATATACAGAAAGAGAAGAGGAAAGAAAGAATAACAGAGTCCGGCCATAAGGGCCACGAGATATTTCTCCCTGGTCCTGTGGTAAGCCTTGCACAGCAAGACCGACAAAGGGAATGTAACGAGCAGAAGGACCATAGCCGAATAGATCCCCGGCCCGCCCAAATAAAGCCGGTACAGAATAAACTCCAGCAAAATCAGTAGGCCGATCCGAAACCCGCCGAACACAAGCGAGAAAAAAAGAATGACGTAACGTACATCGAACTGGATGCCTTTTTCGACGCTGGAGGCGAATGTCATGGAAAGAAACAGGCAGATCATGGAGGTAATCAGAATAAACTTTCTGGAGTAATTGGTGTCTTTGTCCCGGTAATAAAAGCTGTACAGTACGAAAGGCATAAGGGCAAAGAAGAGCTGAAGTAAAAGATCTTTGATCAGTGCCAATATCGCTCACCCTCCGGACGTGGTTATATTCATCGGACCCCTACACTATTCGGCATGAAAGAGCAAATTCCTGGGGCTCAAAATGAATGGACGGAGAGCGGCTGCAAAAGATTTTTGTGACTGCAGAAACCCTAGTTTTCTGATTACTTAAATGTGTTATAATCCACGGTAGCAGAGAAAGGGGACCCGTTATGTCTGTGAACAACCCGGAAAAAGTGACGCAGCAGAGAGAAGAGCGCAGGTCGCAGATCCTTCATGCGTCTATCGGAATTTTCGCGAAAAAGGGCCTTGCGGCAGCCAAAATATCGGATATTGCGGAAGCGGCGGGCATTTCCCACGGCCACGTGTACAACTATTATTCCTCCAAAGAAGAGCTGTTCGTCAGCCTGGTCAAGATGCTTCAAGAAAGATACGGCCGGGTCTGCGAGGAGGCCCGCCGCCGGGAAGGAAGCGCGCGCGACAAGCTTCTTTGGCATGCCCGTAAAATCGGGGAGGACGAAAATGCTTTGAACGGCATGCATGTCGTTCTGCATGCGGAGACGATAGCGAGCATCTCTCCGGAGGAGAAGCGGGAAATACCGCGCAGGGCGGTCGAGAACCTTCAGCCGATTATCGCGATCGTGAAGCAGGGACAAGAAGAGGGAGCGTTCCGGGAAGGAAAACCCGAAGATTTGGCGGTGCTTTATTTCGCTCTGCTTAACGGAGTCAGCGGGGCCCGTCGCCGGGGATTGGACGCGGTAGCGAGTCCGGATGAGGAGCAGGTGGTCGGGTTGCTTTGCAAATAAGCCGGCTGATGGGTGAGCGACTCGTCCAGCTCCGCTTTACGGAGCAGCAGGGGAACGAGGCGTTCGGAGAAACGGATTGCCGCTTTGTTTTCAACTTTTGTTAAAAAAGTATTGACTTCCCAAAAAGGGGCTGATAGAATCATTCCAACAAGCACTGACTGACTAGTCAGTTAGTACACTTTTAAAACCGACTATTTTCATCTGAATATTAGGTTTAATTGTTTTTGGAGTGAATCCATAACTCTGGTATCCTACCGGTCCACTGGTGGCACCTTGCACGGCCCGCTTAACGCGCGCTGTCGGGTGTCTTTTTTTATACTCAAAATTTGTGTGTAAAGGGGCACGGCGGATGAACAAACTTCAAGTATCGTTAGCGGCTGCGGCACTCGTCATAAGCTTGGCCGGACTTACGGGATGCGGTGCCGGACGGGCCGCGACAACGGGCTCCGATACGGATGCGCCCAAGGGCAAATATACCGTTAATCTCGCGAACAACGGGGGCGGAGGTCTTCTTCTCCTGGCGAAGGAGAAAGGCTGGTTCGAGGAGGAATTCGCGAAAGTCGGCGGGGACGTCAAATGGTCCGAGTTTCCCAGCGGTCCGACTCTTCTGGAAGCGCTGGCCGCGGGGCGCGTCGATTTCTCCTGGCTAGGCGACGGGGCGGCCATATCCGCTCAGGCAAACAACCTGCCGGTCACGACGCTGTCTCTGCTCTCCGAAGGGGTAAAGGGACTTAACATCGTGATCGTCCCGGCGAACAGCACGGCCAAAAGCCTTGCGGATCTGAAAGGAAAAAAGATCGCCATCGCCAAGGGAACCACGCTTCATGTTTTTTTCATCAAAGCGATTAAGCAGGCGGGGCTGAAAGAATCCGACTTCCAGCTTATCCAGCTTCAGGCGGAAGAGTCTGTCGCCGCTTTCGAATCGGGGGCGGTGGATGCCTGGGTCGGCCTGGACCCGTATACGAGCATCCAGATCGCCAAAAACGGCGCCCGCGTCCTGACGAGCGGGGAAGCCTTGAACATCAAGGCGCCGGTGTTGACGATCGGCCGGACCGATTTTATCAAAGAACACCCGGAAGCGGCGGAAGCTTTCCTGAAAGGGTTCCAGAAGGCGATCGAGTTTCAGAAGGAACACCGGGAAGAGGTCGTGGAGTACATAGCGAACGCCAAGAAGGCGGACCGTGCGACGATCGAACTGGTGGTCCAAAATACCGACTATTCGAATGTCCCGATTACAAAAGAAATCTTCGGCATCCAGCAGGCTTCGGCGGATATCCTTCTGGAAGCGGGCTTTATCAAGAAGAAAATCGACGTGACGCGAAACACGGACAGCAAAGCCATTGAAGCCGTGAAACCGGCTAAATAAGGAGAAGGAGGCGAAGACCGTGTCAGCTTTGGGACAATTAAACCCGTCTTCTCCGGCCGCGAAGGGCCTGGATGAGAGGGAAGGGAGACAAGCCGCAGCCGGCAGGGCATCCGCCAGACGCGGAAGCAGACTGAAAATCGCCCTGCTCGGGCTCGTGCTCCCGCTGGCGGCGCTTGTCCTGTGGCAGACGGCAAGCGGACTGAGGCTGGTTTCTCCGACGTTATTTCCTTCGCCCCTCAGCATCGCGGAGGAGTTTGCGGGGATGCTTCAGTCGGGCGAGCTGTTCCACCATTTGAAGGTGAGCGTGCAGCGGGCCGCCTACGGTTTTTTGCTCGGCGGTTCGCTCGGTCTTCTGACCGGTATGCTGGTCGGATTAAGAAAAAGAGCGGAGTACATGCTCGATCCTACTTTACAAATGCTCCGCACCGTTCCTCATCTTGCGATTACGCCGCTTTTTATACTCTGGTTCGGGTTCGACGAGCTGTCCAAAATTTTGCTGATCGCGCTGGGAGCTTTCTTCCCACTGTATGTCAATACATTCCTGGGAGTCCGGAACGTGGATTCCAAACTGTTCGACGTCGCCAAGGTGCTTGAGTTCAACCGCATCCGGCAAATTACGAAGCTGGTGCTCCCCTCGGCGCTGCCGAATGTTCTGCTTGGACTCAGGCTGTCGCTGGGCGTGGCCTGGCTGGGACTCGTCGTAGCGGAGCTGATGGGATCCAGCGAAGGCATCGGATATATGATTCAGGATGCCAGACAGTTTTCCAGAACGACCGCCGTGTTTGTGGGCATTCTTATTTTCGCTGTTGTCGGCAAGCTTGTGGATTCCGTCGTGCGGCTGCTTGAAGAACGGCTGCTGAAGTGGCGCGACAATTACAAGGGATAGTCCCGGGCAAGGGCAGCCTGACTGCCGGCCGGGGTTTGCCGCTGACGATACATCAAATCAACTATTTTAAAGGAGGAAGAAGAAATGAGTGAACAAGTGAAGGTCATCCCGGTTTCAGGAAACATTGGTGCTATTATTGAAGGAATTTCATTGTCCGGCAGTCTTGACGAAAGTACGGTAGGTTTTATCCGCGAAAAATTGCTCAAGCATAAGGTTATTTTCTTCCGGGGTCAGAATCATTTGGACAATGCCGGACAAGAAGAGTTTACAAAGCTGCTCGGCACCCCGATCGCTCATCCGACGATCAAACCCAAGGACGGCACGGATTACGTGCTGGAGCTGGATTCGACTCACGGGGGACGCGCCAACGTATGGCACACGGATGTGACGTTTGTCGACGCTTATCCGGCCGCATCCATTCTCCGCGGGATTGTTATCCCCGAAGCGGGCGGGGATACGGTGTGGGCGAATACGGCAGCCGCTTACGAGCAGCTTCCCGCGGAGCTTCGCGAGCTGGCCGACAAGCTGCGGGTGCTGCACACCAATGAATTCGATTATGCGTCCACGGTCAGAACGGTGAACGCCCTGGGCAGCGAAGCGGCGCGCAAATACCGGGAGAGTTTTGCCTCGACGGTATACGAAACGGAGCATCCGCTCGTCCGCGTTCACCCGGAGACTGGTGAGAAGACACTTGTTTTGGGCGGCTTCGCCAAAAAAATTCAAGGCTTCTCCGTCGCCGATTCCCAGAAGATTATCGCCTTGTTCCAGGAACATATCACAAGCCTGGAAAATACCGTGCGCTGGCGCTGGGCCGAAGGCGACGTGGCGGTCTGGGACAACCGCGCCACGCAGCATTACGCCGTGAACGACTACGGCGATCAGCACCGGGTCGTCCGCCGGGTCACGATTACCGGCGAAGTTCCGGTCGGCGTGGACGGCCGCAAGAGCGTGACGCGCATCGTCTCGGAGCCCGCGGCTGCGGCGAGCGCGTCGTAAGCGGGTCGTGCCGGCCGCCGGGCCCTGCGCAGTTCCGGCCCGGGCGGGGGCCGGAACGCCGAATGGAGCGCAGGCGGTGCCAAGGCAGAGAGCAGCCGTAGACGAGTAAAGCCAAGCGGGAACCGAAAGGGGGCAGTGCCGTAGAGGGGCAAAGTCAAGAGGGGGCCCGTAGGAAGCGCACAGTCAAGCGAAGGCCGGTAGAAAGCGCAGCCGGGGCCGGGACGGAGCGGCCACAACGCGCATCTTGGCATATGCCCGACTCGGCCCGTCATTTCAGAGCGGACCCCGCCGTGACGCTGTAGACAAGCGCCGTGCCCGCGCACCCGTGTATGCGTTCCGGCACTGCACGGGGCCGGTCACGCACCTTCCGAGGCCCGGCCCCAATCCATAAAAGAGCGTATCCCCGGCATAGGGGATACGCTCTTTTCGGTGCGCCCGGCCGGGCCTAGCTGAAGGTGTACCGGACGCTCACGGCCGCATACACCTGCAGCTCACCCGGCTGAATCGGCGTGGCCGGACTGGCAGCCAGCATGGTGGCCTTGTACGGCACGGGCTCGTTCGGGCGGCTGAGCTCCTGGACGGACTCCGGAACCGCCGCCAGGGTGACCCCGAGAGACGCCGCTATCGTCAGCGCCTTCTCCCGTGCGTTCCGGACGGCGAGGGCCAGCGCTTCCTTGCCGTATTTCTGCGGCTGGGACGTCCGGAAAGAAATTCCCAAAACGGAGTTGGCCCCTTTGGAGACGGCGGTATCGACGATCGTCCCGGTTTCTCCGACCCGTTCCGTCGTAATTTTCAGCAGATGAGTGACCCGGTAGCCGCGGAAAATTTGTTTGCCGTCCTGGAAGTCGTACTGGGGATCGATGCGGAATTCGTCCGTCTGGATGCTGTCCCGGGGAATTCCGAGCTGCAGCAGAGAGTCGATCACGGCCGAAATGATCCGGGCGTTCTCGGCCTGCAAAGGGGCGAGGGATTCTCCCTCCGTAACGGCTCCCAGCACGATCACGGCCCGGTCGGGTACGACCGAGACGATTCCGTCGCCTGTCACTTCAATGGAAGCGGGGGAAGCGGGTTTGCCTGCCCGGTATCCGGGCGATGGAGGAAGCGGCGGCGGGGGTGCAAAACCGTACATAGCCGGTCTCCTTTCTCGATGCAAGAGGTGGTATATCTTAGTGTATGGAACCCGGGGCTTCCGCATGCAGGAAGCGGATACCGAAACGCCGGTCCGCGGACCGGCGGCAGGTTTGACTATAACGAAACTCTCCTTACGAGACTTTGCCGGCGATTGGCTACAATGGGAACATAAGAAATCGTCGGCAAGAGGAGGAAATCAACATGATTCGGGATATTCATGCCATGTTTTTGGTGACGGGTATTATGGCAAGCGGCAAATCGACGGTCGCGCAGCTGCTGGCGGAGCGTTTCGAGAAATCGGTCCATCTCCGGGGAGATCATTTCCGCAAAATGATCGTCAACGACGCAAAGAAGTCCGTCCGGAAGCGGAAGCGTACCAATTGGAGCAGCTTCTGCTGCGGTACAGGCTGACGGCTCAAGCCGCGGATACCTACTATTCCGCGGGTTTTACCGTCATCATGCAGGATGTCGTCGTAGGCCGGGTGCTGAACGACTTCCTCGCGCTGCTCGAAGACCGGCCCCTGTACGTGATCGTGCTGTGCCCCGGCGAGGAGGAAGTCGCGCGCAGAGAAGCGGCCCGGTCCAAGAAAGGATACGGCATATGGACCGTATCCGCGCTGAACGGCGTGCTGCAGGCGGAAACTCCGCGGGTCGGCCTGTGGCTGGATTCGACCGGTATGACGCCGGAAGAAACCGTGGATGCGATTCTGGAACGCGTATGGGAGGAAGGAATAGTCCGGGCTCCGGATATCCGGGATTAGGAAACGTCCGGCTCTGCCGCCTGTACTCTTTTAATAAAAATAGGAGGTGCCTACATGTCCAATCATTCCAATGAACAATTGTTAGCAGGCGGCAACGTCTCGAAAGTATACCGGTCAGGCCATACGGTCAGAAGAGAATTAAAGCCGAACAGCCGAAAAATTCATGCGCTGCTAAACCATCTTGCCGGTAAAGGCTACGATTATGCCCCTAAATACCTCGGTATCGATGAAAAAGGAAGAGAAATTTTAACCTTTATCGAAGGGGAGGCCGGTAATTATCCGTTAAAAAAATATATGCGCTCGGATGATGTCTTACAGGAAATCGCGAAAATGCTTCGTCTCTATCATGATGCCGCAAGCGGCTTTTCAGTTGATGACGGCTGGCAGCCGTTAGACGGTACTCCACAACCGCTCGAAGTAATATGCCATAACGATTTTGCCGTATACAACATGATTTTTCAGCAGGAAAGACCGATTGGGATTATTGATTTTGATGCGGCCGGACCGGGTCCTCGGCTTTGGGACATAGCTTATACGCTTTACACTTGCGTGCCGTTAAGCCGATTGTATCTGACTGAAACGGGAGAAGTCGTTTATTATGATGGAGTCATGGATGCTTCCCGCATTAAAAACAGAGTGAAGTTGTTTTTTGATTCTTACGGGGAAAGTTTTGCGGAAACTTATATAGACATGGTCCTGCTGCGATTGGAAGGGTTATGTAAAACGATACTAAGAAGAGCGGGAGAAGGTGACCCTGCTTTTCAAAAAATGATAGATGCCGGTCATCTTGAACATTATCGGAAAGACATTGAATTCATCTCTGAACATAAGAAGGACTGGACTTAAATCATTTTTACGTTTAAAAGAGCTTTAAGGCCCGGCCGCTGACAACCGTCAGCGGTTTTTCTTTTTGCGCCTGCAAAAAATGGTTGATAACGTCTCGCTTTAGTGGTACATTATTAAAAACTTAGTATTCCGCTTTGAATTGTCGAGTATCGACCGGACAGCCGGAGAAGTCGCTTCTAGTGACCTCTCTGGCTTTTTGCGTTGATACGCGCAGTTCCACACCTGGGAGAAAAAGGAGTGTCAGAACAATGGGAAGCTCACCCTCCATCGTCATCCGTGAAGCGGCAGAGGCGGACCGCGAGGCGGTCCGCACGGTGATGCTTGAAGCTTATCTGCAGTATGCCGACGTCATGTCCGCGCAAAGATGGCAGCAGTACCGCGAAGATATCGGCGCGGCCGCCGACAAAGGCAATCCCGTCGCACGGCTCGTAGCCGAGGCGGAAGGGAAAATCGTCGGCACCGTCCAGCTTTTCGTTTCCTCGGAGGCCGCTTACGGCAGACCGGAGCTGGAAATCTATACGCCGATTATCCGCTATTTGTCCGTATCGCCGGAAGCGCGCGGAAGAGGCATCGCGACGGAGCTCATTAAAGAAAGCGCGAGGCGCTCTCTGGAGCTAGGATCGTCCACGCTTCATCTTCATACGTCCGATATGATGGCATCCGCCGTGAGCCTGTATGAGCGGCTGGGATTCCGGCGCGCGTTTGACAAGGAGTTCCATAACGGCGAGGTTCTTGTGAAGAGCTACCGGCTGGAACTGCACGAATCCGCCTTTTTTACGGCTTCCTAGAGAAGTCCGTTACATAAGAGCCGCAGGCCAGGCGGTCGGCAAAGACAAAGCATGTGCAGGGAATCTGAAAGACATGCTTACAAAGCTCGACGATACAGGCAGACCTTCAGCCGCAAGAAATATACGCCGCATGGTTCGCACAACAAATCGGGGCTGGACGATCACCATATAGTTTTAATTATCCATAATGAAGCGGGGGAGCAAGTCTAATGAAGAAACAGGTAAACAAATGGTTGGCCGGAGCGGGAATTTTAGTGCTGGCGGCAGTGGCTGCCGGCTGCGGCAAAACCGTTGAAACGGGCGGAGGAACGACGCCTGCGGTGACGGGCAAACCGGGGGAAAGCCCGGCGGCCCAGGCCAAGAAGGTCATTGTCGGTACCGGGACCAAATTCCCGCAGGTGTGCTTTATCGACCAGAACGGGAAGCTGACGGGATTTGACGTGGAGCTGATCAAAGAGCTCGACAAGCGGATACCGGAATACGAGTTCGAATTCAAAACGATGGAGTTCCAGAGTCTGCTGCTCAGCCTGGAAACGAACAAGATCGACTTGATCGCCCATCAAATGGAGAAAAATCCGGAGCGCGAACAGAAATATTTGTTCAATAAAGAGCCGTACAGCATTTTCCTGAACAAAGTCGCCGTCGAGATCAATAACAATACCATCAAAACCATTGACGATCTGAAAGGCAAAAAAGTCCGCACCGGTGCGACAAGCAACGAAGCGTACATCCTTCAGGAATACAACAAGAAAAACAATAACGCCATCGAGATCGTGTACGACAACGCCACGGCCAACGATCTGGTGGACAAAATCCGCAAAGGGCGCATCGACGCCACCGTAACGTCGGATTTCGCCCTCCGCAACTATACGGACAAAGACGGCAAGGTCGCGTTGAAAACGGTCGGCGAGCCGCTCACGGAGTCGGATGTGCTGTATGTATTCCGCAAAACGGACGGAAAGCTGGCCGACCGGATCGATCAGGCGATCAAGGAAGTGAAGGCGGACGGCACGCTGTCCAAGCTGAGCGTCCAGTGGCTCGGACAGGACTTCTCGAACGTGGGCACGCAGAAGAAATAAGAACCCGAAGGTTCGTACGAGAGAGGTGGTATCATGGGCAGAAGATTCGAGGCGGACTATATCTTCTTCTTTATTCCGAAGCTGCTTTCCTATCTGCACATTACGCTGCTGATCGTGGGAAGCTCCATCCTGCTGGGGCTGATCATCGGGTTTCTTATCGCTTTGCCCCGGTTGTATAACGTGCCCGTTCTAAGGCGGATCAGTCAGGTTTACGTGTCCTTCTTCCGGGGGACGCCGATTCTCATCCAGTTGTTCCTGATTTATTACGGACTGCCGGAACTATTGAAAATCGTCCAGGTGGACGTATCCAAAACGCCGGTGCTGCTGTTTGTTATTCTCACCTATTCGCTGCATACGGGCGCCTACGTCTGCGAGATGATCCGGTCGGCGGTGGCGGCCGTCGACCGGGGGCAGGTGGAGGCGGCCTACGCGGTCGGCATGAACGGGTACGAGGCATTCATCCGGATCGTCATGCCGCAGGCGCTCGGGATCGCGCTGCCCGTTTTCGGCAACCTGGTCATCGGCAACCTGAAAGACTCTTCGCTCGCTTTTACGCTCGGCGTTATGGAAATGACGGGCAAATCCGAGACACTGGGCACAGCCACGCAGCATTTTATCGAAATTTATATCGCGCTGTCGCTTATTTATTTCGTCATCAGCTTTATTTTGCAGAAAGGCTTCGATGCCGCCGAGAAAAGGCTGCTGCGCCACAGCAGGCCGCTGGCGGACACGGCCGGCAAAACGGCTGCGCGCCCGAACATTTTCAGACGGCTCCAGCCGGGAATCAAAAAGGAGGCGCCGGGCTATGAACCTTGATCCTTCCTTCATCGGCACGGCTTTTCTGAGCCTGCTGTCGGCTCTGCCGGTCACCCTGTATGTTACGGCCGTCTCCGTTCTGGGCGGGCTGCTGATCGGCACGGCCATTGCGCTGGTGCGCATTTACCGGGTGCCGGTCCTGTATCAGGCGGCGGTTGCCTACGTGACCTTTATCCGGGGAACGCCGATGCTGATGCACTTGTTCCTCGTTTATTTCGGACTTCCGGCCGTGCTGGATACGCTAGCGGACCGTTACGGATGGTCCTTTAACTCGGGTTCCATCCCGCTTGTCGCTTTCGTGATCATCGCCTTCTCCATCACGGCGGGAGCTTATATGTCCGAAGTGGTCCGGGCGGGCATCGGGGCAGTGGACCGGGGGCAGATCGAGGCGGCTTACGCCGTCGGACTGACGACTCCGCAGGCGCTGCGGCGTATCGTCTTTCCTCAGGCTTTTGCGGTCAGCCTGCCCAATTTGACGAATTCCGTCATTTCCATGCTGCATGCGACTACGCTCGCTTTTACCATCTCGGTGGTGGAAATCAACGCCCAGGCCAACATTGTGGCGTCTACGAACTGGAAGTTTTTCGAAGCTTATATAGCGGCCGCCCTCCTGTTTTGGGGGATTACGGTCCTGGTGGAAAAGGCATCGTCCGCTCTGGAGAAGCGGTTTACTCTTTACAATCGGGGTGGAGTGGCATGATCAAACTGACCGGCATTCAAAAATCGTTCGGGAAGCAGGAAGTGCTCAAAAGCATCGACCTGACCGTGCATAAAGGGGAAGTCGTCGTTATCCTGGGACCGAGCGGCTCGGGCAAAACGACGCTGCTGCGGTGCATCAATTTCTTGGAAAAGCCGAACGCCGGCGAGGTGACGATCGGAGATTTTACCGTCGACTGCAAACGCTCGGGCCGCAAAGATATTCACACGCTGCGCAAAAAAACGGCCATGGTGTTCCAGCAGTACAATTTGTTCAAACACAAGACCGTTCTGGAAAATGTGATGGAAGGACTGGTCGTCGCGCAGAAGCTTCCGAAAGACGAGGCGCGCGCGCGAAGCGCGGAAGTGCTTCTGAAAGTGGGATTATCCGGGAAGCTGGACGCCTATCCGAGCCAATTGTCCGGCGGTCAGCAGCAGCGCGTCGGAATCGCGCGGGCACTGGCGCTGAATCCGGAAGTCATCCTGTTCGACGAACCGACCTCGGCCCTGGACCCCGAGCTGGTCGGCGAAGTGCTCGCGGTCATCCGCAAAATCGCCAAAGAGGGCATTACGATGATTGTCGTGACGCATGAAATGGGATTCGCCAGAGAAGTATCCAATCATGTCGTCTTTATGGACGGCGGGGTAATCGTCGAGGAAGGTCCGCCGGGAGAGCTGTTCAACGCGCCGAAAGAAGAGCGGACCCGGCAATTTCTGAAGCGGATCACGCCCGAACTGAGCTATTCCATCTAAAACGGGGGGCCGGAAAAGACGGACCCGCGAAAACGCAAGTGCAAAACCGCAAGTGCAAAGACGTAACTATAAGGCGTAACTGTAAGGCGTAACTGTAAGGCGTAACTGTAAGGCGTAACTGTAAGGCGTAACTGTAAGACGTAACTATAAGACGTAACTATAAGACGTAACTATAAGACGTAACTATAAGACGTAACTATAAGACGTAACTATAAGACGTAACTATAAGACGTAACTGTAAACCGTACCTGCAATACCGTAATAGCAAAACCGTACCTGCAAAGACAGTCCTGTCTGTACGGATGGAATCCGTTTCTTACAAGGAGGAAGCAAGAGATGGCCATTAAATTGAGTATTCTGGACCAGACCCCTATCTACGAAGGCGACACCGGGACGGAGGCTTTCGAGCGGACCGTTGCTCTGGCCCGGCGGGCGGAGGAGCTCGGCTACCACCGCTTCTGGGTGGCGGAGCATCACGATTCCGCGCATGTCGCCGGTTCTTCACCGGAGGTGCTGATCTCCCATCTGCTGGCCAAAACCGAACGCATCCGGCTCGGATCGGGAGGCGTCATGCTTCAGCATTACAGCCCGTACAAGGTGGCGGAAAACTTCAACGTGCTCTCGGCGCTTGGACCCGGCAGGATCGATCTGGGGATCGGCCGCGCTCCCGGAGGTCTGCCGAGATCGACGCAGGCGCTGCAGAAAAACGTCGTGGACCCCGACTCCCTGACGGACAAAATCGTCGAGCTCCGCAAATTTTTGCACAACCGGCTGGAAGAAGATCACCCGCTGGCCGGACTCCGTGCGAATCCGGTAGCGGAGCGGCCCGCGGATCTTTACGTGCTCGGAGCGAGCACGGGAAGCGCCCGGATCGCTGCGGAGCTGGGTCTGCCATACGTGTTCTCGCTGTTTATCAGCGGAGATCCGCAGACGGCCGTGGAAGCCATCGGAACGTACCGGAGCGAGTTCAATTACGCGGACGGCGCGCAACCGGCGGCCATACTCGCTTTGTCCGTCATTGCGGCCGGGAGCGAGGAAGAAGCGGATGAGCTGGCTGGAGATCACAAGCTGGTCAAAATCCGTCTGGAGAGCGGCCGGACGATTACGGTCAGCACCTTGGAACATGCGGAGGAATTCGGGAAGCAGAGCAGTGAGAACTTCACGATTGAGGTAAAGGAACCCACGGTGACGAAAGGAACGATCGAAACCGTGAAGAAAGAGCTGCTGGAGCTGCAGCGGGCGACCGGCGTGGACGAATTTATCGTTTTGACCGCGGTCAGAGATTTTGCGAAGCGGATACGCTCATTCGAGCTGCTGATCGAAGCTTTGTCGGGCGAGGACACGTCTGTGGACAAGGCAGCGTCCGGAGAGCCCGTATCGGTCGAGGCTTAAGATCGTTCTCTCCGTATCGTTGCATTCGGCCTGATCACATTATTTAAGCAGCTTTAAGGAGTTTCAGTCAAAAAGGAGGACGATAGCCATGACTAGCGAAACGCTGGCGCAGCAGGAGCGGCAGGAAGAACTGGCCGCAAGACTCGTCGCGGTCCGGCGCCATCTGCACGAGAATCCCGAGCTGTCTCACGAAGAATTCGAAACGACGGCTTTTATTAAAGCCTGGCTGGAGGAAGCCGGCATCCGCATCGCCCCTTATTCCCTGCGGACCGGGCTGATTGCCGAAGTGGGAGGGCTGCGTCCGGGCCCGGTGGTCGCTATCCGCGCGGATATTGACGCGCTGCCGATCCAGGAAGAGACCGGCCTTCCTTACGCGTCCAAAATTCAGGGGAAAATGCACGCCTGCGGGCACGATTTTCACACGGCGGCGGTTCTCGGGGCGGCTTATTTGCTCAAGCAGAAGGAAGAGGAGCTGCCGGGAACGGTCCGCTTCCTTTTCCAGCCGGCCGAGGAGAAAGCGAGCGGCGCTCTCAAAGTGATTGCCAGCGGGGCGCTGGAAAACGTGAAGGCCGTGTTCGGGCTGCATAACAAGCCGGATCTTCCGGTCGGGACGTTCGGCATCAAGGAAGGCCCCCTGATGGCGGCCGCAGACGGCTTCATTGCCGAGATAGAGGGCCGGGGCTCGCATGCGGCACTGCCCGAAGCCGGAAGCGATCCGATCGTGGCGTCCGCGCAAATTGTTTCGGCGGTCCAGTCCATCGTAAGCCGCAACATCAGCTCGCTGGACAGCGCGGTCGTCAGCGTAACGAAGCTGCACAGCGGCACCGCCTGGAACGTCATCCCGGAGAAAGCGCTGCTGGAAGGCACGATCCGCACCTTCGACGAAGGCGTCCGGAACCGCGTGCTGGCGCGCTTTCGCGAAGTTGTCGAGGGAGTAGCGACAGCCAGCGGGACGAAAGCGTCGCTCCGCTGGATCCAGGGACCGCCACCCGTGAACAACTCGGCCGGGCTGGCCGCACTTGCGCGAAGCACGGCGGACGCTCTCGGCTATAACGCGGTTCCGCCGATACCGTCTCCGGCGGGAGAAGACTTCGCCTTCTATCAGCGGGAAGTCCCCGGGCTGTTCGTCTTCGTCGGGACGGACGGACCGCACGAGTGGCATCATCCGGCGTTCGATCTGGATGAAGCGGCACTGCCGGTGAGCGCGCGATTTTTCTCAGAGCTTGCCGGCCGGGCGCTCCTTCAATTCTCGGAGCGGTCCGCAAGCGGAGAGAACGGGTGAACGGCGGGATGACGTATGACGTCATCGTGGTCGGGGCGGGCTCGATGGGCATGAGCGCGGGCTATCACCTGGCGAAGCAGGGGGCGCGGACGCTGCTTATCGACGCGTTCAACCCGCCGCACGGGGAAGGCAGCCATCACGGAGAGCCCCGGCTTATCCGCCACGCTTACAGCGGAGGCCCCGCCTACATCACGATGGCGCTTCGCGCCCAGGAGCTCTGGGATGAGCTCCAGGCGGAGACCGGCACGGAGCTGGCGGTCCCGTCCGGCGTGATCAACATCGCGGGTGCGGACGCGTTCCGCAGCCGGGCCGAAGACGCCCGGAAGCTGGGCGTCCGCGTCGAGCTGCTGGATGCAGCGGAGATCGGCCGCCGGTGGCCGGGCTTCGAGCTTCCGGAGCATTTCGCCGGGATGTATGAGCCGGACGCCGGCTATCTGTTCAGCGAGAAGTGCGTCGCCGCCTACCGGAGGCTGGCCGAGGAGGCGGGAGCCCGCCTGCTGCCGGATACGCCTGTGCGCCAGCTCTACGCCCGGGAGGGCGGCGTCGCCGTCCATACGGACCAGGGCGTGTACCACGCGCAGCAGGCGATCCTCGCGACCGGCGCCTGGTTCCGGACGCTGGAGCCGTTCGTGAAGCTGCCCGTCCGGGCGGTCCGCAAAGCGGTTGGCTGGTTTCAGCCGAAACGGCCCTTGTTCGATGCGGGACGTTTCCCGGGCTTCACGATCGGCGGCGGCGAAGGAGGCTACTACGGCTTTCCGGACATCGGCGGCGCGGGGGTCAAGATCGGCAGACACGACACCGGCGTGGAATGGACGGCGGGAGAGGCGCTGGAGCCTTTCGGCCGTTACGAGGAGGACGAAGGAGATCTGCGCCGGGCGCTGGAAGCTTATATGCCACAGGCGGCAGGCCGCTTGAACCGGGGAGCCGTCTGCAAATACGAGCTTTCGCCCGATGAGCAGTTTATTATCGACCGTCACCCGGCTTATCCGTCCGTTCTTCTGGCGGGGGGATTTTCCGGCCACGGGTTCAAATTTTCGAGTGTCGTCGGAGAGATTCTCGCCGATTTGACGCTGTACGGACGGACGCCGTTCGATATCGGACCGTTTGCATTGACGCGTTTTACACAAGGGTCACCGGGTCCCCTGGTTTCCGGATGACTCCATAAGGAGGACTAAAAATGAGCGGTTCAGGCATTTTAAACGTTGATATCCAACTTTACTTATCGGTATACGATCAATTAAAACTGGCGATCGCAGGACTGAACGAAGAGCAGCTCAAGCGGAAAGAAGCTCCGGGAAAATGGAGCATTACGGAGGTGCTGGCGCATCTGGCCGACCACAATATCGTGGTTTCATTCCGCATCCGCGAAATTTTGGCGGGTGCGGATAAAATCCTGCCGGGATTCGCTCAGGACCCGTGGGTGGAAGGACAGCGGGCGAACGAAAGCGGCGTTTCCGATATTTTGGACGCTTATGCGGCGCTGCTGCAGTATAACGCGGTTTTGTTCCGGCGGCTTACCGAAGCGGACTGGGAGAAAACCGGTGTCAATTTCAAAGGGGAAAGCGTCACTTTGGCGTCTGTCGTGAATGCTTTTACGGCGCACGTGCAAACCCATCTGGCGCAAATCGAACGGATCAAATCCGTGGTAGCGGCGGTGTGACAAGAGCGGAAGGGGAGAAGGAACATGAGTAAAAAAAGACAGTTGAAGCTGGGCGCGCTTCTGCATGGGGTCGGCGGTAATCCGGCGATGTGGAGGCACCCCGATGCGCAGCCGGACGCGAGCGTGAATTTCGAGCTGTACAAAAAATGGGTGCGGAAGGCGGAAGCGGGCAAGTTCGATCTGATCTTCATCGCCGACGGCTTGTATATCAATGAGAAGTCGATTCCGCATTTCCTGAACCGTTTCGAACCGATTACGATTCTGAGCGCTTTGGCTGCCGTGAGCACACATATCGGTCTTGTCGGAACTTTGTCGACCTCGTACAGCGAACCGTTTACGGTCGCCCGGCAGTTCGCTTCTCTCGACGCCATCAGCGGAGGTCGTGCGGGTTGGAACGTCGTCACTTCTCCGCTTGAAGGCTCCGCGTTAAACTACGGCAAACCGCATCCGGAGCACGATCTGCGCTATAAAATCGCGGAAGAATACCTGGAAGTGACGAAAGGGCTGTGGGATTCCTGGGAAGACGACGCATTCGTTCGTGATAAGGAGTCCGGCGTATTTTTCGATCCCGAAAAGCTGCACACTCTGAATCACCGGGGACAATTTTTCTCTGTCCGGGGGCCGCTGAATATTGCCCGCTCCAGACAGGGGCAGCCGGTTATTTTTCAGGCGGGAGCCTCCGAAGTGGGCAAAAACTATGCGGCTAAAGTGGCGGACGCCATTTTCGCCGGGCAGGAAAATCTGGAGGACGCCGTCCGTTTCTACAAGGAAGTGAAGGAAAGGGCGGCGTCGCACGGGCGCTCTCCGGAGGAAGTGCTTATTTTCCCGGGGATCGGGCCGATTATCGGGTCGACTGAGGAGGAAGCCGAACGCAAATATCAGGAGGTGGCGGACCTCGTGACGATCGAAACGGCGCTCGATTATTTGGGGCGGTTTTTCGAGCATCACGATTTCTCGCAGTATCCGCTGGATGAGCCGTTCCCGGAACTCGGCGATCTCGGCAAGAACAGCTTCCAGAGCGGGACGGACAAAATCAAGGAGGAAGCGAAAGAGAAGAACCTTACGCTTCGTCAGGTGGCTCTTCAGGCCGCTACGCCTAAAGGGCGCTTTGTCGGAACGCCGGAGAAGGTCGCCGATCTTATCCAGGAGTATTTTGAAGCGGGCGCCGTGGACGGGTTTATGCTTTCCGCCGCCGTACCGAACGGTCTGGAGGATTTCGTCGATCATGTCGTTCCGATCCTCCAGCAGCGGGGCATTTTCCGGACGGAGTACGAAAGCGATACGCTCCGGGGCAACCTGGGGCTTTCGGTACCGGCCAACCGGTATACGAAACAGCCGGAGACGGTGTGAGCTGGGTAGACAGCGTTGACAGAGTCGACAGTGGCGTTGCTGCGCAGAACTGGGTAGAGCTGGACAGATCATATGCGCAAGATGGGTGCGATGGGCGGAGGAATCCGCTCGCAGGGCAATCGTAACCTGACCCGTTTTCCCAAAGTATTCTTCAGGGCGGGCGGGGCCAGGCAGGGAACGGCAGTTCAATCCATAGGAACGGGAGTGAGCGTTATGAGCCAGTTAAACGATTATTTGGCCGCCAAAAAGGAGTCTCTGGAACAGCGCGAAGAGGAGCGCAAAAGAGTCGCGAATCAGCCTTCGGACGTGCTGAAGGCAAAGGTAAGAGCGAAGGACAGGAGCGGCGTAAGGGAAATCCGGATCCGGAATTTCCAGATTCTCAGCGACAGCCTGCCGGATTTTGCCGGCTTCGATCTCGGACCGAATTCGGCGGAGATTCAGCTCGGCGTTCTCGGAAGCTGCCTGACGCACATCACGCTGATTCAGGCCGCCCTGCGCGGAGTCCCGCTGGAGTCGCTCGAAGTAGAGGTTGAAGGCGAGCTCCACAAGTTTGCCGGGAAAGACGGTTACGAGGAAATCCCCTTCTGGCCTCACAACATCCGCTACACGCTGCACATCGAGTCGGCCGCTTCCAAGGAAGAAATCGCCGAGCTTCACCGGGGGGTCGAGGAAGTCTGCCCCATCTTGAATCTGCTGCAGAGACCTCAGGAAATAACGGGCAAGGTTCTGCATTCCTCCGGCAGCGGAGAAGCGGGAGAAGTGACGGTCGGAAGCTGATATCACGACCCCGAGGCGGGAGGAGGCATCTTTCATGTCTGCAAGAGACCGGGAAGAGGTGGAGGGTTTCAGATATAGTCCCGCAATGGCGGGCAGCGTACTGGAGCTCATCGGGAATACTCCGGCCGTCCGTATCCGGCGGCTGTCGGATGAGAACGACGCCGAACTTTATGTCAAGCTGGAGTCGTTCAACCCCGGCGGAAGCGTAAAAGACCGTGCAGCCCGGCATATGATCGAGCAGGCGGAACGGGACGGCAGGCTGCTCCCCGGAGGCACGATTATCGAAGTGACAAGCGGCAACACGGGCATAGGCATGGCGATGGTAGCGGCGGTCAAGGGCTACAAGCTTATCGTGATCATGTCCGATAATATGTCTTCGGAGCGGGCGGGAATCTTGCAGGCATACGGGGCGGAAGTCGTCATTTACCCGGCCGAAGAAAAGATCGAAGGCGGTCTCCGCAGGGCGAAGGAACTGGAACGCCGGATTTCCGGAAGCTTCGTTCCCGTCCAGTTCGAGAACGCAGGCAATGCCGACGTTCACCGGTTTACGACCGCTGCGGAAATAGGGGAGCAAATGCAGGGGAGGCTGGACGCTTTCGTATGTACCTCGGGCACCGGCGGCACGATAACGGGCACGGGAGAGGCGCTTAAATCCAGACTGCCGGATTTACGCATTTATGTCGTCGAATCGAGCTGCTCGCCTTTGCTTTCCGGCGGCGAACCGGGGATTCACCGTATTCCGGGGATCAGCCCCAGCTTTATTCCGCCGGTCCTCAATACGCGGCTCTACGACGAGGTGTTGCAGGTCGGGGACGAGGACGCGCACGAAACGGCCAGGGAGCTTGCCCGCCGGGAGGGGCTTCTTCTCGGGCCTTCTTCGGGAGCGGCCGTATGGGCGGGCATACGGATTGCCAAGAAGCTCGGAAGAGGAAAAAAGGTGCTTTGCATCGCTCCTGATACGGGGGAGCGATATTTAAGCACGGGGCTTTACGATGCTTGATTCCGCAGCGGCGTACCGGTGTGCTTACATACGCCGTATAGGCGGCATGCCGGCGTGCAGCCGTATATCGGAGGCGCCGTACTGGTGCGATAGGATACGGGACACATCGGGCATTGCGTCATGCTGATGTGCCGCCGTACTGCCGTTCTGTGCGGTCGTCCCCTGTTTCCCGGCACACCGGTATACCGCCATGCAACCCGCCGTGGTCCGGGTGCTGTCGCAGCTCTCATCCCCGGTATGAACCGGCCGGGAACAAGCGAGACGCAACTGCCCGAACTCGCCGAAGCGAGCCCCGATCGAGCGCGGACGCACCAAAGGAGCCCGAACAATCGGGGCTCCTTTTGGTGCGTTTGCGGCGGCCGCAGCCCACCGTCAAAGCCCGCCAAGGCACAGGCGGCCGCCTTCCGGCGGGCTTGCAAGTGACGGCTTACGGTTGGAAAGCTTCTTCTACCCGGGAGTAGCGGTTCTCGGGCACGCGAAGACCGAGGTGCTCCCTGAGCGTATCTCCGGTATACTCCGTACGGAACAATCCTCGCCGCTGAAGAAGCGGCACGACTTTCTCCACGAAATCGTGAAGCCCGTCCGGCAGAAGCGGAGCCATGAGCATAAAGCCGTCGGCTGCGCGCTCCGTAAACCACTCTTCGAGCGTATCCGCAATTTTCTCCGGGGTGCCGACCCAGTCTTCCCGGCTGAAAGAGCCCGTTAGAAGCGAGTAGACTTCACGAAGCGTCGGATTCTCCCGGGCGATGACGGGCTGGTGCTTCCGGTAATCGGATTTATCGAGCCGGAGGCGGTCCAGTCCCGCATCGGCGGCTCGCGATTCCAGCGTCAAGCCCGCGAAATTGACATCCGGGAAATAGTTTTTCAGGAAGCTGAAACCTGTCGCCTCGGAAATATACGATTCGAGCTGCCTGTATTTCTCGTCCGCTTCTTCCTGGGTGGAACCGATTACCGGAAAAATCCCCTGCAAAATGACGACCTCATCAGGTGACCGGCCGAAAGAGGCGGCTTTGCTTTTGAACGTGTCGTAAAACTCTCGGGCTTCCTGTTTGCTGTACTTGATGGAGAAAATCACTTCCGCCCGCTTGGCGGCGAACTGCTGGCCGGATTCCGAGGTCCCCGCCTGTACCAGCACCGGATACCCCTGGGGGGAACGCGCGATATTCAGCGGCCCCTCGACGGAGAAAAATTCGCCTTGATGGTTAAGACGGTGCATTTTATCCGGATGAAAGAAAACACCGCTTTCCTTGTCCTGAACAAAGGCATCGTCCTCCCAAGAATCCCACAGCCCCGTCACTACCTCGACGAATTCCTCCGCTCTTTTGTAACGGAAGCCGTGCTCCAGATGATCCTGCGCTCCGAAATTCCGGGCCGTGCTGCCGGACAGATCGCGTGTCGTCACGATATTCCAGCCCGCCCGGCCTTTGCTGATCTGATCGACGGACAGCAGGGAACGTGCCAGATTGAACGGCTCGATGTAGGAAGTGGAGGCAGTGGCGACGACGCCGATTTTGGATGTGGCGCCCGCAAGCGCCGTGATGAGGGTAACCGGCTCGAAACGGTTCAGAATATTCGGATGGGAATCCTCGTTGATGGCGAGACTGTCCGCGATAAAAGCGATATCGAACTTGCCGCGTTCGGCCGTCCGGGCGAGTTCTTTGTAGTAGTCGATAGAGATACTGGCGCTTCTCTGCGCATTCGGATGTTTCCATGAGGCGACATGCATTCCGGTGCCTACGAGGTAGGCGGATAGCTTGATTTGTCTTTTGGCTGTCAAAGGGATTCCTCCTTATAACCTAGTTTTTTCATAGGAATAATATGTTAAACATTAACATCAAGCTCAGGAGGCCGTCAATCCTCGTTTTTTATTCTCAAAAGGCGGTTGACAAGAGAGAAAAGCTGAGATAAATTATACAAAAGACATTGGTTTAGTCGGAAATAACTTCATAAGTCGTTAGTTGACCAGATCACTGGAAACTAAGCTCTTTACCGGACGGCCGGTAAGATGGGCTTGGTTTTTTTTATTGAAAAAAATTCCGGGCAGGTGTAGCACATGATCCTCGTAGAAAATCTGAACAAGTCGTACAAAAGCGCCGACGGGCCCGTAACGGCCCTGGAAAACATCAATCTGCGCATACAAAAGGGGGATATTTTCGGCATTATCGGATTTAGCGGGGCGGGGAAATCGACGTTAATCCGCTGCCTCAACCGTCTGGAGGAGCCCGATTCGGGCACGGTGGAAATCGAGGGGCTGCGCATCACCGACCTGGACGAGAAGGAGCTGCGGATGGCCCGCCGGAAAATCGGCATGATTTTTCAGCAGTTTAATCTGCTCGATTCCCAAACGGTGTTCCAGAACGTGGCGTTTCCTCTTAAAGTGGCGGGCGTTCCGAAACCGGTTCTGAACGAGAGAGTAAGAGAGATTCTGGACCTGGTGCGGCTGGGGGACAAAGAGAATGTCTACCCGTCCCAGCTCAGCGGAGGCCAGAAACAGCGGGTCGGCATTGCCCGGGCGCTGGTGAACGAACCAGACGTCCTTCTAAGCGATGAAGCGACCTCGGCGCTTGACCCGCAAACGACGTATTCGACGCTGGAGCTGCTCAAAGACATTAACCGCCAGCTCAACTTGACGATTGTGCTGATCACGCACGAACTGGATGTTCTCCAGCACATTTGCCGCAATATGGCGGTCATAGAAAAAGGTAGAATTGTAGAGACCGGAACCGTGGATAAGTTCTTTCTCCAGCCGGAGAGCGATACCGCAAGAAGATTCGTCAGCATTATCGACCATTACCGCAGAGAGCGGACGGTCCTTGAAGGAGCGGGGGCAGGCATATGAGAGACGATTTGGTCGACCTGCTGGTCGAAGGGTTGCAGGAGACGCTGTTCATGGTCGTCTGGTCTTCCCTGTTCGCTTTTCTACTGGGCAGTGCGCTCGGCATTACTTTAGTGGTTACGGAAAAAGGAGGCATTCTTGCGGCGCCGAAGCTGCATAAAGTGATCGGTACCGCCATCAACGCGGTAAGATCTCTGCCGTTCATCATTCTGATCGTGCTGCTTCTTCCGCTCGCACGGCTCATTGTCGGCACGACCCTCGGACCGACGGCGGCGATTGTGTCCCTTTCGATCGGAGCCGCTCCGTTTCTGGGGCGGATTATCGAAAATTCGCTGAAAGAAGTCAGCTCCGGCAAAATCGAAGCGGCCAAATCGGTCGGCGCCTCGCCGTGGACCATCATACTCCGCGTACTGATCCCGGAGGCGCTTCCGGCCTTGATCCGGGCGGTAACGATCGGCGTCATCGCGATCACGGAATTTACGGCGGTAGCGGGCGCCATAGGGGCGGGCGGCCTCGGCAGCCTTGCCATCCGGTTCGGTTATCAGCGGTTCCGGGAAGATATCCTGATCGCCACGGTTATTCTCATTATTGTGATCGTCCAGATTATTCAGTGGTCCGGCGACTCTATCGCCAAATCGATCATCCGCAAGCGTTACAAACTGGAGTAAGAGTCGGCCGTTATGTTTTTTTATCCATTACATAGAAGAAAGAAGGCGTATTACATGATATCTACACGACTAAGTGCTATTGCCGCCATTCTGCTGGCTGTCACGTTGACGGCCGCCGGGTGCGGCAGCCAAGGCAAAGGAGAGGCTGCCGCTTCGGAGAAAACCGGAAGTACGCCGGGAGCGTCCAAGGAACCCGCCAAAGAAGTGAAGCTCACCGTCGGAGCGGCAGCCGTGCCGCATGCGGAAATTTTGGAGGTCGTAAAGCCGAAATTGAAAGAGCAGGGAATCCATCTGGACATTAAAGTGTTCGATGACGAAGGCCAGTTGAATCCGGCTTTGAAAGACAAACAGATTGACGCGAACTATTTTCAGCACGTGCCGTACTTGGATTCGGTCAAAAAAGAGAAGGGCTTTGATTTTGCGGTGACTGCCAAGGTTCATGTGGAACCGATCGGGTTTTATTCGAGCAAGCTGAAGTCTAAGGATGAGATCAAAGACGGCGCGAAAATCGGTATTCCGAACAATCCCTCCAACGAATACCGGGCGCTGGTTCTTCTGCAGCAGCAGGGGCTTATCAAGCTGAAGGACGGACTGACCACCTACGAAGCCACGCCGAAGGATATCGTGGACAACCCGAAAAACCTGAAGTTTTTCGAAACGGACTCCGCTACGCTTCCGAGGGCGCTGCCCGATTTGGACGGTGCCGTTATCAACACGAATCTCGTTCTCGAAGCCAAGCTTGACCCCAAGTCGGCCTTATTCCGGGAGGACGCCAACTCTCCTTACGCGAATGTGATCGTTGTCCGCAAAGGCGATGAGAGCCGGGACGATATCAAAAAGCTCGATGCGGCGCTTACCAGTTCTGAAGTAAAAAAATTTATCCAGGACAAATACGGCGTTGCCGTTGTGCCGGCTTTTTAACTGACGGGGCCATAACCGTATATCCGAAAAATAAGACGCGTCAGACCTGTATACAGGCTGCCGTGTCTTATTTAGCGTGCTGAAGGAAGTAAGGGGGGAATAACCGGCATCCGCGTGTTTCGGAAAAGCAAGGCATTAAAAAAGCCGCGTTATACGCGACTGGATGACGGTCAAGATTAGGGCAGATGTACCGATTTGACATGGCTCATGTGCATGAAGAGCTGCTGGCCGTTCGCCGTAACAAGCTCCAGCATGTTGTTTTCCGCCACGTTAAGGCGGCCGATTTTATTGGGGGCTTCCCCCAGATTAAAGACGACTAATTCGCCGACCAGTTTTTTGAGCTGCTGTTCGAACGTTCTTGACAGCGTCGTACCCGTGGGGTGAAGAGGAAATCGGTCCTGACCGAGGGAATAGGGCGTCGTGTTGGAAATATACGGGGTTATGCTTTTCACATGTTCCAATGAAATGTATACCGTGCGGTAAACGGGGGAGAAGAAAACGAAGAAATCATTCATAATGCTCGTGACGTATCCGTGCAAAGACTGAGAGCCGCTGATGGAAATTTCGCTGAAAATGCCTTTGGCGTTCATTAAAATTTTGCGGTATGCAATTTCGGAATGATCGAATGGAAGTTCAGGCTGGGGAGCGGGATCGACGGCGGTCGGATCTTCCGCCAAGGTCATGTATTGAAGATGAAGAGTGGGAATATACGTGAACTGGCTTCCGTTGTGGAGAACGATAATATCGTTGCCCACATCTATAAGGGAACCCCGGAGGGGCAGTTTTTTTCCGGATAAGCCGACATCGACAAGTTTACCCAGGAAAGAGTGCAGAAGCTTCATCGCATTTCCTCCTTTCCTAGTCCTGCAAAGATTTCGGGGACAGCATGTCTATATGAACAGAAGTTGATAGCGCGAAGTTCCGTAAAAACGGAAGTGGAGGCGGCCGGTGAGCGGCCGCCGCTTTTTGAATCGGGGGAGGCTGAAACGAGGGGTGATCACGCATTTAGAAAAATAAACGGAACGGATTGCCGCTGCCTGTGAATCCTTTTGTGTGATTGCGGTGAGATTGGTTGCCGCGAGTCTGGTTGCCGCGGGTTTGGTTGCCGCGAGTCTGGTTGCCGCGGGTTTGGTTACCGCGGGTCTGGTTGCCGCGAGTCTGGTTGCCGCGGGTTTGGTTGCCGCGGGTTTGGTTGCCGCGGGTTTGGTTACCGTGAGTCTGGTTGCCGCGAGTTTGGTTACCGCGGGTTTGGTTACCGCGAGTTTGGTTGCCACGAGTTTGGTTACCGCGGGACTGGTTGCCGTTGTTTTGGCCGCCTTTGCTCTGGTTCTTCTGATTGCCGCCGCTTTTACTCGAGGAAGCGATGCCGATGCTTTTAATGTGGAAAAGCGAGATCCGGACGACTTCGTTGTTTACGACCAATACGAGGTAATCTTGTTTGACTTCAGCGATGACGCCTTCGATCTTTTCGGGGCCGCCGCGGTTGATTCTAACGAATTTTTGATGGAATTTTTTGAGCAGTTCCTGAAAATCATAGGCCGAAACGACATTCGCGTAACTCGGATATTCGGTTTTTCCCGCGCTTTCCGTTACGCTTTTGATATGAGAGGCGTTAATGTAAATGACTCCCTCATTGGTTTGCAAGGATAAATAATCGGTATGAACATTGATCAGTTTTCCCGTTACGGAATCGGGACCGCCCCGGTTGATTTTAACTTCTTCTCCAATCAGATTCACAACGTAACCCAGTTCGTTAACGGACATGTTGGTGTTCCCCTCTCAAGTTGTTGGTTTGTGGTTGGAAAGCTTTGTTCATGCGCTTCTTTTTAATACTTGCCGGCACCGTGAGGTCATCGCCTCCTTTCATTTGTCATTTAGCTCTATCTGGTATCTATTTATATGTGCCGGATAAGAAACGGTACTGGTTGTCTATCTATTTTTTTTTGATTCCGCTTGTGGTGCTAGAACAAATGCTAGAGGACAAACTCTCAATTCGAACAAGCGAGTACCAATAACCATACCAACCGGAAAGCACCTTCATAAGATGTACTATCTTAATAGAAGGAGGAACATCACATGACAGAATTTCCGGATTTATTCGAAGACTGGTGGGCCAGCGACGAGCAAGCTCAGGCGGTTACGAGCTTGAGAGGACCTCATGGCTCGCATGGACACCGTTCGCATGGCCGCTCAGGAGGCAACCGTACGGGAGGCCGCACAGGGGGTAATCGGACTGGAGGCCGTACAGGAGGCAACCGTACGCATGGTCATACGGGAGGCAACCGGACAGGAGGGCGTACAGGAGGCAACCGTACGCATGGTCATACGGGAGGCAACCGGACTGGAGGCCGTACAGGAGGCAACCGTACGCATGGTCATACGGGAGGCAACCGGACAGGAGGCCGCACGGGGGGCAACCGTACGCATGGTCATACGGGAGGCAACCGGACTGGAGGCCATACGGGAGGCAACCGCACGCATGGTCATACGGGAGGCAACCGGACTGGAGGCCGCACAGGGGGCAACCATACGCATGGTCATACGGGAGGCAACCGGACAGGAGGCCGCACAGGAGGCAAACGTACGCATGTCCGTACGGGAGGCAACCGGACTGGAGGCCGCACAGGCGGCAACCGCACGCATGGCCGTACGGGAGGCAAATCGAAAGGCTGCTAAACATTCCGACCGCACCGCCGAATGAGGCAGAAGTAAGGCAACCGCCGTGCCGCCACACCTGCACTTCGCATAAGGTAACGTAACGAGAACAGCCTATCCCGACGGATAGGCTGTTTTCTTATAGCGAAAGGCGGAAGAATCTTATGTCGCTTCCTCATTTTCAACTAACTGTCGGTTCCGGAGCGGACCGTAAACTGCGGCAAAACGTGTGGAGCAGCCGGTTCGTACCGGCGATTCTATCGGACGGGAGCGGCAGCATCCCTATCCGAATCGGATACCGCGGCGGGCATACCCGTGAATATGCGAAGAAATCGTATGAACTCCGGATAAAGGGCAGGACCTATCATCTGAATGCGGAATACGACGATCCTTCACTGATCCGCAACGCGCTGTCGTTCCGTTTTTTCCGGATGATAGGCGTGCCGAGTCCGCATACCCGCCATGTCGTGCTGACGATCGACGGCAGAAACGAAGGCGTGTATGTGCTGATCGAGGCGGTTAAGCGGTCTTTTTTCCGGCGGAGGGGCATTCTTATGAAGTCTCTTATGTATGCGAGCAACGACCGGGCGAACTTTTCACTGAAAGATCCGGATACCCGCAAGCGCAAAAAGACCCTGTTTGCCGGATATGATCTCATTATCGGAACGGGTGGGGACCGGGAGAAGATGAAGGCGTTCATCCAGTCCCTGCATGCTCTGAAGGGAGACCGGCTGAAGGTTTTTCTGGAGAAGCACGTGGATCTCGACAATTACTTGCGATGGCTGGCCGGAGCCGTGATGACGGGGAATTATGACGGATTTGAGCACAATTACGCGATCTACGAGCACAAACCGACCGGAAAGTACCGGATGATTCCTTGGGATTATGAGGGCACCTGGGGACGCAATTGTTACGGGAAAAGAGTGAGCAGTAATCTCGTCAGGATCACGGGCTATAACGATTTGACCGAAAAAGTGCTGGAAAGCAAGGAGGCGCGGCAGCGGTATAAAGCTCTTCTGAAGCAGCTTACGGATACGGCGTTTACAAAGGAACGGATCATGCCGGTTGTGTACGAGATGCACGGACACATCGCCCGGGACGTATATAAAGACCCCGGACGCCAAAACGGCCTGTCCTTGTTCCGTTCGGAGCCTGACGTGATCGAGCGGTATATCCGGGACCGGCGGCAGGATATCCGGGAAGGAATCCGGCTGTTATAAATCAGCGGGGGAACCGCCGGTCCATGCCCGGGTCGAGGAACGGACGAGAAGTTCGGAGGGCAGCATGATTTTGCGGCTCTCCGAACCGGGGCCGTTCTCGATCCGTTCGATCAGAAGCTGCATGCCGAGGGCTCCGAACTGGTAGGCGGGCTGGGAGGCTACGGTCAGAAAAGGATTGACGGTTTCGGCCGGACCGAAATCGTCGAAGCAGACGACCGACATCTCTCCCGGCACGGACAAGCCTCTCTGGCGGAGCGCTTGAATAATTCCTACGGCGAGCAGGTTGTTGGCCGCGAAAATCGCCGTCGGCGGGGAAGGGAGCGCGAGCAGCGCCTGCAGCGAGGCTTCGTCCTGAAACTCGCGGTAATTCAGCGACACGATCAGGCTATCGTCGAGCGGCAGTCCGGCGAGCAGATGAGCTTCCCTGTAGCCGGTATACCTGAGCCGGGCCGTGGAAACATCGGGCGAACCGTTGACCAGAGCGATGCGCCGGTGCCCGAGGCCGATCAGATGCTCGACAAGTTTTCTCGCTCCTTCTTTACTGTCGCCCAAGACGACATCCGTTTCGATCCCGGGAACTTCACGGTCCAGAATCACGAACGGAATGCCGTGCTTTTGCAGCTGGCGCAGCTGATCAAGGGAAGCGTCTCCGGTAGGCGCGAACAGGACGCCGTCCACCCGGGTCGATAGGATCATTTCGACATAATCTTTTTCCTTGCCGTAATCCTCGTCGCTGTTGCCGAACAGAAGCTTGTAGCCGGACCGCTTCGCCGTGTCCTCGGCTCCCCGCGCAATCGTCGTGTAGAAAGGATTCGTAATATCCGTGATCAGCAGCGACAGCAGCTTCGTTTTTTGCAGCACGAGGCCGCGTGCCATGGAATTGGGGATATAATTCAGCTCCTCCATCACCTTGCGTACGCGCTTGCGCGTCGCCTCGCTGATTCTTCCCGAGTTATTGATAACTCTGGAAACGGTCATGGCGGAAACATTTGCCTTTTCGGCTATATCATAGATTGTAATCAATCGTTATCACCTTTTCATGCTTAAGTGAATTAATTGTATAAAAGAAAATCGTTGACAGCAAGAGAGGCAGCTGTTAATTTTGTGTTATCGGTAACTCTATTTGAATTACAGAGAGGAGACAAACGGATGCTGAAAGGAATTCCATCCATTCTTTCGCCGGAACTCCTGAAAGTGCTGATGGAAATGGGCCACGGTGACGAAATCGTCCTGGGGGACGGCAACTTTCCGGCGGCGAGCCATGCCAGACGTCTCGTCCGCTGCGACGGTCACGGCGTGCCTGAGCTGTTGGAGGCGGTTCTTGCCTTATTTCCGCTCGATACATACGGAGATCAGCCGGTTACGCTTATGGCAGTCGTTCCGGGCGATCCGGTTCAGCCGGTAATTTGGGAAACGTATGCCGAAGTGATCGGAAAGCATCTCCCTGCCGTCAAGATCGGACAGCTGGAGCGATTCGCTTTCTACGAACGGGCTAAGGAAGCTTATGCCATTGCCGCCACTAGTGAAAGCGCTTTATATGCCAACGTTATTTTAAGAAAAGGTGTAGTTACTTGATTGGTCTGAGTAAGATCCCTTTATAGACAATGGTTTATCGATAACTCTAACGAGGAGGAAGATCAAATGAACAACCGTGAACACAGATGGAGCCGTCCATTCCCGAAAATAGGTATTCGTCCGACCATCGACGGACGCCGCAAAGGGGTACGCGAATCGCTTGAGGAACAGACGATGAACATGGCCAAGGCGGCGGCCGCTCTGCTCAGCGATCATTTGCGCTATCCCGACGGAACGCCGGTGGAATGCGTCATTGCCGACACATGCATCGGCGGCGTGGCGGAAGCGGCCGCGGCTGCGGACAAATTCGCGCGGTCGGGCGTGGGCGTAACCGTCACCGTGACTCCTTGCTGGTGCTACGGAACCGAGACGATGGATATGAACGCCTCCATTCCGAATGCGATTTGGGGCTTCAACGGGACGGAGCGTCCGGGCGCCGTTTATTTGGCCGCCGTGCTTTCGGCCCATGCGCAGAAAGGGATTCCGGCGTTCGGCATTTATGGCAAGGATGTGCAGGACGCGGGCACGTCCGACATTCCGGAAGACGTGAGGGAGAAGCTGCTCCGTTTTGGAAGAGCGGCACTGGCCGTGGCGGTAATGAAAGGAACCTCTTACTTGTCCGTCGGCTCCGTGTCCATGGGAATTGCGGGTTCGATCGTCAATGAAGAACTTTTCCAGAATTATCTCGGCATGCGCAATGAATATGTGGATATGTCGGAGCTGGTCCGCCGGATGGAGGAAGAGATCTACGACAAGGAGGAGTTCGGGATCGCTCTCGCCTGGGTGAAGGACAACTGCAAGGAAGGCCCCGACAACAATCCTGCCGCCATCCAAACTTCGCGGGAACGTAAAGACAAGGATTGGGAAACCGTCGTCAAAATGTCCCTGATCGTCCGAGATCTGATGACCGGAAACCCTAAGCTGGCCGAGCTCGGTTTCGGTGAGGAAGCGATGGGGCATAACGCGATCTTGTCCGGCTTCCAGGGTCAGCGCCACTGGACGGATCATTTTCCGAACGGGGATTTCATGGAAGCGATTCTGAACAGCTCTTTTGACTGGAACGGAAGAAGGGCGCCCTATCTCGTAGCCACAGAGAACGACAGTTTAAACGGCGTTGCGATGCTGATGGGATATCTTCTGACGCATACCGCCCAAATTTTCGCGGACGTCCGGACCTACTGGAGCCCCGAATCGGTGAAGAGGGTAACGGGTTATACACTGGAAGGCGCCGCGGAGCAAGGGGTTCTTCATCTCATCAATTCCGGTCCGGCCGCACTGGACGGTACGGGGCAGCAATCCCGGGACGGTGCGCCCGCCATGAAGCCTTATTGGGAGATTACGGAGGAAGAGGTGGGCAAGTGCCTCGGCGAAACGTCCTGGCGGCCCGCGGCCGTGGAGTATTTCCGGGGAGGCGGCTACTCGTCGGACTTCCTGACGAAGGGCGGAATGCCCGTCACGATGTCCCGGATCAATCTGGTGAAGGGTCTCGGTCCCGTGCTTCAGCTTGCCGAGGGCTACACCGTCGATCTGCCGGAGCACGTGCACGACGCGCTGGATAAGCGGACCGATCCCACGTGGCCGACGACGTGGTTCGCGCCGATGCTGACAGGGGAAGGTTCTTTCCGCGACGTGTATTCCGTGATGGACAACTGGGGCTCCAATCACGGTTCCATCTCTTACGGGCACATCGGAGCCGATCTCCTCACGCTGGCATCGATGCTGAGAATTCCCGTTTCCATGCACAACGTCGATGAGAAAAATATATTCCGGCCGCGCGTATGGAGCTCTTTCGGGACCCGGGACGAAGAAGCGGCGGACTTCCGCGCATGCGCAAACTTCGGTCCGTTGTATAACTAGAAGCCGGACAGGAAGGGAGACTTTTCATGGGAGTAGAAAAGAACGGCCTTCACATGCTGGCTGTGGATTTCGGAGCGAGCAGCGGACGGACGGTCCTCGGTACTTACAACGGATCGCGCCTGGCTGTTGAGGAAATCCACCGCTTTTCCAATGATCCCGTCAGGCTTGGCGGCGGTCTTCACTGGGATTTTCTGAGGCTGTTTCACGAGATGCTGCAAGGCATCCGTGCCTGCAAGCCGTTTACGGGGGAGGCTCCCGCTTCGCTTGCCGTAGACACGTGGGGCGTGGATTACGGGCTGGTGGACGGGAGGGGCAGGCTGCTGGGTAATCCATACCACTACCGGGACTCACGAAACGAGTCCGCGATGAAGCGCGTGCTGGGCCGGATGCCGGAAGAAGAACTGTACCGGCGCACAGGCATCCAGACCCAGTCCATCAACACGCTGTTTCAGCTGGAGGCGGAAGGGGAGGGTGCATGTCTGGCCGGCGAGGATGTGCGGATGCTGTTCATGCCCGATTTGTTCCGCTATTATTTGTGCGGAGAAATTTCGGCGGAATACACCATCGCCAGCACGTCCGGCCTGCTCGACCCGCAGCTGCGCGGCTGGGATGAAGAAGTGCTTGCCCTGCTTCCGCATCCGCGGGCGATGTTCCCTCCCGTCGTGATGCCGGGTACAACCGCCGGCAGCCTGCGCGCCGCATTGGCCGAGGAGCTGCAGATGCGCAGCTTCCCGGTCGTGGCGGCAGCTTCGCATGACACGGCTTCGGCCGTAATGTCCGTCCCCGCGCAGGCCGGCGGGAGCTATGCGTTTATCAGCTGCGGCACCTGGTCGCTGATGGGGGTAGAGACGGACCGGCCCGTCATCACCGAACGGAGCCGGAAACTCGCCTTCACGAATGAAGGCGGAGCGGACGGACGCATCCGGCTGCAGAAGAACATCATGGGCCTGTGGCTTCTCCAGGAATGCCGCCGGTTCTGGGAATTGGAAGGCGAAGCGCTCACCTTCGCGGACATGCAGGCGATGGCGGCGGGAGAAGAAGCGGCGGCAGCGTACGTTGATCCGGAAGACCCCTTCTTCCTGGCGCCGGGGAACATGCCGGAGCGCATCCGCATCCGCTGTGCGCAGACCGGCCAGCCCGTTCCGCAGACGAAGGCGCAGATGATCCGCTGCATCGTGGAAAGTCTGGCGATGAAATTTTGCCAGACTCTGCACGAAATCGAGGAGCTGCTGGGCCGCAGGCTGGACGCCGTCCATATGGTCGGCGGAGGCATCCGCAACCGGCTGCTCTGCCAGCTGACGGCGAATGTCACCGGCCGGTGCGTCATCGCGGGGCCCGTCGAGGCGACCGCCGTCGGCAGCCTGCTCATGCAGGCGAAGGCCCGCGGCGAGCTGCATACCCGCGACGAAATGCGGCAGGTCGTGCTGGCCTCGTTTCCGCCGGATTTGTATTCTCCCGAGGACACCGGCCGGTGGCAGGACGCTTATGCGCGCTACAGGAAGATTACATCCCATCATCCCGAGAGGAGCGTGACCGGAAATGACTGAACGGAAAATCAGAGAAGAATTGACGAAGTACGCCGCCAAAAGCGTAGCGAAAGGTCTCGTGGTCGGCCCCGGAGGCAACATCAGCGCACGGCACGGGGATTATATGTACTTGTCACCCAGCGGATTTGCGCTGGAAGATATCGAGCCGCATCAATGGGTGCCGGTCCATATTCCTACCGGAGAAATCGGAGATACCGCTTTCCGTCCTTCATCCGAAGTGCTCATGCATCTGTTCTGCTACCGGGTGAATCCCCTGCTTCAGGCTATCGTGCATACGCATCCCGCCTACTGCATTGCCCTGACGCTCGTGGGCGACGAGCTGCCTATGCTTTTTCCGGATCAGGCGGCTCTCGTAGGAGATGTCGCGTTCATTCCTTACGTGGTGCCCACGACGGACAAACTCGCTCATCTTGTGGCGGAGAAAGCGGACCGTTACAGCTCTATGCTGCTTAAAAATCACGGTCTGGTGACCACGGGCAAAAATCTCCGGGAAGCTTACTACCGGACCGAAGTGATGGAAGAGAGCGTGAAAATTTATATGATCGCCAAATCGGTCGGAGAGCCCAGAAGGCTGACGGAAGAGGAATACAAAGAGATTCAGGGGCTGGAAAGCGAAGCTTACCGGGTTCAGCTGCTTCAAAATATGAAAGAGTAGCTTCGGAGACAGGCCGCTGTTCGGCTATTGTCCGGACGCTGTCCGGCTTTTTGCCGGATGGCGGTCCCCGGATGGCTTTAGGCTCAGTGCCGCCGGCTGATACATGCAAAGCGCGGGCAGCCTGTTCGGCGCATCGAAATCAATCGTGCAAAAAGCGGGCAGCCGCTTGAACGCACCTCCATTTAGCGGATACCGGAAACCACCCCGTGTGTATACCGGTCGCTGCGATTGGCGGTGCATTTTTACGTAAATAAATGAAAGTCCTTCATAAGGCGGATGAAGAAAACGCGGGAACGCGCTATGATGGGGAGAGAAGAGCGTTTATAAACAAGGAGGCGGGACGCATGATTTTTTCCGAGCTGGAACCCTTTCTGGACAAAAAAAGACGGGAGCTTCTGGCGGCGCTGGACGCTTTCGGGCCGGAAGAACGGCACCTAAGCGAGTATGAAGGCGGCTGGAACCCGGCCCAGATCATCGAGCACCTGAGCATCGTGGAAGAGCAGGTCATCGCCGAAATCGGTAGGCTGCTGAGTGGCGAAGCTGTCCGTCCATCCGAGCCTGAGGACCGGAAGCTCGTGGACGTCATGGCGCTGTTCGAGCAAAAAGGGCTTCTCGGCACGCCAAAAACATCTCCGCCGTCCGCATTTCCTACCGGAAAAGTGGCGTATGAAGACGGGCTGGACCGGCTTGCGGAGGTTCGCGGCAGGCTAAAAGCGCTTTTGCCGCTATTGGCCGCAAGAGAGACGAACAGTCTGGTGTCCCGGCATCCACTCGGGGTGGAGCTGAATGCCTGCCAGTGGCTGCAGTTTAGCGCGGTCCACGAGTGGGGGCATATCCATCAGTTGAAACGGATCCGAGGGGTACATTCGGATTAACGGATAAGCGATGCCGGACGAGGGGACGGAGAGCGGGCTTCTGCGATTCCGTTCATCCAGAAACGAATGTATCCGTATGCCATCCTCGCATCGAAACATCCAGCCATTGAAATCGAACCATCGAAACCATCCAACCATCCAACCATTGCAACATCTTACTTACCTCAGTGTTTCCACAGTTTTATACTGCCGCCGGCCATTGCCAAATCGGGATAACCGGGTACCCGGATGCACCATACACGGATAGACGGGTTACCGGTATCAGGGTAAACGGATACCCCGAACTAAGGTGACAAATATGCGGACCAACGGATACCCGGAACTGAGGTGCACGAATACACGGACAAACGGATACCCCCGAACTGGGGCGCACGAATACACGTACGCCCGAACGGCAAAAAAACCGCTCCTTCGCCATGAAAGGAGCGGTTTTTTCATTCTGTAAGGCATCAGCCTTGAAGATAGACGGGAGTTTCGTACACGGCTTCTTTCTCCAGAAGAAGCTGGAAAGACTGCTCTTTCCCGTCCACGGAAGGACCGATGGAATAAATATGACCCGATGAGTTCCGCTGGGCCGTGACTTTGCCGGCGGATTTGGTGGATCGACGACGCTTTAATCCGCTGTTCGATCTGTTTCTGACCGGTTTCATCTTATTCCCCTCCCAATAAATCGTTTACCGAACTGATCAATTGTCCGTTCAGGACGGTTATCTTATTCAACTGCTCCGAGCTTAATGTATCCTGACCGATCATATGCACGGTCAGCACAACCTTCTTAGCTAAAGGATAACATATCAAATATTCATTTTCAATGGAAGAGGAGTGCAGATTCATCGTGACTCTGTTGTTCAAATGAGCGTCCACCACAAGGATGCGCTTGTCTCCGGGACCCAGATTTTCATTGGCCGTCAGGGGATAAATCCGGTTCATCATGCCGATGTTGGAGGTGCCTGCCACCTGCTTGATCCACTCGTCCTGCTCCGCGATGTGAATCGTGACGCCTTTAACCGTAAACTGGGGCGGACACGTGTAGGAGATCCGGATTCCTTCGCTCAGCGTCTGGAGGAAATCTTCTTCCTCCGGTTTGAAAGCAGCCCCTTTTAACAGGGTACGAAAAAGACGAAGAATGCGTGCGAGCTGGGAGACTGACGGCTGCTCCGACAGGCAGCCCAATTCGCGCATTTTTCTTTTTACGGTGCTGCAGGCCGCGGCCGTTGCTTGAACCCACTCATCGGGTTCGGTACGGATTTCGAACGTCAGGGCATTGACCCCGAACAAGTCCGAGGGGGTCCGCAGCCCGCCCACAGCCGTTTCGTTAACGCTTTCAGGAATATGATCCGGCAGAAGGAAGAAGACGCGTTCCCTGCCCAGGCGGCTCATAAAAAGCCCCATTTCGAAAATCGTATTGTCTCTGGCCGAAGCATACTGCTTGCCGCGGATTTGAACGACGTCGTCCGTCGATAGAATGAAAAGAGCGAAATCGTTGCTTTGCACCTGTTTATCCAAATCTTCCATGGTGTACCGCCCGGGGTTGAAAGCACCGGCAAACCAGGGGTTTACCTGCGCGACGGGGGAGAGGTTTTCCAATACACCTTCCGCGATAGGAATCGCTTCTCTGGAAGAACCGATAAACACTTTCGGTTTCCGTTGTTGGTTCATACGTACTCCTTTTTACCAAAAAAGTCGCCTGCTTCTTTAAAAATAGCGCACGGGAGTTCATTTGTCCATGCGGCAGAAGTAGGACGAGGTCCAGGAGGAGCAGCGGGAGACGATCCGCCTATGCCTATGCCTAAGCCGATTATTTGCGCTGATACGACCTTTTATGAAAGTCGGTGATGCACTCAAAAAGAAGCCGGCCGTCGGCGGGGAGCTTTCCTTCGGGGCTTAAATTCACATACATCGCCTGGTAGCTCTCCGGCACCCAGCTGTATTCGTGAACGTAGTCCGTCAAATGAAACCCGCAGGCTTCCCAGAAACGCCGCCGGCTCCGGTGGCCGGGCCCATCGCCCGCCTCCGCTTCGATCAGCATGCCGCTGAGGCCGCGCTCCTCGCGGGTCCAATTTTTAAGCTCTTCTATAAAATGCCGTCCGGTGCCCTGCCCCCGGCACTCCTGACGGACCGCGATGTAGTCGATCAGAAGCGCCCCGACCGACGGGAGCTCTCCGGTAATCGCCATAGCGGCGGTCTTACCTCGGGTAATGCCGAGATGAAGGAAGCAGAGCTTCCTTTCGAACATCTGACGGATGATCGGGATGGGCTTCCTTCCGTGATCGGGGAAAGCCTCGTTGTACAGGGGCTCCGCTTCCCGCCAAAGCTCTTCGTTCCACTGTGTGGTCGTGATGATGTTCATGTGTCAGGAGTACCTCCGGTCCGGAAATATAGAAACTCTCGGCGTGCTGAATGAGAAGGACAGAACAACATAAGGAAGCCGGTAAAGAAGGCGAGTCTGTTTGAGAAACAAAAAGAAAGAGCGCCGCCTCCCGAAAGGGGAGGCACTCTTTCTTAGTTTAAGCGAAAACGGATTCGTTCAAACGAAACAGGAGGATTTCAAACGCCGGATAAGAGAACAGGCGTCAGTTAAAAGACCTGCCGTTCCGACGATCCGCCGGGAAATCGGGCGTCTTACCCCCAGGCGGATACTCCCTGTTTTTCAAGTTCCTTGACGATCTCCTCGCAGAGGCGGTGGGTTTCGAGCGCATCCCGCGTTGACTGTACGGGCTGTCTGCCCTCTTTTACCGTCCGGATAAAATGATCGATGACGGCATGGAAACCACGGCGGTGCAGGACGGGGTCCCAATCGTTGAATTTGTAATGCTGCTCGCCGCCGTCCGCCAGCTCTACAGCGGTATTGAGATCTTTCACCGACCATTTGCGGCCGCCGCCGATCACTTCCACGGTTTCTTCGCTGCTGCCGCTGTCCCGGTTCATGATACCGACGGCCGTATAGCCGTCGCCGCTGAGCTGGAGCATCACATGGTACAGTTTGCCGTCCTGCTGATGGGAGGTGACGTTAACTTCCCGGACGTCTCCCGGCACCAGGTAGCGGAGCGTATCGACGACATGAATAAAATCGTCGAGGATGAACCGGCGCGCAAAATCGGGGGAGTGGGGACGGTTTTTTTGCATCAGAATCAGGTTCGGTGACGATTTTTCTTTAACGGAGACGTAGAGGGGGGCGAAGCGCCGGTTGAAGCCGACCATCAGAATAAGGCCCTTTTCTTCGGCAAGCTCCGTAAGCTCCAACGACTCCTCGTATGTATAGGCGATAGGCTTGTCCACATAAACGTGAACGCCGTTTTGCAGAAGCTGCTTCGTTATCTCCGCATGGGATTCCGTGGATGAATGGACGAATGCCGCGCGGATGCCCCGGCTGATCAGCTCGCCGACCTCCGTGACGGTTTCGCTTATCCGGTAAGTGGAAGCAAGCTGCTCCAGGGTGGCGGTATTCCGCGTGCAGAAAATAAGCTCCACATCGTTTCTTGCGGTAATCACCGGCAAATAAGCTTTGCGGGCGATATCGCCTAGCCCGATAATACCAATGCGCATAAAGTCTCCTCCTCGTAGGTTCTCTTTCCATTATAGCGGAACTCCGCAGCTCTTTCCCGCAAAAAAGAAAACCCCGGGCCGGTCTCCTTGACGGAGACGGTCCGGGGTTTTCTCGGCGGCGCTTCGGTCCGCTTCAGTCAGGTCTGTCATGCGCCTTCCTGGAAGCCGCTTAACGCGCGGAAAGAACGAGTTCCTCGCATTTGTCCGAGCAGCAGCCGCTGTGCTCTTCTTCGCATTCCGGGCAGCAGATGTGCTGGAGATGACAGAAGTCGTTCGCGCAGTTGATGAACGTGTCGGCAGGCTTGCCGCAGTGATGGCATTTGCCCACGATAATATCTTCATCGGTATGATTGATCGGTACCGAAATGCGCTCGTCGAAGACGTAACATTTGCCGTCGAAAAGTCTTCCTTTCACTTCCGGGTCCTGCCCGTAAGTAACGATGCCGCCTTCGAGCTGCGCGACATCTTTGAAGCCTTCCTTGATCAGGAAGCCGGTCAGCTTCTCGCAGCGGATTCCGCCCGTACAGTACGTAAGGATCGGTTTGTCCTTAAGATCGGCCATGTTCTCCCGGATCCAGTCGGGGAACTCGCGGAACGCTTCCACATCGGGACGGATCGCGTTGCGGAAGTGGCCCAAGTCGTACTCATAGTTGCTGCGGCCGTCGAGGACGATGACGTCTTCGTTTTGGAGCTGCTCGTGGAACTCGGCCGGAGACAATCTTTTTCCGCTGATCACGTTAGGGTCCAGCTCTTCCTCGTAACGGAAGGTGACCAGTTCTTTTTTGTAGCGGACGAACATTTTTCTGAAAGCATGCTCATCGGACGGATCGGTTTTGAACACCATATCGGCAAAAAGAGGGTTGGCATGCATATCCGCCATATACTGCTCCGTCTGCTCGACCGTACCGGACACAGTCCCGTTGATGCCTTCGGCGGCAATCAGAATGCGGCCTTTCAGACCGAGATTTTTGCAGTATTTCCGGTGCTCGGCGGCGAATTCTTCGGGATTTGCAATCGGGACGAATTTATAGTAAAGCAAAATGCGATAAGGCTGCTGCGTATCGTTCATGGTAAATACCACCTGTCTAATCTGAAGTTTTAAGAAGAAAAGGCTGCGTTCAATCAACAACGGTAGAAAAGGGAGCGCCCTTTCCTACCGTTGTTGAGGAGTAACTTGAGGATTCATGCATCTATTATAGAAGATATTCCCGACTTAGTAAACCTGTATGTTTCCTAAATGGAAGTGGAAAGTGATAGGATATTTTGCCGTGTGCAAAAATAAAGCTTCTATTATTAGTTATGTGCAAAATACTGCCGACATAAACGGCAAAAGTGGCTGAGAAGAGGCCCCAAAGGAAAGAACGAAAGACTGCCAAAGTATGACCAAGCAGCAAGCACTCAGGACCAGACACCGAGAGCAAACACCGAGAGCAAACACTAGACACCAAAGACCAGACACCAAAGACCAGACACCAAAGACCAGACACCTAAAGCAAACACGCGGCTTCCAGCACAAAAACACAAACCGGAGAACAGTTTTTCCTGTTCCCCGTTTTACTTAGCACTCGCGTCCGTCCATCTTAATAGCCGTCCGTTTTACGGCCGGATTGTTCCGCTTTATCCGCGCCTTCCCGGTTTTCGACGGTTCCCATATGCTCGGACGAGGCAGCAGCCTTGCTCAACTCCTCCGCTACGCGGCGCCCGTATTCCGCATCCGCCTGGGTGAAATATTCTACCATTTTGTCCCGGATGACGGGTCTACAGATCTTGAGATTGTTGACGAGATTGGAGATCAGCTCGTCTTTTTCCCACTGCTCAAACTTCCGGTACGTGTCTCCGGCCTGTCCGAAATCGTTCGGCCGGTCGATTTTCTCACGGACCAGCTTGGCATTGTAAGCGGGTTCGTGTTCCCGGCCGCGGGGCGGCGCTTCCTGGAGTCCGCCGAGCGAAGAAGGCTCGTAGTTGACATGAGGGTTTTGTCCGGACGCCCGGTCCACGAAGTATGTCATCTGACCGTCACGCTGGTTCGTTGCGACATGCTTCTTCGGAGCGTTGACCGGCAGCTGCAGGTAGTTGGTCCCGACCCGGTGGCGCTGCGTATCCGAGTAGGAGAAAGTGCGCCCCTGGAGGAGCTTGTCGTCGGAGAAGTCCAGCCCGTCCACGAGGACGCCCGTACCGAAGGCGGCTTGTTCAACTTCCGCGAAGTAGTTCTCGGGGTTTTTGTTCAAGACCATTTTGCCGACCGGCAGAAACGGGAACTTCTCGTGATCCCACAGCTTGGTCGGATCAAGCGGATCGAAATCGAGCTCGGGATGCTCGTCATCGCTCAGAATTTGAACGCTGAGCTCCCATTCGGGGTAGTCGCCGCGTTCGATCGCTTCGTACAGATCCTGGGTAGCGTGGCTGTAGTTTTTACCCTGGATTTCATTCGCTTCGTTCTGGGTAAGGTTGCGGATGCCGTTATTGATCGGTTCCCAGTGGTACTTGATCAGCACACCCTCGCCGTCCGCATTGACCCATTTGTACGTATTGACGCCGGAGCCCTGCATTTCCCTGTAGTTGGCGGGAATCCCCCAAGGCGAGAACAGGAACGTAACCATATGTGTCGCTTCCGGGGAGTTGGAGAGGAAGTCGAACATTCTCTCCATATTTTGAATACCGGAAACCGGGTCCGGGCGGAAAGCGTGAACCATGTCCGGGAATTTGAGCGGGTCGCGGATAAAAAAGATTTTCAGGTTGTTGCCGACGAGGTCCCAGTTTCCGTCTTCCGTATAAAATTTGACGGCAAAGCCGCGCGGATCCCGAAGTGTTTCGGGTGAATGAACGCCGTGAACGACAGTCGAAAAACGGACAAATACCGGCGTTTGTTTACCGGCTTTCTGAAAAAGCTTGGCACGGGTATACTTGGCGACGGGTTCTTCGCCGACTTTACCGTACGCTTCAAAATAACCGTGCGCGCCGGCGCCGCGGGCATGTACAACACGCTCGGGAATTTTCTCGCGGTCGAAATGGGAAATTTTTTCGAGAAAATGGTAATTTTCTAATGTAGAAGGACCGCGGTTTCCGACCGTGCGGATATTCTGATTATCGGTAATCGGATGACCCTGCCGGTTGGTCAGCGTCATTTCCTGTTCGCCTTCGGCGAGCCTTCGATCGGCGGGGCCGCCGACTCCCGTGACAGCCGTGCCGTTGTTGATTTCGTCATTCATGTGAAGTTCCTCCTGCTTTGTTAGGCTGTTTCCATTATTTTCAGAGACGGCCGAAACTATGCATAATGCGGTTTAGTGCCGAAACAAACCCGAAACGGCAAACCAAAGAGCAACCGGAAACAGTAAATTGAAACAGTAAACTAGAAGGGGGCCGAAGCAGGAATTGAAACGGCAGACAACAACAAACCGTGCCAATGGTGCGCTAACAGTGAGGAATTAGGCTGCGAATGGAAAGGAGAATGCTTCCTTGGTTTTGCCGGCAGAATATGGAGCTTGATTTCATAAAGTTACAGGAAAAAAGTGCGGTAATCTTTGGAAATACCTACTATAATAAAAGCAAGGGTCCGAACGTTCAGGAAAAACAGTTTTTTGCAGCTGAAATGTAAGCGGTCCCACGCTAGGGATACTGAAAGAGTTTAAAGCGGTCAGGGAACAAACTTGCCGGTGATAAGGAATAGAGCGTTTCCAAAGAGAAAGAGAGCGGCTTTTCCGGTGGAGTAAATAAGAAAATTATCCCGTTAAAAGGATGAATACTCAGTCTGATACGTCTGATAGTAAATTTTTTTTAAATAACTGTGACTTTTGCCCTATTTTTTTGTTGTAAAAAAGAGGAGAAGGACCTAGTGCGTCGAAATTATTAACTAATGAATCTTTAGTTGAATAACTCGATAAAGGCAAACTATCGCGAAAGCATAGGACGCAAAGCCACGGGTCTAAAGCGCAGCTAGACAGCCGGGTTACCGAAGTTGGATGAGTGGAAGTGGAGGCTGCTGTTTTGTAAGCGGTCTTTTATTTTTGCCGTAATCCATGAAGTAAGTTCGGACAAGGGGCAGTGCTCACATTCGTACTTTTCGGCAGAAATGGAGGACAGCGTGTGAAAACTATTCAGTCCCTTTTACAAAACAAAGCCCGATTAATACTGGGATATCTGCTCTGTATCGCATTAGCTCTGCTTTTTGAAGCAAGCAGGCTTCATCTTATCTACGGAATCGCCTTCTCGTTTTCCAGCATTTTTCTCCTGTTCGCCATATCGTTGTTCGGCGTCCGTCTGGGCCTCCTGGCCGGCGTCGTTACCCAGTTGTTCTCCTTTTTCTTTCTACATCATCCTACATTCGAATGGATCGGCCTTCTTGAACTTGCGGCGGTCGGCCTCCTAAACCGGAAAAAACCGGGGAAGCTCCTTACCTGGGACAGTATTTACTGGCTCCTCATCGGGCTCCCGCTTATGATCGTCATTTATTACGGATTCTATAAATTCGTATCGGACGAACTGATCCTGATGCTTCTGATAACGCTGTCAAACGGGCTGTTTAACGCGCTTATCGCCGATATTTTACTGAAATACCTGCCTCTTTTTCACTGGTTCGGTCTCGTCAAAGAGCGGGAAAGGACGTACTCCTACAGCAAAGTTTTGTTTCACCTTTCGATTATGGCCGTCGCCCTGCCGTCGCTCCTTTATATCGTGATGAACAGCTGGTATTCCGAGAAGCTGTCGATCCAGAACTCCAGGCAGCTTGCGATAAACACGGCGAACAGCATTAACCAGGAGCTGAACCAGTGGGGAGCCGAGGATATTCTGGGTATCAGACTCAAGGGACTGATACAAGTGGGGTATCTGCAGGAACTGGTGAATAAGTACACCTCGGAACAGTTGTTCAGGATCGTCATTACGGACCGGTCCAACAAAGTTTTGGCGGCCGATCGACAGAGCTACAGGCTGAACCAGGTTTATGACTGGAAGAGCGGCAATAATGTTGTGGGACTGGACGATAACTTTTACCAGGTCCTTCCCGGCCGTGAGCATGCCGCTTTGCCTGCCCATCAGTGGCGGGAGGGCAGTTATATCTACGACAATGCGGTCGCCAGACTGCCCCTGCACGTGTACATAGACATTCCAATCCGGCATTACCAGGTGAGTGTGTTTTCCCAGTACTTGTCGCAGCTCTGGTATCTGCTCTTATTTGCGGCAGCCGCCGCCATCACCGCCTTGTACTTAAGCCGTGTGCTGATTCAAGGGCTTTCCAAACTGGCGACCTCCACAACGGACCTGCCGGAAAAATTAAAGCAGATGAAGGAAATCGAGTGGCCGAGCAGCCGCGTTTCGGAGATTACCTCGCTCACCTATAACTTCAGGCAGATGTCGCTGAACCTGCTGAGTATGTTTCATCAATCGCAGAACATGAACCAGCGCCTGCAGGAGCAGACGGACAAGCTTCGTCTTTCGGAGGAAAAACTGCATCAGCTTGCTTTTTACGATATCCTCACGGGGCTTCCCAACCGGTTGTATTTTACAACCTACCTGCAGAGCATGCTTACGGAGGCGGCACATACGCCCAAGCAGGTGGCGGTTATGTTCGCCGATTTAAACCGCTTCAAGCAGATTAACGATACGCTGGGCCATGACATCGGCGATCTGCTGCTCAAAGAGATCGGCGACCGGTTCGCCCGCAGCGTTACCGAATCGTGCAAGCTGTTCCGGATCGGCGGAGACGAGTTCGTCATGGTCATTGAAGATGCCGATGACGCGAAAGCGACGGCCGTGGCGCGCAGCATGTTCGAGGCACTCGACGAACCCGTCAGGCTGATGGAATCGTCCCTGTACAGCTCGGTCAGCATCGGCATCAGCATGTTCCCGCGAGACGGCGATACGATGGACACCATCGTCAAAAACGCGGATATGGCCATGTATTTCGCCAAGTCCATCGGCTGCAGCAACAATCATCAATTCTACGAAGAAGAATTGAAAATCCGTTTTTCCGAAGAAATGATGATCGAGAACGGCATTCAGGAAGCGATTGCGAACAATCAGCTTGTGCTGCACTATCAGCCGAAAGTCGATACGGCTACCGGCGCGATCAGCGGAGTCGAGGCACTGGTGCGCTGGGAGCATCCGGAACTGGGCCGCATTTCGCCCGATAAATTTATCCCCCTGGCCGAAAGATCGGGGATTATTTACAAAATCGACGAATGGGTTTTGAAGGAAGCCTGCCGTCAAAACAAGGCGTGGCAGGATGAGGGTCTTCCCAAAGTGCCGGTTGCCGTAAACATTTCGGCTCTGCATTTTTCCCAGACGAACCTGCTGGATATGATTCAAAACGCGCTGGAACAATCGGGACTGGAAGAATGCTATCTGACTCTGGAAATAACCGAAGGAGTATTTATCGAGAATGTCGAACAGGTCATCGGAATCATTAACCGGATCCGGGAGCGCGGCATTCAGCTCTCGATCGACGATTTCGGGACCGGATACTCTTCCCTTAACCAGCTTCAGCGGCTGCCGATTTCACATGTAAAGCTGGATCGTTCTTTTATCCGGGATATCGGCGGGGAACCCAAAAAAGCGGCCGTAGCCAAAGCTATCATCGAGCTGGCTCACAGCATGAATATGACCGTTGTGGCGGAGGGGGTCGAAACGGCCGAGGAAACGGCCTACTTTGCCCAGTGCCGGTGCGACGAGCTCCAAGGCTACTATTTTAGCAAACCTTTGCCGGCCTGGGAGTTTTCAAGTCTTCTCCAAAGAGGAAATTATGCCGGACTTTTTGCCGGGGTGCATTCAAATTAGCTATACGACGGGAGGAAACGAGTTGTGGTCAAACTTACCAAAATTTTCATGCTGCTGCTCTTGTTCATAGTAACCACCACGGGCTGCTTCCGGTCCGAACCGCTCATTCCCGCTTCATCCGCTCCCGCCGAAAAGCCGGCTCCTTCCACGGGAAAAACGGCAGTTCCGAACCGGTTGACGGTATGGACCCATTACGGCGGAATCGAGCCCATGGCGGACAAGTTTAAAGAAAGCTATCCGGAATTGAGCATAGACATAAAGATCATTCCTTACTCCGAATATGTGGGAGCCTACCTGCAAGCGCTGGCCGACGGGAAGCCGCCGGACGTTATGATGGTCGACAGCACCGATTTCGGCAATTTTTCCGCGATTGAAGGTCTGGAGGATTTGCTCAAGCCTCCTTATCAGGCGGGGAAATACCGGAATGATTTCAGCCCGTCCCTGTGGGAAAGCGGCATGTCGGCGGACGGTAGCGAGCTGATTGGCCTTCCGCTGTCCACGGCGCCTACCGTCACCTACTACCGGGAGGACATTATGAGGCAGTACGGGTTTCCTTCCGAACCCGAGGAACTTGCCAAGTATATGGAAGACCCCGCAAACTGGCTGAACATGGCCAAAAAGCTGCGTGAGCATAACATTTATTTGACGCAATGGGTGAATGAAACGGTCCAGCTCTTCGAGCGTTCCGAAGGCATTTTTGACCGCAAGATGAATTTTATGCGCTACAACGAAGCGTTTCACAAGGCGGTAGACATCGCCAAAAAAGTCAACGATTTCGGTTTGGAGGCCCATTTGGACGTATGGGGTGATATGGGGCGGAAGGCAGTCCAGGACGGAACGATCGCCATGATGTATTTCGGCACATGGGGAGTCGAACAGATTAAGGCCTGGGCGCCCGAGACGGCCGGAAAATGGCGCGAAACGAGACTTCCTTTCGGCTTGTACGGCTGGCAGAACAGCACGAATTTTCTTCTCCCTTCGAACGGGGCCAACAAAGAGATGGGCTGGAAATTCATTGAGTTCGCCGTTACCGAATACAGCAAGGAAGGACTCAGCGGAGCGGTTCCGGCCTATTTGCCCGCCCGCGGCAATGCGAAGGAATTGGCGGCTACCAATTCGTTCCTGGGCGGACAGAAAACATATGCGCTTCATGAGGATTTGATGACCCGGGTAAGGGAATTTCCTTCCACGCCGCTCGACGCCAAAGCCCAGGAAATTTGGGAAAGCGAGATCGCAAGCGGCATCGAGAAAAGGCTGGACACCAAACAGATTATCGCGGACGCACGGGATAAAATCGAACAATCCCTGTCGAAAGAGAAGCAGATTTTATTGGATACGATGAAGAAAAAATAAAAACAGCAGCCCGCCCGTCGATACGGGGCGGAGCTGCTGTTTTGCCGTTCCGGTCAGGAAGACGGTATGCCTTCCGCGGGATTACTTTTTAGTCCAGAGAGCCGGCACGTTGGAAGGTTCCCAACCTTGCAGGGAAGTGTGCGGCTGACGGCAAATATAAGTCGAGCCGCTGTAAGTGACTTCGTCGTTAACCTTGTAGCTGACGCCGGCCGCCCATGGAGCAGGGCCTCCGGGAGACACAGGATCCGTCGTCGCTTGGATGGAAGCGGCTGCGGATACATTGCCTGCCGCGTCTTTGGCTTTCACGGTGAACGTATACGCCGTGTTCGCGGTCAGTCCCGTGATGACGGCTGTCGTACCTGTGACGTTCACGGTGCTGGTGCCGTACGAAACGGTGTAACCCGTTACGCCTACATTATCCGTGGAAGCGGTCCAGCCGAGGCTGACGCTGTTCGCGGATTTCGCCGTTACTTTCAGTGCCGTTGGCGCGGTAGGGGCGGACGTGTCACCGGAGCCGCCGCCGTTAGCCGTTGTAACGGCCAGAGGAGTGCTTGCCGCGGATACGTTGCCTGCCGCGTCTTTCGCTTTCACGGTAAACGTGTAGGCCGTGTTTGCCGTAAGATTGCCGACGTTATAAGTCGTGCCGGTCGTATCGGCGATTTTGGCCGTGCCTTGATAAACCTCATAGCCGGTTACGCCGGTATTATCCGTGGATGCGTTCCATGTGAGCGTGACGCCGGTAGCCGTTACGTTGGAAGAACGGAGGTTACCCGGAACGGAAGGCGCCTGCGTATCGACGGGCGTTCCCGTGCCGAAGCTGTCCAGATAAGCGCGGTGGCTGTTGGAGAACTCGAAGTTGTTGAACTTATCCCAGTTGATGGACCAGGTCATCAGGCCTCTCAGTCCCGGTTGAACGGAACCGCGGAGGGTGTAGGAACCGAACGCTTTGCCTTTCATCAGGTAGTCCAGCGCTTTATGCACTTCGGAGACGCTTGTGAAGCCGCCCCCCGCGTTGCCGTTAGCCGGAAGTCCGACGACGACTTGATCCGGACGCAGAGCCGGGAAGACGGAGTTCGGATTTTTGGCGATCGGGAAACCCGTAAGCAGCATATCGGTCATAGCCACGTGGAAGTCGGCTACGCCCATCGTGTGGTACTGATCGTCAAGTCCCGTGATAGGACCGGAGTTGTAGAGCTGAACCTGCAGCCAGTCTAAAATGTCGCGAACGCCGTAAATGACGGGCAGGTAAGCTCCCGCACGCGTATCGCAGCCGCTGCATGTGCCTCCGTAGAAGGAGTAGCCGAGCTGAACGAAAAACGTTTCCGGAGCCATGGTCAGCATGAATTTGTCGCCGAAGGAATCATGCAGCTCGCGGATAGCCGAAATCAGGTTCGTGATAACCGGAGTCGTCGGATTTTTGAAATCGGCATCTCCCGGGTTCAGGTACAGGGAATGTCCTTCGAAGTCGATATCCAGACCGTCAAAGCCATATTTGGAAATAATGGATTTCATGGAGCTTACGAAATTGTTGCGTGCGCCGGCTGTCGTTAACTGAACTTGGCCGTTCGCGCCGCCGATGGAAATGATGACTTTTTTGCCTTGGCTTTGCAGATAAGCGACATCGGCTTTGAAGTCCGCATCTGTGTAGTTGTAAGGCGTGAATCCGATCGTTCCCGTCGTCGATCCGCCTACAGGCTCGGCGAAGGAAACGTTGATCACGTCAAATTTGGGGGAAATGTCGCGCAGACGGATGAAGCCGGAACCGTTATCGAAGTTATGCCAGTAGCCGACGAGTACTTTCGTGCTTGCAGGCAGAGAAGAAGGCGAAGCCGCGCTTGCGGCGGAGCTTCCGGGAGTGATGGCCGGATTAGCCGCGCCCGCGCCTGCGATCAGGTTAGAGGCAAGAGCTGCGCCGGAAGAAACAGAAGCGGGAGATCCCGCTCCCGCCCCGCAATCGCTGATATATTTCCATACGCCGTATTGGCTGGAAGAATCCGGGCGTTCGCCCTGTGTCCACCATTTTGCTTCATAAATTTTGCCGTTATAGGAGACGCGTTGTCCGCCGGTGTACGATTTGCTTGTGTCCCAAGCCGCCGGGCAAACGGAGCCGCCGGAGCCGCTGTCCGTCGTAGCCGAAACGGTTGCCGCTGCGGAGAGGTTGCCCGCCGCGTCTTTCGCTTTTACGCTGAACGTATAAGCGGTGCCGGCCGTCAGGCCGCTGATCGTTGCGGTCGTGCCGGTAACGTTCACGCTCGTGCTGCCGTAAGTTACGGTGTAGCCGGTTACGCCCACATTGTCGGTGGAAGCCGTCCAGCCCAGTGTTACGCTGGTCGACGTTTTGGCGGTTACGGCCAGGTTGGCCGGAGCCGTCGGTGCCGTCGTATCCGTTCCGCCGCCGGAGCTTGCATCGGTAGTTACGGAAACGGCTGTGCTTGCCGCGGACACGTTGCCCGCCGCGTCCTTCGCTTTAACGGTGAAGGAGTAAGCCGTGCTTGGCGTCAGACCCGTGATCGTTGCGTTTGTCGTCGTTACATCTACCGTTTTGGTGCCGTAAGTTACGGTGTAGCCCGTTACGCCGACATTGTCCGTCGAAGCGTTCCAGGAAAGCGTAACGCTTGTGGACGTTTTAGCCGTCGATTTCAGGTTGGCCGGTACGGAAGGGGCAATCGTGTCGCCGACCGGTGCGGAACCTGACAGATCCGCCGTGACTTTCTTCAGAAGCGTCTTGTTGCGGTCGCCGCTGAATTCCCAGAGCATGCCGCCGCCAAGACCTTTGGACTTGATGAAGCTTGTTTTATACCCGATGGATTCGGCGTCGTCGTAAGAAATGAACGTGCCGTTCGTAGCGTTGTAGAGGAACGGAACTTTTGCCGTGTTATTCCAGTAGCGGGTATAGCCGTTCTTGTTGATATAGTTGGCTTCCAGATCGTAGAAGTCGAAGGAGCCTTTCTCCCACGTTCCGGTAGTCGCAAGACCTGCACACTGCTGGTATTCGCCGTTAGCCGTGTTTTTGCAGCCGCTCCAGCCGCGACCGTAGAAAGCGAGGCCGAGGACGATTTTGCTGGCCGGTACGCCTGCGTTGATGTGCCCTTGTACGCCTTTCTCCACGTTGAACGTGTCCGCATTCGGTACGCCTGCGGCGGTTGCGGCCGGATCGGCATAAAGAGGTGCGTTGTGGGCGCTGATTGTCTGCCAGCCGCCGTTAAAGTCATACGTCATAATGTTGATCCAGTCGAGATACTTGGCCATATTGCCGAGCTCGGTGTTGGCAACATAAGAAGGACCTGCGCCGGATGCGATCGTCAGGAAATATTTCTTGTTGTCGGCCGTGCCTGCCGCGTCCAGCTTCTCGCGGATTTTTTGAAGGAGCAGCGTGTAGTTCTGCTTATCTTCGGGACGGGCGGAGTTGCCCGCAAGACCGCCGCCAACCGGGTACTCCCAGTCAAGGTCGACGCCGTCGAACTGATATTTGCGGATGAAGTCGACCGCGGAGTTCGCAAACACTTCACGCGTTGCGGCGCTCGCGGCTACATCGGAGAAACGGTTGGACCAGGACCAGCCGCCTACGGAGATGATCGTCTTGAGGTTCGGGTTGGCTTGTTTCAGCTTGATCAGCTGTTTCAGGTTACCGCGGACAGGCTCGTCCCAAGTGTCTCCGGGAAAGCTCTTCTGGGTATCGATCCAAGGATCGCCGAGAACGATCGTGCCGTTCGGAACGTTAATGTTGGCGCCCGCAGCGTCTTGGCAGGCCCAAGTTTGCGGGTTCGGACCGGTCGGGTCCGGATTGCCGTGCTTGCCGTCCCAGCAAATGTCGGCGAAAGCGTAATTGATGTGCGTAACTTTGGAAGCATCCACATCGGCTACGTTATAGTTGCGGCCGTAAGCGGCCCATGAAGGGTAATAGCCCACGACTTTATAAGACTCCGCCGCCGACGCTTTCTGCGCGCCTAAACCCAGGAACGGGAATAAAGACACGATGAGGGTAACGATCAGCAGGATGCCGAGTGCGATCCGGGCCGGTGATTTGGAGCGCCGGGCTTTGGCAGATTGTGGGGTTTTCTGGTTCATTAAGTAAAGCCTCCTTTTCGGATAGGAAAATATGATAACGCTTTCAATAACAGGGGTCCATAGAACTTAAACAGCATCCGGAATGTTCCGTATGGGTTCGGTTCCTGGCAGTACGCACCTCCTTAAGAGATAACCGTCGGAATGGAGAAGAAGAGTGTAAGGTTGAACGACCGGCCTTGACTGACTTTGACATAGGCGGCAGACCGGTCATAAAAAATCGAAAGACAAGGATTCTTCTTCTCGTGATGCAACCGGTTAACTAGTTTCAGTATCAAGGAAAATGAAGGGAAGCAAAAGGGGTAACATTAGACGATGAGGGAGAATTTTCTCTATTATCCGCCCTTTTTTTACAAGAAACGGACTCTCGGCCTGAACAAAGGTCAATTAGAAACCGGTGCGATTCGCAGGCGGCAGACTATAACCCCGTACAGAAACGGAAAACCCCGCAAACGTGCCCCCGATATGTAAAAAAGCACCGCCATGACGGGGTGCTCTCCGGTTGTTTATCCGGCGTTTACGAAGCTTCGCCGATCTTGAACTTGTTGATCTCGCGGTACAGGCTTTCCGCGAGTCCGTTCATCTCGTCGGCCTGCACGGCGATGCTCCGGATGGAGGCGTCGTTCTCGGTCGACGCCGAGGTTACCTCCTGCACGCCCGCGGACGTCTGCTCGGCAATTTCCGCCATGTGGCGGATCGTGCCGACCAGCTGCGCGCTGCTGTGCAGGGAACGCTCAATGCGGCCGTTGACGAATTGAATCTGATTCGTCACGACTTCCATCGCGCGTTCGATCGCCCCGAACGAGCCGAGCGATTCGCGGACGGTCAGCTCCTGGGCGTCCGCGTGGCGCTTCGCGTCCGTGACGCGGGCCTGCATCTCGCGCATCCGGCTCTCCACGGATGCGATCGTCCCCGCGGCGCGGCGGGCTTCGTCGCTCGACTGCTGCGCGAGCTGGCGCACTTCCGCGGCGATGACGGCGAAGCCGCGCCCGCTGGAGCCGGCGGCGGCCGCCTCGATGGCGGCGTTCAGCGCCAGCAGGTGCGTCCTTGACGCGATCTCGGTAATCGCGTCAAGGATGGTGCCGATGCGGCGGGAATCGCCCGCAAGCGTCGCCATCGCTTCCTGCACCTGCCCGAGAACGCGCCGCGTGGCGCCGCTGGCTTCCTCCAGCGAGTGCACGGAGCGGGAGCCGCGTACGGTGACCTCCGCGGCTTCCCGGCTCGCCTGGCTCATCACCGCCGCGTATTCGGCGATCTCGCGCGTCTCGCTTTCGAGCCCGGCGACGGAGGTGGAGGCATGCTCGGAATCCGCCGCCTGCTCGGAAGCGCCGCGCGCGATGGCGGACATCGCCTGGACGATGTCCGCGTTGGCCGCCGCCGTGTCGGTGGACACCCGGCGGAAGGTGACCGACTGCCCGGCCAGCGCCGTCGCGATTCCGCTCGTGTGTTCGAGCATCCCGCGGACCTGGGCGGTCATCCGGTCGAAGCTGCGGCTGAGCTCACCCAGCTCATCCCCTGCGCGGCTTCCGATTTCATGCCGCAGGTCGCCGGATGCCATGCGCGCGACCGCTTCCTGGAGCTTGCGCACCGGAATGAGGAAGGAGCGGATGAGCAGGACGGCGACACCCGCGGAAGCGAGAAGAACGAGGACGGCCGCGGCGACGGCGACGGTCACGGTCTGGGCGATGACTTTCTGGGAGTCGTCGACTGCTGCCTGCGCATCGGCCGAGAAGGCGACGTAAAACTTGTCGACCAGCTTGAAGATCGTTTCGCGCAGCGTCTGCCCTTCGCCGTAATAATGAAGCATGCTCAGCTCCATCTCTTTGGGGCTGACTTTCTTTTCCTGGACGAGCTTGGCGGCCGCGTCGAAATTGTTGATATAATCCGCGGAAGCGACGATAAGTCCTCCGCGCCACGCCTTTTCCTCTTCGTTCCGAACGGTTCCCTTAATTACTTCAAGAAGACGGTTGTACACCGTTCTCGTCTGCTCGTACCTCTCTATATAGGAAGGATCTTTGGAAAGCTCCAGTCCTGAAGCGATAATGCTCAGCTCCTGAACCGTTTCTTTCAGCTCCAGCGCGGTCGTTTTCATGGCGACCCGTTCGTTCTGCAGCGCGATTTGCGTGTTGATTTTACTGATTTGATGAACGAGGAAAAAGGCCATGGCCACAAACAGCAGCATCAGAACCCCGAAGCTGGCGATCAATTTGCGTTTCATTGTAGTTAAATAGAAGAAGTTCCTCATGTTCACCCTCCGATAGGTCTCTTGGTTTGAAAGTTAACCTTTATATAGGTCTATAGTCGCCTTAACTATAAGTCTTCAGTATTAGAGAACGTGAAGGGTTTTGTAAAACGGGAGTTAAATAGGCTCATTTCAAAGGAGGGCGAAAAGGGAGCGGCAGCCCGCAAAAAGTTTTACATGAAATTTACGTTTGGACGACTTGCAGTTTACATTCGCTTGTTACGATGTCCTAGGAAACAAAAACAAAGAAAGAAACGTCAAAGGAGGACATGTACAACATGTTGAAGTTCATGTCGAAAAAAGGGTTATCCATCTCGCTAGCTGCAGTACTTACTCTGGGGGTTTTGGCTGGCTGCGGAAAGACAGACACAAACGCAGGTAGTCCCGCAACATCGAACAAGCCTGCCGAAACAACGGCGGCTCAAGAAATTTCCGGAACGGTTACGGCTTCCGGTTCCAGCGCTCTTCTCCCGCTCGTGAAAGAAGCGGCGAAGCTGTTCATGGAAAAGAATCCGAAAGTTACGATCAACCCGACGGCCGGCGGTTCCGGCAAAGGTCTTAAGGACGTAGCGGACGGTATTTCGAATATCGGGAACTCCGACGTGGCCGCAGGCGACGAATACAAAGACAAGAACCTGAAAGAACACGTGGTTGCAATCGCTCCGTTCGCACTTATCGTAAATCCTGACGTTGGCCTCGAAGGTTTGACGAAACAGCAGGCAGCCGATATTTTCATGGGTAAAATCAAAAACTGGAAAGAGGTAGGCGGCAAGGACGCTCCGATTAACGTCGTTCACCGTCCGGACGCTTCCGGTTCCCGTAAGCTTGTTCAGCAAATCGTGCTGGACGGCAAAGACTTTACAAAAGAAGGCGTCGTTCAAGAAAGCACGGGTGCCGTTAAAACGGCCGTAGGCAGCCAGTCCGGCTCCATCGGTTACATCGACACGCCGTACCTGGACAACACCGTTAAAGCTTTGAAATTCGACAACGTCGCTTTTGCCAAAGAAACGATCAAAGACGGCAGCTACAAGCTGTACGGAACCGAGCGCATGTACACGAAAGGCGAGCCTACCGGCGCTACTAAAGCTTTCCTTGATTACATCATGAGCCCTGAGTTCCAAACGAAAAAAGTGGAAGAACTGAAGTTCCTTCCGGCTGACCTTCTGAAAAAATAAGACGTATAGACCCCATGGGATGTCCTGAAGCTTATCAACTTCGGGGCATCTTTTTATTTGCCGCAAAATTTACACGGGCTTTACAATTGATTAATTTTGTATTTACAAACAGGGCCTATGATTAAGAAGAATCATTTAGTACTTTGTGCTTACCGATCATGCACGCATTCCGATTGAAGGGGGCTTCCCGTTTGTGAACACTTACGCTCAGCAAACAACGAAGACGAAGGAGCAGAGCCGGCAGAACCGCCAAAGCCAGAAAGGACCCACGCGCTGGATGAAACTGCAAAAACGGCAGGACAGCGTGATGAAGCTGCTGTTTGTCGGCAGTGCGGCACTCGTCTCGATTGTCATATTTTCGATTATTTTGTTTGTCGGTGTACAAGGCATGCGCACCTTCTCGGGCGTCAGCCCGATTGAATTCTTTTTTTCGACAGACTGGACGCCAAGCGCGGACAAATTCGGAGCGTTTCCGTTCCTGTTCAGTACTTTTCTGTTAACGATGCTCGCCATTATACTTGCGGTCCCACTCGCCGTTGCGGGAGCCGTCTTCATGGCTAAGATCGCGCCGAAATGGGTGAGAGAGATCATGCGTCCGGCAACGGACCTGTTCGTGGGCATTCCGTCGGTCGTATACGGCCTGATCGGCCTTACGGTCATCGTGCCTTTTATCGGAAAAGTGGTGAACGGGACAGGATACGGGATTTTACCGGCGGGAATCATCCTCGCGATTATGATTCTGCCGACCATCCTGTCCATCTCGGAGGACGCGATCCGCGCACTGCCTCCGCGCCTGGAAGAAGCGTCTCTGGCGCTTGGAGCCACCCGCTGGCAGACGATTTGGCGCGTACTGCTTCCCGCGGCCCGGCCGGGGATTCTCACCGGCGTGGTGCTGGGAATCGGACGGGCCATCGGTGAGACGATGGCGGTATTCATGGTCATCGGAAACTCGCCGCAGATGCCCAAGTCACTGATTGACTCGACCACGGTTCTGACGACGGCAATCGTGAAAGACATGGGGAACACGAACTACGGATCGACCTGGAACAACGCGCTGTATTTGATGGCTTTTGTTCTGCTGATCACTTCGCTGCTGCTTATTCTCATCATTCGTGTCGTATCAAGAAGGAGTGAAGTGAAATGAACAGTAAAACGACTGACCGGATCGCCACGCTGTTCTTCTGGGCAACCGGCATCTTTATCCTGCTGATCCTGGCCTGGTTCCTGATCCGGATTCTCGGTGCGGGACTGCCGCATCTTACCTGGGATTTCGTCACGGGCAAGCCGGAGGATATCGTGGCAGGCGGCGGCGTCGGACCGCAGCTATTCAACTCGTTCTATATTTTGTTTCTCTCTCTGCTGTTCTCCCTGCCGGTGGGCCTTGGAGCGGGGATTTACCTGGCGGTGTACGCCAGAAAATCACGTTTTACCGAAATTGTCCGCATGTCCGTCGAAACGCTGTCTTCCGTACCTTCCATCGTATTCGGTTTGTTCGGATTTCTGTTGTTCGTGGACTTGATGAATTTTAAAATATCGATTCTGAGCGGTTCCCTCGCTTTGGCGCTGCTGAATCTGCCGGTTCTTGTCCGGGTGACGGAGGAATCGATACGCACCGTTCCCGAATCGTACTGGGAAGCGAGTCTGGCGCTCGGCTCGACCAAATGGCAGGCGATCCGCAAAGTGCTGATTCCTTCCGCACTGCCGAGCCTGATCACCGGCATTACGCTCGTAGCCGGCCGCGCGCTCGGTGAATCGGCCATCCTGATTTATACGTCGGGTCTTTCCGTATCCCGTCATTTCCCGGATTTCAATCCGCTGACGATGGGCGAAACGCTCTCCACGCATTTGTGGTACATCCAGGCGGAAGCCATCGTGCCGGATGCGAAAAAAATCGCGGAAGGCAGCGCGGCGCTCCTTCTTGTAGTCGTATTGATTTTCAACCTGCTTATCGGCATACCTAGCCGAATCATCCAAAAAAGACTTACGGGAGGGAAATAACCTTGACAGCTCCTGCCATGACTATTGCGACCGATACCAAAATAAAAGTAAACGGGCTGGACCTTTTTTACGGGGACAACCAGGCCCTGCACAGCATTGATCTGGACATTGCCCCGAATACCGTGTCCGCTCTGATCGGACCTTCGGGCTGCGGGAAATCGACTTTTCTGCGCACGCTCAACCGGATGAACGATCTGATCGACAGCGTAAGAATAAACGGGTCCATTAAGGTGGACGGACAAGATATCTACTCTTCAGAGAGCGACATCGTGTCTCTGCGCAAGCGTGTGGGCATGGTTTTCCAGCGCCCGAACCCGTTCCCGATGAGCATCTACGATAACATTGCTTACGGACCGCGCATTCACGGTCAGAAAAAGCGTGCCGTTCTCGACGAAATCGTGGAACGCAGCCTGAGACAGTCCGCCCTCTGGGACGAAGTGAAGGACCGCCTAAACAAGTCGGCCCTGGGCTTGTCCGGCGGTCAGCAGCAGCGTCTGTGCATCGCCCGTCTGCTGGCGGTCGAGCCCGAAGTGCTGCTGATGGACGAACCGACCTCGGCGCTCGATCCGATTTCCACCTTGAAGGTGGAGGAGCTCACGCAGACGCTGAAGGAGCGCTACACGATCATTATCGTGACGCACAACATGCAGCAGGCCGCGCGTATCTCCGACCGCACGTCTTTCTTCCTCAACGGGATTCTCGTTGAGACCGATCAGACCGACAAGATTTTCACTAATCCGAACGATCAGCGCACCGAAGATTACATCACCGGCCGTTTCGGTTAACTCTAAGGGGGCTTCAATGAATAATCGCCTTAATTTTCAACATTCGATTGACGATTTGCAGAACGAACTGCTCGATTTAGGCTCCATGGTTGAAAACTCCATTCATCAGGCTGTCGAAGCGCTGACCCGACTGGATACGGATCTCGCCCGCCGCACGGTCGAGGACGACGACGCGGTGGATGAGCTGACGCTCCGCATCGAAGAAATGTGCCTGAAGCTGATCGCGCTGCAGCAGCCTATGGCGGGCGATCTGCGGATTATCGGCACGGCGCTCAGCATAGCGACGGATCTGGAGCGCATAGCCGACCATGCCGTGGACATCGCGAAGATTACGATCCGCTTGTCCGGGGAGACGCTGGCCAAGGAATTGATCGATATTCCCCAAATGGCCGAAATCTCCAAAGAGATGCTTCGCGAAAGCCTGGTCGCTTATATGAACCGCAACGTTCATATGGCCGCCTCGCTGGCGGAGAAAGACGATCAGGTAGACAAAATTTTCAGCCGGATCATGACGGACGTCATCGGAATGATGAACGCGGACTTCACGCGCAACCGCCAGCTGACGCATCTGATCATGGTGGCCCATTATTTGGAGCGGGTGGCCGACCATGTGACGAACATCGGCGAAAGCGTGATCTACATGGTCACGGGCAAAAGAAAAGACCTGAACGTGTAGAGCGGCCGCAAAGCCGTCCGCTGCCGGGCCCGCGCGCAATGAAGCACCGTGCTTGGCGTGCAGCTGTGCAAAGGCGGCGAACGGCACGGGAGACGGACGCAGTCAGCCCTGTGATACAAAGATGCAAGAATCGAAACAGCTTGCCGGGACCTTGTCCGGCAGGCTGTTTCTTTGTAAGCATGGGGAGGGAGAGGCTGGAGCAGAAGCAGGAGCTGAAGCAAGAGCTGAAGCAAGAGCTGAAGCAAGAGCAAGAGCAGGAACAGGACCCCTTATCAGGATAATTTTCCCAATCTGTACACGCACGCACTTGCTACGCAAACTTCGAGCATACTTGCAAGGCCGACTAAACCAAAAACCGCCCCTCGGGGCGGCTTTGCGCGTGTTTTCATGAAATTTCCGGTCAACAGCCGGGGCGGGGCATAATAAGCCGGGGCTAAAGCACATGAACCAGCTGTTTGACGGAACGAACGATAATGACCTTCTGGCGGCCGACTTTCCGCTGGGAAATCTTTTTCACGTGGGGCGGATAAATCCAGACAGCATCCAGTCCGCATCTGGTGGAGCCGATAATGTCGTTTTTCCAGGAGTTGCCGACCATGACGCCCTGGCCGGGAGCTATGCCGGTTTCTTTCAAGGCGGTCCGGTACAAACCCGGGTGCGGCTTGCGCGGCCCGTCTTTCGTGGAGCTGAAGAGGAGTTCTTCGGGGAAAAAGGAGGACAGCCGGAGCCGCCCGATGTCCCTCTCCAGCCTTTTGCGGCTGCCGTTGCTGATAACCGCGAGCTTGTAGCGTTCGCCCAGAGACGACAGCGTTTCTTCGACGCCGGGAAAAAGCCGGACGTAGTTTCCTTCGGTTTCTTCAATCTGCTCGAAAAAGCCTTTGGCAAACGTTTCGTTCACCGATATGGGAAAAGCGTCCAGCGCCTTTTCCAGGCAGGCTATCCGCATTTCTTCGCTGGGACGGTGACCCCGGGGGCGCAGCTTCCGCAGTTTCTGCCACTCCTGCTTGTAAATCTGAAGCGCATCTTCGGGGGAAGCCGCCCCGTCTTCCTGTTCCCATCTTCCGGTGTAGTCTCCCAGTACCTCCGTGAATGCCGAATCGAAGCACTGCCTGCGGTCGACCAATGTATTGTTCATATCGAAAAAAATCATTTTCTTGGGAGCCGGAAAAAAAAAGGGACTCATTTCGGTCCTCCTTCCCTCGCCGGACGGAATCCAGCTGAAAACACCGGACGCGCCGGCTTTGCATCGTATTATCAGTCTATGTGGAGAGAGCGGAGAACATCACCGCAAGCCCGGAAGGATAGGCTCAAAAATTACCGGGCTGAAACTTTTTCATATTCGTCCAGCCTGTGCTATCATGAACGTATATGTCCAAAATTCGGGGTGTAAGATGGAAAAATTGATCGTTATTGATGGAAACAGTATCGCGAGCCGCGCCTTCTACGCGCTGCCTCTGCTGAGCAATTCCGCCGGTCTTCATACGAACGCCGTTTACGGATTTACAACGATGCTCCTCAGACTGATTGAAGAAGAAAAACCGACGCATTTTCTCGTGGCTTTCGATGCGGGCAAAGTGACGTTCCGACATAAAGATTACACGGAATACAAGGGCGGGCGAGCCAAAACGCCGCCGGAGCTTTCCGAACAGTTTCCTCTTATTAAAGAACTGATGAACGCTTTCGGCATCCGCCAGTTCGAGCTGGAAGGCTATGAAGCGGACGATATTATCGGCACGCTGACCAAATCGGCGGAGCAGGAAGGCAAGGACGTGCTGGTCGTTACCGGCGACAAGGATATGCTGCAGCTCGTATCAGACCGTGTGACGGTTGCCCTCACACGCAAAGGCATCAGTGAAGTGGACCGTTACGATCCGGCGGAAATCAAAGCGAAGTACGGGCTCGTTCCGGCCCAGATCATCGACCTGAAGGGTCTGATGGGCGACTCTTCCGATAATATTCCGGGTATCCCCGGCGTAGGGGAGAAAACGGCCCTTAAGCTGCTGCACGAGTACGGTTCCGTCGAATCCGTCCTGGAACATGCGGACGAGATGAAGGGCAAGATGAAGGAAAAGATCCGCGACCATGCGGACTCCGCCCGGATGAGCAAAGAAATCGCGACCATTTACCGCGAAGTGCCGATGGATACGGACTGGAGCGGCCTCGCCTTCTCCGGCTTCGAAACGCCCGAGCTTGCGGCCATGTTCCGCAAGCTGGAGTTCAAGTCGCTGCTCGAGAGGCTGGACTTCTCCGGCGCCGGGGAAGCGGCCTCCCCTGAGGAGGCGGAGCCCGGCCCCGCGGAAGAGCTGGTTGTCCGCCTCATAGACGCGGACAACATCGCAGACCTGACCGGCGCGCTGAAAGACGTAAGCGCGCTGCATGTCGAGGCCGTGGGGGACAATGCCCACACGGCTGAGCTGGTCGGGGCGGCGTTTCACACGCCGGAGGCGGGCTACTACGTGCCCGCGGCCGTGCTGACCGCTCCCGGAGCGGAAGCGCTGCGCGCCTGGCTGGCGGACGAGCGTGCTCCGAAGAGCACGTGGGACCGCCACCGCGCGGAGCTCGTGCTCGCCTGGAACGGCATCACGCTGTCCGGCGTGACGTTCGACGTCATGCTCGCGGCGTATCTGCTCGATCCGACGGAGTCGTCGCTGACGCTCAGCGGCATCGCGGACAAATACGGCGCGCTTCATGTAGCGCCGGACGAAGCGGTCTTCGGCAAAGGCGCGAAGTTCCGCCTGCCGGAGCCCGAGGCCGTCGCGGAGCATCTCGTCCGCAAGGCCGACCGCATCTCCCGCCTGGACGTCTCGCTTCGCGAGAAGCTGGAGCAGGCGGATATGAAGCAGCTCTACTACGAGCTGGAGCTTCCGCTCTCGGGCGTACTCGCGGATATGGAGCTGCGCGGCATCAAGGTCGATACGGCCGGGCTGAAGCAGCTCGGCGACGAGCTCGCCGTGCAGATCGACCGGACGATGACGGAGATTTACCGCCACGCCGGGATGGAATTCAATATCAACTCCCCGAAACAGCTGGGGGAAGTGTTGTTTGAGAAATTGCAGCTTCCGGTTCAGAAGAAAACGAAGACCGGGTACTCCACGGATGCCGAGGTGCTGGAGAAGCTGGCCCCTTACCATGAAATCGTGCAGGGCATTCTCCATTACCGGCAGCTTGCCAAGCTCCAGTCCACATATGTGGAAGGGCTGCTGAAAGAGGTGCGCAAGGAAACCGGCAAGGTTCATACGTACTACAGGCAGACGATCGCGGCCACGGGCCGGCTCAGCAGCCAGTATCCGAACCTGCAGAATATCCCGATCCGGCTGGAGGAAGGGCGCAAAATCCGCAAGGTTTTCGTGCCTTCGGAGCCGGGCTGGTCCATTCTGGCCGCGGACTATTCGCAGATCGAGCTGCGGGTGCTCGCGCACATTTCGGGAGACGAGAACCTCAAGGAAGCTTTTACGAATAATATGGATATTCACACGAAAACGGCCATGGATGTATTCGGTGTCTCCGAATCCGAAGTGGACGCGAATATGCGCCGCTCGGCGAAGGCCGTCAACTTCGGCATCGTATACGGAATTAGCGATTACGGGCTTTCCCAGAACCTGGCCATCACCCGTAAGGAAGCCAGCCAGTTTATCGAGCAGTATTTCGCCGTTTTCCAGGGTGTCCGCAAGTATATGGACGATATTGTGCAGCAGGCCCGCGAACAGGGGTACGTGACGACACTGCTTCAGCGGCGCCGGTATTTGCCGGAAATTACGGCTTCTAACTTTAACCTCCGTTCTTTCGCGGAAAGAACGGCAATGAATACGCCGATTCAAGGAACGGCGGCTGATATCATCAAGCTTGCCATGGTGCAAATGGACGAGCGCCTTAAAGCGGAAGGCTTGAAAAGCCGGATGCTTCTTCAAGTACATGACGAACTGATTTTCGAAGTTCCGCCCGAAGAGCTTGAAACGATGCGCCGCATCGTGCCGGAAGTTATGGAAGGCGCGCTTGCGCTGGACGTGCCTCTGCTCGCCGAGGTGGATGACGGTTACAACTGGTACGAAGCGAAATAAGAAGAGTGAAATGGTGAAAACACAGCATGAACCGAGGTGAAACGCCATGCCGGAATTACCGGAGGTGGAAACCGTACGGCGGACTCTCAGCCGACTGGTCGTCGGCAAGACGATTCAAGAAGTGGAAGTCCGCCTGAAACGGATTATTCAAAAACCCGAAGAGCCCCAAATGTTCGCCGACCTCCTCGAAGGCCAGACGATTCAGGGTATGAGCCGCAGAGGCAAGTTTTTGCGCTTCCTGCTGGATGACGGCGTGTTAGTGTCCCACCTGCGGATGGAAGGCCGTTACGGCCTTTATGAAGCTTCAGACGAGGTGGAACCTCACACGCATGTGATTTTCCGTTTTACGGACGGGACCGAACTCAGATACCGCGATGTGCGGCAGTTCGGCACGATGCATCTTTTCGCGGGAGAGGAAGATCTGAACAGCAAGCCTCTTCATAAGCTGGGGATCGAGCCGCTGGACGAGTCCTTTACGTTCGACGCGTTCCGTCAGGCCATCGGCAAGCGGAGCACGAAGATCAAACCGCTGCTGCTCAATCAAGCATACATTGTCGGACTCGGTAATATTTATGTAGACGAGGCGCTTTTTCTGGCGGGGATTCATCCCGAGAGAGAGGCGGCATCGCTCACCCGCACCGAGCTTCAGAGACTTCACGAAGCGATTGTCCATACCCTCAAAAGCTCGGTCGAAGCCGGGGGTTCTTCCATCAAATCGTATGTAAACGGTCAAGGCGAATCGGGAAATTTCCAGCATTCCCTGAACATTTACGGCCGTAACGGCAAGCCCTGCGTAAACTGCGGCAGCCTCATCGAGAAAACGGTCGTCGGCGGGAGGGGCACGCATTTCTGCCTGAAATGCCAGCCTCTCAAGAAAACGCGCAGCACGCCGAAGAAGCGGCTTTAGCACAACTCCTCCTACCCCTCCATATGATAAGTGAGTAGAGAACGCAGGTAGGAGGAATGAGGCGTGCTTCCATTTTTTTCTCTGTTGATTCTGGCTCTGGCCGTCAGTTTGGACGGTTTCGGGGTGGGGATGATGTACGGTTTGCGTAAAATCCGCATCCCGCTCCCGTCCCTCGCGATCATTTCCCTTTGTTCGGGAATCATTATCTGCATTTCGATGAGTTTAGGTGTATGGCTGTCGAAGTACTTGTCTCCGCACTATGCCGGGATGCTTGGTGCAGTCATTCTGATCGGCATCGGAATCTGGGCGCTCGTTCAGTTTCTGGCACAGAAGCAGGGCAGTGACAGAGACAGTGAAGAAAAGGAACATACAGGGACGGTGAACGAAACGGCGGCGGTACCGGCCGGAAAGGTCCGGCTTGAAGCCGTTTTTCCGTCGAGTCCGGTTGCGGTCCGCGAGCCTGCGGCGTCAGGAATAAAACCGGAGCGGGAGCCGCGGATGTTCTCGATCGAGATCAAGCGACTGGGACTCGTGATTCAGATTTTGCGTACGCCTTCGGCGGCCGACGTGGACCGGTCAGGCAACATCTCTTCTTCGGAAGCGACGCTGCTCGGCATCGCGCTGTCCCTTGACGCTTTCGGCGCGGGAATCGGAGCCGCTTTGATCGGATACACCCCGCTGCTGACTTCGGCGGTAATCGTGGTAACGAGCGGGCTGTTTATTTACTTCGGCCTGAAAATCGGCTACAAGTATTCAGGGCTCGGCTGGATCCGTAAAGTGTCGGTGCTGCCGGGAGTCGTCTTGATCCTGATGGGCATATCGAAACTGCTGTAGCTGTTATTCTTAAAAAATGTGATTGACGTGGGAGTCGAGTGAAATGAATATAGGACTCACGGGAGGTATCGCCTGCGGCAAAAGCACGGTCTCGGCCATGCTTGTCCGCCGCGGCGCGATTCTTATAGACGCGGACCGGATCGCGCGCGAAGTGGTAGAACCGGGGAGCCCCGTTCTGGCACAGGTCGCCGCGCGTTTCGGACAAGATATACTGCTGCCGGACGGCTCGCTTCACCGTAAAAAACTGGGTGAGACGGTTTTCGGAAACGAAGAAGCGCGGAAAGCGCTCGAGGAGCTTTTGCATCCGTCGATCCGCGCGCTCATGAAAGAAAGAATGGCCGCCTCGGAGCGTGAATTTCCGGACAAGCTTGTCGTGGTGGACGTGCCTTTGCTCTATGAATCGGGACTGCAAAGCATGTTCTCGTTCGTTATGGTCGTTTATGTGCCGAGAGAAGTTCAGCTGAGGAGACTGATGGAGCGGGACGGGCTCACCTTGGAACAGGCGGAAACCCGGCTTGCGGCCCAGTGGCCCATTGAACGCAAAAAAGAGCTCGCGGATATTTGTATCGACAATTCGGGGACCTTGGAGCAGACGGAGAGGCTTGTCGAACGTTTCTGGCTTCAAAGGGGGCTGTAATGAAGCTTCTGCGGAAAAAGCGGGTATTCGCCCTGCTGCTGCTCGGATTTGTGTTTCTTCTGTTCAGCAACGGACTCTTTATCGGGCAGATGATATATCCCATTCACTATCGTGAAGAAATCCGGCAGAATGCTTCCCAGTATCAGGTCGATCCTTTTCTGATCGCCGCCATTATCAAAGTGGAGACGAACTTCAACCACGATCGGGAGTCCAAAAAAGGAGCCGTGGGCATTATGCAGCTTATGCCCGATACGGCGGAATGGATCCGGGAAACATCCAATACGAAATCGGCCGATTTCCGCGATCCGAAACACAATATCCAGCTCGGCTCCTGGTATTTGGCGTGGCTGAACAAGCAGTACAAGGGAAACTGGCTCTACTCCATCGCCGCTTATAACGCGGGTCAGGGCAACGTCAGCAAGTGGAAGAACAACGGAGTCTGGGACGGGACGGAAGAGACCATCAACAAGATCCCGTTCGGCGAAACCCGGCATTATGTACAAAGAGTGCTTTACTATCAGCAAAAATTTAAGAAGCTTTACGGCGAGGAATGGAATCAAAGCGCCGGAACCAAATAAAGAAGCACCGGAGCCGGCGGGTGTAGCCGCCGGGTCCGATACTTCGGTCTTGCTTGGGTTCCGCTAAAGTTAGCGGGTTTGGCCTTGACCGGCCAGTTGTTGTTCGGCGATTTGCACCAGTCTGCGAGTAATGTGACCCCCGATTGCACCCGTGTCACGAGTAGCCATGTTACCGTAGTAACCGTCTTGAGGAATCGCAATACCAAGCTCTTGGGCAACTTCGTATTTCAGCTGATCCAAAGCTTGGTTAGCTTGTGGAACAACCAGTACGTTACTGTTGCGAGATTGTCCTGCACCCATTTCTGTTCACCTCCTTGTCGTTGGTAGAACTATTATGTGCGTTTTTGTAAGCTTGATAACAAGCAACATCTGGGAGGAAAATAAACCGGACCGAGAGGAGGAAGTCCCGATGAAATGCCCGTTTTGCGAGCACAACGGAACGAAAGTGCTGGACTCGCGGTCGGCCAACGATAACAAGTCGATCCGCCGGCGCAGAGAATGCGAGAAGTGCCAGCGGCGGTTTACAACGTTTGAGATGGTGGAGGAAACGCCTCTTATCGTAATCAAAAAAGACGGCAGCCGCGAAGAATTTAACCGCGACAAGATTTTGCGCGGGTTAATCAGAGCCTGCGAGAAACGTCCGGTTTCCGTGGACCGGCTGGAACAGATCGTTTCCGAGGTTGAAATGCAGGTCCGGAACATGGCGCATGCCGAAGTGGACAGCATGAGGATCGGAGAACTGGTGATGGAGCAGCTTTACCCGGTCGACGAAGTGGCTTATATCCGCTTTGCGTCGGTGTACAGGCAGTTTAAAGATATCAACATGTTCCTGAAGGAACTGGAACAGATTTTAGGCAAAACGAATCTGAACGCTTTGAAGCCGGACGGCTAGAGGTTCGTACATGCCGGCATGGCTTTCTTCTTTCATAAGAGGAAAGCTTTTTTGCCGTTTTGCCGAGAAAATGGACGAAGGACGGGCATATGCCCCTAATTCCCGCCAATTAGCCGAAGGTCAACAGGCATATCGGCGGCTCAGCGGCCATATGTTTCAGGGTGAAAAGGCAAAGGAGGCGACGACATGTCGATTACACAAGGAAACGGTCAGGGAGTCCCGTGGGGATTGGGGAAACCCGAGGTTACGGATTACACGAAGATCACGCAGGGGCAGGCGCAGCTGCCGGATTATCCGCTTCAGGGGGCACCTTTCGGCGGAGGGATCAATCAGCTCCAGGGCAGTCAGGGGCAGCCGCAGGGAGGGCTGCCCGGAACTTATCCGCCGCAGGGGGCTTACCCGGAGAGCTTCGGTTCAACAGACGGCGGCTGGTCCGGTCAGGCTGGATATCCTCCGGGATTTCAAACGGGCAGTCTCGGGGGCGGCTCCTTTCCCTCAGGGAGGCTTCTCTGGATCGGCCGGCGGGGCACCGGGGCAGAATGGCTTCGGCGCTCTTGAAGCGGGTGTACCTTCCGGAGGCGCTCCGGTAGCGGTGCCGCAGCCTTTTTTCATGATCGATCCTTATGTGTATCAGACGCTCAGAACGATTGTCGGCCGGGGTGTGGTGGTGGAAACGGTTCGCGGCAGCAGCCGGGGCGTTCTGGCGGATGTGAAACCGGATCATGTGGTGGTTCAAGAGGACGGCAAGAGATTTTTTATCCGGACGGCTCAAATTATTTGGGTCATGCCGGAGTAAAACTTTATCGGAGCATAACATCCGCCGGATACCGGCGGTTTTTTTATGGGCAAGTAGTTATAGTTAAAAATTTTAATATAGCTGCTTTACAAAAGAAAGTGGTCGTGCTAATATACTTACATAAAGTAAGTTATTGAATACAAGTTAGCGAGAACGAATTTTTCGAAATCAGACTAGGAGGAAATCAAAATGAACAAATTATTATATATCACTGCGAATCCAAGAAGCGTTGACCGCTCTTACGGTCTTCAGGTCGGGGAACATTTTCTTGAGGCGGCCGTCCGGGAGAATCCCGGGCTTGTAGTGGAACGGGTGGATGTGTACGAAGATCATATTCCTCTGATCGACGCCGATGTCCTGAACGGCTGGGATAAACTGCGTGCGGGAGAAGCGCTGAACGACACGGAAGCGGCTGCTATCAACCGGATGAATGAAGTGTTGGAGCAGTTTTTGTCCGCCGACGGCTACGTGTTCGTCACTCCGATGTGGAACTTGAGTTACCCGCCCATGCTGAAAGCGTACATCGACAACATTGCGATCGCGGGTAAAACGTTCCGCTATACGGCAAACGGTCCCGAAGGCTTGATGAACGGCAAAAAAGTCGTTCACATTCAGGCGCGCGGAGGCATTTATTCCGAAGGCCCGGCCGCGGACTTTGAATTTACCGACAAATACCTGCGGGGAATTATGGCATTCGTCGGAATTACGGACTACGAGCATGTCTATGTGGAAGGGATTGCGGCTTATCCGGACAAAGCGCAGGAGCTTGTGCAGGGTGCCAAAGCGAGAGCGGCGGAAGCAGCCGCTAAGTTTGCGAAAACCCCATCGCGAGTATAAGCTTCCCTCTTGCGGTGTTCCCATAAACAAAAAACTGCCCTCTTGCGAAGGGCAGTTTTTTTGCGTTTGATGCGGCCTTAACGAAGGGAACCGTGTACAGGTTCATCTCAGCCCTTGCCGATGAGAAGTGAGAGCAGTCCTGCCGCAATCAGAGGGCCCACGGGAACGCCGCGGAACAGGGCAACGCCGAGGACGGTACCGATAAGCAGCCCGGCCACGACATTCGGCTGGTTCGTCATGAGAAGAGCGCCCCGGCCGCCCAGGTAAGCAACGGCGATTCCGATAAGGACCGCCAGAAGCGATTTCCAGTGCATAAAGGACTGGAGAATAGTCTGGACGGGCATTTTGCCGCTGGCAATCGGCGTCATTACACCAATGGTGAGAACGACGACGCCGATCGTAAGTCCGTACTTTTCCAAAAAGGGAAAGGCCTGATGTACATTCATCACCCGCAGAAGCAGGAGAACGAGCATGGCAATCGTAACGGTCGAATTGCTGCTGAGCAGCCCGAGAAGGGCCAAACCGAGCAGCAGGATGGAAGGCATGTCCACTTGGGCCATCGTCGGATTCCCCTTTGGGTCTTTTTTTTGTTTCCATTGTATAGCATTCAAGCCGCATCAACAAGGAAGGGACCGGTAAAAAGGAAGCCGCTTACCGCTGTGATAAGTTGCTTGAAGGGATATGGTATAATTCCCTATACGAGGGCGGGTTATCCAAACGGGCCCCCTGTGAAAGGAGCAATTTCCATGGAAACGATTGAAATGGTAGCGGTCGGGGCACTCATTCTCGCTCTTCTTCTGCTCATTAAAGTGTTCAGCCTGCAAAGCCGGATTAACGATATCCAATCCGATCTGGAATGGCTGAAAGGGCGGGCGGAAGGTACGACGGTGAACCGGTTAAAACCGGCAGAGGACCCTCGGCCCGATAAGTCGGCTTCGGCACAAAACTCCCTTCTTGACGAAAGAGTGCAGCATATGCTCGCACAGGGCGATAAAATCAAAGCGATCAAACTAGTGAGAATGGAATTAGGGATCGGATTGAAAGAGGCCAAGGATTATGTGGAAAATCTGGAGCGCGGCTAGGTTACAGGCGTGATCCCGCCCTGCCCTGCCAGTGCGGCGGCGTTTCCCGGGAAATCAACAAAGCCTGCCGTTACCGGCAGGCTCTTAGCTTTGCGCTTACCTATTACGCTGCGGAATGTCTGATCCGCTGCGCCTTTTTCCATGCTTACGGGCACTTGTTTACGACTCGCCAACCACTTCCCGGACAAATTTGTCGAGGGCGGTGACGTTCGTGATGTTCTCGTTGCAGACGGTACTGTCCACACACAGGTAGTTCCCGATTGCCTTGTAGTAATCGGAAGAGGCCTTCGCGGGCCTTGATTTCGTTACCGCGGTAAACAACGCGACTTCCTCGTGCTTGTTGCACAGAAAGCATACGCCTTTGTTCGCCGGTGTATATCTTCCTTCGATTCCGACCAGTTTCCCGTTCAACGGATAGATAAGAAACAACTTATTCGTCGCGATATCGGTCCAGCCCAAGTAGGTGACATAGCGGTAGTCGATTTGGGACAAGTCGGGTATCTTCAGTTTCTTGTTTTTCGGAAAAAGCTTGGCGATCTGCTTTGCCGTCAATGCCGGAAACGGTGCCAAGTAGGATTCCAGCGATTCGGGATAATGCTTGAAATCTTCTGCGGTGCGCAGTCCCGAGATCTTTTCAAGAAGTTGTTTTTGAATGCCGTCTGCGTCCGGAAATGCTTCAAGCAGTTTGAACGGAGCGCTGGCTTTTACCGATGCCACGACTTTCGGATCGGAAACGGTTTCGTGGGTTTTCTGCAGCAGAAGACTCTGCTTTTTAATGACATTATATTGATGGTTTCTAATGAATGGTTGAATCATGCTTTCAGCCCCTTATTTTTTGTTCAAGCTAAAAAATAAGTGCAAAGCCCATTATTAGAAACGATATAAGCTGTTTCGGGCGACAATGTTATCGTGAACTGTCCGCCCATGCAAAGTATCGCCCCATAATCAGGCTTCGCATGAGCCGTATCTTGTACCGGCAAAGTGATTTGCCATTTGTACCGACCTCCTCTTACCCGACCATTATAAAGTCACACGGGCATCGTTGCAATGCCGAAATCATCTATAAAAAGAATTTACCAAGTGCCGAAAAACCGGGATTGGGACCGTTACACTTAAACAAAACGCCAAAGAGCGGCGTACTGGATGATCCGGCTTGAACGATGGGATGCAGTTAACTGCTCGAACCATTCCGGGACTGTATGAGCCGGGCATTTTTACGATTAGGCTAACTTACAGGCCGCTTCCTATGAGGCTTTTATCCTCAAAAGCGGTCGAAAGCACGATTAAGGTCGTTGAAAATCCGTAGGCGCTGCATTCATCGAGAAAGCCGGTCAACGATTCCGTCGTTTCGCTTAACACTTTCATTAAAAAGTTGTACTCCCCGCTGATCCGGTAGAGATCGACAATCTCCGGGGATTTTTCGCTGAAAGCGGCGAAGCCTTTGCAGTCGGTCGTTTTGAACAAAACGAATGCCGTTGTCTGCTTGCCGAGCTTCGGAGGCGAAAGCTTGGCGCGGTAGCCCGTAATAACTCCTTGTTCTTCTAATTTGCGCAGTCTTTCGGTTACGGCCGGCTGCGACATGGCGATTATCCGGCTCATCTCGGAGATCGGAATCCGTGCGTTCTCGTGCATCAAAGATAAAATTTTCGAGTCAATCACATCCATAAATCGTTCACCTCAGTATTAAAGGTTTAAGAGATCATAAAACTTCATAATTTAGTTATACGGGCTTATATCGCTTAATGATACTATGTGAAGAATGGGAAAACCATTATAAAATGTCATTAATCAATCGCGAAGGAGAATGAGAGATGACAATGAGATTAAATGATCCGGTAACTATCGGCGGAATCACTTTACAAAACCGGCTGATCATGGCGCCGCTGCAGCAGTATAAAGGAACTCCCGAAGCGTTTGCGACCGGACATCACATAGAGCATTACGGTCGGAGAGCGAAGCATGTGGGCCTCGTCATTTTGGAATCCACGGCCGTGTCTCCGAACGGAAGACTGTGGGCAAACGACATCGGCATCTATACGGAACGGCACGTGGGGCCGCTGTGCAAAGTGACGGAGGCTGTTCATGCCCGCCAAACCCCCGTCTTTATACAGCTGTCGCACGGGGGCAGGAAATCGTCGCCGGATGTTACGACGACGTTGGTCGCGCCGAGTGCGATTGCATTCGACGATCAATACGGCACGCCCCAAGAGCTAACGGCGGAAGGCATCCGAAGCATCATCGAAGAGTATCGTATCGCGGCAAAACGCAGCAAAGAAGCGGGTTTTGACGGAATTGAGCTTCATGCCGCGCACGGTTTTCTGATTCACCAGTTCTTATCGCCTTTGTCCAATAAGCGGACCGATGCCTATGGAGGAAGTCCCGAGAACAGAGCGAGGTTTTTGCGGGAAGTTCTCAGTGCGGTCCGGGAAGAGGTCGGCAGAGACTATCCGGTCATCGTCCGGATTTCGGCCACCGACTACAGTGAAGGAGGACTGATCCCGGAAGAATGGGCCCGTATGTTAAAGCCGCTGGAGTCCGGGCTGGACGCGATCCACGTGTCTTCGGGCGGGCTTCTTCCTGTGCAGCCGAGTGACGTCTACACCGCGTATCAGCTGCCTCATGCGGCCGCGATTAAGCAGCATTTCAAGATACCGGTCATTGCCGTCGGGAAAATTTATACACGGAGCCTGGCCGATCGCATCCTTGAGGACGGTTTAGCGGACGTTATCGCGATCGGCCGCCCTCTTTTGGAAAATCCGGATTACGCGGAAGGGTTGTTGAGGGTCGGGGAAACGGCGGGAAATGTCGGGTAAGAGGAGCGGACCGGGCGACAAGTGAAACTATACGACAAAACGTTCCCAGCTAAAAAGGCACTCGCGACAGAGTGCTTTTTTATTTTGACGATAGAACGCTAATAGTGGGAAAAATGCCGGAATCATGCAAAAAAGCAAGCCAAGCATGGTATAATAAAAAGAAACGGAGTTGGATAACCGTATGCCGGATTTACTGGATCCCCGGAACGATTTTGTTTTTAAACGGATTTTTGGCAGTGAAGAAAATAAAGATGTCCTGCTGACCTTTTTGAACCGCACTTTTGCGGAGTCCGGCGAGCCGCCGTTGACCGAGGTCGTTCTGCTTAATCCTTATACGGAAAAGGATGCTCCGCTCGATAAGCAATCCATCTTTGACATTTGGGCGAAAACGGCCGAAGGTCAACTGATTAACATCGAGATGCAGCTTTTTAACAAATATGATATCGAAAAAAGGACGCTCTATTACTGGAGCAAGCGTTACTCCGGACAGCTGCAGGAAGGTCAAACCTACAAGGAATTGAAGAAGTGCGTCACGATAAATATTTTAAACTACTCGTTTATTTCCAATGACCGGTATCATAATGTTTTTCACTTGAGGGAAGATCACACGGGGCTGGAGTTGTGTGACGATATCGAAGTCCATTTTATGGAGCTTTCCAAGCTGGACGATAAGTCGGCTCCGGTTGAAGGCGGTCTGATCAATTGGCTGCTGTTCTTGAAAGGTGTGGATAAATCCAATTGGGAGGTGCTGCAGATGAATGAACCGACTTTGAAAAAAGCCATGGATACGCTGGAGTTTCTTAGCCAGGACCGGGAAGCCCGCCGATTATATGAAGAACGGCAAAAGTATTTGCACGATGAAGCATCCATGATCGAATGGGCGACGGAAAAGGGCATGGCTAAGGGCATGGCTAAAGGCGAACATAAGAAAGCCGTCGAAATCGCTAAAAATATGCTTGATCTGGGTTTGCAGGTTTCAGTCATCGCCAAAGCCAGCGGTTTATCTGAAGCTGAAGTGGAATCGTTGAAATCGGTACAATAGAGGGAATGAACTCTAGGCCAAAAGAGCCGGCGTTTCAAAAAGTCTTATGTACAACTATTATGTAAGACAAAAAAAAGCACTCCGTAGAGTGCTTTTTTTGTTATATGGAGCCATGGTAGCGCAATACGCGCTTGTATTTTTTATCCGGCAGTCTCTGTTATTGATCTTATATTACATAGATGTTATATTACATGCATGTAATAAAAAATATAGGGGGGCCTCCATGCACACAATTTCGAATGTCGAATTCATGCTCCTGCAAATGTTCGCGGAATGTCGTCAAGCTTCCGGGTACGATATCAAGAAGCTAGTCGATCAGCGGGGCTATAGAGAATGGGCTAATATCGGTACGACTTCGATCTATACAGGACTGAAGAAATTGAACGATAAAGGTTGGATCGTACCCGATGAATCCGACGGGAAATCCGGCAAGGGACCCATGCCGACCCGGTTTTCCCTCACCGATGCTGGTATGGCCAAGTTGAGAAATGAAATCCTTGACAGCCTATCTTCAACAAGGGAACGCGACAACCGCTTCGATCTCGGTTTGGCTGCTTTGCCTCATATAGGGAAAGACGAGGCTATCATTGCTTTACGGAAACGGCTGGATTTCCTTGCACAAATTTCGATGAACATTAACCAAAAGTACGAATCACAAGGCGGTGTCACTATGCCGCTGAACGTAAGGGCACTGTTCTTGCATCCGATAAGTTTAATCGAGAACGAGCAGGCGTTTGTTGTCCGTCTAATAAATGAATTGTCGGAAGAGAGAGGGTTACATGACAAAAATCATTGAAGGTTTTGTTCCTTATCAGGGCGAACATTGCGAGACGACCGCCATCGGCAATTTACTGCAGCATGCTGGGGTCCAACTAACTGAACCGATGCTTTTCGGACTCGGGCAAGGGCTTGGATTCATCTATTGGGACTCGAAGGGAATGGAATTTCCGTTTATCGGAGGAAGGGTAAAACCTGACGCATTGATTGACAACCTCGCCAACCGGCTTGATTTGACCGTCAAAATTCAAGAAACGTCGTCCGTCGACAAGGCTTGGAAGAACGTACGGGGTTGCATCGAACGCGGAATTCCGGTTGGGCTGAAATTAGACTCCTATTACTTAGATTATTTCACGAACAAAGTGCATTTTGCCGGTCACTATGCGGTCTTACACGGCTTCAGTGAAGAACACGCCTACATGGCGGACACTAGACAACAGGGCGGACAGGTGAAAACGAGCTTGACCAGTTTGGCCGCGGCCAGAAACGCAAAGGGGCCCATGAGTTCCCGAAATCGTTCTTTTACACTCGAACCAGTCGGCGAATTACCTCCGCTCGTTCCCGCTATACGCGAATCCTTGTCCAAGAATGCGTATGACTATCTAAACCCACCCATTCGCAATATTGGCAATAAAGGCATCATAAAAATGAGCGATGAAATCTCGAAATGGCCTTCCCGCAGCAACAATATCGAACATGATCTATGTCTGACCGCGTTGCTGATGGAGCGGGCGGGCACCGGCGGTGCTTTGTTTCGGAATTTGTATCGGGATTTTTTGAGAGAATGCGCCGATCTGTTGGAAGAGCGGAAAATCGAACAAGCCCATAGTTTGTTTTCGGAAATAGCTCCGATGTGGGTCAGTGTTTCTGCGTCGATCGACCGTGCGGGCAGAACAGGTGACTATCAAGAGCTATTGCGAGCGTCGAAGCTTTTACTTGAGATAGCGGATAAAGAGCGCACAGCCGTGGAATTATTGTTGTGAATACCTCTCTCCAAACCCGTGCGTGCGGACTGAACCCCCGGGGTTCGGCCCCGCTGGCTCCATATAGACAAAAAAGCACTCCGAAGAGTGCTTTTTTTGTTTATATGGAGCCTAGGGGGATGTTCGAATCTCTGATTGAAACGGCTGACGAAGCTAACTCGGCGCAGCATCCTAGTGGTAGATTCAAACGCCGTGCTCCTTCGTTGGACGTATGGCTTCGAAGCTTATTCACTCACTTTGTGCGCGCGGACTGAACCTCGGGGTTCGGCCCCGCTGGCTCCAAAAACAAAAAGCACTCCGAAGAATGCTTTTTGTTTTATATGGAGCCTAGGGGGATCGAACCCCTGACCTCATCGCTGCCAGCGATGCGCTCTCCCAGCTGAGCTAAGGCCCCGTATTATACCCGTGATTTGTATTATACATAGATCCCGGGCTCAAAGCAAGACAAGCCGCATGAAAGTTTCAGACCGCCGAAAAAGTACTTTTTTTGACGTATTCGCCGATCCGTCTTTGTTGTAAACCTCCGCGTTTTCATGCTACCCTTAGGTCAGTATGCGTTCCGCCGGAACGTAATTTTTGGCAGGAGTGGTCCTATTGTCGAATAATACGCTCTACTGGGTGTTTACGATCCTGATATTCGGAATCACGCTGATCATGGGCATCGTCCTGATGCGGCGCACCCGTAAACTATGGCTTTCCTTCGGAATTTCGACCCTTTTCAATACGGTGATGACGGTTTTGGTCTGCCTTTGGTGGGCCCGTATTACGGATGACGCCTACAGTGTGCTGTTTCATAACGCGTTTTTCCTGCTGGGCTATTTAAATGTCATCATCATCGACTTTTTCGCACTGGTGAGTATCGGAAGAAAAGCATCGGGCGAAGGGGCCAAAAAACGCAAAAAAACTTACGAAGAAGAATACGGGGACACCTGATAGTCCGCTGCTCGGCAGTTGGGAGATTATCAGGCAGCTCGTGTAAGGAGGCTGGCACAAAGACATGAAGCCGCGTTTACGCACGTATGGCTGGTGGCTGGCCGCGACGCTGGTCTGGATGACTTTTATTTTCGCAAAATCCGCCGAGACGTACCAGGAACAGGATATGCGGCCTTTTTTTCGTGATCTGGTTCAGGAAGATGTGCTCCGGCAGTGGATTCCGCAGGTGGAATTTACTTACGACGGCGGGCTGGTCACGTACAAAAAGCCGTATGATTTCGCCGAATTCATCATCCGTAAAGCGGGACACGTATCGGAATTCGCTCTGCTCGCTTTTCTCTGGATCCGCACGCTGCTGGCGATGAAAAGGCCATTCCGGACCGCATGGCTGACCGGCGGTTTGCTGTCCGTGCTGTATGCGGCATCCGACGAGTGGCATCAGAGCTTCGTACCGGGGCGTACGGGACACGCCATTGACGTGGGAATGGACAGCGCGGGCGTGCTGCTGGTTATGGCCGTTTTCGCGGCCGTCCGGCTGATCCGGTCCGGCAACGTTCGAGGCCGATAAAATAGGCTCCTCCGGGCATACTACCTTCTAAAGGATAGGATGCCAAAGACAGGAGAGAGAGAGCGATGACCAACATTAAGCACGCCAGAGTAACCCGGATTACAAACCACAAAGACACTCAAGTAGCCGATGTCGAATTTGCGGTAGAGGGCTTTGACAAGCCGCTGCTGGCCAAGTTTGAAAAGCCCTATGGGGCATCGGCCCCGGACAATACCGGAGAAGCGTCCTTCAAGCTGGGCCCGGTTTACCGCAACGACGCCGATTTGGCTCTGGACTGGTACAACAACAATCTGCATGACGCGTATGAGGACATTACCGCCGAGCTGTTTTACAGCTCAACCAATCTGTACGGGCTGCAAAAAGACCAGCTTGAAGCAAGTCTGCTGGAACACGGGGACGTCAAGCGCGAGCTTGAGGAAGGCTTCTCTTAAATGTGAGGGGCGATTCCGCCCGGCCTTTCCCAAATTCCGGCTTGTAAAAAAGATCGCTTTTCCGTCCGGATGACGAAGAAGCGATCTTTTTTGTTCCAGCACCGCGCGGTACAAGTACCCCCAGCTGAGGTTTACTTCGAGTTTTTTTCCAATTGAACGGGCAATCCGTACTTGGGCGCAACCTGCTGATACTTCTTGTCCACCGTCTGCCAGCGGAACATTCCGATAAAGAAACCGAGAAAACAGAACACGATCAGCCGGATCGGCAGCCAGATCCCGATCAGCTCGCCCGCCAGCGAGTATTCCAGAAGCGAAACCAGAGCCGTCAGCAGGAGTCCTACCGGGAGTGCGAAGTTGAGCATAACGTACATGCCCGGACCCTTGCGCCGCATAACACTCCATTTACGCGCTTGTTGTTCATTCATAGTCAGACCGAAATCCTTTCTGCGTGAGAATGCTGAGTCTAATTATACTAAAAAGAGGCCCCCTGCACACACCTCCTCCAGGAAAAATGTCCCGGCCCCGCATATGGCTGTCACAACAATGTCACACAAACAATTTCATGAGGTTTTTTGAAAAATATGGTACGATAAAGTGCGAAAGAAAAGGCCGGAAGGAGAGATAGGTTTGCTTGGGAAATTTTTTCTGTTCTCGCTCTTGCTCTACATAACCCGGAGTCCTCTGCTTGCATTGATCATTCTGCTCGTTCTTTTGTATGTCATCGACCGCCGTTTTATCGGTCTTTCCCCGAGTCTGCTGCGGCCCTTGAAAAGAAACCGGCGTATCTCGCAGCTGAGGCAGGAGCTCCGCGCGAATCCCCATCACGCTTCCTCGAAGCTTGAACTGGCGCGTCTGCTGATCGACAAGAGGAAATATCGCGAGGCGCTCGTCTATTTGCGCGAAGTGGAGCCGGTCATGTCCGAATCGGCGGACGTTTCCTATGAAATCGGCCTGTGTCTGCTGAAAATGGACCAGCTGCAGGAGGGCTTGACTTACATGAATAAAGCGCTGGAGCTCAACCCCCGCGTCAAATACGGCGATCCTTACCTGCAAATGGGCGAAGCGCTCGCGGAAACCGAACCCCGTCAGGCTGTGGAAATGCTGGAGCGTTTCAGAGACGAGCAGTCTTCTTCGGTGGAGGCCTACTACCGGCTCGGACTGCTTTACGGCAAACTCGGACGGACCGACAAAGCGAAGGAAGCTTTCCGGGAATCCGTCGAGGTATACAAATCTCTGCCCAAATACAGCAGGCGGAAACAGCGCCGATGGGCCATCCTCGCCCGCTTTAAGTAATCCCCGGAGCAAGGCGCTTCGAAGCCGCCCGCCCGGAAGCCTGCGGCTCCGCTTGACGGGGGCGCAGGGGGTTGGCTACACTTAGTGGAGTGAACAAAGCGGCTCAAGCCGACAAGAAAGGTACTGGAACACAGATGGATCTAATGTATATTGCAGCGGCCGCCGGAAATAGCGGAGAGTCCAAGCTCAGCATGGAATATCTGATGCAGAGCGTACTTCTGGTCATAATCGTTGTGGTTATGTTCGTCGTTATGCTGGCCTGGTCGAAATGGAGCAAGAAAAGGAGGCGGAAATAACCGCCATGTATTATGTTAATGTGGATCAAATCAAGCAAAAACTCGCTTTCGTACCCGAACTGCTCACAGGCTGCACCGAGCTGGAGCAGTCATTCTCAAACGGCGACAAGCGCCTGATCACGTATCTGGCCCAGGAGCGCGTTCTTCATCTGGCGATCGAAACGGTCACGGATGTGGGCAGCCTGCTCATTGACGGCTTTCTGATGCGGGACGCAAGCAGCTATGAGGACATTATCGACATTTTGGGCACGGAAAAAGTGTTTTCGGAAGAAACGACAGCGGCTTTGCTGTCGCTGGTGAAGCTTCGCAGACCTCTCGTTCAGGAGTACGATACGTTTTCCAGAGAAGGGGTTCATCCTCTGCTGAAAGAGCTGCCTGTCATTCTCCCGGACTTCACCCGTTCGGTAGAAGCTTTTATCGAGAAAGAAATGATCTGACAACCGGGGAGAGACGTGTCCCGGTGTTTTTATACTTTTGTGTTTCATAATTTACTTATGCCAAAGGTTACGATACAATGAGACTATCTAGGCATCAGGCAGGTGATTCTCATGTATCGCGACGCAGAGCTGTCGACCCGCAAAATCGTGTTATCTCTGCTCAGGACCCGGGGCCCTCTCAGTGTAGGGGAACTTGCCAAGGAGCTTGGGATTACGGAGATGGCCGTCAGACGCCATTTAAACACGCTGGATCGAGATGGTTATATCGAATCAAAGCTGGCACGCCAGGCAATGGGCAGGCCTTTGCATATGTATTCGCTCACGAAAGAAGCGGATGATTTATTTCCCAAGAAATACAACGCGCTGACTCTGGATCTTCTGGAGGAGCTGGTCGCGGAGGAAGGCGAAGGGAAGCTGACGCGGCTGTTTCAAAGGCGCAAAGACAAGCTTTCGGAGCGTTACGGCTCCCGGATGGAAGGCAAGTCTTTCCCGGAGAAGGTCGCCGAATTGGCCCGGATTCAGAACGACAACGGCTATATGGTAAGTCTGGAGCAGGGTGAGAACGGGGGTTATATTCTAAATGAGCATAATTGCCCCATCTCCCAGGTTGCGGACCAATACCAGCAGGCCTGTCAATGTGAGCTTGCCTTGTTCCAGGAACTGCTCGGAACGCCGGTCGAACGCACCGAATGTTTGGCCAAGGGCGGAACCAAGTGCGTGTATCAGATCCGCCGGGCGGAGAGCATGTAGCTTCCGCTTTGCGGAATCGGCCGCTTTAAAATGAAAAGAAGAAGCCAGCCCTGTCCTTGCGGACATCCGGGCGGGCTTCTTTTTTTACCGGTATAGAGGAGCCGCAGAAGCCTGCTGTCATTCGGAATCGTGGGACAGAGCAAGACTCAGCCCGGCTTGAGCGAACTTGACGCCTGCAGGGAGCGCATAGTCCTCCAGCAGGTCGATTCCATGCGACAGATGCGTGAAAACAGTGCGGGAAGGCTTCACATCCCGCAGCAGCTCAAGCGCCTCCGTCACATCATAGACGGAGCGGCCGGCCCCTTCTTCCTTGTAGAAGCTCGTCCCGAGCACAAGGAGATCAACACCTCGCATAGGAGCTATCTCCTGTTCGTTCAAGCCGATGGAATCGGGGCAGTACACGAAGCTGAAGCTCTCCTTGCGGTCGAACCGCAGGGCAAAGGAAAACCCGTTTGCCCCATGCGTTACCTTCCATAGGCGGATTTCCCAGCCGCCGAAGGAGAAACCATTATCAACCGCGATATAATCGAGGTTGCGGTCGATCCAGGGAAAGATGGCGCGGATCCGGTCGACGACTTCCGCGGCGGCATATACCTTGCCCCGGATGCCCAGCCAGCGGCAGAGATCGGCGTACTCCGGCAGGCCGCCGATATGGTCATAATGCGCATGGGTGATTAGCACATGGCGCAGGTCTCTAAGACCTGCCCGCTCCATTTGCAGGCCCCAGTTCGGCCCGCAGTCGAGGAGCAGCCTGCCCTCGGCCGTGCCGCTGTCCAGCAGTGCGGACGAGCGCAGCCTGCGATTGACCCCGGTCGTCCGGGCTTCCGTGCAGACGCCGCAGCCGCAGTAGGCGCGGGGGACGCCCATCGAGTCGCCCGTGCCGAGGAACGTCAGGAAGTCCATGCGGCTTCCCTCCACTCGGCTACAGCTCCTGTAAACCGTCGTGCGTTCGCCGTGATCACATCGAAGCGGCCCGCATCGATATCGGCGAGCTTGCACAAGGAACTGCCCACGCCGGCCGCATAGCAGCCCGCCTGCAAATATTCGCCGATATTGCCGGCCGTGACGCCGCCGACGGCGACCATGGGCACCCGGTCAAGCGGTCCCATCAACTCGCGTATGTAGGTGAGGCCCAGTCCGGTGCTTGGGAATACTTTGACGGCCTGTGCGCCTGCTTTCCAGGCCCGGACGATCTCAGTCGGCGTCATTGCGCCGGGGAAAATCGGGATGCCCTGCGATACAGAATAGGCGATTACGGCCTCGTCGGTGTTCGGGGTGACGAGGAAAGAAGCACCGGCTTCGACGGCCTGCCTGGCGTCCTCCAAATCCAGCACAGTGCCCGCCCCGATAAACATGCGGCCGCCGAGCCTGCTTCTCAGTTTCCCGGATCATATCCAGTGCTCCCGGCGTATTAAGCGTGACTTCGAGGACGGTAACACCGCCTTCGAGCATCGCTTCGGCCGTACGGATAATTTGTCCCGGTTTGACGCCCCGGAGGATGGCGATAAGACGGGTGCGCTCCAGCTCCTGGAGTCCCTGTTCACGTTCCACAGTCGTTCACTTCGCTTTCGGTTGTTTGAGCGGGAGAGTCTCCCGTATAGCTTCATGTTATCATATGAAAAGGCATGCCGTCATGAGCACCAGTGGAGAATGATAGGCAGAAGAAGGCAAAAGCAAACGGCAAAAGCAAACGGCAAAAGCAAACGGCAAAAGCAAACGATAAGAGCAAACGCTAAAAGCAAACAACCAGAACGAACAGGTACGTACGTCAACGGCCACCTGTTCCGCTTTGACCGATAGACCGACGATGGAAGTGCAACCTTTCCCATCTCCTCTGCTTGTAGAATCAAGAAGATTAAACAAGGATGGTCAACAAGTGTTATCAACAATTACGGTCAGCAAGACCTACCCAAAAGGACATGATTATTTTAAGAAACCGCAAGCTTGGTATACAATAGAAGAAGCGCGTCAACCATTCTGTGTGAAAAGGGTGAACCCCATGAAAGAATCTCAACCCGTCAAATTAACTTCCCTCTCCAGCAAAGGAGGCTGCGGCTGTAAAATCGGTCCGGCCGATCTGTCCCAGGTTCTGAGGGGGATGCCGGCTCCGCTGCCGAATCCGAATCTGCTAGTCGGTCTGGATACGAGCGACGATGCGGGCGTATATAAACTTAGCGATGATCTGGCTCTCGTGCAGACCGTCGATTTTTTTACTCCGATTGTAGATGATCCTTATTCGTTCGGACAGGTAGCGGCAGCGAACGCGATCAGCGATATTTACGCCATGGGCGGCAAGCCGCTGACCGTGCTGAATATCGTGGCTTTTCCGATCAAAACGCTCGACAAGCAGGTGCTTACCGATATCTTGAGAGGGGCGGCCGATAAAGTCCAGGAAGCCGGCGCAACGCTTGTGGGAGGCCATTCCATCGACGATAACGAGCCGAAATTCGGCCTTGCCGTAACGGGACTGATTCATCCGGACCGGGTGCGGACCAATGCGGGGGCGAAGCCTGGGGACAAGCTCATTCTTACGAAGCCGATCGGCGTGGGCATTTTGACGACGTCCATCAAAAAAGATCAGCTCAACGAGGAAGAAGTGCGGCGCGTCACGTCGGTGATGGCGACGCTGAACAAAACGGCCGCCGAAGTCATGGACGGCTTCGAGGTGCACGCGTGCACGGACGTCACCGGCTTCGGGCTCCTCGGACACGCGTCCGAGGTTGCCAAAGGCAGCGGTGTGGGCGTGCGGATCGGCGCCAATGACGTGCCGTTTCTTCCACGCGTGCGCGAGCTGGCCGAAGCCGGCTTCGTACCGGGCGGCACGAAGAACAATTTCGCGCACGTACAGGATACGGTCGATTTCGATCCGTCTATCGATCAAATCGGCCAGTGGATGCTGTGCGACGCGGTGACATCCGGCGGGTTGCTTATTTCGGCGGCAGCCGGGGATGCGGACGAGCTGCTCGCCCGGCTGCTGGCCGCAGGCGTCGAAGCGGCGATGATCGGCGAAACGACGGCCGACCATCCGGGACGGATTGCCGTCGCGAAGACCGTCCGTTAACAGCCTGTTTTCCGGCATAATAAAGGAGTGTTTGCAGCAATGTTTCGTGATATAACGGTTGAACAACTGCTTGAGCTGCAGGAGCAGCGGGGCATCCAGCTGATCGATGTGCGCTCGGAGGGCGAATTCGAGGAATTCACCATCCCAGGGAGCAGCAATATCCCGGTGTTCGACAACGAGGAACGCAAGGAAGTCGGCACCATTTATAAACAGGTGAGCGTTCAGGCAGCGAAAGAGAAGGGCCTGGAGATTTTTTCGGCCAAGCTGCCGTCGTTTATTAAGCAGTTCGAGGAAATTCCCGGGCAGAAGGCCGTCTTCTGCTGGCGCGGGGGAATGCGGAGCAAAACGGCCGCGACGGTGACATCCCTGATGGGAATTCAGATGTACAGGCTGTCGGGCGGCATCCGTTCTTACCGCAAATGGACCCATGAGAAGCTGGAAACGTTCGAGTTCAAACCGGCTTGTGTCGTGATCGGCGGTCCGACGGGTTCGGGCAAAACCGAGCTGCTTCAGAAGCTGAAAGTAGCGGGATATCCGGTACTGGATCTGGAGACGATGGCGCAGCACCGGGGCTCTATTTTCGGCCAGATCGGACTTCGTCCCAGCAATCAGAAGACGTTCGAGTCGAGACTGGTTCATGAACTGATGGAGGTCAATGAACAGCCGTTCGTTCTCGTGGAAGCGGAGAGCAAACGCGTCGGGAAGGTGGTAATGCCCGATTTCCTGTTCAATGCCAAGGAAGCGGGAATCCCTCTTTTCCTGGAGATTCCGATGGAGCGCCGTGTGGCCAATATTGTGGCGGACTATCAGCCGGCTTTGCATAAAGAAGAATGTATCGATGCGTATCAGCTCATTAAAAAGCGGATCCATTCGCCCATTGCGGCCGCCATTGAGCAGTATTTAAAAGAAGACCGGTTCGGCGAGGCGGTCGCTCTGATGCTGGAGCATTATTACGACCCCCGCTATGCGCATGCCGCTCAAAACTATGAGCAGGAAACCGTAACGCTGCAGGCTGCGGATACGGACGAGGCTTTCCGTCTGGTTACGGCCCGGCTCAAAGAGCTTTTTCCGGGTTACCGTCCTAAAATCCAATCATCGAGCGCCGTCTGACGTTCGGCTGATGCACCCGTTCCTCTCGTTTTTGTGCGGGATGGACGGGTGTTTTTACGTTTTTCCCCATTTTTCTTCCGGAAGCTGTGTCAAAAACGGGAGATACGCTTATACTGTAGTATCCCCTGGGCATTCGTCTAGAAGACAGACAGCCGCAGCGGGGCACACTATCAGCGGAGGTGGCGAAAGGATGACGTGGATCGAATTGTCCGCCGTCGGTGCGGCAATCGCATTTGCGATCCTGGTCTGGCAGGCGGTGCTGGCGCTTCAGGCGTTCAGGCAGTCGCTGATCCGGCTGGAGGAAGCGCTGGACCGGTCCGTGCTGAAGCTGGAAGAGACGGCGGACCGGACGGCGGAGCTTCTGGAAGAGACGAGGGAGCTCGCCGCGGAGACACGGTCGCACCTTCGCACCGCCGGGGGAGTACTAGACGGAGCCGGGAAATTCGGCAACGCTCTGCATGAAGGCGCGGAAGCAGTCGGCAGCGCGGCGTCCGCCCTGGCGCAGTCGGTTCTGAAGGTACAGCACGCTGTACATACCCGGCAGAACCGGATTGCGGAAGCCGCCGACTGGACGGCTGCGGGAATCGAACTGTGGCGCCGGTGGCAGAAAAGCAGAAGCGAAGCCGCCGCGGAATCTTCCGCACCTTCAGCGGGTTCAGGCGCTCCGTCCCCGGACCCTCGGGGAAAAGGCGTTTCCCCGGGAGGTCTGTAGTAGCGTAGATGCGCGGATACGGACCAGTCGCCCGAAGCTCCAACCACGCGGTTTGACTGAAGCCAAAAGCCGAAGGCAGGCATGCCGTAAGCCGCAGACCAAAGTGTCAGACCGCTGACGCAGTGCCCCGCTGACGCAAGGACTAGACTGCCGATCGGCAGAGAACGGATGCACTTGAAGGCCGGACTGCCGGATAACGTTTTGCGCGGTCCGGAAAGACCACACCAATTTTAAAGGAGAGATGGTACAATGGCTAACTCGACAAGAACGAAAGATCTGGTGTTCGGAGCGTTGTTGGGAAGTGTGGCAGGCGCGGTAACGGCGCTGCTTTTGGCACCTAAATCCGGCAAGGAACTGCGTTCGGATATTGCCGTGCAGGCGGCCAATGTCTCGGAGAAAACGCAGGCAATCGCACGTAACGTAGGGGAGAAAACTTCCGAGCTCGTCGGCAAGGCGAAAGAAGTCACGCTCAGCGCGGCGGAAGGAATCCGTTCTTTTAAAAGCGGAGAAAGCCAAATTCCGGGCAGGCTGGCGGCGGACGAAATCGAGGCTTCCGACGCGGCTCCGGATCTGGTCATTCTCGGAAAATAAAAACCAAAGAACAGCGGCGGCCCGCTTATGGGCCGCCGCTTCTTTGTGGATTAAAATATGGATTCTATTGCAAGTATGCGGCATGGAACCCGGATGAAGGCACTTGTACGGAGTGGCCGAGTCGCCCTCTCATTCCGCCGCGGGGCACGCGTTCCGCTTGCGGAACAGATTCGGGGAGATGCCTTCGCTTTTTTTGAAAGCGCGGCTGAAATATTTCTCGTCCTGATAGCCGACCGCTTCCGCGACGGTATTGATCTTTAGCTCGGGATCGGCCAGCAGCAGCTTGGCTTTGTTAATGCGCAGACGCGTCACGTAATCCGATAAATTTTCTCCGAATTCGGTCTTGAACGAACGGGAGATATGACTTGGGCTGAGATGGAATCTTTCGGACAAATCGTCGAGCAGAATCTGTTCGCGGTAATGAAGCCGCACGTATTTCTCGATGCTGCGGATAACCGGATTCCGGTCGCCCCGCAGCAGGAACCGGGCGATGCCGGTCAGAATCGACTCCATCCGCTTCGTCCAGACGGTGGGATCGGGCTTTCCGTTCTCGTCGAGCGGCAGGCAGAACGATAAATCGTCCGCCGTTCCCAACTGTTCCTCGCCGTCCTCGTCCACCTCGTTCTCCAGCAGCAATCGGCTGTGCAGCAGGGTAAACTCCTGCCACCACATTTCCAGCTGGCGGGTGTGGATATACGGGAGCTTGCGGATTTGCAGCTCCCACTGCTCCAGTGCGCGGCGGATACCCGCCAGGTCGTTCATCCGGACCGCCAGCGTCAGCTCGTCTTCGAAGGCGGCCAGCGGCGCCTGCAAAGTGCCGAGGGCCTGTCTGCGCACGTGATAGGGATGCAGGAAGATATCCTGCTCCCGGAGATTGCGCAGCTGAAGGGCCGTCTCCGCTTCGTGGAACGTGCGCTGAATCCCCGAGGGAAACGGCTGGACCGTTCCGTAGCCGAGGTGGAAGTGCCCGCGCAGGGCGGCGTACAGGCCCGCGTTGATCTCTTCCAGGATCGGACCCGCCTGATGGAAGCGGTCGAAGAAGAGCAGAACGGCCGCATGACGGTGCCAGTGGCGGAACGCGAGGCCGAGATTGCTTTTGCTCATAAATTCGCTGCAGATGTTCGTAACCGCAAACAAAAGCAGATCCATCGCGTTCTCGAACTTCGCCTGCAGCCGCGCATCCAGCGGCTGGAGGGAGACGACGGCGGCAAGCACCTGCTTCTGGTCCCGGCCGATGCCAAATTCACGCTCCAGTGTTTCCACGTGAAGGGGATACTGCTCGGGATCGAGCAGCAGTTGAACGAAGCTCTTGTCGGCCAGCATCGGTTTGTACAGGTTCGCCTTGGTCTCCGACTGGAGCCGCCGGGCGCGTTCGTTCTCTTCGCTGCGCCAAGCCGCGACAGCGCGTCCGACCGCTTCCTCCAGCTCCTCTTCGTCGATCGGCTTCAGCAGATAGTCGAAGCTTCCGAACTGGAGGGCGCTGCGCACATAAGTGAAATCGTCATAGCCGCTGATGACGATCGCTTTGGCCGGAATGCCGCTTTCGGCGATCCGGCTGAGCACGTCAAGCCCCGTCAGGCCCGGCATCATGATGTCGGTAAAGACAAGCTGGGGCTTCTCGTCATGCATCAGCCGGATGCCTTCCTCGCCGGATGAAGCCTCCAGCACTTCGGTAATGTCGTACTGCTTCCAGTCCACAAGCAGCCGGATCGTCTCGCGGACATGAGCTTCGTCATCGATGATCAGCGCCTTCATTCGGGTTCACCTTCTTCCTGCATAATCGGTATCGCCAGCAAGACGCGGAATCCGCCGTCTTCTCCCCGGCCGATTTCCATGGTGGTCTGCTCCCTGTAATAAAGCTTGAGGCGGGAAAGCACGTTGGCCAGGCCGATATGGTTTCCCGGCTCGCCCATTTCCGCCATGCAGGCTTCCAGGTCCGCCCGCAGAGCGGTAAGCTCGTTCTCTCCGATGCCGAGCCCGTTATCGGAAACCTCGATTTCAAGGAGGCTGCGGGCGGAGGAGGAACGGCAGACGATGCGGACGATATTATCGCTCCGGCTGCCGTCGAATCCGTGCTTGAAATAGTTTTCCACGAGGGGCTGAATAACCATTTTGGGCACGAGAATCGTTTCGAGTCCGGGTTCGAGTTCCATTTCCGCTTCAAACTGGTCCCGGAAGCGCTGCTTTTGAAGCTTGATATAGGACTTCGCGTAATCCCATTCGCTTTTTAACGGAACGATCGTTTCTTCCGTTTTCATGCTGTACCGCATCATTTTGCCGAGCGAGGAAATCAGGGAATATACCTCGCGGTCCCCCTTCTGGAGGGAACGGGCGGCGATCGACTGCAGAGCATTGTTGATGAAATGCGGATTAATCTGGGCCTGCAGCGCTTTGAGCTCATTCGTTTTATTCGCGACTTCCAGCTTATATTCCCGGAGAATCAGTTCATTGATGGTATGCATCATCGAACGGAAACGTCTGGCAAGTATGCCGAGCTCGTCGTCGGCTTTGACCCGGATGTCCACGTTCATGTTTCCCGACTCGATTTTGTTCATATAGCCGATCAGCGCGGAGATGGGCGCCGTCATCCGCAGCGAGACGTAGATCGTCACAACGGTAGCCAGTCCCAGAAAAATAACGCCGACGAGCGTCCAGATGCCGGTGAGCTCCCGCTGGCTTTTGTACAGGACGGAGTCCGGAATTCCTTTGACGAGCAGCCAGCTTCCGCCGGGCGCACGAATGGTCTCGTAAATGTGTATGCCGTTGTAGGAGGCATCCTCCGAACGGAAATAACCGCGTTCCGCGCCGGCTGCCGATTGGTTCAGCTCCTGGAGCCAAGGCACGGGTTTCTTGATTTCTTCGGGATCGGGGTGGGCCTGGTACATAATTTCACCGGACGGCCCGATAATATAAAGCTCTTCGCTTCCTCTGGTGTACAGCTCGTCGCAGATCGATTTGATCGTATCCGGCGAGAAATCCAGGGACAGAGAGCCGAGCGGAATGTTATCCACGATATTGGTCAAGGCCGTCTGGTAAGTAAACACGTCTCCGGACGAATAGCTGAAAAATTGCTTGCCGTAGGCGGACATGGGATGGGGAGGCGTAATCCGGCTTTCTTCCCGGCGTATATCCGGTTTGAACGGCGCGGCTCCCTGATCGGTCCGTACGAGCCTGTTTTCCGATAAAAGGTATGATTTGCGCGCTTGTTCCACATATAAGTAAACCTGCCGCACATCCTGCGACGCATATTTCAGCGTCTGCATGGAACGCAGCATTTCCTGTTCCGTCAGAAACAGACGGGATTCGGAAAAGAAGTTGTCCGTCCGGTTCTCCAGTATTTCGAGCATCACGGTATTATGGTAGAGAAGCTTCATATTCTGCTCGACGCTCTGGAGGTAGGTATCCAGATTGAGCTTTCCCTGGTGAATCAGATTCAGATTGTCCCGGATCGCCTTGTCTTCCAGCTTGGACTTCGTATAGAAGTGAGAGACGAGAATGGAAGTCGCGATCGGCAGGATCGTCGCCGCCAGAATAAAGGCGATCAGTTTGTTGCGGAGTCTGGACCGCATCGCAATTCCCCCTGTCGCTGCTTAGTGGTCGTGCCGGCTTCTTGTCGGCATAGTAAGTGTACATCAGGATGCCGGGCGTGCAAATACACGGGCGAAAGTTTTGCCCTCAGCGCAAAATAGTCCACCAAAGGAGCAATCTGAGGTGTGTTTAACGCCGCTAAACTGAATTACAATCACAGTATAAATCATAAAAAGACATATTTGAAAGCGATTGCACAGAAAGGGGGAGGGAAACTTGACCACTCGCTCCAAAACGCACGACTGGCTCCAGCAATGGGTATTTGTCGGACCGGCGCTTTTATTCTTCACCCTGATTGTCGTCGTTCCGTTTCTGATGAGCCTCTACTACGCCTTTACGGAATGGAACGGAGTCAGCGAAGGGGTTAAATTTATCGGTTTGGACAACTTCAAACGGATCATTTTCGAGGATACCGATTTCCATAACGCTTTCTGGTTTACGATCCGGTTTTCGGCAGCCATGATTATTTTAACGAATCTGGTCGGGTTTGTCCTGGCTCTGCTCCTCACGAAAGCGTTCAAAACGCGCAACGTTCTGCGGACCGTATTTTTTATGCCGAACGTTATCGGGGGGCTGCTGCTCGGTTTTATCTGGCAGTTTATTTTCGTAAAAGGCTTCGCCTCGATCGGAGAGATGACGGGAATCTCCTTCTTCAATCTTCCATGGCTGGGTGATGCGCCTACGGCCTTCTGGGGAATCGTCATCGTATCGGTATGGCAGGGTGCGGGTTACCTGATGGTCATCTACATCGCGGCACTCGCCAATGTGCCCAAGGACCTGATGGAAGCGGCCACGATCGACGGAGCGGGAAGATGGCAGCTGCTGCGCAGCGTAACGATGCCGCTGATTATGCCGGCATTCACGGTCTGTCTGTTCCTGACAATCTCCTGGGCGTTTAAAATGTTCGACCTGAACTTGTCCCTGACCAAAGGCGGACCGTTCAACTCCACGGAATCGGTAGCTTTGAACATCTACCAGGAAGCTTTCCGTAATAACCGGCTCGGTCTCGGTACCGCGAAAGCGCTGATCTTCTTTTTCGTGGTCGCTCTGATCTCCCTCATCCAGGTTTCCTACACGAAGCGGAAAGAGGTGGAATCATGAGCAGCGGAAACAAGTATACGGCGCGCACTTTTATCCTGGAAATTCTTACGGCTTTGCTGGGCATTCTATTCCTTGTCCCGTTCTACTTCGTCCTTGTGAATTCATTTAAACCGTTTGCGGAGCTGCTGCAAAATACGGCCTCGCTACCGAAATCGTTCAGCCTGGATAACTACTCCAGAGTCGTGGATATCATCCACTTCCCGCAGGTGATGGGCAACTCGCTGATGATTACGGTGCTGTCGAACATCGGGCTCGTTATTTTCGCCTCTATGTCGGCTTACCGGTTCGTCCGCAAACCTTCGAAGCTGAATAATGTGCTGTTCCTGCTGTTCGTGGCGGCCATGGTCATCCCGTTCCAGTCCATTATGATTCCCCTGGTGAAGGTTGCGAACAACCTGGGGCTGATGGACAGCCGGCTCGGACTTGTCGTCTGCTATTTCGGCTTCGGGGTTTCCCTGAACGTCTTCCTGTTCCACGGATTTATCAAAAGCATTCCGAAGGAAATCGAGGAATCGGCTACGGTGGACGGCTGCGGATGGTTCAGCATTTTCTGGCGGATCGTATTTCCGCTGCTGAAGCCTATCGCGGTAACCGTGATTCTGCTTAACAGCTTGTGGATCTGGAACGATTACCTGCTTCCGTCCCTCGTTCTGACGAATACGAAGCTGCATACGATTCCGCTCGCCACTTACGCGTTCTTCGGCCAATATACGAAGCAGTGGGATCTCGCGATGGCGGCGCTCACGCTGGGCGTTCTGCCGATCATTATCTTCTTCCTGCTGCTGCAAAAACACATTATCGAAGGCATCACGGCCGGCTCCGTCAAGGGCTGAGCCACCCGGCTTACTTTCGGCCGGAACCCGGCATTTTTCGCCCTAACAGACACGTTTCGCATCACCAGAGAACGGCGATTATCCCGATACCGGGGTTTACCGCATAGAGCAGCACCGATCGATCAGGCTTAGACAAGAAACCAGGTTTGCACTAGAAAAGGGAGGTTTTCTTTCATGACCACAAATAAAAAATGGATCGCGGTAGGTTTGACCACCGCTCTGGTAGGCGGTTTGCTCGCAGGCTGCGGCAATAAAGACGAAGGGCAGGGCGGAGCGTCTCCGGCGGGTTCCCCGGCGGCGGGCGGCGAGAAGAAAAACGTCACGCTCAAAATGTTCCAGTTCAAAGTTGAAATCGCCGAGGCTCTTTCCAAGCTGATTGCCGAATACGAGAAAGAAACCGGCGTCAAAATCGAAGTCCAGACGGTCGGCGGCGGTGCGGACTACGGCGCGGCACTGAAAGCGAAATTCAACTCCGGCGATAAACCCGACATTTTCAACAACGGCGGTAACTCCGATCTGGATGTATGGCAGGAGCATCTGGAAGATCTGTCCGATCAGCCATGGGTCAAAGATCTGGCGCAGGGTGCGGGCGATCCGATCTCCAAAGACGGCAAAATTTACGGCATGCCGGTAGGTCTCGAAGGCTACGGCTATATCTACAACAAAGATCTGTTCCAGAAAGCGGGCATTACCGAGCTTCCGAAGACCCTGACGCAGCTTGAAGACGCGGCCAAGAAACTGCAGGCTGCAGGCATTACGCCGTTCGTGAACGGCTATGGCGAGTGGTGGGTACTCGGCAACCACTTCGTGAACGTTCCGTTTGCGAACCAGCCGGATCCCGACAAATTCATTAAAGGCCTGAACGACGGCTCGCAAAAAATTCCGGGCAATACCGTTTTCGACAACTGGGTAAAACTGTTTGACCTGACGCTCAAATACGGCAACAAAAACCCGCTGCAAACCGATTACAACACGCAAGTGACGGAGTTTGCAACCGGCAAAGCCGCTATGACGCAGCAGGGGAACTGGACCCAGGTTCAAATTTCCAAAACGAATCCGAACATCAACATCGGCTTCCTTCCGATGCCGATCTCTGACGATGCCGCCGCGAACGACAAACTGCTCGTGGGCGTGCCGAACAACTGGGTAATCAACAAGAACTCCGCGAACAAGGATGAGGCGAAAAAGTTCCTGAACTGGCTCGTTACGTCCGAAATGGGTAAAAAGTACATCACCAACGAGTTCAAATTCATCCCGGCTTTCAAAACCATCTCCGTGGACGAAAAAGTCGTAGGCCCTCTTGCCGCCGACATTATGAAATACGCGAAAGACGGCAAAACGCTTTCCTGGAACTGGTTCAAATTCCCTGGCGGAGAAGCGACTTCCAAGAAGTTCGGCGATACCATGCAGGGATACGTAGGCAAGCAAATCAGTAAAGATCAAATGCTCCAAGAATTCCAGAAATCTTGGGACAGCTTGAAGAAATAAAGGAATACGAGGAAAAGCCCGGCATTCGCTCCAAGCGGATGACCGGGCTTTTTTCGACGTTTTAAAGGCCAAGAAGAGTGTGGTTTTTTACGCTACTATTATCAGTTAATATGGATTTTTTCACCTATAGAACATAGAAGCGGAAGCCCGGGCAAACGCTTGAAACTTGTCCGTTTTTGTAAGATAATTGCAGTGGAACTAGAAAAAAATGTATGATTTGTCGGAGAGAAGCTCCAGACAAATTCATGCGAAACCTTCAATTGTAAGCGCAAACAAGATGTGATCCTCCCATACGCCGGCGATGTTCAAATACCGCGGACTGAGGCCGATCTCCACGAAGCCGCATTTCTCCGCCACGCGCAGCGAACGCGTATTGCGGGGGATGATTGCGGCCTGCACCCGGTGCAGGCCGAGGGGGCCGAAGGCGATGCGCAGACATTCGCGCAGCGCCTCGGTCATCAGGCCGCGGCCGCCGTACGCCGCGTCGATGCTGTAGCCGGCGTATGCGCTCTGGAACGGACCGCGGCCGATATTGCTCAGCCGGACCGTTCCGATGAGGAGGCCGTCCGGCTGATGGAACACGCCGAAGCTGTAGGCGCGGTCGCCAGCGGATTCGTCTTCGAATCTGCGGATAGCCGCGAGCTGCGCTTCGGCCGTGAAGAACTCTTCGCCGCGCACCGGCTCCCACGGAGCGTGCGCGGCGCGGTTGCGCTGCCGGTAGTCCAGCAGCGCGGAGGCATCCTCCGGCGCGAGCAGCCGGAGATACAGGCGGCCGGTTTCGAAGCGGCCGCCGGGAGCAAGCAGGGATTTGCTGTTCATTGGTCTGGATTCCTTTCCGTCTGTGTATTCGGTTATATGGGCGCAAAATCGTGTGAGTGAGCAAGGAGCTATAAACGCTGCCGCCATACCGGCGGGCCGGTTGCCGTGTGATTCGGACGTGCCGTACTATCCGCCCGGCAGCATAGACAGTTGCGGCATGTGCGGGGATAGGGGCATCCCGAGAGGAAGACAACAGGCTGCACCGCGCTCGAAGGAAAGCGACAGGCGAGCCCCCGAAGCTGCCCTATCCGCTGGTCTCAAGCCGCGGAGGAGCGGCGGCACACCGGCTGGCGGAGCGGCGGCCGTCTGCCTGCGTGCGGGAGTATGCGCAGACGCCCGCCGCCCGCACCGGCTGTGCGTCTCCCGGAGCACAGCCGGTGCGGCGCAGCCTCGCCTGACGGGGGCGCCAAAACGCCCCGCCCTCAGCGCAGCGGCCTGCGTCAAGACGACAGTGCCGTTAGACGAAGTTGCCGCTACTGCCGTCTCCCGCCGTCTTTCGTCATACGTCCGCTCCGGACCTGCGCCTTTTCCCCGGACTTGCTCTGCCTTCTCTATCTGGAGCAGTCGTAGGCAAGACGGCCGTGCTTGGTACGGTATTCGGAAGGCGTGCAGCCGAACCATTTCTTGAACTGCTTCGAGAAATAGAGCGGATCGGAGAAGCCGACGGAGTAGGCGATCTGCTCGATCGTCGAGCCTTCCGTCATGAGAAGCTTGGCCCGCTCCATCCGGATTTTGAGCAGAAACTGCGTCGGCGTGAGGCCCGTATGCTGCCGGAACAGCTTCGACAAGTACGTGCGGTGGTAGCCCATGTGCTGCGCAAGCTGCTCGATGGTCACCGGCTGGGCGTACTGTAGCTGCAGCCACCTTACGGCGCGGTCGACCTGCTGCCGCCCGGCGTCGGTTTCTTCGCCTCTGCGGCGGGGGACATCGGCATGCGCGGCAAGCTTCCCGAGCAGCAGCCGCAGCTCGCCCTCCGCCTCCAGGTCGCAGGCCGGGCCGGCTTCCCGCAGCGCACGCTCGGCCCGGCGCAGGAAGACCGGCAGGCGGGAAAGTCCCGCCGCGTGAACGACCGGCCTCTGCGCCGTGATGCCGAGGCGGATGAGCAGGTCGTCGGCGGAAGAGCCCTTGAAGCCGATCCACCTGTAGCGCCAAGGTTCGCGCGTGTCCGAGGCGTACGTGACGACTTCGCCCGGGAAGATCACGAAGGTGTCGCCCGGCCCGAGCTCATATTCTTTGCCGAGGCAGCTGAAGCGGCCTTTTCCGGATTCCACGGTATGAATCAGGTAGTAATCGAGCATCTGCGGACCGACTTCGTGGCGCGGAGCGGTCTGGCCGTGACCCGCGAACAGGACGAACAGCTCTCCTTTGCCGTTATAGGGATTGACCGACACGGAGTGAAACGGTTTAAGCATGATAAGCCTCCAATCACGATAGAAGAACGGAAGACGATAGACTTCGGACGCTTCATTTTTTATAATAAAACAAGCTGGTCAAGATTGAGCCGAGAGAGGAGCAGTACCGTATTGAAATCGAACTCGTTTCTAAAAAATAACGCCCTTCACATGGCCTGGGCCATTTCCGTGGTTGCTACGCTCGGCAGCCTCTATTTCTCGGAAATCATGGATTTTACGCCGTGCAAGCTGTGCTGGTACCAGCGTATACTGATGTATCCGCTCGTGCTGATTCTGGGAATCGCCGCAACCCGCAAGGATAACAAGCAGGTTATTTACGCGCTGCCGTTTTCCGTATGGGGAATGGGCATCTCCCTTTATCACTATCTTATGCAAAAAACGTCTCTCTTTAAAGAGGCGGCTTCCAAATGCGGCATCGTCGCATGCGATCAGGATTATATCGACTGGCTCGGATTTATTACGATTCCGCTACTGGCCTTCACCGCTTTTACGCTGATCACCGTGATTCTCGGTCTTCTGTGGGCTCAAATGCGCAAAGAAAGATAAGACGGTCCGTTCCGGATTATCGGCGGGCCCCGGTTCAAACTACAAATCTCCATACGAAAGTGGGATGTCTCCATGTGCGGTGCCGCCTTAAGACGGTATAGTGCTAGGTATAGGCATTCCACTTTTTCTATCCGGGAGATGAGAGAAGATGTCCAAAATCACGTTCATGGGTGCGGGAAGCACAGTATTCGCCAAAAACATATTGGGAGATTGCATGGTAACGGAAGCGCTGCAGGGATACGAGCTCGCCCTGTTCGATATCGACGGGGAGCGGCTGCGCGACTCCGAGACGATGCTGAATCATATCAAAAATACGGTCGGGAGCACGTGCCGGATCAAGGCTTATGCCGACCGCAGGGAAGCGCTCCGGGGAGCGAAGGTGGTCATTAACGCGATCCAGGTCGGCGGCTACGATCCGTGTACGATTACGGATTTTGAAATTCCGAAGAAGTACGGCCTGCGCCAGACAATTGCCGATACGGTCGGAATAGGCGGCATTTTCCGCAACCTGCGCACGATCCCGGTCGTGCTCGACTTTGCCCGGGACATCCGGGAGGTGTGTCCGGACGCCTGGTTCTTCAATTATACGAATCCGATGGCCGTGCTCACGAACGTGCTTAATACACACGGAGGCGTCAGAACGGTCGGCCTGTGCCACAGCGTCCAGGCATGCATCCCGTATATGTTCAAGCATCTGGGACTCGATCCCGAAGGCGTACAGTCCAAAATCGCGGGCATCAACCATATGGCCTGGCTGCTTGAAGTGACGAAGGACGGCAAAGACTTGTATCCTGAAATCAAGCGTCTTGCGAAGGAAAAGCAGAAAGAAAAGCACCACGACATGGTGCGTTTCGAGCTTATGTTCCGGTTCGGATATTATGTAACGGAGTCGTCCGAGCACAACGCGGAGTACCATCCGTATTTTATCAAACGGAATTATCCGGAGCTCATCGAGACATTCAATATCCCTCTGGACGAATACCCCCGCAGATGCGTGAACCAGATCGAGCGCTGGAAAAACCTCCGTGCCGAGCTCGTCAACAACCCGCAGCTGGAGCACAAACGGTCCGGCGAGTATGCTTCCTATATGATCGAGGCGATGGAGACGAACGTCCCGTTCAAGATCGGGGGCAACGTGATGAACACCGGCCTGATCACCAATCTGCCCAAGGAAGCGTGCGTGGAAGTGCCGTGCCTGGTCGACGCGAGCGGCATTACGCCTACGTATATCGGCGATCTGCCTCCTCAGCTGGCGGCGCTGAACCGCACCAATATCAACACCCAGCTGCTGACGATCGAAGCGGCCGTTACCCGCAAGAAGGAGCATATTTATCATGCGGCCCTGCTGGACCCTCACACATCTGCGGAGCTTTCCATCGACGATATCGTGGCGCTCTGTGACGAGCTGATCGAAGCGCACGGAGACTGGCTGCCTGCTTATACGAACTGACGAAGAAGGGACCGGAATTCTTTTCCATGGAATCCGGCCCTTTTTTTCCGCGCAAAAAATAGTTTCCGACACAGGCTCCGATTATCAGGCAAAAATACGCTCGGCCTCTCCTCCCGAAGTCCCCCTTTCGGCTCTCTGCCAGATGTCCGGGTATTCATTTTTTACGCACCGTTCGACGATATTTTGAAAATTATTTCCGTCTAAATTATGAATAAAAAAAGTTGTTTCCTTTTGATTTTGAGGGTGCTATGATAGCTCCATCTTAAGTTCGAGTGCTGCGAAAAGGAGGACGAAAACTGCATAAAGGATTCGCCATGCTGGAAGGATCACGTTCATTTATTCACGAGGAGGTCCAGGTATGCGTAAATTCACAGCAGGTATGCTGGCTGCCATTTTGGCGTCGGCGGCCGCCCTGTCGGGGTGTTCCGCAGGGGGCGGCGGAAAAACGGTGCTCAATTTCTGGTACGGCTGGACCGGACCGGAAGCTCAAGCGCTGGAGAAACTGATCAAGGAATTTAACGACACTCATAAAGGCATTGAAGTGAAAGGCCTGAGCCAGAGTGATTACCAGAAGCAGCTGACTGCCATTACCGGCGGCAATCCCCCCGATCTTGCATCTCAATTCGGCCAGAACGTCGCTTCCTGGGGCGTCAAAGGCGCGATGATTCCCCTGGACGATTACATCAAGAAAGACGGGATCGATCTTACAGACTTTATTCCCTCGGCCCTCTCCACTTCCCAATACGAAGGCAAAACCTATGCGCTCCCGATTGCGATGCATTTCAGCATGCTCTACTACAACAAAGATATCCTGAAGGAAGCGGGCTACGACGGTCCGCCCAAGACGATCGACGAACTGAAAACCTACGCGGAAAAATTAAGCGTTGTCCAGGAGGGCGGAAGGCTTGACCGGCTGGGTTTATGGCCCGGAGCGGACGCATATACTTTTACGCAAGTGTTCGGCGGCAAGTTCTGGGACCCGGGCAAGAAGGAAGTCACGCCGGACGATCCGGGCTTCAAGCAGGCCATCCTGCTTTCCAAAGAGCTGTGGGATAAGTACGGCACCGAAAATCTCGACCGTTTCTCCGCGTCTCTCGGCAAGTACCAGTCTTCGCAGAACCCGTTTTTCTCGGGGAAATACGCGATGGCCCTGGACGGGGAATGGCTGCCGACGTTTATTAAGCAGTATGCGCCGGGCCTGAACTACGGCATCGCGCCGATCCCTTACAGCGAGGATAAGCCGGAGCTGAAAAACGCGGGCAGCATCTCCACCAGCGTCTTTTACATCCCCAAGGGCGCCAAGCATCCGGACCAGTCCTGGACGTTCCTGAAGTGGTTGACGGAAAAACAACAGATGGTCAAATTCACGGCTGCGCTCGGCAACCTGCCGACGAGGCTCTCATCGCTCGACGACAAGACGTATGACAGCGTTCCCGGTTTTAAGGAATATACCGAGTATGCGAAGAGTCCCAACCTCAAGTCGTTTCCGGCGCTGCCTTTTATGAACGAATATATGGACGAAATCACGAAAAAGTACAACGACATCCTCCGTGGAAAAGTCGGGGTGGACGAAGGACTTAAACAGATCAAGGAGAAAATCCAGCCTCTAGTAGGGAAGTGACCGGCAAGCAAATAAGACTTTGCGTCATTGATTTGCAAGCGCTTACTTACCGAAACTGCCGCTCCGCTTGTGCACGTTGGAACCGCCGCCTCCTGCCACTCAGGGAAAGGAAGCGGCGCTATTCCGGCCTTGCCGTCTGCCTACAGGCGAAGGGCCGATATTGTCGAAAGGAGATCCGTCATGAGCTCCGATACGATGCCTTCCCGTACCCGCCGTCCTCCGCGCTCCCGTAAAGCCAGACGGGATTTCCGGGTCGGGCTCGCCTTCGCTCTGCCCTGGATTATCGGATTTCTCGCGTTTACCCTGTATCCGTTTTTCGGTTCCTTGTATTTCAGCTTCACGAGCTATGACTTGTTCAACTCCCCCCAGTGGGTGGGCCTGCAAAATTATACGGAAATTTTAAAAGACGAGACGTTCTACAAATCGCTGCGCAACACGTTCTTCATGGCGTTTATCTCCATGCCGGTCGGTCTGCTCAGCTCGCTGATGATCGCTCTGCTGCTGAACGTAAAAGTGAAGGGGATCGCCTTTTACCGGACGGTCTATTATTTGCCGGCGGTGATCCCCGTGGTGGCGAGTGCGATCCTTTGGACGTGGCTGCTTAATCCGGACTACGGGCTGATTAACATGCTGCTCCGGGCGCTGCATCTTCCCGACCCTGCCTGGCTGCTTGATCCGCGTTTTACGAAGCCTTCCCTGATTCTCATGGGCTTGTGGGGCTCCGGAGCGGGCTCGCTCATCTTTTTGGCGGCGCTGCAGGGGATTCCCCAGCCGTTTTACGAAGCGGCTTCGATTGACGGGGCGAACGTATGGCAGCGATTCCGGCATATCACACTGCCCGGGCTTTCTCCGGTTATCCTGTTTCAGCTCATTATGGGCCTGATCGGGTCGTTTCAGATCTTCACGGAATCGTTCATTCTGACGGGAGGCAACCAGGGAGGCGCCTTGGGAGGCCCGGACCATTCCCTCATGTTCTACGCCGTCTATTTGTATCAGACCGCCTTCATGTATCTGAAAATGGGCTACGCGTCCGCCTTGGCCTGGATCCTCTTCGTTATTGTCGTCCTTATGACCGTTCTCGTGTTGAAAACGTCCGCACGCTGGGTGTATTACGGAGGTGATTAAATGAAAACTTCCGCGAGCCTTCAAGAAGGCGGCAGGAGCGCCGTGCCGGGCATGCCTGCCGGGGTGCCGAAAAAAAGCCGCAAAGACCCGCTTCTCGTCTTCCGCCGGACGATCCTGCCGCATGCGGCCCTGTCGCTGCTCGGCCTTATTTTCCTGTTTCCGTTCATCTGGCTCCTCCTGACCTCGCTTAAGAACCCGACGGAAATTTTTCAGGTTCCGCCCGCCGTCTTCCCGGAAAAGTGGCAGTGGAGCAACTACGGGAACGCCATCGGATCGATTCCGTTCTTCCTGTACATGGGCAATACGCTGCTCCTGTGCGTCATCAACATTGCCGGCCAGCTTTTCTCCGCACCGCTTGTCGCTTATTCCATCACGAAAATTCCGTGGCGCGGAAGGGGGATTATTTTTTCGCTGGTCGTAGCGACAATGATTTTGCCGGCCCAGGTCCAGATGATACCGGTCTACATCATTTTCGCGAAGCTGGGCTGGATCAATACGTTTCTTCCGCTGACGATCGGCAGCTTTTTCGGCGCTCCGTTTTACATTTTCCTGCTGCGGCAGTTTATGATGGGGCTTCCGGGCGAGCTGTGCGAGGCGGCCAAAATGGACGGCGCATCCGAGCTGCGGACGTACGGGCAGATCATCGTGCCTCTGCTGAAGCCGCCGCTGATGACGATTGCCTTGTTCACCTTCGTCGGGACTTATACCGACTTTATGGGCCCCCTCATTTATTTGAACGACAATACGAAATGGACCATTACGGTCGGGCTGCAGGGATTTCTTCAGGATCACGGCGCTCAGTGGGAGCTGCTTATGGCCGCTTCCGCCATTTTTACGATTCCGATGGTCGTCCTGTATTTTTTCGGGCAAAAATATTTTATGAAAGCCGGTTCCACGCTTTCGGGTTTTAAATAAGGCGTCTAGGTCCACAGTTGCGGAGATTTTGCAGATCGCGCAGAGAACAACTTGGGAGGGGAAAATTGGCGATGAGAATCAGCCTGAGCATGTGGAGCGTTCATACGTATTGGTACGGGGGAAAATGGGGCGTCACCGATTTTCTCCGGTTCGCCGCCGGGACGAAAGCGGAAGGAGTGGAGCTCCTATCCGTCTTCTGGAAGGACAGGGAACGGGAGCTGCCCGAGATCGACCGGGCGCTGGATGAGCTGGGACTGAAGGTGGCGTGCTTCTGCGCCTGCAATAACTTCGTATCGGCCGATGCGGAAGAACGGGCCGCCCAGCTCCGGGAAGTGAAGGAGGCCGTCGACATGGCGGTCCATTTCGGAGCGCCCGTCGTCCGGGTTTTCTCCGGAGACCGGCCGGACGACAAGATGCCCGTGGACGAAGGCATGGGCTACGTGCTGGAAGGGCTGAAGGCGGCGGCCGCTTATGCGGAAGAGAAGGGCAAGGTGCTGTGCCTGGAAAACCACGGGCTTTTCGCGGGCCGCAGCGACCAGGTGTCGGCGATTATCCGGGAGGTGGGATCGCCGGCTCTGCTCAGCACATTCGACACCGGCAATTTTCTGCTGGTGGGTCAGGACCCCTCCTCTGCCGTCCAGAGAGCTGCGGGACTTGGTGGGGCATGTCCACGTCAAGGATTTTCTCCGGACGGAGCCGGGGGCGGCGGGGAGCATAACCGCCCTTGACGGCACGCCCTATGCGGGCCGGATAGCGGGCGAAGGCGGCGTGGATCTGCCGTTTATTTTCCGGGAGCTGGCGGCGAGCGGGTACGACGGCTGGCTCACGGTCGAGTTCGAGGGACAGGAGGAGCCGGCGGAAGGCTCCGTGAGAGCACTTGACTACGTGCATGAGCAGCTGGAGCTTCTCAAGCGGGAATAAGCCGCAGGCAGAGGGGGAGCGCGAGGATCGTACTCGCGAGGACAGCGCGTTTACCGGCCGGTTATGCGCGGATTCGGGTAAGCGCCACGGCATCTGAAATAGATCGAGGAGAGGGAGAACCGTAAACGGGTCCGGAACGGGCAGCGGGTTGAAACCGCGAGGCCTGCCGGCCAGCCCACAAGCAAAGGAGCGAACAAAACGATGAGCATTCGCGTTGGAGTTATCGGGGCCGGGTCCATTGCCCACATGTTTCATTTGAAGCATTACAAGGAGCATCCCGGCGTGGAACTTGCGGCCGTCGCCGATATCGACAAAGCCAGGGCCGACAAAACCGCCGCCGAATACGGAACGGCTTCGTACGCGTCGGCCGAGGAGATGCTGAACGCCGAGCGGCTCGATGCGGTAAGCATCTGCACGTTCAACGACAGCCATGTGGCGCTGTCGCTGCTGGCGCTGGAGCGCGGACTCGACGTGCTTGTCGAGAAGCCGATGGCCATGAACCGCGACGAAGCCGGGCGACTCCGCGACAAGGCGGCGGAGAGCGACCGGATCGTCATGGTCGGCATGAGCCACCGGTACCGCGCCGATGCGCAGGCGCTGCAGGGCATGGCCGTTTCGGGCAGGCTCGGCAGCATCTACTACGCGAAGACCAAAGTCCTGCGGCAGCGCGGTGTGCCCGAGGGCTGGTTCACGGACAGCCGGTACTCCGGCGGCGGACCGATGATGGACATCGGCGTCCATGTGCTGGACCTGGCCTGGTGGATGATGGGCTGTCCTCAGCCCGAATCGGTTACCGGCAGGCTGTTCCGCAAAATCGCTCCGTACTCGACGAAGGGGATAGCGGCATATACGGCTCATTCGGATATCAACAAATCGGAAGGCGTCTACGACGTGGAAGATCTGGGTACCGCTTTTATCACGTTCAAAAACGGCGCCGTTCTCACCGTCGAGGCAAGCTGGGCGGTCAACGGCAGCCAGGATGACGCCGTCAAGGTGGAGCTTTACGGCACGGAAGGCGGGGGAAGTCTTGAGCCTCTGAGCGTATTCACGGAAGTGAACGGCTTTCCGGTGGAACACAAGCTTTCCGTTCCGTCCGTGGACTACTACAAGGCGGAGATCGACCATTTTGTCGATTGTGTACGTACAAGACGCCGGCCGCTTTCGGATGCGGCGCAGGGGTGCGAAGTCGTCGGAATGCTGGAAGCCATCCGGCTTTCCTCGGAGTCCGGCGGGCCGATCCGGCTGTAGCCCGGTGCACCCTTACGGAGCCCGGTACAGCCGGGTACAGGCAGATACGAGGCTGCCATGACCGGGCCGAAAATCACGTATCTGGACGGGTTGCGCGGTGCGGCCGCTCTGGTCGTCGTTTTGGCCCATTATCTTCAAGTGTTTCTGCCGTCCATGTTCGAAGCCCGGGCGCAGGTTTCCCACTTTGCGTTCGACCAGTGGATTCCGCGTACGCCGCTTAATCTTTTTTTCAACGGCAATTTCGCGGTCTGCCTTTTCTTCGTTTTAAGCGGATTCGTCCTGAGCTTCCGCTTTTTCCGGTACCGCAGACGCTCGGTTGTGGCGGCCGCGCTCCTCCGAAGATATTTCCGACTCGCGATTCCCGCCGTCTTCTCGCTGCTTCCCGCATACGCGCTTATGAAGCTGGACTGGAATTTTTACGCCGAGGCGCGGGGCTACACGCGGGCCACGATGCCCGACCCGTACACGACGATTCCTTCGTTCGCGGAACTGCTGGAGCAGGGCTTTATCCATACGTTTTTCGGATATGGCCTGGCTTACAACCCCGTACTCTGGACGATGACCTACGAGCTGTTCGGTTCCTTTCTCGTTTACGGCCTGCTTCTGGCCTTCGGCAAGTCCCGTTTCCGGTTTGTCTGTTACGCCGCAGGCTTGTGGTTTTTCCGGGATTCCTATTATCTAGGCTTCGTGCTGGGAATGCTGCTCAGCGATTTATCGGCCGGGGCCGGCCGGAATCTGACCGCGCTCCGTCCCGGATTTTTTCCTGCGGCGATCGGGCTGCTCGGCCTTTACCTCGGTTCGGTTCCGTATGTGAGCTGGCAGGGGAGCGTTTACGCCTGGCTTCCGCTCAGTCCGGAAGGATTCCCCGGGGCCGTGACCTACCGGACGGCTGGAGCGGCTCTGGTACTGCTCGCGCTGCTGAACAGCCGGACGGGGCAGAAGCTGTTCGCCGGCAGGCCGATGGCTTATCTCGGTAAGCTGTCTTTTTCGCTCTATCTCGTTCATTTCGCCGTGCTTTGCAGCTTCTCGTGCCTGCTGTTTCTGCTCCTTGAAGGCCGGCTGTCTTACGGGCTGAACATCGCTGTGACCACGCTCGTTTCGCTCCCGCTCGTATTTGCGCTGGCCCATTTGATGTACCGTCTGATCGATAAGCCGGTTGTCGGCCTGCTGTCCCGGATACGTTTCGCAGCGCGCAGTCGAAGGGCTGCCGGCAGGGGTGTGAAAAATGCCGCGCCGGAAGCGGAAGTCCGGCTTGCGGGGCGTACACGCGCCGGGAGCCCGGACCCCGACTCCTGAATCCGAATTCCGGAATCCGCCGCTGACCGCGGCTATGCGTGCCTGACCGTTCCCATCGTCGGCCCGGTGACCGAAGCGGATGAGGGAGCGGTAATCGGGCCCACTCCCGCCCATCCGCACATCGGTCGGTCCCAAAGAGCACGGAAAAGCCGGCTCCCTAAACAAGGGAGCCGGCTTTTCGCTGTTTCAATCTTTACTTATGGGCCACAAGCTCTCCGCTTCCGGCCTCGATAAAAGCGATCCGGCTTCCCCCGCTGCCTTTTAGAACAGGCGTGTACAGGAGATTGTAGGCATTTCCCGGCGATCCGGAATCATAGTCCCGCTCCCATTCAAGCCGGAAGCTCACAGCCTCCGCATAGAGCCTGAGAGCTGCATCGGCACTTAACTTCACCGACGGAGTAAGATTCCGGATTTCTTCGGGACTCCAGTCAGGGCCCGAGAACCGGTCCACATGACCGGTGGAAGCATTCACGCATACCGTGACGAACTGCAGATACAGGGGAATGTCCCGGAAGCGAAGCTGCCACGTGAAGAAGTACCGGAGCTGGCCTTCCGTTTCAGACTCGGCATCCCCGGCGCTTTTTTCCTGAAGATAAAAAGCAAGACCCGGGACTCCATGCCAGTCGCGCATAGCTTTACGGAGAAAGGCGACCGCCCGGTCCAGGCAGTCTTCATAGGAGAGGGCAAGCTCCCCCGGCCTGCGGACCATCCAGATAAAGGAGTGCAGGCGGCCGGTATCCTTATCGGCGACCGCTTTCACCGTTCCTTCCATGCGTCTGCGGAAAAAGGCATCCAGGGAGAGATCCGCCGGGTTCTCCTCCCGGTCCGCGGCATGCCAGACGATGCCGTGGAGGTGCTCGTCCATATCCCTCTCCCTGTCTTTTACGAGGGGATAGGTGGGAATGCCGATCAGCTCTTCAAGACTGCTGTTCGAATCACCGCTCTCCTCGGGGGATAAATCGAATGCCGTGTAAGCTTCCTCCTCTTCCGGCTCCTCGGCAGTCCGCGCGGCACCCGTCCCGGCATCGTAACGCAGGAAGCCGGGCTCCGGCCGATAAACGAGATGAAGCCGGTTATCGCCGTCCGCGCAGAGTGCGGGGTGGAGTTTGGCGATCGTAAGGTTCATCTCCACGGATTCGGCTATGTGCCGCCGGAGCTGTTCGGGCTGTGCCAGGGAAGCGGGAAGAGGAGGCTCGGCTGCCGTCCCTTTGTAGGTAAATCCCGTTATTTCTCCCGATAAGGTAAGGTGGACATAAGCGCCTGTCTGAGGAAGCGGCAGATCGAGGGCGGTCTGCGTCCATTCGAAGAAAGCCCTAGCCTCTCCGATATGGGATTTCGTCAAATGAAACCGGCCGGCATCTTCCGGTCGTTGGGCATGGAAAAAAGAACGTGCCCGCTCGCCTAAAGCCTCTTCGCCAAGCGTAGATCCTTCTTGGCACAACTCTTCGTCCACGGAGTAGGAGAGCAGCCGGCCGTCCTCGTCGAGGGTGACGGAAATTCCGCTCTCGCCGGACGGCTCCTGCCACACGAACATGGCCTGCGTTCCGCCTTCTTCTCCCTCCCGCATATCCTCGATAATCAAGTTGAAGTGGGCCGGTACGGAACCGGCCGCCGCTGCTTTTTGCCTAAGTTCGTCGATAAGCATCCCGATCGCCCCTTTGCCGGGGGGACCTGTAAGGTCCCTGATTTTGCGGCGGAAATAGTTGTACTCTTTTACATGGAAAACATAGTTTTAAGCAAGGATTCCACAACCCGCCGTCGAATTGGGAAGATTAGCCTCACATTTTAGGAAATCAAGGTGATTCCATGAAAAAAACCGCTGCGGCGTCCGCCGTTCTGCTGCTTTCCGGAATACTGGCCGGGTGCGCAGGCAATTCCAACGTATCAAATTCGGGAAGTCCTGTCCAATCCCAGGCGCCGGCCGCCAGCCCTTCCGAGGCTCCGACCAAAGCCCCGAACAAGGCGCCGTCAACGGCGCCGCAAAAAACGCCGGCAGGCAGCGAAAAGCCGTCCGCTTCTCCGTCCGCACCGGCGTCCCCGGCAGCTTCTCCCGCGCCTTCGTCTTCGGTTAAGGCTCCATCGTCGTCGGCACCGTCCCCCTCGGCAAAGCCGTCCGGCTCCGCGGTGAACGCCAAACCGTCTTCGCAGCCGAAGGGCGAGACCGGCGGAAGCCGCCAGGCTCTGTCCTGGTATTACATGAAGAAGCCGAAGGGCCAGGTGCCGGATTTTCCGAAAGAAACGAAAACTTTCACTGCCAAGGAGAAAGCCGTATGGGTCGGACAGGGCAAGAACGTTTACCTGACTATAGACAACGGCGGCCCGATGGGGGACACCGCGAAACTTTTGAAGACACTCAAAGAGAACAATGTGAAGGCAAACTTCTTCATTTCGGGCAGCAACGTCAAGGCTCATCCCGATTTTATTAAACAGTTGGCGGCGGACGGCCATCTCGTGGCTAACCATACGATGACGCACAAAGATATGAATACGCTGAGCGACGAGCAGGTGCGCAAAGAAATTACCGATTTCGAAAAGCTGTACAAAAGCATTACGGGGCAGGAAGTCTTCAAATATTTCCGTTTCCCGTACGGAAAATACAGCCCGCATCTGCTCGGTCTCGCTTCGGACATGGGCTATACCTCCGTATTCTGGTCCACCGCGATGCGTGACTGGGAGCCCCGTGCGAACGGAGCCGAAGACCCTTACAACGATATTATGAACAACCTGCACCCGGGGAATATTATCCTCATGCACCAAGGCTCTAAAGAAAACATGGAAGCACTGGACCGTATTTTGAAAGACGTAAAAAAAGCCGGCTACTCCTTCGGTCTGGTAAGTGAGATCAAGCGCTGACACTTTGTGTGCCGAAAGCGCCGGGATCTCGCCCGGGCCTTTACCCAGCCGGTCCTGCAGACTCCGGGCACATGCCGCTCCGGAGCTGCTTTCGTTGGCACCGAAACGGAAATCTGGTATGATACCTAGGTACATTTCGGCTTGGGCAATCATATTCTATCCATGTATTTACAAGCAATCATTTCATTCGCAAAGGAAGCGTATAAGTGTGCAGCAAGCGATAGCCATCCTAGACTCCGGAGTCGGAGGATTAACTGTTGTAAAAGAAGTAATGCGACAGCTTCCGCAGGAAAAAGTGATTTATTTCGGCGACACGGCCAGGACCCCTTACGGTCCCAGACCCGCCGACGAAGTTCTCACGTTTACGAATCAAATTGTGGATTACCTGATCCAATTTAACCCTAAAATGATCGTGATCGCCTGCAATACCGCGACGGCGGTCGCGCTGGAGCAAATCCGCGGACGGCTGGATATCCCCGTGCTGGGCGTTATTTCGCCGGGAGCCCGCGCCGCGATCAAAACGACGCGAAGCGGCATTGTCGGCGTTATCGGCACGGAAGGCACGATCCGGAGCAAAGCGTACGAGCAGGCGCTGAAGACGATCTCGCCCACGATCCAGGTTCACTCGCTGGCATGTCCGGCATTGGTGCCGCTCGTGGAGCGGGGATTGTACTATTCCGAAGAAGCGGTCGATACCGTGCGCGATTCCCTTCAGCCGCTGCTCGACAAGCCGATGGATTGTCTCATTCTGGGCTGTACGCACTATCCGTTCCTGACGGAAGCGATCACCAGCGTGGTCCATCCGGACGTGACGCTGATCTCTTCCGCGGATGAGACTGCCCGGGAAATCAGCACGATTCTTTATCACCGGGGAATGCTGGCGACGACCAAAGACATTCCGGTGCACCAGTTTTTCTGCAGCGGCGATGCCGAGATGTTCCACCGGATTACGGGCTCCTGGCTTCACGAACAGCTGCTTGCCACCCCGGTTGTGTGGCAGGTGCCGACTTTCGTCTAGACCGTAATCTTTATGCAGTCAAAACGACAGGACCGGTAAGTTCCGCCGTATTCGAAGCTGAAACGGGCGGAACTGCCGGTCCTTTTGCATGCCCGGGACATGAAGAAGGGAGAGGGGGCATAGACATATACTCACAACCCGGCACAGGGAAGCGCGCGCGTGAAGAAAAGCGGCTTCTCTTTGCCTTGTCCTGAGGAGGTATGAGTGGTATGCCGTTTCGCCACGTCGTTCAGCAGGGGGAGACGCTGCAGCGGATTGCCAGATTGTATGCCGTCAATTCGGTCTCCCTTATGGCTGCGAACCCGCAGCTCAGTCTTCACGAGTATGTCATTCCCGGACAAATTGTCCTGATCCCCGCCAAACTCGATCATCAATATACGGTTCAGCCCGGAGACGCCTGGGAGAGCGTGTCGCTGCGCTTCGGATTATCGCGGGAAGAGCTCTGGAAGGCCAATACCTTCCTTGATCCGGATATGCTCCGCTCCGGCGTTACGATCGATGTGCCGGCTGTCCGCGACAGGACAGTGGTGCGCACGACCGAGGAATACGGCTATCCCGAAATGCTCCGGGATCTGTCGCTTCTGAAGGAACGATACCTGTTTCTGGAGGAAATATGCATCGGAAAAAGTGTTCTAGGCCGGAAAATACCTGCCATACGAATCGGCACCGGAAGCCGGGAAATCCAGGTCAACGCATCGTTTCACGCTAACGAATGGATCACTTCGCTGGCTGCCGTGAAATTTCTCGAAGACTACGCGGAGGCTGTCCGCCAGGGCGGAAACATTCACGGCTCCGAAGCGGCGGAATTGTTCCGCGAGACGAGCTTATGGATCGTGCCGATGGTGAATCCCGACGGAGTCGAGCTCGTGCTCGGGGGCATCTACCCGGCGCATCCCCTTTTCGCTTCCCTCCATGAGTGGAACGGAGGTTCTTTTGATTTCCGCCGGTGGAAAGCGAACATCAACGGCGTCGATCTGAACGATCAGTTCCCCGCCTTCTGGGAAGAGGAGCGGGCCCGCCGCGCGGTACCCGGCCCGGGCCCGCGCGATTATACGGGCGAGGCTCCGCTGACGGAGCCCGAAGCGGCAGCCGTCGCTGACTTCACCCACAGCCGCAGCTTTGCTCACGTCATCGCCCTCCATACGCAGGGGCGCGAAATATATTGGAACTACCGGGACTATGAACCGGAAGACGCGGAATTTCTGGCCCAGAAGCTTCAGCGGGCGAGCGGCTGTAAGAGCGTGAAGCTGCGGGGCAGCGATGCGGGGTTCAAGGACTGGTTCATCTACGAATTCCGGCGTCCGGGATTCACCGTCGAGCTCGGAAGCGGAACCAATCCGCTTCCGCTGGAGCAGTTTCCGCAGCTTTACGAAGAAGCCGCCCGGCTCCTTGTCCGGGCTCTCGCTCTGTAACGGGGAAGAGAGCCGCCTCCTCCCCGGTACAAACGTCCAATCCCTCCGTAAGCGGTTCCCATATACTGAACCAGGCGTATAGGGGGAGGGAATGACGATGGCGGGCAAGAGCGGTAAAGGAAAAGGCGGCAAGAAGATCGAATCCTCCGGAAGGGTGCAGTATACGATGAGGATTGTCGAATCATCCGCCTGTGCTTCTTGTAAACAGCAATGCGCAAGGGGACTGTTGTATTTGGAGCGGATGTCCCGGCCCGGTGCGCTCGGTAAAGGCGTACCGTGTATACTGACGCGGAGAAAACTCTCGTAAGCCTATAAAAGCGGGCCGATTCGACCCGAAAACAAACCGACTGATCCCGAAGACTCAGGCCCGGACACGCGTCCGGGCATATTTCGGTTTATTTTGCATGACTTAAAATGGTAAAAGATACCTATATAAAGTAATTGTATGAATTATGCATTTTAATGGTAAACTAGTAGAGATTATAGGTATAAAGGTTTTTGAAGTTTAATTAATTTTGTTTTATGATAAAGAGTAAGACCAATCCGAATAGGAGGAATAGTATGTCCGGGATTCTGCCACTCGACCAGTTCAAGGAGTTGGAACGTGAGGAGCAAATACGGTTAATTAATCAGTGGAAAGAAGATTATTCCGTAGGCGAAATTACGTCGGCATGGAAGCTTAATAATGCGGCAACCTACTATACCATTTTGAAAAAATTGAACATCTACAACGATACAGTCAGAACGTCCAACAAGTTTATGGGCTATACAAATTACCGCTCCCAGAGCAGATCGCTGGAGCGGCCTTCCGAACCGTCCGACTTCCGGCGTCTCCCCGAATCTGTTCAGGCAGACAATCGTCCGGCCGTTTCGGCCCCCGCCTTGTCGATCTCGGACAACTTCCGCTACAATGTAAACGGAACTTACCCGGCCGAAGAGGTTGCGCAGATTTTGGAGCGGCTCAGCCTGTTTCTTAAAATCAGGAGTCATGTCCCCGTGAACGTGGAATTGAACATCCGGTTCGGCGATTCGGATGCCGTGACAAGCGAGACTGCAATCCGGTGAACCGCACAGTTGAGAAACGAATGTAAAGAGATTTGAGGACTGAGCATCGGCTTATGCGGGATGCTCTTTGTTCTTTCCGCGGCGATTTCGGGTAAGAGGAGATATACGCAGCAGACGCAGGAATCAGACTGAAACGATATATGCCGGATTGCGTATAGGCTATTAGGGACTTCCGTCGCAGGCGGGAACGCGGCTCAGCTTGCCGTTTGCCGTTAACGGATCAGGCCCACCCTAAGGAGGGAACCCGTGTGAAAAAACTTTTGTCACTCCGCCACTGGAGCCATGTATTCAAGCGTGCGGGAAAACTGCTCATGTCTCCGAACGTGCCGATCGGCAGCAAACTGCTCTTTGTAGTTCCGGCGCTGCTGTACTGGGTACTTCCCGACGTTCTGCCGTTTATGCCGATTGACGATATAGCGGTCACGATGATGCTGGCCAACTGGTTCACGGGCTGGATGGAGCGCAAATATCCGCAGGCCTGATAAACAGAAATCCGTTAGGCGGAAGAAAGCCTAATTCCACTATACACCATAGAGACAGCCTGGAAGTCTTACATCGGAGAGTTTGCCCGGTATCGGACTGAATATCCAGGAAGAGACGTTTGTAAGCCGCGGTCTCGCGGGAAGGGGTTCAGCCCCGCCCGTGACCGCGGCTTTTTTTGCGTACCTGAGAAGCCGGTAAACGGCATGAATAAATCCATTATTAAATAACGAAGCAAACAATAAGAAGGCTTTTACAGGGAATCGGAATCTCCGTGGTGAATGGAGCACTTGTTCTCGATAAACCGGATCTGGTTTTCCAGACGGTTCACTTTCTCGTTATGAACGAGAGAACCCGGAATCATGCTGATTCTGAGGTCGTTCAGCTCTTCCTTCAACTGGTGCAGGTCCAGACCCGCGTGGGCGCAATCGTAATTGCTTTCGAGATTTTCAATCATCGGCCGCTGCCTCCCTGTTTCAAGGATGAATGGACTTATTTGCTTTTGCCGCTGCTGTTCTTGCGGTCGGAAGTGCGGGTCGTCGTGTTTTGGCGGGCGTGGCCCTGCTGTTTGTGAGACACTGACATCACCCCCTGTCCGGTCGGATTGGTCATGACAGAGCACGTGCACGAAGATTAGTATGCGGCGCGGCGGATTAATTATACGGTTTTCGGGATGCCGGACCTCCTTCGCGAGGACCCTAAAACCCATAAAAAAGACCCTGAACGGGGATGTAACCCCTTTCAAGGCCGGTTTTAAAAAATTACTGTGAAACGCCCGAGATCAGACGGTTCTCCAGACTTTTTTTGACTTTCTTGATGGCTTCGGTTTCCACCTTATGGTCCGAGTTAAACTTCTGTCCAGAGAGCGCCATTGCTTCCTTAACGGTCATTTCAACAAGAATCGTATCGTCCCCTTGGGGAATGTGCAGATTGGCATTCATGTACTTCACTCCTTGTCAATCAAGATTAGGGGTGCTGATGCCCGATTTCGGAAGCGATGAATGTTGCCGGGTGGAAAGGCGGAAAGTATTCGTACTCCGCCTTTTTAATATAACACATGATGTAAGGTCACTCAATAGGCCGCCCACAATAAAAGGAAAAAAACAGAGCTTCCGTACGGCCGGAAAACTCTGTCTTTTAATCGGGTACTTAACCGTTTATCTTGATGCCCAGCACGTGATCCAGCGGAACGGGGCCGATATCGCGGCTGTCTTTGCTGTTGTTGCGGTTGTCTCCCATCACGAATACATGGCCCGCGGGGACGGTAATTTCCTCGTTGGATTCATACAGCATCGTTTCGTTGAGATAGGGCTCGTCCAGAGCCTGCCCGTTGCGGTATACCTTGTTGTCTTTGAACTGGAGCTTATCTCCGGCTTTGCCGATGACGCGTTTGACATACAGGTTATCGTCCGCTTTACCGCTCAGCAGCGAAAACAGGGGGTGTTCCATAATGTCGTCTTTCAGCGTACGCTCCCGGCTTACGCGGCTGTCGATAATGACGATGTCTCCGTAGTCCGGCTCGTAGCCCAGCGTGTGCGACAATTTCGATACGTAAATACGTTCCTGGTCGGATAGCGTCGGGTCCATCGAATGGCCCAGCACCTTGGTCGGCTGAATACCGAAGATTCCGATAACGAGTGCAATGACGAACGCGATTCCGAGGGAAAGCGCCCAGCCTCCGATTTCTTTTGCCACCTTGTTCATCGCAAATTCCCTGCCTTCCGGTTTACAAATCTCTTAAATCTCTCTTAGCTTGAGTATATCACGGCTGTTCACGCCTAGACAAAAAAAAGAGGCCGCTCCGGCCTCTTCCTTGTTAAAGCTTTTGTTACCGGGCGGGACTAATATTCATCGTCGGGAGTACGAATCCATTTGCGCAGATAGCCCTGGTCGTACAGCGCTTTGATCAGAATAATGAGGATCGGGGAAAGAATAACGCCCGCAACCCCGAATAGAGACAGGGAAATGATCATAAAGGAGAGCATCGTAAAAGCGGATACTCCGAGCGATTCGCCCGTAATCTTGGGCTCCAGCACCTGCCGGACAAGAACGACTACGGCCAGCACGACGGTGAGCCAGATGCCCGTCATCGTGCTTCCCGCGATGAAATGATACACGATCCACGGCACGAACAGAGTCGAGACGCCGAGCAGCGGCAGCACATCGAAGAAAGCGGCCAGCAGCGAAATCGTAAAGGCGTTGTGGACGCCGAGAATCATGAGCGAGACCAAAACCATGACGAACGTGATGGAAATGAGAATAAGCTGGGATTTCAGGTAGCTTACGATGCCTTTGATGACGTTCTCGCGTAGAAAATCGAACGCTTTGCGGAACGTTTTGGGCGTTTTTTCGCGTGCGGTCTTTTTCCACCAGTCGATTTCAAGGGAAAGGAAGAAGGCCAGGATGACACCGGCAACGAAATTCAGCATAAAAGTCGAAAAAGAAGTAACGAGTCCCATGACGCCGCTGGTCAAAAAATTAAGCAGGGTTTTCAGGAAATTCGTGGCGAAGCTTGTCGCTTTCGTCGCCATCTGATTGGCGATTTCCCTGGATTTCTCGATCACATCGGGAGGAAGCGCCTCGATGCTGTTTTGCAGATCGATCGTACGTTTTGTAATTTGCTCCTGAAGCATCTGGGTATACTTAGGAAGGGCCGTAACCAGATTGTCGATCTGGTTCGTAAACAGAAATCCCGCTCCGGTAAAGACGGCAAGTATGACGAGGATGAAAAGAAGCGTCGATATCGTCGTCGCGAGCATTTTTTTGAGTCCCCTGCGGTGCAGGAAGCGGGCGAGTGGCTCGATCATGGCAAAAATGATGAAAGCCCAGAAAATCGGCGTGGCGATCGAGTAAATAAAGCTGAACAATTTCATGGACAGAAAAACGGTGAGGACGATCAGCCCAATATCCAGGATGGTTTTGTAGTACCGTTTATAAAACGATATCATAGCATTCCTCCGTAATCGTTATGGCCGCTGGCAGGACGTGTGGGGGATAACAGGGTAGTTGCCGGGCAGGTTTGCCATGCTCTGGCAGGTTATGTAGGGTAAAAAAACAGCCGGGAGACGGACAGGACGCAAGCTTCAGGCATGCTGCCCGTCAGCCTCCCGGCTGAAGAAAAACCGCGGTTACTGCGCAGTCAGAATGAGCGGTCCGTCCTGTGTGATGGCGATGGTGTGCTCATACTGGGCGGACAGGCTTCCGTCCACCGTACGGGCGGTCCAGCCGTCGAGATCGACAGTGGCGAAGTACATGCCCGTATTGAGCATCGGCTCGATCGTCAGCACCATGCCTTCCTTGAGCCTCGTGCCGCGGCCGGCCGGGCCGTAGTGGGGCACCTGGGGCTCCTCGTGCATCTTCTGGCCGATTCCGTGGCCCGTGAAGTCGCGGACGACCGAATAGCCGCGTTCCTCCGCGAACACTTGAATCGCGTGGGCGATATCGCCGATCCGGTTGCCGATCACCGCCTGCTCGATGCCTTTGTACAGCGATTCCTTCGTCGTCTCAAGCAGATTGCCGGCTTCTTCGGAAACCGTGCCGACCGCATAGGACCAGGCGGAATCCGCGAGCCAGCCGTCCAGGTTGACAACCATATCGATGGTCACGATATCCCCGTTGTTCAGCGGTTCCTTCTTCGGAAAGCCGTGGCAGATGACATCGTTTACGGAAGCGCAGGTCGCATACTGGTACCCTTTGTACCCTTTCTGTTCAGGCGTGGCGCCGTTCTCATGCAGGAATTGTTCCGTGAACTGGTCGATTTCCCAGGTGGTTACGCCCGGACGGATCATTTTCGCGATTTCGCGGTGGCAAGCCGCCAGCAGTCTGCCGGCACGGTGCATTTTTTCAATTTCGTCTTTGGTCTTAATCGTTACCATAAGAGTGATCCATCTCCTCTGCCGAATTATTTGTATATTCCATCAGTATGACCTTTCGGCAGCTTCTAGTTTCGTTCGGGTCAAAAAAAGACGCCGCTTGGTGCGATTGACATCCCCGATAAAGGTCAGCGTAGCTTAAAAAGCTTTCCAAAGCCCGTGAGAAAGCCTAAATTCCATAGTATAAAATTACCGCATAAAATTCAAATCGGGCGTGGCGAATTTTCGCTGCCGCACAATCAGATTATGCGGGGGTCCGTCATGCGGCGCGGCCCCGTTATCCCGGAAGCCGCAAGCGGTGCCCTCTTTATCGGAGTTTTTACTCCGTCGGCGGATCGCCGTAAAACTGCATGTGTCCTTTTTCCGCCCGGTAATAGTCCAGTCTGTCTTGAAGCGTGCCGGTGTGAAATTCGAATTTGTGCCCGTCGGGATCTTCGAAGTAGAGGGAGTTTTTGTCCCGGCTGTCCCGCTCCCGGCCCGGAAGAAGGGCCCCGCAGGCGGCAAGCTTCGCTTCCAGGGCGGGCAGATCCTCCTCGTCGACCGTAAAGGCGACATGTGTATAGGACTGGCGGATTTCGCTCCGCGGGATATCCGGCTCGGTATTCAGAGCAAGCCAAAGCCCTCCGAGATCGAAATAGGCAAGAGAGCGGCCTTTAACGAGAAGCGTGGCGCCGAGCACCTCCCGGTAGAATCGGATCGACCGCTCCAGGTCGGAAACGGAAACGAGTATATGGTTGATACCGCGAATTGTCACGGCTTTGCCTCCTCCGGCTTGCGACTTCTTGTTGATTTCATGCGAAGCTTTCTTTACAATAAAGATTAAAAGAAAGAATGATAACTTTTCAGGAGATGTGACTACACTATGAACGTCAAAATTTCGCGCAACGCAGCCAAAGTTTTGAAACTCGAACTGGAGAAGGAAGAGAACCAGGGTCTTCTGGTCCGCGTCCAGGTAAGCCACAACCACGGCGATCACGCTCACTATGCGCTTGGTCTCGATACACAAACGGATAAAGATGTAGTCGTTTCTACCGATAAGGGGATTGACGTCCTACTGGAGAAAGACGAGCCGCTGCTCGACGGTATCCGTATCGATTACTTCTACATTCCGCAAGAAGGATTCATGATTACGAATCCGAGCAAAGGCAATCACGGGGATCATTAATGGCTAACGATATCCGGATTTGCGATAAATGCAAGCATATGCGGGTGAAAACGGCACTGCCTAAGCTTCAGAAGCTTGCATCGGATGCCGAAGTCAAAGTCGGCTGCAAATCATACTGCGGACCTTGCGCCCGCTACGCATTCGTTTTTATTAACGGCCGTTATATCAAAGCGCCGACCGAAGACGAAGTGATCGAGCACGCGAAGAAGTTTGTGAAGTAGCCAAAGAAACGGCCCGGGGAACCGGGCCGTTTTTTGTTGCGTCCAAACCGGCTTCCGGTTGATTAAGCGGGGCTTTTGGCGCCGGTCAGATCAAGAAGCGCTTCTTCCAGCTTCGGAAAGCGGAAGCGGAATTCATGCTCCAGCAGCTTGCGGGGAACCACACGCTGGCCTTCCAGCAGAAGCATGGAAAGCTCCCCCAGAACCAGCTTCAAGGCGAAGGCGGGGAGGGGCAGGACATGAGGCCGCCGCAGAACGCCGCCCAGCGTCTGGGCGAATTCCCGGTTGCGGACCGGATGGGGGGCCGTGGCGTTTACGGGACCCGAAATTTCGTCATTGCGGATACAGGCGTCGATCAAAGCGACCATATCCGCGATATGGATCCACGACATCCACTGGTTGCCGCTGCCGATCCGGCCGCCCGCGCCGAATTTGAACGGAAGGGCCATTTTCGGGAAGGCCCCTCCGTCGCTTCCGAGCACGAGACCCGTACGGATTTTGACGATCCGTTCGGCAGGTATCCGGTCCGCGGCCTCCTCCCATTCTTTCACGACTTCCGAGAGGAAATCGTCGGCGCGGACGGGACTGAATTCATCGTATGTATGAGTTTCGGATGTGCCGTAAATCGCCATAGCCGAAGCGTTTACGACTACCGCGGGCTTGTTATCCAAGGCTTTAAGGGCTGAGGCGACAGCCGCCGTCGTTTTCAGGCGGGAAGCGAGTATCTGGCGCTTGGCGGTTTCGCTCCAGCGCTGATTAATGGTGGCGCCGGCCAGATTGATCCAGGCGTCAATGCCTTCAAGATACCGGGGATTATGCTCGATCTCCGACCAGGTCACGGTTTGGACGCCCGCATAAGAATGCCCGGAAGCCGAACGGGAAACGAGAATGAGTTCCTCTCCCAGCTTTTTGAAATGGGCGATAAGGTGGCCGCCGATAAACCCGGTTCCTCCGCTGATGACAATTCGCATGAGCTTTCTCCTCCTTCTCTCTAATTTCCATTATATGACGAACCGTTTTTTTCCACAAACCTGCTCAGGGCGGAACTTTTCAGGGACCTTTGCGGACCTGCGCCGGGACAAAGCTAGTACTTTTGAACGCAAAAGCGCGGGCCGCCCGGAACGAAGAAAGAGCCGAAAGCGGTTTTTACCCGGATTATCGATGGTGTACAATAGCTGTATACATAGGGAAGAGGAGGATGAAGAGACATGATCGCGATCCGCAAATTAACCGAGTGCAGCTTGGACCAGGCCGTTCAGGTATGGAACGAAGGATTTTCGGGATATTTGGTCGATATGACCACCGATCCGGAAGCCTTTATGACAAGACAGGCTTACGAGCAGTTGTCGCCCCGACATTCCGTTGTCGCTTTTGACGGCGAACGGCCGGTCGGCTTTGTTCTGAACGGAATTCGCACGGTCGGAGGCCGCAAAATTTCCTGGAACGGGGGCACGGGAATCATTCCGGCTTACCGGGGGCAAGGAGTCGGCCGCAAGCTGATCGAAGTCTCTCTCGGCATTTACGCCAAAGAAGGCGTCGATACGGCTACGATCGAAGCGTTTGCGAGTAATGCTCCGGCCATCGCCCTCTACGAAAGCGAGGGATACGTTACCCGTGACACGCTGCTGGTGCTCAGGAAAGCGGGAGGAGAGGCGGATGCGGGCGTGCAGGGGGGACGCGGAGATGGCCGTCTAACCTTGGGCGTTGAGCGGATCGGTGCCGCCTCGCGGTATACGCTGCGGCACGGCACTGCCAGAGACGCGGGTCTCCTGACGTTCTATCCGGCTCTGGGAGCCTGGCAGGCGCATTGGGCCAGTTTAACGGCGGGAGAGTCGCTGATCGCGTTCGAAAACGGCAAGCCGGCCGGCTACGCTCTCTACAAGCGCGTCTACGGAGCTTCGGGCAATTTTGCCGGCGTTACTCTTTACCAGTGCGAGGCCTCTCCCGAAAACGGGGACCCCGAGTCGGTGCTCAGAACTCTGCTGGAGGCCGTTCTGGACGGTCACGGAGGAGCTTCTTTCAGCGCGTCTCATATCGCTTCGAGCCGGACGGACCTGCTCCGGCTGCTGGAGGAGAGAGGATTTCAAACGGTCCACGAGCTGTTCTGGATGACCCGGGACATGACGGAAGAAGGACGGGCGTGATACGATAGCAGGACAGTTTCGGCCGGCGGAAAGCTCACGGCGTACAGGATGCGGAAGCAGACCTTGGCCGTCCACCGAGTTATTCCGCCGCCGGACAATCAGGATGACTTAAAGGAGATTGTTAACGATGAGTATGGACCGTTCCCTAATCGAGATCAGTAAATCGCTGCTGCAGTCCAGCCTTGGCGTTAAGCCGGGCGAGCTGCTTGTCGTCGTGGCCGACGACTATAAGAAAGAGCTTGCCGAGCATGTGCATCAGGCCGGATTGGAACTGGGAGCCGACGCCTCCCTCGTCGTCATGAAGCACCGCGAGAAATCCGGCCAGGAGCCTCCGGCTCCGGTCGCTGCGGCGATGCGCGAGGCGGACGTGGCCGTCTGCCTGACCCAGCACTCGCTGACGCATACGGGCGCACGCAAGGATGCGGCCGCAAACGGCACGCGCGTGGCGACAATGCCGACCATCACGGAAGATATGTTCCGTGAAGGGGCGATATCGGCCGACTACGCTCAAGTGCGCGAGCTGACCGAGCGCGTGACTGCCCGGCTGACGGCCGGAAGCCGGGTTACGATCGAGAAGGAGCATACGGCGCTCTCTTTCTCGATCGAAGGCAGACCGGGCGTGCCCAGCACGGGCGTCTATCTGAATCCGGGCGAATCGGGCAACCTCCCTTCGGGAGAAGGCTATATCGCCCCGGTGGAAGGGTCCGCCTCGGGCACGCTGCTCGTGGACGGTTCCATTGCCGGTCTGGGCAAGGTAACGTCCCCGCTCACGCTGACCGTGGAGAACGGCCGCCTTGTCGGAGCGGACGGGGAGCAGGGCGAGGCTCTGCTTGCCATGCTTGGCGGCGGGGACGGCCGGCTGCTGGGCGAGTTCGGCATCGGCACGAACGACAAAGCCCGGATCACCGGCGTCGTGCTTGAGGACGAGAAGGTATACGGCACGATCCATGTGGCCTTCGGAAGCAACAATACGTTCGGCGGAACCGTAGCGGCCGGCGTCCACATCGACCTCATGGTGCTGTCACCGCGCGTGTATATCGACGGCGAGCTGATTTTGGAAAACGGGCGCCTGCTCGTATGATCCGTCTGACCGGGAAAGAAAGTTCGTGTCCGGGCGCCGTTTGTCAGGCGAGCCCGTAACGTACGCCATGTACAGTCCGCCTGACCTGGCGATCGCCCATGCGAACGGCTTAAAATCCCCAAACGGGCGGAAGGGCCCCGAGCCCTCGTTCTTGATCTTGCTGTCCTTACCGGACGGCAAGATTTTTTTTGTTGTGCTGGACGAATTGTCGTGTATAATAACAAAAATATACAACAATTGACCGAAGGTAAACGAATGCCTTCCTGGTTACCCGGTCGGCCGGATACCCGGAAATGTTCGGAAGGAGACTGATTGGCTTGAATCGAATACGGCATTTTTTAACTTCGTATCATCCGCTCGTGCACACGCTTCTGTTCGGTACAGTGATGGCGCGGGCAGCTTCATCCATGAGTATGCCGTTTCTGGCGCTTTATCTCGTTGCCACTACGGATATGAGTAAAGGAATGATCGGTCTTGTGATCGGCGCTAGTTCACTGGCGGGGACGGTGGGCGGTTTTATCGGAGGGACGCTCTCGGACCGGATCGGCCGCAAGGCGGTCATGCAGGGGGCGCTTTTTACATGGGCCGCCGTTTTTGTCGGCTTTTCGCTGGTTACGCATCCTTTGCTGTTTCTTCTGCTTAATCTGGTCAGCGGTCTGTGCCGTTCGTTCTACGAGCCGGTTTCCCAGGCTCTCATGGCGGATTTGACCGAAAAGGAAAAACGGCTGCAGGTGTACTCGCTCCGCTATCTGGCGATCAATGTCGGAGTCGCGGTAGGTCCTCTGCTGGGCGCGGCCTTCGGAATGGTGAAAGGCTCGCTGCCTTTTCTTCTTACAGGGATCGTATATTTGTTCTACGGAATCTTCCTCGTCGTCATGATGAGAAAATTCAAGGTCCAGACCGTATCGAAGGAAGTCAAGGAAAGGGTAACGTTCGCCGCCGCATGGAGAGTGGTCCGCAAGGACATGATTTTGCGCTACCAGCTCCTGGGCGGGATGATCGGCGCGGTCGGTTATTCCCAGATGTCCATTACGCTGTCGCAGTACGTGAACGAAAATTTTGCCCAGGGGGTCAAGCTGTTTGCGGTGATGATGAGCGTCAATGCCGTCACCGTAATCGTGCTCCAGATTCCGTTGTCCAAGCTGGCGGACCGGAAATCTCCGCTCACGGCGATCGTCGTGGGGAATATCCTGTTCGCACTCGGGGACGTCGGCTTCGCGCTTTCGAACCACTGGCTGCTGCTTATCGCTTCAATGGTCGTTTTCACCATAGGGGAGACGCTCAATTTCCCGGCGTCGACGATGCTTATGGACAAAATCGCTCCGGACCATATGCGAGGCACGTATTTCGGGGCGCAGACCCTCACCAGTCTCGGGCATTTTGTCGGACCTTGGATCGGCGGTCTCCTGCTTGCCTCGATCGGCGGCCATATGTTTCTGGTTATGGCGGTCGTTACGGTCATGAGCTCGTTTTTATATTGGCGCGGAAGCCACCTTCTTACAAAACGGGTAGAAAGCGAATACGGAACGGCAACCCGAACCGTTTGATACGGTGCGCGGTACCCCGGCGCACGCTGCTGCGTTGAATGATCGTGGCAACCCTGGTTGTAAAGCGAATGTGCCGCCTATTTAGACTTATTCTATTAAAAAAACGGCCTTTCCGTCCGCATACATGCGGCTGGAGGCCGTTTTTGAATTGTCTCGTTATGGGTTGAAGCGGAGCCGGTGAGCGGTGTTTACTCCTGATTTCCGGGACGTTAACGGACCGGAACGGCCGCTGTTGTAAGCTTTCCCTCGGTCTGCACACTGTTGTCCGCTTTGGGGCTGACTACGACCGCCAGAAGAAACGCGAGTACGGAAACGACGGCAGCCGTTTTGCGGAACAGCGGACGATGCAGAAAGCGGAACCGCCGGCTCCGGTCTCTCGACTTCGAATGAATGAGAGACTGCGAACGTGAGCATCGAGATAAAAAATAAAACAAGCGCCATTAAACCTTGCATAGCGGTTCCCCCTATAAACAATTGAATAGTCCATAAAAGATTGGGTACTATTTCCTATGAAAATAGTACCATATTCAAAGGAAAATGGGAAGAATTTATCAAAAATTTATCAAATATGTTTTAATTCAAAGTCTTTTTATGGGATTTATGAGTATATAGGCCTGGTTCTCCGGGCCGGAGCAATCAGGATGATATTCAGCGCAGATTATGCCGCAGACTGGGAGTTCCGCAAGCTTTGCCGTCTTGATGCAGAGGGACGGGTATTATATTCCTGCCGACGCCCGCGGCTCCCGGCCGGGCCTTGCGGCCTCGCATGAAGGTATCAACCAAGTCTTGCGGATAAAATCCGGCTATGGAATAAAAGCGTGCGGAACCAATAAACCCCCGGCTCATTCGATAATCGAATGAACCGGGGGTTCGGTTTACCTGGCAGATGCGGCTCTCCGCTATTGTTCCGCAGATTCCGTATTCCGGCGGCGCGGAGGCAGCGGTCCGAAATATTGATACAGCTGGCATTCGATCCGTCCGTTAAACAGCTTGCGGCGCTTGTCGGCCGGACGGGTAAAATAATGCTCCAGCTGCTTGCTCGGGGACAGGACGAACGTGCTCCACGTATGCAGCGAGCCCGTCAGCTGTCCGAGCTGGCGAAGCACGCGCTCCACTTCCTTCTGCTCGCCGAGCCGTTCGCCGTAAGGCGGGTTGGTGATCAGGCAGCCGAAGTCGCTGCGCGGTCTTGCTTTGGCTACCGGCTCCACGTAAAATTTCAGTTCCTTGGAGAGGCCCGCCGCTTTGGCGGCCGCCTGCGCGACCTCGATCGCTTTCGGATCGATGTCGGAGCCCGCTATCTCCAGAGGAATGTCGTCGTTCAGGGAATCATACGCCTCTTCTCGGGCCTGCTCCCAGCGGTCACGGCCGATGATGTCCCATTCCTCCGAGGGGAAGGAGCGGCGCAGGCCGGGCGCGATATTCCAGCCCGACATGGCGGCTTCGATCAGAATCGTGCCGGATCCGCAGAACGGATCATAGAGAGGACGATCGGGCTTCCAGCGGCTCAGGTTTACCAGAGCCGCAGCCATCGTTTCCTTGAGCGGAGCTTCCGTCACAAGCTTCCGGTATCCCCGCTTATGCAGGCTCGGGCCCGTCGTATCGATAGTCAGCGTGGCGATATCGTTAAGGAGAGCGACCTCGATCACATAGCGGGGACCGTCTTCTTCGAACCAGTCCGTCCGGTAGCGTTCTTTCATTTTCTCAACGACGGCTTTTTTAACGATTCCCTGGCAGGCCGGGACGCTGGAAAGCTGTGATTTATGGGAACGGCCCTCTACGGGGAATTCGCCGTATTCGGGAATCCAGGCGGGCCAGTCGAGTGCTTTGGTGCCTTCAAACAAATCATCGAAAGTCCGTGCTTCAAATTGCCCCATTTTGACAAGAATACGGTCGGCGGTACGAAGCCACAGGTTCGTCCGGCAAATCGCCGTTTCGTCCCCGGTAAACGTAACCCGTCCGTTCTCGACGGTGACATCCTCGTAGCCGAGCTCTTTGACCTCTCTTGCTACGATCGCTTCCAGCCCCATGGGACAGGTGGCGATCAAATCCAATTTAGCCATGCTTTCATTTCCTTTCGGGTGGTGTCCGTGTAATTTCTAAGTATAGGCGAAAGAGGCGCGGGAGACAAATGCCAATCTTGGCGAAATCAGCCTCCGGACGGTTGAATGCGCTTGTTTTTTCATATACAATGACCTCACGGTTAGACGCCGTACGCAAGAAGGAGTTCATCTATCGCTCGGTACATTTGATTTGGCCGACAATCCGGCTGTTCCAGAGCTGCTCATCCAGGCAAGGCAGTTTCTGAATACATAGGCAGAAAAGAGGAATGATCCGTGGGAAAACTAACGGATGAAACGAACGAGGATTTGGAAAAAGCGGCTGTAGGGCCCGAACAATACTTAGAGGCTCTGTACGCCGAAGACGAAGCGCTGGCGCTTGTTAAAGAGGCTATCCGCGACAACAACATGCCCGATATCTCGGTTGCGCCCGGTTACGGACGGCTTCTCACCATGCTGGTGGGACTGACGGGTGCCGGGCGGGTACTCGAAATCGGAGCCTTGGGCGGCTACAGCGCCATTTGTTTGGCCAGAGGACTGGCTGACGGCGGGAAGGTGCTCTCCCTGGAAGTAAACGCCGCTTTTGCGGAAACGGCACGGCAGAACGTAACGAAGGCGGGCTTCGGGGACAAGGTGGGGTACCGGGTGGCCGATGCCGTCGAAAGTCTGGCCGCGCTGAAGGAGGAAGGCGCGAAGTTCGACTTCTTCTTTATCGATGCGGATAAAGTAAATTACCCGGTTTATTTGGATTATGCCATCGAACTGGCCAATCCGGGCGCCATCATCATAGGAGATAATATTTTGATGCGGGGGCGGACCGTCGATGCGGCCGTTACGAAGAAATCGGTTGAAGCGATGAGAGAGTTCAACCGGCGCTTCGCTTCCGATCCGCGTCTGGAAAGCACGATGCTTCCCGCTTATGACGGACTTGCGGTGGCACGTGTAAAATAAGACTCCGCCGGCGTTTGCGCGTACCTTCCGCACACGAAAGAGTTTCGCCAAACACAAAAAGAACGATCCCTCCGGACACAGCCGGACGAGGATCGTTCTTTTTGTTTGCCGTGGCGCGGACGGAATCCCGGAATACCCTTCAATTACCCGGAGGCCAGGCCGGTCCGCGAGGGGCCTGACAAGCGTCACGGCCGTCTACGATAGCGTGCCGTCCGAAATCTTATGCTTGCCGAGCAGCGTGCGGTAAGACCAGGCCGCGTTAATGGCAAGCATGACGGTCGCGAACAGGAACAGTTCGCGGATGTTCAGGAAGCCGGACAGGGCGCCGCCGATAACAGGTCCCAGCATGTTGCCGAGAGCCAGGGCGCTCGTGTTGAAGCTGTACGAGCGGCTTTCCATTCCGACCGGCGTGTACGTCCGGATCAGGGAATTGACCGTCGGCAGAAGGCCGCCGATAAAAATCCCGAGGCAGAACCGGGCCGCCATCAGCTGCCAGACGTTCTGCACGAAGGCCTGCGGGATGAAGAAAATGGCGGCGCCGATCAGCGAGACGAACAGGATGCGCTGCGGGCCGATCCTGTCCGACAATTTTCCGAGCAGCGGGGCTGCCACCATGTTCGAAAACCCGGTAATGGACGCGACAAGTCCCGCGTAGAAGGCGAGCAGCTCTCCCGAGCCGTGGAGCTCCTCGACGAAGAGGGCCATCAGCGGCATGGAGCATTGGATGGAGAACTGGATCACGAAGGTGATCGAATACAGCGTCGGCAGCTGGCGGATCGGCCTCAGATCTTTATAGCCCTGCATGACCGATATTTTCGGCTGCTTTTTGGCTTCGGCCGCATTGAATTTCTCCTTGACCAGCAGCATCGTCACCATCGAAGCGATAAAGAGCATGGCTCCGGTTACATAGAAAATGTAACGGAAGCCGATAAGCTCGGCCAGCAGACCGCCGATAAACGGGCCGAGAATGGAGCCGGCGACGGCGCCCGACTGGAGCGTTCCCATCGCGAATCCGATATGCTCGCGCGGCGTGTTCGTCGACATCAGGGCGACGGAAGCGGGAGCGTATCCCGAGATCGTGCCGTTCACGAGCCTCAGCAGCAGGAGTACCCACGGCGCATGCGCAAAACCCATCGTCGTCATGACGGCCGCCATTCCGAAGCCGGAGCGCAGGAGCATCACTTTGCGCCCGTAACGGTCGGCCATTCCTCCCCAAAACGGCTGGAACAGGAAGGAGGTGACGAAGTTGCCGGCAAAAATAATGCCTGTCCAAGTCGCGATTTCCTGCGCGTCCTGCAGGCCCATCTCTTTGAGATATAAAGGCAGAAACGGCATGATCATGGTCATGCCCGCCATTACGAAGAACTGTCCGACCCACAAAACCGCCAAGTTTACTCTCCAATTGATCATGGAATCCCCCCATTTCTAGTTGTCTATGCCTTGCTTTTGCGCCGTCCTGGAATTCATCCCCTTATTATATCACAAAAAGAAAATATTTTTCCCTTCGGCTCAGTAGGGGCTCTCCGTACGCATCTGTAGTCCTTACCTTATCTTTAACCAAAGTAAGGTGGAGGCGACAAACCTTCTATGCATAAATTTCCCATGGAAAGGGAATTGTAAGCGTAAAGGAACTTACAAAAGGAGCTGTTTTTTCATGCCGTTCGGAGCCCACGAAACGCTAGAGGTCCACGAAGTGCTGACCGAAAAAATAAATATGATCCAGCATTTTTCTTTCTACGCCCGACAGGCCCGGCATCCGCAGGTAAGAGCGATCGCCGAGCACCATCTTCAAGCGGGCGCGCAGCACTATAACGAGCTGGTCGCCTATACGCATGACTACAGCGCCGCGCGGGGACAAGCTCCCTACGGCCAGCCGCCGTTCGTTTCCGTACAGGATATTTTGTACGGATTGCGCCATCCTGCACCGGTTGCACCCGTAACGGACGGCTCTTTCAATGACGAGCAGATTTTATCCGCGATGCTCTGCTGCCACAAAAACAGCGCGAAAAATCAGATGACGGCCGCGCTGGAATGTGCCGATCCTAACGTACGCCGGATGCTTCTAACGGCAGCCGACGCGGCTGCGGATCACGCCTATGAAGTGTTTCTGTTCATGAACAGCCAAGGACAATATCAGGTGCCGACCCTTCACGATCATACGGCCAAAACGTACCTGCACACGTTCCAGCCGGTGCATGAAGCGGATTTGGGCCACACGGCGGGACACTATGACCAAGGATACGCTCAAGGCTACGGCTACGCCCAGGAATTCGCCCATGCTCCCGAATACGCTCAAAATCACTTATACGGCTACCCGGGTGCGGGAGGCAGCCAGCAGCAAAGCTATACGCCGCTAACCCATCAGCCTCAAAGTCAGCAGCCAGGCGCCTCCGGCTATAACGGCGGTTACAGCGGCGCACAGCGTGATAACGGCGGTTACTCCGCTTACGGCAGAACGGAAGCAGGCTATCCTTCTTCCTCATACGGCGGTGCGGCATACAGGGGACAAGGCCGGCAGCCGAATGCCTACGGTTCCACCCAGCCTGCTTCGTACTCGGGAGGAACTGCGTCCGGCTACGGTTCCGCATACGGGTATGAGAGTGCGGGCCACCAGGCGCTGTATCAGACGCAAAACGCGTCGTACACTCAGGCGTCCGGCCTGCATGGAACCAACCTGGGCGGTTCCCAGGCGCAGAATTCCCCGTACTCGGGTGACCGCAATTACCAGCCGCAAACCGGAAGCGGAATCCAGCAGCACAGCGGCACGCAGCAGCATACAACCGGCTACGGCTCTTCCTCCGCGGGAAGCAAGCAAGCTTCTCATGCCCAACCGCCCGTCAGCCCGCAAAGAAGCGGGCAGGACGAGAAAACGGACGAGACGGACAGCGGCGTGCTGACTTCCAAAGCGGGCGATTCATCGTCCAATCCGGTTCAGTAAGAGGCGGGCGGCGGAACTTTTACAGCCGGAATGCCGCCAATAAATTCAGTTTAAACCGGTGTTCTCCTTGAGGCCCCCTGGCGGAACGTTTATAATCGCTAGAGGGCCTTTTTTCCATGTGTGCCCTTATTCAGAACGGGGAGTTGAGTGACCGATGACGGAAACTGTACGCAACATTTACTGTGTAGGACGCAACTATAAGCTGCATGCCGCCGAGCTGGGCAATGACGTTCCGGAAGAGCCGATGATTTTTACGAAACCGACCCATGCGCTTGCCGCAATGGAAGACGATGTGCTCGAGATGCCTCAAGGCAAAGGAGAAATTCACTACGAGGGAGAGCTCGTTATTCATATTTCGGAGTCCTACTCACCGGGGATGACTGTGGATGAACTTGTCGATTCCTTCGGTCTGGGCATTGATTTCACCCTCCGTGACGTTCAAAGCGTCTTGAAGAAAAAAGGCCATCCTTGGCTGGCCGCCAAAGGATTTTTGAACTCCGCCGCTCTGGGCCCGCTTCGTCCTTTCCCGGGTGCCGCAGAACTGGAAAAGACGGAATTCAAGACGGTACGCAACGGCGAGACCGTTCAGCAGGGCCACGTTGAGGATATGATCTTCCCGCTTCAGGCTATCGTCGATTATGTGGGCACAAACTACGGCCTCGGAGCCGGAGACCTGATTTATACCGGTACGCCTGCCGGTGTCGGAGCCTGCGCGGACGGGGATGTGTTCGAACTTCTCTGGGGCGGGGAAACCGCGGGCCGCTGTAAAGTCAAGCTGTAGGGAGGGATAGGATGAACTGTCCTGCAGCGGAAAGCAGAGGAGACCGATGAAGAATCAGCGACTGACACTGCTTATCGTGTCCGCCGTCTTCAGCGCCGTTCTCGTATCAGGACTGCTGTTTGTCAAAATAAAAATGGACGCGGCCTCACTGCAGCCGGCCATTGCTTTGGAGCAGCCTCCCTCCGAGGCGAACGGAGCTGACCGGCCATCTCCTTCTACGGTTCCGGCTCCCGCAAAAACACCCGCTCCCGCCGCATCACCGGCACCCGATAAGCCGGAAGAATCCGCGGAGACCGTCCCTGACGAGCCGGCCGGCAAACCGGAAGCCAAAGCTGGGGATAAGGCGGCTGCCGACGGGAGTGCCAAGGGAGCAGGCAAACCGCAGGTTTCGCCCGAACCTGAACCCTCCGTACGCAAAAAGGCGGGAGATCATACCGCCGTCAATCTCGTCTTTGCCGGAGACGCACTGATGGATTGGTCCGTAAAGGAAACGATCCGGAAGAAGGGCCCGGATTATCCCTTTCAGTTCGTGAAAGGGGAAGTTTCCAAGGCGGATTACGCTTTCGTGAATCTGGAAACGTCCGTGACCGACGCGACGGAGAAGGATACGAACCAGCTTTATAATTTCAAATCGGATCCGCCGTCCCTTAAAGGGTTGAAAAATGCGGGGTTCGATCTCGTTTCCATAGCAAACAATCATGTGCTCGACTTCGGCAGGCAGGGCTTCCTGGACACGCTGAATCATTTGAAACAGGCGGGTCTGCCCTATATCGGAGGCGGCCGCAATGCCGCGGAAGCGTACAAAGCAAAGACCGTTGAAATCAACGGGGCCAGGATCAAATTTCTCGCGTTTTCCCGGTTCATTCCGACCCGGGACTGGTTTGCGGGTCCCGATACGCCCGGTATCGCCCAGGCTTACGATAAATCCGCCGTTCTGCCGGTCATCCGCAAGGAAGCGAAGGACGCCGATTACGTGTTTGTTTACATGCACTGGGGAGTGGAGAAAAACCACAAACCGGAAGAGTGGCAGCGGACTTTTGCCAAAGAAATGATCGATGCGGGAGCGGACGGGATCATCGGCAGCCACGTGCACGTTCTGCAGGGATTCGAATTTTACAAAGGCAAGCCGATCGCATACTCCATCGGCAACTTTTTGTTCCCCGATTATGTGAAAGACGCGAAAGCGGACACCGGACTTCTTACCTTAAAACTGGTCAAAGGAAAAATAACGGCGGAATTTAACCCTTATTACATTCAAAAAGATCAGATCGTAAAACGGGACGCGGCTTACGACAAAAAGCAGTTGGAATTTCTCCAATCCGTCTCTTATGGCGTCAGGATACGCGGCAAAGCCGTCGAGCCCGCTTCCTGACAAAGCAGAAAACACACCTCCCTAAAGGGGGTGTGTTTTGCGTGAATGAACGATTTTTGCCATAATGGAAATGGACAGAAATCAGCGGGAAGCTTCTTCTTCGCGCTCGTTCTGGATCGGATCGGGAAGAAGACCTTCTTCCGTAAGATCCTCGTTGGTTTTCATGCCATCCATGTCTTTGCCGAGCTGTTTGATTTCATCCATATCCGGCGCCATCGAGCCGTTCATGACCTCGTGAATATCGCGATCCGCGGAATTTTGCTTGGCGTCATGATATTCATGCTCTTTTACGGATTTAAGGTCTTCATTTTCATATTGACGGACATTATTCTTTTGATTGGTGTAAGGGTTGTGCTTATTTTCATCCGTAATCGGGTTGATATCCTCGTTCGATTTGTTTTGGTTGTTTTCCATGATTAAAATCTCCCCTCAGAAACGAATGTGTGATACGGGATCTATGTTTATTTTTACCCGAAATACGGAAAACGAAACCCGCGGTCCGCAGGCGCGGACTTGTGAGGGAGAACTTATTAGAGATCTTAAGGTGAAAGAAGGGGAGATGAGGAGATGTCGGGAATGGATATATGGATAGGGCTGCTGGGAAGCGTTCTGGTGGCGGGGGCCGCTTATTCGAAGCGCTCCTTGACCGTCTCGGGCGCGACCGCGGCGGTGGTCTTGGGAACGCTTATGTATGCACTCGGATCGGCAGCCTGGTTCGGAACCCTTATCGCGTTTTTTGTCGCTTCGACGCTGCTGTCCAAGTACAAGCAGAAGCGCAAGGCGGCCATCGAATCCGGCTACGCGAAGGGCGGCAACAGAGACGCGGGCCAAGTGGCCGCAAACGGGGGGCTGGGCCTTCTGCTCTGCATCGGCTCGGTGGCCGCTCCTCATCCGGCATGGTGGGCCGCTTTCGTAGGCGTGATGGCCGCCGTCACGGCCGACACCTGGGCCACGGAAATCGGCGGACTGAGCCGGACCGCACCCCGCTCCATCCTGACGGGCCGAAAAGTCGCCCCCGGCACATCGGGCGGCGTCACTGCGCTCGGTCTGCTTGCGACGTGCGCGGGCGGGCTTTTCATCGGCGCTGCGGCGTGGCTGCTCGCCAGGCTGGGGAGCGGCGCGGTCACCGGAGCCGCTGACGCCGGCGCGGCGGCAGCGGGCCAGCAGGCGGCGGCCGTGCTGACCGCCGCGGCGCAGCACCCGCTGGAGACGCTGCTGCCGCTGCTCGCGGCGGGTCTTGCCGGCGGCCTCGCCGGATCGCTGTCCGATTCGCTGATCGGCGCGAAGTGGCAGGCGATGTACCGCTGCGCCGTATGCGGCCGCGACATCGAGCGCGGCTCCCACTGCGGCCGGCCCGCCGAGCCGCTGCGGGGCTTCGCCTGGATGACGAACGATGCCGTGAACGTCATCGGTTCGCTCTTCGGCGGCGGCGCTGCGCTTGCGGCGGCTCTGCTCGCAGGCTGGCTGTGAACAGCCTGCCTGCGGCAACCCCCCGCACCACGCGGCAAAGCCAACAAAAAAACCTCCATTCCGTCAGCCTTTAAGGCAATCCGGATGGAGGTTTTTCGGTTGTTTTACAGTGCGCCTGAGTTATGCTTGCCGAATTCTTTCTTGACGGCAGATTCCTCGCCCGGCAGACGATCTTCGTAAGAAGCGGAAGCGGCTTCCGCGGCGGCTGTGCCCGGCACGATTTCGGCATCGGCCGGAACGGTGGAGCCGTTCAGCTGTTTGCGCAGCTCCTTGATTTCCTTCTGCATCTGGACCTGACGCAAAATTCCGAACAAGCCGACGATAAGCCCGCCGAGTACGGTGGAAATGACGATGACCAAAATGAGGGGCGCGTTCGTTTCCATAAACACGAAATTGACACGCACCCGGTCCATGTTCACGACCGCGAAAACGGTCGTAATGAGAGCGAAAATAAGAGCGCCGATCAGCAGCCATTGAATACGGTTCGATTTCATAAAAAATCTCTCCTTTAGACCGGGAAAAAGGCCGTGAAACTCATTCATCGGCCTTTGCTCCGGGTAAAGTCCGCGCGGATTACTTCGTCAGCTCTTCCATCTGATCAAGCACGGAAGCGAATACGCTCATCGCCTGCTTGATCGGTTCTGGAGTTGACATATCCACGCCGGCTTTTTTCAGAATGTTGATGGAATAGTCGCTTCCGCCGCTTTTCAGGAAGCCGAGATAGCGTTCCACGGCAGGCTGGCCTTCGTCGAGGATCTGTTTGGAGAAACTCGTGGCAGCGGAGAAGCCCGTCGCATATTTATACACATAGAAGCTGTTATAGAAGTGGGGAATACGCGCCCATTCCATTTCGATATCTTTATCCACTACCATGTCTTTACCATGATAGAGGGTATTCAAATCATAGTAGATTTTGCTGAATTCCTGTGCCGTAAGCGATTCGCCCTTTTCCATCTTCTCATGCGTGATTTTCTCAAACTCGGCGAACATGGTCTGGCGGAACACAGTCGTACGGAACTGATCGGCATAGTAAGTAAGCAGGTACAGCTTCTTCTTCGGATCGTCCGTATGTTTCAGCAGGTAGTCCATCAGAAGCGCTTCGTTGAGCGTGGAAGCTACTTCGGCGAGGAAAATCGTGTACTGGGCGTCCCGGTACGGCTGATTTTCGTCCGACAGATAGGAATGGATGGCATGACCCATTTCATGCGCCAGCGTAAACATGCTGTTCAGGTTCTCTTTGTGGTTGAGCAAAACGTACGGGTGCGTGCCGTAAGCGCCCCAGCTGTAAGCGCCGCTGCGTTTGTTCTGGTTTTCGTAAATATCGATCCAGCCGTCCTTGTAGCCTTTTTCCAGCGTTTCCACATAGGATTTGCCGAGCGGAGCCAGGCTTTCCTTGATCGTTTCTTTCGCCTCGTCGTAGGTGATTTTCATCTTGAGATCGTCTACAAGCGGCACGAACAGGTCGTACATGTGAAGCTCGTCGACTTTGAGCAGCTTCTTGCGCAGCTTCATGTAGCGCTGAAGAAGCGGAAGCGATTCGTGAATCGTATCGATCAGATTCGTGTATACTTCCGGTTTGATGTTGTCGCCGAACAGGGACATCTCCAGAACGGACGGATATTTCCGCGCCTGCGAATAAAAGATGTTCTTGTTGATGTTGGACGAAAGCGTTGCGGCTATCGTGTTTTTCTGCTTGGCATACGTCTCGTAAACGGCTTTGAAAGCTTGCTCGCGCACCTCACGGTCGCGGCTTTCGAGGAACTGGATGTAGCTGCCGTGCGTCAGCTCGGCTTCCTCGCCGTTCTCGTTCTTCACTTTAGGGAATTTCATGTCCGCATTGTTGATCATGCCGAAAATGTTGCTCGGAGCGCCGGACATATTGCCGGCCATCGCCAGCAGGGCTTCTTCCTCTTTGGACAGCACGTGCGGCTTCTGGCGGATCATTTCTTCCAGCGTCGTTTTGTATGGCGCCAGATCCTTGTTCTCCACAAGCGCCTTTAACTGCTCCTCGGAGAGGCTGACGATTTCGGGAGAGATGAAAGAAAGCGCCTGGCTCACTTCCACGCTGAGCTTCTGGGCTTTATCCGACAGAGCCTGGTAAGTAGGGTCCGTCATATCCTCGTGATGCTTCATGTTGGAATATACGTAAAGTCTTTCGGTATGTAGGGAAATGTCGTCCTCCAGCTCGAAGCATTGCTTCACAGCGGCAGGATCGCTTAACTTGCCGTGGAATTGGCCGATTTTACCGAGCGCTTCCTTCGTTTCGTTGTATTCTTTGTTCCAGGCTTCTTGATTGGTGAAAAGATCCTCCAGCTTCCAGCGGTGTTCGGCCGGGACGTCTTTACGAACGGGAATTTGGTTCATGGGAACCCTCCTGACAGATGATTTCGGATTGGCGGCCGGATGTGCGCCGCTGCCGGGAACCAGCGTGGACGCGAGCAATCCGGCCATAAGGGCGATCGGTAAGAGGCGCATACGGTTTCACGCTCCCCAGACGGATTTTCCCAGTGGACTTTTCGGGAATCCCGTCTAGTATGACCGATCGGAAGATTAATTATCATTATAGGGGAATGCGTTTGCGAAGTAAATTCGCCCGCGTTTACCCCGCCATTCCTAACTTGAAGAGAGATACGACCACCAGCGAAAAAGAGCAGACCACCAGAATCAGCGCGAAAATGGCCATCGGCCTGCGCAGCTGTTCCGGTATGCGGTTGCGGGAGTACAGCACAAGCAGTGCGAAAGCGAAACCCGCGATGATAAAGAGAAGTGCATCATTTGAAATTCCCAAAATACGTTCACCTCTTGCCATTAAGCATTTTTACTAGTATGTCATACAACTTCGCCTCATGCGGCCGATTTCCCTCTTTTCCGGCTGACGCGCAAAACCCGCCAGCCTTTCAGCGGAAAGGGGCGGGTCCGGTAGTTTCTCGGTATACGGAAACGGGTTGTCAGCCGGCGGATTTAACGGACTTCGGATCGTTATCCGGTCCCACCTTGACGAAGACGAGACGGCCGCTCGGGTCCGACTGTACGGTGAACCGGTCTTCCGGTGCAATGTTGGCTTGGTGGCCCACATGCTTGGGAAGGGTAAGCTGGCCGCGGTCGTTGATTTTAACGGAGTATCCCGACATTTTCACGACGTAACCGGTCACGAGCACCCCGACGATAACAACGGCGATAAAGAGCCATTTTACAAGCGGATTAGCGGAGAAATAATCGTGCATGATGAATTTTTCTTCCGTCAGCATTTTGGCAGCGGTATAGGCGAGCACACCGGAGCCGATGTACATGACGATCGGAAACCGGTCGACGACCTTGATGAAGATCGTGCTTCCCCAGACGACGATCGGCACGCTGACCAACAGTCCGATAATGACGAGACCGATATGCCCGTGAGCCGCACCCGCGATCGCGATCACATTGTCGATGCCCATTGCCGCGTCGGCCGCGATAATGGTAGTGATCGCAGCTCCGACTGTATTTTTAGCCGCGATATTGTCATGATCGCTTTTATCCGTGAGGAGCTTGAGCGCGATCCAGACGAGCAGCAGACCGCCGACGAAGAGCAGTCCGGGAATTTGAAGCAGATACACAACGAGGACGGTCGCGATTACGCGGATACCGACCGCACCTGCAGTCCCCCAAAGGATGACCCGCTTCTGCAGGTTCTTCGGTACGTTTTTGGCGGCCATCCCGATGACGATGGCGTTGTCTCCCGCCAACACCAAGTCGATGATAATGATGTTGAGCAGGGTTAGTAAGGATGCTGTTGAGAACCAGTCCATGATAGTGAGTTCACTCCTTCATCTTGAAATAGGGTTTGCAAGTCAGGGACTTCTAATTCGGCAGCAGCCTACAAAAAAAATGCCTTACCGAATTAACCGGTAAAGGCATTTTTCTCCAGCGAAGAAGAAAAGACCTTTACCAGCGTGCTGGCAAAGGTCTTGCTAACAACTCACGTTGCCAATAAAGCCGGGGCTGTTGTTATCCAACCCGAACTGACGACTTTACTGTAGAAGCTACTCCCCTTTGACTGTCCCGTACATTTAGTTTTCTGTGCTCAGTATACCGCGCCTGCCGCAAAAACGTCAAGACATTTGTTCGCCTGATTCAGACGTTGCGGAAAGCTTCCATCATGGCGTCATATTCTTCATCGGTTCCTTCGAAACGCTCCCGCGGGAATCTATCCTGAGCCCACTGCATCAAGGCCGGCCGGCTGAGAAAAGTATGGGTGTCTTCACCCCATTGATCCGAAATTTCCCTGGCGACAAGCCGGGAACCGTTCACTTCGACCGTAACCATATTCCATTTGTCTCTTTTGAAGATGATATGTTTTTTTATCACGTGTGACATGAGAATTCTCCTTTAATCTGGTTTGAAGGATGAGGGACGAATATAAAGGTAAGAATGCCCCAACCGCTTGCATCTTACTTTAGCATAAGGAATTGAAAATTTCACTAGCCTAAACCGGGCGGAGATGCTACAATACTTTCAATCTTTATGGAAAAAGATGGATGGGGCATACAGAGAGCCGCCGCCACTTGTCCGTAAAGCGCCGTCCACAGGGGACGGCAAATCAGGTTAGCCGAGATGAGCCGAGAAGAGGAGAGTGCAGTTGAGATGAAGACAAAACGCTTTTATGACCAGACGGGTGTCGCTATGACATGCCGCAATTTTGAGGAATACGTCCGTATGTTCGATCTGGAGCCCGGAAAGCTGAGGGGCAAGCGCGTGCTGGATACCGGCGCCGGCGCTTCGGCGTTTACGGTGGAGGCATCCCGCAGGGGAATCAACGCCTGCGCGGCAGATCCCCTGTATGCAATGGAGCCTTCGGAAATCGAAGGGCTGGGCCTGGAGGAGATCGACCGGTTTATTGCCAAGCTGACGGAGAGAAGGCACATGTACAAGTGGGATTTCTACGGGGACCCGGAGCTTCTGAAGGAACTGCGCAATCGATCATTCGCGGATTTCGCCGCCGATTACGCAAACCCGGTTTCCCGCGAAGAGAGATATACGGCGGCTTCGCTGCCGGAGCTTCCTCACCCGGAAGGGGAGTTCGATCTTGTGCTGTGCAGCCACTTCCTGTTTCTGTACGGGGAGCAGTTCAGCCCGGAATTTCACCTCCAGGCGATGAAAGAACTGCTGAGGGTTTGTAAACCGGGCGGAGAAGTGCGGATATATCCGCTGCTGACGTTCGGCGGAGAGCCGTATCCTCAGCTTCCCGCACTGCTGGAAGAGCTCGCCGCAGAGGGCGTCACCGCCGAATATAGGCCGACGCGGCTCGCTTTTATCCCGGGTTCGAAGGACTACTTGACTTTGCACAAAGTTGCAGATTGACGCCTTTCTGGCAGTTGAACTGGCAGACAAAGGATGATATAATATCGATATTCGCCATAGATGGCGATACATTTAGGAGGTTGTTCACTTGAAAGGTACAGTTAAATGGTTTAACGCAGAGAAGGGCTATGGCTTCATCCAAGTAGAAGGCGGCGAAGACGTATTCGTTCATTTTTCCGCTATTCAAGGCGATGGATTCAAAACTCTTGACGAAGGCCAAGAAGTAGAATTCGAGATCACGGATGGTAACCGCGGTCCTCAAGCAGCTAACGTCACCAAGTTATAAGATCCAGGGATAACCACCTTCTTATAAATAGTGTCATAGCAAACCAAGACAGCTCCCGATCGAAAGATTGGGAACTGTCTTTTTTGCGGTCTAAATTCGTACCTAACGGCTCATGACGGATCGGTTCCGATGCCGCTCCAGAGCATACCGACGATTTTATCGGCGGCGAGCCGCTTGTCGGGATAGGTAAACGTACCGTCAGGCTGTTTGCTGTGTCCGACCATAAGCAGGGCCATGTAAGAACGCGCCGCGAGCCAGGAATCCGCGGTGCCGATTTCGCCCTGTTCGGAGGCGTCTGCGAAGGCATCGGCCAGAGCTTCCAGAAGCTGATGCTCGGCTTTTCGCATATTTTCCGTCTGCTCCGGAGTAAGTACGGTTTCGATTTTGTTCATAAAGCCTTCGAAATCGAAGCTCGTCGTGGCTTGAAGATGATTATAGGTTACTTCCAGCAGCCGTTCCCGGAGAGGAAGAGGTTTCTGGAGAATTTTCAGCGTGGCCGCCCGCACCACATTCATAAGCCGGATCGTCGACTCGGTGAGGAGTACGGCTTTGGACGGAAAATAATAATAAACGGACGCCTTAGTGACGCCGCTCGCTTTTGCTATATCATCCATGGAAACGGCATCATATCCGCTGCGGATAAATTCGTGCATGGCTATTTGGAGAATCCGGTCGGAAACAGGGGCCGCCTGTTCGCTGGAACGGGGCCTTCCGGGAGGTTTTCGGGAAGTTGAAGACATAGGCAGTGATCCTTTCAAAACGGGAATCTGAGAAGCTCATTAAAAAGTATTATACCACAAACCGGGAAGTGATCTCCTTTAATGCGCCTTAAGGAATAGTCTAGCGGCTCTAAAAAACGGGGTAGAAGCGGGAACCGGAAAACTTTTGGTTGATTAATTAACTGACCAGTATATATAATTATAACGGACATGAAAGATTTCCGCTACAGGGAAGGTACTTAGGGCTTTTAAATATCCGGATAAAAGGAGAGAATGTGTCAATGAAATCATCGTCCTTAATGGAGGGAATGCTTTCCAAGGTGGCGGGTCCCAGAAGCAAGTGGGTTACGGTAGCGGTTTGGATCGTGCTGACCGTTCTGCTCAGCGTCCTGTGGCCAGGTGTCAACAGCCAGGAGAATAACGGGGCGGATCAGTTTCCGGCGGATTCGCTCTCCGTACAGGCCGCGGCGCTTGAGAAAGAGCAGTTTCCCGCAAACGGCGGCATACCGGCGCTGGTTGTCTTTTACCGGCAGGCGGGGCTGACCGAAGGAGATCTCGGGGCTTTGCAAAAAATAGCGGGCCAGCTGGCGGCATCGCCGCTTCCGGAACAGACTTCGGTGGCCCCTTTTGACAAAGTGCCGCTGCCGGCTTTGAAGCAGTCCGTGAGCAAGGACGGAACCACAATCGTGTTACCCGTCTCGTTTAAAGAAAAAACGGAGACCAAAGTGTTGAAAGAAAGCGCGGCAACACTCAAAGAGATAACGGCCTCCGTAACGGGAAGCGATCCTTTTGCCGTTAAAGATTTGAAAGGGGACGGCTTGATCGCGCGTATTACCGGTCCCGTCGGGATCTCCATGGATGCGAACGACTTGTTCAAAGGAGCGGATTTTTCGCTGCTGATGGCAACGGTCATTCTCGTGCTCGTACTGCTTATTCTGCTGTACCGGTCGCCGGTTATGGCAATCGTCCCGCTTGTCGGGGTTGCGTTCGCGTACGGCGTTATTTCCCCGATTCTCGGGAAGCTGGCGCAGCTTGGCTGGATCGTGGTGGACGCTCAGTCGATCTCCATCATGACGGTATTGCTTTTCGGGGCGGGAACGGACTATTGTCTGTTTTTTGCAACCCGTTACCGGACGGCGCTTCTGGAGCATGATAACAAGCATCTTGCCTTGAAAGAAGCGCTGCTCGGTTCGGGGGGCGCGATCGGCATGAGCGGGCTGACGGTTATCGTTTCGATGCTGGCGCTGCTTTTCGCCAAATACGGGGCCAATCACCGGTTTGCCATTCCGTTCAGTCTGGCGATATTTATTATGGCCGCAGCGAGCCTGACGCTCGTACCGGCGATTCTGGGCATACTCGGACGGAAATCTTTCTATCCTTTTGCTCCGCTGACGCCGGAACAGAGAGCCGCTAAGGAAGCGAAGCGCGGAAAACCCGTCCGCGGGCAGCGTGCCGTAGGCCGTATGAGCGAAATATTAGGGGATATGGTGACGCGGAAGCCGAAGACGATTCTGGCGGTAAGTCTGGTCGTACTGATTGTGCTGGCGGGTTTTTCGTCCCAGATCAAATATACGTTTAATCTGCTTTCTTCTTTTCCGGAGACGATGTCGTCCAGAGAAGGCTTCACGCTTCTCTCGGAACACTATTCCCCGGGCACTCTGGCTCCGGCCAAAGTAATGGTGGATACGGACGGGAAAAATGTGGACGCGGGAGCCAGACTGAAGGAGCTCTCTTTCGTGGACTCCGTCTCGGAGCCTGTAAAAGGAAAAACAAATCCTGACATCATCGCATACGATGTGCTGTTCAAGGATGATCCGTTCGAACTGGAATCGATTCATCACATTCCGGATCTTTACGCGGCGGCGGAAGCTTCCCTCAAAGATGCGGGAGTTACGGACACCGCTTCCCTTGTCCGAGTCTCGGGACAAACCGCCGAGCAGTACGATACCGAGAAAGTGACGAGCAAAGACACGAAGGTAGTCATACCGATTGTAATCGGAATTATCGCGCTGCTGCTCCTGGTTTATCTCCGCTCGCTCGTAGCGATGGTGTATCTGATGGCGACGGTCCTGTTGTCTTACTTCTCGGCTCTTGGAGCCGGCTGGCTTATTTTGCACACGTTCTTCGGTACCGAAGCGATTCAGGGACTGATTCCGCTTTATGCGTTCGTGTTCCTTGTCGCTTTGGGTGAAGACTACAATATTTTCATGGTATCGGGTATCTGGAAAGCAAGCAAAACGCATAAGCTGAAAGAAGCGATCCGGATAGGCGTCAGCTCGACCAGCAGCGTGATCACTTCGGCGGGACTGATTCTCGCAGGTACGTTTGCGGTTCTGTCCGTGCTGCCGATTCAAGTACTCGTGCAGTTCGGCGTCATTTGTGCGGTCGGCGTTCTGCTGGACACGTTTATCGTCCGTCCGTTTCTTGTGCCGACGATTACGCTTCTGCTCGGCAGAGCGGCCTTCTGGCCGGGCAAGCCTGGAATGGCGGCAGACGAGCGGAGCGGCATGCGGCCGGGTAATTGACACAAAAAAGAGAGCAGCGGCTTTAGCCGATCTGCTCTCTTTTTTTGTGCCGAGCGAGACCCGCCGCCGAGCGGGACCCGCCGCCGAGCGGGACCCGCCGCCGAGCGGGACCCGCCGCCGAGCGGGACCCGCCGCCGAGCGGGACCCGCCGCCGAGCGAGACCCGCCGCCGAGCGAGACCCGCCGCCGAGCGAGACCCGCCGCCGAGCGAGGCTACTCGCCCAGAGCGCTCCAGACGGCGCGCGTATAGGCGAGCCTCATTCCGGCACGCTCCATGTTGTTCTGGCTCACGCTGCCGAAGGAGGCCTGAGCGGCCGTGAGGCGGCAGCCCCGTTTGGCAGCCTCATGCATGCGCACCTGAAGCATGGCGCTGTGCAGGCCGCGGCTTCTGTGCTGCGGTACTGTCGCGGCCAGGGTGAAGGAGGCGATATCGCCGTCGATGTGCATCACGCTGACTCCGGCGGGCTCATCGTTCACGTAGCCCACGTACACATGCCATCCCGGCCGGTTAAGCAGCACGATGTTGTTATCGATAAAATGCTGCTTCGCGCTTACATCCATTCCCGTCCCCACGCAGTGCAGTTCCCCGTAAAGGTCGAACCGGTCGGCCGACGTTATCGGTTCGATGCGGATGTGAGGCGGAAGTACGGGAGCGATAGGCTCAGGCAGGCCGTACATATAAGCATGAAAGCCTTCCTGATAAAAGCCTTGCCGTGCCAGAGCGTAAGTAACGGACTTATCCGTCTTGCCGGGAGTGAGTTCAAACGTGCAGGAACGGCCGTATTCCGCGTAAAAATGAAGAATCTTTCCGAGCTCTCCGACATCTTCGGGGCCCAGGCCTCTGACGGTGTTAAACAAGGGCCAGGGCATCCCCTCCGTGCAAACCGCGCTTGTCTGTCCGAACCGCGCCGTATGAACGCCCATCGGATTGCCTTCGCGGCTGCCGATAGCTTCTATGCGCGAGGTCCAGAAGGCGGTTTCCGCCTGTTCCAGACGTTTTGCAAGTTCTGCTGTAAGTACGGGTAATTGTGCCATAATGACCGCCTCCGGTAGTTCGTTAACATAGAATTAAATGTAAAAACCGAAAAGAAAAGCCGAAAAGAAAAACCGAAAAACAAAAGGCCGAAAAGAAAGCCTCCCGGTTTCCGGCTTGGAAAGGGAGGCTTTAAAGGTTTTGCTGCGCCGGGTCCGGTCAGCTGATAATTTCGAGAATCTCGTCCACTTCTTTACGGGCCAGCTTGCCCGGACGCTCCTGGGGATGACCGAGAGCGATGACCATATTGACCTGCGCTTCCTGCGGGATCGGGAGAAGCTCGCGCAGCCTGTGCTGGGCAAGGAGGACCGGCCCTGTCATGGGACAAGTCGCCAAGCCGCGCGCATGAGCCGCCAGCATCAGGTTCTGGGCCGCGAGGCAGGAACTTTTGATTCCCTCTTCATCCCATACGGAGTTTTCGACAAGTCCGATCGGATCGAAAATACGCGCACGGAATTTGGACTCATAAGGAGTGGCCAGGCAAATAATGAGCACGGGCGCGCCCGAGAACGCGGTCGCATACGGTCCGAAAGATTTGACGAGAAGGCGGCTTTCGCGGGCCAGCCCGCGTTCTTCGGCAGCGGCTGCCCGTTTGTGAAGTTCTTCCCATGTTACGTCTTCGATGGTTTTGATGAGTTCACCGTTCATGACGGCAATAAATTTCCATGTTTGTGAGTTGGTATCGCTCGGTGCGAATCTGGCGCAGTCAATCAGTTCGCGTACGTCCTCCACCGAGACAGGGTCTTGCGTGAATTTCCGGACGCTCCGTCTTTCGAGCACGATGGATTTGAAATCTTCATAGTTCATGCGTACAGTCCCTACTTTCCGCTGGTTCCTGGATACTGTCCTTAAGACTTGGTACTAATATCTTCTCCTAATTATAGTCCAAATCCGGAAGTTTGCATAGGGAGAGCCGATGATGGACAGGCGTTCCGTTCCGTCCGCATTGTTATTGAAGGACGACGGTGTCTCCTTCGTTCAAGCCGCTGACCACTTCGGTTTTATCGGCGGTTTCCATGCCGATCGCAATTTCTTTGCGCTCCACGCCGCCCGGAGTTTCAAGCATAACGAAATGTTTGTCTTTATCGCGCTGTACGGCAAGGGTAGGAACGACAAGTGCGTCTGCCTTGCGGGCCGTTTCGATGGTTCCCGTCAAACTGAGGCCCGCGATAAGCCGGTCGTTGGGTTCCAAAGAGACGATAACCTCAAACTGGGCTGTCGCCGAGGCGGCAGCTTCCGTTCCCGTTTTGGCGAATTTGGACACTTGCTTGACTTTACCTTTCAGCGGAACGTCGGGGAGGGCGTCGATCTTGACCACAACGGGCATATCCGGCTTAATTTGGAAAACATCGAATTCTCCCACATAGCAGAGCAGACTCCAGCTTGGACAAATCGACAATTTTGCCGATCCGGTTATTGGCTTGAAGCGCCTGCGGAATTTTAGAAGAATCCTCGAAAAGGAAAATACCGCTTTCCGGTGCTTTAAAATTCGCTTTGGCAAGCATCTTTTGTTTTTCACTCAACTGGGTCTGGGCCGTCTCGCGGTTCATGGTATTAAGCTGTGCCTGGATTTTGGCGCTTTCGGCATCGACATAGCGTTTCTTGGCATCCGCTTCCGACATGCCGCCCGATTCGCCGGAACCTGCGGGAGCTTCGGCGGAGCGTTCCTGGAATTTGGCGAGCTGCGATTCCAGGTCTTGTTTTCTCAGATTGGCCTGCATCTGAACGATTTCGGCATCGATTGCCGCACTGTCGAGAATGAAAAGAGAGTCGCCCTTTTTGACCTGGGCGCCGTCGGTTACATTCCACTTTACGATATCCCCGCTAAACGGGGCGTGCACCCAGGTTTCTTTTTCATAAGACGATTTGCCCTTCACTTCAATAGAGCCGATCAGTTCTTCACGGGTGACTTTAAAAGACAGGGGATTGTTCATCGCCATATCGGCGGGATCGGGCCCTGTTTGAGGATGGCTTTTTATGTATAAGAACACGCTGATTCCTATGACGACAACCGCCGCCGCCACTGCCCACACTTTTTTCTTCATCGTTACCGTTTTCACTCCTATTCGCGTTTGATTGCCGTAAGGGCGTCGGTTTTGGACGCTTTGACTGCTGGATATATCCCCGAGAGAACCCCGGTCATAATGGCAAAGAAGAGACCGACGGGAAGAATCCACGTGGAGATGAATAAGATCTGGGTGTCGTCGCCCGCAGAATTTTTGCCCATCATGAAGGTCAGGGCGTTAATGCCCCAGACGACCCAGTAGGACAGCATAATGCCGAGAATTCCGCCCAGCAGCCCCAGAAGCGCCGACTCTACGATGAACATATTCCGGATCTGCCTCAGGTTCGCTCCGAGCACCTTCATGATGCCGATCTGCCGTCGTCTCTGGTACGTGGACATCGTCATGGCAACTACAATGGAAATGGAGGCGATGAACAGGACGAACAGCCCGACGCCGAGAAAGACGACCCGGATGATCACGAATTCTCCCTGCATTCTTTCTTCCTGGTGAAGATTGTTCTGGGTATTCAGCCGGAGCTTCTGAATCTGTTTGTCGACGGTTTGTATCTGGCTCGAATTGTCGACTTTGACCAGTACCTCCGAGTAAGATTCGCCTGAGCCCATCCGCTTGGCGGTTTCGCTGTCCGGCGGTGCGGAAGCTTTGACGGCTTCGCGGATTTGTTTGGCCAAAGCATGGGATATGTATCCTTTTTTGTCATACATCACCATGTTATTGGGCATACTTTCCCCTTTTTTCAAGACGCCTGCGACCCGCACGGGAATTTGTGCCTGAGCTTTGCCAGCCGAAGCGCCAGGGTGTTCCATGGTGAGCGTAATTTTTTTCTGGTAAAGGGATGTCGGAATTTTATCGAATTCGCGGAACGTTTCCCAGACGGACGGATCGTTCTGATTCGCCCGCATTTGACGCTCCCGGTTTTTCATGGTTTCTTCGTCGAGAAGTCCCATGGTGGCGCCGGGGCTCAAAATAATCGTGTTTTCGATATCGGAGGGACCGCCCTGCTGGAACTCGTGTCCGAACTTTTCGAGCGTATCCAAGTCCGTGGCGACCAGCTCGAAATTGCCGATTTTGCCGTCGTCGACCTTAAAGAAGAAGTGTCCGACCTGCTGAAAACTGGCGACGGCTTTGACGTGCGGCAGCGTGCGGATCAGATCGAGCTTCTGATTTGTAATGGAACCGGCTGCGGATCCGGATTTGTCCGGAGCGGAGTCTCCTGACCCCTGTTCCTGACTTTGGTCGCTCCTGATCGTAATCTCATCGGTTTTCAGGTACGCTTTCATCTGCTGCTCGCTGTAATGGGAAGCCGATTCCCCTACGGCCAGGGCGACGACGATAGCGGCGGACCCGATAGAGATTCCGAGCGCGCACAGAGCGGTGACGACCTTCCGCCGTTTGAGCTGGTCCCAGCCCAGCCCCATGTAATCGCGTATCTTCATGGCCGCTCACCTCCGGCTGGCTCTGAACGGAATGCGGTACCCTCTGTGAGCGCCTCAGGAGCTTCACCGGCCAGTGCCGCCGCCGTTTCTTCTTCGCCGTGCAGATAATCGCTGTCTTCGACTAGCCGGCCGTCTTTCAGTTGAATGACCCGCTGTGTTCTGGCCGCCACTTCGCGTTCATGCGTGACGATAATGAACGTAAGCTGAAGCGTGCGGTTTAATTCGAGCAGCAGGTCGATGATCTCCTTCTCGGTTTTGGTGTCCAGATTCCCCGTAGGCTCGTCCGCAAAGACGACGGGAGGCCGGGTGATCAGCGAACGCGCAATCGATACGCGCTGCTGCTGTCCGCCGGACAGTTGGGAAGGGAAGAGTTCCGTCTTCTCCGCCAGTCCGACCTGCGTAAGCAGACTCATGGCGCGCTCGCGCCGCTCGCCGGGCCTGACGCTTTGAAAGACGAGCGGAAGCTCGACGTTCTCCCGGACGGTCAAATGGGAGATGAGCTCATAGGATTGAAAAATAAATCCGATATGATGGCGCCGGAATTCGGCGAGCTTGTTTTCGCTCATGCGCTCGATCGGCTGGCCGGCGATGAGAATGCTGCCCTCCGTCGGCTTCATAAGTCCCGCCATCAGGTTGAGCAGCGTGGATTTACCGGAGCCGGAGCTTCCGAGTAGGGCTACGATTTCTCCTTTGTTCACGGTAAAATTGATGTCTTTCAACACCTGGGACTGTTCCGTACCGCTTTGAAAGGTATGCGAAAGCCCGCTTACCTCAAGCATGCGAATCCTCCTTTTTCGTTGAAATAGCAGTTAATCTGGCTTCCAGCGCGTTCAAACGGGCATGGAACACGAGGAATCCGGCCGCAGCCGCAACGGCAAGGCCCGATCCGATTCCGTAGAGGACCGTGCTTCCGTAATCCGCATAGATCAGGCCGCCGAATCTTCCGCTGATGATTCCCGCAAGGCCGGACCACGTAACGGCGAAAATAGCCTGGCCGGACGCTCTGTACTCATCCGGGATGATCTGGGCGAGATAGCGCAGCGCCGTGACGAAGAAAATGCCGAAGGTCACGCTGTGCATAGTCTGCGCAAGCAGAACCCAGCCGGTATGATCCGACAGGCTGACGATCAGGAAGCGGATGGCGTACATAAACCCGGCAATGGCCAGAAGCGGCAGCTCTTTGTATCGGTTCCCATATTTGCCCAGCAGAAAAAACACCGGAATTTCGCTTAGCGACGAAACCATCATCGCCGTACCGACCGTCATGTCCGAGGCTCCCAGCTCTCGCAGATGCAGAGCCAGAAAGCCGTCATTGATCCGATGCGAAATCGACATGATAAGGACGAGCAGGAGGAAAATCAGCAGCCGGGGCGAACCGATCACTTTTCCCATGCCCTTAAAGTCCATTTTGCTGTAAGCAACCCGTGTATCGACCAGGCCGAGGGTGAAAATCAGCCCGATGACAATAACCGCTATACTAATAGACGAAGTAAGGCCGATATTAGTTTCTTTTATAAGGAGCCCGAAAAAAAGCGCCGAGAAAGCGAAGCCGATGGAGCCGAATATCCGGAAGGAGGAATAGCTCTTTCCCGTCTGGCTGGCGTGCAGCAGAAGCTGGCTGTCATTCAGGGATTGGGCGGGCTGCTGGAAGAAGTAAAATCCCGCCATCAGGGCGTAAAGAACGGTAAAGGAATCGGTTCCGAACATGGAGACGACGAAAACAAGCTGACCCACGTACAGGGTGATCATAATCGGCTTGATTTTTTGCAGCCGGTCGCTTGCGAATCCCCAGACGAGGTTGGCGAAGATGCTGACCATCGGTCCGATGGAGTACAGCAGTCCGATCTCGGCTTTGGAATAGCCCCGCGAATCGAAATAAAGCGGGAAGAACGAGGCGATAACGGCCATCATCATATAATAGGAAAACGTAAATCCGCGAAGGACGAAATCATTTTGTTTTTTCAACGCATCCACCTGCTTCATTGTTCTGTAAAAAACAGAGGACGCCTTAGGGGCGTCCCGTATTCTCTCCATTCAGTATACGGACGCCGGAGGCGGAGGCGCAATTGAGCATTCGATCGTTATCGGCAGTGGCAAGGAGAATAGGGGCGGCTGCTTAGGCCGGTTGCTCATATATGAACAAATCCGGTGGCATAGCCCCGAAAAAAGCCGTTAAGAACGGTACCATAGCCGAAAGACTCCTATCACCGTCCGGATCCATGACAAAAGTCATATCCGGTATAACCGGGTTGGAGTAGGATGCGGGTAACGGCAGGGCGCAAATTACCGTTAACTTGTAGTGGAAAGGTCACGGTGCCTCGTGATACATTAGAACTTAAGATTATCAGACAACGCGCCGGATTAAGCTGAAGGGGGTGCCTTGTGACCTGCCGTTTTATTTTTGACGAGCGATTGGGAATAGCGGTCCCCGAGTTCGATAAGGAGTGGGAAGAGTATTCTCTGGAGGAAAGAGAAACTATTCTGCTTGAATGGGAACAAATACGCGGAACGATCCCGGACCGGATCAAGCAGCTTGAAGGGCAAATTATCGCCAAACAGAACAGGCTGAACATCGAGGACGATTTTCCGGCTTCATGTACGCTTAATTCGCAGATCGCCGATCTGGCCAGTGCCATTAACGATCTGCATCTCTGGTTCCGGACGAATCAGGAAGTGGAAAGCAAGATACACGGTTAACGGCAGAGGGTTCCTTCCGGTGATTTTCTCTCTGCACGGATATGCACGGGATCTTGCCGCTTCAAGACGGCGGTAGGAGACAAGGTGTAAATGCTCCGTAATTCTGGTAAGATAGAAAGAAAAATTGAGATTGGATCTGAAGCGCCAGGTCTGAGCCGCAGGAAGGAGTGCTCGAGGTGCCAACAGAAAATGAGAAGCCGTCGTGGATCAGACTGATCGCCAAACCTCTGCTCGGAAGACAGCCTTCGCTGTACCCGATCGAAGAATGGGATTCGCTGATCGATGTCCGGATCGACAAACTTCAGGTTTCCGCTTTAAGCGGAGACAATCCAGATAAAGAACCTTATGCACTGGCGCTAAAATCGGGACTCTATCTGTTAAATGAGAGTCTTGACAACAGTCATGAAATTTCCCAGTCCATTACAAATGAAACCGGAAGCTATTGGCACGGGCTGATGCACCGGATGGAAGGCGACTACAGCAACGCGAAGTATTGGCTGCAGGACGCGGGCAACCATCCGATTCATACCGACCTGGTCAACGAGGTCCGGTCCTTTCTGGACCGCCAGCCGGGGCTGCGGGCGTTAGAGCATGAAGCGATGAAAGCGAAGATTGACGTTCTTGTTACTTCTCCGGAATGGAATTCCTCCGTATTTGCGGATGCCGTCGAGCTTCAGGTTACCCTGCTGCAGAATCCCGACATCGAAGCCTGGCTCACCCATATCCAATACCTGGAATTCAAACTGCTGCTTGCTTACTGCTATCGCCAGTGTGATGGAGGAGAACTCGTTGAACTTGCCGAATAAACCATCTTTAAACGTTCCCCGGGGGCCTTTGGGCCTGATGTACCGGGTGTACAAATATGTTCTTCCGGGCGTTAAACGGGAATTGGAGGGCTGGCGCCGCGAAGCCGAGCGGATTCCGGACGAGGAACTGCGGACGCAGGCGATTGCCAGCATGACATCCAAACAGTTTCACTGCCAGGGCGGCGCCATTTATGCGGTAATCAATTTGCCAATGAGGCAGGTGCTCATTTCACTGATTGTCGCGTTCCAGACCATCAGCGATTATCTGGATAACTTATGCGACCGCAGCACTTCGCTGGACCCGCAGGATTTCAGGATGCTGCATCAATCCATGCTGGATGCGGTTGACCCGGCGGCTCCCATTCACGATTATTATGCCTACCGCCTTGAGAAAGAAGACAACGGCTATCTGGTCAAACTCGTGCAGACCTGCCAGCAAAGGATCGCCGAGCTTCCTTCCTACGGGCTGGCGGCCGATGCGGTCCGTTCGCTTGTGGGGCTGTATTGCGATTTGCAGGTATACAAGCACATTTCCCCCGAATTACGCGAACAAGCTCTGCTGGACTGGTGGTCCGGACACAGCGCGAACTACCCGGATTTGACTTGGAACGAGTTTTCGGCAGCCACCGGATCGACGCTCGGCATGTTTATGCTGTTCGCGGCGGCTTCCGACCGCAATCTGGACCGGCAGCGGGTGGATGGGATCAAAAGCGCCTATTTTCCTTACGTATGCGGACTTCATATTCTGCTTGATTATCTCATCGACCAGGAAGAAGACCGTGTCGGCGGAGATTTGAATTTCTGCTTTTACTACGGGGATATGGATGAAACGATCCGGCGGATCGCTTATGTGGCCGAACAGGCCAAGGAAGGCACTTCGAAGCTGGAAGACGCCGCGTTCCACCGGATGGTTATCGAAGGGCTGCTTGCCCTTTATTTGTCCGATCCTAAAGTGAAAGACCAGCCGGTCGTCCGGCAAATTTCCCGGAATTTGATGAAAGACAGTACGATCAGCCGATTGTTTTTCTGGATAAACAGCCTTGTGATCCGCAAAACGTCCTGATCTCTCATTATATTGCTCATAGATAAGCAAGGAGGAACTTTAATGACAGCAGTTAAATCCATCGCAGTTCTTACAAGCGGCGGCGACTCCCAAGGGATGAACGCAGCCGTACGCGCCGTCGTGCGCAGCGCCCTTTATCACGGTGTGAAGGTATTCGGTGTCCAGCGCGGCTACCAGGGGCTGATTAATAACGACATAACGGAAATGGACCTCAGAAGCGTAGGAGACATTATCCAGCGCGGAGGAACGATTCTGCAGACGGCCCGTTCCAAAGAATTCATGACGCCGGAAGGTCAGCAGCTCGGGGCGGAAAATCTCCGCAAGAGAGGCATCGACGGTCTGATCGTTATCGGCGGAGACGGTTCTTATCAAGGGGCGAACAAGCTGAGCAAGCTTGGAATCAAAACGATGGGTCTTCCGGGAACCATCGACAATGACATTGCGTTCACCGACTTCACTATCGGATTCGACACGGCTGTAAGCATCGTCGTAGACGCGATTAACAAGCTGCGCGATACGATGACTTCGCATGAGCGCTCTTCGGTGGTCGAAGTCATGGGCCGCCACTGCGGCGAAATCGCCCTGTACGCGGGCCTCGCGAGCGGCGCCGAGACTATCCTTGTGCCCGAAGTGCCTCACGACTGCCAGGAAATCGCGAAGCGGATGAGCGATAACTTCGCCCACGGCAAGCGTCACAGCATTATTCTCGTTGCGGAAGGCGCCGGCAAAGGCGACGATATCGCACGCCAGATCATGGAGCATAACGGCATCGATGCCCGCGTAACCGTCCTCGGCCACATTCAGCGCGGCGGAACGCCGACCCATACGGACCGTATTCTGGCAAGCCGCCTCGGAGACTTCGCCGTACGCAGACTTATCGAAGGCGATTCCGGCAAATCCTGCGGCGTGATCAAGGGCGAGCTCGTCGCGACGGATATCGATCTTGTCGTGAACACGAAACGTCCGTTCAACATGGAGCTTTACAACCTTGCGCTCCGCCTGTCGCAGTAATCCGGCGATGCAGATGACCGGCGTGCCGGGACGTCTCCTTATACAAAAGCCTTCCTTCTCCGGTGCCCTGAGGGCATATGGGGAAGGAAGGCTTTTTGTGATGAATGCGGCCCTAATGCCGTCCTATCCGGCAGAGATCCGGTGCAAAACCGCGATTAATAGCCGTGGCCCGGATCGATCCGGTTGATCAGCGGCTTATTTTCGATGAAAAGGCGGATGTTCGGAAATAAGATTTCCGCACAGCGCTCCACATATTTCGGCGTGTTTCCCGCGATATGAGGCGTGACGGCAACCTGCTCCATCTCCCAGAGCGGGGAATCCGCGGGAAGAGGTTCCTCCCGGAACACGTCCAGCGCGGCGCCGGCAAGTGTTCCCTGCCGCAGCGATTCGATCAGGGCCGTTTCGTCGATTACGCTGCCGCGGGCCATATTGACGAGAAACGCCGACGGCTTCATGAGGGCCAGTTCTCCGGCCCCGATCAGGTTTTCCGTCTCGGCGGTGGCGGGAACGATGACGACGACGAAATCGGATTCGCGGAGAAGAGACTGAAGTCCGCCCCGTCCTTTTCTCACTTCATCGAAATGGTCCCTGTCCCGGCCGGATCGGCTGTAGCCGATAACCTTCATGTCGAAAGCCTTCGCCTTGCGGGCTACCTCGGAACCGATCGCTCCCGTGCCGATAACGCCCAGCGTCTGGCCGTGAAGCTCTCCGGTACGAATCCGGTGGTCCCACTCCTTGTTCTTCCGGTTTTCCAGGAGTGTGTGCGTCCGGCGGACAAAATCGAGCATGACCGACAGCGCATATTCGCTCATTTGGATAGAGTGGACACCGCTCATGTTGGTGACCTGGATGCCTTTCGCTTCCAGCTTCTGCAGGGGCAGCTTGTCGACACCGGCCGAGAGGGTCTGGAACCAGCGCAGCTTGGGCATTTGAGGGAGCCAGTCGTCTTGAAAAGCTCCGGAAGTGAGAAGAATGTCCGTGGAAGCGAGTCTGTCGCCCGCTTCTTCGGCAGTCGGAAACTGCTCCAGAGAGACGGCATTCTTCAGATCTTCGGGCAGATGCTCTTGCAAATACGTCAAGTCCATTTTGGTTATGGCCGTTATGTTCAGCATAGGCGGTCAGCTCCTTTCCTTTATTTTAAACAAAACAGGTGGAGAAGAAAACCAAAGAGAGCCGGAAGAGAGCCGAAAGAGAGCCGAAAGAGAGCCGAAAGAGAGCCGAAAGAGAGTCGGGGCCCATCTAGGCAAATCCTTGACAATTTGGTAACATAAAGGGAATCTTGCAGAGATGCCGAGTTAATCGGTGGGAGAAGGAGGGTATAAAGGTGTTCCTATACAAAGTAGAGCTGGAGCTCAAAGAAAGCCTGGCTTATCTAATTGTTGTGGCCGAAACGGACGCGAAAGCGTTCGATGCGGTAGAAGGTCATCTTGTCCGCCATTTCACAGTGGCGCCTGAAGTCGTGCAGACGACGATCATTGAGAAGAAACGGGTTGGAAACGGCGCGGGGTATGTGATCGAATCCGCCGTCGAGAGTCCGGTTTAAGAAGAGGGGGAGCGTAAAATGAAAATCGTAATTATTAGCGGCAGCAATCGTGAAGGGGCGAGCACGACGTTATTAAGCGCCTATGTCGGGCAGGTATTGACGGAAAAAGGGGCGGAAGTGACCCTGGTCGACCTGTACAAACAGCCTGTCCCGCTCTACAGCCCGGATCCGAGCGTAGTCGAGGACGAGAATCTCGTACATATGAAAAAAGCGGTTATGGAAGCGGATGGCATCGTTCTGGCTACGCCGGAATACCACGGAGCCATGAGCGGTGTGCTGAAAAACGCGCTTGACCACATGGACGCCCAATACGTGGACGGCAAAGTCGTGCTTTCGATGAGTTCCGCGGGCGGAGCGGTCGGAGTCAGCTCGCTTCAGCAGCTCCAGACGGTTGTACGCAACCTTCACGGCATTAACTGTCCCGAATGGATTTCCATCGGGGGTGCGGGCCGGGCGTTTAACGGGCAGGGCGAGCCTGAAACGATCCAAATCCGCGAGCGTATTCTCAGGACGGTCACTTACTTCCTGTCCATGACGGAGACTTTCCGTAAATCCGTTTAAGATTGAAAGGAGAGTCAGACACCGGAATGGAAAATAGAGTTTTGGGCCGGACTGGCCTGCAGGTAAGCCCGCTGGGATTCGGAGGCGCCGAAATCGGGTTCCAGGGCATTGAGCTGAGAACGGTCGAAAAGCTGCTGGGCGATGCCTTGGACGCGGGTCTTACCGTCATCGATACCGGAGAGTGCTACAAAGATTCCGAGGAATTGATCGGAAAAGCCGTCTCGCACAGACGGTCCGAATTCAGCCTGTTTACAAAAATCGGCCACGGGGCCGGTTTTCAAGAAGACGACTGGGATTTGAAGATGCTTGAAAAAAGCATCGACCGCAGCCTGAAGCGGTTGAATACCGACTATGTGGACCTGCTCCAGCTTCACAGCTGCCCGGAGGAGATTTTGCGCCGGGGAGAAGTGATCGAGCTTCTGCAGAAATTCAAGCAGCAGGGGAAGACGCGCTTTATCGGCTGCAGCGGAGACGGGCAGGCCGCGCTCTACGCCGTGCGGACGGGGTTGTTCGACACGCTCCAGACGTCGCTCAGCATAGCGGATCAGGAGGCGATCGAGCTGACGATTCCGGAAGCCCGGCAGCGGGAGATGGGCGTCATCGCGAAGAGGCCCCTTGCTAACGCCGCCTGGCGGACGGGAGAGAAGCCTGCCGACAGCTATCACCACGAGTATTGGGAGCGCTTGAAGCAGCTGCGGTATCATTTTCTGAATGAAGCCGTGCCCGAAGCCATCGCTTATGCGCTCCGGTTTACCCTCTCGGTGCCCGGTGTCCATACGGCCATCGTGGGAACTACGCGTCCGGGACGATGGGAGGAGAATGCGGCATTCCTCTCCAGGGGGCCGCTTCCGATCGAAGCGATCGCCGAAATCAGGGGCCGCTGGCAGCAGGCATCCAAGGGGAACTGGCACGGCTTGCGCTGAACAGCGCCGGAACGATTCACCCGGATCTTACAATCTGCAAAAGCTTCTCGCAAAAAAAAGACCGGCAGGAGAACTCTCTCGCCGGTCCTTTTTCAGTTCAAATAAAAAAGACCCTGCATGCGTTGACGCGGAGTCTTCTGTGTATAAAGTGGGGGTGTGCAACTATTTCCGCGCTTCTTCTTCAACGGAAGAAGTAGTGTTAACTTCTTTACGCGCCGGAGCCGCTTGGTTCGATTCGTCGGAAACGAGACCGTTAGTCGCGTCCTTGAATTCTCTGAACATACGTCCGAAGCCGCGTCCAAGTTCAGGCAGTTTGCTTGGTCCGAAAAGCAGTAAAGCAACTAGAACAACGAGCAGTAAATGCCATGGAGAGAAAAAATTCATTACATGCACCTCCAATTCGATGCCGGCATGCAACCAGGCTATTCAATCGTGCCCTTATCATACCATGTAATGGGACACCAATCCAGTTCATTTGCTACTTTTTTGTGAATATATGAAAAAAACGCCCTCCTTATTGAAGGAGAGCGTTTTTGCGGTTCTCGTTTATGCTAAACTGTACAATTTCAATTACATCTTCCTGGTCCAGAGACTGAAGTCCGTTCACGAGGACGATTTCGGAATTGAGTTCCGTACGCGTTAAAAACGTATAAAGCTCCGGGGTGTAAGTCTTCACGATATGAGACAGTTTTACGGTTTCCATTTCCATCATCCTTCCTATCCGGATTTGATGAGAAAACTAAGCGGAAATATGATTCGTAAACCGAAATGAAGCCAAGCGGAAGCCTTCTTTCATTATACCATAAAGAACCGCGGGTTGCATGGGCACATCCTGGATTGCCGCGGATGAAATCCGGCTCTATTGACGGCGGAATTCACCAAAGACACCGACCGTTTCGACCACGTTCACGAACGCCTTAGGGTCGGTTTCTTTAATGATTTTCTGCAGGCCGACGAGTTCGTACCGCGTCGTTACCGTCATCAGGAGGCTCTGTTCCTGATTCGTGTAAGCCCCTTCGGTACGGATAACGGTCACCCCGCGCGGGATCACGAGAAGCTTCTCCAGAAGCGCTTCTCTTTGTTTCGTCACGATAAAGGCGGTCACTTTTATATGACGGATATGAATCGTATCGATTACCTTGCCGGCAATATAAATGGACAGCATCGAGAAGAGGGCGAGGTCCCAGTTATTTTTAGCGTACCCCAGCATAAAAATAACGCCGCCGTTCAAAGCGAACAGCATCTGGCCGAGAGGAAAATCCCGCTTGCGCGTCAAAATGGAGCCCACGATGTCAAAGCCGCCCGTTGAGCCGCCTGCCCGCATCGTAATCCCGGCGCCGATTCCGACAAGCACGCCGCCGAATACGGCCCCGAGAATCGGTTCCTGCACCAGCCCGCGGACCGGAATCAGCTGCATGAACCAAGTCGTGGCGATAACGGACGCGAGACTGAGCACAATGAACCGGCGCCCGATGATGACGAGTCCCCAGATGATCAAGGGCAGATTCAGAACGAAATATAGAATGGAAATATCCATGTTCGTCAAATATCCGATTACCATCGCAATACCGGATACTCCGCCGCTCAGGAGTTCGTGCGGAATAAGAAACATGTTAAAGCCGAACGCGACAAGCGCCGCGCCGAGTAGTACAACCGCGATGGAAATCCCTTTTTTGTCCACACGATCACCTCAAGAAGTAGTATGCAGATTAAAAGTACCACTCATCCGGGATAAACATCAAGAGGAATTGACCGGAGGTTAATAAAAAAACGGACCTTTTCGAAAATAAACCTGTCATTCCGCCGCTCAGGTTACTTTCAGCCGGTCCGTTTGTGCAGTTTAAGAGTAATTGTGCGAGTTCTGAACGGTGCCGTCTTTCTTGTGGATAACGGCTCTCGTGTTGGCGTCGGAAGCAAGCTTGTCGGCTTTCTTGACCGCATCGCTTTTCGTGTCCGCTTCATAGCGGGGTTTGTCTTCACCCTCGGCTTTAACGGCCCAGCCGTCACCGTCGGGTACGACATGGAGCGGTGAGGAGTGAGAGGAAGAAGCCCGTCCTTCCGTTCCGCTTTCGCCGCCGCTCCGGTGGTCGGGATGGTTGTCATCCCATTCCTCCGCTTTCGCGGTAGCAATCGCGATGGCGCGGCCTTCCTCGTATCCTTCGCCGAGCAGGGCGTTTGCGATTTCAACGGCTTTCTTGCGCACCCGCTCGGGTAAATTTTTCATTGAGGGCGGATAGTCGTTTTTGGTCCAAGGCATGATCGATCCTCCTTCCGGAATGCTTCATGCATGCTCGTTGTTCTCTTACCCGGATGGCGGAAGGATTAACCAGAAGGTTTGCACCGTGCGAAAATCCAGCGCGCGGTGCTCGGCTTCACGAAAAGGTGTCAGCCACCATGCTAAAAAGCCGTGCGGCTGTTCAGCGGACAGCCGCACGGCTTGCTTTTTCCCGGACCAGTGCCGGAAAAGATTTCGAATGCATGAATCGTGCCGCGGCCGTCCTACCGCCGCCTCTTGAACGATCCGGACCGCCCGCTGGTTCCGGGCCTTGTCCCGATCCCGCGTTTGATGCGCCCGGGCTTCGTGATCTCTCCGCGGCGGTCGCCGGCTCCCGTACCGGCCCCGATCCCGCCGGTCGTACCGGACGGGCTGCCAGGTGTGCGGAACGATCCTTCGCGGTCCGACGTTACGGGCGGTTTGGTCGTGCCCGTGCCCGTACCGGTGCCCGGGGAATAGCCGCCGGGTGTCCCCCGGTAGGTCGGGGTGGAGCGGTAGCCGCGGTAATCGCTGATTCCACGGCTATTGAAAAACCCGCCGCCAAGAACGGACTGGAGCATGGCGACGGTCAGGAAGGTTTGCAGGAAGGAGGGCGAGTAATGTTCCCTGGCATACTGGATAGTATCCACCTGGACCAGGGTGTTCGCCGGGTTCTGCTCGTCCCGCTGCAGGTTGATGACCTTGTCGGGATAGAGCAAAAACATCTGATCCTGCGATTCCTTGCTGATCTCGCGCGGCTTCTCCCGTGCGGCGAGTTCCTTGGCCACTGCGGGTACATCCTTATTCTCCGCGGTGTATACTTTCGATAAATTGCTGCCCGATCCGTCGGCGCTGGTCAGATTATATTCCTGCCGGACGAAATCGCTGGCGTTGGGGGCGCAGCCCGCGAGCAGAACAAATACTAGCAGGCAGGAAATCCATGATGTCCATTTGTTCAAGCGGAAGGCACCTCCTGAAGGCTGAAGGGGGATCAAAAACAGAAGCCTCCGTTTAACTGGAGAAGCCGCACAGGCTGTCTGTGCGGCCGTCTGCAGCCTCAGCGCCGGTTGCCGCCGGAACAACGAAGCGAATTTTCCGCCGCCCGCCGGACGTTAAAGCGTCGCCCGCATAAACTTGACCTGCGAGGCCGGCGTGCGTTCGCCCTGCATGGCGACGAATTTGCCGTCCTGCCATTGCAGGAAGAAATAGCGGTCGTCAGGTCCGAAGTATCTCCAGATCATGACTTCGTCGCCGCTGCGGAAATCGGTGTTGCCTTCCGAACGGGTCACGTCGCTGCGGTGATGCTCCAGTTCAAACGTGTCCTCTCCGTCAAGCTCAAGCCGGGAAGGTACGTCGTTCGGATCGTCGAGTGCCCCTTCCATGAAATCGCAAAGGAAGCACTCGTAAGAACGGCCTTTCTCGATGAGCAGGCAGCGGACGTCTTTGCCGCTCTGAAGATAATACGCATAGCGGTGAGGCTCGAAACCCCGGTCGAAATAAATGACTTTCCCGGAAACGACGTACTCCTCGAGATCCACGTTGACGATATCGCCGACGCGGGATTCCTCGAAAGGATTCGCTTGTCTGACCGGTTCCTGCTGTTTGTTGCTGCGGATGATGTTACCTACGCGTTTGAATATAGACATAAAGGGACGCTCCTTACGTTTAATCTGGTGTTCTTCTGTCCATTATATACGATGAAAAGCGATTAAGGTTTCGATGGCAGACCCTCTTCCTCCCTGCACATGGGCAAATAGTCACTGGAAAAGCTTGAGTAAAATATGTTATACTAGTCGAGATATTCTTAAGGGCGGCTCTACGAATTAGGATAAGGGCAATTCGGGATAGGGTTTCCGCACGGATGAACGGATATTAAGGAAGAAAAGTCGTGCTTAAGGGTATATAAAAGAAGAGAGATCTTCATCGGATAAAAGGAGAATGAACGGATTGAAAAATTTTTCAGAATTTGATTTAGATGCAAAAGTAATCAAAGCAATTACAGAAATGGGTTTCGAAGAATCGACCCCGATTCAGGAGAAAACGATTCCGCTTGCGATTGAAGGACATGATCTGATCGGCCAGGCGCAGACCGGTACGGGTAAAACGGCCGCTTTCGGTATTCCTCTCGTAAGCAAAATCGAGCCAAGCGAAGAGAAAATCGTTGCACTCATCATGTGCCCGACGCGTGAACTTGCCATTCAGGTTGCGGAAGAAGTAAGCAAACTCGGACGCTTCAAAGGCATCCGCTCCCTGCCGATCTACGGCGGACAAGATATCGGCAAGCAAATCCGCGCGCTGAAGAAGAGACCTCAAATCATCATCGGTACGCCGGGACGTCTGCTTGACCACATCAACCGTAAAACGATCAAGCTTGAAGACGTTAAAACCGTCGTTCTCGACGAAGCGGACGAAATGCTCGACATGGGCTTCATGGATGACATCCAGTCCATCCTGAGCCTTGTGCCTGCAGAGCGTCACACGATGCTCTTCTCGGCAACGATGCCTCCTAACATTCAGAAGCTGGCTCAACAGTTCCTGACGAATCCTCAGCATGTATCGGTTATTCCTAAGCACGTAAGCGCTCCGCTTATCGACCAGGCTTACATCGAAGTGCATGAGAAGCAGAAATTCGAAGCGCTCAGCCGTCTTATCGACATGGAATCCCCGGAACTGGCGATCGTATTCGGACGTACGAAGCGCCGTGTAGACGAGCTGGCGGAAGCCCTGCAGAAGCGCGGTTATGCCGCTGAAGGCCTGCACGGCGACTTGTCCCAGAACCAGCGTGACAACGTCATGCGCAAATTCCGTGACGGCAGCATCGAAGTGCTTGTCGCTACGGACGTGGCGGCGCGCGGTCTCGACGTTTCCGGCGTAACTCACGTCGTTAACTTCGACCTTCCGCAGGATCCGGAAAGCTACGTTCACCGGATCGGCCGTACGGGCCGCGCGGGTAAAGAAGGAACGGCTTGGACGTTCGTAACGCCGCGTGAGATCGATCACCTGCACTTCATCGAGAAAGTAACCCGTCACCGCATTCCTAAGAAGCCTATGCCGAGCCCGGCCGAGGCTATGGAAGGCAAGCAGAAGGTAACGGCAGAACGCATCATCAACCTGCTTCAAGAAGAAAAGCACAACGAATTCAAAGGCGTAGCTATCCAGCTTCTTGAGGAATATGATTCCGTCAACCTGCTGTCGGCGGCTCTTCAGCTTCTTACCGGCGGTGAGAAGAAGGAAGTATCCGTCGAGCTGACTCCGGAAGATCCGATCCGTGCCAAGAAGCGCCGCGTCGATGTGCGCAGCTCCGGACGCAAGTTCAACTACGGCAGCGACCGCAGAGGCGACGGCCGTTCCGGCGGAGGCTACGGCTCCCGCTCCGGCCAAGGCGGATCGCGCTATGGTTCTTCTTCCTCTTCCCGGGGAAGAGACGGCGGACGCGATTACCGCGACCGTGACCGTGACAGCCGTTCCGGTGGCGGATACGGCTCCCGCAGCGGCGGTTCCGATTACAATCGCGACCGTTCCGGCAGCTCCCGCCGCAGTGAAGATTCCAACGCTTAACTGATTCCAATATCAAAATGACGACCCCGACGGGTCGTCATTTTTTTTGGAGATTCGCGTTAAATTAATTCGTACGGATTTGTTCGGGTATGATTAGTAGAGGAAAGAACGAGTGATGATAACCAGCAGAATGAAGAGTACCAGAATCGCACCTGTGGAAGTAAAAGCACCGCCAACACCAGACATGTAATCTCCTCCTCGTGAATAATTTGAAGCCGTACTACCTTAACAGAATATGCCCGCGGGGAAGAAAAGAAAGGGCGGCTACCTATGCTCTACAAAATAGGCTATAATAAGATTAACATCTACAGAGGGGGACAAGGGTTTGGAATTTAGAGGACTAATGGGCGGCTTTTACCGGATTTCCGAATGGATCATGAGGCTGTCCGCCATTAATCTGCTGTGGATTCTTTGCAGCATTCCGTTTTTCTTTTTTGCATTAGCCGGGCTTACTTCGGGCCAAGCGGATATTATGGTGCAATCGCTTGTTTTAATGGGTATATTGGCACCGTTTACACTGTTTCCTTCTACGGCTGCGATGTTCACGGTAGCCCGTAAGTGGGTGACCGGGGATGAGGATGTGCCTCTGTTCAAGACCTTCTTCCGCGGCTACAAAGAAAACTTTCTGCAAAGCATGATCGGAGGCATCGCCTTCGTCTTATTCGCCGTGATTCTGTTCGTGAGTTACCGTTTTTACGCGGGGCTCGACAGCGCGCTTTCCCTTCTGTCCTATATGTTCCTGGCCATGGGGATTTTGCTGATCGGCGCTTATTTCAATTTCTTCTGTATCATGTCCCATCTTCATATGAAGATTGTGCAAATCATTAAGAACGCGATCCTGCTGACCATAGGCAATCCCGTGACAAGCGTGATGACGATTATCGGAAACGTGGCGATCGTGATCATCAGTTTCCGCTTCAGTTTCCTGCTCGTATTTTTCGCCGGCAGCGTCAGCGCGACTTTTTCGTTCTGGCAGTTCAACCGGAGCTTTGAGAAAATCAAACGCAAGCAGGAGGCGCTGGAAGAGGCTGAACGCGAACGGCAGGAGGAAGAGAACGGGCAGGCGGAGCTGGATACGGCGGCTGTCCGTGTAGACGATTCGACAAAGAAAGAGTCTGACAAACTGTAGCCCTAGTCCCCTTTTCAACGGCATTCTGAAGCGATAGACCTATTCTTACAAAAGACAGTCGATTCCAGTTGAATCCGGTTCGCGATTGTCTTATAATAGGGATACAAACAAAATCCTGCGATGTACGTTTCGGTTTCTTTTGTTTTAAACCAATGATTGTTTCTCGGGAGATCCATATTGAAGCGCGGCTGACATGCCCCCGAAAAGGGACTTCAAAAACGCTTCTGCGATCACCCACCTGCTAAAGCAGGTTTGAAACTATTAAACCGGACGGCATTTGCGGGTTTTTTTATGTTCTCATGCATGTAAAATCTTAAAAAAAGACACAGCTCCGTAAAAGGGGCTGTTTTTATTTTAGCCCAAAAAGGGTAATTTAAAGAGAAGCTACAGGAACGGACCCTTTTTGTATTAGGACCATTTTTATGCTATGGTAAAAAAGTGGAATGTGAATGTACATAGAGATCAAAAATTTTGCCGAAAGTGGTGGATCGTGTATGAAGCTGTTTCTTGATACGGCCAATGTAAACGAGATTAAAGAAGCGCACGAGCTGGGGGTTATTTCCGGAATCACGACGAATCCGTCTCTGATTGCCAAAGAGGGACGCGATTTTTTTGAGACCCTTAAGGAAATCGTAGACATCGTAGGCGATCTGCCGATCAGTGCCGAAGTGGTCGCCACGGATGTGGAAGGAATGGTCCAACAGGGCGAGAAACTTGCGAAAATCGGCAGCGGAATCGTGATTAAGGTACCGATGACCGCAGACGGTCTCAAAGCGACGAAGCGTTTCAGCGACCAAGGCATTAAAACCAACGTGACCCTTGTTTTCAGTTCCACACAGGCGCTTCTGGCGGCACGCGCGGGAGCTACCTATGTATCCCCGTTTATCGGACGGCTGGACGACATTAACCAGGTAGGCATGCACCTGATTGAAGAAGTGAGCCAGATTATTACCGTACACGAGCTGCCGACACAAATTATCGCGGCAAGCGTGCGTCATTCCACGCATGTGATCGAGGCGGCCCTATTAGGCTCTCATATCGCCACGGTGCCGTTCAAAGTGATCGAAGCTATGATGAAGCATCCGCTGACGGATGCCGGAGTGGAACGGTTTATGAAAGACTGGGAAGGCGCCAATCAGAAAACTTTTTAAAAAATCAGGGGTGCACATTTAGATGGATTATGACCCCGTGTAAATTAGAAGCCTCTCTGCGGAGAGGCTTTTTATCATATAAATGCGGTAAGGATGGATTAAATTGGTTATTTAGCCGCTGTTCAATAAAATGCCCAGGGATTTATGCCCGGTTTTTGCCGTTCTCCTCTTTTGCTTCCCTGCAAAGAATGGTAAGATTGTTTTTAGTGTGGTTTGGCAAGCAGTTTGGATATGCTTCATGAAGGGGGAACGACTTTGAAACGAACGTTAGTCGGTTTGCTTCGCAGTTTCGAGACAACCGGTGAGAAAGCCAAAGATCCGGAATTAAAAACCCGTTACTACAAATTATCCAAAGACCAGGTGTGGGAAGAAACGGTCGGAATGATCAAAAAAACACCCGGCTACAAACTTCTCCACGAAGTGAAGAATGTCGGAGAGATTGTGGTGGAAAAGCGTACGGCTCTCGGACGTACTCAAGATATTACGATTACTTTGTTTGAGGTTAATCCGACGACAACGGCTATTGATATTTATTCGGCTTCCCGCGGCAACATGGGGGACCTCGGTTCCAATTACCGGACCATCCTGGATATTTACAAGCAGCTGGACAAAAAGCTGGCAGCTTACAAAATCAGTCGCTAACGCTTGAGTGCTTGAAGGCGGCTTCGCAGGCATAAAAAAACAGCAGAGGATTCGATGAGCCCATCGATTCCTGTGCTGTTTTCTTTTTTTTTGTCCGGGAGACTTATACGAGCTTCTTAACCGCTTCGATTGCAGCCTCGTAGTTCGGGTGCTCGGTCATTTCACCAAGATACTCCACATACTGGATCTTGTCATTGGCATCAATGACGAAGATGGAACGCATGTCGAGCTGGAGTTCTTGAATCAGAACGCCGTAAGCTTGTCCGAAGGACTTTGCTTTGTAGTCGGACAGCAGGACGACCTGGTCGATGCCTGCCGCACCGCACCAGCGGGCTTGCGCGAACGGAAGATCGACGCTGACTGTGAGAACGGCTACATTATCGCCGAGCTTGGCGGCTTCTTCGTTAAAACGGCGGGTTTGAGCGTCACATACGCCCGTATCGATGGAAGGTACCACGCTGATCAGCTTCACCTTGCCGGCATAATCCGAAAGGGAAACTTCGTTCAGGAGGTCTTTGTTCAGTTTGAAATCCGGTGCTGCATCGCCCGCTTTAAGTTCAGGGCCGACGAGTGTGATCGGGTTGCCCTTGAATGTGGCTGCACCCTTGCGTTCTTGTGTCATATGTATTCCTCCTTATCGATTATCCGAAAAGAACTGGAAATTCCAGCCCTCCCTATTATACCCTCGCGTTCGAGGGGTTGTCCAACCTTCTTGAGCCGAAAGGTCATGCGGAAGCGGTTCTCGGCAACCCCCAAATCGGCTATAATAGGTAGAGATGGAAGTACCTGCTATGGGGGAGGAACACGTGGAGTTACGACAACTGCAGTATTTCGTGAAAGTGGCCAGAAAACAGCATATGACGCAGGCGGCCGAAGAGCTTCACGTGGCCCAGTCTGCCGTAAGCCGGCAAATCCGCCAGTTGGAGGAGGAGCTTGGTGTACGCTTGTTTGTCCAGAAAGGCCGCAATCTGCAGCTGACTCCAGCGGGAAGGCTGTTTCTGAGCCGGGCGGAACACATTTTGACCGATTTGGAACGCGCGGTGGGGGAAGTCCGTGAATTTCTGGACCCCGAAGGCGGGGAGATCCGGGTCGGTTTTCCCCATAGCGTATCCGTTTCTATTCTTCCCGCGTTTATATCCCGCTTCAAGAAAGAACATCCCAACGTTAAATTCCGCTTAAAGCAGGGGACGTACACGAGTCTTATTCGTGACGTTACGGAAGGCGAAATCGATCTTGCGATCATATCGCCGTGTCCGGAGACGCACGAGCTTGTGAAGGGAGAAGTGATGCTTACGGAGGAACTGCTGGCGGTGCTTCCGCCTAACCATGCGCTGGCCGGCCGCAAAAGCATCCGGCTGGAGCAGCTTAAGGAGGAGCCGTTTGTCATGTTCGGCGAGCAGTATTCGCTTCGTCCGATCGTTATGAACGCCTGCCTGAAGGCAGGGTTCGTGCCGAAGATCGAATTCGAGGGGGAGGAAACGGACACGATCCGCGGGCTTGTCGCAGCGGGGATGGGCGTTAGTCTTCTTCCCGAGCTGGCGCTGCGTTATTCGACGCATATCGAGCCGTGTGTAGTGAAGGTTGATCCGAAAGTGACGCGTACCGTAGGCGTTATCCGCCGCAGGGACGAGAAGCTTCCCCTCGTGACCGAGCTTTTCAGCCGGTTTCTGATGGAATTTCAGCCTGCCGCGGGTTTTAATCCGAGCAAGACCAAGGACGAATTGTATGAAAATTAGCCCCTTATCGGCACCCCCTGCGGATAACGGCTGATTTTCCTCTTATAAACAGAAAAAAGCTTTCGTCGTTGAAGACGAAAGCTTTTTGAGTGTACAGCGAAAGCTGTGCCGAAATGTTACAGCCGCGTTAATCGTCGGAACGGCTGTTGAAAATCATGACATACTTAACGAGCTCAAGCAGCGAGATAAGGGCCGCAGCCACATAAGTCAAGGCGGCCGCGTTAAGCACTTTGGCTACGCCCTGCTCTTCTTCGTTAGTGATAAAACCGCCTGCGATCATAAGCTCGCGGGCCCGGTTGCTGGCATTGAACTCGACCGGCAGGGTCACGAGCTGGAAAAGTACGGCGGCGGAGAAGAAGATGATACCCAGAAGAAGCAGAACATCAAACTGCTGAAAAATAAGGCCTGCGATAAGCAGAAGCGGAGCTACGCCGGAAGCGAAATTGACGACCGGGAACATCTTGTGGCGTGCAACCAGCATCGGATAATGTACCTGGTGCTGGATCGCGTGGCCTACTTCGTGACAAGCTACCGAAACGGCCGAGATGGTGCTCTCATAGTAGACAGGTTCGGAAAGACGCACCGTTCTGGAGATGGGATCGTAGTGGTCCGAAAGAGCTCCCGGAACCGGCTCGATCGGTACATCGTAGAGTCCTTCCGCATCGAGCATGCGGCGGGCCGCCTCGTATCCGGTCATACCGGATTGAACGGGTACTTGAGACCACCGGTTGAACGTGCCGCGTACCCGGAACGAAGCCCATATGGATAAGCCGAATGCGATGAAAATAAGAAAATCCATAGGATGAAAAAACATAGCTGCAGACCTCCAAAGTCAAGATAGTCGCGGGGATCCGTTACGTAAAGGGACCTTTGCCGAGCAGGTAGAGCAGTGCTTCGACGCATGCGGCGGTAGGCTGAGTGATCAGATTATAAATCTTCTTAAGCTGATTCGGTTTTAACTGCTGAATCATAGGATCAAGTTCCTTGATTTCTTTCTGCAGTTGGCCGAGCAGCACCTGATAGGATGTCAGCTTATCGGTCACATGTTCGTCGTGGGCCGCTTTGTCCAGTTTCAGCATCGTTGTACGGATTTCTTCCAACGTATATTTCTCTTTTTTCATTTCTTCAATACGTTTGAGCCGCAGCAAGGTTTCATCCGAATACAGGCGGTAATTGGTGTCCGATCTTTTCTCGGGATGAATCAGACCCAGCTTGGTGTAATAATCGATCGTCCTGGGGCTGACTCCCGCCAACCGGGACAATTCTCCGATTCTATGAAGCTTCATATCCCCATGATTTGCCCCTCCTTTAAAATTTAATGTTCGCACGTATTTACCTCAGCCTAATGATACCCGATCCTAAACCGTACAGTCAAACGTAATGCTTTTGACATTTTGATGAACATAAACATACATTACATATACATAACACATTATGATAATTAAATTAAAATTATTAGAAAATCCATGGATTTTCACCTAAAAAATCATGGGAAAGTGAACAAAACCTATTGTAATCCTGAGAAATGTTCGCGTATAATGACAATAATCAAACTGTATGTTAATAAATCTAACACGAAAGGGCTGGTATCTATGATTAAAAAGACACTGATCGGGTTAGCGCTGCTCAGTATGGTTTTCCCGACTCTGGCGTTTGCGGAAGGGCCGACACCCGAACAATTGCAGGCCGCTATCAACTCGGTGTGGGTGCTGGTCGCCGCTATGCTGGTCGTCTTTATGCAGGCCGGTTTCGCTCTGCTGGAAGCAGGCTCGACCCGGATGAAAAATGCCGGTCACGTGGCGGGTAAAACCATTCTTACTTTCGGAATCTGCGCAATCGCATTCTGGGCGTTCGGTTTCGGTCTTGCCTTCGGAGACGGGTCCGGATTGTTCAACAACAACCTGTTCGGTCTGACCGGTTTTTTCATGGACGGGGTCAACGCCGACGCATTCGTTTCCCTGAGCGCTTCGGATGTTCCGATCACGATCAAGTTTTTATTCCAGTTGGCCTTTGCGGGTGTTTCCCTCGCAATCGCGTGGGGAGGCTTCGCCGAACGCGCCAAGCTGCCGGTTTACTTTATTTTCGGCCTGCTTTTCACCGTGGTGATTTATCCGGTCGTGGCTCACTGGGTGTGGGGCGGAGGCTGGCTGTCCAAAATCGGCATGCAGGACTTTGCGGGCTCCACGGTTGTGCATCTGCAGGGAGCCACTGCCGCACTGGTGGCAACCATCCTTCTGAAACCGCGTATCGGAAAATTCAATAAAGACGGCTCACCCAATAAGATCCCGGGACACAACCAGGTGCTTTCCGTGCTTGGCGTCATCATCATCTGGATCGGATGGTTCGGGTTTAACCCGGGCAGCACGCTCAGCGCGATGGGAGACGGGTTCTTCGGCTATATCGCCCTGACGACTAACCTCGCGGCGGCGGCGGGCGGCGTGGCCGCTATGGTGGTGTCGTGGATTTATTTCGGCAAATCCGATATACCGAGCATGCTGAACGGAGTGCTCGCGGCACTAGTCGCGATTACGGCTTCCTGCGCCTTCGTTACGCCTCTGGCGTCGATCGCTGTCGGAGCCATTGCGGGAGGAGTCACTTTCTTTACGGCGATCTGGTTCGAAAAGAAAGGCATCGACGATCCGGTCTACGCATTTTCCGTGCACGGGATCGCGGGGATTTGGGGCACGCTGTCCACAGGGTTTTTCGCCACGCCGGAGCTGGCCAAAACGGTCAACGTAGGCGGAGCGGGCTTGTTCTACGGGGGCGGTTTTCAACAGCTGTGGGTGCAATTTATCGGAGTTGCGGGCGCACTGATCTTCGTTCTTGCCATTTCTTTCATCGTTCTCGGACTGATTAAGGTGACGACGGGATTGCGCGTTACGGAAGAAGAAGAAATCATGGGACTGGATCTGGCAGAGCACGGGACTTACGGGTATCCGGAGCAGATGAATCACGCTATCGAAGCGCACTCATCGGCAAAACAGTCCAATGAAGGCGGCCGTTCGGTACCGGTTTAATGAGCCCGTCCCGGACCCGACTCATCTAAGGAGATAATCGTCATGGAACTGACAATCGGCTCGGCCTGGCAGATGCTTCGCACTCGGATCAACCGTGCCGAAGGTTCGGATGAACTGGCTTTGATCCGCGCGGATATGCAGGATTTGTTCAGTAAAGAATCCGGCGGGGGAACGACGGTTTTAATGTACAAGGAGCTGAACTTTACACACGATACCCTGATCCGGAAAATGGTTTCATTGGCGGAAAACCGCCTGGCGGCGGAAGGAGCGGGGGAGCGCCCGCTCCCTTACGCGTTCCTGCTTATGGGAAGCGGCGGACGGGAGGAACAGACGCCGTGGAGCGACCAGGACAACGGACTGGTATATGAAGATCCGCCGGAAGGGATGGAAGCTGCGGCGGACGGATATTTCAGCAAGCTGGCACAGCTTATCCGCCAAGGCTTGGAGCTGGCAGGATACCCTCCGTGCACGGGGAGGGTGCTTGCCGAGAACTCGATGTGGAGAAGAAGCGAGTCCGGCTGGAAAGAACAGCTCGGCGGCTGGTTTGCGGAGCCCGTTTGGGAAAATGTCCGTTATTTGCTGATCGCGGCTGACTTGAGATGTGTATACGGCAGCGAAGTTCTGGCAGAAAGGCTTAAACAGGCCTTCCTGGAGACCATTTCCCGCAGCCCCGGACTGCTTCAGCCGCTGCTGGCTAACACACTGCACCACAAAGTGCCCATGGGCCTCCTGGGGCGTCTGGTGACGGAGCGGTATGGACCTTACGCGGGAGGTGTAGACATCAAATACGGGCTTTATATCCCGCTGGTGAACGCGGTTCGTCTGCTGGCCCTGGAGAATGGCGTATCCCACTCCTCTACTCTCAAAAGAATAACAGCGCTCATGGAAAGAGGGGCTCTCTCGGAAGAGGCCGGCACCGCTTGCCGCGAAGTGTTTCTGAGCTCAATGAAAATGAGACTGATGACGCCTTTTTACAGGAAAAACGGACATTTCGCGACTGTGGGCATACTGCCAGCCGAGAAGCTGACCCGCGAATGCCGGAAGGAACTGAAAAACGGCCTTAAATTCGGCAGATCGCTTCAGCGGAAGGTTGTCCGGAAGGTGCGGGATTCCGCGAAAGGCAGGGTTGCTTCCGAAGGCAAGCCGCGCGGTTATGCCGGGCAATAGGAAGGGAAAGGAGTAAAACGATGAAAGAGAGCGGTCCCGGCGGCGGTATGTGGAGGCTTTACAAGATGGGCGGACTGACCCCGGCGATTACATCGGTGTTTAACCCGCGCAATGCCCAGCAGATGGCGTTTATCCGCCAGCTTCTGAAGGATCAGCGCAGACACTCGCTGCTGGACACACATCTGCACAATCTCAAAGTGGTTGTTTTTGATCTGGAAACAACGGGCTTCTCCTCGTCGGCGGACGAGATCATTTCGATCGGCGCGGTATCGATGACCGGGAACCTGCTCGAAGAAAAGACGTTTTACACCCTCGTGAATCCCAACCGGCCGATTCCCCCACATATCGAAGAACTGACGGGAATCCGAACGGCGGAGACGGCCGAAGCGCCGGACCTGATTTCAGCCCTGCGTGAATTTTTCGAGTTTGTCGGCGCGAGGGTTTTGCTGGCGCACGGCTCGGCCCATGACAGAGCGTTTTTGAATGCGGCGCTCTGGAAAACTTCCAAAGTCAGCCTCTCCCACCGTGTATTGGATTCGATGATGGTGGCCAAATGGCTGATGCCCCGGCGTAAAGAGTATACCCTCGATTCTTTGCTTGAGGCTTACAAGCTTCCTGTACTGAGAAGACATCACGCACTGGACGACTCTCTGATGACCGCCGAGTTGTGGAAGAAGTTTCTGGAAGACATCCGTGAAATGGGCGTGGATACGCTTGGCGATCTGTATGCGCGGCTCAGTAAAACTTAGGATCTAAAAAATAATGATCATAAAGGCGCGTAAACGAACAAAGCAAGCAGGATTGCGGAAAGCCGCGAGTACCTGCTTGCTTTGTTTGGTTCATAACGCTTCTACATAAAGCGGGATTGTACGGAGCGTTGAGAGACTTGGTGTTTGATCGGTCCCGTCAGACGGAATCCTTGCCTCACGCTGTTCAATCCGGTCGGGCCAGCCCGTGCCGGAGGGACTGCCAATTGCGATCTGCCCCGCAGCGGCCTTACCGGCGGGTACAGACGTTCCCGATGGGACGGGCGAAGCACCGTTACCGCTCTCCTGCGGTTCCTCCCAAGCGTAAACTGCGATCCGGGGGACGGGACGCTCGAGGGAGACAATCCAGAAAGAGGCCACCTCCGGCCACAGCCTAAAGGCTGAAATGTCTTCGAGAGACGGCGTAGCGGGCGTACGGGGGTGGGAGTGGAACAGTCCCAGCAGTACGGGAGCTTCCGAAGCCTCTGCCCGCCGGTCATTTCCTGCTTTTCCGCCGCCTAAATGAATCATAATATCGGAGGGAGACATACGGAAAGAACGGGAGGGGCGCTCCGAAACATTCGGAACCCACACAAAAGAGGAGACATAGGCGGTCTGTCTGCGAATTTTGCCATAGACGAATCCGCACGCTTCTTCACCGGGAAATTTACCGAAACGCTCCAGCCACTCCGCGTACAGGGATGGGCTTACTTTGATTTCGGTTAACCGTTTCACGTTCATCATGCGCTAATTATAGCGAAATCCCATGCCGCACTCAACGGATCAGCTGATTTTTCCCTGCGGCTTAACAAGGAAAAACACGAGAAGAAGCGTCACGCCGGCCAAAGAGGCGACGGTAATAAAAATGAGCCGGTCGGATTTATCCATCAGCCAGCCGAAAATGGGCGGACCGAAGGCCACACCGATGAACCGGAGGCTGTTGTAAATGGACGTGATCATACCGCGTTCGCTTTTTTCCACGGATCCGGTGATCATCGTGTTGAGACAGGGGAGTAGCAGCCCGGTACCGATAGCGCTCAGGGTAAGCAGCCCGATAAACAGATACAAGTTCTGGAAAGCGAAAATCGTGGATGCCAGGGAGAGCGTCATCGTTAACAGGCCGATGTTGATCAGCCAGCGCATCAGGGTGCCGTTTTTCTTGATCAGAGCTCCGGTTGTGTAAGAGGTAATGACCATGCCCAGAAGCGGAATTGCCAGGATGAGCCCTTTTTTGACGCCATCAATATTGTAGGGAGGCTCTTCCAGGATGTTGGACAGATAAAACAAGACGCCGAACAAGATAAAAAGCGCAAGTGAGCCCGCGAAAAACGAAGTGATCAGCCAGCGTCCCTTATCTTTCAGAATGGTCCCGATTTTGTGAAGATAAGGCTTCAGCTTCGTCGGTTCCTTCTTGCTTTTAGGTTCGTGAATGAGAAACATCATGGCCAGCAGGGCCAGAACACAAAAGACGGGAAAGGCGAAAAAAGGCATATACCAGACGATAAGGGCAAGCAGAGAACCGAGGATGGGACTGAGCACCTTGCCGAACCCGTTGGATGCTTCCGTCAGGCCAAGGGCTTTGCTCTCCGTTCCCCCTTTATATAAATCGCCGACGAGCGCCATCGCGATGGGGGCCGTTCCGGCTGCGCCGATTCCTTGAATGGCTCTGGCTATAATCAGGATCGTATAGGATTTCCAGATGGCTCCGAACGCCGCTAAAACTCCGGCCGCCCCATAAATAATTAAAGACGGGATGATCACCGATTTCCTTGTAAACCGGTCGGATAAATAGCCCGAGATAGGGATGATCAGTCCTGCGGTTATCGAAAACAGAGTGATGACCAGACTGCTCTGGAATTGGGTAATGCCCAGTTCGGTCTCCAGTTGGGGGAGAATAGGGACCAGCATCGAGTTGCCGAGCACCAGCACCAGCGGTACGGTTGCAATAGCCATAAATTCGAGAAGCCGGCCTTTGCCGCCGCCTTCTTGTTTGCCGCCTTCAGCCGTCTGTTCGGCGGTAAACTGATAGTCGTCGTTCTGATCACTCTCGAAAATGATGTCAAGCCCTCGGGATTTCGATTTTTCCATGTGGTTGACCTCTCTTCTGACTTGGTACGGATAGGGTTTCCCCGGGTCGGAAGATCATACTATTTAAGCCGTTCATAATGTTGGAATCGGATAAAGTTGGGGATACTGACCGTGTATGTACCTGATTTTGAGCTTCCCGTGTGATAGAATAAAAAGCGAATGATGCGGAAAAGAGGGCTGAATTTGAAACGGAATGCAGCGATTCTGGCCATCGTGTTTCTTCTGGCCGCGGCAATACTTGTGCAAATGGGCAAAAAAGACGAAAAACAAACGGCTGCGCCTACCCAAACGGGACCCCGGCCGGGCATGCTTGTGCCTTCCTTCAGCCTGCCTGACTTGGAGGGTAAGCTTTACGAGGTCGGTGGAGCGCGTGATAAGCCGCTTATTTTGAATTTTTGGGCATCCTGGTGCGGACCGTGCAAGATGGAAGTGCCGGATTTGATTGATCTTCAAACAAAATACGGGGACAAAGTGGACCTGGTGGCGATAAATGTTACGAGTCAGGATGACGAGCAAAAGGCGAGGGCTTTCGCCAAGGAGTACGGCATCAATTTTCCGGTGCTGCTCGATGAGCCCGGTAAAGTTTCGGAATCGTTCAAGTTCCTGGCCATCCCGACGAGCTTTCTCGTAGACAGAAACGGAGTCGTTCAAGAAGTGGTAAACCTTCTTCCGAAGGCGGAATGGGAGAAGAAAATCAAGGCTTTGATTAAGGCGAGCTAGAAGGTAAGGGAATCTGAGGCGTTTAATCCCGTCACGATTTTTCGCAACGCAAAAAAAGCCCCGTTTCGGATCCGTGTGTAAAGGCCAGGCTGGCCGGCACGGCAGAAACGGGGCTTATCTTTGTGTAAGGTATATTAATTAATGGTTCACAAGACCGACCGGTCTTGGATCGAGCGATTCTCTCTCAACGCAGGACTTGCCGATTAACGCATACCGGAAGCTGTCCACAAGCGCATGCCAGCTGGCTTCGATAATATTGGAGGAAACGCCGACGGTATTCCATTCGTTCTCGAAATTGCGGGATTCGATGAGAACGCGGACTTTGGAAGCGGTAGCTCCTTTGTCGTCAAGTACGCGCACTTTATAGTCGGACAGGTGCATTTTGTGAATGTCCGGGTAGAAAGGCAGCAGCGCTTTACGCAGCGCGTTATCGAGCGCGTTGACGGGACCGTCGCCTTCCGCGGCGGTATACATCGATTCGCCGTGCACGTTCACCTTGACGAAAGCTTCGGAACTGACCGGGCGATCCGCCGATTTTTCCACGAAAATTTTGAACGATTCCAGCACGAACGGCTCCTGAAGCTCGCCGGCAGCTTCACGCATCATCAGTTCAAGCGAAGCATCCGCACCTTCGAACTGGTATCCCTCGTGTTCGAGGTCTTTGATGCGCGAAATGATTTCTTTCGCCTTGCCGTCCTGCTGCTCCAGGTTGAGGCCGAGCTCGGCCGCCTTCGACACGAGATTGCTCTGTCCCGCCAGCTCCGAAACGAGCACGCGCTGCTTGTTGCCGACCTTCTCGGGAACGATATGCTCGTACGTGCTCGCGTGCTTGAGGATCGCGGACACGTGGATGCCGCCTTTGTGGGCGAAAGCCGCGCTGCCGACGTAAGGCTGGTTCATCGGCATGTGCATGTTCGCGATCTCGCTGACGTAACGGGCGACGGGGCCCAGCGATTCCAGCTGCTCATCGGAAATGCAGGTGAAGCCGAGCTTAAGCTGCAGATTCGGAATGACGGAGCACAGATTCGCGTTGCCGCAGCGCTCGCCGTATCCGTTCATCGTGCCCTGAACTTGACGGGCGCCGGCCCTTACGGCTGCCAGGGAGTTGGCGACGCCCAGCTCGCAGTCGTTGTGGGCGTGGATGCCGACGGGAGTCGTGATCTGTTTCTTGACTTCCGTGACGATCTCGAAAATCTCCTCCGGCATCGATCCGCCGTTCGTATCGCAAAGCACGATCCAGTCCGCACCGGCTTCCTGCGCCTGACGGATCGTCCGGATCGCGTAGTCGGGATTATTTTTGTAGCCGTCAAAAAAATGTTCGCCGTCGTAAATCACTTCAAGACCGCAGCTCTTGAGATAGCGGACGGAATCGAAAATCATCGCCAGGTTTTCTTCCAGTGTCGTCTGGATGGCGGTGTGTACGTGAAAATCCCACGATTTTCCGAAAATCGTCGCGACTTTAACGCCCGACGCCACCAGCGTCGTCAGATTGGGATCTTCTTCGGCCCTGGTGTTCTTGCGGCGGGTGCTGCCGAATGCCGTTACTTTCGCATGCTTAAGATTCAGTTCCTGAACACGGTTAAAAAACTCAATGTCTTTGCCGTTGCTTCCGGGCCAGCCGCCTTCTATATAATGAACGCCCAGCTCGTCGAGCTTCTGGGCAATTTTCAGTTTGTCCTCCACGGACAGGCTGATTCCCTCGCCCTGGGTTCCGTCACGAAGCGTAGTGTCAAAGATTTTGATTGAATCGGACATTTCGGTGCTCCCCCTCTAAACGTGTGGCTGTTCATTTTTCGAATGTTTTCTCGAATGTATAATGCACGATTATACCATAATTTCACCCATAAAGAATGAATTTTCGCAAATTTTGGACGATAGCCGTTCTTGATTCCGCAGGCGTACAGGAATAGACTAAGAATGTGAAGAAATAACGAGGACAAAGTGCGCCGTACGTGCTTTTTGATACACAATTCGGGACTTAACGCGTCCCGCGGGAAGGAGGGGACGAAGATGATGGCCCAGGAAGGGTATCCCAAAAACGGACGAGTCATTTTACATATCGATATGAACGCGTTTTACTGTTCCGTACACGAAGTCATGGAGCCCGAACTGTACCGGGGCAAGCCGATCGCGGTGTCGGGCAGCGTCGAGCAGCGCAAAGGCATCATCGTAACCTCCTCCTATCCCGCCAGGGCGCGCGGCGTCAAAACGGGTATGCTTGTCCGGCAGGCGATGAGGCTTTGTCCGGAGCTGGTGCTCATCAAGCCGAACTTCGATTTGTACCGGCAGTTTTCCCGCGGTTTCCGCCGTATAGTCTATGATTATTCACCGATGGTCGAGACCATGTCCATTGATGAATGTTATGTGGACATAACGGGTTCCAAACAGTTCGGAACCCCGCTTCAGATCGCGGAGGAGATTCAGACCCGGATACGCGAAGAGCTCGGACTGCCCTGTTCGGTCGGCGTGGCGCCCAATAAGCTTCTGGCCAAGATGGCTTCCGATATGAAAAAGCCGAACGGGTTGTTCGTGCTTCGTCTGCGGGACGTGCCGAAGGTGCTGTGGGACCGGCCGTGCGGAGAATTGTACGGCATCGGCAGAAAGACGGCAGAGAAGCTGCAAAAGCTGCAGATTCACACGATCGGCCAATTGGCGGCCGCCGACGAAGGGCTTCTCCGCAAGTCGTTCGGCATTAGCGGGCCCGCTCTCAAGCAGGCCGCCAACGGCATCTCGCGTTCGGAAGTAAACCCGGAGCGCGAGCCGAATAAATCGGTCGGCCATACGACGACGCTTCCTTACAATTATACGGACCGCAAGGAAGTGTTCCGTGTTTTCCTGAATCTGGCGGATCAGGTCGGACGCCGGCTCAGGCACCAGAAGCTGATGGCTTCGACCGTGCAGATCACGATCCGGGACCCCGATATGAAGACGATCACGAGGAATGTGACGCTTCCCGTTCCGACAGATCATCACGAGGATTTGTACAAAGCCGCGTGCGAGCTGTTCGAGCGGCACTGGGAGCCGGAAAAGCCGATCCGCCTGCTTGGCATCACGGGCCAGAACCTGACTCCGAAGGAGGAGGCGGCCATCCAGCTCGATCTGTTCAGTTACGAGCAGCAGCCGAAGAAGGATAAGCTCAGCGAAATCATGGACGCGCTCCGGGATAAGTTCGGCGAAGATGCGGTGCTAACCGCGGGGATGATCGGAGACAATCCTTCGGCGCATATCCGCAACCGCAAACGGAGAGGAACTTCATTGCAGAAGGACCCCGACGGAGATTCATTCCCGTTATAAAAGACGGAAGCCGAATAACATCAGGCCCGGAATGAAATCTTAAAGGGGAAGAGCCGGACACCGCGCGGCGGCTGGCTTTCCACTTGTACTTTCCGTTGAACTTTCGAATACTTTATATTATAGTGGACAATGGAGGACTATTAGAGGAGGAATTCATATATGGCTAAGTATACATGGGTGGAAAAAGACACCTGCATTGCGTGCGGAGCTTGCGGCGCAACTGCTCCAGATATTTACGACTACGATGACGAGGGTATTGCGGAAGTGATTTACGAAAACGACGGTAACCACGGCGTAACCGAAATTCCGGAAGATCTGTACGACGATCTGCAGGATGCGCAAGACGGCTGCCCGACCGATTCGATCAAAGTGGCCGATACTCCTTTCAATATGTAAGCTCTCTTTCTTTATACAAATAAAGCCTTGTTTCCCTATAGGAAACAGGGCTTTTTTGTCTGTTAATGTCGAAAAAACGCAATAAAGAGAGAAAAGAACAGGAAAAGAAACCTTTTTAGAAGGAAATTCAACGGAAGGAGTTCTCCTGCCGATAAAAGGAAAAGAAGCACCGGTAATCCTTAAAGCAGGCGGTGAAAAAAGTGAGCACAGAAAAACCGGACGAGAAACTGGCCCGATTTTTGCGGCACAATCCCATTGAAGACCGGGTTTACCTGAAAGAATATGTCCGGGATCATCCCGACCAGCGGATGGCGTGGTACTTGCTCGGCAGAGAGTATGCGGCCCGGGGGGACAGGGGGAAAGCGGCTTACTGTTACGCGCAGTCGGGGGAAATCTATGAAGCGTTCGAGAAGCGGAAAATAACCGTCGACTGGTCGGCGCTCGATTCCTCCGTACCCTGGCCGCAGGAGCTGAAGACGGCGGCGAAGCGGAGCCGCCGCAGAAAAGCCGCGCTTACGGCCGCCCTGCTGGCCCTAATCGCGCTGCTGCCTTCCCCGGCGGGGCCGGACGCAGGAGACGGGCGCCTCGGCGGAAGCGCCGCCGCAACGGCGGAGCTCCCCGCTGCGGACGGGGAGACTCCGCGTCTACCTGGCGGCGGAGAACTCCTCCGCCGCAGAAAAATCCGCGAGCGGAGCGCTCGAGCGGATGCTGCTGCGCGACAGGCGGGCAGGCGGCGAAGCCGTCCTCCTGTCCGCGCAGGGCGCGGACGGGCCCGGAGGCGGCTGGATCGCCTGGCACCGGCCGCTGAAGCCGCTCCTGGCGGTCGCAAGCGGCGGGCCCGGCGAGGCGGCGGCGATCGCCTATTTCGACGCCGCCGCCTGCAACTGCCGCCCGGACGACCCGGGCCGCTTCGCGGAGCCCGCCGGAGCCTGGCGGCAGCGCCAGGAGCAGCTCCTCGTGCTGCGCTCGGCGATGGAGGCTTACCGCGCGATGAGCGGAAAGCTGCCGGAGCGCCCGGAGGAGCTGCTGAGACCGTATCCCGACAACGTGATGTCGGGATTGACGCCGTACATGCGGGAAGCGTTCCCGCTTGTACGGGAGGCGGCTGCCGCGGGCGGAGGGGCCGCAGGCGGGGCAGCCGGCACGGAAGCGGCTTCGGGCGCGAAGCCGCCCGCCACTTCCGCCGCCGCGGAGGCGGCGCTGCGGGAGCCGCTGGCCATCGTCGTGGACACGAAGCTGCACCGGCTGGCGCTGGTGAGCGGCCGGACCGTCGTGCGGAGCTACGAGGTCGGTCTCGGAGGCGCGCGGACGCCGCTCGGCGAATTCGCCGTCTCCGAAAAAGTCCGCAATCCCAAGGGGCGGACGAAAGGCGAGTTCGGCACGCGGGGGATGACGCTGTCCGACACGGACTATGCGATCCACGGGACCAGGCACCCGTCCTCGATCGGCAAGGACGAATCGCTGGGCTGCATCCGGATGAAGCAGGAAGACGTGGAGGAGCTTTTCGATATGGCGCCGAAAGGGACGAAAGTCACCATCGGCAGCGGGCTGCTCCCCGCGGGGCTGGTCGGAGACGGCCCGGGCGGCGCGGGTGCAGCCAAAGGAAGCGGGGCACCCGGGGCCGGATTCGGCCCGAAGGGAGCTTTCAAGCTTCCTGCGGAGGTTCAGGAGGCCAATCCCGGTAAAGTGTACCGCTGGCTGGATTAAATCCCGTCCGTATAGGACGGATGCGAAAGCGCCTTCCCTGCTTTGTGCGGGAAAGGCGCTTTTTGTCATGAGAGAGCAAATTCTCCGTTGTACGGGAGACGAGGAAGCGCGGCTTGAATTCGCCTTTTTTAAAACCGATTAAAACGATCCGGTTTATATAAATAGGTTCTGCCGCAATTAGAGGTCCAAATAACCAAACATTTGTACGGATTGAGTGATAAAGCGAACGATTTTTATGCTATAATATATTTCGTTCGTGTTTAATGCGGTTTAAAGGGAGTTATACACCATCGTCACAGGTTTCTGTACGGGTAAAAATCTTTGCATTCTCGCGTGGAACGCGATAAACTGACAGATGAGAGTACTGAGGAACGGAGTGTCAACTGTATGGTATACAAGAAGATCGCCAAGCCGGTCCTGTTTCGTCTGGACGCGGAGAAGGCGCACCATTTGACGATTAACGGACTTAAAACGGCTGCCAAAATTCCCGGACTGACATCCGTTATCGGCGCTGCCTGGGGGTCCGGGCATGCTCCCGAGCTGCACAGCACGCTGTGGGGAATCGCGTTCCCGAATCCGGTAGGACTTGCTGCCGGTCTGGATAAGAACGCCCAGGCGGTGGAAGGGTTCTCCAGAATGGGATTCGGATTTATGGAAGTGGGTACCGTTACCCCGAAGCCGCAGAGCGGCAACGACAAGCCGCGGCTGTTCAGGCTTCCGCAGGATGAAGCCCTGATCAACCGGATGGGCTTCAACAATATCGGCGCGGAGGCGATGGCGCAAAATTTGAGCCGGCTCGGCAGCCGTCCGATTCCGGTGGCGGTCAACATCGGGAAGAACAAGACGACGCCCAACGAGCAGGCGGAGGAAGATTACCGCTCCTGCATCCGGACTTTGTACGGGCACGGCGATTTTTTCGTCGTTAATATCTCTTCACCGAATACGCCGGATCTGCGTAATTTGCAGCATGGCAATGATCTGCAGAGATTGCTTCATGCGGTCACGGGCGAGATGAAGATTCAACACGAACGGAACGGCGGCGCAGCCAAGCCGGTTCTCGTCAAAATCGCGCCCGACCTGACCGATGCCGAGCTTGAAAATACGATTGCCGTCATCGGCGGCAGCGGGGTTTCCGGAATTATCGTTTCGAATACGACGCTTGGACGCGACGGTTTGAATCATCCCAACCGGGATCAGGCAGGGGGCCTGAGCGGACGTCCGCTGACAAACCGGTCGACCGAGCTTATTTCGCGCGTGTACCGGATGACGGAGGGACGCATCCCGATTATCGGTTCCGGCGGGATTTTCACCGCGCAGGATGCCTACGACAAAATCCGGGCGGGAGCGAGCCTCGTCGAGGTATATACGGCGCTTATATACGAAGGCCCGGGCCTTTTGAAGAAATTGAATGAAGGTTTGTCGACCCTGCTTAAAAAAGACGGCTTTACCCATATTTCCGAGGCGATCGGGGCAGATCAACGTCGACTTTGACCGGAAGTGGAGGCAGTTCTTATGGATGGAAGAGATTGGAAGAAATTTCTGTTTCCTTATGAACAGACCGTAGAGGAACTCAAAATTAAATTCAAAACGCTCCGGGCGGAACTCAAAAACCGCGAGGAATATTCTCCGATCGAATTCGTGACCGGGCGTGTTAAAAAAATCTCCAGCATCTTGGATAAAGCCAAAAAGCTGAACGTGCCGATGGACGAACTTGAAACCGGCATCGAGGATATCGCGGGCATCCGCATCATGTGCCAGTTCGTGGAAGATATTGAAACGATGCGCGAGCTGATCCACCAGCGTAAGGATATGAAAGTGCTGTACGAGAAAGATTATATCGCCAACAAGAAGGAAAGCGGTTATCGCAGCTTTCATATTATTATCGAATACCCGGTGCAAACCTCTCTGGGGATGAAAAAGGTGCTTGGCGAAATTCGAGCTGCGTACGTTGGCGATGAATTTCTGGGCGACCATCGAGCATTCCCTGAATTATAAATACAAGGAAAGCATGCTCCCGGAGGAAGTGCGTACGAGACTAAGCCGGGCGGCCGAAGCCGCTTATCTGCTGGACCAGGAGATGTCCAACATCCGCGGCGAAATCGTCGAAGCGCAGAAGCTGTTCGAAGATAATTCGAATCTGGTTACCGTTATTCTGAACTGCATTCAGGTGCTGTACTTCTATCACCGGGTTCGGGAAGCCGTTCAATTCCAGATGCGGTTCAACGAAATTTTCGAAAAGGACGATACGCGGGCCATGCGCGAACTCCAGGATGAAATCCAGGAAGCCATCAAGCGGGCGAAAAAAGGGGAGCGCTGATTTGCGTCCCTACGATCCTTTGTACATCGCTTTTTTACGCGAATTCAATGTGAACCGGGATTACTACGAATGTCATGAAGTGATGGAAACCCTTTGGCTGGAGGAAGGCCGGAAGCCGTTTTACCAGGGGCTGCTCCAGATTGCCGTAGGGCTGTATCATCATGAGAACGCTAACGTATCGGGAGCCGTTAAACTGATGGAATCGGGGATCGCGAAGCTGCGGGGGTACCCGGACAGGCTGCTCGGAATAGACCTCGCTCTGCTGCTGCGGGATGCGGGGGAGTATCTCGTCAAGCTCCGGAATCACTGCGCGGGACCGTTCGACCCTTATCCGCTGGATATCCGCATCGTGGATGAGGATCTTGCGGGACGGGTCAGGCAGTTTCAAGCGGGACCGGAAACGGACAGCGGGGAAGCATGATGATTACCGGCAGGCATCATGCGCAAGTTACGATGATGATTTCCGGCTTCGAATAGTTTTTGTGCAGCGGCCCGTTTCGTTGACTGGATTGCATTTTATAGGCGGCTCGGGTATTGAACGAAGCGGCGGAAAAGGAACCGGCAGGCATAAAGCCCGGCCGGTTTTTTTGCAAGCGGGGACAGAGAACGGGAACGGGCGGGACAGCGGGGTTCTCCGGCAAAGGTTTACGCGTACGTGGTACTCGGTACGTGGTACGTGGTAGCCGGTACGAGGTGCGAGGTTCGCGGTGCGATAGGATACATAAGAAGAGGAGGGGGTAAGAATGGCGGATTATCAGAGCAGACCTTTGTTGCCAGACGATCTTGATGTGATAAGCGGGCTGCCCCGGCATGCGGGAGAGCTGTTTTATATGTATCCGAAGGGCGTGTATCCGTTAACGCCGGAGCAGATTCGCGAAACGCTGAAAACCCGGTTTTGCCCGACTGTCATAACGGCCGAAGGCGGGGAAATCGCCGCATACGCCAATTTGTACGACTGCATCCGGGGGACGGAATGCTGGCTCGGAAACGTGATTGTGGCGCCGGGCTACCGGGGGAAAGGAGCGTCCTCCCATCTGATCCGGACGATGATGGACAAAGCGAAACGGGAGTTTGATGCCCCTTATCTCAACCTTATCTGCCATAACACGAACACACCCGCGCTTCTTTTGTATACGAAGCTGGGTTTCCGCCCTTTTGACGTGTCGGAAAAAACGGGACCGGACGGGGAGTGTTTGGCGGGCATACATATGCGCGTCTCTCTTTAAGGCGGGATTCGGGACAAGGAGCCGGTACCTCGCAGCCGGCCGGAAGCGGGCAATCCGTAGCAAGGAAGACGAAGAAAAGGCCGTGAGTGTCACGGCCTTTTTGTTTTGCCGGCGGATTTTGTGGAGTCTGCAGAGTCGGCGGTGTCTGTGAAATCCGCGAAATCCGCGGAATTAAGCATCCGATTTTTTTGCCGGCTGTCCGGACATTTTCCGGGGAGAAGCGGGCAGGCATACGCCGACCACACCGGCAATCATCAGGGCGGCGCCGATCAGGTGGAAATACGCCAATTTCTCATGCAAAATGACTACGCCGGCCGCCATGGTAACGATTGTGGCCAACTGGCTGAAAATGCTGATTTTAAAAGCCTCCATTTGCGAGAGCGCGTAGTTGGACAGGAATGAACTCGCCAGCGAGGACAGTACGCCGAGAAAAACAACCGAGACGGTGAACGTGAGATCGCCGAATGGCTCGAAATAGAGCGGAAGCGTGGCTTGGGCGGTGCGGCGGATGACCGCGAATCCGTTAAACGCGATAAAGCCGAAAAGCAGCGATACGAACGTCAGGTCGAGCGGCGAGTAGCTGCGGCTTAATTTTCTCGCGAGCACGCTGTATCCGGCGGAAGAAAGAGCGGACAGCAGAATCAGGAACAGTCCGGCCCCGTTCAGTGTGCGAAAATCCAGCCCCTTCATGGCGAAAATATAAACGCCGCCTGCCACCGAGAGGGCGATGAACAGCTTTTGCCGCATGCTTGTTCGTTCCTTCAGCATAACCGAAGCGAGCATCATGGTGAACACGGGAGCTGCGGCTTGAATGATTCCGGCTTCGGCAGCCGACGTCTGTACCAGACCGAAGGTTTGAAAAGCAAAAAACAGAACGGGATACAGCACGGCCATCGGGAGGATGGCTAAATAATCCCGCTTCCGGATGTTCAGCCGCTTTCCGCTGATCGCAAGGCACACGAGCAGGGCGGCCAGAGAAATCGTAAACCGGTGAGCCAGCAGGTCGAAGGGCCCCGTGGAAACGAGGGCGGTTTTTACGAATATAAAGGAGAAGCCGATGATCAGAGCGTACAGTACGGCGGAAAAATAAGCTTTGGTAAGCGGTGCGGTTTTCATGGCGATCTATTCCTTGAGCTTGCATGCAGAGCGTTTTATTAAGGTCCTTACTTAGATTTTAAGGGGATTGTACTTGTGCTACAATGGTGAAAAAGATGATCTGTACCGGTACAGATTGAAACGGAGAAGAGCCATGCACAAATATGAAGAAATTTTAACCGATCTGGAACGGCAGATCGCGGACCGGCGCTACAAGGAAGGCGGCAAACTTCCCTCCATCAGGCAGCTTTCCGAAAGCTACCGGGTCAACAAAAGCACCGTTATTCGTGCGCTGGAGGAACTGGAGCGCCGGCATCTGGTCTATTCCATGCCCAAAAGCGGATATTTCGTCGTTAAAATGTCCTGTGATTCCGTTCCGGTTCCGGCTGACGATATCAACTTTGCCGTTTCGGCCCCGGATCCGGCCTTTTTCCCATATCTCGATTTCCAGCACTGCATAAACAAAGCGATCGATACGTACAAAAACGATTTGTTTGTATATGGAACGCCGCAAGGACTGCCCGCGCTGCTTGTAAGAATGCAGAAGCTGCTTGCGGATTATCAGGTGTTTGCGAACGTCCCGAACCTGTTTGTCGTATCCGGGGTGCAGCAGGCGCTGGCCATTCTGGCCGCGCTTCCTTTCCCGAACGGGAAAACGAAAGTGCTGATCGAGCAGCCCGGCTACCACCTGTTCATCGAACAGCTCGTGACGCACGGAGTTCCGGTCATGGGAATACGGCGTACGCGGGAAGGCATCGATCTGGACGAGCTGGAGCGGCTTTTCCGGACGGAGCCGGTCAAGTTCTTTTATACGATGCCGAGGTTTCACGCCCCGCTAGGCAGCTCGTACCGTACGGAAGTAAAGAAGAAAATCGCGGCCCTTGCCCGCAAGTACGATGTTTATGTGGTGGAGGACGACTATCTGGCCGACTTGGAGCCGGACGGCAAAGCCGATCCGATTCATGCTTACGATGGAGGGGCGCGCGTGATTTATTTGAAAAGCTTTTCCAAAATCATGTTCCCGGGTCTCCGCATCGGCATGGCGGTTATTCCCGAAAACCTTGTGGACCTCTTCAGCCGCTACAAACGGATTGCCGACATCGACAGCTCGATGATTTCCCAGGGAGCGCTGGAAATTTACCTGAGAAGCGGCATGTTCGAACGTCACAAGCACAAAATCAAAGCCGCTTACGCGGCCAGGTCGCGGGTGCTCCGGCGAATGCTTGCGGAGTATGGGCCGCTTGCACGCGGTGCGGTGCGGGGGATCGCGGAAGGGGAGGAGCAATCTCCCGTCCATACGCACCTTTTGCTGAACGCGTCCGTACCCCAAACACAGACTGACGGAGAGGCTGCGCAAAAAATCGGTGGTGATCGAACCGATCGGCAAGCACTATCTGCCGGATTTTCCGCGCGACAATTATTTAAAGCTGAATGTCTCCCAAGTGGGAGAGGATGAAATTCAAAAAGGGGTCCGGCTGCTCATGGAAGAGCTGGGACGTTACGGAAGCCGCTAATGCCTCCTGCAACGGCGGCCGTCAGGTAAAAAACGGAGACTGCACCAAGCGGTCTGCCGTTTTTTTATAGGCTCAAAAGAGCATTGACACTATTGTATATAGTGTATATATTATACATATACAATATAAACAGATCAGACGCGAAGCGGGTGAACTATGAACATTATTCTTTCGCAGAGTTCAGGCGAGCCGATCTATGAGCAGATCCGACAGCAGATTCAGCGCCAAATTCTGCAGGGGGAGCTGCTTCCCGGTGAAGGTCTGCCGTCGATCCGGCAGCTGGCCAAAGACCTGCAAATCAGTGTAATCACTACGAAGCGAGCTTACGAGGAGCTGGAGAAGGAAGGACTGATTGACTCTGTCGTCGGTAAAGGCTCCTTCGTCTCCGGTCTTAACCGGGAATATATCCGGGAACAGCAGCTGAAGCAGTTCGAAGCGAAATTGGCGGAAGCCGTCCGGGAAGCGAAGCACCTGGGAATAACCGTGGAAGAAACGGTCGAGACCGTCAAAGCGCTGTATGAAGAGGAGGAAGACATTCGATGAATGCGGTGGAATTTCAGCATATTTCCAAAACGTATCCCAACTTCAACATTCAGGACTTGTCCTTTACGGTTCCGAAAGGATACATCACGGGTCTGATCGGGCCTAACGGCGCGGGTAAAAGCACCCTGATCAAAATTTTGCTCCATCTCGTTATCCCGGAACAGGGGCGCGTCTTTATAGAAGGAATGGAGATGCCGCAGCGGGAGAAGGAGATTAAGGAAACGATCGGTTTCGTATCGGACGAAAGCCACTTTTACGAGCATTTGACCGTCCGCCAGACCGGCCGGATGCTCGCTTCTTTTTACCGGAAATGGGACGAGGCACAGTTTCAAACGTATGTGGAGCAGTTCGAGCTCCCGGCCGGCAAGAAGATTTCCGACTTATCCAAAGGCATGAAGATGAAATTCGGCTTGGCCGCGGCCTTATCCCACGGCGCCAAGCTTCTGGTGATGGACGAACCGACAGCGGGGCTCGATCCCGTCTTCCGGCACGAGCTGCTCGATCTGCTGGCCGATCTGATGCAGGATGAACAGCATACGATTCTGTTCTCCACGCACATTACGACGGATTTGGACCGCGTCGCGGATTACATCGCCTTTATGAACCGGGGGAAGCTCGTATTCAGCGAGAGCAAGGATAACGTCCAGGACCGGTATGCCGTCGTAAAAGGAGGGACGGAGCTGCTCGATGCGGACATCCGCAAGCAGTTCGTTTCCATCCGGGAAACGTCCGTAGGCTTCCAGGGCCTGGTTTATAACCGCTTGCAGGCGGAAAAGCTGTTCGGAGGCTATGCGGTCATCGAGCCTGCCACGCTGGAAGACATTATGGTCTACACGGTCAAAGGAGGGAACAGCCATGCTGGCACTGCTTAGCAAAGATTTCCGTGTGATGAGAAGAGAACTTCTGATAATGGGGGTCTATGTCATTTTCTTTGCCTTCTATTTCTCCAGTTCTTCGATGGGCGGAGTACTGGTTCAGCTTGTTCCCTCCATCATGCTGTTGTTCATATCGGCCAATCATGACGTGAAGAACCGCAATTTCCTCCTGCTGGGCAGTCTTCCAGTGAAGCGTTCGGACCTTGTGCGGGCCAGGTACATGAGCGTAATCGTGTTCGGTGTCCTGGGCGTCGCGATCGGTTTCGCCGTAAGCACCGTAACCGCTCTTATACAGGGAACGGGCGCCGCCTCCTCTTTCTCCTGGGGAACTTCCGGCCTCCTCGGCGTGATGCTCTTCGTTTATGCGGCGATTTATCTTCCGCTGCACTACTGGCTCGGCGACAGACATCAGCAAATGATCAGCGTCATCATGATGATTCTGCTGTTTCTGGCGACTTCGATGCTGGGCTTTGTTGTGGGTGCGACGGACAAATGGGGGCTTCCTTCCCCCGCGGCGGGCATATGTATCGCGGCGGCGGGAGTTGCGGCACTTCTCGTGTCCTATGTAATTTCACTTGGAATCATGAAGAAGAAAGATTTTTAACCGGCAGGCCCGAAATTGCGAGCGCACTAAAAAAAGCAGCGGATAAGCTCCGCTGCTTCTTTGATTTACTTGCCGTTATGTTTAAGGAAAAATTCTTTGAACTTCGCAGGCGTGTTGCCTTCGGTTGCGCCGTTTTCCGGCACGCCGCCGACCATGCGTTCTACCTCTACGCCGTCTTTGTAGTATACGAGTGTAGGCGTGAATTCGATGTTGTATTTTTTCCAGCCGTCCTGGAATTCAAGCAGGTTAAACTGCTTTACGTCGATTCCAAGCTCTTGCTGCAGCGGGACAAGTACGGGCGTCGTTACTTTACAGTGAGGACAATCCGCGCCGTAGTAGTACAAGAAGAAGCTTTCTTTGTTCGCGATGCGTTTGTCGAGCTCTTCGGGTTTGATCAGGTTCTGGTAATTCGGATCTTCGAGCAGTTTCTGAGTGGCCGGTTTCAGCTTGGAGGCGGATACGCCGTACAGCTTGTTGGCCGCTTCGTCGCTGCCCTTGTTGGAAGATTTCGTGAGCATGAAGATAGCGGCGAAAAGGACAACGATAATGCCTAAGTAAATCGCTAATTTTTTCATAATTCACTCCTTGTAAGGTTACTTGTTTAGCTAGAATAATTTCGAGACGAAAGAGCGCAAATCCTGCTTGTATTTCATGAAAAAATGAGAAAATCGTGAAAGAATTCCTGTTTTTTTGTCAGACCGAAGGTGCAAGCAGGCCCGGAATAGTCTATAATACGGGGAGCCGCACTAATTCCGCCCGGTATGCTTTACCCGAACGCTTCGAACGATGACCCCGATTCGCATAAAAGGCAGTTTACCGAACATGCCCCGGCCCCGATTCAAGGAGGCGAGAGGGCTTTTATTCATAGGGCGGAAAAGCAGCAAACACATGCAGGATCCATCAATTATTGCCTGGAAGGAGGCGGAAGGGCGATTAAAAGAAAAACACAGAGGCTCGACAAGGTGCTGGCCAATCTCGGCTACGGTTCACGGTCCGATTTGAAAAAGTCGGTCAAAAACGGCCTCATCGAAGTGAACGGCATCCGGGTTAAAGACAGCGGAATCCAGGTGGACCCGGAGGGGGACGAGATCACCGTAAGCGGGGAAAAAATCGTTTACCGTGAATTCGTCTATCTTCTTCTGAATAAGCCGCAGGGCGTCGTTTCCGCTACGGAAGATAACCGGGACCGCACGGTAGTGGACCTGCTCGGCGATACTTATGCGCCTTTTGACGTATTTCCCGTCGGCAGGCTGGATAAAGATACGGAAGGGCTTCTGCTGCTTACCAACGACGGCAAACTGGCCCACAATCTCCTTTCTCCGCGCAAACACGTGTCGAAAACGTACTACGCCAAAGTAGAAGGAGCGGTCGGGGATAGCGACAAGCGGGCGTTTGAGGCGGGCGTCGAGCTGGATGACGGGTATGTGACGATGCCGGCACAGCTTCGCGTTCTGTCATGCGATACATCCGCCGAACCGGCGCGCTCGGAGATTGAGCTGACCATTCAGGAAGGGAAGTTTCATCAAGTGAAACGGATGTTCCAGGCGGTAGGCAAGCGGGTCGTTTATTTGAAGCGCGTCTCGATGGGGCCCCTTCAGCTCGATCCCGCTTTGGGACGGGGCGAGTACCGGGAGTTGACCCCGGAAGAACTGGATCTGCTTCAGGGCAAGCCTTCGCTTGATTCCCCCACCGGTGCCCGCGACGATTTACAAAAGTGAGACGAAGCGGAGACGCTGGAAGGCACGGCATAGCTAGTACTAATACCAGATGACAACGGAGTGGAAAGGAGACCTGCCCCATGACTTACAAACTGATCGCCCTGGATGTTGACGGCACGCTTCTGAATGACGACTATCTCCTTACCGAACGGACCCGGGAAACCGTGCGCCGTGCGCATGAGCAGGGAAGCTCTATCGTGCTCTGTACGGGCCGCGGGCCGGCAAGCGCCATTCCGGTTCTGGAGGAACTGGGACTGGAAGGGACGGTTATTACGCACAACGGCGGCGCCACCGTTCAGTCTCCCGGGCTGGAACTGATTCACCAGTATGCCTTTCAGGTGAGCCAAATCGCCCCTATGATCGCTTACTGCCGCGAGCACGGAGTCCACTTCGACATGTGCGCCCCTTTTGACATGTACCTGGAGCGTTTGACCGAGGTCGAAGAGGCGATGTACAAAAAGTTTTTCGTCACTCCGCATCTCGTTGCGGACGTTACGGCTCTGACGGTCCCGCTCGTCAAATTTACGCTTTACAGCGCGGATCCTGCCGTTATGGACCGCGTGGAGCGGGAATGGTCGGTTTCCCGGCTGTACGGCGATCTCCGCATGATCCGCAGCGGGGATCACTTTATCGATGTGATGCACGCGGATGCGACGAAAGGCAACGCGCTGCGCAGCTTGTGCACAAGTCTCGGGGTCCTTCCGGACGAAGTGCTTGCCATCGGCAATTACTATAACGACCTGGAGATGATCTCCTTCGCGGGTCTCGGAATCGCGATGGCCAATTCTCCGGCAGGCGTTCTGGAGCAGGCGGACCGAATTACCGCGTCCAACAATGAAGACGGCGTGGCGCAAGCGCTGGAAACGCACGTCCTGCAAGCGGTCCGCCGCGATTAAACGATTGAACGGACATCCCGGGCGGTTGACTACTAAAAGAAAAGGCGGTGCTGCCCATGACTCGGAACGGTAACACCGACAAAACGAAAGTCCTGCTGGCGATCATGGTCGTGACCTTCCTGTCTTCCATTGAAGGCACGATCGTGTCGACCGCCATTCCCCGAATCGTCGGCGATTTGGGCGGTCTGGACTTGATGAGCTGGGTAATTTCCATTTACCTGCTCACGACGGCGGTTTCTACCCCGATATTCGGCAAGTTGTCCGATTTGTACGGACGCAAGAAAATTTTTATGATCGGAACCGGTTTGTTCCTGATCGGCTCGACCTTGTGCGGAATCGCGCAATCCATGGAAATGATGATCTTCTTCCGGGCGGTCCAGGGGATCGGCGCCGGTGCCATTCTCCCCGTTACGATGATTATCGTCGGGGATATTTATTCGTTCGAAGAACGTGCGAAGATCCAGGGCTGGATCAGCGGCATCTGGGGGCTTTCGGGCATACTCGGACCACTGGCCGGCGGTCTTATGGTCGATTATGTGTCGTGGAGATGGATTTTCTATTTCAACATTCCGTTCGGTATTATTTCCATGCTGCTTATTTCCGCCTACCTGCACGAAAATTTGGAAAAAACGAAGCGGCCGATCGATTATCCGGGCATCGTGACGTTCACGGTCAGTATGACGGCACTGATCTATGCCCTGCTAAGCGGCGGCGTCCAGTATGCCTGGAGCTCGCCTGTCATTCTCGGCCTGCTGCTCGTCTCCGTCGTCTTCCTGTTTATTTTTATCAGGGTCGAAAAAAAATCACCGGAGCCGATGCTGCCGCTTGACCTGTTCAAGGACCGGCTTCTTACGCTCATCAACTCGTCGGGCTTCATTCTCAGCGCGATCCTCGTGGCGGTCACGATTTATTTGCCGCTGTGGGTGCAGAGCGTGAACGGCGGCGGAGCAACCGGCTCGGGCTTCGCGCTGATCCCGCTGTCCATCTGCTGGACCGTCGGCGCAGCCCTGGCGGGAAGAGGCTTCGTACGCCTGGGCGTAAGAACAGCCGTCCTGATCGGCGTCGGGGGAATCACGGCGGGTTCCGTCGCCCTGGCCCTGATGACGTCCGCGACTCCGGGATGGGCGCTTGAAGTGTACACGGCGCTGTTCGGGATCGGCTTCGGCTTCGCCTTCACGGCGTATACGATCACGATGCAGTCCGCCGTGGGCTGGAAGCTGCGCGGAGCCGCCATGTCCTCGCACACGTTCATCCGTACGCTGGGCCAGACGCTGGGGATCGCGGTGTTCGGGATGCTCTACAACACCTCGCTGCATTCGTATCAGCAGGCCCATCCCGAAGAGGTCGGAGGCATCGACCTCAACAAAGCGCTGGACGCCCACGGACGTTCCGCGTTCTCGCCGGAAACGATGGCGGGCATCCGCGATTTGTTCGCGTTCAGCTTGAGCCGCATCTTCTGGTCCCTGCTCGTTCTGGTGGCCATCGGCATCGTGCTTACGCTGCTGCTGCCGAAACGGTTTAAGGTCGAAGACGAGCCGGAGCCGTCACCGGCAGCGGAAACCCCGCAATAAATGTAACGGCTTGATCGGATCATTTTCGTTCAGACAGATCAAAAAGGCCAACCCGACTGCTTCGCAGACTCCGGGTTGGCCTTTTTTGCTATGGGCCCGCCTCCCGCTTGTCACATATATTTCCGGGAATCCGGGTACGCTAGGAGCAGAATCTTCCGGGTAAGCCGTTTTGGCCTGGCCAGAACTTGCTGCATCGTCCGGAAAATACCGATAAGGGAGGCAGAGCGAATGGCCCAGCTAGTACTAAGACCCGACCTCAAAACGGCGGGCGGAGAAGTGACGGAAATCTTGGTGGACGGCCGTTTTGCCGGAATTATCAGTTTGGTGTACCGCGAGGGGGACCGGATGACCGGGGGTATTCAGCTTGAAGATGCCGTTTTATCCCCTGCCGGCAAAAGAGAAGTGGACGCATTCGTGCGCAACCATATCCAATGGCTGGTCGATGCGATGAATATCCGGGAATGCGACGTTGTACTGACTTATGGCAGCTACGACCATATTATCGGTACTCCGCTGCTTCCGGAGAACTCCCCGGCGGTGGACTATGAGGACGATGAAACGACGGCGGAGTGGGCCGGTGACGACTCCGTATACGGAGACTACGACGAAGAAGAACTCGATGACATCTCCATGGAAGAGGATGCCTACGATGCCGAACCGGATTACGAGCTGGTGCTCCTGGAAGATACGCGGGGCCGGGTGGAATACCAGCTTTTTGATCCGGGCTCCCGTCTGGTTGCGGAAGCGTCATGCCGGATCTACGGCAGCGAAGCCGTCTGTATGCTCGACTGGGTATTCGATCCGCTTGAGGAAGAGATGGAACTTGCGTCGAATCTGATCGTCGCCGATTTTCAGGAAGAAGAAACCGAAAACTTTTTGTTCCACAGCCGCTTTGACGGGGAAATCGTGGATTCGATCGAAATCTCGCTGGAAGAGGCGGACGAGCTGAGCGAGCTCGACGGCGGAGAAGACGAATACTCGATCATTCTGGCAAGGGACGACGGGGATACGCTGACCTATGAGATTTACGAGCAGGAATACGGCGGCATTCCGATCGGAACGGCCACTATTGACGTAAGCGAGGACCAGCTGACTGGATTTATCGATTTCCGGCAAACCGACGATTCCCGCCAGCGGCAGGAAATTGCCCGGCTGCTGATGGAGGAGCTGGACAAGGAGCAGGATTACGATTCGCTGCATCTGTCCATGCTGTACCGCAACAAGCTGATCGATGAACTTTTGTTCGAAAATGTTACGGTTTGATAACGATACGGCGCGGCGTTCGCGTTCCGCGTTTTGCATGTAAAAAAAAGAGGTCCTCTTCGCCGGATGACGAAAAGGACCTCTTTTTTTATTTTGCCGGGCTTTGGGGGGAAAGCTGCCGGACAATCGGGACAATTACTTGTTTTGGTTAACCAGTTCTTGCAAAGTTTGAAGCGATTGAACGCCTACCATTGTTTTGACTTCGCTGCCGTTTTTAAACAGCTTCAAAGTAGGAATGCTCATCACGCCGAATTTCGAAGCCGTTTCGGGGTTGTCGTCGACGTTGATTTTGGCGATCGTTACCGCTTCGCCGGCTTCTTCCGTCAACTGGTCCAGGATCGGGCTCTGCATTTTGCAGGGACCGCACCATGGCGCCCAGAAATCTACGAGAACGAGGTTGTTGTTATCCAGCGTTTCTTGGAAAGTTTGATCGGATACGTTTAGCAAAGACATAGGAATCCCTCCATGTGTGAAATTTTGAGTGTAAGACGGTTGACTCACGCGTTAACTATGATGCGCAAAGCCGTAGAGCACGCCCGCCCCAAATGGGATCAAACGGGGTTGGATCTGTGTGTCTTTAAACGGTTCGGGCTGCCGGGTAAACAGGTCAGAACGAATTTTTGACGACAACTTGCTCCAGAGGGAAGCGTCCGGAAGCATAAGCCGGTTTCGCCGCTTTGCCGACGGAAATCAGCAGAGTAGGGATGTAACGCTCGGGAACGTTAAACTCCTGTACGAACGCGGCCGGATTGAATCCGCCCATCGGGCATGTGTCGTAGCCCAGCGCTTTAGCCGCGAGCATAAGCTGCATGGACGCGAACGAGGCGTTGCGGATCGCTTCATCCCGGGGGATGCTGCCGCCGCTTGCGTAGGCGCCGTTAATTTGCGACACGAGCGTATTCTTGATTTCCGGCGTCAAAAACCCGTTTTCAACAGCCGCTCCGTAGATCGTTTCGGCGTTCAGGTTCGCCTGCAGGTCGCCCAGGACGGCGACGACAAAGGAGCTTTCCGCGATCTGCTTCTGGTTGTTTGCGATGGGGAGCAGACGCTGCTTGGCGGCCGGATCTTCGATCACGAGGAATTTCCAGTGCTGCAGATTCCAGGAGGACGGCGCCTGATTGGCCGCGTTCAGGATGAGTTCCTTATGCTCCTCGGGGAATACGAAATCCGGATCGTACGATTTTACGGAGTGACGCTCCGCAATGGTTTTCAGGGTTTCGGGAAAAAGCTGTTGGGTCATAAATATCCTCCTTTTGACGGTTCGCGACGTTATAGGTAATGTGTGCGGTTTTACGGAAAACAAGTCTGGTTTCCGCTTGCTCCGCGTAGTCAATTTTTTCAGGCCAAACATGTTCCGGTCAAAAAATGAAAAAAAGCGGGCTGCCGGCCGTCCGGCGAAAATGGGGAACCTGACAGGCCCGCCGGCAGAAGGACGGATATCCGGGCATAACGGATGCCGTCTGGGTGGACTAAACTGTAACTAAATTAGTTACGCTATATCTAGTATAATAAATATTACAGTTAAAACTGTCAAGAGCAACTTTTCACATTCGACAATTTCAGTCATAATCGGAAGTGGAAGGAAGTGGAACCTGAATGAGTGTCCTGCAAAATGAACTGACGCACCTTATCTTTCTGGCGGAGGTCGTAATCGCAAGCCGCAAAAAAGAAGTGATGGAAGATACGCTGCAGTGTCTGCTGTATATTATCAAGTCTCTGCCCGAAGTTGAAGTGCCGGACAGTGTTGCAGAACAGATCGCTCATTTGACGGAACGTATAGAGGACAAGCTGCGGCAGGAGAACGATCGGATTCAGGAGATACAGGCAAATCTCGGCGGGCGGGCTAAACCCAATTCAATCGCTTAGCGGCCGGGAATCATATAAACCAATTAAACCCGCAGGGACTCGGGCTCCCGCGGGTTGTTTGATTTGCTTATGTAAGGCCGGAAGTCACGGGAGGCAGCTGCCTAGAATTATCCGTTGCGGCTGTTCCGTTCTTTCCAGAACAGGGCGCTGAGCATGCGTTCTACCCATTCCTTGTCCTGCGCCGTCAGCTCGATGCCGTCGAAGATCAGGTCATTGTCATGAAGAAACCGGCGCAGATTGACCGGGGCTTTGGACTTGTCCGTGCCTTTGTCCGGTTCGTCGAGGTATCCGGCAATTTTCATCAGATCGGCGTAAGGGATATTCAAGCCTTCGGACAGCTTCATGAGCACATCCGGTGAAGGGATATTTCGGTTGCCGTTCTCAAGCTGGGAAATATAAGCGGCCGATACGCCGGAACGGTCCGCCAGTTCGCGGATCGTATAGCCTTTGAGCTTGCGGAGATCTTTAAGCTTGTCATAGAAATACATTGCAGCACCCGCATTTCTGGTAAACATTAGTTAACATGCTTATCATAGCAGGGAAAATGTGGTTTTTCAAAGGGAAAATTGGGTCAAGCTTCCAAAACGGGCCGCCGGACCGCAATGAACCTCCGTTCCGGGAGGCCAACTCCGTTTGTCGGAGTAGGTGTGTGCCGGGCAGGCTGACGGTGCCGGAACAAGCCGGCACCACCAAAAATAAACCCGCAGGGACGATTCGGCCCCCGCGGGTTGTCTGATTTGCTTAGGTAAGTTCGGATATGAAAGGTGGATAAGGATTATTCCTTGCGGTTGTTCCGTTCTTTCCAGAACAGGGCGCTGAGTATACGGTCCACCCATTCTTTATCCTGTTCCGTCAGTTCGATGCCGTCGAAAGTCAGGTCGTTGTCATGAAGAAACCGGCGCAGATTGACCGGGGCCTTGGGCTTGTCCACGCTTCTATCCGGTTCGTCGAGATACCCGGCAATTTTCATCAACTCGGCGTAAGGAATATTTAAGCCTTCGGACAGCTTCATGAGCACATCGGGTGACGGGATATTACGGTTGCCGTTCTCAAGCTGGGAAATGTATGCGGCCGATACGCCGGAACGGTCCGCCAGTTCGCGGATCGTGTAGCCTTTGAGCTTGCGGAGATCTTTAAGCTTGTCATAGAAATACATAATTGCAGCACCCGCATTTCTGGTAAACATTAGTTAACATGCTTATCATAGCAGGGAAAATGTGGTTTTTCAATCGGGGGTAAAAGAAAGAAGAGATAATATCAACTATAGTAAATATTGGTGTTTACAATAGTAAATTATAATGCTACTATGGAATTAATTAGGAAATGGGAGCCGTGATTTTTGATGAGAATTATCGCCAAATCGGATGAATTTATCCGCAGAAGAATGACCCTGGGGCTGACCCAGCGGGAGCTTGCCAAACAGACGGGATTAAGCCATGCGTACATCAGCTTGCTGGAGCGTTCGATGAAATCGGTCGGTCCCGGAGCGGCCAAGCGTCTAAGTATCGTTCTCGGAAAGCAGGTTGAGGAGCTGTTCCATATTCAGTGAGGAGAAGGGGCGGTCTTGCCAGAGGCCGCTCCTTTTCGTTATCACCTGCCGTGCCTTGTTTTTCCTGCCGGAAAACCGGGCGGGGAAGAGTCAGGCGCCGAATTTGACTACTTTGTTCTTCCCGGTCGTTTTGGCCTTGTACATCGCTTCGTCGGCCTGTTTGATCAGCTTGTCTCCCGTAAGGCCTTTCTTGTACGTGCTGAAACCCATGCTGACCGTGACGATGGTCTCTTCTTCGATGCGCTTGCGGATTCTCTCCGCGAGCTCGGCGGGTTTGACATCGGGATCGGTCAGCAGAATGACCAGCTCCTCGCCGCCGTACCGTCCCACGATACCGCTTTCGTCCGCTTCCTGACGCATGATGCTCGCTACCTGCTTGAGCATCTCGTCTCCCATGTGATGGCCCTTGGTATCGTTGAGCTTTTTGAAATTGTCTATGTCGCTGAACAGGACGGAAACGGTCAAATTCAGCCGTATGTACTGCGAAACCCGTTTATCGAAATATTTGCGGTTATACACTTTGGTCAGTCCGTCGGTGATCGAGGATTGGTAAATCGCCTGCATAAGCTCGACGACCCGGTCGAACAGCAGGAAAAAAAGAATCGTCGCGTAGATCACCGGAATAAACCATTCCGCCAGCATCAGCCATTTCTGATCCCCCTGAAACAGGTAAAGGTTGACCATGTGTGCCGTTTGTCTGGCGAAATACAAGGTCATCACGGCCTGGAATTTTCCCTGCTGCCCGATCAGAGGCGTAATGGTGTAAGCGCACAAAAAGATCAGCACGAACATATACAGCTCCAGCGGCAGATCGGCCAGCAGCGCGGCCTGCTCGGGGCTTCCGCCGGACGGCGGATAAAAATGAAAAGCGGAAACGCCGAGAGCGACCGCGATCAAGCCGTAAAACGATAAATAATGACGCCGCCGCGTCGGATTATACAGCTGATAAATGCCCAGATTGACGAGTACAAAAGTAACCGCCTGCAGAAGACTGTCCGCAAAGCCGGACATCCCCTGAAGCTGGCCTGAGGCCTGCCAGTAAATCCGCAGGAGGTTGTGGACGAGCATAAGGATGAGCGAAACGGTCATCGAGAGATAGCCTTTTTTCCTGCGCGTATAGTAAAGCCTTCCTGAAATGAAAATCATCAGGGTAATAATGACTAGCATCATGGAGCTGGCCGTTTCCGGACCCCATGTTTCAATCGGATCGTTCCACAAGTTCAACATTCCTCCGAAGTTGTCCGTCCCGTCCTGCGGGGTCCGGATTCAAATGTACGTTCGCATTTCAGGCGACTTCATTATAGCAAAATAGGGCGGGGACAAGAACAACTTTTTTCGGAAATTTCCCCGAAGTCTGAAATGCCGTCCTGGCAGGACGGGACGTGTTCTCTTTTCTATTGGCCGGGCAGAAGGTACAATAAGAAAAGGCTGAGCGTATGATGCTGTAAGCCGGATTTGCGCCGCAAGAGCGGACGGAGGATCAGGAGTGTGCACCGATGAACATTTTGCAAGCGTTATTCTTCCCGCCGGAGCAGCCGGGCGGAGTTTCTTCCATGGTCCCGTATATCACCGAAAAATTTAATAAAAGAGGCTGGGACATGGAACTGTTTTCCCTTCCCAGAAGGGTCAGGGGCAAGGGAACCGAGCCTGTTACCTTCAGCACGTTCGATTGGACCCGCTATGCGGGAAATCCGGTCGTGGACAAATATATCCAGACTTACAAAGACTACGTATGGTGGACAAAGCTTCGTATCCGCAAGAGTTACGATCTGATTCACGCCCATCATCCGATTGCCGCGCTCGCTATCAAGGAAGTATTTCCGGACACGACCGTCATCGTAACGGTTCACTCCAGCTACGAGGGAGAGCTTCTGCTGAACGGAAAAATAGAGGAAGGCGGTCCCGAACAGCTCTTTCTGACGTCGATATACGGTGAAATGGAAGCGCGGCTGGATCAGATTTTAACGGTTTCGAACTCATTTAAAGGCTATATAAGCGAATATATCCAGGACCCCGACCGGATCGGGGTTATTCCCAACGGTTACGACGAGAAGCGTTTCCGGCCGATTTCCCACGAGAACGAAGTGGCTCAGCTCATTACGGTCTGCCGTCTCGTTCCGGCCAAAGGGCTCGAAACGCTTCTTCAGGCGTGCGCGATGCTCAAGGAGCGGGGACATCCTTTCGTCCTCCATATTATCGGCGACGGCCCTTCACGGACTGAACTGGAAGAATTGGCGAAGCAGTTGAACTTATATGAAGATATTATTTTTTACGGGTACATGCTTCATCCGGAAGAGTTTATGCCGTTCTTCGATATTTTCGTCCTCCCATCGAAGGCCGAAGCGTTCGGCTCCGTATTCGCGGAGGCGGCTCTTTGCCTCCTTGCCCTCGTGGGCACCAATGTTGGAGGGATTGCCGAGCAGATCGAGAACGGACGCAACGGTCTGCTCGTAGAACCGGGGGATGCTTCCGCGCTCGGCCAGGCGCTGGAGAAGGTCGTGGTCGATCCGACCTACCGGTATCAGCTGGCCCGTGCGGCTTCCGAGAAAGCGAAGAAATCGTACTCGCTGAACCGTGTCATCCGTCAACTGCGCGGAGTGTATGAGAGGTACGGGAAATGAAGCGGCATACCTGTATAAGACAGACGAAGGAGGCGGACGCATGAAGGCGCTGAAATTTCTCCATGCCGCCGACCTTCACCTCGACAGTCCGTTCAAGGGAATGAACTCGGTTCCCGACCGGATCCGCGGAGTGATCCGGGAATCGACCTTCGGAGCGTTAAGCCGTCTCGTCCGGCTGGCGGTCCGGGAGAAGGTCGATTTCGCTGTTTTCAGCGGCGATATTTACGACGCCGGCGACCGTTCCCTCCGGGCTCAGCTTGCGCTTCCGCAGCGCCCTTGCGGAGCTGGAGCGGGCGGGAATTCCCGCCTTGATTATCCACGGCAACCACGATCCGCTCGACGGCCGGGGAGCGTCCCTGGATTGGCCGGCGGGCGCACACGTATTTCCGGCGGACAAGGTCGAGACGGTGCGGATCGTGAAGGAAAACCGCGGGCTTATCGCAGAAGTTCACGGCATCTCGTATGCGTCCGCAGCCGTAACGGAAAACCTAGCCCTGCGTTTCCGGGGCGGGGACGCTTCGGTTTTTCAGGTGGCTCTTCTTCATACGAATGTAGACGGACACCCGGGCTATGACAACTACGCGCCCTGCAGCAGAGCAGATCTTACAGGGCGGGGAATCGACTACTGGGCTCTGGGCCACATCCATACGAGAGAAATTCTCATGGACGCGAAACCCGCCGTCGTCTATCCCGGCAACATACAGGGCAGGAGCATAAGGGAATGCGGCCCGCGAGGGTGCTATATCGTGACTGTGGATGAGGACGGAAGCCCTGTTTTGGATTTTCACGCGCTCGACGGGGTACGATGGCAGGAGGAATCTCTCTCTATCGCGGGCATCGGCTCGGAACAGGAACTGCAGGAAAGCCTGCAGGATCTGCTGGCCCGGGTCAGGGAGAAGGCCGAGGGCAGACCGTCCGTCGCCCGGATCATTCTGGAAGGCCGGGGACCTCTTCATTTGAAGCTGCAAACGGGGAGCACCCTCTCCGACCTGCTCCGGGAACTCCGCGAGAGCGAGCTTCTGGCGCTGGCGGGACGTTCGGCCGGCGGATACGGCATCGGCACAAGCAGCTTCGGAGCGGGCGGCGGTCATACGGAAGCGCCGTTCCCTGGTGAGTACAGCAAGGAAGAAGCCCCGGACTCCTATCGTGGGGAATCTTTCTCCGGCGATGTCTCCCGCAATGTGGAAGCGCACCCTCCTTTCGTCTGGATTGAATCTGTAGAAGCCCGGACCGGGCAGGATATCGATTTTGAAGGGCTTCTCCGGGAGGAAAGCTTCATAGGCGACCTCCTCCGGTTGGCGGAAGAGCTGGCGGCGGATGAGACAAAGCTGAGGGAATTCGCGGGAGAGGCACTTGGTCCCCTGCTGGGCCAGAACGGAGCCTCCAGGCTTTTTGCGGGAGCCGACGGGCTTCCCGTTGACATAGGGGAATGGCTGGAGGCGGCGCGGGAACTCGCCGTCGATCAGCTGATGCCGGAGGGGAGGGGCAGCAAATGATGATCCGCGAAATAAGAGTCCGCGGGTTCGGCTCCCTGCACGACCGTACATACCGGTTCGATTCGCCCGTTACCGTGCTGTACGGGCCCAATGAGGCGGGAAAAAGCACTCTGCTCGGTTTCATCCGCGCCGTCCTGTTCGGGTTTCCTACGCGCGCGCAGGCGGCCGACCGGTATGAGCCCGAAGGCGGAGGTCCCCACGGAGGCGCGCTGCTGCTGGAGGACAAGCAGGGCCGGACCGTCCTGATCGAACGCTACGCGGATCACGGCGGTCCGGGACGCCCTCCCGCAGCCGGGGCCGTCAAAGTAACGCTCGAAGGGGGCGCGATAGGCGGTGAGGAACTTCTCCGGCAGCTGCTCGGGGGATTGTCCGCGGAGCTCTTCCGGAGCTTGTTCGCCTTCGGGCTGGGCGAGCTTCAAGAGCTGCGGACTCTCCAGGGAGACGACATCGGCGGCTACCTTTACGGAGCGGGCTTCGGCGTGAGCGGGAGCGCCGTAGTGGAAGCGGAGCGCAAACTCGCCGCCCGGGCCGACGCCTTGTTCAGGCCCAGAGGCCGGACCCAGGAGCTGAACCGCAGCATCCGGGCGTACGAGGAGCTCCGCTCCAGCCGGAGCCGTTCCGCCGACGAGATCAGCCGGTACGAAGAAGCGACGGCGGAATGGAACCGCCTCGGAGACCGGCTGCACGAGCTGGACTCCGCCCGGGCGGAGACGGCCGCAGAGCTGGAATGGACCCGGCGCTGCGTGAAGGCCTTCGAGCCGTGGCTGAAACTGCGCCGGATTCAGGAAGAGATAGGGGAAATCCGTGAAATTCCAGGATTTCCGCTGCATGCCGCCGCACGGTATGAAGCCATCCGTCAGGAACGGGACGAATTCGAGAATGAGCGGCGTCAGTACGAGGAAGAGAGCGCAGCGCTTCTGCGGGCTCTCGAAGTCCTGCCCCTCAGCGAAGAGCTGCTCGAAGACGCGGCCGAACTGTCCGCCCTTGAAGAAGAGGCGGGTTCGTACCGCAGCGGGCAGCTTGCGGCGGCTTCCGCGGAGACGGAGAGAACTCAGCTGAGCGACGCGCTGGCGGGTCTTCTGCGGCAGCTCGATGAGCAGTGGACGCGGCAGGATCTGGCCGATTTCCCCGTATCGGTCGGCATGAAAGAGCATATCCGGGAAGCGCGGGATGCTTTCGCCAAATGGGACGGGGAGAGAGCACTGCTCGACAGCGAACTGAGCCGGGTATTCGGCCGCCTGGAAGAGCAGCAGGGCGAGCTTGCGGAGCGCCAGCTGGAATGGGGCGAATGGCTGACGCTGTCGGGACTCCGGGAAGACGCGCCGGGAGCAAGGACTGCCGCGGAATCTGGGCTTCTGCGGCGTTTATCCGCCGATTACGCGGAGTGGAGAGTGCTGAAAAGCGAAGGAGATCAACGGGAACGGCTCCGGGAAGAAGAACGCCGCAGACAGGCGGAGTTCGGAGCCTGGTCGGACAGAGGCCGGGGCGAATCCGAGCGTTTAAGGAAAAAGACCGCTTACGCCGCGGCGGCGGTCGCGATTCTTCTGCCCGCGGCGCTGCTCGTCAGCGGACAGAAGGCTGCCGCTGCCGCCGTATTCGCCGTGCTGGCAGCCGGTACGGCCTGGTTGATGCTGAGTTCGCGTGACGGCGTCCGCGAAAACGGGCGCAGCCCGCATACCCTTCCGCCGGAATCCCGGACGGAGGGAAGGGGGCGTACCCGGAGGGGAAGAGCGGCCTCCTCCGGCGCGTGGTTGTCCGCTGCCGCACAGCCGGGCGAAGCGGACGCTGCGGCAGACGGCGCCGATGCCCGCCTGGAGGCAGACATGGCGGCTCTCCGGCAGCGGCTTCAGCAAAATCTGGCACTTCTTCTGGGCGGCAGCGGAGCGGGAAGCCGAGAAGCCGCAGCAGCCCGTGCGCCCGGTGCGCCCGGCTTATCCGATGAAGCTGCCGCTGCGGGCCGGATGCCGCTGCCGTCCTGGCCCGAGACGCTGAACTGGCTGGAACGGGAGCTGGAAAGCTGGCTGACCGGCACCGATTTGTGGGCGCAGCACCGCTCCGAAATGGAGCGCCGCCGGGCCAAGCTGGAAGAGCTGAAACAGAGCATTCAGTCGCTGGAGAAACAGCAGGAGGCGGCATCGGCCCGTATGCGCTCGCTGGAGGAACGGGCGGCGGCCGGACAGGAGAGCTGGAGCGCCTGGCTGCGTGAGCGCAAGCTGCGGGCGCACCTGTCTCCCGAAGCGGCGCTGGATTCGCTGCAGCTGATCGCCCGCGGGCATGACCTGCTCCAGCGCCTTGCCGGCTGCGAGGCGAAGCTGGCCGCCCTGCATGCTTCATCCGCCGCGTTCGAGGCGCGTACGGTCCGGCTGCTGGGCGCCGCCGAGGCGGCGGACCCGCTGCTGGGACTGCGGCGCCGGGCCGAGCGTCTTGCGGAGCAGCGCGAACTGCTCGCAAGGCGCGAGCGTATGGCGGCCGAAGCCGCGGATCTCCGCCGCCGGGAGACGGCTGCCGCGCAGAAGGCGCGGCACGCGGCCGGCCGGCTGCAAGCGCTTCTGAGCGAAGCGCAGGCCGCCGGCGAAGAGGAGCTCCTCCGCCAGGCGGCCCTCCAGGAGCGCCGTGCCGGGCTCGCCGCCGAAGCGCGGCTTCTCTCCGGCGCGCTCGATGCGCATGCCGGCGTCGCCCGGCGGGAGCGGCTCGATGAGGCCTTGGCCGGTGCCGACGAAGGGAGCCTCGCTTCGCGCGAGGACGAGCTGTCGGGCCGTCTGAGCGGCCTGGAGGCCGAGGCGAACCGATTGCGCGACAGGCGCGGCCGCCTGGCCGGCGAGCTGGAGAAGCTCGAAGGCGGGAGCGAGCGCGGGGATCTGCTCCAGCGCACCGAGGAGCAGCTGGCCGAGGTGCGGGAGCTCGGCGGCAAATACGCGGTGCTCGCGATGGCCGCCCTGCTCGTGAAGCGGACGCGTGAACGCTGTGAACGCGAGCGCCAGCCGGGCGTGCTCCGCCGGGCTTCGGCCTGCTTTGCGGCAATGACGGGCGGCCGGTTCACACAGGTGGTCGCGCCGTTCGGTCAGCAGCGGCTCTATGCCGTACGGCCGGACGGGCGTCAGGTGGATTCATCGAAGCTGAGCCGCGGAACGGCGGAGCAGCTATACTTGTCGATGAGATTCGCACTCGTCGAAGAATTTACCGGCGGAGCTTCCCTGCCGCTCGTTTTTGACGATATTTTCGTCAATTTCGACAAGGAGCGGATGGAAGGGGCGCTGCGGATTATCGGGCAGCTCGGCGGTAATCGGCAGGTTTTGCTTTTTACTTGCCATGAGCATGTAAGAGACGCGGTGAGAAGGACTGCTCCCGCGGCAGGTGTGCTTAATGTTTAAGAGACAGCGAAAGACCCTTCTTCTCTAAAAGAAGGGTCTTTTTGGCTTTTCATCGTATGTGTCCTGCATGGATACGTTCTATTCTCTTTTGCCTTCGGGAGAAAGAACTTTGAGATGGATACGGACTTTAACTTCCAGTTTTTTGATTTGTTCTTCCCAGTTTGCCGTATCCCAGCCTCTCATCCGGAATTGCTCGCCGATCCCGAGAATATCGAGGCCCTGCTCTTTGGTGCCGTTCAGCAGTCTCGTGAAGTTTTTCTCCCAGAGCCGGCTGCCTTCTTTTTCGATGTCGTCCACATGAAGGTACGGACTGTGGTCCTTGCTTTCCAGGATAGTGGCTTGAATAAAGTAAATGAAAGTGGCCTGTTTACGGGTGATCTCCGTTTTCCGCCGGACTTCTTTAATTTGCAGAGCGTTGCGTTTCCCGGGATCGGCATGCAGAATGACTTCTTTTCCCTGCCGGTTTACGAGCACGTTGAACTCTCTGGACTCGATTCCGTTCAAATGATAAAGAAGCCGGTCCCGGCGGAGAAAGCTTTCACCCATAAAGTTTAATTCGTTATTTTCATAGCTGAAGCGGTTGAGATGGATGCTGTGCAGAGGGCTCATGACCGCTTTGTTCACCTGCCAGAGGCGGCTGGCGAGAAAGGTCGGGACAAACGCGTAGCCTTTGGTCGAAAAATTCGTCAGACCCCCGTTATCTTTCCGGAACAGTTCGCTTACTTTGTCGGTGGTGACGAACATATGAACCGTCTGGTCGATGTTCGGCGATCTCACCAGAAAATCCATATAGGGATAGATGCCTTCTCTGGCGATTGTGTCGCTGAACATGATAAAGCTGACTTTATCGAGGGACAGCTCTTTTTGCAGGCGTGTCCGGATCTGCCTCAGGCAGTCGGGAATATTCGATCCGGTCGCTTGACGGATAATATATTTGGGTGCTTTTCCGCCGGAGCTGCCCTCACTGCCTCCGCTTTTCATTCCGTCCATGTCGATTTCCATCATGCTGATTTCGAGCTCGCCATCATCCGCACGGTCGATTCCCATCCCGACGATAAAGGACTGTTCCCTGATCTCCGAAATGCTCAAACATCCGGCAAGCGCTGCGGCTCCGGTCACAAGCATGAGAACAAGCAGCCATTTTCTCATCCCGTCTTCTCCTTTCTGAAAAGGCTGACGATCCACATGTAATTGGGAATCAGGACGAAAATAATGCCGAACACGAGCGCGGTGATGTAGACCAGCCGATCGACTTCGTTCACGGTCAGAGTCCGGAGAAAAGCGAGAGACATGAGGACCGAGACGATCACATACATCCGTTTGATCCGCCGGGTGTTGAAAAGCCTGCAAAGCGCCTGGGAGCAGCAGGTTACGCAAACGATCAGAATCATGATGTTCACCAGCACGAAAAACAGAGGGGCCAGGAAGCTGAGCTTTTCAAAAGGAAGAAGGAGAAAAGGCACGGTTTCCATCGACTCCTGATACGGGAAAGTGAACGTTTTGGCGGTCTCGTAACCGAAGACCATAATGGGCAGCAGATAGGATAGCATAACTTCGGCCCCGGCCGTAACGGTAGCGGCTGCCGACAGACGAAGCAGATTTTTATCCGACCGGATGTAAGGATACAGAAAATAGAGGACGGCGAAGCCTTTAAACAGGTAGAAAATCGTCAACATATTTTTGCCGAGCAGCCTCGGCAGGCCGAGATTTCCGAGCGGCAGCAGGTTGGTGACATCCATGTTGCGCAGCTGGGGCAAGTTGATGCTGAGCAGCCAGACTGCCATCACAAAGCCGAGCAGCAGAAAAAGCCGCGCCCAGGCTTCTGTCCCTTTCCAAACCATGTAAAGCACCACGGGCATAACAAGGAGCACGATCGTGTAAACCGGCGTATATTTCAACTGTAGATAGGAAACCAGCAGCCAGTGTTCACCGAAAGTCAGATCCCCCCAGATGAAAAAGTAAACGGCAATGCAGCCGACATATACGGCCGATAAAAATTTGCCGAGGTAGAGCCGGGACCACTCCCCGATATCGCTGCGAGGATGCCGGCTCGATAAGCGGACCGCGACATAGGTGTTCCACAAGGAAATGGCCAGCGCAAGCAGAAGCAGCACCCAGCCGTGCTGATCCATCTGCTGGGACAAATAAGCCGGGAATCTCAGGGGACCCATCGCAATCGAGGCAACTGCCAGTATGACGAACCATTGAAGCCCCGAGATGCTCGGCTTGGTCATGACGAATCCCCTCTCTGGCTGTGTTTGTCCGCCGGTTTAAAGACCGGGTCCCGGTCCTTCAACTTCTGCGCGCTCGGCCTGAAAAACTGCATCCGGATCGCTTTTAGGCTGAGCGGGCTGAAAGGCGCCGTGTACGGGATACTGAGCGACTTGGTAGAGGCGAGATGCCCTAGCAGCAGGACGGAACACACGGTGATTCCGTAAAAACCGAACAGTCCCGCCGCCAATATAAACGGGTATTTCCACAGGCGCGCCGCATAAGAGATCTGATACGAAGCGATATAGGCTCCCACTGCGGAAATGGAGGCGACGATAATCATAAATTTGCTGGTCAATCCCGCCTGGGCCGCCGCTTGGCCGATAATCAGGCTTCCGACGACATTCAAAGCGGAGCCGACATTGCCGGGGACGTAGGTCATCCCCTCGTTAAGCACATCCATGACGATCATCATCATCAGCGTTTCAAACAGGCTTGTATAAGGGATTCCGGCCTGATCCTGGGCGATGGAGATGGCGAATACGGTCGGAAGAATGGACGAGTCTACCGTAACCAGGGCCAGATAGACGGCAGGCGCGTAAATGGCGATGACAAAAGCTAGAATCCGGACAAGCCGGACGAATGTCGGAATAAGCGAGCCTTGCATGACCGCTTCCCCCCCGATAAAGCTGGTGAGCACGGTATTCGGCAGGAAAGCGATAAAGGGAGAACCGTCCATGAGAATCCCGATTCTTCCTTTGAGGAGATTCAGGGCCGAACGCGCCGGCAGCTCGCTTTTTTCATATAAAGGGAAGGGAGTCAGATTAGGGCCGCTTACGAATTCCATCAATTCTTTCATCAGCACGACGGAATCCGTCTGGATGCCTTCAATTTTGGATTCGATCTCGTCCACCCACTCCTGCCGGGCGACATCGTTCAGATATACTACGGCTACGGTCGTTTTGGACCTTTCTCCTACCTCATAGTAATGAACGATCAGGTTGGGATCCCGCATTCGTCTTCTCAGGAGCCCAAGGTTAACGTCGATATCCTCCACGAACGATTCCTGAGGACCGAGGATCACCCGTTCGACTTTGGGGGGCTCAATGGCGCGTCCTTTTTGAAAAGGCACCGGGAACGAGAGCGCGCTGTGCGGCATCCGGTTATGAAGCAGAATGACGTCTCCCTGAAGCATGCGCTTCAAAGCGTCCGATACGTTCCGGATCTCGGTTCCCGTCGGGAAAAGGGTCGGCCAGTCGTCCGGCTGCGATTCCCAGCGGCTTAGACGCGGGGCGACGTCATTTTGAAACAGGCTTTTGTCGATCGCGGTACTGATATACATACAGCCGGAATTGCCGTTGTCCGTAAGAATCCACTGAAATTCGTCGGTCGGCAGAAGCTCCTGGAAAAGCTGAATAACCGCGTCCGTGTCAGCGGCAAGGGGGATGTCCCACTGGTCGGCGTTCAGTGTAGGCGCCGCCGGAAGCGTAGGATGTCCATGAGGCTTCCGGCTGTCGTTCTGGTCGGTCATAATCTCCCTCCACTCGTGCTAGAGCTTTAAGGTTAGACTTCCCAGATCACCGGAAAATTACCATGCGGAACCCGAATCGGAGGAAGGGGGACGGCAACGGACAGACGGGAAAGGGCGGGCGGCGTATCGGAGGTTGCCTGAAGACCATTCCGACGGTATCGGCATACACAAAACAGGCGTATTCTCCCGCTGCGGGGGAATACGCCTGTTTGTTGAGTGTGCCGGGCCGGGTGGTCGGGCGCCGAGCATGGAACGGGACAGCAGCCGGTTTCTCATGCGTCCGTCGGCATCGGCAGGCCGTATCAGCCGGTCGCGTGAGCAGACTGGATCCGGCAGGTCGCATGGGTAGACCGAATAGGCAGACTGCATCGGCAGGCCGCATGGGCAGCCCTTATTAGCAGATTATATCGGCAGGTCGCATCAGTAGAAGGTAGACTGCACCGGCAATCCGCATCGGCGGACGTATACGCCGACGTATCAGCCGGTCGCATGAGCAAACTGCACCGGTCGACATATCCGCGGTGGCATGCAGACTGTATCGGTCTTCCGCATCAGCAGACCGCGCCAGCAGACTGTATCAGCAGGCCGCATCAGCAGATCGCACCAGCAGGCTGTTTCGACCGCCCGCACCAGCCGCCCGGATCAGTAATCCGTCACCGTGACGGAGCGGTAGATCCGCTCGACATCTTCCGCGGTGACGACTCCCGCCTGCATCTGCAGGGCGTTGGCGCTTCCGCATGCCGCGCCGAATCGGACCGCGTCGGAGTCGCTGCTTCCCCGGCGGAGAGCCGTAACCATGCCGGCCACCATCGCGTCGCCGCTGCCGACGGGGTTTACGGCCCGGATCGCCGGGATGGCGACCCGCCGCACGCGGCCGCCGCTGCCCGCGAGGGCTCCGCGCGCGCCGAGCGAAACGACGACATGCCGGATTCCGCGCTGCATCAGTTCCCGGATGCAGGCGGCCAGCTCGTCGTCGGAGGAAGCGGGCTTGCCGAGCAGCCGCACGATTTCATGCTCATTGGGCTTAATGAGCAGGGGCATCGCTTCGAGCCCGGCAGCCAGGGCGTCGCCGCTCGCGTCGAGGACGGCCTCGGCGCCCGCTTCTCTTGCAAGCGCGATCAGCTCCGCATAAAGCGTGGGAGGGCATCCGAGCGGGAGACTGCCGGAGAAGCACACGTGCGTGGACCTCGCCGCGAGCGCCTTCACCTTCTGCTTCAGGGACTGAAGAGAGCTTTCGGCGATGGCGGGTCCGGGTTCCAGCAGCTCCGTCTGCGTGCCGTTATCCGCATCCAGGACGGTGAGGCAGAGGCGGGATTCTCCCGGGACTTCCGTGAAGTCATGAGGAATGCCTTCCGCGTCGAGCCCGCTGCGGATAAACCGTCCGTTGAAGCCGGCCACGAAACCGGCGGCCGTGACGGGTTCGCCGAGCAGACGCGCCACCCGGGCGACATTGATTCCTTTGCCGCCGGGGACGGCGATCATGTCCGATACGCGGGAAACCCGGTCCATTTCGAAGTTTTTTACTTGGTAGGTTTTATCGATTGCCGCATTGAGGGTCACGGTGGTAATCATCCGGGTTCTCCTGTCTTGACTGAATTAAATGAAATCTTTGGCGCGGCCTACGCAGCCGGTAAGGCGCATTTTCGTCTGAGCCAGTTCTTTGACGGCCGCTTTGGCCGGAACCATATATTTACGCGGGTCGTTTTCATCCGGGTTGGCCTGGAAGACTTTCTTGATGGCATCGGAGAAAGCAATGCGCAGCTCCGTAGCGACATTCATCTTGGCCATGCCGAGCGATACGCACCGTTTGACCTGCTCTTCCGGTATGCCGGAGCCGCCGTGCAGAACGAGAGGAAGGCTCACTTTGCGGTAGATTTCTTCCAGCTTGCCGAATGCGATGTTCGGTTCGCCTTTGTAAATGCCGTGAGCGGTTCCGATGGCCGGGGCAAGCGTCGGCACGCCGGTCAGCTCTACGAAGCGTACGCATTCGTCGGGATCGGCGAGGAGGGCATCCTCGTCGGCAACGACGATATCGTCTTCGACGCCGCCCACTTTGCCAAGCTCCGCTTCCACGTTTACGCCGGCCGCCCGGGCGACTTTCACGACTTCCCGCGTCTGCCGTACGTTTTCTTCGAACGGATGCATGGAAGCGTCAATCATAACCGATGTATAGCCTTCCCGGATGCATTGTACGATAAGCTCGTAATCCGTGCAATGATCGAGATGAAGCGCGATGGGGACGGAAGACCGTTTGGCGGCGGCGGCTGCGGCCGCAACGATATAGTCGGGGCCCAGGTGCTTCACCGTGCCGACCGTGGTTTGCAGAATCAGCGGAGCCTGAAGCTCCTCGGCCGCCTCAACGACGGCCTGCAGCATTTCCAGCGTGTGCACGTTAAAGGCCGTAATGCCGTAACCGTTTTGACGGGCCGTTTGAAGCAGGTGCGTAGAAGAAATCAAATGAGCCATTTTGAAAAACCCCTTCGTATAAAATGATTGAAACGATCAAAATAATGATTTATAATGTCATTAAGTTGATTATAAGGGAGGAAATTAGAAGATGTCAAACGTTCAAGGCCAATTAACCTACACCGAAATCAGTGCCCAGTCCGCCGCTCTCCAGGCCGCGTGGGATCAGCTCCAGAAGCAGTCCGACTGGGTGAGCCGTTATATAAGAAACGATCAATACGAGGAAGTCGTTTTTATCGGATCGGGCTCTTCTTACTATCAGTCGATCACGATGGCGGCGACGTTCCGCAAATGGACCGGACGCAGCGCATCCGCACAGCCTTCCTCCGACATTTTCCTGCTCCGCGACGCTACCCTCCCGAGAGAGAAGAAGCTTCTGATTGTAGGCGTATCGCGTTCGGGAGAATCCCACGAGGTACTTCTTGCGCTTGATTCCGTCAAAAATGCGGCTCATATCGATACGTGCGGCATTACCTGCCACGAGACGAGCAAATTGTTCGGGATGACGGAATGTCTGCTTTCTCCGCTGGGCAAAGAGAAGAGCACGGTGATGAGCAAATCGCTCAGCTCCATGACCTTTATGATGCAGGCCGCAATCGCGATGGCGGCGGGCAGCGAGGCATACTTACAAGAGCTTAAAACTGTGTTAGAATTAGACGAAGAACTGGTCAAAGCCTCGGATACGGGCATCAAAGAATGGGTGTCGGCGCACGACTTCAACAAAACGGTCTATCTCGGACTCGGAGCACTCGGAGGTTTGGCGCTTGAAGCCTGCCTCAAGCTGAAGGAAATGACGTATACGTGGACGGAAGCGTACGGCACGCTTGAGTTCAGACACGGTCCCAAATCCATCGTCGACTCGGGTACGCTTGTCTGCTTCCTGCTTTCACAGTCCGCCCGCGATTATGAGCTGAAGGTAGCCAGGGAGCTGAAGGAATACGGGGCGACGATCCTGCTTCTGACCGCGGAGCGCGGGGAAGACACGGATTTTGCGGATCTGGTTCTGGAACTCGGCGGAGCCGCGATCAGCGATGAAGCGCGCAGCGTATTGTATTTGCCCGCTGTCCAGTACAACGGCTATTACAACGCGATGAAACGCGGGCTGAATCCGGACGATCCGCGTAACCTTACCCAGTTCGTCGAAATTTAACCTTGTGACGGAGTGACAGTTGAAATGAATGATACGACTCCTTCCAAAGGAGATCTCAGGCGCCAGCAGATTATGACGATCCTCAAGCAGCAGGGGCGCATTACCATTGGGGAGATCATCGGGCATTTTCAATGTTCGGAAGCGACGGCAAGACGTGATTTGGACCTTCTGGAGAAAAAAGGCGAGGTTGTCCGCACCATCGGCGGAGCCCTTTTCGAGGGCCTCACGGCGGTCCGCGAAACCTCGTTCGCCGAGAAAAAGCAGCAGCTCTGGCTGGAGAAGGAAGCGATTGCCCGCAGGGCGGCCGGCCTTATCGAGGAAGGGGACAGCGTCTGCCTGACCGGCGGCACCACAACCTTCCTTATTGCCCGCGAACTGAAGCAGCGCCAAGGGATTACGGTCGTGACTAATGCCGTTAATATCGCCATGGAACTGGCCGACAGCGAAGGTCTGCAGGTGGTCGTCGTCGGCGGCGTCATGCGCAGCAAAAGCTTCGAGCTCAGCGGGCCGCTGGCCGAGAAGACGATCGAGCATCTCAACATCGAGAAGCTCTTTCTCGGTGTGGACGGCGTTTCCGCGGACAAAGGCATAACGACATTCTCCGAGCTCGAAGCCCAGACAGCCCGTCTGTTGATGAGCCGCACCCAGCATACGATAGCAGTGTTTGACCATACCAAGGTGGGGAAAGCCTCCTTGTTCTCCATAGCTCCGCTTGCGGACGTAAACGTGTGTGTGACAGACGCGAGGTTGGAACCTGACATGGAGAAGGTTCTTGAGCAGCACGGCATTACCACTTTGTATGCGAACGCATAAGGGAAAGGACGGACGGGAATGAGCTTTTTCATCGGCGTTGATCTCGGAGGAACGAATATTGTGTGCGGCTTGTTGGATGAGGAATTTAACGTCCTCGCCAAAAGCAAACAGCCTACGGAAGCGGCCAAAGGCAGCGACTATGTGCTGGAAAAGATTGCGGTTATGGTGGAAACGCTGCTCGGAGAGCAGAATATTGCGTTCGGGCAGTTGAAAGCGGTCGGAATCGGAACGCCGGGCTTTATCGATCCGGTTCGCGGCGTGTGCGTATTCGCCAGCAATCTCCGCTGGAGCGAAGTGCCGGTATCCGACCAGCTCGGAGCAAGACTGGGCGTCCCGGTCTTTATCGACAATGACGTCCGCATGTACGTCTACGGCGAAGCCATGAAGGGACCTGGCCGCGGCTACGAGCATGTGCTCGGAATTACGCTCGGGACCGGGATGTCGGCCGGCTTGGTCAATAACGGCCAGTTGTATTACGGCGGCGGCTTCATGGCCGGCGAAATCGGACATATTCGCGTCGACGATGCGGAAACGACGCCTTGCGGCTGCGGACTCGTCGGCTGTCTCGAAACGATCGCATCCGCCACGGGTATCGTCCGCCAGGTCAGGGAAGCGCTTGCGGCAGGCCGCGAGAGCATCCTGGCCGAGTGGTTCCCGGGTGAGGAAGCGGCTTCCGTTACGGCCGCGGACGTATCCCGCGCGTATGACGAAGGCGACCGCCTGGCAATCGAGGTTATGAACCATACCGGCAAGCTGCTGGGCCGCGGACTTTCATATGCCGTAACCATGTACAGCCCCGACGCGTTGATTATCGGAGGGGGAGCATCCCTGGCCGGCGAGCGTCTGTTCAAGCCTATGCGCGAAGAACTTCAGAAGTCCGTTTACAAAGGCTACTGGGAACGTCTCACCATCCATCCCGGCACCCTTATCGACGACGGCGGCGTCATCGGCAGCGCGGCTTTCGCCGCTAACCGCGCGGCAGGAATCGTCTAAGCCTTTTTTCGGAGATATTCGAGATTTTTCTAGGTATAAAGTCATTATTTAAGCATGTAAAAAACAGGAAAGACCTTTCCCTATGTCGAAGTAGGACGGAAAGGTCTTTTTTTTGCTGCGGCACAACTTGTCTGCCGTAATCGTCGTCTAAATAGAAGACCGGTACGAAGAGGTTCCGAGGAACTGGGGGGACAGACACTTGTCTGAGAAGAAAAAGCCGGCAAAACCCGGAGAACGGGAAATTACTTATCAGGTCGGACGCCATAAAGGCCGTATCCGTACCGGAAAAGGAAAAGGCTCCGCGCAGAAAGAGAAGAACTCCGGACCGAAGCGGGAGCACATTCATTCGACAAACTCATCACATACAAGCGACAAAAGAAAGATTGCGGCCGATCATGCGCATTCCCGGACCGAACAAGTTGAAGGGATGCAAGCTGCGGAAGCGTCTGAGTCTATAGAACTTGCGAGCAATCCTTTCCCTGCGGCTGTTTCCGGCGAAAGCACGTACCGCGAAGAGTGTCCTCCGTCCGGACCGGTAGTTCCGGCGAAACCGGAAACGCAGGCGGCTCAACTTGCCGGGGAGAACAGCCGGCTTATGGAGCTTCTGTGGCGGTCGACTCCGCTGCCCGGACGGCGGGCCGCGGCCCTAATAAATTGGGTTCTGCCAGCCGCCGCCGCGGCGTGTACGGTCTGGGCCGTGTCGAAACTTTTATCATTCGGCTGAACAGCCTGCCATAAGGGAGAGGATTCCAATTCAATTATTTACGATTCTGGCCGTTTTTACAGCCTTTTTTGGTTTTTTCGTCACCGCTGCTTCCGCATATACCGCCTGGATGCTGCACCGGATGCGGAAACGGGATCTGCGGAGTGCCGCTCCCGGTCATACGGCGGAATTTTTGCAGCGGATAACCCCGCTTGATTACGGGCAGTTTGCGCTTACTGCGATCGGAATGGTGATGCTTCTTGCCGATCTTGTTGCGGTACTGCGCGATGCGGATGCTTTTCCCGATTATCATATCGGCTATTTGCTGTGCGGATTTTTGTTCGTGTTTCTGGGTATGCTGATGAGCTTTGGCCGTCTGCTTCTGACGGTCCGGGCATGGCGCTCCTCAGGCGGCGCGGCTTTTCCACATCATCACGGCCAGCCACACCGAGCTGACAAGGCCGAATAACGGATAAAGCGCCGCAAGTAGCGGCTTAAAGCCGATCAGGCTGACGACATAACTGAGCACGATAAGCAGGAGAAGAACGGTTCTGCGGCTCAGGCCCGTCCGCTGCTGCAGCGCTGCAGGGTAAGCCCGTAAGTATTGGAAAGATACGTCGTAAAGATTTCACCATAGATGACAAGAAGATACGCTAAAGGGATGAAAGTTCCCATCCCGTTCATAATCCGGGCCATCGGAATGCCGAACTGGCGGATTCCCGGCATCTGCGCGCTCAGGGCATAATGCGCGGCGAAGAGCAGCAGGCCGATTCCGATCCCGCCGAGCAGAGCGCCCCGGAAGAGTACGCGCCGGTCTTTGATTTGAGCGCCGAGCGGCACGAGAACCGCTTGGGCGGTAGCGAGGTTAAAGCCGACGTAGAGCAGGGGCGCGGTCCAGGCGCTGAGCGGCGAATGGTCGGTGCCGAGGGTCAGCCATGCCTGCGAAGTGGGGAGCTTGTTTGTGTAAAGCACCAGAATAAGACTGAATGCGGCCATAACCGGCACGACGATTGTGTTTACCGCCATAATCGCACCGATACCGCGTGTGATTACCGCATAGGACAGGACCGCGGTGACGAGCAATCCGCTCTGGAAGGGCAGGGACAAGTGCTCGGAGAAAACCGTGCCTCCGCCGGCCAGCATGACCGACGAGATCCCGAAAAGAACGAATAAAGTGAACAAACTGATCCATCCGCCGAGTTTCGGGCCGAATAAAGCGATATTCAAATCTTCGTATGACTCCGCCCGGACATCGTGCGCCATAAGCATCATTTTGATGCCCAGCCATACGAATAAGACGCTCGCGAGCGCGATGGTCAAGGAAGCCGCCGCGCCGTAGCGGGTAAAAAACTGCAGGATCTCCTGACCTGAGGCAAAACCCGCTCCCACGACCGTCCCGACATACGTAAAAGCAACCTGTGCGGTTTGCGTCCATGTTTTAGAAGCCATTGTTCTCACCCTTCACGTTTCGTACTAGTACAAGGTATGTTTCGGACCGGACGGGCATGACAGCAACATAAGAAACGCGCAGGAACAACCCCGTTAGGAGTGTTATGTAGTGAAAGAAACGATCTTTGAGCTGATTTCCAATTACGGGTATACGGCTCTTTACGCTCTGCTTGCCGCCGGCATAGTCGGCCTGCCGATTCCCGACGAGACGCTGATGACGTTTGTCGGCTCTCTCACGATGGACAACGGTCCGTTGAATTTTACGCATTCGCTTATCGTCTCCTACCTGGGGACGATGACGGGGATGCTGATTTCCTATACGGTCGGACTCCGGCTCGGCAAACCCTTCCTTTACAAAATCGGAAAGTGGGTGCGCATCAAGCAGGAGCGGATCACCCGTACGGAACTTTGGTTTCAGAAATACGGCATGTGGGCCGTCTTTTTCGGCTATTTCGTTCCGGGGCTCCGGCATTTTACCTGTTATCTGGCGGGAGTCAGCGGAATTACCCTCTGGCGTTATCTGCTTTTTGCGGGATCGGGCGCTTTGCTGTGGTGCTGTACGTTTCTTTCGCTCGGACATTTTATCGGGGCCAATTTTGAAGCGGTGCTAAAGGGGATTCACTCGTACCTCGGCATCTGTCTCTTATGGCTTGCCGTTGCCGCGGCAGTCGGTTTTCTTATTTTCTATCTCATCCGCAAAAAAAGAAAAAAGAACAGTTAAAAACCCGCCGGCCTTAGGGCTGCGGGTTTTTAACTGTTCTTGCACCGGCGCTTAGCTGGCCGGGAACAATTTGATCGATTGAATCACATGGCTTTCCGGGTCAAGATCCAGCTTCAATACGGTGTTGCGGGCTTTATAGGTCAGCACGTAATCCGTGCGGTTGTCGGGCTTGCCCAGAACGTTCGCGGCCTCATCGGCGGATTGTCCGAGACGAAGCCCGCCCAGCCCGGGATCGATATCGGCCGATTGAATCTGGACGAACTCGAGGCGGTCGAACACATTAAAGCCGACGGAGAAGGACCCGTATTCGTATACCGTGACGGACTGGGGATCCTCATCCATGACGAACATGTTCTTCGCTTTCCCGAAGAGGTTCAGGACCTCGTCTTTGGGCGTTCCCAGCGTAACGCCCATCAAGGCCGGATTGCTGGCACGGTATGTATTCTCCGGAGTAACCACCGGCTTGGCTTTGACCGGCCCTTCCGTATTTTCGTTGGAAGAAACGGCAGCCGGGCGGTCGGGAACCGGTGTTTGTCCGGCTGCACCGGAAGGCGAAGGCTGCGCGTTTCCGTCAGATTGTGCCTGATTTGCGGAGGAGCCGGCAGGTTCTTTCCCCCAAAACGTATGTACAGCTTCACAGCCCGCCGCCGCCGGCAGAACGGAGATCAGAAGACCGATCATCGCTGCTCTGCGGAGTTTGTTCTTCATTGCAATCGTTCCTTTCTTCTGCCGCACCGGTTCCGGACGCGGAGCGACATTCCTTATCATACGCCCTAGGGACGATTCGTTCAAATTTCATATCGGCTTAGATGAGGGGATAGCGGAGACTGACGCCGGTGTAACGCCTCCGTAATCTGCTTTGCACGTTTTAAGCCGGCTTTTCTCGTTCTGCCGGCGGCAGGAAGTAGGAGTTGATGTCCCGCTATTTATACAGACTGGTCAAAGGGCCGAAAAGTTCCGGGAGAAAGGACCTAAGGCGTAAAATGGGACTTGAAACCTATGTTTGGCTTGTGGTACGTTAACACATATTCAAAGGTGGAGGAGAAGCTATGGAACTGTTGAAACAACGTATCTTAGAAGCCGGAAGCGTCGTTTCCGACCAAGTCGTTAAATTGGATGCCATCTTGAATCATCAAGTCGATCCTGCATTGATTAAGGAAATGGGCAGGGAATTCGCACGGCGCTTTGTAGAAAGCTCGCCTACCAAAGTGCTGACTGTCGAATCGTCCGGAATCCCGCTTTCTTTTGCCGTCGCCAGCGAACTGGGCATCCCGTTTATTTTCGCCAGACGCAAAAAGTCGGTGACTATGGGCGAGGATACTTATTGTGAACGCGTACCGTCCTTCACCAAAGGAATCGTGACGGATATTATGGTTTCTTCCCAATATATAACCGCAAACGACCGGATTTTAATCATAGACGACATAATCGCCAACGGCGATGCGGCCAGGGGCCTGATCCGAATTGTGGAGCGCTCGGGAGCCGAACTGGTCGGAGTCGGTATCGCGGTAGAGAAGGCGTTTCAAGCCGGAGGCCGGGCGATCCGTGAACAGGGGATCCGTACGGAGTCTCTCGTAACGATAACTTCCCTTGAACAAGGACATATTGTGTTCGCAGATTGACCGTTATTTTATGAAAACATTTTCATTCTGCTTCAATGCTTTCCTGGAAGGGGTAAATTCGATATAATAGAGGAAGGTAACTGGAGAGGAGGGATCGCTATGGGAAATGAGCAAATTCCAGCCGAATATTTGCTGGAGAAGCTGTCCGAAGCGAAGAACCATTTCGAACGCGCCCTAGACTGCAAACACACCGAGTTTGATGATTTGTACCCGTATATGATTGAACACCCTCAATTTTTCTGGTATAAACGATACGTGGCATGGTCTGAACTTCTTACGGTGGTCAAATTCTTTATGGAACTTTCCGTTCCATGGGAATCCCAGTTTACGGTTCAGCAGGTCGATTATATCAAGAAACGCGTCATGTCGAGCAAAGTATTGGATTGCTGGTTTGAAAATACGGATTCCAAAGAACACGTCGGCTGACGTGTTCCTCATAAGCAAGACCTGCCGGGAAGCCGGCAGGTCTTTTTTTAATTCAACACATTCATTTCTTCGATATGTTTGCGGGTTTCTTCCGTCCCCAAATTGTAAAGCGTCTGGTAGATCTGCTTGAGATCATAGTCGTAGGCGTCGTTTTCTTTATCCTTGTGATATTCCTTAAAAGGCAGGAGAGCCCGGAAATGCGTCTGTTCGTCCGACTCGTCTATAACCTCGAAAAGCTCGGCCAGTTTGTCGATTTCCTCATCCGTTGCCTTTATTTCGAAATCGAAGTTGATCTCGTCCGCTTCGTCGACGATTTGTTTGGAACCTACGCTGACGTAAAATGTTTTTTTGCCGTCCATCGCTTTTCGCTCCCTTCATATAAGCCTGACCGCAGGTTTTACCCCTTCATCTTAAAAGGATTGCCCAACTAGCCGGCTTCTAAAACCACGCAGGCTGCAGATTTTATTACCCGGAGCCCGAAAAAAATGAATCAGGCGGTTCCATCCGATCTAAGGGCTTCTTGGCTTGCCGCCGGCTTTTGTGTATGCTAGTAGGGATGCCGGCTTTGCCTTTTGCGGGGGAGCAGGCTTAAGATACAATTGCCCAGGAAATTTTTTGGAGCAAAAGGAGGGCTTGTCATGATCAGCGACGAGCAGTTAGACCGATACCGGATTGACGGCACCCTGCTCAGAATCGTCAGGGATGCGGATCCGCGCAACGATATACGAGGCTATGTGGTGGCATGGAACGAGTCGTCCGTCGCCATTCGCAAACGCAGCCGCAAGCTGGTTCAGCTGGATAGAAAGTATGTCTATCAGCCTTATACGGAAAGTCGTCCCGCCGAGTATACGCTGCCCCGGGAAACTAATGAGGGTGAGGAGGCCTGATCCGTTGAACAATCGGCAATCACTCATCTACTCGGAAAGCCGCCCGGCCGCAGGAATAACCGCAGGCGTAAACGAAGGCGGAGCGGGAAGCTATCTTCTGCTGGAGGCTCATTTACCTCTGAGGACGTTAAGCTCCGCACCCTGGGGCGGCGGTTTCGGGTACCACCGCAATATCATCAACCGCAAGGTGGATAAAACGTATGCCTGCGGCGATCCGGTCGCGGAGATGAATGAATTTCTGGGGACGGTCGGTCTGAACAGCGAGGAAACCGCCTGCCTGCTTACTTCCGTACATATGAGCGGCCTCGGTGAAAGTCATCTTCGAATGGACGATCCTGTTCCCGTGACAGTAGCCGGCGAAATTGGATTCGATTCTTTGGGTACGTCCGAAGGTGAGCCGGATGATTTCGCCGAAAACGGCCGGGAAGCACACCGTCTCCCCGGTACGTCTGATGCAAAGCCGGGCACCCCGGTGACCGGAGGAATGCGGCTTCCGGCCGCCGCTGACACGGGCGCAGCGGAATCCGCGGCCGCTTCCGCGGCGGACACCGGAATAGCCGTCAGTGCCTGGGTGACCGTCGGCTATTCCAACATGGCGCGGGCCGGACGCGGGCTTCCGGCTTCGGCGCTTTTTCCCGGCACGATCAATATTATCGTGGCCGTGGAGGGCGAGTTGACCGATGAGGCTATGGTCAACGCCGTCATTACCGCCACCGAAGCGAAGGCGGCGGCTCTCCAGGACCTCGGCGTCGCGCTCAAGGACGGCAGCGGGGCGACGGGCACGACGACGGACGCCGTGCTGATCGCAGCCACGCAGAGAGGCCGTCTTCACCGCTACGCCGGAACGGCCACTTACCTCGGCCACATGATCGGCCGCACGGTGTACGACGCCGCCATGCAGTCCGGCTTGGCTTACAAGAAGGCCTTGGCGCTCCCGTAGGGTAAGGGCCGCCTAACACAGCCTGCGGCTCACGGCTTGCCGTTCCGGCGGCGTCTCATGACGTGGCAGGCCGCAGCCCAACGTCACACATCAGTCCGCCCTACGCGGCGGTTCGCCGATACACAATGATAAGAAACGAAACGTAAGGTTTCGTCCCGGCATACAGCGCATCCTTTCCTTGGATGTCGCTGTTTCTTTTTGACCGTCGCATGTATGAAAAAGCCCGGTAATAAGTATGAAGTAAGCGTAAATAAGCCTGAACCTCTTTTCGGTACGTGAGCCGAAGTTTCTGAAACCGCTGAGCACTCCGGCCGTATCATGAAGAAAAAGAGAGGGGGATTGCCTTGGAATGGAGTTTGGATATTCCGGTGCTGTTTCTGGCACTCGGGTTTACCTGCTGGTGGCTGGGTGAGTGGATTTCGCTGACCCCTCTCAAAGCCGTTGCATTCCCCGTTCCGCAGCTCTCTTCGGACAAGAGCGGTGCGCCGGTACTCATCCGGCCGATCCGATTCGGATTACTCAGGACCCGGCGGAAAATCCCTGCCCGGAGCGATCATCATTCCGGTGAACCGGATTCCTCCCGTTGTAGCGTTGCAAGTTACTGCCAGTATGGCCGCTATCACAAAAACGGGGGAATTCTTCATGTCACTTTTACAACCTATTATTTCTTTATTGGACCTTATTCTAAACGCTTTAGCCGCCTTTACGACTGATTGGGGGCTGGCGATCCTGCTGCTTGCCCTGCTTGTACGCAGTCTGTTATTCCGTTTAAATTTGCTCAGCGCCCGGCAGCAGGTGAGACAAATTCGAATGCAGCCGGCCATCCGGCAGCTCCGGGAGCGGTATGCGGACCAATCCGGCAAACTGGGCGAGGAGATGCTCCGGCTGTATTCCCGCTATGGAATCAAACCTGGGCTTGCATTCGCGGCAGGACTAATTCAGATGCCCATTTTCATGAGCCTATATCCGTATTTTGCTCAGCATGGCGCCCAGATGACTTCCATGCTGATTCCATGGATGCAAATGCTGGGTGTGCCCGATCCGTCGCACGCGCTTCCCGTACTGTACGGGATAGTCGGATGGCTGGGGATGCTGATCAGCCTCGTTCCGGATCAGACGGCATCTCAGCCAGCGCTGCTTAAGGCGGGAATGCCGCTTGTCATCACGGCCGTTTCATTAGCGGTAATGTGGCGCTCTCCGGCCGCCCTCGTCCTATACTGGGCGGGAAGCGGGGTCATTACGATACTGGAACGGTTGTTTTTCCGCTCTTCCATCGGTCAGAAACTGCTCCATAAAGGAATTCCGGCCCCGGAAACGGTAAACGATTAAAACGCAGCTGAAGGAAAACAGGAAAGCCTCTTAGAGGTTTTCCTTTCTTTATTTTGGTCAAAATGTATTCCGTCGGATTTTCTCAAAAAAAGATTAATAATTTGTTTGACAAACGTTTTGGGGCATGATATATTTAATCTCGTTCTTACAAAGCACGCGGTCGTGGCGGAATTGGCAGACGCGCTAGATTCAGGTTCTAGTGGTGTAACAGCCGTGGAGGTTCGAGTCCTCTCGACCGCATCAGCAAAACAGGAAAGCCACTGGCTACCGGTCAACCGGAGCAGGTGGCTTTTTTGTTTTTTAAGTTTTTAAGAAAAAAACCTTCTTTAAAATGAAACGGATGCCCGGCCTTTTTCGTATAACGATTTATAAATAAGTGGAAAATGGGTAGTAATTGAAAAGGAGTGTTGTAATTTGGAAAGAACGATGACGTATTCCCATCAAGGATCTTTATCACACATTCTGCGGACCTTTGCGCTTTCTCTGCTGATCTCGTTCGTAGGCATGCTGGCGGGTGCCATGATCGTCCCGCCGTCGATCGTCCCGCTGTTTATTGTCGTTGAGCTCGTCATGATCGTCGCGGCCATCGTGGTCCGTATGCGCGGCAAAAACATCGGTTACGGGTTCCTGTACACCTTTACGGCCATTTCGGGCGTAACCATGTACCCGGTCATTATGTCGTACGGTTCGCTGATCGGTGCCAACCTTGTGTCCGGCGCTTTTCTGGCCACGGCCGTTATATTCGGGGGACTTGCCTGGTACGCGGCCCGTTCCGAAAAGGACTTCAGCTTCCTGGGAGGATTTCTGTTCGCCGCAACAATCGGCCTTGTGCTGATGGGTGTGCTCTCCCTGTTCGTCAACTTCGGTTCGACCCTGAATCTGCTGCTGTCCGTCGGCGGAATTCTGATCTTCAGCGGCTGGGTGCTGTATGATGTCGCTCAATACCGCGAAGGCGTTGCAGCGGAAGAAGTCCCCCTCGCCGCACTGAATCTGTATCTCGACTTCATTAACCTGTTCCTGTATATTCTGCGTTTTATCGCTTCGATTGTCGGCATCAGCCGCGATTGAGGCCTTACGGCTCACACCACATAGACCTAAAACGGCTGATGCTCTGAGAGCGTTAGCCGTTTTTTTGTGCGCCGCTTCTCGGCAGCTCCCTCTATTTGTCTTTGGCTTTATGGCAGGCGATTTTACACTTGCGGGCCAGATCCGTTTTGCTCATCCCTGGATAAAGGTTTCCGTATTGCTTACGGTGTTCGAGATCTGCTTGGATGGCTGTCTGGATCATCGGGGAAGGGGAGTTGCAAGAGACCTGTCCCGTGAATGTGCGCGTGGCGGGTTTTACGGAAAGGCAGCCGGGAAATACTAGACCTAAAGAATCGCATTCCTTACGCGGAAAAGGAGACCTGACAATGGCAAAAGGCGGAGAAGAACTTGTGAAATATATAACGGAGCAGGTGGTTCACTATATAGAAACTCCAAGACAAGTACGAAAGGAAGCGCGCGTCCGGCAAAAGGAAACCAGAGAAAGCTGGTCGGTCCACTGGTTCGGAATGATTCCCCTCTCTCTCTCCATGCTCGTGAAGGCCGTAAAACGCCGGAACAGAGACTGAATGTTCTGCATGCTTTACTTTGAAACAAAAAAGCGATGTGGAATTCGCCTGTGCCGCTGCCGGGAAATTGAGAATTCAGAGCATATATCAAAAAAAGAAGCTTCCTCAGGTTCCTCAAGGAAACGGTAAACCGTTCCGGGAACCCGGGGAAGCTTTTCTATGGGAAAGAGGAGGAGATACCGTCAGTCGGGTAAAACTTTCCCAGCGAAACCGCGGCGCCCAGAAGCACGTAACGCCTGCCTTCCTGCTCGAAGGCGATAAAAGCGGCACCGCCTGTCCAGCGCAGCGCGCCCGTTACGGAGAGCGGCAGCGTAAGTCTGCCGTCGAAGCATTCACAGACGAAGGTCAGTGACTTGCCGGCCGCAAGGTAAGGAATCAACTCTTCGTACGAACGGATAGGGAGCGCGTTACGGGTCAGCCAGCTGATCTCTTCGTAAGGATCGTGCGGCGGGACCTCAAGCGGCGTTCCGGGTATAAGTTCAAAGGCTGCGCCATGCAGCCTGAGCAAACTTGAAGCGCTGGCGGGCGAATAATTCCGGAAGGTCCGGATTTCGCCGGTTTTGGCATCGATGAGAATACGATTGTTCCCGGCAGGAACGGTCCAGACCGCATGGAAGGCATCCGTATAAAAACGCTGCAGCCTTGCTTCCGAAGTATCCAGCCAAGTTTTATAGGACATGGATGAAGGGATGATGGCATGCTGCACCAAGATGCGGTACAGCGTCCGGGTGCTGAACAGGGGATGTTCGCCCGTTCCGTATTCGATAAGCTGCAGGGTGCCGTTCTCGGCGGCTGAAACGATCAGATAGCCTGCTTCAAGTCCGTCGTCGTCCGTCAACAGGACGATCCAGCCGTGCGTGCCCGGTCCGAGAGGAGCGACTGTCCATCGGGCGCGGCTCCAGGATTCGAAGCCTTTTTGTGAGGCAAGACTGTCGATCCAGCGGACAATATGTTCGTTCAGCACCTTATCGGGGCTCTTGCTTGATGCGCCTGAAGCACTACCAGACCGCTGACCGGACGAAACGTCCGCCAGAACATCGGCAGGTCTGATTCCGGGAAGAACCGTGTACCTTTTGTCCAAATAGGCTTGTCCGGTTTCGGGCTCGGTTCGTGTTTCCAAGCTGTCAAAGACTTCTCCAGCTTCAGTTGCGAAGAGGGATTCACCCTGCGAGAAAGAAGGGGGCCCGGCAGATAGCCAGACAACAAGCGCCAGAAGCGCTGCCGTCCATAGAGCTTTGCGGTTCATTCGTTCACCTGCCTGCCGTTCATTCTATAAATCTAGTGTAAAGCAATCCTGATAAAAAGTTTGTTAAAACGTGTAGGCGGGCCCATAGGAACTTTTAGCGACTTTCGTCGCATCTTCACCTTTCCTCCGCCCTTAAATGAAATAATCCGCAATTGATGACGGAAACATGCACTCTCGGCCGGTACTGCCAGTCTACCTCCGCCTGCCGGGCCGCATAGCGGGTTTCCAGCTCTTCCCGGGCTTCCGGCTCGGCTGCCGCAAGCATGCCTTCGTAATACAAGCGGACGAGCTGATGCTCTTCGGCCAGCACCTGATTGGCGCGGTCCGCCCAGCGGTGGTCGGTGCGGCGGATTTTCTGCTCCAGGTAATCTTCCAGGATCGAGGCGGCTCTCGACAGGGTCAAGTTATCGCCGAGCAGATGAATATTGGCGGGCAGTTTCGGCGCGAGCTTCTTTGTCAGCATGGAAGGATGAAACTCCTCGCGTATTTCTCCCGTCGTCATTTGAATGGCCAAGGAGTGGACCTCGCTGCGCTTCATATCGCAGGCATACTCCACCTTGTAGTTTACATTCATCCAGGTGCAGTAGGTGAGAGGAGCGGAGCGGGCCGGCACCGGGCTGCCGGGTGCCGGCGGCGGAGCCTCGAACAACCGGGTGAACCGCCCGTTGTTCAAGGCGGTCGCGAAGAGCTGCTGCAGGCGGCGGCTGCCGAACGTAACCTCGTCGCGGGGGACCCGGCCGATGGGCGGAGCGGGGGCCGTGCCGAAGTACCGCCCGAGGATGCTGTCCGCGGAGCGGATCGCTTCGGGCGGGCTTCCCCCGCTGGCGGCCGGACCGGCACCGGCGGAAGCCCCCGGACCGGCTCCCGGCACGGGAGAGGCCCCCGGCTGCCCGTTCCGGGGACCGGCCGGTACGGGACGGGACGCCGCCGCGGCTGCCGCATCCCCTTCCGGATCGAACACGAAACGGTAAGTCATCGTTTCGGGTTCGACTCCGGTGCGCTCGACGAAGCTCCAATAGTAGGAGCGGCCGGTAAGTTCTTTATCCGCTTCCGGAGAGAGGTTCACGATGACGGCGTGCTTCGTTTTTTCGATAATGCGGCAGTTGTACGCTTCCAGAAACCGCATGACAAAGCGTTCAACCTGGGCGGTATTCATGGTTCACCCCGACATTCTGCCCGATGGCGCTGAGTATGGAACCGATTTTGGCTTTCCTTTCGTTTTCGGGCTCCAGCTCCTCACGGATGCCGGACAGCGAATCGCCAAGCCGGTCGATCTGCCGGCGCATGTCTTCATCGGAACGCGACTCCATCATCATTTTGAAGAGCGAGCTTTCCAGCGAGGTCGATTTTTTCTCCAGCCGCTCCAGAATCGAATCGAGTTCGCCGATGACCAGCTCGAACATATTGATTTTTTCGTGCAGCAGGTTCAGAATATGCTCTTCGATCGTATTACGGGTAGAAAGGTTGTAAATTCTTACGTCGTCCGTCTGACCCAGCCGGTGTACCCGTCCGATCCGCTGTTCTACACGCATGGGATTCCAGGGCAGATCAAAGTTGATCATATGATGGCAGAACTGAAGGTTGATTCCTTCGCCGCCCGCTTCTGTAGCGACCAGCACCTGTACCCGGGTGCGGAACAGGTCCATCATCCAGTCTTTTTTGCCCCGGTTCATTCCCCCGCGGTAAGGGACGGCCGTGATTTTATTTTCTCTTAAATAATTCAGCAAGTACTCCTGGGACGCCCGGTATTCGGTAAAAATGATCACTTTGTCATTGATTTCCCGGATCAGATTCAGAACGGTTTCGGCTTTCGTGTTCGCCTGAATGCTGCGGATGCGTTCGACCAGCTCCCATATTTTGGCCCGGACCGGAGAGTTTTCTTCCGTTTTTTTGAACATGTTGACCAGGGTGATAAAAACCGCGTCACGGGAACTGCACACTTCCCTTTGAAGGGTAACAAGCGCAAGCGTATTGCTCGTCTGGCCCTGATTTTGTTCATACTGGCTCCGGATAAAATCCGTGACGCCGTCGTAAAGCGCCTGCTCCTCGGGAGAAAGCGTAAGCGTAATATTTTTCACGATCCGTTTTTTAAACTCGACATTTCCGTCCCCGCGCCTGTTGCGGATCATAATTTTGGATAGCTCCTGCTGGAGAACGCCTTCGTTTTTCGGCATCCTTTTGGCCATAACAAAGTTAGCCTGAAAATTCGTATGAGCCCCGAGTTGACCGGGTTTCAGCAGATTAATCAGATTGTACAGTTCTTTAAGATCGTTCTGTACGGGCGTGGCGGTCAGCAGGAGGCAGTATTTTTTCCGGAGCTCTCCGACGAACTGGTAGTTGGTCGTCTTTTTGTTTTTCAGCTTATGGGCTTCGTCCACGATAAGCATGTCGTAATCCAGACCGAGTACGATTTCCCGGTGCGGATCACGCTTGGCGGTGTCCATGGAGGCGACAATCACGTCGCACGTCTGCCACATATACGATTTTTTCTGGGCGGCCGCCGCGATCCCGAATTTCTGATTGAGCTCACGGACCCATTGCAGGACAAGCGAGGCGGGAACCAGAATGAGCGCTTTGCGGACAAGACCGCGGATCATGTATTCTTTTAAAATGAGTCCGGCTTCGATCGTTTTGCCCAGTCCGACTTCGTCGGCCAGAATGGCCCGTCCGCGCATGTCGTACAGCACTTTCTTGGCCGTTTCGATCTGGTGGGTCATGGGTTCGATCCCGTTTACATGTTTCAGGCACAGGAGCTCGTCGAAGGAGTGGATCAGGTTGGATTTTTCCGCCTCGTAAGCGAGCTGGTACAAGGTCCAGTTATCCCAGGGGCCGTTGCGGACGACACGCGACTCCCAGTCCAGAAACCATTCCCGATCCGTGTGCATGCTCAGCCCTTCATGAATAGGGCGGATGTGCTCCGTTGTCTGGTTGTTCATCTAGGCTCTGCCTCCTTCTCGAAAATGGGCCTTATCCGGGGCGCTTGATTTCGTCCCCTGTGCCCCTCGTTATCTTGCCGCTTAAAAATGATAGCGGTCCGGCACGGCCGGCCTGCAACTTTGTAACTAGTATGATCCAAAGAAGGAGGTTTCATAACGGGTTCGTATTTCCGGGACTCCCGCGGTTTACCGGGGCATTTATAACTTCAGCGGAAGCTCTATCGAATGTAATCGGGAGAACTCCTGTGCTATGATAAAGGAATGATGGGGCATTCATAAACAACGCGTACGGGAGGGGTTCTCCACGCCCGGCGTTTTTGATAAGAAGGGAAGAGGAACATGACAACATGGCGGTATATGCATACGGGCAACCGGACGGCGGCTGAAAATATGGCGATTGACGAGGCGATTCTCATCGCCCACAGCGAAGGCAGGGTCCCGCCTACGGTCCGTTTTTACGGCTGGGGGCCGGCAGCGCTCTCCATCGGTTATTTTCAGAAAGCGCGGAAGGAGATCGATCTGGACAAAGTCGCCGGCGAAGGTCTCGGATTCGTACGCCGTCCGACGGGCGGACGGGCGGTACTTCACGACGCCGAACTTACTTACAGCATCATCGTTTCGGAGCGCTATCCGGGAATTCCGACGAGCGTAACGGAAGCATACCGTGTTCTCAGCGAAGGACTGCTGCTCGGATTCCGCAAGCTGGGGCTGGCGGCCGAGATGGTCAATCTGGCAACCGAAGAAGAGAAGCGCAAATACGAGTCGCTGGGTTCGGCGGCCTGCTTCGATTCACCTTCGTGGTACGAGCTTGTGGTGGAAGGCCGCAAAGTCGCGGGAAGCGCGCAAGTGCGGCAGAAGAATGTCGTGCTTCAGCATGGCTCCATTTTGCTGGAACTGGACGTCGAGCAGTTGTTCGGCCTGCTGCTTTTCTCCAACGAGCGGATTGCGGAGCGGATGAAGCAGAGCTTTGTGCAGAAGGCGGTAGCGATCAACGATCTGCTCCGGACTGCGGGGCTTGCCCCGGTAACGCTGGGAGACGTGGAGACCGCATTCCGCGCCGGCGTGGCCGAAGGCATGGGCATTGAGCTTGAAGACGGAGAGCTGACTCCGTACGAGCTGGAGCTTGCGCAAGAGCTTGCGCGCGATAAATACAGCACCGGCGAATGGAATCTGAAGCGGTAGCGGCGGTAATTTTTGTAATGAGGTGAGTGTGCGATGTCGATCAAGACGATTATAAAACGGACGGGGAAGCGTCCGCATACGGCGGAAAGCCTCGCGGAGGATTTGCGAAAACTCGGTGTGAAGGAGGGGATGACCCTCCTGGTGCATTCCTCCCTAAGCTCACTCGGCTGGGTATGCGGGGGCACGCAGGCGGTCATAACCGCTCTACGTGACGCACTGGGCAAGGAGGGTACGCTGATGATGCCCACGCACAGCGGTGATTTGTCGGAGCCTTCGGCTTGGAGCAATCCGCCCGTGCCGGAGGAATGGTGGGAGGTCATCCGCAGCTCGATGCCGGCCTACAAAGCGGAAGAGACCCGCACGTATTTTATGGGAGCCGTGCCGGAAGCGTTCAGAACGTACCCGGGTGTTCTCCGCAGCAATCATCCCCAGGTTTCGTTTGCGGCGGCCGGACCGCAGGCGCAGAAGCTGACCGGGGGCCATTCCCTGGCTTACGGGCTCGGTGAGGGTTCCCCGCTTGCCCGGCTGTACGAGCTGGATGGTCATGTGCTGCTGCTGGGAGTCGGCCACGACTCCAACACGTCCATCCATCTGGCGGAATACCGGGCGGCGTATGCTTCCAAAAAGGAAATCAAGAACGGGGCTCCCGTTCTTGATGGAGAAGGCGTCCGCCGATGGGTGGAATTTCCGGATGTCGGAATCGACTCGGACGATTTTGAGCGGGCGGGCGCGGATTTCGAAGTCGGGCACTCGCCGGTCATCCGCGGTAGAGTGGGCTCGGCCGAAGCGGCCTTGATGCCGCAGCGTCCGCTTGTCGATTATGCGGTCGCATGGCTGAGCCTTAATCGGTAGCGACAAGTGCCGCCGCCCGCTTAACGCGGAGCGACGCCGCGCTTTCGCGCTGCACGGTTACCCGGCGGGAATCGGCATTCGCGCGCCAAGGGCAGTCCCGGCAACAAGGCGGGCAGGCCGGATGCGCATCAAAGGCGCCGACCGAACCGGCGGTCTTAGCGCTGCTGCGCCGGACTCCGCTTCCCGCCAGCCGTTCAAAAAAGCCTCCAAACCCACTAGAGAGTGCGGTTTGGAGGCTTTTGGCGTCCGGGTGGTATCAGCGGCTTCCGGCGGGAATCGTCGCTTCGAAGGCCTGCTGGAGCCGTCTGGTAACGGGGCCGGGCCTGCCGTCTCCGATGGGAGAGCCGTCCAGCAGAACGACCGGCATGACTTCGGAGCCCGTGCTCGTGATGAAGACTTCCTCGGCCGCTGCGAGTTCCTCGGCCGTGAAAGCTTCCTCGCGCACGGCAATGCCCAGCTCCTCGGCGAGCCGGAGAACGAGCGTGCGGGTGACGCCCCGCAGGATATGATGATCGGCGGGATGTGTTTTCACGGCACCGTCTTTAACGATCATCACGTTGGACGCGCTGGCTTCGGTGATGATGCCGCCGCGGTTGAAAATCACTTCTCCCGCTCCGCTGTCAAGAGCCTCCTGCTTCAGCAGCACGTTAGGGAGCAGGTTCAGTGATTTGATGTCGCAGCGGTGCCAGCGGATGTCTTCCCTGACGATGGCGGAGATCCCGCTTTCGAGATCTTTCAGCGGACGGTAAAACGGGGAGCACCAGCCCGTCACGACCGGTTCGGCCGCGCCCGGAAACGGGTGAGAACGGGGTGCCGGGCCGCGTGTGATCTGCACATAAGCGACTCCTTCGGGAATTCCGGCAGCCTTCACAAGCCGGTCCAGAAGCTTCTCCAGCTCTTCAAGCGGATATGGAAGTCCGATCCGGACTTCCGACATGCTGCGGCTGAAACGTTCCATATGCCCCTGAACTTCAAAAAGCCGTCCCTCGTAAATACGGAATACTTCGTAGACTCCATCCCCGAAGTAATAACCCCGGTCCAGGGGAGAAATCCGGACTTCTTCGTCCGGTACAAGCTGATTTCCGAAAAGCATCATCGGGTATGATCTCCTTTAAGTCATCTTTCTAACGCCAGAATATGCGTAGAGCGCTGTTGTGGCCGGGTCGTGCGCCTGTTGGTTGAGCTTATGTACGGATAATACGAAAAATTACCCAACTGGCGAACGTCCGTTTCTTTTTTCGGCGGATCTGTTTATAGTATATAGGGGAAAGAATACCTTACACAATAACAAGCCGTTGGTCTGTATGCACGGAAACCGGCAGGAACACATTTTCATAAGGGTTGTCGGTTAAGCGCTGGGACTCGTACTTTTTTCGCTTCAAATTGTCGAAAAATGTCGTTTTTTATAAAACTACCGCGAACGAAATAAAGAGCAAGGCGAAGAAAAAGCGAGAAAACAAGCTCATGGATTTTATTATCCCGTTGAATTCATTCGTAGTTTATTCGTAACACAATATCTAGTGTTGTATAATCTTTTAAGGACACTATATATAGTGCTTACGTACATACCGCGAATTACGCGCAGTGGTGCGGGTTCCCGGTGCAGGTACATTGATTTGGGAGGGTGTTGCCGTTTTGAAGACGATGCAGCGGAAAAGTTTGGAAGGTTTGAGCGAGAAAATCTTTTTGGATCGTTACGCGTTAAAAGATGCGGACACGAACAATACGAAAGTCGGAGACGTGGTGCTTGTCCTGACCAAGGACGACCCGAAATTTCCGGCCAAGGAAGTCGGGGAAATCACGGCACGCGATGGACGTAATGTGACCGTTAAGCTGCGCAGCGGTGAAACGATCGAGTCGAACATCGACAGATTAACTCTTAATATAGAAAAAACGCCGGATGAGCTGTGGGACCGCCTGGCCAAGGCGATGGCTTCCGTAGAAGCGACACCGGAAAAACAGAAGGAATGGACGGAAAAATTCCGTTACATCCTGGACGATTGGAAGCTTGTTCCCGGCGGCCGTATCGCGGCAGGCGCGGATGCCAGCGACGAGTTGACGCTGTTCAACTGCTATGTCATTCCGTCTCCGCATGACAGCCGCGGCGGCATTATGGCGACTTTGTCCGAGATGACGGAAATTATGTCCCGCGGCGGCGGCGTCGGTATTAACCTGTCGTCTCTTCGTCCGCGTCGCGCGATCGTCAAAGGCGTGAATGGTTCTTCCAGCGGCTCCGTATCATGGGGAGGCCTTTTCAGCTATACGACCGGTCTGATCGAGCAGGGCGGCAGCCGCCGCGGTGCCCTGATGCTTATGATCAACGACTGGCATCCGGATCTGCTTGATTTTATCACCGTTAAATCGACGATGGGCCAGATTACGAACGCCAATCTTTCCGTTTGCGTTAGCAACGGTTTCATGAAAGCCGTAAAAGAGGACCTGGATTGGGATCTCGTGTTCCCGGATACGACAGATCCGGAATACGATGAAGTTTGGAACGGCGATCTCAATGAGTGGAAAAAACTCGGAAAAGCCGTAAAAGTGTACCGTACCGTAAAAGCCCGCGAAGTCTGGCACACGATCATCGAATCCGCATGGCGTTCCGCGGAGCCGGGCGTCGTGTTTATGGAGTACTACAATCAGATGTCCAACAGCTGGTACTTCAACCCGATCATTTGTACCAATCCTTGCGGAGAGCAGGGGCTTCCGGCCTGGGGCGTATGCAACTTGTCCGCCGTTAACCTGTCCAAGTTTTACGACGAGGAGAATGACGATGTCGCTTGGGACGAGCTGGGCAAAACCGTCCGTTATTCCACCCGTTTTCTGGACAACGTCATCGACAAGACGCCTTACCACTTCGAGGAAAACCGTGAGAACCAGCAGGGCGAACGCCGTGTCGGGCTCGGAACGATGGGCTTGGCCGAGCTGATGATCAAGCTGCGCATCCGTTACGGCAGCCCGGAATCTCTCGAGTTCCTGGATAAAATCTACGGCTTTATGGCACGCGAAGCATACCTGGCTTCCTCTGAAATTGCGGGGGAGAAGGGCTCTTTCAAACACTTCGACACCGAGAAATTCCTGCAGAGCGGTTTTATGAAGAACATGCATGAGGTTTATCCGGAAGTGACGGAATCCGTCCGCAAAAACGGCATGCGCAACGTGACCGTTATTACGCAGGCGCCGACGGGAAGCACGGGAACGATGGTGGGAACATCCACCGGTATCGAGCCTTATTTTGCCTTCGAATATTTCCGCCAAAGCCGCCTCGGCTACGATAAGCAGTTCGTGCCGATTGCGCAGGAATGGAAGGACGCCAACAAGGATCAGGACTTGCCCGATTATTTCGTGACCTCCATGACGTTGTCCGCCGAGGATCATATCCGCGTTCAAGCCGCTATCCAGCGCTGGGTAGACAGCTCCATCTCCAAGACGGCGAACTGTCCGGCCGATTTCACGGTTGAAGAAACCGAGCGGCTGTACGAGCTTGCGTTCGATCTGGGGTGCAAGGGCGTGACCATCTACCGCGACGGCAGCCGTGACGTACAGGTACTCAGCACGGGAGCGGACAAGGATAAGAAGGACCAGACGAAGGCCGAAGCGGCCGTTCCTGCTCCTGAAGTGCCGATCGAGACTCCTCCGGCCGTGGCAATTGCCCAGGAACCGTCAGTCGTTCAGACCGATGCTCTTTCCGGCAACGTCTTCGATAAAGAATATAAACGCCGTCCGCAAATTTTGCGCGGCGCGACCTATAAAATCAACACGCCGTTCGGTATGGCGTATATTACGATCAACGACATGAACGGCTCGCCGAGCGAAATTTTCTTGAACGTGGGAAAAGCGGGCTCCGACGTCTTCGCCATGGCGGAAGCGCTCGGCCGCGTCTGTTCCTTGTTCCTGCGCTACGGCGACCACGGGAACAAAGTGAACCTGCTGATCAAGCATCTCAAAGGCATCGGCGGTTCGGGTGCCATCGGCTTCGGCGCCAACCGCGTCGAGTCCATCGCCGATGCGGTCGCCAAAGCGCTGGAAATGCATGAGGAAGCGATGGCCGGCGAAACGGGAGCGGAGGCTTACGTGACGGCCACGAAAGAAGTCATGCATGAAGAGCCTGCTGCTCTTAGTCATGCTGCGCCTTCCGCGGGTGCCGCGCCCGCCGGGCTGACGTCGCTTGACCTGTGCCCGTCCTGCGGTTCCGCCTCGCTCGTGAACAGCGAAGGCTGCAAAAACTGCACGAACTGTGGATACAGCCGCTGCTCGTAAAAATCATACTTGTAGGCGGGGCTGCTTTATTATTGCATTTTGCCCCCGCTACTCTCTCGGGAATACTTGAAGCCTCGGCTCAAGTATTCCTTTTTTATCGTCCAAACGCGTACTATTATTGGCAGACTCTACTTTTCCTGGTTTAATATCTCGAATTTTAGTCCCAAAATTCGATGATCATATGATCACATCTCTTACAATCACTGATTTCATGGGAGGGGAATGCGGCAATACGTATTCTCCTCGTTCATGCAATATCAAACGCAGTCTCGCAGAAGCAATGTCTATAGACCAAGGTACATATTTACCGGCAAATTGAACAATATATAGCTGCAGACCCGGTACGTGCATGAAGGCGAGAGTTGGATTTTTTATTGGAACATTTCCCTCCAAATGGAATTGCCGGAAATTGAATAGGAAAGGGAACTTTTAAGTACCTATAGCACAAAAAAGTACGTACTTTTCTTTTGGGCTAGCCTGTAACATAATAGGTTTTGCCGGCAAGGAGAGACAAAATTTTAATAGATAAATAACTCGGTTTAGGAGGGATTTTAATGATAAAGAATTTACAAGATACAGTGACTCTGCACAATGGTGTAAACATGCCGGGATTCGGCCTTGGAGTATTTAAAGTAGAAGAAGGTCCGGAGCTCGTAAATGCTGTCAAAACAGCTATCAAGCATGGTTACCGGAGTATCGATACGGCAGCGATTTATGGAAATGAAGAAGGAGTAGGTCAAGGTATCCGTGAAGGATTACAAGAAGCAGGTATCTCAAGAGAAGAGGTATTTGTCACGTCAAAAGTATGGAATGCTGATCTCGGATATGATTCGACAATTGCGGCTTACGAAACAAGCCTAAAAAAACTCGGGTTGGAGTATTTGGATCTGTATCTAATTCATTGGCCAGTGGAAGGTAAATACAAAGAAGCATGGCGTGCGTTAGAAACCCTTTATAAAGAAGGCCGGGTAAAAGCGATCGGGGTAAGTAATTTCCAAATTCACCATCTTGAGAACTTGTTGAAAGACGCAGAAATTAAACCGGTTATCAACCAGGTGGAATGTCATCCGCGTTTAACCCAAAAAGAGCTTGGGACGTTTTGTGAAAAACATGGCATTCAATTGGAAGCTTGGTCTCCGTTAATGCAAGGCGAACTCTTAGACAATGAAGTTTTGACTACCCTTGCTGCCAAATACAATAAATCCGTAGCCCAAGTGATTTTACGCTGGGATGTACAGAACGGTATTATTACGATTCCAAAATCAACCAAAGAGCATCGTATTGTAGAAAATGCCGCCATCTTTGATTTTGAACTGAGCACGGAAGATATGAAACTTATTGATGAATTGAATCAAAATCACCGTGTAGGTCCAGACCCGGACAATTTTGATTTTTAATAAAGAAAAACTTGTTAAAAATGTAGGATCAAGACTCGTTAAAGGAAAATGAAAAAAGCCAAGCTGGCGTCGATACTTCATCGGCGTCAGCTTGTTTTAGTTTACCTATGGACGAGGATGTTTAAAAATTTTTGTTTCTTAACCAGCCTATTGTCTGATATGGACTGTTTTTGTATTGGAGTTCCATTGTACTTGTGCTCCCAATGTTTCGCTTACCATTCTTACAGGAACCAAAGTAGATCCGTTCACTATCTGTATGGGAGATTCCAAGAGCGTGCCTTTTCCGTTTACTATAGCTTTATTCGATCCGATTTGTAATTTTAAAGAGATATCCAATTTTTGAGCCGTCACGGTTTGCGTGTTACTGTCCCAAGTAACATCAGCGCCTAACGCTTCAAAGATTTTTCTCATGGGGACATAAACAGAGCCGGATATATTCTGCGGAGCTTCCTCTTGTGTATAGTCTTGAGCTTCGTCATTGATTTTTACAAAAATTCGTTCACCGTAGGAAACCGCCGCTCCTCGTAAAGCTCTATCTTCGAGTTTACTTATGGATCCTTTATTTAACGGATTGTTGGCCAAATAAATTTCCCACAGATCGGTTTGGTTATCCAGTGAACGTATATCTTGGATTTGATTATTGTTCAATGAGATCTTTCTCGGAGTTATTTGAGATAGTGCGGATATATCCGAAAGAGCATTGCCATCCAAATACAAGACATCTAACATTTTCAGCGATTTAATCGGACTAAGATCGGTAAGTTGGTTATTGCTTAAATCAAGTTGATAGATCTCATTTTGAGCCTCTAGTCCACGCAGATCACTAATAAAATTTCCGTCCAGAGAGAGCAGAGCGAGCGGAGGCAAGCTTTTCAGAAATTGAAGCGAAGCAATTCCGTTTGACCCTAAATATAGAGAACGTAATTCAGGTAAGCTGCTCAAAGATTCCGGATCGGTAATGGAATTGCCGTTAAGCGATAACAACGACAATTTTGGTAATTGAACAATAGGTATAATGTTTGAAATCCGATTTTGGTTAATTCTTAATAACTCGAGATTATTCGCTTGAGACAAAGGAGAAACATCCGAAATCTGATTATTCGAAAGATCAAGATCCTGTAAGTCAGTAAGCTTTTGAAGGCTTCTTATATCGGTTATTTGATTGTTTTCAAGCTGGAGCCATTTCAGATCGGGATGGTTTTCGAGAAAGTTTAGATCGGAAATATGAAGAGAACCGATACTTAACAAATTAAGCTTAGGAAAATGTTTAAGGATACTCAAATCTTCAACCGGATTTCCAGTCAATTCAAGGCCGGTCAGATGAGTTAGATTTTTTAATGGACTCAAATCTTTAACCCGATTGTATTTAAGGCCTATGAAATCAAGATTAGACAGATTACGTAAAGGCGAAATATCTGAGATTTTATTTTCTTGCAAATTAGTAGAAAGTAATTTTTTGAAATTACGCATGGAGGATATATCCTGAATTTGATTCTTGTAGGCGTCAAAAGCGGATAAGTTTTCAAGATTCTCTAATGGATCAATATTTTGCAGCTGATTTTCAGATAAGTTAAGTACTTTCAGTTCCTTTAAATTTCTAAGAGGGCTTACGTCTGTAATATGGTTCTGACTGATATCCAGATTAACTAAAGAGGGAAGATTGCGGAGAGCGTGAATGTCACTGATTTGATTTTGCCTCAAGTTAATCTTCTCCAGCTTTGTTAATCCGCTTAAAGCATAGATGTTTTCGATTTTATTTTGCATTAGTTTAACTTCCACCAAATTTTTGGCGTATTCTAAGCCTTTTAGCGTCTTAATACCCTGCCAATCAGCGGGCCCTATCGTTTTCAGGCTTTCCATGTCCCTTACCGTTATCGGACCTTCATTTTTATGAAGTTCTTTTCTGATCACGTTTTCAAGTGCGAAATCCTCGATTTCTACTTCAGGGGATTCAGCAGCAAAGATTTTTATCGGGAAAATTAAAACCGACAAAAGCACCATACTTAACAACCAAGAGACAAAACCGGCTCTTTTCAAATAATTCCCTCCCATAGATAACCTCAAGTTTCATTTTTCTTAATGATTTCAACCAAAACAACCAGATCTCTCGGTAATCTAGTTTCTATTGGTATTCGGTTATCTCCTTCTGTCAGAATTAAATAATATTTAAGAACTGCCTTAAATCATGAGCCCATCTATGCTTTCTTCGTTCGATCGCAACAGCGATAAGATAATACATAAAGAAAGCCGGTTGGGAGAATCCTTCCCCTACCCATTATTGTTTTCCCGTTCATACTTTTAATTATCACTATGTAGTTCTAAAGTCTAACAACTTGGTAAATCAAGAAATGTTTCCAGAACATTCGCGGCAACGGGCTGTACCTCCTTTTTAGTGACTTCGGTCACGTCGACCCTGGAAGACTGTTCCGGATGATTTCGCGTGTAAAACAAGTCATCGGAAGGGAAGCGGGAGCAAAGATCGCCGGCATCCATCTGGAAGGGCCTTATCTCAATCCCAAGAGAAAAGGAATGCAGAACGAGAAATTTTTGCGGCATCCTAATGTCGAAGAAATGAAATCCATTTTCCGTGAGGCGGAGGGCCTGATTAAAATGGTGACGATCGCACCGGAGCTTCCGGGCGGGATGGAACTCCTCCAGTTTTTAAAAGAGCAGGAGGTTGTCGTCGCCATCGCCCATTCGGATGCGACATATGAGGAGGCCAAGGCGGCTTTTTCGGCGGGGGCTAGCCACGTGACTCACTGCTTCAACGGCATGCGGCCCATTCATTACCGTGACCCGGGGCTTGTCGTGGCCGCTTTTGAAGAAGGGCATGTCAGCCTGCAGGCCATCCGTTGACGGGGTTCATTTGCATCCGGTCATC
>NZ_JBDFMM010000001.1:1697500-4672500 GCF_047238265.1 Paenibacillus canaveralius
CAGGGACGAAAGTCGGGCTTAGTGATCCGGTGGTACCGCATGGAAGGGCCATCGCTCAACGGATAAAAGCTACCCTGGGGATAACAGGCTTATCTCCCCCAAGAGTCCACATCGACGGGGAGGTTTGGCACCTCGATGTCGGCTCATCGCATCCTGGGGCTGAAGTAGGTCCCAAGGGTTGGGCTGTTCGCCCATTAAAGCGGTACGCGAGCTGGGTTCAGAACGTCGTGAGACAGTTCGGTCCCTATCTGTCGCGGGCGCAGGAAATTTGAGAGGAGCTGTCCTTAGTACGAGAGGACCGGGATGGACGTACCGCTGGTGTACCAGTTGTCTCGCCAGAGGCATCGCTGGGTAGCTATGTACGGAAGGGATAAGCGCTGAAAGCATCTAAGCGTGAAGCCCCCCTCAAGATGAGATTTCCCAGTATGTAAGACCCCTTGAAGACGACGAGGTAGATAGGTTGGAGGTGGAAGCACAGCAATGTGTGGAGCTGACCAATACTAATCGGTCGAGGGCTTGACCACCAAACATGTGCGGAGTACAGGTTACTTCGAAAGCATATACTTAGGCACTTACGACAGTAAATGCCGCATCGGAAGCATACCCAGCGTATGCACCACAAGATCTTTGGATGGATCGACTGCTTGTTTCGCTGCTAGTTTTCAGGGAGCAACCCTGATGTGTCTGCATAGACACCTGTTTGGTGACGATGGCGGAAGGGAACCACGCGTACCCATCCCGAACACGACCGTTAAGCCTTCCAGCGCCGATGGTACTTGGACCGAAGGGTCCTGGGAGAGTAGGACGTTGCCAAGCACGCAAGAGTCCTTTTGAACGTAACCGTTCAAGAGGGCTCTTTTTTGTTTATATTGTTTTCATTTGCAGAGTCACAATGGCATTAGGTGACGGCATGCTTTTATCACCATGCGGCTCAATCGATCAATCCAATAAGAATAACCAGTTATATTATCGGAGATTCATTGGAGCAGAAAAAAAGAAATTATAAAAAGAAACTGTCCAGACAACTGTCAACAACCTCTCTGTCATTAGCTGCCATAAGCCGCGTTAACGAAAACAACCCTATTGGGAATCCCAACAGGGTTGTTTTGCATAAACGGAACCTTTAAAAAGTGATTCAAACGATAAAGCCATGGAGCCAGTTTAGGCCTTGGAGACCTTATAACAGAACTAACTGTTTAAGGTGCCTCTTTGGTCGACGGCTTAAGATAGTCCAGAAAAATAGTTTTGAGGATAGCCAACTGAGTTTCGGGCGGAAGCTTGGCTTCCAGCATGACGATGCTTTTTTGCATAGAGAGTTTCTTAGAGACAATACCAAAAGCATGAATAAGGCTGGAGAGCGTATCCTGAATCGTGATGTCACTGCGAATAGATCCATCGATCCGTCCGGTTATGATGATTTCGGTAAGAACCTCGCTGAACTTGCGGATAGCGGCGTTGTATAGTTCGATATCCGCCAGGGGAACGGAGGACTGGGCCGCGTAACTCTCGAAAGCCTCGATAAAACGGGTATTGTCCAAATGCTGCGGCTCAATGAACGAAATAAAATGGTCAAAAAGTTTATCCAGCTTCTCCATACATGTGCAGGGTAAATCGGCTACGGACTGAAAAGTTGAGATTTGGGATTCAATAATTTTAACGGCAACCGCAACGATCAGCTTGTCCTTTTTAGGAAAATAACGGAAAACCGTAGCGATGCCGATATTTTCTTCATCCGCGATTTCCTGCATAGTTGTTTTTTCGAGACCTTTGCGCATAAAAACTCTTTCGGCGGCATCGATCAGGCTGTTTTTTCTGACTTGCTTGCCTTCACGGCGTTCTTGTTCCAATCTGGTTTTGGGGGGCATTGAAGCTCACGTCCTTTCAATCCCGGTTGGGCTGATTGCCATCCTAGCAAACCTTCCGCTAATTGTCAATGCAGGCCCGATTTCATTTTTTCCAAAACATGTTATTGAGCAACGTTTTTATGAGTGATATAATAACAATCAATACGATAGTTAAACTATCATATATTTAATCATTATACTCTGGCTCAAGGGGATTAAGAACATGACAACATTAGCTAAGATCGCAGTAGTGACAGGTGCAGGCAGCGGAATCGGAAGAGCAAGCAGCTTGAAGCTGGCCGAAGACGGTGCAAAAATCGTAGCGGTAGACTTTAACAAAGAGACCGGTGAAGAAACGGTCCGTCTCATTCAAGAACAGGGCGGAGAGGCTTTTTTTGTCCAGGCTAACGTGGCTATAAGCGAAGATGTGCAGAACTATGTAAATAAGGCGGTAGAAAAGTACGGCCGCATCGATATTTTCTTTAATAACGCGGGAATTATTCAGAAATTCAGTCCGCTTACGGAAGTTGAGGAAGACGAATATGACCGCCTTATGAATGTGAATGTAAAAGGAGTATTTCTCGGTCTGAAATATGTGCTGCAGGTGATGGAAAAGCAGGGCGGCGGCGTGGTCATAAACACGGCTTCTACAGCAGGCATACGGAGTGAGCACAGCGTGAGCGTATATTCGGCCAGCAAGCATGCGGTTGTCGGATTAACGAAATCCGCGGCTCTTGAATATGTCAAAAAAGGCATCCGCGTTAACGCGATCTGCCCGGGTGGGGTTCAAACCGCTTTAACGGACAGCGTAACCGAAATGTTCAAAACGACGGGTTTTGTACCGGAAGAAATACCTAACATGCGTATGGGCCGGTATGCGCAGCCTAACGAGCTGGCTGAAGCTGTCGCTTTCCTGGCATCGGATAAGTCCAGCTATATGACCGGTTCCATTTTGGTAGTCGATGGCGGTTTGACACTGTAACGATCGTACACGTAAAAGAAAAGGCAGGGCGTCGAAAGACGTTCCTGCCTTTTTTGCGTTTAACTGGCGCGATATTTTGCGGGCGAGAGGCCGTTATGTTTTTTGAACAATTGACAAAAGTAAGAGAAGTTAGAAAACCCGATTCGATGGCCGATTTCGCGGACGGATAAGTTCGTCGTTTTAAGAAGAAAAGAGGCTTGCTGCAGCCTTTTGGCGGTCAGATAGCCGGTTAAGGTGCTCCCGGTTTCCCTGTGAAACAGGTAGGAGACATGGTTGGGAGTAAGGTGCACGTGCCGGGCCAAATCGGTCAGGCGAAACTCCGACGCATAGTTGACTTCGATCCAGTCCAGTATAGCGGCGACGGACGGGGAAAAGCGAAGCGTAGTGCCGACTCTTCCGGGGGCAGATCCCTTTTCGAAAAGAACTTGAATCCGGTGGAGAAGGGATATCGTATCCAGCACAATTTTTTCAGATTGAAGAGGGGTGCTCCCGTTCACCGATGTATTTCCTTTGTAAAAATGAAAAAGGGCATCCACTGCTTGGGGATCCGGTACATCAATCCACTGATGATCGAACGGATGTTTCCAAATATGCAGCAAAAAACTGTTTAACGCCGGGTAAGGCTCGGTGTACCGGAGCAAAACGGCCGGATCGAATAACAGCATGGAACGGATATAGGGCTGCTCTTCAGTAATGGTCATCCGTATCGTATGAAGCTGGAACGGTTTAAAAAACAGAAGCGTACCCGGCTTCATCTCGAACAGATCCTGTCCGATCATGACTCTTCCCCTGCCACGGTGAACATATAGTATTTCGATTCCTTGATGGGCATGAAAAATATCGCGAAAGCTTTCCGAACGGTTGACACAAAGAGAAAGCTGAACGGGATGCCGTCCAAGATCGGCATAATTATCAATCTTCATGATGAGGCCCTCTATGAATTCGTAATTTGACAACATTATATCATAATATTCCCAAAACTATGCCGAACGCGGTTTGTTACGATAGAAGCATAAGGACACTAACGGAGTCCGGCGGTAGAGCATGGGCCGGACGGATAGCCGGAGAGGGCAGGGATAAGAGTGAATAACGAACAATTATGGAGCGAGCTGCGGAAGAAAGTAAACAACATGGCGGAAAAAATGGGGGACCGGTCGCCTCATGTGGCTTTTGACGGGGTATATGACGATATGAGAGTGGATTGGTGGACCTCCGGCTTCTGGCCGGGAATGTTGTGGATTATGCATGAAATGACGGGGGATCCTTCATTGCGGCAAAAAGCCTGGGACTGGGATGCGAGACTGGAACAGTGTATGGTGAACGCCTCCAATCTGCACCATGACGTCGGCTTTCAATTTCTTCCGACGGCGGTTATCAAATACAAGCTTACGGGAGACGCCGATGCTCGCAGAAGAGGATTGCAGGCGGCGAATTTCTTGGCGGGGCGGTTTAATCTCGCCGGCCGTTTTCTGCGGGCCTGGAACCAAGACAAAACCGGCTGGGCGATTATTGATTCCTGCATGAATCTGTCGCTGCTTTTCTGGGCGGCGGAAGAAATACAGGACCCCCGCTTCCGTCATATAGCGGCAGCCCACGCGGATACCGTGCTGGAACATTTTATCCGGGAAGACGGATCGGTCCGGCATATTGTCAGCTTTGATCCGGAAACGGGGGCTTTCCTGGAAGCGCTGGGAGGTCAAGGGCATGCGCCGGAATCGGGATGGAGCCGCGGACAGGCTTGGGCCCTATACGGGATGGCGAACGTTTACCGGTATACCGGCGAAGTACGCTACCTTCATGCGGCGAAAAGAGTCGCCCATTATTTTGTGGCATGCCTGCCCGAAGACGGCGTGCCGTACTGGGATTTCCGCACCGGGAATGCGGAAGGAGAGCCCCGGGACACTTCGGCGGGAGCCTGCGCCGCGTCGGGAATGCTCGAAATCGCAAAGCATGTGCCGGAATTCGAGAGAGCGCTGTATGAGCAAGCGGCGGCAAGGATTATGGCGGCTTTGGCCGGCTCATACGCTTCATTTGACGACGGGAGCGAAGCGATCCTTCGGGAAGGCACGGGCAATAAACCCGCCGGCCAGAACATCGATGTAGGGCTGATCTACGGAGACTATTTCTTTGTCGAGGCGGCCGCAAAACTGAACGGCTGGCAGGGAAGCGTTTTTTGAAAGGTGTTTTTTGAAAATGGGAAGGGAAAGACAGGCAGGGAAGTCTAAAAAGAGACCTAGCGTCATGTGACGCCGAGCAGGGTGCATTGGGAGCTACGCGGTGCCCGACGAATATTGGCTTTTTATTGACGGAATCCTATCCGTGTGGTTAGGAAACCGAATTCCTGGCGACAGAAATATGATTATCGGAAGAGGGGGATGCCGTAAGTTCACTAGAGTGTATTGGGGGATGAGAGGGAAAAGAGTTTTTGCGGCACAAGTAGTGCGGTTATGGAACGTTGTTTTCCTAATGTTTACCTCCTTCTCGTTTCGGGTAATAAAAAGTGTCCAATTATTGATCAAAATTTGAAAATTGTTTGAACAAATTTTAAAGATTGTGCTATAATAGACACAAATAGACCCTTACTGCACGAAAGGGAAGTGATTTCAATGACAACCAAAACATTAACCGTACCGCAAAGACAAAAAAACGAACGCGAAGTTGGTCGCTTATTCTCTTTTATGAACCTGATGGCATGGAGCGCGCTTGTAATCGGCGTTATTATGAGCCTGTGGAACGTGTTCCACTTTAGTGACAAGAACCTGACGCTGATGGTCGGCATCGGCTTTATGGTCGGCAGCGTGTTCATCTATACGATCGGCACTGCGATTCACCTGGTGCACGAGCGTAAGTTTGAACAGCAGGAGAACGGTGAAGTAACCGAATAATCGGAATGAAGAAGAAGTCCTCTGGACCCGCAAGGGTGGAGGGCTTCTTTTTATTGTCTTCCCGTGAATGTATATAGAAAGTTTGAACGTGTAAAGGAAAACGGAAGATTAACCGGAACGGGCTGTTAGAAGACGGGCAATTCGGGTAATGAACCTAAAGGTGTGTCTACGGATCGACATAATCGGACAGAATTTGCGTTCACAATTAGAGCCGGATGGGACCTCGGTTTCATCCAAGTTTTGGTGGAAACGCTGGTCTGGCAAGGTTTTCTGCCTATTCATTACAAAAAAACGTCGAAACGTTGAACTTTCTATTACGGAATTTCAACGGTTCGATGACACCTTTGTTAACAGGGCAGATGTTCGATTCCGTTTCTGTTATGTTTATCACATACATGAAAGAACGAACGATCTCCGCGTCTTAGGACGGCGGGGGCGTTAGTCAGGAGATGAGGAGAATTGAAGAAGGGGAACTTGTTCCGGCGTTTTAGCGCAGTATTCATGCTGGTGTTGATGGCGGTCGTTTCCGCAGGCTGTAAGAGTCCGATCGTATTGGATCCGAAAGGTCCCGTCGGTCAGCAGCAGATGGATTTGATCGTGATTTCGACTCTGCTCTGCCTGGTCATCATCGTACCCGTACTCGTGATTACCTTTGTAATCGTGTGGCGCTACCGTGACAAGCCGGACAGAAAGGCGAAATATACGCCAAACTGGGAGCACAGCACCAAGCTAGAAACAATTTGGTGGGGGATCCCGATTCTGATTATTTTGGCACTTGGTATCGTTACCGTCCGTTACACGCATGCGCTGGAGCCTTCCAAACCGCTTGCGGCCGAGAAAGAGGTTAAGCCGATCACGATCCAAGTTACGTCTTTGGACTGGAAATGGCTTTTCAAGTATCCCGAGCAGGGTATCGCGACAGTTAACTATGTTCAGTTTCCGGAAGATGTACCGGTTCGTTTCGAGCTGACTTCGGACGCACCGATGAACTCTTTCTGGATTCCGCAGCTTGGCGGACAAATTTACACGATGTCCGGAATGGCCATGAAGCTGAACCTGATGGCCGACGAGCCGGGCGAATATATGGGTTCGGGCGCCAACTTCAGCGGTAAAGATTTCGGTAAGATGAGATTCGTCGCGAAAGCAACGACTCAAGCCGAATTCGATTCCTGGGTCAATGGAATCAAAGGAAGCTCTCCGGAGCTTACGCTGGACGGATACAAGAAGCTTGCTGAGCCTGGCGTATCGGAAGTTCAGTCTTTCTCCAAATTCCCGGAAGGGTTGTTTGAGAAGATCGTAACGAGATACTCCCCGTCCCATAACCATGGAGGCTTCGGTGCACCTGTGCCTGCCAAGCCATCCGCCGGTACCGAGTCGGGTACATCTGACAAAGCCGCCGGAAACAGTTCAACGGAAGGCTCGGGAGCAGTGAAGCAGGAAGCTTCCGCCGCTCATACGGGCCATGAATAGAGAGGAAAGGGGGAACATCCATCATGCTGGATAAAATCAAAGATTTCGCGTCCACGTTCTTCGTAACCGGCGATCCGCTGATTTACGGCGCTGACGTGAGTATCGCTCTGGCGACTATCGCCATCATCTTTGTACTGACTTATTTTAAAAAATGGACATGGCTGTGGCGCGAATGGCTGACTACCGTCGACCACAAGCGTGTCGGTATCATGTATATCATCGCATCGATCCTGATGCTGTTCCGCGGCGGCGTCGATGCGCTGCTTATGCGTACGCAATTGGCGATGCCGGATATGGAGTTCCTGCAGCCGGAGCACTATAACCAAATTTTCACCACGCACGGCGTAATCATGATTTTGTTCATGGCGATGCCGCTGATGTTCGGCTTGTTCAATATCGCCGTACCGCTTCAGATCGGAGCGCGCGACGTTGCGTTCCCGTTCCTGAACGCGCTCAGCTTCTGGCTGTTCTTCTTCGGCGCGATGCTGTTCAATATGTCTTTCGTTATCGGAGGATCGCCTGATGCGGGCTGGCTGGCCTACCCGCCGCTGTCGGAGCTCTCACACAGTCCGGGAGTCGGGCAGAACTTCTATATCTGGGGGATTCAGATTTCCGGTATCGGTAGTTTAATGACCGGTATTAACTTTATCGTGACCATTCTGAAAATGCGCGCACCGGGCATGAAGCTTATGAAAATGCCGATGTTTTCCTGGTCCGTGCTTTCCAGCTGTATCGCGATCATTTTCGCCTTCCCGATTCTGACCGTGACGCTCGCTCTGCTGTTCCTTGACCGTTTCATGGGCGCGCACTTCTTCACGCTGGACGGCGGGGGCAATCCGATGATGTACATCAACCTCATCTGGATGTGGGGTCACCCTGAGGTTTACATCGTTGTACTGCCGGCATTCGGTATATTCTCGGAAGTCGTTTCGACTTTCGCGAAGAAAAAATTGTTCGGGTACAAATCCATGGTATTCGCCATGATGATTATCAGCGTTCTCTCGTTCTTTACTTGGGCGCATCACTTCTTCACGATGGGTTCGGGGGCCAATGTCAATGCCTTCTTTGCCATAACGACGATGATTATCGCGATTCCGACGGGAGTGAAGGTATTCAACTGGCTGTTCACCATGTACCGGGGTAAAATCAGGTTCGATACGCCGATGCTGTGGACGATCGGATTTATTCCGTGCTTTATCGTGGGCGGGATGACAGGCGTGCTGCTTTCCGTAGCGCCGGCCGACTTCCAGTTCCACAACAGTTACTTCCTGATTGCCCACTTCCACCAAGTGCTTATCGGCGGTGTCGCATTCGGATACTTCGCGGGTCTTTACTACTGGTGGCCGAAGATTTTCGGCTTCAAGCTGAATGAGAAGCTCGGTAAATGGGCATTCTGGCTTTGGAATATCGGTTTCTATGTCTGCTTCATGCCGCAATATTTCCTCGGCCTGGACGGTATGACACGACGTATCAGCACATACGGCTGGGATTCGGGCTGGTACGGCTTGAACCTGACTTCCACTATCGGGGGCTTCCTGATGGGGGTAGGCTTCATTTTCCAAGTATGGCAGATCGCACACAGCATCAAGTTCATGGAGCGCGACACAACAGGCGATCCATGGGACGGCCGTACGCTGGAATGGTCCATTCCTTCTCCGGCTCCGCTTTATAACTTTGCGACGATTCCTACGGCAAGCGAGCAGGATCCTTGGTGGGAAGAGAAGCAGCGTCTGGAGCAGGGCGGCAAACCGGCGCCTAAGGCGAAGCTTGAACCGATTCATATGCCGAAAAACTCGGCGATTCCGTTCATCAAATCGCTTTGCTGGTTCATCGCGGGCTTCGGCTTCGTGTTCGGCTGGATGTTCTTCGCCATCCCGGGCATGATCGGAGTCGCGGTATGTATGCTCGCACATTCCTTTAACTATGATACAGATTACTATATTCCGGTGGATGAGATTGAACGCACGGAAGCCGCGGCAAGGGGGTCGGTCTAATTGGCACAAGCAAGCAGTCACAATAAAGCAATGTCTCACCAGCACGATCACAGCCATGATGATGGCCATCATGACCTCGAATCGCTGCGGATGTTCGGCTTCTGGATCTTCCTGATCACCGACGTTATTCTGTTCGGTACGTTGTTCGCTACGTACATTGTTCTTCACGGCAACACAAACGGCGGTCCGACTCCGGCAGAGCTGTTCGAAATGCCGGGCATTATCGCGGAGACGTTCATCCTCCTCACGTCCAGCTTTACAAGCGGTCTGGCCGTACTGGCGATGAACAAAGGCAACCGCAAAGGCCTGATCGGCTGGCTGGCCGTAACGGCGCTGCTGGGCGCTTCCTTTATCACGCTGGAAGTAACCGAGTTTGTCAAAATGGTTCATGAAGGCGCGACGATTTCGACGAGCGGTTTCTTGTCCGGGTTCTTCACGCTGGTCGGAACGCACGGTATTCACGTATCCGTCGGTCTCGTATGGATGATTGCGTTGATGATTCAGCTCAGCCGTCACGGCATCAACACGGTAACACGCCGTAAAGTGAACATCATCAGCTTGTACTGGCACTTTCTGGACGTGGTCTGGATTTTCGTCTTCACGTTCGTTTACTTGATGGGGGTGATGTAAGATGGCACAACATACGACCCATTCGGGCGGAGCGCACGACCATGAACACCATGAATCGCATGGTTCTCTGAAGTCTTACGTCATCGGTTTCCTGTTGTCGATCGTGCTGACGATTATTCCGCTGGTCGTTGTTCTGAACAAAATGGTAACGGGCAAGGCGGCCATTCTGGTCCTGCTCATTACCGCCGTTCTCCAATTCGCCGTGCAGCTGTTGTTCTTCATGCACTTGACGGACGAGAAGGGACCGCGTTACAACCTGTTGACCTTGATTCTCGGTCTCGTGATTTTGACGACGATCGTAGCAGGTTCCATCTGGATTATGACTTACAACACCGTCGCTCATTGAGCGAGGTCTCGAAGAGCTTTCCCGCTTATGCGGGGAGGCTCTTTTTTATGGGCGCGTGAGCACGATTTTTCGATAATAGAAGAAATTTAGTCAATTTAGAAGCAGTAGGCTGAGTGCAATCGGATTCGGCTATAAGCAGGTTGGTTATGTTCACGGATAAAAGAGGAAACCAATCAATAAAAAAGAATAATACACTATGCTTGTAAGCCCCTTTAATTAACGACACTTCGTAGGCGGATAAGAATGGAGATAAGTGTGAAACATTGTCCTAAATGCAAGAGTGACCGAATAAAGCGAACTTCTTCAATTTTCACGAGATTGCTAATAGCCCTTTATTTATTTCTGACTTTTCTGTTTTACACGGGAGGATTTTCATATGGGGCCATGCTTTGCTTGGTTTCTTTCGTAGTTCCCTATGATCATACATGTCTTAACTGCAGTCATAGGTTTTATAAATTTTTCCCCTTATTGAACAAGGCTTCTCTATTCGGATTTTCGGTTTGGGATCAGTGTGTTTTGGCCCTTGCTCCTTCCATGTTTTTGATTACAGCGTTAATCGTATATTTTCCTTCCACGGGGCTTGGCAGAATTGTTAGCCTTCCCGCTGTTTATGTTTTAAACAGTACGGTGATCGCGATTGGCTTCCTAAAAAGACCACAATACGTAAATCGGACGATTTCGGTAACCGTCGCAATCCTGATAACGTTATTCCTTTCGATTTTATTGCATCCTCAAGAATTTAATCCCCCGGTTATGGAGCAATTGTGGGAGTTGGCTTTTGGCCGGTAATTGCAACGGCAGAATTTTGTTACACCCGTGTAAGAAGAAAAAAAGAAAGCCCAATCGGCTTTCAGCCTTAGGAATAGGGCGACGTCATGAACCGGAAGTATCAGGACAAGAAATAAATAAAAAAGCCTCGAAATCGAGGCTTTTTCATGTTGCATTATTGGAAACCGTAATGCAGGTTCGAGACCGAAATAGCTTGTCCGCCGATAATGATCTTGTAAGTGCCGTATGGAAGGTTAGGAATCGAAGCGTTGATTGTTCCATTTCCGCCAACGGAGGTGAAGATTTTGTTGTAAACTGCTTGTCCGTTCTGGTTGCTGACATAAACCTCAGCATAAGTAGACCCTGTGAAATTGGCCGTAATGTTCAGCTGGCCCTGGCCTGTAGCCTGCACACTTGTAGCGGCTGATGCGGAGATAGGAACAACAATAAACAGGGCGAAACAGAGGAACAACATAGCTAAAACTCTACTCTTCATAATTACACACCCTTTACCATAATTTAGATTACATCATCAAAGTAACACATTAACGTACAAGTGTAAACGGTTAAAATGGCTGAATTTAAAATAAAATCTGTAATTATTATAGTTATAATCTATAAAAAGAAATTTAATACGGATAATGAATTTATTACATAAATTTTAGGAGAAATATTTCTTCATAAATTAATACTTATCATCATCATGAATATTTTTGTAAACATAAACATGTGTTTCAGCACAGGTTTTTAGTTTAGGTCTCAATCGGAACCGGGGTCATTTCTTCCGCAAGTTTTTCCTTGCTACAACTCTTTTTAACAAATGCCGCCTTGACAACAAGAAGATGTTCCGGTATAAATAATCTAATTATTCAAACAACGCAAAAACAGAACGTTTAAGAACGGGATTGGTATTCAGACGGATAGTCGCAGCGAGCCGGAGAAGGTGAAAGCCGGTACGGATGTCTGGTTGGCCTCGGGCCCGGGAGATGGTCTTCTGAACGGAAACTAGGAAGATCCGGCTGAACGCCGTTATCGGTCAAAAGAGGTCCGGTTATCCGCAGAAGCGGAATCGGGCACTTAGAGTGGTACCGCGGGAACTCATGAGCTCTCGTCTCTTCATAGAGACGGGGCTTTTTTGCGTTCATCATCAAAAGGGGGTTGTGAAAATGATATCCGCACTATTGCGCATTGAAATCGAAAAAGAGGTCGGGAAGCTGCTGAACGAAGCGGGCATCTCGTGGCCGCCGGAACTGAAAGTACGGGTAGATAGACCCGCCCATCCCGAACACGGGGAGTACAGCACGAATGTCGCCATGCTTTTGGCTAAAACCTTGAGAAAGTCTCCCATGGAAATTGCAAATAAGCTAAAAAGTGAGCTGGAGCATGCGAAGATCGCAGAAGGTATTTTTTCCGGAATAGAGATCGCGGCACCGGGTTTTTTAAACGTTTCAATCGATTGGAAAGTTTGGCTGAACCGCCACCGGGAATATTCGGATTACCATAGCGAGACGGAGAAGGGGAAGGTGGTGATCGAGCATACGTCGATCAATCCGAACAAATCCGCCCATATCGGACATCTGCGCAATTCCTGTATCGGAGATACGCTGGCGCGCCTTTTGGTGAGAGCGGGCTGTGAGGTGGAAATTCACAATTATATCGATGACCTGGGAAATCAGCTGGCCGATACGGTGGTAGGTATCCTTTGTACGAGTGCGGAGGGGGAGCATGTCCGTTTCGGTGATTATTGCTGGGACACCTATGCAAAAGTAAACAAAGCGTACAAGGAGAGCTCCGCTTTGCTTGAAGAGAGAACGAGGGTGCTCCACGAATTGGAGGAAGGAAAATCTTCTACGGCCTGGATCGGACGTTTGACGGCGGAAAAAATCGTGCGGGAGCAGCTTCACGAGATGAAGGCGTTCGGCATCGGGTATGACGTGCTCGTATGGGAAAGCCGTATTGTGGCCGAAGGGTTGTGGGAAGCCGCTTTCGAACATCTTAAGGCGACGGATGCGTTTTATAAAGTGGAGGAAGGCAAGCTGGCCGGCTGCTGGGTACTTCGCCACGAAGGAGCGAGCGGGGATGAAGCGGAGGTGCCCGGCGATCTTGACACGGAAGCGCATCAGGCGGATAAGGTACTCGTCCGGTCGAACGGAATTTTGACGTATACGGCGAAAGATATCGCCTACCATTTGTGGAAGTTCGGTTTATTGTCCCAGGATTTTAAGTATATGCCGTTTGAAGAAGACGTTTGGTCCACCGAACCGCAAGGACACTTGAGGCCGTTCGGCGGCGGAGAAACGGTGATCAATGTGATCGATCATCGGCAGGAGTATCCGCAGACGATGGTCAAGCTGGCGCTGGAGGCGCTCGGCTACGGCGTACAGGCTGCCCGGCTGCTGCATGTGAGCTACGGGGTCGTTTCGCTGAGCCCCGAAACGGCGGGCAGCCTGGGAGTCGACACTTCCGCAGGGAAAGGCTCGTATGCCATGTCGGGCCGCCAAGGTATAGGCATCAAAGTGGCCGAGCTGCTCCAGGCGATGGAGGAGAGCATCGAGTCTCAGCGCTCCCGGAAGGAAGGGCTATCCAGCCGGGACATTGCGGCCGCCGCGATCCGGTATTACCTGCTGAAATATCATCTTCAGACGGAAGTCGTTTTTGATCTGCGCCAGGCGACGGAAGTAAGCGGCAACTCCGGCGTTTATCTGCTGTACGCGTACGCCCGTGCCGGTAGTGTGCTGGAGAAGGCGGGCGCAGAACGGACAGTGAACGGGCAGGCGTTCAAGGAGCCGCAAGTTCCTTGCGTGGACGGCGGGACGCTGGAAACCCCCGAGCGCCAGCTGCTGAAGCAGATCGCGTACTGGACCGAGACGATGGATGCCGCCGTCCGGCAGCTGGCTCCGAATCTGATCTGCAGCTATGCTTTCGAGCTGTCGCTGCTGTTCAACAACTTCTACGGAGCTTGTCCGATACTGAAGGGACCGGCCGACCGGGTGGGGCTGCGGGTTTGGCTGACGTGGAAATTCCGTGAAACGTTAGGGAAAGCGCTGGATGTGCTCGGACTGCCGGCTCCCGAACGGATGTGATTTTGACGGCTGGCACGGTATGACTCACTTTGCCCGAAAGGTTCATCACCTTTCGTTCAAGCAGGGACAGCCGTTCGGGACAAGGAGAGTAAGGCAGCTGTGGAGACACTGCCGAAGCCCGGCCCGGTCCTGACCGTGGCTTGGAGCCGGCCGGTTCAGGCCGTTTCCTTGTTCACGGCAAGCTTGAGCAGCGCATGGGTGTCGGTATAAACGCCGCCGGAGCTTGAACGGAGGACGACGGTAATCAGGTTCTTTCCGTCGAGATCGGCCGACGAAACAAGACAATAGCCGGCTTCGTCCGTAAAGCCTGTTTTGACGCCGTTAACGCCTTTGAAGTAATAGGCGCCGCCTTCCTGAAGAAGCTGGTTCCGGTTGACGAACGTTTGCGAATGTCCGGACGAAGCGACCGTATGCCGGGGCTCATCGACAATACCTCGGAACACTTTGTTCTTCATGGCTTCCCGGGCAAGCAGAGCCATATCGCCCGCAGTCGTGTAATGCTTAGGATCGTGCAGCCCGTGCGGGTTCGTGAAGTGGGAGCGCTTGGCGCCGACCGCGGCGGCCTTCTCGTTCATCAGGCCGGCAAAGTAGTCGATGCCCTCTTCCGCGGAAAGCTTCCGGCCGCTGTCCTTCTCCGCGATGTAGCGGGCGACGGTTCTTGCCGCGTCGTTCCCGGATGGAAGCATCATCGCGGCGACAAGATCCTTGAGCGAGAGGCGCTGGCCCTCCCACAGTCCGGCGGTACTTTCCCCCGGCGTTTTCAGCCGGATTTCGTCGCCGACCGTGATGCGGTCTTTGGAGCCGCCTTTCTCGAGGGCGACCATGGCGCTGACGATTTTGGTGGTGCTGGCGGGGTAAAGGCGCGAGTCCTTCTGCTTCTCGAAAAGGACCTTGCCGGTATCCGCGTCCATAAGGACGGCGGCTTCTCCCTCAACGGAAGACGTTAAAGGGCTGCCGCTTCCGCCCAGAAGACCTGAGCGCAGGGTCGATAAAGCGGATACGGCGCGAGGCTTAATGACATGTAAAGGATCCGAAACCAGGGTCAGGGCGACGACGGCAGCCGTGAGTCCCAGCAGGGTTGATTTTAGTTTCATAGGGTATTGCTCCTTTCGGGTTTGAGGCGGTAACTGTTCTCCTTCTATATTGGACCCCAACGTTTAATAATCCGATAAGAAAACCTTACGAAATAATTACGTTTCTCTGTGATTTTAGACAGATTTTGAGAGTTTCCGGCACAGTCTATTCCGGGGATAAAAAAAGCGATCTCCCGCGGGAGATCGCGTCTAGAAAGAACCGGAACGGACGGAGGAGGGAGGAACGCCTTCGGGATTCAGCGTCCTCAGGCGAACCGTGAATACCGTCTCTTCCGGATCGCTGTAAGCCTCGATCGTTCCGCCGTGAAGATCGATAATCTGCTTGGCGATGGCCAGACCGATTCCCGAGCCCCCGAGATGCTTCGTACGGGACTTCTCAACGCGGTAAAACCGCTCGAAAATCCGCGGAAGATCGGGTGCGGGGATCGATTCTCCGTAATTGGTTACGGAAAGGACAATTTCGCTGCCCTCGATCCGTCCCGTGACGTCGAGATAGGCTCCGTCATGCCCGTACTTGATGGCGTTGGTGATCAGATTCTCAAACACCCGGCGCAGTTTGTTGCCGTCCGCAAGCACGTAGAGGCGGGGCTGCTCGAACGTCATGCGCGTATCCATTTCAGCTTCCTTAAGCTGCAGCTGAAAAGCGGAGAAAATCTGATGCAGCATTTCAACCAGATCGATCTTGACGAGCTGCAGTTTCATTTCTTTGTTCCGGAGCCGCGTGTACTCGAACAAATCCTGAACGAGCTGGTTCAGCCGCTGGGATTCCTCGTAAGCCATCCCGATATAGTGGCGGAGCTCCACTTCGTCACGGTATCTGTCCTGATCCACCAGGCCCAGATAACCGGTAATGGAAGTGAGCGGTGTCCGGAGATCGTGCGACACGTTCGTGATCAGGTCGTTCTTGGCCTGTTCGGCCTGTCGTTCTTCCTCCAGGGAGAGCTTCAGACGGTCCACAAGCCGGTTGACGTGCACGGCTAGCTGACCGAGCTCGCCGGAGCCTCCTGCCGGAACGCGGTGATTAAAATCGCCGTCGGTGATTTTTTGCATATTCTCGATAATCTGCGCGAGCGTACGCTTGTCCCGGTGACGCTGCTCCAGCCGGTAAAAGTAAATAAAAAAGAGAAGAAAGATAATCAGTCCGGCCTGAATGTAAGCATCGGGATAGCCGATCCGGTAGTTGATCCAGATCAAAATATTTTCCAGGCTGATCCGCTCGGAAAGGTAGGAATAGAAGAGCGTGCGGCCCAGGAGAAAAATCAGAAGCAGCACGATCAGGGCCGATCCGAGGCTGTACAGCAGGGCTCTGCTCCAATTAGTTTTCAAGCTTGTAGCCGACCCCCCAGATCGTGTGAATGAGTTTCTCGCCTTCCGTTTCTTTCTCCAGCTTGTCGCGGAGGCGGCTGATATGAACCGTTACGGAGTTGGTGGATTCGAAATATTTTTCTTTCCAGATTTTCTCGAAAATTTCTTCCGAGCTGAATACACGTCCCGGATGAGTCGCCAGCAGAGACAGAATGCCGAATTCGATCGGCGTCAGCTTGACGAGGCGACCGTTGGCGGTAACGGTGTGGGTCTGCTTGTCGATCAAGAGGGAGCCGATCCGGGTCGTGTGCTCCTCGGCGGGAACAGACGCCTGGGCCTGGAAATAAGCCCGCCGCAGCAAGGATTTGACACGGGCGATCAGCTCCAGCGGATTGAAAGGCTTCACGACATAATCGTCCGCCCCGGTCATCAGCCCGGTAATTTTATCGAGGTCCCCGTCTTTGGCGCTGATCATCAAGATGGGGGTCATTTGCTTTTCGCGTATTTTCATGCACACCTGAAGGCCGTCCATGCCCGGCATCATAATATCGAGGATGACGAGGTGAACCGTCTGTTCCGCCATAATTTCCAGAGCCGTCAGGCCGTTGTCGGCTTTGTAGACGGTATAGCCTTCGTTTTGTAAATAAATTTCGATCAGTTGAGCGATTTTATCGTCGTCGTCGACGATCAGAATATGCTTGTCCATGTCCGTTTTCATCCTTTGTTTGGCCCGTTTGCGGCGGGCCGGCAGTCATAATGGTTCCATTGTATCATTTGTTGGTCAGGATCTTTTTACAAAAAGGTTAAGAAATTCTTTCAATAAAAAAAGCGGGGATGCCCCCGCGGCTTGAATAAAGGCCGGCCCGGCTCCACAAGAGGAACCCGGCCCGCTTCTTATTTCGAAAACAGTTTCAGGTAATCGCCGTAGCCTTCTTCTTCCAGTTTGTTTTTCGGAACGAAGCGCAAAGCGGCCGAATTGATGCAGTAGCGGAGCCCGTTCGGACCCGGACCGTCTTCGAAAACATGCCCCAGATGAGAATCCGCTTCTTTGCTGCGGACTTCCGTACGGACCATATTGTGGGTCAGATCCACGTGTTCCGTTACCTGCTCGCCCTGGAGCGGCTGCGTAAAGGAAGGCCATCCGCAGGAGGAGTCGAACTTGTCCAGGGAGCTGAACAGCGGCTCGCCGGATACGATATCGACGTACAGTCCTTCTTCTTTGTGATCCCAGAATTCATTGCGGAACGGCGGCTCGGTGCCGCTGTTCTGCGTCACTTCATACTGCATGGGCGTGAGGCGTTTTTTGAGATCCTGATCTTTCGCGTGGTCTTTCCATGTGTTTTTCAAAAATGCCGCCCTCCCTGATCCGACCGAGTACGCTTTATAGCGCAGGGGATTTTTTTTATAGTAAGCCTGATGATACTCTTCCGCCGGGTAAAACGGCTTGGCCGGTAAAATTTCCGTGGCGATCGGCTTATCGAACCGTCCGCTGCGGGCCAGCTCCAGCTTGGATTTCTCCGCCGCCGCCTTCTGCTCCTCGCTGTGATAAAAAATAGCCGTTTGATACGACTGTCCGCGGTCGTTAAATTGGCCGCCCGCGTCCGTCGGGTCGATCTGCTGCCAGAATACCTGAAGCAGGCGCTCGTAAGAGAACACGGCAGGGTCAAACGTGATCTGGACCGCTTCGTAATGACCGGTCGTGTCGGAGCAGACCTGTTCGTACGTTGGGTTCTCCAGGTGACCGCCCGTGTAGCCGGATTCGACCTTGAGAATTCCCGGCTGTTCGTCGAACGGCTTGACCATGCACCAGAAGCAGCCGCCCGCAAATGTCGCCAGCTCGGATGATTTGTTTTCCAAACTCATGGTTTCCCAGCTCCTTTATTTAAAAAGTTCTTTAATGTCGGTTAGATTCCTGACCTTTCCATTATACCATCTCTCCGCCCGAAAAAAGAAATCCGCCGCGGGGGTCAGGCGGCCGGTCGTTCTCCGCCCCCGCTTTACGGCCGGGCCGCTCTTTCACGTGAGCCGCGAAAGGAGTATAATGGCCCTTGCATGAGCGTATGCAGTCCAATCCCAAACGAAACAGGTGACTTCGATGGAAGCGAATTATTGTATGGCGTGCGGAACCCCGCTGGAAACGCGGGATATGGACGGAACGCTCCGCCGGGCCTGTCCGGCCTGCAGCTTTGTCCACTGGGGCAGCTACAGCGCGGGCGTAGGGGCTCTCGTGATGCGCGAAGATAAGCTGTTGCTCGTCCGCAGAGCGCAGGAGCCGGGCAGGGGAAGATGGACCAACCCGGGCGGCTTTATCGAACAGCTTGAGCTTATACACGAGACGATTGCGCGGGAAGTGCTGGAGGAGACGGGCATCGAGGCGTCCGTCAAAAGAGTGGTGGCGCTTCGTGATATGCCGAAAAGCATTCATAACATTTATATCGCCTTCGCGATGGACTACGTAAGCGGCGAACCCGTACCGGACAATTGCGAGGTAGACGCCGCGGGGTTTTACAGCCGGGAAGAAATGGAGACGATGAACGTGGCTCCTTTCACGCGCTGGCTGGCCGACATTGCCTGGAACGGCCGTGGCGAAGGGCTGGTTATCGACACGGACCCGGTGGTGCCCCTGGACGGATACGGACTTTTCCGCGTCTAGCGCGGCTAAACGGCGGGCGGGATACAAAGCATAGGCATGCAGCAAAGGCGGTAACCGCCGGAGCTGCATGTTTTTTTATAGCGGAAAAAAGCATTTGAAAAACAGCCGGCTATCAAAGATCCGGAGTCTGAATTCCAACTGGTAAAATTATTCTCCATAAGCGTGAAAAACCGCAATAAAAATTCCTTGTACAGATGGAAGTTTCCTGTGCTATCTTATTGCCATAGAAAGATTTGGAAGCGTTTTCCTGAAAGGCGGGCGAGACGATTTTCCCCTCCGCAGCAAGTCTTCTTTTCCAACTTCCCCGCATAGTTTCTTCCTTACGCTTTTCCGCCTCAGGGAACGTTTGCGAATCTTCCGCCATCATGTAAAGGAGGTCATGTTCTTGAAAAAATGGAAACCCTCTTTAGTGACCGCATTAACGCTGGGGCTCGCGCTGGGAGCTCTTCCCGCCATGGGAGCGTCGCCGGCCGGGGATATCAGCATCGCTTACGGAAGCCGTGTCGCCGTGCAGCAGCAGAAGCCTGTTTTGGAGGGGGATACTTTGACCGTTCCCGCCGAAGGGCTGGCCAAGCAGCTTCAACTGAAGCTAAGCGGACTGAAAGAAGACGGAACTTTTACGCTGTCCAAGACAGGTGTTTATATCGAGCTGAAGCTGGACTCCAGAGAGGCGCGCGTGAACAATCAGCTCGTTAAGCTTGAAACCGCTCCGGCGAAGCACGGTGATGCGGTCTATGTTCCTCTCCGTTTCGTATCGGAAGCGGCACGCAGCCTGGTTGAATGGGATCAGGCCAGACGGATGGCGATCGTCAGCCCCGCGTACAAAGTCGTCGGCTACTTCACCTCCTGGGGAAAATTGAAGGCTTCCGAGATCGACGCGTCCAAGCTTACGCATATCAACTATGCGTTTGCCAACATTGTGGACGGCGAGGTGGCGCTGAGTTCGCCTAAAGAACAGGAAGAGGCTTATCCCGGCGCGTGCAAAGGAGACGACTGCGCCAAATTCGTAAGCGATTTCAAAGAGCTTGCCAAATTAAAGCAGGCGAATCCGCACCTGCAGACACTGGTGAGCGTAGGCGGATGGACATGGTCCGGCCGGTTCTCGGACACGGCCCTTACGGAGGCTTCGCGTATCAAGTTTGCCGACAGTGCCGTGCGCTTTATCCGGGAGAACGGTTTCGACGGAGTCGATCTCGACTGGGAGTACCCGGTGACGGGAGGCCTGGAAACGAACGTGCGCCGTCCGGAGGACCGCACGAACTTTACTCTCTTGCTGCAAATGATCCGGGAGAAGCTGGAAGCCGCCGGGCGCGAAGACGGCCGTCATTATTTGCTCACGATCGCATCGGGGGCGAATCCGAACTACGTGAGGGATACGGAGCTCGATAAAGTGTCGGAATCCATCGATTTCGTCAACATCATGACATACGATCTGCATGGAGACTGGGAGCCGACGAGCAACAATAACGCCGCCCTGTACTACGATCCGGCCGATCCGGACCCGAACGCTCACCGGTTCTACGTGGAGGCGGCGGTGAACGGTCATCTGAACGCGGGCGTGCCGGCCAAAAAGCTCGTGCTGGGCATTCCGTTCTACGGCCGTTCCTGGGGCGGCTGCGAAGCCGTAAACAACGGGCTATACCAGGCGTGCAAAGGCGGAGATGTCGTGGATTGGACCGAAAAGCCGGAGGGCTTCCAGCGTTATTGGAACGACCGCGCCAAGGTTCCTTACCTGTACAACAAGCAAACCGGCCAGTTCGTCTCCTATGAGGATGAGGAATCGATCGGCTACCGGGCCGAATTCATCAAGGAAAAAGGCCTCGGCGGAGCCATGTTCTGGGAGCTGAACGGTGATCCGGACGGCAAGCTGCTGCCGCGGCTGGCGGAATCGCTGGACCGTTAAGGAAGCGGTCTGACGGGCACCATCCGGTGCTCCCTTGGCTCGGATTGCTCAGCGAGAGGGCGGGGATACGCCCGCCGGCTGTTCGCTATGCGGAACGCGGGGCCCGCGTTTTGACGGAATACACTCTTTGGAACTCGCCGGAATTTCGGTTTCAGCCGGTGATATCCAGGGAGTGTATTTTTATGGCGTGAAAGTGCCGGCTCTCCGGGCAGACGTATGTTTAAAGATTATCCGGCGGTAAACCTGCTTTTTAACCGGTAGATGCAGCGGATGAGACGGGGATTGGTTCGGTGCCGTCTCCCCGTGGTATAATGCGGACATCTCATCTGTTTACTTGTTAAATAAAGGAGTCGGAGCGCCGGTGAAATCGCGTCTTGTTCTGCTTGTTTTGGCCCTGCTGGTTTACGGGGGGCTTAATATTTACATCGGTTGGCATGGAGCGAGATTTCTTGAATTCTGGGGAATTTCCATTCTGGGCGGTCTGTACTGGACTTTGCTGGCCGTACTGGCTCTCTCTTACATGCTGGGCCGTTCTCCCGCAGTCCCGGGACCTCCCGGCAGGCTGCTGAAAGTTATCGGATCTTATTACTTCGCTGTTCTGGAATTTGCCGTAATTCTTCTTCCGCTGGGTGATCTGGCCGCCTGGCTCTTGAAACTTGCGGGATTTCCGCCTGCCGTTTATTTCGGAGGTACGGGAAGTATCGTGCTCGTGATTCTGATTCTCCTGCTTATCAAAGGATACTGGAATGCCTGGACGCCCATCGTCCGGACGTACCGGGTGGAGATCGGCAAGCAAGCCGGTCAGCTGCGTCAGCTCCGGGTAGCCGTTGCATCCGACATTCACATGGGTAATATTGTAGGAAAACGGCACTTGGCCCGGCTGGTTAAGACGGTCGACGCGATAAAGCCCGATCTTATTCTGCTGCCCGGCGATCTTATCGATGACAGCATCGAGCCGTATATCCGCAACGGGATGTCGGAGGTCATGAAGCAGCTTCGGGCGAAATACGGCGTATATGCGGTGCTGGGAAACCACGAATATTACGGCGGCCATATCGAAGAGCATATCTCCCAAATGGAGCGTATCGGGATTAGCGTGCTGCGGGACGAGACGGTATCCGTGGAGGATGCCTTCTATATCGCGGGACGCAAAGACAAGACGGCGGAGTCGTTCGATACCGCCGGCCGCATGAAGGTGGACGAGCTGCTGGCCGGGCTGGATCCATCGAAGCCGATCCTTCTTATGGACCACCAGCCCTATCATTTTGCCAAGGCCGCAGCCGCCGGAGCGGACGTGCTTTTGTGCGGCCACACGCATCGCGGGCAGTTCGCGCCGAATCACTGGATTACGGGAAGGTTATTCGAGCTGGATTGGGGCTACATGCTGAAAGAAAAGATGCATGTCGTCGTATCGTCCGGTTTCGGCACGTGGGGGCCGCCTATACGGATCGCCAGCCGTTCGGAGGTTATCGAGCTTATCCTCGATTTTAAGGAAGCGGAATGAAAGAGTTTTCATGCTATAATAACGGGGTAAAAGGCCGCACTGTAACTGACGAGGGGAGAGAGAAGCATGACACACAACCGTGCGTATGAGAGTGATTATCAGGGAATGAAAGCCGTCCGGCTGGAATGGGGCGGTTATGAAGCCGTCATGCTCCCGGAATACGGAGGCAACCTTATCGCTTTCCGGGATACGGACAAGGGCTACCGGTTTCTGCACGAACCGGCTGAAGAAGAGCTGGAATCCTTTAAGGCGAATCCGGGAATTCACGGAATACCCGTGCTTTTTCCGCCGAACCGTTACGAAGACGGCAAGTTCCCGTGGAACGGCAAAGTGCTCCGGTTTCCGATTAACGAAGAAGCGACGGGCAATCATTTGCACGGATTTCTACATAAAATACCCTGGCAGGTTGACGAATACGGGACGACGGAGAGCGAAAGCTTCGTAAGCGTATCCGTCCGGGTGGATGAAGCTCATGAAGTGTACAAGTTTCTGCCGTTCCGCTTCACGATCCGCCTGCGTTATTCGCTCAGCGCGGACGGTCTGGCCCAGCATCTGTTTATCCGCAACGAAGGCGGAGAGCGGATGCCCTGCCTGCTCGCTTTTCATACGTCGGTGAACGCTCCTTTCGCCCCGGATGCTTCGGCGAAGGATTACCGTGTGAAGCTGACGATCGGCAAGCGCTGGGAGATGAACGACCGCATGCTTCCTACGGGCAGGCAGCAAGCCTTGACGCGGGAAGAGGAGCAGCTCCGGGACGAAGGCATCTATCCCTTCTACGAGCCGCTGGACAACCATTATACGGTGTCCGCCCAGGACGGGCGCAACCGCATGGAGCTTACCGATACCAAGAACAACGTTACCCTCGTTTACGATGCGGGCACATCCTTCAAGCAGTGGATGATCTGGAACCACTTCGGGGAAGAAGGGTTTTTCTGCCCGGAGCCGCAGGTGAACCTTGTAAACGCGCCGAACAGCACGCTGCCGGCGGAAGAGATCGGCCTGTTCGGGCTGGAACCCGGAGAAATCTGGGAAGAGACCGGAAGGCTTTACGTGAAATAAAGGCCGCTTTATAACCGAGCGGGAAAAGAAGACGGCGCTTTCCCATCATCTCCAGAACATGATAAGATGGGAGGCAAGGAGGAGTATATATGACCACACCTAACGAATCCGGCGATCAGCCTATCGAAGCTCAAGCGACCGAAGAAGAGCAGCTGTCTCCCGAAGAGCAGGCAGCCAAAGAACAGCAGGAGCAGCAGCAGCAGAATGAAATTATTTTTGCCTGGTTCAAGCATGCCGAGCAGGTATTGAAAGAGCAGTTTTCCGACTACGAAGTGGAAGGACAGGTGGGCCAGCATCCCGTCTTCGGTCCTTTGTTCGCCTACACCGTCCGTCAAAACGATAACAGCTATTCCTGCGGATTTTTCCTCAATGAACTCGTTCATACGTTCCAGAACAAGGAGAATCCGGGTCTATGGATGTCTTCCTTCTTCGTGGACTTGATCCGCAGCTCCGACAATCGTCCGCTTCCGGCCGCTCCTCAGAGCGAAGAAGAAGCGAAAGAGCTGCTGGACAATTATATCGTGCCTCACTGCGCGCAGAGCGTAAGAAGCGAATTTCCGGAAGAACAGATTTACGTCGATCTGGAGATGCACCCGGAAGCGGGTCCCGTTCTCGAAGTGGGCTTCCCGTCCATTAAAGAAGGAAACAACACGTTCGCGCTTCCGCTCCAGTTTCTGATGACGCTTCACTTGCTGAACCGCGATCCTGCCGATCCGCTAGTTCAGGCGCTCTATAAAATTCATGAAGAGCATCAGCAGCAGGCGGAGAACACCTAGCCGATTCCGGACCGCCGATGCCCGTTTGCCGACAGCGGTGTCCCTTACCGGGTCCGCCCGGCAGACGCTTATAAAAAAGACGATTCCCTTCGGGGAATCGTCTTTTTGTCGTAACCATCCACGCTCTACAGGCCGGGTTCCTCTTCGAAGTTCAGGTTAACCGGAGCGTCGGGGAGCGCGTCAATTTCTTCGAGATTCGTCACAGGCACCTGGAGACTGACGGTATCGAACTGGATGCTGTCGATCCAGACCCGGCCGCTACCGTTCAGCAGGACGCCGAACGCGATGGCTACGCTCTCTTTGGGCACATCCAGCACCACGCTGTACCGGCTCCAGTCCGTCGTTCCGCGGATGGGTCTGCCGCTCATGTTATCAAACCCGAGCACGTCGTGATCTTGGCCGTCTATACGCAGCCACAGGCCGCACCAGTCTCTGACCTGCTCGGTTTTGACGAATCCGCTCAGCCGGAGCCGGGTGCCCGTGTAAGCGTCCGCTTTGAACATCTGCATCATGGTTCCGAAGCCGAGAGTCCTTTCCGTAAGCGAACGCAGATAACCCGACGATTTGCCGTGGTGGACCTCCAGCCGGTCTATGCCCATCTCGTACTCACCCGAATGGGTGCCGGTAAGCATCCAGCCCCGGGGTTCTCCTTGGAAAGCGTTCAATCCTTCCGTCTGTTCGGCCATTTCGGCTTCACTCTCCTTCTGCATCGTAAGCTTGCGGTAGTAGGAACGGTACTGGCCCGGTGTCATGAGGAACATCCGCTTGAAAGAGCGGGTAAACGATTCCTGGGAATCGAAGCGGTATTCCAGCGCGATATCAAGGATCCTCCGCTCGGTTCCGAGCAGGCTGCAGGCCGCACTGGACAGTCTGCGCCTGCGGATATAGTCGGCGGGAGGCATGCCTACTTGAGCCTGAAAGATCCGGTGAAAATGATACATGGAAAACGCCGCCCGCCCGGCGAGGATTTCCAGAGTCAGTTCCTCTTTGAGATGAGCCTCAATATACGAAAGGGTCCGGTTGACCGTTTCCGAATGTACGGCTGCCTGCACCATAACCGGTATCACCTGCCTTTCCGCTATTAGCTTAACATGGAGAGCCGGAAAGAAACTTGATCGATCTTGCGTAGTTTACAGCTGCTGCCGTTCGGCTACGGCCGAATGGCTGTCCACGTAGAGCGTGTTCGAGTATTCCACCCGTCCGATTTCGCAGCCGGGGCCGATCTTTACGTCTCTCCCGCGTACGACGGAGGCGGATGTATGCTCCAAGTAGATAATGTCCCCTTCGATGATTCCGGCTTCGAGTGAGGTCAATTTGGAACCGAAAAGAGAGGCGAGCGAGTTCAGGAATCCGTTTTTTCTCACCTGGATCGACTCTCCGCCGATTTCCCTGGCCCGGCACGGTCCGAACAGTCGAATGTCGATAAGCCCGGCATTCAGCAGACCGCCGACTTCAAAATTCCCGTAGGCTTCGAACTTTTCCGCTTCGCAGTCTCCGCCGATCTGTACGGAACCGCGAATAACCGCCGCGTCCGTGGTCAAGGATCCGCCGATGCCGGTCGATCCGTTCACTTTGACATGACCTGCGGCCACATCGCCGCGGATTTCCCCGTTTCCGCTCACACTAAGCAGTTCGGTACGGACGTTTCCGGATACGGACCCGCTTCCGCGTACGATAACTTCAAGGGCGGCCAAGTTGCCGTATACATGGCTGTGACCGGCGGATTTAAAGCTTCTGCACTCCAGATCCCCGTCTATTCGTCCGTTCCCGTTAATTCTCGCGTTCCGGTAGCGTCCGCCGTCTGCCGAACCCGATCCCGCGATCGACAAATCATTCGTTACAATAGGTTGTGCTTCCATGGTCAGGCCTCCCGCCAAATTTTTGTTTTTAATGCTTCGACGGATGCGGAAAGCTGGAGGCGCGCCGCCACTTTCACACCCTTTTCCAGATAAATCTCCCCCATGCCCTGCTTCAGGAGACAGGTGGACACCCCCATTTTGCGGATAAAAAGAAGTTCCCCGTCGCTGCCGTTCATGTTGGGATATTCGTCCATCATAAGCTGGATGAGGCCGCTTCCTTCCTCCAGGCCGATTTCCCCGGTTTCAAGCAGCGTATGAAACAGATAAACGGCAAAAATGCGCTCGAACGTCCAAATCTCGGCGTCTCCGCAGAAGCGGACGAAATAATCCAGGGCCACCTTCGAAACAATGTTATGAAGGATAAGCTCTTCTTTTGTCATGCTCAGGTCGGATGGATGGGGAGAAAAGCGATCGGCCAGCTCATCCAGCGACAGATCGTCTTTCTGATGCAAAATGTTGTCGATGCGGATGAGAATATCCTTCTTGGGAAAAAACGTTTCCTGACCCGTGAAGGTTGATTTACGGATAAACCACGCTTCGGGTATAAGATTTTTGCGTTTCCAGCGGTAAAGCTGGCCGTAGGATATGCCGGTCAATTCAAGCAGATCTTTTTTCGAAATCAATTCCTGTGTCATCTCAACACCTCTTGAAAAGGATTGTAACATAACACTGTTACGCTGTAAATCATTCTTAAGATTGAGAAATTACCTTTCCAATAACGTTATTAAAAAGACATTGACACTTCAAAAATGCGTGTGCTAAGCTACTTGAAAATCCGATAACTAACTAATCCAATCGGAATTATAGAAAAACTAATTGCCGGTCTACCGTTCGAACGGAGACGCGCTTTTTTCCTTTCGGGGGAAAGTGCGTCTTCTTTTTTTGAAGAGTGGAAGCGGGAGAACAACAGCAAAGGGGAGAACCAAAAATGACAACAATAACCCGGCGGCTGACGCGTTCCGCACGTACCAAGGTACGGCTGGCGGTCTTCATGCTGGCGGCCGCGGCCGTGCTGTCCGCATGCTCTTCGGGCAAGGCCGTGGAAACCGGCGCGGCGGCGCCGAAAGAAGCGAAATCCGCCGTATCGGGAGAAACCAAGGTGCTGCGCATCGGGTATCAAAAAGGGAACACGCTTAATATTTTGAAAGAGCACGGCAATCTGGAGAAACGGCTGAAAGAGAAGAACATAACCGTGGAATGGAAAGTTTTCGCGGGCGGTAATTTTCTGCTGGAAGCGTTAACGGCGGAAAGCATCGATTTCGGGCATGCGGCGGACGGTTCCGGCGTATTCGCGCAGGCCGGAGGCAAACCGTTTGTGTACGTGGGCTGTGATCTTCCCAATCCGGAAGGTATGGGAATCGTGGTTCATGCGGGTTCTCCGGTAAAAACCGCCGCGGACTTGAAGGGCAAGAAGATCGCCGTGGCGAAAGGCGGGAATCATCATTATCTTGCTGTTCTGGCCATAGAAAAAGCCGGTCTCAAACTGGAAGATGTCAAATTCGTGTTCGTCAAAGACGCATCCGAAGGGAGAGCCTTGTTTGAAACGAAGCAGGTGGACGCGCTGGGCTCCTGGGACCCTTTTTTCGCTTCGGTCGAGAACGATCTGTCGCCGGTTACGCTGACCGACGGAACGGGATTTTCGCCGAACCGGACTTTTTATTACGCCAATGAGACGTTCGCGAAAAGTAATGCGGGACTGATCAAAACCATTCTGGAAGAAATCGACGTCTCCGACAAATGGGCCAATACGAACAAGCCGGAGGTTGTCAAGCAGTTGACGGAAGCGCTCGGCATTGACCGGAAGGCAATCGAACGGGCGGTAAACCGCCGGACATATGGCGTGGAAAACCTGACTCCGGAAATCATCGGACCGCAGCAAAAACTGGCCGACACGTTTCAACGGATCGGACTCATCGGCGAGAGAATCGATGTCGCTCCGCTGATGCCGGTCCAAGAGGCGTGGGCGATCGGGAAGTGAGCGCAAATTTTAACGGGAGGGAGATGACAAGATGCCGGTAAGTATACGACAAGGGGATACGAGGAGAAGAGTTACATGGGCTGCGGTTGTGCTGCCCTGGCTGCTGCCGGTTCTTCTTCTGGGGGGCTGGCACTTGGCGGCTGTCTACGGGCCCGTTTCCCAGCGGCTGTTCCCGCCGCCTCTTGAGGTGGCGAAGTCGGGGTGGAAGCTGCTTACCTCCGGCCAACTGACGTATCATTTGAGTGTCAGCCTCGGCCGGGCGGCAGCGGGCTTCCTCATCTGCGGGGGAATCGGGCTGCTGCTCGGGGCGGCGAACGGATTGTTTCTCACGTCCTACCGGATTTTCGATACATCCATTCAAATGATCCGGAACATTCCGCACCTTGCGCTGGTACCCCTTGTGATATTATGGATGGGAATCGACGAAGGAGCGAAGGTATTTCTGGTCTCTCTGGGCGTGCTTTTCCCGGTCTACGTAAATACGTTTCACGGCATACGGTCGGTCGACCCGGGATATTTGGAAATGGGCCGCGTCTACGGGCTCACTTCCTGGCAGCTGTTCCGCCATGTTATTTTGCCGGGCGCTCTTCCTTCCGTTTTTGTCGGAATCCGTTACGGACTCGGAATTATGTGGCTGACGCTGATCGTAGCCGAAACGATTGCCACGGATAAAGGAATCGGGTATTTGGCTTTAAATGCCCGTGAATTCATGCAGGCGGATATCATTATCTTGAGTATTCTGCTGTATGCGCTGCTGGGCAAGCTGGCGGATGTGATCGCCAAATGGCTGGAGCATTCCGTGCTCAAGTGGAATGTAAGCTACCGGAAAGCTTAGAACAAACAACGTAAACGGGGGTGCGCAAGTGAGCGGTTGGAGTCAGTTGGCCGAGGATGTTCAAGATCCGGAAACCTTGGCAGATGATAGGCGAAAGACGGATGCCGGCGATGACGCCGGGCAGAGAGGGGAAGGCTTGCTTGGGGCGTCTGTCCGGCTGCATGGCATTCATAAATCGTTCGGAGGCAAAACCGTGCTTCATGAACTGGACCTGACGATCTCCCCGGGCCAGTTTATTGCCGTCGCAGGCAGAAGCGGAAGCGGAAAAAGCACGCTGCTGAGACTGCTGGCGGGGCTTGAGAAACCTTCCGCGGGCACGATCGAGATCGGCGGCAGGCCCGTGTCCGGCGCCGGCCGCGATATCACGGTCATGTTCCAGGAGGCCCGGCTGCTTCCCTGGAAAACCGTGCTGGACAACGTCGGCATCGGTTTATCCGGGAACTGGCGCCCGCGTGCCCTGCACGTACTCGGACAGGTGGGCCTGACGGACCGTGCCGGAGAGTGGCCGGGTGTCCTGTCCGGAGGCCAGAAGCAGCGGGTCTCCCTGGCGAGGGCGCTTGTCCGCCAGCCGAAGCTCCTGCTGCTGGATGAGCCGCTGAGCGCCCTGGATGCGCTGACCCGGCTGGAGATGCAGCAGTTGATCGGCACGCTCTGGCAGCGGCATGGCTTCACGACCGTGCTCGTCACGCACGACGTTAGCGAAGCGGTCCGCCTGGCCGACCGGATTCTTCTCATCGAAGACGGAAAAATCGCGCTCGATGCCGATAATCCGTCTCCGCGGCCGAGGGATCAGGCGGACCCGGGGGCCGCACGTCTGGAGAAGCGGGTACTGGAGCGGATTATGCGGCCGGGCGGGAGGGAGAGCCGATGAATCCGTCTCCATTCAGCTTCGCCCGGACGGCGGAAGAGCAGGCGCGTCTCGATGAGATCGGCCGCCTGGCCGACAGTTTACGTGAAGAAGCGGCAAAGGCGGATGAGGAGAACGGCTTCTCTTACAAGGCTATCGACGCGTTAAAAGAAGCCGGATATCCTTCGTTAACCGTTCCGGCCGGGTACGGAGGTGCCGGAGCCTCCCTGTACGAGTTCGTCCTGCTGCAGGAAAGGCTCGCGCAGGGAGATGCGGCGACCGCACTCGGGATCGGCTGGCATCTGGGCATCGTTCTGGAGCTGGCGAAACAGCCCGCCTGGCACGACAAATACGAGGCGCTGTGCAGAGACATCGCTTCCCGAAGCCTCCTGATTAACCGCGCGGCTACGGAAAAAGGGACGGGAAGCCCGTCGCGCGGAGGCCGTCCGGCTACAACGGCTGAAGAAGTAAAGGGCGGCTATCTTCTAAACGGGCGCAAGACGTTTACGACGCTGGCTCCCGCTCTTGACCTCGTCATTGTGACGGCTTCCGTGGAGCCGGACGGAAGTCACGGCGAGTTTGTTTTTCCCGTCGCGACGGAAGGCGTCCGCATCGAGCCGACCTGGAATATGGTCGGCATGCGCGGAACGGCCAGTCACGACCTGGTGCTGGAGGATGTGCTGGTTCCGCCGGAGGCGAGAGTGAAGCACACCCGCAGCGAACCGAGCAGACCCGGGCCGGCGGCTCATCCGTATCTGCTGCACATTCCCGCCTGCTATCTCGGCATCGCTCTTGAGGCGAGGCGGGAAGCGATTTCCTTCGCGGCGGATTACCGCCCGAACTCGCTTCCTCACCCGATTCTGGAGCTGCCGCATATCCGGCAGCTGATCGGGGAGATCGAGCTGGAGCTATCCGCGGCGAGGCATTTCCTCTACGCGGTGGCGCAGCGCTGGGAGACGGCCCCCGCAAATCCGGGGGCATTCGCCGCGGATTTGAGCGCCGTCAAGACGTTCGCCGTGCGCACGGCGCTTACCGTCGTCGACAAATCGATGCGGATCGCGGGCGCGCACAGCTTGGCGATGACTCACCCGCTTCAGCGGCTTTACCGGGATGTGCGGTTCGGGCTGCACAATCCCCCGATGGACGACGTTACGCTGAAGCAGCTGGCCGACCGCGCGGAGCGCGAGCTGCTGCCTCCGCCCGCGGAATCGGCGGAGGCGTAAGCGCTTTGGCGTGCCGGGCCTCTGTCTTTGCCGCGGTAAGAGGGGTACGCTTCAGCGCGGAGCGGTTCACCGCCGTGAAGGGGCGCCATAGCGCATGCCGGGTCCTGGCGCAGCAGGGCTCTTCGGAAGCGGACCCGGCTTCGCGCTCTCACTCTAAGAGAGCCGCCCTTCGGAAGCATGCGAGATTACCGCCTTCATGCGAAGCCGGAAGCCAGACACCGCGCCGAAACCTCATACGGTGCCCAAAGAAAGACCCGCAGTCTCACGTTCGGTTACGAACGCGGACTGCGGGTCTTTTTAGTGCAACCGTGCAGGATGCTCAGGACCCGATCGCCTGCATGCCCTGCGAGTGGCGGTACAGCTCCTCGTAGGAGCCTTTCTTGGCAAGCAGCTGCCGGTGGCTGCCTTCTTCCACGATTTCGCCGTGTTTCATGACGATGATCCGGTCGGCGTGCATAATCGTGGATAGCCGGTGGGCGATGATCAGGGACGTCCTGCCTTCGGAAACGACGGCGAGCGCCTTTTGCACGAGCTGCTCCGTATGGGAGTCCAGGTTGGCCGTAGCTTCGTCGAGTATAAGAATTCTCGGTTTGAATACGAGAATGCGCGCGAACGACAGAAGCTGTCTCTCGCCGGCCGACAGGCCGCTGCCGCGCTCCGAAAGCTTCGTATCATACCCGTCCTTGAGCCGGGTAATGAGCGGATGGGCGCCGACCGCCCTGCAGGCGGCGGTCACTTCTTCGCGGCTGATTTCCTGCCGAAACAGCCGCACGTTGTCGAGGATCGTACCGGAGTACAGGTACGGCTCCTGCTGGACAAGACCGATCATCCGGTGAAGCGTGTCCTGCGGAATACGCCGGATATCGGTACCGTCAATCGTGACGCTTCCGGCATTCACGTCATAGAAGCGGGTAAGCAGGGAAATGAGCGAGCTTTTGCCGGCTCCTGTCGTTCCGACGATTCCGATCATTTCTCCCGGCTTGATGTGCAGATCCAGATCCCGGAGGACTCTGCTTCCCTCCACATAAGAAAAATCCACGTGATTGTAGTCGATTTTTCCGGCTGTTTTTTGCCAGTCGATTTCGGCTTTTTCATCGTTGGCAGGTTCTTTTACATCGGGTTCCGTGGATAAAATGTTCCACAGCCGTTCCATCGAAACGGAGGTCGATTGCAGGGTGTTCCATTGCTGGGTAATCTGGTTGATCGGCTGAAAAAACTGGCGGATATATGTAATAAAGGCGTAGAGCACGCCGAATTCGATACTGCCGCCGAGAAAAGCGAGTCCGCCGAGCCAGACGAGAAGTGCGACGGATATGTTGCCGAAAATATCGAAGGACCGGTTGAACAGCACGTTCGTGCGGATTTCTTTCAAGTTGGCTTTCAAGTACTGGCCGTTGCGGCCGCTGAACCGTTCGAACTGCTCATCCTGCTGGTTGTATGTCTGAATCAGGCTCATTCCGGCGAGATTTTCAGCGAGATAAGCGATGAGGCGGGACAGCTGCGCCCGCGTTTCCTGGTAAGCTTTTCTCAGCATAGAGCGGAAAAGGACGGCGATCAGCGCGATGACCGGCAGAAGAAGCAGGCTGTATAAGGCGAGCGTGGCATCGAGTTGAAACATGAAAAAGATGATAAGCACCAAGGTCATCCCGTCCCGGACGAGACTGAGGAACACTTGGGTGAAAAATTGGCTGATCGTCTCGGTATCGCTCGATTCGAGCGTGACCAGGCTGCCGATCGGATACCGGTCGAAGAAAGACATCGACAGCTTGGAGATATGGGCGAACAGATTTTTGCGGATGCTGGCTACGATGCTTTGTCCGGCATACTGGAGCAGGTTGTTCTGGACATAGGTAAACGCAAAGTTGACGACGGACAACCCCAGGTAAAACAGCCCGATGATCACAAGCGGCCGCATGGCTCCGCTCCCGCCGAAGAGGTGGTCGTCGATGGCGATCTTGACGAGATACGGCTGCAGCAGCTCGGCGATGATAGCGATCAGCGAGCAGAAGAAAATGCCGATGAACGTCAGCTTGTGCGGCTTGGCATACGTCAGCGTCGCTTTGAATGCGGCGAGTCTTCCAGGCCGCGGGCCCTCTTTCGGAGCGGAGGTCCCGGGACTCTTGGCGGTATCCGCCGGTTGTCCGGGACCGGCAGATTTCTGCCCGGCTGGACCGGTGAAAGCCGACTCCCTTGGAGCGTTACTGTCTGGAGATTTCGGATCAGGCATGCCGGGTTCCCTCCTCCTGAATCTGATACAGGGAAGCATACAAGCCCGGACGGGCGAGCAGCTCCTTATGCGTCCCCCGCTGGACGATCCGCCCTTCGTCAAGGACGACGATTTCGTCCGCATGTTTGACCGCACTGATCCGGTGCGCGATGATCAGCGTTGTTTTGTCGCGGTGGGCGGCGCGGATCTGGCGGACGATGTTCGTTTCCGTCACGGCGTCCACGGCGCTTACGCTGTCATCGAGAATGAGGATGGGCGCCTGCTTCATGAAGCCGCGTGCGAGGCTCGCTCTCTGGCGCTGCCCGCCGGACAAGGTGATGCCGCGTTCGCCGAGCTTCGTTTCGAAGCCGCGCGGCAGCTCCGTGATGCTGCTGTATATCTGCGCCTCGCGGGCGGCCTGCTGCATTTCGTCGTCCGCCGCATCCCGCCTGGAGAAGGCGATGTTGTCCCGGATCGTCGTGCTGAACAGGAAGCCGTCCTGCGGGACATAGGCGATCTGCGAGCGCAGGCTGTCGAGCGTAACCCGGCGGATATCGTGGCCTCCGATATAGATCGTGCCCGCGGGCGGATCGTAAATGCGCAGGAGCAGCTTGACGAGCGTCGTTTTGCCGCTCCCTGTGCGTCCGATGATTCCGAGCGTCCTGCCCGGCTTCACTTTGAGATCGATGGCTTCCAGAGCTTGGCGGTCCGAACCGGGGTAGCAGAAGGAAAGTCCGCGGATTTCCAGTTCTCCCGCACCGTTTTCCAGCTGCGCCGCTTTTTCTTCCTCCCGGATATCGGGTTTTACGGCCAGCAGATGATTGAGCCGTTCCAGCGACGCTCGCGAACGCTGCATCATATTGATCACGTTGCCGATCTGCTGCAAAGGCGTCATCATCATCCGGAGGTAGAAGGTAAGGGACACGAAGCTGCCGAGCGTAATTTGACCGTGCAGCGTCATATAACCGCCTGCCAGAAGGGCGATAATCATCGAGAAGGAGCCCATCAGGGGAAGCAGGGACTGGAAAAGCGAAGACATCCGGACGAGCCGGAGCTGTTTTTCCCGGATCGCGTCGACGTTCCGGCCGAACCGCTCATAGGCGATTTCTTCCGCCGCGAACGTTTTGGTCACGCGGATACCGCCGAACTGTTCTTCGGCCGATTCGGTCATTGTGGCGAGCGATTCCTGCACCTCAAGAGACCGGGAGCGGATACGCGGCCCCAGGAACACCACGATGAACGGAATAAGCGCCATAGGCGCAAGACTCAAAGCTATCAAGCCGAAAGGAATGGAACTGAAAGACATCATGACAAAAGCGGAGAGAATAAAGAAGATGGCGTTGGTGGTCTGGTTGACTCCGTTCGAGATAGACTCTCTTACGGCCGTCACGTCGTTCATGACGTAACTGAGGAGCTTGCCGACACCGTGCCTGGAGAAGTAATACTCGCTTAGCGTGGAGAAATGACGGAACAGCTTCTGCCTCGTCGCGTATTCGAACCGGCGTCCGAGCCTGGCGTTCGTATATTGGCCGATGCCGAAGAGCACTCCGTAAGCCACACCGATGCCGAGAAGCTGCATGCTGTAGCTTGCGATCGTGTGGGCTGTGGCGACTTTCAGCTGAAGATCGTCCGTAAATTCTCCCAGCACCCGGGGAAAGAACGATTGCACGACGTTAGACAGGATAATAAAGGCGACCCCGACCGAATACAACCCCAGGTTCGCTTTCACATAGTTCCGAAGCAGCCTCTGACTGCCCATGCAACCACCTCCTCAGGGATAAACTCATTTCTTTATTGTAAAGGGCAATGGAAAACGCGGGCAAGGCAGATTGAGCCTCATATAGGCGGAAAAGAAGCCGTACAGGGGACCTAACGGGCTGAAAGCGGTTTATTTCCAAGAAAATCAAAAGATTTGGAGAAGCCCTCCAAATGATCGTCCCGAAATCTGCCGAATTAAAATGCTGCTACAAAAAAAAGCCCCCGGAGAGGGAGCTTTTAATAAAGGGCGGTGATGTTCGGATGAAGGGCAATCCGCGTATGCGCCTGATCTGTCGAGGATTTACGGATGAGGAGCAATCCGCATATGCGCTGATCTGTCGAGGATTTAGGGATGAGGAGAAAGCCGTCTGTGCGCCTGACCCGGGAGGAATCCGGTGAAAATGGCCGGCCGTCCCGGAACCGTTTTGCGAACGTAACCGCTCTGCCTTACGACCGTACCGCACGGTCGGCGTTTACCCGGCCGTACACCCAGTAGGTGCCCGTTCCGGCGATCGGATCGGCGTTAAACAGAATCGCGTCGCGGATCTGCGCATTCGTACGGCCCTGTCCCGCAAGGAGAGCGGCAAGACCCGACACGTGGGGAGCGGACATGGACGTGCCGCTGAGGTAGGCGTAGCTTGAGCCGGGGAATGTCGAGAGGATTGTCGTCCCGGGCGCGGCGACCTGCACCCAGCTTCCGCGGTTGGAGAAGGAGGAAATGTTGTCGGCCGAATCCGTGGAAGCTACCGAGATGACGGTTGAGTAAGCGGCCGGATAGTTGGGAGTTGTGCTTCCGTCGTTCCCGGCGGACGCCACCATGACGGAGCCCTTGCCCCATGCGTAGTCGAGCGCGTATTGGAGAGTAGTCGAGCTGTATGGGGAGCCTAGGCTGAGATTGATGACCTGGGCGCCGAAGAAAGAAGCATAGATGATCGCGTTGGAAATGTTGCTGACCGTTCCGTTGCCGGAGTTGTCAAGGACCCGGATCGGCTGGATGGAAGCGAGCGGAGCGACGCCGGCGATGCCGATCCCGTTGTTCGTAACGGCAGCGGCAATGCCCGCCACGTGGGTGCCGTGTCCGTTACCGTCGCTCGGGATTGAATCGTTGTCCACATAATCGTACCCGGCAACCAGATGCGGGGCCAGGTCCGGATGAGTCAGCTCGACCCCCGTATCCAGGACAGCGATGACGATGGAGCTGCTGCTCTGCGCAAAATCCCAAGCCGAAGGCGCCGAAATCTTCTGCGGACCGTACTGATAGAGGCTGAAATAAGGATCGTTGGGGGTCGCAAACGTTTCCGCATCCGGAGAGGAGGGGCCTTTCCCCTGTTTTTTGCCGGCGGCGGGAGGGGAGTCGAACGCCTGATAAATATAATTCAGTTCCGCGTAATCCACACTGTCGTGTTTTTCATACTTTTTAATCGTTTTGATCAGAGGCTGCTTTGTGAACAAAACCTGGTGACCGAGCGTGCTGCACTGTTCCAGCACCTTGCATTTGTACTTTTTATGAAGCTTCGAGATAAGCTCTTCCGGTGTCTCCGGCTTGAATTTTACGATCAGCTGGAACGGCTGATGGGGCTCTTTCGGCTGTTCTTTTTTACGGAAAATCAGAAAAACGACGGCTGCGGCGGCAATAAAAGCGAGTGTGGTGATCCAAGTCGTCATGGCTCATTCCTCCAGGTTCTCGATTAGAAATCTCTCTATGCTATGAACCGTAAGATAGAGAGGACTGGGGGGTTGTCCCTTTATAAAAAAATAATCGCGAAAATTAACAAATTTAATCATGGACGCGTATACAACTTATGCTTATAATGCGAACAGGGCTTGAGAATCGGAAAATTTTCCCGATCGATTGGATGCTTGAGCCGGAAGGGTGAATCCGTTGTCGACGAACATGCGAAAAATGCTCATCATGAATTTTGTGTCGTCCATCATTTTTATTTACATCGGGATTTTCGTGAACCTGTATATCTGGCAGGCCAACACCAGCATTTTTGAAATATCCTGGTTCAACATGGTGATGTTTATCGGCTGGGGATTTTCGTTCGTTTTCGGGGCGAAGCTGCTTTATCACCGCACGATCCGCCTGCTGCTCGCTTTGTCCGCCTTCGGGGGTGCGGCCGCATTTAGTATGCTGACGTTCCTGACGCTGGAAAACCGGATTCTATGGATCGCCCTTATCGGATTTCCGGTCGGTCTCATGTGGGGGTTTTATACGGTCGCTCAAAATTTGAGCGTTTCTTTCTCGGGTAAAGGAACTGAAATCGCTTCCTTTTTCGCGGCCAACAACCTCATCGCGTCGATACTGTCCATGGTTATTCCAATTATTTCGGCCCAGTTTATCGGCTGGTTCGGGTATGAAAGCTCGTTTATCCTAATGTTTGTCTTCCTGATCGTCATGCTGGTTTTCTCGGCGACGATGCCCCGTATCGCCCTGCCGAGAACGGAAACGCCCCCCACGGGTTTCTGGCAGCAGCTTCAGTGGAAGCGGGTTTTCGGAGACCGCCATTCCGTCTGGCTGATTCTTTCGATTTTGGCCGGAGGCGTATTCCTTCAGTTTCAAAACCTGTTTACGCTCGTTTTCACGTTCACGGTCACCCAGGATAAGCTGCTTATCGCGCTGCTGAATTTGCTGTATACGGGATCGGCTTTTCTCGGGCTTGTTCTGTACCGGAAATTCAAATGGAACGACAATTTCTGCCTCTGGCTCGGCGTTCTTCTGCTTTCGGCCGGATTTGTGATCGCGATGTTTCCCCTTAAACCGCTGCTGATCCTTTCGAATGTGCTTACGGCGTTCGGCATGTTTTTCTTTGCGATGATCTGGAACGCCCAGCAGTTTCAATGTATTGAAGACTACGCTCCGGGCAGAAAAGCGGCCTTTCTCGTCTGGCGGGAAACGATGCTGGTCGGGATGCGGATTGTGCTGCTGATGTTCATTATGTCTTTGGATAAACTGGAGGGCTGGCTGTATATTTCCATAATCGGAATCACGCTTGTCAGTCTTCTATCGATTCCAGTCGTACAGGCGAAAGCAGTCAGGCTGATGGCCGACGGCCGTAAAAAAAGAGAAGAAGCGGTGCCCTCCGCGGAGGAAGGCCATTTGCCTCAACCGCCTAATTTTCCGGCGTAATTCCCCGCATGGCGGCAACTGAAGACCGGGTTTGGGACTATTTTCCCAGACCCGGTTTTCTTTTTGCACCGTGGATGGTGCAAAAGGTTTGATCTTTTCAGTTGGAAGCGGTTGCGTTATCTTGGGCTTACAGGAACCTTTCCTTTACAAAAAGTTTAAGCAGAAACCAGCTTCAAATCGGAAGGAGATACCACAGATGGAGAAAGAGTTTTCCGTACAGAATCCGTTAGGTATTCACTCGCGTCCCGCAGGGGCACTTATGAAAAAAGCAAAAGCGTTTACATGTGACATTACGATTGCCAAGGGAGACAAAAGCGTTAATGCGAAAAGCATCGTCGGTCTGCTTTCCCTGGAAATGCGTTACGGCGATAAAGTAACGGTTAAAGCTTCCGGCGAACAGGAAGAAGAAGCGGTAAACGAGCTGGGAACCATGCTCGAGTCCGTACTTGAATAGGTGACGGGATGATAGTGGAGAGAGAAACGGAAAGCGTCAAGGGAATCGCGGCCGCACCCGGCTACGCGATGGGAAAGGCGCATTTGTGGCAGCCGCAGGCAGAGAAAGCGCAGCGCAGAACGCTGGCTGAAGAAGAAACCGCGGCCGAAGCCGCAAGGCTGGAAGAGAAGACAAAGGAAGCTCTTGACGAGCTTCAGTGCCTCAAAGAAGAAACCGCTCTCAAACTGGGTGAGGCTCACGCCGAGATCTTCGAAACGCACATGCTGCTGCTTGAAGACGACGACTTCGTGGGGGCGGCGGCCGACGCCATCCGTTCGGAGCGGCTGAACGCCGAAGCGGCCGTAGAGGACGCGGCCAAGGCGCTCGTGGAGCTGTTCGAGAACATGAGCGACCCCTACATGCGCGAGCGCGCCTCGGACATCCGCGATGTGGCGGGCCGCCTGCAGCGTCTGCTGCGCGGGGAATCTGCCGGCGACATCGGCGGCGACGGCGAAGCGGTCGTCCTCTTCGCCCATGACCTGACGCCGTCGGACACGGCGCGGCTCGACCGCAGCCGCATCGCCGGCTTCGTTACGGCGGTGGGCGGTCGGACCTCGCACTCGGCGATCATGGCCCGCTCCCTGGAGATTCCGGCCGTTGTCGGCATGGGCGCGGGAGCGGCACGGGTGCAGCCCGGCGACTACGTGATCGTGGACGGGGGCGAAGGCACCGTCCACATCAATCCCGATGCCGGGCTTCTGGAGCTGTACCGGGGCAAGCAGGCCCGGTACGAAGAGCGCCGCTCTCGGCTGGGCGCCTACATCGGCCGCCCGACGGAAACCGCGGACGGGCATCATGTCGAGCTTGCCGCGAACATCGGCAGCCCGCAGGACGCCCAGGCCGCCAGAGACGGCGGAGCCGAGGGCATCGGGCTGTACCGGACGGAGTTCCTGTATATGGGACGCGATTCGATGCCGACGGAGGAAGAGCAGTTTCTGGCCTACAAGATCGTGGCCGAAATGTTCGCCGGCCGGCCGGTCGTCATCCGTACGCTGGATATCGGCGGCGATAAGGAACTTCCTTATCTGAGCCTGCCGAAGGAAGCGAACCCGTTCCTGGGTTACCGCGCCATCCGCCTCTGCCTGGACCGGAAAGATTTGTTCCGCACGCAGCTGCGCGCGATACTCCGTGCGAGCGCTTACGGCAATGTGAAGATCATGTATCCCATGATCTCCAACATTGAAGAGCTCCGCCAGGCGAACGCGGTCCTCGCCGAAGCGAAAGCGGAGCTGGATGCCGAAGGCGTCAGCTATGCAGCCGGCGTCGAAGTGGGCATCATGATCGAGGTGCCGGCAGCGGGTATGGCGGCCGATCAGCTGGCGCGCGAAGCCGACTTCTTCAGTATCGGCACCAACGACCTCGTGCAGTACATGATGGCGGCGGACCGGATGAACGAAACGATCGCGCATTTGAGCGAACCGTTCAATCCGGGGGTGCTCCGGCTGATCGGTCACGTGATCACGGCGGCGCACGCGAAAGGCCGCTGGGTAGGCATGTGCGGCGAAATGGCCGGCAGCGTAATCGCGATTCCCCTGCTGCTCGGCATGGGGCTGGATGAGTTCAGCATGGGAAGCGGCTCCGTCGCTCAGGCGCGGGCACTGATGCACAAGCTGGACCGGGGCGAGATGAGCCGTCTGGCGGACGAAGCGCTGGAACTGGAGACGGCCGAGGAAATCCGCCGTCATATCCTGAGCCGGGTTCCGGCCGTGGCGGAATGGCTGTAAACTTTTGCGCGGGCCGGCCCGATATACCGGTAAGTCTATAAATGCCTGCGAGCGAAGAACGCGCCCATAGAAATGTAATGGCGGTAACCGAGATGCCGGGCCGCTGGGGAAGACTTGTTTTTCTTCCGTATCGGCGGGCGGGTAGTGGTACAATAGACGTTAACAGGATGAATATGCAGGAGGGCTATCATGACGCTCACAACGCGATCTCGTGCACTGCTCAAAAAAATCGTCTATTCCCACAGTCCGCTCCGCATCAAGGAATGTGCGGAAGAGTTTCAAGTCAGCGAACGTACCGTTAAATATGATTTGGAAACGATCCGGCTCTGGCTTCAGCAGGAACAGATCGAACTGCAGTCAAAGCCGAGCCGGGGAATCTGGATCGACTGCACCGATACGGAACGCATTCATTTGCTGGAAAAATTGGATGCGGTCGGCGAGCACGTCTTTCTGAACCAGCAGGGACGGATGAGGCATATGCTGATCGACCTGCTGCTGCTGGACGGCTATCTCACCATCGGCGAACTTGTCGCCAAACACGATGTAAGCCGGAATACCGTTCAGGCGGATCTGGCTTTGGCCGATCAACTGCTGGCGGGATCGGGCCTGACCCTCAGCCGGACCCGACACGGAATCCGGGTAAGCGGTTCCGAAATGAGAAGGCGCGCAGTCCTGGAGCATGTGATTCAGGACCTGCTGGACGGGAACGACATGTTCCAGATCGTTCAGGGGGTCGTGCAGGAGCGCCGGCCGCACCTTCACTTCAGCAAGCTGCTGGAATGGTTTCTGCAGCCGGTGCGCGATCTCGACCGCGTGTTCGAGGAAGTCGGCTCGCTGGTCCGCGAAATCCAGGAGAAGACTCAACTGCTGCTGACGGACAACGCGATCATCGGAGTGTTCATCCGGCTCTGCATCGTCATTCAGAGGCAGTACACGGCGAAGGCGGAGGAACAAGCCGCTTCCGATCCGGGCGAACGCGCCGTCGCCTTCGATCAGCGGACGCTTGCGGGCTACCATCTGAGCATCTCGGATTTGTTCCGGCAGAAGCTGACGGGACTGTTTGCGGAGCTGGAGCTGCCTCTATCCGAGGAGAATATCCGCTACATCAGCCTGCCGGCGATCGGCCTCATTCCCCCGCTGCTCAAGGAGCGGGATGAAGACGGGGCGCAGCTGCCCGACGCTTTTGCCGTGACGAAGAAGCTTATCGACAGAGTCAGTGAGTCGGTTCATGTCCGGTTCCGCAAAGATCCGGATCTTATGCAGCATCTTCATGCGCATATTGCGGACAAATTGAACAAATACAGCTACGGAGTCGCGGAACCGAATCCGCTGCTTCAAGAGATACTGCGATCTTACCGGAGCATGTTCGAAACCGTGAGTTCCGCCTGCGGAGAAGTATTTTCCCCTTACGGCATCCTGCTGTCGGATTCGGACATCGCTTATATCGTTCTTCACTTTCAAGCCGCTTTCGAACGAAGGCAGGAAGTACAGAGGTACCGGGCGCTGGTCGTATGCGGAACAGGCCGGGGGACATCCAAGCTGTTAAAGACGGTCATTGAAAATGAAATCAAGACCCTCCAGGTCGCGGCCTTCTGTTCCGTAATGGAGTTCGACAAGCAGGCCGGCGGCGATTTCGATCTGGTCATCAGCATATTCCCGATTGAAGCGTCCGTACCTGTCGTGGTCGTCAATCCGATTCCGGACAAGAACGATTTCAAATCGATCCGGCTAAGGCTTGAAAACCTGGAGAAGCACGAAGACCCGGAAAGTAACTCGGCGGGCCGGTCATCGAGCCTGCAGAGACCCGAACTTTCCTACCTGGAGCAGAAGTTCCAGGATATAATCTGGAGAGGCTTTGAACTGAGCCGGGCCATCCGGACACGTTTTGCCCCGTATCTGAATGAGGAGAGACTCGCAGGCTTGACGCTTCATCTGCTTTTTATGATGAACCGCATCGCGTTCGATACGGCTTATATTCAGACGGGAGCCGCTCCTGTAACCGAAGGGGCGGAAGGCGAGCTTGCGGAGGAATTAAAAATGCTGCTTTCCGAACATCGCATCCATGCGACGGAAGGCGAAGTAATGGCCATTCTAAGGTATTTTGAGAGGAGTGCGTAACCATGAAAGCGGATTTGTTGATCCACGGAGGAACAGTAATCGATCCATCCAGAGGAATATCCGGTGCATTTGACGTTGCGGTAAGCGGAGGAAAAATCGCGGGCGTGTTCGAACGGGGCACGGTCGACGTCGAAGCCGAGAAGACGCTCGATGCTTCGGGAAGTTACGTGTCGCCAGGCTTCATTGATATGCATACCCACATTTATGAAGGCGTACCGGCCATGGGCGTAGCCCCGGACCGCGTCGGGATCGACCAGGGGGTAACGACCGTCGTAGACGCAGGCAGCTCCGGAGCCGCCAATTTCGACGATTTTGTCCGCAGAAGCATCGAACCGAGCAAAAGCCGGGTTTATGCCTGGCTGAACATCTCGGCCCCCGGTCTCGTCGAAGGCCGGTCGGAGCTGGCCGATCTGACGAAGCTCGACCCGGAGGAAGTCCTTGCGGTCATTGAGCGCAACAAGGACCGGATAATCGGCATCAAAGCCCGCATGAGCGGATCGGTCGTCAAAACGAGCGGCATCCGTCCCCTGGAAATTGCCAAAAACACGGCAAGAGAAGCGGGCCTTCCGGTAATGGTTCATATCGGCAACGCGCCTCCTCAATTGGGAGACGTGCTGGACTTGCTCGAAGCCGGCGATGTCGTCACGCACGCCTTCCACGGCAAAGCGGGCGGCATCCTGAGCCCGGACGGCAGCCTGATACCGCAGGCGGTCCGCGCGCTGGAGCGCGGCGTCCTGTTCGATGTCGGACACGGCAGCTCCAGCTTCAGCTTCGATACGATGATTAAAGCGAAGGAGCTGGGCATTGATCCGTACTCCATTTCCACGGACTTGTATCTGGAAAATCTGGAGCGCGGGCCGGTTTACAGCCTCGCCCTGACCATGACGAAACTCCTGGCGATGGGCTATTCCCTGGAGCAGGTAGTAGCCTGGTCGACCGTGGCCCCGGCCAAAGCCATGCAGCGTGAAAACGAAATCGGTACCCTCCGCGAAGGCGCCGAAGCGGATATCACCGTATTCAAGCTTGTGCAGGAGCCCGTTTCCCTAACGGATTCGGAAAGCAAAACGGTTCAATACGACCAGCAGCTGGTGCCGCAATATACTTTAAGAGCTGGAGCGATACACCATGTACAACATAAATGAAGTTCTGGAAGAAATCCCGCAGAAAACGGAAGCTTCTCCCGAAAAGCTCGAAGCGGTAGAAGACCTGTTAACGAAACTTCGCCCGATGTCGCAAGAGATCGGGCTTAGTATACCGCATACGAAAGCCGTCATTATCGGCATTCATCTTCTCGCTTTCCTGAGAAGAGTCGATCAGGACGAATATTTGCCGGAAATCGAGCCGGAGATGTTCGAGGAGATCAGTGCGGAGTCTATCGATCTCAGCAAGCGCTTGTTCGCGGGCTACAACATGCCGCCGCAAAGGAAACTGGATGACGCCGAGGTGTTTTTCCTGGCTGTTCATTTCGAAGCGGCGAAAACTAATCTTTGAGGAGTGAAAGTCCATGGAAAACAAGGTGAAAGTAGTTATCGGTGACCGTCTGGGTAAAGGTCAAAACGTGGCAAAAGGCGTAGAGGCCGCCGGCGGAGTCGCTATCGTGATTCCGGGCGTCGGAGCCGACATGAAGCTTGGCGACGTAATGAACAAAGAAAACGCCGATTTCGGCATCTCCTTCTGCGGAAGCGGCGGTGCGGGTGCGGTTACGGCGAATACCAAATACAAATATCCGATGGAATTCGGCATGCGTTCCATTGATGCGGGCGTTACGGCGATCCGCGAAGGCAAAAAAGTTCTTGGGTTCGGTTTCATGGATGTCGAAGAACTCGGCCGCCGTTTAACCGAAGAATTTATCAAGAAAAACGGGAGGTAAACCATGTTTCAGGAAAAGCCGTTAACACTCGTCGTAAGCGGGATGTCGGAAACCAAGCAGGGAGCTTTTCAACAGGCTCTGACCCGCATGAAAAGCCAAATTTCGAAGGAAACGTCAGATGTTCTTCTGCAAATCGAGCCTCAGGATGTGGAAGTCGTTTCGGCCCATTTGACGCAATACCGTGAGAAGTTTCTCGGATTCTTATTTCCGCGGACGAGAACCCGCTACGAGGTGACTCTGCGAATAACGGTCAAACTGAAATATGTGAACCTTTCGGAAGTGGAATTTACAGAAAATAAAGAGAACCTGAGCAAGTATCAGCGTCTGCTTCATATGCGCTGAGCTGCCGGGACAGCTGTTTTGAGTGAGGATAGAGAGATCTGGAGACCACCTGTATACTGAAGTTTTGGGGGATACACATGAACACATTGATGATCGTATTTGAGTCCATCATTATCGGACTCCTGGTCGGTTTCGGGGTCGGAGCCGGCGCGGCGCGGATGTTCCACGCACCGAACGTGCAGGGAATGGGCGCATTCCGCACTTTCGGCGAGCTGAACGCCTGCGAAGGCGACGCCGTCGCTCACTTCTCGTTCGGCCTCGGCTTCCTGTTCAACGCCTGGGCATCCGTCGTGGGCGCAGGCGCCCTGACCCAGGACGTCGACCACCGGATCATTCCGCACTGGTCGGCCGCTGCGCTGCTTTCCCGCAACAAAAAGCTGGAGGAAACACTCCACGACCCGCGTAAAATGGCTTGGACCGGCGCAATTATCGGTGCCGTGGTGGTCGCGCTTCTGAACTCGACCGCGGCGGCGATTCCGGCTTCGCTGCAATCCGTCGCAACGAAAGTACTTGTCCCGGCGGCAAACTGGCTGATCAATCCGATCATGCCGATCGTATTCTGGACCGCCGCCATGGATGCGGGCAAACGGACGGGTGTATGGGCGACCATGCTCGGCGGTTTCTCCCACCTCGTAATGGGCAACGCCGTGCCGGGTATCGTGCTCGGTATTCTCATCGGCAAGGGCGTGGACGACAGCGGCTGGAACCGGATCACTAAGACCATGCTCGTAGCCGTTATCCTGCTGTTCATTTTCAGCGGATTCTTCCGCGCGTTTGACGTGGCGCTTCTTAAGAGCATGAGCTTGACGACACCGCAGTGGCTGATCGACCTGCATGCATTCTTCGGATCGGTGGTGAAATAACATGGAAAATAACTTGCAAAAAGGCTTCTGGTTCTCGGAATGGGCATTTGTTTTGTTCGTAGCTTGTCTTTCTTCTGGGATTTTTGCCGGAACTCACTTATACTATGTATATCATGTAGGCGCTTTTAACGATATCGCGATCGTCGCCATGCTGGAAGCCGGTCTGAAGGGCGGCAGCTACGGAGCCGCAGCGGCATTCGGCGCAAGCTTCCTGTTCGCCCGTATTCTCGAAGCCCCTCTGGTCGGTATCCTCGACATCGGCGGCTCTCTTCAAACCGGAATCGGTATCGGTGTGCCGGCTCTTATGCTCGGCGCCGGTATGACGGCACCGCTCACGAACTTCCCGCTGGCTCTTCTGACAGGCGCCGTACTCGGCGTAGCCGTCGGAGCAGTCATCATCCTGATTCGTAAGTTTACGATCAACGCCTCGAATTCGACGTTCGGAGCGGATGTCATGATGGGTGCGGGGAATGCCTCCGGGCGCTATCTGGGCCCGCTGATTGTCATCTCCGCCGTTATGGCCTCCATTCCGGTCGGGATCGGCGCAACTATCGGCGCAGCTATTTTCTACTATTATAAAAAGCCGATCGCCGGCGGCGCGATTATCGGAGCCATGATCCTCGGCGCGATCTTCCCGATCGTAACGAAATAAGCGAGATTGGCGAAAGTCAGCCCTGCACGACAAGATGTTCATACCATGGATTCAAATCAAGGATAGAGGAGAGAGACCATGAGTATTTTTGAGCGTTACGGTTGTAAGCAAGTCATCAATGCAAGCGGTAAAATGACCGCCCTCGGAGCCAGCGCCGTCCACAAAGATGTGGCGGCGGCGGTAGCGGAGGCGGCAATGGACTATGTGGACATCAGCGAACTGATGGTACAGGCCGGCAAGGTCATCGCCGAGGTAACGGGCGCCGAAGACGGCTGTCCGACCACGGGTGCGGCCGGAGGCATCGCGATTTCGGTCGCGGCCGTTATCGCCGGCACGAGCCTGTCGCTGATTGAGCGTATCCCGCTCACCGACGGCCTCCGCAACGAGATCATCATCCAGAAAGGCCACTCCGTCCATTTCGGAGCGTCCATTCCGCAGATGATCGCGATCGGCGGCGGCAAAGTCGTCGAGGTGGGCCAGGCTAACCACGTGGAGAAAGATCACATCGCGGAAGCGGTCACGGACAAAACCGCCGCCCTTCTTTATGTGAAGTCTCACCACGCGGTGCAGAAGGGGATGCAGTCCATCGAAACGATGGCGGCGATCGCCAAGGACAAAGGCATTCCGCTTATCGTGGACGCGGCTGCCGAAGAAGACTTCCGCAAGTACGTCGCGATGGGTGTGGAGATCGTCGTGTACAGCGGCGGCAAAGCCCTGGAAGGCCCGACGTCCGGCTTCATCTGCGGACGCGCGGACCTGATGGCCGCCTGTCGGGCGCAGTACAAAGGCGTCGGCCGTCCGATGAAGATCGGCAAGGAGGGCATCATCGGCCTCCTGACGGCGCTTCGCCGTTACGACAACCGCCCGGACGAGTCCCAGCAGCAGCGTGAGCGCATGGAATGGCTCATCGGGGAGCTGAAAGACGTTCCCGGCGTGAAGGGCGCCATCACTCAGGATGAAGCGGGACGCGCCATTTACCGCGCGCAGCTCACCATCGACGCGAAAGCTGCGGGCAAAACCGCCTACGAGCTCATCAAAGAGCTCGAATCGGGCAGCCCGGCCGTGTACACGCGCAATCATTACTCCAACCTCGGAATCATCAGCGTGGACCCGCGTCCTCTGCTGGAAGGCCAGGAGCGCGTGATCGCGCAGAGAATCAAAGAAATTTTGCAAGCCTAGTTTTTAAAACCCCCTTAAAGATAAAGGAGATGGAGAGAACGAAATGGCACAACCGACGATTAAATTAAACGTACTAGCGAAAACGGCTGAAAACGCCAAGCAAATCGTAGAAGCAGCGGAAGGCCGCGTATATGTAGGCCTGATGGTTAAAAACTTCCCGTCCGTGGACGAAGCGGTTAAAACCGTAGAAGAATTTCAAGCCGCAGGCGTACCGGTTTCCGTAGGTCTCGGCGCCGGCGATCCGGCGATGTGGAGCAAGGTTGTGGACGTTTCCGTCCGCACCAAACCGGCTCACGTGAACCAGGTATTCCCGGCTGCGGGTTACACACTCGGAGCTATGCGCGCGGTGGGCAGCGAAGATACGCTCGTGAACGCCCTGATTACGCCAAGCGGAACGGCCGGACAAGTCCGAATCGCAACGGGACCGACCAGCGTTTCTTTTGAAAACGACACGATTTCTTGCGAAGCTGCAGCGGCTATGCTCGCCGAAATCGGCGTTCACTCCGTGAAGTTCTATCCGATCGGCGGTACGACGCGTCTTGACGAACTGGCGGCTATGGTGAAAGCTTCCGTCGCACAGGGAATCAAAATATTCGAACCGACCGGCGGTATCGATATCGATACGATCGGCAAAGTCGTGGAAGTTTGCGCGGAGAACGGTGCGGAAATCATCATTCCTCACGTGTACACGTCGATTATCGATTCCGCAACAGGCTTGACCCGCATTGAAGATGTGAAGGAATTGCTTCGCGCTATTTCTTAACAGCAGACGTAAAAAAGCCCGATACCGCATGCAGGCAGGAGCCGCATGCGGTATTTTTCCTGCCTAGAAAGGGGAATTCCCGCAAAGAGTAGATAATTGTGCCCTTTATTCGCCGAATTTATCCCTTATGAACTTTGTCTATTTATGGTGTAATAAGGGTACGGGTCAGCTTCAATTTCACACTCCACACGTTCTGGTACTCTCGCAATTCCGGGGAGTACACTTTTTTTTGTCCGGAGAACAGATCCGCTGCAATCAGAAGCTAAATCGGGGCAAAAGCGAGTCGTTCTTTTCCACCATTATCATTTAAAAAGGATTGTATGCTATGGAACAACAGACTGTTTTGGAGAAAGCGTATCAATTGGCTGGGGAAAAGCTGAAGGATGAGCCGACCGGACACGACTGGTGGCACATTCACCGGGTGACCCGTATGGCCAAGCTTATCGCGAAGAAGGAGAACGCCGACGAGTTTGTATGCGAAATGGCTGCTTTACTGCATGATCTCATTGACGAGAAGCTGGTGGAGGATAAAAAGAAGGAAACCGCAAAACTCGCCGGTTGGCTGGCGGACAACGGAGTGCCCGGCGAAACCGCACGGCATATTCTCGACATTATCGGCACCTTGTCTTTTCAGGGGGGCAGCGGTACGAGAATGAGCACGCCGGAAGGCCGGATCGTTCAGGATGCGGACCGGCTCGACGCGATCGGAGCCATCGGCATAGCGCGGACTTTCGTTTATGCGGGTGCGCGGGGAAGCCTGATTTACGATCCGCAGCTTGAACCCCGGACGGAAATGACTGTACAACAGTACCGCGAGGGCAAGAGCACGGCGATCAACCATTTTTACGAGAAGCTTCTCAAGCTCAAAGAGCTGATGAATACGGAAACGGGCAGGCAGTCTGGCGGAAGAGCGGCATGAGTTTATGGAGCAGTACCTGGTGCGGTTTTATTCCGAATGGAACCTGGGGAGCGGCCAGTAAAACCGGCGGAAGGCAGAGGCACCGACCGGTAAACGGTATGACCTTTTTATGAAACGTTTATACGATATTTGTATGGAGTGTACATATGTATCCCCTTCTGTAAAAATTTCCCCCTGCCGCTGGGGGATGAAATATGATCTAATAAAGATAGCCGACAGCTGCTTGGATTCCAAGAGAGTCGGCTCTTTTGATGTCCGGCCTTTTGGCACGGGTGCAGGGTTTCATCAGATAGCTGTGAGGGTAAGTAAAGGATGTAGAGATATCAAATAACCCTCTAAGGAGATGAGATACCATGGACAACAACGTATTTAAAGGGAAATGGAAACAGCTCAAAGGGGAAGCGCAAAAACAGTGGGGTAAACTCACGGACGACGATATGGATGTCATTAACGGCGAGAAAGATAAACTGGTAGGCAAGCTTCAAGAGCGCTACGGTCATACGAAGGATGCCGCGGAGGACGAATATCACCGCTGGTCCAGCAGCTACCGTGATGACGCTCCTGCGGAAGCCGACCGCCGCATCTGAGCAGCACGATAAACGGAAAAGAAACGGAGAACGCTCCGTTCTTATAAAAGAAACCGGATCTTTGAGATCCGGTTTCTTTTCGTTTCCAGGGTAGCGTGGAACTGGGACAACGGAGAATGAAAACATAGGAATGCCCGGTTGTTAGACAGGATGTATAAGGGGAGAGAAAGCATTCTGCCTGTTTTACGGCGTTTACGGCGCCGTGGAACAAACAAGCCGACTAGAGCCTCATGTTCTGCAGCCAGTGATCGACGTTATGACCGATCATCGGGCATGGAGGATGCAAGAGGTGTTAACGGGAAAGCGTAACGCGAAAAAGAAAAAAGAAAGTGAAAAGAGAAAAGTGAAAAGAGAAAAGTGAAAAGTGAAAAGAGAAAAGTGAAAAAGAACCGTAAAAAAACGGGCCCTTAAGTGGCCCGTTTTTTATCTATTTTTCGAAAACTTGACTGACAAGCGCGGCGAGCTTTTGCATAAGCGTCTCTTTAGGCGCAACGGCCGCAGTCACGGCAGCGGATTTTTCACCGGCCTGTACCACGTTGCCGCCTTGACTGTCCGCCGGAGCGGCCGACGCCGTTTTGACGGCTGTGGTTTCCTGTGTCTTGGCGGCCGCCGAATTCGGCGCCACCTGGCGGTAAGTCAGGAAATCGGTGTAGAACCCGTGAACGCCGATTTTTTTCAGCCGGTTGATTTCCTTCATTTCGTTGACCGTGTGAACATATACCGGAACGCCCAGTTTGTCGAGGCCCCCGATCATCGTTGAAGTCGCCCGTTCGTAGGGCATCGCGACCGCTTTGATGTTATGCTTCTTCACGAGCGAAATGATTTCTTTTTCCGAATAGCTTGTCATATAAATGGAAAAAAGATAGTTCGGAAAATCGTAGATTTTCTTCACCTGCTGAATCATTTCGATTTCATACAATTCGGGAACGATACGTTCCAGAAGAGCCGGGTCCGCCGCTTTTGCTTTTTGGACGATAAGCTCGAATTGTTTCTGTACGACTTCGGGATCTTCGCTTTTCGTATCGGTAACGATATAAGCATCCGGATATTGCTCCAGGAGCTGGAGCAGCAGATCAAGATCAAGAGGCGTATATTTGTTTAAAATTTTATGGCTTTTGAAATCAGCCAAGGGGATCGGCCCGTCTTTCAGATGTTCGGGAAGAGTCGGCTGCAGACGGTCGGACAAATAACGCATCCAGTCGTGCCGGGCCGCAAGCTGGCCGTCCGATGTCAAATTAAGATCGACCTCGAACAGGCGGTGCCCTTTTTCGTAATTGTCCAGAAACGCTTCATATGAATTTGTGAGAGTTTCACCGGAAATTCCGCCCATCGCATGGGCGATCAGGGTTTGATCGGTCCAAGGCCCCGCTTCTTTGGCCGCCGAGGCGTGTTCTAAAGGCAGCCACGTTAGCGCAAGCAGAAGAGCAAGAGCTCCCGTCAAGTGTTTTTTCACTAAAACAACCTCCTTCATGGTATTCATCTCTTGTCCCGGAGTTCTCCGATCGAAGATTCGGGCACATGACGTACGGGTTGTTAGAAACTAACTTTATTTACCCGGTAAAGGTTGAGTGAAACAAAAATAGTCGGGTAAGGTTGGTTTTTGTCGAATCAGGAAAATTTAGTCCAACTAAAAACATCGGATTTTATCGGTATGACAAAAGGTAAATGACATAAAAAATCCCAACTTTTATATAAAATGAATTGTAAGTGAACATAAAATACACAGGAAGAAAGAAATAAACGTCTATTTTCATGGAAATACGCATAAGTTTATTCCAAAATGAAATAAAGTTGTTTAAAATAGAGTTATCCTACCCTACAGACACGAAAGAAGATGACTCTCTTGAAAATTTCCACTGCCCGTATGAAACTGCTGCTTCACTTGTTCGGTTCGTTCGCCCGCATCGGGCCCGTTTCCTTCGGCGGAGGCTTCGCCATGCTGCCTATTCTGGAAAGGGAAATCGTGCTGCGCCGCCGCTGGCTGGACGAAGACGAATTCGGCGAGGTGATTTCGGTTTCGGGCGTAGCACCTGGTGGCGTCGGAGTAAACGCGGCCGCTTTCGTCGGCTATAAGCTGAGCGGCGTGCCCGGCATGCTGGCCGCGGTTCTCGGCATGATGCTGCCCACCTTCGTTATGGTACTCCTGCTTGCTATTGGCTTTTCGGCGTTCAGGCAGTATCCTAAAGTTATTGCGGCAATGGAAGGCATTCAGATGGCGGTACTGGCTCTGATCTCCTACGCGGGATTGAAGCTGCTGCGCTCATCGGTCTTTGACGGTGCCTCGCTGTTTGTGTTCGCCGGATCTATCGCGGCTCTGCTGCTCACGGGAATCCATCCTCTGCTCGTTATGCTTCTCGGCGTCTTTGCCGGCTGTGCGCTGGTGCTGGCCAAAGGCCGTCTCGGCTTCGCCGTGAGCTTCGAGCCCAAGAAGCGGAAAAGGGAACATCCCGCTGACAAGGCCGTACCCCGTTATCCCGAGCTGGAATGCTATTTCGGCGAAGGCATATAAGGGGGGAGAGAACAGATGCTGATCCTCCTTTTCTGGACGTTTCTGAAAATCGGTATTCTCTCCTTCGGCGGAGGCTTCGCCATGATTCCGGCCATTCAGCATGAGGTCGAGCTGCACGGATGGCTGACGCCCGGGCAGTTTTCGGAAGCCGTAGCGGTTTCCGGCATGGCGCCGGGGCCGCTGGCCACGAACTGCGCGATTTATATCGGCAAAATGACGATGGGACTTCCCGGAGCGGCGGCTGCCGTGCTCGGCATGGTGCTTCCGTCCGTCGTTCTGATCGCGGCCGTGGCACGTTTCTTCTACAGCATCCGGACGCATCGTACCGTCAAAACCGTTTTCTACGGGCTGCGCCCCGTGGTAGCCGCGCTGGTCGCCGTGGCGGCTCTGCGCTTCGGCTTTACCTATTTCCGGGCGGAGTGGTGGACATGGAAGACCGCCGTTTCGGCGGCGATATTTCTGCTGGCGCTGCTCGGGCTTATCCGTTACCGGATGCATCCGTTGTCCGTTATTCTGCTTAGTGCGTTAGTGGGTGTGGCGATTTATGGTTAACCGTCCGATTTCCGAGCGTATCGGAAACCGCAAACAAAAAGAATTATTCGAGTTGATCCGTCAAGGCGGAACGGTCTCGAAGATCGAACTGCTGGAAGAAAGCGGCTTGACCGTAAGCACGCTAACCCGGCTTCTGGACGAGCTGTGCACGCAGGGGTTGATCGCCGAATCGGGACACGGCCCCTCGACAGGCGGCCGCAGGCCGGTTCTGTACCGGATCCAGGCCAATTACGGCTGCGCATTCGGCATCGATATTTCCCGGACGCTTTCCCGGCTCGTGCTGACCGACATGCAGATGAAGGTGCTCGAATCCCGTACGTGGGAAATGAACGAGATGATGACACCCGATGTGCTCCTGGCAGCTCTTGCCGATGAAGCGAAGGCCATGCTGAAGCGCAGGAGAATCGCTTCCGAGCATGTGCTCGGGATGGGTGTCGGAGCCGTAGGCCCGGTGGACCGCGAAGAAGGCGTCATCCTGAATCCGCGCTATTTCCCGACACCGGGCTGGCAGGGCGTGCCCGTGCGCCGGATGCTGGAAGAAAAGCTCGGTTTGCCCGTCCTGCTCGATAACGGAGCCAATACGGCGCTTCTCGCGGAATCCTGGTCCAGGCATAAACGCTCGTTCCGCCATATGCTGTATGTACACCTGGGCGTCGGACTCCGTTCGTCCATGCTCAGCGAAGGGAAGATCATCTACGGGGCCGTCGATTTGGAAGGCTCCATCGGGCAGATGATCATCCAGACGGATGGCGTCGCTCCCCGGTCCCAGGAGGGCAATTACGGGGCCTTGGAGTCCTATGCTTCCATTTATGCGGTCGAACGGGAAATACGCTCCAAGCTCAAACAGGGACGGTCCAGTATGTTATCCTCGCTCGGCAGTCCGGATGCCCTTACATTCCGCGAGATTGTCCAGGCCCTGAACAACCGCGATCCGCTGGCGGTCGAGGTGATGACTCAGGCTGCCGTGTATTTCGGCATCGGACTGGCCAATCTGCTCAATATGCTGCATCCGGAGAAGGTCGTTCTCGGAGGACCGCTTATTTCGACGAATGATCTGTTTTTCTATACCGCCACACAGACCGCGATAAAGAAAACTTATTATTACCCGGACTACCAGGTGCTATTCAGCAAAGGAAGCTTCGGAGAGGAAGCGCTCGCTATCGGGGCGGCGGGACTGGTCATCCGCCAGCTTTCCGCCCATTGAGTTCTCATCTATCTTCTTTCGTTTAAAGAGAAAGCCGCTTGCCGGCTATACGAAACGATCCCGGAAAGTGGAGTGGATCAAAAAAAGGAGAGATCAGACATGGAACAATTATTCAAAAGCAGTGTATTTACGCCTCCGCACGGTTTTACGGGTGGAATCGAAGGACCGGCCTGCGATGCCCAAGGAAACTTGTATGCCGTGAACTATGCGAGAGAAGGCACCATCGGTAAAGTGACGCCGTCGGGAGAAAGCAGCGTATTCATCGAGCTTCCGAACGGCAGCATCGGCAACGGGATCCGCTTTACGCGGGCCGGAGAGATGCTGATCGCCGATTATAAGAACCACAACGTGCTGAAAGTGGACATGAAAACGAAGGCCGTTTCGGTCTGGGCGCACGGACCCGGCATGAACCAGCCGAACGATATCGCGATTTCAGCTAACGATATTGTGTTTGCCAGCGATCCGAACTGGAGCAACAATACGGGCAACCTGTGGCGGGTAACCCCTGGCAGCGTGACCCTTCTGGAGAGCGGAATGGGGACAACGAACGGGATCGAAGTTTCGCCGGACGGGAAAAAGCTGTATGTGAACGAATCCGTACAGCGCCGGATCTGGGTGTACGATCTGACCGAGGCGGGCGCGATTTCGAACAAGCGTCTGTTTATCGAATTCCCCGACTTCGGCCTGGACGGTATGCGCTGCGATTCGCAGGGCAACCTGTACAGCACCCGTTTCGGTAAAGGAACGGTCCTGAAAATTTCTCCTCAGGGCAAAATTCTTCAGGAAGTCGTTCTGAAAGGAAAAAACTGCACCAACCTGACCTTCGGCGGTCCAGACGGCAGAACGGTCTATGTTACCGTAGCGGACAACGGCAACGTGGAAAAGTTCCGCACGGACGTTCCCGGCAGATGCCGGGTGTTGAGCGGGGTCGTTTCTTCCTAGAAGATTTTCAGGCGCAGCAAAAAAGACTTGGTTCCGTACACTTCCCTCGGGAAGCGTACGGCCAAGTCTTTTTATAATGCCGTTATTTCAGTTCATTCACTTGTTTGACGGGTGTGGTTTGGATCGGCAGGTTTTTGGAATCGATCACTTTTACCTGCAGGTTCACCGGTTTACCCGATTCCACAGCATCTTTCGGTACGATGGCGGAAAGCGATTGGCGGCTCTCATAGGTTGTTTTCAAAGCCTTGTCGTTCATATAGACGACACAGCCCGGAGCGAAATTTTTGCCGCTGATTTCGACGGAAGCGTCTCCACCGGTGCCTCCGGCCGTGCTTTGGTGAAGCGGCGACACATTGTCGATCGTCATCTCACCGAAGCCGAGTGTATATTTCGGATTGATGATCTTGTCACGGAAGCCGTTGAAGCTGTACTGCTCCCCGAACAGCACGTCATATTGAAGCATCTGGTACTCCGTCACGTCCTGCTCGGTCAGCTTCATGCGCTCGTAATGATTGCGCGGCGGAATCATCGGGAACTTTTTGGACAAGGAGAAGAGATAGTCCATGTAAGGCGTTCCTTCGCGCTGAGCCAAATTCAGCAGGTAAGGGCCCAGGAAGGAAGAGCTCATGTCGAGCTTATCCTGATGCTTCGGCAAATAGTTGTTCCAGACGACGACCGGGAGGCTGTACAGTTTATCCAGTACGGCTGCGGAATCGTCGTCGTCTTTTAAATAGCCGGTGTCTTTGTAAGCTTGATAATTGTTGCCCAGGGACGGCAGGTGGTCGCCGAACAGCATGATGATCGTCGGCTCGCCTTTCTTCTCGTAATGCTCCACGAGCATTTTGAGCGCATCGTCCGTATTGTGAACGCCTTGGGCGTAAGTTTCGAGCATACCCTTCGTTTCTTCCGGGAAATTACCGCTCGCCTTGATGGTGTTCTGTTTGAATTTATCCGGCGTGAACGGCGCGTGATTCTCCATCGTGTTGGCAAAGACGAAATCGGGACCGGCGGAGTTGTCGACTTGTTCGATGATTTTTTTCATCACCGCTTTGTCGGCCAGATAAGGACCGTTGTATTCCGGCTCGAAATATTCCTGCGAGATGAATTTGGAGAATCCGAAATTCTGATACACGTTGCGGCTGTTGAAGAACCAGTTGTGGAACGGGTTGATGGCCGCGGTCTGATAGCCTTGTCTGGCCAATATGCTGGCAAGCGAATCGACGCGTCTGTTCATGTACTGGTTATAGGCGATCGCGCCTTCCGGCAGGAAGCGGATCGAATTGCCCGAGAGAACCTCGAATTCGACATTCGCCGTTCCTCCGCCGAACTGGGGCGACAGCATATAGCCGCTGGAATAGTTCTGCTGAAGGTGGTGGACGAACGGAATGGGATCTTCGCTGAACGTGACGTTCTTCATTCTGGTAGGGTCCCAGAACGTTTCCCCGAGAATAACGATAATGTTCGGTTTTACATTCGGATCTATGTTTGTACGGCGTTCGACTTTCTTCACGAAGTTGTCCATATTCGCCTGGTTGTAGCCCTGCGGAGCGTCGATAATGATCTGCTCGATATTCATGACGGTGGAAAGCATGAACCCGTTGACATGATAGTTATCGGCCTGATTCCAGGGAATGGTGGAAATATGAAGGGCGGATTTGATCGGAAGCGGCTTGTCGAAATAGACGACACAAGCGAGCGCGACGCCCAGGACACCGAGAACGATGTTCTCTTTCCAGCGGAAGCGGGAGTGGGTCCAAGGAACGAAATAGAGCAGCGCGACGCTGACCGCGAGAAAGACGATAATGCCGATCACGATCGTTTTATCGAACAAACCGTTCAAGTATTGGACGATATCGGTCGTCTCGCTGCCGAGGAACAAATCCCAGGGCAGTAGAGGCACGCCGAGAATTTTGAATTTAATGCCGCTGATAAGACCGCAGATCAGCATGAAAGCCGCTACGATCCAGAACGCGATACGGCTCCGGCCGGTCAATGCGGTAAAAACTAGGAACAGGCAGAAGGTCAGCAAATAGTTCAGCACCATTTCTCCCGGACTGTGCTTGGCCCAGGATAGGGTGGCCGTCACTCCTCCCCGATTTAAAAACTCAATGAAGACAACGAGCAGCAGGGGCCAAACGAATAAGTGCAGCCGACGCGCTATAAAATGAATACCTTTCTGCATCACAGATCTCCCTGTTCATTCGATTTACAAACATTTTACATATGATTTGCTATGCCATTATACCATGTAGGACCGGGTCTCGATACCTAAAACGTTGTAACAAAATCGTTACAATTTGATAAAGAAATTGTGATTCTTATCACATGTGGGTGCTCACGCCGAAGGTAAGATGAAACCATGAAAAGCTTCATTGACAAAGGGGGATGCCGCTATGGCAAAGCTCGCGCCTGCCAAGGAAAAGCAGGACATTAAGCCCGCTCCGCAAAGCGGGGCGAACGAGAAGGAGCCGGAACTGAAAGGCGCTTTCGCTTCGGTTATGATTCTGGGCGCGTTTATTCTGATTACCTGGTTCGGCGTGTTTGCACTGTATCTTATAAGAAGTTAACGGGGCAAATACGCAAAAAGTTCCGCGAATCGGAAAAAAAGAGGGGATATTACATGCATATTCATCGTTTAGAAAAAATTTGGATCGTTTTCGGCATCTCCATGCTGATCGTCTTCCTGTCCGTGATCGGCGTATCGGCGTTTGCGATGGGAATGAACCCGCCGACCGGCCATGCGCACACGATTGATCCGGCGAAGGTCGATCTGACGCAGCCGTTCGATCAGCCGGGCCTGAAGAAAGTCGGAGAGAACGAGTACGAAGCCGTGATGACCGCCTTCGCGTTCGGCTACAAGCCCGACAAGATGGAAGTTCCCGCGGGAGCGACCGTACATTTTATAATCACGAGCAAGGACGTTGTCCACGGGTTTGAAATCCCGGGCACGAATGTCAATATGATGGTGCTTCCGGGTGAAGTGAATCATCTTACGTATAAGTTCGACAAGCCGGGTTCTTACCTCGTGCTCTGCAACGAATACTGCGGCGGAGCCCACGAATGGATGAAAACGACGATTGTCGTTAACTAAACCCACCGGCAGAAAGGAAGTCGTTATGTATGAACGGAACCGAAACGCAACCGGCGCGGCAAGCCGCCGTTTCTTTTAGTCCGAAAGACAGCAAGCTCGTTCTCGCTCACATTTTATTCGCTTTCGGCGCTCTTCTTCTCGGAGGGATCGCCGGAGTGCTGCAGGGCCTGGTACGCGGAGGCATGGTCAAACTGCCCGCCGGGATCGGTTATTATCAGCTTCTGACGGCTCACGGCGTGCTTATGGCCCTCATTTTTACGACCTTTTTCATTATCGGATTCCTGTATTCGGGTATTTCCAAAACGCTCGGAGGCGAGCTGCTGCCGCTCCCGCGGCGCCTCGGCTGGCTCGGATTCGGCCTGATGGCGGGCGGAACGGCGCTGGGAACGGTTTTTATCCTGCTCAATAAGGCGTCCGTGCTGTACACGTTCTATGCTCCCCTTAAAGCGTCGCCCTATTTCTACATCGCGCTGACGATGGTAGTCGTCGGAAGCTGGATGAGCGGCTTCGGCATCTTCATTAATTACCGCTTCTGGAAACGGATGCACAAAGGGCAGCTTTCGCCGCTGTTTTCCTTCATGGCGGTCATTACGATGCTGCTCTGGCAGGTCGCGACCATCGGGGTGGCGGCGGAAATTCTACTTCAGCTGATTCCGTGGTCGTTCGGCTGGGTCGACACCGTAAACGTCCTGCTAAGCCGCACCTTGTTCTGGTACTTCGGCCATCCGCTCGTTTACTTCTGGCTCCTGCCCGCCTATATTTGCTGGTATACGATTATTCCGAAAGTGATCGGCGGCAAAATATTCAGCGACGCGCTTGCCCGGCTTTCGTTCATCCTGTTTCTGCTGTTCTCGATTCCGGTCGGATTCCACCATCAACTGACGGAGCCCGGAATCAGCTCGTTCTGGAAGTTTCTCCAGGTTATATTGACCTTCATGGTCATCGTGCCTTCGTTGATGACGGCGTTCTCGCTGTTCGCCACGTTCGAAACGACAGGCAGGGAGAAAGGGGCCAAAGGCCTGTTCGGCTGGTTCAAGTTTCTCCCTTGGAAAGACGTCCGCTTCTTCGCTCCGTTTATGGGCATGCTGGTCTTCATCCCTGCGGGAGCGGGCGGGATCATCAATGCCAGCAACCAGATGAACCAGGTCGTGCACAATACCCTCTGGGTAACGGGGCACTTTCATCTGACCGTCGCGACGAGCGTGGCGCTCACCTTCTTCGGGATTACGTATTGGCTCATCCCGTCGATTACCGGCCGGCAGCTGACGCCAAGACTGCACAAGCTGGGGATCTGGCAGACGATTCTCTGGTGCGTCGGCATGTTCTTCATGTCGGGTTCCATGCATACCGTCGGCCTGCTCGGCTCGCCCCGCCGCACAGCGTACACGACGTACGAGAACCATCCCGACACAGTGCTGTGGATGCCGTACCATGTTGCGATGGCGATCGGCGGCATGATTCTTTTCGTAGCCGTGCTGCTGATGATCTATAATGTCGTCGCGCTTATGCGTTCGCCTAAAGGCGAGACGGAATACCCGCTCGGCGAAGTGCGGGACGCATCGGAGCCGACTCCGAAGTTGTTCGAGCGCTGGGGACTTTGGCTCGGCGTCACCGCCGTCCTGATTCTAGTCGCGTATACGATACCGGTCGCCCAGATGATGGGCGGAGATACGCCGGGCTCGATCCCTTTTGTAACCTGGTAAAAATAATAACTAACCGTCTGGTGCAGATGCTGCGTCAGGCGGTTTTTTCGTGCCGTCAAGCGTAAAAAGCCCATTTTAAAGGTAGAGGTTTCCCGGAATGGGCATAATATCGGTACCATTCGCCGATTTCAAACGGAAGGAGACTTGACCGTATGAACCTCATTGCAGGAGAGCCTTACTGGCCGCATGTTCAGCCGGAAACCGCCCGGTATCCGAAACTCGAAAGCGATACCGAATGCGAGATTCTTATCATCGGCGGCGGAATATCGGGTGCGCTGGCCGCTTACAAGTTAATCCGGGAGGGATTCACTCCTATGCTGGTGGACAGCCGGGATATCGCCGGGGGCAGTACGGCAGTCAATACGGGAATTGTCCATGTATTCAACGATAAAACCTTGACGAGCTGCATCCATACATTCGGAGAAGAAAACGGCGTCGCTTTTTACAACTTGTGCGGGAAAGCGGTCCGGACTTTTGGCGAGATCTGCCGTGAGGAGAAGCTGGACATCCACTATACGCAGCGGGATTCGCTGTACCTGGCATCGGAGGAGAAAGATGTGCCCATGCTGCTGGAGGAATACCGGACCCTGATGAAATACGGTTTTCAAGTCGAATATTTAACGCCCGGACGGATCGCGGATAAATTCTCATTTACAAAACCGGGAGCCATCCTGACCGCCGAAGGGGCCGCCGTTAATCCCTATGCCTTCGTGCACGGCTTGATAGCAAGCTTCGGCAGCCAAGGGAATGAAGGTGTATACAGGAACCGAAATCGTTTCCCGTGTAGATACCAAGGAAGGAATCGTGTTCACGACCCGGGACCGCCGCCGCATCCGTGCCCGCTATGCGGTCTACTCGACCGGACACGAAGCCCAGGAAATAAGCAGGAATCCGAACGCGAAGCTGCTCACCACCTACGCTCTCGCGACAAAACCTCTTCAAGAAATAACGGGCTGGCATAAGGAATGCATGATCTGGGAGACGGCCCGCCCTTACTTGTATATGCGTACCACCGGAGACGGAAGGATTATAATCGGGGGAGAGGATGAGCGGATCATGACAGATGAAGAGAGAGCCAGCCGCCTGGCGGTAAAGAAAGATATTTTGCTGCAAAAAGCGAAGGAACTTTTTCCTCATCTGAATCTTCAGCCGGAATATGTATGGGCGGGCGTCTTCGGGGCGACTCATGACGGCTATCCGATGATCGGAACCCAGCCGGGTTTTCCGAACAGCCTGTTTTCCCTGGGATACGGAGGGAATGGGATCGTGTACTCGGTCCTGGGGGCCGAGATCATTGCCGGTCTTGCAAAAGGACGTCCTCATCCGGGAGAATCCTTGTTCCGTTTTGATAGAAAGAGATAGGGCGTTAACTAAAGAGCGGACGCGGTCCCGCCGCTCCAAACTTAATCTTTTCTTAATAAATACAGACATTTTACGGCCCCCTCCCTTCCTATATAATGAAAGAAGCTGTGCGCTTCGCACAGATTTTGCTTCAGGGAGAGGAGAACAAGCATGAAAGTCGCCGTAGTTGGCTGCGGAACAATGGGGACCGTTCACGGAACGGATTACAGTCTGCTGCCGGGAGTCGAATTAACCGGCGTATGCGATCTCGACCGCGAAACGGCCCGGGATCTTGCCGGACATTTGGAGACGAAAGCGTACTTTTCTTTCGAGGACATGATGGCGGAGGCGGAGATCGATGCGGTAAGCATCGCGCTGCCGACCCACCTGCACAAAGAATACGTCATGAAAGCGGCGGATCTGGGCAAGCACGTGATCTGTGAAAAACCGATCGCCCTGACGCTGGAAGATGCGGAAGAGATGATCGCTTACTGCCAAGAGAAGGGTGTGCGTCTGTTCATCGGCCATGTGGTCCGTTTCTTCCCGGAATATGCCGATCTCAAGCGCAAACTGGATTCCGGCGCGGCCGGAGAACCGGGCGTGGCTCATTTGAAGCGGGTAGGCTCGCATCCGGGAACCGCCAAGGACTGGTACAACGATTTTGACAAAAGTCACGGCGTCATCATGGACATGATGATTCACGATATCGACTTTGCCCGCTGGGCGTACGGCGAAGTGAAGGAAGTGTTTGCCCTCAACCGGCGCAGCGCCGACCAGGATTACGCCCTTGTGACCCTGCGGTTTGAAAGCGGCGCCATCGCGAACCTCGAAGGCCACTGGGGATATCCGGGGGCCTTCTCGACAGCCGCCGAATTCGCCGGGAAATCCGGCATTATCCGGATGAACAGCGGGGATTCGAATTCCCTGAAGCTGCTGCGGCAAGGAGCGGCGAAGGCATCGGCTAGCAGGGTGCAGGTACCGAAAAGCCCGTCTTACCAAGATCCTTATTACTACGAGCTGGAGCATTTCATCACCTGTATCCGTGAAGACAAGGAGCCGCTCGTTACGGCGGAAGATGCGCTGCGCGCGCTCGAAATCGTGCTGGCCGCGCTCGAATCCGCCCGTACGGGACAGCCAGTCCGTCTGCCGGTAAAAGGAGGTACTGCCCATGCGTAAGCTCAAAATCGGAATGATCAGCTTTGCTCACGGTCACGCGTTTTCGTATTTTAACGCACTGAATGCCATGCCGGAGGTCGAGGTTGCCGGAATTGCCGACGAAGAGAAGGACCGTGTCGCCAAGCTTACGGAAACTCACGGGATCTCCTACTACGGCACGGCGGAAGAGACTGCTGAAAACCGGCATAGATGCCGTTGTCATCTGCTCCGAGAATTCCCGCCACGCGGAACTTACGATCGCCGCCGCCAAAGCGGGGAAGCACATCCTGTGCGAAAAACCGCTGGGCATCTCCACGGCGGAGATGGAAGAGATGATCGCGGCTTGCAAGGACAACGGCGTGCAGCTGATGACAGCGTTTCCGTGCCGTTACATACCGGCTGTCGTGCAGGCCAAGGAAGCCGTCGACCGCGGGGAAATCGGCGAGATTATCGCCATTAAAGGAACCAACCGCGGCAGCATGCCGGGCGGATGGTTCGTCGACAAGAAGCTCTCCGGCGGCGGGGCCGTGTTCGACCATACGGTCCATGTGATGGATTTGATGCGCTGGTTCCTCGGCAGCGACGTCCGTGAAGTGTTCGCCTATGCGGATACGCGCTTCCACGACCTCGATATCGACGATTCCGGCATGGTGCACGTGAAGTTCGGGAACGGCGTCATTGCCGTGCTGGACCCGAGCTGGTCCCGCAGCAAATCGTTCCCGACCTGGGGCGACGTAACGATGGAAATCACCGGAACGAAAGGGGTCATTTCCATCGATTCTTTCGCGCAGAAAAACGAGGTTTTCAGCGATGTTACCGGCAAGGTCCAATGGAGCTATTGGGGAGACGACATGGACGAATACATGATCAGAGGATTCGTGGATGCTCTTCTCGGCGGGAAGCCCGTACCGGTCACCGGTGAAGACGGACTTAAAGCGGCGGCCGTCGGCCTGGCCGCGTACGAATCGGCCCGGGCGGGAAAACCGGTCGTTCTGGGCTGATATTTTCATGGAATTCGGGACCCTTGCGTTCCGGCGGATATCCTGCGCGAGCGGGATTCCGTCCGTTTCGCGAGGGTTTTTTCCGGCCCTTTTTCCGTTCAAAGTTTTGTGAACACTTTCCGACACTAGTGTCTTATTGGGCGGGATATTGTCCCTAAGACCTTGTAAACCCCCGGCCGGCTTGATATGATAAGGGCGTTGCTGCGTCTACAAGGAATACATATACGAACATGGAGGAATCGACATGTCAGACAAGTTGTTAAACATTTTTTACCAGTCGCATTCGGGATCGTGGGCATTCATCGTCATCCTGTTTGTGGTAAGCGCCATTTTTTACCGGCAGAAAATTACTCCGATGATCCTCAGATTGTTTTACCTGATTATGCTGGTTTCCGGAATCGGCATGCTGATCGGCTACGGCTTCCCGGTCAAGTACGTAGTGAAGGGAATTATCGCCATCGTTGTGATCGGATTGATGGAAATGATTCTCGGCCGCATGAAAAGAGGACAAGGCAAGGAATCGTCCACCAAGATTCTTTTTGTCGTCTGGGCGGTTCTGATCCTGATCGTCGTGCTTCTCGGCTACGGAATCTTTTAAGTAAACGAAAAAGCGGTAGAACCGTCCCTGCCTGAATGGGGGACGGTTTTGTCCGTGTATCCGGTTAAGGAGAGAGATCATGTTAAAACCGATGCTGTTTCTGTTCTGGTCCACGATGTTGGGCGGGCTTGTTCTCGGTATTGCCGTCTGGGGAATCGGCAAGGCGATTTTCCCGGACTTTGTGTCCATGGACGTCGCGGTGAGCGGTGCAAGTGAATTTTCTATGATTATTATGGCGACACTTACCATGTGTCTGATCAGCGTGGTCGGATATTTCGCTTACCTGATGACCAACTACTACATGATCGGAATACTCCGCAACCGTAAAGGCGCCTGGTCGGGTCTTCAGCTATTCTTTATCGTTATGGCTGTCGCGAACTTGTTTTTCCTCCGTTACCAGAGCTTTGCGGAAGGCAAGGAAAGCCTGGCGATGTATGCCGGCATTCCGGTTCTGATCGTTGCGGCGGCTCTGATCGTTTCGCAGGTGAAGGTGAAACTGACCAATGCTTCGGCCAGAATTCCGACGCTGTTTTTTATGGTCGTGGTCACCTGCCTGGAAATGCTCCCGGCTTTCAGCATCAACGATCTGACTTCCCTGCTGTATGTCTCGCTCGTCCTGCTTTCCTGCAACGCGTGGCAGATTCTTATTTTCCACAAGCTGACGAACACGAAGAAACACCAGCAGATGAAAAAGGCTCAGGTCAAGAAAGCGTAATCCTGACTCAAGATACAAAGTACTTCCAAAGGGGCCGATCGTATGAACAAGCGTGTCGTGTTCATCATGCTGCTGATGTTTACCGTCTATCTCGGATTCGGATTGATCATTCCCGTCCTGCCCGAGCTGCTGCATGGAATACCGAACGGACGGACGCATCTGGGGTGGGTTCTTTCCATATACTCCGTCATGTCCTTCCTGGTCTCTCCTTTATGGGGAGGCCTATCGGATAAAATCGGCCGCAGACCCGTTCTGCTGACCGGAATTTTCGGCTTTATGATTTCCTTCGTTCTGCTCGCGCTGGCGGGAACGAATCTGCCGCTTCTTTATTTATCCCGCATTTTGGGCGGCATTTGCTCGGGAGCGCTGAGCGGAGTCGCGCTGGCTTACGTGGCGGATATTACGACTCATGAGGAACGGACCAAATCGATGGGTTTTGTCGGAATGTCGATCGGACTCGGTTTTATTTTCGGCCCGGCGATCGGAGGAACCTTGAGCGTGGTCAGTTTGTCACTTCCGTTCTGGGGAGCCGCGCTTTTGTCGGCGGGTATTTTCTGCGGCGGATTTTTGAAGCTGACAGAGTCGCTGCCGGAAAACAGGGGACAGCAGGGGGACAAGCCGTCCCGCTGGTCTCTGCTGCGCGGAAAGCTCGGCTATTTGTACCTGATGACCTTCTTCGTCACCTTCTCGCTCGCGGGTCTGGAAGCGACTTTCCAGTATTTCCAGATCGCCCGTTTCGGCGTGACGCCGCTGCAGATCGGTCTGATGTTTATGTTCAGCGGATTTGCCGATGCGCTGGTGCAGGGCGGACTCGTTCGGGTCATTGCCAAGAAAAAGAAGGAAAAGGCCGCCATTCTCGGCGGACTTCTCGCTTCGGCCGCAGGCTTCCTGCTCGTGCTCGGCTCCTCCGGTTTCTGGTCGGCTACGCTGGCCTTGACCGTATTCAGCGCCGGCAACGCGATGATCCGGCCCTGCATCAACTCGCTGCTCACCCAGCGCACCCGGCACGGTCAAGGGGTCACAACGGGCCTCAGCTCGTCCATGGACAGCCTGGGCCGCATCGCGGGGCCGATTACGGGAACTTCGCTCTTCGGCATCCAAAGCGGTCTTCCTTTCGCGGCCGGAGCCGTCGTTTCGGTGCTGGCCGGCCTGTTGCTGCTCCGTTTCAGTCAGCTCGACCGCGAATCGGGGGAAGAACTGCAGGGGACCGCTTAGCCCGCCGCTCTTCCCGGCCATGATGAACCCGCCGCAATCCGGCGGGTTTTTCCGTTTCCCTGGACGGGACCAACCCTCCGGAAAGCGTCTTTGGTTGACGAGGCCCCGGAAACGTTTTTACAATAGAAGCACGATACAGCAGGAACGGTACCCAATAAGCACCTCATGTGCTTTCCGGTCCGTTACCGGTTTATTAAAGGAGAAATAGATGAGCAAATCACTCGTACTGGCCGAAAAGCCGAGCGTGGCCAAAGAAATCGCCCGTGTGCTCGGCTGCGGTCAAAAGCATAAATCGTATTTCGAAGGACCCTCACATGTGGTAACCTGGGCTCTTGGGCATCTTGTCGGCCTTGCGGAGCCCGAAGATTATGATACCCGTTATCAGAAGTGGAATCTGGAAGACCTGCCGATTATTCCGGGCCGCATGAAGCTTAAAGTGCTGAAGGAAACGTCCCACCAGTTCCGTGCCATTGCGGATCTGGCTAAGCGCAAAGATTTGACGGAGCTGATCATCGCGACGGACTCCGCCCGCGAAGGCGAGCTTGTCGCGCGCTGGATCATGGAAATGATCCGGTGGAACAAGCCTTTCCAGCGGCTGTGGATCTCTTCGCAGACCGATAAGGCGATCCGCGAAGGCTTCGCGAACCTGAAACCCGGCAAACAGTACGACCGCCTGTTCCAGTCGGCGGTCTGCCGGGCCGAGGCCGATTGGCTGATCGGCCTCAACATCACCCGCGCGCTCACGAGCAAGTACGACGCGCAGCTATCGGCCGGACGCGTCCAAACCCCGACGCTCGGCATGATCATGGACCGCGAGAAGGAAATCCGCAATTTCCGGTCCGTGGAATACTGGACCGTGCAGGCGGATTTCGGCGCGTTCCGAGGGATATGGCGCCAGCGCTCGGGCGAGAGCCGCCTGTTTGAGCGCGAGCGCGTCGACGAGCTCGTGCAGCGCGTCTCGGGCAAGAGCGGCAAAGTCGTCTCCGTCAAGAAGAGCGAGAAGACGGAGCCTCAGCCGCTCGCCTACGACTTGACGGAGCTCCAGCGGGATGCGAACCGCCGATTCGGCTTCTCGGCGAAGCATACGCTCTCGACGCTCCAGCGGCTCTACGAGCAGCATAAGCTCGTGACGTACCCGCGGACGGATTCGCGGTACCTCACCAGCGATATGACCGGCACGCTCAAGGAGCGGCTCCAGTCCGTGGCCGTCGGCCCGTACGCGCCGCTTGCGAAGCCGCTCATGAAGGGCCCGCTGCCCGTGTCCAAACGGATCGTGGACGATTCGAAAGTGTCCGATCACCACGCGATCATTCCGACGGACGAATATGTGAATCTGTCCGCTCTCTCAACCGATGAGAGAAAGCTGTACGACCTTATCGTCCGCCGTTTTCTCGCGCTGTTCTATCCGGCCGCCCGATACGAGACGACTTTGATGGTCGTCGAAGTGGACGGCGAACCGTTCCATGTCGCCGGCCGCGTCGTGAAGGATGCGGGCTGGCGGAGCGTATACGGCCCGGGGACAGCCGCGGACTCCGGAGACGGCGACGAGGAGGACGGCGGCCAGGGTGCTGACCGCGCTGATCTGCAGGAGCTTCCCGCGCTGTCCGCCGGAGACAGTGCCGGAGCGGTCCGCTGCCGGGTCGGCACGCACCGGACCCAGCCGCCGAAGCGGCATACGGAGGCGACACTCCTGACGCAGATGGAGAAGCACCATCTCGGTACGCCTGCGACCCGGGCGGAAATTATCGAGAAGCTCGTCAGCTCCGATACGATCGAACGCGAAGGCGGGTCCCTCCACCCGACGGGCAAAGGGACGCAGCTAATCGAGCTGGTTGCCGAGGAGCTGCGTTCTCCCGAGCTGACGGCCAAGTGGGAACAGGAGCTTGAAGATATCGCCCGCGGAAGGGGCCGCACCGAAACGTTCCTCAGCGGAATCCGCGATATGACGAAGCAGCTTGTAACCGGCGTAAGAACAAGCCAAACGGAATACAAGCCCCACAACCTGACGAACAGCCGGTGTCCCGAATGCGGGGAAAGGTTAATGGAGCGGAAAAGCAAGCGGGGCAAAATGCTCGTATGCGCAAACCGCGAATGCGAATACCGCCGTTCCGCGGAGAAGCAGCTCGTTAACCGCCGCTGCCCTCAGTGCCACAAGAAGATGGAGCTGAAAACCGGCAAAGCGGGCAAATATGTCCAGTGTCTCCCGTGCAACGTCGTCGAAGTGCTGGGAGAAAGTACGGGGAAAGTCGCCAAGCACCAGCAGCAGAAGCTCGTCAAACAGTACAGCAAGCAAGAAGATTTAGGGTCGAGTCTCGGGGATGCACTTAAGGCGGCTTTAGCCAAAAAAGACGATTAATATCCAATGCGCTCGAATCTCTGGAATATGTTGCGGCGCGGCGCAGCGCGGGGTCGGTCGAGTCACACAGGGTGTCGGCCAAAGGGCGGGAGTGAACTCCTGCCCTTTTTCACAACGCCTTATTTAGAATTATTATAATTAAGTATTGATTTTAAATAAGGGCGGTGGTAAACTATATTTACGGCAACAAAACAAGAATAAATGAACCCTAGCGATTATCATCCAAGGAGGAAACTAACCATGAAAACTGTGACCCAAGCGAAAACTACGACCCAATTAAATCAACTGGCCGCCGACTGGACGGTCCTTTCCATGAAACTGCGCAATTTCCACTGGTATGTCAGCGGTCCTCATTTCTTTACGCTTCACGAGAAATTCGAGGAGTTTTATAACGAAGCGGCTCAGTATATCGATGAGATCGCCGAGCGGGTGCTTGCGCTTAGAGGCAAACCGGTTGCGACGCTGGCCGAGGTTTTGAAACTGGCCCGTCTCCAAGAAGCCGGGGGCTCGGAAACCGCTGAGCAGATGGCGGAAGCCGTGCGCGCCGACTTCCAGCAGCTGATCGGTTTCCTGCAGGAAGGAATCGCCGCCGCCGAAGAAGAAAGCGACGAGCCGACGGCCGATATGCTGACGGAACTTCAGGCAACGCTGCAGAAGCACGTTTGGATGCTGGGCGCCTTCCTGGGCCGCGTATAAATGACTCTTAATCAAGGCAGGTTCCCGCGGAACCTGTCTTTTTGGCGTACTTCCTACTTAAGTCCCGTCGACCGTCTGGAAGATTGTGCTATACTGATAGATGGCGGCTGCTAGAAAGAGGCTGCTAGTTTCTCCAACTATTTCTATATTGAGGTGACCCCATGAAAAAACGTCTGCCTGTCTGGCAATCCGCCGTGATTGCTTCCATGCTTCTTGCCGGTGCCCTGCCTGCGGGAGCCGCTTCCGCGGATACACCGGCAGCCGGATCCGTTCCCGCTGCCGATTTGAAACAGGGGGCAGTTGTTCTTGCCCCGCTGCGTCTCGTAAGCGAAACGGCCGGTGCAAAGGTAGCCTGGAACAATGAAGAGCGGAGCGTAACCTTGTCGCTTGGAAGCGATACGATCACGCTCACGATCGGAAAATCTACGGCCCGGATCAACGATAAAGAAGTGGATTTAGGGACTGCGGTCCAAATCAAGGACGATAAAACGCTCGTTCCTCTGAAGTTCTTGACGGAGGCTTTGCACACGGCTGTCTCCTGGGATCCGCAATCCGGCAAGCTCATCATCCCGAAAGGGGATTTGAAGGCCGCCGCAAGCGCCTTCGCGAGCCACTGGCTGCAGGGGGAAAGTGAGAGCGCGGTTTCGTATTTTAACGAGGATCTCAAGAAATCCCTCAATGCCAATCAGCTGTACTACATATCGCAGTACTACACGAACATGTACGGAACGATCAACGGACAGCTTGAAGCCGGAACGACAAGCAATTCCGTTCATGAGAATGTGTATCTGACTTACGAAACGCAGAGCACCCTGCCGTTCCAGATGACGGTCCGGTTCGACAAGCAGGAACGTATCGACGATTTATACATACCGCCCTACTATTCTCCGGATACTTACCGGAAGCCGTCTTACGACGATTCCAGCGCTTATGTTGAAAAAGAAGTGAAGCTCGGCGAAGGCAGGCTCGCACTTCCGGGAACTCTTACGCTGCCCGCTAAACCGGGCCCGCATCCGGTCGTCGTCCTCGTTCACGGCTCGGGCGCCAACGATCGCAACGAGTCGATCGGCGGCTCCAAGCTGTTCCGGGATTTGGCGGTCGGTCTGGCGGCCGAAGGAATCGCCACTCTCCGTTACGAGAAAGTGACGCGCGAGCATCCTTTCAAATCGGCGACGCCGACCTTTACCGTACAAGACGAGACTGTAGCGGATGCCGTATACGCGGTGAATCAACTGGCGAAGACGGCGGATATCGATCCCCAGCGCATTTTCGTAGCGGGTCACAGCCAGGGAGGAATGGTCGTTCCGCGCATTATCGACGGAGTTAAGGACGTGAAACTGGCCGGTGCCGTCGTAATGGCCGGACCGACGAATTCCATCGAGGACGTCGTGCTGGAGCAGTCCAAGTACCAGCTGGAAGTAAGCCGGGAACGCGGTCTTGATACGAGCATGCTGGAGCAGCAGATCGCTTTCTGGGAGCAGCAGATTAAACTGATCAAAGACCCGCAGTATTCCGTAACTAATCTGCCGAAGGATCTGGCGCTGAGCAACGCTTACTGGTGGATGGATTTCCGCAATTATTCCGCTTCCGAAATCGCCAAAAAACAGGACAAGCCGATGCTTATCCTCCAGGGAGATAACGATGCCCAGGTGCTTTCTTATCATCTCGACAAATGGAAAGAAGCCCTCAAAGACCGTTCGAACGTGGAATACAAGCTGTATCCGAAACTGAACCACGTATTTGCCGAGGTAGAAGAGAAATCGACCGGTTCGGAATATAACGAACCGGCGAACACACCGGCTTCCGTCGTTAAAGATATCGCCGATTGGGTGAAGAAAACGAAGTAAGCCATTAAAATGAAAAAAACCTGCACGGAAGGGAGATTTCCTTTCCGTGCAGGCTTTTTTGCGTGAATAGACGGTTTGGCGACTAGGCGGGGGGCCGATTTCAGCGGGTTGCAAGGTTTTACGGATTGCTGGTTTGAACGTCCCGATCCTCTATCCTTGCACCATGCGGCAGGCCGGTAGGCCGTCGCAAAGCGCAATCACGATCAAAGCTTCCGTCCGCCCATCTTGTTCAGCCTCTCGTTGGTTTCACGGACGAGTTCTTCGATAAGCCGGGCGGCTCCTGCGCGTCTAGCGAGAGAGGCGGCTTGGCCGGCCCACATGGCCATATAAGCCGGATTGCCCGCTTTGGCGGCATTCCGTCTAATGCCTTGGGTGAGAGCATTCTGGGCAGGGTAGGAAGGAAGCCGGCTGTCCAAAGGGCGCAGCTCATCCAGCAGGGGCGTCCGGATGCCGCGGGCATGCTTGCCGGACACCGCACGCGTCAGCACGGTGGACTCGTCGCTTGCGGCGAGCACGGATTCCTTGTGGGCGGCGTGAGCGCCGCTCTCCGCGCAAGCGAGGAAAGCCGTGCCAAGCTGCACGGCTTCCGCCCCGAGAGCCAGCGCGGCCGCTATGCCGCGACCGTCCATGATCCCGCCGGCGGCGATGACCGGCACACGGACGCGGTCCGCGATCTGTGGCACGAGGGCCATCGTGCCGACGAGCGGCGGCTCGCCGTCGTTCTCGCCGGGAAACGTGCCGCGGTGGCCGCCGGCTTCGCTGCCCTGGGCGACGATCGCGTCGACCCCGGCTTCTTCCAGCGCGGCGGCTTCCCGCACGGTGGTCGCCGTGCCGACGGTCCGGATGCCCAGACGCGCGCATTCCGCGAGAGTTGCCGCATCCGGCACATCGAATGTGGAGCTAAATACCGGAACCCGCTCCTCCAGGAGGACGGCGAGCTGTTCCCGGTACGATTCGCTCCACACGGCGGGCGGCCGTTCCTCGCGGGTGCCGGTTTTCTCCCGCAGGGGAGCCAGCAGCCGCCACGCTTCCCCGGCTTTTTGCCGCTGTTCCTGTTCATGAGGACCTTGCCCGGGCTCGGGCAGGATGAACAGGTTTACGGCAAAAGGGCGGCTCGTCCGGCTGCGGATTTCGCGGACGGCGGCGGAAATCTGCTCCGGCGTCATATAGCCGGCGCCGAGCGTTCCGAGGCCGCCGGCTTCGGATACGGCGGCTACGAGCGCCGGCGTCGTGCTTCCGCCGGCCATTCCGGCCTGGATAAGGGGGTAGCGGATTTGGAAAAGGTCGCAAATGCGGTTGGAATGATCCATGCTTGGAGTCCTCGCTTTCTGATCTGTTTTTGAGGGCCGGCTGACTGTTTGACTGCTGGAAGTTGAGGGCTGATAGCTGATAGCTGATAGCCGATTGGCTGCAAGGGCTCTTTTTAAAAAAAATACGGTTGTAGGATTAATCCGTGCCCATTGTCCGATATTTATGCGGATAGCTTAAGTATACCTTGGTTGAAACAACTTTGCCTGCACGGGGGGCGGATGAGCAAATACCAGGAGCGCGTGGTATACTAGTCCTATTGCAGATGTTTATCAACCAGAGGAGTGATCCCGATGAAGGCGGTACAGATCAAACAATATGGCGGACCGGAAGAGCTGTATATCGGGGAAAGGCCTGATCCCGTTGCGGGCGAAGGCGAACTGCTTATTCAAGTGAAGGCGGCGGGTCTCAACCGTGCGGATCTGATGCAGCGTGAAGGCAAATACCCGGCGGTTCCCGGGGAATCGGACATACTCGGCCTGGAAATGGCAGGCGTTGTTATAGGTGTAGGAAGCGGCGTTACCGGCTGGAGAGAAGGGGAGCGCGTCTGCGCGCTTCTGCCCGGAGGCGGCTATGCGGAGAGGGTAGCCGTTCCCGCAGGTATGGCGATGCGGTTGCCGGCTAATCTCAGCTATGCGGAAGGAGCCGCTATTCCGGAGGCATTCCTTACGGCTTATCTGAATCTCGTTAAACTGGGAGGAATGACGGAAGGAGACTATGTGCTCATTCATGCCGGCGCGAGCGGCGTCGGTTCGGCGGCGATCCAGCTTGCCCGGGAATTCGGAGCCCATACCCTGGTGACAGCAGGCTCGGGCGAGAAGCTTGAGTTTTGCCGGGAACTCGGCGCGGAATACGGCTGGAACTACCGCGAAGGCTCCTTCCTCCCTTGGCTTAGAGAGGCAACAGGCGGACACGGGAGCGATATTGTGCTCGACCTTGTAGGCGCCCCGTATTTTACGGACCATCTTGCGGGTGCGGCCATAGGAGGACGTATCGTCCTGGTGGGCATGACGGGCGGTTCCGAAGTTCCGATGGAGAGCTTTGATCTCAATCCTCTGCTGATGAAACGGATTTCCATCATCGGGTCAACCCTGCGCAGCCGCAGCCGCGGGGACAAAATCCGGCTGACCCAGCAGTTTTGGCAGCAGGCAGGTCACGGCTTCGCGGACGGTGCCCTCCAGCCGGTCGTAGACCGGATTTTCCCGTGGAGCCGTGTGCGTGAAGCTCACCAGTGGATGGAAGCGAACCGGAACAAGGGGAAAGTGATTCTGGATATTACCGCGGATGCGGAATAAACCGCATATCGAATAAAAAAGAGCTGAATATTCAGCTCTTTTTTGATCCGATTCGATAGTATTTTTAAAAGTTTTCCTATAAAACGCTTCCGACGTATTGATTTGTATTCTCGTCATCACACATAACAACGGCATCGAGAACGAATGGGACCTTTTCATGAGCGAGGTTAACGATTCTTATTGCAAGTCATGAAGGCCGCTCGGCGGCAAATGCCCGGTTATATTCGTGGTTAACCCGGAAGACCCCGGTAACTTATAAATCGGAACTTCAGCGGAAAAAGATAAGCTTTCACGGCAAAAGGCCCTTGATCAGGTTAAACCGATCAAGGGCTTCTTGTTTACATTCGTCCGTTGTTCATTGGACGCGTCACAGCGTCTCGTAACGGTCACCGGCCCCGCCCCGTACCGGAAATAAAGCCGGAGACAATCCGCTTGTTTACGGAGCCGTCTCAGGAGCGGGAGGCTTATATAACTCGCTGAGCTTGACGAAGGACAGTGTATCCTTCAGTCCCGGCACTGTATCCCGCAAGGCGGAGGCCGTTATTTCGCCCTTGGCTCCGACATGGCCGATGGCGATGCAGGGCTGGTGCGCTTTGGAGTGGGCGCCGATCAGTTGAATCTGCTGGGTTACTTTGCTTTTCGTATGGATATCATCCAGAAAAAGATGGTTTTCCAGACATGGCACCCCGGCTTTTTTGGCCTCCCGGCAGGCAATGCTCCGGTAATTCGTATGGCTGTCCAGAAAGAAGAGTCCTCTTTCGCGCAGCACTTCCATCACAAGCCGCATCACGCGCTCATCGGCCGTCGCCTTGGAGCCCATATGGTTGTTCACTCCGATTGCGTGCGGGATGTCGTCAATGGCGGCGTTAACCCGTTTGCGTATCTCGCCGTCGCTGAGGTCGGTGGTTATCACACCGGGCCCGAGCCAGCTTCTTGCGGCCGCTGCGCGGCTCCATCGGAAGATGGACGATCACGTCGTGGCCTTTGCCGAACGCCTTCTCCGCATCGCTGTGAGAGGAGGGAAGAAACGGCATTACGGCAGCCGTAATCGGAAAAGGCAAATCCAGAATCGCATCGGTGCCTTTCATGTTGTTGCCGAGGTCGTCGATGATAATGGCTGCCTTTCGGACAGTGGCGGCCGGAGGCTCGTCATGGCGGGCCGCCGCTAGTCCTCCGGGTCCCGCAAACAGGGACGCACCTGCCACCAGAACGGCCGCGGCGAGCAGCCTGCAGGACCGGTAACGGATACCAGGCATAATCGCATTCCTCCCGGCGGTAGTTTTTTAATGAAGTTCTATTTTTAATATGGGAATGCCTGACGAAAGTTATGCGGGAAGCCCAAAAAGAAGGCCGTGACGGCACGGAAAATGGCATAAATTCCAAGCTGCGGCGAATAGCATGGAGTAAATCCTCAAAAAGTGCGAAAGGGGTGTCACAATCCGGAAGATGCTCCGGTTCGCGCCTTCATGCTGGCTATCCCTGGCTTTGACTTCAAAAACCGCGAGACGCTATACTGTAAAGTAGGAAAGACTCAAACCTTTTTTGATCTTTCATTTTTCAACTTAAAAGGAGGTGTACCTGTCTGCTTCCAAGAGGCGGATAGGGATTAATTGGATAGTGACCCTTTACCAGTGTTATTGAATTTTGTACTGATTGTGGTTCTTGTTCTACTGAACGGATTTTTTGTGGCGGCGGAATTTGCGATGGTGAAAGTGCGCGCAAGCCGTATTGATGCGCTCGCCCTGGAAGGGAACGTGAAAGCGCGCTTCGCCGGCAAAATCGTTCAGAATATGAATGCGTATTTGTCCGCCTGCCAGCTCGGAATTACACTGACGTCTTTGGCGCTCGGTTGGATCGGAGAGCCTACGGTGGCGTATGTACTCGAACCGCTATTGGTCAACATTGGTGTACCACCTGTTATTATTCACACCATTTCTTTTATCGTCGCATTCTCGGTTATTACGGCGTTTCACATTATTATCGGGGAGCAGTTTCCCAAAACGTATGCGATCCGCAAATCGGAAGAAGTGACTCTTTGGGTTGCCGGACCTGTGCTGATTTTCTACAAAATCATGTATCCTTTCATCTGGATGCTGAACGGAACATCCAACTGGCTGCTCCGCAAATCCGGTATTGAACCCGAGGGCGACCACGACACGGTTCATACGGAGGACGAAATCCGCCTGCTGATGAAAGAAAGCCACAGGAACGGGCTGATCGACAATACGGAACTTACCCTGGTGGATAATATTTTTGAGTTCACGGAAACGAACGCACGCGAAATTATGATTCCGCGTACGGAAATGGTGTGCCTGCATGCCGCCCATTCTTTCGAGGAAAACAAGGAAATGGCCATCCAGGAGCTTTACACGCGTTATCCGGTTTGCGACCCGGACAAGGACAACATTATCGGATTTGTCCATATCAAGGATTTACTAAAAGCAAGCGACCAGCTTGACGATATACGCAAGATTATACGACCTCTCATGACGGTGCCGGAATCGATGCCGATCAGCACGCTGCTGAAGCTGATGCAGAAACGCAAAACGGAAGTGGCGCTGCTGATCGATGAATACGGCGGCACGTCGGGACTTGTAACGGTTGAAGACATTCTGGAAGAAATCGTCGGCGAGCTTCAGGACGAATTCGACCATGAACGTCCCGTTATGGAGAAGAAAGACGAATTTACGTACTCGATCGACGGCATGATGCTTATCGAAGAAGTGAACAATCACTTCGGTACGGAAATCGAAACGGAGCATTACGATACGATCGGCGGCTGGATTTATTCCCAGGTGGAGATTCCGCCTATGAAAAACCAGCGCATCCATCTCGGCCCGCTTCAGTTTATTATCGACGAGGTGGAGCATATGCGGATCGTTCGGCTCATCGTACGCAAAGAACGTCCGGAGGAAGAAGTGCTGCTTCACCAGGTCGTCTCTTGATAAAACACAAGAAACGCCGCGTATCCGCGGCGTTTCTTGTGTTTTTTTTCGATTGTGAAGACGGTAAAACCCTGGTTAACCTGCTTAGAATGTAGCGAGAATGATAACCAGCAGGATGTAAAGAACCAGAATCACCGCTGTGCTCGTGTACCAACCGCCACCGATACCGCCTGTTCCGTAACCTGACATATAAACGCCTCCCCGAGTGTGTTAGTTTGCTTTGGTTTACAAGATATTCTATGAAGGGCGGGGGCGGTTGTCATGGACGTATGCCCGGATTGCGCAAAATTTAAAGGAAATCCGTTTTCCTATTGCGAGCGCAGTTGAAACAGAGTGCAGGCGGCAGGAGGGCCGGTACGGGGCCAAGACGTTATCGCCATTCTGGCCGTGGCTTCCCCATACCGGCTAATTCCGGTCCTCGCTTACGCGCTTCATTAAGTCCAGCAGAGCTTCGGGAGGTCTTGCTCCGGAGAAGCCCGCTTTTTTATTGAGGATGAAAAAGGGTACGCCGTTTATGTTCAGCCGTTTAGCGAGTGCGTAATCGGACCGTACGCTGTTTTCGACGTCTTCGTGATAAAGGCGTTTGGAGATTTCGGCGGGAGTTAACCCGCATTCTCCGGCAATCCGCAGCAGTACGGACTCCTTGCCGATATCGAGCCCCTCTTCGAAATAAGCCCGGTATATACGGTCGAGAACGAGCGATTTAGAAGTCTCCGGTACGGCGGCGATCAGACGGTGAGAAAGCCGGGTATCGGGCATCGTCGTAATTCGGTCGAAGCGGAAGGGGACGCCTGCCTGCCGGCCGGCACGGGTTACCCCGTCCAGTAAAGCCTGCAGCTTTTCACCGCCGGAGTCCTGCAGTTTCCGGTTCATCGCTTCCGCAAAAGGAACGCCCTGAGGCGGGATAGACGGGTCGAGGCGGAAGGCCCGGAAGCGGACAGTGACATGTTCGCCTTTCCATAAACCGAGGGCTTCCGCCAGATAGGACTTGCCGATCCGGCACCAGGGACAGACGGTATCTTGAAAAATATCGATAATCAATAGAGTCAGCTCCTTCCGTCCTGGGATTTTACCATGCGCTTAGCGGAATAATGCCATACTCATTATAGTATACTTCCTGCGGGAAACCGAAACGCCCCGCTCTGCCAAAAACCGGAATACTGTTTGAGACAGGGAAAAAACGGCTAAAAAACCTGATGGAGTTTTCAATCCAGCGAAAAGGAGCGATCTTAAGGTGGCAGATAAAAAAGACAAAGACAAAACCAAGCGGGGCGAACCGATCATCGGACAAATCGACCGTACGCTCGTTCCGGATAAAGCTGTTGCGCTATGGCATTTGGGTCAGGAGGGAATGGCTTTCAAAGCGGCGGGAATCATCGGATATGTGGATCCTTATTTAAGCAATTACATAGATGAAGAATTCGGCAATTCGCCGCGCAAATTCGAAACGCCTCTTTCCCCGGAGCTTATCGGGCATGCGGATCTCGTCCTGATCACACACGATCACCCCGATCATCTGGATCCGGTCACCGTACGCGCGATAGCTATCGCATCCCCGCAAGCGTCGTGGATTTGCCCAGCCCCGGTAGTGCCGCAGCTGACTGAACTCGGCATTGCTCCGGATGCGGTTATCGGGGCCCGGGCGGGGCAAATGATCGATTTCCGGGATATGCGGATTACACCCGTGGCCGGTAAGCATGAAGACTTCGAAACGGACGAGAACGGGGACCACAAGTATCTCGGTTATGTTTTGGAGCTGAACGGGGTCACGCTGTACCATGCCGGAGATACGGTCGGGTACGCGGGCCTGCTGGAGACGCTGCGGCCGCACCGGATCGATATCGCCTGCCTGCCTATTAACGGCCGGGATATCAAGAGATACGAAGCGAATCTCATGGGCAATATGAACTTCCGGGAAGCGGCGGATCTGGGAGTCGGAATCGGAGCGGACTTGATTGTTCCCATGCACTACGACCTTTTCGCTTTCAATACGGAAAATCCGGCCTATTTTGTCGACTACGTTCATCACACCTATCCGCATCAAAAGTTCAAGCTGTTCGCTCCGGGAGAGCGGCTCATTTATTACGCGGACGATGAGATGAAAGGGAGCGGCGGGGGAAGCGAGGGTTAAAATTCCCTCTAGGGCTGCCCGGTCCGTTGGGTACCAGCATCCGGTTCGTCCATCCGTCGTTCAGCGCCCGCTTAACGGTTAACTAAGCCTCCTATATGCGGCCAAAAGCATTTTAAACCGAAGTGCACCTGCGAGCGCAGGCAGCAAAGCCGGTTAAGTGAACGGAACGGACGTATCCGTATCGGCGGCCTGCAAGCGGGACCTTCGGCCTGCTCTCTTATTGACGCTGCTGTTCTTATAAGGCATTATTAAGAGATATGATGCAGCTTGGAGGGACCGCAGTGAAAGCCGAAGAAATTATACAGGCCATGTCCGAACAAGGGATGCGGATAACCGATCAAAGACGCACGCTGGCGGAATTGTTCGCCAAGTCCGAAGGGTATGTGACACCGAAAGCCGTGTATGAAAGCATGGGAAAAACATACGGCGGCCTCAGTTTTGATACGGTATACCGCAATTTGAGAATCATGCATGACATGGGCGTCCTGGAACAGTTTGTTTTTGAAGACGGGATCAAATTCCGTGCACGCTGTTCGGAAATGGACCATCATCATCATCTGATCTGCCTGCAGTGCGAGAAAACGATCCCGTTCGTCTTCTGTCCCATGGACGAGGTGAAAGGATTGCCGGAAGACTTCAAGGCGGTCAAACATAAATTCGAAATTTACGGATACTGCAAAGAATGCCAGAAATGAAAAAGGTGCTCCAGGCACCCATTCATGCCTACCGTAAATATTTGTCCCCGCTCAAACCGCCCACCTGCCGTTTCTATCCGACCTGTTCCCAGTATGCGCTGGAGGCGATAGAGCGGCACGGGCCGTTATACGGTTCGTGGCTGGCGGCCAAGCGGATCTGCCGTTGCCACCCTTTTCACCCCGGGGGGGTGGATCCGGTTCCGCCGCCGCGGAATGAGGGGCGAAATACCGGTTGACACAATTTGCGGGATTCGCTATATTGTTGGTTAAACCTGCCTTTTCGCGGGAACAATGGAATCAAAGCGATCATTTTATGAATAAAACGTGTTCGATGAACGGATGAGTACGGGAGGAAGCTGCTGCAGAGAGCCGGGTCAGGTGAAAGCCGGTGCAGACGGAACCCCGGAGTATGGTCCCGGAGAACATGCCTTCGAGCGGCCCCGATGAGGAAGGAAGGTACTTCCGCGGTCAGGGCGTAAGGGGGCATCGCTTGTCCGGCGTTAACGGACAGAGCCGCCGGGCAGCCGGCGGCTGCCGAGCTTCGCCCTCGCAAGAGGCGGAGGAATCTGGGTGGTACCGCGTGAGCACAGCTCTCGTCCCTTTGTTGGACGGGGGCTTTTTGTGATTTTCCGCTTCCGTCTCTTGTTTCATAGACCAATCAGAACATTAACGAAGAAAGAGGATGGGTAACATGGACAATAACCGTAAAACCTTTTATTTGACGACACCGATTTATTACCCCAGCGACAAGCTTCATATCGGGCATGCCTACACGACGGTGGCGGGAGACGCCATGGCGCGCTACAAGCGGCTCCGTGGTTACGATGTCATGTATTTGACGGGTACGGACGAGCACGGCCAGAAAATCGAGCGCAAAGCGAAGGAAAAAGGGCTGACTCCTCAGGCATTCGTGGATGAAATCGTCGACGGCATCAAGTCTTTGTGGAGCCGGCTCGATATTTCCTACGACGATTTTATCCGTACGACGGACCAGCGTCACAAAGATACCGTCCAGAAAATTTTCGACCGTTTGACTCAGCAGGGGGATATTTACCTGGATACGTATGAAGGCTGGTACTGTACGCCGTGCGAATCCTTTTTCCTGGAAAATAAGCTGGTTGACGGCAAATGCCCGGACTGCGGCCGCCCCGTCGAATGGGTGAAGGAAGAAAGCTATTTCTTCCGGATGAGCAAATATGCCGACAGACTGCTTCAATATTACGAGGAAAATCCGGAGTTCATCCAGCCGGAATCCCGTAAGAACGAAATGATCAACAACTTCATTAAACCGGGCCTGGAGGATCTAGCCGTTTCGCGGACGACGTTCGACTGGGGCATTAAAGTGCCCGGCAATTCCAAGCATGTCATCTACGTCTGGATCGACGCGCTGACCAATTATATTACGGCTCTCGGCTACGGCAGCGAGGATCCGTCCAAGTATGAGCGCTACTGGCCGGCTGACGTCCATCTGGTGGGCAAGGAGATTGTCCGCTTCCACACGATCTACTGGCCGATCATGCTGATGGCGCTGGATCTGCCTCTGCCGAAAAAAGTGTTCGCGCACGGCTGGCTTCTCATGAAGGACGGCAAAATGTCGAAATCCAAAGGCAACGTCGTAGATCCGGTTACGCTCATCGACCATTTCGGCCTCGATGCGCTGCGTTACTACCTGCTTCGCGAAGTTCCTTTCGGTTCCGACGGTACTTTCACGCCCGAGGCGTTTGTCGAGCGGATCAATTACGATCTCGCCAACGACCTGGGCAATCTGCTCAACCGGACTCTGGCGATGCTGGGCAAATATTTCGACGGCGTCGTTCCGGACTTCCAGCCGGGAGCAACGGCTTTTGACAAGGAACTGATCGCGACGGCGAAGGAAACGGTCGAGACCGTGGAAGCGCAGATGGAGAAGATGGAATTCTCTACCGCATTGTCGGCCATCTGGGCGCTTGTCAGACGCGCGAACAAATACATTGACGAAACGCAGCCGTGGGCTCTGGCCAAAGACGACGTGAACCACGGCACGCTCGGTTCCGTCATGTACGCCCTGTTCGAGGCGCAGCGCATCGTGAGCGTGCTTCTGCAGCCGTTCCTGACCCGCACGCCGGCGAAAATCTGGGAGCAGCTCGGCATCCAGGCCGGAACTCTTACCGCATGGGAGAGCGCCCACACGTTCGGTCTGCTGCCGCCCGGCACGAAAACGGCCAAAGGCGATCCGCTCTTCCCGCGCCTGGATATGGCGGAAGAGGTCGCCTTTATCGCGGCCGCAATGAAAGGCGGCCAGGCGCCGGCCGGGGAAGACACAGCCGAGCCTGCGTCCGCGGCAGCCGCGTCCGCTCCGGCGGAAGATACGCCGGCGGCTGAGGGCAAACCCGCGCCGGAAGCGAAGCCCGAAATCGGCATCGACGATTTCGCGAAGGTGGAGCTGCGCGTGGCGCAGGTCACGGCGGCGGAACCCGTCAAGGGCGCCGACAAGCTGCTGCAGCTCCAGCTGGACCTCGGCTACGAGCAGCGGCAGGTCGTTTCCGGCATTGCCAAGTATTACAAGCCGGAAGAGCTCGTCGGACGCAAGGTCATCTGCGTGACGAACCTGAAGCCGGTGAAGCTTCGCGGCGTGCAGTCGCAGGGGATGATCCTGGCGGCTTCCGAAGGCGACGGATTGACGCTGGCGACCGTGCCGGATTCGATGCCGAACGGCGCAATCGTGAAATAAACACCCTAACCGACCCGGAAAAGCGCGGACAACTTTCGCGTTTTTCCGGGTTTTGACATGGGCGGGAGCAAATTTTTGTCTTTTAATCGTAATCTTTATGATTAGTATTGACAGGCGGCGGGTTGTCTCCGTATAATCAGCAAGTAAATAAAAATAATTACGATTTACACAGCATGATTATAATGGCGAGCTGCCGGGAGGAGTTATTTTCTATGAAAAGAGGGCGTATACTTACAGGGTTGACACTGGCTATATCTCTGCTGCTGGCGGGCTGCGGAGGCGGCCAAAAGTCGGCGGTCGTGGAAGATAAAATCAACATCACGACGAGCTTTTACCCGCTTTACGATTTTGCGGTCAAGGTCGGGGGCGCCCATGTGAATGTTATCAATCTGGTACCCGCGGGCGTGGAACCTCATGACTGGACACCGAAAGGCCGGGACATCAAAAATATCGGGGATTCCCAGTTGTTCCTTTATCAAGGTGCGGGTTTTGAAGGCTGGGTGGACGATTTCCTCAAAAGCTTGAAGGACAGCAAAGTAAAACCCGTCGTGGCGAGCACGGGAGTCGAACTCCTTAAAGCCGGAGAAGAAGCCGACGGGCACGATCACGGCAAGGACGAGCATAATCACTCGGAAGAAGCGGGAAAAGATACGGACCCTCACGCTTGGCTGAGTCCCAAAAACGCCAAAAAAATGTCCGAGAACATCAAAAACGCTCTCGTAGAGGCCGATCCGGCTCACAAAAGCGACTATGAAGCAAACTATTCCGCATATGCGGCGAAACTGGATGCATTGGATAAGCAGTACAAGGACAGCCTTACCGGACTGCCGAAAAAAGAAATCGCCGTCTCCCATCAAGCTTTCGCTTATTTGTGCCATGACTACGGGCTGACCCAGATGGCCATCATGGGACTTTCCCCGGATGCCGAGCCGACTGCTCAAGATATGAAGAAAATGAGAGAGTACATCGCGGAGCACGGGATCAGATACATCTTCTTCGAAGAACTGGTTTCGGACAAACTGGCGAAAACGCTGGCCAAGGATGCGAACGTCGAAACGCTTGTATTGAACCCGCTGGAAGGATTGACCGAAGAGCAGGTTAAGCAGGGCAAAGATTATATTTCCGTCATGGAAGAAAATTTGAAAAATTTGACGAAAGCTTTACAATAGAAGGGACTCAACATCGAAGTGAGTGACAGAAGCGAAAGCCGCCTGGCGGCGAAGGGAGCAGAAGAACGGAATGGAAACGTGGAAACCGGACGGCTGCCATAACAAAATCGTGGAATTCAGCGGCATCTCCTTCTCCTACGGAAGCAAGCCGGTGATAACGGATTTAAATTTTGACGTGCTTGAAAGAGATTTCGTAGGTCTAATCGGTTCCAACGGAGCGGGTAAAACGACGCTTCTGCGGATGCTGGTCGGCCTGCATAAGCCTACGCAAGGCGATATCCGCTTGTTCGGACAGCCGATCCGGCAGTTCCGGGACTGGGAGCGTATCGGGTATGTACCGCAGAAGAATTCGCTGAATCCGCTTTTCCCGGCAACGGTCCGGGAGGTGGTCATGTCCGGGCTGTATACGAAAAAGAAACTGTACAAGCGCCTGACCAAAGAAGATATGCGCCGGTGTGACGATGCGATGGAAGCGATGCGCATCGAGGACTTGGCGAAACGCAGAATCGGGGAACTGTCGGGCGGACAGCAGCAGAGGGTGTTCCTTGCGCGCGCGATCGCCAACAACCCCGAGCTGCTCATTCTGGATGAGCCGACGGTAGGGATTGATGCGGAAAGCCAGGCGGTATTCTTTAACATGATCCGCCATATGCACCAGCATCATCACATGACCTTTATCATGGTGTCTCATGACCGGGAAATGATGAGGTCGTATCTCGGTTCGGAGCCGCAGACGCAGAGCGGCGGACTGAAGTTTTTCGTGAAGCACACGCATGAACCCGAGAATTGCGCAGAGACCGATCTGACGCATTCTACGGTGAAAGAGCTTCAAACAAGTCAATGAAGGCAAGAGGCTGGCAGGGCTTGTTGATAGTTGGATTAAGAGGAAGTAAGTAAGGGGCGAGCAGCTTGGACATTTTTACGGAACCGTTTTTTGTAAGAGCACTTATCGGTGGCATCCTCATCGGGCTGACCGCCCCGTTGATGGGTGTTTTTCTGGTGCTGCGGAGACTTTCGATGATCGGCGATACTCTTGCGCATGTATCCATCGCGGGTGTGGCGCTCGGATTTCTTCTCGGCGTATATCCGATCGGCATGGGGCTGCTTTTTGCGCTTCTGGCATCGTTTGCGATCGAGAAACTCCGCAAGGCGTACAAAACGTACGCGGAGCTGTCCATCGCCATCATCATGTCCGGCGGGGTGGCTCTGGCAACGCTGTTGTTTACGCTGGGCAAAGGATATAATATTAATGTGATGAGCTATTTCTTCGGCAGTATCTACACACTCGATTCCAGCGACCTGTGGGTCGTTTTCGGCGTGTGTATTCTTGTGCTCGCCGTCGTTGCTCTCCATTTCAAAGAATTGTTCCTCATGTTCTTCGATGAGGAAGCGGCGGGAGTAAGCGGACTGCCGCTGAAAGTGTACAACATCATGATCACGATGCTGACGGCGCTGGTTATCTCCGTATCGATCAAGATCGTGGGAGCGCTTCTCGTATCCGCTCTGCTTACGATCCCGGTCGCCTGCAGCCTTCTTGCGGCGAAGAGCTTCCGGCATTCGGTCGTACTGTCGGTCCTCATCTCGGAGATCGGTGTCGTTGCGGGACTGGCCTTGGCGGCGTGGTACGATTTTGCGCCCGGAGCGACCATCGTTCTTTCCCTGATCGTCGTCCTCATCGTTCAGCTGGTTTGGAAAACGGTCCGCCGCGCTTAAACCGGCGGGCGGAAGCAGGAGGAATGCTTACACATGCAGCATGTTAATGTTTGGCTCGCATTCTGGGCCGGGTTCGCTTCGTTTATTTCGCCGTGCTGCCTGCCGCTCTATCCTTCTTATTTGTCTTACATCACCGGAATTTCGGTCAGTGAGCTTAAGTCGGGGCAGACGAAAGGCGCGGCAAGATTTCAGACGATGGCTCATACGCTTGCATTCATTCTCGGATTTTCAATCATTTTTTACAGTCTGGGTCTCGCGGCCAGCTCCGTTTCGGAGTTTTTTGTAACGAACCGCGATCTTCTCAGGCAAATTGCGGCTCTGCTCATCCTGGTGATGGGGTTGTTCCTTCTCGGCATTTTCCAGCCTAAATGGATGATGAGAGAGCGCAAGCTCCAGCTAAAATGGAAACCTGCGGGCTACCTCGGTTCGGTCCTGATCGGAATCGGTTTCGCCGCCGGCTGGTCGCCGTGCATCGGTCCGATATTGTCATCCATGCTCGTCATGGCTGCCGCAGAGCCGGATTCGTGGCTGCCGCTGATCAGCGCTTATTCGCTCGGATTCGCGATTCCGTTTTTCGTTTTATCCTTTTTTATCGGGTCCACCAAATGGATTTTGCGCTACTCCGCCACTATTATGAAAATAGGGGGAGGCGTCATGATTGTTTTCGCCATTTTACTGTACACCAATCAGATGTACAAAATTACAATCTGGCTGAACAACATAACGCCCCAATGGCTGCAATTTTGACCCTCTGACGGAAAAGCGGAAGATCGGGAGGATCAGGTGAAATATTCGATTTTGGCGTTCGGGAATTTCTCGAAAATCCGCTCCGTTATAAACTCGCGCAGAGCGGTCGCCTGCTCGTCGGGATATACATACTTGCCGCGGCCGTAGCGGCCCCATTTATACTTGCGTTTGGCCTCGTCCATTTCCAGCTTGGACTTGGGATATCGGCGTTCGATCACATTTTTTGCCGTCTTCGTGAAACGGTGCTGGATAAGCTCGAACGTCAAGTCGTCGAGCGCCTCGGGCGGCAGGGCATTATGGAGCTTGACGATCAGCTCCTCGTAGCCTTTTTCCCAGCCGTCGTGCCAAATAATCGGGGCAATGATAAAACCGAGCGGGTACCCCGCGCGGGCCACCTTGCCAGCCGCTTCGATGCGTTCATGAAACGCCGAGGTGGCCGGCTCGAAGTTTTTAATGACATAGTCGGCGTTTACACTGAACCGGAACCGGGTATGCTTGTTATGCTTCGCATCGAGCAGAGGCTCGACATGGTGGTACTTCGTAACGAACCGAAGCCGGCCGAGCGGTTCGTTCGCCATGAATTCGATATACTCTTTCAGCGAGCCGGTTATATGCTCAAGGCCGACGGGATCGGAGGTACAGGCCGCTTCGAACCGCGTAATTTCGGGGGCTCTTTCTTCGATATACTGTTTGGCGGCTTTAAGTATGTCGTCGGTATTGACGTATACCCGTACATAAGGTTTATTGCCGAGGGTCGTTTGCAGATAGCAGTAGTGACAGTGTCCCATACAGCCTGTTGCAATCGGGATGGCATATTCGGCCGACGGTTTGGACGTATCGAACTTCAGCGTTTTCCGGATTCCCACCACAAGCGTACGCTTCGAGATCCGGTACTTTTCCAGCTCGGTTTCTCCGGGCAGATTTGTAATCCGGTTGTGGGAAGTCGTCATGTGGATGGGCAGCCCTATGCTTTGGGCCCACTCCAGGATGCGTTTGCCCTTGGGATACAGCAGGGCATCCGGTTCGAAATAGACGAGCTCGGGCACGAACAACGCGGTGCTTCGGGTGCGGGTCATCTGCTCAGTAGCCATGGCGTGCTCCTTTAAGACGGGAAGTAACGGAACAGTCCTTCCGTTCGGCTATAGTCTGCTCCTGACAAAGGGCCTGTAACCGTGGGAAAAGTTCGCGGAAATGGCGGAGGCCCCTTCCGTTAACTTGCTTTATTAGTTAATAAACGGTATTATACTAAAGCAAATAAGGTAGCAACTAATTTTAGCAAAAGCAGGGGGAACTCGGGATGGCGACGCCCAGTATGGAAGATTATTTGGAACGGATCTACAAACTGATCGACGAGAAAGGCTACGCCCGTGTGTCCGACATTGCCGAAGGCCTTGAAGTGCATCCTTCTTCCGTGACGAAAATGATCCAGAAACTGGATAAAGATAAATATCTCGTATATGAGAAATACCGCGGACTCGTTCTGACTTCAAAAGGCAAAAAAATGGGCAAGCGGCTGGTGGACAGACATGCCTTGCTGGAACAATTTTTAACCGTTATCGGTGTCCAGGAAGAGAATATTTACCGCGATGTGGAAGGAATCGAGCATCATCTGAGCTGGGATTCCATTACCTGCATTGAAACACTGATTGAATATTTGAACCGGGATCCGGCCAGATTGGAAGATCTCCGCAGCATAAGGACAGAGCTGGACAACGGCTCGGACTCCGAATAAGACCTGAACGTTTGCCTAACTATGACGGCGGACGTTTTTTTGTTTTATGATACAAAATTCGCGTCTAGGAACGTCCGCTGCCGCATACATACCTAGGGAAGGTGTGCGGAGGTGGCGGAATGAAAATAAACGCGGTATTCGAAGGCGGCGGAGTCAAAGGAATCGCTCTGGCAGGGGCTGTCAGCTCCGCGATGGATAACGGATTCGAGTTTCACGACGTAGCGGGAACCTCGTCCGGTTCCATTGTGGCGGCTTTTCTCGCGGCGGGGTACACGGGGGAAGAAATCAAGCGGCTCATTATTGAAACACCGTTTCACAAATTTTTAAAGCGCTCTCCCATATTCGATACGGGAATTGTAGGTTCGGCCGCCAGGCTGATTTGGAAAAAAGGGCTCTATTCCGGTGACGCCCTGGAAGATTGGGTCAGCCATAAGCTGGAGGTCAAAGGGATCCGGAAATTCGGCGACCTGCGCAAAAACCAGCTGCGGATCGTGGCTTCGGATATTTCACAGGGCAAGCTGCTCGTTTTTCCCGATGACGTCGCCCAGTACGGGATCGATCCCGGCCGATTTTCCATTGCCCGCGCCGTCCGGATGAGTTCTTCGATTCCGTATTTTTTCGACCCCGTGAAAATCCGGAAACCCGCGCGGCAGACCCGGCACGACGAGCCGTTCCGCAACCAGTTTGTATACATTGTGGACGGAGCCATTCTAAGCAACTTCCCCCTGTGGCTTTTCGACGAGCCGGAACAGCAGCCGAGCCGCATACCGACTCTCGGTTTTTCCCTGGTCGGCAAGATTCCGAAGCATATTCATAAAATCAACGGGATTATTTCCATGTTCCAGGCGTTGTTTACGACGATGATGGACGCCCACGATACCCGGTATATCGAAGAAAATAATTATTTTCGGACGATCAAAATACCCGCGCTTAACGTGAATTCGACCCAGTTCAATCTGACCCTGGAAGACAGCGAAAACCTGTATGAAGCGGGATACCGGGCTTCCGACGACTATTTCCGCAAGTGGTCCATGCATCTGTATGAGTCCGCTTATGAAAAATATGTTCTCCGCAAGCCGGTATGAGGAGAGGGATAAGGGCAGCGGCGCAGCTATATGCTCGGCCTCCCTGTACCGCTGCTTGTACGCTTGCTTGTACGGCTGCCTGTGCGGAGCACGACGAATGAGCCTGTAACCGGCGCCGGCATAGTCTGCCAACAGTAAATCCGCCGGGAACGGCAGCCTATCCGGCCAACAACAAAAAGCGGACCTGAAAAGGTCCGCTTTTTGTTTCCATTTTCTCAGTGGTATCTCGGCGGGTCCTCGGGAGGGTCGGAAGGCTTGCTGCCTTCAATGACCCGGAACTTGGCTTTCCGCCTCCGCTCCGATGCCGAGAGCCGGTCCGGCTTACGGTTTGCGGAGCGGGTTTTGTAAGAGGTGCCCTGCCCCTTCCGTGGAGCCATCTTGTACAGGACGAAAATCAGGCCGAGTACGAGGATGGGAATGAGAAACTGGTTTAAGCTGTAGGCGAGTCCGATCAGAGCGAGCGCCGCGATGACGACGGTAGCGGCCGACCAGCGGCGGTTCATGCGCTTGCCTTGGACTGGGTGAGCCGGCTTTCGGCTTCACGCATCCGGTTGAATGAGGCGATCGACACTTCCACCTGATCGTCCGTAGGCTCTTTGGTCGTCAGCTTTTGCAGCCAGAGCCCCGGATAACCGAGGAAACGGAGAACCGGCACTTCACGAAGCGAGTTCGTAAAACGGAGCACTTCGTAAGAGACGCCGATAATGACCGGCAGAAGAACCAGGCGCTGAATGATGCGGTCGATCATATTGTCGTAAGAGAAGAACGAATAAATGATGACTCCGATGATGACGGTAAAGACGATAAAGCTGCTGCCGCAGCGGTAATGAAGCGTGCTGAACTGCTGGACGTTGCGGACATTGAGCTCGACGCCGGCTTCATAGGCGGAAATGACTTTGTGCTCGGCACCGTGGTACTGGAACAGCCGTTTAATGACCGGCGTAAGCGAAATGATGTAAATATAGGACACGAGCAAAATGATCTTGATCAGTCCTTCGATGATGTTATGCCAGATCTGATGCTGTTCGAAGAACCTGCCGAACATGACATCCTCCAGAATAGCCGGAACGAGCGTGAAGATCACTTTCCCCATCAGGAAGGACAGGACGCCGACTACGGCTACCCCGAGAATCATCGACAAGCTGAAGCCCGGTTTCTCTTCCTTGGCCGGAGCCTTGCCTTCGCCTTCTTCTTCCTCCGCGAAGCTTTCGGCCGAGAAGTTAAGGTGCTGCGCGCCCTTGGCACTGGATTCGATAATTCCGACGATGCCGCGGAGCAGCGGGATTTTCTTCAGTTTGTTGACCCAGCCGATTTCGGTCTTGGGAACTTCAAGAAAATCGATGGTGCGGTCTTTCTTGCGGACCGCGGTAACATGAACATTCCGGCCGGCAAACATGACGCCTTCAATAACGGCTTGTCCGCCGTAAATGCTGGTATTGGATTGGGACACGTTCTATCCACCTTCTCTAAATAGCTGGTTTCTTCTCTATTTTAGCGAATTTTCCAGCAGAATGCCACCGCTTTCTGTTCGGGTTAAGAAGCGGGAATTGGTACATACTAGGCGGGACGTAAATTTACGGATACTGGAACAGCCGGGAGGAAAAAGGAAGATGGTTAACCACACGCAGGCGACAGCCGCGGCAGGACACGGAAAAGCGGCCGGCGGTCAAAGAAAGTCGTTTTCGCAAAACGGAGGAGCGGCCGGAAACGAGAAAAAAACGAACCGGGCTTTTTTCGCCCTGTATCTTGGTTTTTTTGCGGGAGTAATCTGGGGGGCTGTCAAAATTATCGAATATATCTTCAAGTTTACCAGAATTATTCCCGCTTTTCTGGCTGAACCGTTCTACAGGCACGACTTTTTGATTACGTGGCGGGGCACGCTGGTAGGCTGGGTGTTTTTTATCGTGTTTTCGATTCTCGCGTCTTTCATCTATATGTTTCTGTTAGGAAAAGTAAGAGGGCCGTGGATGGGGGTCGGGTACGGAATCGCCTGGTGGTGCCTGCTCTACCTGGCGATCGGCCCCTGGACGGGCATGATGGGCTGGCTGTATTACAGCGACTGGAACACGATCCTGACGGATTTTTGCCTGTTCTTGCTCTGGGGGATGTTTATCGGCTATTCGACCGCCTTCGAATTCACGGAGGAGCACAGCCGCAAGCCCGCCTAGCCAGCTACCTTTTCCAAGCAACTTATGGTAAAATGGCTACGGTAAAGCGAGAAGCCGGAGCACGTTCGGCCGGCTATGAAGGAGGCGCCTCAGCGTGAATAAAGTGCTGGTCCTTAACGGGCCGAACTTGAATATGCTCGGTATACGGGAGCCGGCCGTTTACGGAAAGACGTCGCTCAAGGACATTGAAGCGGCGATGACGGAAATAGCGGGAACGCTGGATCTCCAGTCTGACCTTCCACCAGTCCAATCACGAGGGCCGGCTGATCGACTGGATTCACGAAGCCCACGGGTCGATGGACGGGATCCTGATCAATCCCGGGGCTTTCACCCATTACAGCTACGCCATTCGCGACGCGATCTCATCGGTTGGACTGCCTGCCGTAGAGGTGCATCTGTCGAACATTCACAAGCGTGAGGAGTTCCGGCACCATTCCGTTCTGGCCGCCGTAATGGTGGGACAGATTGCGGGCTTCGGGGCTTTCGGCTATGAACTCGGATTAAGAGCGCTTCATCAACACTTTTTGGAAGCTAGGTGATATTATGCAGGACAAGCGTCTGGAACGTCTTCGCCAGCAGTTGACCAAGCAGGGAATTCCTGCGGTACTCGTTACGAATGCCATCAACCGCAGATACCTGACGGGCTTTACGGGCAGCGCGGGCATCGTGCTGGTAACGGGCGGCAGAGCCGTCCTTATTACGGATTTCCGGTATATGGAGCAGGCTCCTAAAGAAGCCGCAGGTTACGAAGTTATCGACCATCAAGGTAAGATCGGCCGGACCATTCTGGATATTCTCGGCAAAGAGTCGATCAAGCAGCTCGGCTTTGAAGAAAATAACTTGACTTATTCCGCTTATTCCGGCTATACTGGCGATTTGCAAGGGGTTGAATTGATCCCGACCGGCGGTATTGTGGAGAAGCTCAGGATCGTCAAAGACGAGTCCGAGCTCAAAATCATGCAGGAAGCCGCAGATCTGGCGGACCGGACTTTTTCTTACATACTAACGAGATTGAGAACGGGCGTGACCGAAAAGCAGATCGCGCTGGAGATGGAAATTTTCATCCGGGAGAACGGAGGCACATCCTCCTCGTTCGATACGATCGTCGCTTCCGGCGAAAGATCGGCTCTTCCTCACGGTGTGGCGAGTGACCGGGTGCTTCAGCCCAACGAATTCGTCAAACTGGATTTCGGCGCCTTGTATAAAGGCTACTGCTCCGACATTACCCGCACGGTTGTGCTGGGTCAGCCTACGGACAGGCACAAGGAAATTTACGGCATTGTACTCGAAGCCCAGCTGAACTGTGTCGGCAGCTTGAAGCCCGGCATGACGGGAAGCGAAGGCGACGCGCTCTGCCGCGATATTATTGCCGGCTACGGGTACGGGGACAACTTCGGCCATAGTACGGGACACGGCCTCGGGATGGAAGTCCATGAGCAGCCGCGGCTTGCCAAAGGCTTTGCGGGCGTTCTTGAGCCCGGCATGGTCGTGACGGTGGAACCGGGCATTTATATCCCGGGATTCGGCGGCGTCCGCATCGAAGACGACGTTGTCATCGAGCAAAACGGTATCCGCCTGCTGACGCATTCCACGAAAGAGCTTATCACCATTTGATTTATTTCCAGGAGGGAACTTGAGACGTGATTTCAGTTAACGATTTCAAAACAGGCTTGACGATTGTAGTAGATAACGATTTATTTTCCGTAATCGATTTCCAGCACGTAAAACCGGGTAAAGGCGCCGCGTTCGTCCGCTCCAAGCTGAAGAACCTGCGCAACGGCAACGTGGTGGAAAAAACATTCCGCGCAGGCGAGAACGTGGGCCGCGCTCATATCGAAAACCGCGAAATGCAGTACCTGTATGCGAGCGGTTCCGAATACACGTTCATGGATACGGAAACTTACGACCAGATTTCCCTGGAAGAAGCGCAGCTGAAATGGGAGCTGAATTTCCTCAAAGAAAACATGAACATCCACATCATGAGCTACCAGGGAGAAATCCTCGGGATCAACCTTCCTAACAGCGTTGAGCTCAAAGTCGTTGAAACGGAGCCGGGCGTTAAAGGCAACACGGCTCAAGGCGCAACGAAGAACGCGAAAGTGGAAACCGGCTTGAACGTTCAAGTTCCGCTTTTCATCAACGAAAACGACGTCCTTCTGATCGATACGCGCGAAGGCAAATATATCTCCCGCGCCTAGTCTTACAGGCATGGCAAGCCCCTGATTCCCGTCAAGGAATCGGGGGCTTTTTGCGTTCCGGCGGAGAGAGGGAAAAGGGTTCAAAAAATATCGTTTCGGGAATGAAACGTTTTCATTGACGACTTTAGGCCAGCGGGTTATTATATCAATAACGCTTTACAGGTTTTATGCTTTCATGCAGTAAAACATTAATTCAACCGATGGTTAATTTAGGGGGAAAAACAGATGAAAATGAAACCGTTCGTTACGCTTTTACTGGCGGCTTCTTTGGTCACCGCCGCAGGCTGCGGCAAACAGGCGGCACCGGAAACTACCGGCGGGGCGGCCTCCGCGGCTCCTGAAGGCAAAAAAGTGAAAATCGGCATTATGCAGATCGTCGAGCATCCGTCTCTGGACGCCGCCCGTCAAGGATTTATCGCGGCCCTCAAAGACAACGGCTATGAAGACAAGAAAACGGCCGAGATCGATTACCAGAATGCGCAGAACGATATGAACAACAACACTTCGATCGCGCAAAAATTCGCGGCAGACAAAAAAGACTTAGTGCTGGGCATCGCGACACCGTCCGCGCTTGCTGCGGCGCAGACTGTCCAGGACGCGCCCGTCCTGTTCACGGCCGTGACGGATCCCGTCGACGCGAAGCTTGTCAAAAGCATCGAGAAGCCGGGCGGCAACGTGACGGGCACCTCGGATCTGGATCCCAAGGCCGTCGACCAGCTGACGGAGTTTGTGGGCAAGCAATTCCCGAACGTGAAGACGGTCGGAATCATAGCGAACGAAGGGGAGCGCAACTCGCAGGTGCAGGTGAAGCAGGCGACGGAAGCTTTCGCCAAGCATAACATCAAAGTCGTCAAAGCGTCGCCTTCCAACAGCTCCGAAGTGAAACAGGCGGCGGAATCGCTGATCGGCAAAGCCGACGCGCTGTACGTGCCGCTCGACAACACGGTCGTTTCGGCCTTGAACGCGGTGATCCAGGTAGCGGAGCAGGGCAAGAAGCCCCTGTTCGTAGGTGAGAACGATTCCGTTAAAGCCGGCGGTTTTGCGGGCTATGGTTCCAACTACTACGATTTGGGATATACGACAGGCCTTCAAGCCGTCGAAATTTTGAAAAACGGCAAAAAGCCTGCGGACATCCCGGTCGGATATCCGAAAAAGCTCGATCTGGCCATCAACATGAAAGCCGCTAAAAATATGGGCGTTGAAGTCACGGACGCAATGAAAGCGGAAGTGAAAGAAAAGGCCAACCTGTTTGAATAAGAAAAAATGGGGGCGGCTTCGGATTGCGAAGCCGCCTTATGATTGAACACGAAACGGAGTGAACATGATGACTATCGACTGGGGAGCGGTCGCGCAGGGATCGCTGGAGCAGGGGCTGCTTTATGCGATTATGGCGCTCGGCGTATACCTGACCTTCCGCATTTTGGATTTTCCCGATTTGACTGTGGACGGAAGTTTTACGACGGGAGCATCTATCGCGGCGATTATGATTACCAACGGGCTATCGCCTTTGCTCGCCACATTGGCGGCATTCGCGGGGGGAGCGGTTGCGGGGCTTATCACCGGTCTGCTGCATACAAAAGGCAAAATCAACGCCCTTCTATCCGGGATTCTCATGATGATCGCCCTGTATTCGATCAATCTGAGAATTATGGGCAAAGCGAACACCTCCTTGTTCGGAAGCGAGATTCTGATCAGCAAGGAATCGCTGCTGTATATCATGCCGATCATCGTAGTTGCCCTCAAACTCGCCTTGGACTGGTTTCTTCACACGGAGCTGGGACTTGCGCTGCGGGCCACGGGCGACAACAAGCGCATGATCCGGAGCTTCGGCGTCAATACCGATAACACGATTATTCTCGGGGTTTCCCTCTCGAACGGACTGGTGGCGTTATCCGGCGCGCTGGTCGCCCAATATCTCGGTTTTGCGGATATGCAGATGGGGGTAGGCATGATCGTCGTCGGCCTGGCTTCCGTCATTATCGGGGAGGCGCTTTTCGGGACGAAAACGATTTTCCGGGCCACCTTAGCCGTTGTGCTCGGTGCAATCGTCTACCGGTTCGTTGTGGCGATCGCGCTGCAGGTCGGTCTGGAATCGACGGACATGAAGCTGATGACCGCACTTATCGTCATCATCGCGTTAACGCTGCCGAAAATCCGGAGTTCTCTGAAACAGAAGGCGGTTATCCGAAAACGGAAAGCGCTACTTGCGGAGAAGAGCGGAGGTGTGGAACATGCTTCACATTGATCGCGCATCCAAAATATTCAACCCGGCAACCCCGGATGAAAAAGTCGCTCTTTCGGACATTCAGACTGCACCTCGCTCCCGGCGATTTCGTTACGGTCATCGGAAGCAACGGAGCCGGAAAATCGACGCTCATGAACGTCATTTCCGGCGTTATGCAGCCCGATTACGGCGTCGTCCGCATCGAAGGCAAAGATATCACGGCTCTCTCCGAGCACAAGCGCAGCCGCTGGATCGGCCGTGTTTTCCAGGACCCGATGGCAGGCACGGCGCCTACCATGACCATCCAGGAAAACCTCGCCATGGCGCTGGCACGTGCCGGCAGGCGCGGCTTCGGACTCGGCGTGACCAAGCAGAGGAAGCACGCGTTCAAGGAACACCTGGAGCGGCTCGGCATCGGTCTGGAAAACCGGCTGAACGCTAAGGTCGGTCTTCTCTCCGGAGGAGAGCGCCAGGCGCTCAGCCTGCTGATGGCCACTTTTACGCAGCCGAACATTCTTCTGCTGGATGAGCACACGGCGGCACTTGATCCGTCCCGTGCGGAGCTCATCACCCGGCTGACGAAACAAATCGTGGAGGAGTCGAAGCTCACGACGCTGATGGTGACGCACAACATGGAGCAGGCCATCCGGCTCGGCAACCGGCTGATCATGATGGATAAGGGCCGGATTATCCTCGACATTCCCGCGGCTTCGAAACAGGATCTGACCGTAGAGAAGCTGCTGCGGGAATTCGAAAAAATCCGCGGCGAGAAGTTCGTCGATGACCGGGTTGTATTGGGTTAATCCATCGGTCTGCCATTCAGGAAAGCGTGTCTGCGCCCGGACAACGGAGCGGGCAGGCTTTCTTCTTTTTCGAACAAATAAAACGTGATTTCCTTCAATTCTGCTGGGGATAAAGGGAAATGTCGGACCGTGTTGTTTTCTGCTCCCACAATTCCGAACGTTTATGCTATAATGATCTACAATTATTCATTTGCAAGCATAGGGAGTGAACAGGGTTGTCATTAATTGTGATGAAATTCGGCGGCAGCTCCGTTGGCGATGCCGAACGGATGAAACGCGTGGCCAAGCGGATCGTGGACCGCAAAAGAGAAGGACACCGCTGTGTCGTAGTCGTTTCCGCGATGGGCGACACGACGGACGATCTCATCGATTTGTCCAAGCAGTTGTATGACGGCACACCGCCGGCAAGAGAAATGGATATGCTGTTGACTACGGGAGAGCAGGTTTCGGTCTCGCTTTTATCGATGGCGATCCAAAATCTGGGCGAACCGGCCGTTTCCTACACCGGCTGGCAGAGCGGCATGATTACGGAAGACCTGCACGGCAAAGCCCGCATCACGGACATTCAGCCCCACCGGATTCACACGGCGCTTGAGAAAGACAACGTCGTGATTGTGGCGGGCTTCCAGGGCATGACCGAAGACGGTGAGATCACGACGCTCGGACGCGGCGGATCCGATACAACCGCTGTGGCACTGGCCGCGGCGATTCATGCCGATCTATGCGAAATTTACACAGACGTAGACGGGATCTACACAACCGACCCCCGTGTTGTCAAAAATGCGCGAAAATTGAAAGAAATCTCGTATGACGAGATGCTGGAGCTCGCCAATCTGGGAGCTGCGGTTCTGCACCCCCGTGCAGTGGAATATGCCAAAAATTATAATGTGGCGCTTGTCGTTCGTTCGAGTTTCACTCAAAACGAAGGCACGTATGTCAAGGAGGAAGCGGAGATGGAACAAGGAATCGTCGTAAGAGGCATCGCCTACGATAAAAATATCGCTAGAATCAGCATTCTGGGCGTACCGGACAAACCGGGCCAGCTGGCCAAAGTGTTTACATCCCTGGCGGCCGAACAGATTGACGTGGATATTATCGTACAAAGCGGCGTATTGAACGGCCTGGCCGATTTCTCCTTCTCCGTCTCGCTTTCCGACCGCGACAAGGCGCTTCAGACTATCGAAAACATCCGTGGAGAGATCGGTTTCCGCGAAGTGACTTCCGAAGGCGATCTGGTTAAAATCTCCATCGTCGGCGCCGGCATGGTCAGCACACCGGGAGTGGCAGCCAAAATGTTCGACGAGCTTTCGAAAATCGGCGTCAGCATTAACATGGTCTCCACGTCGGAAATCAAAATTTCCTGCGTGATCGACGGCAAGCTGCTGCCGGAAGCCGTGCAGGCTCTTCACACGGCTTACGGACTCGATGCGCAGGAGCAGGTATTCGTGGGCGGCCCGCAGGACAGACGTTAATTCGTCGTTCCGGTCAGGGAATCGTCCCGCAACGCGCGGCTTTTTAAACGAAAGCATGAAAACAACCAACAACCTAAATAAAACCGGCCCCGAAAGGCCGGCCAGGCGCTTAACTGTCCGAGGACAGTTAGGCGCTTTTTTTATTTCCAGGCTGCAATTCGTGGTGGCCGGAACTCAGGAGATGCGGTCGGCGACGAACGTGAATATTTTCAGCAGAACGGCTGTGATGCCTGCGGCCATCAAGGGACCGACGGGGATACCCCGCATAAAAATAATGCCGAAAATAGAACCGATCACGAGCCCGACGATCAACTGCGGATCGACCTTCAACAAATCGAGCCCTTTGCCGTTCATGTAAGTGGCGATTGCGCCTCCGGACAAAGCGAGAATACCGGGCCAAGTCGTAAACACCGTCAAGATATCCTTATACGAAATGCGTTCGCTTGCGAAAGGGACGAGCACGCCCATCGTCAGAAACAGCAATCCGAGCTCCAGCCCCCTTCGTTCGATGGCGGGCAGGTAGCGGTCGAGGCTGATCAGCTTGACGACGAGCAGGACACAAGCCGCCGTTGTAATAATAGGGGAGCGTCCGATCATGCCGACGATAATCAAAATAACGAGAAGCAGATCTCCGTTCATGGGAAAACTCCTTGTACCAGTCTCCCTTTATTGTATGAACGGGGACAGGTTTTAGAACGAGCTCTCCGGTACGGATACGGCTGGAATGCAAGCGGCGGTAAGCTATCGTTATGCCGGGCGTCAATCCGCTCGCCATGCGGAGGACAGCAGGCGGCAAGCGGCCGCACGGCAAGTCGTCAGGCGTCACCGGCCGGCATTACCGACCGCGTCACCAGCCGCCGTCACCGACCGCGTCACCGCCGCCATTACCGGCTCTGACATGGGCCCGGCACAGGCATCCCGTCCCGCATTCAGCGGGCAAGATGCTCCCTGGCGGGCGCGCAGGGGACGAGGACGCCGTCTTTCAGCAGCGGAACGACCTCCGAGACGTTCACGCGGGCGGCGAAAGCCGTGTCCGCTTCGCAGCCGATGGAAGCCAGCCTGCGGCCGCTGGCGCAGGCCGCAAGCGGCGCGGCGGGATCATCCGCGTGCCGCTCGTAGCAGGCCGCGAGGCTGCGGCCCAGATCGCAGACGTCCGCGCCGCCCGCGCAGAGCCGCTGGAGCGCGGAGACGATGAGCCCGGCGCAGAGGCCGTCCTCGAAGCAGAACGCGCCGGCCGTGCCCGCGCACACAATCGCGATGTCGCGCTTCCAATCGGCGGCCGCTCCGGCGCACGCTTCGCCGTTCAGCAGGGACGCCGCCACGATTTTATCCGCCGGAGCCGCTTTCTGCAGCGCCCGGGTGCCGTTGGTCGTGGTCAGCACGACCCGGCGGCCGCCGACGGCTTCCGGCGTATACTCCAGCGGCGAGTTGCCGAGGTCGAAGCCGGGAATGCGCCGGCAGCGGCGTTCTCCGCCGAGCACGTCCTCCTTCCCGCGCAGAAAGACGGCCTGCTGGACGGACTCGGCGGGAAGAACGCCGGAGCTGCCGCTTTCCAGCGCGGCAGTGATCGTCGTTGTCGCCCTCAGCACGTCGATGACGATAGCGGTCCGCCCGGCCAGCAGCTCGAATCGTACCTCGCCGAGGGTCGGGATGACATCAATCCGCATGGACTTCGGCGCCTTCTTCCCGTGCGCTTTTCCTGAGCTTTGCGCCGAAATGGAACGTGTCGGACCGCAGGCCGCGGCGCAGCGCCTCCAGAGCGATCACATCGGCCGGAGCGACATTGCCGAGGTGGACGTCAGGCCCCAGCAGTTCCAGCAAATGAATCTGCTGATTTTTGAGCGGAGCTTCCCAGAGGAGAATATCCGGGCTGGGTACCGAGCGGAGTACTCCGCTAAGCTCCTCGTCCTTGCAGGCGCCGTTCTCGTCGAAGATGCCGACCCCCACGCCTGATTCCCGGGCTTCGATCGTGACGAGCTCCGCGCCCATCTCCGCATCCCCGGTTACCGTAGCGACCAGCGCGTCCGCTTCTACCGAAGAACCCCAGCATTTTTTGCCGTACTCCGTCACCACTTTAAGCCCGGCTTCAATTCCCCGGACGATCAGCTCGCTGCGGAGACTCCGGTCCAGCTCGATTGTGCCGTCCGATATTTCGACACAAGTAAACCCTATAGCCGCGACCGTGTCGAAATAAGACGAAATAAGTCCTTCCTGGACCGCGACCTCCAGAAATGTGCCGCCCGGATAGATGTCGATCCCCAAAGCTTTCGCGCGTTCGATCTTGTGCCGGAGCAGTTCCCGCGGGTAGAGCGGGGAAGTGCCGAAGCCCAGCTTTATATAATCCACATGTTCTCCGGCGGCCTGCAGCAAATCGTCGTAAGCGTTCAGGCCGAGGCCTTTGTCCATTACCATCGTTTTCCCGAGCGTCCGGGGTTTTCTTTGCCGGCACCCTGTGGGATCGGCGAGAATCGGATGCCACTTTTTGCAAGAAGACTCTTCCATAACGTCCTCACCTCAGTACTTTCCGGTGGAGTAAATTTCGTAGTCATCTTATGCGGACGTTTCTGGGTAGGTGCCGGGTATGCCTAAAATCAGACAGGCCCGCATATGGTGAATCGAATGGCTTTGAAAAAGGAGAGGTGACGGCTGTGATCAATAAAATCGTGCTCAGTATGGCGTCCTTGCGTCTGCTGTCGGGATCGCTGGAAATTATAGCGGCGCTGCTGATGCTCCGCTTCAACCAGATCGAGAAAGCGCTCCTCGTCAATACGGGCCTAGCCATGGCGGGACCGCTGATTCTTCTGGCGACGACTACCGTGGGACTGGTCGGGATAGCGGAAAAACTTTCATTCGGCAAAATGCTGTGGGTGGTGGCCGGCGTGAGCTGCATTTTTATCGGCATCCTCAAAAAGTAAACCGACATATTCACTGCACCGGGACATACATATAAAGACAAAGGACAAGACATTCCGGAGGTGAGGCTGTGCTTGCGTCCGTATTCGCCCATCTGCCCGCTTCCATACGGGGGGTACTGGAATCCCTGCCTGAGCATCTGCGCGGGGGGCTGGAAGAAATCAGGATCCGTCAGGACCGTCCCCTGGAGATCGTATTTGACCGGAGCAGCGCGTTCGTTACGCGGGATGGTCTGCCGGACACCGAAGCCTCGCGGGCGTACAGGCCGTCCCGTGAAGAGTGCAAAACGCTGCTCGAGCTGTTGACCCGTCATTCCTTCTACTCTTTCGAGGAGGAGCTAAAGCGCGGTTATATCACGATTCCCGGCGGTCACCGGGTAGGGCTGGCCGGACGGGTCGTCCTCGAAGGGGGAAGCGTCAAACATATCCGTGATGTCAGCTCGTTTAACATCCGGATCGCGAGGGAACTACCCGGAGCCGGTAAACCGGTGCTCCCTCATCTGCTCGACCCGGAGTCGGGAAGCGTTCACCATACGCTTCTGATTTCGCCTCCCCAGCTGGGGAAAACGACGCTGATCCGCGATCTGGCGCGGATGATCAGCAGCGGGGAAGCAGACGGCGGCGAAGGCGGTCCCGGTTCCGGTTCCGGTGCCCCTCCCGGCGGCACTGGCGGCGGTTCCCGTGCCGGCACTGGCGGCGCCCCTGGCTTGCCGGGAGGAGCGGGAAACCCGCCTTCCGCTGCGGGATCCGGAGCGGGGAACCCGGATTTCGCCCGCCCGTGCGCCGCGCCGGAGGCTCCTCGGAGGAGCACGGGCTGGAAAGTCGGCATCGTCGACGAACGCTCCGAAATCGCCGCTTCCGAGCGCGGGGTGCCGCGATTCGACCTGGGGCCGCGCACCGATGTGCTGGACGCCTGCCCGAAAGCGGAGGGCATGATGATGATGATCCGCTCGATGTCTCCGGAGGTGCTGATCGTGGACGAGATCGGACGCTATGAAGATGCCGAGGCTATCCGCGAGGCCCTTCATGCGGGAATCCGGGTCATCGCCACGGCACACGGCCGGGACCTGGACGATGTCAAGCGCAGACCCGCCCTCGGAGGGCTCTTGGAAGGCGGAGTTTTCGGCCGCTATGTGATTCTCGGCCGCTCGGCAGCGGGCGGGCGCCTCGTGCACGTGCTGGACGGGGAAGGCCGCCAGCTTGCCGTCTTCGGCGCTTACCGTGCTCCGGCCGCGGAGAAATCAGGCGGCTGGAACACGATATTTTCAACCGGCGGAAGGGGATAAAGCGATGTGGATCAAACTTGCGGGAGCCGCTCTCGTGCTGGGAGCCGGGGCGGGTTTCGGATTCGCCAAAGCGAGAAGATACCGGAGACGGCCGCAGCAGATCCGGGAAGTGATTCAGGCGCTCCAGCGGCTGGAAACCGAGATCGTCTACGGCTCGACGCCGCTGCCCGATGCGATCGCAACGCTGAGCGGGCAGACGCGGGCGCCTCTGGCGGGCGTGTTCCGCGAGGTGGCGGACCGCCTGTCGGAGCCGCAAGACGACACGCTGAGCGCCATCTGGCGCGACGCTGTGCAGCACGGCTGGCGGAACTCCGCGATGAAACCGGCCGAGCTGCAGGTCGTCCTCCGGCTCGGGCAGACGCTCGGGGCCAGCGACCGTACCGATCAGGCCAAGCATCTCCGCCTGTCGGTTCTTCAGCTCCAGGCCGAAGAGACGACGGCGGCGGAAGAGCAGAAGCGCTACGAAGCGATGTGGAAGAGCCTGGGCGTCCTGGTGGGAGCCCTGATCGTTATTTTGATGTATTAAAGTGGGGTGCCGAGCATGAACGTAGATGTAAACGCCATTTTTCAGATCGCCGGGATCGGGATTATTATCGCCATGATCCATACGGTGCTGAAGCAGATGGGGAAAGAAGACATGGCCCATTGGGTAACGGTCATCGGTTTCGTCGTCGTGCTGTTTATGGTGGTCAGGCTGCTCGATAATTTGTTCCAGGAAATCAAAACCATCTTTTTGTTCCAGTAGGAGGGATGACGTGGAGATTATTCAAATCGTCGGACTCGGCCTGATCGCCACAGTCCTCATCCTCATTATCAAGGAACAGAAGCCGATGTTCGCTTTCCTGCTGGCGGCGTTTACGGGCATCCTGATTTTTCTTTTTCTGGTCGGCAAAATCGCTTCGGTTATCGAAGTGCTTCATAATCTGGCGCAGCAGTCCGGCGTCAACATGGTGTTTTTGAAAACGATCCTCAAAATCATCGGCATCGCGTACATAGCGGAATTCGGTGCGCAGATCGTAAGGGATGCGGGGCAGGAATCGATCGCTTCGAAAATCGAGCTTTCCGGCAAGATTCTCATTATGGTCATGGCCATTCCGATTATCACCGTTATTATCGAAACCGTGATTAAACTGTTTCCGGCCGCCTGAACAACCGGACAAGCCTGAACGGGAGTTGGACCGGATAGGGAGTGGAGAGCATTGGCGCAGCAGATGCCGCAAAGGACATGGACAACACTTGTCTTATTCGTCGCACTATTTTTAGGCTTTCTCAGCCACACGGGGGCGCAGAATCTGAATCCCGTAAACCCGATCGATACGCTTGTCAAAGAACAGACGAACCAGCTCGATACGGCGTCTGTCGAGAAGTTCTGGGACAAGCTTATGAAAGATTACGGGGGCTATTTTCCCGAAAACCGGCCGCCGAGCTTTTCCGATCTCATCACCGGGACCAAAGCGTTCGATTTCTCCAACCTGTGGAAAGGGGCGCTGAAATATCTTTTTCACGAGATCGTGGTTAATGGAAAGCTGCTCGTGTCGATTGTGATTCTTACCGTATTCAGCATGCTGCTGGAGACGCTGCAAAGCTCGTTTGAACGCAACAATGTCAGCAAGGTGGCTTTTGTCGTGTCTTATCTGGTGCTCCTGATTATAGCCGTGAACAGCTTTCAGGTGGCTATCGAGTATGCCAACGGCGCGATTTCGTCCATGATTCAGTTTATGATCGCCCTCATGCCCCTTCTGCTGTCCCTGCTCGCTTCTTCCGGGGGGATCACGTCGGTGGCCATTTTGCATCCCCTGATCGTGTTCATGATCCATACCATCGGTACGGTCATCTATGTATTCGTATTTCCGCTGCTGTTCTTCTCGGCTGTTCTCCATATCGTCAGTTCCATGACGGACAAATATAAAGTGACCCAACTGGCAAAACTCCTCCAGAAAATCGCCATCGGCACGCTCGGGGTGTTCGTGACCGTGTTTCTGGGCGTCATTTCCGTTCAGGGGAGCATGGGAGCCGTAACCGACGGCGTGACGCTGCGGACCGCGAAATATATTGCGGGCAATTTTATCCCAATTGTCGGCAGACTGTTCTCGGACGCGACGGAGACGGTGCTGGGAGCCTCGCTGCTTGTGAAAAATGCGGTCGGCCTGACCGGAGTCGTCATTGTGATACTGCTCTGCGCGTTTCCGGCGATCAAAATTTTGGTGCTGGCCTTGATCTACCACATTAGTGCGGCGGTCATGCAGCCTCTGGGCGACAGCCCCATCATCGCCTGCCTGTCCACGATCGGCAAGAGCATGGTGTATGTGTTCGCCGCCTTGTCGGCCGTCGGCCTCATGTTCTTCCTTGCCCTTACGATTATGATAACGGCCGGGAATATCGCGGTGATGGTGCGGTAAACCGGAAGAAGCCGTAAGCTTCCGTCAAAATTTTGGCATATCCCGAAACGATGGCGAATATATACAAGCATAGGCGAACAAGCTCAAACAACCTGGGGACTGCCGGATAGGGGCTTGCTCGCCTAAGAAGGAGGCTTGCCCCGTGGATTGGCTAGGCGGTTGGCTCAAAACGGTCGTCGCCCTGATTTTGCTCGCCGCTTTTATCGAGCTGATGCTCCCGACGAACAAGATGCAGCGGTATGTCCGGACGGCGATGAGCCTTTTCATCCTGCTGACGCTTCTTTCGCCCGTGCTGCAGTTGGCCCGCAAAAGCTGGGACCCGGGAAGGCTTCTCGCCGAGGCTCAGCAGGGGCGGCAGCTTGGGGACGGCGGGGCGTCCGCAGGGAGCGGAACTCCCGGCCAGCCGGCATCGCTTCAGGCGGTCATGGAACAGTCGGACCGGCTTCAGGCCGGCAGCCGGGAGCAGGCGGTCCGCCTGCTGGAAGAGAAGCTTGCCGCCGAGATGAGGCAGACGCTGCAGAAGGAAACGCCTTATCTCATCCGGGACATCCGGGTGAAGGCGGCGGTGGACGGGCAGGGCGCCGCAATGGTGGCGAGCGTGGAGATGACGCTGGACGAAGCGGCACCTGCGGCAGCGGAACCGGACGCCAACGGCGGCGCTCTGGCGGGCGAAGCCGGAGCTTCCGGCATGGGGCCGGTAAAGCCGGTCGCGCCCATTGCGCCCGTGGCGCCCGTGGATGTCCGCATCGGCGGCGCAAGCGGACCGGGCGGCGGAGCCGTTCCCGCGCAGACCGGGGAGCAGCCGACCCCGGCGCAGCGGGAAGCGGAAGAGAAGCTCGCCAAAGCCGCAGAACTTGGCTGGAAGGTTGACCCGTCTCACATTTCGGTGCAATGGACGAAGGAAAAGTCGAAGCTTTAGGAAAACCAGAAGAAGCGGCAGGGAGCGATGGTGAGGTGAGCGGATGGGCTCTTGGAAGCAGTGGAGGAGTAAATGGTTCGGGACAGGCGAGGACGGCAAACGTTCCAATTCCTTTCTTTGGATTGTACTGCTCGGTCTGGTCGGTGCCGCCTTGATGATTTTAAGCTCGTTTCTCAATTTCAAAGAAGTGGAACCCGCCGGCGACAGCCGGGCGTCCCCTTTGGCCCAGCCGGGCAAAGAGACGTTTATGGGCGGAGCGGCCAAGGACAAAACGCCTTTCCGGGAATACGAGGAAGCCTACGAATCCCGGCTTAGGGATATCCTCCGCAAGGTAGTCGGCGTAGGGGATGTGGAAGTGCTCATCACGATTGAATCTACGGAAGAAATCGTCGTGGAGAAGGATTCGAAGGAAAATCAGCAGCTGACGACGGAGAAAGATACGAACGGCGCGAACCGCAATATTTCCCAGGTTACGAAGGAAGGCAAAGTCGTGCTTTATCAAGTGTCGGGCGATCAGCAGCCCCTTATCGTCAAGACGATAAAACCCAAAGTGAGCGGAGTACTCGTAGTCGCCAAAGGGGCCGAGGATCTTACCGTCAAGAAGATGATGATCGAAGCCGTCGCCCGGGGCATCGACGTTCCGGTTCACCGGATCTCCATTCTCCCGAGAAAAACAGCCGAATAGTCGGGGCTTAAAGAAAGGACCGGGCATTCCGGCATAAGTAAGGCAGTAAGTAAGTAAAAAAGTAAGCCGTCAAGTAAAACAGCAAGTAAAACAGCAAGTAAAACAGCAAGTAAAACAGTGTGCGGCAAAACCCACCACTTATTAATCCGTTAGGAGGAATTATTCCATGAATGCCAAAAGACAAACAATATGGCTCGTTTCCATGCTGAGCCTGATGGTCGTACTGTCCGCCTATTATCTGTTCACCGAGGATGTCAGCAAGGTGGATGTCGCTTCCACGGCTCCTAAAGCGGAAGAAGTGAAGATCGATCTGAGCCAGGTATCCCCGGAGCAGGCCGTCGCCGAAGCGGGTAAAGCTGCCGCGGATAAAGCGTCCGATGCGAAAGCCGGCGATACGAAAGCGACGGCCGACGCCAAAACCGACACCAAAACCGACGCGAAAACGGATGTGAAAGCGGAGGCCAAAGCGGGCGATGCCAAGGCGCAGGACACGAAAACGGACGCGACCGCGTCGAAGGACGGCAAGGATGCGGCGGCCGCTCCGGCTTCGGCTGAAGCTAAAGTGAGCCAGCAGACGCAGGCCAGCAGCAAATCCGGCCGTGACTACCTCACGAAGCTCCAGCTCGACCGCCAGGACGCCCTGTCCAAGAAGACCGAAGAGCTGCTGACGCTCATCACCGATAAAAACCAGTCCTCCGAAGCGGTGAGCAAAGCGCAGCAGGAGCTTCAGCAGATCGAGGACACGAACACGCGCGTGACGAACGTGGAGGACGTTCTCTCCAAAGATTATCCGAACGCGGTTCTCACCCAGGACGGAAGCAAGTGGAAAGTGACCGTACAATCGGACAAACTCGAGAAAAGCCAGGCGGTTTCCATCGTGGAAACTGTGATGAAAGAACTGAAAGTCGGACCCGAAATTTCGGTCCAGTACGTGAAGTAAACGGCGGGAAAAACGGCACGGAATACGGCTGGGATAGCGCATGTAACCTCATAGTAACCAGAAATGGAAAGAGTCCGGACAAACTGGACTCTTTCCATTTCTTGCGGTTGTGATATAATACATACGTCGTATTACGGCATCGGTTCACCATTTTTGAAGGAGTGACATGGATGTTCAAGCTGAGCGAAATTAAAGAATTAATGAAACTAATGGACCAGACGTCCCTGCAGGAACTCGAAATTGAAAACGAGGGTGCGCGTTTGTCGATACGCAAACCTAACAAAACCGAGTCCGTAGTCGTTACGGCGGCTCCCGTGCAGCAAACGTACGCGCCCGCCATTGCTCAAGCGGTACCCGGAAGCGCTCCCGCACAAGTGGCAGCAGAAGCTCCGAAAGCGGATGAACAGAAGGAATCGGATTCTACCTTACATAAAATCGTATCGCCTATGGTAGGCACATTCTACCAGGCTTCCTCTCCGGGATCTGCCCCGTTTGTTTCGAAAGGTTCTAACGTGAACGAGAAATCGGTCGTCTGCATCGTGGAAGCAATGAAGCTGATGAATGAGATCGAAGCGGAAGTAAAAGGCGAAATCGTTGAAATTCTGGTCGAGAACGGCCAACTTGTCGAGTACGGCCAGCCTCTGTTCTTGGTGAAGCCGGAGTAATTGAACGGAGGGAACAAAATGGGTTTTCAGAAAGTCTTAATTGCAAACCGCGGTGAAATTGCCGTGCGGATTATTCGCGCCTGCCGTGAACTTGGCATTCAGACGATTGCCGTCTATTCGGAAGCGGACCGGGACGCTCTACACGTCCGTCTTGCCGACGAAGCGTACTGCATCGGACCTACGCCTTCCAAAGACAGCTATTTGAATTTTACAAATATCATGAGTGTGGCTACGCTCACGGATACGGACGCCATTCACCCCGGTTACGGGTTCCTGGCGGAAAATGCCGATTTCGCGGAAATCTGCGAAAACTGCAACATTACGTTTATCGGTCCGTCCCCGGAAGCCATTACCAAAATGGGGGACAAGGCGGTCGCGAAGCAGACGATGAAGGAAGCGGGCGTTCCCGTTATTCCGGGCTCCGACGGGCTGATCGAGGATCTCGACGAAGCCATTTCTCTCGGCCGTGACATCGGGTATCCGCTTATTATCAAAGCGACGGCCGGCGGCGGAGGCAAAGGCATCCGGATCGCCGAAAGCGAGGATATGCTGATTCAGCATATAATGACGGCCCAGCAGGAAGCCCAGACTGAACTTCGGCAACTCCGGCGTTTATCTGGAGAAATACCTGACGGGCATGAAGCACGTCGAGATTCAGATCATAGCGGACAAGCACGGCAATGCGGTCCATCTCGGTGAACGCGACTGCTCGGTGCAGCGCCGCCGCCAGAAGCTGGTCGAAGAAGCACCTTGCCCGACCTTGACGCCGGAGATCCGTCAGGCGATGGGAGAGGCGGCCGTCCGCGCTGCGAAGGCGGTCAACTACTCCGGTGCGGGCACGCTCGAATTTTTGCTGGGACCCGACGGGAACTTCTACTTCATGGAGATGAATACCCGTATCCAGGTGGAACACCCGGTAACGGAATACGTGACGGGCGTCGACCTGATCAAGGAAATGATCCGTGCCGCAGAAGGGAACCCGCTTCCGTTTACGCAGGAAGATATTCAGATCAACGGCTGGTCGATCGAATGCCGGATTAACGCGGAAGATTCCGAACGCAACTTTATGCCTTCTCCGGGACGCGTCAACTTCTATCTGCCTCCGGGCGGCATAGGCGTCCGTGTGGACAGTGCGGCTTATCCGGGCTATGTGATTCCCCCGCATTACGATTCCATGATCGCCAAGCTGATCGTATGGGGAGCGACCCGTGAAGAAGCCGTGAACCGGATGAAGCGGGCATTGGCCGAGTTTGAAATCGAAGGCGTCCATACGACGATTCCTTTTCATTTGAAACTGCTGAATCATCGTAAATTCCTGAGCGGAGATTTCGATATCAAATTCCTGGAAGAGCACGACGTGAACGACCCCGAATCCTGAGCGGATTCGTTGTCATAAAAATTCCGGAATGGTATAGTATTAAATTAGTGGGCTTATCCCAAACGTGCAGGAGGTGTGCATAGGATGACGATGATTGCAGCGGATTACGAGAAGACAGATATGGGCACCATTCAGATCGCTCCGGAAGTCATAGAAGTGATTGCGGGACTCGCTACCGTCGAGGTTGAAGGCGTGGCCGGCATGAGCGGCGGCTTTGTTAACGGCATTACCGAGCTTCTCGGACGCAAAAACTTTGCCAAAGGCATTAAGGTGGACGTCGGTCAGCGCGAAGCGGCGATCGATGTTTCGATCGTGATGGAATTCGGACACCGGATTCCCGAAGTGGCCGGCAAGATCCAACAGAACGTGAAATTGGCAATCGAATCGATGACAGGGCTGAGTGTCGTGGAAGTAAACGTTCACATTCACGACGTCCAATTCAAAACGGCCGAGAAGCCGGTTGAAGAGGATTCGGCCGCACTGCGCGTAAAATAATAAATAGCAGCGGCTACACACTGACCCCCAACCGCTAAGGACGGGGGTTCCTCACTTATTTCGGAAGGAGCCATTTGCTGTGGTCAAACTATTGGACAGACTCCTGTTATTTCTATTCAGCCTCGCGATCATGTTCCTTTCCGCCATCGCCGTACTCGCAGCTTTTCAGCTTATTCCGATGAGATCGACCGATTATTTTCTCCAGGATGTGTTCGACAGCGGCTTTACCGTATCCAAGGCATGGGTGATCGGTGCCGGAATCGTTATTTTTCTGATCAGCATCCGCTTTTTTTACATATCTGTCCGCAGAAGCCGTACGCAGGCGCCGTCTATCGACCAGCGCAGTGAGTATGGGGATATCCGGATTTCGGTGGAAACGGTGGAGAATCTGTCGTTGAAAGCGGCCGGAAGAAGCCGCGGCGTACGCGATCTGCGCGCTCGTGTGAAGGTGAGTGAAGCCGGACTCGAGATCGGTATCCGTACCGTAGTGGACGGGGAAACTTCCATTCCGGAAATTACGGAGGAAATGCAGTCCGCGGTCAAGAATCACGTGGAAGAGATTACGGGAATCCCGGTCTCCGTCGTATCCGTGTATGTGGCGAATATCGTGCAGAATACCCCAACGTTTAAAAGCCGGGTAGAATAGAGGTGGGTCCTCTCATGTGGAGAAAATTGTGGCAGGAGCACCCCGGAACGATAACCGGCGGAGGCGCAGGACTTGTTCTGGGCCTGGTCTATCTGTTTTTCGGCTTCTGGGATATGCTGATTTTTGCATTTATCGTGTTCCTGGGGTATTATATCGGCAAAAAAGTAGACCGGGGCGAAGATTTTCTGCTCCCTTTCCAGAACCTTTGGCAATTTCTTACGCAAAAATGGAGAATGTTTCGCTGAAATCCTGGGTTCAACCTTGGATTTTTTTGTTTGGGTTGGATTTAAAATGACGTATACTAGACGTAGACGAACGAACTAGCGGTTTAAGATGTGGGAGGCATACAATGAGGCGTAGAGTAGCCAGAGAAATAGCTTTGCAGAGCTTGTATCAGATCGATATGAACGGGGTTTCGGCGGCGGAAGCGGTGAACGTTGCCGTCCATGAGGCGGAGAACGATAACGAGGCCCAGGTCGATCATAAGGAAAAAATTATGCCGGAGTATATCCGCGAACTCGTGGACGGCACGTTAAGCAACCGGGACCGCATCGACGAACTGCTGGCCGGTTACCTGAAGGGCTGGAAAATGGACAGGCTTTCCCGCGTAGACCGTGAAGTGCTGCGTCTGGCCGCATTCGAAATGCTCTTTCAGGAAGACGTCCCGCCAAAGGTTGTCGTTAACGAGGCCATCGATCTGGCAAAGCATTTCGGTACGGACGATTCCGGTAAATTCGTGAACGGCGTACTCGGCAAAATGATCAAAGACGTAGATACGCTGAGGGAAACTATCCGCGGCGGCAAACAGTAATAAACCGGGCGCACGGTTGTCGGGACTTCTGAGAAGAATTGTCCGGCGGCTTTGCGCTATCTGCTTATTGCGGGCTACAATAGGGAAATAACAAGGACAACAAGGATAACAGGGACACAGGAAAAACAAAGAAAACCATTCACGGACAATTAGGGAGGAGAACCGTCATGGCAGCAGAAGTGATTAACGGCAAAGAAATCGTCCGTTCCATTCGGGAAGAAATCAAACAGGAAGTCGAGGAGCTTTCCGCCCGGGGTACGACACCCGGACTTGTGGTGATTATCGTCGGCGACGACCAGGCTTCCCACGTTTACGTCAACAACAAGGAAAAAGCTTGCGCCCAGGTCGGTATCCAGTCTCATGTTCACCGTCTTCCGGCCGATACTTCCCAAGAAGAGCTTGTGAAGCTGATCCACGAATATAACCGTAATGCGGAATTTCACGGAATTCTTGTCCAGTCTCCACTTCCCGGCCACATCAACGAAGAGCAGGTCGTAGATGAAATTACGCCCGAGAAGGATGTGGACTGTTTCCATCCCGTTAACGTGGGCAATCTGATGATCGGCAAAGAAGGCATGCTTCCTTGTACGCCGGCAGGCGTTATGGAAGTGCTGAAAAAAATCGGCGTGTCCCCGGCCGGAAAACATGCCGTCGTCGTCGGAAGAAGCAATATCGTCGGCAAGCCGATGGCGATGCTGCTGCTCCGCGAGCATGCTACGGTTACGATATGTCACTCGCGCACGCCGAATCTCCAGGATATTACACGCCAGGCGGACATTCTCGTTGCCGCGGTAGGCAAAGCCGGCGTGATTGAAGACCGGCACGTGAAACCGGGTGCGGTCGTGATCGACGTCGGAATGAACCGCAACGCGGAAGGCAAGCTGTGCGGGGATGTCGATTTCGATGCGGTCAAGGAAATCGCGGGTTATATCACGCCGGTTCCGGGATGTGTAGGTCCGATGACCATCACGATGCTGCTCAAGAATACGCTGAGCTCGGCCCGCCGCGCGTCCAATACGGGTACAGAAGCGGGCGTGTAACGCATGAGCGAGCGCGCCGTATTATCCATTAAGGATCTCAACCGCTATATCAAAATGAAGCTTGAAGGCGACAACCGACTTCAAGACGTTTGGGTCCGCGGGGAGATTTCCAACTTTACGCATCATTCAAGCGGTCATATGTATTTTACGCTTAAAGATAAAGACAGCCGGCTCAAAAGCATTATGTTCGCGTCGTACAACCAGCGGCTTCCTTTCCGTCCGAAGGAAGGGACGATGGTAATCGCCCGCGGGAACGTTTCCGTCTACGAACGGGACGGGCAGTACCAGTTCTACGTGACGCAGATGCAGCCGGACGGAATCGGCGGCTTGTACCTCGCGTTCGAGCAGCTCAAGCAGAAGCTCGAGAGCGAGGGCTTGTTCCGCACCGAGCGGAAGAAGCCGATTCCCCGGATGCCCAAAGCCGTCGGCGTGATCACATCGCCGACGGGGGCCGCCGTCCGGGACATTATTATCACCCTGCAGCGGCGGTTTCCGAATGTGCCGATTCTGCTGCATCCGGTGCTTGTGCAGGGAGCTCAGGCGGCCCCGTCCATCGTCCGTGCCATCGAGACGATGAACAGGCTCGGTGAAGTCGACGTGCTGATCGTCGGCCGGGGCGGGGGCTCGCTGGAGGAGCTGTGGGCGTTCAACGAAGAAGTCGTTGCCCGCAGCATCTTCGCCTCCGCGATCCCCGTCATCTCGGCCGTCGGCCACGAAACCGACTTCACCATCGCGGACTTCGTCGCCGATCTCAGGGCGGCGACGCCTACGGCCGCGGCGGAGCTGGCGGTGCCTCACCATCTGGAGCTGAAGCAGCAGATGGCTCATCTCCGCCAGCGCCTTCACCGCGGCCTGCTGCAGCAGCTGCAGCGTCGTCAGGACCGGCTGGACCGGCTCCGCCGCTCGCCTTACCTGATCAATCCGCACCGGCAGCTTCTGCAGCATCCGGCCCAGCGGCTGGACCGGCTGGGCGAGCAGCTTTCTTTCCGCATGCGTCAGCTTGTCGGCCGGGCCGGCGACCGCCGCATGCGTCTGGAGCGCACCCTGTCGGGTTTCAACCCGCAGGAGCAGGTGCGCTACGCCCGCAAGCGCGTGGAAGGCGCGGAACGGGCGCTCACGCTGGCGATGCAGGGCGTCGCCAGGGGCCGCAGGCAGCAGCTCGTATCCACCCTGCGCCACCTGGATGCGCTGAGCCCGCTTAAAGTCATGCAGCGGGGGTACAGCCTTGTTTACGACGAGAAAGAAAAACGCGTATTAAATTCGATCGAGCAGGTTCAGATCGGCGATATGGTCCGAGTTCAGCTGACCGACGGACGGCTCGACTGCCACGTCTGGGCGATGGAGGAGAAAACAAATGGGGAACGAAAGTAATTTGCAGGAAGAGACCGCCATCAGCTTCGAGGAAGCGATGGACAAGCTGGAAGGAATCGTAGCGAAGCTGGAGAGCGGAGACGTACCTCTCGAGCAGGCGATCGAGCTGTACCAGGAGGGCATGAAATTGTCTCACCTGTGCGGCCAAAAGCTTGAAGTTGTGGAGAAGAAGATCGAAATGCTTGTGGAAAGCGAAGCCGGTCTTTCGAAAAAGCCGTTCGGAGCCAATATGATCGAGGACAAAGGGGAATCCCGTTGAACAACGACATGAACATTCAAGAATATATCGCTTCCTATGCGAAAGAAATCGAAGGGGAGCTTCGGGAGCTGTTTCCCCGGATATGGGACATTCCGGACGTGCTGCGGCAGTCCGCCCAATATTCGATCGACGCGGGAGGTAAACGGCTGAGGCCGATACTTGTCCTTGCCGCGGCGGAAGCCTTGGGAGGACGCATGGAAGCCGCTATGCCGGTAGCCTGCGCCATCGAAATGGTTCATACGTACTCGCTGATTCACGATGATTTGCCTGCCATGGATAACGATGACTACCGCAGGGGTAAACTAACCAACCATAAAGTTTACGGAGAAGCGATGGCCATCCTTGCCGGAGACGCTCTGCTGACTCAGGCGTTCTACAGCGTTTCGCAGGCGCGCAGGCACGGCGTTCCAGCCGATCAAGTACTGACGATTGTCGAGGAGCTGGCCGAATATGCCGGCGCCCGGGGAATGGTCGGCGGACAAGTGGCCGACATGAAGGGCGAGCAGGGGATTACGGAACTGAGCGGGCTGGAATATATTCATCAGCACAAAACGAGCGATCTCATTATTTTCTCGCTTCGCGCGGGCGGCCGGATAGCCGGGGCGGACGACAGGCAGCTTGAAGCGCTTACGGACTTCGGCCGCTCGATCGGGCTGGCGTTCCAGATCCAGGACGATATTCTGGATGTGACCGGCACGCAGGAGAAGCTGGGCAAAGCCGTCGGCAGCGACGAGAAGCAGCAGAAGGTGACGTATCCTTTTTTCATCGGGCTGGAGGAATCGGAACGGCGGGTCGTCCAATTAACGGACGAGGCCAAAACGGCGATCTCCGGAGGGGTTCTGCCGGATCCGCGGCGGCTGCTTGAGCTGGCCGATTACCTGATGAAGCGTGACCGCTGAAATTGTGGTATAATGGTGAAATAAAATACACGAACACATGAACGTATTTCATAAATATTGCTAATTTTCACCTTCGGAAAGCGAGGAAATTAATGTGCTGCTCGATCATATTAACCAGCCAGAGGATTTAAAGAGGTTGTCTACGGCGGAACTTGAACAGCTTGCGGGAGAAATCCGGCAATTTCTCATCGAAAAGCTGTCTGCATCCGGCGGGCACCTCTCCTCCAACCTGGGCATAGTGGAGCTGACCATTGCGCTGCATACGCTTTACGACAGCCCCCGGGACAAATTTATTTTCGATGTGGGGCACCAGGCGTATGTGCACAAAATTTTAACCGGGCGCAAAGACCGCTTCGATACCCTGCGCAAGTATAAAGGGATGTGCGGCTTCATCAAGCGGGCGGAAAGCGATCACGACGTATGGGAAGCGGGACACAGCAGCACCTCGCTATCGGCGGCGATGGGGATGGCCATGGCCCGCGATCTGAAGGGCGAAGACTTCCGTGTTTTTGCCGTTATCGGCGACGGAGCCATGACGGGCGGTATGGCGCTTGAAGCGATGAACCATATCGGCCACGAGAAGAAGAATTTGACCGTTATTTTGAACGATAACGAAATGTCCATCGCCCCTAACGTGGGCGCGATCCACAATTATTTGAGCAAGATCAGGTCCGATAAGCATTACCGCAAAGCGAAAGAAGAAGTCGAAAGTCTCCTTAAGAAAATCCCGGCTATCGGAGGGACTCTGGCCAAGACCGCGGAGAAAGTCAAGGATAGCCTGAAATATTTGCTTGTTTCCGGTGTCTGGTTCGAAGAGCTGGGCTTTAATTACATCGGTCCCGTCGACGGTCATAATCTTCCTCTGCTGCTTGAAACATTGAAGCAGTCCGAGAAAGTGGAGGGCCCCGTGCTCATCCACGTCATTACGACCAAAGGGAAAGGCTATTCTCCCGCGGAGATGGATTCCCACAAATGGCACGGAGCCAGCCCGTATAAGATTGAATCCGGCCAGTTCCTTAAAGCCGTGGGCAATCCGATGTACACCGAAGTTTTCGGCAATACGCTGATAGAGCTTGCGGAGCAAGACGAGCGCATCGTAGCTGTAACGCCGGCCATGCCGGGCGGATCGGGGCTGATGAATTTCGCCGCCCGTTTCCCTACGCGTATGATCGATGTGGGGATCGCCGAACAGCATGCGGCCACTTTGTGTGCCGGTATGGCTGCGGAAGGGCTGAAACCGGTATTCGCCGTCTATTCGACGTTCCTCCAGCGCGCCTACGATCAGGTTGTGCATGATATTTGCCGTCCCAAGCTCAACGTCATGTTTGCCATTGACCGTGCGGGCTTTGTAGGCCCGGACGGGGAAACGCACCAGGGCGTGTACGATATCGCGTTCCTGCGCAGTCTGCCGAATATGGTGCTCATGATGCCTAAAGACGAGAATGAACTCCGCCGCATGATGCGGACGGGGATTGACTATAACGAGGGACCGGTCGCCGTGCGTTATGCCCGCATTAACGGGCTCGGCGTCCCGATGGATGAGAATCCGCAGCCGATTCCGATCGGCAGTTGGGAAACGCTGACCGAAGGGGATACGATGGCGGTACTGGCCGTCGGCCCGATGAATCAGGTCGCTCTTGAAGCCGCGGATATGCTGAAGAAGGAAGGCATTAACCTGCGCGTAATCAACGCCCGGTTTATCAAACCGCTGGATGAGGCTATGCTTCTCCAACTGGCCAAAGAGCATATGCCGATCATCACCATGGAAGAAGGATCGGAACAAGGTGGCTTCGGCAGCGCGGTGCTCGAATTTTACGCGAAGCAGGGCATCGAAGGCGTTCGTATCCGCACGATGGGCGTGCCGGATTACTTTGTGGAGCACGGTTCCATCAAAGAGCAGCGCCAGGAAGTCGGCTTAACCGCCGAACACCTGATTACGCAGGTGCACACGCTGCTGCCGCGCAAACGCCAGCGTTCCGCGGGCCTTAACGCCTAACACCACGCTAGGAACCCGCCGGGCCGGGCTTGTCGTCACACAACGGCAGTCAACAACTACGGGAACCAGCTTACACGTGCCGGCGGCAGCCGGCCCAAACGACGAACGATAACAGGAGTTTATGGAATGGCGACAGATAAAGAACGAATTGATGTGCTGCTCGTCGAACAAGGCTATTTTGAAAGCAGGGAAAAAGCCAAGGCCGCCATTATGGCTGGCCTTGTTTTTGCTGATGAGGAGCCTGTAGATAAGGCAGGAATGAAAATTAGCCGTGCGGCCGCTTTGAAAGTGAAAGGTGCCGTTCATCCGTATGTAAGCCGCGGAGGCTTGAAGCTGGAAAAAGCGTTGAAACAGTTTGACATCGACGTGAAAAATGCGGTGATGCTCGATATCGGGGCTTCTACCGGCGGTTTTACGGACTGCGCGCTTCAGAACGGAGCTTCGTATGTATATGCAATCGATGTGGGCTACAACCAGTCTCGACTGGTCGCTTCGTCAGGATGAACGTGTCCAGGTTATGGAACGCACGAATTTCCGTTATTTGACGCCGGAGGAACTGACCGGTCCGTCCCCGTCTTTTTCCACGATCGACGTTTCTTTCATTTCCCTGAAAATTATTTTGCCTCCGCTGAAAGCGATGCTGGGTGTAAAAGGGGAGACGGTCGCCCTGATCAAGCCTCAATTCGAAGCGGGCCGCGATAAAGTCGGCAAATCCGGAGTAATCCGGGATTCCGAAGTGCATAAGGATGTATTGGAAAGTGTCCTGGGATTTGCGAAGGATATCGGCTTTCACTTAAAAGGACTCACGTTTTCTCCGATTACCGGGGGCGAAGGAAACATTGAATTCCTTGCTTACTGGACCTGCAATCCCGAAGATCCGGACAAACTGGAAGAACCGCTTCAGTCCCTGATCGACCGTGTCGTGCCTGAGGCAAAGGCCATGTTCGCCAAACCGGAAGCCCGTTATTGAAGGAATCATGGCTGGTCCGCGCAGGCGGTTTTTCTACGGCAAAACAACCGGAAAAGGCTTCCCGGCAAAAGGATTCCCCGCCTTCTGTAGCGAATAGGTACGTCGAGGTGATCCGGTATGCAGCACGGGGATACGCTTATCCTAATTTTGCTCTTAGGACTTCTCGCAGCATGGGCCGGCATAAGTTTCCGAAAGTGGCTGTACGAGCCTTCTTCCGATTCCTTCCATTCTTTACGCGACACCGACTATAACGAAGTTCCGGAGGACGATGAAGTTGTCGAGCTTCTGATCGGTGCGGGGTTTGACGTTGTGGGCGGGAAAACCAAAATCCCCATTTCGATGACCCTGAATCAGAAGGAGGAGCTTTACAGCCGCCTGTTTATCGATTATTTTGCTGAAAAAGAGGACAATCTGTATCTCGTGAAGGTGGCGCGCGAACGAAGGCCGCTTGAGATGACAGGAAGCGCTATCCGCGACATGCTGCTGGTGTACTCACTCCTTGTGCCGGAAGCGGCCGGAGTGCTGTACGTGGACATGAACGGACGCAAGATCAAACAAATTACGTTTACCATTGAGGTGTTCGAATGAAAGGGCAACGCCACGTTAAAATCCGGGAAATCATTACGGGTCATGAAATCGAAACGCAGGACGAGCTGGTGGAGTCGCTGCGCAGCGCCGGTTTCAACGTGACCCAGGCGACGGTTTCCCGGGACATTAAAGAACTGCATCTGATCAAGGTCCCGCTTGACGACGGAAGGTACAAATATTCGATGCCGGCTGATCAGCGCTACAATCCGATGCAGCGGCTCAAACGGGCGCTGAGCGATCATTTTATCAACATCGATTTCACCGAGAATCTGGTTGTCATGAAGTGTATGCCGGGAACGGCAAATACGATCTGCGCCTTGATCGATAATTTGGAATGGAATGAAATCATGGGGACGATATGCGGGGATGACACGATTCTGATCATCTGCCGGACGAAGGACGTCAGCCAGAAAGTCGTGAATCAGATTATGTCGCTGATCTGACTCGGTCATGCAGCGAATTCATGGGAGGACCTATGCTCACAGAACTGTCTATCCGCAATTTGGCGGTTATCGAATACGTTCACATCGGATTTAAATCCGGCTTTCATGTTCTGACGGGTGAGACCGGTGCCGGTAAATCCATCATTATCGACGCGCTGAGCCTGATTGTCGGAGGCCGGGGTTCTTCCGAATTGGTCCGCTACGGCAGCGAGAAAGCCGAGATCGAGGCTGTTTTCGAAATCGGCGAAGGCCATCCCGTATGGACCACACTTGCCCAGCTCGGTATCGAGGCCGCGGGAGAGGAACAGCTGCTTATCCGGCGAGAAGTAACGGCAAGCGGCAAAAGCTCCAGCCGGATCAACGGCCAGCTCGTCAATTTGACGATGCTGCGCGAGGTCGGCGGCTGGCTCGTCAATATTCACGGCCAGCATGAGCATCAGTCTCTCCTCAAATCGGACGAACACATCCACTGGCTCGATGCATACGGAGATAAAGAGGTAGGTCCCAACCTGGCGGCATACCGCGAATCATACGACCGCTACACGAAGCTCCGCAAAGAGCTGAAGGCGCTTCAGGAAACGAGCAAGCAGTCGCTGCAAATGATCGATCTGTACCGTTTCCAGGTGGACGAAATCGCTGCTGCTGCCCTGAAAGAAGGCGAGGATGTCACGCTGACGGAGGAGAAAAGCAAGCTGGCGAACGCCGAGAAGCTGTATTCAAGCGTGGCGGGCTCTTACGACACGCTGTACGGCGCGAGCAGCGGGCTGGACGCCATAGGCAAAGCCATCACCCGCATCCAGGACGTGGCGGCTATCGACAGCGCGGGAATCGCCCCTCTGCTGGAACAGATGCAGAGCGCGTTTTACCAGCTTGAAGACGCCGCTTACCAGCTGAGGGATTATCGCGACGACATCGAGTTCAATCCGGAGCGGCTTGACGAAATCGAGCTCCGCCTCGATTTGATCGCTTCGCTTCGGCGCAAATACGGCGACACGATTGCGGAGATTTTAGCTTACAGCGAGAAAATCAGCGGAGAGCTCGCCACGATCGAGAACAAAGACGAGATTATCCAGAAGCTGCAGGAAAAGCTCGACCGTGAAATCGTGCAGCTCACGAAAGCGGCGCGGAAGCTGTCCGGTTCCCGCAAAAAAATCGCGGATCGTCTGGCCGGAGAGATCGAGACCGAGCTGCGTGATCTGCACATGGAGCGCACGCAGTTCCGTGTCCAGGTATCGCACACGCCGGTTCCTGCGGGCAGCGGAGGGCTGGAGATCGGCGACGAACCGCCCGTTAAATTCACCCGGGACGGGATCGATCTCGTCGAGTTCCTGATGGCGCCGAATCCCGGAGAACCGCTTCGCGGGCTCAGCAAAATCGCTTCCGGCGGGGAGCTGTCGCGGATTATGCTTGCCATGAAAAGCATTTTCGCCCGGCTGGATCAGATCCCGGTTCTCGTGTTCGACGAAGTGGACACCGGTGTCAGCGGACGCGCGGCCCAGGCGATCGCGGAGAAGCTTTCCCTGCTTTCGCGCAGCTGCCAGGTCTTTAGCATTACGCATTTACCCCAGGTGGCATGCATGGCCGACGTACATTTTTACATTCATAAAGAAGTGCAGGGGGACCGCACGTTTACCCGCGTGACCGATCTGGACCGCCGCGGACGTATCGAAGAGCTCGCACGGATGCTCGGAGGCGTCGAGGTGACGGAAACGACCCTGCATCATGCTCAAGAAATGCTTGCATTGGCAGACGAAAAAAAGTCGAGGGACTAACTGAGGCCCCTAGAAGCATTTGCAGTTATAAAACGATTGGAGGGAGGATACCTTAAAGGTACGCATTTGACGAGGGTTCGTCAGGGCAAGAAAGCAGAAGGAGGGTGTCTTGTGAAATCGAATCGTCGTAGAAGATTCATTGGTCTCCTGCTCGTTTTCTTCGTTTGTATCCTAAGTGTATCCGCCCCTTTCCAAAGCTTCGCCTCCTTCCCCGATGAGCTCCGGTTTTTCAGCGGGCAAGCCAAAGAACTCAGGCTTTCCATGCCGGTCAACGCCATGCTTACGGTGGAAGACCCCGAAATAGTCAAGGTTAACGGGAACTCCCGGCACTCATTTCAAGTTAATTTGAAGGATCCGATTTCCCTCCAGTCCAATCAGCAGGGCTATACCGAGATGAAACTGAAGCTGTTTGGAGCCATCCCCCTCAAGACCGTTAAGGTCAATGTCGTGCCGGACCTTAAAGTCCTTCCCGGCGGGCAAACCATTGGCGTCAAAATCAAGTCAGCCGGCATTCTGGTTGTAGGCCATCATCTGGTCGCCGTGACCGAGAATCAGAAGATCTCGCCGGGTGAAGAAGCGAAGGTGCAGGTCGGTGATTTGATTGTTGCGATCAACGGGAGTCCTTCCGCGGACGTATCCAAGGTGTCCGGTCTCGTCAACAAAGCCGGTCAAAGCAAGAAACCGCTGGAATTGACGGTCCAGAGAGGCAATCAGCGCTTCGACCTTAAGCTGAAGCCCGCGTATGACGTCGTGGACAAGTCGTATAGGCTCGGTCTGTATATCCGCGATTCCGCGGCAGGCGTTGGCACCCTGACCTTCTATGCGCCCGAACAGAACGTTTACGGAGCGTTAGGCCACGTGATTACCGATATGGACACCCAGACTCCGATCGTGGTCGGCAGCGGGGAGGTCGTTCACTCGAGCGTCACGTCGATCGCCAAGAGCCAGAACGGCGAGCCCGGCGAGAAGCACGCACAGATTTTCCGGGACAGCAAGGTGATCGGAACGATCGAGAAAAACACCCCGTTCGGCATTTTCGGCAAAATGGAAGAAGCTCCTGAGTATAGTTTATCCCGGACTCCGGTTCCTGTCGCATTCGCGGAAGAGGTAAAAGAAGGTCCGGCCCAGATTTATACGGTCGTGAACGGACAAAAGGTGGAGAAGTTCGATATCGAGGTCGTGCATGTGGCGAAACAGGGAAGCCCGGCCACCAAGGGGATGGTCATCAAAGTAACCGACAAACGGCTCCTTGAGAAGACCGGAGGTATCGTACAGGGGATGAGCGGAAGCCCGATCATCCAGAACGGCAAAATGATCGGCGCCGTTACCCACGTATTCGTAAACGATCCGTCCAGCGGGTATGGCTGTTTTATCGAGTGGATGCTCCAGGATGCAGGCATTGTGCTCCGGCCCGAATCAGATGCGAAAGGACTGAAGGCGAGTTAGCCTTTGGTTCTTTCTTTTTTGCGAACGATTTGTCGAAAAATGTTGAAATACCAAAATAAAACTCTATTATAAAATAACCGCGAACAAAAATAAAGAAAATAATTTTTCGACAGAAGGAATTTGATTAGGCGTGTCGAAATGATAAAACAAGGAATTAGAAAACCCTCGATTTTTTTACAAATAAAGGAGGCTTTCAAGTTGCAAAAGATTCAAGTTTTGTTAGCGGACGACAACCGAGAGTTTACACATTTACTTTCCGAATTTATCAGTGAACAGGAAGATATGGAGATTGCAGGCATCGCCTATAACGGAAACGAAGTGCTCCGTTTTATGGAAACGCAGAATGATGTGCCTGATATTCTCATTTTGGATATTATCATGCCTCATCTGGACGGCCTGGGTGTACTCGAGAAGCTTCGCGAATTGAACTTAAATCCGGCTCCGCGGATCATTATGCTCACGGCCTTCGGCCAGGAGAATATCACGCAGAAAGCCGTGCAGCTTGGCGCCTCCTATTATATTTTGAAGCCGTTTGACATGGAAGTTCTGACGAACCGCATCCGTCAACTGGTGGGCAACCAGCCGGCTGTCACGTCGACCAGTTCCGTCAAAGCGAATGTCGTTCAGATGCCGAAAAGCAAAAATCTGGACGCCAATATTACGACAATCATACATGAAATCGGCGTGCCTGCGCATATTAAAGGATATCAATATCTGCGCGAAGCGATCACGATGGTGTACAACAACATCGAAATTCTCGGCGCCATCACCAAGACGCTGTACCCCGCCATTGCGGAAAAATACAAGACCACCCCGAGCCGCGTCGAACGCGCCATCCGTCACGCGATTGAAGTCGCCTGGACGCGCGGCAACATCGACAGCATCTCGTTTATTTTCGGCTACACCGTGAACATTTCGAAGTCGAAACCGACCAACAGCGAATTCATCGCGATGGTGGCGGATAAGCTGCGGATTGAGCATAAGGTGAGCTAGAAGCGCGAAGTGTCAACGTTTATGGCGACTGGATAGAACGGTCGTTCGCGTAATTTATCGGACGTTGTTCGAAAAGGTTCCGATAATCTCAGCCGCAATGATGCCGATAAACTTTACGGAACCTGCGCGCTGTTAACGACAGATTAAGATCGAGCGCAATGGCTCGGTCTTTTTCTTGTTTAAGTTGTGGCCACCCCGCGATAGCGACTTGTGTAGGCGCGCGTTTTATGTGTAAATTTTTTGGAGGATGGAGTGTGATTATGATACTTAAGGATAATGTATATATTTACTTGCATAAGTTTGGTAAAAACAAATGGATGAAAGGTCTGCAGCAAGGTAAACTCACTCCATCGAAACGCCGTCACAATCGACAGGGCCCCGGCATATGCGCCGAGGCTTTTTTCTTTGCGCGTATTGAGTTATAGCTCTCATGGCGATAAAGGGCATCGTCAGGAATAAAACAATTTGAAACCTTTTCCAAAAGTTTCGTATATGATAGTATAATCAATATACTGGTGGGCAAAATTCCCGCTAAGAGTATGCCTGAAGAGAGTAGAAAAGGTGGGAGAATAATGCAATTCACATCAAATGAAATAAAACGAGCTATACGAGACTTTGAAAATGCAGCACAAGATCTACTTCAAGCCTCCCCTCAAACACTGGATAATCGTGTGAACAGAATTATGGATCTAGCACGGTCGAATCCAGTCATTACTGAAATTGTAAGCCCCCTGCTCCAAGTCGAACTTGATTGGGATTCCATTTTCACAGGGAATGGCTTCTGGATTAATCATGTGCAGTTGCCAATTGAGCCGAGCGAACGTATTGCAGTCATTCTGCAGTTGCTCGATAAGGCATCAAGAGCAGAAGTGCATATTGACGATTTATCACATAAGATCTACAAGCAAAGAAGTTATGCGGTCAACATTAGCCAGTTTTTAAGTGAATTAGTGTCTCCTGCAATTCGCGATTTATTTCTTCAGCTTCATGATATGTACGAGGACAATGTCGAAGGTAAACAATCAGTGGCCCCAACAGCGTTACAAATATTCAATTATGGCACAATTGCCGCTCATCAAGGCGCGAATGTGGCTATCGGGCAAAGCATCACCCAAAACACTAATTACACTGGACTTGCCGAACGAATTATGGACCAAGTGAGAACATCCGGTGATATTCCAGAAGATAAGCACGCAGAAATTCAGCAGGTAAGTCAACACATAGAGGAAGAATTGAAAAAAAGTGAGCCTGATAAAGGTAAACTAAAGTCGTTTGTAGGAAAGATGTATGCCTTGGGTGAAAAGGCATTGCTTAAACTTTCCACTAAGGTAGTCGACGACCCTCGTTGGTCTGAACAAGTAACTGATTTCTTGTTAAGCTAGCGAAATGCATGGTGATGTTACACGTGGATCTGACTAACTGAGTGGTCGATACACCGCACAAATAACCTTCAGTTTTCGAGCAGGAAACCGCAACTTAATGCAAAGGCTTCGGCATATCGCACCGAGGTTTTTTTGTTTGTCCTGAACGAGCGTGTTAGTCACACCGGAGGCTTTCATGTTCGTCGCGCATCGGCTTTGATAACGCCCCGAGATCGAAAAAAATTGCGCGAACTTTTGACAGCAGTCTAGGGGACGGCGAGGTGTGCCTTGGGGGTCCGCGCCGATCCCTGCGCCTGTGGCGTCGTTGTCTGTCGTTACTGTTTCGTTTCAATGCGTTTATAAAAGCTTCTCAATAATTGACAACATCGACCGCACAGCGACCCGCTGGGCCTCTGACACCGGCGTCAACGCCAGCGTTGCTTCTTGTTTGTTGTTCGCATTGTTGAGGTATTGGTCGAGGCCGATCCCCTTCCGAATCCCATGCCGTACCATGCCGCATATGGTCGGACATATTGCGCCGGGTAACGCCGAGGATCCTACACCACCACTGTGTCGGACCCATGCGCCACTGTACGACGGGACCGCTACCGAAAAGATGCGCCCGACCTATTCGCGTATGGTTCGTACATTGTGCAGAAACACCCGCAGGACGCCGGTCTGACGCGTCGCATAATGTGCCCGGTAATATCCCGCCAGTAACGCATATTCGGCCCTTAACGGTACACAGCGCATCATATATAACGGCTTCTATCATGGCATTGAAAACGACAGCCCATCTGGATTGAATCTTACACAATCTAATTTTGACAGATTCGAAAAAATGGACCAAACTCGCGCCCCGCATACGTTTGAGCCGTTTTTGTTTATCCGTACATGAGTGCGCCTCGATTGCATCTGTCATAATGTGAGATATGATCCGATATGTCAGATACAACATGACAACAGGAGGCCGTTTACATATGGAACTTGTCCAACCGATCCGGGACCGGAAGAAAGTCGATGATATGCGAAAGTATCTCGCGGGAAATAAACGAGACGCGCTGCTGTTCACGCTGGGGATCAATTCGGGGCTGCGCATATCAGATATATTGCGAATGACCGTCGCCGACGTTATCGACGAGCGCGGCCGCGTCAACCGTTCGCGGCGATAAGCCTTTAACGCCGTTCGGGCTCGTGGGGTGATCGTCCCAGCGTTTTTTTTCAAAGGTGAGGTAATGCACGTATTTTCGGGTTAAATCCGGCGTGATCTGCTCGTAGCTGTTAGCGCGATACCATTTCGCAAACTGACCGAGGGCCTGTTCATATGCGGAGATCGTTTTCGGTGACCGTTTCTCGATGCGATTCGCATACAGAAAATTCGCGATTTCCGTCTCTAAATCTAGTTTAATTGGGGCGTTCGTTCGCTTGGACATAAACAGAAACTTCGGATTGCTGCGCGTGCTTTCGGTTGACATTTTATCGTCCTCCAATGGCGGTAAATTCTGCGCAGAAGGTTCCGATAAAGTTTGTCGCTATTGCGTTTTTTAACGACTCGTTCTCGGCAATTTATCGGCTGTTGTTCGCATAGGATGCGAACGGTCTGAACCCACGTCATGCCTGGACCCGCGGCAACATCGACAGCATCAGCCATCTGTTCAGTTACACGATCAATATCGCCAAGTCGAAACCCACCAACAGCGAGTTCATCGCGATGGTGGCGGATAAGCTGCGGATTGAGCACAAGGTGAGCTGAAAGTAGGTTTGGAGCTAAGCGGTTTCCGATATTTACTGCAAGAACAATTTTTGCGGTAAATCGTAAAATCAGCGTTTTTAAGGCAAAAAACAACTATATACCCTACCAACCGATACCGTTGTTTATTGGGTTTGCAAAAATCCAATGAAGGGCGGTATTTTTTGTTGTAACAATTTTGAAGAACAGCCTAAGGTAAAAAAATGACCTAATAAAGTCAAAATCGTTCACGATAGAGCAAAAAAATGAACTAGGACGCTGCCAAATATTTCTCTAGGATAGGGTGGAGAGAATTTTTTTCTTGAGATCAGAATGAGAGGGGAACACAGTGAATGACTACGATGAGCAGAAGAATCTCGGTAATTCTGTTTTTTTGCTTGGTGATGCAGGCGCTTTCATTTGGGACGGGCGTGCATGCAAGCGAGCCGCAGCCTGATTTGGTTTCTAATGGCGGATTTGAAAGTGTAAAGTCCGGGACAGGAAAGTGGGCGGCAGGAGTTGAACCCGCCGGTTGGGGGTTATGGTTGGCGAGCGGGACAGGAAAGGCCTCTGTGACCAAGGACGTTTACCATACGGGGACTCAAGCGGTCCAGCTTGAACATTCGGCTCTGAGCAGAACGGGTCTTTCTCAGGATGTATCGATTACGGGCGGACAAACGTATAAACTGAGCGTTTGGGTAAAAACAAAGGATGTCCATTCGGGCATCGGCGTGTTTGTAAGAACGCAGTTTTTTAAAAGCATCAAAGGTCTTGACGGAAAAACGCAAGATGAAAAGATAGGGTCCGGGCCTTCGACGGAAGAATTGACGGGGACTCAAGACTGGATGAAACGGGACGTGATCATAACCAGTCCGGAGGACGCGAAGTATATCCGGCTCGAACCGTTTTTCGAAACAGGGACAGGCACGGTATGGTTCGATGATATTTCGTTAGTCAAATGGAACAGCGTGACGGGCCTGGCGCTGGACCAAACGAGCGTGACGCTGGATACAAAGCAAACCGCAAGCTTAACGGCCAAAGTAACGCCTGAAAATGTAAGCGGTTTATCGCTGCAATGGCAGGTTGACAACAAAGATGTTGTGCAGGTGGAGGCTCAGGGTCCGCTCGCTGTTATGACAGCTTTGAAGCCGGGTAAGGCGATCGTAACGGTGATGACAGAAGACGGTGCTTTCGCGGCGGCGAGTGAAATTACAGTAAAAGAAGCAAGCATCCCAGGTGATCTTACGAACGATGGGAAAATAACGGTCGGTGATCTGGCCATGACGGCCGCACATTTCGGTAAAGATACAAGCAGCCCGGACTGGGAAATGGTAAAGGCTGCCGATGTGAACGGAGACCATAAAATCGACCGCAGTGACCTGATGTGGTTCGCGGAGCGGATTTTTCCATAAGTCAGTGACATGAACGAAAGGAGTGTATAATTTTATGAAAAAGTTTATTTTGCGATATGCTGTCATTGCGTTAACGATAATCGCGCTCGTTTCTACCTCTTTTCCGGTTTCTGTTCTGGCCGCGCAGCCGGACCCGATTGATTCCATGAGGGACAAGTGGGCTGCGTTTTTGACGGGCGGCAGGCAAATCGACTTGAACGATGAAGATATCCGTCAAGCGGTGGAGGCTAACGCCAAAAAGGTAACCAACGCCCAAAAAACCGGCTTTTGGGACCTGCTCCTTAAAGACCCGGCACGCAAGTCGTTGTGGGCGGATTATGGGAGTACGACGGATTCAAGCCATATTACTCTTTCGTATAACCGGTTGAAAGACATGGCGATTGCCTACTCGACTCAAGGCTCGGACTTGTACCGGAATGAGCAGCTAAAACAAGATATTATCGCGGGTTTGGATTGGATGTATACGAACCGATTTAATGAGAATAAAGCGAAATACAACAACTGGTGGGACTGGGAGATCGGATCGCCCCTGTCTCTCGGCGATATTATGACGCTCATGTACGATCACCTTTCTCCTGAGCAAGTTGCCCGGTATACCCGGACGGTTGACAAGTTTGTACCCGATCCCACCCTGCGGCTGGGAAGCACATTGAAAGAAACAGGCGCAAACCTTTTGGATAAAGCATTGGCGGTATTGATCCGGGGAGTTATCGGCAAAAGTGAAACGAAAATCGTTCAGGCACGGAGCTCCATTAGCCCGGTGTTCCCGCCGGTGACAAGCGGCGACGGTTTTTATGCCGACGGTTCTTTTATTCAGCATAACAATATTGCGTATACCGGAAGCTACGGCAGCGTCCTGCTTGGCGATATCGCTAAGCTTTTGACGATATTGAATGATTCGCCTTGGCCGATTCAAGATCCGAACTTGGTGAATGCGTACGATTGGATCACCAATTCGTTCGAGCCGCTCGTTTACGGCGGACATATGATGGAAATGGTCAGCGGGCGGGCGGTATCGCGGTATAACAACAATACCCGCGGAACTGCGTGGACCATTAACCGGATGTCACAATTCGCTCCTCCCGAGCTTGCGGCGCGTTACAAAAGCATGGTCAAAGAATGGGTTTTATCGGATACGAGTATGTCCAACAAATATGAGGGCATGCCGATTCGGGATCTTGTTCTTTTTAAAGCTTTAATGAAGGATACGTCCGTCGTCCCGCGCGGGGATTTGATTGTCCATCATCAATTTTCGGCGATGGATCGTGTTGTTCATGCGCGCCAAGGATATGCCTACGCCATCAGTATGTCGTCCTCGCGGATTTCCAACTACGAGGGGGGAATCAACGGCGAGCATACGAAGGGCTGGTACACGGGTGACGGCATGACGTATTTGTACAACAACGATGCCGCTCAGTTCAGGGACGCCTTCTGGCCGACGGTGAATTCATACCGGATGCCGGGAACAACCTCCGACGGCCTGCCCAGAACAGGCAGTAAAGTAACCTCGAAAAGCTGGGTCGGCGGAGCATCGATAGACGGGCTGTATGGTGCGGCAGGAATGGATCTGGCTCCGCCGGGAAGTAAATTAACGGGAAAAAAATCGTGGTTTATGTTCGATAACGAGATTGTCGCATTGGGAGCGGGAATCGCAACTTCCGACAGCCGAAAAGTCGAAACGATTGTTGAGAACCGGATGATTAATGCGGCAGGAAACAACAAGCTGATTGTGAACGGAGAGGCGATGCCGAGTGATTTGGGCTGGTCCAAAAATCTTGCAGGAGTGAAATGGGCCAACTTGCAAGGTACGGAAGCCGGGGCCGATATCGGCTATTATTTTCCCGCAACGGCAAATGTCAGCGCTTTACGGGAGGCGAGGAGCGGTTCGTGGAGAGATATCAATCCGACAGGCCCGACGGATATCATCACGCGTAATTATGTAAGCTTAGCGATCGATCATGGAACCAAGCCGGCCGATCAATCTTATTCCTACGTGCTGCTGCCTGCTTTAAATGCGGCGGCTACCCAATCTTATAGTGAAAACCCCGATGTCCGTATCTTGAGCAACACGGCGCAAATACAAGGTGTTCAAGAAACCAAATTGGGCTTGACCGGCGTTCATTTTTGGGTACCGGGGACGCTGGATCGCATACGCGCTTACCAGCCTGTTTCGCTTATGGTGAAGGAAAAAGGCGATGAGCTTACGATTTCGGTGTCAGACCCGACGCAGTCCCAGTCCAAAGTGAAAGTGGAGCTGGCAGTTGCCGCTTCGCAAGTTCTTGTGAGTGATCCCGGCGTGAAAGTATTGCGGATGCTGCCAACCCTGCAGCTGGAAGTGGATACGAGAGGTACTTTGGGAAAAAGCCATAGTATTCAATTGAAAATTAACCCGAATCAGGAAGTGGAGCTTCCCGGGGAAAACGATTATGAACCGGATCCGGCCGCAAAGGTTCGAATTCCGGTCACGGAAGACACATTCGTCAATGGCGGGACGGATGCGAACAACAATTTCGGAACGAGAGGCTATTTAAATATTCGAAATGGGAGCGGTAACACAGACCGCAAAGTTTTTCTGAAATTCGGGCTGCCTTCCTCTTTGCAGGAAATTCATTCTGTCAGCCTTAATGTGTATGGGGAAACGAAAGACGGAAGCGGCAATATCTCGGATATTGGCGTTTATGAGGTGCCCGACGATAGCTGGACAGAAACAACCTTAACTTATGCGAATAAGCCGGCACCAGGTAAACAAATGGATGTGGCTACGTTCACAACACCCGAACAATGGCGTACATTCGATGTGACTCCGTTCGTGCTGACCCAGCAGCAAGGAGACAAAGTGGCAAGCTTTGCCTTGCAGCAGGTCGGAAGTAACCTGGCTTCAACGATTCGGAGCCGCAAAAGTGAAGAAGGAAAATATCAGGCTTATTTGGAAGTGCTGCTTAAAGACACGAAAGCGCCTGCAACCTCCGTGCGTGTAGATGGAAATAGCGGAGCCGATCAAGTGAATTACAAGGACGTGATCCTTCACTTTAGCGCGGCGGACGATCCGAACGGCTGGGGTGTTTTGAGGAGCGAGTATCGAATTAATGGCGGGAAATGGACGGCCGTTAAAGCGGGTCAGGTCGTTATTCGAGAAAAAGGTGTGCATAACATCGAATACCGCTCGATAGACAAGGCCGGCAATATGGAAGAAGCACAGAAATTGACCGTCGTCCTGGCCAATGCGGATACGGAATTAAACGGAAATCAGACAGTCATTAAGGGTGAGCCGCTGATTGTTACCTACCGAATCAAAAAAGCCGTGAGCGATATGTATGCCCATGACTTGACACTCGATTATGATGCTCATGTGCTGGAATTTGTCTCTGCCGAGTCTATGCAAAAAGGCGTATCCATCCTCAAGTCGAAGACGGAAGATACCGGTCGTCTGCGGCTCGTGATTGCCGGCGAAGGACAAGAAATCCAAGGGAACGCCGACCTATTGAAGCTTACATTTAAAGCAAAAAAAGCAACGGAGGCTGTAAGCGGCAAGATTGAGGTGGTCCAAGCGATCCTTTCCGATAAACAGGGGAGCGAAATGGCTGTGACGCCGAGTTCTCTTCATTTTAGCGTCCAAGCTTCAACAGAAGAGCCTGGTCCGGTTAAACCTAACCCGGGAGATAACGGCAATGGAGATGGAAACGGGGGCGGAACCGATAACGGAAATGGTAATGGAAACGGAAACGGCAGTGGGACAGGCATTGATAACGGAAATGGCAACGGAAGCGGTAACGGAACCAATAACGGTAACGGAAATGGTAATGGGAACGGTAATGGCAACGGAAACGGAAACGGAAACACGGAAAATGGAGGCCATGTACAGCCCGGAATTCCAACGGACAACCCAAACGATAACGAAGCCATCGCCCTTAATGATTTGAACGGTCATTGGGCAAAAGATAAAATACAAGAAGCGGCTAAAAAAGGGTTGATTTTAGGATATCCCGACGGATCATTCCAGCCGGACAAGAAGATCACACGCGCCGAATTTACCTCCTTGCTCGTCAGAGGATTAAAACTGGATGAAGAGGCCGAGCTAGCGTTCAGCGACCAGGATCTAAATGATCACTGGGCAAAGACGGACATCGCTAAGGCGGTTAAAAAGGGAATTGTCTCCGGTTATCAAGACAACACATTCCGTGCTGAAAGGGACATAACGAGAGTTGAGCTTACGGTGATGGCCGTGAAGTCACTGAATTTGGCGGAGGAATCACCGGATTTAACATCGTTCGTTGACCGAGCCGATATTCCCGTCTGGGCACGGGGATGGGTAGCAGCGGCGGTAAGCAAAGGTCTCGTTACAGGGCGGGATAACCAAACATTCGCTCCTCTGGCACCGGCAACTCGCGCGGAAGCGGTTGTCATTCTTCTGAATTTATTATCCTTGAAGAAGTAGTTCGGACGAATGAGTATTTTGATATGTAAAAAGCAGGAGACTCTCATGTAGGTTACGTAAGATAATTTCCCCTTCGGTAGACAACGATATGTAGACATCGGCTAGGATGGTCTTTATGTTGTCTGTTTGAAGGGGTTTTTTATAGCCGGATTAATAAAGAGTTGGAACGGGTGAACAATCGAAAATAGAAGCCAGTCTTGGATCGAACCGGTAACGGGCCCAGAAAGCCCCGTTCCATCGGTAACCTGAAGCTTCGTTGAACGATACATGAATTGGATAGAACCAGAATCTCTCACCGGTCCAGAGCTGAACATAAGTTAGTTTATATAAACACGGATTGGGCTGCACGAATGCAGGGGGATGAGGTGGCGGCAGGGGTTGTAAAAATGACATTGGATTCCACTCCTTTAGTCAGGTATTCATAAGAAAATTCATATTTCAAGATATGTAGGTGAATAACTATTGACTATGCTGATGCCTATTGACAGCTCCTGAATTTTGGGTTCCGATAGCCCGGTATATGAAAGCCGGCCTACTTTTTATCAGTTGTAATTGACAAATTTTCTCTGAAGAACTAACCTTATTGGAAGATAGAGGAAGAGCGGGCGCCAATGTTCGGTCTTTTTTCGCGCGAAATTTAAATACATAAAGGACGTGTTCCGATGTCAAAAAGGTTGTTTAACTATGTGGGGATGCTGCTGGTCTTATCTTTTTTGTTTACAGGTCCGGGAAATGTCAGAGCGGATAACTTTACGGATACGGAAGAAGAAATCGGAGTCATTTTAGACGCAAAGTGGGTTAAATTTGACAGTCCGCCATTTATGGAAAACTCGACGACACTTGTTCCATTCCGGCCTATTTTTGAAAGGATGAATCTGAACGTCACTTGGGATGAACAGACCCGGACCGTAAAAGGGGAGAAAGGGGATACTTTAATTGAATTGCAAATTGATAACCCCGTCGCAAAGGTGAACGGTCAATTTATTAAGCTGCCTGTGGCCCCCAAGCTAAAGGACGGGTATACGTTTGTTCCTTTGAGATTTGTTTCGGAATCTGCAGGAGCGAAGGTGGAATGGGACCCGAATAGGAAGGATGCGATGATCTATAGCAAGAACGAATATACGAGTACCGATAACAAGTTTCGCTTTACCGCATACGGGCTCTGGAGTAATTTGGACGGAATCGATTCTATACAACCGGAAGTGGATGAACGGGCTCAAGATTATATCAGCATAGAAGATGAGGAAAATATCCGTTTGGCGCTAAAGTATTTTAATTATACGATGTTATTTATAGCCGAGGAACCCGAAAACCAGCGGACCAAAAACTTTACGCCCAAACAATACGTGGATTCTGTCAAAAAGAAGGCGGCCGTTTCCAACGATGATATCCTGGATGAAAAACAAATAAGTGTGTTTGGCCATGACGCTGTCCAATTGACTTACAAAAACCATCTGGATTGGGACAGCAGAATTGATACGCTTATCGTATTCAAATCGGATTCCCAATTTTATACCATCAGGAACTCATCCTATACGGTTACTTATAAAAATTCGCTCGAAAACTTTCAGCAATTACTGCAAACGATGAAATTTAACGAAAAGCAGTATAAGTAGTAACTAACATCGAAAAAGCTCACCCCAGCCCTTGCGGCGGAGTGAGCTTTTTTCCGTTCAGTACCTTACAGCCGCCTCCAGTAGCGTAAGCGCTGCGGCCGATGCGTTCAAATTCACATTGGCGCCGATCGGGATGGCGGCTTTGTAGTAGCCATGCCCGGAGGCAAGGTTGGTCAGCAGCGGTTTCCCCAAGGGAACGATCACTTCGCTGATGAGGTTCTCGTACGTCTTGCCGTAAGCAGTCTGGCAGTTGGTGCACTCGCCCATGACGATACCGGCGCAAGCCTGGAACTTGCCGGCCAGCCGAAGCTGATCGACATAGCGGTACACGGTATTGACCGGCTCGTGCGTTTCTTCGAGGAGCAATATTTTCCCCGTGGTGTCGATTTCAAACGGCGTTCCCAGCGATCCTGCCAGAGAGGTGAGATTTCCTCCGATAATCGGGCCCGATACGTTGCCGGGAACTCGCCCGATTAATGGGATACCCGGAGGGTTAGTGATGAGGCGCGGGGCCGCAACAGATGAGGTCGCCGTAAAAAATTGCTCGAAATTGTACGACGGCGTGTCCGGCCTGAAATCGATGAGCAGCAGGCTGTGAAACGTAATCAGATCCGCCAGCTTATAAAGGGTGTTCAGCAGTACAGTGATGTCGCTGTAGCCTGTCACGATCTTGGGTTTTTGCCGGATAAAAGCATAATCCAGGTACGGCAGGATGTCCGCGACGCCTACGCCGCCTCTAGTAGGAAGAATCATTTTCACGCGGGGATCGGCATAGACCGACATAAAATCTTCCGCGCGCTCCCGGTCCGTTCCGGCGAGGTACCCGTTTGCGGAGTACACATAGCGGCCCAAAAGAACGTTGAGCCCCAAGCTTTGCAAATAAGCAATCCGTGCCTGAATGGTTTCGGCGCTCAGCGGACTGCCCAGGGTGACGATTCCGACCGTATCGCCGGGCAGCAGGGCTCCTGGCTTGATCGCCATAAAACCGCCTCCTTTCCCGCTCGTTTATTACTAACGTATGAGAGAGGGAGGGGGAATAGGCTAGCAACTTGCATCAAATCCGTTGATCTATCCGACACTGCGAAAGCGCTAGCGGATGATCTCTGATACACTTAAAGGCATACTCACTTGAATGGAGAGTCCAGACTATGCGATCCGATACCCTTTGCATTATTCCTCCCGGCAAAAGAAAACTATGGGACCGGGACCCTGCCCACGGGCCGGCACCGGCGAAACACGCTTACACGGGGACCCTGAACCGGAAAGCCAGGGCCTATGCGGAAGCATGCGGCTACGATTGGGTTATTTTATCCGCCAAACACGGCTTTCTGATGCCGGAGGATACGGTACCCGGCAATTACGACACGGCTTTCGGAGCCGCGAATGCCGGTATCATCACTTCGGAGGAACTGGCAAGGCAGTGGAAAGAGATGAGGCTGGACACCTATAAGCGGATCGAAGTGCTCGGGGGCAAAAAGTTCCGCCCGATTATCGGGGCGCTGGCGGGCACGGCACACGTGGATTTTCCTCTCGAAACCAGCCGCGGAATCGGGGATATGCTGCACTTGCTGGATGCTTTGACAGTAGGGATGAAAAAGAGGCGGAGGAAATTTAAATAGCCTTGTGAACATAGAGTGACTTGAGGGGCGTGCAGAATTCTCAAACACTTGGCTTTCTCAAATTTTCCAATGAAACAATTTCCTCCTGAAAATAAAAAACACCACAGGCAAAAAGTCTGTGGTGTTTGATGTTCCACGCCGAACTGCTGATTAGAGCCGGTACGCCCGCTTGGAGCCATGTGAAGTTCCATGCAGGCCTATCGGCCGCAGTTGCCATAAAAGATAAAATCTCCGCTGCCGCTCAGTCTTTAACGACTCCGCCCAAGCTTGCACCGGGGGCAAACAGCCGCCGGATATTGTTCTCGACCTCCGGATCGGGAACGAGTGGCGGAGCCTGGTGCGGCTTGACGCGCGCATCGATGATGACGTTGTCGCAGGCCCAGTGCTTATACTCATAGGCGCTGTTCACGCCGTACATATCGTGGGACGGATTGCTGCGGGTAAACGTGGCCCACAGAAAATTCGCAAAGTCCGCGCTAAGGAACTCGCTGTCGTCGCATAAAACGATCATCGGGCAGCCTGGAAGCGGTCCTTTGCCCGCGATAGCGCCGCATAGATGCTTAAGCTCCAACGAAGCCTTCTCGTACGTCCCGAAGGCAGGTCCCTGCATCGCGACAACGCCCGGCATGACGAGCCTTGCCCCTCCGAACGGAGAAAGTTCCGTCAGAGCGGCGGGGACTTCCGTGCATAAGTCCCTTTTCTTATCCCCGTAAGCGGAAAAAAGCACCTTGCTTCCGGTATTAAGGCCCGTTCCCGAATAATCGAGCGTATCGATCGTCGTATTCGTGTAAAAGTGAATGTCCCGCCTCAGATCGATCCGTTCGAGGATATAGGCGAGGAAGTCTTTTTCCTTGTGGGTATCGAGCGGCTGCTTGTCTTCCGCCGTCATAAACAAATACTTGGCCAGGCTGAGCTGCCCCGTGCCGAGCACGCGGTTGGCCAGCGTAAGAATTTCCGCAGGCTGCTTAGCCTGCTGATAAGGCGTATACCGTTCGCTGCCGATCGCAAACAGAAGCGGATGCACGCCCGCCGCATCGACGGCATGAACTTCTTTGACGCCGGGAATTTCCTGCTTGATCGCATCCCCCGTCAATTCGTGGATAAGCTCGCCGAAAGAGGTGTCCTCCTGGGGAGGACGTCCGACGACGGTAAACGGCCAGACGGCGTTTTCCCGGGCGTACACTTTGTGCACGCGCAGAACCGGGAACGGATGCGTCAGGCTGTAGTAGCCGAGATGGTCGCCGAAGGGGCCCTCCGGTTTCGTTTCGCCGGGATAAATTTCGCCCGTAATGACGAAATCCGCATCGTGGCTGATGCAGTAGCCGTCCGCATAGCTGTAGCGGAACCGGCGTCCGGCAAGCAGGCCGGCAAAGGTCATTTCGCTCAGTCCCTCCGGCAAAGGCATGACTGCCGACAGCGTGTGAGCGGGAGGACCGCCGACAAAGATGCTTACTTTTAAAGGAGCGCCCCGCTTGGTCGCCTTGTCCTGATGAATGCCGATGCCCCGGTGAATCTGGTAGTGCAGCCCGATTTCCTTGTCCGTTTCATAGTCGTTGCCGGTGAGCTGGACGCGGTACATTCCCAGATTGGAGTTCATGATACCCGGTTTTTCAGGATCCTCCGAATAAACCTGCGGAAGGGTAATAAAAGCTCCGCCGTCCATGGGCCAGTGCTGGATCAGGGGAAGATCGGAAATCGAGATTTCCCTGAAATCCCCGGGAAGACCGGATTTTTTTAAGGGGAGGGCTTTAAAGGCGGCAAGGCCGTTGCCAGCGGTTTTAAACGGCTGTTTAAGCGCCTTGACCGGGTCGTTTCGCAGGGCGATGATGTTTTCGGCGTCCTGCCATGTATGTCTAAAAATAAATTTGCTTCGTTCCAGCGTGCCGAACAGGTTGGAAACCGCCCGGAACTTCGAGCCTTTAACCTTCTCGAAGAGCAGTGCCGGACCGCCCGCTTCATAGACTTTTAAATGAATGGCCGCCATTTCCAGGTAAGGATCGACTTCTTCTTTTATGCGGATCAGGTGTCCGTTTTTCTCCAAATCAGCGATGCAGTCTTCTAAATGGGCGTACATGATCGATAGTCTCCGTTCTCTTGAGGTCGGCTGTTTACGCGAAAATTCGCCAGCCCTTAAAATCAGTTAAAGCCAATTTCGGCCGGGTGTCAAATGAATCCGTCTCAGCTGCGGCGCTTGAATGGAAAACATCGCATTTAATCCGATTAGAAGGTGGCAGTATCTGCTTTTGTAAGAAAACGGCGAACCGTGGAAGAGTCTGTAAAAAAGGCTTGTTTAACGTGCTTAAATCTCCTATTCTAAGAGAGTGAGAACGTGTGGATTCGAATAGAAGGTTACCGCGGCCCGTAAAGCTAAACGGATAACCGGAGGCGTCTACTATGAAAAAATTACTCGCATTAACGTTACTGGCCGCTTCGCTGGCGCTATCGGCCTGCTCGCAGACGGCAAACACTTCGGGCGGGACCAAACAGGAGTCCGCAGAGGAGTTAACCGTGACCATTATGGCGCCGGATAAAGTGCCGCTGAACCAGGAAACCGTTCTGAAGGTAGAGGTCAAGCAGGGCCAGGAGCCCGTCAAAGATGCGGGAGATATCCAGTTCGAAATCTGGAATGTCAAGAACGTCGACACTGCCGTAAATGTGGTTGCAGCCTACGAGGACAAGGGGGTCTATAGCGTAAAAAACACATTTAAAGAGGACGGGATTTATTTTGTCCGGACTCATGTAATCGCTCGCAATCAGCACATCATGCCCAAGCAGAGAATTATTGCCGGCAATGTGTCCGATGAAGAGATCAAGACGTTCGAAGAGAACACGAAGAAAAAATAGCAGCGCACGTAAAAAGCCGGATCTGCGGAAGCAGACACGGCTTTTGCTGTGAAGCGCGGGACACGGGCACCGCTTACCTGGAAACCCAGGCGCTCCCCGCACCGTCCAGCCGGGATACGGGATACATTTTTCTGACGGGCAGGACGATCAGGGCTCCGACAAACGCTTTTACGGCATCGCCGGGAAGATAAGGAAAGCAGCCGACGGCCAAAGCTTTGGTCAAGCTCATATTGGTAACGACATGGGCCATCCAGGGAACTCCGGTAACGTAAAGCAGCAGCGAGCCGAATACGAAGAGAGTCAGGAAAATAAGGACGAAGGCGGTGACTCCGCTGCCTTTGATGCGTGGAACAAGGAGGCCGATGAACAGAGCGGCGAAAGGGTACGCCCAGATAAACCCGCCCGTCGGACCGAGCACCAGATCCAGTCCTCCTCTTCCGTGCAAGAGCGGAAGCCCGATGGCCGTTAAGCCTACGACGAGAGCGATGCTGAAAAAGCCGTAACGGGCGCCGAGCAGAGCTCCCGCGAGCATAATGGCGAAATTCGCCAGCGTAAAAGGCACCTGCGAAAAGCCGAATTGAATGTTGACGAAGCTAAGCGCAACAAGCAGGGCCGCAAACATCGCGCTGAACGTAATCCCGCGGACGGTGAATGACGAACGTTTCAATTGCATCTTCTCCAATCATTTGTTAACTTTGTATTATGTATTCCGGTTGACAAATCGCATTGTAGCACAGCAGGGGCGGTTTTGTGAATAGGTTTGTGAACAGGCTGGAGGTATTTGCACGGGAAATGGAAAACGATCACGAGAAACACACGCTATCTCCCTACAGAATGCACGAAGTGTCCGTCGTAAAAAGAGGAGAGCCAGCGGAAGGCGTCTCAGCCGCGGATCAAGCACTTCTTAACGAAATAAATATAGAGCTGCACAAAGGCGAATGGCTCGCCATCGTCGGCCGCAACGGAAGCGGCAAGAGCACCCTGGCGAAAGTAATGGCCGGCCTCATTCCGGCGGCGGGCGGATCTATCGAACCCGGCTGGACGGCCGGTGAACGGATGCGCATGGTGCTGCAAAATCCCGACACCCAGCTTATCGGCGAAACCGTCTACGAAGATCTCTGCTTCGGTATGGAAAATGCCGGGCTTCATCCCGACCGGATGCCGGAAACAGCCCTTCATGTCTTAGAGCTGGTCGGCATGGCGGATAAGCGGAATGACAGCTGCGAAACCTTGTCAGGCGGCCAAAAGCAGCTGACGGCTGTGGCGGGAGCGCTGGCTGTCGGCGCTTCCGTTCTGGTGATGGATGAAGTGACATCGATGCTGGATTCGTCTTCGCGCAGCATGGTAATCTCCGCTCTTTCGCAGCTTCACGAGCAGGGGATAACTATCGTCTGGATCACCCAGAGGCTGGACGAGCTGGCTCACGCGGACAAGGTTATCGTTCTGGACGAAGGGAAGACCGTTTATTCGGGCGACGCCACAGATTTTTTCTACGGGAGCATAGCGGATGAAGGCCCTCGCGAGACGAGCAGAGTAAACGGCACGGCCGCTTCTCCTTGTGTGGAGCAGGGATACGGGCTTCCGTACACGGTAGAGGTAACGCGGGAGCTGCACAGGCTGGGAGTACTCGGCCTTGAAGAGCGGCCTGTAACGCCGGGCGAATTGATGGAGGTTTTGAAGCGCTATGGGCTATGATCTGCACGTTAAAAACCTTTCGAAAACCGTCGGCGGGCCGGATGCTTCTTTTGCCGTCCGGAACGTATCCTTCACTGCCCGGTCGGGAGAGATTACGCTGCTTATCGGACGGAGCGGAGCGGGTAAATCGACGCTGCTGGATATGCTCGGAGGATTATCCGTTCCCGGCGGAGGCAGCATCCGGTACGGAAACACCGGGCTGTGGCCGGGCAGCAAACAAAGCGTACGGGAGGCGAGACGGGAGCTTGCGCTTGTTTTCCAGCATCCGCACGAGCAGCTTTTCGCGTCGACGGTGCGCGGGGAGTTTCAGTACGCGCTGAGGCCGTTCAAGCTGAGCAGGGAGGAGCGTGAGGCCCGCATAGCCGAAGCGCTGGATCTGTTCGGCCTCGGTCCTGAGCTGCTGGACGAGCGCCCTCACGAGCTCAGCGGGGGCACGCAGCGCAGAGCGGCGCTCGCGTCCGTCTTCGCGTCCCGGCCCCGCTGGCTGCTGCTCGATGAGCCGACGGCGGGCCTCGACCACGAGGCGGCCGCGAGGCTCACCGGCACGCTGCGCGACTGGACGCGGCGGACGGGCGGCGGCGCGCTCGTCGCGACGCACGATCTCAATGCGTTCCTGCCGGTGGCGGACCGCATCGTGATGATCTCGCAGGGCACAGTCGTGCACGACTGTACCCCTGCGGAGCTGGCTGCGCGTCCCGCCCTTGCGGGGGACGCGGGGCTTCTGCTGCCGGAAACGCTGGCGCTCGGCAGCCTGCTCCGCCGGCACGGCGTGGACGTGCCGGCAGGGCTTCCCGCGCCGGGGGAGACGGCGCGGGCGATTGCTGCCGCGCTGGCGGCCCAGCCGCTCCGCGGGCAAGGCGCAGCGGCCGCCGCGGCGGAGGGGCGGGCGCAGGGCGAGAACACCGCTGCGCCCGCCCATGCAGCCGTGAGCCCCGGCGGCGCGGCCCGCGAGGCCGTGCTGCTTTGCGGCCTTGGCGCGCCAACCGCCTCCGGCAGCGGCAGCCCGCCTGCCCCCGCTTCGGGCAGCTCAACGGACCCGGCAGATGCAGTATCGGCCGGTCCGCTTGAAAGCGGCGCACGGGCCGGTTCCCCGACTACCGCGGGTAACTCGTCTGCCGCGGAGACCGTAAACGCCGCTGCCTCGGCTGATGACCGGTCTTCTACGCGCGTCAGCAGGCCGGCCAACGCCGCAAGCGGCCTTGATGCTGCCGCCGTTTCCGGCGGCGGCACATCCCCGGCGGCGGCTCCCCGGCCGCCCGCCATGCCGGTCGGCCGGCGTTTCGATCCGCGGACCTTCTGGGCCGGCTATGTGCTTCTGTCGGCGGGAATTCTGCTGCAGCATTCGCTGACGGGCCTGGCCGCAGCCGCGGCGGTAACCGTACTGGCCGTCCTGCTGTCGCAGGTCCCCTTCAAGGCGGTCTGGAAGCCTCTGCGCGCATTTCTGATCTTTACGGGCGTGTCGGCCGTCATCGCAGGACTGAAGATTGGAGCCGGTCAAGGAGGAAGTCCTGTCGGCTTCGATCCCCAAGCGGCGCTCTCGGCCGTCCGGGCGTTATCGAACCTGATGCTGGTGCTTGTTCTTGGCGTCCTTTTTCCCCTTGCGGTGGGTTATTTGCGGATGAAACAGGGAGTGGAGCAGGGGCTGGCCTTTCTGGCGCGGCTGAAGTTTCCTGTTGAGGCTGTTGCCTTGACGGCTTCACTTATGTTCCGTTTCATTCCGCTTATCGGCGGGCAGTGGAACCGTTTCGGCCGGATCGCCAAAGCCAGGGGACAGGGGCGCGGCGGTAAAAGCGGGCTCGGGTTTGCCGAGTTCCGGATTATGGCGCTGCCGTTCATGTTCGCTCTCATCCGCATGGCCGACGAGTTCTCGACGGCTCTGGAGATAAGAGGCTACAGCCGGACGGGAGGCAGCAGAACCCGGAGCCAAACCCTGCGGATGCAGGCTCGCGATTATACCGCGATAGGTGTTTTTCTCCTTGTGTTTCTCTGTCTGGTCGTTCTCGCCCGCCTGCTCGGATAAACATACGGGCTGTTCCGTAATCCTGCCGGATATTTTGTCCGCGGAAGGGCCATACATGCCCGAATTATAAAAAGCCTGCGGAACGGATGCGTTCCACAGGCTTTTTATGCTTCCTTCCGTAGAAGGGTTAGGATTCGATTTTTTGAAGGGCTTGGCCGGAAATGTTGTCCAGGTACCGGTCCAGGCAGTTGCAAAGAAAATCTTTGCGGCAGATCGGGCAAGGCTCCTTCAGCAGCCGGGAAATACGGGATGGTTTGATTTCTCCGGATTGCAGATTGCGTTCGAAGAAAATACGGCCGTGTGTACGGTCTTTCAGAACGACAACGACTTCAAACAAGCCGTTTTTCGGGTTATCGCTTACTTTGGTTGCTTCAACAACCTGCGGATCATATGCCATGTTTCTTCCTCCTTAGTCACTCCTGCATCTTCGGACAAAGACAGGCAGTGGATTTTTATATTATAATAAATTCAGCACGTTGTATTCAATAGAAAGGTTGGAGGCCCTTTGGAGATCGATTATACGGAAGTGATATCGGCGGAAAACGGACTGAATATTGCCGTCGGCGTCCATTTCGAAGACGAACCGGATTCCTACTACGTCGTGGATGTCCTGGCTTCGCCGGAAGGGCGCATACACAGTCTGGAACTGATGTTTAACGGCTTTGCCTGTAAATATGACTTCAAGCCCGAGGAGAAGGAGCAGCTCGTCCGGTACTTAAACGCTCATAACCCGCTTGCTCTGCCTTGGATAATCCCGGATGAAGAAGCCGGCGGAAAATAATAAACGGAACCGTCCTCCGTATGCGGGAACGAGTTCCGTTTATGTTTGTGAGCGACTCTTCTTTTTTTCTCCTGCAGAGTCGGGGTGGATTTGGTGGCGGGCTGAATGCCGTCCCACGTCTTCCTTTTGATGGCCGGATCGAGTTTTCCTTCGCGGATTTTTTTGTCCCGCAGTTTGCGCGCTCGGCTGATTGCCATATCGGTTGGCCTCCTTTTAAGTCTTGACAGACTCTTGAATACTTTATCTAGTATACTCCTTCAGACGCCGGATTGACAATGAATAGTACTGGCAGGGGGCGTGAGCATAGGCAGTTCCCGACGGAGCAAGCGGGACGGGTCTGAAGATTACGGGACGCTTACTTGATTGCAAGAGACCGCGGATACCTAGGAGGTGCTGGGCGTGAAGATCAGAATCGATCTTTCCGTAGGCGGCGAGAACGTAAAAGAAGCTTTTCTCGAGATTGAGGATCGTAAAGTGGATCATTTAACGGAGGAGGAGCTCTTTCAAGCCGTTGAGATTAATATCCGCAGCTGGGCGGACCGGGAAGTCGGAATCTCCTGGGAGATCGTGGAGCCCCCCGTTCGGCCCGAAGACGAAGAAGAAGGCTGAAAAGCAGGACCGAACCGGTTGTCAGGATACGGAATCCCAAAATGGAGCCGAAACGCCGCCGCCTTATTTGCTTTTCGTATGGGCTCAAGACGCTTGGGGCACTCTACAGGAGACTAAACGGAATCTGCCAGTGGGGTGACTAATATGAGTTCTGTAACACACGAAGGCGGCGGGGCGATGGATGCCAAAATCGACGCCTATAAAACGGGAATTTCACAGCTTCAGCAGCAACTGCCGGCGGTAGCGGACGCTTATCACCGGTTTACGGGCGAATGCTTCAAAGACGGTGCGCTTCCTTCCAAAACGAAGCAGTTGATCGCGCTGGGAATGGGGCTTTTTGCCAACAATGAAGTCTGCACCTTCTACCACGTCCAGGAAGCGCTGAGCAAAGGGGCGAACGCTGAGGAAATTATGGAAACGGTCGCGGTTGCGGCTGCAATCGGCGGCGGACATGCCATGTCCCAGGGAGTCACACGGGTGGAGCAGGCGCTCAAAGGTGTCGTTCATTAACTCGATATTTTCGTTCCCGGCATAAAAAAACAGCTCCCTGCTGAAAGGAAATCCTTTCGGGCGGCGGGGCTGTTTGTCTGGGTGGAGCTGCATCGGAGGTGTCCGTGCTTTAGTGCCTGTCCTCCGTTAACGGATCGGGATGATTTCTGACGTGCGGCGGATAACCGTGGGAATGCCTCATACGTTAGGGCGTATAGGCCAAGTACCGGGAACGGCGTATTCCTTGCCCGCAAGCCGGCCGGCAGATAATTACCGTCTGCGCTTCGCTTTGAACCGCGGTGCGACATAATTGCGCTTGCGGTCGCGGAAAAAAGTCCAGCCTCCGATAAAAGCGACGCCGAGACCGAAAAGAATGAAACCGAGGACGAATTTGCCCCATTGCATATAGCCTTCCGCCTCGAATTGATGGAAGAATGCGTCTTTCATGGACAGAAAACCGTAGGTCGCCATAACACCGGGGACAACGAGTAGCATAATCGCGACAAAACGGCTTAATTTATCTTTCATAATGCGGCTCCTTTACAAATCAGAAAAGAGAATAAGTGAGGGCTCAGCGCCTTTATTCCCATGATACCGTGTCCGGATGGTTCTGTCTATTTTCGGACGGCTACTATATTTTAAAGGCGTACAGGAGTTACAATGAACGGGACGGGCTCGGCCGTACGGGGGCACACGCCTGCCCGGCAGCCGGCTTTTACGGAAGGCCCTTGTACGTTGTACAATGAGGACGAACCAGCCCTGCCTTACATAAAAGATACCTACACATAGAAGCATGAAAGACCCGTACAAGATTCTAAGGAAGTAACCAAAAGAAAGGATCCGAAAGCAGGATCTATATGTGCATCCAAAGAGGGATCCGGAAAAGGATCCAAAGATTGATCCAAAGTAGGATCCAAAAATCCAAAGAAGGATCCGAAGAACGGGCCGGAGTCAACGGTCTTGTTAAGAACAGGAGGAAACAGGAATGAGTGGACAAGCATACGATATCGTTATTCTCGGAGGCGGAACGGGCGGCTACGTGGCTGCAATCCGTGCGGCCCAGCTCGGCAAGAAAGTAGCGTTGGTGGAGAAGGACAAACTGGGGGGGACCTGCCTGCACCGCGGCTGTATCCCGAGCAAAGCGCTGCTCAGAAGCGCGGAGGTTCTGGCCACGACGAGACAGGCGGAAGAGTTCGGCGTTATCGCGCCGGAGGTTTCCCTGGATTTCACCCGTGTGCAGTCCCGCAAAGACGGGATTGTGGCGCAAATTCACAAGGGCGTGCAGTATCTGATGAAAAAAAATAAAATCGACGTTTTCAACGGAATCGGACGTATTATGGCCCCGTCGATTTTCTCTTCGAGAAGCGGAACGCTTTCCGTCGAAATGCCGGACGGCAGCTTCGAGACGCTGGTTCCGGAGCACCTTATTCTCGCTACAGGATCACGTCCGCGCGTTCTGCCGGGTCTGGAACCGGACGGTGAGCACATTTTGACGAGCGACGAAGCTCTGGCGCTTGAAAACTTGCCGGAGTCCCTGATCATCGTCGGCGGGGGTGTTATCGGCGTGGAATGGGCGTCGATGATGAACGATTTCGGCGTGGACGTAACCGTCGTAGAAGCAGGCCCCCGTCTCGTCCCGACGGAGGACGAGGAAATCTCCCGCGAGCTGGACCGGCTGCTCCGCAAACGCGGCGTGAAGGTGCTCGCAAACGCCAGTGTGCTCGCGGACACGCTCCGCAAGGACGCGTCCGGCGTCACGGTCGCGGCCGAGCAGAAAGGCGAGCGCGTGGAGCTCGCCGCCGCCAAGATCCTCGTATCGGTGGGAAGATCTCCGAACGTGGAACAGTTCGGGCTGGAGAACACCGATGTGAAGCTGGAGCGCGGCTTTATCCGCGTGAACGGGCACATGCAGACGAACATCCCGCACATCTACGCCATCGGCGATGTGATCGGCGGTCTGCAGCTGGCCCACGCGGCCAGCCACGAAGGCGTCGTCGCGGTCGAGCATATCTGCGGCTTGAAGCCGCACGCGCACGAGGCGCACCGCATCCCGAGATGCGTGTACACACGGCCCGAAATCGCGTCCGTGGGCTGGACCGAGGCGGAAGCCAAGGAGAAAGGCTTCCGGGTAAAAACGGGCAAATTCGGCTTCAAGCCGCTCGGCAAAGCCATCGTGTACGGGGAGAACGACGGGTTTGTCAAAGTCGTGATCGACGCGGAGAAGAACGATCTGCTCGGCGTTCACATGATCGGGCCTCACGTCACGGACTATATCGCGGAAGCCGCGCTTGCTCAGCTTCTGGAAGCTTCCCCGTGGGAAATCGGAAGCACGATTCATCCGCATCCGACGCTTTCCGAGGCGTTCGCGGAAGCGGTTCTCGCGGCCGAAGGCCGGGCGATCCACATTTAACCAAGGGTCTAAAACGGTTGTCTGTGCCAAATGTCCGTTGAATTGGACAAGAATACCGTTTATAATAAAGTTATAGTGTCTAGTATTAAGACCAGGTAACAAAAAGGAGGCGCAGCCCCAATGTCCATCGGTCAATACGTTAAGCATCAGCAATTAGGACTTTCCGATGAAAGAGTCATTCAAATGTATACATCCATGCTGCTCGCGCGCAAATTCGACGAGCGGTCCCTGCTTCTGCAGCGTTCCGGCAAAATCGCCTTTCACGTATCGGGCGTAGGCCAGGAAGCCGCCCAGGCGGGAGCGGCGTACGCTCTCGACGCGGAGAAAGATTATTTCCTGCCTTACTACCGCGATTACGCGTTTGTTCTTTCGGTAGGCATGACGATGAAGGAGCTGATGCTTTCGGTATTCGCGAAAGCGGAAGATCCCAACAGCGGCGGCCGCCAGATGCCGGGCCACTTCGGACACCGGAAGCACCGGATCGTGACGGGTTCCAGCCCGGTTACGACGCAGGTGCCGCATGCGGTAGGGATTGCCCTGGCCGCCAAAATGAAGGGCGACGAGCTCGTCTCCTTCGTTACTTTCGGGGAAGGCTCCAGCAACCAGGGAGACTTCCACGAAGGCTGCAACTTCGCCGGCGTGCACAAACTGCCGGTCATTCTCATGTGCGAGAATAACCGGTACGCGATTTCGGTTCCGCACCATAAGCAGGTTGCGGGCAATATCGCCGACCGGGCGATCGGCTACGGCTTCCCGGGTGTGAAAGTGGACGGCAACGATCCGCTGGAAGTGTACCGCGTGGTCAAGGAAGCCCGCGAGCGCGCTCTGCGGGGCGAAGGACCGACGCTGATCGAGGCGGATCTGTACCGGGTTCCCCCGCATTCCACGTCCGACAACGATCTGTTGTACCGCACGAAGGAAGAAGTGGAAGAGAACCGCGCCAAAGACGGACTGCCGAAATTCCGTCAATATCTGATCGACTGCGGCATCTGGAGCGAAGAGAAGGACCAGGAGCTTCAGGCTGCGATTCAGAAGGAAATCAATGAAGCGACAGCCTACGCGGACGCGGCTCCTTATCCGACAGGCGAAGATACGCTGAAGCACGTATACGCCCAGGCGTAAGTGCAAGAGCAGAGGGAGGCAGCAACGTGGCAGTAATTACCTATTTGGAAGCAATCCGTTCGGCGATGCAGGACGAAATGCAGCGCGACGAAAATGTATTTGTTTTGGGAGAAGACGTTGGCAAAGGCGGCGTGCTAAACGCGACGAAAGGTCTTCGTGACCTGTACGGCGAGAGCCGCGTGCTTGATACGCCGCTGGCCGAATCGGCTATCGTCGGAACGGCGATCGGAGCCGCGATGTACGGGATGAAACCTATCGCGGAGATCCAGTTCGCGGATTTTATTTTTCCGGCGACGAACCAGATTATCAGCGAAGCGGCCAAAATCCGCTACCGCTCCAACAACGACTGGAGCTGTCCGATCGTCATCCGCGCCCCTTACGGAGCGGCGGGAGGCGGAGCGATTTATCACTCGCAGTGCCCGGAATCGGTGTTCTTCGGAACGCCGGGCCTCAAAATGGTCGCGCCGTCCAATCCTTATGACGCCAAGGGACTGCTTTTGGCGGCTATCCGTGACCCGGACCCGGTGCTTTATTTTGAACATAAAAAATGCTACCTCTCGTTATCGGCTGAAGTGCCGGAGGGTGACTATATCGTACCGATCGGCAAAGCCGAAGTGAAGCGCGAAGGCACGGATTTGACCGTGATCGCTTACGGAATTGCCGTGCATTTCGCCCTTCAGGCGGCGGAAGAGCTGGCGAAGGAAGGCATCAGCGCCCACGTGCTCGATCTGCGCACGATCCAGCCGCTTGACGTACCGGCGATTCTGGAAGCGGCGGCAAAAACGGGCAAGGTTCTGATTGCCCATGAAGACAACAAGACAGGCGGAATCGGAGCGGAAGTAGCCGCCATCGTGGCCGAAGAGCTGCTGTACGATCTCGATGCGCCTATCCGACGTTTATGCGGACCGGATGTTCCGGCCGTCGGAATGAACCCGCCGATGGAGAAGTTTTTCCTGCTTAACACGGACAAATTAGCGGACGCGATGAGAGAACTCGCGCAGTTTTAATGGGGGAACGCGATATGAGCGAATCAAAATTCCGGCTGGCCGAAGTGCCGGTGCCTCATCTGGCGGAAAGTCTCGTTTCCGCTACGATCGGTACCTGGCTGAAGCAGCCCGGTGACTATATCCAGCAGTACGACGTGCTTTGCGAGCTGTACACGGACAAAGTCAACGTCGAAATGCCCAGCCCGATCGAAGGCCGGCTGGTCAAAATCCTTGTCGGCAGCGGCGAAACCGCAGCCGTAGGAGACCCGATCTGCCTCATGGAAGTGCCGGAGACGGCGGATGCGGCTTCCGCTGGCGCAAGCGGCGGCACTGCACCGCAGGGAGACTCCGCGGCGGCAATCGCGGAGGACAGCGCCGACCAGAGCATGCGCGGCCGCTACTCGCCTGCCGTACAGCGTCTTGCCGCGGAGAACGCCGTGGACCTGGGCCGCGTCAAGGGCACGGGTTTCGGCGGACGCATCACGCGCAAGGACGTCGAAACCTACATAGCGCAGGGCGGAACCGCATCGGCTCCGAACGGCGGCGGCCAGGCTGCTGCCGCACCGCACACACAAGGAGCCCCCGCGGCACAGCAGGCGCCGTCCGCGCCGGCTCACCAGCCGTCTGCGCAAGCGCCGGTCGTGAATCCTTACAAGCCGGAGCCGCAAATTCCGGTGCGCAGCAGCGGAATTCACCTTTCGCAGAATCCGCCGACACCGCTCGAATTCGACGCGAATTCCGATTCGCGGGGCGAAACGTTCATCGACGTGACGCCGATCCGAAACACGATTGCGAGCCGCATGCGCCAGAGCGTATCGGAAATTCCGCACGCCTGGACCATGATCGAAGTGGACGTCACGAATCTCGTCACCCTGCGGAGCAAGGTTAAAGAAGAATTCATGCGTCAGGAAGGAATCAATCTGACGTATCTGCCTTTTCTTCTGAAAGCCGTGGTCAACGCCATCAAAGACTATCCGATCATGAACTCGGTCTGGGCGGTCGACAAAATCATTATCAAGCGGGATATCAATCTCGCGCTTGCGGTCGGCACGGAGGAATCCGTTCTGACGCCCGTCATCAAGAAAGCGGATCAGATGAATATCGCCGGGCTGGCCCGCGAAGCGGACACCCTATCGAAAAAGGCCCGCTCCGGCAAGCTGTCGTTAAACGACTTGCAGGGGGGCACTTTTACCGTGAACAACACGGGGTCCTTCGGTTCCATCCTTTCGCAGCCGATTATCAACTATCCGCAGGCGGCCATCCTGACCTTCGAATCCATCGTGAAAAGGCCGGTCGTCATCCAGGATATGATCGCGGTCCGTTCGATGGTGAACATCTGCCTGTCGCTGGACCACCGGATTCTGGACGGGGTTATCTGCGGACGCTTTTTACAGCGCGTGAAGGAAAATATGGAAGCCTACAATCTTGAAACCAAGCTGTATTGAGGCGTATTATGAGGTTGTCAGGAAGCTGAGGGAGACCATCAAAGTCGAGGCGACCATGCTGAACAGCATGATATACACGACGATTTTGAACAGACGGTTGCGTTTCATACCAATCACTCCTATTCGGACAAACTTTTCGCTGACTCTATTGTAAACCATAGCAACAACGGAGGGAACCCATGATCCAGCAGGAACGGTTAATAAAAGAATTTATCGAGCTTGTACAGGTCGACAGCGTGACGCAATACGAACAGGAGATCAGTGTAGTCCTGCAAAAGAAATTCAAGGACCTCGGCCTTTCCATCCAGACGGACGACGCGGCCGAGAAAACCGGACATGGCGCCGGCAACCTGATTTGCATGCTGGAAGCGAGCGGCGCACCGGAATCGACTCCGTGTATTTTCTTCACCAGCCATATGGATACGGTGGCTCCGGGCAACGGAATCAAGCCGCAGATCGGTGAAGACGGCATTATCCGCAGCGACGGGACTACGATTCTGGGAAGCGACGATAAAGCCGGAATCGCGGCCATGTTCGAAGCTATCCGCGTGCTGAAGGAGCAGAATATCGCTCACGGTCCCATCCAGTTCGTGATCACGGTCGGGGAAGAGTCCGGCCTGAAAGGCGCCCGCGCGATGGATCCGTCCGTCATGAAGGCGAAGTTCGGTTATGCGCTGGACTCTAACGGCGAAATCGGCGAGATCGCCGTCGCGGCTCCGGCCCGCGCCGAAATCAAGATCGTCATGTACGGCAAATCCGCTCATGCGGGCGTGAATCCGGAAGACGGCATTTCGGCCATTCAAGTGGCGAGCAAAGCGGTATCCCGCATGAAGCTGGGCCGCCTGGATTCGGAGACGACGGCTAACATCGGCAGCTTCTCCGGCCTCGGTCCCCTCAACGTGGTCTGCGACCGTGTGCTTCTTGAAGCGGAAGCGCGCAGCATCGTTCAAAGCAAGCTGGAGGCCCAGCTGGCCGCGATGGAGCAGGCGTGCAAAGATACGGCGGCCGATTTCGGCACGACGTGCGATTTCGAAGCGGATATCGTTTATCCCGCTTTCATGCACGACGAAACATCGCCGGTTGTGAAGCTGGCCATGAAAGCCCTGGAAGGCATGGGCTGCAAAACGAGCACGTTCCATTCCGGCGGAGGAAGCGACGCGAATATTTTCAACGGCATGGGAATTCCTACGGTAAACCTGGCGGTAGGTTACAAGGAAATTCACACGACGAACGAACATATCGCGGTATCCGACCTCGTGAAAACAGCCGAAGCGGTAGTGGCTATCGTGCGGGAAGTGACCGAACAGGCAAAATAAGCAGTCCCGGCTCAAAAACCTCCATTCCAGAAGCCTTAGCGGCACTCGGGATGGAGGTTTTGTTTTTAGGTTTTTTTGCTTACAGTCCGCTCCGTTTAAAAATCGGCAAAGACGTACGTCTTCCCCGGAGAAGTAAGTCTTCGTTTCGGTTTCACAAAGTTTCCCGCTTTCTACAGAAGATGTTAGAGGCGGGGAGCTTTTTTTTACCGGCGGTTTTCCCATACTACGGATAAGTGCACATTGCAGAACCGGGGGTGAGACGGAACGGATGAAACGAGAACGCAGAAGAAAAAAGCTCTGGCTCTGGGCGGCGCTGCCCCTTGCACTGCTGCTCGCGGTAGGCGGCTATTACGGTTGGCACGCTTATCACAGCTGGGATCTGGTGTACAAAGAACGGACCGAAACGGGTGTTCCGCAAATCGCGCCGGTTAATCCCGCTCCGGTGAGGGAAACACTTGCCAAAGAGACGTATGTGTTTCTGATGCTGGGAATAGACTCGGGAAACGTCGAACAGGGGCGTTCGGATACGAACATGCTGGCCGTTGCCGATTCTTCGAACCAGAAAATAACGCTACTGTCGATTCCGCGGGATACGCGGATCCGGATTCAGGGACACGGCAAAGAGAAGCTGGCGCACGCTTACGCTTACGGGGGAGCGGATCTGGCCGTGAAAACGGTCGAAGCGTTTTTCGGCATTCCGGTGGATTACTATGTGGCTTTTAACTTCAACGGGGTCAAAGAATTTGTGGACACGCTCGGGGGACTGTCTGTTGACGTGGAAAAGAATATGGACTTCGACGACCGGATTACGCATCGTCATGTGTATCTCAAGAAAGGCCGTCAGACGCTGAACGGTCAGCAGACGCTGAATTACGCCCGGTACCGGGGAGATGCGGACGGCGATTTCGGGCGAATGCGCCGCCAGCAGCAGGTTGTGCGCGAGCTTCTTACCCAGACGGTTCAATACCGCAACGTGGCCAAGATCAATAACCTGCTCAAAATTATGGGAGGCAATGTCCGTATGGACATACCGGCCCGGACCGTATTCCAGTTTGCGGGAACTTTTTCGGCCCTGACCGGTGACGATGTGGTTACGATGCCGATTGAAGCCGATACGGCGACGATCGGGGGAGTGTCGTATATGAATATAACGGAGAGCGAACGCAGCCGGGTATCGGCCGAATTGCAGCGGCTCATCCGTAAACAGCCGGACCCTGCCGCGGCGCCTTTACAATCATACGAAAGTTACGACAAGATGGAGTTCTGGAACGGAAACAGGTTCGGGAAACCGTAAGCGATTGATGCCTGTCGAGGCTGCGGAGCGCCTGGTTATCCGGATTTTTGTTCCAGAAAAACGACAAGCGGCAGATCGCGTCCGCCCTTCTTTACGGCGAGCTCCAGGTACTGTTTGATCTCCCATGCTTTTCCGACGAGACGCAGGCTTTCGGAAGCTGTATAATTTTTCATGATTCATTCCTCATTTCCGCAATTAGTTTAGGTTAAAAACCTATGCGAGTAAGGGACGAGTTATGTCAGCTGTTAAAATAAGGCACAAAACCCTGTAATCATTCTTTCCCCGTTTTGCCATAATTCAACACAGGGTAAAGCCGCTTTTTTTCCGACATTTGATATAATAGGGGAGAAAACAAGCGTTTCCGGGGATTGCCCGGGGGAGGAGCGGAACATGTCAGCAGATCAAAACAACCGGAAATTTGAGGAAGTAACGATAAAAACCGAACCCATCTTCGAGGGGAAAATCATCACGCTGCAGGTGGATCACGTCCGCCTGCCGAACGGGGAAACGGCCACGCGCGAGATCGTGAAGCATCCGGGTGCCGTGGGAGTCTTGGCCTTAACCGACGACGACCGGATGATCGTGGTGGAGCAGTACCGCAAGGCGCTGGAGAAAAGCCAGGTGGAAATTCCGGCGGGTAAGCTGGATCCGGGCGAAGAGCCGATCCGGGCGGCCATCCGGGAGCTGGAGGAGGAAACCGGCTACAGCTCGGAGTCGGTCCGTCCGGTTTGCTCCTTCTATACGTCGCCGGGTTTTGCCGATGAAATTCTTCATCTGTTCGTAGCCGAAAATCTGGTGCGGGGTGAAGCGCGGCCGGATGAGGATGAATTTCTGGAGTGCGAAGCGATCACCCTCCAGGAAGCGAAAGAGCTGATTGCGCGCGGGAGCATCAGCGACGCCAAAACCATTACGGCCGTGTATGCCTGGCAGGCGTACAAGCTGACGGGCTCGTTCTGATGCTGCGGACGTACTACGCGGATCTTCACATTCATATCGGCCGGACGGAGAAGGGGGCCGCGGTAAAGATCAGCGGAGCCCGGAATTTGACGTTCTACAACATTGCCCGCGAGGCGTCCGACCGTAAAGGAATCGAGATCGTCGGCATCATTGACTGTCATTCTCCGGCGGTGCAGGAAGAAATCGAGCACTATCTCGCTGTGGGAGAAATGAAGGAGCTGGACGGCGGGGGCATCCGCTATCATCAGACCACCGTTCTGCTGGGAAGTGAAATCGAGGTGCGCGATCCCGGGATGGGACCGGTGCATCTGCTCGTTTTTCTCCCGAAACTGGCTCAGATGAAAGAGTTTACAGAGTGGATGCGTCCGCGCATGAAAAATGTGGAGCTGAGCTCCCAGCGTATGTACGTCACGGCCAGGGAGCTCCAGGCCGAAGTGCTCGGCCGGGGCGGCATTATGATTCCCGCCCATATTTTTACGCCGCACAAAAGCATTTACGGCAGCGGATCGACCCGCATGGAGCACATGCTGGACCTGGACGGGCTGGCGGCTGTCGAGCTGGGGCTGAGCTCCGATTCCGAGATGGCAGGCTATCTGCCGGAACTGGACCGCTACACGTACGTTACGAATTCGGATGCCCATTCGCTCGGAAAAATCGGCCGCGAGTACAATGAGCTGCTGCTGGCGGAGCCCACGTTCGAAGAGTTTGTGCTCGCTCTCCGGAGAGAAGGCGGTCGTGCGGTTACCGCGAACTACGGCCTCAATCCGCGGCTCGGCAAGTATCACCGTACCTACTGTCTAAGCTGCGAAAGCATCCTGGATGAGAGCGAGGCGGCGGTCGGAAGATGCCTGTACTGCGGCAGCCCCAAAGTGGTGCGGGGCGTCATGGACCGCATTCTGGAGCTTGCCGGACGCGAGGAGCCTTATGTGCCGGACTACCGCCCGCCTTACTACTACCAGGTTCCCCTGGAGTTCATTCCGGGACTGGGCAAAAGAAAGCTGGACGGGCTGCTGGCCAGGTTCGGCACCGAAATGAACATCCTGCACCGGGCGACGCGGGAAGAACTGGCCGAGACGGTGGGGGACGACATCGCCGGGATGATTCTGGAGGCCCGTTCGGGAGTTCTTGATCTCCAGGTGGGCGGCGGAGGCACCTACGGGAAGGTAAAAGCGCCGGTGAAAGCTTCCGTGAAAACACAGCCGGCCGACGGGGGTACGGCGGACAAAAGTTCAATTGGCTGAAGACTGGGAGGCTGAGGCTGAATGCTTTGGCTGGTATTTAAGGCTGAATGTTAAGGCAGAATGCTTTGGCTGGAAGTAAGGCTGAATGTTGAGGGCTGAATGAGGCGTATGCCCGCGCGCCTCTAGAGTGGGGAAGCGGGAAGAATAATCTTATTCCCGCATAGGGAGAGGGGAATGTGAAGATGAACAAAAAATGGGGCCTGCTTACGGCCACTCTTTTGTGCGCAAGTATGCTGGCGGCCGCCTGCGGAAGCGGGGGAGCCAAGGAGGAAGTGCACGGAGCCGGCGAGGCGCATCATGCCGCGAACGGGGACTTGCAGGAGAAGACGGCTTCGTCCGCCGTCCTGCCGTCCTTCCTGAGCAAGCAGCGCGAAGAGATTCGGATTGTTTACGAATTGGCCGGCAAAAACGCGGACCTGCTGCAATCCATGCCGTGCTACTGCGGCTGCGGCGAGAGCGCGGGTCACAAGAGCAATCAGAACTGCTTTATCCGCGAAACGAACGCGGACGGCTCCGTTGTCTGGGACGATCACGGGACCCGCTGCGGCATCTGCCTCGAGATCGCGGTAAAGGCCGTCTCACTCAAGAAGGACGGCAAGACGCCGCTCGAAATCCGCAAGGTGATCGACGAGACCTACGGGGGCAGTGCGGGCAAGCCGACCGATACGCCTCTGCCGGAGGCGTAAGTCAGGCGGCGGCCTTCGCGCAGCGGCCGGAGACCGTGCCCGCCGCAGCAGACGCATCCCGCGCAGCAGAAGCATCCCGCGCAGCGGGCAGAATCCGGCTGGGAACGACGGAAGGCATTCCTGCCGGACGATCGACCGCCTGCCGCCGCTGCCGCAAAAAGGAAAGCCCTCGATTCTTATGAGGGCTTTTTTTATTTGGGAGCCGCATGGCGGCGGTCGCCATTCCAGTCCGTTTTAGCCCAAGACCGCCGTCTGGTCTATCCTTGTTGCCTTCCGCATAGAATGCTTATAGTGAACAAGCGGACAAGGAGGACTTATCATGCCGGCTATGCAGACCTTGAAGCAGTATTTCAGAGAACAGTTTACGCTCTTTCTATTCGTCTCGGTCCTCTTCGTCGTGGGTGTCGTGTTCGGCGCAGTTATGGTCAATGCGCTGTCTCTCGAGCAGAAGCAGGAGCTGGGGCGCTATCTCAGTTCGTTCTACCGGACGATAGAAGACGGGGCCCAGGTGGACGGAAAGCAGTCGATGCTGGCGGCGTTCTCGCTTCACATGAAATGGATCCTGCTCATTTGGACGCTGGGGCTGTCCGTAATCGGGCTGCCGCTCATCCTCGTGCTGGATTTTCTCAAAGGGGTCCTGATCGGCTTCAGCGTAGGCTTTATGGTCGGGCAGCTTTCCTGGAAAGGCATCGCTTTCGCCCTAGTCTCCATCGCGCCCCCGAATCTGATCGTGGTACCGGCCATTCTGATCTGCAGCGTCGTTTCCATCAGCTTCTCTCTTTTCATCATCAAAAACAGGCTTGTCCGCCGCAGCGGCACCATTTATCACCCGTTTATGCGGTACTCGGGCGTTACGCTGGCGATGGGCGTCTGCATGCTTGGAGCGGCGCTTTTGGAAGCATTCGTGTCTCCGACGATGATGAAGTGGGTTACACCGATGCTGGCGGCTTTTGCTAACTAGAATTATTCTAAATAGTCGTTTGACTTTCGTGACTCCCTCCCTCTATAATGAAAAAAGGGAAACTATCGCGCCGTTTAGACGCGTTGTAAGAGGGGGAGGAGTATGGAAGCACGTATTGAGAAGATCAAGCAGCAGCTGCAATCCCAAGGTTACAAGCTGACTCCCCAGCGGGAAGCGACGGTTCGAGTGCTGCTCGAGAATGAAGAAGATCACCTTAGCGCCGAGGACGTATTTATGCTCGTCAAGGATAAAGCTCCTGAAATCGGACTTGCTACCGTGTACCGGACGCTCGAATTGCTTAGCGATATGCATGTGCTTGAGAAAATGAATTTTGGAGATGGCGTAGCCCGTTACGATCTGCGCAGCGACAGCACCCATCACCATCATCATCATTTGATCTGCGTGCAGTGCGGCGCAGTGGACGAGATTATGGAAGATTGGCTGGGACCGCTGGAAGAACGGCTCGCCCGTGAATATAACTTTAAAGTGCTGGATCACCGTCTCGATTTCCAAGGTATCTGTCACAGATGTCAGGAAAAAGGCGTCGATCAGCCGAAAAATAAAGACAGTAACCACAAGCATCACCATCATCATGCAAGCGCAAAACCTTCCACGCTCGTTTAACGCAGGCGCGGAAGGTTTTTGTCTGTCTGACGCGACCCGTGGTTACGGAAAACCCGCTGCAAATCCAGCGGGTTTTTGCCGCTTCCGGAGCCCTTCCCGACGGAGATAAATTCGGGCGCGTGCTATCGTTTCTTCGGGCGGTTCACCGGGTAAGGAGGCAGTGGAACATACCCAACACCAACATGCCGCTGCCTGGCACAGGATCGGCTTTCAAAGGAGGACGGACCATGGAGCAAACGAATGGCGTACATACGGGGGACTACTGCTTGGCCGGAAAAACGGCTCTGATCACGGGAGCAAGCTCGGGGATAGGCAAAGCGGCGGCGCTCAGACTAGCCAAGCTGGGGGTCAAGGTCTGCCTGGTGGATATCAGCAAAGAGCATGCCGAGGATGTTCAGGAAATAATTATGCGCAAGGGCGGGGAAGCGATTGTCGCGGAAGCGGACATTTCCGACCCGGAGCAGATCAAAGCCGCGTTCGGGAAGGTGCGGGATGCGTGGGGAAGACTTGATATCGTGCTCGCCAATGCGGGAATTAACGGCAAAATAGCGCCGATCGAGGACCTGGAGCCGGAGGAGTGGGACGCGACCCTGCAAACCAATCTGAAAGGCACGTTCCTGACCGTAAAACATGCGATTCCCCTGCTCAAAGAAAACGGGGGCAGCATCGTTATCACCAGTTCCATCAACGGAACGAGAATTTTTAAAAATTTCGGGTTCACGGCCTACAGCTCTTCCAAAGCGGGGCAGGTGGCCTTCGCCAAAATGGCTGCGCTTGAGCTGGCCCGTTATAAAATCCGCGTCAACGTGATTTGCCCCGGTTCGATCAACACGAACATCGAGGACAGCACGGAACGCACGCCCGAGCTGGAGGAAATCCGGATTCCGGTCGAATATCCGGAGACGAGCATGCCGCTGGCGGACCGACCCGGAACGCCGGAACAGGTGGCGGATCTGCTCGTTTTCCTCGGCTCCGACCTGTCCAGCCACGTTACGGGGACGGAAGTATACATCGACGGTGCGGAATCGCTCCTTTAACGGCTCAAGCGGAGGAGCGCCTGCGGGTGCTCCTTTTACAAATCAGAACCTTTCCCGAATGCGGCCGGAGCCGCATATCCGGCGTTCCCCGGTCATACGCTTGTATTAAAGGGGGACGGGTTATATGATCGTATCCGTACATAAATGGCTGGAAAGAACCAAGTTTCTCATTTTGTTCGTCACGCTTACGTATGTCCTGTACCGGGTGTTTGCCCTGTTCTCGGTCTGGGTCGAACCGGTTGACAAATACCGTCATCCCAGCGGCACCTCGGTAAAAGTGTTCCAGCAGCACGCGATTCAGACGGAAGGCAGCGAGAGTATGGCGACAAGGCTCCGTTTGTTTTATTGGTACGGGGAATAAAGAGGAATTACCGGATTTGTGACGAATGGTATATAGACTTAAAACCGGCTAGCTTAGAAACGCCATGAAGGAGCAAGGAACCTTGAGAGAAGATCTGGAAGTATTCATGGACTATCTGGAACATGAGAAAGGGTTGTCCCGGAATACGCTCGAATCGTATGCTCGGGATTTACAACAGTATATAGAATTTCTGGAACAGCAGAACGTCCGGACGCTCGGAGAGACGAGCAAGGTGCATGTGGTCAGCTATATCGCCCGTCTGAAGCAGCTCGGCAGGGCAACGGCGACCCAGTCCCGGACGCTTGTTTCGGTCCGTTCCTTGTACGGGTATATGATCCGCCGCGGAAAGATGGATTTCGACCCGACGCGGGATATAGAGAATCCGAAACAGGAGAAGAAGCTGCCCCAGGTGCTGAGCATGGACGAGATGGAGCGGCTGCTCGGCGCGCCGCAGACGGACACGAGCAACGGCATCAGGGATAAGGCGATGCTGGAAGTGCTGTACGCGACCGGTATCCGCGTGTCGGAGCTGATCAGCCTGGATGTCGGCGACGTCAACACGAGCCTGGGATTTGTTCGCTGCGTCGGCAGCGGGGCCAAGGAGCGGATTATTCCGCTTGGAACTATGGCCGCCAAGGTGGTTGACGAGTATGTATCCGCTTCGCGGCCGCATCTGCTGAAGGTTCACAAGCCGGAAACGGCCTTGTTCGTGAACCATCTGGGTACGCGCATGACCCGCCAGGGCTTCTGGAAAATGCTTAAGCGGTACGCCGCGGACGCCGAAGTGGATAAGGACATTACGCCGCACACCTTGAGGCATTCCTTCGCCACGCATCTGCTGGAGAACGGGGCGGATCTGCGTTCCGTGCAGGAAATGCTCGGTCACGCCGACCTCTCCACTACACAAGTGTATACGCATGTGACGAAATCCAAGATGAAGGAAGTTTACGACCGGACGCATCCGAGAGCGAAAATGACGTAACGGTTCCCGGCCCCTTTAGGGGCTTTTCCTTTTGCCGGTACGAAAGCTTCCTTTAACGCGTCAATGCGGTATTGGGTATTTTTGCATCCCGGAGGCAATAATGAGATAATGTCCATGCTGTTTTTGCCTTACATAAAAAATGACCGGGCTGTACCCCCGCATTTGACAACCGGAGGGGGTTGTCCAAATGAAACGACCTTTGTCAAGGAATTCAAATAATCGGACACAATAAGAGAGGAAGTGTTCTTACATGAGCACAGAAAAACAACGCGTCACCGAAGCGGCGGCTTATATTGAAGGAAAGCTCGGCTTCCGTCCTACCGTGGGTCTTATTCTCGGCTCCGGACTCGGCGTCCTGGCCGATCTGATCGAAGAAGCTGTCGTTATCGACTACAGCGATATCCCGCACTTCCCGGTTTCGACCGTTGAAGGTCATGCAAGCGAGCTGGTGGCCGGTACGATCAAAGGCAGACAAGTCGTCATGATGAAAGGCCGTTTCCATCAATACGAAGGATACGGCGCGGAAACGGTCGCTTTCCCTGTCCGTGTCATGAAAGACCTTGGCGTTCAGACGCTCATCGTGACCAATGCGGCAGGCGGAGTAAACACCTCTTATGAAGTCGGCGATCTGATGGTGATCCGGGATCATATCAACTTCATGTTCCGCAATCCGCTTATCGGTCCTAACGACGACGAGCTCGGACTGCGGTTCCCCGATATGTCCGAAGCTTACAGCAGAAGACTCGGCAAGCTTGCGCACAGCGTTGCGGAGAAGCAGAATTTCTCTCTGCGCGAAGGAGTCTACCTCGGCCTGCTCGGACCGACTTACGAAACACCGGCCGAAATCCGCATGATCCGTACGCTCGGAGCGGATGCCGTCGGCATGTCGACCGTTCCGGAAGTGATCGTCGCACGCCACGCCGGCATCGAAGTGCTCGGGTTCTCCTGCATCTCGAACATGGCCGCGGGCATCCTGGACCAGCCGCTTTCCCATCAGGAAGTGATGGAGACGACCGAGAAGGTCAAGCCCAAGTTCCTTCAGCTGGTTCTCGGCATTATCGAGGAGCTGTAGAGCTTTTTGCAAACGGCGCCGCTCGGGGGGCAGGGTAGGTCCGAAGCGGCCTGGAGATCAAATATCACAAAATTGTCACAAATTATTCGAAGTTTGCCTCAGGAAAGGATTAGGCAATTTCCGATATTTTAGGTACAATAATTAGGTAATTACGCGATGGGGGGATCTTCATGTACAAGTGGATCATGTTTGTACTATTTATCGGCGCGAGTGCTATGGGAGTGGGTTTCCTCTTTCAAGATATCAATGCCCGACAAGCGGAAAGAGCCGCGGAAGAAACAGCCGGCGCTTCTCTCAAAATTGCAGCATCCAACTGGAAATTCGATCAAGCGGAGTACAAAATTCCGAAAGGCCAGACCAAGGTTTCTCTCATCCTGAAAGAAGGCGTGCACGCCATCGACATTACGGGTGAAGGCGTTGACGTTAAGCTGGACGGAACGAACAAGTCTCAGGAAGTGAACTTCGAGAAGCCGGGCAAATACGAAATTAAGTGTATCCTGCCTTGCGGCGAAGGCCATGACGAGATGAAATCGGTTCTGGTGGTCGAATAAGAGCGGTACGGTTATGGAAAAGGAGTCCCGGGCGGGCTCCTTTTTGTTTCCCCAAACGCGGCAAGGGCTTTTTTTTATAAAAATCTAGTAAAGACAGTTAGCACGTGATAGAGATCAGTAGTATACTAGTTAAATTGAGCTTTTTAATGCGAATGCAAAAGGCTGTGTTTGCTGCAGGCCTCTGCGAGTCGTGTGCCTTATCGGGAGCATGCGGCCTTTTCGGCCGTGCCCTTGTATTCGTTAAAGAGAAGTATAACTAGCTAGGGGGAGTAAGTGTGGCGCGAGCACGGCGTTTCAGTATCCGGTGGAAAATTATGTCCGGCTACCTGCTTATCCTGATCTGCCTGGGGGCCTCGATTTTTGCCGTTAACGGACGGATTGTATCTTTACAGAACGAGATCGACTTTGTCACCGAACACGATATCGCGGTGCATGACATTACGTCGGAGATAGAAAAAGAGCTCCTCGACATGGAGACCGGCCAGCGGGGGTATGTCATTACCGGTGACGACCGCTACCTGGAGCCATATGAGAAAGCGCAGGCTGGCTGGCTGTCCGATTACGATACGCTTCACGGGCTTGTTGCCGACAATCCCTCTCAGCAGAAACGTCTGGAGGAACTGCGTTCGGTCATCGAGAAATGGATCGCCGAGTCGGGACAGCCTGTCATTGCCTGGAAAAAGGCCGGGAATACTCCGCAAATCCAGCAGTATTTTCAAGAGGATCCCGGCAAGAAATATATGGACCGGATTCGTGTGATGATCGACACGTTCCGCAGCACGGAAACGAAATTGACGGTGGACCGGGTAGCCAATCTCGACGAGCGCAATCAGGATATGCGCAGCGCCCTATACCTGATGATGTTCGGCGTGGCGGCCGTAGCCATCGCGACGGCCATACTCATCTCCCGCTCGATTCAGGGAACGATCAGCAAGGTGATCCGCGCCATCAACCACCTGGCTTCGTCGGAAGGAGATTTATCCGAACGGATCGAAGTGAAATCGCGCGATGAAATCCGCGACCTTGGGGACGCCACGAACCGTCTGCTCGACAACGTGCAGCGTGAGACCGGGGAGAAAACGCAGGTGGCCGAGCTGACGACTGCTTTGCAGGGCTTTACGGACACGACGGCACTATCCGAAATGTTCGTCCGCAAAGCGGCGGAACTGTTCCGCGCTCCCTATGGTGTGGTGTACGTGCTTCAAACCGTCGAAGGCGAATACGGCCTTCACCGGATGGCGGCCTACGCGTCCGATGGCGGAGACGGGGAGCGCCGCCGCATGTTTAAGCCGGGCGAAGGGCTTGTCGGGCAGTGTGCCGAAGAAAACCGGATGCTGGCCGTCGACCACCTGCCGGAAAACTATGTGACGGTCCGCTCCGGCCTCGGAGAAGCGGCGCCCCGGCATATTCTGATCGCCCCGGCTTCCTTTAAAGGTTCGGTTACGGCCGTGGTGGAATTTGCCTCTTTCGAGCCGTTTACGGCTTCTCAGCGTCTGGTATTGAGAGAGCTTCTCAGTTCGTTCGCTATTATTCTTAACAGCGTCGGAAGCCGCATGGAAGTGGAGCGCCTCCTGCAGGAATCCAGAGTGATGGCGGAGGAACTGCAAGTTCAATCCGAAGAGCTGCGCACCCAGACGGAAGAAATGCAGGTCACCAACGAAGAGCTGGAAGCCCAGTACCGGGTATCGGAACAAAAAACGCTGGAGCTTGAACAGGCGTCACTGGAGCTCCAGGCCAAGGCGGAGCAGGTGCAGCTGGCGTCCCAATACAAATCGGAATTTCTGGCGAATATGTCCCACGAACTGCGGACACCGCTGAACAGCATGCTGCTGTTGTCCCAATTCCTCGCTGAAAATCAGAACAACACGCTGAGCGAGGAAGAACTTCAGTACGTGGAGCTGATTCATAAAGCGGGCAACGATTTGCTCGCCCTTATCAATGACGTACTCGATCTCTCCAAAGTCGAAGCGGGCAAGCTCGAAGTGAATTACGCGCCGTTTAATTTGACGGAACTGCCCGACAAAATGGAACATCTTTTCGGCAAAATGCTGGAAGACAAAGATGTTGCGTTCAAACGTACCATCGAACCCGGACTGCCGGAGATCATCCAGACCGACGGTCAGCGGCTGGAGCAAATCGTCAAGAATTTGCTGTCGAACGCGGTTAAATTTACGCATTACGGCGAAGTAACCCTATCGCTGCGGCGTGCCAAAGAGAGCGAAGAGAACCACCTGCTGCCCGGGCTCGACTGGACGACGGCACTGGCGATATCCGTGCGGGATACGGGGATCGGCATTCCGAAGGAGAAGCAGGAGCATGTCTTCGAGGCATTCAGGCAGGCGGACGGGGCCACGAGCCGGCAGTACGGAGGCACGGGGCTGGGACTGTCCATTTCCCGCGATCTGGCCGGTCTGCTGAACGGCTGCATCCATCTGGCGAGCGAGGAAGGAGCGGGAAGCACCTTCACGCTGTATATCTGCTGCCTGGAACGGGCGGATACGGCCAGTCTGGAAGCGGCTTCCGCAATGGAAGCGGAGGCGGATGCCCTGCCGGCTCCGGCTAGGCCGAAGCGGGAAGCTTCCGGGCGTACGGGAACGATTATCGCGGGAAAAACGGTGCTTATCGTGGATGACGATCCCCGTAACGTCACGGCGCTCAGCGTGGCGCTGGAAAGCAGAGGAATGCGCGTGCTGACCGCTGGCGACGGGATCGAATGTCTCGCGCTGATGGAACGGACGCCGGATATCGACGTCGTGCTGATGGACATCATGATGCCGGGGATGGACGGATACGAGGCGATGACGCGCATCCGGCAGCGCGAAGAGTGGGCGGATCTTCCGCTCATTGCCGTCACGGCCAAAGCCATGAAAAACGACCGGGATAAATGTATCGAGGCCGGCGCTTCGGACTACATCTCCAAGCCCGTCGATTTAAATCAGCTGATCTCTCTGCTGAATGTCTGGTTAAACGAGAATTGAAATAGGGGAAAGAGTAGAGCGCGGCTGAGAAGCCCGCTCTTTTTTGTTGAAGACTTTTGCGGGGGACAGGGAATCACTGGAATATTTTCACCCGGTTCCGTCAAGACTGCTTAATGAAATTCCCGGTTTACCTGCCGGCCACCCGGTTTGTGAATCGTATGTCTAATTGTTGAGCAGGAGGGGTAGAAGACGATGTGGAAGAAAATGAGCTGCGCGGTTCTGGCGCTGAGTCTGCTGCTGACCGCAGCCGGGCCGGCCGCTTGGGCCAAAGAGGAGAAGCCTCAGCAGGTTGATCTCGCTCCCAATGCGCAATCGGCTGTACTCATGGATGCGGACTCGGGCGAAATTATTGTGAACAAAAACATGGATACGAAGCTTCCGCCGGCCAGTATCACGAAAATCATGACGATGCTTCTCATTATGGAAGCCGTAGACAGCGGAAAAATCAAAATGACGGACAAAGTCAGCACCAGCGAATATGCGGCGTCGATGGGCGGATCGCAAATCTTCCTGGAGCCCGGCGAAGAGATGAGCGTTGAAGAAATGCTCAAAGGTATCGCCATGGCTTCGGGGAACGACGCGTCCGTAGCGATGGCCGAGAAGCTGGCGGGCTCCGAGGAAAATTTTGTCGCGATGATGAACGAGCGCGCCAAGCAGCTCGGAATGAACAACACCCATTTCTCCAACTGCAACGGGCTCCCGACGGAAAATCATTATACCTCCGCGCATGACATCGCGATTATGTCGCGTGAACTTCTCAAACATACCGGCATCACGAAGTTTACCGGCAACTACCAAGACCATTTGCGGAAAGATTCCGCCAAACCGTTCTGGCTCGTCAATACGAACAAGCTCGTCCGTTTTTATTCGGGAGCGGACGGCCTGAAGACGGGATACACAAGCGAAGCGAAGTTCTGCTTGTCCGCGACCGCTATCCGTGACGGTTTCCGCGTGATTGCCGTCGTACTCGGCGAACCCAACACGAAAACACGCAATGCCGAAGTGACGAAGCTGTTCGACTACGCGTTTGCCCAGTACACGAATTTCCCGATCTTCAAAGCCGGAGACGCCCTCGGGGAGCTTAAGATCAGCAAGGGCGACGTGGCGTCGGTACCTCTGACCGCAGCGCGTTCGTACAGCATTCTGATGAAAAAAGGCGAGGGCAAAGAAGGCATTCGCCACGAGCTCCAGCTTAACCAGGATCTGAAGCCGCCGATCGCCAAGGGACAGCCTATCGGCAAAATCGTCGTGTACAAGAACAACGAAGTGCTGACGGAGTACCCGATCGAGTCTCCCGCCGAGGTTAAAAAAGCTGGCTGGTGGACGCTGATGAAGAGGTCGGCGCGCAGCCTGTTCGGCGGAGAATAAAGTCGCATTTTCCCGCTTCCGAAGAGCTTTTGGCGCTTTTCTTCTAGTTTTGTCAGCAGGCAGGAAATGCCAAAGGAATTGTAGAACTTGTGAGTCATGTGGGAAGGAGTGACATGGCACATGAGTTTGCAAATCGAATTTGAGCACAGAAGTAAAGCGCTGGTCGTTCGTCTGAAAGGGGAACTGGATCACCATACGGCCGATGTGGTCAAAACCCGCATGGAAGATGCCATTTTCCGGCAGGATACCAAACACCTCATTTTGAGCCTGAAGGATCTTTCCTTCATGGACAGCTCGGGTCTGGGTGTCATTCTAGGGCGCTACAAGCAGATTACGGGCAAAGGCGGCCGGATGGTGGTTTGCGATATCTCTCCGGAAGTTTACCGCTTGTTCGAATTGTCGGGCATGTTCAAGATCGTAACGATCGAAGACAACGAGAGATCCGCGATCTCCAGTCTGGAGGTCGCGTTATGAGCGAATCGAATTTCATGAAGCTCCAATTCGCCAGCAAGTCCGAGAATGAAGCTTTCGCGCGTGTCGCCGTCGCTTCGTTCATTTCCCAGCTCGATCCGACCATGAACGAATTGACGGATATCAAGACCGTCATTTCCGAGGCGGTAACGAACTGCATTATCCACGGTTATGACAACAAACCCGACGGAGTCGTCACGATCGTAACGGAAATTGTGGATGATGAGGTCTATATCACCGTGGAAGACAACGGTGCGGGTATCGAAGATCTGGAAGAAGCCAAGCAGCCGCTGTATACGTCCAAACCGGAGCTGGAAAGATCCGGAATGGGATTTACGATTATGGAAAACTTTATGGATGAGGTCGACGTGGTCACCGAAGTCGGTACCGGTACCCGCATCCGGATGAAGAAGAGAATTGAATCCAAAAAAGCTTTGGTAAACTAGGGGTTTGATACGATGGATGTCGATTTGAAAGGTTCCTCGCACAGTTTCCTGGATGATAGTGAAGTCAAGCGTTTGATCGCACTCAGCCAATCGGGCGATTCGCTCGCCCGGGAACGGCTGGTTAATTCCAACATCCGGCTCGTCTGGTCCGTCGTTCAGCGCTTTCTGAACCGCGGCTACGAAGCCGAGGATTTGTTTCAAATCGGCTGCATCGGGCTGCTCAAATCGGTCGACAAGTTCGACTTGTCCTACGATGTGAAGTTTTCGACCTATGCGGTTCCGATGATAATCGGGGAGATCCAGCGGTTTCTCCGTGACGACGGAACGCTGAAAGTCAGCCGATCGCTTAAAGAACTGGCCAGCAAGATCCGCAAGACCAAGGACGAGCTCTCCAAAGGCATGAACCGCCTTCCGACGATCAAGGAGGTCGCGGATGCGCTGGAGATTACGCCGGAGGAAGTCGTCTTCGCGCAGGAGGCGAGCAAGCCGCTTTCCTCGATCCACGAAACCGTGTTCGAGAACGACGGGGACCCCATCACGCTGATGGACCAGATCGCCGACGAAACCCAGGACAAATGGTTCGAGAAACTGGCTCTTAATGAAGCCATCGGCGCTCTGAACGAACGGGAACGGCTGATCGTGTATCTCCGGTATTTCCGGGATCAGACACAGTCGGAGGTCGCCAGCAGGCTCGGCATTTCACAGGTCCAGGTATCCAGGCTGGAGAAAAAAATATTGCAGTCCATAAAAGACCAGATCGCTCAATAGCGCTCTGGTCTTTTTTTTGTTTTTTCCGGAATAAAAGAAAAATCCACGATACGTCCGCCCGCCGGGAGACTGAAACGTTTCGTGGATCTGTCCCGGCTTTTCCTAAGAAGCGGAACCGGGATCAGGTTTCGTTAGCGTACGGCCGCATCGTCCCGGAAGAAGAACGAAAGGCTGTAGATGCCCGCCAATCCGACCAGCGTATAAATAATGCGGCTGAAGGCGGAAGATTCGCGGTGTACTTCGCCGCCGAAAATCGCGGAAACCAGATCCCACTCGAAGATTCCTACGAGAAGCCAGTTCAGCGCGCCTACGATAATCAGGGTAAGAGCGATTCGAGACATGGGTGTTCACCACCTGTTTGGAAGTTGGACTAACATTTTCGTACCTAATGTTCCTCGGCGGAGGATTTTTATACATGGCGGTATTTAAGCGGAGCGCATCCTAAGCAAAGTTTGGGAACGGTTCCTTGGATGATTCTGCCGGAAGCGCCGCATACTAGTGGCAAAAGGATGTTTTTGGGGGGATGAGGGTTGAAACAAACCGCAGACGCCTGTCTCTATATCCGCTTGCGCCGCAGAATACGGGTACCCGCACGGGAGCCGGTTACCTTGGGGAAAGTGGCTCAGATGATTGTCGAGCCCGAGTATGAAAGCACGCTCCGGGAGCTTGTTCTGGTTCACCCGAAAGTCAAGGACGGCAACCGTATTCTGATCGACATGCTGAGCATTGTGGCGGCTGTCAAGAACGTGCACCCTCATTTGCAGATCGAACATTTCGGCGAACCGCATACGCTTGTGGAGGTCGATTCGGGCTCCCGCAAACCCAACCTGCTGTTTCTCGCGGCGGTTTGGGTTCTGCTTTTTATCGGGTCGGGCCTCACCATTATGAATTTTCATGCGGACGTCAGCATGCTTGAGGTGCATCAGCGGGTGTACGAGCTTGTAACCGGCAGTAAAACCGAGCATCCGCTGTTTCTGCAAATTCCGTATTCGCTTGGAATCGGAATCGGTATGGCGGTTTTTTTTAATCATTTCTTCAAGAAAAAATTCAACGAAGAACCGAGCCCGCTCGAAGTTGAAATGTTTACTTATCAGGAGAATATCGACCGCTATACGATAACCGAGGAATACCAGTCTTTAAACCGCGAGAAACCGCAGGAGCCCTCCTCATGATCACGCTGCTGGGTTGGACGGCCGCCGTCGTAACCGGACTTGCGGGGGGCATCGCGGTCGGCAGCGGCATGGTGGCTTTTCTGCTTGTGCTGGATATCATCCCGCGTCTGCTGCAGGTGAGCCGGGCTCAGAACCGCATCCGAAGCTGCGAGATCGCGGTCATTGCCGGCTCGCTTTTTTTCACCGTTACGGATTTCTTTAACTGGAAGCTGTCCGCTCCGGTCTGGTGGACGGGGATTTTCGGGCTGTTTGCCGGCGCGTTTGTAGGCATGCTGTCCGCAGCCCTGACGGAAATTATCAACGTCCTGCCGGTACTCGCGAAACGGGTAGGCGTAACGTCCTACATGGTATGGCTGCTCATGGCCATGATCGCAGGCAAGGTTCTGGGCTCCTTGTTCGAATGGTTTATTTATTGAGGCTGAGGAGGAGTAGGCATGAAGAAGTTAATCGGTAAGATGGTAAAAGATAAAGACCGCAGGCACGCGGGGCCGGGCGAAGAGACCGGTCACGGTGACACCGCGGGCGGCAGGACTAAACCTCCCGCCCTCCAGATCGATGAAGCGGGCAATCTCTTCGCCGCTCCGGAAACGGAGGAGTACGCTCCATCGGGGACGGAGCTGAACGAAGAGGCCGGAGATGCCGGGCGTAAGGAACGGCCGCAAATTCTGGGCACGGCGCCGGAAGATGCTCCGGAGAAAGAAGCGCCCGAAGGTGAAGGGCGCGGGAATCCGGATCGCCGTAAGCATGAACGGGCGCAAGGAAATCCGGTCGAATCCCGGCATGAAGAAGCGCCGGACAATTCCGCCCCCGGCAGAATGCACAAAGGGAACCGCGAGGACGAACGGGCCGGCAAAGGATCATCCGAAGAGGGGACCGGGGCGGCTGGTAAAGAGCACGGGCGCCGATTGGGCCAAGGGGCTGAATCCTCCGGCCAAGGCGGACCCGCAGACAGGGAGCGGGTCTCTTCCGGAGGCTTTCCGGAAGAAGATGCCTTCGGGATCAAGAAGCTTTTGCAGGATGGACACAAGGGTCCTATTCAAGCTTCTTTCTTCCGGAAAAATCCGGCTGCAAGCCAAGAAGGGGAGCGGGAGAGCGGAGGGCAGCCGGAGAATGGCGGGGACAAAGACAGAGACAGCCGCACCAAGGAAGGCGGCAGCGGGAAAACCGCGAACTCGAAGGGGCCGAAACGGAAAACCGGTGAAAAGGGGGACGAGCAGGGCCAAAAAGACAAGGAACCGTCTAACGGTGACTCTTCCGAGCCTGCAGATGACCCCATTCCTCTTTCGATGCAGGAAGTCAACGATATGCTGGAGGAGCGCTCGGGACTCGGGACCTCGTTCGACCTGGTGCTGCGCCAAATGGTTTTCGGTTCGGTCCGGGTAGGCTTCTTTTATGTAAACGGGCTGGCCAAGGATCAGGTCCTGACCATGGTTCTCGATAGGTTAAGTTATGCGGACCATGCGGCAATGGAGGAAAACCCAGCCGAAAGCCTGAAAGAGTACCTTATCCCGCATATCCAGGTGAACCCTTACCAGACGATGAAAGAAGTCATCGGCCAGGTTATGACCGGTGCGACGGGTATTTTTATCGAGGGGGAAAGCACGGCACTCGCCGTTGACGCCAAAAACTTCCCTGTCCGCTCCACGGAAGAGCCCGACCTTGAAAGGGTCGTGCGCGGATCAAGGGACGGATTCGTGGAAACGCTGATGACGAACGTGGCACTCGTCCGTAGACGAGTGCGCGATCCGAAGCTTCGGGTCGAAATCATGCAGGTGGGCAAGCGGACAAGCACGGATATCTGCATCGGCTATATCGACGACATAGCGAATCCCGAGCTGGTCGAGGCGATACGCGACAAAGTCAAAAACGTGGAGCTCGACGGCATTCCGCTGGCCGAAAAGCAGTCTGGAGGAAGCGATTGTGGCGAAAGGGTGGAACCCTTACCCGCTGGTCCGTTATACGGAGAGGCCCGACGTTGCGTCCGCTCATCTGCTGGAGGGGCACGTCATCCTGATGTCCGACACTTCGCCCAGCGTCATGATCATGCCGTCGACGTTCTTTCATCATCTCCAGCACGCGGAGGAATACCGCCAGCTTCCCATCATCGGCTCCTATCTGCGCTGGGTCCGTTTTCTGGGTATACTGGCTTCCCTGTTTCTTCTCCCCTTATGGTTCCTGATGGTACTGGAGCCGGGGCTTAAACCGGCCGGACTTGAATTCATAGGGCCGCAAAATCCGGGTAAAATCCCCGTTCTGGTCCAGTTTCTTCTCGCCGAACTCGGGATCGATCTGATGCGGATGGCATCCGTCCATACGCCGACGCCTTTATCCGTGGCCATGGGACTGGTGGCGGCTATTCTAATCGGAGACATTGCCGTCAAAACGGGGCTGTTCACGAATGAAATTATTTTCTACATTTCAATCGCGACGATCGGCATGTTTGCCACCCCGAGCTATGAGCTTAGCCTCGCCAACCGGATCGTCCGGCTAGTCCTGCTGTTTTCGGTGGCGCTCTTCAAAGTTCCGGGTTTCGTCATCGCATGCACGGTGTGGCTGATGTTCCTGGCCCTTCAGCGTTCGCACACGGCTCCCTACATGTGGCCCTTCCTTCCGTTCAATGCGATGGGACTGCTTAATATCGTGTTCCGTCTGCCGGTGCTGAAGCACAAAACAAGGCTGAGCATCACCCGTTCGAAAGACGGAACCCGCCAGCCTGCGCCCGAATGACAGTGCGTCCGTTCCGGCTTGCCTCCTTCCGTGAAAGTTGTGTTGTCAGCTAAGTGACATTGTGTTACTTTAGTTAATAATGTAATGGAGAACCAACACGGAAGCAGTCACGGATACGGATAACGAAGAGGGGAAACGGACGATGCATCTTCATGGAACAAGCCGAGTTAACGCTCAAGGCCATTTGGAAGTCGGCGGTGTGGATACCACGGAACTGGCCGCCCGTTATGGAACACCGTTATATGTTGTGGATGAGGCGCTTGTACGCAGGCGCTGCCGCGAGTTTGTCGATGCTTTTCAGGCGTCGGGGTTAAAATTTCAGGTCGCTTACGCAAGCAAAGCGTTCTGTGTCATGGCGATGTGCCGCATCGTAGCCGAGGAAGGACTGTCCCTTGACGTCGTATCCGACGGGGAGCTGTTTACGGCGCTTCAGGCCGGTTTTCCTCCCGAGCGCATACACTTCCACGGCAACAACAAAACGCCGGGCGAAATTGAAATGGCGCTTGACGCCGGAATCGGCTGTTTCGTCGTCGATAACTTCACGGAGCTCCGCATGCTTAATGCGATTGCGGGTTCGAAAGGCAAGCGCGTGCCGATTCTTCTGAGAATAACACCGGGCGTTGAAGCCCATACGCACGAATATATTTCCACCGGCCAAATCGATTCGAAGTTCGGATTCGACCTCGGGAACGGGGCCGCTTTCGAAGCGGTCAAAGAATCCGCCGCGGCGGATCATCTGCTATTGCTCGGCGTACATTCCCATATCGGCTCGCAAATTTTCGAGGTCGAAGGTTTCCGGGTGGCGGCCGAGAAGGTGGCCCAGTTCGCTTCGCAGGTAAGGGATGAGCTGAACGTGGTTTTCTCGGTCATCAACCTGGGCGGCGGCTTCGGAATCCGCTATGTGGAAGGTGACACGCCTCTGCCGATGTCGACTTACGTCGAAGCGATCGCGGAAGCGGTCAAAACCCGCTTCGAGGCCGTATCTTATCCGATGCCGGAGATTTGGATCGAACCGGGCCGGAGCATCGTCGGCGATGCCGGAACGACTCTATACACCGTAGGAACGAACAAGGACATTCCCGGTGTTCGTAAGTATGTTTCTGTAGACGGTGGCATGACGGATAATCCGCGTCCGGCCCTGTACCAGTCCCAGTATGAAGCGATGCTGGCGAACCGGGCTTCGGAGGCTTCACAGGAGACGGTATCCATCGCGGGCAAGTGCTGCGAAAGCGGCGATATGCTGATCTGGGACGTGGAGCTTCCTCTTGTGCAGTCGGGAGATATTCTGGCCGTTGCCAGTACGGGAGCCTACAATTACTCCATGGCCAGCAACTACAACCGGATCCGCAGACCTGCCGTCGTTTTCGTAAAGGACGGAACGGCCGACGTTGCGGTCAAACGGGAAACGTATGAAGATCTGGTCCGCAACGACGTCGTGCCGGAACGGATGAAACAAATTCAGCCGGTCCGCTGAAGTCCCGATATCCGGGAAACCCTCCCGGAACGGCCAGCAAGCCGGAGGGCTGCCCTCCGGCTTGTTTATTTGTACATCCATTCAATATGGAGTACAATGAGAGAGATTGCTTCACAATCATGTACCCCGCAATCCAAGCAGGAACCGATACATAAAAGGAGAGTGTCCCACATGGCAAAACAAGCGAAAATTACGATGGCAGGCGGCGGCGAAGTGCTGATCGACCTTTTTGAAAAGGATGCCCCCAATACGGTGGCAAACTTCGAGAAGCTGGCTAATTCCGGTTTCTACAACGGACTTAATTTCCACCGCGTCATCCCGGGCTTCGTAGCCCAAGGCGGCTGCCCGCAAGGCACCGGTACAGGCGGTCCCGGATACACGATCGACTGCGAAATCAACCCGAACAAGCATGAGCGCGGAACGCTTGCAATGGCCCACGCCGGCCGCAATACGGGTGGCAGCCAGTTCTACATCTGCTACCAGCCGCAGCCTCATCTTGACGGCCAGCACACGGTTTTCGGCAAAGTAACCAAAGGCATGGAATACGTGGATGCGTTCAAAGGCCGCGACACGATGGAGAAAGTCGAAATCGTCGAAGTGTAAGAATTGAACCCGAAAGCCCCTGATCAACCGCTGAAATATAGCGGCCGGTCAGGGGCTTTTTATAATCAGGGCGTCGCGGCGTATTTCCGCGTACGCGACATCCAGCAGGGAATCCACGCCGGCTAGATCGAGTTGATGCCAGAGCCGGGCTTTGTCCCACCCGCTTGCCTTTAATCCCTCGGGGAGGACACGTCCGCGAACGATAACAGGAATCGCGCGATTTTCGCAGCGGCATAGCTCTGCAAAACCGATCTTCGTCATATTTCGGGCCGCATTCAAATCATGTAAGGAAAAATCTGTGTACCGGTGCATTGTATTCGCTTTCCCTCCGTAAAAGTTGATCGCCCGGAAAAGTCGGAACGGCAGGAACAATCGGATGAGCTGTCTATTCCGCATGATCAGCATGTCCCGAAGGACCGACCGCTCGCCTCTCCGCTTCAAGTTCCGTTGTGATACGGCAAACAAGAATCATTCCCTGATCAATCTCAACTTCCCATTCCGAGCGATATCACTATGACCGTTCTTATTCAGCCATTCCCGGCAGGGGGTGTTCTTATACCGTTTTCCGAGCGGACTAGTCAACTTGACACTTGCATTTTGGAAATGACAATGGTACTATTCAGTCAACAATCGAATAAGATTGAATCAATCCTTCGGGGCGGGGTGGAAGTCCCTACCGGCGGTGTTGCCGCAGTACCGGTTATCCGGTCTGCAGTTCAGTCCGTGACCCGGCTTGTCTGATTTTAAGCGTTCCGACGCGGGACAATCCGGCTGACTTGGTGAGAGTCCGAGACCGACAGTTAAAGTCTGGATGGGAGAAGGAGAACGAAACGATTCAGTCTGCATACGAAGCTTTACCTGCATTCGCGCGGAAAGAGCTTGTTTAAGTACATACGCTGCCCTTTTCCGGCCGGCTTATTTGTGCTAGAAAGTTCCGGAGTTCATACGCAGCGGCATAAAAGACAGCGGGTCCGCAGGGCCTTGGCTTGCGCTTTTTTCCACTGCCGTTGATGCCGATGGCATTTTTCCGCATAACACGAATGTCAGGCAGAAGCACGCTTCTTTGGCATACCTGCCGGAGAATTTTCGTAACCGGTCCCCCAGGGCCCGGAGGTACTTTTTTGTGCCCGCAGACTGGCTTCACGCACGTTCTTGCTATTCCAACCAACGCCCTTGTCCGAAACGGACAGGGGCTTTTTCAGGTTCAACATTTTGGATCAAGCGGGAGAAACTAAGACTAAACGCAGGCGGCAAGCCGGCAAGCTTGACGAATAGGGCAAGGAAGAGCCTGTCCCGGGCCTTTCCCGGCAAGAAAGGAGAACGATCATGCTTCAACCTCTGCAGGACGAAACTTATATGCGCGTGGCGCTGCAAATGGCCCAGGCTGCGCTCGGCCAGACGGGCATCAATCCCGTCGTCGGCTGCGTCGTCGTTAAAGACGGCCGCATTGTCGGCATGGGCGCCCATCTGAAGCGGGGCGAAGGCCACGCCGAAGTGCACGCGCTGCAGATGGCCGGCGTCGAAGCCGAAGGCGCCACGGCTTACGTCACGCTGGAGCCGTGCAGCCACTATGGCAAGACGCCTCCGTGCAGCGACCGGCTCATCGAAAGCGGCATCCGCCGCGTCGTCGTCGCTGCCGTAGACCCGAACCCGCTGGTGGCGGGATCGGGAATCGCGAGACTGCGGAGCCGGGGCATCGCTGTCGAGGCCGGGCTGCTCGCGGACGAGGCGAACGCCTTGAATGAGGCGTTCAACAAGTTCATCGTGACGAGGCTGCCTTTCGTCACGATGAAATCCGCGAGCACGCTCGACGGCAAGATCGCCGCCAAAACCGGCGACAGCAAGTGGATCACCGGGGCGCCAGCCCGCGAGCTTGTTCACGCGATGCGGCACCGCCACGCCGCGATCATGGTCGGGATCGGCACGGTGCTTGCCGACGATCCCGAGCTGACCACCCGGCTGAGCGTGCCGGCGCTCCACCCGCTGCGAATCGTGGTCGATTCGCAGCTCAGGACGCCGCTGTCCGCGCGGGTGCTGCGGCGTCAGGATGAGCGGCCGACGCTCATCCTGACCACAGCCGGCGCCGATCCGGCCAAGCGCGAAGCGCTTGAGGCGCTCGGCGCCGAAGTGCTGGCGTGCGGCGGCCCGCACGTCGATCTCCCGCTCGCGATGCAGCTGCTTGGCGAGCGGGAGGTGCCCTCCGTCCTCCTGGAAGGCGGAGGACGGCTCAGCGGGGCGATGCTGGAAAACCGCCTGGTGGACAAGGCGGTGCTGTTTTTCGCCCCGAAATGGATCGGCGGCGGGCCGGAGGCGCCGGACAACGCGTCTTTCGCCGGATTCGGCCGCATGAGCGAGGCGATCCGGCTCGCGCGGATGACCGTCGACACCGTCGGCGAAGACGTCTGTCTCACGGGTTACCCGCAGTACGCCGAGGAGGAGGCTTCATCATGTTTACCGGATTAATCGAAGAAATCGGCGTCATGCGCCGGATACACAAGCAGGGGCAGGCGATGGTCCTGACCCTCGGCGCGCGCCTAGTGCTGGAAGATGTGAACCTCGGCGACAGCATAGCCGTCAACGGCGTCTGTCTGACCGTCGTCGCTTATGACAAGGAAACCTTTTCCGTCGACGTCATGCCGGAGACGTACCGCAAAACGAACCTGGCCGCGCTCCAGACGGGAGCACGCGTCAATCTGGAACGGGCGATGCCGGCGAACGGCCGTTTCGGCGGCCATATCGTGCAGGGACACGTGGACGGCACGGCCCGGATCCGGGCCAGAACGCCGGAGGAGAATGCGGTCGTCTACAGGCTGGAGCCGGATGATCCCGCTATCCTGCGCTACATGATCGCGGGCGGCTCCATTACGATCGACGGCATCTCGCTTACGCTTACGGATGTGACGGACAGCACGTTTGCGGTATCGATCATTCCGCATACGCTGGCCCAAACGGTTCTTCAGGATAAACAGCCCGGGGACGGCGTGAACATCGAATGTGACGTGCTTGGGAAATATATTGAAAAGCTGCTCCGCACGGGTACGGGCGGGGGGATACATTCCCGCGCCGGACAGGACGGACTGACCGAGAAATTTTTGGCGGAGAACGGATTTTTGTGAAGGTAAGTTCACCGATATTTTTTTGAAGGAGGGAACAAAATGACAGAGAGAGACACGTACTCGTTTCATTCCATCGAAGAAGCGGTCGGCGATCTGGCCGCAGGGAAGGTCATTATCGTCGTGGACGATGAGGACCGAGAGAACGAAGGCGATTTCATAGCCTTGGCCGATAAAACGACGCCCGAGGTCATCAATTTCATGATCAAGGAAGGCCGCGGACTCGTCTGCGCTCCGATCACGGAAGAACGGGCGCAGGAACTGGATCTGCCTCCCATGGTAAGCCGCAATACGGATTATCACGGCACGGCTTTTACGGTGTCCGTGGATCATGCGGAGACGACGACGGGGATATCCGCCCACGAGCGCTCCCGTACGATCCAGGCCCTGATTGATCCGGAAGCGAAGCCGCTTCATTTCCGCAGGCCGGGGCACATTTTTCCTCTCATTGCGAAAAAAGGCGGCGTCCTGCGCCGCGCGGGTCATACGGAGGCGGCCGTCGACCTGGCCCGTATGAGCGGTTCGTATCCCGCGGCAGTTATCTGCGAGGTGATCAAAGAAGACGGGACGATGGCCCGGGTTCCCGATTTGATGGAGGTGGCCCGCATTCACGGGCTGAAGATCATTACGATCAAAGACCTCATCCACTACCGCAGCGAGAAGGAAAATCTGGTCAAGCGGGAAGTGGAGGCGAAGCTGCCGACGGATTTCGGGACGTTTCAGGCTATCGCGTATACAAACCAGCTGGACCAGAAGGAACATGTCGCGCTTGTCAAAGGGAATATTGACGGTTCGGTCCCGACGCTGGTGCGCGTACACTCCGAGTGCCTGACGGGAGATGTGTTCCACTCCCACCGCTGCGACTGCGGTCCCCAGCTCGCTGCCGCCCTGCAGCAGATTAACGATGCGGGGGCGGGCGTGCTGCTCTATATGCGCCAGGAAGGGCGCGGCATCGGGCTGATCAACAAGCTGAAGGCTTATGTGCTTCAGGAAGAAGGACTCGATACGGTCGAAGCGAACGTCAAGCTGGGATTCGCTCCCGATTTGCGCGATTATGGAGTAGGAGCCCAGATCTTAAAAGATCTCGGAATCCGGCAAATCCGCCTGCTTACGAACAATCCGCGGAAGATCAAAGGGCTGGAAGGTTATGGGCTGGAAGTTGTCGAGAGAGTCGCGATCCAAATGCCGCATAATGAAGATAATGCCAGATATCTGCATACCAAGCGGGAAAAGCTCGGCCATTTGCTCCAATTTGATCCAAACTGATGCTTTTTTCTAAAAATCTCTTTTTATCTGCGTCATCAATTTGTATACTAGAAGGAGTCGGTTATTGTGGTAAAAAATTATGAAGGTCATCTGATTTCCCAAGGACAGAGATACGGCATCGTTGTGGGCCGGTTTAATGAATTTATTACGTCCAAGCTGCTGGGCGGAGCGCTCGACGCGCTGAAGCGCCACGGTGTGGAAGATACCGAAGTCGAAGTCGCCTGGGTACCCGGCGCTTTCGAAATTCCTCTGATTGCACAAAAACTGGCGGAAACCGGCAAATATGACGCCGTCATTACGCTGGGAACCGTAATCCGCGGCTCCACGCCTCACTTTGATTATGTTTGCAACGAAGTGGCCAAAGGCGTTTCCGCCATTTCATTAAAAACAGGTGTTCCGGTTATTTTCGGAGTCCTGACGACCGATTCGATTGAACAGGCGGTCGAACGGGCCGGCACGAAAGCGGGCAACAAAGGCTGGGATGCCGCCGTTACCGCGATAGAAATGGCTAATCTTACGAAGCAGTCTGCAGGGCTGACCGCGGTTTTCAGATCGCGCACTCCCTACAGCGCTTGGCAAGCGATTCGGAACCCCGGCCACTTAGGACGGGGATCTTTTTTTGGGAGAGCAGATTCATGAAAATGCTGTACAAACTTGAAGCGTTCGAAGGGCCGCTCGACCTGCTGCTTCACTTGATCGATAAGTCCGAGGTCGACATTTACAATATCCCGATCAAGGACATCACGGAGCAGTATATGGAATATGTCCAGGCTATGCACGAGCTGGAGCTGGAAGTGACGAGCGAATTTCTGGTCATGGCCGCCACGCTGCTGGCGATCAAGAGCAAGATGCTGCTGCCGAAGCCTCCCGTACTCGATCTTGACTTCGATTATTACGAAGAGGACGATTTCGATCCGCGGGCCGAACTCGTGCAGAAGCTGATCGAGTACCGTAAATACAAAGCGATTGCCGATCTGCTGCGCGACAAGGAAGTGGAGCGGAGCCTCGTGTTCACGCGCGAGCCTGAGGATTTGGCGCCCTATGTTCCCCAGGTGCAGGAGAACCCCGTGAAAGGGCTGGACGTCAACGATTTGATGCTGGCCTTTCAGCGTACGCTGCGCAAGATGGTCCACCGGAACCAGGTCACGAAAATCCGGCGGGACGAAATATCCGTCAAGGACCGGATCGTGGATCTCGTGGATCTTTTGCGGAATAAGGGCGGGCGGCTCCTGTTCTCGAAACTTTTCGAAAAGCAGTGCAGCCGCGAGGAAATCGTGGTCACGTTTTTGGCGATATTGGAACTGATGAAGATGAAAAAGATTCAATGCTTTCAGCACCGGCTGTTTGAAGACATCGTCATTCAGGCCAAAGAGGGAGAGTTGACGGATGGACTTTCAACAGATGAAATCGATTATTGAAGGACTGCTTTTCGTGGCGGGAGACGAGGGGCTGGATAAGAAACAGCTTGCCGATATTTTGGAGACGGACGCGCACATCGTGACCGAGCTTGTGGAAGAGCTTCAGGACGACTTGCGCCGCGGAGGCAGGGGGATTCAGATTACGAGGGTCGCCGGCGCCTACCAGATGACGACGATTCCCGAACATGCGCCTTATTTCGAACGGCTGGCTTATTCTCCTTCCCGTTCGTCTTTGTCGCAGGCGGCGCTTGAAACGCTGTCCATCATTGCCTACAAACAGCCGATCACCCGGGTGGAGATCGAGGAAATCCGCGGAGTCAAATCCGAGCGTGCTCTTCATACCCTTATGGCGAAGGAGCTCATTGTGGAAACGGGCCGCGCCGAAGCGATCGGACGGCCGATTTTGTACGGAACTTCGAAGCCGTTTCTCGAATATTTCGGTTTGAGTTCAATCGACGATCTTCCCGAGTCGCCGGCTTTTGTCGGCGATTTCGATCTTGAGGAAGAAACCAAACTCCTGTTTGATAAATTAAACGGGGACGGTACCGACCAGCTTACATTCGAAGATCTGGGTCGCGAGCTGCTGGACGGAACGGCTGCCGGGGAGGCTGCTTTGCGGCCGGAAGACGGGCGGGACTTGCCGCTTTTTGAAGGGGAAGAGCATAATCCTGTTTCGGAAACGGAACCGTTCCGCTTCGATTCCCCGGGGCAGGAGGATTGGGAGCTGCCCGACGGTATCGGTAAAGATTCGGATACGTCCGATAAAGAATAAGCAGAAGAAGCGTCCTGGCTTGCCGAGTGCAAGCGGGGCGCTTTTTATATGGAAACGAAGCGGGGTATCCTCACTCAAAAAGTATGCATGATCTGGATGGAGCGGGTGATACTAGGAAGGTCGGTTTGCCGGAGGAGGGTGCTTGTGTTAATCGTGGGAATCATAACCGCCGTTCTGCTTGTTTTGATCCTGGCAGTCGTACTGGTCATGCTCAGCTCCGTTCAGCTTACGCTTTATTGGAACCGGGTCGGGGAAAATGACGAAATGTATGTTCAAGTCCGGGCTCTGTACGGCTGGATTAAATACCGGGTGAACGTGCCGGCCATTCAGTTTCACAATCTGATCGACGGGTTGACGTTTAAAGTCGATCAAACCAATGAAAATACGATGAATATAGCCAATAAGAGCAAAGGCAAAGTCGATAAAGAACGCATTCGGGCCATTTACCGCGAAGGTAAAGATCTCTTGCGGCATACGGAAGGCTTCAATGCTTGGTTGAAGCGTACTCTCGGTCTGTTCCGCTGTACGCAATTAAAATGGAGCACGGGCATAGGTGCGGGCGACGCGGTGCAGACGGCTGTTCTGGCCGGAACGTTCTGGACTATAAAATCGGCGGCTGTCGGTCTGTTGACGAAATACGTACCGCTGTCCGCCGTTCCGAAACTGGCTGTAAATCCGCAGTATAACCGTACATCTTTTCAAATTCAGTTTGTATGTGTGGTTCAGGCCAAGGCGGCAGCCCTGGGTCTTTCCGGATGCAGACTGATCTACAGGATCTTCAGAACGCCCGGAGGAATACGTGCCTGGTTCCGTCTGCTGCGTCAGGTGATTCAGGGAGATGAAGAACGGTCAAAAAGGCCGGAGCCGGCCGCGACGTAAAAACCGGCAAGGTCCCGGACGGTTTACATACGAAGTTCATTCGCGGGGTAACCTATCGGATGCAGACCTAACATTCCTTCAAGCAAGGAACTTAAGCTTTGAAGGGACCCAAAGGAGGAGACTTCATTGACCGATCATCCGATTCAAGGGCTGATGAAAACAGCCATGGAAAACATCAAGCAAATGGTGGATGTGAACACCATCGTCGGCGATCCGGTAGAAACACCGGACGGCAGCGTCATTATGCCGATCAGTAAAGTCGGGTTTGGTTTCGCGGCAGGCGGCAGTGAATTCACGACGGAAACTCTTCCGGACGTGGGCCGCGGCGGTCTTGAGAAAGCGGCCGTGGAAATGCCGTTCGGCGGCGGAAGCGGCGGCGGCGTATCCATTACACCGATCGCGTTTCTGGTCGTAGGCATACATGGCGTGAAGATCGTGCCGCTCGACAACCAGACTCATCTGATCGAACGACTGATCGACTCCGCTCCGCAAATCGTGGACCGTGTCCAGACTATGTTCAAGCAGGGCGGAAACGCTTCTGGTCTTGGCGGTGCTGGAACAGGGACTTCGAACATTAATATCGAGGCGGACACCATCAAGTTGTAACTCTTTTCCCGCAGCACAAAAGCCCGGAATCGGTTTGAACCGATTCCGGGCTTTTGTCTCTTTTCTGCAGTTATACGAAGTGCCCCTGTTACGGTAAAAAAATCATATAACGGAAATAAAGGTACAGGTGGGAAATAAGGAGCGAAACGAGGGTGATCGGCGCTCCAATTTTGAGAAATTCCCAATAGCTGAATCCTTTGCCTTCTTTAGAGGCAATTCCCGCCACGATGACATTGGCCGAAGCGCCGATGAGAGTTCCGTTGCCCCCGAGGCACGCTCCCAGGGCGAGGGACCACCAGAGCGTATTAATTTCCATCGAGTCGGCGGGAAGCTGCATGCTCACGGCCATATCTTTAATGAGGGGAATCATAGTCGCGACGAAAGGAATGTTATCGATGGTGGCGGACGCAATCCCCGAGCCCCACAATATGAGCGGAGCCGCGAGCCGCACGTCTCCCCCGGTTATGTTGAGCACCTGCTGGGCCAGACTTTTGATGATACCGACTTCCTGCAGAGCTCCTACCAAGGCAAACAAACCTGCGAAGAAGAAAATAGTGACCCATTCGACGGAATCGAAAGCTTCTTCGACCTCTTTTTCCTTTAATCCGAAAAGCATCAGAAGCACGGCGCCCGTGATGGCCACAACGGCGGCTTCCACATGAATGACCGAATGCAGCACGAATCCGAGAATGGTAATTCCGAGAATAACGAGTGATTTTTTCATGAGAACGGGATCCTGGATATAGGATTTTTCGTCCAGTTTCATCAATTTTTCTTTATGCTCGGGACTGGTTTTAAGCTGCTTTCTATAAATGATGCGCAGCATCAACAGCGTTGCGGCGAAAATAATGGCGGTTACGGGCGCGAGATTGCTCAAGAAAACGTTAAACGTGAGATGAGGGTTTGCCGACCCGATCATAATGTTGGGCGGATCTCCGATCAGGGTAGCGGTTCCTCCGATATTGGATGCGATGATTTCGGAAATGAGAAATGGAACCGGGTTAATGTTGAGCATCCGGGTTATCGACAGGGTGACCGGTACGACCAGCAGTACGGTCGTTACGTTATCGAGCATGGCCGACCCGACCGCGGTCAGAAGGGGTAAGAAGATGAGAATGCGCATCGGATCTCCCTTGGCCAATTTTGCCGCGCGTACCGCTACATATTGGAACACGCCGGTTTTGTTGGTGATGCCGACAAGAATCATCATGCCCACCAGCAGAGCGATGGTTCCCCATTCAATATATTCCGTGTACACCTTATGTATATCGACGATACCGAAGATGACCATGACGGCGGCTCCCAGCAGGGCGACGACGGCGCGGTTTTTCTTTTCCGAGATAATGACGGCATAGGTTGCCAGAAAAACGATAAGTGCGATCCAGACTTGCGTCATGACACGATCTCTCCTTTAGTTAGCGGCTATCAAGCGTTGTTAGCATTTCCACGTTCAGACGGATTCAGGTTGCTGCACGGCCGCCCGTTAAATGGATCAGGAGGCAAAAAGAGCAAAAAAGAGCCTGTGATGACAGGCTCCTCCGGTGATCTCCATATGCAGTTGCTTGGTGTTTCGGGCCGTTTCTTAAACAATCCTAAAGAAGTATACCGGAGAACCGGGAATTTGTAAAGAACCGCCTCCTGTCAGAGGAGCGGTCATAAGCGGGCGGGTCAAGCATATACTTGTACAAAGTTCCCTGGAGGGAAGACAAGTCTTGACCCGGATGCGAGGGGCAATGGGAGGAAGGGCATATGAGCAAACGGATGTGGATATCCGGTATGCTGGCGTTTTTGTGCATGCTGAACGTGTTTGGCGCAGCGGCCTTGGCGGCGGAACCCCCGGCGATAGGAACGAACGCGGAGGGCGCGGCCCTCGTCGACGTGAAATCGGGCAGAGTTCTTTACTCGAAGCGGGGAGACAGGCCGATGAGAATAGCGAGCCTGACCAAAATCATGACGGCGATCGTGGCCATCGAGGAGAGCAAACTGACGGACATTGTCAAAGTTAGCACTCGCGCGGCCGGAAAAGAAGGCTCGTCCCTTTATTTGAAGGCGGGACAGGAAATGAGCCTGAAGCACATGCTCTACGGGCTGATGCTTCGTTCCGGCAACGATGCGGCGACGGCCATAGCCGAGCATGTAGGCGGCAGCGTGGAAGGGTTTGCCGTGATGATGAACCGGAAAGCCGAACAGATCGGGCTCGGCCATTCGAATTTCACGAACCCGTCGGGGCTGGACGAGAGTGCCGATCATTATTCCAGTGCCGAAGATTTGGCGAAACTGGCGGCTTACAGCCTGAAAAATCCGACGTTCCAGGAAATTGTCCAGACGAAAATGATCAAAGTGCCCAACCCGAACGAATCGTGGGAGTACACCTGGTTTAACAAAAACAAAATGCTGGGCCTTTTCGACGGGGCCGACGGGGTTAAAACGGGCTACACGAAGCTGGCCAAACGGTGTCTGGTGTCTTCCGCCACGCGGAACGGACAGCGACTGGTCGTCGTGACTTTAAACGACGGCGACGACTGGGCGGATCATACCCGTCTGCTTCAGTGGGGGTTTGAACATTTTCCGCTTGTTCCTCTGCTGAAAAAGGGCCAGGCGGTAGAAGGGACGCCTTATGTTGCGGAGAGAGAGTTCTCGTACCCGCTTCTCTCTGCGGAAAAAGACCGCGTCACCTCCGAACCGGAGTCGTATCCGCCGGAGTCTCTGGATGCGCGGCTCGGCGAGAAAGGCCGTCTCCTGTTAAAGCTCGACGAGCGCCTGCTCGGCACCGTTCCGCTGGTAGACCCGGCAAGTCCGCGCCTGAAAGCGGCCGACAAGGCGGCATTCGGCTTTCAGGCCACCGAAGCGGACGCCGGCGTCTGGAACGCATGGAGTGTATCCCTGCGCAAAGTTGTCCGGGCGGTGCTGTCACCCGGCATGTAGGCAAGTACAGGAAAGGAGGAAAGAACGATGGTGAATTGGATCTGGTTGTTTTTCATCGTAACCGGCTTTGGGGTTGCCGCAGTCCAGGGCAACGTCGAAGCCGTAACGCAGGCTGCCTTCGACGGCGCCAAGAGCGGTGTGACGGTCTGCTTCGGTCTTATCAGCGTGCTGGTTTTCTGGCTCGGCATGATGAGAATCGCCGAAGACGCCGGCCTGCTGTCCAAGCTGGCCGTTCTGCTTCGTCCCGTCGTCCGCTTCCTGTTTCCCAGCATCCCGAAGGATCATCCCGCGCTGGGGTACATCATGTCCAACATGAGCGCGAACATCCTCGGGCTCGGCAATGCCGCTACTCCGATGGGAATTAAGGCGATGCAGGAGCTGCAAAAGCTGAATCCCCACAAGGATACGGCCAGCCCCGCCATGTGCACGCTCCTGGCGCTGAATACGGCCAGCATCACGCTCATTCCGACGACCTTGATTGCCATCCGGATGAATTACAACTCCATCAATCCGTCGGAAATCGTCGGCACGACTCTGCTGGCTACAGTCGTATCCACCGCCGCCGCGATCATCGTCGACCGCTGGTACAGGCGCAAGCTCCCGGCGAACCCCGTAGTGAAAGGATGAGCCGCCGATGTACGAATGGGTGAACGTGCTCTCGGCGTGGGCCATCCCGGTCCTTATCGTTTTCATCCCGCTGTACGCCGCCTACCGGAAAGTGCCCGTGTACGAATCGTTCACCGACGGTGCCAAGGACGGCTTCGACACGGCGGTCAAAATCATCCCTCATCTCGTCGGCATGATGGTTGCGATCAGCGTGTTCCGGGCATCGGGTGCGCTGGAGCTGACCCTGGGCTGGCTGAAGCCGCTGTTCCAGGCTCTCGGTGTACCGTCCGAGGTGCTCCCGCTGGCGATCCTGCGCCCGATAACGGGCGCGGGCTCCCTTGCCTTCACGACCGACCTGATCGCCCAGTTCGGCCCCGATTCACTGGTCGGCCGGATCGCTTCGACGGTCCAGGGAAGCACGGATACGACGCTGTATGTCATAACGGTGTACTTCGGGGCGATCGGCATCCGGAAAGCCGGATACGCGCTCAAAGTCGGCCTTATTTCCGATGTGGTCGGTTTCGTCGCTTCCATCGTCATCTGCCTGCTCGTGTTCGCAACCTGAATGCCGCCCGGACCGGGCGGTTTCTTTGTTTTTCCCGGAAAAAACGGGCCCGTCGGGCTTTCATTTTGGCAAAAAATGATTATTTTCAGCCCCTTAAGGGAACGATTAGCAGAAGAACCTTTCAAAATTAGGCCGCCCTATATACACGCCTGCCTATGACGTTTCATCTTTCACCGGCCTTCCATAAATGATGGGAGGGAGACTTTAGCTCGGTATCCCCCGAAAAAACATTTGCGGAATCGCCGGCAGAGAACTTGTGATTTCACGCAAGGATGGTTATCATTAGCTTTGAGGTGAACGTTGAGGATGGAGAGATTGCAGAAAGTGCTGGCCGAGGCGGGCGTAGCATCCCGCAGGAAAAGCGAGGAGCTGATTCTGGCCGGCCGTGTGAGCGTGAATGAAGAAGTCGTTACGCAGCTTGGCGTGAAAGTGAATCCCGCAGAGGATATCATAACCGTAGACGGACGGGCCATTAAGCAGCAGACGAAAGTGTACGTGATGCTGAACAAGCCGAAAGGCGTTATTACGAGCGCTGCGGACCCCAAAGGGCGCAAAGTCGTAACCGATTACCTGCCGGGGATCAAGGAGCGCGTATATCCGGTCGGACGGCTTGATTACGATACGGAAGGGCTTCTCATTCTGACGAACGACGGAGAATTCGCCAACCTGATGATGCATCCGAGGCATCATGTGGCCAAGACGTACCATGCGACCGTCAAGGGTGTCGTGCACGGTTCCGTACTCGACCGTCTGAGAGCCGGCATCGAGCTGGAGGACGGCATGACCGCTCCCGCCGAGGTCGAATACGTCGATGTGCGTCCGGAGCAGAACGAGAGCGTAATTTCCATTACGATTTATGAGGGCCGGAACCGTCAAGTGAGAAGAATGTTCGACGCCGTATCTTTTCCGGTGGTCAAATTAAGACGGGTACAATACGGACCTTTATTGCTGGCGGGTCTTCCGAGAGCAAAGTACAGAGTCCTGCGCAATGACGAAATTAACAGCCTGCGCGATGCGGCCTTGCAGTCACATAAAATTCAAAAAGGCCGCTAAGCTTGGCCTTTTTTTTCGTTATAATGAGTATAGTTATGTCAAATTTTTGAGGGTGCTCGCTATGAAAAAGAACAAAAAATGGGTTCAGATTATCATTTTAGGCATTGTTCTTATCATCGGTGTATTTACGATCGTCAACAACCTAACATCCGCCGACGATAAAAAATATCCGGTCGAGGGCTCGAAAGCGCCGGATTTTACACTTACCGGACTCGATAACAAGTCCTACAAGCTTTCCGATTACAAAGGCAAAGGCGTCCTGATCAATTTCTGGGGAACCTTCTGTCCTCCCTGCAAGAAGGAAATGCCCGCTTTGCAGAAGCAGTACGACATTTGGAAAGACAAGAACGTGGAGTTCCTTGAAGTCAACCTGGACAACAGCCGGGTAACGGTTCAGAACTTCGTGGACCAGTACAATCTGAGTCTGCCCATCCTGCTCGATAACGAGGAGAAGGTGCGGAAACAGTTCGGGGTCGTGGAATATCCGACGACATTTTTTATCAAACCCGACGGGACGGTCATGAAAATTCATAAAGGCGAGATGGACGAGGCATTTATCGCGGATACGCTGAAAAAGCTAACGGCCGTCGGCGGCCAGTAAAGGTTTCAATTTAAACAGCATAGAGGGGGAATGCGGCGTGTTTCAAAACACGAAGTGCGATTGCGGACACCAGAACCATGTAGGGACTCTGCTCTGCGAATCGTGCGGCAAGCCGCTGACCGAAGAAGCGTTTTCGACCGAACCGCTTGAAATGAAATATGATGGGGTCGCCCGGCGGTCCCAGCGGGAAAATCCGTCCTGGCTGGACCGGATTTGGAATTTCTTTTCATCGGTGAAGGTGGCCGTGACGATAATCGTCCTGACCTTGATCGGTTCTTCGCTTGGCACCATTTATCCGCAGGAAAGCAATTTTATTCAGGTAGACCCTTCCACTTACTATAAGGATACATACGGAACGCTGGGCCACGTGTATTATTTGCTGGGCTTATCCCACACGTACGAATCGTGGTGGTTTAAGCTTCTTATTCTGATGATCGGCGCCTCGCTCGTCATCTGCAGCCTGGACCGCGTTCTTCCGCTGTACAGGGCTCTTTCCAAGCAGAAGATCCAGAAGCACCACAGCTTCCTGCTCCGCCAGAAGGTCGCTTACGACGGGCGTATTCCGGAAGGCGCCTCCGAAGAAGAATGGACGGAACAGATGGCCCGCCAGCTCCGCAAAAAGCACTATCGTGTCCATACGGACGGAGCCGCTCTTCTTGCCGAGAAGTACCGGTTCAGCCGCTGGGGGCCTTACGTGCTTCATATCGGCCTTATTATTTTTCTGCTGGCCGTACTGATGCGAAGTTTCCCGGGCTGGCAGATGGATGAGTATATGGGGCTGCGTGAAGGGGAGATCAAGAAAATTCCCGATACGTCGCTCTACATCAAGAACGAGAAGTTTACCATCGATTTTTACAAGCCGGAAGAAATGACCGAAGAGTTCAGAAAAAGAGAACGGAACGTCGCGAAAATTTACGAAACGGAAGCCGTGATTTATACCTGTAAGGCGGACTGCGATATTCCCGGCAAAAAACCGGATCTGCAGGAAGTGCACCGGCAGAAAATTATCGTGAACGAACCGCTCGATTACAAAGGGCTTCTCGCTTTTCAATACGATTACAAAGAAGATCCGCTGCTGATTTCAGTCAAGCCGACGCTGACGAACAAACAGACGGGCGAATCTTACGGAAGCTTCGAGCTTCCGATGAAGGATCCTCAAGATTCGTATCAGGCAGGGCCTTACAAGCTCGCGTTGAAGGGATATTTCCCGGAATTCGGCTTGGACGACAAAGGGGAGCCTATTACGAAGTCGAATGAAGCGAAAGCGCCTGCATTTATTTTTCAGATTACGGGACCGGGGCTTTCTCCGAGTGGCGAGCCGTATATCTATTTCCCGAGACAAATAGACAAGCAGGAGTTCCGCCAGGACGAAATTAACGGATCAATAGGCGCCAAATTCGACTTATCTGTCGGATCGATGGAGAACGTTACGTTTTCCAGCTATACCTCTTTCCTGAATATCCGTACGGACCGTGCGCTTCCTTACATCTGGATCGGGGCCGGTATCGGAATGATCGGTCTCATCATGGGCTTCTACTGGCAGCACCGCCGAGTATGGCTCAGAATCGACGACGGCAGGCTCGTACTGGGCGCGCACACGAACAAGAACTGGTTCGGCGTCCGCAAGGAAGTGGCCGCGGCACTGAATAAAACAGGCATTACGGTGGATCAGAAAACGCTCGAAAAGGGAGGGAAAGCTACGTGAATTGGTTAAGTTTCAGCGGGAACGCGCTGCTTGTTTCATTTGTTATCTACTGTGTGGCTTTTCTGGTGTTTGTACTTTCAATCGCAGGCAAGACATGGAGCAACCGGGATCCCGAAGTTCACGCGCGCAAATGGGGCAGAGCCGCTTACGGCCTGTCCGTTTTGGGCCTTGTGTCCCAGTTGCTCTATTTCTTCACCCGCTGGTACGGGGGCGGACACATTCCGACCAGCAACATGTTCGAATTCATGACGATGCTCGGTATGATGATCATGATCGCCTTTATTATCGTCTACGCCATCTATCGTACCCCGGTCCTCGGGGTATTTGCTCTGCCGGTCGTCGTGCTCATCATTGCGTACGCGGCCGTTTTTCCGAACGAAGTCCAGCCGCTGATTCCGGCGCTGCAGAGCTACTGGCTTAAAATCCACGTTACGACCGCGGCCGCAGGCGAGGCATTCTTCGCTGTCGGTTTTGCCGCCGGATTAATGTACTTGATCCGGATGGTCAATTTTCAAGGCAAAACGGCCGCCGACCGGAAAGAGCAAAGAGGGGTGGAATTCACCCTGCTCATTATTTTCATGCTTATCGCATTCATCGCTTCCGTATTTACGTTTAATGCGGCCGGCTATGAAGCCAAATTCGTGAAAGAACAAATCCTCGGCAATGAGGACGGCACCCAGCAAAAAGTGAGCCAAACCGTCACTTACGTGCTTCCGCCTATCGTGGCGCCTTACCAGACCACGCTTGAATCGATGGATTCCTTCCTCGGGATGGATAAACCGCTGTTCACGGCGCCTTCCTGGATGAGCGGAGAAAATGCCGGCCGGAAGTTCAACACGGTCATCTGGACGGTTCTGATCGGGGTTCTCCTGTACGTCCTGCTCAGACTGATCCTGCGCAAGCCGATCGGTCAGGCGATTTCGCCCATTATGAAAGGCATGGACCCGGAAGATCTTGACGAGATCGGGTACCGCTCCATCGCTATCGGCTATCCGATTTTTACGCTCGGTGCCCTCATCTTCGCGATGATCTGGGCTCATAAAGCCTGGGGCCGCTTCTGGGGCTGGGATCCGAAGGAAGTATGGGCCTTGATCGTCTGGCTCTTCTACGCGGTATTCCTGCATCTCCGCCTTTCCCGCGGCTGGCAGGGCAAACGTTCCGCATGGCTGGCCGTAATCGGCTTTATCGTGGTTATGTTTACGCTGGTCGGGGTAAACTTGGTCATCGCTGGCCTGCACTCCTATTCGGGTGTATAATTTTAGCAAATCATTCACTACAATCGTTTACGGACGGAAGGGATTGTGAACGTCATGGAACAGAGATTGAATATTCTCGTTGTAGACGATGAAGAACGGATCAGACGTCTGCTTCGGATGTACCTGGAGAAAGAGGGTTACGGCATCGAAGAAGCCGAAGACGGCGAAACGGCCCTGACCCTGGCGACCGAGCGCGACTTCGATCTGATTCTGCTCGATCTGATGCTGCCGGGAATCGACGGCACGGAAGTATGCGCGCGTCTGCGCCAAGTGAAGTCCACTCCGGTCATCATGCTGACCGCGAAAGGCGAAGAAACGAACCGTGTTCACGGGTTCGAAGTCGGGGCCGACGACTATGTCGTCAAGCCGTTCAGCCCGCGCGAGGTGATCTACCGGGTGAAGGCGATTCTGCGGCGTTCGTCCGCAACGGCTTTCTTGTCCAAAGATGCGAATTCGAGCAACAATATCGTTTTTCCGCACCTGGTCATCGAGCACGACGCTCACCGCGTAACGGCAGGGGGCCAGGAAGTCGCTCTTACCCCCAAAGAGTATGAGCTGCTCCACTATTTGGCCGTATCCCCGGACAAGGTGTTTTCCCGGGAAGAATTGCTTAAGGATGTCTGGAATTACGAATTTTTCGGGGATTTGCGCACGGTCGATACCCATGTGAAAAGATTGCGCGAGAAGCTCAACAAAGTATCGCCGGAAGCGGCTGCGATGATTACGACGGTCTGGGGCGTAGGCTACAAGCTGGAGGTACCGAAGTAACGTGTTCAGCCTGCGAAGCGTAGTCGGCAAGCTTTGGCTGACGATTATCGGTCTTGTGGCGGTTATTCTGATCACGCTCGGCGTGTTTCTCGTGCAGTCGCTGGAACAATATTTTTCCCAGTCCGAGGATCAGGTTCATAATCTGAAGCAGCTTGCGGGCGATTATTCGAACGGTGCCGCCCTTCATCTCCAGGACGAAGAGTTTTACAAGATGGCGAACCAGCTTCTGGAACTTCAGGATGCGCGAATGATTGCGCTGGATCAAAGCCTGAAAGAATTAAATCCGTCGGTCGAGGGCAAAAACCAGGAGCTTCTCCGTTTCAAAGCGGCCGACTTTTTCTCGGAAGCGGAGCTGAATTCGGTCTTGAACGGCCAGATGCTGGAGAAACGCATCCCCTATAACAAGCAGGGGAAAATCAACCAGCGCAACGATTATATCGCCGTGGCCGTGCCGCTTTATGACACACCGGACGGAGGGGCCAAAGCTACGCAGGGCGCTATCGTGCTGTATCAATCCCTGAAGTCCCTGGAGGCGACCCAGTGGGACGTCTTCCGCCTGTTCGTGATCGTTTCGATTATCGGCTTCCTGATGACAACCGTGTTCGCGTTCTTCCTGTTCTACCGGATCACGCGGCCGCTGCTTCAGCTTAAAGACGCGGCGGGCAGAATCTCCCGGGGGGAATACGGCACGAAGGTTCCGATTCTTTCTTCCGATGAGATCGGGGAACTCGCCAAATCGTTCAACGTGATGGGTGAAGAGCTTCAGGAGAACGTGAAAGCCCTGCGTCATGAAAAAGAAAACCTCTCCAGCGTTCTCAGGAGCATGACCGATGCGGTCATGACGTTCGATGCCGGCGGCAAAGTCATCGTGACGAACCCGCAGGGGGATAAAATCATCCAGGAGTGGGAAGAGCTCTCCTGGAATCCGGACGGGCCGCCCGTCAACGGCGGCGTTCCGGCTGCGCTTCCTCTGCCGCTGGACCGGCATATTCCCGCTCCGCTTCAGCCGATGTTCCACCAGGTGGTGACGGAGGCGCGGGAGCAGACCGACAAGCTTCATGTCGAGAACGATGTCTGGTCCGTCGCCATGACGCCGCTTCATTCACGCGACGGGGTACGCGGCGCCGTCGCCGTGCTCCGCGACGTGACGGAGGAGTTCCGGCTCGACAAGCTGCGCAAAGATTTCGTCGCGAACGTCTCGCACGAGCTGCGCACGCCTTTGTCGATGGTGCAGGGCTACAGCGAGGCGCTGCTGGACGACATCGCCGGATCTCCCGAGGAGCGCAAGGAGCTCGCTCAGGTGATCTACGACGAGGCTTTGCGCATGGGCCGCCTCGTCCGGGATCTCCTCGATCTGGCCCGCATGGAGGCGGGACATCTCGAGATGAACTTCAACAGGACCGATATCGGCGGGCTCGTGAAACGGATGCACCGCAAATTTACGGTCCTGGCGAGAGAGAAGGACATCCGCCTGGATATCGAGCTCCCTCAGGGGGAGCTGTACTGTACGGCGGATGAAGACCGGCTGGAGCAGGTGCTCACCAACCTGCTCGACAACGCGTTCCGGCACACGCCGGCCGGGAAGACGATTACGATTAAGGCGGAGCCTTACACGTACAAGTCTTCTCCCGGCTGCAAGCTGGAAGTGACGGATGAAGGCCAGGGGATTCCGGCCGAAGATGTCCCTTACGTGTTCGAGCGCTTCTATAAAGCGGACAAGGCCCGGACACGGGGAGCGACAGGCGGAACGGGCCTGGGCCTTGCCATCGTCAAGAATATCGTGGACGCCCATCAGGGAACGATTACGATGCGCAGCAAGCTCGGGCAGGGGACGACGTTTACGATCCTCCTCCCGTGAAAAGCGCGTTAAGGCACGCTGGCCCGTCCAGTCTCCTTTTTCGTCCCTAACAGCGAAGAGGGAACAGGGAGAGCCGGCATGGGGAGCTGGGCGGCCGGGCGGACGGACGGGATGTACAAGCTCGGGGCGGCTCCCCACGGTTTCGGCCCTGTGCTCTGCAAGATTACGCGCAAAAGGCGGAAAGCCTGCTGAGTCATTCAGCTGCTTTCCGCCTTTTTTGTTGAAAAAACGATTTAAATCTTGTTGTTCGTGAAACATTCCGCAGGCCGGATAAGGAAGGAACCGGCGCCGTGACGTACGTTACAAGCGCCGGATCAGATTAAATCGGCCGAAAAGTGCTTAGATGCCCAGTTGGCGAACGTTGACGATTTCCGGCTGTTTCTCCAGCTCGGCAATGACTTCTTTCGGAGCGGTTTTATCGATCGTCAGAACCATGATCGCGGATCCGCCGACTACCGTACGGCCTACCTGCATGGTCGCGATGTTCACGTCATTGCTGCCCAGCAGCGTACCTACCCGGCCAATGATGCCGGGTTTGTCGTTGTGCGAGATGAGAAGAAGCGAGCCTTCCGGTGCAAAGTCGACCGGGTATTGATCGATGCGCACGATGCGCTCTCCGTAACCGGCCAGCAGCGTACCTGCCAGCGTACGGTCGCCCTGCTTCGATTTTACGGTAATCGTCACGAGATTGGTGAACGTTCCCGTCGTGGACGACTGTTGTGTCGTGACGTTGATATCGCGGGATTTCGCCATATGCATGGCGTTCACGAGATTGATGCCTTCGAGATGCTGGGTGAAAACGCCTTTGACGATATAACGGGTCAACGGATTCGTGTCGACATCGGCAAGATCGCCGGAGTAGCTGACGACGATTTCATTGACCGGTCCTTCGGTCAGCTGACCGGCGATAAGACCGAGCTTTTCTCCGAGATTGAAGTAAGGCTGCAGTTTGCTCATCACGGTAGCCGGTACCGGCGGCATGTTCACGGCATTTTTGAAAGGCTCGTTGCGCAAAATATGCAGAAGCTCTTCCGAGACGTCGATCGCCACGTTTTCTTGAGCTTCAATGGTCGACGCGCCCAGGTGCGGCGTGACGATGATGCTCGGGTTGTTCAGGAACGGGTGGCTCGCTTGAGGCGGCTCCTGCTCGAATACGTCGAATGCGGCTCCGGCTACCGTGCCGTTCTCAATCGCGGCCACGAGGGCGTTCTCGTCGATAATTCCGCCGCGTGCGCAGTTGATGATCCGGACGCCTTTCTTCATGATGGCGAATTGAGCCGGGCCTACGATATGGCGCGTTTCATTCGTCAGCGGGGTATGGACGGTAATGAAATCGGCCGCGGCCGCGATATCATTGACCGTGCCGAGCTTAACGCCGATTTTCTCCGCTCTGTCTTCCGTCAGGAACGGATCGTAGCCGATCACTTTCATTCCGAAGACTTTGGCGCGTTTGGCGACTTCGCTTCCGATGCGGCCCATTCCGATAATACCCAGCGTTTTGTTGCGGAGCTCGACGCCCACGAACGATTTGCGGTCCCATTCACCGCTGACGGTCTTTTTGTAAGCTTGCGGAATGGAGCGGGCTACCGACATCATCATCGCGAAAGTATGCTCGCAGGTAGCGATCGTGTTGCCGTCCGGCGCGTTAATGACAACGATGCCGTTCTTGGTCGCCGCTTCGAGGTCGATGTTATCGACGCCGACACCGGCGCGGCCGACTACTTTCAGCTTGGGAGCGGCCGCCATGATGCGCGGGGTAACCTTGGTCTGGCTGCGGACGAGAAGGGCGTCGTATTCGCCGATGATTGCAACCAGCTCGTCTTCGCTTAATCCCGGTTTTTTGTCCACCTCAACATCGCTTGCGTCGTAGAGCATTTGGATCCCCATATCGCTGATCGGATCCGATACAAGTACTTTAAACATGTATATAGCCTCCTCTTGGAAAATAAAAAAACTCCCGAACCTCATACGTAACCCGTATGAAGGGACGAAAGTTATCTTCGCGGTGCCACCCTACTTCACCCGGCGTTCTCACGCAAGGCCTTATCGGTCCGTGTCGGGACCTGAACGATAACGGGTTCTGCCGATCGAACCTGCGGCTTTCGCTTCGGTTCAATGCTCCGGAGTGCTTGGTATGAAGGCGTCCTGCCGATTTGCACCAACCATCGGCTCTCTGAAAGGCTGTCCAACCATACGGGTCTCCGTCAACGCTTTAACGTGGTATATGTCGTTAAGTTTCACTTAATGTAACATGGCCCCGGCAACGTGTCAATAGGGTTACCCGAATATTCACGCCGTTTTAACAAACGAAACGCCAAATAGGGAGATAAATCCGTACTATTACCCTTGTAATCGGAGTTAATATTCGCTATTCTTCTGTTAAACCGAAAATTTTCCACATGTAAGCGCATGTAAAAAAAGGAGATGCCTGCATGAAACATATTGCGCCCGAAAAATTTCTCGAGCTCTTAGACAAACCCGAGATGCTTAAAGAAATCCGAATCGTGGATGTCCGCGAGCCGTACGAATGGGACTATTACCATTTGGAGGAGCCGGAGCTTATCCCCATGAATACCATCCCGGAGCGAATGGATGAGCTGGATGCTGACACCCACCTGTATGTCGTATGCGCGCACGGTGTGCGCAGCGAAATGGTGTGCGGGTACCTGGAAAGAAACGGCTTCGATCCGGACAAGCTGGTAAATGTCCGGGGCGGCATGGCGGCTTTGGCGATGCTGCGCGGTTTTGCCTACGATTAAGAGGCCAGACGAGTCAAGATTTTGAGAGAAACAAACGCCTAACCCTGCTGAATGTAAAGCGCCATCCGCTGCGGATGGCGCTTTTTTATGATCCGCCGTGGAACTTTTAACGCATTTATCCGTTCTATTAAGAGGACAAGATTTCCTCTATGTGAGATTCATGGTATGTTAATAGTATGAAGATGATGGTTTGGAGAAGCGGAATCACGGTCAAATAAACGGCTTGAATAGGGGAAATTCCCTGGAGAGGACCATCATGAGAAAATGGAACTGGAAATGGAAAGAGCTGAAAAATATCCGCATTAAGACGGACGTCCGGATCGATGACCTCAATGACCGGATGCTGCTTATTAACTTATATGGAACTCAGGCGATTCTGCTGGTGATCGGCATTATTATGCTTTTCGTTCAAGGGGCGGACTGGCGGAGCCTTTTCAGCTTGGCGCCCGGCTGGTCGATCGTCCTCTGGGGAGGCGGTATCGCACTGGCGGTGCTGGGGGCGGATCTGATCGTTACCAAATTTGTCCCCGAGGAAGTCATGGATGACGGGGGAGTGAACAAACGCATCTTCGGCAGGCGTCCGCTTTGGCATATCGCGGTTATCTGCCTGCTGGTTTCGATCTGCGAAGAACTGCTGTTCCGCGCGGGCCTTCAGCATTATATGGGCCCCTACTGGACGAGCATTGTTTTTGCGGCCATCCATATCCGTTATCTCCAGCATTGGCTGATGACGGGGCTTGTTTTTTGCATTTCCTACGGGATCGGCTGGATTTTTATCCATACCGGGTCTCTGTGGACCGCTATTTTCGCCCATTTTATGATTGATTTTATTTCGGGCTGCATCTTACGTTACGGCAAGGAGGAGTAATCCGGCATGGAAGGCAACAAGACACAGGGGATTGAGTACGAACAGCCGATACTCGCGGAAACCGATTTATTGAATGAAAACGAAGAAGAGAGCCACTACCTGCCTCCAAGAAGTCTCGGTACATCCGTCCGAACGGGCCAAAGTTACACGCTGGTTTTACCGTCTGCTTCTCTTTTTGTTCATTCTGCTCGTCATGGGCCTAGGATGGTGGGGGATCCGTTATACATCCGGAACTTGACAGGCGGAGTCCGGCCGCAACCCGGTTATTCCTGACAAACCCGAAGACACGCGGTGCATATAAGCCGTTCGTCACGGGGGACGTCAGGTTTTTTGTCCCTTAACGACCCGAAATGACAGGGACCCAATCCCTCCTATTCCCACTTTAGGGACGCATGGCCCCTGCCGATCGGACACACTCTAATCAAGACTCATACATTTTAACAACTTGGAGGGATACGGGATGAGAATAGGCACTTTCCTAATCGGAAGCGTCGCGGGCGCCGCGCTGGCTTTGTATGCCGGCAAGCGGATAAGAAACATGAGATCCGCCATGTTCAGCTCGGAAAGCGGCGGAATCGGCAGCTCCTTAAACGATGTGATCGGACAGACGAAAAATTTTGTGTCCGGAAAAGGCGGCAAGGAAGGGTCCAAGCAGCAAGCGGATCACAATTCGGGCTCTTCCCACGCATCTCACGCATCCGGCGCGTCTCATTCTTCGGACGGTAAGGAATCGCTGGAAAACCTGATCGCCAAAGATTCACAGGTCAAAGCGGCCGTAGATGAGATTCTGGTGAAAAACGCGACTTCTTCCTCGGCGACTCACTGAGTGTAAAGCCGCGCCGGCCGCACCGCCGGGAGCACAAGCGACCGAAAGGCACCTCTTCTGCATTCCGCAGAGAAGGTGCCTTTAAATTTTTGCCGCATAGCTAACATTTTGGCTCTAACATGGTATACTAATACTAGGTGGCACCCATAAGCGTGCTTGTTTCCGCAAGCACACACACCATGGTTTTCAAACCGGCATATTTTGTTTATAACCATTCAAACAGAGGTGTCATGGAAAGGAGGATCCTGTCATGAAAATCGAACGTTTAAGCCCGGATAAAATACGGATTTTCCTTACATTCGATGATTTGACGGAACGGGGCATCCAGAAAGATGACATGTGGAGGGAAATCCCCAAAGTTCACGATCTTTTCAGCGACATGATGGATCAGGCCTATTCCGAATTGGGTTTCGAACCTGCAGGACCTTTAGCTGTAGAAGTTTTTGCGCTCCCTGCCCAGGGAATGGTCGTCATTGTGACCAGGGGCAGCATGGACTTGTCCTTGCAAGCGGATTTGCTGGATGACCATGATGACGAAGAAGTGTACGAAATGGAAGTAACGCTGGAACACAGCGACATCATTTCTTACGCCTTCCGCGATTTCGAAGATTTGCTGCGTGCTTCAAAAGTCGTCAATCCGATGCTAACGGATGGTGGAGCGCTTTATACGTATAAAAACAAGTGGATCCTTCAGCTCGAACCGACTGATCTGCCGGAAGGCAAGCTTCAGACGCTCATCGCCGTTCTATCCGAGTACGGGGATGCGACCAACGTGACGAAGGCCGTGCTCGAAGAGTATGGAAAAGCTGTTATTGAAGCTAACGCGGTCCAGGAATTATGCCGGCATTTCGCATGATGCCTTACACTCCAACTACCGGCGCGGACCATTCCCGACCTTGCCCGAATGTGCACGGCTCCGGGTGGCTGCATGCCGGACAAGATATAGGCGGCACCTGCTTCATAAAGCATTCTCCAAAAACAACTGTTTTTGCAGGATGCTTTATTTTCATTGCGTTATAATACATACACGAGGTGGTCAACATGGCTAACATCGAAAACTTAAACGTGCTGGAATCTACTCAAACGATTATTGAAGAAGCTTTGAAGAAACTGGGATATTCCGACGAGATGTACGAGCTCCTTAAGGAGCCGCTCCGCGTGCTGACGGTTCGTATTCCGATCCGGATGGACGACGGCAAAGTCAAGGTGTTCACGGGCTACCGCGCCCAGCATAACGATGCCGTGGGACCTACGAAAGGCGGAGTCCGCTTTCATCCCGGCGTAACGGAAGACGAAGTGAAGGCTCTCTCCATCTGGATGAGCCTTAAATGCGGCATCGTGGATCTGCCTTACGGCGGCGGCAAGGGCGGCATCATCTGTGATCCGCGCAGCATGTCGTTCCGCGAACTGGAAGTGCTCAGACCGCGGGTACGTAAGGGCGATCAGCCAGCTCGTAGGTCCGAACAAGGACATTCCGGCGCCTGACGTCATGACGAACTCCCAGATCATGGCCTGGATGCTGGATGAGTACAGCCGCATCCGCGAGTTCGATTCTCCGGGATTCATCACAGGCAAACCGATTGTGCTGGGAGGTTCCCACGGACGCGAGACGGCTACGGCCAAAGGTGTCACGATCATGATCAACAAAGCGCTGGAGAAACGCGGTATTCCGCTTCAAGGCGCACGGGTAATCGTACAGGGATTCGGCAACGCGGGAAGTTACTTGTCCAAGTTTATGCATGAAGCCGGGGCCAAAGTGGTCGGAATTGCCGATGTGAACGGGGCTTTGTACAATCCGGACGGCCTTGATATCGAATATTTGCTCGACCGCCGCGATTCTTTCGGAACGGTGACGAACTTGTTCCCGAACGTCATGCCGAGCACGGAAATTTTGGAGCAGGACTGCGACATTCTCGTACCGGCCGCGATCGAGAACCAGATCACCCAAGAGAACGCCCATCGCATCAAGGCGGGCATCGTAGTCGAAGCGGCGAACGGACCGACTACGCTCGAAGCGACCAAAATTTTGACGGAGCGCGGCGTGCTGCTCGTACCGGACGTACTGGCAAGCGCCGGCGGCGTGGTTGTTTCCTACTTCGAGTGGGTACAAAATAACCAAGGTTATTACTGGACGGAGGAAGAAGTTCATTCCAAACTTCAAGAAGTGATGGAAAAAGGATTCGAAAATGTCTATACTATTCATAAAACACGCGGAATCGATATGCGTCTGGCGGCCTATATGACCGGCGTTCGCAAAATGGCGGAAGCCGCCCGTTTCCGTGGTTGGGTATAAGAAGAACGGAATCGTTCACCGGATCGGAAAGGGGGAAATGGGATGAACATGTTTTCCGTTCTAATGGCGGCGGTCGCTCCCGGAATCTCCCTTCTAGCTTATTTTTATTTGAAGGACCGTTACGAAACGGAGCCGATTCATCTGGTCGGCAAGCTGTTTTTATGCGGGGTTTTACTCGTTATTCCGGCCATGGTGCTTCAGAATTCGTTTATGCAGGAAATTGGCGGGGATAACCGTTTTACTTTCGCTTTCTTCATCTCCGGCGGCCTGGAAGAATTTCTGAAATGGTTCGTGGTGTACCATTTGATTTACCGTCACGATTCGTTCGACGAGCCGTACGACGGGATCGTTTATGCCGTGGCCGTCAGCCTGGGATTCGCTACGCTGGAGAACATTCTCTACGCGTTCGCGAACGGCATCAGCATGTCCTCGCTGCTTATGCGCGCTCTGCTTCCCGTTTCGGGACACGCGCTTTTCGGCGTTATGATGGGGTACTATCTCGGGAAAGCCAAATTTATGCGCACCCATGAGCGCAAATATTTGCTCGCTTCTTTGTTCCTGCCTATCTTGTGGCACGGTGCGTTCGACTACATTTTGCTGGTAGCGGCGAATAACTGGATCTGGTTTATGCTGCCGTTTATGACGCTCCTCTGGATCCGTACACTCTGGAAGGTGGACCGGGCCAATGACAGGTCTCCGCTGCGAATCATCCGCGGGGAAGAGGAGTTTAAAATCGGCTAAAGGTGACCATACTGGTTATGAGAACACTTATTTGTTGCGCAAGCGATGGCGCGGAAGGTGAACACATGACCGTGAACCGGGTGAAAGTTACGATCCGCTGCAAACAGTGCGGAGAACGATTTATCCTGAAAGGGCGCCGGGACAAAGGCAAAATCGAGACCGGCTTTAAACGCTGTATTTGTGATAACGAGCACGATTTAGAGGTTGAAACGGAAGACTGACCGAACTCCGGTGACAGGAAGAAAAGCAAGAAAGTCTGCGCGTGACGTGCAGGCTTTTTTTGCTGTATAAACTTCCTTTCGAAGGCAGAGAATAACGGCAATATCGCCTAAGAAAGGAGTTTACAAGCATGTACAGAAAAATGAGTATGGTTTTATTTCCGGTGTGCGCTGCGGCATTGGTCGGTACGGGGGTTTGGGGATATTCCCAGCAAAAGCAGAAAAATGAAGTGTCCATCAAGGCGGAAAATCAGTATCAGCGTGCTTTTCACGATTTGTCCTATCATGTCGAAAAGCTGCATACGGAGCTGGGCAACACGCTGGCGATTAATTCAACGTCCAATGACACCTACCGCAAGGGTCTGGTGAACGTCTGGAGGCTGACGAGCCAGGCGCAAAACGAAGTGAACCAACTGCCGCTGGGTCTTCTTCCTTTTAACAAAACGGAAGAATTTCTGTCCAACGTGGCAAAGTTCAGCTACCAGACATCGACGCGGGATTTGACCAAAAAACCCCTGACGGACGGCGAATTAAAAACGCTGAGCACCCTGTACCAGCATTCCAAGGAAATTACGGGGGACTTGCGCGGAGTCCAGGAGAAGGTTATCGCGAATAACCTGCGCTGGATGGATGTGGATCTGGCCCTCAGTGCCAATAAGGAGCCGAGTGACAATACCATTATCGACGGCTTCAAGACGGTGGACAAAAAAGTCGGGGCATACAATGACCTGAAAGAAGGTCCGTTCACTCTGTCTACCCAGTCGAAATACACGGCTCAAATGCTGGATGGTCCAGAGATTGACGAACAGGAAGTCCGTAAGAGGGCAGCCGCTTTCCTTGGGGTCAACAACCCGGCTATTTTTAATGTGGTCAAAAACGGCAGCGGCGGGGTCGAGTATGAGTCGTACACATGCTCACTGCCGGGTAATAACGGCAGCGATATCTCGATGGACTTCACGAAAAAAGGCGGTCAGCTCATTTACTTCATGAATCCCCGTGAAGTGAAGGCATCCAACCTTCAGGTCGAGCAATCGCGTGAAGCGGCGGCACAGTTTCTGGAGCGGCACGGGTATAAAAATATGACTGCGGTCAGCTTCGACCGTCATCAGAATATCTGCAATATGACGTTCGCCAGACAAGAGAAGGACACCGTCATTTATCCGGAGAAGCTTGTCGTAAACGTCGCACTGGATGACGGGCAGATTCTTGGGCTGCAGGCCACCGATTTTGTCTTTGCCAACCGCAATCACAAAAATATCGACCAGGAGCCGAAGCTTTCGAAAGAAGAGGCGAGAAGCCACCTGAGCCCTCAGTCTGAAAGTGGCCCGCCACACCAAAGCGCTTATCGTCAACGATCTCAATGAGGAAGTGCTCTGCCACGAATTTATCGGCAGTCTGAACGGTCAGACGTACCGGATTTATGTTAATGGAGAAGACGGCACGGAAGAAAAAGTGGAAACGATCCGCAGGGAAGACGCCGAGCAGGCGAAGCAGCAGCCTGTTAAGCAGGGCACTTGACGGAATCCTTTCGAAAAAGCGGCTTCAGGGGAAACCCCGTGCCGCTTTTTTGTGTCTTCCTAAATGGTGGAGGCGTGCTATAATCAAGTAGAAACATGCAGGATTTAGCCGAAAAAAAGGATGAGGTTACCGTGGCTCAGCTTATGAAAATTAACCAGGTGCTGCATCTTCACGTCAATACGATTGACGAAGAAGAAGCGAAACAAGAATACAAAGCGAGAATTTCGGACGTGCTGCCGGACCGTTTGTGGATCGAAACCCCCATCAACGAGCGGACGGGCCGGTTGAAACGCCTTTATACGGGGGACGAGGTAAGCGCCTTTTTCGTGACGGACGGTGGCGTTAAAAATTATTTCCAGACCTCGGTCATCGGCTTCAAGGAAGACGGGATCCGTCTGGTCGCCCTGGCCATGCCAGATCCGGCCTCGATTACGAAAGTCCAGCGCAGAAGCTTTCTGCGGATTCCGGCCGAGCTGGAAATTTCCGTACAGGCTGGCGATACGGTTCCTATCGTAGCCTTGACGGAGGACGTCGGAGGAGGCGGAGTTTCCTTCACCTGCCAAGGCAGTGAATTTCAGGACCATGTCACCCAGGTAAACTGCTGGCTTCTTGTGACTTACAAGAACGGAACGCTGGAACATCTGCCTTTCAAAGCGGAGGTCGTGCGGGTGAAAACGCTGGAGACGGGACGCAAAATCGTCATGCTGCAGTTCAGCGAAATTACGGACCGCGACCGTCAGAAGCTGATTCAGTACTGCTTTGAGAAACAATTCGATTTCCGCAAGAAGTAGCTTACATAAATTCGGCCCGTCCGGGAAACACTGCATTCCAAACAAGGCTCGTTTGCGGGAGGATGCCAGTGAATATCCGGAGGTCCGGGCAGCAACGCCCATTAACTTATGAACGTTACGAACGTCTGTTCATTGAATTTTCCGAGCGGGTCGAGAAGATGCTCGTACGATGTTTATGCGTACTGTTGGCCGGCTTGCTGATCAGCCAGCTGCTTCTTCAATTTCCGGCCGTGCGTAAAGAAATCACGCGGGTCGATCCTCTGGAAGGAGTGCCGTACGTCAGGCAGCCGGAGGAATAACGGTTTTCCGGCAAATTCAGGTAGGCCGCACACTTTTGCATCTGTCTTCCGGCTATGGTATAATTTACAGCGTTAGCAGGCTGCGCCTGCTTTTTTGTTCGTAAGGTTTTGTTAGGAGGAGCCTTTGTTTTGACTAAATTTAATATCGCGATAGATGGGCCAGCCGGTGCAGGCAAGAGCACCATAGCCCGCAAGGTCGCCGGCGAGCTTGGTTTTGTCTATGTGGACACGGGAGCGATGTATCGGGCGGTCACCTGGAAGGTGCTGCAGGACGGGATTAACCCTCTGGACACGGAGGCCGTCTCAGATACGGCTGCCGGTATGGAGATCGAGCTCGTGCCGGGGCCGGAAGGACAGCTTGTATTTGTAGACGGCCGGGATGTATCTTCCGATATCCGTACCAAGCTCGTTACGGACCAGGTTTCACAAATCGCCGCCATCGCGGAAGTGAGGAAGCTTCTGGTAGACAAGCAGAAGCGGATGGCCGCTTCCAAGGGCATCGTGATGGACGGCCGGGATATCGGCACTCACGTGCTCCCCGATGCGGAAGTGAAAATCTTCCTTACCGCGAGCGTGCGCAAGCGCGCCGAACGAAGGTTTCAAGAAGTACAGGGCACGGCAATGGCAACCACTCTCGAAGAGATGGAAAAGGACATTGCCCGCCGCGATATGCTGGATGAAGGCAGGGAAGTATCTCCCCTTGTACAAGCGGCCGACGCTGTAATGCTGGACAGTACAGATCTGACCATTCCCGAAGTGGTGGAGAGCATCCTGGAGATGTGCCGGTTGAGAACAGGCGGTGAAAGAGCATGAGCTTTTACCATTTCGCGCGGGGAGTTTGCAATGTGGTGTACTCCCTGCTGTTCCGGATTCGCGTGATCGGTAAGGAGAACATCCCCGAGCACGGCGGCGTACTGCTCTGTTCCAATCATATCAGCAACTTTGATCCTCCGCTTGTCGGCATCCGCCTCAAACGCAAAGTTCATTTTATGGCGAAGGCGGAGCTGTTTCAAATTCCGGTTTTAGGTCTAATTATTAGTAAAATTGGCGCTTTTCCGGTTAAACGGGGAGGCGTCAGCAAAGAAACGATCAAGGGAACGCTGAACTTGCTTCGGGATGGAAACGTACTTGGCATCTTTCCGGAGGGAAGCCGTAAAAATCCCGGTGTCGGAAAGAAGGGCGCAGCGATGTTTGCCCTGAAATCCGGGGCGGCCGTTGTGCCGACCGCAATCATCGGAGATTACAAGGTGTTCGGCAGAATGACGGTCATTTACGGGCGACCGCTTGATTTGACCCCGTTCAGCGAAGCCGGATCGGCCGATCTCGAGCAGGTGACCGAGTACATCATGCAAGAAATTCAGACTTTGATCCGGGAACACCGGAAAGAAGTCGCTTAACTAAAAAACGAACCCGGTTGTAAGGAAATCCTGCCGCGCAATCCGCGCCGTGCAGATGCCTATACAAAATTAACCGTCGGTGTGTTTATTTTCGAGGAGGGTATCCCATGTCAGAAGAAATCAAAAACGAAAATCAAACGAACGAAAGCCAAGAAGCTCAAGAAGCGATGAGCCAAGTCGCAGCCGTTAAGAAAGGCGACATCGTTAAAGGCAAAATCATTAAAGTCGAGCAGGATCAAGCCATCGTAGATATCGGTTACAAGTACGACGGCACGATTCCGCTTCGCGAGCTTTCCTCCGTCCAAATCGAGAACGCGGATCAAGCGGTTCAAGAGGGCCAGGAAATTGAGCTTAAAATCGTAACGATTGACGACAACAAAGAAAAGCTGGTTCTTTCCAAGCGCTCTGTTGACAGTGAAAAAGCATGGGAAACCCTGCAGCAAAAACTGGACGAGAAAGTTATCATCGAAGCTGTCGTGGCCGAAGTGGTTAAAGGCGGCCTCGTTGTTGACGTAGGCGTGCGCGGCTTCGTACCGGCATCCATGGTAGAACGCAGCTTTGTTGAAGATTTCTCCGACTACAAGGGCCGCACACTGCGCCTGAGAGTGAAAGAAATCGACCGCGAGAAGAACAAAGTGATCCTTTCCCAGAAAGACGTTCTGGATGAAGAATATGAAGCGCAGAAGAAAGACATCATCAGCAAAATCGAAGTGGGCAAAGTATACGAAGGTACCGTACAGCGCTTGACTCAATTCGGCGCATTCGTGGATATCGGTGGCATCGACGGCCTGGTTCACATTTCCGAAATGGCTTGGCACCATGTCGAGCACCCTTCCGAGATCGTTAAAGAAGGCGACAAAGTAAGCGTACAGGTTCTGAAAGTAGATCCGGAGAAAGACAAAGTGAGCCTGAGCCTGAAAGCGACTCAAGAAGGTCCTTGGGAAAAAGCGGAGAAAACTTTCACGACCGGCGAAATCATTACCGGTACGGTAAAACGTCTTGCCGGATTCGGCGCGTTTGTTGAAATCGCTCCGGGCGTTGAAGGTCTGGTTCATATTTCCCAGATCGCTCACCGTCACATCGCGACTCCTCAGGAAGTTCTGAAAGAAGGCCAGGAAGTTAAAGTGAAAGTCCTTGACGTAAACGCGGCTGAGAAGCGCGTGAGCCTCAGCATCAAGGAAACGGAAGAAGCTCCGGCTCAAACCGCATCTTCCGCACCTTCCAACTATTCTTCCAGACCGGAAAGATCCTCCAACCACCAGAAAGAACTGGCTGGCAACGAGAATGTTTCCCTGAGCAATCAAGGCCTGTCCATGACGCTCGGCGAGCGTTTCGGCGACAAGCTTTCCAAATTTAAAAAATAATGGACGACTTGAACAGGAGGAAGCGGAATGCGCTCATCGCGCAAAATGGATCACGTGCAGTTTGCGCTCCAGACTGGACAGTCCGGCAACCAGGGGTTGACGGATGTCAAGCTGGTGCCTAACTGCCTGCCAGACGCTTCCACCGAGTCTGTCGCTCTCTTTACGACAATCGGCGAACTCAAATTGAGTTCGCCGATTGTCGTAAATGCGATGACCGGAGGAGCACGTGAAACCGAAGAAATAAACCGTGAGCTTGCGGTAGCGGCCCGGGAACGGGGACTCGCCATGGCGGTCGGCTCCCAAATGTCCGCCTTGCGGGATCCTTTGCAGGAATCGAGCTACCGGATTGTCCGTCAAATGAATCCAGACGGGCTCGTCTTTGCGAATTTGGGCAGCGAAGCGACGCTGGAGCAGGCGTCCCGCGCCGTGGACATGCTTCGTGCGGACGCGCTTCAGATCCATTTGAACGTTATGCAGGAGCTTATCATGCCCGAAGGCGACCGCAGCTTCCACGGCATGCTGGAGCGCGTAAGCCGCATTGCGTCAGGCACAGGAGTGCCTGTGATCGTCAAAGAAGTCGGGTTCGGCATTCCGCTTGAGAACGCGAGACTGCTCAAATCGGCGGGCGTACAAATTCTGGATGTCGGCGGCTCCGGAGGCACCAATTTCGCCGCAATCGAGAATGCGCGGAGAAAAGTTCCCCTCGATTGGCTAAACGACTGGGGCATGAAAACGAGCGTGACCCTGATCGAGGCGCTGCAAGTCTATGAGCGAGGCAGAGTCATGGCCACGGGAGGCATCCGCACCAGCGAGGATATCGTCAAGGTGCTGGCCCTTGGCGCTTCGGCGGCCGGAATGGCCGGAGCCCTGCTTAAAGTACTGCAAAGCGAAGGCACGCAAGCTTTAATCGATCACATCGACGAGCTGCACCAGGGGATCGTTCTGATGATGACCGCTCTGGGAACGACGCGCATCGAACAGCTGTGGGCACGTCCCGTGATAATCACGGGATCGACCGCGGAATGGTGCCGGGCCCGCCGGATCGATTTAACTGAATATGCCTGCAGAACGGAAGCGGAGTAAAAACGGGATGTTTTGTCATACTAGGAGTAACGAAACGAACTAGGGTGACAAACTATGAATCCAGGTTATCTTGCTTCCGTACTCCTCGCCATCTCTGTCATATTTCTGCTCAGCGGATGGCGGGAAATTTTTATGAGAAGTATATCCGGACGCGACATACTTCTTTTTTTTGTGTTCGCGCTGCCTGCCGCCCTAATGACCGTTTCAGCGGGAGGGGCACTCATCAACGGAACGGTCCCCGTGGCCGTCTGTACGGCGCTTCTGATCGCGGTCCGCAAGAAGAGCCTTTGGGAAGGCGGGCATCTTTTTGCGACCGGTCTGCTGCTCGGTGCCGTTCATCTGCTGATGCTGGAGCTGTACAGCGTGGATCCGGTCATGATTGTGCTGAAACCCGAATGGGATATTGCCCTTGTCCTTGCGGTATTGGTAATGGGAATGCACCGGGGAGCAGCCGAACAATACGTGTCTTTGACGGTATCCATGATTGCGGGAGACCTTTCTTTTGCCTATATGCACCACGGCTTGATGCCGGTTCATCTCGGTACACCCTCGTTTCTGGATAAATGGTGGCTCTCCTTTTTTACGGCGCGGATACTGACCGTCTTCCTTGAATGGATATATTCGGGATGCAGGACGACCGCCCGTCATTGGATCCGGCGAAAGCGAGGTTGGAGGAAATGATAGCGCATATGTTGTCGCAAAAAGAAACGGTCGCTGTCTTTGTCGGATTGTTTTTCGGCATCGCGTCCCGTCTGTATTTGTTACGAACGGATTATCGTCAATATCCGACTTATCCCCACGGCAAAATCATTCATGTTTCGCTGGGGGTGATTGCGGCCGGTCTCGGTGCGGTTGCGGTACCGGCGCTGCTCGACAAAAATTACACGGCCGTCACGTTCTTGACCGTTGCGGCTCAACAGTTCCGCGATGTGCGGAATATGGAGCGCCAAAGCTTGATGCAGGTGGATCAAATGGAGCTGGTGCCTCGCGGCGTCTCCTACATTGAAGGCATCGCCATGGTTTTCGAAGGACGAAATTACCTCGTCATTTTCACGTCTATGATGGCGTCTCTGTTTACCCTCGTTTTTGCCTGGTATTGGGGGGCGGCTGCCGGACTGGCTGCCGTCGGAGTATCGATTTATTTCAAGACGGGAAAAAATATGACCCATATCGCGGATATCCGGATCAGCGAAGTCCGGCTGGACGGCCCTAATCTGTATGTCGGCGATATTTATATCATGAACGTCGGCCTGGAGAGCGACCGGGAGCTCATCGGAAGGCAGGGGGTAGGCCTGCTGGCCGTTCCGAAAAATCCCGACGCCCGCGTGACACTCGCTAATCTGGGCCAGCGCCAGGCTATCCTGCACGATATTTCCACCGTCCTCGGAGTTTACAGGGATAGCGGAGAACCAGCCTTGATGCCGATGGCCAAGCTGCATCTGGATTCGGGGACGCTCGGAATTTTCGTCCTTCCTCAAGTGAAGGACGCACAGAAAGCGGCGGCCGCGCTTAAACGGGTGCCGGTTCTGGAAAGCGCCATCCGCATGCCAACGGAGTCTGCGGCCGGACCCAACAAGGAGGCGTAACAAATGGCAACGATTAAAGCCGTGGCGGTAGTGGAAGGCGTTAAAGTCGACGGAGGGGCTCCCATTTTTTATGCAAAAGATGAAACCGAACTTCAGCAGTCTCGCTTTCAATCTGGAGAAAATTCTGGATGTCAACGCTCACGTTTTAAAACCGGGAACGTTCATTCTAGTCGACCATAAGGGATAACGTTCACTAAAACATTAGCCAATCCAGCGCTTTTTTGCTATGATGAAGAATGTGAAATTTCCAATAATGAGAATTTGAGTGACCATCAGTAAGGAGTGAACCGAATGGCAAGACCCATTCTAGCGATTGTGGGGCGTCCGAACGTCGGTAAATCGACGATATTTAACCGGATAATCGGCGATCGGCTGGCCATCGTTGAAGATAAACCGGGCGTGACCCGAGACAGATTGTACGGCATCGGCGAATGGCTGGACCGGGAGTTCAGCGTCATCGACACCGGCGGTATCGAAGTCGAAGGCGAAGATCAGATTATGAAGTCCGTCCGTGTTCAGGCCGAGCTCGCGATTGAAGAAGCGGACGTTATTATTTTCATGGTAGACGCCAAAGCCGGCGTTACCTCGGCGGACCAGGAAGTGGCCCAGCTTCTTTTCCGGTCCCGCAAGCCGGTTGTCCTGGCTGTCAACAAGGTGGACAACATTCAGCGGCAGGATGAGATTTACGAATTCTACAGCCTCGGTTTCGGGGACCCGATCGGGATTTCAGGCGCGCACGGCATCGGAATCGGTGATATGCTGGAAGCCGCATCCGCTCATTTCCCGGATCATGCGGACGAAGAATACGGCGAGGAAGTCATCAAGGTCGCGCTGATCGGACGACCGAACGTCGGGAAGTCATCGCTTGTAAACGCCATCCTCGGCGAAGACCGGGTCATTGTCAGCGACCAGGCCGGTACGACCCGGGATGCGATCGATACGCCTTTCGAGCTTGACGATCAGAAATATGTCATTATCGATACGGCCGGCATGCGCAAACGCGGTAAAGTGTATGAGAATACGGAGAAATACAGCGTAATGCGCGCCATGAAAGCCATTGAGCGCGCCGACGTCGTGCTTGTGGTCATCAACGGCGAAGAAGGGATCATCGAGCAGGACAAGCATATCGCCGGCTACGCGCACGAAGCGGGCAAAGCGGCTATTTTCGTCGTCAACAAGTGGGACGTGGTGGAGAAGGACGACAAGACCATGCACCAGTTCACGCAGAAGATCCGCGATCACTTCCTGTTTATGACGTACGCGCCGGTTCTGTATGTATCCGCCCGTACCACGCAGCGTGTCCAGAAGCTTCTGCCCATGGTCAACCAGGTGGCGGAGCAGCATACGATGCGCGTTCAGACTCACGTGCTCAACGACGTGGTCTCCGATGCGGTCATGTTTAACCCTCCTCCGACCGACAAAGGCAAGCGTCTGCGTATTAACTATGCCACGCAAGTTTCCGTTAAGCCGCCGACCTTTGTTTTCTTTGTAAACGAGCCGGATATGATGCACTTCTCATATGAGCGCTATCTCGAAAACAAAATTCGCGGAGCTTTCGGTTTTGAGGGAACCCCGATCCGTTTGTTCACGCGAAGAAAATCCGACGACGAATAGGGGAGAGTTCGTTTGATCTACATCATTCCCGTAGTGGCAGCTTATTTGCTGGGTTCGCTCAGCTTCAGCTTTATAATTGGGAAATTGGTCAAGGGGATTGACATCCGGGCGCACGGAAGCGGAAATGCCGGAGCCACCAACACGCTCCGCGTGCTGGGCAAAGGACCGGCCATTCTGGTACTTGCGCTGGATGTCGTTAAAGCGATCCTGGCTGTGTGGATCGGCAAGTGGATGGCTCCGGACTTGATCTGGGTCCATGTCGCTTGCGGGCTTGCCGTAATTATCGGTCATAACTGGCCGGTATTTTTCGGTTTCCGGGGCGGTAAAGGCGTAGCTACCGCCATTGGTGTAACGGCTACCCTGTGCTTTCTCCCCGCGCTTTTTGCGGGCCTCATCGCGATCGCTTCCATTGTTCTTACCCGTTACGTTTCGCTCGGCTCCCTGCTGTTTACGGCACTCTTACCTTTTTTCGTGTGGGGCATGGGAAGACCGGTCGAGATTTTGTGGGGCGTTATCGTAATCGGGCTGTTTACTTTTTGGCGGCACCGTACAAATATCAGTAAACTGGTTCAAGGCCGAGAAAATAAGATCGGCTCCAAAAAGGCGTAGCCTGCTCGATGAATCGGCTTAGAAGGGAGACAGCCATGACTAAACACGTATCCGTACTGGTAGCGGGAAGCTGGGGAACGGCTCTTGCCTCCGTACTGGCCGCCAACGATCTGGACGTAACGATTTGGACGAGAAACGCCGGACAGGCGGAAGAGATCAACACTTTACATACCAACAGCCGTTATTTGAAGGACATCGCGCTGTCCCCCCGCATCCGTGCGACTACATCGATTCGCGAAGCGGTTGAGAACAAGGACGCCGTCGTATTCGTGGTGCCGTCAGCCGGAATGCGCGAGGTGGCGTCTCAAGTGAGAGAATTCTTAAGCCCGGACACGCTCGTGATTCACGCGACCAAAGGATTCGAATCGCTCACGCTCAAAAGGATGACCACCGTGCTGGCCGAGGAGCTCCCGCAGTGTGATCCGGGACGAATCGTCGTTCTGTCGGGTCCGAGTCACGCGGAAGAAGTGATCCGGGAATGCCCGACGACCGTCGTTGTCGCGTCCCCGACGATCGAAGCGGCCGAAGCGGCGCAGGACCTGTTCATCAATTCGTATTTCCGCGTCTACACGAACCCTGACGTAACGGGAGTCGAAGTGGGCGGGGCACTCAAAAATATCATCGCCCTCGGGGCGGGGCTTTCCGACGGTCTCCAGTTCGGCGACAACGCGAAGGCGGCCCTCTTAACCCGGGGACTCGCCGAAATCGCGCGCCTCGGCGCGGAGATGGGGGCCAACCCGATGACCTTTGCGGGCCTTGCGGGAATCGGCGACCTGGTTGTCACCTGTACCAGTACGCACAGCCGCAACTGGAAAGCGGGCTATCTACTGGGGCAGGGGGAACCGCTGGACCAGGTCCTCGATAAGATGGGCATGGTCGTCGAGGGCGTTAAAACGACGAAGTCCGCCTACGCGCTTGCCCAGGAATACGGCGTCACCATGCCTATTACGAATGAACTTCACCATGTTCTGTTCGAAGGCAAAACCCCTCGTGCGGCGGTTGAAGATCTGATGGGCCGCGGCCGTACGCATGAGATCGAAGAGGTCGCCAATCAGACGGATAAATGGATTCTGTAGCCTACACCATTCCTGCCGAGCCTTCATACACTACCATAGATTCAAGTCCAGTTCCTTATAGCGGACAATATGGTTGGGAGGCGGCAGTGTGCCTAAAAATCCGAAAGACATTCTTAATGCCGTTAAGAAAAAAACGGGTAAGAGCGTAACCGAGAAAGATATCCAGAAACTGGCCAGCGGTGTCAAACCGTCAACCGTTCAGGATGAAGCGCAGCTGAGGCAGCTGATTAAGCAGGTTTCCCAGCTAGTCGGGATCAACGTCCCCGAAGAAACGGTAAGGGAAATCGTCCAGGCGGTTAAAAGCAGCAAGCTGGACGGCAACAACATGCAGCAGATGATGAATCTCATCATGAAACAATAGCGGTAACGCCAGCGCAGGGGACCGTGGGAAGCCGGAAGGCAGCCCGCGGTCCTTTTGCCCGTGATTCACAAAGTTTCCGCCGAAATGCTATAATCAACCTAGGAATGAAGCAGCATCGCTTACACAAAGGGGGAAACATACATGATTACACTGCGTACGAGAAAAGGGGACAAGACCGTCGAAAGCGAGACGGGGCTTACCGTACTTGAGCTGGCCCTCAAACATAAACTCGAGTGGGGACATTCCTGTAAACGGGGAACCTGTGCCCGCTGCAGATGCTTCGTCAAAGAAGGCCGGGAACGGCTCGCGCCGCCGACGGAAGCGGAACTTGACCGTTTGGAGCCCGAAGAAATCGAGCTGGGCTATCGTCTTGGGTGTCAGGCTGTGATTCAGGAGACCGGCGACGTTTCCGTTACTCACAAGCCTTACTTCTAGGAGGTCGCCATGAAAAGCGAACGATCAACGGAGCGGCAGACGGAGCACGAAACATCCCGGGATCTCCGTTTGGAAGAATCGCTAGTTCTGGGCATGCGGCAGGCGGCCCGTCTGCTTAACGGCACCGGTACCGGCTGGCTGATCGGCGGAAGCTGTGCTCTGGCCCTGCAGGGCGTGGAAATCGGAGCACAGCCGCGGGATCTGGACCTGTATGTCGATACGGATCAGGCGGCAGCGGCTGCCCGCATTCTGAAGCCGTATGCCGTCGATGAGCAGAAGCTGGACCGCACGGGCATCTACGAATCGCTGCTCAGTCATTACGCGATCGGCGGCATTCAGGTGGAGCTCGTGGGCGGGTTTAAAGTGTGCGCGGCGGGATCGCAGTACACGGTCGAAGCAGCCTACTTAAGGGAGAAGTACGCGGAGGTGCGGCAGTTGGCAGATGAGAGGGTGGCACTAATGCCGCTTGCGCACGAACTGCTCTTCAACATCCTGCGTGATCGTCCCGACCGGTACGAGGCTATCGCAAAGACGATCAACGGCTGTCCGGGCCGGTATGAAGCCGTCCTGACAGACCTGTTGTCCCGAAACAGCTGGGGAGAGCCCGCTTTGTCAACCGTCAGGCGCCTAATTCCGGGCTTATAGAAGTATGCACCGGTTTCCGCGGCTTCGGCCTTCTTCTCATGACCTGAGGCCCGGCTGGGCCCAGTAACAGGAACCGGTTTAGAAGTAAGCAAATCTCGTAGACAGAGGGAGGGGCGAAAATGAACCGGACCAACCCGAAGGTGACGTTTATGCCGGACAACCGCAGCGCCTCCGTCCGCTTGAATACCACCCTGCTGGATGCCGCGAGGCGGGCCGGTGTGCACATCCGCACCCGGTGCAGCGGGCAGGCGGCCTGCCTGATGTGCAAAGTGCACGCCGGGGATCAGAGCGGCCTGGCCGAGCCGAACAAGAACGAGCGGCTCAAGCTCGGCGGCCAGCTGCAGGAAGGGCTGCGTCTGTCCTGTCAGGCGAGGATCACGGGCGATGTGACGGTGACCGTCCCCGAAGACCCGCTGAAAGCCGCCGTACGCGCCCAACTGGCCAAGCAGCGGGAAGAGGATGACTGGCCTTAGAACCGATTCCACAGCAATTCGTGAGAAACAAAACCAAAGGAGAACCGATGATGACGATCGTAAAGGGCGCTCTTGCCGGGCGTCTTACGGTACTGATGGCCGCTTTGTTTTCGCTGGCATTGCTCGGCGGCTGCATGTATCCCAAAGAAATGCGCAAAGAAAATCAGACGAATCCGGGCGAGTTTATTGCCGTAGTCCAGCAGAGCATCGACGAGTATCATGCCAAAAAAAGCGTTTACCCCATTAAGAACAGCGAAATGGACACACCGCTTTATGAAAAGTACGTGATTGATTTTCAGAAGCTGAAAAACAGCGGCTATTTGTCCAACCTCCCGGGCAATGCTTACGAGAGCGGCGGCGATTTTATTTATGTGCTCACAGATCCCGATACGAAGGCCAAAGTAAAGCTTTTCGATCTGGTGGCTTACCGGACCACGGACGACGTTCAGAAGAAAGTAAACGACTATATCAGCAAAAACAACGGCGCCGTTCCGGGCGGGGAGACCTATTCCCCGGGCTTCAAGTATGTGGACTTCGGCAAAATCGGCATGAAAACGCCCGAAATCAAAAGCGTCTATAACCGTCAGAGCCTGATTAATTTCCTTGTTCATGACTCCGGCAAAGTTGCGATTGATTATGCACCCGATCTGGCTCAAAAAATCAGGGACAAGCAGCTTCAAGCCGCGCTGAAGGACGGTCAGGACCTCCTGCCTCTTCTGGTGGAAGACTCCCATTTCGTTCCTGTTATGTCCTTTGAGTACAAATGGGACAGCGCGACAAGCAAACCTGTCCCCTTCTTGAAATAGTCCGGCGGGCAGATACCGCAAGGCGGCTTTACATACCGTATACGGATTTCCGAACCCCTTTTTTCCGCGATGGAGAAAAGGGGTTTTTCGCGTCCGGCGCATATTCGGGTACCGGTGCTCATATATTTTTTCAGAGATTATTGCCAGGCATATTTCGACGACCGGCACATATATTTGTTACAAGTCCAAATGATGTACGAGTTATGTCGCATACGGATGGCAAAGGGAAGGCCGGCTGAAGAACGTATCGTGGCTCTCGCTTCATTTAACAACCTGTAGGAGGGATTCTCTTGGAGAAAGTGGATATCTTTAAAGACATTGCTGAGCGAACGGGAGGAGATATTTACCTGGGGGTCGTTGGAGCGGTCCGTACGGGAAAATCGACCTTCATCAAACGCTTCGTGGAATCAGTTGTACTGCCTAACATCCAGAGTGAAACCGATCGCATCAGAGCCACGGATGAGCTCCCGCAGAGTGCGGCAGGGCGCACGATTATGACGACCGAACCGAAGTTCGTGCCGAATAACGCCGTGCAGATTTCCGTAGCGGAAGGGCTTAACGTCAACGTCAGACTGGTCGATTGCGTCGGCTATGCGGTGGAAGGCGCGAAAGGCTACGAGGATGAAAACGGTCCCCGGATGATTTCGACGCCTTGGTTTGACGAGCCGATCCCCTTCCAGGAAGCGGCTGAAATCGGCACGCGCAAAGTCATTCAGGAACATTCGACGCTGGGGGTCGTCGTGACGACCGACGGAACGATTTCAGATATTCCGCGTTCGTCTTATGTGCTGGCGGAAGAAAGAGTCATCGCGGAGCTGAAAGAAGTCGGCAAGCCGTTCATCGTTGTGATCAACTCGCAAAAACCGAACAGCGAGCCGGCCCAGGAACTCCGCAGCGAGCTGCAGAGCAAATACGACATCCCCGTCGTGACGATGAGCGTAGCGACGGCAGGCGAAGACGAGATGATCGGCGTGCTCCGTGAAGTTCTGTACGAATTTCCGGTGCATGAAGTGAACGTAAACCTGCCGAGCTGGGTGATGGTGCTTCCGGAGAAGCACTGGCTGCGCACGCATTTCGAAAATTCCGTCCGCGATACCGTCCAGGACATCCGGCGACTGCGCGACGTAGAGCGGGTTGTCGGACAATTCTCCGAATACGAGTTCATTGACAGGGCGGCCCTTGCGGGAATGAACATGGGGCAGGGTGTGGCCGAAATCGACCTGTACGCACCGGATGAACTGTACGATAAAATTTTGGTCGAAGTGGTCGGCGTGGAGATTCGCGGTAAAGATCACCTGCTTCAGCTGATGCAGGAGTTCACTCACGCGAAGAGGGAATACGACCAGTTCGCCGAAGCGCTGGAAATGGTCAAAACGACCGGTTACGGCATCGCGCCGCCTACGCTGGCGGAAATGGCGCTGGATGAGCCGGAGCTTATCCGTCAGGGTTCCCGCTTCGGTGTGAGGCTGAAGGCGACGGCTCCTTCGATACATATGATCCGTGTCGATGTGGAGTCGGAGTTTTCCCCGATTATCGGAACGGAGAAGCAGAGCGAGGAGCTTGTACGCTACCTGATGCAGGACTTCGAGGACAATCCGCTCAAAATCTGGGAGTCCGATATTTTCGGCCGCTCCCTGCACTCCATCGTACGGGAAGGCATTCAAGGAAAGCTCGCCATGATGCCGGATAACGCCCGCTATAAGCTGCAGGAAACGCTCGGACGTATTATCAACGAAGGCTCGGGCGGACTCATCGCCATCATTTTATAACGAGCTTGACATTTCGCTTTTCTTCCATGATCAATGGGGGAATTCTTCAGAGAACTTCACGTTCTCCAAGAATTTCCCTGTTTTTTTGTGCATTTTCCACAAAATCAGCGACTTTGACTTGAAATAAGCTCTAGCGTATATTACTATAAGTTTGTTTCGTTTTCTTCGGTACTCGTTTTTCGTTGATGGGCTTGGGCTTTTGCCCGGTTCATGTATATTTTTTAACGAAACGGTGAAAACAGAAAGTAAAACAGTAGATATTTTGGGAGGGAGGTGAAAGGCATGAATAAATCCGAACTGATTGCTAAAGTATCTGAGACCTCCGAGCTTTCCAAGAAGGATGCGACGAAAGCGGTTGACGCGGTGTTCGATGCAATTTCCGAAGCTCTTCAGCAGGGCGACAAAGTTCAGCTTGTTGGTTTCGGCAACTTCGAAGTTCGCGAGCGCTCCGCACGTAAAGGACGCAACCCGCAAACAGGCGATGAAATCGAAATCCCTGCAAGCAAAATTCCTGCTTTCAAACCTGGCAAAGCGCTGAGAGACGGCATTCAATAATCGCTTCTCTTACATATGGATTTTGTGTAGACCGTGTGCCTTCGGGCGCGCGGTTTAGTTTTTATTGCCTCCTTTTTTCCGCATTGACAACTTGCGATTATTCGGTATAATAGGGATACGGCGTCGGGGTATGGCGCAGTCTGGTAGCGCGCACCCTTGGGGTGGGTGAGGCCGTGGGTTCAAATCCCGCTACTCCGACCATGAAACCTATACATAACTCAAATGCTTTCGATCGGGATGAATTCCGGACGGAAGCATTTTTTAATGCTTTCCTTCCGGCGGGGCGAGAAGCTCCCGGCAAGCGGTACACGGCATTACATGACGGCGGGCGCTTTTTTTGGAAGGGGCGCCCAATTGTGTTACGATAGATCCAACAAATCCGCAGGAGGGAAACGAACATGCGGCAGATCGGTTTAACAGGTGTTAATAGCGTTCTGTTTACGGCGGGGGCGGCGATAGCCGTCATGACGGCAGGGTGTGAAGGAAAGCCGGCTTCCACGGGAGGCGCGGGAGTCGGCTCTGCCGGCACGGAAACGCCCGGACCGGCAAAGGCCGGAAGCGCGCAGGAAAGCGGCTCCCGGAATGCTCCCGTCGTGCCGAAGCTCACGGAACAGAAAGCGGCGGACTACACGCAGGAAATCGTGGCTTCCGGCCTTAATGTGCCATGGGAGATGGTTATCGCGCCGGACGGTCGCCAATTCTTCACGGAGCGGCCCGGCCAGCTTCGGGTGATCCGGAACGGCAAGCTGCAGGAAAAGCCGCTTTTAAAGCTGCGGGACCCTTTTATCAGCAGCGGGGAAGGGGGCCTTCTCGGTCTGGCGCTTGATCCCGGCTTCGCCGTCAATTCCTACCTGTACGTGTACCACACGTATTCCGGCGGAGGCGAAACGAAGAACCGGGTGCTTCGGCTGAAGCTGCAGGGTGACGAGGCGCAAATAGACCGTGTGCTGATCGACGGGATACCGGGCGCGGAGAATCACAACGGCGGCCGGATCAAGTTCGGCCCGGACAACATGCTTTACATCACGACGGGCGAGAAATATGATCCGCCTCTTGCCCAGGACAAAAACAGCCTCGGCGGTAAAATTTTGCGGATAAAGCCGGACGGTTCGGTTCCGGAAGACAATCCGTTCCAAGGCTCGCCCGTATACTCCTGGGGCCACCGCAACGCACAGGGCCTGGCATGGGACCCGCGAAACGGTGCGCTGCTGAGCTCCGAACACGGACAATCGGCTCATGACGAGCTGAACGTCATCGTTCCCGGAGGCAATTACGGCTGGCCTCTGATCGAAGGGGACGAAACGGGCTTGCCCGGGGCGGCCGGCCCGCTGATCCCGCCGCTTCTTCACAGCGGCAGAGACACGTGGGCTCCTTCGGGAATGACGTTCATCCGCCAGGGGCCCTGGCAGGGGCGGCTCGCCGTCGCGGGGCTGAGAGGAACGAAGCTGCTGCTGTTCACGCTCGAGCCGGAACGCGCAACGGCTTCCGGAGCGGCGTCTTCCGTGCCCGGCTACAAGCTGACCAAGGCGGAGGCCGCTTTCGACGGCAGCTTCGGACGGCTCCGCTCGGTTACGGAAGGCCCCGACGGCTCTCTGTACCTGCTGACGAGCAACCGGGACGGACGGGGGAAACCGGCGGGAGACGACGACAAAATCATCCGCCTTAAACCGAAGCGGTCCGGCACGGAATAAGGGTTGACAGGCGGCTTCTTTTTAAAGCATGATAAATTGTAAGCCATATACGACGGACAAGCAGTACGGATAGAAGGGGGTACCGATTTATGGATCAGACACAGGGAGATTATTTTATCATTAAGGCGAAGGAAAACGGCGTACATGTGATCGGCCTGACAAGAGGGCACGACACGCGCTTTCATCATACCGAAAAGCTGGACAAAGGCGAGGTTATGATCGCCCAGTTCACGGAACACACTTCGGCGGTGAAAGTCCGCGGCAAGGCGCTGATCATGACGAAGTTCGGCAACATCGAAACCGAACAATAATTTGCGTCGGCAGGCATAGCCTGCTTTTTTTCATTGTACAATGGGATATAGACAGGAGGTGCCCTTGTACGATGAACAAAATTGCCCGTCTGTTGACGATAGCCGGTCTGTCGGCGGCCGTTGTGCTCGCTTTGGCGTTCGTCCCGTTTCTCGACAGAAAGAACGGCGGTCGAGGCTCCGACGCTTGGAGAACCATCTCCGGTCCGGAATTGACGGAGGCCAACCTGCCCGATTACGTAAACGGTCTGCCGCTTCAGCTTCGCGTGCGCAAGGTGGAGCTTACCCATTCCATTCTTTCGCTGGATTTGCTCATGCCGGGAACGGCGGAGAAGAGAGTGGTTTACGGGGATCTGCTGCGGATCGCGCAGTCGTCCCTGCTCCGCACTTCCAACATTAGCCGGGTACTCGTCAGGGTTGTGGAATACGGCTCGAAGCCGGCCGATAAAGGCCCGCAGCTCGTTATGGCGATGGAAGCCGCCCGCACGGAGGCGAAGGCGCTGTCCTCCCTGAAGGGGACCGACGGAGAAGACAAGGTAGCTGCCGAGCTTCAGCGCAGATTTCTTCTCACCTTTACAAAGAAATGGCAGCAGCACTTTCCAGAATAATTGCTTGTGCGCCGCTCAAAAGGTTATGCTATAATTACTTAGATACGATCTATGAAACTGGCACACGTACGGAGGCTTTTGTATGAACCCATATCGGATCCCTGAGATCGCTAAACAATATACGGATTATGACATGATCCGCCAGCATACGGATCTGCCTGATTTCCCGAACTTCCGGGCGCAGCTTCTGTATGCTTTTTTGAGCAGGGATTCCCGGCTTAACCCTTCGTCCGAATTGTTTGCGCTCGTCACTTCGCTTGTCCAGATGGGACTCGATACGCATGACGAGGTAACGGTTTCTAATGAGGTGAAAGAGAAGAAAGCCGCCAGATCCCGTCAGTCTGAAAGTGCTGGCCGGCGATTATTTCAGCTCGCGTTTTTACCACCTGCTTTCGCAGGCGGGTCAAATCGACCTGATCAAACGGCTGTCCACGGCCATCTGCGAGCTCAACCGGCTCAAAACGAACCTGTACGTGACGATGAAGCATCTTAAAGTCACGGCGGAGGACTACGTGAGGCAGTCCGTAGATATCAAGTCTCATCTGTTCAAGTCGTTCGGCGGACTGATGGAAGAAGTAAACCGCCGTGCCTGGCCTGAAATTCTCGAAGCGTTTACACGCTGCGAAGTGATTTTCAAGGAAATTTTCCGTTCGGAGTCTCTTCAGGATTTCCACGGGAGCTGGGGCTACTGGCACATTATCCAGAACGGCTCCAAGGAAGAGCGCAAGCTGCTCGAAGCTCAGGAGCAGGATCCGGCTAAACTTAAAGCTTTGATCCACAAATACAACGTGCCGTCCCAATTGTACAACCTGCTTGCGGCCCAGCTTCAGCAGCTGGAAGCGAAAGTAAAGCAGCTTGACTCGGACAAGCTCGCAAGTGAACTGTTTCACATTGGCGAGCCATTTTTTCGTTTCATTTCCAAAACCAGGTTACTGGAAGAGAGATAAAGGTGGGGAAAGCCGTGCAAGGCAAAACGAAAGAACAATTCGTTCATTCCGTGTTTGAAAGTATTGCGCCCAAATACGATAAAATGAACAGCATCCTAAGCTTCCGCAGGCACAAGGCCTGGCGGAAATTTACGATGGCCAAAATGAACGTAAAGCCGGGCTCGACCGCGATCGATATTTGCTGCGGCACCTGTGACTGGACGATCTCCATGGCGAAGGCAAGCGGCACCGGACAAATGGTCGGGCTGGATTTCAGCCAGAACATGCTCGATTACGGTGCGGGCAAGATCCGTGAAGAAGGGCTGGACAACCGGATCCGCCTCGTGCACGGCAATGCCATGAGCCTCCCTTTCGACGATAACACTTTCGATTATGCCACCATCGGGTTCGCGCTCCGGAACGTGCCGGACGTGGAGCAGGTGCTGCGTGAAATGCAGCGCGTCGTAAAACCGGGCGGACTCGTCGTTTCTCTTGAGCTGTCCAAGCCGACTTGGCGGCCTTTTAAAGCTTTGTATTATTTTTATTTTCAGAAAGTGCTTCCGGTGCTCGGCAAATTGATTGCCAAGTCTTACGAGCAGTACAGATGGCTTCCGGAATCGCTAATCAGTTTCCCTGACTATAAACAGCTTGCCGAAATTTTTCGCGGAACGGGGCTTCACGAAGTCGAAGCTTACCCGCTGACCGGAGGAATTGCGGCGCTTCACATAGGCGTCAAAGGGAATTCGAGTCAGGAGAGTAAGACAGATGCGACAACTCATTCATAAAACAAAAATTTTCCTGGAAATGATCAAATTCGAGCATTCCCTTTTCGCTCTTCCTTTCGCTTATATGGGCTCTATTCTTGGAGCCGTTGTGGAAACGGGGGACCTGCCGACGTGGACGCAGATTATGTGGATCACGCTTGCGATGATCGGCGCCCGCACGGCCGCGATGTCCCTGAACCGGGTCATCGACAAGAAGTACGACAAGAAAAACCCGCGGACGGCAAACCGGGCGATCCCGGCGGGCCTGATTTCAGTCGCTGAAGTGACGGTATTTATTATTCTTTCATTCCTGCTGCTTTTCTGGTCAGCTTACCACTTGAACATGCTGTCCGTTTACCTGCTACCGGTTGCGGTCTTTTTTCTTGTCTTTTATTCGTACACCAAACGGTTTACGTGGGCGTGTCATTTTGTTCTCGGCATTACCCTTGGCCTCGCCCCGCTCGGCGGATGGGTGGCGATTACCGGAGGAATCACGCCGGCCGCGCTTATCCTGTTCATCACCGTAGCGATGTGGAGTGCCGGCTTCGATCTGCTTTACGCCTGTCAGGACGTGGAGTTTGACCGGGAAGAAGGTTTGCATTCCTATCCGAGCCGCTTCGGTATTCCGACGGCACTGATTACGGCGCGCGTTCTTCATACGCTGACCGCCGTAGGTCTTATCTCGCTCTTCTTTATGACGAACCTCAGTTGGTGGTACCTTGTCGGCATCATTATCGCGTACATCATTTTGTTTTACGAACACCGTCTTGTTTCACCGACGGATTTGTCTAAGCTGAATACGGCATTTTTCACCATGAACGGGATACTCAGTACGGTTGTATTCGTCTTCACGCTGGTGGATGTACTGGTGGAGACGTTCCGATGAAGAAGCGCGGCTGGGTCGTCGGAATTACGGGGGCAAGCGGCGCGATTTACGGGGTGACGCTCATTAAGGAACTTCTGAAAAGAGGCGTTCCCGTCCATCTGGTCATTACGGATGCCGGCTGGCGGGTGCTTCATGAGGAACTGGATTGGGTGGTTACCAAGCGAAAAGAAACACTGGAAACTCACTTCGGCGGTTTGCCGGGTACGTATGAGTATTATCCGCTTCAAGATATCGGAGCCGGCATAGCTAGCGGTTCGTTCCGGACAGAGGGCATGGTCGTTATGCCGTGTTCGATGGGGACCTTGGCGGGAATTTCCCGCGGAGCCTCGGACAATCTTCTGGAGCGTGCCGCAGACGTAATGCTGAAAGAGGGACGCAGGCTCATTCTGGTTCCCAGGGAGACGCCTCTGCATGCCATTCACTTGGAGAACATGCTCGTCCTTGCCAAAATGGGCGTGAAACTGATTCCGGCCATGCCGGCCTTCTATCAGAAGCCGGAGACATTGGAAGACATCGTGGCCTTTCTCGTGGGGAAGGTACTAGACAACATGGATCTGGATCATGAATTGTTCAGAAGATGGGGAGAAGGCAATGACGACAACAGAGAAGAAACTGCGCATCGGGAGAATTGAATTTACGAACGCTTGGCCTGTGTTTTACCATTTTCCGGTGCAGAAGCTGGCAAATTCAGTTGAATTCGTAAGTCAGGTTCCAACCGGTTTGAACCGGGCTCTGGCTGCCGGAGAGATCGATATGAGCGCGATTTCTTCGTTTTCTTACGGAGAAAACTTCCGGGATTACGTTCTGTTTCCCGATTTGTCGGTCAGCGCTTACGGCTATGTGAATTCACTGCTGCTATTTCATAAAAAACCGCTGGAGCAGCTGAAAAACGGAAAATTTGCGCTTCCGACCACGTCCGCTACGACGACGAACCTGCTGAAAATCATCATGAACAAAAAATACGGCGGCAATCCGACTTACAGTTATGCTCCTCCCGTGCTGGAAGACATGATGAAAGACAACGACGCGGCGCTTCTGATCGGCGATCATGCCATCAAAGCCGGCTGGCAGGACAGCGGGTATATGGTAACCGACCTGGGGCAAGAATGGAAGGAATGGACCGGCCATTGGATGTCATTTGCCGTATGGGCCGTCCGTAAAGATACCATCGAACGATCTCCGGAGCTGGTTAAAAACATCTTTGACGGTTTTGTGGAAAGCAAACGCAAGTCGCTGGAGGACCTTACGGGCGTTATTAATGAAGCCGTCCTCAAAATCGGCGGTTCGGAATCTTACTGGGAACATTATTTCAGAAATCTTTGCTACGAATTCGGTCCCGAGCAGTGGAGCGGTCTGGAACTGTATTACCGCTATGCTTGGGAGCTTGGTTTTTTACCGGAAGAGGTCTCCATCCAGATCTGGTCCGATAATACGAGGGTGCGGGTGACGGAATGAAAATTCTTAACATATACGTGCGCAAGAAAAAAGACGTGGGCGCCATCGAGCGGGAACTGGAAGCTAACCTGCAGACCGACCACGCATTATTGACGGAAACGTCCATGCATCTGCTAAAGGCCGGGGGCAAAAGAATCCGGCCTGTTCTTGTCCTGCTGGGCGGTGAATTCGGAACCTATGATATTGAACGGCTGAAAATGATAGCGGTGCCGCTGGAGCTTTTCCACTCGGCTTCGCTCGTCCACGACGATGTGATCGACGATGCGGACACCCGGCGCGGCCAGGATACCGTAAAGTCCAGATGGGACAACCGGATTGCGATGTATACCGGGGATTTTATTTTTGCCAAGGGGCTTGAGATTGCGGCCAGGCTGGAAGATCCGCGTGTCCATATGATCCTGTCGAAAGCGCTGGTTGAAATGTCCATCGGCGAAATGGAGCAGATTCGTTTCTTCTTCCACACGGAGCAGACGCTTCGCGATTATCTTCTCCGCATCAAACGGAAGACGGCTCTGCTTATCGCGATTTCCTGCCAGCTCGGAGCTATGGTGGCGGGAGCCGACGAATACGTATCCAACCGGCTGTATGCATTCGGCTACAACGTCGGGCTCGCTTTCCAGATCCGGGACGATATCCTGGATCTGTGCGGCACCGAGAAGGAGATCGGCAAACCTCCGGGAAGCGATATCAAACAGGGCAATATTACACTGCCCGTCATTTTCGCCCTGCAGGAGGAGAAGCTGCGGGTTCCGATTCTGAGCGAGATCGACCGCATCCAGAAAGCGGACGGGCAGACGGACGTCAGCCGCGTCCTGGACATGATCCGCGGCAGCGGAGGGATCGAGAAATCCAGCGCTCTTGCCGACCGCTATATCGCAAAAGCCATTGCGGCTCTGGATACGCTTCCGAATATCCGGGCCAAGCAGGATCTCATTCAGGTCGCCCATTTTATCGGCAATCGGACGCACTAATTTACCTTATATCGGCCCGGCGGTTTTCCGGTTTCACGAATGTGTGCAATTGTTCATTGTACGTGCTGCTGAAACGGTGGTACAGTAAGAGAGATTACTTTTCTACCAATTGGAGGCAGATTACATGGAAAAAACTTTTCTAATGGTAAAACCGGACGGCGTCCAGCGCGGACTGATCGGAGAGATCGTCAAGAGACTGGAGCAGAAAGGCTTCCAGCTGGTAGCCGCTAAACTGATGCTGATGACAAGAGAGCAGGCGGAAGAACATTATGCCGAACATAAAGGCAAAGACTTCTTCGAACCGCTCGTTGAGTTTATTACTTCCGGTCCCGTATTTGCCATGGTATGGCAGGGCGAGCAGGTAATTGCGCTTTCCCGCATTTTGAACGGTAAAACGAACGTGCTGGAAGCGGCTCCCGGAACGATCCGCGGCGACTTCGCCTTACATACGAGATTAAACCTGATTCACGGCTCGGATTCACCGGAGAGCGCGGAGCGTGAGATCAACCATTTCTTCAAACCGGAAGAAATTTTGGATTACAAGCGCGACGTATCCCGCTGGCTGTAAATCGGACACAACCTAGGGAAAAAGATATGGGCATTTTTGCCTATATCTTTTTCTTTTTTGCAGGAGAATTTGCCCGTGACAGGGAATATCAACACCTGGACAAATACATCAGAGGTGGGATACAACTTGGAAAACGACGATTTTCCGTTATTTATCCGCAAAATCAAAGAGTTCACATCGATAGATCTCGCATTATACAAAGAGGCCCAGATGAAAAGGCGCCTTACTACGCTGCGGATCAAAAAAGGCTACAACACCTTCTCGGCCTATTTCGAGGCCATGTCGAAGGATAAAGAATTGTTTTACGAATTTCTGGACCGGATGACCATCAACGTCTCCGAATTTTGGCGCAACCCGAACCGCTGGGAAGTGATGGAGCAGAAATTTTTGCCGGAGCTCAGAACCGCAAGCCGGAATCTCAAGGTCTGGAGCGCGGCCTGCTCGACAGGCGAGGAGCCGTATACGCTGGCGATGATTTTGTCCCATATGGGCGCTTTGCGCGACGCCTCCATTCTTGCGACCGACATTGACGAAGGAGCGCTGGAAAAGGCGCGGCGCGGCATTTATGTGGAAAGATCGCTTAAAGACGTTCCGCCCCACTATGTGAAAACGTATTTCAAACAGGAACAGCTCGGTTTTCACGTTTCTGACGAACTCAAAAAAGCGGTGAAATTCCAGAAGCAGAATTTGCTGGAGGACCGATTCGACAGCGGCTTCGACCTAATTGTGTGCCGCAACGTGATCATTTATTTTACGGAAGAAGCGAAGCACCGGCTGTATCAGAAGTTTTCAAAAGCGTTAAAACCGGGCGGCATTTTGTTCGTCGGCTCCACCGAGCAGATCTTTTCTCCGGCCCAGTACGACCTCGAACCAGCGGATACCTTTTTTTACCGGAAAAAGGGGTAGGATGTATAACTTTTCCTTTTGAAACCGATACTTGGAGTACTGTCTTTCAAGGAGGACTCAAATGGATAAACGTAAAGTTATTTCCGCTTATCGCCGGGGCTTTATCACCATGCAGGAGTGCGCGCAGATTCTAGGCATAGATTCCGTGCAGATTCTCGGGATGATGAACGACCCAAAGATGGCCGATCCGTCCGGCCCCTGGCAGAAGCAATCCGCCGGAGGCTGACGATCGGAAATCGGGGTGCGGCGGAAACCGGATAAAACACGCTTTGGTGCCACGGGTACGCAGGGCGTGTTTTTTGTGCGCGCGGTTGTCAAACGCATAGGGGTATACTATAATGATAGAAAAACTTAGGCACTTGAAAGCGCTAAAGTGTTTGTCGGTACCGTAGTTGTACGGATTAGAAGGGAGCAAGAGTAGTGAGATACTTAACGGCGGGGGAAACGCATGGTCCGCAGCTGACTGCGATCATTGAAGGATTTCCGAGTAATGTGACGATTGATTTTGAAGCGATGAATTTCCAATTACATAGAAGGCAGAAAGGCCACGGACGCGGACGCCGGATGCAGATCGAGAAAGATACCGCAAGCATTGTCGGCGGTGTGCGCCACGGCAGAACGACGGGTGCGCCGATAGCCCTGGTGGTCGAGAATAACGACTGGAAGCACTGGACTTCCATTATGAATATAGAAGAGCAGCCGGATACGGACGAAGGAAAGCGCCGGGTTAACCGGCCGCGTCCGGGGCATGCGGATCTCAACGGCGGTTTGAAATACAACCAGCGCGACCTCCGCAACATCCTGGAGCGCTCCAGCGCCAGAGAGACGACGATGCGCGTCGCTTGCGGCGCCGTCGCGAGACAGCTGCTGGAAGCGTTCGGCATCAAGCTGGCGAGCCACGTGGTTCGCATCGGCGAAGTGGAGGCGAAATCTCCGCAAGCTGCCGATCGACGAGCTCATCGCGATTACGGAGCAGTCTCCCGTGCGGGTGACGGATCCCGAAGCGGAAGCGGCGATGATCGCGGCTATCGACGCGGCGAAGGCCGACGGAGATACGCTTGGCGGCATCGTGGAAGTCATCGTGGAAGGCGCTCCGGTCGGACTGGGCAGCCACGTGCAGTGGGACCGCAAGCTGGACGGCCGGATCGCTCAGGCGGTTCTGTCTATCCAGGCGTTCAAAGGCTGCGAAATCGGAATCGGATTCGAAGCGGCCAAGCTGCGCGGCTCCAGCGTACATGACGAGATTCAGTATGATCCCGAGAAGGGCTTCCGCCGGGCGAGCAACCGTGCTGGCGGTTTCGAAGGCGGAATGACGACGGGCGAACCGATTGTCGTAAGAGGCGTCATGAAGCCGATCTCCACTCTATACAAACCGCTGCAAAGCGTTGATATCGATACGAAAGAAGCTTTCACGGCTCAAGTGGAACGCTCCGATACCTGTGCCGTGCCGGCCGCCGGTGTCATCATGGAGAACGTGGTGGCCTGGGAAGTCGCGCAGGCGTTCATGGAGAAATTCGGCGGTGATTCTCTTGAAGAGATCCGCCGCAACTACGAGAATTATTTGAAGCAAGTGGAGACCTACTAAGATGATGGAGCTGAAAGTTGATCTCGGCGAGCGCTCGTATCCGATCTACTTGGGAGAAGGGCTGCTTAAGGACTGCGCCGCGTATTTCGATAAACATGCCATCAGCAAGCGCGCTCCGCTGCTGGTCGTGACGGATGAGTCGGTCGCGCGCTATCATCTTCAGCCCGTCATGGACAGCCTGACAGCCGGCGGATATAAGGCTTCTTCTTTTATCGTACCTCCGGGTGAGGGCTCGAAATCTCTGCAGATGCTGGAGAAAATCGTTACTGCCGCTCTTGAAGCCGGGCTGGACCGCAAGTCCACTATTGTCGCTCTGGGCGGAGGTGTCGTCGGAGACCTCGCCGGTTTCGCCGCGGCAAGCTTTATGAGGGGCATCGCCTTTGTCCAAATGCCAACCACTATTCTGGCTCATGACAGCAGTGTCGGGGGCAAAGTTGCGGTCAATCATCCTTTGGCGAAGAACATCATAGGGGCTTTTCATCAGCCGGAGATGGTGTTGTACGACGTCACGACTTTACAAACCCTTCCGCGGCGGGATATTTCCGCGGGATTCTCGGAAATGATCAAGCACGGCCTGATCTGGGACGCGGGCTTTGTGACGTGGCTGGAAAACAACCGGGAGAAACTGCTGTCCCTGGACCCGGAAGCTCTGCAGTACGGCCTCTATCAGGGCTGCAAAGTTAAAGCTCTGGTCGTGTCGCAGGACGAGCGCGAGAACGGCCTCCGGGCGATCTTGAACCTCGGCCACACGATCGGCCACGCTCTGGAGGCGGTCGCGGGCTATAACGAACTCCTGCACGGCGAAGCCATCTCTATCGGGATGGTCGGTTCGGCACGGCTTGCCATGAAGCTCGGTTACTCCGAAGACATCTACACGGTGACCAAACGCATCCTGGAAAGCTTCGGCTTGCCTGTCCGTCTGCCGGAACAGTATGACACGGCCCGTATTATGAGCGCACTGATGCACGACAAGAAGTTCAAGGAAGGCACCATGACGTTCATTATTCCTACGGCTGTCGGGCAGGTGGAAATCCGCAGCGATGTCCGCCGGGAATGGGTGGAAGAAGTCGTGGAACAACTAAAGCGGGAGGCATAATCATGTTCGTTAGAGGAATCCGCGGCGCAACAACCGTGGAAAACAACGAAGAAGGACAGATTCTGGCGGCTACGCTGGAGCTTTTGGAGAAGATTGTCCAGGAGAACGACGTTAAGCCCGATGAAATTTCCTCGGTGTTTATTACGGTTACCAAGGAACTTACCGCAACGTTCCCCGCAAGAGCCATTCGCCAGATGCCGGGCTGGGATCTCGTACCGCTTATGTGCTCCATCGAAATCGATGTGGACAACAGTCTTCCGAAATGTATCCGGCTTATGGTGCTGGCTAATACGCCTAAACGCCAGGATGAAATGAAGCACATTTATTTAAAAGGCGCGCAGGTGCTGCGTCCGGACATTGTGAAATTGACAAATCCCTAACCGGGGTAGTATAGTCATTATAGATGAGTAGAGCTTAGACGAGATCAGTTGAGAAGAGTAGAGTTGAGCGAAGACAGCGCATATCGATCGTTAGCATTTCGCATGAGTTGCGAAAGGACGATAACAGCCGTTCCATCCCTTACGTAAATCAGAGGGGTTCTGTAGTTTTATTCTACGGAGCGGAACTTTAGGCTTATAGCCGGTTTTTTTACCGAACCCATTGGCTATAGTGACGATGCGCCTTGAATGTTCTGCACTCTTACCAATCAAATGAACTCAACCAAACCTCTACGGATGCGTAGAGGTTTTTTTATTTTTACAAATGCTGCCCGTAGAAAGGGGAAAACAAGAATGAATACCGAGCTTCAAGAAGTGATCCGCCTGGGAAAAGAATACAATCTGATACCGATTGTACGCTGCCTGCTGGCGGATACGGAGACACCGATCCGAGTATTTCAGCATGTTGCCGACGAGAAACGCGCATTCCTGCTTGAAAGCGTAGAGGGCGGCATTAAATGGGCCCGGTATTCGTTCATCGGCACAGACCCGTTTCTCATTATCCGGGCACGCGACGGCAAGACTCATCTGGAGACGCAGGGAAGAACAATCACGACGGAAGAAAAACCGCTTGGGGCTTTGAAAAGCCAGCTTGCGTTATTCCGGAGCCCGTCGATTGAGGGACTGCCCAGATTCACGGGCGGAGCGGTCGGATTTTTCGGATATGACCTTCTCCAATACTATGAGAATCTTCCCAAACACCGCGTCGATGATATTCAGATGGACGATATCCAGTTTATGTTTTGCGATCAGGTCATCGCTTTCGATCACTTTAAACAGCAGATGAACGTGATCGCGAATGTCCACATTCCCGATGGGGCCAGCGAGGAAACGATAGCGGAAGCTTACCGGCAAACCTGTCTAAAGCTGGACGCGACGATACAAAAGCTCAAGAAGCCGCTTCCGACCGGCATGATGACGCACAGCGAAGTGGAAACGCCGACGGATCTGGACGGCTTCCGTTCCAATTTGAGCAAAGAGAAATACATTTCCAACGTGAAGGCGGCCCAGGAATATATAAAAGCCGGAGATATTTTTCAGGTTGTGCTTTCCCAGCGTTTCGAGACGGATACGGATGTCTCTCCGCTGCAGGTGTACCGGGTACTCCGGACATTGAATCCTTCTCCTTACATGTACTATTTGAAAATGGACGACGAAGTCATAGTAGGAACCTCTCCCGAAATGCTGGTGCGCGTGGAAGACGAGAGAGTGGATACCCGGGCGATTGCGGGCACGCGCCCGAGAGGCAAATCCCCCGAACAAGACCTTGAGCTTGAGCAGGACCTGCTTGCGGATCAGAAAGAACGCGCGGAGCATCTGATGCTGGTGGATCTTGTACGCAACGATGTGGGCCGGGTTGCCGAGTACGGCACGGTCGCCTGCGACAGCTTTATGCAGATCGAGCGCTACTCGCACGTGATGCATATCGTCTCGAACGTATCGGGGACGATGAACAAAGAGAAGGACTTCTTCGATGCCTTCATATCCTGCCTCCCGGCCGGGACGGTATCGGGAGCACCGAAGCTGAGAGCGATGGAGATCATTGCCGAGCTGGAGAACGAGAGAAGAGGCACATACGCCGGAGCGATCGGCTATCTTGGCTTCTCGGGGAATATGGATTCGGCCATTACGATCCGGACGATCGTTTTCAAAAACGGCAAGGCGTACATTCAGGCGGGAGCGGGAGTCGTCTACGATTCCGATCCGGAGAAGGAATACGAAGAGACGGTGAACAAGGCCCGGGGCATGATGACGGCGATCCGCACCGCGGAAGCGATGTTCAAGCGGGCGGCGGATAATCCGAACCTCGACTACTATGTCCACGTCCCGGCCTTTTAAGCGGGAAGGAAAGGCATAGCCCGCCCTGAGACGGACCAAGCGGCGGAACGGGCACAAGATTGAACGGCAGGTTAAAATCCATTTCGAAGAAGGAGGACGGTCAAATGGCGGCGAATGGTACCATTCAGCGGGCGATTTCGACACTCATTGGAGGCGGGAACTTGTCCCGCGATGAAGCGAGGGAGGTCATGCTGTCGGTTATGGACGGGGAGGCAACGCCCGCTCAAATCGGCAGTGTGATGACGGCCATGAGAATCAAGGGGGAAACCATCGAAGAGGTGACGGGCTTTGCCGAAGCGATGAGGCTTAAAGCGACCTCGGTGCAGACTATCCAGGACAATTTGCTGGATACCTGCGGAACCGGGGGAGACGGGGCCGGCACGTTTAACATTTCGACCGCCTCCGCCATCGTGGCGGCAGCCGGCGGCATCCGGGTCGCCAAGCACGGCAACCGCGCGATGTCCAGCAGCAGCGGCAGCGCGGACGTGCTGGAAGCGCTGGGAGTTAACATCGAGCTCGACGGCAATCAGGCGGCGCAGTGTCTCGATCAGATCGGCATCTGCTTCATGTACGCCCAGCGGTTTCACCAGTCGATGAAGCACGCTGCGGGTCCCCGCCGTGAGCTGGGTGTCCGGACGGTATTTAACCTGCTGGGCCCGCTGACCAACCCGGCCGGCGCCGACCGCCAGGTGCTCGGAGTGTTCGAGCGCGGCAAGACGGAGCTCGTGGCCGAAGTGCTGGGAGCGCTCGGCCTTAAGCGGGCCGTCGTGGTATCGAGCCATGACGGGTTGGATGAAATCAGCATCTCCGCGCCTACCCAGGTGACGGAGCTGAAAAACGGAACGGTGAACACATACTCCGTCACGCCGGATGATCTCGGATTGCAAACGTACTCCCTGCAAGAAATCCAGGGAGGGAACGCGGCGGAGAATGCGGAGATCATCCGCACGATTTTCACCGGAGTCAAAGGCGCGCACCGCGAAATCGTGCTTGCCAATGCGGGCGCCTGCTTCTACGTAACCGGAATTGCCGGTACGCTGCAGGAAGGCGTCAAGGTGGCGGCCGATGTCATCGACAGCGGCAAAGCCATGGAGAAATTACAGCAATTAGCCCACTATACAGGAGATCTGAGCTATGTTTCTTGAGAAAATCGTAACGACCAAGCGCAGGGAAGTTGAAGAGCTTCGCGGGCGGGTAAGCTCCTCGGAGCTGGAGCGCCGCATTTCCGCCCTTCAGGCATGCAGGGGGTTCGAAAACGCCTTGCGTGACGGAAGAAAGCGTCCGACGGGACTTATTGCGGAAGTGAAGAAAGCTTCGCCTTCCAAAGGACTTATCCGTGCCGATTTCGATCCCGTCAAGCTTGCTTCGGCCTACGCCGAAGCCGGAGCGGACTGCATTTCGGTGCTTACGGATACCGATTACTTCCAAGGCGCCAATGAATACTTGAGCGCCGTCCGCGAAGCGGTAAACGTGCCGCTGCTTCGCAAAGATTTTACCATCGATCCGCTGCAGGTTCTGGAAGCGAGAGTTATCGGCGCGGATGCGGTTCTGCTCATTGCCGCGATCCTGAAGCCTTCCGAGCTGAAGGAGCTTAAACAGCTTGCGCAGGATGTGGGGCTGGACGTTCTCGTGGAGGTTCATGACCGCCGGGGAGCTGGAGACGGTCCTGGAACAGGACGCGACTCTGGTCGGCATTAACAACCGGAACCTGAAAACATTCGTGACCGATATCAAGACGACGGAAGAACTCGCGGCCATCGTGCCGGATGACCGGATTCTCGTCAGCGAAAGCGGAATTTCATCACGGAGCGATCTGGATTTCGTCCGCAAAGCCGGAGCGGGAGCCGTTCTGATCGGGGAGCATTTTATGAGGCAGCCGGATGTCGGCCAAGCCGTTTATGACTTGATGGGCGAGCGCAGCAATACCGCGAATGTTTAACGAATAAAGGCGGATTTTGGAGACAGTGTCATCGTCAGCTAGTGGAGTAATGGCGGCAAAAACAAGCTTTTTGACTGCCGGGGAGTGAAGAGAATGGGGTCGTTTTCCAACAGGCCGGGCGTAAAAATTTGTGGACTTCAAAGCGTTGAAGTGTTAAAATCAATCGTACAATTCCCGATTAGCCAGATCGGGTTTGTTTTTGCACCCAGCAGAAGACGAATCACACCGGAACAAGCTTCCGAGATGATTGCGTATCTGCATGAACGTGCCCTGCAGGGCCACCATGTTCCGAAGACGGTCGGGGTGTTCGTCAATCCCACCCGCGATGAGCTGGCGGAAGTTCTGTCCGTCGCCAAACTGGATATTATCCAGTTTCACGGGGAAGAATCGCCTGATACCTGCAGAAGCATCAAGGAACAATTCGGTGTAGAGCTTTGGAAAGTATCCTCAATTAAAAGCGAAGAGCCTCTTGTAAACGAGAGCTCTTTTTCGGATATAAAGTACGGGGTTGACGGCTGGATTCAGCGGCTGGACCCTTATCGCGATGCGGTGGATGCCGTGTTGATCGATACGTTCGATCCCGTCTACGGCGGAGGATCGGGACGCACCTTCTCGTGGGAGTGCATACCCGCCGCCCGTAAGTGGGCACAGTCAGCGGGCATTCCCCTCATAGTAGCGGGCGGTTTGAACCCCGACAATGTCGGCGGTCTCATCGAACGATATGAAATCGACGGAGTTGACGTTTCGAGCGGAGTCGAGACGGAAGGTGTTAAAGATATCGCCAAGATTGCAGCTTTTGTGGAAAGGGTGACAGGATAATGGCAGCAGTACCAGATGAACATGGAAGATTCGGACGTTTCGGGGGTAAATATGTACCTGAAACTTTAATGAACGCATTGATCGAACTGGAAGAAGCTTACCGTCAATACTCGAATGATCCCGAATTTGTTAAAGAGGTCGAAACTCTGCTGCACGATTATTCCGGCAGACCGACACGGCTTTACCATGCGCAAAGGCTGACCGAAAAGCTTGGCGGCGCTAAAATTTATTTGAAGCGTGAAGATCTTAACCATACGGGCGCTCACAAAATCAACAACACGATCGGCCAGGCGCTTCTGGCCAAACGGATGGGCAAGAAGAAAGTGATCGCCGAAACCGGGGCGGGACAGCACGGCGTCGCCACGGCTACCGTTGCGGCCCTGCTTGGCCTGGAATGCAAGGTGTTCATGGGCGAAGAAGATATGAAACGCCAGCAGTTGAACGTTTTCCGCATGCGTCTGCTCGGAACGGAAGTCGTTCCGGTCCTGTCCGGCACCCGAACGCTTAAGGACGCTTGCAATGAAACGCTCCGCTACTGGGTCAGCAACGTTCACGATACGTATTATATCCTCGGCTCCGTAACCGGTCCGCATCCGTATCCGATGATCGTCCGCGATTTCCAGCGTGTGATCGGAGACGAGACGCGCTCGCAGATTTTGGAGCTCGAAGGAAGACTGCCGGATACGGTTATTGCTTGTGTCGGCGGAGGCAGCAATGCGATGGGGATGTTCTATCCGTTCGTCGGCGATGAAAGCGTGCGTCTGATCGCTACGGAAGCGGCCGGACGCGGCGTGGATACCGAAGAGCATGCGGCCACGATGGCGAAAGGAAGCCCGGGCGTGTTCCAGGGCTCCCTCAGTTACGTGCTTCAGGACGAGTTCGGTCAAGTGATTCCGGCCCATTCCATTTCGGCCGGCCTCGATTATCCCGGCGTGGGTCCCGAGCACGCTTACCTGAAAGACTTGAAACGGGCCGAGTATGTGCCGATTACCGACGCGGAGGCACTTGAAGCTCTGCAGTCTCCTCTGCAAGACGGAAGGCATTATTCCGGCTCTGGAAAGCGCGCATGCGGTCGCACAGGCGATAAAAACGGCTCCGACTATGTCCTCTGACGAGCTTCTTGTCATTTGTTTGTCGGGACGGGGAGATAAAGACGTGGAAGCTATCATGGGCTATCTCGGAGGTGCTGATCATGAATCGAATTGACCGTAAATTTGCGGAGCTGAAGTCCGCCGGCAAGAACGCCTTGGTTCCTTTTATAACGGTAGGAGATCCTACAGCGGACGTTACCTTGGATATTATCCGTGAACTGGAGAAATCCGGTGCGGATTTATTGGAGCTCGGCGTTCCGTATTCGGACCCGCTCGCGGACGGCCCTGTTATTCAGGAGTCTTCCGGACGTGCCCTTAAAAGCGGGATTACCGTGCTGAAAGTCATCGAAATCGCCAAACAGGCGCGCAGCGAGGGCTCCGAGCTGCCCATGATCTTGTTTACTTACTACAACCCGCTTCTCCGCATCGGGCTGGAGCGCGTTTTTGAACTCATGAAGGAAAGTGACATCAGCGGTGTTATTATTCCGGATCTGCCGATGGAGGAAGACGCTGAAGCCAAGCAACTGGCGGAACGGCACGGCATTCACCTGATTCCGCTGATTGCACCGACCTCCAAAGAGCGTGTGCAGAAAATCGTCAGCCGGGCTTCGGGCTTCGTTTACTGCGTATCCTCCATGGGAGTGACCGGTGTACGCTCCGAGTTTCATGCCGGCATTGACGATTTCCTGGCTTCGGTAAAAGCGGCTACGGATTTGCCGATCGCTATCGGTTTCGGCATTTCGAACCGCGAGCAAGTGGAGCGTTTCGAGAAAACGTGCGACGCGGTCGTTGTGGGCAGCGCCATTGTCCGTCGCATCGGAGAGCAGGAGCACCGCCTTCTGGACCCAAGCACTAAACAAGAGGCGCTGGGGCAAATCGGTGAATTTGTGAGAGACTTGAAAGGCGCGTCGTTTCAGACGCAAAGCTAACGAGTAAAGCACGTTAAATGCAGATAGAGACAGGCTGAGGTGACAGATATGCGACCCAAACAACAGGTAAAGAAACTGCCGGTTTACCAGCCGGGCAAACCGATCGACGAAGTGAAAAGGGAGCTTGGCTTGACTCACGTGATCAAGCTGGCTTCCAACGAAAATCCGTTCGGATTTTCGCCTAAAGCGAAGGAAGCGATTGTTGCCGACCTCGACAACTTGACGCTATATCCGGACGGAGCCGGAGCGGAGGTGACCCGGGCGGTTGCCGATCACTATGGCGTTGGTGCGGACCAGCTTATTTTCGGGGCCGGATCGGACGATGTCATCCTTATGATCGCCCGCGCGTATCTCGTTCCCGGTGACGAGACGATCATGGCGACCCATACGTTTCCCCAATACAAACACAATGCGGAAATCGAAGGCGCGGTTTCGGTCGAGGTTCCTTTAACAGAAGGAAAACACGATCTGGATGAAATGCTTCGGCGTGTCAATGAGCGTACGAAAATCATCTGGATCTGCAACCCTAACAATCCGACCGGAACGATCGTGACGAGGGAGGAACTGGAAGCCTTTATGGCCAAAGTGCCTTCCGATATTATGGTGGCTCTCGACGAGGCCTACTATGAATATACGACCGATGAGGGATATCCGGACAGTCTGGAACTGCTGAACACTTATCCGAATATCGTGATCCTCCGTACGTTCTCCAAAATTTACGGGCTCGCTTCGCTGCGGATCGGTTACGGCATCGGGCACCCGGATGTGATCCGTACGATCAATCAGGTACGGGAGCCGTTTAACACGACCCGCCTGGCTCAAGCTGCCGCGGCTGCCGCTATCCGCGACCAGGATTTTGTGGATAAGTGCCGCAGGCGCAACCGGGAAGGCATAGAGTATCTGCTCGGCGAGTTCCGGAGACTGGAGCTTTCCTCGTATCCGGCGCACGGCAACTTTATTCTGGTGGACATCGGCCGTCCTTCCGGTCCGGTATTTGACGAGCTTCTTCGTCACGGCATCATCGTCCGCAGCGGGGAGAAACTTGATTTCCCGACCATGCTGAGAGTAACGGTGGGCAGCAGAGAGCAGAACGAAGCATTCGTTCGTGCGCTTGAGCTCGTGCTTCAGGGAGCTGTCCAAGAATCATAATACGTATAGGAAAAGGTTATTAAACATGACTACAATCTCAATTTTCGGCGTCGGGCTGATTGGCGGCTCCCTCGCTCTGTGCTTCAAAGGCAAACCGGACATTACGGTAATTGGGCACTCCAATAACCCTACGTCGGTGGAAAATATGGTGAAAAGACGCATCGTGGACGAAGGAACGACCTCGATGCAGGCGGCGGCCGAAGCCGCCGATATCATTTTTCTGTGCGTGCCCGTCGGGGCGCTGGAATCGTATCTCGAACGGTTAAAGCAGTTTTCCTTAAAAAAAGGCTGCATTATAACGGATGTGGGCAGCACGAAGCTGTCCGTCGTACAGTGTGCGGAGAAACTGGGCTTCACGGACGCTTATTTCATCGGCGGTCATCCGATGGCCGGTTCAGAGCGTTCCGGCATGGAAGCTGCCTCTTCGCATTTGTTCGAGAATGCATTCTACGTTCTGACACCGGGAACTGACACGCCGGTTGCTGAAGTCGAGCGTCTGGCCATACTTCTTGCGTATACGCAAGCCCAGATTATCCGAGTGGACGCACGCGAACACGACGATATCGTGGGAGCCATCTCCCACCTGCCGCACATGATTGCAGTCGCGCTCGTTAACCAGATCCGGACGTACAACGATACGAATGAGCTCTACAAAAATCTGGCGGCCGGCGGTTTCCGCGATATTACGCGCATCGCTTCCAGCGACCCGTTTATATGGCGGGATATCCTTATCAACAACCGTACGGTCCTGCTGAAGCTTCTGGACGACTGGGACCGGCAGATCTCAGTATTCCGCGAGCTGCTTGAGAAGGAAGACGGAGAAGGCATCCAGCAGCAGTTCGAAGTAGCGGGAACATTCCGCAAGCAGGTTCCCGACCGCCGCAAAGGAATGCTCACCCCGCTGTATGACATTTATGCGGATATTCCCGATCATCCGGGTATGATCGGGCAAATTGCCACGCTGCTCGGTAAACACCGGCTCAATCTGAGCAACCTGCAGATTATCGAAAGCCGTCTCGACGTACCGGGCGTGCTTCGTCTGTCTTTCCGTGACCAGGAGACCGCCGACAGAGCGTCGGCCCTGCTCAGCGAGCAATTTTCCATCCACGTATAAATCATGCTTTTCTCACATACCTGCGAAGTCTCTTACTCGATGACACGGACGCCTTTTTAGGGAGCTGTGCGCATCGGGAAGAGACTTTTTTCATGAGTACCGGCATTTTCAAAAACTTTTTCGTAAACGTTTTCAAAAAAGCATTGACTTTTTGTAAACGGATTCATATAATAAAAGTACAGTATGGTTTCTCTCCACTCCTATCCGATAATCGCACATTGTGCAGCCGCCTCGTAGAGGTGGTTTTTTTTTGCCTTTTTTCGTTATCGCAGCGTGAACGGCGAAAATTTTACAGCTCTATACAATATTTGTTATAGTGAGTACATGTTGTGCTTCGATTGATGGAAGTTAACCCGCAGACCGCGCAACTTTTTGGTTCCCGCCCGGTATAAGCTTGTAAACCGAAGCGGGGAACCCGAACGTACTGTGCAGGAGGGGTGCACGTAATGACGGATACCCAATTGATTCGTGAAGTGAAGGATGGAAATGTAGGGAAATACAACGAGCTGATGCAGCGTTATGAGCGCAAAATTTTCGTCTTTATATATCATATGCTCAAAAGTGCCCAGCTGGAGCTGATGGCTGAAGATTTGTGCAACGAAACCTTTTACAAAGCATACCGTAGCCTGAGTTCATTCCGGGAAGCCGAGGCTTCCTTCTCTACCTGGCTGTATACGATCGCACGAAACACCGTGCTGAGTGAAATGCGCAAACACAAAATCGTTAAGATATCGCTGGACAATTGCGGACATACCCCTCAAACTTCGTTTGAATCGCTTCCCGAACAGACCGTCATCCGGAAGGAGAAAGTCTCCATGGTCCGGATTGCGATCAACAGTCTGCCGGAGAAGCAGAGATCGGCTCTGATCCTGAGAGAATACGATCAGCTGGATTATCAGGAAATCGCATCCATTTTGGGACAAACCGTCAGTTCGGTCAAATCTTTGTTGTTCCGGGCCAGAGCCAGCGTAAAGCTGCAGCTGGAGCCTTATTACAACACGGATAGCTGGCTCGAAGAATGCGAGGGGATGGCGCGTAGATGAAGTGTGAGGACGTTCAGGAATGGCTGATTGAATACATAGACGGTACGGCCAGCGAGCTGAGGCGCCAGGCCGTCCGGGTCCATGCGGACAGCTGCAAGCATTGCTCGGCTCAGTTCAATGCCTGGCAGGAGTGCCGGGATCTGATCCGCTTATCGCTGCGTACCGATACGCCTGTCCCGCGCGTATCGGTCGCGGATTCGGTGATGCAGCGGATCGGCGCTTACGAGCCGTGGCGTTATCCGGCGCAGGCAGGGACCCCGGGGAGCTCCGGACGCGGGGTCAAATACCGCAGCGCGGGCCGTTTGGCGGCCTCCTTCTGTCTGCTGCTTTTCGTAGGCGTGCTGCTGTGCCTCTCTCTGAACTCGTCTCCCGATTTCCTGGGGAAGGGGCTAAGCTCGGCTTATGAGCATGCCTATGCCGCGCCGGCGGGAACGGAAGCGGCCTCCGCGATGAACGGCCGTACGATGAAGCAGGCCGTTGCTGGCCTCAACGTTTCGGCTGCGATGCCGAGCAGGAGCACGTTTGTTTTGCCGCCCTACGTTCATCATCTCATCGCGCTGTCGCTGATCGGTTTATTTGTGAGTTTTTTGTTTCGTGCCTGGATCGGGCGCGTCAAACGTTAAAAGAAAAGTACCCGCCAGCTCTTACGGAGCTGGCTTGTTTATGGAGGAGATAGGCTTGACCACAATCGGATTAGTCCGGCACGGAAGCACGGAGTGGAACCTTTTAGGCAAAATACAAGGGGCGCTCGACACGGAGCTTACTGAAGAAGGAAGAGAACAGGCACGCAAGCTGGGCGAACGTCTGCGCGGAGAAGAGTGGGACGGGATCATCTGCAGTGATTTGAAACGCGCCAGGGAAAGCGCACAGCTGATCAGCGAACGATCGGGCATACCGATTGCCGGAACGGACAAGAGGCTCAGGGAGAAAGGCTTCGGTCAGGTGGAGGGAACGACGCTGCAGGAACGGCTTGACCGCTGGGGACCCGACTGGCTGAAGCTGGAGCTTGGCGGAGAGACGAACGAGCAGGTCCGCAGCCGCTGGCTTTCGTTCTACGGGGATTTATGCGTGAACTATCCCCGCAGCCGGATGCTTGTCGTCAGCCATGGAGCGTTTATCGGACGGGCGCTCGAAACGATGAAACTGGAGCGTCTGGACGACCCGCTTGAGAACGCGTCTTTGACCATTGTCCGCCAAAGCACGGCAATGTGGGAATGCACCCTGTATAATTGTACGAAGCATTTAATCGGATGAGCAGTTGAACCTGGAAAAGCATGTCTGCCTGAGGGCGGATGTGCTTTTTTTTGCGCGGATGGTTTAATTCAGGGAATTATTCCCATACTGGTTAGTACCGACAAGTATACGGCTAACTAGAAGATTGCGCCCGGGTAAGACGGCGGAGAGGAATCGTGAAGGGAGGTGGCGGACTTGAATCTGGCCGATATGCTCAGTTACGCGGATATCCATGATCTCAACCGGATTGCGGATACGTATGCCTGCGAATGCAACATGCACTCCAAGAACGAGCTGATCCAGTCTATATTGACCACGGTCAGCCGCAGGGACATTTTCGAGCAGAGGGTAGACGCGCTGACGATGGAAGATATCCGTTTTCTGAACACTTTGTTGTTTGAGGAACGGGGGTTGTTCAGTCTGGAGGAACTCGTTGCCCGCGTGCAGCAGGCCAAGTTTCTGAAGGAAGAGAAGGAAAACTCCAACCCGCGCGACACGATCTCGAAATTCAAAAAGCACGGCTGGCTGTTTCACGGCTATTCCCAGCAGACCAAGTATCTTTTCCAAGTGCCTCATGATTTGAAGCGGCGTTTCGGCGATGTGCTGGCCCGCAATTACAAAAGCCGCCTTACCTATACGGACGATCCGGCCGTCTATCGGGACGAACATACCCTGCTGGCCGACGATGTTCTCCAGCTTATGCGGTATGTCAGAGACCATGAAGTGCTGCTGACCCATGAAGACGTCATGTACAAGCGGCAGTTGTCTCAGATACTGGGCGGCATGGCAGTCAAGGAAGAGCTCGTAGGCAAGACGGCATGGAGATTCGGCTATGGACGCAAATTCAAGGAATATCCGAACCGGTTCTCGCTGATCTACGACTACTGCTTTTTCGAGGGGCTCTTCCAGGAAAAAGGCGGGCTGCTGCTCCTGACGGAGAAAGGGGCCGAAATGACGGCCGCCGGAATAAAGCCGGGCCAGGACGAACTGTACCGCTTCTGGCTCCGTCTTTACAAAGGCCCCGTCTACAACCTTCAGTCCATCGTACAGTGGACAGCCCGGCTCGCCGATAACTGGGTGACGACCGCATCGCTGGCGGAAGTGCTGTGTCCGTTGATCCGGCCGTTTTACTACGATTCGCCGGAATCGATTTTCGAACAGCGGATTATCGCCATGATGATGCATCTGGGACTGCTTGCCGTCGGGGAAGAAGAACATGCCGGAGCCGTTGTCCGTATGAGCCCTCTGGGCGGCAAAACAATCGCAGGCAACCAGATTGCCGACGAAGACAAAATTGATTTGAAAGCATAGCTCCGTCGATCCGCGGGGCCGCCCTTAGCGGACCGCCACGTTGACGGCCTCTCCTCCCTCCATCTATGATGAGGAAAAATCCAGAGGAGTGAGCTGTGCTATGCTGCATCCTTTTAAAGGTTTATTTCCCGCTATCGCGTCATCGGTCTACATCGCCCCCGGCGCACAAATTATCGGAGATGTATCCGTCGGTGAACATTCCACGATTTGGTTCAATGCCGTCCTGAGAGGAGATTTGGCTCCGATCCGGATCGGGAACCGGTGCAATATTCAAGACGGATGCATCGGACACGTCAACAAAGATCAGCCGCTGATTGCGGAAGACGACGTTTCCGTCGGTCATGGTGCCCTTATTCACGGCTGCCGTATAGGCAGGGGCACATTAATCGGAATGGGGGCGATCGTACTAAACGGCGCCGAGATCGGTGAATATGCTTTAGTAGGGGCAGGTTCTCTCGTTACTGAAGGTACGCTTCTTCCGGCTTATACGCTGTCGCTGGGAACACCGGCCAAAGTTGTGCGGGAATTAACACCAGAGGATCTCGAACGGATGAAACGCACGACGGATAACTATGTAAGCAAGGGAAGAGAGTACCGGATGGAACCAGGGAAGTAATACAATCCTATCGCTGCTCTGCATTGTGCGGACGATACCTGGAGGTAGATCCCTATGGGAAGAATGAATGTTTCAAATGAAGCGCTGCTGGGTCTGATCGCTGAATTGGTAATGGACGACGCCATGCGGAAATATAAAGAGAATCATCTCTATCAACAGATTGACAGCGCTCTAGCCGAGGGTGATGAAGCTACTTTTCTAGCGCTTACCGCCGAACTTAAATCCATCCAATCTCCAGGCTAGGCTGAACGTCTCCCGTGTTGTCGCAAAGTTTATGAAAAGAGGACGGCCGCAACCGCGGCATGTCCCGTCATTATCCTCTCTTTCTTGCAGGCCATCCAGGCGGATGGGACTGCGGAAGGAGGGGGTTTTTTGAGTTCCGCGGATTATACGGTTGTAAAAAGGGTACCCGCCGTTTGTCCCGGTATGGTAAAGTAGGCTCTAGTGATCGGAAGGGGAGAAAAAAATGAAGTTTAGTGAAATAACGGAAAAAGACTGGACGGATCTGCAGCCGTATCTGGACACCTGTCTGCTTCCCGTTACGGGCCTGGACGGCGCGGAGCAGCCCTGGGAAGCGGGAGACGCCCTGGAAAGCCTCAGAGACGTACTGGACGTGCTGGAGATTCCTTACAAAGGAAGAGTGGTCACCTATCCGGCTCTCCATTACTGTAAGGGGGAGGACGCGGACCGCGAATACGTGGAGCGTACCTGCGCGCAGGTACGGAAGGTCGGTTTCGCCTATGTCGTCGTCGTGACCGCCCATCCCGAGATCGGAGCCTGGCAGCTGCAAAATGCGGATCTGATCGTGTACATTTCCCCCGAAGCGCTGCAGTTTCCCGGGCAGGAAGCGAAGAAAGCGATAGGGGAACGAATCGAACAGCTCTGGTACTCAAAAAAATCAGAAGAGATTCGTTAGAATTCGAAAATTTGGTAAAGATAAAAAGGATGGCGTGTTTCCCGGAGGAAATTGTGACAATTTTGTTAAATTCACAAGATAACCCGAGAAGGCACTCCCTTGACCTTGCGGCTACATCCTTGACGCCCCAAAGGTCGTAGGATATTATTAGTAATGTCCTAGTCTATGAAGTGTAAGATAATGTCGAACGACACGTGATATAGGTTCGATTTGTCATGCGACAAATTGAATGGCTTAGGGGGGTAGCACGCGAAATGAGTGAACGCAACAATTCGAATGAGCACCATGGCAAAAAGCCAGTAGTACGGCGTCAAATGTCCCGCCGCCAGTTTCTTTCGTACACGCTCGGCGGTACCACTGCTTTCATGGCGGCCGGTATGGTAGCTCCAATGCTGAGATTCGCGGTGGATCCGGTGCTTCAGCCGAAGAAGGCTTCGGATTGGATCAAAGTAGTTGAAGAAACCAAAATTACGAATGAGCCCAAATCATTCACGTTCCAGGTCCATCAGGTGGACGGCTGGTACGAGAGCGATGTGGAACTTACCGCATGGATCACCAAGGGTGAAGACGGCAAAATCTTTGCCTTGAACCCGACATGCAAGCACTTGGGTTGTACGGTTAACTGGAACAACAATCCGGAGTACAAAAACCAGTATTTTTGCCCATGCCACGGCGCGCATTATACCGCTGACGGCAAAAACCTTGCGGTAGCTCCAGCTCCGCTGGACGAATACGACGTAAAAATCGATAAAGGATTCGTCTATCTGGGACAGCTGCACGCTAACACAAGGGCGAAATAAGGAGGGCGTAACGATCAGATGTTTAAAAATATGTACAACTGGATCGACGAACGTCTAGATATCACGCCGATCTGGAGGGACGTAGCCGATCACGAGGTTCCTGAACACGTCAATCCGGCTCACCATTTTTCCGCTTTCGTTTATTGTTTCGGCGGTCTGACGTTCTTTGTCACTGTAATTCAAATTTTGTCCGGTATGTTCCTGACGATGTATTATACACCGGACATTATCAACGCTTATGCAAGCGTTGACTATTTGCAGCACCAGGTCGCATTCGGCGTTATCGTGCGCGGTATGCACCACTGGGGAGCATCACTTGTTATCGTTATGATGCTGTTACATACGCTCCGCGTTTTCTTCACGGGCTCCTACAAAGCGCCTCGTGAAATGAACTGGGTCGTCGGTATGCTGATTTTCTTTGTTATGCTGGGTCTTGGATTTACCGGTTACCTGCTTCCTTGGGATAACAAAGCCTACTATGCTACGCAAGTAGGGATCAAGATCGCGGCATCGATTCCTTTCCTGGGTCAATATGTTCAAACGTTCCTGCAGGGTGGAGATATTGTAGGTGCGCAGACGCTGACGAGATTCTTCGCGCTTCACGTGTTCTTCCTACCTGCAGTCTCTCCTAGCATTACTGGCCGGACACTTCTTGATGATTCGCAGGCAGGGGATTTCCGGACCGCTATAAAATGAAAGGAGGGTACTTAAGTGGCTCACGGACAAAAAGATGGCGAGAAAGTCGTATATGTAGGCGACTCTCGTGTTAAGAAAACAGTAAAAAATACCGTACCTCCGGATTATTCGTCTTATCCGGGTAAATCCGAAGCGTTCATTCCGAACTTTCTATTGAAAGAATGGATGGTTGCCGTTGTATTTCTGGTCGGTGTATTGTGTCTGGTTATTTCAGAACCGGCGCCGCTCGGCTACCCGGCTGATCCTAAGAACACGGCCTTTATTCCGATTCCGGACTGGTACTTCCTGTTTATGTACCAACTGCTGAAATATCCGTATACATCGGATCAATACGTAGTTTTCGGTACGCTGATCGTACCCGGACTGATGTTCGGCGGACTTCTTCTGGCTCCGTTCCTGGATACAGGCAAAGAGCGCCGTTTCTACAGACGCCCGATCGCATCTTCTCTGGCGCTTCTGACGTTAATCGCTTCCGCATACTTGACGTATACCTCCTGGCATCATTACCAGCTGGAATTGAAAGCGAGTAACACGATTCCGGAGCATATCAAGCGTGAAGAAGAGATGAAAGAGAAGAAAGCAGACTGGCGGAGCCGCTTCCGGCGGTGGCGGACAGCAGCAGAAAGCGGCAGGTATCGTCGCGGCAGACGATCCGGCCATGGAGATTTACAAGAAAGCGACTTGCGTATCTTGTCATGGCGGCGACCTGAAAGGGATGCCGAACAACGGAATCCCGGCACTTCGCGGTGTGGGTGACAAGCATGATAAGGAACAAATCATGAACATCATCAAGAACGGCCAGGGGGCTATGCAGCCTCAATATAAGGACAACATCGCCAAAGGATTGACCGATGCCGATTTGGACAAATTGTCTGACTGGCTTGCCAAACAAAAGAAAGCCCAATAAGCAGTCTAAGAACCTGACCGTACGCAGACGGTCAGGTTTTTTTGTAAAACGAGAATTGTACGCAACGCAAGAGATCCGTTAGCCGGATTTCCGAGAGGAGCAGAACGATGAGAAATAACGCCATCCTGCATCAGGCGCTTACTCTCTTGAGAAGCCGGCCTATGCTTTGGCTGCTGTTTTGGATGAATGCTTTAGGAACGGTATACGGCTACTATTGGTATAAATATCAACTGATAGATACGTACGATTTTGAGCCTGTCTGGTATTTGCCTTTTGTTCCGGACAGCCCGACGGCAAGCCTGTTTTTTACGCTTACCCTGCTTTATCTGTTAAGAGACGAACGGACGAACGGAGTCGGCTTGGGAAAACGGTCGCTGCTGCGGGGATTTGTCGAAGCGTTCGGGCTTGTGACCTCCTTCAAATACGGGATCTGGGCCGTAGCCATGATCTGGTCGGGCTATGCGCTGGGAGATCCGATCGCCTGGCAGGACTGGATGCTTACCCTTTCTCATCTGGGTATGGCGGTTGAGGCGCTTTTATTCGCTTCGGTGATGACCTACTCGGTTCCCGCCTTGATTCTGGTAGCCGTTTGGGTGTTCGCGAACGACTTTATGGACTACACAAGAGGAATATTCCCCAGACTTTCCGAGGTTCTCCTGCCTCATCTGGATACGATCCAGTGGTTTACGATCGGGTTAAGCGCTGCGGGCATTCTTGTGGCGCTTGCTTGGCTGCCTTATCAAAAACACCGGCGCCGCAAGGTCTAAATGTGGACATCCCTCCATATGATGTGGTAGGAGGGATGTCCACATGTTGTTTAGTTCTTGCAGGCGGATGATCGGATTGCTCGGAGCATGGGCAATCTTCATTTCGGCAGCGGCCGGATGTGCGCCCGCTCCGAAAGAAGCGGTTCCCGCGGCATCGATGACTCCGGTTCAAATGAAGACGGCTGAAGCTTTGAATGAAGCCGCAGAACAGCTGTACAAGCTGTCGGAGCAGGGGAAAACGACCGAAGCCAGAATCGAACTGGAGCAGCTCGGAGATCTTGCGACGAAGCTGACGTATGACGGTTCGATTACGATAGAGGGGTTGCACGCTCTGACGGAAACGATCACGGAGGCGAAGAAAACCTATGCCTCTGTTTCTTTTTCCCTGGATGAAGCGCGCTTTGCCGCCGCAAAAATAAGACTGGCCGCCGACGCGCTGACCCACCGGGGACAGCCGATGTGGCTCCAGTACTACAAGCTGATTAAAGATGACCTGAAACGAATCGGTGCGAACGTGGCGGCACGCAAAAAACTTGAAGCTTTACTGGATTACAACAAGCTGTACCGGCATATGTCGACGATTCGTCCGGCCCTGCTTATCAGCCGTGCTCCCGCGGAAGTGGAGAAGCTGGATTCCCTTCTCGTGTTCATGAAAAAGGAATTGTCCGCGCCCGCTCCCGACAAGGAGAATGTGCTTCGAGCTTCGGAGGAATTCGGCAAGACGATCGACGCGATATTCGGCCGTTCCGACCGCGAAGCTTTTCTGCCGCTGCCCGACACGCAGGAACCGGTATTCTGGTCACTGGGAGTCGGCGCGTTCATCATCGGCGTCCTGCTGTTTGCCGGTTGGAGGATGTTCCGGCTGAAGCCGGGTTACGACACCGTCCGGCATAAAAATAAAGAAGGCTTCTAGTCAACCTTGAAGCCTTCTCCCAGTACTTCGTGCACTTCGTTGATAATGATGAATGCGGCGGGGTCAATGAATTTGACCAGTTCTTTAAGCCGCCTCATTTCCTGCCGGTAGACTACGCAGTAGACCACTTCTTTCTCTTGACGGGAGAAAGCTCCCTTGGCCGGGAAAAGGGTGACTCCCCGGTCCAACTCCTTTTGAATCATCTGCGACACTTGTTCCGCATCATTGGTAATGATCGTAAATGCTTTGGCGGAATGCGAGCCCTCGGTAATGTAGTCGATCATTTTGGAGCCGATAAACACGCTGACCAGCGAGTAGAGTACTTTTTCCTTCGGTATGTAGAGTAAAGACGTGCCGATCACGATGAGGTCGATGAGCAGGATGACCTGCCCGACGCTCCAGCCCTTCCACTTGTTGCCGAGCTGGGCAAGAATATCCGATCCCCCGGTCGTTCCCCCGAAACGAAATACGATGCCGAGTCCAAGGCCTATCGTAAATCCCGCATACAATGCGGCAAGCAAATAATCCTGCTTGGTAATGAAGGGGATAATCCATCCTTTGCCGATCATGATTTCCATAACCCACAAGAAAAACGACGAAGAAAGAGACCCGAAAATCGTGTAGACCATAGCTTTGGAGCCGAAATGTCTCCATCCCAAGTAAAAGAGCGGCACATTCAGTACGAGCGTCGTTGCGGAAGGCGGAAGCTGGAAAATATAGTGCAGAAGCAGCGAAATACCCGTTAGTCCGCCTTCCATAAGCTCATTGGGAATAACAAAATAATGCACCCCGAACGAAAAGATGGCGGTTCCGAATGCGATCGGCAAAAACTGCTTCAAATACGGCATTGTCTTATCTTTTAATGCCATGGCCATGATTGTTTCCTCCTTCCCGGTCTTGCCACTCATCACCAATCCTATTGTAATGAAATTCGGGTCCGTTGTCATCCGGGTCCCTGCCGGAACATAGTTTTCCCCTGCCAATCATAAAGGAAAAACAGGCCGTTCGATTCATTGGCCTGTTTTTTTGCATGGGAAGAAAAACCGTTAGTAAAATTCTTTTTTGCGGTATTTACCCACAAAGCCGGCTAATCCGAGCAGACCTATAAAGCCCAGCCAATCCCAATCGGGATCGTCTCTCCTTGCGGAGTCGGATACTTTGGAGTCGAACTGCATCAGATTGACGTTATATGGTTTGGATGGAGGGTAATCGCCCGGCTTGGGAGTCGGGTCCAGCGGAGGCTGGGGCAGGCTGGTGCCTACGCCGCCGTTAGAATACTCCGAAGGATCGGCCGTTCCGGCGGACCCGCTGATGCCGGACTTGACCGGCTGAGTTCCGTAGGAAGAGGGCCGATTACCCGGATAACCGAGCGTTCCAGGTTCTCCCTTAGTGTTCCGGTCAGCGGATTGCGCGATGCAGGTGCCGCATACGGATAAGAGCATCATTACGCAGAGCGAAAAACTGTACAGCCGTTTCATCTGAATCCCGCCTTCTTGTATGACTTCGCTTGCTGCTTATCTTTGGTTTTCCCTGTAGTCTGAATGTCATACAAGGAAAGTGTTGTCCGAAAATCGAAAATTGCAATAAAAACGAGTCTATAATAAGATGTTGGTAAGATTTAAGTTAGGCTGGAAAGAAAGAGAGGCCCTTTTATGGCGGAACGTTCAATGAAGGATCTGCAGCAGGAAGTGGATACATACATATCGCAGTTTAAAGAAGGCTATTTCAGTCCGCTTGCCATGCTGGCCAGAATGTCCGAGGAAGTCGGAGAGTTGGCCAGGGAAGTCAATCACCAGTTCGGGGAAAAGCCTAAAAAAGCGTCCGAAGAAGAAAATTCGATAGAGCTGGAGCTCGGTGACATTTTATTTATCACCATTTGCTTCGCCAATTCACTGGGGATTGATTTAACGGAAGCGCACGATAAAGTGATGAAGAAGTTCAACACCCGGGATGCGGACAGGTGGACGAAAATAAACACCGATTCCGACTAAACCTCATATGCTGTACCATCCCCGGCTCTTTTGCGGGCGGAAGGAGGATGGACGGATGGACGGGGAACACGAAATTCAGAAGGCCTACGAGGCTATTCTGAACAATGATTTTGAAGAGGCGATCACTTGGTTCGAAAAGGCGGTTTTAGCGGAGCCAGGCAACGCTTCTTACCATTATAAGCTTTCGATTACGTACGCCAGGAGCGGAAAGCTCGCTAAAGCGATCGAGCATGCGGTCGACGCTTACGGACTGGAACCCGAAAGCGAAGCTTATGAGTATCATCTGACTACGCTGAAAGCCAAAGCACTGATTGCGGAAGCGGACAAGTGTCTGGACCAAAGCAAGGACAGGGAGCAGCTTAAAACCGCGATCGTTCTGCTGAAGCAGGCGGCTGCCCTGGATCCGCTTAGTGCCGAGGCCTGCTTGAAGCTAGCAGCCGCTTACGCGGGCGTAAACGACTTTGATCTGGCCGTACATGCGGCCGAAGAGGCCATTCGCCTTGAACCGCTGAATAAAGCAGCCGCGGAACTGCTGGATGAGTACCGCAGGAAGCTGCGCCAGTATTTGAAACCTTAAACACTGCACAAGATAAGAAAGGGCGGTATATGTGATGACTCAAGAAGTAATTAAAGTAGCGGTTGCCGGAGCAAGCGGACGGATGGGCCGTGAAGTAGTAAAAATGGTGCTCGGAGATTCTTCATTAAAGCTGGTGGCTGCCGTTGACCGGTCCTCCGGTCCGGTAGACGCGGCCTCTCTGGTGGGGCTTCCGGATTGCGGCGTTAAAATGTCCAACGATCTGGAACTGGCAATGGTTGAAGGCAAAGCGGACGTTCTGGTTGACTTCACCGGACCTCAGAGCGCTGTCGCCAATACGGCGCTGGCTATCCGTCACGGCGTTAGACCGGTAATCGGAACGACGGGCTTTACGACACGGGATATCGAAGAGTTGGACAAACAATGCAAGGAGAAAAAAATCGGCGGACTGATCGCTCCCAATTTCTCCATCGGCGCTATTCTGATGATGAAATTCGCTTCCCAGGCGGCGAAATATTTTCCTCACCTGGAAATCATCGAATATCACGGGGACCAGAAGCTTGATGCCCCTTCAGGCACTTCCGTCAAAACGGCTGAACTGATCTCCAAGAACCGGGAAGAATTCCGGCAAGGTAATCCCAAGGAAGAGGAACAGCTTGAAGGAGCGCGCGGAGCTTATTATAACGGCTTCCGTATCCACAGTGTCCGGCTTCCGGGAGTTTTTGCCCAGCAGGAGGTTATTATGGGGGCATACGGAGAATCGCTTAAAATCCGCCATGATTCTTACGAGCGGGCGGCTTACATGCCGGGCGTCAATACAGCCGTGCATAAAGTGATGACTTATGAAGGCATGATCTACGGGTTCGAACATTTTATCGACTGATTGACCGAACTTCTCATTCCCGCAAGCGGACTTTCTATAACCTATTTATTATGCTCCTCTAACGAAACATACATATCAGCAGACCCCCTGGAGGCAGGGAAGGGAGAGTTTACAAGTGAGCTTAAATATTGCCTTAATCGCCCATGACCGCAAGAAAGACGAGATGGTCAATTTCGTAACCGCCTATGAAAAGGTGTTCGATGGGAACCGGCTATTCGCAACCGGAACTACGGGCCAACGGATTATGGAAAATACAAGTTTGACGATCCACCGCTTTATGTCAGGTCCTCTTGGCGGGGATCAGCAGATCGGTGCGATGGTAGCTCAAAACGAGATGGACCTCATTATTTTCCTGCGGGATCCATTGATGGCCCAACCGCATGAACCCGATATCATCGCTCTGCTCCGTTTATCCGACGTAATGGGCATTCCCGTCGCCACGAATATCGCTACCGCGGAGCTTCTTGTCCGCGCTCTGGACAGAGGGGATTTCGCATGGCGGGAGCTTGTCCACAAGTACAAGCCGGGTGAAGCGTAATGCAGACCGTAGATATCCTCGTATTCGGGGCACATGCGGATGATGCGGAGATCGGAATGGGCGGTACCATTCTGAAGCACACAAAAGCGGGTTATACCGTAGGCTTGTGCGATCTGACCCGGTCCGAAATGTCTTCGAACGGAACGCCTGAAAACCGGCTGGAAGAAGCGAACAAGGCCGCGGAAGCGATGGGGATTGTGCTCCGTTCCAATCTGGGACTTCCCGACCGTGGCTTATCCGCCGGCTCGAAGGATCAGATTGACGCGATAACCAAAGAAATCCGGCTGAGAAAACCGAAAATTGTATTTGCGCCGTACTGGGAAGACCGCCATCCCGACCATATCGCGTGCTCGCATCTGGTCCAGGAAGCGGTTTTCAACGCGAAACTCAGACGGTATTTGCCTGAAAGCGAAGCTTTTCAAGTCGATAGCCTTTTCTTTTATTTCATTAATGACACGATTGACCCGGACATCGTGGTAGATGTCTCGGACACATACCCCGGCAAGAAAGAAGTGTTACAAGCTTACCGTTCCCAATTCACGCCTCCTCAGGTGGGCGAAGACATCGTGCTGACCCCTCTGAACCGGAATTACGTGGAACGCGTGGAAGCGAGAGACGCGCTGCTTGGACAGAAGCGGATGATGGCTTACGCGGAAGGGTTTATGTCCAAGCTGCCCGTCGCACTCCAATACTTTCTGCCCAAGAAAGGAACCTGAGCATGAACGATAAGCTCAAAATCGGAATCACGTGCTACCCTACGCTGGGAGGTTCCGGAGTGGTTGCGACGGAGCTCGGCAAGCTGCTCGCGGAAAAAGGCCACGAGGTCCACTTTATTACGCACAGTATGCCTTTCCGGCTGGGTAAATTCCATAGAAATATCTATTATCATGAGGTAGAGGTCAGCGATTATTACGTTTTCCGCTACCCTCCTTACGACTTATCCCTGGCGAGCAAGCTTGCGCAGGTCGCTCAGATGCAGAAGCTGGATCTTCTGCACGTTCATTACGCGATTCCGCATGCCGTCTGCGCGCTGCTGGCCAAGCAGATGGTAGGCCCGGATCTGAAAGTCGTTACCACCCTCCACGGGACGGATATTACGGTACTCGCCCAAGACCAGTCCATCAGCGATCTGATCCGGTACGCCATTAACGAAAGCGATGCGGTTACGGCCGTATCCAACGATCTCATCGCGGAAACGAGAGAAACGCTCGATATTTCCAGAGACATCGATTTGACCTACAATTTTGTGGACAAGCGGGTCTATTACCCGCGTGACGTAAAGTCGCTGCGGAAAGAATTCGCCCGGGACGATGAGAAAATTTTGCTGCATATTTCGAATTTCCGCCCGGTCAAAAGGGTCACGGACGTCGTCGATATTTTTAAGCGCGTCAGCGAAAAAATTCCGAGCCGCCTACTTTTTGTTGGCGAAGGACCGGAGCTGTCCAAAGTGATTTCGTACGTGAAAGAACTGGGCCTTAGCGACCGGGTTAACTTTTGCGGCAAACAAGACGATGTGGCGCAGCTTATTTCCCTGGGTGATGTTATGCTTCTGCCTTCGGAAAAAGAAAGCTTCGGGCTTGTCGCTCTGGAAGCGATGGCCTGCGGCGTGCCGACGGTTGGCTCCATAGCCGGGGGTATTCCCGAGCTTGTAACGCACGGAGAGACCGGTTTTCTGGCGGAAATCGGCGATACCGAGAAAATGGCGGAGTATGCGGTCGAGCTGCTCCGTGATCCGCAGGCGTACGAAAAAATGTCGGCCGCATGTCTGAACCGTGCCCGCACGACGTTCTGCAACGACTGGATCACGATGCAATACGAGGAAATTTATTACCGGGTTCTCGGCAAAGAACTGCCTCCGTCGCACCGGGTGGACAAACAAGCTTGCGCGGAAAGCTAAGCGTGTTCCGGTAACGGAAGGAAGAGTACATACCATGGAAGAGAAAAACCGGACCATGATCGAAGAAGGGCGCCGTGTGCTCGAAAGGCTGCGGTCCCGGCGGCATGAGGCTTATTTCGTCGGCGGGTTTGTCAGGGATTATGTTCTGGGACGGCCCGTAAAAGACGTGGATATCGCGACTTCGGCCAAACCCGAAGAAGTGATGGAAGCCTTCCCGAAGACGGTGCCTACCGGGCTGCAGCACGGTACGGTCACCGTTCTGACGGGGGCTTACAGTTTTGAAGTGACGACCTTCCGGAAGGAAACGGAATACGAGGGATTCCGCAGACCGGCGGAAGTCGAATACATTACGGATTTGGAAGAAGATTTGAAAAGGCGCGACTTTACGATGAACGCCATGGCCATGGACGCGGATGGAAGCCTGATCGATCCGTTCGAAGGGCGAAGCGATATGAACAGAGGCGTTCTGAGATGCGTGGGGGAGGCGTCCGAGCGTTTCGGAGAGGATGCTTTGAGGATGCTGCGCTGCATCCGTTTCGCAGCCGAATACGGCCTTGAGATCGAAGACGCCACGTGGCAGGCTCTGCTGCGGCAGGCCCCTCTGCTGCGGCACATCGCGATGGAGCGCGTACGCGCGGAGCTCCAGCGCATGGTGGGCGGCGCAGACCCGGCCCGCGCCGCGGAACTGCTCCTCGCGAGCGGGCTCTGGCGGCACGCCAAGACTCCGCTCGCGCTGCCCTTCGCCGCATGGGGACATCCCCATGCGCGGGCGGTCGTCGCCCATCTGTCCTCTGTCCCTGCGGAAGAGGACAGATGGGCGGTTCTGCTGCTGCTGATCGGTTCGCAGCAGCTTGAAGCCGTCAGAGCGGAGCTGCGCGCTCTGACGTTCCCCGGCGAGGATATTGCGCGTTTGACGCGCATCCTCGCCGTGCATGCGCTTCTTCAGCGTGATGACGCTGAAGAAGCGACGGTACAGCCGCTGACGGACGCGCCGGCGTCCGCGGAAGAGCGCGCAGCCGCGCGGTTTAAGCTTGCCGTGCTTGCTCACGGCAAGGAAGCTGCGCGCGGCTGGCTGCGCGCGGCGGAGCTTCTGCGCACCGCATGGCGGCAGCAGGCCGGCGTACGCGCGCGAAACGATCGTCGTGAGCAAGAGGACCTGCCGCCCGCGAAAGCCGCGGATTCGGGCCCGTCGCTGAAGGGTGAGCCGCACGACCTTGCAGCTTCACCGGCGCGAAGCGATCGTCACGAGCAAGAAGCACCTCCATCCGCGATTGCTGCGCCGCTCGGTTCGGCGCCGCCTAGCCGCTCAACCGGCCGGAATGAAGCCACCGGGGACCTTTCCATGGACGCAGAAGCAGATGCCGCGGCATATGAAGCAGGATTGGATAAACTTTTCCGCTTTATGACGGGCGAAGCGGGCGTTTACCTGGTTAACGGTGAATCCTGGATACGCGAAATGCCGGTCCATGGAATTAAAGATCTCGCCGTCGGGGGTACCGATTTGATGGCGCGAAGCGGGCAAAAAGCGGGACCCTGGATAGGCGAGACGCTTAATATGCTTCTGGAGCGGGTTGCCTTGGGTCTTTTGGAAAACACCAAAGAAATCTTAATGACGGAAGCTTTCCGTCCTATAGAAATGCGAGATGAATGACTCATGGCGGTACGCGAGCGAATTGTAGACTTGTTCCGGAGCAATCCGGGCGTATATTTGTCCGGCGAGCAAATCAGCCGGGAGCTGGGCTGCAGCCGGACAGCCGTCTGGAAACATATCGAAAGCCTCCGGCAGGACGGGTTTCAGTTTGAAGCCGTCACCCGGAAAGGCTACCGTCTTATTGAAGAGCCCGACAAGCTCCAGGCAGCTCTTATCGACGAAGTTTTGCAGACCCGATTCATGGGCAGGCATATCGAAGTCCGTGAAGCTGTTGATTCCACGATGAATGAAGCCCATAGGCTCGTCGCGGAAGGTGCGGGGGAAGGAACGCTGATCTTTGCCGAAGAGCAGACCTCCGGCCGCGGCCGGATGGGCAGGCACTGGCACTCGCCGAAAGGGAAGGGCATCTGGATGAGCCTGATCCTGAAGCCGCGCGTACCGGTTTACTTCGTTCCGCAGCTTACCCTCCTTACCGCGGTAGCTCTTTGCCGGGCGATCCGCCGGGTAAGCGGCGTCGAAGTCGGAATTAAGTGGCCGAATGATCTTCTTGTGAAGGGCCGCAAAGTAAGCGGGATTCTGCTTGAAATGAGCGGAGAAGACGAACGGCTGAAATATGTGATCGTCGGTGTCGGCATTACGGCGAATCTGACGGAAACCGATTTTCCGGAAGAGCTGAAGCCGGTGGCCACTTCGCTTGCGCTGGAATCGGGTTCACCCGTTGTGCGGGAAGCGATAATTGCGGCTTTTCTGAATGAGCTGGAGCAGCTGTACGATCTGTATCTGGAAAACGGATTCGCTCCCATCCGGATCATGTGGGAAGCGATGAGCGTTTCGCTGAATTGTCCCATCCGGGTCAAAACGAGCGAGGGAATGCTGGAAGGACGGGCGGATTCGCTCGATGACAGCGGGGCGCTGACCGTGCTTACGGACGACGGCCGCAAAGTTAAAATTTACAGCGGCGATGTCGAATTACGCTAAACCGTCTGTTCAAAAGAACAGGTTTTTGATATACTGTCACCGTAAGGCGGTATCTTCGGAACTGCACTTATACGGTTAATGCTTTAGACAATTGCATAAAGTACGTTTGTGTGTTTTCTGATTCTGCTCTGAGCCTGAAGGACCGAGACAGAAGGATCATACGATTCACGATTCTTTGACTATGCGCCCTTTCAGTCTGTTTGCTGAAGGGTTTTTTTGATGCTTAGAACCCGGTCAAGGCTTGGACGGAAGCACGGTTTTATTTTTTCCACATTAAAAAAGAAAGCGTGGGATTGACATGGCGCAAGAGCGCAAACCGGTGACGACTGTCAAGCTGCAAAAAATGAAAGCGAGCAAGGAACCTATTTCGATGGTGACGGCCTACGACTATTTGACGGCCAAACTGGCGGACGAAGCGGGAGTGGACATGATTCTGGTGGGCGATTCCCTTGGAAACGTGATACAAGGTCATGAGTCCACTCTGCCCGTCACGCTGGACGAAATGATTTACCATGCGAAGACGGTAACGCGTGCCGTCAAAACGGCTTTTGTCGTAACGGACCTGCCGTTCATGACCTATCACGGAAGCCTGGATACGACGCTTCAGAACGCGGGACGGATCATGCGGGAAGGCTTGTCCAAAGGCGTCAAGCTGGAGGGCGGGGCGGAAATCGCCCATGCGGTTAAAGCATTGACCCAGGCGGGTGTTCCCGTCGTCGGCCATCTCGGACTTACGCCTCAATCGGTTCACGTGCTCGGCGGTTACCGTGTACAGGGCAAAAATTCCGAGCAGGCCCGCAAACTGATGGAAGACGCCCAAGCGCTGGAAGAAGCGGGCGCGATTGCGATCGTACTGGAATTGGTAACGGAAGAACTGGCCGAATGGATCACAAGCAAGTTGTCCATTCCGACGATCGGTATCGGTGCGGGCGCGTCCTGCGACGGCCAGGTTCTCGTTTTTCACGATATGCTCGGTTACGAGCCGGATGCTCCGGCCAAAAAGTTCGTAAAAGCTTATGCGCAGGTAGGACTCGCCATTCGCGAAGGAATCGGGCAGTATGTGGCCGAAGTGAAAGGCCGCAAATTCCCCGCCGAACAGCACAGCTTCAAAGGAGATAACGAAGTTCTCCAGTATTTGTACGGAACGTCCGTTAAATAAACGGTTATCCTAGCTTTAGTCGTTAAGGAGAGAGAGACGTTGGAAGTTATTCAAAGCATTGCTTTGCTGCGCAGTACGCTGGAACGGAAAAAATCCGGAATCGGGGCGGCACTTAAGGCCCCGGTCGGCTTTGTGCCTACGATGGGTTACCTTCACGAAGGGCATCTGAGTCTGATAAAAGCGGCCCGCGAAGCGAGCGAAATCGTCGTGCTCAGCATTTTCGTCAACCCGCTGCAGTTCGGTCCTGCCGAAGACCTAGACCGTTATCCGCGGGATACGGAGAGGGACTTGAAGCTGGCGGAAGAAGCCGGGGTAGATATCGTTTTTCTGCCTCAGGTCGAGGAAATGTACCCGGGACCGGTCAAAACGACCGTTTCCGTTTCGGGTATCACTTCGGTACTTTGCGGCGCTTCGCGTCCCGTGCACTTCGACGGGGTGACTACGGTCGTGGCCAAGCTGTTCAACATCGTTCAGCCCGATAAAGCTTTCTTCGGACTTAAGGATGCGCAGCAGGTCGCCGTCGTTTCGCAAATGGTCCAGGATTTGAATATGAACGTGGACATTGTGGCGTGCCCCATTTTACGCGAAGAAGACGGGCTTGCGATGAGCTCCCGGAACGTATTTCTGAGCAGGGACGAACGGGAGCAGGCACTCGTTCTGAGCCGCTCCTTGAAAGCCGCGGAAGCCTGGGCGCGGGAGCACGCTTCTTTCCGGGCGGAAGACCTCCGCGGCTACGTAAAAGCCATCATTGAAGAAGCCCCTCTCGCGGAAATCGATTACGTAGAGGTTTTGACGTACCCGCAGTTGGAGCAGCCCGAAGCGGTTGAAACGGGCGTACCCGTACAGCTTATCGTCGCGCTGGCGGTTAAATTCGGCGCTACGCGGCTTATCGACAACACTATTTTAACCCTGGGGAAGTGATCGCATGTTCAGAACCATGATGAAAGCCAAAATTCACCGTGCGACGGTGACCGAGGCGAATCTTAATTATATCGGAAGCATTACGATTGACGAGGATCTGCTGGATCAGGTGGATATGCTGCCGAACGAGAAGGTCCAGATCGTGAACAACAACAACGGAGCCCGCCTGGAAACATATATTATACCGGGCCCCCGCGGAACGGGTGTTATCTGCCTTAACGGCGCCGCGGCGCGGCTCGTGCAGACGGGTGACACGGTTATCATCATTTCTTACGCGATGATGACGGAAGAAGAGGCGCGGCGCCACAAGCCGACCGTAGCGATCATGGGAGAAAACAATAAAGTGGCCCAGCTGCTAAAAGAGGAAATGCATGCAACTGTACTGTAACGTCTGGCACCCTTAAAGAACTTGTATGAAAACACCTCCGGCAACGCAGAATGAGTGTACGACAGCAAAGCCGAAGGTGGGGGATGCGCAGTGTTCAAACATTTGTTCGCCACGATGAATGAAGTGTTGGATGAAATTCTGCTTCAGTTGCCGAATGCGAAAGGCGCGTTAAAAGCGGAGCTTGAAGATGAGCTTGCAGCCCTGAAGGCCATTAGTGACGATTGTATCGAGCACTGGCTCCTCTTTGAGGAGAAGCTTGGAAAAACCCTGTCCGTCGAAAACGCGTCCGTCCCGTCTATGTCAGCCCCCGTACCCGATCCGCAGCAGCCGGACTTGTCTCCGGCGGCCGAAGCCGATCAGCCTAATCAGGCCGAGGGGAGGGAAGCGGCGGAGTTTATCCGCGGGCAGGGATTTTATATGCTCTTCATGTACGAGCAGGCGACCCGGGAATTCGAGGCTCTGCTTGTGCGCGAACCGGACTTTTTACTTGCGAGGGCTTATCTCGCCATGGGCTATTTGCGCCAGGGAGATACGGCGGAAGCCGCCCGGCACTTCACCCTTCTTCTGGCACTTACCGAAAATAAACAGATGAAAGCCATCTCTTACAACGCGATGGGCTGCATCCAGTTTCAGAACCGGAATCTGGAACAGGCGCTTGAGTATTTCAAAAAAGCCTATCATGCCGATCCGGACTGTCTGGAGCTTTTTTCCGCATCGAACGAATAAGAAGAAATAAGAACGGATGCTCTCTTTATTTGTGGAATCGACAAACTAACTTCCCCTCTGGGCCTCTAAATGTGGTATGCTTAGAATAGAAGCTGGAGAAAGGAAGAAGGCTTGAACTTATGAAATTTGCGGTTTTGGATTTTGAAACGACTGGAACGGGCCCGGCTGACGATATTATTCAAGTCGGTCTCGTTATTATAGATGATATGGAAGTAACCGACAGGTATACTTCCCTGGTAAACCCGGGGATCAGTATACCTTCTTCGATTACGGAGCTTACGGGCATTACCGACGAGATGGTGGAGCATGCTCCAAAGCTCGATGATATTATGGCGGAGATGTACCCGCTGCTTTTTGACTGCGTGCTTGTGGCTCACCACGCCTCTTTCGATCTCGGTTTTCTGCAGCGCGCTCTGCGTAAAACGGGCTATCCCGATTTTACCGGACGCGTCCTGGACACGATAGATATGCTGAGAATCGTGTTTCCGTCTCTTCCGACGTATCAGCTCGGCATGGTGGCTTCGGCCTTCGGCATCGAGCATGAGCGGCCTCACCAGGCGGACAGCGATGCGGACGTTACGGCGGAGATCTGGACGATGAGCCTGGACAGGCTGCTTTCCCTGCCTTTGCTGACGGTTCAGCGTCTGGCCCAGATCCTGCCCGCCGAGACGAGCGACCTAGGCTGGTTTATGTCGGAAATCGCCCGGTTCAAGGAACAGCAGACACCTCTGGATACATCGGTTCATCAGTATTACCGCCAGTTCGCACTGAACGTGCAGGACTGGGGGGACGAAGACCCGGTACGTGACGAGAACGATGTGCTGGAACTGAGCGACTCATTTGAAGACGTTTACGAACAGGTAAAAGAGGCTTTGAAAGCGAAATTCGAGCATTTCGAAAGCCGCGAAGCCCAGGAAATCATGATTCACGAAATTGAGGAAGCCTTCCAGAACGACCGGCATCTCATGATCGAAGCCGGTACGGGCACGGGCAAATCGCTCGGCTACCTGATTCCGTCCCTCTATTACGGGATCAAGCACGACGAGAAGGTGGTGGTCAGCACGCACACCATCAATTTGCAGGAGCAGCTGCGGGAGCGGGATATTCCCCTGCTTCACGAAATTTTCCCGGTCAATTTTAAAGCGTCCGTTCTCAAAGGCCGCAGCCACTACCTGTGCCTCCGCAAGTTCGAGAACCGCATCTCCATGCAGGAGTTCGACACGGGCAAGGAGGATGCCATTACGGCCGCACAGATGGTCGTTTGGCTGAGTCAGACGCAGACGGGCGACGAAGAGGAGCTGCATTTCGGAAACAAGGGCGCCGCTTTCTGGCATACCGTATCGAGCGATGCGGAGTCGTGTCAGAACCGGCACTGCCCATGGTTCAAAAAGTGCTTTTATCACCGTGCTCGCCATGACGCCAACAATTCGGACGTTGTCATTACGAACCACTCGCTGCTGTTCACGGATATGAAGGCCGAGAACCGTGTGCTGCCGGCTTATAAGCACCTCGTCCTGGATGAGGCCCATCATTTCGAAGAGGTAGCCAGCAAGCATTTGGGTAAGGAGCTTCATTATCTGGGACTGACCAATCAGCTCCTCTGGCTGTTCAAAGACAGCCGGAACGGGCAGTTGCCGGCTCTCCGGACGAAGCTGCAGCGCTATGACGACGACTATCGCGCGGCTACCTGGATGAACGGCATCGACAACCTTTTCCCGAAAACGCTGCTGATCAAGGAAGCTTGGGATTTACTCTGTGAAAAGTTTTACGAGCTGCTCCAGACGAATTCCGAGCCCGGCCAGATCGATCCCGGTTCTCTGGTGATGCGTTTGAAGAAAGAGTCGCTCCCGCCGAACTGGAGCGATTTTACGGATCTGGAAGAGATATTGGAACAGCATATTCAGGATGTGTACAAATCCGTCGATTCGCTCGCTCAGGATTTGAAGGAAGTCCAGGAAGAATACGACGTCCAGAGCTTCGTAACCGATCTCGGCGGGGTTGCGAAGGAACTGCAGGCTGCCAAGGAGACGCTCCGCTTCTTTATGAAGATGGCGGACGACAACTTCGTGTATTGGGTGGAAGCGGGGACATACAACAAGAGCCGTTCGATCAATCTGATCTCCGTGCCGATGGACGTCAGCCCCCTGATCCGCGAACATTTCTTTGACAACAAGGAGAGCGTGATTCTCACCTCGGCTACCCTGTCGGTGAATAAATCGTTCCAGTATTCGGCGGATCAGCTCGGGCTGAAACTGCCTGCTGAAGAAGAGAAGAATCCGAAGCTGAAGACCGTCCAGCTTCCGTCCCCGTTCCAGTACCGGCAGCAGGCGCTTGTGTGCATTCCGCGGGATTTTCCGATGTTAAAAGGCCGCAGCGGCGAGGAGGAGTTCCTCAAAGCGCTGACGGAGTCGCTTACGGATGTGGCCGTGGCCACACGGGGCAGGATGCTCGTTCTGTTCACTTCGAACCGGATGCTGAAGCAGGCCCACGCGGTTCTGAAAGAAAATCTCCGTCCGCAGGGGATTCATGTGCTCGGTCAAGGGGTGGACACCGGCAACCGCAGCAAGCTGACCCGGCTTTTCCAAGAGCATAAAGCATGTGTTCTGCTGGGCACGAGCTCGTTCTGGGAAGGGGTGGACATTCCCGGAGAAGCTCTGACGTGTCTGGCGATCGTACGGCTGCCTTTCCAGCCGCCGAATCATCCGCTGGTCGAAGCGAAGAGCGAAAACCTGAAAAAACGGAATCAGAACCCGTTCATGAAGCTGTCGGTGCCTCAGGCCGTCATACGGTTCAAGCAGGGGTTCGGCCGGCTCGTACGCAGAGCTTCGGACAAAGGCATTGTGCTGATCTACGATACGCGTGTCATCGAGACACAGTACGGCAAGCACTTTCTCTACTCTCTGCCGGGGCCGAAGATTGAACATATGCCTGTAGAGCGCATCGTACCGAGAATTCAGGAATGGATGGGAGAGAACTCGCTTGAAGTCACCTAAAATATCCGAGGCAGTCGTAAAACGGCTGCCGATCTATCTGCGTTTTCTTAACGAACTGTCGAAGAAAAACGTATTAACGGTTTCGTCCCAGGATCTGGGACAGAAGCTGAATCTGAATCCGGCCCAAATCCGCAAAGATTTGGCTTACTTCGGTGAATTTGGAAAGAAGGGGATCGGCTACGATGTAACCTATCTTATCGAGAAGATCCGCCAGATTTTGAAGCTTGACCGCCAAATACCGGTTGCCCTCGTGGGAGCCGGTAACCTGGGCCGGGCGCTGTGCAACTATAACATCTATTTGCGTGATCAGATGAAAATAACGGCGATTTTCGATTCGTCGCCGGACAAGATCGGCCAGGTTATCAATAACATGAGCGTTCTGCCCATGGAGCATCTGGCCGATGTTATCCGGGATTCCAGCATTCGAATCGGCATCATAACCGTTCCGGCGCCGGAAGCGCAAAACGTCGCAAACCAGTTCGTGAAGGCGGGCATCGAAGCGATTCTGAATTTCGCTCCGTCCATTTTGAAAGTACCGGAAGAAATCCGTGTGCATCATGCGGACTTTACGGCAGAGCTCCAGAGCTTGGCCTATTACCTTCCTGAATAAACAAGTGAGGGTCTAGTCTTAAAAACCAGAAAAACCGCTATATGGGCCGTTTGGGCCGTATGGCGGTTTTTTAATGGAATCCAATTTTAATTTATACGAAGAACTTAAACAACACGGTATAGAGCACATAAGACAGAATGATGCTGATCGGAATCGTAATGATCCAGGTAACGACCATGCGTGTTACCGTACCCCACTTCACCTCATGAAACCGGAGTACGGAACCGGAACCGATGATGGCGGAGGAAATTACGTGAGTAGTCGAAAGCGGCATCCCCATATGCGTGGAAGTCTGAATCACGATGGAGGAAGTCAAATCCGAAGCGAATCCGTTGATCGGCTCGATTTTGATCAAGTTTTTGGAGATCGTCTTGATGATCTTCCAGCCTCCGATCGAAGTTCCGAGACCCATAGCGGTCGCAGCCGCGATTTTGACCCATAACGGCACGTCCATGGTTGTCTGGGCTCCGGCAGCGACGAGTCCGAATACGATAATGCCCATCGCTTTCTGGGCGTCATTTCCCCCGTGGGAGAAGGACAGCAGCCAGGCGGACAGAATCTGGAAGAACTTGAACACGCGGTTCAGCTTCGAGCGGGATTTGTTGCCCGTCAGAATAACGAGGTATTTGATGATCGTCATGATGATATAGCCGGCTACAAACGCGACTATCGGTGAAAGCACCAGAATCAGTACGATCTTGCCGAGACCGCCCCATTTGACGAAGTCGGCTCCCGCCCCGGCCAGCACGGCTCCGACAATGGACCCGATGAGCGTATGGGAGGAAGAGGAGGGAATGGCATAATACCAGGTAACCAGGTTCCAGATAATGGCGGAAAGCAGGGCCGCGATGACGATAAATTCACCGTGGTTGATCTTGGACGGATCCGCGATCCCGCTGCCGATCGTCTTCGCCACTTCCGAAGAATACAGGGCGCCGACGAAGTTCAGACATGCGGCGGATATAATGGCCACTTTAGGACTCATTGCGCGCGTAGAGATCGAAGTCGCTACCGCATTCGCCGTATCGTGGAAACCGTTAATGAAGTCAAAGGCAAGGGCGAGAAAAACGATCGCAATCAAGGTAATAAGAACTGTTGTCGTCATGAAATCCTCCTAAACTGCTGGGCTTACGAGTAGCGCAGCACGACGCTTTCCAAGATGTTGGCAACGTCTTCACATGCATCGGTGGTCTGTTCGAGACGTTCATAAAGTTCTTTGAGCTTGAAATCCTCGTAAGGATCGCGTTTGGTAATGAAAATCTCACGGATGCCTTCGCGCATCAGGCGGTCGGCTTCGTTCTCAAGCGCATTGATTTCTACCGTATGTTGAGGAATCTGCATGTACTTCTTTTTGGAAAGAAGCTTGAAAGCATCGAGCATATGTTGGCAGCTGGACACGATCACGGCGGAGAATTCCTGCATAACCTTGTCCGTCTGGCTGATGTTGAGATAATCAAAACGTGCCGCAGTCGCTTCAATGCCGTCCAGTACGTCGTCGAGTTTGGAAGCCAGCTCCATAATATCTTCACGGTCAAGCGGAGTGATAAAGACTTTGTTCAGCTCTTTAAAGATTTCGTGGGTGATCTGGTCGCCCTTACTCTCGATGTCTTTGATCATCTGGAAAAAGTTTTCCGGAATTTTATCTCCCATCATCGCGTTTCTGAACATCTGGGATGCATGGAGTGTGTTTTCTGCCGCCCGAATGAGCAGGTTTAAAAAATCGACGTCTCCTCTTTTACTGCTAAAAAGCGATGCCATTACGGTTCCTCCTAGTGATTCGATTGTAAAGATTCCGTGAAGTTAAGTTTAATGTATGTAGAATTTTGTAGCTTAAACTCACAAACTTAAAAATATCATAACATTTCCCCAGAAAGCAATCACTGGTTGAGCGTTTTTTCAATTGTTTGCTCGGCTTGATTTTAAACAGGTGACGTTGTACATTGAAAAGATAAGAATAACTGCCGATTTCGGCACTTTATACGGAATGAGGGCTATCCCATGAAAAAAACGATTATCATAAACGGCTTGTTCGTAACGGGGGACGCATCCGCGCCCGTCATCGAAGGCTGTATGGTTATGGAAGGAAATCAGCTTACATATATAGGAAAGGATGCGCCGCATCCGCTTGAAACTTACGATGAAGTCATCCGCGGGGACCGCAAGCTTTACATGCCCGGTCTCGTCAATACGCACGGCCATGCGGCGATGACACTGCTGCGCGGCTACGGAGATGATCTTGCCCTCCAGGTTTGGCTGGAGGAGAAAATGTGGCCGATGGAAGGCAAGTTCACGGCGCAGGACGTGCGTTACGGAACGCTTCTGGCCATCCTCGAAATGATCAAAGGCGGAACGACGACATTTGTCGACATGTACGACCATATGAACGAAGTGGCCCAGGCGGTTTCCGACTCCGGTATGCGGGCACGCCTGACGCGCGGTGTCATCGGACTTTGTCCGGCCGACGTTCAGGAGGCCAAGCTCCGGGAAGCCGTCGCTTTCGCCAAGGATTGGAACGGCGCAGCGAACGGACGTATTACGACAATGATGGCCCCGCACGCACCTTACACGTGTCCGCCGGATTACATTGAACGTTTTGTCCAGGCCGCACACGATTTGGACCTGCCTATTCATACCCATATGTCCGAGACGCTAAAAGAAGTGGAAGCCAACGCGGAGCAGTACGGCGCACGGCCTGTCGAGCATCTGGAAAAGCTGGGCGTTTTCACGCGGCCGACGCTCGTGGCGCACGGCGTTCATTTAACGGATGAAGAGATCGCCGTTCTTGCCAAATACAACGTCGGGGTTTCGCACAACCCGGGGAGCAACCTTAAGCTTGCGAGCGGTGTCGCCCGTGTGCCGGAGCTGCTCAAAGCCGGCATAAACGTGTCACTGGGCACGGACGGAGCGGCCAGCAACAACAACCTCGACATGTTCGAGGAAATGCGGCTTGCCGCCCTGATCCATAAAGGCGTATCCGGCGATCCGATCGCCGTGCCGGCGGCCGCCGCTTTAACCATGGGCACATCGATGGGCGCGCGCTCCATCTGGCTTGACGATATCGGTACGCTCCAGCCGGGGATGAAAGCCGACTTTATCGCGCTCGATATCGACCAGCCTCATTTTCTGCCTCGTACGGATTATGTTTCCCATATCGTCTATTCGGCATCCGCCCATGATGTGGTAGATGTGTGCGTGGACGGCAGCTGGATCGTACGGGGCCGCGAATGCCTGACGCTTGACGAAGAGAAAATCAAACGGGAATTCGAGTCGTGTTTCGCCCGTTTGACGAGCAGCTAGTCTTCGGCGGAAGGAAGGAGGGATAGCAATGCTCAAAAAAGCGATTTGGATCGGTCTGTTCGTCCTGTTGACTTCTGGATTCGGCATTAACCGTTTTTACGTAAACGTGCAGGCAACCCACTGGGAAACGAACTCGGAGGCCGTTCAGGCGGCTTATGAGAAAACGACGATGACCAAGGCAAACCGGGTCGAGGCTTTTCACGGAGCCCGCTCCTATGAAGTCGTGTACGGGGAAGACAAGCTCGGCAACGGGCTGATCGTCTGGGTGCCGCACAAGCAGGACGGGACGGGTCTGGCCGTAGACGAAATTCATACGGAAATGACGGCCGAGAACATTACGGAAGAAGCCGTGCGCGGCATCATGGCGAAGAAAAGCCCCAAGCTGGATATTCTGCGCGTCAACGCGGGGGAATTCAAGGGGAAATATGTCTGGGAAGTCTTTTATAAAGACGAGCAGGATCGGGCGTTCTACGATTATTACAATTTAAAAACGGGTGCTCTCGAAGATACGTTTAAGCTCAGCCTTCAATAGGGTGAGCTTTCTCTCATTTCGTTAATTTGTCAAAGACTCCACCGTTTTCTTTGCCCACGGGTTACGGACTGTGATATACTATTCGTATAGCATTTGCTAAATACGAGTGATATAGAAAGGGGGACGTAAGTTGCGTAAAATACGTCTCTTGCCCGTCCTGTTAAGTGTCGTCATCACCGCTTTTTTCCTCTTTGGCGGCTGGTTCGCTTATCAGACCTACGCCATTGGAAAACCGCTCGGCAATATCGTGAAAGAAACACCGGGGGTTGAGCAATCCCAGGTCACATATAATGACAGAGAAGTTTCGATCCGTCTGTCCCTCAAACCTGACACAAGCTTAAGAGAAGTATACGGTCGCATTACAAAAGAAGGAGCCTCCACAATCGGTTCCCGTGACGTGAAACTGTCGGTCAATACAAAAGAATCTCCGGATCTCGATAAATGGTGGGCGCAAGCGCTGTTCGATGTCGCCCAAGCGATGGAAACCCGTCACTATGCTGATATACCTACGGCACTGGAAAAACACAAAACGGACAAAGACAGCAGTTTGGTCGTCAAAACCGAAATGGATGAGCAGAACGTTTACGTTCATCTGCAAAAAGGGGATCAGCACAAATACGTGGTGCTGCCGCGAAATGCCGAAAAAGTTGGGGTGTTTAAATGAGCAAATACGGAAAAGAGATAGCGATTGGCGCTGCTCCGGTACTTTTCATTTTTCTTGCTTTTATTAAAGTCAACATTATCCCTTTACTGTTTACAGCCGCCCTTATAACAGCCGTTCTTTATATGATGAAAAGCCGCGGGGGTTCCGGCATCGGAATCGGCGCGGGAGCCGGTACGCGCGGCAAAACGCGTCAGCCGTCCTACCTCAGCTTCGATCAGATCGGCGGTCAGGAACGCGCCAAGAAAGAGCTCGTCGAAGCGCTTGATTTTCTCGTGAAACAGGAAGAAACGAAAAAGCTCGGCATCCGCCCTCTAAAAGGCATCCTGCTAACGGGTCCTCCGGGAACGGGGAAAACGCTGATGGCCAAAGCGGCCGCTCACCATACGAATTCCGTATACATTGCCGCTTCCGGTAGTGAATTTGTGGAAATGTATGTCGGTGTGGGAGCTTCGCGGATCCGTACCCTGTTCCAGGAAGCCAGAACGAAAGCACAGAAAGAAAATAAACAAAACGCCGTTATTTTTATCGATGAAATCGACGTCATCGGGGGCAAACGCGACGGCGGACAGCAGCGCGAGTACGACCAGACGCTGAACCAGCTCCTGACCGAAATGGACGGCATTCATACAAATACGACTCCGCGCATTCTCATTATTGCGGCGACCAACCGCAAAGAAATGCTGGACCCGGCTCTGCTCCGTCCGGGGCGGTTTGACCGACACATCGATGTCGAGCTGCCGGACAAGAAGGGACGCCTGTCCATTCTCAAAATTCATGCCCAGAACAAGCCGCTGGATGAAGCGGCGGATCTGGAGAAAATCGCGGAGCAGACCTTCGGATTTTCCGGTGCGCAGCTTGAGAGCGTGCTGAACGAAGCGGCCATTTACGCCTTGCGCGGCCAGCAGGATTCCGTTATGCAGAAAGATCTGCTTTCGGCTATCGATAAAGTGATGATGGGCGAGCAGACGGACCGTGAAGCGACTCAGGAAGAGAAAATCCGCGTTGCCTATCACGAACTCGGCCATGCCATTATCGCGGAACTGGTGCGTCCGGATTCCGTCGCCCAGGTATCCCTGCGGCCCCGCGGCAAAGCGCTCGGCTATGTGCGTCATAACCCGCCGCAGGACCAGTACTTGTACTCCAAGGAAGCGATCGAAGATCAAATTATGATCGCGCTGGCCGGTGCCGCTGCGGAAGAGATTATTTACGGCGGCCGGAGCACGGGGTCGAGCAACGACTTCGAGAAGTCTATCGACATGGTCCGTACGATGATTTCTTCGGGCTTGACGTCTCTGGGCATCGTCGACCTGAAAATGGTTCCTCAGCAGAAGCTGATGGAAGTGAATAACGCCATCCTCGATGATTTGATGGCTCGTACAAAAGAACTTCTGACGAAGCACCGGATCGTATTCGAGCAATCGCTGGATATTCTGCTTAAGGAAGAGGTTATTTCCGGTCAGCAGTTCCGTGATCTGCTTGAAGGAAGCAAAAGACATCTGGAGCCGGTATTGGCTTAAGTCTACGAATAACCGCATACAAATAAGAACCAGTCTCGGCTTTTAAAGCGAGGTTGGTTTTTTTGCTGTTAAGAGGGATTATTTAATAAAATTGAAAATAATTACTATTAGTGATAAGGTACTTTATAGCGATTCGATATGGAAAATACTAGATATCCTATTAGTTTTTAGCGTATATCCGCTATGTAAATGTATCTTTCAGTGAAGGATGAGAACCGGATGCCTAGAATGAATTCATCGTCCCTTTTGTTATTTCTTGTTTTTGTTTGTATTGGTTTTTTTACGAGTATGGCCGTTTCGTATCTGGACAAGTACAAGCTTGTTGAAAAAATAAGTCAAAACTATGTTGGTGACGAGGCCATATTTTTTAGATTTGAACGATTAAGCTCAGTAGATAAAAGCTCCCTGCGTAATATGTTAAATCAGGGAGAGATCCTTTACAAAAAAATCGATCCTGCAATCAGGGAAATGTTGTTTAAGGGAGCGATTAGTCCTTTTCCTATGATTGAAGGTCACTCCTTTGATAGTGAAAGCAAACCAGGGAAAAATATCGCGGTCGTGGGTAGAGATGTTCCTAAGACAACGGGCGAAAAAGAGCGCTATGCGCATAACGGACTCTCCTACGAAATTATAGGGATTACCGGGATGGGAAAGCCAAGTAAATTGGATCGTATGGTTTTTTTACAAACGGATAATGCCCAGGCAGACACTAAAGGAATATGGATTCTGGATGGCAATAAGAATCTCGAAGAAACCTTTCAAAACATTCAGCTTTTCTCGGAACAGAATGGGGGTAGTGTCAAAAAAGTAGATGTACCGGGAGAAGGACTCCGGCGGTTTTTTCAGAACGAGTTAATTTTTAAAATGATTGATTCTCTTGTAATTTTAAGTTTTATAACATGTGCTTCAGCCCTCACTGTCTATTGGGTAGAGCAAAGGAAACAGATGATAGCTATTCAAAAATTGTGCGGGTTTTCGACACGATTAATATTTTGGGATTCCTTCAAGCGTTATTTAGCTGTTTCCGTATTATCTTATACAGGGGGCAGCATGATCGGAATTGTTGTTCTTCCGCAAACTTCTTACTCTCCAGCAAATTTGCTTGCTCAATACGGAAGTACGCTTTTGACTGGGATCGTAGTCTGCTTAATACCCTTGACTTTAATGATGAAACGATCAACGGACCAAGCTGTAAGGAGGGTCCAATAATGTTAGTCTCAGAAGCAATTAGAAGTTTAAAAAATTGGAAGTTTTTCAGCATTCTTATCGTAATCCAATTTACAATTTCTTTTATAGTTCTAAATGCCATATTCACGAACATGACTATTATGAAAAAAAGCGAACAACATTATGCCGCACAATTACAAGAGAAACAAAGATATGAATTGTCGGATAAGCTGAAAGGCGAAGAGGAAAGATCCTTTCTAGGAAGAGAAGGAGTGCTAGAAGATTTTAAAGGCTTTCATCGTGAACTTATTAATCAGAAAGAATTCACTTTTTTGGAACGCATCATGCAGCCGGTTTATGTCGCTAATTTTAGAGGTTCGGAAAAGTTTACTAGTGGCTATGAAGATGGAAGAGAACCTACCTACTACCAATCCAATGATCTGAACTTAACATTTGTCAAAGCGGCTGCAGTTAATGAACAGACATGGAAAGAATTCACATTCCGCACAAGTCAGGGCAGAGATTTTGATAAAACCGATTATAGTTTGTCAAACCAAGAAGTCATGCCGGCCGTCTTAGGTTATGAGTATCATGATGTTTATAAAGTAGGGGATCATCTTCAAATTCAGTATTATTTTAAAAATTTCACCATGGAAATAGTCGGTTTTTTGGAAAAGAACTCCGCTATGCCTGCAAGAGGACAAGGAGAACTGCTTTATTTAGACCGTTATATTGTGCTGCCATCCGTTGTGAGCAGCGAACCGCCGGTAACGGAAGAAGATTATACTTTTCAAAAAATCAGTAATTTAACTAAATTAAGCGGAACTATTCAACTTGAAAACGGATATACGTTAGCAAGCTTTGCTGCTTATTTTGAAGAACTACGACAGCGCTATCAGATGTTTGATTTCGAAATTTGGAACTCTTCCCCCTGGGAACTGAAAATATTAAAATTTACCGCAGGAGAAAATATCGGACACATGCTGACCATTGGCCTGCTGATGGCGGGCTTCGCCGTGCTGACGCTTTCGGTTATCATGTCCAGCAAGATCAGGCGTAACCGGAGCCAATATGGTGTTCACTTGTTGTGCGGAGGGAGTATGCGGCATATTACGGGGTTTGTTTTATTGGAAAACTTTCTTGTTTTTGCGGCTGCTCATCTTTTGGCTTTTCTGATTACTCTACTTTTGTTTGGTGACAAAATCACGTACAGTCCAATTTGGATTGGTTTAAGCCTGGTGCTGCTGCTGACAAGCAGTATTCAGCCCCTGTTTCATTTAAGACGATTAAACGTGGATACGATGCTAAGGAGGAAGGATTGATGCCAGACATTCAACTCAAAGACGCCTGCAAAACTTACGGAAGCGGAGAAGCGGCAGTCCGAGCGCTTCACCATTTATCCCTTGAGATTAAACATGGTGAGATGGTGGCCATTATGGGTAGGAGCGGGTCGGGAAAATCGACGCTGTTGAACATCATGGGAGGGCTAACATCCCTGGACAGCGGCGAATATTGTTTTAACGGGGAGAATATAAACGGGAAAAAGGAAGCGGAACTGAGCCGCTTTAGGAGAAATCATGTCGGGTTTATTGTACAGCACTTTGCGCTTTTACAGGACCGGACCGTTTTTGAGAATGTTATGCTGCCTTTAAAATACAATAAAATGTCCAAAGCTTGTATGACGGAGAAAGTTAACCAGGTGTTAAAGTCGGTAGGTATCTTTGAACTAAGAAACCGTTATCCTTCCGAATGCTCGGGAGGTCAATGTCAAAGGACGGCAATTGCCCGGGCAATAGTTAACGATGCAGATGTAATTTTGGCCGATGAGCCCACGGGTTCGTTAGACGAAAAAACGGAAGCATCTATCATGGCATTGTTTCATACTTTGCATAAACAGGGAAAAACAATTGTTATGGTAACTCACGACCGGTCGATAGCCGAAGAATGCCAACGAATTTTTCATATCAGTGATGAATAAATGCTTCACAACTCTTATCTGTTCGTGTAACATATGTTCGTTTTATACTCTAAAAACACGTCCGCTTTATTTGCTTGCGGAGGTGTTTTTTTCGTTTACTTAAACCATTGAAAATTTCCAGATTTCCACTATTTCTAAACGGGTAAGAAACCGTATAATGAAGCGTGATTGTCTGTGTTCTTTTTCACAGTATGCGAAAGTTGTCGAAATAGGGCAGTTGCTTTTGAAAGTTTTGTGTATACTAATGAAAAAGGCATGAAAACGGTGTATGATGGACTTGAAAACAGATATAAAAATCGACACCCCTAGATTAACGGATGAAGAGGAGAATAGGGATGCAATATAAAAAGATAGGTGTTATCGGTGGAGGAACGATGGGGCAAGGGATAGCCGAGATGTTGGCGGCTAAAGGCCTTGAGGTTGTCCTGGTGGAGAAAGATAACGAACGAATGGAACATTCTTGGGCCATGATTGAGCTGAGTCTGGATAAACAGCTGGAGAAATGGGCTATTACCGGTGCGGAGAAGAAGCTGATTCTTTCTCGCATTCATAAAACGACGGATCTGAAAGAGCTCCCTTCCTGCCATATGGTGATTGAGACGATTTCCGAAGATCTGGATCTTAAGAAAAGCTTATTCCGGAAGCTTGATGAAATTTGCGGCCCGGATCTGATTCTGGCTTCCAATACATCTACGCTTAGTCTTACGGAATTGGGCGCTTCCACGAAGCATCCGGAGCGGGTGATCGGTCTTCATTTTATTCATCCGGTTGCCAAAATCGACCTTGTCGAAATTATCCGCGGTCTGAAAACCTCGGAAGACACGTACATGCTGACACGCCGCTTTGTGGAAGACGTGATTCAGAAAACGGCGATCAAGGTATACGAGTCGCCCGGCTTTGTCACGTCCCGGCTTATCTGCCTGCTCATTAACGAAGCGGTTCATACGCTCGCGGAGCGCGTGGCTTCGGCTGAAGATATCGATCTGGCGATGCGCAAAGGCTATGAGTTCCGGCACGGGCCGCTTGAGATGGCGGACCGGTTCGGACTGGACTCGGTGCTGGCCGCGCTGGACCGGATGTTCCGTGAATTCGGCGAATTGAAATACCGGCCTTCCTTCCTGCTGAAGCAGATGGTGCATGCCGGACATTTGGGCGTTAAAACCGGGGAAGGATTTTTCCGGTACGATAAGGAAGGTGACAGAATGTGAATATTCTCGTCATTAATGCAGGAAGCTCGTCGGTAAAATATCAGCTGTACAATATGAAGGATGAGTCCGTGCTCGCTAAAGGCCGCGTAGAGCGGATCGGGCTGGACTCGGCCATTCTTACCCACGAGCCCGAAGGAAAGACGGAGGTCCGTGAAGTCAGCGAAATTCTGGAGCATACGACGGCGATCAAAAAGGTGCTGGATATGCTCGTTCATAAAGAGCATGGGGTTTTAGAGTCGGTGAATGAAATCGATGCGGTCGGTCACCGTATCGTGCATGGCGGGGAAGCGTTTTCTTCCTCGGTTGTCGTAACGGAAGAAGTGAAAAAGGAGATCAAGCGGCTGTTTGACCTGGCGCCTCTGCACAATCCCGCGCATATGCTGGGGATTAACGCCGTGGAGGCGAATATGGGCGACGTGCCTCAGGTGGTCGTGTTCGACACGGCTTTCCACCAGACGATGCCTTCTCACGCTTACATGTACGCGATCCCAAAAATCTGGTACAGCAAACATAAAGTCCGGCGTTACGGCTTCCACGGTACCTCTCATCAATATGTGAGCGAGCGTGCCGCCAGGTTCCTGGACCGTCCGCTGGAAGAGCTTAAAATCGTCTCGGCCCATATCGGAAACGGCGCAAGCTGCACGGCTATCCAGGGCGGTAAATCCGTGGATACGAGCATGGGGCTTACCCCGCTTGAAGGTTTGATGATGGGGACGCGGAGCGGGGATCTCGATCCGGCTGTCGTCACATTCGCAATGGGCAAAGAGGATTTGTCCCTCAACGAAGTGAATTCCATGCTGAACAAGCACAGCGGGCTGCAAGCCATATCCGGGCTGAGCAGCGATATGCGTGAAATTACGGAAGCGATGGACAGCGGGGATAAAAACGCGAAGCTGGCCTTCGATATGTATACGTACAGGCTGCGTAAATTTATCGGCTCTTATGCGGCGGCAATGAACGGCATCGATGTCCTCATATTTACCGCCGGTGTAGGGGAAAATTCCGTTATTCTGCGCAAAGCGGTATGTGAGGGACTTTCCTATCTCGGTCTGGAACTCGACTCCGAGCGGAACATTAACGGATGGGGAATCGAGAAACGTATTTCGACGGACGATTCGAAGGTAGAAGTGCTTGTCATTCCGACGAACGAAGAGTGGATGATCGCGCGGGATACGTTCCAACTGGTGAACGGGCTGCATGAAGCGAAGCGGTAAAATGATTTTTTTTACCACTGGTTTATAGTACAATAGGTGGATGGGAGAAAACGGCCATTGAGCCGTTTTTCCATGTCAACGCAAGGAGGAAGACGTCAGATGAGCAGTATGAGTACGATTCATGAAGTCAAGAATCATGTCGGCGAATCCGTAAGAATCGGATGCTGGCTGCACAACAAGCGCAAAAGCGGTAAAATTCAATTTTTGCAGTCTGCGTGACGGAACCGGCTTTATTCAAGCGGTTGTCGTAAAAAGCGAAGTGAGCGAAGACGTCTGGGAAGCCGCTTCGAAATTAACCCAGGAAAGCTCGCTTTACTTAACGGGCTCGGTTCGTGAGGAACCGCGCAGCAAGAGCGGGTATGAACTGACGGTTGAAGGCGTGGAAATCATTCAGATTACCGAGGATTATCCGATTACGCCGAAGGAGCATGGCGTGGATTTCCTGATGGACCACCGCCACCTGTGGCTGCGTGCTCCGCGTCAGCGCGCCATTCTCGTTATCCGCGCGGAGATTATCCGTGCGATTCAGCAGTTTTTCGATGACAAGGGCTTTCAGCTTGTCGACCCGCCGATTTTAACGCCATCCTCCTGCGAGGGGACGACGAATCTATTTCATACGAAATATTTCGATGAAGACGCTTATTTGACCCAAAGCGGACAGCTTTACATGGAAGCCGCCGCCATGGCGCTGGGAAAAGTGTATTCCTTCGGACCGACCTTCCGCGCGGAGAAGTCCAAAACACGCCGCCATCTGATCGAGTTCTGGATGATCGAGCCGGAAATGGCGTTTGTCGATCACGAAGAGAGCCTTCGCGTGCAGGAGCAGTTCGTTTCGCATGTGGTCCAGACCGTTCTGAAAAACTGCCGAAGCGAGCTTGAAACGTTGGGCCGCGATATCTCCAAGCTGGAGAAGATCCAGGCTCCGTTCCCTCGCATTACGTACGATGAAGCGGTTCAGTTCCTGCAGGACACGGGTCATGAATTCCCTTGGGGAGAAGACTTCGGCGCTCCGCATGAAACGGCCATCGCCGAAAAGTATGAGAAGCCGGTCTTCATTACGCACTATCCGACGGGAATTAAAGCTTTCTACATGAAACCTGATCCGAACCGTCCGGAAGTCGTGCTCTGCGCCGATATGATCGCGCCTGAAGGGTACGGCGAAATTATCGGGGGAAGCCAGCGGATCGACGATCCCGAGCTGATGGAAGAGCGCTTCAAGGAACACGAACTGTCTTCCGAAGCGTATCAGTGGTATATGGATCTGCGCAAATACGGCACGGTTCCGCATTCCGGATTCGGGCTCGGTCTGGAGCGCACGGTCGCCTGGATCTGCGGTCTGGAGCATGTGCGTGAGACAATTCCGTTCCCGCGTCTGCTTTACCGTCTGTACCCGTAATACGGCAGGAATGCAGCCTGTACGTACGGGGTGGCCGGTCACACCGGCCGAGCTAGAAAGAGGAGGATGGATTTGAAACCGAACGATAACGATCGCAAGCGGGTAGAGCGGGCTCTCCTTGCAGGAATGACAGCAGGAACCGTGGCCGTTCCGCATCTGCTTTTGAGGTATTATCACCGGATGAAGCTGTCCGAACTTGAAGTCATGCTGCTTATTCATATCCTGGCTTTCCAGGAGAATGAAAAGAAAGATTTCCCGACGCACGATGAGATTCAAGACCGGATGACAGCCCCGCAGGATCAAGTGATCGAAGGCATTCAAAAGCTTGTGAACAGCGGCGTGCTCCGGATTGAACAGGAAATCGACAGCGTGTCGGATATCCAGTACGAGCGGTACAATTTGAGGCCGATGTACGAAAAAATCGCGAGCTGCTACGCGGAGGATCTCCTTCAAAAAGCGGCCAGGCAGGCGGAAGCCCAGAAAGCGGAAGCACAGCCTGGACGTGAAAAAGATGTATATTCGATCTTCGAAGCGGAATTTGCCCGGCCTTTGACTCCCATGGAGCTTGAAACGATAACGAGCTGGCTGGATAGGGACGGCTATAAGGAAGAGCTTGTGCTGGCCGCTCTCAAAGAAGCCGTTTTCGCGGGCAAAGTTCATTTCCGCTATGTGGACCGCATCTTGCTGGAATGGAGCCGGAACCGGATTACGACCGTGGAGCAGGCGAAAGAATTTACACAAAAATTCAGAGGCAACCGCTAGTCGTACGTACAGCTCGTTCTTACAGAGCGGCCCGCCCGCTAACAAGAAACCCCCGATCGGATTCTCGCAAGAGATTCCTTCGGGGGTTTTACGTGTTGGTGAGGAAATATTTATTCCGGTACAAAAGAATCAGAAGACGCGTTCGACCGATCCGGCGAAACGTCTATTCACGCCTGAAAGGACAGCTTATTTTTTAAGAAGGTGCCAGCGATACACATATTCGAACATAAATTCGAACGCTTCCAGATGCCGCTTGGCTTCGGCCACGCTGGCACCCCAGGCGTAAATTCCGTGCTTGCGCAGCACGATTCCCGGAATGCGCGGAACGATGGCGCCCTGCACGAGCTCGGCGATTTTCGGAATGTCGGCGTAGTTCGGCAGAAGGGGAATGCGGATTTTGGCATCCTCTTCCCAAATGTTGAGGGCCTTGATGATTTCAATTCCCTCTACCGGGATGGAACCTTCGTCGCCGTACAGCTCGGAAGCCAAGTTGTTAAACATCGTATGCACGTGTAAAATGGCGCCCGCACCCGTATACTTGTAAATTTCACAGTGGATCAGGGTTTCGGCAGAAGGCTTCAGACGAGTCGCTTCGACCGGCGCTCCTTTTTCGTTCACGAGAAGAAAGTCTTCCGGCGATTGGAGTGATTTGTCCTTCCCGCTGGATGTCACGGCAAACGTGAAGTTCTCCGGGGTGAATTCGCCGACTCGCACGGACAGGTTTCCGCTTGTAGCGGGGAACCAGCCGCGGGTCGCAAGGTTTGCTTTGATCACGCGCAGCTCGTCATAGGCGTGCTGTTTTTGCTCCAAGGTTAATTCGGTCATGCTTTTATTTTCGCCTCCAGGTCACGGATAATATCGTGGAATGTTTCGAAAGGAACATAAGGGAGCTTCAGTTCCTCACAAAGTTCGATCAGGTGAGAGCGGGCATAAACGTTCTCGACGAGCTTCGCTCCCTGAAAATCCGTTACGCTGTCTCCGATCAGGATGCGTTCATAGTCGCCGGCGGGATAGGAGCGGATAATCGACGTTTTGCACATTCCGCAGTCCGCTCCGCAGTGCTCGTCACAGGCGTGCGGCCACAAAATTTCGATAGCTTCGCCTTCGAACGAGCTTCCGTTGCAGTAAATACGCTCCCGGGGTATATCGAAGGATTCCAGGAGCGGATAGACGAAAAAGTCGATTCCGCCGCTTGTCACGAGCAGTTTGATTCCGTTTTGCTTGCAGAACGCGACGAAATCGGCGAAGCCTTCACGGATAACCGCATTCGAGATGGCATAATCGATCACTTCATGCTGCCGCGAAGAAGGGATCAGCCGGAACATGTCACCGACCGCATGTCGCACGGAGATTGCCCTTTCTTCCACGAGACGCTTCACGATCGCTTCCCAGCCGGGCGGATTGAAATGTTTCATTATCGCCACAATGTTGTCGTTTACGGTAATCGTGCCGTCAAAATCACAGAACACGATCTTTTGTCGGGTACTCAAGATTTAACCCCCCAGGCGTCGATTGCGGCTTTCAGTTCCGGATGCTGCAGGGCGGCTTCCTGAAGCGTTGCCCCCTCCAGCGTCGCCTGGATCGCCTGGCGGAAAGCTTGTCCGCCGGCAATGGCGCCCATGGGATGTCCGTGAATCCCGCCGCCTGCGTTAACCACGACATCCGTGCCGAAATCACGCAGGATGAGCGGGACAAGCCCGGGATGGATGCCGGCCGATGGCACGGGGAAGCTTGTTTTAAGCGCCGGGCTTCCGATAGCGGAAGCGGATGGCTGGCCGGCTGAACCTTCCGCCTGGGAATAGCGGTAAATATAGTCCTGATCCAGGTTCTCCGTAAGAAGGACCTGCTTGATCGCCAGGTTCTCTTCACGCGGCATCACGACGGAACCGTACGGGGAAGGGAACAGGACGAGATCGGCTCCGGCTACCCGCATAAGCTTGCCGAGCAGCAGAGAGGCGGAAATGCCGTACTCGGCGGACGGATAGAAGGCGCCGGCCATAGCGGGATGCGCCATAATCGGGACGGAGATGTCCGGATCGGCGCTCAGCTCGCACAGCGTATCGAATCCGTAAGCGAGCACATTGAACAGAAGCGCGTTGGCGCCGGCATCGATCGCTTTCTTCGCCTGATCGGCCAGCTTGGACGTCGGGCCGGTCAGATTCGTCGCATAGAGCAGCTTCTGTCCCGTTACTTCGCGGGCGCGGCGTGCCGCTTCCATGCAGACGGCTACCCTTTTCTCGATCGGAGTGAGCGGGTTCTCGAACAAGATTTCGTCGTCTTTAATAAGATCGACGCCGCCTGCCGCCTGTGCATAGAACTGCTCCCGGAGTCCCTGCAGGTCCTGACCGATGACGGATTTGAAAATGCTCATCAGCAGCGGGCGGTCATGTACGCCGAGCAGTTCTCTTACGCCCTGCAGGCCGAACTTCGGACCGGCAAAAGCCGATAGGAACGAATCCGAGAAGGAGAGGTCGGTCAATTTGATTTTCCCGTCCATGGACAGTTTGCCGAAAACGGTAACCAGCAAAGCCGGCAAATCCCGGCTGAAATTCACATCGGGGTAAGCGATTTGGATATCCGCATATCGCCGGGATCCGGGCGAAGCTTCTCCGGCTTCATGGACGTCTACGGAAACGACGTGACCCAGGTGCCGCTGCATTTCGGCTTTGCGGGCTTCCGGAAGCTCGGTCCAGCTGCCGACGGTAAGGCCGACAGCGATACCCTGCGCTTTCTTGTTAAAATCGGCTGTATCGTCATAACAGCGGTAAGTCGCCAAACAATAGGAATTCACAACATATCACCTGCTTAAGAAAAGATAGGAGGCAGCACGCTTAACGGATATGGGGAGCAATCTCGGCGCCCATTTCTTTTGCCCGTTTTGCGGAGCTGAAAACGGCGGCGGCTACGGCTTCCGGGAACTTGTATCGGTCCAGCGTCTGAAGAGCGGCCAAGGTCGAACCCCCCGGAGAGGTAACTTTGCGTCTGAGTTCCGCCGGTTCTTCTCCCGTACGCTCTACCATATGAACGGCTCCGAGCAGTGTCTGCATCGTGAGCCGGCGCGCTTCGTTCTCCTGAAGTCCGCCTGCAATGCCTGCCTGAATTAAAGCCTCCATAAAGTAGTATACATAAGCGGGACCGCTTCCGGAAAGTCCGGTTACGATTTCGAGATAATCTTCGGGAACGACCGTCACCATTCCGACGGCTTCGAACATTTTCGTCACGAGCTCCTGCTGCTCTTCGGACACGCTTTCGGAGAAGCTCATTCCGGTAGCGCCAAGTCCTATCGTTGAAGACGTGTTAGGCATTGTCCGTACGATCGGCATTTTGGTATCCAGCAAAAGTTCGATTTTACGGATCGTCAGTCCGGCAATGACAGACACGAGCAGTTGGTTCTCGTTCAGCATCGGTTTAAGCTCGTCGAAAGAAGCCTCGACGTCTTTGGGTTTCATGCAGAGCACGACGATATCGGCGGAAGAGATGCGTTCTCTTTTGGTCAGAGGGTCGCAGCTCGCTTCGACACCGTAACGATCTCGCAGCTCACGGAGGCGTTCTTCATTTTGCCGGTTGGAGACGAAAACTTGCCCGGGCACGGTGATTTCCCGCTCGATGAGGCCGCGCAAAACAGCCTCGGCCATGGAACCGGCACCGACAAATGCGATGCGTTTAGTATGAATTATGCTGTTCACAAGTCTCACTCTCCTGTTACTGTTGGTGAAGATCCGTTCCCACGGAACGGATCTCTTTATACATGGAATTATTCCCGGATTTGGCCGTCGCCATAAATTCTGTATTTGGTGGAAGTTAAAGCGGGAAGTCCCATCGGGCCTCTCGCATGAAGTTTTTGTGTGCTGATGCCGATTTCCGCGCCGAAGCCGAATTCGAACCCGTCCGTGAAGCGGGTGGAAGCGTTATGATAAACGGCGGCCGCATCCACTTCCTGCAGAAAACGGGCAGCATGAGTTTCATTCTCGGTCACGATACATTCGGAGTGCATCGTTCCGTGGAGGCGGATATGATCGAGAGCTTCATCGAGGGAATCAACGATTTTCACATTGAGGACATAGTCGTTGTATTCGGTATCCCAGGCTTCATCCGCCGCCGTTTTGATCTGCGGAACCAGCTCCCGTGACCGCGCGCATCCGTACAGCTCGACACCCAAAGCGGACAGCTTGCCCGTCAAGGCGGACAGGTACTCCTCCGCATGGTTCTTATGCACAAGCAGCGTTTCCATCGAATTGCAGACGGAAGGGCGCTGTACTTTCGCGTTGATGGCAATCTTCTCGGCCATTTCGGGTTTTGCCGTTTCGTCGACGAACGTGTGGCAGATCCCCGCTCCGGTTTCGATTACGGGAACGGTCGCGTTTTTGACCACATTTTGAATGAGGGAGGCTCCGCCCCTTGGAATCAGAACATCAAGCAGTCCGTTCAGTTTCAGCATTTCGTCCACCGAAGCCCGGTCGGGATCGGAAATAAGCTGCAGGGCGCCCGGAGAAACGTCCGTACCTGCCAGTGCGGCTTGCAGGACTTCAACGATCCGTTCATTAGAGCGCAGCGCTGAAGAGCCACCGCGCAAAACTACCGCATTTCCCGTTTTCAGGCAAAGTCCCGCGGCATCGACGGTTACATTCGGACGGGCTTCGTAGATGATGCCGATTACACCCAGCGGCACCCGGATCTTCTCGACACGCAGGCCGTTGGGCCGGACAAACGATTCGAGCTGATCGCCGACAGGATCGGGAAGCTCGATGATCTGACGGAGCCCCTCGGCCATGCTTGCGATCCGTTCGGGCGTAAGAGCCAGCCGGTCCAGCAGGGAAGTTCCGAGGCCGGTATCGGCGCCCCGTTTTAAATCCTCGGCGTTGGCCGCGATAATGGAGTCCTGTTCGGCGACCAGAGCTTCCGCCATTCTTAGAAGGGCGGTATTCTTCTGGCCGGTGGTCAAGTTTCCGAGACGGGTCGAGGCTTCTTTCGCGAGAGCTGCTTTTTGTCTGACTTCACTCATGGAGCTCACTCCTTGGCTATTGGAATTTGATTGTATTGATCTATATAACTGGCGGAAGCACCGTTTAAAATTCGGAGTTCCGGGGTTGATCGGCTAACGGCGTAAGGCGTCCGTGCAAAATGCAGAACCACTTCGGCGGTGAAAGGGTGTATCCGGCTAAGCTAATAAAGAGTGGGCGGATCGAACCCGTCAACGTCCACGCCAGTACAGGGTAGGGGCCTGCACTAGTGCGGCTGCTGCGTATTGTGCGAAGCGCGGTAAGCCTGCAGGGTTACCCATTCGTCCCGGTGAATAACCTCGATGCGGGGAACCTCAACTCTTCGCTGAATTTCTCCGGTGCCCAGACCCATTACGGCCTGAAGCTGCCAGGCCACGTAATTGGCGACGCCCCGGCCGATCACGGAGCCGTCTTCGCCGCATACCTCGATCACGTCGCCGGGGTGAAAATCGCCTTCGACGGCGGTCACGCCGGCCGGCAGCAGGCTTTTGCCCCCTGACAGAAGGGCTTGCTCCGCTCCGCGGTCGACCGTTACTTTTCCCTGGGGAACGGAGTGAAATCCGACCCACTGCTTTTTGATGGACAGCGTGTGATCGGCGGCGGAGAAATAGGTCCCCCGTCCGCTTCCTTCCGCGGCCGTCCCCAGGTCCCCGGGCTCCGTGGCACGTCCGACGAAGACGGGAATTCCCCCGCGCATGGCGATGCGGGCCGCTTCGATTTTGGAGCGCATGCCCCCGGTGCCTACGGAACTGCCGGACCCGCCGGCAATCCGGTACAGCTCGTCGCTGATTTCATCGACACGTTCGATCCGGCGCGCGTCTTTGTTTTTGCGGGGATCGTCCGTATACAAGCCGTCCGTATCCGTAATGATGATCAGCTGGCCCGCTTTGAGCAGGTTGGCTACGAGAGCCGACAGCGTATCGTTATCCCCGAATTTGATCTCGTCGACCGACACAGTGTCGTTCTCGTTAATAATCGGGATAAACCCGCGGCGCAGCAGCTCTTCCATCGTTGCGGTCGCGTTGGAAACCCGCTTGCGGCTGGTGAAATCGTCCCGTGTAAGGAGGATCTGGGCGGCGCCGATGCCGTATTGGTGAAAAGCTTCCTGATAAGCGCGCATAAGCAGCGCCTGACCGACGGAAGCGGCCGCCTGTTTTTCGTGAAGCAAGCTTGGGCCTTGACTTGTAGCCGAGGAAAGAAAAGCCCGCCGCTACGGCGCCCGAAGTGACAAGGACGACTTCGTGTCCGTTTTGCTGAAGCCGGGCAAGCTCGGCGGCAAAATAGGCGATAGGAGCCGGGTTTAATCCTCCGGCATCCGAGGTAAGCGAGCTGCTTCCTATTTTTACAACGATTCGCTGCTGCATCTGGTTCACTTCCTTGGCAAACGGTCTGTACGACCGAGTAGTTTACGTCTGATTCCGTTCGGATTTACAGCTTCTTAGGCTGACTGAACAGGAGCCCCAGGCGGAGGCATCCGGACGGAAGAATGCAAAAAAGGCCCTCGTCCTCGTAAGGACGAAAGCCTGGGCTTCCGCGGTACCACCTTAGGTTGATGCGTATCCGAGCGGCCTGCCGGCGCCCGCTGCGAACAGGGGGCCTCTATAAAAGGTCCGATCGAGATGCACATCCATCTCTGTCCCTGATAACAGCAGGGGACTGTTCAGCTCGTCGCTGACCGTTCCGGGGCGGGTTCGGGAAAACTGCTGCAAAGCTCTTTCAGCCGGGGAGCTTTTCTCTGAAGCGAAGCGGGTTATTCCTTACTATTCCCATCACAACGTTCGATGTTTTCTTACTAGGATAGCACGCGTGCCGCCGCTTGTAAAGAAGGCTCCCCGCAAAGAAAACCCGATCCGCTTCGCCGGATTACGAATCGAACAGGTGAAGCGTGCCGATGCGCCGGACGGCTTCCCGGAGGCGTTCCTCGTCCGTCAGCAGCCCGAGGCGGACATACCCTTCTCCGTGGGTACCGAACCCGATGCCCGGCGCCACGACGACTTTGGCTTCGTTCAGCAGCAAATCCGCAAACTCCGCCGAGCCGTATTTGCGGGGCACGGGAAGCCAGGCGAAGAAGGAGCCCTGCGAAGGCTTGGCTTCCCAGCCGATCTCGCCCAGTGCGCCGAAGAGGGCATTGCGGCGGCTTTCATAGACGCCTCTCAGCTCGTGCACGCAGTCCTGGGGAGCGGTCAGTGCGGTTGCGGCAGCGGCTTGGATCCCGCCGAACAGGGAGACATACATATGATCCTGCATCAGATTGATGATGCGGATAATATCCGGGTTGCCGAGCGCGAACCCGACCCTCCATCCGGCCATGTTGTACGTTTTGGAGAGGGTATAGAACTCTACGCCGACTTCCTTGGCGCCCGGCCGTTCGAGGAAGCTGACGGGCCTGCTGCCGTCGAATCCGATCGCGCCGTATGCGAAATCGCTGGCCACGACAATTCCGTTCTTCGCGGCGAAGGCGATCGTTTCGTCGTAGAAGGCTTCGGAAGCCGTGGAAGCTGTCGGATTGTTCGGATAATTGACGAACATGAGCTTGGCGCGTCTAACGTCGTTCTCGGACAACGATCCGTAGTCGGGCAGGAAGGCGTTGTCTTCGCGCAAAGGCATGAAGGCCATCTCGGCGCCCGCGAGCGCCACGCCAGACCAGTAGTCGGGATAACCCGGGTCCGGCACGAGGCAGACGTCTCCCGGATTAAGCAGGCACTGGCTGATCTCGACGAGGCCTGTTTTGCCGCCGAACAGAATCGCCACTTCCGTCTCCGGGTCCAGCGTGACTCCGTAATCCTCCCGGTAGCGTGCCGCAACCGCTTCTTTCAGGAAGCCGTACCCGCTGAAGGGCGGATACTTGTGATACAGCGGGTTTTCCGCGGACTCCTGAAGAGATTTTACGATATGGGGAGGGGTGGGACGATCGGGATTCCCCTGCCCGAGATTGATGACATCATGTCCTTGGGCGATTTGGGCATTCGCTTTTTTGACGAGTCCCGCGAAAAACTGCGAAGGCAGGCTTGCCATACGGCTGGCCGCTTCGATTCTTAAAGGGCGGATTGACGTGTTTGTTAAATTGGATTTGCTATGATCCGGCTGCTGGGAGCTTCCGGTTTGTAGGTTGTCGTTCATGATTTTACTGCCTCCATCATGCTGATCCGTTAGGGATAGACCCGGTATGATCCTAAATTTACCCCTACTTTATCATGATTTCAAAAGGATGTATACCACTCGGAATTGTCCGCTTAAAAGCCCTCTTTCACGGTCCCTGTCCCTTCGTCGAGAACGTTCTGCCCGTTGCCGGTTCCTCCGTTGCCGAAGAGCAGACTTCCGGTGCTCTTCTTGCCGGAAATCCGGATGCCGGCCGTTTTGCAGCCGCTGAACAGATTTCCGCCGGCCGCGTTTTCGCGGGAACCGGTCTCACCCCTTGATTCGATGTGGATGCCGCTCGCCCCCAGATTGCGGAACGTACCGCTTTGAACGGTTGCGCGTACCGCGTTGCTGAGCACGACGCCGTTTCCGCTGATTCCTTTGATCGTATTGCCCTGGAGAGTATGGTCCGCGGGCTGGAGCTTGCCGGACTCCTGATCGCCTTCTAACCGGATGCCGTCCCCGTCAAGGCTGGTGATTTCATTGTGGGAAACGGTACAGCCGGAGACATTGCGTTTCAGCAGAATGCCGGTTATTCCCGATTTAGCGGCGGTCAGATTGGTGACCCGGTTATAAATAATATCATTCTTGGAGGCGGGTTCGGCTGCCTGATCGGATTGGATGAGGAAGGCGTACTGGTCGATGTAGGTGACTTCATTGGACTGGATCACCGACCGGGAACAGCCTCCGTCCAGATAGACGGCTGTGTTCGTTACGCTCTTGAAGGTATTGCGGTAAAAGGTGTGGCCTTCGCCTCCGCTGCAGTAAATACCGGTGCCGTAATGCGGTTTACCCGGTATATTGCCCAGTATAAGCTCGAAGTCACAGTGTTCCACCCGGCACGCGCGGCAGTTGCGGAGCAGGACCGGACTGGACAAGGTGAAAAAGCGGCAGTCCGTGATGCTGACATGGCTCGCTTGAAGCAGGGAGATGATGCTGTCTTCGACAGGCGAAGCGACAGCTCCGGGCGCACTCCCGCCGTGGAAGGAAAGACCGCCGATTTCGATATCCGAGGCGGGCGGCAGGGAGGTGAAGGCGCAGCCGGCGGCGGCCGTCACGATCGTCTGGCCGATGCCCGCTCCCATAACCCGGACGCCGCTTTTCAGCTGAACGGGCTTGGTCAGGATATACCGGCCCGCAGGTATGTAGACGATGCCGCCGGTCTGGGCGGCCGCGTGAACGGCGCTCTGTATGCCCGCAGAGTCCGTGTCGCCGAAGGAGCCCTGACCGAGGGCGCCGTATTCTTTTACGTTATGTATGAGAGTTTCCGCTCCCCGCGCCTTGACCGCGGACGGAAGCGATCCCGCAGCCATAACGGCTCCAGCGGCGCCGAGTGCGGCAAGCAGCTTTCTTCTGCTGAGAGGTCGAGACGAATTCATAGGTATCTCTCCTTATAGGTACTTGATAGGATGGTTAATCTTGGATTTCGCCGCCGAACCGGTAATTTCCTTCCGTCATGTGGATAAATGAACAGCGGCGCCTTTTTTGACAAAGAAGAACGGGAAGAAAAGAATTGATCTATGGGGGGCGATCCTCTATCATGAAAGCAGACTGACGTACCCGGCAGACTAAACCAGGAGGTGCCTGAATGGATAACCAGCAATCGTTGCCTAACAAAGTCCGTCTAGCGCTTATTCAGATGGATATTACGATCGGAGAACCGGAAATAAACCGGCGTAAAGTAGAGAAGCTTCTTCTGGAAGCAGTCGGCGGAGCGCAAAAACCGGACATTATCGTGCTCCCGGAAATGTGGAACACGGGTTACGCCCTGGACCGGATTCATGAGCTTGCCGATCCGGAAGGCCGTATAACCCGGGAGATGCTCGGCTCTTTTGCCAAAGAGCATGGGGTACATATTATCGGAGGCTCCGTTGCGGAGAAGAAGGGCGAGGAAGTTAAAAACACCGTTTACGGCTTTAACCGGAACGGCGAGGAAATTCTCGAATATTCCAAAATTCATCTGTTCCAGCTGATGGACGAGCATTTAAGCCTCGCCGCCGGCAGTGAAAGGGGCAGTTTCGATCTGGACGGGATTCCGGCCGCAGCCGTCATCTGTTACGACATCCGGTTCCCCGAGCTTACCCGCAAGCTTGCACTGGACGGGGCCCAGATGCTCTTCGTGCCCGCCGAGTGGCCGCATCCGCGGCTTCATCACTGGCGCACGCTGCTGATGGCGCGTGCCATCGAGAACCAGATGATCGTCGTTTCCTGCAACCGGGTAGGAGAGAGCAAGGGAACCTCGTTCTTCGGTCATTCCATGGTGATCGATCCTTGGGGGCAGGTACTGGCCGAGGGCGGAGAAGAGGAAGAAATCATTTTCGCCGAAGTCGATTTGGCCGAAGTGGCCTCCGTACGCGCTAAAATTCCCGTATTCGCCGACCGCCGTCCTGCCGTATACGAATAGACGGAACGCCAAAAAACGCAGCCCTTCAAGAAGAAGAGCTGCGTTTTTTTGTTTCCCTCTCAGAGGGAGACGGTTGTTAACAGCCTATAACCGGCCGAAAGCCGGCGTCAGACTGAGGATCTTCGACCTGTTATCAGTGTGATAACGAACAGGATGAGGAACAGGAAGAAAAGGACTTTGGCGATACCGGCTGCGGCACTGACGATTCCGAAGAATCCGAAAATACCCGCTACGATTGCGACAATCAGAAAAATCATAGCCCATTTTAACATGAGAAACCCTCCTTCAAATGATAGTCTTTTTTAAATTTAAATGAATAGGTTGGTATGCAAACCGATCATGGCTGTGCGATATGGTTTGCCACCGCCTTGGATGGCAGTCTTGTCAGAACAGATTGCTGTTCTGGTTATCGCGGCCGCTCATGTAAATGCCCGTAGGCGGAAGCGTCGTTTCGTCTGCGCGGAGACGTCCGTCGTGAGGATAGCCGTCACCGTCGCGGTCCGCATAAGCGACCACAAGAATTTTACCGCGGTCAAGTTCTTTCTCGTAGGTGTCCGCCTCGGAAGAGCTCAAGCCGAGCGATTCCATTTTGGCGCGCAGTTTGTCGCCTTTCGAACGGAACAGATTGGCGGCGGCCGTCATCAAGCCTTCTTCCGCTACGCCGACTTCATTCGTATTCGTCATTTCCGCTACGCCTTCGGTACGGTCGGAATCATGCGTCATCACGTAAATTTCATCCAGGTTAAAACCTTCCGCCTGCAAATTTTTTACCTCGCGCAGGGCTTGTTCTTCGTTAGCGGCAAGTCTCACTTTGGTTTCCATATTCATTCTCCTCCTTATCGTTTAAGCCGCAGCTTTCTTAACCTTCTTGCTGATGCCGCGGCGACTTCGTTTGTTCAGGTTGTTTGCCTGTCGTTCATGACTCTTATTAACCGCCCCCCATGTCGCTGAAACAAAACTCTTGACAAAATCATCTGCATATGAACTATCAAATCTTTCCTGATTCAAGAGTCGTTTTCGGGGTTACTTTTAAATAGGATATTTTATATAATAGGATAGATGTACAGCTGCCTTATTTTCAGGCGCACGATAATCTCCGGGTACTAACTGCGGGAGATCAAGCGTGCGGCAGCAGATTTATTCCCCCAAACCGGCGCGTTTCGGCTTTGACGAGTTGCAGGAAAGAAAGCGGGCGCTTACGGCTTTGGTTACAAAATACTCCCGAATAGATCGAGGAATCACGGATAAAAGAATTCCACTATAAAAGGAGAACATGGAATGAGCATCATGATTGTAGACGATAATCCGGTCAACCTTATTGTGATCGAAAAAATATTGAAAAGCGCGGGCTACTCCAACATGCACCGCGCTTCTTCTGCTATGGAACTGTTTGATATGCTGAAGATCGACAATCCGAGTTCTTCGGATTTACAAATCGATTTGATCTTGATGGACCTGATGATGCCGGAAATCGACGGAATCGAAGCCTGCAAAAGATTGCAGCAGATCGAGGAACTGAAAGACATTCCGATTATCATTATCACGGCTATGGGAGATTCCATTAAACTGGCGGAGGCGCTGGAAGCGGGAGCGATTGATTACGTAACCAAGCCTATCAACAAAATCGAGCTGGTAGCCCGGATTAAGTCGGCCCTGCGGCTCAAATACGAGAAAGACTGGCACAGAGAGAACGACAACCGGATCCGTTCCGAGCTTCAATTGGCCAAAAACGTACAAAGCAGCGTGCTCAGCCTGCCGATCGAAACCGAGAAAATCCGGATCGAAGCCTACTATAATCCTTCTTACGAACTGGCAGGGGACTTGTACAACTGGTATCCCATCGATGAAGACCGTTACGGGGTCATGCTGCTGGACATTATGGGACACGGCATCTCTTCGTCGCTCGTCTGCATGTTCATCTCTTCGGTCCTCCGGGATACGATTACCAAGTTTGTGACGCCCGAACTGGTTATTGCCGAGCTGAACCGGTATATGAACCGGCTGCATAATGACCAGAATCATTTGAATTACTATTTTACGGCCATTTATATGCTGGTAGATACGAAAAACAAAACCATCGACTATGTAAATGCCGGCCACCCGCCGGGCTTTCTTATGAACGAAGACGGTGAAGCGTTCCCGCTTATGAACGGGACCTGTGCGGTCGGCTTTTTCGAGGAAATGGACATCAAGCCGGGGCGGATCACCTATACGGGCAAATCGCGGATCCTCCTGTACACCGACGGGCTTCTTGAAGAAATAGAAGAGACCGATGCGGAGCTTCCGACGCGGCTTATTACGGCCGTTCAGCAAAAAGGGGATTTGGGGCTTCACGCGGTAGTGGACGAACTGCTGGACGAAGAGGTTCAAAACAACCATATGGACGATATTTGTCTGATCTGGATCGATATTCCTTGAAGATAAGCCTTTTACAGAGACAGGAATAAAGGGGAGAGGGAAGTTTTCTATGAAAATATCAACAAAGCTCATGGCGGGTTTCGGGCTTTTGTTTATTCTGATGTTCGTGCTTGCGGGAATCGGGACGACACGGATAAGCAGTATCGACGAGAGCCTGGACAGCGCGTTTGTCAACCGCTTTAACAAGACACGGATGGCCTATACGGCCCGTTCGGATGTCAATACGATCGCCAAGTATATGGCGAATCTGCTGCTTAACACAGACCCCAATCAATTGGGTGCCAAAGAAAATCTGGCTAAAACGAACACTTACAAAGAAAAGCTGAAAGAAGGGGTGACCGCTCTCCAGAAATCCGCCGATTCGGATGTGGAGAAGCAGTTAACCTATGAAACGGTCAAAAGCACCGAAAATTTTATGACCTACCTGAACCAGGCGATCGAGCTGTACGAAAGCGGCAAGATCGTGGAAGCCAACAAACTGAGAACGGATATCGGCGTGACTTATCAGGATCAGGTAACGGACAGCGTGGATCATTTAACGCAGTATCTGGACGATAACGTACAAAAAGGGATTAACGAATTTAAAGCCTCCAACAGCAAAACGCTTTTGATGACGATTTTGCTGACAGTGGCCGCTCTCGTGATCGGCCTCGGGGTCATGTACTGGATCATGCGCAGCTTGTCCCGCGGGCTTGCCCTGCTGACCGGCATGATCAAAGGCTTCGGCAACGGCCGGTTTGATCCGGGCTACCGCGTCGAGGTGACGACAACGGACGAATTCGGCAAAGTAGCCGATGTCTTTAATACGATGGCCGACGACCTGGAAGAACTGATGCATAACGAACGGACGTTCAACAAGCTGAATGAAGATCAGGCATGGCTGAAGTCCAACGTGGCGAACATGAGTATGCTCCTTCAGGATCAGACGAACATGCACGACTTGACGAGCAGCTTTATTTCGGAAGCGTCCCGGATGATCGGCGCGACGTTCGGAGCGGTGTATCTGCTGGAGCGGGAAGGCATGAGAACACGGCTTGTCCTCTCCTCCGCGTATGCGTTCGACAAAGATCCCGAGGACAACCTTCTTCCCGAATTCGCGCTCGGCCAGGGTCTTGTCGGCCAGGCGGCCGCGGACGGCCGGCGGATTATGGTCCAGGACGAGGTCGATAAGTATCTGACTATCCAGTCTTCCTTCGGACAACTGGACGCGAAGTATCTCGTTGTGGAGCCGGTCGTATCCGAGGACGAAATCGGAGCGGTCGTCGAATTTGCGGGGTTGAAAATGCTCAGCGAGAAAGAGCTGGATCTGCTCGAGCAGCTGACGGAGAATCTTGCGGTCTCCATCGGCCGTATCCGTTCCCGCGAACGGGTCGAAGAACTCCTCCGCATGTCGCAGGCATTGACGGAAGAGCTCCAAAGCCAGTCTGAAGAGCTAATTTCCCAGCAGGAAGAATTACGCACCTCCAACGAGAAGCTCGAGGAGCAGACGAAGGCGCTGAAAGCGTCCGAAGAACTGCTGCAATCCCAGCAGGAAGAGCTGGAGCAGAATAACGAAGAACTGCTCCGCAAAACGAAACAGCTCCAGATCCAGGTTCAAGAGACGGAACTGGCTAACCGCCAGATCGAGGAAGCGAAGGAAGCGCTGGAGAAGCAGGCGTTCGAGCTGGCCATGGCATCGAAGTACAAATCCGAATTTTTGGCCAATATGTCGCATGAACTGCGTACTCCATTGAACAGTATGCTTATTCTTTCGCAGATGCTTGCGGAGAATAAAGACAGTAATCTGTACGACAAGCAGGTGGAATACGCGGAGACGATTCACTCTTCCGGCTCCGATCTGCTGAAACTGATCAACGATGTCCTTGACCTTTCCAAGGTGGAAGCCGGAAAAGTGGAGGTTCAGGACGAGTATGTGCTCGTGCCGGATATCATGGAAACGATCCAGCGCTCGTTCGAACAAGTCGCCCGGAAGAAATCGCTGGGCTTCGAAATTACGATCGACAGCGCCGTGCCGCGGATGCTTTATACGGACAGTATGCGGCTGGAGCAGATTTTGCGGAATTTGCTGTCCAACGCTTTTAAATTCACGTCACAAGGTTCCGTACATCTGCATGTTTATCCCGTCCGGGAAGGAACGCCTCAGATCGCTTTCTCCGTCAAGGATACGGGTATCGGCATCGCCGAAGAGAAGCAGCAGATCATTTTCGAAGCGTTCCAGCAGGCTGACGGAACGACGAGCCGCCAGTTCGGCGGAACGGGTCTGGGCCTGTCCATTTCCAAACAGCTGGCGGGCCTCCTCGGCGGTACGATCGAAATCTGCAGCCGGGAAGGGGAGGGCAGTACTTTCACGCTGTTTATTCCGCAGCGGCAGTATTCCGAACGCGTAGGAGCAGCGTCGGAGGCCGCTGCCGCGGGACAGGAGCAGCAGGTTCTGCCGCTTCCGGGTGGTCCTGCGGCACCGCCGCTTCCGGCACCTGCCCCCATGCCGGTTAAACCGGCTCCGAAATCCGCCCAGCGCGAAGTGGAGGACGACCGCGGCACCATCTCCGAGAACGATAAAGTGCTGCTGATCGTCGAAGACGACGTGCACTTTATGAACGTGCTCGTCGATATGGCCCGCAGCCGCGGATTCAAGGCTCTGGTCGCGATGCAGGGGGATATCGGCCTGCAGATGGCGAAAGAGTATAAACCGGACGGCATCATTCTGGATATCCAGCTGCCGATCGTCGACGGCTGGTCGATTCTCGTCCAGCTCAAGAACAATGCCGAGACCCGGCATATCCCCGTACATGTCATGTCGGTCGTCGACGAAGTGCACCAGGGGCTTTCCATGGGCGCGATAGCTTACATGCGCAAGCCTTCCAGCAAGGATGTGCTGGAGCAGGCCTTTGTCGAACTGGAAGGGTTTATCGATCAGAATCTGCGCAAGCTTCTGCTCGTGGAGGACGATCCCGTCCAGCTGAACAATCTGATCGAGCTGATCCGCCATGACGATGTCATTATCGAGGTGGCGCTCACGGCCGACGATGCGATCGTGAAACTCAGAGAGCAGCATTTCGACTGCATGGTGCTCGACATCGGCTTGGCGGATCAGTCCGCATTCGATCTGCTGGAGCGGATTAAAGCCGAAGAGGAGCTTCGCCGGCTGCCGATTGTTATTTACACGGAAAAAGAATACGATAAGAAGGACGAGATGAGACTCAAGAAATACGCGGAGTCCATCATCATCAAGAACGTGAAGTCGCCCGAACGGCTGCTTGACGAAACGGCGCTGTTCCTGCACCGGGTCGAAGAAACCCTGCCGGAAGAGAAAAAGCGGATCCTCCAGCGCCTGCACAGCAGCGAGGCGGTTTTCTCGGGCAAAAAGGTCCTGCTCGTCGACGACGATATCCGCAACGTTTTTGCGCTCTCCAATCTGCTGGAAGGGTACAATATGAAAGTGCTGTTTGCGGAGACCGGCCGCCAGGCTCTTTCCATTCTGGAGAAAGAACCGGATCTGGATCTGGTCCTGATGGATATTATGATGCCGGAGATGGACGGCTACCAGGCGATGAAAGAGATCCGCAGCATGCCGCAGTTCGATAATCTGCCGATTATCGCCCTGACGGCGAAGGCTATGCGGGATGACCGGGAGAAGTGCATTCAGGCCGGCGCGTCGGATTATATAACAAAACCGATAAATAATGATCAATTAATGTCTCTAATTCGCGTTTGGTTGTTTAAGTAAGAGAAGGAGCAAATGCGAACCCTCTGATGAGAAACATCTCAGACGTGCCACAGGATCGATTCGGAGGAGAAGGAGAGAGACGATTGGATTCTAATTTTCAACCTATAGATCAACTGCCGACTTTTTCCGGTCAGCAGGCCGAGCACGAACGTATTGAGATTAATCTGCTGCTGGAGGGCATCTACCGCATTTACGGCTATGATTTCCGCAATTATTCGTACCCCTCCATCCGGCGAAGAATCTGGCACCGCATTCTGGCGGAGAAGCTGACTACCGTCTCGGGCCTCCAGGAGAAAGTTCTGCATGACCGCGAATGTCTGGAACGGCTGCTGTCGGACCTGGTGATCCACGTAACCGAGATGTTCCGCGATCCCGAGGTGTTCCTGACCTTCCGGCAGAAGGTGGTCCCCCTGCTCCGCCAGTATCCGGCGATCCGCATCTGGCATGCGGGCTGCGCCACCGGGGAAGAAGTGTACTCCATGGCCATCCTGCTGCACGAAGAGGGGCTCTACGACCGTACCCGGATTTACGCCACGGATATCAACGAAGATGTGCTGAAGAAGGCGGAGAAAGGAATCTACCCGCTTCGCAGCATGAAAGATTATACGAGAAACTACCTGCAGTCCGGAGGCAAGGAAGCTTTCTCGAAGTATTATACGGCTTCGAAGGATTCCGTTACGCTTCATTCTTTTTTGCGTGACAATATAGTCTTCGCCCAGCATAACCTGGTTACGGACCGTTCGTTTAACGAATTCCACGTGATTTTGTGCCGGAATGTATTGATCTATTTCAACACGCAGTCTGCAGAACCAGGTGCATACGCTCATATACGAAAGTCTGGGACCTTCGGGTTTCCTGATTTTGGGCGATAAAGAAACGATCACTTTCACCAAGCACGCGTCCGCTTACGAAGCCGTCAGTACAGCCGACAAAATATACCGCAAGGTGCAGTGACGCTGCATAAGATGAGGAGACGAGTTGGAGGAAGGGGTTTCTCGAAGTGAACTTGGATGAACCGATTAAAATACTGATGGTGGATGATCAGCCCGAGAATTTGCTGGCGCTTGAAGCGGTTCTTGCGGAAGAGAATTACCATCTGGTAAAAGCGGGCTCGGGTGAAGAGGCCCTTCGATGTTTACTGCACGACGATTTCGCCGTGATTGTCCTGGATGTTCAGATGCCGGGTATGGACGGTTTCGAGACGGCCCGCTGGATTAAATCACGGGAGAAATCGAAGGATATCCCGATTATTTTCATAACGGCGGCCTCCCACGAGAAGGAGCATGTATTCGCGGCTTATTCCGTCGGGGCCATTGATTATATCGTTAAACCGTTCGTGCCGCACACGCTGAAAGCGAAGATCGAAGGCTTCGTCAACCTGTATCTCGTTCAAAAAAAGCTCCAGCACCAATCGGAGCTTCTCAATATGCGGACACAGGAACTGCTGACGGCCAAGGAATCGGCGGAATCCGCCAACCGGGCGAAGTCCGAGTTCCTTGCGCTGATGAGCCACGAAATCCGCACACCCATGAACGGGGTCATGGCGATGACCGACCTGCTCCTGGAAACGGAGCTTTCGGATGAACAGCGGGAATACGCCGATACCATTTCACGCAGCGGTGCCGCACTGCTGCATATTATTAATCAGATTCTTGATTTTACCAAATTGGAATCTTCGAAAATGGAGATGAACACCGAACCGTTCGATCTTGACGTTTGCATGGAAGAAACGATGGATCTGTTCTACGGCGAATGCCGCAAGAAGGATCTTAAGCTGGAACGGGAAATCGCGGAGAACGTGCCGTCCCATCTTATCGGGGACGAGCTGAAGCTCCGGCAGGTGCTCATTAATCTGATCGGCAACGCGGTTAAGTTCACGGAGACGGGCGGCATTAAGGTTAAAGTGAGCCATCTGGGAAGGGTCGGGGACGGCAGCCGGATTATTCTTCAATTCCGGGTCCGTGATACCGGTATCGGCATACCGGCCGAGAAAAGAAACCGGCTGTTCCAGCCTTTTACACAGGTCGATTCCTCGATGACCAGGAAATACGGGGGAACCGGTTTAGGCCTTGTCATTTGCCAAAATCTTGTGGAGCTGATGTCCGGCAAGATGGAGGTTTATTCGGAAGAGGGACAGGGTACCGAATTTGTTTTTACCATACAGGCGGAAGAGCTCCGCGCATGATAAAAGCTTCGTAAACACGCTAAGAATGCGGTTTGCGGGGCTTTTTTTGTTGTCTTTTTTTATTGTTTCAAAGGGATGGGGGCGGTGTAAAAACAGGTATTACCGAGACATAGAGGTTGGTGGAGCTAAGAGAGAAGAAACAAACCGGGCTGTGACGTCATAAGAGCAATACATTTACAGATCGTACAAATAAAACCGGGCAAATCAAATTAAGGTGATTATGAATTCTCCGCACGGGGTATTTAAAGTTAGACAAGTATCACACGTACCTATATAAACAAGAACTTCTTCTTATAGAAAAATAGAAAAGAGAATCGACAACTACGAAAGGATCAGGTGACAGAGATGAGAAAACAGAGTGTAGCAATACTATTAGCAGGAGGTGAAGGCCGCCGACTCGGTGCCCTGACCCAAAACACGGCGAAACCGGCGGTTCATTTCGCAGGCCGCTACCGTATGATCGATTACGCGTTGAGCAACTGCCGCAATTCCGGCGTCGATACGATCGGTGTAGTAACCCAATACAAACCGGAATCTCTTCATCAGCATATCGGAACAGGTGAAGCTTGGCTGAGCGAAACGGACAAAGGATGCGTTGAAGTGCTTTGCTCGAACCAGGAGCATGTAATCGGCAACGAATTCACGGGAACCGCAAACGCGGTGTATCAAAACCGCCACTTTATCGAAAAGCACGATCCGGAATATGTACTGGTGCTTTCGGGCGACCACATTTACCAAATGGATTACAGCAAAATGATCGAACAGCATCAAAAGCTCGGTTCTGTGGCGACAATCGCGGTGAAGCCGGTAGGCTGGGACGAAGCGAGCCGCTTCGGTATTATGAACACGGATGAAGAAGGCCGTATCATTGAATTCGAAGAAAAACCGGCTCAACCGAAAAGCAATCTGGCTTCGATGGGAATTTACGTATTCAACTGGGATTTCCTGAAGAAAGTGCTGGAACAAGATGATTTGTCCGCGCAATCTTCCCACGACTTCGGTAAGGACGTCATTCCGATGATGGTCGAGGAAGGCGTACGCGTTCATTCCTTCTCCTATGAAGGCTACTGGAAGGATGTAGGCACCATCGACAGTCTGTGGCAGGCGCAGATGGACCTGCTCAACGGTTCTCCGCTGATGAGCGAGCTGGAATGGCCGATGTATACGGCCCAGATTGCCAACGTGAAGCCGCACGTCGACCGTACGGCCAAAGTGGACCGTTCCCTGATCAGCGAGAACTGCGCCGTATACGGCCAAGTTCAGAACTCGGTAATCTCCCATGGAGTTTACATAGGCAAAGGCAGCATTCTGACGGACTGCGTTATCATGCCGAATGTCCGGATAGGGAACAACGTGAAGCTTCACAAAGCCATTATCGGTGAGGGAAGTGTATTGTGCGACGGTGTAACGGTTGGCAAGACGGATGCCGAAACGATTAGTGTCGTCGGAGATCATGAAGTGCTTTACAAGATCAACGACAAAGCTCCGAAAATTTACCTGCCTCGTCTCGAGCAGCGTATCGGTTAAGGGGGATATTCAAGTGAATCATTCCATTATTGTCGTCGACAGCGAAAAGGAAATCCGGGATGTCATTCGTCAGCTTCAAACCGCCGGTTGCGAACCGCACTGCATTCATGTGCTGTCCGACGAAGCGGTAGACACGGAAGAGATGCTCAGACCGCGTTACACAAGCCGTATCGGCTTCTCCGCCGAGCAAATGGCTTACACGATGGCGACTATTTTCCGCGGCAGCGGCAGAGCGATGCGCTCCAAGCTCATCTCGCTGGGGCTGGCCGGCAGTGCGATTCCTCATTACGAAGAGGAAATTTCCCGCGGACGTATTGTCGTTGTGGCGGTACCCAGCCAGTTTATTTATGCCTATGATGCCAGCTATGCCGATCAGGCGATCGAAGCGTCTGCGGCGGGCCAGTAATCAGGCGCTCAGGTATCTAACGGTTTTCGTTTTACGAACCATTTTGCCTTCTGCTGAACATCCCTTAGCCGCTCATGACCCCAATACGTCTTAGGAGGGACTCCAGATGAACAAGAAATCACTGACGATGGTGCTGCTTGGCGGTGCGCTGCTTTTCGGCGGCGCTCAAGGACTTGAGGTGCCTGCGTCCGCAGGTGCGGATGACGGACTCATTTCTAAGGCGGCACCTCCTCTGGTTCTTGGTGCTGGAGGCGCCATGACGGACATAGCGGGCTATAAGAGCGCTAGCGAAACGGTATCGGCAAAACCGGCGGTCGTTCTGGCCGAGCAAACGCCTGCCGGGGCATCCGGCTCTGTTAAGCTGGAACACGTTAACGGTATCTCTCTATCCGACGATGAGAACACAATTGTCAAACATAAGGGAGAACCGACATCCGTCCGGAAAGATGAATTTTTCGGAGATACGAAAATTCTCGAGTATCCCGATTGCAGTGTGGCCGTAGGCGAATACGGGGTAGAATACGTAGAAGTTACGCCTGAGCATAAACAGATTACGATCGACGGCAAGCGGGTCGCAAACAATTTGCAGGCTCTCGAAAAGACGCTGGGTGAGCCTTACTGGGTGGCCGAGGACGGCTTGGTCTATACGCAGGACAGTCAAGCATTGAAACTGTTCGTAGACCCTGACAGCGGCCGGTTAAAATCAGTTCAATTCTTTTCCAGCGTTACGGAATAACGTTCTTTTAATAAAATCATATAGCAGAAACAGGCCCGCGTTAAGCGGGTCTTTTTTGTTGTCACTTTTTTGAAGTGAGGCAAAGACCCGGACTGCGAATTTTAAACGGTTCAATGGCTATCCAACGAAACACTGTACGTGAGAAAAAGGGCGGCGGTCGAGCGAATCTGATTTTCCTGAGGGGGATAACCGCGTGATGATGAAGGTTAACGAAATCGTAAAGCTCTGTTGCGAGAGAAGGACACCAAGAAGAGTAACTGCTCTGTGAGTGACGGTACTTGAAGGATAGCGGCTCTTTTGCCGCGGGACTAGATGCATCGCAAGCGGCTGGCGGGCGAGAGGAGAACGGGAGAGGTGAGCTGAGTAAGATAAGATAGATGCGCAAGCTCGTATGTTTTTGACCGGTGTTCCTGCGGGTACTCCAGCGAAAATCATTAGCGTCTGTCCGGAGCAGCCGTAAGCTCTTTGTTGCCTTGAAGATTGTTCGGGAGCTATCTACACTTGATAATGATGAGTAGAGGCAACCCCCGCTTCATATGGCGGGCAGATCCCGCGCGGTGCACCGCCGTCCAGCTGCCGGTGTCACTCGCCGTAAACGGAAGAGGGAGGGCGGCCAACGTAACGAGGGCACAAAAAAATCAGCCTTCGAAGAAGGCTGATGGAAGGAAATCCATTAAAATTTGGGGAATACATATTTAACGAGGAAGTAAAGGAAACCAAAGAAAATGATGAGATAAGCCGCATATTTGATAAAAGTAGAAGCGACTGCGCTCGAATCCGATCTTTTCTCAATATGCCTCTGCTCAATGTCGACATTCTTGTCTTGTTCCATGGGTAACCCTCCTCCCTGCATGAGATCGGTTATGGTAGTCTTAATCGTTTATGTAAGACTCCAGCATCCAGATGTGTTTCTCAAGATTGGTGCAAATTTCGGTCAGCATATCAGCCGTACCGTGATCGCCTTCCTTCTCGGCGGTTTCGATCGCTTCCTTGGATTCTTCCGTAATGGTGCGGAAATCCTGGATAAGCTCTTCGACCATCTGTCCGGCATTGCGCTCCGGAGAAACTTCTTTGATAGAAGAATTCGTCTGGAATTCTTTTGTCGTGGAAAGCGGGTTCCCTTTAAGTCCGAGGATACGCTCGGCAATCGTATCGAGGTACAGGTCCGCTTCTTTATAGAGCTCTTCGAATTTTACGTGGAGAACGAAGAACGAAGGACCTTTAAGGTACCAGTGGAACTGATGCAGCTTAACGTACATAACACCCCAGTTTGCCACTTGTTTATTAAGTAAAGTTACGGTTTGTTGTTCTTTAGCTGTAGATGTTTTAGCCATGATAAAATTCCTCCCTTTTACTTTGAGTAGTCGTGTCTACAAGCTCATTACCCGCAGCTTCACGGGGCGAAACAAGGCAAATTATAGCGGGAAATCCGCTGTTTCAAAGTGCCCGGAAGGTGGTAAAACTGAGATGAGCCGGTCGATCCGGCGATTCATGAGCAAGGTTCACGTATAAGGGAGGGGATAGCTTATGATATGGCAAATTAGTTTAGCGGTTATTGCGATTGCCTTTGTGGTGCTCGTCGTTTTTCTGGTAAAGACACTCCGGTCGGTGACCGATCTCGTTGCCCAGACTAACCAGACCATTCAGCAAGTTCAGCAGCAGGTGACGGTGGTAAGCCAGGAAGCAAACGAACTGCTTCGTCATACCAATGAGGTTAGCCTGGACGTACGCAACAAGCTCCATGCGCTCGACAAAACTTTTTATACCATTAAAAATGTCGGGGACGTGGTAAGCGAAATTACGACTTCCGTGCGCCAAACCTCGGCTACCGTAACGAATACAATGAGAAATAAAGTGGAGAAAGAGCTTAACTCTCCGAAAAGCATCGTGAACCGCATCGCACCTCTGGTTCCGGTAGCGGTAGATATGTGGAAGAGATTGAAGCAGAGCCGCACGACGAACAGCAAAAGCGTAGCCGTCAAGTAAGACGGCTTCTTACAAAGAATAGCCCGAAGCGGGCTGGTAACAACAGGTAAAATAAAAAGCTGTTTCACTTGGATTCAAGCCGGGTAAAGTAAGTAGTATGTGCAGGTATTATAATTGGTGGGTCATTGACTAAGGAGGACAAAATAAATGGTGCAAGAGAACAAATTCAGAATGGAAAAACAAATTACAGATGATGATAACATCATTTCTTTGATCGGGGAGCTGGATCTATCCAAGGCATCCGAGTTTAATACAAACGTGGACCCGTTTGTGCAAGATGTGGGACGCAAACTTATTCTCAATCTCAAAGAATTGACCTATATCGACAGTACGGGAATCGGAGTCATACTTACGATCATCAAAACCCGTCATGCATTAAAAGCGCCTTTTGCGGTTGAGAATATCCCACCCAAGGTCCAGAAGTTGTTTGACCTTACGGGGTTGACACCGTTTTTGTCGGCTGTAGCGAATACTGTGAACTAAGAAAGGAAAGAAAAGGGTCTATGGAATCCAAAAATCGTACTGTGAGTTTAACGCTGCCTGCTGAAGCTGAATACATTGATCTCGTCCGTTTGACGCTTTATGGAATCAGCTCTAAGATGGGTTTCTCTTATGAAGATATCGAAGATATGAAAGTCGCCGTTTCGGAGGCTTGCAACAACGTCGTGGTTCACGCCTATGAGCCTGGCCAAGGCGGCAAAATGGAAGTTCATTTCGAAGAAGTGGACGGCGGGATTAAAATTACCGTGCAGGATCAGGGTCTGAGCTTTGATCATGTCACGAAGGTAGGTTCCGCCGACTCGCTGCACAATAAATCTCTGGATGAAGTGAGCAGCGGCGGTCTCGGATTATATCTTATGCAAGCCCTGATGGACCATGTAGAAGTGAAAGGGGATCAGGGGACTGTTGTTATCTTAACGAAGATGGTCAGCAAAAGTGAGGAAATGGTATGAAATTACAATCCGAGAGGAAAGAGATGGAGCATATCCATGATCTGATTCGACAGTATCAGGAAACCGAATGCAATGATATCGCTACCTCTTTGCTTATTCAATACGAGTCTACTGTGAAAATGGCCGCAGCGAAGATGTCCCGCAACCGTCCGGATCTGTATGAAGATCTGATCCAGATCGGGCAAATATCTCTGCTAAAGCTGTTTAAGCAGTTTGACCCTTCTCACGGTGTGCAGTTTGATGCTTATATGATGAAAAGCATTATCGGCCACATGAAGAATTATCTTCGTGACAAATCCTGGTATATCCAGGTTCCTAGACGAATTAAAGAAAAAGGATTCCAGATCCAGCAGGCAATCGATCATCTGACGATGCGGCTGGAACGCTCTCCCAATGTCAATGAAATTGCGGAAGAACTGAGTCTGACTGTCGAGGAAACGATTGAAATTTTGGCAGGCCGCGAATGCTATCATTATGTGTCCTTGGACATGCCGCTTTCAACCGAAGAGAACGGGTCAACGATTGGCGACGTCCTGGGTACTCAGGTGGATGAGTATCTTAATGTCGACAACAAACTCGATTTGCAGGAGGCGTTAAGCCACCTGAAGCCTGAGGAGCAGAAAGTCCTGATGCTGGCTTACGTGGATGGATATTCGCAAAGAACCATCGCCCAGGATCTTGGCGTTTCTCAAATGAGCGTATCCCGTATTCAACGCAGAGCGCTGGATAAGCTGCGCAAATATTTCGAGAAAAACAAGCCTGGTGAAGGAGCTTGAATCGTTCAGGCGGCAATAGATTGCAGAAAAGAACACGTTGTTACAGCGTGTTCTTTTTTAATGACAACATACCGGTAAAGGAAGGGTACGCATGGAAGATAAAGAGCTGGAATCTTCATCGAATTGGGTTTGGCATGACCTGCATGATAAGGACGGAAACCTCAATGTGGCGATCGATACGCTGCCCGAAGAGCTGAAACCGCTCGTGGAACAGGCGGCGGCGGAGCCGTTTGAAGCCCGTTTATACCGTAAGAAAGGAAGCGAGCTGCTGGAAGGAGCCTTTTATTACGACTTTGAATCCGAATGCCTCAAGGGCACTCCGATCTTTCACTTTCTTGTTAATGAAAAGCATCTGGTTACGATCAATTTCAAAGAAGAGCTGCTGGCTCCCTTTGATCCCGATTTGATCCGCGAACAGACGTTAAATGCCAAGAATGCGCTTGAAGGTCTTTTCGTTATCCTCGGTTATATTGCGGAACGGCTGCTGCATGTCCTGACGGATTATGAGAAAAGAATGCGGCAGGTCGGCGAGCATATGAGAAAACGAAACAATTCCAAGCTGCTGGACCGAATTCTTGACCGCCGCCATGAACTGCTCGATATGACGAAATGGGTGCGTCCGCTTAAAGACACGATGATGACGGCCAAGGAGCTGTTTGTCGAGAATATGGAAGAAGGACTCGAGCACCGCAGAACCTGCATCAAAATCGAGCGTATTATGACGCGGCTGAAGCTGTATACGGAAGAAGTGGAGGCTCTGCTGGCCCTGGATACGAGTATCGCGAACTACCGTGGGAATGAAATTACGAAGACGTTGACGGTGTTCACGGCCGTGTTTGCTCCTCCTACGATGCTTGCTGGAATATGGGGAATGAACTTTGAAAATATGCCGGAGCTGAAATGGACCGCCGGCTATTATCTTGCTCTCGGTCTTATCGTGGCTTTGCCGATGATAGTCCTTGGCTGGCTTCATTGGAAGGGCTGGACGGGCGATATCATCAAGGGGAAAAGCAAACATTCCAATCTGAAATAAACGGGTGCGGGCCCCGTCAGGGGCCGATCCGGCAATACGGTTGACGGGTAGTTGCGAGAAAAATTCGTTTCAAGCAGGGGGAAATATGGGTAAATAATAATCATACCCAATTAAAAATGAATTCCCAATCTAATGAAGGCGGTGAGTCTTATGACAGTCAAATATACGATCGACTGTGAAGGCAGCGAAATTCTGGTTCGTGAAGTTGACGGGGCAACATATCAGCTTTGTATACGTGCTAGTACGAACCCGCTAGGCAATGGGAATGTTTTGGAAACGTATTCAGAATTTTACCGGGCGGTCCGTGCAGCCGACCATTTCTGCCAAACGTATGCAAAAGCGAAAGAACACGGCTTTTACCTGCAGGAGACCTTCTTGGTGAAACCGGATAAACACCCGATTCCGGTAAGTAAAATCCTGAACGAAGAGATGCAGAACGAACAAGTGGATGCACTCTTTGTATAAGATTTGCGAATAACGACAGCCTTGTGCAGAGCGTTCTCTGCCGGGCTGTTTTTTTGTTGAACAGCGAACAGAGAAATCAGAGCGGATTCTTAAGCATGATCCGAGGGAAGAGCAGAGCACGGGGACAAAACATAGGAGGGAAGCAACCGACATCATTGACATACAAAAGCATCAGAACGCAGAAGAAAGGCGGGGGAGGGAAAGATGAATAGAAAAGTAAAGGAGCAAGTAAGAAGCAAGTAAGGAGCAGGTAAATTGGACTGAGAGCAGAATAATAGAACGTTCAATAAGATTAATACAAGCTTCCTAAAAAGCTCCAGACGAGATAAGAATACACTTTGAACAAACTACGCATGCATTAAGTGACGACTAAAATCGATTAATAGGCTACTCATATAAGAAAACAAGAACCGATTGCGAACGGCCCTTCACAAGCAGTTTGATGTACAGGCAGGACGAATCTTAAAAACGCGAAGCAAAAAAAGACTGCCCGGAGATGGAGCCCGCCCGGCAGCCTTTTTTCTATTTATACATATCCACGTAGGATACGAGCTTCGCGATAAATTCACCGATGATCGGCATGGAAATGAATTGGGACACGAGCCAGCCGAGCAGAGCGACTACAACCGTCGTCCCGATCGTAAGTCCCAGGCCTCTGGCCAAGCCGGCAGTGAAATTCGTAATGATCCGTTTACGCGGATTGAGATAATTTTCGATCACATCTTTATACTCGGAGCGTTCCAGGATGGTAGCAAGGCGTTCCAGCGCCAATTCCTTCCGGCTCGGTTCCTGGGAAGGAATCGGTACCTCTCCAGGGACTCGGCGCTCACGGGTGGGAGAAGACTGTCTCATAAGGAATGCACCTCTTTCGGTCAGTTTGAACGGCTCCTGTACGGCATTCGCCAAAACAGCCAGCTCTCCGCAGAGAAGCTGGCTGCCGATGCTCGGAACAATTCCAATGGAGTTCCAGAAGCGTTTAGTTCATCGGTTTATTGGACTGGTCCATGCTGTTCAGCATCTGGTCCGTACGCTCTTCTTTCATGTCTTTTACATTATCGAGAGCACGGTTCGTGGAAGTCGCCGCGCTGCTTACCAATTCCTTCGAACGGTCGACCAGATTGCTGGTCTGCTCGTTCACACGGCTGGCTACATCCGCAACTTTCGTTTTAGCGTCGGACGCGAGTTCTTGACCTTTCGCCATCCATTCGGAATATTTAACCGAGAGGTCTTCTCTCATCTCACGGCCTGTTTTAGGGGCAAGAAGAAGGGCAGTGATCGCGCCTACACCTGCACCTACCAGAGTACCAAGCAATACGCCATTACCTTTGGATTCGTTAGACATATGATCCATCTCCTTTACCTAATATCATTTTTTTAAAACACAAGATACATTTATAGAAATGTGAAGTGTTTCCGCGGGTTAAGCATTGGTGCGGTGAAAAGCGCGGCTGGCAAGGCCGATCAGGAAAACGAATAACGCTGCACCGATAATAGCCGGGATGACAGAGAAGCCGCCGATTTCGGGACCCCAGCTGCCGAGAAGCAAAGAACCGAGCCACGCTCCGACAAAACCGGCCAACATGGATCCCAGTATGCCTCCGGGCATATTGCTTCTTACGATCGCGTCGCCGATAATCCCGATGACTACGGCCATTATAATAGTAATAATGAAGCCTATCATAGTTCCACTCCCCTTTAACTGATTGATTCTGCCGTACTTTTTTCTACCCGTCAGCAGGAGAGATGAAACAAACGGAACTTCGGAATGTTGCCGGTAATCCGCTATTCGAGACCGCCCTGGTCTTTCATGACCGCCTGGATCGTCTCGATAAAAGCGTCCGCCGCTTTGGACAGATACCGCCCCCGCCTGTGGGCGATAACGAGAGTCCGGGAGGGGTGGTTCCGGAGCGGAAGGTGAACGGGGGACAGCTCGCTGCGGGTTCTTTTGGCAATAAGATAAGGTACGAAAGCAATGCCCATGCCGGCTGCGACAAGCGACTGGACCGTCTCCATATTGGAACTTTCGAAAACGATGTTAGGGGTGAATCCGGCTTCCTGACAGAGGGCGACGTTGATTTTACGGAACCCCTGGCCTTTCTTGAGCGCGATGAACGCTTCGTTTTCCAGCTCGGAGATTGTGACGGGTTCCCCGTTTTCCATGTGACGCTTGGCCAGAGGATGGTTTGGCGGAAAGGCGATGACGATTTCTTCGTCCAGAAGGTGGGAGTAGACGAGCGAATCTTCCTGCATGGGGAGAGCGAGCAGGGAAATGTCCGTCTGGCCGCTGGTCGTCAGTTTCTCCAGATTGGCGGAAGTCTCCTCGACGAGAACGACTTCGATATCCGGATAGGCGGCCTGGAAGATGGGGAGAACATACGGCATGATCGTTGAGCCGGTGATCGGCATGCTTCCGACAACGAGCTTGCCTTTCTTCATCAGGGAGATATCTTCCATCTCCTGCTTCAACTGTTCAAGTGAATCGAGTATGGCCTGGGCTTTATCGACAAAAATAGAACCGGCATGAGTCAGCTCTACGGAATTGGTGCTGCGCTGGAAAAGCAGAACGCCTATTTCGCGTTCGAGCTTGGACAACTGCTGGCTGAGCGAAGGCTGGGCAATATGAAGCTTCTCGGCCGCCCGTGAGAAGTTGCGCTCCAGAGCGATTTGTACGGCGTATTGCAGTTGACGTAGTTCCATATGAAAGCTCCTCTGATTATTGGTTTTACCTATGAAGGTTATAGTTATTATATCTTGGAACAATGAAGAAAGAAATGTTAGCATAAGATTATCAATTAGATTAACGGAATCTTTATCTGGGGTGAGCGACATGAGTAAAAAAACATTATTCGAAAAAATTTGGAACAACCACGTGATTTATCAAGAAGAAGGAAAACCGAGCATTCTGTACATCGATCTTCATCTCGTACACGAGGTAACTTCTCCGCAGGCTTTCGAAGGACTCCGTCTGAGCGGGCGCAAGGTTCGCCGTCCTGAGCTTGACTTTCGCCACGATGGACCACAACGTTCCGACGAAAGACCGTTTTAACATTAAAGATCCGATTTCCAAACAGCAGATCGACACGCTTTCGCAAAACTGCCGCGATTTCGGCGTTACTCTGTTTGATCTTAACCATGTGGATCAAGGCGTTGTCCACGTTATGGGTCCCGAACTCGGCTTGACTCATCCGGGCAAGACGATCGTCTGCGGCGACAGCCACACGTCCACACACGGTGCCTTCGGCGCCCTGGCGTTCGGTATCGGCACAAGCGAAGTCGAGCACGTGCTTGCCACGCAGACGCTGCAGCAATCGAAGCCGAAGACGCTGGAAGTCCGCGTAAACGGCGCCCTGCCTGTCGGCATAACCGCAAAAGACCTTATTCTGGGCATCATCGCCCAGTACGGAACGGATTTTGCGACAGGCTACGTCATCGAATATACGGGCGAAGCGATCCGCGGTTTGTCCATGGAAGAGCGCATGACCGTCTGCAACATGTCGATCGAAGCCGGTGCCAGAGCGGGACTGATCGCTCCCGACGAGACGACGTTCGAATACCTGCGCGGCCGCCAGTACGTGCCGCAGGATGAGGCATTCGACCGGGCGGTCGAAGCCTGGAAGCTGCTGACCACGGACGAAGGCGCGTCTTACGACCTTGTCGTTGACTTCGACGCCGCATCCCTCGTGCCGCAGGTTACCTGGGGCACAAGCCCGGGCATGGGCACGGGCGTCACGAGCAGCGTGCCTGATCCGCAGGAAATGGCAACGGAGAACGAGCGTAAAGCGGCCGAGAAGGCGCTTGAATATATGGGCCTTGAGCCCGGAACACCGATGACGGAGCTTACCGTCGACCGCGTATTCATCGGCTCCTGCACGAACGGCCGCATCGAGGATCTGCGCCGTGCCGCGGCTGTGGCGAGCGGCTACAAAGTCAATCCGAACGTGAACGCGATCGTCGTTCCCGGTTCGGGCCGCGTTAAACTGCAGGCCGAGAAAGAAGGTCTCGACAAGATCTTCGTCGAAGCGGGCTTCGAGTGGCGCGATGCGGGCTGCAGCATGTGCCTCGCCATGAATCCGGACGTTCTCAGCCCGGGCGAGCGCTGCGCGTCCACATCGAACCGCAACTTCGAAGGCCGTCAGGGCCGCGGAGGCAGAACGCACCTTGTTTCTCCGGAGATGGCCGCAGCAGCGGCGATCGAAGGCCGCTTCACGGACGTGCGCGGCTGGACGTACAAAGTGCCGCAAGAAGCGTAACCAGAACGAGATAACAGGAAGCGAGGAAATCAATCATGGAAGCATTCAAACAACATACCGGGCTCGTCGGTCCGGTTGACCGTGTTAACGTAGATACAGACGCTATCATCCCTAAACAATTTTTGAAGCGTATCGAGCGCACCGGATTCGGACAATTTCTGTTCTTCGAATGGAGATTTACCGAAGACGGCCAAGTAATCCCGACTTTTGACCTTAACAAGCCGCGTTTTCAGGGAGCTTCCGTGCTCATTTCGCGTGCGAACTTCGGCTGCGGATCTTCCCGGGAACATGCGCCTTGGGCGATTCTCGATTACGGCTTCAAAGTCGTCATCGCGCCTTCTTACGCGGATATTTTCTACAACAACTGCTTCAAAAACGGCATTCTGCCGATCAAGCTGAGCGAAGAACAGGTAGAAGAATTGTTCCAGCGTACGGCGCAGCACGAGGGCTACAAGCTGAACGTCGATCTGGAAAACAAGACGCTGACAGACGAGTATGGTCTGAAGATCGATTTCGATCTTGACGAGCACCGCCGCCAATTTCTTCTTCAAGGGCTTGACGATATCGGACTGACGCTGCAGCATGCGGATAAAATTTCCGCTTACGAGGCTCAGCATCAAGACCGCCTCGCATTGAATCTGTAGACGGCGTATGGCCCGTCTTCCAAAAGCCGTTTCCTGCCGCAGGAAACGGCTTTTTTTTGCATGTCTTTTCTTTTCCAATATATCTCTTTAAATCTACCAAACTGCCTCAAAAAAGCCGATATTAAAGGTTATTAGGCGAATTCGTGCAACTTTTGGCATTAAACCTGCGTCTAACTCTATGTTCGGCGCCGTCGAATCTATGCTCTCGTTGTCTGACCGTAGCATAATTTGGTAGAATAGAGATGAGGCGGGCAACTCGGCGAGAAGAGACGAACGCTGAAAAATAAGTGTAAGAGGTGTATGATGAAACTTTGGTCCACTGTCGCCACGCTGCTCATGATCGCTCTGCTCCTGCCCTCATTGGCTTTCGGTGCAACGTCCCCCCCAACCGCTAAAATCGTGCTGGACGGCAAGACGCTGACAACCGAAGTGGACCCGCTCAACGTGGATGGTAATGTGTTGGTTCCGATTCGGCAAATTTTCGAGAAACTCGGTGCCAAGGTGACCTGGGATCAGTCGAAGCAGACCGCGACTATTGTTCGTGACAGCATGAAGATCCAGCTTACAGTCGGTGACCGCAAACCGGTCGTCAACGGAAGCAGGGCTGAACAACTTGAGGTCGCCCCGATGAACGTGAAGGGCAATGTGCTCGTTCCCGTTAGGTTCGTCGGACAGAAAATCGGCTACGATTTCAAATGGGTTCAAGAAACCAGCACAGTACAAATTTTCCCGAAGAGCGGACAAGGCTCCGGTGCGGGAACACCGCCCACAACACCTACACCGACGCCGACGCCGAATCCCGGCCAGGTATCGGACAAAGTGCTTGTGAAAACGATCCAACTGACCAAGGATCAGCTTCTGGTCGGAACGGACAAGAAGTCTCCCCAGGCGAATGTATTCAAGCTTACCTCGCCGGACCGGATCGTTATCGATCTGCCGGGTACGGAGCTTGACGCCTCGCTTGCCGGTAAACTCGTCAACAATGTCGGTGAAGTCCCTTCCCTGCATCCGATGGTAGAGAAGGTGAGATTTTCGAATTTCAACAATGATCCGGCAACCGTAAGAATTACGCTTGACATGAAAGCGAAAGCGGATCTTACGTTCAGCGCCGCAGCGGGACAGGCAAACCTGCTTGTTGGAGTTTTGAAAGCTCCGGAACCGGGTAAAACCAAATACAAAGTCGTTATTGACGCAGGTCACGGCGGAACGGATTCAGGCGCGGTTTCCCTGACCAATAAGAAAGAAAAGGATTTTGTACTGGCCGTCGCGAATAAAGTAGCGAAGCTGCTGGAGAAAGAACCGAATATCCAGACGTATATGACGCGTTCGACGGACACTTTTGTCACACTGAAAGGCCGTTCCGAATTTGCCAATAACCTGGACGCCGACCTGTTCCTTTCGATTCACGCGAACAAGGCGACTCCGACAGCAGGCGGTACCGAAACCTTCTATTACGAGCGTGCGGACAGCAAAGCTTTCGCGAACGTCGTTCAGAAGCATTTGCTGGAAGCGACCGGGTTTAAGGACCGGGGAGTAAAAGAAGGCGACCTTCACGTAGTGAGAGAAACGAAGATGCCGGCAGCTCTTGCCGAAGTCGGATTTTTATCCAACGCGCATGAGGAAGCTCTGATGTACACGTCCGCTTTCCAGGACAAAGTCGCGGCCTCTTTCGTAGCTGCCATCAAAGAGTATTTGAAGATTTCGTAATAAGCAAGGAGTGGGTGTAGCATGAAGAAAAAATTATGGGTACAGGGGATCGTGGTAAGCTCTCTGGTGTTGGCAGTCGCATCCGGCTGCGGCCAGAAACAGCAGCCTCTGGCAAGCAATAACGGAGGTTCCACACCGGCACCGGTGCAAACCGTGAGCCCTTCACCTGAGCCGACTATTTCCGTAAAGCCGTCACCATCTCCTTCACCGGAGGCTAAACAAACTGAGATTAAAGCTTATTACAGCGATCCGGATCTTACGAAGCTGGTAGAGAAGAACGTCAAAATTTCTTATAAAACCGAAGGGGACAAGTACAAGTCGGCCCTGGAAGCTTTGAAGAAAAGCGACGACGCGCAAGCCGTACCGCTTTTTAACGACGTCACGTTCCAGTCCGTCAAATTCGAGAAGGACGAGCTCAAACTCGATCTGAAAATGGGCGAAGGCGCACAGCTCGGCTCCGGCGGGGAACAGTTTTTCCTGGATGCGTTGAAGAAAACGGTATTCCAGTTCCCGGAAGTGAAAGCCATCTACATTACGAAGGACGGCGGACAGGTGGAATCCTTGATGGGCCATATGGATCTGCCTTACCCGATTAAACGCAAATAAAGAGAGAACGTGCAATCGAGAGGAGAACACGGGCAAGCATGAAAACGAATAAAACCGCAATGTTGCTGGCAGGCGCTTTGATCGCCTCCAGCATTTCTTTAAGTCCGGCTTATGCGGACAACAACACGACCGAGAAGACGTCATCCGCTCAATCCACCATCGCCGAAGCGCTTAAGAAGAATTTTCCGGATGTCGTAAATACACATTGGGCACTCAGACACATTACCAAACTCGCGCTTGAAGGAATTGTGGAAGGCGATGAGAAGGGCAACTATCGTCCCGAAGCTTCCGTATCCCAGCAGGATGTCATCATTATGGCGGTCCGCACACTCGGATTCGAATCCAGCCTCAGTGAGAATACTTCTTACAATCTCCCTCTGAAAGTGGACACTTACGCTCAGAAATATGTAGCGGCCGCTATTGAGAAGAAACTGATTTCCGTTGACGAAGAAAAGGACGGCTCGAAAAACTGGGGCAGCAAGCCGGCTTCCCGTGAATGGGTAACGAAGCTGACGATCCGCGCGATCGGTCAGCAGGAAACGGCTAACGGCCTGGCGGACGATACGCCGGCTTTTACCGATCTGAAGAGCATTTCAAGCTGGGCCAAGCCGTACATAAGCGCGGCTACCGTGCTGGGAATCGTAGACGGATTTGAAGACGGAACTTTCCGTCCGAAGGGAGAAGTCACCCGCGCTCAAATGGCTACGTTCCTCAGCCGTGCCGAGCGTCACAGCAAGAACTTGTCTTCCCGCGTCGTACGCGGCTATGTGAATCATGTAAGCGCGGATAAGATCAGCATTTTCGATGAGAAGGGGAAAACCGCTTCTTATAAATTGACGCCGGAATCCGTTTTCTACGGAAACAAAAACGATAATCCGATCAATTCTTCGGAGCTGGCGTACACTTATCAGGTTTCCCTCGTCCAGCAGGGCGGAACGGCTTACTATGCCGAGGTCCTCAAAGACGAAGACCGCTCCGAGAAAGTTACGGGAACGCTGCTAAACGTGAAAGACCGCAAGCTTACTCTCGATAATTTCGAAGCGTACGAAATTGGCAGCGGCGCCTTGGTGCTTGATGGCAAAGGCCAGGAAATCAGCCTGTCTTCGCTCGTCGTGGGCAGCAAGCTGGAACTCCGCCGCAACTCCATCACGGGGAGCAAGGAATACGGCCAAGTGGTCGTCCGCGAAGTTCCCGTGAACAAAACGTCCGAAGGCACGGTACAGAGCGTGAACGGCGACACCGTGGCGCTTGTGGACTTGACGAGCGGACAATCGGAGTCGTACACATTGGCCAAAAATCCGACGATCGTAGATGCGGATAACCGCCTCGTCGATAAAACCGCGATCAAAGCGGGAGACGCCGTCTCGTATACGATTGAGAACAGCCAAATCACGCAGGTTAAAATCAAAACGAGAACCGGCGTCAGCAAGACGGTTAAAGGTATTTTCTCCAGCCTCAGCGGGGATAAAACGGGTATCTTCTACAAGGAAACGGACGGCAGCTTCGGCGCGAGCAAATTAGCTCCTAACGTTCAAGTTGTCATTGACGGGGTCGGTTCTCCAAGTCTGTATGACCTGGATGAGAACGACGAGCTGACCATGGATATCGCGAACGATCAGATCGTGAAGATCACCGTGACGAACCGTTCGATTTCCAACCTTTTATTCGCTACGTTTATTCGTTTCGATTCGAAATACAACCAGCTGAACGTCCAGCATGCGGACGGAACGCCGGGCGCCTACACGATTTCGGACAATACGGTCGTGACGTACGGCGGCACGTCGATGTCGTTTAAAAACTATCCGGGCTTCGCTTCCCTTTTCACTGAGGGCAAGAAAGTTGACCTGAAAGTATCGAAAAATAAGGTGACGGCGATTCAGCTTTCCCTTGACGTCAGCGGCACGATCACGCAAATCAACACGGTAGCCAATGAAATGTCGATCCGTGCGAACAACGGACAGTCGTTTACGTTCAAAATGTACTCGCCGGCCGTTGAAATTCCGAACAAAAGCGGAGCGACCCTCGCCGATCTTAAAATCGGGGACCTGGTAACGGCATCCCTCGATTACAATCAGGCGGGCGTAACGAAAGTCGTCGTTGACCGTTCCACGCTCGTGAAGGTTCAGTATGTAAACAGCTCCCAGCAGGTTACGGCCGTAGACGATCTTAACAACGGCTTGACGTTTACCCTGAAAGACACGAAGATTGTGAAAAGCGACGGTACATCTGCCACAGCGGCCGATATTTTACCGGATGACTACCTGTATGTGACCTATAAAGGCGGAAGCGTCGTGAAAGCGGAGATCGTAAGCCCGTCCCGCGGTAAAGTGACGAATGTGGATTCCGTCAACGGCACGCTGACCATTCAGGAGCCGACAGGCAAAATCCAGCTTTACACGATCGGAACGGATGCAGTGGTTAAGAACGGCACGACCCTCATCGGTCTGAATGCGATAAAAGCCGGAGATCGCGTCCAAGTGATTAAGCAGTCGAACGGCAAAATCAACGTCCAGCTCGCCGCTGCCATGACCAAGACCTTCAGCAGCTACGAGTACGCGGTGAATCAAATCCAGTTCGACGCGAGCGGTTCTACCGAGCGTTACAATATCCACCGCAGCGCTTACTATCACAAAGGCACCGAAACCCTCACCGCCTCCTCTTTCAACAAAGGAGAGACGGTAACGGTTTATATCGTGGATAACAAAATCATCGAAATGGAAAAGTAAGGATTGCCTGGCCGCCCTCTCCGGAGGGCGGTTTTTTGGTTGTCAAAATTTTTTTGAAAAATGTTCGTATTTGTTTGCATCCTTCCATTGCAACCTGACAAACATTCCGCTACACTTGTAAAAGGAAAACGGGGAATTGAAGAAGAGGTACTCATGAATCAGAAGGTAAGGCACATTTTGGACACGATTGGTGAAATGTTTCCAGACGCTCACTGCGAATTGAACCATTCGAATCCGTTCGAGTTAACCATTGCGGTGCTTCTATCCGCCCAGTGTACAGATGAAACCGTGAATAAAGTCACCCAGACGCTGTTTCAAAAATATAAGACGCCGGAAGATTATTTAGCCGTCCCTCTGGAGGAGCTTGAGCAGGACATCCGACGCATCGGTTTGTACCGCAACAAGGCGAAGAACATTCAGAAGCTGTGTCAACTCATTCTCGAACGCTACGACGGCCAGATTCCGACCACACACGAACAACTGGTGGAGCTGCCCGGTGTAGGCCGCAAAACGGCTAACGTAGTCGTTTCCAATGCTTTCGGAGTTCCTGCAATCGCCGTCGATACTCATGTAGAACGGGTGTCGAAGCGGCTTGGACTGGCGGGCAAGGACGACTCCGTACTCGAAGTCGAGAAGAAACTGATGCGAAAAGTGCCTCGCGAGGAATGGACCTTGACGCATCACCGGCTTATTTTTTTCGGCAGGTACCACTGCAAGGCGCAATCGCCCAAATGCGACATTTGCCCGCTGCTTGACATCTGTCCGGAAGGAAAAAAGCGTATGAAAATCAAGAAAGTACGCAAAACTAGTTAAAAAGAATGTGTAGTGAGGGATGAGTAGAAATGAAATGCATAGCTGTTTACACGAAAGATTTTGAACTATTTTCCGATTTGTACGAGACAATCATGAACACACCGCTCTCCGAAAATGAAGAAAAAGAAATTCAAGGCGTTATCGTCAGCGAATCCGGCGAAGTGCCTGAGAACTATCTCGAAAAAATGAGAACAAAACCGGAAGTGGTTGTCATGAAAGTGAAAGAAGGCGACATTACCATCCTTCAACACGGCGATGTTTTCGAAATCTTCCTTCCGGAAGAAAAAGAGAGCGCAGTGGTTTCCTAAACCGCTTTTGCTCCGCGCCAACCGGGCTTCCAAGCAGGTTACCCGTCTGTCCGCACAGGGACACGCCGATTATCCCGGCGTCTGTCTTCCGTGCGCGAACGGACGGGTTTTTGCGTATAAACAGAAATTGACTTCCGCTACACCCGGGATTACACTTATACCGATATCAATGGCATGGGAGATTAGAAACTCAATGAATGGACTTATGGAGCAAAGAAAGGACGAAGTTCTCCGCGCATTCGACCGTCTTCGGGAAGACATGAAGAGGGCCGGCGACGGCGCGCGGGTGCGCAAACTGATTCAGTTGGAAGACAAGCTCGGCGGCGAGAAGACCGTCCTTGCGTTCTGCGGGCATTTCTCGGCGGGTAAATCCACTTTGATCAACACCTTATGCGGGCACCGGCTTCTGCCCTCAAGCCCGATTCCGACGAGTGCGAATATCGTTAGCATTGAGAGCGGGGAGGAAGGGGCGGAAGTCGTTCAGAGGAGCGAGGGCGAGGAAGAGGCCAGAAAACGGCGGATTCCGCTGAACGAACTCGACGCTTACTGCGTCAACGGAACGGATATCGAGGAAGTTCACATTTCGTATCCGCTGCCTTTTCTCGGGGAGCACGCCGTGCTTCTGGATACTCCCGGAATCGATTCGACGGACGGGGCCCATCACATGGCTACGGAGTCGGCGCTTCATCTGGCCGATGCGGTTTTCTATGTCATGGACTATAACCATGTTCAATCGGAAGTAAACCTTGCTTTTACGAAACAGATGAAAGAACGCGGCAAGCCGCTCTACCTGATCGTAAACCAAATCGATAAACACCGGGAAGAAGAATTGTCCTTCGATACTTACAAAGAAAGCGCACTGGAAGCGTTCCGAAGCTGGGGAATTTATCCCGACGGGATGTTCTTCGTGACGATGAAGCAGCCGGACCATCCCCGCAACGAATCCGGGAAGCTCAAATGGCTGCTGTCCGGATTGATCGGCATGCAGCGGGAGCTTCGCGAAGCGAGCGTGGACGCGGCGGCGGATCATTTGATCGGCGAGCATATCCAGTGGCTGAGGGAACAGAACGAGCCGCAGAAAGCGGCTTTGCGCGAGCGCGTGGACGAAGAGGAATCGGCCGGGGTGCTGGCCGAGTACGAGGATCTGTCCCGCCGCCTGAACGAGGCGCAGTCGCTGCCCGGGCAGCTGACGGACTCGCTGAGGAAAGAGATTGCGGCGATCATCGACAATGCGAACGTGACGCCCGCGCTTACCCGCGACAAAGCGCATGAATATTTGCTTAGCCGCAAGCCGGGCTTCAAGGTCGGCTTCTTCGGAGCGGCCGCGAAGACGGCTGCGGAGGTGGAGCGGCGGCTGGAAGCCTTCCGCGAGGATTACGCCGAGCAGATACACGCCCAGATGGACTGGCATCTGAGGGATGCGCTGCGCCGGGCGTACAGCGGCATCGGCATGAGCGACGAGAAGCTGCTGGCCGATATCGACGCGTTCAGCGTGGAGGTCACGTCTTCGTGGCTCGCTTCGCAGGTTAACACGGAAGCCGTGTTCGGTAACGAATACACGATGACGTATATGCGCCAGACGGCCGCGGAGCTCAAAACGGCCGCGCGCCGCACGGCGCTCGCGCTGATCGACCGCCTCGCCGGTCTTGCCGGCAACTGCTCGGTCCGGCTCGATTCCGAGCTGGCGCCCGATCTGCGGCAGCTGGAGAAGCGGCTCGGCGCCCTGCGCGAGCTGAAGCGCTTCGAGCGCGAGGAGGCGGCCCGCGAGGAATCCCTGCGCGCGTTGGCTTCCTGGCCGCACGCCAAGGCGTACGAGCTGCCGGATCTCGCCGCTTACCGCGGCGAAGAGACCGGGGAGCTGCGCGGCGTGCTGCACACGTCCGAGATGGACACGATCCTGCGGGCGGCGCATACCGCGCCCGGGGATCGTGACAGCCTCGCGGACGGCGCAGCAGCGCCCAGCGGCGCTCCGGCAGACGGAACGTCCGCGGCACCGGCGGGCGGCGGCGCACTAGACGCCGCTGCGGAAGCGTCCGCGGGCGGGCTGCAGCTCGGCGCGAAACGCGCGGAGCGCCGCGCGCAGGATCTCGCGGCGGCGGCGGATCTCCTCGGCGACATGCCGTCGATGAGATCGATTGTGCGCTCGCTGCGCGAGAAAGCCGAACGTCTGCGGCATAAGACGTTTACAGTCGCCTTGTTCGGCGCTTTCAGTGCCGGCAAGTCGTCCTTCACCAACGCGCTGATCGGCAAGCGCGTCCTGCCCGTATCGCCGAATCCGACGACCGCGGCGATTAATAAGATCGTTCCGCCTACGGCCGATTGGCCGCATGGAACGGCCAAGGTGCAGATGAAGACGGCGGAAGTGATGCTCCAGGACGTACTGTTCTCCCTGGAGATGCTAGGCGTTCGGGCGTCCGCCATGGACGAAGCGCTGGCCGCGATCCGGGGGCTTACCCCGGAAAGCGTAACGGCCAAGGGCAAGCCGCACTACACGTTTCTCAAGGCGGTTGCCAAAGGCTGGCCCGATGCGGCCCCGCTTCTCGGAACACAGCAGAAAGTCGGGGAGGAAGCTTTCGCCGGCTACGTGGCGGAAGAATCCAAGTCGTGCTTCGTCGAGTACATCGAGCTGCATTATTCCACGCCGCTTACGGAGCAGGGAATCGTGTTTGTGGACACGCCGGGAGCGGACTCGATCAACGCGCGCCATACGGGCGTCGCTTTCGACTATATCAAGAACGCGGACGCGATTTTGTTCGTGACTTATTATAACCATGCCTTTTCACAGGCGGACCGGGAGTTCCTGCTGCAGCTCGGCAGGGTTAAAGACAGCTTTGAACTCGATAAAATGTTCTTTCTCGTCAATGCCGCGGATCTGGCGGCCGGGGAGGAAGAATTGCAGGGCGTTGTCCGCCATATCGAAACGAACCTGCTTCAGCACGGAATCCGTCATCCGAGAATTTATCCGGTGTCGAGTCATCTGGCCGCCGAAGGAAAACTGTCCCGGGACGACAGGAAGCTGGAGGCTTCCGGCATCGTTCCGTTCGAACGGGATTTTATCCGCTTCACGCTGGAGGAGCTGACGGATATATCCCTGCGCTCCGCCGACCAGGAGATTGAACGTGCGCTGCATGTTCTCCAGGAACGTATCGAAGGGGCGCAGCAGGGCGAAGAGGCCCGCAAAGCGCGCCTGCAGGCGCTGGAACGGGCGGAGGAAGCCGCCGTCCGTTTCCTGAAAGAAACGGATTCTGCGCCCGTGCAGCGGGAACTGGCAAAAGAAATTCAGGAGCTGCTCTACTACGTGAAGCAGCGGACGATGTACCGGTTCGGCGAGCTGTATAACGCTTCTTTCAACCCGGCTTCCTTCCGGGAAGGGGGCGGAGACCCTAAAGCCGCCCTGCGCGAGAGCTGGCGCGACCTCCTGCGGATGATTGAATTCGATCTTCAGCAGGAAGTGCTGGCGACCAGTCTGCGGATCGAGCAGTTTTTGAACAAGCTTGCGAAAGGAACCTATGAATCATGGGGAACCGGACTCCGCAAGCTGCTGGAAAGCTACGAATTCGAAGCGTACGAATCCTTGTCTTTCGATACGCCGGATAACAAGCTGCCGCTGGAAGCTCCCGACGTAACGGACAAAATGCTTGTGGCTCATTTCAAGAACGCCAAGCATTTCTTCGAAGGCGAAGGCAAGAGCAAGCTGAGGACGGAGCTGGAGGGCAGAATGAACGATCCGGTCGCACATTTTGTGGACAGTGCCGTAGCGATGCTGAAGCAATTGTATGCGGGACATCTGGCCGATACATTCGCCGTTCTGGAGGAAAGACACCTGGAGAGCTACCGCGAGCATCTGGAGGGCATGAGAGATGCGCTTCAAATGCGGACGGACGTTGGCGTGCTGACAGCCAAGCGTGACGAGCTCGCCAGATGGATGCCGTCGCGCAGCGGAGAAACGGCAGACGGGCAGGAAAGGGTAACCGGATAGCTCCGGCGTTTTCGGCTGTTTCGGGCTCAAGGTTGCGCCGGGATCGGTTGGAACCTACGGGAGGCGGCTTAGACCGGGAAGATGAGGCTTGCTTGAACGGGCGGGCCGATTCACCAGGTCTGCTTCCGGGTATAGACGAGCTGTCCGGCAGGCTGAACCGAGTCCTCTTTAACCGACGGGCCCCTGTGTCCCTAACTTGGGCAAATTCGGGGAATCGGGAGCCGGCAAAGTGACTTGTGCGTGCGGATCAACCGGCCGGGAAGCTTAAGTCAGGTTCGTTCTCCTTTGACATCATGCACTTTAAGAGAAATTGACCTTCACTGAATTCTGGGTGGAGGTCTTTCTTTTTTACAGGAAAAGGGAGTGGGGGCGGTATGTATTTAAAGACGCATTAAAGAAAAAACGAGGTTTAGTTAGGTTTGTTATGATACCGCTTTCATTGATGGGAAATTTGATGATTTACAAGGATAGCAACTCTCAGGTGTCTAATTCGTGAACATATGCAAGGTTAAGGGGAATTCAGCCTTTTTCCACTCGTTGCCGCCCTACGGGGATGGTGTTAAGATTCATTAAGGTTTGCTAGGTAAAGCCTTGCTCAAAATTCGGTGAACTTGGCCCATGTCCAGGAGGATGCTATGGAAGTCTTTAAGGGGCTCAAACGGTTTTATTGGCCCGAACGGAAGCTGCTTTTCGCTTCTATTTTTTGCTTGATCTGCACAACGGCCCTGGGGCTTGTGTACCCTAACCTGCTGCGTTATCTCATTGATGACGTTATCGCGGTGAAGCGCTACGATCAGGTCCCGGCGCTGGCTCTAATGGTTGTAGGCGTGATTGCGGTGAAAGCGCTGTTCCAGTTTCTGCACGGATTCAGCGGGGGACGGCTCGGCAACCGGGTCGCGTACAACATGCGGGAAGCGATGTACGAGAAGCTCCAGTACTTATCTTTCCAGTATTACGACAAAGCCCGTACCGGAGATCTTATGTCCCGTCTTACGGCCGATCTCGAAGCGATCCGGAACTTTATCGGCTTCGGCTTCGCGCAGATTCTGAACGTGTTTCTTATGGTTCTTTTCGGGATGGTCATGATGTTCTCGATCAGCTGGAAACTGACGCTTCTGACGATGCTGACGATGCCTTTTCTGGCTTTCGCGGCTATCCGTTTTGAAGGTAAAATCCATCCGGCCTTCCGTTCGCTCCGGGCTTCCATGAGCAATATGACGACGGCCGTGCAAGAAAATATTACAGGGGTGCGCACGGTTAAATCGTTTGCCCGCGAACCTTACGAAGTCGAAAAATTTACGCTCCGCAACGAGGAATACCGGGCGAACAACGTCATTACTTCGGAGATCTGGTCCAAGTATTTCCCGGTAATGGAGCTGATCGCAAACCTGAGCGCCGTTATTTTGCTCGGAGTGGGCGGTTATATGGTTATACTCGGATCGCTGTCCGTAGGGGAACTCGTCGCCTTTTTCAGCCTTGTCTGGTATATCATCGGCCCCATGTGGGGAATCGGGTTTCACATTAATAACTATACGCAGTCCAAAGCGTCCGGTGAAAAAATTCTCGAAATACTCCATCAGTACGTTCATGTGAAGGACGGGGAGAATGCAGTCGAATTGAACCCCGATACCGTAAAAGGGCACGTTCATTTCGACCGGGTGACATTCGCCTATCCGGATGCGGAGGCCGCCATTCACGACCTAAGCCTGAACGCGACTCCCGGGTCCGTCATCGGCTTCCTGGGGGGAACGGGTTCCGGGAAATCGACGATTATTTCCCTGCTTATGCGGGCTTATAACGTGAAAACCGGACAAATCACGCTGGACGGTACGGATATTAAGGACATCCGCCTGGAAAGCCTGAGAAGCCAGATTGCGACGGTATTCCAGGAAACGTTCCTGTTCTCCTCGACAATCAAAGGCAACATCGCTTACGGCCGCAAAGACGTGACGATGGACGAGATTATCCGCGCAGCCAAGCTGGTGAAAGCGCATGATTTTATTATGGAGATGCCTCTCGGCTATGATACGGTCGTGGGCGAGCGGGGAATGGGCCTCTCGGGAGGACAAAAACAGAGAATCGCCATTGCCCGCGCTCTGATTAAAGATCCTAAAATTCTGATCCTGGACGATGCGACAAGTGCGGTCGATATGGAGACGGAACAGGAAATTCAAGCGGGATTCAAGGAAGTGATGCGGGGAAGGACGACGTTTATTATCGCCCACCGTATTTCTTCGCTCAAACACGCGGACGAAATTATCGTGCTGGATAAAGGGCGCGTCGTACAAAGAGGGACTCACTCGGAGCTGATTCGCCGGGAAGGCCCTTATCTGGAAACGTACCGCATCCAATATTCGGATCATCCCGATGTCGCGGGAGCGGCGGATGCGCAGCAAAGGAGGGCGGCAGTCAATGAGTAACCGGCAGCGGCAGTCCGAAGAGAAAATAAACGGCAAGGGAGCCGGAGGCGGCGAACGTTTCGTCTACCAGGACGACGAAATGCTCGAAAAATCGTTTGACTGGGGGCAGTTTAAACGGCTTGCCGTTTACATGAAGCCTTACAGCAAGCAGATTATTCCGATCGTTATCGTCATGATGATCGTCGGAGCGGTAACGAAACTGTCGATCCCGCTTATTATCAGTACGACGATCGATTCGTCGCTTCATGTAGGCGGTGACGCCAAATTTTTGTTCGGTATGGTCGCTTTAATGCTCGGGGTGTACATCATCCAGTGGCTGGCGAACAAATACCGGATCAAATATACGAGTGTAATCGGACAGCGCGTGATTTACGATCTGAGACACGACCTGTTCCGTCATATTCAGCGGCTGTCCTTTGAATTTTTCGATAAGCGGCCGGCCGGCTCGGTGCTGGTACGGGTAACGAACTACGTGAACTCCCTTCAGGATTTGTTCACGAACGGGGTCGTCAACATGATGATCGACTGTGTCCAGTTGATCGGGATCGTGATTATTCTGCTGACGATCAACTTTAAACTGGGAGCCGCGATTATTATTACGGTTCCGCTCATGTTTATCGTTTCGTCCCAGCTTCGCAAACGGGTCAGACGTTCGTGGCAGACCGTAAATATCAAACAGTCCCGCCTGAACGCCCATCTCAATGAGTGTATCCAGGGAATCCGGGTTACGCAGGCTTACACGCAGGAGAAAGAAAATATCCGCTTCTTCGAACAGATGAACGAGGACAACAAGCAGGCGTGGAACCGGGCTTCCAAGCTGAACCAGAGCTTCGGGCCGATCATCGAGATTACGGGCGCGATCGGGTATTTCATCTTGTTCTGGTACGGAGCGAGCCTGATCCAGTCCGGTGAGATTACAGTCGGTCTTCTCGTCGCCTTCGCGAGCTATATCGGCAACTTCTGGGAGCCGATCAACCGCATGGTGCAGATGTATTCGCAGCTTCTCGTGGCCATGGCGTCCGCCGAGCGCATCTTCGAATTTATGGATGAGCAGCCGACCGTCGGCGAGAAGGAAAACGCGGCGGCACTGCCTCCGATCCGCGGGCATGTCAGCTTCGAGAATATCGTCTTCGAATATGAAAAAGGCCGCACTGCCCTGCACAATATCAATCTCGACGTGCAGCCGGGGCAGAGCATCGCGCTTGTCGGCCATACGGGCTCGGGCAAGAGCACGATCATTAACCTGCTCTGCCGCTTCTATGATCCCACCCAAGGCAGCGTTCGTATCGACGGGACGGATATCCGGGACGTTACGCTGCAGAGCCTGCGGTCCCAGATCGGGATCGTCCTGCAGGACACGTTTATTTTCTCGGGAACGATTCGTGACAATATCCGTTTCGGCCGGCTTGATGCGACGGATGAAGAGGTGGAAGCGGCGGCTCAAGCGGTCCACGCTCACGATTTCATCCAGAAGCTTCCTTTCGGCTACGACACGGAAGTCCAGGAGCGGGGGAACGCGCTTTCCATGGGACAGCGGCAGCTCATTTCGTTCGCCCGGGCACTGCTTGCGGACCCCGCTATCCTGATCCTGGACGAAGCGACGGCAAGCATTGACACGGAGACGGAGCTGCGCATCCAGGAAGCGTTAAAGACGCTGCTCCAAGGCCGGACTTCCTTCATGGTCGCCCATCGTCTGTCCACGATCCGCGGAGCGGATAAGATCATCGTTCTCGATCACGGGCGAATGATGGAAACCGGCAATCACGACGAGCTGATGAGGCACCAGGGAATCTATTACGGGCTGATTCAGGCCCAATATAAGTTTTTGCAGGATGCGATTTGATCCGTCAGCATGCATGAAGATGGAATGAAGACAAATCGGAATTGAATAGGAAATGAATCGGAAATGAATCGATTGAACTCCTTCGGGGGTTCTTTTTTTCTGTGGCACAAAAAAGGTGGACGATTCCAAATAAAACCGCTTAAGGAGAGAATGTTAACCGTTCTCACTCGACAGAAAGGGGCAAATCGTGATAGGGTAATTAATTGGATGGAACACGAGTGAAGGAGGATTTGTTTGAACCGCCAGACGACTACAAAAACAAGTAAACAGAAAATTTTTGAAATGGACATCGTGCGCGCTGTTGCCATTATGGCCGTCGTACTGATCCACTCGACAACCGAAGCGGCTGTGTATCCGTGGGAGGGACAGGTCACGCCCGACGAGGGAAGTTTGTCCCAGATCATTATGTTCACTCTCAACCGGGCCTGCCAATTTGCGGTGCCTGTTTTCATTCTGATCAGCGGGCTTGTCCTGTTCTACCGGTATTCGGGAAGCTGGAGCGTGAAGACGGCCGTCCAATTTTACAAACGCCGGTTGTGGAGCGTTGTCGTCCCTTATCTGATCTGGTCTCTTTTTTATTATATATACAACCCTTGGATATCCGGTCAGCCCGTAGAGCTGGACGCGAAAGAGTTTCTGGGAGACATCCAGTGGGCGGATACGGGGTATCATCTGTATTTTATGATCATTATTCTGCAATTTTACGTGATTTTTCCGGTGCTGATGTTCCTCGCCAAGTATAAATGGTTCCGCGTTTCCATGGTTCCGCTCGGTATTCTGATCCAGCTCGGCTTCTATTCCTACAGCCACTGGGTAGAGAGTATCGATCATTACCCGTCGCTGGCGCCGACCTATTTCAGTTTCTTCCTGACGGGCGGGTTTATAGGCTTGTATTACGATTTTTTCCGTCAAAAAATGAAAAGCGCCGTGTCATGGGCACTGCTCGTTATGCTGGTGTCCGGCGGTACGTATGTGGAGATGTTCCTGCTTAACCGGTACGACAGCCGGATGTTCGAGAACACCTGGTATGTGATCGCCATGCTGTTCTATGCGTCTTCCGTCTCGGTGGTCCTGCTCGGAGCGGGCAAATGGCTGCTGGACAAAATTCCGGCCGCCGCCAAATGGCTGCTTCCGCTCGGTTCTTATTCGTTCGGCATTTATTTGATGCATCCGCTGATTTTAACGGCTTTTAAGCTGAAAATTCCGGCTCCGGGCGGTATGGCGGCTTATGATCTGTACGTACTGCTGGGCTTCCTGAGCGCCCTGCTCGGCTCGCTCGCTGCCGCCGTTCTTTACCGCAAAGCGGCCCGCGCCTTGAAGCCCGGCAAACGTAAGCCCGTTTCACCCGGAAACGTTCCGATGAACGGTTGACGGTTCCGACATAGAAAATCACGTCCCAGCGGACGTGATTTTCTTTATTCGGTGCGGGCGGCATGTTTATTCCAGGTTGAGGTACATCACAAAAGCGTAGGGGGCTTTTGCGGCTTCTTCTTCCGGCAATTTTCCGGAAGTAACCGTGACGGCATGGGCGTCCGAAGCCGCAAATCCCCAGACGGCAGTCGGGGTGGAGTCCGGAATCGCAATTTTCTCACGGAGCTTCAATAAGTGGGATTGGGTAAAGTGCTTGCGGTTGACGGGAACGTTAAAGCCCGAAGACGAAGAGCCTGCCGGGTCCTTAAGGCTGTACGTTACGGCATAGGCTTTCAGGACGTTCTCATCCTTCTCGTCTCTTACCTCATGAACCGAAACGATGAACTCTGCGCTGTAGTCCTTTTGCGGATTTGCATCACCGCCCCCCATTGGCAGCGAAATCTGAGAGACCGCGGATCCGGATGCCTTCCCGTTTTCCCATACCTTGTAGGAAATGTTCAACTGTTTTTTGCGGCCTTCGTAACGCACGCGGACACTGCCCGCATGGCTGCCGAGGAAAGGGCTGAATTTGTCGGCGTCCCCCGCGAACAAATCGGCCGGCTCCACAATCAATTGTTCCGGTCCTGCGCCGGAAGGGAGAGGAGAGGGGCTTTCTGACGGAGGCGTTACCGCCGGAGAGGAGCAGCCGCCCGCCAGCAAAGCCAGCATCAATAAGCCCGTCAAACACTTCTTTACTTTTACGGGATACATAAATGGGTTCTTCCTTTTCACTTCGTGATAAATAGCGAAATAAACCTTTATCACGTTACCATATTTTGCAAAATATTTCCAGGAAGAATTCGAGGTGATTCAATTACCCTTTGAAATCGGGGAACGTGTGTTCTATAATGGAGGAATCATGTCAGCATCAAGCTTTGTTTGAAACGCATCCCATTTGCAAATAGACGGACGAACGGATACTCTTTTAAGTAGGAACGAACAGACAAGTCGAGGGGGCCTCTATACCTATGAAATCGCGAACATTATGGTTTGTTGTCGGAACGACCGGCCTGATTTCCACCTTGCTGTTTGCCGGAGGCTTCGGTTATGCGGTAAAGGATGTCTTGTCTCCGGCTACCGGCGGGGAGCAGTTGACGGCGGCTCCGAAAGAAACGCCGGCGGTGAACGAACTGGACCGGAAAAATAAAATTCAGCTCGTATCCCTGGGCGATTCGCTTACGGCGGGCACCGGAGACGGTACGGGCAAAGGATATGTGGGGCGATTCCGGGAAAAGCTGGAGGAACAGACAGGCAAGCCCGTTTACGTGCTGAATAATCTGGCTATTCCCGGTGCCACGACCGAAGCGCTGCTTAAGGAATGGGACGGCAAGAAGACGACGGATGCGCTGAAGCAGGCGGATCTTATTTTGCTTACGATTGGCGGCAACGATATTTTCCAGAGCGGCAGCGACATTTTCACGAACAATGACCAGGGCTTCAATCCGGAAGCGGCAGCCAAACGCGTCGAGCCCGCTCTTGCTAATCTCGACAAAATTCTCACGAATATCAACAAAGCGAATCCCGATGCGAAAGTGATGTACGTCGGGCTGTATCACCCTTTTCTGGATCTCGATCCGAAGAAAACCGGTTCTTTAATCGTCCAGAAATTTAACGACGGGGCTTTCGCACTGACGAACAAGTTTCCGAATGCCATATTTGTGCCCACTTACGATTTGTTCGAACAAAATTTGAACAAATATTTGTTTACGGATCATTTTCATCCGAATCAGGACGGGTATGAGCGGATAGCAAGCCGGATGGCGCAAATTTTGAAATGACAGGGGGACTATTTGTGGCTGATGACCGAAAGCCGGTGCTGTCCGTGAGAGATGTCCGGAAAAGCATCCGCGGCAAGGAAATTATCAAAGGCATTTCATTTGACGTGTACGGCGGCGAAATTTTCGGATTTCTGGGGCCCAACGGCTCCGGCAAAACGACGACGATCCGAATGCTCGTGGATCTCATTAAGCCGTCTTCGGGAACCGTGACGATCTGCGGCTTCGATGTCCAGAAGCAGCATAACGAAGCGATGCGGCATGTCGGCTGTATCGTGGAGAACCCTGAACTTTACGGCTATTTGACCGGGTGGGAGAACCTGGAGCATTTTGCGCGCATGCTTCCCGATACGGGCGAGGAGAGAATCAAGGAAGTCGTCGATCTGGTAGGAATGGATGCGCGCATCCACGACAAGGTGAAAACGTATTCGCTCGGCATGCGTCAGCGTCTCGGGATCGCCCAGGCTCTTCTGGCCAGGCCCAAGCTTCTTATCCTGGACGAGCCGACCAACGGTCTGGATCCGCAGGGCATCAAGGAAATGCGGATCTTTATCCGCAAGCTCGCCAAAGGCGGGCTCAGCCTGTTCGTATCGAGCCACCTGCTCAGCGAAATCCAGCAGCTCTGCGACCGCGTCGCCATTATCAGCAAAGGACAGGTGATTGCGGTAGGGGAAGTGGACGAGCTGATCGTGCAGTCCGGCAGTACGGTTCTCTGGTCCGTGGACCCGGCTGACGAAGCGGAAACCTGGCTGGGCAGGCAGCAGGGAGTGACGGTGCTCGGACGGCGCGAAGAGCTGGCCGATGCCGAAGACGAGCCTGCCTTATTGTCTTCGCTCCATGCCGAGACAAGGGCGGGAACGATAGTCACGCAGTTAAGCGAAGAGCGGATTCCGGAAATAAATCGCGGTCTGGTTGACGCAGGAATCCGGATCTATGCTATCGAAATGAAACATCCGACACTGGAGGATCTGTTCCTGAGTCTGACGGAGGGTGAGAAAATTGGGTAACTTGGCGGCGTTAGTCCAGAATGAAAGTATCAAAATGGTTAAAAAACGGCGTTTTCTTGTGGTCATCCTGATCCTGCTCGCTCTCATTCCCATGTTTACTTATGCACAGATGCGCGTCTCCCAGAATACAATCAAGCAATTCGGTACGACGGACTGGAGAGCTTCGGAGCGTCAAAAAATCGTGGATTACCAGCGGAGTCTCAGCTCCGCCCGCGTTCCCGAGGAATGGAAAGAGTTCAGGCGGGCACAAATAAAAATATCCCAGTATTATCTGGATCATGATATTAATCCGCAATCTCCCAACGGCGTCACTTTCACCCGGGAGTTTCTGAACAACTCCATCTCGCTGTTCATTCCGCTCATCATTATGGTCATCGCGGCGGATATCATTTCATCCGAACATTCGGGCGGCACCATCAAATTGTTGTTGACAAGACCCGTAAAGCGATGGAAAATCCTAATGAGCAAGTTGATCACGCTGATCCTGTTCGTTTCGCTCGTCGTTTTGTCGACCGCCGCGCTCAGTTATCTCATATCCGGACTTGTTTTCGGATACGGGGGATGGAACATGCCGGTGTTTGTCGGCTTCAAGACGACAGGTGGAGATGTGGATCTCAGCGGAGTCCATGCCATTGACCAGTGGAAATACCTGCTGATGGAAACCGGGCTTGTCTGGTTCGTCGGCATTGTGGTCGCCATCCTTTCCCTGATGCTGTCCGTGCTCATCCGTTCGACGGCGGCCGGAATGGGGATTATGCTGGCCGTGCTTATTTCGGGCACGATCCTGACCAATATGGTATCCTCTTGGGAAGCGGCCAAATATTTGTTTATGGTGAATCTGAAGCTGACCGATTACATGACGGGCGCGCTGCCTCCGATTAAAGGCATGAGCCTCGGGTTCTCGCTGGCCGTTCTGTCGGTCTGGGCTGTGATCTCACTTTTCGTTTCGTTTGGGGTATTTACCCGTAAAGATATTTTAAATTAACGTATGAACCCGTTCGGGAATGGAAAAAGGAAAGAAGGAGGCGCTTCGATGACCGAGCAGCTAGAGATGATGACGAATCAACCGAACCAGCCGGCGGAGTACGATGCCGATGCGATTCAGGTACTGGAGGGGCTGACGGCCGTCCGTAAAAGGCCGGGCATGTACATCGGCAGCACAAGTACTTCGGGCCTGCATCATCTGGTTTGGGAAATCGTCGATAACGCGGTCGATGAACACCTCGCGAAGCATGGTTCCAAAATTGAGGTGACGCTTCATAAAGACGGATCCGTCACCGTACAGGATAACGGCCGGGGCATCCCGACCGGCATGCACAAGACCGGCATACCGACGCCGCAGGTTGTATTTACGATTCTTCATGCCGGAGGAAAATTCGGCGGCGGCGGGTACAAGAAGTCCGGCGGCCTTCACGGCGTCGGCGCTTCCGTGACGAACGCTTTGTCCGAGTGGCTGGAAGTCACGATTTTTCGAGACGGCAAGATACATAAACAGCGTTTCGAATATTGGATCGACGAGAAAGGCGTAGAGCATGTAGGGGAACCGAGAACCGGGCTTGAGGTGACGGGGACCACGAACAAAACGGGGACGCGCGTTACCTTTAAGCCGGACCGCCGCGTGTTCCAGAACGGCATTGCGATCAGCTACGATACGCTTGCCGAACGGCTTCAGGAAATCGCTTTTCTGAACTCCGGGCTGGAGGTCATTTTGAAAGACGAGCGCACGGATCAGGCCGAAACGTTCAAATACGACGGCGGAGCGAGCGAATTCGTTAAATTCCTCAACGAAGGCAAATCGGTCATGCATGACGTCATCCACTTCGCGGCCGAGAGGGACGACATCGAGGTGGAAGTCGCGCTTCAGTACAACGACGGCTACACGGAAACGTTAGCTTCGTTCGTGAACTCGATTCCGACACGCGGCGGCGGCACCCATGAAACCGGCTTTAAGACCGCCTATACGCGGGCGATGAACGAGTATGCCCGTAAAACCGCCATTTTGAAGGAAAAAGAAAAAAATCTCGACGGGACCGACCTGCGTGAAGGCATGATGGCCGTTATTAACATCAAGATGGGCGAGGTGGAATTCGTCGGCCAGACGAAAGACCAGCTCGGCAGCGCATCGGCGAGAAGTGCCGTAGACGCTATCGTGTCGGAGAAAATGGCCGTATTCCTGGAGGAAAACCCGCAAATCGCCCAAAGCATGCTAAAAAAAGCGATCCAGTCGGCCAAAGCGCGTGAAGCGGCCCGCAAAGCGCGCGAGGAAGTGCGAAGCGGCAAGAAAGGCCGCAGCGAAAGCTCCAATCTCGGAGGCAAGCTGACGCCGGCGCAGTCGAAAGACTATGCGCGCAACGAGCTGTTCATCGTGGAAGGCGATTCCGCAGGCGGCTCCGCCAAGCAGGGCCGTGATTCGAAGCATCAGGCGATTCTGCCCCTGAAAGGGAAGCCGCTCAACCCCGAGAAAGCGAAGCTCGCCGATATTCTCAAGAACGATGAATACCGGGCGATCATCGCGACTATCGGTGCGGGAGTCGGCTCCGAATTCGCCCTTGAGGAGAGCAATTACGGCAAAATCATTATCATGACCGATGCCGACACGGACGGCGCCCATATCCAGGTGCTGCTGCTGACGTTCTTCTACCGGTACATGAAACCGTTGATCGATAACGGCAAAGTGTATATCGCGCAGCCGCCGCTTTTTAAGGTGACCAAGAAATCAGGCAAGAACAGTGCGGTCCACTACGCTTGGACCGAAGAACAACTGCAGGCGCTCCATAAGGAGCTGGGCAAAGGCATCGAACTCCAGCGCTACAAAGGATTGGGCGAAATGAACCCGAACCAGCTGTGGGAAACGACGATGGACCCGGGAAGCCGCACTTTGCTGCAGGTGCAGATTGAGGATGCGGCCAAGGCGGAGCGCCGGGTATCGACGCTGATGGGCGACAAGGTCGATCCGCGCAAACGATGGATTATCGAAAATGTAGACTTTACCGAATCCGAAGAGTGACTGAACGTCTAGAGGTGAACCGAGTTGAGCAGTTTGGAGCAGTTTTTACCCGCGTTTCTGGAAGAAGTAGTAGGGGACCGGTTCGGCCGCTACTCTAAATATATTATTCAAGACCGGGCTATTCCCGATGTCCGTGACGGACTCAAGCCCGTGCAGCGCCGGATTCTGTACGCCATGTACGATTCCGGAAATACGCCGGACAAACCGTACCGGAAGTCGGCGAAGACGGTCGGGGATGTTATGGGTAACTATCATCCGCACGGCGACGGTCCCATCTACGAGGGCATGGTGCGTATGGCGCAGCCTTGGAAAATGGGCCACGTACTCGTCGACGGCCACGGCAACTGGGGATCGATCGACGATGATCCGGCCGCCGCTATGCGGTATACCGAAGCAAGGTTATCGCCCATAGCGATGGAACTGCTTCGCGATATCGAGAAGCGGACCGTTCTTTTCAAAGATAATTTCGATAATACGACCAAAGAACCCGTCGTTCTTCCTTCCCGTTATCCGAACCTGCTCGTCAACGGCGTAAGCGGGATTTCGTCGGGATTTGCGACCGAGATTCCCCCGCATAACTTGCGGGAAGTGATCGACGCGTGCACGGCACTGATCGACGCGCCCGAAATTGGCGTTGAAGAGCTGATGCGCCATATGAAAGGCCCCGACTTTCCGACGGGGGGCATCATCATGGGCGAGGAAGGCATCCGGGACGCGTATAATACGGGCAAGGGCCGTATTTATGTCCGCTCCAAGACGGAGATTCAGGACCTCAAAGCGGGCCGGCAGCAAATTGTCGTGACGGAAATTCCGTACCAGGTCGTGAAGTCGAGACTGGTTACCGCCATTGAAAATATCCGTCTGGAGAAAAAGGTCGAAGGCATCGCGGAAGTCCGCGACGAGAGCGGAAGAGACGGCATGCGTATCGTCGTGGAGCTGAAGAAGGAAGCCGACGCTCAGGGAATTCTGGCTTATCTTCTGAAGAAGACCGACCTCCAGGTCACCTATAATTTCAATATGGTGGCTATCGTGAACAAAACGCCGAGGCAGCTCGGGCTGAAAGACATGCTGTCGGCCTACATCGAGCATCAGAAGGAAGTCGTCACGTTCCGCTCCCAGTACGATCTTGAAAGAGCGGAAGACCGCGCGCACGTTCTGGAAGGGCTTGTCAAGGCTCTGAACATTCTGGACGAAGTCATCGCGGCCATCAAAGCGTCCAAAAACCGCCTTGATGCCCAGAAAAATCTCGTCAACCTGTTCGGTTTTACAGAGCGCCAGGCCGATGCGATTCTGGTTCTCCAACTGTACAGACTGACCAACCTGGAAATCACTTCGCTCGAAAAAGAGCTGAAGGACGTGCAGAAGACGATCAATCACCTGCGCGGCATTTTGGGAAGCACGAAGAAGCTGCTTGGCGTCATCAAGGACGAGATGACTGAAATCCGGACCAAGTACGGTATTGAGCGCCGGTCGGATATCCAGAACGAAGTAGAGGAAATCAAGGTAAACCTGGAAGTGATGGTGACGCCCGAGGATGTTCTCGTCACGCTGTCCAACGAAGGATATATCAAACGGACAAGCATGCTTTCTTATACGAGATCCGGAGGCGCGGTCGATAACACGGGGCTTAAGGAAGGCGATTATCTCCGTCATCTGAAGGAAGTCAATACGATCGAAAGCCTGCTCATTTTCACCAATAAGGGCCAATATTTCCTTCTTCCCGTTCATCTCATTCCGGAGTACAAATGGAAAGATAACGGCACCGCCATCGTAAACATTATTCCGATAGCGAAAGACGACCGGATCGTGGACATGATCTCCGTCAAGGATTTTAACGAAGAAGGCAAGTCGCTCGTCTTCATTACCCGCAAAGGGCAGGTTAAACGGACCGACCTTAAGGAGTACTATACGAACCGTTCCAGCGGGATTGTCGCCTGCAAGGTAGGAGCGGGAGACGAGATCCTGCATGTCCAGCTTAGCGACGGCACGAAGGATATTATGCTGGCGACGAAGCAGGGAATGAGCATCCGTTTCCGCGAGGAGGAAGTCAATCCGATGGGGCGTGCTGCGGCAGGAGTCCGCGGGCTTCAACTGCGCGAAGGCGATGAAGTGGTTGCTGCGGATTGGGTATACGGAGATGAGGGCGAGGTGCTCGTGATCTCCGATCTCGGCTATGCCAAACGTACGCTGCTGGTGGATTATCCGCTGCAGGGACGCGGAGGCAAAGGCATCGGCACGTTCGAATTCAAGGAAGGCAAGCGCGTGAAATCCAACGGCAGCGAGCTGGTCGGCATGTTCTATTTTAAACAGGACTACGATATTACTGCCTGGAACGGCAGCGGAGAGAAAACCGTGTTCAAAACCAACCAGGCCCCGCTTGATGACCGTAAATCGATTGGAAAGCAGGTTGTGCCGGTTTCCAAAGGCGACAGCATTACCGCCCTTGTCAAGAACGCAAGCCTGGATAAACGTCCGCCGAACGCGTGAAACCTATCAGATTAGACTTCAATCATAGCTCGTGGTAGGCGGATCGATCGTTTCCATGAGCTGAAAAGCGATTTCCAATACGACCCATAAGGGCACTTGTTCGTCCAGACGATCCAGCCAGCCCGGGTCCTTCAATAAGCCAAGATCAAGTGCGCGCTGTCCCAGCGCGCTTTTTTTTATGTGCACGGGCGATTCCTCCTTCTGCCGTTTCCTTACAGTGTATGTGCATCCGCCCAGAAATGTGCGGGACGGGTCCGTGCTCGGGCAAACAGGGAAAGTAACGTGCAGGAGGGTGCAATGCTGACAGAAGAAGGCGCAGGGAAGAATGAGCCGGAGAAAGAGACGCTAAATCAAAACGAAGCTAAAAACGAAGCCGGAACGAAGCTGAAAAACGAGCCTAAAGACGCAGACGCCCGTTCTCGCAATTCGGACAACATTTCCGCCCGCGAAGCCCGTAACTTAGCGAAAAGGCGCGAAATGCCCGGCTTATTGTCTTAAAGTATTAACGGCATTAACCTATATTTCGCCATTGGACACGTGATATACTTGGATAGAAAAGTGGATGAGCCTTGAATCGGAGGAGTGATTGCAATTGTATTCGGTAGAATTTGCGAAACTGTGGACGAAGCTTTCCAAGGAGCTCAAATCCAATATGGAAGACCAGCTTGCACCGACGATTACGGAAGGACAGCTTCACGTGCTTGAGCTGCTTGCGGCTAACGGCACGATGAAGCCTTCCGATTTTATTGAATATTTGGCTACGACGCCGGCAGCCGTGACGACTCTCCTGGACCGTATGGAGCGGGCGGGACTTATCAGCCGGAGCCGGGATGAAAAAGACCGCCGCGTCGTATGGGTCGACGCGACGGACAAAGGGAAATCCGAGCGGGAGCGGGGGCTGCAAATCCGTCAGGAAGTGCTGGACACTTACCTCAGCCGCATTTCCTCCCACAATCAGCAGCTACTCGTTTACCTGCTCGGGAAGGTTGCTAACTAGCTCCTGCCATAAGAACCAGGGGTGACGCTCCGGTGGAGACGACCGGAAGGTCAGCGTCTCCTGCTGTGTCGGGTGCGGGAAGGACAACCGGGCCGACCAGAGGGCAAGCTGCTGCCCCGGTTCGTTCGCTCCGGCGCCGTACCGCTGATCCCCGTACAGGGGGCAGCCGATGGCCGCCAGCTGCACGCGGATCTGGTGCGGCCTGCCCGTGTGCAGCTTCACCAGGACGAGGCTGAGCCCTTCGGCGCTGCCGAGCACCCGGTAGTCAAGGAGCGCCTCTTTGGCGCCGTCCTTGCCGGGTTTGACCACGGATACGGTGTTTGTCCGCGTATCCTTAAGCAGCCAGTGCCGCAAAGAGCCCTGCGGCTCCTTGGGTCTGCCGCGCACAACGGCCGCGTACGTCTTGTCGAACGTCCGTGTCCGCACGCTGTCCGAGAGGCGGGAAGCCGCCTTGGACGTTTTGGCGAACACCATGACGCCGCCGACGGGACGGTCCAGCCGGTGCACGAGCCCGAGGAAGACGTTGCCCGGCTTATGATGCCGGCGCTTCAAGTCTTCCTTGAGCACGCTCAGGAGATCGGGATCGCGCGAGCTGTCCTCCTGCGTCGGCATATTGACGGGCTTCTCCACGACGAGCACGTGGTTGTCTTCGTAGAGGACGGGAATCGCCGCCCCGTCCGCCGCATGCTTCGGTCCCGCCATGGCTTACGCCTCCCAGCGGCCGAGAATTCCGCACGGCAGCGTCAGCTCGCTCGCGGTAATCGGAAGACCGATTTCGCCTGCGGTGATTGTTCCGCCGTAGCGCTTGTGCATCGCCATTGTCAGGATGTTTTTCAGCACCGTGGAAGAGATGCCGGTCGTGTAGGAATTGACGAGCAGGAAGAGCGGGTTATCCGACAAAATCGTCATGCATGTCTCGATAAACGGATACAAATCGTTCTCAAGCTTCCAGGTTTCCCCGTTGGGTCCGCGTCCGTAGGACGGCGGGTCCATGATGATGGCGTCGTATTTGTTGCCGCGGCGCTGCTCGCGCTGGACGAATTTGAAAACGTCGTCCGTAATGAAACGGACGTGGCGGTCGGCGAGGCCGGACAGCTCGACGTTTTCTTTCGCCCACTGCACAACGCCTTTCGAAGCGTCGACGTGGACGACCGAAGCGCCCGCATAAGCACAGGCGACGGTAGCTCCGCCCGTATAGGCGAACAGATTCAATACCTTAATGGGCCGGCCGGCTTTGCTTATCTTGTCCATCATCCAGTCCCAGTTGGCGGCCTGCTCGGGGAAGAGGCCCGTGTGTTTGAAGCCGGTCGGCTTGATATGAAACCGGAGTTTGTTGTCATACGAGATCGTCCAGCGTTCCGGCAGGGTCTGGCGGAAGTCCCAGTTGCCGCCTCCGGAAGAACTGCGCCGGTAATGTCCTTCGGCCTGTTTCCAGCTTGCCGTTTCGGCCGTGAGCGGCCAAATAATTTGCGGGTCGGGACGCCGCAATACATAAGAACCCCAGCGTTCGAGTTTTTCTCCTCCGCCGGTGTCCAGGAGTTCATAGTCGTTCCAGCGATTAGCTACATACATCGGTTCATTTCCTTCTTTCCTCGCGTCAAAATGTACAGCGGTTCCTCGTTCAAAAAAACGCTATCCGTCCGCGGACGGGTACCGGTATAACTTGCGGTTTTTAACACCTTTTTCTTCTAAGCATCTATTGTACAACATCCCTTGATGGAAGCCAATATAAGGAGTGTGCCCGATAAAGCGCCTTTTCGTTTCACGAAGTGCCGAATCGGGTACAAAAAGATGACTATACAAGAGGGGGATGGGTTGAAGCATATGGCGGGTAAACAGATCCCCGGCTCCGAAGACATCTATTTGTTCCATGAAGGAACGTATTATCACAGTTATCGCCTATTCGGGGCACACGCAGAGAAAAGGGGTAAGACAACGGCCGTACGCTTTACCGTTTGGGCGCCTCATGCCCGTGAAGTGCGCGTCGTCGGCGATTTTAACGAATGGAACGGAGAAAACCACCGCATGGAGACCATGCCGGAATCAGGCGGCATCTGGACGCTTGCGGTACCCGGTCTGGCGGAAGGCTCCCTGTACAAATATGAAATTCACACACCGGACGGCAGGATCGTTCTGAAAGCCGATCCTTATGCCGTCTATTCGGAGCTTCGCCCGGGCACCGCTTCCCGCTTATATAATTTGGACGGATACAAGTGGGGCGACCAGAACTGGCGGCGTCAGCGCGCCCGCAAGCCGGCATACGACCAGCCTTTGAACATTTACGAGGTCCATCTCGGTACCTGGAAGAAGAAAAGCCGCGAAGAGGATGAACTCTTCTCCTACCGCGAGCTTGCGGACGATCTTGTCGGCTATGCCGCCGAGATGGGCTATACCCATATCGAGCTGCTTCCGCTTGCGGAGCATCCCTTCGACCGTTCGTGGGGCTACCAGGCGACGGGCTATTTTTCGGTAACGAGCCGGTTCGGAGAACCGAAAGACTTTATGTATTTCGTGGACCGGTGCCACCAGGCGGGTATCGGCGTCATCATGGACTGGGTGCCGGGTCATTTCTGCAAAGATGCCCACGGTCTGCGCCAGTTTGACGGACAGCCGCTGTATGAGCCGGACGAGCCCAATCTGGCCGAAAAGCCGGAATGGGGGACGCTGGCCTTTGATTTTAACAAGCCGGAGGTTCACAGCTTTCTTATTTCCAACGCGATGTTCTGGATGGACAAATATCACATTGACGGCATCCGGGTCGATGCGGTAGCAAGCATGCTGTATCTGAATTTCGGCAAACCGCAGTCCATGTGGGTAACGAACGAACACGGAGGGGATGAAAATCCGTCCGCGATCCAATTTTTGAAAAAATTAAATACCGTCGTCTTCGGCTCCTATCCGAACGCCTTGATGATGGCCGAGGATTCCACCGACTGGCCTCAAGTCACAGCGCCCGTCGATGCAGGCGGGCTGGGCTTTAATTACAAGTGGAACATGGGCTGGATGAACGACATGCTGAAATATATGAAGATGGACCCGATCCACCGGAAACATCATCATAATCTCATCACGTTCTCGTTGATGTACGCGTTTAACGAAAATTTCGTGCTGCCGCTTTCTCATGACGAAGTGGTGCATGGCAAGCGCTCCATTCTGCATAAAATGCCGGGGGATTACTGGCAGAAGTTCGCCAACACCCGCGTGCTTTACGGTTATATGTCCGGTCATCCGGGAAAAAAGCTTCTGTTCATGGGAGGCGAATTCGCCCAGTTCGACGAATGGAAGGACCTGGAGGATTTGGATTGGTTTTTGCTGGACTATGAGCTGCACGGCAAAATGCAGACCTATGTCCGGGCCTTGAACCGCTTCTACCTGGAGCAGCCTGCCTTATGGCAGAACGATCACGGCCACGACGGGTTCCGTTGGATTTCGCCCGACGATTCCAGTCAGAGCGTCGTCGCCTTTATCCGCAAAGGCAAGAAGCCCAAGGACGATCTCATCGTCGTGTGCAACTTCACGCCGGTCGTCCACCCGGATTACCGGATCGGCGTTCCCGAGCCGGGGGCGTATGCGGAAATTTTCAACAGCGACGACGAAGCGTACGGCGGATCGGGCCAATCCAACGGCGAGCCGCTTGCGGCCGAGCCGGTTCCGATGCACGGTTTCGACTACAGCTTGTCGCTTCGCGTACCGCCGCTTGCCGCAGTTTATCTGAAACGATCACAAGTCGAACGAACTCCGCGACGAAAGGGGAAGTCGAAAAATGCGAAGTAAAGAATGTATTGCCATGCTGCTTGCCGGAGGAGAGGGCAAACGACTTGGCGTGCTCACCCAGCAGCTCGCGAAACCTGCCGTTCATTTCGGCGGAAAGTACCGCATTATCGATTTCACGCTGAGCAACTGCACCAACTCGGGCATCGACACGGTGGGGGTGCTTACCCAGTACCAGCCGCTCGTGCTCAACTCTTATATCGGCATAGGCGGGGCTTGGGACCTGGATCGTAAAAACGGCGGCGTAACGGTTCTGCCTCCTTTTATGGAGCAGGGCGGCGGAGACTGGTATCAGGGGACGGCGAACGCGATTTACCGCAATATCGGGTTTATCGACCGCTACGAACCGGAGTACGTGCTGATCATCTCGGGGGATCATATCTATAAAATGGATTATGACCGGCTGCTCACGTATCACAAAACGAAAGGGGCCGACGCCACAATCGCGGTGATTGAGGTCAAGTGGGAAGAGGCGTCGCGTTTTGGTCTATTGAGCGTAAATGATGACAGCGAAATTACGGAGTTTGCGGAAAAACCGAAAGAGCCCAAAAGCAACCTCGCTTCCATGGGCGTATACATGTTCAGTTGGAAGGCGCTGAAAAAATATTTGATTCAAGATAACGAGAATCCCGATTCCAGCAAAGATTTCGGCAAGGACATTATTCCGGCGATGCTTGAAGAAGGGGCGAACCTCGTGGCTTACCCGTTCCAGGGTTACTGGAAGGATGTCGGCACCATACAGAGCTTGTGGGAAGCGAACATGGACCTGCTGGACGATCCGACCCAGCTGAACCTGAACGATAAATCGTGGCGTATTTATTCCGTGACGCCTTATCAGCCTGCCCAGTTTGTTTCGAACGGGGCCAAAGTACGCCGTTCACTCGTGAACGAAGGGTGCTCCGTATTCGGAGACGTGGACCATTCCGTCTTGTTCTATGGCGTCCATATCGGTGAAGGCAGCGTGATCCGGGATTCCGTCATCATGCCTGGAGCGAGAATCGGCAATAATGTCACCATCCGCAAAGCGATCATCGGGGAAAATACGGTCGTGGATGACGGGGCGGTCGTAGGCGACGGGGAAGAAATCGTGCTGATCGGCGCCGGAGAACACATACGGGCGACTACGGAATCGAAAGGATGAGGGTAGCATGAAGCATGTAATGGGCGTTATCAATCTGGTGAACGAGCCGGACGATCTGGAAGAACTTACGCTTCACCGCTGTGCCGCTTCGGTTCCTTTCGGAGGCCGGTACCGGCTTATCGATTTTGTTTTATCCAATATGGTGAATTCCTCAATCGGCAACGTGGCGGTGTTTACCCAGCACAAATACCGTTCCCTGATGGACCATCTGGGTTCCGGCAAGGAATGGGATCTCGACCGCAAGAGAGGCGGCCTGTTCGTGCTGCCGTCCGTCCAGGACGACCCGGCGGGCATGTCGCGGGGAGATTTGTTCCAATTCTACTCCCACCGCGATTATTTCTACCGGGGCCGGGAAGAGCTGGTCATCATCGGACGCAGCCACATGGTCTGCAACATGAATTATGAAGACGCGGTCCGCTACCATGAAGATATGAGAGCGGATGTTACCGTCATTTATAAAGAAGCGGAAGAAGAATACTCGGGAAGCTACCGCCGCCTTGCGATACGTCCGGACGGCAGAGTGACGGTCATCGAAGATCAGACCGGACGTCTTCGTACGGACAACGTGTCCATGGAAATGTATATTATGAGCAAGTCGCTGCTGCTCGATATGGTGGAGACGTGCCTGGCTCAGGGCTACGACCATCTGGTCCGAGACGGCATTATGAAGAACGTCGACAAACTGAACGTGGTCGGCTACCGTCATGACGGGTATCTGGGGATCGTGAACTCGATCCAGGGCTATTACCGGCACAGCATGGAGCTGTTGGACCCGTCCGTGCTGCGGGAACTGTTCTTCCGCAAGGATCTTATCTACACGAAGGTAAAAGACGAGCCGCCTGCCCGGTATGAGGCTAATGCGAATGTGCGCAATTCCCTGATCGCCAACGGTTGCGTTATTGAAGGCAAGGTCGATAACAGCATTTTGTCCCGTGGGGTAAAAATCAGCAAGGGTGCCGTCGTCAAAAACAGCATTATCCTGCAGAACTGCTCCATCGAAGAAAATGTCGTGATCGAGAACGCCATTCTCGACAAAGACGTGTTTATCAGCCGGGGACGCGTATTGACCGGCGATATGAGAGCGCCGTTTATCGCGGCCAAAATGAAGGTCATCTAAAACGTATTCCGACAATCAAAAGCCGTAACCGGACGCCGCCGAGCGGTTCCGGTTTGGCTTTTTGCCAATAGAAACTCAGAAGAAATTCAGAAGACGGGAGTGGAGACGTGCATGAACATTTTGTTTGCGGCTTCGGAAGCGGCACCTTTCGCCAAGACGGGCGGACTGGGTGACGTAATCGGGTCCCTGCCCAAAGAACTTAAACGCAACGGAGCGGATGTCCGGGTCATTCTGCCCAAGTATGACGAGATCCCTCAAGTATTCAAAGACAAGATGGAGACGGCGAACCTCGTCACGTTCAGCGTGAACTTGGGCTGGCGCTCGCAGTACTGCGGCATACAAACCTTGGAGCACGAAGGCGTCACGTTTTATTTCGTGGACAACGAGTTTTATTTCCGCAGAAGCGGGCATTACGGATACGGCGACGACGCCGAAAGATTCGCGTTTTACTGCCGGGCCGTAATCGACTCGCTTCCGCACCTGGGCTTTAAACCCGATGTCATTCACTGCCACGACTGGCAGGCCGGAATGATTCCGGTTTTGCTGAAAACGCAGTATAGTCCTTACTATCCGTTCTATGAAGATATCAAAACGGTCATTACGATACACAACCTGCGTTATCAGGGGCTGTTTTCCAAAGAAACGATGATGGATCTGTTCGGTCTGGACGCCGGTTATTTCAGCGGGGAACAGCTGGAAATGTACGACGGCGGCAGCTTCCTGAAAGGCGGACTGCTGTATTCCGACCGGATTACGGCGGTAAGCCCGGCTTACGCGGAGGAAATCCGCACGCCGTTCTTCGGTGAGCATATGGACAGCCTGCTCCGCTACCGGAGCGATGCGACAGTGGGTATCGTCAACGGCATCGACTATGATCTTTTCAATCCGATGACGGATTCCCATCTGGCTGTCACGTACCGGGATGCTTTGTCCAAAAAGCGGCTGAATAAAACGCATCTTCAGCAGCGGCTGGGGCTGCCGGTGCGCGACGACGTGCCGGTTATTTCGCTGGTGACCCGGCTGGTGCAGCAGAAGGGCATCGATCTGATCCGCCACGTGCTGCCGGAGTTGCTGTCCCTGGATGCCCAATGGGTGATCGTGGGGACGGGGGATCACGAATACGAGCAACTCTTCCGCGAAGCGGCATCCCGGCATCCCGACAAGCTGGCGGCCTACATCGCGTTCGACGACGGGCTGGCCCGTCAAGTATACGCGGGCTCGGATCTCTTCCTGATGCCTTCGCTTTTCGAACCCTGCGGAATCGGTCAGCTTATCGCGATGCGCTACCGGACGGTGCCGATCGTCCGCGAGACGGGCGGCTTGAAGGATACGGTCCAGCCTTACAACGAATTTACCGGGGAAGGCACGGGGTTCAGCTTCAGCTCGTACAACGCGCACGATATGCTGCATACGATCAGACGAGCGGTGCATTTCTATCATCATGACCAGGATGCCTGGCGCAACCTGATGGCCAACATCAAGAAAACCGATTTCAGCTGGAAAAAATCGGCTCTGCAGTACAAGTCGCTGTACCAGGAGCTGATCCGGGAGGCGGCGGACACCGTCAAAGAGCGCCAGAGAGCCTGGCAGGAAGAAGAGCGGCGGCGCACCGAACAGGAAGCTCAGCTCCGGGTCGCCGCGGCTCATGCGGCCCAGTTGAGGGAAGCGTCGCCGGCCGCAAGCCAGCGTACTCCCGCCCGGCCGCAAGCAGCGGCTGCAAGCGAAGCGGGCGAAGACGAAGGCGGGGGCCCCGGAGGCAAAGCCTGGTGGAAGGAAAGCGTCGTCTACCAAATTTACCCCCGCAGCTTTAAAGACAGCAACGGGGACGGGATCGGCGATATCCCCGGGATTATTTCCAAGCTGGATTACTTGAAAGAGCTCGGCGTCGACGTGATCTGGCTGTCGCCGGTCTATCAATCGCCTAATGACGACAACGGCTACGACATCAGCGATTACCGCGAGATCATGGACGACTTCGGAACGATGGCCGACTGGGAAAAGCTGCTCGCGGAAGTGCACGGCCGCGGCATGAAGCTCATCATGGATCTCGTCGTGAACCACTCGTCGGACGAGCATGCCTGGTTCCTCGAATCGCGCTCCTCCAAAGACAATCCCTACCGGGATTATTACATTTGGAGGCCCGGCCGTGACGGCCGCGAGCCGAACAACTGGACGAGCATCTTCAGCGGCCCGGCTTGGGAGTATGACGAGGCGACCGGGGAGTATTACCTTCATTTGTTCAGCCGCAAACAGCCGGATTTAAACTGGGAGAACCCGAAGGTGCGCGAGGAAGTCTACGACATGATGACGTGGTGGCTCAATAAGGGGATCGACGGATTCCGCATGGACGTCATCAACATGATTTCCAAGGCGGAAGGTCTTCCCAGCGCCGGTGGGGATAGATATGCCTGGGGCGGCGATTACTTTATGAACGGCCCGAGGGTTCATGAGTTTTTGCGGGAAATGAACGAGAAGGTGCTGTCCCGTTACGACATTATGACGGTCGGCGAAACGCCCGGTGTAACTCCCGATGACGCGGCCCGTTACGCGAATACGGACGGCAGCGAGCTGAACATGGTGTTCCAGTTCGAGCATATGGAGCTGGACAGCGGCTGGGGCGGCAAATGGGACCCGTGCGCCTGGAAGCTGAAGGATCTGAAAGCGGCGATCGGCCGCTGGCAGACGGGCCTGCACGGCCGCGCTTGGAACAGCTTGTACCTGAACAACCATGACCAGCCGAGAATGGTGTCCCGGTTCGGCAATGACCGCGAATACCGCGTGGAATCGGCCAAAATGCTGGCGACTTTCCTTCATACGCTGGAAGGAACGCCCTACATTTATCAGGGCGAAGAGCTTGGCATGACGAACGTGCCGTTCAAAGGGATCGAGGACTGCCGGGACGTCGAGACGCTGAACATGTACCGGGAGCGCGTCACCGAAGGCGGCGGCAATCACGAAGAGGTCATGAACGCGATCCGCGTCAAAGGGCGGGATAACGCACGGACTCCCATGCAGTGGAATGCGGAAGAGCACGCCGGCTTTACGACCGGCACGCCTTGGCTTCACGTCAATCCGAACTATACGGAGATTAACGCGGAAGCGGCTTTGGCCGATGCGGACTCTATTTTTCACTATTACCGGAAGCTGATCGCACTCCGCAAAATCCACCCGGTTATCGTGTACGGCAGCTACGAAATCGTGGCCGAGGATGATGAGCGCATTTACGCGTACACGCGCACGCTCGGTAACGACAGGCTGTTCGTTATACTCAACTTTACCGGAGAAACGGCTTCTTTCGCGAGCCCTTACCCGCTTCTGGCAGGAGGCGGCGGTGAGCTGCTGATCGCCAACTACCCCGTCGGGGAAGGAAGCGAGACGAGCGGTTTGGACGCGGAGCTTCAGCTTCGTCCTTATGAGGCGAGGGTCTATCTGCTGAAGGCCGTATAGGGCGCGGCCCGCCCTGCAGCTAAAACGCTGCGCATCCTGTTGAAAGCATCTGGGACCCCGGTGGTTTCAGGTGCTTTTTAACCCCGACTAACTATTCGTTGACGAAGGAGGAAACCCGTTGAAAAAGTGGCTCATGTCTGGCACGGCTTTCCTGCTGCTCGCAAGTTCCGCCTCCATTCTGGCTCCCGCACGGACGAACGCGATGATCGTAAACGTTCCGTGGGACGTCACGCTGATCCGGGAGACGGCAATCTACGACGACGAAGCGTTCACGAAGCCTGCGGGAAGCCTGGCTCCTCTTCAAACCGTTCATATTACGAAGAGAGACAGCGGTTGGAGCATGGAGGATCATACGGAAGAAAAGGGATATCTTATCGAAACGTGGCAGGGGGAGAAATGGATCAAGGCCGATCCGGAAACGCTCGTTCCCGGTACGTACAGGGCCGAGAGCGCGACGATCACTCTCGTGGATAAACAGGAGCTGTACGACGAACCGCTGCAAGAAAAGGCGGGCGGAACGGTCCTATCCCCGCAGCAGGTAACGGTAACGGGAACGATTGAATGGGACGAAGCGGATTTCGGACCTCCCCGGAAGGCAAAATTTTACCGCATCCGGACATGGCTGGGAGAGAAGTGGATCTACAACAGCTTCTATAAGGAGGCTATCCGGGAAAAAGCGATCTCGACTACCATCGATCTTTTTAAAGAGACGGACAGCTTTGAACTGCCTTACACGGGTTCAGCCAAAACCGGAACGCTCAAATCCGGCAGATATCCGGTAACGGCCGTGTGGGAGCTTCCGCCTACGATCGGCGACGGCAGTCCGACGTGGTATAAAGTTTCCCTTCCGGAAGGGGAACGCTGGATTTTGCCCGAGGGCGAGCTGGCCGGTGTTCAGGAAACGACGGGAAAAGCGGAACTGCCGACCGGCGGCAAAGGATTCGGAAAGCCGACCTATTACGACGATGAAAATTATTCGGAAGTCGCGCCGGGCAGCTATGACGCTTTTGAAACGTGGAAGGACGGAGAACTGGAATGGGTGCATATCCGGACGGAATCCGGTGCAGTATGGGTCAATCCGGGACTGGCGCTTAAAGTGCGGCCTGCCGGTATTATTCCGACGGACGAAGAAGTTCCGCTCACGTCCCGCACGACAACGTATAAATACCCCGACTGGAGCCGCATTCACAATCCGAAGGGCTATTTTGTCCCGCAGACTGTTAAAGCTTTCGAAAAGTGGCAGTCTCCCGCAGGAATCACCTGGTATCATGTTCACGGCACCTGGGACGACTGGTGGATACCGGAAAACGACGCGGAAGAACCCGCTAAGCAGCCTGCCGAACCGGAAATGAATTCGGGGGTTACGGAGTAAGCGGAGAGAATACTTGTTTTTATTTGCACAGCTCTCATGATAAAATAAACCTAATTGCGAGACGACACCTCATCACCGGTGCTCGTCTTTTTTTATAAAACGAACGAAGCGGGGAGGATACAAGCGTGAGCGCCAAGTGGCTGGAATGGGCCAAGCAGATTCAGGCGATTTCGCAAATCGGGCTTGCCTACAGCAAGGATGTGTATGATCTGGAGCGGTATGAAATGCTGCGGGATTTGAGTGTGGAGATCATGAGCGAGTATACGGACCTTCACCGGGAAAAAATCCGGGATCTTTTCGCGAACGAAACCGGGTACGCTACCCCGAAAGTGGACATCCGCGCAGTCGTTTTCCGGGAAGGCAAGCTTGTGCTTGTGCGGGAGAAGCTGGACGGGGCCTGGTCGCTGCCGGGAGGCTGGGCGGACATCGGGCTGTCGCCTTCGGAAGTGGCGGTGAAGGAAGTCAAAGAGGAGGCCGGACTGGAAGTGAAAGCGGAGAGGCTGCTGGCCGTATTCGATAAAAAATTTCACGATCATCCGGAATCTCCATATCACGTGTACAAATTTTTTGTGCTCTGCACCGTTACCGGGGGCGAGATACAAGGAGGGCTCGAAACGAGCGAGGCGGCTTTTTTCGGAAAAGAGGAGCTGCCCGAACTGTCGGCGGAGAGAAACACGGAGGCCCAGCTGCTTACCATGTTCGAAATGGCCGAGAACCCCGCCAAACCGGTTTTGCTGGATTAGGATATAGGCGGAAACATCGTGAAACGCCAAACCGGCGGACAGCATCAGGGTAGGAGCGGACATGACCGGATTCGGGAAACGGAGTGAAGGAGAGAGCAATTCCATGAACAAAAAGCTTGCGATTGTTTTAATGGGGGCGGCATTTCTAGCCGGATTTATGCCTTATGTCGCGGTCAAGGCTCACTGGTTCCAGCCTTCAGCGGTTGGAGCGAACCCCGGCATTCTTGTGAATCTCGATCAGCGGGATATGAACAGGCTGGACGAGCTCGTAGACCGGTTCAACCGGGATCAGGGAGATTATCTGATGGTGATTTCACCGACGATTGACAGCGGCCCGTGGATACACGATGTCCATACGGACGGGACACAGATTACGTGGACGGTAGACAATACGAGGGATGGGTACAGCTCGCCCAAACAGAAGCAAACGTACAAGTGCGCCTCCATTGAAAAAATCGAAACTTCTGAGAGTTATGGGATCCAGCTCAGCAAATGCGGCGGGCAGGGCGACAAGCTGCCGATTCTGGATATCGAAAAGAACAGAGAGCGCTAGGCGGGAAGAGCTTTCCGGTCACGCAGGAGCGCGCGGATGCCTATTGCACTGTGATGCCGGTTATAACGGGCAGGCTGGAAGGTTTTATACAAGGCACACCGGACCGAGGATGTTTGTATGCATGACAAAGCAGCCGTATCGCTACGGCTGCTTTTTAGTGTGCGCGGGGGTGTTCTGTGGATGCCCGGGCGGGCATATGGCGGTGTGACAGCCCCCTCCCGTCCCGCCTCGGCAGGCGTCGCCGGTACTCAACTGCACGGCCGCCCGTTCCGCCTCGGCAGGCGTCGTTGGTACTCAGCCGCATGGCCTCCGGTTCCGCTGCCACGCTTGGCCACTGCTCGGCCAATGGCTCGGCGGAGGAGTTGTCCGGCCGCCCGCTGACGGCGCTCGGCCGCCTGCCGTACGCTTACTTCCGGAGAAGAAACGGCGCGCTGCCTTACGGCTGATTCAGCGAACCGGACGGCAGCGGAAGCCGGGAAATAAACTGCAGCGCGTCCGGGCCTTTTCTCTCCAGAAGCTGCTGCTTATACAAGCTGACCGGCGTCACGTGGGCGCCGGTGGACTCCCAGAACGCTTCGCTGCGCGGTCTGGGATCGTAGGTGCTCGGCACGAGTCCGGGCACCACGGTCCCGACGTGGCCGATGGCGTAGTTCTGCGCGGTCGGAGGCTGCTGCGAGGTAAGCGCGCCTTCCGTGTTCCACGTCACATAGTTCGCGCCCGACCAGCCGTGGCCGCTTCCGAGCCATGCCCGGTCGCGTATCGAGATCGGCGCCTGGATATTGTCGTACAAGCCGCCTGCCGACCATTTGTGGTGCGGCTCGCTTGTGTTGAAATTTTTGTCCGTCGTTCCGTCCAGGAAGACGTTCGGTCCCTGCACCCGGCTGTCTACGACGAAAGCATGGCGGGACGTCTCGACGTGGTTGCGCTGGGCGAGGCTCTGCTGGCCCTGGAAATGGATGGCGTACCGGCGGCCTCCCGTGATAATGCTGACCATGTCCAGTGTCGTCGTGTCCTGGACAGTGATCCATTTCGCCTGGCGGCCGACCAGAGCCGTGGCGTAGGAGAGATGGGTTGTGGTCACTTCGCGCAGCCACCCGTTCTTCACGCTGTTAAAAACGACGAATCGTTCCGCATGATTCTCGTCGGCATAGTACGGGTCCGTTTTTCCGTTATCCATGACGGTATCGATAATGCTCTTGTCGAATTCGGAATCGACGCGCATGTTTTCCACGCCGACCTGCTCGATCCGCCCCGCATCGGTGTATTTGTACAGCTCGCCGCCGCCCCATTTCAAATCGATGGAATTGGCCAGAGGCACATCGAGGGTGATCCGGCTGCCTTCCACCTTGATGATTGTCCGGTCGAAATCGAGGTTGAACGCGCTCCACTGCTGCGTACCTCCCTGTCCGGGCCGCATATAAATGTGATCCATCCCGATCTCATGGATAAACCGGCTGTTGCCGATCCGGCGGACGACGACCTTGTCTCCGGCTTTAAAGGCGCTTGCATCCGCCACGTGAAAAGAAACCGCGCCGGACGGAACGTACAGGTCCGTTACCGTCGTTTTCGAGGCATTATCCGTCACAACGCCGGATGTGCCGCCGATTTCGACGAGATTACGGGCCGTGGCGCCTGTTCCGAGAATGAGCGTGCCGCCTTCATCCCGGCCTTCACCCCGCAGGACGACGCCGCCGGCGGTAATTTTCAGGGTGCCGGACACTTCGAACTTGCCTCTCGTCAGCAAAACGGCACCCCGGAAGCCGTCTGGTCCGGGCGGCATCTGCGATACCGCGTCTATCGCGTCCTGGATGCGGCGGGTATCGTCGCCCTCCCCAGGTGAAACGACCGCCTTCGCCTGGACGTTCGGGATCGGGACCCCGCCGCCTTTATAGCCGCTGCCGGAGAAATCAAGAATCCGGTTGCCCTTGAAATCCGGGACGTATGTCATCTTTCCGTCCCCGCCCAGATAGGCGATGCTGCTCTGCGTCCCGGCCGTTTTCGTCTCGTCCGGCACGGTGAACGAGAAGGTATCGTGGTAATCCGGTCTGCCGGGCGACGAGAACGTCAGCCGGATTTCGTAGAGGCCGGGGCCCGTGCTTTGTCCGGTTAACGGCACCGTCTGCCGCTGGCCTTTGCCGAAAGCGGTAACCGGGAGCGTGATTCCCGCAGCGGGACTGCCGTTCAGCCGCACTTCCCCGCTCAGCGTCAGAGCCGTGTTGGCCCGGATCCCGATGGCGGGGAGGGCTTCGCCGGCTGCGAGAATCGCGGGCTGGCCGATCTCGGTGCGGAGCGTGGGATGGGACAGGCTCGTTCCGGCGATGAACGCTTCCCCCTCGAATTCGGCGGGGTCTTCTACGACAATCCAGAAGTCGGGGGATTTGATTTTCGCTCCGTTTACGGTGACTTCGGCATTGACCATCGCAGCGCCGGTTTTGAGCGCTTTGACCGTACCGGCCGGACTGATTTCGATGCTTTTGGCGGCGGAAATCCAGCTTACCGCCGGACCGGGCAGAGGGACGATGCTTCCGGAAGAGGTGACGCCTTTCACGTTTAACGTTTTTACGGCGTCTTTCTGAAGGGTCAGTTCTCCGTTAATCGGAATTTCCTGACCGGCGTCGTTTGCGAAATAGATGCGTTTCAGGTCGCTGGGCACGGGATTTTCACTATTCACATCCTTCATAAGCCGAAAGTCGAACACATTCACATTCAGGTTTTTGCCGAGGGTCAGATTAAGCCGGAAATAGCGGGCCGTAACTTCTTCAAAGTAAGCGCTCTCATCTTTGCTCGGCGGCTGGTTCCGGGAGCAGGCGGTATGCCATGTCAGGCCGTCGGACGAATACTCGATGGCATACGAGGCCAGGTTATCCGCCCGGTTAAGGGAAAACACCGCTTTGTTAACGGGTGTACTTTGACCCAGATCGACCGAAAGCCACACGTTCATATCCTCGCGGTCGGCGCCGGACGGCTGCCAGTAGGTGGCGGCGTCTCCGTCGACGGCTTTGGATGCTTCCCTGCCGCTTACTTCGGAGCTTGCCGCCGCTGTCGGGTTTGCCGTCTGAACGGATGCGGCCGATACGGTTTGCACGGCCCGCTGCGCCTGCTCCCGGGCCTGGGCTGCCGGCGGCGTCAGCAGAGGCTGAGGCAGAACGAGAGCGGCGGCCAGGACGGCCAGCAGCTTTTTTGAGTTGGCGGAAAAAGCGTTCATGGTCCGAAACACCTCACTTTCGCAGAGTGGTTTAAAAACACCTTCACTATAGCAGAGAGACACTTTAGAAAAATATGGTTTTTTTTAAGGAGTTGCTTGGCAGCCCCCAATCGTAAAAAAGCACAACTCGATCTTAATTGACTCTATTCAGACGGGAGGCAAACACTTTTATACTGGATACAGAGGAAGATGAAAGCAGGTCAAGATGTGAAGCGGCGGCATAATGGCTGACCACCGGAGGGAGCGACGACATGAGCAAATCTTTGTACCAACCCCGCAGCGGCGTGCTGACGGTTCAATATAGGCCTGACGCGCAGACGAAGGTGATTGAAAATCCGCCTCGTTTTACATGGATTCCCGCCAGACTTGAGCAAGATTGTTATGTGCTGGAAATTTCGGGACGGGACGATTTCCCCGCAGAGCTTTCCCGGACGTATGCTCCGGTTGCCTATAATTTTTTTACGCCGGAAAAAAGTTTCGCCCCCGGCACGTATTATTGGCGGTATGCGCTGTATGAGAACGATAAGCGCGCGTCCGAATGGAGCGTCACGCGTTCATTTTCGGTGCCGGAAAATGTGCCGGAAACTCCGCTACCGGCCAAAGCCGAACGATTTAAGGAAAGCGGTTACGCAAGACCCCGGTTATGGCTGCAAGGCGAAGAGGGGATCACCCGCTACCGGGACAGAGTCGCCGCCGACCCCGAGGGGACCGGCTGGAAGCAGTTCTACGAGCTGTCGGTTCTGCCTTGGGCGGAGCGGGAGCCCCATGAGGAACCGGCGCCCTATCCGGGAAACCGGCGGACGGTGGAACTCTGGAGGCAATCTTACGTCACCTGCCAGGAAATGTTGTACGCAATCCGCCACCTGAGCATTGCCGGAAAGGTGCTGGACGATTCCCGTCTGCTTCACCGGGCGAAAGACTGGCTGCTGGCCGCCGCTTCCTGGGACCCTGACGGGCCTACGGGCCGGGACTATAACGACGAAGCCGCTTTCCGCATGGGGGGAGCGCTCGCCTGGGGCTACGACTGGCTGTACGGCGAGCTGGACGACGGGGAAAGAGAACAGGTGAAGCAGAGCCTGGCCGCCCGCACCCGGCAGGTGGCGGTCCATGCGATCCGGCGGTCCAAGATTCACCAGGTGCCTTACGACAGTCATGCGGTCCGGTCGCTCTCGTCCGTGCTTACGCCGTGCTGCATCTCGCTTCTGCATGAAGAATCGGAAGCGGAAGAGTGGCTTCATTACACCCTGGAGTATTTCTGGACTTTGTACACGCCCTGGGGCGGCGAGGACGGAGGGTGGGCGGAAGGCCCCCATTACTGGACGACCGGAATGGCGGCCCTGCTGGAAGCGATCGAATGGATTCGCGGCTATACGGAACTCAGCTTGTTCGACCGGCCCTTTTTTCACAAAACCGGAGATTTTCCGCTGTATGTCTATAATCCCAACGCTTCCACACGCACGACCTTCGGCGACAATTCAAGCCTGGGCGGGAAGATCGGCGCTAAAACGGGCTACAACATGCGCCACCTGGCGGGTGTAACGGGCGACGGCCGGTACCAGTGGTATTACGAAAAAATCAGAGAGACAGACCCTGAAGCGGCGAAGCAGTTCCACAATCACGGCTGGTGGGATTTCCGCTTCGACGAGCTCGTGTACATGGAGGCGTACCCGCAGATAGGGGCGGAAGCGCCGGCGGATGCGGAAGAGCTGAAATGGTTCCGCGATGTCGGCTGGGTGGCGATGCATCACCGGATGGATGACCCCGGAGAGCAGATCATGCTGCTGACGAAGGCCAGCAAGTATGGCTCCGTGAGCCATAGTCACGCGGACCAGGGTGCTTTTTATATCCATGCGTTCGGGGAAGCGCTCGCGGTGGAGACCGGGTATTATGTCGCGTTTAACAGCACGATGCACCGCAATTGGCGGAGGCAGACGGTTTCCAAAAACAGCCTGCTGATCGACGGGGCGGGACAATACGCGGACACGGACAAATCGCTTAATATGGCCGCATCGGGCACGGTCGTAGAGGCGAAGCGGGACAGGAACGGAAGTTACGTGAAGATGGATGTGACCGCCGCTTATCTGGAGCAGGTGCCTTACGTGAAGCGGGTGGAGCGGGAGATTTATTTTGTGGACCACAGCTATTTCGTTGTGGTGGATTCCGTCGACCTGAACCGTCCCGGTAAAATCGAATGGCTGTACCACGCCATGAACGAGATGGAATTGGGGGAGCAGTCCTTCCGGGTGACCGGGAGAAAAGCTTCGCTGGATGGACGCTTCGTATTCTGCTCGTCAGGCGAGCTGAGGCTTATCCAGAGCCATGAATTTTCCGGCGTGGACGAAAAGGAAATCGAGGGCCTTCCCCGTCAGTGGCATTTGAAGGCGGAGTCTTCTCCGGCGGTTTCCCACCGCCTTGTGACGCTTCTCGTGCCGAAAAAACCGGGAGAAGAGGACCGCTACGTGTCGTATTTTATGGACGACCAAGGCTTCGTGTTTTCGCTTTATTTTACGGATAACGGGAAGACGAGGAAAATCGATGTGCAGAAAGCTTTCTAGAACAAAGTCACGCGGGAGGCCGGGAAGGGCTGCGGGTCATGCGGGAACTGCCCGGAACTGTGGGAACTGTGGGAACTACCGGAACTACCGGAACTACGTGAACTATGTGAACTATGTGAACTATGTGAACTACGTGAACTACCGAAACTGCTGATACTGCCGGAATTGCGGGAACTACCAAAACTACCGGAATTACCGATACTGTCAGGACTGCCGGTATTATCCGGCGACCGTAAACGGGAACTGGAACTGAGACGCACACAAGGAGGACACAGACGATGAGCAATATTAACGTATGGGAAGACGCGGAACCCAGGGTTAAGCGCAAAATCATGCAGCCGGGAGAGTCGCTGATGCTGATGGAAGTCCACTTTGAGCCGGGGGCGGAGGGGGATGAGCACGCTCATCCTCACGAGCAGTCTGTCGTACTGCATGAAAGGACGGATGGAATTTACGATCGACGGTGTAAAAAAGGTCATCGGGGCGGGGGAATCGGTCTGCATTCCCCCACACGCCAGACACGGCGCGAAAGCGCTTGAGGCGAGCGTTCTGCTGGACTGCTTTACGCCGGTCCGGGAAGATCTCGTCAAACGTTAACCCGGATACGAATCTACAGATGAAGTGAGGGATGTATCGTGCGGGAGAATGATCCGCTGATGGACGGAGCCGAAGCGGAAGCGAGACGCAGCCGCCCGCCGGATAGTCCGGCGGCGGAGGTGCGCGCTTCCGGCGGAAAAAGCTCCGATGGCAGACTTGCCTGGTGGCGTGAGGCGCGTTTCGGGATGTTTGTCCATTGGGGGCCGTACTCGCTGCTCGGAGGAAGATGGAACGGGGAGGAAGTCGAGGCCGCCTACGCCGAGCATATTCAGCTTAGAGGACGTATTCCCGTCCGGGAGTACGAGAAGGTGGCCGCCGGCATGGACCTGAGCGGTTTTCAGGCGGACGAGTGGGTCGCCGCCGCCAAAGAAGCCGGCATGAAATATATGATCGTCACGGCGAAGCATCATGACGGGTTTGCCATGTACGACTCGCAAGCGAGCGGATACAACATCGTGCGGCTCGGTCCGAGCGGCCGGGACCCGATCCGCGAATTAAGCGAGGCATGCGGAAGAGGCGGAATTACATTCTGCCTCTATTACTCCCATGCGATGGACTGGCATCACCCTGATTCCCAAGGAAATACATGGGATTACCCCGATAATATCGGGGCCTGGGACACGCTCGAAAGCTGGACCCGGGATGAAGCGAAGAGCCGCAGATTTCACCGGTATTTGCGGGAGAAAGCGTTCCCCCAAATCCGCGAGTTGCTCACCGGTTACGGGCCCGTCGGCATTCTCTGGTTCGACTGCGGCCATAAAATCACGGATGAGCAGGGACGCGAGTTCGCCGAACTGGTCCGTTCGATTCAGCCCGGCTGCCTGATCAACAAACGGATCCGTTCCGACGCATACGCAGATTACGGCAATCCGGGAGACAACCAGCTCAGCGTCCGGGTAACCCGGCCGGATTGGGAATCGATTTTCACACTGAACGATTCGTGGGGCTTCCGTCATGCGGACCGGAACTGGAAAACGCCGGAGGAGCTGATCGGGATTCTGGTTGAGACGGCAAGCCGGGGCGGCAATACGGTCTTCAATGTCGGCCCCGAAGGCAGCGGGCGCATTGACGAATCTTCGCGGGGGCTGCTGCGGGAAGTCGGACGCTGGATGGCCGTCCATCACGCTAGCGTCCGCGGCACGGAGGGCAGCCCGATCGGACGCCCCGAGTGGGGCTGCTGCACGGCTGATCCGCGGCAGCGGAAGCTGTTCCTGCACATCCTGCGGCGGCCGCCCGGCGGCAGGCTGATCGTGCCGGGCATCGCAAACCCGGTCACCGCGGTCCGCTGGCTGCACGATCCTGCGGCGCCCGGGCCGCGTTTCCGGCGGCTGAACGGGCTGGACCTGCTTGTGGAGCTTCCCGGCCTCCTGCCGGACAACGCTTCTTCCGTATTGGTGCTCCAATACGAAGGGGAACTTGCAGCCGACCCGCTCAAACGGCTGATGGAGGAAGGCACGACGACTTTCCCGGCTTTCGCCGGGGAAGCCGCCGGAGAGCGGCTGCGCTACGACACCGGCAAGAAGGGCCGGGATAACGTTACGGACTGGAGCCGTGCGGGCGACAGCCTTTCATGGACGTTCCGGGCCGCGCAGCCCGGAAGATACGCCGTCCGTCTCTCGTACGCGGCGGAATCCGGCGTCTCGGGAGGGGGGTACTCCGTCTCGTGCGGAGATCATACGCTCCGGGCGGAAGTCGTTCCCACGGAAGGACCGTATGATTTTGCGGTCCGTGAGATCGGCGGCATCGAAATTCCGGGTCCGGGCACATACACCTTGACCGTACGGGCCGAAAACATACGAGGCGGTTATTTGATGAATTTGCAGCAGGTCGTTATGAAAGCGTTAACGGAGGAGGAGAAGCCGCATGTTCAGCTTTAAGCCGGCTCCGGTCGGGGGCGGATTCCGCATGGAGGGGTATTGGGTCTGGTGCGGTTCGGCCGTGAAGGGCGAGGACGGACGCTACCATCTGTTTGCGTCCCGCTGGCCGGACAGTCTGCCGATGCATCCCGGCTGGCTCGTCTCGTCCGAGGTAGTCCGCGCCGTCTCCGATACGCCCGAAGGGCCGTACACGTATGCGGAAACGGTGCTTCCCGCGCGGGGAGCCGAGTACTGGGACGGCCGCAGCACGCACAATCCGCATATCGTCCGGATCGGCGATACTTATGTGCTCTATTACATGGGTTCGACTCATCCGTTCGCCGACCCGCAGCCGGGAGAGCCGCTTGGTCTGGACGATCCCGCAGCGGTCGTGGCCCGTTCCAACAAGCGGATCGGCATCGCCACGGCAAGCGGGCCCGAAGGTCCGTGGCTCCGCCGGGACGAACCCGTGCTGGACGTGCGCCCGGGCAGGTTCGACAGCTTCCTGACATCGAATCCGGCTCCCTGCGTTCTGGAGGACGGTTCGGTCCTCCTGGTTTACAAGGCCAGGAAGTACGAAGGCTTCCGTCACGGGGAAATGACGATTGGGGCGGCGAAGGCCCCTCACTTCGAAGGTCCGTATACGAGGCTGGCCGAGGGGCCCCTGTTCCCACGGGATTTCAACATCGAAGACCCGTTTGTGTGGAAGACGGAGGACGGCTTTTCGATGATTGCCAAAGACATGACCGGCCGCCTGTGCGGAGAAAAATACGGAGGCATCCGCGCCTCTTCGCCGGACGGGGTGACGTGGTCGCTGTGCGATCCTCCGAAAGCTTATTCCCGCACCTTTCTGTGGGATGACGGTGTCGTGAGGCAGGCGGGCAATCTGGAGCGGCCGTTTCTGCTCATGGAGGACGGTGTGCCTACTCATCTGTTCGCTGCCGCTTCCGACGGCACGAGAGGTTTTCACGATTGCACGAAAACATGGAATCTGGTGATTCCGCTCAAGGAGGGTCCCCCGACATGCTGATTCAACAAAACGATATCGTGCTGTTTCAGGGAGACAGCATTACCGATGCCAAACGGGAGCCGGGCTGCGAGCTCGGCAGGGGCTATGCCTGGATGGCGGCGGCCCGGTTCGGCAGCATGTATCCGGAACTGGGCGTCACGTTCCTTAACAGGGGAATCAGCGGCAGCCGGGTCCGGGACCTGCAGGCCCGCTGGGAGACGGACTGCCTGGAGCTGAAGCCGGGCGTCGTCTCGATCTATGTCGGCGTCAATGACACGTGGAGAAGATACGACCGCAGCGATCCGACATCCGCGGAAGCGTTCGTCGCCGGCTACCGGGACATTCTGGACCGGACGGCAGAGGGACTTCCCGGCGTAAGGCTGATGCTGATCGAGCCGTTCGTACTGCCGGTTCCCGAAGACCGGCGGCGCTGGCGCGAAGACCTCGACCCGAAAATTCACGGAGTCCGGGATCTAGCGCGGGAATACGGGACGGCATACGTGCCGCTGGACGGCTTGTTCGCGCAGGCCTCGGCGAAGGCGCCCTGCGCGTACTGGGCTCCGGACGGGGTGCACCCGTCTCCCGCCGGTCATGCGCTTATCGCGGATGCGTGGCTGAAAGCGGCCGGCGTGTCCCGCGTTCTTTTTTAACCCGGTCTCTACACCATATAAAGTCTTTCATCCGCCTATTCCGACAGCCCAGGAGGTACTTATGGCCAGTAAAATTCAGCCGTCCGACAAAGTCAGGTACGTGCAGAGGCATGAAGTCGGATCGAATCTGCGCAAATACAAAGCGCTGTATCTGCTCTCGATTCCCGGCATTCTTTATTTTATCGTGTTCAAGTATGTGCCGCTCATGGGGAGCGTCATGGCTTTTCAAAATTACAACCTGTTTAAGGGAATCACGGGCAGTCCCTGGGTCGGCCTGGACAATTTTGTCCGGATGTTCGAATACGACGAGTTTTTGAAGATTTTCATGAATACGCTCCTGATCGGGCTGTACGATATCGTGATCGCGTTTCCGGTGCCGATAGTTCTGGCGCTGCTGCTGAACGAAGTGCGCAAAATGGTCTACAAACGGATTCTTCAAACCGTCGTGTATATGCCGCACTTTCTGTCCTGGGTCATCATCGGGGGGATCGCGGTAGGCATTCTTTCTCCGACGACGGGAATCGTGAATACGATGCTCGGCTGGTTCGGCATGGAGCCGGTATATTTTCTCGGAGAAGATTCCTATATCCGCAGCATTCTGATCGGTTCGGGCGTCTGGAAGGACGCGGGCTGGGGAACGATCATTTATTTGGCGGCGCTTGCCGGGGTTAACCCGGAGCTTTACGAAGCGGCCAAAATCGACGGAGCGAGCCGCTGGAAGCAGACGACGGCCATTACGATTCCGACCATTATGCCGACGATCGCGATCATGTTTCTGCTGCATATCGGGCATTTTCTCGATTTCGGATTCGAGCGGGTTTATGTGTTCCTGAATTCGCTGAACTCGAACAGCGGCGAAATTTTGGATACGTACATTTACCGGGTCGGGCTGCTGGGCAAACAGTACAGCTATACGACCGCCATCGGCCTGTTTAAATCGCTAATCGGCCTTGTGCTTATCATGATCGGAAACCGTCTCAGCAAGAAAGCGACAGGCGAATCTTTATACTAGGGGCAGGTGACATTTTATGATGAAAGAAAGCAGGGGAGAGCGCTCATTCCAGGGGTTTAACTACGTGCTGCTGACAGTCGTGGCAATTTGTATGATCCTGCCGATCGTCCACGTGCTGGCGAAGTCGTTCAGCAGCGAGCTGGCGCTCAACCAGGGCAGGGTGTCCGTTTTTCCGGTGGAGTTTACTTTGTCCAATTTCGCGTTCGTGTTAAGCGACAGCTCCGTATGGCAGGGTTTTCTCGTTTCCGTGTTCGTGACGGTCGCCGGCACGCTCATTAACTTGATTGCGACGACCTCGCTGGCTTATCCGCTGTCCCGTCCGGAATATATCGGTCGCCGGTATTTGCTGCTGATGGTGCTCGTTACGTTTATTTTCAGCGCGCCGCTTATTCCGAACTATCTGCTTATCAAAAATTTGGGGCTGCTGGACACGGTCTGGTCACTCATCATTCCCGGCATGATCAGCGCCTACAATTTATTTATTATGCGTTCGTTCTTTTCGGGGCTGCCCGGCGAGCTTGTCGATTCCGGCAGGATCGACGGCTGCGGTGAAATGCGGCTGATCTGGAGCATCGTGCTGCCTCTGTCGAAGCCGGTTATGGCGACAATGGGGTTGTTCTATGCGGTGGCCCACTGGAATTCCTACTCCAATGCCTTGTATTATATCAATAACCGGAATTTGTTTCCGCTGCAGGTCAGATTGAGAGAAATCGTCATTACGGACAATTTCGGGGAGATGACGTCCACATTCGAGAACACGCTCAATATTTCGCCCGAAGGCATCAAAATGGCCGTGATCGTGGTGGCGACGGTGCCGATCCTGCTTATTTATCCTTTTTTGCAGAAATACTTCATAAAAGGTATGCTTATCGGGTCGATTAAATCATAAAAGAACACAACGCCAAAATAAGAATCCCAATACCCGTAAAAATCTCCAGCCCTTATCATGAAAGTGTAACCGGGGACGTATAACGAGGAAGAGATGAAAGGAAGGATTCTTGATGAAAAAAGGCTTGGGTGTACTTTTGGCGGCGGTTCTTACTACCGGAACGCTTGCGGGCTGCAATTCCAAAGAACCGGCAAAAGAAGGCGCGGCGGGCGCAGGGCCCGTTAAATTCTCCGTCTCCTTCTCTACGGGAGGCAACGCCTATCTGGAATCCGCGTCCGATATCAACAAAGACAAATGGGTGCTGGAACTGGAAAAACGCACAAACACGGACCTGGATTTGAAACCGCTTTCTCACAAAGAATTCGATCAGAAAATGAGCCTGCTGTTCGCAGGCAACGATATTCCGGATGTCGTCAGCAATTTGCGCGGAGGCCCGACAACGTCCTCGATGTCCGGGTCGGTGGAAGCGGGCGTGTTCATGCCGCTGGACGATCTGCTCAAGGAGTACGCGCCGAATCTGATGAAGCTTGTTCCGAAGGAGGCCTGGGAGGAAACGTCGTACGACGGCAAAATTTACGGCATACCCGGCTGGCTGACCAACCCGTCGAGACGGGCGACCTTTATCCGGACGGATTTGCTGGAGAAAGCGAACCTGAAGCAGCCTGTCACCGTCGAGGAGTATCTGGACGTTCTGCGGGCGTTCAAGAAAATGGGCGTCGAAAATCCGTACCAGATCCGCGAGCAGTTCAAATATGCGGACACGTTCTTGGGCGCTTACGATGTTATGCCGTATCAGTTTGAACTGATGAACGGCGAAGTCGTGCCGAAGTTTTTCGATGTGGACAATATGATGAAAGCTCTCCAGACGTACAAAACGATGTATGAGGAAGGACTCATTCCGAAAGATTTTGCAACCGTTTCCCAAACCGACTACAACAAAAATATCGCGGCCGGCAAATCCGGCATCTGGTCGGCGAACGGCGAGGCGCTGCTGAATTTCCGGGGCAAAATCAAGGATGCGGTGAAGGACGGCAAAGTGGATATCGTCCCCTCCCCCAAAGGTCCCGAAGGCAAGGGCGGACACGGCGTGTACGGATATATCTCCACGGCGAAGTATATCAACAGCAAGGTGGACAAAGAGAAAGCCAAGAAGATTATCCAGTTCTTCGACTGGATGAGTACGGAAGAAGCGGAAGAGTTCTTCACCTTCGGGATTGAAGGGGAAACCTACACGAAGGAGAACGGTAAGATCAACTATAAACAACCGAAAACGAAGGAAGAAATCGACGAGGCAAATTACCGGCAGACGACGCTCTGGATGGTTCACGACCTTACCTACAACAAGAAGCTGTCCGAATTGACGGAGGACGGCAAAGATATGGTCCGGGCGTTTGATAACGTGCTGTCCAAGGAGGGCGTAGGCGGCATTACGTTTACGACGAGCCTGGCTTCCTTCACGAAATATCCGGACCTGGCTTCCGGCGGGGATACGGGTCCCAAATTCATTCTGGACCAGATGATCCAGATGATTTACGGCAAACGCCCGATTTCCGACTGGCCCAAAGTAATCGAAGAATACAAAGCCAAGGGCGGCAAAGAAATTATCAAGGAAGCTACGGAACGGTACAACAAAAAAGAAGGCGTGGTTGACCGCGCCCGTTAACAAAGCTGAACGGAAGCTGGAATGAAAGCGTTTAAATTCCGGCATCCCGAAAGATCCGCCTCCCTTGCAGACGTTAGAGGGGAGGCCCGCTTTTTTTGCAAAAGCACATATTTCGCGACGGGGGAGCTGTTACCATGCATTTGTTGATCGTCGACGATGAGCCGATTATTCGCAAAGGCCTCGTAAAAATGGCGGAGCTTTATCCGTTCGAATTCGCGGGCATTCATACGGCGGCCAACGGCGCCGCCGCGCTTGAAATTATCCGGGAGCGCGAAATCGATCTGGTGTTTACCGACATCCGGATGCCGAAAATGGACGGGCTGGAGCTGTGCCGGGTTATCCACGAGCAGTACAGCCATATTCCGTGTATCGTCATTTCGGGCTTCGGCGATTTCTCTTACGCCCAGAAATGCCTGTTCTACGGCGTGAAGCATTATTTGCTGAAGCCGGTGACGGCGCCGGATCTTCATGAAGTGCTGGCCGATTTTATGAAAAACCGGGTGAAAGGGTTCGTGGCTTTGTCGGATTGCGTGGACGTGATCGAACAGATGGAACAGCTCCTCTGGAACCTCGAAGAGGACAGGCTGCGCACGCTGATCGGAGAGTGGAGGGAGAACTGTCTGGCGAGCGGAATGAACATGCTCCAGCTACGGCAGCTCATCAAGGAATGCATGGCGCTGCTTCTTAAGAGACTCCAGGCCAGGGGACTCCCGGTCAAGAACGAATGGGAGGACGGGCGTTGCGTTTCCAAGGACCACATTTTCGAGCAGATGCAGTCTCCGGCTGGAGGACATCATGGGGAAGCTGCATCAGCAGCGCAGCGGCACCTACAAAAATCTGCTCGATGAAGTAAAGACTTATATCGACACGCATCTGGCCGAAGAAATTACGCTCGACGAGGTAGCGGAGATGGCCGGCTTCACTCCGACTTATTTCAGCTCCATGTTCAAGAAAATGACCAATGAAACGTTTGTGAAATACCGGATCAAGAAACGGATGGAGAAGGCGCAGCAGCTTCTGGCAATCCCGCATATCCGCATCGTCGATGTGGCCGCCAAAGTCGGGTACGAAGACTATCCGCATTTTACGAAAATGTTCAAGAAAACGACCGGCTTTTCCCCTTCGGAATACCGGCAGCAGTTGGGGATTAAATGATTAAATGGAACCTTTCCCGCAAAATTTTTCTTTATTTGCTCTCGATAATTTTGATCACCTTGACCTCTGTCGGGATCTTTACGTATAAAAAGGCGTCCGATGAGCTGGATAAACAAAACCGGCTTCATATGAACCAGATTTTAACCAATGCGCTCCATCATACGGATGTGTATGTGAAAAGCTACGACCGGCTCACGATTTCGCTGCTGACCAACCGGGATATCAAGAAATTCGTCGATCTTCCTCCGGTTCCGGAGCCCTACGATTATTACAAGTTCTGGAGCACGATCCGGGAAACCGCGCTTCAGCCGATCTTTATCCGCAATCCCGAGATTGTGTCCATGTACGCGATAAGCTTTGCGGGCAACGGAATTTACGGCTACAGCAACGACCAGGCGGAGGGAACGTATTCCCGGGAAAAAATACTCGGCCAGATGGAGCGTCTGAAGAGCGTCACGGAACCGGACGGAACGCTCAGCATTACGACGGACAGCATTCTTCCGGCGATGAACGGCAGTGTCATCCGGCTGTCCCGGCAGATTAAAGGACTTCAGTCGGCGGACTACAAAGGAATTCTGGCCGTCGAAATCCGTTCGAACGATCTTTCCATGCTTTGGAAAGGGATCGATCTGGGCGAGGGCGGCTATTTCTTCATCGTCAACGATAAAGGCGAGATGATTTATCAGCCGTCCAAGGACGGAATCGGTCCGCAGGCGCTGCCGGAGCTGGTGCCCCGGATTGTAAGTGCGGGGGAGACAGGCTCCTTCCTGCATAAAGGGCCGGACGGGGAGGAACGGCTTTACATGAGCCGCAGATCCTCTTACTCAGGCTGGAATCTCGTCGTTTCGATGCCGATGAGCGAGCTGAAAAAGCCGGTGACGGCCATCCGCACGACGACGATTCTGATCGGCTTGTTCACGCTGGCTATCGCGGTCGCGCTCGCGTACCGGTTCGGCCGCTCGATCACACGGCCGATTCTCGTGCTCATTCAGGGCATGCGGCAGACGGAGCAGGGCAAATGGTCCACGGTGCCGCTGCCGAACCGGCGGGACGAGATCACGGAGCTCATGCAGCGCTACAACCTGATGGTGGGGCGCTTGTCGGAGCTTGTGGAGCAGGTTTACGAAGGCGAGCTCAAACAGCAGAAAACCCAGCTCGAACGGCAGCAGGCCGAATTCCAGGCTCTCCAGCTGCAGATCAATCCCCATTTCCTGTACAACACGCTGGAAACGATCGTATGCTACGCTGTCGTGCAGGATTCCGAAGAAATTTCGGAAATCGTCAAATCGATGGCCTATATGCTGCGCTACTCGGTTCAAACGAATCTGGAAGAGATAACCGTCGCCAACGAGCTGAATCATGTGCTGAACTATATGATTATTTTGAAGCACCGCCACGACCGGGAGTTCGAGCTGGATGTCGCGGTTCCGCCGCAGTTTCTGCTTAAGAAAATGGTGCGGCTTACTCTGCAGCCGCTGATCGAAAATGTGTTTCAGCATGCTTTTCCGGACGGTCTGGAGGATCACCACTGGATCCGGATCGATGCCGGAGAAGAAGTCGGAAAGTTCTGGATTTCGGTGGAAGACAACGGGACGGGAATGAGCCGGGAGACGCTGGACAAACTTCAATCCAAGCTAAAAACAGAGCAGTTGACGGATGCTTCCGCTTCGGCCGGAATGGATGAGAGCGGAAGGGGCGGGATCGGTGTGCTGAACGTGCACCGCCGGATCCAGCTCGTGTTCGGAGGCGAATTCGGCCTCCGTATCGAAAGCAAGCCCGGCATCGGGACGAAGATGACGATGATGATGCCGGTTTCCAAGCCCGCCAAGGAAAGCCCGGACGAAAGCTTCGTCGGATGGCCGGGAACCGGAAGCGGCGGGCGGATCTGTCCCGCCGATGCCGAAGAGACCGGTTAAAGCGGGAGAACGATAAACCCGTAAGTACGGAATGTTTGTGGCATGTGAAGCAAGGAAGCAACATTAAAAATAAGGCGGGTGCCTGTTTTCGGAATATGGCACCGGCAAGCCTGTAAAGGAGGCGGACCATGTCTGCTAACAAGCTCTGGTATACGCGGCCCGCTCAGGCATGGACCGAAGCTCTCCCGGTCGGCAGCGGCAGACTGGGCGCCATGATTTATGGACGCCCAGCGGAAGAACTGATCTCGCTTAACGAGGACAGCTTATGGTACGGCGGTCCCAAAGACCGGACGAATCCGGAGGCTGCTGCCGCTCTGCCCGAAGTCAGAAGGCTGCTCATGGAGGGCCGTGTGACCGAGGCGCAGGAGCTTGCTCATGTGGGGCTGACCCCCATCCCTAAATACGCCGGCCCCTACCAGCCGCTGGGAGACCTGCGCATCTGGTTCGGAGAGCATGAGCCGGAAGCGGGTACTTACTGCCGGGAGCTGGACCTGGCGAAGGCGCTGTGCCGCGTCGAATACACGTCGCAAGGCGCGGGCTACACCCGGGAGCTGTTCGCCAGCGCTCCGGCCGGTGTGCTTGTGCTCCGCCTCGCAACCACTCACCCGGAAGGACTGAGCTTCCGGTTTCATCTGGGGCGGCGTCCCTTCGACGAAGGAGCGGCGCCCGACGGTCCGCATGCGGTGCTTATGCAGGGCCGCTGCGGACCGGACGGGGTCCGGTATGCCGCGCTTGCGGGCGTGAGCGCCGAAGGCGGCACGGTCCGTACGGCCGGTGACTTCGTCCTCGTGAAGGGAGCCGCAGCCGCGACGATCTATGTCGCCGCGCAGACAAGCTTCCGCCATGAAAATCCCGCGGCCGTTTGCAGGCGGCAGGTCGCGGAGGCCGTGCGGAAGGGCTACGAAGCGGTCAAAAGGGAGCACGAGGCGGATTATGCGCCTCTTTTTGCCCGGATGAGCCTGGAGCTCGATACGCCGGATAACGATGTCCGGCTGCTTTCCACGGACAAGCGCCTTGACCGTGTTCGCGAGGGAGGGGAGGACCCGGGGCTGCTTGCGCTTTTTTTTCAATACGGACGCTATCTGCTTCTGGCCAGTTCACGGCCCGGCACGCTTCCGGCCAACCTTCAGGGAATCTGGAATGCGGATTACCAGCCTCCGTGGGAATGTAATTACACGCTGAACATTAACCTGCAGATGAATTATTGGCCGGCGGAAGTGTGCAATTTGAGCGAATGTCATGAACCGCTGTTTGATTTTATAGACAGGCTTGTCGAAAACGGCAGAGAAACCGCCCGGAGTCTCTACGGATGCAGGGGTTTTGTGGTTCACCACAATTCAAACTTGTGGGCGGAAAGCGGCATCAACGGGATGCTTCCGCGGGCGGCCGTCTGGCCGATGGGCGGAGTGTGGCTTGCCCTTCATCTGTGGGAGCATTACCGGTTCGGCGGGGACGAAGATTTTCTGGCACGGCGGGCTTATCCCGTCATGATAGAAGCAGCCCGGTTCCTGCTCGATTTCATGACGGAGGACGGTCAGGGCGGGCTGCTCACGGGCCCTTCCGTATCGCCGGAGAACAAATACGTGCTTCCCGGCGGAAAAAGCGGCTATCTGTGCATGGCTCCGGCCATGGACATTCAGCTCGCCCGCACGCTTTTCGGGGCTGTCCGCGAAGCGGCGGAGCTGCTGGCGGGCGAACGCGAAGCGTCCGGGACCGCATGGCCGGAGCGGACTCCTTCGTGCAGCGCCGATGGCACGGAGCCTGCCGCGGAGGCCAGCGCCACCTGTGCTCATGCGGCCGTCCGCGAATACGCCGCCCTCCCGGCCGAAGCCGCGTTGCTGGAGGAACTGACGGCGGCGGAGGCCCGTCTGCCGCAGCCCGCGACGGGCAGGCACGGGCAGCTGCTCGAATGGCTCGGCGACGAGGAGGAAGAGGATCCGGGCCACCGGCATATCTCGCACCTGTTCGGCCTGTTTCCGGGCGAGCTTATCTCCCCGTTCCGTACACCGGACTTGGCTCAAGCGGCCAGAGTGACGCTGGAGCACCGGCTGGCCGGCGGCAGCGGACATACCGGCTGGAGCCGGGTGTGGATCGCCCATTACTGGGCAAGGCTGAGAGAAGGCGAGGAAGCCCATCGGCACCTGACGGCTCTGCTTCGGCACGCAGCCGACCCCAATTTGTTCACGGAACATCCGCCGTTTCAGATTGACGGGAACCTGGGGGGGACATCCGCCGCCGCCGAAATGCTGCTCCAGTCCCACGAAGGGTTTCTGGATCTGCTGCCCGCGCTGCCGTCCGCCTGGCCTAGCGGCCGCGTCAAAGGGCTGCGCGCGCGGGGAGGCTACGAGGCGGATATGGAGTGGGAAGACGGACGACTCATACAAGGCCGTATTACCGCCTCCCTGCCCGGAACCCTTCGTGTCGGGTACAAAAGGCCGTTTACCGCTTCCCGGGATGGCACAGAAATGACCGGAAAATGCGACTTTTCCGGCAGCAACGGCCTCTATGTGATGGAAATTGAACATGGCGCACATACGGTTGTGGATATCCGGCTGTAAACGCGGCGCCGCACGCGCACCCGCGAAAGACACGATAAAAAAAGGCTCTTCTCCCAAGGAGAAGAGCCTTTTTCTTATTTTTTAACCGCTTGTTTCAAGCTTTCCCATTCGTCCAGATCGTGATGCAGTCTCGGATGCGGGAACCTTCGGTGCGGGAACTTGTCCTTGCGGAACCGGTTCCGCGACATATACGAAGTCGCCCGTTCCGTCCGGCGCCGATCCGGTTGCCCACAAACCTTCCGAAGACTCTGTGCCTTCCGACAAGTTCCAGAATTCAAATGCGTGCGGCTGGGCTTCGAGCTCCGCTTCCGGCGGGAAGGAAGCCGGAACCACGACGCCATTCTTCTCTTCCAGCTCCTTGATCGCGGCCATCCACTGATACTGATGGTAACGGTCGCGGGCGAGCATTTTACGGAAAGTGGCACGTACGCCTTCGTCTTTGGTCATATGGTACAAGCGAGCCACTTGAAGGCGCCCCTGGCTTTCCGCATGAAGGTTGGAGCGCATGTCCGCAAGCAGGTTGCCGCTCGCCACGATATAACCGCCGTTCCACGGCACGCCGAGCGAGTTGGTCGGCAGGCCGCCCAAACCGCTGACGAGGAGATGCTGAGGGTTAATACCGCCCATGATGGCTGCCGTCGCAGGGTCTTTCGCCGCTTCGGCCTGATCTTCCGGAGAAGCGCCGTCGAGGAGCTGGCTGATCAGGGAGCACAGCATTTCGACGTGTCCGATCTCCTCCGTACCGATATCCATTAACATATCTTTATATTTTTCTTCTCCACGGCAGTTAAAACCTTGGAAGAGATATTGCATCATGACAGTCATTTCACCGAATTGTCCACCTAGTACTTCCTGCACTTGACGGGCCAGCATAGGGTCCGGTCGGTCTACTTTTACCTCGAACTGCAATTCTTTCTGATGACGGAACATAAGTTAACTTCCTCCTTCGATTTCAGATGCCAGAAGAAAATAAAAAACATTTTACTCGCTTCCCGACTGTTAATTACCCGTTCGGTCCGGGCTAAAACAAAATAATGGAATTTTACAGTAAATAAATTTAAAACCGTTCCGAAATCCGACACATTCACCCGGGGATGTTCCGGCCAGACGAATCTGACAATTTGCACACCGACTCACATGATTTCGGCGCTTTGGAGAAAACTATCCGGGAAAGAAAGGCCATGGTCAGCGGAGAGGTAAACGGAAAGAAGCGAAGCGAGGTGAGGTGATAAAAAAATGGGCAGACAGATACGAATCCTTTTCCTGCTTCTGTCCGCCGGTGTAATTTTACTCGTTCCCGAAGCGGCAACCATGCGGCAAGCGGTTGAGCCCGGAGACCACGGGAGCATTGTGCTTTCCGTCCAATCGTCGCCGGATGCGGTTTACCGGAGCGAAGCCGGGACAGAACTGAGCGCCGGCCGCCTTTTCGGTGGGAGCGTTCGCCGCAAGGCGTCGTACTTTCCTTTTACGGACACGGTTGTGAAAGTGAGGGAGAGAGGCGGAGAACGCATATACCCGGTCAGCCGGGCGGGAGAAATTTATGACTCTATGGAGCACGAAGTGATTCGGCCGGACGAAGCGCACAGACAAGAACTTGTGAGAAAGATGGAAGCTCTTCGCCATAAGCATTACGGAGAGCCGGTTTCCTGGAATGATGCGCAGAAAGAAATTCCCCGTCTGGCCCGATTCGAAGTGCTCGATCTGGAGACCGGGCTTACGTTCCGGGTTCAGCGCAGAGCCGGACGGCAGCATGCGGACGTGCAGCCGCTGACGAAGAAGGATACGGAGGTCATGAAGACCGTCTACGGGGGAAAATGGAGCTGGGACCGCCGGGCAGTTCTCGTCCGGTTCAACGGGAAAAGCTATGCCGCATCCATGAACGGAATGCCGCATGGCGGAGACGGCATTCCGGAAAACGGGTTCAGCGGACATTCCTGTATCCATTTTGCCGGGAGCACGACCCACAAATCCCGTTCCAAAGACACGGTGCACCAGTTTATGGTTCATCGTGCCGCGGGCCGGGCGGACATTTTTGCCGCGCAGGCTTCTCCGCAGCAATTGGCGGATCTGGTTGTCGCGGCCGTTCACCAGCATGATGACGCTTTGCTGGACCTGCTGAGCCGTCCGCATAACCGCGGGCTGCTTCAAGATTTGAAGAGAGACAGCCGGTCTTTCGTTTCCGTACGCAGATTAACGGAATGGGAACCGGAAGATGCGGGCAAGCCTGAACCGGAGTACGCTTATGAAATTCCGGTCGAGCTCGCATTCGAGAAGAAGGGAGAACGCCCGCGCAGAGCGATTTGCCGCTTCGGCTTTCATCCGCGCTTCTTTGTACGACCCATGGGAATTGACCCGATTTCAATATCCGGAGCGGGACCGTCCAGGAAAAGCGCAGCGAAAGCGGACGTGACACCCGGTAAAAAAATGAATGATGCCGCGGAGATCAAACATGAACAAAAGACAACCGCTTTTGAAGTTAAAAAGATGGGCACGGATAGGGCTGGCCGCGATCTGCCTGCTGCTGAGTATGCCGATACCCGGAATTGCCGCGGGAGCGGACATACCCGGCCCGTTTCCGGAAGACATGGTCGAGCCCGCCATTCCCATCGCTGCGGACCGGGGGCCGTTCTCGATTGAGGTATACCCTCTGAAGCACAAGCTTGTCGTGTTCAAAGACAAGAAGCATTTTAAAACTTACCCGGTCGCGGTCGGAAACTTGGCAACGCCTACGCCTGTCGGCGAGTATCGGGTAATTTATAAAGGCAAGGACTGGGGTCCTGCTTTCGGACCGCGCTGGCTGGGGCTTAACGTTCCGTGGGGAGCGTACGGCATTCATGGAACGAACAAACCGCATTCCATCGGCCAGCATTTGAGCCACGGCTGCATCAGAATGAGAAACCGCGACGTGGAGGAGCTTTACGACCTCATTCCTGTCGGCACGAAGGTGACGATCGCGGGGCATGTTCTGGGAGATCCCGGCCATGAACCGAGGAAGCTTGCCCAAGGAGATATCGGAGCGGATGTTCAGCTCATTCAGAACCGGCTGAAAAGCGCAGGCTATTACGGCGGAGTCTGCAACGGGAAGTTTCTGGCTTCGACGACCGTAGCCCTGCGGAGATTTCAGCGGGACCACAGGCTCAGAGCGGATGGCGTCGTATCCCTAAGCGTCTATGAAAAATTGGGCTTGCTGGAATAAAAAAAGAGAAACCTCCAAACCGTTAAGGTCAGGAGGTTTCATTCTTTGTGCATGACTGGCCGAGCGCAGGCGATCTATCCGGCTTCCTGACCGTCTCCTTCGCGCATAAAATGGCTGAGCTCCCGCAGCCGGATCGTAAAACGGAATTCCGTTCCCACAGTCCGGCCGGGAACGGCCCAAATCCGGCCGTCCATAAGCGTAACAAGCTTGCGGCAGATGGCAAGCCCCAGGCCCGTCCCTTCGTATTTGCGGTTCGGGGCGCCGTCAAGCTGGGTAAAGGGCTGAAACAGCCGGTCGAGCTTGCTGCAGTCGATGCCGATCCCGGTATCGCTGACGGCGAATTCGAGGAGGCAGTCTTCATCACCGCGTTCCGAGACCCGGACTTCGAGCGAAATCAGGCCCTGATCCGTAAATTTCACGGCGTTGCCGATTACATTTACGAGAATCTGGCGGACACGGCCGTAATCGCCGACAAGTGTTTCCGGTACCGCGGGGTCTATCAACGTGTCCATGGCGAGTTCCTTATTGCGGATAATGATCGCAAAGAAGTCAAGGCACTCCCGGATAAGCTCCCGGAGCTGAAAAGGCTCCTGGTGGAGCGATATGCGCCCGGCTTCCATTTTGGACAGTTCCAGTATGTCGTTGATGACCCTCAACAGCGCCTGCGAGCTCTTGGCCTGAAGTGCCAGCAGCTCCTGGTCGTCAGGGGACTCCGCCGACTCCGCCAGCAGCTGGTTAATCCCGATAATGCCGGTAAGCGGCGTCCTGATCTCGTGGCTCATGGTATCGAGAAATTCGCTCTTCATTTTGACAGCGCTTTCAGCCAGCTCTTTGGCTCGCCGAAGTTCTTGCTCAACCACAACCCTGTCGGTTATATCTTTCGATACGAAAAAAACGAGCAGCTGCCGGTTGTGATCGAGCGGAAAAACCGATGTGCGGTGATATTTTCGCACTCCCTGTTTGGTACGGATGGAAACTTCGATTTTGGAAGCTTGTCCTTGAGCCGCTTCAGCGAGGGCGTTCATGATTTTAACCTTATCGTCCCGGGAATAAAGAAGATCCTGAAGAGCGAGAACCATGAGCTCCGCTTGCGTATAGCCCGTGTTATCGTAGACGGACGGATTTGCGCTGACGACCATTTTTTTGACGGGATCCATGCAGACGACCAGGTCGGGACTGTGTTCGAACAGCGCGGTATATCTCTGTTCGTTGAACCGCGAGGCGGTAAGGACTTTCTGCCGGTCCCGGTAGAGGACGAACCCAACCCAGAAAAGCACGCAAAAAGTCGTAAAACCGACAAGAACGGTCAGCAGCGTATTCCCGATAATGGAGCTGTTTGTAAGAGAAAGCTCCCGTTCCGACGGCGTAAAAGAAGCCCCTGCCATCGCCGTGTAATGCATGCCGGCTATAACGCCTCCGGCGAGCAGGCTTCCCCCGGTTTTCCAGGGTGAAAGCAGGTTGTAGTCAGGCAGCCCGCGTGCGTAGACCGCCAGCGCCAGCAAAAGATAAGAGGCGATAAGGGCCAGCAGGACCGATACAAGCAGGCTCCCCGGCGTCTGGTGGTACACGGCCTGTATTTTCATGGCAAGGATGCCGGAATAATGCATGGAAACGAAGGCAAGCCCGGCCAGCAGGCCGACGGCGCCCAAAAACCGTTTTCCGGGTTTGCGGTCCTTGTCCAGAATGAGCAGCGACAGGAAAACGGCGAGAACAGGCAGTATTAAAGAGACGGCAAGCAGCGGCAGGTGATAATGAACTTCGAAAGGAAAATTCATGGCCAGCATGCCCAGAAAATGCATGGACCAGAGGCCCAGGCCCGTTACGACAGCGGTCAGCATCATTTTACGGAAAGAGCGGCCGCCGCGGAGCAGACGGTCAATCATGTCCAGCGCGGCGTAGGAAGTCGTCACGGACATCAGGATCGAGAGAATGACCAGCAGCACATCATAATTCCCAGCTTCATGTTGCATTCGCATATCTCCTGTATTCGTATTCCTGTACTTTCATAGTAAAGGATGAAAGGGTGGGAAGTCTACCCGAAATCGCTTATTTTTCGACTAAAAATTACAAAATCAAGCATAAAACTAGGAAAAATAAGCTAAAATAAACCGCTTACATCAAAAAAATCTTAATCATATCAAGTATTCGTTAATATATTGTTGTGAAAATTTTGTTTTGATCGCCGTAAAATTCCTTGGTAGACTGTAAAGAAAACTTCGCGATTTTAAATCACCTGGAGGCAAAATCATGTCCATCCGTGCCCGCCTGCTCGCTTCCTTCACTCTGCTTCTCGTTACTACCGTGCTGCTTTTTACGGCAGCCGCTTTTATCGTCACGACAGCCGTAACGGGAGACGTAAGGGGCATTTCATCTTTTTACAACGTTCATCTCCGGCTGAAGCCGCTTACCCCCGAACAGGAAACGCTTTTTCTGGATCTCAAGCATCTTTCCAAAACGAAGCCGGAGGAGCTGCTCCTGCCGGATATCTACAAAGAATACGACTTTCAGCTTAAAGTTGCGCACGCTTCTCTTCTGATCCGCAAAGGGTCCGGCAGCGCCTTTATTTCTCCGGGTCTGGCGGAAATGAGGATAGACGAACTGCTTCCTCCGTACGAAGCGGAAAACGTGCATATGCGAAGCACGCTGCAGGCGGGAAAAAACTTTTTCGGCTACGCGAAGTACGACTTCCGGTTTGCGGACGGGGAGCCGGGGAGGCTGTTCGTTTTCCGGGAGGTCAGCCCGTTCGCGGTTCTGATGAGCAAGCTGCTGCCTCTATTCGTGTCGGTTTTGTTTCTGCTGCTCGTCGGCTCGAACATTTACATCTATCTGTTCCTCACCAGACGGATGATCCGGCCGCTTAATCTGCTGCGCGCTTCTGCCGCACGCATCCAGCGGGGAGATTTGAGGTTCCGGATTCAGCCGGGTGACGATGAGATCGGCCAGGTATCCGCGGCTTTCGAGGAGATGAGAGGAAAACTTCAGGAATCCGAGGAGCTGCAGAAGCAGTACGAAACAAACCGCAAGGAACTTATCGCCAACATTTCGCATGATTTGAAAACGCCCTTGTCCGCCATACGCGGCTATGTGGAAGGAATCCGGGACGGGGTGGCGGATACGCCCGACAAACTGGAGAACTATGTGGAGATCATATACAGCAAAGCGGAGGAAATGGATCATCTTATCGAGGAGCTGTTCCTGTATTCCCGGCTGGATTTGAATAAAGTCCCGTTTGCCCTGCAGGAAGTGGATCTGACGCGTTTCGTCGCGGACGTGGTGTATGAGCTGCGTTTCGAGCTGGAAAAAGAAGGCATCGGACTGGAAACAGGCGGAAACTCCCCTGGGCCTTTATACGTCCGGATGGATCCCATGCATATGAAAAGGGTCGTGAACAACGTCGTCGGAAACAGTCTCAAGTTCATGGAGCAGCCGCAAAAAACGATTGCCTTCGAACTCCGCCGGGACGGGGATACGGCTGTGCTCGAAATTACCGACACGGGACCGGGAATCGATCCCGAGGCGCTTCCCCACGTATTCGACCGGTTTTACCGGGCGGAAACGTCCCGTAACCGGGAATCGGGCGGCCAGGGGCTGGGGCTGGCCATCGCCAAACAAATTGTCGATAACCACGGGGGAAGCATATTTGCGGAGAATGCTTCGGAAGACGCGTCAGCGCGCCATCCGGAGACGGGTACGCGCATTGTAATCCGGCTTCCGCTGCTGAAAGGAACTCATCACGATGAAAAAAATTCTGATTATTGAGGACGAGGCGACGATCGCCCAACTGCACCGGGATTATTTGAATTTGCACGGATTTCAGGTCGAGATTTCGACCCGGGGAGACGACGGGCTGAACAAGGCGCTTACGGAAGGTTTCGATCTGATCGTACTGGATCTGATGCTTCCCGGAAAAGACGGCTTCGAGGTATGCCGTCAAATCCGCACGGCCACGGAAGTGCCCATTCTCATCGTATCCGCACGGAAAGACGAGTTCGATAAAATCCGCGGACTGGGTATGGGCGCCGACGATTACATGACGAAGCCGTTCAGTCCGGGAGAGCTGGTTGCGCGCGTGAAGGCGCATTTGACGCGCTATGAACGGCTGGTCGGGCTGAAAGAGACGGCGCCGGGCGAGATCCGTATCCGGGAACTGGCCATTGAACCGGAATCCCACCGGGTTTACATCCGGGGCAAAGAAGTGCCGCTTCCCGCCAGGGAGTTCGATCTGCTGCTGTTTCTCGCCAGGCATCCTAACCGGGTTTTCCGCAAGGAGGAAATTTTCGAGAAAATATGGGGGATGGATTCGATGGGGGACATCGCGACGGTAACCGTGCATGTACGGCGTATCCGCGAGAAAATCGAGGCCGATCCTTCCGCGCCGGAATATATCGAGACGATTTGGGGAGTCGGCTACCGGTTTTCGGGTTAACGGAAGAGCTGTCTTGAACTGTTTAGAAAAAGTTTCGAATTTGTTTTCGGGGAGTTTAGTTTCGTTCTGTAGGATGAAATCCAGAACTTATCATGCACCCTACAGGAGGAATTTTATATGAAAAAAACGCTGGTTCAACTGCTGACGGTTTCGGCTGTAGCCGCTTCGGTCCTGCTTCCCCTAAATGCCGCTCCCGCTTCCGCCCAATCCGCCGCTACTCCGGCCGCATCCGTGAACGGTGAGCTCGCGCCTGCCGCAGGGCATTACTCGGATCATGGGAGACTGATGCTGACCCAGCAGGAGCTTGTCGGCCGGATCGCCCAACTGACGGAGAAGAAACCGCTGGTCATTCAGCAGTGGCTGAAAAACTACGAACCCGATGCGCGTGTCACTAGAGGCGAGGCGGCCCGGATCGGCATGAAAGCAATTGCTCACATTCCTTCGGAGCACGCCGCGGTGACGGATATCCGGGTGTTATCCGCCGCAACGCTCGAAATCACGTTCGATTCCCCCTTGACGGCGGCCGACGTGAATCTGGACAAAGCGAAAACGAACTTCCGGTTCGATAACGGAATGACGATCCGCAACGTTCCGCAGCTTAAGAACGGAGCCCGCTCCACGTATGTGGTACCCGTCACCGTCCAGCAGCCCGGCAAAACATACACGCTGACCTACAAAGGCAAAGCCGCCGGCAAGTTTACGGGTTCCGCCCATACGGTAAAACTGGCGGCAGCCCGGCAGGTGACGGCGGACACGTTCGAGCTGGAATCGTTCCGTAAAGACGGAGTCGTCGATTACGGCTATGTGGTCGAGTCGTACTTCGGTACGCGCGGCGGACTGGAAATGTACCTGAACGACCGCAACGCAAGCGGCGGAAAATCGTACGAGATCATTTCCTCTCTCCGCGATATGTCCGTTACCCTTACGCCGGAAGGCGGACAGCCGATCCGCGCCGCGTATGTTCCGTATACGCAGGCAACGGATGACAGACAGGCGCCTAAGTTCCGACTTCCCGCGGGACAGATCCTGACTCCAGGGGTAAAATATACCGTAACGTCGGACTGGGCCACCGTGACGGAAGGAAGTTTCACCGCCCGGGCGGCGGCACCGCTTGTGATCGCGTCCGCAAAAGCCGTCAGCCCCGCCTCCGTCGACGTTACACTCACGGCAGACCCGCGTGACGAGCTGTTCTCAGGCCGCAGCGTAGAGCTGACGGACGGGGACGGCAAGAAACTGACGGCCGTCTACAAGGTGACGAGCCGCAAGGGAGCGGTCGGCACGTTCGATCTGCCTGCGGGCACGCAGTCTGACTCCCGGCAAGACCTACACCGTCACGGCTTCCGGCGCGTGGGCAACCCAGCAGGGCAAGATCAGTTTGAATACCGATGCTTTGAAATGAAAAGCAGCTAAACACACGCTTTAGACAAGACCTCTGCGGAGGTCTTTTGCCTATACGGATGAAGGAGGCGGCTGCCGATGCCCGTACGGTTCAACAGTTTCATTCCGGTTCTGATCTTCCCGGTCCTGGTCTCCGCGATGCTGACCGGATGCGGAGATGCAGGCGGTCCGGAACCGGGAACGGCGCAATCGCCGGTTTCTCAACAATCGCAAATACAGGAAACGGAGGGGAATGAAATGACGGAAATTTCTAGTGAGAAAAACAAGCGTCTGCTCGATGCGGCTGCGAAAGGCGACGCGGACAAAATCCGGGCGCTGATCGGGGAAGGGGCCGATGCGGACGCTCGGGACAGCCAGGGGAATACGGCCGTTATGGCGGCTGCGGTCAACCGCCGGCCAGAAGCTGTCCGGGTACTGCTGGAGGCCGGAGCGGATGTGAATATCCGCAACGACCGCTCCGATAATTTGTTTCTGTATGCCGGAGCCGAAGGAGATATGGAACTGCTGCGGCTGGCCATATCCGCCGGTGCCGATCCCGCCCTCACCAACCGGTACGGGGGGACGGCGCTTATTCCCGCTTCGGAACGGGGGCATACCGATATTGTGCGGGAGCTGCTTACCCGGACTGGAGTGGACGTCAACCATGTAAACCGTCTCGGCTGGACGGCGCTTCTGGAAGCCGTCATCCTCGGTGACGGGGGAGAGGCTCACCAGACGATCGTCCGTCTGCTGCTGGAGCACGGCGCGGATGTGAATCTGCCCGACGAGGACGGCGTCACGCCGTACCGGCACGCCGTTTCCCGCAATTTCGGGGAGATCGCGGCGATGCTGAAAGCGGCCGGAGGCCGGTAAAAGGCAGGCTGTCCCTATTTGTCATCTTCCCCCGTTGGTGGTATCGTAGGATGATAACCGACTAACATGATAGGGATAAAGCATTCCAAACGGGGGATAGATACATGGCAAACATTGCAACGAATCTGACGCAGTTGATCGGCAACACACCGCTGCTGGAACTGGTCAATTACGGCAAAAAACAGCGGGTTGAGGCGCGGCTGCTGGCTAAACTGGAGTACTTCAATCCGGCAGGCAGCGTAAAGGACCGCATCGGATACGCGATGATCAAAGACGCGGAAGAGAAAGGGCTGCTCCGGCCGGATTCCGTCATTATCGAACCGACGAGCGGCAATACGGGCGTCGGTCTCGCTTTCGCGGCCGCGGCCCTCGGCTACAAGCTTATGATCACGCTGCCGGAGAGCTTCAGCGTCGAGCGCAGGAAGCTGCTTGCGGCGTTAGGCGCCGAGCTTGTGCTGACACCCGCGGAAGAGGGGATGTCGGGCGCGATCCGCAAAGCGGAGGAGCTCGCGGCCGATCTGCCGGGGGCCTTCGTGCCGCAGCAGTTCGAGAATCCGGCGAACCCGGACGTACACCGCCGGACGACCGCGGAGGAAATCTGGCGCGACACGGACGGCGAGGTCGATATTTTTGTCGCCGGAGTCGGTACGGGCGGAACGGTTTCCGGGGTCGGACAGGCGCTGAAAGCGAAAAATCCCGCGGTGGCGATCGTCGCCGTAGAGCCGGCGGATTCGCCTGTCCTATCCGGCGGGAAACGAGGCATGCACAAGATTCAGGGAATCGGAGCAGGCTTCGTGCCGGGTAATTTCGATTCCTCCGTGGTCGACGAAATTGTGACGGTGACGAACGAGGAAGCTCTCGCGTCAGCCCGGCTGCTCGCGAGAAGCGAAGGGCTGCTCGTCGGGATTTCTTCGGGCGCGGCCGTTCATGCGGCTTCCGTGCTGGCGGAGCGCCCCGAGAACAAGGGCAAGACGATCGTAGTCCTGCTGCCGGATACCGGGGAACGCTACCTGTCTACCGATTTGTTCCAGGAAGAGTAGCACCGGCCTATCTTCGGAGCCGCATCTAACAATTCAAGGCAGCCACCTGAATCGTGGCTGCCTTATTTGGCGTGTTAAGCGTCCCGCCGTTCGTTTCCTACAAGCCGTGTTCCGCCGCATGCCGGCCCCAATGCGGTCTTCTGCCGTCGACATCGCTGAAGCCGTATTCGTCCGACAAGCCCCAGCTTGTCAGCACTTTGCCGGACTTCGCGAATTTATCGGGGTCGGCCGCAAGCGCGGCGATTCCCTTCCCGATATAGTACGGCGTTTCGGACTCGCTGTAATGAGGCTCCTGCGCGATGGCGTCTCTCCAGTTTTCTTCCTGGACGCCGAAATGATCCAGCATCGCTTCCGAGCGGAGAAAACCCGGTGTGACGGCTGCCGCCGTTACTCCATAAGGCCGCAGATCCTCGGCCATCGCCTCTGCCAGATGGATGGCGGAAACTTTGGCCAGACTGTAATACAAGTTCCCGCGGTAGCGGTAGTCGAAACCGTCGGTGATTTCGAGAATCATGCCCTGCTTCCGGGATGCCAGCAAAGGGGCGCCATAATAGCTGGTGAGCATATGGGAATGAACCGCGCGCTTCTGAATGAGAATTCCGTTCTGCAGAGAATGCTCCCAGAATGTTTTTCCCCACTCGGTCAAAGGATCGCCGCCCCACACGTCGTTTACCAGGAGGTCAAGCCGGCCGTTCTGCTCCCGTTTAACTTGTTCGAACAGCGCCTTGACATCTTCTTCTGACGTATGGTCAGCGCGGACGGCGATTCCCCGCCCTCCTTTAGCGGTCACAAGTTCGGCCGTTTCCTCAATCGTTTCGCTGCGGCCCATGTCGGAGAGGGTTCCCCGGATACTGCGGCCCGTGCAGTACACGGTCGCTCCCGCCTCCCCGAGCATGGCTGCTATGCCCCGTCCGACGCCGCGCGTCGCTCCCGCCACTACGGCGATCGTTCCTTCCAGTACTTTTGATTTCATCGCGATCTCTCCTTTTTATCCCAACTACTAGCGGATTAGGTGTCTGTGCAGACAGCGGTCAGTTAGCCGCCCGCCTTCTTTTTCAAGTATAAAAGCGGATATATGACAACCTTTGTCATAATTGCTATAGTAAATTAAACGCAAAGCCCCGCGCCAATACCAACACCAACACCAACACCAACACCAACACCAACACCAACACCAACACCAACACCAACACCAACACCAACACCAACACCAACACCAACACCAACACCAACACCAACACCAACCCAATCAGCACCGCTGAGAAAAAAACGGCCGTGGAACCGAGCCGGTCAGAAAAGAGGAATAAAACGATGAGAGCCGACCGATTGCTGTCTCTTCTATTATTGCTGCAAAACCGGGGGAAAATGTCGTCCCGCGAACTCGCCGAGAAGCTTGAGGTGTCGGAACGGACCATTTTCCGGGACATGGAGGCGCTTAGCGCGGCGGGGATTCCGGTTTATGCCGAAAGGGGTTCGGGCGGCGGATGGTCCCTGACGGAAGGATACCGCACCCGTCTGACCGGCATGAAAGCGGAGGAAATCGCAACGCTGCTGATCGCGAACTCGTCCGCCCTGCTGACGGATCTCGGCATGAGCGGCGAATACGACAGCGCCTTCCAGAAGCTGCTGGCGGCTTCGCCCGAGTCCCTGCGGCACGAAACGGAGCGCGTCCGGCAGCGCATCCATATCGACGGCGCAGGCTGGCACCGCTCGGCCGAGGAGCTTCCCTATCTTCCGCTTGTCCAGCAGGCGGTATGGGAAGAGAGGAAGCTGCGCATCCGTTACCGGCGCGGAAGCGAGTCCGCGGAGCGGATCATTTGTCCGCTCGGCCTTGTCGCCAAAGGCAGCATCTGGTATGCGGCCGCCGAAACGGACGGAGAGATGAGGACCTACAGAATTTCCCGGCTGCTTGGCGCGGAATTTACGGATGAATATTTTTCAAGGCCGCCGTCATTCGATCTCGCCGGATACTGGGAAGAGTCGCTTAAAGATTTTCAAGCGCGGCTGCCTCGTTATCCCGCACAAATCAAGATCAGGGAGACGGTGCTCGACCGTTTTTCAAAAGAACGGTTTGCAAAAATACGGCATCAAAGCGAAGAAAATAACGGCTGGGTAGAAGCTGACATCGAATTCAATACGCTCGAATCCGCTGTAGGAATCCTGCTCGGCTACGGGAGCGGGGTGTATGTACTCGCACCGGAAGGACTTCGTTCGGAATTAATCGCGGAAGCGAATACAATAGTCGGGCTTTATGACAAGAGCAAATAAGAGCTACCAAGAAGATTTTCTGGATGGTAAAATATAACAGATGACTGGAAGACCCGTCGAAGGAGTGGAACTGAACATGAAAGAACCCGTTCCCGTTTCCGTTAAGCCTGTGGATGGACCCGTCTTGTTATTCATGCAGCTTATACTTGCCGGCATTTCGCTCACAAGTTTCGTAATGACGCTGTACAGAGGAAATATGCAGCAGGCTTTTGTCTTCGGCAGTCTTTTGCTGATCTGGGCTGTTTTATTAGCCGTTCAGGCGGTACGGGCTTTTCGGAAACGGTCCCTCGTCCTGTTGGAACCCCACGCGCTTATTGCCGAAGGCCGGATAGTGAAACCCGATGAAATCGAAGAAATCCGCAGGTGGGGGAAGTTCGGCAGCGATGTGATCGGCATTAAACTCAAAGGCCGCTTCGACGTTCCCGCTCATTTGACGTTCCGTTTACAGGATGAAGAAGGCATGGAGGCGCTGAAAGGCTGGGCGGAGGCCCGGAATATCGCGTTTACCCGCAAAAGCTTCGTAAGATGGATATAAACCTTAAATACCGGAAGGAAGATGGAAGTGGAAAGTAGTGCAGCCGGGGCGGTCAATCCGTTCATTCTGATTCAATTGCTGATGACGGCGGGATACGCGGTCCTGCTTGTACTCGGGATCATTCTCTTGATCGTGCTGATCAGGCTCGCCCTCAAAGCGAACAAAGCTCTCGATACGTACATGGCATCCAAACCGAATTCAGCGGTGCAACGGCCGGAAATAAGGGAAGCCGAATGGTCCCGCTGAAAATCAGGCTGGCGTATAACGCAATCTTTGCGGGTACGTACGGAGTCGCGTTTTATTTGTCATATCAGTACATCTTCTTCGAATCCCAGCACCCGGGTAAAACAGTCTTTTTCGTCCTGATGACTCTGGCAGCGATGAATATCCGGCTTCATGAAAAAATTTTGTATGTTCCCCCAAAAGAATCCCGCAAAAAGATATTGGTTGTGTTCGGGCTCGGCATAAGTATGTTAACCGGTGTTTTCGCCTATTACGAAGGCTGGCAGACGGCCTTGCGCAAAGGACCGCCGGGGTTTTTGCTCATCATGGGAGGGATGTATGCGGGCCATTTGCTGCATGAAAAGCTTATTGCCGCCCGGTTCCGAAAGGACTCTGTTCCGGAAGATGATTCGGTATCCTCTTAGGATACGGCTCCCGCTTAAAGCGGAGCATACCGCCGCCGGAGCCATCCGACCTTTGGCATAGACGACCTCGGCTTCCGTCTGGCCCGTTCGGTGTAACCCCGGCTTCGTCCGGTAAGGGCAGCGGCAAACAGGCAGAAGAATCCGCACAAAACGGCAACGGGTTGCAAACAGAGTGCGGGTATGCTAAGATGTCAATAATTTACTAAAGGAGTTGAAGAGGATAATGTACACTTTCTTGCGCGCGTAATGATAAAACAAAAAGCGAATTTTTCGCTTGTTTTATTTATTATCTGCAAGAAAGTTACATCTCCTTTTCACTCAAATCGGATATACAGGTCTGGCCCCGTCGCGGGTCGGATTTGTTTCATATTTGAGCTGCGGGAAGGGTAACTTTCTTGCAGCTCATTTTTTTATTCCAAGGAGGAGGATTCAATCATGTCATTGATTAGAGTCTCTAACCTGACTTTCGCGTATGACGGCAGTTACGATAACATATTCGAAGAGGTAAGCTTTCAGATCGATACCGATTGGAAATTAGGTTTTACAGGAAGAAACGGCCGGGGGAAAACGACGTTTCTTAACTTGCTGCAGGGCAAGTACGAATACAGCGGAACGATTTCCGCTCAAGTCCAGTTTGAATATTTTCCATATCCGGTGGATCATAAGGAAAATCCGACGCTGGATGTGATCCAGGACATTTTTCCGGATTATGTTCATTGGGAACTATTGCGCGAGCTTTCTCTGCTGAAAGTTTCGGAGGATGTACTTGACCGGCCTTTCGACTCGTTATCGAACGGGGAGCAGACAAAGGTCATGCTGGCCACTCTGTTTCTTAAGGAAAACAGTTTTCTGCTTATTGATGAGCCGACGAACCATCTGGACATGGAAGGACGCAAACTCGTCAGCAGTTATTTGAGGAGTAAAAGCGGATATATTCTGGTCTCTCATGACAGGGCTTTCCTCGATCACTGTGTCGATCACATTTTGTCCATCAACAAAACCAACATCGAAATCCAGAAAGGCAATTTTTCGGACTGGTGGAGAAACAAAGAAATGCAGGACGAATTTGAGCTAGCGGAGAATGAGAAACTGCGCAAAGACATCAAGCGCTTATCGGAAGCGGCCAAACGGACAAGCGGCTGGTCGCACGAAGTGGAGAAAACGAAAAACGGGACACGAAATTCCGGTTCCAAGGTGGATAAAGGATACGTCGGCCATAAAGCCGCGAAAATGATGAAACGCTCCAAAACCATCGAGCAAAGACAGCAGTCCGCGGTAGAAGAACGTTCCAATCTTCTGAAAAATATCGAAAGCTCCGAAAGCTTGAAAATTTCCCAGCTCCTTTATCACAAAAACCAGCTCGCCGAGCTTGAACGCGTGTCGATTCAATACGGGGACAAGACCGTCTGCAGCGAGGTCAGCTTTACGGTGGAGCAGGGAGAGCGGATTGCGCTTTCGGGTAAGAACGGCTCCGGAAAATCCAGTATTTTGAAGCTCATTCTCGGCGAAGATATGAACTATACCGGGACCTTCCGGAAAGGGAGCGGGCTGAAAATATCCTATGTATCGCAGGACACCGCCCATCTTCGCGGCAGCTTATCCGACTTTGCGCGTGATAACGGTATTGAAGAGAGCTTGTTTAAAGCGATCTTGAGAAAACTGGATTTCGCACGGGTTCAATTCGAGAAAGACATTTCGTCTTTTAGCGGAGGGCAGAAGAAGAAGGTGCTGATCGCCAAAAGTCTTTGCGAGCCCGTTCACCTGCATATCTGGGATGAGCCGCTTAACTTTATCGACGTTATTTCACGGATGCAGATCGAAGAGCTGCTGCTTGAGCACAAGCCGACGATACTTTTTGTGGAGCACGACCGTGAATTTTGCGATCATATCGCGACGAAGGTAGTGGAGCTTTAGAGGAGCAGGAAACATCCGGAGACCGTTCAAATCCATATTTGAAGTATGATTCCGCCTAAAATCTAACACCCTGACATGGACATTAAAAGCAAGCAGGGCAAGTGCCCTGCTTGTTTCATTTTTTAAAATAAATAGATGTATGACGTTGGTGCTGGCGACCCGATTGTTGGAGTCGTCTATATCCAGCAGTTGCCCAGTCTGTGCCATGACAAATCAGGCATGGTGGGATGGATTAATTGAAATTCCTGAGGTAAACCGTGGCCGATGAAGAACTATATGATGTTACTTTTGAATAGTAATAACATCCTTCTTGCATATAAACGACGCTAGAATCCTCAGTTTTTGAAGGCGAAGTATTCAAAGTAAGAAGCTTAGTTCCTCCCCCCGGACAAGCCTGCCACAGATCGGCAGTCGCCACTCCTTGAGACTGAAGTGTGATTTTACCGGCCTTATTTGCCCCTGCAATGTTTCTCGTGTAGTCCGGCGCCGCTTGTGTCACAGTCAGGGAAGTGGAATCACCAGGGACAGCTAATGCTGAGCTTGCACCTACCACAGTCAGTACGACAGTTAAACCTAACGACAATAAACTTTTTTTCATTCTAAACACCTCCTATATTTGTAAAATAAAGATAACATCGCCAATTTATTAGGTCAATTATTCATTGACATTAAGTCATTATATTACCAATAAAAGTAATGAAAGTTCAATTTTGTTTAGGAGATTAGTTCGGCTGGCCGGAACTTTCCGGAAAGGGAACAGCAAAAATAGTATGCGTATCGCAGAATTTTGCGGGACAGCTCAGCTAATCCGTTCCGCCGGGGGATATGAAGTAGCCGAAAATCTGTTTAGAGCGATCAGGTGAAAAGTTGATTTCTCGCGATTCCAGTTCGAGAAGGACATTTTGTCTTGCTTCGGCGGGTAACTTTTATTTGGCATACTCAAACACCGCAGTCCTCAAGGACTGCGGTGTTTTTTTGTGCGCAACTTCAATTAACGGGGTTCAATTGTTGTACCTTGCTCTCTAGGTTACGGATGATTCTCCCTAACCTTGTATACACAGTTTCTTCCTCCGGCCAAAATATACTCTACACGTTCGACAAGAACACGCTCTCCGAGAATGGTGCTGAATAAATGCAGCTCGTTCTTACATAACCCTGTACATGCAGCAGCAGCTTCACAGATCGGACAATGCTTCTCGACAAACAAGAAACTGCCGTCGCCTTGGTCTTTAACCTCGGCCATATAGCCTTCGACGGTTCGAATTTCGGCCAGTTTGTCCAGCTTCTCTTTTAAGCCGGATGCGCTGTTAAAGTACCGGAGGTATTGTTCCTGCATTTTTTTATTCCGCACAGCCAGCAGCTTGTCCAGCCCCTCGTTTCCGAAAGCCTCTTTCATCGAATGAATCAGACTGACCGATAACTCGGAATATCCGCTTGGAAAAAAACGATCCGCCTCTTGAGTTAATCTCCACAGCTTTGTCGGCCGTCCCATAGGACGTGTTTCCTCTTCATAGGTAACGAAACCTTCTTCTTTCAGTGCATTTAAATGTTGACGAATGGCCATTCCGGATAGCGAAAATTTGGAGGAAAGTGCCGCAACATCCATTCCTCCCTGCTGCTTTAACAGATCAATGATCGCTCTCCGTGTTTTGGTCGAGGCAGCCTTATTCATTTCATTTCGGTTCATGACGAGTCTCCTTATTAAGCAGCCGATTCTATATCGCTGCCTACATTTTAAATAAAAATATTGACAAAGTCAAAACCGGACTGTAATTTAAACTTTATCAACATAAATGTTTACTAAGTATCCGGATACGATGTATACATAATAATTTTCTTGGAGGTTATCGTTCATGTCGTCCCATGCTCAAAGCATTCCAGAAAGCATTCCGCAAAGTATTTTCAGCCCGCGCTATTTTGCCCTCTCCATAGGAATCATATTGTCGGTCATGGCAGTGGGGTTCGAGGGTTTGTCGGTAACGACGATTGCTCCTTCCATTGCCGGTGACTTGAACGGCCTCGGTCTGTTCGGCTGGATATTCAGTACTTATCTGCTTGCACAGATTATCGGGACTTTGGTCGTCGGCCGCATCATTGACAGACAAGGCCCTGCGGCACCGTTCACTTTCGCGCTTATTTTGTTTGTCATCGGACTGATCGCGGCCGCGACGGCTGGCGATATGTACACCATGATCGGGTCGCGGGCTATGCAGGGGTTAGGTGCAGGAGCTATGATGACCTGCGTGTACACCGCTATCTCGTTGAGTTATCCGGATGAATTGCGTGCCAAAATCCTTGGTGCATTCGGTACCGCCTACGTACTTCCGTCCATGCTCGGTCCATACGTGGCGGGTCTTATCGCGGATCAGTGGTCCTGGCGGTTGGTTTTCTGGGGAATCCTGCCGATTCTGGCGGTTTCGGCGCTGCTAAGTTTGCCTGCGTTCAGGAAATTAAAGACGCGGAGGACACAAGAAAAAAGCGGGACTTCGGCTGCTTGGCTGGCTTTACTGTTAACGATAGGCACGGGAATTTTCTTGGTCGGTCTAAGCATGCTGCCGTCTGTGACGGGATTTGTTTTAGTCCTGATCGGCTTGGTGCTCATGGGATATCCGCTGCGTAAATTGCTGCCCAAAGGAACTCTTGCATTCGGAAGAGGCATGCCCGCTATACTGGCGACACGGGGGTTATTCTTCGCGGCCTATACCAGCACACAAAATTTCCTCGTGTTGGCTTTAATAGACGTGAAAGGGATCACTCCTTCCCAGGCCGGATTAATCGTGGCAAGCGCCGCACTAAGCTGGTGTCTCATTGCTTACTTGCAGGGACGCTGGGATTCGGCAGACCAGGGCCGCGGACGCAATGCAAGAATTATTCTGGGTGTGCTGCTGCTAGCCATCGGAATCGCTTTGGTATTCTGGGTGCCCGTCGTGACGGTTGCCGTTGCGGTTATCGGTCAAATCATAGCCGGGATCGGAATCGGACTTGCGCATCCCATTAGCGGCGTTGTGGCTTTTTCCCAAACAGGGAATGGCGATGTTGGCGAAACTTCGGCAAATCTGCAATTCGCGGATTCTTTTACACCGGGCGTGGTTATCGGGATAGGCGGTTCGATTCTTGTGGTATGTCAAGCCGCAGGGATGTCCCTGCAATCCGGATTAATTGTGACGATGGGTTTTCATCTCTTATTAATCGGGATGAGTTTATTCGCCAGCACCCGCATCAGACCGGCAAACTAACAAACAAGCCTTCCGAACCTTACAAAAACAGCCGGTCCATGTTCTTTGTGACACGGACCGGTTTATATAAACAAACCGTTTATAGATCTGCTCTTGTTACGAACCAACAAAAACCACGTTCAAAGGAGAAGGAGAACGATGATACAGGTCAGCGAAGCGGCATCGGAAAAAATCGCCGGAATCTTAGCAAGCGCCGATCCCCGAAATTCTTTCATAAGAATAGGCGTGGTTGAGGGGGGATGCAGCGGGTTATCCTATACGCTTATAGTGGATGAGCAGGTAACAGAAGGTGATATCTTATTAAATAAAGGGGAATTTAGTATATTGGTTCACGCGGACAGTCTTCCATATATTGAAGGTCTTCTTATTGATTATGAAGAAAGAGGAATGACGGGCGGTTTCACCATGAATAACCCTAAGGCAAGAGCTTCGTGCGGGTGCGGAGCCAGTTTCAGAATGGAAAATTACCGCGGGGAAGCCAAGAAATGTGATTAAAAACGGGGAAACAGGACTTGAAAAGCTCTTATTAACTTATTGACGTAGATTCTTGTCGCCAAATCAGGACACGAATATGCGTCAATATTTTTTTAGCGGGAAAATGTCTGTATAATAAGCAGTGCAGCTTCTCAGCGGAGCCATAAGGCAAATCATCTTTATCCGGTATCGGTTATAATAAACGTGACGAAACCCTGCGAAATAAGGAAGGGATACACAATGAATGTAGAAACGGTCATGCGGGAACTTGAAAATCTCGGCAAGGAACGAACCAAAAAAATGTACATGTCCAACGGCGCGCACGAACCCCTCTTTGGCGTGGCTACGGGTGCAATGAAACCCATGGCAAAGATAATTAAAAAAAATCAGCCGCTGGCAGAGGAGCTTTACAACACGGGGAATTATGACGCCATGTACTTTGCCGGCGTAATAGCGGACCCGGAAGCAATGACGGATTCGGATTTTGAACGCTGGATAGAGGCCGCGTATTTTTATATGCTGTCCGATTATGTAGTGGCCGTAACGCTGGCAGAAACCGATATCGCGCAAAAAGTTGCGGATAAATGGATCGCAAGCGGCCATGAGCTGAGAATGTCGGCGGGCTGGAGCTGCTATTGCTGGCTGTTGGGAAGCAGGCACGACAGTGAATTTTCCGAAAGCAAGCTGGCAGGTATGCTGGAAATGGTGAAAAATACGATTCATGATTCTCCCGAAAGAGCTAAATACGCGATGAACAATTTTATTTACACGGTGGGAGTGTCCTATCAGCCGCTCCATGACAAGGCGGTCGAAACCGCCAAAGCGGCAGGTCCGGTAGAAGTCCGTGCGGACAAGGAAAAAAGCAAGTTTTTGCATGCTTCCGAAAATATAGAAAAGGCGGTTAGTAAAGGCCGGCTTGGCTTCAAACGTAAATATGTAAGATGCTAAAAGATAGTTTGGCATTCTTTGCGGTCCCCGATGTTACCGGTTAATCAGAACGCCGGTTACCCCTAGCTTCTCCTCGACCGCGGTGTCTTTTTGGCAGACGGCTCCTGGTTCAACGGACGCATACGTTTATGGTCCTAAAGTCTCCTTCTATAAAAGGGGGCTTTTTTTATGCCGCCAAATCCCGTATATTTTTCAAAAGGAGTAAAGGAGCTGCCCGTATGAATGCAGAACTGCGCGAACTGAATGTGGAGGAAGGCTCGGACATCTTTGAAATGACGCGTGAGATCGGATTGGGGGCCAACGGGTTTGTCAACAGCTTTTACAGCGAAACCCTGGACGAGTTTCATAATCTCCTGGTCAAAAATTATAACATGGCCCGCGCCAGGCAGTCTGCCGGAAGGGCTTGTCCCTCAAACGGTTTACTGGCTTTATGCGGACGGCAGGCCCGTCGGCTACGGGAAAATGCGCCATGCACTGAACGGACCCTTGAAAAAGCGGGGCGGCCACATCGGCTATGTCATCCGCCCGGCGGAACGGGGTAAAGGCTATGCCAAGCTGCTGCTGCAGTCTCCTGCTTCGGGAAGCGGCCGTCAAAGGCATAAGTGAAGCGCTGCTGACCGTCAATGAAGATAACGTGCCGTCTCGCCGCGTGATCGAAAGCTGCGGAGGCGTTCTGCAGGACAATATCGACGGCATCTGCCGGTACCACGTTCCCGCGGGGCGGGTACTCGGATCGACCGGCACATAGATCATTTACCGGGACGTAGACAGGACCGGCGGCCTGTACGGGTAAACCAAACCGCCAGCCGCTGCCGCCCTGTCGGCGCCCCGCGCGCAAAGACCCTCCAACCGGAAAGTACTGAAATGCACCCCTTAGAATGGACATTGGAAAAACCCTTGGGTAATTCCGATGAAATTCTAGGGGGTGCATTTTTTATCCAGCGAGAAAAGGACAAAAGTTCAAGCACTACGGAGGAACCAAAGAAGGAAGCCATTCGCCTTCATGTTGAAGAAGGTTGGACGTATCGAAGAATTACAACTCACTTGGACATCCATGACCAAGACCGGTGAAAAAGTGGATGGCCCCCTATAAAAAACAATGCGAGTATGGCCTCTTCGTCCAAAGAGGAGCAGCGAAGGAATCGTACGTCGATGAAAATCGGCAATTGGCTCGCTTGAAACGAGAGAACGACTTGCTAAAAAAGTGCTTGGAAATTTGGATGTGAAGCGAAAATACGGGGGGGGGGCGAGCAGGCGGCGTGAAGCGGAACTGTCACGGAATTCTGCCCGCCTGCTCGGTGTATCCAGAAGTGGATTCTATGCCTGTAAGAAACGAAAAGAGCAGGATCGGGAAAATTCGCTCAAGGATCTCATTCGGGCAATATACCTCAGGTATGATGGCAAATATGGCTATCGGCAGGTGCAGTTGTTTCTCTTTGAAGACCATGGGATTTGGATCAACCACAAGAAAGTGCTGAGGCTAACGCAGGATGCTAAAGGTTGAAAAAAAATCTTTACGCTGTAATCCAACAAGAAGAGGTATGCAGCCGTGTAATTGCCGGTTTACCTTGAACGATGCGCCAGTTGTCATTGCTATCTGGATATTCAAATTCAAGATACGGAATCTCGATTTTGATGAGATCGTATTTTGGGTTATTGTCCATGAAATTACGCAAGTCTCTAAGTCCGTTTAATCCTGAAGCAGTGAGACTTTCAACGGTCGCTTTCGTATCAGGAACCTATAAAGCAAGCAGGGAGGAGACACCAGTTGAAATTCCTGCTGCCGTTTTCTTAACGAAAATAAGACCCGAATGGCGAAACAGTAAGCATCTTAAGTCCGCGAATCGACTCGAGTTAGCGATGATCATGATGGATGCGAGCGTCAAAAAGGCGCGAAAAGTACAGGCCAATTTATCAAAGCGAGTGGCTAGACGATATGAAGAACAACACCTTATCGAATGCTTTTTTAACAAAGCGAAGAATTATCGACGGGTGGCCACACGCTATGAAAAAACAGCGAACATGTTTAAGGCTTATTTTACTTTGCTTTCGATTCGGTTGTGGCTCAAATAGGTTTGCATAAAGGCTTTAATAAATGCAAACCAAAATTTAAGGTGGAGGAAGGGCTCGTTAAGCCCGAACTCCGAGCCATTGGGGAGAGAGTATGTCAGGTTGCTCCAGCATCACATGGAAGTAAGTCGGGGGAGATGTTTTCCTTACTTAGGGATTCCTTAGTATGGTGGGTTAAGTTCCGGCTATTGGAAATCCGTAAAGTTGAACAAGGGATTTTTTTGACCTTCCCAAAATTGGGACTTAGCTTATTTTTTGGTTAGGCTCGGGCAACCCCTACGTAACCATGGCTGTTGTTAGTTTTCCACGGAGTAAAGCGATTAGTTTTCAGCTGAGCAGAGTGTTAATTATCTAAGGGGTAGAGTGTCCTGGTTTACGGAGATAGCCAAAGAAAATCTAGGCACATGTCATAGGAAACGGTATAGTCGTGGGTCGATGCTAAGAGTACTGCTTTCCCACTACTTATAAGATGTAAAAAGAATGCCAGACTTTCGTTAATTTAACAAAAGTCCGGCTTCTTCACTTAATGAACGTATTACCAATTCCAATCCGATTTGACAGTAAATTTGATAGTACCGTCCCCGGCGTATTGAACTGTAATGTACGTATACCCCACATGGGTTAAAGAAGTACATGCTCCTTGAGATCCACAGTTATTTTGAAGTACAAATTCACCTTTCGAGTTTACTGTTCTTTGGTTATTAATTTGAGTAGAAGTAGTACTTGAAACTAAAGTCAGAGGCCATACTGTCCAAGTGCCAGCATAATTTACGTCAGATATGGTAGCAGATGTACTGTAAATATTATAGTTGGTTCTTAGGTGCAGTTCACCGGATTTGACTACGGCCCAGAGATCAGTTTGTGAATCATTTACAAAAGACTGTCCTTCAAAGGCTGAATACCATTGTTCCCCCGTTGAAGAACTTCCTGTAGCCACAATTCCATTTTCCACTTTTGGTGCGTTAATTGTGTTTTTGGTTACGGAGAAACTACCGTCTTCGAAAACTGTAAATGTCCTATCTCCTTTTTTAAATGTCTTGGCGGTATCCCTTAATTCTCTATTATGTGCAGCATTAGTAACATCAAGGCTGTTAATGTACTTTGTTTTCAAATCGGGATTTTTTTCAAAGATTTCCTTGTATTTTTTAGACAGTGGAAGATTTTCCACTTCAGATTCTTTGCCTTCTTGCACTAAAGCTAATACTTGGCCAGTCAATGTTCTTATTTCTTTTTGGTCAAGAACAGGGCTAGCATTTGCCGAAAGCGTAGGAACTACGGACAAGGTAAGAGCAAGAGCTAGACCAACAACGCGGATACTTTTAAATATTCTCATTCCAATCACTCCTATAAATATATTTTTGGAAACTCACTTCCATTCTTAATTTACCATAAAATTGTAATTTATGGAATATTTAGAATTGAAATTGCGCAGCTCTGACTCCAATTTTCTGCTTTGGGTTAACGGTTTTCGTTTTTATGACTTGATGACGTAACTTAAGAGAAGCAAGGCTAGTATGGCCTCTTCGACCAAAGGGGAGCAGCGAATGAATCGTACGTCAATGAAAATCGGCAATTGGCTCGCTTGAAACGAGAGAACGACTTGCTAAAAAGTGCTTGGGAATTTAGATGCAGGAGGTGTAAAGCGAAAATACGAGGGGGTCGAGCAGGCAGCGGGAAGCGGAATCGTCACGGAACTCTGCCGCCTGCTCGGTGTATCCAGAAGTGGATTCTATGCCTGTAAGAAACGAAAAGAGCAGGATCGGGAAAATTCGCTCAAGGATCTCATTCGTACGATATACTTCAAGTATGATGGCAAATATGGCTATCGGCAGGTGCAGCTGTTTCTCTTTGAACCTTGGGATCTGGATCAACCACATGAAAGTGTTGAGGTTAATGCAGGCGTTGGGGGGTAGCTATGCGTCGTCCATCGGAGAGAGAGTCGCGGAGAATGTTCTGAAGCGAGAATTTACAGCGACCGCTCCCAACCAGAAATGGGTGACTGACGTCACGCTATACCGCGTCGGAACGACGTGGCTGTACCTCTCCGCAATCAAAGATCTGTTCAACAATGAGATTGTAGCCAGTCATAGGAGTACGCATAATGACAATGAGCTCGTTCTTCAAACGTTTGCAAAGGCGTTTGAAACGCGCAAAGACGTGACCGGATTGATCGTTCACAGCGATCAAGGATTCCCGTACACGTCTCACGTGTATTACGACATGCTGCCAAAGGTTGGCGTCCGAATCAGCATGTCTAGATGAGGCAATTGTTTAGACAACGCCTCCATGGAGAGCTTCTTCTCGCATCTCAAAACGGAAGTGCTCTATCTGTAAAATATCCGAAGTCTTGATGAAGCACAAAAAAGAATTTCGGAGTACATCCATTTTTACAACCATCATCGTCCACAGCGAAAACTAAACAAGCTGACGCAGATGGAGTATCGACGCCAGCTTGCAGCCTGGGCTTTTTTCAATGTCCGTTAAATAGGGTCTTGACCATAACCGGATGGAGGGTCTTTGCGTTACTTCGCCTTCGCGAACCGGCCGGGCACGTCGGCGGAGGCGGTCCGGCTCGCCGTGCTTTCGTTGTGCAGCCGGTCGAGCGCGGTCACGACGTAGCGCAGGGGCTTCCCGGCCGGAGCGGCGCGGTCGGTGAACGTCCCCGCCCCGCTTCCGCCGCTGCGGACGGTGCCGATCAGGCGCGCGGCATCGGGGCCGCTTCCCTCGGCACGGTAGACGGCGTAGTACGCGGGGCTCCCGCCGCCTTCGCGCCAGTCCAGCCGCACGCCGTCCGCCGTGCTTTCGGCGGAGAGCGCCTCCGGCGGCTGAGGCGCCGTGCTTCCCAGCCACGGCATGGGCGGCACCAGCGCGGGGCTGGCGTACAGCTCCGTGTTCAGCCGGTCGCGGAAGCCGAGCGGATTGCGCCGAATATCCTTGAGGCTGAACAGGATGCTGCCGCTGATTTTGCCGGCGCTGCGGGCGTTGAACTTGAGCTGGTCCGGCAGCTCGTCGGGGTTTTGCCAGCCCGGCGGGTCCTGCTGGCCGATTTTGAAGGGGGCATGCCCGATATACAGCTGGACTGGTTTGCCCTCGGTTTCTTTGATCCACCAGTCGGCCAGCTTATCGTAGGCCGCCGGTTTGAAGCCGAAGTTCCAGTACAGCTGCGGGGCGATATAATCGACCCAGCCGGCATTGATCCACGCCCTTGTGTCCGCAAAAAGCGTGTCGTAATTCGTGGTACCCGCCGTCGTTTCCGATCCGGTCGGGTCCATATTCTGGTTGCGCCATACGCCGAACGGGGAAATGCCGAATTTGACGTAAGGCTTCTCCTTTTTGATGGCGGCGTGAATGGCTTTAACGAGCCGGTTGACGTTGTCTCTGCGCCAATTGGGCTTGGAACTGGACTCCGGGTTCCCATATTTCCGGTAAGCGGAATCGTCGGGAAAATCTTTGCCTTTCTCGGGATACGGATAAAAATAATCGTCGAGATGAACGGCGTCAATATCGTACTTCCGGACGACCTCGGCAATGCCGGCGGCGACAAAATCCCTGACCTCCGGTATGCCGGGATTATAATACCGGGTGCCCGCATAAGACGCTACCCAGTCGGGGTGCTTCAGAGCCGGATGATCGGCGGCGAGCTTCGCGGTGTCTTTGGTTTTGCCGATGCGGTACGGGTTGAACCAGGCGTGGAATTCCAGGTTGCGCTTGTGCGCTTCTTCGACCATAAAGGCGAGCGGGTCATACCCCGGAGACTGGCCCTGCCTGCCCGTCAGGACATCGGACCAGGGGCCGTATTCCGATGGATAGAGAGAATCGGCGTTGGGCTTGACCTGTACGATAACGGCGTTCATGCCCACATTTTTGGCTTCGTCCAGCATGGCGGTGAACTCCTGCTGCTGTTTGGCGGCGGACAGTCCCTGGCTCGACGGCCAGTCGATGTTCCAGGCCGTGGCGATCCAGACGGCACGGAGCTGCCGGGGGGCGGATAACGCCTGATTTGCCGCCTGTGCAACCGAAGCGGCCGGGGCTCCCGAAGCGGCGCCGTGCGATTGGGCAAGAAGCGTTTTCCGCCCTGTCAGAGAGCCGGTCAAAATCACGAGCAAGGCGGCTGTAAAGGCGAGTGCGGCCAGTGCGGCGATGTGCTTTTTGTTCATGAGTTAAAGAGATCCTCCTTGCAGATGATACTTCATCCTATGAAGGGAAAACCGACTCTATGACGAAAAAAGCCGAAGAAAGAGCTGCTAGAGTGTTCACAAAGCTGCAATAAGCGGTGTGATCGTAATCACCGGAGAAAGGGGTGTGATTTTTTATACTGTAAACAAGAACGAAGACGAAGGGGAGATTACTTATGTTGAAACCCGAAACGATAGCTATTATCAAATCCACCGTACCGGTGCTCGAAGTGCACGGCAAAGCCATTACGACCCGGTTTTATGAAAAGCTGTTCAAAAGCCACCCGGAGCTGCTGAATTTGTTCAACCACGGCAACCAGAAGCAGGGGCGGCAGCAGACGGCTCTGGCCAATGCGGTTTATGCGGCCGCCGTTCATATCGACCGGCTTCATGAGATTATGCCGGCCGTTAAGGTAATCGCCCATAAGCACGTAAGTCTGGGTGTGACGCCGGACCAATATCCGATCGTCGGGGAGAATCTGCTTGCCGCTATCTCCGAGGTGCTGGGCGACGCGGCGACGCCGGAAATTCTCGGTGCCTGGGAAGAGGCTTACTCCGTGATCGCGGGCGCTTTTATCGGCGTAGAGACGGAGATGACGGATGAGGCGAAACATCAGCCGGGAGGCTGGGCGGGATTCCGCAAGTTTACGGTAAGCGGAAAAAGGGCGGAAAGCGGAAACATCACGTCGTTCTATCTCGTTCCGGAGGACGGGGGACCCCTGGCGTCTTTCGAGCCGGGGCAGTATGTGACCGTGCAGATGAAGATCCCCGGGCGCGAACATCTCGTGAACCGGCAGTACAGCTTGTCGGACCGCCCCGGACAGCCGTATTACCGGATCTCGGTGAAGAAGGAAACGGGTACGGATACCCGCGAGCCTGGAATCGCGTCGACTTATCTGCACGAAGCCGTGCAGGAGGGGGACGCGCTGCTGCTCTCGGCACCCGCCGGGGCATTCACGCTGGACCGTTCCGCGGATACGCCGGTCGTTCTCTTGTCCGCGGGAGTCGGCTTGACTCCGCTGACGAGCATGCTCAGAACGATCCGGGCCGAGCAGCCGGCGCGGTCCGTTACGTTCATCCACACGGCGGCCTGCGGCAAACTGCACGCCATGAAGGATATGCTCCGGGACGAGGGGATAACCGGGGCGGCGGAAAACGGTCTGCGCACGCATATCTGTTATACGCGGCCGGCGGACGAAGACAGATCGGAAGGCGCTTTCCATTCGGAAGGACGGCTGACGGCGGAGAAGCTGAAGGAAATTACGGCGGAAGCAGGAGCGGAGGCCGACTATTATATTTGCGGCCCCGTATCGTTTATGCGCGATATGATCGGGTACTTGCGGAAGCTGGGCGTTCCGGCGGAATCTCTCCATTATGAATTTTTCGGACCGTCCCTTAACCTGTAAAAGAAAACGGGTCCGCCTCCATGGCGGACCCGTTTTTTTGGCGCTCAGCGTCCCTTCCGCAGAAGCCGGTTGACCGTTTCGCGCCGCAGACCGACAAGCTGACCGATCTCTTCCTGGGTTAGCACGTCGCCAAGCGGAATGTCCCCGACATACCGCGCGAACCACTGCCCGAGCAGCTCGATTTTGCGGGCGGGAGTGAGCGCGGTAAGCTGGTCGATGCGCTGCTGCATCGCTCTCAGCTTGTCTTGCAGCACAAGAGCGGCGTCCCGGTAGCGCAGGGGGTTCTCCTGAAGCTCCGCGTACCACTGCGCGGCCGGAATGACCTCGACTTCGCTTGTGATTAGGGCAATCGCGGTCCCATGGTATTCTTTGGGCGTGAGCAGGGAATGGTGGGGGATCAGACTCCCCGGGGTTCAGAATGTTGAACAGAAACTGTTCCCCGTTCTCCTGAAGGCGCACGACTTTAAACAGACCGCTCCGGATGCGGAATAAGGGTCCTTGTTCCCCCTGCCGGAACAGCACTTCGCCTTTATGCAGAATCATCCGGACCCCCGCCTTTCTTTTTTGTTCATAGAAATGTAGAAAGAATGTACCGTTTTCGCCCTGTTTCCGGTTATAATCGAGAAAGGATCTTTACAGGATACCGGAAAACCAATCTTATCGAGGTGGAAAACGTCGTGGCAACAACTTCTTTGGACGCGTTAACAACCGGCATGTTCGTAACGAGCCTGCTGCTGATCCTTTTTATCGGGTCGATGGTCAGCATGAGCATCATGCGGTTTTTTCAGAAAAAGAAAGTCCAGGGAGCCGTCTACCTCGTAGTCGGTCTGGCGGCCCTAGTTACGTTTATCGTCATGGCTTCGGGATGGAGCTCGTGACCGTGCGGCTTCGAGTCAAAAAATTCGCCTGCCCGTCTTCCGAGAAGGAAGCGCGGACAGGCGTTTTTTTATGCCGGAAAAAGAGCGCCGCGGAAGCCGGCTAAACCCGATTGCTCCAAAGCTTCCGTTATTTGCTCATGACCTGCAAAACTTCGTACAGGAGAAAGAGAAGAGCAATGACGTACAGGGTGACGGAAACCTGGCGGCCTTTGCCCGCCCCAAGTTTTACGACCGGGTAAGCGATAAAGCCGAAAGCGATCCCGTCGACGATGCTGTAAGTGAGCGGGATCAGCGCGATCACGAGAAACGCGGGAAACGCTTCGCTGAAATCCTCGAAAGGAATCGCTTTGATGCTGCCGAGCATAAGCGAGCCGAGGATAATCAGCACCGGAGCGATCGCGCTGTCCGGAATGGCCTGCAGCAGCGGCACCGCAAAGTAGGAGCCGAGAAACAGCACGCCCGTGAACAGGGCGGTCAGCCCCGTGCGCCCGCCGGAAGCGATGCCCGCGGAGCCTTCGACCGCGGATACGGTCGGACTCGAGCCGAGCAATCCGGCGGCCGCGTTCGACAAGGCCGCGGCCTGGAAGGCGCGCCGGTAGGTGTCCGGGCGCCCGAAGCTGGCCGTCTGGCTGTGGATCAGGCCCAGATTCTCGAAGACGATGACCATCGCCATCGAGAAGGCCGCGATCCAGAACGGCACCGTCCAGAGGCTTCCGAACGATAGCGCGCCGAACACGGCGGCGGCATCGCGCAGTCCGAACCCGGGTCCGCCGGCAGCCGGGTTTACGAGGCCGAGCAGCCAGGCGACGGCGGTTCCGAACACGATGGCGATGAGGAAGCTGCCGTTCACGCCGCGGACGTACAGCACGGTCATGAGTGCGAGCGTAAGCAGGGTGACGACCGCTTCGGGACTGCCGAGATTGCCCAGCGCGATATACGTCGAGGCGCTCGGCACGACGATTCCGCTTTTTTGCAGGCCTATAAACGTCAGGAACAGTCCGATACCGACCCCGATAGCTTCTTTCAGCGTGTGCGGAACCGATTGCGAGATCCGTCCGGCCAGCCCCGTAAAGGCGACCAGACAGAAGAGAAGCCCCGAGACGAAGACGGCCGCAAGCGCTTCCTGCCAAGACAGTCCCATCGTATGCACGACGGTGTACGTGAATAGGGCGTTGATTCCCATGCCCGGGACGACAACGAGCGGCGTGTTGCTCCACCAGCCGGTCAGCCAGCAGCCGACGAACGAAGTGGCGATGGTGGCGATCATCCCCGCCTGAACGGGGATACCGGCATCCGCAAGAATCGCGGAATTGACAATAATAATATAGACGCTGGTCACGAAAGACACCAATCCGGCCAAGAGCTCGCGGCGCACAGTCGTTCCGTGGGCCTCAAGCCCGAACCGGCGATCGAGAAAACGTACCAACATTCATCCTTCTTTCTGAAGTATCCCTCGGCCCACCCTCGAAACGCCAGGTATTTACATCCGTATCCGTTTCGCTTGAATCATTATAACCAGAAACCCCCAAGGAAGCTACCGTTATTGTGTTAGTATGGCGGCTTTCTTCCCAAAGTATCGGCCGAAGGAAGTCTCACGATTCTCAAATCGCGTGAAGGCGAACGGACACATACGGATCTGCATCTCTCTTAACAAAATGCGGAGGAACGGCGGGTTGTAGTAACGTTACCGGATTCTCGCCGTTTCAAGTCTCCGTATCCATACCGGACGAAAAATAGTGACGGATGAAATCGCGGAATGCTTGAGCGGCTTTGGATAAATAGCGTTTCTCGTGCCAGGCCAGCAGGTAAGAGCTCGAACAGGCCGGTTCCGAGATCGGAATCCGGACCATCAGCGCCGTCGGCGGCTCTTCACTGCGGTTGCAGGCTCCGACGAACGCGACGCCGAGTCCCGCACGGACGAGCGCGGCTTTGGCCGACGGTTCGTTTACTTCGCAGACAAAATCGGGCGTCATGCCCGCCTGCCGGAACAGCGCGTCGTCTCTTTGACGAAAGACGTGCTCTTTTTTGTACCCGATAAAAGGCTCCCCGGCCGCTTCGCGCAAAGAGATGCCCGTGCGGTCCGCGAACCGGTGTCCGGGCGGTACGGCCAGAAAAACCTCTTCGCTGAGAACAGGCTCCTCGACGATTCCGGGCCGGGCGACCGGATAAGCGGTGAAGCAGAAATCCGCTTCCCCGTTTTCGAGCATACCGGCCAAATCCTCCGTCGGCACCTGCGTAAGCCGCAGCCGGATATCGGGATACCGGGCGAGGAATTCGCCCAAGGGACCCGACAGCCGGTTAAGGACCGGCGAAGCGATGGAGATGCTGCCCTGCTCCATGCCGGCCATATCCGCGACTTCTTTGCGGCCTTCTTCCAGCGCGCTGAGGGCGACCTCCGCTTTTTTCAGGAAGGCTCTCCCGAACGCATTGAGTGCGATTTTCCGTCCTTGGCGGTCAAACAAAGGAACGCCCAAATCGTTCTCAAGACGGGCAATCGTTTTGCTGAGTGCCGGCTGGGCGATATGAAGCTCCTCGGCGGCTTTGGTCATGTGCTGCAGCCTGGCCACGGTACGGAAATACTGGAGCTGCAAAATTTCCATAGATCCTCCTCTTATATACTTCAAGGAATGAGTGATTAGTAATAAAATGTATTTTTTATTATCAGGCTTTCATTATAAAATGCGGATAAGGGAGCAGGCAACACTTAAGAAAGATGCGACCGGATGCGAGCCAATGCAGCATATATTGCAGCTCGTGAAGCCGCATAAAAGAGGAGAAAACAAGGAGGAACGCTAGGGGGGTTCAGCAAATTTGGCCCGCCGGACGTTCCGGGGCCGCTGGAAATTGCAGCGCCGCAGGCAGGCACAGGTTCATCGGGGTACGGAAAAAAACCTGTTGATTTAATCAACAGGCTTCTCGTTTTTGGTGCCGGAGATGATTACTCGGGTTGTGGCCGACCGGCTCCTTCACGCCGGGAAATACCGCTCGCCGGGAGCCTCACGCTCACGGGGTATAAAAGCTTACGGGATATTTCCGGAGCGGCCGTTTGTTAAATTTCTCCTTCGAGCTGCTCTTTCAACCGGATAATCTGGCCCAAGTGATGTTCCAGATGTGCTTCGTAATCCTCGATAAGCCAGCGGAGTGTAACGGGCTCGTTCTCTCCGATTTTGCAGAGCAGATTCTCTTGCTCCGGAGTAACGGACACGATAGCCCGCGCAGCCTGGCGGTTCAGGCTTCCCCACAAGGTAATAATTTCATCCGAAGGCGTATCCCGGTAATTCTGCGCGGTTACCCAGAAATTTTGTTGATAAGGCTGGAACACGGCAGGCTGAGCGGCATACCGGCTTACGATAAACCGGGGCAGATTATTGAGAGCCGAATCGCAGAGATGTCCGAGAATTTCGTTAACGGACCATTTATCCGGTCCCGGACGTCTGGTGAGCAGCGACTCCTCCGCCGTCTCCAATAGCGATGCGATCTCATAAGTCCTGTTATGAATCCTTGCGGCGATTTCTTTCATGGGAATACCTCCATTTGTTGTAAGTCGTTTGTTCAAGTTTACAATCAAAATCGGTATCGGAAAATCCGAAAGTTTTGATGAGATCAATCGGAAATATCGATTATTATCCCGGTTTATTTTGTGCATGAAAAAACTCTGTCCCAAAGGGACAGAGCCTGATGCCGGCCGCGTCGTAAAATCAGGTTCAGTTCAGATTGATCCAGACGCTTTTGACTTCACAGTAATTGTTCAGCGCGTAAGACCCCATTTCACGTCCGAGGCCGGACTGCTTGTAACCGCCGAACGGGGAAGCCGCGTCGAAAACGTTATAGCAGTTGACCCAGACGGTACCGGCGCGAAGCTTGCCGGCGATATAGTGGGCGTTTTTGACGTTTTCGGTCCACAGCCCGGCAGCCAGTCCGTAATCCGTATCGTTGGCCCGGGCGATCACATCGTCCAGATCCTCGAAAGGCAGAGCCGTCACGACGGGGCCGAATATTTCCTCCTTGGCGATGGTCATGCTGTCCTGGACACCGGCAAAAACGGTCGGCGCCACGAAATAGCCTTCCTCGAACGGGTTCGTTCCTCCCGTCAGCAGTTCGGCGCCTTCCTCCAGACCGCGCTCGATGTAGCCGAGCACCCGGTTCTGCTGCTCTTCGGATACGAGCGGCCCGATTTGGGTGTCGGGGCTCAGACCCGCACCCTGCTTAAGCTTGCGGGAATACAGCACGAGGTCGGCGACGACGTTGTCGAACATTTTCTTCTGGATGAACAGGCGTGAGCCCGCGCAGCAGACCTGCCCCTGATTGAACATGATTCCCGAAAGCGCCCCCGGAATGGCCCTGGACAAATCGGCATCGGGAAGAATAATGTTCGGGGATTTCCCACCCAGCTCCAGCGTCACCCGCTTCAAGCGGTCCGCAGCCTGCCGCATGATGGAGCGGCCGACTTCCGTGGAGCCGGTGAAGGCGATCTTGTCGACCTGCGGATGGCCCACGAGCGCCTGTCCCGCCGTCTCCCCGTAGCCCGGCACGATATTGACCACCCCCGGCGGGAAGCCCGCTTCCTGGATCAGGCCGGCGAGGTAGAGCGCCGAGAGCGGCGTCTGTTCCGCCGGCTTGAGCACGACGGTGCAGCCTGAAGCGAGCGCGGCGCCGAGCTTCCACATCGCCATGAGCAGGGGGAAGTTCCACGGGATAATTTGCCCGACCACTCCGACCGGCTCATGACGCGTGTAGTTGAAATACCCGCCGCTGACGGGGATGGTCTGGCCGACGATTTTCGTGGACCAGCCGGCGAAGTAGCGGAGGTGCTCGACGGCCAGCGGCAGATCGGCGGCGCGCGTTTCCGCGATCGGCTTGCCATTGTCGAGCGTCTCAAGCTGGGCGAGCTCTTCCAGGTTGTCTTCGACGAGATCGGCCAGCCGGTAAATGAGCCGGCTCCGTTCCGCGGCGCTGACGGAGGACCAGGGGCCTTCGTCGAAAGCGCGTCTGGCGGCTTTTACCGCCAGATCGATATCTTCTTCGGTCGCCTCGCTTACGACCGCCAAAATGTCGCCCGTTGCCGGGTTCGGGGTCGTGAACGTGCGTCCGTAAACAGAATCGACGAATTCCCCGTCGATAAATAGCCGCTTCGTTCCGTTCAGGAACCTTTGGATTTTGGGTCGGACCGTCAGGGTCAGTTCGTTCATTTCACACTGCCTCCTTAGGAAAGGTATCATGCTCGGCTCAGCTCTCTTAGCTTGTCATCCGTGATATTGTATCTATATCAAACTAGCGCGGAAAATATGACAGGAGGCTTGCAAAGTTTCCGGGTCTATCCCGGTAAGCGGCGAACATGATAAAATAGGGAGACTCCCGTAAAAGGGAAGGAAAGGCAGCCGGCCTTACAGGATGACGTGCAGAAGATTTGCCGGGGAAAGGGAGGTTGGGATCATGCTGCTCAGCCGGGATCAGAAGGAGCTTATTTTGGCGGTGTTGAAGAAGGAAAACAAACGGATGCTTTCGGGCCATAAAGGGCCGATGCTTAAAAAAACCATCGCCGATTTCGAACAGGCGCTCCGCAATGAAGCGGTTAACGAAAAACGGTAAGCCGCGAAAATTACCGCGATACATACAAAAAAGATCCCGGAAGGGATCTTTTTCGCGGGGCCGTATGTAAGAGGCCTGATCAATTGTTTGCGGCGCAATAGCGGTTACTGCGTTTTAATAGAGAGACAAAGCCAGCGTATCGCTTTCGCGGCGGGAATGCAGAATCGCTTCCGTTCCCTCGATTTCGATGGAGATAAGGTTCTCCAGACAAGTCTTTACAGCGCGTTTTCCGTTGTTCCACTTCGCTTCAAGGGCAATTTTCAGTAAGCTTAACGCTTTTTTGCTCGCTTCTGTATAAAAGACGGGTATTTTTTGATTGTTAAATACGATTATGGTTTTCATGTGATTTCTACCTCCTGTAAGATAGATCAATCTTTGAAAATAGTATAGATTACGAATATTAAAGGAAACTTAAAAAAACGATAGATTTTTCAAATTTTTTTTGGAAACGATCAACCTCCGCCACAGAATGTTTGAAATTTAAGGGGAAAAGCGTTTGTTTTCATAAATTTAAAGTCAAAAATCGGGAGCTTGCAGGTCAATCTGCAAAGCTCCACTTACTACTAAACGGTTTTTCATAATATGAAACGAAATATGTTTCAGAAAAGTTTTGCTTAATGTTCAATAGCATGGAGGTTAAAAAAATGAGAACACCTATATTTTACGGTTCCGTTCATGTTTTTCTGTCCCGCAATGGAGAAACGCTTCTATTAAAGAGAAAAAATACGGGGTTCGCGGACGGCCAGTGGAGTGTCGTAGCCGGAAGAATCGACGGCGGAGAAGAAGTGAAAGCCGCCGCCGTGCGGGAAGCGAAGGAAGAGGCGGGAATTGACATCCGGCCCGAGGATCTGGAGATCACCGGCATTATGCACCGCAAAAACACGAATTCCGAGTGGATCGACTTTTTCCTGAGGGCGCACAGCTGGCAGGGAGAAATCGGCAACATGGAACCCCATAAATGCGAAGAGCTCCGCTGGTTTCCGGAAAAGAGTCTTCCCGCCGAGATGGTGCCCTATGTACGCGAAGCGCTTTTGAACCGGCGGGAGGGCCTTTGGTTCGAGAGTTTCGGCTGGGCGGCCGATCCTGACCGGGCATGATTGATTGCGGGAAGGCCGCGCAGCTTGCGGTGGCTGGAGTGCCCGATGCACAGCGGAGAGGGCTGCGCCTTTGCCCGATAAAATTACTTTAAAAAAGCTATGTTTTTGTTGTTTGTTTTTTATGGGAAAATCATGTGTTAGTTGCTTCAGGGTCAGGTATATTTATAACATAGGAAATCGAGAGAGAGACACGAACACCGGAAACCATTTCAATCAGCAGCCAGCGGCTTTTAAAGCCGGGCTGCTTTTTTGTTTCGCCGGATCATCCGAAAGCTCTCCCGATTGCCTGAACCGAAGATCCTTCCGTAACCGCCAGCCGGGGATGAAGGATTTTTAACGATAGAAAGGAGGCGGTGAATACGATAACGCACCGCGATAAATGGAGGCAGCGGCTTTGGCCGGAATACGTCCGGAGCCGCATCCGTGGAGGTGAAGTCCGGTGAGCACGAACATGCTGCTTCAGACGCTTAAGAGCTTTGTGGAACAATCGGTGCGGGACACCGGGACGGGCGAACGGCCCGTAACCGTCCATGTCGGCTGGCTTCCCGGAGCCGAAAAGTTTCCGCCGGCGAAGCCGGACGAACCTGCGGAACTGCTGCCGGAGGGCTTGTTTCCTTTTGTACTGCTCAGGGCGTTGGAAGGCGAGGACGGGAATGAAGAAGGCTCCGTTAAGGTCCGGCTTCATTTCGGAACCTCCTCGACAGACCCGTTCGGTTATGCGGACGTGCTGAATCTGATCGAGAAAGTACGACAGGCCGTTCTTAAGAAGGAAGTCATCGGCGGGATGTTCGAGCTACAGCGTCCGTTGAAATGGAAGCTTGCCAATACGCAGGCTTACCCGCAGTGGACGGCCGAAATGGTCACCGAATGGAACGTGCCGGCGCCGGTCCGCGAAGACCTGATCTACGATTAGCTCGTAGAAACTCAGGAGAGACGCAGCTTCAGGTTTTTAAAGATTAGTGAGTAAGAATTCCATCTAAACCAATTTGTCTACATTCGAAGGGAGATTATTAACTATGTCAGAACGTCACGGTATTTATACAAGCGAGGTGCCTTTCTCGGTCATGACCCCGGTCTCTCCGCAGGCGACCATTCCGGTCGTATTCGGTACGGCGCCCGTTCATCTTTCGAAACTGGCCGCAGCGCCGGTGAATACGCCGGTCCTTTGCAAAAGCTGGGATGAGGCTGTGGATGCTTTCGGCTACTCGGAAGACTGGGAAGCTTACACGCTGAGTGAATTCATGTACTCGCATTTCCGTTTGTACAAGCAGGCGCCGGTTGTGCTGATCAACGTTCTCGATCCGGCCGAGCATAAAACGTCCGCCGCTCCGTCCGAAGCGGTTGTGACAGCGGGAATGGCCGTCCTGAGCGCAGAGGGTATTTTGCCTTCCAGCGTAACGGTCCAATCCGCGGACGGTACGACGACTTACATCAAAGAGAAAGATTACACGCTCGCTTTTGATAAAAACGGCCGTCTGCTGCTTTCCGTTGTGAAAGGCGGCGCGATCAGCCCGGCGGCAACCGCGCTTAAAGTCGGCTACGACAAGCTGGACCGCTCCAAAGTGACGGCGGCCGATCTTATCGGCGGAACCGATGCCGCAACGGGCGAAGTGACCGGGCTGGACCTGATCAAGCAGGTGTTCCCGCGCTTTCAGCTCGTTCCGACGCTTGTTCTCGCTCCCGGCTTCTCTCACGACCCGCAAGTCGCATCCGTTCTGGCCGCTAAAGCGGAAAGCATCAACGGTCATTTCAAAGCGATGGCGCTGACTGATCTGCCTGCCGACCGTCCTTTCACGGACCTTGCCGTTTTCAAGAAAGAAAACGGGTATAACAGCGAGCGTCAAATCGCCGCTTATCCGAACGTGACCAAGGAAGGCCGTACGTACCGCTTCTCCACGCACCTGGCCGGCGTGATGTGCCGGACCGATCTGGAGAGCGACGGCGTGCCGCACCGATCGCCGTCCAATAAACTGCTCCAAGCTGACGGAACGGTACTAGACAACGGCACCGAGCTTCCGCTGGGACCGGACGAAGCCGAATATTTGAACAATCAAGGCATCTTCACCGCGCTGAACTTTGTCGGAGGCTGGAAGACTTGGGGCAACCGCACGGCCGCTTTCCCGGAAATTACGGACCCTCAGAATGCGTTTATTCCGGTCCGCCGCATGTTCGACTGGATCCAGAACTCGGTCATCCTGACGTACTGGAAGCATGTCGATGACCCTGCCAACAAACGTCTCGTTGAATCCGTGACGGATTCCCTGAATATCTGGATGAACGGTCTTCAGGCGAGCGGTTATATCCTCGGAGGCCGCGTGGAATTTATCAAAGAAGAGAATCCCGCAGCCGATCTGATGAACGGCAAGCTGAAATTCCATATTTTCGTTACACCGCCGAGCCCGGCTCAGGAAATCCAGTTCAAAATCGAATATGATGCGCAGTATCTCGGCGCCATCCAATCCTAAGGAGGAATTTCACAATGGCTAAACAAGTACGCGATAAAGTTGTAGGGTATACGGTATATAAGAACGGCAGTCAGTTTCTGGGGGTAGCGACCGTTGAACTGCCCAGCCTCGAGTATCTTTCCGAATCCGTAAAAGGAGCGGGTATCGCGGGTGAAGTCGAGAGCCCGACGATCGGCCAATTCGGTCCGATGACCTGTTCGCTAACCTGGAACACGATGGACCCGGCCGCTCTGGAGCTTCTCGCTCCCGAAGCGCATGCGCTCGATTTCCGCGCTTCCCAGCAGTCCTATAATACGGCGACCGGTATTTACGCGACCGAAGGCGCCAAGATTACGGTCCGGGCTTTCCCGAAAACCGGTACGCTCGGCAGTCTCGAAGTCGGTGCGGCTATGGAAGGTTCCACTGAATTCGAAGTCGTTTACCTGAAAGTGTCCGTAGGCGGCAAAGTTATGCTGGAAGTGGACAAATTCAACTACATTTTTGTCGTAAACGGCAAAGACCAGCTCGCATCCGTCCGTGCGGATCTCGCACTTTAATTCAAATTCAACTGATATCCGAAGGGAGAAATGATCCACATGTCTGAAAATAAAACCAAAAATCCATCCGTAGAGGCAGGTCAAAACGAAACGGTCGATGAGCGTGTCTACAAGCTCAGTCGGCCGTTTACTTTTGAGGGAACCGAATATACCGAGCTGCTGCTCGATTTCGACAGCTTGACGGGCGGAGATCTGCTCTCCTGCGAGGGACAAATGAACACGATGTCCTCTGGAAACGAAGTCGTGCCGGTGAAGCAAATTTCCCAGGCGTATCAGGCTTTGGTAGCCGCCCGAGCGGCCAAAGTCCCGGTGGATCTGATTAAGGCGCTTCCCGGCAAGGATTTCTCCAAAATTATTGTTAGGGCACAAAATTTTTTGCTGGGCTAGGAATGGGCAAAGAAGGGGGACACACCCTGCGCAAGCTGGTGGCCTCCTTCTCGGTTGCCACCAAGACGCCCATTCCTTACTGGCTAAGTCTGCCGGTAGCCGAGCTGCTGGAATGGACGGAGCCGATCCAAGAAGTTTTGGCAAAAAGGGGGTGAGACTAGATGGCTAAAAAAAAATCCGCAAAGAAGGCGGCCAAACCTAAAAAAACGTCGGGTTCGTCGGGTAGTTCCGGTTCTTCATCGGGCGGAAGTTCAGGTGCTGCTTCGACCGCCGTGGCGACTACGGATTCCGGCAGCTCTTCCGCTGCGGGTTCCGCTGAAAAATCGGCCTCAAAACCGGCTTTAAAATTCGGCAAATTCGAATTCGAATTTGGGGATATTTTAACGACGATCGGACTTATCATGTCTTTAAAAGATGAACTCAGCAGTGTGAACCAGGTTGAGGTGCCGGCTAATCTAACCGAGCCCATCCGCCAGGATGTGGCACAGACCGAGCAGGCAATCGGGGGCGCACAGAAAGCGCTGGAAGCATTCAAAAAAGGGTTTAACGTATTCGGACAGGTTGCTGACGTCGTGGTAAACGTGGTGGGGAAGATTGATGAATACAAGTCGGCTTTAAATCAGGCTCAAGCGTCTACAGGTGCCGGAGAAGCGGAAATGGCTCAAATCAAAAGTTCGGCAACGTCTTTATACAAGCAAAACTTGGGCGAAGGCTGGGGCGATGTGGTCGGTACCTTGACGGAGGTTAAAAAACTGACCGGCGAGCAGGGTACGGCGCTTGAAGAAACGACACGCAACGCGATGATTTTCAGCGACGTGTTTGAGACCGATGTTAAAGACTCCGCCAAATCGGCAAAATCCGTCATGAAGGAATTCGGCATTTCCGGTAAGGAAGCCTATAACTTGTTCGCTCAGGGCTCCCAAAAGGGGCTGGGAACGGATGAACTGCTGGAATCGGCCGACAAGTACGGTTCTTCTTTTAAAGAGATCGGCTTTTCCGCCAGCCAGATGTTTGATACGTTCGGTGCGGGCTTGAAATCAGGTTCTCTTGATTTGGGGGCTATCGGGGATTCTGTCAAAGCGTTCAGCGAGAAATCAAAAGAAGGCGGAGAAGAAAGCAGGAACGCTTTTGCGGCGCTTGGCCTCAATGCCGGGCAAATGGTCAAAACCTTTGCGGCAGGTGGACCTGAAGCGCAAGTCGCTTTTAAACAAGTGGCTCAAGCTCTGGGGAACGTACAGGACCCTATATTGAAAAGCAAGCTCGGTGTCCAATTGTTCGGGGAATCGTTCAAGGATCTCGGCGACGATGTGCTGACGGCCATGGGCAGCACGCGCAGCGAGTTCGACATGACGAAGGACACCATGAATGAAATGGCTTCGGTCAAATATAACACCATCGGCGATGCGTTCAAGGGACTGGGGAGACAACTGACCGCCGATTTCCTGTTCCCCCTTGCAGACATGGCGATTCCGCTACTGGAGAAGCTCAGCGAGGTCATCATGAAAGTGGGCCCTATCGTCAAGAACGTATTCGGCAGTATTGCTTCCACGGTGGGTCCTGTTATTACGGGCGTGGCAGACAATGTAGCCTACCTGTTCCAGAACGGTTTTGACGGTAAAATGATGGGTGTAGCGTTCGATTACGCCAAAATGCTCGGACTCAGGGACAGTGATGCTGTGATGATTGTGCAGAGCATTGCCTCTGTTTTTGATAAGGTATCCGGCATGAAAGATCTGTTTATCGGCACATGGCAAAGCTTTATTCCTCATATTCAGAGTATTTTTCTTTCCATCGGAAGCATTGTGCAGCAGATCCTGCCGGTTATCATGAAGGTCGGTGCCGTTTTTTACACCCTGTTTACTTCCGCAATGGCGGCTCTTTTACCCGTAGGAGCTTATTTAATGGGCAAAATATGGCCGATTATCTCTCAAATCTTCACATTTTTGAGCGTCCAGGTATTCCCTGTCCTGACTAAAGCCGTGTCGGATATGCTGCCGGCTATTTACGGGTTGGGCAACGCGATTATTCAGGCTTTCAGTACGTTGTTCACCATTATTAAGCCGGTGTTGGACAGTATCTTCAGTGCCGTGCAATTCGTGTTCACGATGATCCAAGGCGGAGTCAGCACCGTAATGAACAGTTTCGGCTCCATCGTGAACAGCGTGATTCAAACCTTGACCGGAGCCACTGATTTTATCACGAATGTATTCGCGGGTAACTGGTCGGCCGCCTGGCAGGGACTTATGGATATGGTAAAAGGGATTTTCTCCACCATTGGGAATGCGATTTCCATTCCGATCAATGGGGTTATTGGCATGATAAACGAAGTTATCAGAGCTATTAACAATATCAAAATTGAAATTCCGGAATGGTCTCCGTGGGCGGCTGGCAAGACATACAGTGCCAATATTACGCCTATAACCCCCATAGGTGGATTTGCAAAAGGCGGCGTGGTAAGCAGCCCGACGATCGCCTGGATCGGCGAAGGAGGAGACCGCGAGGTTATTATTCCGATCAACAATTCGGACCGCAGCCGCGGATTGTTTGCGGCCGCAGGCCGGATGCTGGGCGTTTCGCCAGCCGGAGGCGCGTCCGGAAGCGGGGCCTTTGTTTTTAACCCGTCCTATAACTTCTACGGAAATGCCGATCAGGCCGCTGTCCAGCAGATGGAGCAGAGAACGAGACGGGATTTTGAAAGAGAATTCAACACCTATTTACGTCAAAAAGCGCGGGTGAGCTTTGTATGATTTACACCACGATTCAAGGAGATACCTGGGATGGGCTCTCTTATCAGTTTTACGGGAGCGAGCGGTTTATGCCGCTCCTCCTGAATTCCAACGAAGTACATGCGGCAATCGTCGTTTTTCCCGCCGGGATCTTTCTTGAGATTCCGCCTAGACCGGCTCAATCGTCGGATACGCTCCCGCCTTGGAAAAGGAGGGACCCCCTATGAATGACACGTTGGACGCAAGAAGGGTAGAACTGGCCGTTGAATATAACGGCAAAGACATCACCCAATCCCTGGCGGATTTCCTTGTGGATTTTACGTACAACGATGCGGCGCCGGGATCGCTCGACGATCTTCAGCTTTCCCTTGAGGACCGGCTGCAAAATTGGCAGGGACCCTGGTCGCCGTCAGCAGGTGATACGATCAAGGCCGAAATCAGGACCTTCGGCTGGAGCTATCCGGAGGAAGAGCAGAAGCTGCCCTGCGGAACGTTTGAAGTGGATTCCTTCGATTTCGGAGGTCCGCCGGACACCGTAAGCATTAAGGCGGTTTCGCTGCCCGTCGATTCCGGGATCCGTCAGGAGAAGCGCACGAAAGCGTGGGAAAATGTCACCCTTCGCACACTGGCCGGCGATGTGGCAAGAGCAGCCGGACTGACGCTGTTTTATTCGGCTGACGTCAATCCTTCCTATGAGAGACTGGAACAGACCGATCAGTCCGATTTGGGTTTTTTGAACGAGCAGGCCATGAAAGAGGGAATTGCGGTAAAAGTGTCCGAAGGCCAGCTCGTCTTATTTGATGAGGCGGAGTATGAGAAAAAAGATCCGGCGCTGACCCTCGTCCGCGGAGAAGACGCCGTTGCGAGTCACAAGTTCGGCTGGAGCACCGCTTATACCGCTTACCGGGCTTGTGAGGTCACCTATTCGGACTCGGTGAAAAACAAAACTTATCAGGCCCTGTACGTGCCTCCGGGCGCTCCGGCGGAAGGTCCTGTGCTGAAAATCAACGAACAGGTGGACTCCGAGGCGGCGGCTATGCGTCTTGCGGCCAAGAGTTTGCGCGAGAAGAACAAAGAAGCGGGAAAAGCGAGTCTCTCCTTATCCGGAGATGTTCGTATGGCCTCGGGGGTTACCATTCTTCTTCAGGGATGGAACCGGTTCGACGGCAAATACCTGATCGAGAGTGCAAGCCACAAAATGGGCAGCAGCGGCTACACGACCGATATTGAAATCCGAAAAGTACTGGGGTGGTGAGATGGCTTCAGATAATCCTGTAATCCGGGCCGGCATCGTATCCAGCGTCCAGGCTTCGGAGGGGACCGTCCGGGTGACTTTTCCGGACCGGAATCATTACGTTACGGCCGATCTGCCGGTCGTTTCTCCCGTGGGAGGATGGGCCCGGGGAAACAGCCTGCCGGCGGTCGGCGAGAATGTGCTCTGCGCCTTTGCGGGCAGCGGTCTTCAGGCGGGTTTCTGCCTGGGGACTTTTTTTACGGCGGGTAGAAGACCTCCCGGTTTACCGTCGCAGCGCGGCGTATGGTTTGAAGACGGCAGCAGCGTTTATTACGACCGGCAGTCGGGCGTGCTCCATGTTAAACCCGCCGGCAGCGTGAAAATCGAGGGCGATCTGATCGTGACGGGAACATTAACGAGAGGCGGTGAGGCGCTATGATCGGCACATTGGGCGATATTGTGTTTATTGCGACTGCCGACACGATACGGACTTTCGACGATTTTAAAAGAAGCAGTTCCAGCCGCTGGTCCAAGCACGAGATTCTCGGTAAAAAAGCCAGAACGCAGTGGATCGGTCCGGGGCTCGATACAATCTCATTTACGATGCGGTTCGACCTCCGGTACGGGATTAACCCGCGCAAGGAGCTGGACAAGCTGGTAGAGACCGAGCGCTCGGGCAAAGCGATGTCTCTCACTATAGGCGGCAAAGGACTGGGCGTAGCCTTCTGGGTCATCACGTCTCTGGAGCAATCCTGGGATAAAATCGATAACCGGGGCAATATTTTACTCGCGTCGGCTTCCGTTTCTTTGGAGGAATATGTATGAGAAATGATTATACCGTAGACATGCGGGAACCGGACGGATTTTATTTCGGTCCTAAGAGCGAAGCGGAAGAAGTCATCCAGAACTTGCGGACGATTCTCAGTCTGCCTGCGGGGTCGGCACCTTTTGCCAGAAGGATGGGGATTCCTTTCCAGGATCTTGACGAACCCCTACCCGTTGCGAAAGCGCGAATGGGCGGCAGCGTGATGACTGCGATTCTGGAACAGGAGCCCAGGGCTCTGGTGGAAGAAATCGGTTTTTACGAAGATGAAACGAGCGGAAGCGCAGGCAGGCTCGTCCCTGTCGTCCGCTTCAGGTTGAGAGAGGGGTGATGAGTTTGAACGAAGGCGCTGTTCAGTTTATAGAGGAAGATGCGGCGGAAACGATTCAGGAAATTCTGGCCGTACATGAGGCGATTACGGGCCGCAAGCTTTTTCCGGCGGACCCCGAACGCCTTTTTTTGATGTCGCTGGCGAATATGATCGTGCATCAGCGTGTGCTGATCAACCAGACGGCGAGGCAAAATCTGCTTAGATATGCGAGGGGAACCCTTCTCGATCATATGGGGGAGATGACCGAAACAAAGCGGCTTCAAGCGGCGGCGGCCGTTACGACGGTGGAGTTCACACTGTCCATGCCGCTCAATTCCGCCACGGTGATTCCGAAAGGAACCCGGGTCGGGCCTCAGGGCAGCGGCGGCGCCCTTTATTTCGTGACGACTGAAGTCGCCGAAATTGTGCCGGGACAGCTTAAGGCGTCCGTATCCGCGGAATGCGCGGTACCGGGGACGGCAGGCAACGGGTTTGAGCCGGGGATTCTGAACGTCCTCGTGGACCCGATTCCGTTTGTCGTCAGCGTGCGGAATACGACGGAATCTTCGGGAGGTTCCGAGACGGAATCGGACGACGCTTACCGCGAACGGATCCGTACGGCTCCGGAGTCGTTTTCAACGGCAGGCCCGGAAGGCGCGTACGAATATTGGGCGAAATCGGCGAATCCTGCCATCGTGGATGTAGGGGTTGAGTCTCCCGCCGAAGGCGAAGTCGTTGTGCTGCCGCTGCTGAGCGGCGGCGAGCTGCCGACCGCGGACATTCTCGATGCGGTAAAAGAGGCCGTCAACGACCGGCGGGTGAGGCCGCTCACCGATCATGTCACCGTGCGGGCTCCGGAAACGGTGACCTACGACATCGGCTTGACCTATTGGGTCAGCCGCAGCCGTGCCGCCGATTCGGCGGCGATTCAAGCGGCCGTCACGGGAGCGGTCGAGGGGTATCGGCTCTGGCAGAAATCCAGACTCGGCCGGGATATTAACCCCTCCGAACTGATCGGCCGCGTGATGGCGGCCGGAGCCCTCCGCGTGAATGTCGCCAGCCCGGCGTATACGGAGCTTTCCGCCCTTAAAGTCGCTCAGGACGGCAAGGTGAACATCGTTTACGGAGGGCTTGCCGATGATTGAGCTTAAACACGCAAGTCTACTGGACATTTTGCCGCCGAATTTGAAGAGAGACGAAACCGTTAGGGCGGCGGCTCTCTCCTTGGACGGTCAGCTGCGGCAGCTTAGCGAAGAAATCGGACGTTTGACGTTCTACGACCGTCTGGACAAACTGACCGAAGAAGAGGCGGATGAGCTGGCGTGGCAGTTTCACGTCGATTTCTACGAGCCGGAGCTTCCTCTGGAGCAAAAGCGTGAACTCGTCCGGAACGCTTTCCGCTGGCACAAACGCAAAGGAACGCCTTCCGCGGTAGAAGAGCTGGTCGCCGCGCTTTTCGGCGAAGGCAGAGTCGAGGAATGGTTCGAATATGGCGGTCAGCCTTTCCGTTTTCGCGTCATCACGAACAACCCGGAAGTGACGCAGGAAAGAGCGCGCGAATTTTACCGGGCGGTCGAGTCCGTTAAACGGCTCAGCGCCCGGCTCGAGCGTGTGATTTTATCCCAGACGGAAGAAATGCCTCTGTATGTCGGGGGCGTTTTTCATATGGGCGAAAAAATGACAATTAGGCAGGTGGGATAATGGGAGCCTTTGGCGGATTTGTATTGACGAACAAAGGGCGTAATTTACAAGCTAAAGCCCAAGTAGGCGTAACGCTGAACTATACCCGGATGGGAGTAGGGGACGGGCAGCTCGGCGGGCAGTCCATTCCGGCATTGACAAAGCTGATCGGCGAGAAGAAATCTTTAGCGATTTCCAAGCTGAAAATTCAAACCCATGGCCGTGCGGTCATCGGGGCCGTTCTGTCCAACCAGGATGTGACAACCGGCTTTTATTTCCGGGAAATCGGCATCTATGCACAAGACCCGGACGAGGGAGAAATCCTTTACTGCTACGGCAACGCAGGTAGTAATGCGGAATATATTCCGCCTGTTGGCGGCGCGGACATCATCGAGAAGTCCATCGACGCGATCGTGGTTGTGGGCAATGCGGCGAATGTGACGGCAACCATAGACAGTTCCCTCGTTTATGCGACTCAAGGCGATCTTCATGATGCCGAAGACCGGTCCAAAAAATATACGGATGATCGTATCGCGGCAATCGACATAACGCTAAGCGGCGAGGAAATTTTAACCGAGTTGAAAAAAGTGGACGGATCCGGCAGCGGGCTTGATGCCGATTTCCTCCAAGGAAAATCTTCTTCGGCTTTTATTGAGAAGGCAACGGACGGAACGATCAAAGGTCCGATTGTCGTCGATACGACTAACCAGACCGGCAAGCAAGTCTCTGTTAACGCATGGGGCGATTTAAGTGCCAGCAGCGGCGGGCAGACCGTATGGGGGAATAACTGTTACGTGGATCAAGGGGGAAAACACCGCTATTCCAATACCCATGCCACTCTCGGAGCCACGGGTCTGCGGCTGAATTACGGAAATATCGAGTATTTTGACACCGGACGGATCGCCACAACTGCAGGGACTGAGTTTACTCCTGTTTGGAAAACGTTGGCTCCTGCTATATCCAGCAGTGCCAGAAGCGAGTTTTCTAAAGGGAATTTTACGGGTGATGGAGACGCGCTATCTTTATTTGGGGTGGGTCACGTCTACCAAGCCTTATATCCCGAAGGAGCTTCCAAAGGAAGAAAAGGGTATGTCGGATATCCGGGAGCAGGCATCCATAATTTTCACATCGTGAATGAATACACGGATGGCGGTATTAATTTAATCACCCAGCAAGGACAAATGGCTAAATGGAACGGCGATGAACTATTAACGCGGAAAACAACGGTAATCAGTGGAACAGACCTCAATAATATCAAACAAACCGGTTTTTATAATGGTGAAGGCTGCCCGAACGCACCTGGTGCAGGATGGTATTACTATGAGGTGATTTCACACACCTATGATACGAATTGGGTGAAGCAGACAGCTCATGACTTCAATACGGACAAAGTGTTTGTTCGAAGAGGGCAATCGAATGCCGGCGTAACGACCTGGTATCCATGGCGGCAAGTCGTAACAAATGAAACCGTTCGAGTAAATGGCGGGAAACTCGAGTATTGGAATGGAGGCGAATGGAAACCTGCCGGTCTGGGTGGAGCGGAGGGAGTGCCGGTTGGATTTTCCTCGGATTCCGTTTCATGGAGTAAATGGACGGCATGTAATACCGGTAGAAATACTTTTGCTACTTATAAAGACAAGCTTTATTGCATTAATGGTTCCAATGTAAACAAGGTTGAACTTGCAGACATGTCACTTATCAAGAGCGTGCCTGTATCATCCGCTAATGGAATAGCAATTTTTAAAGAAAGGATTTATGTATATAGTACTTCTGGGAATTATTCAACAGCTGTATACGATTTAGAACTAAACTTGATATTTAAAAAGGAGATCGGGCTATCCTTTATAGCAATTGCTGCAGCAAACGATGCTTTTTATGGAGTGGACAGCTATGGGAGTATTTCATACTTTGATCTGAATTTGAATTTAGTGCGGACAGTCCCTCGTATTGGAGTTGAATTTTTTGAGGGGAAATTGATGGTCGGTCCCACGGGCCACATCTATTATGATTACTATTCATCTAATAGTTCACCTTATATGTACTATGTTAGGAAGATGGACGCTCGATTAAATGTAGTTACCCAATATGAGTTGGGCAATTACAATACGGATTGGGCGGTGACAGCAAAAGGCTCCATTGGATACGTTTATAAAAATAACTCTTGGTCCGATCAACCAATGTACATCGGTTATATCAGGCCGGACGGTTCAAAATATTCTTACAACACAGGCACTTCAGAAGTATCAAAATGTGGGGCTAGTACGGTTGCAGGTTTTTACACTTTTGTAAAGAACACCTTGGAGCATTATTCGGAAGATGCTGTTCATATAATGAGCGCTAGGTACACTGTCTCAAACGCATCCAACTATTCGAGTATTACTCCTGACTCGTTAGGTGGGGTTCTTGTATTAAACAATAGTAACGGTAATGGTTATTTATACAGAATTGTGACACGAATCAAATTTGAACAACCATAAATGAGAACGAGGTGGAACCTATGAAAGTATTTGTTAAATATATATCCGTACGTGAAGATAGAGCTCGAATATCGCTTATAGATTACCGTCCCGACTTATTGACGGAAGAGGAACTGCAAGAGGGTATTGTAATTGATTATGAGGAAGTAAAAGAGGTTCCCTCAGGAAAAGAAGCGGTTATGTATGTAAATCCGCTGACAGGACTAGCCTGGCACGAACTCGAAGACAGACCGCTTTCTCAAGAAGAATTGATCCGATTTTTGCAAAAAGAGCTGGAAGAAGCAAAGGCTAATGCTTCCCGTATAGCTGATATCGAATTAGCGCTTGTTGAATTATTTTCTGCATAAAGGTGGGGCCTGTGGCCCCTTTTAAATTAATTTATGGAGGCGGCGTTATGCTGATGGACGACTTTAAAATTCGTATTTTTGCGAATGCTTGCATCACAAGGTATAACAACAAACAAGGTATAATTGAAGATATTGTAGACAGTTACAATTTAATAGTGGAGGACAAAAAGCGTATTCTTGATTATGTATATTCTAAACGTCCAGACATCAGCCGGGAAAATCAGGATCTTTCCCATCCCGAACACCAAACCGGCAGGTAAACAGCCTGCCTATGACGGGAGGTGACGATAACGATGGCCATCGCCCCTGAAAACTTCGGCGAGCATCTCGCAAGACTGAACATGGAAAGCCAGCAGTTCCGGGCGGATATCGAGGAGCTGAAGAGATGCGAGCAAAAAAACGAAGCCGATATCCGGCAGCTGTATGCCGGCCAGGCCAGGACAGAGACCCTGGTCGGTCAGGTGCTGACGAGATTTGACGGTTTCGAAACGAGGATGTTCAACGTGTTTCAGCAGATGACCAGAGACAACGCCGAACTGCTACAGCAGGTAACACGGGACGGCAGCTCTGAACGCCTGGAAGGACAGAAAGAAAGGACGAGCGCACAGCTGGCCTGGATGAGCTTCTCAAAATATGTAATCGCGGTTACGATTGCGGCCGTGATCGCGTATTTATTCAGCTTCATCCCGTTCTGATTATACGGACACCGGCTCTCGGCTTAACGGCTGAGGGCTTTTTCTATTTGGTAAGGAGGGTATGACCGATGAAAAAACCAGTCATTGTCCTGGATCCCGGACACGGGATGAACGACCCGGGCGCAATCGGCAGCGGATTAATGGAAAAAGAACTGACGCTGAAAATCGCGTCACGTATTGCGAATAAACTCAGGGGCATAGCGGATGTCCGCATGACACGGACGGATGACATGGCTTTCGATACGGACAAGTCCGCCGATCTGAAAGCAAGATGCTCATTTGCCAACCGGCTTCAAGCCGATTATTTCGTTTCGGTCCACATCAACGCGGGCGGAGGTACGGGGTTTGAATCCTTCGTGTACAGCGGCACGGCTGCGGGTTCCCGGACTGAAGCCCTCCGTTCCGTCATTCACGCCAAGGTGGCGGCGGCGTTTGCCAAGTACGGGCTCCAAGACCGCGGCCGCAAATCCGGCGATCTGGCCGTGCTTCGTCATACCGTCATGCCGGCGGTTTTGCTGGAATACGGTTTTATCGATCGGGCGGCGGATGCCTCACTTTTGAAAAACGAGGCGTTTTTGGATCAGTTGGCCGCTTCGACAGCGGAAGGTCTGGCCGAGGCTTTTTCGCTGGGGCCGATTCCCGTGTCCCCGGACAAATCCCGGCCGCAGGCGCAGCCCGATTCATCCAAAGCGCTGGAAGCGGCAATCGCCAAACTTCACGAACACGGAGTAATCGATTCACCCGCGTACTGGAACAGCATATTGAGCAGAGGAAAGACGCCGGACCCCGAGTACACCGCTCTTCTTATCCGGCGAATGGCCGATAAACTGCGCGGCTGAGCGTGTCACATTGCAGGGAACGGTGGAAATTTTCGTCCCCCTGATTGCCTGCCCGCACACTTTACACGCATTCAAGCCTTCACCTACCGGGTTATTAACCCATGGATCTGGAATACGGTGCCATTGCTCGTGTGCTGGGTGCGGTGTCACGTGACGCCGGACTTCCATCAGTTATGTTATTTGTATGGAGCTTCCGGCAGCCGCAGTTTGATCGGTTGGATCGGCTCAATTAAACATTTGAAGGAGGAATTCACATATGGCACAGCAGTTGACGGATTTGCTGACACCGGTCATTCTGGCGCTCGTGACGGCATTGGCCGGAGTTTTGACTGTTCTCATTCACGCGGCTAAAACGTCGATAATTGCCTGGCTTCAGGCTCGAACGAATGCGGCACAGCAGGAAATCATCATGAAAGTGGCATCGGAAGCGATGGCTTTTGCGGAAACGCAGGGTTTGATTTTAACGGGAAAGGAAAAAATGAACGCGGCCATCGTATATGCCGCCAGCGAACTTCAAGCAAGAGGACTGAACGTAACGCCGGACAAGCTTCTCGCGGCGATTCAGAAAGCCTGGATGGAGTATAATCCCGCTCAAATTAAAACGGATAAAACTTTGGAACCGAAAGAATCCGGCACGACACCGTCAGCCGGTTAATGTCCGAATAACAATGCACAAAGAGTCTCATTCAAGATACCGTTACCCCTTTCAACCGAATCCGGTTGGAAGGGCTTTTTTTGTTTTCGGATGTTTGTGCTGGATATTTTCTGATAATCACAAGGGTCAGTCAGGGAGTTGAAAACGACGAAATAGAAAGGCTATTAAAGCTTGAGGCTCAAAGTCGACAGGGGATAATTGGTTTTGTGCACATAAAATACGAACTTACGTTCCTATTTAGGGGTATTTTGTGGTATAATAAGCGTACATCTCACACGGATCTCTACCATCATCTTGGAGGTGACGACCTATCGCACCCGTGAAAGTAGACCTGAAATCATTGGCGGTCATACTTGGCATCGAGCTGAAAACCTTGATTAAGGTCGCTACTTATTCTGGCGCAGCGTGCGGACAAAAGCGATTATGTTCTTCGTCTCCGACTTCGAAAGCTCCCGACCGTCAAGTTCCAGACTGAATTGTTTCAGCAATTCTTCATCCGAAAGTTCGATTTTATCGACAAACTCCTTCTCGTTGCGGTGCGGGTCGGAGTTTTTGGACTGGCTGCGGGTTTCTTTTTTGTCCGTCTGATCAGGGGAATGCTCGTGGGTGGGATGATTCGAAAGACCGAGCAAATAATCCGTCGTGACCTGCAAAACCTCGGCAATCCGGGCGACCATATCGGCGGACGGATTTTTAATGCTGCCGTTCAGTAAAGTGCTCATCGTGGAATGCGGAATTCCGGCCCTCTGCGCGAGCTTATATTGGGTAAGGCCCTGTTCTTTCATCAATCCTTTTATAGTATCGATAAGTGTCATGAGATTCACCCTCTATCTATTCCAGAATACTGTAATAGTAGTTAAAAAACTAAGAATAGTCAAGAAAACAAGAGCTTTTTAAAGGGAACACTTGTTCGTGTAACGTATTTAAATTATTACTGAATTATGAAATAACGTTATTGTGTAATATACTTAAGAGAGGAAAAAGAAGGCAGCAGCGCCAATCCGTGAAGCTTGCCGCTAGAGGAGATTCAACCTATAAAGGAGGGCTTACCGCCTATGAAAACGAGTATCGAGATGCCGGAACTTGACCGGAAAAAGACGAAAACAGCCGTTGAGGGAGCGCTGCTCAAATACCGGATGTATAAAACGATCACCTTCGAAGAAAGAACCGCGACGATTACTTCGAGCTATACGGAAAAATTTCACGGGCCGACGAATGTCACAAGCGATCAGACCGCAAGCATAGCGATTTATAACGTGGAAGAACCGGAACGCCGGCGCCGTTACTGCGAAAGAATCGAAATGGCGGTAAGCCGTCTCCACCCCAAAGAAAGGCTGCTGATTGAAGAACGTTATATGAAGGACGATTATGTCAAAGATTACGCCGTTTACAATCATAGTTTCGATCCGCCGATCAGTGCGGTGACCTATTCGTCTATCCGCTGGAAAGCTTTTTATAAACTAGCGCTTATGCTTTCGATCGGGGTGCCGGGGACCGCCGGGCAGCAGCGCGAAGGGGCTACGGGCTAGTCGCAAAGCAGGCTATCGGTCTCCGCCAGCGTCCGGCCAACACACTCAAGCGAAGGCTGCACCGCACAAAAAAGGCACGGAGTTCACCTCATGCGCAAGCAGGTGATTCCGTGCCGGGATTACAAAGGAAGCCGGGTGTAATAATCACGCCGGTTCAAGCCGCCGCTCAAGAGGAGATTTCCATGTCGGTCACTGCCGGTACGGCGGGAGTGTCCGAATTCCGGCGGCGTGTCAACATATAAACGGCATAGACAAGAAGGAACAGTCCCATTACACCGGCGGCATAGCGGTACATTACCGCATAGCTTGTGCCGGAGGCGACGAGACCGAGCAGCATGGAGCCGACAGCCACTCCGAAATCGATGGAGTTGTAGAACAGGCTGTTCGTGGTGCCGTGCTGCTCCGGTGGCGTTTCGCGGAGCATCCAAGCCTGCGTCGTCGGCTGAAGAGCCCCGAAACCGAGACCGTAAAGCAGGGCCGAGACGATCAGCACCGGCATCGTTGTCGCCACGGAAAGAACGAGCAGGCTCGCGATCAGAATGAAGGCGCCGGGGATGAGAATCGCGGCATGGCCCTTGCTGTCGAACAGGCGGCCGGAGATCGGGCGGACAACGAGAACAGTGATCGCGTTGAAGAGAAAGAACAAACCGATCTGCTCCAGATGCACTTCTTTGCCGTACAACGCGATGAAGCTGAGCAGGCCGCCGTAGGTCACCGACAGCAGCGCGTTGAGCAGAGCCGGCAGCAGCAGCTTCTTGTTGAAGCCGCTGCGCTTCGCGGCTCCGCCGGCAGAGCCGTCCGCAGCCTCACCGGCAGGCGATACGGCAGCAGCCGCGGCCGCCGGCTGGGGCGGAATGCTCCGCGATCCGAGCAGCAGCGGCACGATCAGGGCGGCGGCGGCCGTGCCCATGGCGGTCAGCGGGCCGAAGCCGTAGCTGCCGATCATGGCGAGGCCGATGGTCGGCCCGACGGACATCGCGAGGCTGCTCGACAGCCCGAAGTACCCGACCCCTTCGCCGATTCGGCGGCGGGGAATGATCTGGGAGACCAGCGTCGGCATGACCGTGCTGGCCATCCCGAAACCGATGCCGAAGCAGACGCGCAGCGCCAGCAGCATGCCCATGGAGCCGGCGAACGAATAAGCCGCCGTCGATACGGCGGCGAAAGCCACTCCGCAGAACAGCAGCGTGTTGCGGTGAACCCGGCGCATAAGGGCGGCCGTCACGAACCGGGTAATAATGGCCGAGATGGCGAAGAGGCTCGTTAAGAGACTTAAGGTGAAATCACCCGAATGAAACCGGTCCTTCGCATAGGTGGGGAAGGGAGAGAGCAGCATTTGCAGACAGAGAAACAGAAGAAAATAACAAAACGTGAGCATAATAAACGATTTCGTCCAGAGCGGTTCACTTTTCCCCGTATCCGGATGGTGAAGCAGTTCCAGCTTTTCTGGATGTTTAGACATGATGCAGACACTCCTATTCGCTTTCTGATGTCAAAGTAAGGTTGCCGATAATCCCGTGCAAAAAAGAAATGAGCTGGTCGTATTGTTCTTGAGACAACCCCGCGGCGGCATCCCGGATGGTCTGCTGCTCAAGGTGCTTTGTTTCCTCGATCAGGGAGCGGCCTTTGTCCGTACTGTAGATATGAAAAGAACGCCGGTCGCCCTGCCCGACCTGCTTCCTTATAAATTGCTTCGCCTCCAGCGAGTCCAGAATGCGTGTCGTCGTCGGCTTGTCTTTGCCCGACCTGGCGGCAATGTCCTTCTGGATGAGGCCGTCATGCTCGTAGACCCGGTACAGCACCGACCATTGTTCGGGTGTGATGTCGTATTCTTTCAGCCGCTGCGCCAGCACATTAGAAATTTTCCGGTAAGCCACGCCGAGCAAAAAGCCCAAGGAATCGTTCAAGCCGTCCTTGTACAAGATGGGTTCCGTTGTCATCTGATTCCCTCCGCGCTAAATAATTGTCTTAACAACTATATGTTAAGCAACTATCATTGTCAATGGAAAGCGGGAAGCACAGCCTCTAAAGACCTGAAAGACCTGAAAGACCTGAAAGACCTGAAACCCCAAATCCCTGAAAAACGAGCTTCGTCTTGTTGCACCGTATCCGCCTTTGCTATAATCAGGAAAACATGCAGAGTAAAAAGGGAGAGTGCTTGGAAGTGACTGTTCTATTGCTGATCGGTCTGGTTATTGTCCTGTTCCAAATCATCCTTGTTCGGAGAATTACGTTCCGTCCGATCCCGTGGTTTACGAGACTGGCCGCTTCGGCCAGACTGGAATCCCCTTACGCGTACGGAGGCTTTTTATTTATCGTGAACATGGTGATTTTCCTTGTCATTACGGCGCTAGTTGTGTTCACCATGATGATGAATGTCACGTTGTCGCTGTTTTTGTTTGCGGGCATCGGCGTGTTAACCAGCTTTCTGATCTGGATTCAAATGAGCATCTCGCGAGGGAGCTCAAAGAAAGAGAAGCGCATCATCGGCGGGATCGGAAGCGCATTTTATTGGGTGCTCAGCGTCTATCTTCTTCTGCAAATCTTCCTGCTGCCGCCTGCTACTGCGGAGCAAGATCCTTTCATGCAGTTTGTCGGGCTCCTGATGGGCGTCGTTATTTCCCTTACCGCGGCCGTTTCCTGTTGGGTGACCGTTTACTTGGCCAAAGGAAAACCGGCTGACCCCGTCGCGAGATAACGGACTAGGGGTAAAGTCCCAATCCCTTTACAAACGAGGACAAAACACCATTAACGATCTGTTACCGAAAACGCCAAACAAGCTCAGCGGCCGTCTGCAACCTGCAGACGGTTGTTTTTTTGCTTGCGGACATGTTCCGCCAATCGCTTCAGAGCATCGGTATAAGGCGGGCGGGACCGTCCGCTCTCCGGAATTGTGCGCCTACAGAAGGCAAGACTCATTCGGCATACAAAGATTGCCGGAGGGGAACTCTTCTTAAAAGACAGGTATGACTCATTTACAAAGGAGAGACTTCCGTGGAAAAGAAACAGACGGCCGGAGAAAACGAAAAAAAGCTGAAATGGTGGCAGTTTTCCCTTCTGGGTGTCGCTTTTACGATCGGAACCGGCTATTTCCTCGGCTCCAGCCTGGCGATTACGATCGGCGGGCCCGCCGTGCTGATTTCGTTCGTGCTGGCCGCCTTCGGAACTTATATGGTATTCGACGTCCTGGCAAGAATGACTGCGGCAGACCCTATCAAGGGCTCATTCCGTTCTTATGCCAAAAAAGCGTACGGCCGCTGGGCCGGCTTCAGCAGCGGGTGGGTGTACTGGAGCTCGGAGCTGCTCATCATGGGCAGCCAGTTGACGGCGTTGTCCCTGTTTTCGCGTTTCTGGTTTCCGGCGGTTCCCATGTGGATATTTGCGACCGGATACGGCATTCTCGGGCTCGGCATTATCCTGCTGGGCACAAAAGGGTTCGAACGGATGGAAAATTTGTTTGCCGTGATCAAAATTTCCGCCATCGTGATGTTTCTCGTCATTGCGGCGCTTGCCCTGTTCGGCGTCATTCGCGGAAGCCGGGCGCCGAGCTTTCCCGCAGAAGCTTCAACGCTGTTTCCCGCGGGGGCGGCAGGACTTTGGTCATCGCTTATTTTCGCTTTCTACGCATTCGGCGGCATCGAAATTATGGGGCTGATGGCCCTCAGGCTGCAGAAGCCGGAAGAAGCGCCGAAGGCGGGGAAAATTATGCTGCTCCTGCTCGCCGTCGTGTATGTGCTCTCGCTCGGACTGGCGGTCACGCTGCTGCCGTGGAGCGTTTTCCATACGAAAGAAAGCCCGTTCGTGCTGGCGCTGAGCCATTACCGGCTGCCGTTTATCCCGCACGTGTTCAACGGGGTGCTGATTATCGCCGGATTTTCCACGATGGTGGCTTCGCTTTTCGCGGTGACCACCATGCTGGTGACGCTAGCGGAAGATAAGGATGCCCCGAAGCTGTTCGCCCGCCGCTGGAAAAAAAATCTCCCGATCCCGGCGCTCGGTCTGACGGCCTGCGGGATGGCGGCTTCGATCGTGCTGGCCCTGCTCATGCCCGAGGGCGTGTACGAATACATTACTACCGCGGCGGGACTGCTGCTCATCTACAACTGGCTGTTTATACTGATAACGGCGGGAAAACTGCTCCGTCTGAAAGCGCTGGGACAAACGAAGCGGTTTGCGGGCATCGCCCTTATTTTGCTTGCCGTCAGCGGAACGCTGGCGCATCAAGGCAGCCGCCCGGGCTTCTATGTCAGCTTGGGCTTTATCGGCGCCATCGGGCTTGTAACCTGGATCATGATCCGCAAGTGGAACAAAGCCGGAGACAATACAGGGGGGCAGGAACAGGAGCAGGAGCAAGCGGAAGCGATCCCCGGTTCCGAAGAGGAATGGGTGTTTACGCCCGCCCTCTCTATCCGCGAGAAAGAGGATGTGTTTTTTCGGAAAAAGTCGAAGTGAGCAAAAGCGGCGGACAAACGCGAATCTCGCCGCTGAGTCATGTAATTCATGTTAAGGGTTCAGGTAAGAGGCAGAAAGAATCAGACATGAAATAAAAGTTTATAAATAACATTTTAATTGAAAAAATATTTCTACCCCTCTATAATGAAGCCAACCGGAACCCGTGCGGCCTGTTCCACATAGTTTTCCGCATGCACGGAGACGAAACTTGGGAGGGGTATACATGATACTCGGCAAAAAGGAAGAGGAAGTCACCGCTATCGGGCTGATGTCCGGCACTTCGCTCGACGGAATCGATGCCGCGGTTGTGCGGATAAACGGAAGCGGAACGGAGACCCGGATGGAACTGCTGCATTTCTACAGCAGACCTTACGACGACGCGCTGCGGGAAAAGCTGAAGGATCTTTGCTCTGTCGACCGCTCGGACGTCGCGCTCGTCTGCGGGATGAACGTCTTCCTCGCCGAGCGGATGGCGGAAGCCGCGCTGGAGGCGGCGCGAGAAGCGGGTCTGTCCATGGACCGCATCGGATTTATCGCCTCCCACGGACAGACGGTCTGGCACATCCCCGAGGAGGACGCGGACAATCCGTACCTCGTCCGCTCGACGCTCCAGCTCGGCGACCTGTCCGTCCTTGCCAAGCGGACGGGCGTTCCCGTCGTCGGCGACTTCCGGCCGGCCGATATGGCGGTCGGCGGACAGGGCGCGCCGCTGGTTCCTTATGGCGATCTCATCTTGTTCCGCCATGAAACGAAAGGCCGCCTGCTCCAGAACATAGGCGGCATCGGCAACTGCACGGTCCTGCCCCCTCAGGCGGGGCCGTCCGATGTGTTCGCTTTCGACACGGGGCCGGGCAACATGGTGATCGACCAAGTGGTCTATCAGCTGTCGGGCGGGCGGCATTCCTATGACGAAAGCGGCTCGTGGGCGGCGCAGGGACGTGCGGATGAAGGGCTGGTCGCAGACGCCATGACACATCCGTACTTCTCGTTGAAGCCGCCCAAATCAACCGGCCGCGAAGTGTTCGGCAAATCGTACGCGGCCGATTTTGTCGCGCGGGCGCAGGCCCTCGGTCTCGCGGACGCGGACATCGTGGCGACGGCCACGGCGTTCACGGCCCGCACGATTGCCGAGAGCTGCCGGCGGTTCGTGTTCCCGCGCTGCCGCGTGGACGAAGTCATCGTCTCCGGAGGGGGCGCTCACAACCGGACGCTGCTGTCGATGCTGGCGGAGCTTCTGCCGGACCAGCAGGTGCTGACCTCGGGCGCGCTCGGTGTGCACGATGACGCCAAGGAGGCCGTCATCTTCGCGCTGCTCGGCAATGACTTTCTGCGCGGCATTCCCAACAATCTGCCGTCGGCGACAGGGGCATCGCGGCCGACCGTGATGGGCAAGCTTGCGCTTCCGTAAACCGGAACTCTTGCTCGGGAACAGCAAACCAGGCGGTTCGGCATAACGGAGTTGCTAAGCATATGGGATACGGTCTGCAGCACCGTGCAAGCTCGCAGCGCGCGGTGCTCGGCGTCACATGACGGTCAAACCACATGCCTGTGGGATTGATCTCCTTATCGTTCGGCGCATCTGCAACGTGTACGGAAAATCGCCCGCTTCATGACCGGAAGGACTGCTCTTGCGGACCACGCTGAGGCCGTCGTAATTCGTCACGGAGACGGTAAATTATATGTTTATACAGGGGCACGGGGCACAGCCGGATCATGGCGGTGTCTCTTTGCGTTTGCTCGCGGGGGACTTTCCGTATCCCTGAATAGTACATTCAACCGTTTAGAGCGTATTCGGTATTAAACGGCCCGGTAAGACTATCGTGTTCTTCCGGAAACAACAAAAAATAGAACGCCCTAGGGACGGTCTCCTTTTGTGCTTTTATAGGGAGGCTTAGCGGATTATCCTTGCTTACCGTTTTTCGATCTTGCTGTACAGTTCTCCGCCAACATCGTCTCGTTTGGCCGTTTCTTTGAGAAACAGGGTTCCCTGATGACCGAATACGAACTCTGTAATAATAACGGCCGGCAGGACAAAAATCACTTTAAGCAGCCAAACGATAAATTTCATTATTGCACCTCACACGATAAAGTTTATAATTACACCTCATAAAAGAAATAATTATCTTTTATTCCTTTACGAGGAAATATTTCTATAGTTTCCTATTCGCAAAAATAAAAAAGAACGGGGCAGACTCACACAGAGTCCGTTCCGTTCTCTTTTTTTATAAAAATGTTACACCCATCCGAAAGCACGGGCCGCTTGCGCGGTGGCGAAAGTAACGAGGATGGCGATGGCCAAAGGGATAAGGGCCGAAAGAATGGTCCATTTCGTACTCTTGGTTTCTTTATAAATATTAAACAAGGTCGTGCCGCAAGGGTAGTGAAGCAGCGAAAACAGCATCATATTAAGAGCCGTCAGCCAGGTCCAGCCGTGCTGCAGGAACAGGTCTTTGATATTGTCCATCCCGTCCGCATCTACCATGGCTCCCGAAGACATGTAACCCATGAGCAGGATGGGGAGGACGATTTCATTGGCCGGCAGGCCGAGTATAAACGCCATGACGATATAGCCGTCCAGACCGATCATATGGGCGAACGGATCGAAGAATGCCGCCGTATGGGCAAGAACGCTCGTTCCGTTGATCATAATGTTGCCCAGAATCCAAGTGATGATACCGGCGGGAGCCGCCACGATAACGGCGCGTTTGAGCACCGCCCACGATTTGTCGCGGGAGGCGAGCAGAATCGTTTTCCACATCTGGGGTTTCCGGTAAGGAGGAAGCTCCAGTGTGTAGTGCGTGGGCACACCGCGCAGTGCTGTTTTGGACAGCACCCAGGACACGGTCAAGGTGACCACTATTCCGAACAGCACGAGCCCCATGACGAACAGAGCGGTTCCCAGCGTCTGCCATCCTCCTGCCGCACCTGCCGCCATAAACAGGGACGACAGCAAAATGAGCGTAGGCCAGCGGCCGTTGCACGGGACGAAGTTGTTCGTCAGGATGGCCAGCATTCTTTCGCGCGGGGATTCGATGATCCGCGTGGACAAGATGGCCGCCGCGTTGCAGCCGAAGCCCATCGACATCGTCAGGGCTTGTTTGCCGTGACCGCCCGACTTCTTGAACAGGCGGTCCATATTAAACGCGACCCGGGGCAGATAGCCGAAGTTTTCGAGCAGCGCGAAAATCGGAAAGAAGATGGCCATAGGGGGAAGCATAACCGAGATCACCCAGGCGGTTCCGCGGAAAAAGCCGAGTACAAGGATGCCGTGGAGCCATGCGGGGGCATGGACGGCCTGGAATCCGGCCGTCAGATAGCCTTCGATGACGCCGAAGAAATCCGCGATCCAGCCGGACGGAACGTTGGCCCCGGCAATCGTGATCCAGAAGATCGCGCCGAGCACCGCAAACATAATGGGATAGCCCCACAGCTTGGAAGTCAGTATCTTGTCTAGCTTGTGTGTGCTCGCAAGCTTCTTCCTGTCCTCGTAGCGGACGGCCGCGCCGCAGATCTCGCGGCTCGTTTTATAGATGTCGCTTACAATTTCGTCCCGGATAGAGCTGCCGCTCGTAATCGTTTGTGCCATCGACAGCAGCGAATCGAGCGGATCGGGCCGGTTAGTTGCATGCGGTGTGGCCATAGCCCATTACCCCCTGTCCTTGTGCCTCCGAAGCTTCGCCGAGCCTTTGCTTCAGCGAAGCGAGCAGGTTCTCGTCTCCGTCCAGCAGACGAAGCGCGATCCAGCGGGCCGGAAAGCGGGCGCCCAGCGTCTCACGGACGAAGGGCTCCAATTCCCGCACCTGCCGCTCGATTTCTTCGCTGTATTCGATAGGCGGGGGCTCGGGACGGATGACGCCTTCCGCGACCTTCTCGACGAGATCGAGCAAGGGGCCGATGCCTTTGTTGCTGCGGGCGGAAATAGCGGCAACGGGTACGCCGAGCCTCTCGCGGATGCGGTCCAGATCAATCCGGATGCCGAGCTTCTCGGCTTCATCCATCAGATTGATGCAGACAACCGTACGGCTGGTCATTTCCAGTACCTGCAGCGCGAGATTCAAATTCCGCTCCAGCGAGGTCGCGTCAAGCACGACCAGCGTGACGTCCGGCTGCTCGAAAATAATGTAATCTCTCGCGGCTTCCTCATCCGCCGAATTCGAATACAGGGAATATGTGCCGGGAAGGTCGATGAGCTTGTATGCGATTCCGTTCCGTTCGAATTCGCCTTCCGCGGTCAAGACGGTTTTGCCGGCCCAGTTGCCCGTATGCTGACGAAGTCCCGTCAGCCGGTTAAACAGCGTGCTTTTGCCGGTATTCGGGTTGCCGGCCAGTGCTACGGTATATTTCTTCACAGACTGTCGCCTCCTTCCGGCTCCGCGTAAATGAGCGAGCTTTCTTCTTTCCGCAGCGCGATGGTTGTGTTACTGACGCGGAAAGCGGTAGGATCGCCGAGCGGGCTGCGCTGGATCACTTCCACGCGGTTGCCCGGAACGAATCCGAGATCAAGGAGCCGTCTGCGCATACCTCCCTGTACTTCGATCCGGCTTAACCGGACGGCGCTTCCGACACTGACCTGGTCCAATGACAATTCAGTTAAAGACATAGGGTCCACCTCTTTTTTTCCCTTCGGACAAACTGTTTGCCGAGTGCAAAATTTTATTTATGGAAATCCGCCATCTGTTAACGCTGCTTTATGATGTTAGTATAGGCAAACAGTTTTTGTCTGTCAACAAAAAGTTTCTTGAGGGCAAAACTTTTAGGGGAAGGAATGAATCTTACCTCCGCACGGACGAATGTCCTAATTTGTTAGCCACATTTTATGTAAAAGAAAATAGGGGGGACCTTGTCCGCCCAAAAAAACTTGATTTTATTTTGATGAAAAGAAAGGACCCGGAACGGGCCGTGCTGTTTGGCGGAAAGTATCGGCGTGCCGCGTCTTGGTCTGCCGGCTGGAGGTGAACGTACCGTTCGTGCCTTTTTGCGGCGAAGTTGGTAAACTAACAAGTATAAAGTCCCACTGGAATAACATTCCGGAAATATATGTAAGGAGGAGCGGCGTATGTCTAACGATTTTTTTATTTCCGACCATCATTTCGGGCATAAACTGATTATCGATTTCGAGTCACGGCCTTTTGCGGATGCGGACGAAATGACGGCTGTCATGATTGACAAATGGAACGCCGTCGTCGGCAGCGAAGACAAAGTTTTTCATCTGGGTGATTTCTCGTTTCTGAATCAGGAAAGGACGGGGGAAATCGTCCGCCGGCTGAACGGCTATAAAGTTCTTATCCTCGGCAACCACGACAGAGGCAGATCCCGTTCCTGGTGGCTGGACGCCGGGTTTGATGAAGTGAGCGAATATCCGGTTCTCTACAAAAACTTTTTCCTGCTTTCGCACGAACCGCTTTATATGAACAAACACATGCCATACGTTAATGTGCACGGTCACATCCACGGACAGAAGTATGAAGGCAAGAACTATTTCAACGTGTGCGTGGAGCACTGGGACTATACGCCGCTGAACTTCGAACAGATCCGGGATGCGGTTGTCGTCAGTGAGGAGCAGGCATGATAGCCGTATACGCGGGAAGCTTCGATCCCATTACCCTCGGGCATACGTCGGTCATCGAGAGAGCCACGAACCTGTTCGACGAGCTCCACATTCTGGTCGCCAACAACCGCGCCAAGCAGCACCGTTTTACGATCTTGCAAAGAACCGAGCTGGTCAGGCTTTCCATTCCTCCCGGCAAAAAGATCAAAATTGTCGCTTTCGAAGGCATCGTAGCCGACTATGTCAATGAAACGGGTGCCAGGGCGGTCGTCAGGGGCATCCGCAACGCGACGGATTTCGAGTACGAGCTGCAGCTGGAGCAGTACGTCCGGAACACGACGAAAGCCGATACGGTCTATTTATCGCCGTATACGCCGAACATGCAGACAAGCAGTTCTCTGGTCCGGATGTTCATTGCGACCGGCAAATCCGAGCTGGCCCGGGCTTTCATGGTGGAGGCCGCTTTCGAGCGGATGAACATTTACGAGCAGGAGAATAGTCAGCGCGGGAACGGAAACGGGTAGGCCGGGCCCGTTCCTTCCGTTTCTTTTCCGTTCTTCAACAGCGTATGCCTGCGGAAACGGCTGTGTATGGGCGGTACGTGCCCGGACGTCACGTTTGGGCGTGGCGAAAGACATTGCCCGGCGAAGACTCTGCCGGATTCGGCCCCTTTATTTGAGTTCGGCCGGTATCCGCTTTGGATGACGGGCGTTTCGAAAATGGCTTGCAGCCGTTTCCTGCCGAAGCATTTTGCGGGCTTTTTTTCTATGGGCGAGTGGTATTACTCTTCCGTAAGAGCCGTTTTCTTCTTCTTGCTATTATTTTTCAATTTTAACTATTAATCTTGTATTTTATAATAATTGCGCTTATGATGAAATTATTTTAGAGGTCAACCATGTCCATCGCCGTTCCAGCTTCTCTTCTTACCGGTTCAGCTTCAAGAATTTATAGCGAGTAGGGAAAAATATGGCCATAAATGATAACGTTTTAATTAAAATCCGGCAGATGAAAACGAGCCTCACACCCGTCGAGAAAGCGGTGGGCGAGTACATACTGGAGAACGTGGAGGAAATCCCGCACCTCTCGATCAAAAATCTGGCCCAGCTGACGAGAACCAGCGACGCCTCCGTTCTGCGGTTCTGCAAAACGATGGGATACTCCGGCTACCGGAGCTTCATCGTCAGTATTTCCGCTTCACTCGGCTCCATGCACGAAGAGGAAACGAATCCGTACCGGGATATCCAGCCCGGCGATGACCTGTCCACGATTATCGTGAATATTTCGCGGACCAACGGCCAGTCCATTGAAGATACGCTCCAGGTAATCGACAAGAGCGAAATCGCGCGGGCCGTTGACGTCCTCCGCTCGTGCAGGAGAGTCGCCTTTTTCGGAATCGGGGCGTCCGGTCTGGTCGGAATCGATGCGGAACAGAAATTTTCGCGGATCAACAAGATGTGCCACACCTATACGGACGGGCACAGCATGCTGACGGCGGCAACACTGCTGGAGAAGGGGGATGCGGCCATCTTTATCTCCAATTCGGGAGAAACGGTCGAAGTTCTCGATGCGCTGGAAATCGCCAAAAAGAACGGCGCCTGTCTGATCGCCATCACGAAGTATACGAAAAGCCGGCTCGCGGATCAGGCGAACATCCTGCTTAGCATTTCCACACCGGAAATTACGATCCGCAGCGGCGCGATGGGTTCGCGGATTGCGATGCTCACGGTAGTAGATATTCTTTTCGCCGGTGTGGCAAGTGCGGAATACAAACACGTGAAAAAATATTTAACCAAAACGCACAATATCGTGGCGGGAAAGCAGCGGCGTTAAAATTAAACGGAGAGGTGGGGAATCAAATGTCCGGCACGAAAGCGGATGAAGCGGCCGCCCTGCTCAAGCGGTTTTCCGCGGTGGAGAAAGCGCGGTTTGCCGTCGCGAGTGTAGAAGTATTCGGCAAACCGGTGCCGTTTACCGCAGAGAGCTTGGCGGAATGGGACCCGCAAGAGCTGGAAACCCTTTGCAAGATTCTGGGCGGTATGATTTTGACCAAAGAGTATGCGCCGCGTCTTCATGAGATAATGTTGTCCGGTATGAACGACATGGACCTGCCTTCTGAAGTCGAGTTCGGACTCATAGACGACAACGACCAATGAAGCCGTATCCCGCTCCGCGGTCGCCGTCCTGGCATAAACGGAGGCTATCTTGAATAAGACAAAGGAAGGACCGGGATAAGGTCCTTTTTATTTTGCGCGAAAAGAAAAGGAAAATGCCGCAGGGCAAGGAGAAAAAGAAAATAAAAAAACAATAAAATGTTTCATCATAAAATATTATTTCAAAAACTGTTGACCAAACTGAAATTTCTCGTTAAGATGAAATCAAGAAGTTGAACTAAACAGATGGGGGGAGAAAGCTGTGGATGAGTATTTGGCGAGACTAACGACCGAAGAGATCAACGAGAAGACACAAATGATAGACGAATGTACGACGGAACAGATGCTGCATATGATGAACGAACAGGATGCGACGGTTCCGGCCGCGGTTGCCGCTGAAATACCGCAAATTGTGAAAGCGGTTGATATTTTGCACGGGGTTCTTAAAAACGGCGGCAGAATGTTCTATATCGGAGCGGGATCTTCGGGCAGGCTCGGTGTACTCGACGCATCTGAATGTCCTCCAACTTTCGGTATCGATCCTCTGCGGGTGCAGGGGCATATCGCCGGAGGAGATGGGGCACTACGAATAGCTGTGGAAGGTTTTGAGGACAATAGAGATGAGGGCATCGCCCTGATCGAACGGTGCGGCGTAACGGATAAAGACGCGGTTATCGGAATTACGGCCAGCGGAAGCGCACAATTTGTCATTGCCGGCTTGAACCGGGCAAGGGAAATCGGAGCAGCGACCATCGGTCTTGTGAACAACAAGCATTCCAAACTCGAATCCGTTTGCGACGTATGCATCGCACCGGTTGTCGGGCCGGAAGTCATTATGGGATCGACCCGATTGAAAGCGGGTACGGCACAGAAGCTGGTCCTGAACATGCTTACGACCTGCACGATGGTGAAACTCGGCAAAACCTACAACAATCTGATGGTAGACCTGAAAGCAAGCAACATCAAACTGAAAGACCGCTCCGTACGAATCATAAAAGCGGCCACGGGCGTGGATGACAAGACCGCCGCTGTGGTTTTGGAAAGCGCTTCCATGAGTTGCAAGCTGGCGATCATGATGATCAAAAGCGGCCTGGACGCCGTTTCGGCGCAGCGGGTGCTTGATCAGTGCGAGGGCAGTTTAAAAGCGGCAATACGAACCACGACAAACGTGGTGTAAATTTTCATATCCTTGGGGGAGGCTTGTTATTCATGAAAAGAAAATTGCGTGCAGCAGCATCGGTATTGGTATTAACCATGGCAGTGTCCACACTGGCGGCTTGCGGAGATTCCGGTAAAAAAGAAGGCGGCGCGGCGGGCGATCCGAACGCCAAAGACACCATCACAGCCCTGCTTCCGCCGGTGTCCGCGAGCTACCAGAACAATTTTGCCCAGATGGCAAAAGATTTCAACGCATTGTACCCGAACCTGACGCTGAAAATCGAACCCGCAAGCTGGGAAGACATTACACAGAAGCTGGATACGCAGGTGAATGCGGGCAGCCCTCCCGATATCGCGTTCATGGGATCTGACGGCATTTCGAAGTACATGCAGCAGGAAATGATGATGGACATCAAAGACGTGGCTACCAAAGAAATGGTGGAAGATTTCGATCAGGCTCCGCTTGAGTATATGAAGAAAGGCGACGGCCTTTACGGCTTCCCGGCGTATATGGAAGTTCACGCGATCGGCGGCAACCGCGAATACCTCGAGAAAGCGGGCATCGACTGGAAGAAAGTCCAGAAAGAAGGCTGGACGTTTGACGAGTTCCGCGAAGCGATCAAGAAGGGCGTCGTTTCCGAAGGCGGCAAAACATCCCGTTACGGCTTCGTGTTTGCGACTGCGGGCGTAGCGTCGAAAGATTATCTGAACATCCTGATCAAAAATGCGGGCATGCCTGCACCGTTCAACAAAGATCTGAAATACGCTTACACCAGCAAGAACTATCTGGAAGTGTTAAAAGACATCCGCACGATGATCGATGACGGCTCCATGCCGAAAGAGCTCAGCTCCATCGACGCCGGCAAGCGCTGGAACATGTTCCTGACCGGTCAAACGATGATTACCGGTAAAGGCCTGGCGACTTTCGAGAACTCCGCCAAGAAAAACAACGAGAAGCTGAAAGCCAATGACGGCAGCGCCGTCAAAGGAAGCGTTCCGGTTGAATACACGGTTCTGCCGGTTCCGACCTTCGCCGGACAAAAACAACAGTCCAGTGTAGCGGTTGACGGTTATGTGACTTTCCGCGGATCGAAAGAACCGACGGCCGCGCATAAAGCCAACGTCGTGAAAGCGGCCTACTTCCTTGCAAGCGGTAAAATAGCGGCAACGACGAACAACGACTTGTTTGTCGCTCACATCACGAAGAGCGGCAAGAAAGAAGCCGAAAGCATGACCGTTAACCGTGATGCCGATAACAAAGCGGCGGTTGAAACGATGCTGAAGAACGCGGCTCCTGCCCGTCCGGACATCCCGGCCGACCTGGGCGCGAAAGCGATCAAACTGGAAGAAGAAGTGATCATTCCTAAGCTTCAAGCGCTCATTTCGGGCGAAACGACTCCGGAGAAAATGTACGAAGCGGTTAAATCGGCAGCGGTGCAGGCGTTCGGCGCGGACGGTGTCGTAAAAGAATAGAGGTTACAATCGGATAGCCGTGTGACTAACATGCGGCTATCTGATATGTAGAATGAATTACAGGATGGAGAGGGGTGCGAGAGATGACTCAACCAGCAAAACCGGTTAAAAGACGGAAAATCAGAGGAGACGGCGCCTGGGGCTATGCCTTTATCGCGGTTGCGCTTCTCGTCTATGCGCTGTTTACGGCTTACCCGGTTATTAGTGCCTTTATCATTAGCTTTCAGAAATACAGACCGCTGGGTTCTACCTTTATCGGGTTCGACAACTATACCGCGACCTTTAAAGACCCGCTGTTCTGGAAATCCGTCGTTAATACGATCATCTATACGGTTCTGACGGTACCTGTCGCCCTGTTCCTTTCTTTTGCGGTCGCGATTCTCATTCTTCCGCTGAAGAAAAAACTGCAGACGACGTTTAAAGCGATTTACTATTTGCCTGCCGTAGCTTCCGGCGTTGCCTTGTCGGTCGTATGGCTGTGGATTTTCGACCCGATGCCGTCGGGTATACTGAACAAACTGATCAGCTATATCGGAATCAGCAATCAGAACTGGCTCGGATCAAGCGCTACCGCAATGTTCTCATTGGTTCTCATGGCCTGGCTGTCCAGTCACGGCACAAGCATTATTATTTACTTGGCCGCGCTGCTGGGTATCGATGAGAGCTATTACGAGGCAGCCGAGCTTGACGGAGCGAACTTCTTTAAAAAGCTCTGGTACATCGTTATTCCTTGCTTGAAACCGACTACTTTGTTTCTGCTCGTGACAGGTGTGATCGGCTCGTTCCAGGTTTTCCAGAACGCGTATCTCATGACGGGAGGCGGTCCGGACAATGCGACGACGATGGTCGGCCTGCTCGTGTTCAACAACGCGTTCAAATACTTCGACTTCGGCAAAGCGGCCGCGCAGTCTCTGATTTTGGCCTTTATTATAGCGGGGATCTCACTGGTTCAGTTCAAATTCCTCGGCAAAGAAGTGGAATATTGAGGAAAGGGGGGGCGAGCTATGGCGCTCTATAACAATCACGCAGGAAATCGCACAGCCAGATACAGCCGGAATGCGGTCATTATCGTAATCCTTACCCTGTTTGCGCTGGCTACGATTTTCCCGATTTACTTTATGCTTATTTCTTCTTTCGGAGATCCGATCGAGGCTGGTGCGGTGAGCTATTCCCTGCTTCCTACCAAATTTACTCTGGCATCTTACAAGTTTTTCTTCGATTATAGCGAGTATTCCATCCGCTGGCTGCTCAACTCTCTGATCGTAGCCACGACCGTGATGGTGTCCAATGTGATTTTCGCCAGTATGGCCGGTTACGCGTTCTCGAAAATCAAATTCAAGGGCAGAGCGATGCTCTTTACCATCCTTTTGATCGCGATGATGATTCCGTATCAGGTTACACAAGTTCCGCTTTATATCCTGATCGTAAACATCTTTCATATTCAGAATACGTACAGTGCGCTTATTCTGCCGGGCCTGGTAACCGTGTATAACATCTTCCTTGCCAAGCAGTTCATGAGCAGCATTCCGACCGAGATTATCGAAAGCGCCAAGATTGAAGGCTGCAATCAGTTCCAGATTTATTTCCGGGTCATTCTTCCGTTGTCCAAAACGGTATTGGCCGTCATGGCGATCCTGACGTTTATGGACAGCTGGAACACCTTCTTCTGGCCGTTCCTCGTAACCAATACGATGGATATGCAGACCATTCAGGTCGGCCTTAAAAACTTCCGGTTTGCGAACACGACTTATTTCGCGCCGATGATGGCAGGTGCCACTATCTCCGCCCTGCCGATGTTCGTTCTCTTCTTCAGCCTCCAAAGATACTTCCTTGAAGGGGTCACCGTAGGTGCGGTGAAGGGGTAATACGGACACGCTTATCCTGCTATTTCCGTTCTTTTTGTGACGGAGCAGGGATGGCGGAACCGCAGCGTACTCAAACAAGACGGGCTTTTATTCCGAAAAGCGGGCCCGCACGAAGGCATCCGGACATTTTCCGATGCCCGTGCGGGAGCTTTGTCCGAGAATCTCGGCGGATTACGGAAGCCCGTTTTTTTATAGGCACAGGCAGGGAATCGGGATGTTTTAAAGCCGGATAGGCTTACAGCGGGCGGACATTACAGGTCTATGAGGTAAAAGGGAGAGGGAGTGTCAAGATGATCGAATCATGGAATCAATCCTTTACGGATGAGGTAATCCGGCTGTGGAACACGGAGGCCGTTAAGGACGGCTACAAAGAAATGACGGGCCGGAGCTTTAACGGGATTTTCCTGTCCAGTCCTTATTTTGACGAGGAGAATACGTTCGTTATGCGGGAGGCGGATGGAACAATCGTCGGTTTCGCCTGCGGCTGCACGGGCGACGACCTTCCTTTAGGCGATGCCGCGGGTTATATCACCTGCATCGTGCTCTCGGCGGACCGTCAGACCGATGCGAATTACCGTCTGCTGCTGGAAGCTCTGGAAAGGCGGTTCCGGCAGCTCGGCAAAAAGCAGGCGGATGTTCTTTTCTTCAATCCGATGATGCTGCCGTGGTATATCCCGGATACGCCGGGACATGAACACAACAATGCTCCGGGAGTTCCGGCGGGCAGCCGCCTGCATGAATTTCTGCTCGGCGAAGGCTATGCCGAGCGGGCCAGAGAATGCGCCATGTACTTGAACCTGGCGGCATTCTCCATCCCGGACGAAATCCGGGCCAAGGAAGCGCGGGCCGCTGCCGGAGGCTACTCCGCCGGGCTGTTCGACCCTGCCCGGCATAAGGGCATAGAAGCCATGCTGCAGGGCTTCGACAACCCGCTGTGGCAGAAGGAAATTGCCGCAAGCACGGCAAACGGCGTGCCTGTCGTTATCGCGGCCCGCCAGGGACAAGCGGTCGGCTTCGCCGGTCCCGTTATCCGGCAGGAAAACGGCCGCGGCTATTTTGCCGGCATCGGCGTTCATCCGGAGCATGAAGGGCACGGGCTGGGCAGCCTGCTTTTCTTCAGGCTGTGCGAAGCGTTCAAGGATATAGGAACGGATTACATGTCCCTGTATACCGGCAGCACGAACCCGGCCATCCGCATATACGAGAAGGCCGGATTTACGACGGTAAAGCAATTCGCCGTCATGCGCAAAGCATTGTAGGGCGCTAACGCGCTCTGCGGAATCCCTTAGGGGCCGTCTTATGCTTTGATAAAAAAATAGGATTTGAACCGATGGCAAGAGGCATCCTTATAGAAGGATGTCTTTTTTTGTATACTGCGTAGTTGATGAAAGTGTTAATGAATCGGAAGAAACATCCTTAGCGCTAAGATAATCGCTTCTTCTGAATGAATTATTTAGATGTATATCCTAAATATTAGAATATTTATATGTATTAGGTATAAAAGTCATTAAAGTACCAAAAAAAGTAATGAAAACCTACTTAAAGTTAAAATGGATAAAAGATAAGATATAAGCAAGGAAATCAAATAAAGGAAAGCGCTTCACCAAAAGAATTACACAGTCCATTCTACCGGGAGGGAATAAAGTGCATTCGGTACAAGAGGAAAAAGATCATAGAAGATTTTTAAAACAAACAATCGAGCATTACAAGCTGGGGAAATTTTTCCCCGAAGAACTTATCCTTTTTGCCAAATCGGATCCGGTATCCTTTGAATGGATGAGGCATACCGAACACGGAACGATCGTATTCCTGATGAGTGCCGCATGTTCCGCCTGCAACATGGACTTCGCGACTTCCTTTATGAGCCGTCACCCCGGCTTTAACTATTGCATCCTTTTCGAAGGAAGCCCGGAGTCAGTGGAAGACCTGCGTGAAGAACTCACCCCTGAGGTACGGCTTCATCGGTGCGAAACGGTAAAACTGCACAGCCAGCTTATGGTAAACGCGGTTCCGTATGCGATTGTGCTCAACAAAGTCGGACAGGCGGTCGGAGCGGGAGTTTTTGACAAGATAGACAGTTTGAACCGTGCCGCTGCTCCCTTGATACGCGTCTACCGCAATCAGCAGTTGAACGAATGAGATCGCTCGCAACTACAATCCGTACGACATGGAATGCTTTTTCTAGAGTATACGCGTTTAACAAAATCATAGTTCTCTTCTCCTTATTCGCTTACGTCTTCTCCGCCGTTCAATCGAATGTAAGCGTTTATCTCAGCAAGTTAATCGTGGATCAGCTGACGATTAAAAACTTCTATCTGCTGATGGGCGGCATTGCACTTTTAATCCTGCTTCAACTTCTCCGGGCGGCTTTGGATGCGTACGCACAGCTGAAAAGCCGTAAGATGAGCCTGATGTTTGCCATCCAGTCCGAAGGCAAGCTCATCGATCTTGTAGAGAAGACGGAACTGATCGAGAAAGAGCACCCGCGTTTCAAGGGAGATTTTTCTTACTGGTCTTACAGCAACAACAAATATTACGATACATACTTGATTGCAATCAGTCTGGTCAAACAGCTCATTCTCGCCGTACTCAGCCTGTTCTTTCTTCTTCACTCTTATTGGCTTTTGGGTATTCTCGCTCTTCTGGTCGGCACGTGGAGAGGCGTTTACGATCTGATGGCCGTACGCCGGCGGGTTGAGATTAATGAGCAGTTGATGAGGAATACACGAAGCCATCATTATTATTACGACCTACTCACAATTTCGGAGACTCAGAAAGAAATGATGCTATTCCGGTTGTTTCCGTACTTTCGAAAACGCTGGCTGGACAAGAAAGCGGAGTCCGCGGATCTGGAAATTAAGCTCGAGAAAATCAATCATCAACGAACTTTTCGCGGGGAGCTTGTCTCCATCTTGAACACCGGATTAGTCACCGCCATAACAGCTTACCTAATTTATACAGGCACCTTGAGCATCGGTGATTATGTGGCCATAACGATGGCGCTCGGCATGACGGAAAGCAATATCAGCTCATTGTTCACTTCATATTCGCAATTAAAAGAATACTGCACGCATATCGAGAAGTTGAACCTGATCGAAGAGCAAAACGAGGTAGCCGTCAGTGCCGAGAAAAACGTCCGAAGCAAGCCGTTTGTATTCGATAAGGAAATCCGGATTCAAGACTTATCCTTCCAATATCCGAATCAAGACCGTCCTGCTCTAAACGGAATCAGCGCTGAAATCAAGAAAGGGGAAGTCGTCGCCATTCTGGGCGAGAACGGTTCCGGCAAATCGACGCTCATTAAGCTGCTTCTCGGGCTGTATCAGACGGAAAAGGACTCGATCTTTTACGACGGTGTCAGCTTGAAGAACATGGACCGCCTTCATATGTGGCAGAAAAGCAGCGCCGTATTTCAGGACTTTATCCGGTACATGACGGACGTAAGAGAAAATGTGGCTGCGGGCAATATAGGTGAAATCGAAGATTCGGAGAAACTCGAACGAATGCTTGCCAGAGTAGGTCTGGCTGATGCCTTCAAAAACGGGCTGGACAGCCGCTTGGGATTTCTGGATGACGATGCCGTCAACCTGTCGGGAGGACAGTGGCAGAGACTCGCTTTATCCCGCGTTTTCGTCCGGGATGACGATGACCTTGTCGTGTTCGATGAACCGACCGCCGCTTTGGACCCGCTTAGCGAAGTGCGCTTGATGAACGAGCTTCTGAGCCATTTTAAAGGAAAAACCGTTCTCCTCATTTCCCATCGGGTCGGAGTCGCGCGAAATGCGGACCGCATTATCGTGATGGAACGCGGACGAATTGCCGAGACGGGTAATCACAGGGAATTGCTGGAACGTCAAGGTCTGTACAGCGAGATATGGAATCAGCAGAAACAGTGGTATGTGTAACGAACTTACAAGGAGGGAAATACTCATGACGTCATCTGTCCCATCATCCCGCTTATCGGATACGGGCCTGCCTCTAGGCTCATCGCTGCCTGAACTTCCGGACTATTTGAAGGAAAGTATAGGGGCGGCCTGGAACCAAACGGGCACCATCCGGGTCCTGTTGTTCGCCTCTGTTTATTGCACCCATTGCATAGATCTGCTGCCGCATCTCCAAAAGATCGCGGAAACTTACCCGACGTTTTCTATCCGTCTGTTTACTACCGGTGACGAAGAGGATCATCGGAGTATGAGGGAGTTTTTCGGCTGGGACTTTCCGGTAAGCACGATGGATCAGAGCGATATGGAGGCTTATTTCGAAGTTACCGCCTTGCCTTTTATGCTACTTGTGGACGAGTCGGACTTAGTTGCGGCGAAAGGTGTTGTTTACAACGCCGATGATTTTAAACAGATCGTGCAATTCAACCGAATCGCGTCTTCCTAAAACCGGTATCACGGTGCTTGCGCCTGACGATACAACTTTCTAATTGAAAGGAGGTGAATAAGATGGCTTGTGAATGTCCGCAAGGAACAGTTTTGAGTGAGTCAAGAGCCTGCCTGATCGGCAACTGCACATCCAACGGTACTTCATACCCTAAAATTTTGACTTCCACTAAAACTGTTGCCTGTAATGATGCTGCCAACAGAGTAATCGTTTGCACTTTCAACGCCGGCTGCTGCTACTAAGCACTACAAAGGAGAAGGGCGATAGTCCCTTCTCTTTTATTCCATTTTCAAAGGGGTGTCTTGTATTGAACGCTCAATTGCTCGTCTGCGATCAGATTACGAATAATGCCTCGCTGGGAGGCCATGCTTTAGGCACCGTGTTGAATCAGGTATCGATTCCGGCGCTGCCGTATGTGGTAGAACTGCATGTCCTGATCAAATTGTTTGATCTGCCGCGTCATGAATTTGTCGATACCGCTTTGATCATTACAAACTCTTCGGGCGAAATTATTGACCGTACACCGGCTACCGTTCTGCGTAATTACAGAGCCGAGGATCAAGTTCCCGGTGTTGATCAGGATTTATCACTGAATTTGATCGTGACGGACCCGGGCATTATTTATATCCGGTGTATGGTAAACGGAGAAGAAGCGGCCTGGTACCCGTTAACGATTCGTCTGCAAGAATGCAAAGTCTCTTGACTATTTAGTTCGGCCAAGGGACAACGAGAAAAGAGTGATGGTTTTATGATTCAGTGGGTTGGCTATATTCTGGATATGACTATGTCGGTTCTTTTTTTTCTGCCGTTTTACATAAAAGCCATGAGATTTCGCAATTTTCGGATCGAATTGTATTCCTATGGCAGCCTGCCCCGCCCTCTCGTTCCGGCAGCGGCTTTTGCCGTACTTTCTTTAGAATGCGCCTTGTTTATTACGTTTGCCTGCGGGCTGTTCGAAGGTTGGAAGGAGCCTGCCGCCATCATTCTGCTGGGGGCGTTCGCCTACTTTTCATGGCGGAAAACAAAACTCACGGGTGTCGACGCTTGCGCCTGTTACGGAGATATCGCGTTTCTGAATCGTTCTCCCGTGTACCGCAACGCCATTCTTATAAGTTTGTTGGCAGTGGATATGCTGCTGCCCGCTCCCGAGCAGGATAGAGACGCCATGATCAACTCGCTTCTTTTCGTAATGGCTTTGTCGATATCGATCGGACTCATTCAATCTGAGTGGACCGATAGGAAGAGGAGGAAGCGCAGTGGGCAATCTTCTGTTCCTAGGTAATCTGGTGTGGTTTCTTGTTGGCATCCTGTTTTTGTTTCTTCACAAGCGTAAAAAGCATAAAGAAGTAACTGCAAGGATCGAAGAGATCAAACGACTTTCTAGAACACAAGGAGAGGGGATGAGGATTTTATTCATGGATTACAAAGACCCTGCGTTTAAAAAGATTGACTCCCTGCTTTCGGCGAGTGCTGACGTTCCGGGAACTATCGTAGTGATCCATGCCCCTTCCTGGTTGATCGCCGCAAGAGAAAAGAAATGGGCAGCGCATGAGGTGATAGATGGCAGCAGGATACCTTCCTCCAACAGAAGCGGGATGATTGTGACCCGCGGCGACGGATACGATATTTACGACGAAGCGGCAGCATACCTGGCGTACGTATCCTCATAGGCAGTAATGGTGAAACAAATAATTTATACGAGACTCCCGCAGTTACCTTCTCGGTGAGCAGACAAAAGCACGCAAATTTCCTCAATGGAGGAAGGAGCGTGCTTTTTTGTCCGGCATATACAAAAAGTCGGGCCATTTGATTTCCTCATTTGCCAAATCTTTAGCGGAAGCTCCCGGATTTTCGAGTCCTGCTAAAAATGTATAATTGATAATGATAACCATTATCAATTATAATAAACGGACAAATAAACCAGCATTTGTTCCAGGGGGTGATAAATCGATGCGGGTAGACGACCACTTATTTTTTTGGAATCAGACTTCCGTTAAAATTTTAGACGTCCGCTTTATAGCGTCGGTTGCGGCGGGGGAGATCTCCTCGTTGATTTTGCCGGCCAGTTGTTTCATGTACACGATAAGCGGAACAGGGTATGTACGAATGGATGGTGAGCTTTTACACATAAGCGGTTTTCATGTTTTGCACGGGGGGAAAGGCAGTCGTGTAGACATTTATGCGGCTGAAAATAAATTCAGCTATTATCTGCTGTATTACAAAGCGTATTTCCCTGTCCCTTTACGGAAGGAAGCGGCCGAAATGATGAATGGCTGCAATCCGTTTCAGCTGCAGTATAGCTGTGCTCCTTATCAACCGCTTTCTCTGTTGAACACCATACAGCTTATGCATAAGGAATGGGTGATACAGGGGCATCTGGAGCGGCTTCACGTAAAAGCGTTGTTTTATCAGTTCGTGCACGAACTGCTGGCCCAGATTCAAGCCCGCCGAATTCCGGCGGTAAAAGCCGATGTCGCGGAGCAAGCCCGCCGCTATCTGGAAGAGAATTATACGGAACCTGCTACCCTGGAGAGATTAGCGGAACTGCTGGACAGCAGCCCCCGGCATTTAAGCAGACTGTTCAAGCGCAAAACCGGTAAGAGCCCGATTGACTATATGGTTCGGCTTCGCATGAAGAAGGCGAAGGAAATGCTGGTGACTACGGAGATGACATTGCAGGAGATTGCCGAAAGCATCGGCTATCCCGACAGTTATTCGATGGCTAAAATGTTCAAAAAACAGACAGGAATTGCGCCGATTCGCTACCGTACAGAAAAAAGAAACGGGGGAAGCTGTCCTGATTTGCCATCCGATACGGCCGTATTTGACATTGCGGGAAAAGATACGCTGTTTTATATTGAATATGATAATCATTCTCAATATAAAAAGGAGCTAAACTTCCCCATGTTATACAGCAGAAAACCTTCCGCGGCAATCACATTGCTGCTATGTTTGATGATCCTGCTCAGTGCGTGTTCGGCGGGAAAGACGAGCGGTTCCGCGAACAGCAATTCGCTTCCTTCGACCAGTCCGGCTTCTACTGCCGCCACCGGGAGCAATCAGGCTGCGGCAAGCAATCCCGCGACTAAGATCATTTCTACCGCCAAAGGCGACGTCGAAATTCCCGTGAATCCGAAACGGGTCGTCGTTTTGTATTTATTGGGCGATGTGCTGGCTTTCGATGTGATGCCTGTGGGGATATCGGACATGTACAAAGGAGCGGCGTTTGAGAAGGAGCTGTCGGGGGTCCAGGCGCTCGGCGAATGGTTCAAACCAAGTGCGGAAGCCGTGCTTGCCCTGGAACCCGACCTGATTATCGTCCCTTCGGAAGAGACTTACGGAATGCTGAACAAAATCGCGCCTACCGTCTACATTCCTTATGAACAGATGACGATGGAAGAACGGTTGAATAAGCTTGCTGAAGCGCTCGGCAAGGAGAAGGAATCCGCCAAACTGCTGGCCGACTTCCACAAGAAGGTGGAACAAAGCAAGCAAAAGCTGAAGCAGGCGGGGATTTATGAGAAGACCGTTACCATCATGGAGGGCGGGAAAGGCAGCATGGCTGTCGTCTCATCACGGAACTACGGCCGCGGTTCCCAGGTCATCTATGAATATTTAGGCATGAAAGCGCCTGCTGTCCTTCAAAAAGATATCGATGCCGGGAGCAAAGCGGGGAGCTCGAAGAACGTCTCGTTGGAAGTGCTCCATCAATACTCGGGCGACTATGTGTTCCGTTCGGCGTACGAAGGGATGGTGGATTTGTCCCAAAATCCCGCCTGGAAACAAATTCCCGCAGTGAAGGAAGGGCGGCTGTTCGAGATCAGTTTCGGTTTGTCGTACTACAATGACATTTATTCGCTGGACAAGCAGCTGGATTTTGTAATGGACAGCCTGCTGCAGCCGAAATAAATGTCTGGGATGAATAGAAGTGAATCGTTTTTCGGAGATAATCCCGACATGAAAAACGGAAAAGGCGGTCTCCTTTTTACAGAGGAGGACCGCCTTTTAGGTGTCTCTTGATTACATAACGAACGGACTCTTTCCCTTGCAGGGTGTCCTGATGATGAAAAAACGTCCGGACAGGTATCCTCTACGCTTGGAATCGTTTGCGGCTGCCTCGAAATACAGTTAATCGGCTGTGGCTGTATAGGCTTGCAGCCGGGAAGCGAATTCGGCAAAACTGCCGGCTATCTCCCTTACGTTCTGCTCCATCAGCTCTTGCGCCTCTTCGGGCGTTTCCGACTCGCTTTCCGCGTCCTCCCGCACCATCGCTTCATCGTGATCCATGAGAACAACGGCAGGGGAAGAGGGGTTCGTGCGGTAATCGAACAAGTAGTTGTTGCCGCTGCTTACGCTCCACGCAAAAGGAATGAGCCGTTTGGGATCGGGATTCACTTCATCCGTAAGGTCTCGGTTTGTTTGGATGAAGCGTTCATCGAGTTCGGAAAATCGGACTTCCCAATCGGTAAAATCTCCGTTTTCAACGAAGTTATATCCCCGCTTCTGTACGTTTTGCAGAAAGTTCAAATAATCGGAAGGGAAGACGATTCCATAGTGCTGCTCGATTTTTTTCACTGATTGGTTTTCCATAGGCTGCACCTCTTTCTTTCACACTCGAATGGTATATGATAAGTAAAGTATAATCTATTAAAAGGAGAACACCATGCAAATTGTTTCGGCAGACGCCGCGGATTTTGAGTACATACGTGATCGCCACCCTCATATTCAAGAAAATCTGATCCTGCCCAAAATCCGGGAAAAGGAAATTTACCTGCTGCGCAGTGAGGAGAATGTTAACATCGGCTGGATGAGATACGGCTATTTTTGGGATAACACCCCGTTTATGAACATGCTCTGGATTGACGAACCGTATCGGGACAAAGGTTTCGGTAAGGAAGTTGTTCTTTTCTGGGAAAAAGAAATGACTAATCGCGGATTCAAGCTGGTGATGACCTCTACCTTGGCCAATGAAGAAGCACAGCATTTTTACAGGAAGCTGGGGTACCGGGACGCGGGATGTCTGCTGCTCGATAATGAACCTATGGAAATTATCCTGACAAAAAAACTTCCATAAACGATGACAGATTGCAAGCGGCCGATAGGGTGGCGATGCGGATAAAAGGACGTGAATCGTGTGGATAAAAAAGCGAAAAAAATATTGGCAGCCACTTTCTGGTCTGCCGCCGGTTGGAAAAACAAGCCGGAAGTTTATGCCGGCGATGATTTCGAATATGCCAAAAGCAAGGGACTTATGTTTGATCCTCTTACGGTTAAGCATGATGAGCTGATCAAGCGCCTTCACGACCTTCATCAAACCGTTACGAAAGAACGAGTGGCCGCCGCTTTTCTGCATAGTCTTTCCACTAAAAAGGTCCATCTGCGAAGCGCGCTTTCCAGTTGGGCGTTAACAGCCGGGCTCCCTCTGCATACGTATGGAGAGCGCAGCGCAGTGCGGCCCAATTACAACAGCTGCGGGGACTGTAATTATCGGGGGATCATGTCGGACCGCGAATATGTCCATGCGGATCTGAACGTACTGAATTTCGAGCGGATCAAATGGGGAGGCATTCGTCTGAACTGGCTTCTTTACTGCTGGCTGGATCTCGAATTGTTCAGCAAAGAGGAAGCCTTCGACGTAACGCCGGAGGATGTGGCCATTCTACACGGAATGACGGGAGCGATTCAGGAATGTGAAGCTCATGATAGTGCCCGGAAGCTGGAAAAACGCTGGAAAGATGTCCTCCCTTCGAGCAAGAATGAACGGGATGTGGTCATGGAAATATGGGGATATGCCGGATTGCTGGTAGAAGGGGACACACCCCGCAGGCGCCGGGGCGGGGATCATGATTTTAACTCCGTGGCGGGCTGGCAGGGGGATGACGGTTATTCACGGGAAGCGCTGGAGTACTACTTCGGAGCGTTTTTGTAAGGAAGACTAATAAGATAGTAATTTGAAAGGAGTAATAATGATCAAATATGTAATGGCTGCTCTAATAACATCCATACTTTTTATTTTTTCCATGAGTGCATACTTTCTAGACAAGATGTTACTTGATTTTCCAACTCTATTAATCTTATTCGGTTTTTACGGCACTCCTTTAATTTTGTTGATCGGCACTCCTGTTTCTTTTGTATTGGACAAAATGAGCCAACGTTTATTTCTGAAAGAATATAAGAGAAAGCTAGCTTTACTCATTCTGTTTTTAATTACAGGTACTTTGATTTCATTGGTGTATAACATTTATTTAGGATTTTTGGAGGAATTTGTTCTAAAGCTTGGGTTAGTTGCTTCCATGATTTTTTATTTTGCGCTGCAATTTACAAAACTAATATTCAGGAGTAGCACTAAATCCTCCCCTTCAACTTAATCCACTTTATACGGGCCGCTGAACCGACTGGTTTGCCGGCCTTTTGTTTGTGAACGAATAACCGGATTGACATTCGCTGGAACAAAGAGTAAGATAACTTTAGATTTAGTAAATCAGTAATTTAGTAAATTAGTAAAATCCGAATGGAGCGTGTTTATTTTGAAAATACCGACAACGTTAAAACATAAACCGGTCATCGTGTCAGAAAATTACGAGCAGGTGGATGGACGGCTCGCCCGCAACACGGACGCCAAAGGGCTGTCTCTGGGACTGGCTCAGTGGAACGATAGAGGCAAAGTCGATATATCGGCCAAAGTATGGAGACATACGGGTGAGAAGTGGTCCAGGCAATCCGAAGAGCTGCCCATGCACCGCGTGCTTGATCTCGCCATTTTGATTTGCAGAAGCAGCTTATATTTTCAGGACGCCTACCGCTTTCCGAAAATGTATGATCCCGAGAACCCTGTGATTGACCGGATCGGTCTGCAGGGGGATGCGATGAGTGTATCCGTTTGCGAAGACAATCCCATGCTGGATCAAGACATCAAGCTGTTTGCCCAGGCTCTTAGCGAGGATGGCGAAATGATCGGGGAGCGGCTTCGCGTGTTATCCCGGCTGCTGGAGGAAATGGGGTATTGACCCTTTTTAAAGAGGTGAAAAGAAATGAACGTCAACCAGGATTATTACGTGTCTCCCGACAGGAAACTGACGGATGCGGAAGAAGCACTGGTTTGGAAAAAACCGGCCTCTCACAAGGTCAGCGAAGAGGAAATCCGGATTTGCAAAGAAATCAAACGCAACTGGAACCGCGGAGAAATGAAAATCGCCACTATTTTGCTTGAGGGCGACGCCGGATCCGGAAAGACGCAGCTTGCCAAAGCCTTATCGGCTGATTTGGGGCTGCCTTATACGAAAGTGACCTGCTTCTCCGATATGGACAAAACCGATATTATCGGGGCTATTTTGCCCGTCATTGCGCCCGAACGGCTGGGGAAGATGGAATCCGCGGAGCAAACCGTTTTGAAAGCATTGTATGAAAGCGACGGATTTCAAAGCGCGGCTGAAGTCGTGATGAACGTGCTGGAAGTTACCCGAGAGGAGGCTGCCTTAAAGCTGAAACAGCTGCTGGACAAAATCCGGCAAAATTCTCCCGACAACACGGTGGAGTACCGTTTTTACCCCTCCGAAATCGTCAGGGCTTATCGAAACGGATATCTTCTCGAAATTCAGGAACCGACCGTGATCCGGGATGCCGCGGTGCTCATGGCGCTCAACTCCGCTTTGGAGCCGGATGGCAGTATGAACCTCCCAACGGAGATCATTCGCAGACATCCGGATTTCATCGCGGTCATCACGACGAACCGCAGTTATGCGGGAACCCGTCCGTTAAACGAGGCCCTGCGCGACAGAGTTCAGCATACGGAAAAAATGGACCTGCCGGCCATAGAAGTTATGGTAGAACGGGCCATGTCCAAAACCGGCTTCCGCAATGAAAAGACGCTGAATAGGTTAGCGGAGATCATTATTGTGCTGGATAAAACCGCACGGGCCAACGCGATTAAGGGCGTAGCGGGCATGCGCTCCTTCTTCTATTGGGCGGATGCCGTGGCCGGCGGCGCTTCGGCTAAACAATCCCTTTACCACAAAGTCATCTACAAAATAACGACCGACCCCGAAGAGATCTCCCTGTTGGAAGAAGCGTTAAAAAGCCGGGGGCTGCTGGACGGGCTGGACGAGATCGATGCCGAAGCAAAAAAAAAAGAATAACGGATGAGGCGGAGCTGAAAACAGGCGGGTCCACCGAGTTCCCGGATGTTGAACAGGAGAATGAGCAGGATGCCCAAGGGATCGCTTTAAAGAAATCCCCCGATAGTGACGAAAATACATCCGAGGTTTCGGATGACTCAACCGGTGGGGAAAGCTCAGACCGGGAAGAGGACGGGGCTCCGAAGTATCATCAGGCTCATCCTGAGCCGATGACGGACCAGGCCAAGCAGAAGGAGCGGGATTTTCGCCAAAAACTTAACCGCGACGCCAGGGAGGTTGTGTCCGGCTCCATTCACGGCAAGGTGAAGCTTATCGTTCACCGCCCGGATTACGATGCCGGTTCCCAAGCGGAATATGCGCGGTTAAGTGCGGAGCTCATGCCCATCGTACGGGAAATCGCCCGGAAAACACTTCCGCTGCTGGAGCACGAAACTTCCTCGGAATTTGCGAGGCATCAATATTACGGCAGCAAATTTCAGGCGGACAGCACGGTGTACCGGGATTTCAGAAATTTCGCCAAAAAAATTCCGCCGGCGGATTCTCCTTCTCTTGTCGTCGGTCTTAGGGTCGATGAATCCGGATCGATGTCCGCTTTCGGGAGACTGGAAGCCGCCAAGCGTGCGGTGATAGCGGTCTATGAATTTTGTCAATTGTGTCATATTCCGGTCTTGATCTACGGGGATACGGCGGACGCTTCCAGACTGGAGCAAATGTCCGTCTACGCCTATGCGGATCCGGACAAAACTGATCCAGGCGACCGGTACAGACTGACGGGAATCCGGGCCCGCAGCAACAACCGCGACGGGATGGCGCTTCGAATAATAGCCGACCGGTTAGCCGCTTCCCCGCAGCAGACGAAACTGCTCATCAGTATAAGCGACGGGCAGTCCAAAGCGATGGATGATTATACCGGAGCCTATGCCATCCGGGACATGCAGCAGACCATGGCTGAATATGAACGCAGAGGAGTTACTTTTCTTGCGGCCGCGATCGGCCAGGACAAGGATGTCATTCATCAAATTTATGGCAGCGAAAAATTTTTGGATATCACGAATCTGGCGGACTTGCCCGCTAAACTGGTCCGGATTATCGCCCGGTATGTGTAAATCTTGCTGCTGTCAGACGGTAAAACGCGAAAGGAGAAAAAGACATGGATAAAAACAAGCGCAAAGAGCTTTTGGAAGAGTATAAGCAGGTGAAGACCTATATGGGCGCTATTCAAATTCTCAACAAAACTAACGGTAAAATATACGTGGACACCTATCCCAATCTGAAAAACAAATGGATTACCATTCAGGCTCAACTGGATATGGGCAGGTTTGCCAACTTACAGCTTCAGAAAGACTGGAAGGAACTAGGTGCTGAAAACTTTGCCTTCGAGGTGCTGGAGCAGAAAGAAGCTTCGGAGATTACAGACATGCGCTGGGAGCGGAAGCAGTTGAAAAAGCGGTGGCTGGAGAAACTGGAGCCTTACGGGGACAAGGGATATAACAAGCCGCTTGAAGGGTGACGGCTAGAGAACAGCGGAGAATAAATTATTCAGGTTTACATTTGAATGTACCGTCGGTGTAAATGGATTCCTGCGATAAATGAACACTTTTATGATCCTGTAGAAATTTCCGTAATTCTCGTCAATTGAGGCTCCAATCCTAATATGGTATATTTTACCTGTAATTACCATATAAAAGGATAGAGGAGAGGACAAAACGTGAGGAAATTCAAAGGTCTTATTTTAGCGGCGGCAGTAGGAATAGCCTTCGGAAGCAGTGTAAACCTTTCATCTGCGGCAGCAGCACAGCCGACTTCGATCGCTATACCGACCAATTTGGCTTTAGGCGGCAACGTAACGGCTAGCGGAGAGTATGCGCCGCACCAAGGGAAGGACAAAGCGTTTGACCAGGATGTTTTTTCGAAATGGTTGACATTCAGCAGTCCGGCCTGGCTTCAATATGAATTTTCCGCTCCGAAAGCCGTAACCTCCTACACCATTACTTCCGCCGAGGACGTACCTGACAGAGACCCGAAAAGCTGGGTGTTAAAAGGCTCTAACGACGGATCGGACTGGATTCCGCTGGACACACGGCAAAACCAGAGTTTCTCTTCCCGGCATGAGACGAAAACTTATTCATTTACCAATACGACTGCGTATAAATACGTAAAATTCGATAATTTTAACAATCAGAGCGGAAGCGGCATCCTGCAGCTGGCCGAAATCAAAATCTACGACGGCAGCGCAAAAAAATGGAGTGCGACCAAGCCCACAGTTACGGCAAGCGGAGAACATACGCCTACCAACATCAAAGAGAACCTGGTGGATGGAACAAGCGTTACCAAATGGTTAATTAAAGACGATACCGCATGGCTTAAGTTCGACTTTGGCGAACAGGTGACACTCGATGGCTATGCGCTTACGGCAGCTAATGACAGACCCGAACGCGATCCCAAAAGCTGGGTTCTCCAAGGCTCCAATGACAACAAGACCTGGACCGGAATAGACACGAAAAGCAGCGAGAACTTCAACGTCCGGCACCAGCGCAAGCATTATCTTTTGACGAACAATACTAAGGCCTACCGGTATTACAGGCTCAACAACATAAAAAATCACAGCGGAACCTCCATCCAATTGGGTGAAGTTGAGTTTTCCCGTACGAATGATATCGGGCATGCCGTCAACCCGGTTATCGAAGTAAAGAACCTGGATCCAACAGGTGGCGGCAGCTTATTCACGAATGCCCTTCCCGATGCCGAGAAAGAAATCTTGGCCGTCGCCCGTAAAGTACACGAGCTGTTATACAGCAATCCCGCAGACGCCCCTGTTGACGTCAAAAAAATCGTGGTGACCATCGAGGACGTTCCCGGAGTGGCTTGGACATCAGGAAACGCTGAGCAGAAGACAGTCGGCTTCAGTTCCCAGTATCTGAAAAAATTCGTAGCCAGCCCTTCCAAATCACTGCGTGAAGAAATCATCGGCATTCTTTATCATGAAATAGGCCATGTTTATCAGTACAGCAACTTTGATGTCGAAGCGATAGCCGACAGCTTGCGTTACCAGACAGGCTATCACGACCGTTACGGCGCGACCAAGGGTGGAACCTGGCAGACAAAAGGAACCGCGAATTTCCTTCGCTGGATTGAAGATACGAAAAAACGCGGCTTCATCCGTGAACTTAATGCGGCTGCGATCCCTTACAACCTCCTCGGGAATGCCAATGGAATTCAGCTTTGGAAAGAAAATCAGTTTAAAGTGATTACGGGGACAGACGTGAATACGCTTTGGAGTCAGTATCAGGCGACGTTGTCTGATTAGTGGTGCGGTTTTGGGGATTAAAGGTTAAGCGCTGTTGTTTGATATGGTAGAATGTGAAAAAGATTATGTTTCATCTAACTATTAAGTAACAAAACAAAAAAAGCTGCAACCGGAAATTTACCTTGTCAAGCAGATAGACTTTAAATGCCTTCTTAAACAGCCTTAGTCCGGTATTCTACCGCACTAAGGCTGTTTAGTTTTACATGAAACATTTAGTGGCCGTGGTTGTAAAAATGGTTGTCTGTTCTACAGCATATAACAGTTGACTTTCGTTAGAAAGGTAAGGAGCCGAAGATATTCAGACTTGAAATATTTATAGAAAACTCCCAAGAAGTCTCTTTTTGTATGTTACAATATTCCTGAAATTATTTGCATTATTGCTGAGCAGAAAATAGCCTCTGGTGAAATGAGTGAGTGGGAATATGAATTTGCTTGAGAATATAAATACTGACTTGTCGGCAGAAGAATTTGAAATTTATTGCCTTGAATTATTAAATAGCCTAACAACTAATTTGAGTGAATGCATGATAAAACATAATCATGTATACCTTGCAAGTGATGGCCACTACCAGCTTGATGGACTAATTGAATTTGAAGTCCTCGGTGTGAAATACAAAACAGTAGTAGAATGCAAGAAATACAAAAATAAGATAAAGCGATCACAAATACAAATATTACATGACACGATCAGAAGTATTGGAGCAAATAAAGGTATCTTTATTTCGACTTCTAGTTTTCAAAAAGGAGCAATGGATTATGCAAAGAATCATGGTATTGCACTTATGCAAGTTGTTGATGGGTTCTTGATGACCATTCAAAATTCGGCATTGCCTCCTTGGCCTTTACATTTTTCAATCCCTAAATTTATTTTTGCTGTTTATGACTTAGAGCTATACTGTCCTATTGACTTTATACATGGTAAAAAAGTCCAGTCTTTATTAGATTTTTTATTGACTGGATCAGAATAATGTGAAGCTTGAAATAAGGAAATATTGTTCATAAGGGGAGAATTACATGGAGGAAATAAACAAGAAATATGAATTAATTAAAACAAACTATTACCTGCTATGTAAATTATTTCTGTTAGGGGTTTTATTGGCGGAAATTGCACTTGGTATTAGAGTAATTTTCCTAAGTTTTAAAAATATTTCTGTGGAAAACCAAAAGGAGGTCTGGTTCTGGATTATTGTCGCTTCTTATCTCCTAGTAGCGGGCACTTTTTTTTTTAGAAGAGAAGTATGGCGGCAATCTAGGATCATTATAAAAAGCAGGAGAATTGACCTTCTAATTGTTTTTGCCTTAGGTGCTTTTTCGACGTTTATACTAGGTGGTTTATGGATAGATTTCTTTCGAAGATGGGTAACTTCTCTTTCTTGGTTACATATGTTTGTATTATTATTGTTTCCAATTGTTTTTTTTACAGCTATAGCATTAAGAAGTCTGCAAATTAAAACGATAAAAAAGATTGATAAAGATTCGAGTTTCATGAGTGATAGAGAAGGACAAAATGTAAATGATGACGCATTTGAATTTTTCGAAACAGCAAAAAGGTTTGCCGACAGAGTACATAATAATGGTTCATCTGAAAGTTTAGTTTTCGGAATTGATGCACCCTGGGGAACAGGTAAATCTACTTTTGTGAATCTATGTCAAGAACATTGGAACAAAAACTACAAAGATGAAATTATTGTATATACGTTCGATCCACTAAGGTTTGAAAACAGTGACAACATATTGGAAAAATTTGTGGATGGTCTATTGAAAGTAATCAAAGATAATTTTTTTGTACCCGAATTAGAATCACTTATCTCAAAATATGTAAAATTACTGAATGATGCTAAGTTAACTTTTTCATTTTTCGGAATTAGATTTGGGGTACCTTTCGATAACTCATCCATTGATAAAACATTTGAAAAGTTAGAAAGTGTCTTAAGAAGCATAGATAAAAAAATAGTTATTGTTGTAGATGACTTAGATCGTTTAAATTTTTCAAGTATAAAAGAAATCTTGTTTGTTATTAAAAAATCTTTTATCCTCCCTAATATATCTTATGTGCTTTGTTACGATACAGAGAACATTACAGCACTTGAACATCAAAAATTAGATACCGAAAAAATTATTGAGTTTTTGGAGAAATTCATCAATATAAAAACGAGTTTATACTTAGATCATAAGCTTTTATTAAATTATTTTACAGAACACAAAGATGAATCCTTGGCTAGAAACCTACTAAGCAATCCAGAAGTGGTATCAAAAGCAGTTGAGGGACTCAAAGATATATTTAATTCAAATGAATATTATTTGTACATTCCTTTTGTAGGTGATGCGAGAAAATTGAAAAGATTAGTAAATACAATTCTTTTACTTGAAGTTGAACAGTTAGATTTCTCAAACACTGACCTAGACAAACATGATCTTATTCATTTGCTGATAATTTACATTAACTATCCCAATATATTCAGAAAAATATATAATACTGAGGCACAGGGTAAACGAGGATTTTTTTCACTTATTACTAAATATGATGATGATTATCCTATAGATACTGATTCACATGCTAAAGAAGATTCGTTTAAAAATTCCACGAAATATACTTGCTATATAGAAAGCCTGACTGAAAATCAAAAATTTATTCTAAATAAAATCTTTGATGTAAATCAAAGATTGAAAGCGATAAGTAATATTTCACAGGAACAATTAACTTCATATGCTTGTTTTAATGGATCGCATTGGGGATCAAATAGTAGGAATCTTGAGCAATATTTGAATTTAATAATTAAATTGTCCCGTCCTATCCACACAGAGCAATATAGATTCTATGTAAATATAAAAAATGAGATTTTGAATCAAAAGAATATCGGCGAGGTTCTAAAGCGAGAAGAATTTTCATTTTCAGGTGGTGAGAAAAACCACGAACAAATTTGGCGAGTTTTGATAAATTCACCTCATAATGAATTTACATCAGAAAAAACAAAAGAAATCCTTCTATATCTTTTAGACAACTTGCCACATTATTCAGCACTTAAAATCGAAAATTTTAATGTTGGTTTACGGAGACATACTCTCATTTTTTTCATAGTGAAGTTATTAGATAAAGTAGGTTGGATCGACGAGGATGGAAGTCATTGGCATAATAGCAATGATAATGTTCTTGAGATAGCAGAGTGGATTTTTGGAGAAAACCAGTATTCGCAGATTGGAATTCTAGAGAGAATGGCAAAAAAAGAACGAGGTATCCTTGGTCTCCATGATTTATTGTCATTCCGTCTATATTGTTGCGCTGATAGAGGGGGGGATATTTTTAATTTGTCAAGAGCTTTATCTAAACATGGCGGAAAAAGTAATCCTATTGAGGGAAACGAGAGAGACATAGTTATCGGAGAAATGCGTGAAATTTCTCAATATATCTTCGGGGTTTTCAAAGAAAGATACATTGACAAAAATAAAAATATTTTCGAGGAAGTTTTAGAACTTTCAACAGAAGCTATTTGTGGTAATTCTTACGACTTTATTAAATCGAAAATATCTAATAGCGAATTAAATAGAAGATTAGTGGGTTTAAAATCTGGATTATTAAATTTTATTATTTATCAATTGGGGAGCACAATATATAGTAGTGGTATTCCTTGTGGCTATTACGATATTGAAGATGACAAAGATAAACATGGTATCAAGGAATGTGTTAATAAATATCTTTTTGAAACTTGCTTTAACCCAAAAAAGTATGAAAAGGGTTATGATTATTTTCTGTATTTTTTAATTATCAATCTGCAAAACACATTTGGATACTCAGTGAAGCTTATCCCTAATATTGAGGAATTTGCAAAAGTACTTGATAAAGATCGAATTAGAGTTTATTGGAGAACCCACAGGAGTATTATTCAAATTAAGGAATCTATTTTAACAGATGTTGAATTTAATATGTCTGAAAATGAAACGTCATATACCGATCGTTTGGGAGACATTTATAAAGTGCTTGATGAATTATTGCAAGAAGACGATTCGTTATAAACCTATTTCCGCATTTATTTAGGAAAAAAAGCTGACACCCCTTAAGGTGCCAGCTTTTTCTATTTCTCCCGCAGCATCATTTCCCAAAGCTGCGGGGTATCGTAGCCGAGACGCCAGGCGGCGACGCCGGCCAGGTCGTATTTGCGCGCGATAGCGAGGCGCTGCTTGACCGTGTCGTTGTCTTCCAGCCAGAACACGTGCTTTTTGCCGTCTTCCGTATAGTCCACCCGGTACTGCTTGAACTCGTTGTCCCACGTTTTAACGGCTTTCTTGGCCGTGATGAGCGCGGGGATGTCCTTGAGCAGGATCGCCTTGTTCTCTACAGGCTTGCCTGCGGCATCCAGGGTCCAGTCACGGACATAGTAGGGGATGCCCATGATCAGCTTGTCGCGCGGAATTCCATAGCTCAGGAATTCGATCACGCCCTGCTCCGCCCAAGGAAGACCGGATACGGACCCCGGCTCCGTGCTGCCTTTCCAGTACTGGTCGTAGGCCATGATGGCGATGTAATCCACGTACGCAGCGAGCTTCTCATGGTCATACGCGGTTTTCTCGTTCCATTTGATGCTTCCGCGCGGCAGATCGACCGAAACGCTCAGTTTTTTCGCGTGGGCGGCATCCGCAAACTGCTTGACGAAAGCCGTGTAACCCGCCCGGTCTTTGGCGTTCAGACTCTCAAAGTCGAGATTGAGCCCGTCCACTTTCAAAGCGGCGGCTTTATCGACGATCTGGCGGATAAAGGCCGTCTGAGCGGCGGGATTCGCCAGGAATTCCGAAGTCATCTGCGCGTTAAACTGGTTGTTGATCAGGGGATACACGGTAAATCCCTGTTTTTTGAGCCAGTCCACCGTAGCCGCTTCGGATTTATCGTCGACCTTGCCGCTCGCGTCCGCAAGCTGGAAGTAGGTAGGCGATACGACATCAAGGCCGACGGTGCCGGATGCTTGCGCTTGGATGGTCGATGCGGCGGAAGAGCCCGTCCAGCCCCAGTACTGCATTTTGCGGAGATTATCCCAGATAACATTACGATCCAGGGTGCGGATCGTGCTGTTCGAGTATTTGGATGCGTACTCCAGCGCCTGGGGAATGGTGTTAAAATCTCCGATCAGCGTATTGTTCTGCAAAACCTGATAATACGGATAATTGCTCCATATAATTTTGCCGTTGTAGGAGATTTCGCTGTGTGCCCAGCGGGAAGCGTAGGCCGCAGCCGCGTCCAGCGACTGGAATTCACTCAGGAAATTGTCGCTCTGATACACTTTGTAGGAAGCCTCGTTCGTATGCACAACCGCATTGTCGGTCGTTCTGACGACTTTGGAGCCTCCCCATTTGAGAGATTCGGTCACGGCGTCTTCCAAATAAGCGAAGCTCCAGGCGGGCGCCGAATATGTATCCTGATAGACCCGGTATATGGGCGTTCCGGAGCGCAACGAACTTTTGTCCGCGGCACTGATATTGTCCCAGACCCATTTGTTCGTGTTCAGATCGATAATGTGGGCATGTCTCCATTTACGCCCTTCGGCGGTCGCGTCGGCCAGCGTCGTGAAATCCCACGATGCCTGCGTGCTGTCCCCTTGATAAACACGGTATCTGGGATAGTTGTTCCAAACCCAGCCGCCGCTCTGCAAATCTCTTACGCTCGCATGTCCCCAGCGCTTAGCTTCGGCAACGGCCGCGTCCAGGGTAGGAAACGTCCATTGAGGTTGTGTGAAATCATATTGAAACACCTGATAGCGGGGAAAGTTGTTCCAAAGCCACTTGCGTGTGGAGATTTCTTCGACGTGGGAATTTTTGAACTGCTTGGCGTAAGCCTCGGCCTGACTGTAGTCGGAGAGCTCCGTTACGATTTTGTTGTTCTGGTAAACCCGGTATTTCGTGGTTTTGTCCGCCGCCTGAGCCTGCAGGGGGGAGCAAAGACTGACGACGACGGCTCCTGTTAGTATCCAACGCACTGCTTTCATTTATCACGCCTCTTTCTATCAATCTTCCTACTATTTGACGTTCAGGCAGGCCGTTTAGTTGCGTTTTTTGGCATAAAAAAAGAAAAAGCCTCCCCGGCTTCTGCCGGAAAAGGCTTTTTCCTACCTCTTCGTCTACTCGTGGATATAAGCGACGATTTCGTCTTCGAGATCGAGCTGGATCTGGTCGCGGAAAACGCGGAGCTGCTGCTGGCTCAGATACTGCATGATGGCCTCATAAATGTTAGCCTCGATTAGGATCTGATTGCGGCCTTCCGCAAATACTTCCGCCGAGAAACCGAGATCCTCGTCCCACATGAGGACGACCTCGACCTGGGAAGGGTGGAGCTGTTTGCGCTGCGCCATGTTTACGCATAACGCGTTTGTGATTTCCTGTTCGGTCAGTTTCATGTCAGGTTGTGCTTCTCCTTCAGCTTATCGGCTTTACGCTTGTCCATGAAGTAGACGACAATACGGCGGATCACCATTACGACGAGCAGGATGGCAAGCATGTTGACCATGAAGCCGAGTACGTTGCCGAGCATTCCCATACCGCCGAACAATCCTCCGAAGAGCATGCCGGCCAGACCGCCGATCAGAAGGCCTTTCATCAGACCGCCGCTGAAAAATCCTCGTTTTTGAGTCGGAGCGGTAGACGTCGTTTTGGACGAATTGCTTGGTGTGGATTTGTTGACGCCTGTATCGTTGGATTTATTGGTTGTGGACGGTGTATACGATTTTTTGGTGGAGCTGTACGACTTCTTGGCCTCGACGGTTCCGGGCATAGTCACCGAAAATGTAAGCATACAGGCCATAACTAAAAGCAACCATTTCTTCAAAATAAATGTCCCCCTTAAATAATTATGCAAACGATGCTCGTCCGCAAACATGCTATACGTGCGGAAGTGGGGTCCGGTTTCACTTTTTTATAAAAATTTTAGGGGAGAGTTCAAGAATTTCGGCAATCACTGATAATAATTATCATTATTGGTTACAATGTTTGAGGAAAACAAAAAAAGAGGCCCGTGAAAGGCCTCTCTTTTTCGGAAAGCATCAGGACAATTTCGATTTGAACGTTTTGCAGTCGGTTTCTTCGGAATGACGCGCCTTATTGCCGTCGTGGTGGCTCACGACATAAATCGATTCGGCCTCGCATTTGTTTCCGTTGGACCAGTACTTGCAGGAATTCACTTCGCACAAAACATCTTTAGCCATGCTGATTCACCTCCCTTTTCCAGCTTTATTAGGGTGGTCGTATTCGGCATGGTTTTATACGTGCCAGGCCAAAAAAATAATTTTTGGAGTTGTCCGGCAAATTTTTTCAAGCGATGTTCCGGTCTCTCTGGCTATCTGTCCGAAGCGGTGTTGGACGATGCCGCGTATTTTGGTTAACATGGAAATGAAAGCATGATGTCGGCGATAAACCGGGATGAGGGGAAACGAAATATGGAGTGTTATCCGCAAGAAATAGTGGATTATTTGGTTCATTTTCACGGGGACCGTGATTTTTTTGAATGTCATGAGATATTAGAAGAATATTGGAAGGAAAACCCGGATCATCCGTATGCGGATACTTTGGTCGGTTTGATTCAGGTGGCCGTCGGTCTTTACCATCAGCGTAGAGGGAACAAGGCGGGGGCTGTGAAAATGTTGGGCAGCTCTCTTTCTTATCTGAATGAGGAAAGTTTGAAAGGCCTCGGCCTGGCCGGAGAAGAACTGGTTGCCCGGGTGCGGCAACGAGTGCGGGAGGCGGAGCTTGACGCCGTGCCGTATGCGGATCTGGATCTTCCGGTGGAAGATCCCCTTCTGCTGGAAGCGTGCAAGCGGCAGTGCGCACGGCTGGGATTCGACTGGGGAGCGGCGAGCGACGGAAGCAATCTCATGCTGATCGACCGCCACAAGTTGCGGGACCGCAGCGATGTCGTGGAGGAAAGAGCGCGACAGCTGGAAGCCAGGAAGCTGAAGCGGAAGGGAGACGGGGCGCTGTGAAGGAGAAAATCGCGGTCGTCGACGACGAACCGTATATTGCCGAAGTAGCCCGCCTCTATCTGGAGCATGCCGGATACCGGCCGCTGCTGGCGGATCACGCGTCGGAGGTGCTCCCTCTGCTGCGCGAGCACAATCCGTCGCTCGTGATTCTCGACGTGATGCTGCCGGACGGGTCCGGCTTCGACGTGTGCCGCTCGATCCGCGCCATGAGCAAGCCGCTCTGCGACGTGCCGGTGATTATGCTCACCGCGCGCGGGGAGGCGTTCGATAAACTGGAGGGCTTCGATGTCGGAGCGGACGACTATATCGTGAAGCCTTTCGATCCCAGCGAGCTGATCGCGCGGGTCAAAGCGGTTCTGCGGCGCAGCAAGCCGGAAGAGGCGGCCGCCCTTCCGGCCGATCCGTCGCTGCCTCAGCCGATCCGTATCGGCACCTTGACCATCGATTTCGCCCGTTACCGGGTCGAGCTGGAGGGCAGCCGGGTCGATTTGACGCCGAAGGAGACGGAGCTTCTTTATTTCCTCGCCTGCAGGGCGGGGAGGGTGTTTTCCCGGGACGATCTGCTCGCCGGCGTCTGGGCGTTCGATTTTCCGGGCGGTACGAGAACGGTGGATGCCCATGTCAAAAATTTGCGCAAAAAGCTGGGCAGCCGTCCCGAATGGCGGATCGAAACGCTTTGGGGAATCGGTTATTCGTTCGAGGTGACGGCGCATGAGAAGGACTAAGCTTCTTCTTGAGTTTTGGCGGGGCCGGTTCGGCAGTTTGTATTTGCGGGTTTTTCTTCTGTTCCTTGCCGTATGCGTACTGTTTTTCGTGGGACTGGCCCTGTTCTGGAACATGTATTTCCAAAATTTTTTTTACAAAGACAAGCAGGAGTTTTTGAAAAAAGGGTACGTGGAGGTAACGAAGCTGCTGGCTCCTTTCCAGGAAGGAACCCTGTCCACCCGGGAGCTGCGGATGGCGACACGGATCGTCGCGCGCGGAGTGAACGGGCGTATTTTTCTCGTGGACGGCAGGGGAGTTATTCTGAACGGGTCCACCGAATCCGAGACCTTCAAGCTGCCTCCGACTCTGGAGAAAACGTTGGGAAGCGGGCTCGAAGGCGAGTCCGGCTTCCTCTTTGATCAGCCGCAGGGCGAGAAGCGTCCGGGCGACAAGCGGCCGAAGGACACGTTCTTGACGTACTACGCGCCGGCCCAGATCGGGGGCGAAACGATCGTCGTCTTCCTGCAGGTGCCGGTGGCCGAAATACACCGGACGATTTCGGTCATCCGGCTGATCATCCTGCTGCCGCTTCTGTTCTCGCTGCTGGCCGTCGGACTGCTGCTTTATTTCATCTCGCGCCGGATGACGGCCCCCTTGAAGCAGATGAACGAGCTCGCCTCGGCCATCGAGCAGGGAGACTTGTCCCTGCGTGTGCCCGTCACCTCGAAGGACGAGGTAGGCGAGCTGGCGGAGAGCTTCAACCGCGTGGTCGACCGGCTTCAGGAGTGGGAAGGCACGCGCCAGGAATTTCTGGCGCAGGTGTCCCACGAGCTCCGCTCCCCGCTGACTTCGCTCCGAGGGCTCATCTCCGCCATGCGGGACGGGATTATCGAGCCGGACAAGTACGGCCACTACTTCCGCATCTGCGAGTCGGAAGTCCGCCGTCTGGAGCGGCTCGTGCAGGAGCTGCTCGATCTGGCCCGCATCCAGAACGGGGCCGGACTGCGCGAGCTGCGGCCGGTGGACATGGCGGCGCAGACCGGGGAAGTGCTGGACGTGATGCGGGAGATTTTCGCCCGCAAGCGGCTGGAGCTTGCCGAGGAGGTCGACGTGCCGGCCGGGGAAAGGCTTTTCGCCCGCCTCGACGCTGACCGCTATGCGCAAATTGTACACAATTTGCTGTACAATGCGGTGCAATTCACGCCTGAAGGCGGGACGGTCAAGGTCCGGCTGGAGCGGAAAGCGGATAAAGCGGTTCTCACCGTCAGCGATACGGGAATCGGGATGACGGCGGAGGAGACCCAGCGGATCTGGGAGAAATTCCACAAAGTCGACCGGACCCGCGGCGGAACGACGGAAGGCGTCGGACTCGGCCTGACGATTGTAAAGCATCTGGTCGAAGCGATGAACGGACGCATTACGGTACAGAGCCGTCCCGGGGAAGGCACCTCTTTTTACGTGGAGTTTCCATGGGCAGGCGGCAGCGGCGGCTATCCGGGTAGAAAGCCGGACGGCGGCTCCTCTACTGGGTGATTTTCACATTTCTTTTACAAATCGTTCCTCTTTCAAGCTAACGACTTCAAGAAGTGTTTAAATCATGAAACTTTAACGTTGGATATTTTTGAGAAAAAAAATTTCCGTTGTAAAATTCCGCTTCCTTTACTAGCATAGAGGGGATGCGTTAATCCGGGAAAGCAGGGATAGAAGCGCTGAACCAGTATACGATCGGGCGCTAAGACCGGAAAGAACCGGCCCTGTCGATAGAGGAGTGAGTCGGAGTTGAAACGTTTTGCACAAGCATCTTATGTCATGTATTTTCTGGCGGGACTGGTTATCACCACGATCGGTTCCGTTTTACCGCAAATCTTAAAGCATTACGAAGTTACATACACGATGGGAGGACAGCTTGTTTTCTGGGGCTCCATCGGGTTTCTCGTGGGAGTGCCTATTGCGACTCTTTTACTGAACCGTTTTAGCGAAAAGCAAATTTTGGCGCTGGCTTGCCTGATTATTGCCGGTTCCCAGTTTATGATGTGGTCGCTGCCGCCGTTTTCGGCCATGCTGGTCATCAATTTTATGAATTGTCTCGGAACGGCCGCCGTCGAAACGATTGTGGCGACGCTTATGATGGAGGTTTTTGTGGGTCGCCGGGCGGTCGTGATGAGCTACCTTGAAGTCTCGTTCGGGCTAGGGGCTCTGCTGATGCCCGTCATCTCCAGTCTGCTGATCTCGATGGATTTATGGAGATACTCGTTCGTGGTTACGGGAGTCATGGCTCTTGCGATGACGGGAGTGTGGGTGTTTATCACCTACTCCAAAACGGATCTCGACGACAACGCCGCAAAAGACGCGAGCAACATGGCGCCGCCTGAAAACATGTCGGCCCGTGTGAAATGGCTGCTGCTCGTTTTCTTCGGATTTATGATTTTTATGTACTGCGGGATCGAAGGAAGCATGAACAACTTCCTGTCTTCTATCTTTATCTCGTACCTGGATGCGGCGCCTTTCCTTGCGGCACTAAGCGTCGGTCTGTTCTGGGGGGCGATGGTCCTGGGACGTCTTGTGACAGGCTGGATAATCCGGAAGGTGACTTACAGCCGGTTTCTGTTTATCAGTATGGCAAGCAGCCTGCTCGTGCTGGCCGCCTTCATCGTGCTGCAGAACATTTGGACCGGGTATATCCTGATTGTCGCGCTCGGCTTGCTGCTCTCCGGCGTGTATTCGATTACGATGGTGTACGCCAACCATACGTTTCCGGGTCTTGCCCGGCTTGTGACCAGTCTGATTACCGGACTGGCGGGTCTCGGAGGAGCCGTTTTTCCGGCATTGATCGGCTACGTCATGGACCATGCGGGCACTTCCCGGGCGCTCTGGATGACGGTCGGTTTCGCCGTCTTTTACCTGCTCGGTCTTGCCGTGATCGAGGCGGTCTACAAAAAAACGCGTAGACCGGACCGTTCCGCGCCGGCTTCCTAATGGGGCAATCCGGCGTTGACGGCTGCCGACAGTAAAAAAAACCGCCTTCGGGCGGGCGCAATGCGTTTGCAGCGCCTGCCGCCGAAAGGCGGTTTTTTGTATGTAAAAACAGGTGGAGGAGTAACGTTCCGGAAATTAAATGAACGGATACTCTTCGGGATTCGTTTTTACAGGAGTAGCGTCGTATCCTTCCGTAAGCAGGTCGAGTTTACCCGTCTGTGGGTTCATGACCAGGCCGTGTACCGGTAGATTTTTCGGCAGGAGCGGGTGATTGCGGATAATATTCACGCTTCCGACGACCGCTTCGTCGATATGCTCGAAGCCCGTCAGCCACTTGTCGAGGTTGATGCCGGAGTTATGAAGGGTGTCCAGCACTTCGCTCTGCACGCCGCGATCCCGCGCCTTGCTCAGGACCTTCTCGGAGTTCAGGCCGGTCATGCCGCAGTCGCGGTGTCCGATTACGAGTACTTCATCGGCGTCCAGCTCGTATACGGCCACGATAATGCTCCGCATAATACTTCCGAAAGGGTGGGAGACGAGAGCGCCGGCGTTTTTAATAATCTTGGAATCGCCGTTGCGCAGGTTCATCGCCTTGGGAAGCAGCTCCACCAGACGGGTATCCATACAGGTCAGAATAACCATCCGTTTGTCGGGAAACTTCGTTGTCATATACTGTTCGTACTCTTTGGATTCCACAAACGATTCATTGTAATTGAGAATTTCGGATATCAAGCTCATAGCATATGTCCTCCGCTTCTTTTATATGGTTTCTTTTTTATGGCAAAGACAGCCTGACGGCCGCCTAGTGCTAATTCACGCAGTTGACCAGTCTCATGGCCGGATTGTAGGTCTGCTGGCTGCTTTTCAGGACGTAGGTTCCCCGCTGGGGCATATAGTCGACCGACAGATTTTCCTCGAAGAAGACTTCTTTGCGAGGATCGTACTGCACGGTGAAGGCGTTGCTGCTCGCATCCACGTCGCCTTCGGTGTGGGCGGCCTGGATTTGAAGAGCGGCTACCCCGGCCAGCGCGCATCCGCAGCCTTCCGTATCGTAAAACAGCCTGAGGATCGCGTCCTGCGGCAGGCGGTTCGTAAGGGCTTCGACGGCCGCTTCGCTAAAGTGAATATACATTCGTAAGCTCCCTCCTTTTTATCAATTGTATCACAAACGGAAGAATTTGATTATCTCCCGCATAGAAAGTATGATGACATTATACCTGCTTAGTGAAAGGAGAATCCACCATGAGCCAGACAGACTATCAGGGCAAACTGGATGAATTCCGCAAATACATACGCAAAATCAAACATTATGAAGAAGCAGTCGGCCTCATTTATTGGGACTTGCGCACCGGCGCTCCCAAGAAGGGGGTATCCGAGCGTTCCGAAGTACTCGGCGAGCTGTCCACCGAAGCGTTCCGGCTGTCGGTATCCGACCAGATGGGCGAATACCTGGATTTTCTGTCCGATACGGCACGCATCGAGGAGCTGGACGAAACGAACCGCCGTATCGTTCAGGAAGCGAAGAAGGAATTTGACCGCAGCAAAAAAATTCCGCCCGAGAAATATCAGGAATACGTCGTCCTGACCTCCAAAGCGGAAAGCGTCTGGGAAGAAGCGAAAGAGAAGAACGATTTCGCCATGTTCCAGCCTTATCTGGAACAAATCGTGGAGACGAATCTGGAGTTCGTCGAGCTGTGGGGCTACAAAGGTCACAAGTACGATACCCTTCTCGATATGTATGAGCCGGGCATGACCGTCGAGAAGCTGGACGAAGTGTTCGGTGCTCTCCGCAGCGAAGTGGTGCCTCTTCTGGCCGAAATCAAGAAGGCCCCGCAGCCGGACCGCTCGTTCCTGCGCCAGACGTTCGACAAGGAAAAGCAGAAGCATTTCTCCATGTTCATCTTAAAAGAACTGGGCTACGACTTCGATGCGGGACGGCTGGATGAAACCGTTCATCCGTTCGCGACCGGTCTGAACCCGGGCGACGTCCGGATTACGACCCGCTATCTGCCCGAAGACGCGACAAGCGCGCTTTTCGGCACGATTCACGAGTGCGGCCATGCCCTCTACGAGCAGAACATTTCCGAAGACTTGATCGGCACGAATCTCTGCACCGGAACGTCGATGGGCATTCACGAGTCACAATCCCGTTTCTGGGAGAATATGGTAGGTAGAAGCCGCGAGTTCTGGTCCCGCTATTACGCCGACCTGCAGCGCACCTTCCCCGGACAGTTCGATAACGTGAGCGAAGACGCGTTTTACCGGGCGATTAACCATACCGAGCCTTCTCTGATCCGGATCGAAGCGGATGAGCTTACTTACAATCTTCACATCATGATCCGCTACGAGCTTGAAAAAGCGCTGTTCAGCGGCGAGCTCAAAGTCGCCGACCTGCCCGGGGCCTGGAACGCGAAATACCGCGAGTACCTGGGCATCGAGGCGGACACGAACGCGGAAGGCGTGCTTCAGGATGTGCACTGGGCAGGCGGCTCCTTCGGGTACTTCCCGTCCTATGCGCTCGGAAACATGTACGCCGCGCAGTTCACCAACACGCTGCGCAAAGAGATTCCGGCATTTGACGAGCTGCTTGCCAAAGGCGATTTCGCACCGATCAAGGAGTTCCTGGTCGAGCACATTTACCGCTACGGAAAATCCCAGACGCCTAACGAGATCGTCCGCCGCGTGACGGGCGAAGATCTCAATCCGCAGTATCTGGTGGATTACCTGAAGGACAAATATAAGCCGCTCTACGGCTTAAGCTGATAGAAGTTGTAAAACGCCCCGGATGACGTTGGCCGCTTCGGCCACCGCCTTTCGGGGCGTTTTTTTTGTGCGTAAGGCCCTCCGTCCGTTAACCCGCCCGCCTGCTTGTGCATATGCTGATAGCAATCAAGAGGAATGGAGGAGACGCCCGTGTTACGCAAACCCATCGTCTTCCTCCTGCTGTCGGTGCTGTTGGCGGGGTTGATTCTGCCGGGCTGCTCGAAACAGGAAGAAGTCAGCAAAATCCGTATCGGTGAAGTGACGAGATCGATTTTTTACGCGCCTCAATATGTCGCGCTTTCGCAAGGCTTTTTCAAGGATGAGGGGCTGGAGGTGGACTTGACAACTACGGCGGGAGGGGACAAAACGATGACTGCGCTGCTCTCCGGCGGCATCGACGTGGCGCTCGTCGGATCGGAAACGTCGATTTACGTGCATCAGCAGGGAAGCGGAGACCCTGTCATCAACTTTGCCCAGCTTACGCAGACGGACGGCACCTTTCTCGTCTCGCGTTCGAAACCGGCCGGAAATTTCGACTGGAACGAGCTTAAAGGAACAACGTTCCTCGGCCAGCGCAAGGGCGGAATGCCGCAAATGGCCGGTGAGTTTGCGCTGCGCAAGCACGGCATCGAGCCCCATAAGGATTTGAACCTGATTCAGAATGTCGACTTCGCGAACATCGCATCCGCTTTTTCGTCCGGTACCGGAGAGTATGTCCAGCTTTTCGAGCCCCAGGCTTCCGTGTTCGAGAAAGAGGGGAGAGGGTACGTCCTCGCTTCGTTCGGAGTCGAGAGCGGTAAACTGCCGTACACCGTTTACATGGCGAAACAAAGTTTTATCAAGAAAAACCCGAATGCGGTTCAGAAGTTTACGAATGCCGTACAGCGGGCCCAGAACTGGATGCAGACGAAAAGCGTAAACGAAATCGCGGCTGCGGTCCTGCCTTATTTTGAAGATACCGATCCGGAAATCGTCAAGAGCGTGGTCAAACGGTATAAAGAGCAGAATACCTACGCCGGCGACCCCGTCATAGACGAGGCGGAATGGAACAATCTACAGGACGTCATGCTCCAGGCGGGTGAGCTGAAAACGAAGGCCGACTGGAGCAAGCTGGTGGACAACAGTTTTGCCGAGAAGGCCAAGGGGAATGTGAAGTGAGCAGGCGGGGCCTGCTTAGTGCCGCTGCGGCTCGTTCGGGCTGCGGGGCCTTTCCCGTGCAAGCGGATAAGGAGGGATGCGATGATGGATACGGCGGCTACGGTCCAAGTTAGCGGCATGACGCATGTGTACGTGTCGGACGCCCAGGCAAACCCGGCTTTGGAAAACATCGGACTGACCATCCGTCCCGGCGAATTCGTCAGCCTGATCGGCCCGAGCGGATGCGGCAAAACGACGCTTTTGTCCGTAATCGCCGGATTGATCAAGCCGACCCGGGGACAGGTGCTGATTAACGGCCGGGAAATCGATGCGCCTACTTCCCGGGTGGGGTATATGCTCCAGCAGGATTATCTGTTTCCGTGGAGGACGATCTACGGCAATGCCGTTATCGGACTCGAGCTGCTGGGCAGGCTGAACAAGGAAACGGAGGCGTACGTCGATCATCTACTGGAGGAGATGGGGCTGTCCGCCTACCGGGATTACCGGCCCGCCCAGTTATCGGGCGGGATGAGACAGCGTGTCGCGCTCGTCCGGACGCTGGCCGCGAGGCCCGAACTGCTCCTGCTGGATGAGCCGTTTTCCGCGCTCGATTACCAGACGAAGCTGCAGCTGGAGGATCTCGTCGTGCAGACGCTCCGTTCGCGGGGCAAAACGGCGCTGCTCGTTACGCACGACATTACGGAAGCCATCGCCATGAGCGACCGGATTATTCTGCTTGAACCGCATCCGGGGCGGATCCGGCGGGAAATCGCCGTTCCGGAGCACATCCGGCGGACGCTGCCTTTCGAAGCGAGAGAGAAGCCGGGCTTTCATGAGCTTTTCCACGAGATTTGGCAGGAATTTGAGCGCATGAGCGGAAAGGGGGCGGAAGTATGAGTCACGATCCGGCAGGTGGACCTGCACGACATAAAGAAGCCGGTACCGGTCCGGCGGCGCGCGATTCGGATCCTACGGGCGGCGGAACGCTTGCGCAAACGATCCATGCGGCCCATCTGGAAAGCAAGCGCAAAACGACGGTCCGCGTCCGGGTGACCCAGCTGCTTATCCTGGCGGTCAGTTTGGGCCTGTGGGAAGCCGCGGGCCGGCTGAAATGGATCGATGTGCTTCTGTTCAGCTATCCGAGCAAAGTTTTTGTGCTCCTGGCTTCCAAAATCGCGGACGGCTCCATTTTTCCCCATACGGGCTATACCGTCTATGAGACGGTTGTAGGCTTCGTGCTGGGCACGCTGTTCGGGACGGCGCTGGCGATGCTGCTCTGGTGGTCGCCCTTCCTGTCGCGCGTGCTCGATCCTTACATCGTCGTGCTGAACAGCATGCCGAAAGTGGCCCTGGGTCCGCTCTTTATCGTCGGCTTCGGTCCCGGCATGCTGTCCATTATCGCGACGACATTGTCGGTGACGGTCATCATTACGACGCTTGTGGTGTACGGGAGTTTCAAGGAGGTCGACGACAACTATGTGAAAGTCGTCCGTATTTTCGGGGGAAGCCGGGGCGAGGTACTCCGCAAAGTGATCCTTCCCGCTTCTTTCCCCACGATCGTGGCGACCTTGAAGGCGAATGTCGGTCTTGCCTGGGTCGGCGTCATTGTGGGCGAATTTCTGGTTTCCAAAATGGGGCTCGGGTATCTCATCGTTTACGGATTCCAGGTGTTTAACTTCACTCTGGTCATCGCAAGCCTGGTCGTTATTGCAATTGTCGCGACCTTTATGTATCAGGCTGTCGTCTACCTGGAGAATAAACTGATGTCCCGGCGGTAAGCCTGATAGAAGCCTGTAACTTACGGACCCTGTGACCGGCAGACTTGAATTGGAGCGCCGAACATGGAATAATCGAAGCAGAAAATATCCACATGACGGAGCAGACATCTATGAATATTCCTTTCATCGGCATTCGCGTTTTAAAAACGGCTTTGGCCGTCATCGTTTCGATTACCCTGGCCCAGTGGATCGGCTTAACCAGCCCCAATTCCGCAGGGCTTCTTGCCATTCTCGGTGTTCAGGTGACGAAACGCCGCGGCATAAATAACGCGTTCCAGCGGATCGCGGCGTCCATTCTGGCCGTTCTTTTCGGCTCCGTGCTGTTCAGCCTGCTCGGCTTCCACGTGTGGGTGCTCAGTCTTTTCGTGCTTCTTGTGTTTCCGGTCCTCCACCGGATCAAGCTGAGCGACGGGGCCGTCACGGCGTCCGTAACCATGTTCCATCTGTACAATGCGCAGTTGATCAGCGCGCCGCTTATTTTAAATGAAATCATCCTTCTTATCGTAGGACTCGGCACCGCCACACTGATCAACATTTCGTATATGCCCAAGGCGGATAAAGAAATCGAATTTTACCGGGCCAAAGTCGAAGGACTTTTCTCCGACGTCTTTCTGCATATCGCCGAGCATCTGCGGGATACATCGGTCGTCTGGGGAGGTAAGGAACTCCTGGAGCTGGACGAAGTGCTGCAAACGGGCACCGAGACCGCCAGCCGCTCGCTTGAGAACGCGCTGCTTTTCGGCACTCATACCTATACGGACATGCAGCTGTATTTTTACATGCGCAACGAGCAGTTCGAATCCATCCAGCGGATGGCGCTCTTGGTATCCCAGGTAAGCCGGGAGCTGCCTCTCGGGGAGAGTCTCGCTTCCATTTTCGAAGAGCTGAGCAAAGACTGCAAGGTGGAACACTACACCGGACGTTCGGAGAAGAAGCTGGCCGCCCTGCAGGCGAACTTCAAGATGGAGACGCTGCCCCAGACGCTTTCCGAGTTTGAGGCGAGAGCGGCTCTCCAGCAGTTAACCCGGGAATTGAGTCATTATTTGAACATCGCAAAAAAACAAAAAAAACAGAAGCCCGCGTCCGCGCGCTCCTGATCCTATGGTTATCTCCGGTGATTCCCCGCGCCTGACGGCCGGTTTTTTGTATCGTTGACAGGGAGACTATGCCAGCTTTTCGATGGAAAGAGAAGCGCTTACGGTCGGAGTTCCTCCGCCGATTGCGTTTTGTAAAGTTAACGCACCCATATTGTCTATCCGGTTTAAAGTCAATACTCCGCCGGCCGTTAATTGAACGAGTACCTGCCCGGTGTACGGGTTGTTTCCGGCATTGGTTCCGTAGTTGCTGCATGGCACTAAAGCTGGAGGGAGGGGACCGGCCGCGTCGGGATCGAAGAACAAGCCGAAAGCGTTATTTCCGGGGGTAGGGAACACTTCGTACGTTATTTTATAAAATCCGCTCTCGTTTATAACAATGCTGGACGGAGGCGCGAATGTGACGGCTGTAGCGTTGATGACGAAGCCGTTAAAGGATACGGCCCCGCCTTGCCCTCCCGGTACGGCTGCCGCGGCTATCGTCTGCGCCTCTGTGCTGCACAAAAAGGCAAAGGATGAAATTCCGCCTGCGGGTCCTTGAGGTCCGGCCGGACCTTGGATTCCCTGCGGGCCGGTTAAGCCGGTAAGACCTTGAGGTCCTTGCGGGCCTTGGGGACCCGTTAAACCGGGGAGTCCTTGGGGTCCTTGAGGTCCCGGAAGGGGCGTTACGTTTACGTTGGGCGGGGGACAGGATACACGGACGATTTTCTTTTTTACGATAACGACTTTATTTTTTCTCTTCGGTTTACACACGATAACTGTTTTTTTGTGACATCTTTTTCTCTGTGGACAACTCATTTGAGATACCTCCTCGGAATTTTTATACAAAGTCATCCTATGACAGGAATCCAAGGTATGAAAGGACGATAACCTATTGTTGGAAAAAGAGGTACGTGCGGAGGGGCATCCGTTTAGTGTCTATCAATTAAGTCCAATCAAACTTTTATAGGTTACATAAAGTGATAGTGGACAATGAGATACCTTTCTATTTAAGGTCCCTTTACGGGGGCTTTTTTTTATTGGGAAAATGCGCTCAACGAGTTTTTTGTCAGCCTCAAAACCCGGCCGTATACGATAACAAGGCCTACTAATCCCGTTGGAATGCAGACGGCCTTTCTTAAATCTCTTTTTTGGTTCGACCGCTCTTAGTCACTTTTCTTAGAATTGTGAAAAAAATCACTCTTCAGGGCTGGAATTCCGTGAGGGGGTGGGGGGAGTGGATTTTCGTCTTCGGTTCCATAATTGTTCATCTATATAGGAAGTCTCCATAATCGAATTAAACCAATTGGGTTCTCCTTAGAACGGGTCTAACAATAGGCACGCTGTTTTTATGACTTTATTTATGAACGCATTTGAATCATCAAGCCGTGGAGGAACGGAGATCGTGGAAAGGCCGGTTAACGATAGTAATCCTGGCGGTCCTTCATGATGATATCTGGCATATTGACAGATGGGATTTCGGTTGAAGCGGGCAAAAGCAGTGGATCCAAACAATGGATATAGTTGCCGACGATTTGGAGGTTTGTTCCAGCTCAACCATGACACGGCTAAAAGCCCGTCCACGAAACCGAACAAAAAGAAAACCGGCTGCGTTCTACCGCAGCCGGTTATTGAAGAGTGGCCGTAATCCGGCCCGTTTTCATCTCAATCGGTTTGTTGCCATTTAACTATTATAAGAAGACGCAGCTTGATTTAATGCGGTTTTTACAAATTATCTTAATTGGATTGCGTCCGTTCAATCAACAATCGCCTATGTCCTGCATACACTTGTAATGAATGATTGCATGGAGGAGGTTGAAAGGATGTCAATAGATAGAAATTTGCAAAGCAGAGAGATCATCGTGAAAGCTGTCTGCGGCAAAGGACGCAAATTTTCGCACGTAAGTCATACCGTGACTCCGCCTCATGCTCCAACCAGTATCTTAGGCGCCTGGATTATCAACAATCAGTACGAAGCCGTCAAGTCTGGAGAGGGAGTCGAGGTCGTCGGTACTTACGATATCAACATCTGGTATTCGTATGATCGGAATACGAAAACCGATGTCGCGAAAGAAACGGTATCTTATGCGGAGGTAGTCGGCTTGTCGTACCTCGACAAGCGGCACAAGTCTGCCACGGCGGAAGTTTCTGCGGTCGCAACGCAGGAACCGAACTGTGTGGAAGCGAGCATCTCCGGAGGCGGGAACGTGCTGATCCGCGTAGAGCGCGAATTTCATGTGGAGCTGACGGCGGAAACGAAGGTGCACGTGATCGTGGATCCAAGCGGCGGAGATTTCGAAGAGAAGCATGTAGACTTCGATCTCATCAGCGATGATGGAGATTTCGAAGATTTAAACCCCGATCTGCTGGAAGATGATTTAAGTTAAAGGATAATTCATCTTATGCACCGGAAGAAGCTGGGGCAGAGGGCGTTTGCCCTCTTTTTTGTTTCTCCGGATAAAAATGGGCAGCCGGGAGGAGGACGTCTATGCAGCTCTTCGTGCTGTACTCCGGGCGGGATAAGCGGGCGGCTTCCGTCATAAGCCGGGAACTGGATTTTCTTAATATACCGCATGGGGAAAAGCTCCCGGTCAAAACGCCTGCGAGAATCGCAGCCTGGGGCAAACTTTCGGCTGAGCAGGCGCGGGACTTAGCCGCGATGCCCCGGCGCAACCTGCTGCAGACTCCGGAAGCGGTCTCTCTGGCGGAGAGGGAAGAGGACGCGAGGATGCAGCTTGCCGTACACGGCATCCGGACCGTCCACGGTTACCCGGGAAGCATGAATGCCGACCGGCGCGATCGCGTCATCCGCCGGAGCGGCGTGCCTTATTCCTACGAATACCGGATTCCGGTTTTCCATATGGAGGCCCTCGCCGTTTACCGGCAGAAAAACAACCTGCTGCTCCTTCCGGGCTCGGCCGGAACAGAGCCGTCCGGCTTTCAGGAAGTGAGCCTGGAGCAGCAGACGTTCCACACCCAGCGCGCCGTCCGCGAGTCGGTCAAAGCGGTGTACGCTCTCGGTCTCGATTACGGCCTCGTGCATGTCGCGATCGAGCCGTCCGGCAGGACGCTCGTCCTGCGCGTGGATCCAGCGCCGGAGCCGGACCGGCCGCTCGCGGCACTCTTCGCGCAAGCCATCGGGCGCTACGGCGCGCAGCTCTCGCAGGAGCTGGCGCGGACGGAGCCTGCGGTACTCGGGAGCGATCCCGAGTTTCTGCTCGTTAATCCGCGCGGCAAAGTCGTGTCCGCCTCCAAGTATTTGGAGCGGGAAGGGCAGGTCGGCTGCGACGCGATTGTGCTCAGCGGCCACCGCGTCATTCTGCCCTTGGCCGAGCTGCGGCCGCAGCCGAGCAGCGAACCGGCGCAGCTGGCCGCCAATCTGCGCCGGACGATGCGCACGGCCGCCCGCAAGATCGGCGACGACAGCCTCGCCTGGATCGCCGGCGGCATGCCGCTGCCGGGCTTTCCGCTTGGCGGGCATGTTCATTTCAGCCGCTGCTGGCTGAATTCACACCTGCTGCGCGCCTTGGATAACTACCTGGCGCTCCCTCTCATGATGATCGAGGGAGAGACGACCGCGCTGCGCCGGCCCCGCTACGGGCTGCTCGGGGATTACCGCCGGCAGCGGCACGGCGGGTTCGAGTACCGGACGCTTCCGAGCTGGCTCGTTTCGCCCGAAATCGCCCTCGGCGTTTTCTCGCTTGCGCGGATTATCGCGGACCGCTATTACGAACTTGACCAAAGGCCGCTGGACGACCTGGAGGCGCAGGAGAACTATTATGCCGGCAATAAGCCGGCCCTGGCGGGTGCCGTGGAGAGCTTGTGGGCGGATCTTGAGAAACAGCCCATGTACGGGGAATTCGCCAGGTATTTGCGTCCGCTGAGGGAACAGTCCCTGCGCATGGAAGGCTGGCAGGAACTTGCCGATTTCCGGCGGAGCTGGAAAATCGGTCCCTACGGACGGAAACAGGATGCCGCGCGGGAAAACATGCTATAATAGAAGAATCATAGACAGCCTTATCCGCTGAACGTTTCGTCGGAGGTTTAGAATGACTCAATACACACCCATGATCCAACAGTATCTGGCAATCAAGGCTCAGGTGCCGGATGCTTTTTTGTTTTTCCGTTTGGGAGATTTCTATGAATTGTTTTTCGAAGACGCCATCAACGCTTCCCGCGAGCTGGAGATAACTTTGACGGGACGCGGCGGCGGTACGGAGGAACGAATTCCCATGTGCGGGGTTCCCTATCATTCCGCCGACAATTATATTTCCCGTCTCATAGAAAAAGGCTACAAGGCCGCCATCTGCGAACAGGTGGAGGACCCTTCCGCAGCCAAAGGCGTCGTCCGCCGGGAAATTGTCCGGATCGTGACGCCGGGCACCGTAATGGACGGTAAGACGCTCGGTGACGCCAGCAACAACTACATAGCGGCCGTCGCACAGGTCGGCGGCCGGTACGGCTTCAGCGCCTGCGACGTGTCTACGGGGGAATTGTACGCGACTTCCCTGTCGGACTCGTTCCAATTGCTGATCGACGAGTTGAACGCGTACGCACCGGCGGAGATTATCGGGGACGGCCCGCTTCTTGACCGGGTCCGCGGTCAAATTCCGCTTACGGCGAAATCCACGGTGTTTACGGCGTGGGAGCAGGCGGCGGACGACAAGCTCGCTCCGCAGTTCGGCGAAGGAGCGGCCGGTAAACTGGACGACTCCGCAAGACGCGTCGTTTCCCTTCTGCTTGCCTATTTGCATGAAACGCAGAAGCAGAGCTTGACGCATATCAAAGAAATCCGCGCATACTCGCCCCAGCAGTATATGACGATGGATCCTTTCACGCGCCGCAATCTGGAACTCGTGGAGACGGTCCGGGAACGCAGCCGCAAAGGCTCGCTCCTATGGCTGCTGGACGAAACGGTTACCGCGATGGGCGCCCGCATGCTGCGCCGTTGGATCGAGAAGCCGCTGATGCAGGCCGAGGCGATCCGCAACCGGCACGACGCGGTGGAGACCCTGTACAAACAGTTTATTTTGCGCGACGATCTTCGCACCGTTTTGAAAGAAGTCTACGATCTGGAACGGCTCGTTGCCCGGATGGCCTACGGAAGCGCCAACGCCCGGGACATGATCGCGCTCCGGGTTTCGCTGGAGCAAGTGCCCCGGCTGAAGGACGTCTGTGCAGGTGCGGGCGCCCGCGTACTCGAGCGGCTTGTCGACGAAATGGACCCGTGCTCCGACATCTCGGACATGATTCTCGGAGCCATCGAAGACGAGCCGCCCGTATCGGTCAGAGACGGAGGCATGATCCGCGAAGGCTATCACGATTATTTGGATCAGCTCCGCGAAGCGAGCACTAACGGGAAGAAATGGATCGCCGAGCTGGAAAGAAGCGAGCGTGAGGCGACCGGCATCAAATCACTCAAGGTCGGCTACAACAAAGTGTTCGGTTATTATATCGAGGTAACCAAAGCCAACGTCGGCTCCCTTCCCGAGGGGCGCTACGAGCGCAAGCAGACACTCGCCAACGCCGAACGCTTCGTCACCCCCGAATTGAAGGAGAAAGAAGCGCTTATCCTTGAGGCGGAGGACAAACGCACCGATCTGGAATACCAGCTTTTCGTTGAGCTCCGGGAGCGGATTTCCTCGCAGATCGGACGGCTTCAGAAGCTGGCCGAGGCGATAGCCGAGCTGGATGTGTACCAGTCGCTGGCTGCGGTGAGCGCGTCCAACCGGTTTATCCGTCCGGAGATCGGCGACGGCTACGATCTGCTCATCGAAGAAGGCAGGCATCCGGTCGTCGAGGCGGTGCTTGAAAGCGGAGCGTTCATCGAGAACGAGACGAAGCTTTCCGCCGGAGACGGAAGCATGCTGCTGATTACCGGCCCGAATATGGCGGGTAAAAGCACGTATATGCGCCAGGTTGCCGTTATTTGCCTGATGGCGCAGATCGGCTGTTTCGTACCGGCAAGCAGTGCGAAAATTCCGATCATCGACCGTATTTTCACGCGGATCGGCGCAGCCGACGACTTGATCGGCGGCCAGAGCACGTTCATGGTCGAGATGATGGACATCCAGGTCATGACGGAGAAAGCGACGGAGCGCAGCCTCGTCATTATCGACGAGCTGGGCCGTGGAACCTCGACAGGCGAAGGCATGGCGATTGCCCAGGCGGTCATCGAGTTCCTTCATCACGAGATCGGGTGCAAAACGCTCGTTTCCACTCACTTTCACGAGCTGGCCCACCTGGAGGAGAGTTTGCCGCAGCTTGCGGAATTACTGCATGGCCGTTAAGGAAAGCGGTCAGCAGGTTACGTTCCTGCGCAAGCTGATCCGGGGGGCGGCCAGTACGAGCTATGGCATCTACTGCGCCCAGATCGCGGGTTTGCCGGACGGGATCATCTCCCGTTCCTACGAGCTGCTGCAGGCATTCGAAGCGCGTGCGGCGGCAGATGCGCCGGAACCGGGAGCCGGATCGTCCGGCGAGGCCGTTCCGGCGGGAGCTGCGATACCCCAAATGTCCGCGAAAGCGGCGGCCGACATCGGAGAGGCCCGCGCTCCTTACGATACGCCGAAGGAAGCGGCATCCCCCGGGTTACCGGGATCGCCCGTGGAACAGCTGAGCTTCTTTGAAGAGGCGAAGCCGGCCCGCGAGCATGCTCAGACGCCTGCGACCAAACCCGATCCGCAGACACGGGCGGCCATCGAAGAGCTCAAAGCGCTGGATTTGCTGAATATTACGCCGCTTCAGGCGATTAACGTTTTATATGAGCTTAAGAAAAAATTACAGAGCTGACAGCGGAAAAATGGTCTTTTCCAGATGAACAGTTCCAAACAAAAATGAAGCACGAAGCCGGGATTAAGCGATACCTGGGGGTCCGCCTCCGTTTTCCTGCCGCATCGTATCTTAATAAAAGGGTGATTATGAATGGGTTTTCCCGGTATTCGTATTTTCAAAACGGCCGCAGCCGCCGCATTGGTGTTCGGCGCGGTCCTTCCGGCTTCCGCTTGGGCTCAGGAAAGCGCGAAGATTACGGACGAAGTGAGACAAGTGCTCGGCCAGTATCACGTAAGCGGCGTTACGGCCGGTGAGCTTAAAGGTCTGAGCATTGCGGACATGCTGAAAAAAATTAACGCCAAGGATCCGTACACAACCTACTTCACCAAAGAGCAGCTGGAAAAATTCACGGACAGCCTGGAAAACAATTATTACGGCATCGGCGCCCAGATGGGCAATGACGATATCGGCGTGTATGTGGACAAGGTTTTCGAAGGATCTCCGGCGGAGAAGGGCGGACTTAAGAAAGGCGATTACGTTTTGAAAGTCGCCGGCGTTTCCACTCAAGGTAAAAATGTAAGCGAAGTGGTGAGCGGGGTTCTCGGTCCCGAAGGAACCAAAGTCGAACTGACGGTTAAGCGTGACGGCAAAGAAGTGAAACTGGCCTTCACACGGGCGAAAATCCACATGCCTAACGTAGAAGGCTACCTCATCACGCCGAGCACCGGTTATATCAAAATCGACAGCTTCTCGAGCGATGCGGATGAAATTTTCGACGCGACCTTTTCGGCTCTGCAAAAAATGGGCATGAAATCGCTCGTTATCGATTTGCGCGATAATCCGGGCGGACTCGTGGAATCGGCGCAGAATATCGCCTCCAAATTTGTGAAGGAAGGCGTCTTCGCCCATACGAAAAACCGTAACAACGAAGATACGCCCCTTCAAATCAAAGGAGGAACGACCCAGGACCTTCCGGTGTTCATGCTTATGAACGAGAACAGCGCCAGCGCATCCGAGATGCTTGCCGGAGCCCTGAGGGACTACGGAGTGGCCGAGGTTATCGGCATGAAGAGCTACGGCAAGGGAAGTATGCAGAGTCTGCACAGTCTTTCCGATGAAAGCGCCGTAAAGGTGACTTTTGAGGAATATTTGACTCCCAAAATGAAACCGGTCAACGGAGTGGGCATTGTGCCCGACGTTGAAGCGGACGGCTACACGGCCCAGCTCATTACGGCCCTGCGCAAAGCGGGAACGAACTCGTTCCAGGTACGGGTGACCAAGCATGACGTAACCGTCAATCAGGTGGAAGTGACGGAGCCGTACAGACCGATCCGCGAAGGAGGCCGCGTTTTCGTCGCTTCCCGTACGCTGGCGGCCTTGATCGGCGCCGATATCAAGTGGAATCAGACCGCACAGGCGGTTAACATAAGCACCGGTAAAGGAAGTCACACATTCGCGATGTCGCCTGACACCCTTCTGCTTAAGAACGGGACGAGCTACATCAATCTGGATAAATTCGACGATATCTATCCGCAGCTGCATTGGGAAGATGCCGACAATCTTTTGCAGTTGGAGACGGAGAAGGAGTAGATTAAGATGGGCAAAATTCGGCTTCTTGACGAGCATATCGCCAACCAAATCGCAGCTGGCGAAGTAGTAGAGCGTCCGGCATCGGTCGTGAAGGAACTGGTAGAGAACTCCATTGACGCCGGAAGCAGCCGCATCGATGTCGTGGCGGAAGAAGGGGGGTTGCAGCTCATCCGCGTAACCGATAACGGATCAGGTATCGAGAGCGAGGATTGCGAGCTGGCTTTCTACCGTCATGCGACGAGCAAAATCCAGTCGGGCAAAGATCTCTTTTCCATCCGGACCTTGGGATTTCGCGGTGAGGCCCTTCCGAGTATCGCGGCCGTTTCCAAAACGGAATTCGTGACGTCGACGGACGGCAGCGGTCTGGGGCGCAAGCTTGCCGTGGAAGGCGGGGACGTCGTTACGCAGGAAGAAACGTCCGCACGCAAAGGGACCGACATTTCGGTCAAAGAGCTTTTTTACAATACGCCTGCCCGCCTGAAATACATGAAGACCATCCAGACGGAGCTGGGGCATATTTCAGACTATATGTACCGGCTCGCCCTGGCGCATCCGGACATCGCTTTTACATTGAAACATAACGGCAACAGTCTGCTTCAGACGCTCGGAGGAGGCGATCTGCTGCAGGTTATCGCGGGAGTGTACGGATCCGCCGTCGGCAAACAGATGATCGCGGTCGGAGGAGAGAGTCTGGATTACAAAATTTCGGGCTATATTTCCCGTCCCGAGCTGAACCGGGCGAACCGCAGCGCCATTTCCATTATGGTGAACGGCCGGTACGTGCGGAGCTTCGCCGTCCAGCATGCCATCATGAGCGGATTTCATACGCTTCTTCCGATCAACCGCTTTCCGGTGGTCGTTCTGCACATCGAGATGGACCCTTCGCTTGTGGATGTGAACGTGCATCCGTCCAAGCTTGAAGTCCGTTTCAGCAAAGAGCCCGAGCTGGTAAAAATGATCGAGGATATGATCAAGGAAGCTTTGGGACGCCAGGTTCTTATTCCAAAAGGCGTTCAGGCCTCCGCACGGATCAAGGAATCGTTCGTTCAGGAAACGATGACGCTGTACCGGCCGGAGGCGGACCCTTTGCTGAAGCAGGGAACTACCCCGGCCCAGTGGAGAGAACAGTTGTCCGTCCCTGAGGACGGACAAGGTCCGGCTTCCGCGGAAACCCGCGAAGGGGCCGGGGAAGAGCGGGGCGCCGCCCGAGTAAGCGAAGAGGACGAGCGCCTGCGCAGCCTGGCTTCGCTCGATTCGCTTGCTCCGCCGGACGCCGCAGGCGAAAACGGAGCCGGCTCCGCGGCGGAGGCGTCCGCTCCCGGCGGCGACGTCGGGCGGGAGCGGCAGTCTCCCGCTGCCGGAACGGCGGGCTTGCGGGCCGGCGCGGAAGCGGCGCCGCATCAGGCGCCGGGCGGCGCGGAAGCGCAAGCCGGCAGCGGCTTTGCGGGCTCGTCCGCGCCGCACGCGGCGGACGACCGGCGCTCCGGCTTCGCCGCAGGCGCCAGAGCTCCCGGCGGCGTGCCGGCGTCAGCCGCGCGGGAAGCTGCGGCTTCGCAGCTGCGCGGGCCGCAGTTCCGGCCGCCCGCTGCCGAGCCATCCGGCGCGCCTTACGGCGCCGGGGCTTACGGCGGCGGCCAGCCGCGAGGCGGGGCAGCCGCCGCGGGAGGCCGGGCCGGCCGCGCATCCGCGCAGGACGACCGGCCGTACTCCCGCGAGGCGGCGGGCAGCCTGCTCGCCGCGCTGCCGACGCGCAGCGACAAGGAAGCGCTCAAGCGGCCGGATTTTCCGTCGCTTTCGCCGATCGGCCAGCTGCACGGCACGTATTTGCTCGCCCAGAACGAAGCGGGCTTTTATATGATCGACCAGCATGCCGCCCACGAGCGGATTAATTACGAATACTACTACACCAAGTTCGGGGAACCACAGGAAGCCAGCCAGGAGCTCCTCGTTCCGATCCCGCTGGAGTTTACATCGGCGGATTTTCAAGCGCTCCGGGACAAGCTGCCGCTTTTGGAGCAGGTAGGCGTTTATCTGGAAGCCTTTGGGGGTAATACGTACCTGGTGAGAGCCTATCCGCACTGGTTTCCGGCTGGAGACGAGCAGGCAATCGTCGAGGAAATGTGCGAATGGATTTTGACGGAGCGCAAGGGAGTGGACCTGTCCAAGCTCCGGGAAAAATCGTCCACCCTTTGTTCCTGCAAAGCCTCGATCAAAGCCAACCAGAGTCTGAGTACCGCGGAAATGGAAGCGCTGCTTGACCGCTTGGGCGGATGCGGCAATCCTTACACGTGCCCGCACGGCAGACCGATCGTCATTTCGTTTTCGACCTATGAGCTGGAGAAAATGTTCAAACGCGTCATGTAAAAGTTGGCATCCCAGCGCCTGGTTCAAGCGGGGGAAGCCTTTACAGGGCGTAGTTTTACGCTCTGCGGCCGCTCCGAAAGGATACGAACACGCGTTTTGACGTGCGGAAAGACTTTGTGATATGGTGTACATGTCCTTTGGCGGAAACGGGCGACCGTCCCGTCATCGGCTTAAAACTCGCTAACGGATAATGAGGGAATGTTGTGCTTGTAACCACATCTTACGACCCAGCCTCCGAAGACGTGGATAAAGCGATCGCCGCAGCCCGGACGCTGGGCGGCCGCTTTATACCGCGAAAACGGCTGACGCTTTCCGGAATGCGTTCGCGCTTCGGAGAAAACGAAATCCTTCTGATTACGAAGGAAGGCTTAAAATATGACTTCGGCGGCCCTCACGCGCTCTTTTTTCATCCGAGCATGGCCCTGGTCCGCTACAAACGGCTGCGTCAGGGTTCGGCCGACCCGCTTCTTCAATTGTCGGGAGCCGGCCGGGGCGACGCCGTCGTTGACTGCACGGCGGGACTCGCTTCCGATTCGATCCTTTTTTCTTTCGCAGTAGGGGAAGAAGGCTCCGTAACGGCTTGGGAACACGGCCGGGTGCTGGCCTATTTGCTCGAACGGGGCCTGGAGTCCTACCGGACGGGAGAAGCTGAATTCGACGCTGCCATGAGACGCGTTGCCATCCGGCAGGGAGATCATCTTGACGGGCTGCGCGCCATGGAGGACAACAGCTGCGACATCGTGTATTTCGATCCGATGTTCCGGGCCCCGATCCAGGAATCATCGGGTTTGTCGCCTCTGCGCAGTGCGGCGGACGACCGCCCTCTGGAAGCCGCGGCCGTGGAAGAAGCACGTCGTGTGGCCCGCCGCTGCGTCATCCTCAAGGAAGGCCGGCAGAGCGGTGAATTCGACCGGCTCGGTTTCCGCGAGACCGTTCCTACGGGCAGCAAACTGGCATACGGGGTGATCCGATGCTGAAAAACCCTGGCGTGAAACCGAAGCTGCTCGTTCTGATCGGCCCTACCGCGGTCGGCAAAACGAAGCTGAGCCTTGAAATCGCGGAGAGGTGGAACTGCGAGATCCTTTCCGGGGACTCCATGCAGGTGTACAGGGGGATGGATATCGGGACCGCGAAAGCGACTTCCGAAGAGAGGGCCGCAATCCCTCATCATATGATCGATATTCACGACCCCGGTTACCCGTACTCCGTCGCGGAGTTTCAACAGCGCGTCAGGCAGTTAGTGCCTGAGATTACGGAGCGCGGCAAGCTTCCTTTCCTTGTCGGCGGAACGGGACTCTACGTGGAATCCGTCTGCTACGAGTATCAGTTTCTGGAAGCCGGGGCGGACGAAGAATTCCGCCAGGAGAAGAACCGGTTCGCCGAGGAACATGGAGATGAAGCTCTCCACCGGACGCTTGCCGAGGTGGACCCCGATTCCGCGCTTAAGCTGCATCCCAACGACCGGCGGCGCGTCATCCGGGCGCTGGAAGTGTATCATCTGACGGGAAAACCGTTATCGGCCCATAATGCCGCCCAGAAAAAAGAATCCCCATACGAACTATGTATAGTCGGACTGACCATGGACCGTCAGTCTGCTGTACAAGCGTATCGAAGAGAGAATCGACATCATGATGGCCGAAGGGCTTGTCGATGAAGTGACAAGGCTGCTTGAAAGCGGAGTGCCCCGCCAATCTGTCGCGATGCAGGGACTCGGTTACAAGGAAATGGTCTCTTACCTGGACGGGGAGATCTCCTTGGAGAGAGCGGTCGAACTCTTGAAGCGGGACACGAGACATTTTGCCAAAAGGCAGCTTTCCTGGTTCCGTCATATGAAGGATATCCAGTGGATAGACGTCACGGATACCGCAAACTTTTCTGGGCATCTCGAACATTTCCATGATATAATAACAGGAAAGTTTGTACACGATAACGAATATAATGCATAAGCAAACGCTTGCTTTTAGACTTGGCTCAGTTTGATTATGTTAAGGGGGACCTTCTGATGAAACAATCGATCAATATTCAGGACAATTTTCTGAACCAGCTCCGTAAAGAAAGCATTCCCGTTACCGTTTACTTAACCAACGGGTTTCAAATCAGAGGGTTGATCCGCGCTTTTGACAACTTTACGATCATTATCGACAGCGACGGCAGACAGCAAATGGTGTACAAGCACGCGATCTCCACGTTTACGCCTCAGCGTTCCGTATCTTTGATGCCGGCGCCTGAACAGTCCGCTGCCGAATAACCGGTCGGCAACTTTTTGTTTACCTGCTTCGTCTAAATTAAAGAACCGTCCGGAACAACCTTATTTTATAGGGTTGTTCTTTTACTAGTTGATACTTTTTGCAAGGCAGCCTGCCCCAGAGAGAGCCATGCACAGAAAGAGAGGGAGCGTTAATGGCAGCAAGCAGTAAAACGCCTTCGAAAGGCAAAAAACCGAAAAAAAAGGGGAATGCGGCGAAGGTTATATTGGGTGTGATTATTGCCGCCCTTCTCGCGCTCATATGCGCGATGAGCATTTATTTAGTCGTTTATTTGAATGGTCTTAAAATTCTTACCGCGAACATAGACAAACTGGACGATGCCCTGGGAGCATCGGTTATTTATGATGCCGATAAACAGGAAATCGCCAAGGTCATCAAGGAGAACCGGGAGAACGTGAAGTTCGAGCAGTTTCCGAAGCAGCTTGTGGATGCTTTCGTAGCGACGGAAGACCGGCGCTTTTTCGAGCATGCCGGGGTTGATTTCTGGTCGCTCGGCCGTGCGGTCGTCAAAGATATTATCGCACGCAGCGCAGTCGAGGGGGGCAGCACGATCACCCAGCAGCTTGCGAAGAACGTCTTCCTGAACTCGGATAAAACGTTCTTCCGCAAAGGGACCGAGATGTCCATTGCCCTGGCCATTGATAACCGGTTCACCAAAAATGAAATTCTTGAGAAATATCTTAACCGGATTTACTTTGGCAGTCAGGCTTACGGGGTGAAAGCGGCGGCGAAGCGGTATTTCGGCGTGACTGATTTGAAAGACCTGCAGCTGTGGCAAATCGCAACATTGGCCGGTCTTCCGAAAGCACCTTCGAAGTATTCGCCGATTTCCGATCCCGAGGCTTCGAAAGACCGCAGAGCCGTTGTTCTCAGACTTATGACGGATCAAGGCTTGATCACCGAAGAGGAACGCGCCCAGGCGGCAGCCGTCGATTACGATCCGAAGAAGCAGACACCGGTTGCGCAAAGCGACTTGTTCCCGAGTTTCCGTGACTATGTGATCAAAGAAGCTTACGATCTATATGGGGTTACGGACGAGCAGATTTCCAACGGCGGATATAAAATTTATACGACGCTGAACAGTACGGCTCAGAAGGCGATGGATAAGGCATACACGAATGCGAAGCTATTCCAGCCGGACGGACCGGAGCAGCCGATGCAGAGTTCGATGGTTATTCTCGATAACGCCAGCGGCGGAATCGTCGCGATGATCGGCGGCCGGGATTATAAATCGGGAACGTGGAACCGTTCATTTAAACCGCGGCAGCCGGGCTCCTCGTTCAAACCGCTCGTTGTTTATGCGCCGGCGATCGAGAAGAAGGGTTACCTGCCTACGTCCATTCTGGACGACACGAAGCAGGAATTCGGCAAATACGCCCCGAGAAACTATGATGGGCAGTATCTGGGTCAAGTCGATATGACCTATGCGATCAAGAAATCCAAAAACATTCCGGCCGTATGGACGTTAAGTAAAATCGGCATCAACACCGGTAAAGATTTCGCCAAGCAGCTCGGCATCACGTTCGACGAAAACGACAACAACCTGGCCATCGCCCTGGGCGGCATGACCAAAGGGGAGTCTCCGCTGCAAATGGCGCAAGCTTATGCGGCCTTCGCGAACAACGGCGTTTATAATCAGGGACACGCGATCTTGAAAATCGAGAAAAGCGACGGAACCATAATCGATTATAAAGCAGAGCCTAAGAAAGTGATGAGCGAGAAAACTTCCTGGTACATGACTCAAATGATGAAGGAAGTCGTTACGAGCGGCGGTACGGGTACGAAAGCCGATTTCGGCCGTCCTCTTGCCGGTAAAACAGGTTCGACTCAGCTTGATTTGAAAGGACTGGAATCGCACTACCGCGATATCTGGTTCGTCGGTTATACGCCGCAGTGGACGGGAGCCGTCTGGGCCGGTTTCGACAAGACGGATTCGAAGCATTATATCCGCAAAAATTATTCGGACCGCGCCAACATGGTCTTCAGCGCCGTTATGGCCGAGGCGATGAAAGGCATTCCTGTAAAAGATTTCGAGCGTCCGAGCGGAGGCAAACCAATCGAGCAGGAGAAACCTCCGGTCCAGGAGAAGAAGAGCGTGACGGACTTGAGAGCAGGCTGGCAAAACAGCGGCGTTCGCTTGAGCTGGACGGCTGCTGAAGGCACGAGTGCCTACCAGGTCTTCCGCAAAGGCCCGGGAGAAACCGACTTCGGTCAGCTGACGCCTTCCAACTCTACGGAATACATGGACCAAACCGTTCAGCCCGGCGGGACGTATGAGTACTACGTCGTTCCGGCCAACGGAGACGCGGCAGGAATCCAATCGAACGTTGCGTCCGTAACCGTTCCGGGGACGGACCCGACTTCGCCGCCTGCCGATCCGAACGGCGACAACGGAAATAACGGTAATGGAGATAATAACGGGAACGGCAGCGATAACGGCAACAACGGCAATGGTACTAATGGAAATAACAACGGCAACGGTAATGGCAATGGAAACGGCAATACCGGTAAAGATAAAGACAAAGACAAGGACAAGGACAAAGAAAAGAACCCGGGCAATACGAGCGGCGGCACAGGAAGCGGCGGCGCTTCCGGCGGAACGGCTTCTCCGACCCCGACCCCAACTCCAACTCCGTCCGAACCGGGCGGCACGGGAACCTCGGGTTCCAGAGACGACGACAGGCAGCAGAACAACGGATAGCTGCCCTATATTCAGCACCCCTTACCTGATAGGTGAGGGGTGCTTTTTTTACGGGCTGAAAAAAGTTGTAAATTATTTCAATTACCCTCTTGTATTTCTTATTAATCCCAGTATAATACTAGGTATAAGGTGCTGAAGGAGCTGATGGTCATGCGAATACCCTCTGTACAAGAATGGTCCCGTAAATGGGTAGATGATCATCTTGATTTGTATAATTACGCCGGCTCCCTTGGAGACACAGAATGGCAGGAAGCCATAAAGGAATCGCTTAAGTTCCGGGACAATTACGTCCAGCAGGAAATCCGCGCGAAGCTGAAACAAGATCTTTGGAAGATGTATGATTCGATCAATCTGAAAATGCTGGAATTGTTCGAACAGCTCAGGCAGAGCAAGGACAGCACGCAGATTGAAACGATCCGGGAGCAGGTATGGGTGCTTAAATCGCAGAGGATTGAAATTTCGAAGAAGATATTGGCGGTCAAGTAAGATTGACAGGTTTAAAGGTTACGGGATTCTTACCGCAAATGTTTTGTGAAGGCAAAAGGCAAAAAAAAAGACATGCGGTCGTCCGCTCTGCCGGGATGATGCTCCTACTCATTGTGGGATGAATAGGGGATTCAGTTAGAAAGAGTCCGAATTACATAGACATTTGTTTCATTTCGCTCATCATCTTCATCATCATCGTCATTTTCTCGTCGCACTCTTGCATCTTGCCCATCATCATGTCCATATCCATGTTCATTTCAGACATCATGTTCATTTGCATCATGCTGTCCATCATGCACTTCATGTTGTTCATTTTGCACATCATTTCATCCATACACATGGTCATCATCATTTGCATGCACATTTTTTCCATTTTGGTCGCCTCCTTTCTCTATCAATTTTTTACTACTCTAGTAAGATACCCCATTTACCAATAAAAGGCAAGTCATATCGGCAAATTCGACAGAAAAATTTCTGTCTTTTTTTGGTTTTTAACAAAATTGTCAAAATCCCCGGCCCGGACAGTAAAAAACTGACGAGAGAACGTCTCTGCGTCAGTTTTTATCGTTATAGAGCCGTTAGGCTTGGCTCAGCCATTGACGACGGTGCCGCCGTTGACATGAAGAATTTGTCCCGACATGTAAGAAGAGTCGTCCGAAGCAAGGAAAACGTAACTCGGAGCGAGCTCCTCGGGTTGTCCGGCTCTCTTCATAGGCGTATCGGAACCGAAAGACGCTACCTTGTCCTCCGAAAAGGTCGAAGGAATAAGCGGGGTCCAAATAGGCCCCGGAGCTACGCCGTTTACGCGGATCCCTTTTTCAACAACGGATTGGGAAAGTGCGCGCGTAAAGGAGACGATGGCCCCTTTGGTCGATGAATAGTCGATCAGCGTCGGATTTCCTTTATATGCGGTAATGGATGCCGTATTAATGACGGCACTTCCTTTTTTCAAATGAGGGAGAGCGGCCTTCGTAAGGAAGAACATCGAGAAAATGTTGGTCCGGAATGTTTTTTCCAGCTGTTCCGCCGTAATATCTTCCAGGCTGTTCTGCGGATGCTGCTCGGCCGCGTTGTTGACCAGAATATCGAGCTTGCCCAGTCCGCTGACGGTCCGGTCGATTACTTGTTTACAGAAAGATTCGTCTCCGAGGTCTCCGGGGATGAGAAGGCATTTGCGGCCTTCCTGCTCTACAAGGGACTTCGTTTTTTCCGCGTCCGAATGCTCGCTTAAGTAAACGATGGCCACGTCCGCTCCTTCCTGGGCGTAAGCCACGGCTACCGCCCGGCCGATTCCGCTGTCACCTCCGGTAATGATCGCGACCTTGCCTTTAAGCTTGCCGGCCGGCCTGTATTTGCTGTCCTCGAATTGCGGCTGGGGAGTCATTTGCGTTTCAATACCGGGTTGGTTGTTCTGATGCTGGGGTGGAAATGTTTGCTTCTGCTCATTATTCGTCGTCATGAAAACCGTCTCCTTTCTGTTCTAGCTTACCTTGCTCCGAAAAAATCATGCTTGCGCGAAAACCCTGTAATGGTACCGGAAAAGGGGGTGGAACCCTGCGCTCTCATACAAATGAAGTGCGGGCACGTTGTCCTGCAGGACTTGCAAAAAAACACATCGAGCGCCGTTATCGGCACACCAGGCAGCCAAATAAGACAGCAGCGCTTTCGCAAAGCCTTGTCCCCGCCGGTCTTTCCGCACAATGATATTGGACAGAATCGCCTGTTTGTCGAAAGCATGGGCCGTACCCAGCGCGACGGTCTCTCCGTCGTCCGTCATCAGACGGACGAACGCCTTCGGAGCGGGCATGCGTGCCAGCAAACCTTCGTAGAAGGGTCGGGCTTCCGCGGCAAACCCTTCCAGCGCTATGAAGTCTTCCATCCATGCCGGATCGGGGGCCGTAAACAGCTCGGCGTTGACGCCGGCACGGTCTTGATGCAGGCGCAGTCCCGCAAGCATTTCCGCTGCCGGAGCAATCATTCCGAAGCAGGGGGCCGTTATAATGGCTCCCTTGTTCTCCAGTATGAGATCCAGCTCCGGCGGTGACGAATCGCTGATATGAAACGCAGCGGGCAGTCCGCGGTCCGAATAGAAGCGGCGTATCCGCCCGAACCAGCCGGGATCGTCCGGCAGGTCCCCGACGGCAAGCACGCTGTTCGCGCGTTTAGTAAACCCGCCCGCCGCTCTCAGGCGCCAAGGGCCGAGCTCTTCCGTTTCTTCCGGGGGCCACTGGTCGGCGGCCCATTTTTCCAACGCAATGATATCTGTCTTCGTATTCATCGGGTCATCTCCTTGACCTAACTCGTCTTTACCACGCAGGGGAAACTGTTAAACGAGCCGGCAAATTATAAACATGCATAAATATGTATAAAAATACATGACTCTTAATTTTTATTCAAGCTCTTTCGTGATGGAATCCGCCAACGGCATGAAAATATCTTTTTCGACAAAAATGATTTAAAATAAAAGAAAAACGCTGTGGAGGTCCCTATGCTGTTTATCGACAATCAATCCATCACAAAACCGCAGATCAATTTGGCGATTGAGGAATATGCGCTTAAGAATTTGCCTGCAGACGAAACTTATCTGCTTTTTTACATAAACGAGCCTTCGATCATTATTGGAAAAAACCAGAACACGGTTGAGGAAATCAACACGGAGTATGTGGAACAGAACGGAATTCACGTCGTCAGACGATTGTCGGGAGGCGGGGCCGTTTATCACGATCACGGGAATCTGAATTTCAGCTTCATCACTAAAGATGACGGCGAATCGTTCCATAACTTCCGCAAGTTTACGGAGCCCGTCGTCCAGGCCTTGCGCAAGCTGGGGGTAGACGCCGAGCTAAGCGGACGCAACGATATTCAAGTGGGCGAGCGAAAAATTTCGGGGAACGCCATGTTCGCGACGAAAGGGCGCCTGTTCAGCCACGGGACGCTGCTTTTTCAGTCCGATATTGAGCATGTCGTTTCGGCACTGCGGGTCAAAGCGGATAAAATCCAATCGAAAGGGATCAAATCCATCCGCAGCCGTGTCGCCAATATTACGGAATTTCTGAAGAAGCCTATGACGGTTGAAGAATTCAGACAAGAGCTTCTGGAAAATATTTTCGGCATGAAGGCATCGGAAGTGCCTCAATACGTTTTAACGGAGAAGGACTGGGAGGCCATCCACGAGCTTTCCGCGGAACGTTACGGCAACTGGGAATGGAATTACGGCAAATCCCCGAAAAGCGAACTCGTCAACTCCAAACGTTTTCCGATAGGGACGATTGATGTGCGGATGAATCTTGAAGAAGGCCGGATCGGCAAAATGAAGATTTACGGGGACTTCTTCGGAGTAAAAGACGTCGAAGAAATCGAGCGTCTGCTTACCGGCGTGAAGTACGATACGCAGTCGCTGAAACGGGCCTTGGAAGGAACGGACATTACCGCCTATTTCGGAGCGGTCGGCAAGGAAGAATTTATCGGGCTGCTGACCTTGAAAGGAGAGGAGGCATAATGCCTCGTCTCTCACGTAATTCATCGCCTCCGGCGGCATGTCCCCAGTGCAGCGGCAAGAGGTACATTTCTTTCAACTGGGCCAGGTTTCAGCACGGCAGCGACGCCGAATCGAAGCAGGTGCAGCGGGCGCTCAAGATCGAAAGACAGCTCAAGCACGGCTGGGAATACGCGTGCGTAAACTGCGGCAGCAGGTGGTACCTGGGCAGGGACGGCATTATGATGTCTTATATCCATCCGTCGAAAGCCGGACTGGTGGAGCATTGGAATGCGGGTACTTACGAGGTGTCCGATGAAATTTGGGATGAGCTCGGCAAAATCGGGGCTACCGCGCAGAGCAGCATTGCGGGCGGCCGGACTTCCGCGGAAGTTCCCTGCCGGGTAACAACCGTGCGCGGCGAGACGTTCGATATGGCGTATGTCAGCTTTCAAAGCCGGCCCCCGATTGATTTGTGGCAGGACGGCCGCCGTATCCGTTTTTGCGACGAGGTTGCGAGCGTGGAGCCCTCTCCGTATACGCTTCCGGCCGAAGTCCGGCTGGCGACGTCCCGGGCCGCAGAAATTCGGATGGGCTACGCGCCCACCGCGGTTCAAGCGCCTGACGGCCATCTTTTCCAGCTCAACTGGGCGAACGATTTTTTTGCCTCGGGGCCGTATAAGGGAGAAGATTTGAAGCTCACGGACTTGGCCGGGGACTGGGATCAGGCGGACATGGCAGGCGTGCCTTCGGAGCATATCCTTTACTTTGTGGCGGATTGGCGGACCGATCTGGATTCGCTTTATTTGGACGCGGAGGATGGCGGATCGTCAGCCCGAATACCTGCGGCTGCGGGAGAAGACGAGAATGACGCTGTTTCGGCGGAGGAAGATTCCGGAGAGGCGGAGAAGATGAAGGATGCGGAAGAGCGCGAGTGATCGAAATCAACTCGTGCAGGATGCAGGTAAGCCGGATTTTGAGATGTTTATAGGAATAGGAGAGGCGGAGAAGCCTCTCTTTTTTGCTTCAAGCGATCATGATTGTGGCTCCTGTGTCGGGGTTGCCAAACCAAGATGAGCAAGCGGACGTTTACCCGGTTATAGAGGCTTTCTAAAAATCGATAGAGTATTCTACACCTTTAGGGGCGGTGGAAGAAACAGTCCCGGCAATCCCCCGGTCATACTGAATCTCTCTTACATATATGGATCTGTAATATTGTTTATAAATATCGGTCTGGCGAACCTGCGTTGAATAGGTGTCGTACTGGATGGCTCCATAATAATCGCGATGATAAGGTACGGTTTCGGGAGCCGTGTATACGATGGATTCCGGCCATACATACCGGAACTCTCCGGAAATATTGCCGGCTACGGCCAGCTTTACAAGACGGGTTATACCGCTGTTATAGGTTCCGTTGATTTGCATAGAGGCGCTTAATTGCTTACGTCCGGTTATGGTAAAGCTGCTTCCGCGGGCGGAAGATCCAAGAAATATATCCTTTTCCCGGGAGCCGGTGTTCAAACCGGTTACGCTCGTTCCCCCATCGGAATAGACGGAGTGATCGTATACTTCGTAAATTTGATCGGTTGGTGAGAGAGAAAATTTATTTTGCAGGGACGGGTCCTTCGGAATATGTTGAGGATCCGCATACTGAACCGCCGCTTCTTGAACTCCCTGCTGCTCGGAGACAACATGGAACGTGCTGAAGCGAATACCGGAAGCGGGATCTACATAGGCGGAATCTACAGCCGCCGCATTAGCCGCAGGGATCGTAGAAGCTGCCGCAGCGGCTGCGGATAGCAATACACGAACGAATTTATTCACTGTTTCACCTTTTCCCGAAAAATGATTAGATATAAAGCGACACTACCATATATTCCAAAATATAACAATGGAAATGAGGTACGGCAAAGAGCCCGCTGTTATCTCAAATAACGCGCCTGTCCCGACGCCAAGTTTGTTGCATGACCCCGTTCCTTCTCTGCATATAATTACGAAAGAGGTGAGGAGAATGGACGCAACTTCAAGACGAATCACGGTCAGGAGCAATTCGCAGATCAATATTGTGTTCAACAGTCAAGAGGCTGCGCCACTTATACAGGAAACGGAAAGTACGACTTTGGATATCCAGTCGGAAACGTTCAACGAAACATTGAAGGAACTGAACACGATGATCGGTCTGCAGGAAGTGAAAGATCTTATTTATCAAATGTACGCCACGCTGCATATCAACAAGCTAAGGAGCGCAGCCGGACTTAAAGATAATTCACAAGTATACCATATGATTTTTAAGGGCAATCCGGGGACCGGGAAAACAACGGTGGCGAGAATACTGGCCAAGTTGTTCAAGAGTCTGGGGGTTCTGAGCAAAGGCCATCTGATCGAGGTGGAGCGTGCGGATCTGGTCGGAGAATATATCGGGCATACGGCTATCAAGACGAGGGATTTGATCAAAAAAGCGCTCGGCGGCATCCTTTTTATCGATGAAGCCTACAGTTTGGCCAGGGGCGGGGAGAAGGATTTCGGCAAGGAGGCGATCGATTGTCTCGTTAAAAGCCTGGAAGACCATAAAAATGATTTTATTTTGATTCTCGCCGGATATCCGGATGAAATCGATTATTTTTTATCGACGAATCCGGGGCTGCCTTCGCGTTTTCCGATTCAAGTTGATTTCACGGACTACAATGTGGATCAGCTTATTCAAATTGCGGAATTGATGATTAACGAGCGTGATTACACCATGCGTTTCGAATCGGTCAATAAACTGAGGGACATCATTATTATGGAGAAAGAAACGAGCCTTAACTTTAATAACGCGCGCTTTGTGCGCAATGTGATCGAGAAGTCGATACGGAATCAGGCGGTCCGGTTATTAAGCCGGTACAAAAAGCCGTCCAAGCAGGATCTGATGGAGATTCTGCCTCAGGATGTGACGGCGGCGGAAAACAAACTTAAGATGGAATACGGCGTTTCTTAAACAGCTTAAGAGGCACAGGCATTTGGGCGGCGGAGCCGGCAACCCGCATGAAATGCGCGGACTGAACGGGAAAAGGAATGAAGGTGGACGAAAACGGAAAACGGAAAACCCGAAAACCCGAAAAACGGAAAACCCGAAACCCGAAAACGAAAAATGGAAAACCCCTAATCGGACTGGGAACACGGATAATGGATTACGGGCTATCCTTCCGTTCTGCCTAGGCTAAAAACTTATCCAAAAAGGATGAGTTTTTTTGTTTAAAGCGGCTTTGCGCGCTCCTGAACGACGCAGGAAAGGTCCCTTTAAAAAACGCGGAAGGAACGGAGTTCGCCGGACGTAAAAGAAATTGGTGAATACCTTTGTAAAAAAGGTAATAATGAGAGATAATGATGTTTTAGATCCTCCAACGAGCCTACAATTCCCGCCGGCATGGCGGATACATATACCCAGAAGGAGACGCTGCATGAAACAAACAGGTCATGAAGTCAGAACCGGAATGAAAGACCGGGCTATTCTTGTAAGTATGGTCACGGATAATATGAAAAAACACGAAGAACTCGTGGCTTACTCGCTCCAGGAACTGATCCAGCTGGCGGAAACGGCCGGCGTCGAAGTGCTGGAAACGCTGACGCAAAACCGTGAAAGCGCCGATACGAAATGGTTTATCGGCAAAGGCAAGGTCGAAGAGCTGAAAGCGCTGATCGACGAGCATGAGGCGACGACCGCGATCTTCGACCAGGAGCTTTCCGGCGCGCAGGTGCGCAACCTGGAGGAAGCGCTGGACGTCAAAATTATCGACCGGACACAACTCATCCTCGATATTTTTGCCGGACGCGCACGTACCCGCGAAGGGATTGTGCAGGTGGAGCTGGCACAGCTGAGCTACCTGCTTCCGCGGCTTTCGGGACACGGGAAAAACTTGTCCCGTCTCGGCGGAGGCATCGGGACGAGAGGGCCCGGCGAGTCCAAGCTGGAGACGGACCGCCGTCATATCCGCGGCCGCATCGGCGAGCTGAAGGCGCACCTTTCGGAGATGGTCCGCCACCGCACGCTGCACCGCGAACGCCGGCGCAAAACCGGCGTCTACCAGGTTGCCCTCGTGGGGTATACAAACTCGGGCAAGTCGACGCTGCTGCGCCAACTGACGAACGCGGACGTGTACGTCCAGAACGAGCTGTTTGCGACGCTCGATCCGACCTCCCGCACGCTGGAGCTTCCGAGCGGCAAAGAAGTCGTGCTGACCGATACGGTCGGCTTTATCCAGAATTTGCCTCACGATGTCGTGGCGGCATTCCGGGCGACGCTGGAGGAAGCCTGCGAGGCCGATTTTCTGCTTCATGTCGTGGACAGCTCCAGCCCGATGCGCGAGGAGCAAATGCGCGTAGTGAATGAAGTGCTCGGAGAACTGGGGGCGAGCGGCAAACCCCAGGCGGTGCTTTTCAACAAGATCGACCTGTGTACGGAGCAGGAGTTGCAGATGCTCACGACGAACCTGCCGCACTTGCGGATTTCCGCCTATGACGAGAAAGACCAGGAAAGAGTACGGCTGCTCATTCAGGAAACGCTTATGGGCGACAGCCGCACGTTCCGCATTCCTGCGGATAAGGGAGATATCATCGCTCTCGTGTACCGGATCGGCGACGTGGCCGAAAGCGGAGCGGACGAAGATGTTCTGACGTTCCGGGTTAACATCAATAAGGATGATTACGATAAAGTGCAGTACCTGCTTTCTCCTTACGAGGTTAAGGAAGACAAGAACAAGCAGGACATGCAGGATCAGCAGGGAGAATAAGGGAGAGGGAACGGACGATATGCAATTTGATTCAGACATCATGGCTATTATGGAGCAGGCGGAAGAAAGCGTTCAGCCGCGCTTCCGTGAGATTGAACGGACGATCGACCACAACCAGTGGAAGGTTATCGCCGCCTTTCAAAATCAAGGCATAAGCGATTACCATTTCGCTTCTTCCACCGGTTACGGCTACAACGACAGAGGGCGGGAACTGCTTGATCTTGTGTACGCGGAAGTGTTCGGCGCGGAGGCTGCGCTCGTTCGTCCTCATTTCGTATCGGGAACTCATACGATCGGTACGGCGCTTTTCGGCGTATTACGGCCGGGAGACGAACTGGTTTATATCACGGGCAAGCCTTACGATACGCTGCATAAAGTGATCGGGAAACCGGGAGACGGGACCGGTTCTCTTCAGGACTTCGGGATCGGTTACAGGGAGGTTCCTCTTCTGGCGGACGGTTCTCTGGACGAAGCGGGCATCCGCGCGGCTATTACGCCGAAAACAAAAGTCATCGGCATCCAGCGTTCGAGAGGATACGACTGGCGGGCTTCGTTTACCGTTGCGGCCATCGGGGAGATGGTGGAATTTGTGAAAAGCATCCGCCCGGATCTGATCGTATTCGTCGACAACTGCTACGGCGAATTTACCGAACGGCTGGAGCCCAATCAGGTGGGAGCGGATCTCATCGCGGGGTCTCTGATCAAAAATCCCGGAGGCGGACTTGCGGCGTCGGGCGGTTATATCGCCGGGCGCAAGGAGCTAGTCGAGATGGCGGCCTACCGGCTGACGGCACCGGGAATCGGCGGCGAGGTCGGCGCCATGCTGGGAACGACGCGCTCGATTTATCAGGGGCTGTTTCTGGCCCCGCATCTCGTCGGACAAGCCGTAAAGGGCTCGGTCGTCGCCGCGGCGGTTTTTGAGCAGCTCGGCTTCAAAACCCGTCCGAGACCGGAAGATCCGCGCACGGATCTGATTCAGGCGATCGAGTTTACGAGCGCCGAGCATCTGATCACATTCGTGCAGGGGGTTCAGCGGGCTTCGGCGGTAGATGCGCACGTGACGCCCGAGCCGTGGGACATGCCGGGGTACGAGCATCCCGTTATTATGGCGGCGGGCACGTTCATTCAAGGGGGAAGCCTGGAATTGTCCGCTGACGCTCCGATCCGCGAGCCGTATATCGCTTACATGCAGGGCGGTCTGACCTATTCCCACTGCAAGCTGGGCGTGCTGACGGCTTTGCAGCATATGAAGGAGCGGGGCCTGCTATAAGGTGCCATGTGAGGTTCGGTCATGAAAAGGCGTGCAAACCGCCGAAAACAGAAAAATAACAGACATTTCGACGTTTTAGAGCGCCGGAATGTCTGTTTTATTTTCTCTTGTAAATTAATCTAACATGACTTGACATGTTTCCGTACTTTCCATTACAATAAGATCAGAACTTAACGTTCAGGAGTGAATCGATCATGAGTGATGATATCCGCAGAAATATGGCTCTTTTTCCAATCGGTATTGTAATGAAACTGACCGATTTGACAGCCAGACAAATTCGTTACTATGAGCAGCACGAACTCGTGATCCCGGCCAGAACCTCCGGCAACCAGCGGTTGTATTCGTTCAACGATGTGGAGAGACTGCTCGAGATCAAGGATCTGATTGAGAAAGGCGTTAACATTGCGGGCATTAAACAAGTGCTGCTGCCGATCTCCAAAGACTCCGAGGAAGCTACCGTCATTACCGAACAAACCGAAGTGAAACGCAAAGAGCTGACAGACACCCAGCTGCACAAAATGCTGAAGCAGCAGCTGCTCGGCGGAGGCAAGCGTCCGGGCCAGGTATCGCTGATTCAAGGTGAGTTATCCCGATTTTTTCCAAAATAAAAAGCATGGGGTAAGAGGAGGAGAAGTTCATGACAGTTTCTTACACGAAAGAGGATATTCTACGAATCGCCAAAGAAGAGAACGTCCGTTTTATCCGTCTTCAATTCACCGATCTCCTTGGAACGATCAAAAACGTGGAAATCCCGGTCAGTCAGCTTCAAAAAGCGCTTGATAACAAAATGATGTTCGACGGTTCGTCCATTGAAGGTTACGTGCGTATCGAGGAATCCGATATGTATCTGTATCCCGATCTGGATACGTGGGTCATCTTCCCTTGGGTTACGGAAAGTAAAGTCGCCCGCCTGATCTGCGACGTTTACCTTCCGGACGGAAATCCGTTCCCTGGCGATCCCCGCGGAATTCTGAAGCGTGCGCTGAAGGAAGCCGAGGAAATGGGCTATACTTCGATGAACGTCGGTCCCGAGCCGGAATTCTTCCTGTTCAAAACCGACGAGAAAGGCAACCCGACCCTCGAACTGAACGACCAAGGCGGATACTTTGACCTGGCTCCTACGGATCTTGGCGAGAACTGCCGCCGTGAAATCGTACTTAAGCTTGAAGAAATGGGCTTCGAGATCGAGGCTTCCCACCACGAAGTGGCTCCGGGACAGCACGAAATCGACTTTAAATATGCGGACGCGATTAAAGCTTCCGACCAGATCCAGACGTTTAAACTTGTCGTTAAAACGATCGCCAGACAGCACGGCCTGCACGCTACGTTCATGCCGAAGCCGCTCTTCGGCGTAAACGGTTCCGGCATGCACTGCAACCAGTCTCTGTTCAAAGGCGGAGAGAACGCGTTTGTAGACGAGAAAGATCCGCTGGGCCTCAGCGAAGACGCTCGTCACTTCATGGCCGGTGTCCTGCACCATGCACGCGCATTTGCAGCGATCACAAACCCGACCGTCAACTCTTACAAGCGTCTCGTGCCCGGTTACGAAGCTCCTTGTTATGTAGCCTGGTCTGCGAGCAACCGCAGCCCGATGATCCGTATCCCGGCTTCCCGCGGCCTCAGCACGCGCGTTGAAGTCCGTAACCCGGATCCGGCGGCTAACCCTTACCTGGCTCTGGCGGTTCTGCTGAGAGCGGGTCTGGACGGCATCAAGAACAAAACTAAGCTGCCGCCTCCGACTGACCGCAACATCTATGTGATGACCGAAGAAGAGCGTATCGAGGAAGGCATTCCTAGCCTGCCGGGTAACCTCAGAGAAGCTCTTGACGAGCTGCTCAAAAGCGAAGTGATCCGCGACGCACTGGGCGAACACGCGCTGGCGCACTTCGTGGAACTGAAAGAAATCGAGTACGACATGTACCGCACTCAAGTTCACGCATGGGAACGTGAGCAGTACATGACGCTTTACTAGAATAACCGGCTAAGGCGGATCACAAGTCTGTCTTAGGATCGGGGTATTCCGAAAAACGTGAAGCCGGCCTCCGGGCCGGTTCACGAAAAAAGAACCCGCAGAAAGTAATTTCTGCGGGTTCTTCTATATGTTCAGCGTAACGGGCAGCTTCATTGCCAAGGCCGGATTAATGGAAATTGCGGAACAGACCAATCACTTTGCCCAGAATCGTGACATTGTTGAGCAAAAGCGGATCCATGGTGGAATTCTCGGGCTGCAGACGGATATGGTCGCGTTCTTTGTAGAAACGCTTCACCGTCGCTTCGTCTTCATCGGTCATGGCGACGACGATATCTCCGTTGTTCGCCGTCTGCTGCTGGCGGACAATCACCATGTCGCCGTTGTGAATGCCGGCTTCGATCATGCTCTCGCCCACGACATTGAGCATAAAGACGTTATAATCGCTGACGAGGTGCATCGGAAGAGGGAAGTAGTCTTCGATGTTCTCGGTAGCTGTAATCGGCACACCGGCCGTTACTTTACCGATGAGAGGGACTTGAGCGATGGAAAGGGCGAAATCGGAATCACCGTCCGTAATCTCGATGGCTCTCGGTTTCGTGGGATCCCGGCGGATCAGACCCTTCTTCTCCAGGCGTTCAAGATGCCCGTGCACCGTCGAGCTGGATGCCAGACCTACGGCTTCTCCGATTTCTCTGACGGATGGCGGGTAGCCTTTATCTTTCACTTCATTCTTGATAAATTCAAGGATGGCCAGTTGGCGCTGCGAGACCTTGCCCATTACGTATCACTCCAATATGTATAAATTACCTAGAGTATAGCACAGAACCGGAGTTCGTACAAACATAAGTTCGAAAAAATGCGTTGACACAAACATTCGTTCGTGTTAAATTCAAAACAGAACAAATGTTTGGAGGCGTTATTAATGAATGCATACTTTGCCAATCCGGAATTATCCTTACATACACAAGACGGGGAATCGTCCCCGGCAGACAAGGCTTCAACCCATACTCAGGCAGTTAATGAGGCGAACGCTCCCCGCGACAATAGCGGCCGTTTAACGGCGCGTACTTCCGACTCCAAAGCCGGAAGGCATGTCCGGACAGCAGAGGAGAGAACAAGTGTTCCTGGTGCAAAAAATTCCAATCGAAATATCGTTCGTACATCTGTAATTGCGGTTGTCCTTCTCATCGCTTTCAGCTGCGGTATTATGGTCCGGGCGTTCGCGAGCGGCGAGAACGGCACGGCAGCCGGAGAGCGTCAGGCTTCGGCACTTAACAAGCAGGAGACCGCGGAGCCTTCCGTCATCGTACAGAGGGGCGACACGCTTTGGAGTATCGCTGTGAATCAAGCTCCGGAGGGTTCCGATGTCCGGACGTATATATACAAGCTGCGCAAGATCAATGATTTGTCCGCGGGAGACGTCCTGAAAGAGGGAGATGTCATCAAGCTGCCGTAACTCTTTCTTCTATTAGAAAGGCAGCTCTGTCAGCTCTATCCGGCTTCTCTGACGAACCAAATCCAAAATAGCTATTTTGCGAAAGACATGTCCTGGCGGGATATGTCTTTTTTTCGTTTTTCGTGTCTGTTTAAGTCAGACGGCTTCTTGACAATCCACATAGCGGATGGCAAAGTAATAGATATTGAACGGCTGGATAGGAGGAATACGAATGAGCGACAATTTCCAACTTAAAGTACAGCGCATTAACGAGTTGGCCCGCAAAGCAAAAAGCGTCGGATTGTCCGAGGCTGAGCTTGAGGAGCGCAACGAATTGCGTAAAGAATATATTGCAGCAATGAAATCACAGCTAAGAGGTCAGCTGGACTCCATCCATTATACGGATGAACAATAAAATCATCGGCCGCCTGAGGCAGTAAAGGGGATCTATAAGATGACGGTAAAAGCAATTTTGTTCGACTTGGACGACACTCTGTTATGGGATGACCGGAGTGTGAAGGAAGCGTTCCAGGCTACCTGTGAGGAGGCGGCCCGCCATGCGGATGTAAAGCCCGAAGAGCTGGAAGCTTCCGTGCGCAAGGAAGCACGCGCTTTGTACGAAGCTTACGAAACGTTTCCGTTCACCCAGCATATCGGAATCAACCCGTTTGAAGGGCTGTGGGCCAACTTTACGGAGGGAAAGCAGGAAGAGTTCCGCAAGCTGCAGGCTTTGGCGCCCGGTTACCGCAAAGAAGCGTGGACCCGCGGACTCGCCGCTCTCGGCGTTAACGATCCGGAGCTTGGAGCGCGGCTAGCCGAGCAGTTTCCCGCCGAGCGGAGATCGCGTCCCATCGTCTATGAAGAGACGTTCGAAGTGCTCGCCGAGCTCAAGAAGTCTTACAAATTGCTGCTGCTGACGAACGGATCCCCTGATCTGCAGCGCGAAAAACTGGCGGGAGTCCCCGAACTGGCTCCTTACTTCGATCACATCGTCATCTCCGGCGATTTCGGCGACGGTAAGCCGGCCGTCACGATTTTCAACCACGCCATGGAGCTGCTCGGTCTGAAAGCCGAGGAATGTGTAATGGTCGGCGATAAGTTGACGACCGATATTCTCGGGTCGTTCCGCTGCGGGATGAAGAACATGTGGATTAACCGGCACGGCATGCTCTTTAACGGAGAAGCCAAGCCGACGTTTGAAATTACTTCTCTTCGCGACATCCGGGGAATTCTGGAAGCGGAACGGGAAGTTCAAATATCCGGGTAAAAGAAAACCCGTCTCTCGTTTAAAACGAGCGGCGGGTTTCTCTTTTTCTATGAGGGAAAAGATTAAGTGCCGTTGTCCGGCTTCAGGCGTCTTAAGCTTTCTGAAAAGTCGGATCCTCAAACGGGTGGGCAATCCAGCCTTCCGTTTCGATAAAGAGACGGACCGCGACGATTTGGCGATTGTCCATCAGAGTGAAGAAGTGCGGCTTGTGTTCCGGTACGGAAATGACATCGCCGGCTTCCAGCTCTACGTTGAAGTAACCGACATCGTCGGAACCCTTGATGATAAAGATTCCTTTACCGGCCGTAATGGCGCGGACTTCGTCTTCGGTGTGCGTGTGCACCTGCTCGAACTTTTTGAGAAGCTCGTCCAGATTAGGTGTCGCGTCGGAAAGAGCGATGATGTCCCACGTCTGGTAACCGCGGCGTTTGGCAAGATCGCGGATTTCCTCGTCGTACGTGCTCAAAATTTGAGCTTTCTCCTCGTCGGACAAAATAAATTTCTCCTGAATGTCGGCAGGCAGCTTGGTCGGATTCCAGTGCTCGTAAAGAACTTCCTGGCGGTCCAGAAACGCCCGGACATTCTCCTCTCCGGAAATGCGTTCACCCGTGTTGCGAATATGAATTTCAGCCATTTCTCATCCCTCTTTCTTTCTCGGAAATAATAGCCGCCCGTAGGTCGGAATAGGTTTATACCTGATTATAGAGGATAAACTCCCGGCTGTCGATGATTCCCGGCAAAAAATACAACTTTTCCGATGGGATTTGAAAAGAGCGCTTCTCCGGCGGGAGAGGCGCTCTTCCTGTACGCGATGCCGCTCTAATGGGAGCAGGCGGTAATCCGCGAAGTATCCGGTTGAGAAGTCAAATTCATAGGGCGAAGGAAAGCGTCATGCGTCTCTTTTGGAGAAGGAGAAACGCCGCCGTTTCCCGTTGTACCTGTCAAACCGTCAGGATTGTTTATCCCGCTCTGTCGTTTCGATGCTTTTCTCCACATCGTCCACCATTTCTTTGGTCGATGTGCGGAATTCGCGAAGCGTGTCCCCGAAAGCGCGTCCGAGCTGCGGCAGCTTGGAAGGGCCGAACAGAATGAGGGCCAGCATCAAGATGATGAGCAGTCCCGATATGCCGATATTGTTGAGCATAGGTATGTCTCCTTTCGCGGTTGTTATGGTGTACAATCGGACTTCAGCTTGGTCCGGCGGACAGGTTCATCCTGCGGACATAACGGGCTGAGAGAAGGATGCTGCATTCAAACAGCGCGATCAGCGGAATCGTGACGGCAATGTGGGAGAAGAAGTCGGGAGGCGAGATTGAAGCTCCCACGATTGCAAGTCCGATGTACGTATATTTGCGTGTTTTACGCAAGTTTTCGGGCGTCAGCAGACCGAGCCTTGTCAGAAACAGCACGAGCAAAGGCAGCTCGAATGCGATCCCGAGCGGGAACACGACGTTGAAGACGAGCCCGAAAAAACGGTCGATGCCGTAGGTCTCGGCGGCTCCGATACTGCGGTTGATGGTCTGCATGAACCGGATCATCATCGGAAGCACGACCGTGTAGCCGAAGGCGGCGCCGGACAGGAAAAGCGCGAAGGAAGCGGGAACATAGACCAGCGTCCCCCTGGCTTCCTGCTCGCTCAGACCCGGTCTGACAAACGCCCAGAGCTGATACAGAAGCAATGGCAGCGTGAGCAGGACGGCGAACAAAACGGCGCATTTCATGTATATCGCCAAACCGTCCGGAAGAGCGAACACGTTCCAGTGAAACGAAAGCGCCGCCGGAGACTCTTTTACCGCGCTTAGAATAACGGGGGAGACGTAAAGCCCTCCGATCAGAGCCAGCAAAAACCATGAGGCCACCAGAATCAGCCGTTTGCGCAGCTCCTCCAGATGACCGATCATTTCGGATGGCCGGTCCATAAGCAGTCACCTCATTTCCTTGCCCGAAGCCTTGACGGTTCAGACCAGCGGGCCGCTTTTTTTCAAATAGGTCAAAATTCCTTCTGCGGCGCGGTAAGCGAGTGCTCCCAGCGTTCCGGTCGGATTGTATCCGCTGTTGTGAGGGAAGGCGGAAGCACCGACCACAAACAGATTTTCGACATCCCACATCTGCAGATAGCTGTTGACGGCGGAGGTTGAAGGATCGGCACCCATGATGACGCCTCCCGTGTTATGGGTGGACTGATAAGGCACGATGTTATAGGTGCTGATCGTGTTGGACGTCTCGACCTTGGTCGGATTCATCCCCTTCATCACGGCCGTCGTTTTTTCGGCGAGATATTTGACCATTTCCTTATCCTGATCTTCGAAATCGTAGGTCAGGCGGAGCAGGGGCAGGCCGTAAATATCCTTGTAGGTCGGATCCAGGTCCAGGTAGTGATGCTGCCAAGGCATGTTGGCGCCCTGCGTGCTGACGTTCAGGAACCGGTTGGCGTATTTGATCGTGGTCTGCTTAAAATCTTTGCCCCACCTCGGCGTGCCTTGGGGAGCGGGGTTATGGGCAATGGGACGCAGTCCGGCCTGGGTAAAGCGGATGTTCGCCCCGTGCAGAAAATTAAGGGAGCTGTGGTCGAAGTTGTCGCCGTTAAAGTCATCGAAGCAGCTCCCCAGCGCGCCCGCACCCGCGAAGATGTTAAACTCCTGATCGTCGTAAAACCCCACTGCGCCCCCGCCTGTAATCTGATAGGCGTAATTTTTGCCGATGACGCCCGTACCGCTTTTCGGATCGTAGGGTTTGCCCAGATTGGACGTAAGCAGAAGCCGGACGTTGTTGAACACATAACTCGCCAGGATGACAAGGTCGGCGGGCTGCTCGAATTCTTCGCCGGTAGGCGTATTGACATACACGACGCCCGTCACTTTTCCGCCGGTGTGCAGCAGCTTGGTGACGTTCGAATTGGTACGGATTTCGAGGTTGCCGGTCTTCTCGGCAACGGGGATCACCGTGACGACCGGATCGGCTTTCGCCCCGTACTCGCACCCGTACCTTTCGCAGAAGGCGCAGTACTGGCAGGCCGCACGGGCGATTCCGTCGGGATTCGTATAGTTCTCCGACAAGTTGGCGGACGGGATGACATACGGGTGATAGCCGAGCTTCTTGGCGGCATCTTCAAAAAGGACCATCCCCGGCGTCTTTTTCATCGGTCCCGTCGGGAAGGGGGCGGAACGTTTGCCGACCATTTCGTTTTGTTCCTTTTCGCCGGAGATTCCCGCCATTTTCTCGTACTTGTCGAAGTACGGTTCCAACTGGTCGTAAGTGATGCCCCAGTCCTGCAGCATCATGCCCTGCGGAATTTTATTTTTGCCGTAACGTTCGATCGTTTTGGTGCGGATCTGGAAATCGTAGGGCAGAAAACGGTAATTTTGTCCGTTCCAGTGCACGCCGGCCCCGCCGACGCCGTCTCCCATCAGGAAGGAACCGTAGGAACGCATCGGAAGGGCGCGTACTTTCTCGCTGCTGCGGAACGTCACCGTCTCCTTCGACAAGTCCTGCATCAGCTCGTAGCGCTGGGAATAGCGGAGTTCGTCGTGAGCCATGTAGTAGTCTTCGGTTTTGCGGCTTTTGCCGCGTTCGAGCGCGACGACTTTATGCCCGGCTTTCGTTAACTCTGCGGCCAGAATACCGCCGGACCAGCCCATTCCGACGATCAGGATGGGTACTTTGGGAAGTTTGGTTGCCATTCTTCGTTGCTCCTCCTTGTCAGGAATGATTCGTGTGGTCATGCAAGCTGAGCGGTTCCATGACGGCAAACTCTTTTTTGTCAATGATCGCCGTGTAACTCATCTGATCGCCGGGGTACTTGCGCATCCTCCAGCCCGCCATGTTTTTGTTGCCGCCGTAGAGCGGGTCCGCATAAGCGCCTTCGATGGTCAGGCTGCGGAGCATTTCGAAGAACGTCTGGCTCGGTACGCCGTTCAGCTGCACGTCTTTGCCGCTTTCGAACGCTTTCAGCACTTCGTCCTGTTCGTTTTCGGCGAGATCCGCGAAGGCTTTCTGGTACTTTTTCCTGCCGTAGTCGTTCATGACCGTAAGGCCCATCACAAACAGCTCATGCCGCTTGTAGCTTGCCTGATAGCCCTGGGTCGCCTCGGCTTTAAAGAAAGGCCCCATCATATAATCGCGGGCGTTCATTCCCCACTGGCCGGCAAGCTGATGGTCGATATAATAAGCGACACCCAGCTCTTTGGCTCCCGGACCGAGCTCGTCCTTCGGAAAAATGCGCTCCGTCGCGGCTTCTGTAATACGCAGCTGCTCCTGATTGAAAAACATGGGAGCCTGATTGTAGTCCTTGGCGTTGCCCGCCTGTGCCTGCCCCTGACCCTGAGGGCTGCCCGGAGCGGCCTGTTTGTTCTTGGCCATGGAATTGCCGACGATACCGCCGACGACTCCGCCCGCCACAATTCCGCCGAGCGCCACGCCGGACAGTTTCAGAAACTTTCGCCGGGATTCGTCCCGGGGCTGCTTGGTCTGCTGATTTTCTGCCATGATGTTCCTCCTGTAAGAGAAGTGGAGTTTTTCGAGATGTGTGTTATATCCAAGTATCACCTTTTTGTCGATTTGTATGTAAGGAAAAAGAAAAAACGGAATCTTTCGGAAGATTCCGTTTTCTGAAGCGGATGCGTATGCTTGTCGGTCAATAACTCGTTGAATAGTTTAGCGTGGAAAAAGCGGCTTATTTCTTGGCGGCGAGCCATGCGGCCAGTGCCTGGATATCCGTGTCGCTCAGATTGCCCTTGAAAGCGGGCATTCCGCCTCTTCCGTTCAGAAGAATGTTCTTCACGTCCGCTTCGCTTAGGCGGCTGCCCGCTTTTTGCAGGTTCGGGCCTACGCCGCCGCCCATATCGACGCCATGGCAGGCGATACACTGGGCCTTATAGAGAGATTCGGCCTGAGCCGTCTGGCTTCCGCTGCCTTCGCCTTCGGCAGCGTTGCCGCCCGCAGCGGCGCCCGGTGAAGCGGTCGGCGACGCCGTTGCGGCAGGAGTCGTCGGTTGAGGCGTAGGCGCGGTTTCCTTTTGGCCGCAGGCCGCCAGTGCAGCGGTCACGAGCAGGATGCCGGTCAGGACTGTCATCCGTTTGTTCATGGTAATCACCTCCGTTCGATTACATTCAGTAAAAGTTTCCCGCCTATAGTTTGGCGTCCGTGTCCCGGAGATATTCTTATTCTCGCACGACGAACACGAAGGCTTTTGCAATCCGCTGCGTATTGCGGCGGAAAAACGACAAATTTCTTTTCTTCCCCCCACGTATCTGCTAAACTATTTCTTAACTTGTGCGCTTTTCTAGGTTAAAGGGCGCGTTCTAGCAGGAGGTTCGTGGAAAGGGTAGGGTGGACGATGAAACCTAGTTTGAAAGAACAACTACAGAAAAAAATTCTCATTCTGGACGGTGCCATGGGTACGATGATCCAGCAGGAAGATTTGTCGGCCGACGATTTCGGAGGAGAAGAGCTCGACGGCTGTAATGAAATGCTCGTTCTTACGCGTCCGGATGTTATTCAGCGCATCCATGAAAAATATTTCGAAGCCGGTTCCGATATCGTTGAAACGAATACGTTCGGGGCAACGAGCGTCGTGCTGGCCGAATACGATATACCGGAGAAGGCGCGCGAAATTAACGTGGCCGCCGCCAAGCTGGCCGTCGAAGCCGCCCGGAAATATTCAACTCCCGAATGGCCGCGTTATGTCGCCGGCGCACTCGGACCTACGACGAAGACGCTTTCGGTAACCGGAGGCGTTACGTTCGAGGAGCTTGAAGAGAGCTACTACGAGCAGACAGTCGCCTTGATCGAATCGGGCGTCGACGCCATCCTGCTGGAAACTTCCCAGGATACGCTTAACGTAAAAGCGGGCGGAATCGCGATTCAGCGGGCTTTTAAGACGACGGGTATCGAACTGCCGATTATGATTTCCGGTACGATCGAGCCGATGGGCACGACGCTGGCCGGACAAAATATCGAATCTTTCTATATTTCCCTGGAGCATCTCAATCCGATTTCGATCGGTCTGAACTGCGCGACGGGACCGGAATTCATGCGGGATCATATCCGTACCTTGTCCGGGCTTGCGGGCACGTATATCTCTTGTTATCCGAATGCGGGTCTTCCCGACGAGAACGGTCATTATCATGAGTCGCCCGAATCCCTGGCCAAGAAAATGGCCGCTTTTGCCGAGCAGGGCTGGCTGAACATCGCAGGGGGCTGCTGCGGCACGACTCCCGCTCATATCCGTGCGCTGGCCGAAACGCTGAGCGCTTACAAACCGCGTACCGAACTTGGGACGCACCCCTCGGCCGTGTCCGGTATCGAAACGGTATACATCGAGCCGGAGAACCGCCCTTACATGGTCGGCGAGCGCACGAACGTGCTCGGTTCCCGGAAGTTCAAGCGTCTGATTGCCGAAGGCAAGTATGAAGAAGCTTCCGAGATCGCCCGTGCCCAGGTTAAGGGCGGCGCCCACGTCATCGACGTCTGTCTGCAGGACCCGGACCGGGACGAGACGGAAGACATGACCAAGTTCCTGGAGCTTGTCGTTAAAAAAATCAAGGTTCCGCTCATGATCGACTCGACGGATACGCGTGTCATCGAGCTGGGGCTGAAGCATTCGCAGGGCAAAGCGATCATCAACTCCATTAACCTGGAGGACGGGGAAGAGAAGTTCGAGAAGGTGCTTCCGCTTATTCACCGCTACGGTGCGGCGGCGGTAGTCGGTACGATCGACGAGCGCGGCCAGGCGATTACGCGCGAAGACAAGCTGGAAGTCGCGCAGCGTTCTCACGATCTGCTCGTACACAAGTACGGAATGAACGCCGAAGATATCATTTTCGACCCGCTCGTATTCCCGGTCGGTACCGGAGACCAGCAGTATATCGGTTCCGCCAAAGAAACGATCGAAGGCATCCGGCTTATCAAAGAAGCGATGCCCCAAACCAAAACCATTCTCGGTCTCAGCAACGTTTCGTTCGGTCTTCCCGAAGCCGGTCGCGAGGTGCTGAATGCCGTTTACTTGTACCACTGCACGAAAGCGGGCCTGGATTACGCCATCGTGAACACGGAGAAGCTGGAGCGTTACGCGTCTATCCCCGAAGAGGAAAGAACGCTTGCCGAGCGGCTCATTTATGAGACGAACGACGAGACTTTGGCCGAATTTGTGGCTCATTTCCGGGTAAAGAAGGTTGAGAAGAAGGAAAAGATCTCGACCCTTTCGCTCGAAGAGCGGCTGGCCTCTTACGTGGTCGAGGGAACGAAGGAAGGGCTTCTTCCCGATCTGGAGCAGGCGCTTCAGAAATACTCCCCGCTGGAAGTGATCAACGGTCCGCTTATGGAAGGCATGGCGGAAGTCGGACGCCTGTTCAACAACAATGAGCTGATCGTTGCGGAAGTGCTTCAAAGCGCGGAAGTGATGAAAGCGTCCGTGGCTTATCTGGAGCAGTTTATGGAGAAGAACGAGTCTGCGGTGAAAGGAAAAATCATTCTGGCCACCGTAAAAGGCGACGTCCACGATATCGGCAAAAACCTCGTGGAAATTATTTTATCCAACAACGGCTACCAGATCGTGAACCTCGGCATCAAGGTTCCGCCGGAGCAGCTGATCGAGGCTTTCCGCAAAGAAAAGCCGGATGCAATCGGTCTCTCGGGTCTGCTTGTGAAGTCGGCCCAGCAGATGATTGTCACGGCGCAGGATTTGCGCACCGCGGGAATCGACGTTCCGATCATGGTGGGCGGCGCCGCTCTGACGCGGAAGTTCACCAAGACGCGCATCTCGCCGGAGTATGACGGCCTCGTGCTGTATGCGAAAGACGCGATGGACGGTCTCGACATCGCGAACAAATTGAGCGACCCCGTGCAGCGGGAGCGTCTTGTCCAGGAACTTCGGGAAGCCAAAGATTCCGATGTGATGGAAGCCGGCCGCAAGGAAGGGACGGAAATGCCGGTGCTGACGCGCGTGTTCTCGTCCACGGTTGACCGCACACTGCCGGTGGCGGTGCCGCCGGATCTGGACCGCCACGTTCTGCGGGATTATCCGATCGGCCATCTCATGCCGTACGTGAACATGCAGATGCTCCTCGGGCATCACCTCGGTCTGAAAGGCAAGGTCGATAAGCTCATCGCCGAGCAGGACCCGAAGGCCTTGCAGCTGAAAGACACCGTGGACACCATCCTGTACGAAGCGCAGAAGAACGGCATCATCCGCGCCCAGGGGATGTACCGGTTCTTCCCGGCCCAAGGGGACGGAAACGATGTCGTCGTCTACGATCCCGCGGACACGACGAAAGTGCTCAAGCGGTTCACCTTCCCGCGTCAGGGAACGGAGCCGTTCCTGTGTCTGGCCGATTACCTCAAGCCGGTAGACAGCGGCGTTATGGATTACATCGGCTTCCTCGTCGTCACGGCGGGGCAGGGCGTGAGCGAGCTGGCGCGCGAATGGCGCGAGCAGGGCGATTATCTTCGCTCCCATGCGCTGCAGTCGACCGCTCTCGAAGTCGCGGAAGGTTTCGCGGAGCGCGTGCATCATATTATGCGCGACGTGTGGGGCATTCCGGATAGTGCGGAAATGACGATGCAGGAGCGTTTCGGGGCGAAGTATACCGGCCAGCGGTTCTCGTTCGGTTATCCGGCTTGTCCGAATCTGGAGGATCAGGAGCCGCTGTTTGAGCTCATGAAGCCGGAGGATATCGGAATCGAGCTGACCGAAGGCTGCATGATGGAGCCTGAGGCGTCCGTATCGGCCATCGTGTTCTCCCATCCTCAAGCGCGGTATTTTAACGTCGATAAAGTTTAACGTTTCGTCCCGCCCGCAAAATGATTATAAATATAAGAATAAACAGACGGCTGAACACCGGTTCGGCCGGCAGGCTGCGAAAAGCAGGACGGTTCTTCCGAGAAGAACCGTCTTTTTTGCCCTCTTGCGGATCGGAAGCGGGAAGCAGGGCGAAGGGAATCGGGGGAACCCAGTCCCGGACGGAATTACTTTTCGCGAAAGAATCACGGGGAGACTTTAGAGGAGCTTTTCCGCGGAACACGGGGCCGTTTGACTTCCGGAACGAATTTTTATAGCATGTTAAAAAGCAGGGAACTGACATCTGCAGAAACGAGGAACAGGGTCGTGGAATTGTATTTTCTCGGAACGGGCGCAGGCATGCCTGCCAGACACCGTAATGTGACATCCATTGTGCTGAATTTGCTGCCGGAGCGGGGGAGCATCTGGTTTTTTGACTGCGGGGAAGGAACGCAGCATCAGATCTTGAGATCGCCCGTCAAGCTGAGCAAGTCAGAGAAGCTGTTCGTAACGCATCTTCACGGCGATCATATATTCGGCCTGCCGGGACTTCTGAGCAGCCGTTCTTATCAAGGCGGGGATACGCCTTTTACGATTTACGGACCCAAGGGCATTAAAGCGTATGTGGACATGTCCCTGCAGCTGAGCCAGGTTCATCTCGACTATGAGCTGGCTATCCGGGAAATCCCGTCCGAAGGCGGAATTGTCTTCGAAGACGAGACGTTCCGGGTCGAGGCCGCGCCCCTGGAGCACCGGATCGAGTGCTTCGGCTTCCGCGTCGTCGAGAAAGACCTTCCGGGCAAGCTCCAGCAGGAGAAGCTGCACGAGCTGGGCATCACCGCCGGGCCGCTTTACGGGCGTCTGAAACAGGGCCAGACGGTCAAGCTGGAGGACGGCCGAGAGCTGCGCGGAAGCGATTTCGTCGGGCCTTCGATCAAGGGCCGGACGGTGACGATTCTCGGCGACACGAAGCCGTGCGGCAATTCGGCCCTGCTGGCGGAGGGCGCCGATGTGCTCGTTCACGAGGCGACGTTCGGAGCGGAGCGGGAAGACCTTGCCGCGGCGTACGACCATTCGACGACGGAACAGGCGGCGCGTACGGCCTCGGAAGGCGGCGTCGGCGCGCTGATCATGACGCACATCTCCTCGCGCTATCAAGGGGAGGGAGCCGATCGTCTTCTGGAGGAAGCGAGAGCGATTCATCCGGATTCGTGGCTGGCCGAAGACTTCTACAGCCACGTTGTTCCGCGCAAGCAGAGCTGAGGCGGGCTGTCCGGGCCCGCAAGACACAAACGCATAGAAAAAAGTCCCGGCGGGATCACACCAGCCGGGACTTTTTTCTATGCGTTAGCTTTTTCATGAGCCGCTGGTTACTTCCGCTCCACCGGCGGGTGCCGGAATCACTCGGTCGTATCGAACTTAGCTTCGTCCTGAAGTTCGCTTTTGAAGCTGCTCACGCTTTGGCGGCGGCGTTCGTTCTTGGCTTCGAGCGTCGCTTGTTCCGTTGCGGAAATTTCGTCCGCATGCTCGTCCAAATATTCCTGAGATTCATGAAGGCGGGCTTCCGTGTTCCGGATGCTGTTTTTCAGATGAACGGCATTATCCCCGCGGTTATCTTTTTTGGCCATCGGTATCCCTCCTTTCCATCTCCTACGATTCGCTTTTGGCGCAGAGCGTATTCATAAAATCTTCATCTTCTGCTAACGTTCCAATGACGCGGGCTTGCTAGGCTGAACCCAGGGGATCGGGCGCCGGGAGGCAAGCGGCGGGATGGAGGCTTAACGGCCGTACGAGGCGGCGACTACGCATGACAGGCGGCTGTCCGCTTCGCTGAACGGGAGTCCCGGTTAAACAACGGGAGCCGTACTTGCCGATGCTCCTGCCGGCGTGCCGGCGGTGTCATAACGGTGCCATCAGGGTGCCATAACGGTGCCATGCGAAGAGTGCCATGCGGAGAATGCCATGGTCCGGGCGGGCATTCGATCACGCCGTGAATCGGCGGTTTGGAGAATCTTGCAGCGTGGGCCTCCGCAGTAACTTCGGCCGCTGACACTGCTGCAAAAAGCCCCGCAGCCCGATGTCCCGAGTTCAGCAGTCCAGGGAGGGTATAAGCATGGATACGGGCAGTCATCTGCTTTTCGGAGTCACGCTGGCGGGATTGGCCGCACTGCAGCCGGAAGTCGCGCAAAATCCGCTGCTTCTTCAGGCGGTGCTGGCCGCAACCGTAGCGGGTTCGCATGCGCCGGATTTGGATACGGTCGCCCGCCTCAAAGGGTATGCCGTCTACCTCAAGCATCATCGTGGAATCACGCATTCGCTGCCTGCCCTGCTGGTCTGGCCCGCTTTGCTGAGCGCTCTGGCCGCCGCTGTTTTCGGCACGTGGGACCATTACGTTCTGCTCTTCGGCTGGGCGGCCGCGGCCGTAATACTTCACGTCGGGCTGGATTTGCTGAACGCATACGGCGTGCAGTGTTTAAGGCCTTTTTCCTCTCGCTGGCTCCATCTAGATATTCTGCCTCTTACCGATCCGTTTCTCTTGGCGCTGCATGGAGGCGGGGCACTGCTGTGGGCGGCGGGAGCCGTAAATCCGGGATTGTGGATGGCCGCCGTATATGCGGCAAGTTTCTTTTATGTAATCGCGAGATGGATTCATAAGCGGATTCTTTTCCGCCGGTTGAGCGGGTATGTGAAAGACCGGTTCGGAGCATCCGGTCCGCTGCTGCTGGTCCCGGGTTTGACCTGGAGAAGCTGGCAGTTTGCGGCGGAAACGGAAGACAGCTTTCACAGCGGAACGGTGCGGGGAGCGAGAATCGTTTTGAAAGATACCTACGTCAAGGACCGGTCGCATCCGGTTGTCGAGGCGGCGATGGCTGCCGAAGGTGTCCGGGCATTTCTGGCTTTTGCGCAGAGCAGCCATGTAAGCTGGGATACGCACGAGGAAGGATATGTGGTGAAATGGCGCGAAGTGAGATTTTGGCATGAGCACAAGCTGCCGTTCGGCATAGATGTGACGCTGGATAGAGAAATGAAAGTGCTGTCCGAACATTTGGGATGGACGAAAAAAGCCTGGGAGCCTCCCTATGTATAAAAGAGAGGTCCCAGACTTTGAAGACCGGCCTGAGGTTTGAACTTATTCAAAAGAGTTTCCGAATTTTCCCGCATATAACAACTCGTCAAGCCCGCGCCGTCCCGACGGCTGCTCGCGCTGCAGATGCTGTTCGGAGAGAGTGTCCGTGTTGCCGTGATAGCCGATGGCGATAACGGTATGGATATCGTAATCGTCAGGGACACCAAGCAGCCGGCGGGCACTTTCCCTGTCAAAACCGGCCATGGCGTGGGAAATCAGCCCTTGACGGACCGCCTCCAGTGCCAGATAACTCCAGGAAGCACCCGCGTCGAACGCATGGGAACCGTTCACCCCTCCGGCAGGGGAAGGCGTGTGGGAAAGCAGGAGAGCCAGCACGGGCGCTTTCAGGCACCAGGATTTGTTGGAAGGGGAAATAAATTCGGCGAATACCCGTTTCTCTTCGTCCGTACGTGCGACAATATAACGCCATGGCTGAAGATTGCTGGCGGACGGGGCCCAGCGGGCCGCTTCGAACAGGCTCATCAGAATGTCGTCCGAGATTTCCTTTTCGAGAAAAGCCCGCGACGACCAGCGGTTAAGAAAGATCGGATTGATGTCATAGGCGGCATGACGCTCATTTTGTACGTCGAAACGATGTTCCGGCATGACCATTCCTCCTGTCTTTTGAGTGACGATATCAAAAAACGGTACACCTCTTTATTTGGACGCAAACGGCGAATTCTAAACAAACCTGCGTATGACAGAGGAAAAAACAGGGCATGCTAGTACAGCTTCTTTTTAACAAAATGGGGGTGCTGAACATGAACTTTACAAGCCAGGATATCATTGTGATTGAAAGAGCCCTTCAGCTTGCCATCCGCAGCGAGACGAAGGAGACGAAAGCCGAGGAATACCGCGAGGTGCTTCATAAGCTCCAGCTTAGTTCCATGCAGGCTCTGCAGGAGCAGAGCGCCTTCACAACCGCCGCTGGGGATGGCATCCGCTACGATTATGACGATTCGTCCGATCTCGCGTAACCTTCAAGAACCGGGTAATTGCGTGATACGGCCTCTGCCGCCAGCATACCGCTTAGCGCGACCATCGGCGTTCCTCCTCCGGGATGTGTGGTTCCGCCCGCATAATAAAGGCCTTCAATCCGGCGGTCCGCGATGGACGGCCGGAAGAAGGTCGGTTTCAGCCCGTGGGACGCCCGCCCGTAGAGGGCACCGTACATGGAACCGCTCATTTCGGCAATGTCTCCCGGATGGAAGACGCGTTCGACTTCCGTGTCCGCGGACAATCCCTGCAGGCCCCACTGTCTCTCCAGGAGGCCGGTCAGACGGCTTCTGTACAAATCCGCCACGGAGGCGAGTTCCGAACGATGGCTTCCGAGTCTGCCGGGAACGGCGGCCGGAACATTGGCAAGAATATACAGATTGCTTCCTCTGCCCTGACGGGCCCGCTGCGGTTCCGTATAAGAGGAGTTGCACACGTAAAGAGCCGGGTTGCGCGGCCAGACGGCGTCCTCGAAAAGCTCGGTAAATTCGGTTTCATACCGGTCCGGAAAAAACAGGTTGTGGTGATGAAGCTGCGGAAACATTTTACGCACGCCGAGGAGCATAAGAAAGCCCGAAGAGGACAAGCCCGACGACGTTTGACCCAAGAAAATGCTTCCCGGGATACTGCGGAACTCATCCGGAATCAGGTTTATTTGCGTGGCGTAATAATCGTTATTCGATACGACAAACTGAGCCGGAACGAAACTGCCGGGAGTTTCCACGCCCTGCACTTTTCCGCCCCGCACAGAGATATGCCCGACCGGAATGGACGTTCTGATGTCCACTCCTTTTTTGCGTGCCAGCCTTTCCAGCGCTTCGATCAGCTTGTAGTTGCCGCCCTGAACGTAATAGACCCCTTTTAACAGCTCCAGGTAAGCGATCATCGACAATGTCGCCGGAGTCCGGTATGGGGAAGAGCCGACGTAAGTCGCGTAACGGTTCATCATGGCCAGCAGACGGGGATCGTCAAAAAAAGTCTCGTGGAATTTGTTCATCGTTGTAAAAGGACGGACGCCGAGCAGGGAAATTCCGAGCGCGGGCGACACATAATCGCTCCATCTCGTAAAGGGCCGTGAGAAAAACTGCCGTTCCGCGATCTGGTAAATCCGTTCCACTTCACGCAGGTAGTTTTTAAAGCCCTGACGGTTGCGGGCGGAGAAAGATTTCAGCTGTTCCTCCATAAAATGGGGGTCCGCCGACAAATCGATTACGGACCCGTCCCGGAAAAAATTGCGGGAGTTCACGTCAAGTTTGACGAACTGGAGCGCAGGATCCTGCTGCTCGCCGCACTCGGTATAAAGCCGTTTGAAGATCCAGGGCATCGTCATGGTAGAAGGCCCGAAATCAAACGAATAAGGGCCGTAAGCGTGGGCCTGGAGCTTGCCTCCGAGAGAGGCGTTTTTTTCAAGCAGTGTAATCTTGTATCCTAAGGAAGCAAGTTTGATCGAAGCGACAAGCCCTCCGATTCCGCCCCCGATTATGACACCTTGGGGTGTGCGATTCATCTGTAAACCCTGCCTTTCCAAGAATAGCCCCGTCTTGTTATTCCGATATACCAGGAGCGAAGCGCGATATAACCCAGACCCGCGAATGAAAGAGGCAGGAACCAGTGCCACGGGCCTTTCGTGCCGAACCGGTGATCGACCGTCCGTTTCTGGAGGACCCCCAGCAGGTAAATCCCCGCCCAGAAGATTCCTTCATACGGGTTTCCCTGGGCAAAAGCGAAAAGGGCGCCGAACAGCGGCCATACATAAAGCGACCCGTACAAAAAAAGCAGGGCAAGAAGCGCCGCGGAGGAGCGGCCGACGCCCAGGAAAATATTTTTGGTGAACCCTTCCACCACATCGCGCGGCGATTCGTACATCTCGCAGGAGGTCACGGGCGTTATATCAAGCAGGTCCGCTTGAAAGCCCGCTTTCTTCACGGCACGCGCCAAGGCCATGTCCTCAACCATTTCCGTCTTAAAAGCGGCGTGTCCGCCTATCTTCTCGTAAGCTTCTCTGGAAAAAAGCATAAAAGCGCCGTGAGCCGCCATAAAACGGTCATCCCGGGAACGCGCTACGAAGCGGACGGGCAGATGGAGCGCGATAATAAAATGCAGCATCGGCAGGATCAGCCATCCGAAAGCATGTGCGGACAGAACGCGCGGAAAGCCCGTAACGAACGAGGCTTCCCGCATAAAAGCCGTATGCAGGACCGAACGGAGCATGTCAGGCGTATGTACCGTGTCCGCGTCGACGAAAAGCAGCCAGCTCCCGGACGACGCTTCGTAAAGCTGATGGCAGGCGTGAACTTTCCCGACCCAGCCCTCGGGAAGCTTCCTGCCGTGCAGCACGCGAATATGCCGGTGGCGCCGGGCAAGCCCGGCGAGCAGCGCAGGCGTGCGGTCTTCGGAGCGGTCGTCGAGGACGAGGATTTCGAAGTCGGGATAGTTCTGGGCGGCGAGGCTTTCGACGCATCTTACGATGCCGCGCTCCTCGTTGCGTGCCGGCACCAGGATGGACACCCGCGGAAAAGCCTCGGGAACGCCCGCCCGTACCTTCGGCCACTGCTTTATGTTCCACAGGAGCCATACGGTGAAAAAGAGCGTGACGGCGCCAATGAGCGAAACAATCATGGTGTTTCTCCCCTTTCAGTCAGGAACGCGGATGAACAAAAAGATCCGGCGGGTCTTGCGGGCTTCCGCCGGCTGCCCGTTCTGTGGCGGCGTATCTCCACAGCAGAAGCAAAGCGGCTCCGCTTCCGTTGATTAAAACGGCCGGCCAGAGCCCGAATGAACTGCCGAGAGCGAGAAACAGAAGCTCAAGCGTAACGAATAGAAGGAGCGGGGCGGCGGCCTGGACATCGGCGGTACGTATTAGAGCGGTTAGGCGGCCCGTCGTCCGGCCTGGCGAAAGAAGCTCCCGGCGGCGCCGGGGCAGCTTCCAGCGCATGCAGCACGCGTAAATCAGGGAGGCGGTGATCCACCAGCAGGCGAAGTTGGTCCAGGGCACGCCGTGGAAAGACAGCGCTCCCGGATCGGCCCACACCCAGTACCGCTGCCGTACGGCAACGGGATCGAGCACGAGGTCGATCATCGCCGCGATTCCGCCCGCGGCCGCGGCTGCGCGTATTCCCCCGCCGCGGACGAACCATTTGGCGATGGCGAGTATCATGCACCAAGCCATCGGAATCGCCAGCGGGACCCCGAAAAGAAGCGGGGCAAAACGGTCCGTATACGAATAACGGCCGAACCACAGGCCGGTATGAGAACCGAACCATTCGGAGAAGAACGACAAGCCGCCGCAAAGGACGAGGAAAAGAAGCATCCGGCGACTGCCTGCTTCCCGGCGCACCCAGAGCAGCGCCGCGATTCCGCCGAGCATCAGGTAGACGCTGTTGGCCCACTCCAGCCAAGGAGGCAGCAGATCCGCGAGCAGCAGAACGAAGCCGCACAGAAACCAGAACGCGTAGACGTACAGAAGCGGCTTCAGCATGTGAGGCTGCTCTCCGATCCCGGTAGGAGCTGAGGCTTCCTCCAGGTCCCGCGCTGAAGCAGGAGAGTAAGCAGAATCGCCGTCTTGCGCTTTCCCGACACGCGTATGCGGCCGCTGAACACGTCGCCGCCGCGCATTCCGGCCTGCACCAGGATCTCTCGGTAGATGAGTCCGGCGGCCGAGAGAGAGGCCCGGCTGTCGCGCGGGTAATACGGGTGGGCGGATAAGCCTTCCCTGTAGTCTTGTTCGGCCCGGCGGGCCAGGTGCTCGAACAGGGGACGCCATCCCGGAGCGGTCATGCCCGCCGTAATGTTCTCCGCACGATAGCCGAAGCGCGTCATCAGCTCTTCCGGGAGATAGACACGGCCCCGGCCGTAGTCTTCCGCGACGTCGCGCAAAATATTGGTGATCTGCATCGCGACGCCCAGCCGGATCGCTTTGTCGCGGAGTACCGGCGTAATCCGGTCCGTAAGGATGGGGAGCAGCATCAGCCCGACCGTGCCGGCGACCAGATAACAGTACCGCTCCAGCTCCTGCATGCTGCCGTAGCGGAATTTGGTCAGATCCTGGCGCTGTCCCTCAATCATATCCCGGAACGGCCCGGGCTCCATCGGATAGCGGCCGAATACATCGGCAAGCGCGGTCCAGCCGGGCCCCTTGTCGGGGTTCCCTTCCAGCAGCCGGTTGAAAGATTGCTCAAATTCACCCAGCATCTTCCCGGCATCCTCGGGCGTTTCATCGACGATATCGTCAACGGTACGGCAGAAGGCATAGACGGCCCAAACTGCCTTCCGTTTGCTCTCGGGCAAAATAGAGAAGGCCCGGTAGAAGCTGGAGGAATGCTTGCGGACGATACTTTCACAGTATTGGTAAGCGTTTTCCAGGTCGGCAGCGTGCAACAGGATCACCTCAAGATGGAAGTTTTAAAAGCTCATACATATAACAAACATTGTACAAACAAGCTCAATTGTTTTCAAAAATGACGGAATACATTATACTAACATTATACATAAAAATATTTTCGAGTCCACTTGCCCGCCCAAACGTTAGACAGAGGAGGTCGTTTACAAGATGAAAAGCAGGCATATAGCCGTTGTCGGAGCGGGACCGGGAGGTCTCAGCGCCGCTATGCTTCTGGCAAGTCAGGGCTACAAAGTGAGCGTGTTTGAAAGCCGGCCTGACGTCGGGGGACGAAACTCATCCCTCACACTCGGGGATTACCGGTTTGACCGGGGACCGACTTTTTTAAATATGCCGTATATTCTGGAAGAACTTTTCGAAGATGCCGGGCGCAGCGTTCACGATTATGTCCGGCTTAAGGCCATCGATCCGATGTACCGGCTCGTGTTCGGAGAAACCGAATTTTACGCTCATAGGGACCGGGATACGATGGTGGAGCAGATCGAACGTATTTTTCCTGGAAACGGGCCCGGATACGACCGGTTTATGCGCGAGGAGGGAGCGAAACTGAAGGCGCTTTCTCCTATTTTGCAGAACAAGCACGATTCGCTGCTTCATTATTTACATCCCCGTTTTCTTAAAGCGCTGCCGAAGCTGACGGTTCATAAGTCTCTTTATCAGTGTCTGGCTTCTTATTTTACGGATGAGCGGCTGCGGCTCGCTTTTACTTTCCAGGCCAAGTATTTGGGCATGTCGCCATGGGAATGTCCCGGTGCCTTTACGATTCTTTCTTATATTGAGCATGCCTACGGCATTTATCATCCGATCGGCGGAGTCAGCGAAATTTCAAGGGCGATGGCCCGGGTCGTGGAAGAATACGGCGGAGAAATCCATACGGATTGTGCGGTCAAGCGGGTACTGGTGAAAAACGGACGGACAACGGGGATCGAACTGGCGGACGGTGAAAAGGTGGAGGCCGACGAGGTTATCGTGAATGCGGATTTCGCCCAGGCGATGAACACGCTTTTTGAACCCGGTGTTTTGAAAAAGTACACGCCCCGCCGTCTCGGGAAGAAGTCGTATTCCTGCTCGACTTTTATGATGTATCTCGCCTTGGACAAAGTATATGAAGGAGCGCATCATACGATTCTGTTCGCGGAAGATTACAAGCGGAACGTTCATGAAATCGCCACGTCCAAAATTTTGTCGGAAGATCCGTCCGTTTACGTGCAGAACCCCGCGGTCACCGACCCGACCCTGGCGCCTGCCGGCTGCAGTGGACTTTACGTTCTGGCTCCGGTTCCGAACAACACGAGCGGCATCGACTGGGAAGCGGAGAAAGACGGCTTCCGTGAGCTGCTTCTGTCGAAGCTGGAAAAACAGGCGGGGTTCGCGGGGGTGTCGTCGCATATCGTCGGCGAAAAAATGATCACCCCGCTGGACTGGGAGCGGCAGCATCATGTCTACGAAGGCGCGACGTTCAACCTTGCGCATAATCTCAGCCAGATGATGTATTTGCGCCCTCACAACCGCTTCGAGGAAGCGGAAGGCTGCTGGCTGGTCGGAGGCGGCACGCATCCCGGCAGCGGACTGCCGACGATTATGGAGTCGGCCCGCATCACGGCCAGGGGCATCGCCGCCAAATATACGGCGGCGGAGCGCTTCCGCCGGACAGCCGGGGCGCGGGAGGTATGACGATGAGAGAGCGCAACCGCACGATCATCGTTGGCGGCGGCATCGGGGGAATGACCGCCGCTTTGTATGCCGCCGGGCGCGGGCACGAAGTTTCGCTTTACGAGCGGGAGCCGGTTCTGGGCGGGCGCCTGGCGTACGAAGGAAACGGAACCTACAAGATCGACCAAGGGCCGACTATCGTCCTGCTGCCGGATATGATCCGCGGCATTCTGGAAGAGGCGGGCGTCCCTGCCGGAAGGGTTCCGCTAATCCCGTGCGATCCGCTGTACCGCATTCATTTTGCGGACGGAACGGTGTTCACGAAATGGCGGGAAGAAGCGCGCCAGATCGATGAAATCGAGCGCTTGTTTCCGGGCGAAGCGGACGGGTACCGGGCCTATATGAAAGAAATGAAGGTCCGCTTCGAAAGGGGACGGGCCGCGTTTCTGGAAAAGTCGTTCCTGCGCAAGCGCGACTTTTTTACGATAAAAAACACGACGGAGCTTCTCCGGATGCGGGCCTATCTCAGCGTAAGCCGGGATGCCGCCAGATTTTTCCGCGATCCGCGCCTCCGTCAGGCGTATTCGTTCCAAACCTTGTACATCGGGGGCAATCCAGCAGACACATCGGCCCTGTATTCGCTTGTGCCTTACTCGGAGCATGCCCACGGCATCTGGTATGTGCAGGGAGGATATGCCGGGCTTGCGAAAACGCTCCATGAGGAGCTGCTGGCCAGAAACGTGCGCGTGCATACCGGGCGCACCGTGGAGCGCGTTCTTCATGCGGAAGGCGTATGCCGGGGAATCTCAACGGGAGGCGAGGAGATCGGGGCGGAGCGTGTGGTGCTCAACGGGGATTTTCCGGGAGCATCGGGCCTTTTTGACGGAAAGCATTCCGCCGGAAGAAGAAAGTTTACGCCCTCTTCGGGCTGCTTGCTTATTTATTTGGGAGTGGACACCATTTATGCGGATAAGGATGTGCACCAGTTCTATTTCTCCGATCATTTCGACGGTATGATGAAGGATGTGTTTCACGGCAGAGTCGTGCCCGAGAAGCGGTGCATTTATGTGTTCAACCCGTCGCTGATCGACGGTTCCCTGGCGCCCGAAGGGCACAGCGTGCTGTACATGCTCGTGCCGGTTCCGTCCGGTGAGCATCTCGATTGGAGCGGGGCGGAAGCGCTCGCCGATTCCGTCATCGACGAAGTGGAAAAACGCGGCTTCGCCGGGCTGCGCAAGTCGGTCCGGTGGCGTAAAGTGCGGACCCCGCACGATTCGCTTGCCGGCGGGCTCTATGCCGGAGGAAGTTTCGGCATCGCGCCGACCCTGCTTCAGAGCGGCGTATTCCGGCCCCAGGTCAAGCCGTATCCGATCCGGGGCTTGTACGCCGTCGGTGCCTCGGTGCATCCCGGCGGGGGAATCCCGATCGTGATGCAGGGCGCGAAGCTGCTCGACGAGGCGATGGGCCGGGATGATCTTGCCCTTGCGCCCGGCGCCGGTATTTGTCTTAACGAAAGCCCCGTATAAAACTGGGGCTTTTTTTCTTTTGCCCGGGAAGCGTATAATAAATGAGAACAGCCGTTCTAAGCAGTCGAGGTTAAGAAGGGACGCGAATCATGAGAAAGAAACAGCTTGCCGAATTAATTCAGGAACTCCGGACCGATGAAAATATAGTGAACTGGCACGAGATCGAACCCCAGGAAGCAAAAACAAAAGCCGTACCCGGCAGTGTGGACGACCGGATCAAGTCGGCTCTGGCAAAGCGGGGGATCACGGAGCTGTACACCCATCAGCACACTGCTTACGAGACGGTGCACGCCGGACAAAACATCGTGGCGGTGACGCCCACGGCTTCCGGCAAAACGCTCTGCTACAATCTGCCCGTCCTGCAGGCTATCGCGGATAACGATAGCAGCCGGGCGCTCTATCTGTTCCCGACGAAAGCGCTGGCACAGGATCAGAAGAGCGAGTTGAACGAAATCATCGGCGAAATGGGCATCGACATCAAAAGCTACACGTACGACGGGGATACGTCCCCGGCCATCCGGCAGGTCGTAAGGAAAGCCGGGCATATCGTCATTACGAATCCGGATATGCTTCACTCCGCCATTTTGCCGCATCATACCAAATGGGTGAGCCTGTTCGAGAATTTGAAATATATCGTCATCGACAGAGCTGCACACGTACCGGGGCGTATTCGGCAGTCATGTCGCGAACGTCATCCGGCGTCTGAAACGGATCTGCAAGTTTTACGGCAGCGATCCGGTGTTTATCTGTACTTCCGCCACGATTGCCAACCCCAAGGAGCTGGCCGAACAGCTGACCGGCTCTCCGATGAGGCTGATCGACGATAACGGCGCTCCCAGAGGACGGAAGCATTTCGTGTTTTACAACCCGCCCGTGGTGAACAAGCCCCTCAATATCCGGCGGAGCGCGACAGCGGAAGTCAACAGCCTGGCCAAGCAATTTCTGAAAAATAAAATCCAGACGATTATTTTCGCGAGAAGCCGCGTACGGGTCGAAATTATTTTGAGCCATATCCAGGAACTCGTCAAAAACGAAATCGGCACGAAATCCATCCGGGGATACCGGGGCGGGTATTTGCCGAAACAGCGGAGGGAAATCGAAAGAGGACTCCGGGACGGCGAAATTCTCGGCGTTGTCAGTACGAATGCGCTGGAGCTCGGCGTCGATATCGGACAGCTCCAGGTGTGTGTGATGACGGGCTATCCGGGAAGTATCGCGAGCACTTGGCAGCAGGCGGGACGGGCGGGACGGCGTCACGGGGAAGCGCTCATTATCATGGTCGCGAGTTCCACGCCTATCGACCAGTACGTGGTGCAGAACCCGGAGTATTTTTTTGAGAGAACCCCGGAAGCCGCCCGGATCAACCCGGAGAATCTGATTATTCTCGTGGATCATCTGAAATGCGCCGCCTACGAGCTGCCCTTCAAGGAGACGGAGGAGTACGGGCCTTTGGCGGTTACCGAGATTATGGAGTTTCTCGTGGAAGAGCGCGTGCTGCACCGCAATGCGGACACGTTCTACTGGGCGGACCAGTCTTTTCCCGCCAGCAATATAAGCCTGCGGTCGGCGTCCCAGGAAAACGTGGTCATTATCGACCAGTCCGATGTGGCGAACGTGCGGATTATCGGGGAAATGGACCGGTTCAGCGCCATGACGCTCCTGCACGACGAAGCGATCTATTTGCACGAAGGCGTGCAGTATCAGGTCGAAAAGCTCGATTGGGAGCACAAAAAAGCGTACGTCCGCGAAGTGGACGTGGAGTATTACACGGATGCGAACTTGGCCGTCCAGCTGAAAGTGCTGGAGATTGACAAGACGAGGAGTCTTGCGAAGTCGGCTTTGCATTACGGAGACGTGACGGTTAACGCGATGCCGACTATTTTCAAGAAAATCAAATTGAGCACCTTTGAAAATATCGGTTCCGGTCCTATTCATCTGCCCGAAGAAGAGCTTCACACAAGCGCGGCCTGGGTGGAGCTTGCCGAGGTCGATCCGGAGCTCGGCATTAAAACGCTGGAGCAGCTTCTGCTCGGAATTTCAAACGTCCTGCGGCATATCGCACCCGTTCTGGTCATGTGCGACCGCAGCGACCTTCACGTCGTTTCCCAAATCAAAGCGGCCCATACGGGCCTGCCGACGATTTTCATATACGATCATTATCCCGGCGGAATCGGTCTTGCCGAGGAAGTGTACGGCCGCTTCGAGGAAGTTAAACAGGCCGCCAAAAATCTCATCCGGAAATGCGCGTGTGAAGACGGCTGTCCGTCATGCATCGGAAGTGAGATTGAAGGGGTTCATGCGAAGCGGACCAGTCTTAAGCTGCTGGACCAGCTGTAAACTTAGAGCCTTGTGACGGCTAATTTTTCAACTAAACGGAGGTGCCCTTATGGTCGTTTTGGAGCCTATGCTGCCCGGACAGTTCGATGGCTGGCTGGAGCTTTCCGTAAAGGAATATGCCGAAAGCAAAACGAAAGCCGGTAATACGGGGGCCGAGAAAGCCATGGAAGATTCGGCACGTGAGTTTAAAGAGCTGCTGCCGGACGGATTAAACACGGCGGACAGCTATATTTTCAACGCAACCGACGCTGAAAGCCGTCAAGTCGTCGGTACGTTGTGGATCAAAATACGCCAGGAACAGCAGGAAGTATTTATTTATGGAATTCGCATGGATGAAAATTTCCGGGGGAATGGGTTCGGCAAGAAAACGCTGGCAGCCTTGGAGGCTTTCGTTAAAGAAAGAAGGTTACCCCCGAAAATTTCCCTGCATGTCTTCGGAGACAATGAGGTCGCCTTGAAGCTTTATACATCTGCCGGGTTTAAAGCTACAAATATCCGGATGTCGAAGGTTATCGGCGAATGAACGTTAAACAAGGGTTACCCGAAAATGCCCAGGTAAGGATGGATGCCCATCATGTATCGGTACCGAATTAAAAGTGTTGAGCCTTATAAATATATAGCGGCCGGAACGTCGACACGGGGATTCCGCGAGGGGCGAGGATTACAGCTGACCGCGTCTGGCCGGCCGGACGCAGGCGGGACAGCGCCGGGAGCGGACCGATGAGCGGGCTGCGCGAACGTCTTACCCGGCATCTAAAGCCGGGTAAGGGGGCGGAGCCGGCGGACAGCCGAATACCGCGCGGACCCGCAGCCGGTGACTCGGCGCTCGAACCCGCGGACGCCTATTCAGGCGCGTCCGACTGCGCACCCGCGCTCGCGGAAGCCGGCGCCTCTCCGGATGACGCGGAGCACGGCGCCTTTCGGCCCGGCGGGCCTGAGGTTGCCACAGCGCCTCCGGCGGCAGATCCCGAGGCCGCAGAGTGGGCGAAGCTTGGCGCAGAGCTGTACGAGTCCGCCGCAGGGTCGTTCGTGCGGCGTGTGTGCACGTACCCGCACGATGCCCGACACGGCCGGTACCGGCTCGACGCACTCCATGAGCATATCCAAGAGCTCGAAGCCTTTCATCCCGGAGCGGAACCTGTCCATGCGGAGGGTCTCCTGTTCTTCGACACGGAGACGACGGGGCTCGGCGTCGGCGCGGGCAATGTTGCGTTTCTCGTGGGCATCGGCTATTACGAAGCCGGTCGCTTTGTCGTCGAGCAGCTATTTATCCGGCATCCGGCCGAAGAGCGCGCGATGCTGGCTTATCTGGAAGAGAAATTGGCTAAATTTACTCATATCGTCTCCTACAACGGAAGGACCTTCGACTGGCCGATTTTGCAGAACCGGTTTATTCTGAACCGGATGCGGCCGGACATCGACCGCTTGCTGCACCTTGACCTGCTGCATCCGTCCCGCAGCTTGTGGAAGCATTCCATGCCTTCCGTACGGCTGGGAAAGGTGGAGGAAGCACAGCTCGGTTATGTGCGGGAAGACGACGTTTCCGGCGCGTTCGCCCCCGAGCTGTATGTCCTTTATCTCGCGGAAGGAAAAACGGACGTGCTGCGCGGCGTATTCGTCCACAACGAACGGGACATCGTGTCCCTGGCGGCGTTATCCGCTCTCATTGCCAAGTATTTGGCCGATGAAGAGCCCTTGGAGCCGAAATCGCCCGGCGATTTGTACCGGCTGGGCCAGTGGCTGCTGAAAATGAACCGGCTCCCATCCGCCGAGAAAATTATGGAACTGGGCTTTTCCAGGCTTCTGGAGCAGGCGGAAGAAGGCCGTCATGCCGGCGGGGATTTATTTCTCCGTTACGCGGCCCATTACAAAAAAGCGGGAATGCGGGACAAAGCCGTCGAATTGTGGACCCGGCAGATCCGGCAGGCGGGACCTGCGGCTGCGCCGCATGTGGAAGCTTATATCGAACTGGCGATGCACTACGAACACGGATGCAAAGATTATGCGCTTGCTCTGGAGCTGTCGTGTGAAGCGCTGGAAGTTCTCCGCCAAAGACGCAGGCTTCTGCGGCGCAGCGGAAAGGCGGCGGAAGAGGAGCAGCGGATCGCGCACCGGATCGAACGGCTGCAGCGCAAGCTCCGCGATTGCGGCAAGCCGGCCCGGGGAAGCCGGACATCCCCGAAACCGGCTGATCTTCCCGGAGGAACTTCCAGACCGGCTAAGTCTTCGGGACAAGCCAAATCCGCCGCCAAGCCGCCCGGCAAACCCCGGCCCGCTTATGCGGCCGACAGTTTGTTCGACGTGCCAGGGGGCTCCGGCTGACATGTCACGGAACGTCCCATTTGCGGCTAATTGACATCAATCGCGAAATGGGAGAACTTCCGTAACGCCCGGCTTCCAGAACATGAAGTACGGCATCCTCTGACGACGGTTGCCCATATTCGCAACTCGATTTATTGAAACGTCATGCCCTTTTGAGGCGTGGCGTTTTCCTTTTTTATTACAGAGTAAAAACGGGGCATGTCTGCCAAGCCCTCCGCCATACACTAGTTCGACAGCGTCTGCCCGAACAGGGGGAAGGGAGAACAAGCATGCCCGTTTATGTAGCAAACAGCGGCTCCAATACGGTATCCGTAATCGATCAGACGACCAATACCGTCACGGCTACGATACCGGGATTTTCAACTCCGCAGCAGCTCGACGCCACACCGGACGGCCAGTTCGTCTATGTCGCGAATCTTGCCGCTTCTACCGTATCGGTTATCGCCACGGCGACCAATACGATTGTCGCCACGATACCGGTAGGGGGCGGTCCCCAGGGGGTGAGCGTAAATCCGTCGGGGACCCGCGTCTATGTGACGAACTCCGTGGACAATACCGTATCCGTAATCGACGTGGCGACTAATACGGTCATTCAAACCATTCCCGTTGGAATCAATCCGGTCGGTGTGGACGTGACCCCGAACGGTGCTTTCGTTTATGTGGCGAATCAGCAGAGCAACACCGTTTCCGTAATCCGTGCGGAGGATGGTGCAGTTATCGCCAACGTGCCGGTAGACGTGCAGCCAATCGGCGTAGTTGCTTCTCCGGACGGCAAAAGCGTCTACGTGACGACCCGGGCTTTGAGCCGGACGGATATTATCAGCACCGCGAGCCTCACGGTAACCGGATCGTTTGCTACGGGAATTTCACCGATCGGGATTGCAACGAACGGCCGGCAAATTTTTGTGGCTAACGAAGTTTCGGGCAACCTGACCGTCGTCAATGTTGCCGGAAACACAAGCGCAGGTACACTGCCTACGGGAACCTTTCCCCAGTATATCGCGGTCACTCCGGATGGGGCTTTTTTGTATGTAAGCACACGTACGAATGTGGTATCTGTCATCAGCCTGGCGACCGGATCCGTCATCGCCTCTGTGCCTGTCGGCGACCAGTCCATCGGAATCGTGGTCGTGCCCAAGTACGAGAACAGACCGTCCGTCAGAGCGGAGAAAACGATCAATGGGGTGGAGAGCGTCAATGCCAATCCCGGAGAAACCGTTTTTATTCAGGTCCGGGTAACGAATACGGGCAATACCGTGCTCAGCCAGGTTAGACTGACGGATGTTCTCCCGGCGAACGGGCAGGTGCTTCTGGATGAAACGATCCCTTTCCTGAATCCGGGCGAATCGGTCAACCGGCAGTTTCCTTTTGTCGTGCCTTCATCGGGGTTGTCCGTACTTACTGATGTTTTTACCGTTTCGGAACCCGATGTCGGAATCCGCGAGCAGGCACAGGCGGATATCGTGATTTCCCAGCCGACTCCAAGCGTGACGGTTGTAAAAGAAGCGGACCGCAGCTCGGCCGTTCCGGGGGAAAGCGTCGTCTACACGTACACGGTGACGAATACGGGCAACATTACCTTGACGAACGTAACGGTGACGGATGAAATGCTAGGTCTGAACGAAACAATCAGTTCCCTTCCTCCGGGCCAGTCGGCCACGTACAACCAAGCATTTACGATACCCGAAGGAACGCCCGCCGGCACAGCCGTTACCAACACGGTCCTTGTTTCGTCCCAGGAAGGAGCCATGGGTACGGACAGCGTTACCGTCTCCGTGGCTCCGGTCAATTTGCTGAGCTTTTTTAAAACGGTAGATCCCGCGCAAGCGGCGCCTCAGGAATCTGTAACGTATCTGTTTGTCCTTCAAAACAGGGGAAACACTACTCTGACGAATATCGTCCTTCAAGATCCCACGCTGGGATTGAATGTGACGATCGATGATTTGGCGCCGGGCGAACGCGTCGTAAGGGAAGCGATCTTCATCGTCCCGGCCGATGCGGCAGCGGACAGCATCATCCGCAATACGGCAGCGGTCCGGTCCGATCAGACTCCGGAGCTTGTAGCCTCCGCCGAATTAATGATTTCGCCGAGTCCCGCTTTTGTCGTCCGCAAAAGACCGTCCCGTACGGAGGTCCGGCCGGGCGAAACGGTTCAGTACACCATTGAGGTGATCAATACCGGAAACACAACCTTAACCGGACTGAAGATCGACGATAATAATATCGGCTTGCATCAAACGGTCACTTCTCTCTCTCCGGGAGGAAGGGTAACGTTTACCGGATCGTTCGTTGTTCCCGCAAATGCGCTTGCGGGTACGATCATTTCCAACACGGTGACGGTAGTTTCAAGCCAGACCGGTGAGCGGACCGATACCGAAAATGTGATTGTCACAGGTGTTCCTTCCCTGTCTCTCGCGAAAAGCGTGAATCCGGCTTCCGCAGGTGTGGGGGATACGGTACAGTATACGTTTACCGTCACGAATACGGGCAATGAGACGCTGCGTGACGTGCGGCTCCTGGACTCGACGGTCAATCTGGATTCGGCGATCCCCGATCTTGCACCGGGCGCGTCGGAGACGAGAACGATTGCCTTCGTCGTTCCGCCGGATGCTCCCGAAACGATCGTCAATACCGCCCTTGTGGAAGGCACGGGTGCGGAGATATCCGTCAGCGCCCAAGCTTCGGCTTCCCTTTTCGTCATACGTCCCGGCCTGTCACTGGTCAAAACGGCGGAGCAGACCGGAGCGGCGCCGGGAGATTTCATCGACTACGTCATCGAGGTAACGAACACGGGCAACGTTCCGTTGACCAATCTGACCCTCTCGGACAGCACGCTCGGATTCAGCGAGAACATCCCGCTGCTGGAAGCGGGCGCCTCCATCCTGTTCGCGCCAAGTCAGATTGTTCCGGCCGGAACTCCGGGAGGAACGGTTATCACGAACACCGCAGTGGTTGCGGGTTCCGGACTGAGCGCTTCGGGCTCCGTCTCGGTTACGGTGCTCAGCATCCCGTCCCTTTCTCTGACCAAAACGGCCGATCTGCCGCTCCCGCTTCCCGGAGAAACCGTAACCTTTACGATCACGGCGTCTAACACGGGCAACGTTCCTCTAAGCGCCTTGCGGATCACGGACGGTCTGCTCGGGATCGACACCACGGTTCCCGTGCTCGGACCCGGCGAAACGGTGCCGCTGACGGGAACGTTTACCGTTCCGTTAGGAACACCGCCGGGCACCGTGATCACGAACCAGGCATCGGCCGTGTCGGCCCAGACACCGGCCGTCACGGCGGAGGCGACCGTTACGGTAGCTCCCGCCCCCGCGATCACGCTGGTCAAAACGGCCGACCGTCTTACGGCGCTTCCGGGCGAAACGGTCACCTTTACGATTACGGTCGCGAATCCGGGCGCCCAGGTCTTGACCGGCGTGACGGTAACCGATGCGGTGCTGGGGCTGGACCGGAATCTGGGGACGCTGGCGCCGGGGCAAACCCAAACCTTGTTTGCGTCTTTTACGATTCCGTTCCGGACACCGGCCGGCACGCTGATTATCAACACCGCGGAAGCGCAGTCGGCGGAAACGGTCCCGGTAACGGCCTCGGTCACCGTTACGGTAGGAGCGGCTCCGTCCGTCGCCTTCATTAAGCTCGTCAGCGATGAAGAGGCTCCGGCGGGAGGCGAGATTGCCTTCGGTTTCGTGCTGGTTAACACCGGGAACGTGACGTTGACGAATATCCGGGTCGCCGATCCGGTACTCGAGGCTACCTTCACGCTGAACTCGCTCGCTCCTGGAGAAAGCCAGGGGCAGGTCGTTCCGTTCCGTCTGCCGCAGGGTCTCGCGCCCGGCACGGTATTTACGAATACCGCCGAGCTGCGGTCGGATCAGACGGCGCCCGTCGTATCGGCGGTGGATATCCGGATTCTTCCGCCGCCGAACATATCCATTATGGTTACGCCCAATCCCGAGTTCGTGAGACCCGGCGAGCGCGTGCCGGTCATGGTAACGGTCACCAATCCGTCCAATGTCGTGCTGAATAACGTGCTGGTTTCGAACAGTCTGCTCGGACTGAATGAAAATATATCCATGCTCGTGCCGGGCGGAACGGCCACGTTCACGGCCGTCATTACCGTCCCTCCGGGTACCCCCGCCGGCACACAAATTCCCGGGGTGGTGAGCTTGACCAGCGACGAGACCCCTGAAGAAAACGCGTCCTTTCTGGTGATCGTTGCCCCGGTGCCCGAACTGGTTCTGCGGAAGCAGGCGAGCACCCCGGTCGCGGTCGCGGGCGAAACCGTGCGCTACCGGATCGAGGCGCTGAATATCGGCAATACGCTTCTGACGGGAGTGCTAAACGATCCGCAGGTGGGCATAACGATAGGACCCGGAACCCTGCCTTTCGGCGGCGGCGTTCTCTTGTCGCAGCCTTTCCGTATTCCGCCTGAAACGCCCGCCGGTACGCTCTTCGTAAACCGGGTCACAGCCGTCAGCGAAACCGGAGGGACTCTTGAAGCGGCCGCAAGCGTGAGGGTTATCCGCGTGCTGGACGTTTTCAAAAACGCGGATACGGAAGAAAGCTTTATCGGAGACGAATTCCGCTACACGATCAACGTCAAGAACGTGAGTGGACTGACGGCGACGGGCGCCGTACTCACCGATTTTTTGCCGCCTGCGGTTTCGTTTGTGCCGGACAGCGTAGTCGTGAGAGGAGCCGCCGTAAGTGGCGCCGGGCCGGAAACCGGCATCCCGCTGGGCTCCATTGCCCCCGGGGAGACGGCGGCAGTATCCTTCCGCGTCCGCGTCGTCTCGCTTCCGGAGCCCTCCGAAGGGAGCCAGGGAAATCAGCGGGCAGGCTCCGGCGGGCGAGACCGGCGTCTTGTGAATACGGCCGAGGTCACATACGGGGTCCGTTCTCCTTCCGGAAGGGACATTGTGACGGTTGCCGTTTCCAATGCGTCCGTGGTCCGGATAACCGAAAACGAAGAATAAAGCCCGGCGCGGACCGTCTTGATGGTCCGCGCTGTTTTTTGCGGTCGGGCGAAGAAGAACCTGACGTTTAAAGGGGAGAGAGCACGGACATACCAGTAAGAAGCCGGAGAAAGGATGTGTCCGTATGCCCGAATGGCCGGAAATGGAGCATTATCGCCAGGAATTGAACAAAAGGATTCAAAACCGCAAAATCAGCGGTATAACCGTTAATAGACCAAAATCGTTGAATGTTCCGGAAGAGGAGTTCCGCAAGACCGTTCTGGGAACGGTTGTGGAGCGGGTGGACCGGAGGGCCAAACAGCTCATTTTCGTCCTGAGCGGCGAACGCTACCTGCTCCTGCATCTTATGCTGGGCGGAATGATGCATCTCGGTACGGAAGCGGACAAGCCGGACCGCAGCACACAGATCGAGCTTTACTTCGGGGGCTTGGCGCTTTATTTTATCGGGCTGAGGCTGGGCTATCTTCACCTGTACGACAAGCGGGGACTGGAGGAGGAGCTGAGATCACTGGGACCGGAACCGTTTGACGCGGATCTGACCGCCGCACGTTTTGCGGGCATGCTGAAAACGCGCAAGGGCAATCTGAAAACGGGTCTGACCGATCAGCACTGGCTGGCCGGAATCGGCAACTGCTATTCCGACGAAATTTGTTTTGCGGCGGGTCTCCTGCCTTCCAGACGTCCGGCTGCTTTGGACGAGCACGAGGCCGCCCGGTTGTACACGTCCATGCGCAGCGTCCTTACCGAGGCGCTCAGAGCAGGCGGCTACATGGAAATGCCTCTCTACGGCGGAGATGAGCGGACGGGCGGCTTCAACGAGCTGTGCCGTGTCTATGACCGGGGCGGCGAACCGTGCGTAAGATGCGGGAGCCCGATTGTGTTTCAGACGCTGTCTTCGCGTAAATGTTTCTTTTGCAGCAGCTGCCAGACATAATAGCGAGGGGAGAGAAGAGACATGGCACGCAAAAAGAGAAAAGAGCTTCACATCGGGGCGCACATCAGCACCCGGAAAGGATTTTACGGAGCTGCGGTGACCGCTTCCGCTATCGGAGCCGGGGCTTTTCAATATTTTCCGAAAAATCCGCGCAGCCTCATTCTGAAAACAAACGTAGACTGGGACGACGCCCGGCGGTGCGCGGAATACTGCCGGGAAAAAGGCCTTCTTTCGATCGGGCATGCGCCTTACCCCCTCAATCCGGCAGCGGAAGGCAGCCAGCAGGACGTGATGGTGGAAGCGATGCTGAACGCGCTGGAGATCGTGGATGCGTGCGGTTCCGTTGGGCTGGTCGTGCATTTCGGGAAGTTTTCCGGAAAAGATCCGTTACAAGGTTATAAAAATATAATACAATGTACGAATAAGACGCTGAGCCAGTGGCGGGGCAGCGCGCTTCTCCTGCTTGAAAACCAGGCCGGCAGCGGTTCCCAGATGGGCACGACGATGGAGGAGCTGGCCCGGATCAGACAGCTTTCGGATTATCCGGACAAAATCGCGTTCTGCCTGGACACGTGTCACGCGTTTGCGGCAGGACTCTGGCATGGGAACGATTGGGACGAGGTCGAGCAAAGAGGCGCCGAGCTCGGGTATTTTGACCATTTGAAAGCTGTGCACCTTAACGATTCCCTCTATCCCCACGGTTCCGGTAAGGATCGTCACGCCAATATCGGCGAAGGATATATCGGCCTGGAAGGATTCAAGTCCTTGCTGGCTTCGGATATCGTGCGGGATATACCGCTTGTACTCGAAACGGGAAGCGGGCCGGACGGTACGCACAGGGAAGAGATTGCGCTGGTCAAGCGGACAGCCGGGGCGGCGGGAAAGGATACCTGATGAAGATTCACGTTTTTCTGGACGATCAGCGCAGATGTCCGGCCGGTTTTACCCTTGCGCGCAGCGTGGAGGAATGCCGGCTGCTTTTGCAGGAATGCGAGGTCGACATTTTGTCCCTCGATTACGATTTGGGCTGGGACGAATCCGGATGGGATATCGTCGCCTGGATGATCGGGACCGGTACTTTTCCGGCCCGTATTTATTTACACACATCCAGCCTGGAAGGCCGGAACCGGATGTACCAGGCTTTGTACGCCGCGGTTCCTTCCGCAACCTCTCTTCATCCGGGACCTCCGCCTGCCGGTTTATTGGCCGAGCTTGCCGGAGGCTGACTCATTCAACCATTTTTCAAAGAAGAGAGGATTCTGTGACATGATTCATTTAAACGATATTCATTTTATACGCGAAGAACGGCATATCCTTCAGGATGTTTCTTTTCATGCGGAAAAAGGCGAGCATTGGGTTCTGCTGGGCAAGAACGGTTCCGGCAAAACGACTTTGCTCGAACTTATGAACGGTTACCAGTTTCCTTCCAGGGGGAAAGTCGAAGTGCTCGGCAACCGATACGGGCAAGTTGACGTGCGTGAAGTCCGCAAGCGGATCGGCTATATTTCCCAGTCCCTGTTTGAGAAAATGAACCTCGCGGATACCGTATGGGAAGCGGTGGCCACCGGCGAATACGCCTATTTGCGCTTTTACCAGGAAATTCCCGAAGATGTGAAAAAGAAAGCGATCGGCATGCTGGAAAGAATCGGACTGCCGCATGTCGCCATGCAGTCGATCGGGACGCTTTCGCAGGGCGAGCGCAAGAAAGTGATGCTGGCCCGTTCCATGATGCAGAAGCCGGAGCTCCTCATTATGGATGAGCCCTGCTCGGGGCTGGATCTTTACGAACGCGAAAAGCTGCTGGCGGCGATCCGCGAATTCAGCGATCAGGAAATGACCGTACTTTACGTCACGCATCATATCGAAGAAATCATCCCGATGTTTACGCACGTCGCGCTTATCGAACAGGGACGGATCATTGCGGCTGGCCCGAAGGAAGAAGTGCTGACGCCCGAACATCTCTACCAAGCTTTTCAGGTTCCGCTCGAAGTGGAGTGGTTCCGCAATAGACCATGGATAAAGGTGCTGTAAGGAATGACAGAACATGATTCGACTACAAACACGGCCCGCCTGATCGGCACGGCCAACCGCGGGTACGCCCAGCAGGCCCAGGAAGAAATCCGGCGGCTCATACCCGGAGTGAAATTCCGGACGCTTGTTCCGACGGAGACGTTTCTTGCGGAAGCGCCCGGAAGCTGGGAAGAAGTATCGGCGGCCATCCGGGCGCAGGAGCCGATTTTTCTGCGTCATATGCAGCCTGTCCAGGAGGAGCGCGCTTTGTCCGGAACGGACGAGGACATTTTGGCCGCCGCGGAACTGGCGTCCGAACTCGGCCGTCTACACACCGGCAGCAGCTCCGCCGTCCAGGTGAGAATCGCAGACGGCACAGAAGTACCCTACGGCGCTTCTGATGTCCGAGCGGCTTGCGAAGTCGCCATGGGCGAGGCGACGGGGGCCGAGACGCTCGTGCGTCACGCGGACAACATTCTTTCGGTCTATGTCGGGCATCAGGCGATTTATGCCGGAGTCTCGGCGCCCGAAGAGAATTTGTCCGACTGGAGCGGGGGCGCCATCCGCTTTCAGCGCGAAGAGAACCAGGTTTCCCGCGCAAAATTCAAGCTGCTGGAGGCGGAACGCAAGTTCCATCTGCATTTTGCGGATTTCCGCAAAGCGGTCGATGTAGGCGCGGCTCCCGGCGGCTGGACGTCGCTGCTGCTGGAACGGGGACTTCACGTGACCGCGATCGACCCGGCCAAAATGCACCCGAGTCTCATCAAGCACCCGCGGCTTACGTATCACGGCAAGAATGCCGCGGACGTAAAGCTGCGCGAAGACGAGTTCGATCTGCTCGTCTGCGATATGAGCTGGAGCCCGCGGCAGATGAGCCGGCTTATCCTCGATCTCCTGCCTGCGCTGCGAAGCGGAGGGACGGCGATCATTACGGCGAAACTGATGCACAAAAAAACCTTTCAGACGGTGAAAGAGCTGAAACAGGATTTTGAAGGGCAGTTGGACCTGCGTCAGGCGAAACAATTGTTTCACAACCGCGAAGAGCTTACGCTTTATTTCATTAAAAAATAAACCTGCGGGAGTCATTGGGCGTTCATTATGCGGATGATCCACGTGTAAAAAGTCGTCAGGCAGCTCCAGACCAGACAGGGCAGGAGCAGCCAGGCGGCTTCTTTCGCCAGCGGCGCGGTCAGGACAATCAGCCACCAGCCCGTAAGAGCGGCGAACATGCTGTCTGCCAAAGCGAGCCCGAAACTTTTCGCCTTAAACAGAAAAAAGCCGTAGGCTTGGCTCCATAAATAATGGAGGATCATAACAAAAATCCAGGCGATCCCCACATTTTGAAATCCGCCCGTTTTTACGTAGACGAGTGCGACGGAAGCGGCCATACACGCGTGCATAAATCCTCTTGCGCTGACGATCAGCTGTCCGGAAGGAGCCCATGCCGGCTTTTTAACGGAAGCATACCACCGGATGTCGGCGGGGAAGAGAGCGGCGGATAAGAGTAAGAGTGCATACGTTACTGCGGCGGCCAGCATAAATGGGTAGAACAAAAAAGGCACCCCCTCCCGGATTGTTTGTCCATTAGTATAGGTATATGGGAATGCGGGATAGGTATGCCTGTAAAAAATAAAAATAATCGTTGACCGATTGGGTAATTATGGTATAATTAGCGGTAATTAAACAACCGGATGCACAAAAGCGGAAGCACCGCTGATGTGGAAGAGCACGTTTCTTCCTTGTCAGTGGTGCTTTTTTGCGTTGATTTCCGGTAAAAAGTGAGGTGACAGATGACAAGGCAAACGCAATGGCGCATAGCGCTAGCCGCCGGCGTGTCCGGCGGGGTGCTCATACTTGGCGGGATCTTACAGTCGAGCGGATTATAAAGAAGCGGTAAGGAGGCGGAGAAATGAAAAGGCTGCTGATCTTGATTGAACCCGACAAGGAATTTGCGTCCGCATTGGAACGTTTTGTCCGTGAGGGAGAGTTTCGTGACCGGCTGGATATCCGGCGGTTTACCCGGTGCGAGCAGCTCGAAGCGGTCAGGATGGAGAACAAGGAGGCGTTCCCGCTTGTTCTGCATGCGGAAACGATTGCGGAAGAAGAAGTGAACCGCTGGCTCGGCCGGCCGCAGAATATCCTAGTTTACCGGTTGTCGGAGAGCCCGGAATGCGCGGATGTGCCGGCAGAGAACCTGATTTACCGGTATCAGCCGTTTCGTACGATGCTGAGAGATCTGCTGCTGCGGGCGGCGGAGCAAACCGGTGAGTCAGGGGGCATAAGGACCGCATTCCGAGAAGGCCGGACGAGCGTAATCGCCGTGTACTCGGCTTCCGGCGGGAGCGGCAAAAGCGTTCTCGCCCTGAATATGGCAGCGCAGCTCGCCGCACAGGGGAGGAAGGCGCTGTATGTGTCCCTGGAAGCGGTGAGCTCTTCCGCTCTGCTTATACCGGACGGCCCGCCGGATTCGTTTTCGCGGCTTCTCTATGCGTGGAGAAAATCGCGGGAACGGGCTGCGGAATATGCGGAACTGCTGCAATGCCGGCATCCCGCGTACGGCTTCGATTATTTGGCTCCTTTTCCGAACATCCGGGAAGCGGACGAGTTGAATGCGGAAGACGTGAGGAGCTTGGTCGGGCGTATCGCAGAGAGCGGAAATTGGGACGTTCTGCTGCTCGATTTGGATAGTGCCGTCCGGCCGAGAACGCTAGGGGCTCTAAAAGCTTGCGACTATGTCGTGTGGCTGGTCGCGGAAGACTCGCACGCTTTGTACAAAACTCGAAAAGTCCGGGAAGCCCTGAACTCCATGGAATCCATGGATACCTGCGCGGGCAAGAACTTATTTGTTTTGAACAAATATACGGGAAGGGAAGTAAACATGGCTATAGACGTTGACGTCACCCTATTTGGCACGCTTCCTTATATCCCCTCTTGGAAAAACGTGCCGGACCCCGCCGTCTGGTTAAACGAGCCTGTTTTTGCCGCACAGGTCGGCCGTATTTTACGAAGGTTATACGAGGGAGCTGAGGCGGTGTGAGAGAAGAATGGGTCCGTGCGTTCAAGGATGCCGTTAACGCCCGTTTGGATCCGACACAGTCCACTTCGGACGAAGAGTTGATGGAATTGATCGAGGAGGTGGTGCTAGGGGATTCGGGGGACGGCCGGCTGACGGCCGGACAAAAGTGGGAGATGGTGCAGCGTATTTTCCATTCCTACCGGGGGCTTGATGTTCTGCAGCCCTTAATCGACGATGCGTCCGTTACGGAAATTATGATCAACAGCCACCGGGATATTTTTATCGAGCGTGACGGGCGTGTCACCCGGAACGAAGCCCGGTTCGAGAGCCGGGAGAAGCTGGAGGACATCATTCAGGCGATCGTTGCCAGAGTGAACCGGACCGTGAATGAGATGTCGCCGATCGTAGACGCCAGGCTGCAGGACGGCTCCCGTGTCAATGTGGTACTCCCCCCGGTGGCGCTTCAAGGCCCGACGATGACGATCCGTAAGTTTCCAACCCAGCCGCTGACCATGAGCGATTTGATTGCCAGAGGAGCGTTGACGGAGCAGGCGGCGGAACTGCTCGCCGTTTTTGTGAAGGCGAGATACAACATTTTTATCGGAGGCGGCACCGGTTCCGGCAAGACGACCTTTTTAAATGCCCTGTCCCAAGGTATCCCGCCGGACGAACGCATTATTACGATTGAGGATTCGGCCGAGCTGCAAATCCGTACGGTTCCGAATCTCGTGAGCCTGGAAACGCGCAACGCGAACACCGAGGGGAAAGGAGGGATCGGAATCCGGGACCTGATCCGTTCGTCGCTGAGGATGCGGCCGAACCGGATTATCGTCGGAGAAGTCCGAGGAGCGGAGGCGCTTGATATGCTGGCGGCTATGAATACCGGACATGAGGGAAGCTTTAGCAGCGGTCATAGTAACTCAATCGTTGATATGCTGAGCCGTCTGGAAATGATGGTGCTGAGCGCGGCGGACCTTCCGGTGCCGGTGATCCGCAAACAAATCGCTTCGGCCATAGATCTTATGGTGCATCTGACCCGGATGAGGGACGGCTCCCGGAAGATCGTTGAGATCAGCGAGCTTGCCGGTATTGAGGATGGTGAAATCGGCTTGAATCCGCTGTTCCGGTTTGAAGATCAGGGTGAGGACGAGAACGGAAGGGTGAAAGGAAGCCTGATCTACACGGAAAATCCACTCGTTCACGGATGGAAATGCGGCGTTGCGGGGGTGAGGTTACCGGATTGGACGGCATGTGAGAGGGAGGCGGCCTCATGATGCTTCCGGTGACGGCTTGTTTGGCCGGGCTGGTTCTTTGGCTTGTTTTAATGGTGCAGGACAAGAGAAAGCGGCGAAAACTGCCGGAATCAGGCGATACCGGAGAGAAGGCGCGGAATGCGCGGCAGTTGCGGCAAGAAGATCCCCATTCTCCAAGGAACAAGCCGCTGCGCGTTTCACCGGCTGGACTTACGGATTACGGCAGCTACCGGATGACACTTCGTGAGACGGTGCTGACTTCAGGTTTGTCCGGGCTCGTTTTTGCGGGTATCGCTTTTATTTTTTACAAGGACCTTATACTTGCTTTGCTTTGCACGATGCTGGGCTTAACGGTTCCGCGTTTCCGCAAAATACGGCTGATAACCGTACGAAAGGCAAAATTGATTCTTCAATTCAAGCAGGCTCTTTATTGCCTGTCCACATCGCTCACAGCGGGAAGATCCGTAGAAAATTCGTTCCGTGAAGCGTGGAAAGACCTTCAGATGCTTTATCCTGATCCGAACTGCCTTATTGTCCGGGAATTCGAAATCATCATAAGGCGTTTAGATAACGGGGAGCCGATTGAACATGCCGTGGCGGATTTTGCGGTGCGGGCACAGTGCGAGGATGTTACGAATTTTTCCGACGTATTCACGACCTGCAAACGGACGGGGGGCAACCTGGTTGAGGTCATCCGGCGAACTGCCGGCATTATCGGAGATAAGCTGGACATTGAGCAGGACATTTCGGTTATGGTGGCCCAGAAAAAGCTGGAGTCGCGCGTACTTCTTGCCGCCCCCGTCTGTATGGTTGCGGTGCTCGGATTCAGCTCCCCCGATTATATGGCACCTCTGTACAGCGGCACGGGTCCCCTCATTATGACGGGAGGACTGCTTGCTTTGGGAGGCTGCATGTGGCTGACGGGCAAGATTATGGATATAAAGGTGTGACGACATGCTTGTACTACTGGGTTTAAGTATGAGTTCTTTTTCGGCTCTGCTGCTCTTGTACGTCCTCGGTTCCAGGCGCTTTAAAGGTATGAGGACGGACTATCCGTGTACGCTGCATATGAGAAAGCTGGCTTCCGCGGGTCTTTATGCGGTCGAACGGTTCAAAACGATGGAGCGTTTCCCGGATGCGGGTGTCCGGATTATGCAGCGGATCCGTTCGCTTTACGGTCATAAGGACACGCTGTTTATGGCGAAGCTTGTGATGGGAGATATGTTTTTGACGGCTCTGCTCGTTCTCCTGCTCAGCGGCCTGCTGGGTATTGCGGGAGGCGGAGACCCGGCAGTTTTGCTCCTCGGTTTGCTGGGTGCCGGTTTAACTCCTTTACTGGTGCTTAGACAGCTCGATCAGAAAATCATGCTGCGAAAACGCCGGATAGTTCTGGAGCTGCCGGAAGTGCTGAGCAAGATGATTCTGCTTATTAATGCGGGAGAAACTCTCCAGAAGGCGCTGATCCGAAGTGTGGATTCATCACGGGCTGCGGCATCCCCGCTTCACGCCGAGTTCGGGCAGGCAGTACGGGAACTGGAGATGAACGTGTCCCTACCCAAAGTGCTTGAGGATTTGAGCAAGCGGTGCGCCATGCAGGAAACGGCACTGTTCACAACGACAATTTTGCTGAACTACAGAAGAGGAGGAGAAGATTTTCTGGTCGCCCTGCGCTCGCTCGCCAAAGAATTATGGGACCGCCGTAAGGCGGAGTCCCGGAAGCTTGGAGAGGAGGCTTCCTCGAAGCTGGTGTTTCCGATGGTGGCAATTTTTCTCGTTGTCATGATTATCGTTGCTTCGCCCGCCGTCCTGTCCATAAATGGCTGACGGACAAAAACGATTCACATTTTGGGAGGTTACCTATAATGAAGAACCGATTACAAACAGCCGCAGTGCGTTTCTGGAACGATGAGGAAGGGCTGGGCACGCTTGAAATTTTGCTTATCGTAGCCGTACTTATAGCGGTAGCCGTTATTTTCAGAAAGTGGATTATTAAATGGTTCAATGAACTGATTGGTAAAGCGGATACGGAATTTAACAATTCCAAAAGCGATGATGCCATTAAAGCGCCGTAGCAGGATGCTTGTAAAATTGAAGACGGATAAAGGCCTGCTACGTCTGTTCCGTTCCCAAGCGGGCAATTTCACCCTGGAAGGGACCCTGCTGTTTCCGGTAATGATCTTCATTACCTTAACCCTTATCCTATTCGGCATGTTTGTGTACAACCGCGTGGCCCTTCAGCAGCAAGCCGGTATCGCGTCCGAACGAGCCGCCTTTTCGTGGAACAACAGCCGTAAAGACCCCGTAACGGGAGCTTATACACCGGGAGCCGGAGACGGACTCTACTGGCGTTTAACGCAGGACGGCATTCTCGGTATTTTCGGCTATAGCGGAAAATCGTCGACTGTCCAAGTTCCGGGCTTACCGGGAGGCAGCGGTCCTGCGGGTAAGCTGTCGCGCGTGGCCGCTCTCCTGCCCGCCGGCGCTCGCGGCTCCATGTCGTACGTGAATCAGCTATGGGAACGCAAAGTTTCGGCAGAGCTGGAGGCGCCCTTTCGCACGCGTTCCTTTTTACCCGGGAACGTTATACGCGACCATGTTAGCGGGCAGGGTATTTCGCACGTAGTCGATCCCGTTGAATTGATCAGGACCGTGGATCTGACACGCAGCTACATACCGGCGATAAAAAACCGCATTACCGCATCGAAGGCCAGGGAAGTGCTGACCGAGCCCGCAGCCGGTGCCATTCCTTCCACAAGCGGGATCACAAGCGAAGCGCAGGCAAGCGCCTATATCCGGAAGCTGGTCAGCGGGCGGAAAACGGAGGTAATTACCCCGGAGGGTGATAAAAGAACGATAGACGCCTTGGATGCCGGCGGGACGGCGCATCTCGCTTTTTACACGTTCAATGAGAAGAACCTGAGAGAACAAATGCGTAAAGACGTTCTTCTGAAAAAGGAGGGAACACAGGTTAAAGGGATCGTATGGCACTTTTTCAAAACCAAATCGGGAAAAGCGCCCTCACAAGCCATTCAGCGGGAGCTGGCTCAAAACGGCATCTCCGTCATTTTGCACGAATAAATCGAGGGCGGCTTTGGCTGCCCGGAAAGGAGCGTGTTTTGAGAAGCTTCTATAACTCCGAAAATGGTGCCGTTTCAATTTATTTGATTATTATCATTGTTCCTATTTTTTTTCTGCAGGCTGTCTTGATCGATTTCGCACGGGTTAAGGCGGCAGAGAGAGAAGCGGATACGGCGGCACGGGCTGCGGTACGATCCGTTTTGTCCGCCTTCGATCCCGAGCTTCAGAAATACGGACTGTTCGGTCTTACCGAAGAGCCGGAAAGCTCCGCAGCTTTGTTCGACTTGATCTACAAAGAGAATCTTTCGGGCAGTTCGAACGGTGTTTTTTATAAAATGCTGGATACAAAACCGGAAGAAGGGGCAAGGTCGCTGGCCTCTCTTTACACGCTAGCCAATCACAGCGTATTTAAAGAACAACTTCTTGAACATATGAAATACGCGGCGCCGATTGAATTCGCCCTGGAAATAACGGATAAGCTCCAAAAGCCGGGTGCCGTCAAAACGATGACAAACGGCGCGGCCTACGCCAAAGAAGCGGAAAAAATCGAAAAACTGCTCGCCAAGCGGGAAGATTTGCTCGATAAGGCCTGGTCGGGAACCGTCAAAATGAAGGAGGAGCTGAACGGCCGGCATCATACCTACCGGGCAAGAATAACCGAACTGAACCGTCTTTCGGAGCTTATCGGCTTAAATACCGCGGACGAGGTAAGGTCGCAAATCAAAACATTGGAAGAGCAAATTCGCTCGCTCTCGGACTCTATATCAAATATGAACGGCTCCATTGCAGCCGCAGCAGCTTCAGGACCGGAAGCGGCGGCCGCAATTCAGGGAATGATGGATAGCATTCGTTCGCTTCAAGATCAGATGTCTGCTCTGCAAAACAAGCTTTCCGATCTGAAGACCTTGCTTGAAAATATTTTGAAATACACGGCGCTTCTGGCGGCAACCAAGATTGAAATCGTCCGTGATGACGAAAATGTGCAAAGTATTCAAACATCCGTACAGGAGCTGCTCGGCGAAGCGAAGAAAGCAAACGACGAGCTGAATACAGAACTGAAACGCTTGTCCTCGTCTGAGGGGAATGAACTTAAAGCGTTCGAAGCGTTCAAAAGTTTGAAAATTGTTAGCGAAGACGATTTACGTGTCTATATGACGGGAGTTGCTTCAAGCGCGGCTTTATTCAGCGGTTTTCGCAGCGGCATCGGAAGCACCAATCTGTTCACGAATGCAAATGCTCAAAAAATACACGCCGCAAACGATGCTTACCAGACCCAGATGGATGAAACCTACCGCAAACAGCTTGCTAGTGAAACGGAGCGAAACAAGCGGAACGAGAATATCCGCAAAGAAAAAGAGAAGCAGCGTTCGAAAATACAGGCGGCTTTAGATCGGGCCAAGCAGGCTATGGGAGAATGCGGCACGGATCAGGCAGGAGGATCGGTTTCGTCTTTCTACGAGACTTTAGAGGGGAATGGGGAAGAGGGGTTATACCGGAAATACATGACGTTAAACGAGAGTGCTTCAAATGCCGGCGGCCGTACCGTGTACGATCTGGAAGGCAAGCCCGATATCGAAATCCAGCATGCCATGAGTTTACTGGAGCGGCTTGGCCAAGCGGGTGAAGCTATCCGCAACGAGCTGTTCGTAAACGAGTACGCCTTATCTCAGTTTAACTACAGAACGTATGGGCGGGAATTGGACGGGTCGGGGCAGATAAAGCCGCTTCACGCGCTGTCCGATCCGTCCGGTCATAAGCTTCCCGGTCAAGAAGTCGAGTATTTGCTGTACGGGTTCAATTCCTGTGCCAAAAACATGTCCTCGGCTTACGGTGAAATGTTTGCGTTCCGTTTTGCGGTCCACATGGTCGAAGAATTGATGGACCCTAAAAATGAAATGCTCCAGGCGGGATCCCCGCTGCTGGTACTGCTGGTCAGTGCAGCCGAGGCTGCCGTCAAGGCGTTGGCGGATATGGACAACTTAACTGAAGGAAAAGCAGTGCAGATATCCGGCAAATTGACGAATCCTTTGTTTACTTTCACTTACAAAGACTATTTGCGGATTTTTCTTCTCCTGCACGGCGGAGACACGAATCTTCTGGCACGACTTCAATCCTTGGTCGAACTGAATTCGGAGCGGCCGCTGGATAACGCGGTAACATACATACAAGGGACCGCCGAATCTTCCGTATCTTTATGGTTTTTGCCTGGTTTAATGAAGCTGATGAACGGGACTGGCATTTCCTCCTGCGAAGTAAGAGAGAACCGGTGCCGGTTTATCAGCCGTACGGAACTGGCTTACTAGAGAAAAACGCCAACCAACGGGATGGAGCGATTGTATGCACATTTTTAGAAAAAGCGAGCAAGGGGGGATGGTGCTGGAAGCGGCACTCATTTTGCCGATGTTCGTCGGATTTATCGTCGCTCTTATCGTGTGCATTCAAATAGCGGTAGCGGATATGGCACTGCGGTCTGCGGTAAGTGAATCTACAAAGGTTCTGGCCGCGGGACTTTATCCGGCGGAAGTGCTGTATATCCAGGGGAAGGAATCTTTCGATCGGACAGCGCTGGCATCCGGAGGGCGGCAGGTAACGGAAGCTCTTCAAAACATAAGAGAAAAAGCCGCACAAGCGGGAGAATTTATCGAATCGGTTGAAGCTTATATTCCTGATCCGGTAGTCGGACTTCTGGCATGGGTCCGCCAAACGGGCGAAAACGGTGTTGATGGAGTGAAGGATGCGGCAAGTGAGGCTCTGTCAGATGCCATGAAACCAGTCGTGTACAGTTTTGCGGACAAACGGATTTTGAAGAAGGAACGATTCCGCATCAGCGGGGTAACGCTGCCCAGCTTAACTAATAGGGAGAAGGCTTATCTGGGGTTTGAAGCCACTTATAATTATCGTCTTGCCGTTCCATTTTTCAGCCGTACCCTTGTTTTGAAAAAGAAAGCGCTCGAGCGGGTCTGGCTGGGCGCATAAAGGAGATACACCACCATGGAGGAGCTGCTGCTTTCTCTTCTAATTCTGGCCGCGTTTGTAACCGATGTACGAAAATCGGTCATTCCGAACGTCTTGACTGCCGCAGGTGCCTGCAGCGGAATTGTCTATCATTTTCTTGCCGGTGGCTGGAACGGACTCTTTTTCTCTCTGGCGGGCTGCTTGACCGGTTTTGCCGCGCTCTTAATTTTGTATGCGGCGGGAGCTCTCGGGGCGGGAGACGTGAAGTTGTTCGGGGCGATTGGAGCTTTAACGGGCGTGGCTTCCGTTTTTACGTGCGCGGTTTATTCTTTATTGTTTGCCGGGGCAATCGGGTTGGGCTTGCTTCTTGTCAGAAAAGAAGGAGTCAAACGATTAGGCCGCTTGTTAGGCGGAGTGGCCATGTTTTTATGTCTTAAAGATATGTCGTTCTGGAAAAGTCTGAAACAAAAGGATCAGCTGCGGTTTCCTTTTATGTATGCGGTACTGCCGGGGGTTCTGGCTGCTTATTGGTACGGAAGCCTCGCTTTTAACTGATTCCCTTCAGGAAAGTGAAAGGATGTAGCTATGGAACGGTTCGGATTGCAGACAAGCATGCGGTTATCACAAGGCAGATGGTTGGAAGTGGGCTTGGAAGAAGGGCTGACATTCGGGCTACTGGCGCCTACACAGCTGAAAATGATTCAAAAATATCCGATTCCCGGGGTGTTGCCTTTAAAAACGGAAGAGATCGGCGGTCAGCTCAAGCTGCTCTATGAACTGGGTTCCAGGCGGTCACTGGCATCTATTCTTAAGGAGCATAGTCCTAATCTCGCCGGATGTCTTCAACTGCTGCACGAAGCGGCGGCTTGTGTGGGCGACAGCGGCAATTTCATGTTGAACGAAGCTCAATTTTTAGTGGATAAGAATTATATGTATATGGATAAAGGGTGGGCAGACGTCTCAATGCTGTGCCTGCCATTAAAAGAATTTCCGGCCGCGTCCGTTTCCGGTAGTTGGGGAGTGCTTGTGCGTGACTTAGGCAGGCGGCTCACGGTCCAAGAACAAGGAGGCCTTGGGAGACTTACGGAGTACTGTGAGCGTGAAGATTTTTCTGTTCGAGAGTTTAAGAGGAGAGTATATCTGGAAATAAGCGAGTATCAGCAAAATTTTAGAACTGATGAACAGGAAGGAGGGGACGAGCCGGATTTGCTAATTCGAAGTTCGCCCCTCATGGAATCAGGTATAGAGAATCCGGCGGATTTTGGTAAACGGGAGGTTCGGCCGTTTTCTGTTTTGTCAAACGCAGAAAGGAATATATCTGTGACGGAACCGCTGCAGTTTCACAGTCAGAATAACAAGGCCGTTGACGATCATTTGCCAAGGGAGAACGACCACGTGCTGCAAGAACGGACCCGATCGGCCCACGGGATTGCACATGAGAGTCATATCGAACGTAAGCCGCCGCGCGGAGCTGCAAAGAAGTTTATCCAAAAACGTCAACAACTCACAACGGGCGGCAGCCATCCTCCTGTGACGATCGCGTCTCCGGCGGCTGCCTCTCCGGGTTTTGCGCAGCCGGTCTCGCCGGGCCATGCCGTTTCCACTAGGGATTTCGCCGGGAGTTCCGGTGGCGCGGCTTCGGTGGCCTTTGCAAAAAGTTCACCTGCAGCGGCCGGCGCTGCTGTAACGTGTTTTTCCGCAGGCGGAGCCGCGGTAACTCCCTCCATGCGCGAAGCGATTCAACCGCATGCGGCGCCTTCACGCAAGGCAGTTACGCGCACCGCTCCGCCGCCGGCTGCCGCTGCCGCAACCGCGGCTGCGCCAATCGTGCCGCCGCCTGCCGGAGCGGCGGCCTCTGCGGGACCGCTTCGCGGGTCCCGCGCCAAAATCCTCGCGCTGGGAGGCGCATTCCTGATCATCGGGATGATCTGGAACGCTTATTTCAGCGCTCCCGGGACCCCGCTGCTCTATATCAGCAGCGGAGTGACGCTGCTGGCGCTGGATGCCGCTTACATACTCTTGGCTGTCGGCCTTCCGGGCCGCCGTAACAGCCAATCGAAAGAAGCGGCATCCTCCGGCAGCAGCCCGTATCCGCCTGTGGCGGAGCAGGAGCCGGTGTCGCTGGAACAGTACTACGCCCGCTTGGGCGAACGTACGACGCTCCTGGCTCCCCCTCTATCTGCGCCGGCAACCGCAGATGAAACGGTTTTCCTCGGCGCCGAGACAGCTCCGCCCTCCGCGAACTTCCGTCATCCCGTACTTGAAGTTATGCGGGAAGGGCGGAAAGAAACGATCCTCCTGGATACGGATTCTTTTATAATCGGGCGCGGGGAAGGGGATGCCGATTACATCGAAGATGTGCTGGGAATTTCCCGGATTCACGCGCAATTTATACGGACGACGGAAGGTTATGCGGTTAAGGACCTCGGTTCGCGAAACGGTACGTTTCTAAACGAGGGGATGCTGGTTCCTTATCAGTTGGTCCCTTTAAAAGACGGGGACGTGGTGCGGATGGTTTATACCGAATTTAGCTTCCGGTCATGCCGATGAGTTCCGGTCCCGGTACGTTAATGATATAATGGACAGGTTGTTGAAGAATCGGGAAAGAGGAGAATGCCCAATGATTACACATGTCGTGTTTTTCAAGCTTAAGGATCGCAGCCCGGAGTCCGTCGAGCAAGCAAAAGCCAAACTGCAGAACATGGAAGGCAAAATTTCCGAACTGCTTCATATCGAAGTAGGGGCGGATGTGATCCATTCCGAACGTTCTTATGATCTGGTTTTGATCACCAAATTCAACTCCCTGGAAGACCTCCAAGCTTATAATGTCCACCCGGTCCATCAGGATGTGCTCGCTTATATGGGGGAAGCCAAAGACGGCGTCGCTCCTTGCGTAGACTTTGAAAGCTAATTGTTTAGTCAATCTGCTGTTTCCTCAAGAACTTGCCGTTTATCGCGGCAGGTTCTTCTAGCGTTTTAGCCGACGGCCGAACATGCGTGTGAGCGTCATGATCCTCATTTCAAGGTGAGCGGAATCTTTGGTCCCTATGTCATTCACTATCGGAAATTTCCTTCGAACTACGGCTTCGTCCACTGTGGCGTGAGGCGCTGGATAAGCTAATTTTATATTCGTCTTTCTTCTTTAACACGTCACCCGCCCTAAAAGCTTCATCTACCCCAGTTTCCCCAACATCGCCTGCATTATGATCCTTTCCTTCCTCCATCATCTTGTTTCTTGCTGCCTGTCTTTAACAAAAAAAACGGCCGGCTCCTGTTCGGAGCGGACCGCTTTTCCATAGCTGAATTTTATGAAATTTAAGATGGAAAATTTACGTTTCAGATCATAGCATGAAATCGAATAGTCATATTCGCGTATTTATTTAAAAAAACAGATCAGTTCGCGATAAACTCTTGAACCCATTCGCCGTTATAGTAAGCGACTCCGATTTTTGTGAAGTTCGGGCTCAAAATGTTTTGACGGTGACCCGGGCTGTTCATCCAGGAGTTCATCACATCCTGCGGAGTGCGCTGTCCTTGGGCGATATTTTCACCTGCATACGTATAGGAGATGCCGTAAGATTTCATCATATCAAATGGAGACCCGTACGTTGGAGAGTTGTGGTCGAAATAGTTGTTTGTATACATATCCTTCGCTTTATCCAGTGCCATGGCGGCCAGCGCGCTGTCTGAAGCGAGCGGTTTTAGGCCGGCTTTTGCGCGTTCCTGGTTTACAAGCGTTACAACCTGGTCCGCAAATTCCGATTGGGAAGCGGCCGGTTTTTCAACCGGTTTCGGTGCCGGAGTTACAGCCGGTGCGGAAGGCTTGGTTGTCGGTTCCGGCGTGCTTACGGGCGCCTGGGTTTCCGGAGCGGGAGTGCTCGGTTTTGCCGAAGGTGCGGCAGGCTTCTGGACTTCCGGTTTCTTTTCAGGCACGGAAGGTGAGGCCGGTTTACCGGCAGACGGTTTTTCCAAAGCTGGCGGCGCAGACGGTACGACGATCTGCATGCCTTTCCAAACGAAGTTCGCATTTTTCAATTGCGGATTGGATGTGAGAAGAGAGGCAAGATCAATGCCGTATTTGTTCGATAGGGTCGAAAGCGTGTCCCCGCCGGAAACGCTGCATGGCACGGCGGATGCGGATGCGGCACCTGCTCCGAAAACGGACGTGAGGGCGAAAACACCGACTAGTGCTGCTTTTTTGATAGATTTCAAGTTAGAATCTCTCCTTTTTCGGCCTGCGAGGTTAGCTGACGGATTCGGGTCAAAGAGCAATCACCCGGCCATAAACATCATGGCTTCACCCCAAAAATGGGTTCCCCCGTGCTTCCGTAGAAGCTTCGGCCTTGTTTTTTTGCTTTCCGCCTGAGATGAGCAGCAGCATAACACTGTGCGGCGCTGCGTCCCGGAAGAAGCCTTTTAATCCTAGCATGCGATTTGCTAGATTTCACGGGTCAAAGTTTTCCAACAGCGGCCGGATTGTTTTCCTCAAAAGAGGTTTATCGTTTGAAAACAGCGGGGAAACAGTGTAGTATCACCTGTATGAGAGCGCTATTGAACGTAAGGCCGGATCGGCTGAAATGCTCGTAATCCGGACCCGCTTGTACAAGACTGATGGACAAAGGGAATTTCGGGGTATTAAGTAGAAGCAAGACTTTACATAGCGTCCGGAAACGGCAGGCGGCAGCCGTCAGACGGGGATTTTTCCGCTGCGCGGTTTCGTTTGCGAGGACAACATTACTCGTACGGGGACAGAAAAGGAGAGGTTGAGTTATGGAGCAAGTAAACAGAACGTATCTGCTCGAAGTGTTGGACATGCTTTTGAATACGCCGAGTCCGAGCGGGTACACCCACCACATTATGGACAAAGTGAAGGCGGAGGCCGAGAAACTGGGTTACAAGCTGGAACTGACGAATAAAGGCTGCGGCATCATTACGATTCCGGGCAAACGGAGCGATTACACGATCGGGCTCTCGGCTCACGTGGATACGCTGGGAGCAATGGTTCGCTCCATCAAGGACAACGGGCGTCTGCGCCTCACATCGGTAGGCGGTTTTATGATGGCGGCCATCGAAAACGAGTACTGCCGCGTTCATACGCGCCAGGGACTCAGTTATGAAGGCACGATCCTGACCACTAAACCTTCGGTCCACGTATTTCCGGATGCGAGAGACCACAAACGCGTCGAGGAGAACATGGAAGTCCGTCTGGACGAACTGGCTTTCAACAAAGATGAGGTACAGAAGCTGGGAATTCGTGTCGGGGATTTCGTGTCTTTCGAGCCGCGGGTCCGCATGCTGGAGAACGGGTATGTGAAATCCCGCCATCTCGACGATAAAGCGAGCGTGGCCGCCCTGTTCGCTCTTATGGATCTGCTTAAGAACGAGCTGATCGAACCGGCCTGCACCGTTAAAATCATTTTGACCACTTACGAAGAAGTCGGCCATGGAGCTTCCTACATCCCGGCTGATATTAACGAGCTTGTCGCAGTCGACATGGGGGCCATGGGGGACGATCTGACCTGCACCGAGCAGGACGTTTCGATCTGCGCAAAAGATTCCAGCGGTCCGTACGACTACGCGATGACTTCCCAACTGATCCGCCTCGCGGAGCACTCCGGTATACGCCATGCGGTGGATATATATCCGCAATACGGTTCGGACGCTTCGGCGGCGCTTCGCGGAGGCAGCAACATCCGTGCGGCGTTGATCGGCCCCGGTGTTCATGCCTCGCATGGCATGGAACGCACGCATGTGGACGCCATTGCGGGAACCGCTTCTTTGCTGCTGCAATATATTTTGCATCCGGCCGCGGCGGCGAACGAACCGGGGCAGCCCGAAAATCCCGTAAGCCCGGTCTGATCACTCCGGGAACCGGACTCTACTTCCGGCTGGTCTCATCCGACGCCCAGCGGCGGACATGGGAGCAGCCGGATTCATTTGGCGTTACCGCTTAAGGACGGAGGAACTCATGAGTATTATTCATGCCGAACATCTTGTAAAAACTTACGGAGAGAAAATTCTCTTCGACGATATTTCCTTTACGATCTCGGAAAAACAACGGATCGGCCTGATCGGCGTCAACGGCACCGGCAAGTCTTCTCTGCTGAGAATTTTAGCCGGTTTGGAAACGCCCGACTCCGGATCGATCGTTCATTCGAATCATTTCCGGGTGGAATACTTGCCCCAGCAGCCGGAGTTCGACGAACGTTCGACGGTCTTGGAGCAGGTTTTTTACGGGGAGACGCCGCTTATGAAGGTGCTCCGTGATTACGAGCAGGCGCTTGCCGCTCTCGAAAACAGCCCCGAAGACGAAGCTGCCCAGCAGAAGCTGATGCGGGTGCAGGCGAGGATGGACGAGCTGGACGCGTGGGAAGCCGGCACAACGGCCAAGACCGTTCTGACGAAGCTGGGCATTACGGAATTCGGCAAGCCTGTCGGCGAGCTGTCCGGCGGTCAGCGGAAGCGTGTGGCGATGGCCCGCGTACTGATTCAGCCCGCCGACCTGCTTATCCTTGATGAGCCGACCAACCATATCGATAACGAGACGGTTGACTGGCTGGAGCAGTTTTTAAGCAAGTGGAAAGGCGCTCTGCTGCTCGTCACGCACGACCGCTATTTCCTGGAGCGCGTAACCAGCCGAATCCTGGAGCTTGACCGGGGCAGCATTTACAGCTATGAAGGCAACTATACGACGTTTCTGGAAAAAAAAGCCGAGCGCATGGAGCGGGAAGCCTCCAGCGAAGACAAGCGCCGCAATCTGCTCCGCAGAGAGCTCGCGTGGCTGCACCGCGGCGCGAAAGCCCGCACGACGAAGCAGAAAGCACGCGTCGAACGGGCGGAGGAGCTGCGCGACCGCAAAGTCGACGGGCCTGCGGCTAAGCTCGACATGGCTCTGGCGGGCAGCCGCCTCGGCCGCAAAGTCATTGAGCTCAAGCAGGTGAGCAAAGGCTACGAAGGCCGCGAACTCATCCGCGATTTCAGCTACATCGTGCTGCCGGATGACCGGATCGGCATTATCGGCCGCAACGGAAGCGGCAAATCGACGCTGCTGAACATGCTGGCCGGACGCCTGGACCCGGACACCGGGGAAATCGAGCGGGGAAGCACCGTCAAGCTAGCCTACTACACACAAGAAAGCGTTGAGATGGATGACAAGCAGCGTGTCATCGAGTATGTCCGCGAGGCGGCCGAAGTCATCCGCACCAAAGACGGAGAGAGCATCACGGCGGCGCAGATGCTGGAACGATTCCTGTTCCCGCCGAATCTCCAGTGGACGCCGATCGGAAAACTTTCCGGTGGCGAGAAGCGAAGGCTCTATCTGCTGCGTACACTGATGGGAGAGCCGAATGTCCTCCTTCTTGACGAGCCGACGAACGATCTCGATATTCAGACCCTCTCCATTCTGGAAGATTATCTGGAGCAGTTCCCGGGTGCCGTCATCACGGTGTCCCATGACCGTTATTTTCTGGACCGGACGGCCGACCATCTGTTTTCGTTTACGGGCGGGGGCGAGATCGAACGGTATATCGGCACGTATTCCGAATACCTGGAACTTAAAGAGCAGCCCGAAGCCTCCGAGTCTAAGCCCGAGTCCAAAGAAAAAGCCCGGACACAGGCCCCCGCATCGTCCGCTCCATCCGACGGCGGTGCCGGAGCAGGCTCCGGCGGAGAGCGTGTCAGGAAGAAAAAACTTTCCTTCAACGAGCAGAAGGAATGGGATACGATTGAAGACCGCATCGCCGGGCTCGAAGAAAAGATAGAGCGGATCAAGAGCGATATCGTGAAGGCCGGAAGCGACTACGGCCGGGTACAGGAGCTGTACGCCGAGGAGATCGCCGCGGGCGAAGAGCTTGAACAGGCCATGGAACGCTGGACCGTTCTCTCCGAGCTCGTGGAGGAAATCGAGCGCGGCAAGTAAGCTCATTCCCGCAATTTCAAGCGGGCAGCCCTTTTTTATGGTATACTAAAAGGAATTGGCTTGGAAGAAGCCGTGATTCTACAAAAAGGCAGGTTAACCGCACTTATGATCACTGTAACGGATGTAACGCTTCGGTACGGCAAACGCGCTCTTTTCGAAGACGTTAATATTAAATTTACTCCCGGCAACTGCTACGGCCTGATTGGCGCTAACGGGGCGGGAAAATCCACGTTTCTGAAAATTTTGTCCGGCGAAATCGAGCCCAACAAAGGCGACGTTCATATCGCTCCGGGCGAACGTATGGCGGTTCTGAAGCAGAACCACTACGAGTTCGATGAAACCGATGTTCTGAAAACAGTTATGATGGGCCACGCGCGCCTCTTTCAGATTATGGAAGAGAAGGACGCTCTCTATGCGAAATCGGATTTCTCCGAAGAAGACGGAATCCGTGCGGGCGAGCTTGAAGGCGAATTCGCCGAGCTTGACGGCTGGCAGGCGGAATCCGATGCGGCCGAGCTTCTGATCGGTCTCGGCATTCCGAAAGAACTTCACGACCAGAAGATGAAAGATCTGGACGGCAACGAGAAAGTCCGCGTCCTGCTTGCCCAGGCGTTGTTCGGCAGCCCGAATATTCTGCTGCTCGATGAGCCTACCAACCATTTGAATCTCGAGTCCATTCAATGGCTGGAGAACTTCCTGGCCAGATTCGAAGGCACCGTCATCGTCGTATCCCATGACCGTCACTTCCTGAACCAGGTTTGTACGCATATCGCCGACATCGATTTCAGCAAAATTCAGATGTACGTCGGCAACTACGACTTCTGGTATGAATCCAGCCAATTGGCTTTGAAGCTTGCCAGAGAACAGAACAAGAAAACCGAAGAGAAGCGCAAGGAACTCGAAACGTTTATCGCGAGATTCAGCGCCAACGCTTCCAAGTCGAAGCAGGCGACATCCCGTAAGAAACAGCTCGAGAAGCTTACGTTGGACGACATCAAGCCTTCCAACCGTAAATACCCGTTCATCAACTTCAAGCCTGAGCGTGAAGCGGGTAAGCAGCTTTTGGCGATCGACGGAGTCAGCAAGTCCGTTGAAGGCCAGAAAGTTCTCGACAATATTTCCATCACCGTCAACAAAGGCGATAAAATCGCTTTCGTAGGTCCGGACGGTCACGCGAAAACGACCTTGTTCCAGATTTTGATGGGCGAAACGGAAGCGGATGAAGGCACCTACACATGGGGCGTCACCACAACCCAGGCTTATTTCCCGAAAGACAACTCGCAGTACTTCGACGGTGTCGATATGAACCTCGTCGACTGGCTGCGTCAATATTCCAAAGATCAGGACGAATCGTTTATCCGCGGCTTCCTGGGCCGGATGCTTTTCTCCGGCGAAGAAGCGCTTAAGAAAGCGAGCGTTCTGTCCGGGGGCGAGAAAGTGCGCTGCATGCTCTCCAAGATGATGCTTGCAAGCGCGAACGTTCTTATCCTTGACGAGCCGACGAACCACTTGGATCTCGAATCCATCACGGCACTCAATAACGGTCTGATCGACTTTGACGGCACGATGCTGTTCGTATCGCATGACCATCAGTTCATTCAGACGATTGCCAACCGCATTATCGAAATTACGCCGAAAGGTGTAATCGACCGGATGATGCCTTACGACGAATATCTGGAAAATGAAGATGTGCGCCGTCTGCGTGAAGAATACTACGCTTAACGGGTAGAGGCTTTCGAACGGAATACACAGAAGAGGCGCTTGGATGCTTATCATCCGGGCGCCTTTGCTGCGCTCTGGGACGCGGGAACATTTAGCAATACCATCAATTGAGCTTCCAGGCTGACTATGCGAAATTTATATGGAAAAGAGGGCTGCATCGTATGTTTGATCCGACGGTTTACGAGAATTTGAAAGTCGTCCTGGAAGGGGCCGTCTATGATTTGGATCTGTCCGGCGAGATTCTGGTGACGAACCGGTCGGACGTCATGGATCTGTCCAGCCTGGGCCGCCATTACCGGATCCGATTTGTACTCTGCGGCGGGGAGGAGAACACGGCTTCTCCGTGGGCGGAGCTTCATCTGGCGGCCGGACTGGAAGATTTGGCGGCGGAGCTGCTGAGCCGTAAAAGCGCCGAGCCGGGCTGTACGCTGACGGTAAGATTCGGATTCCTTACCCACGATCCTTCGCGGGACTGCCCCGCTGCCGGGTCCTCGCTGGAATCCATCTGGAGCGGAAGGCCGCTCATCACCCAGACGCTTTCTTACGTGTTCGGTTCCGAAAACGAAGGCTGGCACAATGAGGTGCTGCTCGAATTCGGCCGCAAGGTCAACGAAAGCCATCTGGACGACTTCGAAGGACTGCTGGAACATACGCTGATGTCTCTGTCCGTACTGAGAGACAATCACGCTTCCTGAAGATGGCCGGGGCACTCACGTTTGCCCGGACTCATGCCCGCTGGGGCACTGCTCTGCTTTTCCCGCAGCGTGCAAATTCTCGGCGCGCGGAGCCCGGCGCCATAGAACGATCAATCCGGAGAGTCTCGCGGCCGGAATATGTTTTTTTTTACGGAAAGGAGATTGGTATGCAGGATTGGAACGATGAGCAAATCGGGCAGGCCCTCAAAGAAAAACAGTCGTTCGCCGTATTTTTTCATACCCCTTTTTGCGGAACTTGCAAAGTCGCCAGACGGATGCTGGACGTGGCTCTAACGATAGAGCCTGAACTGCCCCTTAAAGCGTGTAATGCGAATTACGCGGGGGCATCCGTGCAAAAGTGGAAAATCTCGTCCATCCCCTGTATAGTGGTGGTAGAGAAGGGAACTGCCGTACGATTCATTTACGCCGTGAAATCGGTGGATTACTTGCTGTTCGAACTTCGTTATTTGACGGGCATGCAGCATCTGAGGATCGTCGCGCCGTCGGATTATCCGGAAAATACTCCGTAAGAGAGAGGAGCATCCACTTATGAACTATAGAAACGAAAGCACTGCTTCTGTCGGTGATCTGGTCATAGCCACATACAAAACGGGAGAGTACATCGGCCGCATCGTGGAACCGCCATCCAATATTAAAGCGGCCGTTCAAGTTCTCGCGGTCGTTAAGCATCCTTCGCAAGGTGATCTTCATAACCCGCAGCAGGGGGATGTCCCGTTCTTTCATCAGCGCCGTGCGCTTGCTTTCCACGAAATCGCGTTGATGCCGCTGTCGAGCATTCATGCCTATCACGGCAATGTGCCGGATTACACCCTTTCGCTCCAGCAGGCTCTCGAACGCGAGCTGAACATGCTGCATCAGACAGAAGAATGGGCGAGACGTTCCATTGCGGAGCTGGAAGAGCTGCATCGCGAATATTTCCCACAATAGCGGGCTGGGCTGGACATGCAGGTTTTGAGTTTTGATAAACATACGGCATGCGCAAATAGATCACGTTAAAAAGCAAAAAATCCTGTATTCACGAATCGTGAACAGGATTTTTTTGCTTTTCATCTTCCGGATGACGTCGTCTACCGACAGGAATAAAATTCGTCAACCGGCAGCCATTCCCTTTATTGCACAAAATCGCGCTAATGTTTCGGTACGTCTACCACCGCGTTACCTGCGATGCCGTTGGGCGCTTGCGTTTTGTTATGGAACCAGAAAGCCGGCGTGTCTTTGATCCCGCTCAGGATAAGCCGGAATTCTTTTTTGGGGAGACGGTCCGACCGGATTAGCAGATTGCTGCCGTCAACCGATATTTCCCCCGGATTCAGGGAAAAGCTCTCCGCGCCTGCCGAAACCGTCACGTTACCTTCGGTTTTCGCCGAGCTTTCGTCGATTCTTTTCTGAAAAGGGATCTTCACTTCCGTGCGTGAAAGCCGCTGAGCTTCACCCGGAACGGGAGCTTCCTTGTACATATAACCGCCCAAGTGGTATTCGTACGCGGTCCAGGTAGAATACCCGAGTGCACGGACGGATTCGGAAAAAGCGCTCAACCAGCCCCCGTCCTTAACCATGGGGAGGGACGAGCCGATGTCCGCCTGAACGCCGAGCGGAAGCCCGGGATGCTCCGCTTTGATCGGGTCCGCGAAAATCTTGTACTGCTTCACATAATCGGGAGGGAGGCTATCCTGCGGTTTAAGCCAGTCGGGCCAGTGGGTTTGAAGGAAATGGATGTCCGGCTTAACCCGGCCGACCATGGCTGCGGCATCGAGGCCCTGCAGTTCCCTCAGCATGTCAAAGGAGCCCCGACCCGCATCTACCGCCAGTGACCAGGTGGCCACGAGGATATCTTTCCGGGCTTCCCGGACGCCGCCTTTTCCGTTGATCAGCTCGTTCAGGAAATCGTTCACGGCTTCAACGCGGAAATCGACCCACTTCCGGTAGGCCGCCGTATCGGTCAAATAATAGTGGGGCGAAGACGCGTCGGTAAAATCGGGCATCTCCAGGCCCGTTTTGTCGCGGAACGCTTTCTGCGCGAGTGGCCCTACGTCCCCGTACACGCCGCGGTTTATTCCGTCCCATTCGGGGAAATAAGGCTCCGCGACCTCGATCCCGTCAAAAGGATAATCGCGCACGAGCCTGGCGAGCGCCTGCTTTTTCCACTGGACATAGGCACCGCTGTGGGGAGAGAACCGGTAATACCCGTCGTTCAGAGGCTTAAGCAGACTCCATCTGCCATGAAGGCCAGTCCGCGGGAAAACGTGCCGTAGAATAGCTTCCGTTACCGAGAACGAGCGCCCATACGCCGATGCCTTTTGCCTGGAGAGCTTCGATAAAGGCGCGGTTCACATCGTTTTCGTTGACGACAAAATAATGAACCGTTTTGTATCCGCGCTGAAGCAATTCATCGGCTATGCTTTCGGGCGTCCGGTTCTGATAATAGCCGAAAGAGGGATCAACCTGGATAGAAGGGCCTTGGAGGGCGGCTGCTTTGCGTTTTTTCTCGGCGGCTTTGGAGTGAGGGGCCGGGGCTCCGCGGTCTTCTTCTTGTGCCGATGCGGGCATGGCATACAAAAGCTGGGCGAAGAACGTCATCAGAATCAGCAGCGTAAGAGGCTTAAATAACCTGCCGCCAATCAGGCGGGGACCGTACTTTTTCCGACTGGTCATGCGTCATTCCTCCTTGTTTTCGTTAGGGTGGGGGTTCGGTGACTGTCTTATGAGCGTGTGTGCCGATAAAATAGTTCGCTTTTTAAAATAAAGAGAAAAATATATTCTTCATAAACGTTTATATAAAAAATAAAGTGTTTTATTCCTTTCCAAATCCGCTTGGCGAAAACCTTTTTGAAAATATGGCCGGAAGGCTGATGCTGTCCTTCATTTGTGTTAAAATAAAGCCGAACTTACTTTAACGTGATATCGGAGGGTTTTGCACAATGGCACTCAATGATGAGATCAGAATAGGCGTCATCGGCGCGGGCAATATCGGTAACGTGCATATACTAGGGCTGCTAGAAACCCCGGGCGTTACGGTAGCCGCGGTTGCTGACGTGTTTCTTCCGCTTGCCGAAGCGCGGGCCAAAGAACATCAGATCTCTAAAGTTTACGGAAATGGTGAAGATTTGATCCATGATCCCGACATAGATGCAGTGGTTATCGCCGTATCGAACGAATGGCACGCCCCCCTCGCGGTAAAAGCGCTTCAGGCCGGCAAGCACGTCCTGCTGGAGAAGCCGATGGCCATCGATGTGAAGGCCGCCAAGGAAATCGTCCTGGCCGAACGCGAAAGCGGCAAAGTTCTGATGATTTCGCATCAGCGCCGGTGGGAGCCGCTCAATATGCAGGTGAAGGAGCTCGTTCAGCGCGGCAAGCTCGGCAGCATCTATCATGCCAAAACCGGCTGGCTGCGGCGCAAAGGAATCCCGGGTTGGGGCACATGGTTTACCCAGATGTCCAAATCCGGGGGCGGGCCGCTGATCGATATCGGCGTGCATATGCTGGATTTGTCCTTGTCACTCATGGGCAATCCGCGTCCGGTGTCCGTCTATGGCGCTACCTATTCGGAATTCGGGCCCAAACGCCGCGGAATCGGCAGCTGGGGCAAACCGAACTGGAGCGGCAGTTATGACGTGGAAGACTTGGCGACGGCCCTGATCAAAATGGACAACGGCAGCACGCTTACGCTCGATGTGAGCTGGGCGGCGTTGACCGAAACGGACAATCAGCCGTATATTCATCTTCTCGGCACGGAAGGCGGAGCGACGCTGAGAGGAAGCTCCTATGGCAAACTTTTTGCGGAAATGTTCGATAAGGAAATCGATGTTGAGCTTCAGCTGCCCGAGCAGCAGACCGATCCGCGCCTCCTGATGAATATGCATTTTCTGGAATGTATCCGGACCGGAAGCGAACCGATGACCTCCGTCATGTCGGGCTATACGAACAACCTGATTCTCAATGCAATCTACGAATCGTCCCGTACCGGCAAAGAGGTTGAACTGGACTGGGATTTATCTAACTAACCCGGGGGAGCTGCAGAAAAGTGGATTGGATGGCGTTAAGCTTAATCGGAACGATCGCGTTTGCCGTCAGCGGCGCGATCGTCGCAATGGAAGAGGATTATGATATTCTGGGCGTATATGTCCTGGGCTTTGTAACGGCATTTGGCGGAGGGGTTGTCCGCAATCTGCTCATCGGAGAGAAAGTGACGATGCTCTGGCAGCAGGGATTCCAGTTTACGATTGCGCTGGCCGCAATGACGCTGGTCTTTATATTCCCGCTGGCCTGGATCAAGCGGTGGAAATCCTGGGAATCGTTCTTCGACGCCATCGGTCTGGCGGCCTTCTCCATACAGGGGGCGCTCTATGCGTCCAATCAGGGGCTTCCCGTAAGCGCCTCGATCGTAGCGGCCGTACTTACGGGAATCGGGGGAGGGATTATCCGCGATCTCCTCGCCGGACGCAAGCCTCTTGTTCTTAGAGATGAAATTTATGCGGTCTGGGCCATGCTGGCCGGCTTTCTTATCGGCATCGGCTGGCCTCAGAATCCGCTCGGTCTGATTATTTTGTTCATGATCGTTGTCGTATCCCGGATGTTCTCGGTCATCTTCAAGTGGAAGCTTCCGCGCCGTTCCCTGCGGACGCTGCTCCAGCAGAATGACGTGCCGAACAAACAGCGGCCGCCCGCTTTGCAGGAAGAAAGGAGAGAGTTTGATGTCAGCTGAATCATTCTCGGCTCTCGGCAAAATTTCCGGGGACCTGCTTCAGGAAAGGCTCCAAACGGTCAAAGATTTGAAGCAGGGCGAGCTGGAGATGTACGCTTTGACCAAAGACAAGGAAACCGGCGAGCATTATGTGCATTATGCGTACAGACACCGGCAGATTTCGGGGACGGGCGAGGAAGAGCAGTTTCATCAGCTCCTCCCCGTAGAAAGCGACGATGTGCTCGGGATTCTTTTCTCGGATCAGCCCTACGAGTATCCGGCCGCCTGGAACCGTCCGTTCTTGCGAAACGGTCCCGAAGGGTTTTACATCTGGTTCGATCCCGGTTACGCCGAAGATACCGATGGGGATGAATATTTTGCAAGGGAAGTCCGGGAACGGCTTCTCCGGATGAAGCAGGCGGGCAAAGTGGACGAAGAAGCGGTCAAGCAGCTTTTTCGCGAGCTCGATGAATTGAAATAAGCGTTGCGGAAAGCGTCCCTCCGGGGACGCTTTTTTTGTCGGGCGCAAAGTCTGTGGCAGGCACGGCGCCTGAGGCAGAAGCCGGAGGACATCGGAGGGCACCAGACGACAGAAACCAAAAGATCCCCTTACTGTATCGTAAGGAGATCTTCACGGGATAAGATATGATTATTTGAAATACGAGGTCGTAAGAGGGACGAACATGCCGCCGTCTCCCTCGATATCCGCATGGACGAAAATTTCCTCGACTCCCGCAATATCCACTTCAATCGTTTTCAAGCCTTCATCAACGGCGATCGTCGTTGTTTTGAGCTTCGTGTCCGTTTTGCTGTCCTCGACGAAAAATCTTTCGATATCATTGCCGGTAGCCGCTACCTGGAGCACGAGCTTCTGGTATTTGCCTTTCGGATACAGCATGAAACTGCTGCCCCGGGTAGACTTGGCGTTATCGAAAAAAACGTCTTTGTAGTCTTTTCCCTTGTAGGTAGTCAAATCGGGATCTTTCGTATGATACGACGAAGAATTGCTGAAGTTCTTGGCCAGTGCGACGCCTTCATTTTGTTCGCCTAACAGGACCGTGTTGGTCGCTCCGTCGTAATTAACGGCCACGTTTAAAGTCTTGGCAATGCTGCGGACCGGAAGATAGGTGTTGCCGTCATATGTGATCGGAAGCACGACAGCTCCCTGCTCATCTTGCAGCTGGACCGGGGAACCGTTGTATTTCACCGTGATGGAACCGTTCAAGTAAGCTTTGATCTCCTGGAGATTGGCTCCGGCGAGTACGCCCGTACCCATACTGAGTACCATGGCGGCTCCGATTGCGGTAACGGCTAATTTCTTCTTCAAATCATCTCACTCCTCTTCGGATTAGGGTGCCTGCAAGCGTTAAATAAAATATCCTTCCAGGCCGAACATCTTTACTTACGTGATCTAATTATAAAAGTTGCACGTAATTAACATTATAAGAGGTAAATATTTACTTAATAAGGGACGGAATACCCAAACTAGTTGAAAAATTTGCGATTTAACAAAATTTTTATGAGCTTCCGGCAATCGGAATGATGGCTTTTAAAAAAGAACAGGCGTGGAAAGAATAAGAAGCGGTAAGGCACCAGCCCCACTAACCATCTGCGTCAAGACATCCGACAGGAGGCTAAACACATGGAAACAAGCGGGTATACGTTTGCTGAATTGAACGGTAAAGAAGAGCTGATTGAAGAAATCCGCATCCTGGAAAGCAAATTGCAGGAACAGACGGGGGAAGCAATCACCTTGATCGCTTATGAAAAAGAACAACCGGGAACGGAGAATAGACATGATTAAACAGTACTTCGCCGAAGTCGTATTGGATGAAAGCGCAACGCTGAGCGATAGTCTGAACAGCCTCGTGGACCGGGCGGAGAACGAGTTCGGCACTTCATATATCGAGATCGCTTCGATCGTACCGACGAAACCGGACCGGTTTACAGTCATTTTGAATTTGGATTTTAACCGCAAACAAGGGGAGGACAAGGCTTAGCGCCTGCGTCCTCCGGAAATGAGGAAACCAGTGGCAAACGCATATAAAGTCCGCGCGACCTGCGGCTCATCTTCTTGCACCTATGTGCATCCCCAGGATATTATCCGGGCGGTCAACTACGAATCTTCCTATGCCATGGCGCTGATGCTCAACGACATCCCGTCTTACATGAGCTGTCCTTCCTGCGGGAATGATCTGCATTTTTATCCGTACGCGCTTATTGAGGAGTCGGGAACTTGACACCGGTTGTTCTTTTGGCAGATAGTTAAAAAGAGAGAACGCAACACGGGAAGGAAGAACGCCGGATGAACAGGACACCTGCAGCCCTACTGCAGCAATGGGAACTCCCAGAAACTATTACAAACATTCTCTTGGCGCTGCGAAACCGGATCGAATCCGCCACGCTGCCAGAGGAACAGCTCCATTTAGTCGGACAACCGGGATTCGTCCCCGCACAGCCCGAAGTGTTCACGGATTCGATTATCGCCTTGGCGCTCGGCAAGCCTCTTTTGCTGAAAGGACCGACGGGTTCGGGCAAAACGAAGCTGGCCGAGCACTTGTCTTTTCTGACGGGCCAGCCGATGCACAGTGTCAATTGCTCCACGGATCTTGACGCGGAAGTTCTGCTCGGATTCAAAACCTTGAGCCGGTCCGGGGAAAGCACGACGATCGAATTCGTGCCGGGACCGGTCATTACCGCCATGAAAGCCGGGCATATCCTCTACATAGATGAAGTGAATATGGCCAAGCCCGAGACGCTGCCCCTTATTAACGGCGTTCTCGACCACCGGAGAACATTGACGAATCCGTTCACCGGTGAGACGGTTACGGCTCATGAAGATTTCCGCGTCGTCGCGGCGATCAACGAAGGATATATCGGAACCGTTCCGCTTAACGAAGCGCTGAAAAACCGCTTCGTGGCCATCGACGTCCCCTATCTGCAGGGCGAGGCTCTCCTCACTCTGCTGAGTGAGCGTACGATTCTGCGTGACAGCCGGCTTCTCGAAGCGTTCGCGGCATTATCCGCCGATTTGCTCGCGCTCGTGCAGATGGGCCAGCTGTCCGATGAAGCGGCTTCTATCCGCGCCCTGCTGGACGCATGCGATCTCGCCGCGTTCATGCCACCGGGAAGAGCCGTTGAACGGGCCATCGCCGCCAAGCTGGAAGACGACCGCGAAAGGGCCGCCGTGCGCAATGTGGCGGAGACGCTCTTTTAGCGATGTTCGTCGGAAAACTGCATCTGCTCGATAACCGGCTGGAAGCCTTTGCGCTCATGCAGCTCGTGGATCTGGCCCGGACCTTTACCCGGAACGGCAATCTGGAGCTTCAGCTCGCCTTTCATTCCCATTATGAAGAAAGCAAAGGGCTGCTGACGGTCAGCCAGTTCTGGCGGGACTGGAAGCCGGCCCAGCGGGAAGCGGGAATGAAAAGCGACGTCTATCTCCGCGCGCTCGGCAGCGCGTGGTATACGGGGAGACGGGAAACCGATGCGTTTCTGGAATCCGTTTCGGAATCACCGCTTTCCAGGCTCGGTGCGGAGCTGTTCGCCCTCTGCGAAGACCTTCGGCTGGAACAGATCTGCCGGCGCATCCGTCCGGGTACCGCGGCCGTGTTCGAAGAACGGTCGGACGTGTACAAAGGTTATTTTACGCACAAGTTCCAAACGCATCTCACCCGCGGCGAGCTGGCGGACGCACTTTTCGCATCGGTCTATCTCTGGTTTAAAGGGACGGACGTGCAGACACTGTACGGGGAACAGGGAGGGTGGCCGGGAAGCGCCTCCAAGGAAGCTTCCGCGCCGGCGAAGCGTACGGAAGAGCTGTTAAGGCTCATACAGCCGCTGCTGGAAGAGGCCGAAACGGCGGAGACGACGGAACAAAACGCCCGGCTGTGCCTTCATATGCTGGAGCTGCTGGAATACCGGCTGGAGCGGGATGCGGCGGAAGCCTATTTCTCGGTTCAGCCCGGAAGCGGCACGGACTCGCCCTTGAAGCGCGGCGAACGCCCTTCCGGCAAGAAGGCGAAACGGCTCGCGAATGACGATGCGGAGCGCCTGAGCCCACGGCGGGACGAAGACCGCAGAAGCGAGCGCCAGTCCATGTGGCACCGTGAGACGCGGAGCACCGCCGGGGAAGCACTGAGGCAGTCGCTCGAACGGGGCACGCGGACCGCGCGGTTCAGCGGCATCGCCGCAAGGCCCGGAGACGGCTCGGCGGACGAGGCCATGGCCGCCGCGCGCGGGCGTTCCGCCGCTTCCGAGAGGAAGTCGTCGGAGCCGCCGCCGGACAGCGGCGCGCCATTACTGCCTTCCGCGGCCTCCGCGGGAAGCGGGGACGGGCCTTCCGTCCTGCGCGCTGTCGCCGAGCTGCAAGCCCCGCGCAGGCCCGCTCCCGCCGAAGAAGACGCTTACCGCGAAGCGGTGCGTGCCGTGGAGCCGCTGACAAGGCAGCTTACCCGCACGGTGAGGCTGACGCTGGAGCGCAAGCGGATCGCTCCGCGGAGCGACCTGCTCTACGGGCGGCTCGGCCGCAGGCAGCTGCTGCGCTGCGTGACGGAAGAAGCTCCGCGCCTCTTCACCAAGAAGGAGAACCCCGCGCCGGAGCTGAATGCGGCATTCTCGCTTCTTGTCGACTGCTCCGCTTCCATGTACGATAAGATGGAAGAGACGAAGCTGGGCATCTCGCTCGTTCACGAGACGCTCCGGACTCTGCGCATCCCGCACGAGGTGACGGGCTTCTGGGAAGACGCGGAGCGGGTCACGGCCGAAGAAGCGCCGAACGTGTTCCACACGGTCATCGACTTCGGCTCGTCCTCGTCTCCGCGGAGCGGCGCCGCTCTGCTGCAGCTGGAGCCGCAGCAGGACAACCGTGACGGGTTCGCGATCCGTCACGCCGCCCGGCGGCTGCTGCGGCGGCCGGAGAAGCAGCGCGTGCTGCTTGTCTTCTCCGACGGCGAGCCTTCCGCCGCCGAATACCAGGAGGACGGCATCCTCGACACGTACGAGGCCGTCCTGGAATGCCGCAGGCTCGGGATCGACGTGATCAGCGTCTTCCTCGCCAGCGGCGAAGTGCACGAAACGCAGCGGACCACGATGCGCAACATTTACGGCCGGCACGGGATCGTGGTTCCGCACGCCGCCGAGCTGCCGGAGCATCTCGCTCCGCTGCTGCGCAGGCTGCTTCTGCGCAGCGGCGGATAAGGGAGGCAAGCCGGATAGCCGCTCATATGATCAGGCGCTCAGCCGCTCAAGAGTTAGAGGTTCTGCCGCAATGAACGTTATCACCCATAGGAATACTTGCCTAACCGCAAGCTTAATAAATACAGAGGCACACTGCTGCACTCAGGGGAGAGGACACCGTATGTTTGGAGCACCGCTATCAGGGAAATCGAAGAAAATCATGCTGCTCGGTTCGGGAGAGCTGGGCAAAGAAGTCATTCTGGAGGCGCAGCGGCTCGGGATCGAAACGATTGCGGTCGACCGCTACGAACACGCGCCTGCCATGCAGGCGGCGCACCGAAGTTATGTGATCGACATGCTGGACAGACAGGCGCTTCGTGAGCTTATCGAACGGGAGCGGCCCCATCTGATCGTGCCCGAAATCGAAGCGATCGCTACTCAGGAGCTTGTCGAGCTGGAGAAGGAAGGCTACCGCGTCATTCCGACCGCCAACGCCTCGCGCCTGACGATGGACCGGGAAGGCATCCGAAGGCTGGCTGCCGAGGAGCTCGGTCTGCGCACGGCGAAATACGCTTTCGCGGATACGTTGGACGAGCTTCATGCCGCGGTTGCGGAAATCGGAACGCCCTGCGTCATCAAGCCCATCATGAGCTCGTCGGGCAAGGGCCAGAGCGTGTGCCGGTCCGAAGCGGATATCGAAGCCTGCTGGAATACGGCTCTGGAAGGCGGACGGGCGAAAAAAGCCCGCGTCATCGTCGAAGCGTTCGTGACGTTCGAATCCGAGATTACGCTGCTCACCGTCCGTTCGGTAAGCGGCACCTCCTTCTGCGCTCCCATCGGTCATGTGCAGAAGGAAGGGGACTATATCGAATCGTGGCAGCCGCATGCGATGAGCGAGGCTCAAATCGCCGAAGCCGAGCAGATGGCGCGGACGATCACCGACGCCCTCGGCGGCTATGGAATCTTCGGAGTCGAGCTGTTCCTCACGCGCGAAGGCGTATATTTCAGCGAGGTTTCGCCGCGTCCGCACGATACTGGCATGGTCACGATGGCGACGCAGGACTTGTCCGAATTCGCGCTCCACGCCAGAGCCATTCTCGGACTGCCGATTCCGCAAATCCGCCTGCTTACGCCCGGCGCTTCCCATACGCTGAAGGCGGACCGCGGCAGCACCGATTTCCAAATCGGGGGGCTGGAGGAAGCGCTCGCCGTGCCGGATGTCCAGGTGCGGATTTTCGGCAAGCCGGAAACGAAACCGGGCCGCCGGATGGCGGTTGCCCTTGCCGCCGCACCCGATACGGATACGGCCAGAGCGATGGCCGCCGAAGCGGCGGGCAAGCTTTTTATCAGCTACGAGGAATAGAGCCTGACACGCATGTTGAGGTCAGTCAGATGAGCTTTACGGAAAAGGACGGAGCGGGGGCCGGATTTACCGGCTTTCGTACCGCCGATGAGAAGGAGGCATGAACCCCTATGGAAGCGAAACCGACGAGCACCTCCCGCTCTATCATGACCGAGGTTATTTTTCCGCTGGATACGAACTATCACGGGACGGTTTTCGGCGGCAAGATCATGGAATATATCGACAAGATCGCGACAATCGCAAGCATGCGCCACTGCCGCCGGGGAGTCGTAACGGCTTCAAGCGACAGCCTCGACTTCCTGTCTCCCGTGCATTTGGGGGAAGCCATCGAGCTGGAAGCTTTCGTTTCCTGGACGCACCGGAGTTCCATGGAAGTTTACGTGCGTGTGGTGGCCGAAAACATGTTCACCGGCGAAAGACGGACAACCGCCACTTCGTTTATCACGTTCGTGGCTTTGGACGACGAAGGCCGGCCGACTCCCGTTCCCGCGGTCATACCGGAGACGGAGCGGGAAATGCGCTTGTACGAATCCGCTCCGGCCCGGTATGAGGCGCGCAGGAAACGCAAAGCGGAAAGGGAAGCCGATTGACGGACCTTAGGTACGCATAATTTTTTGGACGGAAGCGGAACCGACAGTCTTCCGCATCGTACCAATGGGTAAGATAGGCGTGAATGAAGTCGGTTCTTATCACAATGAACAGAGGAGTGCTTGTGCTTGAACGCTCATGAAATTGATTACAAAATTCACGGAAATGAAATGCAATTCGTAGAAATCGAGCTGGACCCGCAGGAAAGCGTCATCGCGGAAGCAGGCAGCATGATGATGATGGAAGGCAGCATCGGCATGGAAACGATCTTCGGCGACGGATCGGGCGGCGGCGGCGGCCGCGGTCTGATGGGCAAGCTGATGGGAGCGGGCAAGCGGCTGCTTACCGGCGAGAGCTTGTTTATGACCGTCTATACCAACAACGGGCGGGGCAAAGAGCACGTCACGTTCGCCGCTCCGTATCCGGGCAAAATCATTCCGATGGATCTGCAGGCGCTGGGCGGCAAGCTCATCTGCCAGAAGGACTCGTTCCTGTGCGCGGCCAAAGGCGTATCCATCGGTATCGAGCTGCAGCGCAAGCTGGGCGCGGGCTTCTTCGGAGGCGAAGGTTTCATCATGCAGAAGCTGGAAGGCGACGGGCTTGGCTTCGTGCATGCCTGCGGTTCCATTCTGGAACGCGAGCTTTATCCGGGCGAGGTGCTGCGAGTCGATACGGGCTGCTTCGTCGCGATGACGCCGGACGTCCAGTATGACATCGAGTTCGTAAAAGGCATCAAAACCGCCGTCTTCGGAGGCGAGGGGCTGTTCTTCGTCACGCTGAGAGGTCCGGGCAAAGTATGGCTGCAGTCGCTGCCGTTCAGCCGCCTGGCCGAAAGAGTGATGAGCGGTTCTTTCCGCGGCAAGGAAGAAGGCAGCGTGCTCGGCGGACTCGGCAATCTGTTCGAAGGCCGCTAGAGGATTGAAACGGCTGCCGGCTTAACCCGTTAGAGGCGGCTTGGCCGGGGGTCACCCGGCATTTGAACGGGTCCGCGGCAGGGAGCGGCGAAGCCGTCCGGAGTTTCCCGGCCCCGTGCCGCGTCCATCAAAGCCGAACGGCGCATACACACATTGAAAAAGGCAGTACCTTTCGCTAACGAAAGGTACTGCCTTTTTATGTGAAAAGCCCGGAGGCTTCTGTTTTCATTACCGTGAATGTTGGCGGAACGAGCGAACTAATATTGAAGCAGCATCTGATCCAGGCGATCGTTAAACTCGCCCATCGAAATCAGCTCGACTTGACGCGCGTCGTAATCCTGTTCGTCGAGATAAGAGTCCACATCGACTTCTCCCGGTACATTTTCCACGACGATGTCATTGTTCAAATAAACGATTAAAACGCGTTCGGCGTCTGCGGTTAAGTTGTTGTTCATCTTTCTTTGACCTCCATTAAAGCAAGTGGTTTCAAGGCTTGCCGGTTTGTTTCCAAGATAACTCCCACGCCTTTCTTACACGCTGCAGGTAGGTTTGAAACGGGGATTTTTTTCCTCGGAGAGGGTCGGACGGGCACTTACATTTTTTACAAAAAAACGTATTGACACGATTTATAGGCGATGCTATATTGATGTATAAATAATTCTTACTAAACTTATAGGATTTGTTTATTTTGTCCACCGGATCACCGGAGACGCGAAGAAAAAGTTCAGTAGGGAATGTGAACAGATAGACAACGAGGTGCCAAATTCGAAAGGGGTATATGTACATGGCTGCTTTACAATCGCATTCTATCAAAAGGGTTCTCGGACGCACGGTTTCCGTCCTTGCCCTGACTTCGCTGCTCACCGGTTTGACCGCTTGCGGCGGAGGAAACGAAACAGCATCCACGAAAACGGGAACGGATAACGGCGGCTCCGCACCAAAATCGGTCGAACTGCTTAATGTATCTTATGACCCGACGAGAGAACTGTACCAGGAATACAATGAAGCCTTCATCAAGTACTGGAAAGAAAAGAAAGGCCAGACCGTAACGGTCAGCCAGTCTCACGGCGGTTCGGGCAAACAGGCCCGCTCGGTCATCGACGGACTGGAAGCGGACGTGGTTACGCTAGCGCTGGCTTACGATATCGATCAGGTTCAAGCGGCGGGTCTTATTGATAAAGGCTGGGAAACGGAACTGAAGGACAACAGCACTCCATACACATCGACGATCGTGTTCCTCGTACGCAAAGGCAATCCGAAAGGAATCAAGGACTGGGACGATCTCATCAAGCCGGGCGTGTCCGTCATCACCCCCAATCCGAAAACTTCCGGCGGAGCGCGCTGGAACTACGTGGCGGCCTGGGGCTACGCGCTCAAGAAGAACAACAACGATGAAGCCAAAGCGAAGGAATTCGTCACCCAATTGTTCAAAAACGCGCCGGTGCTCGGAACGGGAGCACGCGATTCAACGACGACCTTCGTGGAAAGAGGACTCGGCGACGTCCTGATCGCATGGGAGAACGAAGCCTACCTGTCGCTCAACGAGCTGGGCAAGGATAAGTTCGAGATTGTGACGCCTTCGATCAGTGTGCTGGCGGAACCTCCGGTAGCGGTAGTTGACAAGAACGCCGACAAGAAAGGCACGAAAGAAGTGGCCCAGGCTTATCTGGACTACCTGTACACGGAGGAAGGCCAGAAAATTGCCGCGAAAAATTATTACCGGCCGCGTCTGGAATCCGTTGCGAAGCAGTATGAAAATCAATTCAAGCAAGTGAACCTGTTTAAAATCGACGATCCCGAATTCGGCGGCTGGGCCAAAGTCCAGAAAACACATTTCGCCGACGGCGGCGTATTCGACCAGATTTACAAACCGAAATAAAACTGCGTGCCCGGGTGCGACGGTACAAACCGGCACCACTCGGTCTGCGATCAAGGGGACGTGTTCGCAATGGGAAGACGAAACAAAACGAAACGTATTTTACCCGGGTTCGGCTTGTCGATGGGCTTTACGGTGCTTTACTTGAGCCTGCTCGTGCTTTTCCCGCTTTCCGCGGTCGTGTGGAAAACGACGGGGCTGACCTTCGCCCAGTTCTGGCAGGCAGTCACCGATGAACGGGTGGTCGCTTCTTACAAGCTCAGCTTCGGCGCTTCTTTGGCCGCCGCGCTGGTCAATACCGTATTCGGCCTGCTTGTGGCCTGGGTGCTTGTGCGATACCGCTTTCCGGGCAAACGGTTCGTCGACGCGCTGGTCGACATGCCCTTCGCGCTCCCGACGGCCGTGGCCGGCATCGCGCTGACAAGCCTGTATGCCGACAACGGCTGGATCGGCAGCCTGCTCGCTCCGCTCGGCATCAAGGCGGCATATTCGCCGCTTGGCATCATCATCGCGCTCACGTTTATCGGGCTTCCGTTCGTGGTCCGCACCGTGCAGCCCGTGCTGCAGGAGCTGGAGCACGAAACGGAAGAGGCGGCCGTGAGCCTCGGCGCTTCACACTGGCGTACGTTCCGCCGCGTCATTTTCCCGCAGCTGGTGCCCGCGCTGCTGACAGGGTTCACCCTCGCCTTCGCCCGGGCGATCGGCGAGTACGGCTCCGTCGTCTTCATTTCCGGCAACATGCCGATGAAGACGGAGATTACGCCGCTGCTCATCATGACGAAGCTGGAGCAGTACGACTATGCCGGGGCGACAGCCATAGCTCTGGTCATGCTGATCATCTCATTCGTGCTGCTGCTCGTGACCAACGCGCTGCAGATGAAATCCAACCGGCGGGTGAGCGGATGACCGCGAAAGGAGCTGAAGCATAATGGCAGGCAACGTGGCTGCAAACCTGAACGGGCCTTCGTCGGAACCGGCGAAGCATATCACCGAGCCCAAGGCGGTCCAGTGGCTTCTGATCGGGGGAGCCCTGCTGTTTCTGACCCTTCTTCTGGTGCTGCCGCTTGTGACGGTTTTTATCCAGGCGTTCAAAAAGGGCACCGAAGTTTATCTGGCGGCCCTGACCCAGAAAGAAGCATGGGCGGCCATCCGGCTGACGCTGACGACGGCGGCGATCGCCGTTCCGCTGAACGTGGTGTTCGGCGTGGCGGCCGCCTGGGCGATCACGAAGTTCAAATTCCGCGGCAAGAACGTGATGGTTACGCTGATCGACCTTCCGTTCGCCATCTCGCCCGTCATTGCCGGTCTCATGTTTATCCTGCTGTTCGGGACGAAAGGCTGGTTCGGTCCTTGGCTGGCCGATCACGATCTCAAGATCGTGTTTGCTCTGCCGGGCATCGTGCTCGCCACCGTGTTCATCACCTTCCCGTTCGTTGCGAGGGAACTGATCCCGCTTATGCAGGCTCAGGGCACGCAGGAGGAAGAAGCGGCGGCCACACTCGGCGCCAAAGGCTGGCGCATTTTCTGGAAAGTGACCCTCCCCAACATCAAATGGGGACTGCTGTACGGAATCATTTTATGTAACGCGAGAGCGATGGGGGAGTTCGGTGCCGTCTCGGTCGTCTCCGGTCATATCCGGGGCAAGACGAATACCGTTCCGCTCCATATCGAGATTTTATACAACGAATATCAATTTTCGGCTGCATTTGCGGTTGCTTCCCTGCTCGTTATGCTGGCCGTGCTCACGCTGATCGTGAAAAGTCTGGCCGAATGGAAGTTCCACCAGTCCAACCGGCAGCATGCCGATTCCGGCTTAAACCAGGCAACGGAGGGGAGTTAACTTATGCATATCAGTGTAAAAGGAATCAACAAGTCGTTCGGCTCCTATGAAGCCGCCAAAAATATTTCGTTCGACATTGAACAGGGCAAACTGATCGGCCTTCTGGGCCCGAGCGGAGGAGGCAAAACGACGATACTCCGCATGCTTTCCGGATTGGAGTCGCCCGATTCCGGAGAGATTCTGTTCCACGGCGAAAAGGTAAATGACCTTATGCCGCAGGAACGCCATATCGGGTTTGTTTTTCAGAACTACGCGCTGTTTAAGCACATGTCCGTATACGACAACATCGCTTTCGGCCTCCAGGTGCAGAAGCGCGGTAAGGCGGAAATCCGCACCCGCGTCCATGAGCTGCTCCAGCTGACCGGTCTGGCGGGTCTGGAGAAGCGGCTGCCGCACCAGCTGTCCGGCGGCCAGCGCCAGCGCGTGGCCTTCGCCCGGGCGCTCGCACCCGAGCCGCAGCTGCTCCTGCTCGATGAACCGTTCGCGGCGATTGACGCGAAAGTCCGCAAGGAGCTGCGCAGCTGGCTGCGGGAAATGATTTCCCGGGTCGGCATCACGACGATCTTCGTCACCCACGACCAGGAAGAAGCGGTCGAGGTGGCCGACGAAATCATGATCGTCAACAAAGGCCGGATCGAGCAGAAAGGCTCGCCGATCGACATTTACCGCGAACCGCTGACTCCGTTCGTCGCTTCCTTTATCGGCGAATCTTCGCCGCTGGAAGAAGCCGGCTCCCTGATCGGGTTCGCCGAGGCGGGAGAAGCGTCCGCAGTCGTCCGGCCGGAATTCGTGGAGATCGGGCTGCCCGGCGAAATCAGCCGCCAGACGGCGTCGGCGGAGGCGATCGTCAGAAGCACGTATTTCCGGGGTTCGAACTGGCAGGTCGAAGTGGAGAGCGGACCCAACCTTCTGGTGGGCTACCGTTCACTGGAACTGCCCCAGCTTGAAACGGGGGACCGTGTCCATGTTCTGGTCCACCGCTTGTATATCTTCGACGGCAATCAGACAAGAACCGTAGAAAATGCCTTAAAAAACGATCCCATGCCGGTTCATATCTGATCCGGACCTCACAGAAGCGCACTTGCAGAAAGGACTAGGGTTATGGAACATCACATCACAATCCCGAGCGGGGATTTGGAACTGGCGGCTACGCTGCACTATCCGACGGACGGGGAGGGCGCCGACTGCCGAGGAGGCGCGGGCAAATGGCCGGTTGTCATCATCTGCCACGGCTTTATCGGCAACCGGATCGGCGTCGACCGGCTGTTCGTCAAGACGGCGCGGGCTTTGAGCAGCCAAGGCTATATGGTGCTCCGCTTCGATTACGGCGGCTGCGGCGAAAGCACCGGTGATTACGGAGCGGGAGGACTCGATCCGATGATCGCCCAGACGCGCCGGGTGCTGGATTACGCGCTCAGCCTGGACTGCGTGGATCCCGGCAGCGTGACGCTGCTTGGCCACAGCCTGGGCGGCGCGGTCGCCCTTCTTACCGCCGCTTCCGACCATCGCGTCCGGACCCTCGTGATGTGGTCGGCCGTAGCCCACCCGCACAATGATATTGTACGAATTGTAGGCAAGGATGCTTATCGCCAGCTGGAGCCCGACAAAGGCATCGACTATCAGGGGTATCTGCTGACCCCGGCTTTTTTCGACTCTCTCTCCAAGCATCAACCGTTCGAGCAGCTGCGCAAATTCGGGGGAGATGTTCTCATCGCACACGGCACGGCGGACGAAGATATACCGGTAGATTACGCCCCGCTTTATCAAAAAATGTTTTGGCTCCGCGCCGACGGACGCTGCGATCTGGAACTCATTTTCCAGGCCGACCATACGTTCTCGAACCGTGACGCCACTTTTACTTTAATAGGCAAAACGTCCGCTTGGCTGGTAGACCTGCAGAAGCGTAAAAAAGAATGGTACGATTGGATGATTTGAATCGAGGGTAGAGAGGATGAGAATTATGGCCAAACCTGTTGAACTGAATGAAGTCTGGATTGACCGGATCATTCAAAGCATTAACGGATTGGAGTACGGAACCGTTCAAATCATTATTCACGACGGCCGGGTCGCTCAAATCGAGCGGACGGAACGGAAACGTTTTGACAATGAGACAAAACGGAGCACGGCCGGCGCCGAAGCGAAGCTGCATATCGAGCGTAAAGCGAGCGACGGACGGGGATAGCCTGTTTTTTCCCGGACCCTGTACTTAAGGAAGACCTGTTATCCATGAGGATAGCGGGTCTTTTTCGTCGAGTGGGCTGAAACTGAATTGCATGGGAAATAATGTTAAATATAGGGAGCTGGAAAAGGAGCGGACCTACCGCCACGAAATAAATTCAGCGTGAAGTCTGTCTCAATCCATGATACAATTCTTGATTAGCGGCAAGGAAAGGACTGGAATTGATTGGACAAGGCAGAAACTTGGTTTAAATTAAAAGAACGCCAGACGACGATCGGGACGGAAGTGCTGGCGGGATGTACGACGTTTATGACGATGGCGTTCGTCGTGATCGTGAATCCCGGTATTTTAAGCGCATCGGGCATGGATTTTCATGCGGTTTTCATCGCGACGATCCTCACGACTATATTTTCGACCCTTATTATCGCACTGGCGGGCAACTACCCGATCGTCATAGCTCCGGGCATGGGCATCAATGCTTTCTTCGCCTTCGGCGTCGTCCAGGGAGCGGGGGTTTCCTGGCAGGTAGCGCTTGGCTCCGTATTTCTGGCCGGACTTCTGTTTATGCTGATTTCACTCAGCCGGCACGGCCGGCTGCTGATCGTATCCATTCCGGCTTCGTTAAAATACGCGATTACAGCGGGCACCGGATTGTTTATTTGTTTTGTAGGACTGCAAAATGCCAAGCTCATCGTCGCTTCACCGGATACGCTCGTCACCATCGGGAGTCTGCACGAGCCTGCGGCTCTATTGTCCGTTATCGGACTTGTGCTCACTCTGATCCTGATGTCGTACCGCGTCCGTGCGGCGCTTTTTATCGGTATGCTGCTGACGGCTGCGATCGGCTGGCTGATGGGACTGCTGATTTTGCCGGATCACTGGTTCGCCTGGCCGGGCACGATGACGGGAACACTCATGCAGATGGACGTGAAAGGCGTATTCGAACAGGGATTGTTCGCCGTCACGTTTACGTTTCTGCTGATCTCGGTGTTCGATACGACCGGAACGCTTGTCAGCCTCGCCGAGCAGGCGGGACTGATGAAGAACGGCGTTTTTCCCCGTTCCAGAAGCGCGCTTATGGCGAATGCGGCCGGCGTTACGGCCGGCGCCGTAATGGGGACAAGCCCGGTGACGACACTGATCGAGTCGGGCTCGGGAATAGCCGCAGGAGGCCGGACGGGCTTGACGGCGGTCGTCACGTGCGCGCTGCTGGCCGCCACGTCATTTCTGGCCCCGGTAGCGGAAACGCTGGCTAACCTGCCGTCTGTCACGGCACCCGCATTGATAGTGGTCGGTTATTATATGATCACCGATCTGCTGCATATCGACTGGAAAGATTTCGAGGAATCTTTCCCCGCTTTTCTCGTTCTCGTCACGATGCCGCTGACGTACAGTGTATCGACGAGCATCGGAATCGGATTTATTTTTTACATTATACTGAAGGCGGCCCGGGGAAGGTTCAAGGAAATCCATCCTGTGCTTTACGTGTTCGCTGCGCTGTTTATCGTGCAGATCGGATTTTTCCACGGCTGAATCCACCGCCCAAACCGGATAACAAGGGTGATCGGATGAAAGAAACTCATTTTCATTTAAACGAAGAGACGGATACGCCTGTCTTTGTGTTCCGCTGGGAGCCGGAACGGGACACTTCCCTACGGGGCGTCGTGCAAATTGCGCACGGTATGGCGGAACACGCGTTTCGCTACAAGCGGCTGGCGGAAAGGCTCACGGCCCGCGGTTATGTCGTCTACGCCAACGACCACAGGGGGCATGGACGGACGGCCGCCCATGTGAACGACCTGGGATACCCGGGTCCGGACGGATTTGCGGGCATGACGGACGATATGATCGATCTCGGAAGACGGATCCGGGAGGAGCGACAGGGCCTGCCTCTATACCTGGTCGGGCACAGCATGGGTTCTTTTCTTTCCCAGAAAGTGATGTACCGGGCTCCGCAGCTTTATGATGGTGTGGCCCTGATCGGGACGAACGGACCGAAAGGCGCGATTCTGAAAGCGGGTATCCTGCTGGCCAAAATGCTCGTCGCCCGCAGCGGTGACCGCTCCCGCAGCACTTTTCTGAGCCATACGGCGCTCGGCAGCTTTAACCGTCCCTTCCGCCCGAACCGGACGGAGTTCGACTGGCTGAGCACCGACGATGCGGAAGTCGATAAATTCGTAAAAGATCCGCTTTGCGGGTTTGTTTGCACAACCGGATTTTTTAAAGATTTTTTTATCCATCTTTCCGATATTCATCAGAAACGTCATATGCGTAGCATTCCGAAGGACCTTCCTGTTCTGCTTCTGGCGGGTGATAAAGATCCGGTCGGGGGACAGGGCAAAGGCGTAAGACGTCTTGCCGCCTTGTACCGCAAACTGGGGCTGGAGCAGGTGGACTGCAAGCTGTACGAAAACAAACGTCACGAAATTTTGAACGAAGTGAACCGTGAAGAAGTGATGGAAGACCTGATAGGCTGGCTGGATGTTTCCCTCGGCGTGAGCAAAGCGCCCGCCGCCTTTTGAACGATGAGACCGGACCGCGAAAGCGGTCTTTTTTTATGCGCTGCCGTGAACGTAGTATTAGGGCTTAACAAAAATACCAAATAAAGGTATTATGGAAGCATCTGAGCGGGAGTGTGATTTTCATAATGGTGACAAGCACAATAGCGGGTCTGCTTATATTAGGGTTCGTGGCCTGGAAGTCGTATCAAGCGCGGCAGGCGTTTAAGAAGATAGGGATTGTGGTGGCAAAGGGACCGTTCTATCCGCTCGAGTTCTGGATTGCCGCCGCGGGTATGATTCTTCTTTTTTACCTGTTCGGTAAGGAGAGTTTGTGGTTTGCCGCATTATCCGGTTTTATGTTTTATCTCGATTGGCTGAAACGTTTTTATTTGGGGACGGAGGGGCTGAAGGCCGGGACGAAATTTTACGAGCGCAGCCGGTTGACCACGTATGAAGTTGCGGAAGGAAACGGCCCCGTGATCGATATTATCGTAGCGGGCTCCATGGACCCTGTCCGGCTGTCCTGCAAGGAGCGGGATTTTGCCATCCTGAAGGAGCAGATCGTCCGGTATTTCGAAGAGAGGCCGGATGGCCCTCGGACGTCGGACACGGGAAATGGAAAGATTTCCGCGGTGTGAGACGTAAAGTATGTAGATGCAAGGGTAAGTATGTAAGTATGTAAGGATACAGCGGATATGAAAAAAACGTCCTGCAGTTGACCGGTCAACCGGGGTCGCTGCAGGACGTTTGTTTTTATGGAAGGGCGTTGTTTGCTGCCTTAAGTCAGTAAAGGCCGAGCGAGATATATTTGATCTCCACATATTCTTCGATCCCGTATTTGCCGCCTTCCCGGCCGAGGCCGCTTTCTTTCATGCCGCCGAACGGGGCCTGGGCGGAAGAAGGCAGGCCGTCGTTTACGCCGACGATGCCGTACTGCAGTCGCTCCGCAAGGCGGATGGCATGGTTGATATTCGAAGTGAACACGTAGGACGCGAGCCCGTAAGGAGAATCGTTCGCCTGCCGGACGGCATCGTCCGGATCGGTAAATTCGACGATCGGAGCCACGGGCCCGAACGTCTCTTCCTTCATGATCAGCATGGAGCTGTCTACGCCCGTAAGCAGCGTCGGCTCGAAAAAGTATCCGGCATGCCGAGGCACTTCCTTCCGGCTGCCGCCCGTAATGACGGTTGCTCCCCGTTCGACGGCGTCCGTCACGTGCTTTTGAATTTTGTTCAGCCCGTCTTCGTCGATGACGGGCCCTATGGCGGAGTCCGGGTCCATGCCGTCACCGACTTTGAGGGCCCGGATTTTGTCCGCCAGCAGGTTCTCGAACGCCGCACGGATGCCTTTCTGCACATAAATCCGGTTGGCGCAGACACAGGTTTGACCGGCATTACGGAACTTCGACAGCAGGGTTTGCTCGGCGGCCAGCTCTACGTCTGCATCGTCCAGCACGATAACGGGGGCGTGGCCGCCCAGCTCCAGCGATATTTTCTTCATCGTATCGGCGGAAGCGCGCATAATGTGCTTGCCGACCTCCGTCGAGCCGGTGAACGTCACTTTCGCTACCCGGGGGTCCGCAAACAGCGTGTCGCCGATCACGGAGGCTTCGCCTGTCACGATGTTGAGTACCCCGGCGGGTATGCCCGCTTCTTCGGCCAGCTTGGCCATATACAGCGCCGTCAACGGCGTCTGCTCCGCCGGCTTGACGATGCAGGTGCAGCCTGCCGCGAGCGCCGGGCCTACCTTGCGCGTAATCATGGCGGCGGGGAAGTTCCAGGGCGTGATCGCCGCCACGACACCGACTGGCTGACGCAGGACAAACATCCGTTTGCCGGAAGTGGTGGCCGGGATGATATCCCCGTACAGCCGCTTCGCTTCCTCGGCATACCAGGAGATGAAGCTGGCGGCATAGGCGATCTCGCCTTTGGCTTCGGCCAGCGGCTTGCCCTGTTCCGCCGTCATCGTCTTCGCCAGCCCTTCCTGATGGCTCATCATCAGGTGATACCAGCGCATCAGGATATCCGAACGCTCGTAAGCGGATAAGGTGCTCCACGTTTGAAAAGCGTTATGGGCCGCCTCGATAGCGGCCTTCGTTTCGGCAGCGCCCGAATCCGGTACGGTCGCCATTTCCCGCAAAGTGGAAGGGTTAACGACGGGGATCGTTCTGCCGCTTTCCGATTGAATCCATCGGCCGTTCACGTAGTTGAGCCATTGTTCGGAAGCAGTGCCGGAAGTCGTTGTAGTCATGAAGAATCTCCTCCTTTTGATACAAAACAAGCTTATAAAGTAAAAAAGGCGTCAGGACGCCCTATCTGAAAAGCGGCACCCGGAATAAATGCCGGGCAAATGAACGGATACGGGCCGGCTCCTATGTTCACGGACCGGTATCCTTATTTATTATACTCCTTCCGGAAGCCGTTCGCACACCGGCCATCCCCCGTGCCCTGTCTCATCGTTTTGGCAGGTTTACAAGGAAAGACAGCCCGCGCAAAAGGCCTCTTTTTAAATCAGGCCCCGGAATAGGGAGCGAAAGCTCTCCGTTCTTTTTGTTTACGGGGTATCACCGTCAGCCAAAACGGGTATCTATGAAAAGAGGCTTTTACCGGAACCGGTGCGGCATCCGCAAGCAAAGGCAGCAATAATCGTTTGCCGTACGGGAACGGTCTACACTCTTTTATCGGGAGGCCCAAGAAGAGTGAACGGAAGGAAGGGTGAGATCATGACAGAACAGCAACCATCCAACGGAAACGGGCAAAATACGAAGCAGCACCGCACTGCCGGCGATTCCCTGGGACAGGTTCAGGTCCCGGCTGATGCCTATTACGGAGCCCAGACTCAGCGTGCGGTGATGAATTTTCCGATCAGCGGCTACCGGTTGCCGAGGGAGTTTATTAAAGCCCAGGGCATTATTAAAGCATCGGCCGCGGCCGTACATAAAGATCTGGGCGAACTGGACGCCGGCATCGCGGATGCCATTCTGGCAGCGGCGGACGAGGTAATCGAAGGGCGCTGGGACAGCCAGTTTGTCGTCGACGCTTTTCAAGCCGGGGCGGGGACGTCGCAGAACATGAACGCCAACGAAGTGATCGCGAACGTTGCGCTGGAGAAGCTGGGGCTGGAACGCGACCGCAAGGACAAGATCCATCCCAACGATCATGTGAACAAAGGGCAGTCGACGAACGACACGATCCCGACGGCGATCTGCATTTCCCTGCACGAATCTCTGGAGCGGAAGGTTCTGCCTGCGCTGGAAAAGCTGACGAACGAGCTCGCGAACAAATCGCGGGAATTCCATTCGGTCGTAAAATCGGGCCGCACCCATTTGCAGGATGCGGTTCCGCTTCGCCTGGGGCAGGAGTTCGAGGGTTACGCCGCCACGATCGGCGGGATGCGGAAACAGCTTGAAGGGGCCGCGGACGGTCTTCTGGAGCTGGGCATCGGCGGGAATGCCGTCGGCACGGGCGTGAACACCCACCCCGAATATGCGGCCCGGATGGTGGCCGAGATCGGACGCCGCACCGGCACGCCTTACCGGCAGGCTCCAAGCCGGTTCGCCTTTATGCAAAACCCGTCGGCGGCTCTCCGTGTAAGCGGACTGCTGCGGGATGCGGCTGTGCATCTCATTAAGCTGTCCAGCGATATCCGGCTGCTTAATTCCGGCCCGCAGACGGGGCTTGCCGAAATCCGGCTGCCTGCCGTGCAGCCCGGCTCTTCCATTATGCCGGGCAAGGTGAACCCGGTGCTGCCGGAGATGCTGTACATGGTCTGCTGCCAGGTAATCGGCAACGACACGGCCGTGCAGACGGCGATGATAGGCAGCCAGCTTGAAATCAACGTGATGATGCCGGTTATCGCCCATAATGTGTTGCAGTCGGCGCATATTTTGAGCACCGCGACGGAAGCGTTCTGCGATCGGTGCGTGAAAGGGATCGAAGCCGACGAGGAGCAGTGCCGCTACTGGATGGATCGCAGCCTGTCCCTGGTCACGATGCTGAATCCGGTTATCGGTTACGATAAGGCGGCCGACATTGCGAAGGAATCGCTCAAAACGCAAAAGCCGCTCCGTCAGCTCGTCGTCGAGAAGGGAATTTTAACCGAGGACGAGTGGGAGGAGATTGTGCGGGATAGTCTGTCCGACTGATCGCCAAGGACGATGCCCGATCAGATGTTCCGGCGGCCGTAGATCCAAGGCAAAAAAATCCCGGTTTGTGCCGCATCCTGCGTGCACGAGCCGGGATTTTTCCGGTTGAGGAACAAGCGGAAACAGACGGAGGAGAATCACCATCTTGTCCGGGCCGCGCATTCCCCCTCTTCTTCTGTATGTGTGAAGGTGAAAAGGCGGTTGTGCTGTAGCGTGATTGGCTGACCACGGTTATGTGACGCTTGACACCGCACGCCGGAAGCCGCAAGCTTCGCGCGGTGCGGAAAGGCGTGCTTTAATAAGGCACGTCAGGAAGCGGCGCGAGGGAATACGGACCGTCTCTTTTTATATAGCGAAGAAAAGGAAAATTAAGGTATAATATCCTCGATCTCCTTGTTCACTCTTTTGGAGCCGGATCGGGAATAAAAGCACGATTAAAGGTACGGGGGAGAGCTGGAATGAAGCTGCGTTGGAAAAGGTGGGCAGCCGGCTTTGGAGCCGCGGCTGCCGCAGGGGGAATCTGGCTGGCCGCTTCGGATTACGAAGTGAGAAGAGAAGGAGCGGCCCGTAAAGTCAGCGCGGAGAATGCGCCCGGTGCCGACGCGATTATCGTGCTCGGAGCGAAGGTACACCCGGACGGCCGGCTTTCGGATATGCTGAAAGACCGGATGATCACGGCAGCGGAGCTGTATGAGAGCGGGAAGGCGGATAAAATCCTCGTATCCGGCGATCATGGGACACTCGGCTACAACGAAGTAGGCGCGATGAAAGACTTCCTGCTGGAGCGGGGAATCGCGGAAGAGCATATTTTTATGGATCATGCCGGCTTTAACACGTATGAATCCATGTACCGGGCCAAGGCTATTTTTCAGATCCGAAGAGCCGTCGTCGTAAGCCAGGACTATCACTTGGCACGCGCGCTGTATGATGCGGAGGGACTTGGCATTGAAGCGTACGGCGTAGCGGCGGATCGTCAAGAATACCGGGGCATGACGAAGTTCAGGGCCCGGGAAATGGCCGCCAGAAGCAAAGATTTCGCTCTGATCCGGTTTTTCAAACCGCAGCCTACATACCTGGGGGATGTGATTCCCATTACCGGGGACGGCCGGGCGACCAAAGATTCCTGGCTGACCGAGGAAACCGTGTGGCGCCCCAATGCCTAAGTGAACGGTGAAACGGACATACCGCATGAACATGAAAAGCGCCTCTTGAGGGCGCTTTTTTTCAGCGAATACCGCTGACCGGGGAAGCCGCGTCCGCCGAGGCCGTGCAGCCGTTAAGCGGGTCTTCCGGCTCGAACCAGATATGGCGGTAGTCGATATGACCGAAGGCGTTCAGCCGCAGCCCCCGTACGCTTTTGTGATAGGTGGTCTGCATTTTCCGGTGATAAAGAAAATGGACCGCGGCGTCTTCCGTAAGAAGGGATTCAAGCTTGTCGAACAGGTCCAACCGCTTGCGGGGATCGGGCTCGGCAAGCAGTCCGGCGACTCTCCGGTTCAGCTCCGCGCGCAGCGGGTCGTCAAACATGCGCCGGATAGATCCTTCCTCCTGCATAAACAGCTCCAGCAAAGAAAGCGTCTCGCTTTCGTCCAGGACGACTTCATACAGAACAAGATCGGCTTCACACATCACATCGGGTGTTAGGAGCTCATTGTGCTCATGCAGCACGACCTTGATATGAAGTCCCGCTTTGAGACAGCGTTTTACAATCCAATCGAAGTCTTCGACCGTTTTGCACGAATCCTTGCAGTGGAGCGTCAGCTCCGTTCCGGCATAGTCAGGGGAATACGGGATACCGGCCGTGTCTCCTTCCTGCGTGTCCCGGTAAGGATCGCGGCCCATCTTCAAACTTTTATCGGGCAAAAAACTGGCGGCCGCCAGGGCGCGGCTCTCGCCAAGCTCTTCGACCATCGCGCATGCCCGGATTACGGACCGCACAAACCGGCGTAGGCCGGCGTCCTGCAAGGGACCCTCCTTGCGCCGGTTAAACGAGAGCAGCGCGCATCCCGACGAGATGCATTCCACCGCCTGCCAGTCCTGCTGAGGCTTGGAACCCGGAGCGTAAGGAGAACGCTGAACCATATTGCAGGCGTCCGTCATCACCACCAGTTCCGGATAATCCCGGAGCAGAATATGCTCGACGACATCAAGGAAAGGACGCCCCAGATAGTAGCGTTCATTGGCGTGCAGGAGGTACCCGTAGCCGGGACGGATCTCCAGCCGGAAAGGCCCCGTGCCGACCGGACAGGCGAAGTAAGCCGCGGGATCCGACTCGCAAAGCTCCCGGGGCAGGACCGCCGCGGACGGGGAGGTCAGACAGTGCGGGAACAGCACATGCGGCTTACTCAGCACGAACTGGATGGTCATCCGGCTCGGAACGCGAATCTGCCGGACATCTTCCAGCATCCAGCGCTGGGGCGAGAACACCCCGGGATCGAGCAGCCTCCGTAAGGAATATTCGGCATCGGCCGCCTCCAGCTCTCGGCCGTGGTGGAAGAGCACGCCTTTGCGCAGGTAGAACGTCCAGACCGTGCAGGTTTCATCCGACTCCCAGTGATGGGCGAGACTCGGGACGAAGTCGTCTGCGGCTCTGTCATACCGCACGATAGTGTCGAACAGCTGGCGGCTCAGATGCACATCATTGGCAAAGAGCAGGGCGGCCGGATCGAACGTCCGGTAAGTTTTGTTGATGGGCAGCCGCAGCACGTCGGCGTCCTGTTCCGTTTCCTTCGCCTTGTATCCGAAATAGCGGGACACATGCTGGAGCAGCTGTTCTTTCATCAGGAGCGTATCCGCATACTGGTGTATCCATTCGAAAGCCTGCTGAAACTGTTCCTTCTCCGCAAATTCGGCCGTTTGCTTCAGGAGCATTTCTTCCAGGGTATAATGGAAGTGGAGCTCGGATTTGTTTCCGCGGCCGCGGCCGGGAACCCAGGTGATCCAGCCGGATTCGGACATCTTGCGGATCACGATTTTGACGTTGCGCACGGTGCAGTGCAGGCGTTCGGCGAGTTCCTCCAGGGTGAGGGAGACGGGAAGCCCTTGGGGTACGGCGCTGTACGCCCGGCACAGTTCGAGATAATGATGGGTGACCTGCATCCCGATCCCGCCTTTCCTTGAGAATTTTCTCCTGATTATACAAGAAGCGGGTAAGGAGCGAAAGCGAACAAGCTCAAAAAATAAAGGAATACAAAGGAGGGTCCGTTTGTGAAAACAGAACCGGCCGGCAAAGCCGTCATCGTGACGGGAGCGGCCTCCGGCATCGGCCGTGTGCTCGCGCGCCGCTATGCCGAGCGGGGGGACGCCGTCGTCCTGGCAGATTATGACGAGGCTGCCGGGGAAGACAACGCGCGGAGAATCCGCGAAGAAGGCGGGGAAGCGCTGTTCGTTCCGGCGGATATGAGCCGGCCCGGCGACATCGTCCGCCTTATCGAACGGGCGGCCGCGGCATACGGCGCGATCGGCAGCCTGATCAACAACGCCGGCGTCTCCGAATGGAAGTCGCCGTACGATTTGACGGTGGAGGAGTGGGACCGCGTCCTCCACACGAATCTGCGCGGCACGTTCCTGTGCGCGCGGGAGGCGGCGAAGCGGATGCGCGAAACCGGAGGCGGCAGCATCGTCAACATCGCGTCCACGCGGGCGCTGATGTCGGAGCCCTCCTCGGAAGCGTACGCCGCTTCGAAGGGAGCAATCGCGGCGCTGACGCATGCGCTCGCGGTTTCGCTGGGCCCGGACGGCATCCGCGTGAACTGCATCAGCCCCGGCTGGATCGAGACGGGGGACTACGGGGCGCTGAAGCCGTCCGACCACAAGCAGCACCCTGCGGGCCGGGTCGGGACGCCGGACGATGTCGCAAGGGCCTGCTTTTATTTCACCGATCCCGAGAACGGCTTCGTTACCGGAGAGAATCTCGTACTTGACGGGGGAATGACCCGCAAAATGATGTATGAAGAATAGAAAGACCGGGGCGGGATGCGCTCCGGTCTTCGCTTTTTAACCGAATAATTGTAAACTAATAAGGAAAGGGACTTTAGACTAAAAAAGAGGTGTTTTTCATCAAGATTCTTATTATATATCTTCTTATCGTTAATCTTGTCGCGTACGTGTGGATGGGTGCGGACAAACGCAGAGCGCGCAGCGGGGAGTGGCGCGTACCGGAGAAGCGGCTGTTCCTGACGGCTCTTATCGGAGGAGCTCCCGGTATCTGGGCAGGCATGTACGCTTACAAGCACAAGACCAGACATTTCGCGTTCAAATACGGAATCCCGCTTCTGCTGGCCGTTAATGTGATCGTCTTCTGGAAATTGTTCCGCTTTGTGGGCGAGTAAAGATTCATGCCCGAGCAAGCCGGGTAAACGAAACTGGAAACTACTTGAAGATTAATGAAGAAAAACTCCAATTGATGTGGTAGAATAAAAAAATACATAGAAATTATTTTAACCGGGATTACAAAGATACGACGACAGTCGTTAAGCCGGGGTGCCTCCAGGGCCGCCCGGCCGAAGAGCAGGGAAGTAAGCCATCCGACTTGACTCCTTGAACCAAACACCCTATGATGGAAAGGCTGCCGTCCGCTGCTGCTCGCGGATGGCTTTATGCTGTGGACTTCAACCCCCGGCTCCCGGCGCAGTCGCGCCATATTTTCGGCCGGAAACGCACATTCTTTTTAACGACCGGAGGAGATCGTGATGGAGCATACATTTCTGATCGTCAAAGTGGCGGAACAGGAACAATTACATACGGTGATCCGAACCCTGAAACAACATATGCTGGCTCCTCTGCTGGCCTGGAAAACGCCCGGGAAGAGACACCGCTCTCACCTGATTCTGCGCGGGGATCTCGCCCGCTTGACGGAAGCCAAATTACTGCTGGGCGGGCTGATGTCGGCTCAAAGCATCGAGATGGATTTCCAGGTGCTGATGCTGGCGTCGTAGCGCATTTTCCGCGCTTCTCCGTTCCGGGATCACAGTCCCTTAAGGTTGTCAGTCCATAACCGGTATGCTAAGGTGGACGTACATCCTTTTTGAAGGGGGCGCCAGACGGAATGAATCCCGATTTTATTTCTATCCAGATGACAGACGGCGAATTGAAATATTCCCACAAAAAAAGCGGTCTGGGACTTACGGTCACGACGAAAGAACTCATCGTCCAGAAACCCCACGTCAATTACTATATCCCTTTGCAGGCGATTCTCAGCATTGTGCCTTTCGAGGCCAAAGGACGCACGCTTACGCTTTCTTCCCGAAGCGGAGGCGGGAGCGAGCTGACTTCGATGTCGGCCGGTCTTCCGCATTACAAGCTCAGCGTCAGCGGAGTAAAGCTTCACAACAGAAGCGGCATCTTCACCATGGGTGCGGTGGAATTCATCGTTCCGCTGCGCGACGAGCTGCTGCTGACCGTCTCGCGCTTGAGCGGCCTTCACGCCGTGGAGTAAGGCCGCAAGCATCGCAGGCAGCCTGAACACAGGGCGACGCACATACAAAACCCCCGCAGACAAGCCTTACGGCCACATGACTGCGGGGGTTTTTGCATAGCCGGCTCCGGCTGTCGGCCTTCCGTGCTGCGCTCGGGTCAACCGGCTTACGCCGTTTTCGGCGGCAGGCTCAGGCTCTGTCGGGTGTCGATTCGGGCCGGTAGCCGGCTTCCGATTCCTCGCCAAAGCCATGGTCATCATCGATGGTGCCGGCTGTGTAGGACTTGAGGAACTGCTCCCGGGTCAGTTCCGTTCCCTGAGAGGAAGTGACTTCGGCTGCTTCCTTGGAAGATTGGGGGGCGCCCAGTACGAAATTAGGATCGTGATTTTCGGTCATAAACAGGTTCTCCTTTAGAAAGACTTCCGTATGGAAGTCCTGGATGGCGTTAGTATGTGCCGGACACGGCCGGATTATAACTTTCGCTGCGCTTTTAACTAACGTGCCGCCCGGTTTTGTATGGATTGAAATCAACTTCAAGAGTTCACATAGTTTTAAAAAAAGAAAAACAGACCAGACATTAAAAAAACTTAATGCCCGTCTGTTTTTCGTTTTCTTCGGCGCCTTTGAAAAATTGCTCGACCAGTTTGTCCAGCCTCACGATCTGATGACCGTAGTCATAGATCCCGGAAGCAACCACAACGAGCCGGTGCAGGTCCCCGGTGCTGCTGGAAGCGTCCGTTATGAGTCTCAGGAAGGCGTCGTTTTTGAGATCCATCGCTTCAAGCTTCTCGTAGGACTCGTTCTTATACTTCTTCTCGAATTTCATAAGCACATACTCATGATATTGGGTAAGGGCTTCCAAGTGCTCGTCGACGAAGGCGTTCATGTTTGAAGTGCGTGAAGCCTGGAAATAATGCTCTTCGACCAGCTGTAAAATATCCACGCCCTTGCGCAGGGTATGAAGCATCTGCTTATAGACGACAAGCCGCTTGGACTGGCTGTATTTCAGCCGCTTGAGCTTCTTCTGTTCTTCTTCGAAGAGCTTGTATTTCTCCTCCAGCCGGAACAGCGCGCCCACGACGCCGTCTTTCGTCTCCTGAAAAACGGATTCTTTCATTTCATTGGAAATGACGGTCCTCTGCAGCGGCGAAATCTGACTGAAAACGCCGTGCACTTCTTCCATAAACCGCTTCTGCCAGTTAGGCGGGAAGAACAGCACGTTAATGACGAAGGCGGACCCGACTCCGAGCGAAGTGAGCAGGAAGCGGTTGACGGCGAACCACCAGTGGCCGCCGGAAGCATCCATGACCGCGATAACCGTTACGAGGGTGAGGCCGATGTTCGCTTCCATTTTCATTTTAAGACAGATCATAATGGCCAGAATACAAACGATTCCGATGGCTATCGGGTGCTTGGGAAAGAACGTACCGGCGACGAGCGCGAGCGCGGCTCCCAAGGTGTTGGTTTGCAGTCTGATCGAGAAAATATCGCCAGGACCGGTAAATGGACGGCTGCAGGGCGAAGATCGCGGCAACCGCGGCAATAACCGGGGCGGTCGTATGCAAAAGCATACTTAAGTACAAAGCTAGAGTGACGGCCATGCCCGTCTTTAACATTCTGGCTCCGAACGTCACATGCAGTAACTCCCTTCAGATGGTTCGAGATGACGAACTCATTATCGCATTGCAGGAGCGGACTAGTCAATCGGCCGGAAAATTACCGGCGGAGCGGGCCTTGAGAGCGGCGTGAAAACCGTAAAATCCCCCCTGCTGCAGTCAAAAGCTGTTAGTTTCACATACCCGCGGGAACGGTTATTGAAAAGGTGTAGAGGCTGGGAGGCATAACATGGAGCTACTATTAATCGTCATCTATTTAGGGATCGTACTGCTCGTTATTGAAATTTCGGCGGTACTGATGATGCTGACCGGGCTGGACAACGAAATCGCCCGCTTTCAAGTCACTTCCCTGCTGACAGGCACGGGCTTTACCACACAGGAATCCGAGCTCATTATCCGGCATCCGGTTCGCAGGCGAATCGGTATTTTTCTCATTTTGTTCGGCGTATTCTCTCTGGCCGTTATCATTACACTCGTGTCCAACCTGCTTGAAAAGAGGTTCCGGCTGCCCGAGCTGCTTATCATCACGGGTATTCTGGTTTTACTGCTGTTCGTTCTGAAAATGAAGCCGATGCACAAACGGCTGAGCAAAAAGCTTCATGCGCCTCTGGAGGAAGACGAAGGCGTGGAGGAGCTGCCGGTAAGCGAGCTTTTATACAAGGACGAAGAAGACTGGATCACCGATATTCCCATCATGGAAAATTCCGAGTACGAGCATTGTCATATCGACGAGCTCTGTACGGAAGAAGAAGACATTAACCTGCTCTTTGTGCAGCGGGGATCGCTGAGAATCCGGAGACGGAGCAAAAATTCCGATACCACCATCGAAGCGGGGGATGTTTTGTACGTATACGGGAACAGAAAGCAGATTTCGGAAAAATTCAGCAAAGAACTGGAACACAGGCACGAAAATCTGATCGACGAAAACAAGGCCGTTTCTCTCTTGTGACGAAACTATTCCTTCTTCCATGCGTTTAAATAATATGGAAAACCTTAACAAATGGAGATGAGGGATTTGGGATGAAGAACAAACGCGCGGACCGCTTGCGCAAAGCGGGGCTCTTTACGGTGGCCGGCTCTCTTGGAGTCGGTCTTCTGCTGCCCGGAAATATCGGTGCGGAACCGGTGTCCGCTCCTGCATACAGGTTTCAGGAGGAACCGAAAGTCGTATCCGGAAGCGCACCGGTTCCAGCAGCCGAAATACCGGATAGCGCCAAGCTGGAGAAAGAGGCCAAGATTACGAAAGAGCAGGCGATTGCCAGGCTGAGAGAGTTGTTTCCCGACCTCAAGAAAGCGGAAGTGTCGTCGGCGAAGCTGGACGATTCGGCGGACGGCTATCCGCCCCTTCCGGGACTTGCCTGGACGATTTCCTGGTCCGTGACGCAAGGAAATTCCACTACGTCCTTCCACAGTAGGGTGGATGCACGGACCGGAGATGTTCTGTCTACCGCTATTCCTGACGACCGGCTTCAAGAAAAGGAGAGTTTTTATCCCCCGGCGGTCAATCAGGAGAAAGCCGCTCAAATCGCCCTGGACTTTGTGAAAAAGGCGGTGCCGTCCCTGGAAAAAGAAACCCTTGAACGTTATTTTGCCAACGGATCACAAAGCGCGCTGTTCGGGCCGCTCTCTTACGATTTGTCATTCAGGCGTAAAGTGAACGGTTTGTTCGTCGATTTCGAAGGCATCAACGTTCGGGTAAGCGGGGACGGCCGGGTTACGGGGCTCAACGCCAGTTTTCACAGAGGCTCGTTTCCTTCCGCCGCCCCTCAAATAACCTCGGAGGAGGCGGCCGCCAAGTACAAGAAGGATTTTACGGTCGATTTGCAGTACGTGAAACTTCATAATGAATCGGGTCCTGAAGAATGGATACTCGGTTATGCACGGAATCCTTTGTTTTATATGCCTGTCGACGCGCAGAGCGGGGAGTATGTGTCCACGGGAATTTATACCGCCTACGGGCCTTCGGCTTATGTGGATATCCCGAAAACCGGCTCTTCTTTCAAAACGCATACGGGAGCGCCGCTAAGCGCGGAGCAAGCGGCAGAACGCGTAAAAGCGACGGGTTACGTTCCGGAGGGAAGCAAGCTGGTTCAGAAATTTGAGCAGGAAGACTGGCGCGTGCCCGGACAGCTCGTCTGGAGTCTGAACTGGGAGGACGAAGCCGAAAACCGCGACAAATACAGTGCGATTGTCGATGTCCGGACGGGGCAAATCCTCGAACTAAACGATAACGGAGTCTATCCGCCCTGGAACCGGAATTCTAACGTGAAGGCGCGCAGCATTAAAAAAGAAACCGCGGATGCGAGAGCGCTTCAATTGATTGATAAGCTCGTTCCGCAAGCCTCTGAAAACTGGAAGCTGATCAAGAACGATTCGATAACGAACCAGGCTTCAAGTCAGAAAAACGAGCCGTTTACGTACCAGTTTCAGCGGGTTTATAAAGGAATTCCCGTTCAGGATCAGCTCATTATCCTCAATCTCCACGGAGACGGGAGCCTGTATACGCTTCAGCTTCCTTACGAGCAGGAAGACATCGGTGAGGCTTTAAAGGCGGTTAAACCCGCTGCCGTAACGAAGGAAGAGGCCCTGAAACGTCTGCAGGGCGACGGACAAGTAAGCTTGGCCTATACGATGAACGGGGCTTTCTACAACAGGGGCGATGAGAAAGACAGAAAACTGCTGCTCGTTTACCGGCAGGTCACCGGAGAGGAGACGATCCAGCAGGTACTCGATGCGTCGTCCGGCAAGCTCCGGGATTTGAGACCGTTCAGCCAACCGGCCGCCAAGCCGCCCGAGGCAAAGGATATACAAGACCATTGGGCGCAAAAAGAGCTGGCCGAACTCCTCCGGCTCCAAGTTCTCGTGCCCGGCGGGGACGGGAATGTGAACCCGGAAGCCGTTCTTACTTACGGGGATTGGCTGACGATGTTTGCCCGTGGAATCAGACCGGTGCCGTTTTACGGGGAGAGCTACCGGAAGGCCGAAGCGCTTTATGCGGATGTCCAGCCGGGGAGTCCCTACTACGGAGCCGTCAGTCTGCTCACCGATCTGAACCGGTTGAAGACAGACCCCGAAAAGAAGCTCGGTGTGGATGAGCCTTTGACGCGCGAGAAGCTTGCCGCGGCGCTTGTCAACGAGCTGCGGTACGAGAAGCTTTCCTCCCTGCTGAATAAACCGATCGGCAAGCTTGGGGTAACGGACGAAGACGTTATCGGGAATAAAGCCGATGTTTTCCTGGTCATGAAGCTTGGCCTGATGCGGGATATCGGGGGCGAGTTCCGTCCGCATGATAAGGTAACGCGGGCGCAGGCGGCCATCGTTCTTTTGCGGATGGCGGGGCTTCAAGGCAGAACGGATCAGCCGATAGCCTATTAGCCGGCGTCCAAGCCAAGAATGGCGGCAATGAAGCGGATCCGGCCTCGCAGGGGCGTAAACCCGCTGGCCCGTTAAAGAATGCGCAGCGAGGATGACCGGTGCGCGGAGTCCGGAAATGAGGGCAGCATAGCGACAAAAAAAGCCCGGCCAGAGTTATTCAGGCCGGGCTTTTTTGCTGTAGACCGATATGCCGCGCGACTCTAGTTCGTGAACGGCTGGAAGCGGAGGCGGCTTATAATCAGGCTTCGATAAGCCGGTGCAAAGGATCAGTCCGCGGGGCGTCATAACCTGCTGCCAGGCATACGCTCGAGAGCCCGGCGCCGGAGGCGGTTAATTCCGGCCCTACGCGCCGCACCGCGGCGAAACTCCGCTCCTGATGCCGGAAACAGCCGCAATCCGAACGGGCAAAGTCCGCGCATGGCGGCTAGTACGTGCTGCGCGCCCGGCCGGGCAGTCTCCGCTGCAGCCAGCGGAGGGCGCGGGCCGCGTCCGGCTCGATGCAGGGGCGCATCGCGGCGGCGAACCGGCGGCCCGACAGCGCCGCCACGATCGCGGCCGCGGCCGCACATGCCGCCGCAAGCGCCCCGGCGGTCCCCGCCGCTCCCGCGCCCATCAGCCGGGCCAGCAGCTCCAGGAGCCCCGCTGCGCCCAGCAGCTTGATGGCGGCGCCATGGAGCAGGAAGACGTAGACCGTCCGTCCGCCGAGGACGGTCAAACGGCTTTCCGCGCGCGGGAGCAGCAGCAGGAACGCAGCCGATGCGGCGGCCTGCGCCGCGTAGCAGCCGAGGCGCAGCAGCGTGCCCGCCGCGGCCGGGACACCGAGCTGCGCGTAGCCGGCGCCGCCGGCGAGCCACTGCGCGGCGCTTTCCGCGCCCGCCGCGTGCCAGAACGCGGGCAGCGCCAGCAGCAGCAGCGCCGCAGCGGCCCGGATCGCGAGGCGCCGCACGGCCGGGCGCCGCCGGGGCTCCCGTTCTTCCCGCCAGTAGTAGCCGGCGAGGAAGAACGGGAAGAACACGAGCGTGCGCGTCAGGCCGAGCCACGCGCCCGCTTCCGCCGGCAGGAAGCCGGCCGCTACGCCGAGCAGGATGGCGGCGGCCACCGGGTGCTTAAGCCGGGTGAACGGGATGAGAAGCAGCTTCCAGCCGAAATGTGCGGTAAGGAACCAGAGCATCCAGTAAGGCAGCCAGAACGAATACCGGATGCCGGGGCTGTGGAGCCAGAACAGATCAAGGACCGAATACAAGGTCTGAAAGAAAAGATACTGCAGGGCGATCCGCAGCATTCCGGCTGCCGCTTCGGGTTTCTGCCAGTAGGTTTTGGCGAAATAGCCGGTTACCAGCACGAACACCGGCAGATGAAACGTGAAGATGGCGGTCACGACAGCCTGCGCGGCTTCCGGCAGAGGCGGGAGGGTTAGCAGCAGGTTGACCAGAACGACCAGCAGGATCAGGAAAAAACGGACATTTGTGAAATAGACGGCAGTATGGTTTCGCATGGAGGTCATCTCGCTTTGTGCAAATTTTTGTTCGGTTCGGACTTTCGTTGTTTCTTTTTCTATAGTAGAAACGCCAGGCAGCCAAACCTGCCGGAAGCGGCTGTTACGGGTAGTTGGCTTTCTAAAAAAAGTATAGAACTTCTTGGTTGAAGTAATTGTGATATTATTCACATGCCCTTATTAAGTAACGGCTTTCATTATGAAGAATGCTTGAACATGATTATTATCACTTATTTTGGGCTAAGTGTGATTAATATCACATACATACCTCCCGAGGGAGGACTATACTAAAGTCAGAAAGAGAGAACAACACACGAAAGAAGGTGAAGGAGCCATGAAAGAGACAGCTGACCCGCAAGTTCAACAAGGAAGATGCCCGCAATGCGGTTCCGGTATTCCGATCGTGAAAAAAATCAAATCCTCCTGGATTTGCGAAGACTGCCGGTTAAAGCCTCTGATAACCAGAGCTGACGGCTCCGCCGGCTCATCCGAACTTCCTGAATGATTCGGGAAGGGAAGAAAAGCTTTCTACGGCCAAGAATGTGAAAATATTCACAAAATAAATTGCGAACTCGAAAGGATGCGAGTATCATGACCGCCCTTCATCTTGTAAACGCGGCACCTGCACACTGTGAGGCATGCGGCGCCCGGCTTCAGCAGCACCCCGAAGGTTATAAAGATTTATGCTTCGACTGTGTGCAGGCAGGGCAAATCGGCCGAATGCAAGCGGCCGGCAAAACCGGACTTCCTCTTCCTCTGGAAGCGGAATGCGGATTGATCGAGCAGTACTGGCTCTAAAGAAACGGAAACACGCAAAACCATCATACAGAATACGCAGCTTGAAAGGGGAAATTTATATGTTTAACTGGTTAAGAACGAACGTCTACGCGGCAGGTCTGATGCTCATCCTCCGCTTTTATCTCGGATACGCATGGATTACCGGAGGATGGCACAAACTGACGGGCGGATTTGACGCCACGGGCTTCCTGAAAGGCGCGGTAGCGAAGCCGGTTATGGATAAAGCGACCAACGAGCTGGTCTATCCGACATTCACCGCGTTCCTCGAAAACTTCGCACTGCCGAATGCCAAACTGTTTAACGTACTGATTCCGCTCGGAGAGTTTCTGGTAGGACTGGGTCTTGTCCTCGGCGCATTGACAACGGCGGCAGCATTCTTCGGAGTCTTGATGAACTTCATGTTCCTCTTCGCAGGTACCGTAAGCACGAACCCTTGGATGATCCTGCTCGGTGTGATCGTCATCGCCGCAGGAGCCAACGCCGGCAAGTTCGGAGCCGACTATTACATCCTTCCTTACCTTCGCAAGCTTCTCCGCCATCGCGGAGACCACGGCGCAAACCCGACTCTCGGGGGAGGCAAGACACGCGCTCATATCTGACCGAACGATAATGCTTACCGAAAAAGCCCCGGATACCGGGGCTTTTTTGTGATAAACGGAGAAAGAATGAGCACCGGACAGCCTGATGAAGCAACGATAGAATGAATGGGGTTACATGGCACAAAATGGAATCGGGCTGTCCACCGGATTTGTTTACAGGCCCGATTCGCGGAGGTAACATACTCTCAGGGTCCGCCGGATCCGGCTTCGGAGCGCTTGTCCGGACGCCGGAGGCGGTTCTGTCATCATCTTCATCTGCGCGCTTAATTCTCAAACGAGAAGCGGGGGACCCACATTTCTGGGGTGAATCGGAATCCGTATCCGTAGGGGTCTCTCAAACCCGAACCCGGCAGCTAACCTCGCAAGCGTTATTGGGAGAAAAGGAGTGGAAAAGGAAGAATGGACGCACGAATTATCCGGATTGAACTGTTCGAATTCGATGTACCCTGCTGCTATCATTATGCCAAAGGAACACTGGAGAATTGCCGGTACGGGCTGCTGAAGCTTACGGACGAGGCGGGAGAGACAGGCTGGGGAGAATGCTTGATGGCGGTGAACGAGAAATATTTCGACCTTGTGACCTGGGCCCGTTTCCTGTACCGGCTACAAAAAACGACGACGACGCAAGCACTCGATATCGTCCGTTTGAACCGCGTTCTCTGGGGAAATGTCAAAGCGGATCTCGCCGAGATGGCGCTGTTCGATCTGATATCCCGGTCACGGCGTAAACCGTTTGTGGAAGTCCTCGGAAGCTACGGGGGAGCCGGATATTACGGGAGCTGCGGCCGTTCCGTTACGAGCTCATTCAGTGCCCGGCCGGCGGCGGTCCTGAATGAGGAAGGCGGCCTACGGTCCGGCCCGGAACCGCGTTACCGTTCCCGCAGCGGTGAGGTCGCGCGCATCGAAATTGCCGTTTCGGCGCAAAGCTCCGCTAATGCGCTCCGGACGGAGCGGGAGATTCACCCGGGATGCGGCGGATCTCTGCTGGATGATCTGCGCAGCGCGTACATGCTTCGGCAGGAAGGAACGGCTCTGGCGATGCATAAAGATTATTTGATCGGTCCGGCCTGCTGCTTGTGGGAGCATACCGCTGCGGTGCTGGGAGCGGACTGGCTGGAAGAAGGCGGCTATCCCGAACCCGCGCGTCTTGCCCCGGTGCAGACTTGCGGGTATATCGGTACCGGATTTCAGTTGGACCAGCCGGCGCTTTTCGAGCAATCCCGGGCCTATTTTATCGTTTTGTAGACCGGACGTTTGCTTTTTAGTGGGAAATTCGCCTACAATAATACCAGAATTCCCCTGAAAGGAGAGGTTCTCGTGTCTGCTAACGAATTCGATAACCTGGAAACAGCCAAAAAAACACGTATTGTTGTCATCGGAACGGGGGCCGTCGGTTCCACTACGGCGTATACCCTGCTGCTCAGAGAGCGGATGTCCGAACTTGTCCTCATCGATTATAATCACGCGAAAGCGAACGGGGACGCACTCGATATGAACCACGGCCTGCCGTTTACCGGCAGGGTCAAAGTATGGGCGGGAGATTATTCCGACTGTGAAGGCGCCGACATTATCATTATTTGTGCGGGTGTCGCGCAAAAGCAGGGGGAAACCCGTCTCGATCTGCTTAAGCGCAACGTGGACATTTTTAACGGCATCGTCGAGAATGTGACGAAGTACAACCAGACAGGTATTCTTCTGGTGGCGACCAATCCGGTCGATATTATGTCTTATTTTACGTGGAAAAAGTCGGAATGGCCCGTCAACCGTGTCATCGGCTCGGGAACTTTGCTGGACAGCGCGCGTTTCCGTTATTTGATCGGCGAGAAGCTTCAAGTGGACCCGCGCAGCATTCATGCGGCGATTGTCGGAGAGCACGGGGATTCCGAAGTGCCTCTATGGAGTCTGGCGAATTTTGCCGGTCTGCCTCTTGAACTGAATCAGGATGATAAGGACGAAATTTTCCGGAATACGCGGGACGCGGCTTATCAGATTATCGAAGCGAAGGGATCGACCTATTATGCGATCGCTTTGGCGCTTGACCGGATTTGTACCGCGATTCTGCGCGATGAGGGAGCCGTGCTCAACGTATCGACGTTCGTCTCCAATTATCACGGGATGTCAGACGTGTATCTCGGGGTTCCGTGTATTGTGGATCGTACGGGCGTGCGGGAAGTCATTACGCTGCCTCTGAGCGATGAAGAAGAAGAGAAGCTCCGCAAATCGGGAGCGAAAATCCGGGAAATGATCGAGTCGATTTCGGAACGCCTTTAGGCGGAAGATAGATGAACTCATACAGGGCATGCTAATAAAATGTCAAACGGGCGGCTGATTTATCAGCCGCTTTTTTGCAGTTGTTTTTGTTTGTTGTGCAGGTGTTTTTTTGGAGGGAAATACGTTTGATTGACAAAACGACTTAACAAAACTTATAATTACTTATAAATCATTAACAATTACATGAAATCACTTAAGGGTGTGCCGATATGTTTCAGGAAGAACGAATCGAAGCGATTATGGACTACTTAAGGGATCATCAGCGGATGGACGTGAAGGAAATCTGCGACAGGTTCGACGTGTCGCGGGACACCGCGCGGAGGGATCTTGTGCGGATGGATGAGCAGGGGCTGATTGTCCGGACACGCGGAGGAGCCATGCTGCCGTCGATGAACCGCGCGGTGACCGCTTATAAGGACCGGATGCAGAAAGCGTCGGACGAGAAGCGGCAGATCGGCCGGGAAACCGCCAAGCTGATCCGCGACAAGCATTACTTGTTTCTCGACACGTCGACGACGGTTGCGACGGTCGCCGAGCATATACAGACGACGGACAATGTCATTGTGACGAATTCCATCGATATTGCGGCGAAACTCGCAGACAGTAAAAGCTTCAAGGTCCATATGCTCGGCGGGCAGCTTGATCTCGAGCACCGGTTTTTGTTCGGGGCGACTGCGCTGGCGCAGTTGGGGGATTACTACGTGGATTTGCTGTTTCTCGGCGCCTGCGGGATCAGCCCTGACGGGCTTTCTTACCCGCATGAAGAGGACGGCTCCATTAAGCGTGAAATGATTCGCAGAGCTGATCGTGTCGTCGTTTTGGCGGATCACACGAAATTCGGCAAACAGTTGTTTTATAAAGTTGCCGGTATGGAAGATGTGGATGTGATCGTAACGGACCGGGAGCCGGAAGAAAGCATACTCCGCCTGCTGGAAAGGCATGATGTGGAGCTGCTCATCGTAGAGGGGGATACTCAGCATGATTAAACTGATCGTAACGGATTTGGACGGTACACTCATGAATGCCGATTTGGAGGTCGCGGAACCGGATGCCCGCATGCTGCGCGAAGCGGCTGGGCAGGGCGTGCAGATTTGCATCGCATCGGGCCGGCTGTATCCCGATATCCGGAAGATTATGGACCGGGTAGGCGTCGGGGCTTACGGCATCAGCCAGAACGGGTCTGCCGTCTACACCAGGGAAGGAGAGCAGCTTCACGCCTCGCATTTCCCGGCAGACCGGGCGTCCGATCTGTTCGAGATCGTCTCGAAGCGGGAACTCGTCTTCTTCGTTTGCTGCTCGGACGAGACGATCCGCCTTCACAGAAGCACGGACGCTTCCAGGCCTTACGAGGAGCGCCAGTTGAGCCCGGTTCATCTTCAGCCCGATATCGGCGAGGAAATCCGCTCGGGACAGGTGAAGCCCTGCAAACTCTCCCTGTTCGGCGATATGGAGAAGCTGCTGTCTTTCCGCGAGGAGCTTATGCAAAAATATGAAGGCAGCGTGGAGGCCGTCATTTCCGATCATGACTGTATGGATCTGATGCCCGCGGGGGTTTCCAAAGGAACCGGCCTGGCCCTGCTGCTTAAAGAACTCGGTCTCCGGCATGAGGAAGCTGCCTGCATCGGCGATTCTTTCAACGATCTGCCGATGTTCGCCTTGACGCCGCACAGCTTTGCGATGATCAAAAGCCGGGACGAGGTAAAAGCGGGAGCCGGTCATACAACCTCGTCGGTCGCGGAAGCGGTGACGGCCGTCCTGGAGCACAACCACGGCGGCGTTGGCCGTAAGGCGGCGGGGGCGAAAGCCTAAGCCGGAACCGTAAGCGAAACCGAAAGCAAAACCGAAAGCAAAACCGAAAGCAAAACCGAAAGCAAACCGAAAGCAAAACGGAAACCGAAACCAAAACCAAAACCGAAACCAAAACCAAAACCAAAACCAAAACTAAAGCTTAAAGACGGTCAGCGCACGTCTATGGCGGACGCTCGGCGGGCCGGAGTTTCCCGGCTTGCGAAGCCAGCCCCGGCTCTTCTTTCAGCCGGCGGTGTTCGTAAGCCGGAACGGACCCCGCAGGAGCGTAATCCCCCGCGGAGAGGCATCTTTTCGCAGCGGGAGCGTAATCCTGCCGGTCCGCAGGCGTTTCGCGGGGAACCGTCCCCGCGTGCTCACGCGGCGCGCAGTACCCTGTGTGCGGCGCGGCACGATAACGGCCGCAACGCGAAAAGGCCCGTCCGGGATTTCCCGGGCGGGCCTTTTAACGACGGTCGGAAGCCGGATTGCCGCGTTTTTAAAGCTGAACCGCAAGGCGTGATCAGGCACCATCCTGCGGTCCGGCCCATATCCTGATATCAATTCCGGTTATTCATTCCATAAGAATACCTGATATACAGGAGGATGCGGCATGAATCTGCTTCAATCGATTGAACATGCGTTCGGCGGCTTAAAAAAACCGACGATGAACGAGCTTAGGGCAGGACTGGAAGCCTTAGCCCTGACGAAGGACAAAATCGCACCGCACGTTACCGAGCCGGACCGGCTGGCTTACGGCCGGCATGTGCTGCTGCGGACAGCCGATGTGGAGGTCGTCGTGGTCCATCTGCCGGGGCACGGCAAAACGGCTATTCACGATCACGGTTCTTCGATCGGCTGTGCCCGCGTTATTGAAGGCGAGATGCTCAATGTGTGGTACGAATTGGACCGGGGCGGGTATCCCGAGCCTTTTATGGCGGCTACCGTCGCCAGCGGTGAGTGCATGTACGCCCCCCGCGGCCAAATTCACGAAATGCGCAACGAACATAAAGAGCGGATTGTAAGCCTTCACGTATACTCGCCTCCGTTAACGGGGACGAAAGCGTATCTGCCTTACCGTGAGGTGCTTGACTTCGTGATCTGATGTTTGCGCGTGTTTTGCCTCGCTGCCGGACTGGCACGCCACAGTCCGAAGATACACGTGAAGCAGTGAGGCTGGCAGCGGTTTTAGCAAAAGAAAAAAACAAAAGCCCCGGCGCATCCGGGGCTTTTTGAGCGGCTTTCAAGCGAACGGAGATCCGTCCGGTGCTATATAACGGCATTCATTCCGGACAAAACGCTATCCGGAAATCGTTTTATCCGGCTTTTTGGGAAAAATCACATACGACAGCGTAATGGCGGCGTCAACAGCCAGTATGAGGCTCCACACTTTCAAAACGGAGGCCGCCGTCTCATGGTTTACGATGCCGGCCAAGACTAGGCGAATAGCAAGCGGGCCGGACGGTTCGGGCGGGAGCGATTCCTCGGGAAGTATTCCATAAACCGCGATCAGAACGGCCGTAACGGCGGCATAGAGAACAAAATGTACCGAGAAGTTCTTCAGCTCGCGGCGCGTATGGGCGGCTCCCGTTAATTTCGGCTCGGCGGGAGGAAGCTCGTGTTCCGGAATTCCCCGCCATTTTGCGGTTTTTCTGGCGATAAGGGTATCCAGCTTGCGTAAATCGCTCCGTCCGAAAAACAACGCGTAAGCGAGAAAAATCAGAATCACCCATTGGAAGGTTTCGAATTGTCCGGTACGTCTGTAATCCAGGTACCCGATGGCCGCCATCCACAAATCGCTCAGCAGGAACAGCGCAATAAACAGCTTGCTCAGTTTCCTGTAATTCCAGACGTAGCGAAGCAGGAGAAAGCATACGATGCTGCCCCAGAAAACCGCCTCTCCTCCGATAAAAAACGCCCACTTATACTGTAAAATAAAATCCAACAACTGACGATCACCTCCGCTTCATGTCTATGCATTGGAGAATAACACATCACGCAGCGTGAGGTTCAAGAGAAAATCGTCCGCTTTTTTTACATCGGGGTCGGCTCGACGTGCACATGCACATGACCGACCTTGTGCTTGCGGAGCATCCGCTGCTCCACATCTTCCGCGATATCGTGGCTCTGGGCGACGGTAAGCCGGCAGTCCACGACGATCACGACGTCGAGCAGCACCTGGTTGCCGTGAACGCGGGCTCTGACGTCTTCGATTCCTTCCACACCGGGTGTTCCGGCAATCGTCTGTTTATAGAGCACGAGCTTCTTATCGTCGAAGCCGTCCGTTAACGCGTGGGCGGCATCGATGAAAATGCCCCAGGCCGTTTTGCAGATCAGAAAGGCTACGAGAACGGCGGCAACGGGATCGAGCCAGGGAAGCCCGAGCCGCGCTCCGATAATGCCCGCGAAAGCGGCCAGGCTGACGAAAGCGTCCGAGCGGTTGTCATAAGCGGCGGCCAGCAGCGCTTTGTTGTTGATCCTGCGGGCAAGCCGGATATTGTACGCGTACACGCCGTACATAACGGCCGCGCACAGCAAAGCGACCCACGCGGCGAGCATGCCGGGGGCTTCCAGCTTCGGGCCCGCGAAAGAGCCGGCCGCCTGAATGAATACTTGTATGCCGACGGCAAACATGATAAAGGAAGCGACGAGCGCCGCAATGGTCTCGGCACGGAAATGGCCGTAAGGGTGATCGCTGTCGGGCGGCTTGCGGGAGATCCGCAGGCCGATCAGGACAGCCACGGAAGCGATGAGATCGGTGGCGTTATTAAGGCCGTCGGCCGTGAGCGCTTCCGAACCGGCCCGGTATCCGATGCCGAGTTTAAGCACGGTCAGTGCGATATAGGCGACAATGGATGTCCACGCACCCCGTTCGCCTTGTTTTAAATCGTTATATGCGTCCACTTGCGCTGCCTCCATAGCCCTGCTTAGTTCTGGACTTCTATCGTACCGGACGATAACCGTGTGGGTCTAGAGAAACAGTGTTGACCAGCGGCTGAAAACATGGGCGGGGTCCACTATGTTGGTTCGGGACAACTTTCGCGGGAGCGCAGGCAGCGGGCTGTTCCGGCACTTATTCGCCGGGGGGTGGAATGAAACCGAAAAATTCTTTACAATAGGGTAAGGTATTTAACCCCGCGAAATTTCAGATAGCGTTGTTTTGATAGAAAATGAGCCGGCTGCTTGCAAGCCGGTCTACAAACAGGGTTACGCAAAAGGTTGTATTTTGACCGGTTAGGAGGTATCAGCATGATTCGCAGAAGCACTCTGCTCCTGATAGGCCTGCTTATGGCAGGATTGTTAAGCGGTTGCCTCAGTACGGACAGCAGCAAAGAGGCCGGTGCGCCTCAGGCGCCGGTACCGACGGCGACTCCCGAACCGCAGCCGACGGTCAAGCCGGGGCCGGACACCAAGAAGGATACCCCTTCGGAGTTCCAGATCCAGACCAGGCTGCTCGATTTTCATCTGATCGATGATAGGACAGGCTACGCCTGGGGCGTGACGAACGAGTCTTTACGCATGTACCGGACGCTGGACGGCGGGCAGACCTGGCAGAACGTGTCTCCTCCGTCAGCCGGTAATTTCAAGTTCTCACCGGGCTACGGACAGGCTATTTCCTTCCTGGACAAGCAGAGGGGATGGATCGTCCGCAGCGACATGGAGGGCAGAAAGACCACCATCTGGCAGACGGAGAACGGGGAGGAAGCTGGAAAGCCGCCGAGCTGCCCGAACAGATGAACCCGGTCGTACTGGATTTTCAGACGCCGCAGAACGGCTGGATGCTCAGCATCACCGACCCGTCCAAGGCCGATTCCGGCCACGTCCTGTACTCCACTTCCAACGGGGGATCAACCTGGCAGCGGACAGCCGATGCCGATCTTCCCCAGGAAGGGACCATTACCGGACTGACTTTTCAGAATCTGCGGACAGGCTGGCTGTCCATGGAAGTGAAAGGACAGCCGAAAATGTACCGGAGCGAGGACGGCGGACGGACGTGGAAAGAAAGCAAAGTAATCGCCAGTGCCCGGAGCAGCGAAGCCTGCGAGGTGGTGGACGTGCTGCAGCCCGTTTTCTTCGGGTCGGACCGGAGCAAAGGCTGGATTCCGTTCAGCTGTCCGAGCAGCGAGGCGGATCAGTTTCACGGTTTATTTACCGACGACGGAGGCGTCAATTGGAGTTACGCGCCTTTCAAAGTCGGAACCGACAAAGAGTCCAACGCGTTCACTCTGCCTTTTTTCCTGAGTGAGACGGACGGATGGTACCTGGATAAAAATATCGTGTATCACTCGACCGACAGAGGCAAAACGTGGGCACCTCTGAGCGAGGATAAGATCTTGTCGAGAACGTGGAGCAAATACCCTCAGTTGACCCAGCTCCAATTTATTTCGGAAAATGTGGGCTGGATTCTTCTCGAAACGAAGGATCAGAAGAGATCCGTTCTGGTGCAGACCAAAGACGGCGGCAAATCGTGGTCCGTTTTATAAAAAAATAAGGCTATGTTCATTTTCAATGTTAATGTTCAACCAAAAATATAACCGCCCTGTAAAGGGCGGTTATTAACTTTTTCAGACCGTCAAATCATTTTCTGATTTTATGTGAATCGCTTCTTGCAAAAGCCGTTGAAGGACAGCGGCAAAAAAAGCGATAACCAACGAAGAAAAAATGATAAGGAGTCCCAATAAACCAATAGGAGGGTCAACTTTCTTCGCAATAAAATGAATGAGCGGCATGCCTAATACATATAAACTGCTGATGGTAATCGCACAATGTTTTATATTCTTTAATGCATGTACGGATAAGGTTGAAAATGATTTGCTTTTATCCATATAACGCAAAAGATTGAAAGCTTGATAGAGAGCAAAATAGAAAGGGATAGCCGCTCCATACATAAGGATGAAAACGAAATATTTCACTGAAGCGATATTCGGGTATGATTCGGATGCGAAATTCGCTACATGAGGCACTAAAAATATACACAGAGCAAGAACTGGAATCCCCATAAGAATGACCGCTAATTTTAAAAACAATGTGGGTGCTTTTTCCATTTATAACACCTCTTTTTTATCCAGAAAATTTCTGATTGGTTTTTGAAGAACTTCTAAAATGGCTGCAACTATACTTGTTGCAAAAATAGCCATTAGACTTAGCGATATCGGACCCGCCGCGTCATCTCCTGTGGTTTTAGCAAGCACCTTTAAGTATGCTATCACTAACAAAATGAAGAAGATGATTGTAAAGGCACATCTCTTTATCACCTTCAAAGATTTAAGGGATACCTCGGAGAAAGCGTTGTTCCTTTCGATATAAGTTAATAGCTTAAACACATGATACAATGCGACAGAAAACGTCATACAGATTCCATACGCGCATACTAAAAGGGGATAAACCTGGTAATGGTAATCCGGATTTGCTAGGGCATCTCTCCTCGTTGCTGCAGGCAACCAATAGACACACAAAGCAAGCACTGCAATTCCAGCGAGAAAAATAATTACCTTTAAGAAAATGGTTGAACCTTGTTTAACATTCATTTAAAGCACCTCACTTATTTATGACAACATGATTTTAGCATGTGATATATCGTTTTACAATAATTCTATATTGTATTTTATTATATTGTTATTGAAATTTTCACAAGAAATAAGTCTCGTCCATTTCGACAATACCTTGGAATGCTTCGGTCAGGACCTTTTTTAGCGCAGCAAGAAACTAATATATTGGCCGAAACGTACGACGACTCTATTAGGACAATGCGGGCAGACCAGTCCCTTTTTGTGCTTTTGCTCTTGAATCTCATCAATTACTCGAATAGGTTCCATATCCTAAGATTTAACATAGCCGAAATAAAAAACACCCGTCCGTAAAGGCGGGTGTTTTTGGCTGCGCAGGAAGAGCTGTCCGGATTTTCGGGGCCTTCTACTGCTTCAGCAAAAATTCGTTTCCGTCGATATCCTCGAAACGCGCATAGGTTCCCCAAGGCATCTTGTTCGGCGGTTCCAAAAAACGGACGCCTTTGGCGGACAACGTCTTGTAGGTTTCATGAATATCGTCGCATTCGAAAACGATGGCCGCCTTCTGCTCCTCCCAGCCGGGCATCATGGCTTTCGGATAAAGCACGAGGCGCGTCTGCGCGCCGGGCGGCGCCACTTCTATCCAGGACGCGTCGGGACCCATCGGATGGTTGGCCCTTTCGGCGAACCCGGCCTGTTCCGTCCAAAATTTGAGGGATGCCTGCTGCTCCTTGACATAAACCGCAATCGTGCCCGCTTGTTTGATCATGGTTGTCCTCCTGGAGTATACTCGAAATAGGGTCTGGATAGTGTATCCAGCTCAAGTATAGTGGAGCTTCCGCCCAAGATCAAACCGGCGAAGGGAAGCGTACGCTTGCGAAAGCGCGCATCGTTCGGCAAGATGAGGGCCGAGGCCGTAAATGTCAGATCCGTGAATCACAGCCCAGAAAAAAACGGGGAGCGCAGACTCCCTGAAACGACCCGAGGAGTGATGGAAGCCATGAACTCAAACTTAACGCACAAAAGCCGTATGCTGATGATGACTGCCGTTATGTCCCTGCCGCTTGCTTTGACGGCATGCGGCTCGGATTCGAAACCCGCGCCGGCTCCCACAGCCGCGCCGACCGTTTCCGCCGCGCCGACTCCGTCGGCAAGTCCGGGCGGCAGCCCGGCTCCGAGCACAGCGCCGACTCCGTCGGCCAAGCCGGAAGAAGGGGATTCGGCCGCTGCCGATAAAGCGGCGCAGGTCAAAGGCCTCATGGAGCTGGCGCGCAAAGGTCAGATTGCCGGCGTGGAGTATGCCGCCCACACGGGACTTTTTGACGAGGTAGAGAAGAAATGGGGCAAGCCCGACAAGCAGGAAGGGGCGGGGAAAGGCCAATATGCGACTTATGAGAAACGTGGAGTCACTTTCGGCTTCAACAAAGGGATGCTGATCTTCGATGTGCGTTCCTACGATAAAGCCCTCCGGCAGCTTGCTCTTGCGGATATAAAACAGACGCTGGGCGAGCCGGCGGAAGTAACCGTCAACGGGGGCGATACGATTTATACGTACGCAGCCGGCAGTCAGTATCAGTTGAAGTTCGTCATTCCTAAATCGACCGGCAGGGTGGATCACATCTCGGTGTACAGCCCCCAGGATGCCAAAAATCTGATGGCCGGATAAAAGACGGGCGGTTCCCTCCGAGGGAGCCGCCTTTTTTAATGTGTCCGAATGATTAAGAAGCGGCGCGGCAGGTAAATGAAGCTTGCGGGCGAATTTCAATGTATACCGGTCTTTTTATACGGCTTTTTATAAGAGGGAAGCGGGGCCGGAACGAAGTTCCTAACGGACATACTAACTTACTCATCGACGGAGGTGCTTATATTTATGCATTATTTGGCGGATAAGGATCGCTACGGTTCCATGGTTTACAATCGGGTGGGACGTTCCGGCTTGAAACTGCCGGTCATTTCACTGGGATTGTGGCACAATTTCGGCGGATCGGATTCATTTGAGAACAGCCGGGCGATGATCAGAAAAGCGTTTGATCTCGGTATTACCCATTTCGACCTCGCAAACAATTACGGGCCACCACCGGGTTCGGCGGAAGAAAATTTCGGCCGTATACTGAAAACGGACCTCGCGCCTTACCGGGATGAGCTCGTCATTTCTTCAAAAGCCGGATATCTCATGTGGGAAGGCCCGTACGGGGAGTGGGGCTCCCGCAAAAATTTGACGGCAAGCCTGGATCAGAGCCTGAAGCGGATGGGACTCGATTATGTGGATATTTTTTATTCCCACCGCTTTGATCCCGAGACGCCGCTCGAAGAAACGATGATGGCGCTGGATTCGATGGTCCGGCAGGGCAAAGCGCTCTATGTCGGCGTGTCCAACTACACGGCGGAGCAGACGGCCGAGGCGATCCGTATTCTGAAGGAGCTGGGCACGCCGCTGCTTATTCATCAGCCGTCGTATTCGATGTTCAACCGGTGGATCGAAAACGGGCTGCAGGATGTACTCCAGGAAAACGGCGTCGGCAGCATTGCGTATTGTCCTCTGGCACAGGGCCTGCTGACGACCAAATACCTGGACGGCATTCCGGCGGATTCCCGCGCGGCCAAACCGTCGGTCTTCCTGCAGGAAAAAGACGTGACTCCGGAGAAGCTGGAGCAGATCAGGAGGCTCAACGAGCTCGCCGGCGACCGGAAGCAGACACTGGCCCAGATGGCGCTTGCCTGGGTGCTCAGGGAGGGACGCCTGACCTCGGCGCTGATCGGCGCAAGCCGGCCGGGACAGATCGAGGAGAACGCGGCGGTTGTCTCCGGCCTCCACTTCACCGCGGAAGAGCTGAAACTGATCGAGTCCGTACTAGCCTGAGCAGGCAGCTTCTTGCGATGCTCACCCGGCCGGACAAAATATTCCCATAACGCTGGAAGGACCCTGAGGGAAGTGTTATGATGGTAGTTGACTATTTTGGCTGTGCCGATCTACAAAGGGGGAAGAAACGATGGGCCGACGCTTTATTATCGAGTCCGTCCTGGTTGCCATATATGGACAACTGCTGGTACCCGGACGTCCGGTAGAATATATTTTGCCGTACTCCACCGTTGCCGAGTTGTACGAGTTGAAGGACAGCCTGGAGCCGGTTATGCCCGATCCGCAGGAGGACGCGCATGTTAAAGGGATGATCGGAGAGCTGATCACTTTTTTCGAGGACCCGCTGAACAAGAAAAAAATCGAACGGGCCCTGACCGTCCCGTGGCGTAAAAGCCCGCCGATCCTCGTGAACGATTCGGTCTCTTTTATCGTGATTAATTCCGTGGATAACGCTCATTACGGAGAATCGTTCGATCCGGTGGAAACCGAGCTGATTTTGACGGCCTTGCACGAGAAGGCCCCTATGCTGACCGATCAGGTCGAGCTGGTTGAAAAAATCATTCAGGCGGAAATTCCGGTACAGATATACGATGTGGACGACTTCGAGTTTGCGGTGGAAGAGGGCATATCCGCGGACGATTTCAAAAATTTGCTGTAAGGCGCCCCGCCCGTTCCGGGCGGGCCGTTACGTGAAAGCCGTTGCGTGAAGCCGCCGAAAGGCGGCTTTTTTCGTTGCGGCATGGTTCACCATCCTCACCGCGCTGCCGGGCACGGGATGCCGGGTGCTTGGCGCAGTACGCAGGTGAGAGCAGGATCCGCAGAAACACCGCGGCGCCTCCGGTGTATTGCACATTTTCACGCGGTGCCGTAGGATAGAGAGTAGACGATTTTCGAGCAGGATCGTTATAAACCGCACCTCTGATTCGACACCGAAGACCTTATCGCAAGGAGGACAAGACTATGTACAAAGCATTAACGATTGCGGGTTCCGACACCAGCGGAGGAGCCGGCATCCAAGCCGACCTGAAAACGTTCCAGGAGCGCGGCGTATACGGCATGACTGCCCTGACCACGATTGTCACGATGGACCCGCATAACGGATGGGCCCATCAGGTTTTCCCGATTTCCACCGAGGTGCTTGCGCCGCAGTTGGAGACGGTTCTTCACGGAGTCGGCGTGGATGCCATGAAAACCGGCATGCTCGGTTCCGTTGAAATCATCGAGCTCGTAGGCCGCACCATCGACCGCGAGAACGTCGGAAATGTCGTCATCGACCCGGTTATGGTCTGCAAAGGCAACGACGAGGCGCTTCATCCCGAAACGACCGTCAGCCTGCGCGACGTACTGGTGCCGCGGTCCACGATTGTGACGCCGAATCTGTTCGAAGCGGCTCAGCTTAGCGGACATGCCCCTCTGCGTACCGTGGAAGATATGAAGGAAGCGGCAGCGGCAATCAAGAAGCTCGGCGCCAAATACGTGCTCGTCAAAGGCGGCGGCAAGCTCCAGCACGACAAAGCGGTTGACGTCTTGTACGACGGCGAAACGTTCGAGCTGCTGGAATCCGACCGCATCGAAACGTCGAATACGCACGGCGCTGGCTGCACGTACTCGGCGGCGATCACGGCGGAGCTGGCGAAAGGCAAATCCGTGAGGGAAGCCGTTCACACGGCGAAAGCTTTCATCACGGAAGCGATCCGCCATTCGTTCCCGCTGAACCAGTATGTCGGCCCTACGCTTCATTCGGCATACCGGGTATACGGCGGCGGAAACTAAGCCGTCATTCGTCACTGCCGGACCGGCACATATTAAAAACCCCCGCATGCGGAGAAATCTCCGTATGCGGGGGTTTTTGTGCTGAACGACCGTGGAACTCCGCGGAGATTACTTGCGATTATCCGTTCCGCTGCTGCCGGCGTTTTTCGCGGCTTCACGGAACATGTCCCGCAGTGTATCGCGGTACTTCCGGTCGTCGTATTTTTCGTCTTTCCGCGGCTCGGGCGCGGCTTCCGGCTCCGGTTCGGGACGAAGACCGCGGCGCAGCGCTTCGCGGTAATCCATGTCCGGATGCGCTCCGTCGTCTCCATCGGCCCCACCGGCGGGAGCCGCAGCGGCTCTTTCGCCGGCAAGCGGCGCTTGAACGCCGGACGGCGTGCGGTCCGCAGCCGGGGTGTGGCCGGCTGCGGCCGCAGGAGCCGTAGACGCAGGAGCCGTAGACGCAGGAGCCGTAGACGCAGGAGCCGTAGACGCAGGAGCCGTAGCCGCAGGAGCCGCCGGTTTGTGCGGCGCTTCGTCTGCGGAGCCGGCTGCACTGCCGGCGTCTGCCGCTTGCGGCGGCTCGGCGCTGCGCTTGCGGTCCGCAAAGGGATGCAGACTGCAGCCGCGGCTCGGCCGAAGGGGCCGCGCTTTCCGCAGCACGGCTTCCGCCGGATGCAAGCATGCCTGCATCCGGCTGTGCGGCCGCTTCGTGCGGCGGCTCCGCCGGCAGCGGCGCCTCGGCAGACCGGGCTTGGGCCGCGGGACGGATGCTGCCGCCGCGCAGCGACGCTTTGCGGCCGTGCGTGTGGCCCGCATGCCGCTGGCTGCGTGGAGGCAGCTCGGGCTCGTCCTCCGGCTGCTGAGCAGGCGGAGTTAGGGACTCGTCAGCCGTCTGCGCGAAACGTGCCTCCTCCGGCTCTTCCGGGGAAGGAGCCGGAGCGTCCGGCCGTGCGGGGGCGGTTTCCGGCGCCTCGGAAGCTGCGGCGGGAACGGCTCGTTCCGGAGCGCGGTCTTCCACCGGGCGTCCGTGATCCGTGCCGGCATGAGATGCCTCCGCGAGGTCCGGTGAAGCGGCGGCTGCGGGTGCGGCGCCGATTGTGCCCGCATGTGCCGCAGGAGCTTCTACGCGCGGTTCGCCGGCTCCGGGAGCGCGGCCCTCGGTTAAGTTGCCGCCCCGGCTTTCCGAAGTTTGCTCTTCGGCCGGTTTCTCCAGCTGCCGGCTTTGCGCCGACTTGCGGAACAGCTTCAGATTAACCGGGATGAGAACCAGAAGGCCGATGACCACAATGGCCAGGAAATAAAATAAGTCCAACGGGTATCATCCTTTCCTTAACGCTTTAGGCTAGCTTTCGGGCGATATCGGCAACCCGTTTGCCCAGGGCGCGTCCCAGAGCCAGGTCCGACTCGGTCGGCAGGTTGGGAGGCGCATCCTTGGACGCCTCGACCGGACAAGTGATGCCGACGCCGTAGTAGGAGCCGTAGAGCACGTTTTCCGGCACGTTGCTCGGCAGGCCGACGATAATCATGCCATTGTACAGCATCGGTGTAATCAGGTTCCACAGCGTCATCTCGATGCCGCCGTGTACGGTTGCCGTCGTGCAGAACGCGGCGCCGACTTTGCCGATGAGCTCGCCTTTGGCCCACATGTAACCGAGCTTGTCGATCCAGCTCTTGAGTCCGGAGCTTATCGTTCCGAAGTGGCCCGGACAGCCCCATATGATGGCATCCACGTCTTCCAGCTCGCTGATTTGTGCTTCGTTAACGTGGCGGAGAAGAACTTCGGCTTCCGGATGACCGGCGGCGCCTTCGGCGATAGAGCGGGCAAGCGCTTCGGTATGGCCGCTCTCGCTGTCGTAAACTACATAAATTTTCATAATGGACTTCCTTTCCGTGACAAGGTCAAATGGGAAAGCGCGGATATCAGACCCGCGCCGTCTGTCCGCTCGATTCCGTCAATTCAATCGGTTCGGCCGTTTTTTCGGCCGTTTTTTTCTTGGCGGTTTTGCCGTGAGCGACGCGGCGGAAGAAGAAGGAAACGACTAAGGCGACAATCGTAAGGCCTGTCGCAACGACGAAGGCGTCGTTGATGCCTTGAATGGTCGATTGTTTCGTAACGAGGCCGTATAGCATCTGGCTCGCATACGCTTTGCCGGCCGCCAGAGACTGTCCCATCTGTTGGGCAAATGCGGCGCCCATGCTTTCCAGCCCCGACGGATTGTAGTTCGGATTGGACAAGGACAGGTCGTTCGCATATTGGCCCACATGATAGGTTGTGCGATTTGTCATGATGGTAACCAGAATCGCCGTTCCGATCGAAGAGGCGATCTGGCGCGCCGTATTGGAAGCGGCCGTGCCGTGGCTGGCCAGCTCTCTGGGCAGCTGATTAAGCCCCGTCGTCATGATGGTCATCGCAATGAACGACATGCCGAACATGCGGATCGTGTACAGCCACATCAGGGTCGAATAGGTCGTATCCGCGTTAAGATGCGCGAATTCCCAAGTCGTGACGGCTGTAATGGTAAGACCGATAAAGGCGAGCGGCTTAATGCCGAAACGGTCGAACAAGGCGCCGGAAAGCGGCGACATGATCCCCATAAGAAGCGCGCCGGGCAGCATAAGCAGACCCGCTTCCATCGGGCTGTACCCCCGGATGTTCTGAACATAGATCGGAACGAGGATAGACGCCCCGAACATGGCCATGTTCACGATACAGCTGACGACCGTGCTCAGTGAAAACATGTTGTACTTGAAAACCCGCAGATTCAGAAGCGGGTGTTTGGCCGTCAGTTCGCGCACGATGAACAGGGCGATGAAGACGACCCCGATGATGATGGTCGAGACGACCGGAACGGAATCCCAGCCCTTGCTGCCGGCTTCACTGATCCCGTAAAGGAGCGAGCCGAAGCCGATCGTCGACGTAACGAATCCCAGGAAGTCGAAAACGGGCTTCGTTACTTTCGTGACGTTTTTCAAGACAAGAAAAGCAAAAATAATATCGAGAATGGCGATCGGCATGGCCACGTAGAACAAGATTCTCCATGTCCAGTGCTCGATGATCCAGCCCGACAGAGTAGGGCCCACGGCAGGAGCGAAGAACATTGCGATCCCGATCGTACCCATAGCGCGTCCGCGCACCTGCGGGGGATAGATGTTCAGAATAACGGTCATCATGAGCGGCATAATAATACCGGCGCCCGCGCCTTGTACGATACGGCCGATCATCATAATCGTGAAGTTCGGCGCCATGCCGCATATCAGACTGCCGACGGTGAACGAAATCATCGCGGAGATGAACAGCTGGCGGGTCGTAAACGTACCGATCAGGAACGCGGAGATCGGAATAATAATCCCGTTAATCAGCATGTAACCGGTGGACAGCCATTGAATGGTGTCCGCAGACGCATTGAAATCATTCATCAAATGGGGCAGGGCCACATTGAGAAGCGTCTGATTAAGAATGGTGACGAAGGCACCCAGAATTAAAACGAGAAGCACCGTACCACGATGCTTCGTCATGTCTTCTTCGGGTTCTTTCTCCTTATAGACAACTAACGCTTTTGTTTCGGACATTCCTTAATCGCTCCTTACTTATGGATGCGGACCTCGGCGCTCATACCGGGTACGAGTGCAACCCCTTGATTATCGGTCAGCATGATTTTAACCGGGACAACTTGAGTGACTTTCGTATAGTTCGCGTTGCTGTTGCTTTGCGGAAGCATGGAGAACGTACCGGCAGTAGCCTGGCCGATCTGATTCACGGTTCCGGTCAGCGTATTGTTCGGGAAAGCATCGACATAGATATCGACGGTTTGGCCGACTTTCACGTTTTTAAGCTGTGTTTCTTCGATGTTGGCGTTGACGAAAAGGCTGCTCATGTTGTAGGCATAACCGAGCGGTGTGCCGGGAGCCACGGTTTCATTGTCATAAGCGCTTGTCTGTACGACAGTGCCGTCGGCAGGCATAGACACGTTAACGGCTGTAGTTCCTTGAGCTCCGGCCGTTTGAACGGTGCCGATGACGTCGCCGGCTTTAAACACTTGGCCGACTTTGCCTTTCCAATCCTCAAGCTTGCCTGTCGCGGGAGCGGTAATCAGCATCTGCTGGCCGGCAATCTGCGCGTTCTCGGTTTTGATATAAGTGGTCGACTGATTATAGAAATAATAGCCGGTAACTGCGGCGACAATTAAAACAATAATGACAACTACGTTGGTGATAACGATTCTGGTGTAACCCATCTTACTTTATTCCTCCTTGGCATTTAGCTGATCTAAAATTTTTTGATGCGTGTCCAGCATGTTTTGAATCTCCTGAGGCGGGACTTTCAAAATCCGCACAAGCTGTTTATAAAGATGCGAATCTTCATTCATTGACAGCTTTACCTTCTCCGTACCTCTTTCGGTCAAGTTTAATTTGACGTTCCGGCGGTCTTCGTCGCTGCGGATCCGATCCACAAGTCCCATCCCGACCAATTGTTCGATGGCTACGCTGACCGAGCTGTTCGTCTGCTGCATGCGCTCGGCCAACTCCGTCACATTGGTGCCGGGACAATTTTTCAGGAGTCGGAGAATCGTGAACTGCACATGGGATAACCCCACCGCTTCCGCATTCGTGCGAAGGATACGCTTGATTGTCTGATTAACTTCACGAAAAGAAGTATAGATGGGGTAAAGCGGGCTCTCCATGCTCTCGCCTCCTATCGTTGTACTGTTTAATGATTCACAAGTGAAACATTCGATAGTCAATATTATGCTACGGAATAAATAACATGTCAAACATATCAAAACGGAAGTTTCTCCACATCTATCCAGCTAACTATCCAGCAACTATCCAGCCTCGTCCGGACCGTTTCTCCGCAAAAAAGAAAGAAGGCAGGCGTCCCGAGGGACGCCGCCTTCTTGGCAGGTGCCTGGAATAAATCCGGCTCCTGCAGCGGTAGGTACTTATTTGCGGACGGGAAGCAGCTTCACATATTCATCCGAAAGCTCCATCAAATCCATAATATAGTCGTAATCTTTGCGGTACTGGCTGATATCCGTGACAGGCTGGTGCGTTTTGAGCGAGACCGCGGTCCCGTCGTCGAAGCCTTCGCCCGGTACGAATAAAACATCGTTGTTGACGAAGGAGCCGGTCGGCAGGTAATACCGGATTCCGGACACGTTCTTCGTCACATTGAGCAAATCGTGCCCGAACGGCACAATCCCCGCTTCCTCCAGACGGATGCCGAGCAGATTGGCTACGGTCGGCATAATGTCCAGCTGGCCGCCGGCCGTTTCGATCATAGTGCCTTCCTGCTGGGAAGGGGCATGAATAATGAGCGGAATATTGTAACGGGAAATTTGCTCATGGTAATCGATTCCGAGCGCCTCTTTGACCATCTTAGGATCGTTGTCCTGCGGCTGCAGGCCGAAGTGGTCCCCGTACAGCACGAGAATCGTTTTGTCCCACATGCCGTTCTCCTTGAGCTGGTCGATCAGGGTCCCCAGGGCATAGTCCGTATAATGGACGGCTTCCAGATAGTCCCCGAGCTGCTTGCCCTTGATGTTCTCCGGCAGAACCAGCGTCTGTTTATCCGCGGGTATTTTGAACGGATGGTGACTGGATGCCGAGATAAACTGGGCGTAGAACGGCTGGTTTTCGTTATTCAGTTCCACGAGACGTTTCATGCCGGTGCGGTACAATTCTTCGTCGGATGCGCCGAAAGCATTGAAGTTGTCGTTCGTGTACGAAGGTTTGTCGAAATACTGCTTAAATCCCAGAGCGGGATACATTTTGTCCCGGTCCCAAAATTTGACGTCATTGACGTGAAACGTATTCGTTTCGTACTGCAATGCGTTAAGCGCTCTCGGCAGGCCGGGCAGCTCGCGGTTGTTGAAGCCGCTGGACATGGCCACGGTTGCGGTGGGGTAAATGGACGTATTGGAAATAAACTCGGCGTCCGAAGTGTTGCCCTGCCCGACTTGCTGGAAGAAGTTGTTGAAATAGAAGCTGGACTTGACCAGCTCATTCATGTTCGGCGTGATCGCCTGGCCGTTCACTTCCAGATTGATCGGGAAGTTCTGGAATGCTTCCAGCTGGACCACGATCACGTTTTTGCCTTTTTCCGTGCCGAAATAGTTAGGCGCCGCCCCTTGCGCCAATGGGGCGCTCCGAGGATAGGAAGCTTCCAGCTCCGTCAAATTTTGCTTGACTTCGGAAATGTCCGCATAGTTGGTCCGGTTGGCGCGGAGTCCGTCAAACAAAGAAACGGCCTGATAAGCGAAGAAACCGAGTTCTTCTCCTTTTTTCAGTTCGTTCTTGGTACCCGAAGCGGCCGCAATGGAAGTGGAGGCCAGCAGTACGCTCACGATCATGAGCGCATAGGTAACCGGTGACGGAAGCCGGAAAGGCACGTAATTTCTTTTCGGTCTTTTACGCACGACGAGCTTGAACAGCAGAACAACGAAAATATCCGCGAAGAACAGGAGGTCCTCCGGTCTCATAATCGAACGTACGGATGAAGAAACTTGTCCCACTTGATTTAGCTGCTTTAACGTTGTGTAGATGGGAACCGTTCCAAAGTTTTGAAAGTAAATAGCGGATGCGAGCAATGCCAAACTGACTGCAATGTTGAAAATCCAGAAAAGTGCTGTTTTTACACGCCCGGGCCGGAAAAGCTCGATAAGACAGGCTGCTACCATCACATCGAAGGCGTCTATTAAAATTTTATCCAGGGTCAGTTTGTCATAGACCAAGATCCGGAACAGTGCCATCTTGGCAAGCAGCAGCACGATCGTCCAAACAAACATGCTTTTATACCATTCTTTCCATCGAATGCTCATGCAATAGGCTCCTTTCCTTTCGATCTATACTTTTATACAAGAAAAATATTAAGGAATTATGAACGTGTCCCTTTACAGGTAAAACCAAATCATGGATAACAGACTTTTATTGATGAAATACCCATTCATATGTAAAACGCCTGTTATATAGAAAAGGAACGGAAAACCCCATATTCTTCTGGACTATTGTACCCCAAAAAGCGGCATCCACCAAATATTTTGTCTGAAAATGTCGGTAAATGTCTAAAAAAGGAAAATTAAATAGAATATATTTCCTGGAGCGCGGCACAATAAAGCGCAACAGGAGGATGATTTCCATGTGCAAACAATATTCGCTGACGGCCGATTTAGCCGAGATTCAGAACCGGTTCTCCGTGGACAAAATAGCGGTTCCCTACAAAGCGAGGTACAATATCTCGCCCCGGCAGCATGTGCCTGTAATCGTTTCCGTAAACGGGGAGCTTGTGCTGGACGAATACCGCTGGGGTTTCGTCCCGTTTTGGGCAAGAGATGCGGTCAACGCGGACGGGATGTCGGTTCATCAGGATCCCGCTTACCGTAAAATTTTTATGCGTCAGCGCTGCATCGTACCGTGCTCGGGTTTTTATTATTGGAAGACGGAAGGGAAGAAAAGCTATCCCGTCCGTGTGGTGCCCCGGAATCGTGAGGTTTTTGGCATCGCCGGTTTGTATGATGTATGGAGCGACCCGAGAGGGAAGGAGCTTCGGACCTGTACGCTGCTGATGACGGAATCGAACGCGCTGATTACTTCCTTCCATAACCAGATGCCGGTTATTTTGAATCAGCATTCGATCGGAGACTGGATGTCGCAGGGGGCGATAGACACCGATCGGCTCATCCCGCTCCTCAAGCCTTTTCCTGCCGAAGCGATGGAAGCCTATCCCGTGACGCCCGCCATTTCCAACCTCGAACTGGACGAATCGCATTGTATCGAAGAGATGAATTTAAAAGTCGCCTGGATAAAAGAGTGAAGAACAAGAGCCGGCCTGAATGAAGTAAATGAAGTAAGCGAAGTGAATGAAGGATGATTAGGAAAAAGAAATCTCCTTAAAAGAGGAGGCTTGTCCCTGGGACAAGCCTTTTCGTTTTCAGGCGGGGGAAGGCTCCGGTTTGGACCGGGGCTCCTCATCCGTAGAGGGATGAATGGCAAACAGGGCGAGCAGAGACTGCCAGCAGACAGGCCGCGCCGAGTACATAGAACAGAATACCCGGATATTTGGACAGCAGGACGGATACGACCGGCGGACCTATCGCCACACCGATGAACCGCATGGAGCTGTAGAAGGAGGATATCGTGCCTCTCTGGGCTTTGTCGATTCCCGCGGTAATAAAGGCGTCCAGGCAGGGAAGGGCGAGTCCGATGCCGATGCCGAGCAGGGAAAGCATCGTAAGCAGGCCGTACAGCGAATTGAAGAAAAGGCAGCCGACAGTCGCCCCCAAAGCAATCAGGCTGCCGATAAACGTCAGCCATTTCATCCGCTTTTTATGCTGGCCGATGACTTTGCCGGTAATAAAAGACGTCAGGCAGAGCAGAGTCAGCGGAATCGCCAGAACGCATCCTTTCAAAATGCCGTGCAGTTTGTACTTCTCTTCCAGCAGCTCCGACAAATAAAAAAGAGCCCCGAAAAGCAAAAACATACAGATGCAGCCGATGGCGAAAATGGCGTACAGCCATCTTCCGTTTTTGGAGAAGATCCATTTCAGGTCTTTCAAGAATACGGGAAGAGAGATCGGTGCCCCGTCGGTGTCTTCCGATTTTTTGGACGGACCCTTCGCGGGATTCCCGCTTTTGTCCGCACGTTTGTTTTCCGCCTTCGCTTTCTTATGGTCGGTGCCGGCTTCCTTGCCGCCGTTTTTCTCCGGCTTTTTCACGAGAAAAAGAACCATCAGGACGGAAATGAGGCAGAAAACGGGAATGGCCATAAACGGCAGGAACCAGACCATGGCGGCCAGGGCGGACCCGAGTATGGGGCTGAGCACCTTGCCTCCCGTGTTGGCCGTTTCAATGACGCCAAGTCCGCTGCTGACGTCGCTTTCCTTCGTAAACATGTCTCCGACCAAAGGCATGGCGACGGGAGCCGCGCCCGCGGCGCCTATACCCTGCAGCAGGCGGCCGAGCAGGATCGTTATATAGGGATTGGGCATGAACCAGGCTGCAAATCCGCAGACGGCGCCGCCGATGCCGGCGATAATCAGGCTGGGGATGATGACGATTTTGCGGCCGTACCGGTCCGACAGGAACCCGGCAACCGGTATAAGGATAATCGCTGCGATCGAGTAGACCGTAATAAGCAGACTGACCTGAAAGGAGGTCACGTGAAGCTTTTCACGGATCAAAGGCAGGATAGGAATTAGCATGGAGTTTCCAAGAGTCATGATCAGCGGGATGGACGCCACAGAAATGAGATCCCATTTTTTTTTCGCCTCCATAAGGCGGATTCACTCTCCTCGGTTGAATTCCTCAGGATCTCCGGTGATCCGGTCGCCAAAGCTAGGAATACTTTGCGCAGAGAAGAGGAATTTTATCCTGCCGGCCGGAGATGAATTGCCGCTTCTTCCCGAACGTCGGGAGCGGAATATATCTCAGCCGGCGGATAAGAGCCGAAGCAGCTGCCGGTTGAGCTGTACGGGATGACGGGGAAACGCCGCCAGCCGGAAGTTCTCCGTCAGCTCCGAAGCCTGAACAGGCTCCGGCCGGTCGGTGAGGCCGGACAGGAAGGCCAGCACGCCGAGCAGCGTCTCGGGCGGGACTCCCGCGCGGCGGATGGCGGACACGGACAAGGAGCCGTGCCGCTTGGACAAGCGCTGGCCGTCGGGCCCGTAGAGCAGCGGCACATGCGTGTAGCGCGGCGGCTCGTACCCAAGCGCCCGCAGCAGCATGAGCTGGCGCGGGGTGGAGTCGAGCAGATCCCAGCCGCGCAGGACGTCGGTGATGCCCATGGCGGCATCGTCGACGGCCGCGGCAAGCTGGTAGGCGACGATGCCGTCCGCCCGCTGCACGACGAAGTCCCCTCCGGCCCCGCCGGGGAAAATCTGCGCTCCCGCGGCAAGATCGCGGAAAGCGACATCCTCCGGAGGCATCGCGAAGCGGAGTGCGGGCGCTTTGACCGCCGCCCGCGCCTCGCGCTCGCCTTCCGTCAGAAACCGGCACGTGCCGGGATAGGCGGGGCCTTCCGAGGAGAGGCCGTGAGGGGCGCTGGAGATGGCGTGAAGCTCGGCCCTGCTGCAGTAGCAGGGGTACAGATGCCCGCTCTCACGCAGCTTCCGCAGCGCCTCTTCGTAGAGGTGCCCGCGGGCACTCTGCTCGTACGGTCCGCACGGGCCGCCCGCACCGGGGCCCTCGTCCCAGCAGAGGCCGAGCCACCGCAGGTCTTCGGTGATCCGTTCGGCCAGCTCGGGCCGGCAGCGCGGCTTGTCGATGTCCTCCATCCGCAGGACGAACGTACCGCCCGCCGCCCGGGTTTGCAGCCAGGCGAGCAGAGCGGTACGGGCGTTGCCGATATGAAGTTCGCCGGACGGAGTAGGGGCGAAGCGCCCCCGTATTTCGCTTGAGCTCATTGTGGTTACGCCCCTTTCATACGAGATATCTATGAAGATACTCCTTTAAGAGGTTTCGTTCAACCTTTCGAGAATGCGGCGTTTGCGGTACAGCATTTTGCCGGCTTCGGCGACGTCCCGGATCGTGCCCCGGTTAAAATAGGCTCCGAACAGCATGCCGGCAATGGGAATCATCTGAAACAGCTTTTTCCAGCCGAAGTTGTCCCGGTACGTCGTGACGACTTCACGCCAGCCCTGAAGCTGGGAAACGGATTGCCGGCCCTCTTTGTCGTAATCGGACAATTTCTCCAGGACGGCTTTCTTTCCCACGATATCGGAAGAGGAAAATTGCAGACAGTTGATAATAAAAATGCGCTCCTTCTTGTCGTTGGGATCGTAGCCGTAGCAGACGGCGATTTCCTGGAGCACTTTCAGGGAAAGGCCCAGCAGGGCCGGTATATCGATCGCCAGCGTAAAAATGCCGCCGAATCCCGTGGTGGCTCCCTGTACGGTCGCGAGCGCCGATCTGGATTCGGACAGGGAATCCACGGCCCGGTCCATGACCGCAAGGGGGAGATGCGCGGCTTCCCGGATGGACGGGACGTCTTGGCGGGCTTCTTTTTCCTCCGCCGTATGCTTGGCAAGATGTTCAAGCATGCCTTTTTCCGAAACGAGGTATTTACCGCCGGTTTGAATGTAGCTTCCCATTTCATCGATAAGCTGTCCGATACGGTCCTGAAGAAAACGGGGGGTAACCTTGTCCAGCAGGGCGAAAGGAAGGCGGCTTAGCTTTTCCCAGAAAAAGATATCTTTCTGTTCGTTTTCCCATCTATGAATTTCGTTCAATTGGTTGAGGAGTTCGTCTCTGGTTTCCGCCGGGTGCATGTCCGGACCTCCTTGTGAGATGTCGTTTTTTTAGTAATACGCGCAAAAGAAGAAAAGCGGTTCAGAAAAGGGGAAATCCTCTGCCGTTCATTTACCTTTTTTAACGGGGAACGATTTGGTACACTGGGGAAACGGAAACAAGCACCCAGCACCGACGGAAGATGAGGAAATGGATATGAGATTCAGAGATTTTCACCCTAATGTAAAAATCCGGATAACGCTGCACTTTGTGACGGGCATTCTAAGCGGCATGGTTTTGCCGTTCATGGCGGTTTATTTCGCCAAAACGCTCGGAACGACGATAGCCGGACTAGCGGTTATGGGCAACATCACCGCAGGCGTCGCCGCCACGTTTATCGGCGGCTATTATGCGGACCGCATCGGACGCAAAAAACTGATGCTGGCCAGCGAACTCGTCTGCACCGCCGCTTACGCGGTGATGGCCGCCGCGAATTCGCCCTGGTTTCAGTCGCCGTACCTGACCCTGGCGATGAGTCTTGTCATCGGAGCCGCTTGGGGGCTGAGCAAGCCCGCCGCTGACGCCATGCTGATCGACGTGACCGAGCCCGGGGCCCGTAAATTTATGTACCGCATTACGTACTGGCTGAATAACTTGTCGATCTCGATCGCCGGTATAATCGGCGCGTTCCTGTTCAGCTCGTACTTGTTCGAATTGTTAATCGGGGTAGCGGCGGTCACGTTCGTCTCTTACCTCGTTACCCTGATCCTGTTGTCTGAAACGCTGCAGGCACCTGCTGCTCCGGCGGAGGGGGAAAGCGTCCCGGCCCCGGGCGGCGGACCTTTTCACATTCTGAGAAGCTACGGGGAAGTGTTCCGTGACCGGACTTTTATGATCTACATACTGGCCAGTCTGCTCCTGGTTTCGGTGGAGTTTAATTTGACGGAGTATATCGGAATACGCCTGGAGAGGGATATTCACGGAGCCGTTCTGCTGCCTGGCATGACGGGCTTGAGCGGTCTTGAGCTTTTGGGCATTCTGAGAACCGAGAATACGTTAGCCATTGTGGTCCTTTCGCTGTTTACCGGTTTTTTGCTTAAAAAATACAGCGGCACCCGCACGATGTTCGTCGGTCTCTTCCTGAACATTGCGGGCTACAGCTACCTGGCCATGGGCAGTCATCCGCGGGCCCTTCTAGTCCTGATGCTGATCGCGACCATAGGGGAGCTGATCTATGTTCCGATCAAGCAGGCGTTTCTCGTGAACATCGTTCCCGACCATGCGCGCAGCTCGTATATGGCGGTCAACGGGATGTTGTACAGCGGCGCCCATTTTATATGCGCCATCAATGTCGTGATCGGCGGGTTCCTGCCCGCGTGGGCGATGGCTGTATTACTTTTCGCGACAGGAATTACAGGAATGCTGCTCTTGGGGTCCATTCTGCCCAAGCTTGCGCCCGTCTCCCGCACGGCCGGTAAAAACAAAGTCGCTTCCGCTTTGTAGGGGAGGTTGACGGAGTGCGAGCGGCCCGGCCATAAGCGGCGTTGACCCGTGCAATCAAAGCATGCCCTACAAGCATGCCCTACAAGCACTGAATAGAGCTGTAAAAAAGCGTCTTGCGGATGGTTCCGCTCGGCGTTTTTTTTATTTTTTTCCAGTGGTCGAGCTTTGTCGAAGCAAATCGCCGCCCGGCGCAGCATAAGCTATCTATAGCGGAAAGGAGGGATACGGGTTGCCTTTTATAAACAGATACTCGGTGACGACCAACGGGGCCATCACGTTTACGGGCAATACGCTCGGCCTCAGCAAAGCGAACAATACCAACGCGCCGGGAACGGCTCACTCCATCGGAACGTTCACGACAGTCAACACGAGTTTGCGGGACGGAACTTACCCGCTCGGAACGACGTCCGATTACCGGCTGAATTCTTCTTCGGCCATTCTCGTCCTGCCCGCCCAGAGCACCGTCTTGTATGCAGAACTGATCTGGGGAGGGAGCTATAACCTGGGCGGGGAAAATGTTACCGGCGTCTTGAACAATACGGTGTCGCTCACGAACAACGCCGGCGTTTTTACGGTTACGCCGGATACGGCTACGGCCAGCGTGAATACGACGAGGTATTTTTATGTCAGGTCGGCCAATGTGACGAGTCTTGTCCAGTCCGGCGGAGGCGGTACCTATACGGTTGGCAGGGTTCCGGGTACGCAGGGTGACAGCGAGAACAGCACCAATCATGCGGGCTGGACGCTGGCCGTCATTTATCAGAATGCGACGCTGCCTTCGCGCAACATGACCGTTTTCGTAGGCAATGAGATGGTGGACACACCTTCAAGCACGACCTCGGCTGTCGTAAGCGGCTTTTCGACCCCGACGAGCGGCCCGCTCAGCGGGAGGCTTCTCGTCAGCGCCCAGGAAGGGGATTCTCCGCTTACGGGCGATCAGATGCAGTTCGGGCCGACAGCCGCCGATCTTACGCCGATTTATGGGCCGAACAATCCCGTAAGCAACTTTTTTTGCTCGCAGATTAACAACGACGGCGGCCTGCTCGATACGACAGGAACGTTCGGAGACCGTAATCATCCTACCGGTTCCGTCATATCCGGAGGCCGCCAGGGGTGGGACATCACGAATGTGGATGTATCGTCCAAACTCGTCAATTCCCAGACGTCCGCCAATATCCGTGGAACGACTTCAGGCGACGTCTATCTGATCAATGCGCTGGCTCTTCAGGTGAACATCAACGCGCCGGTCATCAGCGTAACGAAGGAAGCAAGTAAAACGACCGCTTACATTAATGAAGTAATCACATACAAAATTACGATAACGAACTCCGGCAATGCTACGGCCAACACGCTTACGCTCAAAGACCTGCAGCCTGCGGGTACCACATTCGTAACGGGCAGCGTGACCGTTAACGGAACGGCTCAAGTCGCGGCGAATCCTTACACGGGCATCTCCCTCGGAAACTTGGCGAACAGCCAGACGATCGTGGTCCAATTTCAAAGCCGGGTCATAACGCGGCCTACCGATCCGCCGCAGTTCGCCGATCAGGCGACAGTCACGTACCAGTTCCAGAGCGTAAGCGGGGGAACGGTTTTCAATGGCACGGCGGCTTCATCAGTCGTGACTGTAGCCGCCGGGAATTACCCGCCGACCGCTTCGGATGTATCGGGAACAATTCCCGAGGATACATCGTTTACGGGGCAAATTCCGGCAGCGGACCCCGAATCCGCCGCTTTGGCTTATACGGTCGGGAGTCCGCCCGCACACGGAACCGTTACGCTTAACGCGAACGGGACTTTTACTTACGTGCCGAATCCGAATTTCAACGGCACGGACTCTTTCTCCGTCACCGTCAGCGACGGCAGCGGAGGGACGGCAAACTCGCTCGTCACTATCCGGGTCACGCCGGTGAACGATCCGCCGGTCGCCCAGAATCTGTCGCTTGTTACGCTGGAAGACACGTCTCTGAGCGGAAAAGTGACGGCAGCCGATGCGGACGGCGATACGCTGACCTTCAGTCTGGCCGCTCCTCCCGCTAACGGGACGATTGTATTCGGCCCGACAGGGGTGTTCACGTATACGCCCAACCTTAACTACAACGGACAGGATAGTTTCGTTTATTCGGTCAGCGACGGGAATGGAGGAACCGCTGCGGGTTCCGTAACCATTACGGTTACGCCGGTAAATGACGCTCCCGTCGCCGCCAATGTGAATTTGACGACGGCAGAAGACACGCCTGTCAGCGGAGCCGTACCCGCGACGGATGTGGACGGGGACAGCCTGACGTATACGCTGGCCGCTCCCGTTACGCACGGAAGCGTCACGCTTAACGCAAACGGGACGTTCGTTTATACGCCGGGCCTTAACTTTAACGGCACGGACTCTTTTGCCGTCCGGGTAAGCGACGGGAAAGGCGGCACGGCCGTCGCCAACGTCACGATTGTCGTGACGCCCGTTAACGACCGGCCTGTCGCCGCCGGAGGAAGTGTCGTCACGCCGGAAGATACTCCGGTGAGCGGCAAAATAACCGCAAGCGATGTGGACGGAGACGCGCTGACTTACACGCTCGGCATCGCGCCGCTTCACGGCACGGTTGTACTGGCGGCGGACGGAAGCTATACGTATACGCCTCTTGCGAACTTCAACGGCACGGACAGCTTCACGGTTGTCGTCACTGACGGCAGCGGAGGCACGGCGGCTGCTTCTGTGCAGGTCACCGTCACGCCCGTCAACGACGCTCCCGTCACGTCCGATCTCGTTTTGGTGACGGCGGAGGATACACCGGTAACGGGCACTGTAACCGCATCGGATGCCGACGGAGATGCGCTGACCTATGTGCTCGGGACACTGCCGACCCACGGTACGGCAGTACTGGGGAACGGCGGGATTGTGACCTATACGCCGACTCCTGATTTCAACGGAACGGACAGCTTCAATGTGGTCGTTAGCGACGGCAAAGGCGGTTCGGCGATTTCTCATATCGTCGTCACGGTAACGCCGGTCAACGACCCGCCTGCGGCGCAGGACGTGAGCGTCGTTACGCCGGAGGATACGCCCGTATCGGGCCGGGTCCTCGCATCGGATGCGGACGGAGACGCGCTGACCTTCGCTCTCGGCACTCCGCCCGTTAACGGCACGGCTGTCGTAAGTCCCGACGGGAGCTATACGTACACCCCTGCGCCCGATTATAACGGGCCGGATTCGTTCACCGTTACCGTCAGCGACGGCAGCGGAGGAACCGACTCGGCTGCGGTAACGGTTACGGTGACGCCGGTCAACGACCCTCCCGCCGCCTCGGATTCCGCGCTGACCACTGCGGAAGATACACCGGTAAGCGGTGCCGTTACGGCTGCGGATGCCGACGGTGATACGTTAACCTATACGTTAAAAGCACCCGCCTCTAACGGAGCCGTCACTTTAAATTCCGACGGAACATTCACTTATGTTCCGGCACCGGATTTCAACGGCAGCGATTCGTTTGTCGTTGAAGTAAGCGACAGCGCCGGCGGTTCGGCCGTGTCCAAGGTGACCGTTGCGGTGACGCCGGTCAACGATCCTCCCGTACCCGAATCGCTGACGCTGACAACGCCCGAGGATACGGCGGTAAGCGGTCAGGTCACGGCTGAGGATGCGGATGGAGATCCCTTGACTTTCGCTTTGGGAACGGGTCCCGTCAACGGGACGGCAACCGTGGCGGCGGACGGGTCTTACACCTACACGCCTGCGTTAAATTTTAACGGAACGGACAGTTTTACGGTGGTTGTAAGCGACGGGAGCGGAGGGACCGCGGAAGCTGTCGTCACCATTATTGTGTCACCGGTCAACGATTCCCCGGTAACGGCGGATGCGGCGGTGACCACACCGGAGGACACTCCCCTGAGCGGTGCCGTAACCGCAGCGGATGCGGACGGCGACGCCCTGAGCTATGTGCTCGGAACGCTGCCCACTCACGGAACGGTATCGCTTCTCCCCGACGGGACCTACACGTACACGCCGGACCCCGATTTTAGCGGCACGGACAGCTTCACGGTCGTCGTCAGCGACGGGAGGGGAGGATCGGCGATTTCCAACGTGACCGTGACGGTCACACCCGTGAACGATCCGCCTGCCGCCTCGGACAGGTCGGATGTCACCCTGGAAGACACGCCTGTCAGCGGTCAAGTGACTGCGGCGGATGTGGACGGAGACGCGCTGACGTATGCGCTGGGTACGCCTCCGGCTAACGGAACCGCCGTAATATCGGCCGACGGCACTTACACCTATACGCCGGCCCCGGATTTTAACGGCACGGACAGCTTCACGGTGACCGTGAGTGACGGCAGCGGCGGTACGGCGACGGCGACGGTTACGGTCGTGGTGGAACCGGTCAACGATCCGCCTGTCACCTCCGATGTGACGCTGACGACGCCGGAAGATACCCCGGTCAGCGGGGCGGTCGTCGCGGCGGATGCGGACGGGGATGTACTCGCCTTCACCGTAGAGGCTTCTCCAGGGCATGGAACAGTTACGCTCAATATGGATGGAACGTTCGTTTACGCTCCCGGACCGGACTTTAACGGGACCGATTCTTTTGTAGTCGGCGTCAGCGACGGAAACGGCGGGAGGGCATTGTCAAGCGTGACGGTGACGGTTACGCCCGTGAACGATCCTCCCGTTGCGGATGATTTTGCGGATGTCACTCCCGAAGATATACCTGTAACGGGCCAGGTTACGGCTGTGGATGCGGATGGCGATCCGCTTACGTTTGCCATCGGGACCCAGCCGGCTAACGGAACGGCGGTCATCACCGCAGCCGGAACGTTTACGTATACGCCGAATCCGGATTTTAACGGAACCGACAGCTTTACCGTGACCGTCAGCGACGGAAACGGCGGAACGGACACCGCTGTCGTTACGATTACCGTCACGCCGGTGAACGATGCGCCCGTGACGGCGGATCTGAATCTGACCACTGCCGAAGATACCCCGCTTGCGGGAGCGGTATCGGCTGCGGATGCGGATGGAGACGCACTCCAATTTATACTGGGCACGGGTCCGGTAAACGGCAGCGTAACGGTTGCGGCCGACGGAACGTTCACCTATATTCCCGCCCCGGATTTTAACGGGACGGACAGCTTCACCGTTGTCGTCAACGACGGGAACGGCGGCTCGGCCATTTCGAACGTGACGGTTACGGTCACGCCCGTAAACGATCCTCCGGTTGCGCTTAATGAAGCTGTTTTCACCCTGGAGGACACCCCTGTCCAAGGACGGGTCGGAGCGACTGATGCGGACGGGGATACGCTGACGTTCGCTTTGGGGGCACCCCCCCTGAACGGGACGGCGTCTGTGGGGGCGGACGGCGTCTATACCTATACGCCGGCGCTTAATTTTAACGGGACGGACAGCTTTACGGTACTGGTCAGCGACGGAAGCGGTGGAACCGCCGAAGCGCAGGTTACGGTTCAAGTGGCTCCGGTGAACGACGCGCCCGTTACGACGGACGTGGCTCTGACGACACCGGAAGATACCCCTGCAAGCGGAACTGTTACGGCAACGGACGTGGACGGAGATGCGTTAACCTTCGCGCTGGCGGCTCCTCCTTCTAACGGAACCGCGGTTGTGAATGCGGACGGAACGTTTGTGTATACGCCGTTTCCCGATTTTAACGGAACCGATACGTTCGCCGTGCAGGTAAGCGACGGCAACGGAGGAACCGCCATCTCCGGCGTCACAGTCACGGTCACCCCGGTGAACGATCCGCCCGCAGCGGAGGAAATCGCGCTGGTTACGCCGGAAGACACTCCGGTGAGCGGTCAGGTGACGGCCACGGATGCGGACGGAGACTCTCTAACGTTCACGCTGGGCACGCAGCCCGCTAACGGAACGGCGGCGGTTACGCCGGCGGGTGCCTTTACGTACACGCCCGCAGCGGATTATAACGGTACGGACACGTTTACAGTCATTGTCAGCGACGGCAACGGGGGAATGGCGGAAGCGGCCGTTACCGTCACGGTGACACCCGTCAACGATGCACCCGTCACGGCGGATCTGGCTTTGACGACATCGGAAGATACGCCGCTTGCCGGAACGGTAACCGCAACGGATGCGGACGGAGATTCCCTTACCTTTCTGCTCGGAACCGTTCCGACGAACGGAACCGCCGCCGTTCTGCAGGACGGAACGTTTACGTATACACCGGCACCCGATTTTAACGGTTTGGACAGTTTCACGGTTGTGGTCAACGACGGAAGCGGCGGGTCGGCGATCTCCAATGTGACCGTTACGGTGACGCCGGTGAACGATCCGCCCGTCGCGAACGATGTGTCGGACCGCACGGCGGAGGACACGCCGACCAACGGTCAAATTACCGCCGCCGATCCGGACGGAGACCCGTTGACATACAGCCTTGCGACCCCTCCGGCGAACGGAACGGCAGTCGTGGGAACGGACGGTTCCTACACGTATACGCCCGCACCCGATTTCAACGGCACCGACAGCTTTACGGTCCTCGTCAGCGACGGCGGCGGAGGAACGGACACCGCTGTAGTGACGGTAGAGGTCACACCGGTGAACGATCCGCCTTTTGCTCCGCCGCAAAATTTGACCACACCTGAAGACACGGTACTCTTCGGACTTATCGGGGCGGTTGACCCGGACGGCGACCCGCTTACGTATACGGTAATCGTTTCGCCGGAAAACGGCGTTTTTACGGTCAATCCGGATGGTACGTTCTCTTATACGCCCGGTTTGAATTTCAACGGCACGGATACGGTGGCCGTACGGATCGACGACGGCAACGGAGGTTCGGGGATTTCTGTCCTCAACCTGACGGTTTTGCCTGTCAACGACCCGCCTGCTGCGGAAAATACGTCCGTTTCGGTACCGCAGGATTCTTCCGTGACCGGCCGGATCGTGGCGACTGATGTGGATGGAGATACGCTCTCCTACATCACGTCAACTCCACCGGCGAACGGTTCGGTCGTCATCGGAGCGGGCGGTTCCTTCACCTACACGCCGAACCCCGGATTCAGCGGAGCGGACACCTTCGTCGTCCAAGTGAGCGACGGAAACGGCGGCACGGATACGGCCCGGGTTGCGGTAACGGTTATCCCTACGCTCAATCCCGAATTAGGCAATGATGCCTCCGTTACGACGCCCGAGGATACGACTTTCAGCGGAGCGGTCACGGGAAATCCGCCTCCGGGTAACACACTGGTTTTCAGCCTGGAGGGAGTTCCCGGCAATGGCAGTGCTTCAGTAAGTCCTGACGGAGCGTTCACCTATACGCTGAATCCCGATTTTAACGGAACAGATTCGTTTACGGTCCGGGTAACTTCGAGTCCGGGCGGGCAGATCGATTATTCACTTGTCACCGTGACGGTGACGCCTGTCAATGACGCTCCCGAGGCTGCTGATTTGCAGGTGGCGACCCCCGAAGACATTGCGTACAGCGGGAAAATAACCGCTCGGGACGCGGACGGCGACACGCTGGCCTATTCGTTAAGTACAGCTCCTTTGAACGGGACGGCGGCTGTGGGGGACGACGGCACCTTCACGTATACGCCGAACGCCGATTTCAACGGCACTGACAGTTTTGCGATCCTCGTCGATGACGGCAACGGTGGAACGGATACGTCTGTGGTAACCGTGACGGTCCTGCCGGTGAACGATGCGCCGGTTCTGTCCAACGCCTCCGTCACCGTTCCGGAGGATACAGCCGTTACAGGTACCTTGACAGCGGTCGACGGAGACAATGATGCCCTGACGTTTACACTGCTTACGGCTCCCGTGTACGGTACCGCAGTGGTTGCAGCAGACGGGGCCTTTACGTATACGCCGATTCCGGATTTCAACGGAACGGATTCGTTTACGGTTGGGGTTGACGACGGCAACGGCGGCACGGCGGTGGCTAACGTAACGGTGACGGTAACGCCGGTAAACGATCCCCCGGTGGCGGCCGATGTTAGTGACGTGACGCCGGAAGACACGCCCGTAAGCGGCCAGGTGCAGGCGGCGGATGTGGACGGCGACGCACTGACGTTCGCGCTGGGAACGCCGCCGGTAAACGGCACGGCGGTCGTGACCGCGGCCGGCGCGTACACATACACGCCGAACCCCGACTTTAACGGCACCGACAGCTTCACCGTGACGGTGAGCGACGGCAGCGGCGGCACGGACACGGCAACCGTCACGATCACAGTGACGCCGGTCAACGACGCGCCGGTGACGGCGGATCTGGCGCTGAGTACGCCGGAGGATACGCCGCTTGCCGGTGCGGTAACCGCCGCGGATGCGGACGGCGACGCGCTGACGTACGTGCTCGGCACGCCGCCGTCCCACGGAACGGCGGCGGTGGCGGCCGACGGCATCTTCACCTATACGCCGGCGCCGGACTTTAACGGGCTCGACAGCTTCACGGTCGTCGTGAACGACGGGGCCGGAGGGTTCGCCATCTCGCACGTCACCGTCACGGTGACGCCGGTGAACGATCCGCCGGTGGCGGCCGGGCAGACCGATTACACGGCGGAGGATACGCCGGTGACGGGGCAGGTCACGGCCGCGGACGTGGACGGCGACGCGCTGACGTTTGCGCTGGGAACGCCTCCGGCAAACGGAACGGCCGTGGTGGCGGCGGACGGCACGTACACGTACACGCCGAACCCGGACTTCAACGGCACGGACGGCTTTACCGTGACGGTGAGCGACGGCAGCGGCGGGACCGCGACCGCGGCGGTCACGGTCAACGTGGCGCCGGTGAACGATCCGCCGGTAACGGCCGACGTGGCGCTGACGACGGCGGAGGATACGCCGGCGGCGGGGCAGGTGACGGCCACGGACGCGGACGGCGACGCGCTGACGTACGTGCTGGCGGCGGGGCCCGGACACGGCAGCGTGCTGCTGAACGCGGACGGGACGTTCACGTACACGCCGGCGGCCGATTTCAACGGCACGGACAGCTTCAGCGTGACGGTGAGCGACGGCAGCGGCGGGACGGCGGTGTCGCACGTGACGGTAACGGTGACGCCGGTTAACGACGCGCCGGTGGTCGCCGATGCAAGCGACGTAACGCCGGAAGACACGCCGGTGACGGGGCAGATCACGGCCGCGGACGCGGACGGCGACGCGCTGACGTACGCGCTGGGGACTCCGCCGGTGAACGGAACGGCCGTGGTGACGGCAGGCGGGACGTATACGTACACGCCGAATCCGGACTTTAACGGCACCGACAACTTTACGGTGACGGTAAGCGACGGAAACGGCGGCACGGCGACGGCAGCCGTAACGGTGACGGTCACGCCGGTGAACGACGCGCCGGTGACGGCGGATCTGGCGCTGACGACGCCCGAGGATACACCGCTTGCCGGCGCGGTGACGGCCACGGATGCGGACGGGGATGCGCTGACGTTCGTGCTCGGCACGGGTCCGGGAAGAGGGGCTGCGGCAGTTGCGCCTGACGGGACGTTTACGTACGTACCCGCGCGGGATTTTAACGGTACGGACAGCTTCACGATTGTTGTCAGCGACGGAAACGGCGGTTTCGCCATTTCAAATGTGACGGTCGTCGTCACGCCGGTTAACGATCCGCCGGTCGTCGGCGACGAGCAATGCTTCACGACGGAGGATACACCCGTAACATGCCAGCTCATAGCTTCGGATGTGGACGGCGATGCGCTGAGCTATGCGCTGGGCACGCTTCCGGTGAACGGTACGGCAGTCGTGACGGCGGACGGCACCTACACGTATACGCCGGATCCCGACTTTAACGGAATCGACACGTTCACCGTGACGGTGAGTGACGGCAGCGGCGGAACGGCAACGGCGACGGTCACAGTGAACGTGGCGCCGGTGAACGATGTGCCGGTAACGTCCGATTTGGCGCTGACAACGCCCGAGGATACGGCTGCGGCCGGTCAGATTACGGCTGCGGATGCGGATGGAGACGCGTTGACGTTTACACTCCGGACACAGCCGACGAACGGCAGTGTTGTTCTGAACGCGGACGGCACGTTTACGTATACGCCGATTCCGGATTTCAACGGAACGGATTCGTTTACGGTTGGGGTTGACGACGGCAACGGCGGCACGGCGGTGGCGAACGTAACGGTGACGGTCACGCCGGTAAACGATCCGCCGGTGGCGGCCGATGTTAGTGACGTGACGCCGGAAGACACGCCCGTAAGCGGCCAGGTGCAGGCGGCGGATGTAGATGGCGACGCGCTGACGTTCGCGCTGGGAACGCCGCCGGTAAACGGCACGGCGGTCGTGACCGCGGCCGGCGCGTACACATACACGCCGAACCCCGACTTTAACGGCACCGACAGCTTCACCGTGACGGTGAGCGACGGCAGCGGCGGCACGGACACGGCAACCGTCACGATCACAGTGACGCCGGTCAACGACGCGCCGGTGACGGCGGATCTGGCGCTGAGTACGCCGGAGGATACGCCGCTTGCCGGCGCGGTAACCGCCACGGATGCGGACGGCGACGCGATGACGTACGTGCTCGGCACGCCGCCGTCCCACGGAACGGCGGCGGTGGCGGCCGACGGCATCTTCACCTATACGCCGGCGCCGGACTTTAACGGGCTCGACAGCTTCACGGTCGTCGTGAACGACGGGGCCGGAGGGTTCGCCATCTCGCACGTCACCGTGACGGTGACGCCGGTGAACGATCCGCCGGTGGCGGCCGGGCAGACCGATTACACGGCGGAGGATACGCCGGTGACGGGGCAGGTCACGGCCGCGGACGTGGACGGCGACGCGCTGACGTTTGCGCTGGGAACGCCTCCGGCAAACGGAACGGCCGTGGTGGCGGCGGACGGCACGTACACGTACACGCCGAACCCGGACTTCAACGGCACGGACGGCTTTACCGTGACAGTGAGTGACGGCAGCGGCGGGACTGCGACCGCGGCGGTCACGGTCAACGTGGCGCCGGTGAACGATCCGCCGGTAACGGCCGACGTGGCGCTGACGACGGCAGAGGATACGCCGGCGGCGGGGCAGGTGACGGCCACGGACGCGGACGGGGACGCACTGACGTACGTGCTGGCGGCAGGGCCCGGACACGGCAGCGTGCTGCTGAACGCGGACGGGACGTTCACGTACACGCCGGCGGCCGATTTCAACGGCACGGACAGCTTCAGCGTGACGGTGAGCGACGGCAGCGGCGGGACGGCGGTGTCGCACGTGACGGTGACGGTGACGCCGGTTAACGATACGCCGGTAGCCGCAGATGTAAGCGACGTGACGCCGGAAGACACGCCGGTGACGGGGCAGATCACGGCCGCGGACGCGGACGGCGACGCGCTGACGTACGCGCTGGGAACGCAGCCGGTAAACGGCACGGCGGTGGTGACGGCAGGCGGGACGTATACGTACACGCCGAATCCGGACTTTAACGGCACCGACAGCTTTACGGTGACGGTGAGCGACGGAAATGGCGGCACGGCAACGGCAGCCGTAACGGTGACGGTCACGCCGGTGAACGACGCGCCGGTGACGGCGGATCTGGCGCTGAGTACGCCCGAGGATACACCGCTTGCCGGCGCGGTAACGGCCACGGATGCGGACGGGGATGAGCTGACGTTCCTGCTCGGCACATTTCCGAGCCGGGGAACGGCGGCGGTCTCGGCGGACGGAAGTTTTGTGTATACGCCGGGGACGGATTTCAACGGGACTGATTCTTTTACGGTCGTAGTGGACGACGGACGGGGAGGCTCGGCGATTTCCAACGTTACGATAACGGTGACTCCGGTCAACGACGCGCCCGCTGCGCCCGGGCAGACGGATTACACGGCGGAAGATACGCCGGTATCGGGGCAGATTGCGGCCTTTGACGCCGACGGCGACACGCTGACTTTCACACTGGGCACGCCTCCGGTGAACGGATCGGTGTTGCTCGATGCGGACGGATCTTACATCTATACGCCCAATCCCGATTACCATGGGACGGACAGTTTTACGGCCGTTATCGCCGACGGTCAGGGCGGCACGGCCGAAGTGCAGGTACTAATTGTCGTTACTCCGCAAAACGATCCGCCCGTCGCGGAAGATCTTTATACGGCCACATTCGAAGATACGCCGCTTAACGGCACCGTAGCCGCATCGGATGCCGACGGCGACACGCTGTCGTTTGCGCTGGCGCAGCAAGCTTCCAACGGAATCGCTTCGGTGACGGCGGCCGGCGCATTCAGCTACACGCCGAATCCGAACTTCAACGGGATCGACAGTTTTACCGTAACCGTAAGTGACGGCGCCGGAGGAACGGACAGCGCGGTCGTAACCGTAACGGTCGTTCCGGTCAACGATGCGCCCATTCTCGGTACGCTTAGTGAGGCGACCGCGGAAGATACCGTTCTGAACGGCCAGATTACGGCAGCCGATCCGGATGGCGATCCCGTCGTATATGCTCTTGCAGCACAGGCTGCCAACGGAACAGCAGTGGTAAATGCCGACGGATCGTACACGTATACGCCGAATCTTAATTTTAACGGCACGGACTTTTTTGTAGTGACGGCTTCGGACGGTCAGGGGGGAATCACATCGGCAATCGTAAACGTCACGGTGACGCCCGTTAACGATCCTCCTTTCGCGGCTCCGCTGGCCCTTGCTACCCAAGAGGATACGCCCGTATCCGGCACGATTCCGGCGTATGATCCGGAAGGCGATCCGCTTGTATACACCGTCAATACGGCGCCAGGGAACGGTAAGGTGATTTTGAACGCGGACGGAAGCTTCATCTATACCCCCGATCCGGATTTTAACGGGACCGACGGTTTTACCGTCCTCGTGAGCGATAATCATGGAGCCGGGTTCGTTTCGGACGTCACGGTGACAGTGCTGCCCGTCAACGATCCGCCGCAGGTGATCGACGTGTCGGAATCCACGTTTATAAACCGGTCTGTCAGCGGAACAATCGATGCGGCCGACATCGACAGCGATGTTCTCACTTACGCGCTGGACACACCGCCCGTCAGCGGTACGGCGGCTGTAGGTCCCGGAAACACGTACACGTATACGCCGAATCCGAATTTTATCGGAACTGATTTTTTCCGTGTAAGAGTCACAGACGAGTCGGGCGCTTCTGGGACAGCGACGATTACCGTCGAGGTGTCGCCGGTTTTTGTGGGCTCCGCGAGCGAAACGACTCTAACGACGCTGCAAAATACGCCGGTTACCGGCACGGTCCCGCTCGTCCCGGAAGTTTCGGCGGTCTATCAGGTGAGCACGCCCCCGCCGAACGGTACGGTATCGGTAAATCCCGGCGGAAGCTTCACGTATGTGCCGAACCCGGGGTTCACGGGCAGCGATTCGTTCGTCCTTACGGAATCGGGCACCCTGCAGACGGTTTTAGTCCGTGTCGTCGTCCTGCCTGCAAATCAGGCTCCGGTGGTCCAGGATGCTCAAAGCTCCACGACAAGGAATACGCCGGTATCCGGGATGGTAGCGGCGGCCGATCCGGAAGGGCGGGCACTCTTTTACGACCTGAATTCCCTGCCGGTGAACGGGACGGCATCGATCGGTGCGGACGGCACGTACACGTATACGCCTAACCGGAACTTCGTCGGAACCGATTCTTTCACGGTCCGTGTAACGGATGCGGATGGAGCCGTCAGCATCGCGTCGGTCATCGTAACTACCGCATTCGCGAATTTACCGCCGGTTGCCGAAGATGCTTCCTATTCGACACCGGAGGATACGACGGTTTACGGAAAGCTGACCGCCGCCGATCCGGATGCGGACTCCATCGGCTTTAGGGTCGCAAAGCCGCCCGCGCACGGGACGGTGGAGCTTGATTTGGACGGAGGCTTCCGCTATACACCCTATTCGGGATTCGCGGGGAATGATGGTTTTGAAGTGGAGGTTACGGATACTTACGGGGCGTTTACCGTTCTGGAAGTGTCGGTAACGGTGCTGCCCGTCAACGAACAGCCGGTAGCCGGAAATATTGAACTCGGTACCCGTGAAGGGGAGCCGGTAACCGGACGGATTCCAGCCGCCGATCCGGAAGGCGGTCAACTCCTCTTTGAACTGCTGGGGGCTCCTTCCAACGGGACGGTTGTGATCCGTCCGGACGGAACGTTTACGTATACGCCGTTTGAGGGCTTCACGGGAACGGATGTGTTTACAGTAGTCGTCACAAGCCTGCGCACCGGTGAAAAAACACTCGCGGCCGTGCGGATTACCGTTAACCCCGCGGGAACTCTTCCGTCCAACCGCGCTCCCGCGGTATCGGATCAGTATTTCGCCACCTTTGCGGACACTCCGCTCGACGGGCAGCTGCAGGCGGTCGATCCCGATAACGATCCGCTGCGGTTCGAGCTTCTGCTGCCGCCGGAATCGGGAAAAGTCAGCGTCGGGACCGGAGGCAGGTTTATTTACCTGCCGGACCCGGGCTTTACGGGGAGCGACCGGTTTACGGTCCTTATCCGTGACGGCAGAGGAGGCGTTTCCGTCGCACTGGTTACGATTACGGTCGAAAGGAAGGATGACGAGGGCGGAAACGGCGAGCCCGTGCCCGATACGCTGACGGCGCGCGGCGAAACCCGGACGACTTCGATGAATACGCCAGTTCAGGGCAGGGTCCGAGCCTTGAGCAGGCTGGGACTGCCGTTGACGTATTTCTTAAAAAATCCGGCCAAACACGGAAATTCCACGGTTAGCGCAGACGGGATCTGGACGTACAATCCCGGTCGGAATTTTACGGGCATAGATGTTTTCATTATCGAGATCGCAAACAGCCGCGACGACCGTACCGAAGCCGTTTTTACGGTTATTGTGGAACCTCAGGTCGAGGAATAGGGAAGCAGGCGGTACGCGTACAGGGAGAACACTGAAGGGGACGAAATAATCGTCCTCTTTTTTTGCACGGAGGGGTGAATGGACGGGAAGCGGTCAATTGGTTTATGCTGTGAAAAGAACTTCCGGTTTTCGCTGTGAAGGATTCTACCCGCTTTATCCGTGATTTTGCAGGATTCGTCTGTGATACGAGACTGGGAAATGATACCGGAACGCGGGCGGAACTGTTCTTTCTTGTTTTTCAAAAAAACGATTCGGCGCAGGTGGTTGGCCACCGTCATGTGACGCCGGGCACCGCCAGGCGGGAGCTTCTCTTGGTGCGGACAATTTATTAATCCCCGGCTTCCGCTTGCTGCAAAATCAGGCGAGCCGGAGATATTTCGGGCGCCGTCTGCTTCTTTAAGAAGCGGGTTCATGACGATCGGCATCCGGTTTAATGAAGATTCTGGTCGCAAAAGTAAACGCCGTGACTGCTGGCTGCCGTTTTTAGGAATACGAGCTTACGGCGGAATCGGCGGAAAACCGGCAGGGCCGGGGCCCGAATGCGAGATAAAGATAAAGACAATTAACGGAATCACCTTTACATAAAGTGAGACAAGCGTTAACTGTTAACGATTAAACGGGGGATACAGATATGAACGTACCGGTGGAGGCAGTGCTCCCGGAATTGCTGGACGTGCTGAGGCGGGAGCGGAACGCGGTCCTTATCGCTCCGCCAGGCGCGGGCAAAACGACGCGTGTGCCGCTTGCTCTCCTTCAGGAATCCTGGCTGGACGGCAAACGCATCCTTATGCTGGAGCCGAGGCGGATTGCGGCAAGAGCTGCCGCAGCTTACATGGCATCCCTGCTGGGAGAGAAAACGGGCGAAACGGTCGGTTACCGGATGCGCTCGGACACGAAGGTCGGGCCGAAGACAAGGATCGAGGTCATTACGGAAGGGGTTCTTACCCGCATGCTCCAGCGCGATCCTACTCTCGATGGAGCGGGAATCGTGCTGTTCGACGAGTTTCACGAGCGGAATCTGGCGGCGGACGTGGGCCTCGCTCTCTGCCTGCAATCGCAGTCTCTGCTGCGGGAAGACCTGAAGCTGCTGGTTATGTCCGCGACTTTGGAAGCCGACGGCGTGGCGGCGCTAATGAACGGAGCCCCCGTCGTCACGAGCGAGGGCAGAATGTATCCGGTCGAAACCCGTTACAGGCGGGAACCCGTTAAAGGGTCCGTGGCGGCGGCCGTCCTGGAAACGGTTCTGCAGGCCTGGCACGAGGCGGAAGGGGATCTGCTCGTGTTCTTGCCGGGGGCGCCCGAAATAAGGCGCACGGAAAAAGAACTCGCCGCCCGCCTGCCTTCCGGGCAGGCTCTCGTTGCGCCGCTGTACGGCAGTCTGACGCCGGAGCAGCAGGATCGCGCAATTGCGCCGGACCCGCAGGGAAGGCGCAAAATCGTGCTGGCGACGACGATCGCCGAGACAAGCTTGACCGTCGAAGGCGTGCGCATCGTCATCGACAGCGGACTCGCGCGCGTTGCGCGCTTTTCGCCGCGCACCGGCATGAGCCGCCTGGAGACGGCCGCGGTTTCGCGCGCTTCCGCCGATCAGCGGCGCGGCCGCGCGGGTCGCCTTGCGCCGGGCGTCTGCTTTCGGCTGTGGACGGAGCAGGAGGAGAGGCGCCTCGCACCCGCCGGGCGGCCTGAAATCGCGGAGGCGGATCTGGCGCCGCTGGCGCTCGATCTCGCCGTATGGGGGGCCCGGCCGGACGAGCTGGCCTGGCTCGACGCGCCTCCGGCGGCCGCTTACGCGCAGGCGTGCGGCCTGCTCCGCAGGCTCGGGGCGCTGGACGAAGCGGGCGCCGTCACCGCTCACGGCCGCAGGATGGCGGAGCTGGGCCTGCACCCGCGGCTCGCGCACATGGCGCTGCAGGCGCTTCCGCTGGGCGCGGGAGGGCTTGCCTGCGAGCTGGCGGCGCTGCTCGGCGAGCGGGACATTCTCCGCGGCACGCCGTCGGCCCGGGATGCGGACCTGCGGCTGCGCGTCGAAGCTCTGCGGGCCTATTGCGGCGCGGGCCGCGGGGCGAAGCGGACGCCGCAGGACGCCGCAGGCGGTCCCGCTGCGGAGCCGGAAGTCTTCGCGGCCGCGAGCGGGCAGGCAGGCGCGGATGTTTCCGTGCTGCGCCGTCTCGGAGCGGAAGCGGCCCGCTGGAAGCGCGAGCTGGGCGTTCCGGAGGGCGAATCCGGCGGTACGGAACGGACAGGCCTGCTGCTCGCGTTTGCCTTCCCCGACCGCGTTGCCGGACAGCGTTCGCCGGGGCGGTTTACCCTCAGCAGCGGCAGAGGAGCCGCGCTGCCCGATATGCAGCGCCTCTCGGCGGAGCCTTGGCTGGTCTGCGCCGATCTGGACGACCAGGGTGCGGAAAGTACCGTTTACTTGGCGGCTCCCGTACGGCTGGACGAGCTTGAGGAGCATTTTGCCCATGAAATCGCCGAGGACATTTCGGTGAATTGGGACCGGCAGGCCCAAGCCGTAAGGGCCCGGAAAAAAACATCGCTCGGCATGCTGACCCTCCGGGAGATCACCGTTGCCGCTCCGGACCCGGAGCTTACGCGGGATGCCCTGCTTCAGGGGATCAGAAGCCAGGGGCTGGAAGTGCTGGTCTGGAGCAAGGCAGCGAGGCAGCTGCGCGAGCGTCTGAGCTTTATGGCCCGTCATGATGACCGTTGGCCGGATGTTACCGACGAAGCTCTGCTCACTTCTCTGGAAGAGTGGCTGGGGCCGCATGTGTACGGGATGAAAAACCGGGGAGACCTCCAGCGTCTGAATCTCGTCACAGTGCTGGAAGCCATGCTTACGTGGGAGCAGCGGAGGCTGCTTGACGAGCAGGCGCCGACGCATCTGTCCGTGCCGAGCGGCTCCCGTATTCCGGTCGATTACAGCATGCCGGAAGCTCCGGCCCTGTACGTCCGTCTTCAAGAGATGTTCGGGCTTCAGGCTACGCCTGCCGTCGGCGGCGGACGAGTGCCCTTGACCCTGCACCTGCTTTCACCGGCACAGCGGCCCGTACAGGTTACGCGCGATCTGGAAAGTTTTTGGAAAGAAGCTTATTTCGAAGTTAAAAAAGATCTCAAAGGGCGTTACCCGAAGCATTACTGGCCGGACAATCCGCTTGAAGCGATTCCGACCAGCCGGGCGAAGCCCCGCAAATAGTCCGAACGTACACGTATAGAAAAAGAGGTGTCTCCATGAATGAACAAGCGGCCATCCGGCTGATCCGGCACGATGAGCTGGACCAGCTTCTGGAGCTGTACCGGCAGTTAAATACGGAGGACCCCGTTATACCTCCAGGCGAGAAATTGGATCAGCAGTGGAACGAGATGTTCCATGATCCCCACATGAAGTTTGTCGTAGTCGAAGACGAGGGGAAACTGGCTGCCGTATGCGTGCTGGTCATCGTCCGTAACCTGACCCGCGGCGGACGCCCTTTCGGGTTGATTGAGAATGTCGTAACCAGCGAGAATCACCGCAAAAAAGGGTACGGCAGTCTGATTTTGCAAAAGGCGCTGGATCTGGCCCGGGAGTCGGACTGTTATAAAGTGATGCTCTTGACAAGTTCCAAAGAGGACGCGACGCTTCGTTTTTACGAGAAGAACGGGTTTGAGAAAGACGTCAAAACCGGATTTATCTCTTATTTGTGGGAATAGAGTGGCCGGAACGGGAGAGACGGGACGAAAGGACTGCCGGGGCAATCCTGCTGATGCAGGCGATGATCCGCCGGTATTTCGGTACGGCGGGCCGGAAGTTCCGTGTTCGAACGACGCATGTTTTAAGTGACGGAAGAAATGGAGGGACCGCTGTGTTTAGGAAGCGGATAGGGCAAGCGATTGCGGCGGGGGTTCTGCTCCTGGGGCTGGCCGCATGCTCGAACGGGCAAACCGGTACTCCGGCCGGTAAACCGGAGGCAGGCAAGGAAGCGGATGGGAAGAGGGCGGAGCTTACGGTTTCCGCAGCGGCCAGTCTGAAGGATGCGCTGGAGGAGATCGGCCGGCGTTACGAGAGTGCGAACGGTGGCGTTAAGCTGCTTTATAATTTCGGATCTTCAGGGACTCTGCAGAAACAGATCGAACAGGGAGCTCCCGTGGACATTTTTCTTTCGGCGGGGGTGCCGCAAATGAAGGCTCTGCTGGATAAGCAGCTCATCGATAAGAACCATTCCGGCGTTCTGCTGACCAACGAGCTGGTCCTGATCGTGCCGGAGGATGCGAAAGCGGCCGTCTCCGGTCCGGAAGATCTTTTGAAAGAAACGGTGAAGAAGGTTGCGGTCGGGGAGCCCAAAACGGTTCCGGCAGGCAGCTATACGCAGCAATTTTTGAACGGAGCGGGAATTTGGGATAAGCTGCAGTCCAAAATCGTGTGGACCAAGGATGTCCGGCAGGTACTGGCCTATGTGGAGTCGGGAAACGCCGACGCGGGTTTCGTCTACAAAACGGATGCCCTGACTTCGGGCAAGGTGAGAACGGTGTATACGGCAAAAGAAGCGGCAGGAAGTCCGCCGATCGAATATCCGGCGGGAATCGTTTCGGGCACGAAGCAGGCGGACGAGGCCCGGAAGTTTTATGAGTATTTGTCCGGAGCGGATGCGCGGGACATTTTTACAAAATACGGCTTCGGCTTAAAAAGTTCCTGAACATACCGGTGAATATGGACATGTTCTTCTCTCCCGTCTGGCTGTCGCTGAAAATCGCGCTGCTGTCGGGAGTTCTCGCCTTCGTGTTCGGCGTATCGGCCGCCCGGCTCGTACATAAACGCCCGTTCAGGGGAAGGACTTTGCTGGAAACGGTCTTTATGCTGCCCCTGGTCCTCCCTCCTACGGTGATCGGCTTTTTGCTTCTGCTCGCCTTCGGACGAAGAAGCTGGATCGGCCGTCTGGCCGAATGGCTGTGGGATCAGCCGGTCGTCTTCTCGTGGGGAGCGGGGGTCATCGCGGCGACGGTCGTCGCTTTTCCGCTTGTCTACCAATCGGCCAAAACGGGCTTCCAGACGATCGACCGGGATCTGGAAGGAGCCGCCCGGTCCATGGGAGCTGGCGAGTGGCAAGTGTTGTTCCGAGTTACGCTGCCTCTGGCCGGACCGGCGCTTGTGACCGCTTTTGTGCTCGGTTTTGCCCGGGCGCTGGGCGAATTCGGGGCTACGATCATGATCGCGGGTAACATTCCGGGCCGGACCCAGACGGTTCCGACGGCCATTTACACCGCAGTCGATGCGGGCGACTATACGCTTGCCTGGTGCTGGACGGCGGCGATCGTCGCCTTTTCATTCCTGCTTCTTCTTGCGGGCAATTATCGCCGGAATTCCCCGGAGGGAAGTTCCGCATCCTAAAAAAACCTGCCAGGGCAATGATGCCCGGCAGGTTTTTTGACGTACGTTTTTTTGGGTGTCAGGACCAGTTGTCCTTCTTTAACCGGGCGTCCAGCACGAATGTGCCGAAAGGCAGAAAGGAGGCCAGGATGGCGATCAGCACTTTGAGAATCGACCAGCGGTGAACGAAGGTGACGTGTGTGACTGCGAGCAGGAAAAGGACGAACAAGAGTCCGTGCAAGCCTCCGACAACCGTTACGGGCTGAGGGATGTCCGCGAAGTGCTTGAGCGGCATGGCGATAAACAGCAGCAAGAGGAAAGAGATTCCCTCGAGGATACCGATCACGCGCAAACGCCCAATAGGGGTACTGAGCATGGTTAACATACACCGCCTGTGTAAGTAAAATGTGGAAAAGTTCCGTCTCCCTTCTTACTGTATCACAGAGGCAATCGTGCGCTCAAATAAGCCGCCCGGTCAGGCTTCCTCAGGCCCGCCCGGGGACGGAGAGAAGACTGTTATTCCGCGGTCATGACGGTATAAACGGCCGGATCCAGCGCGGTGACGAACGGGGTCAACGTCCCTGCCGAGTAGAGCTGCAGCTTGTGCATCGCCCTCGTACAGGCCGTGTAGAACAGCTTCCGTTCGCTTTCGCGGCGGTAGGCATGGGCGGAGGCGTCATAGATAAGCACCGCATCGAATTCCACCCCTTTAGCGAGATACGCGGGGATGACCATGACGCCTTTCTCGAACGAAGGCGTATCCTTGCGGATGAGTCGAAGCTCATCCAGGCCGCTCAGCGCTTCGAAGGCGCGCTCGCTTTCGGCGGCGGTTTTGCAGATGACGCCGATGGACGCGGAGCCCTCCGCCTGGAACGCCCGGATTTCCGCCTTCATCCGCCGGATAAGCGCGTCCGTGTCCGCCCCCGTGAAAACGGCGGGCTTGCCGCCCTCCCGGTCGAACGGCTCGATCAGAGCGCCGTCCTTCAGCATGCCGCGCGTGAACTCGACAATCTCCTTGGTCGACCGGTAGCTGCGGTGCAGCACGATTTGCTCCGTCTCGCCGGGACCGTACAAGTGCGCGACGGGCGTGCTTCCCTCCAGCGTGGTCGCCTGGGCGAACACGGCCTGGTTGAAATCGCCGAGCACGGTCATGCGGCAGCGCGGGAAGAGCCTTTTCAGAAATTCAAACTGAAAAGGGGAGTAGTCTTGGGCTTCGTCGATCAGAACGTGCCGGACGATCGTGTTGGTACGGAAGCCTTCGGCCAGTTCCTGCAGGTACAGGAAAGGAGTCGCGTCTTCGTAAGGCAGAGTGCCCCGGTTCATCCGGTTCAGCGTGTACGCGCAGACTTCATCCCACTCGGCAGGAAGTCCGTCCCGGTCCTCGGCGGTCTCCCCGGGAACGGCCAAGTCCGCCGCGGCGGCTGCCCGGTGCAGGGACTGGAACAGGGGCTTGTTCTCGTACAGCTGCCGGTACAGGCCGGGAACATCGACGAAGCGGAGCCGCTTTACCCGTGCCCGCAGGGGCTTGAAATGCTCCCGGACGATCATTTTGCGCAGAAGCTGCTCTTCCACGTCCGCATCGTCGAAGCTTTCGGCGCGTCCCCGTCGTTTGCGAAGCTGATTGTAGGCGCGCTGGTACTGCTCTTTATCGAGGAAATCGAGTTCGTCGCGGACCCAGTCTTCCTGCATCTCCCGCTCCTGATGCGCCGCCAGCTCTTCAAGCAGCCATTCCTTCATAAGTTCGATACGGTTGGCCAGGCGGATGGAGGCGTCGTAGCCGTAGAAGCGGTCCGACAAAGCTTGACGGGACAGGATCACTTGATCCCGGAACACGATGTCTTTGAACAGCATATGCTCCTTCAGAAGCTGATCTTTATACGCTTGAATGACGTGCAGGAAGCGGGAGGAAGCCTTGTACCGGATTCCGCTCAATCTTGCGGCATACCCGGGTGTTTCTTCATCTGCCAGCACATATTCGATCTGATCGAACGGATCCTCGATTTTGAACCGCCGGCCGAGCCGGTGATGCAGATATTCCTGGAACGTCGTCTGCTGCATGTTCTCCTCGCCGAGCTCGGGCAAAACGGTGGACACGTAGCTGTTGAAAAGCGGGTTGGGCGAAAACAGCACCATCTGATCGGCGGTCAGCGTTTTCCGGTGTTTGTACAGCAGATAGGCGACCCGCTGGAGAGCCGCGGATGTTTTGCCGCTGCCCGCGGCGCCTTGTACGATAAGCATCCGTGAGCTGTCGTTGCGGATAATGCGGTTCTGCTCCTTCTGAATGGTGGCGACAATCGTTTTCATCTGGGAGCCCGCCCCTTTGCTGAGCACCTGCTGAAGCAGTTCATCGCCGATCATCAGCCCCGTATCGAACAGAAAATGAATGCGGCCGTCGCGGATAATAAACTGGCGCTTCAGTTCGATTTCGCCCTCTACAAGACCTCCGGGCGTATGATATTCGCCCGGTCCGGGCGCGTAGTCGTAATAAAGGCTGGCGACAGGGGTACGCCAATCGTAGACAAGGAAGGTTTCGCCGTCCTCATCAAGAAAAGAAGACACACCGACGTACACGCGCTCGGTCCGGCTCGCGCCGTCTTCTTTGAAATCAATCCGCCCGAAATAAGGGGAGGGGAGAAGACGGTTCATCCGGTCGGCCAGCTTCTTAAGCTGCCGGTGGGTTCTCTCTCTCTCGGATAAAACTTCGGCCTGCTGCCTCAGGCTGAGGTACGTATCCAGGATATCGTCGTCATGAGCCAGATTGACGGTCACTTCATCCCAGAAATGTTTGCGGATATCGACGACCTGCGATTTGAGCTGCCCGACATCGGGTTCGATTTTCTCCAGCTGCTGCCGAAGCTTGCTTCTCACGAGATCGACCCTCTGCTGTTCGTGCTGCCATTCTTCTTTGGAAACCGACAAGAAAACCCCTCCTTAAAGGTGAAAGAACAACCCGCATAAGCGGCCGTGCAAAAAAAGTTGACAAAGCTGCGCAAAGGTGATAAGCTAAGATTAGATAAAAGCGCTCAATACGTTTAATTACTAGTATTGACAGCGGTTTTTTATTTTACCATCTAACTTTAAATAAATCAATCTTGTTTTAAGCCGTCAGGATAACTGGCGGCTTTTTTGATTTTTTCATACGAGGCGGGGCGAAAAAAATCGGGACCGGCCCCGGCCGCAGGTGACGAATTTGTAAGCCGGACACAAGCGTTTTGCAAGGAAAATCGATGGGTGCTTTCTTCAGATCCTCTTAAAATATTCCTATACACGGAAATAGGATTACGAAGGAGACTGGATGAGAATGCACGTGAGGGAAACAGCCACACTCGCAAATACCCGGATTGAACGCACGGGAAAAGGAAAGCGATTCCTGCTTGCGGTTGCCGCCGCGCTTTTGATTGCGGTGCCTGCGCCCGCCAAGGCGGCAGGAAGCGGTCCGGACAAGCCGGATACCGCACGGATCGACGCTTACATGAAAGGAGTCATGAACCGGTTGCATATTCCCGGAGCCGCGCTGGGCATCGTGAAGAAGGACGGTCCGCTCTATCTTCAAGGCTACGGCATCAGCGGTCCGTACGGCACGAAAACGACTCCCCAGACTGCTTTCGTACTGGGATCGACAACCAAAGCCATTACGGCGGCGGCCGTTATGCAGCTTGCGGAGCAGGGAAAGATCGATCTGGAGGCTCCGGTGCGCCGCTATTTGCCGGATTTCAAAACGACGGTCCCCGAGGAGTCCGACCGGATACGGGTTAAAGATCTGCTTTACCAGACGAGCGGGTTTTCGAAATACGACGGCGTGGCCGCCCTGACGCAGGGGGATTCCACAATCGGAGACCATATCGGCGGGTTAAGTAAAATTTCGCTTGTTCGTGCCCCCGGAACGGGTTTTGAATATTCCAATTTGAACTACAACGTACTCGGCGGTCTGGTGGAGAGCGTGTCGGGCACATCTTACACAGCTTATGTACAAAACCATCTTTTCGAACCGCTCCAAATGAAAAGCAGTTTCGGTTCACCGGCGGAGGCGGGAGGGACGGATCTTGCCGCGGGTTATCAGTCGGTTTTCGGTTTCAAAACTCCGACCCGGCAGCTTGCCCATGCCGGCACGGTTCCTTCCGGTTATCTGATTTCCTCCGCGGAAGATATGACCCGTTTCCTCAGCGCACAGATGAACGGGGGACGTTATAACGAGAAGCGGGTCTGGAGCGAAAAAAGCGGCGCTATGATGCATAAGCCGGAAGCTTCCATGGGCGGCGGCGCTTCCTACGCGATGGGATGGACGGTCAAAAACGGGGTTCTCTTTCATGACGGAGCGACCGAAAATACGTATTCATTTATGGTTATTCACGGCGATACGGGCATTATTCTGCTTCTTAACACGATGGATTATCTCGTCCCGTACGATCAGATCGTTATGGGGATATACGGGATTTTGCAGGGGGAAGACGCTTCTGCCGATGCCCTTCCGAATTATAACCGGACATATGTACTGGCCGATCTGGCATTGATCGCTGTACTTATGCTTGCCGTCCGTGGTTTTTACCGCTTGTTCAAACGGAAAAAGCGCGTGAACCCGACGGCCGGCGGCATTGCGCTGAGTGTGGCGTCAATCGCCTCGGTTCATGTGCTGCTTCCGGCGGGAATTCTGCTGCTGCCGAAGCTGCTTCAAGCCCCGTGGCCGGTTTTGATGGTTTTCCTGCCGGGGCTGTCCCACGGGTTGTATTTCACGGCAATATTGCTGGTTTGTACCGGCTTGCTTAAAATCGCGGCTGTTGTCCGGGCGGTTGCGATTCGGAAGAGAAAAACCGCGCACTGACGGCCATCCGTCTCTGGTTTGTGCGGAACAAATCCGCAATCCTTCCTTCCACCGGACCGGCGCTTCAACTCCGTATTTTTTGGGGTAAGCAAGGGTAGCAAAAAACAGCGGAAGGATGATGAACATGAATTCGGCACGTTTGCAGCGTATCCGGCGCGAGGAGAAGGCGTATCACGAGCAGTATTTCGAAGAGCATGATTTGTACGAGAAGGACAGCTGGCTGGAAGAGCCGGATGGGCGGGTTTTGGCTTATCTGGAGAAGCTTCAGGAGGGGAAACCTCTGCAGGTGCTGGATCTAGGATGCGGAGTCGGACGGAATTCCATTCCGCTGGCCCGTAAGCTCCGGCCGGCAGGCGGAAAAGTCGTCTGTGTGGATTTGCTGGACAAAGCGGTGGAGGATCTTGAAGCCAACAGCGGCAAGTACGGTGTCCAAGATCTTATTGAAACCGGGCAGGCGGACATCAGCGAATACGAGGTGCCGGAGAAGACGTTCGATTATATCCTCGCGGCGTCAAGTCTGGAGCATGTCCGTTCCGAAGCCGCCTTGGAGAAGGTGCTGGCAGGACTTGCGGCAGGGACCAGGGACGGAGGCATCAACTTTATCCTCATGAATACGAACATAAGAGAAGTGGATGCGGAAACGGGTGCGGAGCGCGAAACGCTGATCGAGCTCATTTTGAGTAAAGAGCAAGCGCTGGAGAAGTTCCGGAAGGCATATTCCGGCTGGGAGGAACTTGAGGTGTCCGATAAGCCGCTGGATATCGAAATCAACCGCGGCGAAACGCCGGTTATCATGAAAACGGACTGTTTGAGCTATGCGGTCCGCAAACCGCAGGCCGGTCGTTAAGCCGCCGGGAAAAGACGACAATACCGCCGTCACGATTGAACCGCCGAATAGGCGGATACGGGAAGAGCCGCAGATTAGCTGCGGTTCTTTTTGCTTTTCGTTGAGAATAATTTTCAATTAGGGATTGAAAACGGAACGGGGACCCTCTATACTAATTATGAAAATGATAATCATTATCAATAAAATGGATCACTTTTAATCCTATACATAGATGGAGGGACGGGTGAGGATGAGCGCTTTTATAGTCGTGTACGCGAGCTTGACCGGAAATACGGAAGAAATGGCGGATGCTGTGGTCGAAGGGATCAAACAGGCCGGAGCGACGGTAACGGTCAAGGATATAATGGATGCCCGTGCCGCGGAACTGGAAGATTATGACGGAATCGTACTCGGGGCATACACGTGGGGAGACGGAGAGTTGCCCGACGAGTTTCTGGATTTTTACGAAGAGATGGATGAGCTGCGTCTGACCGGCAAAATAGGAGCGGTATTCGGCTCATGCGATTCGAGTTACGCCCAATACGGAGCGGCCGTCGATCTGTTGACAGAAAAGCTCCAATCCCTCGGCTGCACGGTGCAGGAAGGGCTGAAAATCGAGCTCTGCCCGTCGGCTCCCGAACGCGAATCGTGCAGGGAATTCGGACGCCAGGCCGTATTGCGCCTCCAGGGGGCGCTGTGAGCGGCGGGCCGGCGGCAGGCCGGATGGAGGACGGACGGCTGGAGCAGTTTATTCGCTGTCCCGGCTGCTTCTTTTCCGGCGGAAACTGTCAGGAAAGCGAGCCCTGGCGTGAAAGCGCGAGAACGGCGTCCGACCGGATCATCCGCGAGTTCTACGGTATCGACGCATCCCGGCGGACAGCGGACATTATTCTGGAGAGGCTGGAACTGTACCTTATAAGCCCCGAGGAGTCGGGTCTTGTCATGGAAGATTATTTGCGGATGAAAAAAAATCTGGCGAAATATTTGATTCTCGCCCTCTTTCAGGAAGAGAACACGGACCCGCCTTTGTTTCTCTTCGAGACGCTATCCGTACAGGTCGAAGAGTTGGATCTGGAGCTCGTCATGCACCTGCATGTAGGCGAATGGGCAAACGGCTCCTACACGCTGAAGCGGTATTATCTCGACGAGGACTGGTGTGTCGTGAAGGCGTATCTTCAGCTTTCGCTCGTGTTCGCCTACAAGGCTTTCGGCAGATTGCCGGGCCAGATCGAAGCGTACAACCTGCTTACCGGCGAAGCTTACCGGATTCGTCCCAAAGCGGACGATCTGCCGGCTTCGATGGATTTTCTGCGGCTGACGGATACGCTTATGCGCGAGCACAAGCGCAGCCGGATTATGCTCGCTTAGCGGAAGAGGGCGGCTTGCCGGGGGGGAAGTAGGCCCGCCGTGGACTAAGGCAGGACGCTAGCCCCGTTGCCTCGGCAACGCAGCGACTGTGGGCGGCGGCCCACCGTGAGCGCGGATGCGCAGCGACCGTGGCGGCAAGCCTGCCGTGAGCGGTGACGCGCAGCGACCGTAGGCGGCGGCCCGCCGTGAGCGCGGACGCGCAGCGACCGTGGCGCCATCGTGCCGCAGCGCACTCCCTGCCGCAGCTTAGCCGCTGCGGCGGTTTTGGCCGGCCGTCGTCTCCACCTCGTGCCGCACGATGATCACCGCGGCTTCCAGCAGGGAGGAAGCCGCGAAATCCGCCCCCTCTGGCGGGGCGGTGAACGATTCGGCCGCTCCTGCGCCGCCGATCCGGATTGTCCGGGTTCCGGCCGCCCGGCCCGCCCCGGTGTCGGTCTCGCTGTCGCCGATCATATAGCTCCGCACCAGATCGATGTCATGCTTGCGGGCCAGGTCGAGGAGCATGCCCGGCTTCGGTTTGCGGCAGCGGCAGCCTGCGGCCGGACGGTGGGGGCAGTAAGCGATATCGTCGATGACCGCGTCCTCTGCGGCCAACAGCTTGTTCAGACGTCGGTGAATGGCCAAGAGTGTTTTCTTGGTCATAAATCCGAGTCCGACACCGCCTTGGTTCGTGACGACGCATATGAGAAATCCGGCCTCCTTCAAACCTTTGACGGCTTCCGCTGCACCGGGCAGCAGATAGAGATCGGACGGCTTGTTGACATGACGCACTCTGCCGGTCATCACCTCGTTCAGGACCCCGTCGCGGTCCAGGAATACGGCTTTTTTCATAATGGATTCCTCCTGAAGTAGAACACGATATAAAAATCAATTTTTCCACGCAAAACACACGTACTTGTCCTAGTATAAGAATGTTACTGTGTCGGATTTTAACGGCTGCTCACCCCAAAACATCGTGACGGCCCGTCGCCTGACATCGGGGTCCTGTGATAAACTGTTTTAACCGCGAATTTTTTTGCGAAAAACAGGATGATTGGAGACTCTTATGATTATCACCGAACGGCCCTTTAACGTGAAGGGATTATCGTATACGATCCGGTCGGCTGCCGTAAGTGATGCGGAACAGTTGTCCGGGTTAAGAGTGCAAATCGACGGGGAGACCGAAAATCTGGACCGGGAGCCGGGTGAAGCGTTCATCGACGCGCCGGGCTTCGTAAAGCTGATTGAGGCGGATACGGACAGCCCGACAAACTTGTTTTTGGTCGCGGCCTTAGAGGACCGCATCGTCGCTTTTTCCAGATGCCAAGGAAATGCTTTAAAACGGTTTTCCCATAAAGTCGAATTCGGAGTCGGGGTGCTGAAAGATTTTTGGGGATACGGCATCGGAAAGCATCTTTTACAAACGTCCATCGACTGGGCGGACTCTATCGGAATGGCGAAAATGACGCTGACGGTTCTGGAAACGAACGAAAAAGCCGTTCAGCTGTATGAAAAGCTCGGTTTTGAAGTCGAAGGGGTGTTGAGAAAGGACAAGCTTCTTTCCGACGGCACCTATTACGGCACGCTCATGATGGGCAGATTGAACGAATAAGGGTTTATGCGGCGCAGGATGGGGCTATGATCTCATCCTGTTTTTTCCGTCCGGCTCTTTGATTGATCCCCCGTGCTCGCGGTTAAGTACAACACATACGCTTCTTTAAGCGAAACGGAGGGGATTGACACATGCAAACGATCTGGAAGGGCGCCATCAGCTTCGGTCTTGTCAACGTACCGGTTAAAATGTACACGGCTACACAGGACAACGACATTCCGATGAAAATGCTCCACAAAGAATATAATGTGCCTATCCATTACACCCGCACCTGTCCGAAATGCGAGAGCGAAGTGAACTGGAGCGAGATCGTCAAAGGCTACGAATATGAACCGGGCCATTTCGTCACGTTCGACAAGAAGGAGCTGGAAGGGCTTGCCTCGGAGAAATCCCGTGAAATCCGGATTCTCGATTTTGTTCATCTGGAAGAAATCGATCCGATTTATTTCCAGAAAACGTATTACCTGGCGCCTGACGAAGCGGGAACCCACGCTTATAATCTGCTTGTGTCGGCACTGGAAGAAACGGAGAAAATCGGAATCGCCAACGTGACGATCCGTTCCAAAAGCAGTCTGGCCGCAATCCGCGTCATCGACGGGGTACTTTCCATGGTAACGATGTGGTATGCCGAGGAAATCCGGCCCAAGGAGCAGATTCCGAATTTGCCGGAAGAGACCGAAGCCGATGAGCGTGAGCTGGAAATGGCCAAAATGCTGATCGAACAGCTCACCGGAAAATTCAATCCCGATAAATATGAAGACGATTACCGCGAACGTCTGCTGGACGCGATCGAAGATAAAGTAGAGGGCAAGGAAGTGAAGCTGGCTCCGGAGGAGAAAAAGTCGAATGTCATCGATCTGATGGATGCCCTCCAAGCGAGCCTCAAGCAGATGAAAGACAAGCAGGGAGGCGCCGGACCCGAGAAGAAAAAAACTTCCGGAACAGCAGGACGCACGGGCACGGGAGGACGGAAAAAGACGGAAACCACTCCGAAACCCGCTGCCAAAGGCAAGCCGAAAAGCCGTTCCAAGTCGTCGGCGAAGAAGACGGGGAGCTGATGTATGCAGCCTTTTCTGCCGATGTCGCCCATCCTCACGAGTACGCTTCCTGAAGGCGATGAATGGATCTACCAGCTCAAATGGGACGGATTCCGGATTCTTGCTTTTGTGAATAACGGAAAAGTGGAGCTGTTCTCCAAGAAGATGTTATCAAAGAACCGGAACTATCCCGATTTGATCGAAGCTCTGGAGCAGTTGACGGGGACCTTCGTGCTTGACGGAGAAGCCGTTATTCTTGACCCCGCTACCGGACGGCCCAGCTTCCAGAAAATGCAGCAGCGGGACAAACTGACCGATCCGGCTTTAATCCGTCGCGCGGTCGCGCGCGAACCCGTTCATTACATGCTTTTCGATGTGCTTCAAATCGGGGAGGAAAATCTTCGCGGCGTTCCTTTCAGGGAACGCTTCAGGCGGCTGGAGGAGCTTGCGTCCGGCTGGAAGCCGCCTCTTTACCTGACCGATCTGTACGGGGACCCCGGGACGCTGTGGGAGTGGGTGACCGCTAACGAGTGGGAAGGCGTCATTGCCAAACGTGCCGGAAGTCCCTATCGCGAGGGCAAAGAACACAAAGACTGGTTCAAGCGTAAAAGAGCCGTCCGGCACGAAGTTCAGGCCGTCGGCATTCTGCTTAAGGAAGGCCGGGTGGCCAGTCTCGTCATGAGCCGCGAAGGCCGTTATTTCGGCCGTGTCTCGTCGGGGTTGAACGAGCGGATAAAACGCGAGCTCCGCGGCTTTAAGACGGGACGGATTATTGAAGATTATTTCATGGGGACGCCCGAAGGATTGCGAAGCGCCGAAGTGCTGTGGCTGGAACAGCCGCTGACGATCCTTGTTACGGGACGCGAGGTGACGGAAAGCGGCCTGCTGCGGCATCCTAAACTGCTGGCGCTGGAAGGGATGACATTATGAGTCCGAGCTCAACCGAATCAGGTGTCGTTACGGTCGAAGGAAACGAAATTACGGTATCGAACCCGCAGAAGCTTCTCTGGCCCGAAGCGGGCATTACGAAGGTAATATACCTGCAGAAGCTTATCGCGCTTTCTCCGTACCTGCTTCCCTATTGCCGGGACCGGTACCTGACTACGATCCGTTATCCGGACGGGGTCGGAGGGAAGTTTTTTTACCAGAAAAACGCGCCCTCCAAGCTGCCGGAATTCGTGAAAACAGCGGCTCACGGAGGCGTTAATTATATTCACCTGGACTCTTTGTCGACTCTGCTTTGGCTCGGTAATCTGGCTGCGCTGGAATTTCACCCCTCGTTCGAATACATCGGCGGGGAAGAACCCGCGGAATGGGTGCTGGATATCGATCCGAGCTTCGAAGACGAGCCCAGGCTCATGGAAGCCGTCGCGATCATCGGGGAAACACTCGAAGGGATGGGCGTACGCTCGGTTCCGAAAACGTCGGGTGCGACGGGTGTTCAGATTTTCGTTCCGATTCGCGGAGTATATACGTTCGATCAGCTCCGTTCCGTCGGAGAATTTCTGGGGAACTATCTGGCTGAGAAGCATCCCCGGCTCTTTACGGTCGAAAGGCTGATCAAAGAGCGGGGGAAGAAGATTTATATCGATTATGTGCAGCATGCTCCCGGCAAAAGTTTGTCGGCGCCCTACACGCCCCGGGGCAGGGCGGAAGCGACAGTTTCGACGCCTTTGACCTGGGACGAAGTCCGTCAGGGAGTAAGCCCGAAACTGTTTACCCTGTTCACGATCGAGCAGCGGCTGGACAAGACAGGGGATCTTATCGCGGCGGAAGAAAAACAGTCGCTGGACCCGGTGCTTGATTTTATCCGGTGACCGACCGGTGAAAAACCGGCTTGGTCGGGATCTGGGCCCGAACGGAAAAGCTTCGCAAATGGAGTTTATGGGTTTTCCGGGCTTTGTTGTCCGGGTTTCTTTTATTTCAGCGTCCCGGTGAGTAACAATCGGGTTTTCCGGGTAAGTAAAATCATAACAAAGCAGGAGGGGATTCCGATGTCCAAACATGAACCGGCTTCCGTACATACGACGCCGAGCCCCGAAGGCGGCTGGGACAATCAGCGCGACGGAGAGAAATTCAGCCATCACGATACGAAAGAAGAAGCGCAGGCAAGAGGCCGTGAAGAAGCCAAAAAGAGAGAAACGGAGCACAAAATTCACAACAGGGACGGCAAAATTTCGGAATCCAACAGCTACGGGAACGATCCGTTTCCGCCGAAAGGCTGATTGCGCCAAGCGGATTCCACGGAAACATAAATCATTCCATCCTTTTTCCGAAACCGGAGAAAGGATTTTTTTGATAGGGAGAGAATTACAAAAACTTCTTTACACCTTGTGAAAGTCAAAGGTAAGTTAAAAGAAAGACCTTTCAACTAAACGGGGGAGTGATGGAAGTGGAAGTGAAGCAAGCGGGAAAAATCGATATCGCCCGGTACGACAGCAACTTGAAGACGGAGAATATGGCCGATGGCGAAGCCGTATGGCACGATCCCACGCAGGAGCCGTTCAGGATCTCGGGGTTTCCGTGGCTGAAGACGGAAGGCCGGTACCGGCGGCTGCCCGTTCTTCCGGCCGGCAGGCTGCCGGAAGCGGTCGACCGGCTCGCGGACTGCACGGCGGGCGGGCAGATCCGCTTTAAAACCGATACGGCGCAGCTGTCCGTCCGGGTCCGGCTCGGCGGCGATGCCGTCATGCCCCATATGACGCTGCTGGGCCAAAGCGGGTTTGACTGTTACATCGGGGAGCCGGGTAATCAGCGTTATATTGCAACCGCTTCCTTTACGCCGGGAGACTCCGGTTACACGTCAAGGCTCTACCGGTTCGGAGAGAAAGGGATGCGGCACGTCACGCTGAACTTCCCTCTGTACCAGGGGGTGGAGGAGGTTTGGATCGGAACGGACGCCGATGCCCGCCTGGAAGAGCCGCTCCCCTATGAAAGTGCGGGAAGGGTTATCGTCTACGGCACATCGATCACTCAGGGGGGCTGCGCGAACCGGCCGGGCATGAGCTATCCCGGTATTTTAAGCCGGCAAATAAACCGGGAGTTTATTAATCTCGGCTTCTCGGGCAGCGGCAAGGGAGAACCGGAAGTGGCCGAAGTGATCCGCGAAATCGGAAATCCCGCTCTGCTGGTTCTGGATTATGAAGCCAACACGGGTGAGCCGGAGAACATCCGGGACACGCTGCCGGTATTTATCGAGCTGTACCGGGAAAAACACCCGGAGGTACCGATTCTCGTCCTCTCCTGCGTCGAGTTTGCCGCCGTCACATTCGACCCGGCTGTCCGCAAGAAGCTGGATGACCGGCGGGCCATACAGCGGAAGATCGTAGAGGGCCGGATCGCTGACGGCGACCGGTTCATCACCTTCTTTGACGGGTCGGGGCTGCTCGGCGAAGACGGCCATGAATGTACGGTGGACGGGATTCACCCGACCGATCTCGGCTTTAAGCGGATGGCGGACGGACTACTCGGAGTATTCAAGCGATGCTTGCAAGCGGAATAAGAAATCGCGCGGCCCCGACGCGCCGCTTCCGCTTCCGTCGCTTTCGTTCGCTAGCCTTGCTCAGAAGTTCGCTCCTCCTGGGAGCGCTTGCCGCCGTTTTCTCCGGGTGCGAACGAGCGCCCGAAGCTGCCGGCGGCGGACTTGTCCCGCAAGTCCCCGCATCTGCGGCCGATTCCATCTCGATTGTAACGAATACGATCGGAATGAGCTTTCCCCAGGGACTGGACGAGAATAATAATCCTTACCTGCGATACATCGAAGAGAACACCGGGTTGAGCATTAAGGTGACTCTCCCGCCTCAGGATGTATATCCCGAAAAGCTGAACGTTATCATGTCCTCCGGCAATTTGCCGGATCTCATTAATTTTTCCGACAAAGTATGGATGAACGATAACGCCAGACAGAACAAGCTGATGCCGCTGGACGAGCTTATTGACCGGTACGGCAAAGCCCTCAAAGAGAAAATACCGAAAGAAGCATGGGATCAGGTCACCATCGACGGCAAAATTTACGCGGTACCGAGCCTGAACGAAGTGAAAGGGCTGGAACTGATGTACGCGCGCAAGGACTGGCTGGATCGCCTCGGTCTCGCACCGCCAGTCACGCTGGACGATTATTACAAGGTGATCCGCGCCTTTACGCTGGACGACCCGGACGGCAACGGGCTTAACGACACGATCGGGCTGACGTTCGGCGAGGCGCTCTCCCGTTCGGCGCCCTTCTTCGGCGCGTTCGGTGTGCAGCTCGATCAGTGGACCGAGCGTTACGGCGAGCTTGCCTACACGAGTACGCTGCCCGAGACGAAAGAAGCGCTCGCTTTCCTGAACAAGCTGTACCGCGAGAAGCTGCTCGACCCCGAGTTTCCGTTGAACCGCAACCCCAGTTTGATGGACAAAGTCAAAAACGGCAAGGTCGGCCTGTTCTCGGCCGCCTGGTACGATACGCGGGGGCCGATTGCCGCCAATATGCAAAAAGATCCCCGCGCCGTCTGGATTCCACTGGAATTCCCGACAGGTCCGGAAGGGCACAGCGGGGTCTACGCGACCAATCTGATCCGCTCGTACAACGTCATTCCGGTAGGCAGCACCAATCCCGGAGGGGTCATCCGTTACTTGAATTTCATTGCGGGTGACGGATACAAGACGCTCAAGCTGGGCTTTGAGAACGAAATCTGGTCAACGCAGAACGGCAAGATGGTGATCAACTTCGAGGAACACGACAAGCATTTGTATCGCGGCATCTATCAGGCGATGGCGGATATTCATGATAAAGAGACTTCGCAAATACGGCTCGATGCTCTGGGCGATTTTCATTTATACGACAACTTAAAGCGGATCGAAGGCCATCTCATTCCGAACGCTTTCTACGGCTCGCCGACCCCGTCGATGAGCAAATACTATAACATCAAGGGGAAAGAACTCATGGAACATTTCGTCCGTATCGTTGTGGGTGTCGAGCCCCTGGACTCATTTGAAGCGTCCGTGGAACAGTGGAGGAAAGAAGGCGGAGAGGACATGACCCGGGAAGTGAACGAGTGGTACAAGAAGCAGGGTATTCCGCAGGGTACGCGATGAGAAAGACATTACGCTGGCTGCTGGGCAAGTTTCAGCGGAATATTCAAGTCCGGCTGACTTGTTACTTTCTGCTCATCCTGCTTCCGCTCGTACTGGTCAGTCTCTTTGCCAACGAACGCTCCCAGCAGATTCTCGTCGAGCAGGCGGCGGAAAGGTCTAGGCTGGCCTTGAATTCCGCCATGGACTATATCGATTTGACGCTGCAGAGTGTAGAGGAGCTGTCCACGCTGATCTCGACGGACGCCGAGCTGATCGGCGCTTTGTCCCGCAACGGAGAGGAACTGACGCCGCGTTCCGTCGTAGAGTTTTCGCAAATGATGAAGCAGTTGGCCAATATGAACTCGATCAATCACATTGCCTCCCAAATTTCCATCTATCATTATCCGACGGGAAGGATGTTTTCCACGAATTACGGCATAAGCCGCCTGGACAAGAGCCAGCAGGATTTTATGCACGACATGACGCTCAAAAACGGCACGGGCATTTCGTACATGCTGCCGGGACAAATCATTTACGGGAGCAGCACCTTCGGCGACCTGATGAAGTCGGACAGCGTCACCCTGGTCCGCTCCATGGACCTGTACAATCCTCAGCGGGAACAGAATGTGATGCTCATTACGCTGAACAAAACGCGGCTGCTCAATCTGATCAAACCGCTGCTTCCTTCTCCCCAGACCAAAATCTATTTGACTAACGCGGACAACAACTTGATTGCGGGCATCGGCAAGGAAGGGGAGACGCGTGATAAATATCTGCCCTCCGAACCGGATGTGCTGTCGGTCTCCATCTCTTCCGCCACGTCCAAATGGAAGCTGACGATGACCCAGCCCAAGAGCGAGCTGTACAGCAAAACGGAGCAGGTCACGCTCTACATGTACGGAATCATTACGATCAGTATTCTGCTCGCTTTGTGGATCTCCTGGATCGTCTACACGGGCATCGCTTCACCGCTGCAAAAACTGTCCCACGGGATCAAAAGGCTGGGCAGCGGCAAGCTGAACATCCAGCTGGAGAACAAGCGGAAAGACGAATTCGGGTATTTGACCGAAGCGTTCAACCAGATGGCCCAGCAGCAGAAGCATCTGATCGAGGATCATTACGAGCAGGAGCTGCGGCTGGCCAAGACGGAGCTGAAATTTTTGCAGTCCCAGATTAACCCGCATTTTCTGTACAACACGCTCGATTCCATCTACTGGACGGCTAAAAATTACGAAGCGGACGAAATCAGCGAAATGGTCCTGAACCTGTCGCGGTTTTTCCGGCTGAGCCTGAACAAGGGCCGCGAAGTTTTTTCGGTGGAAGAAAGCTTCTCGCACCTGCATTACTACATCCGGATCCAGCAGATCCGGTTTCTCGAAAATTTCGAGGTGGAGTATCGGATGGAAGACGATACGAAGGGGATTCCGCTTCTTAAGCTGCTGCTCCAGCCCTTGGTGGAAAACGCCATCCTCCACGGGATGGACGGCAAGGAGCACGGCGGCCGCCTCATTGTATCCTCCAGACTGGACGAAGGGGCGCTCGTGCTGGAAGTGCAGGACAACGGCAGCGGCATCCCGCAGGAGCGGCTGGCCTACATCCAGGAGGAGCTTGGCAAGCTGCACAGACGCAAGGGCAAACTTTACTCGCTGGATGAAGAAGGCGTGGACGATCTGTTCGGACTAAGGAATGTCATGTCCAGGATCAAGCTTTATTATGGCGGAAGCGCGGAGCTGAGTATCGACAGTGCGGAAGGCGGAGGCACCCGGACGGCGCTCAGGCTTCCCCTGGGCCGCTGCAGAGAAGATTTCAGTCCCGGTGCGGACAGCATGATCGGCTACAAGGAGGAGACGGGAGCATGAACTTAATGATCGTCGAGGATGAAGTGCGCCTGCGCACTTCGCTCGTAAACAATATTCCGTGGGAAGACAACGGAATCGAAGTGACCGGCCAGGCGGCGAGCGGGACGGAAGCGTTGTTTCTGTTCGAGCGGAAAAAGCCGGACATCGTTCTGCTCGATGTCCAGATGCCGGAGATGGACGGGCTTACTCTGGCCCGTAAGCTGCGAGAGAAAGATGCCTTCGTGAAGATGATTATTCTCAGCGGGCACGATAACTTCGGCTTCGCCCAGAAAGCGATCGAAGCGGGTGTTTCCCAGTATCTGCTGAAGCCGGCAGGAGACGGGGAGATCCTGGAGGCGGTTCTGAGCGCGGCCGAACAGCTGCGGCAGGAGCTGGAGCGCTGGCACAGCCAGGCGGAGCTCCAGGAGAAATGGTCGGAGCATCTGCCCCAGCTGCAGAGCGCGTTTTTCCAGAATTTGATCGGCGGCAAGTACGCCCTCTGGGAAATCCGCAAGATCAGCAGGGACTACCTGCTCGATCTGGATGAGAGCATGCAATACGCCGTAGCGGTAGCGGACGTCGATCCGCTCGCTTCCGGAGAGCTCCGCTACAAAAGCGGGGATATGCCGCTGCTGCGCTTCTCGCTCCAGTGTGTCGCCCGGGAGTTTCTCCAGCCGCATTCGTGCTGGGTGAATACGGACGCAAGCGGCTACACGCTGATGCTGTTCGCCATGCCGGCGGCCGATTCGCCGAACGACGTGATGCTGCGCGTGCATGCCGCTGTCGTGAAGCTGCTCTCCCAGGCGAAAGAGTGCCTGAAGGTCACGTGCAGCGCGGGAATCAGCGGCGGGACCGGCGGCCTCACGGAGATCAGCAAGCTGTACGCCCAGGCGTACCAGGCGCTGCAGGACCGCATCGTGTACGGGGCCGACATTGCGGTGCCGTACCGGGACAAGCCGGCGGCCGGGACGTCGGTGCCGCTATCGCCGGGACTGGAGAAGACGCTGGAAATCGCTCTGGAAACCGGCGATGAGGATCAGGCGATGACGACGCTTGCGGAGCTGTGGGATCAGGCGATGGAAGGAACGGAGACCGCTGCGGGGATGCACGAGGCGCTGATGTACTGGACGAGCCTCATGATCCGGCTCATTCACAAGCAGGGCTGGAGCGTGCAGGATGTCGTCAAGGAGGACTATCCGTATTACCGGGACGTCACCCTGCTAAGTACGAAGCAGCAGATCCGGGCCTGGCTGGAGCGGTCGGTGCACCACTACTCGGCGTATCTGCAGGAACAGCGCAAAACGACGAGTCACGGAGTCGTGAAGACGATCCTGTCCATGGTCGAGAAGGAGATCGACAGCGATATCACTCTCCACAGCGTGGCGGACCGGCTGTATGTCAATTCCTCGTACTTGAGCCGCTTGTTCAAACAGGAAACGGGCGTCGCGTTTTCCACGTACGTGCTGGAGCGGAAAATGGACCGCGCCAAGGCGGCGCTGCTGGAAGGCGCCAAGGTGTATGATGCGGCCCGGCTCGTCGGTTACCGGGACGTCAGCTATTTTACGAAAGTGTTCCGTAAATATTGGGGCGTCACACCGGGCGAAATGAAGCCGTAGCCGGCCGGGACGGGAACGGATACCGGGTGTTTGCGGCATCAGGAAAGAGAGAGCGTCCAATGTTTTCCGTCTATTCCGGGTATTCCAAAAACAGTAAATAAAAGTGCGAAAAAACTGTCCGCCGCTTACGGCGGGCGGTTTTTTTATGGAACGCGTCGGCATCCGAGAGATCTCCGGAAAGGATCAGCGCGCTATCAAAGTACCACAAATAGTAATGAGAGTCCTCTACTACGGATTTCGCGCAGGTTCTACACTTAGTACTATACAAAAGCGAAACCGCATAAGGGGGGGATTCGATGAGACAGCCTGCTTCTGAAGTAAACGTCTCCCGGCCGAAACAAAGTTATTCCGCGCAGCTCAGGTCGGATATCCGCAAAGATTGGGATTTATATCTGCTGCTGCTGCCCGGCATTCTGTTTGTTTTACTTTTCAAATACACGCCGATGTACGGTCTTGTCATTGCCTTCAAAGACTTTAATATTTTCGACGGCATGGCTGCAAGCCCGTGGGTAGGACTCGAGCATTTCAAAAAACTGTTTACCTCGCAGGAGTTCGGCGGTGTTTTCGTCAATACGCTCATTATTTCCCTGCTGAAAATCGTCATCCTGTTTCCGCTTCCCATTGTCGTCGCGATTCTGATGAACGAAATGAAGAACATGCTGTTCAAGCGTACGATCCAAACGGTCATTTATCTGCCGCACTTTCTGTCCTGGGTTATCGTGAGCGGAATTTTCATCGATCTGCTCTCCACAAACGGGGGCCTCGTCAACAAAGTACTGATCAGCCTGGGGCTGGAACAGATCGCCTTCTTCATGGACAGCAGCGTATTCCGCAGTGTCCTGGTCACGTCGGCGGGCTGGAAGGAAACCGGATGGGGCATCATCGTGTACCTCGCCGCTTTCTCCACGATCGACCCTCAGCTTTACGAAGCCGCCAAAATGGACGGCGCCGGGCGCCTGAAGCAGATCTGGCACATTACGCTGCCCGGAATTTTGCCGACGATTCTCCTGATGTTTATTCTCCGTCTGGGCTCCGTGCTCGAAGCGGGTACGGAACAAATTCTCGTCATGTACAACCCTACGGTTTACAACGTCTCCGACGTGATCGGCACGTTCGTGTACCGCATGGGTCTGGGTAACCAGGATTACAGCTTTACGACCGCCGTCGGACTTTTCGAATCGGTTATCGCCTTCACGCTTGTGATTACCGGCAATCATTTGAGCCGCAGATATTTGCAGCGCGGAATCTGGTAGAGAGGAAGAGACGCATATGAATACAGACGCAGCCCTGCCTGCCGTAAAGCCGCTCAAACGCAGAAAACCCCGGACGACCCCGTCCGAGAAGCTGTTCCATCTTATCAATTACACCTTGTTTATCCTGTTCGGACTGGCCACGCTGCTGCCGTTCCTGAACCTGATCTCCAAATCGCTGAGCGATGAATCCGCTGTCATTTCCGGACAGGTGAGCCTGTTTCCGGTCGGCTTTCAATTGAGCACTTACGCTTATGTGCTGCAGGATCAGATGTTCCTGAATTCGTTTAAAATTTCCATCCTGATCACGGTCATCGGTACGCTGCTCAGTCTTTTTCTGACCACAATCACGGCGTACCCCCTCTCGAAACCGAGGCTGCGGGGACGTAAATGGCTGCTGCTGCTGTTCATCTTCACGATGCTGTTCAGCGGCGGGCTCATTCCGATGTACCTGCTCATGCAGAACCTGAATCTGGTCAACACGCTGCCCGCTCTTTTCCTGCCGGCTATGGTGAATGTGTATAACATGCTCATCATCAAAAACTACTTCGAAGGGCTGCCCGAAAGCCTTGAAGAATCGGCGAAAATGGACGGGGCGAGCAATCTGCGCATTTTGTTCAGCATCATGCTGCCGCTTTCCCTGCCGGTTCTCGCTACGATCGCGCTTTTCTTCGCGGTATATTTCTGGAACGACTATTTTGCCGCCATGATCTACATTACGAATCCGAGTCTGAAGCCGATGCAGCTGTTTCTGAAGGAACTGCTCATTTCGTCCACCGGGGATTTTCTCCGGAACAACAATCTGGATTCCTCGATGAATACGACGCCCCAGTCGATCCAGGCCGCTTCGATCCTGCTTGCGACGCTGCCGATCCTGCTCGTTTACCCGTTTTTGCAAAAATATTTCGTGAAAGGGGTTCTGGTCGGCTCGGTAAAAGGCTGACAGGCACCTTCATTCGGAAAGGCGGTGAGGCCCTTCTCTTGAGGCTTGCGGAACTCTGCTCGGTCTTGTTGTTCAACAAAAAGGGAGGTTTACATCTATGTTAAAAAAAGCAGCGCTTCTACTCACGGTCGCAGCCCTTGGAGTCACCACGGCGGCATGCGGCGGAGGAAAAGAGACCCAGACCGGCGGTACTTCGCCGGCACCGGCAGGAGGAGCCAAGCCGGCCCTGCGCCAGCTGATGCAGTACGGCAATTTCGATCCGAACAAAGAATTTACCGCCAAAACGATTTCGGAAAAAACAGGCTATAAGGTCAATTACGAAATGCTTCCGGCGGAAAATCCGGACGAGAAGCTGAACCTGCTGATGGCAAACAAAGAAGAGTACGACGTCATGAAGCTGAGCGCACCGCAGTTTGAGAAGCTGGCTACCTCGGGCGCCCTGGAGCCGCTCGACGACCTGCTCGAAAAGCACGCGCCGAACATGAAAGCGGCCATCGACCCGGCTGCGTGGGAAAGCGCCAAAGTAAACGGCAAAATCTACGCCATTCCGGAAACGGGCTCGGGTCTCGCGGTGGGGGAAGAACTTGTTGTCCGGCAGGACTGGATGGATGAGCTCGGCCTGAAAACGCCGACGAACACGGACGAGCTGTACACGGTGCTGAAAACGATCAAAGAAAAGAAAAACATCGCACCGCTTACCGGTTCCAAAGATGCGAAGGAGTCCATTATCGGCGATATCGGGGCCGCATTCGGCGTGACCGCGGACTGGGTGAACCAGAACGGAACGCTCGTTCATCAGGTAGAAACACCGGCGATGAAAGAATTCCTGACTTATATGAACAAGCTGTACAAAGAAGGTCTGATCGATCAGGAAATGCCGATCAATACGAGCGCCAAGGCGATCGAGAAGTTTTCCAGCGGCAAAGCGGCCATTTTCAAACAGGCTTATTGGAACGCGGGTACGACAGAGAAGGCGCTTAAGAAAAACGATCCGAACGCGAAAACGGCCATTATTCCTTTCCTGAAAGATAAATCCGGCAAAGCTTCCACGTTCGTGAAAGCGAATACAACCTGGTTTGTCACGATCCCGAAAGTTTCCAAGCATAAAGAAGATGCTGTGAAATTTCTGGATCTGAAGCTGAAACCGGATAATTTCATCGAGATCGCCATCGGCAAGCAGGGCGAGCATCATGAGATCAAAGACGGCAAATACTATCCGATTCTGCCGAAGTTTAACGACGAGCTTAACAACGGAAGCGGATTCCTGACAGGCGTGGATTATAAAAAATACCCGGACTACTGGCAGGCCCGTGTGCGTAAAGATCCCGTTCTGCAGGCGTTCTTCGAACAGATCAACAAAAACGCCGAAGGCATCATGGTCACCGATCCGCTTGCCAAGGCGCCGCCGATTGCGGACATCTCCAAAAACAAGCAGAAACTCGACAAGTTCCAGACCGACAGCATGCTGAAATTTATCAGCGGATCGGATCCGTTGTCCAATTACGATCAATTCCTGGCCAAATGGAAGGCCGATGGCGGCGATGCGATGATTAAAGCGGCCAACGATTGGTTCAAAAGCGCCAAAAAATAACGCACATCACATCCAGAATCATTCACATCCGGCAGCGGCTTACGAGCAGCTGCCGTTTTTTTCTCCGGCTCCGGCCGGGTTCGACTCTAAACTTTGACCGAAAGAAGGGAGCCGTTATGAAAAGCTTGCTGCGCAAGTGGAATGGGATGATGATTATCGCTCTGGTCTTGTCTTTGCTTTCTCCTGCATTTGGAAAAGTCTCGGCACAAGGACCGGGACAGGAGAGCGGAGGAAGTCAGCCGCAAGCCGCAGGCGTGACGGACGATGTGTATGTCCTGTCGCGGGACGGCGCGTTCCGGCTGACGGTCGGACACATCAACGTCAATGTCGATGCGCCGCCCCAGAAGACGAACTATGTGGCCCTGTTTACGAGCGGAGCCCAAGTGACGAATTCGCCGGAGACCGATCAAGTATTCGTCAAGAAGACGAACACGGCGATTGCCGTGGATAAGTACGGCCGGGTGATCCGCGTGATCGGTCCGACCGCTCTTCCGCCGACAGGCTCCACGTGGGAGGAAAGCCAGAACCTGCCCGTTCCGGAGGGCGGATATGTGCTGCTAGCCAACGATTCTTCGTGGGGAACGTCCGTAACCCGGAAACCGCTTTTCGAGCATTACAAAACCGGAGACACCGTGTCTTTGCATAAAGGGGGAAAAGTGGTGCACGCAGGTGATTTTCTGAACCCGAACCCGGGCCTAAAGCTCGTAACGGCATCCGGCACGACGGTTACTTCGCCTGATTTTACGGTCAAGGGACAGGTGATCCGTTACGGCAGCGGACAAGGAATCTCCTTGACCGTGAACGGGACGGAAGCCGCGCTGAAGGCGGACGGGGCTTTTCAAAGCGAGGTCCGTCTGACGGCGGGAACGAACGCCATACCCGTCAAACTGCTGAAAGACGGCCGGGAGATCGCTTCGTCCACGGTGACCGTCACGTATAACGACGCTCAGCAGCCGGCCGACCTCATCGAAGTCGAGGCGGCGCCGATCGACATTACGATCAGCATTGAAGGCCCGCGCCACGCGATCGGTTACGTAGACCAGGATATCGCCGGAATCGACGACACCGTGGCGCTCTTCACGAACGATTGGGGACCGCAGGTTACCGTTCCCCAGTTTAACGTTGCCGTGCAGGTGGATGCGGGGAACAGGGTGACGAAGGTCATCAATCCTTCCATAGACGGTAAAACGCCGGCCTGGACCGGACCGACGGATCTTGAAATCCCGCCCGGCGGCTATGTGCTGGTCGCCCAGGATACGAGCTATGCCAGCAAAAACATCAAGAAATATTTGGCGACGTATTTTAAAGCAGGGGATGCGATCAAGCTCCGCAAGAACGGCTTCGCGGTCCCGGTCAAGGAACTGATGGGAGCGGGCGGGCCGATTGCCAGGCTGAAGCTCGATAATTACGCGATGTATACGGAGACGAAGCCGTCTACCGAGCTTTCCGGAACGATTACGAATATGGACGACCCTGCGAAAATCGCGTTATCGGTCAACGGAACTCCGCTTCCGTTCGGTCCGGACGGAAAGTTCAAAACTTCGTACCCGCTTGCCGAGGGCATCAATTATTTGGATCTCACCGTTACGAAAGAAGGCAAAGAACAGGACTCCAAAAATCTCGTCGTCTACAGCAGACCCGGCTTCTCCACCGAAAAGAAGGTGATCTTGTGGGTCGACCAGGCCGCGAACGCGAGAAAATTCCAAACCGCCGATAACGTGGATGATTTTCTGCGGACCGCGAAAGAAAACGGCGTAACTTCCGTCGTTTTTGACGTGAAAGGAGTGGAGGGGTACGTCTCGTACAAGAAAAGCACCTTGACCGCGCGTCCGTACGTAAGCGCGATTAAAGCGCCGGAAAAAGCGGGCTCCAATCCCGATCTCGATCTGCTCCAGGAATTTATCCGGGGCAGCCGCGAGCTGGGACTCGATATCCACGTCGCCTTTAACATTTTCGCGGAGGGGTCGATCGCCAGCAATGAATACGCTCTGCTGAACAGCCATCTCGACTGGGAGGAACGCGTCTACAACGCGGCGGATAAGGGGCAGATCAAGCGGCTTCGCGAATCCGCCAAGCAGGACGCCGTCGCTTTCGTGAACCCGTCCAACGACGAGGTGCGCGATTTTCAGCTGAAAACGATTGAAGAAGTGCTGCAAAATTACGACGTGGACGGGGTCGTGCTGGACCGTGCCCGGTATGACAACGAGAGCGCGGATTTCAGCGACGTGACGAAAGCGAAGTTCGAATCGTTCCTGGGCGCCCGCGGCAAACAGCTTCAAAACTGGCCGGACGACGTGTTCACATACGCGGGTAACGTGCGCAAAGACGGTCCGCTTATCCGGGACTGGTGGGAATTCCGGTCGAAAACGATCAAAAGCTTCACGTCCGAAGTCAGGCAGCTTGCCGACCGGTATAAAGCCGAAAAAGGCAAAAAGATTGACGTGTCCGCCTATGTGGGCTCCTGGTTCGAATCGTATTACCTGAACGGCGTACACTGGGGCAGCACGGAATTCCGCTACGACGAGCGTCTGCGGATGAAGGACGAATCCGTATACACGCCGGGTTATTATGAAAGCGGCTATGTGAAAAATCTCGATTTCATCATGATCGGCGCCTACCAGACGACCGCTCCCGAGATCGAACATTACATTACGCTCGGCAACATCGTCACGAACGGGGAAGTGCCGCTCTACGCCGGCATCGCCCTCACGAATGTGCAGGAACCCGCTCTCCAGCGTGACGTATTCCAGGCGGGTCTGGAAAATACGCACGGGCTTATGCTTTTCGACGCGTCTCAGGTGAACTGGCCCGTAGCCGGCGCGGCCCTGCGCAATCTCGTTTATGTGCGGGATTACCAGCTCGGCATCTCCCTTCCGGACTCGCCCGATTCATTCCTGGAGGGAAGCTACACTAACACCAATCTCATCGAAAATAACATCGGCGTGCTCACGGACACCTTCGGCTATTCGACGGGCAACAGCCGTTTCGGCGTGGAAGCGGTCGTGGACGGCACAGGCATAGTGACGGCCGTGCCGAACAAAACCCAGGCCATGACGTGGAGCTGGGGCAAGCCGGAAGAAACGAACAGCGTTATTCCGAAAGGCGGCTTCGTCGTATCGGCGCTGGACGCTTCCGGCGTCCGCACCAAGCGGCAGCTCGTCGCGAATGCTTACGAGACCGGCGACTCCGTGCGGGCGGCGTCCCTCAGCGGCTTCCTCGCGTACGAGGGGCTAAGAACGTCCGCCGACAGTGTGACCTTCCGGGGCAAGGTCGACGTTTTGGGCCCGGGCAAGGCGGCCGTTACCGTAAACGGACAGGAGGCCGCTCTCCGGCAAGACGGCGCTTTCGAAGCGGATATCGCGATTCGTCCCGGGGCCAATCCGGTGGTCGTTACGGTCCGCGTGGACGGACTCAAGACGAACGAGAAGACTGTCACGATCATCGGAGATGAAGCGGCGGTCCGCGCACTGAAGCTCGACCGCGACTCGTACGGTATGACGAAGGGCGAAAGCGTCCGGCTGGCCGTCACGGCCGAGTACAAGAGCGGCGCGAAGGACGTGACGGGACAGGCGGCGTATACGTCGCTGAATCCGTCCGTTGCCGCCGTGGACGCTTCCGGGCGGATCACCGCGCTGCGCGAAGGGAACGTCACGGTGCAGGCCGCTTACGAAGGGCATACCGCGCTGGCCCGGGTAACCGTAAGCCCGGGCAGCACCGGAGGCGGATCGGACCCGGGCACGGACACGGGCTCCGGCACGGATAGCGGAAGCGGAAGCGGCTCCGCCGGAGGGGGCACGTCCCCGTCCGGACCGGAACGCACGTCGGTGACGGAGACGAAAGATTCCGGCGGGCGCAGCCTGACGCTCGTCTCGGCGGATGCCGGCGTGATGGAAGCCGAGCTTGCGGCGCTGCAAGGAAAGGCGGCCCCGGTCCTTTCCTACGCTATTCCCGGCAGCGGGCCGGCGGGCGCCTTATCGCTGCCGGGCGCGGCGCTCCGCAAGGCGGCCGCCGGATCGCCTGACGCGATCCTCAGCGTATCCTCGCATCTCGGCGGCATCGAGCTCCCGGCGGGGCAGCTTGCGGCGCACTTTCCTGCGGAAGGCAGTTTCGATCTGCTTGTGGAGATCGGGCTGACTCCCGCGGATGAGACCGCAGAGCTATCCGCCCGGGCGGCAAAGGAGGGCATGCGGGTACAGGGCATGCCGGTTGATTTGCGTGTTTTCCTCTCGGCCGGAGGGGAAACGAAGGAAATCGGCACTTTCGGCAGCTATGTCCGAAGAAGCGTAAACCTGCCGGAAGCGCTCGACCCTGAGCGCGCCACGGCGGTGGAGAGGGACCCGGCGAGCGGAGAACTGCGCTTCGTGCCCTCCCGTTTCGAATCGTCAGGAGGCACGCACCGGGCCGTAATCCGCGACAGAAGCGGCGGGACCTACGCGGTTGTTGCCGACGCTGCCGGCTTCTCCGATCTTGCCGCTCACTGGTCGCGGAAGGATGTCGAGCTGCTGGCCGCAAAGCGCATCGCCGACGGCATGGAGGCCGGCGTCTTCTTGCCGGACGAGGCGCTGACGCGGGCGCAGTTCACGGCCCTGCTGACGCGGGCCCTTGCGCTCGACCCGGCGCCCGCCGCTGCCGGCTTCACCGACGTCCCCGGCGACGCGTGGTTTGCCGGCCCCGTGGGTGCCGCCGTTCAGGCGCGGCTCGCCGACGGCTTCGAGACCGGGGAGTTCCGCCCCGGGGAGGTGCTGACACGCGAGCAGATGAGCGTAATGCTCATACGCGCCGCGAAGCTGGCCGGTGTCCGGACGGTGGAGAACTCCGCGGCGGGTACGCTTGAGGTCTTCGCGGACCGGGACGATATCTCCGGCTGGGCGGCAGGCGCCGTCTCGCAGGCGGTGGAAGCCGGCCTGCTGGACGGGCGCGGAGACGGCCGCTTCGTGCCCGGAGGCACGGCTACACGCGCGGAAGGCGCGGCGGTGCTGACACGGCTGCTGCGGACAGCCGGATTCGTGAACGGAGCGTAGGTGCACTCCCCGTGCAGGTTTTGAATGAAACAAGGAGCATACCAGAGGGTATGCTCCTTGTTTCATTTGGCCGGGCGGAATGAAGCTCCCTGCAAGGGTTTTTGTTTCAAGGGCTTCATTTTCCGTTCTCGGAGGGTGACGTCGTTTGTCCGTTTTTTGAGGCTCTTTTTTCGATGGAAAGGAGGAGCGGATACAACACGACCAAGAACAGGCTCACATACAGCGACCTTTCAAAAAATTGTTTAAAACGTGCCGGAGACCAGTTTCCTTCCCCAATAATCCAATAGGCCGCCACGTTTGCTATTCCTATTCCATCATTTGCTTCCGGAATCAGACTTTGAGTATAATTTTGCGATAGACTGACGGCGGCGACCAGGGTAAAAAGAAGCAAGATGAGTACAGTGTTTGAGTACACGGCATCCATTTTCGCTTTCTTCATAAAAACCGCCCCGATCGCTGCTGCGGCAAGGCAGACAGCGGAGTACAGCAAGCGGGAAACCTCCTTGGAAAATGATGTTTTCTTTCGTATAGCAAGACAGCAGCGGCCTTCCTGTTATAAAGATTCTAAATCTAAGCTCTGGAAAAGAGGTCTTAAAAAGGAATTTTGTTCCTGACGGCGAATAGGAGTAATTTCCGTTTAGAGGCGGATCTTCTTGGAACCGCTGCCGGACGCTATCGTAGGAAAAAGCGTGAAGCGAGGCTGCCCGGTAAATTTTGCTACAAGGACGAAATCGTGCGGTTTCAAATGCGGCGTGAGTGCCAAATGGATGCCGCATAAGTGCGGCATAAGTGCCGCACCTACATTCGTATCACAAGAAATTTTAGGAGGAACCAACAGATGAACGAGAACATGCGTAACTGGCCGGAGGAACTTGTCGGGCTTCTCGGGCAGACAGAATTGACCGTGAACAAAACCGGTTATTCCGGGGATCACGTTTATCACGTAAAAGAGTACGGGGGAGCCCCCGCTTTTCTTAAAATCGCCCCGAGCGCCTGGTGGAGAACGCTCCGGCCGGAAATCGAAGCACTTGCTTGGCTGGACGGGAAACTCCCGGTCCCCAAAGTTTTATACACGGCGGAACATGGCGGGATGGATTATTTGCTGATGGAGGCGCTGCCCGGCAAAGACGGTTCCCACGAAACGATCCAGGGTAAGCCGGAGTTCTTCGTAAAGCTATACGCGGAAAGCCTCCGGCGCATTCACAGCCTGGATATCCGCGATTGTCCCCTTGCTAACGGCTTGGACAAGAAGCTCCGGGATGCGAAAAGAATAGTCGACGAGCGCATTGTGGATCCGACGGAAATAAAAGAGGAGTATGACTGCACGCCGGAGGAATTGTATGGAATTTTGCTCGCCGATAAGCCGGGAACCGAGGATCTGGTGTTTGCGCATGGAGATTATTGTGCGCCTAATCTGATTATCGACGGAGAGAAGCTGTCGGGATTTATCGATCTCGGACGAGCGGGCGTGGCGGATCGTTATCAGGACATCGGTCTGGCGATCCGGAGCCTCCGGCACGATTACGGTGATGACCGCTATAAGGCCTTCTTCCTGGAATATTACGGTCTTACCGGGCTTGATGAACACAAAGTCGAGTATTACATCCGGCTGGATGAATTTTTTTGATAGACCGGAAGGAGGCGCACAAATGTATACGAATCCGAAAAAAACGGATTGGAGCAAGCTGGTTTATAACGGGACGTATTGGCAGATTACGGGAGGCGAATACGATATTTTCGTAAAAGGGGACGAAGCCGCTCCGGCAGAGGAGTACCTCGACATGGCAAAGACCGTTACGGCGAATATCGAGGAGCATATGGAACGGGCGGTTCGCTTTCTCGGCGAATTTTTGAAGCTGAAAGGCGAATGGAGTCTAAATACGCTGGATTTCGGCTGCTGCTACAGCGGGGTCCGCCACGATTTCGAGCTGACACTGGATTTTGAGGAGGAAGGCGACGTCTTCCGGTTCGTGTACACCACCATCGTCGTAAGCTTTGATATCCGGAGCTTTTCCGTACAAAAAGAAGTGAAACCGCAGCGGATCGAAATCGGTTTCCGTTAAAAACAAGGAGGTCCGAGATGCTGTACCATTTCAGCGAAGAACCCGATATCCCGGCGTTCCTCCCGCGAAAGCCGCCGGGGCGGGAAGATCTTCCTCCCGTCGTCTGGGCGGTGGACGAAGCTCATGCGCATTTATACTACTTTCCGCGGGAGTGTCCGCGAATCGTGTATACGCTCACGGATGACGTCACGAAGGGGGATAGGCGGCTTTTGTTCGGGCCATCCTGCTCCCGCACGGTCATTGCAATAGAGAGCGCCTGGCTGGAGCGGATGAGAAAAACGGCCCTGTACCGCTATGCCTTCGACGAGCGGGATTTCCGATTGCTTGATGCGACGGCGGGCTATTACATATCTGAGCAGCAGGTAACGCCTTTATCGGTGGAGCCCGAAGAGGACCTGCTGGCCAAGCTCGCGGCGACGGGCGCCGAACTGCGGATCGTGCCGAACCTTTACCCGCTGCGAGATACTTTGTTGGCTTCTTCCGTTTCGCATTTTTCGATCATTCGTTTCCGAAATGCGCAGCCTTCCCGGTAGAACCCGCGGAAGGCTATTTTCTTTGTTTATATTTGCCCGAATGGATGACGTGGACTTTCACCTCGATCTTCTCAATGGAATCCGAATCCAGCGGGAATTCTTTTCCTTTAAAATGTTTTTTCCAAAGGTCCGGGTGTTTACGGTATAGCGTTTCGCTCAGCTTTAGAACATCGACATTTTTTCGCAAACCTTTGCGAAAGGAGTCCGTCAGTTCGTTTTTCACCTCGTTTTGGGCGGCGGTCTGGATTTCTGCCTGCGTCGCTTGTTCCCGGATCTCATCGAGAAAAGCATCGAGCTTGAGAGAGATGGAAAAGCGGATTTTGCCGCCGACAGACCGGGCGTCAATCGTATAGCGAGGATCTTCCAGGATGAGGGTGGCCAGCGGATTAGCTTTCGGTACTTCCAGCGGAGAGCGCTCCAGCTTCGTTTGAAGCCACCGGGCGCCTTTCAGGTCATCCTGCGACATCCACGCCGTATACCGGTGATGGTTAAAAAAATAGGCACCGTTTATTTCATAGAGAGGAATCTTTTTCTGATCTTCGTTCCAAACGCCGTTGTTAAGCGTTAGAGAGGGCAGCAGCGTCGAATTGCTCGATTCGTTCAAATCCGCGATGAATTTGTACCCGTACACGGGCAGGATCAACGACTTTTGCGAATAAAATTGTTCGGGTCTGGCCAGCAGCGACTCGATCGGCGAAAAATTAAGCAGAGACGTTTGGGACAGCAGCTTAACGAGAGGCTTGTCCGTTCCGTAGAATAAGATGTTGTAGCGGATTTCGCGGTATCGGTTAATCATGTCGTACACATTCGAAAGCCCCTGCTTCATCATGGCTTCGCTTAAAATGACCACTTTAACATGTCCCCAGAACAGGCGCAGCTGCGAGGTGGAGTAAATCGACGTTAGCGACTGCGACAAGGTGCGTCCCTCTCCGCGGCCCACCCAAATCGGTATGCGCTGTCCGAGCTGGTTGTTTTCACTTTTGGCGATATTTGAGAAATTAAGGATCTGAACATACGTAATGTAATTTCCGTTCTCGTAATCAATGCCCAGCGCGGTCGCGTAGGCCATCGTCTGAATATCCTTGGAGTTCCAGCAGCCGGTCGGCAGCACAAGACAAAGCATCAGGCCAAGCAGGCATACGCCTCTTTTGGCGGCACTCACGGGTTATCTTCCTCCTTATGATCTTGGTCCCGGGCGTGCACGTTTTCCGGTCTGCGGGTCATGAGAGTCCAGGGCAGCCGCATAAACGCGGGCAGCCAATTCCTGTAGATGGGGGGCGAGAATGGCGACAGATAAGGGATGCCGAAAGATCTCAGCCTGGACAGATAGACCGTCACGATAATGAGACCCATGATCAGACCAAACATACCGAGGATACAGGAGAGAAAAAAAAGAAAAAAACGGATCAAGCTGACGGCCGAGCTCAGATTCTGGTTGACCAGGGTGGCGTTGCTGACGGCCGTTATGGCTCCCACGACGACGACTGATGGGGAAACAAGTCCCGCCCGGATGGCCGCGTCGCCGATAATGAGGCCGCCTACGACGGTCAGCACCTGACCGATTGCGCTCGGAAGGCGAACCCCCGCTTCCCGGAACACCTCCAGCAGAATGAGAAGAATCAGCAGCTCGAACTGGCCCGAGAAAGGCAGGCCGAGCCTGGCGGTCGTAATGGTGGCCAGCAGCCGGAACGGAATCTGATCCTGATGGAAGGCGGCCAGGGAAACCCAGAACCCCGGCAGCAGTACGCACAAAAAAATGCTCAAAATCCGTACCAGCCGCGAGAACGAAGTGTAGTAAAAGCCCGTGTGCAAATCTTCTGGCGATTTAAGCTGCATGGCCATGGTGGCCGGTGCAATCAGGACCATCGGATTGCCGTCGACCATGATAACAAATCTTCCGTTCAGGAGAGAGCTGACGGCAAAATCCGGGCGGCCGGTGTAATCCATCAAAGGCATAAGCGAATATTTTTGACGGGCTATGAGCTCCTCGATTTGTGAAATGCTGTAAATGCCGTCCACGTCGATAGCCTGCAGCCGGGTACGGGCTTCAACTAGCAGCTCGGGGGACAGGATGTCCCGGATGTACATCAGGGCCACTTTCGTCCGCGTTCGTGTGCCGAGCACGAACTTCTCGCAGCAGAGCGTATGACTGCGGATTCTTTTGCGAATCAGGGCGGTATTGACGGACAGATTTTCCACGAACCCGTCCCGCGGGCCCTTGATGGAAAGTTCCGTATTGGACTCTTCGGGACTTCGTTCCGGCAGGTTGCTGATGTTCATAAAATAGGCGGTGCGAAGACCCGGGAACACGATAAGCAAATTGCCCTCAAACAAACCTTCGGCAATCGTTTGGGCCGAAACGGCTTCCCCAAGGGGGACAAGAGGCAGACATGAGCCGAGCACGACCGCCTCGCTTTGAAAGCCGCCACCTTTATCATAGGCGATTTCTAGCCCGGGCAGCACCGTTTCCCCGATCAGTCTGACTGTTACTCGTTCCCTCGCTGTACATCAGAAGAACCTCGGACGTCTCCGGCTCGTTCCCACCGAACGTATGGGTAAGCAGCACAACGTCGTCGCTTTCGCAAAACATTTCTCTAAGCTTGCCGGCTGTCCAAATGTGTGTATTGCCGCTGGGTGTCATCAGGAAATTCTCTCCTTGCGCGGTTTGGTCAGGACAGCTACGGCCGTCCACAGAATAACGGAACCGAGAATCCCGATGAGGGACGGCAAAAAGTAAAACATCTGCATAAAGTCATACAAGTTCTGCTGCGTAATCGGCAGCAGTGTGACAAGCAAGTAGCTGAGAGCCATACCGGCGATAAACCGGTTTCGGTTTTTCGCCTTTTTAAACGGAAGAAGATCTCCCAGCAGAAACAGGGAAAGGCTGATTCGGACCATCGTTCCCGCCAGCCACTGAAATACCGAGAAAAAATCGACATGCTCAATCGTCTCGCCAATCTTGACAAGCCTCCACTGCTCGTAGGGCGATTCCGCCTGCTTCGCGGCTTCATGGGGGCCGAACTCCGTTATGGCCCCGATCAGGGGACCGAGCATAATATGAATGAACAGGAGGGCGAGAATAAAAAGCTGCCAGCTTTTGATCCGCGTTTTGATATGATGCTGAAGGGCGATAATCAGAACAAATTCGATAAAACCGCTCGCCGCATAAACGAATCCGTTCATAACGGGCATCACTCCGAATTCCAGCATGGGAAAGAGACGGTCATATTCTTTGTTGGGCATGTTGGCGATCATGACGAAATACCCGAGCACCACTACGAAAGGCAGAAGCACACCTGCACTGATCGCGATCGTCCGGACGCCCGAAACCGCGCAGAAGGTACATACGGCAATCAGCGTAAGAGTCAAAGCGAGCCGGGGTGTGGCCGGCAAGTAGTTTGTCACCGTCCAGATACTGGTGTGCAGCAGGGTCGTCAGCCCGATCAGATAGATCTGAACATAGAGCGGGACGATCAGTACCCAAGAGACCACCGGGTGGGTCCGCTCCGCCAGCCAGGGCTGCAGCTTGCGCTGTCCCGTTTTTTTCATGAACAAGACGAGAAGAAGACACCAGGGAAGCAGGAACAGGGCGGCGAACAGTGGAACGAGCCAAGCATCCCTTCCGGAAGCGTCCAGCACAATGGGATTGAGAATGACATGATTCATCAGGCCGTTCACGAGCAGCATCATCATCGTAAGCTGCAAAACGGTTATTTTTCCATCCGAATAAACCATAGAACACCGTCTTTCCGGTTTTTGGGGCAGCGGATCGGCTATCCTTTTGTAGCTTTTGTATAAGGAGGAAATTTTATGTTTGTTCAGATCAAGTTTGAAGAAAAAAAAGTCGAAGTACGATTGAGACGTCCGTTCGGGGTGAACAAGAAGCGATGGCGCGTCTCCTGTTAAATGGTTGGACTCCTATACACCGGCCCTAAGCGGTCTACGAAAAGCGAAACACGAGCACGTGATGAACGATTTCGCCTGATGTGGGGGGATCTTCGGCAAGCTCGCTCTGATGTACCAATTGACAATGATAATCTTTATCAACTAAAATGGAGGTATCATTCACAAATAAGGAAGTGTATCTTCATGTTTATCCAAACGAGATCCGTCGTAGTGGAAAAAGGGAATGCCGAGCAGGTTGTCGAGCGTTTCAGCAAAGAAGGAGCCATTGACAGCCGCGAAGGCCTTATTGACATCAGCGTTATGGTTAACCGTTCGAATAAAGAAAATGAGGAAGTCCTGATCCTGATCCGCTGGGAGTCGGAAGAAGCTTGGAAGAATTGGGAAAAGAGCGAAGAGCACATTCAGGGGCACCGCGAGAAAAGAGGACAGCCGAAGCCTGAGTATATCCTCTCTACCAGTGTTAATTCCTATGAGCTGAAAAAGAGAAAAATCGGCAAAGCGGGCCAATAATCACGCCCGGATGCACTTCATGTGCATGTACATATGGCGTTGTTCAGGTGAACGCAGTTCCGGGACAGCTGCAGCACGTACATTTGCTTGAGAATCCCGAACGCCGCGCAATCAACGCCTGACGCAACGAGGACAGCCGCCCATAAAAGGGCGGCTTTTTTTGTTTTCAGATGCACGTCCCGGAAAATGAGCAGCAAATGAAGCTCTCTCGTGGCCGCGGATAGATACGATCAAAGCGACCGGGCCAGCGAAAGCAGCTTGTTCATGGTATTCCAATTTCGCGTCGTTGCGGGAGTTTTCAGTTTGTTGAGGCTGAGGGCAGCCTTCGAATCTCGGATGGTCTGACGGAACAGGAAGTACACTTCGCGTCCGTTTATCCGGTATTCTTCAAGGGACGGGTCCGCCTCGGGGATGCGGTTCAAATCTTCCGGCGACGGCCGGTCTCCCAGCAGCGTCACATAGATGCTTTCCCCTTCTTGCAAAACGGCCGCGTCATAAGGACAGCTTCGGATGATCTCTTCCCATTCCTCCGCCGTACGTAAAATAACGGAAACCCGGAAACCGAAGACGGCGGTAATTTTTTCTTCGATTTGCTCCCTCAGCGCTTCTTCCGAAACTTCCCGGTTTGTCCGGAACAGAACATTGCCGCTTTGAATGTAGGTTTTAACCGGGGAGAATCCCATCTCTTCGAACAAGTTTTTGAGCTCGGCCATTTTAATCAGCTTCTGGCCGCCTACGTTAATTCCCCTTAATAAGGCGAGGTACGTCGTCATCATTCAGCCCCGATTCCATTTTTAATCCAGTATAGCATGTATGGGGCGGGAAGTTAGGAAGAACAGAAGTGACAACCTTTCTACATGCGGTTACCGGTTGCCAAGCTCTTGGGCGATAACGGATTTTTTGCGGTATTCACCCGGCGGAAGTCCCGTCATTTTCTTGAACATCCGGTTGAAGGAGGTGACGTTGCGGTAGCCGATTCTCACGCTGATCTCCTGCACGCTCAAACCGGTGCCGCCGAGCAGTTCCTTCGCCCTGCGGATGCGGATCGCGTTGAGCTGCTCGCTGAAGTTCGCGCCCGTTTTCTCTTTGATATAGACGGACAAGTAGGCGGCTGACAAGTTCAGCCTGGCGGCGAGCTGATCGAGCGAAATATCGTCGGCGAATTTGTTTTGAAGCTCATTCATCACGAATTCGATGACGGAATCCCGCTCTTCCCTGCCCGCCGCGATGATTCCGGCCGCCTCTTTGAACAACTGCGCGTAAAACCGCCTGAACTCATCAGGCGTATAGCAGCTTCTCAGCAGGCGCAGGTAGCGCTCCTGAAAGGGAAGGGCCCTCTCCGGGCTGTGAGCGCTGCCGCTGGCGCCGGCCGCTTCCTTAGCCGGGTCGGGAGCTTCGCTGCCGCTGCGGGCCGCTTTACAAGGCGTGCCGGAAGTGCCGAGAATGCCGGAAGTGCCGGAAGCTCCGCCTCCGCCGCAGGCAGTCCGGGAAGCCGCCGGTACGCCTCCGCCGCAGGCGGCCCCGGAAGCCGCAGGTACGGCTTCGGCGCCGCTGGCACCGCCGGTCTCCGTCATATTCCCTGGCATAGCCGGGGGAATACTCCCGGAGGCGCCTGCTGCGGAGGTCTTTTCGCCCGCGCTCCCGTCCTGCGGCGTCTCCGCCGAACGACGCGCCTCCGCCGCGGGAGACGCCTGGCGCTGATCGGCGGCGGCCGGACCGGCGCCCGCCGTTCCGCCACCGCCGGCCCGGCGGTAAGGCTCGACGGCCCTCGCGGCGCGGAGCAGAATGCTCTCGGCGATCTGCCGGTACTGCGCGAGTCCGGCTTCCTTCTTCGCCATCTGCTCCAGGATGCGCTCCGTCAGCGACACGCAGTGGGCAAGATTTCCCGCCTGAATGTGCTGGAACAGCTCCTGCTCCTGGGCGGCGTTCAGCGCGTAAGGAGGCGACACGCGGTGGCTGCGGATAATCTGGCACTCGTCCAGGGGCCGGGCCTGCTGCGCCATTTCCAAGGCCTGCCTGTAGGCGGCGTTAAACTGGCCGGAGCCTTTATGAACCGAACCGACGGCGAGCGTGACGAGAAAATAGGCTTTGTCCCGGTCGAGGATAGGTTTCAGCTTCTCCAGCGCTTCCCTGAGTTTTTCCGGCTCGTCTCCGCCTTTTACAAAGGTCAAAATCTGATTCGTATCGATCTGAAACGTGTGCGAGTGGGGAAGATGCTCGGTCATCACGACGTTGATATACTCCCGGATATAATACGCGATCCGCTCGGGCCGCGTATGGACCTCCTGTCCGGTTTCCTCCTTAAAATGAAGCTGGGCCAGCACCAGGAAGAACGGGTCATCCATTTCGGCGATGTCCTGCCAGTCGCTGATATCAGATGTAATCGCTTTCAATTTATTGATATAGCCGAAGCTGGTCAGAAGCGACTTTTTTCCGAGAAGCTCCTTCCGGACAGCTTCTTTTTCCTGCATCAGCTCGTGGATGTTTTGATGGATCAGGTCGAATTCGCGGATCGCGCTCTTCGGCCGGACAGGGTCCCGGCTCACAATGGAACTGAGCATCTGCTTGAGGGGCCTGTGAATCCGCCGGCTAAAGAACAGCGAGGCCGCAATGCCGAGCACGAGGGCGGCGGCAAAAATAAGCAGCAGCGTCAGGCTCGCGTTGCGCACTTTGGCTGTAATATTCGCGTACGGCAGCGCTGTGACATATGTGAGCCGGGTGAGCGGGTCTTTTTCGGCAAAAAAATACGTGTCTCCTGCCTTCACATACCCGGCTCCATCGAGATCGAAGGACGGGATATCTCCGGCGCCGAAGGCGGATGAAGACCGGTAAAGCAGGGAGCCGTCCTCCCGGAGAATCATAAATTTGCGGCTGTCTCCGGGTCCGTAGAACGCTTCCTGCAGAGCGCGGGCGTCCAGAAGGGCGACGACCAAGTAATTGGAGCCGGGCATGCGGAACGAGAACGGAATCAGTTCCGCGTCCACGGACGAATTTAAGGTCGTCACGTTGAAAGACGACTGTGGATGCAGCATGTAGTTGCCGCTCCGGGCAAACTGTTCTTTCCAATAAGCAAGGGGATAATCCGCGCTCCGGTAGAAGCGCTCGAACAGCATGGGCGCGTTCACGCTGCCTTCTTTCTCCAGAATCAGCGAATGGGAATCATAATACACCAGCAGGTTATTCAGATAAAACATCGGATTGTAAGCCTGGGCGCGGACCGATTTGAGCACCTCGGACGCTTTCCAGTATTCGATGTCCGGTTCCGCTTTCGTGAGCAGCTGGCGGTTGAACGCCACGAGCGCTTCATTCGAGTATAGATCGAACAGCATCGTTTTGATCCGTTCAAAGTGGGTCTCGTACCGTTCGGCCGTATTTTTAAGCATCAGCCGGTTGTACTGGATAATTTCGTTTTGCATGCTTTTGTTAAAGAAATAGACGGACACTCCGTTAAAAACGGAAAACAGCAGCAGAATGCCGAGAAAGCTGAAAAATAATTTATAGACCAGCGAATGCCGGTTAAGCAGGACCCGTTTCAAGCGCATCAAGCTCCCTTTCCGTGTTGTCTTCTTATTTTATCCAAAGAACGCCGGAGGACAAATAAGCCTTTTTTTAGATTCTTATCTTTTTTTTATGCGGCGAATCTGGGGCCAAGGAGATAAAGAAGTGTAAATACCCGGCGGCGCCCCCGTTTGCTATGCTCCGGAAAGAATACATGAAAAGTGGGGTGGGGATTTGTCACAAGAAGCGTCATCGCCGCAAACGGCGGCTCCGTCATCAGCCCCGGCCGCTCCGGCCGTACGTAAACGGAAACGATCCGCGGTCTTTAAACGGGTCCGGAGAAATTGGGATCTGTATCTGCTTATTTTACCGGTTCTCGTGTTTTTCCTGGTCTTCGAGTATTTTCCCATGTACGGCGTACAAATTGCCTTTAAAAATTTTATCGCGACTAAAGGAATATGGGGCAGCCCCTGGGTGGGCTTCAAACATTTCGAGCGGTTCTTCGAAAGCTATTATTTCTGGCGGCTGCTGACCAACACGCTGGGCATCGGTCTCTATCAGCTCCTCGTCGGATTTCCGGTTCCGATTATTCTGGCCCTGATGATCAATGAAGTCCGTTCCAAAAAGTTCAGCAAATTCGTTCAGACGGTCACGTACGCGCCCCATTTTCTGTCGACGGTCGTTCTGGTGGGGATGGTGTTTATATTCCTCTCGCCGCAGACCGGTCTGCTGAATATGGCCGTGACGTGGTTCCGGGGGGAACCGGTTAACTTTCTCACCGATCCGGGCTGGTTCAAAAGCGTCTACGTCCTGTCCGGCGTCTGGCAGCAGATGGGCTGGAGTTCCATTATTTACCTGGCCGCCCTCACGGGGATCGATCCGCAGCTTCACGAGGCGGCAAGAGTCGACGGGGCAAGCCGCTGGCAGCGCATCCTGCATATCAATCTGCCGGGCATTATGCCGACGGTCACCATTTTGCTCATTCTGAATATGGGATCGCTGCTTGGCGTCGGGTTCGAGAAAGTGTATCTGATGCAGAACTCGCTGAACATGCAGGCGTCCGACGTCATTTCCACGCATGTGTACCAGAAAGGGATTATCGACGGTCAATACAGCTATTCGGCGGCGGTCGGCCTGTTTAATTCCGTCATCAACTTTATTCTGCTGCTTACGGTGAACCGGATCGCCCGCAAAGTCAGCAGCACCAGCTTGTGGTAAAGGAGGACTGCCCGATGAAACCCATTCAAAGCTCCCGGGAAAAAGCGTTCGACTGGGCCGTGTACGCTCTGCTGTCTCTCGTTTCCGTGATCGTGCTGTATCCCCTTGTCTTCGTACTCGTCGCCTCCTTCAGCAGTCCGGAAGCCGTCATGCGGGGAGAAGTGTGGCTGTGGCCCAAAGACATTACGTGGATGGGCTATACGAAAATTTTTCAGAACAATGAAATTTTGACGGGGTACCTGAACACGATCGTGTATACCGTCGTCGGAACGGCGATCAATCTGATTTTGTCCGTCGCGGCCGCTTATCCGCTCTCGCGCAAAGATTTTGCCGGAAGAAACGCGATTTCCGCCCTTATGGTGTTTACGATGTTTTTCAGCGGGGGGATGGTTCCGACCTATCTGCTCGTCAAAAATCTGGGCATGCTCAACACGATGTGGGCGCTCATTATCCCGGGGGCCGTGTCGGTGTATAACATCATCATCATGCGTACCTTTTTCCAGAGCTCGATTCCCGGTGAAATGCAGGAGGCGGCTTCGATCGACGGCTGCTCCAACCTCGGCATTTTGTGGAAAATCGTGCTGCCGCTTTCGATGCCGATCATCGCCGTTATGATCTTGTTCTACAGCGTGGGCCACTGGAATTCGTATTTCAGCGGACTGATGTATTTGACCGACCGCGACAAGTATCCGCTTCAGCTCTTCCTGCGCGAAATTCTCATCCAGGGGCAGATGCAGGAAATGCTCGGGGTCGGAGACGATTCCCATGCCCGGAATGTGATGGAGGGCGAAGCGATCAAATACGCCGTCGTCATTGTGGCCAATTTGCCGGTGCTGATGCTGTATCCGTTCCTGCAGCGGTATTTTGTGAAAGGCGTCATGATCGGCTCGGTTAAGGGCTGATCGGAAGAAGAGGAAAACTTCTCGGGTCCGCCGGGGCTGACACCTCGGCTGCCGATAGATACAATAAACTAAGGGAGGAAGATTTGCTGATGAGAAAAATGAGATGGACAGCCGTGACGTTAACCGTCGCCATGGCCGTGAGCGTGCTGTCGGCATGCAGCGGAGGAAACGGAAGCGCGGGAAGCGCGGACGGCAAAGACAGCAAGAAAGAAGTGGCGAATTTGAATCCGACGGGAATGCCCATCGCCAAGGAGTCGGTATCGCTCACCTTCTTCACGGGGAAGGCGGCGACGAACGGCAATAACTTCGAAGAAACGCTCGTTTGGAAAGAATATGCCAAGATGACCAACATGAACATCAAGTTCCAGCTCGTACCGTTTGAAAATTTGACGGAAAAACGCAATCTCGCGCTGGCCGGCGGGGATTATCCCGACGCCTTCTACTCGGCCCGCGTTCCTTCCTCCGACCTGATGAAATACGGGGCGCAGGGAACGTTCGTCAAATTGAACGACCTCATCGACCAGTACGCTCCGAACTTCAAGAAACTGATGGAGAAGTACCCGGATTTGAAAAAGGGCCTGACCATGCCGGACGGCAACATTTATTCGTTCCCTTCCTTCTACAGCCCGGATTTTCTTCCGATGCTGATCGGAACTCCGCTCTGGGTCAAGCAGGATTGGCTGGATAAGCTGGGCATGAAGGAGCCGGTCACGACGGAAGAGTTTTACCAGTATTTGAAAAAGATCAAAGAAACCGACCTGAACGGGAACGGGCAGGCGGATGAAATTCCGTATGCGGGCGAGGGAATCAACCCGCTTATCGAGCAGCTTCGCGGGGCGTGGGGCTTCGGAAACCGCGGTCTCGGCCACAAATTCGTCGATGTGGACCCTAAAACGAACGACCTGCGGTTTTTCCGGACGGACCCGGGCTACAAAGAAGTGATCGAGTACATGCGCAAGCTGTACACCGAAGGCCTGATCGATAAAGAAATCTTTACGATCAAGACGGCGGCCCTGTTCGCCAAAGGACAGAAAGGCGTGTTCGGCGCCACCATCAATCCGAATCCGAAAACCCAGATGAACCAGACCGGCTATTTCGGGCTCGGTGCCCTCAAGGGGCCTCACGGCGACCAGTTGTATTCGCACGTCAAAGTTCCGGCCGTCTGGCCGGGCGCGTTCGTCATTACGGACAAGAACAAAAATCCGGAGGCGACCGTGCGGTGGATCGACCATTTTTACGGTGATGAAGGCGCGACGTTCTATTTCATGGGTATCGAAGGCCAGACCTATAAGAAAACGGCGGACGGGAAGCTGGAGTTCGTCGAGGAAATCACGAAAAACCCGAACGGCCTGACGATGGACCAGGCTTTGGCCAAATACATCACGTGGCTCGGGGGAAGCTATCCGGGCTATGTGCAGCAGAAGTATTTCAAAGGCTCGGAGACGCTGCCGGAATCCGTGGAAACGGGCAAGAAAGCGGAGCCTCACGCCGTGAAGGAGCTGTGGAACAACTTCAACTTTACGGAAGAAGAGACCGAATTCCGCTCGACGGTGGGCAAGGATATGGAAACGTATATCGGCGAAATGGAAGCCAAATTCATCACCGGCTCCCAGCCGATGTCCGAGTGGGACAAATACGTGGTGACCGTTCAGAAAATGGGCGTGGACGAATATATGAAGATTTACAAGCAGTCTTACGAGCGCTATAAAAGCAGCAAGTAAGAGCTTCCGGCAGACGGGAGAAAGACATGACGTCTTTCTCCTTTTTTTTACAGCCCGGCAAGGAAGAAAAGCGAACGGTTCATGACCCGGCTGAATGGTACATACGGCTTAGTTACGCCGTTAAGGCTTACAGCCGCAGCTTTAGTCCTGCTGACGGCGGCGGGATGCCCGGCACCCGGCAAAGGTATATTGAATGTAAACAAAAGACAGGTCAGACGCCCAGCGAACATCGGGGCGATCATTGACCTGTCTTTTTCAAGAGCTGCATCTTTTTATGAGGCAAGAAACTCTTTGTCGCCTAACCTTGCATTAATATAATCAATCGCTTCCTCGATGCTCATCATCTGATTCATCACATTTTTTACGCCGAGACCGATAATCTTCTCGACTTTCCGCAGATTGAAGTTATGCCCCGTCGGGAAGGCCGATTCTCGAACCCCGCGGTATTCCAAGTCTTTGGCGAATTTCAGCCAAGGGTATTGATGCATGACATTCTGGTTGCTGTAGATGAAATCGTTGACCGAAGCGCCGCCTAGCAGCGTGACTTGCTCGGCAATTTCATGACCATAGAACCAACGGAAGAAGGCGGAGACTTCGTCGTCCTTCCGGCAATATTTGGACACGCCCAGCGAGCCTCCGCCGAGCAGCGGCTGTTGGCCAGGGACCTCTGCGAATCCGACGAGCGGGGATATCTCGCTGTGGGCGATATTCGAGAACAAGTTCATATACACGATAAGCATCGCGATCTGGCCGTCTTCGAATAACGAGATGGACTCGTCCCACCATTTGGCAGGCAGGTTCCGGGCGATGGATAAATGATCGATATAGCTATGAAAAGCAACAATCGCAATCTCTTTGGATAGAGCCAGCTTATTGTCTTCTTGGATCAAATGTCCGCCTCCGGCATAATACCTGACTAGGAATTCGGAAGCGATAATCTCTGAATTTCCCGTCGTTACGCAGGATCCATGGGATAAAGGCGACTCGGGGTTATTCGCTCGGGAGAAGAATGCAGAAATCCGATTGAACGCGTCGAAATCGGAGGGCGTTCGCAGTTCGGCTTTATACTGCTCATAGAACATTCTTCGCACTTTGGTATCCTCGAAAATATCTTTCCTGTAGAAGAGCATCTGAATGCTCGGATCGAAAGGTACGGCGTAAGGGATCTCGTTCACATAAGCATACCGCTCGATAAGCTGTGAAGGATAATTCGTCAGCAGCTCCCGCATCTCCGGGCTTAACGGCTTTAAAGTCCGGCCCGCAAACCAGGATAACCCGGCCATATCAACACGAATGATATCGTAATGCTTATGGTTGTCGATGTCGGACAAGATGTCGTAAATTTCTTCGAACGAATAGACAGCTAGTCGAAGATCAATACCGGTCGTCTTCTTAAAATGCGGCGCTAATTTCTTGAGCGCGTCCGTGGTCGGACTCGGGATCGTAAGAATGTTCAGCGTCTTGTTCGCCGTGGGATGACCAAGCGCTTGGTCATCGAACATAAACCCCCGATTCAACCCGATGATCGGGTCTCCGTCACGCTGGTCCGTCCTCTCGTGGCGCAGAATCGTCTCGGCAATTTCTTTGCCCAGCCACTGATAATTGATGTGATACTTGTTAATGAAATCTTCGGTTAAAAACTCGGAATCGGCCAAGCTGTAAATCTCCGGACTTTGGCCCGTGCTCCCTAAGAAATGGGCGTTTTTGATATAGTGGGCTCGCTCCAGATCGCTGGTCACAATGCAATCGAAGACATCCCCCGCAAAGAAATCAAATGCATGAGTGTAGGCGGTAGATTGCGCGGCGGCAATCGTATGTATGCGCAAATTCAGAGGCGCCAGTTCTTCCATGATGGCATTTCTAAAATCACGATCACAGGAATAGTGGAGCAAATCGGTGAATATTCCGATCTTCTTGTACGCTTTTTCTTTTATTTTCCGAGCGATCGTCCGACCGGATGTATCCGCATCGAAACCGGCGAATTTCATTGTGTTTTGCAATTTACGATAGACAAAAATGATATTCTCCCGCGAAATGCCGAGCAAGTCATAATATTCCATGGCATCATCCAAACAGGAGACCGTGATTACAGCGCAGTCCCGATTTGCGGCAATTTCTTGCAGCAGGGCTTGTTCATTCTCTTTCTGATCTTGTGTGAGATATAAATTTGTCGTGTATCCCGCACGGAGAAGGGTGCTGTGGATTGCGATATATAGCTTGTTATAGGAATCCGATGAAATGTTAGGCAGGATGAGGGAGACGGTCGTCGTGCTGCCTTCACGTAAAGATTTAGCCCGCGCGTGGATCTGGTAACCCATTTTACGAGCGGCTTCTTCCACGAGATTGATTTTCTCCAGACTTACATTTCCTCTTCCGTTCAGCACATTCGATACCGTTCCGTGCGACACCCCCGCAGCTTTGGCGATATCTTTGATGGTAGGCATGCTCTATTCTCCCCCCTTTTGATGATAGTTGGTTAAATTAATTATATCGGGTCGTCTTTTGATATGCCATCATGTTGTTTTGACACGTTCCAATATTTAAAAGGGTTCGTAAGGAACGATTTTAGCAATAATTTTGCGGTTTTTTATATTTCACAAATCCACATACAGATGAAAAACCAAAAATATTTATTGACTCGTTCCAATAATATGTTAGAATTCTATTCAAGAAAGCGTTAACATACTATGTGGATTGATCGTTTGTCAGGCGTTTGATCAAGATTTGTTACGCAGCATGATTAAAGGGGGAGAGGAACGCTGTGGATCCAATCCAGTATGGCCAGATGTTCGGACATTGGGAGATGTATGTCAGAATCCTTGCGAGTGCATTGATGGGCCTGTTTATTGGCTGGGATCGATCACATAAACATAAGCCCGCCGGTGTGAAGACATATACCTATACCTCAGTGGCTTGTACCTTAATTACGATTATTTCCATCTCTACCGCCAGTCATTACAATGAAACGGGTCAACTTATGCGTGCCGACCCGATGCGGCTGACGGCTCAAATCGTATCCGGCTTGGGATTTATCGGAGCGGGGGTCATTCTGAAGGACGGGGAACGGGTTAAAGGGCTAACCTCGGCGGCCATGATATTTTTCTCAGGCGGCGTCGGAATCGGCATTGGGGCGGGGTACTATGGCATCGTTATTTTCTCCGTCGTCTTAACCTTTTTCCTTGCAAGAATCAGCCGATTTCTCCCGCTGAACAACCCGGTGGATGATCGGAAATCAAGAAGCGGCAAGGATGCTTCTAGGAAACAACCGCAGAAAGAATGGATCTGAATTCCCGCATACCTGCGAATCGAAAAGGAGATATTTATATGAAAGTTCATTTTCTGGGATCTGCCGCGTCAGAAGGGATACCGAATCCGTTTTGCAAATGCGAGGTTTGCGAGAAGACGCGAAGCGAGAAAGGGAAAAATATAAGAACGCGGTCGGCTGCGATAGTTGATGATACGATGCAGATCGATTTCCCGCCGGAATACAGCTTCCAAGTCATGCGGGACGATGTGGATGTTACTCGGATTTCAGAATTGCTCTTTACTCATACGCACCCGGATCATTTTAACGCGGGTGATTTGTTCAGCCGGATGGAAGGGTACGGTCACCACGTTACGCATCCCTTGCATATTTTCGGGAATGATCGTGCCGTTAACGGTTGTCTGGATGTATTGGCCGGTTATAGTCCGCAGCGCTTTCAGTTTACCCGGCTGATTCCGTTCGTGACAGTAGAGTCCGGCGGAGCGCGCATTACGCCGCTTCTCGCCAATCATGCGAAGTGGGAGACGTGTCTGATCTATTTTATCGAAAAGGAAGGCAAGACACTGCTGTATGGTCATGATTCAGGATGGTTCCCGGAATTGACGTGGTCGTGGCTTGCGGACAAGCACATCGATCTGACGGTACTGGAATGCACACACGGCTACAATCAGAATCCGCATTCCGATGGTCATATGAGCATTGAGACCGTGCTGGAGACACAGAAGCGGTTGCTGGATAGCGGCATACACTCGGCATCGAGCCAGCTCCTCGTTTCGCATTTATCTCATAACAGCGGTTTCATGCATGACGAGCTTGCAGACATTTTCAAGCCCCACGGTATCGAAGTGGCTTACGACGGTCTCATCAAATTTATTTAATAGGGGATATTACACATGAAGACTACTATCGTTCCGAGACTATTAATCATGATGTTCCTGCAATACTTCGTTCAAGGCGCCTGGAATATGACTTTAGGGTTAGTTCTCAGCACCTCGGGCTTATCTTCCATCATCGGTACTTCATATGCATTGCTCGGCATCGCGACGATTCTGTCACCGCTGTTCATCGGGATGGTAGCGGACCGGTTCATCGCCTCCCAGAAAATTATGGGCATTCTGCATATTGTTAATGCTTGTGTGCTGCTGGCGATTCCGTCTCAGATTCAAGCGGGCAACGCGACGATGTTCCTCGTATTGATCTTTATTGTCGGTGTGTTGTTCTATCCTACGACCGGACTGTCGAACAGCATCAGCTTCCGACATATTCATGGCGCCAAAACATTTCCGGTGATTCGGGTGTTCGGAACGTTCGGTTTTATGGTGATCGGGTTCCTGCTCGGACAGATGGGCTTCTCGGGCAGTATTATGACCTTCAAAATTGCGGCAATCTCCGCCATTGTGCTCGGGATCTACTGCTTCACACTTCCGAATACGCCGGCAGCCGGCAAGGGCAAGAAATTCCTCATGAGGGACCTGCTCTGTCTCGATGCGCTCGCCTTGTTCAAGGATAAGAACTTTACGGTATTCATGGCCTGTACAATTTTCTTGATGATTCCTAAAACGGCTTACAGTGCTTATGTGCCGGTATTCCTGGGCGCGCTGGGGTTTAAAAATGCAGCTACGATTATGCAAATCGGCATTGCAACGGAAGTTATCTTCATGTTCTTACTTTCTCTGTTTCTTTTCAAATTCGGATTCAAAAAGATTATCCTGTGGGGCGCGATTACGTGGATTGTTCGTTCGTTGTTGTTCTCCTTCGCGGCAGTCGATGCAGGCATTCTCGTCATCGTCATTGCGCTGGCACTGCAAGGGATTTGCTGGGATTTCTTCTTCACGGCGGGAGATATCTATGTGGACAATAAAGCGGACGTGACGATTAAAGCGCAGGCACAGAGCTTAAAGTTCATGATCTCGAACGGGCTGGGGCTGCTGTTCGCTTCTTCGGTCACGGGTTATATCTTCAATCATACGGTCGTGGATCAAGGGGCGGCTGCGCTGAAACAGTGGCAGCAGTTCTGGATTTACCCGGCTGTCGTGGCGGCTGTCGTCGCCCTAGTATTCTTCCTGCTCTTCAAGGATAAAGGGATGATATTCCAAAAGAAGAATGCGGAAGAAATTGCGGTTCCGGAGTCGAAAGCCGTGTAATAAAGGAACCGAAAGACTATGGAAAAAGGCTGTCGATAAAGTCGGCAGCCTTTTTGTTTGCATGTGAGTGTATTTTATCGGAATCCGCCGTGGAGCGGATTTATAATTTGCGGCTATACTTTTTGTCGGGTTAGCTCTTTTTCTCATCTACTCATTCGGTTGAAGTGATTTCAGCACCGAAAAACAATGTGAATATCCTGCTGGATGCGGCGGTACTCGGCACGGTGGTTTTTTTACGAATTTGGTGATCAAAAGAAGATGTTATCCATCGCATAAAACCCGCATCCGGCGCGGTTTCCATACGAAACAGCCCCTAGAAAACGAAAGAAAAACAAGATGGAAGACGTGTCAGCTCGTCCGGAAATGTTTGCAAGTCTTTTTTAATATCGTTTATAGTTAGGATTATATCGTACATAGAAGGAAAAAGTTTACATGGGAGGGACCGTTATGTCCGAGATTAAACTAACGATTGATTACGACCAGTATGAAGCCGGCAAGAAAATGAAAGATTTGCTGGAGGAGCTGGCGGACAGCCCGCAAAGCGCGGAGCTGACAAGCCTCATTATCGGCGATTGGGGAGGCGCTTATGAGAACGATTCCGAAGAAACGGTCGTGACGCTTGTCGCCCTGAAAGACCGGTTTCCGAAATTAACAAGTTTGTTTATCGGAGATATGGGCTTCGAAGAATGCGAAGTATCCTGGATTATGCAGACTAACCTGGCTCCGCTGCTGGAGGCTTATCCCGCACTCCGGTCGTTTACAATCAAAGGAAGCACGGGGCTGGAACTGAATCCGGCTCGTCATGAAAATCTGGAGGAGCTGACCATTATTTGCGGCGGTCTTGGCAAAGACGTGATCGATCAAATCGTCGAAGGTTCTTTTCCGCGCCTGAAAAAGCTGGAACTGTATCTCGGCGTGGACGAATACGGATTCGACGGCAGCCTGGAGGATGTGCTGAAGCTCACCGTACCCGGCAAATTCCCCGAACTCAGTTATCTGGGTCTGAAAAACAGCGAAATCCAGGACGAGCTGGCCATCGCGCTGGCGGATGCGCCGATTCTGGACGGGCTGCATACGCTCGACATGTCGGACGGAACCTTGTCCGATACCGGAGCGGAAGCGCTGCTGAACAGTGAGAAAGTAAAAAAGCTGCAGTATCTGAACTTAAGCCATCATTATATGTCCGACGAAATGATGAACCGCTGGAGATTATCCGGCCTTAACGTAAACATCGAAGATCAGCAGGATATGGACGAAGACGACGATTACCGGTACCCGTCGCTCACGGAATAACGGCATGCCGCAGAGGATGATCCTGATCGGCAACCCGGATAACCGCCGCACGGCGGGGCTGCAGAACGCGCGGGCGAAGCTGGGGCTGCCGCCGGCCGTCGTGCTGCCGTACGCCGGGCTGCTGGACGGCAGCGCGTCGCTCGCGCAGGCGGCAAGCCTCGCCGGGGCGGCGTCACAGCCGGCGGGCGCCCGCGCCCCGCTGCTGCGGCTGGACGCGCCCGGCGAACTCTTCGCGGTGGAGCGCGGGCTGATCGCCCTGGGCGCCCCCGACCACGAAGAGGCGGCGTACGGCGACCGGCTGCTTCCGTTCGGGCACCGCAGCGATCCGCAGCCGCTCTCCGTGCGGTCCGCGCATGCGCTTGCGGAGCAGGAGGGACGGCAGTATCACCCGTCCCAATGGTTCCGCGGTTTTGCGCGGCTGCTTGACCGCCTGCGGCGGGGAGCGGAGGAGCTGTGGCCGCAGCCGCGGTGGACGAACGCGCCGGAGGACATTGCCGGCATGTTCGACAAGCGGCAGACGCACCGCATCCTGTCCGCCGCCGGCGTGCCGGTGCCCCGCCTCCTGGCTCCGCCGGAGGAGATCGCGGACAGCGAGGCGCTTCGCGGGCTGATGCTCTCCCGGCGGGTTCACCGGGTCTTCGTGAAGCTCGCGTCCGGCTCGGGCGCCTGCGGTGTCGTCGCTTACCGCATCAACCCGCTTACGGGCGCGGAGCAGGCGGTCACGACTGTCGGCGTCGAGAATTACGGCGCCCGCGCCCCGGTATTTTATAACGCGATGAAACCCAGGCGTTATACGGACAAATCCGTGATCAGCCAAGTGCTGAACTGGCTGCTGAGGCACGGCGCCCACGTCGAGCAGTGGATCGCGAAGGCGTCTTACGGCGGCGGATCGTACGACATCCGCCAGCTTGTCGTGGCGGGTGAAGCCTGCCACAGCATCGCCCGTGTAAGCCGCACGCCGATCACGAACCTTCACCTGCGCAGCGAGCGGGTAAGCGTGGAGGAGCTCGGCCTTGCGCCGGGCGTCCGCGAAAGAGCTGCGGCCTGCGCCGAGAAGGCGCTGGCCGCTTTTCCGCGCTCCGCCGCAGCGGGAATCGATGTCCTGCTCGACAGCGCTTCGCATGCGCCCTACATACTTGACATCAATCCGTTCGGGGATTTGCTGTACCGTGTCGTTCATAAGGGAATGGACCCTTATGAATGGCAGATGAGCCGGCTCTACGGCGGCTCCGCCGAAACGGCGGCTGCGGCCGGAGACGCGGCTGCGGCCAAAGGCAGCGCCGCCTCCGGGGCTGCCGAAGCTGCGGGTTCCGCCGGATTTTCCCGAGCCGGGAGTTCCGGGAAACCGGAAGCGGCAGCGGCGTCACCGGACGGGGGAGGAACGCTTCTATGAATATGAACGAGATTGTCGGCACTCACGACATTCTGATGATTACGCTGGATACGCTGCGTTACGACGCCGCCGTGCTGGAGGAAGCCAACTGCCCGAACTTGTGCGGCGGCGGCTCCTGGGAGAAGCGGCATACGCCCGGAAGCTTTACGTATGCGGCGCATCACGCTTTTTTCGGCGGTTTTCTGCCGACTCCGGCGACGACGGACAAGTCGCAGCATATCCGTCTTTTCCACTCGAAAAACACGGGGCTTAAAACCCATCCCCATACATGGCTGTTCGACACACCCGATCTCGTATCCGGTCTTCAGGAAGAAGGCTACCGGACGATCTGTATCGGGGGTGTAATTTTTTTTACGAAAAAAGTTCCGCTCGCCCGGGTGCTCCCCGGCTATTTTCAGGAGAGCTACTGGCGTATGACCTTCGGGGTGACGAACCCGCGCTCCACCGAGCACCAGGTCAATCATGCGCTCAAGCTGCTCCAGCGGACGGAGCCGGACGAGAAGCTGTTTATGTTCCTGAACGTTTCGGCCATACACGGGCCGAATCATTATTTTCTCCCGGGTGCGAAGAAAGATTCGGTTGAGAGTCAGAGAGCGGCGCTCCGGTATGTGGACGGCCAGCTCGGCCGTTTGTTCGATGCGATGAGAGAACGGGAGCGGCCGGTATTGTGCCTGGCCTTCTCCGATCACGGAACGTGCTACGGCGAAGACGGCTACGAAGGCCACCGGCTGGCGCACGAAGCGGTGTGGAATGTGCCGTACCGCGAGTTTATTTTGTAAATTGAAGAAAAGGAAGTGAAGGCCGATGTCCTCTTCTCAAATGAGGAACAAGCTTGAACAGGCAGCTGAAGAAATGTCCGTTTCCGCTTGGGAAGAACAGATTCGTTCCGCGCCTTACCGCTCGTACTTGTATTCTTATCCGCACAAGACGGCTTACCGGGAGCTGGAGAGAAAAATCCCGCTGGAGGAGCTGTGGGCGGACGAGCCGGCGGAAACTTTCCTCTTATATATGCATATTCCGTTCTGCGGGGCGCGCTGCGGTTTTTGCAATTTGTTCACCCTGCCGGATAAAAGGACCGGCGCCCACGAGCAGTATGTCGATGCGCTGGAGCGGCAGGCCCGCCAGTGGGCGCCTCATGTCGCGCACAAGAAATTCGCGCGTTTTGCCGTCGGAGGAGGAACGCCTACGCTGCTGGAACCGGCGCTGCTTGACCGTGTCTTCCGGATAGCGGAAGATGTTATGGGCCTCGACAGCGGAGAAGCTTCGATCTCGGTCGAAACCTCGCCGGAGACGGTCACCGCAGAGCGCCTGGACATTTTGCGGGCGCACCGGGTGGACCGTGTGAGCATGGGCATCCAGAGCTTTGTGGACGCGGAGGCGGCGGCCATCTACCGTCCGCAGATGCCCCTGGTGGTCGAGAAAGCGCTGGAGCAGTTAAAACGGGTCAAGTTTCCGATCCTTAATCTCGACCTTATTTACGGACTGCCGGGCCAGACCGTGCAGACGTGGCTTTATTCCCTGGAACGGGCGCTTGCCTACGAGCCGGAAGAAATCTTTATTTACCCGCTTTATACGCGGGACCATACGATCGTCAAGCCCGAAGAGATCCGGCAGCGGGGCACGGATATCCGCATGGCCTGCTATACGGCGGCGCGCGACCGTCTCCTGGCTGCGGGGTATACGCAGTATTCGATGAGGCGGTTCGCCCGTGCGAACGCTTCGTCGCCCAAGACGCTTCTGCCGTACGGCTGCCAGGAAGAAGGCATGGTCGGTCTCGGCTGCGGAGCCCGCTCGTACACGAAGAACGTGCACTACGCGACCCGCTATGCGGTAAGCCGCAGCGCGACGGCCGGCATTATCGCGGACTATGTGGCTGCGGAGCGCCATGACCTCATCGACTACGGCTTTGTCTTGGACGAGGCGGAACAGAAGCGGCGCTTCATTCTGAAGGCGCTTCTCCACCGGGAGGGGCTGGAGCTGGCCTCCTACGTCAGCCGTTTCGGCACGGAGGCGCTGGAGGACTATCCCGAGCTGAACCGGCTGACGGAAACCGGGCTGGCCGAGCATGTGCCGGGGACCGGGACAGGCGCGGGAGCAGGAGCAGGCGGGATCTTCCGGCTGACGGACGACGGGATCGCCCTCTCCGATTCCATCGGAGACTGGTTTATCTCCCCCGAAACCCGCGTCCGGATGGAAGGATACACCTTCGCATGAAGGCGACGCTGTATTACCGGGGGAGCCTCTCGTCGTGCAATTACGACTGTCCGTACTGTCCGTTCAGCAAGAACAAGGACAGTGCGGCTACGCTGGCGAAGGACCGGCGGCAGGTGGAAGCTTTCACGGACTGGGCGGAGAGTCAGGGCGCCGAAGGCCACCGCCTGTCGGTTTTCTTCAACCCTTACGGCGAAGGGCTGACCCACCGCTGGTATAAGGAGGCCATGATCCGCCTGTCGCATATGGAACATGTGGACAAAGTCGCGATTCAGACGAATTTATCCGCCGGACTCGCATGGACCGGGGAACTGAATCCGCATAAAGCCGCTTTCTGGGTGACCTATCACCCCGGGCAGACGACGGAGGAGAAATTTTTGGGACAGGTTATGCGGCTGCACAACCGGCAAATCCCGTTCAGCGTCGGATCCGTGGGCGTCAAAAGCGCTTTCGGCCGGCTGGAGTCGCTCCGCCGTTCGCTGCCTTCCGACGTGTATATGTGGGTCAATGCGTTCAAGGACAAACCGGATTATTATTCGGAAGAAGATATGGCCTTCCTGAGGAGCCTCGATCCGCTTTTCGATCTGAACGCCGAGGATTACGAGAGCCGGGGACGGGCGTGCGGCACGGGTCTCGACGTTTTCTACGTCCAGGGGCCCGGCATAGTCAAACGCTGCTACAAAGACCGCCGGGTCATCGGCCATTTGTACCGGGACGGCCTGGACGCGCTCTCGCGTCCGCGCCCGTGCCGGATGGACTGCTGCGACTGCTACATCGGCTATATCCATATGCCGGATCTGCAGCTTCGCAGCCAATACGGCGAGGGACTGCTCGAACGCATAGCGGAGGCCGGTTTTACCGGAACGGACGGTGAAAATCGTAAGCTCAACGTGCGCAGTCCGCTTCATTTTTACGGATAAAAGAAGGAACACGCCCTGCGGGGTCGTATGTTATACCGTACGGAAGAGAAAAAGCCGGACAAAGGACACGTAAAGGGGGAAGATAACGACGTGGAAATCCGCAAACCGATTCCCGAGGAAATTCAGCAGATCCGCAGGCTTTCGCCCCAGGCTCTTGCGGAGGGAACGCTCGGCAATGCCGAGCCGAACCGGGACAAGGTGAGACAGCTCGTAGATCCCCTTCTGAAAAAAGGCTGCTATTATCTGATCGCAGCGGAAGAGAAGCGGCTGGCCGGATGGGTACTGATCGGGGAGAGTAAAGACTCGTTTACCGACCGGACAATCGGGTTTGTGTACGAGCTCTATGTGCTTGAGCCGTACAGAGGACGCGGTATCTCCAGGCGGCTAATGCAGGAAGCAGTGGAGCAGCTTAAAAGCCAAGGATACCCGGAAGTGCGGCTCAGCGTCTATGCCGGAAATCACGCGCTTCATCTGTACGAGTCGCTGGGTTTCGCTCCGAGAACGATTACGATGACACTTCCTTTATAACCAGCCGATTGAAAAGCCTATTTCCCCTGGAGGAAGTAGGCTTTTTAAGTTGGGATCGAAAATATTATTTCAAAATTCACAAATTTGTAGAATTATTATTTCACCGCCACTATAATACTACTAAAGGATAGCATGAGAGCGCTCTCATTTTTTGTTGGCGAAGATTTTTTCAGATGACCCCGGGTTATCCCGGTTCTTCATCCTCCGCTTCTCTTGTCCCCGGTTTTACTCCTGCATCCCTTTCTTTTAACCTTTCGTAAAAAGGTGGTAGGCAGACATGATTCCGATTCCGAAAACGCGTTCTTTCCGCATCGCCTTGTTCTGGCGTCATTTCGCCAACTATTTCGTCGTTATTCTGATTCCCGTTATTGTCGCCTGCACACTGGCTCATTTCCTTGTCGTCTCTCTGATCGAGAAGGATGCGCAGAAATTAAACCGCGTCATTATGAGCCGTTTCTCCGAACAGACGGACACCGCTTTTAATTCCCTGAAAACGAACATGATTAACATGCTCAGCACCTCCAATATCCGCAGCCTGCTTAAGGAAACCGGAGACCTGTCAGGTGAAAACCCACGCCGTACGGAACTGATCCACTCTCTGAGAGAGCAGCTGATCAAGCTGCAAGCGGATGAACTGGTGACGAAAGCGTATCTGGTATTCGTTCAACATGATCTTGTCATTGATGTGGATACGTATACGGATAAGGGGTATTATTTCGATTTCCGCTATCCGATGGATGCCGGAGAGAAGGCGGCATACCTGGCGAAATTTACAAACCGGAAAATGATGGAGTTTACGGAACCGAAGCCGGACGGCTCCGCGATGTCCGCCTTGATGAGCTATCCGTTCAATACGGATGCTCCCGACGTGTACCTGGTGGTGGATGTGAACCGGGACAAATTGCGGCAGTTGATCGATATCGGGGAAAACTGGGTGGCCGGTACCGCCATACTCGGAAGCCGGGGAGAAATTATCAGCTCGAACGGGGTGGTGTCGGACGGCATCAGCCGGCTTCCGTCACCTCTGATTGCCGCCTCTGGCGAATCCAAATTTCTGATTACGGAAGATAAAGCGATTTCGCTGGTTAAATCCCGTTTTGACGACACGTCCTATTATTTAAGCCTTGTCGATTTGCCTACGCTTATGAAGCCTGCCCATCTTACGCGGCAGATCAGCTGGATTTTTCTTGCTTTTTTCATTGTGGTGGGGAGTTTCGTCTCGTATTATTTGAGCCGGCGCATGTACCGGCCCATTCTGGAGATCAAAGAAGGTCTGAAATCCCACGGCTCTGTCCAGGCGCTGCAAGTGCGAAGCGACGGAAACGATTACGATGTGATCAAACGGTTTTCGCAGCTGATCATTTCGGAAAACAAACAGCTTAACCAGCGGGTGGCGGGGATGTTTCCGATCGTGCAGGAGCATTTTGTGACCAAAATTTTGCTGGGCGAATACAGGGACGCTCTCTCCATCGAGACATATGCCGGGGAAATCGGGTTTACCTATACGAAGAAAGCGGCGCGGACCGTGCTAGGCATAGCCCTGCACTATGATCCGGACGTGTACGGCCGGATGTCGGAGACGTCCAAATCGTTCCTGATGGCGGAGCTTAAGGAGCGCATTCTTCAGCTCGTTCCCTCCACGATCTGGCTGTGCGGAACTAAGCCCGATTTGCTGGTGTGCGTCATTCAGAAGGACCCCTTCCTCAGCCTGAACCCGGAAGAGGACGCAAACCTGATCCGGGCGGCTTTGCAGCTTTACGGCGGCTATTTCAAAGCGACGATCGGCATCGGCGGCACGGTATACGGGATCGAAGAGCTTCACCTGTCTTACGAACAGGCCGTATCCGCCTTGCAGCGCCGGGGACTGAGCGCCGGCGTCGAGATTTGCAGCGGGGAAGGCGCCCCCGATCCGGCCGCGTGCGAACCGTTCCTGAACGCGCAGGAAGTAGCGCGTATTCTGAACCGGTACAAAACGCGCGACTACGACAAGCTGCTGCTGTCGGCTTACGAAATGGTGGAGGAAGCCGTGCGCAAAAACGGCACGGCCGTTCAGATCAAATATTTGTGCACGGACATTTTAAACACGTGGGTGCGGGCAGTGGAGACCGACCGGAAAGACTTTAACGTGCCTTTTTATGCGGGACTGTTCGATAAAGTTAACGCCTGCATGACGCTGGAGGAAGTAAAGCGCTGCTTCCTGGAGTTTCACGGGCTGCTTTTCCAAACTTCCAAGCCGGATGAACGGGCAGGTAAATTTACCGACATTCTGGCCTATATTCACGAGCATTACGATGAAGAGCTGTCGATCGAACAATTTGCGAATTCCATGAATATGTCTGTGGGACATTTCAGCCGGACCTTCAAGGAAGAAGTCGGGGAGAAATACGTAGAGTACATCGCCAAGTACCGGCTGGTCAAAGCGAAAGAACTGCTTCTTCAAACGGATTTGAAAATGGACGATATCGCCGAAAAAGTCGGTTACTGGGGAAGAAATTCGTTTATCCGGATGTTCCGGAAATACGAAGGGATCACCCCGGCGAAATACCGGACGATTCATCAGTAAACGGAGCAGGACTCCTTATTTTCCGGAGTCTCTTTTTTTTCCTGAACCTGACCGGAAAGCCGCGTCCCGCAGTGCATAAAGGAAAAGGCATCCGGGCACAAATATGCACGCTTTACGGCAAACGGCGGGTTCTCTATAGTTAGGCCATCACCACTTGCAAGCGCTTACTTAGAAGGAGGAGGAGGTCATGACGAAGAGTTCCCGCTTCTGGTATCTCGTCAGAAAACACAAAGCGCTCTACCTGCTGATGCTTCCCGGGATCTTGTACTATATCATTTTCAAGTACGTGCCCATGTACGGCATCATTATCGCCTTCCAGGATTTTTCCATCGGCCGGGGCATCCTCGAAAGCAAATTCGTAGGGCTGAAGCATTTTATCGAATTTTTCTACGTCACGCCTGATTCCTGGAAGCTGATCCGCAATACGGTCATGCTCAACGTGTACGATCTGCTGTTTCATTTCCCGGCTCCGATCGTGCTCGCCATTTTATTCCACGAGCTGCGGAACAAATGGTTCAAAGGGTTTGTCCAAAGCGTCAGCTATATGCCCCACTTTCTTTCCACCGTCGTGATCGCGGGCATTCTCGTGACGTTTCTGTCACCGACGACCGGGGTCGTCAACCACTTTCTCGTGAAAATATTCGGAATGGAGCCCGTCATGTTCCTGGGCATTCCCGAATGGTTCCGGACGATTTACGTAAGCTCCGAAATCTGGCAGAAGATCGGCTGGGGCACGATTCTGTACCTGGCGGCCATCGCCGGCATCGATCCCACGCTTTACGAAGCGGCCAAAATGGACGGAGCGAACCGGTTCCAGCAGATTCGCCATATTACACTAGTGGGCATGCTGCCGGTCATGATCGTCCTGTTCGTGCTGACGCTCGGTCATTTTATGGAAACGGGCTTCCAGAAAATTTTGCTCCTTTACAATTCCATGAACTACGAAACGTCGGACGTGATCAATACCTTCGTGTACAGGCGCGGGATTCTCGATTCCGATTTCAGCTTCGCGACGGCCGTCGGCCTGTTCCAGTCTGTCATCGGGCTTATTCTGGTCGTCACGGCCAACCGGATCGTACGCAAATATTCCGAGACGAGTCTGTGGTAGGAGGGGGACAGCGATGAAAATCAAAGCCAGTCTGGGGTCCAAAGTGTTTGACACGCTCAACGTCGTTCTGATGCTGCTGCTGGTCATAGTCATGATTTATCCGATGGTCTATGTATTCTCGGCATCGATCTCCAATAAAGCCCTGGTGGCGAGCGGTGAGGTGCTGCTTTTTCCGAAGCAGGTTACGCTGGTCGCCTACGAACGGCTCGTTACCAACCCCGATCTGTGGATCAGCTACTGGAATACGATCCGGTACACCGTTCTTCATGTGATACTTACTCTAATCGTGACAGCGGCGATGGCCTATCCTTTATCGAAAAAATGGCTGCCCGGCCGCAGAACCATTCTGCTTCTGGCCGCGTTTACGCTGCTGTTCAGCGGGGGCATGATTCCGACCTTCCTGGTCGTTCAAAAGCTCGGCATGCTCGATACCGTCTGGTCGATCGTCCTCCCGTCCCTCGTTTCAACGTGGTACCTGTTTATTATGCGGACGTTCTTCGAGGCGCTGCCCGAGGAGCTGGAGGACGCCGCCACGATCGACGGCTGCAGTTCTTTTCAGGTGCTGCTGCGGATCGTCCTTCCGCTTTCCATGCCGGTCATGGCCACAATCGGCCTGTTCACGGCGGTCAATCAGTGGAACGCTTTCTTCGACGCGCTGATCTATCTCAATGACAGAAGCATGTATCCCTTGCAGATTATGCTGCGAAACATTCTCATCGCGGGAACGAGCGTTCAGGGCGAGGGGGATTTGAATCATCTGGAGACGCTCAAATACGCGATGATCATGATCGCTACGCTTCCGATCCTGTGCGTCTATCCGTTTATCCAGAAATATTTCGTACAGGGCAGTATGATCGGCGGCATTAAAGGCTAGAAATCCAGCTAGTTCTGAATTCCCAAGGAATTCATGGCTATAGAGTAAAGTTCGCGCTAGGCGGGGCGGCAGGACCAGTAAAGCCGGCCAGTAGACCGGAAGCTACCATTATGGGGAGGTTCGGAAATGAAAAAAAGACCGTTTGCCGTGATTTTGTCCGTCGCTTTGCTTGCCGGAGCCGTTGCGGCGGGATGTTCCAGCAAGGATCAAGGGGCTTCACCCGGGGAAGGCGGTGGATCGGATTCCAAGAAACCCGTTAAATTTTCATGGCTGGCGTACGACCGTGTGGAAGGAAAAGTGCGGCAGGACTGGGAGATTTTCAAAGAGATCGAGAAAAAGACCGGCGTCAGCGTCGATTTCCAGATTGTCAGCCAGGAAGGACTCACCGAGAAAAGACAGATCATGATCGCCACGAACTCCGTCACCGATTTTATCCAGGTGAGCACCCAGGAGGGCAGAGAGCACGGTCCCGACAAAGTGTTTCTGAACTTGAAGGACTATCTGGACAAAGCGCCGAACCTCAAAGCTTTCTACGAGAAATACCCGGAAGCCAAAGCGGTCGCCAGCGGAGCCGACGGCGGCATATATACGGTGCCCGTAATCGAAGGGGACGCCGAAGGCAAAGGCTTTAACTTCATCTGGTACACCCGCAAAGACTTGATGGATAAGTACGGGCTGAAGCCGCCGACAAACTTGGATGAATTTTACGGGTTCCTGAAGTCTTATAAGGAGAAAGAACCGAATTCGTATCCGCTCATTCCCAATGCGATCGTAGGCGATACGGGACTGTATACCGTGTTCGGCCGGGCGTTTACAGGCATCCAGGGCTTCTTCAACATCGACCCGACGACCGATAAATATGCGTTCGCCCCGTATCATAAAGGCTACAAAGATTCGCTCGTTTTCCTGAATAAGCTGTATACCGAAAAGCTGCTCGATCCCGAGTATTCCCTGCTCACCCAGGCCCAGTGGGAGGAACGCATCCTGAAAGGCAGGTCGCTTGTCACTTACTTCTGGAAGGCGGATCTGGAGTCGCTAACGGACAAAGGCCGCAAAGCGGGCACCCCTGCTTTCGAACTCGACGCGATTCCGCAGTTTGCCGCGGACGGCATCAAAAATTACCAGTTCTCCCGTCCCGTAATCGGAGCCGTAGGGCGGGCGATTTCCGCAAAGGTCAAAGACAAAGACCGGGCGGTCCAGTTCCTGGACTATCTCGTCAGCGAGGAAGGCTCGAACTACCTGTCCCTCGGAATCGAGGGCAAAACCTACACGATGGAAAACGGCAAGCCCGTTTATATGAAAGAATTCGGTGCTTCCCCGTTCAATACGCTGCGTAAGGATTGGGGCGTCTGGTACGACCTGATCACGCTGGACAATGCGAAATCGCGTGAAGTCTGGGAACGCGGGCTGAGCGACAAGAGCAAAGATATCAACAAACGGTATGAGCCGTTTATCGTGCCGTCCCCGAAACAGATTGTCAAAACGGAGGAAGAACTGGAACTGGAAAAATCGAAACTGAACAACCTCAACAAGTTCCTGGAGCAGAAATTAACGGAATTCGTCACCGGGAAAACACCGATCAACGATACGACTTACCAGCAATTCCTGGATCAGGTCAAGAAAATGGGCGCGGACGATCTGCTGAACATGTACAATACGGCCTACACCCGGACCTATGGCAAAAAGTAGACCTTGAGCCGGGTACAAGGACAGTACCAATCGTACGAAGGAGGGAAAACTGTGGCAGCAGCGGAAAAGCTGAAAGTCATCGATACCGACGTTCACAATGAACAGGACGACTCTGCTCTCGTCCCGTATTTGCCGGAGCCCTGGAAATCCAGGGTGGCCTCCACGGGTATCGGTTACTCGGGCTCCGGTTATTATTCGCCGATCGGCGTGATGAAGAAGGACTCGATTCCGCCGGGAGGAGGCAGAGCGGGGTCCGATCCCGACTTCATGATCAAGCAGCTCATCGAAGGCTATAACGTCGAGTACGCCGTCCTGACGGGTGTCGTCTACAACATTTCGACGACGCACGACCCGGACTATGCGGCGGCCGTCTGCTCCGCCTACAACGACTTTCTTATCGCCGAGTGGCTCGGCAAACATAAGGCGTTCAAAGGCGCCATGGCGGTATCGACGCTGGACCCGCAGCTCGCCGCCAGGGAGATCGACCGGATCGGGGATCATCCCGATATCGTCGAAGTGATCATCTCCAGCGCCGCACGCTGGCCGCTGGGGCACCGCTTCTACCACCCGATCTACGAAGCGGCGCAGCGGCACGGCCTGCCCGTCGCCATTCATCCGGGTGCCGAAGGAGGGGGCAGCTCGACCGCGCCTACGGCGGCCGGATATCCGGCGAGATACATCGAGTGGCATACGTGCCTGTCCCAAATGTTCATGGCCCATTTGGTCAGCCTCGTATGCGAGGGCGTATTCGCCAAGTTCCCCGGCCTGAAGGTTGTGCTCGTCGAGGGCGGCATTGCCTGGCTGCCGCCGCTGATGTGGCGGCTCGACAAGAACTACAAGGCGCTCCGCTCCACGGTGCCGTGGCTGACCAAGATGCCGAGCCAATACGTCGCGGAGCACTGCTTCCTGACGACGCAGCCGATCGAGGAACCCGACAATCCGCAGCATCTGGCCGACTTGTTCAACATGTTCGACGCGGAGAACATGATACTTTATTCCAGCGACTATCCGCACTGGGACTTTGACGCGCCGGATATGATTCTGCGCAAGCTGAAGCCGGAAGCCCGGCGCAAAATCTTTTACGAGAATGCGAAGAAGCTGTATAACTTATCGTAAACGGAGGGCCGTGTGATTATGGCGGTACACGATGTGCTGGGTACGGAAGACATTCCCGAAGGCGGGCATGTCCTGGTCGAGGTGGAAGGACGGGAAATCTGTATTTACCGGATCGGCGGGGAATTCTACGCGCTTCACAATTACTGTCCGCACCAGGGAGCGCCGATGTGTGCGGGTCTCGTCTCCGGGACGAATCTCTCGTCAGGTGTTTACGAATACGATTACAGCCGCAAGGGCGAAATTGTGCGCTGCCCTTGGCACGGTTGGGAATTCGACATCAAAACCGGGAAGTCTTTGTTCAGCGACCGGACCCGGATCAAGAAATATGAGCTGGACATTAAGGAAGGCCGGATTGGTATAGTGCTTGGAAACCGGTGAACATAGCCGTCAAAATGGCCAAGAGCTGCGTTATGCGGCTCTTTTTTGTGTTTAAACCTCATCAAAGCCCGTATGCAGACTCATCGCATAGTGGAACCGAACGCCGGTCAAAACAGTATTACCCTGTAAACGCAAACAAAAGGAGGCCTTCGATTTATGAGAATCAGACTTATCCTTGCGGTGTTGACCGTTTTGATGCTGTCAGGCTGTTCGTTTCTGGAAGGCGTAAACAATACCTTGAACTATGGAGAAGAAGCGAAAACGTATCTCCAGGAAGCGGCCGCTTTCGCCGAAAACCTGCCTGCCGCCGCCCGCGAAGCCGCCACCGATCCCCAAGCTGGAGAGAAAGTGAAAAAAGAACTGGAAGCGATGCGCGAGAACATTTCCAGTTTTAACGGGCTGGATGCGCCGGGCTTTGCCGAAGACCTGCATAATCAGATCGTCGGATATAACGAAACGATGCTGGGCACGATTAACGGACATCTGGATCAGCTTAACAGCCAGGTGCTCGATTATAAATCGCTGCTCCAGTCTCCGGTGATTCAGCAGGTCAACGAAATGAAGCAGCTTACCGAGAAGATTCAGAACCTGGGTCAGTAGACCAGGCGGATAACACGGCCTTCTAACAGGAAAAAGAAACGGCCGGAACGATGAATATCCAAGCCCGAGAGGGCTTTTTTTGTTGGAGCGATACCGGCCCGAAGGCAGCACAGACCAGCGCTGCGGCGCAAGCGGATGAACAACCGGAACGGCACGCGGGTCAATTTCTCGGCGGCCTTTCCTTCATATAAGAGGAAGGGGTGCGTCCGGTCATTTTTTTGAATATCCGCTGAAAATACGATACATCCTCGTAGCCGACAAATTCGGCGATCTCGCCGATCGTCAGCAGCGAATCCATCAGCATATAGACGGCCTTCTTCACCCGAACGGAATGGACATATTCGCTGATCGTTTGCCCCGTTACTTTTTTAAAAAGAGCGGCGGCATAGTTGGGGCTCTTCGAGATGAATCCGCCTAGCTCGTCTTTCGTCACTTTCTCGCGGTAATGGTCGCGGATATACTGTTTCATCCGTTCCGCGTGTTTTCCCGTTTCACTCAAAACGGCCGTCTGATCCGCTTCACGGCTAAGCAGAGCGAGCATTTCCAGCAGAATGGCTTGTCCGCGGATCAGGGCGTACGGTTCGTTCTCTTTCCAATCGGAATAGCATTTGCGGGTCCGTTCGAGCAAAAATTCGGCCATGCCGGATCGCATTTTTATCCATGGTTTGCTCAGCAGCGGCAGCTCGTGACCTATATCGGTAAGATGGAAGCTTGCGACATATTTGTTGTGCAGAAAGGTCGGAATGCTTTTGCCGTAATAGGATACACCCTCTCTAATCAGGAGCAGGTCGCCTTTCTCCAGCATAATTTTGTCGTTTTCGATCCAATACAGGCAGCGGCCGTAGCTCAGCATGATAAATGAAGCGGCCGCACTGCCGCCGGGCCCGCTTTCTTCGTACCATTCCGTCAGCCGGTCGTGCCGAATGTTTGTTAATTTGATCATGGTTCCCTCTTCATAAAACATACTATAGTACAATTGCAATACTATAGTTCATTTTCTCCCGAACGGAAACGAATTACAATAGGGACAACCAAAGAAGAGGAAGGACCGATCATATGCGGAAGACAAAAATTGTATGCACCATGGGGCCCTCATGCCGCTCCGTCGAGGTATTGAAGGAATTGATCGCAGCCGGAATGAACGTGGCAAGAATTAACATGGCTCACGGAGAGCTGGAAGACCACAGCCTGCAGATCAGCCGGATCCGCCAGGCGGCGAAAGAAACGGGCGCCATCGTGCCTGTATTAATGGACATCAAAGGACCGGAAGTACGGATCGGCCTGCTCAAGGAAGCGTCGTGCGAAGTGAAAGCGGGAGATAGCCTCACGCTGACAAGCGAAGAAATCGCGGGAGACAGCACGCGCATTTCGGTCAATTATGCGGAACTGCCGCAGGTCGTGAAGGCCGGGGATAAAATCCTGATCGACGACGGGCTGATTGAGCTGAGAGTCGTTTCGGCGGCGGGAACGGAAGTGTCGTGCGAAGTGATCAATGGCGGTGTTATCAAACCGCGCAAAGGGGTTAACCTGCCGGGCGTGCATACCACGCTCCCCGGAGTCACGGAGCGGGACATCCGCCATATCGAATTCGGCATCCGCGAAAAGATTGAGATCATTGCCATGTCCTTCGTGCGCAAAGCGGAAGACGTGCTTACGGTCCGTCAGCTGCTGGAGGAACAAGGCTGCAGTCATATTCAGATCATTTCCAAAATCGAAAACCAGGAAGGCGTAGACGAGCTGGAGGCCATCGTGGAAGCATCGGACGGAATCATGGTAGCCCGCGGGGACCTGGGAGTTGAAATTCCGGTCGAAGATGTCCCGGTCATCCAGAAAGTGATGATCGAATCCTGCAACCGTGCGGGCAAGCCGGTTATTGTCGCCACTCAAATGCTGGATTCGATGCAGATCAATCCCCGCCCGACCCGGGCCGAAGTGAGCGACGTCGCAAACGCCGTTCTTCAGGGCTCCGACGCGATCATGCTGTCGGGGGAGACGGCGGCCGGCAAGTATCCGGTCGAGTCGGTGCGCACGATGGGCACGATCGCGAGGAAAGCCGAGGGGCTTTACATGGCGGAGGCGGGCCGCCGGCAGGCGGACGTTCCCGCGGAGGTCAACGTAACGGAGATTATCAGTCAGGCTGCCGTCAGCGCTTCGGAGGCGATCGGAGCGAAAGCGATTCTGACGCCGACGATGAGCGGGTATACGCCGCGGATGGTGTCCAAGCACAGACCGAAGGCTCCGATCATCGCCATTGCGCCGAGCGACGAGGTTCTGAACAAATTGTGCCTGCTGTGGGGCGTGCTGCCCGTCAAAGGCGAGTTTGTGCAGACGACCGACGACATGTTCAAGGCCGCAGTATCCAGCGGCACCGCGCACGGGCTGCTGCAAAGCGGAGATTACACCGTCATCACGGCCGGAGTGCCGATCGGCAAAACGGGAACGACGAATCTGATTAAAATCATGCAGGTATAGAAAGAAAGCCTTCCGGCGGCGGAAGGCTTTTTTTGCAAGCATGGCCGTTATTCGCCCGCTTTCCTTTTATGGTCGTGATAAAGACAGCCCTGCACGCTTCCGCCATGCAACATTTTCCAAATAATGGAGTCTAAAGGGTAGAACTTTTGAAAGGTGGAAAAGGGACCCATGAAAACGGCATTTCTGCTGGCTTTCCTTCTTGCGGTAAACACGATCTCCGTTTCCGGTCCGCAATCGGCTTCGGGAATCAGCTCCAAGGAGGCTCTATCTATCGCCCAAAGCCATGTTCAGGACCGGAAGGCGGAATGGAAAGTCGGTTTGACGCGGCATGCTTTCGAGACGTCGGGAGAGGAGGCGGGACAAGGCGAAGCGTCCGCAGGACTCACAGAGAAACGGAAGATTTGGCAGGTGGAGGCGACATTCGAATACGGAAACAAGGAAGTCTATTACATCGACGCGTCCAGCGGCAAGCTGCTGAGCTTGTCGGAGATCGAGGCTCCCGAAAGCGGCTTGCGCGTACTGCCCGTCGCGCTGGAATCAGGGCTGCCCGCTCAGCCGTCTTCTCAGGAAACAGGTGTATGGGCTCCGGGAACTGCCGCAGTCCCGAGCTCTCTGAACGTGAGCCTGGAAGAGACTAAAGGCGGGTTCCGGCTGAAACTGGCCGAAGAAAAGAATACGACGGCCACGGTGATGCAGTCTCTCGTTTCCCCCGACAACGGAAAAACCGTCCTGCACCTCGTCCGGAGAACATCTCCGGACGAGGGAGGAACGCGGTACCGCCTTGATCTTCTAGCCGTGCAGCCTGCGAAAAAGACGTTCAAGGTGTTTCCGTTTGCAGATCTGAAAATGGGCGACACTTATTCGACCGATACGCTGGCCATGGGATACGGTTTTAGGGACGACTCTCATGTCGTCATGATCCAGCCTGCCGGAAAAGCGGACGGAGCGGGAATCGGCTACCGGATCGTTTCGCTGGATGTGAGCAGCGGACGGCTTCGTGAGCTGGCGGCCGATGTCCCTCCCGATCTGTCGCCCGATTTTCTGGCATCCGGCTGGTTGAACGCGGACGGAAGCAAGCTGTACTTGAACAGCTACCGCGGGGGCAAGTTGTGGGTCGCGGACCTTGCGCGCGGAGGAGTCAAAGAGCTTGACGGCACTTTCAGCCACACCTGGCCGGTGTCCCGCTTGTTCAAATCGCCGGACGGGGAACGCTTCTGGTATGAGAAGGACGGCTATCGGCTGTATGACGGCAAAGGTGTCAAGCTGGCCGATCTGCCGGCGGATGCGGGCCTGCATTCGAACCCGGCGTTCAAATGGAGTCCGGACAGCCGCTACGCCGCTTACGAGTATACGTTCACGAACAGCGAAGAGAACGTGATAGGCGGAGAAGCTTACAAGCTGATTGCTCCGCAGGGGATCAAGTTTTTCAGCCGGGACGGAAAACCGGCGTGGAGTACCGATGCGCGCGAGTTGAAGCACGGGGACCGGCTGGAGCTTCGCGGCTGGATCGGCGGAGGTGAAAGCTTCGGCAGGGCCGCAAGCAACGCAAGCGCGGACAGCGGCGAGAGAAGCCGCGGCGCCGGAAGCCTCAGTGCAGCCGTGCTGCGCAGCTACAACGTGGAGCGGGCGGAAGACCGCGAGCCGAGGAAAACGGACTCGGTCTATCATCTCGTGCAGCCCGCAACCGGGAAGCTGGCGAAGCTGAGCGAGGCAAAGCTTGCCGATCTGCATCATCCGCAGATCGTCCGGGGGGAGTCCGGCGCGCTGATGCTGGTAGACGCGGGGAGCGCCCTCTACACGATTATCGGCGACGAGACGAATTCGCAGCGGACGGTGAAGATGCTCCCGTCATCGGACCCGAAGCGGCTGCTATGGGCGGAAACCGACTATGTCAAAGATACGGTGACGATAACCGCGTATGACATCGCGACGAAAAAAGCCCGGTCCACCGAAACGAAAGATTTGTCGGCGGGCGACCTGCAAGCGGCCGGTGACTCCTATGTCATCGATTCGGGCTTAAGCTACCTCAACCTTCCTTGACCTAAGCACGGCATGCCGGCAAGCTCCCGTCACAGAATCCGCCTCCGGGCGGATTTTATTTTGCGCTTCTAAGAAAAGGAGGATTCGCGCAGGGATCTTTTGCGGTATAATGGACAGATGTACGTAACGATGATGTGGAGGCACGGCCAGATTGAGAAACTATCCATTTGCATTTGATCCGACAAAACCTTTCGTTCAGCAGGCAAGCGACTGGATTGCCGATGTGTTTTACGAGCTTCTGCCGGAAGCCGGTTTTGAAGTGAGAGATGAACAAATTTATATGGCGTTTCAACTGGAGAGGGCATACCAGGAGAAACAGACCATCTTTGCGGAAGCGGGAGTGGGAACCGGGAAAACGCTGGTCTATCTGCTCTACGCTCTTACTTATGCCCGCTACACGCGAAAGCCCGCGATTATCGCATGCGCGGACGAATCGCTGATCGAGCAGCTGGTCAAACCCGAAGGGGACATCGCCAAGCTTGCCCGTCACCTGGATCTGACGATTGACGCCCGGATGGGCAAGTCGCAGCACCAGTACATCTGCCTGAATAAGCTGGACGATACCCGGGGCGGCGGCTCCGGCGACGAGGAAGTCTTCAGCGACATTTATCACGGTCTTCCCGCGTTCGTCCACTACCCGGACACGCTCCAGTCCTTCTATCCGTACGGCAACCGTAAGGAATACCCCGAGCTGACGGACGAGCAGTGGGACCGGATCGGCTGGGACGTGTTCCAGGACTGTCTCGTCTGCAGCCAGCGCCACCGCTGCGGCCAGACGCTGTCACGCGAGCATTACCGCAAGTCCGCCGACCTGATTATTTGTTCCCATGATTTCTATATGGAACATGTCTGGACTTACGAGGCCCGGAAACGGGAAGGCCAGCTGCCTCTTCTGCCGGAGCACAGCTCCGTCGTTTTCGACGAAGGGCACCTGCTGGAAACGGCCGCGCAGAACGCGCTCACTTACAAATTGAAGCATTCGGTATTTGAAAGCATCGTCATCCGGCTTCTGGAAGGCGAGGTCAGAGAAACGCTGGCGCTGGCTATCGAAGAAGCGATCGTCCAGAGTGAAACATTGTTCCGCGTGCTGGAAAGCGGCAGCTACTCCGTCCCGGCCTCGGACCGGAAGGAATTCGCCTGGAGCGAAGAATTGAAACGGGAAGTAAGCCGGTTCCGGCAGCTGATCGACGTGATCGAAGAAGAGCTTGTGTTCGAAAGCGGACTGTCCACACTGGATGATTACCAGCTCAAGATCGTCGAGGAGCACCTGGAAATGATTCAGCTTGCTTTGAGTTTATTCGATAAGCCGGGGCAGTTGATTTCATGGGTTACGGAAGATTCCGACGGAATTACCCTGGTCATCATGCCGAAGATGGTTAAGGAAATTTTAAGAGACCGCGTGTTTTCGAAAAAAATGCCGGTCGTCTTTTCTTCGGCGACCTTGTCCGTCAACGGTTCTTTCGACTATATGGCGGGCAGCCTGGGCATCGAAAGCTTCCTTTCGTTCTCCGTTCCTTCGCCTTACGATTACGGCTCTCAAATGAAGGCGGGCCTGTATCCCGACAAGCCGGAAGAAGACAAAACCGGCCGGGTTCTCGAACTGCTCAAGGAATCCGACGGCCGGGCGCTTATCCTGTTCCCGTCCCGTGAGGCGCTGGGAACGTTCAGACAAGGTTTGGCGCTGTATCCCGAGTCTGCCGATTACCGGTTTTTGTTCGAAGGCTCGGCTGAAATCAGCCACCTCATCTCGTCTTTTCAGAATGACGAAGAAAGTGTCCTTTGCGCGGTAACGCTGTGGGAAGGGCTTGACATACCGGGACCGTCTTTGTCCCATGTAATCGTCTGGGAGCTTCCGTTTCCTCCGGACGATCCCGTCTTCGCGGCCAAGCGTAAAGATTCGGCTCAGCCGTACGAAGACGTGGACATGCCGTACATGCTGCTCCGCCTCAGGCAGGGCATCGGGCGGTTAATCCGCTCACGCGACGACCGGGGCACGGTATCCGTGCTCGGCCGTGATCTGGATAATCCCGCGGTCAGAGAACAGATCCGTGGGCTTCTTCCGGATTAAGCGACTGGCAATTGTTGCCGATTCCCGGCGTTTCCGCTATGATAAACAAGATGCTTCCGGTCCGTATTCCGTATTTCGCGTAAAATACAGGCCGGACGATAAATTGAATAACTCGGTACAGGTGCTTGCCGCTGAAATTTTAACGCGGTACAGCTTAATAGGGAAGTCCGGTGCAATACCGGCGCGGTCCCGCCACTGTAACAGAAGAGTCGCAGCAACGATTGTCACTGGTATTCGTACCGGGAAGACTGCTGCCGATGATGACGCTGATAGCCAGGAGACCTGCCTGTATCCGTAACACGAACAACCTACGGGAGATAGGGAGGTGTTAGATGCGTGCCATAAAAATCACGGGCGTCTTTCCCTTTGTCTGTAAACGAAGGGGGAGGCGCTTTTTTGCATGGACAGCCATCAAAAAATGAACGGTCGAGGTGAGGACTTGCATTCGGTTTTCAACAAGGAACGGGATCGGGAATCAGGAGAAGCCGGAAGAGTTCGTCCCGCTTCTCCAAGTAAGTACGAAACGGCGCGGCGGCAAACCGCTTTTCCGGTTATGCTCGGCGGCTTAATTCTTCTCCTGCTGCTTTCCGTAACGGCTGCCGTCATGCTCGGTTCCGTACGGATCGAACCGGTCACGGTATGGAAAATCGCTTTTTCGCACATGCCTGGACTCGGAAGCCTGATCGAGCAGGATTGGACGAAAGCGCAGGAGCATATTATCTGGAACATCCGCTTTCCGCGCGTCCTGCTCGGTGTTGTCGTCGGGGCCGGCTTATCCGCGGTGGGGGTAACGATCCAGGCGCTAATCCGCAATTCGCTCGGCGATCCTTACATACTCGGAGTATCGTCCGGTTCGTCGGTTGCGGCCACCCTTGTTCTCCTGTTCGGGGGATTCTCGTTCCTGGGTGCTTACGCGCTGCCGGTATCGGCCTTTATCGGCTCCCTTATCGCCATGGCGCTTGTGTTTACCTTCGCAAAGGTCGGAGGACGCATTTCGACTACCCGGCTGCTGCTTGCGGGAACCGCCGTGGCGAGCATGATGTCGGCGTTTACGAGCTTCATCGTCACGATGGCGCCGAACGCCCAGGGCATCCGCTCCGTCGTTTACTGGCTGATGGGCAGTCTGGCCGGCGCCAAGTGGGAATATCTGACCGCACCGGCTCTGATTGTCGTGTCCGGCATTCTGTTCCTGCTCTTTCAGCACCGGGCCTTGAACGCTCTTCTCGTGGGTGAAGGAGCAGCGGGGACGATGGGAGTCAATGTGCCGGCGTTCCGGACCTGCCTGGTCATCGTAACCGCGCTGATTACGGGAACGATCGTATCCGTCAGCGGTTCGATCGGTTTTGTCGGCCTGATGATCCCCCACATCGTCCGGCTGATGCTCGGCTCCGACCACCGCAAAGTGCTGCCGGTCAGCGTTCTGTTCGGGGCGGTCTATGTCATATGGGCCGACGTTCTGGCCCGGCTCGTACTTGCGCCGGAAGAACTGCCGATCGGTATCGTGACGGCGATTTGCGGCGGCCCGTTCTTCATCTGGCTGCTCCGCAGAAGCTCATACGCATTCGGAGGAACTTCAAAATGAACCTGGAAGCGAATCGTCTTTCCCTGAGCATAGGGGGCAAGAAAATTCTCGATTCCGTTAATCTTGCCGTCCGCGAAGGCGAGTTTATCGGCCTGATCGGACCGAACGGGAGCGGTAAATCAACCCTGCTTAAATCGCTCTACCGCGAGCTTAAACCGGATGCGGGACAAGTGTTTCTGGACGAGCGGGAACTGCTGGGCATGCCTTACAAAAAAGCGGCCGAACTTATGGCCGTCGTCAGCCAGGAATCATCCGTCGAGTTCGATTTCAGCGTCGCGGACATGGTTCTGATGGGGAGATACCCCCACAAGAAATGGTACGAAAGCGATACGGAAGCGGACCTGGAAATATGCCGGGGGGCTCTGGAAACGGTCGGACTCCGTGAATTCGGAGAACGCAGCTTCGCGACCTTGTCCGGCGGCGAGAAGCAGCGGGTGCTTATCGCGCGTGCGCTGGCCCAGCAGGCGAAGTTGCTCATTCTGGACGAGCCGACGAACCATCTGGATATCCGCTACCAGCTGCAGATTATGGAGCTTGTCCGCTCGCTGGGAATCACGACGCTGGCCGCCCTTCACGATCTGAATATGGCGGCTTACTATTGCGACCGTTTATACATCATCAGCGAGGGGGAAATAGCGGCGGAAGGCACTCCCGAGGAGCTTCTGGTCCCTGCTGTTCTCCGGGACATATTCGGCGTACACGCCGAGGTGAACCGGCACGCCTTGACGGGCAAGCTCGTCATTACGTACTTGCCGGAATCTTTTTATAACGCCGGATTATAACGGACGGAGGAATTATTTTGAAAGATATGCGATCTCTTAAACGTTTTTTATTCTTAGGGCTGGCTCTTGTTTGCCTGGCCGCCGCAAGCGCCTGCTCCGCATTCGATTCCACCAAAGAACTCGTACCGAGAGGCGCTGCGGAGTCAGAAGGGACACACGCGGCAGCCGTAGAGCTGGAAAATATGGGGGAGAAGCTTCATTTTAAGGATGCGCCCAAACGGGCCGTGACTTTAAATCAGCATGCTACGGAAGTGATGCTTGCGCTCGGGCTGGAGAAAAACATGGCCGGCACCGCTTACCTGGACGATCAGATTCTTCCGGAGGCTGCAGGAAGCTTACAAACGGGTGCCCGTTCTCGCCAAAACCTACCCGTCCAAGGAAGTTTTTGCGGAGGCCGCTCCGGATTTTGCCTATGCGGGCTGGAAAAGCGCGTTTACGGAGAAAACTCTGGGCACCCGGGGAGAGCTGGCCAAACAGGGGATTCAGACCTATGTGCAGGAATCTTCCAATAAAGCGGCTCCGACTTTGGACGATGTATATGAGGATATTTTGAACATCGGCCGCATTTTCAGGGTAGAAGCAAAGGCAAATGAGCTCGTGGACGGCATGAAGCAGCGCTTAAAAGACATTCAGGAGCAAATCGGCACGGTCGGGACACCTCAGAAGGTGTTCATTTACGACAACGGCGAAGATAAAGCTTTTACGGCGGCCAATACTTACATTACGAGCCTGATTAACATGATCGGCGGCAAAAATATTTTCGACGATATTCAGAAAAGCTGGGTCGAAGTCAGCTGGGAAGAGGTGGTCAGCCGCAACCCGGACGTCATTGTGATCATGGATTACGGCGATACGCCGGTAGAGAAGAAGAAAGAGCTTCTCCTGGGCAAAAGAGAGCTGGCCGATATTCCGGCCATTAAGAACCGGCGCCTGCTCGTTCTTCCTCTGTCGGCCGCTTCCGAAGGAATCCGCGCCCCGATCGCCCTGCAGACGCTGGCGGAAGGGTTATACCCGGATAAAGTACATAAAAAATAAACGGGTCTCTTCCTGCCGGATCTTCGGGCATGGCCATTCCCGGTGTTCGGTCAGATGCAGCGTGAACACGGAAGGTTTGCTTTGAGCTTTTCATATCGTGTATCCCTTTGGATCCGACTGACTGTAACGGAAAGAACTCTGCCCCTGTAAAGGGGCTTTTTTTGTGCGGTGCAAGCGGGCTTTGATAACCGGGAAGTGATTTAAGAAAGTTTTAATAGATGCTTCATAAGGGGTTTATTTTTTTTGCCTATGATGACAGTGGCGGTTAAATACGAAGGATTCAGGAGGAAGAACATGAACAAAAAATGGCTGGTGTTGGGCAGTGTAATCGGAATCAGCAGTCTTATGATGGTCACGACGGGAATCAGCGCCATGGCGGGAACTTCGGGATATGACGCCTACAAGTCCGCGTTGAAAAATTCCAAGACAGTCAAAAGCGTCACAGTTCAGGCAGCGGGATCTTTAAGGGACAACGGGAACGTGGCTCTGAGTGCGAACGGGACGTTTAAAATGAGCCGTGAAGGAGGTTCGGCAAGCGGCACGGGTGAAGTCTCGGTCGGCGGAACGAAACAAATGCTTCAATTTTACAAGCAGGGCGAGCAAGCGATCTTTAAACCGGGAAGCGGAGATGTGTATTATGTCAAAGATACGGGGAGTGAAACGCACAAGCGCTTTAAAGGCAACGGTGAAAATGAAATGCCGCAGCACGTGGAAACCGTGGTGGACGCGCTGGTCGGCAATCTGAAAGATTATGTCGCCGTCGATGTGAAAGAGGACGGAAGCAAGCGCGTGTCGGCGGAGCTGGACGGCGCTCAGCTGCCCGCAGTCGTTCAGGCGATTGCGCCGGTCGTCATCAAGCAGGCGTCCAAGGAGCACGGAGAGCCGGAGAAGAAAACCGGCGCGGCGGATACCCCGTTCGACAGCGGGTTTCTGAAGGATGCCGCACCCGGGCTGACCGCGGATATTCGCCTGGAGAAGGTGGCCGTTAACGCGACGATCAGCCCGTCGAATTATATCCGGCACCAAGAAGCGGAGCTGACTATATCCGGTAAGGACGCCGGGGGCAAGACTCATCAGGTTGTCGTGCATCTGCAGGCGGATCTGTCCGGATATGACGGCACTACGCCGGATACGGTGGATCTGAACGGCAAAAACGTTCAGAAAGTACAGTCGGAGCACAGGAACAAATGACAGGGCAAGAACGGCTAAACGAGACGCACATTGTTTCGTCCGCAGCGGATGGACGCGGGTTACTGGCGTCCGCCGACTACCGGACGGGAAAGGAAGTGAAATTTACCGATGCAGCTTATTCTGGAAGTCAGCGGTTTAACGAAGCAATACCGCGGGAGCGGACGCGGAGTCAGAGAGGTCAGCCTGCGGCTGGAAGCCGGCGACGTCTACGGACTGCTCGGTCCGAACGGAGCGGGAAAGACGACGCTCCTCAAGCTGGTCACGGGGCTGATCCGGGCGGACGGCGGCACGGTCACCTTGTTCGGCGTCGACAGGGCTCTGCGGCACGGGCAGGCGATGGAGAATGTCGGCTGCATGATCGAATCGGCCGACTTTCCGGATTTTCTGACGGCTTGGCAGTATCTCCGCCAGTCCGCACGCTTCTACCCGGGGGTGACGGGACAGCGGATGGAGGAGGTGCTGGATACCGTCGGCCTGCTTCACGTCCGGCATGAGAAAATTAAGGGCTTCTCGGCAGGCATGAAACAAAAGCTGGCCTTGGCCGCCGCTGTCATGCCGGGGCCCAAGCTTGTGCTGCTGGATGAGCCGACGAACGGTCTGGATATCGAGGGGATCGTGATGTTCCGCAGCCTGATCCGCAAAATGTCGGCGGAAGAGGGAACTTCGTTCCTTATTTCCAGCCATATGATCCACGAGCTTGAGCAGCTTTGCAGCCGGGCGGGAATTCTTGCCGGCGGCAGCTTGAAGAGAGAAGGAGATCTCTCGGATCTGGTGCCGGAAGGCGGGACGCTCGAAAGCTTTTACATGACGGAAATCCGTGATAGGGAAGGAGAGCTTCAAGATGCATAGATGGAAAGCGGGTTATGTGAACGAGCTTTATTTACTGCTGTACCGGAAAAAAACCGTCATCTTCGCGGCTGTCTCCGTTCTGCTTCCCGTTCTGTTTGCCGTCTCGTTACAGGCGCTTGGACCTCTGCTGGGATCGATGGCGCTCGGCAGCTCTTTTCCCGTACAGATGCTGAGTATCTATACGGCATTGTGGATTCCGCTCTTTATCGTGATGCTTACGGGCGACCAGTTTCCTCACGAAGACGCTTCAAGAACGCTTAAACTCGCTTTTCTGCGTCCCGGCACGCGCTTTCACGTTTTTACCGCGAAGGCGGCCGCCCAGGGAACGGCGGTGGCGCTGCTGCTGGTTCTGCTCTTCGCGGTCACGCTGCTGTGCGCGATGTTCGCGGGAACGCCCCTCGGCATAGACGATAGCCTGGCTGCGGCCAAAGCGTATGCCGCCGCGTTTGCCGCGATGACCGCCCTGTCGGCCGTATTTGTTTTGGCCGCACAGTTTTTCAAAAGCGCCAGCGGATTCGTCGTCTTCGCCATCGCCTTGTATGCGGCGGCTAAGCTGGCGCCGTTCCTTTTTCAGCCGTTTCCCGCGTTCTCACCGGTGTCTTACACGGATTGGCATCTACTCTGGCTGAATGACGGGGTTCCGGCGGGAAGACGGATGACGGCTTCATTGTTTCTGCTTTCAAGCAGCCTCTTGTTTTTTGCCCTCGGGTATTATAAATTTGATCGAAAAGAAGTGTGAACGGAGAAAAAGCTTATGTCTATCCGTTTCAAGCTGCTGCTGTCGTATGCCGCGATGCTCGTTATTCCGCTCGTGATGATGCTCATAACGGCGATGCTTCTCGTCGTGGTGTTCCGCGGAGATTTGCAGTCGCTTAAAGACCAGTACGGTGAAGGTGAAGGCCGCTTCGAGAACCGCAGCATCGAGCGGCTGCTCAAAGAAATAAAACGAACCACGGAAATTGACCCCGCGGCATGGACGGATACGTCTTATCTGGCGGAAATCGACGGGGAACTGCAGCGGAACCAGTCTAATCTGATTCTGCGCAAAGGCGGGGAAATTGTGTATGCGGCAGCCTCTTTTCCATATCCGCAGTCTGCTTAAGAACCTGCCGGCTTATGAAAAGCCGGGGAACGTGAAGATGTCCAAACCCGAACGGATGGACAAACAGCTTGTCGAAGTTTTTCATGCGGATTTTAAATTTGAAGACGGGCAGAAAGGCAGCCTCTTCGTTGTGACGGCCGTAAGTCCGTTCGTCACATTCGCCCGGAAGTTTTTCCCGATCTTGTTTATCGCCTTAATCGTCATTCTCATTCTCACGCATACGCTGCTTACCTATTTCGTGTCCCGGAGTATTATTAAACCCCTGAACACGCTGAAAGCCGCCATGAAGCGGATAGAGGCCGGAGATTTGGATTCCCGGGTCGTGCCGGCAGGCAAAGATGAAATCGGCGAACTCAGCGCAGCCTTCGAGCAGATGAGAGTGAAGCTTAAGGATTCCATCCAGACGCAGCTTCAATATGAAGAAAACCGCAAAGAGCTTATCTCGAATATTTCCCACGATATCCGGACTCCGCTGACGGCGATACGGGGGTACGTGGAAGGGCTGGGAGACGGAATTGCGGATACCGAGGAGAAACGGGAGAAATACATCGGCATCATTACCTCCAAAGCGGAGGAGATGGATCACCTGATCGACGAGCTGTTTCTCTACTCCAAACTCGATTTAAACCGGCTGCCGTTCAATTTCGAAAGAGTCGATCTGCACGCGTTTATTGAAGATTTATCTTCGGAGCTGGAGTTCGAACTCAGCAAACAAGGCATCCGGTACTCGGCTGATATCAGGCTGAAACCGCACACGGAGCTGATAATAGACCGGGATAAAATCAAGCGTGTTTTCGTAAATATTGTCGACAACAGCGTCAAATATATGAATAAACCCGATAAACGGATCGGGCTGAAGGTTGTGGAAGCCGGGCAGGAAGTCCAAATCGAACTGACCGACAATGGCCGGGGCATCGATGCCGAATCTCTTCCGTATATTTTCGAGCGGTTTTACCGGGCGGACCCGTCGCGCAACAGCGATACCGGAGGCAGCGGCTTAGGGTTAGCCATTTCCAAGCAGATTATCGACGGACACGGGGGCTCAATCCGGGCTGACAGTCTGCCTGACGAGGGCAGCCGCATTACGATCCTGCTTCCGATCCGAACGAATAAAGAGAGTGATGTCTTATGAAATCCATATTGATCGTGGAAGATGAGCGGCTTATAGCCGAACTGCAGAGAGACTACCTGGAGGTTCACGGATTCCGGGTCGAAATCGCGGAGGACGGGGAGCGGGGACTGCGTCTCGGCTTGACCGGAGAGTACGATCTTATTCTCCTGGATCTGATGATTCCCCGTATCGGCGGCTTTGAGGTGTGTAAGAAAATCCGGGAAGAAAGGGACATTCCGATCCTGATGGTTACCGCCAAAAAAGAAGACATCGACATTATCCGTGGACTGGGCCTCGGGGCGGACGATTACATTACAAAGCCCTTCAAGCCCGCGGAACTCGTCGCCCGGGTGAAGGCGCATCTGGCCCGTTACGAGCGGCTGATCGGCCCTCCGAAAAAGAAGGAGGAAGTGTCCATCCGGGAGCTTGTGATCCATTCCGATTCCCGCCGGGTTTTTCTGCGCGGCCGTGAAATTACCCTTACTACGAAGGAGTTCGATCTTCTCTCGTTTCTCGCGCGCAACCCTAACCGGGTGTTCAGCAAGGATCATCTTTTCGAAAAATTGTGGGGCATGAATTCACTCGGCGATTCTCAGACGGTTACGGTCCATATCCGGAAGCTGCGGGAGAAAATCGAGCTGGATTCTTCGAAATCCGAGTATATCGAGACCGTTTGGGGAGCGGGCTACCGCTTCCGCTTATGAGCGGGTAGCAAGTACAGCAGGCGGGGCTGGGGCCCTGCTTTTTTGCTGTTCGGAACAAATAGCCGGAGCGGCTCCATTCTTTTCTTTATACGGCCGCACTCACTATGAAAATATTCGGGGCAGATTACCGGGCGAACAAAAACAGAAACTTTGTTTCAAAAAATTGACCCAGGGTAAATAAGACATAGGCAACGCCACAACGCCAAAAAATAATTCAATACCTATAAGGAGTGATTCAAAATGGCACGTAATGACGACAACAAAATGAGCCGTGAAGAAGCAGGACGTATGGGTGGAGAAGCAACCTCCAAGAACCACGATAAAGATTTTTATCAGGAAATTGGTGAAAAAGGCGGAGAAGCCACTTCCCGTAATCATGACAAAGAGTTCTATCAAGAAATCGGTCAAAAAGGCGGAGAAGCCCGCGGCAATAACGGAAACAGCGGGAATGGCGGCAACAGCGGTAACAGCGGAGGCGACGGCAAAATGAGCCGTGAGGAAGCCGGACGCAAAGGCGGCGAAGCAAGAGCCCGCCAGCGTGACCGCGATTAATCTTGAAGCTGAACATCGGACAAGCAAGATCCCTATCACATAAGTTATGGAAAAAGCCCGCCGGAATCCCGGCGGGCTTTTTTAGTTATAGCTAATCTTACCCTTTCTTTTTGGCCGAGGCCGTATATAATAAAAAGCAATCAATTCAGGAGGTGTCGTTCATGCAAAAAACTCAAATGAAAACCCCGCAAAGAAAAGAACAAACAACCAAAAAAGTGGGGAAGACGGCACGAACGCAAAGCTTACCGGTGAGCGGATAAGTGAATACACAACGTGACGTGCCGTCTGCCTGAAAGGCGGACAGGTTCATGAATGTACACGCGTCACACGTTTATTTAAGATTAAAATTCGGTTTGGCACTGGCCAACAGTGTCATGTTTACAACGTATGCAGTCTATTTTATCCAGACGCTGGGTCTGACACCGCTGGAGCTTTTGCTAGTCGGAACGGTATTGGAACTTACTGTACTCCTGTTCGAAGGAATTACGGGAGTCGTGGCGGATACGTACGGCCGCAGAAAATCAGTCATCCTCGGGATGTTCGTGATGAGCGGCAGCTTCTTCCTGGAGGGCAGCGTGATAGGTGCCGGCGCGGTCGTACCCGTTATCTCGTTGTTTGTCTGGGTGCTTATTTCCGAAGCGATCCGCGGATTCGGAGAAACGTTCCTCAGCGGCGCGGATACCGCATGGTTTGTGGATGAAGTCGGCGAAGAACATGCGGGGCCGGTCTTTATGCGTGCGAAAAGATGGACGCTGACCGCGGCACTGGTCGGAATCGGAATCAGCGTCGGGCTGTCCACGCTGGCTACGAACCTGCCTTTTCTGGCAGGCGGCCTTTTGTATGCGGTATTGGGGGTCTACCTTCTGCTGCATATGAAGGAGACCAAATTCGTCCGTCAAGAAAGACCGCCGGGAACCGGGCCTTGGACCGAACTCAAGTCTACCTGGCTCGCCGGTGCCCGGGAGATTTCCTCCCGGCCTATCCTGCTGATGATTCTGGCGGTGACCGTATTCAGCGGGGCGGCATCCGAAGGCTATGACCGGCTGTGGGAAGCGCATCTCTTGAAGGAGATTACGTTTCCGGCCGGACTGCCTTTGTCCGCCGCTCTCTGGTTCGGACTTATCTCCGTCTTGACCATCCTGCTGAGCATGCTCGCGATGTGGATCGCCGAGAAACGGCTGAATACGACGGATGAACATGTCGTATTCAAAAGCATGTTCGTGCTGACGGCGCTTCGGATCGCGGCGGTTCTGTCGTTTGCCTTCTCGCCGAATTTCGGCTGGGCTCTGGTTTCCCTGCTCACCGTAGGCGTTATCGGCACGCTGAGCGCCCCGCTTTTCGAGACTTGGCTCAATCTCAACATCGAGAGCCGGTCGAGGGCGACGGTGCTCTCCATGATGAGCCAATCCGATGCGCTCGGCCAAACCGCGGGCGGTCCGTTCGTCGGCTGGATCGGCAGCCGGCTGTCCGTCCGGGCGTCTCTGACGACCGCGGCGGTACTGCTGCTGCCCATCCTGCTCGTATTCGGACGCGTATTGCGAAGACGATAGCGCCGCCGCTTTAAACGAGAAAAACCTATGTCCCCGGGACATAGGTTTTTTTTGCCGGATCTGTGGATGCATCTCTTATGAGAGAGTCATTCTCATGATGAAGGGTCATACTGACTGAAGAAGGAAGCTCCCGATTCTCTTCGATTCTCTTCGTTCCTTCTCCATTTTTTTCCCCGGAACGTTACCGCCGCCTGTTAAGCCGCATTTTGAGCCGGTTGACGAAAAGATGAGCGGCTTGCGAATAGGGCTGATCTTTGGGATGAACGCACCACAGGTAGGAGGGCCGCTCGCCCGGAAGTTCCGCGTTCACCATGACGATATCGCCGTTTTCGTAGTCGGGGTTTCCGTAAAACGTATAATCCGTTCCGAGCGTAACGGCGATTCCCTCCCGGACGGCTTTCAGGATCGCGTCGATATTGTTGCTTGTGAACAGAACGTTCACGGAATCGCCGAGCGTGGCGATAAAGCGGGCAATATACTCGTCATGGTAAAGCACAAGCTGATGAGCGGCGAGCTGGTCCAGCGAGATCGATTTTGCCGAAGCTAGGGCGGAATGCCTGCTTACGCCGACGACCATGCGTCCTTCGACAAGCGGCTCCGCGTGCAGGCATGCGTTTTTTTCCTGAATCGTATCCGGGAACAAAACAAACCCGATATCGACCCGGTTATGGCGCACATCTTCGATAATTTCTTTGGTGCCCTTCTCGATCATTTCCAGCCGGATACCGGGAAAATCTTTTTTGAGTTCCGTCAACGTATCGACGAGCAGTGAGACGGGGCCCGGAATCGTAGCCACGCGAAGCCGCGCGTTTTGCAGCATTCCGTAACTGTTCGCTTCCGCTTGCAGTCTGATGGACCTGGCTTAGAATGGCCGAAGCTTTGCCGAGAATCATTTGCCCTTCCGGTGTCGGAACCGCCCCCGTACGCGACCGGTTGAAGATGCGTACGCCGAGCTCTTTCTCCAGGAAAGAGATCGAGCGGCTGATTCCCGCAACCGTCATATGCTTATTTTGCGCAGCCCCTGTCAACGTTCCCGCCCGGGCTACTTCCACGATAAATTCAAGCTGTTCCAAATTCATTCCGACGGCTCCTTGGTATTAACTTTAAGTTAAGGTTAGTTAACTAATCTGAAATATAATTAATCTTGAGTATATGATACGATCTAATCAAGGTCAACGTGTGACAAAGCGCACACCACTTACAGATCAACCCAGACGAGACATTTTTGGAGGCGGAACTTATATGACAACCACTCAACGTGTAGCGGTAATTACAGGCGGAGCAAGCGGTATCGGCCGTCAAGCTTGTTTAAAATTCGCACGCAAAGGCGACCGGGTCATCGTAGCGGATTTCAATGAAGCGGGCGGAACTGAAACTGCCGAGCTCATTAAAAAAGAAGGCGGAGAAGCGGTATTCGTCAAAGTCGACGTTTCCAGTCAGGAAAGCGTACAAGCTCTCGTAGACGAAGCGGTTGCCAAGTACGGCCGGATCGACGTGATGTTCAACAATGCCGGAATCGGCGGTGCCGGACCCGTTTTGACTCAAAATATGGATTTGTATCACAAAACGATCGCCGTCAACCAGCACGGAGTCGCTTACGGGATTATGGCCGCGGGCAGTAAAATGAAGGAGCTCGGCATTAAAGGCGTCATCATCAACACCGCTTCGGTGTTCGGATTCCTCGCTTCTCCGGGAACCTTCGCGTACCACGCGACCAAAGGCGCCGTTATCATGATGTCGAAATCGGCGGCACTGGAGCTTGCTCCACACGGCATCCGAGTCATTGCGGTTGCGCCGGGTGCGGTGGATACACCGATCATTCAAGGGTTTAAAGACAACGGTATGCTCGAAAGCATGAAGGCCAAAGTAATGGGCGGCGAGCTGACGAAGCCGGAAACCGTCGCAAACTCCGTCTATCTGCTTTCGCTGGAAGAAGCGGATGCTATCAACGGCAGCGTAGTCATGGTCGACCAAGGATACGCTTCGTTTAAATAATAATTTTTCAATGTAAAATAAAAAGTCTCTCTTCAACAGGAAGAGAGACTTTTTTTAGTTTGAATTTCTAAAGAAACGCAGAAAACTGCCGAGTTGTCTGACTCTGTTTAGCTGCATTAAAGCAAATCCGAACCATGCAGAAATGAACGGCCGCTTTGCTCAGTATCTTTTATTCCGAGCCGGTAACGGCAGCGCACATGCGCGAAGAAGATGCCGTGATTCCGAGAGAGGGCGCTTTGTCACGCGACGAGAACGGAAGACTGACCGGCCATGACCGCCGGCGTCTTGTTGCCGTAAACGAGTCGGGTAAAATTATCGGCTACGGCTGCTCCTGGCGGGCTCCCCGGACGGCTCCGGGCATGCTGTACCAAAAGGTTCTCGTCGCTGCCGAAGAACGCAAAAACGGCACAGGACGCCAAATTTACGCGAAGCTGGCTGCCTATGCGGATGCTAACGGTGCGGATAAAATCGTAGGCATGGTCCGCGACGACGATCCGGATTCGCTAGCGTACGCCGCGGACCGGGGTTTTGTCAGAGACCGTCACCAGTTTGAGTCTCTTATCGAACTGGAGGCGTTTTCACCTGAGGGAACTGGAGGACCGGGAGACGCGCCGGAAGGGATCGCGTTAACCACACTGGCAGAGGTGGCGGGGGAGGAGATTTCCAGGTGGCGCTGTCCTGCTTAAACGGCCGGAAGGGAGTGTATGCGGGGAATGCGGCGTCACTTATAAATCGTATCCCAAGCTTACACATTTGTTTACCGAAGGCAAATTGGAGAACGACATCCCAAATTACAAGGTTCCTGCAAATGTACCGGACACGGTTACCGCAGATATTGCGGCTTGGATTGGCGGCAGCACGGCAGTTTTAAAATAAAACAAACAAAAAAAGCCTGTTTCGCAGGCTTTTTTTGTTTGCTCCACTTGCGGAGCGGCGGGCTTTTTTAATATTTCTGACTGTTATTGGACATATAAGCGATTGACCCGATAATGGTCCCCAGCAAGACGAGGGCGACCGGAATTCCGATCAGTTCCATGATGGCAGCCTCTGTACCGCGGTAGGTCGTATTCCCGACGACCATCGGAATTTCCAGCCCCAGCACGTTAAGAATAAATACGATGACCCCTAGAATGACCCCCAGCAGAACAAACGGCTTTAAAAACCGGAAAATATATGCAGCCATTGTCAAACGCCTCCTTCACTTGCTTCTTTTTACTTACTTAACCCTTAGACGACCCCCAAAAGGATACCCCTTCAAAATATGGGTGGGGTTAACAATTTTATTTAACCTTTAATTTCCGTTTTGAATAGGCCGCCAAAACAAGCAGAACCGAAGCCGCCAAAAGAACGGCGATAATGAGCAGGGAAGCGGAAGTAAGATTGCGGACGGGGCCGGATTCGACTGCGGTGCCCATAAAATCCGCATAGAACAGCTGGTTGAAAGGGCCCAGGAACCAAAGCAGCATGTAGATAAGTTCAAAGGGACGCCTGGATTCCGTCCAGATGCCCAAAGCCAGGGCAAAGCTGGGTACGAATAATGCGGCCGCGACGGCGTAAATCAGGTGAACCACGTCACCCGTCACGATAAATCGGATGAGCATCCCGCTGCCCGTTAGAAGCACCGCCAGGAAACCTGACAACCATACCGCGGGCAGCTGCCTTCCGACATAGCCGGGTGATGAAGCGAGTACGGACACGGTTCCGTATTGGTGTTCGCGGTTGCCCATCGAAGACCAGAGCGAAATCGGCCAGATCCAGGCAAGCGGCCAGATCCATCTCAGTGCCGCCGTGTAAGGCAGAAAGAGGCACAAAAGAGCGAGAATAACGGCGACCACGTACCAGCCGGGCGGAAAACTGGCGAACTGAAGCTGGAATTCCGCGCGGACAAGAGGCAGGAACCGCTTGTTCACCCGGACAGGCGTCAGGTCGGCCGCCGACGCAAGAGGGGGGACTTGCACCGCCGCGGGTTCAGCCGGAGCTTTCCGCATCCGTTCTTGGGCAGTCGCTTTGCCGCCGCGGGAGCGGGCCGGAACGGCTTCGCCGACACCTGTACCGGCGCCGGCGCCGTTTCGGGGCCCTTGGACGACGACAGGACTTTCCTTGAAGCCGCGGAAAAGGCGGGAGGCGAGCAGGCAGACCAGGACCGCGACAAGCAGCAGAGCGGCTTGTTTGATCACAACGTCCCAGGTCCAGCTTATGCCGTCCCAGACGAAAAGTTTCAGCGGGCTTTCTAGGAACAGAATTCCTTGCCCGTATGTACCTTCATAATCGGCGTGAGTGAGCAGGAGCTTTTCACGCATCCCCTTCGTGATGACATCGTTGCCCATGCCCGAATAGAGCGTGGACATCGTAACGCCGGTAAACAAAAGCATATAAAGCACAATGCCGAACGGGCTCCTGAGCACCGGCCTTGTTTCGAACAGGACGGCCGTGGCCGAAACAATTGCCAGGGCGGGGATCACGACGAACAAGTATGGGGCCAGGTACGCCCCCAGGTGGAGAGAGTAGTCTTCGCCGCGGACCCACTGCATACAGATCGCGACGGGAATGACAACAGCGGCAATCACCGCCAAAACCAGAAAATTGCTGAGCGCCTTGCCGAGCAGATAATGGGATTTTTTTAGCGAGGAGCCTTCGATAATCTGGCCCACCCGGGTTCTTTTATCGCGCTCGATACCGTTCCGCACTAGAAAAAAACCGAAGAAGGACAAAAACAGCGAGGTAGAAACCGCGGTTGTTCCGCCTACCCAGGCCGAATTATAGATGCCCCGGAATTCTTCGAAATACAGCGTGACGTATCCGGCATCGGCCGGAGGGACGAACATATAGGCTGCAAGAATCGTCAGGCCCAGCGTAAGGAGAAAACTGAACCGCCGCGTTCTTTCCAGAAAATCCGCCAAGGCCACCTGGTATGTAATCTTCCATGCGTTTATCACGCGTTCCCCCTCCTTATCCTGCGCTCAAAAAGAGGTAGGCGTCTTCAATTCCCGCATGAACGGCTGCCGCCTGCTCGTTTGGCGGAGTTTCGGATACCACGCGGAGCAGCAGCCCGTCTTCACGCCGGACGGTTGCGCTGATGAGCCACTTGGCGCGGGCCTCCTGGAGCTGGTTTTCGGGAATGACCACATTCCACACTTTTCCCTGCACATGCCGAAGAAGCTCCCCGGGGTTGGAATCGCTGATCAGCCGTCCTTTGGAAAGGATGGCGATTCGGTCCGCCGTCGCCTCTATGTCCGATACGATGTGCGTGGAGAAAATAATGAGCCGCTCTCCGGACAGGTCTGTCAGCAGGTTGCGGAACGATAAGCGCTCTGCGGGATCCAGTCCGATTGTAGGTTCATCGATAATGAGCAGCTTGGGGTCGTTGAGCAGGGCCTGGGCGATGCCGATCCGCTGTTTCATGCCTCCCGAGAAGCTGCCGATTCTTCTTTTGCGGACGTCGTACAAATGCAGCAGACCGAGGAGCTCGTCGATGCGTTTGCCTGCCGCCTTGCCGCTGATCCCTTTTACCGCTGCCATATAAGTCAAAAACTCGTGAGCGCTAAGATGCGGATACACTCCGAAGTCTTGCGGAAGATAGCCGAGAATACGCCGAATCTCTTCGGGATTTTCACGAATGCCGACTCCGTTCCACGTAATGGTGCCCTCCGAAGGCTCCGAAATCGTGGCCAAAAGCCGCATTAGAGTAGATTTTCCGGCTCCGTTAGGACCAAGAAGACCTAGAATGCCGGGTTGTATCTGTAAATCGACATGGCGGAGTCCCCATACATCTTCCTGATACTGCTTACCGATATTGCTGATTGAAAGTAGGATGTCAGCCACCTCATATCTAACAAATATTAACAAATAAACCAGATATCAAGATAGAGTATACACACAGAAACTGGAAATGTCTATATCAAAAAACCTTATTTACCAAAACATAATAATTTAAAATTGAACTATTAAAATACAAAATAAGTAACAATAACTTCAATTTTTTAATATTTGAAAATGCATTGACAACATTTGTAAACCTACTCTATCATAATTTATGAAAGAATTGGTAAATTCGACTTTCTTTTGCTACTTTAGACCTCCCAGAACTCCTCACATGATTCGTTAGTCTTACGTTTAGTCGGGCGTTTGGACTAAGAACACCACAAGAACCCAACCCGCATTACTGGAACAAGCTCTGCCCTCATCATGAACTGCCTGAATAGCTTTTCGGATTGAAGCTGACCTCTAGCATTTTTTAAAATGCTGCCTTATCAGCGGTTATTTGTCCTGCAAAAAAAATACAGATGGAGGATGAAATGATGAACTCGTTCGAACTTTTGGAGTCAAATGTAAGATCTTACAGCAGGGTGTTTGGGGATGTGTTCCGCACGGCTAAAAATTCCATGATGTTTACGGAAGAAGGCAAATGTTTTCTCGATTTTTTCGCTGGGGCAGGAGCTTTGAACTATGGGCATAATCCCGATTTTATCAAAGGAAAACTGCTGGAATACATCGGGTCCGATGCGGTCGTGCACGGTCTGGATATGTACACGACGGCCAAACGGACATTTATCGAAACGTTCAACGAACTGATTCTGGCGCCTAAAGGGCTGGACTACAAACTGATGTTCTGCGGGCCTACAGGCACAAATGCGGTCGAGGCTGCGCTGAAGCTGGCAAGAAAAGCGAAGAAGCGGACGGGAATCTTCTCGTTCAGCGGCGGCTTTCACGGCATGTCTTACGGCAGCCTTGCCGCCACGGGCAATTTATACAACCGCGGGGGCGCAGGCGCTCCGCTGAACAACGTCACGTTTATGCCGTATCCGTACGGGTTCAATGAGTCTTTTGACACGATCGGTTACATGGAAAACGTGCTTACGGACGCCAACAGCGGGATCGAGAAGCCGGCTGCCGTCATTCTCGAAACCGTTCAGGCTGAAGGCGGCGTAATCGTGGCTCCGGTAGAATGGCTGAAGCGTCTGAGCGCTTTGTGCAAAGCGCATGACATTCTTCTCATCGTCGACGATATCCAGGTGGGCTGCGGACGCACGGGATCTTTCTTCTCGTTCGAACGGGCGGGAATTCAGCCGGATCTTGTCGTACTGTCGAAATCGATAAGCGGATACGGGCTTCCGATGTCGCTTCTTCTCCTGAAGCCGGAGCTGGACATATGGCAGCCGGGTGAGCACAACGGAACGTTCCGCGGAAACCAGCTTGCTTTCGTCGGCGCTACGGCGGCGCTGCAGTTCAGAATTTCTTCGAATCTGGAGGAAGCCGTGAAGGAGAAGGAAGCATGGGTCAGCGACTTTCTGCAAAAAGAAATCGTACCCCTGCACCCGGCCATTACGGTACGCGGACTCGGCCTGATCTGGGGAATCGATCTGGGCGGACTGGAAGGCGGTGAGCAGGCGGCGAAATTCGTGGCTTCCCGCTGCTACGACCGGGGCCTTATCATCGAGCGGTCCGGACGAAACGACACGGTCGTGAAACTGATGCCCGCGTTGACGATTGATTTCGAGCTGCTGGAGCAGGGCTGTGCGATCGTTAAAGAAGCGCTTGCCGCTTATTTCGAGCAGACCGGACAATCCGCGCATAAGGAAGCGACGCTTGAGCCGGTTTGACGATTAACCGCCTTCCGCAATAATTTACAAAACGGATACGAATAGGGCAGGTGACAGCATGAAAAAGATTTTCTTGTTTTGTCTGCCCTATGCGGGCGGATCGTCGGTAATTTACACAAGGTGGAAACCCCTGCTGGGTCCGGGCATTGAACTGGTCCCGCTTGAATTGGCCGGCCGGGGAAGGCGCATTAACGAGTCTTATTACGAGAACGTGGACGCGGCCGTAAATGATCTTCTGCCGGTTGTGGAACCTTATCTCGACAAGGGTCAGGCCGCTTTTTTCGGTTACAGCATGGGCAGCCTGATCGCTTTTGAACTTATCCACCGCATTAGGGAAAAGTACGGACAAAGCCCGCTTCATTTTTTCGCGGCGGCCAGAATGGCTCCGCATATACAGCGGACAGAGCCTCCTTTGCACGGACTGGAGCCCGAATTGTTTAAAACAAAGATAGCGGAATTGGGGGGAACCCCTCCGCAATTGTTTGAAAATTCTGAACTAATGAATTTGTTTTTACCGCTTCTCCGGGCGGATTTCCGTCTTGTCGAAACATACGCTTACACCGAGAAAGCGAAGCTGGACTGCGCCATGACGGTTTTGACGGGCAAGCGGGATAAGGTGGAAGAAACGGATGTGCTCGACTGGAAGCGTCATACGACGGGCGCTTTTACGGCTCATTCGTTTGACGGAGGGCACTTTTTCATCAATGATTTCCAGAAAGAAATCGTAGATATTCTGCACGCTTCCCTGGGAATCCGTTATTCATCTTTTTACGCGTAAGAAAGGAGCGGGGCATGGTTAATACCGCCTGGTTATTTCCCGGGCAGGGCTCCCAGTATGTCGGCATGGGGTCCGCCTGGTTTGCCCGTTTTGACGGGGCAAAAGCATTGTTCGAAGAAGCAAGTGATGTCGCCGGCTACGATATGAAGGCTTTGTGCTTCGAAGGAAGCGCCGCCCGGCTCTCCAGAACGTCCTTCACGCAGCCCGCGCTGCTGACGGTAAGCGTTCTGGCAAGCCGGGTTTACCTGTACGAGATCGGGGTTGAACCCCGATACTCGGCCGGGCACAGCCTCGGCGAATACTCCGCGCTGGTGGGCAGCGGCGTCCTCTCTTTTGCGGAGGCGCTGGGTCTCGTCATTCAGCGGGGCAGGTTCATGGAGGAAGCGGCGGAAGCTGGCATCGGCTCCATGATCGCCGTCCGCACGAACGATCAGCCCATGCTGGAGGAACTGTGCCGCAGATATTCTGCGGACGGGCAGCCGGCGGCCATCGCCGGTTACAACTCCGGCAGTCAGCTGGTCGTCTCCGGTCATCGGAACGCCGTGGCGGGCGTGGCGGAAGAACTGGAGCGGCTGGGCGTCGAAGTGACCCGGCTCGCGGTAAGCGGACCGTTTCACAGCGTGCTCATGCAGCCGGCAGCGGAAAGCCTGGAAGAAGCGCTGAACAAGGTCACATTCAGGGACGGCCGCTGGCCGGTCATTTCCAATACGACGGGCCTGCCTTACCCGGATGCGCAAGCTATCCGCAGGGGGCTTGTCGATCAGATGACGACTCCGGTTAGGTGGCTGCAAACGGTACAATTTTTAGCGGAAGAAGGCATTGAGTTAGCGGTTGAGCTGGGTCCGCGAACGGTTCTGAAAAACTTGACCCGGGACAACTCGGAACAGATCCGCCCATACGCTTACGACCGCGAAGCGGATGCGGGGCAATTGGCGGAGCTGTATCCGGTCCTGCAGTTTATTGAGGAAGGCTACTCCGCCGCGGTTTCGGCGCCCAATGCGAACTGGAACGAGGAAGAGTACGCTCAGGGGGTGCTGGAACCGGTCAGACGCGTGCGTGAAATGCTGAATGCTTACACGGAAAGCGGCGGTTCCGTCCGGGATGTTTACGGATTAAGACAGGATGTGCTGGAATGTGTACAGCGGGTGCTTCGGACGAAGAAGGTATCCGCGAAGGAACAAAATGAGACGATTCGCCGGTTGTTTACAAGCTCTTTTGCAAAAAAAACTTGTAACACAGGGATAACTGCGGAGGGATGAAGGTGGAACAATTTCAGACACTGATTGACGTTATCCGGGACAGGGGAGACAAAAACTCCAGAGGCATCACCTTTATTAACGGCGACCAGAACGAAGACAATATTACTTACGGGGAACTGCTTGAAGACGCGCTTGGCGTCCTTCACCATCTCCAAAGCTCGGGCATGAAGGCGGGCGACGAGCTTCTTATGCAAATTGACGATAACAGATCTTTTCTGAATGTGTTCTGGGGATGCCTGCTGGGGGGAATTATCCCGGTACCGGTAACGGTCGGCAATAATGACGAGCACAAGATGAAGCTGTTTAAAATATGGGACACGCTGAACAATCCTTACTTGATCACCGAAGGAAAAGCATTGGAGAACCTGGAAAAATACGCGCTTCTAAACGGTAAACAGGATGTGTTCGAAAATGTCAGGGAAGCGTCTCTTTTTACAGATAAAGTTCATTACTCCACTGGGGATAAGGGGGTTATTCACGAGGCTAAAGCATCCGATCTGGCGTTTATCCAGTTTTCGTCAGGTTCGACCGGAGATCCGAAAGGGGTCATGCTGACCCATGAAAATCTGATTTACAACACGCGGGATATGGCCGTTCAAACGGAGATGGACGAAAAGGATGCCTATCTCGGCTGGATGCCGCTTACGCATGATATGGGCTTGATCGCTTTTCACCTGACCTGTGTCATGGCTAACACCAGGCAGCTGATTATGCCGACCGCGCTGTTTATCCGTCGTCCGTCGTTGTGGCTGAAGAAAGCGTCGGAGCATAAAGTTACTCAAACCTGCTCGCCTAACTTCGGGTACAAATTTTTCCTGGCTCAGTATAAACCCGAAAATGCGGCGGATTGGGACTTGTCCCGGCTGCGTTTGATTTATAACGGGGCGGAGCCGATCTCAAGCGAACTGTGCGATGTGTTTATGGAGACGATGAGCAAACACGGCATGAGAAGCACGGCGATGTTTACCGTATACGGCATGGCCGAGGCGAGCGTAGGAATGTCTCTCCCGCCGTTGGGAGAAAATTTTCTTCGGCTTCACTTGGACCGGGAGCACCTGAACATCGGTGAAAAGGTGGTCCAGATTGATGCTTCGGACAACCGCTGCTTGACATTCGTAGACGTCGGTTATCCGCTGCGGAGCAGTTACATCCGGATTTGCGACGACGAGAACCGGCCCCTGGACGATTATGTAATCGGCAATATACAAATTCGCGGAATGAACGTGACCGCCGGCTATTACAATAATCCGGATGCGACCGCTAAGGTTATGACTCCGGACGGATGGCTTATCACCGGCGACCTTGGCTTTATGCGCGAAGGCCGGCTTGTGATTACGGGACGGGCCAAAGATATCATTTTTGCGAACGGGCAAAATGTGTATCCTCACGACATCGAACGCGTTGCGGAAGAAGTGGAAGGCGTGGAGCTCGGCAAAGTGGCCGTTTGCGGCGCTTACGACCCGGCGGCCCGCCAGGACAGGATTATCGTTTTTGTGATGCATACGAAAAAAATCGAAGATTTCGCCCCTCTGGCCAAACGGCTCAAAGGACACTTGAATTACCGGGGAGGATGGGACATTCAAGCGGTTCTCCCCATCCGGCGCATTCCGAAAACGACCAGCGGAAAAGTGCAGCGTTACAAGCTTGCACAAGACTATACGGCCGGTAAATTCGACGAGACGTTTGCGGGGCTCCAGGAAATCTGGGAGCAGGAAAAGCAGCGTGCGCGGGCGGCCGTCATTCCGCGCAGCGTAGCGGAGCAAAAGCTCCTGGCCATCGTCAAGCAAATTTTACAGGTGGATGAAGTCGATACGGACGAGAGTTACTTCGACATCGGGGCAAGCTCCCTCCAACTCGTTCAAATCGTGGAAGAACTTGAAGCGCAGCTCGGCGTTCAAGTTTCCGTGACGGACTTTTTCTCGTATCCGACGATTTCAAAACTTGCCGCTTATATTTCACAGGGAGAAACGGTCGAACATTTTGAGCAGGACCAGAGTCCGGGTGCTTCCGTTCAGGAAACCGACGGGGATATCGCGATTATCGGGATGTCCGGTAAGTTCCCTCAGGCGGATAATCTTCAGCAGTTTTGGACCAACATCTCCGAAGGACGCGACTGTATCGTCCCATATGGCGAGAAAAGAAGAAAAGATGCCGAGGCGTTCATTTCTCATTTGAATACGGAAGGCCGCGATTTGTCGATGGCGGAAGGCGGCTATCTGGACGAAATCGATACGTTCGACTATTCGTTCTTCAAGCTAACGCCGAGGGAAGCCTCTTTGATGGACCCGAACCAGCGGCTTTTCCTGCAAACTGTATGGAGCGCAATCGAAGATGCCGGTTACGGCGGCTCCAATCTTTCCAGCCGTCGAGTAGGCGTCTACGTCGGATTTTCGAAAACCAGCTTTGAATACGAGCGGCTGCTGTCCGAAGTGTCTCCGGCTTCTCTGCCGAATTTCGCGATCGGGAACTTGTCTTCAATCATTTCCAGCCGGATTTCGTACCTGCTTGATCTAAAAGGACCTGCCGTTACGGTGGACACCGCATGCTCCTCCTCGCTGGTCGCCGTTCATCTGGCCTGCAAAGCGATTCTGAGCGGAGACTGCGACATGGCGCTTGCGGGCGGCGTAAAAACCATTTTGCTGCCCCTTAAGGCGGGAATCGGCATGGAGTCTTCCGACGACCGGGCCAGAGCTTTCGACGACAGTTCGGACGGCACAGGCTGGGGTGAGGGCGTGGGGGCCGTTTTCCTGAAACCTCTCGGCAAAGCGATCAAAGACAAGGACAACATCCTTGCGGTGATCAAGGGAAGCGCGATTAACCAGGACGGAAGCACCGTGGGCATATCGGCTCCGAACGCGTCCTCCCAGGCGGATGTCATTTCCCAGGCCTGGCGTAATGCGCGGATCGATCCCGAGACAGTGACGTATATCGAAGCGCACGGAACCGGCACCAAGCTCGGCGATCCGGTCGAAATCGACGGAATCGGGAAAGCCTTCCGCAGAAGGACGAAGCGCAAGCAGTTCTGTGCCATCAGTACGGTAAAATCCAATATCGGGCACCTGTATGAAGCGGCCGGTATCGCGGGCTTGATCAAAACCGTGCTTTCCCTTCAGCACAAGCAAATTGCTCCATCCGTTCATTACCGGGTGCCGAACCGGAAAATCAGCTTCGAGGAATCACCCGTTTATGTAAACACCCGTTTAAAAGAATGGGAGACCGACGGCATTCCGAGAAGATGCGGAATCAGTTCGTTCGGTTTCAGCGGAACCAACTGCCACGTCGTGCTGGAAGAATACAACGGAGCCCCGGAAGTCACGTCAACGGCATCTGCGGATAACGGAGGTTCCGAAAACGGCGTTCCGCTGCTGCTCACCCTGTCAGCCAAGACAGAAGAGGGGTTGCAGGAGCTTATCCGGGACTACGACAAGCTTTTTGCCGGGACGGACAAGCTTGACATGCCGGCCGTATGTTATACGGCAAACACTGGCCGCAGCCATCTGACATACCGGTTGGCGGTGACGGCGGCGGACGGAGCCGAATTAACGCAGAAACTGCGGCGCCTTCACAGGGAAGGCAAAGGTTCGGACGGCGTTTATATCGGCAAAACGGACAGCACCCAGACGCATGAATACATGCAGCCGGGGAATCTCGCCGATCTTGGGCCGGAAGCCGTGCAAGAACTGGCACGGCAGTATGTGCAGGGAGCTTCCATCGACTGGAAGGCTCTGTATGCCCAAAGTTCATTCCGAAAAGTATCCCTTCCGACATATCCGTTCCAGCGCAAAAGATGCTGGATCGACGTTCCCGTCAAGGCCGGACAGGCAGCATCTGCGGCGCAATCTCCGCATGCGGTGCCGACGGCTCAACCGGAACCCTATCTATCCGCAAAGGAGCAGGTGAGTGTGGTGAACGAACAGCTTCAGGCGGAAACAGCCTCCGCCCGTCACGCCGATTCCGTCCGTCAGACGCTGATCCAGATGATCGGCAACGTATCGCAGCTCAGCAGGGAAGAGCTTCAGCCTCAAACGCATTTCCTGGAACTGGGACTCGACTCCATCAATTTATCCCAAGTCCGCCACAGCATTAAAGATGCGTTCGGACTGGATGTTCCCATGAGCGATTTCTTTGAGTCGCTTACGAACCTGGACCTGCTAACGGCCTATATCGTCGAACGGGTGCCGCAGACCGAACCCGCATCCGTGGTCCGGTCCGAAGCCGCCGTGCAGGCGCCAATCGCCGGGACGGGGGCAGTTGCTCCCGAGCGGACCGCTCTTCCGGAGCCGTACAGCTACAGCGAGCAATCCGCTGCTGCGGGTGCACAAGGACAGGCAGTGCCGGCATCCGTATCCGGTCCGGCTGCAGGTATCGCCGGAAGCTCGGCTTCTTCCGCGGTCGAACGCATCCTGGAGCAGCAGCTTCAGCTGATGTCACAGCAGCTTCAAGTGCTCGGCAGCCGTCCGGCCGTACAAGCGCCGCTGTCCGTACAGCCCGCATCCGTATCCGGTCCGTCTCCTGCTGCAAGAGTCGCTGCGGCACCGCCTGCGCAGCCTGACGCACGGCTGCATGCCGGAACGACGCGGGAAGTCGCCGCAGCCGTCGAAACGAGACCCGCGGCATCACAGGCAAACGGTGAGGAGCCTAAGCCTTACGTGCCTTATAAAGCGCTGGATCTGAAAGCCCGCGAATCCCTGTCGCAGAGACAGGAAAAGCATGTGCGCGAGCTGATTGAGCGGTACACGGCACGGACGGGGCGCACGAAAGCTTACACCCAGCAGTACCGTGACGTGTATGCGAATAACCGCAACGTCGCCGGATTCCGTCCTCTTCTGAAAGAAATGGTATATCAAATTATTTCGGAACGCGCGGAAGGGTCCAAACTGTGGGATCTCGACGGTAACGAATATGTGGATCTGACGATGGGATTCGGCGTCAATCTATTCGGACATAACCCTTCGTTCGTCCGCGAGAAGATCGAACGGGAGCTTGCGAACGGCATGTGCGTCGGTCCGATGTCCAATCTGGCAGGCCAGGTTGCCGAATCCATCTGCAGAATGACCGGCGTGGAACGCATCGCGCTGTACAATTCCGGTACGGAAGCCGTCATGGTTGCCTTAAGGCTCGCACGTGCGGCAACAAGCCGCGCCAAAGTCGTGATTTTCGCCGGTTCCTATCACGGTACGTTCGACGGAGTGCTTGCACTGGGAAGCGCGGGAACGAACAAGGAGCACTCGACGCCGCTGGCCCCGGGCATTCTGCAAAATATGGTCGACGACATAGTCGTGCTCAATTACGGAAGCGAAGACTCGCTCGAATACATCCGTTCGCACGCTCATGAACTGGCCGCCGTAGTGGTCGAGCCGGTACAAAGCCGCCGGCCGGATTTTCAGCCGAAAGCTTTTCTGGAAGAAATCCGCCGTATTACGAAAGAGTCCCGCACCGCTTTCATCTTCGACGAAGTGATTACCGGTTTCCGTCTGCATCCGGGCGGCGCCCAGGCTTGGTTCGGCATTAAAGCGGACCTCGTCACGTACGGCAAAGTTATCGGCGGCGGCATGCCGATCGGTATCGTCGCCGGTTCATCGGCATACATGGACGGCATAGACGGAGGAACATGGAAATTCGGCGACGATTCTTTCCCGCAGAACGAACACCGGAGAACGTTCGTGGCGGGCACGTTCTGCCACCATCCGCTGGCCATGGCCGCTTCCCTTGCCGTATTGAATCACCTGGAAGCTTCGGCAGGACAAATCCAGGCGGATTTGAACGCACGCACGGCACGGTTTGCCGAAGAGCTGAACACGTATTTCGGCGGGGAAGGCGTGCCGATCAAAGTGGTGCATTTCGGTTCGCTGTTCCGTTTCGTGCTCAAAGGCGACTTGGAGCTGTTTTATTATCACATGCTTGATAAAGGCATTTACATCTGGGAGGGGCGCAACTGCTTCTTGTCCACCGCCCACTCGGAAGAAGATATCGCACGCATCGTACAGGCCGTTAAAGAAAGCGTGGGCGAACTGCGGAAAGGCGGATTTCTTCCCGACCGGGACCCGTCTCCGGACGATGACGATCCTTCCGGCCGCAAGCTCCCGTCCTACCGGCTGCCGGAAAGCGGTCAAGGAGAAGCGTTTCCGCTGACTCCCGACCAGAAGCAGCTCTGGTTTGCCTCCGTTTCCAACCGCAAGGATTCCCCGTCACTCCACGAAACCGCTCTTCTGCGGTTTCGCGGAGCACTGCGGGCCGATGCGTTCGAGCAGGCAGTCCGGCTCATTACCGACAGGCATGAAGCTCTTCGTCTTGTCATCAGCCAAGACGGCGAAACCCAGATCGTTCGGGATTCTCTAGATGTGAAAGTTCCGATCGTAGATCTGGCGGGTTTAAATTCAACGGAACAGGAGCGTCAAATACGGGTTTGGCTTCATCGCGAGAGCCAGACGCCGTTCGATTTGGAAGGTGAGACGCCGCTCTTCCGGATTCATCTTCTCCGCACATCGGCAGAGTCGCATACGGCCGTGTTCACTTTCCATCACCTGATTGCCGACGGATGGTCCATGGCACTGTTCGTCCAGGAACTGGAGCGGATTTATTCCGCTCTTGTCCGTCAGGAAGCTTACCGCCTGCCGGAACCGGCACCTTTCAGAAGATATGCCGCCTGGCAGTCCGAGCAGTTGGAAAAACCGCAAAGCGCGCAGGCGGCCGCTTACTGGAACGGACTTTTTGAGAAGCAGATGTCCGTAGTCGAACTTCCTTCCCCCGTCCGGGGAACGATTCTTCCGACTTCAAAAGGCGGAAGGCATACGACGATCCTTCCGGCCCTGCTTCTCCAAGAACTTAAAAAAACCAGCATAAAGCTCGGAAGCAGTCTTTTTGTGACGCTGCTTTCGGGATTTCATCTTTTTCTGCACCGGTTAACGGGGCAAAGCGATATTACCGTTGGAGTTCCGACGGCGGGACAGTCGCAGATGGAAGCTCCTTTTCTGATGGGAAACTGCGTTAATCTGCTTCCTGTTCTCAGCAGGGCGTCCTCCGAACAGAGCTTTGCCGCTTACGCGGGGTCCGTCAAACAGAGAATGAACGAACTGGACGCCTATCAGGCTTACAGTTTTGCGGCGCTGGCTGAGCGCGGGCTCCGCAATCTGCCTGTCCTTAACGCCGTATTCAATATGGACCGTCCGCTGCCCAAACTCGATTTTCACGGGCTCGATACGGAGCTGCTCGTCCATGATCCGGCGTATTGCAAGTACGAGCTTTTCCTGAACGTGACGGAGATTTCAAAAGAACTGAGGCTCGATTTCGATTACAATGCGGACCTTTTCCAGCCCGAAACGGTTGAAACCTGGTCCCGCTATTTCATTCGGCTGCTGGAATCTATCGCCGATGGGGGCGATAAGCGCCTGTCCGAGCTGTCTCTCCTCAGTGCGGAGGAAAGTGAGCGGGTGTGGGCCAGATGGGCTCTTCACGCGGACGAAAACGGAAGCTATGAGTGTATTCTTGACGCCTACAAGTATCCGGCTCCACCCGGAACGATCGGCGAAGTCTACGCGGTTTCGGGCAGGAAGGTGGAATCCCCGTCCAACCGTTTCACGAGTACCGGGAAATGGGCTTACAGTTATGCCAGCGGGGCCATTAAACGGCTGGGAAAAACATCGCGTTCCGTTCTTGTACGCGGTCATCGCGTTTATTTGGATCAGATTGAAGAGCATTTGCTGCATACGCTTCGTCTTGAAGCATGTGCCGTAACGGCTCATTTTCACCCTGAAAATGATGCAGTCGACTATATGACGGCCTACGTCGTTGCTAACCCTTCAAAAATCTGGAAAGAAATAGAAAAGTTTTCGCTGCTGCATGAAACCTTGCCGGATTATGCCATTCCAAGGTACCTGATTCCGATGACGGAGCTGCCTCTGCTGCCGGATGGAGAGATTGATTTCACGGCTTTGCCTGCGCCTTCCGGCGGCAATTTGGCGCTACCCGGCAAACAAAACTTACAGGGCAGCGTGACGGACAAGCTTGTTGCGATATGGAAAGACGTGCTCGGTGCCGCGCATATAAACACCAGGGATAATTTTTTTCAGTTGGGCGGCGATTCGTTAAAAGCGACTGTTATTCTTTCACGGATAAACAAAGAATTCGGCATTCATATCCCGCTGAGCGAGCTTTTTGCCCTGCAGACGGTCGGGGAGCTGGAACAGTATATCACGGGAGGTTCCGGACAAGATTTCGAGTCCATTCAACCGGTGCCGCAGGAGAAGTCTTATCCGGTTTCTTCGGCCCAAAAAAGGATGTATGTTCTCGATCAGTTGGGCGGCGGAGGAACGGCTTACAACGTGCCTGGGCGGCTTTTTATAGAAGGGGAAGTCGACAGAGATAGGCTAATCGGGGCCCTTCGGCAGGCCGCAGCTCGCCATGAATCGTTTCGGACCTATTTTGAGCTGGAAAACGGGGAAGTCGTGCAAAAAATCGCCGGGGAAGCCGATCTGGATGTTCCCGTATCGACAGTACGGCTGGAAGAGATAGAGGAGCTGCAGCGGCAATTCGTCCGGCCGTTCGATCTCGGACAAGCGCCCTTATTCCGTGCTCATCTGTTCGAGCTTGAAACGGGCGGCAGCGTTTTGCTGATCGATGTTCATCATGCCGTAGCGGACGGATATTCCATGGCCGTGCTGCTGGACGAGTTCATCCAGATTTATCAAGGCAGGCTCCTGCCTCCGCGTAACGTACATTACAAAGATTATGCGGTTTGGCAGAACGGTCAGCTGGCACAAGGGAAATTCGGCAGGCAGGAAGATTTCTGGCTCCAGACGCTGGCAGGTGAGCTGCCCGTCCTTCAGATGCCGACGGATTATCCGCGCCCAGCTTCCCAAAGCTTCAAAGGAGACAGCTTCGTCCAGCTTCCGGACGGGAAATTGACGGAGGCGCTGTACAGTCTGGCGAAGGATAAGGAAACGACGCTGTACATGGTGCTGCTGGCCGCATACAACGTACTGCTGGCCAAATATTCGGGTCAGGAAGACATTATTGTCGGAACGCCGGCCGCCGGAAGAAGACACGCCGATACGGAAAGTATGGCGGGAATGTTCGTAAATACGCTGGCGATCCGCAGCAAGCCCGAGCCTTCCTTGGCTTTCGGACAATTTTTGCAAGAGGTGAAACGTCAGTCTCTCGCCGCGTTCGAGAACCAGGAGTATCCGTTTGAGGAAATTGTCGAGAAGCTTCAGCTGGTGCGGGATTTAAGCCGCAACCCTCTCTTTGATACCATTTTCAGCCTGCAAAATGTGGGTACGGACGTTGTAAAAACGGGCAGGCTTTCCTTCAAGCCCGGAGAGTTTAACACCGGCATCTCCAAAGTTGATTTCTCCCTGCACGTTACGGAGCAAAAAGACGGGCTGTTGTTTACGTGGGAGTATGCCACGGATCTGTTCGCGCGTGAAACGGTGGAGCGTCTGGCCCGCCATTATTCAGCCATCCTGGAGACGATTGCCTATTCGGCGGATATTGCGCTTGGCGAGATTCAGATGCTCACGGCCCCGGAAAGAGAGGATCTGATCACCGGGTTTAACGACACGGCAGCGGGTTTTCCTTCGACCGTTCCGGTTCACAAGGCATTTGAGGAGCAGGCCGCGAAAACGCCGGAGGCTGAGGCGGTTGTTTTCGGAGACCGGAGCTTAACATACGGGGAATTGAACGAACGTGCCAACGCCGCTGCACGGAAGCTGCGGGAGCTTGGTGTAGGACCCGACAAGCTTGTCGGTCTTATGGTGCCCCGTTCGGCCGAAATGATCATCGGGCAGTTGGCTGTGCTGAAGGCCGGTGGCGCGTATGTGCCGATCGATCCTGACTATCCTTTGGCGCGTGTACTCTACATGCTCCAGGACAGCGAAGCAGGCGTGCTGCTGACGAGCCGCAGTCTGATCGAAGGCTTGGATTACGATGGAAGCGTACTGTTCCTCGATGAGGACGACATCTATCAGAACGACGGTGCCGATCTGGACGGAGAGGGCGTAGAGTCCGAACATCTCGCTTACGTCATCTACACGTCGGGATCGACGGGAAACCCGAAAGGCGTCATGCTGCCGCATCGTGCCGTCATGAACTTCGTAACCGGAATGAAAGAAGTGATTGATTTCCGTCCGGACAAAAAGATTTTATCGCTAACGACCATCTCGTTTGACATATTCGTTCTGGAATCCCTCGTGCCGCTTTTGGCGGGAATGACAGTTGTCATCGGGGACCGCCAGCATCAGCTGGAAGCGGAATCTCTGGGTGAGCTCATCCGGTCTAGAGAAATCGATATGCTGCAAATGACGCCTTCCCGTCTGCAGATGCTGCTCGCCAGTGAAGAGGGCAAGAAGGCGCTGGCCGGCGTCAAGGAAATTATGGTCGGCGGCGAAGCTCTGCCGCATGCGCTTCTGGAGCAGCTGCAATCACAGGACGGGCTGAGAATTTACAACATGTACGGACCGACCGAAACGACGGTATGGTCCGCGGTCAGGGAGCTGACCGGTGCGGCCCGGATCGATATCGGGCGGCCGATTGCCAATACGCAGGTGTATACCGTCGATGCAAATTCGAATCTTCAGCCTGTAGGAGTGCCGGGTGAATTGTGCATAGCCGGAGAAGGGCTAGCGCGGGGGTATTGGAAGCGTGAAGATCTTACGGCTGAAAAATTTGTGCCCAATCCATTTGTCCCGGGAACAAAGATGTACAAAACGGGCGATCTTGCCCGCTGGAAGCCCGACGGGAACCTGGAGTTCCTGGGCCGGATCGATCATCAGGTGAAGGTAAGGGGCTTCCGCATCGAGCTCGGCGAGATAGAAAATGCTCTGATCAAGCTCTCTTCCATCCAGGAGGCGGCCGTAACGGTCAAACAAAAAGGCGGACACGAGGCCGTATTGTGCGCGTATGTCGTGCCGAAGCCGGATTCCGTTTTAAGCGCGGCGGAGGTCAGGGAGCAGTTGGCGAGAGAGTTGCCTTACTATTCGGTCCCTTCGCACTATGTATTCTTGGACAAGCTTCCGCTTACGCCTAACGGCAAAACCGACCGGAAGTCGCTTCCCGAGCCGGACGATCTTTTCCTTCCGAATGTGGAGTACGCACCTCCCCGCAACGAAGTGGAGGAAGCGCTGGCCGGCGTGTGGCAGGATGTTCTGGGCCGGACCGGTATCGGGATTCACGACAATTTCTTCCTCCTTGGCGGAGATTCGATCAAAGGCATTCAGGTTGTGGCCCGCATGAGGAAAGAAGGATATGCGCTGGACATCAAGCAGCTATTCGAGCATCCGTCCATCGGAGACCTCGGCGCGTACGTGACGTCATCCGTCCGTGAAATCGTCCAAGGTCCGGTCGAAGGGGAAGTGACGCTGACGCCTGTGCAGAACCGGTTTTTCGAGCAGGGCGGTTACGAATCCGACTCGTCGCTTTCGGCGCTGCTCTTCTCTGCAGCGGGGCTGGAGGAAAACCATGTCCGGTCGGCCTGGGACAAGGTGCTGGAGCAGCATGACGCCCTTCGTCTGCGCGCCGTTTTGAAAGAAGGGGAGTTGAAGCTGGAGCATCGCTCTTTGACGGAAGAACCTGCGGGACTGACTGTCATTCGTCTAAGCGGGGGCAAGTCTGATGCCAGGACGTCCGTTGAGCAGCAAAGCAGAGAGCTCGAATCGGGTCTCTCCCTGAATGAAGGACCGCTTGTGAAAGGCGTGCTGTTTAAGACCGGCGAAGGGGACTATCTCTTGATTGCGATTCACCGCCTCATTTCCGACGACACTTCTTTTGCTTTAATTTTGGAAGATTTGGCGACCGTTTACGGACAGCTTGTTAAAGGAGAAAATGTCTCGCTGCCTCTTAAAACCGATGCTTTCCGGACTTGGGCAGAGCACTTGAGAACATATGCGGACAACAAACAGGTACAGACTCAGCGGGAATATTGGGCTTCGGCTGTCGCCTCCGGTGAGTGGGTTGTTCCGGTCGATAGAGAAACCGAGACGGGACTTCAACCGCTGCGCAACTCGGTCTGTGCGGTTATACCGGCGGAAAAGACGAGCCAACTGCTCGACGGAGTGAAAGATATTTATTCGATGGATGCCCGCGAAGCGATATTATCCGCTCTGGGCAAAACGTTCGGAAACTGGTCCGGCCACAAACGCTTCCTCATCGAATTGACCGAAGACGGAAGAAAACTGTGCGTGGACAAGAAGTTGGATTTCTCGCGGACAGTGGGCTGGTTCGATACGCAGTATCCGCTGATGCTCGAAAACTCGTTTACCGATGATCTGGCGGGTTACCTCAAGCAGGTTAAAGAATCGGTGCGTCAGGTGCCGGATGGAGGCATCGGATACGGAGCCTTATACGATCTTGCGTCTTCACGGCAGCAGGAAGAAGGAACCACAGCCCGGAAACATCCTCGCATCGGGTTCGCTCACCGGGAGCCGTCCGTTCCCGTATCTCCTTATTTTGATCATCTGAGCGCGGGTGAAGGATTTACAGGTGATTTACGTGCGGCACGTGAGTACGGCTGGTATCTGAAAAGCACGCTCGAATCGGGTGCCCTCACCCTCCGGCTCGATTATGACGGTCATGCGTACACGGAACAGACCGCATCGGATTTGCTTCATCGCCTGGAAGAAAATTTGTATGAAGTGCTCCGTCACTGCCAGTCCAAGACCGAGCGAGAGCTGACTCCTGCCGATGTCGGGGCAAACGATCTGGATCTCGACGAGTTCGAGGACATTAAACAATTTTATGAGAGCGTATAAGGGTTGCAGAGGGGGAATTACGGATGAGTAAAGGGCTGGAAATTGAGAAAATGTCCCATTTGACGCCTTTACAGGAAGGGATGCTGTTTCATGCGCTGATGAATCCCGAGTCGCATGCCTACCTGGAGCAGGTGCGGCTGACGATGAGCGGGGATCTGGATGTTCAGGCGCTGGAAAGAAGTTTTGGACTTCTTGTCAAGCGGCATGAACCGCTCCGTTCAAATATGTATCACAAAAATGTCGCGAAACCCCGGCAAATCGTATTTAAGGACCGGGAAGCTTCCGTCGTTTTGGAGGATCTGGCCGGGTTGGCGGATGGTGAGCGGGACGCGAAGCTTGAAGTGTTTATCCATGCCGATAAAAACCGTCCTTTTGACATAAGCAAAGAACTGCTGGTGCGGTTAACCGTCCTTCGGACAAGCCCGCAGGAATATACACTGCTCTTCACGTTTCACCATATTATTATGGACGGCTGGTGCATCGGCATCGTGCTCGAAGAGCTTCTGAATTACTATGAAGCCGAAAAAAACGGCAGGGAGGCATCTCTTCCCGAGGTCCGGCCCTACAGCAGCTATGTACAGTGGCTGCAAAAGCAGGATCAGGCGGCTGCGTCGGATTACTGGAGGAGACTTCTGGAAGGTCTGGAGGAACCGTCCGGATTGCCTGGCAATACCGTGACATCGGCCGGGAGAGGCTATCTGCCGTCGGAGCGGAAGTTTACCGTCGGAGCGGATACGGCCCGCCGGCTCCGCAGCATTGCGGAAAGCAGCGGGGCGACGGTCAGCAGCTTGTTTCTGGCTGCGTGGTCGCTGATTCTCGGACGCTATAACCGGAGCGAGGATGTCGTTTTCGGTACCGTCGTATCGGGAAGACCGCCGGAAATTGATGGCATCGAGCGGATGGTGGGCTTGTTTATTAACACAGTCCCCGTGCGGATCCCGCTTTTGCCGGACAGCACGTTTACCGGGTTGGTAAAAGAAGTTCAGCGGCAGACAGTGCAGTCGCGTGTTTACGATTATTACTCGCTGGCGGAAATCCAGGCTCAATCTGCGTTGAAGCAGGATCTTATCGGACATATCGTCGTGTTTGAAAATTATCCGCTCCAGGAGCTGATCGGGCGGGGAGATTTGGAAAAACGGCTCGGCTTCGCCATTACGGGAGCGGATTTGGCCGAGCAGACCCCTTACGACTTCAATATCGAAGTAGAGGACGGGGATGTTTTAAACGTCACCCTTTCTTATAACGGATACACATACGGCGAAGCGGAGATTTTGAAAATTCAAGGACATTTGGAAACGGTTCTGGGCCAGGCCTCCAGCCACCCGGAAAAACGGGTGTCCGAATTCACTCTTTTATCGGAGCCGGAACGCCAAGAGCTTACGGAAGTTTGGAGCGGCTTTTCCGTTTCTTATCCGGCCGGAACGTTTCATGAGCTTTTCGAGGCGCAGGCGGCACAGACACCGGACAAAACGGCAGTCGTATACGAAGAGACATCGCTCACCTACGGGGAATTAAACGAGCGCGCGAATGTGCTCGCGCACGTTCTCAGGAGGCAGGGCGTGAATCCGGACAGCTTGGCGGCCGTTCTGCTCGAACGTTCGGCCGATATGGTTACGGCGGTACTCGCCATTCAAAAAGCGGGCGGCGCCTATATTCCGATCGATCCGACTTATCCGGAGGAGCGTATCGCCTACATGCTCCGCGACAGCGGCGCGCGCGTTCTGCTTACTCAGGCAGCGCTGACCGATCTGCTCCAAGGAGCGGACTATCCCGGAAGAGTTCTCGATATACAGAGTCTTCTGACAGCGGCGGAAAAGAAAGGCTTTATAAAAGCATTGAAATCTCGTGCGGAAGAATTCACGGGTTCCGGCGAGGAGACGAACTGGTTTTCCGGATTGAATCCGGAGGAAGCGGTAAGCAATCTTGAGTCGGTCAATAAACCGGATGACCTTGCTTATGTGATTTATACGTCGGGAACGACGGGCAATGCCAAAGGCGTGATGATCGAGCACCGGCATTATGTGAACACTGCGTTCGGATACCGGTACGGGTACCGGCTGCGCGAGTTTGATGTGAAACTTCTGCAAATCGCGAGTTTCTCGTTTGATGTATTTGCAGGGGATCTCGCACGGACGTTCGTAAACGGGGGGACAATGGTTATTTGTCCCCAGGAGGTAAGGATCGATCCTTCCGCTCTGGCGGGCTACTTGGAGGATCACCGGATCACGGTGTTCGAATCTACTCCCGCCCTGATCTTACCGCTTATGGAGCACGTGCATGAGTACGGGACGGACATTAGCGCCTTGAAGCTGCTGATTACGAGCTCGGACAGCTGCAGCGTGCACGATTACGGGACGCTGTTGGAGCGTTTTGCGGGAAGCATGCGGATCATGAACAGCTACGGGGTGACAGAAGCGGCCATCGATTCCAGCTTTTACGAGGAAGCTGCGGACAAGCTGCCGGAATCCGGCAACGTCCCTATCGGCAGACCGCTGGGCAATCACCGCTTCTACATCGTGGATTCCGCGCTTCGGCCTGTGCCGGCGGGTGTGGCGGGGGAGCTGTGCATCGGCGGAGATTCCGTGGCGCGCGGCTATCTCAACCGTCCTGAGCTGACGGCGGAGAAGTTTGTCCCCAGCCCGTTTGCGGGAGGCGGACGGTTGTACCGGACGGGAGATTTGGCCCGCTGGATGCCGGATGGAAGCGTGGATTTTATCGGACGGATCGACTACCAGGTCAAAATCCGCGGCTACCGTATCGAGCCCGGCGAGATAGAATCGGCCCTGCTGAAGCTCGAAGGAGTCGTGCAGGCCGTTGTCACCGACCGCACGGATTCCAGCGGGCACAAATATTTGTGCGCCTATGTAGCGGGCGATGCCGACGAGGCATGGCTGCGGAAAAAGCTCAGCGCCGAGCTGCCGGGCTACATGGTTCCGGCCCATATCGTGCGGCTGGACAGTCTTCCGCTTACCCCTAACGGCAAGATTGACCGAAAGGCGTTGCCTGCGCCAAGCGGCGATCCGGCACCGGTGTCGGCTTACGCGGCTCCGCGCACTCTGACGGAAGCGCAGCTCGCGGAGCTTTGGCAGGAAGTGCTCGGCGTCAAAACCGTCGGCATCGACGACTCGTTCTTTGAGCTTGGCGGGCACTCCCTCAAGGCGGTGCTTCTCATCGGCCGCATCGCGAAGCAGTTCAGCGTCGAGTTGCCGCTGCGGGAAGTGTTCGCCCATCCTACGGTGCGCGGACTGGCTCCGCTTATCGCGGGGGCGGAAGAAAGCGCCTATGCGGACATAGAACCCGTCGGAGACAAGGATTATCATCCTGTATCGCCCGCCCAGAAAAGGCTCCTCATCATCGACCGCCTGGGAGACGCCGAGAGTGCTTATAACATGTGTGCCGCGCTGGAGATGACAGGTCCGCTCGACAGAGAGCGGCTGGAAGAGGCGTTCCGGACCATGGTCGTTCGTCACGAGTCCCTGCGCACGTCTTTTGCGGTGATCGACGGTGAACCTGCACAGCGCATCCATCAACCGGAAGCGCTGGATTTCCGGGTCTCATACCGCGAGCTGGACTCGAACGGGTATGGAGCCCTCGCTGAAGCAGCCACGGCCTCGGCGGGCAGCCATACGGCAGAAGCCGGAGCCGTCACGTCCGGATCGCTTGGCGGAGCAAATCAGCCGGATTCCGTGCTGGAAACCCTTATCCGCCCGTTTATCCGCCCGTTTAATCTGGAAGAAGCACCACTTCTTCGCGCGGAGCTGATCAAGCTGGAAGAAGGAAGGCATCTGCTTCTGGCCGACATGCACCACATTATCACCGACGGAATTTCGATCGAAGTGTTCGTTGAGGAGTTCAGCCGTCTCTACGCCGGTGAAGAGCTCCCTCCGCTCCGCATCCAGTACAAGGATTTTGCTTCGTGGCAGAACGGGCAGATCGCCGGAGGAGCGGCGGAAAAACAAGCCGTGTACTGGAAAAACCTTTTCGGCGGCGGTGAAGATGTGCCAGTTCTGGATATGCCCGCCGATTACATCCGTCCGGCAATCAAGAGCTTTGAGGGCGACAGCCTGACCTACGAAATCGGCAGCGAACTGACCGCAGACCTGCATCGTTTTTGCGCCCGGACGGGGACGACCTTGTATATGGTCCTCCTTGCCGCCTTCAACACGCTGCTTCACAGATATACCGGGCAGGAAGACATAGTCGTAGGGTCCCCGGTGGCGGGGCGTCCGCACCCCGATCTGGAGACGATGATGGGGATGTTCGTCAATACGCTGCCGATGCGGAATTTCCCTTCCGCCGATAAGTCTTTCAGCCATTTTCTGAAGGAAGTTAAAGACGGAGCGCTGCATGCTTACGAAAATCAGGATATTCCGTTTGAGGAAGTTGTCGAGCGTCTGCAGCTTCGCCGTGATGTGAGCCGCAACCCGCTGTTTGATGTGATGTTCGTGCTGCAGAACACCGGTATGAACCAGTTCCGGTTCAACGAGGTTACATTCCGGCCGGTCGAGTTCGAGATGGCGATCGCGAAATTCGATCTGACGCTAAGCGTCGAAGAATTCCCCGACAGGCTCGGCTTGTCGTTTGAATATGCAATCAAGCTCTTTAAGAGGGGGACGATCGAAAAGCTGAGCCGTCACTTCCTCAATATTCTTGAGGAGGTCGTCCGCAATCCGGACGTGAATCTGGCCGATATCGAGCTGCTGACCGAAGAGGAAAGGCACACCCTTATTAGCCGGTTCAACGATACGAAGGCGGCGTTCCCCGAGAATAAAACGATCCACGGCTGGATCGAAGAGCAGGCCGCGGAGGATCCGGACCGGATTGCCGTCGTGTTCGGAGAGAACCGGCTCACGTACGGGGAACTGGACGAGCGTGCGAACCGGCTCGCCCGCACTCTGCGCGCCAAAGGTGCGCGTCCGGACGGAGTCGTTGCCATTTTGACCGAGAGATCGGCTGAAATGATGATCGGTCTCCTTGCCATTCTCAAAGCCGGCAGCGCGTACCTCCCGGTTGATCCGGCACATCCCCGTGACCGGGTCGGCTTTATGCTGAACGACAGCGGAGCGCGTATCGTGCTGACCGCATCGAAATGGGCCGGGCAGCTGCCTGAAGGATACGAGTACATCCTGCTGGATGAGGAACAGTCTTATCACGAAGATTTCAGTGCGCTGTCTCCCGAAGGGGCGGCAGGACCCGGAAATCTGGCTTATGTCATTTACACTTCCGGTACGACGGGTAATCCGAAAGGCGTCATGATCGAGCACCGTGCGCTGGTGAATCGCATTCACTGGATGCAGAAAAGATATCCGATCGGCCGTGACGATGTTATTTTGCAAAAAACGCCGTACAGCTTCGACGTGTCCGTATGGGAGCTGTTCTGGTGGGGAACACAGGGGGCGCGTGTGGTATTCCTGACGCCAGGCGGTGAGAAAGAGCCCCGGCTTATTGTGGAAGAAATCAGGCGAAGCCGTGTAACTACCCTGCATTTCGTTCCTTCCATGTTGTCCGTCTTCCTGGACCATATCGAGCAAAACCGGCAGGAGGAAGATTTAGACTCGCTCCGTTATGTTTTTGCCAGCGGGGAGGCGCTTCAGGCGCAGCATGCCAACCGGTTTGATCGGCTAATCGGCACTCCGGGCGGAGTTATATTGGCCAATTTATATGGTCCAACCGAAGCCACCATCGATGTGACGTATTTCGACTGCCCGCCGGGTCAACTGCTGGAGCAGGTGCCGATCGGCAGACCTATCGACAACACGGAGCTGTTCATTGTTGACGCCAAACACCGAATCCAGCCGGTGGGCGTACCGGGGGAACTTTGCCTCGCCGGTACGGGCCTGGCAAGGGGTTACTTGAACCGTCCCGAGTTGACGGCGGAGAAGTTCGTGCCGATTCCGCACCGTCCCCAGGCGAAGATGTACAAAACGGGCGATTTGGCCCGCTGGCTGCCTGACGGTAGTGTGGAATATATCGGCCGGATCGATCATCAGGTGAAAATCCGCGGCTACCGGATTGAATTGGGAGAAATCGAAGCAAGACTTTTGAACAGGGATGAAATTAAAGAAACGATCGTAATGGACCGGACAGACGCTAACGGACAGAAATATTTGTGCGCTTATCTGGTAAGCGCGGACGGTACGGAGCTGACGGTTTCCGAACTTCGCGGAGGGCTTGCCGAAAGCCTGCCTGACTATATGATTCCCGCCCAGTTCGTTTTCCTGGATGCGATGCCGCTCACAAGCAACGGCAAAATTAACCGCAGAGCCCTCCCTGAGCCGGACGGATCAGTAAGAATGACGGCCGATTACGTTCAGCCGGAATCGGAAATGGAGCATACGCTGGCCGAAATATGGCAGGACGTGCTGGGAGTCAAAAAAATCGGAATACGCGACAACTTCTTCGAACTGGGCGGCGATTCGATCAAAGCCTTGCAGATTGCCGCACGGTTGAACGGCAGAGGGCTGAAAATGGAGCTGCGGGATTTGTTCCGTCATCCGCAGATCGAGCAGGTGGTTCCTTATATCCAGATTGTACAGCGGACCATTAACCAAGGAATCGTCCAAGGGAGGACGGAGCTGGCTCCTATTCAGCGGAGATTTTTCGAACGTCACCGCACAGACCTCCATCATTACAACCAGGCCGTTATGCTGAAAAGCAAAGAGCGTCTGAATGAAGACGTGCTCCGCCGGGTTTTGGATAAACTGACGCTGCATCACGATGCGCTTCGCACCGTATTTTCCCAGGCTGAGGAAGGCGGCGTAACAGCTCAAACGCGGGACTGGAAAGAGGCAGAAGCATACGAACTGCACGCCTATGATCTGACTCTCGCGCCGGAACCTGCTCTGGAAATCGGTCCGATTGCAGACAGCCTGCAAAGCGGATTCGCGCTGGACCGCGGCCCGCTTATGAAGCTCGCTCTTTTCCGCACCGCGGAAAACGATCATTTACTGATTGTGATCCATCATCTGGTTATTGACGGAGTTTCCTGGAGAATTTTGCTGGAAGATCTGGAGAACGCCTATGCAGCAGCTTTGGAAGGCCGTGCCGTTTCACTTCCGGCCAAAACCGATTCCTACCGGGAATGGGCTTCTCGGCTCGCGGAATATGCGAACAGCAGCCGCGCTCAAACGGAACTGAGCTATTGGTCGGCTATCCGTTCTCAGATGCCGGATTCTCTGCCGTCCGATTACGCGGCAGCGTCGGATAAAGTCGAAGACGGCAAGGACATTGAAATCGAACTCGACTGCGACAACACGGAAAAACTGCTGAAACACGCGCAGCAAGCCTACAATACCGAAATCAATGACCTGCTTCTTACGGCATTGGGGCTGTCTTTTCGCGAATGGAGCGGACTATCCCGGATTGCCGTCAGCGTCGAGGGTCACGGTCGCGAAGAAATTTTAAAGGATGTGGATGTGTCCCGTACCGTCGGCTGGTTTACCGTTATGTATCCGTTCGTGCTTGATGTGAGCAGCCCCGATGACTTGGGACATCAAATCAAGCTGGTGAAAGACGGACTGCGCCGCGTTCCGAACAAAGGAATCGGCTACGGCATACTCCGCTATTTGACAGAAGAAATCGATCACGGAGAACTTCCTTTCGCTTTGGAAGAACCTCAGATCTGCTTCAATTATCTGGGACAATTTGACGGAGACAATGACGGCGGAGCAAAATTCAGTCCATCCTCCTTCCCGTCGGGCAATGAAATCAGCGGCGGCAGCGAGAGACCGTTTGCATTTGATATCAACGGGCAGGTCTCCGACGGAGTCCTACGCCTAACCTTTAACTATAACCGTCATCAGTACCGGGCCGAAACGGTCGAAAAACTGGCCGGCGGATTCAAGAACCACCTTCTGGAACTGATTGGCCACTGCTGCGGGAAAGAGACCGCCGAGCAGAGCCCGACCGACTTTACTTATCAGAACCTGTCCATCGGACAGTTCGAGAATATGGCGGCCCAACTGGCCGGCAAGCTTAAGCTATAAACTCTTTGTTCCTCCCCGTTTCACCGCTTAAGGCGGACATATGCTTCCGGACTGTCCTGCGGGACGGCCGGAAGTTTAAAGGAGAGTGAAATTGTGTCTCAAGTGAAGATTAAGGACATCTATCCGCTGTCCCCGATGCAGGAAGGCATGCTGTATCATTCAATGCTGGATGGGGATTCTCAAGCTTATTTTCAGCAAAATATCATTACCGTCGGAGAAGTACTGGACCGTGAGCTGGTTCAGCGCAGCCTGCAGCTGCTTATAGAGAGATACGATATTTTCCGTACGGTGTTTGTATATAAAGAAACGGAGCGGCCTCTTCAGGTAGTGCTTCAAGAAAGGGAGGCTCCTGCCGTCTATACGGCGGACGTTTCCGGCCTGGCCGATGTTCTCAAAACGGATGCGCTTGAAAAGTTTACCGGAAGTGACAGAACGAACGGTTTTGATCTGGAAAAAGACGTGCCCCTTCGTCTGGCTTTGTTCAAATGGAGCGAAAACACGTGCAAACTAGTATGGAGTTTTCCGCATATCGTAATGGACGGCTGGTGCCTTGGCATCGTGGCCAACGACTTTTTCAGCCTCTATACGTCGCTTAGAGACGGAAACCGTGCCAATCTTGAACCGGTGTACCCGTTCAGCAGTTTCATTCAATGGCTGGAAAATCAGAACAGGGAAGAAGCCGCGGCCTACTGGAACAAGTATCTGGACGGGCTGGAAAACGAAACGGCGGTTCCGGGATTCAGCCGGGCAGACGGGAAGTCCGCTTTCCGGCTCGAACATTATTCGTTGAAGCTCGATACCGCACTCACGCAAAAGATGGAACGGATCGCAAAACGGCACCAGGTTACGGTAAGCACCGTATTCCAGACCGCTTGGGGCGTACTTCTTCAAGCCTATAACAACAGCACGGATGTTGTGTTCGGCACCGTCGTCTCGGGCAGACCCGAGGAGATTAAGGGTATTGAGAACATGGTAGGGCTGTTCATTAATACGATTCCTTTCCGTGTCAGCGGGGAGAAGAACGAAAGTTTCGCCTCCTTACTGAGCCGTGTGCAGAGCGGCTGGATGGAGTCCAATGCGTATTCTTATCTTTCGCTCGCGGATATCCAGACGCAGTCTTCGTTAAAACAAAATTTGATCCGGCACCTCGTTGTGTTCGAAAACTACCCCATATCCGAAGAACTTATCGGAAACGGGAATGAAGCGGATGATAGCCGGCGGCCAGATGGAGAACGAGGCCAAAACAGCCTCCGGATCACGGAAGTGGACGGCTTTGAGCAAACAAACTACGAGCTTACGCTGACGGTGATACCGGGACGCGAGCTCGAAATCAAATTCAGCTTTAATGCGGAAAGTGTTGAACAGTCGGGGATCCGCGCTATTGCCGGTCATCTTTATCAGGTGCTGGGACAGATCATTGAAACGCCTGAAATGACGCTGGGAGCAATAGAGCTGCTCACGGACGAAGAACGCGGCCTGCTGCGCGCTTTTAACGACACCGAAGCTCCCTATCCCGCCGAAAAAACGATGCACGGCTGGTTCGAACTCCAGGCGGCCATGACACCGGAAAAAATCGCCGTCATTTTCGGCGAGAAGCGACTTACGTACCGCGAACTCAACGTGCGCGCCAATCGTCTTGCCCGGCAGCTGCGCTTAAAAGGTGTAGAGCCGGATAAGGTAGTCGGTATCCTTTGCGAGCGGTCCATCGAGATGATGATCGGGCTGCTGGCCATTTTGAAAGCGGGCGGAGCCTATCTGCCGATCGACCCCGCGCATCCGCAGGAAAGAATCGATTATATGCTTGCCGACAGCGGGGCCGTTCTTGTGCTTGCGCAGCAGTATCTGACGGATCGCTCACCGGCCGGAATAGAGGCTGTCAAGCTCGATGCGGAAAACCTTCTGACGGGCGACGGAAGCAATCTGTCTCGCGGCTCGGGACCAGAGCAGCTTGCTTATGTTATCTATACGTCCGGCACGACCGGAAATCCGAAGGGGGTTATGATCGAGCACCGCGCCCTGATCAACCGCCTTCACTGGATGCAAAAACGTTATCCGTTGGACGAAAAAGACGTTATTTTACAGAAAACACCATATAGTTTCGACGTATCCGTCTGGGAGCTGTTCTGGTGGGGAGCGTACGGGGCCAAGGTCGTATTTCTGGAACCTGGCGCGGAGAAAGACCCCGCGCAGATTGCCAAAGCCATCGATAAGTACAAAGTAACGACGATGCATTTTGTGCCTTCCATGTTGTCCGTTTTTCTCGATCATGCGGAGAGCCGGATAGAGCCCGGTGTTTTGTCCAGCTTGCGTTATGTGTTCGCCAGCGGAGAAGCGCTCAATCCTCAGCAGGTGAACCGGTTTAATTCGTTGTTTTACCGGACCAACGGTTCGCGACTGATCAATTTGTACGGACCGACGGAAGCGACCATCGATGTTTCCTATTTTGATTGCTCCTTCGGGGAAAATGCCCTGGATCGCGTTCCGATCGGCAAACCGATCGATAACATCCGGCTCTACATTACGGATGACGCTGGCCGCCTTCAGCCTGTGGGAGTTGCCGGTGAGCTATGTATCGCAGGAACGGGTCTGGCCAGAGGCTATTTGAACCGGCCCGAGCTGACGGCCGAAAAATTTGCGGCAGTTGATTTCGACCCTTCGGGACGCATCTACAAAACGGGTGATCTGGCACGCTGGCTGCCGGATGGCAACATCGAGTATCTCGGACGTCTGGATCACCAGGTCAAAATCCGCGGCTACCGGATCGAGCTTGGCGAGATTGAAGCGGCTTTGCTCGGGCATCCGATGGTCAAAGAAGCGCTCGTTATGGACCGGACCGACAGCCAGGGACAGAAGGTGCTGTGCGCTTATCTCGTATGCGGCCCCGATCCTGCCCCGGAAACGGAGCTTCTGCGGGAGGCGCTTGCAGCAAAGCTTCCAAGTTATATGATTCCTTCTTATTTCGTATTCCTGCCGGAAATGCCGCTTACATCCAATGGCAAAGTGAACCGCAGGGCGCTTCCCGCTCCGGACACGGCTTGGGATGATAACGGTTATATTGCGCCCGAAGGAGAGACCGAGGAAGTTCTTGCCGCCATCTGGCAGGAGGTGCTTGGAGTGGAGCGCATCGGAGCCGGCGATTCGTTTTTTGACCGGGGCGGGCACTCTCTGAAAGCGGCCTCGCTGGTATCCAAAATACATCAGCGCCTGCAAATCGATTTACCGCTGCGTCAAGTGTTCGAGTCTCCTACGATCCGTTCAATGGCTAAAGCGATCCGTAAAGAAGCCTACTCGGCTCACCAAGCTATCGAGCCTGCCGAACCGCAAACCGTGTATCCGGTCACATCGGCTCAAAAGAGGTTAATGGTTCTGGACCAGTTGGAACAAGAGAGTACCGCTTATCACATCCCCCATGTGCTGATTAGCCGGGTTCCATTGGATCGCAGTCGACTACAGGGCGTCTTTGAGAAAATGATTGCCCGTCACGAGTCTCTCCGTACTTCCTTTGAACGGATTGAAGCCGAGGTCGTTCAGCGGATTCATCCCGAAGCGGCTTTCAAGATAGAAGAAATTACTTTGTCGGGGCAGGAGAAAGAATCTATAAGCGGTCTTGACGAAAGCACGCTGACAAAGGAGAAAGGCGGGATTGGGGAACTCCCGGCTGGTTCGGCGTTAACGGACATTTTGAAAGCCGCTGTAGAAATGACGACGATTCATAAGGCGGGTATGCACCGTTCCGGTGACCGTCCTGAAGAGCCGGCTGTCGTTCAGAGCCTTCTTACACCAACCGAGAAAGAGGCGCTGGACCGGGTTATCGAAGGCTTTATTCGTCCCTTTAACCTTGCGGAGGCTCCGCTCATTCGGGTGGGAGCGGCCGAGTTGGCCGGCGGAGGCACTGCACTTTTAATCGATATGCATCATATTGTAGCCGACGGTGTTTCCATGGCGGTCATTGCGAATGAATTTAACCGGCTTTATGCGGGAGAAGAGCTGCCTCCTCTCAAAATCCAATACAAGGATTATGCCGTTTGGCAGCAAAAACGAAGTGCAAGTGGCGTTTTGGACGCCCAGGAAGCTTATTGGGCGGATAAGCTGGACGGCGAGCTGCCTGTTCTGAACTTTCCGACCGATTTTACACGGCCTCCGCTTCAAAGCTTCGAGGGTGACCGGTATATTTTCACACTCGGATCAAGCGAAGCCGAGGCGCTCAAGCAAACGGCATCCCGTGCCGGTGCGACGTTATATATGGTTTTGCTCGCTTCGTTCAACACGCTGCTGCACCGCTATACGGGTCAAGAGGACGTTATAGTGGGAACACCCGTCGCAGGCAGGATTCATGCGAATCTGGAGCCTCTTATCGGGATGTTCGTCAATACCCTGCCGATGAGAAGTTTTCCGGCTGGGGATAAAACGTTCAGTCAACTGCTTGGAGAGGTTAAACAAACGGCACTAGGAGGGTTTCAGAACCAGGAGATACCCCTTGAGTCGATTTTGGACAAGTTGTCGCTCAAGCGTGATTTAAGCCGCAATCCCTTATTTGACACGATGCTTATTTTTCAAAATCTCGGTATCGAAGAGATCGGCCAGCAGGGGGAACTGTTCCAGCCTTATGATTTCGGACATGACGTATCCAAGCTGGATCTCACTCTCCAAGCGGAAGAAAACGAGACGGGCGGTATCGATTTTTACATTGAGTTTGCAACGAGCTTGTTCAGAAAAGAGACAATACGGCGGCTTGCGGGCCATTACCTCCGCATATTGGAAGCGGCCGTACGCAATCCTGACATCAAACTGTCCGAGATAGATATGCTGGAAGAACGGGAACACCGCATGCTGGTGGAAACGTTCAACGATACGGCCGCAGCATTCGCCCACGACAAAACGATCCACCAACAGTTTGAAGAACAGGCAGCCCTCACTCCGGACGCCCCTGCCTTGTTGTTCGGCGATCAGGTGTTCAGTTACCGGGAATTGAACGAAAAGGCGAACTCGCTGGCACGCACGATACAAAGCCACGGAATCGGACCCGACCGGCTCGTGGGGCTGCTCACGGAACGCTCTCCGTCCATGATGATCGGCCTCTTGGCCGTACTGAAAGCGGGCGGTGCCTATGTGCCGATCGATCCGGATTATCCGGCCGCTCGTGTTGCCTACATGCTGGAAAACAGTCAAGCCCGTGTTCTTCTCACCGAGGGTACACTGGCCAAAGATTTGCAGGGTAGTGTAGAGACGGTTATCTCTCTTAATGAGGAGAAAGTTTACGGGGGCGAGACTGGTAATCTGGGGCTCACCAGCGAACCTCACCATCTTGCTTACGTTATTTACACGTCGGGCTCGACGGGGAATCCCAAAGGGGTTATGCTCCAGCACCGTTCCGTTTCCAACTTTTTTACCGGAATGCGGGAGAAAATCGATTTTATCCCAGGCGGTAAAATTTTGGCTTTAACGACGGTGTCTTTCGATATCTTCGTCCTGGAGACACTGCTGCCAATAACCTGCGGGATGAGCGTCGTACTGGCGGAAACACTGCACCAGACGGAACCCGGAGCGCTCGGCGGCCTGATTTCCCGACAGGGCGTCGATATGCTGCAGATCACGCCTTCACGTCTTCAAATGCTGCTTGGCAGTCCGGAAGGTGCCTCCAGCCTTCGGCATGTCCGTAATATTCTCGTTGGCGGCGAAGCTATGCCGGCTGCGCTGCTGAGTTCACTGCAGGAGTTCCCGGAATTGAACATTTTCAACATGTACGGACCGACGGAAACAACGGTTTGGTCCGCCGTGCAGAATCTGACAAACGCCGACTCCATTAATATCGGTCGGCCTATTGCAAACACGCAGATTTACATCGTCGATGCCGGAGGCAAGCTACAGCCTGCCGGAGTCCCGGGTGAGCTATGTATAGCAGGCGAAGGACTGGCGCGCGGGTACTGGAACAGGCCCGATCTGACGGCCGAGAAATTCGTTGCCTGCCCGTTTGGCAAGGGGGAAGGACGCATGTACAAGACAGGCGATCTTGCCCGGTGGCTTCCGGACGGCAGCCTTGAGTTCCTTGGACGCTTGGATCACCAGGTCAAAGTCAGGGGGTATCGTATTGAACTGGGCGAGATCGAGAGTGCGCTCGTCCGTCATGAAGCCGTGGAAGAAGCCGTCGTCCTGGCTAAGGAAGATACTTCCGGCGGGCATACGTTGACGGGGTACCTAGTTGTAAAAACGGAGATTACGGCATCGGAAATCCGGACCTTCCTGGGGCAAAGCCTGCCGGATTATATGATTCCTGCCGCATTCGCCCAACTTGAGAAATTTCCTTTGACGCCAAACGGGAAAACGGATCGAAAAGCGCTGCTCGGCCTGGATGCCGTGCAAACTTCCGCAGCCGTTTACGTTGCTCCGTCAAACGAGATCGAAGAGCAACTAGCCATCATATGGGCCGATATTCTTGGTGTTGACAGAGTGGGAGTACACGATAATTTCTTCGAACTCGGCGGACACTCGCTTAAAGCGTCTCTGTTTGTCGCCCGGACACGTGAACAATGGGGAATCGAGCTGGAGCTGCGTATGCTGTTCCGGCAGCCGACTATCGCGGAGATTGCGGAGCATATCCGGCTGGAACTGGAAGAATTACGCAGGCTGGAAGAAATCTTACGGGAAATCGAAGCGTTGGAGCAGGTATAAACGGTGCAGACGATACAGACCAGGAGAGGGAGTGCGCCAAGTGGATTTATCGAAGCGAATAGCGAGTCTCTCGCCGGAAAAACGTAAACTTCTGGAAGCGAGGCTTGCTCAGGAAGGATTGTCCTCATCCCGCCCGGCAGGAGTCGGAACAGGCTCGCCGGCCGGGCTGCGGCCTCTGGAAAAAAAGGACGCTTATCCGGTATCGGCCAGCCAGAAAAGATTGCTCCTGATTCAGGAAATCGGAGATACGGCGGCCGCTTATAATATGCCTTTCGTCCTGCTTGTTTCAGGACCGGTAGAAGCCGAAAAGATTCAAAAAACGTTTCAGGTGCTGATTTCCAGACACGAAACGCTGCGGACTTCTTTCCGGAAGACGGATGGAGAATACGAACAAATCATCCATGAACCGGACAAGATCGTCTTTAAGCTGGACTATTCCGAAGAAACGGTTTCAAACGAGGAAGAGGAGAGAAACGTCATCGACAGATGCGTTTCCTCTTTTGTCCGGCCGTTTGATGTGAGCCGGGCCCCGTTGTTCAGAGCGGCCTTGATCCGGTTGAGGCCAGAGCGGCATCTTTTGATGACGGATATGCATCACGCTGTCTCGGACGGTCTGTCGCTGCAAATTTTGGCGGAAGAATTTAACCGGATTTATCGTGGAGAAAGTCTGCCTGGACTGGCTGTTCATTACAAGGAATACGCGCATTGGCAGCAGGAGAGGATTCGTGACGGTGTGTTCCTTAAACAGGAACAGTACTGGTTGAACGTGTTTAAAGACGAAATTCCCGTCCTGAACATGCCCGCCGATTACCCGAGACCACAGCTGCAGAGCTTTGAAGGGGAACGCTGCGAATTCCAAACGGAGCGGGGGCTTGCGGAAAAGCTACGCCGTCTGGCCTCGGAGTCCGGTTCCACGCTGTATATGGTACTGCTTGCGGCCTATTACGTTCTGCTTCACAAATATACCGACCAGGAAGACATCATCGTCGGAACTCCGGTCGCGGGCCGGACTCACACGCAGCTTCAGCCGCTTATCGGGATGTTCGTGAATACGCTGGCTATCCGCCAGTCACCTGCCGGATCCAAAACGTTCCTTTCTTTCTTAAACGAAGTTAAGGAAGGAACTCTGGGAGCTTTTGACCATGAGGAGTATCCTCTTGAAAGTCTGCTTGAAAAGCTCGGTCTTCGCCGGGATGTCAGCCGTAACCCGTTATTCGATACGGTTTTTACTTTGCAGAATAAAGCTCCGCGGTCTATGGAAATGGACAGGCTGCTCCTGGAACCTTATGAGGCGCAGTCAGGTGTTTCCAAATTTGATCTTTCTCTTCTCGCAGAGGAGGGTGAAGAGCTGACGTTCACGTTCGAGTACGCGACCAAGTTGTATGCGAAGCAAACTGTCGAACGGTTAGCCGGCCATTATCTGCAGATTCTCCGGGAAATTGCCCGGGATAAGAATTTACAGCTATCCCAAATCGGCATGCTGTCTGATGATGAGAGAAGGCTGCTTCTTGAAGAACTGAACGACACGGCCGCCCCATACGCCCGGCAAGCTACAATTCACGGCTTGTTCGAAGAGCAGGTGGAGAAACATCCCGGCCATGTCGCCGTCTCGTTTGAGGACAGGCGGTATACTTACAGCGAGCTGAATGCACGTTCCAACCGTCTTGCGGCCGCTCTGCAGGGGCTGGGTGTTGGTCCGGACACCATTGTAGCTATTATGCCCGAACGTTCTCCCGAAATGGTGATCGGAATTCTTGCCATCCTAAAAGCGGGTGGAGCCTACTTACCGGTTGATCCCGAGTACCCGCAGGAGAGAATCACGTATATGCTCGAAGACAGCGGAACCGGGATTTTGCTTACGCATCGGCATCTTATGGGCAGTACGGAATTTACCGGGCATACGGTCTTTATGGAAGATGAGAAGTGGTATACGGGAAATGAGAAAAATCCGTGTGTGCCGGTTACATCAGACCACCTCGCTTATGTGATCTACACATCGGGAACAACAGGCAAGCCTAAAGGCGTCATGATCGAGCACCGGGGTATGGCTAATATGAAGCTGTTTTACGAGAATACGCTGGGATTGGGTCCCGAGGACCGTATTGTGCAGTTCGCCAGTTTTTCGTTCGACGCTTCCGTATGGGAAATGTACATGGCGCTTTTTTTGGGCGGTGGACTGTACCTTTCTCCAAAAGAGAAGCTGGTTCAACTGGATTCCTTTGAAGCGTTTGTCCGGGAGAATGAAATCACGCTTGCCATGCTTCCGCCTACATTCGCTGTTTATTTAGATCCGGTAAGGTTGCCTTCCTTGCGGATACTGATAACGGGCGGTTCCGAATCTTCACCTGAGCTTGTCCGCAGATGGAGCCCGCATGTGGATTATTTTAATGCTTACGGTCCTACGGAGGCGACAATTTGCGCAACGGTGTGGGAAGCTAAGCGAGGGACAGTTGTGGAAAGTCATCGGGCGATTCCGATAGGGAAGCCGCTGTATAATACGCAGATTTATCTTGTGAATGCGGATTTTCAGCTTGTGCCTCAAGGAACGGCGGGGGAGCTTTGTATCGGCGGAGAAGCTTTGTCGCGCGGCTATTTACATCGTGAAGCTCTCACCGGGGAAAAATTTGTTCCGAATCCTTTCGCACCCGGACGAAAAATGTACCGTACGGGAGATCTTGCCAGATGGCTGCCTGACGGCAATTTGGAATATTTAGGCCGTATCGATCACCAAGTTAAAATCCGGGGCTACCGTATCGAATTGGGTGAAATCGAAACGCGCTTGCTGCAGCACGGCCGTGTACGGGAGACGATCGTGCTCGTTCACGAAATTTCGTCGGAAAAAACATTGTGCGCCTATTACACTTTCGAAGGGGATTCTCCGGCAGCCTCGGAGCTTCGCGAACATATGGCATCGGGTCTGCCTTCTTACATGGTGCCCGCGCATTTTATCCCGCTGCAGGAGTTTCCTTTGACGCCAAACGGCAAGATCGACAGAAAAGCGCTTCAAGCGCCCGATCCGGCTTCCGGTGCTTCCGATGAGTACACCGCACCGGAGTCCGAGACGGAAGTGCGTCTGGCTTCTTTATGGGAGGAAGTGCTTAGCGCGGATCGTATAAGCCTTCACGATAATTTTTTCGAACGGGGCGGACATTCCCTGAAAGCAGCGCTACTTCTTGCGAAAATTTCGAAGGAATTCGGTGTGGAGCTTTCTCTGCGAAAAATATTTGAAGCCCAAACGCTTCAAGCACAGGCTGCGGCAATCACCGCAAATGCCGGTACGGAGGCGGCATACGTACCGATCCCGAGGGCTCCCGACAAACCGTGGTACCCGGTATCCCCGGCTCAGCGCAGACTGCTCGTCGTACAGGAAATCTCGGGAGCCGCAACAGCCTACAATGTTCCTTTGATTCTTGAGGTAAAAGGATTACTTAAGAAGGAGCGGATCAATGAAGCTTTCCGTAACTTGATTGTTAGGCACGAAGCGCTTCGCACTTCTTTTACCCGAATTCACGAGGAATATGTGCAGGTCATTCATGATCCGTCACAAATCGCATTTCAGGTAGACCTTATGGAGCTTGCCGAATTGTCCGCAGATTGGACGGACAACCAGCGAGAAATGTATATAAGGACAATTGCAGAAGGTTTTATCCGTCCGTTCGACTTGGGAACGGCTCCTCTTCTGCGTGCGGGTCTCGTTAAGACGGAAACCGAGCACCATCTGCTCTTGATCGATATGCATCATCTTATAACTGACGGTGCTTCTCTTGAACGAATGACAGAGGAGTTTATACGGCTCTACCAGGGAGAGGAACTAGGGAAGCTCTCCGTCCAATACAAAGATTACACGATGTGGCAGAATCAATTATCGGTGGACGGTACCGTGGCCATACAGGAAAAGTTTTGGCTCGATACGTTCAGCGGCGAAATTCCCGTTTTGAACATGCCACTGGATTATGCGCGCCCTCAGCTCCAGAGTTTTGAAGGGGCCGTTTACACTTTCGAGGCGGATCAAGAGCTTACACGGCAGTTGCAACAAACCGTTTCGCATCATGGCGCGACTCTTTTCATGATCCTGCTTGCCTCTTATAACGTGCTGCTTGCCCGGTATTCCGGACAGGATGATCTGATTATCGGAACTCCCGTTGCCGGAAGACCTCATGCGGATTTGGAAAACGTACTGGGGATGTTCGTGAACACTCTTCCTCTGCGTAACTATCCGTCAGGTTCGAAGACATTCGAGGCTTTCCTCGCAGAGGTGAAGCAGAATGCCCTTCAGGCGTTTGAAAATCAGCTGGTACCGCTGGAGGACTTGATTTTGAAGCTTCAGCTGCGCAGGGATGTCAGCCGCAACCCATTGTTCGATACCGTTTTTGTTCTGCAAAATACGGAATCCCGTGGAATGGAAACAGGAGACGTTGATTTTGCTTCGATTGAGCATCACAGCGGAATTTCCAAGTTTGATCTGACTCTGACCGCTCAGGAAACGGAAAGCCCGGAAGGTCCTCGTCTGTCTTTCAGCTTGGAATATGCGACAAAACTGTATAAAGAAGATACGGTCCGTAAATTTGCCGATCATTTCATACAGATACTGAAGCAAATCTCCAAAAGTCCGGAGATGAAACTGTCGGACATCGATTTATTAAATGCCCGGGAGCGGGACTTGATTCTTGAACAATTCAACGCGACAAAGACTGAGTATCCGAGGAACGCTGCCGTTCACGAATTGTTTGAAGAACAGGCAGCGCTTTGGCCTGACAAAGCGGCTGTTCTTTTTGAAGATCAGGAGATCACTTACGCCGAGCTTAACCGAAAAGCTAACAGGCTTGCCTGGAGGCTGAAGGAAAACGGTGTCGGCCGGGATACGCTGGTCGGAATTATGGCCGAACGGTCACCTGAAATGATTATCGGGATACTTGCCATTCTCAAAGCGGGCGGTGCCTTCCTGCCTATCGATCCTTCATATCCGCAAGACCGGATCGCATACATGCTGGAGGACAGCGCGGCGGTAATAATGCTTGCGGGTGACCCGGAATCTGCCCAAAGCAAGATGGGCGGCTTCACAGGGAGCGTGTTAGGCTTGGGGGACCCTTCCGTGTATACCGGCTCCGAAAGTAATTTACCGGGCACAGCGGACGCGAACTCTCTCGCTTATGTCATGTACACTTCCGGTTCGACCGGGCGGCCCAAAGGGGTGATGATTGAACACCGAAGCGTTGTCCGTCTTGTCAAAAATACCAATTTTGTCACGTTCGGACCGTCGGATCGGATACTCCTCACCGGAGCGCTTGTATTCGATGCCTGCACGTTTGAAATCTGGGGCGCTTTGCTTAACGGGCTTCAACTGTGTATTGTGCCGGAATCCGTGTTCCTTCATGCCGGAAAGCTGGGAGAGGCTTTAGAAACGTATAAAATTACCACGATGTGGTTGACTTCGCCGCTTTTCAACCAGTTGGCTTTAACGAATCCGGCCTTGTTTGCGCCACTTCGTTATCTGCTCGTAGGCGGGGATGTGCTGTCGCCGACCATGATTGGTACCGTGAGAGAGGCTTGTCCGCAGCTTACGGTAATAAACGGCTACGGTCCGACGGAAAATACGACGTTCTCATGCTGCTTCCCCATCGACACGGAATACTCAAACATTCCGATCGGCCGGCCGATCGCGAATTCCACCGTCTATGTGGTTGATGCGTCGGACAGACTGCTGCCTGTCGGTCTACAAGGAGAAATTTGCGTCGGCGGTGACGGTCTGGCCAGGGGTTACCTGAACCGTGAGGATTTGACTCGGGAAAAATTCGTTCCAAACCCGTTCCGGACTGGTGAAAGAATGTACCGGACAGGCGATTTGGGGCGCTGGCTGCCGGACGGCAGCATCGAATATTTGGGACGGATGGATCAGCAGGTAAAAATCCGGGGCTACCGGATTGAGCCGGGCGAAATCGAGACCAGCCTGCTTGGGCACGAATGGGTGCACGAGGCGTTTGTTACCGTTAAGGAATCCGCCGAGGGCCAGAAGTACCTTTGCGCGTATATCGGAACTAGCGAATACCTTACAACTGCCGAGTTGAAGGCGTACTTGAGCGGACGTATTCCCGATTACATGATACCTTCCAACTTTGTGTTCCTGCCGGTTCTGCCGCTTACGAAAAACGGCAAAATCGACCGCCGTGCACTTCCGGAGCCGGAGCAGAACAGTCTTTCTTCATCGCCGTATGCTCCTCCAAGAAATACGAAGGAGAAACTTTTGACAGCCGTATGGGAAAGTGTGCTCGGTGTGGAAAGAGTCGGACTCGACGATAATTTCTTTGAACTCGGCGGACACTCCCTTAAAGCTATCCAGCTCATATCAAAAGCTCAGGAGTTGGGGCTGGAAATAGGGATGCACCAGTTGTTTCAGATCCAGACGATCCGCGGCTTGTCGGAACTTCTTCCTGCCTTTAAGGAGACTGAAAATGCGAGCTTGGAATTGTCTGAGGGAGATTCGGTGGATTCCAGGGACAATGCCGGTGTTAAGACAATTACGGAGGCGGAGACGCTTCTGAACGAAAAATTCGGTTCCGGATTCAGGTTAAAGGCAGACAAGATCGAGGACAAAAAGTTGGTGCTTCTGGAGCTCGCCAATGATCATAAGAAACGGTTGCCGGAGATTAAGGAATTTATCCGCCGCGGCTTCCACACGGACGTTCACCCTCATTTCATCGTATCACAGAACTCTGCTGGACACGGGGTTCGGGATGACATTGTAACGGGACAGAATGGAGAGGCAGGAGAGGAACTGTCGCCAGTAGCTTATACACTTTCGGAAACGGACTTCCAGGATATGCTGCTACAAGTTGTGGAAAACGTATCATCTTCCAGCGAAGCTTGGGGGACTGCCTTGGAGCAGCTGCCGACTGCCGAACGGTATCCTTTGGCACCGATTCAGGAATATCATTTGGCTTATCCCGAAGCATCGGGAACAATCCTTTCTTTCAATGAATTACTTGATCTGCAGCGGCTAAATGCGGCCTTGGAGCACGTGATCGACAAGCATGATCTATTGAGAAGCCGGCTCGTACAGACAGGAGAATTGTGGGAGTGGGAACTGAAAGAAAAAACACAGGGATTCGTTCTTCCCCTTGTTGATTTGTCGGCATACAAGCCTTCCGTGCAGCAGCGAATCTTGTCTGGTCTGATGAAGGAGCTCTACTACAGCCCATATGAACTGGCAGGCGGCGGCGCACTATACCGGTTTGCTCTAATTTCGTTCAACTTGCGGGAACATTATCTGCTGCTGCCGTGCTCGCACGTCATCTTTGACGGCATGAGCAGCGAAATTCTGAGATCTGACGTTCTGGCGTTTTATAAGGCGGACGATAAACCAGGCTCCGAGTCCGATCAAAACCAGACGGAGCAATCGTACCGAAGTTATGTTCGTCAAGTCCGGAATGGTCCGGTTGGTATCGGAGATAGTGCGATTTGTGAACAGTTCCGTCTTGAAGATTTTCACAAGCAAACGTCGGTGATCGGCGATGCTTTTCAAGGAAAAAACCGCTCCAAAGCGACAAAGTTTATGCACGTGATGAACTTTGAAGGACAGGCCGCGGAAGCGGAACTATCTGTGCGAATGTGGCAAACGGCTCTAGACCTTGCGCAGCAGGTTTTCTCTCGATATTTCGGCTTGAAAGAAGTGCCGGTCTGGCTTACGAATTACGGCAGAAATTATGCGGGAAGCCATTACTACGACACGATCGGCGAATTTATCGATCAAATTCCGATCCTGCTTGATGGAACTTCTAATGAAGAAGCGAAAGATGTACAAAATCTTCTTCAAAAGGCTTCGACGCATAATCTAAACTTTTTTAATCTGATCTTTAACCGGCAAACGGAGGAGGAGTACCCGCTGTCCGGCTATTATTTACAGAACAGTCTCCATAATTTGCCGATCATCGTGAATTATCTTGGTGAAACAAGTAAAGATGGGGAGTTTCTGCAGGACCTGGAAGACCCGGAGACGTATTCAACAGAAGTTAGGCCTGTCATTTACTTTACCGTACAGCATACGGGCATCCGCTTGCACATTTCTATCCTGCTGCCTTATGAGGAAGACGAAGAAACGATCCGTCGCATGTTTGAGTCCGCGATTCCTACCTTCCAGACCATCAAGCAGTAAGGAGTTGAAATGTAGTGTCTTTATTTAAAAACAGTTTGTTTGTCCGCTTTTATTTGTCCAGAACCTCCGCCAACATCGCGGATAGCATTTATTCGATTGTTTTGCTGTATTTCGTCCAGAAATCGACGGCTTCCGTTTCATTCACCAGCTTTACTTTTACCGCTATTTCAGCGGCTTCTATTTTCAGCTTTCTGCTGGGGCCGCTGGTTGACCGGTATTCCCCGTCGCTGCTGGCGAGCATCTCCTTATTCGTTCAGGCTGTGTTGATCTTGGCGGTGCCATTCCTCATCACTGACGGGGGCGCGAATTTGCTTGCGATACTCGTCCTTGTGTTCGTTGCATCCTGCTTCTCCATGTTGTTCTATCCGGCTAACAATAAGATGCTCCCTCAGTTGATCCAGTCACCTGACCGAATCGTTAAAGCGAATGCCATGATCTCGTCCACGGACCAGTTGATTAATGTGGCGGGGTACTTGGTCGGAGCCTCCATTATTTTGCTTCTGGGCATGAAAAACACATTTTATCTGGCCAGCGGAATGCTCTTCCTTTCGGGACTTATCTATATGCAGCTTAAGAAGCAGATGGAGCCCGGGAAAACCTCTGAAAGCACACCGAGAGGACCGCTGAAGATCAGAGAGTACACGAACGAGCTTGTGGAAGGTTACCGGTTTGTCGCGAGCAGCCCATTTCTCAGAATTATGCTGCCGTTCTTTGCACTAACCAATTTTTCCATGTCGATTCTCATCATTACCGTTCCGTCCATGTCGGTCTCTTACGGATCGCCGATTTACTACAGCCTGCTGTATGTTGCCTTCTTCGTCGGTATATTCGTAGGATCCGCTCTGATTAACGTGCTTAGAAAAAACGGGCTGATGATCGCTGTATCCTGGCTGCTTATGGGGGCTTCGCTGTATCTGTTCGCGATCGTTCCGGCCCTGTGGATGAAGCTTTCCGCGATCCTTCTGATGGGTATATTTACAGGTATTATTAACGTGCTGCAGACTTCACTGATCCAGATTATCACTCCTTCAGAGTTGATGGGACGTGTGATGGCTTTCCTTCATACCTTGTCCAACGCGGCACTACCGCTTGGAGCGTTTATCGGGGGCATTCTTGCCTTGCGTTTTGAGCTGGACAGTGTTTTGTTCATCAGTGCTCTTGTCATAGTGGCATGCGGAGTTTTGCTGCTGGCGTTAAGAGCGGTAAGAACATTCCAGATTCCATCGGAAACCGCAGACAAAGAAAAACCGGAAGACAAACTTGCCGGTAAAGGTGCGGTTGCTAAAGAATTTCTGTAAACGGAACGGCTCTACATGCCGGTCTTTAGCTGAAAAACGGTCTCTCGCGTTAAAGCGGGAGATCGTTTTTTCTGTATCCGGAGACAAGACCTAAATGCATTACTTTAACAAGCCACCCGACTTATGGTAGGCTCAAATTAGCCGGTAAAATTTAAGCATTGCCAGAGGTGCAGTTAGCGTATACCAGATCCTGTTTACGTGGGTTTTTAGTGGACGGATTACTGGCAGAGCTTAGTCACAGTAATTCCAAATAGCACATAAAAGGTGATTATCAAGGCGAATCAAGCTATCTGTTGAACGAAATTAAGAATGTGCGAGGTACCAGCATTCGATAGGAGTCATGCCTTTTAATCCGAAGGCTTAGAGGTTTACTAGAGAAGCAGCTTGCCGATCTGCATCACGAAGTATCCAATGGCATTTTCACATGTGGTTGGTTATGTACTGGACAATTGGGAAGAAGACTGCCACGAGAGAATTTATAAGTAGATTGCTGAAGAATTAGAATTCCTCGTATTTTGAAGCAATACGGTTAACGTGCACGAACCTGCTCCTAGATGACTTCCAAGGCATGAAAATGTACAGGAAAAAGAAGACGTGGAGGATATAGATTTGCACAGGACGAATAGAATCGGGTTAATCGACCCCGACATAGTATGGGAAATACATTAAGGAAAGACGAGTTATCGGGAGTATGAAAATGGGGGAGAAGCAAGCAGGAAGTCCTAAAGCGGATTCTAACAAAGAACAGTATTCACCGAAATTCAGGGCCGTTAGATGGTCAGTTGAATAAGGGAGCACAGGCCCTTAGCTCATACAGAACCTGTGCTGACAGACAACGTAGATGCGTAGATCTTACGAAGAAATTTTCATTAAGAAATTGTCGTCACAACATGATCGATAATCCCGTATTCCTTGGCTTCTTCGGCTGACATGAAATAGTCCCTGTCCATGTCCCGGTCGACTTTGTCAACGGGCTGTCCGGTGCGTTCGGAAGTGATCCGGTTCAGTCTTTCACGTATGCCGAGTATCCTTTTGGCGCTTATGGCGATATCGCTTGCCTGGCCCTGGACGCCGCCGTGAGGCTGATGTATCATGATCTCGCTGTTGGGCAGCGCGAATCGCTTGCCTTTCTCACCGGCCAGCAAAAGAATAGCGGCAAATGAAGCGGCAAACCCCGTACATATCGTATGCACAGGAGGCTTTACGAGCTGCATAGCGTCGTAAATGGCAAATCCGGCCGAGGTTGAACCGCCGGGACTGTTGATGTACAAGCTGATTTCCTTTTGCGGATCTTCGGCTTCGAGAAATAAAAGCTGGGCGATAATGCTGTTGGCTACCTGATCATCGATTGCCGCCCCCAAAAACACGATGCGGTCTTTCAACAACCGTGAATAAATATCGTAAGATCTCTCACCGCGACTCGTTTGCTCCACGACGTAAGGGACGTAGTTACTCATCGTTAAAAACCTCCAGTGTGTTTCGTTATGGCATTTCTCCTTGTAAACGAATGCGCTCCTCCAAAAGATACGGAAGAGGGCAATTAATTTTTAACCAAAAAATAATTTCAAAAGTTGGTGAAACGGCGTATCCTTTACGGACGTTCGTTCGTTTACTGGTTACAACGGCATTGCCGTTATAAAATGAAGCCGTTTTGCAAAAGGATAATAAAACCGGAAAATGACACTCAGAATATAAAAAGGTTCATTACAGGCCGGGAGCCGATGCACTCGAACGGCGCAGGAAAAAAGGGGGAGGTACCGATGGCGACGACGGATTTCCTATTAAACGGAAAAGAAAAGGACAGCAGCCGAATCAATCAGCTGCAACAAACGTTAAAAAGGTATTGTCTGTCCATGACGAAGTCAACATGGGATGCAGAGGATCTGGCTCAGGAGACATGGCTGAGAGCGATCTCTTCTCAAGGAAACGGGCACGGCAACATAGAAGCTACGCTGCTTCGCATCGCAAAAAACATGTGGATCGATCAATCGCGGCGAAAGCAGGTTCTGGCCCGAATTATGAAAGATGAACAGGCGCAGGCATTAATGCGGAAAGAGGGACTTTTGGAGCTTTTAGAAATCGAAGAAACCTTTCTCATTTTGGTTAAGCGTTTGCCTCCTCTGCAAAGAACGGTTTTTCTGCTCCGGGATGTGCTCGGGTTTTCCAGTCTTGAGACTGCGGTTAGACTCGGAACTACGGAAGGAGCGGTGAAAGCCGCCCTGCACCGTGCCCGCCAGTCCCTGGAAGCCGTGAGAAGAGACATCGAGACATGTACGCATGACGCCCCTTCAGAGAACGGGATGAAAGCTTATCTGCGAATGATGGCAGCCGCTTATGAAATGGGGGATATCGCCCTTCTTGTCGAGCTTGCTCAACGGGATGAAGTCGAGCCGGCAGTTGCCCTCGGTTTAGCCCAGAATCACATTCTGCGCAGCGGCAGACGCCGTACGAGTGCGGTGCCGCACACACCAAGCAGTCTTAAGATGTCTGCATAACATTCTTTACCGTACAGCATCCGCCGCTCCCGCTACGTGCGGGAGCTCCAATGATTTAATTTTTTCTTCTCTAATGTGGTACAATGGCAGTTGGATACCGAATGGACGAGGAGATGGAATTTGATGGCGGAGCAGATCAACGAGCAGGAGCTCATAGCTTACATAGCGGGGAAAACGAAAGCGGACCCCCAAAAAATAAAATCCGTGCTGAAATACGAGCAGGATTATATTAACAAGGCTCATAAAAACGCTAAGGGTGAGGTCGATATCGACAGTGACGATATTGCCGATTATGTGTTAAGCCGGCCTGACATTAAGCTGGATGAACTGACGGTGGACAATATTCTGGATGCCGAAATGGACTATCTCATGGAAAAAGGGATCGCTAGCTATCTGGATTGATAACCTTCGCATCATGTTAAAGCCCGGGTATTAAAGGCTCAAAAAGAGCATGAGATTATTTCGGAAAAAGGAACTTGCAAACATTGTAAACTTCATGCTAAAGTAAACGTAACTTTTATGATGGGAGGTGAGGTAGGTGAATCTCGAGAAGGTTAACGACCGTATTAGCCAGCTGCCGATTGCTATGGCTGGCATCGTTCATGCTTTTCCGATTAACGGGAGAAGTCTGTCCATTTTCATGAATACGGTACACCCAATCGCGAGAAGACGCCTACCTTAACCGATACGGATAGTTTTGCATCCGAAGAAGGGTCGCGGGCTTACTGCCGCGGCTCTTTTTTGTCGTATGGAAAAGGGTCTTCATTCCTAGGAGGATCCCTAATGATACTTGTTAACGGTCAACAAATAAAGAAATATCACGCGGCTAATCTCATTCTGAGTGAAGTCACATTTGAGGTACATGAAGGCGAAAAAATCGGTCTGATCGGCCGAAACGGGAGTGGGAAATCAACGCTGCTCCAGCTTATTTCCCGCCATCAGGGCATAGACGGAGGGATGCTGACAATCAAAAAAGAGCTTACCATCGGTTATTTGCCACAAATACCCGCGGAGTTCGAAGGACTTACGGTACGTGAAGTGCTCGCTTATGGCTGCCGACATTTAACAGCCTGTTCGCAGGAAATGAGGGTATTGGAACATGAAATGGCCGACCCGGGTGTTTCGGATCATACGATTCGTATGCAGAAATTGCTGGACGCGTACGCGTCGGTTCAGGAACGCTTCGAGCGGGGAGGCGGCTATGAATTGGATGCTGCTATAGACTCCGTGGCAGTGGGGCTTCAGATCTCGAAAGAGACCTATGCCCGGCAGTTTTCTACTTTATCAGGCGGGGAAAAAACACGGGTCGTTCTCGCTTCTCAGCTAATTATGCAGCCGGACCTGCTGCTGCTTGACGAACCGACGAATCATTTGGACTTAAGGGGAATCGAGTGGCTGGAGCAGTTTTTGCAAGGGTATCCCGGAGCTTGTATTCTCGTTTCGCATGACCGTTATTTTCTCGACCGTACTGCCTCTAAAATAATGGAATTGGAAGATGGGGAAGCTCTCACGTACGAAACAAACTATAGCGGGTATATGAGAGAAAAGGAAGAACGCCTGCTGCAGCAGTTTGCGCAGTACCAGGAGCAGCAGAAAGTTATCAAAAAAATGAAGGACACGATCCGGAAGCTGGAAGAATGGGGGCGGATGGGGGACAACGAGAAGTTTTTCAAGAGGGCGGCCTCCATGCGCAAAGCATTGGAACGTATGCAGGTAATAAAGCGGCCGACACTAGACCACAAAAGCGCCGATTTCGCTTTGAACCTCAAGGACCGCTCGGGGAAACGGGTTGCGGAGTTCACAGGCGTGTATAAATCTTATGGAGAGCGCGCGATTTTGACTGGAGCGGAAGAGAGAATTCAATACGGCGAGAAAATTGTGCTGGTCGGAGATAACGGGACGGGGAAAACAACTTTGTTTAAGCTGCTGCTTGGCTTGGAAGTTCCGGATCGCGGAGAGCTGGAGCTTGGATCGCGTGTGGAGATCGGCTATATGGCACAGCAGGAAGAGGCAAGGGACCCTAAAAAGACGGTCCTCGACTACTTTAGGATCGAAGCACGGGTCGAAGAAGGTGAAGCAAGAGGGATTCTTGCGAAGTATCTTTTTTATGGGACGGATGTGTTTAAACCGGTTAGCATGCTGTCGGGAGGGGAGTGGTCCCGTCTCCGGCTCGCGCTGCTTATCCGCCGAAAACCGAATCTTCTGCTGCTCGATGAGCCGACCAATCATCTCGACATTGCTTCCCGGGAAGCTCTTGAAGAAGCATTGGAAGAATATCCGGGAACTCTGCTTGCCATATCCCATGACCGGTATTTCATTAACCGTCTTGCGCAGCGGATCTGGGAGCTTCATGGTGGAAAAATAACGAGTTATATCGGACATTTTGACGAATACCGGACGAAAAAGCGCGAGCTGGAGCAGGCAGCTGCCGTTCGTGGGAGCGCACGACAGCCGTCCGGCGCAGCAGACGCTGCACAGCGCCCGAGCGGGCCGCCACCGGGCGGAGCCGATGCCGCACAGCGCTCGAGCGGACCGCCAGCGAGCATGGCCGGCACCGCACAGCGCCCGAGCGGGCCGCCAGCGAGCATGGCCGGCACCGCACAGCGCCCGAGCGAGCCGCCAGCGAGCGAGGCCGGCGCCGCACAGCGCCCGAGCGGGCCGCCACCGGGCGAAGCCGGCGCCGTCCAGCGCCCGAGCGGGCCGCCAGTCTCCGCTGCGGAGGCAAAGGCCGCAGCGAAAGCCGCGGCTGCCGGGGCGCGGGCAGCCGAGCGGAAGCGGCTGCAGCTGGAGGCGCAGATCGCCGCGCTGGAAGCACAGCTGGCATCAGCGGACGCGGGAGCTGCAGCAGCTGGGCGGCTGCGGCGATACCCTGCTGCTGGAAGCGCGGTGGCGCGAGCGGGAAGAGCTGCAAGCGCGGCTGGACGCGGACATGGCGGCCTGGCTGGAACTGGGCTGACGCTGCGCGGAGAACGTCGGGCAGGCCCCCGGCAAACATGAAACGGCGGAAAAGACCGGATCTGCACATGCAGTTTCAGGTTTTCCCGCCGTTTTTTTCATGGGCAGTCCGTCACGAGTAAATCGTAATCCGGTTTCTTCCGTCGGTTTTGGACTGATAGAGGGCATTATCCGCCATTTCGATGATCGTTTTGACGTCGGTATCCCGGCTGTAAGAGAAGGACACGCCGATCGATACCGTCAAGGGCTGAGCGATCGGACTCTTGCTTCTCTCCACTTTTTCACGCAGCCGTTCTGCAATGCGGGTAGCCCGGCCGAGATCACAGCCCTTCAGCAAAATTCCGAATTCCTCACCGCCGTAACGGAAGCATAAATCTTCTTCTCTTGAAAAAGAGTGAAGCGTCGAGGCCAAATATTTCAGCACTTCATCCCCGATAAGGTGACCGTGGAGGTCGTTGATTTTTTTGAAATGATCGACGTCCATCAGAATGAGGGTGAAAGGAAGTTTCCGCTCCGCCCATTCGGCAATAAGAAGGTCGAACGCTTTGCGGTTGGCAAGACCCGTCAAACCGTCGGTAAGCGATTCCGCTTTCAGCCGGTTGAGATTGGAATTGATGCTATGGTAGAGCTGCCTTACCTCGTACAGCCCGGAATGAATGCTGGGGGAAGCGGGCACCGTCAGGTTGCCATGGACGGCCGATTCCTCCGAATACCGGGCCAGCGTATAAAGAGGTCTCGTAATCCAGCTCGCCAGCCACCAGGCGACGGTCAGCACTACGCCGAGCAGGGGAAGCGCCTGCATCAGCAGGTGCGAAATCATCTGTTCAAGGGGTTCCTCCAGCACACGGGTGGGCGTCTGGGAAATAATTCCCCAACCGCTCATCGGTTCAAACGCATAGCCGGCAAAAAATTCGTGTCCTTCCGAATTTACGATTTTTTGGGCACCGTTTTTGCCCGCCAGCGCTTTTTGAATGACTTCGTTGCTGGAGACAATTTGATAAATCCGCTCTTTGTTGGGATGAAAAATAAGCCGGGACTCTTTATCAACGACATAGACGTAGGACCCGTTCCCGTAAAAATGTTCTTTCAGCAGCTTGCTAAGGGAGTTTTCTTCCTCCAGATAAATTGTGCCGCCGACAAAGCCGTCATAAGAGCCATCCCCATTAAAAATGGGCGAGGAGACGAGCACGATCAGACGTCCTGTTGTACCGACATACGGCTCGGAAATAAACGGCTTTTTAAACTCAACCGCACGTCTGGACGCTTCGGACAGCAGTCGTGTGCCTACAACGGCACCGGCGTCGGCAGGCAGCGCCACTTCTATATCCCGCTCCTTATCCGCGACAAAAACCGAATTAAAGTACTGCCGGTTGAATGTGAACCACATGTCGAGGTCCTTTTCGGAAAACGACTGCTTTCCCGCTAATTGTGCGATCGAACTCATACTCGTCTGCATCAGATTGAGCAGGTTGCCCGTGTTGGCGGAAAGCTTCTGGGCATAATGTGAATTACTTTCCAGATAACTGGTGGACAAAGACTTCAGGTTGGCCTGATAGGCGGCATATCCGCTTACGGCAGCCGTCAGGAAAGCGGTAGCAACAACGAGTAGGCTTAAAATTAGGCGCAGCGTCAGCCCTTTGCGCACGTGTTTTGTTTTCATGGGCAGTTCAGCAGGCCTGTCAGGGAATCTGCGGGAAGAGGGCGGCTGAAATAATAACCCTGCCCTTCATTACAATTTTCACCGAGCAGGTACTCGTATTGGAGCTCGTTCTCGATGCCTTCGGCTACAACGTCCATGTGCAGGCTGTGTGCCAGCGAAATGATGGCGGACGCGATCCGTTTCCCGTTCAAATCCCGGTTAATGTCTTCGATGAACGCCCGGTCTATTTTTACTTTGTCGAAAGGGTATTCGCGCAGATAGTTCAGGGAGGTGTACCCTGTGCCGAAATCGTCTATTGAAATGCAAATCCCCGCCTCTTTAAGTTTCAGCAAACTTTCTTTAATCGCATGGACGTCGTCCAGCAGAACGCTTTCCGTAATTTCCAGTTCAATCCATGCAGGTTCAAGCTCCGCCTCATTCATAACCGATAGAACATGCTCGGCAAAAAAAGGCTGCTGCAATTGCTTGGTCGAAACGTTCACCGCGACTTTAAACGGACCCGCTCCGGACGCCTGCCATTTTTTGGCCTGCCTGCAGGCCGTTTGCAGAACCCAGATGCCAATAGGCAGAATAAGGCCGCATTCCTCGGCCACCGGAATGAAATCGGCGGGCGGAACGTATCCGAGCCGGGGGTGATTCCAGCGGATCAAAGCTTCCATTGCGGTCAGCTTGCCGGTTTTCAACGCCATGATAGGCTGATAAAAAAGCTCCAGCTCGTTTTTGGCCGCGGCCGTCTCCAGGTCCCGCTGAATTTGGAGTTTGTAGGAGGTTTGCAGATCCATTTCTTCCGTGTAGACGGTATAAGCGCCCGTACGAAGCTTCTTGGAGCGGTCCATGGCCGTGTTTGCATGCCGGATCATATCTTGTGCATTCTCACCGCCGCCTCGGCTGAATGCGACTCCTATGCTGGCCGTTAAAGCTACGGAATGCCCATTCACGACAAAAGGCTCCCGCATCCCGTCGAGGATAGAGCAGATGAGACGTACCGCCTCCTCCTGTGATGTTTCGGGCAGAATGAGGGTGAATTCGTCTCCCGCAAAGCGGCTTAGTGTATCTGTCAGCCGCAGGTGCCCGCGGATACGGGCGGCGACAAGAACGAGCAGATCGTCACCCAACTGGTGACCGTAAGAATCGTTAATTCTCCGGAATTGGTTCAAGTTCATGGAAAGGACGGCAAAAGGAAGACGGCCGTCTCTCGAGAAACGGATCGTCTGCTCCAGCCGGTCTTCAAACAGCTTCCGGCTCAGCAGGCCGGTAACCGGATCGGCATAGGCGAATTCCTTCAACTGCCGGACTGCATCAGCCAGGACGCTCGTATCCCGGGCGATTCCGTAAGTGCCGGTGAGCAATCCCTCTATCCTCACGGGAAAATGAGCCACATTTACGGAGATTTTGTTACCGTCTTTACAGATGATCCGCAGGTCCGTGCTTCCGGAAAATCCGCGTTTTGCGTCGTCAAAAAGGTCCAAGGCGGATTGCAGGTCAGCGGGATCAATGAGAGTGACGAACGCCATGTGGGTCAGCTCGTCCTTCGTATAGCCCGTTAACGATTCGCACCCGGGATTAACGATTGTAAATCGGCCTTGCTCGTCCAGGGAAAAGACGGCGTCCGGACTGTTGATGAGCAGCGCATTCATTTCTTCACGGGATTCCTGCAGCTGCCGCTGTGTCTTGATCTGCTCCGAAATATCTATTACGGTACAGTATTGGATCTTCTTTCCGTTTAAAAGTACAGTCGCCGGATGAATTTCCGTATAAATCGATTGTCCATTCTTATGCAGCTTGCGGATACGGACCGGGGAACCCTTGCGGCCGCCCTCCGATTCGGTGAAAAACGGAGCCGCCAAGAAGCGGTCATCGGGATGAACAAGTTCAAGAAGCCGGGTTTTTGACCGGCGTATTTCTTCTGTTTCATAGCCGACAAGCTTGGCATAAGAGTCGTTCGCGTATATTAAAGCGCCGTTTTCCATCATACAGATGCCGACAGGCGCATGTTCGATCAAGGCTGTAAATAGGGTCCGGGAAACGGGAAGCGCTTCCTGTCCCTTTTTAGTTGGAAATTCCATTGGTATCGCTTCTCCTGTGTCAAGGGGCTTGGGTTAACTAGAATCATAGCATTGGACACAATTCGGATTCCACCGGATCGGAAATTTTTGCGTGTGCACGCAACAAATTTGCGTGATCGGTTCATTCCCGGGATGATATATTGACGAAGATGGACATGTACCAAGAAGTTTGAAGGAGAGTTGAACGTTGCGGATGAAAAGGACTGGGCGTCTTGCGGGTGCCGGATTTACGACCGTTGTGGGAATCGTGTTTTTTCTTTATTACTATTTCGTAATCGGGGATGCCTGGGAGATGCAGGCGGCGGGTGCCGTTGTTTGTACCGTCATTGCTTATTTTCTGGGCGGCTTTTACGATAGAGCCCGCTACTATGCGGCTGAGTTGAATATGATTAACGAGGAGCTCCATATCAGCAGGGAGCAGCTGCGCCGCAGTGACGAGAGATATTCCGCGCTTCAGGGAAGTCTCGACAATTTTTCGCATGATCTTTTCGGCATTATGAAAATTGAGGAGCTGGAGGCGCGGCTGCTGGCTGAAGTGAAGCTGATTTTTCAAATCGACTGCATTTCCCTGATTGAAACTCAAGCCGGTCATCCGTCCTGCTCGGTAAAAGCGGGAACGGGTGAGGTACCCCGGGGCGTTTTGAACAAAATCAGGCAGCATCAGAGCCAGCAGCTTTCGATCGGCGAAGTTTTCGAATATGAAGAAGGATCTTTTCTGAAAATCGGGGAATTCAAAGGCAGGACGTCCTGGCTCATATTCGGGGAGTTGACGGACAGTACGCGTCTTCCCGTTAAAAGAATTTGGCTGAAAACTCTAATCCGCTACGTTAATGTCGTGTATGAAAATCTCACGGTCATCGAGGACTTATCGGCTGAGCTGAAGCGGACGATGGAGGAACAGGAGACCCCTCCCTGGCTGCTGCGCCTATTCTTCAACTTGTCTGAGCACGAGCGGAAGCGGCTGTCCCAGGATTTGCACGATGCGGCCCTCCAGGAACAAATTATCTGGTACCGGAAGCTGGAGCAGCTGCGGACCTCGGGCCTCGGCCCTGACGAACTTAAAGAAGGTCTCGCTCAAATCGGAGACGGTCTGCTCGATGTGATGTACCAGATCCGCCTGACCTGCAACGAACTCAGGCCTCCTTTTCTTAAAGAGTGGGGGCTTGTACAGGCTCTGGAGGCCCTGTTTGACCACATCCAGCTGCATGCGGACTTTACGATCTATTTCGAAGCGGGGCATTTCAGGGATTATTTGAACGATGAACAGCGCATTGCGGTGTACCGGATTACGCAGGAGCTTATGTCCAATGCGATGAAGCATTCGAAGGCCCAGGAGGTCCATGTGACTTTGACGGGAGGCAAACAGAATCTGCTTCTGTCCTACAGGGATAACGGGGTGGGCACAAAAGCCGTGGAGCATGCGGACAACGGCTTCGGAAGCATGGGGATTTACGGAATACAGCAGAGAGTCCGGAGCCTTCAAGGAGAAATTCAGTGCGAGTCGGACAAGCGCGGCCTTAAGGTGCAGGTAACCATTCCGTTGAAGCCGGTTATGCAGGTGATTCCGCTGCACGGAACGTTTGTGTCCCTCTAAAACAAAAAGTTTCCGGCGGGCAGACGGACCTCACGTTATGGTGTCGACGAATGGAGCGAGCATCACTGTTTTATCCGAAAATTTCACGGATAAAGGGGAGTATCATGAACATACGGATGAGAGAAGATCACTATCTGATTTCCCATCTATGTATTCCGGATCTGCACAGCCAGCCATTTTGTTTTTTGACTTAGAGGGGACAGGTATTACAGGGAAGGATTATGTGACCCAACTGACCTCAAAGTGTTAGTTAAAGTCATTCATCCCGAATGGGAAGGAATTGTATCAACGGTTAGGCTGATCGGCCATTACGAAATGGATGCCTCGGCTTATAAAAGACATGACGCGCTCGGAGATTGCCATTTAATTGAACGTCTGTTTCAGCTCATTTTATCGGAGTATAAACAAATGAACGTTAATGAGCATCAACTAAAAAGGCCGCTGAGAATTGAAAGATTCCGGTTAGAAGGCATGCAAACGGAACCGTATGACGCCGAATATCCATAAGAAGACGATATAATAGAAACCGTTCCCCATAAAAAAAGGATTCCTCCGCACCATACGTGCAGGGGAATCCTTTTGGCGTCTTTGCAGCGCCCGCTCGACGTACCGCATAAGCTTGACATGTGGTGCGTGCATGTTTGAACACCGTCAAGTGATGCCGACGACCGCGTGCCGGGAGCTCCGCGTGATACGGAAAACCAGCTTGACAGGCGGCCTCCGTTACTTGGCCCGTACGCCCCGGTGTTCGCCGTATTGAAACAGCGTAAGCCCGTCTGCGGGTTTGCCCGCTTCTTCGGCCGCAAATTCAATTTCGATTTGAAGCTCCCTGACAAAGAAACGCGTTTCGGACAGCGGTAAAATTTCGTATTGAGGCTGCCCGCTCAGCTGGATGAATAACTGATCTTGCTCGGGGCACGACGTCACGCTGAGATCGAGTCCCAAATCCATCTTGTATACGCCCCGGTACAGCGGATAGACGGTTTTGTCGATGTTCACGGGTTTCAGTTCGGCCGGGACTTCAGGGATGGAGTGGGGGAGGCCGAAAAGGATGTTTTCCGCCTCGCTCAGAATCCGCTGCTGAATGTCCAGTCTGACGATCCGCGTTGGCCAAATAAATCGTCGTTCTTCCGTGATCCGTGTAACGGGCCAGATTCGTGCTGTAGCCGGGCCAGCCGCCGCTGTGGGAAACGATTTTTCCGAAATGCTCTTTCTGTTCCACGATCCAGCCGTATCCGTACGAATAAGGCTCGTTATCGGGTAGTTTTCCGGAAGTGAAGGCTTCGTCCAGCGTCTTTTTGCTGACAAGTTTCTCCGTATACAGCGCTTGGTCCCAAATCAATAGATCGTGCAGCGTGGAGTTTACGGTCCCGTCTCCCTGGATTCCGTCCAGGTATACGACAAAATCGGTCGCAGGCTGTTCGTCCGGGAGGTGATAGCTGCGCGTTTCGAAGGAATATACGTACCCGAAAGCAAAATCCTCCGGCACATTTCCGGAACGGCGCCGGTTATGAATCCGTGTGGAATGCATGCCGAGAGGTTTGAACAGCGTTTCACTCATATATTCGGCAAAGGAGAGACCCGAAATCTTTTCGATCAGCAGGGCCAGTAAGACGTACCCGGTATTGGTGTATTCCCAGTTCTCACCGGGCTGAAATTGCAGCGGAGGCTGATGGACATTGAAATATTCCAGAACATCCCAATTCGTGGCGATTTTAGAGCGGTCCCAGTCTTTGATGAAAAGGGGGGTATAATCGGGCAGGCCGGAGGTGTGCCGCAGAAGGTCCCTCACTGTGATCCCCTTATAACAGAAGTCCGGAATCCAACGCTCCACGGGATCGTTCAGTGAAAGTTTACCTTGTTCGGCGAGTATAAGCGTACCCATGGCCGTAAAAGTTTTGGAAACGGAAGCAAGTTCGAAAACGGAATGAACGGTAACGGGGCGGCCGCTCTCTCTATCCGCGAGCCCATACGCGCCTTCAAAGACGATTTCCCCATTTTCCGCCGCCAAAAACGCTCCGTTGAAAATTCCTTTCTCCGACATGACCGAAAACAGTTCTTGAAGCTCTTTTTGTTTGTTTTGCATGGGAATCCCTCCAATTAATCTATTTATAAAAGAATTAAGCTAACGCAACAATTAAGTGACCTAACATATTTGGCGGAAAGGGACGCGGGACGTCACCTTATTTCGGCTTCGATAATTTTCAGAAGCTTGAACGTGATTTTGCGCAGGGCGCTTAATTCCTCCGGATCCAGTTTGGAATAAAAGCGTTCCGCGATGCTCTTCTCGACCTTCTCCTGACGTTCGAAATAATCCCATCCGGCTTGATCGAGCTCAACGAGAATTTCCCGGCGATTGTTCGGGTTAATTTCTCTCTTCAGGTAACCTTCCTTGTCGAGTTTGCCGATGAGCTGACTAACCGCGCTGGAAGTGATAAGCATTAAATCCGCTAATTCTTTGACCGTCAAACGCTTGTGTTTGTGAATGTGTTCCAGAACGACCGCTTGCTTGGAGGTCAGATCTGCCTGCAGAAGCTCGTTGTACTCTTGTAAGAGGAGCAGGTTGGCCGTGTATTCGGCCTCGTTGATCTCCTTTACGGTCTGATATAAGCGTTCGTACATGTCATCACCTTAATTGTTAAGTTAACTTAATTGTTATACTTTTAGTATATGCGTCGAGCATTCACTTGTCAACACGACCATCTGTCCCGGATGTGAGGCATCTATTCAACCGGCCGATTGCCTATAAATAAAAAACACCTCCGCCGGAGCGAAGATGTTCATTATTATCATCAAACAGATTTAATCTTTCTCTTGTTGGGGCTGATAAAGCTCGTGCGGCGACCATTTTTTCAGGACGCGTTCAACTTCCGGAGCAAATACCGGCTTGCTAATGAAATCGTTCATCCCGGAAGCGAGGCACATCTCCATATCTTCCTTCTGGGCAAAAGCGGTCACCGCCACGATCGCCGGACGAGCTGCGTCGCCCTTCAACCTGCGGATGGCCGCGGTCGTTTCGAAGCCGTCGAGCTCGGGCATCTGAAGGTCCATAAACACTATATCATAGGTGGTAGTCCGGACCGCATGCAGCGCTTCCGCGCCGTTCTCCGCGTAGTCGGCTTCATATCCGAGCTTCCTGAGCAGAGTAAGGAGCAGCAGGCGGTTAACGGAATTATCGTCGGTAACGAGCAGCTTCATCGGACCGAACTTCGGCGAAGGAGAGGCGCCGTTTTCTCTGCCGCTCACAAGAGCCGGTGCAGGCGTACGGCGCTGCGCGTGTTCCGCGAGAGTATCCGCTGAAGGCGTTTCGCCCGGCAGTTCGAAGGGCAGCACGAAATGGAACGTGGAGCCTACGTTAACCTGGCTGTCGACGCCGATCGCACCGCCCAGCAGCTCGACCAGCTTCTTGCAGATGGCAAGGCCGAGACCCGTACCGCCGTATTTGCGGTTAATCGTCGGGTGAAGCTGCGAGAACGACTGGAACAGCTGGCTCTGCTTGTCGGCGGGAATACCGATCCCCGTATCCCGGACGAAAAATTGCAGCACGGCATCACTGCGTCCGGGTGTTTGATCGAGCTTGGCCGCAAGGGAAACGTGGCCGTCCTTCTCCGTAAACTTGATCGCATTCCCGACCAGATTGACGATAATCTGGCGCAGAATGCCTTCGTCCCCGATAAGTGTCGGAGGAATGCTGTCGTCGAGCTCGGACGTCAAACGGATACCGCGCTCCGCTGCTTTCGGCTGAAACAGCTCAACGACATGCTCCATAACAGAACGGACATCGAAAGGCTCGTGATTGACGACCATTTTTCCGGCTTCGATTTTGCTGAAATCCAGGATTTCGTTCAAGATCCGCAGCAGAGCGTAACTGCTCTGCAAAATGATGTCGGCATAGCTTCGCTGTTCCTCGGACAGCTCCGTTTCCGCCAGGAGATCCGCCATCCCGATAATCCCGTTCATCGGCGTCCGGATCTCATGGCTCATAATGGCCAGAAACTCCGACTTGGCCTGATCGGCTTTTTCCGCGAATTCCTTGGCCCGGATGATTTCTTTCTCGCCCGTAATATCTTTGAATACGACAACAGCGCCGCGAAGCTCCCCGTTATCGATTAAAGGCGTGACGTGATAATCGGCGAGAAAACTCGACCCGTCTTTGCGCCAGAACACGGCTTCCTTGTTACGGTACGCGTGTCCCTCCCGGATCGCTCGGTAAATGATCTGCTCGTCCTCGGATTGCTGGGCGGGGCTGCCGAACGCATTTTGCAGCATCCCGAGATACGGCTTGCCGATGAGTTCCTCGGGGACAAACCCCAGCATATCCGCGCCGGCCGGATTAATGAACATCGCGTTGCCGGAGGAGTCGACTCCGAAGATGCCTTCCGTCACGGAGTTGAGTATAAGCGTATACTCGCTGCTAAGTTTTTCGATCTGGGCGAGATATCTCTGACGTTCCGTAATATCGATCGTAATGCCGTAGACGCCGACGACTTCGTTATCAACGATGATCGGAATGTTGGTCGAATTGATTTCGACGGGATGCCCGTCTTTATGGATGATGGTCAAGTCATAGCTTTGGGGAAAACCCTGCTTGGCGAGCTCGAAGTGGTAAAGCGTTTTGGGCAGATCTTTGGGAGCGACGATCGGTCCCCAGTACATCCCTATGAGCTCTTCCAGCGTGTACCCGGTAATTTGCTGCAGGTTTTTATTGGCGGTCTTATAATCGCCGTCGAGATTCATCGAATAAACCGCAGCCGGATTGTGATCGAACAACGATTTGTAGCGCTGCTCGCTTTCCTGAAGCTGCTGGTCCGCTTTCTTGCGTTCGGTAATATCGCGGGAGATGGAAATGATCTCATTCACATTCCCGTCTTTATCGTACGTATAGCGTGTGGTCGATTCCAGCCAGACATAATCGCCGTTTTTGCATCGGAACCGGAACGTTACTTTGTCGCCCTCCGTATGGCGGTTCTGTTCCAGAAAGAGAAGAACCCTATCCAGATCATCGGGGTGAACGAGCGGAATTGCTGCCTGTCCGACCATTTCTTCCGGCTCATAGCCGAAAATGGCTTTGCAGCTCGGAGACGAGTAGGTCATAGTTGCCATCTCGTCCGGCTCATGCCTGGAAATCCAGTCCAGCGAAACTTCCGTGATGAGCCGGTACTGGCGTTCACTGTCGAGAAGCCGCTCTTCCCGCATTTTTTGCGCCGTCAGATCCGCGGCCTGAACCAGAAGAACGGGAGGTTCCCCGGAGTCCGGAGAAAGCGGGGAGAGGCCGACGGCAGCCCAGACAATTCCGCCGTTTTTAGTGACATATCTTTTTTCAATGGAAGAAAGAGAAGGAAGAGGCGCAGGAGATAGCACGATATCTTCCGGATAAGTGATCTGCCTGTCGGAGAGTTCTACCAGCTCGTCCTCCGTATACCCGAGCATTCGGCAAAAGGAAGGGTTGACCCGCAACCAGCGGTCTTCCGTCAGCGAATAAACGCCCATAGCGAACGGCGCATTCTCGTAAGCTATTTCAAACAACCATTTATCGTTAAAGGGTTTCATGCCAACAGTCTCCTCAGGCTAAGTATTGCCAGATCAGTATACCTCATTTTTACAGGACAATGTAAGGTTTCTTCGTCGTGTTCCCTTCCGCTATAGGGAGGGATTCCGCGTTGTTCTTTAACCGAGTATCGATCTATGTTGGATTACACTTTTTTTACAGCCGTTAATCAGCGGATTGTGGCTTGGGAAGCGGGAAATCAGCTCATTTCCGAAGGAATCGGCTAAAGCATGAAAAGCACGATTGGGTATGAGCACAAGCACGGACGCAAACATCACATATTCATAGACTAGCGCCATACTTAAAGAGAGGATGAATGGATTTGGGAGGCTATGCGACCAAACAGAACGTATCCGATTGTTTGCTGAAGCACGGAAAAATCAGACGGAATGTTCCCGAAACCCGGCTTTACAGGAAAAGCACATTAAAAGCGATGCTGGGCACGTACAAAATGGTGTATGTAAAACCGAACAGCGGCACGGGAGGCAGCGGCGTTATCCGGGTAGAGCGCGAAGCGGACGGTTACAAGTTTCAGCTTCATACCGTTGTGAAAAGGTTCAGGGATTTCGCAAGCATGGAAAAGGCTCTCCGGAGCCGTACTAAAAAATCCCCGTACGTGATCCAGCAGGGGATTCGTCTCCTCCGCCACAAAGGGCGGCTCTTCGATTTGAGAATCATGGTCCAGAAAAATCCGAGGGGGAACTGGGAAACGACGGGTATGATCGGCCGCACCGGGCATCCCCGGAAAATCGTTACGAATGTATGCAGGGGCGGTTCTTCGAAACCGGTTGAGGTTCTCCTGAGAGGTCATAGGGCGGACACGAAGCGGTACAAGGCATCTCTGCGGAATTTAGGACTCCGGGCGGCCCGGCATCTCAATAAAACGTTTCCGCGGATTAAAGAAGTGGGGCTGGACGTCGGGTTGGACTCTAGTCTGCATCCCTGGATTTTGGAAGCGAATCCCCGGCCCAAAATTTACGGATTTAAAACATTGAAGAATAAGGGCATCTACCGGAAAATGCTGCGCTATCAAAAATGTTACGGACGCGCCTAGCCGAGTTGTGCGGACAAGAAAGGCCCGCCCTGCCCCGGCCAGATGTTCCTGACCGGCGGGGTGAGCCCGGATGCTTCGCGGGAGGGAGTCACTTACGGTATGCGTCACTTCCCAGATCAAGCGGTTTGAGAACGAAATCGGGATGAGGCTTTTTATGGCCCGGGGAAGAGGAATTTCTTTAACCGATGCCGGGCGGAAGCTGTTGGATTACGCCAGAAAGCTGTTTGCCCTTGAAGCGGAGATGGAAGCTTTCGTTGACGGTTATACGTCGGGAAGAAACGGAACGGTTCGCCTCGTATCGACCTACCTGCCGGCCAATTTTCTCCTTCCGGCCTGGGTCGCCAAGTTCAAGCGGGACCATGAAGACGCGGATTTTTTCATCACCACGACGAATTCCCGGGGCGCTTTCGATAGCCTGCTCAATTACGAAGCGGAAATTGCCTTTTACGGGGGAGCGGGTGAAAGGCAGCCGGGTATTCATTGGGAAGAGCTTTTCGAGGACGAGCTGTGGTTCGTCGTGCCTGCCGGTCATAAATATGCCAACGAGCATATCTCACTGGCCGACATGGTGAAAGAGCCCTTTATTATGAGGGAAGAGGGAAGCTCGACCCGGGAATGGCTCTTTTCCTTATGCAGGGTGCATAACGTGAGCCCGCCCCGGATTGCCCTGCAGTTTAACGGCCTGAATGAAACGATAAGCGCGGTGATGGCCGGGTACGGGACGAACTTTATTTCGTCGTTGGTCGTACGGGATCATGTGAAACGCGGCGAGTTAGCCCGGGTATACGTGAAGGACATCCGGCTCAAAAATACCATCGCGGTATGTACGCGTGCAGGTGAGGTTCTCTCGCCCCCGGCGAAGAGGTTTATTCAAATGATCAAAGCCACCGTAGCGGGACAAACCCTGCCTTAAAAAGAACGAAATGGAGTACTGGAACTCAGGCTGCGCACTCCGCGCCGCATCATGAAACTTGCAAAAAAGATTGCAGAGGAACGTCCTTCGACCGTAAGCGGCTGCCGTGTGATTAAGGAAGAGGCGTGGTATAATTTGGATTAACGACGCAGGATCAGGGAGGAGGCAAAGCATGAGCACCTTGGAAAAAGCGATTATTATAGCTGCCCGGGCCCATTCCGGTCAAACCGACAAAGCCGGCCAGCCGTACATTTTGCATCCGCTCCGGGTTATGCAGAACGTCGGGACTGCCGATGCGCGCATCGTGGCTGTCCTTCATGACGTTCTGGAAGATTCGGAGGTAACGGCCGAAGACTTGCTGCGTGAAGGATTCGCGCGGGACATCGTGGAAGCGGTAACCGCTTTAAGCCGGGAGCCGGGAGAGGACTACCTGGATTTTGTGAGAAGAGCGAAGCAAAATCCCCTGGCACGGGAAGTCAAACTGGCCGATGTTCACGATAACATGGACATGACCCGCATCAAGGAACCGACATCCAAAGATCGCGAACGGATGCGCAAGTATGAAGCCGCCCTTCACGAATTGAACCGTTAAAGCGAAAAAACTCGGCCTGCCGAAAGCGGGCCGAGTTTCTTTTTTGGCTGAATGTGGGAATCTCAAGTGTCCGCCTCTTCTCATCACCCTTGCGGGATCAGGAATAGATCGGAAGAACCACGGTAAATTGGATGATTTCCGCTCCGGAAACTTCAGCGGAAACCGTTCCTTTGTACCGCTGAACGAGCTGATTGACGATGGCGAGACCAAGGCCTTTGTGAACGCCGTCTTTTTTCGTGGAGTAGCCGCTTGTGAACATGGCCTCGAGATCCTTCTCGGACAAGCTTTTGCCGATCTGGTTGGAAAGCTTGAAGACGAGCGTGTTCTCTTCCGTATACCCGAGCAGGTGGACGTTTCGCTGCTCCACGTCCATTCCGCTAACTTCGTCGAAAGCGTTGTCGATCAGATTGCCCAAAATTTTCACGAGATCGACGGATTTCAGTCCGGAAATGCTTGTGAGATCGTCCGCCAAATCGAGCTCATAAGTAAAATGGATTTTCCGAAGCTGCGACTGCGTAATCTTGGAGCTGATCAGGGAAGCGAGAGCGGGATGCCCGACATGGACAATGCTGTTGACGAGTCTGGTTTCTTCCACGAGTTCTTGGATATATTTCTTGGTTTCTTCGAATTTTTTCAACTGGACCATGCAGCTGATTGTCGTCAGATGGTTCGTGAAATCGTGATTTTGACCTTTGATCGCGACCATCAGACTGTTCATTTCGTCCGTATAATTTTCTTGAATCGTCTGGGCAACGGCGTCTTTCGTGCGGTTAACCCCTTTGTAAATAAAATAGACCATAATCAGGCTGGCAATCGAAACCGAGACGATGACGAGGAAAAAGTTAAGCAATTGCTTGTTTAGAGAGCTGTGTATATATTCCATGTCATTGACGAGACCGATCACGTAGGGGAACTGGACCCGCTCGCTTTTAACCGGATAAAAAATTTTCAGCACGCTTTTACCGTTGATTTTCGCAGGAAAGAAGAGCGGCTTCTCCAGTTTGACGGCCTGTTCGATCAGGTCAGCGTCCTCCGGCGATTTGTTGTTGTACTGGCCGAACAAAATTTTGCGCTCGGAATACCGGATGTTTTTGGAACCGTTCGTCATCGTATAAAAGCTGGGATCGTCATCCGGTTTGGAGAAGGTGCGGGGATTGAACCCGGTTATTTCAAGCAGGTTTTTGTTATTTTTCAACGTCTCGGCGACGATAAATTCCGAACCGTCGTTCTGATCGAACCGTTCGATAAGCGTGCTGTTCATCGTCGGGTTAATGACGTAGTCGGTCGTACCGTCGTAATAGAAGCCGAATTTGTTTCTTTTGGAATCGGGATTGGAGGCGGAACCTGATATTTTACCCGCCCAGAAGCTCGCGAGGGTGGTGCCTTCGGATACGGTAACCGGTTCCAGTCTGAACAATTGTTCCAGCGCAATCCGGTAATTGCCCCAGTATTTCGCGTTCAGGTTAATTTCCTTGGGGTCCGAGGAACGGACACTGACGATCTCGTCTCCGATCTGGGCGAACAAGGTGAGGTTGCTTACGTTATATTTGACTCTGAGCTCCGCCAGCATGCTGTTGTCGATATCCTGGTAACGGGGAGGAAGAGCGGCTTTGACGCCGAGGGCTACTTGCCTTAACGAATCGGACAATAGCTTGTCCCGGGTCTGAGACGAGTATTCCACGTGGTCAATGCTTAACTGAATTTGCTGGGAAAGAGAAAACAACTCCGTTTCCATATTGGCCGTCAGCGATTTTTTGGTGGAATAATAAAAGACACTGTCATTGATGAGCAGGATGGCCATAATAACAGCTAAAAAGAGCGCGGATAATCGTTTTATCGACATTTTCTGATTCCCTTCGAACGTATAGTTCCTTCATCATTCTAAGTTATTCGCCCCGGTTCTACAATATCAAAAACTGGGTTAGTTCACACAACGTAGGAGCGGGAAGCAAAGATGCGGGAGGACCGGAGCGCCGTTTGCCGCGGAAATGCCGCTCGGGTACGCCGTGTTATTGAACAAAGGTCAGTCAAGAGGTGTATACGAATGTAAAAAGGAGTATATGGCAGCCCGGCAGCACGTTTCTTATACTTAAGCTACGCAAGAAACGAAAGGCCGGTCACAGCGGCCCGATCAGGAACAGTACACCCAGGAGGGGATTGCATTGAGCAGAAAAAACAGACATAAAGGGCTGCTTCCGGCCGCCGTCATCGCGGCCATGTTAACGGTTACGGCGTGCAGCGGCACGGCACCCGAAGAAGCGTCGGCGCCGGATACGGGCGGGGTCATGGAAGTATCGACGGTACGGGCCAGCGATCCGTATTTGAAATTCGATCCGGGTGAAACCTTCGACAAAAACGCGGTTTACGATGCGTACGAGAAAGAAACCGGAGTCAAAATCACGAACAAATGGGTGGCGGACGGAAGCCAGTTCGCGGAAAAGCTGAAAATGTCCATCGCCACAAACGATATACCGGACTTCTTTCCCGTCGATGCGGCTCAGCTTCAGCAGCTTATCGAAGCCGACATGATTATGGACTTGACGTCCGTATACGACAAGGTCGCTACCGAAAACACGAAAAAAATGATGACCATGGACGGAGGTCTTCAGATGAAGTCGGCCACGTTCGACGGCAAGCTAATGGCCATTCCTTCGACTTCGAATCCTTTTTACGCCCAGTTTTTGTGGGTGCGGACGGACTGGCTGAAGAAATTGAACCTGCCCGAACCGAAAACGATGGAAGATGTCGCCAAAATCGCGGAGGCTTTTAAGACGAAGGACCCCGGAGGAACAGGCAAAGCCTACGGTTTGGCGTTCAACAAAAACCTGTTCGACGGAGCTCTCGGCGTCACGGGTTTTCTGAACGGATATCACGCCTACACGAATCAGTGGCTGGATGACGGCACCGGCAAGCTTCAGTTTGGAGACATTCAGCCCCAAATGAAGGAAGCGCTGCGCGGTCTCCAGGATCTGTACAAGAAAGGTGTGATTGATCCGGAATTCGCGGTCAAGGATGCGACGAAAGCTTCCGAGATGCTGTACAACGACAGTATCGGCATGGCGTACGGCGCGGAATGGATGCCGGCCCAGCTGGCAAGCGGAGCGGTCAAGGACGGCAAAGTCGTGCAGGAGTGGGGCGTATTCCCGCTTCCGTCTTCGGACGGAAAACCCGCCAAGTCTCAAATCGGGCTGGGTGTGGATAAGTACTATGTCGTGTCCAAGAAGGCGAAACATCCGGAGGCGGTCATCAAGCTGCTTAACCACTGGATCGTCGTGAACAACAGCCAGAGCGAAGAGAGCAAGGTATACGAGTTCGGCAAGGATAAAGTGGAGAAGTCGAGCAACTATTGGCTGCTGAACCCGATTTTCGTCAATAATCAAACCAATGACAACGGTGACGTGCTTCCCGACGCGATCGCGAACAAAGACGAAAGCAAACTGAAGACGAAGGATCAGAAGACCCGTTACGGTCGCGCGATGAAATACGTCAGCGGCGATACGAGCATGTGGTGGGAATACTTGATTTCCGGTCCGAAGGGCGCCGTCTCGCTGTACCCGGACATGAAGAAGAACAATCAGTTCGAACAGAACAAGTTTTACGGAGCGCCGACGCCGACCATGGTGGAAAAAGGGGCGATTTTGAACAAAAAGCGGGATGAAGTGTTCGTTAAAATTATCATGAACCAGGTGTCTGTCGATGAATTCGACAAGTTTGTCGCGGACTGGAAAAACATGGGCGGCAACGAGATCACGAAAGAAGTCAACGATTGGTACGGCAAAAACAAATAGGGCGGAAGCCGCCCGATGCGGGCGAATTCAGTCAAAATCCTTGGAGGGGGATCGGAAAGGATACGATCCCTCTTTTTCTATCTATATGAAGCTGACAAGGCAGGTGAGGGTATGCATACGCGGTTTCGGACTTTGAGGCGGGAATGGCCTCTTCATCTGATGGTAGTGCCGGGTTTGATTATTGTAATTATATTCAGCTATATCCCGATGGCGGGAATTATGATGGCTTTTCAGAAATATATCCCGTCCAAGGGGTTATTCGGTTCACCGTTCGTAGGACTGAAAAATTTCCGTTTCCTGATGGACTATCCGGATATCGGACAAATATTTTTCAACACCCTGTTTATAGCGACGATGAAAATCGCGGCGGGTTTAATCGTGCCCATTACGATTGCCATTCTGCTGAACGAATTGAGCAGGCAGTGGATCAAACGGACGTTTCAGACGCTCGTCTATCTGCCGCATTTTATGTCCTGGGTGCTGCTCAGCGGCATTCTCATCGACGTGCTTTCGCCGTCGTCGGGGATCGTCAACCAGCTCCTTGGCGTCTTCGGAATGGAGCCCGTTTTTTTTCTGGGGGATAACGCCTGGTTTCCTTATGTCATGGTCATTTCGGACGTATGGAAGGAATTCGGCTTCGGCACCATCGTATACCTGGCCGCCCTTACGGGCATCAATCCGTCGCTTTATGAGGCTGCGGAGATGGATGGGGCGGGACGCTGGAAACAGACCCTCTACATCACCCTTCCGGGCATGATGCCGATTATCGTGCTCATGCTTACGCTGAATATCGGCAATGTGCTCAATGCCGGATTCGATCAGATTTTCAATCTGTACAGCCCGCAGGTTTATGAAAGCGCGGACATTATCGACACGTTCGTCTTCCGTATGGGGGTGCAGCAATCACAGTTCGGTTTCGCTACGGCGGTCGGACTCTTGAAGTCGGTCGTTTCGTTTTTCCTGATTTCCATCTCGTATCTGCTTGCTTACCGCTTCGCCAATTACCGGATTTTCTGAGGAGGGATTGCCTTGCGCCACAACTTGACCATGGGCAGGAGACTGTTTCTGATCGGCAACGCCGTGTTCCTCGCCCTCATTTCTTTCGCGTGCCTCATGCCCATCATTCACATCCTGGCCATCTCGCTCAGCTCGGGAGCGGCCGCCTCCGCCGGGAAGGTACTGCTTTGGCCCGTCGATTTTACGACGGCCGCTTACGACAACGTATTCGGCAAGCCGGAATACTTGCGTGCCTTCTGGATATCCGTCCAGCGAGTCGTGCTGGGAACGGCGATCAGCATGTTTCTGACGATCCTTACGGCGTATCCGTTGTCGAAAGATCCCCGTGTATTCCGTATGCGGACCTTTTACGTGTGGATTTTCGTGTTTACGATCCTGTTCAGCGGAGGTCTTATTCCGTGGTACATGACGATCAAAACGCTCGGCCTGATCGATACGGTCTGGGCGCTCGTTCTTCCGGGAGCGCTGCCCGTCTTCAACGTGATTCTCCTGCTGAATTTTTACCGGAGTCTTCCGAAAGAGCTTGAAGAATCGGCCCGGATCGACGGGGCCGGCCATTTTGCGACCTTGTGGAAGATCTATGCTCCGCTTTCTCTTCCCGCATTGGCGACGACGGGTTTGTTTACGGTGGTCGGGCATTGGAACAGCTGGTTCGACGGCATGATTCTGATGAATCATCCCGATAAATATCCGCTGCAGACTTTCCTCCAGACCATTATCATCAATATGGATTTCCGGTTTATCAAAGCGCAGGACGCCGAGCTGCTCGTCAAACTGTCGGACCGCACCAGCAAAGCCGCCCAGATTTTTGTCGCCGCTTTTCCCGTTCTTCTGGTGTATCCGTTCCTTCAGCGTTTCTTCATTAAAGGAATTGTCATGGGGAGTGTCAAAGAATAACGGGACGGGCATTCGAGCGTAAGGGGAGCGGTATTCATGAAACTCAATTTCAGCCTGCAGGACTCCTCCATTTTCAAAAAAATTATGGCGGTATTTATGGCCGCCCTGCTTCCGATCATGGCCATTACCTGGCTGATTAACGAAAAAGGGTCGGAGAGCATCCGCGAGGAAAGGTCCCAATCCATCCTGAACACGACCCGGTATTACCTGGATTCCCTGGACAAGGAGGCGGACCGGATCAACCGGTTTCTGCCGAATTACGTAACGGACAGCGATCTGCAGGAAATCGCCGCGATGGGCAATGAACTGTCGGACTACGACCGGTCCCAAAAAATTTTGGGCATTCAGAAGCGTTTGAACCTGACCAAAGATTCCAGCGCGTTTATTCAGGAAGTGAAAGCGTATGTGCCGCTCATCCAGCGGACACTGCTAAGCGTGAAGTACGATACCTTCGTGGATTTGGAAGAATATGAAGCGCTTCAACTGCGGAACAAACGGCCCGACGAGCCTTTCGTGTTCTGGAACGACCGGTTGTTCCTGAGCATGCAGGTGCCCTCGAACTCGGCCCGGGAGCCGTTGTACGTTGTCGGCGTCGAGCTGTCGACGGCCAAAATCAGACAGTCGCTGGCGCAGATCAGCGGCTCCTTCGGCGGGGAAACGCTGCTGATCAACACGGACCGCGGATGGATTTTTCAGAGCGGTGAAGATCCGGGGCTGCTGACGACGGCGAAGGCTTTTATCACGGAAAAAAGCGCGGAAGGAAAGAAACAGGGGTACGAGACGATTACGGTCGGCAGTGACCGCTATTTGGCGGTTTACAACTACTCCACGCTGTGGAACTCGTATTCGGTCAGACTGCATTCCCGAGAATACCCTGCTCGGACCTATCCAGACTTACCGGGTATGGTTCAGATGGGCGTGCGTTCTGGCGGTAGCGGTCGTCTTGTTCTTCTCGTTCTTCCTGTTCCGGCTAATATACCGGCCGCTGTTCAAGCTCGTGCAGTCATTCAGACGAGTTCAGCAGAACCGGCTGGAGCTCATTCCGGTTGATCGGGGCAACGACGAATTCGGGTATTTGTACCATGCGTTCAATCAGACGATCCATTCGCTGAGGGAACTGATCGAGCAAAATTACGAGCAGCAAATCCGCAGCCAGCGCTCGGAACTGAAACGGCTGCAATCCCAGATTAACCCGCACTTTTTGTACAACTGCTTTTTTGTCCTGTGCCGTCTGATTAAGTCGGAACATAAGGAGAAAGCGTACCAGTTCTGCTTGTATATCGGGGATTATTTTCATTTTATTACCCGAAACGACGAGGACGAGATCCCGCTTTCGCTTGAAATCAATCATTCGCGTACCTACGTGGATATGCAGAAAGTATGCTACGGAGACCGCATTGGAGCGGTGTTCGAAGTGGAGGAGTTTGACACGCGCGTTCCCCGGCTGATTCTTCAGCCTATAATAGAGAACGCTTACAAACATGCGCTCGGAAGCACGCCGGGCGCCGGCATGCTCCGGATCTGGAGCCGGAGAGACGCGAAGGGAATCGTCATCTATGTGGAAGATAACGGCACGACCTTGACGGACGAAGAGCTTGATAAACTCCGCAAGCGTCTGGCGGACGGAGGCCGCGAGCTTGAAGAGACGACGGGACTCGTGAACGTGCACCGCAGGATACAGCTCCGCTACGGGGCCGGATACGGAATTACCGTGGACAGGTCGGAGCTGGGAGGTCTGAAGGCAGGCATTCACATCGGAAACAGCTAGAGGAGGGGACAGGATGTACCGGTTGCTGATTGTAGACGATATTCCGATTATCGTGGAGGGACTGAAAGAGCTTTTCGAGGAAACCCCGCAGCTATCCCTGGAAATTCATACCGCATTTTCCGGAGAAGAAGCGCTGGAGTTATTGAAGAACATGCGGATCGATGTCGTCATCTCGGATATCAAAATGCCGGCGCTGGAGGGCATCGGTCTGCTCCGTGAAATCAAAAATAACTGGCCCTCGTGCAAAGTGATCTTTCTGACCGGTTATAACGATTTCCAATATGTGCAGAATGCGGTCAAATACGGAGGCTTCGATTATCTCCTGAAAATAGAAAGCGATGAGAAAATCATCGCCGCCGTAACGAGGGCGATCGGCAAACTCGACGAGGAAAAAGCGCGCGAAGAAATGTTTGAACGCGCCGAGGAGAGCATGAAGAGGGCACTTCCTTCCCTGCAGAAAGAATATATGAACAGCCTGCTTCAGGGAAAAAGGCCGGATGCGGAGCAGCTTGACCGTCATTTCCGGGAGATCGGCATTCCCCTTCTGGGGAGAGAGCCGGTTTTACTGCTTCTGGGAAGAGTGGACGTGTGGAGAGATATGCTGACGCCGCCGGATAAAGCGCTTTTCGTGTATGCCGTACAAAATATCGCCGAAGAAATTTTGTCGCCGGGCGCACGCGTGTATACCTATGTGTACGACCAGGTGAAAATCGCCTGGTTTATCCAGCCGGGAGGAACCTCGTACTCTGAGACGGATATTTCCCGTGCCGGCTGGGAAAAGACGCGGCATTTCACGGGAAACGCCCTTGAAACGATCCAGCGGGCCTGCAAAAATCTGTTGAAGCTGCCGCTTTCTTTTGTGGTAGGCAAAAATCCGGTTTCGTGGTCGGATGCCGCCGACAAATTTCATGAGCTGAAATATACCTTTTTGTTCGGAGCGGGCCTCGGAAATGAAATCATTCTGACGGAACCCGTTCCCGAAAATCACGGAGACACCGGCCAGACGCAGAAGAGAAGCGAGTTTTTTACGGCCGCCCGCGTACAACTGCTCGGGAAATGCCTGGAGAACGGCCATCGCTGCGAGTTTTTTAACGTATACAAGGAGATCTGCAATCTGTGGGAAAGCGAGGACTGGCCGTTTGAGCGGAAAAAGGAAGTGTATCACTCGCTTTCGGCCGTTTTCCTGGCCTATGTGAATAAAAATGACGAACTGAAGGCGCATCTGAACAGCAGCCACGACCTGTCGATCCTGTTCCATTGTGAGGCGGATCTGTCGGTCGCCGCGCTTAAAGCGTATTTTTTGCAGACGGCGGAGCTTATCTTTGACTGGAACGGGAAGCAGGCGGCCCATTTTCCGGACGAGCTTGTCCACCGGGTTCACACCTATATAGAAGACAATCTCGCGAAGGATATCTCGCTGAACGCCATTGCCGACCACGTGGGCCTCAATCCGTCGTACTTGTCCCGGCTTTATAAACAGATGACGGGAATCGGACTGTCCGATTATATTAACGATTACCGGAATTTGAAAGCCAAGGAGCTGCTGCTGGGCAGCCCGCTGCGGGTAGGAGAAATCGCCGCTTTGCTGGGCTACAATTCGGCCCTGGCTTTTATCCGTTTTTTCAAAAAGCAGAACGAATCCACTCCGCAGGAATACCGGAGCCGGAGGGCGAGCGGCGACAGCGGCTGATCGGGAGAAGGAGCGGCAGCCAGCCAGGAATAAAGCACGGCTGTTCCGGTTCGCGGTATACCGCAGCAGTAACTTGCGGAAACGATTCGCAGGCTTACGAAGACCCAAGAGCGCAGGTCAACAGAAGTATATGAAAGTAACCAACGATCTCTTTAGACCGTTGTCTCTCTCTTGTACAATCGGAACATAAGCCGAAGCAAGAGGAGGAAGTAATGTGGCAGCATTAACAGCGGTACTGCTCGGTGCCGGAAGCAGGGGACGTTACATTTACGGCCCGTATGCGGAGAAATACCCCCACGAACTCAACATCGTATCCGTAGCGGAGCCCGATGAAGGCAGGCGGAAGCTCATCTCGCGTATACATGGAATCAAGCCCGAATATGTATATTCGTCGTGGGAGCAGGCATTCGAGCGGGGGAAAATCGCCGATATCATGATTATCAGCACGCTGGACCGGATGCATTTCGTACCGGCTATGAAGGCGCTGGAGCTCGGTTACCACGTTCTGCTGGAAAAACCGATGTCCCCCAAGCTGGAGGAGTGCGTGCAGCTCGTGGAGGCGGCCAAAGCCCATAACCGGCTTCTCGTCGTCAGCCACGTGCTGCGGTATTCCCTTTTCTGGTCGGGCATCAAACAGCACCTGGATGCCGGAGAGCTCGGCGATGTCGCGTCCGTCCAGTCTGACGGAAAATGTGGGCTACGCCCATATGACCCACAGCTATGTGCGGGGCAACTGGCGCCGTGCCGAAGAAACCAGTCCCATGATTTTGGCCAAATCGTGCCATGACCTGGACATTATTTCTTGGCTCATGGGCGGGGAATGCAGGAGCGTCAGCTCATTCGGCTCTTTGTTTCATTTCAAAAAGGAGAACGCTCCCGCGGGTTCGACCGACAGGTGTATCGAAGGCTGCGAAGTCGAGAAGGAGTGCCCGTTCTCCGCTTTGAAGCTCTACATTCAGCCGCCGGATCATCCTTGGGCGCGTTACATGACACACGATCTGTCGCAGGAAGGCATCGTAAAAGCGCTGAAGGAAGGACCGTTCGGACGGTGCGTGTACCGCTGTGATAACGATGTCGTGGATCACCAGGTCGTGAACCTGGAATTTGCCGGCGGGGCTACAGCGGCCTTCACGATGTCCGGGTTTACCCAGGGCGGCGGCAGACGGGTCCAGATCATGGGGACCCGCGGCGAGATCCTGGGCGATATGGACACCGGCTCGTACACCCTGCACCGTTTCGCTACCGGAGAAGCGGTCGAGGTCCGCTGCAACATCGCCGGCGACGGTCATGGAGGAGGGGACGAGCGCATGGTCGCCTCCTTCCTGAAAGATGTCCGCGAATACGGCCGCGCCCCTGCCGCAAGCCGGACATCCGCTTCCGCTTCGCTGCAGAGCCATCTGATGGCGTTCGGCGCGGAAGAATCGCGGCTGAACGGCGGCGCAAGCGTGAGCCTGGCCGATTTCAGGCGGGCTGCCGCGGCAGGAACGGTGTAGGGCCGGGCCTGATACAGAAGCGTTAGAAACGGCATAACCGATAAAAACCAGGACTCTTTCAAGAGTACCTGGTTTTTTTTATGAGACTCATTCGTGAAGAACCAGTCCCTAGAACCTGATCCCCTTCCGTTCGATTTTCACCCGGACATCCGGCTCGAACCGGACTTCCTTGTAGTCTTCTTCCCAGTCCATCTTCTTCCATGCTTCGGGATGAAAAGCCATCAGTCTGAGGGCGACTCCAAATCCGTCATGATTCGCTTCCTGTATTTTGCGCGTAATGGCTTTGGCCCGGTCCGTAAGCAGTTTGGTAAGAGCCGTGTTCAGTTTCTGTATCGTCTCTTTTTTGTTCAGCTGATCCATAGGATATTCGATGACCGCCGCGTTGATCTTCAGCCGGATCTTAACCGTAACGCCGCCGTTTTCCGTCGGCTGCACATCCATTTTCCGCGAGGCCTTGTGGAGATCAACCGTTATAAAACGTTCCGCTCTCACTTGACGTTCCCGCTCCTGGTCTATGTCGACGGGAAGGGTGAGTCGTGCCGTTTCCCCTCTATGTCCCCCGAGCAGCAGATAGAGAACAGATTCCTCCGGAGAAAGGGAAGCCGTCATTCTGTTGTGGTGAAACAAGGCCGTGCCTTGAACGACGGGTATTTTATTATGAAGGGAAACGTAGGGAAGGGCAAAATCCTGTCCGGGTTTGACAGGACCGATCGACTGGAAATTCACCCTTGGGGCGTTGGTGCTGTCTTCCATATTCTCGAGCAGATGGTCCAGAAAGCGTCCGATCAGCTTGGTCCCGACCATTTTCAGGTTGATTAAGTCTTCCGCCCTTCCTTTGACGACGGCGAGCCGTGCATTCAGGGGACTTTTCGGATCACGGTAATACACATCCATGTAAGGCATAATATCCTGGCCGCGGGCCCATTCTTCGCCTAGCAGCAGCACAAGCAGCTTGGACGGGGAATAATCCCCCGATATTTCTCGATCGAGCGCGGCGCGGGCATGTTGGGTCGTATTGCTCGTGACCGTATGGATTTCGTTGGTTTCGTTGCGCCCCCCTTCTACGCTGGAAACGTCCGGAAAAGCCACGGTAGAGATAAGCTTGCCGTCTTCCCCCTTGTCGAATCCTCCGATATGGATGATACGGGAGTTTTTGAGAAGCTGCTGATCCCAGCATCCGCTAAGCAAAAGAAGGGTCAGCAGGCTTGCCGCTGTCAGGTATATGCGGTTCATTTAGTCAGCCGCCTCCCGCCTTCGCGAATGTGGAAAACAAGCGAGATCAGAAGCAAAAGCAGAGGGATGGCCGCAAGGAAAGCGTAGCTCGACAGCGAGACGATTTTCCCTAATATCCTCATCACGTTCTGGTCCCGGATCAGCAGCGCTGCCGCCATAAGCGACATGGCCGTATACAGTACCGGCTTGCGGTGGCTGCTTCTGCCGAACAATTGGGCGATGCCGGTCGAAGCCAAGTATAAATAAGCCATAATGGAAGTGGCGACAACGACGATCCAGGCGGAAAGAAAATAAAGGTCGGGGCGTTCAATGATAGCGAACGTCAGTGCCTTTACCATATACAGAACCGGGTGAGGCAGCAGGGGGAGCTCGGCAGGACTGAATACGACGAGACTCGTAAAGACGAGGAACGTATACAGCAGGGTCGAAATAGCGTTAGCGGCGGATACCGCAGCCAGTTTTTGCCGGGGTGTTCCTTCTACAAACGGATAGCAAAAAAGAATCCATTCATAGCCGCTGAGCGTATTCATCGCTTCATGCGCAGCCCGCACGACCGGAAGAAGCCCGGCCTGCCCGATAGGGAAAATGTAAAGCAGATTGGAATGCGTATAGGCATACGCGGATATAAAGATCATGATGAGAAACACGCAGCTGACCAGCAGAAAAAAACGAGCCATGATCTTCAGGTTTTCCTGCGTCAAATAAACACAGACGAGTACCATGAGCCCGGTAATAAGCCATTTTGGCGTTTCGGGAAAAACCCAATCGCGGATTACCTCATAAAAGAACATCAGAATGAGACTGCTCTGGGCCGTAAAATAAACGATATACAGCACCTGGATGAACACGGCCACGGCCTTGCCCGTCAAACGAGGCATAAAATCATACAAGGTGGCCGACGGAAAACGTTTGTTCAAGCTCCACATGATCAGAATGAGCAGTTGGCTGAACAATCCCGCAAGGAGGATCGACATCCACGCGTCGCCCTTGGCGATCGCCTGCACCCGGGAGGGCAGGTAAAGCACCTGGACGCCGATCTGAGTCTGGAGAATGAGGAAGAGCATCTGCTTCGGGCTGATTTTATTCGAATTGGGTGTCATTCTCCTGCAGACTCCCTTGAATCCCCGGTATTCTTTTTCGCGTTGGGCTTAGCCGTGTAGACGAGTTTGTCTATTTTCCACATAGGGAACCGGAATAAAGTATCTTTCCAGCCTTTCAGCCGAAAAGGGGCGGCCGGTGTCAGATAAGGCGTGCCGAACGATTCCAGCTTGCACAGATGAATCAGAATGAAAATCAGGCTGAACACGATTCCGATAAAGCCAAGCAGAGCCGCCGGAATCATGACGGCAAACCGGAGCAGCCGTACGGATGCGCTCATTTCATGTGAAGGCACTACGAAGGAGGAAATAGCGGTAAGGGCGACGACGATAATCATCGGATAGGACACGAGTCCCACCCGTACGACCGCGTCTCCGATCACAAGACCTCCGACGATGCCGATCGTCTGTCCGATCGGACCCGGCAGGCGAATTCCCGCCTCCCGCAGCAGCTCCAGCGTCAGCTCCATGAACATGGCTTCCAGAAGCGGGGGGTAAGGCACCATTTCCACGCTGCCTTTAATTTGAAACAGCAGTTCAGCGGGAATAACCTCATAATGATACGTAATGACCGCGATGTAAAAAGCGGGCAGTGTAATCGCAATGACGAAGCTCAGCAGCCGGATGAACCGGATGAACGAACCGCTAAGGGTACGGCTGTAGTAATCGTCTGGAGACTGATAGAACGTAAAGAAGGTCACCGGCATAACGAACGCGCTGGGAGAACCGCTTGACAGCAGGACCGCTCTTCCTTCAAGCAAATTGGCGGCGGCCCTGTCCGGGCGTTCGGTCGTCAGAAGCTGGGGGAAAGGAGAGATCGTCTTGTCCTCGATATATTCTTCCATGAGATCGGTCGACAAGATATTGGCCCCCGCAATTGTGCGAAGACGCCGGTCGATTTCCTGAATCAGCTCAGGCTTGGCGACGTGACTCAGATAGGCGACGGCGACTTCGGTGCGGCTTTCTTTTCCAAGCGTATAACGGCGGATAACGAGATGGCGGTTTTTGATCAGTTTGCGGATCAGATGCAGATTAACCGTCATATTTTCGACAAAGCCTTCATGAGGGCCGCGGACCGTTTTTTCGTTCTGGGGCTCTTCCGTTGTCCGCTTGACTTCCGCATTGACCGTAATCGAATAGCACTCCGTGCTGCCTTCCTTGAAAAGAACGGCCTGCCCCCGCAGCAGCGTATCGGCGGCTTCGTCCAGCGAAGTTTGCGCGTATACCCTGGGAGCGGTCAGCACATCGGCCAGATTTTGTTCCTCGGACTCCGCAAGAGGGGTGAGAATGAAGCGGCTGATTTTTACCTCATCGCACATCGGATCGAGATAGCAGAGCAGCAGTGCCTGGTTTTGATACGTAAGCGAGAGCTTCACCAGATCATCGGTATGAAAAAGCGCTTGGTCGAGATATCGCGCGTTTTCGGCAAGGGAGGACTTGATGGTGACAGGCTCGGATTCGGTTTGAACGGGCACAGGAGCGGCTGTTTTGTTTTTGCGAAATAAATAGTTGAACAGCTTCACGGACTTGCCTCACTCCTTTCTCGCAAACTTGTCTGTAGATTTCCCCGAACTTGTCACTTTATACCAGTAAAGCGGCAATAAGTTCGGCAGGTTAACAGGATGCTCAAAAAGGCAAGGACAAGCGCAAAGCATCGCCTGTATTCCGTTTCTAATGATCAATCGGCGTACAGTACCGGGCCGTACGTACGATTTCGCGAAATTGGAAGGCAGTTGTTCTACCGGAACCGTTCGTTATTACGCCTGTGCCAATTCAGGTCAAAAAGAAAAGAGAACCCATTCGTTTGAACCGGCTCTCTTTACTTTTGCGGGTTAATCGACAAGGACCGCCCGGGGGCTGACAATGTACTTCACATAACGGCCGGCTTCCGCCTGAAGTGCCTCTTCGGACGCATCCGACAAATGAAAGGCTCCAAAAATCGGGAGAAAAACACCGTTGCATTTCAGAACCGTGCTCTGAATCGGCTTCATAAATTCGCTTAACGTGTGCCAGTTTGAGCCTCCCGAGCGGTATTGATTCTCGGTTCCGCCTACTGTTGTGGCGACCATGAATTCTTTTCCCGCCAAGTGGACGCCGTTCGTTCCGAATGCCCAGCCGTAAGTGAACACATCGTCAAACCATTTCTTCAGCAGGGGCGGCGAACTGTACCAGTACAGAGGAAACTGAAAAACAATCCGGTCGTGTTGAGTGAGCAGATGCTGCTCTTTCTCCACATCAATGGTCCACTCGGGATACTCCCGGTATAGGTCGCGGACATAGACGCCGGGGGCGGCAGAAGCTTTGCGGGCAAAAGCGCGGTTAACTCTGGAAGCCGTCAAGTCGGGATGAGCCGTAATCACCATGATTTTCATGATCGAGCATCCTTTCGAAATAAATTGGTAAATTCAGGGGGGGGATGATCACTCTCCCATTATTGTTTAGAATCTTATTTTTGAGAAGTAGGATTTTGAACGGAACTTAGTTTGTTTAATGGTACTCTCCAGTAAGGACGCTTGGTACGAAAAATAAGACTTAGTACGAAAAAGAGAAGTGCTTTTATTCATCGGACTGATTTGGTAAAGTAGCAGAAAAAGGAAGAGATTACGAAAGACACTGGAGGGGAAATAAAATGCCGCTAAAGGACCGGCTGCCGGGAACGACCGACGGAATTATGACGACGCTGGAGGTGATCGGCGGCAAGTGGAAGCCTTTAATTTTGTTTATTCTGCTTCATCAGGGCACCAAACGTTTCGGAGAACTCCGCAAGCTTCTCCCGTCCGTTACCCAGGGGATGCTGACCAATCATCTGCGCGAGCTCGAACGCGACGGACTGATCATCCGCAAGATCTATCAGGAGATTCCGCCGAAAGTGGAGTACTCGATGACACAACACGGGCGTACGCTGGGCACCGTACTTTCGGATATGTGCGGCTGGGGATTTATGCACCAGGAACATACTGAAAACAGCGGCAGGGATGAGGAGAGTAGAACGAGGGAGAATGACTGAGAAGAGCGAATAGGAGATCGACTGAGGCGGGTGCACGACTTTTTTTCGATGGGCGTTTATGAGGGGCTTTGATAAATCGAAAATTCTTCCTCGTACACCGAAATGTTCAAGACGGTACCGCCGGGTTTTGCGAATAGGAAAGAAGCTCCTTCGCTCTGATCGCTTAAGTAGTCCCAGCCGTTGTTTTTCATTAAAAAAGCTAACTCCTTTCTACAAAGGGGTTAGCTTTTTTATTTGCACCAACTGTATGGAATTAACCGCTGACTTCGACTTTGACGGTTTTATAGGCCGTGAAATCACCTTTTCCCAGCAAAATCGCATACATCACATCCGGTTTTTCACCAAGTGTCGTCCTCGCGGAACCGAGGCTGCTGCCGTTCTCATCCAAAAACGTAACGGTAATAACGGACTGAGGGGTTACGCTTGCATCGTTTGCTCCAAGTCCCGCTCTTACGACTGTAAACTCTCCGGATTTAACCATATTTAAAATCCCTAAAGTGACCTTGCCCTCCTTATCCCGGAACGTCGCTTCTTCTTTGTAATTAAAAACAGGACGGGGACTCGGGTTGGTTTGCTCCAAAGTAACAGCGGCATATCCGGTGATGTCTTTTTGGCTTGTCGTTTCAAAATTTACGATCTGTTCGGACTGGTTCAAAATATCAGGGATTTGGTAAGGCACTTTCTCCAGGACTTCCCCCTTGGCATTCCAGAAAACAAGATTCCCGCTTCCTTGGGTTATAGAGTAATCGACGGTCGGATTCATCGATTTCATAGCGTCAATGAATTTGTGATTCCAAGAGCCATGACCGATATAAAGCTTGCCGCTGATTTTGGAATGAGAACTTTCTTTGGAAACCGATATAAAGCCGGCCTTCGAATAAAGATTATTGGCGTCCACAATCGTGAAGCGGTTATCGATGGTAATGGTTTTGGACGGATGGTCATAAATAACGGCAGAATCCATACTTTCCGCAAGATAACGAATCGGCACATAAGCGCTTCCGTTGTAATTCAGCGTTTCTATAGATCCGTTCGGTGTTTTATTTTCACCGTTAATAACAAACTTCACCGGAAAAAGATACGCTTGGATGCTTTCCGACGCATAAACCGCCGTGGTAGCGGTTAAAGCGGCTCCGCAAACCAGACCTAATAAGAACTTTTTCAAAACTAAACACCCCTTATTTGTATGTGCATACATAATTAGACTTAATAGAACTGGTAAAAGTTGCATGATTTCGATGAACTTTTCTAATAGTTAAATAGAGATCATCGGAAAAATAGCAGGCGGCGTTTTTTTATAAGAACGGTGTGGGATATAATGGAAAAGTACGGAGGGGGTGAACCATTGAGGAAACCAATTGTCGTGATTTTGTTGCTTGGGGCAGCCGTCTATGCCGCAGCTTTTTTTAAATTTTTCGATAGAGAACCCATGCCTGGCCCGCCGAAAGCATTTATAAAAGAGACAGGTACCGAAGTGCCTGTACGAATGGTGTCATATAACTGGGGATTAGGAAAAGAAGGGTACGGATCGCCTTGGGTTAAAGTCCAAGATGAAGAAGCGGTCCTTGTGCCTAAACATTCCATCCTTACTTTTTCATTTGAAAAAGAGCCTGAAAGTATTCCTGAAATACGTCAGGTAATCAGTGACCAGGAGAATAAAAGAGTGGAAACGAAATCACCTTTTGAAGTAGTACTTCCGGATGAGGAAGGAGTTTATGTTTACAGCGTTGATGCCGATTGGAAGGATGGAGGCATTCAGTATGTGGTGAAGGTGGGGGTGGGAAGTACGCCATGAATTCGAGAATGCCCTATGAAAGAGGGGGAATCTGGATGTTTTTTCATCTATCATAATTAGTAATATAAGTAGGACTCTTTCAAGTAACATACATAGAGAATCCCCGACTCCAATAGAGCGGGGGTAACATTCAAGCAATCCAGGACGAACCGGATGTTCCGTCACTGTTCCGAATATATACGGTCCAGTTCCCAGTTGGGACAGGAGATGGTCCTAGAGTGCCATACGAGTATTGAGTTTCTGTTACATGCTGTCCCGGAGTAAGGTTACCGCTGTCCAAACATCTCCGTTGGGGAGTTTGACCGTATATGAGAAGCTTGTGAACCCTTGGTTATCCGAAAATACAAAGATAGGGGAGAAAAGCCTCCCGAAATACTTTCCCGCAGTTCAAAATGCCTTTACTAGTACGTCATAAGTAGTTGTTTGCCCGTTTTTATATACACTGTGTAAAGATACTCTAAACGAATTATAAATGTATTCCAATCACTCATTTACTTTATTCTGTTCAGCAATAAGAGCATCATAAACATTTTTCAGGTCTATAGATTTTACGGCTTTATATTCCTTGTCGTTTACCCTTAAATAAACCGTATCATAGTGTATCAGGTTGCCGATTTCTTGATTGTTTTTATCAAAGATGCGAAGCGTTGATCCGCCTGAAATTTCTGCGGAGCTGCCCGAAACATAGGAGACACTGCTTAATTGCGACCATAATTTATTAATTATTGTTTTATCAGATGTTGAGTAAAGTACACCGTTGCCACCATCTCGAATGTTAATACGATATATCTCATCTTTGATTAAATCCGTGGCTAAAAACGTTTTACTGCCGCATGCAGAAAAAAATAAAAGTGAAATAAAGATGATTACAAATTTAGTGTTCATATGCCCTCCAGTAATTATTGAAGCAGGATAACAATTACACTGTCCACTCTTATGTTCGCTAAAAACTCGACAACATTATTGTTTGTATCAAAGACTTGTTGGGGTTTAGAGAAACTATCTTTCACTACTCCATCCACAAGAAGGATTGCATATTTATTTCATTATAACGTGATAATACGTGAAAAACTGCTGCCTTCAATGCAGAATAATGAGTTCAACTTAATTATTCGAATGGTTGGAAAGAAGAAGGCTATTGATGGTGTCCGAGCGGAGGGGGAAAACGTGGAATTTTGGTTATGAAACATTGAATGATAAAAGGAAAAAGTATCATCAATCAATTGTGAAGTAGTACTCAGACGCTATATTTCGTAATAGCCTATACAATTTTAATTTTATAAAATTGACTGGAAACAAAAACACCCAAACAGGGTGCTAAGTAAATCTATCTTCAGATTAATTCTCGATTACAATACCGTTTAATTTGAGATTGACCAAATTAGCAATTGAATCACCAACAGGGCAAGTTTCTTCTAAAAATTGAATAAATTCTTCAACTCGTTCTCTGGGTGCGTCTGTTTTGATATAAAAAGTATAACGAATGTCAGAATAACCTGGACGCACATCGGATTTTTTAAAGAATCCATCCAAATCCAGATCCCCTTCGACCTCAACTCGAAAGTCATCAAGATTGATATCAAACTTTTTCGCATACACTCGTGCTACTATTGACTGACATGCACCTAACGAACCTAGAAGCGCTTCAACTGGATTCATTCCAGTATCCGTTCCTCCCAGACTTTTGGGTTCGTCAATAGTAAACTCAAAACTTCTTGAACTTACTTTTACAACAACACCTTCTTGCAAGTGTGCTGACGCCTTAAATGTTGTAGTAGCTATTTTACTCACTCCTTTGATTAAATAGATTCAAGATAATAATACCATATATTTCCGACCTATGATGTGCCCTGTTTTATAGTGTTGTTTTGAATGCAATCATACAATAAATGTTACTTTTATGGGAGTAAAAGCAGAATCGAGCATAGCAGTTTTATTCCTTAAATTGAACGAACATATAAAAAGCAAAAAACGTCTTGATTAAACCAGTAAAATAAAATAATACATAGTAAGGAGATGTTTTGTTGTGTGGTCCTTAGTACGAATTTGATGGATTCACAGCAGAAACTGACGCTGCCTACGTAGAATTTGATACCGCAGTCTGTCCGCTTACTCTGAAAAGCTTGAAAACACAGTTGGATTACAGGGGCTGTTGCCCAAATGGCATTCGGCTTCTTATCGGGGCAAATGTTTAAATAAAATAAAACACGGATTTTATAGGAAAAGAGAGGGAATAGAGCTTTGAATAATGCTGTTTTCTACGATCCGGATCTCGTTAGATCCGCCAATTTGCCCGAAAAGTTAGAGGAATTCTTGCTTAAGGAAGGGCTGCCTCTTATCAAATCCAAGGATGCCGTCTTGGGCATTAGGTTCCAATCGTTCGCGGATATGGGGCTTGTGTACGTTGGTGAAGGCAAACTGTTGCCCATCGGATACGAATGGGAGCCGGAAAGCTCAATTTTGGTGCTGGCTCAAGGTTCAGGACATCTACGTTCGTTCCATCCAGCCTCCGGGCAAACAGGATTCGTTAACTCAGATATCCATCTGTTTCTGTTATTCTTATCCTGCGTCCGATCTTTTATAGCAAATCACTCCGAAGATGATCAACCGACGATATGGACCGCGGAGGAAATGCTCGAACGGCTGGTTGCCTTCCAACGCGGCGAGATCGTTGCGCAGCGTCCGAACCGGCCGATCTTCAACCGTAAGGCGGAGTTGACAAGGATGCGCGCTATGTTTGAAGAGAAGGATGCGGCCAGTCTGGCAGACGAAGACCATTGGTGGAGCCGCGTGCTTGAGCAACTGGAAGACGGATTGTTATAGGACTTAGAAGACAGGACCAGAGAAGAAAGCATTTGGTTTTAAAAAACAATAAGCTTGAAGACTATGCAGTTTGGGTTGCCATTCAGAATGAGTTCGGAGTTACTCTGGAACCAAAACTGATTATGTTGACGCACTGGAGTAAGTGTATCAACTGAGTAGTAGCTTTAAAACATTATTAGTTAACGACGGTCGGAATGATATTAATATGCACCGTGTTTAATCTTCAAACAAATTATATACATTAATCAAAGACGTCTAATAACACCATAATCATCGATAAGTGAACTTGTTCCAGATACAAATTCTATACATAAGTTCCCTTATTCACTGCACTTGCTGAAATTAAGGTAGATTGTTGAAGAGATTCCAATATTAGAACTATATTTCACATTAATTAATAACAACTATCATCATTTGGTATACAACAAATCTACTATATATGAATACCAATGTCATGGGCAATTTGGCCAAATTTTATATGGTGCGAAATAATATAAAAATCTGTATTTTACATGATAAAAAGAAACAAAATATGAAAACTAATTAATCAAGAAGCTTTTAATGTGAGCTATTTTTAGCCTCACTTTCATAATAAAAAGGTTGATAAAAAATATTTTCAAGGAACCAATTACCACTTGATTATAGAACGTGTGTTTGGTGTATAATGAATAATACAAACGAATGTTCGCCTATAAAAGAAGAGCAATATATCTTCTAAGAAGAAACCCACTAGTATACTTTTCGATGCGGTCAAACCTACTTCAGCAATACAGCGATTTGGTTGATCGTGTAGTATCGATGAAATGTTTATTGACCGCACATACACATTACAACTCTTTGCCAACTCTGGCTGAAGAATTGGAGTTAGAAATCCCAAAACAAAATTACAAAATCAGGGTTAAAACTGGGCCATGATTTTTTGATTTTGCCGAGGTAACTATGAGAGGAGTAAGGATATGAGCGTAAAGATTGTCCAGGGAAATTTAATGGAGGCTACTGAAGATATTATTGGCCATCAGGTAAATTGTATGGGGGTTATGGGAGCGGGACTGGCTAAATTAATTAAGCGTGACTATCCAGAGGCTTTTAAGCAATATAAACTAGCATGCAGCAACAAAGGAGAGTTACTAGGTCGCTGTCAGATCGTTTCAACAAAGAATAAAAAATGCATTGCTAATTTGTTTGGACAATACGGATATGGAGTTCAAAAAAGACATACAGACTATGTTGCATTGCGTGGTGCATTAAATGAATTAAAGTCTTTGGCGATGAAGTCAGAACAGTCGATTGCTCTGCCCTACAATATTGGATGCGGATTGGCTGGTGGGGATTGGGATATTGTAGAACAAATCATTGAGGAAGTTTTCATTGATTACGATGTGGCACTATATAAGTTCGAATGAAAGTAGGAAAAGTATCGGGAAATGCGCTTTTCAGTTGCTTAGAAAGCAAAGAAAGCAGAGCATAAACCCCTTGCTTTTTTTATTTTAGAGTGTTAATATTTCAATTACAGTTAAGTGTCCTACGGTAAAAATTTGGCAGGATTTCGGTAGGATTCTGGTAGGATTTCGGCAGGATTTTGTCCGGAAATCAGATGATATCTGAGGCAACGCAGGTCATCAACTGTAACGGAGATTTGCCAAAAATCCAGTAATATCAAGGGTTTCAGCAACGAAACGACTACCAAAGGTCATCAAAAGGACATACGAAATTGAATATTGAACCTTCGGGGTAGGGTGAAAGTCCCAACCGGCGGTGATGGGTACGCAAGTACCTTAAGCCCGCGACTCCCGGCTGTTATGGCCGGGACTGACTTGGTGCGACTCCAAGGCCGACGGTAAAGTCCGGATGGGAGAAGGTGAAAAGCAGCTTCATTAAAATATACATTTTAATGAAGTCTGTTTGTCGATGCCCCCGTTGAATTTCCAGCGGGGGCATCGTCTCTTTTCAGAAGGTTCAATTCAAAACATTCCACAGGGGGTTTTTGAATTGGAAAATGCTTTAGGTCTCAACGGAAAGTCCGCTTTAACGAAGGGAAAAGGGATCAACGGCATCTGGTATGTCGCGCTGGGCGCCACGCTTTGGGGACTCGATCCGCTTTTCCGCATCCTGCTGCTGAAAAGCTTAACCTCGGCACAGATCGTGTTCATCGAACATCTGCTGCTCGCCTGCTACGCGCTTCCGGTCCTGATAAGATACCGTGAACAGTTGACCGGGAAACTGACGCTGGCTGTCATCGGCGCGCTGCTGTTCATTTCCTGGGGCGGTTCGGCAATCGCCACGATTTTGTTCACGTCGGCGTTTGCCCACGGAAGTGCGAATGCCGTTCTGCTTTTACAAAAGCTTCAGCCCTTATTCGCGATTACCCTGGCACGCGTACTGCTGAAAGAAGCATTGCCGGCCCGCTTTTTTAAATATATCGTATTCGCCCTCGCAGGCACCTATTTGCTGACGTTCGGGTTTCAATCCCCGTCGCTGGGCCTCAAAGATCTGGGCACCATGAGCTGTCTGCTGTCGATACTGGCCGCGATTCTCTGGGGGGGATCAACGGTCATGGGCAAATATTTGCTGCAAAAAAATCTCGATTTCCCGATCGTAACTTCGCTCCGGTTTTTACTGGCCATTCCGCTGCTGTTTATCGTTCTCATGGCGAGCGGGGATGCCTGGCAGCTTCACAAAGGAACGGGCGAATGGGCACTTATCATCGTGAACATGCTGTTCCAGGCGTTTTTCCCGGGACTGATCAGCATGCTGCTGTACTATAAAGGGTTGTCCTCGACAAAGGCGTTTCTCGCGACAATCGCGGAATTGTCTTTCCCGGCCGTAGGTGTCCTAATCAACTGGCTCGTATTCGATCAGGCCCTGACAATCGGGCAGCTGGTAGGCTTCCTTCTGATCTGGTCCACGCTGTGGTTTATGGGACGCACTCCCGAAAGCAAAGACACCGCGTCCGCTGCCAAAGAGAAGCTCGACGCCTCGACCGTGTAATTGCAGCGCGTTAAAAAGACTGCCGATAAGGCAGTCTTTTTTTGTGTCCGCTTAGGAGAAGATCCTTCCTATTTGGCCCAAGGCCAGCGGAATGAAGGCAGACGCATTCGGTGGTATAGCCGGATTTGCGGAAGGATGCTATGCTGAAACAAGCGGGTACCATTATTTAACATAACTGATCCTTATAAACGAGGTGTATCACTTGCAAAGAACGAATTTGCTCGATGAACTTTACGCCCTTCATCCCAATGAGACCAAAGGTCTGCTTCTGCAGATACTGGAGCAAGCAGAGCGTTACGACGAATTGCTGGAGAAAGAGCATACGCTCCAAAAACAAATTTTAGAGATATGGAACGGACACTTGGCCAGAAAACGGGCAGAAACCGAAGGGAAACGGGGCCATGTTCACATTGTGATGGGACTGTCCGACGCGGGAGCTTTAAAATGCGCGCTCAGCACACTCGGCCGGAGGAAAGAAAGCGAGATACTCGCATTCAACGACTGTTTTTCCGAAGGACCGATTTCGAAGCTGGAGACGGAGGAAGGGCGAAAGTACCGGTTGGAATGGATATCCGAACGTTTCAGGGGATACATGCATGCCCAGTTTACCGGAATCCGGCATGGTTTAGATACCGTGCTGGAAGCATTGCGCGGCATACCGGCCGATAAGGAGATTACGATCTGGACAGGCTGGCACGCCCATGAGCAGATCGGGATGCGTCTTGCCCTCGCTGTCCTCGGGGACGTGCCGAATCATGTCTATATCGGCCATATTTCCGAGTTGTATGAAGAGATAGCGGGCCGTTTTGATCCGGTACCGCATTCCTACGCATTCGGTTTTCTGACCATGGAAGCGATTGAAGAAATCGTTCGTTTGCATGAAGAGCGGAAACAGCCTTTATCCTTGGAGGCGCGGCAAGCTTACATCCGGGAATGGGAGGAGCTTTCGGCAACGAAAGCGAAGCTTCATCTCTGGTCGGACGGCAAAATAGTGCAGGCTGAAGAAGACATCTATGACGAAGCGCTTATGACACTCGTCGGACAAATGCTGCGCGGCGGAATGGATGGCGAACAGAAATTCATCCCGGCCAACCGGGTGATTATGGAGGCGCTGGAGCGCTGGGAGAACGCAGTTATGGTTGAATTTATCGAATACCGGCTGTGGACGTTAATTAGCGGCGGGCGGTTGAAGTTCAAAGGAGTGCCGGCGGCCATGCAATCCTATGGAGTGGCTTTGGCCGAGTCGCCTTGATAGGCAAAAAACTCTTCGGCTGTTATGGAGTGGACGCGAAACCCGGGGCTTGAAAAACGACGGCGGCAAGAGAGAGCAAGAGAGGAGATCTGAGGCATTGAGAAGGCTTAGAGAGCAGGAGACGGTAGGAGTAGTAAAAGGCCGACCTTTCAATACCGGGAATCGCCCGTCTTCCTTTGCGATGAAGCAGTTCACGGCGGCAGTCCGATAAGGCTCCCACGCAAGCGCAAGGAAACCGGGTGAATCCGGAATTTCTCCGGCAGAATAAATCCCGGGGGACAGTCCGTCCCTGCATGGCCAGCAGAATCCCGCGCACCGCTCCGGCGGCAAAAAAGCAGGTTCCCCGCATAACCGGGAACCTGCTTTTTAATAGTTTTATTCACCCGCGGCGGCGCTTTTCTTCACATCCGACGCCTTGATGCCGCGCATAATGCTTACCTCGACGCGGCGGTTTTTGGCCCGGCCATCGGCCGTTGCGTTTGAATCCACCGGCCGGTACTCGCCGTATCCGATCGAACGGAAACGGCTCGGGTCGATTCCGTTATTTTCAAGCAAAATCTTCATGAAATTCAGAGCCCGTCTGGAGCTTAAATCCCAGTTCGAATCAAATTCCTTGTTGTTGATCGGCACATTGTCCGCATGTCCGGCCACTTCGATCCGGTATTTCGGATATTGGCTCAACATATCCGTCATGGCCTGGGCCAGACGGCGCGATTCGGGTTTGATGACGGCTGACCCGGAGGCGAACAAGGCCTTATCCTGGATGGTGATCATGAGCTGGTCGTCGGTCAAGGTCGTTGTCAGCTCGGAGCCCAGCTTGTTGTCCATGATGTATTGATCGAGCTTCTGCTTAAGCTGCTCCAGATCGGCCTGTTCGGCCTCGTACTGCTTTTGCAGCGCTTCGCTTTCCGACGGATTCGGGTTGTCGTGCTGCTTGAGTGCGGTACTGGTATCCCGGTTCAGAGGGATTTTAGCCGAAGTTTCGAACGTTCCGGTTCCCCCGGTAAAAGCCGAGTTCAAAGCTCTCATGATGCTGTCGTATTTTTTCGAGTCCACCTGACTGGAAGCGAACAAAATGATGAACAAGGCCAGCAGCAGCGTCAGAAGGTCGGCGTAGGGGATGAGCCAAGACTCATCCACATGCTCCTCATGATGTTCCTTCCTGTGCTTTTTACTCATCGTCCGTACCCGCTTGTTTCGAAGTGCCTTCGTCTTCGCGCTGGGAGCTCGGTACGAAAACAAGCAGCTTTTGTTTGACGGCGGAAGAGGAAATGCCGGCTTGAATGGACAGAAGGCCTTCCACCATCATCAGTTTCAGGGTGACTTCTTTTTTGGATTTCTGCTTGAGTTTATTGGCAATGGGATGCCACAAAACATAACCGGAAAAAATACCGAGAAGAGTCGCGACGAACGCCGCGGAAATCAAATGGCCGAGCTTCTCGATTTCGTTCAGGTTGCTCAGCGCCGCGATAAGGCCGACAACCGCTCCCAATACCCCCAGGGTAGGGGCGTATGTTCCCGCTTGGGTGAAAATTTGAGCGCCGTTCCGGTGACGCTCTTCCATTGCCGCAATATCTTCCATTAACACTTCGCGTACGAAGTCCTGATCGTTGGCGTCGATAATCATCCGCATTCCGCTTTTAAGGAAAGGATCGTCGATTTCGTTCACTTTTTCTTCGAGAGAAAGCAGACCTTCACGGCGGGTAAGAGCCGTCCAGTCCGCGACCATGTTAATGAGGTCTTTTTTTGGCATAAGTTTTTGCTCGGTGAAAACGATTTTCATCAGTTTAGGGAAATTTTTAAGTTCTTCGCCCGAAAATCCGATAAATAGCGTGGCTGCCGTTCCGACGAAAATAATGAGCAGAGCGGCCGGGTTGAACAGAGCAGTCAAACTGGCTCCTTTCAAAACCATGCCGACGCCTACGGCGATGATAGCCAAAATAATACCAATGATAGAAGATTTCTCCAAGATTCGCGCACCTCTTCGTTGTAGGTTGTATGACCTATATCGACAAAGGTACTCGTAAAGTTAACAGTTATTTTCAAGTTCCCGCAAGCGTCACAAAAATCACACAAAATGGCGTTAAATCGGGTTTTTTCGTCATTTTTGGATCGTTTTGAAAAGGAATATCCCTTTTGTCCGGCGAAGGGTTTCCGAATAATTTTGACTCCGTTCGACATGACTCGCGTCTCGGATCAGAACCTTTTTATAGGCCCGTTCGTTAAAAGTATAGCCCTTTTTTATTCCGGCTTCGGCGATGCCCGGCCTTTTAGTGATGCTTTCTGAATGTTTCGATATGTAAGAGCACATACGCGTATATGAAACCGCTGCTCTTGGCATGATGTGCATAGCGGCATAACTTGTGCTAAAATCAATTTTTCACCCAATCTCTTACAGCAGGTGTTTATAATGCTCAGTTTCTATTTGTTTCCGATTTCGTATGCGTTTTTGTCGTTTCCCGTCGCGGCAGTTCTGTTCACGCTCCCGTTTCTGATCGTCCAGTACCGCAAGTACGGGTATGTCCATTTTTACAGGGCGCTGCTGCTTTACTTGTTTCTTCTGTACATGATGAACGCCTTGTTTCTGATTATTCTGCCGCTGCCTCCGAGCATCCATAATACGCCTCCGGCGGCAAGGTCGTATGCCCAGTGGATTCCGTTTCACTTTCTGGAAGACATCGTGAAGGAAACGGCCGTGGTAGCGGATCAGCCCCGCACGTATCTGCATCTGTTGAAGGAACGGGCGTTTCTTCAAGTGGTGTTTAACGTGCTGCTCACCGTGCCGTTCGGTATTTTTTTGCGGTATTATTTCCGTACAAGCTGGGTCAAGTGTCTGTTGTTCTCGCTGGGGCTGTCTCTGTTTTTCGAGATCACGCAGGTAACCGGGCTGTACGGCATCTACGATTATCCGTACCGGCTGTTCGATGTCGACGACCTGATGATGAATACGGCGGGGGGATTGATCGGATATGTCGCTGCGGAATGGCTGTCATCCCTGCTGCCTAAGATCGAATCGCTCGATGACAAAGTGGATCTGGCGGTCAAACGTGTCACTTACACCAGGCGGGGGCTGGCATTTCTGTTCGACTGGTTCGTGATGAGTCCGGTACTTGCGATTCTGGCCGTACTGAACGTTCCGGTTCCTTATGCGGCAGGTGTCGTGCTGTATTTTATCGTGCTGCCTTATTTCACGAACGGCCAGACGCTCGGCAAATGGATCGTCCGCATCCGTATCAAAGGCAAATCAGATAAAATTACACTGTACGAACTGTTCGTCCGGTACGGGTTGCTGTATCTCTTCGTCGGGGGGCTAAACCAGCTCTATGTCCGGGCGGGGATCGAAAATCTTCCCGATATCCTGATGGTCGTTGCGACGTTCGCCATGTTCCTGTTTAATGCCTGGTTCGCTATTCACGTTCTGCGCTGCGTGTTCAACCGGAACCGCCAGCTGTTTTACGAGAAGAAAAGCGGAACACGGCACATAATTAAATAGGAGGGCGAAAATTCAACGGAACTCATCCGGCCTTTTGTTTCTCCGTTTGTAAGCCTAGCAGCCTCAGTCCTATTTACCGGGATTGGGGTTGTTTGCGCTGGCCGGGCAGTCGGAAAATGCGCTGAATTTGGCACGCAGGAACCTTTATCCTTGGAAGTTTCTATTTTGCATCTGAAAGCGCTATATTAAAAAGAGAACCAAATGAAGGCGCTTACTGTTTGTGCCATACTAGGAAGAACCGGAAGGGAAGAAGCCCGTCAATATGCGGAAAACGGGAGTGAAAAAGGCCCCCGATACGTCGCCGCACGGAGTCAGCTTGGACTGACTTGGCAGTGATGGCCGATTATTTGCCACAGCAAATAGCCTGTCTGAGACGACTTCCGAATGGGAGCCTGTATGCCAGCAATACGCCTCAAAGGCGAGGTGACCCTCCGGAGGCAAATAAAGGAGCACGGAGGTGAACTGATATGAATCGAGGTAAACCGAGATGTAGTCAGATGAACTCAGATGAACTCATATGAACTAATATGAACTCATATGAACCCAGATGAACGGAGGTGAACATACAGTGAGTTCCAAAACGATCGAGGCCGACTGGGGCGGTCATCTTGTCAAGCTGACCTGGATGTCGACGGAAGCGCCTCCCTCCAAGGACGTCACAAGCGTACACGCTGTCTGCTTCTACGAAGGCAACATATTGCTAGTCCGCGTTAAGACGAGGGGCTTCAATCTCCCGGGCGGGCATGTGGAAGCGGAAGAGACTCCCGAAGAAGCTTTGCGCCGCGAGTGCTTGGAGGAAGGCTGCGTAGAAGGACGAATCCGCCCGGTCGGAATGATTGAAGTGAGCCATGAGCACAATCCGAATTTCGATCCAGCGGGCAAATATCCGCTCATCGGTTATCAGGTTTTTTACCGGATGGATATTACCTCCCGTCACCCGTTCACCCGGGACAACGAATGTACGGCCCGCATCTGGGTCGAGCCCGGTGAGCTTCCTCATGTGATCGAGGACCACGAACTAATCCTCTGCGCTGTGGAAGCGGCGCTGAACAGCGGCTCAGCCGGCTGGCTCCCGGACAATTGAAGAGACGAAGGAGGAGATGACATGCCCGAAAAACAGAATGGTCCCAAACCCGCCGTACTCGTGACGGGAGGAAGCACCGGAATCGGCAGAGGAATTGCCCTTGAGTTTGCCGCCGCCGGTTACCGGGTCGCGATAACCCATTATGGGGATAAGGATGCAGCCGCAGCCGCGGCCGCGGCCCAAGAAATCTCCCGCTTATCCGGCGATGCATGCAGAGTGATCGAAGGAGATTTGAGGAAGCTCGAGACTGCGGAAGCGACTATAGGGGAAGCGCTGCAAATCCTCGGCCGCCTAGACGTTCTCGTGAATAATGCCGGAATCGGATTGTACGGGCGCATACAGGAACTCCCTGCCGATAATCTGGATAACTTGTACGGGCTGAATTTCCGCGCGCCGCTTCTGCTGATGCGGGATGCGTCCCGCCAAATGATTCACCGGGGCATCCGGGGCTGCATCCTGAACATTACCTCTTCCCGGGCCGAGCGGGCGTATCCGGGTGATGCCGCCTACGGCGGCCTTAAAGCCGGATTGAAGAGGGCTTCCGAAGCCGCCGCGCTCGATCTGGCGCCCTATGGAATCCGCGTCAACTGCCTGGCTCCGGGAGCCGTCCTGGTACGGGAGCCGGAACCGGAGGCGGACAAATTCGCCGAGACGGTACCTCTGGGCAGAATAGGGCTGCCGGACGATATCGGCCCAGCTGCGGTGTGGCTGGCGTCCGGGCAGGCGTCGTATGTGACCGGCATATCTCTGCGGATAGACGGCGGCTTGATCCTGCCGGGGATGCCGGAGGACGGCAGCGCCTTCTGGAATCCGCGAGGCTAGTATCAACCCGGACAAGAAGCTCGGGAGGACTCAGTTGAATACACCCGAGCCCACAATTCGGACTGTCACTTTCGGGTGAAACCGGACGTTTTTATACTCCTGTTCCCAGTCCATGGATTTCCATAATGCCGGATGGTGGGCGATGATCCGTCTGCCGATGCCGAACGCGTCGCAGCCGCTTTCCTGAAGCTTCCGGATGACGGCTTCGGCGTCCCGGGTCAGCAGATCGGACAAATCTTTGTTGAGCCGGTTTACCGTATCCTTCTCATGCAGATGATCTTCGGCAAACTCCGTCACTTTAACCGGCAGGTTCAGGTCCAGATAAACATCCACATGGCGGTCCCGGACCTGAACCTTCATTTTTCGCTTGCTTTTTTGTCCCCCGGCATCGAATGTGATGTAATTCTCCAGATTGTGCCGGTCTCCTTCTTTGATTTTCCGCACAAATCTTGCGGTTTTTTTATGTGCGCCCATGAGAAGCGAATACAGAATGGATTCTTCCACGTTCAGGCTGCCGGTCATCCGCTGATCGTGAAACAGGGCGTTCCCGATGGCCGCGACGTTTTTTCCGTCCTGCTTCAGGTAGGGAAGCACGAAATCCTGGCCGGGATCCAGCAGCATCACGAGCATCGTTTCCAGCGACAATTCGGGAAAAATGCTCATCTCCTCCAGGCTTTCGATTTTCCTCGTAATAAATTCACCGATTAGAATGCTGCCGACCTTCTTCAACCGGAGCGTTTCATTCGCTGTCCCGTCTACGACGGCGACTTTAACACGGGAAGTCGGATTGCGCGGGTCGCGGTACAAAATATCCAGGTACGGATACAGATCCTTTTCCGCCACACTACGGCCGAACAGCATAAAGCCGTATTTAAAGTACCGGATATCGCCGGTCACCTTAGTCCGGATAATATCGCTTGTCTGCCGGACGGAATAACCAGATCCGGACTCCACTTCGTTTTTCGCCGCCCCCTGCTGCTCGGTCTGTTGGGGCTCATCGACGACTTCGATCGTCTGCATCAGTTCGCCGTCGGGCGTAAGATCATACCCCGATCCGTATCCCAAGCGGGCATCTCTCAAGCTGTCCTCGTCCCAGCAGCCCGGCAGGACGGCGAGCAGAAGCAGTACGGTCCCGATGCGACCGGTCCGTTTCATGCGGGATCACCTTCTTTCTTTTTAAAGACATAAGACAGGAGCAGGAGCAGAAGCGGAAAGCCGATCAGGAAAAAATAAGCCGACGCGTCGGCGATATGCGAAAAAAAATCGAACTGTTCTTTCGTCTGCGGCAGATAGGCGATCACACAGGAAATAATGACCGCGAAGGGCGCGGCTTTTTTGTGATTGTTATGCTTCAGCAGATGGCCGATCCCGTAAGCGGCCGCATAGCAGTAACCCGTCATGGAGGCCACCATGGAAATCATCCAGATGGGGAGAAACAGCAGATCCGCCCGGTCCATCGCCCCGAAGGGCAGGGAACGGAGCAGATACATGACCGGTTCCGGAATCATGTTCAACTGAGGGGGACTGAAAACGGACATGCAGGTAAATACCGTGAAGGCGTAAAACAACACGACAAACCAGGTGCCGGCCGAAACGGCTTTCAGTTTGCCCGCATGGTTTCCTTTGACATAAGGATAAATGATGAGAATCAGCTCGAACCCGTACATGGCTGTAATCGTTTCTTTCGAGCTTAGAACGATATTCCAGATTCCCGCCTCGTTAAGCGGAAGCAGGTACAGGAAATTCGCGCGGTGCACGCCGTATCCGATCAGGAATATCATTGGCCCGATGAGAAACGTGAAAAGAATAAAAATACGGGTGATCGTGCGGAACGTGCCCCGGATCAAATAAACGCCCGTCAGCATAAACAGGAACAGCACCGCCCAGCGAGGAGTGCTCTGGAGAATCCAGCGGTTGATGATATCGAACGCGCCCATCATGACGACGCCACCGACCAGTAGGAAGTAAGCGACGTAGGCAATTCCGATCAAAGCGCCCGCATATCGGCCCGTTACGGCGGTCGCGATCCGGAACACGCTGTAGGTTGGGAACCGTTTCATCAGCATCCACATCATAACCAGGATCACCTGGAGGAAGAGGCCGGCGATCAGAACGGAAATCCAGCCTCCGCCTTTGGCCAGCTGGTGAAGCCGGTACGGCAGGGACAGAATTCCGACCCCGATCTGGAGTTTAATAATGAGCAGAAAAAGCTGGCCTTGCGAAATGGTGTCTCTGGGTTCAATTTTCATCCCGTTTCCAGCTCCTTGAGGTCGCCTTTTCTTGCTTCATGATTTTGGGATTCGCGTCATGGGGACGCGCGTTGAGCAGCCAAGAAGGAAACCGGACAAGCACGTCCTTCATATCTTTAATTCTCAGCGGTGCGAAAGGAGAAAAGTAGGGCGTGCCGAAAGACTCCAGCTTGCACAAGTGGATCGTCAGGAGCATCAGTCCGAAAGCGATCCCCACGTAACCGAAAATAGAAGCGGCGATCATCAGCGGGAAGCGCAAAATCCGGACGGCCGAGCTCATTTCATGGGACGGGACGAGAAAAGAGGCGATGGCGGTCAGCGAAACGACGATAATCATCGTGTAGGAAACGAGCCCGGCCCGCACGATGGCATCCCCGATGACCAAACCCCCGACGATGCCGATCGTCTGTCCGACCCGGCTGGGCAGCCGGATACCCGCCTCGCGGAGCAGCTCGAATATGAGTTCGAGCAGCATAGCCTCAACGATAGCGGGAAAGGGGACGCGCTCCAGCGAGCTTTTGATCGTATGAACAAGCTCCAGCGGTAAAATGTCGGGATGGAAGGAAACCGTCCCGATGTAAAGAGCCGGAAGCGTGAACGCCAGCAGAAAGCTGAACATCCGGATCATCCGGACAAAAGAGCTGACGATCCAGCGCCCTTCGTAGTCATCGGGAGACTGATAGAAGGCGAAGAAGGTAACGGGAGCGATAAGGACGGTCGGATTTCCGTCCGTAAGAATCGCCACGCGTCCCTCCATTAAATTGGAAGCGGTCCGGTCCGGACGCTCGGTGGCCAAATGCTGCGGAAACATGGAGAACGGATGATCTTCCGTAATCTCCTGAACGATTCCCGTAGTCAGTACGGCATCGGCGGAGATGGCCCGGATCCGTTCTTCGACTTCCCGAACCAGCTCATCATTGGCGATATTTTTCATATAAACGACGGCTATCCGGGTTTGCGTTTGCGTGCCGGCCAGGAAATAGCGGACCGTCAAATAAGGACTTGAGATCAGCTTGCGGATCAGAAACAAATTTACGTTCAAAACTTCAATGAAGCCGTAATGAGGACCCCGGATCACGCCTTCGTTTTCGGGTTCTTCCACACTCCGTTTGTAAACGGCTTCCGTCGCCAAAACATAAAACCCCTGTAAGCCCTCCAGAAAATAAACGCATTTTCCCTGAATTAAAGCTTGAACGGCGTTATCCAGCGGAGTTTCACGGGACGTTTCCAAAATGTTAAACAAGTTATCCGTCTCCTGCCCGGTATTTTCGTGCAGAGGCCGGACCACATGAAGCTGGATTTTATCCTGATCGACCAGGGATTCGAGGTAAACCAGCGTCCCGTCCCGTCCGGCGAAAGGCAGGGGCTGCCGCTTTAAATCTTCCGTATGGCAGAGAGCATGCTGAAGGTAACCGATATTGACGGCAATCGAATCGGAGGCCGGAGGGGCTTTTACCGGGTCCGGTGCAGCAGGATGATTCCCCTGTCCCTGGCTCCGGGCCGCCCGGAGAAGCTTGCGATAAAGACTCATGGACCACACACCCTTGGATTCGTTATCCATAAGGTGCTCCAACGGGATTGCCATTATTCCCTAGGAGAGGGGGAAAGCGGCACATTCAGCCTTTCGCACAGCTTGTACACGCAGTAAGCGCCCTTGAGCTGATGCCCGTTCATCCGCTCAAGATACCGGAGCGAATCGCGTGCGATGGTTTTGGCCGCTTCCAGGTTGCCGGGATCCAGAAGCCCGATCGCCCGTTTCAGCTCCGCAAGCTCCGAAGAATAAACGGCCTGCCGGAGCGTGTGGATTAGCCGGATTTTCCGCACCTGATGCGGGGTGAACGTCCTGTAGCCGTTAGCCGGATTCCGGTCGGCGGTGATGAGTCCTTCTTTCTCCCAGTAACGGATTGCGGAACGCGGGATGCCGGTTTCCTCCGAAACCCGGCCGATGCTTTTTCCGCCGCATTCAGGCTCTGCCGGGGGAGATTCGGCCTCTCCGCTTTCCAGATAAGCGAGCGTGTCGTCGGCTGACTTCTTATCCCGGTAGAGAGCGGCCTGCGCCCCGGTCATGCACCAGAGTGCGGAGTTCCACTCTCCTTTCTGGAGCAGACGCAGCACCTCTGCGGTCACGTCCATGCCGAAGCCGGGCGACATCGCTTGTATGCATTCGAAATAAGCTTCATGCAGACTCCGTGTAAGTCCGGTGTCCGGCAGCGGTCCGTTCGGCGGGAGGGACAAGTCCCGCCGCTTCGTAATTTCTTAAAGCGCTGGTGCTGACGTTCAGCTTGCGCGCGATATCGACGGGTCTGAAATTCATAAGTTTGACCTCCGCTCCAATCTAAACCTTCAAGTCAGGTTATAAGTATTTTATCAGATAAGGCAGGAATACAAAGGAGTTTGTTATAAAAAACTTGCAATTCGCATGCATGTTATACAATGAAATGGAAGCGACAAAGAGTTTATAGAACGGTACAGACGGAGAGGAGCGGGCGTATGACGTTAGAAGCGGAATTCGAGAGACAAATCGGAAATTTAATAGCCAAGGGTTATCCCGGTTTGGCGGGAGTGGAGGAATCGGCTTTCCGGGAGCTTCTTGCTCCGTTACAAGAAAGAGCCGCCAAGCGGATGCGGGAAAGCCTCAAGACCGAAGAGGGGAGCCTTCCGTTCGTCCTGGTTCTGAAACCGGAGAGGATTCCCCCGGATCAGATGATGCAGCGGGTCGAACGAAACGGCAAAAACGGCTTCAGCGTCATGGAAGCCGAAGATCTCGCGCGTTTCCAACCCATCGAAAGCGTGGAGTCTCCCTGCGGGGGAGGCCTACCTGATCCTGGACGTGGATACGGGCTCGGAAACGCTGAACCGGACGCCGAATGAAGCCATGAAGTCGTTTGCGGAATGGAACCGTTCTCCGCTGACGATCGAGGAGGGGATTGCCGTGATTACCCACTTTCCGGACGTGCTGCAGAAAAATCACGGGTTTTCTTTATGCGGTTCCAGGTGCGGCGACCGCAGGGTGAGTGCGCTGTGGATAAGCGGCGGCAAGCCGAAGCTGGGCTGGTGCTGGGCCGGGAATCCCCATACTTGGCTGGGATCGGCATCCTGCGAAGCGAGAATATGAACGCACGATTGGAGCGGGGGTACCTTTTTATACGCTGAAAGATCAGACAGCTTCCAACAGATTCCCGGCACGCCGCCGCGGGTAATGAAGAAAGAATTGTGCGCTAACCCCCTGTGAAGGATAAATCTTGCATAGGAACGGGTATGAAGCGGCAAATTACAGTCATTACCTTTTACGAAAACGGAGGGATGCGTATGTCAGCGGATTCATTTTTGCAGGCGGTCCGGGAACGACGTTCTATTTACGGAATCGGCGGAGAGTCTCCGGTTTCGGACGACCGGATTGTGGAAATCGTGAAGGATGCGGTGAAACACACGCCGTCCGCCTTTAACTCCCAAAGCGCCCGGGTGCTCGTACTTCTGGGAGAGCAGCATCATAAGCTGTGGGATATTGCCAAGGAAATACTTCGTGCAATCGTCAAGGAAGACCGCTTTGCCGCCACGGAGCAGAAGCTGGACAGTTTCCGCAGCGGGCACGGTTCGGTTGTGTTTTTCGAAGATCTGTCCGTCATCGAGGGGCTGCAGGCGCAGTTTCCGAGCTACCAGGATCATTTTCCGAACTGGTCCCAGCAGTCAAACGGCATGCTTCAGTATGTCATCTGGACGGCACTGGAGAGCGAAGGGCTGGGAGCGACGCTTCAGCATTACAACCCTTTGATCGATGAAAAAGTGAAAAGCACGTGGAACCTGCCGGAATCGTGGAAGCTTATTGCTCAGATGCCTTTCGGCAAACCAACGACACCTGCGGGCGACAAGGAATTCAAGCCGGTCGATGAACGGGTAAAAGTCGTGAAAATAATTCGGCCTGTCCGAAAATAAGCTCCATTTCCACCCGGGAAATGGGGCTTATTCTGTTACTCACGGATTTACAGTACCTTTTTTTATCCTAACCCACATGGATGTGCCTACTTCCCAGAACGGAAAATTTGAGTCATAATTAGTTTGAAGTTAAGATTATTTCCGAAAAGAAGGGAAGAATTCAATTATGGCAACAGTCCTATACATTACGGCTCACCCGCACGATCACCAAACATCCTACAGCATGGCGGTAGGTAAAGAATTTATCGAGGCGTACCGCGCAGCCAATCCGGCCGATGAAGTTATCGCTCTCGATCTTTATAACTCGGACATTCCGCAAATCGACGCGGACGTATTCAGCGGCTGGGGCAAGCTGCGCTCCGGTTCCTCGTTCGACCAGCTTTCCGCTTCCGAGCAGGCGAAAGTTCAGCGTCTGAACGACATCGTGGAGCAGTACGTTGCGGCCGACAAGTATGTTTTCGTGTCCCCGATGTGGAACTTCTCGTTCCCTCCGGTGCTTAAAGCCTACATTGATGCCATCTGCATCGCCGGCAAAACGTTCAAGTACACGGAAAACGGTCCGGTCGGCCTGCTGACCGACAAAAAAGCCATTCATATCCAAGCAAGCGGCGGCATTTACTCCGAAGGTCCTGCCGCGGGCTTCGAGAGCGGCCACAGCTTCCTGAACAAAATCATGCAGTTCCACGGCGTACCTTCTTTCGAAGGCATCTTCGTAGAAGGCATGGCGGCTATGCCGGATAAAGCTCCGGCTATTAAAGAAGCGGCCATCGCCAAAGCGAAAGAAGCGGCGAAACGCTTCTAACCGCTCCCGGCGGGAGCCGGAGCCGCCGGCCGGGAACGCTCCGGCCGGGCGCAGCAAAAAGAACCTCCGCTTCCCCTGTCAGGGACGGAGGTTCTTTTTGCTGCGCGGACGCGGGCCGCGCTACGGGGCAGCCCGCGTCCGCGGGGGCCCTGCATCCGCCGCATGAAGCGCCGCAGCGCCAGCGCAGGCTGCGAAGCCTTCCGGCGCGCCTGCCTTCCGCCGCCGGGGCCTCCGCCGGCCGGGCGTTAAGGCCGGGCCGAAGCCGCGCGGTTTTCCGTGTCCGCGGCTTCGGCATTCCGGCGCTTCATATGCTCGACATGGGCCGCGCCCCAGACATGCATGGAGTGGAGGATCGGCTCCAGGGTCCGGCCGTACTCCGTGATCGAGTATTCCACCTTGGGAGGAACCTGGGGATACACGACCCGCCGGACGATATCCTGCTCCTCCAGCTCCCGCAGATGCAGGGTCAGCATACGCTGGGTAATATCCGGCATCAATCTTCTGAGCTCGTTAAACCGGAGCGTATCTTTGCTGATTAAATGTTGAATGACCAGGGGTTTCCATTTGCCGACAATCATGTCCAGAGCCACGACCACTTTACACTGCTCGGGGATAATTTCCATGGGACGGCCTCCTTTCACGGTACCTTTTTTATTACTATAGCATATCTTCGCTTCTACCGCCTCGACCCCCGTATATAAGTCCGGACGGATGTACACTTGACACCGTTATGCCGCGAACACTACAATGGGTAGTGGAAGGGGGCCGCCTCGTGAAAATTCATCATTTTAAAACGAACGAAAGCGGGCTTAACCGGTTTTTCGGACCTCTGGAAGCCAAGATCATGAATATTTTGTGGGACGGGCCCGAGATGGCGATCAAGGATGTCCAGCATGCGCTGGAACGCGAGAAGCTTGTGAACTTCAACACCGTTATGACGGTCATGAACCGGCTTTTGGATAAAGGAATTTTGTCGAAAAGAATGGACGGGAGAACGTCGCTGTTCAGGCCGGTCCAATCCAGAGACGAGTTTCTCGAATGCCAGTCGAAAGAATTGACCCACGAGCTTATGGAAGAATTCGGATCGTCTCTGGTGGTCAACCATATGCTCGATGCCCTGGAAGAGGTGGATCCCATGCTAATCGAGAAGCTGCAGCAGAAAATCCTGGATCTGCAGAAGGACAAGTAACATGTGGCAGTCCCGGTCCAGATTCATTTTCCGTTCGTCGGTTCTTATTGCGGGCGTTGTGCTGTTCCAGATGACCATGTATGCCCTGCATGTCCTGTTCGGCCTCAGGATCGGGTTTAACGTGCTGGATGTCTGCACGGAATGGATGCGCTCGAAAGGTATTTTTTCTATCGCTCATCTGTTGGACGCTTTTGTGATCGTCACGTTCGCGTACAGCTTGTGGCAAATCCTCCGGCAGTTCGTCCTGTCGCGGAAAATTTTCGCCAAGCTGGCCGCATTCCGGCATGAGAGGCTGTCTGCGGAGCTGAACCGGATGTATCCCGAAGCGCGGGGAAACATCGTCGTGGTCGTGTCGGACGAGCCGATCGCGCTGACGATGGGATTCGGCAGGCCGGCAGTCGTTTTGTCCACAGGCCTCCTGAATATGCTGGAGGCGAGCGAGGCCGAGGCCGTTATCCATCATGAACTGCACCATCAGCAGACGGGAGATCCGCGCAGCATGTTCTTCCTCTCGCTGCTCGCTTCGGTGCTGTGGTACCTTCCCGTACTGAAATGGTTCCATCACCAGTACAAAATCGCACGGGAGATACTCGCGGACAATTACGCGATTTCACGTCAAGGCTCTTCCCGCGATCTCGGCAGCGCCCTGCTGAAACTGCTCCGAAGAGGAGGTACGGTTGCCATGCCGTTCGCGTACGCATCTTTCGCCGACACTTCGATCAATTACAGAATCCGAAGAATCGTCGATCCGGAATCCCCGATTTCTTTCCGGCCGCCGCTTACGCCGACCATGATTTCCGTTTATGTTCTGGTCATGCTGACCTGGCTTTTCGTCCAGATCTTGTTTTGAAAATTTTTTAAGCACAGACACTACGTTCCGTAGTGTTCTTGCGACTATAAACACTACGCGTTGTAGTGTAAAACCAAGGAGGAAATTAAACATGAATTCAATGAACAAATGGCAGTATGGAGCGTTTATTTTACGGATTGTGCTCGGCTTGATTTTTCTCGTCCACGGGTATCAGAAGTTTGAAGGCGGACTTAGCGGCGTTGCCGGGTTTTTCGGCAGTCTGGGACTTCCGGGATTTATGGCGTACGTGGTGGCGGTCGTCGAACTGGCGGGAGGCATCCTTATGCTGATCGGGCTTGGCACGCGCTGGATTGCGGCCGCTTTCGCCGTCATTATGCTTGTGGCGATCTTTACGGCAAAACTGAGCCTTGGGTTCGCTGGAGGCTACGAGCTGGAGCTGGCGCTGTTCGGAATGTCTCTGGGGTTGTTCTTCATGGGCAAGCAAGTTTTGGCGCTGGAAAACGTATTTTCCCGGGGCAAGACGAACGCCCTGTAAATCCATGCCGGCACTGAGTCTCATTGCGGCTGCGAACGTTCGGCATATAGGATCGGCGGCATGATCCCGTGACCGTTCCGCCAAAAAATAAGGTCCCGAGCGGCAGCCGCCGGCAGACCGATTTACAAACGAGAAAACACAGGGCCGGCGGGCTCTGTGTTTTTTTGACTGGAAATTTCGGTATCTCGGGGCGCGTTGAAAACAATTGTAAAAGTTTCGTAAATAAAATCATATTCAAATCGCCGCTTCTGTTGTAAAATCGGAACTATGTTTCAAAAAGGCAGCAAATATTGGCATAGCCTTTTACGGGAAGCAGAGGCTGTTTTTCAACGGAAGCGGCCGCCAACTTTACCAACACCGAAGGGGAGAGTCATCATGAAGGCAAAGAAAGCAGTGAGTCTGACTGTATCCGCTATGCTGTTATTCGGAACCGTTTTCACAAGCGGCCGGGCTGCGGCGGAAACGGCTGCACCGGTTAAACCGGCTAAAGCCGACACGGAGATTTCCATTCTGGGAACCTCGGACATTCACGGTCGATTCATGCCGTGGGATTATGCACTGGACGGACCCAACACGAACGGAAGCCTTACCCAGCTTTTCACCATGATCAAAAAAGTGCGCCAGGAGAATCCGAACACGGTTCTCGTAGATGCCGGGGACATGATTCAAGACAACTCCGCGGAGCTGTTCAACGACCAGCCGAAGTCTCCTATGATGGTCGCGATGAATGAAATGAATTACGACGCCTGGGTTATGGGCAACCATGAATTCAATTTCGGGCTGGACGTATTCAAAAAGATTACTTCGCAGTACAAAGGGCAGATGCTCGGCGGCAATATTTACAAAGACAACGGGGACAGATTCCTCCCTGCGTATACGATTATCGAAAAAGCGGGCGTGAAAATCGGCATTATCGGAATGGATACTCCGATGACGGCTGAATTTGAGAAGGGAACCGACCATCTGGACGGAATCCAGTTCAAGAATCCGGTGGAAGAGACGAAGAAAGCCGTCAAAGAGCTGGAAGGTAAAGTCGACGTGATGATCGGTCTCATGCACATGGGGATCGAGAACGAGAACGGCGTGCCGGGAACCGGTGTCGCGGACGTTGCCAATGCGAATCCGGAGCTGGCCGCAATTTTCGCCGGACATATGCATAAGCTGGTCAAATCGGAGACCGTCAACGGTGTTCTGATCGCCGAACCGGACAAGTACGGCACGCATGTCTCCCGGATCGACCTGACCTTCACGGAGAAGGACGGCAAAATGGTCCTTAAGGACAAGAAGGCGGCCGCTCTCCCGGTCAAAGACGCAAGCGGGGTAACAGCCGTTTCCGATCCCGAGCTGGAAAAAACGCTGAAGCCGTTTCACGACTTCGCGCGGGCGGACGCCAATATCGAAGTGGCGCAGCTGAAAGGAACAAACCTCGTTCCGAAGAACGAGATTGAGGGCATTCCGAGCGTACAAATCCAGGAAACGCCTTTGTCGGACTTTTTTAGTGAAGTGATGCTGCATTACAGCAAGGCCGACGTAGTTGCGCACCAGATCGACAACGACAAAGCGCGTCTGGATATCGGGCCGATCAAGAAGAAGGATATCGCGTACAATTACCAGTTCGCTCTCGGCGAAATTACGGTATACAAAGTGACGGGCAAAGATTTGAAGGATTACATGGAATGGGCGGTAGGATATTTCAACTCTACCCGTCCGGGCGACGTGACCGTCAGCTTTGACAAAAAACGCCGCGCATCCAAGTACAGCACGAACGATTTCTTCGGCGGGGTTAAGTATGACATCGATTTGACCAAGCCGTACGGAAGCCGCATTACGAACCTGCGTAAAATGGACGGCACCGCTATCACTGCCGGAGACAGCTTGAAGCTCGGCATGAATGCGTACCGGATGGACGCGCTCAAAGCGAAAGGCGGCGCTCTGGAAGGCCGCAAGTTCGAACAGCTCTGGTCGTCGAAAGACGCTTCCGCATTCGGTGAGATGGGCGGAACGATCCGCAGCCGCGCGATCGCTTACCTGAAAGAAGTGAAAAACGGGGTCTACGAGCCGAAAATCCAGGATAACTGGAAAATTATCGGCGTGGACACGACATCCCCCGAGCGTGCCGATGTGGTGGAGCTGATCAACTCGGGCATCCTCCCGGTACCGAAGACGGAAGACGGCAAATACACGAACGTGGAGTCCATCAATATTTTGGACCCTGTCACAAAAGAAGAGATCGCCGCTCTTGCCGGAAAAGCAAAGGTGAACGCCAGCCTGTTCGATGCCGTTAAGACGAAAGGCGAATTTTACCGCAAGCTGAACGCGGCGGTTAAAGCGAATGGAAACGGCAGCGGAGAACCGACCGCACCACAGCCGAAACCGGAACCCAAGCCGGAGCCAAAACCTGAGCCAAAACCAGAGCCAAAGCCGGAACCGAAACCGGAGCCAAAACCGCAGCCGGTCGTTAAGAAGCAGGCGCAAGTGACGTCCTACTTCCTGAATGTACGGACCAAGGCTTCCGCGACGGCGAAAATTATAACCGCCGTACCGAAAGGTACGATTCTGGATGTGCTCGGCAGCAGCTACGGCTGGGTGAAAGTATCCTATAAAGGAAGCGTCGCTTACGTTTACGGCGAGTATGTGAAAATGCTTCCGTAACGAAACCGGGACAAAAAGCAGTCCGGCCTATGGCCGGGCTGTTTTTTTGCAGTCGGGGTCCCCTGTCGGCCTACGGCTCCTGGTACCAAGGCGTACGACGCGGTCGGGTCATTGACGCGGCAGGACCGGGCGTGCAACAATTTCTGGTAGAAGGCACCGCCGCCGTTATTATAACGGACCGGCCGTGCCGACACGTGATTTAAACGGAACTTCAGCGGTAAAACGGTTCTGATCGGCGAAGGTAGCGTGCTTAAAGCCGCAAAATCACACCGGTCGCCGTTGTTACCTTAACGGCTTAACGGCCATTAGAAGAAAAAGGAGCGGATTTTCTTGAAAATCGTCATTGCGCCGGATTCTTATAAAGGCAGCCTGTCCGCCAAGGCGGCGGGGCTTGCCATGGAACGGGGCGTTCGTCTGGCAGGCATAGGGAACGTTATTACCTCCGTTATTCCAATGGCGGACGGCGGCGAGGGAACCCTGGAATGTCTGGTCGAAGGCACGAACGGACGGATTATTCAAACGGTCGTGAAGGACCCGCTGGGCCGAGACATCCCCTCCGTCTTCGGAATACTCGGCGACGGCCGGACCGGGGTCATCGAGATGGCGAAATCGTCGGGGCTGTATCTGCTGCAGGAATCCGAGCGGAACCCTCTGCTGACGTCCACTTACGGATTCGGGCAGCTCATTCTGGAGGCGCTGAATGAAGGCTGCCGAAGGTTTATACTCGGCCTGGGGGGAAGCGCCACCAATGACGGGGGAGCGGGGATGCTCCAGGCCCTCGGAGTGCACCTGCTGGACAGCGAAGGCGCGGTTCTTGCGGCCGGTGCGGGCGGAGGAGCGCTGGACGAGGTCGCCGCAATATCCACGGACAACCTCGACAAGCGGCTGGCCGGCTGCACGTTCACGCTGGCCTGCGACGTGACCAACCCGCTGCTGGGCCCGACCGGCGCATCGGCCGTTTTCGGCCCCCAGAAGGGGGCGGCGCCCGACGTGGTCGACCGGCTGGAGCGCAACCTTGCCCGCTTCGCGGATGTGATCCGGGCAGAGACCGGCACATCGGTGCACGGGCTGCCCGGCGCCGGCGCGGCGGGCGGACTGGCCGGGGGCATTCTTGCTTTTCTGAATGCCCGGGCGGAATCGGGCTTTTCCATCGTCTCCGCGGTGACGGGACTGGAGGAAGCCGTCAAGGGGGCGGATCTCGTCTTGACCGGAGAAGGCCGCATCGATGCCCAGACGGCCGGAGGCAAAACGCCGGCGGGAGTGGCGGGCGTGGCCGCGAAGCACGGCGTACCCGTTGTCGTGCTGGCCGGTTCCGTCGGCGAAGGGATCGGGGAGCTGTACGGGCAGGGGGTCACGGCCGTGTTCAGCCTCGTTAACGGTCCCATGTCCCTCGACGAGGCAATGCGGCGTACTCCCGAGCTGCTGGAACAGACTGCCGCCCAAGTACTTCGCGTTTTCGCGGTCAGGAAGTGAGCGTTTGCCGCGGCTCCGCCGGAAGATTTACCGGGGAACCGTTGTCTCCGGCAAGAAAGACCTTCCGAGTCAGCTCGATAAAGGCAAGCAGAGGCGGCGTCATCCATTTGTCCTTGTGCCAGGCGATCTGGGTAAACAAGACGTCTTCGGGCGCCTTCCAGGCCAGCTCGGCGAGCTTCCCGTCACGCAGATCCGCCGCTACGACCATACCGGGCAAAAAGGCGATTCCGAGGCCCGACATGACACACTGTTTGATGGCTTCGATGCTCGCAAACTCGAATTTGTTCAGCGGGTAGACGGATACGGAGCTGAAAGACCTCTCCAGAATGGTCCGGTAGGAACAGCCGGCTTCCGTCAGCAGGAGCGTTTCGTGCTCCAGGTCCTTCGGCGTGATTTTCTTCATCTCCACAAGCGGATGTTCGGGCGAGGCGACAATTTTCAATTCCTCCCGGATCAGTGTTTCGACATGCAGCGTTTCCCTCGGTTTACAGCTGTCCATGATAAACGCGATATCCAGGACGCCTTCCAGCAGCTGCTCCCTGGCATGGGCATCCGAATTCGAAGGCCTGAACACCAGCTTCACGTTCGGAAACCGGGCCTTGAACTCTTTGAGCAGCGCGGGGAGACGGTAGGTGCACTGGCTTTCCTGAGCGCCGATCACAAGCGTACCGGCCTGTTCTTCGTCCCCGCGGACGGCCTGCTTGGCTTCTTCCGTCAGGGTGATGATTTTATCGGCGTACAATTTAAACTGGCGACCCGCTTCCGTCAATACGAGCCGCTTTCCGAGACGTTCGAACAACGGGGCTCCCAGCTCGGATTCCAGTGCTTTGATCTGCGCGGTCACACTCGATTGGGCAAAATTAAGCATCCGGGCCGTCTGGGTAAAATTCAGATTTTCGGCGGCCGTTTTAAACGTCAGAAGCTGTTTCGTTTCCATCGCCATACCTCTCTTTCATCGGATATATCGATTGATAATATCGGAATAATCGTCTTAAGTGATCGTTCTCTTTATTGTAAAATGAGAGATGCAATCCGGCAAGACCGGAAGCAGGGAGCGCTTCTCCTGAGGTAGCGAATCTTTCGCCCTAAATATGGACGGACGTGAACCTGCCGACAAACGATCGAAGGAGTGAACGCAGTGATGAAAATCGCAGTGATAGACGGGGGAACGCGACCCGGAGGAAACACGGAGCTGCTGACGGAGGAGGCCCTAAAAGGGCTGACCGTAGACCGTATCCGGCTTAACGAATATACGATCCGGCCGATTATAGACGGGCGCCATGCGGAAGAAGGATTTCCCGAGATGAACGACGATTACAAGGAAGTGATCGACCGGGTGCTTGCCGCCGAACTTCTCGTTTTTGCCACGCCGGTATACTGGTACAGCATGTCCGGAATCATGAAAAACTTCGTGGACCGCTGGTCGCAGATGATGAGGGACGGGAATTATCCGGATTTCAAGAACACGATGGGCACCAAAAAAGCTTTTGTCATCGCGGTAGGAGGCGATCTGCCGGAAATAAAGGGACTGCCGATGATTCAGCAGTTTCAGTACATTTTCGACTTTATGGGCATTCGTTTCGAAGGCTATATCCTCGGCAAAGGAAATAAACCCGGCGATGTCCTGGACGATGCCGAAGGAATGTTTGCGGCGGGGCAGCTGAGAAACAAGCTGGCGGCGCTGCAATAAGAAAGGCCCGCTGTATGCTGCAGGCGGGAGCATCGGGGGAAACGCCTGAAGAACGATAAAGCCGAATACGCCTTATGAGCCGGTCCGTTCTATGCGAACAGACCGGCTATTCGCGTTCCGGGCGTTTGCGGCAAGCCGGAACCGCGCCCTGGCAGCAGCGTCGGAAAGCATGTCGGTTTTATGCGAGACGCCCGGCATCGCACGAATTGGAGCGCCGCAGCAAATCCGAAAGGCCGAATCGCGCCCTGGCAACAGCGCCGGAAAGCATGTCGGTTTTATGCGAGACGCCGAGTAGCACACGAATTGAAGCGTCACAGCAATCCGAAAAGCACAAACCGCACCCCGGCGGCAAACGCCGGAAAGCCGGTATGCTCTAATCGAGCCAACCGGCTTTTCGTCTTTCAAACGAACAGGCCCAACCGGCCGTTCAGCGTTTTCTCCAGCTCCTCCGGAGTCAGCGGGCGCTTGCTTTTGTCGTTTCCGGTCGTTTCGATCAGCTGGTCGCCTGAAATCGTTACGCGTCCCGCCGCCGTCGCTCTAGTCGCGAGCAGTTTCTGCGTAAAGTGGGACTCCGGCGACGTCTGGTTGAACGCGCACGCTTCCGCAAAGCTTTCCAGCGAGCGGGGAGCCGTCGAGAAGCGGTACAGCGCGATCCAGTGCCCATCCTCTCCGGCCCGCTGGAGATCGTACAAGCCGTCCGCATCGGTTGCTTTTGCGGCCCGGTATACGCCGCTTACATCCTCCACGGGCGTTCCGTCCAGCGGAACGGGGGAGCGGGCGGAGTCGCCGAAACCGACATCGACCAGGTAGGGGTGGTCAAATTCCGCAAGAATGGCCGCATGACTTTCCGGCATTCCCCACGTTCCGTCCGGCTTGGCGACGGTAGCCGCAATGAGGCGCACCGTGAAACCAAGCTCCCTAAGGAGGGTGCTGAAAAGCCCGTTAAGTTCGTAGCAGAAGCCTCCGCGGCGGCGCCCGATCACTTTTTCGTAAAAGGAAGCGGTATCCAGCGTGATCGGTACTTGACGGATGACGTCCAGATTTTCAAAAGGCACGTGAAGCATATGACGGCGCTGAAGCTCCTTCAGGGCAGACAAATCCGGCTTGGCCGGACGGCTCGCGCCGATTCTTTTCAAATAAGCCTCAACATTCATGCGGAGCACCTCCTTCTATAGAAAGCCGATTCATTTTTCTATTCCAGACTACCTCCTTACGGAAAGTCATACAAGTGCCGATTGGAAAAAAATAGATGTAATGCAAGAGGTCAGCGAATACGCCGCCCGGCACGGAAGAACAAATGCGGGTTGACATTTTGCCGAAAATGCTGTAAAAATGGAATATCTGAAAGTAAACCCGACAAATTCATTGACGAGAACGAGTACGCTGATCCCTTGTTCCCCAGAGAGTTGGCCGCGCGCTGAAAGCCAATGTACAAGAATGAGCAGAAAATCCTCTCCGAGAAGGAAAGCTGAAGCAGGCAAGTAAGCTGACCCGGGATCCCGCCGTTACAAGGGACGCGTATGATCGTACGCAGATGAGGTGCCGCATAGCTTGAACGACAAGGCTTTGGCGGAACAAGGGTGGTAGCGCGAGAACCAATCTCGTCCCTTACGGGGCGGGATTTTTTTGTTGTCTTCAGAACGAAGCCGGAAAGGATGACTGAACATGAACAAGGTCGATGTTAAAGAAAAAGCAAGAACCCGCGAGCTGCGCGTTTTAAACCAGTGGAGGGAGGACGATACGTTCCGCCGTTCGATCGAGAACCGGGAAGGAAAGCCGAACTTCGTCTTCTATGAAGGTCCGCCCACCGCGAACGGGAAGCCGCATATCGGACATATGCTCGGCCGGGTCATCAAAGATTTTATCGGGCGCTATAAAACGATGTCGGGCTATCGTGTCGTCCGCAAAGCGGGCTGGGATACGCACGGGCTTCCGGTCGAACTGGGCGTAGAGAAGCAGCTGGGCATTTCGGGCAAACAGGAGATCGAGGAATACGGCGTGGCCAAGTTTGTGGAGACGTGCAAAAACAGCGTGTTCGAGTATGAAAAGCAGTGGCGCGAGCTTACCGAGGCCATCGCTTATTGGACCGATATGGTGCATCCGTACGTGACGCTGACGAACGATTACATCGAGAGCGTCTGGCATATCCTGTCGACCATCCACAAGAAAGGGCTTCTGTACAAGGGCCATCGTGTCAGTCCGTACTGCCCGGATTGCCAGACGACGCTGAGCTCGCACGAAGTGGCGCAGGGCTACGAGGATGTGAAGGATCTGAGTGCCACGGTCAAGTTCAAGAGCAAAGCGGCGGACGAGTATTTCCTCGCATGGACGACGACTCCCTGGACGCTTCCGGCCAACGTGGCGCTGGCGGTAAACAAGGATCTCGACTATGTCAAAGTGAAGCATAACGGGGAAGTGTACGTGACGGCGCAGAATCTCGCCGAAAAAGTGTTCGGAGGCGAAGCGGAAATCCTTTCCGTCCATAAGGGGGCCGAGTTTGTCGGAACTGCATATGAGCCGCCTTTCGGTTATTTGCACCTGAACAAAGGCCATCTGGTCGTAGATGCCGAGTATGTCAGCGATGCGAGCGGTACGGGGATCGTGCATATCGCGCCGGCCCACGGGGAAGACGACTACCGCACCACACGCCAGCACGGAATCGATTTTGTCCATGTCGTGAAGCAGGACGGCACCTACTCTTCGGAAATTACCGATTTCGCCGGCCGTTTTGTGAAAGACTGCGACGTGGATATCGTGAAAAAGCTGTCGGAACGCGGTCTGCTTTTCGCCAAAGAACGCTACGAGCACAGCTATCCGTTCTGCTGGCGCTGCAAGTCGCCGCTGCTCTATTACGCAATGGAAAGCTGGTTTATCCGGACGACGGCGGTCAAGGATCAGCTCATCGCGAACAACAACGAAGTGAACTGGTACCCGGGGCATCTCCGCGAAGGCCGCTTCGGAAAATTCCTGGAAGAGCTGGTGGATTGGAATATCAGCCGCAACCGGTACTGGGGAACGCCTCTTAACGTATGGGTATGCGGGGATTGCGGAGAGGAATTTGCTCCGGGAAGCCACCGTGAGCTGCGCGAGCGTGCCGTCGATCCCGTGGATGAGAGTCTGGAGCTTCACAAGCCGTACGTGGATGACGTCAAGCTCCGCTGTTCGTGCGGCGGGGTGATGGAGAGAACGCCGGAAGTGATCGACGTCTGGTTCGACAGCGGTTCGATGCCGTTCGCCCAGTATCATCATCCTTTCGGTGACGAGAAGACGTTCGGCGAGCAGTATCCCGCGGATATGATCTGCGAAGGCATCGACCAGACGCGCGGATGGTTTTTCAGCCTGCTGGCGGTTTCGACGCTGTATAACGGCCGGGCTCCGTACAAGGCCGTCATTTCTACGGGCCACGTGCTGGATGAGAACGGGCTGAAAATGTCCAAGAGCAAAGGCAATGTCCTCGACCCGTGGAACATCATCGAAGAATTCGGAACGGATGCGTTCCGCTGGGCACTTCTGTCGGACAGTGCGCCGTGGAACAGCAAACGTTTCTCGAAGCAAATCGTGGCGGAAGCGAAATCGAAGATCGTCGATACGATTCATAACACACATGCGTTTTTTGCCCTGTATGCCGATATCGACGGGTTTAATCCGGACGCGTTCGAACGAAAGCCGAAACGCAACGAGCTGGACCGCTGGATTTTGTCGCGGCTGAACAGCACGCTCGCGACTGTCGTCAAAGGGCTGGACGCGAACGACTTCCTTAACCCGGCCAAACAGATCGAGGTGTTCGTGGATGAGCTGAGCAACTGGTACATCCGGCGTTCGCGCGACCGTTTCTGGGGAAGCGGAATGTCCGAAGACAAAGTCGAGGCGTACCAGACCCTGCACGAAGTGCTGCTTACTTTGGCGCGGATGATCGCCCCTTACGCTCCGCTGATCGCCGAAGATGTCTACGGTAATCTCGGCGGCAAGGGCAGCGTGCATCTGGCCGACTATCCGAAAGCGGACGAAGCCGCCATCGACACCGGGCTGGAAAACGAGATGGAGACGGCGCGGCAAATCGTCGAACTGGCCCGCAGCGTCCGCAACGAAACGGCGATCAAGACCCGTCAGCCGTTGTCGGAACTCCTTATTTCGCTTGACCGCGAGTTTGCTTTGGAGCGATTTGAAGCGATCATCCAGGAGGAAATCAACGTGAAGCAGGTCCGTCTTGAACGGAGTGATGCCGGTTTCGTCCAGTTTGCTTTGAAGCTGAACCTGAAAGCCGCCGGCAAAAAATACGGCAAATTGGTCGGTCCCCTGCAAGGTTATTTGAAAAATCTTGCTCCTGAAGCAGCGGCCGCTGCGGTCGGAAAGGGCGTTTTGGATACGGAAGTGCAAGGGGAAAGCGTTCGCCTGACGCTGGATGAACTGCTCGTCGAAAAAACGGCGAAGCCCGGGTTCGCTTCCGCATCCGGTTACGGCATTACCGTCGCTTTGAATACGGAAGTGACGGAAGCGCTCAAGCAGGAAGGGGCCGTCCGCGAGGTCGTCCGCGCCGTTCAGGATTACCGCAAAAAGCTGGACCTGCCGATCGACCGGCGCATCACCCTTGTGCTGGATGCGGATCCGCAGCTTAAAGAGGCTTTGCAGCGGTACGAACAGGTTCTCCGCGATAACGTGCTGGTCAGCACGATCCGTTACGAGAATGCGGAAGGTATGGAGCAGGTCGCCCTCGGTGAGTCCACGCTCCGGATGCGAGTGGATTAACGCGAGACACACCGACCGCCTAATCGGTGCGATCTGAGCAGCCTCCGAGCCTGCCGGCAGATGCTGCATAGAGCTGCGATTTAAAGTGCGTCGCCCCGAAGTGTGAACGGGAAGAACTCACGGCTATTGCCGTGAGTTTTTTTATTTTTCACGGAGCCGATGGAACCCGGGGGGGGGGCGGGGTCTGCGGGTGCCTCAGTCCAAAACGGACCGCCCTGACCGTTAAGGACGATATCATCTGCAACGTCAGCCTTAGCCGCACGGTGCCCGATTTTCCGGCATCAACCCGAATGAAGCGAAGCTGCCCTGCCGTTGTTAACATTTTTGAAACAAAATGTGCGCCGTTTTGAAATATAATGAAGGTTATCGTAATGCTTACGCTAGAAACAAGAGCGAATTTTTCACACCGGATGCGTCCGGGCAAAGGAGCTTTCATGAATAAAATTTTAATTGTCGATGACGAAAGGCAAATCGTCGACATTCTCTCTTACGCGTGCAAAAGGGAAGGGTTTGACGTTGAGACGGCGTCTTCCGGCGGGGAAGCTTTGCGGAAAATAGAAGAGACGAAACCGCAGCTTCTCATTCTGGATGTGATGCTGCCGGATATGAACGGCTTCGAGGTGTGCCGCAAAATCGGAGACCCCGATTCGCTCGGCATCATTATGCTGACGGCGAAGAACGACATTCTGGACAAGCTGGTCGGACTGGAACTGGGAGCAGACGATTATATAACGAAGCCGTTCGACATCCGCGAGCTGATTGCCCGTGTTCATTCCCTGCTCAGAAGAATGAGGAAAAAGAGCGAAGAAACGGAGACTCCCGACAGCTTGTCTTACGGCAAGCTTGTTTTGAGCCGGACCAAACGGAAGGTAAGCCTGGGCGGGGACATTCTCGTTTTTACGCCGAAGGAATTCGACCTGCTGGCCCTGCTGCTCCGCCACCTCGACCGCGTGTATACCCGTGAAGAGCTGCTGGAATCGGTCTGGGGATTCGATTTCGCCGGCGGAACCCGTACGGTCGATATCCATCTGCAGCGGCTGCGCAAGAAGCTGGGGCCCGTCTATCAGCAGATGCTGGTTACGATTCACGGCGTAGGATACAAAGCGTCGCTGGATACCATCGGGGAAGAGCTTCAGCATGCCCGTGCGGACAATCATGAAGATGACCGTTAAGCGGAAATCACAGCTTTTCCTCGGTCTGCATCTTCTCCTCACAATCGCGATTCTCGGCTTTGCCGTTCTGCACGGGATACGCAAGGAGCAGCAGAAGCAGGTGGAGGACTATCTGGAGCAGCAGACCAAGACAGCCAACGTGTTTATCCGTCAGGCGCTGCTTGATCCGGCGGACAAACCGGAGGAAGAGGGGACGGCTGTGCTCGGGAACGGCCTCGCCCGGCAGCTAGGCCTTATGAGCGGCATGCACACGATGCTGTTCGATATGAACGCGGAGAAGACCGGGGATTCCATGCCGTCGTCGGAATCTCTTGACGTGAGGGATCTGCTTCCCTATGCGATCCAAGGAAAAACCGCTTACGAGATCAACGGGAGCAGGCTCGTCTATTTGGCGCCTTTGTCCGACGGGGCGGCACAGATCGGAGCCGTCGGCTTCCAGTATTCGCTGGAGATGAACCAGTCCTTCAACACTTCTATCCAGCGTCTTTTTATCCTTATCGGAATTCTGATTCTTACCGTAAGTTTCGCTGCCGGGACGCTTTATTACAACCGGTTGTCCGGCGGAATTCTGAAATTGCGGCGCTCGACCCAGGAAATCCGTGAAGGACGCTACGACGGCGCGGAACGGCTCAAAACCGGTGACGAGCTCGGCGAACTGAGCGAAAACATTTATCAGATGGGGCGGGAAATCCGTAACAGCTTCGAAACCCTGGAAAATAAACAGTCGGAGCTGGAAAAAACCGTTGATAGGCTTACCCGGCTGGAAAAGCAGCAGAAAGAGTTTATCGGGGCGATTTCACACGAGTTCAAAACCCCGCTGACGGTCATCAGGGCCTATCTCGATCTGCTTGACTTGTATAAGGACGATGAGGAACTGGCGAGGCAGGCCAAAACGAGTCTTGCGAAAGAGACGGCACGGCTTCAGGAAATGGTGGACACCATACTCCGGCTGGCTGCACTGGATTTATACGAGTTTCAAGAGCACGAGGAGATCATCGGCCTTGGAACGTTTCTGGAAGAGCTGACAAGCCGCATGCACGGAAAAGCCCGGAAATTCGGCCTGCAAATGCGTGCGGATATTCCCGACGTCTATGTCCGGGGTGACCGGGAGCATTTGACGATCATTTTCGTCAATCTGCTCGATAACGCGATTAAATTCAACCATCCCGGAGGCGAAATCCGGTTAACCGGATTTCAGGACGACGGGAAGGTGAAAATCCGTGTTAGCGATACCGGCATCGGTATCCCCGAGGAGCGGAAGTCGGCGATTTTCGAGCCTTTTTCGAGTGCACATAAGGCTTTGTACCGCGAGCTGGGAGGGACGGGGCTCGGCCTTGCTCTCGTCAGACAACTGCTGGACAAGCAGGGGGGGACGATCGAGCTGCTCTCCGGCTGCCCGGGAGCCGTTTTCGAGGTTACGCTGGAGGCGGCCGCACATCCGGCGGCGACAGATGCAGCAGCCGCAGCAGATCCAGGGGATGCCGGCAAGTCCGATGGAGCGGACAGTGCGTGAATGTTTACATTTCCGAAACAAACGGCGCTCTTTTTCGATACAATCACCCGTTATGCTTGTGCCTGGGGAGAGGTTAAAGATGTACAAGATTTTCAGTAAAAAAGCGGGGCTGACTGCCGCAGCCGTCGGCCTGCTGCTATCCGGCTGCGCACCGGGCGGCACGGAAGGCCGCGAAGTGATCCGGCTGGCGGGCAAAAGCATCACCGTCATCGAAAATCAAAACGAGCTTGTCGTAAACAAGGCGGCGCTGATTTCCCTGGAGCGCTACGAGGATCGGATCGGCCTGGGCTGGGTGGATGAAGATACCCTGCTGATGGCCAAGTCCGAGCAGTCCTCGCTCAATGCGCTTATCCGGCAGAGACTTTTACTTTTCCGGCCCGGCGCGGGGAAAGAAGATTATTTCCCGGGCTCCGTTTATAACCAGGTTGAAGCGGAACTTTCGCCGGACGGCTCAGCCGTTTTTTATAAAGAATCCGAAGGGGTGAACGCTTCGGCGACAGGCTACGCGGCCCGGACGTCGGACCGGACCCCCGTGCGGGTTACCGAAGAGAACGCCATACCGGTCAAGGAAGGCCGGTGGATAGATAACGCGCATCTTTTGTACGCCGGTCTCGACGGCAGCTTGTATGTATGGGATACGGGGGGACACACCCGAAAACTGCCGGTACCGGCCGCCACGGGCGCGCAAAGCGTGCTGCTGACGGACGGCGCCGTATTTTACATCGGCGGAGACAGCCGCCTGTACGAGGCACGGCTGGACGGCGGAGCCGTGTCGGCGGTTGCCGAGCACGTGCAGACCGCGGTTCCTTCGCCTGACGGAAGCCGGATCGCCCTTGTGAGAACCGGCGGCCCCGGACGGTCCACGCTTTCTTTTTACAATGTAAAGTCGGGAAAAGAACGTCAGGTGGCCGGCGGAACGGCTTTTCACAACTCCTGCTGGTCGAAGGACGGAAGCCGGTTCGCGTACTCGGTGGCGTCGGACCATGCGGGGCAAAGCGGCCTTTTCATCTCATCGCCCGATCCCGCAGTGGAGACGGTGCAGTTGTCGGCGGACGTGTTCCCCGGCTATCCGATTGCGTTCAGCCCTTCAGGGCGCCAGCTTCTGGCATCCAAAGTCATGGCGGAAGGAAACCGGAACAAAACCGTCGCTTACCGCATGACTTTCAAGAAATAAACGCGCATCACCCGAAGAAAGGAATCCATTATGCGAAAATTTGTCTGGGTCTCGGCTGGACTCTCCGTTGTCATCCTGGCGGTATTCGCCGTGCTGTGCCTGATCAAGACGGAGCCGGAAGAATCCGGCCCGCCCGCAAAAACCGTTCCTCCGGCCGGTAGCAAGCCGGTTGATCTTCTCCGCGACGGCCGCGTACAGACGCTGGATCTGGCCGGGAAATTTGCCGGATATGAGGGCTGTTTTCTGCTGTACGGCTTGCAGGACCAAACGTATTACGTGTATAATCCGCCGCAGTGCGAGAAAAGACTTTCGCCGGCCTCCACGTTCAAAATTGCCGGTTCCCTGATCGGACTGGAAACGGGAGCCGTGGATGAGAATACGGTCGTTCCGTGGGACGGCCATCCTTACCGGTATCCCGAGTGGAACAAGGATCATACGCTTGCATCGGCTCTTGCCAATTCGGTCACCTGGTTTTACCAGAAAATGGCCGTCCGGATCGGAAGCGGACCCATGCAGGATTATATTCACCGGATCGGATACGGTAACGAGGATTTGCAAGGAGGCATCGACACATTCTGGCTAGGTTCCTCCCTGCAAATATCAGCCGTGGAACAAGTGGATTTTCTCGCGAAGCTGTATGGGGACCGGCTCCCTTTTTCCGCGGAAACGAGCGGGCTGGTCAAACGAATGCTGGTGCTGGAGAAGCAGGGGAATGCCGTTTTATCCGGCAAAACAGGCACCTGCAATGCGAGAGCCTGCCTGTCGGAAGAACCCCGCAACGATGTGCTCGGCTGGTTCGTCGGACACTTGGAGAAGGACGGGCAGGAATATGTGTTTGCCCTGAACGTAGAGGCGGATATGAAGGCAAACGGCAGTGCGGCCCGCAAAATCGCGGAAGAAATCCTTCGCAAAATGAAACTATGGAATTGAACGTTGCCACAGTTCAAACGGGGCCCCCGAACATAACCGGGATTGGGAAACTGCCGGGGGCTTTCGGAACCGGCGAATGAAACAGTGAATGAAAAGCTAGTAAAGAGCTGGTGAAGAGCTAATGAAGAGCTAATGAAAAGCTAGCGGATCAGTTAAGGAAACAGTTAATGAAGCTGTTAAGGAACAAGTTTACGCAAGCAGGTTAAGAAACAGCCGGAATATTCCCGGCAGTAGATTATCAGGGGGCGGTATTCATGTTACGAAACGGAAAGACGCTGGCGGGAATCGGGGGGATTTTCCTTCTTCTGCTTTTGTCGGCCTGCAGTCAGGAAGAAACGCCGCAGCACGCTTTCGAAGCTTATGTGAACGGCTGGAAGGATCACAATTACGCAGCGATGTACGACAAATTGTCGCCGGAGTCGCAAACCAAAATCAGCAAAGACGATTTCGTTAAAAAATACGACAGCGTGTATAAAGGAATCGGAATGACGGATTTGACCGTCAAACCGGCTTTCTCCGAAGAACTGCAAAAAGCGGTAAAAAATAAGGACGAAGTTTCGGTTCCTTTTCATGTGGAGCTGAACACGCTCGCCGGCCCGGTGAAATTCGACCAGACCGCCCGTCTGGTGAAGGGCAAGCAAGAGAAGGCTACCGTCTGGCAGGTCGACTGGTCTCCTTCCTATCTTTTTCCCCAATTGAAGGATGGGGATAAGGTAAGAGTCCAGAGCACCGAAGCGGTGCGGGGAGAAATCGTGGACAGGCGCGGCAACAAGCTCGCCTATAACGGCCCGGCCAAGCAGATCGGGGTCGTGCCCGGCAAACTGGGCAATGCGGCGGAGCAGACCAAAGCGAAGCTGGCGGAGAAGCTCGGGATGAAGGCCGAGGAGATCAACCAGAAGCTGTCGGCCTCCTGGGTGAAGCCGGAGTCGTTCGTGCCGCTCGCGTACATTCAGGACGGAGAAACGGAATCTTATACGAAGCTGCCCGGCGTCACGTTCAGCAGCAAAGAGATCCGGACCTATCCGTTTGACGAAGCAGCGGCTCATTTGACCGGATATATCGGACAGATCAGTGCGGAGGAGCTGAAAAAGCTTGAAAGCGAAGGGTACCGCACGGGCGACGTTATCGGAAAAGCGGGACTGGAGCAGATCTACGAGAAGCAGCTCAAGGGTCAGGCCGGTTATAAAATTTTCGTTACGGGAGCCGACGGCACCGAGAAAGAAACGCTGGCCGAGAAAGAAATGGTCCCCGGACAGACAATAACGCTCAGCATCGACGCCGATCTCCAGAAGCTGGTCTACGAGCAGATGAAAAAAGATGCGGGATCGGCTGCCGCCATTCAGCCTCTCACGGGCGAAGTACTCGCGCTCGTGAGCAGTCCGTCTTACAATCCGAACGCCTTTGTGAAAGGCATATCCGGATCGCAGTATAAGCAGCTCAGCGAGGACCCCAAGAAGCCGTTCCTGAACCGCTTTACGAGAACATTCTCACCCGGTTCGGCTTTTAAAATGCTCACGGCAGCGGTTGCGATTGACGGCGGGGTGCTGAATCCCGACGAGGCGAAGACGATCAAAGGGCTGCGCTGGACGAAGGACGCATCCTGGGGCAACTACTATGTGACCCGTGTGCATGACTCCAGTCCGGTCAACCTGCAGAGTGCGCTTACGAACTCGGACAACATTTATTTCGCCCAGGCCGCTCTGGAGCTGGGGAAAGACAAGTTTTCCGAGTCTTCCGCCAAATTCGGCATCGGTGAGAAGCTTCCGCTGCCCTATGCGTTCGATATCTCCCAGCTTTACAACAAGCAGATCGCAAACGATATCCAGCTTGCTGACTCCGGTTACGGACAGGGTGAAGTGACGATGACTTCCCTGCACATCGCTTTGACTTACTCGGCGCTTGTGAATCAGGGAAACATCATCTATCCGTCGCTTTTGAAGGAAGACAAAGGCAAGGAGCAGTACTGGAAGTCGTCGGTAATGAAGCCGGTAACGGCCGAGCTGCTGAAGAAGGATCTTGTCGAAGCGGTCAAGGACCCGCGCGGAGTGGGTCGTGGAGCTGCCGTACCGGGCAAGCAGATCGCCGGCAAAACGGGCACGGCCGAGCTTAAAAAGAGCAAAGGGGAAGAAGGGCAGGAGAACGGCTGGTTTGTCGGTTTCGATGCGGCCGATCCGCAAGCTGCTCGTCTCGATGATGATCGAAGACGTAAAAGGAAGAGGAGGAAGCGGCTATATCACCTCCAGAGTAAAAGCCGTCTTCCAGCAGTATGCCAACGGAATCAATTAAACACCGGCAGAAAAGAGTCTCTCCTCTCCTTAACAAAATAGTTCCCGCTTCTGCTGGGCGGTTGGGACGGCGGGTGTAGAGGCTCTTTTAACCGGGTAATATAGAAGAAGATGTTCCCGGCCTTACGGGAACCGATTCAAGAAAGGAGTGTGCCGGATGGATGCCAAAGAAATGGAAGAACAGCTGATCCGCAAACTGACGGAAGGCGAGATGGAGGAAGAAAACAAAGAAGAATCCGCGAGAAAACGGCTGCCTGCCAAGACGGAAATCCGCATACAAGCGACAATTGATCCCGTCGTCGAGGAAACCCGCAAATACCGCGAAATGGCCGAAGAGCTTGACGGACGTTATGACCGGTATACGCACCTGCTGGAGGATAAAAGACCGGATTCATCCAAAGATCAGTCTTGAACGACAGAAAATAACCCGCCTGTATTGCCAGGCGGGTTATTCGTGTTTGGCGGCAGCTTATTTGCTGAGGCAGAGGTTGAGAGCGGGAGGCAGCCGGATGGACCGGCATGTTTCGCAAATAACGAAGAATCCGGTAACTTTTTTCTTTCTCAATCGTTCTTATCAGTGTATGTAAAAAAATCCCGGATAAATGTGCGGCTGTGAGAAAGCACAAAAAACCAAACAGACACCTGCAAGAGGCGCCTGTTCGAACGTTCGTCTGCTTATTATAGCGGAGCTAGAGTGTGTTCGGTAACTTAGTACAGGAACGTGCGGCTGATGATAACCAGCAGAATGAAGAGAACCAGAATAGCCGCCGTGCTCGTGAAAGCTCCACCGTAGCCGCCGCCGCAACCTACTCCAACTCCAACTCCTGCTCCTACTCCTCCAACGTAACCCATATCGATCCAACTCCTCGTGTTTTAATTGACTTTACCGTACAACATATGACGGAAAGCGGGGAGGCGATTGTGCGAATGACCCGTATGGGAATAAGCCGGAGCGAAAAAGGGAGTGGAGAAGCAGATGGTTTTATGGAATATTATGGATGAATAAGTTACAAAAAATTAATGTTTAAGAAGCCGGATGCGGGAGGAAGCGGACGGACCGGGATGGAACCTTATAAAGTCTTCTTTATTATGAAAAAGGGGTTATCGGCAGTATGAAGAAAGCGATCAAAATTTTTCTAGCTCTTCTCCTCGTTGCGGGATCGATTTACCTGGTGCGCGAAAGCGCTCCGCGTTTTACCTACAAAGACCAGGTTGCCGTGCTTTTGTATCACCACATCAGCGAGACGGACACGAGCAGCGTCACGATTACTCCGGCGTTGTTCCGCAGCCAGCTCACTTTTCTGAAGAAAGAAAAGTATCACTTTATTACGCTCCAGCAGTTCAAAAGCTTTATGGCGGGTGGGGATGTGCCGGAAAATGCCGTCCTGGTAACGTTTGACGACGGGTATGAAAGTCTTTATGACCAGGCTTATCCCGTGCTGAAGGAGCTCCAGGTTCCGGCCGTTAATTTCGAAATTACGGGTACGCTGGCGAACCCCCGCTCGCGAAAGCTTCATTTTCTCGACGAAGGGCAACTGCGGACGATCGCAACGGATCGCGACGCGGGTATTTCCTGCCAGTGTCATTCCGACAGCATGCACGATAAGCAGAACGGCAAGCCGCTGCTGACGACGAACATTGTGACGGACGGCAGGCGGGAGACGGAGGAACAGTACGAGAAGCGGGTGATCGACGACGCCCTCGACTGTAAGAAGAAACTGAAAAAAGCCGGAGAACAGGAAGTCGACTCCTACGCATATCCGTACGGTTATTACGATAAGCGGGCAACCTCGCTCCTTCAGAGTGTCGGGTACAAATACGGTTTCACGGTTCTTAGCGAGATGACGACGAGAGCCGACGATCCCATGCAGATTTCCCGCATCACGGCCGGAAGCCCGGACATTACCCCCCAGGTCCTGAACCGGACTATCCAGCGCAACGTGATGGACTTTAACGGGGATTACAATTACTTGCCCCTCCGCGATACGCTGAAAGATCTGGGCGGTACGATGACCCGGAATAAAGACCGTACGGTCACGTTCTACCTCCATGGCAAGCCCTATAAGCTGGATGCCGGATCGGGCACCATCGAAACCGAAGGAAAGCAGATTCCGCTTAAACATCCGCTTCTGTTAAAATCTCGCAAAGCGTATATTCATTTTAAAGATTTGGAGAATGTGCTGGGTGTCCGAATCGCGCATAATCCTCTGCGCAATTCTTTTTTCGAACGTCTGACACCGGCTAAATCAAAAATGAATGAAACGCTTACAAAATCATAGATAATGTTAGAAAACGCAAGAAAACAGGTGGAAGAAACCGCTTAAACGGTTCTTTCGCCTATTTTCGATATTTTCTGAATATTTACAATAGTTTAATATTTGGAGTAATATAAAGCCAAGGAGGAACACAAACAATAAACGGCTACAAGGACATTAACACTTAACATGTCAGCCAGGGGTGATCCCTATAGGACCATAACCATCCGAAGTCATCCGAATTTCAGACTACAGGAAGGGAGATGAATCCGTTGGACCCAGTTAGCGAAGCATGCCCTTAATAATCGCAGTCGAGGCATGCGGGAACCCAGGAACCGAATGAAGAAGAATGGAGTGTAAACAAACAATTGAATACGTTCAATCAAGCATAGGGGCCTGCCGATTATCACGGATAACCGGGGCCCCTATTTACGTGTCTGAAAGTTTCGAAACGGTACCGGAAGGGAGCCGGAACGACGGAATTTTCCCGCCGTTCTTATTCGTGCACGGCCCGGATTTCTGCGAGACCGTTCATGTATTTTCTCAGCGCCTCGGGTATGCGGATCGAGCCGTCCTCCTGCTGATGATTCTCAAGCAGCGGGATGAGAATACGCGGCGAGGCGACCGCCGTGTTGTTCAGCGTATACGCGTAGCTCAGCCGGCCCTCGGCGTTCCGGTAGCGGATATTCGAACGGCGGGCCTGGAAATCGAGCAGGTTCGACGACGAATGCGTTTCCCCGTAGGCACCTCTGCTCGGCATCCACGTCTCGATGTCGTACTGCTTATACGTTTTTTGGCCCATATCCCCGGCGCAAACCGCGACTACCCGATAGGGCAGCTCCAGCAGCCTCATCAATTCTTCCGCGTTCTTAGTAATTTCCCAAAGAAGAACATCCGATTTCTCCAGATCGCTCTCGCAAATAATTACCTGCTCCACCTTGGCGAACTGATGGACGCGGTACAACCCGTGGACATCTCTGCCGGCCGACCCGACCTCACTCCTGAAACAGAGGGAGACGGCGGCCATTTTTACGGGCTCCGCAAGATCCACGATTTCATTGCTGTAATAGGAGACGAGCGGGACCTCCGAGGTGCCGACCAGCCATTTGTCTTCTTCGGCCAGCTTGAACGTCTGATCCTCCCCGAGCGGAAAATAGCCCGTGTTCAGCAGCGCTTCCTCGCGTGCCATCAGCGGCACATCCACCGGCATAAAGCCTTTCCCGATGAGCAGATCCAGGGCAAGCTGCTGAACCGCACGATGCAGCAGCACTCCCGCGCCGGTCAAATAGTATTGGCGGGGGCCGGCTGTTTTCACGCCGCGCGGGATGTCGATCATGCGGTGAAGGTTTCCCAGCGCCACATGATCCATCGGCTCGAACGTGAATTCGGGGAGAGCGCCTGCCCGGTACAGCTCGATATTATCCTTGTCGGATTGTCCGGCCGGCGTATCGGGCGAAACGGGGTTTGGCACGCGCAGCATAGCCGCCAAGTAAGCCTTCTCGGTTACCCGATACGCCGCCTCGCGTTCGTTCAAGCACAGATGAATGTCTTTTACCGCTTGTTTCTTTCCGGCTGCCTCCGTATGGCCGCCCTGTTTAAGAAGCGTGCCGATTTCCCCGGTAAGCACATTGCGTCTCTTCCGCAGTTCCTCGATTTCCGCCAGTTGGCTCCGCCGTTCCTCGTCCATTCTCAGAAGTTCCGTGACGGATACTTCGATTCCTTTCTGCCGGGCAGCGTACTCGACTTCCGCTTGATGGGCCCGTATCCATTTTAAGTCTAACATGGCACCGCACTCCTTTTTTTTGACATACAAAAAGCGCCCGTTGTCTTTATGGGACGAGGAGCGCTTTTATGTTCTCGCGGTGCCACCCAAATTGACCGGACGACGATAGTGCCGTCCAATCCACTTTAGTTCCGCGGTAACGGGCGGACCCGGTTAACTTAGGAGAAGCGCCATGCTTCCCCTTGGCGAAAACGCCTCCGAGTTGGAATCTCTTCATGGGCGTGATACCGATATCAATGATTTTGATTAGTATATACCAGGTCTGCGCAGCTTTCAACCCCCTCGCCAGAATGAGGCGTATACACCGGGATTGCACGATTGTGGCGCTGTGCGAAACCCATCCTCCGGCAGGCTTGTTTTTTTCTTTATGACAAATGAAGACAATTTCCGTTATTTTCCGTAAAATAAACGCAGGGAGGTGTCGGGGTTTGCATTTTTTTCTGCGTTATGCCCACCGGATTTTACGTTTGAGTAACGGGCTGCTGGCAGTTTTTGCCCTGGTGTTTGTGCTGCTCGCCTCGGTGCTCGCTTACTGGCTGGAGCCGGACACGTTCGAGTCATGGTTCAACAGTTTGTACTGGGTTATGACAACGATGGCGACCGTCGGGTACGGCGATTATTTTATGAAAACGGCTCTGGGCAAGCTGTTCACGATCTTTCTGTATTTGTTCGGAATCGGACTTCTCAGTCTTGTGATCGGAAAAATCATTGATGCCTTTGCGACTTTGAAAATAAGGAGGGAAACCGGAAAAGTGAACTATCATGGCCGCGGTCACATCGTCGTGATCACCTGGAATAAGAAAGCTTATTCCGCCGTTGAAGAACTTATCGCTTCAGACCCCGAGCTGGAAATCGTCATTATCGATGAAAACGAGAAAATCCCGTACGACCACAAAAAGGTTCATTACGTTAGCGGCGATCCCACTTCGGACAAGACGTTAACCCGGGCCGGGCTGGATAAAGCCAGATCGGCCATCATATTCGCGGATGAAACGAGCACTGATTCGTCTCTGGTGGACGGCAAAACGCTGCTAATCGCGGCCAGCATCGAAAGACTCGCACCGGATGTGTATACGACCGCGGAAATTATGTCGGAGAAGCATATCCAGAACTTCCGGCATGTAAAAGTAAACGATTTCATTCTTTCGCACGATGCGGTTTCCATGCTGGCTGTCCGGTCGGCGCTTAACGAAGGCAGCGTAGAGCTTTATATGCAGCTCATCAGCAGGCAGTATGGGGGAGAAATTTACGAAGTGCCGGTCAATCCGGCTTGGACGACTTATCACGACGCCTTTCAGGATCTGCTAAAAAAAGGGGCGACTCTGCTCGCCGACCGCCAGGATTTGAGCATCAATACACGGCTGAACGACCCGATTCCGGCGGACGCGAAACTGTTCGTCGTATGTTCGCCCGAGACGTACAAGCATTTGCGTGAAGATACATAACGAAGGAAACTTGTACCAAAATGCTGTTTCTAAATAAGTTAAACCGATTGTCGCAAGGTACTAATTATTTTAAAGGAGCGTTTTTATGGCATTTAAGAGAGAATATGAGTTTGAATTACCGAGAGGGTTTGAAGATAGCAGTGGAAATGTTCATAAAAGAGGAATAATGAGACTTGCGACCGCCGCGGATGAAATTATGCCAATGAGAGATCCGCGCGTTCAAGCTAATCCCGAATATCATATTGTCATTTTATTTACAAGAGTCATCACTAGGTTAGGCGATCTTCCAATGATTGACGCCAAAGTAATTGAAAATTTGTTTGTAATTGACCTTGAATTTTTGCGAGATTTCTACAGGAGAATCAATGAAGGTGAAAATCCGCGATGGCCGGCCAGATGTCCAAAATGTGAGCATGAATTCATGGCTCCATTTCCATTTGGAGTTAAAAAAGAAGACTAATATTTTAAAAAGTCATTGCAAGACTCTAAGAAACGATACCTGTTAACAATCATAAAAACGGCTTCAGCTCTCTTCAAGGAGAGCATCTCCTGATTTTGGATAAAAAAGAGCGGGTGACTGCTCTTTTTTTTGTTTAAAAAAGTAGTAGAATGGGCCGCAGATAAGGGAGAGAAGGGGTAATCATGGAAAAAACGGGCAAAGATACGGAACAAACTTCCTGTGAAGACGCGACAGCGGTGCAGGAAGGCGTCAAAAATTTTATTAATTATTGGCTTTCCAACGGGCCGGTGGCCGACGTGATCGAAGGGTCCCGGCAGGCCGTGGATTTCGCTTCCGCGAACATCCCGCAAGAGGCGGCTGCCCGTTACCGGCAGGAAATCGGGGGCATTTTCACGAGCTATGAGCAGCTTCTGTCTATCCCCGGCGCGGGGGAGAACGCAATCGAAGAGCTGGGCTCCTATGTGAAGCGGCTGGATCTGGCCAAGCTGAACGCTCTGCTGCCGCAGACATCCACGGGCAACAAGGTCGACGCCTACGTGAACGGTCCGGACTGTCTGCGCGTCATGCTGGACGAAATGGGGAAAGCGAAGCGGTATATCCACTTTTCCGTTATGCTTTTTTTTAACGATAAATCAGGGAACAAAATTGTCGAAGCGCTGTTGGACGCGCTTAGGCGGGGCGTCAAAGTCCGGTTGATGGCCGATTTCGGAGTTACGGCTCTCGGTTACAATAAAAACCTCGCCGTCGGGGATCTCGATGAAGTGATCGATAAGCTCAAAGAAGCCGGAGGCCAGGTTATCAATACGTTCAAAACGTGCTACGGCAAAGAAGAATGGCCCGCCAAAAGAGCGGAGCTGGCTTCCCAGGGGGTGCCCGAAAGCAGCTTGTTTCTCCAAGATTACGTTCAGGAGCAGATGACGATGGGTGTCAACGTGGTGAATCACCGCAAGTTTATGATCGTGGACGGAATCAGCTCTATCGTCGGCTCGGTGAACGTAGGGGATCAATATTTGTTTGACACACCGGTATTACACGGTTTCGGGCAAGCTCATCCGGACGGGGAAGCGGGTCACGGGCTGGGTGTACCGGCGCGGGAAGAAGAGTGGCACGACGGATGTTTCCGGATACGGGGAGCCGCTGCGCTGACACTGAACCGCATTTTTTCTTTTCAATGGACGGTGCTTGGCGGCGATATGTTCGATCCCGAAGAACCGTTTTACAAGCCGGCTACGGATATGCGCTTCGGTGACGAAGAGTGCACGCTGTACGCCAGCTTTCCGGGGAATCCGGTAAACGTGATCCAGCAGTACTATTTGTCCTTGCTCACCTATGCCGGAGACGAGACGGTCATCGTGAACCCGTATCTGATCGACCAGGCCTTCTGGGACGAGCTGAAAAGTCTGGATGAGCAGAGGGCAAAGTGCATCGCGCTGTGCAATCCCCTTCGCGTGAACGACCATCCGACCAACGGCTCGGCGGTGCGCAGCAACATGTACGAACCGTTTCTCAAGGGCGTCGCCTTCTATGACTATAGCCATACGGAGCGGTTTTCTCATTGGAAAATCACCTATGACAAGCGGTCCGACTGCGTGTTTCACGGCTCCTACAATATTAATGAACGTAGCGCCTGCCACGATTTCGAGCTTGGGGTGCTGGTCAAAGGCAAAGCGTTTGCCGATAAGGTGAAAAAAATGATCGATTACGATCTAAGCGTATCGGAGAAAATTTCCGGGCCTGAAACCTTTTTTAAATACCCTGCCCTGCATCCGTCCACGTACTGGAACAAATTGACGCAAAATTTTACGTGACGCGAACAAGAGGATGGACTCGATTAAAGGTGTCGGACGCTATCCGGTATAAAAGGCTTGTTTACCAACGTTATGTGATGCCGGACACCGTACGCCGGGAGCGTCGCAAGCGGATAGCTTAATGCGGTGCGGAAGCCTTCACCTGAACCGGTTGAGCAATATAAAAAAGAGCGGCTGTCTTCCGTCCTAAACGGAAGGGCCGCTCTTTTTCTTCATAAGAGACCGTGTGCAGACGCACGCGTGCCGAAATTTATTTTTTCAGCCATAACGTCGGCACGTTGGAGGGCTCCCAGCCGGTCAGGGAAGTGTGCGACTGCCGGCATTCGTACGTGCTTCCGCCATAGGTCACGAGCGTGCCCGCCGTGTAGGCAGTGTTCGGAGCCCATGGAGCGGCTGCCGAAGGAGCGGAGGTCGTGGCGCTGACAGCGTTGCTATCTCCGGATTCATTGCCCGCGGCATCGAAAGCGCGAACCGTGAACGTGTAAGCGGTGCTTGCGCTCAGTCCGCTAATTACAGTATCCAGCGTTGTGCCGGAGACGGATTTTGCGAGCACGGCTCCCTGGTAGACGCGATAACCGGTTACACCGACGTTATCCGTAGAAGCGCTCCACTTAAGCGAAACGGAAGCGGAGGTCGGCGAACCTGTCACCTGCAGCCCGGACGGAGCGGAAGGCGCAGTCGTATCCGCTGCGGCGGCCGTTGTTTTGAAGGTCACCGCATTGCTGGGCGCGGAATCATTCCCGGCCGCGTCCGTTGCGCGGACGGTGAACGTATAGGACGTATTCGGTATCAAACCGGCTGCGTTATAGCTCAGCGCCGTTCCTTTCGCAGTCGTTCCGACGAGTTGGGAGCCGTTATAAATCTTGTAAGCCGTCACACCGACATTATCCGCTGACGCGCTCCAGCCGATCGTGGCGCCGGTTGCCGTTATGCCCGAAGCCGCCGCATTCGACGGTGCGGTCGGTGCCGTTGTATCGGCCGGACCTCCGCCGCCGAAGTTCGCATCAATCACGTTGTAGAAGGCATTTTCCGTATCCGCGATTTCCCAAACGGCCAGAATGACCTGGTACCCCGTTCTACTCGGGACGCTGCAGGTGTCCGTGTAAGTGAAGCCCGGCTGTTTTCCTTTAAAGTTAACGGAGCAGAAAGGCTGCAAATCGAAGGAAGCGCGGCTCAGCGGAGCGTTCGGGTCCCAGTTTTGCTTCGTGATGTAATATTTCCAGCTGGTGGTCGCATGGTTCGCTTCGATGGTCCATTTGAACGTGTTCGTACCCGGGGACATATTCACTTTGGTCCAGCGTGTGGCCGACTGCTGGTCCAGTTCCGGGAACAGGCCGCTGGCGCTGGCGATTTTGCCGTCCGCCGGTCCGGCTGCGGGGAAGCCTTTGTAGGCTTCGAGACTTTGCGGCTCGTAAATGATCGCACCGCAGTTCTTATTCTTGCCGGTCGCACACAGGTAACCGCGGCTTCCCGGTGATTCGATGTAGCCGTGGGCCGACGCTTTTTCGGTAAAAAACAGCAGGCAGAACGCCAAAGCCAGAGCCAGAGCCAATCCGGTTGCGACGAAACACTTGGCCCAGCCGGTATTGCGGAGCGAAATAGCGGTCATAAAAGAGCCTCCTTGAAAGGGGATAGTTTTTCTATTCATCGATTAACCAAAGGATAATTACAAATCGAAGGGACGCTGCGCACGAACACGAACGGATTCGTCAAAAACCTCCTTCCGGTTAAAACTGGACTGCCAACAGACGATTGCGGGCAAAACTGCAAACCAGCCTCCTTTCGTAAGTGAACTTATATAAACTCGCTAGAGCTTATATCAGACCGGAGCCGTAAGACATGTTATTAAAACGCTTACAAATTAGAGAAAAGGAGACTTACTCAAGTAAGCTCCCTAAGAAGTAAACTAGCATTTTCTATCTAAAATATACATCATTTACCATGATGACTCAATCATTTATTTCTAAATTATCGAGAGAAAAAGAATAGGTTCGAACGAACACGGACACCTCTTTAAACCGCAAGGATCAACAGCACTTCGTAAGTGACAGGGATGCGTCCCTCCACACCGTAATCTTTTTCGTACTGCCGGAACATGGAGCTGAACAGGTGTCTTGTACTCAGCCCTGGCAGCCGTGCGGCGTTAGTGGTACTGGCGCCGAGCGATTTTATATTCGTTAAGAAGTGCTTGACGGAAGAAAAATACTCGGTCCACACGAGGCGTGTCGTCCGGATTTCGCCGAAACCCGCCTGGCGCAGCATATCCGTCCACTCTTCCGCGCCGTGAAAAGTTAACCCGTGCCGCTGCGGCGGGACGTCCAGAGACCGGTACGCCTTCTCAAAAGAACGGTGCAGTCTCGGTAAACGTATCCGGTCCGAAGGTAGCGGCCGCCAGCTTGCCGTGAGGCTTCAAAAGCCTGCGGAGATGAACAAGCGTCTGCGCGGGCCGGACGAACCACTGGAAGCAGGCGCTGGAAGCGATCAGCCCGCAGGAAGAAGAAGGGGCTCCGGCGGCCCATTCTTCGGCATCGGCCTGCAGAAACCGGACTGCGTCCGGCGGAAGGCCCGCTAAAGCGGCCGCAGCAACCGGCGTGTCTGCGTCACGCGGGCAGGCGCCGGATCCTTGGCCGTTTCTACCGCCGCGTGCGTACAGCCGGCTCTTCGCCGCTTCCAGCATGGCGGGCGAAAGATCGGCCGCGGTAAGCCGGCCGCCGGGCGGAAGCAAAGCCGCCAGACGCTCCGTGAGCAGGCCGGTCCCGCAGCCGATTTCCAGCACAGGCAGATTGGCTGCCGGAATACGGGCAAGGGGAGCGGCGTGTGTGCCCACGAGCTCGTCCCGGATCATCCCGGCGAGCTGCGCGGCCATAAAACGCTGAACACCGGCACTCCGGTCGTAAAGCCCGGATGCGCTCCGGTCAAACTGCCGCCGGATTTTAGCGCTCGGGTGAGTCATTCCACCAGCTCCTTATCTTTTCGGCGGTTTGCCGTTCTTTTTGCAGGAAGGGCACATGGCCGCATCCGGACGCTTCCACAAGCACAGCCTGCGGGATGCCGGATTGTATTTCCAGTGCCGCGCCGTAGGGGCACACTTTGTCGTGCGTGCCGTGAATCAGCAGAACCGGGCAATGAATGTCCGGCAGGCGGCCCCGCACATCCTCCGCGGCGAGCAGTTCAAGTCCGGCGATGAGACCCGGCACGCTCCAGCCGCTCTCTCCCGGCAGGCAGCCGTCGAGTCCGTCCCGGCGTTCCTCTTTCGTGAACATCAGCCTGCGGAACTGCCGGAGCACCCTTTCCGCATCTTCGTGCAGCGCCGGAAACATCGCCTGGACGGAATCGGGGGGCCAGCCTAGAAGAGACTCGGCAGGCTGACGCACAAAGCAGGCGGTTGTGCCCAGCAGAACCAGCCCGTCGGCCAATCCTTCGGAAGCAAGCCGCATGGCGAGAAGCCCGCCCAGTGACCAGCCTGCGATCAGAAGGGGATACGACGGCGCTTGATCGCGCTGTTCATCCCCGGGCTCGCGGGTCCTGAGCGATAGAACGAGGCGGCGGACCGAATCCGCGATAGCCTGCGGGGAATCCGCCGAGCCGAAGTCCGCAGTAAAGTGCCGGAATTCCGCAAGCTCCCTCCGGACATCGCGGAATACGGTGGGAGGCATGCTCCAGCCGCCGAGCCAGAGGATTGCAGCTCTTTTTTGGGAATAGGCGGGTGCCTGCTCGTCATCCTTGCCGTGCTTTGAGGTAAACACTTTGCCAAAGTCAGTTTTATGCTTTGTGAATTGCAGGGAGCCCGGCTCTGTAAAGTGTATTCGCTGTGTTAAAGCGTCCTCTGCGGGAAACTGCGGCCCGGCATGTACATCGCAGAGGGCCGCGTTATGCTGCGGGCCGCGCTTCGTATCGTGCGCTTCGCCGTATTTTGCGGGAAACCCGTCTCTAGACGCTGCCTCATCCTGTAAACGAAGGGCCGCACAATCTGAACCGCATGTCCCGGAAAGCTTTTTACCCGGTTCTTCCGGTCCGGGTTCCGGCGGCGTAAGAACATCGTCCAGTACGGACGCTTGATAAGGTCCGTGCTTCATGCAAGCACCCCCGCTTCCGCCGCTGCTCTGACGATACTTTCAGCCGCTTTCGTCAACACGGCATCGGTATGAGCGGCCGAGAGGGAGAAGCGAATGCGTGCGCTTCCGGCCGGAACGGTCGGGGGGCGGATGGCGGGAGCCGCGATTCCGTGCCGCTGAAGCGCCTCGCTCATACGAAGCGCTGCGCCGCTGCTTCCGGCAATAACGGGAACGATCGGCGAGTCTCCCGGCACTACGTTCAGACCGGCTTGCACAAGTCTTTGGCGAAAACCTCCGGAAAGGTCCCGGAGATGCCTCCGCCGGTCGCGGGCCGTCCGCACGATGCCGAGGGCCCGGTAAATGCCAGCTACAACGGACGGCGGCAGAGCAGTGGAATAAACAAGGGGACGAGCCTTGTTGACCAGCAGGGAGATGAGAGGCCGGCCGCCCGTAACATGCGCTCCGTACACGCCGAAAGCTTTACTGAACGTTCCCAGGATGACGTCAACTTCCCGGTGTACATTCATGGCGTGGCAAAGTCCTTCACCTTCCGGGCCGTATACGCCTTCGGCATGGGCCTCGTCCACCATTAACATCGTGCCGTAATTATGTTTCAGTTCCACCAGTTTACATAAGGGCGCCGAATCTCCGTCCATGGAAAAAACGGAATCCGTCACGATCAGCTTGCGCCTCGCCTTACCGGACCGCCGGAGCATATGTTCCAAATGCTCCATATCGTTATGCCGGTAGCGGACATGCCCGGCCCGGCTTAGGATGATGCCGTCTGTTATGCTGGCATGATTGAGCCGGTCGGAAAATACCATATCTCCGCGGCCAACCAAGGCGCTGACCGTGCCGAGGTTAGCCATATAGCCGTTCGCGAAAACGAGCGAAGCTTCCTTCCGCTGCCAGACGGCAAGCTCGGCTTCCAGTTCACGGTACGGAGAACGATTGCCGGAAAGCAGGCGCGAGGCCGCCGATCCCGAGCCGCATTCTTCCAGCAGCGCGCGGCGCATCGAATCCGCGATATCCGGATGACGGCTCAAGCCCAGATAATCATTCGAAGTCATATCAAGAAGAGTTACCTCTCCGCGTATCAAATGACCGGGGAGCGGGCGGGAAACTGAGGTATCCGTCAGCGTCCGCTCCAGAGATTCGCCTGCCAGGGCCGCCAGTTCATTTTCGATCCAGCTCATCGGGTTCATGTCCGCACCTCGGTGTTTTTATCCGGGAGTTTTGGCGAGAGCTGCAAGGATTTCGATAAAAAGGCCCTGACAGGGCTCAGATCCAGTGTCGTGTGTACGAGATTCGCAAGAAGCTGCGGCCCCGGTTCGCTGCCGATAGGCGGAAAACGGCCCAAAACCTTTACGCCGCCGAACATTTCGATTAACGCGGCGTTTCCGGCGATGCTCGGATCAAGTTCATGCCCGTGCGAAGCGTTCCGAAGGGAGGCGGCTGGAGGTATCGCGGTACTCGCAGTCTCCGCAGACGCAGGCACCGTCGGAGTCGCGGATGCGGCAATCGCAGCATCCGGCACTTCCGTAGCTGAAGATGTGTCACCCTTAACTTCCGACACTTCCATAGTAACGGAAGCGCTACCCGTAACCCCCGGCACCCCCGCCGCATCTCCCGCATTCCGCGGTTTACCCGGAGCTGCCACAGCCCGCGCATTATCAGCAGTTTCCACAGTTTCCACGGCTTCCGCAGGCGCCGCATTCCCCGGAACCGCCGCAGCGCAGGCTCCTTCATTCAGCACGACACCCAGGATATCAATCCCGAACTGTCTCAGGAACGAGACTGTCAGGAGCGTGTGGTTGACCGTGCCGAGGCCCGCCCGGGCCACGATCAGCACAGGCATGCGAAGGTAAGCGATCCATTCCGCCAAGAGGGCGTCTTCCGTCAAGGGGACAGCGGCGCCGCCCGCTCCTTCGACGAGCATGGCATCGTAACGCGAACACAAACGCTTGCCGCCCGCATAAAGCATCTCCATCGTCAGATGAACGCCTTCCGCTTTTGCCGCAAGCCAAGGCGTAAGCGGGGCGTTGAACGCAAAGGGCGCCACTTCTTCCGGGGGATCGGCAATGCCGCTTCCCTCCATAAGTCTTTCGGCGTCGCTCAGTCCGCTGCCGAGTGGTTCGCCGGACTGCACCGGCTTCCAGACGCCGACGTTCCAGCCTTCCGAACGGAGTGCGGCGGCCAGGGCGGCCGTGACGACGGTCTTGCCGATCCCGGTATCCGTCCCGGTCACAAAGATTCCCCGGATGCCGCTCATTGCCGCCACCCCCGTTCCGTTACGTCACGGATAGAAGCGGCAATGATGTCCGTCATGGCCCCGAGCTCGTCGCACGTGCTTGCCAGAGGGGGGATGAAAACGACCACATTGCCGAGCGGCCGTGTCAAGAGTCCCCGTTCCCGGGCCCGCGCACAGACGTGAACGCCGATCCGCTCCTCCCAGGCGTAAGGCTCTTTGGTCAGCCTGTCTCGGACGAGTTCAATACCGACGAGAAGGCCCTGCTGCCGGATATCGCCCACATGGGGGCAACTGCTCAGGTAAGAAAGCTTATCCGCAACGAATTCGGCCTTGGCGGCAACACCTTCCACCACACGGCGTTCCTGCATCAAGCGGAGGTTTTCCAGGGCAACCGCACAGCCGAGCGGATTCCCCGTAAACGAATGACCGTGAAAAAACGTTTTCTGCTCCTCGTAATCCGCATAAAAGGCTTCATACACATCGTCGGTCGCAAGCGTAGCTGCCACGGGAAGATAGCCTCCCGTCAAGCCTTTGCCCACTACCATCAGATCCGGCGCCACGTCTTCGAGGTCGCAGGCGAACATGGCGCCCGTACGCCCGAATCCCGTCGCCACCTCATCGGCGATCAGCAGAACGCCGTGCTTGCGGCACAGCCGGGCGATTTCGCGCAGGCATCCTTCGGGCATAACGATAATGCCGCTTGCACCCTGCACAATCGGCTCGACGATGAGCCCGGCTATTTCACCGGCACGTGCTTCAAGCAGAAGCCGCAGCGCTCCCAGCGTATCGGACATCGCGCCGGATGCGCCGTCCGGATGCCGGTAAGAATCCGGGTAAGGGACCGTCTGCGCCGAAAAGAGCAGCGGCCGGAACACTTCATGATAAAGCGGAATCGCTCCGACACTCACCGCGCCGATCGTATCCCCGTGATAGGCTTCTTTCATCGTGATAAACGTCTCTTTGCGCTCCAAGCCTTTGTTGCGCCAGTATTGGTATGCCATTTTCAGGGCGATTTCCACGCCGGTCGCGCCCGAGTCCGAGAAAAATACTTTCCGGAGCCCGTCCGGAGCGATTTCCGAAAGTTTTGCGGCGAGTTCGATGGCCGGAATATTGCTAAGTCCGAGGAGGGTAGAGTGTGCGACAAGCTCCAAGCTGCCGGACAATCGCTTGATTCAGTTCCGGGACACCGTGGCCGTGCACGTTTAGCCAGACGGACGAAAAGCCGTCATAATAAGCTTTTCCCTCCGTGTCGAAAAGCCTGACGCCTTCACCGCGTTCGATAATGACGGGATCGGAGGCACAGTAATCCTTCATCTGCGTAAAAGGGTGCCAAAGATGGGCTTTGTTCAGTTCGGCTAATTGTTCGTAATTGGTGTGCAATCGAACCGCATCCTTTCCGTTTTAATTGTTAACCAAAAATTGTAATAATAGGTTAACAATATATCGTTTATACGAAAATATCAAGTTCGCAGGATGAGGAGCGGACGGGAAAACACAAAAAAAGAACCGCCGGTTCAGCGGATCTTTTCTGCACAATTTTGATTTCCTCTCACGCTTCCGTGTCATTCGACAAGGCCAGATTACCGAACTGCCTGCCTTCCTTCATGTAAGTAAAAGCCTGTACCGCATCGCGCATCGGAAACGCTTTGTGCACGACAGGTTTAAGATGGTGTTTGGCCACGAAATCGACCATGGCATGAAATTCTTCCGTGCTTCCCATTGAAGTTCCGATCAAACGGAGCTGAGGGAAAAAGAGGGCGCGCAGCGGAAGTTCGACGGTGTCCCCCGAGCTGGCTCCGAAACTGACGATTCGCCCGTCCGGCCGCAGAATATCGAAGTAGTTGGGGAAGGTGGCGGGACCTATGCTGTCCAGGATTAAATCCGCCTTCACCCCATCGAAGCGGTCTTTCCAGCTTCCGCCGCTTTCAAAACAGTAATCGGCTCCAAGCCCCCGGGCCAGCTCCAGCTTGTGTTCGCTCCGGGAGGAGACACTGACCCGGGCACCGGCCGCTTTGGCCATCTGGAGGGCGATCGTTGCGACACCTCCTCCGATACCGGGGATGACGACGTGCTGCCCCGCCCGAAGACCTCCCCGGGTGAATAACGCGCGGTAGGCGGTCAAGGCCGACAAGCCGAGGACGGACGCCTCTTCCCAAGTGAGATGTGCGGGTTTAGCGACGGCGTTTTCTGCGGGCACGATAATAAAATCGGCGAAAGTCCCGTCGGAGGGACTCCCGATGATTTGAAGATCTTCGGGCAGGGAGTCGGCTTTTTCCCAGTTTAAAGTCGGGTTCAAAATGACTTTCCGGTTCAGCAGCCCCGGGGAGACGTCTTCGCCGATTTCCGTCACGATACCCGCTCCGTCCGAGCCGGGTATCAAAGGGGTATCTCCCGCATTCCGGTCATTTATAACGAACAGATCGCGGTGATTGAGACCTGCTGCGATCAGTTTAACTTTAACTTCTCCGTATCCGGGACGCTTGTCTTCCGCTGTGGAATAAACCAGTCCGTCGATACCGCTTTTTTCTTTATGCAGAACAGCTTTCATAACAAATCCCTCCGGTATAAAAATCATGTGGAAACGTCTACGATCTGACACGTTGAATTTTACACAGGGCGAGGTATCAAGTAAAATCATTAGAAATGAACAAAGGTATCGATTCTACTAATGGAACGACAGGAGGTCGCGATGGAGAGCGGTGATTTGAAAATATTCCGTACGGTGGCTCGCGAAGGAAGTATCACCAAGGCGGCCCAAAGCCTCAACTATGTCCAGTCCAATGTGACCAACCGGATCCGGCTGCTGGAGACGGAGCTTGGAACGCAGCTTTTTTACCGGTCCAGCAAGGGGATGAAGCTGACGGCGGCCGGACAAAATTTACTGGCGTATGCCGATAAAATTGTGATTTTGCTGGAAGAAGCGGTGAAATCCGCCCAGGCGACGGATGTTCCGAAAGGCCCGCTCCGGCTGGGCTCTCTCGAAACGACGGCCGCCATCCATCTGCCGCAGCTGCTGACCCGTTATCACGGTCTGTATCCGGAGGTCGAGCTTTCGCTGATTACATCCGATTCTCATCAATTGATCAGCAAGATCAAAGATTACGAGCTGGACGGAGCTTTCGTATACGGACCGGTTTCACATGAAGAGCTGGTTTGCAGGCCCGCATTCGAGGAAGAACTCGTATTGATTTCGGAGCCGAAAGAAACGGATCTTGCCGGGCTGCTGAAAAAACCGCTGCTGTTTTTCGGATCCGGCTGTTCTCACCGCGACAGAGTCGAAAGATTGCTGGCTAAGGAAGGCGTCGAAGCCCGCCATATGATCGAGTTCGGTACCCTGGAAGCCATTATCGGCGGCGTCTCTGCCGGGCTTGGCGTATCGCTGCTTCCCCGTTCTTCGATCAGCAGAATCGTTCAGGCCAGGGAGGTTTATCTGCATCCCATTCCGGAAGAATTTCGTGAGATCAATGTGGTGTTTGTTTACCGGAAGGATTTGTTTAAAACGCAAGCGTTCAAGCGGTTTCTGGATTTTTTGCGGAATGAAGAGGCAGGGGACGGGGAAGCATCCGTGCATGCGGCACCGGAAGCGGATCAGAGTTCAGCCTCGGGAGCAGATGCAAGCTGAGCGGAAAACGCTTTGCGGGCGCTAAAGTCGTTTGCGCCGGCGTCAGGCAGGTATGCGGAGAGTACTTTTGCGCGGCTTGACCGGCCACCACGCAGCGTCCCAACGCGTACTCGGGATTCAAGCGCGACGGGTGCGGTTTACTGCTGCCGGTGAAAATGACGGAGGGCAGGACCAGCGTCTGGCTGAGAGGCCGGAAGGCGGGAATAAACGAATAAAAAACCGATTCCCGTAAAGATACGGAAATCGGTTTTTGTTGTCGAACCGCTTATTTCAGCTGCCACAGAGCCGGAACGTTGGAAGGCTCCCAGCCTGCGATCGCAGTGTGCGGCTGACGGCACTCGTAAGTGGAGCCGTTGTAAGTCACGAGATTGCCTGTTGTGTAAGCCGTGTTGACCGCCCAGGCGGCAACCGCAGGGCCGGAAGCTGTCGTTACCGACACCGCATTGCTGTTAGCGGACTCGTTGCCTGCGGCATCAATCGCCCGTACCGTAAACGTGTAAGCGGTGCTTGGCGTCAAGCCGGAAACGGTGTAGGAAAGCGTCGAGCCGGAAACCGTGCCCGCAAGCGCCGTACCCTTGTAAATCCGGTATCCTGTCACGCCAACGTTATCGGTTGCGGCATTCCAGCTCAGCGCGACCGACGAGGATGCGGCCGTTCCGGCTGTCAGACCGGCAGGAGCCGTCGGCGCCTGGTTATCGGCAGGAGCCGATCCCGTCGTGAACGTAACCGAATTGCTGGCCGGAGATGTGTTGCCGGCCGCATCAACGGCTTTCACCGTAAAGGTGTAAGCGGTATTCGGCGTGAGGCCGGTTACATTGTAAGACGTAGCGGACCCGCTTGTTGTCGTAACGAGCGTGGAACCGTTATAAACTTTATAGCCGGTTACTCCGACGTTATCCGTCGATGCTCCCCAAGTCAGGGTAGCTGCCGTAGTCGTCACGTTGGAAGCGGCTGCGCCGGCCGGTGCTGTCGGAGCGACAGTGTCGGAAGGATTGCTGCCGCCGAAATTAACGTCGATCACGTTGTAGAAAGCATTCGCTGTATCGGCGATTTCCCAGACAGCCAGGATGACCTGGTAACCTGTTCTTGCCGGAACGTTACAAGTATCGGAGTAAGAGAAAGGAGGCTGTTTGCCGCCATAGTTCACGGAGCAGAAAGGCGTCAGATCGAAAGAGTTTCTGGTCAGTGCGGAATTCGGATCCCAGTTGGCTTTAGTAATGTAGTATTTCCAGCTTGTCGTCGCATGGGCAGCCGTCAGCTTCCATGTGAACGTGTTCGTGCCGGCCGAGATGTTTACTTTGCTCCAGCGGGTTGCGGACTGTTCGTCCAGTTTAGGGAAAGTTCCGCCCCCGCTCCCGATTTTACCGTCGGCAGGACCTGCAGCCGGGAAGCCTTTCGGATACTCAAGGCTTTGAGGCTCATAAACGACAGCTCCGCAGTCTTTGTTGGTTCCCTGCTTACAGAGGTAAGCCCGGCTGCCGGGTGATTCGACATAGCCGTGGGCGGACGCTTTTTGAGCGAGCAAAAGCATGCAGAAAGCAAGGATCAGGGACAATCCGGCGGCGAACAAAATCCGGGTCGTGACGGAGCGGGACATACGAACAGTTGACATAAGTGTGGCCTCCTTTTAATGGGGAATGCTAAGAGAACGGCTTAAAAGTCATTATCCTGGCAGCGGTAGTCCTGGATCATCTCCTTTCTGAGCTTGCGCAATGTGCAGAATGGAAGATTCGCGGGGCAGCGCTTGCGGTTATCCCTCCTTAAAAAGATGGATTTATATAAACTCCGGAGAGCCTATATACATAGAAAAGCGGCGGTAACCGGGAACTTGGGAATGTTCGTGTGAGATGTACGAAGCGGAGCGGGCAGAGTTGCTCGTCGTTCCGGGTCGGTAACCAGGTGACTGGGCGGATATCGAGGTGCGGCTTAAATAGGTTTAAGCGCTTACATATAGGAGGATGTTGACAACTCAATTCGGAGTGAGCGACAGAATCATTTGAAAAGCGGCTTTATACCCGTATCATACAATCTATGCTAAATTTTGACAACCCTTAATTTCATAGATTTAGCAAATTTATTCATAGTTTCGGGTCCCGGCTGGTAAGAGGAAACGGGTAAAATCGAATTTTATCTTTGTTGTTCGTCACGTTTGCACTACAATACAGATAGGCGTGTGTTTTCGTGGGAAACAGAAATAGAAAAGAAAGAGGGATAGGGTTGCTTAAACGTTTTTTCGCGTACTACCGTCCGTACAAAGGATTGTTCATTCTGGATTTCGGCTGTGCCGTCATCGCGGGCTTGCTTGAGCTCGGCTTTCCGCTTGCGGTGAACCTGTTTCTGGACAAGCTTCTTCCAAGCCGGGACTGGTCACTCATAACCTGGGCGTGCATAGCCCTTCTTACGATTTATGTATTGAATATGTTCCTGAATTACGTCGTTACTTATTGGGGCCATATGCTTGGGGTAAATATCGAAACGGATATGAGGAAGAAGCTGTTCGATCATATCCAGAAGCTTTCGTTCCGGTTTTTCGACAACAACAAAACCGGTCATCTTATGACCCGCATAACGAACGATTTGAACGAAATCGGGGAGATTGCCCACCATGGTCCGGAGGATGTTTTCATTGCGATTATGACATTGGTCGGAGCTTTTCTGCTGATGCTTTCGATTCATACTAAACTGGCGCTGTTGACGTTTATCGTCATTCCGCTGCTTGCCTGGTTTGCCATCTATTTTACCAAAAAGATGACACGCACGTATGAAAGGCTGTTCGGCAATGTAGCTGAATTTAACAGCCGGGTGGAAAACAATGTCAGCGGAATCCGTGTTGTCCAGGCGTTCGCAAACGAAGAATACGAGAAGAATTTGTTCAAGGGAACCAACCAGCAGTACCGCCAGACCAAGCTGATGGCCTACAAGCTGATGGCGAAAAGCATGTCGATCAGCTATATGATGATGCGCTTTGTATCGCTTTTTGTCATGCTTTGCGGAACTTACTTCGTCATCGGGGGCGAATTGTCGTACGGCCAGTTTGTCGCGTTTTTGCTACTGTCCAACGTATTCTTCCGTCCGATCGAGAAAATCAATGCCGTGCTGGAAAGCTATCCGAAAGGCATTGCCGGGTTTAAAAGATACATCTCGATCATCGACACCGAGCCCGATGTGGCCGACCGCAAGGACGCGGTGAGCGTGGATAAGCTCAGAGGCGACATCGTTTTCGATTCGGTTACGTTCGGATACGACGATCAGAAGAACATTCTGGAAGAGCTGGACTTGAACATTCGCGCCGGAGAAACGATTGCCTTCGTAGGGCCGTCCGGCGCGGGAAAAACGACGATCTGCAGTCTGCTTCCCCGTTTCTATGACTGCAAAAGCGGCGCTATCCGGATTGACGGAATCGATGTCCGGGATATGACGCTGGAGTCCCTGCGCAGCCAGATCGGAATCGTCCAGCAGGACGTATACTTGTTTGAAGGCACCATCCGGCAAAACATCGCCTACGGCAAGCTGAAGGCAAGCGAGGAAGAAATTTGGGAAGCGGCCCGCCAGGCCCAGCTGGAGGAATTTATCCGGAAGCAGCCGGACGGGATGGAAACGATGATCGGCGAAAGAGGCGTCAAATTGTCCGGAGGTCAGAAGCAGCGTCTCGCAATCGCGAGAATTTTCCTGAAAAATCCGCCGATTCTCATTCTCGACGAAGCGACCTCGGCGCTGGATACGGCCACGGAGCTGGCGATTCAGCAGTCGCTCACCGAGCTGTCGAAAGGGCGGACGACACTGGTTATCGCACACCGGCTTGCCACGATCAAGAACGCCGACCGCATTATCGTCGTGACGGAGCGGGGAGTGGCGGAGGAAGGCTCGCATGGGGAGCTTGTCGCCGCCGGAGGCATTTACAGCGGGCTGCACAAGGCTCAGTTCGGAGTGTAGCTCAGGGCGGAAGTGAACGTCTTTCGGCACATTTGAACGGCCGGAAGCCGGTTGGAGTCCGGCAGCAGCCAGGTTAATAGTCCCGGATGGAGGGGATTCCGATCAGGCGTTTATCAGACCGCCCAGGAACGTAAGGCCGATTGCGTTCGTGCAATCGGTCAGGAGATGCGGCGGAAGTCTGACCGGAAACCAGCCGCCGGTACCTGACGCACGAACAAGAATGGAGCCGCTTATTGAAGTTACCCCCGTCAAGTAGACAGCCTTAAAAAAGCGTCCTTAAGCAACCTTAGTTCGGTATTCTATCGGACTAAGGTTGTTTAGTTTTCCTTGAAAACGTTCGTGGTTGTAAAAATGGATGTACTGTTCTACAGCTTTTACCAGCTGGCCTTCGTTCGAAAAAGTGTGGAGCCGAAGACATTCCGACTTGAAGTGCCCAAAAAAGCTCTCGATACAGGCGTTATCCCAGCAGTTTCCTTTACGCGACATGCTTGCTTTCATCTTCTTGCGCTTCAACAGGGCATGGTACTGCTTATGGGTATATTGAAAGCCCTGGTCGCTGTGAAGCAGCAGATTCGTTACGCGGCGTTTGTGTACGGCTGCTTCTACCGTTTCCAGCACAAGCTTTAGGTTGTTGTGGCGCCCAATTCGGAAGGAAACGACTTCGTTGTTGTACAAGTCATAAATGACCGACAAGTATAGAAAACGAGAGCCGATCGGCAGGTAGGTCACATCCGTAGCCCATTTCGTATTCGGCGCTGTCGCCCCGAACGCCCGGTTCAGTACATTGGCGGATACGACCGTGGCCTCCCGACGACCAAAATACGGTTTTCTGCGTCTGATCCGTGAACGAATCCCTAACTCATTCATCAGCCGGTACACACGTTTGTGATTGACGTTTAGTCCGTAGGTTTTTTTCAGCCATACCCGAATCCGGCGATACCCGTAGATTCCTTTGAGCCGTGTGTGACACTCCAAGATTTTTTCCTTCATTGTGTGCTCTTCTGTACGTTTGGGTGAAGGCTTCCGTTTTGCGGTTCTCCACTTGTAGTACCTACTCCGGACAACGCCTGCCAGCTCACATAGCAGGACGACCGGATAATCGACAGCTAGCGCTTCGATAGCTTGGTAGGTTTGACGCCGCTTTTCTTTTGCCCCCTTTGCAGTTCCCATAGCTTTTTTAGCAGCGCATTTTCTGCTCTTAGCCGCACCAATTCTTCCTCTTGGGACATTGCCTTTTTAGGCCTTCCTTTTCTGGAACCGACCGCGGTTCCTCTTTTTCTTTGAGCCCTTCCATTCCTTCTTGCTCGTAGTGAGCGACCCATCTTCTCACCATTCTGTCGTTAATACCAAGTTTCTTGGCTATTGTTTTATAGCCAAGTCCCTCTTCCAGGAACATGATGACGGCCCGGCGTTTAAAATCTATATCGTAGGTCTTTCGTATTTGTCCCATAAAAAAATCCCCTCCAAGTTAGACTTTAGTGTGCTTTTTACACTGTGTCTACTTAAAGGGGATCATATCATATAAGCGGCTTTTTCTTATGGTGTGCGGCCGCCTTCCGAACAATCCATACCGGCTCCGTCACCCGCAGCGGACCGCTCCTCAGCCGATTGCTCCGGAGGCGCAATTATTTCTATAAAAGCCCCGAGCACACTGCTTATGAAAGAGTCTCCCACACTTTTCGTAAAAAACTACAGAGTCTGCCCGGCATCGGCCGTCAAAATCTGCCCCGTAACCGCCTCCTGCTCCAGCAGGGAGCAAATGATTCCGGCGATATCCTCGGGGGTAGCGATCCGCTGAAGCGGAAGCCTGCCGATGAGCGCGTTCATCGTTTCCTCTCGGCCTTTCCACCAGCGTGTGGCTACCGCCCCCGGAGCTACGCAGTTCACCCGGATCTCCGGCGCGAGCGCCTGGGCCAGAGATTTGGTCAGCCCGTGGACGGCCGCTTTCGATACCGCGTAAGGGATGGAGGAGCCGAGACCCGTAAGTCCGGCTATGGAGCCGACATTGACGATGGCGCCGTTTTTGTTTTTTTTCATCCGGGAAGCGGCGGCTTTGGCGCAGGCAAACATGCCTTTGACATTGACCGCGTACAACTCGTCCCATACGTCTTCCGTGGCCGAATCCAGATCGTTCATGGGAATATGCCGGGTAACGCTGGCATTGTTGACGAGCAGGTCGATCGTCCCGAAACGTTCGCAGATCAGCCCCGCAAGCCCGGCAACTTCGTTTTCCCTGGTTACGTCCGCCCGGAAAGCGGCTGCCCGTCCGCCTTCGCCGTTAATCATCCGCACGGCGGATTCCGCATCTTTCCGGGATTGCGAGTAGCTGATGGCTACGATAGCTCCGCGTCTGGCAAGTTCAAGACTGGTTGCCCGCCCGATGCCGGTGCCTCCTCCCGTTACCCAAGCGACTTTGTTTTGCATGTTCATGTAGGTTCACTCCTTCAAGGGATTGGAAATCATGCTTTCTGTCCTTCAGTTTAAAGGAGGAAAGACATTTAATATATTTGAATGTTTTGAAGGAAGCGTTCAAAATAATAGAATCCAGGAAAGGGAGGAACACCGAATGGATTTCAAAATGTTAAAGTCCTTCGAGAAAATCGTGGAGTATGGAAACTTTGCCCGTGCGGCCGAAGAATTGGCTTACTCGCCTTCGACTATTACGATGCAGATTCAGAAACTGGAAAGCGATTTGGGCGTGCTGCTGTTCGAGCGGGGCAAAAAGATCGCGCTGACCGAGGCGGGCCGGCTCTTTTACGAGCAAAGCATCCCGATCCTGCAGAAGATGGAGCAGCTGCAAAAAACGCTGGCCGATCTCGCGTCAGGCGAGTCGGGACACGTGAGAGTCGGCGTTACGGAACCGACCGCCAGTCGCCAGTTCCCAAGGCTGGTACGGCGGTTTGCGGAACTCTATCCGGGCATCAGCGTCTCCGTCGAGATTGCCGGTACGCCTGTTCTGGCACACAAGATCCTGGCCGGCGAACTGGATTTCGGTTTGGGCTCCTTCCCGGATTCGGCGGCCGGGCTTGATTTCGAGCCTCTTTTTACGGAGGAGTTTCTGCTGCTCGTACCCGCCGGTCATGCTCTGTCACGGGAAGAATCGGTGACATTGTCCCGACTACGGGAAACGCGTCTGCTTGTTACCGCAAGAACGTGTCCTTACCGCAGGAAACTTGAAACGGCGCTGAGGGAAAAGGGGAGCTTTCCGCCGGATACGATGGAGATCGGCAGCATGTCCGCACTCAAATATTATGTCGCCGAGGGCCTCGGCGCAGCGCTCGTTCCCCGCATGGTGCTGGACCCCATACCGGAGGGCACGCACGCGGTTCCCGTGAGAGAGGGCGGGATCAGCATGACGTGCGGCCTGATTTACAGACCGGCAGATTTGCCGTTAAAACGTGCGGGAAAAAACCTGTACGATTTTCTCCTGCAGGAATTCGCCTCACAAAAAGGCATGAACTCTGTCCAAACAGGGTTCGCGAACTAAACGGCTCAAACAATTAAACACCGTCCGGCGGTGTTTTTTCTTTTTCCCATGCTGAGAAGTGGCGAAAAATAATTGACAGAATTGTACAAATTTACAAAAAACCTCTTGATTGTTATATCCGAGTTAACCTATACTATTAATTGGATAGGAGATCCACATACTATAAAATCATACAAAAACAAGTAACTGGAGGGATGAAAGATGTACACGGAAATTGCTGAAAGCAAATTGAACCAATTGAAGGAAAACGGCCAATACCGCGAGTTTGTCACCATTAACCGGCTGCGGACGAAATATCCTATGGCTCTGGTCGATAACCAGGGAGATCACCCGGTGGTCGTATGGTGCAGCAATGATTATCTCGGTATGTCTCAGCATCCCGTCGTTATTGAAGCCATGCACAAAGCGATTGAATTGTACGGAGCCGGCTCCGGCGGTTCCAGAAATATCGGTGGTTCCCACCACTATTACGCGCAGCTGGAAGCTTCTCTTGCGGAATGGCACGGCAAAGAAGCGGCTCTCGTGTTTCCGACGGGCTACGGCTCCAACGATGCCACTCTCCAGTGCCTGGCCCGCATTTTCCCCGACAGTATCATCTTCTCGGACGCTTTGAATCACGCTTCCATCATTAACGGAATCGTCAGTTCGAAAGCGGAAAAAGCCGTCTTCCGGCATAACGACGTACAGCATCTGGAAGAGTTGCTGGCCGCCCAGCCGAGCGACCGGGCCAAAATCATCGTGTTCGAATCGGTGTATTCGATGGACGGGGATATCGCGCCGATCCGTGAAATTGTCCAATTGGCAAAAAAATATAAGGCACTCACGTTCCTGGACGAGGTACATGCCATCGGGATGTACGGACCTAGAGGCGCGGGAATCGCGGCTCAGCTCGGCGTAGCGGATTCGATCGATTTCATCCAGGGAACGATGGCGAAGGGCATCGGGATTATCGGCGGCTACATAACGGGTTCGGCTCCGCTGATCGACAGTGTGCGTTCCTTTGCCTCGGGCTTTATTTTCACAACGTCCCTGCCCCCGGCCGTAGTAGCGGCCTGCTACGCCAGCGTGGAGCATTTGAAACGCTCGGATGCCGAACGGGACGCTCTCCATGCCAAGACGGCCCTGCTGCGCGAAGCATTGGCCGATGCCGGCATTCCGGTGATGGAATCCAGCGAGACGCATATTCTTCCCGTATTGATCGGCGAGGCGAAGAAATGCAAACTGGCGGCGCGCAGACTTCTGGAGAAGCATCATGTTTATCTGCAGCCGATCAACTCGCCGACGGTGCCGGTCGGTACGGAGCGTTTCCGGGTGAATGTGACTCCGAATCATACGGAAGAGCATATCTATGAACTGGTTAACGCGTTAACCGAAGTATTCGAGTATTTCAATATCAAAACGCTGGCTTTGAAAGCCTGACCGATCTTCCGGTCGAAAGGTCGGTTCCGTCAGCCTGCCAACAGATGGAACGGGAGTGATTCAGCATGAACACTAGTCTGACTCTGCGGATAAGAAGGGCTTCGTTTGAAGATATAGGAGAGCTTGTGGAGCTTCGGAAAATTTTGCTCAGCCGGGGCGAGGGACATTATGTTTCCCGTTCCGCCGAAGAAGACCTCGCCTGGCAGAAGGAGTACCGGGATTGGCTCGGAGCCAATCTGAAGGGAAACGACCGTATCCTAGTGGCTGCGGCAAGTCTGGACGACGAAGAAGGAATCTGTGCCTGCGCGATCGGAATTATCGACGACCGGGCCCCGATGAAAGGTTGCCTGAACGGCAAAGTCGGCTGGATTCAGACCGTGGTCGTTCATCCGGATAAGCGGCGTCAGGGGCTGGGCGAAGGAATTATGAATTATGTGTTGTCCTGGTTCCGTGCGAACGAAGTGGGAAAAGTGACGCTCCAGACGACTCCCGCCGCCAAGCGGCTGTATGAGAATCTGGGGTTTTCGGAATCGGGGGAAGATCTTCTGATTAAAGAATTTTGATGATTCCCGGGAGGACATTCATGAACGTATTAATTATCGGACTGGGCTATGCGGGAACCCGCTTCTCGCAAGCCTTTTCCAATCTGGATCCGGCGGTGACGGGCAATGAGCCCGTGGAGATCGCTTATGTGAACCGCAGTCCGAAAACGAACGGCTACCGGTATTTTTCCAACATAGAGGAGGCGCTTAAGGAGTTCGAGCCTTCCATTGTAGTCGTAAGCGTAAACGATGAATATCATATCGACGTAATCAGACAGCTGAAGGATTACCGCGGGTTCGTCATTTGCGAGAAACCGCTGGTACACCCTCAGGACGATCTGGAAACGGTGGAAAGCAGCTTGAAAAATATTTCCGGTTTCGCTCTGGATCTGGTGGAGAGGTACTCGGATGCTTCGCTCACGCTGAAGCAGTATGTGCAGGAGCATAGCCTGCGTCTCGTACGCGCCAATTTTTACTGGGGAAAAGACCGGATCAACGACCACCGGCCTACAAGCGGGGTGATCAGTGAAATTATCCATCCGCTCGATCTCGTGCAGTGGGTGAGCGGCGAAAACGCGGGAGCTGGAGCTGAAAGATCTGCAGGGCATCCGCTCGGATTTCTCCATTTCCGGAACGGCCGTGCTGGACAGTGCGGCGATCACAGCCAGCCTGGCGGGAGCCGTCGTGACAGGCTACAGCAGCTTCGTCAACATTTTGCGCAAGCGGGAAGTGGACCTAGTCTTCGCCTCGCCGGCGAACAAGCTGATTTTCGCGACGATGATCTTCGATACGCCGGTCTGGGATATCGATTATTTGCGGATCTGGGAAAAAACGAATACCGGAGAACGTGTCATCGTGGATCTTAAGACCGAAATCGACGAAAGCCGGCCGGAGCTGAACACGATACGCAAGTTAATCCGGCTCGTTGCCGACGCTTCGGCGTTTGCCGCTTCGGGTACGGAACCTTCCCAGCCGTTCGCGGATTTGCCGAGCTCACTTAAGCTCCAGAAGCTGCTCAATACGATCGACGGGGATGCGAGGACAATCGGCCCAGTGCAGTATGTGGTCGGCTCCGAACGGGAGTTTTTTAATGATGAAACGAACTGGGAACGCCTCGGCTGAGCTTCCGGGCTACCATCGAACAAGATAAGCGAGGGAGATTTCCATGCAAAAAGTTTTACTGCTTACCATCGGCATGTTCGCGTTGGGCTTTGACGCCTATGTGGTGGCGGGTCTGCTTCCCGCAATCGGCTCGGATTTTGCCATCAGCGCATCGCAGTCCGGCCAGGCCGTGAGCGTGTTTACGCTCTGTTACGCACTGGCGGCGCCGATATTCGCCACCATACTCGCCGGCAAACCGGTCCGGCGTATCCTTCTGCTGGCGCTCGTCGTGTTCACGCTGGCCAATGCGGTTACCGCTGTCGCGCCGACCTACACGCTTCTGCTGCTCTCCCGTGCGCTTGCCGGAATCGGAGCGGGGCTGTACTCGCCCCTGGCTGCGGCAGCTGCGGCTGCCCTCGTTTCCAGCGAGAAACGGGGGAGGGCGCTCGGCATGACGCTGGGCGGGATGAGCATGGGGACGGTCATCGGGGTTCCCGTAGGGCTGCTCATTGCCGAGCAGATAGGCTGGCGGGGAACACTTTGGGCCGTAACGGCACTCGGCGTCATTGCGATAATCGGCATTACCGCGTGGTTTCCGAACTTTCCGGCGGCGGCTCCGCCGTCCCTGCGTCAGCGTCTTGCCATGATGACGAATGGGCGGGTTGCCGCTACCGTAGGCATCACGTTTATTACGAGCGTTGCGAGTCTCGGACTGTACACGTACGTGGCGTCCGTTCTTCAGGATCTGGGCGACATCCAGACGATCACCCCGTACTTATGGGCGTGGGGGATCGGCGGGGTCATCGGCAGCTTTTCCATCGGAACGCTCATTGACCGTACGGGACGTCCCGGTCTGCTGATGACCGTCATTCTGGCGCTGATGGCGCTGGCTGTCTTCGTTCTTCCTGCCGGGATTCACTACACGCTCGCGGCTTTCGCGGCATTTGTCGTGTGGGGGGCGACCGGCTGGGCTTCCCAGGCTCCGCAGCAGCATGTGCTGCTTGTCCTTCAGCCCGAACACGGGCCCGCCGCCGTTGCGCTGAACAGCTCCGCGAATTATCTCGGCAGCGCGGTAGGCTCCGCGCTCGGCGGAGCGGTCCTGCTTGCGGGGCTGGCACCCGGGCAGCTGCCGATCGCGGCGGGAGCGCTGATTGCGGCGGCGCTGCTCGGGCAGATCTGGATCGTTTCGCGCGGCCGGGGCTTTGCCAAAACCGGCCGTGAAGAGAAGATCCAGTCCTGAGCCGTAGGCTTCGGCGTGGATACAAAAAGACCTTTCGGCCGCCTAGCGGCATGAAAGGTCTTTTTGCCGACCGCGCCAGCCGACCGCGCCAGCCGACCGCGCCAGCCGACCGCGCCAGCCGACCGCGCCAGCCGACCGCGCCAGCCGACCGCGCCAGCCGACCGCGCCAGCCGACCGCGCCAGCCGACCGCGCCAGCCGACCGCGCCAGCCGACCGCGCCAGCCGACCGCGCCAGCCGACCGCGCCAGCCGACCGCGCCAGCCGACCGCGCCAGCCGACCGCGCCAGCCGACCGCGCCAGCCGACCGCGCCAGCCGACCGCGCTATCGGCCGGCGTACTCGCTCCGGATGATACGGACGTTCTCGTCATGGCAGCCGTCCGTAAAAGCGGAGCGGTAAGCGTGCGCGTCCCGGAGCGCGAGCAGAGCGTCGCCGTCGTCAGCCTGAACGGCCGCGATCAGGCTTTGCAGATAATGGTCCGCGAGCTCCAGCCGGCGCTCCATTTCGCGGACGTCTCCGGTCGCCTGCCCGTGTCCGGGAACAAGCAGCTTCAAGACATGGGTGCGGTAAATGTGCCGGACCGTGTCCAATGTCCCTTCATATGCTTTGGCGCTGTCATAAATGAAAGGAAGCTCAAAATCCGACAAATAATCCCCGGCGATCAGTACGCCCGGCGGCTCGACTACCGTCATCAACCCGTCCGGAGTATGACCGGGAGCGAGGTAGAAAGTGAGGGAGGTTTCACCGAGCTGAAACACCTGGCCGTTACCGGCCGCGGCGATATCGATATGCGGAAACTCGACGGGATAATCTCTGTCGATATAGTGGCCGGCATCGAACGAAGTGATGAGCGCCAGCTTTTTTTCTTTCTCCGGATGGTTCAGCAGCCCTTTGCTCCCGATCGTGACAGCCCCCGGGAACGCCCGATACCCGATGATATGGTCGAAATCGCCGTGGGTAAACAGGACATAAACCGGCCGGCCGCCCCGTACGGCTTCGACATGCTGCCGGATTTCTTCGATTTCCCGAGGCAGCCAGTTTGGATCGGCGATCAGGACGAGATCATCCGTTACGATCACGGTCGAAGTTGTTTTATAGACCGCGCTTTGAAAAACAGTTACCTGTCCGCTGCGATACTGGATCATAGGGTTCACAATCTCCTTGCTTCATGGACGAATTGCGTCCGGCATTTACAAGAAATTGTAGCATCCAAAGACGGAGAAAGGAACCGGGCGGAATCGCCTTTTGGAAGAAACTTTTTATTCACCGCCGAATGAAAAAAGATACCGCTTACCTGCGAAATGAGTTATGCTTAGGGTATGACGAACTTTCTCAACGAATGGAAAACCCAACTGCTCGAATACAGCCGGAACATTCGTCTTTTTTTCGTGTTTATTTTCGTGTGGAATACGGGTCTGGGCATGTTCGGGCTCGTGTACAATTTGTACGTCCGCGCTCTCGGCTACGATCAGACGATGGTTGGACAGTTGGTCGGAATGACGGCCATAGCATCCGCAATCATATTAATCCCGGCGGGAATAATGAATGACAGATTCGGGCCCAAGCGGATCGTATCCGCCGGTCTCTTTTTTGTGCTGCTGGCGCTTACCGCCCGCTCTCTTTTCGAGTTTAAAAACGCCCTGCTCGTTACTTCGTTTCTGGGCGGAATGTCGCAGGCGGTCGTATCGGCTACGATCATCCCTTTTATGGCGAACAATTCAACGCCCAGGCAGCGGGTTCACTTGTTTAGCTTCAACATGGCGCTGAGTATGTTCGCAAGCGTGGCGGGAAATATGCTGGGCGGCGTTTTGACGGACATGTTCCAGTTTGCCTTCGGCATCTCGGAAGTGCTCAGCTTGAGAACGACTTTGCTGATCGGCGTCGGGACGATGGCACTCGGACTCATTCCCGTACTCATGTATACATCGGAAGCTTCCGGAGAAAAGGAAGAAAGGGAGGATAGAAGAGCCGGTCCCAAACCCGGCTGGCGGCAAACGGCAGTCAGGCACAAGTCTTCGCTGCAAATTATCGCGCTTTTCGCGTTTTTGAGCCTTCTGTCTTCGACGGCGGGCGGCATGATCGTGCCTTATTTGAACGTGTATTTCGAGGACAGGTTCGATGCTTCCAAAACGATGATCGGTTTTATCGTGTCACTGGGTCAAGGGGCCACTGCGCTTGCTTTCCTGCTCGGCCCTGCCATCGCGCGCAAAATCGGCGAAGCGAGAGCGGTCGTCCTGCTCCAGCTGAGTTCGATTCCTTTTCTGCTGATCACGGCGTACTCGTCCAATTTTACGCTGGCGAGCGTAGGATACTTGTTCAGACAGGCGCTGATGAATGCGGCAAATCCTTTTTACAGTACGATCAAAATGAAGTATGTCCACCGCTCGATGAGGGGACTTGCGTCCAGCTCCGGGGAAGCGATGTTCAATCTGGGCTGGTTTCTGGCCTCTCCGGTCAGCATGGGGCTTGTGGCGACTTACGGTTCTTACTACGGTTACGCCTATGCTTTCAGCATTACGGCCGTCGTGTATACGGTGATTTGTATTCTGTTCCATGTGTTCTTCGGCAAAGAACGATTTAAGCCGGCGGAAGAAGCCGAACAGACAGCCGGGTAACAGACGATAAGAACGGGACGCTTCCGGGAGGAGGTGTCCTTTTTTTATTTTACGACCTGATTCCCAAGGATTGACAGAAATAAAAGGTGTGGCTATAATCATAACATACTAATATTATCGGTTTAATCAGATATCGACCAGGCTGCTGGAGATACGGTCTTTCCCGGAGGAAAGCTGTGTCTCCTTTTTTTGTGGGACCGGGTAAGCCCATATCCGAAAAGGGATCTGAGCAGGACATAAAACCAATGAAATGGAGAGGACCTATGATTTCATCCAGACGTAGTTTTCACAAGACTGTTTTAACTGCACTTATTCTCGTGATCGTGTCCGGCTGCGGAGGAAACGCGGGAAATACCGGCAGCGCAAATCCTCCGGCATCTGAAAATGGAGCAGCCGGTACGCCGTCGGCCGTTCAAGGCGGCACATTTACGTACGCGCTCGCCGGATCGCCGTCGGGACTCGACCCCAATGTGGTGCCCGCCGCGCTGGATTACCGGGTGATGCGCTCCATTTACGACAGTCTTGTCGTTCAGCTGCCGGATGGGACCATCAAACCGTGGCTCGCCGAGGAATGGACGGTTTCACCGGACGGCAAAACGTACACGTTCAAGCTGCGCAAGGACGTTAAGTTTCATGATGGAACTCCTTTTAATGCGGCTGCGGTGAAAACGAATTTCGACAGGATCGTGAATCCGGCTACGAAATCCCGGTTCGCGGTTACTCTGCTGGGCCCGTACGAATCGTCCGAAGCGGTCGACGAACACACCGTAAAAGTTCGGCTGAAATCGCCTTACAGCGCGTTCCTGAGTTCGCTGAGCCAGGCTTTTCTCGGAATCGTGTCGCCGGCGGCCGCCGAAAAATACAAGGACCAGTTGACGAAAAACCCCGTCGGCACCGGACCCTTCAAATTCGTAAGCTGGACCGAAAATTCAGCCGTCACGCTGCAGCGCAATCCCGACTACAAATGGCCGCCGGAGCCGGCGGACAATCAAGGCGCGCCTTACATAGACAAGCTCGTATTCAAAATTATTCCCGAAGAGGCGACCCGTATCGGCAGTGTGCAAAGCGGGCAGGTTTCGGCGGGTGAGACGGTTCCTCCCCAGAATTTCGTCTCGTTGAAAAAGGACCCGAACGTTCAACTGTTTCAGGCGGAGTCCTCGGGCATCCCCTACACGCTGATGCTGAATCAGGATCATGCGCCATGGAACGAGCTGGACGCCCGCAAGGCCGTCCAACTGTCGATTGACTTCGACGCCATCGTCAAAACGCTGTATCTCGGCGCGTACACGAGAGCCTGGTCTCCGCTGACTCCCTCCGTGCTCGGCTATAACGCCTCTCTGGAAGGAGCTTTGAAACCCGATCCGGACGAAGCGGGACGTCTGCTTGACGGGTTGGGCTGGACGAGAGGGGCAGACGGAATCCGTGAGAAAAACGGCAAAAAGCTGACGATTCATTATATCGACGCCTCGCCGAACAGGGAGAAGCGCAACGACATTGCGGCAATGATCCAGCAGCAGTTGAAAAAAGCCGGTATCGCCGTCGAAGTCGAAATTTTGGCCGACACAACGACAGCTCTGATGGTCAAGGGGACGAATGATCTGGTCGGCGTCAGCAACGTTTCGGGCGACCCGGACATTTTGCGTAGCTTTTTTCACACGAATGCCATTCCGAAAGACGGGAAATGGGGACACAATCACACCCATAAATCCGATCCCAAGGTAGACGCCTGGCTGGAAGAGGGGCTTAGAGAGCAGGACCCGAAGAAGCGGGCGGAGATTTATAAGCAGGTTCAGTCGTATCTCATTGAAAATGCGTACGGGTTTCCCGTCTATGTATTTCCGTACACCGTCGCGGCAGGTAAAAACGTGAGCGGACTTAAATTCGATTCATTGGGTTATCCGTTGTTCTATGACGTAAGCCTGAAAAAATCGTAACGGGAGGGGAGCCGGTTGATTTACGCAATCGCAAGAAGGCTGGTCTCTTCGCTGCTTGTCATAGGAGGCGCCTCGGTTCTCGTATTCTTTATCCTGTACTTGCTTCCGGGAGATCCGGTGCTGATGATGCTGGCCGGAACGTCCGCCTCTCCGGAGACGGCGGCGAATTTGCGGCACCAGCTTGGCTTGGATCAGCCCGTGATCCGGCAATTTCTCGTCTACGCCGAAAATTTGCTGCGGGGAGATTTCGGGAAATCCCTCGTTAACGACGATCCCGTCCTCCCCAAAATTTTGGAACAGTTTCCCGCAACGGCGATGCTAACCGCAGCGGGGACTTTCCTGGCGGTCGTGACGGGAATCTGGCTCGGCGTGCTTTCGGCCGTGCACCGCAACGGCTTCATCGATTTGGCCGCGCGGATCGTGTCGCTGTTCGGAATTTCGATGCCGACTTTCTGGTCGGGCATTCTTCTCATCCTCGTGTTCTCCGTCCAGTCTGAACTGGTTTCCGGCCGTAGGCTCGGAAGGATGGAAGTCCCTCGTTCTGCCGGCTGCCGCGCTCGGGCTCGTGGGATCGGGTTTTATCGTACGAATGGTACGAAGCTCCATGCTAGAGGTGATGAACGAACCTTTTATTACCACCCTGCGTTCCAAAGGACTCAGCGAAAAAGTCGTCATGTACCGGCATGCGCTGCGCAGCGCCCTCATTCCCGCTCTTACCATGATCGGTATCCAGATCGGCGAACTCATGGCCGGAGCCGTCGTGATCGAAACGGTGTTTTCCAGACAGGGAATCGGCCGGCTGCTGGCGGGCGCCATCCTTTCCAAAGATCTTCCTGTCGTACAAGGCGTCGTTTTTTTTACCGCTATCGTGTATGTCCTTGTCAATGTGCTGGTGGACTTGTCCTATGCTTTTATCGATCCGAGAGTGAGAAGGGCAGTCTGATGCGGACGGCCGGTAAAGAGACGCTTGAAAAGGGAGGGAAGGTATGAAAACGGCAGCCGAAGTGAATTATGTGCCGGAACAGTTCGTCCGCGAACGGGGCCGGGAAGGGGCACGGAAACGGAGGATATCCGGCTTTTTGCGGCTGGGGGATCTTCCGTATTATGCGGCGCTTCTGATCGTTTCGGCGATTGCGCTCAGCGCAGTCATGCCGCAGTGGCTGGCGCCTTACCCGCCTGCGGAAATGAATGCGGACGCCCTGCTCCTGAAGCCGGGCCCTGCCCACTGGCTGGGCACGGATTACTACGGAAGGGATGTGCTCAGCCTTCTCATATACGGGGCCAGAGATTCTTTACTGATCGGTGCAGGATCCGTCGTCATCGGTGGAGCCGCAGGTATGCTGATCGGCAGTCTGGCCGGTTATATCGGAGGTTTGGCGGACGGTATCCTCATGAGAATCATCGACGTGCTTATGACCATACCGGGCTTGCTCCTGTCTCTGGCTATCGCGGCCGCTTTGGGGCCGAGTCTGCTCAATATCGTGCTGGCTGTCAGCGTATCGCTGGTACCCAAATTTGCCCGGGTAGTCCGCAGCCAGGTGATCAGTATCAAGAGCCGTCCCTATATCGCCGCTTCCAGGTCAATCGGTGCGGGCGGCGGTCATATTTTCGTGAAGCATGTGCTTCCTCACGTTGTGTCCCCGCTGCTCGTCATGGCGACGATCGGGATCGGATCTTCGATCTTGGTCGGCTCTGCGCTTAGTTTCCTGGGTCTTGGCGTGCTTAAGGAAATTCCGGATTGGGGTACGCTTCTTTCGCAGGGCAGAGGCTACCTGACCGTCGCCTGGTGGAATGCGACATTCCCGGGACTGGCGATTACGCTGCTGGTGCTGGCCGTTAATTTGCTGGGAGACCGTTGGAGAGACGCGCTGGACCCCAAACATCATACTCAATAAACATGAAAATCCGATAGGTTCGCTGGGAAATCATTAACATGAAGATCGCGGGTGTTAAAGCGGGTTGACCGTAGAAAAGACACACCGAAAATATACCCAATGAAAAATTCATTCTTTTGAGGCCCGGAGGGGAGGGGACGAACTTGGCAAAGCCGGTTCTGGAAATCGAGCGGCTGAGAGTGGAATTTACCAAAGAAAACGAAAGCCTGACGGCCCTGTCGGAAATCAGCCTGCACATCAAGCCCGGCGAGACGCTCTGTCTGGTCGGGGAGTCCGGCAGCGGCAAGACGATTTTGTCCAAAGCGATCCTCCGTCTGGTGGAGTTTGAAGGAGGGCTCATTACGCACGGCACGATCCGGCTGGGCCAGGAAGACGTGACCCGGCGTCCCCAGAAGCAGATGGGCGCCATCCGCGGAAAAAAGGCGGCGATGGTTTTCCAGGAGCCGATGGCCGCGTTCGATCCGCTTTTTCCGGTCGGGAAGCAAATCGCCGAGGCGTATCTTCGGCATAACCGTGCCTCCCATAAGGAGGCGCGGGAACATGCGGCCCGGCTGCTCGGCAAAGTCGGCATCCCGGAGCCCGGGCTGAGGATGAAGCAGTATCCGGGCGAATTGTCCGGAGGGATGCTCCAGAGGGCGATGATTGCAATGGCGCTTTCCTGCGGGCCCGACCTGCTCATCGCCGACGAGCCTACGACGGCGCTGGACGTAACCGTCCAGTCGCAAATCCTGGACCTTCTGAAGGAAATCCAGAAGGAATACGGCATGTCGATCCTGTTCGTCACGCACGATTTGGGCGTGGCAGCCGAGATCGCCGACCGGGTTGCCGTTCTGTACGCGGGCGGAATCGTCGAAATCGGCGAAGCCGTCGCGCTGCTCCGGTCGCCGCTTCATCCATACACCAAGGGACTCATCGGCTCCGTCACGGGTTTGGAGACTCCCCGGGGGACCCGGCTTCCTTCCATCGAAGGGAGCATACCCCCGCTGGCCGGGCTGCCTTCCGGCTGCCGCTTTCACCCGCGCTGCCCGCATGCCGTCCAGAGATGCGCACACTCCGCACCGCCTCTGGAAGAGATTGCGGGCCGCGAGGCGGCGTGCTGGCTTGCCGGGGAACTCCGGCAGAGGGAGTTCGTGCAGGCGCCCGGTCAGGGGGCCGCTACGGATGCGCATGGGCAGGCGGCGGAAGGCTCGGCGGACGTTTTCCGGGAGCATGCGGTGACTCCGCACGCCGTGGCCCGGACCGCCGCCGTTTCCGCTCCGCGGGAGGAAAACGCCGCAGGCGAAATCTCCGGCGATCAGGCGCCGCTGTTTTCCGTACACGGCCTGCGGAAAACGTACCGGCTCGGAGGCGGATTTCTCCGCCCGGCCAAAGGCACGATCTATGCCGTGGACGACGTCACCTTCACGATACGGGAAGGCGAGACGTTCGGTTTGGTCGGCGAATCCGGCAGCGGCAAGTCGACGCTCGGCCGGACGCTTCTTCATCTGGAGCCGCCTACGGAAGGCGAAGTGCTTTTTGCCGGCAGAGAGCTTTCCGCCATGTCTTCCTTAGAGCTGAGGAAGGCGAGAAAGCAGATGCAGGTCATTTTCCAGGACCCGTACGGCTCGCTTAATCCGCGCTGGACGGTCGGGCAGAGCATCGGCGAGCCGCTCGCCGTACACGGGACGCACCGCGGGAAGGAACGCGGCGACAAAGTCGCGGAGCTGCTCGAATCGGTCGGGCTGCCTCCTTCGGCAGGCGAGCGGTATCCCCATGAATTTTCGGGGGGACAGCGTCAAAGGATCGGCATAGCCAGAGCGATGGCGCTGCGCCCCAGATTTATTTTGGCCGATGAAGCCGTGTCGGCGCTGGACGTGTCGGTACAGGCACAGATTCTGAATCTGCTTCAGGAGCTCCGGCAGAGGGAGAATCTTACGTACCTCTTTATCGGACACGGCCTCCAGGCAGTCCGGCATATGTCCGACCGGATCGGCGTGATGTATCTCGGCAAGCTTGTGGAAACGGCACCGAGCGACGAGCTGTTCCGCCATCCGGCGCATCCTTATACGGCCGCTCTGCTGGCTTCCGTCCCCGGGCGCGGCCCCACAGGTTCAGGGGAGAGGATCCGGCTCGCGGGCGAAATTCCCTCCCCGGCCCATCCGCCATCCGGCTGCCGGTTTCATACGCGCTGCCCGGCGGCGACTGCGCTGTGCCGGGAAGTTCCGCCCGAATGGATCGAGGTCGGTCCGGGACATGCCGCAGCTTGCCATTATCCGCTGTAAAACGTTTTTTATAGGTTCTTTCAGGTGAGGTGACGAGTATGGGAGAAATTTTCCGGCTGGCGGGGGAAAGCGACACCGGGCAGCTTTTAACGCTTATCGGGGAGGCTTATCAGTCTATCCGGGACCTGAATATCGATTTCAGGGCGACCCGGGCGGATTACGACTTCGTACGGACAAACAGTGAAGAAAACGCGTGTTACGTTCTGGAGCAAGACGGGCGGATCCTTGCCACTCTTTCGCTGAAATACATGGAGGAAGTGTCCGTGTATCCGTTCTTGTTTATGCTGGCCGTTCATCCGGCTGAGCAGTCGCGGGGGATAGGCAGCCGTCTTCTGCGGTATGTGGAAGAAGACATCGTGCGTGATACGCTGCTGTCGCCCGCGTCGACGCTGGCCACTTCACGGAAACATCCGTGGCTGCTTCCTTTTTACGAGCGTAAAGGCTATCAGCCTTTCTACGAAAGGGATCTCGGAACCGACGACAAGCTGGTTTTCCTGATTAAAAATCTTCGCGGCGGGTCAGACATGGACCGGGAAGGCTCTGTTTTTCCGCCCGGCGGGGAGCAGCCACGCATTCTTTTTCCGGATAGTTAAGCAAACATTGAAGTAGGGGGATTGTATGGTGAAAAAAAGATATCGGTTTACTTGGCTGATTATACTTGCGGCTGTAATAACCGGCTTATCGGCATGCGGGGCGCCTGCCGCGTCTCCGTCCTCGTCGCCGAACCAGGGGGCAGAGCCCGGCCAGGGAGCGAAAGCCGGCGGAAAGACCTTATATATCGGGATTGTAAACGCGCCCATGACGCTCAGCCAGATTAATGACCAGGGCGACTCCGCCTCGGATAACGTTATCGCGCTCCTCAACGACTCTCTGCTGAATCTGAATGACAAATTTGAATTTACACCGAAGCTCGCGGAATCCGTCGAGACGAAAGACAATCAGACGTTCATCGTGAAACTGAATCCTTCCGCGAAATGGAATGACGGGAAGCCTTTTACGACGGCCGATGTCGCCTTTACGCTCCAGACGGCTCTGCACCCGAAAGTGGAAACGTACTTCAAGCTGAATTTTATCGAAGGGCTAAATCAAGCGGGCAAGCTGGAGGAGGGGAAAACGGAAATCAGCGGCCTCAAAATCGTCGACGACCGAACGTTCGAAGTGCGGACGAAGACCCCGGTCGATCCGCTTCTTTTCAAAGAACGGTTCGGAACGAAGGTGTTTTTCCTGCCGAAACACATTCTGAAAGACGTTCCCCCCGAACAAATCTCGACCCACCCCTACTTTCAAAAGCCTGAAGTGACGGTCGGGGCGTTCAAATTCGCCAACTTCGTGAAAGGGCAGTATGCCGAGGTGGTCAAAAACCCGAATTATTATTTATCCCCTGCCAAGCTCGACAAAATTTTTATTAAAGTTCTTCCGGCCGCCAATCTGGTGGCACAGCTTCAAACGGGCGAAATTCACATGAATTCGCTGCCCGTCGGTCTCATTCCGATCACGGAATACGAGAAAGTCAAGGCGCTGCCGAACGTGGAGCTTACGACGAGCAATCCGTCGATTCCGCCCGAGACTGTTTTTCAATACGGCGAATATAAGCGATGCCCGCGTCCGTCAGGCCGTTGCATATGCGATCAACCGCAAGCTTATCGTCGATCAGCTTTTGAAAGGCCAAGGGGAAGTGATTGACGGCGGCATTCCGAGCTATCACCCCAATTTCAATAAAGATATCCAGCCTTACCCCTACGATCCGGAGAAAGCGAAAAAGCTGCTTCAGGAGGCGAAATGGGACACGAACAAGCCTATCCGGTTCCTGATTCCGGTGGGAAATAAAGTTCGCGAGCAGGCTGCGGATATTCTCGTCCAAAATTTGCAGAGCGTCGGATTTAAGGTGCAGGTTCAGAAGTATGACTTTGCCACGCTGATCCAGAAGGTGCGCAAGAAGGAGTTTGATCTTACTATTTTCAACCGGGACTTCTATATTGAACCGAGCTCGTACTTCACTTTATACAAAAGCGACAGCCCGAGCAATTACTACAGCTACAAAAATCCGAAGGCGGATGAGCTGATCACGAAGGGGGAGACGGAGTCCGATCCGGCGAAGCGGCGTCTGATTTACAATGAGCTGCAGGCGGTCATTCACGAGGATGTGCCGACGCTCGCGGTTTACTCGGAGAAGCGTCTGCTTGCCGTATCCAAAGACGTTCTGGTCGGAAGACCCCGCGATATCGGGATGTACAACAATACGAACGAATGGGATTTGAAAAAATAGAAAGGGGTGAAGGCGATGGGAAAGCCGCACTTGGTGGAGTGGCTGAACGGCCATGCGGAAACGTTCGAAGAGCTTGCGCTGCGGATCTGGGAACAGCCTGAAGTCGCGTATACGGAGGCGTATGCTTCCAGGCTGCAAGCCGCCGTGCTTCAGGAAGCGGGATTCGCGGTCTCCCGGGATATCGGAGGAGCCGCAACGGCATTCGTCGCCGAGTTCGGCAGCGGAAAACCGGTCATCGGCATCCTCGGGGAATACGACGCGCTGCCCGGCTTGTCGCAGAAGGCAGGCGCCGAACGGGAAGCCCTCGTTCCGGGCGGACCGGGTCACGGATGCGGGCATAACCTGCTCGGCACGGCCGGCGTAGCCGCCGCCGTCGCCCTGAGCCGCCGCATCCGCGAAGAAAAGCTTCCGGGGACGATCCGGTATTACGGCTGCCCGGCCGAAGAGGTTATCTCGGGCAAGACGTTCATGGCCCGGGAAGGCGTGTTCGATGATCTTGACGCCGCCCTCACGTGGCATCCCGGCAGCACCAATATGCCGTGGAACGTGCCGACGTCGGCTTTGACGTCCGTCGAGTTTTCATTTAAAGGACGGGCGTCCCATGCGGGAAGTTTCCCGCATCTGGGCCGCAGCGCGCTGGATGCCGTCGAGCTGACGAACGTCGGCGCCAACTATTTGCGTGAGCACGTGCCGGACGGCTCCCGGATTCAGTACACGATCACCAACGGCGGACAGGCGCCGAATATCGTGCCGGAAGACGCGAGTGTCTGGTATTTCCTGCGCGGCTCCAGCCGGGATCATGTCGACGAGCTGCTCCGGCGGCTTCAGAACATCGCCCGCGGAGCCGCCCTGATGACGGAAACCGAGGTGACGTGGGAGATCAAGGCGGGCGCCTACGATTTGAACGTCAACCATACGCTCAACGATCTGCTTTTCCGGCAGAAGGATGAGGCGGGCCCGCTTACGTTCACGGACGAGGATATCCGACTGGCCGCCGCCCTCGCGGATACACTGCCTCCCGACCTGCGGGAGTCGGCGCAGAGGCGCCGGGAAGAGCTTGGAATTCCCGCGGAAGAACTGCTGCCCGCCGGGTTCGTGAACGTGAAGCCGGCGCCCGGAACCTACGGCGGAGGCTCGACGGACGTCGGCGACGTCTCGTGGATTACGCCGGTCGGGCAAATCATCACCACGTGCGCGCCGTTTGGCGTGCAGGTGCATACGTGGCAGGCGACGGCGTCCTTCGGCTCGCCGATCGGCCTCAAAGGCATGCACCTTGCTTCCAAGCTGCTGGCACTTGCGGCTTACGAGCTGCTGACGGACGACGGTGTGCTGCTGGCCGAAGCCAAGGCGGAGTTCCTGCGCGTCACAAACGGGCGCGGGTACGTACCCGCCATCCCCGGCGATGTTCGGGCGCCGGTGCTGGTTTGAACCACCATCGTTCGCAGGCCGGTGCGGATGGACAGGGCTTATGCGGCTTCTCCGCCGCATAACGATCACCGCCGTTTTGCGGCGTAGCAGGTTCCGCCCGAAGCTGCTGCAGCAGGAACGGCCATTTTAACGGAAAAGGGGTGCAAGTATGCTGCCTGTGCTGGAAGTCCGCCGTCTTCAGACTGTTTTCAAGACGGGGCGCGAAGAAGTGACGGCCGTGGATGAAGTCAGTTTTCAGCTTCTGCCCGGCGAAACGGTCGGGATTGTCGGTGAGTCCGGCAGCGGCAAAAGCGTAACGGCGCTGTCGGTCATGAGGCTCTTGGGCAGAAGCGGCCGCATCGAGAAAGGCGACATCCTTTTTGAGGGAAGCAATCTGGCGCAATCGTCCGATCCGGAGCTGAGGCGGCTGAGGGGCCGGGACATGTCGATGATTTTCCAGGAGCCGATGAGTTCGCTCAATCCGGTTTTTACGATCGGGGACCAGCTTCTGGAGGTCATCCGGCGGCATATGGATTTTTCCCGCAAAGAAGCACGGGCTTATGCCATTGAAATGCTCGGAAAAGTGGGTCTTCCCCGCGCCGAAGTCCTGATGAAATCGTACCCTCACGCATTGTCTGGGGGCATGCGCCAAAGAGTCATGATAGCGATGGCGCTCGCCTGCAGCCCGAAGCTGCTGATCGCCGACGAGCCGACCACCGCGCTGGATGTGACCATCCAGGCTCAAATTCTGGAGCTGATGAAGCGGCTTCGCGAAGAGAGCGGGGCCGCTATCATGCTGATCACCCATGATTTGGGCGTTATCGCCGAGATGGCGGACCGGGTCGTGGTGATGTATGCGGGCCAGATCGTCGAGGAGGCGGATGTTTTCACGCTGTTCCGCGAGCCGCTTCATCCGTATACGAGAGGGCTGCTCAACTCTATGCCCAAAATTTCCGGAGACAACGCGCCGCTGGAAGCTATTCCGGGAACCGTGCCTTCCCTGAGCCGGATGCCGAAGGGCTGCCGCTTTTATGCCCGGTGCGCATGGGCTTCCGCCGTCTGCGCAAGAGAACAGCCGGAACTGACTGCTCTGGAGGGGGGCCGGCGTGTCCGGTGCTGGGTCTCCCAGGTAGAGGGAAGCTTGCCCGGAAAGCCGGTCCGCAAGGAGGCTGCCTTATGAGCGGCATGCCGGAAATTACTGCGGCAGGTGAGGCGCCACTCCTTCAGGTCGAACATCTCAAAACGTACTATCCCGTCAAAAGCGGAATTTTTTCCCGAACCACGGGTTATATCCGGGCAGTGGACGATGTGAGCCTGAGCATCTCCAAAGGTGAAACGCTGGGCCTCGTGGGAGAGTCGGGCTGCGGGAAATCGACGATCGGCCGTTCCATCGTAAGGCTGGAAAATCCCGTCGGGGGCAGGATTCTTTTCAACAGCGAGGATATTACGGCCAAAACCCGGCGGCAGTTAAAGCCGGTAAGAACGCGGCTGCAAATTATTTTTCAAGATCCTTACTCTTCCCTGAGTCCCCGCAAAAGGGTAAGCGAGCTGCTGTCGGAGCCGTTCATCGCACACAAGCTGGCGGACAAAAAAGACATTCCCGCACGCGTCGCCCGCCTCCTGGAATTGGTAGGGCTTCCCCGAGGATCGGGAAACCGGTTCCCGCACGAGTTTTCGGGCGGGCAGCGGCAAAGAATCGGTATCGCCCGGGCGATTTCGTTCGAACCGGAGCTGATCGTATGCGACGAACCGGTTTCCGCGCTTGATGTGTCGATCCAGGCCCAGATTCTGAACCTGCTCGGCGACCTGCAGAAGGAATTGAAGCTGACCTATTTGTTTATCGCTCACGGAATAGGAGCGGTCAAATATATCAGTACCCGGATCGCGGTTATGTATTTGGGCAAAATCGTCGAGATCGGAAGCAAGGAAGAGCTGTTCCGGAACCCGAAGCATCCGTATACCCGGATTTTGCTGAATGCTTATCCGCCGCCGGACCCGGAAGCCCGCTCGGCGGGCCGGATCTTGATCCGCGGGGATGTGCCGAGTCCGGAGCATCCGCCTTCCGGGTGCAGGTTTCATACGCGCTGCCCGTATGTCCGGGATTTGTGCAGAACCGCCGAACCGCCGCTGGGCGGCGAGGCTCATGCCGCGGCTTGTCATTTTCCGCTGGACGAACCGTCCGGCCTCCCCGTTCTGAAAATAAGCCGGTAAATAGCCGGCGAAAGGGAAGGAGGAAATCCCGCTTATGCTTCCGTATGCGATCCGGCGGATTCTCATTGCCGTTCCCGTCTTATTCGGCATCACGGTCATTAATTTCTTCCTGATCAACATGGCTCCGGGCAATCCGGTCGACATGCTTATCGATCCGACGATGCCCAAGGAGCTGCTGGACGCGCGCAAGGAACTTCTGGGCCTTAACGATCCTCTATGGCTCCAGTATACAAAGTGGCTCAGCGGCCTGCTGCGCGGAGAGCTGGGGTATTCGTTCAGCTCCTATGCTCCCGTGAGCACCTTGATCGGCGAAAGACTTGGCCCCACACTGGGGCTTGCGGCCGCTTCGCTGGCTCTCGGCCTGCTGATCGCCGTACCCGTCGGCATCATTAGCGCGGTGCGGCAAAATACAAGATTCGACTATCTGATGACGGGCCTCTCCTTTATCGGAACGTCGATCCCGCAATTTTTTTTCGGACTCAGCCTGATTTATATTTTTGCCGTCCGGCTGAAGGTTTTGCCGACGGGAGGAATGTACACGCTGGGAGCCGGCGAGGGCGTCTGGGATCTTATCCGGCATATGATTCTTCCGGTCTTTGTACTGGGCGTCTTTATCGCCGGCAAGAAGGTCCGGTACGTGAGGGCGAGCATGCTTGACGTGCTGAAACAAGATTATTTGCGGACCGCCCGGGCCAAAGGGCTGCATCCTTTTATCGTCACGAATAAGCATGCGCTCCGGAACGCGCTGATCCCGATGATTACCGTGATCGCGATGGAGATTCCTCTCCTGCTCGGGGGAAGTATTCTGATCGAGCAAATTTTCCAGTGGCCGGGGATCGGACAATTGACCATTCAATCGATTCTATCCAGGGATTATCCTACCCTGATGGGGCTTAACCTTGCGGCGGCTTGTATCGTTCTGGCAACCAATTTGCTGACCGATCTTCTGTACTCCGCAGCGGACCCGCGCATTCGTTACCAGACATAGATGAACAGGAGGTGGAAGCCGTGGCGTTAACCGAATGGAAGCTGGGAGAAACGAATTTCCGAAGAGGCACGGCAGAGACGGAATCCGAAAGTGATTCGCCGAGGCCGTGGCGGCAAACGCTGCGGAAGTTCAGCCGGCACAAACCGGCCGTGGCCGGGGCCGCCGTCACTCTGCTGCTCTTGGCCGCCGCTTTGCTTGCTCCCGCTATCGCGCCGTACGATCCGGAGGAAGTGACCGGCGCATTTTCGGCGGCTCCTTCCGCGGAGCATTGGCTGGGGACGGATCAGGTCGGCCGGGATGTATTCAGCCGGCTGATCTATGCGACCCGCGTCTCGCTGATCGTCGGCTTCGCTTCGGTGTTGCTGTACGTGACATTCGGGACGCTGGCCGGTCTGGTGTCAGGTTACTTCGGAGGCTGGCTGGATATGGCGATCATGCGGATAACCGACATGTTCATGGCGTTTCCGTTTCTGATGGTAATCCTGGTCGTAGTAGCCGTACTCGGCTCGGATATGAGCACGATCATTCTCGTTCTGGCTTTGTTTTCGTGGCCGGGCGTCGCCCGCCTGGTCAGGGGGAGCGTTCTGACGATCAAGCAGCTGGATTATGTCAGAGCGGGTGTAGCCATGGGCTACGGCACGCCCCGCATCTTGTTCGGGCATATTCTTCCGAATGCGGCCGGTCCCGTTATCGTCCAGGCTACATTCGGCGTCGCTTCCGCCATTATGAGCGAGGCCGGACTCAGCTTCCTGGGCATGGGCGTCCAGCCGCCGACCGCCAGTTGGGGCAATATGCTTACGGATGCCCAGTCCCTGACCGTGCTGACGGAACAGCCCTGGCTCTGGATTCCGCCGGGTGCCATGATTCTGCTCGTCGTGCTGAGCATAAACTTCGTAGGCGACGGGCTGCGGGACGCCCTGGATTCCGAGCCGTAAGAACCGCTTTCCCTTTCAAGCCTTTTTTCCGCCGCCGGCCGGAAGAGAGGCTTTTTTAGCGCCGCTTTGCGGGCCATCTCTCCCTTCCGGTAGTTTCGGCGAGAAAACTTTTCGTTTTTTCAGAGGAGGAGCGATGCGGAAGCCGTGTATCTGCCGGTTTATTGGCTTTTAAAAGAGATTTCGGTAAACTGGGTGTACAAGTAGAGGCAAAATTGTTGCGAAGCGGGTGCATCATGATGACGGAAGTTCACATTCTTATAGCTGACGACGAGAAAGAAATCAGAGAGCTGCTGAAGACCTATCTGGAGAGAGAAACCTATACGGCGGACACCGCGCATAACGGGGAGGAAGCGCTCCGGCTTGCGCAGGAACGCTCCTACAGCCTGATCGTACTGGACCTGATGATGCCCAAAATAGACGGAATCGAAGTGTGCCGAAGGCTTCGCCAGACGTCGAACGTGCCCATCCTGATGCTGACGGCCAAAGACCAGGAGGTGGATAAATTAGTCGGACTGAGTATCGGAGCCGACGATTATATCACCAAGCCGTTCAGTATTCACGAGGTGATCGCCAGGATCAAGGCGCATTTGCGAAGATACAAAGTGCTGGGCAGCGAATACAGCGAGAATAGTCCCGCAGCGGATACGGCTCAGTCGTCGGGAGACTTAAAGCTGGACCTGAAGAAATTCGTGCTGTCCAAAAATGGGGAAGAGATCGCGTTAACGGCAAAAGAGTTCGAACTGCTGAAATTTTTTATGACACACCCCGAACAAGTTTTCACCAAAACCCAGATTTTCCGCCAAGTATGGAACAGCGATTATCTGGAAGACGACAATACGGTCATGGTTCACATCCGCAAACTGCGGAAAAAAATCGAGGAAGATCCGTCGAATCCGAAAAGAATCGTCACGGTCTGGGGGATCGGATACAAATTTGCAGGAGAGAAATATGAAGAGAGATCCCGTTAAGCTTCTCGGCATGATTCATTTGCTTTTACTGGCGGCTTTGGCCTGGATGACGGCAGCCGGCACTCCGGTCGGTATGGCGGGCGGGGTGCTGTTTGCCGCGCTTTTCGCTTCCGGGGCCGGGCTGCTCGCGTCCAGGTTCCGTTATACCGTCAGACTCCGGGACGTGAACCGTCAATTGGCAAGGGCGCTGCAAGGGAACGTGAACACCCGGATTTTGGCTAAGGACGATCCGGCCTTGAACGAAGTCATTTTCTCGATCAATGAACTGATCGGGGAGCTGGACAAGCTGCAGATTAACACAATCAAAACCGAGGTCGGCCGCAAAAGGTTCCTTTCGAATATTTCTCACGACATCCGCACTCCGCTGACGTCCATCATCGGCTATATTGACGCGCTCAAAGACGGAGTGGCGGCAAGCGAGGAGCAAAGAGGGCAGTACCTGGACGTGCTGGCCCGGAAATCCGGCGCCTTGAAAAAGCTTATCGATGAAGTGTTTCTGCTCGCTAAGCTGGACGCGGACGAGGTACGCCTGGAGCCCGTCAGGCTGGATTTGGCCGAAACCGTGCGCGAAGCCGTCATCGAGTTTCTGCCGGAAGTGCACAAAGCCGGGCTGGAGCTTGTTCTGGAACTTCCCGAAGAGGCATGTCCCGTTGTCGCGGATCGTGTCAGTCTTCTGCGTATACTGAATAATCTGATCCATAACGCCGTTAAGCACGGTGCGGACGGGAATAAGCTCGGCTTGGACTTGTCCCGTGGAACCGGAGAGTACCGCCTCACCGTCTGGGACAATGGAGCGGGTATTCCGGCCGATGAGCTTCACCTCGTTTTTGACCGGATGTACAGGACGGATGCTTCGAGAACCAGGGCCGGCGGCGGAAGCGGGCTCGGACTGGCCATTGCGAAAGCTCTTGCCGAAAAGCACGGTGGAGCGCTGGGAGCGGACAGCGATCCGGGCATACGGACCGCTTTTTACCTGACGCTGCCGGAACCGGGCAGGGGACTGCGGCCAGCGGACGACGGTTTAAGAAACAATTAAGAACTTGTTAAGAGGCATTTAAAATCGGCTGCTTATCCTGAATACAGACAGAGAAAAGAACCATGTGGAGCAGGAGGGAACCATGAGCGCCATTATCAGAACAACGGGTTTGACCAAAACCTACGGGGATCAAAAAGCGGTGGACCGTCTGGAGCTGACCGTAAGGCAAGGGCAGATTTACGGCTTCCTGGGACGTAACGGGGCGGGGAAAACAACGACGATCCGGATGCTGCTGGGATTGATTAAACCGACGGAAGGACAAATCGAACTATTTGGTGAAAATTTGTTCAAGCAGAAACGGAATTTATTGAGAAGAATCGGCTCGATCGTCGAGCATTCGGGCTTTTATGAAAATTTGACCGGGGCCGAAAATCTTCTGATCAACGCGAGGCTGATGGGAGTCCACAAAAAGACGGCGATCCAAGATGCGCTTGAAATCGTCAGTCTCCATCAGGAAACGAAAAAGCTCGTTGGACAGTATTCGATGGGTATGAAACAGCGTCTCGGAATAGCAAGAGCCGTTCTGCATCACCCGGAGCTGCTTATTCTGGATGAGCCGACCAACGGTCTTGATCCCATCGGGATTAAGGAAATCCGGAGGCTGATCAAATCGCTCGCCGAGGAAAGAAAAATGACGATCCTCATTTCCAGCCACATTTTGCCTGAAATCGAACAGTTGGCCGATCAGATCGGGATTGTTCACCAAGGTCGTCTTTTGGAGGAAATTTCCTTCGAAGAACTGCGGAAGCGCAACCGCAAGCACTTGGAATTCCAAGTGTCGGACGACAATAAAGCGGCCATGCTGCTGGAAAAGGAGCTGGACATTCACGATTACGAAGTCCGGGGAGAAGGGACCATCCGCATTTATTCCCATATCGGCCGCCAGGCCGGTCTGAACCGGTTGTTCGTGGAGAACGGCATCGAGGTTTCCCGCCTTACGATCAGTGAAGACAGGCTGGAGGATTATTTTATCAAGCTGATTGGAGGCGGAACGATTGGTTAATCTGCTGTACACCGAGCTGCTGAAATTAAAACGAGCCAAGATGTTCCTGGTCAGCGTCATCGGAGCCTCTGCCGCGCCCGTCCTTATGTTTATCGGATTTCTCAACATGAAGAGCGAAAAACCGGAAACTTCCGTCACGTACGAGATCTCCTTCTACAACACGAATATGTATGTGCTGCTGCTCAGCGGGACTCTGCTGTACGGCGTCATTACGGCTTACCTGTTCAACCGGGAATACGTAGAGGACACAATGAAAAATCTGCTGACGATTCCCGTATCGCGGACGAGCCTGCTTTTCAGCAAGCTGCTCATGCTGCTGATCTGGATTCTTGCTTTGACGCTGGTGTCGTGGGGAATGACGTTCGTATTCGGACTGATCGGCGGGTTCGACGGGCTTACGATCGACGTAATCCTGTATTCGCTCGGCCGGTATCTGATCGGGGCGGTCCTGCTTTTTCTGCTGTCGACCCCTGCGGTTTTCGTGACCTTCTGGTTTAAAAACTACGTGCCGACCATTATTTTCACGGCGATTGCGACGATGGTGAACGTGGCTCTGGTAGACAAAAAATACAGCGCCTTGTTTCCCTGGTCGGCGGTTCATGTGATCGCCAATAAAGCGTACGTGCCCGAATACCCGGTTCTGTATTCCGTCCTTGTCATTCTGGCTGCGTTTGTCGCCGGACTGACGGCAACGGTCATTTATTTTAACAAATCGGATATTCATTAAAAAGGAGCACTCGCTATGAATCTGTGGGAAGTTTTTGCCGCGTTTATACTCGGACTGGTTGAAGGATTCACGGAGTTTGCCCCGGTTTCTTCCACCGGCCATATGATTATCGTGGATGATGTCTGGTTCCAGACCAAAGATTTGTTTACACCGCAGGCGGCCAACACATTCAAGGTCGTCATTCAGCTCGGCTCCATACTGGCCGTAGTCGTCCTGATGCGGGACCGTTTTATGAATCTGCTCGGACTGAAAAAGCTGCCGGGACAGGACGACGGAGGCCCGCGCCTCAATCTTCTTCAAGTCATTGTGGGACTCATTCCTTTCGGCGTACTAGGTGTTCTCTTCGAAGACTATATCGACGAGTATCTGTTCTCTACGCGCACCGTCGTTATCGGACTCGTACTCGGCGCCGTTCTGATGCTGATTGCGGAATGGCGGAAGCCGGCCGTCCCCAAGACGGACACGGTGGACCGGCTGACTTACAAGCAGGCGCTGGGCATGGGCTTGTTCCAGTGCCTTGCCATGTGGCCCGGTTTCTCCCGTTCGGGTTCTACCATTTCCGGGGGTGTGCTTCTGGGTCTGAGCCACAGGGCGGCGGCCGATTTTACGTTCATTATGGCGGTTCCCATCATGGCCGGCGCAAGCTTTCTGAAGCTGCTCAAAAGCTGGGATTCGATCCCTTCGGACGCTATCCCTTTTTTCGCCGTCGGTTTTGTGAGCGCCTTTGTGTTCGCCCTGATTTCCATCCGCTTCTTCCTGCAGCTGATCAACCGGATCAAGCTCGTTCCGTTCGCGATTTACCGGCTCGTGCTGGCCGCGGTTATCTACCTCGTACTGCTCTAGACGGGACAAAAATTGTAGTTGTTTTTTGCTTTGGCACGGTGATATGATCAAGGTAGTTTGGGAATAAACCTCCATTTATACATATTAGACAAGGAAGGAAAGTCCAAAATGCCACTAATCGATCTGCCGCTGGAAAAACTGAAAGAGTATCAGGGAATAAATCCGCGTCCGTCTGACTTTGACGAGTACTGGGAGCGTGCGCTGGCCGAACTGGATTCCGTAGACCCTCAGGTGGAGCTGGTCCCGTCGGATTTTCAAGTCCCTTACGCCGAGTGCTTCGACCTTTATTTTACGGGGGTAAAAGGAGCCCGGATTCACGCGAAATATGTGAAGCCGAAAACAGACGGCAAGCCGCATCCCGCGGTTCTTCAGTTTCACGGCTATACCGGTCATGCCGGAGACTGGCTGGAGCGGCTTCCGTATGCCGCGCTCGGCTATTCGGTAGCGGCGCTGGACGTCCGCGGCCAGGGCGGCAAGTCCCAGGATATCGGCGGTATCGCGGGAAACACGCACCACGGCCACATTATCCGCGGACTGGATGAGCATCCCGACGAGCTGCTTTTCCGCCATGTATTCCTGGATACGGTCCGTTTGGCACGGATCGTCATGGAATTCGAGGAAGTGGACGGCAACCGCGTCGCCACGATGGGCGGATCGCAGGGCGGCGCGCTGGCGCTCGCCTGCGCGGCACTGGAACCGCGGATCCGCAGGACAGCGGCCAACTTCCCGTTTCTGAGCGATTACAAGCGCGTCTGGGAAATGGATCTGGCCAAGGACGCTTACGCGGAGCTTCGCACGTACTTCCGCTTTTTCGATCCCCAGCACAAGCGGGAAGAGGAAGTATTCTACAAGCTGGGCTATATCGACATCCAGCATCTGGCTCCCCGTATTCAGGCGGATATTTTGTTCGGCATCGGCCTGATGGACACCGTGTGCCCGCCTTCTACGCAGTATGCGGTGCTGAATAAACTAAAGGCGCCGGTACAGCTGGAGATCTACCCCGATTTTGCTCACGAGGGGCTTCCGGGTATGAGCGATAAACAATTTATGTTTTTACAGCAGTTGTAAAATTGGACGGAGGCCAAGGGATAAAAACCCTTGGTCTTTTTTCGTGCAGGGCTTATAATTTGTAAAAATCGAGCCATGCCATGATTAGGGGCGGTTGTCTTGGTCGAAACGTTTGTGAGCCGAATTGCACGGCAACTTGAGAAACATGTGAGGCGGATTCGGTTGAGGAGGGAGGATTTCGCGATGACGGAGCTTAAACGCTGCCAGAGGAGGGCTCTGGAGGCTGTGGAAACGAAAGCGGAAGCGGTGCAGCCGCATGCGAAGGAGAAGGCGGCCGGGATTTTGCGGGAAGCTTCCTTTGACGCTCTCTCCGCGGAAGAGCTTTGTGAAGCGGTGTTGTCCCGCTCCCGCGTCACGCTGAATTTTCATCCGGACCGGCTCATCGCGGGCGGTCTTACTGTCGCCGAAGGGCTGCTGCGGGACGGGGAGTACCGGAGCCAGTTTGAAACGGGCATTTCAAACGGGGGCCTCAGCGCGTATCCCGGCGGAGACCGCGACCGCTGGGAGCGGAGTCTGTTCGCGGGCGCTTATCAGGGAGAGGGCGCGCAGCCCCGCGACCGTCCGAAATACGGCGCGCTGAACGTGCTGCGTTACGCGGACGGGGCGTCGCCGCGTTTCGGCTCCTGCTACTTCCGGCTGAAAGCCGGCGTCCTGGACCGGTGCACGTTTACCTACGGGGACAGTCATGCGCAGCCGGAACATGCGGGCACCCGCAAAAGGTTTATGCCCGTGCTCGCCGCGCTGCTCGAAGAAGTGCGGTCCGCGGGCACCGCGCTCGCTTCGGAAGCGGACGATGCGGGGCAGTTTGCGGCCCGCTTCCTGGCCGCACGGGAAGATGACGGCGAGAACGGTCCGCGGCACGCCCGGGTCGGCCGTGCCCTCGACGACTACATCGAAGCGCAGGTGCACGGCGCGGTCCGCCTGGAGTACGATGTGGAAGCGCTCGTGGCCGACCCGTCGTTCCGGGGCACGGCCACCGGCGCGCAGCTTGACGCGCTCAGCAAGGCGTACGGCATTCCGCTGTGCTGGCACCCCGGCTTCCGGCTTGCCGCCGGTCAGGTGCCGGACGATTTCCGCGGTCCCGTTATGCCCCCGCTTGCGCGGCGTGTCGCTGCCGTGTCCCGCGGGGCGGAGACGGATGCCGCGGGCGTGATCGATGCGGCTGCGATCGGCAGAGCCGCGCTCAGTCTGCACCGTCAGCCGGACGTGTGGATAGACTTGGGGACCCCGGCCGAGGTGCTTCAATATTTGAAGCAGCTTTGGCACGTGCTCGTCCGATTCGGCTGATTGCCGGGTTTCCGGGGCTGCTTTATCGCAATAAAGCAACTTCGCATTAAACCGGCAGCTTGCTTTTATTTTTCCGATTGGGTTAGAATGATTGAAATTACTTGTTGAACAGGCTGAGAAGGAGAGAGTAAGCGGATTGACGTTTATGACAGGAACGGACTGCCACCGACTGAGAGCGTCCGAGATAATGTCCCCGCCGAAGTTCACTCCGGAGCCGGTCCCTGAAGGACAGCCGCAAGCGGCTTTCTCTAGGGTGACCCGTATTCCCTTCGTTACAGGGCCGAAAGTGAGAGAACCGTACTTTTTTATGCGGACCGTTCTCTCGAATAAGGGTGGTACCACGACTTCTCGTCCCTTGCGGAGGAGAGGTCTTTTTTTTATTTTCCGAACATCAAAAAGGAGAGATTACAATGGCACAAGGAAATTTGGACGCTTTGCGCGAACGGCTGGATACGATCAACGGACAACTGCTGGAGCTGCTCTCGGAGCGGGCTGAAATCGCTCAGGAGATCGGGCTGGAGAAGGAACGCCAGGGGGTGCCGAAATTCGATCCCGTCCGTGAGAAAAAGATGCTCGACGAGCTGGTGGCGCTCAATAAAGGCCCGTTCAGCCACGAGACGGTCCGGCACTTGTTCAAGCAAATTTTCAAGGCGTCGCTCAACCTGCAGGAGGAGGGCCAAAAGAAGCATCTGCTCGTAAGCCGCAAGAACAAGAGCGAGGACACGATCGTCACGCTGGGGGACGGGATTGCGGTCGGAAACGGCAAGCCTGTCATGATCGCCGGTCCGTGCTCCGTAGAAAGCTACGAACAGGTTCGGCAGGTCGCGGCCGTTCTCAAAGAAGCCGGTGTGAACGTTATGCGCGGAGGGGCGTTCAAACCCCGCACGTCCCCTTACGATTTCCAGGGGCTCGGCATCGAAGGGCTAAAAATTCTTAAGGAAGTGGCCTCCGAATTCGGCCTCAAAACCATCAGTGAAATCGTAGATCCGGCTCATATCGAAATCGCCTGCGAATACATCGATGTGATCCAGATCGGCGCGCGCAACATGCAGAACTTCGAGCTGCTTAAAGCGGCCGGCGACGTGCGCGTTCCCGTCCTGCTGAAGCGCGGTCTGGCGGCCACGCTTGATGAGTTCCTGAACGCGGCGGAGTACATCGTGTCGCGCGGCAACACGCAGGTGATGCTGATCGAGAGAGGGATCCGCACTTACGAGAAGGCGACCCGCAACACGCTCGACATTTCGGCCGTGCCGATCCTTAAGCAGGAGAGCCATCTGCCGGTGCTTGTCGATGTCACGCACTCTACGGGACGCAAAGATATTTTGGCGCCCTGTGCGAAAGCGGCGCTGGCTGCAGGCGCGGACGGCGTAATGGTCGAAGTCCATCCCGATCCGGCAACCGCCCTTTCAGACGCGGCACAGCAGCTGAATTTCAAGGAATTCGCGGAATTCTACAAAACCGTAACGGAATCCGGCCTCTTTTAAGAAGCCGGGGCCCGCATAGCGGTACAGGTAAATGTTTACAGGTACTGATACAGGTACAGATAGTGGTACTGATACTGGTACTGGTACACATAGGTACAGGTACACATAGGTACAGGTACATCTTTACAAGTACTGATACAGGTACAAAAAACCGGCACGGCTCATTCTTTCCTCGGAAAGAACGGCCGGCCGGTTCTTTTTTCAAACAAGACGGTAATCGTCTATTTTCTCGCCGTCTTCCCAAATTTCCAGGAACAGCGCATCGCAATCTTCGAAATCTTCCGGTTTAAGCGCCGTCGCTTTCTCTTCGTCCGGCGTTACGCACACATTTTCCGTACTTTCCCCGTTAAACGAGAGAACCACGTAAATCTTCATTGTCCATTCTCCTTCTTGTAGCTTAGTCCTCTGTTATTATAAATTTCTTGATCGTTTTAAGCAAAAACAAGAAGGGCAGCTCAATGAATATGCCCGCTTGTGCATTCTATAGAGACGGTAGGCATGGGCTAATGTTATCGGATGCCTTTGAATTACTTGAGGCGCGAGTAAATCAGCCCCATTTTATATTCCGGCTCCGTGAGCGTGCCACTGTTAGTAAAGAGCAGGGCAGCTTTGTAGGTGTCTGTCTCGAACTGATTAAAAATCGCCAGATTGTCCGATGCAAAGGCCATTTCGATCATGCCCCTCCGGTCCCCGCCGAAAAGCTGCTTGTAAAAAGCTTCCGCAAGCTCATCGGCCCATATAAAGAAATCATCCTCGTTCTGCCCGTAAAAGGCGGACACCGTACCCGAGATTTCGCTGAACATATCATAAATCTCGTCATACGAAGAATCCGGATCGATAAGATAAGCGACCTCAGCCAGCCCGGTGGAATCAAATTTAAAAGCGAGCTGGCTGTCGTTTTCCTCGACGAACCGGTTGTGATAGATCGCGTAATCGAATCCGTCTTTGTCGTCGGTATATTGGATGTACGGCTTTTGATTCAGCGTAGCCTGCACCTCGGCGGGACTCATTCCCCAGGTCCAATTTAAATAAGGGTCGCTCACTGTAGAGCTGCCGCTTGATCCGTGTTCCGCGCTGCTGCGGATTACGATTTGCCGCGCGGATTCATTCCAATTCACCCGATTGCCTGTCGCTTCGCCGATAAATCTCAAGGGAACGACTGTGTTGCCGTCCACATTCGCCGGCGCCACCTCCAAAATTTTGGTTTGACCATTAACAGTCGCATGGTTGTTGTTGATTTGCAAGACGATAGATAGTCCGTCTTTGCGCCCCGTGACGGTGTTGGTTTTGGAGTCCCATTCCACGGTTAGGCCCAGTTCTTCAAAAATAGGACGGAATTGGACAAGCGTTACCCCCGATTCAATCGCGGGCTCAACGTCGAAATGCACCCGCTCGTTTTGTATGAAAACTTTAACGGGATCATTGGCAAAAACGTTGGCGGGCATGGCGAATGAAGCCGCAAGCAGGGCGGACAAAAGTGCGGTTTTTGTTTTCCGGTTCAAAATGAGGTTCCCCTTTACTAGTTGAAAGTCTTTTTGGCAATCGTCTCACAAACGGTTAGAATTTACAACCCATAAAATGGTAAATAATTCTGTTATTGAATCTTTATAAGCCCTTATTTTTTTACTTCCCAAATGATTATAATCATTTTTTCCCAATGGAACGGATTGACAATTCATCGAAATAGACCGTATGATAGGTACAATTATTCGAAAGGAGGCCGGAACCAATGACATTTACCATCTCGCTCACTTATCAATCGAATAGAGAAGTCCATTTCACCGGTCTCGACGGGATCATGTGAAAGTTGGTCAGGCGCGCGCGTTAACACTTGCGAACCTGAATGACAGAGCTGAAGAAGACAGCCATGGACGAAAGGTCCGTGGCTTTTTTGCGTTTAATTTTTTCAAAATGAAGTTTTTCAACCAGGAAAGGAAGTCTATCTATGAAAGAAAATTACTACCGTCAGGTAAAACTGCCCTCGGGGACCGTACACGTGTACGCCGGACCGTCCTTGTATGAGGCACTGGATTATAAAGTATTCGAAATGGCGAACAACAATTTGCAAATCCCGAACGGGGTGTACATGAGCTATACACCGGACGTTCACGTCGGAGTCGGAACATGCATCGGCACGACGGCCGTCTGGAACCGTGAGGACGGGTATGTGTCTCCATCCATCGTGGGGAGCGATATCGGCTGCGGCATGAGAGTGCATCTGACGAATGTGCACAAGGACGAGCTGAAGGATTCCAAGCTGCGGAAGAAGCTGGTGCGCACGATCGAGAAATACTTGCCGGTCGACGCCCATACCCGCGGGCATTTTTCCGATATCCGTTTGGAGAATGTGGTGAAAAAAGGGCTTCACGGCCTTCCGAAAAAGTATATCCCCGACGGCTATACGCCGCGTAAAGCCAAATCGCTGACTCACGTGGAATCAAGCCGCTTCGCTTTTGACGAGGATTCGCTGAACCGGCTGCCGGAGAACGTCTGGCACCGTTCGCACCGCCAGCTCGGAACATTGGGGGGAGGCAATCATTTTGCCGAAATTCAGTCGGTGGAAATCGCGGAAGAAAACCGGGCGACGGCGGAAGCATGGGGACTTTTCGACGGCCAGGTGATCGTCATGATCCATTCGGGATCGCGTGCATGGGGCGGATCGGTGAGCCAGATTTGCGGCAGTGACATCAAACGTATGATGCGGGCCGAAGGAATGGGAACGGCCGATCCTAATCTGCTGTTCGCCTCCTTGGATCATCCGCTGGCCGTACGGTACACGGATTTGATGTATTCGGCGCTGAACTACGCGGTCGCCAACCGTCATCTTATCGCGTACGCGATCCGTGAAGCGGGTAAAGACGTGTTCGGTTCCAAATTCGAGATGGCCACCCTTTACGATCTGATGCATAACTATGCTTGGGAGGAAGATACGGAAGAAGAAGGCCGCCGGGTGTTCGTCCACCGCAAGGGGTCCACGCGAGCGCTTCCCGCAAATCATCCGGATAATCCCGAGCCGTACGCTTCGACGGGCCATCCCGCTTTAATTCCGGGCTCGATGGGAACTTCTTCTTATATTATGGTGGGTGCAGACGGAGGAAAAGCCAACTATCATTCCATCTGCCACGGAGCGGGACGCATACGATCCCGCAGCGCCACGAAAAGGCTCGTCACGGTAGATGAATTTTCCGCCAGTATGCGTGTAGGCCAGGAGGACGAGGTCGTCGTGAACCAGCGTTCCCTTGAAACGATCCTTGACGAATCGCCACAAGCCTATAAAGACGTAGACCAAATTATCGAAAGCGTCGTCGGTGCGGGCCTCGCTTCCGTCGTGGCCAAATGCAAGCCGATGGCTGTCGTAAAAGGAGTTTGATACCCATGCCGGCTTCAAAAGAAGATACGCGCTTAAGCAAGCCGATGAGCATGATGCTGCGGCATACGCCCTGAGATTTCGGGCTAATCCTCGATGGGGAAGGTTTCTGCCCGCTGAAAAGCTTTTATGTGTAAACGCTGATTAAGACTCACATGTTCCCGGCTGTAATAGAGTCAGGACATATCTGTGATCACGAATAGCGGATTCATTCGAGGCGCTGATCGAGGAACATTTTTATGAATGGTGAGTTTGGTTTTTAATGCACTCGTTTTTATTACATGGACTCATTTCTTAAAGTGATACAGGTCCCAATTTTTTTCAAGCTATCTGACAAATGGGTAAAAAGCAACAACACATATAATGTGGCACATCATATTAAGTCAAATGTCGGATGACAAGAACATATATGCTTAAAAGTCGCGTAGCAGCGGCTTTTTTATTTTAACGATATAAGTTCTTGTCACAAGACAGTGACAAGAACTTTATCGTTTGCCGTATTGAGATCTTTCTCAAGACGCAAAGAGAACGATGTGAGTTAAACTTAGAAAACGCGACGTCCAGGCAGTAACGCAGGTGACTCATTGGAACCGGTGAAGTCACCAGGCATATGATGTGGAGCAGTTTTTTGCCGGAACACCGGCAAGCCATGGAACGGCAGTCGGAAGAAGGGAGTAGAAAAGGTCGGTCTTGGACAAACAGGAACTAACGGAAATCGAGCGGGCTGTGTAGTTCCTCCCGTTTGGCACCGCTAAACTACTTTCTTTTCAATTTATAAGTTTGCAAACCAAATATAAAAGCAATAACCATAAGCATTGAAAGCAATATCCAATTCGGGGAATCAATCTTATATACTAAGATTTGAACTAAAGTTACTATTACTCCAAGTAATAAAACCCCTAAAACAATTGGTCTCGCAGCAGAAATAATGTCTGTCTTTTTAGTACGATTCCTGATGAAGAAAAAAACGCCAGTCCATAGAACTAAAAATCCAGCCAGGCTTAAAAGAAATAGTGTGATCATCTTAAATGCCCACCTCCTTACTTTTAATAAAATATAACACATTATTTTGTTCATCACATTTTAACGGTGATTTCAAGATAGTACCCGCTAATGGCGTGACGAAATTGCTCCCTTCCGTCCAACACAGGAGATGTGCAGGGAGAAAGACCCCTGCACATCATCATTGGCCGTGTGGCCCCCAGCTTTAATACTTAAAAGAACTGTTTTGAGTAACTTCGTAATATGGAAGAGGTAACCAATGAACGTTCAGCAAAACAACTACTTAATACAAAGAATAAGCCAACCGCCGTTTATGCAAATGGAGACGAAGTTGCGACGGGAATTTATCAATATGCTCAAGGCATGCAGCTTTCCGTGCCAGATGATCTGGCGATCATTGGTCAAGAAAATCAGCCTGTTGAAGTTGGTTTAGGGCTAACTACAGTGGACCATCGATTGGTGCAAGTAGGTGAGCAGGCCTTTAATCTTGTCATTCAAAAATCGACAGATAAAGTAGAGATTCCTTATCGCATTATCGAACGGCAATCCACTTAATTAAGGGTTGACCTGAAAAGGATTTCATACTTTATCATGTCCATTAGAGTTACTAATGCTAAAGGGGATAATAATGTATAAGACAATTATATTCGATATTGATGGAACGCTCATAAATACCGAAGAAGCAGTTTTGGGGTCTTTACAGAAAATGCTGAAGGTTCATTTTAATCGGTCTGTGGACCAACATGACCTCACGTTCGTTTTAGGAATCCCTGGAGCAGTATCTTTGCCCCAACTTGGGATAGAGGATATCGATCTGGCGAATCAATATTGGAATAAGTACATGACAGATTATCGACAGACTATTCATGTATACGATGGAATTCAGCAGGTCCTTATCATTTTAAAGGAACGTTCAATTAAAACAGGAGTGGTAACTTCAAAGACATATCAAGAATTTCAAAATGACTTTGTTCCGTTTGGGCTTACTCATGATTTGAATTACATTGTATGTGCAGATGATACGGATCTTCATAAACCGCAACCGGATCCGCTTCTAAAATTCCTACAGATTTCAGATGCAATTGCTGAGTCTTCCATCTATATTGGTGATACTATCTATGATTATGAATGTGCAAGAGACGCAGGTATGGATTTTGGACTAGCACTTTGGGGTTGTAAGCACCCCGATCTTATTCCAGCTAAATATAAGTTTGAGCATCCGAAGGATGTACTTTCTCTTATAAATTCCCAATAGTTCATTAAACTAAATGGGAACGATAGCTCAATACAATACGACGGCAGCTAATCACATGATGAGCTGCCGTTTTCACACATCTAAAGGGAGGGGCAGAATAGATATAAGAAAAACAACTTAGTATTTCAAGCGAGGAGAACAACTCATAAACAAACCTATACAATGTGGCACATCAATAAGGGTTTTATTGTCGGATGACAAGAACATATATGCTTAAAAGTTACGTAGAAGCGGCTTTTTTTATTTTAACGATATAAGTTCTTATCACAAGTCAGTGACAAGAATTTATATCGTTTGCCGTAATTGAAGTTCATTCTCAATTACTATGCTGCTGGTGGTGCTCCAAGGTATGGCTGTTCAAGCCAAAGCCGGCTTCAGTCGCGACATGCTAGAGTCTGTTGCCGAGCAAGCGCTCTCCACCTGGCCTGCCGACTGTTTCACACTTTCTGGAAAGCCCTCCTAAACCTTAGTATAAAAGAAGATTGTTATGCACCGAAGTCTCAACCATCGGCAATGGTGCAACGGGATAGTCCGATCAAGCCCAAGTGGTAATCGTATCTACCGGTAACCGATACGAAGGGTAGCCTTCTTTGCTCGCTTTACCGATCGAAAGCAGCATGACCGGCTGGAACCGCTCCTTGTCCAAGTGAAAGACCTCCGCGATTCGATCCTTGTCATAACCCGCCATTGGGTTGGTGTCATAGCCGTGGGCGCGAGCTACAAGCATTAGTTGCATGGACACAAGACCCGAGTCCAATATGTTTATATCGCGCAAGGCGGATGGAGTCAGGCTTGCATAATACGGCTTTGCCTGCTGCAATTGCATATCCTTGATGTTCTGGGGCATATAGCCAAGTTCTACTGCTTTACTAAAAATTTCGTCCATATATTCAATATTGTTGGAGTCATAAAACACCGCAATAACAGCCGAGGATGTCAAAACCTGTGTCTGGTTGAAGGAGGCCAGTGATGCGAGTTTTTGTTTGCCTTCGGGGCTGTCGATCACAAGGAAACGCCAGGGTTGCATGTTAATGGCAGATGGGGCGCGGGAAGCTTGCGCTAAGATCTCGGTCATTTCTTCCCGACTGATTTTCACTTCGGGATCCTAAACTTTAACGGAGCGACGTTCCAGAGCAATTTTGTTGAAATCGTTTGTCTTCTGGTAGTTGCCTGTAAGGATGCTCATACATGTCTCTCTCCTTTTTTCGGTTGAATTTAGAAATGATGTTGTTCACCAGTACTACTAAAAGGGTAAACTATAAAGTACACTTTATAGCAAGCGCTAGAACTGGGGGATGGTCATGAGGATAAGTGAAGTAGCGAAAATTATGGAACTCCCGATTTCAACGATCCGTTATTATGAGCAAATAGGCATTATCACGAATGAATATGTATGGAGAGATCAAAACAACTATCGGATTTATGCGACAGACATCATTCATCATCTGAATGTTGTAAAGCGTTGTTTGGCAGTTGGCTTTTCAATTCAGGATATTAAATCAATGATCTCGAAAAACGGAATGTCGAAGGAAGAGCATGTAAGCCTGATACAAATGAAAATTGCGGAAATAGAAGCCGCTCAAAAAAAATTAGATGAATCCAAGCAAAACCTGTATGACATTCTCACGTTGGACATTACTTGCGAAAAGGGTTTTGGAAAATATTGAAATTGGTGATGATATGCTGAACCGTACCCTAAGTGACGGCGAAAAATTTTGGTGTTTGAGTGTGATAGAGGAATGTTGAGTAGCATTTGGTATAAAGGAATTTACAGCCTCTGAGACTTTGGGTTTCAGGGGCTTTTAGTTCGTTCTAATTAGGAAATCGTCTGGAATTTTCCAAAGTTTTATATCATTTGGGCATTAAGCAACTGCTTCTCAATACAGGACTGTAAACATTACTTTGCTTTTCTCGCTTCGTCTTCGCATAACTTTAATTTTCTCAGCCAAGATATACGAACCAGGCGCAAATCGTTACCGTTGTAAATCCTGTCGCTAAACGTTCAATGACCTTACAAATACCCTCTGCAACGAACGAGGAGACCTTATATTTGGGTTCGTTTTATTGAATGTATGAAGCGTTCCGGGGAATCGTTGAAATGGACGAAACGTATTTCTTATACTCCGAAAAGGGCAAACGGAATAATGTCGAACGTGAGCTTCGTAAACGTGGCGGAAAAGCCAAATATCGTGGTGGGCATGTTCGGACAACGACAACCAAATTGTCGGCGTTTTTTGAGTTTGATTTCTAAGGCATGCCAGGATGGTGTGCTGTCGGGAATACGCCGACATCTTCATTTATGAGCTCATAACGATTTACGATTCTAGGAAACATAATATTACCAAGTTTAATTATTAATATTACTGTTATACTAAAAAACATTATCTTGGTAATATAATTCATTCTCCTTAATAAATGATTTATAATAAGGCAAAGGGGTTGAGAGCGAATATGAGTGCTAGAGGTTCAACCAAAGAAGCTATTTTAACTACAAGCATAAATTTATTTAATCAATATGGATTCGAAAATGTGACGATCAATCAGATTTGTCAAGAAATCAATGTGACCAAAACCGCGTTTTACTACCATTTCAAATCCAAGGACGAGTTGATTTCTGAATTTTTTTCGTTTGACAACCTCGTATCCAACGACGATTTATTGAATATTCTTGCCGTTACCGATTTTGCCGAGCAGGCCATCAAAGCGATGGAAATATTCGTGAAGCATATTGTCCGATCGGGCGTCGAAATGACGAAGGAAAATTATCGGGTTCACTTGCGAAATCAAATTCTTCCTCTAGATAAGAGCAAATCCGCGCTGCTCGGCAGCATTATTCCTGCTTTGCTTCAACGAGCCAAAGACGCGGGCCAAATCAAAAATCCGGCGAGCGCCGAGGAACTGCTGGACACGATGTGCAATCTGGCCAACGGGGTTATTCTGAATTGGGCCATGACAGGCGGCAGCTTCGATATTCTGGAAGAAACAAGAAAGCGATTTGAAATTCTGTTGGTCGTCAAATGAGAGAAGAGGCAGAACGCTCCGCTCGGTAGAGGGGGCGTTTTTTAGTTTGTTTTCCACGTGAAAAATTCACATTACCACAGTGTTGACATTACATTACCTCGGTAATATAATTCGCTTATTCGAAGCGAATGGAGTGGTCGGATATGGAGCAGAAGGAAACGAGAACGATATTGGTGATAGGCGGTACCGGTACGCAAGGCGGCAGCGTAGCCCGAGAGTTGTTAAGGCACGGCCAACGCGTACGTATTCTGACCCGCAACCCTGAATCCGAAGCCGCCCAAACGTTAGCTGCCCAAGGTGCGGAAGTGAGCCGGGGAGATTTAGGCGATCCGGCATCGCTCGGGCCAGCCATGCATCGGGTAGCGGCGATTTTTTCTGTGCAGTACGCTGATCCATACGACCAGACGATCGAGCCGCGGAACGCCGCTAACATGGTGCAGGCCGCCAGGGACGCCGGAATCGAACAAGTCGTCCATACCTCGGTCGCTGGCAGCAATTTTTTTCCGCGCTGGGATAAATACGAGTATTTGGCTCGGACATGGGATAATAAATACTACATCGAAGAGTTGATCCGCGGTGGCGGTTTCCGGTATTGGACGATCCTGCATCCGTGCTGGTTTATGGAAAATTTCACGGCGCCCCTTTCAGCCGTTATGGCTCCGGAACTGAAAAACGGCGTCTTGTTCGGCACGATGCATGGAGACACGCCGTTGAAGCTCAATTCGGGGGAGGATATGGCCCGATTCGCACGCGCAGCGTTCGAAGATCCGCAGAAGTTTCATGCCAGGGATATTAATGTCGCTAGCGACGAGCTGTCCATGACGGAAATTGCCGAGACGCTCAGTCGGGTGCTTGATAAACAAGTGGTTTTCGAAACAGTCAGCACCGAGGAAACCCAGAAACGCGGTATGCTGGAAGGCACGACTTATTTCATGGAGTGGTTGGAGGAATTCCCCGGATACGGCTTCGATATGCAGGAAACCAGGCAGTATGGCTTGGCGCTGAAGTCGTTTGCGGAATGGGTGGATGAGAATAGAGATCGGTTCGACATTCATTAAGTAGCGGCAGTTTCCTTATTTTTTGGATTCTTGATCCTTGTTAATTAAGGTAACTGGGAGCAACGATAGGAGAGGAAGGAACTGACCGTGCCAGTTCCTCCCTTGCCTGTTTGCCGTTAGAGTGATACGGTGAACACTCTAACGGCAAAATTTTTTATTTGTTCCCTTCGTTATGATTTCGGATTTTGACGGAGTGATACGAGATGCCCTTTGCGGCGAGCAAAGAACAGCATAGGGATAGCGATCAACAGACTGACAATTACGGGAACTATCGAAGCTTCAAGGCCAAATTTGCCTCCAGTGAGAAGGGCCGGGCCCGTAACTTCGACCGTGAAAAGACCGGAGGAGGGATGGCCTGATACGGGAATGCCTAAGAGTCCTTCTATGGCGTTCCAAAAAAAATGAAGTCCTACGATAAACCAAACATTTCGCCGCCAAAGGAAGGCTGCACCCAGCAATACACCAGCTTCAATGGTAATAGAAAAGGCTCCCCAAAGCGTAGCTCCAGGGTTTCCCAGGTGGGCGATCCCGAAGAAGAGGGAGGTTAGGGCCAGTGCAAGCCAGCTTCCGCCCTTTTTTTCAATGGCTTGAAAGGCAAGTCCCCGAAAGATCAATTCTTCTACTAAGGCAGCGACGAGCTGCGTGGTGAGGATAGGCCAGACGACAGAGCCGGCGTTTTCGGGTGACCATTTGAATGAATATCCGCCAAATAAGACGATGAGGCCTGTTGAAACGATGATAAAGATAAGGCCGACGACAGAGCCGTAAATAACTTCCGATACCGCACGCCGTTGGAACGGAAGTTCGGGAACCGGACGCCGCGCCAGAAATTTCATCGCAAGCCAGTAGATTACGATGACAACGGCGCTTTCGACAAGGGTCAGAATAATGGACTCGGGTGCTTTTAAATCTTTGGACAACAAGCTGAATGTCACGTTGGCGAGGATGATTCCAAGCGCTCCCACCAACATCCAGACGAGGGGGAATTGGAAGAACGAATCCAAACGGGATGTTCTTTTCCTTCTAAGCGCTTTAGTGTCGGGTGTATTCGTCTCTCTCATGATCAGCGATCGCTCCTCTTCCCCTGAGGGGATATCGATTTATATTCCGCTCTTGCAGGTTACAAAGCATACAATACTTTAAAAAAGTCATATGTCAGTAGTACCCTTTCGTCATATCACGGTCATATGACGTTAGTAGAATAAAAGCCGACATCCGTTAAGGTGTCGGCTTTGAGCAGATCTATTGCGAGAGGTTATTCCTTCTGCAGTGTGTCTTCTTTAAGGATCTATAATTCCTGTTTCCTTAGCCTTATAGGCAGCTTCTCTTCTTCCTTTTACATTCATTTTCGAGTAAATAGTCGAGATGTAATTTTTAACCGTACCTTCACTAAGGTATAATGCTTTAGCGATATCCTGATTGCGCAGACCTAACCCCAGTTTGTGAAGAACTTGAACTTCGCGGGTGCTAAGTCCGAATTCATTTTTTTTCTCAAGCCATTCGGGTTCCGGGGATCTTGTATCCATAGTCGAGGCAACACTGCTTTTCAGCATGCTTTTAATCATTTTGTCTGCCATTTCGGGCGAAATGAGTGTGCTTCCTGTGTGAACCACCCGTATGCCGGCGATGAGATGTTTGGGGTGGATGGCTTTGAGCAGGAAGCCTTCAGCTCCATGGCTTAACGCTGCCAGCACATATTCAACTTCTTTGTAGGAAGTTAGAATAATAATTTTCGATGACGGGAATCGAGGCTTGATCTTCTCTGTAGCAGCAACGCCATCCATAATAGGCATATTTATATCCATGAGGATGATATCCGGCTGGGTTTTTTCACAATAACTGATCGCTTCTTCACCATTCTTAGCCAATCCGACAACCTCGATATCGTCCTCCATCTCCAGGACTATATTTAAACTTTCAAGGATCAATTCCTGATCATCAACGATGAGTACTTTAATTTTCGGCATCCAACGCACCTCCTTTCAGTGGTACTTCGCATCTGACTTCAACGCCAGTGACCGCCAAGGCGGAGATTGAAAAAGTACCTCCCAGCCTCTCAATCCGATTCTTCATTGCTGTCAGGCCGAACCCGGGCTCTATCTTGCCAAAGGATTTTCCGTTATTTTGAATGGAAACCCGCAAAGCCGATGGATAAAAGTGGATACCCAACTCGATTTCCGTTGCTTTTCCATGCTTTAGTGCATTCGTAAAGGATTCTTGTATTACCCGAAGTATCGATTGCTGCACATCGAAACGAAGGAGCCGATCTGTTCCGTTCAGCGTGAGACGAATAACCGTCCCGGTATGTTCTCGAAAGTTGTTCACGAGTCTCTCAATATGGTCCACTAGGCTTATATTCTCATCCTCTCCCATCTTGTGCACGATATCCCTCATTTCATCCAAGTTTTGTTCCGTCAGTCCTCTTATACGAATCAATTTATCTTTTGCCAGCTTTGGGTTTTTGTCTAGAAGTGCAATAGCAGCATCAAGACTCATAATAAGGGAAATAAAAGAGTGTCCTAGCGTGTCATGCATCTCCTTAGACATACGACTTCGTTCCTCTTGCAGTGTCATCCTTTCGATCTCGGCGGCATATTGGGTTAACAATTTATTTTGTTCATCAATTTCTTTGGCTAATTTATTTTTCTCATGATAGGCTTTGGCAATGAAGTTGACCCAAATCCCGATAAAGAAGAAAAGAAGGTTATCTGAACTTGAACCGAGCGCCAGCTCCCATGTAACTTTTCCAAATAACGTGCTGATAAATGGCATCAATAGTAGGACCGGCATAGTCCAGGCTGTCTTTCTGGTTAATAAGTAACCGATTGTAAGACTCGGAATCAGATAATCGACACTCCCCAAATGATCCGCCTGCATGAACGATTTCATATAATAAGATCCGCCTAGCAATAGTTCAAGTGAGATGAACCATTCTTTGTTCATCCTTCGCTGCGGAAACCATACTAGAATCGGAATAATAAGTGCCGCCAAGAGCCAGACGATGTTCACGAATATTCGAGCCGAATATTCATTCCCCATTAAAATATGAAATAACAGCAAAACATAATTATAGGACCGGAGTCCGAATATCCCCCAGTCCATGATATAAAAAACTTTTTTCATAGGTTCCTTCCTCACTAAGCCTGCCAATGATTTTCCTTTATTATACATGAAATACGGAACCTGGACGGGATTTGCAACAACGGAATCGAGGCGAAGGGGGACATTCCCGTAATGGGTCAAGTGTCAGTGCCGACACCAATCGATCGGCTGCCTTTGTTCGTTGAAGTAACGGAATAGTCGGAACAGAACCTCATCAGTAAGAAATATGAGATTAATCCGCGAAATTTCCTTCGGAAAAGATATTCATTTTTTTAATTATTTCCTCAAGATCGATAGGCATTTTGCTCTCTATCCACCAATTCAGCACACCAAGCACGGCTCCGATGTAAGCCTCTATCTTAATTTGTATGTCGATGTCATTCTCTTCAATCGAATTATGCTTAAGCAAGTATTGCTTCATGCCCCTTGCCATCTCTTTTCGCAACAGATTTCTCAAAGAATCCCTCTCTTCGGCTAAAAGATGGGAAAACAATTTCTTATGTTTCATTGCTAAGGAAAATAATTCCCTGAAATTATCGGATGGAGAAAAGGATGCATCGTCAAATCCCTTAAATTCTTCATCGGCAATTTGCTGCATGGCCCGTGAAAGTAAATCGAATTTATCCTGGAAATGTGTGTAGAACGTAGTTCGATGTACCATCGCCAGATCACAGATCTGCTTCACCGTTATACTCTCAAACGGGTGTTTTTCCATTAAGTCTAACAAGGCATTGTACAAAAGCTTATGTGTTCTTTTGACTCGAAGATCTTCGCTTGTTTTATTTCCCATGACAGATTCCTCTTTCTGTATCGTTTTTCGACATCTCGGCGATATTATCGGTTGTTGAAATTAATTATACACTATATCATTTATTCTACAAAGATAGTTTAAATATACACGTGTATAATAAAGGAGTGGATATTCATGACTCATTTAAGTACAGGAAGTCAACTCACTGCTCATGAACAGCAACTGTTCAACCATGCTTCCGAATTAGTTTCCTATCTACAAAAGTTCGGTACGATTATTGATGAAGAACGGGAAATTCCCGATGAAGTGATTCAAAAGATTTCGGATGCGGGGCTGTTTAAGCTCGGCACACCGAAAGAGTACGGGGGACATGACGTGAGTATTCGTGCCATGATCGAAATTATATCCGAGGTGTCCAAGGGAAATGGGTCTGTAGGCTGGGTCGTTCAAATCATCAACGGAAATAACTATAATGCTGCACTATCATTACCTTCCCGATTGTTAAAATCGATCTACAACCAGGCAGAGGAGATCCGTTTTTGTTCGGTATTGCTAGCCAATAGAGCGGTCGTGAAGAAAGTGGACGGAGGGTATCTGATAGAGGAGGGCTTATGGGGGTTTGGTTCAGCTTCAAAGCACGCCACTCATGCTTTGTTAAACTTGAAGGACAGAAAGTCCATGCAGGAAGGCGGCAGGGCTATGGAGATGATGCTGGCCGTCATTCCGATGAGTGAAATCACGATTGTTGACGATTGGTACACGATGAGTTTAAGGGGATCCGCAAGTAATAGTCTGGAAATCAAAAATTTGTTTGTACCCGACCAAAATGTCATCACCCAAAACATGCATCAGGGAGCTGAGTTGCCTGCCCAGTTGAAGGGACGTGACAGATACAAACCTTACGCACAGCATATTACCATCCTCACAACCGGTATAAGCTCGATTCTCGGACTCGCCAGAGGGGCTGTCGAATATTTTATTGAGAAAGCACCTCACAAGGGAATTTCAATGACGGTCCATACCTCACAGGCGGCAGTCGGTCATATTCAGTATAAAGTAGGACTTGCGGCCATGAAGGTTGAATCCGCTCATCTTCATATAAGTCGAACCATCGACAATTTGGAGCGGCACGTGCACAACATGGAACCGTTTAGTTTAAAGGAAATGGCACAGCTGCAGACAGATATGACCTATGCAGCCATGTTGTGCTGGGAAGCCGTAGATCTGCTCGTGGCAGAGAGCGGAGGAAGTGTCATTGCCGACTCCAACCGCTTGTCTCAAATCTTCCGGGACATTAGAGGCGGCTCCAATCATGCCTTGACCACAGCATCGACTGGACTAGAGCTATATGGAAGAGTACTAATGGGCTTGCCTCCACAGCATGTCATGACATTGGTGGCGCAGCTTTATCAGAAAGCCAACTAATGGAGATGATCAAACAATTGGAGAGCAGCGGTCATCCCCAGTAATCCGTAGTCTCAACAAAAATCCCGGGCAAACAGCTTTCATCTTATAGCAAGCAAATGTTGGGGCAAGCGGCCCTATGTATACAAGGATGATGATTTCTTCGATGTGTGATATACCCCGCGATTCCCTGGTTCATCGTCTGCTCAGCATGGCTAGACTTGTCCCAAGCATGTTTATGAATAGGAGCCATTCCTGTAATGAGATTTTTTTAGAAAACAGAAGAAAACATTCCTTTATAGGGGGAGGATATGGTAATGAAAAAAATATGGCGACAAAACGAAGTACCGTGTATGGGACAAGGGGGAGGGGAACATGACTTTTTCACCCACTCTCCGTAAGCTTGTACTCACTATACACGTGATTACTACCATGGGATGGCTGGGCTCCGCAGCCGCTTATATTCCCATAGCAGCTTATCTCCTAAACAATCAAGATGCTGAAAGGATACGATCCGCTTTCGAAATCATGACCTTGATTGCTAATTATATTGTTGTCCCCGTGGCTTTTGCATCGCTGCTCAGTGGAATTGCGATATCACTTGGCACGGGATGGGGGTTATTCCGTCATTATTGGATCTTATTTAAGCTTGTGTTTACCGTTATCGCCGTATTTATGTTGATCGCCTATATTCTAGAACTGAGCCATGCGGTATCCATAGCGTCACAAAGTGCATGGTCGAGCGCCGACATAACTATTTTGAAGGATTCGATTCATATCGTACATCCAAGTGGAGGATTATTGATCGTGCTTGTGGCAACAGTCTTGTCGGTGTACAAACCGAAAGGGTTGACTAAGTATGGATGGCGTAAGCAGCAGAAAATCAAAAGCAGCGGCAAGCCTTATAAAACAGCACGTTGGATAAAAATGGTTGGCCCCGCAGTCATCGGTATGCTCCTGCTGATCCTTGGTTTAATGCTTACTCATATAGAGATTTAATTAGATGAGCGATGAAACGATCTGAGCGGATAGTATAGTGCCGAAAACCTGCCCATGTCGCGTCAATACGTCCATCTATCCGAAAGGCTGCATTTCGCCACTTTAGCGGGAAGAGAAGAGGAGAGCTCCTCATTCTCGAGGTTGATAGGCCATGGCCAGGCTGGACGGCATACGATTTTATTACGCCGGAAACGAGGTGTGGCCGGCCGACGGGATACCGCCCGACTGCTGCCGTCCCTTTTTAGGTGCGTGAACAATCATGATCGTCCGGCCTGAGGGGTGGAGTTTGTTCCTCAAGCGTGCTAACATAGATCGTTGTGTTAGTGAACAGTGGAAAGGGGATCGACCGGACATCATGAATCATGCACATCTTGCGGGAACAACGGAAACGGCCAAGGACCGGTTCCCGCTCGCACTCGTTTCCTTAACGTGCGGAGCTTTCGCGATCGGGATGACGGAATTTGTCATCATGGGGCTGCTGCCAAACGTCGCGGGCGACCTTCATGTCTCCATCCCGCATGCGGGACAACTGATTACGGGATACGCGCTCGGAGTAGCCGTCGGCGCTCCTTTGCTGGCGGTCGCGACACACAGGCTGCCGCAGAAAATGCTGCTCTGCCTGCTGATGGTGCTTTTTATCCTCGGCAACGCGGTTGCGGCTATCGCGCCGAATTACGGCCTGCTGATGGGAGCAAGGCTGCTCACTGCGCTGGCGCACGGTACTTTCTTCGGCGTCGGTTCGGTTATCGCCGCCAATCTGGTAAAACCGCACCGCAGGGCTGCGGCGGTCTCCATTATGATGGCGGGACTAACGATCGCCAATATTATCGGCGTTCCGTTCGGGACGTTTATCGGCCAGAATATGGGCTGGCGGGCATCGTTTGGAGCCGTGGCCGTTATGGGGGTTATCTCCCTCGTCGGCATCATTGCCCTCATTCCCGTCATTCCCCGGGAGGAATCATCAAGCCTCGTCCGGCAGATCCGGGCGCTGGCGCAGCCGAGACTGCTGCTTGTTCTCCTTACGGGAGCCATCGGCTGCAGCAGTCTGTTCACGGTGTTCACTTACATCGCCCCGCTTCTGGAGCAGGTTACCGGTTATGCCGAGCACAGTGTGACGTGGATTCTGGTTTTATTCGGTTTCGGCGTTACATTCGGTAATATTCTCGGCGGAAAACTGGCGGACTGGAAACTGATGCCGGTGATGATCGGCAGTTTCGCCGTGCTGGCGCTTATATTGGCCGTCTTCGCTTATACGGTTAAAATGCCGGCAGCGGCCGTGGTTACGATTTTCATCTGGGGCGTTGCCGCTTTCGGGGTGCTGCCGGGCCTTCAGGTCAAAATTATGACGCTGGCCAAAGACGCTCCCGCTCTTGCTTCGACGTCTAACCATTCGGCCTTAAATCTCGGAAATGCCGGAGGAGCTTTTCTTGGCGGCATGGTCATTAACCAAGCCGGCTTATCGATGCTTCCTTGGACCGGAGCGGTATTGTCGCTGATCGGGATGCTGCTTGCCCTATGGGTGTTCGCACTGGACAGAAAAGCGGCCTGATCCCGCAAGGCGGGTTCAGCGGATTCGACTGTCTGAAGCGGGGTCCGGCGACTGAAGAAGGATCTTGTGCCATGTCGTTCGGGGACGAGCTTACGAGCTTTTCCGCAATACGCGAAACTCCTAGCACAGTGTCCGGCGTCAGATGACCGTGGTCATCCACGAGCCTCTCGCACTGCGGGGAAAATACACTGCCGTTTAGAGCCGCATTCTTGTGCATCGCAAGATGAACAAACCCCGAACCCGGCAGAACCGCTTGAACAGCCTGAACCGCCTGAACCGCCTGAACTGAGAAAGACCGCACAAATGATGTGCGGTCTTTTTTTCGTTCGGATAAAAAGTGGAAACCCGGGGAGCTGCGCAGGATGCAGCCCCTTATTCTTCGTTCTCGTTGATCCGGACCCGAACCGGATTCGATGTGGCTGCATCCGTGAGGCGGCGGCCGTCAGGAAGCAGATAAGCAAAAGATGCCGACGCCTGGTTGACGGCAATCTGAGGAGCGGACGCTCTGGCGGTAAAGGTCACAACTGCCGTCCGGCCGGAAGGCACGTTCCCAAGCGTGATTCCGGCAGAAGGAATGGCGGCAGGCCGCGCCGTTCCGTCTAGCGTTACGCTGCCAGAGATAAAAACCAATCCGGCAGGAAGCGGATCAAACAAGGTCGCTTCCGTTACAGGGAAGGGGCCGGGGTTGAGAAATTGCAGGGTAAAGACGAAGAGCATGCCTACGTCCAGCTCATTGGTATTGACGGATTTGAGCAATTGAGCTTGTGGGGGAGCGGCCACCGGAATGTTCACTTCGTTGGAAAGAAGCGACCGGCTGAAAGAGCGTCCGTCGGGCAGGACAAATTCGTAAATGAGCGTTCCTCTGTTGATAAGAGCCTGAGAAGGAGGGACGGACACGACTTCAACGAGGAACGTAACCTCAAAGGTATCACCGGCTTCTATGGTTCCGATGAATTCTCCTTCCGAAGGATCGACACCAGGCAGAGGGGTTCCGCCAGCGACCAGACTGTTCGGCACGAATACGGAACCCGGCGGAATCGGGTCCGACAAGAAGACATTCACGTTATAATTGCCCGTATTCGTAACCGTAAGAAAATAACGCACAAGGTCCCCGATAAGCGCAAAGCGTGTATCGGTGCTTTTCTCCAGCGTGAGGGAAGGTTCGGCGACAGCGATATTGACCGGATTTGAAATGACCGTGGATGGTCCTTCGTCGCTTGTAAAGCCGGCGGATGCCTGGTCGGCAATAAACGAGTTGGCAGGCCGGGAATCGACGCGCTGCCGGTAAGTCACCGTGACGACTCCGCCGGAAGCCACGGTTCCGACAGCGATGCCGGAAGCGGGCACGGCGGCCGCATCGGGAACTCCGTTGACGACGACCGTACCCGGGATGAACACGGCTCCTTCTACGGCCGGGTCCGTCAAAATTACGGCGGTAACCGGACCTGTCGACGTATTCGTAAACACCAGCTCGTAGGTTACGATATCTCCGATGACAGCGGTTGAAAGATCAGCCGATTTCGTCAGCGTGACCCCGGTAACCGTAATAAGTACGGTTACCGGATTGGAATCGGCTACGCCGGTGAGGACTCTTCCGGGGGAGGGCTGGTACGTATAGGCGGCGGATGCCTGATTCGTCAGCAGTTGGCCCGGCGGCAGGCCGTTTACAACGATATCGAACGTGATGGCCGTACTTCCGCCGGGTGCCAGAGGTTCCAGCGTGATTCCGGCGGCAGGATCGGTACCGGGGATGAGAACGCCGTTAATGCGCAAAGAATCCGCGATAAAGGAAGCTTGCGGCGGTACAATATCGGTTACGACCGGAGTGACGGCAATGCTGCCCGTATTTTGAAGAAGAAGAGTAAATACGACCGTTTGACCGACGGTTGCCTGTATGGTGCCGGCAAGTTTGTTCGCGGTCAGGGCCGGCTGATAGACAGGAATATTGACGATATTGGAGCCGGAGCTGAGAGCCTGACCGCCGGATGTATAATTCGCGGTCGCCTGATTAGTAAGTACGGCGGGCACGGGAACGGATGTGACGGTGACCTGGAAAGTAACCGGCACGGTCGTTAACGGACCGATATTTCCGAGAGGAATTCCCGTGACGGGGCTGGCCAGCAGTTGTGAAACCCCGTTTACGGTCACGCTGCCCGGAACGAATGCGGAACCTGCCGGAATTGGATCCAGCAGTAGAACGTTAAAGGTACCGACGACCGGGTCGAGATTTTGAACGTTTACGGTGTACGTAATGACATCGCCCACTACGGCAGCGGTGAGGCTGGAGGCTTTGATCAGGGTCAGGGTCGCCTGCCCGATGAATGGAATATTAACGGGAATCGTCACGATATTAGAAGACGTGGTACCGGGGATCGAACGAGATCCCGCCTGGAACGTGAAAATATCCGTTGCCTGGTTTACGATATTTCCGCTTTCCGGAAACGCACTTACGGTAATCCGGAACGTGACCGTGACGGTGTCGCCGGGGTTAAGGGTCCCCAGGTTAATTCCTGCGGCGGGATCGGCACCGGCTTGGGGAACTCCGCCGATCGCCACGCTGCCAGCAACGAGAGCGGCTCCCTGCGGAATCAGATCGGTAACCGTCGTGGTAACGGGGGTATTTCCGGTGGCAGTCACATCAAGCGTAAACGTGACGGTGTCTCCGACATCAACGGGGCCCGCCGTATCCGCGCTTTTGACGACAACTATTCCGGCATCTACGACAGGGATCCGCACAATATTGGAAGGGACCCAGTTGGACAGCACCGGACTATCCGGCGTCGATTTAAAATCGTAGGCAACCTGCGCCTGGTTGCGGATTTCTTCCGAATCGGGCAGGGAGTCGATGCGGACCTGGAATTTCACCACTACGGCCGCGCCGGCAGGAAGATCGCCGATCGGGAAACCGACGGTCGGATCGGCCGATGCAACGGCAACGTTATCGATAGTCACACTTCCGTCAATAAAGGAAGAACCGGCGGCAATGAGATCGAAAAACATCGCGTTAGTCGCATCCACTTGAGACGTGTTGCGCGTAGTAACGGTATATGTGACGATGTCGCCGATTGCGGCGATCGTTTCGTCCGCCGTTTTGACGATTTCAATCAGCGGAATATTGATATCGATCTGCAGAGCGTTGGCATTGACCAGATAGCCGTCTCCGTTCGTAGTCAGCTTGCAGGACGGCAGACGTCTGGTTGTTGAGCAGGGTGGAGGACGCGTTAACGTTTGTGATATCCCAGCCCTGCCTGCCGCCGACGATATTGGTACCCGGCTGTCCGTTCGTCTGGTTCCGCAGCCCGAACGTTCCGCTCGTATCCAGTGTTCCGTCGTCTTTATTAATTTGCGAGGCGAAAAAATTCTGGGCAAAATTGTTCGGTCCCGACAAGGCCGTTAACGAAGCGAGCGCCGGTCCGAACAGAGCGCGGTCGCCGCTTTTGTTGGCATCCCCCTCCTGGGCGCTGAAGAGAGCACGCGCGTTAAGGGCGCCTGCAAAAGGCGTGGCGAATCCGCTTACGACCGTATTGACGGGACCCGATGTCGACAAAATGACGGTCGCGCCTATCCGCAGGGACAAGTTCCGGAAGGGGAGCGCAGGATTCTGGTAGATGACGGCCAGCGTCCATCCCGCGTGGTTGGAGGTCGGGTCCGGAATAACGATCGTCCCTGCGACGCCGCTTGTCGTATAGGTTCCCGCTCCGGCGGCACTGACTTGATTCGTCACGACGGAGGAACGGGAGTAGGCGAAGGCGGGAGGGAAACCCGGATCGGCGGAAAGCTGAACGTTAAAGGAGGTTGCGGGATCGGGTACGGCGCTGAAAGTGCCGGATGGTGTGGCAAACGTAACCGGGTTGTCGATAAAAGCGCTGAGGTCGACTCCGTTGTTGATGTAGGTGCCTCCCCAGATCAGTTCGGCATACAGGATCGTACTCCCGGGAGGGATAACCAGTACGGCTGACGAACTGTCGGCGGCAAAATTGTTTGTGGTGCCCGGCGGATAGGTTCCGAACTGCTGGGACGTATTGGTGGTGATAAACGCGCCGATACTGTCCACGGTACCGGGAACGCCGACGGTATTGGAGCGGCTTAAACCCAGAGTATTGCCCGTAAACGTAACGGCGCCGTTCTGGTTGGTCACAAACCGGTTTACAAATGGCATAAGGTTGCTCCTTTGCGGATATTTTGGGCGAAGCCCGCGCAATCAGCTTCTTTACTGTATGAGCCGGAGCTTTTCCACTATTTCCGCTTCGAAATATTTAATAGGTTCTTTTTTTGTGCAAAAGAAACCGATTCTCAAGGTCGCAGACATCTGGTATAATCAAATGATATTGAGAATCATTATCATAAATAACGGACTCCTGAGCGGAACGACAGCCAGCACCATAGGAGGGGAAAGAGTTGAGTGACATTCCGAATATCGATGAAGACATACGCCCGGATTTAACGTCAGCCGCTGCGGATGCTTCCTATAAATTGCGCCAGGTGGAAATCATCAAAGCCGGGGAGAGCTGGGAAATGGATTACCGGCTCATCGATACGCATCTGCTGATCGCCGTTACGGCCGGCGAAGGAACGCTCAAACGGGACGGCGCACTTAGCCGCCTCGGCGAAGATAAAGTACATATATGCCTGCCCGGACAAGTAATCGGTATGGAAGCGGAAGGGGACGGTCTGGAGCTGACTCTTGCCGGTTTCGACCTTTTTTATGAGGATGAAAAGGGAGTAAGCCGCGAAAAGGGAACCTGGAAGGGGCCTCAGGTGCTCCACGTTCAGCCCTTGCCGCAGCTTCCGGTGCTTAGCGGAGCGCTTCATGCTTTCTGGCACGGCAGCGACCCGCTCGACCGGCTGAAAGCCGAGGCGGGATTTCTTGAACTGTTCCATGCGGTCTGTTCTCATACGCGGGACGAATCCCGGCAGGATGCCCGGAGCGCTCTCGAACGGACCCGCCACTATATTGAAAATCACTACCAGACGAACATCACGATCGACGAGCTTGCGCGGATGGCCGAAGTATCGCCGAAGTATTACGGGGATTTGTTTAAGAAAACATACGGGTTGAGCGTGATCGATTATTTGACCGAACAGCGGGTTAACCGGGCCAAGCAGTTGATGGCGTTGTCCCAATCCCGTCTTAAAGACATCGCTCATGTCGTGGGTTACCAGGATGAATTTTATTTCAGCCGGAAGTTCAAGCAGGAAGTGGGCGTTTCGCCGACGGTTTATATGAAGAACCGGAAGAAAAAAATCGCGGTCCATCAATCACACCTGATTGGCCAGCTGCTTGCCATTCATCACCTTCCGTACGCGGCCCCGCTGCATCCCAAGTGGACCGGTCACTATTACGAGCGCTATCGGTCGGATATTCCCGTTCATCTAAGCGCCTACCGGTACAGCGAAGATTGGGAGCACAACATCGAGAAGCTCCGTGAAACACGCCCGGATCTGATCATTTCGATGGACACCCTCAATCCCGGAGAAAAAGAGCGCCTGGAGCAGGCGGGCAAAGTGCTGTACATTCCCGAGCGGCAGGCGGATTGGCGGGAGCAGCTGCTCCTTATCGCCGCCTATCTGGACCGTACGGCCGAAGCGCAGGCGTGGCTTCATAAATTCGACGGCCGTGTGGAGTCGCTGCGCGGCAGGCTGCGGAAATGGGCGGGGGAAGAAACATTTCTGCTGATCAGCCTGCATAAGCAGGAGATCCGGGTATGCGGAACCCGAAGCATGGGCGACGTGTTTTTTCACGAGCTGGGCATGAAGCCGGCCTTCGAGTACGCGCGGGACCGGATCAATGTGCCGATCCATCCGGAGCAGCTCGCGGAACTTGCGGCAGACCATATCCTCGTCAACGTCTGCCAGGAAACGGAGACGCTCCGTCGGTGGCGCGATCTGCAGGCGACGGCTCTTTGGCGGGATCTTAAAGCGGTGCGGACGAACCGGGTTTACGAAATCCCTTCGGATCCTTGGAGGGAATACTCGGCTTCCGGCCACGAACGTATTCTGGGTGAAGTGGAAAAACTGTTTTTACGGAAATAGTCCAGCACGAAATCCGGTTATTGTCCATGTCCCGTCAAAGGAACGTGGGTTATAATTTCAATTGAGAATTGTTATCAATACAAATGAACAAAAAAGAACCTCCCTCTTTTTTTTGTTGTTAAGTGATAATGATTCTCAGTTTTACAAAGAGAGCGTTGGGGGAATGGCATGGAACACAGCAGAGAGAGAGGATGTCTGGAACACCAAGTTTTTCAGGGCAGGACACTGAGCATTTACACACCACCGTCATACGGCTTAACGAAGCACCGCTATCCGGTCATGTATGTCAACGATCCGACCGACTATATGGATACGGTCTCCAACGAGGCGGTGACCCGCATGGAAGAGCTGTTCCGGGAGAAGAAGCTGCCGGAAATGATTCTCGTCGGGCTGGAGCCGCATGAACGGCTGGATGAATATACGCCGTGGCCCGCGAAGGCGCTGGTCGAATCCGTCCAGGATTTCGGGGGATTCGGCGGGAAGTATCTGAACCTTGTGGTTCATGAGCTTAAGCCTTATATCGACGCTCGGTACGAGACGCGGACGGGACCTGCCGATACGGGAATGATAGGAGCTTCGCTAGGCGGTCTGATCTCGATGTTTGCGGCATTCGAACATCCCGGTGTTTTCGGGAAAATCGGCTGCATCTCAGGGTCCTTCTGGTATGAAGGGTTCACCGAATATATGGCGGAGCGCAGGCTGGCCGACGAGGGACAGAGGTTTTACATGTATGTGGGGGATCAGGAAGGCGTAGGCAAGCAAACGATTCAGAGTGCCATGATGGCCAGAACGAGGCAGGCTTACACGCTGCTTGCGGACTCCGGCTTTGGCGGAGCCGGACTGCGTCTGGTTATCGGAGAAGGCGGCCATCACCAGGTTCCCGTATTCGTGGAACAGTTTCCAGAAGCACTGATATGGATTTTCGGCAGAGATACAAAAAAACAAATATAATTTTTCCGGATACGGAGAGGGGTTAGAGAAAAATGAAAAAAACATGGGTGGCAGCCGGTCTGGTTGCGGTAACACTACTATCTTCCGCATGCGGAGCACAGAAAGAAGCGGCTAATACGGGCGGAGCCGAAGCGACCAAAAGTCCGGCGGCGACGGCGGCGGGCAATAACGAACCCCGCAAAATTACATACCTCGACAAAGAATATTCCGTTGCCGCCAAAGCGGAGCGCATCGTAATCGCCGGCTCCATGGAATCGATGGAAGACGCTCTCGTGCTGGGCGTGAAACCGGTCGGCGCGATTTCGGTCGGCGGCAAGTTCCCCGATATGTTCAAGAGCATTACCGATAAAGCGGAATCCGTCGGCGAGAAAACGCAGCCGAATGTGGAAACAATTCTGAAGCTGAAGCCCGATGTCATTCTCGGTTCAACCAAATTTCCTGCCGAAATGATGGAAAAGCTGAACAAGGTTAAAGTGACGCTTCCGATCTCCCATGTTTCGACCGATTGGGAAGCGAACCTGAACGTATTGGCGGAGCTGACCGGTCATCAGGATAAGGCCAAAGAAGTCATTGAGAAGTACAAGAAAGACGCCGCCGCCGCGAAAGAAAAGCTCGGCACTTCCCTGAAAGACAAAAAAGTGCTGGTGCTCCGTGTACGTGCGGGAAGCATCGCCATTTATCCGGCCGGTGTGTTCTTCAACCCGTCGCTCTATACCGATCTTGGTCTCGCCGTTCCGAACGAAGTGAAAGAAGCCAAGGCGCAGCAGCTGATCTCGCTGGAGAAATTGTCCGAAATCAATCCGGACTATATGTTCGTCCAGTTCTCGGAAGACGAGAACAAAGAGCAGCCGAAAGCGCTGGAAGACCTGGAGAAAAATCCGATCTGGCAAAGTATCAACGCCGTGAAAAACAAAAAAGTATTCGTAAACGTCGTAGACCCGCTGGCGCAGGGAGGAACGTCGTACAGCAAGATCAAGTTCCTTGAGGCCGCTCTTCCGAAGCTTACCAACTAAATTTCAACATAAAGCGAGTAATCCGATATGAAAAGAAGTCTGGCAAAGCCTCAATGGATCTTATGGGTTTCACCGGTGATCATCGTGTTCACCATCGTGCTGTCCGTTCTTTACGGGGCCAAACAAATTCATCTGCAAACGGTTATGGACGCCTTGTTCCATTTCGACCCGGGTAATGTCGATCATCAGATTATCCGGACCTCCCGTTTGCCGAGAGTAGTGGGGGCGCTTCTAATTGGAGCGTTCCTTGCCATATCGGGCGCGCTCATGCAGGGGATGACAAGGAATTACCTTGCATCCCCTTCCATCATGGGGGTGACCGACGGCTCTGCGTTTGTTATTACGCTCTGTATGATTTTCCTGCCCAATTCGTCTTCATTGGATATGATTTTCTATTCTCTGATCGGCTCCGCGCTTGGGGTCGGCATTGTATTCGGGCTTGCCTCGCTGCTTCCGAACGGATTGACGCCTGTGCGGATGGCGATCGTCGGCACCGTGATCGGTACGTTCCTCAGCAGCGTTTCGGCGGCTCTTTCCATGTATTTTCAGAAATCGCAGAACATAAGCTTCTGGTACAACGCGAGACTTCATCAACTTGACCCCAAGCTGATTCTACTTTGTGTTCCTTTCGCGATTGTCGGTCTTATCGCCGCCTTCCGGATTGCGAAATCGATCACGATTCTCTCGCTCGGAGAAGAAGTCGCGATCAATCTGGGGCAAAGAACGCTTCTGGTGAAGATCGTCGCCATGGGCGCGGTCGTTATTCTCACAGGAATTTCCGTGGCTCTGGCCGGCAAAATCGGATTTGTGGGACTCATTATTCCCCATATTACCCGCTTCCTGATCGGCATCGACTACAAATGGGTCATTCCGTGCGCCGGTGTGCTGGGCGGTATTTTCCTCGCTCTGGCGGACATTCTCAGCCGGTTCCTGAATTATCCGTATGAAATGCCGATCGGAGTCGTGACCGCTATTATCGGCGTGCCGTTTTTCCTGTATCTGGCCAGAACGAGAGGCGGGGAAAAACATGCCTAAACAATCGTTCCGCCGCTATACGCTGGTTCTTCTGACCGGCATAGTTTTAATTGCGATTGCCGCCTACACAAGCTTGACGAACGGTTCGTTCGATATCACGGTCCGGGATGTGCTGCATACGCTTTTACGCATTAACCCGAGTCCGGAAAATGATCTCGTCATTCTCGAATTCCGGCTGCCGCGTATTGTGATCGCGGGACTGGTCGGCATGGGCCTCGCCATTGCGGGAACCGTCATTCAGGGGATTACCCGCAACGGGCTGGCGGATCCGGGCATTCTCGGTATCAACGCCGGAGCCGGGGCGGCCATCGTTATCTTCATGTTCTTTTTCCAGGGCAAGCTGCACGGAACGGGTTGGTGGGGGATTATGACGATGCCCCTGTTCGGACTGGTCGGAGGGCTTGCGTCCGCCATTCTTATCTACCTGTTTTCGTGGAAAAACGGCCGGATCGATTCCCAGCGTCTGATATTGACGGGGATCGCGATCGGAGCCGGGTTCAGCGCGCTGGCTTTGTTCCTGACGCTCAAGATGGATGCCAAAGATTTCGAAATGGCCGCCGTCTGGACTTCGGGCAGCATTTACAGCGCCAATTGGAAATATGTCGTTTCCATTTTGCCGTGGCTCCTTATCCTGATTCCGTTGATACGGAGAAGCGCGTACACTTTGGATCTTTTCCAGCTTGAAGAAAGCAGTGTGAAAAGTTTGGGAGTCCGCGTGGAAAGGCAGAAGGGAATTCTTCTGCTCGGCAGCATCGGCCTTGTCAGCGCGTGCGTGTCCGTATCCGGAGGTATCGGTTTTATCGGGCTGATGTCGCCGCATATCGCCAAACGTCTGGTCGGTGTTCATCATAACCGCGTTCTGCCGGTCAGCGCCGTTATCGGCATGCTGCTGGTGATCGGATCGGATTTTATCGCCAAAACCGTATTTGATCCGGTGGAGTTGCCTGTCGGCGTCGTTATTTCGATCCTAGGCGTTCCGTATTTTATTTACCTGCTGTTTAAGGCCAAAGCATAGAGGGAGTGTTCGTTCTTGAGTATCATTCGTGTGGAGAATCTGGAAACGTGTTATGAGAAAAACACCGTGTTCCGTGATCTCAATTTTGAGGTGAAGGAAGGGGAGGTCACGACGATCATCGGCCCTAACGGCTGCGGAAAATCGACGCTGCTCAAAACGATCGGGCGCATTCTGAAGCAGAAGAACGGGACTGTTTTTTTCCGCGGCCAAAATTTGAGTTCGATTCCGACCCGGAAGATCGCTCAGCATATCGCCCTTCTGCCGCAGAATCCCATCGCCCCTTCCGAGCTTAAAGTCGAAGAGCTCGTGTCGTACGGGCGGTATCCGCACCGTAAAAACCTGAACAGGCTTTCTCCCCGGGACAAAGAAGTGATCGAGTGGGCGCTCGAAGTTACGAACGTGGCTGCTTTCCGGGACCGGGAAATCGGCAGTCTGTCGGGCGGACAGCGGCAGAAGGTATGGCTGGCCATGGCTTTCGCCCAGGATACCGAAGTGCTGCTGCTCGACGAACCGACGACTTTCCTGGACATGGCCCACCAGCTGGAAGTGCTCCAGATCGTAGAGAAAATGAATATGGAGCGGAAACAGACGATCGTGATGGTGCTCCACGACATTAACCATGCGGCGCGGTTCTCCCACCGGATCGTCGCTATGAAGAGCGGACAAATTATCGCGGCCGGGCACCCGCATGAAATTATTACCAGAGACGTGCTCAACCAGGTGTTCCATATCGATGCCCGGATCATGCTGGACCCCGAGAACGGGGCGCCGGTCTGTTACGGATATGAAAGTTATCTGCGCAATAAGGCGGCTGCATCGGCATCGCCGGGAAGCGGCACGGAACCGCAAAAAGAAGCGGCAGGCGAAGGAGTGAGGTAGATTGAGAACAGTCAATCGAGAGAATGACAAGTCCCGAGCGGCAGCCGGAGTCCTGGAGCGTGTGACCATGCCGCGGTCCGAGCAGCGTACGATGCATTCGCGCGCGAAAAACCGGGAATACCGGATATTCATTGCTGTACCCGAGGGAGAACCACCCGCGTCGGGTTTCCCCGTTGTTTACGTGCTGGACGCCAACTCCGTCTTCGGCACGATGGTCGAAGCCGTGCGCGTCCAGTCCCGGGCTCCGCAGAGAACCGGAGTGATCCCCGCTATCGTCGTCGGTATCGGTTACCCGACGGACGGTCCGTTTCATCCCGCGAGGCATTATGATTTTACGCGTGACATCCGTGTGGAGGAGCTGCCCTTCAAACTCAGGGAGGGTGAACGGCCGGAGCATGGGGGCGCCGGAGCCTTCATGGCGTTCATCGAAGAGGAGTTGAAGCCGGCGATCGAAGAGACGTACCCCATCGACCGCCGGAGACAGACGATCTTCGGCCATTCACTGGGCGGATTGTTTGTGCTTCACCTGCTGTTCGCAAGGCCGGAAGCGTTCCAATGTTACATCGCCGGCAGCCCGTCCATCCACTGGAACAAGCGGGTGCTGCTTGAAGAAGAGCAGGCTTTCGCTTCCAGGCTGTCCGCCTCCGCCGGACAGTCTCCGGGTGAGCTTGCGGATATAAAAGTATTCCTCGCCATCGGGGAACTGGAAAAGTCGCATCATACCGGCGGCGGGGAGAATGCGTCCGAGCTTTGCGGGCGGCTTTCGGCGTTAGCCCCCTGCGGCGTGGAAGCCGTGTACAAAGAGTTCGAAGGCGAGGGGCACGTCTCTGTGCTGCCGCCGCTGATCAGCCGCGCCGTCCGGTTCGCGCTTCGTCCCGAACCCGCTGACCGGCAGGTATAACGGACCTTCACACGTTCGTCCTTCGCGGCAGCCCGGCGGCATCCGTCCGCTGGGCGAGTACCCTGCGTACTCCCGCTGCCGCTATGCGCTAAAGCCCAGTCTCACCCTGAGAAGGACGAACGCTAAGACGCTAATACCGAAACCCGAAACCCGAAACCCGAAATCCGAAATCCGAAATCCAAAACCCGAAACCCGAAACCCGAAACCCGGCATTCGGAAGGTACTGTTCAGGGAAGCGTTGCCCGGGGGAACCGGGAGCGGTGTAATTCGGGCGGAGACCGCGAAAAAAACAAAATGAAAGGGGCAGCCTGCCCAGTCAACCAAATGACTGGGCAGGCTGCCCCTTTTTGCCGGTAAAGGGCGATTATTTCGCTCTGATTTCGAGAAGTTCGTATTTGATGACTCCGACGGGAGCATCCACGCTGACAATACTGCCGACCGATTTTCCCATAAGAGAAACGCCCAGCGGGCTTTCGTAAGAAATTTTGTTATCCGCTACATCCGCTTCGGCCGGACCGACGATCCGGTACTCCACCTTTTCGGAAAATTCGATATCGTTCAGCACGACAATAGAGCCGACTTTAACGGTAGACGTATCGGTATTGTCGGAAACACGGGCTTTTTTCAGCATCCGCTCAATCGTGATAATCCGGGTTTCCATAAAAGCCTGATCGTCTTTTGCGGAGTGGTATTCGCTGTTTTCTTTAAGATCCCCGTAGCTGATCGCGGTCTTGAGGCGTTCCGCCAGCTCTTTGCGCTTCACGGTTTTGAGCTCTTCCAGCTCCTGCTCCAGCTGAGCCAGTCCTTCGGGGGTTAAGATCACTTCTTCTTCTGCCATGTAAACATCTCCTAATGGTACCCAAACTTTTGATAACAGGTGTTTCTTGCATTGTACACTATATGAAGCGATCATGCGAACCCCAAGCCGGAAAAAGTCATCTTCTTATCTTTTTGGTAAAAATTGCATAAATTCTATTGAAAAAGAAGAAGGCGGCATGGTAACCTTAAATATAGTAAAATTTGTCATAAATTATTTAATTATGTTTTGGTAAACAAAATTTGTCATTCAGTGACAATCAGACAGGAGTGAGGCACACGACATGGTAGTTACCGCAAAATCGGCCGCAGGTCAGTATCTGGAGAGACTGAAGGACCGGAATACCGTGTATGTAAACGGCGTGAAAGTCGATGTCCGCACAGAACCCGCTTTTATGGGAGCTATAGCATGCATCGGACGTTATTACGATCTGCAGGATGAGAAGCCGGACGTCCACTGCTTTAAAGACGAGGAAGGCCTCAACGCTCCCGTCAGTTTGCTTGTACCCGCAGCAGAAGAAGACTTGCGGAAAAAAGCGAAGTCATACAAGGAAGTCGCGGATCTGTCATACGGCATGCTCGGCAGAACGCCGGATTTCATCAACGCGGCCCTGGCTACGCTTTATGCCCACAGCAAGCTGCTGGGTGAAAATGCGTACACCGATTTTTCCGCGAATATGAGGGCGTATTACCGGTTTGTCAAGACGAACAACCTTTTCGTCGGACACGGCGCAATCAATCCGCAAATCGACCGCTCGCTGTCTCTGGGGTCCCAAACGAACCATTACGCGGGTGTTAAAGTAGTCGCTCACGATAAAGACGGAATTACCGTCACCGGAGCCAAAATGATTGTGACGCTTGCGCCGATCGCGGACGAGCTGCTTATTTTTAACATGCCGGGTTTAAAGCCTGGGGATGAAGACTATGCCGTGTCGTTCGCGCTGCCGGTCGACTATCCCGGGGTTAAAATCATCTGCCGGAAACCGCTTGTGAAATCATCTTACCACGCTTTCGACCATCCGCTGGCCAACTCCTTTGACGAAATCGACGCCTACCTGATTCTGGACGACGTCTTTATCCCCTGGAATAAAGTATTCGTGTTTAAAGACGTGGCTAAGTCGAACCTGTTCTACGACAAAACATTTGCACGGAATCATACGGGGCATCAGGGGATCGTGCGCGGCTTGTCCAAGGCGGAGCTTCTGACTGGAATCGCCGTCAAACTTGCCGGGATGCTGAAACTGGACGGATTCGTAAATATCCAGGAAAAGCTGGGAGAAATGACTTCGTACGTCGAGCTTCTGCGGGCAAGCATCCTGTTAAGCGAAGCCGACTCGACTGTCAGCCATGAGGGGGTACAAACGCCGAGCATCAACGCCATACAGGCGATCCGCTATAATTTTCCCAAAATGTACGAAAAAATGGTGAAAACGATTCAATCCCTGGCGGCCGGCTCTATGCTGTCGACTCCTCATTACGAGGATTTTTTGGCCGAGGAACTGGGCGGTCTGGCGGTCTCGCTGTCTACGGGTGAGACGGACGCGGCGACCCGTTCGAAGCTTCTGAATCTGGCCTGGGACGCCTCCGGGGACGGTTTCGGGCAGCGTCAACTGGTGTACGAATTTTTCCATGCGGGGGACCCCATGAGAATTGCGGCCGGCCATTATCTTCATTATGACAAAAGCGGAATGCTGTCGATGGTGGACAGGGTACTGGCCCGTGCAAACAAAGCGGATTAGATGCGCGTGCCTCGTAAAAAGGGATGCAGCCCGGCTGCTGTTGGTCCGTGTCAGAGACAACGAGCGGTGGTACCTGCCCGGCGGTAAAATCGAGGCGGGGGAAGAGCCGGAGACCGCGTTGCGAAGAGAGTTAAAAGAAGAACTGGACATAGATCTGCTTCCCGAAAGCATTACGTATATGAGAACAGTGATCGGTGCCGCCTACAAGGAAGACGCGCAGGTCGAACTTCTCTGCTACGAAGCGGACTGGAACGGGGAAATCGCCCCCTGCTCGGAGATCAGCGAAGCGGGCTGGATCGAGATGGACCGGCATGACCTGCTGGCTCCCGCCGTAGCGGACCTGGTCCGGGCGATCAAGAACGAATCCGAAACCGATACGAGGTGAGCCATGCTGTACAATGCGCAGCGGCTTCAAGCGAAGCTGAAGGAACATCAATTGGCGGCGGCCATAGCGACGACCAAAGAAAATATCCGCTACTTGACCGGATTCGAGCCGGTTGTGAAAACATTGAATCCGTACCGTGGGCAGTGCTACGCGGTCGTAACGGCGGATTCGCCCGAAGAGGTGCATGTCGTGCACTCCGTAGGTGAAATCGACCAGATCCTCGATGCCCGCTCGAACATCGGGCAGGTCGTCACATACGGCACATTCTACAGGGAACATCCGGACGGGGGATCGCTGCCTGTAGAAGAAGAGCGGCTGAAATACTTGTCGGACGTACAGAAGAGCCAGGCCGGTCCCGAGGAAGCGCTCGCGGTTCTGCTCGCCCGTCTGAATCTGTCCGCCGATCGGGTTGCGCTGGACGAAGACGGGATTACGGCCTCCGTATTCGGTTCAATCCGCGGCCGGCATCCGCAGGGCGAATTCATCGAAGGCGCCGCTCTCCTCCGGCACATAAGGGCCGTGAAGACGCAGGCGGAAACCGATGCCCTCGCGTATTCGGCCGAATGCATCGACTACGCGATCGGGCAGGTTATTCAAGAGCTTCGCGAAGGTATTACCGAGCATGAGATCGCGGCCGTCTTTTCGACCGCTGTCGCCGCTCGGGGCGGTCTAGCCGTTCTGCCGATGATCAAAGCGGGCCGGCATGCGGTAGGCGGCCAGCGCAGGCCGAGCCGGGACATCCGGCTGCAGCCCGGAGATCTGCTCTGGTTCGACTGCGATATCGTCTGCGACGGATATTGGGCGGATATCGCGAGGGTAGTCGCTTACAGGACGCTTAAACCCGAGTATACAAAGTACGATGCTTTGTATACGGGGCAGCAGGAGGCCATCCGTCAGGTAAGACCGGGGATGACGGGCAGCGACGTTTTTCATCTGACGATGAACGCGGTGCACGAGGCAGGTTTTACCGCCTACAGAAGGCACCATGTCGGTCACGGTATCGGCCTGGAACCTTATGAGCTGCCTATCCTGGCTCCGGGCAGCGGAGATGTGATCGAAGAGGGGATGGTACTTTCCATTGAAACGCCGTATTACGAATTCGGCCTCGGTGCGCTGCACGTCGAAGACCCGGTTCTCGTAACCCGGGAAGAGTGCGTCTGCCTTACCAAAGCGGATACGAGTCAAATCAAAATCGTGGGGTGAAATGATGATTCATACCGATATTACGGAGTGTATTGGAAACACGCCGGTCGTCTCGCTGGACGATAAACTTGTCCCGTCCGGCAAAAAGCTTTATCTCAAGCTCGATTATTTCAATCCGAACTTCAGCATAAAGGACAGAACGGCGCTCGGACTGGTCAAAGCGGCCATGGCGGAAGGCAAAATCCGCCCCGGTTCCATCCTGATCGAATCCACATCCGGCAATCTCGGCAAATCCCTGGCGATGCTGGGGGCGGTTTACGGATTTAAAGTCATCATTGTAGTCGATCCGAAAGTGAGTGCCAGCCTGCTGAAATGGTACCAGGCGTACGGAGCCGAGGTGGATATGGTCACGACACCCGCTTCGGAAGGCGGATTTCAGAGAGCCAGGCTCAACCGCGTTCAGCAGCTGCTGGACAAGTATCCCGGCGCTTTCTGGTCAAATCAGTACGACAATCCGTCCAATCCGGCCTATCATGCGGAGACGACGGCGAAGGAAATCGCGGACCTTCCGGTCGATTCGATCGTGGGGGCCGTCAGCACGGGCGGCCACCTCTGCGGAATCGGAAGATTTGTCAAAGAACACAAGCCGCACTTGCGCGTGGTTGCCTGTGACGTGACGGGCTCCGCCGTGTTCGGTCAGCCGTTTGCGCCTTACCTGATCAACGGAGTCGGCCTCAGCTGGAGAAGCGCGAACACGGATACGTCCGTGCTTGATGCGGTAAGCCTGTCGAGCGATCAGGAAGCGATCTCCGTCTGCCGCCTGCTTGCACGTGATCACGGCATTCTGATGGGCGGATCGGGCGGACTTACCGTGTTCACCGCGCTGGCCTGGCTCAGGCACAGCGAAGATTCTTCCGCAGTCGCGATCATACCTGACGCGGGCACGAACTACCTCGACCAGTTCTATGACGACGAGTGGCTGATCGCCAAAGAAATCAAGCTGCTCGACAGAGCAGAACTGGGGGATAGGCTGCGGCAGAAGGCATTTACGAATTTAAGCCGGCAGGAAACCTTAACGTGATGATGCGGTAGATAAAGGGGCACGGTCTGCAGGCACAATGTGTATAAGAAACGGAGGACGAAGTGTGGAACAAACGAGAGAATCGTTTTCCAAATTTGTTGTGGACGAAGGGATCATCCGGTTCGGCGAATTTATTTTGAAATCGAAACGGGTCAGCCCATATTTCTTTAATTTCGGCTCATTCGACGATTCCAGGAAATTAACGGCACTGGGTTCGTTCTATGCCTCGACGATTGTGCGGGAACAAATCGAATATGACGTGATTTTCGGGCCGGCGTACAAGGGGATCCCGATCTCGCTTGCGACAGCGCTCGCTTTGTTCAGCGGACACGGAATCAACGCGAATTTCGCCTTTAACCGCAAGGAACCGAAGGCATACGGGGAAGGCGGAAATATTATCGGGTCCGGAATCGCGGGCAAAAACGTGCTGGCGGTGGACGATGTGCTGACCTCGGGCAGGACGATCAAAGATACGAAGGAACTGATCGAAAGCCAGGGCGGCCGGCTCTCGGCTTTCCTGGTTGCGCTGGATAGGGAGGAAAAGGGGCAGCAGGGACGCCTCTCCGCGTTAGAGGAAGCCGCCTTGGCCTATGATGTCAACATCTATTCGGTAGCGGGCATCCGGGATATTGTGGCGTACATGCGGACTCAGGGGAATAGGGAAGATCTGCTGGACAGGATCGGCACCTACCTGCAGCTTCACGGTACCGCCTGACCGTCAACAGCGAAGCCGGCCTGCATGTCGCCTCCGGCCTCGCGGTTAGTCTGAAAAGGGGAGGAAATCAGTTGATTTATGAAGCCTTGGTGAAGCCCATGCTCTTTAGAATGGAGCCTGAGGAAGCTCATGACTTCGTTTTGCGGAATTTGCAGAGAATCCAGCGGCAGCCCGGACTTCTGTATCTGCTTGAGAAGCTGTACGGAGTCAGGGAGGAACCCCGGCTGGCCAGCGAAATGCTGGGAATCCGGTTTCCCAGTCCCATCGGCCTGGCTGCGGGTCTGGACAAAGATGCCCGGGCGGTGCCCGCTCTTTCTTCGATGGGCTTCGGGTTTATGGAAGTGGGCAGCGTCACGCCCGTCGGTCAAGCGGGAAACGACCGCCCGCGCCTGTTCCGCCTGCCCGACGACGAGGCTCTGATTAACCGGATGGGTTTCAACAACGGAGGCATTCACGCCATGAAGGAACGGCTGGAGAGCTGCAGCGTTCTCAAAATTCCGCTTGGCATCAACATCGGCAAAAACAAACAGACGCCCAACGAGAAAGCGCATGAGGACTATACGAAGTGTCTTCGTTCCTTGTATCCGTACGCGGACTTTTTTATCATCAATATCAGCTCGCCCAACACGCCCGATCTCCGTAAGCTTCAGCACGGGAGCGAACTGGATGAACTGCTGATCCGCATTACGGCAGAAACGGAGCGACTCAACGCCCGCCACCGGGGGGACAAGCCCGTTTTTGTAAAAATTGCGCCGGATATGGACGGCGGAGAGCTCGAAAACATGATCGGCAAAATCATGAAGCACGGAATACCGGGCGTCATAGCGGCCAATACGACCGTGACGAGAAGCGGGCTCACTCATCCCCACAGGGAGGAAACCGGCGGACTCAGCGGAAAACCGCTGCATCTGAAATCGACGGAGATTATCCGCAGTATTTATAAGCAGAGCGGGGGAACGCTGAAAATCATCGGGTCGGGCGGTATCTTCACGGCCCGGGACGTGTACGATAAAATCCGTGCGGGCGCCTCCCTCGTTGAAATCTACACGTCCTTTATTTACAAAGGACCCGGCATCAACCGGGCATGCAGCAGCGAGCTGCTGGACCTGCTGAAGCTGGACGGATTCGGCAGCCTGTCCGAAGCGGTCGGGGCGGATCATGCGCCCGGCAGCGGCGCGTGACGAAAGCAGGGGAAAAAGGCGGGGGAAAGTTCCCCGCCTTTTTTGGCGTCAGATGTTGTTTACGGTCAGCTTACCGCTGCCGCCGACGGATTTGATTTTGTTGATCAGCGCATTCTGGTTGCTGTTGGACAAACGGATACAGCCGTATGTGGGTCTCAGCGGATACCACGAAGCGGAAGAGTCCGTGGACGCGTCGCCGCCGTGGATCATAAAGCCGAAACGGCCGTTATTCTCCGCGATAAGCGCGTTGCCGCTCGTCGGATCGAGATTGACCCGGCTGTACGGGCCGTACGAAGACTGCGGCGTCCCGGCACCGATGACGGAAGCGGCATACACGCCGGTCGGCGTATCGGCATTCGTCATCTTCCAGTTGGCGTGGTTATTGTTGTTGGCGGGATCGTTCGAGCCGCGTCCCAGCGCTTCGACCGGACCGAAGACGAGCGCTCCGCTTCCGTCGTACATTTTCAGGGTTCCCTTGTTGTCCCGGTTGGCAGGGAAATTGGCAATAATATGGTAACTCATACGATCAGCCTCCTAATGAAATGTAGACGGGAATCCGATGGAGCCGCAGCGGGAAGGAAGGACTCCGCTTCCGTTTCCGCCGCCTCGTTTTCCCTTCTCATCTATGTAGGTAAAAAAGGGGGGCTATTAACAACCGAAACTAAAAAAAATCTCCTTGGGAAAGGAGATTTTTCAGGTGGCTTTACCCATTCGCGGGTATTTCGTCAGGACTTGTCCGGGTTCGGGGCGGGTGAAGGAGGAAAATCCTCGCTTTGTTTCACCAGCGCGATAAAGTCTGTCACGATGCTTTGGACGGCGTCTTCGCGCGACATCCGGATGTAACGGCTTATTTTCAGAATATCGTCTTCGAAAACTTGCAGCAGCCGGAGCATGGCTTCGGGGTCTCCGTCCTTGCTTAGCCGGACGAGTTGGAGAAATTCTTCGTCTGAGATAGGAAGCGGAGCATTTTCCTTTTCCATTTATTCACCGCCTGTTGGGACATATTGAGGTCTTTGGCGACCTGCGCTTCCGTTTTATCCTGGATATAAAGCTGATGGAGCACGTCCCTGCCCGTCCGGGAAGGGAGAGACTGGATCATGGCGAGCGTGTCCAGTTTGCTGTCGGAGCTTTCGGCAAAACCCCGTGCCGTAAAGGCCCAGCCGTTGTCCGACGCCGCATATTCGCGGTTGCTGAGCACCCGGGCTTTATATTGGATGCGCCACCCGATCCGGTACACTTCCTTTCTGTATTTCTCCACCAAAGTAGACTGCTGAGACATAAAAAATCACCCCTTCGTCTTTATCTAATAGGGTAATTCCAGTCGGCTTTTTACAACCGAAAATAGAACGTATGTTCTTGTTTTCCTCTCTTTATTATACCTCATTTGTTGTAAAAAAGACACATTTTTTACCCTACAAAATGAGGCGGAAAGGAGGAAAAAAAGGATGGATCTGACTGCCGAAAGTCTGGTGTCTCTGGTGACGAATGTCGGCTTTCCGGTTACGCTCTGCTTCGTTCTGCTCCGTTACGTGCTGCAGACGATGGGCGAAAAGCTGGATAAACTGGACAGCTCGCTGAACAAATTGTGCCGGCTGATTAAAGAAATCGATGCCCGGTCCGACCGGGGGCGCGTCAGTGAAGACAAAAACGTCAAGCGGCCTTAAAAAAGAGGAGTGCACCGGGCTCCTCCGACTGCGGCGAAACCCCTGTCCGATGCGGCAGCGGGTTTCTTTTTTTGTCAGGTAATTAATCCGGCTGGAGCAGAAGAAGGGGAGGATAATCATCTTTCCGGGAGATCCTGCATATGATATATTAGGTAGTACCTAACTAATTAAGGCAATACCTAATTATTATCTGGAGGTGAGTGTTCTGCTGATCTGGATGCTGCGGAAAATCATGGCTGAAAGAGGACTGTGGACCGGCGCCGCACTTGCGCGTCTGCTGAAGGAGAAAGCCGGTTACGACTTGTCGGCCCCTTCCATTTCCGCTCTGTTGAACGAAACGCCGAAACAGATGAAAGCGGACACGCTTGACGCTTTATGTACCGCACTGGACTGTACGCCGGGAGATTTGTGGGTTCACAAGCCGTCCGGCAGGAGAGGCGCTTAAGCCGGTTATTTTATAAGGAGTTGAAGCCCGTGGCCGTAAAAAAAATCCTTCCTTTCGGAGATCCCATCTTAAGAAAAGAAGCGAAGCCCGTCCAGGAAATTAACGCGAGAGTGCTCAAATTGCTGGATGATATGACGGATACTTTGTACGCGGAGGAAGGAAGAGCGGGATTGGCCGCTCCTCAGGTAGGTATTCTTCGCCGTATCATTGTGATGGACTGCGGGGAGGGTTTGATTGAGCTTATAAATCCCCAAATTGTGGACATGAGCGGAGAACAAACCGGGCCCGAGGCGTGTTTATCTTATCCGGGCTTTGCGGGCATCGTGAAAAGAGCGGAATACGTGAAGATTACGACGCTGGACAGGAGCGGGAATACATGCGAGCTGGAAGGGGAGGGTTATCTGGCCCGCTGCATCCAGCACGAGATGGATCATTTGAACGGCATCCTGTTCGTGGATCGCGTCGTCCGGAACGGTTTTTATAAGGAACAGACGGGACAGCCGGCCGATCTGGCCGAAGTTCTCCGTTTGACGAACCGGAAGTATTAGACGGACCTCAGTCGTTTGGTTAAAGCCGAATAAGGGACGAATGCGTTAAAAGAAATGCCCGCCGAACGTTGACAAAAGGCTGCCGGAAATCCGGCGGCTTTTGTTTTTTAAGAGAGCGAAATAAAGAGAAGGTTTAATTGACGAAAGCGTTGTGTTATAATTTTACCTATCGGTAAGTAAAATGAATAGCAGCAGTGAGGGAGAAAAATCCATGTCCAATAATCAGACCCATCAACAGATCCTCGAAGCCGCCTTCAAGCTGTTTGCGGAGCATGGCATCGATAAAACAAGCCTCTCTATGATTGCGGCCGAAGTCGGGATCACGAAACCCGCCATCTATTATCATTTTTCTTCGAAAGAGGCGCTGATTTCGTTCATTTTCGAGGAAACGTTCCGGGACTACACGTTTTCCCACTATTTCAAGCCCGACGAATTTACAAAAGAAAACTTTCAGACTCTGCTTGTCGAGAACGGATTGAAAATGCTTCCGAGTGAAGAAGAAGAATACAGCGTTCTGCGTGTATTGAACGAATTCCTGCTGGCCGTAAGCCGTCAGGACGTTTACAAGCAGCGGCTCTATGAGATCGAAGAAGATTTTCTGCTTGGCTTCACGGCCTTGATGCAAAAAGGCGTTGAGCTTGGCGTCGTCGCTCCGGAAAAAATTTCGGCGAAGGCATACGTTCTTGCGCTCGTCATCGACAATTTAAGCAACTTCATGCTGATGGGCTTCAAGCCGGACGTTAGAGAAGTGTGGAGCGAAGCTGTCAGAGGCGTATTGATTCACGGCTGAAGCTCTGCGACTGCACGAAATTCTGTTACCGCCGGTGATTATTTTAAGCAAAGCAGGTGATTTCATTTGACAAGTTTCCCTACACGACAGCAGGAGGTAACCGTCGGACTCGATAAGGCGTCGCGGATTATACTGCTTGCCGGACCGGTCCTGCTGGGAGGTATTCTGGGTTATTTTGTGCCCAGTCTTGCGAGGTTGGCCCTTAAGCTTCCCTGGATCCCGTTTCAGGGTCCCATTGAAGTGATTACTTCTTTCCACGGTTCCTGGATAGCGCTCCTTACCGCCTTGCTCGGCGCCGGAGCAGGTCTATGGTTTACGGGACAGGCGTTTAAGGAAATCGTGTTTGTCACCTTATCGGAGCAAGAAATTCAGCTGAAAAAGGACAATAAGGTGCAGAGAATTCCCCATGAGTCGGTCCGTACCGTGTTTATGGACGGCAAACAAATGGTTATTCTGGGAGCCGCCGGCCGGGAATTGGCCCGCGAAACGTATGAGGCTCCCGCGGAAAGCCTTCCCGCCGCGTTAGAACCGTTCGGCTACCCCTGGTCGGGCGATGGGGACCCGTACAGGGACCGGTACGCCAGGTGGGTGCCCGATATGCCCGGCGTCAGCCCGCCTGTCAATGCGCTCCTGAAAGCGCGCGAACGGGCGCTGCAGAAGAAGGAAAAGGAAGAAGCGGCGGATTTGCGGCGCGAAATCGCCAAACTCGGCTTCGTGATCCGGGATGAGGGAACGCGCCAGTATTGGCGCGGAACGGACGAAAGCGAAGGGTAGCCGCAGTCCTGCCGGACGGCTGGGGAAGGTTCATCCAAAGCGGATGTTGTCTGCCGCTTGCGGCGCGGGGTATTTTTTCTCCGCTTGGCTCTGAGACCACCGCGTGTTGAGGCATGACATACCCGCGGCAGGCTCAAGCAAAGCGGAAAGACGCAGCCGTCTGCTTTAGAGGGAGGGCAGCGGCAGCCCCGTTCATGTCACGCGTACATAGAAGCGCTCGTCGTGGTTGTCCACCTGAACCGGCGCTTCGAAAAACTCGCTCAGCACAGCGGAGTTCATCAGCTCGCCGGTCGCTCCCTGACGCACGGCCTCTCCCTGCCTGAGCAGAAGCGTATGTCCGAATACCGGAAGAATTTCTTCGGTATGATGGGTGACGTAGATCAGGGTCGGCGCCTGTTCCTGACGCGTCAGTTCGCCGATGCTTTCCAGGAGCTTCTCGCGCGAGAACAAATCGAGCCCATTGCACGGCTCGTCCAGAATCAGCAGCTTCGGCTCGGCCATCAGCGCTCTGGCGATGAGAACTTTCTGCTTTTCGCCCTGGGAGCAGGTCCGGAATTCGCGGTCCCACAGATGCAGACAGCCCATCGTGCGCATAAGGGCTTCGGCCCGGTTCAAATCATCATCCGTAAGCCGTTCGTACAAGCCGATCGTAGCGTACTTTCCGCTGATGACGACCATTTGGGCTTTGTCCGTGCCGTACAATTTGTCCTGCAGAGAAGAGCTTACCCAGCCGATCGACTGCCGCAGTTCACGCAGATCGATTTCTCCGAACCGGTGACCGAGCACGGTTACGGAGCCGCGGCTCGGCCAGATATAGCCGTTAATGAGATTAAGCAGCGTCGTTTTGCCGGACCCGTTCAAGCCGAGAAGAGCCCAATGCTCTTTAGGCCGTACCGTCCAGGTGACCCCTTTGAGCAATTCCTTGTTTCCTGTTTTCCAGGTTACATCTTTTAGTTCGATGATCGCACTATCCATAGTTTTCGTCTCCATTTTCGTGAATTGGGGAAAGGAAAGTTTCCCTAGCTTTTTATTCATCATAAAGACAGTTGGAGACGCTGTCGATACCAATTGTGCCGGATCAGGATCAATAAAAAGCAATTTTCGCTATTGCGGGGAGGTTCAGGCCCATGAAGCTGGAAATGACAACCGGCCGTCTCGAATTGTACAAATATGAGGAAGCATATAAGAACGAGCCGCACAGCCATCCCGACTGGTTTCAGGTGACCATCTCTGTCCGCGGAGCCTGTGAGTTTACGCAATCAGGCAGAAACTACCGCTTGGCGGAAGGAGAAGTGCTGTTCCAGCGTCCCGCCGAGGAGCATCATTTCAGGACGGGACCGGGGGAAAGCGTACTGATTGTTAAGCTGCACGAAAGTCTCTTTCCCGTACCGGAAGGCTGCGGAAACCGGCTCGACGTGAACCCCTCCGAAGCGGACGAAAAGTTCGGAGTCTGGACGTCCGGCTTGATCAATTCCCGGAACGAGCACAGCCTGCGGGCCGCCGAAAGCCTCGTGGTGCTTGATGTAAAGCGGATGCTGGAGACGGGGGTGCCGGCGGCGGGCGGACAGGAGACGGAGCTGACCGTTTCCATAGCGGACCCTCATTTGCGGGAGGCCTGGGACTATATCCATGCCCATTACAAATCCGCGATTTCCGTCGAAACTCTGTCGGCCATCGCCCTGCAAAGCCGGTATCATTTCATCCGGTCCTTCAAAGCGGCGGCAGGGCTGACTCCTCATCAAACCGTGCTGAAACTGAGAATGCGGGAGGCCCGGCGGCTGCTTGTCCGGACAAACGAAACCGTTACGGCGATCAGTGCGGGACTCGGTTTCTCAAGCGCGAGCCAGTTTTACCGGGCGTTCCTCAAAGACACGGGAAAAACGCCCGAACAGTACCGCCGCGACAGCCGCGGTTAAATGCCAACCGACAAAAAACGGCCGTTCCCGCAGCCGTTTTTTTTGTGTGTTTAACATGAGCTGCGACTGTTTTTGTTAGAGCGCAGTTCTTCTCGGGCCAGACTTTCTTGTTTTAATCCATTAAACCGATGCCTGAGTGACGCATTACTTAGTTAAATGGTCCTGTTTTCCATAGGATTATAAGACTATATACATTAATATCCATTTTCCTATAGATTAGTAATACAAACAAATATTTATAGTTAAAGGAGAATGATTATGTCTCAATGGAAATATCCGCTCTCTACCCGGTTTGTATATCGTGCCCTCTGTCTCGCTCTGGGGAGCGCCATTCTTTTGTCACCTGTGCAAGCGCTTGCAGCATCGGAAACGTCGCATGCCGTTGAGTCGGGAACTTCTATTTCCTCTCATAAAAACGAAAATGATAACGCTTACAGAAACTGGGGGAAACATAAGCGTTTAACTCAGGGGAGCTCGCTTGAAGTCGGTGAGAGTCGTGTTCTCAATTCCAGGGAAATCCGTAAAGAATGGGACGGTATCGAGCCTGAATACAGTCCGGATAAGGCCGTAGAGGCTGTCAAAGCGGCTCTGCCGCAAAAGGACTACGAGGAACTGTTTCCATACAGGCTCGGTTCGGCCCAGTGGTTTGAAGCGGCCAAAGGAAAAGAATATTACAAGGAAAACCAGACCGATTATTTTTCGTACGACAATCTTATCCAGGCTGTAACCGAAGCGGCGAATATCAAGTACAAGGTCAGCACGCGGAAAGGCTCCAAAAATTCACAGGAAGTTTTCCGGCTGGATAAAGAAGGGAAGACGGAAACGTTAGTTTCCCGTTCGGCCGACTTTAATTCGGAAGCCAACCGGAACAAAATCATCGAAACCGAAATCGTGGATTACGGCACCTTTCTGAAAGAAGGCACGAAGAAAAACCGCAAGCGGGAACTGGCCGCTCTGATGGCTCACCTCTCCCATGAAACGGGCGGCGGTTGGGATGCGGCTCCGGGCGGACCGCTGCGCTGGGGGCTGTTCTGGAACGAGAACATAGCCGGCAGAACGGGCCAGAACATGTCCAACTTCGTCGATCCAGACAGCTCCAAGCTGTACCCGGGATTCGGGGATAAGCGCTATTACGGGCGCGGACCGATCATGCTCAGCTGGAACTTCAACTACGGCTTGTTCAGTTCCATCATTTACGGAGACAAGAACATTTTGCTTAAAAATCCCGAAATCGTGGCGGCCGAAGGAAAAGTCGGTTTCATGACGGCGATTTTGTTCTGGATGACGCCTCAATCTCCGAAGCCTTCCGCGCACGATGTGATAGTCGGTAAATGGAAACCGACGAAAGAACAGGCCGTTAAAGGACTGAAGCCCGCCGGATTCGGCATCACGACGATGGTGCTTAACGGGCTGGAAGAAAATCAGCCTGAGACCCGCCGTGCGGCCCATTACCGGGATATAACCAGCCGTATGGGCCTCGATATTACCGGTGAGAAGCTGGATACGCTGGGAATGAAGCCGTTCTGATCGGCGAAAGGCTGTGTAAATGTGAAGCTGCCGGGAAACCGGCAGCTTTTTTGATGTGAGGCGGCGGTGAAGATGAGCACCAGAGTAAGGAGAGGGATATCGCAATGAGTTTTACAAACAGAGTACGAAAACGAAAAAAGAGTCCCGAGTTGACAGGCGGCATAAAAGCACTCTGCTTTGCACCGATTTTAGCGGCATGGTAATGTAAAACTGTTCCGCTATTTAACTGCTGAAGAGGTTGTGAGGCTGAGATGTATAAAATTTTCATTGTGGAGGACGATCCCAAAATCGCCGGCCTTCTGCGTTCCTATCTGGTCAAATACGGGTTCGAGGTGGATGAAGCGGGCGATTTCAGCCGTGTACTTGAAGAATTTCTGGCGTCCGGAGCGCAGCTGATTCTGCTGGATATCAACCTGCCGAGCTATGACGGGTTTTACTGGTGCCGCCAGATCCGCGCTCATTCCATCTGTCCCATTCTTTTTATATCGGCCCGGGACAGCCAGATGGATCAGGTTATGGCGCTTGAGAACGGGGCGGACGATTATATAACGAAACCTTACGATATGGAAATCGTTCTGGCCAAAATCCGCAGTCATCTGCGGAGGGCTTACGGCTCGTATGCCCAGGCACAGGAAGAAAGAACCGTCAAATGCGGATCGCTCGTGCTGTATCCGGAGCGGTACGTCGTCAGCGTGGACGGCCGTTCCGCCGAACTGACGCAGAAGGAGTCCGTGCTGTTGGAGGCCCTTATGGAGAAACAGGGCCGTGTAGTCGGCCGGGAACGGCTGCTGGATCTGATGTGGGAAGATCAGCACTTTATAGACGACAACACACTGAACGTATATATTACCCGCGTCCGCAAAAAGCTTAAGGAGCTGGGCTGCCGGCAGGCCGTGGAGACCGTAAGAGGGGCCGGCTACCGCTTCGGCGCGCCGCCTGCCGAACAGATATGAGCCTGTTCTGGAAGGACCACAAGCCGCTGCTGCTGTTTTATCTGGCCCAGATGCTGCTGGTGCCCGCACTCTACTGGCTGAGCGGAGAAGGTCGGCCTCCGGGCATCGTGCTGTACGGGATGGCGATCAGCTTTGCCGTGCTCCTCGTGTACTTCTTGTTCCGGTATTGGCAGCAGAGCATGCTTTACAAGCGCCTGGACGATCCTTCGTCCGCCGCGGACGGCAGTTTCGAGATCCCGGGCGATTCGCCCCTTGCCGAGGCGTTCCGTGAGGTGCTCCGCGTGAAGGAGCAGGCTTACGAGAAGCGGCTTCACGAGTCTCAAAGCAGGATGGACAGGCACATCGAGTTTATGAACCGCTGGGTCCACCAGATGAAAACCCCGCTGTCGGTCATGCAGCTTACGCTCCGCGAGCTGGAAGACGAGCATATGCAGAGCCTGCAGGAAGAACTCGACCGCATGCGCAAAGGGCTGGAGACGGTGCTCTATACGTCGCGGCTGGACCGGTTCAATGAAGATTTCCGCGTGGAGCCGGCGAACCTTCTGCGGATAGTGAGCGAATCGGTGGCGGAAAACCGGCGCCTTTTTATCCGCAAGGGAATTGCCGCGAAGCTTCTTGTCGGGGAGAGTCTGGAAGTGTACACGGACCGGAAATGGCTGCGGTTTATGCTCGGCCAGATTTTGACGAATGCCGTTAACTATTCCGCCGGCAAAGGCGACAGTGTCACGATTGCCGCCGTGAGGCAGGGCAGTGCCACTGTGCTTGAAATTACGGATCAGGGGATCGGGATCGCCCCGGAAGATTTAAAGCGGGTGTTCAACCCGTACTTTACGGGCCAGCGGGGCAGGCAGTATCACGAATCCACGGGAATGGGCCTCTACCTGGTCAAAGAAATCGCCGGGAAGCTCGGGCATGCCGTCGAGCTGCAATCGGAGGCGGGAGCGGGCACGACCGTGCGGATCATTTTCCGGCCGGGAAACGGGACCTGAACGAAGCCCGGAGAGTGGGGCGGGAGATCAGAGACCGGAGACCGGAGACCGGAGACCGGAGACCGGAGACCGAAGACCGAAGACCGAAGACCGAAGACCGAAGACCGAAGACCGAAGACCGAAGACCGAAGACACCCGTTTAAGACAGGCGCTGCGTAATGCAGCGTTTTTTTTTGCCCGCAGGGGCGCTCCACGGAATACTTCCGAACAGAAAACCGAACATAATCTTAAAGCGATTGTAAGGATGAGTTAAGGTAAATCCATAGCCGGACGGCCCGGCTTTTTGTACAGTAGGGGTAGGCTGGCTGATTCATGAACAACAACCGGACGGACATTCCGGGACAGGAGTGAGAAATATGGATGTTTTGCAAGTAAAAGCTCTTCATAAAACGTATCCGGGCAAAGTCGTGACCCAAGCTCTGACCGATATTCATTTAACGATAGGAAAAGGCGAGTTCGTCGGTATTATGGGCCCTTCGGGAAGCGGCAAAACGACGCTGCTGAACATGGTGTCGACCATTGACCGGCCAAGCTCGGGAGAAGTGAGCATCAACGGTCAAAACCCGTACCGGATGAAGAAAAAAGAACTGGCGGTATTCCGCCGCAGGCAGCTCGGCTTCGTCTTCCAGGATTTCAACCTGCTGGATACGCTCACGGTCGCCGAAAACATCGTGCTGCCGCTGACGCTGGACAACCGCAAGCTCGGCGAAATGGAGCGCAAGCTGGAAGAAGTCGCCGCGCGTCTGGGCATTACGGATATTCTCGGCAAACGCGTGTACGAGATATCCGGCGGACAGCGCCAGCGGACGGCCATCGCGAGGGCCGTCATCACTTCGCCGGTTCTGCTCCTTGCGGACGAACCGACGGGCTCTCTGGACTCCAACGCCTCGCGCGTCGTAATGGAGTCTCTTGCCGAAATCAACGAGCGTGAAGGGACGACGCTCATGCTCGTGACGCACGATCCGCTCGCGGCGAGCTACTGCCAGCGCATCGTTTTTATCAAAGACGGAAAGCTTGCCGCCGAAATTCACCGGGGCGACAGCAGACAGACATTTTTCCAGAACATCATCGACACACTGTCTTTCTGGGGAGGGAATAGCAATGAACTTTCCTCGATTCGCGTTTAATAACGTCAAACGCAACGGCGGGGCTTATTTTGCCTATTTCCTGAGCAGCGCGTTTATGGTGATGATCTTTTTCACGTATGCCGTCTTCATTTATCATCCCCAGCTCGACCGCTCCCTGATGGGACCGATGACCCGGGCCGGGATGCAGGCCGCCGCGTATGTCGTGTTCATTTTTTCGTTTTTTTTCGTTCTGTATTCCATCAGCATGTTTCTTAAATCCAGGAACAAGGAATTCGGCATTCTAACGATTCTCGGTGCCGACTCCGGCCAGGTCAACCGGCTGATTTTTCTGGAAAATATGCTGGTCGGGGGAGCTTCTATCGTGACGGGCATTTTCAGCGGAATTTTCCTGTCGAAACTGTTTCTGCTGATCAGTGTGAAAATGACCGGAATGGAAGATTTGCCGTTTTACTGGCCGTTCCGGGCGATTCTTCTGACTGCGGTCTGCTTCGCTCTCTTGTTCTTGGTCATTTCCGTGCTTACGCTGTTTTTTATCCGTAAAAATAACGTTCTTGAGCTGCTGAACGGCAGCAAGAAGCCTAAAAAAGAGCCGAAGCTGTCGATCTGGCTCTGCCTGCTCGGCTTTATTCTGCTCGCCGTAGGTTTTCTGGCGCTGCGGATCGGGGAAGTGGAACCCGCCAATATCTTTATCGCCGCAGCCGCGGGAATTGCGGGGACGTATCTTTTTTATTCGCAGCTCACCGTGCTGGCAACCCGCGCCGTGAAGCGCAACCGGAAAAGAGTGTGGCGTGGGACACGACTGCTGTGGGTATCGGAGTTCAGTTACAAGCTGAAAGATAACGCACGAATGCTGTTTCTGGTGACGGTCGTGACTTCCGTGTCCTGCATGAGTGCAGGCTTCGTCCTGTCTTTCGAGCAGGAGAACCGGGCGTATTATTTAAACAACCCTGCGGCCATTCAATATACGTCTTACGATCCGGATAACGCCGATAAAGAATTGAGAGTTATCGACGGCATGCTGAAGGACGCGGGAACGGCCTACAAACGGCTGGAAACAAACTCGTTCTACGCCTTGCTCAAAGGAAAACCGGGTTCCTATGTGGATCTGGTTTCCGAGAGTGAATATAACAAGATCGCGGACGCTTTCGGCAAAGGACTGCCTCGATTCGGACCCATAAATACCGGGGAAGCCGCTGTCGTTTACACGAAAGAAGCGGGAGCGGCAGACATTTCGGAAGGACCCGTCGAATTGAAAGACCTGCCCGGTATTTTGCACGTGAAACAGACGCGAAACGCGGAATCGCTGGCTTCTCTGTACAGCTCCGGGACGGTGCTCGTCCTGGAGGATCAAGAGTTTAAGCGGCTGAAAAGCGTCTCCGAAAAAGATAGTCCGTTCCGCTCCCGGAGCTTTGTTTATCTTGTTCCGGAATGGAATACGGGCAGGCTGCCCGCACCGGACAGCCCCGAATCCGTTACCGGCGACAAACTTCTGGCCTGGCACGACGAGCTTCAAAAGAAGCGTGAAACGGACAGCTTCATGTCGACCCGCGCCCATGACTTTTTGCAGATGCAGCAGGGTACATCGCTATTCCGGTTTATCGGGGTGTTCATCGCGCTTATTTTCTCGATATCGACCGCAAGTTTCCTGTATTTCAAGCTTCACACGGAGCTGGCGGCGGATAGTCAAATGTACCGGGCGCTTTCGAAGATCGGTCTCAGCGCCGGCGAAATGAGAAAATCGGCGACTGTGCAGATTGCACTGCTGTTTTTTATGCCGATCGTGGTTTCGACCGTTCAGACCATCGTCGTTCTGGGTCCTATAATGAACCGTTTCGGCGTTGCCAAATCGCTTGGCCCCGCCTTGACGGTATCTGCCGCTTTCCTTGCGGCACAGGCGGTTTACTTCCTCATTGTGCGTTCGCGCTATGTGCGTACTTTGAATAAGTGGATGGTCTAATCCAAGAAAGTAGAGAAGGAACATGACAACTGATATGAATAACAACGGACGAATTGTAACGCTGGATTATGTAAGAGGGTTTGCGCTGCTCGGCATCATTTTCATCAATATCCGGCAGATGGTATCCGCAACAATGGACCAAACGGCCGAGGATATGGCGGTCAATACGTTTATGGATATAATGGTCAGCCACCGGTTTTATGTGATCTTCTCTTTCCTTTTCGGAGTCGGCTTTTATCTCTTCGTTTCCCGGGCGAAGGAGCGGGGAGACCGCGCTATGTATTTATTTGCCCGGAGGCTGCTTCTGCTGCTGGTGATCGGTCTGGCGCATCACTTTTTTCAGCCGGGAGAAGCGCTTTTGATCTATTCGATTCTGGGGTTCCTGCTGCTGCCTTTCTTTAATAGAAAGCCGGCCGTCGTATTTTTGACGGGTTTTATCCTGACGATCGCCGGATGCTTTACGATTTTTCTTTTGGAAATCTGGGGACTGTTTCTGCTCGGTTTGTGGGCCGGACAGATCGGATTGTTTCAACAAGGTGACCGCTACCGGCGGGGGCTTCTGATCACAATGACCGTTTCCCTGCTGCTCCTGGTTCCGTCTTACTATGCTCAGGAAGCCATTCTGGACCGCACGGGGATGGTCGACGTGGCTCTTGCGGCGGGGGGGCTTGCATTCAGCGTCTTATATGTGACGGCGCTCACGCTGCTGCTGCGGAGCGAAGCGGCCCGGCGTCTGCTGGCGCCGATGAAGGATCTCGGGAGAATGGCGCTGACCAATTATCTCATGCAGACGGTTCTTATTCTGTCGCTAAGCGCGCTGTTCAGCTGGCCGAACCGCATCCACGCAACCGAGCTTGCCTGGACGGCGGCGGGTATTCTCTTGATCCAGCTGGCCGCGAGCACATGGTGGTTCCGCTATTTTCGGATGGGACCCGCGGAGTACTTGTGGCGGCTGGGAACCTACGGGAAAAAGTCCGTCAGGCATTCCTCCGGCATGTACGAGACAACGAGAAAAGGATAACAAATCCTGCCGGACGTTTAACCGCGAATGTGAACATGAAAGGTTGTTCATAAGCCCGGGTAAACGGAGCTTTAAGACGGGTTTCTGCACTTGTGCCGAACCCCCTCTCGCCGGCTTTTTTCACTTGAAACGGTTTTTGCCGGAAGCGGGTTTGGCTCAAAAAACACGTACCTTATGAACAGAAGAAAGCGGGCCGTGAGGCCCGCTTTCTTTGTGCTATAATGAAAAAACGAAGGGAAGACCTTTAACTTCCAGAGTGCGGAGGATTTTCATGAAGCTTGAACGTCTTGTATCCATGATCTATATGCTGCTGAATCATGAAGTGGTGTCCGCTTCGGTTTTGGCCGACAAATACAACGTCTCGCAGCGGACGATATACCGCGATATGGACGTTATTTGCGCGGCAGGATTTCCCGTCGTTTCTCATCAAGGGGTGAACGGCGGTTACGGAATCATCGAGGGGTACAAGCTGGACAGGAGCCTGCTCGGCGCCTACGACGTCAATTCCCTGATCACGGTGCTTCAAAGCATCTCCACACTTTTCGGGGAGGACGAGAAAGCGGGAGAGACGATCCGGAAGCTCCAGACGATCCGCACGGAACCGCTGGCCGAGACCCTGACGATGGACATCGGAAGCCGGAAGGAGATGCTCGAAACGATCCGGCATATACGGGAAGCGGTTTCCGGGAGGCAGGTGATCCGCTTCCATTATGTTAATTTCAAGAGCGAAAGAACCGTGCGGACCGTCGAGCCTGTCCGTTTAATGTACAAACACGAAGCCTGGTACCTTTACGCTTATTGTCGTTCCCGCGCGGATTACAGGGAATTCAGGCTGTCGAGGATGAGTTCGCTGGAGCTTACGGAGGAACGTTTCGAGCCTCGTGAGGTTCCCCCGCAGCGCGGCACGGCCGAGATGAAACGGGACAACGAATCGGCTGCCGGGACGACGGTCAGGCTGAGATTTTCAACGAAAGTGCTGGCGACCGCTCTCGACCGGTTTTATTATGCGGACAAACGATACGCGGAAGACGGGTCCCTGTATGTCACCTTCAGCGTGGCGGCTATCACCCCTTCTTCCTGGCTTGCGGAATCGATTCTCAGCTTCGGGGACGGTGTGGAAGTGCTGGAGCCCGGCGAACTGATCGAGGACATCCGGCAGCGGATCGAAAAAATGCGGAATCTTTACATCAAAGGCTGACATACAGATGTCAGTCTTTTTGTTTTATATTGAGTTTATTAAGAAAAGGAGTGTGTTGACAAATGAGCAACCATCAGGCAGTCGAAATGTACAAATTTCACAATTGGGCGAACGAAACGATTTTCAAGCGGTTAAAAGAGCTTCCCGAAACGGTATACCGGCAGGAAATGACGAGCGTTTTTCCGACCGTCGCCAAATTGATGGCTCATATTTATTTCGTGGATCTGTGCTGGATTTATATTTTAGAGGGAGTGGATATGAGGAAGGCCACCGGGGATGCGCTCTCCCGGCAGGAAGAAATCGAGAAGCTGAGCCTGGAGGAGCTGGAGGCCGCCTATGAGCAAGTATCCCGGCGTTATGAGGACTGGATCGCTCAGGGACAGGATCTTGATCAGCGCTTTATGCTCGACAATCCGTATACGCGCAAACGGGATACGAGTTATGCCGAAGTTCTTTTCCAGGTGGCCAATCACGGAACGTACCACAGGGGTAATCTTTCGGCTATGCTGCGCCAAATCGGCCAGTCTTCCGTTATGACCGAATATGCGTTATACTGGTATAATGAATAGGATAAAATGAGGATGCGTCTGACGCGTCCTTTTTTTAATGTATAAAACGGTTAACCTGCCGGGATTCCCAGTTCATCGTGTCGACTCATTCTCCGATTCTGATGGCTTATCCCGATTCTGTTATGTACCGCCTGTCTTCGGATGGAATCGAAGAGACAACGCTCGAGGAAACGGAGCATTACGTCATCATGAAGCAGTTTCTCAACAATAAAGAGACCATGCTGCGGGAGTTGTTCGGCGAATAGAAAGATAAGGGCAAGGAGGAACGGCAGCTTATAAATGGCGGCTGTCCTAAAGTTCTTGTGTTACGTTTGGAATTTTGGCACAATGATAGAATGTAAAGCTGGCATCCGCCCTTCGGCGAGGATGAAACCGGCTGATATGTTTTGCTGAAAAGAGGAGTACGAATGAATAAACCATCCATCTATGGATTAACTTTTGATCAGTTGACCGCCTGGCTGCAGCCATACGGCCATAAGAAATTCCGGGCCTCCCAGATTTGGGACTGGCTGTACCGTAAACGCGTGGCGAGTTTTGCCGAGATGACGGACGTGAATAAAGATTGCCTGGGACTGCTGGAAGAGCACTTTGTCCTTCAAACGATGGAGGAACACGTAAAACAGGAATCTTCTGACGGGACCGTTAAGTTCCTGTTCCGGCTTTCCGACGGTAACCTTATCGAAACGGTGCTGATGAGGCACAAGTTCGGGTTATCCGTCTGTGTCACGACCCAGGTCGGCTGCAATATCGGCTGCAGCTTCTGCGCGAGCGGCCTGCTTAAGAAGAGCCGGGACTTATCCGGCGGGGAAATCGTGGAACAGATCATGAAAGTCCAGTTTCACCTGGACAAGGCGGGCAAGGAAGAACGCGTAAGCCATGTCGTCGTGATGGGAATCGGGGAGCCGTTTGACAATTTTGAAAATCTGTCCGATTTCCTGCGCGTCATTAAAGATCACAAAGGATTGGCGATCGGCGCGAGACATATCACGGTTTCCACAAGCGGACTCGCCGACAAAATCGTCGAGTTTGCCGATTCGGATCTCCAGGTGAACTTGGCGGTTTCGCTGCATGCGCCGAACAACGAGCTGCGTACGCGAATCATGAAAATCAACAAAGCGATCCCCATTGAGAAATTAATGGAAGCGATCGATTATTATTTGGGCAAAACGAACCGCAGACTGACTCTGGAGTATATTCTGCTAAAAGGCGTGAACGATGCCCGGGAGCATGCGGAGGAACTGGCCGAATTGATCGGGGACCGCCGGCCGCTGGTTAACGTGAATCTCATTCCGTACAATCCGGTGGATGAGCACAGCCAGTATCAGCGGAGCGAGAAGGAATCCGTGCGCGCTTTTTACGATATTCTCAAGAAACAGAATGTGAGCTGCAGCGTGCGGCTGGAGCATGGAGCGGATATTGACGCCGCCTGCGGACAGTTAAGAAGCAAGCAGATCAAAGCGACCGGATAAGGCATCAGAAAAGTCAGCAAAAGTCAGTAAAAAGTCAGTAAAATCGGACCGTATACAAAAGGCGTATCCCGGAAGGGATACGCTTTTTTGCGCATGAACGCGGCTTCGGTGTTTAATAGGGCGCTGCATGACGCGGCAGACAACACGTGGAAGGAGAACCTATTCATGAATTCACTACAAGGAACCACGTGGTTATCAAATGGAGATTATAACCGAATATTACATTGACACATTCTTCCTGTATAGCTATTATAGAAACCAGAAGGATACCAGAGACAGAATAAGTATTCTTCCGGAGTCAATGAGAAAGGAGGAAGCTGACCGCGCGACTGCTTAAAGTATTTTATGATAACGCTTACACTAAGGACATCTTTAATTTGGGAGCTTTTGTTGTAAGACCGCTTGTCAACCAACGGATGAAGGAGGAATTATGATGAAAAAAGGAAAGACACGCCGGCCCCTTCTCGTGTTTATGAGTCTGATGATGACACTCGCGGGCTGGAGCGGGGCCGCTTCGGCCGCGGATACTTCCGGTGCGGAAGCGTCTGCCGCGGTGCTTACGAGCAAGCTTGCCCAGAAAACATACGGCAGTCCGGAAGAGCTGCTCATTCCCAACAACTATACGGTAGCCGTATTCAACGGCGCGGCGGGCAAGGAAGACGGCCGCAACGTGCTGTATGCGACGAGTAAAGGAAAACCGGGCCATCTTAACGTCATCGATCTGGACGACTACAAGCTGCTGCGCAGCATTCCGATCGCTCCGTCCGAGAGCTCCTGGGCTCACACCGTGGCGCCTGACGGAACCTTGTTTCTGGCCGCGGACGGAGGCGGGGCCAGGCTCTGGAGCTATTCGCCCGTAACCCATACGCCCGTACAGGTCGCCCAATTCGACGGACAATCCGTACCGAACAGCATTACGACCGACGAGCAGGGCAGAGTGTACGTCGGTACGTATCCGGGCGGTAAAGTCTACCAATACGACCCGTCCACGAAGCAGACGAAGGATTACGGGCGCGTCATCGGACAGCTCGATTCCGAGTATGTCCGTTCCATCGCTTATCAGGGCGGCAGCGTATATGCCGGCACCGCTCATAAGCAGATCGTCCGCGTCAATCTGCAAACGGGCGCCAAGACGGACATAGCCGCTTCCTTGACGGTCAAAAACGATACGGTCTACGATCTGGATACGATCGACAACCGCTATCTGTTTGCCCGTTATACGGATGGGAGCGGTGTACCCGGCGAAGGGTACATCTACGATACACAAACGGAGTCGTGGCTGGACATCGAGCTTCAGAACGTGACCGGCCTTCACGCGACCGATTCTCAGAATGGAAAGCTTTACTTTATGTCCGACAAGAAGCTGAAAACGTTCGATCTCGCCACCCATACGGTGGATGAAACCGGAATGGAGTACGGTACGGGGCTGAGGGGCGCGGACTGGGTCGAATTCACGAACAATCCCGATCTCCCGGGTAAAACGCTCGTTACAGTCCGTTATGACGGCGGTGTCACTTACCTGAACATCGACACGAAGCAGGTTATCCAGAAGCCGCCCGTCATTCCGGGGCTGCCCGGCGTGGTCAACCGCCTGGCCGCCGTTTCTCCGACCCAATTGATAACAACGGGGTCGCAGGCGCGGTCGTCGCTGGTCGACTTGACGGACAACACGGCAAAGCCGTTCAGTATCGGCCAGGCGGACAGTGTGTACCCGATCGGGTCCAAAGTGTATATGGGCGTCTACCCCGAAGGCAGCCTGTTCGAGTACGATCTGACTAAGGAAGCGGGCGACAACAATCCCAAAAAGCTCGCGGTTCTGGAAAACGATCAGGAACGTCTGGTGAACATGACAAGCGGACTCGGCAAGCTGTACATTTCGACGATCTCGGGGTACGGAACGCTCGGAGGTTCACTGACTGTGTATGATCCGGCTTCCGGCGAGCTTAAAGTGCACCGCAACGTCGTTCAAAATCAAAGTGTGCTCAGTACGACCTTCCACGACGGAAAAATTTTCGGCTCCACCACGATCCGGGGAGGACTCGGTTCCGAGCCTACGGAAGCGGAAGCCAAGATATTCGTATGGGACGCGGTAAAGGAGCAGAAAATAACCGAATTTCCGCTGAGGGTTCCGGGTTTGGACAAACCGATCTTCATCGGAGATCTCGCTGTCGGTCCGGACGGGCTTATCTGGGGCGCTTCCTATGAATATATTTTCGCGATCGACCCCCAAACTTACGAGGTCGTCAAAAGCAAAAAGATTTACCCGCAGCTCAACTTCACCCAGTGGGCGCACCATCCACTCCGCTGGTCCGAAGACGGACTTCTTTACGTCCTTTTCAACAACAAATTGACTGTCATTGATCCGGACACCCTGGAATTCCGGACGCTGGCGGATACTTCACGGTTCGATCTCGGCATGGACGGGAACTTGTATTTCACCGACCAGGCGACCAACACGATTCTGTACCGGATGGAAGTCGACGGGGAAGTGACGGAAGAACCGCCGGGCACGCCTCTTCCTGTCCGCAACGAAGGTTTTGAGGAGGGAGTCGTGAACAATGTCATTCCCGGATGGAGTCCGCTGTTTGCTGCCGGAACGGACTATTTCTACGGAGTCAGCGGGGACAGGAGCGTATCGGGCACGAAAAGCCTGAAAATCACCGACAAGCTGCGTACCGCTTCCGTCGCGCTTCAAAGCGACAAAATAACGGTCGAGCCGGGCGGAGATTACGAAGCGGGAGCGCAAATTTACATTGAATCGGGACAGCCGGGACTGATGCTCCGCTTCTTCGATGCCAATAACGCGACGATTTCGACGCTCGAAACGCATCTGGACGAATCAAGGCTGGCCCAGTGGCAGAAAGTCACGCTGAGGGGCAAGGCTCCCGCCGGTGCCGCTTACGCCCGCCTGATCGCGGTCACGAGCCGTTACAATATCGCCTCGGCGTATTACGATGATTTTTTCGTTCAGAAAAAAGAAGCGCTGGTCCCGTCAGCCTCGGCGTCGCTTCTTCCCGAGCCTAACGCGGACGGCTGGCTGAACCGGGATGCGGTCCTCCGCATCCGGGCTGACAACGCTTCGGCGGTGCGCTATTCGGCCGAGGGAGCCCAGTCCTCCGCCGAAGTGACCGTGAGCGGCAACGCGGCCGAAGTCTCCGTCGGCGCGGAAGGCGTAACCACGGTCACGTATTCGGCCATAGGTGCGTCGGGTATCCAGTCGCCGCCGGGAAAGGCCGTGGTCCGGCTCGATAAAACGGCACCTTCGGTAAAGTTTAACGCCGAAGCCGTTTATTCCGTGGACCGGACCATCGAGATCCGCTGCGCGGCGGAGGATGCTTTGTCCGGACTGGCCGGCGATCCGTGCGCGCAGGCTTTGTTGAGCGCTCCGGCCTACAGCCGGGAACCCGGAAAGCACGAGATCAGCGTCACTGCCGCGGATAAGGCGGGCAACCGGAAGACGCTTGACTACACTTACGAGATTGCCGTCACATACGACGGAATGTGCTCCCTCGTCAAGCAGTTTACCCCGGACGACCATGGAACCGAGCTGGCTTTATGCGCCACCTTGACGGCCGCACGCAAAGCGGAAGAAAAAGGTGGGACAAAAGCGAAAGCGGCCGTGCTCCTCGCTTTTAACAAGCAGGTGGACGCATTCAGCGGCAGGAAGCTTACCGCCGAAGAGGCCGGAGTATTAAAAAAGCTGGCGGCATATTTATAGAAGAAGCGGGGCAGCCGCAGCCCGGTCAAACGGACAGCCGAATTTTCGGCTGTCCGTTTTCTGCTGTTCGCATGTTTTCCGCGAAACCGGTGAACCGGTTCTTTTCCGGTTTTCTTACAGCCCGCCGGTCTGCCCGGTTTCACCGCGTTTTTGCGACACCGGATTCATACCGGCCGCGTGAAGAGGACCGTTGAAGGTCAGTCGGGTGAGGATGAGCGCCATTTCTCGGGGCGTTTCGCGACGCCCTCCCTGCAGCCATTCCTGAACAACGCTTGAGTGGGCAGAGTGAGGCAGGAAGCGTTTTCCTCCATCAGCTCAGTAGAGGCTTTCCGGATTCCATCTTTTGTCCGTATCGTATGGCGGTCTTTACCCGGCTGCATTCGATCCCTCTTTTCCCGTATTTATGAACAAGCGGCAAATATGTGTGCATTAATCGTCACAACCCGCCTATGTGTTTATTGTAGCGGACAACATTCCATGATTATAATGAGCATAAAGAAGTTAATCAACATTGTGTTCATTAATGGGGACGAACGGAGGAAGAGGCAGATTCTACTCTTTTCAGACGGGAGGAGACTCATATGGAACAAGTTCTTATTGCCGGAGCCGGGCCTACCGGTCTGATGCTGGCCCTCCAGCTCGCTCGTTACGGGGTACCGTTTCGGATCATCGATAAAAATGAGGGACCCGGCCGGGCATCAAGGGCGATGGCGGTTACTTCGCGGACGCTGGAATATTACCAGCAGTTGGGTTTGGCGGAGGAAATGGTGAGCCGGGGTATCAAGGTAGACCGGGGACACATTTGGACGGGAACCAAGCGGAAAGCAACCCTTCCGTTCGGCAGGCTGGGGGAAGGGCTGAGCCCGTTTCCGTTCGTCTTCACGTTTCCTCAGGACGATCACGAGCGTCTGCTTATCGAGGCTTTGAAAGCGGAGTCCGCCGAAGTGGAATGGGATACGGAGCTGGTTTCTTTTGTACAAAAGGACGGAAGTGTCGAGGCGGTCTTAAAACATTCCGACAGAGAAGAGATCCACACGTTCCGCTATTTGTGCGGATGCGACGGCGCCCACAGCCGGGTGCGTAAAAGCATGGATAACCCGTTCGAAGGCGAGAAGTACGAACAAGATTTTTACGTGGCGGACCTTCACGGGGAAGGCGGAATGTTTGCGGGCCGCAGCATGAGCATCAATTTCGGGGATGAGGAGTTCGCTCTTGTTTTCCCTGTGCGGAGCAGCGGAACTTACCGGCTGATCGGTGTCGTGCCTCCGGCTTTCCGGGATCGCGACCCTCTTTCCTTCGAGGATATGTACCCTTATTTTCAGCGTAATCTCGGCCTCGGTACGGCTGAAGTCAACTGGTTCTCGAAGTATCACGTTCATCACCGCGTTGCGCGTCATTTCCGAGAAGGGAATGTATTTATTGCCGGCGATGCCGGCCATATCCACAGTCCCGCGGGCGGACAGGGCATGAACACGGGCATCGGCGATGCCGTAAATTTGGGCTGGAAGCTGGCTGCCGTCATGCAGAAGAGAGCGGACCCGTCCCTTCTCGATACTTACGAGGCCGAACGTCTTCCATTTGCAAAGCTTCTTGTGGATACGACGGACCGGGCTTTCAAAGCGGTAATTTCCACAAGCCGGATAAGCAGACTCGTCAAAAAGCATCTTTTTCCTTATGCCGGCCCGTTCTTGTTCCGCAGTTCCGCCGTCCGCAGAAGATTGTACAGCGTGATCTCGCAAATCAGGATCACGTACCGGGGCAGCGCGCTTGCTGCCGGAGAAGCCGGAAAACTGCAGGGAGGTGATCGTCTGCCTTATGCGGAAGTAAATTTCTCTCCGCTGCGGTCGATGGACTGGCAGCTTCATGTATATGGCAGAGCGGGGCGGCCTCTTCGCGATGCCGGGAAAGAGCTGCGGCTGCCTCTGCATGAATTTCCGTGGAACCGCGAGACGGAGAATGCCGGATTCATCGAAGATGCCCTGTACCTGGTCCGGCCGGACGGCCATATCGGTTTCGTTAACACCGGTCAGGATACCGGATTGCTGCGCTCTTATCTGGCGAAGCATGAAATTGTCCCGGTTTCCGGCACGTCATGAACAGGTAATCATCCGTCCCGGATGAACGTGCGGTCTTAGTGCCTGTGTATATCTCAGCCATATATAATAGAAGCAATTTGCGTGAAGGCCGTCCGGAGGGACGGCTTATTTTTTGTAAAATGTGAAACACGGCCGGATTAGTTTGGCAGCCTGTCGCGGGTGCCAGGCATAATCGCCATATGAATACTTCAAGCAAGATCGGCTTATTTTGCTAATGAGTCATAGGGCGTTTGAAAATCAGTGCGAGAATTTCCATTATATTGATTCGGGGTTTCTGCCGAGGATCAATTGCAGCCATTCTTGCTCAGGTCTTGTTTGCGGTTTCGATTGCAAGCAGAGAGAATGGCTTGTTTGCCCTGTCCATGCTGTCGGTCTAACTGGATCAAAAGGGAGCAGTTTTCTATGGAGACTCGGGTCCTGAAACGGACCCAGTCATCCGGGATTTCACTTGTTAGATGACGCATTTTCAGCAACTACGTCCGGCAGCCGTACAAATCCTTTCTTTTTTGTACAAAAAAGTTCTTGCTTTTGTCCATTGCCTAGGCAAAAATTGTCGCTTAAACTGAACATTGTGATAATGAGAATCAATATCACTGATAATTGTCTCACTAAATACTAAACTACAGGGTGGCAGGTATGATTCAGCAAAACGCAGCAAGGGAAACGCAAGTGGCTTCATCTGTTCCGCTTCGCACCCGTCCGCTGGCCGCAGCCCTTATTCTCACGGGCGGGATTCTTCTCCTCGTGCTGGGGATAGGGGTTTCGGTTTCGTTCGGGGCGGCCGACATTGTATTCTCGACAGTGTGGGAAGCTGTCTTTCATTTTAACCCTGAATCGACGCAGCATCAGATCATCGCCGATTTGAGGATGCCGCGCGTGCTGGGCGGCGCCATGGTAGGGGCGAGTTTCGCGGTCGCCGGTGCGATCATGCAGGGCATGACGAGAAATCCCCTCGCGGACTCGGGTCTTCTCGGCCTGAACGCGGGCGCGGGCTTTATGCTGGCGCTCTGCTTCGCCTTTTTCCCCGGAATGGCTTATTCCAAGATTATTCTAATGTCGTTTCTCGGTGCGGCCGGCGGGGCCATGCTGATTTACGGGATCGGCTCCATCGCCAAAGGCGGCTTGACGCCGCTGAGGCTTGTTCTTGCGGGAGCGGCTTTGAGCGCTCTTCTTTCCGCGCTGAGCGAAGGTATCGCTTTATATTTTCAGATCGGCCAGGATATTGCCTTTTGGTACGCGGGAGGCGTGAGCGGCACCACCTGGGCTCAGCTCAAGGTGATGCTGCCGTGGTTTCTGGCCGCTCTTCTGGGCGCGATCGCGCTTTCCCGTTCGATCACCATGCTCAGCCTGGGGGATGAGATCGCCAAAGGGCTGGGGCAGCGGACCGGACTCGTTAAACTGGGCGGTACGCTCGTCGTTCTCATTCTCGCCGGAGCATCGGTCTCCATTGTCGGTGCGGTGGGCTTCGTCGGCCTGATCATTCCGCATCTGACACGCTTTCTGGTCGGCGTGGATTACCGCTGGATCATCCCTTGTTCGGCGGTGCTGGGCAGCCTGCTCGTCGTCGTGTCCGATCTGGCGGCCAGAATGATCCATCCTCCTTACGAAACGCCCATCGGGGCGCTGATCGCGCTGATCGGGGTGCCGTTCTTCCTCTATCTGACGCGCAAAGAAAGGAGGGAACTGTAACGTGTACCCGAATCCCGGTTATCTGCCTATTATGGAGCAGGAGAGAAAACGGAAAAGAAAAAACTTCATGATTCTCGTTATTTTCGTTCTGCTTCTTGTCCTTACCTTTATTATCAGTATGAACATCGGCTTTATCCGGTTATCGCCCGGCGAGCTCTTCAAGACGCTTATCGGAGAAGGAACACGGAAGCAATCGTTGATTCTGTTCGATTTCCGGCTTCCCCGCATCGTGCTGTCGATGCTGGCGGGCGCGGGGCTGGCAGTATCGGGAACGATCCTGCAGAGCATCTCGCGCAACGCGCTGGCCGATCCCGGAATTCTGGGCATTAATGCCGGAGCTGGACTGGCGGTGCTGCTGTTCATCTGCTTCTACCCTTCGGCGGCGGCGGCACCGGTCTTCCTGCTTCCCGTGCTGGCGCTGGCGGGCGCCGGTGCGACGGCGATGCTGATTTATACGCTGGCGTTCAAGCGCAACGAAGGATTGTCTCCGACCCGTCTCCTGCTGTCGGGTATCGCCGTGGCGGCCGGAATCAGCGCCGCCACCATCGTGCTGACTTTACGGATATCCCCGGAGAAATACCAGTTCGTGGCCACATGGATGGCCGGAAGCATCTGGGGAACGACGTGGAAGTTTGTGATCGCGCTTCTTCCCTGGATCGTCATCTTGTCGGTCTATGTCTTCTGCAAAGCGCGCGTGCTCGATGTGCTGAACCTCGGCGACCAGTTAGCCTCGGGACTCGGCGCTCCGGTGGAGAAGGAGCGGTTCCTGCTGCTCGCTTCCGCCGTCGGACTTGCGGGTTCCTGTGTCGCGGTAAGCGGCGGCATCGGCTTCGTCGGGCTTATCGCCCCGCATTTGGCCCGCAGACTCGTAGGACCCGGCCACAAAGTCCTTCTCCCGGCCGCGGCACTTGCGGGAGCGCTGCTTGTCTGCGCGGCCGACACACTCGGCCGCTGGGTGCTCCAGCCTTCCGAAATGCCTGCGGGAATCGTGGTCGCGGTCATCGGCGCTCCTTATTTCCTGTATCTGCTTGCGCGGTCCAAGACGGAGTAGAACAAACGCGCTTTTGCGGCCAAGGAAGGTTTTACAGAAAGAGAGGTGCTTTATGTTCCGCCGTTTTTTTGCCTATTACAAACCGTACAAGGGCTTGTTTATGCTCGATTTCAGCTGTGCGATCATAGCCGCCGTTCTTGAGCTGGCTTTTCCGCTGGCGGTTAACCGTGTCATCGACGATCTTCTGCCGAGCGGCAAATGGGAATGGATCGTATGGGGCTGCGTCGGTCTTCTCGGTATTTATGTGATCAGCGCGGCTCTGCATTATGTCGTCACTTATTGGGGGCACAAGCTCGGTATCAATATTGAGAGCGATATGCGTACCAAACTGTTTAACCATGTGCAAAAGCTTTCTTTCCGCTTCTTCGACAACAACAAGACGGGGCATCTCGTCTCGAGGATGACCAACGATTTGATGGATATCGGGGAAATCGCCCATCACGGGCCGGAAGATTTATTCATAGCCGTGATGACTCTGGCAGGCGCATTCGGCATTATGCTCGGCATCAACTGGAAGCTGGCGGTGCTTACCTTTATTATCGTGCCGGGAATGATCTCGCTTTCGCTTTATTTCAGCCGTAAAATGTCGCTCGCTTTCGACAAGATGTTCAAATCCATTGCAGATTACAACGCACGGGTCGAGAACAATGTCAGCGGAATCCGCGTCGTTCAAGCTTTTACGAATGAAAATCACGAAATCGCCAAGTTCGCTTCCAACAACGGTCAGTTCAGAAGCAGCAAGCTGCTGGCTTACCGGATCATGGCATGGAATTCTTCCATCAGTTACCTGCTGATGAAAATCATTTCCCTGTTCGTTTTGCTGTGCGGAACCTGGTTTGTGCTGGCGAAACAAATGAGCTACGGGGAATTCATAGCCTTCGTGATGCTTTCGAACGTATTTCTCGGGCCGATCAAACAGATCAATTCCGTGATCGAAATGTATCCGAAAGGAATCGCCGGCTTCAAAAGATATCTGGAAATCCTGGAGCTGGCACCCGATGTCGCCGATGCTCCGGATGCGCGGGACGTTGATCGCCTCCAGGGGAATATCCGGTACCGCAATGTCAGCTTCGGCTACGAAAACAAGGGAAGCGTGCTGAACGGGCTGAACCTTTCCATCCGGCCGGGAGAAACCGTCGCTTTCGTAGGCCCTTCGGGTGCGGGCAAAACGACCTTGTGCAGCCTCCTCCCCAGGTTTTATGAAGTAACGGAAGGGGAGATCACCATTGACGGCATCGATGTCCGCGAGATGAAGCTGCAGTCGCTGCGCGCCCATATCGGAATCGTCCAGCAGGAAGTGTTCCTGTTTGACGGCACCATCCGCGAAAACATCGCCTACGGCAAGCTGGGGGCCTCCGATGAAGAGATTTGGGACGCCGCGAAAAGAGCCCAGCTCGAAGAACTGATCCTGTCGCTGCCCGAAGGGCTGGATACTACGATCGGCGAACGGGGAGTGAAGCTCTCCGGCGGGCAGAAGCAGCGGCTGTCCATCGCGCGGATGTTTCTGAAAAATCCGCCGATCCTGATTCTCGACGAAGCGACATCGGCGCTGGACAGCGAGACGGAAGCGGTCATTCAGGAAGCGCTTTGGGAGCTTTCCAAAGGCCGGACCACGCTGATTATCGCGCACAGGCTCGCTACGGTGAAGCACGCCGACCGGATCGTCGTGATCACGAAAGAAGGCATCGCCGAACAGGGAAGCCACGAAGACCTGCTCGCCGGGGGCGGAGCTTACAGCAAGCTGTATGCGGCGCAATTCGGCGCCGAGCTGCTTAGTAAGCTTGGAACGGTAAGGACGGGGGGAGAACGGGCTGCCGGTACGGTCGGATAACGGGAGCGGCTTGTTGACCCGTAAGCTCTAGTGCCCGAAACGCAGGGCGGCTTAAGCGCATGCGCTCGTCGTTTTTACATACTTTTCGGGTATGGGCATTCACAGAATATAGAGGATAGAAGCCGGACGCGGATTCATTGGCGGCCGGACAAACCAAGGAGGGAATATCGGATGACGCTAGTACAGGAAAGGCTTCATACGTCCGGGCTTCACATCGGCTACGGGGATCTCAGTATCGTGAACGATCTGAATATCTCTATCCCGCAGGGCAAAATAACCGCGCTCGTAGGCGCGAACGGTTCCGGCAAGTCAACCATCCTCAAAACGATGGCCCGGCTCATGAAACCGGCTTCGGGAGGCGTACTGCTCGACGGGGTTTCGATTCACGGCAAATCGACGAAGGAAGTGGCCAAGGAACTGGCCATTCTGCCGCAGAATCCGTCGGCGCCGGCGGGCTTAACGGTGACGGAGCTGGTCGCTTACGGCAGATATCCTCACCAGAGCGGCTTCGGTACGGTCTCTGCGGAGGATAAGCGCGTAATCGGGTGGGCCCTGGAAGTAACGGGGATGATGCCTTTCCACGCAAGGCCCGTGGATCAGCTTTCCGGCGGCCAAAGGCAGCGCGCGTGGATCGCCATGGCGCTTGCCCAGCAGACCGATATTCTCTTCCTGGACGAACCGACCACTTTTCTTGATATGGCCCACCAGCTTGAAGTGCTTCAACTGCTGCATAAGCTGAACATCGAGGAGAAAAGAACGATCGTGATGGTCATCCATGATCTGAATCATGCCTCCCGGTACGCCCAGCATATCGTGGCCATCAAGTCCGGCAGCGTGATATGCGAAGGCTCGCCCGCCGACGTTATGAATCAAGATATGCTCCGCGAGGTATTCGCGATTCATGCGGATATCGTTACCGACCCGCGCACGGGAGTGCCGCTGTGCCTGCCGTACGAACTGGCCCCGGAAGCATGACGAGGCGCTGTACGAAAAGAAACCCTGCCGATCCGCTGTGATCGGCAGGGTTTTTCAGCTTTCATCCGGCTTGCGGCAGTAAAGAGCGCCGCCATAGGCGGGTGGGACCTGCGTTTTACCGAGCAGACGGGGAAGCTCGTCGAGGAATTTCTCCGTCGTCATGGCGTCGGCAAAATTCCACTGGTCCGCTTCGACCGCATACCAGCAGCCGCTGCGGACAGCCGGAAGCTCCGTCCAGAGAGGAGACCGCATGAGTAGGGCGGCGGCCCGGCGGGATTCCGCATCCGGGGGGAGCAGCATAAACACGCGGTCGCCCGCATAATGTTTCATTTCTTCGGGCGCAAGTTCGAGATAAGAGAGATTCTTATCGAGAAGCCTGCGCGTCTTTCCGGCGGGCCGGAAACCGGCAGGATGGTAAAGCATAGAGGAGAGACCGATCGTGCCCATCACAAAAAAGCGGTTTCTGGCAAATGTGAACACGGACGCGGTTTCTTCCGCCCTCATACAATCCCGGAGCCGGTGCCACATGGCGGCGGCTTTCTCCTCATAGCGGGAGAGCCATGTTTCCGCCTCCCGGCGTCTGCCGAGAATTTTCCCCAGCAGCTTCATCCGCTCGCCAAGGGGGGCGAAAGAATCGAACGTGAGCGTGGGGGCAATCGCGCGAAGCGTATCATACTGCGACTCATCTTCGCTTGCAACGATGATGAGGTCGGGCTTCAACGCCTCGGTAAGGGCCGGATTGATCGGAAAACCCAAGTCTTTGACCGGAGGTTGGTGACGGCCCGCCTGATTAATCCACGGATAGCCTCCGCCTATGGCTTCCACGCCCAGGACGGCGAGATCCCCGAACGTTTCCCCGTGATAAATCACCCGGCGGGGAAGCGCGGGAATTTCGACTTCATGACCCGTCCAGTCTTTAAGCCGGGTCCGTTTTTGCAGAGACTGGCTGTATTGTCTCGGAGTGACGCCGGTAAGCTGCCGGAAGCGCCGGTTGAAGTAATACTCGTCGGCAAAGCCTACCCGCCGGGCGATTTCCCTCAAAGGCTCCCGCGTAGACCGCAGCCATTCCTTGGCTTTCTCGATTCTGAGCCCGTTCAGGTAATCCAGCGGCTTTTTGCCGGTCAGTTCCTGAAAAATCGTGCTGTACTGCCAATGGGGAACCCGTGCCTGATCAGCCAGAAATTTTACCGTAATCGGGCGTCTATAGTGCTCCTGAATGTATCGGATGCTGTTCTCCACCGCATGTGCGCAGCTTGACTGCTCGGGGCTTTTCAGGTTGTGCTCCAGCAGAAAACCCATCAGTTCCTGAAACTGCAGTTGGCGGTAAAAGTGCTGCAGTTCTCCGGAAGGTTCGGTCTCCGCCAGTAGTTCGGCAAAACGCACGGCTTTCGCGAAAGGATAGACCGCCCATTCCACACGCCCCCGAACGAGCGGTTTCAGGAATAAAACCGGCTGGGAGCCGGCGCAGTCGACGATCCGGCACGTAAGGCGGTAGAACGTCAAGCACCGGTCGCTGTCCGTCCGGAGCCGGGAAGAAGTGCCGGGAGGGATCATATAACATTTATCGGGGGCACAGAAAAAAGTTTCGTCTCCGGCTCTAAGCGTGCCGGTACCGGCGCTAATGAGCAGAAGGGTATGCAGATCCGGTTGTTCGTCCGCATCGGATTCGGGTAACGAAGCGGGGGCATAGGTACCGGGCTCGATTTTTTCGGCAGCCTCGAATTGGAACAGCAGAGAACGGAGAGGAAGAGAGCCGGAATCGGAAAAGGTCATAAGATCACATCCTGTTTGATACTGATAATCATTATCAATTAAACTTATTGTAACCAAAAAAAAGAAGCTTTTCAACTGAGTTGATAGCTTCTTTTAAAAAAAGGCAGCCGATTATTGCCGCCGGGAAGTGCCGTGCGGTTCGTGAGATCTTTTTATTTCTTGAGCAGTTTCGGTATTTCGTTCAGAAGCCATTCTCTCGTAGCGGCGTCGCTGCCGGACTTGAGAATATCAAGCGTGTAGACGTTCCCGTTCTTTACGGCCGGAAGATCGAGCCAGATCCGGCTTTTCAAAAGTTCGTCCGTCGACTGCTGCGCTTCCTTGTCCACCGGAGTCAGAATAAAGATGCGGTCACCGGCCACTTTGGGGAGAATCTCGGGCGAAATTTGCTTGAAACCCGCTTTTTCGTCCAGCACTTCCCGGATCGGCTGCGTCGGCAGAAATCCGTCCTTGTCGTAAAGAACCTGGGAGAGCCCCGTACTTGCCATTACAAACAGACGGTTGCCCGGATAATAGGTAAACACGGAAGCCGTCTCGCCCGGTTTGACTCCCGCGTCATGAAGAGCCTTCCACATCGCTTCCGAACGAGCTTCGTAACCGGCCAGCCATTTTTCGGCTTCCGGCTTTTTACCCAGAAGATCGCCGAGCAGAAGAAGCCGTTCTTTCAGAGGCAGGAACGTATTGAACATGAGCGTGGGAGCGATTTTGCTCAACTGCTCGTATTCTTTCTCGTCGGTACTTCCCGTAAGGATGAGATCAGGCCCCAGTTCCAGCACTTTCTCCAGATTGATGGGGGACCCGGTATCCGTAATGTCTTTATGCTTGTCCGCATACACCGTGCCCGTGAGCCAGTTGGTTGCCGTACCGATTGCTTGCACACCCAGTGCGTCGAGATCGCTGAATGTCTCCCCGTAAAAAATGACCTTCTTGGGGGCGGCCGGAATTTCGGCCGTATGCCCCTTGTAATCCGTAACCTTGCGGGGAGAGGCGGCAGATTTATCGGCAGCGGGTGCGGGAGAGCCCGTCGGGTTTCCGGTATGTGTGCCTGCGGCATCACCGGATTTCTGTGATCCGGCGCCAGCGCACCCGCTCAATAAGGCGGTGCTTAGCAGGGTAGTGAAGAACAAAGTCGTAACAGATCGTGCCAATTTCATGATTCGGTCAGCCTCCATCGGTCTTATGTATCGATAATGATTCTCATTATCGGCTGCTGTTATCATAGCGTACGCGGCTGCGGCCGGCAATGGACAAATCCCCGGCACGGATTTTGATTTTGTACAAACCAAGCGGCGAATCCCGACCACTGGAAGCAATTTTTAGGTTCTATTAAGTTGCTTTTAAGATTCGTAGTGGATAATCAAGGAAAAACCCTGGAGGAAGCTATGTCTATACGCATGCGGCTGACTTTGTTATATTCGGGTATTCTTTCCGCTACACTGCTGCTGTTCGGAATCGTCCTGTACAGCTTTCTGCAAATCTATTTCATTAATGACCTTAAAGATTCGCTCAAAGAGCAGACGGATGTTCTGCAGGAGAGCGTCACCTATAAGCTTAAAGTGGACCCGCTGGGTTCGGATCTGGACATACAGCTTGACCATGTCGATACCGTCCAGTCGGGCATGTTCCTGCAACTCGTCAACTTGATCAACGGCGACAAGGCGAGGACGGCCAATTTGGGCCAGGTGGAGTTGCCTTTCTCCAAAGATGCCGCCGTTAAAAAGAAGCAGGGCTACTACATCACGGAAGATGTCCAGCAAACGCCCTTCCTTATCTATAACCAGCCGCTGCTGCTGAACGGGAAGCTCGTGGGCGTGCTGCAGTCCGCTTATAACATCGGCCTCATCGACAAATTTCTGTCTATACTCCGTCTGGTGCTGATCCTGCTCTCCCTCGTGGTGGTTTGTACGGCTTCGTTTATGGGGTGGCTATCTTCCAAGCGGGCGTTAAAGCCCGTATATACCTTGATTGAAGCGACCCGCCAAATACAGAAAAGCGACGATCTCGGCAACCGGATCGCCGTTAAATCTACCGGAGACGAAGTGAGCCTGCTGGGCTCGACCATCAACGGCATGCTGGAACGCATTCAGCACATGTACGGGGAACTGGACAAGTCGTATATGACCCAGCGGAGGTTTGTGGCGGACGCTTCTCACGAGCTGAGAACGCCCCTGACGACGATTAGCGGCAATGCGGAATTTTTACAAAAGGCGTGGCAGTCGTTCCGGCAGACACCGGAGCAGAGAATAGACACGGATCGGCTCGACCTTTCCATCGAAGCCATTCATGATATTGCCGACGAGGCAAGCCGGATGGGCAGGCTCGTCCATAATCTGCTTACCTTGGCGCGTGCCGATTCGGGACTGCATCTGAGAAAAGACAGACTGAGCATTAGCGCCGTCGTCCAGGATGTAATCCGCAAATCCCAGGTACTGGCGAAATCCGCGGAGTTTCAAGCCGGGCCTTTGGACGAGCTTCAATCTTTGTTCGTTGTAGGCGACAGGGACTATCTGCAGCAGCTGCTGTTTATTTTTGTGGAAAATGCTTTCAAGTATACCGAAAACGGCAGGGTGAGGCTCTATGCAAAAGCAGGGGAAGAGCATGTGGAGCTTATCATTGAGGATACGGGCATCGGCATGGACGAGAAAGATATTCCCCATATCTTCGACAGATTTTACCGGGCCGATCCTTCAAGAGGCGAAACGCCGGGTACCGGACTCGGCTTGTCGATCGCGAAATGGATTTTGGAGGAACACCGCGGTACCGTCGATATTCACAGCCGCCGGAACGAAGGCACGCGGTTTACGATCCGGCTTCCGGTCGTGCCCGCCGCCTATGAGGAAAGGGAAACGGGATCTTTAGGTAGAGATGCTTCCGCCCAGCCGGAAGGGGAACAGGCATTTTAAAGGAATACAGGAAAAAGCCGCTGAAATCAGCGGTTTTTTTTGGTGAACGGCGGCAGGGATTTCAATTGATTAAGGGCATTAATTAAAGATGTTAATATCGTTAATCAAATCTGACTGCAGTATGATCCTGCCGCAGGCTTACGTGAAGCGTGTCTGTGCCGGGAGCGCCGTATTCGAGTTCAACGCCCCGGAACGGTTTACGGCATCTTTTTCGGCTAGGGGGTGAAGGGACTCCATAACTTTCGAGGGCGAGCCGAGGATATTAAAAAGACCAGCCGCTTTCTTCTTTGCTTTGTCCTCGTTTTTCAGCGATTGCGTACACGTTGCGGCCAGCTTGGCGGCATTCAGATACGTAAAGCTTCCAGTGGATGGATCAATGGAGAAAGTAATTTTTTGGGATTGATTTCGCTCGCAGTTCCGTTTTCCTTCCAAATAATCGTAATGCGGCGGACAGGGTTGCCGCCAAGTACGTCTTCTGATGCCCGGGCTAGGGCTACAGCGAATTGCGGCGTTTCGGGATACACCGGCATAGCAAAAAAAGCCAGAGCCGCAGTCTCTGACTTTACCGGACGCGGGAAGGTTTTTCCAGGCGCGGATTATCCGCTGCCGGTTCGGACGATGCCCACAGCACCCACCAGATTAGAAGGGGCTGGAATAGAAGCCGCAGCCACAGGAGTGAAGGCGGCGTGTACGATTGGGACGGGGCGGGAATGTTGTACAAGGCCGCGTAAATATTCGCCGGAAACACAAGCACGAGATAGACGGCGATGATCACTCCCGCCTTCCGGCGCATGGATGGTACGAGCAGCAGGACGGCCAGCACAAGCTCCAAGATGCCTGTCGCATAGATCAAAGGAATCCGGAGCGGGACGAATCCCGGCAGCATACGGGCAAAGCCGTCAGCCTCTTTGAAATGGTAAAAGCAAGCGCAGGCGAAAAAGACGGCGAAGAGAAAGATTCCGATTTTTTTCGGCCACGGGGTATGCGATCGGGTCATAGCTCACCTTTCCTTTCCTCCCGGGGAGGTTGATTTCGGTGAGCGTTACTTACCCGCGGCGGACGCGCAGGAATCACTCATACGAACGTTGGCTCGGCCGGTCTAGATCCGTCCGGCCAGCGGTGTACCTGATCTTCTGGTTGGAAATCAACATCGGTTTATGTTTCCGGGCTCCATTACGGCGGTATCCCTGTCCGCCGGAATTTTCCGTTCCATTAGAACGAGCGGATTAAAGAATCCGCTCCCAGACAGGAGCCGGCTATCCTATGTCTTTTTACTCCGCTCGCGTTGTTAGAAAAGCCGCCGCCGGTTATGGTACAATCACGTAAGCCGGACGAGACGGCAAAATATACAAGCTGAACAGAGGTGTCCTATGCCGACGATGATACTCCTGAACGAACAAGTTAATCCTGAGATCCGGGCGCATATAGCAGGTGTGGAGGAATACCCGGAAATTGAGCGCCTGATGATGGATACCGCAAAATGGCTGCGGAGCAAAGGATCGACCCAGTGGTCCGGACTGCTAACTGGCAGTGACGATCACGATATGGCCGGGGCCCTGGAACGGGGAGAGGTTGTCGTGTTTAAGGGGGCGGAAGGTACGCTCCTGGCCTGTGTAATTCTTCAGCAGGAACCCGCCGAGTGGGACCTCAATCTTTGGCATCCGGAACGCGGAGAAACCGGAACCGCCGTTTACCTTCACCGTCTGGTCGTAGAGCGCGGACAAGCGGGCAGAGGTTTGGGAAGAACGGTGATGGACTGGATCGGACGGGAAATATCATTTCCGGGCAAAGACCGTATCCGTCTGGATTGCATCGGCAGCAATGAAACGTTGAACGCTTTTTACAAAAGCTGCGGCTATACCTATATAGGCGAGTCGGGCGGATTCAGTCTGTATGAATTCATACTGCCCTTGCGCTGAATATTACTTCCGTTCCCGTCCTTTCCAAGGGCGGTTTTTTTCTTGTTAGCGATCTGTTGAAAGCCTATTGACATATGGAAAAAGCTGTCTTATTCTAAAATTGACTGAATTAATCAATCATAAAATTCTGTTCTTGATACCCGATTAAGCGGGTAAAATTTTTTACCTGTAAATTGACTGAATAAATCAATCAAAAAAAGGAGCGATTAAGATGAACCCACCTGACAAAGGCAATCACGCTAAGAGAAAAGCGCTTGTAATCGGAGGTAGCATAGGAGGAATGTTGGCCGCCAAAGTGCTCGCGGATTTTTATGATGAAGTGCTCATCGTCGACAAAGACGAATTTCCACTGGAGCCCGCCGACCGTTCCGGGACGCCGCACGGCTATCATCCTCATCGTTTTACGCAGCGCGGGAAGACGGTTTTCGAGCGTTATTTTCCCGGCTATGAGGAGGATCTGCTTCAGTTGGGCGCGCTGTCCTCACTGAACAAAACCGTAACGAACACGAACGAGTACGGAACGATCAGCGGGCCCTATCCGCGCCGTGATATCAAGTTCACAAGAGCACTTCTGGAATGGGTCATCCGGGAACGGGTGAAACGCATCCCGAATGTGTCTTTCCTTCCGGGTCACGAGGCCGTTCAGCTTATGAGCACACCGGACCGGAAAAAAGTGACCGGAGCGGTTGTCCGTTGCAGAAGCGGAAGCGGAGAAGAGAAGCCGTATCCGGCGGATCTCGTTATCGATACCGGCGGGAGGTTGTCCGGTCTGACGAAATGGCTGGAATTTATAGGGCTGGAGGTGCCCCCATCCGATTACCTGGACGTAAATCTCGGATACAGTACCCGCAGGTACAAGGTACCGGCCGGCAAAGAGCATCTCCTTCAGAAATGGGATGTGATTAATATCGCCGGGCAGCCGGCTAAAGGTACATTTACGGGTGTGTTGTCCTTTATCGAAAATAATCGCGCGGAAATGCTGCTGTACCGGCCGGGAGGACATTACCCGCCTACGAGAGAAGGCGACTACGAAAAGGCCGCCGCCGCGCTCCCCGGCTCCGCCATCGGCGAAATTCTTGAAGAACTGGAACCGGCCGCTTCTCCGAGAGGATTTCGCGTGCCGCAGCTGTACCGCAGGCATTTCGAGCAGATGAAGGATTGGCCGGCGGGCCTGCTTGTTCTCGGCGACGCTTACTGCATCTTCGATCCGATCTTCGGGCAGGGGATGACGGTGGCGGCCATCGAAGCGGAGGCTCTGGAAGCCTGCCTGCGGAAGCAGAGTCTGGCGCCGGTCCCTTCTCCGGAGTTCGAACGGGGTGTGCTGCGCCGTCTCCAGGACGTCATTGATCCTGCCTGGTGGTTAAACTGCGCGGCCGATCTCCGCTGGGAGGGCGTCACGTATTCGGGCACCGTGCCCCTGCAAGGGATCGAATTCGGCCGGAGATATATGAACCTGGTGCTGAAATATGCGACCGGGGAAAAGAATATGAAATTTTTCGGCCTGTACTGGGCCGTCAATACGCTTTCCCTTCCCCCGGATCACCTGTTCAGGCCGGATCTGGTCCGCGAGGTGCTTTCTTCCTCCGGTGAGGGCAGGGAGCTGCTTGACGAGCTTCTCCGGGAAGGGAGCGGCTGCCTGTCCGCGGCTCTTGAGAAGATCGTCCCGGCGTTTTCCGAAACGGCTTACGAAACGGTCTGAAAGGATGATATAATTTGGGCATCAGCACGTGAAGTGGAGGATTACTGTGGCACCATTAAACGATCGGCAGTTGAATCAGATACGGGACGAACGCAGAATACAAATTATGGGGGCCGCCCTCAAGGTTTTTGCGAGACGGGGAATCATCGGTACGAAAATGAGCATGATCGCCGTTGAAGCGGGAATCAGTCACGGACTGCTCTACCATTATTTTACTTCGAAAGAAGAATTGTTTACTACGCTCGTGCAAAGCGCCATGGAAGCTTCACAGGAAGCGATGCGGGAAGTTTACCGGATTCCGGGTACGCCGCTTGATAAAATCCGGAGGTTATCCGAAGAGATGCTCGATAAGAGCGGGGCGCCTTATTTTATGCTGATTCACCAGGCGCGGACCTCGGAGGGAGTGCCGGACAAGGTCAATCAGCTCATGCGGGAATATTCCATGGCAACGTATGTCGAGCCGCTGCTCCCTCTGTTCCGGGAAGGACAGGAGCGGGGCGAGCTGGAAGCGGGCGATACGGAGGAGATGATCGCTTCCTATATTTCGGTCTTGTCGGGACTTATGGTAATCTCTGCGGACGGCAGCGGCGATTATCTTGTTCCCCAGGTAGATTGTCTGCTCAGGATGATCACGAAAAGGTAGCACCGCAATGTGGCTGCTGCGCTCCTGTGAATAGCTGCGCTTGCGTGCAGCCCGCCGTCTTAATTTGCCGGCCGTAGGAGAATGGCGAAGCTCTTGATTTCATGCCATGCCGCTTAAGCGGGCTTCCGAAGTCGTACGTTTTTATAAAAGACTCTCGCCGGGGAAACCGGCGGGAGCTTTTTTGTGCGGGTTCTTTTTCACGATATAGGGGGCCGGGGATGATTAACAAATTCTTAACGGGTGCAAAAGAGGGATAGAGAACGCAAAGGCCGAATAGGTTGGGAGTAGGGAGGCCTTCCTGCTTCAAAAGTTAAAGCGCTTTAACTTTATTACAATTTTAAGGAGGAATTTACTTGAAACAGAACCAACCGGTATCCGTAGGAAAACGGGTGAAATCATGTCTGCTTACCGCACTGAGCCTTACTTTAACGGGCACGATTTTGTTCACGTCCGCCGCTTTTCCAGCAAAAGTTTGGGCTGACGCAAATCAGGCACAGGGTGAAGCCTATGCGGAAGCTGCGGCGAGCTCCCCCGATGACAATTTCTCACCGTCTACTCTGCAGTTTCTGAAATCGAAGACGGGTCTGGACGGCGAGCAGTGGAACAACATTATGAAGCTGGTGAACAAAGCCGAACAAGATTCGCTTAAATGGACCGAGTATTACGGGTATTGCGAGGATATCGACGATAACCGCGGTTACACGATCGGTATTTTCGGGGCGACGACAGGCGGTTCCAACGATACGGGTCCGGACGGACCGGCGCTGTTCAAGGAATATGATGCCATAAAAGGAGCTTCAAACCCGTCCGTGGAAGGCGGCCTTGCCCGGATCGGAGCCCACGGTTCCATGAAGGGATCGATCCTGAAAATTACCGACAGCGAGAAGGTTTTCTGCGGTAAAATCAAAAATCTGCAGAACGATGCGGCATGGAGAGAAGCCATGTGGCACACGTTCTACAACGTGTATATCAAATACAGTGTCGACCAGGCGCGCCAGCGAGGCTTTAACTCGGCTTTGACGATCGGTTCTTTTGTGGACACGGCTTTGAATCAGGGGGCCGAGGGTGATTCCGGAAGCCTGAAGGGCATTCTGGCCAAATCCGGAAGCAGCACGAACGAGAAGACGTTTATGACGAATTTCTACGCCAAACGCACGCTGGTAGTGGATACGAACGAATACAACCAGCCTCCGAACGGCAAAAACCGGGTGAAGCAGTGGAGTTCGCTGCTGGGCATGGGAGAAACGGATTTGAAAAATGCGGATGCGGCGGTTAAAAAAGTGACGGGTTGGACGATGGAGTAAACGCAGAGCGAATAACCCGGATAGCGGGGATGCAGCAGGGGGAAGCGATGCACGGTATTGCGGGTGTTCGCGAATTCCCCTTGCTGCACTATGCGGTACTTGCACAGCGGAAGAACGGGCACCGGCCGTTCGATTAGGCAATGGGGCTGTGCATATCTAGCCGGGCCTGGAGATTAGGTTCCATCCGGAACCGGTTCTCCGGGCTTTTTTAATGCGGTCACGAGCAGAACACCGCAGTTAGGCGGCGCCGCATCCCACGCTGCGCATCGGGTAGGCTTCCGTAGGCGCTCGTCATGCGGTCATGAAGGACCGCCGGAACCCGGAATACTGCGCAGTTACGGGGGCAGTCGAACAACAGCCGGAGCGCCGGAAGGTTCTCTTTCCGCACCGGGCGAAGCTCCCGGCGCGCGGCGTCCGGCGTCACATGACCGTGGTCAACCGGACTCTGCCCGGTTCAGCCGAAAAATCCGATAAGCATGATTCCTGCGGTTATGACCAGGGCGCTCACGATCCGCAGCGTACCCTGTTTTTCCTTCAGCACGAAAATACCGAGTAAGGCGGCGAACACGGTACCGATTTCGCGGACAGGAGACACATGCGCGACCGGCGCATAGGCGAGCGCAAGCAAAAAAAGCAAATAGGAGCCGGTGTTCAAGACGGCACCGAGCACAATCTTTTTCCCGTTAAGCTTCCATTCGGAGGTGAGCTGACGGGACGCGAGAACCGCCGGAGTTAATCCGGCCGCGAAGCCGAGGCTGGTTACCTCCAGCAGGGCAAAGGCGGATACGTGCTGCAAATTGATTTTGTCCACGAGCACATAAGCAGTCGTGCACAAGCCGACGCTCAAGGCCATCAGCACGGGGGCAAACGAATATCCTTCTTCGCGTAAGGCGGACCGGCGCGCCGGAAGACCGCTCAGCATCACGAAGCCGAGAATCATGCAGAGAAGGCCGATCCAGCCGGGACCCGACAGGGATTCCCCCAGAAAAGCGACGCCGAACGCCGGAATGAGCAGGGTGTTGGTGCCTCTCATAATCGGATACACTTGGGAAAGATCCCCCATTTGATAAGTGCGTGACAGAAGAAGTCCGTAGACGGCCTGAAGCCCTGCAGAGGCGAGAAGCAGGAGCCAGGCGCCGATATCAAGCGATGAAGTCCATAATTCCCGGATAAACGCGGGGAAAAGAGCGACGGCCGCGATCATCGAGATGGACCACAAAAAAACGCTTTTGTTGCGGCTGCTCTTCGCGAACAGACTCCAGATAGAGTGAGTGAGGCCCGAAAGTACAACGAGAATAAAAGCAAGCAGAATCATACCATCATCTCCATAGCTTTCCCGCCCGGCGATTTTGTTTTAATCACAGAGCGAATGTTGTTTTATTTGAGGTATTATGAATGATTATGTGGTTTTAAGTGTAATTGTATGACTGTATATCTCAACTGTCAATGTTAAAAACAGAACGATTTGTTATCATGTGTTTTCTGGTCTGGCAGAGAAATATGGACAATTTCTTAGGGGGGTCTGGTTTGAATCCGGAAGTTGACAGAAGGCAGAGGTAATTTTACACTGAAGATAAAACAACAACATTCAACATAGAACCGGGAAAAATTATTATCGGAGGCCGTTTATGTCCTTAACTTACGAAGACAGAAGGAGTACGATTTTAAAACAGCTGGAAATGGAAGGGAAAGTCCAGGTTCACCTGCTTTCCGCTGAATTTAACGTGTCCACGGAAACGGTCCGCAGAGATTTGGATCGTCTGGAAAAAGAGGGCAGGCTGCGCAAAGTTTACGGGGGCGCCGTAAAAATGCGATCCGACCGGGTTGAGCCGCCGTTTCTTAAACGCGCGCAAATGATGCGCGAGGAGAAAGCTTCCGTCGGCAAGCTTGCCGCTTCTCTGATCCGGGACGGTGAAACCGTCATTCTGGATAACGGAACGACAACGCTTGAAATTTTGCGTCATCTGGGGAATCGCCCCGACGTGACGCTGATCACGCATTCCGTGCCGGTTTTGACGGCCGCGATGGATATGTTTGCGGGCAAAATCATTTTTGCCGGAGGCGAAATCAACCGGCATTATCAGGCTGCAACGGGCGCGTTGACGGATCGGCTGCTTGATCAGTTTAAGGTGAACAAAGCGTTTATATCGGTTGGAGGGATATCGCTGGTTGACGGCATTACCGATTATCATCTGGATGAAGCTCTTCTTTCGCAGAAAATTATGCAGCGGGCGGAAGAATCCATTCTCGTTGCCGACCATACAAAATTCGGCGTGACGACATTTGCCCGCGTGGCCAAGCTGGAGGAATTTTCGATGGTGATCACCGATTCGGGCTGTCCGCGGGATTGGATCGACAGCGTCGAGGCGCTTGGAATCGAAATGCGGATAAGTTCATAAGAAGAGGCACGAATACAGGGCGGAGGGGGGAACTCGTTCATCAACACCTCATGACCCTTCGCATGGCGGGGCTTGTAGGGTAGCCGTCTATGTCGGTTTTAACGATGAAGATATCGAGCGCATGGAGAAGAAATGGGCGGAATGGGACCCGGGTGTGCGGCTTATCGTACTTCGTTCGAGCTATCGCAGCATTATCCGGCCGCTCCTCAAGTTTGTCGATACGGTGGAGTGGAAAACCGCGGAAACCGACCATATTACGGTGCTGATTCCGCAATTTATCACCAAACACTGGTGGCAGCACATTCTGCATAACCAGACCAGTCTGCTGCTCAGAGCCTACCTGTTTAACCGCAAAGACGTGGTTATCTCAACGGTTCCTTACCATCTGAACAAGTAAAAAAATGCTCGAAAAATCCGCGGAACACGCGGATTTTTTTATTTCCGGGGAAAGTATCCGAACCTTTCAATTTGTACCAAGATTCTATTTTAAATAAGCGGATTCATTAAAGGTCATGACAACTGAAAGGGAGTTTTTTAAAAAATAAACGTTTCTCCCTGGAAGTGTTGCACCGGCAAGGAAACTCCCCGAAAAAAGGTTGTTTTAGAACATTGAAATGATTAAACTACGGATAACGGCAGGTTCAAGTAATCGATGAGACGAAGAGGAAGAGGGGGAAACCGAAATGAAAACGATCAGATGCATGATGGACCATCTGTACTGGGCGGACGGACGCATCTTGGACGCGCTCGAGGAGAGTGGGACGAAGAACAAGGACCTTCTGAAGCTGGTCCGGCACGTCGCGGTCGCGGAACAAGTCTGGCTGTCCCGGTTGCAGGGCAAAGGCAACGCGCAATATTTGTTGTGGGAGGAAGCGGAAGACCTGGCGGCAATCCGGAAGATATTCGAAGAAAACGCCAAGCAATATCGCGTCTATGTCGAAGGGCTCCGGAAATCCGAGCTGGACGAGATGATCGACTATGCGAATCAGAGCGGGGTTCCGTTCCGTACGTCCGTCCGGGATATCCTGCTGCAGGTGCTCTTGCATGGGCAGTATCACCGGGGACAGATCAACCGGGCACTCCGGATCGAATCGGCGGAGCCTGTCCAAATCGATTACATCACGTTCGCGAGGCTCTAACAGGGCCTAATCATCATTACTTGGAATGAGATCGGGATAAACTAACGGGAGACGTTAGTTCATTTACACCAAATGCAGTATATCCGCATGGAACATGGCCGGGTATACTGCATTTTGGTCTTCTCGCGTTGACTATGACTTTTCAAAAAAAATCTCCGTAAGCCATTTTCAATTTGATTGTTCGCTTATTTGCTTGTTTTCATGTTCCATTCTTATTTTCCTTGCTTACATCCTTCGATGAACAGCCATATATTTTAGAAGTAATTGAACGCGTACATGCCGGATTTCGAAGGTTTCCGTTAGGCGAAGGGACGCCGCGGGTGCTTTTATTCCGTGCTTTTGCTATCATTATAAAAAAAGCATAAGGGGAAATCGTAATGACAACTACTATCGTCAGCCGCTTAAGGGAAGAAACGGCTTCTTTTCACGACCGGATCGAACAGAACGCGTATGCAAAAGCGATTATGGATAAATCTTTGACGCTTGAAACCTATAAAGCTTACTTGGAGAAGTTTTACGGCTTTATTCTGCCGTCGGAAAAAGCGCTCGGAGAGCTGCCGGAATGGGAGGTTCGCGGTTTCGATATCGAATCCCGCCGGAAAGCGCCCCTTCTCGAAAGCGACTTGGAGCAGCTTGGCTTGACAAAGGGGCAAATCGGGGAGCTGCCGCTGTGCGCCAGTCTCCCGGATGTCTCCACTTTACCCCGTGCGCTCGGATATTTGTACGTACTGGAAGGCTCCACGCTTGGGGGGCAGTTAATTACGAAGCAGCTGAAAGCGGTTCTTTCGGTTGATCCCGAAGTCAACGGACGTTATTTCAGCAGTTACGGAACGGATGTCCGGACCAAATGGACCGAATTCCGCGAGTTTCTATTGGAGAACGTAAAGGAAGAAGAGCAGGACCAGGTTGTGGCCGCCGCCAAGGAAACCTTTATCCTTCTGGATGAATGGCTGAAGGAAGCCCCGGCCGCACGTGAGGCTGTAATTTAAATAAATAAGGGGCGGATGCCTTTATGTCGGATACAAGCAAGCCAAGAGACCCGGATATTCTGAACCGGACTCTTTTAACGGAAGGGAATTTCACTTCCCCTAATGAAGAGATTGACCTGACGAATTGCGACAAGGAGCCCATTCATATTCCGGGTCTGATTCAGCCGCACGGTGTGCTCCTTGCCGTTACCCACACAACGGAACAGCCGTTGATCGTTCAGTGCAGCCGGAATGTCGATTATTTCCTGGGCCGGACTCCCGAGGACCTTCTGGGAACTTCATTGGAAGAGCTGGTTGGAAAAAAGCAGCTTGATGCTTTACAGGATGAACTAGGGAGCCGGACGTTCGATCCTTCCAAGCTGCATTACATGACGATCACCATCGAAGTGAAAGGAGAACCTGTCTCTTTTTACGGGATTATGCACGAAAGCGAAGACTCGCTTATTCTTGAACTCGAACCAGCCGCCGGCGAAGAAGAACCGGCCTTTCAGGATTACGAGTGGATTCAGACTTTCTTCTGCAAAATGAAACGGGCGGGCAACCGGATAGAGGCCAGCCAGCTGGCCGCCGAGCAGATCAAGGAGATGCTGGGATACGACCGGGTGATGGTGTACGAATTCGACGAGGAATGGAACGGCAAAGTGATCGCCGAGGCGAAAGAGAACGGGCTGGAGCCGTTTCTCGGTCATCATTATCCCGCGTCGGACATCCCCAAGCAGGCCCGCGAGCTGTATTTGCGGAACTGGCTGAGGACGATCGTCGATGTGCATTACAAGCCGGTGGAAATCGTTCCTACGCTTCATCCCGCGACCGGCAGGCCGCTTAATTTAAGCTTGTCCGTGCTCCGAAGCGTCTCTCCTCTGCATATCGAATACTTGCAGAACATGGGAGTAGGAGCGACGACAACGATCTCGCTTATCAATGAGAACAAATTGTGGGGGCTGGTTACCTGTCATCACTATTCACCGAAATATATCACCCACCGGGTCCGTAATCTGTGCAACTTCCTGGGTTTCTTTTTCTCCAGTGAGCTGTATCAGAGACAGCAGCTTGACGATTATCAGACGGAGATTGAACTGAAGACGAAGGCTAACCGGATTTCCAATATTTTTATTGGAAATACGAGCGCGAACCGTGTCATGGAGCAGCTTAAACTCGAAGAAAAATCGCTTCTGCAGGTTATGAACGCGTCCGGTGTCGCAGTCAGCTACAAGGACAAGCTGATGGTATTCGGCGCCGCTCCGGAAACAGAGCAGATCCGGGAACTGGCGTTCTGGATGTCCAGGCAAGCCGAGGATTACGAATATCACACGTCCCGGCTCAGCAAGGAGCATCCGCCTGCGGCCGCTTACAAAAAGACCGCTTCCGGGGCCCTTTACCTGGCCTTATCTTCGGACGGCAAAGATTATATCATTTGGTTCCGTCCCGAGGTCGTCCAGATCGTCAATTGGGCGGGCGATCCCGCCAAGGCTGTGTTAAAGGAAAACGACGGCTTCCGCCTGTCTCCGCGCAAATCGTTCGAGAAATGGAGACAGGTTGTAGAATCGTCCTCTCTGCCGTGGAAAATCCAGGAGCTGAGGGCGCTGCCCGACCTGAAATCGATTGTGCTGAAGCAGACGGAGAATCAGATGCGGCAGGCGGAAGAGCAGGCGCAGCAAAATTCCCGCATTCTCAAAGAAAACGAGAAAAGATATTTGCAGCTCATGGAGCTTTCGCCCGTTGCCTTTTTCACCATTTCGGACAAGCGGATCGATTACTGCAACGAACAGGGCGCAGAGCTTTTTGAAGCCTCCGACCCCGAAGAGATGACCGGAAGAGCGGTGGCGGATTTCATCCATCCCGATTTCTTGCCGGTCCTGCAGGGGAAAATGGCGGAGCTCGACGTGTCCGCGCTTTCGCTGTTCACGATAAACGGGATCTGCGTGACCGCGCTTGGAGAAGTGCTGCAGCTTGAAATTACGATGGCGAGCGTCATTTACGGCGGCAAGCCTTCCTTGTTTGCCATCGCGCGGCGCAGAGAAGAAGGGGAGAGGGAAGAGTTCTCGGAAGTCGGCAGCCAAGCTGCAGACGTTTATTAACACGGACTCCTTGACCGAAATGCCCAACCGCCGCTTCTTCGACGATAATCTGCCGAAGGAGTGGGATCGTGCCGCGGCGGCGGGAACACCCGTTTCCCTCATTCTGATGGACATCGACCACTTCAAAGCCTACAACGCCTTGTACGGCTATCAGGGAGGCGACACCTGCCTGCAGTGGATGTCGGATATCCTTGTCGCAATCGGCAAGCCGAATGAAGCCGTGATCGCCCGCTACGGCGGCGGGACCTTCGTCCTCCGGCTTGCGGCTGAGCTTGAGAAGGCCGTCGATTTGGCCGAACAGATCCGGCTCGGCGTCCTTTCCATGAAAATTCCGCAGACGCACAGCGACAGCGGCGATTACCTCACCGTCAGTCTGGGCGTGGCGTCGGCTTATCCGGAGCCGGGAAGCAATTCCGATGATCTGGTCTATGCGGCGGAACACGCGCTGCAGAAGGCAAAAAACGAAGGCAGAAACCGCGTGTCGGTTATCCGCCCGGTATAAAGCACGCGATAGAAAGACCCCGCAAGCCTTCTTATAGAAGGCTCTGCAGGGTCTTTTGTCTGTTAAGGACGCGTCAACCGCATCATTTGAATTTTTTGGTGTCCAGGTAATAAAAATTATAAAGCCGGTCCCGGCCGTCGTATATTTTGGACCCCGATTCGAAGTTGACGTACAAATCGGTTCCGTAGAAGCTGATTCCTTCGGACATCGGAGGCATCGTCAGCTGGCTTATTTTTGCGCCGCCCGAGCCGCGCTTGTGAACAAGCAGTTTGCTGTCGTTGTCCCTGCCGCAGGACTGGCTGTACATGACCTTGTCCTTCGTCAATGCCATACCCTGGACACGGTCCGGGGTTTTCCACGTGTAACTGGCTTTGGAAGGAAGGTCCTCACCGGCAGGCAGGCGGTATCCGTACACCGTTCCTTGCGGCCCGGCAGTGGTGCAGGTGGCCCCTTTCGTGTAAGTGCCGATCCAGAGCACGCCTTCCGAGAACGTCGCATACGATGCCTGATGAGAAAGGGTGTATTTTTTCATCACGATTTTGCTGTAATCGGGAAGACCGGTCAGCGAAGTGAGCGGAATCCGAAACGCGTTTTTCCCGGAGGTCGCCCACAAATAACGGCCGCTCACCGCTAATCCGCCGACATGTCCCGTATGTTTTTTGCCGCCGCTTTCATATAAATAAAAGGTTTTTAACCGTTTTCCGGTCGTTTTGTCGGTGATCGAAATGCTGCTCGCTTCGCTGCCGCTGCCGGAATACTGGGATGCGATGATCCATTTTTTTCCGGGCCACAAGGCAAGGCCTTGAGGGACCCATTTCTTCTCGCTTTTCAGACCGGGAATGACGGGACCTTCATGTGCCGCGTTGAAAAAACTCTTGTAACGGGTTTTGTCCGCCGCCGCATTAGCCGGGGCAGGGGACACCGCCGCCAAAGAACCAAGCAGCAGCGTCCCGCCGAGAATAGCGCTGACGGAACTCTTTATCCGTTTTGTTTTCATTGTATCCTCTCCCTTCCCCGTTTATTTACGTTTTCTTCCGGATAATCAAACATATTCATGCCTTAATCATGTTAACTAATGGAAGTTATAGAGCCATCTAATGGAATTATTTGCGGATTCGGTTTTTCGCTCCAAAGATAAGGTTAAAGACATTTAGGATATGGCGCCCCCGCGTAATATTTACATACAATAGTTCAGAGAATAGGGGAAAGTCTCTTCAGACAGACAGGTTGACGGTTTACAAGCGGCCGGGAAGGGTCTATAATCGAGTTAATATTTTGCGTGCGAGAAACATTTATGCACGCAGGTAACTTTTAAGGCAAGAGGTGAGGGATATGGCTGAACAGGACATCACGAAATATAAACGAATACCTCTTACCGCAGAATCCGTTTTGAACGGGGATGTGAAGGGACTCAAACGATTGCTTCCTTTTCTGGGGCCTGCTTTCATCGCGGCGGTCGCTTACCTGGACCCGGGAAATTTCGCAACCAATATAACGGCGGGTTCGAAATACGGCTATCTCCTTCTCTGGGTGATTGCCGTCTCGAATCTGATGGCGGTTCTTATTCAGGCTTTATCGGCGAAACTCGGCATTGCGACGGGAATGAACCTGCCGGAAGTCGCCCGCGAGCGGTTTCCGAAGCCGGTATCTATCTTCTTATGGATTCAAAGCGAACTGGTCATCATCGCGACGGATCTCGCCGAATTCATAGGCGCCGCCTTGGGCTTGTATCTGCTATTCGGCATTCCGATGCTGCCGGCCGCGCTGATTACGGCGGTAGGCTCCTTCGCTATCCTTGAGCTGCAGCGGAGGGGATACAGATGGCTTGAGGCCGGAATAGCCGGGATGATCTTGATCGTCGTCTGCTCTTTCACGCTTCAGGTGATTAACGCGCAGCCCGATGGGGGGGCGGTAGCCGCCGGTATTTTCACTCCCAGATTCGAAGGGGTCGACAGCATTTTGCTGGCGGCGGGGATGCTCGGAGCTACGGTCATGCCGCACGCCATTTATTTGCACTCGTCTTTGACCCAGAAACGGATTGTCGGCAAGAACGAGCAAGAGAAGAAACGGATTTTTAAACTTGAATTTATCGATATCGTGCTGGCGATGCTGATCGCGGGCGCGGTAAACATGGCGATGGTCATTATATCCGCCGCCTTGTTTTTCAAAAACGGACTCGGTGTGGAAGAGCTCGATGACGCGTTCCACAAGTTTTACGAGCTGGCCGGTCCGGTTTCCGCCGTATCGTTCGGTTTAGCCCTCCTGATTGCCGGTCTTTCCAGCGCATCTGTCGGAACGATGGCCGGGGACGTGGTCATGCAGGGCTTCATTAACAAGCGGATTAATTTGTACCTGCGCCGCGCCATTACGACCATTCCGCCGCTGGTCATTATCATCATGGGAATCGACGCGACCAAAGCGCTCATTATGAGCCAGGTTGTGCTGTCGTTCGGCATTGCGTTCGCGCTGGTGCCTCTGCTGCTCTTTACGAGCAACCGCTCGATTATGGGCGGACTCGTCAATCAGCGATGGACGACGGTACTGGGTTGGATTATCGCCGCAATCGTAATTTTTCTGAATTTATTTCTGATCGTTACCACATTCATGTAAATGGCTATAACGGCATAATCCTGTGCAAGCCGCAATCATGAAGCCTCTCCGGACCGGGGAGGTTTTTTTCTATGGGAAGGGGAAGTGGAGTCAAAAGAAAAGATACCCGCCGCTGCCGCGTCATGCGGACATCAAGGGGTATCTTAGTTTCGTTATTATGACCGGGCGCTTGCGGGTACATGATGTGCAGGTGTGTTACCTGCCGGGAAAATGACCGCTTTCCAAAAGCGGAATGTAGGAGCCCCGGTAGCGTTCCAGCACGGATTCGGGACATTCCAGAGTAAGCCGTGTGCCGTCCGCTTCGAAGCTGACAGAACGGACGTTGGCAAACTCATTGAAATAAGCGGTCACGCGGCTCTGATCGTAAGGGACGAGAACTTCGCACCGGACATCGCGTTCGAAAATACGCTCCCGGATCTCCCGCGTCAGTTCGGAGATTCCGGAACCCAGTTTGGCCGAGAGCGCGATTTTGCCGTTATCCACGCTAGGAAACGGGAGGGAGGCCAAGTCCGCCTTGTTGTAAACGAACAACTTGGGGATATGGTCGGCACCAAGCTCCTTGAGCGTCTCCTCCGTTACCGCGATTTGCCGCTCGTACATCGGACTGGAGCTGTCGACGACGTGCACCAGCAAATCCGCCTCCGCAACTTCTTCCAGCGTAGAGCGGAACGCTTTAACGAGGTGATGGGGAAGCTGGCTGACAAATCCGACCGTATCGGTCAGCAGAAAAGATTTACGGTCATGCAGGGTAATGCTGCGAACCGAAGTCTCCAAAGTCGCGAACAGCCGGTTCTCCGCCATGACTTCCTTGCCCGCGCCGGGATTGTGGGTTTTCATCATCGCGTTCATCAGGCTGGATTTGCCCGCATTCGTATAGCCGACCAGGCAGACGACGGGCACATCGTTCCTGCGGCGTTTCTTCCGCTGGGTTTGACGATGGCTGACGAGCTGCTCCAGCTCCTTCTGAAGCATAACGATCCTTTCCTCGATTCTGCGGCGGTCCAGCTCCAGCTTCGTTTCCCCGGCGCCTCTGTTCTTAAGTCCCGAGCCGCCGCCCTGCCGTCCGAGCGATTCGCGCAAACCGACAAGCCGGGGCAGCATATAGTGAAGCCGGGCCACCTCGACTTGGAGCTGGGCTTCTCTCGTCCGGGCTCTCTCGGCGAAAATCGCGAGAATAAGGGCCGTCCGGTCCATAACGGTCCGCTCCAAGGCCGCTTCCAGATTGCGCAGCTGGGAAGGCGTAAGCTCATCGTTGCAGATGACGAGATCGGCCTCCCGAGCATGAATGAGCTCCAGCAGCTCGCCGATTTTCCCTTTTCCGATATAATGGGAAGGATTGCTGCGGCTCAGCTTCTGGGTCACCATGCCGGCTTCTTCAATACCGGCCGCTGCGGCCAGATTTGCAAGTTCCTCCATATAATAGCCGAAATCCGAACGGTTGCCCGGATGAATCCCGATAAGAATCGCTTTTTGTGGGTGTCGTTTCAAACCAATCATCCTCTCGATAAAAAAATAAAAACAGCACAAGATATTTCCCGTGCTGAAGATACAAGAGGACCGGGCACGGAAATCGCGCGGATTTCCTGCCCTGCGGATATATAGGGTCTATAGATGAACCTCTCCGTTTAACCGTCCGAGGGTTACCTGTAAAATGACAGACCTATCCCGTAGTCCTCTGCATGCGACACACAGAGTCTTTGACATCATCTTTAGATGTGCAAAGATCTGACCCGGATAAAATCTACCACACGTAACGCCTCCTCTTTTAAGATACATTCACTTTATCACAGCCGCCGCCGTCTTCCGAGGGACAGTTTCCTTTATAACCATTCTTTACAAGTCCTTATAAAAGCGGCAGCCGGCAAATCGCCGTGAACGATGTACTGTCCCGTGTTAAAATACAAGGAGCCTTACATATACGGGAACTTGCCTGCAAAGAGCCGAGAACCCAAAGATCCATTCAAACATAAACAAAAGGATGCGGTACCTTATGATACTCACACAAGAGGACGTGCAGCGGATCAGAGAACAATCGCGAGGTATGGAGTCGGAGGGAACTCTGACGCAAAAATTGCTCGATCTGATTTATCAAAAGGGGTGGTTCAAGCTGTTCGTCCCCGACGATCTGAACGGGCGGATGACTCCGCTTCCGGACGCTCTCCGGATTTTCCGGGAATGCTCGCGGGCGGACGGAAGTTTCGGCTGGCTGGTGACCATCGGAGCGGGCGGCGGTTTTTTTGCTTCGTTAATGAAGCGTGAAGTCGGAGCGGCCTTGTTTAGCGGTGAAAAAGCCGTCGTTGCGGGTAGCGGCGCCCCAACCGGTACGGCAAAACGGGTCGAGGGAGGCTATCTCGTGAGCGGCCGATGGAAATACTGCAGCGGGGCCGCCCATGCCACAATGTTCACCGCTAACTGTGCGGTTGAAGAGCCGGAGGGGCGGGAAGGGGGAGAGCAAGCGGAAATCCGCTCGTTTATTTTCATGCCCGATGAGGTCCGTATTCACCCGGACTGGAATACGTTCGGCCTTAAGGCGACCGGCAGCCACAGCGTTTCCGTTGAGGAGTCTGTTCGTCCCGGACAAGATGACGTTTCTGTTCACGGAAGTCCACGCATACGAAGACGAGCTTATCTACCGCTACCCGTTTGTCCCGTTTGCCCAGGCTTCGTTTGCCGCGGTCGCTTTAGGCATCGCCGCACATTTCGCGGAAGAGGCCCGCGCATATATCCGCTTGAAGGAACGGAAACCGCATGTCCTTGGGAAGCTGGAGGAGCAGGAAGCCCTTCTGGAAAAAAGTGAGTCCGCTTTCTATTCGGCCATTACGCGCTCATGGGAAGAGCTAGTCCGGCACGGACGAATGTCCGAGGCTGACGAGAAGCGGGTGTCCGAACAATGCCTGAGTACGGTACGCGACGTGCTGACGGGCACGTTTGAGCTCTTCTCGCTGCTGGGCTTGTCGGCGGCCATGGAGGACAGTCCGGTTAACCGGACGTGGAGAGATCTGCAAACCGTGTGCCAGCACAGCCTGCTTTTGCCGGAAGAATAAGGGACGGAGCCTGCTTTACATTCACTGCGGATGTGTTATAAAAAAAGTCAGACTGTACGCAGTCTGATTTTTTTGTGAGAAAGACTTGCAAATTTGCACGGAGTGGCATAAGATGGATTTAAATTAGTGATTGGCCAATCAATAAATATGATATTCAGAAAAGGAGCCGGCTTATGGTCAAAAAAAATACGTCCTCCGCCAGCCGCAGGACCGATATCGTATCGGCCGCCATCGAAGTGTTTGCCGAAATCGGCTATTATCGCGCGACTACGGCCCAGGTTGCCGAGCGTGCCGCTATATCCCAGCCGTACGTGTACCGCTTTTTCACCAAAGAATCGCTGCTTGTCGAAGCGCTGGAAGTGTCGTGGCAGCGGATAGAAACGGCTTTCCGGCAGGTGCTGGAATCGGCTTCTCCCGACACGCTGGAGAGAGGCTTCATTGAAGCTTACGAAGGCATTCTGCTCGCTCACCGGAGTGAAATTCTGCTTCAAATGCAGGCGCAGACAATTCAGGAAGAAGCGGTCCGCAGGGCGATGCAGGAGGGGATGAGCCGCGTTAAACGGCTTGTGCTGAACGCTTTTGAAGAGGCGGGCATGGAGGATGCGGAGCAGCGGACATCGGATTTTCTGGCCAGAGGCATGCTGTGCAATGTATCGATGGCGATCGGGCTGCCGGACTTGATGCTAAAAAAATAAAACAGGGTACGGGAAATTTTTTTGAATATTAGTAATTGGTCAATCAATAATATAAAAGGAGCGATTTTAATGAAAAAAGCGGTTGTCTTGGGTGCGACAGGCGGAGTGGGAACGACTCTTACGGAGGAGCTGGTCAAGAGAGGGATAGAAACGGTAGCTTTCGGCCGATCCGCAGCTAAACTGGAAAAGCTGAAGCAGGAGCTCGGAAATCCCGCACATCTCAAGCTGGTAAAGGGAGATGCCTTCGAATGCGCCGACATCATCAAAGCTGCGGAAGGAGCCGATGTCCTGTTTCACAGCGCGAACATTCCATACCACGAAATGGAATCGAGACTTCTGTCGCTAGGTGAAGCCGTTATGAAAGCTGCCGAGCACCTGGCCGTCAAAGTGGTTGTGGTGGACGGAATTTATCCGTACGGCAGGAGAACCGGCGCGGCGAAGGCGGAGGAGGATCATCCCAAACATCCGCATACGCGTAAGGGAAAAGTGAGGCTTGCGTACGAGCAGCTGATTTTCGCATCGCGGTGGAAGAAAGCGAAACCGCTTATCGTCCGGCTGCCCGATTATTACGGGCCTTCCGCCCAGGCTTCCTATCTTTCCGTTACCATGGAAGCGATAGCCGCCGGGAAGCCGACTGCCTTTATCGGCAATATGACCGTTCCGCGGGAGTATGTGTATTTGCCGGACGCCTCCCGGATGATTGTCGAGATTGCCGGCCGCGACGGTACGGAAGGGCAGAACTGGCACATTCCCGGACCCGGACTCCTATCGGGAAAAGAAATCGTCCGGCTCGCACAACGGGCCAGCGGTAAGCGGAAGGCGGTATTCCCGCTCGGACGAATAGGCTTGTCATTGGCGGGGCTTTTTAATCCCGTTATGAAGGAAGTCGTCGAAATGCTCTACTTGACGGAAGAACCGTTCGTGTTAAGCGGCCGCAAGTATGAGCAGGAAATCGGTCCGATCGTTTGGACGCCTCACGAGAAAGCAATTACCGATACGATTCAGGCTCTGATGAAACGTAACCAAGCATAACGGCCGGCCGAATGACCGCTTGTATATGAGTTAGAAACAGCCGGCATCCTGGGGGAACTTGAATGAGACATTTGCTGCTGCTTGGAATAGGACAGCTTTGGCAGCGCCCCGGCCCGGGTGCGGGTCTTTCATAAAAGAACGCAAAAACAGACATGCTATAACCGAGGTGATTCAGATGAATGAAGGACCGACGAACACAGATTTTGAGGCGATTTACGAGAATTACAAGCAGCAGGGAGAGCTCCAGGCCTTTCAGGAGCAGTCGCAGGCGGCAGCTGGGGACGGATTGGAATCGATTGTAGCCGTCCGCAAAAACGACGACGGGGATATTATTGCCGTAAAAACGTCTTCGGGGCGTGAGCTAGACTATGTATCCGCACTGAATGAAGCCAAATCCGGCGCTCTGGCCCATGTGGATGTATTTCACCGGTACGGACGCGACATCCTCCGCAGTGAGCCCGATGGAGTGAAGTCTAACAATCTGGATCAGCTGCCTCCTTTCTAGGGGCATGCGGAAGAGCCCGACGAGGTCGGGCTCTTTTTTACGGGATGCAAGAAGTTAATGAGGGCTGTAAATGGAATAACCGAAATGATAGAGCGAACTGTCGTTGGCGCTCAGCTGTGTGCCGCCGGAGTAGAAGAGAATAGGGATAATATCGTAATAATGGGTGGAAGCGTAGCCGTAGAACGCATTTTGTCCGATGGCAGGCTGTATTCCGCTGATCGTTACGCTGAAGGTTCCGTTGCTGCTCGTCGTGCCCGTTCCGCTGTAAATTTTGTTGTTAAGTTTGGTTTGTATATAGACGGTAACCGGAGCATTGAAAGCAGGCGCTCCCGAAGCGTCTTTGGCGAGACCAGTCACCGTCAAGTAATTCTGGATCCTCCATTTGTTTCCTTCTCCGTAATTGATCCGCTGGCCGGCGTCGACATTCGGATCCGATTTAATGCTTACGATATCTACCGATGCCGGAGCTTTGAACTCGCCGAAAGTAAGTGAATACGGAACGGAAGCGTTAAACGAATTCAAGGATACCACCCGCAAATAATAGGTGCCGGGAGACAGGGAACCGTCCACATCCTTGTTCTGGTCCACTGTACCGACCGATCCTAAATTCTGGTTGAAAATTTGCAGCTGATAGGTAGTGCCCGGTGCGCTGTTGGCCAGTTTGATATGGAAAGATTTTGCGGCGGTAACCGTGTATTTGATCCAATCGGCGTCCAGGCTGTTGTCGATCGTCCGGCCGCTGACCGTAAACGAATCTGTTGTCTGCTGGGCATGCCAGATATTATCATCGGGCTCAGCCGTATCGTAGGATGCGGATTCTACGACGGTAAAGTAGTAGGCTGTATTGGCATCGAATCCCGTATAGGCCGAAACTGCCAGGAAGTAGATGCCCGCAGGCGCGATTCTGCTGATTTGCTCGTTGGATTGAGGGCCGTAGGAGGAAGTCTCTTGCTCCACGAGGCTGCTTGTTGCCGGGTCGTACCGGAACAAGTGGAGATCATAATCAATGGAAGCGGAAGGAATCGTTTGAAGATAGGCGGTAAGTTTGCCCGGAGCGGTCGTTTGGAAAACGTACCACCGCTGTCCGTCCGCTTCCGTAATTTTGTCGGAATAAACGGCTCCCGTTACGACTTGCGCCGCATTGTTGGGATTGTTGTTCAGCGCGGCATTCACGTTCACGGTTAATCCTTGATTGCGCGCCGCTTTTTCCAGTGACTGAGGAGCTTCCAGGGGCTTGCTTGAATCCGGCAATGCGTGACGGCCGGACTTGAATTCGGCAGGGGAGTTCAAGTCGCCTCCCTTTACGACAACCGGTGCTGCTGCAGGGACTGCCGACGCGGATGATTCGGCTTGTCCGGCCAGCCCGCCGAGTAGGGCCGAGCCTGCGAGAGCGAGAGACAATAACCATTTCTTCACCATGTTTCTTCCTCACCTTCTCCATAAAATTACCGCGCAGGCGGTTTATATGTAAGCGCAGGGCGCTTCATATCGGAAGACTTTGTCGGTCGTGTGTTCACTGCCGTCCAGCAATAACATCCGGAGAAAGGAAGGGAGAAACTAATAGAATCTATGGAATTACAACATTTACCAGAATTCTAGCATGACAGTTTTTGGAATGTCAATAAATTCCATCTTTTGTTTTCGTTTTATTTTTATGGCTGCCGCCGATGCGGAAACTTTGAAAGAAAACGGCTTTTTTTCAAACGTGCATTGAGTTGTCCACCCTGTAACGCTTATAATAAAGCAAGTAAAAAGTTTATAAGAAAAGGTGTCTATTCATGAGCATATTAAACGTAGAAAGACTGAGCCACGGGTTCGGAGACCGCGCGATTTTCAACGACGTATCCTTCCGCCTCCTTAAAGGCGAGCACATCGGATTAATCGGCGCCAACGGAGAAGGTAAGTCTACCTTCATGAACATTATTACAGGCAAGCTCCAGCCGGATGACGGCAAAGTGGAATGGTCGAAACGGATGCGGGTCGGCTATTTGGATCAGCACGCGGTTCTCAGCAAAGGCATGACTATCCGTGATGTCCTCAAAGGGGCTTTTCAATATCTGTTCGATATGGAACAGGAAATGAACGGCATGTACGAGAAGATGGGCGACGTGACGCCGGAGGAACTGGAACAGCTTCTTGAAGACGTCGGCACGATCCAGGATACGCTGACGAATCAGGATTTTTATATGATCGATGCCAAAATCGAGGAAACCGCCCGCGGACTCGGCCTTACCGATATCGGTCTGGACAAGGACGTCAACGATCTCAGCGGCGGTCAGCGCACCAAGGTGCTGCTGGCGAAGCTGCTGCTGGAGAAGCCGGACATTCTGCTCCTTGACGAGCCGACCAACTATCTGGACGAGCAGCATATCGAATGGCTGAAGCGCTACCTGCAGGAGTACGAGAACGCTTTTATTCTCATTTCACATGACATACCGTTCCTGAACAGCGTCATTAACCTGATTTATCATATGGAAAACCAGGAATTAAACCGGTATGTAGGCGACTACGATCATTTCAAACAAGTTTACGAGATGAAAAAACAGCAGCTGGAATCGGCTTACAAGCGCCAGCAGCAGGAAATCGCGGACCTGAAAGACTTCGTGGCCCGTAACAAAGCGAGCGTTGCCACCCGGAATATGGCGATGTCCCGTCAGAAGAAACTCGACAAAATGGACGTTATCGAGCTCGCCAAAGAGAAGCCGAAACCGCAGTTTAATTTTAAAGAAGGCAGAACGTCAGGTAAACTCATTTTCGAAACGAAAGACCTGGTCATCGGTTATGAAGAGCCGTTGTCCAGACCGCTCAATCTCCGTATGGAACGCGGGCAGAAAATCGCCCTTGTCGGTGCCAACGGGATCGGTAAGACGACGCTCTTGCGGAGCATTCTCGGCGAGATTCCCGCGCTCTCGGGCTCCGTTCAGCTTGGGGAACATCTGAGTATCGGTTATTTCGAACAGGAAATGAAAGAGGCTAACTACAACACGTGCATCGATGAGATATGGAAGGAATTCCCTTCGTATACCCAGTTTGAAGTGCGGGCCGCTCTGGCGAAATGCGGATTGACGACCAAGCACATCGAGAGTAAAATCACGGTGCTGAGCGGTGGTGAGAAGGCCAAAGTCCGCCTTTGCAAGCTTATCAACAACGAAACCAACCTGCTTGTATTCGACGAGCCGACCAACCATTTGGACGTCGACGCGAAGGAAGAATTGGCCCGTGCCCTCAAAGCTTACAAAGGAAGTATCCTGCTGATTTCCCACGAACCCGAATTTTATCGTGAAGTCGTGACGGAGACATGGAACTGCGAATCCTGGACGACGAAAGTGTTTTAACCGTTTCAGTCCGGTGCAGCTGTATACAAAAAGACCTGCCGCTTTTGCCGGGCAGGCTTTTTTATGAGTAAAAAAGGGAACAAACATTCGTTATTTAATGTTTTGTTCGTACCCATGCAAGGAAGGATGTGGTAAAATGGGTGAGCAAACAATACAAGGATGGTGAAGCGTTTGACTGACCGGTATTCCGAAATCGATGAGGTTATTTTGTATATTCAGAAGAACATTTTCGAACCTCTCTCGCTTAACCAATTGGCGGCTTACGCGGCTTACAGCCCGTATCATTTTACAAGAATTTTTAAAGAAAAAACCGGACTTACTCCTCAATACTACGTTTCATCGCTTCGTCTTCAGAAAGCCAAAGATCTGCTGCTCCGTACGAATTTGAGCATCCGTGACATCGGTCTTGAAATCGGCCAGCAAAGCCTGGGTACTTTCACAACGCGGTTTACCGAGAAAGTAGGAATGACTCCGTCGGAATTCCGGAATTCTACTCTCCTCGCCGACAGCCACTTCCATTCTCTGCGCAAGCTCGATGACTGGTCGATGCCCGAACCCGCCGCACGGCTGCCTTTCGGAACAATCGAGGGGATCGTTCAAGCCGCGATCCCGTTCGAGGGCATCATTCTGCTCGGTCTGTTCGCCAAACCGATTCCGGAAGGGCTGCCGCTGTACGGCACGTTGCTTTCCTCGCTGGGAAGCTTCTGCCTTGCGGATGTTAAGCCGGGCACTTATTACCTGATGGCGACCTCCGTATCCTGGGGAACGAAGGCGGTTGACTTTCTTTTGCCGGAAGCGACGCTGCGTACCCGCTCTAGAGAACCGATCGTCGTTAAACCGGGTATCCCCGTCCCGCAGCAGCTCGTAACTCTGCACGTTCCGCGCTATGACGATCCGCCGATTCTAATCTCTCTGCCGGTACTCATGAATAACTTTCTGAGGCGGGGAAGCTCACCGGGCAGCGGGTAACCGTAAAGGTTTTCCAAGCATGACCGCAATTTATAAGAAATATCAGTCAGGTATCGGTGTTACGATAGTTACAGAAACGACATATACCTTTCGAGAGGATGATGATGTATGGCTACACATACGACGTATATTATTTCCGAGGACGCGCGGGCACAAGCTGAATTTTACATAGGGGCGCTGGGAGGAGAGATCACGTCGGTTACGACGTACGGTCAGGTTCCGGGCGCGAGTGAAGAAGAACTGAAAGATAAAGTCATTAACCTGAGCCTGGTTGCGGCCGGAGTTACTTTTCTCATGTCGGATTCGATGTTTGAAGCGCTGACACCGGGAAATATGGTAAGTCTCTGTCTTGAATTCGCTACCGAAGAAGAAGCTCACACGGCTTTTAACAATTTGTCGAAGGGCGGCAATGTTAAACAACCTCTGGAGCCGGCTTTCTGGGGTGCCCTGTTTGGCCAACTGGAAGACAAGTTCGGCATCTCGTGGATGATTACGTCCGACACATCCGCATGCAGAGACTCGGAGTAGAGTCTAATTAAAGCAAAAATCCGCAGACTGCGGATTTTTGCCTTTATGATTGGTCTGCACACGACTGCCCGATTGAAGTCTACGGTTCAAAACCTTCCTGGCTTATAAAGATCGCATTCTCGGGAAACACTTCTTTCAAGCGTTCTACTACAATCCGGTAAGCATGCGGATGATACCACTTTTCCAATCCTAGCTCCATATAGATGTTCTCCATTTTCAAACTCCCGGTTCTTTTCCCGCCGCTGCCGTCCCCCATAAAATAATCGTCCACACAAACCCGGTTCACGACCGGTTTTAACAGGTCCGGAAACCGTTCACTGCTTGGCAGGAGAGGAGCAATCGCAGCTTGCGAGGGTACTCCGGCTTCCTTTAACGTTTCAAGAGCCTTCAGCCGCGCTTGTATGGAAGGTGCCCCCGGGGAGAAGCGCTTGCGTATCTCATCCAAGTCGGTTTCTACGGTCATGCTTACTCGAACTTTGTCCTTCAATTGGAGAAACAGATCCAGGTCCCGCGTTACCAACGGGCTTCTTGTTTGCACCAGTACAAAGTCCGGCGGATCTTCGGTCATCACTTCCAGCAGAGAACGGGTGATTCTTTCTTTGTATTCGACAGGCTGATACGGATCCGTGCTTGATGACATAAAAATCGTGACGGGCCCTTTCGCTTTCGCCCGGCGCAATTCTTTGCGGAGCAGTTCGGCCGCATCTTGCTTAATATCCACCCAAGTACCCCATTCGGCCCCGCGGAAAGTAGAGACAGGCATTTTTCTTACATAACAATATGAACAACCGAAAGAACATCCGGTATAAGGATTCAGCGAATGGGTATATCCGGCAAGGAACCCCGTTCCTTTATTAAGCAGAGTTTTGGGCGTTTTATAACCGTATTCCAGTTTCATAACATCTCCGTTCCTCAGATTAATTTTAAACAATTTTTATGACGGACCCTATTTGTTCCCGCAACGACACTCAGCCTTCAATCTTATGAGTACGGCATTGAGACTGCCGGTAGCCCGCCGGCGTATATCCGGTTTTCTTTTTAAAGAGGGTAATAAAATAAGAAGTATTCGGGATGCCGACTTTGGAACCTATGTCGGATACGGATAAGGATGAAGTTCCGAGCAGACTTTTGGCATTTTCAATGCGAATGTGCTGTAGATATTCCGACGGTGTCATTCCTTTGACTCGTTTGAACGTACGCTGAAGATGATAAGGGCTGCCGTGGCCGATTTCCGCGAAGCTTCTGAGCGTCAGCGGTTGTTTATAATGGTGATCCGCGTAATGGGCGATTTGCTCGATCCAGTCGTCATCGGGAAGCCGGTTGCCGGTCGGTTTACAACGTTTGCAGGGGCGAAACCGGGCCTCCTGTGCTTGTTGGGCATTTTGGAAAACGCAGGTGTTTTCCCGTTTGGGTTCTTTGGATTTGCAGGAGGGCCGGCAAAAAATACCGGTCGTTTTCACTCCGTAAAAGAAGACGCCGTCGAATGAAGCATCGTTGCTGATAATCGCCTGCCATTTATCGGCTGCGGGACTCTCCAATTTAATCGTTATTTGAAGCCGTTCTGGCATAATCGGAAGCACCTCCTCTTATGTACCCATTATACCTCTAAAGTGAACGTATGTACGTATATTGGAATGAGACAGCAACATATCGCTAAACGCTTCAGAACATGCAGTTCCCGGTACAGAGGACATGAATGACGGTGATTAACCAAGATGAGGATCGTTTGTTAAGACGGTTATCCTGAATATACTCCCGAAACGAAGAGCGCAATTTAAAAGAAATGCCGGCCTGGAACCCATGCTACAATAAAAGCAACCGGAAAGATCTTCCGGAAAATTCATTAGACGATGTGGAGGAATTTCTGCATGGCAACTAAATCGGACAAAATTTTTGTGAATTTACCGGTTAAAAATTTGGACAAATCCGTTGAGTTTTTTACAGCGCTCGGTTATGAATTCAATCCCCAATTTACGGACGAAAATGCAACCTGCATGGTTGTCAGCGATACAATTTATGTGATGCTTTTGGTAGAGAATTTCTTCAAAACGTTTACAAACAAGGAAATTGCAGATACGGGAAGAAGTGCAGAAGTTATTGTGGCGCTGTCTGCCGACAGCAAAGAACAGGTGGAGGAAATTGTAAACAAGGCGCTGGCGGTAGGAGGAAGCCCGATGAATGACAAAGTGGATCATGGTTTCATGTATACGTGGAGCTTCCGCGATATCGACGGTCATCATTGGGAGTATATTTATATGGACGAGAGTGCGGCTGCTCAGGGATAAAGCGCCGTATAATTTGGAAATAATGAGGTTATGCTTTCTGTTGAAAGAGCCGCGGTATACGCGGTTCTTTTTGTTTTTATGGAAAGGACTGGATAGTTAAACCCGTGGGATGTTTTCGTTGAGTTTCTGACTGTGCAGATCGGGTATATACCTATATAAATCATTCATTCTAACCGGAATTGTTTCTTTACAACAGGGGGAGGACAAGCGATGAAATGGCAGGGAAGAAGAGGAAGTTCAAATGTGGAGGACCGGAGGGGTGTCGGCGGTAAAACGCTCGTCGGAGGAGGTATCGGAGGGATCATTATCGTGCTCCTTATGACCCTGCTCGGAGGTAATCCCGGCGATCTGTTAGGCAATTTGACGGGGGCGGGCCAGGGATCAAACGCGCCGTACGAGGAAACGCAGCAGGAGAAGGAGCTTTCCCAGTTTGTCTCGGTCGTGCTGGCCGATACGGAAGACGTTTGGACCGCCCAGTTTAAGGAGCGGGGTCTCACTTATGAAAAACCGACGCTAGTTCTGTACACGGACCAAGTGCAGTCCGCATGCGGGTCTGCGGGTTCGTCAACGGGACCGTTTTATTGTCCGGGTGACCGCAAGCTGTATATCGACCTAAGTTTTTATAACGAACTTAAGCAGGAATTCAAGGCACCGGGAGACTTTGCGATGGCCTACGTCATCGCTCATGAAGTCGGACACCATGTTCAGACGCTGCTCGGAACGTCCGACAAGATTATGCCGCTGCGTCAAAAGATGAGTGAAACGGAGTTTAATAAATATCTCGTCCGTTTTGAACTGCAGGCGGATTATTTCGCGGGTGTCTGGGCGCATCATGCCAAGGGGATGGACGTGCTTGAAGAGGGGGACCTGGAGGAAGCGTTAACGGCGGCCAGCGCGGTCGGGGATGATACGATTCAGAAAAGAGCGCGCGGCTACGTAGTTCCCGAAAGTTTTACGCACGGCACTTCCGAACAAAGAAAATTCTGGTTCAATAAAGGCTATCAATCGGGAAAAATCGAGGATGGAGATACGTTTTCGAGCAACAAATAAGAAACACGCTCCACTTAAGAGAAAATACCCGCCGGTCCCGGCGGGTATTTTTTTGTCAGGTCCCACAAAGTTCCAAAGCATGAAATCGCATGAATCCTTCCGGTAAAAGACATATTACCAAATGAATCAAAGTTATGAAAAACGGAGGGAAATCATGAAGCGGTTTACGATCGTTTTTGCTTTATTCACCCTTTTCATCACACTGTTTCCTTTAAATACCTTGGCAGCCGACGGGGGGAATAAGCCTTATCATTTCGGATTTAAGAAGAGTAAGAAAGGGAAGCCCGCTTCGATTAATGAAGAAGGATTCAAGAGCATTTTGGAGAAACATGATGCTGTTTTTTTGGGGAATTCCGATAAGAAAGAACTTTATCTCACCTTCGACAACGGGTATGAGAACGGGTGTACGACCAAAATACTGGATGTTTTGAAAGCCAAACAGGTACCCGCGGCGTTTTTCGTAACCGGCCATTTTGTCGAGGATAAACCTGAGTTGGTTAAAAGGATGACGGCCGAAGGCCATCTGATCGGGAATCATTCCTGGAGTCATCCGGATATGTCCCAAATTTCCGATGAGAAAATTAAGACCGAGCTGGACCGGGTCAAAAATGCCGTCGCTAATCTGACAGGTGTGCAGACGATGACTTTCATGCGTCCGCCGCGCGGAATTTTCAGCGACCGGGTTCTGGAGGTAAGCAAACAACAGGGGTACACCAACGTATTCTGGTCGGTCGCTTATAAAGACTGGGACGTGAGAGATCAGAAAGGCTGGAAATATGCCTTCGATAAAGTGGTTGCCCAGCTTCATCCGGGCGCTGTCATTCTGCTTCACTCGATTTCAAAGGACAATACCGATGCTCTGGACAAAATTATCGATGAAGCGCGCAAGCAGGGGTATGAGTTCAAAAGTCTTGAAAATTTAGATAAAAGACGTATTGAATGAGTGAGAACGGGAGTCGTTATTATTCAGCGGCAAAAAACCAGGCAGTGTTCCGCTGTCCTGGTTTTTCATCGTTCTTATGCCGGAAGCGGTCCGGTTTAAAGGAGGCAAGGTAAAGTTACCAGTTACCTGATTAGCGGGAGAATTGCGTATCCTATCGTAACACTTCGTTCCGGCGAAGTGTCTTAGTTTCATGCGGCACCTCTGTTCATATCGCACGGCACCTCCAAGGTCGCCCGCGTGATTGCTTTGTATGCGGGAGAAGACAGTTCTTATTTGACGGGCACTTACCTGCCGGTCAGCGGGGGCAGGGAAATGTAGCAGGCATCTCAAAAAGCCCCCGCCGGTTGACGGGAGCTTCTCGGAGCAGGGCTATCTGACCATAGTCACCAGCGAATCGAACAACACCTTGGCATGATGGTTCCCGTGGTACATCTCGGGAATCTTTTTGTCGATGCCGAGCAGCTTATAGACAGCCGTTTGAGCCGTTCGGACGGAATATTCCACCGTAAACACGACATCATCCGGTATTTCGGTAAATTGCCCGATATAAGCGAAATTACCGGAGCCGTCCGGAACGACTTGCGGTCGGTCCCCCTCTTCACGAGGCATGAACTGGCTTGTGATGAACGGCATCATGCAGGGGATGCAGATGGAGCTATCCAGCATTTCCGGCAGTTTTTCCGCCAGCTTCAGATGAGACAGCAGTTCCGTTAAAATTTCTTCTCCCGTACATTCAGACATTTTCTTGGGAACGAAATCCCCCCGTTTGTCCGGGAAAAGGCCGTAGCCCCAAAACACCTGCACATCTTCCGGCTGGTTGCGGAAATGCGGCTGGTGTGCGAGCACAACGGACATCAGCCAGCTGGAATCCTTGAAGGTGACGAGCGCGCCCGTTCCCGCTTTGTTGCCGGAGAAGTTTTCCATAAAGTCGAAAAACATCGGGTTCTTGCACGTGACCGTAAACGATGTCCACTTGGACTCGGGGATACTGTCGTCGAAAGCGGACGGATTGCCGGAGCCCGGAAGCTTTGCGGCAATTTTTTCCCACAGCCCGAACGAAGGTCCTTTTCCTCCGAGTTCAGGTGCGGAGGTCATCGAACCGAGATCCGAGCTTTCCGTCATGGAACCGTTTGTGAAGAAAACGAGATCATCCGGTTTTACCTCAATCGAGCCTGTATTCCCGTCTTTAACGACCTGGATGCGGTGCGCCGTTACCCGGCTTTTTCCCGTGGGATCCGGCATGAAATCCAGATCGGTTACACGCGTATTTCTCTCGTACCGGACGCCCTGGTTTTCCAGCCATTTCTGGATCGGAAGCACGATCGAATCGAATTGATTGTAAGGCGTGCGGGCGACACCGGCTAGAGTATGGATGCGTGGAAACTCATGCATAAACCGGATCATATATCTTCTGAACTCCGCCAGGCTGTGCCATGGTTGAAAAGCGAACATCGTCGCCCACATAAACCAGAAATTCGTTTCGAAAAATTCGGGCTCGAACCATTCGTTAATTTTTTGCTTGCCGAGACGATCTTCCGGTGTGACAAGCAGCTTGCCGATAGCAAGACGATCTTTATTGGAAAAGAGCATATGCTCCACATCGACGATATTCCGGTCCTTATCCACGAGGCGCGCTTGTGCGTGGGTCGGATATTTTTCCGTAAAGGCGTAGATATCGTCTTTGACGGTTTTGCCGGGCGAATCGATCGAAGGAATGGAATCCAGCAGCTCCCACGTGCATTCGTAGGTCGGTTCGTTCAGCATCCGGCCGCCCCGGATCACGTAGCCCTGTTCTTCGTTCCCGCTTCCGTCCAGCGAACCCCCGTTTACCGGGCGGTCTTCCAGGATATGAATCCGTTCGCCCGTCCAGCCGCCGTCCCGGATCAGAAAGACGGCTCCCGCCAGAGAGGCGATGCCGCCTCCTATGAAATAAGCATGGTTGTTTGTCTCTTTATACGTATTCAATCTCATCAGCTCCTCTCCCTAATTACTTGGACACGGGGCGGAGAGGAATAAACTAGACAATATACGCGATTTGTCGTACGAATTCAGCCGAAGCGGGATAAAAGCAGCATCTACAAACCTGCCGCCGTCGTCTTCTTTCCCTTCTCCTTTCGCCGCGCGCGAAAGCCTAAGCCCGCTAAACCGGCCACGAAACAAAGGGCGCCTCCCGTAATAAACATGACCGGAAACGAGAAGGAATACGCGACAGGCCCCATGGCTAAAGCACCCAGCGAAAATCCGAGATCGGCGGCGCCTATAAAAAGACCGATCAACAGTCCGCGCGCAAAATGCGGCACGGAGAAGGACACGTAGGTCAGCAGCGACGGGTACAGCAGAGCGAACGCAATGCCGTTAAAAACAGCGGCGGCCGACAGCGCGGCAGGTGACAGGCTGGTTCCCAGAATCAGCGAGCCCAGACAGGCTAAAGCGAGAGCGGGGAACAGAATCCTCCCGGGAAAGCTGCCGTCGGAAGGAATATATTTCCGGCCCGCGAACCGGGTCAAGACCAGCACGAGCGTCTGGATCAGGAAATACAGCTCCGCGAATTTTAATCCTTGTTTCTCCAGATACAGGGGCAGAAAGGTGAAAATGGCGCCGTTGGCGACCGAGGCAAGAAGCATAACGGCGGAAGAGAGAAGCAGAGCTCGGCTTTTCCATACGCCTTTTCGGGAAAGAGGACCCGCCGCTGCCGGATCATCCGCCGCTTCTGCCGCAGGAACACCAGGTGCCGGCTTCATCTGTCTGGAAAGCGAAAGCCCGAACAGGAAAATTCCCGCACTCATCATAAACAACGAACCGAAAATCATAGTCATCGGCAGCCAGTCTTTCAGAAGCAGGGCGATGGTCGGTCCGAAGGTGGAAGGAATCATGGTCGCGAGGGAATAAAGGGACAAGCCCTGCGCTCTCATTTTCTCGGAAAGCAGGTCCATCGTAATGATCTCCATGGCCGTGGAGAAGAAAGCGGCTACGATGCCTTGAACGGCACGGACCAGACCGAACAGCCACAAATTCGGAATGAAATAGCCTGCTAAAGAAACGGTAAAAAGAAGCAGGGCGAGCACAAATACTTTCCGGGTTCCATACCGGTCGATAACGCTTCCGGCCAGAGGTCTGCAGATCATGGAAGCGAACATCGTCGTCCCCATGATAAGACCGATTTCCATTTCGCCGGCGCCGGCCGTGATGGCATAAAAGGGAAGAATCATCAGCACCATGTAGACAATGCAGTAAAAGAGAATCGTAACCGCATATACTTGCAGAGCCCGGAAGGAATACGGGTTATCCATGCCGGAACAGCTCCCTTGAAATCAAGCGGCTGGGGGAATCCGACTGCTCGGCCAGCTCGGGTTTGTAGTTGGCCGTTTCGGGAGGATTTCTGCTGTAGGGCGGCAGCTGGCGGACACGGACTTTCATTTCCTGCAGGCCGATATCCGTTAAAATTCCGCGTTCCTGAAGCCAATCGTCATTATAAATAGTCGGCAGATAGCGTTCTCCGTTGTCGGAAGCAACGCACACGATCCTTTTGCCGCTGCCCATAAGCTGTGCGAGCTTCCAGGCCGCGACCATTCCCGCTCCCGTCGAGCCGCCGCCCAAAATGCCTTCGTGCTTGGCAAGCATCCGGCACATGAGGAACGCATCCTCATCGGGAACTTTGTAAACTTCGTCGATGCGCCGCAAATCGTCTACATTGGTCGGCGTCCAGCTCAGGCCCATGCCCGGCAGCAGATAGGCGTGCGCTTTGCCTCCGAAAATGGTCGAGCCGACCGCATCGACCGCAATCACTTTCACATGCGGGGCGTATTCCTTGATGTAGCGCGAGAGGCCTCCGATCTGTCCGCCTGTGCTGACGGTGACGATAACGGCATCGATCCGGTGGCCGCTTTGGTCCATCAGTTCCTTCGCCGTCTGAACATAATGAGCTTCCCCGTTCCAAGGGTTAAAGCACTGGTCCGGCCGGAACGAGCCGGGAATTTCCCGGTGCAGCTTGTTGGCCAGCGCGATCCGTGTCTTGTGGTAAGACCCGCTGTCATCCTGTTCGGTGACCACGATCACTTCCGCACCGTACGCTTTCATCATGGCCAGATTGACGGGAGTCGTTTTCGGGTCCACCAGCACGATGATGCGGTACCCTTTGGCCGCACCGATCATGGCCAGCGAGATCCCGAAATTACCCGAAGACGATTCGATGAGCGTGCCGCCGGGTTTGAGCCAGCCTCTTCTTTCCGCTTCCTCGATAATGTAGAGCGCGGGACGGTCCTTAATGCTGCCGCCGGGATTGGTCCGCTCCATTTTCAAATAAATTTCCGAATCCGCAGACTCCACCAGCCGGTTTAACCGTATGAGAGGGGAGTTGCCGATCGTATCGAGAATCGTGGACATTATCCGTACCTCCTCTATAAGTTCAGATCTAGCCTGCGGCTTCCGCCTTTTTGCGCTTGTTTTTGCGTATCGACCCCGCTTTCAGAACACGAATGGAAAGGACAATGCCGGTGGCGGTCAGAAACATAATGGAAATGGCCGCGATATCGACGAACCACGTAATATCTTTTCCGTACAGCTCGCCGAAGTGGAGGTCCCGGACGAAATTGTTGACATTGTTTACTTCCTTGCGAATCACATTCCCGTACAGATCGATGACATAGAGGGTCTGATCGTCGTCGCGCAGCCGGACTTTGTAATCTCCCGCCGTTCCGTGATGCCCGTCTCCAAGCGTATGGTTCATGACGAGCCGGGCCTGCGAGAGATCAAAGGCGCCGGATTGGCTCGCTTTCAAAACGGCTTCGGCCACATTCAATGGCTGCTGACCGGAGCTCGAAGCCGCGGGGGCTTCGTAGGTTTGTACCTGCTTGTTGAAACCCATGGAGCTTGTGTGGACCAGAAGAATGCCTGTTAGCGCTTCCACAAAAATAAATATCGACGCGATCAACCCTACCCACAAATGATATTTACGTGTTTTCATGAATGTCTTTCTTCCTCCTCTTGTGTAGTTCCGGAATTCCGTAAACCAATTATATCCATGAATGTGAAAAATAACATGACTCAACCGGGCTATAGAGGCGAAGTTATTTTGCCGGATTATGGGAACCTATAGGGAAAAAAGTAAAAATCGTTCACATTTTAGCGTTAAAAAGTCAATGAAGTTCCTGGCAAACCGGCACGGCCTTTTTTAAGATAGGGAAAAGCAAAGCTGAATCATGGAAGGAGGGGGTCATGATGAGCACTAAAAGAAAGCCCATACAGAACCCGCGAGGGAAGAAAAAACGGTTCGCCCGTATTATGATCGTGTCGGCTTTCGTTTTGGCGGCAGGGGCTGCGGCGGCAGGATTTACGCACTATACGTCTTCTTCGGCGGAGCCGTATGCCGTCGTCGCTTCTATCGGAAACGAGCCTGTCCAGTACGGCGAGTTTGCCCTGGTCCGCGACATGCTGAGAAGCACGGTTAAACCGGAAGAACTGGACGCGAAGACCCTTGAACGGGTGAAGGAGCTCAAAACCGAGCAGCTGTGGGCGAGGGAAAAAGGTGTGGCGGCCGGCGGCCTCGGTTTCGGCGACTTCGAAAAGCGCTGGGAGCGGGAGAACGCCAGGCGTAAAACCGCGGCCGGCCGCGGCGAACCCGTCTACGGCCCGCTCGTTTACGATCCGGCCGGGTTCTACCGGTACGAGCAGTCGAATCTGCAGATTCGGCTGAAAGAGGCGCTGGCCGGACAAGATTTTGCCGCCGGTGACGCCGAGCTGCGGGCCGCGTATGAACGCATGAAGGACGAGCGGTTCATGCGTCCGTCCCGGATCCGCCTGGAGCTCTTATCGGCGGAAAACAGCGAAAGCGGTGCAGCGAAGCTGAACGAAGCGGCGGCCGGACTTAAGGCGGGAGAAGCTTTCGAAAACCTGGCCGGGCAGGCTGACAGCGGTCTAACGGCGGAAGTGCGGTGGTTCGAGCCGGAACAGCGCAAGGCGGACGCGGAGAAGTATCCGGCGCTGCTTCAAGCGGCGGAAGGGCTTCAACCGGGCGGGCTGAGCGGAGTGATCGGGGAGGGGGACCGGTTGTATGTCATCCGGTGCGCGGAACGGGGAAAGGCGGAATACGAGCCTTTCGAAGATGTGAAAGAGCGCGTACGGATCCTTTTTACGGAAGAGAGATATGCCGTTGAACTTGCCTCGCGCATATCCCGGACCGAAATAATCGTCACAAAGCCGCTGTCACCGGAAGGAAATACAAGCGTCATAAAGTAAAAAGGCTGCACAGGAAAGTCAAAATCGTGCCTGTTGGGGGGAGAGGAATTTTTTGTAAAGTGAAGAGGCGAAGCTATCGCACATTACGAAAAGGAGGCAAGTCATCATGAAGAAAATCTCCAGCAGCATTAGTGCCTGGACGGCAGCCGTTTTATTTTTATCGCTTTTTGTAAACGCTTTCTATGGAGTGGAGCCGGTTTATGCGGCCGGGACGGCTTACTACGTGGATTCGGCGGCCGGTAACGATGCCAACAGCGGAACTTCCCAGGCGCAGGCCTGGAAGACGTTAGCCAAGGTGAATGCCACGACGTTTCAGCCGGGAGATCAGATTTTGTTTAAATCCGGCGGTATCTGGAACGGCCAGCTTTGGCCCAAAGGTTCGGGTACGAACGGAAGCCCGATCGTGATCGACAAATACGGGAGCGGAAGCAAACCGGTTATAAACGGCGGCGGCAGCAGCTTTAACCAGACCGTTTACAACAGTACGAAAACGTACAATACCGGAACCGTATTTTTGCGCAATCAGGAGTACTGGGAAATCAACAACCTGGAAGTCACGAACGATGACAATTTTGCCGTGGAAAATAATGACTCCGCCGCCCTCCGGGCCGGAATTTTCGTCGTCATCGACGCCAACGAAAGCGATCGGGTCTATAATCACATCTACATCCGCAACAATGACGTTCATGATGTGGACGGCAGCAATAACGCGGGACCGAAGGAAAACGGCGGTATTATTACGGTCATTCAAGGCACCGCGGCGACTTCTACCCGCACTTATGCCAGATTCAACGATGTCCGCATCGAAAACAATACCATCCGCAAAGTGGACCGCGTCGGAATCCGGGCTGCGGCCCACAGCAACTATGTGAACGACGACAGCTTCAGCACGACGAGCACACGCACGTACGGCAACTGGAATACGAACGTCTATATCGGTCATAACAATCTGGAAGATGTCGGCGGAGACAGCATCATTCTGCGGGACACGGACGGGGCTCTCGTTGAATATAACGTGGCAAACCGTTTCGGTACGCGAGTCGCCTCTACCAATGCGATTGCCGCCATCTGGCTGGCCGTCGCCAAAAACACCGTGCTGCAGTATAACGAAGCGTTCGGCGGACCGGCGTCCAATCAGGACGGCTGCGCGTGGGACTTCGATTTGTATCTGGAAAATACGACCTACCAGTACAATTACAGCCACGATAATCCGATGGGACATGTGCTGATGATGGGAACGAACAAGAACGATGTGATGCGCTATCATATCAGCCAGAATGAAGGCACCATTATCCGTCATTTTAATGCGAACGAGGCGACTCCGGCTTCGATCTACAACAATGTCTTTTACTACAACGGCGCCGCGCACAAGGTAATCGGCGGCAACGATGCCACGAAAACCGGCTACCAGTTTATGAACAATATTTTCTACAATGCGAATCCGTCCGTAGCGACGAATTGGGGAACATCGGCCAATTGGGGCCAGACCTCTTTCAGCAACAATATTTTCTTTGAAGCCAGCGGAACCCATTCGGCGAATGAACCTTCCGATCCCGGTAAACGGACGGCCGATCCGGCGTTTGTAAACCCCGGCGGTGCGGGCACCGGTCTGGCCACGGCGGCAGCCTACCGCCTGAAGGCGGGTTCCCCGGCGCTGAACGCCGGCAAGCTTATCGCAGACAACGGCGGCAAAGATTATTTCGGCGGAGCCGTTTCCGCAACGGCCGCACCGAATATCGGAGCTTACAACGGCGCCGGCGTTACGGTAACGCCTCCGGCAGGAGTCAAAGCGCCGGCAGCCGACGCCTACGTGCTTGACGGTTCGGGCGCCGGGACCAATTACGGTACAGCCCCGACGCTGTACGTCAAAGACGGCACGGCCGCGGGCTACACCCGGAAAGCTTACCTCAAATTCGACGTCAGCGGTCTGTCTGCCGTGAATTCCGCGAAGCTCCGCCTGTTCGGCGGCAACACGCAGGACGGTTCGAACGTCCAAGTCAAGGTGTCGGGAGCGGCCGCCGACGGCTGGACGGAGACGGGGCTTACCTGGAACAACGCGCCTGCCGCCACCACAGGAGCTTTGTCCACCATCCAGGTCGGAAGCAACTTGACGTACTATGAACTGGATGTCACGTCTTTCGTCAAGGACCAGCTCTCCGACGGCATCGTCACGCTGATCGTGGAAGGCGTGTCCGACCAGGACCGTACGATCCAGTTTAACAGCCGGGAAAATCCGGCTAACAAACCCGAACTTGTCGTGAACTAGCCGTGAGCCGGTCCCGGCAGATCGTACGGATGCTGCTACAGACTGCCGGTTGGCTCAAAGTTACAAGATACGAGAAGTAAGACGAAGCGCCAAAAAGCTGCCGCAAATGTGCGGCAGCTTTTGCTGCGTTGCCGGGGCGATGGCGAGTCAGTCTTCCCGGCTTCTGGTATACAGGTTTAAAAGCGGTGCAGAAGGGGCGGACTCGGCGTCTTCTTCACGCCTGAGCGTTCCGGCGAAAGTAAACCGCAGTTTCCCTAAAACTTTGATAGAATTGACGTTTTCGGGCTCGACTTTAGCATCGATCCGGTCCATTTCGAGTTCATCAAACGCATAAGCGAGCAGGCATCCGATCGCCTCGGGTGCATATTCTTTTCCCCAGAAAGCACGATCCAGATCGTAGCCGATTTCCGCTCTCCGTTGTTCGTAATCGAGCTCATTAAACCCGCATGAACCTATAATCGCACCCGATTGCCGGTCGGTGACCGCATAGCGGACCGCCTTGTTTTCCCGCGCCAGACCGTTCAGAAAATCAATCATATCCGCTGCCTGTTTAATCTCTGTGAACGGCTCGATATTCATAAATTTCGTCACATCGGGAGAAGACCAGATCTGGAACAGTCGGGGAGCGTCAGTTTCCGTCATAGTCCGCAGCAGGAGTCTTTCCGATATCAGCTTATCTTTCACCAATAGCTTTACCTCCATTTAATTTAAGCTTATCTTCGGCAGGTTAAAGTATTGATATCTGCGCATCGTTCAGTCCTTCCTCTATGTAGATTTATCCAGTATACCTCAAAGCGGCGCTTTTCGCATGAGTGAACTATAGTTTCCTGCCTCCCGGGCATGAGTAGCGGCAGTTACTTGGCGTCGTGAAAAACAAGGCCCAGACTGTAGCGTGTGCCCGCCGTTACGGTGCTTACGCCGTGCCGGAGCGTAGTCTTGTAGTATCCCCTGGAACCCGGCACGGGTCGGTGAGTGGTCGGGAAAATCAATCCTTCGCCGCGTTCTAGCGTAAGGACATGCCCTCTGCTTTGGGCACGGGGCCGCTGTTCCACCAGCAGGAATTCTCCGCCCGTGTAGTCCTCTTCTTTCTGATTTAAAGCAAAAACGATCTGAAAGGGGAAAAACACGCTTCCGTATACATCCTGATGCAGGCAGTTGTAGCCTCCGGCTTCATATTTCAGAATGAGCGGGGTAGGGCGTGTCTGTTCCTCCAGGCGGCACTGTTCCAAAAATTCGGATAACGTACCTGGATAAACAGCTTCTTTGTTCAGCAGCTTCAGCCAGGAGTTGGCCGTATCCGCAAGCGCAGGATAAAACCCTTCGCGCATCTCCTGAATGACGGACGGAAGGGGAGCCCGGTAATATTTGTACTCGCCCAGCCCGAAACGGTACCGTGCCATATGAATCGTGCTTCGGTAAAGCGGCTCATCACCGTAACCGCCGATAAGCTCCCCGCACTGCGAGGAATCGAGCATAGGAGGCAGCTTCGCATATCCGTGCTCATCCAAAGACTGCCGGATGAAGCCCCAATCCAACCCCGCGATACGCTTCGCTATGTTATCCCGCATGACGGGCACCCTCCTCCTGTACATAAGCCGCCACCCGCGTTCGTTGCGAATATGAAGCGTAGGGCAGGTCCGGTACGGCCCGGTTCCGGCGATGCCGGAATAAGCGAACCTTTTGCCCTCGCCTGTAAAAAGGTCCGGCAGGGGTCAAAATCAGCGGAATGATTTTTCATGGCAGAACAGTCCTTTCTTTCGGATAATGACGGGTAACAGCGCTATGGCTGTCCGCTTAGGCGGTCTGAAAACAGTATACCTCCGGAAGAACATTTGCGTACCGGTTCCGGAATGAAACCGCAAGATAACGAAATACGGTCCCGTTTTATGAAACTTTTGCACAACAAGACCGGCCGCTAATCTGTGAAAATCATGTCCGGCGTGACCTGAAAACCACGGATGCCGGCAAAGCAAATCCGTGACCGGGTATACAACGGGCGGTGCGAAAGGCTATTATGTCTATAAAGATGATAGACATTACATCATGATGGATTGTACAGAGCGGAGGAAACGAACGATGTGGTTTATGTATGCTTTACTTGCCGCAGTCTCTTTCGGGCTGCGCGGAATTTTGTACCAATGGACTTCCCAGCGCCGTACCGACCGGAACGTGCTTCTTTTCGGCGTTTATTTGTCGGGGGCGCTGATCTCATTTGTCGTTAACTTGTTTGTTAACCAGACATGGAGTCAAGGCGTGTGGTTCGGAGTCCCCATGGGACTGTTTTCCTTTATTGCGAATGCGTCTATGTATAAAGGCTATTCAGTCGGACGAGCTTCCTTGATCGCGCTGTTTACGGGTCTGCCTCCGGTCGTCGTGGCGACTCTCGCTTATTTTCTGTGGGGGGAAGCGCTCGGATTCGTGCAGCTGGCAGGCTTTTGCATCGTCATTCTCGGCCTGCTCGTCATCCGGTATTCACAGGATCTGAAGCTTGGGCAGCTGCAAGGCATCCAGTGGGGCCTGCTCACGATGCTGTTTTTCGGCTTCACCGATTTATCGTCCAAGCAGGCGACCTTGTCGGCAGCGAACACCCTGCCTGTATTAACCGTCATGTACGGCACGGGTACTATCCTGTTCGCGTGCATGTACCTGCTCTCCCGGTTGAAGTCTCCTGCGGAGAAGGGGCTGAAAATCACCGCCGCAGGGACGGTGCACGAAACCCCGCGCGAACGGGAGACCGGGGAAGGCCCGTATGCGCAGCAAGCCCGGATTTCCGGGCACTCTAGCGAATCGGGAAGTTCCCCCGGCAGCGGAGAAGGCCACCGGCCGCAGCAAGATCAGGGCGGTCCGGTCAGAACGGCGTCTCCGGTCTGGTCGATGAAACGGACCGTGCTCTGGGGGATGACCGTGGGCATTACGAATCTGGCCGGCATGCTGTTTATCATCCCCGCGTTCCGGGGAGGGGTGACGGGGATCGTATCCGCCATCTCCGCGATGAACGTCGTGCTGGTTCTGCTGTACGCGCAGTTTTACCTTAAAGAGAACATTTCCCGAAGGGAAGCTTGCGGCATGCTTCTGGCTTTGGCCGGTATTCTGGTCGTAAGACTGGCGTCATGAAGATGAGCTGCATCAACTCCGGTTGATTCCGGCAGGGAATCCTTTTAAAATGGGGTTAACTTTTGAAATGAGGTGAGCGGGTTGATCTTCCGTATTGTTCGAAGTAGATGTGTTTCGGGCCGGGTAAAACGCGTACCGGCTGCCGAGGGGGCAGTCTGTCCTTTCGGACACAAACACGGCTAAACGGAACGGAAAATCGTAAACCGACAGCTCATTTAAAAGGTGGAGAACAAGATGAATCCAATGGAAGACAAACAATTTTACGAAAAAACCGGTGCTGTCAACGGCTGGGACTTTAGCCATATCCAAGTTACGACGGAAGGAAAAAGATGGGATTTTTTCGGAGAGGTGGCACACAGATGCCGGAAGTCTGACCTTCTTCTCGATATCGGTACGGGAGGCGGGGAGCGGCTTCTGACCATAACGGATTCCGCCCTGCTCCTGATAGGGATTGATCATTCCCAAGCCATGATCCGCACGGCGGACATGAACCGGCATAAAGCCGGGAAGTCAAATGTGCGCTTCCTGCACATGGAAGCGGAGGCAATTGCTTTCCCGGACGGGTTTTTTAACCTCGTTTCCTGCCGCCAATCCTTTTATTCGGCACAAGAAACCGCGCGCGTTCTGGTCCAGGACGGTTTATTTCTGACACAGCAGGTGAGTCCGCACGACAAGCTGAACCTGAAGCAGGCTTTCGGCAGAGGCCAGGGTCTGGAGACGAACGCAGCGGATTTGCGGGAACGTGTTCTTTCGGAACTTGAAGAAGTCGGTTTCAGCGACATCCGCTACAACGAATATGATGCGGCTGAATACTATCCCTCGTATGAGGATCTGGACTATTTACTGCAAATGACGCCCATTATTCCCGGTTTCGGCGAACAGGAAAACGACCGCACCATTCTGCGCGAGTTTTGCGAAAAGAACCGCACGGGCAAAGGAATCCGAACGAACTCGAAGCGGTTTATGATTGCTGCCGTCAAAAAATAATACGACCGCATCGCAGTCATGCGATTGCTGTCCTAAAGCCAGCTTGTTCCGCTGAGAACACTGGCTTTTTTTATGCACCTTTACAAAAAAATCTTAAAATAAGCACGGTTTTCACTCCTCTTAGCGGCCGGGCTTTTCGGTATAATAGCAAATAAAGCGTTTACATGACGAGGTGGTGGAGAAGTGTACAGCATGAAGAAAATTCGTTTCAACCGGCGCAGCGTTATCGTAACCTGGCTCATTTCTTACCTGACCGTGCTGCTTGTTCCCGTTCTGATCAACGGCATTATTTATATGGTGACGTGGAATGTGGTCGAGACGGAAGTAAACCGGTCCAACGAGGCCGTAATCCGGCAGATGGAGCAGGCGATCGACAATCATTTGAAGGGCATCGAAAGGCTCAGCGTCGAAATGGCGCTCAACAAGCGGCTTGCGGGTTTTATTCATGCGGGCAGCCCTTTGACGGACAACGATCACTACGAACTGATCGGTATTGCGGGCGATCTCGGCGTGTACAAGGTGGCCAACGACTTTATCGATCAGATTTATGTGTATTACAAAAACAGCGATACGGTCATCTCTTCCCGCGAACGGACGGACAGCCGTGCTCTGTATGAGATTTTACGGGAAAACGAAAGGACGGGCTACGGCGAATGGAAATCTTTTTTCGATAAAAGATTTATCCAGGAGTACGCGCCTGTGACGCTTATGGAAAACGGCGGTACTGCCAGCGCCGTCTTGTACGCCAAATCGATTATTCTGGACAACCCGGATCTGCCGGGCGGAGTTATTCTTTTTGTGATTAAAGATTCCAAGCTTCTCGCGAATCTCTCGTCCGTTAATCACGCTTCCGTCGCCGTGCTGGATCAGAAGAACCGTCTGCTGGCCTCCTCCGGTCCCGGCCCCAGAACCGACTTTCCGGCTTACGGGGAGCTTTCGGGCAAAAGCGGGCTGATCTATAAAGAATCGTCCGGCGGGAAAATGGCCGTGTCTTATACGACATCGGAGCAGACCGGCTGGAAGTACGTGTCGATGATGCCGGCGGACATTTATAACGAGAAAATGAAGCATATGTCGATTCTTATCTTTGTGAATTTGTTTTTGAGCCTGCTGGTCGGGGGGATTTTGACGTTCCTGTTTCTGAAAAAGAACTACAGCCCCATTCATGGCCTGATCCGCAATCTATCCGTGCAATCCGGCGTGGCGTTCGATGAAGGTTCCAATGAATACGGTTTTGTTCAAAACGCGCTGAACAACGCTTTCGCCGAAAAGGAGATTGTCAGCCGCAGACTGATGCAGCATCGCGATGCGATCCGGTCCCATTTTCTGCAGGGGCTGCTTAAAGGCAGGCTCGATCCGAATGTCCCGGTTCACGAATCGCTGGCGGCTCACGAGATCGGATTCCAGTATGAGAACTACGCCGTCCTGCTGTTCCGGATCGACCAATTCGGAAAATGGGACGAGTCCGGCGGAAACAACGCCAAGAAGATCCGGCAGATTCATTTTCTCCTGATGAACGTGGCGGAAGAAGCGGCGGCGGCCGGAAGCTGTCGCGCGGTCACGACCGGCATAGATGATGTGCAGGCCTGCATTCTGAATATCGGACCGGAGGCCGGCACGGAAGAAATCGGGCGGCTCGCCGGGCAGGTGAGAACGTTTCTTGCGGACCATTTTCAGGTCCGGCTAACGATCGCGATCAGCGGAATCCATGCCGGGATTGCGGGCATTCCGCTCGCTTATCAGGAAGCGCTGGGGGCCATGGAGTACCGGATTGTCATGGGAAGCGGAGAAATGATCGCATACGGTGATCTGCCCGGTAGAGACGAGTCCGGCGAGGCGGCTTTCTATTCGTATCCGATGCATGTGGAGCAGCAGACTGATCAACTTCGTGAAAGCGGGGGACTTCGTGCAGGCGAACGCTCTCGTGGAGGAGGTTATCGAGCTTAATGTGGTTCGGAAAACGCTGTCCGTGCCGCTAAGCCGCTGTCTTCTGTTCGATCTGGTCGGTACGCTGCTCAAAGCGCTCGATGAAATCGGACTGCCCGGCAAACGGGAACTGATCCGTGAACTGAATCCGGCCGAACGGCTGGCCGGCTCGGAGACGCTCAAGGAAATGACCGCCGGCATGCGGGAGGTGCTCTCGCGCGTATGCGGATTTATCCAGGAAAGCCGTAAACCGGAGCATGACCAGCTCAGCCGGCAGGTAATGGAATACGTACGGCACAATTACAGCTCGGAAAATCTGAACATTACGATGATCGGAGAAGCGTTCGGTCTCACGCCTTCCTATTTATCCAAACAGTTTAAAGCGCAGACGGGCGAAGCGCTGCTGGACGTGATCCAGAAAATCCGTCTCGCGGAAGCCAAGAAACTGCTGTCGCAGTCAAGCGATCCGATCATCGAAATCGCCCGGAAAGTCGGCTATTCCGATATTAATACCTTCAACCGGATTTTCAAAAAATTCGAAGGCGTGACACCGGGCAAGTACAAAGAGATTTTGTAGGCTTCACCGCATTCGTTACCGGTTATTTATATGTTTTTTGCAGAGAGACTGCGGTTTTTGGAGCCTGCCGTGCAGGACGTTTTTCGGCAAATTGATGAATCATTCCGGCTTTTGAAGATATCTTTTGGGGATAACGGCAGGTCATACTGACACTGAGATGTGCGACGCAGCCGTGCATCCGTGATTTTGTAGAGGAGGGTTTACATGGTCAGACATTCGGGGATCAGAAACACCCGCTCGGGCGTCATCGTCGTTCTTGCGGCGTCGGTTATGCTGGCGGCTTGTTCGGCCGGAGGAAGAGGAGGAAAGGAAGGCAAGGAATCCGGGATGGACTCGGAACCCGGCAAATATCCGATTCATGCGGAAGAAACGCTAACTTCGTGGGAGCCCATGGACACGAACCTTTCCGCGTTCGTAACGAATCTGGCGGACTCACCGTTCGGCAAACAGCTTGAGAAAGAAACGGGCATCAAAGTCAAGTACACGCATCCGGCCGACGGACAGTCCAAAGACCAGTTCAATCTTCTGATCGCATCCAACAATTTGCCCGATGTGATCGAGTACAACTGGAGCGGCGGCAGCGGATCGTACCCGGGCGGACCGGAGAAAGCTATCGCCGATAAGGTAATTATTCCGCTCAATTCGTACATCGACAAGTATGCCCCGAACTTGAAAAAGCTGCTGGAAAAAGACAAAGAGCTGGACAAAATGATCAAGACGGACAGCGGGAATTATTACGTGTTTCCGATGATCCGTCCGGAGAACGGACTTGTATTCCGGGGACCCATGATCCGTAAGGACTGGCTGGACGAATTGAAATTGGACATTCCGGCGACGATCGATGAGTGGTACACCGTTTTGAAAGCGTTTAAAGAGCGCAAGGGTGCCGCCTCGCCGTTTTCCGCCTTGTATCAGAACGAGTTTAATATCCAGGACGCTTTCATCGGCGCTTATAAAACGGCAAACCGCTATTATATCGACGACCAGGGAAAAGTCAGGTACGGGCCGGTCGATCCCCAGTTCAAAGACGCGCTGACTCTTCTGCGCAAGTGGTATGCGGAAGGGCTGATCGATAAAGATTTCGCCCTCAACACGGATTCCAAATCCCTGGATACGAAAATGCTGAACGACAGCACCGGAGCGACGGTTCACCTCCTCAGCGGAGGAATGGGACGATGGATGGAAACGGGGAAGAAAAAGAACCCGAATTTCCAGCTCGTCGCCGCTCCGTATCCGACATTGACCAAAGGGGAGAGGCCGTTCATCGGCCAGCGGGATTTCAAGTATAATCCGGCGGCCAGCAAAGCGGTTACGGACGCCGCCGCTAATCCGGAACTGGCCGTGAGGTGGCTGGATTACGCTTACGGCGAGAAGGGCAGCCTGCTTTTCAACTTCGGTACGGAAGGGGAGAGCTACAGCGTTGAGAACGGCACTCCCAAGTTCACCGATAAAATAGCGAAGGACGGAAAATACACTCTCCAGCAGATGATTTCCCAGTATACGAAACCGAACGGGCCCTATCTCGGAGACAGCCGGAAAAACTTCAATACGTTCAAACAGCAGGACGAGGCTCTGAAAATATGGTCGGAAACCGATGCCGCAAAGCACGTCATGCCGCAGTTTCTTACGCCTACCGTAGAGGAAAGCAAAGAAATCGCCAAGCTGAACACGGCCATCACCAGCTACAAGGAAGAAATGTTTATCAAGTTTGTGATGGGCAAAGAACCTCTTGAGAAATACGACGAATATGTAAAGCGGATCAAGGAAATGGGAGTCGATAAAGTGACGAAGATTTACCAGGATGCCTTCGATCGCTACAACAAGCGCTAATCTCATATGCTTTGCGGCAGCCTCCGATCAGATCTGGCGCGTGCTTTGTGCATGTGTCCGGACGGAGCTGCCGATACGAACGGAGGGATTGTATCATGGCTGCCATAAATCAGGAGGTTTTAACGTACACGGCTGTCCGGAAAAAAGCCCGGCCCGGCCTCCTGCTCGATATCCGCAGAAATAAACTTCTGTATGTAATGCTGCTGCCTGTTCTGCTGTACTACGTGGTTTTCCACTATGCTCCCATGTACGGTGCGATTATCGCATTTAAGGATTTTTCGCCGAGGCTGGGCATATGGGGAAGCGAATGGGTCGGATTTGCCCATTTCGAGAATTTTTTTACCGGAGCCTATTTTTGGAGAACGATCAAAAACACGGTTCTCATCAGCTTGAACGAACTTGTTTTCGGTTTTCCGGCGCCGATCATTCTGGCTCTGCTGCTGAACGAGGTGCGGAACTCGATCTTTAAGCGGACGGTTCAGACCGTCACTTATATGCCGTACTTTATTTCCCTTGTCGTTATCTGCGGCATTATCAAAGATTTCACGGCCAGCAGCGGAGTGATTAACGATATCATCGCTTTCTTCGGCGGTGAACGCCTGACGCTCCTGCTGGAACCGGAGTGGTTCCGAACCATTTATGTGTCCTCGGGCATCTGGCAGCATATCGGCTGGGGAACGATCATCTATTTGGCCGCACTGACCGGGATTGATCAGGAACAATACGAGGCGGCCAAAATGGACGGGGCCGGGCGCTGGAAGCAGATGCTGAACGTGACGCTTCCGGGACTTATGCCGACTATCATCATTCTGCTGATTCTGGAACTGGGCCGTATGATGAACGTCGGTTTCGAAAAAATCATTCTCCTCTACAATCCGAGCACGTTCGATACCGCGGACGTCGTGTCATCCTACGTGTATCGCGTCGGCCTGCAGGAGTTTAATTACAGCTTCAGCTCCGCGGTCGGTCTATTCAATTCCGCGGTGAACTTCACGCTGCTTCTCGGTTCCAACTGGATCAGCCGGAAGCTGAACAGCACGAGTCTCTGGTAGGAAAGGAAGGAATGCCTTGTGAACAGACGGACTCTCTCCGAACGGGCGTTTGACGGCTTCAATATGCTTTTTCTGACCCTGCTCATGATCGTAACGATCTACCCGCTCGTTTATGTCGTATTCGCCTCGCTCAGCGATGCGGGAAGTCTTCTCGCGCACAAAGGGTTTCTGTGGAAACCGGTCGGCTTTTCGCTGGACGCCTACGCCAATGTTTTCCGCAATCCCATGATTTTAAAAGGGTACGCCAACACGTTTTTCGTGGTCATCGCGGGTCTTGCGATCAATATTTTGCTGACCTCGCTCGGCGCTTACGCATTGTCCCGCAAAAGTCTCGCTTACCGCAAACGGATCATGCTGTTTATCGTGTTCACGATGTTTTTCAGCGGAGGGCTGATCCCGTTTTATTTGACGGTCAAAGGAGTGGGGCTTGCGAACACCTTGTGGGCGCTCATTATCCCGACGGCGGTCAACACGTTTAACCTGATTCTGATGAAAACGGCATTCGAGGGCATCCCGGATGCGCTCGAAGAATCGGCCAAGATCGACGGGGCGAACGATTTCGTTATTCTTTTCCGGATCGTCCTGCCGCTATCGCTTCCGGTTCTTGCCGTTATGCTGCTCTATTACGGTGTCGGTCACTGGAATGCGTGGTTTAATGCCCTAATCTTTCTGCAGGAAAGATCCATGTTTCCTTTGCAGCTCATTTTGCGGGAAATTCTTCTGCAAGGGGAAGCGAATTCCAATCTGGGCGCATCCGAAGGCGACGTGGCTATGCTTACCGTCACGCTGAAGTACGCGACCATTATCGTCGCAACGGTGCCCATTCTGCTCGTTTATCCGTTTTTACAGAAATATTTCGTAAAAGGAGCTCTCATCGGAGCGATAAAAGGATAGGAGTGACGCTTCATGAAGCAATCCGTAACGGATCGTCCGCTTCTGGATCTCGATTGGCGGGCTTTTATGGCAGAGCACGATATGGAATGGGTCGTCAAACCGACGAGCTGGGATGAAGGCGCTTTCATTGGCAACGGAACGATCGGAGCAATGGTCTACGGAGCGGAAAATGTGAAAAAGCGGCGGACGCTGCGGTTTGTCATGGGCCGGACCGATGTAACGGCGACGCGTACGGACCGCGAAGATTTTAAACCCCGTGTGCCGATAGGGGAAATGAATCTGGAGCTGACGGGCCTGATCTATAATCCGACGCGGATGCGGCTGGATTTGTGGAACGCTGAGCTCAATGGCCTGATGACTACGACATGCGGCGAAGTACGCGTCCGGGCACTTGTGCACGCCGAAGAAGCGGTTATGGCAATCGAATTGGAAACATCGGAGGAAGAAAAGGAGGCTCGCCTGGTATGGGTGCCTCACTCCGAAGTGGACGAAGTGCTCAAGTTTGCCGACGGGATCAACGTGAATCAATACATTCCGGATACCGGGCACGAGACGTTTTGGGAGGATGGAATACCCTGTTCGGTCCAGCGCTTCAAGGAAGGAAAAGAAGGCGGCGAAGGATGCGTCACCGCCTGGACCGTAACGGAACGTCCGGAAGGACGGAGAATTGCCTTCGTCTCTGTCCGGAACGGCTGCTCCGGGCAGGCGGGAAAAGAGGCGGCGGAAGCCGTCCGGAAAGCGGCGTCCGCCGATTTCGGCGAATGGGTGGCCGCCCACCGGAAGTGGTGGCACGACTATTACCGCCAAAGCTTTGTTTCCATCCCCGACCGGCGTCTGGAAAGCTTTTACTGGATTCAGATGTATAAGCTGGCCTCGGCAGCCAGAGGTGACAGTGCCCTGCTGGACAATCAGGGTCCGTGGCTCGCGCCGACTCCCTGGGCCGGGAACTGGTTCAACATGAACGTCCAGATGAGTTATTCCCCGGTGTACGCGTCCAACCGTCTCGCGATTGGAGAGTCGATGGTCAAAGCGGTAGCGGACAACAGAGAACATCTGAGAGACAATGTTCCGCAGCCGTACCGTCACGACTCAGCCGGGCTGGGAAGAAGCGGCAGCTTTGACCTGCGCAGTGAAGTGGGCGAGGAGACCGGGAACTTGGCCTGGCTCTGCCACTGTCTCTGGCGGCAGTACCGCTATTCGATGGACGACCGGATGCTGGAGGACATCCTGTATCCCGTTCTCCGCGGAAGCGTCAATTACTATCTGCATCTGCTGGAGACGGGCGCGGACGGGAAACTGCACCTGCCTCCGACGATCTCGCCGGAATACGGCTCGTTCAAGCGGCTGACCGTCAGCGACTGCCACTACGACCTGGCTCTGCTCCGCTGGGGGTGCGAGACGCTGCTTGCCATAAACGCCAGGCTCGGGTGCGGCGACCCCCTCGCCGGCAGATGGCGCGAAGTGCTGGACAACCTGACGCCGCTGCCGGTGGACGAAAGCGGCTATATGGTCGGCCGCGGAGTTCCCCTTGCCTTCGGGCACAGGCACTTCAGCCACCTGCTGGCGGTTTTTCCGCTGCATCTGGCCAGCCCGGACCGGGAAGAAGAACGGGAGCTGATCGCCCGTTCCCTCCGGCACTGGCTGGACAGCGAAGGCGACCTGCGCGGCTTCAGCTTTACCGGGGCGGCTTCGATCGCCGCCACGCTGGGCTGGGGGGACACGGCCCTGCGCCTGCTGCATACCCTTCTGGGCATCGTCAAGCCGAACACGATGTACAGAGAAGCCGGGCCTGTCATCGAAACGCCTCTGGCCGGGGCCGAATCGCTGCACGATATGCTACTGCAGAGCTGGGGAGGCACGATCCGGATCTTCCCTGCGGTCCCGGAAGAGTGGAAGGAGGCCTTCTTCCACGACCTGCGCGCCGAAGGCGCCTTCCTCGTCAGCGCCGTCCGCCGCGGCGGGGCCACGGCTTTCGTACGGGTCAAGAGCCTGGCGGGGGAACCGTGTGAAATCCGGACGGGCTGGACGGGTACGGTGTATTGGAGGCAGGCCGGAGAGAACGCGCGCCATGCCGTGGAGCTGGCGGACAGCCGGGAAACGCTTGTGCTTCCGCTGAAACAGGGGGAGGAAGCGATCGTGTATCCGGCCGGCGAAGAACCCCGGCTGAGGATCGGACCCGTGGAGGGCAAGACCGGACCTGTCCGGTATTTCGGAGGCTCCAAGCCATGGCGCCTGCACGGATTTCCGTTCCGAAGCCTGCTGGAGGAGTAGAGAATGTGAAGGAGCTGACAGATAGAATGATCGGACGTGGAGAACTTCTGCTTTTTCAGGGAGACAGCATTACGGATACCGGCCGAAACCGGGAAAGTCATTACGACCTGGGCAAAGGTTATGTGGGGATGATAGCGGGCTTGTTCGGCGCCGCTTATCCCGAAAACGGAGTCACCTTTCTTAATAGAGGGATCAGCGGAAACCGCGTGAAAGATTTGCAGAACCGCTGGCAGCAGGACTGCATCGATTTGAAACCGGATTGGGTCACGATTTATATCGGGATCAACGATTGCTGGAGAAGGTATGACCGCAATGACCCCACATCGCTGGAGACATTTGCCGAGGGATACCGCCAGCTCCTTACGCGCACGAAGGAAGAAACGGGAGCCCGGATCGTGATGATGGAGCCTTTTGTGCTGCCCGTGCCGGAAGACCGCAAGGCTTGGCGGGAAGATCTCGACCCGAAGATCGGAGCCGTACGGGAGCTGGCCCGCGAATTCGGCGCCCGGCTTGTTCCGCTCGACGGCTTGTTCGCCCGAGCTTCCGCGGAAGCTCCCTCCGCCTATTGGGCTCCGGATGGGGTGCACCCCTCGGCCGCCGGCCACGGCCTGATCGCCAGAGCCTGGCTGGAAACGGTGAAGGTGAAGCTTTTTTAAAAGAAAAGAGCCGTTTATTCCGGATTTTGAGGAGCTTTTCCGGGATTTAAAGATGGCTTTCCCGGCATATTTGCGGTATACCGGAAGTAGAGTGCGCACTCTGCAACCTGTTTACCGGAAGGAGAAAGAAACCGCGAGTCAAGCCATGCGCCGAAAATACGTTCAAAAAAGGATGTGCTGTGATGAACGCAAGTAAACGTACTTTTTCGCTCATTGTGAGTCTTTGTCTGCTTCTCATGCTGGTTCCCGCTCAAGGTAGTGCGGCGGACTTCAAGTTTACGATCCCCGCTTCCTCCGTAACGGCAAGCAACGATGACGGCAACAAGCCGGGGAATACGGTGGACGGAAACCTGGGGACCCGCTGGTCTTCGAACGGCGACGGCCAGTGGATCTTATTCGATCTCGGTTCACTCCGCAAGGTCTCCTACATTAAGATCGCTTTTCTGAACGGCGATACGCGGACATCCACTTTCGATATCCAGACTTCGGCGGACAACGTCACGTTCACGAATGCCAAGACAAATGTGACGAGCAGCCTGAACGCGCAGCTTCAGACTTTTGACTTTACCGATGTGGCTTCGGCGCGGTATGTAAAAATCGTCGGACACGGCAATTCCGCGAATTTGTGGAACAGCTACACGGAGGTCGAAATTTACGGAGAAAACGCCGGCCAGGGAGGAATTCCCGTATCGACTTCGGCAGGACTGGCGGCTGCTCTGAAAAACGCAAGCGCGGGACAGACGATTGTACTGGCGGACGGCAGCTATACGGTAAGCGGCAGCAATACGTCGATTCTGATCGATAACAAAAACGGAACGGAAGCTAATCCCATTACGATCAAAGCCGCAAACCGGGGAAAGGCCGTTATTACGGGTTCCACTACTTTTGAAATCAAGAATTCGTCTTACGTCACGATTGAAGGCTTGAAATTTACGAATTCGGCCGACACGGGCGTTCTGCTGAACGGGTCTCACCATATCCGGCTGACGCGCAATCAGTTTGCCTTACCTGCGCGGGGCAAAGACACGATCTGGCTTCAGGTCAGCGGTGCGAACAGCCATCATAACCAGATCGACCGCAACGATTTCGGCAACAAAACGGACACCAATCCACTGATTGCTTATGAAGGGGATGGACAAGGGAACATTTCCCAGCACGATGTGATCGAATATAATTATTTTCATGATGTAGGTCCATGGGTCGCTAACGGCAAAGAAACGATCCGGCTGGGCTTGTCCAAAATTTCGCTTTCCGACGGGTTTAACAAAATTCAGTATAATCTGTTTGAAAATACGGACGGCGAACCGGAAATCGTTTCCGTGAAAAGCAGCAACAATACCGTTCGCTACAATACGTTCAAGACGTCCAAGGGCGGGCTTACTTCGAGACACGGGCATAAAAACAGCTTTTACGGAAATTTCTTTCTCGGCGACGGGGTAGAAACGAAGCAGGCAGGCATCCGCTTTTACGGGAACGATCATAAGATCTACAACAATTACATGGAAAATCTGACGGACAGCGCGATCATTCTGGACAACGGAAATTACGACGGGGGAACGGACGGTTATCCTTCGAATCCGAGCGAAGACGATCTGAAGGCACAATGGAGAATTTACCGGGCCCAGGTTGTGAACAACACGATCGTGAACAGCACGACCGGTATCGTAGTCGGCTCGGGCAAAGCTTTCACCCCGGTAGACAGCCGGGTAGCCAACAATATCGTGAAAAACAGCTCCGGTACCCTGTATAACGAGGCTGCCGAGACCAATACGGTATTCGAAGGCAACATCGGCTACGGAGGGACGGTAACGAACAAAAACAGAACGTCCGCCGAAATCTGGAATAAAAATCCGCTGCTGACGGTCGTGCAAGGGCTGCAGAAATTATCGGCTACCAGCCCGGCGATCAATTATGCCAAAGGCTCTTATTCTTTTGTCCAGGAGGACATGGACGGGGAAATCCGCTCGGTGAACGACGCCGGAGCCGATGAGCGTTCGAGTGCAACAAGCTTCACGAATCGTCCGCTGACTCCCGCTGAAGTGGGTCCGGATGCTCCCTGATTGTTAAGGGGAAAAGAAAGCGCCGCTGTCCGCAGACTGGCGTGACAGGTAATGGAACTGGAGCCGGCACGATTTGTGCCGGTTTTTTTTGTGGAAGGAAAGGACAAGGATACAATAAAAAGTTGCCTTAATCAGCCGATTTTGATAAGATACAGAACGAACGTTCAGTATTATTTCCGGGATACGGCCGGCACGTACGGATGCCGACAACGATCCGCGAAGGAGTGAAGAGGTGCGGATGAATAAAAAGCAGCTGCAAAGTGAGCAGACAAAAAAACGGGTTGCGGAGGCTGCCAGGACTTTGTTCGTCCAGAAGGGTTACAAAGCCACTTCTATCGAGGATATCGTGGAGGCCACAGGAAGCAGCAAAGGGAACATTTATTATCACTTCAAAAGTAAAGAAGGCTTATTTCTTTATTTGATCGACGAGTGGGAGCGCGACTGGGAAGAAAAATGGCGGGAAAAAGAACCGCTTTACAAAACGACGACCGAGAAGCTGCTGGGAATGGCGGAGCAGATGGTCCTCGAAGATCTGAATCATCCTCTGACCAAAGCGGCCGACGAATTTTTCAATAAGGAAGAAAAAACGAACGATGTGGAGGAACGGATCGCCGAACTGGTCAACCGTCATCTTGCGTTCAATCAAGCCTTGATCCGGCAGGGGATGGACAGCGGCGAATTTAATGACGCCGATGTGGAGCCGCTTGCCCTGATTCTGGAGAGTCTGATTATGGGACTGAGCCAGATGTCGCGGAAATCGACTACGAAGGAAGCGTTGGAGCTGTACCGGCTGGCTTTCGGCGTCTTCTTGCACGGAATCGCGAAACCAGGCCGATAAGACGGGTTGCCGCTAACGCTAAACGTTAACGCTAACCGCTAACGCTAAACGTTAACGCTAACCGCTAACGCTAACCGCTAACGCTAACCGCTAACGCTAACCGCTAACGCTGACCAAATTTGCGGCAGTTCGTTGGCGTCTCTGACATGACCAGAATACAGAACGAACGTTCAGTATATGAATAGCGCATGAAGCGACCCCGGATAGATAATTATACAGATAAAAAACTCGTGGAGGAGGGGATGGAAGTGGATTTGCTGCTTAGAAACAGAGGGGCCGTACTGCTTCTCATGCTTAATATTTTTCTCGTATTTACCGGTATCGGACTCGTTATTCCGATTATGCCGACTTATATGGATGAACTCCATTTGAACGGAAGCATTATGGGTTTCCTCATTGCCGCGTTCTCGCTGACCCAGCTTATTTTCTCGCCGCTGGCGGGCAGACTTTCCGATTCGCTGGGCCGGAAGAAAATGATCGTGGCCGGCATGGTCATCTTCACCGTGTCCGAGCTGCTCTTCGGCCTAGTGAGCTCGCCTGTCCTGCTTTTCGCTTCCAGAATGCTCGGAGGGATCGGCGCGGCGCTCATTATGCCTTCGATTATGGCGTACATAGCGGACGTTACTACGACCGCGGAACGGGCCAAAGGAATGGGATTTATCAACGCCGCGATCACGACGGGCTTCATCATCGGTCCGGGTATCGGCGGTTTCATAGCGGAATTCGGCATCCGCGCGCCTTTCTACGCCGCTGCGGCCGTAGGCGCCGTCGCCGCGGTTGTCACCCTGTTTATTTTGCCTGAATCGAAGCCTGTGGAACCTCCCGTCAAAGCGGAAGCGGTACCCGTAAAGAAGCAGAGCCTTACGACTCAGATGATGAGTTCCTTCAAGGAACCGTATTTTATCAGCCTTGTGATCGTATTCGTGATGTCTTTCGGACTGGCGAATTACGAGACGGTTTTCGGACTTTTCGTGGATCATAAATTCGGATTTACACCGAAGGATATCGCTTTTATCATTACGTTCGGCTCTATCTCGGGGGCAGTGGTGCAAGTCACGATTTTCGGCTGGATTCTTAACCGTTTCGGAGAAAGAACCGTCATTTCGGTCTGCCTGGCCATGGCCGGTCTGTTCGTTTTGCTGACGTTGTTCGTAAATCAATACTGGCTGATTGTCGTCGTGACGTTTATCGTATTTTTGTCGATCGATATTTTGCGACCCGCGATCGGTACTCAGATGTCCAAAATGGCAAACGAACACCAAGGCTATGTGGCGGGACTGAATTCGGCGTATACCAGTCTCGGGAATATCACAGGCCCGATCGTGGCCGGAATTTTATTTGACCGGAATTTGAATTATCCGTACGTGTCGGCTGCCCTCATTCTGTTTCTATGCTTCGCTCTGTCCCTGCGGGCAGGAAGAAGAGGAGAGGCATCCGGCATTTCGTAAAGGCGCGGGAAGCTTTATAATGAAATGAAGATAGAAAGCGGGAGGCATGCGGTATGCGGCATAAGGAAGGCTTTATCGAAGTACCCGGGGGCAGAGTGTGGTACTGCTCGCTGGGAGAAGGAGGCGAAACGCCTCTGCTTGTGCTTCACGGCGGGCCCGGCAATACGCACGATCCGCTAAAAGAAGCGCTGCACGTGTTGGCGGATGAACGGCCGGTTATTTTCTACGACCAGCTCGGAGGGGGTAACTCGGACAGGCCGGAAGACGCCTCATTGTGGCGGACGGAAAGGTTCATCGATGAGCTGGTCTGCGTCAGAGAGGCACTCGGGCTGGACGAGGTTCATCTGCTCGGGCATTCTTGGGGCACGATGCTTGCGGCTTCCTATTTGATCGAGCGCAAGCCGGCCGGAGTGCGCAGCGTTATTTTTTCCAGTCCTTGCTTAAGTGCGGCGCGCTGGAAAGAAGATGCGGACCGCTTCCTGGCTCAACTGCCGGATGAGGTCCAGGCGGTCATCACGCGCAGCGAGGAGCAGGGCACAACCGATTCGGACGACTACCGGGCAGCGATGGAGGAATACTACCGGCGGCACGTATGCCGGATCGATCCGAAGCCCGCCGTCATGCTGGAAAGCCGGAAGAAGGCCAATAAGGACATTTACATGTCCATGTGGGGACCTTCCGAATTTTGCCCGACCGGCAGTCTGAAAACCTACGATGTTACACCGCGGCTTCATGAAATTAACGTGCCGTCACTGTTCCTCTGCGGCCGGTACGACGAAGCGGCGCCGGAGTCTACGTTTTATTATCATTCGTTGGTTCCGCATTCGGATTTTCATGTGCTGGAGAACAGCTCTCATGTGGGATATGTGGAAGAACCGGATGAATATATCCGGATCGTCCGCGGCTTTCTAACTTCTTAAGCGGATTTTGGAAAAAGGACAGACTTTTCTCTGTAGAAGAAAGTCTGTCCTTTTCCGTACCTCCGTTAGTTCAGTTAAACGATTGCCGGATTTCCGAATCGGGTATTGGGTTTCTCCAGTGGCTCAACAGATTTATATAAAATTGTATTCCTGATAGGCATAGACTATAATGCAGATAATCTCTGGAACAATCAGGCAAGAAGGTGTCCATTTGACTTTACATATAGTTAATAGCGAAGTTCATAGTCTTTTAGATCAATTTACGGATCTGATTCACGGACAATCCCGGCATCGGGCATGGGAGCAGCATATTACGATTCCGCACGAGATCGGACAAGGTAGCATTATCAGGACGCGAGTCCGTTCCGGCATGGAAATTGTGATAACTGACTTGACCTATGAACAGGATATGAAGCTTCGTATTCAGGAGGCATGTCCGTTGTTTGAGCTAAGTTATTGCCTGAGTGGCGATATTTATTGCGAGTGGGAAGGAAAGGAAAGCCATACCACTGATTGGACGGGCAATGTGCTGTTTTTTGAGGATGAATTGGTATATGAAGAGAAAAAGGCGGGTGTCCGCAATCATATGCTGGAAATCCGCTTATCTCCGCAGGAGTTGCTTCATTATGCGGCCGATTTTACCGAGAAGCAGAGGATGGAATCCTGGCTGAAGCGGCATAAGGGCAGAATTGATAAATACCCGAATACGCCGGAAATTCATCGCTGTGTGTCGGATATGCTGAACTGCTCTTATGATAGAGCGATGAAACGGCTTTACATGGAGAGCAAAGCCATGGAGCTGCTCGCTTTGTTCGGGAAAGTAGAAGGTCATAAAGCGGAGCTTGGAAAACAATTTTTGTCCCGTGATGATCTGGAGAAGCTGGATCGAGCTAGGGAACTGGTGATTTGTCATTTCGAACAGCCGTTATCGATCCGGGACCTGGCGAGAAAGGTCGGACTCAATGAATTTAAGCTGAAGAAAGGTTTTCGGGAACGTTTTGGCATGACTGTATTTGAACTGGTACGCAAGCAGAGAATGGAAAAGGCGCTTTATTGCATGGAAGTACAGCGGATGAATGTCGGAGAAACGGCGGCGGCCGTCGGCTACAGCAATTTCAGCAATTTTGCGTCAGCCTTTCATAAAATGTATGGATATAATCCGAGCGAATACCTTAAGATGTTATCCCGTCGGGATGCCAAAACAGAATAGATTAGCTTATTCTTTTGAAAAGGATTTCGGACATAGCGATCATGTTCGGAATCTTTTTTTGTTCCTCCAACTCCTTCTACAGGTAGAAAAAATACTTTTACAGGTAGAACACCGGTTTATTTATCACTGATAATAATAATCAATTTCTCATGCTGATTCCCTTAATTTGACGCTGATTGAAAGGAGGAGATTAACCATGAAAGATCTGACTACCGCCTGTACAAGGGAACCCGGAACGACACCGGATGCCGATCCACGCCGCTGGATGGCTTTAGTCCTGATTTTGCTGCCGACGCTGATGATTTCGCTGAACACTTACATGATGCAGGTGGCACTTCCGATGATGCAGGCGAGCGTCCATGCCAGCTTTGCCGAAGCGCAGCTTATTTTTTCGGGATATTCGTTAGGGCTTGCCGTTGCTTTGATTCTGGGCGGAAAACTGGGTGACTTATATGGCCGAAAACGTATGCTATGGATCGGGGTTTCGGGTTTTACCTGCATGTGTTTGTTCGGCGGATTGGTAGCGAACCCGACTTTGCTCATTATCATTCGCATCATCCAAGGTTTATCGGCAGCGATGATCCAACCACAGGTTTTGTCCATTATGCAGAGTATCTTCCTCCCGAGGGAAAAAGGGCTGGTTTTTGCCATCTATGGGGCCGTTATCGGCATAGGTTTCACCCTTGGCCTGATTTTCGGCGGGTTTCTGGTGGACGGAAACCTGTTCGGCCTTAGCTGGCGGCTCGTTTTTCTGGTTCATGTGCCTTTTGGGCTGCTTGTGATGGTGGGACTGTCGGTCGTTCCCGAGTCACGCGGGTATTGCGAACCGGATATCGACTGGATCGGCATTGCTCTTGTTATGTCCGGATTGTTTTTGCTCATTTATCCGTTAACGATCGGGCAAAAACAAGGATGGCCGATATGGACCTGGAGATGCTTGCTTTTATCGATTGTGCTTCTGGTTCTGTTCGTGCTTCTGCAGAAACGGAGAGAAGAGGCGGGACGCGCGCCGTTGATGAAGCTTTCCATGTTCACAATAGGTTCATTCCGGATCGGAATCATCACGGAGGTAGTTGTCTATCTCAGCATGTTCTCTTTTTTCTTCATTTTAAATTATTATTTGCAGGCGGGACTGCAATTCGATCTTAAATCGACCAGCCTAGTTTTTTTACCGCTTGGCTCGGGATGTTTCGCCACTTCTTTAATGTCGGCGTGGTTGGTGAAAAGATGGGGAGATGCCGTATTAAAAACAGGGACGCTAACGATGGGAGCGAGCTTATTTATGCTGATTTGGTCTTTGCAAGCCGATGCCGCGCATTTCTTTCATTTTCAAAATCTATTGATTCTGTTGGTATACGGGCTGGGTCTGGGCATGGCCACAACACCTCTTCCCAATACGATTTTGAATCGAGTGCCGGCGGCATCGGCCGGAACCGGTTCGGGACTGTTTACGACTTTTATGTATTTGGCGAACGCTTTGGGTGTAGCAGGGATCGGCATTTTGTTTTCGGCCGCGCTTAATTCGACACTTGCCGAAGCCGGCCCGGGAGATTATCTCAGAGCTTTTTCCGTTACAACCGCCGCGAGCGGAGTGCTGGCTTTCGCCGCTTTTGCATGCATCTGCAGGTTTAACCGTATCAAAAAAATAAAACCCGGCGGACCGAGGTCCTGACCGGGTTTGCTGATGTTACGCGTTTACTTGACGGTGTAAGGGAGCTTGAACGTCCAGAGCTCGGTGCCGTTTTCCGGGGAGCTGCTGTCGACGCCGAAGTCGTTGTCGTTGACGATAACAAGCGTATTGCCGTTTACGAGGGAAACGCCTTCCACTTTCTCGTACGGATATTTGAAAGCGACCAGATCGAGCAATGTTCTTTTGGAAGGAGGGAGGATGCCCTGAGCTTTCAGTTCGGCCGGTGTCATCTGCTCCAGTGTTTTACCTGCCGCTTTGGTGTCATCGTATTTGCCCAGAATGTTGGTCGCATTGGACAGATCGATGGAATAAATGCGTTTGAGCTGTGCTTTGTCTCCCGCATTTTTGTCGCGCTCGTCGATAAGCAGTGTATTTTCGTCCACCACCACGAGGTCCGAAATGACGATGTCGGCCTGCTTCAATCCTTTAAAGCCTTTGGCGTCTTCCGCAACGTAAGCGAATTCGGCTACCGGCTCCAGCGTTTCCAGATTGAACTTGACGATACGCAGCTGACGGGAGTTGTCGGATTCCTTATTCGGGCTGCGCAGCGGGCTTTGCATTGCCATAAACATATAGCGGCCGTCCGGTGTGATGCCTACGGCTTCGGCGCCGCGGTTTTGGCGGAGCTTGTTGTAGACGGCCGGCAGCGTTTCACGGGCAGGAACCAGCGGCGTGGATACTTGAGCGGACCAGCCTTTAGGCACGATGCGTTCGATCAGGGTACCGTCACGTTTTACGTGAGCGAGGGAGGGACCGTATTCGTCCGATATCCAGAACGTATCGTCTTTAGGGTTGTATGCCAGGCCCTCTACGTCAAGGCCGTACGGATCGTATGCGAGTTCTTTCTCGGCTTTGGCGTCGAAAGGCACTTCGTCCCGTCCTTTGATGTTCGGCAGACCGCTGACGTTAGCTTTTCCGGTTGCCGGATTGATCCCGTTCAACTTAAGCGGAAATTGATCGAGAATGTTGATTTGACCGTCTTTTATTTCGATTTTGTAAATGGTCGGCGTGTAATCCACGAGCGGGAACGTACGGACGGTCGTTCCTTTCACATCGACTTCTCCGTTCGGACCGCGGTCCGCCGTTGTGTAGAAAACGTTGTCCGGATCGCCCGGAAGGTGGGTCAGCGAGGAACCGATGCCCATTTTGACGCCTTTGGCCAGATCGGGGGCATTCAATTTGTATTTGCCTGTCAGCGCAGGCTTGTCCGTCAGAGAAACACGGCTGCGGAACTCGTCCCAATCGACATACTTGCCGGTCGCTTCACTTAGGGCGCGGAAGGGCAGATACAGACTGCCGTCAATGTTCACGGCCGGAACCGACGGAGCCACGGCTTCCCCATTGTTGGTGTAGGTGACCGAATCCGCCGTAGAACCTTTCAGATCCGCGGCAAAAACGGACCCCGTTCCGGATACGAGCGTAAGTACTGCCGATGCGGCGATAAGCCAATTCTTTTTCATTGTTGCAGCTCCCCTTCTAAAGTCGAATAGTATGTATGAACTACTAAACCTGACTATAGCAGGGCTTTGTTAACGTTAAGTAAGTGTATCATGGAGAATTTGTAAAGGGGCGGCAAATTTATACGGCGGAAAGACGAATGTGATTTCTTGCCGGCTGTTGTTCTTAAGCTGAACAGGGAATAGGACGCAGAAAAGCACCGTGTAAGAATGATTCGTCCATCAAAAAGCTGCTCCGGCCGGAATAACTTGCCGCCTGCATTCGGCTGTCAGGTGTGCTGTATGTTCTCTGCTTCGCGCCTTTGGGCGTTCGAAAGTTTGAAAGAGACGTAGTTGATGACGATTGCCGCAGCGACTCCGGAAGCTCCGATCCATGTAACGGCATGCAGCGAGACGCTTCCGACGATGATGCCGCCGATCCCCGCACCGGCCGCCATGGAAAGCTGCATGACGGAATTGTTCAGACTGAGCATAATTCCGGATGATTCGGGTGCCATGGTGACGAGATTGTACTGCTGGGTCGGGCCGGAAGACCAGGCGGCGAACGACCATAGGATCAGCAAGGCGAATACGACGACAGGGGTATGGGCAGCCAGCGACAGCAAAATAAGCGTGATAACGTGCAGAGTCATGCCGGCCATGAGCGTGCGGAACACTCCCCGCTTATCGGCGCTGTAGCCGCCGACTTTGGAGCCGGCGAGGCTGGCGATGCCGAATGCAAGCAGTGCGGCGCCAAGCGTTTTCTCATTCATTCCGGTAATCGTCAGCAGATAAGGGGAAATATAAGTGTAAGCGATGGAATACCCGCCGAGCCAAAAGAAACTCACGGAAAGAGCCAGTAGTATCCGGGGCTTTTTGAGCAAAGCCAACTGTTCGCGAAGAGGAACGGGGGCGTCTCCTTCCGTTTTCGGTATCGTGACGGACAGAATAAACATCGCCAGCAGTCCGAGCGCACCGATCCCGGCGAAAACCGTTTTCCAGTCATAAGCCGCAGCAACCAGCCTTCCAAGCGGGACACCTACGATGAGAGAAGCCGTAAAGCCCATAATGACGGTCGCTATCGCGCTTGCCTGTTTACCGGAGGGGGCGATTTTGGCGGCTAGGGTCAAGGCGGTCACGACGACCACACCCGCACCGAGCGCCATCAGAACGCGGGCTCCTACAAAAGCGGCAAAGCCCGGAAGTATATAGGCGAGCACGTTCGCGACGACAAAAAGTCCCAGGGAGCAGATCAGTAAGTTGCGCCGTTCCCAGCGGGCCGTCAATGCGATAAGCAGGGGAGTCCCGAGCCCGTAAACGAGCGAAAAGACGGTAATCAACTGGCCTGCCGCAACCAGGGAGATGTCGAGACTGGCGGCGATTTTATCCAGAATTCCGGCAATGATGTACTCGGACGTTCCCACCAGAAAGCTGATCAGGGCAAGCATATAAATTTTCCACGGTTTAAACATGTGTCATCCTCATTTCTTATAATATTATATTTCTAGAAATATAGAAATTAAAAGGAGTAGAAATAAAAAAGGGCAGGGTATTCAGGCTGTTCAGGCACGCAAGTATTTCATACGGATTTTAATGGGTGTACTTTTGATATTTCTAGATATATCGAAATAATGAACAAAAAAACTACTCTGACAAATAAGGCGCAAATTTCTTGACCGTATCTTCATTGAGACTGTAGTAAATGTAGGTTCCTTTTTTCTGGGAATGAAGCAGTCCGCAGTCCGCCAATTGTTTTAAATGATGCGACAAGGTGGAAAGAGCGATCGATTCCAGGCGGCTCTCGAGCTCCGCCGGGCAAAGATTGCTTTCCTTGGACAAAATTTGAACGATTTTATAGCGCGTATGCTCGCCCAGCGCCCTATGTACTTTAACGGCTTGATTAGTTTCCATGCTAGCTGCACCCTTTTTCGTCCGGCCTGACATGCTGCCTGCCGTTTTTCTTATTTCCACTATTTTCGAAATAACTATACCATGCTTCCGCTCAAAAGTAAACGGTTGAAGTATCGTGGAAGTCAACCATCAAAATAAAAACTGCCCCGGTCCAAGGAGGACATCGGGACAGCTTTTTCGTTCCGGAACGGAATCATGGTTTATTTCAAAGCGGTATAGATGGCATCCAGAAGCTCTCCGCCCAGGTTTTGACCATACTCCCAGAACATGATGCCGCCCAGGTTGTTGCTTTTGAGATAGTTGACTTTGTGAGTCAAAGATTCCGCATCGTCATAGCTCAGCATGTTGCTGCCGTTAGTGAGGTAAGGTGCCTTGGCAACATCGTCCCATTGGCGGGTCCAGCCGTTTTTGTTGATATAGCTGGCTTTGAGCTCGTCATACGTGTAATCGCCGGCACCGTGGGAATAGAACGCTCCGCCGATTACGATTTTCTCGGATGGAACGCCGCGTCCTTTATAAAGCTTCACGGCATTGTCCACACTGTAGCTGGAATTCAGAGAAGAGGTGTACAGGTTCGTGTGATGCGTGTTGGCACCGACCTGCATGTCGTAGGTCATGATGTTAATGAAGTTGAAGTAAGGGTGTACGCTTCCCAGGTCGATTCCTTGTACGCCGTACTCGGAAGCGCCCATAGCCGCGGTGATTTCATACTTTTTGGAGCCTGTCCGGCCGTCGGCCGCGCTTCCGGCATCGAGAACTTCACGAAGCTTTTTCAGGAAAAGAGTGTAGTTTGCTTTATCCGCAGCAGTCGGGTATTCCCAGTCCAGATCGATTCCGTCCAGTTTGTTGGTACGGATATACTGCAGGGCGCTGTTAGCGAAAGCGGTGCGGTTCGCATCGTTGGATGCTGCGCTCGCAAAACCGTCGGAACGGCCCCAGCCGCCTACGGAAATCAGAACTTTCAGGTTCGGATTTTTTTGTTTCAGCGTAACCAGTTGGGCGATTTGCGAAGTATCGCCGCCGCTGACGCCGTTATTGGCGACATCCGCGAACGCGTAGAAAATGTGCGTCAATTTGTTGGCAGGAACCGTGCTCACAGCCGGGAAATGCCAGGAAGCAACGTAGGCGCCGTTGATTTTGGTAAGAGGCGTCGTACCGCCGCCGTCCGTGGACGTCGTCACCGAGAGAACATTGCTGGCTGCCGACAGGTTGCCTGCCGCATCTTTCGCTTTCACGCTGAAAGAGTAAGCGGTATTGGCAGTCAGGCCGGTAACCGTAGCGGTTGTGCCGGTAACCGATGCTGCCAGGGCGGAACCGTTGTATACATTGTAGCCGGTTACGCCGACATTATCCGTGGAAGCATTCCACGAAAGGGTAACGCTTGTGGATGTTTTGGCGGTCGAAGTCAGGCTTGCAGGAGCCGTCGGAGCCGTTGTATCCGGCGTGCCGCCGCCTGTGCAGTCGCTGACGTATTTCCAGCTTCCCCATGTGTTCGTCTGGGAAGGCGTTTCGCCCTGCGTCCACCATTTCGCTTCGAATACTTTACCGTTATAGGAAACTTTTTGTCCGCCCGTGTAGACTTTAGCCGATTCCCAAGCCGCTTCCGTACAAGCGGCAGCCGCAACACTTGATGCTGCGGAAGCCTGCTGCGTATTCAAACCGAGGAAAGGCAGCAGAGATACAAGCAAGGATAAGACGAGCAGAACGCGTAACAGGATCTGCTTGGGAGATTGAGAGCGGATAGATTGCCAATTCATTACGTAATGCCTCCTTATAATAGAAAGATATGATACCGCTTACATGAACGTATTTCGCTGCTCCACCTCATTTCGTAATGACCCCCGAACGATCCGCCGTTAAGATGAGCCTGATTGCAGAAAACCGCATGTAAAGAACGGTACCTTCGTCAGGCGGCAGCGGAAGTCATTTATTTTTGAAAAGTATGCTGCTGCAAGGCTATGAATCTGCTTGCTCTCCTATTATCGTTTAAACTTTTTACCAGAAAAAGGGGGATTTTTTTATTATCAGGGAGAAATTTTCTCTTTTTTGACATTTTTCACCCAGAAGGGGGAAGAAGACTCGAAGACTAAAAAATAGTTTGGAGGAATAAAAAAATCCTGCCGGGAGGCAGGATTCACGAACATAGACAGGCTTAATCGGTTTCAGGACGTTTCAGCTGCAGCGGGGGAGGGACGAGCCAGCCCTTTTCCTTGTTGAGCTCCAAAATCCGGGTGCCCAGTGCGGCTTTAGTCAGATGATATTTGGCGAACAATGCGCCGATATCTTCCCGTATAGCCTGACCCATAGCCTGACTGCAGGCAACCAGACCGATCGCGGTATCCGCGGCCAGCTTTGCGGCAATTTCCGGATCCGAGAAACGGGCACCAGGCGGGATATCTTCCAGTTTAACGGAAGGCCGTTCCGGCAGTACGGGAGCCGTAGGGATACCGTTATCGGTTAGTAAGGTATCACATTCTTTGATCTCTAGTTTTGCCTGATCGATAAGATCGTCCAGTATTTTTTTGAGGTCTTTATCGCCGGCATGATTTAGATACGCCTGGTAGCAGGAGACGGAGCCTTTAGCCGCCATGGCAAACTGCCAGACACTGTTAATTTCTCCGAAGTGCATCGGTTCATCTTTCGGATTGCCGCTTAAAATTCCCACATGTTTCGCTCCCTTTTTACGCCTATTTTTTCTGAACTAATATGCCCGTTTGCGGCGGGATTATGTAAGGTGCGCTCAGCCCGGGAAAAGCAAGAGCATGGCAAGGTCCAAAAACTCGGGAGCATAAGGCCATTCCGGGAACTGTCGGATAAATGGGTTATTTTCCAATCACATAATTCTTTTCATCCCATTATATATAGAAGGTGTCGAGAGAGAAAATAGAGAGGCACCCAAGTAGTTTATGAGAGGAGAATGTGCCATTAACCCTTCAGTTAATACCCAGCGCAGCCATGCGTCCACGCGTTTTATCCGGGATACCGAAGGAAGAATTCACTTGGTTTGGCGTATTCTGCTCGGCTGGCTGTCGTTCGTTGCCGCATTGGGACTGGCTGTCATCGTTACCCTGGCCGCACAAAAGTACGGTTTTCCCGTCCTTGCCCAACAAATTATTCTTGCGTTCGTGACGTCGAGTGTCGCCGTGCCGCTTATTTATTTGCTGAGACGGTATGCCGACAACAGGCCGTGGAGCGGATTAGGGCTGAGTCCTTTACCGTCGGGCCTTCCGTACCTGCTGTTTGGCGCGGTTTTTTTGATCGCCATGATGGGCGCAGCTTTGCTCGCGGGAACGCTGGCAGGCTGGGTCCGCGTGGTGGATGTACATTTGCCTGCCGAGACCCTGCTTGTCATTCTGATTAACGTTCCGATCGCTTTTTTTTACGAGGCGTTTCCGGAGGAAGTGACGTTTCGGGGGTATCTGTACACCAACCTGCGCACGCGATTCGGCAGATGGCTGGCTCTGCTGCTGCAAGTCGTTCTTTTTGTGACAGCACCTGTCGCTTTGACTGCCGCTATGGTTGCCGCCGGAGTGGGTACATGGGAACTGATCACTTTCGACTACATTGTGAATTTGATTGCCTTCGGTACCGCGCTTCAATTGTGCCGGATTTTCTCCGGAAATTTGTGGATGTGTATCGGGTTTCATCTGGCCTGGCTGGAAACGGTCCGTTTTGTGATCGTTCCTTCCGACTTCGCCCTTATTGAAGTGGAATATTTGTCGCCTTACGGAAGTTATCTGATATCACTCGGTTCCGTAATCATCGGCATCATTGTTCTGCTCGGCTGGACGTACCGGAACCGAAACAGACAAAAGGAGATTCACGATTAGGCACGCCTTCTCCTCCGGTATAAACAGTAAGCAGCCTGTGCCGCAAGGGAGGTTTTATATGGACTGCCCGTGGCATCCATCCGAAAGTGCAAGCCGTTCAAAACGCGCCGGATCAGCATTGTTTTGTCAACGTTAGTCGGGCTGTGGCAACTGCAATAGAAGGATTCCAGGAAAAAGGCACGTTAGCCCCAAGGGGAAAATGTGCCTTTTTTATAGCGTGAAAAGAGACATTCCCGTTACTCGCCGCTGTAGTGCAGCCCCTGCTTGTAGGCCTGTTCAAACAAACGTTGAATATGAGCGGGATCGGCGTTCAACGTATCATAGAGAAATTCAACTTTAGAAGTTTGAATACCGGCGTATTCCGCCAAACCGACATTGAGCTGATGGTATACCATCTCGTCGTACTTTCTTTTGGCCAACTGCTCGGAAGTTGCCGCGGCCAGGCTCAGCCACAATACTTTCCGGTGATGCAGCTTACGGGGACCATAGGCGAATCCGTGGTTCCACACGCGTTCGATATATCCTTTCAGCATAGCCGGCACACCATACCACCAGAGCGGGAAAATGTAAGCCAAACCGTCGTGCCGGTTCATGCGCTCCATTTCGGTCTGCACTTCGGCGGAATATCGCTTGCCGCTATCCGACCAGTCGGGTTCATCCGGTTCATTCAGGACGGGGTCAAACCCGCTGCGGTAAAGATCCAGCACTTCCGTTTCGTGTCCTGCATCCTTCAAGCCTTGAACGAAGCGGTCGGTAACCGCCATGGTTAGGGAATCGCTTCTCGGGTGGGTAACAACTGTCAGCACTTTCATTTTTTAACCTCCTTGATAATAAAAATACGCACGCCGAATTGCTTCCAACGCACTCGGGTATAAGGGGATTATGCCTTCCGGAATCGGGAATGGGAAGTACGCACTTTTTTGTTATATGGCTACCAAAAAGTGTCATAGGCACCAATCGGTGCCTTAAAAGTTCCTTTTACGGGAAGGTTTTTCAAGTTCTTTTTATCCTTCCGAAAACCTGTTCACAATTTAGACAAATACTGGTTATTGATAGGGGTGTGGGTTAAAATGGGCGTAGGAACCGTACGAAAAACATTCGGACAATAAGGATGTGCAGCAGCCGATGCCCGTAAAATCAAAAAATAAACATAGGTATAATATTCCGGTGGAAGCGACTCTGGATGTTATCGGGGGGAAGTGGAAAACCGTTATTTTGTGCTACCTGACCGAAGGCCCCAAAAGAACGAGCGAACTGAAAAAAGATATACCGGCCATCACCCAGAAAATGCTGACCCAGCAGCTTAAGGAGCTTGTGGAAGACGAGGTTATTACCAGAACTGTCTATAATCAGGTACCTCCTAAAGTGGTCTATGAGCTGAGTCCCCTGGGCTGGTCGTTAAAATCGATTCTCGACCAAATGTGCGATTGGGGAGACCGGTACATCAAAGATTACATCAAGTAATGCGTACGTAAAAACCGCAATTAAAACAAGCTGGCCCGGAATTATCCGGCGCCAGCTTGTATTTTTTACGGGAAGGCGGGCGACCTGCCCGTTTATTTCAAAAGATTGTAAACCGCCTGTGCGCTTTCCGCACGGTTAAGGATAGCTTGAGGCGCGAACAAGTTGCCTTCGCGCCCGTTCAGCAGCCCGGCGGCGACCGCTTTCGCGACGTCTCCCTTAGCCCATTCGCGGATGCTTTCGGCATCCGTGAAGGATAGGGAAGGCGCTGCGGCCGTCAGCTTTCCGCGCTTCGCCTCGTAGGCACGGACCAGCATCGCCGCCATCTGCTCACGGGTGACCGTTCCGCCGGGTTCAAATTGCGAATCCGTCATACCGGTTACGATTCCCGCATGAAATGCTGCGGCGACTTCCCCGGCGAACCAGTCCCCGGCTTTTACGTCCGTGAAGGGGGTACCCGATTTTTGGGAAAGTCCCAAAGCACGTACGAGCAGGGCGGCGAATTCGGCACGGGTCACTTGGCGCTGGGGACTGAACAGGTTCTCGGTAACACCGTTTATGATCAGCTTGCGGCTCAGTTCGCTGATGGCCGGATACGCCCAATGGCCGGCATCGACATCCAGAAATGATTTGGTTACTTCCAACAAGCCGTAAGTACTGAAATGGCTGATGCTCGCCACAATCGTTCCGCTGCCGGACAGCTTCTGACCGTCGACATATTGAAGCGTTCCGTCTACGGACAGGTGATAAAGCGACGTAAGGTTAGAGTCGCTTCCTCCAGCCGCATGAAACGCGGTTTCAAGCGGAGCGGCGAAACGGTCCAGCACGGCTTGGGATTTGCCTCCGGCTTTGACTTCCATCCGGAAGTCGTAAATTCCCCGGCTGCGGACCTCAACACCCATTTTGTGCTTGGCCGTTTGCAGCAGTGCCTGCAGCCGGTTCCCATCGACAGGTTCGGCTTTGAAAACCAGCTTCGCGGCGGTATCGGCGGTCAGCGCCTGCCACTGCTGTATGACCGTGTTCGGGATCGATACGCTTACACCGGCAAACTGAAGAATAAGCGGCCGGCTGCCGCCGAGAATCGTACCCGTGTCGGCCGGCAGATGTACCTCACGGATGCCCGCCGGTACGGAAACGGTTATTTTACCGTCCGTTTCCTTAAGCTCGGCCGGGTCTATGATTTGAATCCCGCCCGACGGTGAAGGTGCAGGAACCGTCGGACTTGTCGGTCCTGAACCGCCGGTCGATCCGGAACCTCCCGATCCTGACCCCTCGGAACCCGAAGAAGACTGCGCGGTTGCGGTAACGGTGGTTCCTTGGCTTTCCAGGCTGCTCCCGCGTTCGAGAGCCGTCACGACATACGTGTAGGTCTTGCCCGCTTGCACAGTGCTGTCCGACACGGTTTGAAGTCCAGCAAGTTCTGCTTTTACCTGTTTCCAGATGTGAGCGGGATTTGAAATGTCGGCTGCCCCGGCACCTTCCGACCTATAAATCACATAGGTGCCCGCCGTGCCGCCCGCCTCGTTTCGGATACTCAGCTTGATTCCGCTGCCTTCAGCTGCTGCCGTTACGGCCGGGGCGGCGGGGAGAGACTTGGAAAGCCAGCTCATTTCCGGCATGAGGGCCGGATATCGATACAAATCGGTTTTTAAACGGTCTTGAAAACCGAGTTTATTTTCCAGTACCTGTGCGGCTGAGAAAAACATACTGCCTTTAACGTCAGTGAAGTTCCGGTTGAATAAAATTTGGTTAGGCAGTTGGTCCGGATCCAGCCAATTCGGATCGTCTGCTCCGATCTTATGAACGCCGTGACCGGCATAGAGCAGAACGTGTTTGCCCTCTACCTGGCGCTTCCACCACTCAATGAGCTTATCATAAGCGGCGGGACTGTAATTGATGTTCCAGTAGAGCTGAGGCGTGATGTAGTCGATCCATTGTTCGTCCACCCATTTCTTACTGTCGGCATAGATCGCCGAGTAGCTTTCCAATCCGTTCGTTTCGGAACCCGCCGGATCGTTCGCTTTGTTTCTCCAAATGCCGAACGGGCTAATACCGAACTGGACGTAAGATTTGGACTTTTTAATTTCGGCGGAGAGCTGCCGGATCAGCGAGTCTACGTTGCTGCGGCGCCAATCCGCTATGCTCATACCCGATCCGTAGGCCGCATATTCCGCAGCGTCGGGGTAATCCACTCCGGTTACGGGATAAGGATAGAAATAATCGTCAAAATGTACGGCGTCGATATCATAGTTGTTTACCACTTCCATGATGCTGTCGATGATATACCGTTTGACTTCCGGCTTGCCGGGATTGTAACCGAGCTTGCCTCCGTAATTGACGACCCAATCGGGATGCAGAACCGCGGGATTATTATCCGCCAGCTTGCTTTTATCCGTATCGTTGCTGATGCGGTAAGGGTTGAACCAGGCGTGAAGCTCCATATTCCGTTTATGGGCTTCCCGGATGGCGAAAGCAAGCGGGTCGTAACCCGGATCCTTGCCCTGCGTCCCCGTCAGCCAGGCGGACCACGGATTCAAGGCGGAACGGTAGAACGTGTCCGAAGTGGGACGAACCTGATAAATTACGGTGTTAATTCCCGTGGCTTCAAGTTCGTCAAGCAAACGGACCAATTGCTGTTTCTGCTGCTCCGCATCGTAAGTTCCTTTTGCGGGCCAATCGATATTTTCGACGGTCGCGATCCAGGCGGCTCTCATTTCACGTTTCGGAGCGCCGGTTTCTTTGTTAACGACCAGCGCATACGTGTCGGTTTTGCCGTTTAGCGAAGCGCTTATCGTCGTTACACCGATACTCTTGGCTGTAATAACTCCTGCGGCGTCGATCTCGGCTGCTGCGGGATTGCTGCTCGTAAAGACCACGCCGCTTGTCGCTGCCGCCGGCGGCTGAGGGATATCAAGCAGTGTATAGGTGGCAAGCACTTTGGTCTGCCGCACGGCTCCGATATTCATTGACTTCACGTCTGTCAGCTGAATTTTGGTAAGAACCGGAACGGGTTCGATAACCGTAACGGAAACAACCGTCTGCCGGCCCGCGAAGCTAACTGTAATCGAAGTGATACCGGGCGATTTTGCTATAATTTTTCCATCCGCCGTTACTTCGGCTACGGAAGGGTTGGAGCTTGCGAAACCGGCTTCCTTAGTGACTTCGAGCGGATCTGCCAGGCCGGCGTATGCGGCGAAAACTTTGGAAGCACCCGTTCGGCCCGCTTCCAGCCGCTCCGGTGCGTAGGCCTGAATCCCGAGCACCTGCGGTTCTCCAGAGGTGACTTCCACTTCAAACACCGCGGGCTGACTGTCGGAGTAAATAGCGGCAATGACCGCTTTTCCTTCGCTCAAAGCACTTACCCGGCCGTTGGCGTCTACGGCTGCCACATCGGGATTACTGCTGTAAAAGCTGACTCCATTGTCAACTTTTTGAGGCGAGATGCTGTTGGCTTTGGTCACATAGACCTCCGCGTTTTTGCTCTGGCCGGTTTTCATCGGAGTTAATCCGGTCAGATCCAGCCCCGTAATTTCGGTGTTTGAGTAGATTGCGCTCAACCGGTCGTAATATAGGACCCCGGCATTTTTGTTGGTATCTTTCGTTTCAACCAGATATAGATCCATAAACTTGAAGGGACCCGGCTGTGAGGAAGGAATGTCTGCCGTAACGTAGCGCCATCCTTTCCAGTTGAAGCCTGTGCTGCTCGTAAAATCGACCGTAAAAGAAACACCGGCCTGATTTCTGAGCCTTGCGCGCAGCCAATGATTGCTCTCGTCTCCGTAAACCCAGACGCCGATCTTCTTCGGCGTGCCTTCAATCGGTCTGTCGAGAGCTCCCGTGTCGGGATTCCGGAGACTGACGAATGCGGCCGACGTACCGGCGGTTCCTCTCATGTCATAAGCAAATTTAAGAGAGCGGCTGCCGTAAAGCACCGGCTCTGGTCTCTCGACCAAGCCGATAGAGCTCTTCGTTCCCGCTGCGCCCGCGGTTCCCGCGCTTAAGAGTGCTTTGCCGTTGTTAATGCTCTCAAAATCTTCAAGCAAGGTTGTCGTTTTGCTTCCAACCATGACGAGCGCTTGGGTTCTTAACCCTCCGTAAGAAGCGGTGACATAACCGGCTTTGAACCCGCCGCCGACCGGCGCAGCCGTCAGCAAGCCTTTCGCATCCACAGTACCGATCGCGCTGTCGACAGACCAGATGACATCGCCGGCCTGAAGTGCAACCGTGTTTCCGCCGGTTTCTTGTGCATATACCGCAAACTGCTGCTGGGAAGAGGGAGCAACGGTCACCGGATTGGGTGTCAAGGAGATTGAACGATAAGTGCCGTATGTCACACCGGTTACTGAACTGGCGGAAAGGGAAGAGGCCGAGTCATAGTAAGCGCTTGCAGAAATGGAAGGGAATAAGCCGATCAAAAGCGCGAAGACCGTAAAAAATGAGAGAGTGGGACGATAGCGCCTAAATGTGCGATCCAATCAAGTATCACTCCTTATCTGTTTTTAAAGGGCCGGCTTTGGGAAATGCTCGACGTATACGGTCGTTATTCCGTTATAATGGGATCTCCTTTCTTTTTTTGGCAATCAGCTCTATTATAGAAAAACATATTTGGAGAATCAATCCATTCATGAGAGAACACATCTCATCTTTATGGATTTTTCGGCAGAATGAACTTTACATGTTGTTTCCATGTACTTACCTGATAGTCATCACGGAAGAAATAATGAAAGCGAGATAGAATTAAGAAAAGAGGGGGAGGCGGCGCGGCCGTACATTATGCGCGGAGCCGCAACGTAAAAAGGAGGAATCCCGATCAAGGACAACCGAAGAAATGCCGGAACAGCTTGAGGAACGGGGGACGGTACGGAGAAAAGCAGGGAATATTATGCTCCAAAAGATGCGGGAAGCACTCAATTTGGCGGACCAGGCAAACTGGATCCTTCACAAAACCAAGTAAACCGAGAGCTTTGGCAAAAAGACTAAAAAATAAGCGCCGGATCGGTCTGCGGCCGTTCTTCTCTTAAATGTAAAGAAGTAAACGAAACAGTCCGCTATTCGGTTTGTCCGGAAAGTTGAAGTCTCCATTCATTCGACTTCATCCAGGAGCCTGCAGGAAATTCAACTTCCGTTTCTCCCACGAGCGAGAAGCCGAGCTTCCTGCAAATGGCGTTGGAAGCAGAGTTGGACACGTCGGGAAACGCATAAACGATTGCACCGGGCACATCGTTTCGAAGGATGGTGAGCATGGCCGATGTTGCGGTGAAAGCGATGCCGCGCCCTTGAAATTCCGGCAGAACGCCCCAGCCCACTTCAAAAATGTTCTGATCTCTCCAATTTTGCATCCAGTAGCCTACGTTGCCTACAGTGTCGTCATCCGAAAGAATAGTAAACATGCGCACCTTGCCCGGTTCGAGTTTCAAATACCTCTTGTGTCTGGAAGCTACCGCGGCTTCCGTCTCGGGTCCTCCGAGATGGGCCCACATGTCGTCGGTATTCATCCGCTGAAGCAAGGAGAAGTCATCATCTGACCATGGACGGATTGATGTATTAAGATTATCCGGCTTGCCGGAATGAAGTGTGTCCATCGCTGCCAATCCCTCCATTAAATACCTAATATCCGTATATTAGAACAAATGTTCCTGTTTATCAAGCTTTTTTTTAAAACCTTCCTTTGATTATTTCCATTAGGATGAAAAGCCGCTGTATAGCAATCCGCTTTCCGTAAAGCCGGTAGTAGAAATCTTTAAGCATCGAACCTGCAGCAGCGGATGTCGATGAGCAGCCTCTCGTCGGGACGACAAAAAAGCCGAACTGTTAGGAGTTCCGGCTTTTCTGAGGCAGGCCAGCTATGGCGGCGCCGCGGGGGCGGGCCGCTTTGTACCACTGCAGGCAAAATAACGTGATGAGCACAATATCTACGGCATCGCCGCCATAATACATGATCAGCGATCCGGTTTCCGCTTGCTCCGCTGTAACACCTTCCGGCGGGTGGGCGTATAAATATTTCGCCAAAATTCCGTGTGCGGCCAGTGCGAGGAGGAGCACCAGGGACCGGTAAACGAAACTTTTACGGTGCGGTGCCGGGTCTATGGAAATAAGAGAAGCCGTAAATAAATAGCCTGCGAGGAAAATATGGGCATGAACAAGCACGTGTAACATAAAGCTGTGATGCATCCGGGAATATAACGGCGTCAAGTATAGAATATACAGTCCCCCGATATTGAGAAGAGAACCGGTTAGCGGGTCGCTCAGCAGCCCGAATACCCGGTGCCTCATTACACCGGCAACACGCCGCGATACCCGGACGGGCAATGACCGCAGAAGCAGCGTGACTGGCGCCGCGAGTACAAGAAAGAGCGGAGCCAGCATACCGAGCAGCAGGTGCCCGGTCATATGCGCGGCAAAATCCGTGCGCGCACGGTCGGCAAGGGGGCCAGCAAGAGCGGCGGCGGCACTCGCGATACCGAGAAACGCAACCAAATATCTGCGGCGCGGCCATGCTTTGTAACTCCGGCCGCTTTTAAGCGCGCCATAAACGTAGAGCAGAAGTATAAGCAGGAAGGGCAGAAAAGAAAGCCAGCCCGGCCATACTGCGCTGTCGTGATGCACATGACCGCTCACCTTGCGCCGCTTCTTTCTGCCGCTTCCACTTCTTTGCGGGCACGGGCTGCAAGCAGGCTTCCGGTCACGATCATGACAACGGCCACCAGGTTCCAGATGATATCGTACACCGCAACATCGTCTACATAGCGGATTTGATGGAGACGCATAAGTTTATGCTGGATCGTTCCGTCATAAAGTTGAAAAATACCGCTGCCGAGAAGCGAACCGCCCAGCCACCGTTTTTTTACCCAGACGTTCCGCCTGCGGAGGTCGGCAAACATGAACAGCGCGGCGATCGTCGCAAACCAGCTGAGCGCATGAAACAGACCGTCGGAGATCAGTCCGATGTCCGTAGTGGACTTGTCATAGAAATGATGCCAGTGAAGCAACTGATGAAAAACCGTCTCATCTATAAAAGCAACCATTCCGACTCCGAAAAGAAATCCGGATCCTAAATTGCGGCCGAGGTAGGCGATACGCCCTTCGGAGCTATGTCCGGTTATGTGTCGTGCAGCCATTGGGGGATACCTCCAGAGCGAGATAGACGCTGAGCTTTCCTTCCATTTTTACCCCAATAAAAGTGTTTTAATCAGAATGCCGTCTTCAAGTACCGGGGGAAAAAATTCATGCGGATGCAAGTGACAATATGCGGATAAAAAAGCGCCGCTTCCTCTAAACGGAAGCGGCGCTTGTCAGTCAGTCGGCCTGGATATCGACTTTATATTTACTAGAAACATAGGTTTCCGTTTTCGAAGACCAGATGACTTGAGGGTACATTTTGCCCGGTTCGGGAGAAGTCAGCTTGTAATGGACTTTCGCGTGCCCGTTGTCGTTCATTTCGATTTTCGTAATCGAAATGCCGTATCCGGGGCTCGGCTGCTCCTTGCGGGTAAGTACGATTTTGTTGATGTCCTCGTTTACCTTTTCGACCGTAAAGCTTACTTCCTGGTTCTCTTGATTATCCGTCCGTTCCTTGTAGCGGTCGGTGAATTCAATCGCTTTGGCAATCATGCCGGCCGCTTCCATCCGGGTAATAGGTGCCTTGGGATGGAACTCGTTTTTGCCGTCGAGGAAGGCTACTTTCATAAGCAGCAGATTTTGTATGCTGCCTTGGTACGACGGAGTCATTTCTTTTTCGTCCGCAACTTGAATATACATCTTGATCAGCGGATAGTCGCCGGTCGCGCGGATTCCTTTAAACAGAAGATGCGCAAACTGTTCCCGGGTCAGCTCGGCAGACGCATCTGCCGCCAGTTCGACGGGCAGCCCGTTTTTTGCGGCGATTTCAAGCGATTCGGCGTACCAGGGCGCGTCTGCACCAGGTAAAGTTTCTCCGGCTGCCTTTAACTGCAGAGCTTTGACGATCAAATGCACGCCCTGCACGGACGTCAGCTTGCCCTGAGGCGCAAACTTGTCCTCCGACACGCCCTGGATCACTCCTTTGCTCTGTAAAGACTCGATAACGGCGGCATCCGGGCCTTGAACGTCGGAAAACGCCGAAGCGGAAGAAGCTGCCAGAAGAGAGCATCCCAGAGTCAGTGCTGCAATCATGTTCTTTTTATTTTTCATCATGTCGTTCACCTCAACCTTACTAACGGAAAAAATTTCTAGAAGGTTGCTTGTATTCTACCCTTTGATACAAATCGTATACCGGTTAAACGTCGCCGGCGTTCATGTACCGGATATCTTCGATCTTCACGCTGCATTCACCCGATGGAGTTTCGATCGTAAACGTCTGTTCCCGCGATCCCAGCAGAAGATGGCTTCCGATAGGAGATAAGAATGAAATCCGGTTGCTGGCCGGGTCTGTTTTGGACGGAAAAACGATCGAGTACGTATCGGACTCGTTATCATCCAGGTACCGGATCTGCACTTTGCTGCCGATCAGCACTTTGGAATGCAGAAGCTCTTCGCTGAATTCACTGATCAGATTCGTGAGCGCTTCGGAATACTCGTGAAGGCGCTCTTCCGTATAGGTTCGCGATTTTGTCGGGGAAGGAAAATAAAGCTCAAGGAACTGATGAAGTTCCTCGTCGAAATAGACGAGCTGATTAATGAGCTGGTGCCGGGAACCCGTCAGACTAAGGTTCATAGTAGATTCCTCCTTCCATCCCCAAATCCGCGCCGGCAATGCCGGTAAGCCTTTCTTTCCAGTTAGTCGTCATAGGGGTATGCCTCCTTATGTAAAAATAAGACTCCCGGTAGGAGCCCTTCCTTCTATACTATCAGAATTTTCCGCAAAAGCTATCCGTGATCGGATTTCTAGGGAGGAATATGGTAGGATAAACATAACGGCTTTCCTAAAGGTGATACAATGATTTTTTATTTTGTGGCCCTCTCGACGGCCTCGCTGCTTGTTCTGATTCCGCACCTTCATAAAGAGACCAACCGGTGGGCGGCGTTTTTTCTTTTCAGCGCTTCCATCGGCGGCTTGACCGGCTTGCTCCGGCAAAATGGCTTTACGGAACTCGCTCACGCCGCGGAATTTATTAACCATACGCTGACGCCTTACGGTGTACTCGTTTTCAGTCTGGTCTATTCGGGCGTTTTAGAGAACAATCCGCGGGCCAGGCGGCTTGCCAAAGGATTGCTGCTGCTGCCTGTTCCCGCCATGCTGATGTACACGGCTTATAAGGATGCGTTTGCCATCCATTACGGCCCGCTGCTTTTGTGGACGGCTCCTTATTATCTGAGCGCCTGCTGGCTGCTTGTTCTTTCTCTCCGGAAAGAAAGGAATCCCGTTCATAGAAGGAACCGGCTCATCACAACGCTGATCATCGTTCCCACGCTGCTTGGCGTACTGCTGTTTATTAACGTGGCACGCGTATTTTCTCCCGCATTCGATTTCTTCGGGTATGTTTCCGTTTTTATTCTATATTCGTTTGCGGTGGCGCTGCTTTGCGTGTTTGTTTACGGTGTGCTGGGCATCCGGCTCCGGTTTGAAAGGGATTCGCTCGACACGACGATGCAGGCGGTCACATCCGGCACGACGCTGCTCAATCATTCGATCAAAAACGAGCTGGGCAAAATATCGCTCAGTACGGTAAATTTGCAGGAAAGCCTGGGCGAAAAGGATGCGGAAGTGAAGGAGCATCTGCGGATTATCGCATCCGCCTCCGATCATATGCTCGATATGGTAGGCCGTATTCATAACCGGACGAAGGAGATCGTACTTAAAGAACGGCCGGTATCAATCGATAAGCTGGCTATGGACGCCGTCCGCCTGCACGAACGGTTATTTGCAACGCAGCAGATAACGATCACGACTAGTTTCGAATGCCGTCCTTCGGTCCGGCTTGATCCCGTTCATCTGACGGAGGTTATCGGCAATTTGCTGGGCAATGCGGCCGAAGCGATGCCGGACGGGGGTACGCTTACCGTGACGCTGGCACCGGTCCGGCAGGGCGCTGTGCTGAGCATCTCCGATACGGGCGGCGGAATACCTCCGGGCGAACTGCCGCGCGTGTTTGAGCCGTTTTATACGACCAAGAAAAAAGCGGACAATTACGGACTCGGCTTGTCTTACGTGTACAACGTGATGCAGAAATCCGGAGGCTCGGTGGAGATCTCAAGCAAACCGGGTGCCGGAACGAGCGTGCGTCTTTATTTTCCGCGCAGCAAAATCGTTCAATTAAACGGAGAGAAGACTGATGGAACTTATTAAAATACTGCTCGTGGAAGATGATCCGGATTGGATCAAAGCGATGACTTCCTATTTAAATAAAGAAGACGATCTCCTGGTCGTCGGCGCGGCCGTTCATCCCGACGAGGCGGTCCGTATGGCGGCGAAGCTTGATTTCGACGTGGTGCTGATGGATATTCAGCTGACCGATCGCGGACTTGACGGCATCTATACCGCAGCGGAAATGATGGAACTGCGTCCGGTCAAGATCATCATGCTGACCTCGATGTCCGACGAACATATCATGACGGAATCTTTTACCGCGGGAGCCGTCAATTATATTGAAAAAACAAGATTCCGCGAAGTTCCCCAGGCCATACGCAGCGCCTATCGTCATCCGGCCGCAATGGATGCTCTGCTGAAGGAATTTTCCCGGCTCAAACGGGAAGAACAGCTAAAAGAGCTGACGGCCGCGGAACGGGAAGTCTTCGAATTGATAGAGGAGGGCTACACGCAGTCCCAAATCGAGAAAAAACTCGTGAAGGCGGAAAGCACCCTGAAAAACCAGGTCAATAAGATGCTTAAAAAGCTCGGGGTCAAAAGCAGTAAAGAAGCGGTGGAAAAAGTGAGGAGACGGGGCATTTCGCGGGATAAACAAGGGAAATAACCCCCCATGATCCGGCGCTATGGCCGACAGGAGGTTCTACGATCGTAGAACCTCTTTTTGTCGCGTTCTAAAAAAGTTAGAACTGAGCAAAAGCATTGTTATGTCCTATACTGGCGTTATGACAATGGTGATAGGAGAGAAATGCTCGAAGGGTTCTACATTTTGTGTCACGGAATCACCCGGTTTGTGATCCGCCGGGACGCGGAGAGGGGCGAATCGAATGAAAGCAAAGCCGGTCTATGTGGAGCTCGACATTCAGACGGACATGGAGGCGCTTTGGAAAGCGACGCAGACTCCGGGACTGCATCAGCAGTGGGATCTGCGCTTTACGGAAATTACCTATCTGCCCCGAAGCGGGGAAAAAGAGCCTCAGCGGTTTCATTACCGGACACGTATCGGTTTCGGAATGGACATCGCGGGAACGGGCGAGACGAAAGCCAAAGTAAACCTGCTTACCGGGGAACGCATTTCAGGCCTCAAATTCGGTTCCGCCCAGCGGATCTCGCTGATCCGCAGCGGGAGCGGATATTGGAAATATACGCCCAAGGGCGGCGGAGTAACGTTCGCGACCTCCTATACGTACGAGACGCGTTTCGGAACGGCGGGAGGCTGGTTCGACCGGATTTTGTTCCGCCCGCTATTCGGCTATGCGACGGCTTGGAGTTTTGACATGCTCCGGATCTGGCTGGAAAAAGAAATCCCCCCGTCGGTCAGCATCCAGCGCGCACTTATGCACTATTTTAGCGCGGGACTCCTCGCACTGCTCTGGATGTACCAGGGGCTGGTGCCGAAGCTGCTCTTCCCGGAGGGAGGCGAGCTGGCCGTTCTGCAGGCGGCCGGGTGGTTCCCAGGCGGCGAGAGATTTGTGCTCGCCCTGCTCGGAGCGGGCGAGATCGGCATCGGCCTGCTGGGTGCCGCGGTTCACAGGCAGGGCGGCGTATACCTCGCCCAGGCGGCGCTGCTGATTGCGCTGGCCGCGGCCGCCCTGACCAGGAGCCCGCATTTGCTGCAGGCGCCGTTTAATCCGCTGACCTTAAGCGGAGCGATGGCCGGCCTGTGCCTGCTGGCTTTCTGGTCGAGGGTGGATTTGCCGCAGGCAAGGCGATGTTTGCGTAAGCCGCGCGGCAAGGGGAAGGAGGCGGAACCGAAATGGCATCCATATACGAGCGGGCGCTAGGGGAGGACTTCGCCAGGCTGCATCCCCGCATCCGGGAGCGGTTCGGATTTGACAGCGTTGACGGTGTCGCTTCCATCGGCGAAGGGGTGATGCACCGCATCTGGGCCAGCAAGTGGTCGGCGCTCCCGCTGCTGATCGGCACAGCGCGGCACATCATGTTTCCGGAGAGCGGCACGGAAATTCCGTTCTCCATCGAAAACTTCGCTTACCGGGACAGCTACGGCCGGGAAACGGTAACCTGGATCCGCAACTTCGCCTTCGGCTCCAAAGTCCGTCATTTCGATGCCACGATGATCTACAGCACCCGGCGCGGACGTATCGTCGATTATCTCGGAAACAAGCAGCATCTCGCCGTAGATCTTGATCTTGCGCCAACCCCCGGCGGCGGCATCCGCATCCGGTCGGGAGACCAGCGGTTTTATGAAGGCCTGCTCCAGTTTCCTTTCCCCGCGGGATTAACCGGTATCGCCGATGTCTGCGAATGGTACGATGATCGCGAAGACGCGTATAAAATTTCCGTAAAGGTGAGCAATCCCGTGCTCGGTCCTGTATTCGGCTATGAAGGCACCTTCCGTGCGCAGCTTGTCCCCTGCGGAACGGCCGACATTCCGGATCGTGTAAAACCGCTGCGGGAAGAGCTTCGGGAGTGAGGACAGATTCATTAAATTTAGCCCCCGGTCATAGCGGGCTTTTTTTAATTCTCCCTGAACTGGCGCCATTTGTGCTTCACATTCGATGTGAGGGAGAGAAAAGTCCATTAATTAACGGCAAAAAACAAATTGATAGCGTTTTAAAAATCAAGTACAATTAAGGCGTCGTTTACCATTACATGGAAAGGAGGGTATCTATATCCATTATTGGATTGAATGAATGGAGATTTTCACCAAAACACAGCTCTGACATGCTGATGCGGAGCCATACCAAAAGGAGATGATCGGAATGATGAATTGGTTAAGAACGAATGTTTACGCTTCGGGTTTACTGCTTTTGCTTCGTCTTTATGTGGGTTGGAAATGGGCAAGCGCCGGATGGGGCAAGATTACGGGAGGGTTTGATGCAAGCGGTTTTATGAAGGGTGCTATCGCCAAGCCGGTGACGGATAAGGCGACTAACGCTCTCGTTTATCCGACGTATCATGCTTTTCTGGAAAATGTGGCCCTGCCGGGTGTCAAAGCTTTTAACGTTCTGGTTCCATGGGGAGAGCTTCTGGTCGGTCTCGGTCTGATTCTCGGAGGATTGACGGCTGTAGCGGCTTCTTTCGGTTTGTTGATGAACTTCATGTATATGTTTGCGGGAACGGTGAGCACGAATCCCTGGATGATCCTGCTCGGATTTTTCGTGGCGGCCGCAGGAGCAAACGCCGGGAGATTCGGACTTGATTATTACCTGCTTCCGTATTTAGCTTCTAAGGCGGGCCGGAAAAGAAAAGCGGTCGGTTTCGACAAGGACAACAAACCTGCTTTTGAACACGGATGAAGATTTGCGGTTTTGCAGCGGTTTACAAACGAGTCTATTAGCCTTGCCTGTACGGCAGGGCTTTTTTTCTATTTCGATAATCAGTCAGCCCACCTTAGAAAAGTACTGCCTGAAACAAGAATAGGACTTATTTAATACTTATTCCTATATTGTATCATATATTCTCGCAATTTCCAGTTGCATCCAATTAAATCGTTAGCCAGCTAGATGCTTTCCTTACAGCGGGTGAAATTTGACGGAATTTGTAAGAAATGACGTGGGTTTTTTGATAGGTGCGAATCGATTGACAGCTTATAAATGTGTGAGGTAAAATTTCAAACAACAAAAGGGTCCATTAACCAATATTGGAAGAAAATACATAAAACTCGATAGAAAGGCGGCTGTATTTGATATGAGTCGGGAAAAGGAGCGGGAGCATATGGAGCATGGCCAGACTAATCAAACGGAAACGAAAGAAATGCCTGTTCACGCAAGAAGCGCGGGCATCCTTCAGTCGGACAATCCTCGGGCCCCGCTCGGTCAAACGGAAGCGGAGACAACCGGAGAAGAGGAAGAAATGATTAAAGTAACGCCCGTTCGTCACACGATAGCCACGCGCACCCTGCAGAGCGTCCGTGAAATTCCCCACGCCTTGACGACGATTGAGACGGATGTAACGGATCTGGTGAAGCTGCGGACGAAGCTTAAAGATGATTTTAAGCGCCGGGAAGGCGTTCAATTGACCTATCTGGCTTTTTTTATTCAAGCGGTAGTATCGGCCATAAAGGATTATCCGCTCATGAACTCGGTGTGGGCCGCAGACAAAATGATCAGGAAGCGCAATGTGCACATTTCCCTGCTCATCGGGACGGAAGATTCGGTTCTTGCCCCCGTTATCAAATACGCGGACCAGAAGAGCATTTCGGGGATCGCACAGGAAATCGCGGCTCTGGCACAGAAAGCCCGGACGGGGCGCCTCACACTGGACGACATGCAGGACGGAACGTTCACCATCAACAATACGGGTGCCTTCGGTTCCATCCTTTCCTCCCCGACGATCCTTTACCCCCAGGCTGCCATTCTGACGATCGAATCCATTGTAAAAAGACCCCGGGTGGTGGGCGACATGATTGCGGTCCGCTCCATGGCGAATCTCTGCCTCTCCAGCGACAACCGGATTCTCGAAGGCCGTGTGACCGGTCAATTCCTGCACAGAGTCAAGCAAAATCTGGAGGCGTTCCACCCGGATACCCGAATCTATTGAGTCTTCGGCTTCCGATTCCAAACAGCAAAGTTTGCATTTTGCGGCATTACCCAAAGAGGCACCTTTCATGACGGTTGCAAAAAACCGAATGAGAAGGTGTTTCTTTTTGCTGTCGGGGGACCTATGAAAGTTAGAACTGTTTAAGCGAAAAGCCGTTTGATATGCTCGGAACAGGCAGCTGCCTTTATATGGAGGGGGAGAAGGCATGAAGGAAACAGAGGCTATACGTCATCGGAGAAAAAGAACGGTGAGCTTTTTAGGGTCCAAGCTGGCTGCGGCCGGGACGTTGTTTGCCGTTTTTATAGGGATCACCCTCGGGGACGGGGCGGGCTTCTATCAGATTTCGGAAGCGGCAAGTTTTCCGTATCTTTGGTGGCTCGTTTACGGGTATGGCGTTGTTTACTCCGTTCTCGTCGACCTCATCCTGTTCAGATTTTTTCCGTCGGCCCGGATCGGCACGAGAATAGTGATCTACGGTGCGGGGGGGATTTGCCCCGTTCGTCGTTCTTTTTTTCAATACGTCCTATATAGCGGTTTCGGGTTTAACCGGATCTCTTTGCGCGCTATTTTTCTATGCGGCGGATTCCTTGTTCAGAAGAACGAAAATAGTGTGGGCCGCTGTTGGCTTGTGTTTGCCGGTGGTTCTGGCCGTAATTGCCGGGAGTGATTTTACCGAAACGAAACAATGGCAGGAGGTCCGCACTCCTTCGTCCTATGAGGCAAGCTTCGCTTATTTTAACGGTGAAAAAGCGGTTCCGGTCCCTATCCCGAAGGGTGAAACCGCCCTGTTGACCTATTCGTGGACGATGAAAAAAGGCGGATACGAGGTCAGCTTTACTGACGTGCAGCAGCTTCCCGGAGATCCGCCGGAATCTGACAAAATCCGCATCCGCGCACCGGAATCCGGCGTTGCTACCTTAATCGTTACAGGCGATCATGCGGAAGGAACGTTCAGGGTGGAATGGACGGTAGAGTAGGACAAGCCGGTCTATGCGGATGCCGGTCAGGTTTCGGACCTGAATGATTTGCCTTTCTCCGCATCCAAGCCGAAGTAATGACGGAAGCTGTAAATAAGCGGATTCCAAGCGGCGGGATTTACATAGCGTTCTCCCTGTATGATCCGCTCTTCGGCGTGAACGGCCCGGGACTCCGTCTCCACGATACAGAATCCGTCACTGGGATGTAGGGTCGCGAGGACGGCTTCGATTTGGAGCGGGCATTCCCGGATTCTCAAGGGCTTCACATGTTCGGAGGGAACAGAGGTAAAGCCGGCAGCCGCAAATTTGTCCTTTTCGTACCGGTATAACCCGCGTTTAGCTTCCGGAACGGGAGATTTGCCGGTCAGGGGAGCGAGCTTCTCGACCTGTTCCCACAGCGGGCTGTCCGGAAGGTTGATCACGCATTCGCCCGTACGCGACAAATTTTCCAGTCCTTTACCGCCGTTCCCGATGCCAAGTACAATCCGGCTGCCGAGCGCCCAAGCGGACGACAGGGGAGAGATATTCGTGCTTCCGTCCTCGTTCAGAGTCGTAAGCAGAACGACGGGCGTGCCAAAATAAAGAATCGAAGGCCGGATCGTCCGGAACGTTTCCTGTGCTTCTTGTTTGATCATCACTATCACCTCGTAAAAAGTATACACGTCCGATTGTTCGGTCTCCGTCGAATGATCCCTGCAAGTTCAGCGCGATTTCAGCGCAGGTTCAGATTCACCCCTAAGTGCCTCAGTCCGTCGCGCCCGGATTCGGTGATCCGGACGGCCCGCCCGCCGGGAATACGCTCGATCCATTCCCGCCGGAAGAGCTGCTCCGTCAAGGCGGCGCCGAGGCTTCCGGCGATGTGATACCTGCGCTCGCTCCAGTCCAGGCAGCACTTGGCGAATTGTCTGCGGCTTCTGCGGAGCTCCGCGCAGTCTATGTCGAAGGCACGGAGAAAGATTTCGCCTTTCTCCGTAACCGTAAAATCACGGCCGGACTGTCCGATGATGCCCGATTCAAGCAGGCGGTCCGCGAGTGCCACTCCAGCTTCCCCCGCAAGGTGGTCGTAGCAGGTGCGGGCGAAGCGCAGATGATTGAGCCGGTCGTGCTCCCGCAGCGACTTGACCGGCTTGGGCAGCGCCAGCGCATTCAGCGCTTCAAGCGCATCGGCCACCTCCGGCCCCGCAAGCTTGTAGTACCGGTGCCGTCCCGAGAGCTCGACCGTGAGCAGGCCGCCCTCCACCAGCTTGGCCAGGTGGGAACTGGCCGTCTGGGGAGTAATGCGGGCGGCTCCGGCCAGCTCGCTTGCCGGCATGCATTTGCCGCTAAGGAGCTCCAGTAGCATCTGCATCCTGGACGGTTCTCCGATTAAGCCTGCCAGGGTGATCGTATCAGGTGAAGCATTCATATTCGCATCCCTCCAAAACGGTTGAATTTCCATACTTCCACAATAGCACATCCACTATTCGACGGGGATCGAATTTTACGGATGCCGCCTAACGGATTAGGAAATTGCATAATAAGCGTAACTGGGAAACGACAAAAAAGAGTCTAAAGCAGACTCCTTGAATAGTTAATGGGATTAAATAATGACAGTAGTTAACGAGATTAATTAAATAGTTAGTTAATGTTATTAATTAAATGGAATCAGGCTTTCAATTTTTTTCACTGCCTTATGAATGGCTGCATTACCCGTCATTATTCGGGTGTTATTTGCAGAAAAGACCGTGCCGCTCAAGCTTGTTACCGTTCCCCCGCTTCATATCCCCCTACAAAATATCCCGGTAAGGTTCGAGTATCTTTTTGTAATCCTCGCCGTAGGCGGAACGCAGCTCCCGGTCGAAATCCCCCTCGATCGTTTCCAGCACCACATCGTGATAAAGAGCGGTGATCAGCAGTTCCGTCATCGAAGGATGATCCGTTTCCAGCGCGGACAGCTTGAGGCCGGACGTGAAGCTGCCGATAATGGCTGCGGTGGAATCGCTCAAGATCGAAAACTTCCGGCTGGCCGTGTTGTTCCATTCTTCGCTTCGCCGGTGAACGAGTACGCGCCGGAGCGGGCTGTGTGTTTCTCCGATCGTAATGAGCGTGACGGAGATGCCGCGCCGCTCCGCATCAAGCAGGCTTTCCTCGACCCAGTGGACGTCCTCCGCCCAAATATCGACTACAAGGGTTTTGCGGGCATTCGCAATGACCCGGCGGACCGCTTTTTTAAGCGGCTCTTCGCCGTACCAGGAATAGAAGGAAGACGTTTTCCGCGGCGGCGGCTTAAGCTCCTGGAGAAGCTTGGCGGAAGTTTTCTCGAAATCCGATTGAAGGGTGCGGATAAGCTCCTCGATCGGAACGGCGTCATAAAGCGCCGGATCCCCTTCGATGACCCGGCATATGCCTTGTTCCGTCAAAGCGCGGAGCACTGCATAAACATTGGTCCGGGAGACAGACACCCGCTTGGCGACCTCGTAGCCGGACAAGTGCGGTTCTTCATGCAACGCGAGGTAACACCTGGCTTCCAGATCCGACAGCCCGATTTTGCGCAGCTCTTCGATCATAGGGAACCTTCTCTCTTATTTTGAGTAGTATTATTTCATGATACTACTATGGTCCGCATAAAACGTCAAGCCGAACCGGCGTCAGCAGGTTAACGAGTCCTCGGTGCCGGGAAAACAGATGCAGCCGCCGGACCGCATCTGCCTCTTTTTACAACGGCAGGGTAAGAATATGCTGAGGACCCAGCGGCCCGATTTTCGTTTTGCCGTGATCCTCGAATCCGCATTTCAAATACAAATTCCGGGCCGGAATATTTTTCTTATTGACCCCGAGTCCAATGATACGGGCCAGAGGAAATTCCTCCCGGACGAAATCGGGGAGCAGGAGCAGTCCCTGTTTGGCGTATCCTTTTCCCTGTTCGGAGTGATTGACAGAGAAAGCTCTCAGGGCAAGTGTCTGAGGTTCGTCTGAATACAGGGAGGTCTCTTCGCCGTCATACAACACAAAAAAACCGACAGGCTCGGAACCGGCCGCAATGACAACCGGAAAGCGGTGAGGGTCACCCGCGGCAGACGCGAGCACTTCCCGGGGCATAGCGCTGTACTGCAGACTGCTCGTCCGGCAAATAGTAAGAACGGAGCCTTTCCTCATACCCGTTTGTATAAAATTCCAGACGTACGAATGGTTTTACGGCAGATGCTGACATTGTATCTCTCCAATTTCTAGTGTAATGAGCGTCTGAACCTGCTTTGAAAACGGTTCTTCTTCTTACACCATATCACAGCCCAAAATGAATTTGTATGGGAAGCACAATTAGAAACGGAGCTCATCTGCCGTTTATTCGCCGGCCTCGACGTATTTTTTGCCGAGCTTGCTTCTTGCATATGCGATGATCGCATAGTAAACGGGCAGCGCGTCTACCAGCACCCAAAAGCCGACGATGGCCATGGAGTTCATTTCGACCAGAAAACGGGCCGTATCCCGTGAATATTGAAGAGCCAATATGGCCGATGTGCCCCCCAGCAGAGGGAGAATCGCTTTTCTCGTCTGAAATTTAAACAATTGGGCCGCACACTTGGTTCCCACATAAAGAATAAATCCGTCATGCACGAACATGGAGGTTGTCCATAATCCGATCAGCAGAGGATCCGCATTGCCGAGAAACCCTTTCAACGTGGAACTCCGGATAAGTTCAAGCAAAGGATATTGAATCCGGCTGCCGAAATACGGGCCGAAATTCAATAAAGTCAGCAGCCACTGCAGGAAGACAGCTAAAGTCACAAGCACACAGGCCGCGAGCAGGTTGCGGAGCGTTTTCGGACCGAATTTCAGATGGGGCACCATAAACAGAAAAACGAACCATTCGCCGAACCAGGAGACGACGGTGAACGCGTCATGCACCGCCAAGCCCATTTTGTGGTGGGTCCATAAGGCGGGAAGCATTTGAAAATCGGCGTTCGCCGTAAACAAGCCCAAAATGACGGCCACTCCGATCATTGTGATGAGAAAAAGCCCGTCCGCCATATACACGATGGAAACGAATCCCCACCGCGCTGTTATCATGATGACCAGTCCGATGAGAAGCTGAAGAACCCACTGGGGCGTTTCTCTCATGTAGGTAGATCCGTAGAACAGCGTAAAGCTTTCGAGATCAAGAGAAACATAATACACGCACCAGTACAGCACAACGAACAACACAATGCGGTGCGGCCATTTTCCGACGATTTGTTCCCCGAACTGGACCCAGGGTACGCCGGGGTTTAGCCGTCCGATATAGACGGTGCAGCAGAGAAAAATCACGCTGATAAGACCGCCTATAAGCAGGGAAATCCAGCCCTGATAACCCGAGGTCGTAATCAACGGAGAAATCAGAAAAGCGACAGGCTGAGAAATCATGTATATCGTCGCAAAGCGGAACGTCTGCCAGGATGTCGAGCGCACGCGTTCACCTCCTTCATCCGGAAAATAAATTAATCCAGCCAGCCCAACAGATAAAGCGTCAGCTGATTGGGCTGAGGCCACCAGGTGAAGACGGAAGCCAAGGTATTCCAACTGCCGAGTACGGCAAACAGAATCCAGAATTTGACGGTGTTGCCGGGAGGCTTGGGCTTAGTCCGCACCCATTCCAGCAAGCCGAAAGCGAAGAAAGCCAGTGCGATCATTTCGGAAATTCCTCCTGTACGTAGAAGACGGAGACGGTGAAAATTTAAGACTGGATACCGGTCCGTTTTATGGTAATCTCGCACTTGAATTCGATGTCGAGATCGTTCTTGTAATAATCGCCCCAATTCTCGCGGTTCTTCTCCCAAAATTCAGGATAATTCCAGTCGAGCAGCATGCCGAGCTTCAAGACATCCGTTTTCGCTTTCTGTGTTTTGGCAAATGCGCTTTTCAAATCTTTTTCGATTTTTTCGCGCAGCTTTTGTTCGATGAGGGTATTGATTTCCAACTCCTCGCGGTTCATCGGATCCTTTTTGTGGAGCAAGTCTCCGTCGCCTTTCAGAGTCAGCGTAAACCGGGGACCCCCGGGCCCCATGCGAACGGTTTTTTTACTCGTCAGCTGATTAAACAGGACATCCGCCTGGCCGTCGTCCCATTCCACCGTATAAACCTGCCTGCCCAACCCGCCCAATGCCCAGGAGAGGGCCCGGCCTTCTGCGCTTGGAAGGACTCCCGTAAGCTTGTCATCGCTATACAGGGCGACTCCTTGAATGCCCGTCCAATGCTCGGGCTTTTCGTTTTCGCTTGCCATTTTCATCGTCCCGATAGACAAATAGTTGGTGGCGACGCCATGACCGGAAGCTTCTGCGATCAGGCACTCTTTGGCGCTTGTATCCAGCATGGTTTTTTGCAGAAACATTTTAAGCAGCACTTCTGCCGGCATTTGTTCGTACACGGGCATGAGTTCCGCTATTTCCCTCGCTTTCCCCGGGGCCGTATTCACATATGTGCTTAGATGAAAAGTAGCTTCCCGCTGCATCCAGTCGAGCAGATCCTTGATTCCGTTTTCCGCGTATTGTCTGCCGATAACGACGACCCGGGTATGGCCGAAATTAATCTTCCGCGTCAAATCCCGTTGAATCAGCATAAGCGCTTGCGGAATCGAGCTGCCTTGCTTGCTGATCATCGCGTAAGGTTTCCCGTTGGCCGCGCCGCTTCCCGCCTGCTGTCCGGACATAAGACGGTTCGGCAGGGGACTGGAGATCGTGATTTCGACTTTATCCGGAGAATCCCCCTGATCGATGTATAAGGCGAAAATAAACGTCTGTTCGTCGATTTCGACCTTCGACCAGCAGCCTGTGAGGAGCAGCAGCGGAAGCAGAACCAGAAAAAGTCCGATCCTCCGCATATTATTTCTGTCTCCTGAAATTCCGGTCGGTGAACGCTTTGGAACGCTTGGTCATCGAAGACGAAGGCACACGCATGAAGATGTCCTTCCAGTCCCGGAGAACGAGAGGCGCCAGCGGGCTCAGGTATGGGGCGCCGAACGATCTCTGGCTGCAGAGATGACCGTATACGATGAACGTGGCGGTAAAAACGCCGATGAGGCCCGTCGTACCTCCGATGAGCAGGAGAGGGAAGCGCAGCAGACGAAAGGCCAGCCCCAGCTCAAAATGGGGGATGATATAAGAGGCGATTCCCGTGATGGAGACGACAATAACCATGGGCGCCGACACGATCCCGGCTTGTACGGCCGCCTGTCCGATTACGATCGCGCCGATAATCGAAATCGTCTGGCCGACAGGCTTCGGAATGCGCGTGCCCGCCTCGCGCAGACCTTCGAAGGTCAGCTCCATAATAAGAGCCTCCGTCAGCGCGGAGAAGGGAATATTTTCGCGGGCCGCGGAGATCGTAAGCAGCAGATCCGAAGGGATGATTTCGGGCTGAAAAGTTGTGATTGCCACGTACAACGAAGGCAAGAGCATCGATATCATGGCGAAGAAGATCCGCACAAGCCGAATCCAGCTCGCCGACAAATAGCTCTGATAATAATCCTCGGAAGACTGGAGCAGAGACAAGAGGGTGACGGGAACGAGAAGGGCGGACGGCGTCCCGTCCTGCATAATGGCGACCCGGCCTTCCAGCAGGGAAGCGGCGACGGAGTCCGGCCGCTCCGTATACTGGAATTGGGGAAAGGGCGTCTTGTTGCCTTTCTTCATCTGCTCCGACAGATAGCTGATCCCCAGCACCCCGTCGATGGAAATTTCCTTGATTCCTTTATCCAGATCTTTTAATATTTCGGGTTTGCACAGCCCCTCGATATAAACCATGTACACGGTCGTCTGCGTATAGGTGCCTACGGTGTATTTGACGGTTTTCAAATCGGGATGCTTGATTTTATGCCGGAGCAGGGACAAGTTGCTGACAATATCTTCGATAAACGCTTCTTGCGGTCCGATAACGACGAGCTCGTTCTGGGATTCGGAAACCGCCCGTTTCTGGTATTTGACGACATCGAAAATATAAGCGCTGCCCAGTCCTTCAATGCAGAGCGCCGCTTTGCCGTGCACAAGTTCCCGGACCGCATCCTGCGACGCGTAAACGGGTTTGGCGGGCAGCGGGAACAGCGTCCCTTCCTCCAGAAGCTGGAGAAATTCTTCATACTCATGATCGCCCTGGGCTTCGGCTATGAGGACGGAAGCGACCTTCTCCTGAAGCGTCTTCACATCGACAATCGATTGGATATAGATCAGGACACAGGAGCGCTCGTACAGGAAAAAAGGCTGATAAACCGTATCCTCGCTTCCGGTAAGAAGCTTTTGTATATTTTCGTACATCAGTCCCTTCGTTTCCATGCGGTTCCCTCCTTGTAAGCATCCGGTGTTCTTTTTCTTTAGAATGCGGAAATTTCTGCAAGTTATGCAGGAAAGCCGGACAAGCTTATAGAGGGGGGACAATTAGAAGCGGAGTTGATTGTCGCCTGGGAGACTGCCGTTACGGCAAAAACTCCCTTGCCATAGGGCAAGAGAGTTTGTTAGGGAGCCTTCCAACGAAGTCAGTATAAGGAGAAATCAGTCGGCGGCCGGCATCTTCCTGGACGTTACGGCAATCCGGTTCCAGGCGTTGATGACGACGATAGCCATAATAATCTCGGCGGTCCGGACCTCATCGAAATAGAGGCGCACTTCGTCGTACACGTCGTCCGGGACATGGGTTTCGGCGACGAGCGTAACGGCTTCCGTCAAAGCGAGCACCGCACGTTCCTCCGGCGTAAAAAACGGCGTTTCACGCCAGGCGTTCAAGGCGTAGATGCGCTGCTCGGTTTCCCCGTGCTTGCGCGCGTCTTTCGTGTGCATGTCGATGCAGAAGGCACATCCGTTCAACTGGGAAGCGCGTATTTTGATCAGTTCTTTCAGCGATTTGTCCAGACTTGAGGACCCCAGGTACTGCTCCAGGCCCAACATGGCGGTATATCCTTCGGGAATCAGCCGGTCCATTTGAAGACGTGTTTTCATGGTATCTTCCTCCTCTTATTAGCAGTTCAGTCATAGAACAGATGAGGAGGCTTTTTTGTGACAGAAAAAAAGAAAAAAGCGGAAAAAGTTTTCCGCTTCCTTGCTTCGGGTTAACTCTATAGACGGATTCCGTGCAGCTTCTCGGGATTGCCGACTATATACAGCCGGTCTACACGGCCTTGTTCCCAGTCCCAGCGCATGCTGACCGCAAGGGCCGGACGCTCGTCGCGGATAAGTACGCAGCCAGACTCTCCGTTGATCCGGGCGGGAATGAGAGTGCCGCTGAAATACCCGCGCGGCCAGATGCCTTCGAACAGCGCCCGGATCCGCCGCGAGCCGTAAATGGGACGCAATGCACAGCGGACTTTGCCGCCGCCGTCCGTAACGAGCACGGCTTCCGTAGTCATCTGTGCGATAAAAGCCGCAAAATCACCCGTTTTGGCCGCCTCCATGAACAATTTCACGAATTGTTCCTCCTGCTTGCTTGCCTGCGCGGGGGCGGGCTCCATCCGGACAAGCTTCGTTTTGACGCGGCTGTAAATTTTGCGGCAGTTCTCCTCAGACTTCTGGAGAGCTTCTCCGATCTCCTTGTAGCTGTACTGGAGCGCTTCACGCAGGATGAATACTGCCCGCTCGACCGGATTCAGCATCTCCATCATAACGAGCAGCGCATAGGAGACGGTTTCTTCCTGTACCACCTGCTCGGCAAGGTCCGGCAGGACGGCCGACGGCTCCGGCAGCCACTCACCCGTATAAACTTCTCTTCGGCTGCGTGCGGATTGAAGAAAATTAATGCTCCGGTTGGTAACCGCCTTGCACAAATAAGCCTTGATATTCCCGATACGGCTGAGATCCTGCTGCTGGATCTCCAGATAAACATCCTGAATGATATCTTCGGCATCGCTCAAAGTCCCGAGCATCCGGTAAGCGATGGAATAAAGAAGCGGATGGTACTGTTTGTACAACGTTTCCGTCATGGAATCCGAACCTCCCGATTTCCTTTGGTACCTGTTCTTTTTTTATCATAGCATCCTTTCGGATTTCAGTCTCTAATCGCTCTTGTCGGCTCCAGAAAGGGATGCTGAAAGGAATACGGGAAGGGATGCGGAAAGGGAAGCGAGATGGGGGAATCCGATATTTTTGTGCTCCATGAACTTCCAGCATCTTGACTTTGCTTTTCCAGAAATTTATTATATGAACATATACTCATATTTTGCATACCTTATAAAAAACGTTTGTTTGGAAAGAAGGAATGGAGATGGAGGAGCACCGCGTAAAAGGACTAACCTGCGCCAACTGTACCCGTGAACTGGAAGAACAGATTCAGAAGCTGGAACACGGGGCCGAAGCCAGACTCAGCTACAACAGCGGCAAACTGACCGTGGACAGCCGTATATCCATGCCTGCGGTCGAGAAAATTTTGAGCAGCGACGGGGCTTATCTGCTCAAACCCCAGCCTGCGGGCGTACATTCGCACGAGGGGCACGGCCACAGCCATAACGGCCATTCGCATGGTCACGATCACGGCCACTCACATGATCACGATCATGGCCACTCACATGATCACGGGGGGCAATCCAACCGGGCGATCACCCGTAATCTTGTCATTTCCGCGGTGCTTTTCGCTATCGCGTTTTTCACGGACGGACGGGTATCCGCTTATGTGTCCATCCCGCTGTACCTGATTATCATGGCGCTGAGCGGTTACATGACGTTTGTTAAAGGCGCCAAAAACTTGTTCCGATTGAAATTCAACATCGATACGCTAATGACTATCGCGCTCGTGGGAGCCATTGTGATCGGAGAATGGAAGGAAGCGACGCTTGTCGCCATCCTGTTCGGTCTGAACGAGCTGCTCGAAGGAATGGGAATGGAGAAAGCCCGCCGTTCCATGGAAACGCTGCTCCAGGTCGCTCCGAAAGAAGCGGTGCTTCTGACGGACGGCCAAGAAACGATCGTCCCGATCGCGTCCCTTAAGATCGGAGATCTCGTACAGGTCCGCTCCGGGCAGAAAATTCCTTCCGACGGCATCGTGGAAGAAGGAAGAAGCTCGGTCAACGAAGCCGCGATAACCGGGGAATCTCTCCCGGTGGAGAAAGCGCCCGGCGAGAAGGTGTTCGGAGGCAGCATCAACAACGAAGGGCTGCTTAAAATCCGTATCGAGAAGGCGTACCAGGATTCGTCCCTGGCGAAAATCCTTCATCTCGTCGAGGAAGCGCAGGAGACGAAAACGCCGACGGAGCTGTTTATCAACCGCTTCGCCAAGTATTACACGCCGCTTATTATGATCATCTCGATGCTTGTCATTATCATTCCGCCATTGTTCCTTGGCGGCAGCTGGTCGACGTGGCTGTATCAGGGGCTGGCTGTTCTGATCGTCGGCTGTCCGTGCGCCCTGATTTTGTCTTCGCCGATCGCCATCGTATCCGGCATTACCCGCAACGCCCGTCACGGTATTCTGATCAAGGGCGGCGTATTTCTGGAGCAGCTGGGCAAAATCGATACGCTCGCGTTCGATAAAACCGGCACGCTGACTAAAGGGGAGCCGCATGTGGAGAAAACCGTCGTGCTGGATGAGCAGAGGTTTTATCCGGCCGCCGGTGCTATCGAGAAGTCTTCTTCCCATCCTTTGGCCAAAGCGATCATGAAGGAAATCGAAGCGAAAGGCATACGGGCCGGAGAAGCCGACTCTATCGAAACGGTATCCGGCAGGGGAGTCGTGGCGAGCTTCCAAGGTGAGCGCTACTGGCTCGGCAACGAGAAAAGCATGGAGCACCTGCGGATTCCGGCGGATATTCAGCGGCAAATCGATTCACTGAAAGAAGAAGGACTTACTTTAGTTATAGTCGCCGATCAGGAAAAAGTGCTTGGCATGTTCGGAATCTCCGACGAGATCCGGGAAGAAAGCCGTGAAGTGATCGCCGCCCTGCACAAAGCGGGCATTCATAAAACGGTCATGCTGACCGGAGATCACCGGAAGACTGCGGAGAAAGTCGCCAAAGCCGTCGGCGTAAGCGAATATTACGGCAATCTGCTTCCCGAACAGAAGGTCGACAAGATCAAGGAGCTTGCCGCGCAGGGAACGGTTGCCATGATCGGGGACGGCATCAACGACGCTCCCGCTCTCGCCTCCGCGCAGCTGGGCATCGCCATGGGCAAAGGCACGGACAGTGCGGTGGAAACCGCCGACATCGTGCTGATGCAGGATCACCTCGGCAAGCTGCCTGAAGCCATATCGGTGGCGCGGCAGGTGAACCGGGTGATCAAGATGAACATCAGCCTGGCGCTCGGTTTGAAAGCCATCGCCCTGCTGCTCACGATCCCCGGACTGCTGACCTTATGGATCGCCATATTGTCGGACATGGGAGCCACCATTTTCGTCACGCTGATCAGCTTGACGGTTCTTATCGAGAAGAAGCCCTCTTCATGATCTTAAATCCATAAAAAAAGTGCTCCGCACCGGGTGCGGGGCACTTTCTTATTTGCCCGGCGGAGAAGGGACTCCCTTAACCGTAATGTTTTTGATATAATAGGCCGTATGGAAACGAAGGCGGTGAATGGATCATGCAAAAACCAATCGAAGACCTCTGTGACGAATCCTGCGCGGGGACGGGACCGGACGGGACCGCTCTGGAGCATGCGAAAATGAACGAATCCATGGCCGTTAACATGGCCGAAATGTTCAAGGCACTCGGCGATCCCACGCGCGTCAAAATTATCTATGCGTTATCCCAGCAGGAATTGTGTGTCCACGATCTGAGCGTCGTGCTGGAAATGGGGCAGTCGGCCGTTTCCCATCAGCTCCGTTATTTACGGAATGTCCGGATCGTCAAGCGGCGCAAAAGCGGCAAAACCGTCTTCTACTCTCTGGACGACGATCATGTGAAAGAAATTTTCCGCCAAACCCTGCAGCATCTTGTGCACGTATAAGAAACAGAGTATCTATTCTCCGGAAATAGATACTCTTTTTTTTGCGGACAAAGGGAAGATGATCATCACCTCGGACCCTTTGCCGACTTCGCTGGCAAACCGCATTTTTCCGCGCATGGCGTCGATCAGGCGGGTCGTGACCATAAGGCCGAGCCCGGTTCCTCTGCTCTTGGTCGTATAGAAGGGAGCACCCAGCCGCTCGATTTCTTCCTTGGTCATGCCGCTCCCGTTGTCGGTGATGGTAATAACGGCTTTTTGCTTGCGGATATGACCGTGAATCCGGATAAGACCGTCCGTTTGGGTCGATTCGATTCCGTTTTTGATCAGATTGATGAACGCCTGCTTTAGCTTGGAAGGATCTCCATCGATAAAAATATCGTCCTCGCAGGAAAGCCGGATGACGGCTCCCGACATGCTGGCGTAAGGTTCGAGCATCGTCACGGCCTGCTGAAGCGAATCGCCGATATTGATGAGGCCCGTTTCGGTCAGTTCGGGTTTAGCGAACAGGAGAAATTCAGAGATGATTTTCTCGGCCTGATCGAGTTCACCGATAGCGATGTTTAAATAGCGGCCAAGCTTCTCGTCGGCTTCCTTCTGAGAAATCTGGATATAACCGCGCGTCACTTGAAGCGGATTGCGGATCTCGTGAGCGACGCTCGCGGCCAGATCGCTTAGATGCTGGAGCTTCTCGGCTTTCTGGATCTCGATACTCATCTGGTCATGTCGGAGCATATGCTGAAACCACAGGATGAGCAGAACCGGCAGCAGGAGCTGTACGACTGTAAGAAGACTTACCTGCGGCAGCAGGTCCTTCCAGACAAAACCGTGATGCGAAACGATGTAAGACAGCCAGAGGAGCAAAGCGGCGGTGCCGATGCCCGCGTACAAGAGCGACAGGGCGATTTTTTTGCGTGAAGGATACTGGTAGAAGAATCTTGCCCTCAGCAGAATGGGAACAAAGCCGGCCGCATAGAGAATGACGTCCGAAACGCCGAAAGACGGGAACATGACCCCATGAAAAATGAGCATCATCCCGAGCGCCGTAAACCCGCCGTAGTACCCTCCGTACATAAAAGCGAGCAGAAGAGGAACGCCTCTTAAATCCCAATAAAAATCGGGAACGAGGTACATGACCGGATAACTTATGCTGAAAATGCCGGAAAATCCCATCAGGATTCCCATCAGAAACCGGTTCCGGATTTTTTCTCTTTTGTAAAATCGGGTTAGCATAAAAATCTGATAAATATGAGGAGGAAATGTCATGATGAACAAATGGACAAGGATATCTTTCACGGGCCGCACTCTCTTTCTGAAAGAAAAAAGAACTCAGATTCCTATTATGGAGTTCTCTGGCAGATAATGCAATAAATAATGATGCCGCCCGGGCGGAAAATCATCAAATATTGGTGAACATGGAGGATTATTTCACCAAGTTGTTGAATCTTTTCAGAACAAGCCGGAGGTGTTGAGAATGAAAATACTCGTCAGCCAGCCTAAGCTGGAGCGGAATCTGCACGGCGAACCGCTGTTCATCTCGAAATGCGATGTACGCAGCCGTATCGTGAATCTGCGCACCAAAGAAATCACGGTTTGCGAGGATGCCGTAAAGGAGGATATCTCATGAAAACCGACAGAGAAGCTTTAAAACCTGAAGTGGAGGCGTATCTCAACCGGATCGGTTACGAAGGGCCGCTGGATGGCAGTCAGGAAGCGCTTGCCAGGCTGCAGGAGCTCCACCTGCACACCGTTCCGTATGAAAATCTGGATATTCTGAACGGTGTTCCGCTGTCACTGGACATAAAACATTTATGCCACAAAATCGTCGAGCGGCGGCGGGGCGGCTACTGCTTCGAGCTGAACGCCCTGTTCGGCTGGCTGCTGCGCCAGCTCGGTTACCCCGTGACCGATTATGTCGCCCGGTTCTGGCGGGACGAGACGGAGCTGCCGCCAAAACGCCGCCATCACGTGCTGAAAGTGGAAGCGGAAGGAGTCAGCTACTTATGCGACGTTGGCGTCGGGGGCATAGTGCCGAGAAGACCCGTCCGTCTTGCCGAGAAGGTGGAGCAGCGGCAGGGCGAGGAGCAATACGTCATGGAACGGGACCCCGTATTCGGCTGGGTGCTTTCCGAGAAGCACCATGGAAGCTGGAGACGCATCTACTCGTTCACCGAAGAGCCTCAACTGCCCAAAGATTTTGTCATGGCCAGTTTTTGGTGCGAGCACAGCCCGGACTCCATTTTCACAAAAAATGCGATGGTAGCCATCCGGACCCGGGAAGGACGAAATTCGGTGTCGGGCAAGGAGTTCAAGCTTTTCACCTCCGAAGGCGTGCAGACGTTCATCCCTGAAAACGATGCCGCCTACAAGGAAGCTCTGCTGACCCATTTCGGCATTCCGGCGGAATAAAGCTTGCATAAACATGCCGCGTTGTGTATAGTCATTTCTAAGTTAACCAATTGAATATGTTGGGAATAGGTGCCCAGCCCCTCGGGGGAACTGGAGCTTAAAAGGGAAGTCCGGTGAAAAACCGGCGCGGTCCCGCCACTGTAACAGAGGAGTCAAGGCGAACATGCCACTGGTCTTAGACCGGGAAGGCAGCCGAAGATGATGATTCTGGAGCCAGGAGACCTGCCTGTTCTGACAGCACTGCTTTACCTACGGGAGATAGGGAGGTGTTAAAGTACGGGCCGCTGTATATACAAACAGAGGGCGTCTTTATCCTTGTCTGCTTCGGGATAATGACGTCCTTTTTTTATTTGATCAGTTAAAAAAGCAACGAAACAGAGAACTTATGCAAACATCCAATTCAAGCGACTATCAGGAGGTCAAGATCATGAACGCATTGACAAGCAGCAGTTTGGGATACCCGAGGATCGGAGCGGGACGTGAATGGAAGAAGGCGCTGGAGTCTTACTGGGCCGGCAAAATCGGCGAAGAGGAGCTGACGGGGAAGCTGGCGGAAATCCGTTTGGGAATTTTGCGCAATCAGCGGGAAAAGGGTATCGGGCTTATCGCGGTCAACGATTTTACGGGATACGACCATGTGCTGGATACGGCCGTGATGTTCGGCATCGTACCCGACCGGTTCGCTTACGAGGGCGGTGAAGTATCTCTGCGCACCTACTACGCGATGGCGAGAGGGGAAGAGGGAGCGGCCGCGTGCGAAATGACGAAGTGGTTCAACACCAACTATCATTATATCGTGCCGGAACTTCAAGGCGCCGAGCCGAAGCTGGTCGAGAACAAGCCTCTTAAAGCTTATCGCGAAGCGAAGGAGACGCTCGGAATCGAGGGCAAGCCCGTTCTGCTCGGACTGTTTACGTTTCTGAAATTGTCCAAAGGATATGTGGATACGGAAACCGATGCCTGGATCGACCGGCTGCTTCCGCTGTACGGCCAAGTGCTGAAAGAGCTGGAGCGCGAAGGCGCCGAATGGGTGCAGATCGACGAACCGGTGCTGTCGACTAACGTAAGCGCCGGCGATATGGAACGGATCGAGCGGATCTACAAAGCTTTGACCGAGGCGGCTCCGGGGCTGAACATTATGCTCCAGACCTACTTCGAATCCGTGGAACATTACGACAGGGTCGTACGGCTGCCCGTAAGCGGGATCGGGCTTGATTTCGTGCACGGCGGCGAGAAGACACTGAAACTTCTGAAGAGCGAAGGATTTCCCGACAGCAAAGTTTTGGGAGCGGGTATAGTGGACGGCCGCAATATTTGGCGTTCCGATCTGAAGGAGAAGCTGAATACGCTTCAAGACATTTTAGCCGTCGTTCCCGAGGAACGGGTGATCGTCCAGACGTCCTGCAGCCTGCTGCATGTGCCGGTGTCCACCGTTCACGAAGACAAGCTGGAACCGGTGCTGAGAGACGCTCTTGCCTTCGCGGACGAGAAGCTGGAGGAAATCGTTCTGCTGGCGAAAGCGGCGGTATCCCCGGCGGCGGAAACCGACGAAGCGCTGCGGCAGAATGAACAAGCGCTTGCCGCCCTCCGGTCATCCGAAGCCCGCGGCAACAAAGACGTGCAGGCGGCCGCTTTGCGGCTTCAGAAGGTACCGGCGGCGCGCGGCGCGGCCTTCGGCGAGCGCCGGGCTCTGCAGCGTGAAAAGTGGAAGCTGCCTTTTCTGCCGACGACGACGATCGGAAGCTTTCCGCAGACGGCGGAAGTGAGACAGGCTCGGTCCAAATGGAGAAAAGCGGAATGGACGGACGAGCAGTATAAAGCGTTTATCCGGAGCGAAATCGGCAAATGGATGAAACTGCAGGAGGAGCTGGACCTGGATGTCCTCGTTCACGGGGAATTCGAACGGACGGATATGGTGGAATTTTTCGGCGAAAAGCTGGACGGCTTCGCTTTCACGCGCAGCGGCTGGGTGCAGTCCTACGGATCGCGCTGCGTAAAACCGCCGGTTATTTACGGCGATGTGGCCTTTACCCGGCCGATGACCGTCGAAGAAACGGTCTACGCCCAGTCGCTCACGCCGCGTCCCGTGAAAGGAATGCTGACCGGACCGGTCACGATTCTCAACTGGTCGTTCGTCCGGGACGACTTGTCCAGAGAAGTGGTGGCCTACCAGATTGCCCTCGCGCTGGGTAAGGAAGTGAATGCTCTCGAAGAAGCGGGAATCGAAATGATCCAAATCGACGAGCCCGCTGTCCGCGAAGGACTTCCTCTCAAGAAAGATGAGCACCGGGTTTATCTCGACTGGGCGGTCAACGCCTTCCGCAGCACGACGGCGAACGTCCGGGCCACGACGCAAATTCATACGCATATGTGTTACTGCGAATTCCACGACATGATCGGATCTATCAGAGACATGGACGCCGATGTCATCTCCATCGAAACATCCCGCAGCCACGGTGAGCTGATCCAAAGCTTCGAGCAGAACACGTATGAGAAAGGAATCGGTCTGGGTGTCTACGACATTCACAGTCCCAGAGTTCCTTCCGTCGAAGAAATGGCAAGCATGATCGAGCGGGCGCTGCGCGTCCTCGACCCGCAGCTGTTCTGGATCAATCCCGACTGCGGACTCAAAACGAGAGCCGCCCAAGAAACCGTGGCCGCCCTGCGCAACATGGTTGCGGCCGCCAAACAGAGCCGGGTAACGATGGCGGTTTCTCAAGGCTGACCGAGCTGAACCAAGGTCCGACCGCCCCGGCCCGAGCCTCGTAGAACCTAAAGCCATTCCGAAATTCGAGCCTTTGTCCGGCGAAGCACCGGGCAGAGGCTTTTTTAGCGGGAAGAGAAGAAAGCGCGAGAGTGAGTTTCCAACCTGTTGGAAGAAACCCGTAAACATGGTAAGATAGGAGGATAAACGGCAAAAGGTAAGACCGTCATTCAGGAGGTATCATGGCTAAGGCAAAAGTAAAACGTCCGACCCGGGATGAGTTTGAGCTGGAAGAACTGGGCAACCGGCTGGTGGAAGCCAAGAACGAAGATTCTTTGATTCTTCTTACGGTATGGGGCTGGGAAGAGCAGGTCTACGGCAGAATTACGGTCATGGATCCCCGGACGAGACTCGTCCATGTTCAGGACGGCGAACAGCTGACGAAAGTTCCTTTTATGGACATTATGCAGGTGGATAACGCCTGATTTACGCTTCAAAGCACCCCTCGGGGTGCTTTTTTACTTTGCCGCGGAACGAATAGAATGAGGCGGCTATGGAGAAGTTAGGAGAATAATGGTAAAAGGAGCTAATCCACGTGAACGAAACCAACTCAAGACCAGTCGCAGCTTTTCCCCAGTTTCCGGAATCGTACTGGCTGGCTTCCGCGAAGATTCCCTCTTATTCCAGGCTGAACGAAAATATCCGGGTGGACGCCGCTATCGTCGGCGCAGGGATAACGGGTTTGACGACGGCCTACCTGCTGGCCATGAAAGGCTTGAAGGTCGCGGTTCTGAACGCGGGCCGTATTTTACACGGGACGACCGGATATACGACAGCTAAAATTACGGCCCAGCACGATTTGATCTACGATCAGTATATGACCGATTTCGGTGAGGAAAAGGCACGGCTTTATTATGAAGCGAACCGTGACGCTCTGCAGTTCGTCCGTCATCTCGTCAAGGCACACGACATCCGCTGTCAGTTCGAAGAGCAGGATGCTATCGTGTACACGGAGAACGAATCCTCCCTGCACAAAGTGTTCAAGGAATACGAGGCATACGAGAGACTGGGAATTCCCGGGGCTTATGTGGAAAAAACGGCCCTGCCTTTCGAGACGAAAGGCGCGGTCGTGATGAAAGATCAGGCCCAGTATAATCCCGTCCCGTTTCTTACGCATCTGGCGGAACAAATTGTGCGGAAAGGGGGACGGATTTACGAGGAAACGACCGTAACCGGCTACGAGCCGGGAAGTCCGTCCGTTCTCAAAACAAGCGGAGGGTTTACCGTCAGCAGCCCGCATGTCGTGTCCGCTTCCCATTTTCCTTTTAACAATCTGCACGGGCTGTACTTCGCGCGCCTTCATGCGGAGCGTTCTTACGTACTCGCCGTCAAAACAGACAAGCGTTATCCCGGTGGCATGTACCTCAGCGCAGATAAGCCGAAGCGTTCGCTGAGATCCGTGCTGGTTAACGGAGAGCCGATGGTAATCGTGGGCGGGGAAGGCCACAAGACGGGACAAGGCATCTGTACGTTCCAATATTACGAGGCGCTTGAGAAATTCGCCAGGGAAACTTTCGGGGTGAAAGAAATCGCGTACCGCTGGTCGGCCCAAGACCTGTACACGCTCGACACGATCCCATATATCGGGCAGGAGCTTGATGACTATCCGAATCTGTATGTCGCCACGGGTTACAAGAAGTGGGGGATGAGCTCAGGCATCGCCGCCGCCCAGTTGAACGCGAAACTCATTCTCGGGGAAGAGAGTCCCTACAAGGATTTGTTCTCGCCCTCCCGGTTTCACGCGAACCCGTCGGTTAAAACCTTTGTGGCGGAAAACGCGAACGTCGCCAAAGAACTCATCACCGGCAAGCTGGAGTTTCCTGCGAAAGAAGCCGATGAGCTCGCCGAGGATGAAGGAGCCGTAGTGCGTGTCCGGGGTAAAAGAGCGGGCGCTTACCGCGACCGCGAAGGCAGCCTGCACGTGGTCGACACCACCTGCACGCATATGGGCTGCGAGGTGGACTGGAACGAATCCGAACGGACATGGGATTGTCCCTGCCACGGCTCCCGCTTCGCGTATACCGGCGAAGTGATCGAGGGTCCGGCTTTGAAGCCGCTGTCTAAAGTAGAGCTCGACGATTAGACCGCGATATACACAAAAAAACCGCTCCGGCAAGGAGCGGCTTTTTTTGCGTGTTTTTTCAAAGAGCGTGAAGCGGTCCACCGGCGCTGATGACTTAGAAGTAATCCGAGAAATACGGCTGGTCGTTCGTAATCAGCTTCTCCAGCAGTTGAACCGATTCTTTGTCCGCATGAAACCGGCGTATCCGCTGTAAGTAAGAAGGCCGCTTGTAGCTCATCAGCATCGTGGTCAGGGTCTGGATATCGAAGGATGCGGAAGGTGCTCCGCCCCCGTCGGCCAGCCGGCCTTGTCCTTCTTTGTCCACGGTCAAAGTGAACGTTCCCTGATTCCATTCCAGCATGGGATCATGCAGATTGAAGGTCAGTTTGCATTCTTCGCCCTGTGCCTGGAACGGATACTGTTCGATAAACTGGCTTACATCCACGATCCGGGCCATGAAATAAGGCGCGATCGTTTCCTTGATATCCCCGTCCTCCAGAAGGAACGACATCGGCTCGTCCTTATAGGTGTGGCCTTTTACATAGGTGACCATGGAGAAATGCGCGCTTATAAAATTCCACAGGCCCGTCCGGGCTTCTTCGTCAAGAAAAACCATTTCCTTCATATGAAAAATTTCACCCGCAATCCAGTACAGCAAAAATCCGGAAGGCTCGTGATCGGCATCGTAATAAATAGCCACGGTCATGTCATCGAGATCCCAGCGTAAATATTCTTCCCAGGCCAAATTGTTGCGCAGCATGGCGGCGTGGTTTTGCAGAGCGAAACGCTGATAGACGCTTTTGATATCGGGGTGTTCGATCGTCACCCGTTCCACGTTGCCGGGGACCGTTTTCAGCTTCGGAAGCTGCGTGTCTTTGACCTCGAACGAAATTTTATCGGAAATAATTTCCCAGCCCTTGCGCCGGTAATAAGGAATGGAGTAAGGATACAAATAGGAAATGGACTGCCTGCGTCCGCGCATGTTGGTGAGAGCCTGCCGCATCAGCTGGTTCATCAGCCCCATATTGGCATATTCGGGATAAGTGCCGACGCCGGTCAAGCCGCCCATATCGTACAACCGGCCGAAAATATTGACTTGAAACGGATACACGGCAAGCTGGGAAATCAGTTTGTCTTCGTCAAACCAGCCCAAAACGTCGGCCTGCTTCAGCACCGGCAGTTTTGCCTGGGCGATTTCCCGGTCTTCCCAGCCGAATGTTTGCAAATCATGGTTTGTAACCTGGAACACATAACGGAGCAGCTGGTTGAACTGTTCTCCGTGCTGAGGCTCCACGCTTTTCATTTTGAGTCTTTCCTGCAGTTTCCGGCGGCTCATCGTCGCACCTCCGTATCGGGTGTTCATGATATAGGATTCATCGGGGGATGGACTCCCAATTTCCAGCTTACCCTTTTCGACCGGAGTGTAATCAGCGTTCAAAGAGAGCTATAAGGGAACTAACAGGCCGCTAACGATTAAAGTTGAAAATAAGAAACGATTACGGAAGCGGCAAAACCGAGCACGGCGCAAATAAAAAAGACGGATCGGAAAGCGTGAAAAAAAGGCTTTTTGTCACGTTTTGGAGAGAAATACTCCTCGGCGTCCGGAGGCTGTATGTTTCCGTCTTCCGCATCAAGCAATTTAAACCTGGTGAAAATACCGCTGGTGCATCCCCAAATGAGCAGGGAAATCATGGACCCGATGAACAAGTCATCCGTAAGAGAGCCGGTCATTCGTTAACCTCCTGAAATTAAAAACGTATTTCCTGATTATAACAAAAAATTAGCGGACTCAAGGTTTTTTTTCTCTAAAGAAAAGCCCCCAGAAAGAACTGGAGGCTTTGGTCCGGCCTTAGGACCGGCCGGTTAAATTATCGTTGAAGCCGGATTGATAAAAAGCGGTATGGCGGACTGACAACTATCCGCGGATAAACGTGGATAAGCAATCGCGCAAAACGATGCAGCCCGTCTCATAAGACGGTGGTCAAACGCCGGGTATGGGCCGCTATAAGCTTCACGCAGGGCAGACCCGCAAACCCGAGCGGGCTCCCGGCGTACTTAAACCGGCCGGAGGGCGGGCCATTCCAGCTCGAAGCCGGCTTTGGTCAGATGCGCCTGGAATTTCGCCAGTTCGGCCGGATCGGCCCGCAGTTCGCTTGGCGTCATGCCGTTGTCGATGCAGTAAGCGGCGCAATGGCCGGCCGCTTCGCCGATGTTCCACTCGACGGGATGAAGCCGGTAGCAGCCGTTCGTGATATGTGTGACGCCGATGTTCTTGGCGGCGGCGAGCAGGTTGCGCACACGTACCGGGATGAGGCTGCCGAGCGGAATTTGAAACGGCAGGGAGGAGACGTCGATATACGGGCGGTTCTCCGTACTCGGATGAAGATCGATGCGGTAGCAGCCGATTCCTACGCTGTCGGGAAACGCTTCGGCACGGCCGTCGGGTCTGCTGGCGGTGGCGACGTGCTGCTCCAGCACGGTAAACTCTGCCTTGATCCGCCGGGATTCGCGGATGTAAGGGTACATCGCCAGGCCGTCCTCCGTGCCGACGACATCTTTGCGCAGACGCAGGCCGGGATAGCCCGTGCCGCCGTCCGGGCGGGGCGCTTCCGTCTGCAGCCAGTACAGGAGAGAGAGCGACAGCTGCTTCGCCTGGTACAAGTGCTTCTCCTTCTCTTCCTCGGGAACGTCGATAATGGAACCGAGCCAGTAATCGTTTTGCGGCCAGTTGACGAGCGAAACGCTGCTGCGGTAGGTACCTTCACGGAAATGCTCCTTGTCCGCAATCTGCCGGTATCGGAACAGGGAGAAATGCTCCGTCCCCGGGAAAATCTCATACCGGACCGGCTCGTTCGTGGCCGGCTTTACCCCCGTCAGACTGAGCAGCCGGTCCGGCCAGAAATCGGCCTTGTACGCTTTCCAAAATTCGTACATATCGGGCTTCTCGATAACGTGATGCTCGCCTTCCAGATGATCCACCGCGAAGCAGTACGTAAAGCCCTGCATATCGCCGGGAAGCGGATCACCGGCTGGCGCGTTCGGTTCCCCGGTTTCGGCGTAAGATTCCGCGCCCGTCACATACTCCGCTTTTGCAAGGGGCAGCAGATCACCGCATTCCGTAGCATCCAGGAAGTAGGGAGCCTGGAGAACGGTCAGCTTACCGCTGTCCAGACTCTTCACCTCGACGGATGTGATTGCGTCCCCGTCCGTTTCCGCACGGACCGGAATATGACGGAGCAGAACCGTCACTTGTCCGCCGTGAACGTAAGGAGCGAGCATCTGCTGGAGCACGGCCAGTGCCGTTCTTGGCTCATGGCACAAACGGCTGACGGAGCCGCTGCCGGGATTAAGCTCCGTTATCGCCTTGGCTTCGGGCGTCATCGGGAAATAATCCCGGTAATAGCTGCGGACGCCTTCGCGGAATTTGCGGTAGGTACGGGTGCAGCCGAATTTTTCGATCCACGGGTGTTCGTCGGGCGGAACCGCCTGACTGGTGAGCTGCCCGCCGATCCATTCGGTTTCTTCCGTCAGGATGACGCTTTTACCCGCCTCGGCCGCCGCAAGCGCTGCGGCGAACCCGCCGGTTCCTCCTCCGATAATGACGATATCTGCCTGCTGTATGGGGGTCATGGGATTATTCTCCTTTGGTCTGGACAAGTTGGTTGAAATTTTCATAGCTTTTGCGGATTCCTTCGGCTTCATCTCCGGTCCCTTCGTATTCCAGGACATAGGCGCCGTTATATCCGGCTTCCTTCAGCTTCGAGACGATCGCATCCAGCCGAACGTCGCCTTTACCCGCGAAGACGCCTTCATATGTTTTACCGCTGAGCGCTTTATATCGTCCTTCCGGTGTCTCGGCAAAGTCTTTAACATGTACATGCCCGATGTAAGGAAGCAGAACATCCAGCGCATGGAGAGGCTGTTCATCCACAAGCAGGAAGTTCCCCGTATCGAAGGTCGATTTAAGGGCCGGCGAATCGACGCGTTTTAAAATCTCCAGCACCTGATCGCCTTGGCCGGCGAGCTTGCCGTGATTTTCCAGACATAAGGTGATGCCGGCTTTTTCAGCCGCAGCGGCCGCTTCCCGGAGACCGGATACGATCCAGCCGAGAGCGGAGTCGAACGTAAAAGCGTCCGACAAATTTCCCGAAAAAACGCGGACAACCGGCGTGCCGAGCCTTTCCGCCGTTTCGATCCCGTCCGTCACCACGCGGAGAGCCTCGGCTCTTTCGCCGGGAGTCTCTTTTACGAAATCGTTGCCGACGGCATAGCTGGACAAGGTGATGCCGTTTTCTTTCATAAAGGCAAGCACCGCCGGAATTTCATCTTCTTTATCTTTCCAGAAAACATCGAGAAGTTCGACCTGCCCGATGCCTTCCCTCTGGCAAAAAGCGAGAAAATCCAGGACGGTCCACTGGTTCTCGCGGGTCGTACGATGCATGCTCCACATGCTTAAAGACAGCTTCATCTAGTTGGTTCCTCCAAGTTGACAGGCCCGCTTGGGGCGGATTTATTTTATTGTAAAAGGAGAGCCTTCCTCTTAGTAGGTCAATGTCATGACCATTTCTGGTAGTTTGATGCCGACCTTAAGGGGAGCTGCCCGCTTGGCGCGATTCCATAAAAAATTTCCGGTAACGGGAGAGGAGTCCAATAACGGTGAAAGCACGGCGCATACGATGTATTATCCCAACTAAAGAAAGGGTGTTAACGCATGGGTTATGTCGGAGGAGCAGGCGTTGGAGCGGGTTACGGCTTCAAATACACCAGCACGGCTGTAATTTTGGTTCTCTTCATTCTGCTGGTTATCGTTTCCCGCACTTTCTTGTACTAGGCGTCACTCGGCAATCGGAATCCCTGCCCCGGAGGCAGGGATTTTTTGTGCGTTTCAGCCGACCAGCCGTTAGCATCGAATTTCCGTCCGGCTGTAAATGTAACATTCTCCCTTTTTCAAATCCGTTTGGCTTTGCCCCAAACAGGTTACTAAGTAGAAGAGTTCATTTCCTAACGATCAAAGGAGGTTGTCCGATGAAAAAAGACGATCAGCGCGAACCTGTAAACGAACAAAGCAAGGATAACCAGCTTGACCAGTACCGGGTGGACGATACCGGGCAGAAGTTGACGACCAATCAGGGCCTGCGGGTCAGTGAAGATGAGCACTCCTTGAAAGCAGGGGTACGCGGTCCGACTTTGATGGAAGATTTTCATTTCCGGGAAAAAATGACTCATTTTGACCACGAGCGTATTCCGGAGCGCATCGTACACGCAAGAGGATTTGGAGCGCACGGCTATTTCCAGGTATACGAACCTATGACGGAATATACAAAAGCGAAATTCCTTCAGGATCCTTCCGTGAAAACGCCGGTTTTTGTCCGATTCTCGACCGTTGCCGGGTCGCGCGGCTCTGCCGATACCGTCCGTGACGTCCGCGGCTTCGCCACGAAGTTTTATACGGAGGAAGGCAATTACGATCTCGTCGGTAACAATATGCCCGTCTTCTTTATCCAGGACGCGATGAAATTTCCGGACTTCGTCCATGCGGTCAAACCGGAGCCACATAATGAAATTCCGCAGGCCCAGTCCGCGCACGATACGTTCTGGGACTTCGTGACTTCCAATACCGAGACGGCTCATATGGTGATGTGGGCGATGTCGGACCGTTCGCTTCCGCGCAGTTTCCGGATGATGGAAGGTTTCGGTGTACATACATTCCGATTCGTAAACGAACAGGGCAAAGGCCATTTCGTCAAATTCCACTGGAAGCCGCTGCTGGGCGTACACTCCCTGGTGTGGGACGAAGTGCAGAAGCTGGCGGGCAAAGATCCCGATTTCAACCGCAGGGATTTGTGGGATGCCATCGAGACGGGCAATTACCCGGAATTCGAGTTCGGCGTTCAGGTTATTAAAGAAGAAGACGAATTCATGTTTGACTTCGATATTCTCGACCCGACCAAGATTTGGCCGGAAGAGCAGATTCCGGTGAAAATGATCGGTAAAATGACGCTCAACCGCAATACCGACAATTTCTTCGCGGAAACCGAGCAGATCGCTTTCCACCCGGGACATGTCGTTCCGGGGATTGATTTTACGAACGATCCTCTGCTTCAAGGCAGACTGTTTTCTTATACGGACACTCAGCTTTCCCGCTTGGGAGGGCCGAACTTCCACGAAATCCCGATCAACCGGCCGGTCGCTCCCGTGCACAACAATCAGCGCGACGGCATGCACCGGATGACGATCAACCGCGGTCCGGTCAGCTATCACAAAAATTCCCTGGCCGGCAACTCCCCGGAACCCGCGTCCGAAAAAGAGGGCGGCTACGCCCACTACGCGGAGAAGGTCGAGGGCCGCAAAATTCAGGCGCGCAGCGACAGCTTCAAGGACCATTTCAGCCAGGCGACCTTGTTCTGGAACAGCATGTCTGACGTGGAAAAACAGCATATCGTGAGCGCCTTCCGGTTTGAGCTCGGCAAAGTAAAAACGAAAGAAATCCGCCAGCGGGCCGTCGACATGTTCAGCCAGGTAAGTGTGGATCTGGCGACTCGGATCGCGGCTGGAATCGGCGCCAAAGCACCGGAAGGCGCTGCCGATAACGGCGTGACGCTGTCATCGCCGGCACTCAGCCAGATGAACACGGTGAAAACACCGCTGACCCGCAAAGTGGCCGTGCTGGCCGGCAACGGCTTCCGGGGCAAGGAAGTGAGCGGCATGCTCCAAGCGCTGAAAGCGGCTGGCCTCGTACCGGAAGTGGTCAGTGTGCAGCTCGGCACAATCGTGTGCGACGGCGGAAATCCGCTGGAAGTGGATCATTCCCTGCTCACGGCCGATTCCGTGCTGTTTGACGCCGTTTATATCGCGGGCGGTCGCCAAAGCGCCGATGAGCTTCTGGCGGATTCCAAAACGGCGGACTTCATTAAAGAAGCCTTCCAGCACTATAAAACCATTGGTGCTGTCGGCGAAGGCGCGGAGCTTCTCGCCGCAGCGGGAATCGCCGGTTCTGCGGCGGCAGGAAACGCCCAGGCTGCGGCTCCGGCCGCACCGGAAATTCAGCCGGGTGTTCTGACGGCGGATCGCGCGGACGAAGCGGCCGGTTTCAGCCGTGATTTCGCGGCAGCCGTCGCCCAGCACCGCCACTGGAACCGCAGTTTGCATTCGCAGGCCAAGTAAGGAAGCAGAGAAACCGCGCATCTTTCGGCAGGTTTGAACGATAGACAGACCCCTGACCAATCAGGGGTCTTTTTGCTTTATTTTCAGGGAACAGAGGAGGAGATAAAAATGATGGCTTGCTAAAACTAATGATATTAGTTATTATAAAACTAACGACATTAGTTTTGGAAGCGGAGGATGAATCGATGAAAATGACACAAGCGGGAAACCTATACCAGTTGGCTTTTTTGCCCCGGCTTTTTCCGGTGAACTGTTATCTGGTGGAAGAAAAAGACGGATTGACGCTCGTTGACGCAGCGATGCCTTTTAGTGCCAAAGGTATATTGAAAGCCGCCGGGGAGATCGGGAAGCCCGTCAAGCGGATCGTCCTGACGCATGCCCATGACGATCATGTGGGCGCTCTGGACGAGCTTAAAAAGACACTGCCTCAAGCGGAGGTGTATATCTCGGCTCGTGACGCCCGGCTGCTCAGGGGAGACGTCACTCTTGATGAGGATGAGCCTCAACTGCCCGTGCGCGGGGCCGTTCCGAAGAAAGTGACGACGGTCCCCGACGTGCTTTTAAAGGAAGGCGACCGGATCGGCTCCCTGCTTGCCTTGTCGACACCGGGACATACGCCGGGTTCAATGAGCTTCTTCGATGTACGGAGCCATGCTGTCATTGCGGGTGACGCTCTCCAGCTCAGAGCGGGGATAGCAGTCTCGGGTCAAATGAAGCTGTTGTTCCCGTTTCCGGCGCTGGCTACCTGGAACAAGCACGAAGCGCTGGAAAGCGTCAAGAAGCTCCGGGATTATTCCCCGTCTCTGCTTGCGGTCGGCCATGGAACGATGCTGCCGGACCCTGCCGTCAAGCTGGATCTGGCCATTTCCGCCGTAGAGCGGAATCTTGCAACCACGTTGAACGGAAGGAGCTCCCTGTAAATGTCACCCAGAATCGGTCTCGATGAACAAACGCTTCTCAGAGCGGCTGCCGAGCTGGCCGACGAACACGGCTTCCATGCCGTAACCCTGGCCTTGCTCGCACAGAAGCTCAACGTGCGCTCTCCATCTCTGTACAATCACATCGAAGGACTGGGTGCCCTGAGGGCCAAACTCGCCCTCTACAGCCTGACGATCCTCCACGATGATTTGGCCGCTGCCGTCGAAGGATTGGAAGGGGACGAGGCTGTATTTGCCTTCGGGGCGGCTTACGCGGCCTATGCACGCAGACATCCCGGCCTTTACGAAGCCACTCTCCGTGCACCCGGAAGGCAAGAAATCGAGCTGGAGCGTATTTCGGCTGAAATTGTCAGCCTTATCGTCGGAGTACTCCGGTACTACGGTCTCGAAGGAGATGGGGCCATCCACGCGACGAGAGGACTTCGCAGCATTTTGCACGGCTTCTCGTCCATCGAGCGTTCCGGAGGTTTCGGAATGGCGCTATCGGTGGAGGAGAGCCAGAAGCTGCTTATCTCCGCTTTTCTGGCCGGCATTCATGTGATGAGACATGATAAGACCGGGCCGTCCGATTCCGCTTCCGCTTCGGAATAGAAGGCTTTTCCGGCTGCAGCGGATTTCGATCCGTATTCCTTACCGCGCGAAGCTCCCGCAGCGCGATGCTCGGCGTCACGCCTAGTTCATGTACAAAAGGAGCCTGAGGGCTTCTTTTTCATTTTCCAGTAAAATGGATATAATTCTCCCTCTATCATGCGAATGTCCCCCTTGTGGAAAACGCTTCCATATTTAAAAATAAGAGCATGGCTTCAGCGCCGACACCGGTATAAGCTCCTTTCATTTCGGGAGATTTTATACAATTTACAAGAAAGGAGACGATAGAATCTTTACGCCTGCCAGGGAAGGCAAGGACCGCACAAAACTCAAATAATGGAAGGAGTTATTTTATGCACGCAACGCAAGCGTACGGTAAGAAATTACTCCCATTGCTGCTGCTGGTCACCTTATTGCTCAGTTTACTTCCCATCTATCCCTCGACATCATCGGGAGCGGCCGCCCAATGGGCGCCGAACACGGCTTACAAAGCGAAAGATCTTGTTTCCTACAACGGTGTCACGTATGAATGCCTGCAGCCTCATACTTCTTTGAACGGCTGGGAACCGCCGAACGTAGCTTCGCTGTGGAAAAAAACGGCGGACCCTACACCGAGTCCAAGCCCAAGCCCAAGTCCGAGCCCAAGCCCAAGCCCCGGACCGACTACAAGTCCAAGCCCGACTCCAAGTACGAGTCCGACTCCAAGCCCAAGCCCAGGTACCGGAGCACCCGCCTGGCAGGCCGGCACCGCCTATAAAGTAGGCGATCTTGTGACTTATAACGGCAAAACGTATAAAGCTCTCGCCGCGCACACCGCGCTTGTAGGCTGGGAGCCGGCTACGACGCCGACGCTGTGGAAACTGGATTCGTCGGATCCGACCAAGCCCGAGCCGACAACGCCTTTCTGCGCCCCGGACTGGAGCGCTTCGAAAATTTACGCCAAAGGTAAAATTGTCGGTTATAAAGGCAAAGCTTACCGGGCACTTAACGATGTGCACGGCATCGCCCCTGACGACACGACTTATAACATGTGGGAGGTAGCGGGCAAAATCAGCAACGATCTTTGTCCGGTGTCCATCCCGAATAACATAGATTACGGAACGGCGAATCCCGGAACCGGCAACACGAACGCCGGTAAACTTAACCCGACGGGAGCCGTCAGCGCGGGCCACCCCGTATCTGGAACGGGAACGGGTGGCACCAAGGGCGGCATCGATCCCGCCACGGATCCCGGCGGTAACCACCCGGGCTTTGACGCCGACAACGGCGGCCGGGTCGCCAAGCTTCCTTCCGGCACCCTGCCTACGCAGCACAATACGTATGAAATGAGCGCCGGGCAGGAAGTGGTCGAGTACCTCGGCGACTGGGCCATCTACGGCCGCCGGTTCGATTTTACCAAGCTTCCGGTGAAGAACGTGAACCGGCTCGTTTACGGTTTCGCGGGCATCTGCTTCCCGGCTGCCCAGAATACGCAGGACCCGGGCTTCCCGACAACCGCGCCGGCTTCGGTCAACCGGACGTGCAAGCAGAGCAGCCTGCCTGACGGAGCCATGGCTATCGCGGATTTTGAAGCCGCTTTCCTGCGTACGCTTCCGGGACAGACGGGAGGCAAAATCACGGGAACCGAGAGCATGTACGATCTCGATCCCAATGATGTCGCAGGCGTTTTCGGCGCGCTTTACCAGCTCCGCAAAGCGAACCCGCACCTGAAGCTGGATCTTTCCGTAGGCGGCTGGACACTGAGCGAAGGCTTCCCTTGGATGGCTTCCGATACGACTCGCCGTAAGGCGTTCGTCGATTCCGTCGTCCGCTTCCTGGAACAGTTCGGCTTTGACGGCGTCGATATCGACTGGGAATATCCCGCTTCCGACGGTGCCGTCATAGGGATGGCACGCAAGGACGATCCCGAGAACTATATCAAACTTCTGAAAGAACTGCGGGCCGGCCTCGACTGGCTCACCAAGAAAACCGGCAAGGAATACCGCCTGTCGAGCGCGATTCCGGCCACGGAAGACAAACTGGCCAAAATAGACTGGGCCGAAGCGAGCAAATACCTCAACCGTCTCTACGCCATGACCTATGACCTGAGCGGAGCCTGGGAGCGGGAGCTCGGCCATCACACGCCGCTGTACCCGAACCCGAACACCAAGGACCCGGCCACAGGCAAGCACGTGGACCTGTCTCTGGATACGACCGTCAAGCTGCTTAAAGGTTACGGCGTACCGGCCAACAAAATCATGATCGGCATCGCCAACTACCACCGGGCCAAGGCAATGAAAAACGGAGACATTACGGAATACACGAACGGTTTAATCGGTAAATCGACGTTCGGTGACCTCGCCTGGAAAGGCAAAAACCTGATCCTCGGCATCGCCGGTGTAGGCTCCTGGGAAGCGGGAGTCGTCGAAGGTTACGATCTTTATCAGAATTACCTGGATAAAGATCTGAAGCCTAAGAACGGTTATAAGCTCTACACCGACAAAGCGGCCAATGCCGATTATCTCGTGAATCCGATCGGCTCGTTCATCACCGTCGAAACGCCGCGCACCGTCGCGCTCAAGACGCAGTATGCCAAGGACAACGGGCTTGCCGGTATTTTCGGCTGGCAGATCGAGCAGGACAACGGCTACAACTTGAACGCGCTGAACCATATTCTCGGCAATAAACTTGTCAGCGATGTCTCAGACGGCAAGCCGAAAGAGCAGATTGCGGTTTGCGGCCAGAACGTAACCGCCGCGGAATGCGATCAGCTTAACGCAAGCCTGAAAAAGTAAAAGGCGAAGCGGCGAAACCGTGTCACCCAGACGATCCGGCCGGTTAACCCTGAAAGGCAAAAGGTCATAAAATTTTTGCGGACCCTTCCGCGGTTGTCTTCATACGGACACCGTAGGGAGGGTTCCGTGCGTTCTCCTGACGAAACGATTTCTCATCGACCGTGTTTTTGCTATAATAGATGAAACTAGCAAAGGCTGACGCACGCAGTTGTAAGCGTGTGCACCTAACGGAGACGAGGGAGCATACGGCTGATGTTGACGATACGCAATTTGACCAAGAAGCTGACCACGGGTCAGGAGATCCTTTCCAAAATATCGCTGCAAATCGACGAAGGCGAGTTGATCGGGCTTGTCGGCGCAAGCGGGAGCGGAAAAACGACCCTCCTCAAGTGCATCGCGTTGAAAGAAAAATGGGACGACGGCCAGTTCATTTATAACGACCGGGACATTACGTCGCTCGGGATCACAGAGAAGTTCAAGCTGAAGCGGGACTGGGCGTTTATCGAAGAGAGCCCTGCACTGGACCGGAAGCAGACGGCGGTCAAGAACGTGCTGAAAGGGCGCTTTTACGAGAAATCCGTCATGCGCGTGTTAACCGGCACGAATGCCCGGGACGAGCATGTGCTTGCGATGGACTATCTGGAGAAAGTCGGCCTGCTCGATAAAGCCGAGAAAAAGGTCGAGGATTTGAGCGGGGGAGAGCGGCAGCGAGTATCGATCGCGCGGGCGCTCGTGCAGGGCGCGAAAATTGTCATTGCGGACGAGCCCGTATCCGGTCTCGATCCCGAAGCCGCCAACGGCGTGCTGCAAGATTTGCGCGAGCTTTGCAAAAAGGAGAAGGTGACGGTCGTCTGCTCCCTGCACAATGTGGAGTTCGCGGAGCGGTATGCCAGCCGCATCTGGGGCCTTGCCGGAGGGAAGATCGTCCTGGACATTGCCGGCCGCAAGCTTACTTCGATGGAGCGCGCCAAAATATTCGATTGATATTTTTCGACATTCCTTTGCAAAAAAGATAGGCAAAAAAGGATTATCCGTGATACAATTCCTTTTAATGCAGTAAAACGGCAACGCACTTGATAGAAGCGGGAGGAATCATAGATGGCTAAACAAGGCATGAGAAGCGATATGATCAAGAAGGGGTTCGACCGGGCACCGCACCGCAGCTTGCTGCGCGCAGCCGGAGTCAAAGAAGAGGATTTCGGCAAACCGTTTATCGCGGTGTGCAACTCTTATATCGATATAGTACCGGGACACGTTCACCTGCAAGAATTCGGTAAAATCGTTAAGGAAGCGATCCGCGAAGCGGGCGGCGTTCCGTTTGAATTCAACACGATCGGCGTGGACGACGGCATTGCCATGGGCCACATCGGGATGCGTTATTCCCTGCCGAGCCGCGAGATTATCGCCGATTCCCTGGAGACGGTCGTTTCCGCGCACTGGTTCGACGGCATGGTTTGTATCCCGAACTGTGACAAAATCACCCCGGGCATGATGATGGGCGCCCTGCGCGTCAACATTCCGACCGTATTCGTAAGCGGCGGCCCGATGAAAGCGGGTAAAGACAGCAACGGCCGTTCGATTTCCCTGACTTCCGTATTCGAAGGCGTAGGGGCATACCAGGTCGGCAAGATCGACGATAAAGCTCTTCTGGAGCTTGAACAATACGGCTGTCCGACTTGCGGCTCCTGTTCCGGCATGTTCACGGCTAACTCCATGAACTGCCTGTGTGAAGCGCTGGGTCTGGCCATGCCGGGCAACGGCACCATCCTTGCCGTATCTCCGGAGCGCAGAGAGTTCGTAAGACAGTCCGCGACACAGCTTATGGAGCTGATCAAGCTCGATCTGAAGCCGCGGGACATCGTTACGATTGATGCCATCGACAACGCGTTCGCTTTGGATATGGCTATGGGCGGATCGACGAATACCGTTCTTCATACGCTGGCTCTCGCTCATGAAGCGGGATTCGAGTATCCGATCGAGCGCATCAACGAAGTGGCGAACCGTGTGCCGCATTTGTCCAAAGTCGCTCCCGCATCGGACTGGCACATCGAGGATATCCACGAAGCCGGCGGCGTAAGCGCGGTTATCAACGAGCTGCTCAAAAAGCCGGGCGCCATCAAAGGCGACTGCATGACCGTAACCGGCAAGACGCTGGCCGAAAACGTGGCAGGCGCGGAAATTTTGAACACCGACGTTATCCACAAGCTGGATAACCCGCATTCCGAGCGCGGCGGCCTTGCGGTTCTGTTCGGCAACCTGGCGCCGAACGGCAGCATCATCAAGGTCGGCGCGGTAGATCCTTCCGTAGGCGGACGCCATGTCGGCCCGGCCATCTGCTTTGACTCCCAGGACGATGCGCTTTACGGCATCGCCAACGGCAAAGTCAAAGAAGGCCACGTGGTGGTCATCCGCTACGAAGGCCCTAAAGGCGGCCCCGGCATGCCGGAAATGCTCGCTCCGACTTCGCAGATCGTCGGCATGGGCCTCGGCGCCAAAGTCGGCCTGATCACGGACGGCCGATTCTCCGGCGCTTCCCGCGGAATCAGCATCGGTCATATTTCGCCGGAAGCAGCGGAAGGCGGACCGATCGCCTTCGTTCAGGACGGCGACATCATCGAGCTGGATCTGATCGAGCGCAAAATCGAGCTGAAAATCAGCGACGAAGAAATGGAAGAGCGCCGCAAAGGCTGGAAAGAGTTCGAGCCGAAAGTGAAAACCGGCTACCTGGCCCGCTATTCCAAGCTTGTTACGAGCGCCAGCACCGGCGGCGTGATGAAGATCTAATCCGCACTTATCTCATTCATACGTTCTATTCCAGAACCGTACGCGAAAGAGCCCCGTTGATTAACGGGGCTCTTTTTTAAATGAGCTATAACTTTGCTGAACTCGATGAAGATACAGAGAATTACTTCTTCACAACCGGAATCCAAATTTCGCTTCTATAGGTCGGAGAGCTTGTGTCCTTGCTTTCGTTCCACAAAATTTCCGGGCCTTGAGTGGATTCGTAGGATGAGGACGGAAACCACTCGGCATAAATGCGGCCCCAAACATTTTGCAGGGTATCCGGGAACGGGCCGACAGCTTCAAATACCGCCCAGGCAGAAGCTTTAACTTCCAGCACAGCCAGGTGATCCGGACAGTCTTGCGTCGTTGCGGCCCCGATATAATGATCGAGTTCTCCGTGTTCGAGACGTCCTTCCGAGAAGTTGACGGACGCGCTGATGATGCCGGACGGTTCTACGTTGGATAACGATTTCAGCAGGGTGATCGTCTCAGGGGTCAGACTTTGCCACATCGAATTCATGGCGGGATTCACTCCCCGGTAGACGAGAGGGACTCTCTTATAGAGACCGACGATCCGGAAGGCTTCTTTTTCAACAATGCGATAGTTCATTTCATTTCCTCCTTGTATCGTTAATTGAAAAAACATGCGCGGATAAGCTTTTAAAGATTGACCACGGGTCCGCGCTTCGGATGGAGCCACCCCGTGGAGACTGAGGAATGCCCTTGCGAAAGAATCGGCGGAGGTGTAGCCGTATTTCACGGCGACATCCAGCAGCCTCAGGTCCGTATGGGCCAGTTCAAAGGCCGCCAGCGTTAAGCGTCTGCGGCGGATATACTCCGAGAGCGTAACTCCGGCCAGGGATGAAAACATCCTTTTGAAGTGATATTCCGAGCAAAGCGCAAGCCGGGCTACTTCTTTGAAATCAATATCCCCCGTCAGATTTTGTTCAATATAAGCGAGAGCGTCATTCATTTTCTCCAGCCCGTTCATGAGGGTAACCTCCTTTCAATGTCTACGATAGCAAAAACTTAAATCCGGAATCCGACATTTCGTGCCCCGTTTTGCAGGGTACGTAAAAGCCGGCCGACCTGGGTAGGTGCGACCGGCTGCAAATGCGGGAGTGGTGCTCGGCGTCACATGACGGTGGTTATAAAGCTTTCGGCAAAAACAGCCGGAGCAAATTCCGGTGCATGGGAGTGCCTGTGAAATAAATTCCTCTCGTTTCGGCAAGAAGGACGGCCTGAATCATATTCATAAAATAAAAGGCCAGCTCGCGCGGATCGCCTTGAATAAATTCGCCCTTCTCCTGGCCTTCCCGGAAAATGCGGGTGAGCAGCTTCAGGTTATCGCCGATGCTCGTGCGGACGGACATTTTGAGCTGGTCGGACACGGAGTCGGACGTGAGAATCTGATCGGCGACGACCTGATAGAACACGGCGTCATCCCATCTTTCGCTGTGCACCTGATCCAGCAGCCAGGTCAGTTTTTCATAGGAATCGGCATCCGGCAGCTCGTGCGCCTGTTCGAAGAGCGCCGTCAGGATACACAGATTTTTCTCCACGATGGAAATGTAAATCTCTTCTTTGGATCGGAAATAGTTATAAATAAGGCCGTGACTCATCTTGGCTTTATGGGCGATATCTGAAATTTTCGTGGAACTGAGCCCGTTTTTGGCAAAGAGTTCGACAGCGGCGGATAAGATCTGGTCACATCGTTCTTTACGGATTTCCTGGTCTCTCTCTGGATTTCTCGGCAATCTTTTCACCTCGGTTAAGCATTCAATACCCACCTTATCATAGGAATGCGAACTGATCAAAGTCAAGTCCGTCCGGGAGAGTTAACTTATAAAAAAACTTTACAACTTTACAAATTGACTAAAAGTTAATCTGTGCGCTATACTTCTGTAATACAAAAAGAAGCAGTTACCCTTATTAAGGATAGCTGAAGGGAGAATCCACATGAGCTCAATGAAAAACCGCCGCTCGCCGTTGGTCATCTTGATGATCAATATGTTTATCGCGATGCTCGGTATCGGACTTATTATTCCGGTCCTGCCTGAATTTTTGAAAGAGTTTGGTCTGGGAGGCAAGACGGCGGGGTATCTCGTCGCGGCTTTCGGCCTCACTCAGTTTATTTTCTCCCCGATCGGTGGAGAGTGGTCGGACAAATACGGCCGCAAAAAAATGATCGTGTCCGGTCTGGCGCTGTTCACGATTTCCAATCTGCTGTTCGCCATGGCTTCCGAAGTCTGGATGCTGTATGCTTCCCGTCTGATCGGCGGTATCGGCGCGGCCGCTATGATTCCATCCATGATGGCTTACATTGCGGACATCACGACGGACGATAAACGGGGAAAAGGAATGGGAATGCTCGGTGCGGCCATGTCGCTCGGTTTCGTTATCGGACCCGGCATCGGCGGGTTTCTGGCGGAACTCGGTTTGCGCGCTCCGTTCTACGTGTCGGCTGCAGTCGGCGCCCTGGCCATGATCGGTTCCCTGCTTATCCTGCCGGAATCGCTCACCAAAGAAGAGCTGGCTTCAAACCGTTCGTCTCAGGTTAAGAAGGAAAGTATTTTTATCCAGCTGGGACAGTCGTTCAAAGCCCCTTATTTTATCCTTCTGCTTCTGGTGTTTGCGCTGACTTTCGGACTGGCGAACTTCGAAGCGGTATTCCCGCTGTTCGTGGATAACAAATACGGATATACAGCGAAAGATATTTCGATTCTGATTACCGTGGGAGCCCTGATCGGGGCTGTCATTCAGGCGATTCTCATCGATAAGCTGATCCGCCGTTTCGGGGAGAAGAAACTTATTAATCTGACCTTTATCCTGTCCGCACTGTGTCTGATTCTGATGCTTCTGTCGGGCAACTTCTGGTACATTCTGCTGGTCACGATGCTGTTCTTCACCCTGACTTCCATCATGCGTCCCGCAATCAATACACTCTTGTCCAAAATGGCGGGAGATGAGCAGGGCTTCGTCGCGGGAATGAACAATGCCTACATGAGCCTCGGCAATATTTTTGGTCCGGCCATTGCGGGTATCCTGTTCGACGTTCAAATTAACCTTCCGTATATGTTCGGTGCGGTTATCCTCGTCATTTCGTTTATCATTTCGACTTCTTGGAGCGGCAAAAACAAACGCAAGCTGGTTCCGGCCGGCGGCTCCAATTAAAAAATAAACAAAAAAACGCCGTAAAGGCGTTTTTTTCGTTTTGTCATGAAGAGGGGAGGTGAAAAGCGGGTTTACAGCTTCAAGCTGACGACCAGAACGACCGAAACGATCAGAACCATGAAGACGCTCACCGTGCCCAGGTAGCCGGTTATCTTGACGGAGCTCCCGCCGGCGGAATTAAGCCGTTTGTTCATTTTGCTTCCGAGCACCGCCGTAAAGACGATCCCAAGCACAATGATCATCCCTCCGCCTTTTTCCATCACTTGAAGCCAGAGAGGCTTGCCGGAGCCGAGGCCCATTTGGAGAATGAGATAGACACCGCTGAGAAGAACGAGAATCGAACTCGGATGAGCGATTCGTCCGAATACCCGGATCGTTTTACCGGCTAGGGCATTGGCGTCGGCAGAACCGAGCTGCTTTTTCAGCAGAAACATAGTGACCAGAATGCCGAGCAGAGCTCCCAGCCATCCGAATAAACCCGTTAAATGAAGAAATAACATGAATCCGAACATCGTATAACTCCTCCTGAAATTAGTTTTGCCCGCGGGATGAAGCGAGATCCGGACCGGCTTGCCGGTCCATACGGTATTTCTTGCGGTCCCCGACGAAGACCAGCAGGGCGGGGAGCAGCATGCCGCGCACCAGGAACGTATCAAGGAGAATGCCGAGCGACATCGTCAAGCCGAACAGAAAGAGCTCCTGCAGCGGTTGGGTGATGAGCACCGTGAATGTGGCGGCTAGAATGAGCCCCGCCGATGAGATAACTCCTCCCGTTAAAGCGACGCCCCGGCTTACGGCTTCTTTCCACGGATGTCTCAGTGCTTCTTCTTTAATGCGCGACACAAGCATAATGTTGTAATCGACGCCAAGCGCGATCAGGAAGACGAACGTATACACCGGCAGCCGGTAGCTGATGGAGTCGTATCCCAGTATAAAATGAAAAATCATCCAGCCGAGGCCGAGTGTGGCGGTATAGGACAGCAGCATCGTTGCGATCATGGTGAACGCATGCTTGAACGACTTGGTCTGGATGAGCAGCATTACGGTAATAAACAGCGTAATCAGAGTGAACAGCAGAATCGTATCCCGCTTGTTCATATTTCTTACGTCAAGCTGCTCCGCCGTTTGTCCCGCATAATGCAGGGTGAACTCGGACGGATTCAGTCCGCTTTGCTCCAGAAGCGCAGGACTCTTGTCGCGAAGCCGGCCGATCAGATCGAGCGAGACCGGCTCGTACGGATTGCTGTCCGGCGTCAGCTGCAGTTTGATCGCCGTTCCATCCGCCGATAAGGTGTTTTTCGGCAGTCTGCGTGCCTTTTTCCGCAGCGGCGGGCGCAATCTCCGGTGAGACGGCGTTCACCCCCGGCTCATTTTTTAAGCGGCCGGTGAGGGTACCGAGCTTATCGTAAAAGGCGGCGTCCAGCGGCAGCTTTTTATCCGAAGTTAAAAGAACCGATACGGGGGCGAGCTGGCCCGGCGGGAATTTGCTTTCAAGAATCTCGAAACCTTGGCGGGATGAAATATTGTCAGGAAAAGATTTCAAAAGATTAAACGAATATTTCATCGAAGTGACGGTAAGCGAAGACGCGAGCAGGGCGAGGAGCAGGATACCTGCCGTTAAACCGGGCCTGCGTGTAACGAATCCGCCCATGGAAGCCCAAAAGCCCTTCCCTTGTCCGGCCGCGGGTTTCGAAGGTTTCGGAATGAAAGGCCAGAACGCCTTTCGACCCAGCAGGGCGAACACGGCGGGAATCAGCGTTAGTCCGCCGAGCAGGATAACGGCCATTGCAGCCGAGAATACGGGCGCGAAGTGGTGGTACGGCTTGAAAACGGCCGTAAACAACGTGAGCATGGCGACGAGCACCGTACCGCCGCTAAAGAGGATCGGCTCGGCTACCCGGCTCAAGGCATGCTGCATGGCTTCGTATTTGTCTCCAGCCGTTTTGAGCTCCTCTCTGTAACGGGCCAGTACGAATAAGCAGTAGTCGGTCAGTACGGCGAAGAGGAGGATCATCATGATGGACAGCGCCTGCTTGTCGACGAGAAACCAGCCGTATTTTCCCGCAAGGCCGAGTATCCGGTCCACGACCATGTAGACCATCCCGGAAATGAGGAGAGGAATGACGGCAAGAAGCGGTGACCGGTAAATGATCATCAGGATCACCAGAATCAGGCCGACGGTGGCGAACATGAGGACAAAGTCGGCGTTCTTGAAAAGGGAAGTGGTATCCGCCGCTATGCCGGCCGGCCCCGTGATGTTGAAATCCAGGGAACCGATTCCCGTCTGCCCGACATGCGAGCGAATCTGCTGCAATCCTTCATAGAGCTGTCCGGATTCCAGGTCTTTATGGAAAGCGGCGTTGAGCAGGACGGTTGTGCCGTCATCGGAGAACATTTTGTCCTGGACCGCTTTGGGCAGTGTGTGAAAAGGAAGTGCCCCGGCGAGCTGCTGCGGCTTTCCGGGGGAAGACAGCCATTCGCTGATTTCCGCGATCTTCGACCGTTCTTCGGCCGTAATCGCGTTTTTACCGTGAAAAACGAGCAGAGCCGTCAAACCGTCCTCGGACGGAAACCGCTCATCCATTATTTTCTGAGCCGTTTCCGAAGGCGTCTCGCCGAGAGCGCTGCCTTCTCCGCTGCTTACGGCGGCTTGTTTCGCTCCGGGCGCGATCAGGCTGAGTACCACGATTGCGATTATCCACACGGCGGCGACGATCTTAGCCCCTCTGGGGGAGCTCACGGCGCGCGCGAGTTTGTTCCACGGGTTGTTCATGATGTTCATAACCTCCTGTCCTTATTCTCACATGAATTGTAGGACAGGATTATGAACGGACGATGAACGGAAGGTTACAACTGCGGAAGACGGATCAGGAATACCGTTCCTTCCTCCGGGGGGCTAAGCACCTCGATGCTTCCCCGGTGCAGGGAGACGATTTTATGGGCGATGGAAAGTCCGAGGCCGCTGCCGGAGCGGGAGCGGTTGCGGGTTTTGTCCCCTTTATAGAAGCGGTCAAAAATATGGGGGAGGTCCTCGGAAGGGATACCCGGTCCGGTATCACCGATCGAGACGAGGATATCGTGTTGTTCTTGCCGGATTTGTACGGAGATCGTATCTCCCGGACGGGTAAATTTGATGCTGTTGGCAATCAGATTGAACCAAACCTGATACAAAAGCTGCGCGTCCGCGCGAATGACCAGCTCGGGAAGATCCAGCCGGAGCTGGAGTTCTTTTTCCGTCCACTGCCATTCCGTCGTAATAAAAATGTGCCGGATCTGTTCGTCCAGCCGGAAGGAAGCGGGTTTAAGGACACTGGTCTCTTTGTCCAGGGCGGCGAGCGTCAGAAGCTCTTTGCTGAGAGCCGAAAGTCTGCGGCTTTCTTCTTCTATAATGCGGAGGTATCTTTGTTCCTCCTCGCGTGAAGCGTCATTATCCAGCATGCTCCGGGCAAAACCTTGAATCGTCGTAAGTGGAGACTGTATTTCATGCGAGACATTGGCGACAAATTCCTGCCGCATCTGATCGAGTTTTTCCAGCGATTTCGCCATCTGCGTAAAATGCCGCGCCAGGTTGCCGATTTCGTCCCTCCGCGTAACGTCCATATGGATGTTGTAATCTCCGCCTACGATCTTGTTTGTCGCTTCCGTCAATTTCTGCACGGGCTTGACGATAAAGCGGGTGGAAACAATAATCAGCACCAGACTGAGCAGGAACGTAAAGCCGAGCAGGAGCGCCATTAGAATCCGGACTTCCCCGATCTGCTGCTCCATGTCGGGACGGATGAACAGAGCCGTCGTTTTGCCGCCGCTTCGTACGGGAAGGCCGATGCTGTTGCGGATGCTGTTCTCGAAAAAACCGGTAACGAGCAGCAGATGGCGTTCTTCCATCACGCCGTGATACGTGTCGCCGCTTAGCACGCGAACAATCGTGTCCCGTTCGATCTCCTTATGTTTAAAAGGTGATCCGTAGAAAGTTCCCCGCAGCTCGTCGTCAACGGCATATACTTGAAAACCCATATTGGAGATGCGCGTCAAATATTCGGGAAGCTGCAGTCCCGGAGTCTCTTCGTACAAGCCCCGGATTTCTTGAGAGATTTTTAAGATCTTCTGTTCGTTGTAGTCCCGGAGCTTGGCCGAATAGTAGCCGTTGGAAAGGAGCAGCGCGGCCGCGCTGCTGATTACGGCGATGAGCAGGAAGGTGACGACGATACGTACGTATAAAGTCTTCATGTGGCGCACACCTCTAGTTTATAGCCGAGACCCCGTACCGTTGTCAGTATAAAATCGCGCGATTTTTCGTTAAAACGTTCCCGCAGCCGCTTAATATGCACGTCAATCGTCCGGCTGCCTCCTTCGTATCCGGCTCCCCATACCCGTTCGAGGAGCTGCTCTCTCGTAAAAATACGGCCCGGATGACTGGCCAATTGGGCCAGCAGCTCAAATTCTTTCAGCGGAATGACGAAGGTCTCTCCGTCTATATGGATTTCATAGCTTTTGCGGTCGATAACGGTCCGGTTCAGCGTAATAACGTCCGAGGATACGAGCTGGTACCGCCGCAATAAAGCTTTTACCCGGAAAAGTAGTTCTTTAGGCTCGAACGGTTTCACGAGATAATCGTCGGTTCCGGACAGGTAGCCTTTTTCCTTGTCCTCCAGTTCGCCTTTGGCGGTGAGCAAAATAACCGGGATGTCGTAATAGCTGCGGATTTCCTCGCAAAGCTCCAAACCGTTTTTGCCCGGCATCATAACGTCAACCACCGCGAGATGAATCTGTTCGCGTTCCAACAGGGAAGCGGCTTCTTCGCCGTCGGAGGCCTCGGAGACGAGATAGTTTTCTTTTTTGAAAATAAATTGCAGAAGCTCGCGGATGTGTGCGTCGTCATCGGCAATCAGGAGATGAGTCTTCAAGCTTACACCTTCTTTGGAGGAGTGATTGTTCCATTATTGTACTCGATTCCTGGCGGATGTAAAAATTGACTTAAAATTTGAATAATTCCGTATACCCAGAAAAATTGGGAAAGGAATATGAATATTTATGACGAATTAGTTATCTAGGACAAATTTCCTATAAAGGCGGCTTTTAGGAAGTAAACTGAAAGCGTTTGTAAGATAATTATTTTTTTACATAATATATGTTATGTAGTCATTAACTCATAAAGTCATCCGGTTAAACCAAAAAGGGGGCATTGCTTACGAATGAATCGGAGTCGCTATTGGTGGTTCGGTACGCTTGGGGCTGTTCTGATTTTGGGGAGTTTGACGGGATACATCGCAATAGCCAGGGAACCTTTATGGACACAGGAGAAGGAAATACAAAAAGGAGACGAGCTGGGTCCGCTCCAACTCGGCAAAACATGGATAGTAACCGCGGGGTCATCGGCGACCGTATCGGTCCTATCTCCGCATGAATCACTGGATATTACGTTTCCCAGGCTTTCGGGACTGTTAAAAATCACTCCGCAAGATACGGACCACTTAACGGGCACGGTTGCCGCGGACATGTCCTCTCTTTATTCGGAAGATCCGGCGTGGAACGCGAAGCTGCGGGATTGGTACTTCTTTAATGTGAAAGCCTACCCGGAGGCCTCCTTTCGGATCGTGAAGGTGGGAGGTTTTGAAAAGCCGTTCCTTGAAGGAATCCCTCATCCGTTGACGATCGAAGGCGAATTGACCGTACGGAATATGACCCAACCGGTCCAGTTCAAAGGGAATATCGAGCATAACGGCAGCCGGATGGAGTTAAAAGCCAGGTGCACCGGCCTAGAAACGAAAAATTTCGGGATTCCCGAGCTTCTCGAACCGATGTATACGGGAAAAAACATGGCGATGCTTGAAGTAACGCTTATTCTGGAGCCTGAAGACGCGGATACGTATAAACACAGGCAAGCCGATTCGCACAATTTCCGGGAGATTGGCGCTTGACCCACGCGAAACATCCTCTCCATCCATACGGTAATAGTATCAGGTAAAGGGATAGGGAGCGATGGGTATGAAAATCGATTTGGGATGCGGCCTGCGCAAACATCCCGGTTATATCGGCATCGACAAAGAGCCGCTCCCCGGTGTTGATCTCCAGTGCGATTTTAATGAGGGTATCCCGCTTGGTAACGATACGGTTGATTTCGTCATGGCCAGCCGCTCGCTGGAATATGTGCCTGATCTGATGAACGTAATGAAAGAGATCTACCGGGTTTGCCGGCACAAAGCGGTCGTCTGTCTGCTCGCTCCGTACGCGCATACGTCTTATCATGCGGTAAACCCCAACTTCCGTTCCTGGTTCGACGAACAGCTTCCCCGTTTTTTTACGAACGAATTGTATGTCTATGATCCTTTGCGTGAAAACACCTATATGACGGACGTGCCCGCCGGATGGGATAAAGATTCCAGGTCCGAGATCGACTTAAGGCTGCTGCGCTGCGAGTTTTTTTACCTGCCGCAGTATTTGTCTCCCATTTATGACGATGAAGACCGGCGTATGCTGCGTCAATCCACGCTCAATGTGGTAGACGAAATTTTGTATTACTTCGTGGCCGTTAAAGAGCCGATTTCCGAGCAGGAGCTGGAAGAGCTGGCACAGGGAACTTACGAAGAGCCGATCCTCCTGACGGAGCGGAGAAGGGAAGAGGCCGCCCGGGCGGAAAGCCGGCAGCCGCTTGAAAGCACGTTCCGGCATGAGCCAGGCTCTGTTCTTCCCCAGCGGGATCCGCTACCGGCACCCCGCAAACGGAGAAAAGAGACCAAGAAGCCGCCGCTAAAAAAGAAAACGGATACCCGCAAACCGGCGAAAACTTTGCGAAAAAAGAAATAGCCTGCCATCTATACCGGTCGAGCGGCAAGGGCATTTAAAAAGACAGTTCAGGAGAGCTTGCGCAAGCTCCGCACGAACTGTCTTTTGTGTGGTTAGAGTCATTTATGCCGGACGTTAAGGCCGCGGCCGCTCGTCATCTTCGAGGATGGCGAACATGACATGATCCTGCCAGACTCCGTTGATTTTCACGTTTTTACGGGCGAGGCCTTCCCGCTGAAAACCCGCCTTTTCCAGCACCCGGATGGAGCCGATGTTGTGCGGCATAACGCCCGCTTCCACGCGGTGGAACCCGGCCTCGGCAAAAGCGAATTCCAGGGCGAGGCGCGCCGCATGGGACATAATTCCTTTGCCCTGGTAGGCGTGGTCCAGACAATAACCCATCATGCATTTGTGCGCAGGTTCGCGAGCGGCGTGAAACAAGGACATTTCGCCGATGAGCTCATCGTTTTCTTTAAAAAATATCCCGAAATTGTAGCTTTTGTCCGTTAACCGGTCCTCGGTCCATACCCGTATGCGTGCCGCCTGTTCTTCAAGCGTATAAAACGAGTCGGGCCGTGTAATCGTAAAGGGCTCGAAATAGGCCTGGTTCCTCTGCATAAGATCGAGTAGAGCGGGAGCGTCATCAGGGGTCAAATAACGAAAATAAATACGGTCGGTCGTCATAGTCATCTTAGTCACGGCATCCTTTGCGTCAAAGTTGAGTGAGAGAAGAGAAAGGAATAGAACAAATCCAGCAGAAAACAAGAATCATTTATGAGGTTAACTAATTTTAATTAATGACATTAAACATATACGGCATTAATGGAATTTTAATCTTCTTTTCGCTTGTCGATCGCTTCTTCCATCGTTTTATCGGTCAAGTGGGCATAAATCTGAGTCGTATCGGAAGAGGCATGTCCAAGCTGTTCTTGCGTTTTATATAAGTCATTTTGCAAATAATAGTCGGTTGCGAACGAATGTCTCAGCTTATGTACACTCAGAAACGGCTTGCCGAAGCGCTTCGCATATTTGATTACCATTTCCTGAATGGCCCGCTTGGACATCAGCTGTCCTTCCTTTTTGCCGTTCGGTATCGTAAGAAAAAGCGCCTTTTCCTTCTTCGGGGGATGATACCGGGTTTCTCTGAGTCTGCAGATAGCAGGTTAAATCGTCCACGGCCTCCTGCCGAAAAAACACCCTTGTTTTAAAGGAACCGTCATTGTTACCTTTACGGTACACGTACACGGTTCTTTTTTTCATATCAAGATCGTCCAGCGTTAAGTTGACGACTTCCGAGACACGCAGCCCCGAATGAAGAATAAGGCTTACGATACAGGCATCACGGATTTTGTTCAGCTCGTACGCATACAAAGCCTGCTTATTGTTCGCAATGTCCTGTTCGTATCCGCTGCGGATATAGTCGATAAATTCGAAAATCTCATCTTCCTGAAGGAGTTTTCCTTCCAGTTTTCCCGCCAAATCTTTGGCCTTGTTCGTCCGCTTGATTTCAATCTTGGCCATCACATTCCGTTTGAGCAGCGGATAATAATTTTCATCCTCGGCAATCTGGCTTAAATAATGAAACAGGGAACGCAGAGAAGAAATTTTGCGGTTGATCGTGATCTTCGTGTTGGCTTGATCCTTCTTCGTCGCCAGATAAGCGCGGTAATGATCGACGCTTTCCATATGAAGTTTTTCCAGATCCTCCAGCGGGATGTCCGCCAGTCTTTCCGCACTGCTGAGTCCCTCGGCCAGGAGCCAGGAAAAAAACGTTTCGTAATCCCGTACATATTCAAGCAGGGTAGAAGGGGAGAGGTCCGGAAGCTTATGATGGATAAACTTATCTACATACCAGGGCATAGAAGGAATCCTTTTATCGAGTTCTTCACGATCTTTTTGCTTTTGAATATTCATCGGGTGCACCTCAATACTTTTCTTAATCGAACGAGCCGGAAAACCGTATTTGAGCAAATTTGCTGATAGGAACAAAATAGGTCTATCATACGGAAACAGAACTAAACAGAAGCCGGAAGTGCCGCAAAAACAAAGCTCGATCTAAAACCGGGTGTTAGGCGGTATGGTATCAATCGGGAAGAGAGCGGGATTTTAGTTTACATAATATTTATTATGTATCTATATTGATTGTTATGTTTGAGTCGTAGTCCCCTGTTGTCCTTCTACTAGTATAAACCATGCCCGGCTGGCGCGGAATTCCTGTTTGCAAAGAGTCTTTTCGGGTTATTGAGTACTAACTGAACGGCATGACAGCTGTTTTCAGGTTACCGACATTACTCGACCGGAAAGCGGGTGTTCAGCATGGATTTTATGTACATCGGAATTAAACTGATAACCGGATTCATCGGCCTTTGGGGCATGACCCGGCTGCTCGGCAAGAAAGAGATTTCCCAGCTCACCCCGTTCGATTTTGTCTCGGCTCTTATGCTGAGTGAACTTGTGGGGAACACGGTGTATGATAAAGAGGTCAAATATCTTGAGCTGTTGTTTGCGCTCGCTTTCTGGACCGTGCTTTCTCTGACGTTTGAAAAAATCACGCAAAAATATAAAAAACTGCGCCGCGCGTTCGAAGGCAGTCCGGCTGTCGTCATTGAAAAAGGGAAGCTGAACGTAAAGGCGATGAGATCGAACAGTCTCGATCTGGAGCAGCTTCTTATGCTGCTTAGGGAACAGGGGATTTTTTCCCTACAAGAAGTCGCCTATGGTATTTTCGAAAACAACGGTTCGCTCAGCGTGTTGAAGAAGTCACCGTACGACACGGTTGTCCGCGGAGACTTGAACCTGCCGGAAGAATCCGTGGAGCTTCCGGTTCCTCTAATTGAAGAAGGAGAAATCAAACCCCAAGAGCTGAAGCGCATCGGCCGGGACGAAGAATGGCTGAAGGGGCAGATCGAGGAGTCGGGTTTTAAGCAGATCAAAGAAATTTTCTATGCGGAATGGCATCGCGAACACGGCTTTTACGCTTCGGGATGGGGAAAATAAGAACAGGAGAGGGACTTATGTTATGTAAAGGATTCGAGCCCGTCATCGCTCCGGACAGCAGCGTGCTGATCTTGGGTTCCATGCCGGGAGAGCTTTCGCTGGAGAGACAGGAATATTACGGAAATCCGCGCAACGATTTCTGGAGGCTGCTGGCTTCGCTGCATGGTGAAGACGAGGTGCCGGGTACCTATGAAGAGCGTCTGAAGTTCGCCCTCGACCGCAAGATCGCTTTGTGGGATGTGCTGTCGTCCTGTGAACGTGAGGGGAGTCTGGACGCCAACATCCGGGAGCCGGACGTGAACGATTTTGACGCGTTGTTCGCGGAGTATCCGAACCTGCGTACCGTCATGTTTAACGGCGCGGCTTCGGAGAAACTGTTCCGCAAGCACGCCGCCCACTTGACCGACGATAGCCGGCTGAGCTTTATCCGGCTGCCGTCATCGAGTCCGGCCAACGCGATGGGCTGGGAGCGTAAGCTTGCCGCCTGGCGCGAAGCCTGGCAGGAAGTACCCGGCCGCCTGGACGCATAGACGCCGCGTTGCCCTGCCGGTTCGGCCAGCGGCAAGCCCGGCCTTCCGCCGGCGGCGATCGCTGCACGCAAGCGCTGCCCCGGCCCACTGCCGTGGGCGCTACACGCAGGCGCTGCCGAGGGCACTGCACGCAGGCACTGCCCCGGCCCACTGCCGTGGGCGCTGCATGCAGGCGCTGCCCCGGCCCGATGCCGAGGGCGCTGCATGCAGGCGCTGCCCCGGCCCGATGCCGAGGGCGCTGCGCGCAAGCCTGCCACGGCTTCAGCAAGCTCACCGCCTGCCGCGCGGCTGCCGGTATGCAGCGCCAAAAATCAGGCGGCGCCGCAGGTAGCGACAGCGGCTTCGCGCCGGGCACATCCCGCCGGGCCGGGCAATCCTGACGGCGCAAAGAAGCCCCGCTTCACTGACAACTGTCAATGAAGCGGGGCTTCTTCTATGCCGGCAGGGGGCTTGGCCCTGCGTGCGCGCAGCCGCCTGGTGGCGGCTCTGCCGGGATGGTCCGTACCGCTGCCGCAGCGGTTACAGCGACGCCCGGTAAATGGCCGTCACATCTTCGCGGTCCAGGCGCTTGAAGTAGCCGAACGGACCGTATACCATCGCCCGGTCGACCATAACTTCCAGCTTGCTGTCGTCGATGCCGTAATCCGCCAGACGGTTTGGCGCGCCGATGGAATTCCAGAAGCCGCGCAATGCTTCGATACCTTCGAGCGCGACGTCGCGGTCGGATTTGCCGTCTGCCGAAATGCCGAATACACGGACCGCGAACTGCTTGAACCGTCCGACATTCTCGTCCAGAACGTGAGTCATCCAATTCGGGAACAGAATGGCAAGACCCCCGCCGTGCGGAATATCGTAGACGGCGGAAACCGCATGCTCGATATTGTGGGTCGCCCAGTCTCCCTGTACGCCCATGGCGAGCAGGCCGTTCAAAGCCATCGTGCCGCTGTAGAGAATGGTTTCCCGGTATTCATAATTCCCGAGATCGTCAACAAGCTTCGGGGCCGTTTCGATTACGGACTTCAAGATGGTCTCGCAAAAACCGTCCTGGACCGGCGTGTTTGGCGTATGATGGAAATACTGCTCGAATACGTGCGACATAATATCCACCATGCCGTACACCGTCTGATCCTTCGGTACGGTTGCCGTGAAGACCGGATCGAGAATAGAAAATTTCGGGAAAACGAGCGGGGACCCCCAGCCGTATTTCTCCTGGGTTTCCCAATTGGTGATAACGGAACCGGAGTTCATTTCCGAACCGGTCGCCGCCAGCGTAAGGACGGTTCCGAACGGCAGGGCATCCGCAGGGGTAGCTTTGCGCGTCATGAAATCCCATACGTCGCCGTCGTATTTGGCCCCTGCCGCGATCGCTTTCGTGCAGTCGATGACGCTGCCGCCGCCTACGGCGAGGATGACGTCGATGTTTTCCTGCTTGCACAAATCCGCGCCTCGCTTTACCGTGCTTACACGGGGATTTGGCTCTACGCCGGCCAATTCGAAAATTTCGGCGCCGGCACCCTTAAGCAGGGAAACGACCCCATCGTAAAGCCCGCTGCGTTTGATGCTGCCTCCGCCGTATACGAGGAGAACTTTTTTGCCGTATGCGGTAAGCTCTTTAGGCAGCTGCTCCAGCTGTCCTTTGCCGAAAATGAGTTTGGTCGGATTATGGAAAGTAAAGTTTTTCATAGTGGGATCTCCTTCTACCGGGAAGATGGACGGACATACCGTCTCTTCTATTGTAGCCTATGAGCGGAGCCGCAATCCACTTTATCCAGGTAGGGATTGGAAGATTTAAACCGCTTGGAGCTCGACGTCTATATTACCGCGTGTCGCACGAGAGTAAGGGCAAACCTGGTGCGCTTCTTCCAGCAGCTCTTCCACTTGGGCCTTATCCGTTCCGGGTACGGAAAGCTGGAGTTTAGCCGCCAATTGCAGGCTTCCATCCTCGTTTTTACCGATCGAAACATCTGCCGTCAGCTTCGCGTTTTCCGTGGAGATGCCTTTTTTCTTGGCGACCAGCTCAACCGCACTCAAAAAACAAGCCGAATAACCGAAAGCGAACAATTGTTCGGGATTCGTTCCTTCGCCACCGTCGCCGCCCATTTCCTTGGGCATGCTGAGCTGTAAATCCAGTTTGCCGTCCGGGGTAGCCACCCGTCCTTTGCGTCCACCTTGAGCCGTTGCGGAAGTCGTGTACATGGTTTTCATGATCGTTTATCTCCTTTCGAATATGAGGAATGTCAGCCAAATCAAGGATTTGTCCGCTTCTTCTCCTTAAAGCAACTGAAGCGGGATGAAACGAAAAGCGGCGAAAGGGAAATATTGGATGACGGCGAAATTAATTAAAAAGCGAAGAAGAATGAATGTTCAGAAGGCAAAATGCGAATTTTACGGGTCGGGGAACAAATGTTCTATTCCGGGTGAGCGCGGGTACCAAAACGGTGAAAACAATAGCAACTCATGAAAGGGAGGGTTTGAACATGAAGGTATCCATAAGAAGAATTCCTGCATTTAGAGCGGTGGTATGTAAGGCGGAGGGGCGTTTTGAAGAGTTGGGTCAAAAAGTTCGGGAGGCCTGGCGGACAGTCGGAAGCCATCACGCCGAATATGCGCGTGAAGGAGAGGAAGCCGGATATGTCTTTATCCCCCAATGGGGAGATCCGTCTCCCTCCGTCCACCGTCTGAAAGTCGGCGTGCGTCTTCCGGCCGGCGCGGGAATTGCCGGCAACGGAGAGCTTGAGCTTCTTGCCGTTCCGGAAAGAACCTACGCGGTCGTTACTTGCCGGGGCAGCCGGGAGGAAATGAGGAACATATACGGTCTGCTGGAGGAGTGGATCGGCAGCAGCGGTTATGAGCCCGATAACGAAGAAGGGGTTTACTCTTTTGAAGTAAACCCCTTGAATCCACTCAATCCGTTCGATATTCCGGCGGATGTGATCGACGCTTTTCATTTCGATATTTACCGGGCTGTCCGGCGCCGGTACTGAGCTTTAGTCCTTGGCATGCCTGCAATCTGTGCTTCTGCTGTACCAGGACCATACCCGTTGAACATCCCGTTCTTCGATGAAGGAGACTTCGCAGGCGGCAGCGGCCGTGTCTCCCATAACCGATACGGACAAGCTCAGGAGATGCTTGCGGCGCTGCGTGGAAGTGCCTTTCAGGCGCAGGCTCAAAATTTGAGGGCGCCGTACGAGCCAGGTCGATCTCGCGACCATCCGGCTGCGGACGGTAAGCTGGTTTTCACGGAGAGTCATCCCTGAGCTTCGGAAGCGGGAGTAGGACCAGATGAAATCGAGCAGAAGCAGCAGCAGTCCCCAGAGGGCGACTGTCCCCCAGACATAGACGGCAGCCGCCGCAAGTAAGCCCACAAGGGCACCGTCGGTGCGGCTGTAATACAGCAGCGCTCTTGCCGGAGGCCGGTTCTCGATTTCCGGCAGGCTGAAACGTGGGAGCAGAATCGGCAGCAGTTCCGGAATACGCTTGGCGGCTACGAGCGGCATAAGCATGATTTTTTCTTCTTTGGAAGAAGAGACGACCCGCAGCTCGATTTGAGCCCGCCCGATAAGCTGCCGCACCAGCCCTTCTTTAATAAGCACCGCCTGTACGCGCGCTTCCTGGAAGGTATACTTCTTTTTTTCCAGCAGCCCGTAAGAAACGGTGAGTGTCCCGGCTTGTGCCCGGACGCTGAATCCCGCATATTTGAGCAGATACAAAAACCCTGCCAGCAGCCATGCCGCCGCCAGACCTCCCAGGCCGAGCAGGACGTAGACCAGCCAGCCGCCGTTCAGCTCATTGCGAGCGTTCCATAACCGCTCGTATACATTGCCGGGGAGCAAGTCGTCGGCAAGAGACAAAACACCGGCCACGAAGGCCGCGATCAGCCCGATGTTCAGCGTGGAGAAAGCGGCGAGTATCAATGTCCCGGCCGATGCCCGGTAAGCATACACGCCCTCTGCTTTCGCCGATGCGTGGAGCGGATGCGTGTCGTCGTTCCCGGCAGATCCCGCAGGTTGTGCGGCCGCTTTCTCCGTGCCTTCGGTCCCATCGCCGTTTTCTGAGGCAAGGGGAGCATAACCCGAGGAGGAGAGGAAAGCGTTAATCTCCCGGATAATCGATGCCGCTTCTTGAGACGATACGGCCGGCAACACGCCGTCGGACTCGCCTTTACCGCCGGGCATTTCGAGCTTGAGCTGTACAACGCCGAGCAGGCGCTGGACCAAAGGCTGCTCCGTGTTCATCGAATGAATTTTAGGATAATACAACATTTTTTCCTCGCGAAAAATAAGGCCTTTCTGAATAACGAGACGGTCTTTCTCCAGCCGGTAGCGAAACGTACGCCAGCCGACCGCACCAAACCCCGCAAACATTGCGCAGACGCCCAGCAGGATCAGAAAAGGCGCCCATCTCCATTCTCCTTCCCGAGCGGATATTAGCACCAGCACCGGAATCAGGGTTTGAAGACCCTTTAAGACGGGGAAAAGAATATAAGACTTATGTAATTTGCGCGGCTCATTCATCATGGTCCACCGCCCTTGCGAGCACGCCAAGCCGGTGTTTTAACGCTTCCGCATCGTCCTCGCTGAGGCCCCTGATCCGGTGGGTCGTGGCGGCCGTCACGATTTTCAGTTCGGCGATCCCGTACTGTCTCTGAAGCGGCCCGCGCTCAATCTCGACATGCTGGACACGTACCACCGGCACCAGAGTATTCGTAATCCAGATCCAGCCGCTGCGGATTTCCAGTTCTTCTTCGGTCACTTAGAACGCATAGAGCCGGTATCTCGCCTGCGGAATCACGAAAGTGAACCATACAAGCGACACGGCGATAGCGGCTGCCGCAATCCAGCCGGGCAGCATGGGCCAGTCACGGCTGTGCGCCGCCGCCAGATAAGCAAGCGAAGCCAGCAGCAAAATGCCGTTGGTCAGCAGCGAACTGATCACAGATACGGTCACAAATCGCCGGTCCAGACGGCGGGTCAGCGGTCTGTTCATTTCTCATCACCCTTTCCTTTACGGTTCTCTCTGTCTAGTTTCCAGCCTTTTCCGGAAAGGCCTTCCCCCATTATAAAACATTTTTTCAAAACTGGAAGAAGCGGGAAGGATTTTTGCTATTTTCTCCGTTTTCCTTCATAATGACACGAGAGACGCTTGTTTTCGCGCTCAAAACATGAATAAGCTCCGAATGGTATACTATAGAAAGAGAACGATTGGATATCGTAGAGGATCGCACGGACGGGAGGACTGTTAAAATGGAACAGCGCATTGGAGAGCGGTACGTATTGACCGAACCGGTTCATCCTTTGGCGGATGGCGTCATGTATGCAGGGAAAGACCTGTCTTTGCACCGGGATGTATTTCTGCTCATGGTAGAAAAATCAGGGGACGCTTCATCATCCGATTACTTGCGTGTGCTCGGTCAGGCCGCACAGTTTTCGGACGAACGTTTTTTTCATATTCTAAACGCGGGGCTTGCCGAAAATCATGTATACACGGTATTGACCGCACAGAGAGGAACACCGCTTCCCGCACAGCTGGGACGCCACCGCATGCGGGGCACGGAAATCGTCTCCGCTATTTTCGATTTGGGCAAAGGCATGCAGGAAGCGATGGAAGAGGGAATCTCCGGCTTCTCGGTTACGGCCGAAAATATGTGGCTGACGGAGGATAACCGCCTGAAGGTGATGAATTACTGGTCACCCGGCAAACTGGTTTCGCGCGGCTCGCTCGGTTTGTGTACGCTGCTCTACCAGATCAGCACACACTCGAAACAAGGTCCGGCAACGTTTGACCAGTACCAGGAGAATGTAGTGCCGAACTTGACCGGCCTGACGAATGCACAGAAAGAAGCGCTGCTTGCTTTGTCGCGGCGTGTTTTCCGTGAAGAAGTTTCGCTGTCTTCTTTTATATTCAGCCTGCGGGAAATTATCGCTCTGGAGAAAACGGCGGAGGCTCCGCCTAAAGCGTTCATACCGCCGGCCGCTCCGGTAGAACCTGTGCGGGAACCTGTGCGGGAGCCGATACGGGAATCCGCGCCGCCGCGTATCCAGTACCGGCAGGAAGAAGAGCCTGCGCCCGAACGGGTGCGGCGGACGGAGAAACCTCCAAGGGCGAAGCAGCCGGAAGCGGAGGAAGCCGATACCCGGGAGAAGATGCCGCTCAGACGGACCATCTGGACCTTGGGAACCGCGGCCGTAGTCCTGCTCGGCATCGCCGTATTCATGTATATGCTGCTGCCGGGAGGACCCAACAAAGGTTCCGGCGGCGGCGGTACGGCAAGTAACACGGCGACTTCCACTCCCGCGCCTACACCGACGCCGACGGTTAACACGGCGACTCCGGAGCCGACACCGACGCCTACTCCGTCACCGGATGCGGTGCCGGGTCAGATTCCGAATCTGATCGGAATGACCCAGGAGGAAGCGGAACAGGCGGTGAAAGCGGCGGGCATGCGGTATTCGTTCTTCATCGAACCGAACCCCGCCGAGAACGGCAAAGTGTTCAGGCAGGAGCCCGCGCCTAACCAGCCGGCAAACAAAGGCGACCGCGTTACGTTTTATATCAGTAAAGGACAGTAACCGGCAGCTCCAGAATTAGTAAAAGAGCCTGCACCTTCGGGTGGAACGGCTCTTTTTTTCGCGGATTTCGCGGATTCTCTGCAAATTTATCCCTCCACAAGACATTTGATAACCTAGCTGAAAGACTGGAAATCGTTTACCATAATTCAGGGGGACCGAATCGTTAAGAAGGAGGACGGGGGCGAGTGGAGAAAGAGTGGTCGATATGGGGCAACGAGCGTTATTTGTTTGATCTGCTTATGCATTCGGAAGGCTCATCCATTAAGATGCTGGAAATCATCCTCCAGGAAGAACTGAGAGAGGAAGTCGTCGAACAGGTACTAATCCCGGCTAATAGCTTACATAAAAGGCCTCGCGCCGTCTTCGGACAAACAAGCCCGCTGCTGCGCAGAGTCAGTTCATATCGATACAGGGAAGAGACCATTCTTTATAAGGCGATTTATGCTCATCTTGAGAGCTTGCCGGAAGGCGCGCTTGACGGGATGAATCCTGAGGAAATTCATTTGGAGAAGCTGATCGGGAGCCTGGAAGCGAAGCGGGAGATCTTGTATGCCGGCTACGAGAACGACCGGAGCGCCGAGATTTATTTCCACCCGGTTAAGCTCAAGGCGGATCTTTTTCCCGTAAAAGAATATCAGCTTACATGCAGCGGTTCCGTTTGTTTTCTGGTTCATGAGCTGTTTGATGCGGAGCTGATTTTACGGCATTCGCGCAGGAAATTAAGAAAAGAGATTTTTATGTGAACGCACAGACCTCACCCTTGCTCTTGGCATGTCCAATATAAATCATAGACGGTAACAAGGTTTTGAAAGATTAGCGGCTTCCGGGATATTTCCGGGAGCTTTTTTGTGTTTTTTTAGTCATTCCTAGTCTAAGTGTTACAAGAGACGGTTCGGGTCGATGTCCGGGCTCAGGACGGCACGGAAGTGCTGGTTAAATTGCAGCAAAGCTTTTAGTAGAATCTGATAGTTGAAGCAAAAAGTTGCTGTATCAATGTCTCCGGTGCTTCTTCTTTCTTAGAAAAAAAATCTTCGCTGACCTTGGCTGTCAGGGAAGTGAGTTTATACTGGCCATATCAATTGTATTGGAGTGGTGTCAGATGGGGTCCCAAAAAGTTTATCTTTATGTGTTTAATACGATGTCAGACTGGGAATATGGATATTTAATAGCCGAACTAAACTCGGGAAGATATTTTAAAAGAGATTTAGCGCCTCTAAACGTAGTTACGGTAGGAATGGATAAAGAAAGAATTACCACGATGGGAGGGCTGGGCGTACTACCGGATCTTTCTGTTGATGAGTGCAGCTTGGAGAGTCAAGACGTTTTAGTTCTGCCTGGCGGGAATACTTGGGGAGAAGATATCCATGAGCCTATCATGAAAAAAACAGGCGAAGCTTTAAAGCTTGGGACTGTTGTCGCGGCAATTTGCGGTGCAACCGTGGGACTGGCCAATGCCGGCTACCTGGATTCCAGATCGCATACGAGCAATGACTTGGAATATCTTAAAATGGTCTGTCCTCAGTATAAAGGAGAAAAGTTGTATGAAGCGGGACCGGCAGTATCCGGTGATAATCTGATAACTGCATCGGGAGTAGCTCCTTTGGAATTCGCGATGGAAGTCTTGAAAAAATTAGACTTCTTTGCACCGGACACCCTGCATTCCTGGTATAACTTGAACAAGACTCATCAGCCTCAATACTTTTATGAGTTAATGCAATCGGTAAACAGATAAGCGAATAAAATAGGGCGCTTTGGGCGCGGCAGCAAAAAGAACAGGCGTAGCATGCGCCCGTTCTTTTTTTAGTTCATGGGGTTAATTATGGTAGCTGCCTGAAGGCGCGTTGAGCACCCATTCCAGCATAAGCGTCATATCTTCGAGTTTTTCCAGCTGCGCTTTCAGGAAATCGTTCTCCGGATCGCTGCTAAGGCGCTCCTGTACCGATTGTTTTTGTTTATTTAACTCCGTTAACTTTCTTTGGACTTGATCTTCTGTTCGCATGACGGATCGCACCCTTCTTCAACAATTGTGCATTTCGATATGTTATTTTAGCATGTTTACGGGAAGAAACGTCAAAAATCCTCCGAAAACGACAATTTATCCGAAAAGAAGCGGGATAAACTTTTCGATTTCATCCGAAATGATGTATGATCAGGAAAGGGACCGGCAACCAAAATATTCCCGGATCCCTTAGTTAAATGGAGGTACGCATCTTTGGACATCTTGATGAAGCTTTATTCTTTTGTTCCTCTATTGAACTTTCTGTTTGCTCTGGCTGTCGTGTTTATGGAGAAGAGGAACGCCAGCGTTACGTGGGCCTGGGTGATGGTTCTGATCTTTTTGCCGGGGATAGGATTTATCCTTTACTTGATCTTCGGTCAGAACATGAGCCGGCGCAAAATTTACAAGCTGAAGGAATTTAATCAGAAAGATATCGACAATCTGATCGAATCCCAGCGCAGAGGGTTCCGTGAAAGCCAGGTGAGATACAAGGATCCGGTTATGGCCGATTATCAGGATCTCATTTATATGAACTTGACCAGCAGTTCCGCGGTTTATACCCAGGACAACGAGGTCGAGATTTTTACGGACGGCAATGACAAATTCGCCTCTCTGCTTGCTTCGATTAAAGACGCACAGAGCCACATTCACCTGATGTACTATATCGTCAAAGACGACCGGCTCGGGCGCAGAATTATCGAGGCGCTTGCGGAGAAAGCAAAGGAAGGCGTCGAGGTCCGCTTTCTTTTCGACGATATCGGCAGCTCGTGGCTGCCCCGTCAGTTTTACAAGCCCTTGCTGGATGCTGGCGGGGAAGTGGCGATTTTCTTCCCATCCCGTATTCCGTACCTGAATTTCCGTGTCAATTACCGGAATCACCGGAAGCTTGCGATCATAGACGGCCAAACCGGATATATCGGCGGATTTAATATCGGCGACGAATATCTCGGCATCAACAAGCGGTTCGGCGACTGGCGCGATACGCATCTGAAGGTCACGGGCAGCGCCGTGCTGCAAATGCAGGCTCAGTTCTTTATGGACTGGAATCTGGCGTCCTCCCACTATCTGAAGGCGGTACCGCGCTACTATCCTTTGATCAAGCACCAGGGGGCGGTCGGTATCCAGATCGTGTCAAGCGGTCCCGATAATGAGCTGGAGCAAATCCGCAACGGTTACCTCAAAATGATTTATGCGGCCAAAGAGAGCATTTTTATTCAAACTCCGTATTTCGTGCCGGACGAGAGTCTTTTGACCGCTTTAAAAATGGCCGCGCTCTCCGGCGTGGATATCCGGATCATGATTCCGTCGATTCCCGATCACAAAATGGTTTACTGGGCCACCAAATCGTATCTGGGAGAACTGCTTGAGCTGGGCGTGAAAGGGTATCTGTACGAGAAAGGCTTTCTCCACGCAAAAACGATCGTCATCGACGGCAAAGTCGCTTCGGTCGGAACGGCCAATCTCGATATGCGCAGCTTTAAGCTGAATTTTGAAGTGAACGCTTTTCTGTTTGATACCCGGACGGCTACGCGGCAGCGGCTTATTTTCGAAGAGGACATGCTGTACTGCTCGCAGTTTACGCCCGATATGTACAAAGCCCGGTCTCTCCTGGACCGTATGAAGGAGTCGGTAGCCCGTCTGGTTTCTCCGATTCTTTAGCATAAGCGACAAAACCCGCGATAACGGCGGGTTTTTCTGTTTGTGAGGCGGTGGAGAAGCGGGTGGCAGACGATTTTGAACGGATTCGAACTTGTTCAAGAGGTCACATTAGATATATAATATACACGTTATAATAGAGGCAGCACGTATTAGGGCGGAAGTAGAGCTTCCAACGCTGCCATCCTCGGTAAATACTTTTCTGAAAGTGAGTGGGATCATCAATGGGCCGTAAATGGAACAATATAAAAGAGAAAAAAGCGTCGAAAGACGCAAGCACAAGCCGGATTTACGCGAAATTCGGCCGTGAGATTTACGTGGCGGCCAAGCAGGGCGAGCCTGATCCGGAATCCAACCGTGCTCTGAAAGTCGTTCTGGAGCGGGCAAAAACATACATGGTGCCGAAAGCGATTATCGACCGTGCGATCGAAAAGGCGAAAGGCGGAGGAGAAGAAAGCTATGACACCCTTCGTTACGAAGGTTTCGGGCCTAACGGTTCCATGGTCATTGTCGATGCGCTGACCAACAACGTAAACCGGACCGCGTCGGAAGTACGCTCCGCTTTCAACAAAAACGGAGGCAGCATGGGCGTCAGCGGATCGGTTACATACATGTTCGATCCCACGGCTGTTTTTGGTGTGCAGGGCAAGTCTTCCGAAGAAGTGCTGGAGCTGCTGATGGAAGCGGATTTGGATGTCCGCGACATTATCGAGGAAGAAGACACCGTCATCGTTTACGCGGAATCCGACCAGTTCCATGCGGTGCAAGAGGCTTTCAAAAACGCGGGAATCACCGAGTTTACCGTAGCGGAATTAACGATGCTCGCGCAAAACGATCTGGAGCTGCCGGAAGATGCGCAGGCTCAATTTGAAAAGTTGATCGATGTACTGGAAGATTTGGAAGATGTACAGCAGGTCTACCACAACGTAGACCTTGGATAATAGACAGGTAAAGATAATTAAACTTGGCCGCCTTCGGGCGGCTTTTTTGCATCTCGGCAGGAAGGTAAGAGAAATGCAATTTATTTAAGTTAACATAAAATATATTATGTTTATTAAAAGGAAATACAAAGGGTGCCTATTGACGGGGCGCCTTTTTTCTTGTATGGTTAATTACATGAGTAACTAACCAGTTAAGTTTGAACATGAGAGTGGTGATAAAAGTGTCGTTCAGAATTGATGACAGCCGTCCTATATTTGTGCAAATCGCGGAAAAAATCGAAGATGACATCATGGAGCAGCGGCTGCCTGAGGAAACCCAGGTTCCGTCGACCAATCAGTTCGCCGCCTTCTACCAGATCAATCCGGCGACGGCGGCTAAAGGCGTCAACTTGCTGGTGGACCAAGGCATTTTATACAAGAAGCGGGGGATCGGGATGTTTGTTGCATCGGGAGCACGTCAAGAACTGATGGAAAAGCGGAAAACTCAATTTTACGAGCAATTTGTTGTCTCGATGGTCCAGGAGGCCGGGAAACTCGGCATCACAACCGAGCAGCTCGTTGAAATGATCCGGAAAGGGGACAGAAGCGGATGAAAGAAGCTGTTGTACAGGTCAAGCGGCTTACTAAAACGTTCCAGGAGGTTACGGCGATTGACGGAATCAGCTTTACCCTGGAGCCGGATAAGATTTACGGTCTGCTCGGCAGAAACGGAGCGGGCAAAACGACGGTCATGCAAATGGTTACCGCACAAATGTTTCCGACCGGCGGGGAAGTGCACGTTTTTGGGGAGCACCCCTATGAAAATTACGAAGTGATGAAACGGATCTGCTTTATTAAAGAAAGTCAGAAATATCCCGATAACTTCCGGGTAGCGGATGTGCTGAAAGTAGCGGCAGCCGTGTTTCCCAATTGGGACGGAGATTTCGCGGAATCGCTGATCCGGGATTTCAGACTGCCGCTGAAGCGGAATATCAGAAAGCTTTCCAGAGGGATGCTTTCCTCGGTCGGGGTAGTGGTCGGTCTTGCCAGCCGTTCGCCGCTCACTATTTTCGATGAGCCTTATTTGGGGTTGGATGCCGTGGCACGGAGTCTTTTCTACGACCGGTTGATCGAAGATTATACGCAGTATCCGCGGACGATCATTTTATCCACTCATCTGATCGACGAAGTAAGCCGGCTGCTGGAACATGTGCTTGTTATCGATAACGGCAAACTGATCCTGGACGCGGAAACGGAAGAACTGCGCGGAATGGCTTACACTGTGATCGGTCCGGCTTCGAGCGTGGAATCTTTCGTACAAGGAAAAGAAGTGATTCACCGGGAACCGTTTGCGTCCATGCTCTCCGTCACGGTTATGGGAGAATCCGAATCACGGGCTAAGCTGCTGGCCAAAGATATGGGGCTCGAAATCGCTCCCGTCTCCCTGCAGCAGCTTATCATTTACCTGACGAAAACCAATCTCGAAGAGAAAGCGGTGAACGGGTTATGAATTTGCAGCGGTTGTCCGGAATCATGAGTATTCATTACCGGAATAAAGTGTTATGGCTGTATGTACCCGGCGGAGTTTTGTTGGGGAATTTTATCGTTAATTATCTCGTAAGCCGGCTGACGGAAAGTGTGGAGATCTACACCGGCGGGTTGGCTTCCGTCTTTGTCTGCCTGTTCATCGGGGGTATCCTTACGGCCGCTCAGACATTTCCATTCGCGCTCGGCTTTAGTGTACGGCGCACCGATTATTATAAAGGAACACTGCTCATGTTTGCAGGCGTGTCCGTGCTGACCGCTCTGCTGATTTTACTGTTATCCCTGCTGGAAGTAGGGACCGGAAATTGGGGAAGCAGCCTTCATTTCTTTCATTTGCCTTATTTGAGCGAAGGATCGGTTTTTGAGCAGTTCGTTATTTACTTAAGCCTGCTTCTTTACAACCTGTCCGCCGGTTTTGGGATCGGAAGCTTCCAGCGCAGATTCGGGGGAAAGGGGACCTTTATTCTGATGGCGTCTCTTTTCCTGATCATCACTGTAGCGGCTTTTCTGTGTACCGCCAACGGCTGGTGGGGGGCCATCTTTACATGGATAGCGGGGCATACGGCTTTGCAATTAGCTCTTTGGCTGTTTCCTTTAACGCTGATATTTGCCGCCGCTTCGTATTTTCTGCTTAGAAGAGCGAGTACGTGATCGAAAATATATTGCAGGACGCCCATGCTCGGGCGTCTTTTTTGTTTGGCGGGCATGGAGGAAGTAATTAGAATACATAATAATTATTATGTTAACAAATGTTTGATTATCCTCATTTAGAGGATTAGCCGTAACTGCTTCCGTCCCATTGATAAAATGCAAGCATGTCCATATCGATTTCAATTCCGGTGCCGATGCCGCCGGGAATGGCTATTTCGCCATTTGAAGGCTGAACCGAGATTAATCGGTTAAACGGATTGTCCATGGCATCCCATTCCACAGGTTCGATCATGTCTGTCTCCATTTTACTCCATGGTTCCAAACAAGCTTGAGCGAATAAAGCGTATAAGCGTGTTAATGCACCGTCATAAGCATGGGGCGTCGCACGAATACCGAATTTTCTGGCGAGGCCTAATGTTTCCCTGTAATCGTCAATTCCTGAGATATGCAAAGGATCGGGAGTGATATAATCCAGAGCATGCCGGGAAAGCAGAGGAATAAAATCCGAAGCCGTTTTGAAGTTCTCGCCTCCGGCCAAGGGAACAACGAACCGGTTTCTTAATGCGGCATATTCAGCTATGTATTTAATTTGGAGCGGTTCTTCCATCCACAGGAGATTAGGCCATTTCTCAAGCAAAGGATTCCACTGAAGAGCTGCCGCCACATCATAACTTTCATTGGCGTCCAAAGCCAAACCGATTCTTTCTTGCAGTAAGTTTTGTACAGATAAGGCATGGCCTTGATCCTCCGTGATTGATTTACCGCCTATTTTTATCTTGATGTTGTTAAATCCGTCGCTAACCGCTCTCTGGATCGCTTCAAGTGAATGTTTTTGCCAATCTTGTTCGGCTGAATAGGATTGAAACGAGGCATAGACCGGTACTTTATCCCGGTATTTGCCGCCCCACAGGTCGCATATGGACAACCCGCCCGATTTGGCCAAGATTTCGGTTAGAGCCATACTAACAGCCGTGGCTGCGCGCGAATGCCACTTTTTTAAAGTCAGGACCAGTTTGCTTCTTTCTACGACCGGTTTACCTGTCAAATAAGGAATGATGCGTTCCTGAAAACCTTTGTGCAAGGTGGGCAGCCAATCCACGCACTCCCCCCAGCCTTCGACGCCCGTATCCGTCGTGATCCGGAACAAATAAGCGGTTCTATATGATTTGATGCCATTGGCATCTCCATATGGCGCGGGGAGACGATACAAGAGTGGAAAGGTTTCGATTGTATGAATGAGCAAGCGAACTATCCCCCTAAATTTGTTGTACCTGTTTAGTGTGTCATGTATTTAACGTTTTATGTCGAAAAAGGGAAAAACGTTCCAGGAAGGCAGATGTTTGCGGCAGGAGGGGGTTACCTGCCGTTGCAAACCCGGACTGCCGTTATCGTAACAGGCAACAATGTTGGCTTTATGTACAGCGGCGAATGATCGCCGATCAATCCCTTTAGATCCGGAAGTCCGCAGAAACCCCTTTATAAATGTGGTATATTTGCTGTAGTGATACTTTTCAAAGTTGGAGGTGCTTAATCGTACGCAACCGTAGACCAATTCTACCAAGGGATGAGTGGGACGAACTAAGCGTCGAGTTGGGAGTTATACATTTGAATTCATAATGAAAAGGTGGGAGATTTTTGATAAAAACAAAACGTCTTATCATTAGAGAAATGGTGCAGTCCGATTATGATGCATTGTGTGGAATATTGTGTGATGAGGAAGTAATGCGTGCTGCTTATGAAAGTGCATTCAACTTAGAAGAAGCACAAAATTGGCTTAACAGACATCTTAAAAGATATGAAGAGTATGGGTTTGGACTTTGGGCTGTAGTATTAAAAGAAACAAACATAATGATTGGTCAATGTGGCTTGACAATGCAAGGCTGGAGAGAAAAAGAAATTTTGGAAATCGGATTTTTGTTTCAAAAAGCGTATTGGCACAAAGGTTACGCAACAGAAGCGGCAATTGCTTGCAAGGAATATGCTTTCTCAGTTCTTAATGCAAATAGGGTTTATTCTATTGTTAGGGACACAAATACAGCCTCTCAAAAAGTTGCTGTTCGAACTGGTATGAATATTATTGATAAAGATACTAAGAATTTTAGGAATAAAGATATGGAATTTTTTCTGTACTCTGTAGAGCGAAATGAGCATAATACAAAGTAATTATGGAAGTCAAATTGATAAATTCCAAGTTACATTGTCAAATGACACGAAAATATAACCTTATTCGCCTTGTCCAACTAAGGGAAAAATGTGTTACAATAAGTGCGCCAAATACATATTTTGCGCACTTTCCTTTTAAAACGATTTTTATTTTTATTTACGGCTCACAGCAGGGGTTCTTTTATCATCAAAAGTGGTATACGGATCGGTTTTTCCGATAGAAAACGGCGTGAAAATGATCTGCTAGTACCGGATCAACATTTAGAAGTAACCCGGATGTACCGGAGAGTACTTGTCGATGGAGGGAAACGCACCTTGAAGGATAGCGATGAAATCAAAGAGAGATATGCGGAGCAGATCCGTGCATTTTCATTATGGATGAAGCATTCCGGATATACCGGAGCAACGCAAAAAGAGTATATGAGGGAGGTACTGAGCTTTCTTCATTCCTTGGAAGGGTGCCCCATTAAAGAAGCGGGCAAGATCGACGTTATCAACTTCCTTGTTTCCAAGCAACAAACGGCCGGTGAGTCCACAAGAAACCGGTCGCTTTCCGCAATAAGATCCTTTTACAGCGCTCTAATCGACTTTGAGCTGGCAGCGAAGAATCCGGCGTTGGAAGTGAAGAAATCCAAGACCGAAAAAAACAAGAAGCCCGTATATCTTGAAGAGGAAGAACTGGTTCAAAGCCTGGAGTATATGAACGGAAGGTATCGGAATCGAAATATCGCCATATTTCTGTTAATGGGTTATTGCGGGTTACGAGTAGGTGAAGTGCACCGGTTGAACCTCATAAACTTTAAAAAGGCAAAAGGAACGATCGAAGTGTTCGGTAAGGGGAGGAAGTGGAACGAGATCCCGCTTCCTGATATGCTTAAGGACTACTTAAGTAACGTCTTGGAAGAACGGCTTACTCCTTATAGCCAAAAAGAAGATGCCTTCTTCGTATCACAAAAAGGAAGACGGCTCTCGATCAGACAGATCCAGAAGATTGCCAACCAAACTTTCTCAGCGTTTAAGGAGAAAAATCCGAAGGTAACGGACATGAATTTATCCTGCCACAAGCTGCGGCACTCTTTTGCAACCATGATGCTCAAAAAAGGACATGATATTCGAATCGTGAAGGAGCTTATGGGGCATTCATCCATTGAAACCACGGCGCTTTATACGCATGTAAATGATGAGCAAAAGAAAAACGCGATGGCTTCCGTTAATATACCTTTGGAGGCGATTGGATAGTATAAAAGCTGCAAAAAAGATACATGAATTAGAAAAGGTGGAATTTGGAAAACGAGGACGGAGGGAAAGCTTGCTTAAGTGGAATAGCGATATATGGGGAAAGCTGACGGGACCGTACAGTTCTGCAGAAGGAGTATCTGAGTTATTGCAGCAGTTAATGCGGGAATATAATCAGGAGATTTTTGATGAAATCTTTCAAAAGTACTTGTATCATCAAAACACGATATATACGGCTACCTATGCAGCGATGCCGTTTTTGGCACAAATAGCATGTTCTACATCTGATGCCGAAGTGCGTAAAGAGATATTTGTAAATTGCGGGATAATCGAGGCTAGCCGTGACGGGCACGATGAGGAGCCATTTCCCGAATCTTGGGCTGGACTGGCTGAAGATGTAGGCAGCTCTGTCTGTACTGAATTGTATCGTGAGTATTTAGAGGCCATTGGAAAACTTAAGGCGCTTACAAAGGAAGTTCTCACTTATACAGCCCGTAATTCCATCGATGAAACGGAGAAACGTTATATCCTTATTGCGGATGCCGCTTATCGGGGTTCGTATATGCTTGCCGATATGTTGATGACTTTTATTAACGGCGATGAATATGTGGCGGTTTGTCCGGCCTGCGAAAATGATATATTTATCTGGCCTCATGAAGATGATTCTGCAGAAAACGAAATACTTCAAGCCTATGAACAAGATCCCGTCTTTCACGCTGATCAGGAATCCCGTGTGATCGTCCCGGTCACGTCATTTGCAAATGAAGACATACGAACATTAGCGGAGCGGGCGGAAGCGATCGGGGAGCAAACATTGGCTAGGCATCTGTATTATTTAGCGGGGGAAACCTTATGTCCATCCTGCGGTGAGAAAATTTCCGTATGGCCGGCTTTACTTAGCACATTTTCAAAATAGACACGAATTAAGGGGATGCCACGGATATAATGCGCAGTGAGTTACAGAAGTTGTTATGATTCACGTCCTTTAAGGCATACTAGAAAGGAGGAAATTCTATGCAACCGCATATTTCTAAAGATCCCGAAGTTCCCGAACTGAATGAAATACAAATAAATCAATTGACTAACATCGTTTTCTTAGGCAATGAAATAGCACCTTGCGATGCAATTTTTGTGTTTGGCGGCACTCATCCAGGTCATTGGGAATCAACAATTGATGCTTATAAAAAAGGATTGGGAAAAAAGATCATCGTCACAGGCGGGGTTAGTCCCACAGGAATCAAGCATAAAGATTGGGAAGACAAAACGGTACCGGAAGCCCATGTCATCGTTAAAAAATTACTTGATGCGGGTATTCCTTCGAACATCATTGTGTATGAAGACCGTTCCAGAAATACTCTAGAGAATGTGTTATTTAGTAAAGAAGTATTTGATTTCAATACGATTGAATCCATATTAATGGTATGCAAAGCTCATGGAGCAGGAAGACAATATCGTACACTGGCTAAGCATTTACCTCAGGAAATTAAATATTTTTCATATGGTTTTGAGAGTTCCTTTGATGGTCAGACGATTAACCGTGAGAACTGGATGCATAGTTCAAAAGGTCGTTCCAGAGTTTATGGAGAGTATTTAAGAATATGTTTTTATGGCGACCGTGGAGACATTTTGCAGCTAGAACAAAAAGTCGAGGGGCTTCCAAATGTTACAAACAATTAACTTTAACAGTTAAAGATGATGTGTAATGTCATGGCACAGAAAAAAATATAAGGTCGCCGGGTATACTTATTCACAAAATCCGTATTTTGTACATATGTCTTACGGAAGCGGTATATGTTCTTTTCCCAATACGGCAAACGATATAAGTTCTGGTCACTGACCTGTGCCAAGAACTTATATCGTTAAAACAAAAAAAGTTGCTGCTACGCAGCCCGGCCCGTTGCTCCGTAAGGTACAGTAGCTGCAAACACAAACAGCCTGTTTGATTTCACTTATATCGTGATATGTTTTCGTGCAATACCAGCCACTGCACCGCCAACCCGAACCTGGTTGATTTCACCGCTCTCGCTCAGGCGCAATCCTACCTTAATTTCAGAAGGACAATTCATCGAATACCCTTGCCTGAACATGACGTGTTCCACTTCCCGCAAAGATAGTTGGCTATGTTGGTACAAATAGCTGAGCAGGGCACCGTTGGATGTTCCTGTCGCGCTCTCCTCGGGAATATCGTACAGCGGCGCAAAATTCCGGCATTCCGCAACAGCATCATCTGGAGTGTCCATCGTGAACAGATGATATCCAACCACATCATATTTTTCGCTGATGGCGGTTATAGCGTCAAAATTTGGCTGAACTTCATTCAAGAGCTTCCTGCTGCGGATCGGGATCAAAATGTCCCGCAGCCCCGTCGAAACAATCTGAATGGGCAATCCGGTTTCCAGATCCTCGGCATCCATCCCCAAAGATGGGGCGATTTCCCCACAGGATATCCTTTCAAGAAATTGTGGTAAGGCTTGTGACAAATAAACAAGACCCTCAGAGCTAATATCAACATCCAAAATCCCTGCCTTGGTCTCTATCTTATAGGAGGTCCCTTCCTTTGCCAAACCCAGCGAATGCATTAGTCCAAATGCAGCAATCGTGGCATGTCCGCACAGATCAACTTCGCTGGCGGGGGTGAAATAGCGGATTTTGTAATCCGCAAACAGGGATTTTTCCATAAATGCCGTCTCCGAAAAGCCCAATTTCTTCGCTATAAGCTGCATTTCGGCAGCACACAGCGAAAGGCCACCCTCCAAAACAACGCCTGCTGGGTTACCACCACGCTCCCCTTTCGCAAACGCATTTAACGTATACACTTCCACATTCATGTTCCGCTCGGCCTCTCCTTTATCTTCGAAAAATCGATGTGCTGCCCGCGCAAATCTCTCCCGCTCCTTACGACCTTGCATTATGTTCACTCCAGACGGCTCTCCCTGCCCTATCAGTCTCCATATACACCGTATCGTTACTACTGCAAGCAACACAGGTCTGGACGACAAATAGATCCGCCCTCCAGTAAAGCCCTACCAATGCCGGTTGCTGCGCATCAAGGTTGATCAGCATGGACCAAAGGTCTATTATACCACGGACAGCTCAAAACATTCTGAGGAAGTTTATTATCTCAAGTTTTATAGGTCGCTATAGGAGTGTGAAATTTGACACTTGCTTATTCAATAAGTGTCGAGCAATTAAAATCCAATTCGGAAATTTATCATTGCAACCCCAATGTTCAATTCAATCTTCTGCTTTTCCACTATCGATGATACGGTTCTCCGCGCTGTCTATAACGGCAAGTTTTAGAAGGCTGTCGGCGACGATCCAATGGGAGTAATGAAAAAACTCCGAAAACCCGCTACGCTCAATGGTTTTCGGATTTCTTGTTTAGAGTCATTTTTGGAGCGTATGGACATGCTTCGTCTTCTGGTCATCTTTTCTTCCGAATGTTCAGGTACATTTAGATTGCTTGAATCCGCTGGGTGGTGAGGAAGGTCGATCAACTATGGTATTGCGAACCGGGCCGTTAGTCCGGTGCCTAAAATATTTGACGCAATTCAATCTGACCTTCCCCATGTCCTTGCGGGTCCGGCATACGCATGGCCCACTCGATGGCTTCTTCTTTCGACTTCACATCAATCAGAATGAACCCGGCAATCAATTCTTTCGTTTCCGTAAATGGGCCATCCGTAACCATCGGCTTTTCCCCTGGTTTCAGAAACGAAAGGCGAATCCCATTTGAACTTGGATGAAGACCTTTAGCCATAACTCGCACGCCTGCCTTAACTAATTCCTCATTGTACTTATCCATGGCTTCCATGAGCTCAGGACTCGGGAGATTTCCGGCTTCCGAATTCTTCGAGGCTTTGACAATCAAAATAAACAGCATAAAAATTTCCTCCTTCTTTTTTAGAGGCAAAAATTGACCCTATTATAAATACAACGAACCGGTATCTTCAAAACCGACACTGTGAAAATTTTTTTCATAAATTAATACATAATTACTTTTAAAAAAAGTCAATGCTAATTACAATATCGACATTTAACAAAAAAATTACTGAACAAGTAGTTCCGATTTGATATCATTTTGACTTAAAAATTTCATTAAATCATTACTCAACTGCACAATCTCTTTGCTAGCATTATTCGCATAATCCGGCAGCATCATATCCCTAACCATTTTGGTTCGTAGCCATGTCATAAAGAAAAAATCCAATAATAAGTTTGGAAATTTAAGCACCATTTTAAGTATGGGTGGATCTATTGAAACGCCGGCTTTTTGTATGGCCCTTAGGTACGCTTTTAAAGTGACTGTTATTTTGCGTGCCGTCTTACTGGTTCTGAATGTTTTTTTGTCAATTATCTTATTCTCAGAATGCAAAAAGCTCATCATGGCAATGTCGAATACGGAATGTGTGATTAGATACGCTTGCATATCCTTTTTAACAACGTAGGGAAGCTTTGCTGTTTTAAATAATTTTGCGAGGTTTTTTATCCGTTCGGTCACTACACCATTAATTTCTCCAAATGCAGTTGCCGCTATAATCTTTGGTGGAAATCGAGCATGCAATACTCCATCTTTAATCTGCCCGCCGAAGCCTGGAAAAGCTGGTAAAAGTCTATCCCCTACGATATCCAGCCACGAAGAAAATCCAATTGAAATATTAGTCATCGTAACTATATGTTTGCTTTGATTATCTTTTAGCGCTAACAACGCGGATTCTGACCGATCATAACGAACGGTGACGAAAATAAAATCGTATATATCGTCATTTTCGAGCGTATCAATGACATTCACTTGTATCGATTTAACCGTATCTTTTTCCTTATATTGCAGGCCATTTTCTCTTAATGATTTAAATTTATGAGAACGTGCAAACAGGGTAACGTCAAATCCTGCTTCAATGAGCTTAATTGCGTACATGCTCCCGATAACACCTGCACCAAAAATTAAAATTCTATCTTGTTTTGCTGACATAAAAACCCCCTACTTATTATCAGACAACATGTTGTATGATGTGATTGTAGATCTTAATTATTCCTTGATCAACCATCAGTTTTTTATTATTTGTCGGATGATATTCTTGTTTGCTAGTAGGAGGGTAACATGAAAAAGCAGCCTGAAATAACGGAGAAAACAAGACAAAAGTTTATAGAAGTTTTTTGTGAGTTATATAGCCAAAAGCCGATTGAGAAAATTTCGGTTCAGGAAATTGCGAACAAGTCAGGATATAACCGCAGCACCTTTTATCAATACTTTACTGATATTTACGAATTGGTAGACTCTGTTGAAAATGAGTTATTGAATGACATAAAAAAAGAATTAGCGGATAAAGAGCTATCGATGCATACGGTTCAAGATGCGCTCCATTGTCTGGACAAAAAAGACATCTCTTGGTTCTCAATGCCCTTTTAGGTGATTATGGGAGTCCTCGTTTTTTAAAACGCTTAAAAAAAGAAATCACTTTGGATCAATTAGAATTAAACGTTCCGCAAAACCATTTCTTAACGCCATACTTGATTGAGTTTTATCTGTCAACCTGCCTTTCTTTATTTCGTCTTTGGATCCAGCGTCAAAAAGATTTATCGTCAGAAGAATTTTCCAAGTTAGTGGAGAACCTCTATTCAAGAGGGATGACTCCCTATTTTAAAGAATGAGTCTGTCATTCAAACTCTTGAGAAAGATCCTCAATTATGGCAAATGATATAAGTACTTGTCACAAGTCAGTGACAAGTACTTATATCGTTAAAACAAAAAAAGCCGCTGCTACGCGACTTTTAAGCATATATGTTCTTGTCATCCGACAATCGTCTAATCGCTTGGGCTTATTGCCCCGGAGTTCTCTGCGAACAACTGGCGCCACTTTTTTTGCGGGCTTCAACAGCAATCAGCCAAACGTGCGGCAGATCAAGACTGAAAATAAAGTCTTAGACGCACTAACCTATCAACAGTCTCTTAAATCAAAAGCTTCTTCTAGTGCAGCGGTATCTTCGAAGATTTGAAAAAACCTTATCTTCTCCTGTTCTATTTCGCAAATAATTGCCCAATCACTCTCGAACACTTTCCCGGTTACATTGACCTTGATGCGGAAATTCCCCCATGCACACGCTGCTTCCTGATTACCGATGAGTTTGTGAAGGACAAACCTCTCTATTTGTTCTGCTTCTTCTAATAAGTTTAAATAATTTCTAACACCTTCTTTTCCATGAAATGTGCCGTATAAAGGAATTTTATTAGAGGGCTCTTTTTTAAGAATAATAAATTTTGCTTCATCATGAATCAATTCGATCACTTTATCAATCTGTTTGCTTCCTAATGCTTGAAAATAACTTGTTAACACTTGTTGGGCACTTTGCATTTTCTACTAATCTCCCTTCGAATGGGCGGAATAAGCTTTGCACAATCCAATAATAACATATTAATCTACCATGCCGATCGCGAACCCGCGCGGGGCATCCGGCTGGCCGTTTGATAAGACTGGAGGAAATTATGTTTTGTTTGCTAGATTTCAGCTTGTGGCTTGCGTGCTGTACTGTCGTATCATCCGTTGAAACGGCTCATCCTGGAGTTCAATGCAACCGATTCGGTTTTTAGGATCAAAAAAAAGGCCAACTGAATGGTTGACCTTCTTGTCCTTCATAATCATGCGTGAATCATCCCTTGTTCGGTGCAGCGATCTGACGTGCTACCCTATCGGCTAATGTTGCATCAGCCTGGAATAAATAGCCTAAAACAATCCTCTGAATCTCAGGAGAAGTCGCCGATAAATCACTAGCGAGGTTCTGAACAAGATGATCCTGCTGAACTTGTGTGAGCGATTGGTAGAATTGTCCCGCTTGCGTGAAATTATCGGCCTCCGGAATTTCGGATCGAACGAGCCGGCCGGCTACATAGCGCCCTTCACCGCTCGTTACCTGTTCAGACGGTGACCAGTTTGCTTGATGGTTAATCGGAATTTTGCGGAAATCCGATCCAAGGCGATGCCGCTGTGAATCCCAATAAATATTGCTGCGGCCCTGTAGCATTTTATCATCGGACAGCTCGGCACCATCCAGAAGATTTGACGGGGAGAATGCCAATTTCTCGACCTGCTCCTGATAATTCGTAGGGTTCTTATCCAATATGAGTCGACCAACTGGCAGCAGCGGGTAGAGACGCACATCCCACACTTTCGTGTCATCCAGCGGATCGAACGACAGCGTCGCCTCATCCTGTGGGTTCATCAACTGCACATACAGCCCGTATTGGACTGGAGTGCCTTTGGCAATCGTGTCATATAGATCTTTACCCGAATAATCCGGGTTCTTGCAGGCCAAGCGAGCCGCTTCTTCCGCATCGATATATTGCTCTCCAGCTAACGGAACCCAGTGATACTTGACGTAGAAGCGGGCGTTCTGTTTATTTTTCCAAACATAGGTGTTAACACTGTGTCCTGGCATATGGCGGAAACTCTTGAGCGTCCCTTCGTCCGAGTATAGACGTACAACGAAATGGGTTGCCTCTGGCGCTGTAGCAATGAAACCCCAAAACCGATTCGGATCGATGAGATTGTTAATAGGTGATGGCAGGAAAGCATGAATGGACTCAGGGAACCGGATCGGGTCACGAACGAGGAACACAGGAATATGATTACACAGCAGATCGAAAACGCCATGCTCGGTATAAAATTTCGTCGAGAAACCACGCACGTTGCGGGATGTATCTGGTGTCCCTTTGTTGCTGACCGCAAATGAGAAACGGACTGTAACGGGAACCCGTTGTCCCGGTTGCTGTAAGAAACACAGGTTCGTATAAGTGGCCATCGAGTGAAGGGTTTCAAAATAACCCAAGGCACCAAACCCCTTCACGTGGACCGGACGCTCTAATATCTTTTCGTGGACAAAGGTTTCTAGTGTTTCATGCAACATGCTGTCCTGTTCCAGAATCGGTCCCCGTTCCCCAACCGTCAGCGAATGGTGTTCCGGCGACTGTTTAGCATTCCATTGTGATGGAGTATTGCCAGCCTGCCAGCTTCGACCGTTTGCCTGATTGTTAGCTTTGTAACCGTCCATTGGTCCGCCTCCCATACCTACATTCTCGGGGATATATATGCATGGCTATGTACGGTTATGACAGCATGTCAAGTTCTGGTCATTGGCTCGGGACACCAACTTGTACCGATAAATAAAAAGTCGCTAAAAGCGACTTTTAAAGGGAACTCATTTTTATCCCTGGACAATGTTGTTTTTAGTTGAAGAACTGTTGCTCAAATCTTTAATATAGCTTATAGGCTTTTTGTTCGTTGAGCTTCACCTTCCCCATCGCCCCGTCTATCGTTATCATTTGTCCACTTTGGATGTTTTCCGCTGGCTCGTTGGTCATATCGGACAACCGTAAAGTCCTTCTCAAGCAGCTCCTGGTGTTGCTGCCCTCTCCTCCCACTTCTCACGTAAAGCTATCAAGTCCTCGACAAAGAATCTTCGCCGATGGGGTGTATCGTCAAAACAAAAAAGCCGTGATGCTTAACGATATATCGTTGCAGCAGAGACTATGATTGAATAAGCCAATCTGTTTCTAACGCATTCCAGTTTGGCGTAGGTATATCCGATCTTGCCCTCCATTCAGCAAAGTCCTCATTCAAAGCTTTGAGCTCAACTGCTGTCCCATCAATCAACCCGCTAACCGGAAGCATGAAGAAAATCTTCAACGCCCAGCGGATTAAGTTTGGATAGCCGGTAATCCAAGACGCCTGCTTCGCAGGAATTAACGGGTACCCCAATGATTCAAGTACACGGAAGCCCTCTCCCATCGCCGCCACTACCTGACGCATTCGCCTGTCGTCACGGACAACCAGTTTCATCTGGAAGCTATGGAACAGGTTGACCATGTTCATGGGCACGATTAGCACCATGTGGTTTTTCAGCCAGGCATCGATCTGATCATGGTAACTGAGCTTGTACTTGGTTCGCATGAATGCCTGCTCCAGCAGGGAGCGAAACGGAACGGGACCGTCCAGACCCCCGATGACCATCCCCCCATGGCCGCCACGAATGCAAATGACTCGTCCGTCGGTACGTGTACCTGCGGTAGTTTGGAATCCAAAAGCGACCTGTTTAGGAAACTGTCCATGTTTACTCAAATACTCCTGCATGGCGTAGGTATTCATATTGTTGCCGACCAATACCATATGACGGCTAACGTTTTCTGCGAGGATCGGCAGCACAGCCCCGAAATCCGAATATTTCATCATGACGAAGATCAAGTCATACACGTCATCTGACTCTAGTCTGCGAATTACACGAACCCGGTCAACAGTTGTCTTGCGCTGAAAGTAATGCCGTATGACCAGTCCCTCCTTTTCCAGTTCCTCCGCTCGCTTTCCTCTTGCCAACATAGTCACGTCATGACCGCCCTTTACTAAGACATGTGCCAGATAGCTTCCCTGCACACCTGCACCGTACACAAGTAGATTCAATCGTATCTCTCCCCTTATAATTAACAGTTGTTGTATATTTATCACCTGTTCATTACAATCAAGATAGCATTGGAACAGATGCAGGTGCAATGGCTAATTGCTTTCGTTTCTGTTGAGAAATGAACAAAAAATGCTGGATGTGTTCAGGAAAGAGGGGAAAACCATGGATCGGCGCATCGTGCGATCAAGACAAATGATTATGCAAGCGTTCATTGGGGTGTTGGGAGAGCAGGATTTTGAGAGGGTCACCATTCAAGGTATTGCGGATCGGGCCAATGTTAACCGCGGAACGATCTATTTGCATTTTACAGACAAATATGACCTGCTGGAACAGAGCGTGGAAACGTATCTGATGATGCTTGCTGACAGTTGTGTGCCGGAGGATGGGGCAACCAATGAACTGTCCCGGGAACTCCTGATTCGTGCGTTCACGTATCTAAAAGAGCATGAAGAAATCTATCGCGTTTTGATTACCAATAAAGGTATTCCGACGTTCAGACACCGCATGACAAAGATGATTGAAGCGAATATCACCTTGGTAGTGAACCAAATGAAGCTAGATACCGGTATCCACAGGGATGTATTGGCGCAATTCTTGTCCGTTTCCATTACGGGGTTGATTGAGTGGTGGGTCGTCCAATCTATGCCATATACGCCAGAAGAGATGGTTGAACAGATGGCTAGAGTTCTGGAAGCAAGGCTGCAGCTATGGTAAACGAATTAAATTTGAAGTGTGGTACCTAAAAGAGCCGACTTTTCCCAGGTAGATAATTATCAAATCGGCAATAGTACCATGTTCTTATCCAATTTCGGCAATGGAGCCGTGGACGGGAATATATGTTGATGATTCTGTATTAAAATAAGGAGTTGTTGGTGAAAGAATGCGTATCGTAACCGATTCACCGCTGCAAGTGTCAAATCAGACCAAAGGGCTCATAGATGAGGAAAGATCCCGGCTGGCCCGAATGATTTTGGCCCTTGCCCCTTATGACGGCGCTTTTAAACAACGCATTCCCGGATTGCTGATCAGCCGCTTTTCTCGGATCGATTCCGACACGGTAAATGATTTTAGTTCCCCTTCCCTATTATTTGCAGTGCAAGGGGCAAAAGTCATTACGGTTGGTCAGCAAGAATACACCTTGAACAAATTAGAAATGCTCCTGTTTCCCGTTGCCTTGCCAGTCACCATGCAGACTACAAATGCCACTCCTTCCGAGCCGTTTCTTGGTATCAGGCTGAATCTCGACTCGAGAAGAATTTCCGAGCTTGTCCTCAAAGTATATGCCGACGGGCTGCCCCCCCTTCGTCAGCGGAGTGCGGGGTACGCCGCGAACGCCAGCTTAAGCATAATCAAGGCGGTGAGCCGACTTCTGGATTGTTTATCAGATCCTGGAGATACGGAATGGATTGCTCCGCTTGTGATGGATGAAATCTTGATACGCATCCTGCGAAGTCCCATTGGCAAACAGGTTGCAGAAATGGGTTTCGTTGATTCCGGCGTGCAGCGAGTCGCCAAAGCGATTACCTGGATCCGATCCAACTTTTCTCAGCAAATGAAGGTCACAGACTTAGCCGATTTGATGCATATGAGTGTTTCCTCGTTTAACGAGCATTTTAAATCCGTCACTTCCATGAGTCCCCTGCAATACCAAAAAGCACTCCGGCTGCATGAAGCAAGGCGTCTTATGTTTTCCGATTTAAGGAATGTCAGCACGGCTTCCAGACAAGTTGGATATATAAGCATTTCTCAATTCAGCCGTGATTACAGCCGTTTTTTTGGAATTTCGCCAAGCAGGGATATCGCCAGATGGAGCCAGCAAGAACAAGTTCCTCACGACTGAAGCGCCGATTGATGGAACATTTCATAGGCGATGCGGATTCGCTTTGGATTTCTCTTCTACCCGCAGCCACAAGGCGTGCGGGTGTTATTCTTCCTGCGGTGAACCGGGACTATCCCATTTCCAACGGATCAGGCAAAAAGCGGCGCGGAATAGGCAAACCTCCCAGGTGAGACTGAACTACAATAAACGTATAGCGTTGCTACTTACATTGTGGGAGGAATAGATTATGCGTGTTTTCGTTACAGGGGCAACTGGTTTTATTGGTTCGGCCATAGTGCGGGAACTGATCGGAGCGGGACATGAAGTGGTCGGTCTTGCCCGCTCGGAAGCGGCTGCTGCGGCACTCACCGAAGTTGGAGTGTCGGTGCATCGCGGATCTCTAGATGACCTCGACAGTCTGCGCAGCGGGGCGGCTGCAGCGGATGGGGTGATCCATGCCGCGTTTGTTCATGACTTTAGGGATTATGCCGGGGCCAACCATCAAGATAGCCGGGTGGTTAAAGCGCTCGGTGAGGCATTAGCCGGTTCTGACCGACCCTTAGTAGTCACTTCCGTAACTGCACTCTTAACACCTGGACGCCTGGGTACGGAGTTGGATACAGCCGATCCCCATTCAGTCGCACGCGTCGCATCGGAAGAAACTGCATTGGCCATGGCTTCACAAGGCGTTCGCGCATCCGTGGTTCGTCTTCCGACATCCGTCCATGGTGACGGCGACAAGGGATTGGTCCCTGCTTTGATCGATGTTGCAAGGAGAACGGGCGTCTCCGCCTATGTAGGCGATGGAACGAACCGTTGGCCCGCTGTGCACCGGCTCGATGCAGCCAAACTTTATCGACTGGCGCTCGAATCTGCATCTGCCGGCACCCGATTGCATGCGATTGGCGATGAAGGCGTGGCGCTTCGCGATATTGCCAACTTAATCGGCCGCCGCCTCAACGTGCCTGTAGTCAGCAAATCTACAGAGGAGGCGGTTGATCACTTTAATTGGCTGATGCACTTTATGATGATGGACAATCCTGCCTCCAGTGCTTTGACTCAAAAACGCTTCGAATGGCGTCCCGGTCAGCTCACACTTCTTTCAGATATTGACCGGCAAGCGTATTTCGGAAATTAGGGTTATTGTATATAGCGGCTGAATGCAGGATTCAAAACAACGATCTTTCTGCATCAAGCCGCGATATGTCAACAGCCTGATCAAGCCAGTCTAGTCCTCCTCGGCGCGACAACTGGGAAACCAGAGACGATCACAATCGCCTCTTTGAAACACCCCGATACCCGTCAAAGCAAGTGTGCCTGTCTGGGGTATTTTTGCGATAAACATTCAAGCAAAGTTTGGGAATTTCCCGCTAGCAAAACGATCATTCATAGTGGAATTCAACCGTCTGCCTCCTTGAAGCAAAAAAAAAGAACCGTTAGGTTCTTTTTTTTGCTTTATATCTGGATAAAGATAACTTAATTACCGATATCAAACCACGCCTTCGTTCGCGGTTCTTGGCAGTTAAATGAGGCCTTTCAATTTCCATTTTAAGTCGAAACGATAGTAAAAATTGATTACGGAAGCCTCGTCACCAAGCGATTAAATCACGGCTGTTCCGCAGTAAGCGTTGTTGTCATCGTCGACGTACCCATATACGAGCAAGTTGTCCCGAACAGCCAAGGCAGTACGATATCCCTCGGCGATTCGCTTAGGCTCCGAGTCCCAGTTAATGACAAACGTCTCTTCATGAACATGTCCCGAACGGAAATAGATGGAGCTGCCCTTCTGGTACATCAGAAAGACACTTCCTTTATCATCAAGAGCTACGGATGGAAACATGCCTTCCATGCTCGTTTCGAAGGCTTGATAGTTGAGTGTCCCTCCCGAAACAAGCGCAGTGGCAATCACCATGTTTGAATCAAACAGATTGTTTGTGAAAAAGGCGGATACCATCAGATGTTTGTTATTTAAGGCAAATCTCGGGGAGATCGCCCTCATTCCCGTCGGCAGGTCGTGAACACTTCCCCACTGTACGACATTCCCTACTATGGAACCGACCAGATAATGCAGCAGCATAAGATGGCTGTCGGTCTGGAAAAGCGCCACTACTGTGCCTTCATTATTGATACGGATACAGGGATTGCCTCCTCCGTAGGTGTCATCATCCATACCTACTTGTATCGATTTCCTGTAGTCGATGCCGTTCTTATCCGCCGTTCCGATATGATACCACATCTGTGTCGTGAAAGGGCCGTCCGATTCGTGAATTTCAAGAAGCTTGCCGCTTCCGCTTACCGCAATGGACGGATCCATACCGTCGTCGTAAGTATTGGGCTTGTCGCTCCACCGGAGCTGGTTATCCGCTCCCGGCACTCCATAGCTGCTCATCAGACTGCTGCTGCGGCGGGCCAACCATGCGGCAACCACCGTGTAATCGGGTGCGATCGCGAAATCAAGGCTTGCTGCTCCGCTTGCAAATTTTTTGGCTTCGGACAAAGAAATAGACATTCTACAAAATCCCCCTAAATTTGAATGGCACCGTTTTATTAATACATGTAGTTATCACGGGATGATTAAGATATTTATCGGTTTTTTGTCGTAATTTCGTAGATGTTTTTGTAGAAACAATTCGAAAGAAAAAGGATCTTTTGTCAGCGGAAATACTTTACACCAGGAAAGCATAGTTTTCATGCCCATAGAGTAAGGAGAATTTTTATCCAATTGATTAAGTGCTATTCCTCTTATGTAAAAACGCCGAGCTGAAGAGATGCCGCTGCTGCGCGACTTATAAACATGTATGTTCTTGTCATCCGACAAATAAAAAATGCAATGCCCTTAACGACATCACACTTTTTAGACATTCAATTCAATTTGATGTGCTTCTACTTACAGTCAAAATCCGTCATTTCATATCCCTATAAAAACTTTATTTTAACTAATACTCACTTTATCTTGCTGTCAACGCTATCTTTAATTTTTTGAATCGTAGAAAATCTTTCAAGCAAATTTTCATCACCTGAAAGAACGGGGCTCAGCCCTGTAGACTGGACGGCCCGTCGCTGAACACTTCCTCGATGAGCCTCTGCGTCGCCTTCTGAAATGCCGCTGCTAGGGACATTGCGACGTCGTCCACATAGTTCACGGAGGCGGTCAGGGTCTTACTGCCGTCAGGCGTACTGTACATCAGTGCCGCATAGCCCGAAATGCCGCCGTTGTGGGTGATGATGGTACCTTCGCCGTTCGGGCCGGCCTGAACGAATACCCCTAAACCATAGCCGATTTTGGGGTATGGCTTGCACATCTCGGCCAGCAGAGGGGCCGGAAGTAGCTTGCCGCCCATCAGCGCCGAGATAAACGTGTGGAGGTCCCGGGTGGTCGAGATCATGTCACCTCCGGTGGAGATCCAGGAGGGGTTCTGGCGGGTAATGTCGACTGTCTTCTGCTCGCCGGCGTCCTCGTACCGGTAGTAGGCGTGGGCGTGCGGTTCGGGTATCTCCGGCCGGATGCCTGGTACCACGGTACCCGTCAGCCCGAGCGGCCCCAGAATCAGCCGCTGCATCTCCTCGGCGAGCGAACTGCCGGTGACCTTCTCGATCAGCAGCCTGGCCAGCACGTAGTTAGTGTTGGAATAGCTCCAGCCCGTTCCCGGCTCGAATCGCACCGGCTTGGACAATGCCAGCTGTACCAGCTCCTCCGGCCGGTAGGTCCTGAACCGGTTGTCTACCCACTCCTGGCCCTGCCAGGGGATTCCCGGTACGACCGTCCCGTCTTCGTAATACTCGCCGGTGAAGTTGAACACCCCGCTGGTGTGCTGCAGCAGCATCCGCACCGTGATCCGCCGGTCCAGCCCGAACTCGGGCAGGTAGTCTGCCACCGGATCATCCAGCCCGATCCTGCCCTCGGCAACCAATTGCAGGACTACAGTCGCGGTGAAGGTCTTGGTGTTGCTGCCTATACGGAAGTGCCCGTTTGTGGACGGCTTCGCCTCTTCGCCCAGCGTGCTCACACCGGCGCTGCCGACCCACGCGCCCCGCTCATCGTGCACGCGCAGCTGCACCCCGAGGAAACCGGAATCGACGATCTCCTGGATGACCTTCTGCAGACTCCGGGCGATCCTGCCCGGCAGCGAATCTTTTTTCCTTCATATGTTCTGACGAACTAAAATCTTCTGCTGTTATTTTTTCCATTTTGTTTCCCTCACTTTAACTATTTTATCAGTCCTATTGTTTTAAACTGAAAACTCTCTCTGGTTCGGCGTTTTTCTATATCAAAGAATTTGCTTGTGTTCTGTCCCTATACATCTCCTTAAAATCAGTGTTTCTAACACGTATAAACCTGGATCAGCTTTTTCATACCGACCGACGGTATGTATAGGTTTAAAAATAAGCTGCCTTTCGGCAGTTTAGTTTTCTTTGCTGACTTCTCGAGCTGACAAACGGTACAATTCCTCGTATCGTTGAATCATTTGCTCATCGAATAGGTCAAGACCCAAGCCTTTCAATATTTCATCGAAAAGCCTTACCCTTCGCAACATCATCTCGGGTGTAGCTTGGATGACCACCGGGTTTAGCCAAAGGTTGGTGAGAATCATCAACGCTTCGCTTAGCTCCCTTGCATAGTCGGTTTGAATCGAGCCGTCACGTATACCCTGTTCGATGATGGGCTGGATATAGAGAGGTACGCCTTTCTGGAATATATTCTCGATCTGTGCCGCCAGCAGCTTCGGATTGCGTAAGAGGTTCGGCGCCGCCGATGCCATTTCGTTCTGGGCCGGATTATCGAGAGAGATGCGGGAAATCTTGCGAAGCTTTTCCAGTCCGTTCAGCTCCTTGTCGTCCCTGACGCCGGACAGCATCTCGTCAACACCTTTGTACATATGGTCGGTGACAGCCTGCAGGATCTCCTCTTTCGACTTGAAGTGATGGTAAATTGCCCCTTTTGTCAGCCCGCCCAGCTCATTGATGATATCCTGAACAGAAGTTTGCTCGTATCCTTTTTGTATGAACAGGTTAAGAGCCACGGTTAGAATTTGATTGATTGTTTCTTCAGGATATTTATTCCTTGCCATTCGCTTCCTCCTTTCATACATTCGGTTGGTATGTAACAAATGTATCCGATCATCCTTTTAATGTCAACACCAAAAAATCAAATGTTTAGGCGTAAACAGATAGCCGTGGCCGTCGAAATTTGAAATTAATGAATCATTCCACTATCCTTGAAGATTTAATCCTTGTTTTCATGTCTTTTCTTTCACTATACTATAGACACTTAGAAATTCTTAACGAAAAGGAGGAGAATTATGGATAGTGGTTTGCTATCATTAATAGTTATGCTTACGTTTGGTGCACTCTTGTACACCATGTTTAACATAACTACCTATACGGGTTGGAAAAAACGTCATGATAAAGAGATGGCTCAAAAAATAGATCGAATATTAGACTTAATCGAAAATAAGAGACAGGATTGATTCTTTGGATAATCAGCTATTCTATACTGGAAGAAAAGGAAATTCGGAGCTGAATATTCATGTTCTCCTCTAGCTGGACAATTTTCCTCGCAGGACCATCGAACAAGGAGAGTATTACGGTCGGATAAATAAGTTATTAAGCCAATTTATATTCGGTACGTCCTCCTTAACTTGTCTACCTCCCCACTTCCCCACGCTGCCTTGCTCTTTTTTCATTCAAGTATCTCGTTTAACCAGTATTTTAAGCTCTTGTTGAAACGAGTGATTTCATGGATAGCTCTAGTATCCATGTGTACTAAATCCTGCCTATTTATTCGGATTGAGGCTTTCCGCTCCATTACATATAATGAAAGTACCACCCTTCGGGGAGATCGTTAAGGGAGGCCGCGATGAACGAGACCGCATTTGACGAATCATTATTTGCAAGCTTGAAGCCGGGCTTAACTTCATACTGTTACCGAATGCTAGGTTCCAGGGATGATGCGGACGATGCCGTTCAGGAGACGAGTATTCGGGTTTGGCAGAGCTGGAGCACGTTCAGACAGGATTCCTCGTTCAAAACTTGGGTCTATCGGATTGCCTCCAACCTTTGCCTGGACAAGCTGAGACAATCCAAACGCCACGCGCTTCCCGTTGACCTGTTCGACCCGGCCGTCGCCATCGTCGAGCCCCGCGACACGCTGCCGGACTCTGCCTGGATCTGGCCGTCTCCAGACTTTGGGGGCAATCCGGAGGATCGGCTCGTCCGCAGAGATACCCTTCAACTGTGCTTCATCGCTCTCCTGCAGACCTTGCCTCCGCGGCAGCGCGCGGCACTCATTTTGAAGGATGTATATGAATGGTCCTCCAAGCAGATCGCGGATACGCTCGCGATGTCACCGGCAGCGGTGAACAGCGCCTTGCAAAGAGCCCGAGAGACGATGGACCGGGCGCAGCTTCGCTCGGATGAGCTCAGCAGCATGAATGTTCAACCGGAGCAGCAGCTGCTGTCCCGGTATGTGGAGGCCTTCGAGCAATTCGATATTATTGCGCTCGTCGCGTTGTTCCACGAGGAAGGCTGCATGTCGATGCCGCCCTTCGAGATGTGGATCCGCGGCAAGGAAGATTTGTCCGCCTTCTATTCGCTTACTCGCTGGCATTGCGAAGGTTCGCGATTTGTGCCTATTACGGTGAATGGCGGTTATCCGGCGTTGGCCCAGTATATGCCGGACAAAGAGGGCTTTGGTCTGGTACCCTGGGGCATCCACGTGATCGAAACCAAAGATAATCAAATTCTGCACGTTCAAAACTTCATTCATGCCCCATTATTTTCGCGATTTGGGCTGCCTGAGCGAATCGACCAATGAATTTAGTCGTTGGCATACGTCTATATTAATGAAGAATAACCAAACGATGAATATCATGAGAGAGGTGTCTAGTTGAAATGGAAACGAATCAACCGACGAAAGTAACCGTGCAAGCCGTCATAGAGGCCCCTGTCGAGAAGGTATGGAGCTATTGGACCGAACCGGATCATATCACGAAGTGGAATCAAGCGTCCGAGGACTGGCATGCGCCGAGAGCCGAAAACGATCTGCGGGCTGGTGGCAAGTTTCTGACACGGATGGAAGCAAAGGATGGCAGCATGGGCTTTGATTTTGGCGGCGTCTACGATGTCGTGAAGCGGCATGAGGCGATTGGCTACACCATGGGGGACGGAAGAAGAGTGGATATTGCTTTCGTCGCTCAAGGCAATGAGACGAAGGTTATAGAAACGTTCGACGCGGAAAGCTCCAATCCCGTCGAGTTCCAGCAAGCAGGCTGGCAAGCGATCATGGACAATTTCAAAGCCTATACCGAACAAAACTAATCATCGCGAAGAAGACGCCTGGGAAGATGCCCGGCGTCTTTCTTTTTGAACCCTAGTACGAGCATGCTCTCCATTAGCCTTAATCTTGTGCCGCATCAGTATTCATATAGTTAATGGCCCACAGATGGCCGTCCAAGTCCACGAAACCCCAATGATACACGACCCCATGATTTTCAGGTTCAGCGTGCAATTTCCCGCCCAAGGAGACCGCGGTATTGACGATTTCATCGACCTTTTCCCGGCTCTCGAAGGCCAATGCGATCGTCATCTGCGCATACTTGCCCGTATCGACGGTTTCCTTCTCCGTGAGCGTATTAAAAACTGCATGATTGATCAGCATGACCTGCAGGTTGTCGCCGATCACAATGGCTACCGAATTCTCGTTCTCGGGGAATTGCGGGTTGAGCTCGAATCCGATTCCGGTGAAGAACGCTTTCGATTGTTCTACGTTTTTTACAGGCAGGTTGAAGCTCGTGAATGCGGACATTAATGCCATTTTCAAAACACCTCTTCGTCAAATTAGTTTGTGTTCATTATGTCTTCGTTTATATAGACGACATCCGATCCGGGAATTCATCGGTCTCATGGGTCCGGAAGCGTAAATTTTGAAAAATAACTTGGTATTGAGTTCGGATAACCGCCATTCCATGGGAAATTTCTACATCCAATCTGTCGGCGTGTACCTTTCATGATACATCTTGTCGCTCGGGCGAACGGGGCCAGCCATCACGTAACTCCCAACGGCCCATCTTCCATTTGTTTCCTCTTAACTTCCTGTTATATACTAATAGAGATAAAATAAAGAAAATATATTTAAAAGAGGAGAAGTCAGATCATGAATATGGCAAAATGGAAACCGAGTATGCTTATCGTCATGTCGATCACTTTGGTAGGGGTATTGGGAGCTTGCTCGACCAAGGAAGCTGCCAATACGGGCGGCAAGGAATCGAAATCCGTTACCGCCCAATCCAATGGAGCCAAAATACCGGAGCACTTGCCGAAAGACTTTCCTCTGCCTAAGGATGCAGACCTGAAGACTTCCCATTCCGATCAGAGCAACGGCAAAAAGTCGGCACTGCTTGTGTTTTCCTCCCGGGAACAGCTCGGCAAACTAGCCGATACTTATAAAGACTACTTTCGGAAGCGCGGTGTTACGGATAGCGGCGAAACGATAGACGAGAAGAACTTAATTATCCAAGGATCAACCGACAAGGAGAACTGGTCGCTTATAGGTGGTACTTTATCTAGTCAAGAGGGAGTGAATGAGCTTACGCTGACTTGGTCCGAGAGGTAGCTGCGCGTCAGCGAACGATGGCCCCGCCCGGCTTGACATGGTTGATTTCGAATGTTCCTTGTTATGGGGGGGATTACGGAAAAATTCCTATGCCACTTGAGCTGATGCGGGACGTCGCGTTTTCTACGCTTAACTCACATCGTTCTCTTTGCGCCCAATTAGCCGCTTTGTGTGCGACCTTAGCAGGTTAACGCATGTATCATTGTTTTCGAGATGCGGTAGCCTGACGAGTTCCCCTTTAAACCTATTCAGTGATTGTGATCCTGAGTAAATTCCCCGAGTTGCGTTTTTCAGATTCTTCTTCCTGTATACGGGAACAGATACTCAATACGTCGCTTTTGGAGCAAACTGAGGTTTTTATTATTAACGAGCTCATGCATTTTTTCGTCTACTTGGTGACACCTGATCCGGATCTCTATCTAACTCCAAAGTCAATAAATAAATCATAATTACCAATTTACTCAGATACAACTTCAACGCGAGAAAAAACTTGAAGGTTTGTCTCGCATTTTTACAGTCAAACTCCGGCCCTATTATAACCATAATATATATTATGTAAACAACAGTTATTTCCTCTTCCCCACACCGTACATTCCCGTCCGCTATGCAGCCGTAAAAAAGACGCCCCAAAAACGGACGTCCTCATTGTCATATATCTGTTTTTTACTGGATTCGAGCTATCCTGCCCGCCCGTTACTTCAATAAACAAAGGCAGCCGACCTTGGCCGGTTGTCGTTATGTCGACATGGGACTATCGTTCTCCGTTAGTTCTAATCCACGTATCCAACTCCATGGTTTCGAAATAGTTCTGGGCATCCAGTTTGACCGGTGCAATCAATTCTAATAAGTTCCCGTCGGGATCTTCAAAATAAACAGCCCCGTGCACTTGTGGATAAAGGGGTGGGACTACAGGCTGCTGATTCGGCCCAAACTCATAAAAATCGACCACGTCGATGTTCCGCTCCCGCAACCAATCCTTGGCCCGATCCATATCTTCGAGTTCAATGCGAAAAGCGGCATGCCTGATAGAAACGTGATAAGGAATGTTCACCTGTTCCGCTACCCATAAAGCCAGCCAACTTCGTCCCTTTTCCGTCCAAAAGAAGGCGCGTCCTTCCGTTCTGTGGGCAAGTTCCAAACCCAACGATTCATAGAAACGTATAGAACGGTCAAGATCGCTTACGGGCAAGTGCGCTTCATACAATCCTCTAATCACTTAATAGCCCCCTCTATAGGAACAGCCCTTGTGAAGGAAGCTGCCGCAGACTCGGCTTCTTGGAATGCTTTAGCTAATACTTCGTCTCTTCCTAAGGAATAATTCCCTTGTGCACGGATGATTTGATAGTCGACTCCCATAAAGTTGAACATCGCTTTTAAAAATTTGTGAGAATACTCAACTTCTTCGTACCAATCTTGGTTCGTATAAATCCCGTCGCTCGCTTGAATGACAAGCACGTTCCTCCCGTCATTTAGCAGACCGACCGATCCCTTGTCTGTATAGGCAAAAGTCTCTTTAGCGATCAGGATGTTATCGATGTAATCTTTTAGCTTGGATGGAATGTTAAAGTTATGCAGCGGCATGGCAATGACATATTTTTTTGTACGTTTAAATTGCTGCAGAATTTCCGACATTCGAGAGTTGAGCGTTTGTTCTTCTTCAGTCAAGGGCTCGTTCCTCCCCTTTTTTTCCTGCAGGCTTAGAAAGGTGCGGTCAATGCAAGGGATGTGTTCCCGATATAAATCGATTTGTTCGACGGATGCTTTCGGATTCATTTTTGTATATGTTTCCAGAAAATGACGAAGCACTTGCAGACTGACGGATGAATCGCTATCTACTTTTGGGTGTGCGTTAATAACGAGCAGGTTTTCCAACTGAATCTCTCCCTTTTCCTATTTTGCGATACGCATATACAGACAAAAAGAGGATCAATTTTGTGACACGACAGCTTAAGACTCCGACACAAAAAAACCGACCCCTATGTAAGCCGGTTGTTCTTCGATTTCATAAGCAGCAATTACCTCTATCCAAGTTGGCAAGTTTCAGCTAGTCGGGATTTGTAATAGGAACAATCGAGCAGGCCCAAACGATGCCGAACTGGAAGGGGAATCCCCCCCAACAGTTCGCGATGATAAATCTCCCTGATTTTTTCCTCGATAACCGAATTGAAAAACCTCCATTAGCCGATCTCACTACAGCGTATCCACAGATCAGATTGTCTTCCCTTATGGTAATCACATCATATAACCGTCAGAGGTCGCGTTTTCTACGCTCTTTGCGTCTTGGTTGTCACTGACTTGAGATAAGATCTTATGTCGTGAAAATAAATAAAGCCGCCCCTTCGCGACTTTTAAGCATATATTCAACCGACACCGCACCAGGTTCATCACATAGTTGGGCTACATAAACAACATCCAAAAGGCTGCCGTTTACAGCGCCTTTTGGATGTTCGTATGCTATAGCTAATTTCCCTTTTTTTTCACTCGGCCTATAAGACCGTGGAGTGTTCGGACAAAATCACTTCCGGTTAAATGTCCTAACCCTCCATAAGCACAATCAATTTCATTGTACCGCCAATTCCGGTCTCTTCGAATGCTAGGCCCGTAGATCAGAATCGGCACGGGGTCGCCAGTATGTTCTCCTACCTCACAAGGCGTTGAGTGATCGGCAGCCAATGCGAGATATGTGTTTTCAGGCATTCCCTGAGCGATAAGCCCTACCATTTTATCGAACAGCTCGATCGCTTTTGCTTTTTCAAGCGGTTCGTTATCATGACCTTTCAGGTCAGGCGCCTTGAAATGTACCAACACCATGTCACTATGGGTGATTTCCTCGATCGCCAGTTTAGCTTTCAGCTCAATATTCGTATCTATATTTCCTGTCATACTGCCATCTGTGATGGCTGTAAAGCCGGCCAGCCGTGCAACACCGAGAACCGTACTTTCTCCCGCGATGCAGTTTCCCTTTATATTTAGTTCATCCGTGACCGGTACAAGATGAGCCATCTTCCCCGCTCCCCTGGTAAGAATAAAATTAGCGGGCAGCTTGCCCTGTTCGATACGTTTTGCATTGACCGGATGATCCGATAAGATGGCATGAAATTTAGAAAGAAGCGTATTCAGGACCGATGCCGTTCTCTTGGACTCCTCGGAATCGTCTAACGGCAGTACCTTTTGATAGGGAGATCCATCGTTTGGTGCTTTAGGGTCCGAATCGCTGATATTTTCGCTCAAACCGGATCCTCGCAGAATAAGTACTGCTCGATGTTCCGTTGCCGGTTTAAAATAAATCTTTACCCCTTGAAGCTCCAAGCCGTCGATTGCATTCGCGATTTCTTCCGTTCCCTCGCGTATCCTTCCGGCTCTGCGATCGAGAACGATTCCGTTGTCGTCCACCGTGGCGAAATTGCACCGAAGTACGACATCTCCTGCCTGAACATTCATTCCGATTCCCAAAGCTTCGATCGGCCCCCGTCCGGGATAATGATGCGGCTGGTAGCCGAATAAAATCATATGCCCCATATCCGTACCGACGGGAATGCCGGAACCGATCAAATCCATCATGCCTGAAATGCCCATCAAAGCCAGCTTGTCCAAATGGGGCGTCTTTGCGAATTCCAGCGGCGTTTCATGATTAAGCAACGGGTGGGGGCGGTCTCCTACCCCATCAGCAATGGCTAGAATAACTTTTCTATGCAGCATGGTATCCTCCTACTATTCTATATTCCGATTACTTTAAACCAGGTGAATATGGCCAAGCTGATCACGCAAGCACCGATAAAGCATGTAACGACCGCATATTTCACTTGATCCAATACGGTAAAATATCCTGTCCCGAAATAGATCGTATTCACCTTGGAATGCGGAGGAAGCGTAATGGTGTACGTCATGGTCATGGCTGCGGCTAAAGCTAGCGGGACAGGGTCCATCCCGAGCGTTTTGGCCAGTGCGATGAATGCAGGTATTAAGATCGTCACTCGTACGGTTTTGCTTGTAAAGATGAGATGGCTGTACATGCTGAGGAACACCACCACGATATAAACCAGACATTGTTCATCTGCTCTAATCCCAAAGCGGCTACGACCTTGCTGATGATCCATTCTGCGCCTTTCGATTTATCCAGCGCATTACCGACCGCATAGGCGCCTGCTGCGAAAATCATCAACTCCCATTTGATGTTGGTCTCTTTCCAGGTCAGTAAACCGACTCGGGGCAAGAGACACAGGAGCGCAGAGAGCACGGCCGTTTGTTCCGTACTGATTTCGAAACCAAACCAAGCCTTGTGATAGTCACCGGTTGCCCATAGAATGACAGTAAAAATAAAGATCGCCACAGCCTTCTTTTCATCCAGGGAAAACGAACCCAACTTCTTTAACTCATCCCTAAGAGTACCCATAGCGTTTGTGAAATTATTTTCATCCTTGAATGAAAACAGCTTTAATCCGACGAAGAACGTGATGAGCATCGTAACGATCGCAGTGGGCATAGAGGCCAGAAGCCAATCCATGTAGCCGATGTTGCCCCCTGCTTGATCATTAATGAATCCGACTGCGATAATGTTTCCCGAAGTTGCCGTCATGACACCCGATGTTGCAATCGCATCTGCTTGAATCCCTTGGAGCATCATCGTTTTTCCAAGGTTGCTTTTACCCGGTATTGCTTTGTAGACTTCCAACAAAATTAAGCAAATAGGCACCATAAGTGTAGCTCTAGCCGTAGTGGAAGGAACGAAGAAGGCGAGAATAAAATTGATGACAATTAATAAGAACAACGTCGTTTTCGGCGTCTTCCCGAACTTGGTGACCATCCATAACGACAATCTTCTACCCAAATTCGACTTGATCATGGCAGCGGTGAGAATAAACGCGGAGACCATCAGCCAGATGACGTCATATCCTAAAGTTCCGAACGCGACTGATTGATCCTTAACAGCTCCGACTAAAGGAAGCAGTAAAATCGCAAGGATGGATGTCAAATAAATAGGAATCGGGGTGGTAATCCAAAGAATGAGAGCTCCGGTAAATATGGCGATCGAACTTTGGGCTTGCGCGCTCATGCCTTCAGGCGTGGGCATAAAGAAAAGCAGCAATACGACCGTAATTGCCAGGGGAATCCCCCATTTCTTCAACCTTTCCTCCATCTTGCTCTTTTTTTTGGTCGGCGGCTGTTTGACATCACTTTCTATGCTCTCTTTGACCTCAGACATCTTGTGCCCTCCCCGTCTTATGATAACGCTTTCATTTTAGATAGTATCTTTCTGTAAATCAATTTGATTTTCATACCAGGTTAATAATTTGAATTGATCGCCCCCGACCGCTGTTCCAACACCAAGAGACAAAACATGCACCTTCCCAAATCAAATAACGGACTTTTTGAAATTTGCATATCGGCCGCCTGACTTTCGAAAGAATTACAAACATCCTTCATTCATTGAATCCCGTCCTTTTGTTTGTTTTTAGTTGCACTTTTAGTATAGTAACGATAGTTGCATCAATCAATTTGATTATCTATGATAAACAATAACAAATCGTTATAGAACAATTTCCATGAAAGGTGTCCTGTGCATGAACTTTAGCAAACTGCAAACTTTTATCACACTATCGGAATGCTTGAACTTTACCGAAGCGGCCGAATTACTTTATTGCTCGCAGCCTTCCGTAAGCATGCAAATTCAAAGCATTGAGGCGGAGTTGGGCGTTTTACTTTTCGACCGGATCGGCAAAAAGCTCTACCTGACTAAACAAGGCGAGCATTTCAAGCCTTACGCAGAGCAAATGATTAACCTGCTTCATTCAGCTAAAGATCATATCAGGCAGCTGGAAGACTTGTCCTATGGTACATTGTCTTTCGGTGCGAGCAATTTTGTCGGTGTCTATCTGCTTCCCGTGATCCTGCGCAATTACTCCAAAACTTTTCCAAATATCAAAATCAACATGAGTATTACTTCTTCCAGCCATCTTATTCACATGTTGGATTCTAATAAAGTTGAATTTCTTGTTCTGTCTGATCGAGTTTTGATGGATGAATCCCGATATGAAAGTAAAACTTTTTACGATGACGAGCTTGTTCTTATTGTCAATCCTTCGCACCCGCTTGCCGCAAAGCCGGATTGTACCCTAGAGGATTTGGCCAACGAAACGTTCATCATAAAACCTGATAAGTCGGCCACGCGAAGTTACTTGGAGGGGGAATTTAAGAAATTAGGGTTTACACCGCCTAAATATCTGGAAATCAGCAACTTGGAAGGAAGTAAACAAGCGGTCATCCATGAACTTGGTGTATCGATTGTATCTAACTTTGCCATACAACAAGAAGTTAAAAGCGGTTTAATCGTCAAAGTACCCCTAAAAGGAGTTACCTTCATGAGGGGGATCTGTTATGTCTACCATCGCCAAAAACATCTTTCCCCTGCGGCCAAACAACTTGTTTCATTATTGGATAATTTTTACGAAATCCGTGACCCTTACCGGCACGTTATGCAGACATAAGACATCCCTCAAAAAAAGACCTTATCGAGCACGGCTCTGATAAGGTCTTTTCGTTAACTTAACTCCTACGCAAGCTCTTCAAAACGCCGCTCCAAGCAAGAACTTGGTCCAGCATCGCGTTGACGTTGTTCGCGTGCAAGTCGGATGGTTTGAACGTTTTGTACTGTTCGAATTCGGTAAAGAGGGAAAAGGTCGGATTCACACGGACATCGGCCACCGACAATTCGCCCAATATGCCACGCAAATGCTCTGCGGCGCGAGCGCCACCCGTCGAACCGTAGCTTATGATGCCGGCTGCTTTGTTGTTCCATTCTTTATACGCGGAATCGAGGGCATTTTTCAGTGCGCCCGTAATGCTATGGTTATACTCCTGAACGATAAAGACATACCCGTCGAGTCGATCGATTGTTTGCTGCCATGCCTGGCTGCCAGGCTCTTCGCCGTTTCCTTCCCCGTAGAAAGGCAATTGATACTCGCGGATATCGACGATTTCGTATTCAGCATCCGCTCGCTTGTCCGTTATACCTTTCACCCATTCGCCTACTTGTGGACTAACCCTGCCCTGCCTTGTACTGCCAAGAATAATCCCGATTCTAAAGTTTCTTTATCCATAGTGTTATCCTCCTCAATAGTTAGTCTATAGTAAGAACGATTTTGCCCCGGCCATGTCTGGTCTCGATCAATCGATGAGCCGCTTCGGCCTGCTCGAGCGGGAACGTCTGGCGTATCGTCGTGCGCAGCTTTCCGCTGGCATGAAGATCGGCTAGCTCGGCGAGCCTGGCCGCAGAGCGAACACCGCGGACAGCGGGGATGCCAAGCTCCTCGATAATATCGTAAGCGACAAACGTACAGATTCTGTTTCTGTCCTCCACCAATTGGACCGATGCCCGGACAGCGTCGGCGCCTGCCGTGTCGAAGGCGGCATCCACGCCTTGTGGAGCCAGAGCGCGTACCCTGTCGACAAGCCCCTCTCCGTACGTAACCGGTATGGCTCCTAAGGAACGAATATAGTCGTGGTTGCTTTCGCTTGCCGTTCCGATGACCGTCTTCGCACCCCACAGCTTCGCAAGCTGCACCGCATAAGAGCCAAGCGAACCGGCGGCGCCATGGATCAGAATCGTATCGCCCTCTTTAACACCGATAGCCTGCAGCGCGATATAAGCACCCTGACCGTTTCCCGTCAGACCGCCCGCTACCTCCCAAGACATACTCGCGGGTTTCTTCACGATTTGGTCAACACCGGCGATAACATATTCAGCATAACCATTCAACAAGGTGAAACCGAGTACCTCGGAGCCAACTTCGAACCCGTGCACGCCATCCCCTACTTGATCGACGATGCCCGCGAATTCATTTCCGGGTATTTTCGGCAATTGATCGCTCACTCCCTGGGGCATCCATCCGCTTCGTATGCTGCAATCGTAATGCTGTACGCCCGCTGTTTTCACCCGTACCCTTACTTGACCAGGCCCCGCCTGCGGGTCGGGAAACTCGATTATTTTCATCACTTCCGGTCCGCCGTATTGATTAAACGCCGCTGCCTTCATTGCTATCTCCTCCTTGAATCGATTGTTGGACAATGATCAACTATTCCCGGTTATACGGTCGCTTCCCGTTTTGCCGAGTTTATACCGGTAAATCCATAGAATGAACACATGCAAAATGCCAAGCACAAGATAAAGATTGCTGTACACGAATGCTTCCGGCTCCGTAATCATCGGGTTCCAATGCACACCGGATCCTTGATCGACGATTTTCCCGTATAGATTTGCGGCCACGGCACCGGCTATAAAATTCGACATACCCAATACACCCATCCCTACGCCAATCTGCTCCTTCGCTAATGTCCGGGATATCTGATTAGATAAGGACATGTAAAGAAAAGACTGCCCGACGACACCCAGTATAAGAAAACATGTGATAGCAGCAGGTGACTTTTCCGCAAAAGAAGACATGAGGGCAAAGCAGATCAACAACATGGCGGACGCTGAATAAAATAAGAACGGGTTCCCTTTCACATCGGCCAGTCTGCCGCCGCTCTTTCCCACTATCGCGGCCACGGCAACTGCCGGCACCATTACGAACCCCGTCATTACAGGATCCAGCTGCTGGACCTGATTCATTAGCTGGGGAGTCAGGAAATACAGCGAATATCCGATACTCGTTGCAAGAAAGGCTAACGTTAACCCGATCGCATACCGTTTGTTGCGCGTCAAGCCCGGTGGAATAAAAGGCTCATTGGCGTAATGAATTCGCATGAATAACAAGAGGAGCAATACGGCGGAGCCGGCACCTGCAAGCCACGACTCGTACGTGATCGCCAGAAGCACCATGGCCGCCGCTCCGACGAGCAGTCCTCCTCCCATCCAATCCATGCGCTTGTCTGGTCTTCTGCTCTCCTCTTGCAGAAACCTGCGATAATACGGCAAAGTGATTAAGGTCAGGATAGGCATGAAGAACAGCCATCGCCAATGGAGGAAGCTGACTACGAAAGAGGCAACGACCGGACCAATCGCACTGCCGATCGACATGCCGGTCATCGCTATGCCCAATACAACGCCGCGCTGCTCTTCCGGATAATAGCGAACAGGTATAATGCTTCCCGCCGCCGGAATGACTGCCGCTCCCGCGGCTTGTATGACCCTGCCTAGAAGAACCATCCAATAAGCCTGCGCGACCAAACCGAATAACGATCCGAGCGCGAGAAGAACAAAACCGAACGTAAGCACGCTTCTCAGTCCATACATATCCGACAACTTCCCGTAGATGACGGTCCCGACTGCATAGACTAGCAAATAGCCTGACGTCACCCAGCTGACTTGAGCGACCGTTAGCTGAAACTGTTCAGCGATAACGGGCAAAACGATGTTGAACATCGTTCCGCTCATGACGGATAGGATCAGCGTGAACGCGAGAATGTAAATGATCGGCTGCCCTTGCCCCTTCTGCGCTTGTAATTTCACCTCTCCACCTGCTTTCATTTACGCAAGCTTATTTTCTGGGTAAACCTGACATTTTTCACTTGCTTAAAGCTATTCTATAACCGATAATCAATTATTAAAAATACATATTTGAACATATCTCATATTCCATCAAGTATATAAGTGGAGGTTTCAACTGTGGAAATGTTACAATTGCGATATTTTCAGAAGGTTGCCCGGATGGAGCATATGACGAAAGCCGCTCAAGAGCTGCAAATCGCTCAGCCCGCTCTAAGCAAGACGATTGCTCGGCTGGAAGAGGATATCGGCGTTCTGCTCTTTGACCGGATCGGCAAGCAAATCAGGCTGAATTCATTCGGCAAAACCTTTCTGGAAAAAGTGGATGCGGCGCTTGAGCTGCTTGAGGAGGGACGCCGGGAAGTGACTGATCTCGCAGGATTGGAATATGGCCGTATTCGTCTCGCCATGACCTCACTGGATCGTTTATCGGATCCCCTGGGTTCCTTTCTTGCGTTATATCCGGACGTTAATATACAAATAACGCAAGCATCGACGGAGGAAATGACTCGTATGTTTGAGGCCGGCAGCATCGATATCGGTTTTACGGCATTGCCGATCGAGCTGGCGGGATTGTGTGAGGCGACCGTGCTCAAGGAAGATGTTTATCTCGCCGTTTCCCGCGATCACCGTTTTGCGAATCGCAGTACGATCCGTCTCAGCGAGATAGGCGATGATCCGTTTATCGGATACAAGGAAGGCCACGCCATGCAGAAAATAAACGACGCCTTCTTCCGGCAAGCAGGCATATCGCCAAGATTCGTCTGCCAAGTAGACGAACCCGCGGCTATCATCAGCCTCGTTCGCACCGGACTAGGCGTAGCTTTGTTCGGCTGTAAGAGCGGTGAAGAGGAAGACTTTAAGCTGCTGCGGGTCGAGTCTCCCGCTTGCCAGCGGAGCTACCGGGTCTATTGGTCGGAGACCCGCTATTTTTCTTTGGCGGCGCGCAAGTTTCTTGACTTTATTGCAGATTATTTTAAGTAAGAAGAAACAGGGTTGCCGTATTGTTCTGTATTTCTGCCCTTTTTCCGCAGCCTTAGAAAGGTCAGTTCATAGACTCATTCACAATCGTCCCGCATCCGTTGAATACTGCGAAATTTTGAAAACAATTGTTCAGGGCTTCCCGCAAATGCTTGGTTGGCTTTAGGTCGCCTTCGTACCAGATATTTTTAACAACGAGCGTCCCGGATTTTCGCTCCGCGATTACCTCGGCTCGTCCGATAAGGCTTTCTCCGTATAATAAAGGCAGCACATAATAGCCGAATTTCCGTTTGATCGCAGGCGTGTAAATCTCCCAGGTATAATCGAATCCAAACAAGGCGTGGATCAGTTTTCTGTCCCATATGAAATTATCTAGCGGGGCAATCAGCTCGCAGCGCCACTCCGGCGATGGATTTTGCAGAACGGTTTCAATGAGCGGCAAGTCTTCCGCGCGGCAATAAAGGATATCCTTCATCTGTTCCACGGATACAGCAACAATGCGGGCTTCGTGCAGCAGGTGGCGGAAAACCTCGTTGCGCTGCCCCGCTTTCAATCCCCATATGTTCAGCCAGGCATCGGATGCGCGGTTCCATAAAAGGCCAACAGCGCCGATTCGGCGCAGTACCCGCCACTTATAATGCTCAAGCTCGCCCTCCAGAGGCTCGGGCGCATTCAGCAGATTTGGCTGTATGTACTTCTCTGCGATATCGTAATATTTACGTGTTCCTTTTTTGTGATGTATAATCAACTCGCCTGTCGAGTACATCTGCTCCAGCACCGACCGGGATGTATTGTTTCCGCTGCTCCAGTGGATGGCCGATCGCCAAGCGAAATTGCCATCCAGTTTTAGATCATCCGAACTTAGCGCACCGTGATTATGGATGTGAGTTCGTACTTGCTCTATCAACGCTTCCATTTCGGGATACCGCTTGGCATGTTGTCGGGCGGCCTGCCTGTACCGTTCAAAATAAGGCCAGTCCTCGACAGGGATAATGGCCAAATTTTTATCGGGATAATCGACAAGGATTCTCTCTTGATACAGCAACTCGGCGAGCATGTTCTTGGTAAATCCTTTGATTCGCGACTGCAGGACCAGTTCGGCGTTTTTTCCGCACACATCGATGGGATCGTACTGGATACAGCCGGCCTGCCGCACAAAATCCAATACTCCCTGCTTACCGGCAAAACGATATTCGCCCAACAACCCGTGCTTCAACAACAGAAATTGCCTTGCCTGGCGGTTCGTCAATCGGATCATGTTAACATCCGCTCCTTAACGAAACAAACGGGAGCCGTTTGCACATGATGATGGATGGAGAGATTGCTTAGCTCAACAAATGATGTTCCAATAACCGAAACCTGCTCTTTATCAATGATTTCAACCACGTCTATTCCCCCTGGCGTTAGAAAATACAAAAAAACAAACGCATGTTCCCGTAAAATATTACCATTCTTTCGAGCATAAACACAAGAGTTATTGAACATACGCATAAAAACGGCGGTCTCCCGGTCCTCGCTGAGAACTCCAGCGCATCCATCGCTTTTTTTACAACCCGTTTGTGACACAAAATAAGCCCCTTAGTTACAGGGGCTTATTTTTTAAAAGTTATTTACTTTTAGTTGAGGTAAACAAAGTAATGAGCTTCTGCAGTATCCACTTTAAACACACCGGTGGTACCCGTAGCAACTTGATTGTAGAATGCGTCAAGTGCTCGTACCTTTATTGAATAATTTTTTCCTCTTGTCAAACCGTAAGTAACAAATTGTGATTGGGATTTTGGAATTAGGGAGCCTTGAACTAATATATTATCTGTTTCATTCCGGACTGTAAATTCGAGCAGTTGTGTACTACTCGGGGAGTTAAAATGGCTTACAAACACGGTTCCCGTGTTTAAAACGGAGATTTCAGACGGATTAAGGATATTCGTTTCATTGGTATTGGTGTTAGTTGGTGTATGATTAGCTTGAGCAAAAGCTGGTACAGAAGAAGTTAGGAGAGCAAAAGCAGCAAGACTGATAATAGTTTTGTTCATAAGATTATCACTCCTTGTAATTTGATTTAGATACTAGTAGAATCAAATAACTATACCTTTACTCCTTTCTGTAAAATATGGTGTATTTACCAAAATGTGGATTTCTGTTATTAATATATCAATATATAGCCAATAAATCCACGCTAATCTTTCGACAAAACAAAAAGCCCTCTTCCAGGGCTTCTTGTCGTCTCTGCTTATATCTACATAATCGTCTTCACGAGCTAGCTATTTGTTTTAACCAGGAACAGTTCGTACAAATACAGCGGCACCGCAGCTTAAGCTGCTTTCTGGTTTTTCCGGCTTAGTAGCCTCCCTAATTTACAATAGTGAGGTTACAGACTTCACCTCCGGAAAGCGGTTATCCGGTCCTTTCATTAAGTTTCCGCCTTGATTTTTCAGATACATATCGAAGAAATCCAGCATATACGCATTGATAACGGAGTTTGCTCTTTCGGGCGCAATCTTTCCGGTAATGCCCGTTATTTTGAAAATCGGAGAAAGGAACTGTATGTCGGTAAAATTCAAATGCTCCGTATTGTCGATATAGAAGAACTTCCCTCCTGAAGCAGCCGTTTCGCGCATCCGTTCAAGCTCCAACTTTTTGTCCTCCGTTACTTGATCCTCCCACTCTTTTGTTGAGCCCATACGGTTAAGCTCTTCATCCGTGTAGACCCGGTGATCCATCACCATTTTTAATTTTTCGAAATAGCTTTCCGAGTTGATGAACAAAAACGGCTTGCGCAGACCCTCTCTCTCACGCAGACGATAAAGCCCGCCATCCAAGTCTATTCCAACCGTGATTCGCGGATCATAAGAAGCGTCATAGGCCGTCGCTCCACCGATGGAATGACCGAACACCCCGACGTGACCGAGATCAATCCTCCCTTTTAGATGACTAGGAAGCTGCCCCGATTGGATAAGCTCGAATTGGTCCAGCGCAAATGCCACATCGCCGGTTAGAACGCTTCCCAACTTATCGCGATTTTCTCTGCTCGTCTTGTAATCCTGGCCGGGAGAGAACAAATCATTGGTTTTGCTGGTTGTGATTCGTCCGTCCGGAAACTCGGTTGCAAATGTATTGTAGGTGTGGTCGATAACTGCCACGATATATCCGTGACTTGCGAGATTTTCAGCTTGCGACGTGTGGAGGAACCTGGAAGAGGCGTTGCCGGGATTCCCAAGGATCAGCGGGTATGAAGGCTGTGCCGAAGAAACTTCGGCCCCCGAATAAGCATAACCGGATACGTACTTCAAGTGTTGAAGAGTAAACCCGGGAAGCCCGTACTCCGCAGCCATGTAATGTAAAATCCGGGTGTCGGGAACAAAGGGAGCGTCCTTGCCGGTGCCGGCTTGAGCCGGATACCATACCTGAACCATTAATTCTCTTTTACCGTCTCTCGTTTTGTCGAAAATCTCTTCCCTATTTGTATCCACGAAATGAAAAGTTTGCGTTCCTACTTTGAATTCGCCTGTCGGTGCAGGCAGTTTAAATACGGGAAAAACATACAGGAGACCGGCTGTTACGACCAGCATTAGCGCTATGGCAGTATAAGCTGAACCTAACATGAATCGCGGGATTTTCTTGGGACCCGTTTTTTTAAAATAGCTATAAACTGAGACGGCTAAAAACACGATCGTTAAGCAATAAGAGAAAAATAACTGAACTCTGTAGCCTTCCACCGTCCAATGAATGACCAGTAAAAGTGTGGCGATCCCGCTTGCAGCGAACACTGGAATTCTACGCCGTCCTTTTTTTAATAGGACTGTTAAAGCAAACGAGCCGATGTTGGACAATAAAAGCAGCAGTTCAAACAGCCTCATCCCGATTCTCCTTTTAAAAACTTCTATTTTCATTTGTTCCAATTTTATCCTGACGGGCTGGCCTAAGCGATCGATTTGCCTTACATGTACCTTACAAGTTTGTAATATCGATCTTGCGGATTTGGAGAACTCGTCCATGTAAAAGCAGAAAAGCGGACCATTGTTGCGGCCTGCTTGTTCATCTGTCGTTTCCGGCTCTGCTGGCATCTCCTTATAGATAGTACTATAGTTATGGTAGAGGCTGCCAAAGTAGGAATGAAGCAATTCTCAATAAACATCTCGGAGGTAGAAATGAAAGAAACGCTTACTAATCAACTGAACGAGTGGTATGAAGAAGACGAACATCAGAAAATTGTGGATGCCCTGATCGCTATTCCCGATGAAGAACGAGACTATGATGAGGTCAGTCTGCTGGCCAGAGCTTATAACAATTTGGGGCTTTATGAAGAAGCGCTCAGTCAGCTTGAGACCATTTCAGAAGCCGGCAAACAGGATTCCCTCTGGTATTTTCGGGCAGGTTATAGTCTTTATCATCTGAAAAGGTATGAGGAAGCAGTTCAAGCTTTCCGTCACTCGGATGCATTAAAGTCCGGCGATCAAAGTACGGAGTACTTTTTAAAAGAAAGCATTCAAAAAGCGGAGAAGCGCAAAAAAGAAGAACTCCGGCTCGCCAAGAAGAAAGCTTCCCTGGAGGAGCGCGGCTCGGTTGAGGAGAAGGTTCCTTTTTCAGACGGGTCTCTAGCGGATTTCTGGGATGACAGCGAGTATGCAAGAAACTCCTATCAATCCGAACCGCCTACGGATGAACTCATCCTATCTATCGAGCAAGAGCTTGGTTACAAACTCCCCTCCTCTTATATTCAACTGATGAAACAGCAGAATGGCGGTGTACCGAGGAACACCAACTTTCCAACAGAGGAACCTACCTCCTGGGCCGAGGACCACATAGCGATTACGGGCATCATGGGTATCGGGCGCGAGAAAAGCTATTCACTGTGCGGGGATCTGGGCAGTCCGTTTATGATTGAAGAATGGGGATATCCTGACATTGGAGTGGTGATTTGCGATTGTCCTTCAGCAGGTCATGATGTGGTCATGTTAGACTATCGGGCTTGCGGTAGAGAGGGCGAACCTGAGGTTATTCATGTCGATCAAGAAGATGACTATGAGATTACTTTCCTGGCCGAGAATTTTGAGGCGTTTGTTAGAGGCTTAGTGAGCGATGAAGAATATGATACTTCCGAGGAAGACAAGCAACATGACTTAAATAAAGTAGCACACGGCAAATTTTCTCCTTTGCTGGAGGAGCTTTGCTCTAAGGTAACCGAAGTGGATCAAATTGAACGGAAAATCCGCAGCCTATGTACACGAATTGTTGAAGAGAAAGGCCATTTTTCTTTTCATGCCGATGAATTATCGACCTTCATGTATGATGTGCAGTTCTGGTTATATACGAAGGCAAATCCGAACACAAGTCGCGACCAATACGTGGCAGCCTATCCGAACATCATTGCCTTTGGCGGAGAATTCGGACAAGGGGGTTATGCCCCCGGCTTTATTACGGATTGGCTCGATCTCCGCATCAAGGAAGGGCGGATCGTCCAGGATCATGGAACTATCCGGTTTACCGATCGGGTTGCCGAGGACGTAATAAAGGATTTAAGAGAAGCCGATTAACGGGTCTATCCATGTCTGACAAAGAGAAAGAGCTCGCTTCCGAAGCGGGCTCTCACAAATTTCCGAGGCATTCTCTGTATATGGCTTTGAATTCACGTGTTTCTTGACTTGAGTTCACGAGCTTCAGGAGTTTTATCTTTTGACAACAAAAGCTTGAGATTTCGCTAAATAGAAGGGGCGTAAATAGGCTGCGGTATTGGATAATGGCAGGACATCTTCACTCAGTTTCAGGTTCAATTCATTTTCCATGTAAGTTCTTCTCGTAGTTATACGCTGCCAGAGTCCGGGGTACTGCCGTTTAATTTCGTCCTTTAAGGACTGATCGGCTACTGCTGCACATTCTTCCGCGCTAACGCCTGTATAACCGGACACGGATGGAATAATATCGATCTGAAAGATCATCCCGCTCTTTATTATTTCTGTTGATCCTTCATAAATCGGAGAAGACATCCATTCTTCATCGGATACTAAATGACCTGGATTCAGGTGCCAATGATATTCGTTTTTCGGAAAAACATTTTCGATCTGAGTATATAACTCGCCGCCTCTCATGCCGATCCGGATCGTTTCCAGCCAGGTGACTACTGCCCGATAATAGGGTTTGGCAACCCGGTCCAAATAATCTTTTTGAGCTGACGGAAGTTGTTTTTCCGATTCAATAACAAAACCAGTCCGGCTGGATAAGCCTCCTTTAAACCCGGTCGTTAATGACAAGGGATCTCCCAACTGGATTTTTTTATGTGTAGGATAGAAGTTTGCTTTTTCAAAACGCTGACCGGCTGCAGCAATGGTGACAACCGAGTGATATTGTCCGTCCGCTGTCAATTTGTCCCCGATTTCCGCTTCTGTTCTTCCTACCTCTACTTCATTCATAGCCCTTAACATACAGGTGGAAGCTAGATTGGCGCCGTATTCATAATGAGCGATTTCGTTGGCATTATTCTTTGTACGTACGCCGCCGTCTCCCCCGATAAAAAGATGAGCGGCATTGACCAGCTTCGGCATCCTGATGTTTCGCTTTCTTGAAAGCTTCCACAATGAAATACGGAAGATCAAAGTAAGTGGAAGGATCGCTTTTTTTGGTTGTGAACATTTTCCAGCCGACGAGCCCTATTTTATTTTTCTGATCTAATCCCGCTTCTTGAAGAATCTCCTCTAAGGGCGCTTCATTATCCATCGGTTGGTTGGGCAATGAAAATAACGGGCTGTGTTTTAAAGTTACGGCCGCACGTGAATAAGGCGCCATTTTTAAGTTCTCGTTACCTAAAATAACGGTGCACTTTCCCGAATCCTCAATAAGAAGCAGCCCTTCTTCAAAACGAGGAATAAATCCGGTTACATATTCAAAATTGCTTCCATGTTCTTTATCCGCATAGACGGCCACTACTTGAAACCCTTCTTTTTTCATCGCGTTCAAAACTTTGGTTTTCCGCTCGTTCATTGTCTCATCCGTCAAAAAAGTTGGCGGTACATTTGGAAAACTAGCCGGTTCTTTCACGGTATCTAAAATGATTTCTTTATTACGCGCCATTATTTCTCACCTCTTTGCTCATTCGCTACGATGACTTTCACCTTGTTCTCGCTTAGATAGTCCATAATTAGAGGTTCGGGTTGTTGATCGGTGACCAGGATGTCGATTTCCGCTAATGAACATACTTTAAAAAAACCGGTTGTATCGATTTTGGTGTGGTCGGCTAGCGCGATAACCTGATGTCCTTGAGCAATCATTTGTCGTTTCACCAGACCCTCTTCTTCGGTATGAATAAATAGGCCATCTTTAGATAAAGCAAAAACGCCCAATAAAGTATAGTCGGTGTTATACTGTTCGATCTTTTTCACCGTCTCCGTTCCATACAAAAACAATTGATCCTTATGAAGCTTTCCTGGAAGCAGTGTAATTTCCGCCTTTTCAAACTTTGCAAGCAATTTCGCATGAGTCAGGGAATTCGTGATCGCATACAACCTTTTGTTCCCCAATTGCATGATGGCCGCTTCAACCGTTGTTGAAGAATCAAACAGAATACTCGAATGATCTTTAACGATTTCGGCAACTTTTTGCGCTATTCGTTCTTTAATCCGATTAAATCGGCCTGACCTCTGTTCATAGTCCAGAATCATGGCTTCACGGTTCGCGGAAACCGCACCTCCATGAGTGCGTCGAACAACATTTTGCTGCTCTAATTTAATCAGGTCCCGCCTAACGGTATCCTTCGATACATCGAGCGTCTCAGCCAAGAATTCAATGGTCGCGCTCTTGTTTGCTTCAATAATAGCTTTTATTTTGTCCAATCGTTCTTCAATTAACATCGTGTTCACACCTCGCAATAAAAGTACCACGTCATGCAATTATTTGCAATGTTATTCATTGAATTCGTAAATATATCTAGTAATGTTGCACAATAATGCACCTGATACTATAATAAAGCGGTACACCGATGTTCAAGTGCCGCAAACGATTAAAAGAGGTGAACGTACGTGCAATTAAGAAAAAGACTATTCCTCCTTTCCGGAGGAACATACGGTAAATTGGGAAATGCCTATGCAATCAAGCATAGCGAAGGGTATATGTTGGTGGATTGCAGTAATCCCGGAGCATTAGATACACTACTGGAAAATCTTAATTATTGGGGAATCAGCGAACAATCTATCACCCATGTACTTTTAACACATGGTCACGATGATCATGCGGGATGTGCAGCCTATTTTCAACAGCAAGGGGCTCAGATCTACGTGGGAGCACCCGATCAATCCATGATGGAGGCGGGAAATTTCGGACCCGACAGTCCTTACACGAACCATGTCATGCCGCCTTGCATCCCGGATCAATTATTTACAGAGGACACCCGGCTGAATATCGGAGATTTGACTATCCATGTATACTTAATGCCAGGTCACAGCGATGGAAGTGTTCTATTTTATGTAAAATTAGATCACGATACCGTTCTGTTTACGGGAGATATGTTTTTTCCGGACGGTGAGACCGGTAACACGGCATCTACCGGCTGGAAGGGCGATTTGGGATATAGTGCGGAAAAACTGGGCGGGAGCTTTTCTAAACTTTGGCAGCTTTCCCTTGAGCCGACGATTATAGCGGGAGGACACGGCATTCCTCGCATAGGAAATCATGCGAAAGATAGCATACAGATTGCTTACAAGTATTATTTACTGAATAACCGTTAGCGTTAATCCGGAAGGTTTGGACATAAAAAACCCCTCATTTAGGGGTTCTTTTTCGTTCGTGTTAAATTTAATCCTTTCTGATAATAGTCCTTCATCATGTCTTCAGGAACCATATTCCCGCCAGTCCCCCAAACAATGTGAGCACCCTTGCCCATTTTTTCCGTTAAATTATGCTTGTGTATATAATCGGTTCCTTCCTTACTTAATTTAACGGGGCCTATCATACCCGCCAGCGCTGAAGGTTCTAAATGAAGTCCCTCTGTATCCGCTAATTCCTTTAGTAGCCTATACAACTCTTCATCGCTAACCGTATAAGAACCGCTCAGAAACGGTTCAATCGTTTTACCCACAAATCCCGACGGTCTTCCGACAGCAAGGCCGTCAGCATCCGTTACATTGTCAATCCCGATATCTTGTACGGAAATTTTGTCGTGAAGTCCGGTCATTAAACCAAGTAACATACATGGAGAGTGGGTCGGTTCCGCGAAGAAACAGTGAACATGATCTCCGTACAATAACTTCAATCCGAAAGCTATACCGCCAGGCCCCCCACCTACTCCACATGGAAGGTAAACAAACAGAGGATGATCTTCATCAACTGCGATCTCTAATTGTTCTAATTGTCTTTTTAGCCGGGATGCCGCTACCGCGTATCCCAAAAATAGGTCGTGAGAATTTTCATCATCCACAAAATAACAGGAAGGGTCCCCGTCCGCTTGGAGCCGGCCTTCCTCTACCGCTTTACTGTAATCCGCTTCATATTCCATTACATTCACATTATTGTTTCGGAGTAAGTCTTTCTTCCATTGTTTTGCATCGTCCGACATATGAACGGTCACATGAAAGCCTAACTTCGCACTCATGATGCCAATGCTGAGTCCTAAATTTCCAGTCGAACCTACCGCGATTGAATATTGTGAGAAGAAGGTCCGAAACCTGTCACTATCTAAAATGGAATAGTCGTCCCGGATCGTCAACAATTGATGTTCAAAGGCTAATTCTTCCGCGTGTTTAAGAACTTCATAAATCCCGCCTCTTGCTTTTATTGACCCCGATATAGGAAGATGACTGTCACACTTAAGCAACAATTCACCCGATATAGGCTGCCGGTAATTCTGCTCTAAGGATTGTTTCATGGCAGGAATTCTCTTTAAAGGAGATTCGATTATCCCATTCATCGGTTTTGTTTCCGGGAAAACTTTGGCAATATACGGAGCGAAACGGTTCAACCTTGCCTCTGCATCCGTTACATCCTCTTGTGTAAGAGGGGATCTTTTAATCGCTGTTTTAAACTTTTCAATCTTAGGATTTAACCACCACATCTCTCTCTTCGAAATGAGATGGTTTAGTAAAGGATCATATTCTTTCTCTTTCCATGTTTGCAGCTTCTCCGGATTCAAACTCGTTCACTTTGTTCATCCTCCTCATTGACTTGATTAGTGATATCAAAAACAGATAAAATATAATTAAATTTTATTAAACACAGTTTAACACGAACGCATTTAATTGTTAAGTATCATTTCACTATGTTAAGTTATAATTAACGATAAAGGATCAAGAGGTGCACGGTAATGGAGAATATAGATATCGGCAAAAAAGTTGAGAAATATAGAAAAGCGAAAGACTTAAGTATCAGAGAATTAGCAAAGTTAGCTGAAATAACGCCTTCCATGTTGAGTCAAATCGAACGCGGTTTAGCAAACCCTTCTATTCAGACCGTTAAAGTTCTTGCGAAATCTCTGGAAGTTCCTACCTTTAGTTTTTTCCTTGAAGAAACAAACACGGCTGATTTAGTGGTCAGATCGAATAACCGAAAGAAAATGGTCATTGAAAATTTATCTTATGAGCTGGTTTCGCCTGATTTTACCGGAAACCTGGCGACAGCTATCATGAATGTTCCGCCGAATACGGCGTCATCCGAGAAACAGATGGAGCATAAAGGAGAAGAAGTTGCTTTTGTGTTGGAGGGGAAAATTAAAGTGTATTTAGACGATGCAGAGTACGTATTGGAAGCCGGCGATAGCGTAAAAATACCTGCACAAATGAAGCATAAATGGGAAAACGATTTTAATGAACATGCAGCCGTACTTTTTTCGGTGACGCCCCCGGCTTTTTAATTCCCGACTCCTGTAATGTTAAACGGCGATACGTTAAAAACGTTCGTGCTCCCGCATTTTAATGATCATTTTCTTGTACTTAGGTAAAAATGGTCGCAGGCTTATACCATAGTTCAAGGCCATCATGGAGACTCGCTCTTTTTTTTCGGCATATGCTGAACAAAAACAAGAGGGGAGTCCCTTACAATGACCTATAAAAGCAGCATTATCAGTAGCAAGTGGAAGAAAACCCAATGGTTGCTTAAAGATGCCTATTTCCGAAAATACGTACCGCACACATTACCGTTTAACCAAAAAAATTTGTCCGCTATGCTGGACGACTATAGCACCGTCTTTTTTAAGCCGACCATCGGATCAGGCGGGAAAAACATTATCCGTATCCGCAAAACAGCCGCGGGCTGCCTCAGCCAGATGAATGCTGCCCAAACGTCGTACACAAGTACAGCTCACTTGTATCGTGATCTGAATCGCTTTGCAGGGAGTAAGTCTTATCTGCTGCAAAAAGGAATTCGCTTAGCTAAAAGCAACGGGAAACCATTCGATATCCGGGTTATGGTCCAGAAAACCAGGCAGGGAGATTGGGTTAGTACCGCCCTATTCACCAAAATCGGCAAACCCGGCAAAGTAGCCACCAATTATAATCAAGGCGGCACTGTTAAAACATTCAGCCATACGATGAGCGGTACCGATTTTAGTACGACTTTCACCCGACAGCTGGAGTCGAAACTCAAAAAGCTTGGCGTTGCCGTCGGCAAAAACTTTGACCGTCATCACAAAGGTTTCCAAGAACTCGGCTTGGATGTGGCTCTCGATTCAAAGGGGAAAGTATGGATTCTGGAAGTGAACACACGGCCGCAAATATACCCGCTCAAAGCGTTTAAAAATAAACAGTTATATTACAAGATTCTGTCTTACGGGAAGCATTATGGCCGCACTAAATAACCATCCTGTTAATCGAATCCACCTTCAAGCCACGACATTTTCGATCTGCGGCTAAATAATCCCTGCTTCCTTGCTTCTTAGAAATCAGCATCAGTTAGTGATCCATATACCGTAACAAAAAAAGCCGCATTTATGCGGCTTTAAATTCTTTATGTTCTTGTCGTCTTACATATCCGGGATCGGGTTTTAGTTTCCCGGCATAAAAACACCTTCAAAGTTGTGCTCCACATCTTACGACATGGAAGCCTTCGTTTGAAGGTGCTTTTATTTGCTCGCGTCAGGGTCTCTCCCCGGCGGGAGCCGCCCTGCACTTACGCTTTCTTCCAGGCACGACTTGAACGTTCCTTGCATGGGTCAACGGTAAGAGCATGTGTATGGCAAGCCTGCTCTAATGACCCGATGACAACGGCTGCGTTCCGTACCGCTCGAGCACCCGGTATATCGCATCCGTGCCGAACCCGACCGCTTCTACGGGAATGCGTTCATCCGCCGCATGAATCAGTTTGGTAAACTGCATGTCCTTGGGCAGCGGCATTGGCAGGAAACCGTAGGTTTGGATGCCGAGCCTCGCAAACAATCTTCCGTCCGTTCCGCCGGGCAGCAGCATCGGCACCGGAACGGCTTCCTTATCCGCTTCTTTCAGCACATCGGACAGCAGTCCGAACATCCCCATGTCGGGAGCTGAGGCGCATGGGTCATGGCGCAGCACTTCCAGCCCGATCGAATCATGAATCGCGAATCGGCGGAGCTCGTCCATAAATTGCTGCGGAGTGACGCCCGGAAGCGTTCGGCCATCCAGCTCGACGGTAATTTCGCTGGGATGAACGTTGATTTTCTCGCCGCCGCGAACGACGGTCGCGCTGACCGTATTACGCAGAAGCGGGGCGAATGTCCCGCCCTTTTCCCCCAGCAGCTTCAGGATGAGGCGGCCCAGACCGGGGACGCAGCAGCCCTCTCAGCAGCATTGCGGGCAGCAGCGGCAGCGCGGCGGCCATGCCTTCAATCATCAACCGGGCCGCCGGTACCACTCGTATCGGCAGCTTATTCCTGTTGAGCGATTGAAGCATGTTCCCCAACTGTGCCATACAGTCGGCTCCCGGCTTGTCCATGGAGCCGTGGCCTCCGTCTCCCCGAATCGTCGCTTTAAGCCAGCACAGCTGCTTCTCCGCCACCATAATCGGACAAAAGGTTTTCCCCAGAGCATGAAACGCGAAGCCGCCAAATTCGCCGAGCGCATACTTTACGCCCGCAAAATACTCGGCATGCCGCTCGACGAGGAAGGAGGCGCCGTATTCGCCCCCCGCTTCCTCGTCGCTGACAATCGCCAGAATGAGATCGCCGCGCAGCGGCAGCTTGCGGACATGCGCGCGGAGGAACGCCGATACGAGCATCGCCACGCCGCCTTTCATATCAAGGGCACCCCGCCCCCAGACGAAGCCATCCGCAATGTCGCCGCCGAACGGGTCGCGGCTCCAGGCTTGTTTGCCTGTGCCGACGACGTCAACATGCCCGTACAGCAGCAGCGGCGGCGCCTCCCCGCTGCCCTTTATCCTGGCCAGCAGATTGGGCCGGGCCGGGTCAAGCGCACAGATCCGCGTCTCAATGCCCGCATCCTCAAGCAATTGCCGGATATACAGAATGCATGCGGATTCCTCGCCCGGCGGATTGGTTGTATTGAAGCGGATCAATGCCTGCAAAATCTCCACGGGAGACGGCAGCTCCGTTCCCCGCTCGACTCCTTCCTGTTCCAACTCGTCATTGGCCAGCCGGATACCCATGCCCCCGCTCCTTCCTACGATAGACTTCCCGCGTACGGCCGGTCGGCAGGAGAAACGCCCGGCAGGCGCAGGCCGAACTCACCCTGCAGTCTTGCAAGCCGCCTCTCCTGTTCTTCGGAGGACGTGCCTTTGGTGCGAAACACGGATTCCAGCATCGCCAGTGCCTGCCGAACATGTGCCTCCGCCGCTTGCTCCCCCGTCTCCCGCAGCCGCTCGACCAGTTGCTGTACGCCGCGGTACGGCGCAGCGACGCCTTGTTCATATTCGGCCGCGTTCCAGTTGCGGTTGCGGACACAAGTGGCGATTGCCAGACAACGATTCAGCAGTTCAATCGGATATGTGTCCGTTTGCCGGCTTGCGGCCACCAGATGCGCTTCATCTTCCTTGCCGTCAAAAGCGAATACGCGCAGTCCGTCCGGCGGAGCCAGGCGTTTCAATACTTCGCCAGGGCCTAATTCCACGGCAGCGGCAACGCCCATGCTCTTCTGGAACGCAAGCACCGCCGGCCAATTGACGGGGGCGGTCAGTCCTCTTGCCAGCATACCCGGGATTTCCGCAATACTCCCGTAAGGTCGACCCGTCAAGGAAGAAACTACGGGAAAATCCATTTCGCCAAACGATACGCGGCTCAGCACTTCGGCAAATTGCGCCGCCGCGGGTTCCATCAACGGGCTGTGAAACGGCGCGCTTACCTGCAGCGCAATGACTGCGGCCCCAAGGGCGGACAGTCTTTCGGACGCTTCATGAACGGCTTCTTTGTGGCCCGAAATCACTGTTTGCCGCGCTGAATTCATGTTCGATACCACAACCATACGGCTACCGTCCGCGCAGCCTGCGCTGGTTTCCAGGCATACTTTGGCGACAACATCGGGACTCGCCCCATTGATTGCGGCCATTGCGCCGATCCCCGCAGCGGCGACCCCTTGCATCAATTCGCCGCGGCTGCGTACGAGCCTGAGCGCATCCGGGAACGTGATGGCTCCCGCGCAGGTTAAAGCGGTAATCTCGCCCAGGCTGTGGCCGGCGGCCATCGCGGGTGCGTATCCCCATTCGCGGCTGTAGACGCGGTACATCGCCACGCCGAGCGCAAGAATGGCGGGCTGGGCATTGTCCGTCCGCGTCAGATCCGTCATCGGTCCCTCATACATCAGACTGTCAAGGCGCATGCCCAGCGCTTCGTTCGCTTCCTCCATCGTCGCTTTGACGACCGCATACCGCTCGCTCAGCGCTTTTCCCATTCCGACGCGCTGCGAGCCCTGACCGGGAAACCATATCGCATGTTTGTTCAGCATCTACCATCACGCTCCTCAGGGTCAGATCGGGGCAGGCGCCTCGGTCAGCATTTTGTTTATTACCGCTACAATATCAGGCTCCCGCTCATGCAGGAAAAAATGCCCGCCTTCAAACAGCATCAGCTCGCATCCTCCCGTCGCATAGCGCTCCCATTCACCGAGCGGGCCTTTGACGCTGTCGTCATCCCTGCCGCTCAAGATGGTGAGCCGGAGCGGCAGCAGAGGCCGCTTCCGGTGCTCGTATTCGCCGACAAGCTTAAAGTCGGCTCTTAGGATCGGCATAAACATATCCAGCAGTCCCCCGGTGCCGGAACAGCTCGCCCGGCATGCCGCCGAGCCGTTTCAGTTCGCCCAGAAACTCGTCATCCGGCAGCATGTGGGTCGGGCGGGCCTCCTTCTGCTGGCAATGCGGCGCCCCTCTGCCGGAGAGGAAGACTGCTGCAGGCAGAGGGAATCCTTCTTCCCGCAGCGCATGCAGCACTTCATACACGAGCAGGCTTCCCATGCTATGGCCGAATAAAGCATACGCATCGGAGTCAAGCGCGGTTTTCCGCACCAGCGGCAGCAAATCCCGCACGGCCTCCGCCGCATCCGCATAGAACGGCTCGTCCATGCGGCTTCCCCGGCCCGCCAGTTCGGCCGGCACCAGACGAACGCCGGGATGCAGGCGGTTCGTCCAGCGTTTGTACACTTGTGCGGAGCCTCCCGCATACGGCAAACATATTAAAGCTATCGTCATAACGCCCGCCTCCCTGGTAACATGTTGACGCAAGCTGCCTTTACGCGCCGGCGGCAAGCGTGGTCCAGAACGCTTTTTCCTTCGCGAACAAATCGGCCGCGAGCGCCAGCTCTCTGCCGCGTTCGAAGTCTCCCGTCACAAAGCGGTCCTTCAACAGATCCCATCCGTCTTTTACTGCGCCTAGCTGACCGTACAGCGACTCATGCAGCGCTTCGCCGATCAGATTCTTCTCCCGCAAGGAGCGAAGCAGCGACATGTTTGCGATATGCCGGTTGCAAATGATGTTGACGCCGACAAGGCCATACGTCAGATGAGCCTGCTTTTTCTCCGGGTCGGAATCGACATTCCACATGCCCTCTAATGAGAACTCGCCAAGCTCCCCCGCCAGCCGCCGGGCATTTTCCACCACTTCAGACAGCTTGAGCTCGTAGGGCTGCACCTTTTCCTGCAAGTTGTATACGTAGAAGGCAGGCCCCAGATAGTCCGGGTTCACATTGTATTCCGAGTTGCCGTATGCCTTGAGCAGCCTTTCTTCCGGCACCTCGTGCTCTTCGTAACCCGCAAGCGTATCGTCGATGACGTAGAAGACGCCGCGCTCCTTGTCGTATCCGTTAAACAGCGAATAATGATACCAATGGAACTTTTTCCAGGCCATGCTGCCCGGCAGCCAGTCATACAAATCGACGTTCACGCTCAAGCTTCGTCCGCCCGCAAGCATCGCCCTGATTTCATCCGGCACCGTCTCCTTACTGCGGAAATGACCGGGCTCGATATAGCGGATCACCTGCGACAGCGGGAATCTTGCCGGATCGTCCATATAATACAGCGTATCGATTGTCGGATAGCGGAAGTCCTTGTCCGTTGCGGCCTCCCAAGGGTAGTACCGGTAAATGTTCAAATACGCCGCATCTCTGTAGCTGGGCTCCTCCGACACCGCAATGGAAAACGCCTGGTTCAGCATGCAGTTCATCCAAAACTCGTTAAACGGTTTCCTATTCATCGACAGCTTCATCGTTCGCCGCCCCCTTAGGCTCAGAATGTTGGTTCAAGCAAACTTGCTTTCGGCAAGCACGGCACCGATTTTTTTCTTTGCTCCGTCTTCGACCAGCGCGCGCATAATCGCCGTATAATCATTGCCCATCGCCCGGACGGTCTCTTCGCTGAAAAGACTTGTCGCATATTCCAGCGCAAAACGGATCCCGCCGTCCCGCTCCGCCGCTTCAAGCGTCAAATCGAATTTGCTTACGCCCGGATCGAACTCCTTGGGATCGAATTCAATGCCGCCCGAACGGTAAGCGACGCGATCGATATTTTGCAGAATAAACATCGTATCGAATAGAGGATTACGGCTGCGGTCCTGTTCGATTCCCAGTTTTTGCACCAAATCCTCAAACGGATAATTTTGATGCTCCAGCGCCCGCAGCACATCTTCATGCAGCTCCGACAAATAGTCGCCGACTGTCCGGTACGATTCAGGGAAGCTGCGAATCGCGACCGTATTGACGAACATCCCGATCAGCCCTTCCAATTCCGCATGATTGCGGCCTGCTACCGGCGTACCGACAATGATATCCTCCTCACCGCTCCATTTGCTCAACAGCATCGAATAAGCGCCAAGCATTACCGTATACAACGTCGTGCCGCGCTCACGCGCAAACGCCTTAATCTTGAACGTCAGCTCTTCATCCAGGGTGAAGCCCATTAGAGCGCCTTTGAAGTTTTGAAGTTCCGGTCTAGGCAAGGACGTCTTAAGCTCCAGCGTCGGCAGTTCCCCTTCGAACGCTTCGAGCCAGTAGCGCTCATGCTCCATATAGGTCTCGCTGCCGATTCGTTCTTCCTGCCATACCGAGTAGTCCCGATACTGGATATCCAGCTCCGGCAGTTCGCCGCCGCCGTACAAAGCGGTCAGTTCCTGCAGCAGGACGCTGACGGAGACGCCGTCGGTAATAATATGATGAAAGTCCAGGAGCAGCAGATGGCGCTCCTCGTCAAGCGGAATCAAACCGGCCCGGAACAGGGGGAGACTGCCGAGATCAAACGGACGGATAAATCGCTCCATCAGCGCGCCGATGCCGCCGAACAATCCTTCATCTCCGCCTTCCGAGAGCAGCTTGCCCGCCGCCATTCTCAGCCGGGCGCCCCGCTCCAGCGTAAATACCGGCTCCGCATGCACACGCTGGCGGAACTCGTCTTCCTCGTGATGGAACGTCGTTCTAAGCGATTCATGGCGGCGCATCACCGCAAGGAAAGCTTCCTCCAGCCGCTCCACATCGAGCTTGCCCTGCATATGCACGGCGAACGGCACATGATACATCGTTGCCTCGTCCGAGATCAGCCCCATCATAAATTGGCGGCGCTGCGCCCTCGACATCGGGTAATAATCGAGCTCCGGCTGCTTCGGAATGCGTGCGGCCGCGACCGTTCCGCTAGTGTCCAGATGGGCCGCTAAACCTTCAAGCGTAGGATTCATAAAAATATCGCGCAGCGGAATTTGAATACTGAAGCGTTCCGCGATGCGGCTGATCATGCCCGCCGCCTTCAAGGAATGCCCGCCCAGTTCGAAGAAGCTGTCTTTAGCCCCGATCGCATCCGTACCGAGCAGTTCCTTCCAAATTTCCGCAAGCTTGCGCTCGGTATCCGTCGACAGCGGAACAAGCTCGCGTTTGCCCGCGTCGACCGGTCCCGGCTTGGGCAGTGCTCTTCTGTCGATTTTGCCCGTCGGCGTAAGCGGAATCGCATCCAGAACGACCATGAAGGCCGGAACCATATAAGAAGGCAGCTTATCCCCGAGAAATTCGCGCAATTGCCCGGTTAACGGTCCGGATCGCGAGGCGCCGTCCGGCTCCGCATCAGCATCCGGGGCTTTGCGCATGACGACATAAGCACAGAGCGCATATTCCCCATCCTCTTCCTGAAACGCGGTGACGACCGTTTCCTTCACCTGCTCATGGCGAAGCAGCAGCTGTTCAATCTCACCGATTTCAATCCGGTGGCCCCTGATTTTCACCTGGAAATCACGGCGTCCCGCGTAGACAAACTCCCCATTTTCAAGCCTTCGTCCAAGGTCGCCCGTGCGATACATGCGCTCGCCCGGCGCATACGGATTCGGCACAAAAGCGACATCCCATTCGGGATGGCTGAGATAACCGCGCCCGACGCCCGGACCGCCGATGCAAATTTCGCCCGTCACGCCTGTCGGCTGCAGTTTCAGTCCTTCGTCAAGCACCATCATGAGGGAACCTTCGATCGGGGTGCCGATCGAAATGTCCTCGCCTTCGGTCACTTCCCGGATAGAGGTCCACACCGTCGTCTCCGTCGGACCGTACAAATTAAACAATCTGGCTCCGGTAGCGGCGCGCAGCCTGCCGAGCACATCGGCGGTCAGCGGCTCCGCCCCGATCATTAAGATGCTCAGCTTTTTCAAGCCGTCCGTTTCTCCCCGCTGATTCATCCACCACTTGAAGCGCGACGGCGTAATTTGCAGCACATCGACGCCGTGAGCGTCGATCAGGCCTTGAAGCAAGGCGGCGTCGCCCCGTTCCTCTTCGCTAGCGAGAACAATCCGCATACCCAGCGTGAGCGGAAGCAGATTTTCAACGACGAAAATATCAAAAGAAGCCGATGCCATCGCCAGGATACTCTGACTCTTCTCAAACGGAATCCGGTTTCGGAAGCCGCCGATAAAATGCGCCAGCCCGCGATGCTCGATCATCACTCCTTTGGGACGGCCGGTCGATCCCGACGTATACAGTACGTACGCCAATTGGTCCGGTTTTTGGACAAACTCCGGATTGCCTCTGTCCGCCGCGTACAGTTCCGGATCGTCGAGATACCACTCGGCAACGGCTCTAGTTAAGACTCCTGCATAGGCTTTTTCCGTCAGCAGAAGCGCTTCGCCGCAATCCTCAAGCATCCAGTCGATCCGCTCTTTGGGGTAAGCGGGATCAATGGCCACATAGGCGCCTCCGGCTTTCAGCACACCCAAAATGGCGACTAGCAGAAGCGGGCTGCGGGACGCCATCAGCGCGACAATGTGCTCGGGTCCTACACCTTTCGCCCGCAAGGAATGGGCAAGCCGATTCGCGCGTTCGTTCAGCTCGGCGTACGTTACCGTCTCGGCGCCGAATTGAATCGCTGCCGCATCCGGCGTGCGAGCCACCTGGCGTTCCACTTCCTGTACAAACCCCGTCCATTCCGCCGTTGCCTGCGCGGAAGCCGCTGCCGCTTCTCCTTGCCGGTCCGTCATGCCTTTCCCAGCTCCAATTTCCATCCTACCCTTGCTCCCCTCTATACTCGCCGCTTGTACCGGCCTGCTTCTTCCGGCCAACAGAGCCAGCAATTGCTCCCGCTCGCTTTCACTCATCAGCTCAAGCTCGCCGACCGTGCGGTCAAGCGATCCGCACATCTCCCGCAGGAGTACGGTGTAGCTTTCCGCCATCCGGCGCGCGGTTTCTTCATGAAACAAATCCGTTGCGTATTCCAGTTGAAGCTCGATCTCCGCATCCCGCTCGACCGCTTCCAGAGTCAGGTCGAACTTGCTTGTCCCCGCCTCGAACGGTAGTTCGCCAAAGACGACACCGCCTGCTTCCGTTACCGCCCGGTCCATATTTTGCAAGATAAACATGGCGTCAAACAAAGGATTGCGGCTTCTGTCGCTATCCGCCTTCAGTCCATCTACCAGCTCCTCGAAAGGATACGTCTGGCGTGAAAGCGCCTCTACGACATGGTTGTGCAGCTCCGCCATATAGGCGCGTACGGTTTTGTCTCTTTCCGGCTTCGTCCGAAGCGCCAGCGTGTTGACGAACATACCGATCATGCGGTGCGTATCGGCATGATCCCTGCCGGCGGCGGGAGTGCCCACAATTACTTCGGCCTGCCCGCTGTATTTGGCCAGCATCGCGGCAAAAGCGCCCAGCAGCACCGTATACAGCGTCGTCTTCGCTTCCCGCGCCAGCTTCCGCGCCTCCGCCGTCGTCCGCTCGTCCAGCCGGAATATATGGCGGCGGCCCTTATAGCTCGGCAGAGGCGGCCGCGGCCGATCCGTCGGCAGTTCCAGCACAGAAAGCTTGCCTTGGAAGATTTCCATCCAGTACCGCTCATCATCGGCATAAGCGGCATGTGCAAATCCGGCTTCCTGCCATACCGCGTAATCGGTGTATTGCACGCGCAGTTCCGGAAGCGCTTGTCCGGCATACAGCCGTGACAACTCATCCACGAGCAAACCGGCGGATACGCCGTCCGTAATAATGTGATGAACATCCAGCAGCAGCAGATGAACTTCCTCATTCATCCGCATCAGCCCCGCGCGAATCAGCGGCAGCTTGTCCAAATGGAACGGCCGCCGGAAAACTTCCATCAGCCTCGTTACCTGGGCACCGTCCGGCAGCGTTTCGGGAAGCATCTCTTCCCCAGTCAACATTGCAGGGTCCAGCGTCTCCAGCTTGAACGCATACGGCGGATGAACTTTTTGCCTGAACTCGTCCTTTGTCATATGGAAGGTCGTCCGCAAGCTTTCGTGTCGGCCGACCAGCGCCGTAAACGCGTCTTCCAGCCGCGCCGCATCCAGTCTGCCCTGCAAACGGAGCGCGAACGGCACATGATACGTGGCGGTGTCTCCGGCGAGCATCTGCATCATATATTGGCGGCGCTGGGCGCGCGACATCGGATACCACTCGCGGCGCTCTGCCTTCGGGATCGGCTCGGCCGCCGCAGCGGTACCGTCCCGATCCTTCAGCCAGACGGCCATTTCCGCAATAGAGGTAAAGTCGAATATCACGCTGAGAGGAACCAGGACGCCCGTCTCCTGCTGCAGCTTGCCCGCCAGCACGGCAGCTTTCAAAGAATGGCCGCCAATCTCGAAAAAGTCGTCGTGGATACCGAACGGTCCGGCCGTATCGCCCAGCACTTCTTCCCAAATGGCGGCGATGCGCTCTTCCATCCCGTCTCGCGGCAGCTCGGGTTTTTCCCGCTCACGAAGCCCGAGTTCCGGCTCCGGCAGGGAGCGCCGGTCCACTTTCCCGTTCGGCGTCAGCGGTATCGCGTCAATCGCCGCGATATAGGCCGGTATCATCGCCTCCGGCAGCTTGTCTTTCAGTTTTCTTCGCCATTCCCGTGAAGGGAGCTTATCGGAAGCGACCACATATGCGCACAGCTCTTTGTCGCCGCTTGGCTGCTCTCGGACCACCACAACCGCATCCTCCACCCCGGGAAGAGAAATCAATTGCGAGCGAACCTCGTTCATTTCAATCCGCACGCCTCTGATTTTTACCTGTTGGTCGGCCCGGTCCACATACATCGCGTTGCCGTCCGGCAGCCACTTTGCTATATCGCCGGTGCGATACATGAAGCTGCCCTCACGATACGGATGCGGCAGAAAGCGTTCGGCTGTCATGTTCGGCTTGTTCACATAACCGCCGGCAAGGCCGCTGCCGGCAATATACAGTTCTCCGGCTGCACCGATTGGGGCTAGCTGGCCGCCATAACCGAATATACAAATTTCAACGTTATGCATCGGCCCGCCAATCGGCACATAGCCGCCGCGATAAGCACCCGGTTTGTATACGTACATATTGGAGCAAACCGTTGCCTCCGTCGGACCGTAGCCGTTAATTATCCGAATCCCGGGATTCAGCTTCGTATACAGCTCCAGCGTTTCGTCTTTAATCGGCTCTACCCCAACGAGCATTTTGTCCAGCGTAATCGCAGAAGCCGATTGCTCCAGCAGCCGTGCAACCTCTTTCAGCAAAGACGGCGGCAAATAAGCGAATGTAATCCGCTCTTCCGCAATCACCTCGGCAATCCGCCGCGGATCAAGCAATTTCGGCTCGGGGTAAAGTACCGTGCATGCCCCGAACATAAGCGGCATAAACAGCTCCGCTACGCTGACGTCAAACGATATGTTAGTCAGGCTGAGGCATCTGTCTCCCTCTCCGTACTTCCCGTCGAAAAACGTCCTTAGCGAATGTCCGAAATTGTAAAAGCTGCGGTGCGGCACAATAACGCCCTTCGGCTGACCCGTAGAACCGGAGGTATAGATGACGTACATCGGATCGGCGGCGTCCTGCGGCCGTACGGCGGCGGTATCGTCTCCGCCGGAGAACAGCGTCTCGTCCGCAATGTCCAGTACCTGCAGGGAAGCCGGCACGACGGCCGCGGTTCCGGAACGCGCGCCGTCCGCGAATACCAGCTCCGTGCCGCTGTCCTCCAGCATATATCGGATGCGTTCCTGGGGATAATTCGGATCTACCGGCATATAAGCGCCTCCGGCTTTCATAACGGCAAGCATAGCGGTCAGCATGGGGATGGAACGCTCCGCCATGATGCCGACGATACTGCCGTATCCCACACCTTTGGCACGCAAAGTTCGCGCCAACGCATCGGTGCGGCGATCCAGTCTCCCGATAGGTCACGGATTCACCGCCGCAGGATACGGCCGGCAGGTCGGGAACGGCCTTCGCCTGCTCCTTGAAGCAATCATGCAGACAGCGCGGCGGCGGAAAGTCCGCTTCGCGTTTCCCCAGCGCCAGCATATGCAGGCGCTCCTCCTCCGTCATTATCTCCGCTTCGCCGAGCGCGGCGTCGGGACGGAGCGTCACGCTGCGCAGTAGCTGCACATAATGCCGCATAAACCGCTCGGCTGTCGCGCGGTGAAACAAATCGGCGTTATATTCCACGACAAGCCGCAATTCCGCACCGTGTTCCACAGCCTGAATCATCAAATCGTATTTGGCCGTGCCATGCTCAAAGCGCTGGTGGCGATACGACAATCCTGCAGACGAAGCGTCCGGAATACCCAGGTTTTGCATGATAAACATCGTATCAAACAGCGGACTCCGGCTGGCATCCCTTCTGTCCGTCCATTGCGCGATTTCTTCGAATGGATAATCGGCGTGGGCGTAAGCTCCGGTAGCCATCTCTTTCACTTCGGACAAAAAGGCTCTGAACGCCTTGTCCGCGCATGGATAAGCACGCAGCGCCAGCGTACCGGTGAACATGCCCGCGATCGCTTCCATTTCGCGCCTGTTACGGCCCGCAATCGGCGTGCCGACCGCAATGTCCTCGGCTCCCGTGTAGTGGGCGAGGAAAGTGTAATACGCTGACAGCAGTACCATAAACGGAGTCGCGCCCGATTCGGCCGCGAGGCTACGCACCGCCGCCGTCAAACTCGCCTCGACGTACACGTCGAACGTTTCACCGCGGTTTCCTTTGACGGGCGGACGCGGCGCATCGGTCGGAAGCGCAAGTGTCGGCCAGTCTCCCCGGCATTGCTCGCGCCAATACCGTTCGGCCTCCCCGGAGAGGGGTCTGCTCTCCTGCCATACCGCGTAATCCTTGTATTGCAGCGGCAGGGGCGGCAGCGAACCGCCTTGATATAAAGTCATCAGGTCGGACAAGAGAATGCCGGCCGACATACCGTCGGATGCGATATGATGCACATCAAGAAAAAGCACATGACGCTCCGGCCCCAGTTTCAGCAGGGCTGCGCGGAGCAGCGGAGCCTTATCGAGCCTGAACGGCCGGAACAAGCTTTGCAGCACGCCGTCCGCTTCCGCTTCATCGGTCTCCATGCGAACCAGGCGGAAAGGAACGGCGGCGTGTATGCGCTGCCGGATCTCACCGTCGATGACGTGGAAGGTGGTGCGAAGCGTCTCGTGACGTTCCACGATGGCTTGCAGGACGGTCTCCAGACGGTCTGCATCGACAGCCCCGTCCAAGTGCAGCAATTCGGGCAAATTGTAGCTGCGATCATCCGGCATCGCCTGCTGCTGCAAATACATGCGTTTTTGCGGCGACGAAACCGGATAATGCTCTTGAGGAGGCGCCTTTGGAATCGGCTCCATCGCATCGCGGGACAAAGAGTCGGATACTTGGCCGGTCAACGGCTCTAGATGCCTGCCGTCCGATCCTGCTTCGTTATGGCCGCGGTCCTCCGCCTGCCCGTCATGTCCGCCGTTCGCTTTGTGCCGATCGTGCCCGGCGTCCTCCCCTTGTCCATCGTGCCCAGCCTTCGTTCTTTTCGCTGACGCCGCGCCACTTTCGCTTACTCGCCGCTCAATCAGAGCGGTGAACGAAGGCAGATCCGCATGCCCCAGGAGATCCGCCGCCTGAATGCGGACGCCCGCAAGTTCGCTGAGCCGGTTTACAATTTTGAGCGCGATAATGGAATCTCCGCCCAGCTCGTAAAACCCGGCATCCGCAGGCAATTCGTCATAACCGAGCAGTTCTCCCCAGACGTCTGCGACTTGCTGCTCCCATTCCAGGCCGGAGCGCTCTCCGGTTAATGCAACGCCGCGGCGGCGATGGCCTGCCATCCCGCCGTTCCGCACCAGTTCGGCTTGCCATCTGGCAAACGTCTCGTTCATTTCTTTTTGCAGTTCCTCGGGAATATCCCCACTGACCGAAAATCCGTTCCAGGCCGCAAACGGCAGTTGAAGCGCCGCTCCGGCGCTCGCGTCTTCCACCCAGCAGCGGTGGGAATCGAACGGATATGTCGGAAGCGGCAGCCGTTGGCGGCGTTGTCCTTGGTAAATCGCGTTCCAGTCGATCTCGTATCCGCTCACGTAACGCCCGCCCAGCTCCAGCGCGTCCATTTCCCGTTCGTTCGGAACGGGCTGCCGCCCCATCCCCCCGGCGACAGCCGAATCGGTCGTCCCGAAGCGGACGTTCGGCAGCGCAAGGCCGGTAAGGCCGCTTTCGGCTGCGGCATGCAAGGTGCGAGCAAGCTCTTCCCAGCCGCTTACCGCAATCGCCAGGCGATACCGATGAGCCCCCCGGCCGACGGCCAAGGTATAGCAAAGGTCGGCAAGGCTGCGGCTTTCATCGCCGCGATGCTGCTGAACCCAGTCCCGCATCAGCAGCACGAGCCGTTCCAGCGCCGTCATGCTGTGCGCGGACAAGCAGAACAGCTCCGCTCTGTCCGAACGGCCCGAAGGCATCCCGGCGGGAGCTTCCTCCAGTACAACATGGCAATTGGTTCCGCTCATGCCGAACGCGCTTACTCCACATCTTCTTGGTTCGCCGTCCGTCTCCCATGGCGTCAATTCGTCATTAACATAAACAGGCGAATCCACAAACGGAATGTTGCGGTTCGGCGAGCGGTAATGAAGCGTTGGCGGAAGCTGCTTATGGACAAGTGACAGGATTGCCTTGAGCAGCCCTGCTATGCCGGCGGCATGGTCGAGATGGCCGATGTTTGTTTTCAGCGAGCCGATGGCGCAAAATTGCCGTTTATCGGTATATCTCCGGAAAGCGCGCGTCAGCCCGTCTATTTCGATCGGATCGCCCAGCGAGGTTCCCGTGCCGTGCGCCTCCATATACGTTAACGTTTCGGGATTAATGCCCGCATCCTGCCAAGCGCGTGTAATGACGTCCTCCTGCGCGAGGGCATTCGGTGCGGTAATGCCGACCGAGCTGCCGTCCTGATTCATCGCGCTGCCTTTGATGACGGCATAAATAGGGTCCCCGTCTTCCTGCGCGCGGGACAGCGGCTTCAGTACAAGCGCAATCACGCCGTCGCCGATGCCTGTTCCGTCCGCCGAGTCGTCGAATGTTCTGGCCCGGTTGTCGCTTGACTCGATGCCAAGCCGTATGCCGGTATCCAGCGGCAGCACGTTAAGTTTGACGCTGCCGGCAATTGCCGTCTCGCATTCGCCGCTGCGGATAGACTGGCACGCCAGATGGACAGCTACCAGCGAGGAGGAGCAGGCGGTGTCCACGCTGATCGCCGGTCCCCGTAAATTAAGCAGGTACGAAATCCGGCTCGGTATCATGGAGCTCAGATTGCCGGGCGCCGCCATGGATAGGGCATCCGGGTCCAGTGCTTCGATGATTCGCTTGTAATCATGCAGCGTGTCCCCGTTATAGCCGATAAAGACGCCGGTGCGCGAACCATGCAGCGAATCTCCGCCGTACCCCGCATTCTCAAGCGCGCCCCAAGCCGTCTGCAGGAACAGGCGCTGCGCCGGACTCATCAGCGAGGCTTCTTTCGGCGAAAGCCGGAATAAAGAATAGTCAAAACCTGAAATATCTTCGAGATACGCTCCGTCAAAAAAGGAAACGGAGCCGTATTGCGCCTGCATGCGGCGCAAATACGGCTTTAATTCCTCCTTGCGGGAATCCGGAAACCCGCCTACCAGGTCTTTGCCGCTCCGCAGAAGTTCCCAGAAGTCTTCGTGCGAATCCGCGCGCGGCAGCTTGGCGGATATTCCGATAATCGCAATATCTTTGAGGGAAACCTCGGAGACGGAGCCCCCGCTCCGTCCTTTCCGCCGGGATGTGTCTTTCTTGGTATCCAGCAAATCCAGTTGAAACATGGCTCCTATCCCTCCTAGCTAGTAATGGAACTGCTGACGGCCTGTTCTTTTTTCGCCCTTCCGCCGCTCCCCCGCAGCAGCAACAGCACATGCGCCGCGATGCCGAGTCCGCTGATTACGGCTAACAATCCGAGTGTACCGGGCTGCCAATCGCCCGCCTGTTGCAGCACGATATACAACGTGCCTGTACTGCACACATGAGCCGCAAGCGACCCCCAAAGCGAATGCGAGCCGGCACGAACGGCGCCGTATACGATCGCGCCCAGCGCCGCGAATGCGCCAATCGTCACATTCATAAATACCGCGCCGAACAATACGGCCTGGAGCAGAACCGTCCACTGAACCGAAAGACGCTGACGCAGCGTATGGAACAGCATACCTCTAAACAGCCATTCCTCCAGCAAAGATCCAAGCAGCAAGCTGCCGAGTACAAAAATGATCAGGCTGCCGCCGGCCACAAAAGCGACCAGATCCGAAATGGCCGGAAAAGTCGTCTTTATCCACGGTAGGCGGGTAAATACGGCGATAAACAGGCCGAGCCAGACGCCTGTCCCTGCGGACAGCAGCAGCGATCCGCCGCGCACAGGCACGAACCCCAAATCCCTCAGCGAAATTTTTTGCCAGCGAAGCAGCGGAAGATAGACGGCAAGCGCGATGATATTGGATACAATCAGCACAATGCCGGAATTGTCTTTGATCCAGTCGTTTAAACCGGGATCACCGATCCAGTTGTAGAGCGCGTGATTTACAAGCATCACAATCGCCGCATAAATGACCAAATAGAAGACCGTATTTCCCGCCAATCGCAATCCCTTCACGCCGACGTCACCGCCTTGGAAGACAACTGCACAGAGCTCGAAGTGCGATGCTTGACCGCAAGGAATATGCCAATCGCAATCATGGCGGCTGCCACAGCCATCACGACGGACATAACGGTAACGTCTGTCGTCTTCGGACCGTAATGCCAAAGCAGGTACTGGCTCCCCTGACAGGCGACCTGCGCGGCAATCGGCGCCCAGATAGATTTAAACCAGACATACAAGAGCCCGAAAATAACCGCGCCCAGAAAACCGTAAAGCGACAGAGGAATGTCTCCTAAAAAGAACAACGCCCCGTACAGCACGCCCTGAATCACAATTGCGATCCAAACCGGAAGCACGCGTCTGAACTCATTCATCAGAATGCCTCTGAACAATGTCTCTTTGTAAATATTTCCGAGAATCAGGAAAACGAGAAACACATACCATTCCGCGCGGTTCAGATAATCAAACAATTCGTTGAACTGGTACTTGTCCGATGCAATGAGGGGAAGCCGGGAGAAAGCGACCGTAAACAAGCCGGCTCCAAGCCCGATCCATAAAGCGATCGCCACCGATTTGCCGCCCATCATGCGGAATTGGGCCGCCTTAAACAGGTTTTCCTTGAATATGAACCTCCAGGCCAGCAGCATGAGCGGTAAACCCACGATATCGTTTAAAATAATGACGGATACCGTGTTCCGTTCAAACCACGTGCTTTTGGGATACACATAATCGAAAAATAATGTCGTCACGGTAAAAAACCATGCAAAATACAGACCGATAACGACAGCCACGCGAGCCAGCATTATTCCCCACGCCTTCATACGGTCAGACCCCCTTTTGTGCTGCCGACGGCGCTTCAGCCGTAAGCGCTTGACCGGCGCGTGCGCCGACGCCGTTGCCGGAGGTCCGCCAGACATAGGCGGAACCTCCAATCAACGCAGCCAGACAAAGCGCTGTAATGATATACAGCGAAACATCGCCCAGCTTGTCAAACCATTCGTAGAACCCGATGTATTTAAACAGAAAGATGGTGCCCATGGCCGTATTTTGTACCAGGACTGGCGCCCACAGCGACCCGGTGCGCAAATACAGCGACCCGTAAATCAGGCCCGAACCGATGCTGATGACCGAGAGCACCGCGCTCGGCTGAAAGTAGGCGTACGCCGCGGCTTGCAGCAACAAGGCCGCATATACCGGCATAACCCTGCGAAGCTCTCTGAAAATGAGGCCCCTGAATAAAATTTCTTCAAACGCCGGTCCGATCAGCCCGGCCCCCAGAATGACGTACCAGATCGACTCCCCTCTGATCGTATCGTCGACCAGCGCGGGAATGGACGGAAACAGCCGCGCAATATCGTCAATGACGATAAGACCGATGCTGAACAAGCTTCCGGCAAGACCCAGCCCAATCATCAGCAAGGCGCGCGGGGCGCTCAGCCGTTTGAAGCCCGAGGCGCGAAACAGATTTTTCTCCGCATGGGGCCAGATCCATCCTTTGATACGAAAGATGAGCATGTACACAAGCGTAATCAGCGTGAACAGAACGGCCATAAACATGGCCGGGTTGCGATCCAGAAACTGGGCGAAGGACAGTGTCACTTCGTAATTGTAAGTAGAGCGGAGCAAATAGAGCAGCGCATAAAAGACCCCGATGTAAAGCGCGATATTCCCTATCACGGCCAATACTTTTTTCACAGGAAAGCTCCTTTCTTCTGGCAGATGTATTCTCAGGGTCAGGGACAAGCCGACTTGGTCCAGTCTACACCCCCGGGACGGCGCTTCCTGCTGAGGCGCGGTATTGCTCCACCACGCTCGACAGCAGCTCCAGATAGGCGGAAGCCCAATCCAGTACGGCCTCTTTGCCGAGAATCCTGGCGTTATATGTCCACATCCCGCCAAGTTCTGGCCCTTCCGCCCCGCTTGATGCGGCAGCGCCATCCATATACAGCACAACATCGAATCGTTCCAATAGCGCCTCCCGCTCTTTGAAGCCGTGCTGCGCAGCTCCCGCAAATAACGGGAACAAGGCAAACTCCGCATTGGCTTGCGGCTGCTTGCTGATTTGCCGTGCGGTATAACATTCCCCCGCACTCACCCGCTTGGCGGCATGCCGCAGCAGCGTATCGAAATCGCGCACCTCCGCAAAGTCGATTTCTCTCGGGGCAATCAGCCCTTTGTCCGTCAGTGCCGGAAGCACAAGCCGGTCCGTGCCGGACTCGCCGCGCCAGAAGTATAGATATACGGCATAAGCCGCGGCTTCAACGGTCACCGCGCGGGACGACGCAAGTTCCGCAAGCCCTTCCGCAACCGACCTGTCCAGTTGGAACTGAATGCTGCCGATACGCTCCGCGGAATAGCCGCTATTGACGCAGTCGTCCGCTACAGGAAGACCGCTCCAGCTCCAGCTCGCGAGTTCGCGAGTTCTCGACTCCAGATATGCCGCTAACGATGCGATCGTCGGGTAGGTGAACAAATCCGTTACGCCGAGAGCTCCGGGATACAACTCTTCCAGCCGTTGATGCACCCGCACCAGCAGCAGTGATTCTCCTCCGACATCGAAGAATCGATGATGGATGCCGAAGTCGTCCCTTTGCAGGATTTCGTGCCATACGGCGGCAATCGCCAGCTCGATATCACTTGCCGCTTCCGCAAACGGAGTGCCGCTATCCGCCGCCAACTCCGGCTCAGGGAGCATCTTCCGGTCGATTTTTCCGTTTGAAGACAGGGGCATGGCCGGCAGTTCCACTATGACCTGCGGAACCATATACTCCGGCAGTCGCACCGCTGCAAAATCACGCAGTTCCTGATGGTCCGCAGGTTCGGAGCAAACGACGTACGCACATAAATATTCGCTTCCGCTTGCGGCGTCCCGCTTCATGACCACAGCTTCCGAAACCGACGGATGACCGAGCAGCACATGCTCGATTTCTCCGCATTCGATGCGCTGGCCCCTTACTTTGACTTGATGGTCGATTCGGCCCAAATATTCGATCGTTCCGTCAAGCAGCCATCTGGCAAGGTCGCCTGTCCGATACATCTGACTGCCTGCCGCAAACGGATTATCGACGAACTTTTCTTCCGTCAAATCGGGCCGGCCGATATAACCCCGTGCCAGGCCCGCGCCGGATATGCACAGTTCCCCGGCAATGCCGACAGGCTGCAGCATCATCGCTTCGTTCACGATATAAAGCGAGATATTGTCGATCGGCTTCCCGATCGGTACCTGGACCGGAATATCGCCGTCAGAGCAATCGTAATAGGAAACGTCCACCGTCGCCTCGGTCGGACCGTACAAGTTCACAAGTCTGGCGTCGAACGGATCTCCAATGCGCTCGCGGAACCGCCGCACCTGATCTGCAGACAGCGCTTCGCCGCTGGCGAACACATGACTCAGGCTCTCCAGCCTGGCCTCGCCGCGCAGCAAGCCGGAATGCTCCAGGAACAGGTGCAGCATGGACGGCACAAAATGCATCGTCGTTACGCCATGCCGCGCTATCGTCTCCGCCATAAGCGCGGGGTCTTTTTCGCCGCCCGGTGGCAGCAGGACCAGCTTGGCTCCCGCAAAGCTCCACCAGAACAGCTCCCAGACCGATACGTCGAAAGTAATCGGCGTTTTCTGCAGGATAACTCCGCTTGCGTCCAGTCCGTATTGCTTCTGCATCCAGCCGATCCGGTTGACGACGGAGTGATGCTCGATCATGACCCCTTTCGGCTGTCCGGTCGATCCCGATGTATACAGCACATAAGCAAGCGAACGTGAGTCATGCAGCTTCTCTACAGGAGAGTCGTCCCGCTCTTGAACCAGGGCCTCATGAACGTCCATAAATGGCAGGAACGTCTCCAGTCCTTCCGGTGCGCTGCCTTTCGTCAAGACAAGCTTGGCACCGGAATTGTCCAGCATGTAGCGGATACGTTCCGGCGGCAAGCCCGGCGTAACAGGCACATAAGCTCCGCCCGCCTTCAGCACGCCAAAGATGACAATCATCATCTCCAGGCTGCGGTCCATCACGACGGCTACGCGCTCCTCGCGCTTGATGCCCTGCTTTCTGAGCGCCTGCGCCAGCCGGTTTGACCTCCGGTTCAATTCCGCATACGTCAATACGCCGTCTTCCGCCGCAACCGCAGCGGTCTGCGGCGTTTCCGCCGCTTGCCTTTCGAGGTAAACCTCTACCGTATCTCCGCTGGCATACGGCGCGGCCGTGCGGTTGAACGCTTCGCTCTGCTTCTCCGCCTCCTCGGCGCCCTGCAGCCCGATTCTTCCGAGCGGCCGCTCCGGTTCGGCCAGTGCAAGGCCGGCAATCCGGAAATACCACTGCGCCATTCTGCGAATGCTGTCTTCTTTAAACAGCGCCGTCGCATATTCGATCGTCAAGGCCGCGCCTTTTGCGCCCTCATCCGCAATCTCAAACGTCAAGTCCAGCTTGGATACGCGGTTATCCGGCACTTGCGCCTCGAACCGCAAGGCGTCCGTCTCCTGTACGGCCTCCCTATGCTGCATGACAAACATCGTGTCAAACAGCGGATTGCGGCTCAGGTCGCGCGGCACATCCAGCATCGTCACCATATGCTCAAACGGGAGCAAGCCGTTGTCCATCGCCGCAAGCGCGGTTTCTTTGAGCTGCTCGGCGAATGCTCTGAACGGCAGTTCGCCGGATGGCCTGCTGCGGATCGGCAGCGTATTGACAAACATGCCGACCAGAGACTCGGTGGCGGGATGGAAGCGGCCGGCGATCGGCGTGCCGACAATAAGATCGTCTTGCCCCGTCATCAGATGCAATAACGTGTGATAGGCGGCAAGCCAGATATGGAATGGCGTAACTCCCCATTGCTCCGCCGCCGCTCCGATTCCCTCCGCAAGCTCCGCCGGAATCGGCAGCGCAAGCTTGGCGCCTTCGAAGCTTTGTTCAGGCGGACGGGGATAATCGGTCGGCAGTCTGCAGCACAGGAAGCGTACCCGCCAGCCGGAACGCCCAATACTGCTCTTGCTGCTCTCTCGCCTCCGAGGCCATCCACTCCTGCTGCCAGACGGCCGCATCTTTATAGTGAATGGGCAGCGGCTGCAAGGAGCCGCCGCGATACAGCTCTTCAAAATCACGAGCCATCACATTCATGGACACGCCGTCGGCGACGATATGGTGCATGTCCAGCAGCAGCGTATGCCGGCTTTCGCCGTCCGTCGCGAGAAACGCCCGAATCAACGGAGCCTTCCGCAAATCGAACGGGCGGACGACTGTGCGAGCAAATGTATTCAAGTCCGCCGCATCCGACAAGGCATGCACGGCGAGTTCAAACGAAACCCTCTCATGGACACGCTGTACAGGCTTGCCGTCTGCCCAGTCAAAGCTGGTGCGGAGCGGTTCGTGGCGGTCAATCAGCCCTTGAATCGCTTCGCGGAGCCTTTCCTGATGGAGCTTGCCCGTCAAGTTCAAAGCGAGCGGAAGATTGTAGGCCGTGCTGCCCTGATAAAGCTGCTGCAGTACGAACAGCCTGTTCTGTGCGAGCGACAGCGGGTAGAACGGCCGGCTTTCCGCCGGGGCAATGACCGCAGCCCGCTTGGGGGCCGCATTGTCGATGCGGGCTGCCATCTCTCTCAGCAGGGGAGCACCGAATACATCCTTCATTGCGAACGACGTTCCATAACGCTGCTCGATCAAGCCCGCAAGATGCGCGGCGCGCAAGGAATGACCGCCCATTTGAAAGAAATGGGCTTCTCTCCCGATCGCCGCCGGGGCGTCCGGCTCGCTTACGGTCAGACCAAGCACCTCCCGCCAAAGCTCGGCGAGGCTCTGCTCCGTCGGCGTAGCCGGCGTCCCTCCGGAAGTTTCCGGTTCGGCGAATCGGGGCTGCGGCAGGCTGCCGCGGTCGGCTTTGCCGCTCGCACTCAGCGGGAATGCTTCCATTGCAACAAAATACGAAGGAATCATATACTCCGGGAGCCGTTCCTTAAGCGCGGCCCGAAGGCTTCCTTCCTCCGGTTTATTCCCATCCGCCGTTACGAGATAGGCGCATAGCGCCGGCTCTCCCGCATGGTCCGTCACCGCCGTTACCACGGCATCGCGAACTCCCGCCTGCAAGAGCAGCGCATGCTCGATCTCGCCGCATTCGATGCGGAGACCGCGCAGCTTGACCTGGTGGTCAAAGCGACCCAAATACTCAATATTGCCGTCCGGCAGCCACCTTGCACGGTCACCGGTGCGGTACAGCTTTTCTCCCGGGGCAAACGGATTCGGAACAAAGCTTCGCTCCGTCAAATCCGGCCTGTTGAGATATCCGCGCGCAAGGCCGGCACCCGCGATGCACAGCTCGCCGGATACGCCGACCGGCTGAGGTCTCATCCGCTCGTCCACAATATAGAGCCGGATGTTATGGATCGGTTTGCCGATCGGAATCGTAACCGCCTCAGCGTCCGGGCAATCGTAATAGCATACATCGACCGTCGCTTCCGTAGGGCCATACAGATTAATGAGCCGGCACCTGCCGCCCCCGCGCTCCATCAGGTTGTAAAAACCTGCGACATGCGCGGGTTTAAGCGCTTCGCCGCTCGTAAATACATAGCGCAGGGAACGAAGCTCGCCGTTTCTGCCGCTGTTCGCCGCATAGGGCAAAAAGACGCCCAGCATGGACGGTACAAAATGCATGACCGTAACCGCCTGTTCCTCGATTGTGCGCAGCATGACAGAAGGCTCTTTCTCCCCGCCGGGCTCCAGCAAGTAGAGCGAAGCGCCGGCAAGGCTCCACCAGAACAGCTCCCATACGGAAACGTCGAACGTAATCGGTGTTTTTTGTAAAATAACGTCATGCTCATGGAGCGGATAAGCCGTCTGCATCCAGTTCAGCCGATTAATCGCCGCGCGGTGCTCCACCATAACGCCTTTGGGTTTGCCGGTGGAGCCTGACGTGTAAATGACATAGCCCAAATGCCCGGGGCCCGCTTGAGGCGTCATATCCGTTTCTTCTACGCCCTTCGGCGGCTCCGATGCGGCGTCAGCCGCAAGCGCGTCCAGTTCGAGTATTTCTCCTCGGAAGGCCGGGAGCGTCGGAATCCACTCCGCTCCCGCCAGAAGCAGCCTGGCCCCGCTGTCCTCCAGAATGCCGCGGATCCGCTCGGGCGGATGCTCCGGGTCGATCGGCAAGTAGGCCCCTCCCGCTTTGAGCACCGCCATGATCGCAATCATCATGGACAACGAACGCTGAGCGGCAATCGGCACAATCGTTTCGACTGTAACCCCCCTCGCTCTTAGCAAGGCAGCCATGCGTTCGGCGCGGTCATGCAGCTCCCCATACGTCAGCGAGCCATCGGCCGACCGCACCGCGGTCCGATCCGGCCACCGCCGGGCGGACTCGGAGAACCAACCGTGAATCGTTTTCTCCGCCGGGTACGAATGTTCCGTATCATTCCATGCCGCAAAGGCGGCTGCTTCGGCAGGCGTCGCCATTGCGACGTCCCCGCAGATCAGGTCGGGTTTTGCGGCCGTTTGCTCCAAGATGTAAAGCAGCCGATTCGCCAGCCGCTCTATCGTGCCTTTATAAAACAATCCCGTATTATACTCCAGTTCCGCCCGCAGACCGCCATCGCCATCGCTATACAGATCAAGCTTGAAGTCCAGCTTGGATGTACCGTGGCTGACGGATAAAGGCTCCATGCTCCAGCCGTCGCCGCGCGCCGCCAGCTTCTCGTCTTCAAACTGGTTGTGAACGATCAGCATCGTATCGAACAGCGGGTTGCGCGACGGATCGTGCGGATACCGGGCGGCTTCCATCATGTGCTCGAAGCTGACATCGCCATGCTCGTATGCGGCAAGCAAACGCCCGTGGGTTTCACTGACAAACGCCAGAAACGGCAGCTCGTCCGCCACCCGCATCCGAAGCGGCAGAAATTGGTTGAACATGCCGATCATCCTGGCCGTGTCCGGATGTGACCGTCCGGCCGCCAAAGAACCGACTGCAAATTCCTGCTGATGCGTCGTTCCCTTGAGCAGCAGCGCGTAAGCCGCGAAAAGCAGGCTGTTCATGCTCGCTCCGGCGCTTGCGGCCGTCTCTTTCAGCCGTGAGGCGAGCGCCGCCGGAATGCGGAAGGTGTACGTATCGCCTGCAAATGTCTGACGGTCGCCGCGAGGCCGGTCCAGCGGCATATCTAGCGGAGCCGGCGGTTCTGCAAGCTGCTCCGTCCAAAATGCCCGGCTCGCACTGGCCCGTTCCGAACCGGATTGCCGCTCCTGCCAAACCGCATAGTCCTTGTAATGCAGCGGCAAAGGCGCAAGTTCCACGCCGTCGATCAAAGCGGTCAATTCCTCCAGGAGCAGCTTGACAGATATGCCGTCCGCGGCAATGTGGTGGATGTTGAGCAGCAGATAGGCTTCCGCTCCTTCCGGTCCGGGCCGGCAATAACATGCCGCGATCAGCGGCGCTGCAGCAAGCTCGAGCGGCCGGAAAAACTCGCTCATGCATTCCGGCAGCGGCGTCTTCGCCAGCTCGGCCGTTTGCAGAACAAAGGCGGCCGAATCGTGCACGATCTGGGCCGGCACGCCGTCGATCCAATGATAGGAGGTCCGCAGCGGCTCATGCCGGTCGATCAACTTTTGAAGCGCCGGCCCGATCTTGGCCTCACCGACCGCACCCGACAGTTTAAGCGCAAGGGGAATATGGTAGGTTAGCCCGATATCTGCCATACTTTCCGCCAAAAACATGCGCCGCTGCGGCGGACTGAGCGGATAAGATGCGGCTTTCGGCGCTTCCGCAACCGGTTCGTACGCTTCCTTGGCAGCCCTGTCGATCCAGGCCGCCTGCTCTCTGACCGTGGGCAGCCTGAAAATTTCCTGAAGCGGCATGCGCACCCGGCAGTGCTTGTGGATTGCCGAGGTCAATGCGGCCGCCTTCAGAGAATGGCCGCCATGCTCAAAGAAGTGGTCAAGCGCGCCAACCTGCGCCGTATGAAGCACTTCTTGCCACAATCCTGCGACAATGAGCTCCGTATCTGTAGCGGGCGCTTCGTACGGGAGCGCCCGCTCCGGCGCGGGCAGACGTTTTTTGTCCACCTTGCCGTTCGCGTTCAGCGGCAGTTTTTCCAACTGCACAAACGCGGAGGGAATCATAAAGGACGGCAGCTTGCCTGTCAGTTGGCTCCGTACGCTTGTTTGTTCTTCGGTTGGCACCGTGACGATATAAGCGCATAGATAGGACGCGCCGTCATTCTCGATGAGAGCTACATACGCTTCCTTGACGCCCGCGCAATCCAGCAGTCTGCTTTCGATTTCGCCGAGTTCAATCCGGTAACCACGCAGCTTGACCTGGCTGTCGATCCGGTCCAGAAACTCCAAATTTCCGTCAGGCAAGCGGCGCACCAGGTCACCGGTTCCGTACACGGTTTCGCCTTCCCGGAACGGATGCGGCCGGAACTTCAAAGCGGTCTGTTCCGGTAAATTCACATAGCCGGATGCGACACCGTCGCCCGCTATCCACAATTCGCCCGGCACCAAGTCCGGCTGTATCCTGCCCTCCTCACTCAGCACCAGTGTTTCCGCACGCGCGATCGGCATTCCGATCGGCACGGTAGCCGCTTCTTGTCCTTCCCACGTCTCCGTGATCGGATAACAGGTAGCGAAGACCGTCGTTTCCGTAGGGCCGTAGACATGCAGCAGCACGCCAGGTCCGAGCGCGCGGAGCGCTTTGCGGATGTGCGGCACGGAAGCCCGCTCTCCGCCGAATAAAATATGGCGCAGGCCGCGCAGCGACTCCAGCCCATGATCGACCAGCGTATTGAAGAGTGCCGTCGTCACAAAGAATACGGTAATGCCTCTGTCTTCAATCAGCTCGGTCAGCCGCACCACGTCGGCAACCTCTTCCTCACCGACCAGCGTCAGCTTCGCGCCGTTCAACAGCGCTCCGTACACATCGAACGTCGATCCGTCAAAAGCGTAGTTGGAAAGCTGCAACAGCGCATCTTTTTCCGAAATGCTTACATAATCGGTATGGACGGCAATCCGGGATACATTGCGATGCGTCGTCATGATGCCTTTCGGTTTGCCCGTCGAACCGGATGTATACATGATATAGGCGAGATCGTCCGCTGAGCCGTCAATATCCAGATCATGGCTGGCCTCTTTGGTCCACTTCGTATCGAGTCCATCCATGTCAATGACATCTAGGCTGTCTCCGGCAACCCGGGAGCCCATCTCCATCGTCGCAGCCGCAACCACGATCACCCGCGCTTCCGTATCCCGCAGCATAAATAAAATCCGCTCTTCGGGATATTGCGGGTCGATCGGCACATAGACGGCTCCCGCTTTCAGCACAGCCAATATTGCCGCCATCATATCGGGCGAGCGCAAGAGCAGCAGCGCCACTTTCGCCCCCGGCGTAACGCCGTGCCGCGCAAGCGCGTGCGCAAACCGGTTGGCGCGTTCGTTCAGCTCGCTGTAGGTGTACGCCCGCTCGCCCATTTCAACGGCAATCTGCCGCGGTGTCTCCTCCGCTTGTCGTTCAAACAGCCTGTGCAGCGACAGCTCCTGCGTCGGTACGGCATTTGAACGGCCAAGCCGGAGCAGCCCTGTCCGCTCCTCTGCATCGACGGGATCAAGTTCGCCAAGCGCCGCATGCGGCTGCTCGGCGACTGCCCGGGCCAGCGCCGTATAATGCCGGGCCAATTGCGCAGCGGACCGCTCATCGTACAAATCCAGCGCATACTCCAGCGTGAAGGCAATGCCTTCGCCTGTATCCGTACATTCCCAAGACAGGTCAAACTTGGCCGAGCCGCTGTCCATCGTTTGAGGCGTATAAACGAGATCCTTGCCCCGCCATTCCGGCAGCTCCATATTTTGCAGCGTAAACACCGAATCGAACAGCGGATTCCGCCCGTATTCGCGTTTCACATCCGCCAGCTCGGCGATTTCTTCATAAGGCACGTCACCGTTGCCGATAGCCGCCAGCGCCTCCCCATTGACCTGCTTCAGCCATTGATCGAAGCGCAAACCGCTTTGCCCGCGCAGGCGGATCGGTACCATGTTGACGAACATTCCGACCACGCTTTGCAGCTCCAGACGCACGCGTCTTGCGGCTGCCGTGCCGACAACGATGTCGGATTCGCCCGTATATTTTGCAAGCAGCACATAGTAAATCGAGAGCAGGACGGTGTATAACGTTACGCCCTCGCGTCCAGCCAGCGCACGCAGCGATCCGGCAAGTTCCGGCTCCAGCTCGAAGCGTTCAACTGCCCCGCGGTAGCTTGGTATCTGCGGCCTTGGACGGGGGGAGGGAAGCGCCGGAGACGGCACGCCATCCCCAAAGATTTCGCGCCAATAAAGTTTCTGGCGCTCCAGCCAGCCGCCGCTTCGGCCCGCTGCCTCCCACAGCGCCATATCCCCGCCATGAACGGGCAACGGCTCGTGCGCATTCCCCTCGTAAAATCTCACAAGATCGGACATCAAAATTCCCATTGACGTTCCGTCCGTAATGATATGATGCATATCCAGCAGCAGTACGCTTGATTCATGTCCCAGTTGAACAAGCTCCATGCGTAGAAGCGGAGCTTGGTCCAGTCGAAACGGCTGCAGGAAGCTCCGCTGCCGCAGCGCCAGCGCAGACTCCGGCCAGCCCCTTCCGTCAACGACGGCAAGCGGCGGCTCGGTCTCTTTCCCGATGCGCTGCATCACATGGCCATCCTCCATGTAAAAGGAAGTCCGCAGCGCCGGATGCCGCTCTATCAGTGCCCGCCATGCCGCGCGGAACCGCTCGATATCGATCGGGCCTTGGACGCGGACCGCAAACGGCAGATGGTAATTTAGCAGCCCCGGATTCAGCTCTTCCAAGATGAACAGCCGCTTTTGCGCCGATGTCGCGGGGTAGACCGTCCGCTCCTCCGCTTTGGCCACCGGTGGAGGAATGGCGCCGGCCGTTCCTTCACCCTCCTGCATCTTTTGTTTCAGCAAAGCGGCCAGCGAGCTCACCGTCTCATGCAAAAACAGCTCGGTAAGCGTAAGCTCGACGCCAAACGTCTCTTGCAGCCTGGCGGCGGCATAAGCAGCCTTAAGCGAATTGCCTCCTTGCTCGAGAAAGCCGTCGTTTCGGCCTATGTAATCCTTTTTCAACACTTCGCGCCAAATGGAGATGATCCGCTGCTCTGTCTCCGTAACCGGTTTCAAGCCGACATCCCCGCGTAAGGCATCGCCCTCTTCCGCATCACACCGCTCCAATGCGGCTGCCGCTTCCAGTTCCGTCAGTTCGGCCAACGATTGGTCAAACTCCCCTTCGCGCAGCGCTTCCGCCAATACGTAGCGTTGAATTTTGCCGGATGTCGTTTTCGGAATTCGCCGAACGGGGACGACAAAAGAAACGTCCAGACCGGCCGATCCGTTCAGCAGCTTCTTCACCTCGGCCATCAGCGGTACAAATCCGCCGGTTTTGCCGCGATGCTGAATAAAAACCGCGATCGCATCCCGTTTGGTCGTCGCATCCTGAACGGCGGCAATCGCCGTTTTTCCGATTTCGGCCCCTTTCAATCCGCTGATCAACGCCTCGAGGTCGTGCGGATACACATTTTGCCCGTTGACGAAGATTACGTCCTTCATGCGGCCGGTCACATACAAGCGCCCTTCCAGCAGGAAGCCCAAATCGCCCGTATTCAGCCATCCGTCCGGGGAAATCGTTTGCTTATTTACATCGGGCCGCTTATAGTAGCCGCTCGTAACATTGCGGCCTCTGATATGAATCAAGCCTACGCTGCCTGCTGCCGTAGGGTTTCCCCCTTCGTCACAGATGCGTACCTCGCACTCTTGCACGGGGAAACCGAGTTCGACGATTTCGATCGAGGTATGATCCTCGGGCGAAGCCATTCGTACAGGCTGTCCGACAGCGAGCGATTGGCGGTCAAGCTTGACAGTGGTCAGGTGTTCTTCCGTCCCCGGGAACGATACGGCCAGACTCGCTTCCGCAAGCCCATATACCGGGAAAATACAAGTTTTCTTTAACCCGTACGGCTTCATTGCCTCCAGAAAATCGCGGCAGTGGGCGGCCGATATCGGTTCGGCCCCGTTAAAAATGAGCCTGACGCAGGACAAATCCCATGCCGCCGCTCCTTCCGGCTTCCAATGCTGCAGAAAATGCACATAACCGAAATTCGGCGAAGAAAGGCATGTCACGCGATGCTTATGCGTAAGTTCCAGCCATTTCATCGGATGAAGGACAAACGTCGAGGTCGGCAAATGCAGCTGATTCATGCCGCAAAACAGCGGCGTAAGATGAAAGCCGATGAGCCCCATATCATGCGTCAGCGGCAGCCAGCTTAGCGATGAATCCCGCTCCGTCGACTGCGCCCCATGGGTAATGGCGCGCATGTTCGACAGAAGATTGCCGTGCGTCAGCACGACCCCTTTCGGGTCTCCGGTTGAGCCGGATGTAAACTGGATGAATGCCGTGTCCGATTCGGCTGCGTCATACGGCTCAGCCTCGGGGCGGCCGGCATCCGCCGCAGCCGCAAGTACCTCCGCAATCGGCAGTCTGCCGGACTCAAGCCGGGCCAGCACCTCCGACTCATCCTGCTTTAAGGCGTAGCCTTGAATTCCCGGCCACAACTCTTCGTCGCAGAGTAATGTAGGCGCTTTCAACTGCTTAAATACCTGGATCAGCTTTTTGCGTCCTTCGTCCGTACGCGCGGCCGTCACAGGTACGGGGACAATACCGCCGAGCACGCAAGCCCAGAACAGAAGGATAAACCGTTCGTTATCTTCCGTCTGCATGACGGCAAAGTCGCCTGGCCCAAGACCCTGCTCGCGCAGCAGATGGAGCGTTCTTCCGGCCGATGCAAGTAACTGGCCGTATGGCATGTAGCGCTCCCCGCCGCTTTCGCAAAACAAAATTCCCGCATCGTTTTCCTTGCGTGCCAGCAATACGCCGGACAAGTTACGGATGGTTCTCATAGTCGGCAGCCCTCCGCTCTGTCTTTTATCACACCGTTGTGGAATGCAGTTCTTGATAATCCTCCGTTACGATGCGATTGTTCTCGTCCATAATGACGACATGCGGACGATACGTGCGGGCTGCCGATTCTTCCATCATCGCGTAAGAAATAATAATGACGCGGTCGCCCGGCTGCACCAGTCTGGCAGCGGCGCCGTTCAAGCAAACCATACCCGAGTCTCTGGGACCGCTTATGACATACGTCTCCAGCCTGGCTCCGTTATTGATATTGACAACTTGTACTTTTTCGTTCTCCAAGATATTCGACGCATCCAAAATATCCTGATCGATGGTTATGCTTCCTACGTAATTCAAATTGGCCTCTGTCACGACCGCCCGGTGAATTTTAGATTTGTGCATCTCTCTGAACATGAATACACTCTCCCCATGGAGTAGTTTGTAATAAGTAAAACTTAGCTGATTGCTTATAACGCACGTTATTTTCCGGAATATCCTTTTAAAGGAACATCCAGAGTGCAAACAAACTTGCATGTTTTCTTTTGTTTTAACGAAAATGAACAAATTGGAGCCATAAAACCCTTCAAAAAAAGCGGGCGGCAAACGGGTGCCCATGGGGTTGTTCGTACGGAGTAAGCAAGTTCACGCTTATGTGTGAATCAAGCTGAATGAAAATTTCATGCGATTGTGAGAGGGGGAAGATTGACCGGCAAGCTTGTGCATTTTGTGTGGGATCTTGCTGAGCGGTAGAGATTCATGCCTTTGTGTGGGATCTTGCTGAGTGGATAGATTCATGCCTTTGTGTGGGATCTCGCTGAGTGGATAGGCTCATGCCTTTGTGTGGAATCTTGCTGATTGGGTAAGCCCCTGCTTTCGGATGAAAACATGTTTTGCAGGTTAGCTATTATGCGGAGTCTAGATGTTTGAAAATTCTGACAAATAAATGGAAAACTTGGTTTGTACATCGCAGCAGTTCATTATACAGACGGTTGAATACTGCGAAGGAAGGAGAAATCCAGAGTATGTAACCAGGTATAGCGGCAATAATTTAAAGCATTGAAGCGAAATAATTCCTTTTATTTCTTGTAACCTACCCTAATAGTATTGCTTAATGTTTACTTTCGATAGGGTAATAATCTTACAATGGAGGGGGAAATTCTTTTATTTTTTAACTTATTTTGGTTAATTCTACCAAATATTAAGAGCCTTTTGTAAAAAAGCATTTCCGCTCTTGCTTGCAAACAGTAGCTTGAGAAACAAATACAAATTAAAAATATTAACTTTGTAACGAAGGGATTGGCGGCAGTAGCGGAGCGCTTTTTTGCGGTCATAACGGTTCAAATAGCTGAGCGTATAATATTTGCCTGCGATACCGATGTCAATGTAAGAAAGCTGTTTCGCTTTATTGCGGACGGAATCGGACCGAGCGACTAAATTCCGGATATGCTCGCGCACCTGGATGGATTTAAAGCTAAGTTCCTCGATTTTTTTATATAGGTCCTCGTTGAGATGAATCGTATCGGGATCAAGCTGCCAGCGGTCGCAGAAGAAGTAGAGGCTGTCGGGTGACTCCCGGTAGACGGAATGAGGTTTGGTTTGGAGGGCGATTCTGTATTTGTCGAAAAAGCGGAGCAGATAGGTCGTATCTTCCCCCAGATGAAAATGTTCGTTGATCAGGCCGACTTCGGCCAGCAGTTCCCCGGCGGAATACCATCGTGTTCAGTTGAAAAAAATTGCGCGTATGCGATAAAAACGCTTCGAACAACCCCTCCTCAAAAACGATCGTTTCCCCTTCATTCCATGTTTCGAACGTTGTTCGCATCGAATGCAGCAAATACCGCTCCATCTTATTGTCGAAGTTATAGGAAATCATATCCCCGTGTTGTTCCACCCATAGCGCAAAGCTGATATCCGCTTTCGTGAGCGCATGCGTCCGCATGCTGTCGGTCAAATGGCATGGAAACCATTCGTCATCGGAATCAAGAAACGCCACATATTCGCCTTGCGCTTCCAGCATTCCCGTGTTTCGCGCGCCGCCCGGTCCCTTTTCACGTTCATTGCTCACATAGCGGATTCGTTCATCTTTGCGCATCCAGTCGCGGATCGCCTCTTCCGTATGATCCGTGCTTCGGTCGTCAACGACGATGAGCTCCCAGTTGGCGTAAGACTGGCGTATGATGGATTCGATCGCGCCGGAAATGATTTGCGCTCGATTGTACGTCGGCATCACAATGCTTATCAACGGCTCCATTCGCTTCACTCCCAATTTTACAAAATATAGGACTTAAACCATCGTCAGTGTAATTGCGTAGGGGGGAACCCGTCAAGTGCAAAAAGCGTGCGGCGTTTTAAACACGTCCTGGTTATGAGTCAAAACGGTACCTGTTCCCCACATGGAAATGCCAAATTGCTCGCAATTCCGAAACGCTAAAGGTACGATGCGTCATTTACGCATAACGCCACAGTTCCGCGTTGCTTTGGTCATCCTGTTCATCGGTTCATCGGTTCGCAGCAACCAGGGTGATCAGAATCGACCGCCCTCTACAAGGTAAACTAAAACTCCATACATAAGCATGGAGTTTTGGTTGATTCTTTTATACGGTTCGCGTTATCTATAATGGCTGGTCTTAGCGCCACCCATTGAGGTTGCAGAAGTAAACGAAAATACTTAGTTCTGCCTTGTTCATAAATACAAGTAAATTACGTTTACAAGTACAAATGAATATTACCTGTATTGAAAACGTCAAACGATGACCGGATGGCGTGTTACCCCCTACTTCTCCTGCTCCTTTATCACTTGCTCAATCCCCAGCAGAATCAGCTTCAGTCCGAACTCAAACGCCTCGTCGGTTCCCATCAGCTCGAACAGCCCGTTAGTGAACATCTTCCGGAACAGTCCCGCATCATTCTCGCCCAAGGAGTCCAGAAGGCGAATCATCTCATCACCGGGTAGTGTTTCCTTGCCCTTAAAGATAGCGGAGACATTGCGCTCATGCTGATAATGGTCCAGAACAAAATAAAAGACATAGTTCACAAGCGTAGTCACCACTTGCATTTTCTGCTCTTGCTCAAGTGGCGTCGATTCCACGCAGAGCAGCATCCGGTTGGTGAACCGGATGATGTCCGGTTCGTGGGGCAGCGTCATCATCATGAGCTGGGTGGAGCATGGATAACGGCTGAGTACGTTTCGTACCGTCACCGCAAGCTCCGTCAACTGCTCCTTCCAGTTCCCATCGGAGTGAAACTCCTCCAGAATCATTTTCGATACGTGGTTGGCCAGACGCTGATAAAGATTCTGCTTGTTCTTGAAGTACCAGTACAAAGAAGGGGCCTGAATCCCCAATCGGTCGGCCAATCGTCTCATGCTGAATTTCTCGATTCCCTCTTCTGCGAGAATCTCCCACGAGGCTTCCAAAATTTTAACCTCAGAAATCTGAGGCTGCTGTTTTTTCATCTCTATCCGCCCTTTTACCTAACAGTGTAAGTTTATGCTTTACAGGTCCATAGGTTCATGATATCATCTAACACTGTAAGGCACAAACTAACACTGTTAGATTGCATTCCAAAATATGATAAAGAAAGTAGTGACCCGCATGGATGCAGAAAACCTCCATTACTTTGAAAAAGCACCAATCGCTAAAGCCGTAGCTCACTTCGCTGTACCGATGATGCTAGGCACGTCAATGAGTGTCATCTATTCCATCTTGAATGCCTATTTCCTCGGTACACTGGGCAATACGGCCATGCTGACCGCACTTGCACTAACCTTGCCGTTATTCGCGGCGATTATGGCGCTAGGCAACTTGATCGGTATGGGCAGCGGTACTTTCATTTCTCGTTTACTGGGAGAGAAAAAAATTGAGGATGTAAAGCATCTGTCTTCATTCGCCTTTTACAGCAGCCTGCTTCTCGGTCTTATCGTGATGATCGCCGGCCTCCCATTGATTGATCCAATCGTTCATGCCTTGGGGGCAACGCCGGACTCCTTCGAATTCACGAAGGACTATGTCACGGTTATGCTTATGGGTTCACCGTTCGTCGTATTATTCTTCACGCTGGAGAATATCGTTCGTTCGGAGGGAGCAGCCGTCACATCAATGATCGGGATGGTTCTCAGTGTGGCCGTAAATATTATTCTCGATGCGTTAGTCATCTTCGTGTTTCATTGGGACGTGATCGGCGTTGCGTCGGCTACGGTTATTTCTAACTTGGTTGCAAGTGCTTTCTACGCTTTCCATATAAAAAACAAGAGTCAATTCCTAACGATCTCTGTAAAATGGTTTAAGGTAACCAAAGACATTCTGAGCAATGTATTCAAAATCGGAGTCCCTGTGTTTATTATGAGTATCTTTTTGGGTGCCATGTCGCTTATCTTTAACCATTTCCTTGTCGAGTATGGGGATCAGTCCGTAGCGGCTTACGGAATTTCATCGCGTTTGTTACAATTTCCGGAGTTTATTTTGATGGGCTTATGCGAGGGAGTCGTGCCGCTTATTGCCTTCTCGTTTACAGCGAATAAATTACGCATGAAGCACACCATTGGCTTTACGATCAAAGTGATTGTGGCGTTAGCTGTCGTGTTCGGCATCATCGTCTATCTCATTTCCGGCCACTTGATCGGTTTATTTACGAATGACCCGCAATTAATTGAAACGGGCAGCTATATTCTACATGTGACGTTCTTATCCTTGTTCATTACGGGAATGACCACATTGTTTACGGGAATTTTCCAAGCGACAGCGCAAGGAACCGCCGCGTTTATTATGTCGGTTATTCAAGGAATTACTCTCATTCCAGTGCTCTATATCGCCAATCGAATGAACGGTTTCCACGGGGTCGTCTGGTCGCTCGTCATTGCGGATGCCGTCGCGTTCCTTGTTGGTACCATCATGCTGTATGTTTTGCGGAACAAATTGCAGCCGGATTTGGATCATTTAGTACAGTAGAAGCATATTTCACGCATAAAGACAGGATAAGGGCACTCCCCGATCTTGTCTCTTTTATGTAAATGGACCTTCTGAAAAGGGAGCCGTTAGCACGGTATCCGACGATTTGAAGAGCGGGCTTCTCATTTCCTACCGATCAGAACTGCTTTGGCTTTATAAGTACGCCCGGATCGAAGCGGTCAAATCGCTAACCATCCTTCCGATTTGTTCCGGCGTCAGATGGAAATCATTCAAAGTCCATTCGATCAGCATCATATGCACGATGGAGGATAGCGATTTTCCCGCATACAGCCTGTGTATAGGAGCCGCTCCCTCCCCGTTTCCGCCCGGCTCATTTGTTCTGCCCGCGAGCAGCCCGTCGAAATAGTCACAAATGCTTTTATAAATGAGCTGCCTGATCTTGCGGTCTTTGGTCAGAATACTATGGATTAAGGCGGCAGGAGCATTGCGTTTCCAATTGCGGAAAAGCAGGACGAACATGTCTTCGTCGAATGAGGTCTTCATACCGGCACCCACATCGTGCCACATTCCTTTCATAAATCCGTTCAAATAGTTGAGCAGGATAACGTCTTTATCTTGAAAATTGCGATAAACGGTTTGTCGTGCAAGCCCGGCTCTATCCGCGATCTCGGTTATCGATATGTGTGAATACTCTTTTTTTTCCATAAGTTGAAACAAGGCCGTTTGAATCCATTCCTGCGATCGCAGAGCAAGTTTGCCTGACTGCGCGTTCATGTGTGCCACATCCTCTGTCGTGTAAATTCCTATCCTTCATTCAACCGCTGCTGCAAGAATGCTTTGAGCGCAGCCGATCCAACTATACCATATGCTGCATTTGTACCATGAAAGCTTGTTCAAAAAACTATCGAACCGTGAATAATTTTATAGAAAAACGGCTGAGGGTTCAAAGTGTGACACATTCTCTTATGTGTCCATTTTTGTTCTCATTTCCCCGGCAAGCATTGCAACCAAAAAGATTTTATATTAAGGTAAACAAGGACAACACGTGTTACATCTGTAACGTTTCTGTTTTTCAGAGAGACGCATCATTCAAATCAAGGGAGTCTTTTGTAAACTTTCATTGAGAATGATAATCATTTTTACAAATAAGAAAAAACGAAAAGGGGTATTATTGTTGGGAACATCAAAAAAATGGATGGCGCTGCCTCTCCTCCTCCTCATGTCCTTACTATTCGCAGCCTGCGCCAAACCGAACGCCCCCCAGCCGACGGAAGGGAAAGGCAGCGAAGCTCCGGTCCGCACGATTAAACATGCTATGGGCGAAACGCCCATTACCGGAACGCCGCAGCGAGTCGTCGTATTGACGAACCAGGGTACCGAATCTTTGTTGGAACTTGGCATTAAACCGGTCGCTGCGGTAAAGTCGTGGATTGGCGAGCCCTGGTTTGATCATATCAAAGATAAGATGGACGGCGTGAAAGTTGTCGGCGACGAGACGCAGCCTAATCTGGAGCTTATAGCCAGCTTGAAACCGGATCTTATTTTAGGAACCAAGGTCCGCCACGAAAAAATATATACGCAGTTATCCGCTATTGCCCCAACCGTCTTTACGGAGAATCTCGGCGATAGCATGATTGAAAACTTCGAGCTGTACGCGAAGGCGCTGAACAAAGAAGCGGAAGGCAAAACGGCTCTGGATAACTACAACAAGACTATCGGACAAACGAAGGCGGCCCTGGGCGATAAAACGAAAATGCGTGTTTCGCTGGCCCGGTTCCAGCCCGGAAAAGTGCGCGTTTATTACAAAAACAATTTTGCCGGCGTCGTTTTTGAACAACTGGGTTTTGCCCGCCCGGACGCTCAAAACAAAAATGAGTTCACCGCCGATCTTACAACGGAGCAAATGAACGTGCTTGATGGCGATGTCCTCTTCTATTTCACTTCTGACCGCAACGGTGAAACCGGTGCCTCCAAAACGGCGGATGAATGGCTGAAAAGCCCGCTTGGACAAAGTCTGAACGTTGTAAAAAAACAACGGATTTTCAATGTGAATGAAGCGGTATGGAATACATCGGGCGGTATCATCGCGGCGAAGCTGCTGGTTGAGGACATCAAAGCCCGGTTCGAGACGCTGAGCTTGTAGGCGTCCCTGCTTCCGGCACCGGTTAATAATAGCTTCCGCTTCTTATTATAAGGGCGGAAGCTATTTTGTTTTAAAAAAAGCAGCTCGCTCCTCATTCGAGGGCGGGCTGCTTTTGCTTTCGAATTCAATTCCGGGTATAGTTCTTCAACCGCTAGCGACTACGGTACAATGAATCCCCTCCGTTACCCGCGATCGTTGCCTGGAGTGAGCTGCTTTTCCAGGAGCAGCTCCGCAGCCTTCCGGAAATATTCCGGATCAGAATCGGACGTATCCAAGTAACTCTTCATGACGAATCCGTCATACAACATCCTCAGTTGAACAGTCAGCTCCTCGGGGTGCCGTGCCCCGCCTTCCTCCGCAAGCTCGAGAACCCGGGACCAGAAGCTCCTTTGGATGTCCAGTAATTTAACGTGGGCGGGGTGATCCGGATCCGGGAATTCAACCGCCGCGTTCAAAAACGGGCACCCCCGGTAATCCGGCGTCCTCATCTGTTCGGTCACATCGCGAATGAGGACGCCGAGTTGTTCCTTCGGGGAGCTTGGGTACATCTGCCTCAGCTTTTCCAGTTTTTCTACTTTTAGTTCATCCCTGGATTCGAGATAAGCAACCGCCAAATCGTCTTTTGTCGCGAAACTTCGATAAAAACTTGCCTTGGCAACGCCGGATTCTTTGATAATCCGGTCAATGCCGACCGCCCGAATTCCTTCCATGTAAAACAACTCGGAGGCGACCCGCAGTATACGATCTCTGGCCGATTCTTTTTTCATTTTCGTCCCCCGTCTCTATTGGTTTGCAAAAGGCTTAGAAAAAAAGTATATTGACATGAGACAGATCTGTCTGTATCATTTCAACATAAAGAGACAGACCTGTCTCCTCCATTATATGAAAGCCTCTCGCCTCCTGTCAATCGAGCGAGTAGTGCGAAAGGGGAATTCTGTATGCCCAACACGCTTCCGGACGCTTCCGGCCAGGTGGTCCGGACTCGCGATTCCGTCTCCAAAGGAGACGGACGCAGATCGCGTCTGATGCTGCCCGCTCTGCTTTTGCCGGTATTTATGGCAGTGTCGAACGTGTTCATCGTGAACGTAGCTACGCCTTCGATCCAGAAAGGGCTCGGAGCCAGTTTCGCCGATGTACAATTCATGCTGACCGGGTATACTCTTACGTTCGCCGTTCTGCTGATTATCGGCGCCCGGCTGGGTGACCGGTATGGACGCCGGAAAATGCTCTTCATCGGAGTGGCTTTATTCACGGTCGCTTCTCTGGTATGCGGCTTATCTGCACACGTCACTATGCTTATTGCGTCGCGCGTCCTTCAAGGCGTCGGCGCCGCTCTGTTTATGCCGCAGGTTTTATCCCTCATTCAAGCGAATTATACTCCGGAACGTCGAGGTGCGGTCTTCGGCATGTATGGAGCGACCCAGGGAATCGCCGCGACAGCCGGGCAGATCATCGGCGGGCTGCTTCTCCGCATGAATTTGTGGGATCTGGATTGGAGAGCGGTGTTCCTGATCAGCGTCCTGCTCGGGGCTCTGATATTAGCCTTGATTCCGTTTATTCCGGAGTCCGGCTCACAGGATCGTGCCCGGCTGGATTGGATCGGAGCCGCACTCGCCGCGGCCGGCCTGCTGATGCTCGTGTATCCGCTCGTGCAGGGACAGCGTACGGGATGGCCCGCCGGCCTCGTTGTCAGTTTGCTCTTGTCTGCGCCTATGTTGGTTTTGTTCGCCTGGTACGAACGGAGACTACTGCGCCGCGGCCGGCTCCCGTTTATGAATGTCGATCTCTTCAAACACAAGGTGTTTGCGCTCGGTATTATCGTTGTGCTTCTGTTAATGTCGTCGCAGGGGGCCTTCTTCCTTGTCTCCGCCTACATGCTTCAGCTTGGTCTTCATTTCACGGCTCTGCAGGCAGGTCTTGTAATCGGTTTGATGGGAATCGGGTATTTCCTCGCCTCGCTGTTCTCTTCCCGAGTCGCCGCAAAGTTTGGAGCCCATGTGCTGACCCTCGGTTCCATCTTGACGACAGCAGGCTACCTGCTGCTTAGCTGGGCGGTCCGAACGACCGGGGGTTCATCCGATATCGGCATATGGCTCCCGGCTCTGGCCGTGCTCGGCATCGGTCAAGGTTTCGTCGCCGCGCCGCTGACTAATATCGTTTTGGCGAAAATCCGCCCGGCGGACATCGGCTCCGCATCCGGTGTCATGACTACCAGCATACAGATCGCCTCTACGATCGGAATCGCTCTGATCGGGACTGTTTGGCTTAGCGCTCTTGAAGCCTATAACGGCTCTGTCTCTGCTTATTCCGGCGCGTATAACATTTGTCTGTATGTGCTGGCCGCCGCCACGGCGCTCATCCTTCCGCTGGCATTCAAGCTGGCGGAGCGAAACGGAACCCGCCGAGTATGAAAATAAACGCGGTCCCCATGATAATACGGCTAGGCCACTGAAGAATTTGATTCACCTTGCCATCAGTTGTGGCGAATGAAGATTGCAAAAAAGGACATCCGCTTTAGATTTCAGCGAGCGGATGCCCTTTTATTTTTTAATAACTGCCCCACCTTATTCCGTAGATCCGTGGTTTTTTTGCCGCTGCTTGCTTGCGTAAGGGTCATTTCGGCCTCGATATTCGCGAACCGTTTGCGGTTAATGATTAGCTAAATCGGAAATAATTCACTCATACCGACAATTGGAGGAACTGCCGGATGAATTCCAACAATCGAACAACCGGGCAAAATGCCTATTTGAAAGAGCTGAACGCCTTGTTTATCCCCTTGGACGAAATGGATAACCTGGACCGGGCGATTGAAGCCATCGGAAACGCGGATATTGTGCTGCTCGGCGAAGCGAGCCATGGGACATCTGATTTTTACCGGGTGCGGGCCGAGCTTTCGAAGAGGCTGATTACAAGCAAAGGCTTCAACATCATCGGTGTCGAAGGAGACTGGCCCGCGGCTTACCGGTTGAACCGGTATGTCAAAGGAATGGCGGGAGCTGATTCCTCGGCGGCCGAGGCGCTGGGCGATTTTACCCGGTGGCCGGCCTGGATGTGGGCGAATACGGATATTCGGGATTTCGCGGAATGGCTCAAGGCGCATAATACGGCAAATCACGGAGGCGGCAGCGGTCGGCAGAAGGCCGGTTTTTACGGCATAGACATGTATTCGCTGTGGGAATCGATGGAGGCCATTATCGGCTATCTGGAAAAGACCGGGTCTCCCCAGCTGGAACAGGCCCGCCGGACCTTCGCCTGTTTCGATCCCTACAGTAAGGACCATCAGACGTATGGCATTGCGGCGGGCTTGCTCTCGGAGAGCTGCGAAGATGAAGTGGTTGAACTGCTCAAGCAGATGCAGAGCCGGCGCATCGCACATCCGGACAACGAAGAAGAATTGAATGCGGAGGTGAATATGCTGGTCACTTCCAGCTCGGAAGCCTATTATCGGACGATGGTCCGGGGCGGACCGAAGTCCTGGAATGTGAGGGACCGGCATATGGTTGAATCGCTGAAACGGATTATGGCCTATTACGGGTCCTCCGCCAAAGCCATCGTCTGGGAGCATAACACGCATATCGGGGATGCGCGGGCAACGGATATGACGCAGGAGGGCATGGTCAACGTAGGACAGCTCCTGCGGGAAGATCCGGAACACCGCGTGTTCGCCGTCGGTTTCGGCACTTATCAGGGCGAGGTGCTGGCCGGAAGTTCCTGGGGAGCCCCGGTGGAGAAAATGACTGTACCGCCCGGACAACCTGGAAGCTGGGAAGAATATATGCACCTCGCCGGAAGCGGACGGGACGGCATGGTTCTACTCTCCGAGGCCTCCTCCGTGCTCCAGAAGACCATTGGCCACCGCGCCATCGGAGTGGTGTACAATCCGAATCAGGAGCGATTCGGAAATTATGTGCCATCCAGCATGAAGGACCGTTATGATGCGTTTATTCATCTCGATCGGACTACCGCTCTTCAGCCCCTGCCTGCCCTTCAACCGGCCTCCGCATTCGAGGACGAAGCAATTTCAATAAAATAAGGAAAAGGCTCGAGTCGGAACCTCTCGTTTCGATCTCGATCTGCAGCTTTCTGCCTGATAAACCAAAAAGACGCCGGGATCCCATTGAATCCGCGGGCGTCTTTTCGTTGTGGACTATTTATGCCTTGGGCATTTCATTGTAGAAAGTGACATCCTCAATCGGCAATCTTACCGTCGGATGTCCCGGTTTCGCCGCTTTGCCGATGGCGATAAGCATAACAGGAGCGTACCGCTCTGAAATATTGAATGCTTCCATAAACTTGGCCTCGTCATAACCGGCCATCGGGACCGTATCGTAGCCTTTGGCACGGGCTACAAGCATGAGCTGCATGGATACCAAACCGCCGTCAATAGAAACAATCCGGCGAATTCTTTCCGCTGGCATGCTTTTGAACATTCCTTCGTAGCGTTCCACAAACGATTTAGCCGTCTCTGCAGGCATGTAACCCGCATCAGCCGTCATTCCGTAAATTTTTTCGGCCAATTTGTAGCTCTCCAGATCTCCTAAGACCGCAATCACGGCTGAAGCCTCGATCACTTGCTGCTGACTATACGCGATGGGAAGCAGCATTTGCTTTAGCTCCGGCGAGTCGATCACGAGGAACCTCCACGGCTGCAAATTGGCCGCTGAAGGAGCCAGCGTTGTTTGCTGCAAGATTTCGTTCATTTCCTCCCGCGAAATCTTGACATCGGGATCATAGCTGCGGACAGACCGGCGATCCTGAATAACATTGAAAAATTGCTGCTGCTCCACCGTTAAAGATGTTTGTAAAATGGACATAGCTCTCTCCTCCTTAATAATTACGGCGCTCCTATCAGGCACCGTATATCTCAAAATAAGCGGCCGAACAACTAACTGAAACATATATGATTACAGTATATAACGTTCACGATGTCTTTGCAATCCTAGAATGGAAATTTTTACTTGCTTCGCTGGAACTGCCGTATGCAGCCTTGGCAGTTGAAAGTCTCCTCTGCACCTTTCGCATCTTGCTTTCAGCTTCCTATCTGATTGCAGGCTCTCGTATAATCCGACTGAACTCTTCCTGGTTACTGCCATGCAATGTTAATGCTGTGTCTCTGCTAAACATAAAAACCGAGGGAGCTCTTCCCTCGGCTTTGTACGTGCTCGTTTCAGTTTTTATACGATTACAGCAGCAGCTTGCTCAGTACGTTGTCGCTGATACGGACTACGTTGTTGTTGTAATTGTTCCAGCCCAGGCTGCCGGCCCAGTTAATCGAACCGACAGAGAACACGGCGCCTCCGCCATGAATATCAAAATAAGTCATGTCCGCCCGCACGAGCGGATTTGCGGTGCCTCCCTGACCCGGCGCAGTGTGAAGCAGATCTTCATGCACGAATTGGTAATTATCGTCATGACCGGTCGATGTCGCCAGACGCAGCGTGTGCGGGGGTGTCCCCAAACTCAGATCGTAACGGTCGATTTCATCGCCGGCGGCTCCTCCGGCAGCATGGCCGAAATTACCAATAAGCTCATTGTCGCCGATTCCGTCAAAAATAAATGCGGCTTCCGGTTTGAAGCTGTCATCTAACCGCCGGAAGCCGGTAGCGGATCCGCCGCCCAAAGCGCTTGTTCCTACACCGACAACACGCTGGGGCACATAACCATGATGACGCCATAGTCCGCCGGACTCTCCCGTCGTACTATGGAACAGTTCGCCCGGAGGAGAGTCCGAAGCGCGTGAACCGGAGTTGCCGCGCCTTACTTCTAATAAGGACGGGCGGTCCGGATCGAGGCTCGTCACCCAATAAAACCCGTTCCCGCCTAAATACATCACACGCCCGCCGCTCGCTAAATATTGCTCCAGAGCCTTCATCATCGGTCTTGTCCAGTATTCGGGATGGCTGCCGGTGATCAGCACTTTGTAAGGGGACAGTAGATCAACTCCCTCATGGTGCAAATCCTCGTCCGTAGCAACGTCGTAGCTCTGACCCCGTTTCTCCAGCCATCCTGTAATGTACAGATCGGCGGAAAAATGCCGTACGGCCCGCCAATTACGGTAGTGAGGCCGGATATTCAAAAGCGGCCGCAGACGGGAGGAGAATTGAACGCCGCTCCCATCGTTATGCAGGTCGTAGATGGAGTTGCCCAGCTCCGGATGCTCATCCAAATAAACGTCTTGGGAAGGAAGAACGTAGTCCTCTCCCAGATAGTCTTTGGCAAATTTAAACAGACGCTCGTTTCCGTAAGCCACATAAGTATTAGTCGGCGCAAGAAACAACACGGGTGCATTTGCAGTTCCTTGAAGAGGACGTACAAAGAAAGGAATAAAGTCTACGCTGCCTTCCGCTTCAAGTTTGAGCGCGTAGATTCCACTGGGCAGATCGTCCGGGATTTTCCAGAAAAAATCAATCTCCCACCCGGCATCGACAAGATCGTTATCATGAAAATGAACAGCCGCATATTGTTCGGGCGCTTGCCGGTAATCGAGCTGTTCCCCGTTCCAGTTATGACTGGTTACCGCCCTTGTGCCTCCCTGGTGCAGAGTGCCGTGATAGCCGCCTGCCGACAGGTCCTTAAGGCATGTAGATGCAATATCGGCGCTGAAATCGTAATCCGCCAAAGGAGCGGCGCCAATTCCTTTTGTGCCAAGCAGCACGTCCGGTATCAACTCTTCGGTCAGAAGCTCTCCCCAGAACCGGGGATTGCCGATTTTACCGTTGTAGTGATGAATGGTGCGTCCCGCAGAGGCAGGATCGGAATCCGCAGCGAGCAGGACGCGCGATAAGGAAACATTGCTGTAATCCAAATTTGCGGTAGCGGTATGAAACTGCAGGCCGTTATCCGACCTCCAACCGTCCCGGTCTTTGACGCGAAGTTTGGCTTCCTGTGTGCTTACAGCATACTGAAGGACTACGGAATACCATCTATTTTTCTTAAGCGGGATATCGGTGCGGATTGTAACGGATTGCCCGCAGCCGCCGGTTAGGGATAACGCGAGACGTCCATCGGTTTCCAGTGCCAGGGCAGCACCGGATACGCCATCCGCAGAGCGTGCGGACCAGACGGTTTGAATATTGTCATAGACGGGAACCGTCGGGTAAATCCACAACTGAACCGAGAATTCGCCGCTCTGCATCCAATTTTCCGGCAGAGGCAGCTCGGCGTAAGAACCTGGAGCCGTGATTTGCCGTCGCCCGGGATATTCACCCGCACAATCCGCCGTCACCGGTTCCGTCGGCAAAAAAACCGAGTTGTCCGGATCAGGCATTCCTTCGCTTAAACGCACAACACTAGCCGTATATACCGAGCTTCCGGTATCAATCATAAAGTCCAGATCTTGACCGGGCTGGACGCTGAATTCACTCGCATACCCGACGATAGTCACGGGATTTGGCGCCTGCGGATCGGTCACATTCGTTTTCACATCTTCTTTAGACATTCTTACATTCCTCCCGTAGTTCAAAGTTTTTCTTTGTACAACGTGAATCGGTTCTGTTATGCCTGCCTTGAGTAAGATGAGAACGAAACCTTAGTTCCTTCCTCTTATACCGCATACAAGTTTGTGAAAGTTTGCCGCCAGGTGTATGAGATATAATAGAAGTATAACATGTTAAAAATAAGGAAAATAGGTAAATATTGTGTATAATAAACTGTTCTGAATATAGACAGGGACACAAAAATAATCCTTAGCGGATTATCCACTTGTCTCTTCGAGGTATAAAAAATACCATGACTAAACAGAAAAAATTCCGCTTGGTCATGGTATTCGGGGGATCGATATCGTGTCTTCGGATGCCTGCGGGGATTCAGGCGTTTTCCCCTTTGCTCCTAATCACCCAATCCGTCAGATTCTTAACGCTGCTGATGGAATCCAGAGTCAAATCATCTTCGTCCACCGTAAAGTCAAACCGCTTCTCTAACTCCGCAAGCAGTCTAATTAACGTCATGGAATCCAATACTCCGGTCGTGCCGACTAAGACGGTATCGTTATCAACAAACGGCAGTTGAAGCATTTTTTTAATTAGGTCGGCAATCTCTCGTTCGATCGCATCACGGTTCATCGTTCATTACTCCAATCTCGAGCCAATTAAATACTTTATGAGGAAGCGGCAGCTGCAGAATGTAAATCGATTCCAAGTCATCCGCAGCGGATTTCTTGAAGCCGAGCATTTCCAACAACAGTCTCGCCGGTAAATTCCGTTGTTTACGGACCAATCGGCATCGTACCGTTTCCGCCATCGGAAGCTGTTGTCCGAGCTTTTCAAGAACCGCATACAAAAATGCCGAAGCGATGCCACGGCCTTCGATCCGACAGGAGATGCAAAAAAGATCCAGATTGATTTCTGCGTCGGCGGTATTAATAAAACAAGTTCCGATAAGCCCATGCGCGCCGAACCGATCCTCCAGCTTGGCCACATACAGATAGTTCCCGTCCTGCTCGCAGTAGGAATCGACGAACGTCATGTCAATTCTTTCTAACAAACTGTTCATTTGATTCGTGCGATGGGACAATTCAACAACCCGCGGGTAATCTTCCTTCCTCGCTAAACGGATCCCCAGCTTCATGCCGCATTCCTTTAAAAATTGCTCCCGGCTTCCCTTGTGTTCTTTTCTGGCTTCTTCTCTTCTGGCTCGCGCCTGCATATATTGACGGCGGTTTTCCGATTCCTCGGTCGCATGACTCATCTGAAATTCGGGGTAATCGGGCAAATCCGGGTATTGACCGGCATCATAAGTTCGTATCTGGGGAAAATAATAGTTGATTTCAAAGCGTTCGAACGGATCGTTGTCGATCAAAGCCAGCGTATCCAATCCGATGTTCAGTTCCTTCGCTATCTTTTCCATGCTGAGCGCTTTTGAGTTGAAATGGCACTGCGGATACAGGAAATATTGGCCGACGCCCAGCTCCTCCAGCTTGGTTTTTACCTGTTCCCAATTGTTTCGGCTGGCTATGCTCTGAATAATTCCGCGCCGGTCCAATGCGTCGAGGACGTTAATTATCTCCGGCCGCAGTTTAATGCCCGCTTCGTCTTCTTGAAGCGTCCCCTGCCATAACGTATCGTCTAAGTCCCATACCAGACATTTAATCTTGGGATCCATCGGGAAATAGCTCCATTGTCAAATGTGTCGGCTTGAAGCCGTATTTCTTATAAAGAAGCCGCATCGGCAAGTTGCTCACATGCACCTTACCGACGATTTGCGTAACTTCCTCGCTCTTGCAGTAGTTCATTCCCGCCTCGAAAAGCTCATCGACATAAGCGGTGCCCCGGCAGGATTCCGCAATATAGAAACTTTTGAAATTCGCATACGTCTCCTTGGTGACCGAGTTTCTTCGAGGAGTTATCCACATCCAGCCTGAGACCTCCCCGTCCACATCAAGAACAAGCATCCCTTTCCTCTCGTAGCGAAAAGCCTTTTCCAGTTTTTTCGTATGAAAAAGAGGATCGGTAATCGCCTCTTCTCCGAATGAAATCGTGGAGATTTCTGTCTCGAATCTTGTAATAACGGCAAAGTCCTGAGGCTCGATTTCTCTAATCGGCATCTTGCTGTAACTCCAATCTGCGTTCTTATGCGTTCTTTTTTTGAATGAGCTCGAAAGTTTCGAAGCGGCAGCTCGGGCAGCCCTCTTTCTTCAGCTGTTCGATCGTTTGCCACTGCATTTGGAAGCCTACTTCGGTCACGCGATTACAACGTTTGCATTCGTAAAAGCGAACCGTACGCTTGACTTCTCCGGTATAAAGGGCTTGTCTGTATTCACGCTCGATGCTTTCGTGCGTCTCTTCAGTAGATTGTAACACAATCATCTGGCTTGTGTTACCAATAATTTCCGCCCCGATATATTCATTGAAGCGAGGCAGAACGCTCGTCACGAACAAGCCCATATCGGCAAATTCGCGCTGCATCGCCAAGGTAAAGTCAGGTGATTTGTGGGCGAACGACAGGAAGATAGGCAGTCCAACTTCCCGCTTCAGCAATTGAATACCACGGGAGACGAATAACGACATTCCCTGCTGTGTATAAGGCGGATCGGTGAACACGCAATCGAAGCGGTGCAGAAAATCAGACGGAAGCTGTTCGCGAAAATCCATTTCGTGGCAGACGATCGGCAAATCTTCGCTTTTCGCCAGATCGTTCACGTAGCCGATAATACGTTTGTCAATTTCGAACACATGAATACGGGTATTCGACTTGGAGGCCTCGTTACGGAAAAGCTGCTTCAGAAGAAACGCCAGCGATACGCTGACGAGATCATCATCGCCCAGACAAACGATGTCCCTGCCGATCAGAGCTTCGTGGCGAAGCGCCAGAACAGCCCGGTTCATGCTCGTAGCCAGCGTGCAGCGAGACTGGTCAATCGTAACATCGACCTGGGGCCGGCCCTCAAACACACTCTCAAGCTTGGTCATCATGTCTTTCAGCTCTTCAGGCTGCCACTGCTCGTACTTCAAGCGCTGATACAGGGCGTGATCCAAATGGCCGTAGCCCATCATTTGTTCGACAAATCCGTTTCCTCTTGCCGTACAGTTCACTCCCCGCTTTTGTTCAATGAGCCCCACCTTGATCAGCTCTTTCTTAATTGCGGATACAAGCGGCAGGGGCAGCAGTGTTCTTCTGGCCATCTCTTTGGTGGAAATGCCCGGTTTGAAATAAATATCAAGAAGAACATTCTCAATTACCTTTTTTCCTTCCTTAATGGACACTTGAGAATATACATAATCTATCAAATTTTTATTCATATATTTACCATCGGCTCCTTTAACGAATACATTATCCAGCATAATGCACAAATGTATATTATTGTATTTCCAACAGGCGCCACCATTATCCTATATTTACCATAAAAAAGCAAGGCACCCCATGACAGGCGATAGCCTTGTCACATGATGCCTTGCTGGTAAAATTGCCTCGTTTTATTCCATGACGGAGATGCGAAGGAACGGACTTAACTGATGAATCGTCCGATAGTTGAATAGCTGCTGTCCTTCCGCCGACAACCCTTGTTTCTCCATCTCGATCTCAACCCGAACGGCATGAAGGGACGTCCCCCCGAGCCGGAAAAAATCGTCATCAATCCCAATGCCCCCGATCCCGAGCACGCGTTCCCAAATTTGCACCAGGGCGGCCTCTGTCTCGTTGGACGGAGCCCGGTACGGCGCTCTCTGAGCCTCGCTCTCTTCTATCTCTCTCACCGGAATCTGAAGCAGTTTTGAAGCGTCCGAGTACAGCAGCGGAAGCAAATGACGGCGATGCCGCTGATTTTCACGGCCGCCGAGAGTTTCCTCCCAATCCGTTCTTTCTAAACTTCGCAATGTCCCTGCGGCTCTGCTCTCTTCTCCTTGAACTTCACGGGCGGAAATCGGAGACTGAGCCGGTTCTGCACCGGGCAAAGACTCGTTAAAGACTTCTATATATGGAATGGAGTCAGGAATATCTTGTACGGCAATCCGGAAACGCACCCTGCGGCCGGACTCTTCCGTGACGCTCCACGGTCCCGTTCTGAAAAAGTCGAGCATCGGCTCGTTTTTCCCGGTAATTGTGCACACCGCCTCCATATATTCGGCCTTCCGTTCACGGCAATAAGCCTTCAACGAACTGATTACGGCCGACTCGATCCCTCTGCCTAGAATGCGGCAGCTTAGCAGGAAGACATCCAGATGAACCATGTTGTTCTCAAAGCGCGTTATGACCGCCCCCGTCAGTCCGTAATGCCCGAACCGGTCCGAGGCTTCAATCGCCCAGCATTTCGTTTCCGGTTCAGCCCGCAAGGCTCTCAGTTCACTCTCTGCCCTTGTATCCGCGTTAAGCGTGAATTGATTAGTGCGCTGCGTTAACTGGGCTATGCGGGGAAATTGTTCGGCAGCCGCTTCGTACATGCCCATTTTAAGTTCCAATTCTTCGAGAAAAGCCTGCAGGGAGGAAGCCGAAGAGCGAATTTGTCTGCGCTGGCGCTCCGATGCATACATGCCGGTTCTCCGTTTATCCTCTTCCGTGACGCGCAGACGGTCTGTTGCCCAGACATGCTCCAGGAATGCTGGAATTAGCCGCTCCTCAGGGAGCTGAAGCGTAAGAACTTCCGGACACTGCATCTGTACCTCGGCACATTCCAGCGAACTGTCATCGATGAAGATAAAGCTGTCCAGTCCTAACCCCAGTTCTTCCGCCAATGAAAGCAAGTTTTCGGATTTTGAATTCCAATTGATCCGCGTTCCCGCAAAATGCTCTTTTTTAAGCGGCATGTCGGGATTTTTGTCCAGTACATTCCAAACATCTTCTTCATTATTCTTGCTGACCAGTACCAGAAGCATGCCTTCCTGCTGCTTGCCAAGCAGATAGTTCTGAAATTCGCGGTAAGAACCCGAGGCCGTTATCCCTGCCGCTCCGTCCTCCCCGCATATTCCGCGCCAGAGAGTGTTATCGCAGTCCACCGCAATAACTTTGAAAGGATGTCCTTGCCAAGCGAGCAGCCGGCGTGCCGTCAGGGTGCCGATTGCCGCAAAGGTTTCCGGCGTGAACGGCATATGCGCAGCTTGATCGGCAGTGGAATCATGTATGCGTTCAATATTGAACGTTACGTCAAGCTCTCTGAAATCAATAACCTGAACATGCTCCATCCGTTCCAATTCGCGCTTCCAACGATTACCGAGCTCTTCCAGGTAGCTCTCCATGACCGGAGACGCGCCTGAAGAAGCGGATACCGGGAATACGCCGGCGAATATCGGGCTTGTGCTCCGGCCGGCAGACAAAGCCTGCAGCAGATCGGCCAGTGCCCGCTCGAGCTTTTTAATCTGCTGGGCCTCCGGAGAGCGGTCATCCCGCAGCCAGTCTTGGAAGCGGACGAGCAGCAGTCCCGCAGCCTCTTCGGAAGAGAAGGAGCTGTCCGGGTTCAATAGCTCCTGAAACACCTGCTGATACGGGGCAAAACGGACGTCAATGCGCGTGCCGAACTGTTCTCCCCACCAGCTGACATAAGGGCGGATCGGGTCCGCTGTAAAGGTTGAGACGGCCGTTACGGTAAAGACGCGCTCCGGCAGCGAACTGCTTCTTTTTGACGCCGCTTCGGCTTCCTGCTCTTCGGTAAACAGCCGGATTTCGCTCAATTCGATTGCGGGATTGTCCAGGGCCAGTTCAATCAGATCCGTAAAATGCTTCATGAGACCGGCCATGGTAGCTTCCGCAAACAATGCGGTATTGTATTGCATGACACAGAGCAGACCGCCGTTATCTCCATAGCCGATATCAAGTTTGAAATCGAGCTTGGAGATTCCTTTCGTAATTTCAAAGTTCTCGAACGTGAGTCCTTCGGCGGTAAGCACGGTCTCTCCGTCAAATTCATTGTGAAAAATCATCATGGTATCAAAAAGAGGATTACGTCCGCGCGGTAATTTCGCCGAGAGCTTCTCCACCATACGGTCAAACGGGAAGTCTTGATTCTCATAGGCATTCATCATCGTATCATTCAGAAGCTGCAGTTGATCGAGAAAACTGAGCCGGTCTTGGAAACGAACCCGGATCGGCAGGAAGTTCGTGAACATGCCGATTAAAGGCTCCACATCGGCATGCCGCCTGCCCGCTACCAGCGAGCCGACCGTAATGTCGCGCTGGCCGGTATATTCATGCAGCACAATCGTGTATAGGTGAAACAAGATTACATTAATCGTAACATTTTGCGATTTGGCCAGAGCATTCAGCCGGTCTGCGGTTTCCTTGGACAGACTGATCTTGTGCGCCCTGCCGACAAAGGATTGAAATTCGGGTCTCTCAAAATCATACGGCATGTTCAGCACGGGGATTGTCTGCCGGAACTGGTTCATCCAGTAATCCTCTTGCTTCCGGATAACGTCCCCGCTCAGCAGGCGGTGCTGCCATTCCGCGAAATCCTTATATTGAATGCGCAGGGGCGGCAGATCTTTTCCGGCATACAGATCGCTGAACTCCTTAATAAATACATTCATTGAAGCGCCGTCCGAAACAATATTGTGCATATCCATAAACAGCACATGTTTTTCCGGCTCTATCCGGACAAAAGCGGCGCGGATAAGAGGAGCTTTGCCCAGATCAAACGGCCTGATAAACTTCCGCATGATTTTTTTCAAATCTTCCTCGTCCGCTTCCATGCGTTCCACGGTAAACGTGAAACGATCATGAACACGCTGAACCGGTTCCCCGTCCACCATATGAAACGACGTGCGCATGTTCTCATGGCGGTGAATCAATTTAATGAAAGCCTGCTCAAAACGGTCGGCGTCCGCTTTTCCGTACACCCACAAAGCCATCGGCATGTTGTAGGTGGTTACCGAGCCGATTTGCTGATGAATGAGGAACGTGCGTTTTTGTGCGGAGGACAAGCGGTAGTACGGTTTGGGTTCGGCCGGTTCGATAGCTAAATATTTATTTTTAGCCGTCTGTCCGATATAACGGGCAAGCGCACTAATGGTCGGCATGTTGAAAATATCCGATAGAGTCAGCTCCACATCAAGTTCTTTGTGAATCTTAGTGATCAGGCTGGTCGCTTTCAAAGAATGCCCGCCTATTTCGAAGAAATCCTCATGAACGCCAATTTGCTCCAATCCGAACAGATTGCGCCATATGCCTGCCAGCGTTTCTTCCAGTGGACTGCTCGGTTCGGATTCTTCTTTCTTCGCCTCTATCCGGTCATCCGGCTTGGCAGTGGCGTTTTGTCCGGTCCTCTTTCCCGGCGAATCGGAATGGACGATCCGGATTCCTTCCTCATCAAGCCAGAAACGGCGGCGGTCAAACGGATAAGTCGGCAAAGGAATCCGGTTTCTTTTCTCTTCCCCGTAGAAGCGGCTCCAATTTATTTTGACACCCGCATTCCATAGACGCCCCACTTGAAGGAGCAGGTAAGCGAGATCGGAGGTTTTCTGCTTCGGATGACGCAGGAGGTTTACCATCACACGCTCTTTGTCAGATCCGGCTGATTGTTTCAAAAAGTCATGATGACTCTTCGCAAATGCGGTCAGGGCATTGCCTCCGCCGACTTCTGCAAACACGGCGTCCATCTCGCTTGTCAGGGTACTGAGCCCGTCTGCGAACCTTACCGTGCCGCGCAGGTGCTGCGCCCAGTAAGCGGGACTGATTGCCTGCTCATCCTGAATCCAAGATCCCGTAACATTGGAGATAAAAGGAAGCTGAGGCGCTTTCAGTACAAGCCTGCCTACCTCGCGCTCGAAGGATTCCAGAATCGGTTCCATCATGTCGGAATGGAAGGCGTGCGACGTGTGGAGTCGACGGTATTCGACTCCTTTCTCTTCCAAGGAAGCGGCCAATGCTCCAACGGCTTCCGAAGTGCCGGAAACAACGCACATGGAAGGAGCATTCACCGCAGCCAGCGATACGCCGCCGGGTAGCAGCGGAAGAATTTCCCGCTCGGCCAGCGGGACGCTCAGCATGACACCGGTTGGCAGGCTCTGCATCAATTGGCCGCGAAGAGTTACGAGCCGTACGGCATCCTCCAGCGAGAAGACGCCTGCCAGACATGCGGCAACGTACTCACCGATGCTGTGCCCAATCATGGCTTGCGGCTGCACGCCCCATTTCATGAGGAGTCTGGCCAGCGAATATTCGACCGTAAACAGGACCGGCTGGGCAATATCAGTCCGGTTAATAAGCGACGTATCCGGTTCATCGGCGGAGGGATACAGAACCCGCTTCGCCATTTGACGGATGTCGTCCGGCATCAGCTCGAAGCAGCGATCCGCCTCTTCGCGAAAGACCGGCTCCTGTTCGTACAACTCCCTGCCCATTCCGGTGTACTGCGAGCCTTGGCCGGAAAACATGAATACGACCGGCTGCTCATCGGCAGCGGCAAGTCCGTTCTGAACATCGGGCGATCCCGGTTGAGCCAGCAGTTCGGCCGCTTCAACCGCACTGCCGCAAACGAATGACCTGCGGTGCGGGAAAGACGCCCGTCCCTCGTGGAGCGTATAGGCCATATCGGCTAAGCATACATCCGGATGCTCCTGCAAATGCAGCGCTATCCGCTCCGTCAGTCTGTCCAGCGATACTTCCGTCTTGGCCGACAATGAGATGAGCTGCGCCGACCTGCCCCGAGAGGAGGCGGAAGCCGGCGGCGCTTCCTCCAAGACAACGTGGGCATTCGTGCCACCGATGCCAAAAGAGCTGACGCCCGCCCGGAGAGGGAAAGAGTCGTTGGTCCAGTCTCTTAACCGGTCATTGACAAAAAACGGGCTGTTCTCAAAATCGATTTTGGGATTCGGACGCTCATAATGAAGGGTGGGCGGCAGCTGTTTATGGGCTAAAGCGAGCACCGCTTTAATGAACCCCGCTACCCCTGCGGCGTTGTTTAGATGCCCGATGTTGGATTTAACCGAGCCGATGCCACAGTATCTCTTGTTGTCCGTTTGAAAAGCGGTTTTCAAGGCTTCGATTTCGATCGGATCGCCCAGTGTCGTACCTGTACCGTGCGCTTCAATATAGGAGATGCTTTCAGGCTCCACTTCCGCTATATGATGAGCGGCACGGATTACGGACGCCTGACCGGAAGTGCTGGGGGCGGTGTAGCCTACTTTTCGGCTGCCGTCGTTATTGATCGCCGAGCCTTTAATTACGGCATATATATGGTCGCCGTCCGCAAGCGCATCCTCCAGCGGTTTCAAGACGACAATCCCGGCGCCTTCGCCGAAGACGGTGCCCGCCCCTTTCTCGTCGAAGGCCCGGCAGTGGCCGTCGGGCGAATTGATCATCCCTTCCTGATAGAAATAACCGGCTTTCTTGGGCAGCTGTATCGATACACCGCCGGCCAGCGCCATGCTGCACTCTCCGCTGAGCAGACTTTGACAAGCAAGATGAATGGCGACAAGCGAAGTCGAACAGGCCGTCTGCACCGTAAAGCTCGGTCCCTTCATATTGAGCTTATAAGAAACGAGCGTGGCCATATAATCGCGCAAATTGAGCATAGCCGTCTCCAGGGTAGCGGATTCCTCCGCTGTACCCAGCCCCTTGAATGCGCGCATGAACCAGTTGGAGTTGAAAGCCGCGCCTGCGTATAACCCGATCGAGCCTCTATACGTCCTGGGATCGTAACCCGCTTGTTCGAGCGCCTCCCAGGAACATTCGTGCATGAGGCGGAACTGCGGATCCATAAGCTCCGCTTCACGTGGCGTATAATCGAAAAATTCGGGATCGAAGTACTCGAGATCATCGAGTACTCCTTTCGCCTTCACATAATTGGGGTGAGTCACCGCATTTACATCAATGCCCTCTTCCAACAGCTCTTCATCACTGAAAAAAGAAATACTCTCCTTGCCGCTGCAGAGGTTATTCCAATATTCCCGCAAGTTTTTGGCTCCCGGAAACCTGCCCGACATGCCGATTACGGCAATTTCCGATCCGTTATACTCTGTACCGTTCGATATGCTCATAGCAAGACCTCTCCTTTGCGTCTTTTTTCTTTTTGCTGCTGCTGCCGCTTTCTTCCCTTGGCGGCGGAGTCGATCATCTGATTTTCCATCTCAGCCTCTTCCGCCTCGTCTTCTTCACTGGGGGTAAGGCGCTGAGCGAGGGCATGAATGCTCGGATAGGTGAACATATCAACAACGGCAATACTTTCGTCCAACGCTTCATTTAATTTGGCGGTCACCTGAATCATATCCAGCGAGCTTGCTCCCATATCGAAGAAATTATCGTGGATCCCTACCTCGTCAATACGGAAAAATTGTTTCCACACGTCGGCTATCGTTTTCTCGACCCGGTTGCGTGGTGCCGCGTAAGGTGTGGTCAAATCAGGCCTGCTGAATGAAGCGCCGCCTGCCGCGTGACTGTCTTCCTTCTTGCCCGCGTGCCGAATCCACTGATCGATCCTCATCTGAAGGTCGCCGGTCGATACAATGATTTGGCTGCTGCCGCACGGGCTGTAGACGTACCGGAATAAATCAGGCGCTTCGGCAGGGGTAATCGCCAATTCGACAAGCGACTCTCCGATCGTCGAGCGGTGTTCTTCCCAAAACTCCCACGCATCCCAATTGACGCACAGCCACTTCGTTTCGCCTGCCCGGTTCTGTTTGCGGGCAAAAGCATCCATGTACAAATTCGCGGCCGAGTAAGCGCTGAAGCCGAGTCCCCCGAGTATGCTGGCGATCGAAGAGAACAAGATGCATATCTCTGTCTCCCTGTCGGCGATCAGCCTGCCCAGCGTCTGCAAACCCTGGACTTTGGCACGGAACTGCTCGTCGGACTGGTCTCCGCTGATATTCTCGATCGCGCGGAAAGATTCGCCGCCGGGAAGACCGGCCGCCTGCACGACACCATGAAGACGGCCGTACTCACGATCAATAAATTTGAACACCTGGCGCATTTGTTCTTCATTGGACAAGTCGGCCTGCATGTAAGTTACCTCGGCGCCGAGTTCTTCCAATTGCAGCACACGTCTGATTTTTCGGGAAAGCGGATGTTCCTCTCCATATTCGGCCAGGCAGCTCGTGTATTCGTTCCGGTCGGGAAAGCTAGAACGTCCGGTCAGAATGAGCCGTGCGCCGTAATTACGCGCCAGGAATTCTGCCGTCAGCATCCCGATTCCTCCCAGCCCTCCAGTAATGAGATATACACCCTGCTGCCGGAATGAAGCTGCCGGTTTATCTGTCTGGCGCAGTTCCAACGGCTTGAAGTTCTGAACCCACCGGTAATTTCCCCGATAAGCGATAAGCAGATCCGAGGACGGAGACGATAGTTCCCCGATGACGCTTTCGGCGATTCGCCGCTTTTGCTTTATTTCTCCCTGCACATCAATATCAATACTCACACATGTAATTCCGCTGTATTCCTGCTGAATGACCATGCATGGGCCAAGCAGCGTCATTTTACCCGGAGACAGCCGCTCTATCCCGGTTACTTCCTGCATCCCCGAGGACACGACCGCTATCCGGATATCCTCTACCTTATGCTTGCGAAGTGCCTGCGCCAAATAAATCAAACTGTAGTAGCCTTCTTCTTGCTGGCGGCGTTCAACCGCTTCCGCATTGGAGGAGTCCATCTCCGCTTCTTCCTCTTTCGAAGAGGAAACATTCCACAGATGCGCGACTCTGTCTGGAACGAAATCCCGCTTCTGAAGTTCCTCCAGCAGCCGAACGTAATGTTCCGCGGAGCCCGGAACTAGTGTGAACGTTCCATTCTCATGGGCACGAAATGCGTCACCCGCCTTGACCATCACGGTACGCTCCCCCATATTCTGGACATTTACGGCTAATTCGTCGGCAAACCCGCAAGCATCCTCAAACACAAGCCAGTTATGACCGTTCTGACGATTGTCTTCCGGTTGCTCCTCCAGCAGAGCACGTTCCCAGGAAGGATAATAAAACCAGTCCGCCATGTCGGGGTTTTTACCGCCTTTTCGAACCTGGGATGGCCGTGCTCCCGGTAACGGCTGCTGCTCATCATCCAGCCAATAGCGCTGGCGCTCCATCGGATAAGTGGGAAGCTCGATGCGTCTTCTCCGCTCATGGGCGTAATAGCCTGTCCAATCGATGTCGATGCCCGCCAGCCAGAGGCGTCCGATTTTGTTCAACAGGTGCTCCGTATCGGAAACGGCTTCCTGGGGATGTCTCAGCATATTTACGACTATCCGGTCGCGCGAACCGGCTTCATGCTTGCGCACGAAGGTGCTGAGTGAATTGCCGGGGCCGGCTTCTATGAATACGGAACGCGGATTTTTCAACAATTCCTCAAGCCCGTCCGAAAACCGTACGGTCGATCGCAAATGCCGGACCCAGTACTGCTCATCCGTAGCCTCTTCCGGTGTAATCCACGTGCCGGAAACGTTGGAAATAAAGGGCAGGGCAGGCTCATTCAGCCGGATGGAGCGCACTTTATCCGCAAATGCCGCCAGTATCGGATCCATCATATGAGAGTGGAAGGCATGAGAGGTGTGAAGAAGACGGTAGGCATACCCTTTGTCTTCAAGCAGCCGTGAGAATGCATCAATCTCTGCCGATGTGCCGGATACGACGCACAAGGAGGAACTGTTGACCGCCGCCAGTGCAAGATCATCGGGCAGTAACGGGCGCAGTTCCGCTTCCGGCATCGCCACACTGAGCATGGATCCCGCCGGCAGCCCCTGCATGAGCCGGCCGCGAAGCGCCACGAGCTGCAGCGCATCTTCCAGCGTGAATACCCCCGCCAGACAGGCTGCCACATATTCTCCGATACTGTGGCCCAGCATAGCCTCTGGCCGGATGCCCCAGCGTATCAGCAGTTTGGCAAACGCGTATTCGATCATAAAAAGCACGGGCTGGGCAATATCCGTCCGCTTCAGGAGTTCCTCCCGCGCGTCTTGGTCCGGTTCGCCGGAGTAAAGGACAGCCTTTAAGTCAACCTGCACATACGGTTGCACAAGTTCGAAGCAGCGATCAAGCTCATCCCTGAATTGGGGTTCGCTGTGATAAAGTTCGCGGCCCATGCCGACATATTGCGATCCTTGGCCCGGAAACATGAATACAACCGAGCTTGTTTGCGATCCCGCGTGGCTTTCGGCCATTTTGTCGGCCCCGGTCGCTGTTAACAGGGCTGCCGCTTCTTCCGTATCCTTGCACACAAATGCGGCTCTCCATTCAAAAGCCTTCCTGCCTGCTTGCAGCGTATACGCCGTATCAGCCAGATTAACTTGCGGGTGCTCGGTCAAAAATGCGGCAAGACGTGTTTTCGCCTCCGTCAATGCCGTCGGCGTTCTTGCCGACAAGAGCAGCAGCTTCTCTGCCCGGCCTTCGTCCGACGGCTCTCTTGGCGGAGCTTCTTCGAGAATAACGTGCGCATTCGTGCCGCCGATGCCAAATGAGCTGACTCCGGAGCGCAGAGGATGCATGCTGCTTTCCCAAGGCACAAGTTCGGTATTGACGACGAAAGGGCTGTTGGCGAAATCAATCTTGGGATTTCCCCGTTCATAATGCAGGCTCGGCGGAATTTGCTTCTCTTTGAGCGCCAGTACCGTTTTGATGAACCCGGCCACTCCGGCTGCACTGTTGAGATGGCCGACGTTCGTCTTGACGGATCCGATCCGGCAAAATCCCTTTTTATCGGTGCCGAAAGCTTCCTTCAAAGCTTCAATCTCAATCGGGTCCCCCATGCTTGTGCCTGTTCCGTGCGCCTCTACATACGTGATGCTTTCCGGGTCCACACCCGACATGCGATGGGCGGCACGAATGACTTCGGCCTGCCCCTTCGTACTCGGAGCGGTAAAGCCTACCTTGCGGGTGCCGTCATTGTTCAAGCCGAAACCTTTGATAACGGCGTGGATGACATCACCGTCCGCAATGGCATCGCTCAGCCGTTTCAGAACGACGACACCTACTCCGTCACCGAAAACGGTTCCTGCCGCCTGCTCGTCGAACGCCCGGCAATGTCCGTCCGGTGACTGAATCATACCGTCTTCAAACAAGTATCCGGATTTGTCGGGTACGCTGACGGTAGAGCCCCCGGCCAGTGCAATGTCGCACGCGCCCGCCAATAAACCTTGCGAGGCCAGAACGATATTAACCAGGGATGTGGAGCAAGCGGTCTGCATCGAAATGCTGGGGCCCCGGAGATTGAGTTTATACGACAGCTGGGTGCTGAAGAATTCCCTGTCGTTAAGAAGCATAGCGCTGAATCGTTCCGTTCCGCCCAAGGCGGGCGCAAAGCGGGAAACCCACTCCAGATTCGGAGTCGCGCCCGCATAAACGCCGATAAGTCCCGGGTAAGTGTCGGGATTGTAGGCGGCGGATTCGATCGCTTCCCATGCGCATTCGTGGAACAGCCGCAGCTGCGGGTCCATCAGCTGCGCTTCCCGGGGTGAATAACCGAAAAACGCGGCATCAAACTGATCGATCCCGTTCAAAGCGCCTTTGGCTTTTACATAGGAAGGATGGGATACAAGCTGCGGATCAACGCCTGCCTGTACCAGCTCTTCGTCCGTGAAGAACGTTATCGACTCGACGCCGTCGCGCAAATTGTTCCAGAACTGTCCGATGCTGTCCGCACCCGGAAATCTGGCGGCCATACCTATGACCGCTATCTCAAGTCCGTTCTCTCCCGAGGCTTCACGCTCCGCTTGTTCCCGTCCTCCCGGCAGATTCCTGTCTTGGGCCGATAGGATCCGCATTCGCTCGGAACGCGCGATTCCTTCGTGAATGACATTCCGGCGTTCTGTTTCGTCTTCGACAGCCGTCCCGGCCGACGCTGACCATTCCTGCCCGCTTTCATGGAAGAATGCCGCCAGGGTTCGGACAGTGGGATAGGAATAGAAGGTAACCACAGGCACTTCCCTTCCCAGCACTCCCGCAAGCTTATCGGCCAGCTGGGAAATATCGAGCGAACTTGCCCCGATTTCAAAAAAGTTGTCGTTTATCCCAAGCTGCGCGAATCCGAAATGACTCTGGATAAGATCCGCAACCGTCTGTTCTAGAGAGGATGCAGACCGTATACGGTCGGCTGCTTGGGTCGGTTTAACGGTCTCGCTTCCCGTCTCCGCTGCGGGAGGGGCCGTCCTCGGCCGGGCGGTTTTTTCGTGCATGCCTCCCAATGACAATTGTGTGCCCTCTACGGAATACCGCCGGCGTTCAAACGGATAAGTCGGCAGTGCAATCCTCCGGCGGCGTTCCGAGCCGTAAAACCCTTTCCAATCGATCTGCGCGCCCGCGATCCACAGTTTGCCTATCTTCTCCAGTAAGAAAGCATCGTCAGCGGCCTGTTCGTGCGGGTGACGGACCAGATGCAGCACTTCATGTTTGCGATCCGTGTCCATCCCCTGTTGTTTACGGATGAAGCTGCTGAGAACGTTGCCTGGCCCGATTTCTAAAAATACGGCCTGCTTCTCCTTAAGCAGCTCGGCCGCCCCGCTTGCAAACCGCACCGTTTCCCGCAAATGCCTGCTCCAATAGGCGGGATCGGCGGCATCTTCCGGCGTTATCCATGTTCCCGTAACATTGGACACATACGGAATTAACGGGGCGGATAGGCCGGCTTGCCTGACTTTGTCCGCAAACGTCTCCAATATCGGCTCCATCATGGCCGAGTGAAACGCATGCGACGTATGAAGCTTTCGGTGCGCGATTTGCAGCCCGGTAAGCTTGGTTTCAAAGGAAGCGATAGCCGCATGCGGGCCGGAAACGACGCAGAGCCCGGGTCCGTTAACGGCGGCAAGCGCCAGTTCCTCCGGAAGAAGCTCTAATAAACTCTCCTCGGCAAGGGAGACGCTCAGCATCTCTCCGGCCGGCAGGCTTTGCATAAGCTTGCCGCGCAGTGTGACGAGCCTCAGCGCGTCCTTAAGGGACAGAACACCCGACAGGCACGCGGCCGTATACTCTCCGATACTGTGCCCGATCATTGCATCCGGCTCCACGCCCCATGACATCAGGAGCTGCGCGAGCGAATATTCGAACGCGAACAATGCCGGCTGCGCCGCTTCCGTCCGGTTGATCCCATCGGCCGCCGTCGCACTGTCCGGACCACGGTACAGCACATTTCGCGGATCGACGCCGCCCTCTGCCGCAATGATCTCGCAGCAGCGGTCCATTTCCGACCGGAATAAAGGTTCCTTGCGGTATAAATCGGCTCCCATGCTCACATACTGCGAACCCTGCCCAGGGAAGAGGAAAACAACGCGGGTCTGATCCCTCTCCGACTCCCCCGTTTGCAGTTTGCCTTCGTCGGGAGCATCCAGACGCTCCAAAGCTTCACGGACATCGGAGCAGACCAGTGTTCTGCGGTGGCGGAACCGTTTGCGGCCTGTCTGCAGCGTGTACGCCGCATCGGCCAAGTCGGCTTCGGAACAAGTCCGCAGAAACTCGCCGAGATTGCGAGTCGCCCGTTCCAGTCCTTCCTCTGTCCGGGCAGAGAGCACGAGCAGTTTCAGATCGCGTCCCGCCGAACTTGCCTCGCCAATCGGAGCCTCCTCCAGAATGACGTGGGCATTCGTACCCCCGATCCCGAAAGAACTGACTCCTGCTCGCAGAGGTCCTTCCTCTCTTTTCCAATCGCTAAGCTCCGAATTGACTTTGAAGGGCGAGTTTTCAAAATCGATTTTGGGATTCGGATTATGAAAATGAAGGCTGGGCGGGATCTGCTGATGCTTAAGCGCCAATACGGCCTTGATGAAGCCCGCGACTCCTGCCGCGGCGTCCAGATGACCGATATTGGATTTGAGCGAGCCGATTTTGCAAAAGCCCTTTTTATCCGTGGCAAAAGCAGCCTGGAGAGCTTCCACTTCGATCGGGTCTCCCAGTACAGTCCCGGTTCCATGGGCCTCAATGTATCCGATACTTTCCGGCTGAACTTCCGCCATCTGATGGGCCGCGCGGATGACTTCCACCTGGCCGTTCGTACTTGGCGCCGTGTACCCTACTTTCCGGCTGCCGTCATTGTTAACCGCCGAGCCTTTGATAACGGCTTGAATAGTATCACCGTCTTTAACGGCGTCCGCGAGCCGTTTGAGCACGACGATTCCGATTCCGTCGCCGAACAAAGTGCCGCTTGCGCCTTCGTCAAAAGGCCGGCAGTGGCCGTCGGGAGATTGGATCATTCCTTCCTGGTAAAGATAGCCGGCTGTGCGGGGCAAATTGATCGAAACCCCTCCGGCCAAAGCAAGATCGCACTCCCCCGCCAGCAATCCCTGGCAAGCCAGATGGATGGATACAAGAGAGGTGGAGCAAGCCGTTTGCACGCTTACGCTCGGGCCTTTCAGATTGAGCTTATATGAAATTCGCGTCGTAAACGAAGGATTATTCAATTGCAGAATTTGAAAATGATCACTGGCATGTGCGGCATTCATAACTTGGCTTGCGACCCAATAGGTATTGGGAGAAGCGCCCGCATATACCCCGATTAACTGATCCTCGGTTTCGGGAGGATGTCCCGCATTCTCAAGCGCTTCCCAAGCGCATTCGTGGAACAGACGGAACTGAGGATCGATTAGCTCAGCCTCTCGCGGCGTGTATTCAAAAAACGGCGCATCGAACGACTCCACGTCCTCGATCTGGGACTTTGCTTTTACATACTGGGGGTGCTTAAGTATCTCCGGGGCTATTCCCGCCTTCTCCAGTTCTTCGTCCGTAAAAAAAGTGACCGACTCCTTGCCGGTACGCAAGTTTTCCCAAAATTCCGAGAGGTTCTTCGCACCCGGAAATCTTCCTGCCATTCCGATAACGGCAATTTCCAACCCGGTTTCACCGTACTTTTCGTTCTCGGCACTCATCCTGCCACCTCCTTCACGTTCTATTCCTTTTTTGCAGCCGCTTCTGCAGCCTGTTCTTTCCGTCCTGTATCAGTTCAGTGCGGTCCGCCGTTTCTTGCCCCTGAGCGGTTCCCGATTGCGCTCTTCTCAGCAGCCCGGCGAGTGCATAAATCGTCGGATGGCTGAACATGTCAACCACAGACACTTCCTGCTGGAGTGAACGTTGGAGCTTGGAGTTCATTTGAATAATATCGAGTGAGGTAGCTCCCAGCTCGAAGAAATTATCATGCAGGCCGACATGATCGATACCCAGATAGTCACGCCATAGCTCCGTTAGAGTCTGCTCCAGTTCGTCCTCCGAAGGTGCAAACGGCTTGCTGACGCCGGAACGTGCCGCTGCGCGGGATATGCCGCTCTTCTCCCCGTCCACCAGGGATTGCAAGGATGAAGTGCGGGCGGCATGCAACCGCAAACTCAAATCCGTCGTCGATACCGTTACCTGGGGCAGACCACTGGCCAGTGCATGCCGGAACACGGCGATTCCTTCTTCCGGTAACAGCCGGGTCCGCTTGTCTGGGCCTTGTGCCGACACTCCCGCTTGTACCGCAGCAACGGCCACTTCCTGCTCTGCCGCAGCGGCCATTCCGACGGTCTGCCACCCGTCCCAATCAATCGCGACCACGTGCGTATCGTCCAGCGCTCGTTTGCGGTAGGCGTAAGCATCGAGGAACGCATTGGCCGCGCAGTACCCCGCTTGGCCCAAAGCGCCCAGCACGCTGGTGAGAGAAGAACACAATACAAGGAAGTCCAGCTTCCTTCCCGCGAGCACTCGCTCAAGGACACGCGTGCCGCTCACCTTGGCCGCCAATGCACGTTCTTCAATCTCCCGGGTGCGCCGCTGGATGAGCGCCCCGTCGGGCGTGCCGGCCGCGTGAATAACGCCGTGGATCGTTCCGAAGCGGTCGATCGCCCGGGCTACGGCCTGTTCCATTTGCTGCTCGTCGCTTACATCCGCTTTGCAGATCAGCACCTCGGCACCATACTGCTCCAGCTCCTTGAGCTTTTGCAGTTGAAACGCCTGAGTTTCGTCGGTCGTATGTTCGGCCTTGTGGCGCCAATCCGCTTCATCACCAATCCCCGATCGGCTGACAAGGATGAGCTTGGCTCTCACGCTCTTTGCCAAATGCTCGGCCAAGGTCATTCCTATACCGCCCAAGCCTCCGGTTATTAGGTATACGCCTTCTTCCCTGAGGCCGGGATTCTCTTCGACAGCGATGGGGGACGGAATTGGAACGTAGGTCTGTACCCAGCGGTTCGGACCGCGATACGCCACGAAAATGTCCGCGGAAAAAGCGGTTAATTCGGCTTGTAACCGGCTCAATAGCGCTTGCTGCCGATGTTCTGAATCCTTCTGCTCCGGCGAATCCGCAATATCGATGGTTCGGCAGCGCACATTGCCGTATTCCTGCGGAATAACCAGACATGCCCCAAGCGCCGCTGCTTGTTCCGGCTGCACCCGCTCAGATCCTGTCACTTCTTGCATTCCCGTCGTTATGACCGTAAGCTGCAGCTCCTCCTGCAGTCCGCAAGCCCCGATCGCCTGAGCAAGTGCAATAAGGCTTAGATAACCCTTATCGAGTGCCCTTGCGCTGCGGGAAGCGGTCCACCCTTCGGTGTGTTCGCTCTCCCCGGTCAGCCAGGCATGAACAATACGCTCCGGCATTGTGCCGGCTTCCTTCATACTCTGCAGCAGCCGGGTATAATGCTCTCCCTGCTCCGGATCGATCCCGTACGCATGATCATTCTGCCGAGCAAACGTATTCGACGGATAAACCGAAACGACGCGATGACCGTCTTGCTGCAACCGGGCTGCCAGCCGGGAACCTGTTCCTTGCTCCGGCGTAAAAACAAGCCAGGTGCTTTTTGCGTTTATGCCCGCTGCCGCACCCGCCGCTTCATTCAACAGGGAACGTTCCCAGACCGGCGTGTACAGCCACTCCCGCGGGTCGTTCTTTTTAACCGGACCGGCAGCGTTTTGGGATGTAGGTTCCTTCGTTTGCTTGCGGACAAGTCCTTGCTTTAGAACATCCGTATCAAAAGGCGGATCGACCCAGTACCGCCGACCCTCAAACGGATACGTCGGTAAAGCTGTGCGCCGGCGCTTTTCGTTCGCATGGAATGCCTTCCAATCGGGCCGGGCGCCTTCCAGCCACAAGCGTCCCACCTGCTGCTGCAAATAATAGTCATCCCGTACCTGCTCCTTCACATGCCGGACAAGATTGACGACGGCGTGCCGTTCCTGCTTATCCGGATGCCGGCGCACGAATGCGCTTAATGTGTTGCCGGGACCGACTTCCACAAACACGGCCTTGTCGTCATGCAGCAGCTCGCGGAGACCGTCGGCAAAGCGGACGGTGCCGCGTAAATGACGGACCCAGTAATCGGGATCGGTTGTTTCTTCCTTCGTGATCCAGCCTCCACTTACATTTGAAACATAGGGTATGTCCGCGGCCTGCAGCTTCATCCCTCTCAACTTCAGGCGAAACGGCTCCATTGCCGGTTCCATCATGAGGGAGTGAAAGGCATGTGACGTATGCAGCCTTGTGCAGGCCTGCCCTTTCCGGGTCAGCTTTTCTTCCAAAAGATCTATCGCCTCGTAAGATCCCGATACGACGCACATCGCCGGACCGTTAACGGCCGCAAGCGATAAGCCTTCGTTCATGAACGGCAAGAGTTCCTGCTCAGGTAAGGGTACACTTAACATCGCTCCCCCCGGCAGATTGTGCATAAGCTTGCCGCGCAGCACGACCAGCTCCAGCGCTTCTTCTACGGTCATGACTCCTGCCAAACAAGCGGCCACATATTCTCCGACACTGTGTCCGATCATGGAGGCGGGCTTCAGCCCCCATCCGATCAGCAGATTTGCCAGCGCGTAGGAGAATATAAACAGGATCGGTTGTGTCACATCCGTCTGTTTTAAACGATCATGATGATCAACGGCCGCTTCGCTTGCGGCGGGGGCGGGATACATCAAATCTTTTAAATCAACGTCCATCAACGGACGGACTATCTCAAAGCAACGGTCGGCCGCTTCCCGGAATTGGGGCTCACGGTTGTACAAATCCAGTCCCATATTGACATACTGCGCGCCCTGACCAGGGAACATAAACACGAGCCTGGGCTGTTCATTTCCGCCGACACGGTTGTAAACCCGATCAGGAGGCAGGCTGTCCAGCAGTTCCATGGCTTCCTCCGCCGAAGAACTTACCAGCATGCGTCTATGCTTGAATGCCCTGCGCCCGATCTGCAGCGTATAGGCCGCATCGGGTAGAGACAGGCCGGGATTGGCCCGCAAATATTCGCGGAAACGTGCCGTAGCCTGTTCAAGTCCCGATTCCGTCTTTGCGGATAAAAGGAGCAGCTGTGCGTCTCTGCCTTTGGTCTCTTCCGCCGGCGGAGGCGCTTCTTCAAGTACCACATGCACATTGGTTCCGCCGATGCCGAACGAGCTCACTCCGGCTCTTAGCGGATGAAACTCGTTCGTCCAGTCCGTGAGTTCCGTATTGACGATAAACGGACTGCCGGCAAAATCGATTTTGGGATTAGGCTTCTCGAAATGTAAGCTTGGCGGAAGCTGCTTGTGCATAAGGGCCAGCACCGTTTTGATGAACGCCGCAACTCCGGCGGCGCTGTTTAAGTGGCCGATGTTCGTCTTGACGGAGCCGATCCGGCATAACCCTGTCTTGTCCGTCTGGAAAGCCAGCTTAAGCGCTTTGATCTCGACCGGATCGCCCAGCGTCGTACCGGTTCCGTGCGCTTCGATATAGCTGATACTCTCCGGAGCGACCCGGCTCATCCGCTGCGCCGCCCGGATTACCTCCGCCTGCCCCTCTACACTGGGAGCGGAGTATCCCATTTTACGCGTACCGTCATTGTTCGCCGCCGAGCCCTTAATGACGGCATAAACAGCGTCTCCGTCGGCTAATGCCTGCTTAAGCGGCTTCAGCACCACGACCCCCGCCCCTTCGCCGCCCACGGTTCCCTTGGCATTGGAATCGAAAGCGCGGCAATGGCCGTCCGGCGAGCTGACCATCCCTTCCTCGTATAAATAGCCTTCCGTCCGGGGTACCGTTACGGTAACCCCGCCGGCTAGGGCTATCCTGCATTCACCCGTAAGCAGCGCCCGGCAGGCCAGATGAATGGCCAACAGGGAGGTGGAGCAAGCCGAGTCGACGCTCACGCTCGTGCCTTTTAAATTCAGCTTGTGGGAAATTCGCGTGCTCAAGAAATCTTTATCCGACAAAGCCAGTGCGGCGAACTGCTCGGCTGTGCTCTCGCTGCGCGAAAGCATAGCTACCAGCTGCCAATAAATACTCGAAGATGCTCCCGCATACAGACCGACGGCGCCGCTTGTCTGCTCCGTATCGTAGCCTGCGTGCTCCAGTGCTTCCCAGGCGCACTCATGGAAGATCCGCAGCTGCGGATCAATGACTTCGGCCTCGCGCGGCGAATAATCGAAAAAATCGGAATCAAACCATTCCGCATCGGGTACGAGCCCTTTTGCTCTCACATACCTGGAGTTCTGAATCAGTTCGGGGTCGATTCCAGCGGCCTCAAGTTCGCTGTCGGAGAAAAAGTGAATCGATTCCTTGCCGTTTCTCAGGTTATCCCAGTACTCTTCTATATTTCGCGCTTCGGGAAATCGTCCGGCCATACCGATCACAGCGATTTCCAGCCCGGTGGCCGCTTGTGTTTGTCCGCTTTTAGTCATCATGCGCCCCCTCCAAAATCAGCATCGTCTGTTCCATGGTCTCGAATCCCGCATCCATCTCCTCATTGTCGGCCATATCTTGAGGCATAGGAGCCTCGCCTTTGTCCATCTGCTGCAAATAGCCGCTGAGCGCCGAAACCGTAGTGTACTGGAACATGACGGGTACCGGAATGTCATGCCCGAAGGTTTCCTTCAGCATATTGACTACCTGGACCAGCTGGAACGAGTTGCCTCCCAGGTCGAAAAACGTATCTTGGACCCCGATTTTGTCTTCGCCGACCACCAAAACCTCGGCCCAGATCCGGACGAGTGTGTTCTCCGTTTTACCCTGTGGCGCCACGTATTCCTTGCCGGTATGAACATATGCTTTCGGATCGGGTAAAGCTTTCCTGTCCAGTTTGCCGTTTGCCGTTACGGGAAGCCGGTTCAAGTGAACAAAATAGGCCGGAATCATATAAGCGGGCAGCTCCCCGGATAGATGCTCCCGAAGTTTAGCGGCGGAAAGATCATCCGGCCCGGTATAATACGCGCACAAAATGTTCTGTCCGCTCTCATCTTCCCTGATGTGGATTACAGCTTCGCGAATTTCTTCGTGACGCCGCAGCAGGGCTTCGATTTCGCCAGGCTCTATGCGATATCCCCGTACTTTGACCTGGTCATCCCGACGGCCCAAGTACTCCAGCGTTCCGTCTTGAAGCCAGCGTCCCAGATCACCCGTCAAATACAGCCGCTCTCCGGGAGCGAACGGGTGAGGCACGAATTTTTCCTCCGTCAGATCCGGCCGGCCAAGATAACCGCGAGCCAGACCCGTACCCGCAACGCATATTTGGCCGGGCACTCCCTGTGGCAGCAGCCGCAAATTATCGTCCAAAATATAAACCTGGACATTATCGACCGGACGGCCTATCGGAAGGCTTCCGTTACCCGGTTTAATTTCGGTGAACGTGGTCACGACCGTATTCTCGGTAGGTCCGTAATTGTTGAACAACCGGTAGCGGCCGGGCTTATAGCGCTTCAAACGGTCGCCGCCCGTTAACAAGATCCGCAGCGGGGTCTGTTCCCGGTCTGGCATATCCATAAACTGCTCGCACATTAATGTCGGCAGGAAGGCAATGGTAATCCCGTTCTCTGTGAAAAAGTCATCCAGTTTTTTTGCGTCCAGTCTGATCTCGGCAGGTACGACATAAATGCATGCCCCTGCAAGCAGATAGGGGAACACTTCCCACACCGAAGCGTCAAATCCGAAACCGGCGTACTTCATGCTGCGGTCCGACGCAGTTACACCAAAAGCGCGATTGTGCCAGAAGGCCAGGTTGACTAGCGAACGCTGTTCAATCATGACGCCTTTCGGCCGTCCTGTTGACCCGGATGTATAAATAACATAGGCCAGATCATCCGCTGTGCTTTCCGTCGCCAAATCACCTGCCTCGCCGGCAAATAACTTTTCATCATCCAGACACAGCGTCTTGCGGCCTGCCGTTCTGCCGGTAAAAGCCTGTTGTGTCAGCACCACTTGTGCGCGGCTGTCTTCCAGCATGTACGTCAGGCGCTCGTCGGGATAATCCGGATCTATCGGCAGGAAAGCGCCCCCGGCTTTAAGGACGGCCATCATACCGAGCATCATGTCGGCGGAAGGCGCAAACAGCAATCCCACGATGCCGCCCGCTCCGATTCCTTCCGTCCGCAGGATCCGGGCAAGCTGGTTGGCCTTTTCATTCAGCTCGCGATACGTCATTTGCCGCTCCCGGTTAACGATGGCAGGCGCATGCGGAGTGCGTGCCGCCTGTTCTTCAAACAATTGCTGTACGGTCTTACGTTCAGGAAATTTTGCCGGGCTGCCGGCCAGCGGGCCGAGCAAATCCTCTCTCTCCCCCGGCAGCAGGATGTCGATGCCCTTCAGCGGAAGATCCGGATTCGCGAGTGTTTCCCGCAGCAGAAGCGTGTAACGTGAAATGAGATTATTTATTGTGCCGCTGCGGTAGAGCTGCGCGTTATATTGAACCGTACCGCTAATGCGGTCCTGCTTCTTTTGAAAAGAAAACAGTGTAGTCCATTTCACATTCCTGAAATAACGCTCTTCGTGAATGCTGTCGAGGAGCAAGGCCGCCTCGAACAATGGATGTGCGATGGGATCGTCCGTCTGAAGCGCCAATTGTTCCGCTACCATTTCCATCGGATAACTCTGATGATCCACGGCTGCGACAACCGTGTCCTGCGTGTGAAGCAGACACTGTCTGAACGAAAGCGAGTGATCGACCTTGATCCGCAAAGGCAGCACGGTATTGATAAATTCCGCCTCATCCTTCTGCTTATAAATCGGAGTCCCCAGCGTAACGACACTGCGATTGGACAATTTGGCCAGCAAAACGGCGAGTACGGCCGATAACACGACATGAAGCTTTGAATCCGATCCGTTGCTGACTTGGAGCAGGCGGTCCGCCAGCTCCTGCGGAATGGAGAACGAAGCTTCTTCCACCGTCACTCCTGTTCCGCGCGAATATTCGCAGGGAAAACCGCTCTTGTCATATTCTCCGGACAATGCGGACAGCCAGTAATCCCGTTCCTTGCTCTTTTGAGAAGCTGCCACTGCCAGCCGGTCCAAACGATTTTTTTCAGGCTCCATCCCTATTCCTCCCTTTCTTCCCCCGGATCCGCTCATAGTCCGAATTCCCCCCGGGCTCCGGCAAGATAGACAGGTTCAGGCTCGGCTAGATGATGAGCAATCGTAATGTCCTTCAGCTTTTTGTCCGGATTTGCCAGAACACCGGATATAATATCCTGCATATAACCTGCAAAACGCACAATCGTGTCCCTCAGGAATAAGCGGGTGCTGTATTCGAACTTGAAGGACAGCTTCTCACCGTCCTCCTCCGCAATCAGAGACAAATCAAAATGAGAGGCGTCGTGAACGAACGGGAACGGTTCCATTTTCAGACCGGGAATGCTCATCTCAGGGTTCTGCATGTTCTGGAGCGCGAATACAACATCAAATACCGGATTGCGGCCCAAATCACGATCCTGTCCTAATTGCTGAACCATTTCTTCAAACTGATAATCCTGATTGGCAAAGGCATCCAGAGTCGTGGCTCTCACTGCCTGGAGAAGTTCGCTGAAGCTCATTTCTTCATCCAATTGATTTCGCAGCGGAAGCATGTTGACGAATTTGCCGATAATAAGCTGCAGAGACGGCTGTTTGCGGCCGATAATCGGAGTTCCCACCACGATGTCCTGCTGGGCACAAACTTTGGCGAGAAGCAGGTTGAAAACGGCAAGCAGCGCCATGAATAAGGTCACATCTTCCTTCAGGCAGAGTGATTTTAGAGCTTGCGTCTGCTCCGTAGTCAGATCATAGGGAACTCGGCTGCCGGCGAAATTTCTTGTCTCGGAGCGCGGATAATCCGTCCGCAAGGCTAACCGGGGAACGTCCCGCAGTTGATTTAGCCAAAATGCCCCCTGGCGCTGCTGCTCCTCCGTTTCCTTCATCCGGTTCTGCCATTCTGAAAAATCCTTGTATTGCAGCGCAAGCCCGGGCAATTCACGGCCGGCATACAGGGCCATAAAATCGTTAACGAATATGTCCTGTGATAAACCGTCCGACACGATATGATGAAGATCCACCATCAGCACGTGCCGTTCATCCTCAAGCTTGATGAGTCCGGCACGCATCAAAGGCGCCCGGGTCAAATCAAAGGGACGCACGAACTTCGCCACGGCTTCGCGGATTTTCCCGGCGGTTTCCCCTTCTTCCTCTAATAGTCCGGCGTCGGATTCGCCCGGCTCAATTTCGCCGCTGAAATCCGCGTATTCAACTTCGAACTCGACGGTTTCACTTATTTTCTGCATGGGCAGGCCGTTAACCAGTTCGAATGAAGTTCGCAAGCTTTCATGACGCTCTATCAGCTGCCTGAGTACCGCTTCCAATCGGGCCTTGTCCAGTTTGCCTTTCAGAATGCCTGCGACAATTTCGTTATATCCCGTATGTCCCTTCTCCATCTGCTGGATCAAATAGAGACGCTTCTGCGCGGAGGACAGCTCGTAATATTCGCGGGAGGGAGCCTTTTCAATCTCGTGGTAGGCACTTTGTTCCGCCTCATCGATATGTGCGGCAAGCTGCCGGATGTTCGGCATATTGAAAAAGACGGGCAGGCTGATTTCCACCTTCAATTCTTTATGAATCCCGGTTACGACGGTAATCGCCTTGAGCGAATCTCCGCCCAGTTCGAAGAAATCATCCTGCACCCCGATCTTCTCAATCCGGAAAAGCTGCTCCCACATCCCGCAAAGCTTGCGTTCGGATTCCGTTGCGGGAGCGATATATTCGCCGGAGAGCGCAGGGCGGGTGTAGAAGCTGCCGTCTCCTTGGGGCAGAGTTGCCTCTTCCTGAGCCGTTCGTTTCACCCACTTGTCGATCCGGTCCTGCAGGCTGCCGGTCGACAGGACGATCTGGCTCGCTTCCCGGACCGACAGCACGCGCCTCAGCAGCTCGGTCCCCTCTTCCGGCGCAATGAGCAGCTCGGATATCGAAGTGCCCGCCTGCCCATGAATTGTCTGCTCTTTCTCCAGCTGCCAACCGTCCCAGTTGATACTGGTCCAAGCCGCAGGCATACGGCGGTTGCGTACGTGTACATAGGCGTCCATAAAATGGTTCGCTGCCGAGTAGGCGGTAAAGCCTAATCCGCCGAGCATCGGAGACAGCGATGAAGCCAGCAGGCAGAAATCAAGCTCCTTGTCAGCGAGCACTTGATCTAGAACCAGGAGTCCATATAGTTTTGCTTGGAAATGCTGCTCGCTTAATTCTTCGTCTGTCTCTTCCAGCATCCTGAACGCCGCTTCGCCTGTCATACCGGCCGTGTGAATAACCCCGTTCAATGGACCGAACGCCGCCTCGGTTTGCCGGATAGCCTCCTTCATTTGCTCTTGATCTGACGAATTTGCCGTAAATACAAGCACTTCGGCTCCCTGAGATTGGAGCTGCTGCAGCTTGCCGATCTGAACACTGACGGTATTCTCCGGGCCGTGTTCGGCGAGCCACTGCTCCCATTGTTCATGGGGCGGAAATGGCGAGCGGCTGGTAAAGACAAGTTTCGCCCGTACGCTTCGTGCCAGATGACCGGCAAGGACTTGACCGATATATCCCAATCCGCCTGTGATCAAATAGACGCCGCCTTGACGGAGCCGCGGTGCTTCCGCTTCGGGTTCTGCAACCTTAACCGGTTCATAGCCGAGTACCCAGCGTTCGTTGTCTCGATAAGCAGCCGCCAATTCGAACCGGGCAGCGCCAAATTCGTCGAGCAGACGGCGGATCAGTCTATCTCTCTGCCAGCTTCCCGCTTTCGGCAGGTTAAGATCGATGCTGTGACAATGAACGTGCGGCAATTCCTGCGGAATTATCCGGCACGGTCCAAGTACAGTCGCCTTCTCCGGATACAGGACAGATTCGCCGGCGACAGCTTGCATATTATCCGTCAGCACCCACATGCGTACTTCGTGCCCCGAAGCTTGCTTTTTCAGCGCTTTTCCCGTGTATAACAAGCTATAGTATCCGCGTTCCTGTGTGGCCCTCAGCCAAGCCTCACCGCTGTCACGGGAGGATGGGGCGGAAATTCCCCAAGCATGAAGCAGCAGGTCAGGAAGGATTCCCCCAGCTTTCAGATCCGTAAAAAGCTTAATATAATGATCTTCACTTTTCGGGTTCAGTGTATATTGACGAGCTGCGATCTGTTCGTAGTGCTCGCCCGCGGTAACTACAACGATTTGGCCTCCGCATTTGGCAAGTGATTGGATAATATCGGCGGCCAAGCCGTTTTCGTCGGCGAATACAAGCCAATTACCGGCAAGGTTAGCGTTGATGCTGGCGGAGCCAGGAAGCAGCTGCTCTTTTTTCCAGGTCGGAACATAGAACCAGTCGGACATGTCGGGCTGCTTGGCCACTTTGCCGCCCGCGCCCTGAATCTTGCTCGCAGGGCTGCCCGCCGGCAGTGAAATACCAGCAGCAGACTCGATCCAATAGCGCTGTCTTGCAAACGGATAAGCAGGCAGAGAGACACGCGGCCGCGGTTCTTCTCCATGAAAGGCTCTCCAATCGACGGACTGGCCGTAGAGCCACAATCTTCCGATCCGGTTCACGAGCAGGGAGGTGTCCGGTATACTGTTCTGCTCGGGCCGCATCAGGTTGAATGCCTGCTGTCCGCGCTCCGTATCGATATAGCGGCGCGCCAGGAGTGTTAAATCCTGGCCGGGGCCGATTTCCACGAACAGCCTGCCCTGCTGCTCTACAAGCCGCTTAATACCATCCGCAAAACGTACCGTATCCGTCATGTGCCGGGTCCAATAGCCAGGGTCCGTCGCTTCTTCATCCGTTATCCAATTGCCCGTCGTTGTGGAGACATACGGTATTTGGGGCGGATTCAAAGAGACCTTCCGGACGGCTTCGGCGAATGGCTCCGCCACCTCGTGAAGAAGCGAAGAATGAGCAGCCGTGGACACCGGCAATCTCATACAAACATATTTGCTTGCCTTCATTCGCTGTTCAAATGCGGCAATTTCTTCATCAGGACCGGATACAATGCAGGATGGCCCGTTGACGACGGCCAGTGACAGGGAGCCGCTAAGAAGAGGTTTGATATCTTGCTCGGGAAGCGGCACGCTGAGCATCCCGCCCGGCGGTACCTGCTGCATAAGCTCTCCGCGCAGTATGATGAGCCGCATCGCCTCTTCCAGTGACAAAACGCCGGCGAGGCAGGCGGCCGTATATTCTCCGAAGCTGTAACCTATCATCGCATCCGGCTTCACTCCCCATGACAGGAGAAGACGCGCGAGCGCGTATTCGAGCATAAGCATGGCAGGCTGGATATGTTTGGTCTGATTCAATGCAAGGGCTGCTGCCGTCGTCTCCCCTTGGGCGTCCGGGTAGAGCGTTTTCTTCATATCCGTGCCGGTAATCTCGAGATACAGACGGAAGCAGCGGTTCATCTCTTCCCGGAACACGGGCTCGGTTTCGTACAATCCCTTCCCCATGTTGATATATTGCGATCCTTGCCCGGAGAACAAGAACACGATTGAACCGCGCTCCTCCGCGGCCGTGCCGGAGATTACTTTCCGTGTATCGAAGCTTGCCCTGTCAGCGGCAGGTATCAGTGCCGCGGCCGCTTCCTCAACCGTGCTGCAGGAAAGCATACGCCGGTATTTGAAAGGACGCCGGCCGGTCTGCAGCGTGTAAGCAATGTCGGCCAGATTCGCCGAAGGATGCTCCTTGAGATAGACGCCCAGATTGGCCGTCATCGAATCGAGCGCAGCCGGTGTCTGAGCGGACAATAGCAGCACCTGATCGGCCCGGCCCTTCCCGGGAGCTTCCTGTACAGGAGCTTCTTCCACGATGACGTGGGCATTCGTCCCGCCTATTCCGAAAGAACTGACTCCCGCACGAAGCGGATAGCCATCGCTGCGCCAGTCGGTCAGGGCGGTGTTAACCACGAAAGGACTGTTTGCGAAATCAATATTCGGATTCGGAGTCTCATAATGGAGGCTGGGCGGAAGCTGTCTATAATGAAGCGCCAGTGCCGTCTTGATCAATCCCGCTACCCCGGCAGCGGCATCCAGATGTCCTATATTCGTTTTTACGGAGCCTATGCGGCAAAAAGCGGTCTTGTCCGTCAGGAACGCCTTCGTCAATGCTTCGATCTCAATGGGATCGCCAAGCGTAGTTCCCGATCCGTGCGCTTCAACGTAGGTGATACTCTCGGCCGGAACTCCCGCGGCTTCTTGAGCACGGGCGATCACATCCGCTTGGCCCTGTACGCTTGGCGCCGTAAAACCGACCTTGCGGCTGCCGTCGTTGTTGATGGCCGAGCCTTTGATTACCGCATAAATCCGGTCACCGTCTGCGACAGCCGCTTCGAGCGATTTAAGCGCCACGAATCCGACGCCGTCTCCGCCTATCGTCCCCTTTGCCTTGGCATCGAAAGTGCGGCAGTGGCCGTCCGGCGATTTAACCATTCCTTCCTGGTAAAGGTAGCCCGATTTATGAGGGAGCACGATGGACGCGCCTCCGGCCAGAGCCATGTCGCAATCTCCGTTAAGAATAGACTGGCAGGCCAAATGCACGGCTACCAGTGAAGTAGAACATGCCGTCTGCAAAGAGATCGCGGGACCTTTTAAATTCAGCTTGTGGGAAATACGGGTACTGACCGTGTACGAATCGTTCAGCGAATCGACCTCAAACATATCCGACAAATTCCCGTGCAGGCGGTCAGACAGCTGCGACAGCCAGTGGAAATTGTTCGTAACCCCGGCAAACAGCCCGATAGACCCGGCATGTCGCTGCGGGTCGCACCCCGCGTCCTCCAAAGTATGCCACGCGCATTCGTGCAGCAGCCGGACTTGGGGATCCATAATCGCCGCCTGATCGGGAGTATAGCCGAAGAAGGCCGGATCGAAATGGTCCATCTCATCCAGCACGCCCTTCGCTTTGACAAACTCCGGCCGCTTCATAAGCTCGCGGTCAAAGCCATACTCAGCCAGTTCGTCATCCGAAAAAAACGAGATCGACTCTTTGCCCTGCCGCAAATTGTTCCAAAACTCACCGATGTTTCGTGCGCCTGGGAATCTTCCGGCCAAACCGATAATCGCGATGTCCCGGCTGCCTTCATTCTCTTGCTTCGCACGCCCGGTTTGCGCCGGGGAAGTCTGCTCGTGCTTCCTTCCGGACGCTGCGCTCTCGCTCTTCGAATCTGCCGATGCTTCACTTTCGCCTGCCAAATGCGCAGCCAGTTCATACACGGTCGGGTATTGGAACAGCGTAACGATCGGAATCTCGCGCTTAAGCTGTCTTTGCAGCTTGCTCTGCAGTTGGATGAGGTTAATCGAATTGCCGCCTACTTCAAAATACTTGTCGTGGATCCCGATGCGATCCAGCTCAAGCACGGCTTTCCAGGCGTCTGCGATCCGATTCTCCAACTCTGTCCTCGGCATCGCCGCCTCCTTCACATCGCGCGGAGCCTCCGCAAGAGCAGGCAGTGCCTTGCGGTCGAGTTTTCCGTTAGGTGTCAGCGGTATCCGCTCCAGGCGGACCATGTGAGTCGGAATCATGTAATCGGGCAATTTTTCGGCAAGATAGGCCCGCAGGTCAGATACGGACACCGTTTCAGAAGAAGCCACATAGGCACATAACTCAGTCTGGGCGCCCCGTCGCTGCACCGTCACCGCTGCTTCTTGCACGGATTTGTGCTGCAGGAGCACCGTCTCGATTTCACCGGTTTCGATGCGGTGGCCGCGGATTTTTACTTGCTGGTCCATTCGTCCCATATATTCGATGGTTCCGTCTTCCAGCCAGCGCGCCATATCGCCTGTCTTGTAAATATTCCCGCTTGAGCGGAAGGGATCCGGTATAAATTTCTCGGCAGTCAGCTCCGGACGATTCAAGTAGCCGAGCGCAACACCGTCACCCCCGACGATCAGTTCGCCGGGAATGCCTATCGGCAGCAGGTTATCATAGCGGTCGACGATGTACGCCGTAGAATTGCTGATAGGCCGACCTATCGGAATATGCTCGTTAAATTCGCGGTCGATACGGAAGCAGGTTGAAATGACCGTGTTTTCGGTAGGACCGTACGCGTTCCAGATCGTCAGTCCGGGACATGCTTGCCGGACGGCCTCAATATGTTTCGGTGAGAGTACATCGCCGCCGACGACCAGATTGCGAATTCCGGCGAACATCTCCGGACGCTGCTGGGCCAACTGATTGAATAATGCCGGTGTCAGCAGTCCGCCCGATATGGCACGCGTACGCAAAAAGGCATCCAGTCGGGCATTGTCCAGCAGGGTATGCTTGTCCGCAATATGCAGGCTGGCCCCGTTCAAGAGCGCCCCGAACACCTCGAACGTCAGTGCGTCAAAGCCGATTGCTCCTGCCTGAAGGACCCGGTCATGCGCTTCGAACTGGACGTAGTTCGTGTTCCGGACCAGCCTCACGATTCCCCGGTGCCCGACAATGACGCCTTTGGGCTTACCTGTCGAACCGGATGTGTACATGACGTATGCCGGATGTTCCGGACCGCCTGCCGGAGGCAGCTCGGATGCTTCGCCGTGATGAAGCAATGCTTCATTCAGCTCCAGCACCTGAGCATGTTCCGGTATCAATGCCTCAAGGCCCGGTGAAGCGAGCACCACACGCACATCGCCGTCGGACAGCATATAAGCGATTCTTTCGGCAGGGTGGGCGGAATCAAGCGGCAGATAGACCCCTCCCGCTTTCAGAACACCGAAGATTCCGGCAATCAGTTCGGTGGATCTGTTCGCCATCAATCCCACAACCTGGCCGCTTTCCAAGCCTTTCGCCTGCAGCGTACGGGCTATCCGGTTAGCTTGTTCGTTCAGCTCGCGATAGGTATAGGACTGCCGCTCATCTGTTACAGCTAGACTGTCGGGAGACAACAGCGCTTGTTCCTCGAACAGCTCATGAACACTTTTCTCACTGGGATAATTCGAAGTTGTCAGGTTGAATAACAGAATTTGCTCCCGCTCTTCGTGGGTAAGAATCCCGATATCCTTAAGCCTTGTCTCCCGGTACGCGGTAACCTGTGTGGAGACTTGGGTGATTTGTTCAAGAATGTAGAGGTAATGATGAGCCAGTTTCTTGATCGTATTTTCCGGATACGCCTGCTTATTATAAGAGAAGGTTATTTCCAGCTTCTCAGCCACCGTAATGCGCAGTGTCAAATCGAACTCGGTCTCTTCCTCGATATGATGAGGTTCTAAGACAAGCGGTCCGTCGGTGCTCGTAACGACTTCATCCAGCGGATAATTTTCCACAACTACCAGGGTATCGAACGGGTTTCCTTCGGCTCTGAGCCCTCCATACGTTTTGATATCCGTTAAGGAAGTGTTCGCATGCTCTTCGCTTGCTTGAATAGAGGCATTCACCTCGGCCAGGAGCCCGGGTAACAATTTATCCGGACCCGCCGTCATGCGAAACGGCAGCGTGTTAATGAATAAGCCGACCATCTGCTCCATCCCGGGAATAATCGTATTGCGTCCCGACACAGTAGTACCAAACAATACGTCGTCACTGTTCGTATAGTGCTGAAGCAGAATACCCCACGCCGTATAAAATAGAGCCGCCTGCGTCACTTCTGCGGAACGGACGCTCTGGTGCAGTCCGGCTGCGAAGGTGCTGCTCCGTTTTTCCGTGTATAAGGCCATATCGGGAGCTCCCGAAGCTATTGCGCTCCTTGTACCGATGGGCCGGTTCTGTAAGTCATGCAAGTACCGGCTCCAGTAGTCCTCTTGTGCTTGCTTGTCCTGCTGCTGGAGCAAAGAGATAAACTGCTTGAGGCGCGGCTTGTCCTGCCGCTCCGGTTCCTTCCCCTGCGCCAGCGTCAAATAGGCGCTCCGCCACTCCTTCAACAGAATACCCGTGCTCCAGCCATCGAACAAGATATGGTGAAAGCTCATCAGCAGGGTGTGTTGGCGCTCGGACTGCTTGCACAGCGTCAGGCGGAAAGGCACCTGATCCAGCGTGAACTTCTCCTTTTTGTCGGCGGCAATCCGGTCTTCAATCAGCCCGGTCTGCACATTCTCGCCATAGCCGGAATAGTCCTCATAACGAATAACGGGACGATGTTCCCGCAGTACGATTTGAACAGGCTGGTTCACCTCTTTCCAGCGGAACAAGGACCGCAGCGCCTCATTGGCCTGCACAACGTAAGCCCACGCCCGTTCAAACAACGTTAGCTCCAGCTCTCCGCTGACGCCAAGCGCGATCATCTCTACATACTGCGTAGTTTCGGGATCTCTCAAGTATTGAAGCAGCATCCCCGACTGCATAGGAGTGAGTGCCAAAATATCTTCAACGTTGCTTTTATCCAGCTTTTGAGGTTCCTTCACGCTATCACCCATCCTTTCCGATTCGAACTTCCTCCCGCTTCTTTACCGCATATTTGCGAAGTCCGTATTGAGAAATGACCTGCTGCTGAATTTGGCTGGTGCCTTCTATGATTTCCAGTACTTTGGCTTCCCGGAATAACCGCTCGGCAGGGTAGCCGCTGCGGTAGCCGTTGCCGCCATGAACTTGCACCGTATCGTTCGTAATCTCGACAGCAACTTTCGATGTAAAATATTTGGCGATCGCTGTCTCGTCAACCGCTTCCGCCGCCCCGTTTTTACGCAATTCACCCGCGGCGATACAAAGCGCACGCGCGGCATGAACCTTGGTGACCGCGTCCCCGATCAGTCCTTTGACGAGCTGGAACTGGTGCAGTTTCTCTCCGAATTGGGAGCGCGATATCGAGTAGGCTACCATCGCTTCCAAGGCTTCGCCCGCAATGGCGGCACCTGCCCAGGCGATGCTGTATCTGCCGTGATCAAGCGCGGTGGATACGATATAAGTAAAGCCTCCGCCTACGATGCCGAGCACATTCTCCGCCGGGATTTTCACTTCATTAAGCTCAATCTCCGCAAGATGAGCCGCCCGGTTGCCGAGCATGCCGGACATTGGGATTGTATACACTCCTTCACGTTCACGCTCGACGATGAATGAGGTGATGAACCCGTCCGCATCGGCTGCGACCACAACGAAAAAATCGGCGATTGCAGCGAATGAAATCCACTTTTTGGTGCCATTCAGAATATAATGGCTTCCTTCTTTACGGTAGGTGGTCTGAACGTTTTTCGCATCCGAGCCCACATTCGGTTCCGATAAAGCGAAGGCGCCCAGCTTCTCCGCCCGCGCCATTTGCGGCAGCCAGTATCTTTTCTGCGCCTCCGTACCGAATCGCAGCATAGTCTCTCCGAGCAGCGAGGTTTGAACGGTTATCAGCGCTCTCGTGTTGCAGCATGCTTTGCCGATCTGCTCCGTGAACAGTCCGTATGCCACAGGATCAAGCCCCAGACCGCCGTATTCCTCCGGCCAGCTGGCCGCCAAATATCCCAATTGCCCCATTTTATTAATCAAGCTGCGGGGCAGCTCGCCTTTGACATCGATTTCACCCGCGAGCGGACGGATTTCCCGGCCGGCAAAAATTTTGGCCTCCTCTATGATTTGGAGGGCGGACTCGCATGTCTGTGCAACCATCGTTTAGGCCTCCTGCTTATGCTTTTCGATTAGCTTTACGATGTTGTTAAGCGTGCTGAAATTCGCGATATCCAAATCCTCATTGCTGACCGTGAATCCGAATTCTTGTTCGATGTAGCTGAGAAGTTTCATGGCGAACAGAGAGTTGACGAAGCCTTTTTGAAAAATATGATCATCGTCCGTGAACACGGCCTCGTCCTCAAATACAACCAGATTGCTTTCAATAAAACTGCGGATCTTTTGTTTGATTTCCATCTAGTTACCCCTTTCTCCCGGCGACCGTTACCAACACATCAATATAAGGCGGGAACGGCTGAATTTGGTTTAAATCGTTCTCGAACAGGATGTTTCCTTCTCCGTCATTGGAGATTTCCGTGAAATTAGCAAAACGGTAGGTGACGTACATCATCTTATTGCGGTCCGTCTGTTTAAAGTCGGCCCGGAGTACTTTCCCTTCATTCTTCGCCTGCTGCATGATGTACGTGAGCATGACGGTACCGACTCCGCGAGACATCACCCTGCAGGACATTAGCAGCATTTTTATATGCCAGCAGCTTTCCTTCAATTCGATCAGTGCAAGCCCGATCTTACCGTAAGAGCCGTATTTATCCGTCAATTCGCACACGAGCAGGATATGATTATCCGACTGTCTGATCCTGTCCAGTTCCTCATAGCTGTACGTATAACCCGTCGCATTCAGCTGATTTGTGCGGATGGTCAGTTCCTCCGCCCGTTTCAAGTCTTCCTCTCTGGCCTCGCTAATGACAAAGCGCATGCCGAGGGAACTTAGAAACGCCTCTTGAGGTCCCGCAAACGATTCTTCTTCGTTTTTGCGCAGCATATCTTCCAGATACATGGCGCGCCGGCGTCTGGAATCTTCCGTAATGAACCGCGGATTGAGACGCGGGTGACGAAGCAGGGTCTCGTAAGGCGTCACATCCAGACACTCTACCTCCGGATGGATGCTCAGCACCTCATCCCGTTCGAAGGGCTGATCGTCGATAAACAGAATGGTGTCCATCCCTATGTTCAAGTTCGATCGAATTTTGTCGATCGAGGCTGATTTGGCATTCCAGTTGATTTCGGGATACAGAAAATAGGTGTCGATCCCGAACTCCTTCAGCTTGTCCAGCGCGTGCACCGTATCATTGCGGCTTGCGATTGATTGCAGAATGCCGCGAGAATCCAGCTCCGCGAGAAGCTCTCGCATATGGGGTTTTAACTGAACCTCGTCGGACTCCAGCAAAATGCCGTCCCACATCGTGTTGTCCAGATCCCAGATTACACATTTGACTTCCTTTACCTTGTCCGCTGCCCCGTTCATCGTTATCCCTCCCTACTTGCTGTAATCGAAAAATCCTTTTCCCGATTTTTTGCCCAGGTAACCGGCGTCCACCATCTTAACGAGCAGCGGGCAGGGCCGAAACTTCGGATCCTTGTAGCTGTCCTGCAGCACCAGCAGCGAATTGAGAATGGTGTCCAGGCCGATCAGATCACATGTAGCAAGCGGCCCCATTTTGTGGCCGAAGCCCAGCCGGAAAATCTTATCGACATCTTTCGGCTCCGCGACACCGTCCTGCACCGTCCAGACGCATTCGTTAATCGTCAGCATAAGGACCCGATTCGTTACGAAACCGGGGAAATCGTTAACCACTACCGGGACTTTATCGAATGATTTTAAAAACTGCTCCCCGGCGGCGACGGTCTCGTCCGATGTATGCTCGCCCCGGATGACTTCGACCAGTTCCTTCATCGGCACGGGGTTCATAAAATGCATACCGATGACATTCTCCGGTCTTGGCATTAACGAGCCGACCTTCGTAATGGAAATACAGCTTGTGTTAACCGCATAGAGGGTCTCTAAGCCGCACACCCCGGACAGTTCCGTAAATACCGTTTTCTTAAGTTCCCATTCTTCCGTCACGTTCTCAATAACAAACTGGACGCGTGCGAAGTCATCATAAGCCGTGGTAAAGGTAATGCGGGACAGAACGTCCTCCACGGTAAGCTGTTTCGCCTGAGGCTTGACCAGCTTTAACAGCCGGAAATCCGTCTTAATTTTCTCCTTAGCTCCATGCAAGATATCTTCGCTAATATCTTTGAGCACCACTTCGTATCCATAGCAGGCCAGATCCAGGGCAACGTCGCTGCCCATTACACCCGCACCGACTACTCCGACGGTTCGTATCATGAATTCACGACTCCTTTTTGGTGGACATTTGTTCACGTTCAACAGGGCTGCTCAGCATATCATTGACGAGCGCCACTACCTGCTCCGTATGTTCATTTAGGAAGAAATGACCTCCTTCGAATTCATAAAGGTGACAGCCCCGGCTGCCATATGCGGACCATTCCATAAGGTTGAAACCTTCTGTCGCTCTGTCCTCTTTTCCGTTGAGCACGGATATATCACAGTGAATACGCTCCGTTCTGCTCTCGAAGCGATGCGTTTCCACCAGCTCCAGATCTCTCCGCAGGCCCGGTAAAAACAGCCGCAGCAGATCTTCCCGCTCAAACACTTCATCCTCGGTTCCGCCAAGCAGTTTGATTTCCTGCTGCAGTTTTGCATCGGATAAGAGATGCAGCGGAAGAATCCTGCGGGTGTGAGGCGGATAGGTCCCCGAGACGAATAAATGGACGGGTTCGCGCCCCCTCTTCTTCTTGACGGCATGCGCCAGCTCGTAAGCGATGAGGGCTCCCATGCTATGGCCGAAGAAAGCAAAATCAGCTTCGTCCAGATGCGTGTCCAAATATCCGTCATATAAATCTTCCACCAGTTCGTCCATGCTGTCGTAAGGAGGTTCGAGCATTCTTTTTCCCCTTCCGGCGAGTTCAACGGGATGCAGTTCAATATGGTCATGCAGATAGCGTTTCCATCTTGTATAGACGGTCGCGGAACCTCCGGCGTAGGGCAGGCAGAACAGCTTGCATTTCATTTAGATCACCTCCTCCTGTGCCGGCGGAATCGTCCCCGAACGGCGTTTCACGGATGGAAACAGCCAGACTGCAAGAAAGGACAGGAATGCGATTCCGACGAATAGGTAGAGCGCATAGACGAGCCAGATGATGGTGACAGGCGACCATACCGCGACAACGGCAAGCGGCAGGCCTGCAAATGCAGTCTTGAGCAGCACGCCGATTCCCCACAAGCAGGCTCCGGTCAGCACGACCGCAGCTCCGAGGCCGATGAGCCTTCTTCCTTTTGGCGGAACGAAAGTGCGCCGCCGGCGGCGTAAATGTCCGGGGACGCGGACTGCTTTGCCTGCCAGTATAAACACGAAGACACTGATGACACTCAGCGAGATCATCGCAATTCGATCAAGCAGCGGATAGAAATCCGCTTGAGCGGGCGGTGGCTCCTGTTCCCGCAGAAGGCTCATCAGACCTTGACCGATATGAAACGTATAGGCGGAGTTGATGTTGGCGAGTACTCCTACGCCGAGCCGCTCTTGCGGACGCATGATGAAATAGGACGAAAAATTGGGGTTAGAGCCTTGGTGTGAGAGCTCTTTGCCGTCCGAAGTTACAAACCACCCCGAGGCATAGTAGGTTCCGCCGGCGTCCGGTCCTACGCTCGTATCGGGCATATGGGAACGATCGATGATGCTCCGTTCCGCCTCGGAGATACTCTTCGTCCCGAGCTGAAGCAGCAGCCACTGCCCGATATCGTCCGCGTTGGAGACTATATAACCGGCGGGCGTGTTGCCCCTGTAATCGGGGGCTTCGTACAGACGAGGCGAGCCGAATCCGATCTTATATCCCTTGGCGAGCCGCTGCCTATCCTGCAGCTGTGCCGCAGGTACCGTGTCGTTCATGCCAAGCCGCTTCAGCATCCCCGACATGTAAGCTTCGTACGGCATGCCGGATACTTCCTGGATGACCAGCCCCAGAACATCATAATTAATGGTGGCATACTGATACTTGTCTCCGGGAGGGGTGTCCAGTTCCGTGCCCGATAATGCCCGTACAGTCTTCTCCAGGGCCTGCTCCTCGGAACTGATCGGGATGGAAGCGAGTGAAGCGAAAGGTACTCCGCTCGTATGGTGCAGCAGATGAGCCAGCGTCACATTCGCCGGCTGTCCTTGATAGGTTAGCGAGAGCCAAGGAATATAGCGGGTGACCGGATCGTCAAGTTTAAGCGCATTTTCACGCTCCAGCTCTAACAAGGCCAGTCCGGTGAACGCTTTGGACGTCGATCCCAATTCAAACAATGTAGTGTTTGCAGCGGGTATCCCCGATTCTCTGTCGGCGAGCCCGAATCCCTTCGTATAAACCACCCGGTCCCCGCTCACGATCACGACTGCGGCTCCCGGGCTTTGCGCCTTCACCAGCTCGGCCTGCACAAACCCGTCGATAGCGGCCGCATCTATGTTCGGCTGTTTTTGCGAAGCAGGGGCTCCGTCTTCGGCGGATGCGGCTGTCGGGCTGACTAGCAGCAGCATCATCAGTACGTAGAAAGCAAGCTTCTTAACCACGATTGTCCGCCCCTTTATGATTGGAAAAGTACGTCAAGTTCTTCTTGCGCGAGCTTTACAGTCTCAAAATCAGAAGGCGTAAAATCAGTCTGTTCCCTGTCTGAGCCTAACCGGATGACTTCAGCCAGCCGCTGCATAAAAACTTGCATGAACGTGTCTATTGTTTCCGGGTTAAACATAGCCGTGCTGTATGTCATGCGGATCTGGAGCCTGTTATCCGTAACCATGGCTACCACATCGACCAGACAGGACAACCTGTTGCTCGGGCATGTATCTCTTCCGGTATCGTCCCCGGCGAGCGCGAGCACAGGGCTGTGCAACTGATTATCGATTTCACCCATATAGTTGAAACGGACCAGGTTGCCGCCCGTCTTCGGAATGCCGCCGGAACCATAGGCCAAGATACCATAGTCGATTCCTTTGTTTGGAATGGAGCGGAGCTGTTCTTTTATGCTCTTGATGATCCCCGCTGTTCCGGTTTCATTCATCAGGAGGTTAACGGGATACAGCGAAGTGAACCATCCGACGGTTCTGGATATATCCATGTTCTCGAACAACTCTTCGCGTCCGTGTCCCTCCAATTCGACCGTGATTTTTTGCTTGCCGGTAATATCGCTTAAGGCCATCGCCAACGAGGCGGTCAGCAAATCGCCCGCATGACTCCGGAAAGCGGTATTCGCCTCCCCCAGCAGCCTGTGCGTCTCCTGCTCGGAAAGCTCCCGGACAAGCGTAGCGCATACGGCAATCCGGTCGTCATCCGAAGGATAATCGGCATCCAGGCTGTCTTCCGCGTTCTCTAGGACCGAATGCCAGTATTCGTGATATTCCGGCGCCTTTTCGCGTCCGTAAGCATCTATCGCATCCGACCAGGTTTGGATGGAATGCGTTTTATTCGGCAGAGTCCATGCCGCCCCGCTTACGACCGCTTGCAGCAGCAGGTCCAAGTCTTCCAGCAAAATGCGCCAGGATACGCCATCTACGATCAAATGATGTGCTGTCAGCAAGAGACGTTGTCCCTGACTTCCTTCATCAAATACAAGAGCCTTGAATAAAAGGCCTTGTCCGAGCCGCACACTTGCTTTGAATGATTCGGCTTCTTTTTTCAGAACCGAAGCCCGCTCTGCTTCCGGAATACCGCTCAGGTCGCAGCGGGCAAGCTCCACGTCCCCGCGTTCGACAGGCCGGTATATCAGGCGGCCCGGACTTTCATCAGCCTGCAGTCTTAAGGTGTCATGGTGGTCGATTAAGGCGAATAACGCATCGCGAAGCTGATCTGTCGTTATGGACGGACTTAACCGGAGCAGCACAGACTGCGCGTAGTAATGAGGATTATCCCATTCTCTTGAAAAAAACCAGGATGCAATCGGCAGCGGCTTAACTTCCCCGTAACTCTGTCCCTGTTCGATCGGGGCAGTGGTGTTTCGTTCAATAAACACCGCCAGTTCACGAATAACGGGATAGCTCATAATTTGCTGTACCTTTAGCTGATAACCGGCCGCTTTAATTTTGGATACAATTTGTATGGCTTTGATGGAGTCACCGCCGAGCCGGTAAAAATTATCCTGAACCGTTATTTCATCCCTGCAGAGTACATCCTTGAATATGTTCATTAACAGCGTCTCGATCTGACTGGCCTTTCCGGGCTCTCTTGTATCGAGGTACTGTTCGGGATTCGGCAGAAGACGCCTGTCCACTTTACCGTTCGGAGTAAGCGGCAATTGATCGAGACCGACAAAGTAAGCCGGTATCATATAGGAAGGCAGCGTCTCTGCCAGCTTCATCCGCAGCTCCAAAGCCGTAAGCCGTCCCGCAGCGACGTAATATGCGGCAAGATACTGCTGACCGTCTTCTCCGGTGCGGTCAATGACGACGGCTTCTTCAATGCCGCTCACTTCAAGCAGCTGATGCTCGATTTCCCCCATTTCGATGCGGTATCCCTTAATTTTGACCTGATGATCGATCCGGCCCAAATATACGATTTGGCCATTATCGTGGCGCACGGCCAAATCTCCCGTCCGGTACATCCTTTTGCCCGTAAGGAAGGGGTTGGGAAGAAACCGGTCTTGAGTAAGCTCCTCTCTGTGCAAATAACCCCGGGCCACCCCGTCTCCCGATATATAGATTTCGCCAGTCGATCCGTTCGGGACCGGCTCCAGCTGCCGATCCAGCAAATAAATTTGCACATTGTCAATCGGCTGTCCGATCGGAACCGATACCCCTTCGTCGCTCGCCGGATCATAACGGTAAATCATACAGCCGACTACAGTCTCGGTCGGTCCGTACTCGTTAAGGATTTCAATTCCGCCCCGACTGTGTTCATGTATCTCGCGAGCCAGCGAACTTTTCAAATCTTCACCGCCCACAATGAATGTCCGGACCGTGTATTCGCTGAAATCCATATCTTTGATAAGCGCCAGATGAGCCGGCGTCAGCTTGATAACTGTGGCCTTGTTGTCTTCCACAATACGTTTAACTATAAAGTCGTTTCCGTCATCTTCGTAAATTTCGATACGGCTTCCGCTAATTAGCGGTACAAAGATAGAAGTCACAGTCAGGTCGAAAGCAATGGAAGAGTACAGCGCAAACACGTCGCTTTGGGAACGGTTATACGTTTTTCCCGCCCACCGGATGTAATTCACCAGTCCCCTGTGTTCGATCATCGCACCTTTGGGATTACCAGTTGATCCTGAGGTATAGATGATATAGACCAAATCGTCTGCCGTAAGCGTGGCCGGCAAATTACTCCCGTCCTTGTCGTACATACGTTCATCATCGAGCGCAAGAACCTCACCGCTGTAAGAAAGCCGTTCCCATTCCTTGCCATGGGTCAGCAGCAGGGACGCTCCGCTATCCTTCAAAATATACTCGATCCGTTCTTTGGGATATTCGGGATCGATCGGCAGATAAGCCATGCCGGCCTTGATTACCGCCCAGATGCCTACAACGATTGACAGAGAGTGACGGCCCATGATAGCTGCGGGGGTTTGAGGGCTTATCCCTTTTTCCAGCAGTGTTCGTGCAAGCCGGTTGGCGCGTTCGTTCAGCTCGCCATAAGTAAGCGATTGTCCCTTGCATGAAACCGCAATGCGTTCAGAATTCCGCTCGGCTTGTTCTTCGAATAACTGCAAGATCGTTTTATGCGAGGGATATTCGCAGTCAGTCGCGTTAACCGTATATAGAAGCTTCGAGCGCTCATCCGGAAGAAGCAGTCTGCAGCTCATTAAGCGGAGTATCGGGACGGCTCAGGACCTGGCCGGTTAAATGTAGAAGACGGCTGTGCAGTTCATCGATTTGCTTCTCCGTGTAGTCGCCTTCTTTATAATCGAAATACAGCTCCAGCTCTTCATCCGATGACCACTCGGTGACGATAAGCTGCAAGGAATACAACTGGTTCCCGTTATTCGCTTCAATCTGCTGCATTTTCCATCCGGGACCGAAGTTCCGGTCGAATGCCGTATTATAATAGTTCACGCATATCTGAAATAATTGATCCAATCCCCGCTGCTGAAGCTGAAGATCCTGTACAAGCAAATTGTAGGGATATTTCTGATGGAAATAACATTGAATGAGTTCCTGGTTGACGTTATGTATGAACGAGGTGAAGGACACTTCATGCTCGATGTCAATGAGAAAAGGCATCGTGCTGGTAAACATGCCGAATGTATTTTTTTCTTTGGCCCCCGTACGATTCAAAACAGGAGTGCCAATCAGGAGACGGTTTTGCTGATTCGCTTTGTGGAGATAAAGGAGCATCGTTGCTACAAAAAAAGTATTCAACGAAATATGATGGGTTTTGGCAAAGTCGCGGATGGCATCGGAAGCGGACCGGCTTATAGAGAACTTTTTGCGGTTGCCGGCGGTGCCGATTGTCGTATTTTGAAATTCAATGTCATGAAGGTGATCGAATTTAATGTTCCAATAGGTTTTGTTTTTCGTAAAACGGGGGGATGTCAAATACTTTTGCTCTTGTTCAATGTACTCCAGGTAAGTAGGACGCGGTTCCTGACGAACCTCCTCCCCTTGCATCAATTGCGTATAAATTTGATTGATATGCGTCGTCATCAATTGAAAAGACCAGCCGTCCGAAATAATATGGTGGAATTTTGTGAGATACGCGCTTTCCGTTTCGCTGATCCTGACAAGTACAAAATCATACAATTGTTCCCCGTCCAGCGCGAGAGGTTTGCCGAACTCGGCACTCACCCAGGCATCCACATCCGATTCGTGATGTGTAAAATCGACAAACGGGAACGTTTTCCTGCGATATTCCGCCACCGTCTGCTGTACCGCACCGTCTTGTTCGACTAACCGTATGCGCACGGCATCGTTGAGCCGGATGAATTGATTAATGGCTTCCTCCAGCAAGGAAAAATCGACAGGGCCATAAATTTTGATGAGCCCTCCGATATTATGTATGCTCGTACCCGGGTATATATTTTCTACATACCAAATTCGTTTTTGCGGATGTGTGAGCGGATAGAGCCTGCTTGCCTCCATAGAAATAACCTCCAATGGGAATAAGATACGGATACTAGGAAAGAACCCGAAGGTCCAGCGCTTTTAAAACCGTTCCCAGTATTCGTTTTTCGCTTTCCATGATGTGAGTCATTTCGCCCAGCCCTTGCTTCAACAGGGTGTCGTCTCCGGTTAAAGCGTACTTCATTAACAAATGCCGCAAAGCGTATGCCTGCTCTTCAATGGGCCGGAAGCAATCAGCCAAATCCGGTGAAAGGAGTCCCTGATCGCATAAATAATGGATTCGCAGCCCCATCAGTTTCTTGTGCTCCCACAGAATGTGGATGGGACGGATATCACGTTTGCGCACAAGTACGGGCATATTGCGAATTAGCGCTTCATACACATGGATGCCGAATGCCGCCTCCAGCGGATCTGCCGTTCCCCTGTCCCGTAAGGAAATATTACTGCCCGTCATATATTCTTCCAGGGATTCCTTGATGAACGCCGCATCCAGCCGGTAGCTTCCCGTTTTATTAAATTTGAAAAGGTAGATTTGTTCTTTATAGTTGCTCGTCCATTCCAAGTTCTGGAACCCTTGCTCCATTTCATGGTATGGCACTACGGTTTTCTGGAACTGCATTTCTTCATCGTAACCGAGAACAAGAAACGTTCTTCTCGCGTCATCGTAACCGTAAACCAGAATATCGTGAGCATAGTGAGTTTGTTGATAAACTCTTCTCCGGGGGATATAGAACTCATTTACATGAAGAGAAACCGTATAGTTTGAACGGATACTATTGATCAGAAATTCGATAATTCCGGGCGATGAATCCAACACATAGTCGCGTTCCAGCTTTTGCGTAATCAGCCATGGACAGCGGATAAAATCTTCCCCGTAAAAAGTCATAGGCACAGAGCGCGCAGCGCCTTCTCCGTCAAGATCATGTTGACAATAAAGATGAATGAAATTGCTGTAAAACCATGGCAGCGCCTCATTGCGCGTGAGCACTGTGCATAGGGGATACGCCAGATACTGATAGCCGACAATAGGCGGGATGCTCAATTCCAGTTCCTTGATACCCAAATCCATACTCACTTCTTTCGATTAGGTTTATTTGTAAAATAATGCAGTATTATCTTTTTTACCTGCAAATCAATAAAATAACTAAATAATGTAAGTTTTATATATCCATACTCCCATAGACGAATTTTGTTGTCAACATCTATAACAATTTTTTATCCAGTTTCTGAAGTTATCCAACTAGAAAAAAGCCGATCTCCAACGGAGCCGGCCTGTTTCGGAACGCGATTTGAAATGCTATTCAATTGACGTTTTCATCGCGCAGAGAGCCGGCCTATTTTCTCGGGAAAGCAAGATTGAACTAACCGCGCCGGAAAGCTGCATGCTGTGCCAGCCGCTTACATCGCATTGGCCATATGCATTATCACCCGCAGCCACTACTCTCCCGTCGGATGTCAGGCCAAGCGTATGAGCGCAGCCCGCCGCTACCGCCACAATATCGCGCCAGCCCTTTACGCCGCATTGGCCATGCTTATTCATGCCCGCAGCCATGACCGTGCCGTCCGATTTAAGCCCGACGGTATGATGGCTGCCCGCCGCTATCGCCACAATCCCGCGCCAGCCGCTTACATCGCATTGGTTATGCTTATTCATGCCGGCAGCCGTGACCGTGCCGTCCGTTTTAAGCCCGACGGTATGAAGGTAACCTGCCGCTACCGCCGCAATGTCGCGCCAACCGCTTACATCGCATTGGCCATACCGATTGTTCCCCGCCATCGTCACTGTGCCGTCCGATTTAAGTCCGGCGGTATGCCAGTCACCCGCCGCTACCGCCGTGATATTACGCCAGCCGTTTACATCGCATTGGCCTTCCTTATTTCGGCCCGCAGCCACCACCGTGCCATCCGATTTAATCCCGACGGAACGGCGCCATCCCGCCGCTACCGCCGCAATGTCGCGCCAGCCGTTTACATCGCATTGGCCATGCTTGTTCCAACCCGCAGCTATCACCGTGCCGTCCGATTTAAGGCCGATGGTGTGAGCGTTACCGGTATTGGGCGCCATATGAACATTTCCGGCCGCAACCGCTGTAATATCGCGCCAGCCCTTTACATCGCATTGGCCGTGTTTATTATCACCCGCAGCCGTGACCGTGCCGTCCGATTTAAGACCGACGGTATGACGACAACCCGCCGCCAAGGTATTTTTAGGCCATCGCTTCACCTGTAACGCCGCTTCATTCGGTGAACTGTAATTCATGCCGTACCTCCTTGAAAAAAGACTTGTTTTAGTGGATAGATTCACTTCAGGATCACTGAAAACCATCGTTTACCTTGTGAAATTCCCGATTTCGCCTGCCTTGTCGGCTCTTGCTTCCCATCTTTGTCATACAAGATGGAGGTTTAAAGCAGGACGCACCCCATAACCGTCTATGCTGTTATTCCCGTAGCTGCGAATACTGCAACCCGGACCTGCAAAACACGCACGTGAGGGCTTGTTTCCTTGTGTTCGCAGCCACCACCAGGAACAGCCGGCTTTTTCACCGTCTTTGACGATATAGTTATCGATATTCGTTTTATCGTATACATACAAGCTGCATCCATCGGACTTTTTTAACTTGGCAAAATCGGTTCCGGCAGCACGCCTCAAACCCTTGCCGTGGACCCCGGATAAATTTTTTATCTCGGTAGCGCTAAGCAGAAAGACCTTGTCCTCCGTATCCGGGCAGTCCTCCCCATTATCCGAGCAATGAGTCGTCTTTATGAATGGCTTTTCCGCGGCATGAAATGCGGTGTTAAAGAACTCGTCATTCAGCCACCCGCGTAAACCGCAGTCACGCCACGTCATTTCCACGCTATCGCGCCATTTCAGATCCGCGCTTTTGCCGTGATACCTTTTACAGTCCAAAATAGACTCACTTATAACAAACAGTTCGCTTCCTGAGTTTTGAAGCACACGCCATTGAATCGCCGATTCTTTACCGTCTGCAGACTGCGGATATGTGCCGAACATAATGAACTGACCGGGCTTAAGATTCCGGTACTTTAAAGCAGCATGTCCCTGTTCCATTAAGCTTCCTCCCCGATTTTTCCTTTCACCTCCGATCATACAACATTCATGCAAGATTTCGTTTGATATACCGGGAATCCTTGTTTGGCGGGACTTTGTCTCTTATAATATTGTTGCTGTACTTTAGAGTTTGACTTTAAGGAAGGAGCCGCATGTGGACGAAATCTTTACGCCGAAACAGATGGCCAACAAACTTCTCGTCAGCACGACAACCCTGCGAAGATATGAAAGTCTCGGTTTAGTGCCTGACGTACCCCGGACAGCCAGCAGCAGAAGATATTATACGGCGCTCCATGTTCAAGCTTTCCTTGCTTTACGATCCTTGATTAAAGGATTCGATCTGCCCATCGCCTACGAAGTCATGAATTTATTGAAAAAAAGGCACGTTGAGCAGGCACTTTGGATCATCAATTTACAGCAGCATAACATTCAGATAGAGAAGCAGAGAGTCGAGGAGGTCATGAACCTCATTCACCAAACGGATTTTTCCGTATACAGGAATATTCAGGTCACGGATACATTGAAAATCGGAGAGGTTGCCGTTATCGCCGGTGTAAACCCGTCCGCAATTCGACATTGGGAAAAGGAGGGGCTTATCCGCGCCTGTCGGAATCCCGAAAACGGGTATAGAGTCTTTACTGCGCGGGAACTAAAAAAGATTATTGTACTAAGCAGTCTAAGGAAAACCGTCTACTTTATTGACAGCATGAAACAACTGCTTGAAGCTTTAGAGACACATGATCTGACGACGATTGAACGCTCTTTCAAGGCGGCTCTTCAGAAGCTGAATGAGCAGCTGGAAAAGCAAATGAACGGCATATCGGAAATGATGAAATATATCCAAGATTTTAAAAGAGAGTAAACGGTTCGAATCGCATCGCGTCCCTTTTCATTTTATTTACCGATACAAGAAAAAAGAGGAAGAGCAGTCAGCCCCCCCTCACCTTCATTCCTCGCTTAGGCCGCACCCGTTGAAAGCCCGCTCGCGAGCTTATCCGGGCAAACGATGTTGGCTTGCTTTTCTTGCCGACGATCAATATGGCGGACTAGCGATATTTCACAATCCGCACCTTTTGTACGACGAAATTCACTCCCGGTTTCATGGCGGGATCGATTCGAATCTGCTCGACATCGCCGTCGACTACCGTTTCGATCGACTTGCCGGAAAACACTTTGCTTTTCGCTTCCGAAAATGATTCTCCGGCTCCTCTCCAGAACACTTGAACCTCTCTTCCGCTATTTATCGAAAGTTCGATGCCCAAATAAGTTTGCTTCGCTTGAGAGCTCTCCATGGAAGGGCCGATCAAGATCGGATCATTGGTTGTGGAAGTCCATTCGCTTCCCTCTTTGCCGATGTTGTAAGACGTCCAATTTTCAAAATCCGTGTACACCAATTCTATAGTTTTCTCCGCCTGAGCTTGTCTCCATTCCAGCTCTCCTCTATCCCGGTCGAAAATAAATACGCTGTACAAGACAAGGGCGGCAAACAAGACGATGACTCCTGAATAGATTTTATGAAGCATGCCGATTCGCCTTCTTTACTCTCTTGTTTGCCGCATCATAGAGCAGATTCATTCCGAAACAGAATAAAATAATGATGTAGGGCATGATCGGGTATGCATACCTGGGAATCGGCAGCATGATTTGATGCATCACCGTATAAACCACGACGACAAGAGCAAGCAAAGCGATCGAATGCTTTCGCAAGACACTTGCCGTTAACCCCAGCCAGCCTCCCGCAACGATCAATAGGTGCAGAGGATTTCGCCATTTTTCGAGGAGATGAGCAATTTCTCCGTTTTCGACCCAGGGAATCTTCCAGAAAGAGTTCAGCTTGCCCATCAGAAACCATTCGATAAAGGATGCCTGAGGAAGCTGCGATTGAAACATCTCCTTCGCTTTCTCCCCCCATAATGCATTCCGTTCAAGCTCGGAGGGATTCAATTGATAAATCGATTGGAAAGTATTTTCCCATCCGATGAGATAAGGATGAACCCCCCACAGCAATGGATTGTTTCCGGAAGTGGAAAATAACACGGGCTCGCCGTACAGCAGGAAATTGCGAATCCACCACGGGAGAACGACGATAAACGAACTGAAGCCCACGTACATCAGCGCCTGGACGATAAGCTTTCGGGATGGAAGCTTGCGTGCGAAATAAACCGCCAGGGGCAGGACGAGGACCGCGGGAGTCGGCCGGACCAAGACGCTCATTCCCAGCAGAACTCCTGCCGCCGTCAACGTCGAACGCCGTCCGCTTTGCAATCCCTCCAACAGTACCAGCAGAAACGAGGCCAGCAGCAGCGTAAACGTCGCCTCGGTCAGAAGCAGCCCGTTGGCATAAATAAAACTCGGATAAACCGCCATGCACGCAGCGCCGATCAAACTGAACGTCTCGCTCAAATACTTTCGGGCGATCCGGTAGACTACCCATACCGTGAGGACGCTGAACGCGACTTGCGTAAGCTGAAACCCCAGCGGATCGGCACCGAACATCGCATACACCGCGGAAAGAAGCAGCGGAAATCCCGGTGTCACATAAGCATTAGGCTCCGTTTGATTATAGCCAAGTATGCCGGTCTCCAGAAATTGATTCGCCATTCTGCTGTAGAACATGGCATCGCCGACCGGAGGAGGAAACGAATTGCTGAAAATGTAGACGAGCCTAAGCACCAAAGCGCTCAGAAGGATAAGATAAATCCACTTGAAGCGCGTTCGTCCGGCCTCATCTCCTTGCAGACTGCCGTGACACGGATTCATCGCTCTTAGGACTGGCAATCATGGACGATGCTGTCCACGAGAAGCCGGACGCAATGCTCTGTGTTCTCGTATTCCGTATCCACCGTCAGCTCCGCTTCCAAAGGAGGCTCATACAGCGAATCGATACCCGTAAACTGCTTGATGAGACCGGATCTCGCTTGGCGGTACAGCCCTTTGGGATCACGCTTTTCGCAAGCCTCAAGCGAGCACTTTATATAGACTTCCATGTACTCTTCCGGTCCGAACTTCTCCCGGATCGTGTTCCTGGTTTCCGCAGACGGGGAAATCATCGGCACCAGAACGACAAATCCTACGCTTAAAAAGAGTGCGGCGATCTCCGCCGCGCGCCGCAGGTTTTCGTTACGGTCCTCGTCCGTGAACCCGAGGTCACGATTAATACCCGACCGGAGCTGATCCCCATCGAGCACGACACTCCGGATGCCCCGCCGGAACAGCTCCTTCTCGGTTGCGGCAGCCAGCGTAGATTTGCCCGAGCCCGACAATCCCGTGAACCACAGCACCTTACCCTTATGGCCGTTCACGCGATTCCATTCCCTTTTTTCTATCATGATACTTACTCCTCCTTCAGTTCCACTCTATAAGCTTCCATTGAGTGATTAACAGTCCCACTCGTAAACTTCTCCGATCAATTCGAACAACCGCCGGTTCGGTTCCGCGTAGTAGCTCCGCAGCCAATCCAACGTATCGTCCGGGATGGGCTGGTCATACTCCCCTTCATTTAACGAAGCATACCCGTCCGGCTCCCATGGCGGCATATCTAGAAAGGCCAGCACCTTCCGGTAGCTTTCCGCCGGATTTCGGAACAATGCCTCACTGCTCATGACGAGAATCTGATCCTTGGAGAAATACCGGTACCACCTCTCCAATTGCTCCGCATATAACCCGCGCTTCAAATAGGAGTAAAGCGAGCAGTTCTGACTTAAGTAGCGGGGGTCCCGGCTCATGCGGTTATACTCCTCTTCCACCCTTGTGCCTTCGGCCTGCAGCGCCTCCGGAAATGACATCGGTTCCAGACCCCGTCTGACCATCATCTGATAATGGGAGTAGGCCCGGTGGATAGGATTGCGCAAGAGAACAATCAGTTTCACGTCAGGCAGCCATTCGCGCACCCTGCCCGGCGTTTGGGGATGGAACATATAATAAGGACTGGCCTCCCCCGTTATGGTGCCTTCCGGCAAATCGGGCGGGAAATTTTTCTTATACCAGTCATAACCGAAGTGATACTGCTCATCGAAAAAATGAACCTCCTTCACTGCGGCGGATTCGATGTTCGGATGCTGCGCGAGGTCGTGATAAAGGGAGGTCGTTCCTCCCTTTTGCGTCCCGATAATCAGAAAAGCGGGCTCCGTTGCCGTGTTATCGAAAAGTTTTGTCCGGGCGGATCGTACCCATTCCACGTCGCGTTTGCTGTTGACGAAATGTACATGCTGGACAATGCTCTCCATATCCGTGCCCGGAGGCGCAATCTCCAAACACCGGACGGCATCCCCGGCCGCCTCTTCTTGCATGCCTAGTTCGAGGTACACGGACGAGCGCAAAATTTTAACGGAAAATTCATTGTACCCCTTGTCCAGCGATTGATCAAAAAACTTCAAGGCTTTCTCGAAATCCTTCTGCTGCTGGCTCCTGCAGCCCATCCGGTAATAATATTCCGCCAGATAATCATGGGCGGCCGCGCTCTGCTCATAAGCCGTTACCACGTCGTGCGCCGGCCCGCTGAGCTTGATTCGGCCTTCCTCCAGCCAGATCGCCTGATCGCAAATGATTTTTGCCTGTTCGCCCGCATGACTGACGAATACAATCGTGGTTCCGGCGCTCTTCAACCGCAAGATCGCGTTGATGCACTTTTTCTGAAATTCATGGTCACCGACGGCGAGCACCTCATCGATCAGCAAAATGTCCGGAGTCATGTGGATGGCAACAGAGAAGCCCAGCCTCATATACATGCCGGTCGAATAGCTCCGCACCAGCCTGTCGATGTCCTCTCCCAGCTCGGAAAACGCGATGATGCTGTCCATCTTCTCCTGGATCTCCTTGCGCGTAAACCCGAGAACGGAACCGTTGAAGTAAATATTTTCCCTGCCGGTGAAATCGGCATGAAAACCGGCTCCTAGCTCCAGCAGCGTCGCAACTTTGCCGTCGACTTTGACTCTGCCGGAGGTAGGATGCAGAATGCGGCTGATCAGCTTCAAAAGCGTGCTTTTACCCGAGCCGTTCTTGCCGATCAACGCCAGGCTTGTCCCCTTCGGTATCTCCAGATCGATATCGCGCAGGACCCACTTGTCTTTCGCTGCCGCAGGCGCGGGCGTCGTCACCATGTCTTTAATCGTATTTCGCTGCCCGCTAAGTTTGTTGAATTTTTTTGATACTCCATTCAGCTCGATTGCGTTTTTCATGTGCCCACTCCCGTTTGTAAACCATTCATATTTCCTCGACCACATGCTTCTGTAACAGCGAGAATACGGCAAGTACTCCCGCGTTGATGACGATGAGAACGAGCAGCATCGGGAGAAGAAGGCCGAAGTCCGGCCACTGGCCGTATAAAAAGATGTCCCGGTAAGAAGAAATGATCGGCGTCATCGGATTGTAATCGAATATCCATCTGAACGAGTCAGGGATCAGTGACAAAGGAAATAAAACGGGCGTCAAATAGAACCATACGACCATTATGACGTTAACGATGTGCTCCAGATCCCGAAGGTAAACCGTACCCAGAGCAGTAAGCATCACGATGGGCAGGATAAGCAGGGTTTGCACGAGTAAGATGAGCGGAAAAGCCGACAAGGTCGATGCGAACGGAATCCCGCTGAGCCAGAGCGCCGGGACTAAAATAATCAATGTAAGCAAGTAGTTGACCAGATTGCTCCCGATGACCGATAGCGGAATTACTTCTCTCGGAAAATAAACTTTCTTCATAAGTTCCGCATGATTAAGCAGGCTTCTGGCGCCGCCGGTGACTGATTGGGAGAAAAAATTCCATGGCAGCAGCGCCACCAGAATGAATAACGGAAAATGGGGAATATCCGCTTTCATGATGAAGGAGAACACCGCAGCGTATACGCCCAGCATCAGAAGCGGATTCATGAACGTCCACAGGAATCCAAGTGCCGAGCCCTTGTAGCGCGTCCGCAAATCTTTTAATACCAGGTTCCGGAGCATCTCCCGGTATTGGTAGATGTCCCTTAACGGACGAATCGATTCTCTCTCCTCGTAAATGCGAGCAGCCAGCTTGAAGATTTCCTTCCATGCATAGAGGCTTCCGCGCCAAACGAGATTGAGCAGAAGAGATAAGGATACGATGAGAGCGGCGGCGACCGGCACATACTCCAAAGGATTGCCGTGAATAATATCCCACGGCCGACGCTCGTAAAGCCACTCCATGATCAGCACGTGGCTCAAATAAATATGAAATACGGAAGAGCTCATAAAGGACAGAAGACGCGGGCCGCCTGCACTTGCCGTACGGAATCCGAACTGCTTGACTCCGACGAAGACCGCCACAGCTGTAAAAATGACGGGAACGGACGTATATTTGTAAAAATACATATTCTCGGAAGAGTTCATGGTCAAGAGCCAGTGGCTTCCTCCTACGATTGCCAGGTAGGATATAAGACCGATTCCGTAAAGAAGTCCCCTCTTTCCCTTGCTCAACTCCACTTTCGACAATACGTAACCGAGCAGAAAATAACCGATATAACCGGGCATACTGGAAGCCTCGATTACGAATCCCCAGCTTTTCCAACCTGCCAGCGTTGACAAATTGGAGAAAGCCAGTCCCGCCGCTGCGGTATAGAAGACGGCACTTAGCGGAGCGCGTCTCACCAGTACCCGAACAAGAGGCGTAATCAAATAAAGAAGAACGATCATATAGACGTACCAGAGATGGTAGTGAAGCGTCCCTTTGATCAATCCTGCTGCGAACTGCCCCCATTCGAAAGAACCCGGTCCGTTCCGGATATCCCATAAATAATAAATTATGCTCCATAGGACAAACAGCGGCAGAAGCTTGCCCAGTCTTCTCCGATAAAACACCATGGCCGATTCGTTCCGGCCCGGAGCCAGCAGTAGCATCCCGCTGATCATGACGAATACGGGAACGCTCCACCGGAAGGCGGCGTTAATAATGTGGGCCGTCCACCAGTAGCGGATGTCGCCGATGTCGCCCCTGATTCCAATAACCGGAGCGGTCAGGTGTATGAGCACCACTCCGATTACCGCCGCGACCCGGAGAACATCCGTATAGATCCATCTTGATCTTGCCATATCGTATATCTCCCAACATAAAATTCCGCGGGGCCCGCGATTTAACGGTTAATCAGGCGTTTCAGCAGCTTTTTGCCTTGCCTGATCACATTGCCGGCAACCTGCTCCACGCTGATATACCTTTCGAAGTACTCATTGCTGAGACCGAAGGGGTTGTCCACCCGGTACGGGATCTCAGGCGTATCCCGGTAGACGATGCGGGCATCGCGTTCGATCCGCTCTCCGCTCAGATAATGATCGTAAGTCCACTTGGCATTACCGAGATGAGCCTGATCCGCCTCCTGCAGTCTCCCGAACGTATTCATCGCGCAGCAGGTACACGACATTGCTCCGATCCGGCACATATTTGTTAATCATCCCTTCATTTGCGCCCGAGTCGAATCCGGAGTAGTGAAAAAATCGCAATGGCTGTCCGTTGACCCGACAACCTTCGCCCGCATCCGACAGTTTTCGCTTGGAGAGATTCCACGGCGCCACATTGTAGCCCGGATGTTTCAGAATGTGTACGTCGAAGTAGCAGGGCGCCAGATCGATCCACTTCTGATCGGTGAAGATGCCTCTCGGGATATCGTCATAGCAGAACATCGCCAGCCGGCTCGCCCACCACTCGGCGAAACGCGTGGCCTCTGCGGATCTGGAAACCGCAAGAAAGCCGAGATTGAACACACCGTGCTGCAGGGCGCTTAGTTCATTGTCCATCACCGCGTCCATAATGTCCTCGGGGTGGCACAAATGCGGCGTCAGCACGATCGGATGACGGTTCATCGCCTCTGCCAGCTCCGTCAGCTCACCGTAGACCTTGATGTCCGGGTCCAGATAAACGAAGCGGTCTTCAGCGGCATAGTGCCGCAGCAAATAAAGAAATAGCTGTCCCTTGACCGCCGTCGAGGCTTCGACGATCGAATGTTTAAAAATAAACTTGTCGAACTGGTCGATTCCCAGGTCCTTCGCGAGGATGACTTCGTCGAAATGCTCGCAGCTTCGCGCGGCGGGATGAATCTCCCGTTCCAGCAGGCACACGATAAATCGCGCGGTCGGATTCGTCTCTTTGAGCGACTTTGCCAGCACCATCGCTTTCGGCAAATAATTCGCGCATATGGATGTAGTCACGATCATGAATGAGCCTCTCTTCTACCGGAAGGCAAATGGTTGTATTCGAGCACGTAACGCGCCCGCTCCCCCGACACATAGCTTCGTACATGCTCGGAATTGAATAAAAATGCTCTAAGTTCATCTTCGCCGCTCAATACCTTGCCCAGCTCCGGGTGCGCATCGAGGGTTGCGGCAATATTGCCGCTTAGCGGCGAGGTGAGGACGGGAACGCCTGCGGCGATCGATTCCTGGAGCGTGTAAGAGTAGCTCTCCGGAACAACCGACCACAACAAGACCAGGTCGATGTCTTGCGCGATCAGCAGATCGGGCGCTCCCATTCTTCCTTCCCGCAGGAATGAATAGCGGTGTACCGCGACCTGATCGGCATATTTCTCTTGCGAGCCTATATGATGGAATTCATACAGGCGGCCGAGCGCCTCATCTTTATATAAGCGCTCCCATAACGACCAGCCTTTGTTTTCCATCTTGTAGCCGAGGAAAGCGAGTCTGATTTTGCGATTCTCGGGCCGGGGCTTGCAGGTGATCGTTTGCCTGTCGAAGATCAGATGTCCCCGGACTAGTATTTTTTTATCGGCAATATCCGGATAAACGGCAGCTACCGTCTCTTTGACAAAATCAGAAGGAACTACGATCCGGTCGGATCGATGAAGCACAGGCCGGAGGGCATTCCGCCACTGCGCGAGCGTTAAGCCGTGCGTACAGCTCTGACAGATGGCCGCGTCGGCTCCCGCGGCGGCGGAGATATCGGCAATGCAGGAACGTCTTTCTTTGGCTTCTTGAATGCTATGGCGAATCTTGGGCTGATACATCATATGGTAGCTCGAGCATAACGCGAAAAAGTCGTGCATGAAAAACGTATGGGGAAGGACGCCCGTCTCTTCCACTTTCCGGAGCAGAGCCGTATAATCGCATATCTGCCAATTCAGCAGATGATGGGTATAAATCTCGGTAAGATGCTTATGAATGCGGGAGAGCCACTCCATAATCTCTCCGGCCGAATAAAAGCCTCTGAATTGATCGCTTACGACTACTCCGTAAAATGTATCTTCCTTTGTCTCCAAGAAAGAGCCGCTCTGACCCGGATAGATCTGAATGATACCCACATGGTTCTGAGACAAATACGAAGCTTGCTCATAAATGTACTTCTCGGTACCGCCCATGGATTCCAAGTAATTCGTGTGGGAGAAGATCAACACATATTGCTTATAAGGAAGTCTGTCAGCCAAGCCGGCGTGGCGTGAGTGCCGGTTCCTTCGAATCGCGTATCTCTGCAGGATGCCTTTGGCCCATCCTTTGATTCGCCGCTTGGCTCGCCGCTCGATCTCTCTCGTCATTCGGAGCGGCATAGTTACCTTCCAGGACAACGAACCCGAATAGGAAGCCGCTTGCCGCCGATAGTTTTCGATTTCCAAATCCTTTTGTCGAATCAGCAGGATTTGGTCTTCCCTCGCCCGCTGTTCTCTTCTATTTATCTCGTCGTTTAACCGGCTCGCTTCGGCTCGCTGTTCTTGCAGCTCTCGGCTTAAAGCGGCGAGCTTCGCCTCGCGTCTCCTGCCGTCCTCACACAGAAGCTCGAGCGTATCGATTTGCCGCTCAATCTGCCCGGCGGCCAGTTCAAGCGCTTTCTCCTTCTCGGCATTTGCTGTCAGCAGCCGTTCGATCCGCAAGGCGGCATCGTGCAGTGCGGCGGACAACGCGACTTCGGCCGGACGCTCTAACTGAAGCGCCTGCACCACATCTTCTCTTATTTCGAACGAGCAGCTTAGCTCCAAGTGCAAGGTCGCCGTCCCGCCATGCGGAGGCAAGTCTCGAATCAACAATTGAGACGTACTGCCCTTGCTTATGCCGGATACGCTGTCCGCTTCTTCGCCCGGCTTTGTGAAGGCCAGAAACTGCACGTACTCCTTGGCGTAGTCACGGAGCAGATCGGCTTCTTGTCCTTCATAAACAAGGCTTAGCTTGGACAGCCTGACGTACGCGGGCTCGGCGAAAAAATCGATCCGCAAAACCGATCCGAGCGATTCTCGAATTTCGACCGTTTGAAGAATTTTCCGTCCATCCGTGCTTACGGTAAAATACGTCGATTTATCTTCCGTGAACCGCTTCCCTGCTCCCGTCCAATAAATCCGGATTCGGCGGGATGTCTCGTGGCTCAAAAGCCGATCGATCTGCACGAGCTGATCATAGGAGTTTTGAATACTTTCGTGCAGCTCGTTTTTACACAACTCATCACAATCTTTCTCGCCGATCAGTCCGAATTGAAAAGTCTGCCGTACTATCGGGGGCACCAGACGATCTTCCAGCACATCCCGGGCCGAAAAACGGCTATGACGCAGGGAAGGCTTTGGCAGACCGCTGATTCTCGCCTGCTCCACGGCACCGAACGGAACGTTTAGAAAATCGCTTATTTTCCGGCAGGTCTCGACTGGCTGTTCCAGCAGTCGGTCGTAGTCAACTACGATCCGCCGCTTATGGCTCGTGTAATACAAGCTGGAGAGGACGTACAAATTCCATATTGCGAATGACTTGTCAGGAAGGAATTGATCTCTCTTATGCAGAGAGGCGGCTACGTTTAAAGGATTGCGCAAGCTGAGAATATACCGGGGTTCAATGTTTAGTTCTTCCAACACGGACTGCCACAACGGAAGCAGGAGGCACGTCCGCGGATCCTTGAACCCCCATATTGGATGCTTGGAGAAGTCTCTGGCGATAATATCGACCAGTCTCGCCCGGCTCGCCATTCCCGCCTCGTTCAGCCACCACTGCTCGGGCAGCGGCTTTGTGGCATCCCAAGACGAAGACAGGCGTGCCAGCAGCTCATCGTGAACCGCTACGATCTCGGCGTGTTCCCAGAAGCCCTCTGGGTTGTCTTCCCTGGGAGGAACCATCTGATGTTCACCGCCCATATAGACGCCCAGCGATATTACCGTTTGAGCCAGAAGCGAAGTGCCGCTTCGATGCATTCCCAGGATGAGTACCGCTATTGGTCTATCTGACATTGATGCACCTCTTTTAGATAAGTAACGACCACGATCTTTATATGGCGACACCGGATTTAATTCGACAAATTTCGCATGATTCCTTCCAGTGATGTTCTATGTCATTGATTTAACCTTTCCTCCTTTATGATAAGGTTCAGTTCGTTCGTGGCTTAGCCGGCTAAACGCAAAAAAAGAGGGGCTATTTATCCGCACAATGTCCCGGCCATGTAATAGACTGGTCAATATGCGGATATTCGTACAAACCCCTCTTCTAACGGATATTTGATTAGGACGCTCTTAACTATCCCCGGTCGTAATTTTCGACAGCATCAAGAAGCACTTGTGTCTTCACTGCCTGCATCTCCGCTTTCTCAGTCCCATTCCGATATAACAGACTTTAAAGGCATTAGATATCTATAATTAACCTAAAAGGAACGGCTGCATAACTATTTTCGGTTCCCGCACATGACCAGACATTTTCTGATTTCTCTGCTGTTCGAAGGTCAGGCGGCGGTCCGTTTTCCGGTAAGCGGGAATCGTTATCGTTCCCTCACGGGCGGACTCAAACTAACATAAAATCACGAAGGTTTAACGAGATTTATTTTCGGCGGAATATACCCGAGACTGCCTGCCCATTTTAACAATTTGTCCTCTATGATGAAATTCGTGGGTAATGGTGTGCGTAAAAAGCCATAATTCGGTTGACTCAACGCTGTCGCTCCGCCAGGATGCTTGAACGGCTGGATCCCATTCCTTTTTAAATTTGTTCAGAAATTCATACACCAGGGCATCCGTATTCTTAAAAGCTTCACGCATTTCCTGTACATTGCCAACGGATTCGGGTTTTATTTTGGGAAGTGATTTACCAAGGGCCCGGCTTCCGAGCCATACCCTGTAACAATCGGCTACATGAGCATGCAGACTGCGAATAGAAGCTCCGCCTAAGGGTTCAACTTCTTTAACATAATCTGCGGGGGACAAAGTTTCACAATATCGAAATAATAATTCCCTCGTGCGTTGGATCAATTTATATTGGTTTTCGAATACATCCATCTTCTCGCTCCCCTTTTGAATAACAAGGCGGCTTTTTCAGCAATACCGTCAGATGGGGGATTCCGCCGCCTGGTTAAACTACTTTACAAATTTCTGGCAGCCCACATTCCGCTGTTCCGAATCAGCTTACGCACGGGTTCTGACTGAAAAGTCGGCAGATGATGTCCCGGCATCAGATATACCACGCGGCCCGAGCCATACGTATGTGCCCACGCCGCAGGCCAACGCTGCTCATCATGGACATATTCGGCAAGTATAACCGCCGATTCATGCGGGCTCAGCTCGAACCGAAACGGTTCTTCATCTATCGTAAAATCGCTTAAATTCTCCACGATAGGATGACTCCCTTGATTATACCGAAGGGGCAGTGATGTATACTCCGGATGTCCCGTAACTCTGCCGCCGATTAACTTTTCGAGTTCTTTACTCTGCTGCAGCGATATACCGTTGTGAATAACCAGCAGCCCCCCGCCGTTACTTACATACGAAAGGAGCGCTTGTACCTGATCATCGGGTATCTCTAGATCCCATATGTCCGCGTACGAGATGAACAGATCATAACCATTCAGCTTATCCTCCTGAAGCACAGCGTAGTCATCCGTACATTCAACATCCATAACACGTTCAAATATGGTTTGTAATTCCGAATAGATATACGTAAAAGGATGATACTGCGCTTCCTCGTATTGGCCAAGTGCAATGGCTTTCCATCTCATAATTCCCGCTCCTTCCCGTTTGACAGGGTTAATTTTGGCCTTTCCAGAAAGCCCGGCTGTTTACCGGGATAACTTACAGTCCATCACTAACTTAATGTTGCGTTCGGCAGGCACAATCCCGCGGCACGGCCGCATTTTTTGAATTAAGCATGAACATGAACAAGAACTAGGAAGAGATATTTTCCTGATTACGTTTGAATCAATAGCCGGCAATCACCCCCTTTATCGATTCAATCAATTGCGTTATAAATTATTATTGTAGATATTAAAGACTGTTATTATCTTTAATAGTCTTAAAAAAAGAAATTAGATGACTATATTGATTTCCCGCACAAGATCAGACATTTTCTGATTGCGGAGCTGTTCTTCCATCTTCTCTTCTGCCGATAATACGACCTTTTGTATCGGGCATCCTGGTCCATGTTCGAAACTGCAGTCAAACAAGGAAGCCGAGCCTTCAATCGCATGGATAATATCGAGGAACGAAATAGTTTCCCAATTACGTTTGAGACGATAGCCGCCATTCACCCCTGTGATCGATTCAATCATGCCCGCCTTCACCAACTTGGTCAGTATTTTGGACAGGTAGGTTGGAGAAACACTTTGCCGCTCCGCCAACTGCTGTACACCTATTGGTTTTTGGGGAGTCGCCGCAGTAAGAAAGAGCATGGTATGGAGCGCATAATCGGTAGCCTTGGAATACTTCATTCATAATCACCTCAAACACAGACTTTACCAGTCTATAATAACTATTATGATTCATACCGTCAAGAATACAGCAGACGCTTTCAACTATCGGCAGCTAGGGTGAAAATCGGGATCAAAACCAATTAAACAAGCTGGACCCGGGGTCCCGGAGCCAGCTTGCCATGTAAAGACTTTTCAATAGCTGCAATAATGAGGCAGGCTCTAAGCCGGCCCTTGGCCGCTTTGCATCATTGGATTTCTTTCATAAAAATCGATTAACCGATCTCTGCCGCTTAGGCCGGGAATGATTGACTGGCAGCGGCGCATGAGGTGCTATCAGTTTTTGCTCGCGCATTTCTTCCCAGAATGCTGCCGGAATCACGGTGTTCAAGGCAGCTTTATCTTCTGCGATTCGTTCAGGTTTGCTGGCACCGGGAATGACAGCGGCAACCGCCGGATTCGCTAACGAAAATTGTAAAGCGGCAGCTTTGATGCTGATTTGATAACGATCGGCAAGACTTTTGATTTTCGCGACTTGGGCCATGATTTCCGGCGAAGCTTTTTGATATTCGAAGTGAGTACCTCCGGCAAGAACGCCCGAGCTATATGGACCGCCAACGACTATATCCATATGATGTTTTTCTGCGTCCGGCATTACTCGCTGCAGCGCACGATCATGGTCTAATAAGGTGTATCGACCTGCCAGCAGGGATACATCCGGCTTTGCTTCTTCCAATTCCAGCAGGAGTTCGATAGGTTCTACCCGGTTGACTCCAAGCCCCCACCCCTTAATGACTCCTTCTTCGCGTAAAGTTGTAAGCGTGCGGAATGCCCCGGTACGGGCCGTTTCAAATTGCGACAGCCATTCATCGCCATAAAAGTCTTGCGCCACATCATGAATATAGACAAAGTCCAGACGATCGGTTTTCAGACGTTTTAAACTCTGTTCGATAGAACGCAGTGTTGCATCCGCGCTATAGTCATTGATGATTTTATTCTTGCGGCCGAATTCGAAGAGCCCGCCTTTTTCTCCAAGATCACGTGCAGACGGATCTTCCAATTCGTCCGAAATAATTCGGCCGACTTTTGTACTCAATACGTATTCATCCCGATTTCTTTTGGACAAAGCTTCGCCAAGACGCATTTCAGCCAAGCCAGATCCATACAGCGGAGCTGTGTCAAAGTAACGAATGCCGCTATCCCAAGCCGCGTCTACGGTCGCGATAGCTTCTTCCTCCGGGATATTGCGGTACATGTTGCCAAGCGGCGCCGTACCAAATCCCAGTTTTCCTTGCAATATATTTCTCATAAGAGTTCTGCCTCCTGAAAATAGTTATAATCTATAGTCTATGGATCAATCGGTATGAATCGATCCTGAAATTATGGACTGATTAATCAATAGAGTATTCTACATCGTCTGACAAAATTGATTATGCAGCAACCGAACGCAAAAAAGAAGTACGTACTTTAAAGTACTATGGGAACTAAAAAGTAAGCAGGCTGTCTGCAAAGCCCTGCATAAGACGGGAATTTCCTTTTCGGGTAAAAACACTCCCCAATCATCGGGAACTTCGGGGTATACTTTTAGTCCTTGTCCTCAATGACAGCTATCCCGTCTATTTCAAGCAGGCAAGACGGACGCGCAAATTTTGACACAAACAGAACCGTAACCAAAGGCGGACGCTCTAATGTACCGGCCACCTCTTGGAATGCTTTGTAACCGATTTTCGGATCACTTCCGCTAACTAAATAGATGTTCAGTTTAACCAGATTAGCGAAAGTTGCCTTTTCAGAAGCTAAAATAAGGGCGATATTATTAAGCGCCTGTTTCGTCTGCAATTCCAGATTATCAGCTCCGATCAGCTCACCTGCTGAGTTGATCGCATTTTGTCCGCCTATATAAATGGTTTTTGCGTTTCCACTTACGGTAATCGCTTGACTGAATGCTTTTGATACGAATAAACCGTCCGGATTTTTGTGCTCCATTCTGAAAGTCGACAATTGATTTCCTCCTTAAGATTGATGTCCCGTATGTTAATTATAAGTAACTCCGCTGACAGTTACTGTCAATGAAGTTGCCGGCCGGACAAATTAAACGTCCCCGCTAGTCTTCTTACATCTTCCGAAACCGAATGATAAGAATCTTGTCCCATCTAATAAAAAAACCGCGATTTACGCGGTTAAACAGGAGAAATTTTATTGTTAGCTCATTGGAAGTCGGGGTCCCCGGTCGAGCCGCCGGTCGGCAAAAAGGTTCATAATCGTATCGGCGGCCCGCTTATAACCGCCCGCCTGCCGCAAAGATTCACCGATAAGGGAAGCCTGCCGTTTATAAAACGGATTGCTCATCACTTCTTTCAATGCCTCTCTCATAACTGCCGGGCTGAGGTTGTGCTTATCGAGTGTGATACCCGCTCCCAGTCTCCCGGACCCGACCGGCGACAAGCGGCTGATCCGACGTTAACGGAATCATCACCAGCGGAACATTGTAATAAAGCGCCTCACTGGCACTGTTCATTCCCGCATGCGTAATAAAAACATCCGTATGCTGAAGCATATCCAACTGCGCTATGTATGGCTTCACGATAAAATTGTCGGGAATGCGGTCCGCCAGCGGTTTCATATCCGTGTATTTTCCTGAAGATAGAACCACATTCACGGGTAAATCCCCGAATGCATCGAAGCAAAGCCGATAGAAATCCAAGTCTTTATTTAAAATGGTCCCCATCGCAATGTACACGGTTTGCGGGAATCGTTCACGAAGCAGCTCGAACGGGAAGTCCGGCGCATCCTGGCGCGGTAGGATCGAAGGACCGCCGAAAACGAAACTGTCGTCCAGCTTTTCCGCCTGCGGCTGAAAATAACGGCTCGTATACACCAGCTTTAACCGGCCCGCATGTGCCGGAATCTCTTCGATGGCCGGAATACTCACTTGAAACTCCTCCGCTAACTCACGCGTTATTCTCATCGTGGCCTCATACAGTTCCTTCGTATCCGTCCCTTCCTCATTCCGCGCTTGGTCTGCTCCCAGCGGCTCCACGAAAGCAAAGGAGGCAATCGAACACACAGCGGGAATGTTCAGCTTCTCTGCGAGGATAGTTCCTCCCCAACCCATCAGGGAATCAAAGATCAAATAATCAAATCTTTGATTTTCAATCACTCGGAGCACTTCGGGGATCATCCGCCGAATAATCCCGCCTGCCATCATATAAATAAACTCATAAGGATGCTTGTACTCCTGCGGTTTCAAAACCGGATCATGAGAGAAAGCATCTTTCGGAAAGGGGTAGGTTAGCAACCGGGCCCCGGTCTGTTCAATGCGGGAACGGTACTCCTCCGTGCATACATACACAACTTCCTCGCCATTGTTTATCAACTGAGTGACTAGTCCTAACGACGGATTCACATGACCTTCAGCCGGAGTAATAACAACTAACACACGTGCCATCTTACCCACCTCCGAAATGTATATATTCCCTCCGCTCTTCTTGATGTTTTGCTACGACGGACCCGTTGTCCGTTACATGGGAAGCTTGTTCTTTGCTTGACTCATCCTAGGATGTTCAGGATGAACGAGTTCCGTAATTCGTACGGACGCCAAGAAACTTAACAAGACAAAGACTAGTTGAAGCGTTAACACGAGGACAACCCCAATAGATACGCCCCACTGTAAAACCTCGGCCAACGCGATTAAAGCTCCGCTGACTCCAATGCTCACTCCTATACAAAAGGAATCCACGAATTGGAGAGTCGCGGACACTTCTCCCTCTTTCCCGGGCTCGGCATGCTGTAAAGCAATGGTTCCGGTTGTAGGGTTGGCTAAACCGACACCGAATCCCGTAATCATCTGCGAGAGCAGGATGAGCATGATTCCTCTGCCCGACAGGATAAGGGCCAGGAGCACAAGTACAGTACCGATGATCATAATCCCGATTCCCAGCATGACTCTCTGCTTCCGTCCACGGCCCCGGTCTCGCGCATCAAGCTTGGACTGCAGCCATGCCGCGGCGGACCAGCTCAAAGAACCAGCGGCTACGAGAAGCCCCGCAAACTGTGCCGAGACCCCCTTCACTTCGGTCAGTGCCAAGATCACAAAACTCTCCGTCGCAAAATAACAGGCGACATAAAGCCCTCTGGACACCAGAGTTGCGGGCAGTCCTTTTTTTACCGAAAAAGTGCCTGCGGGCAGCAGCTTGCGCAATAGCGGAATCATGATGAATAGCCCGCCAGAAGTGAGCACAATTCCTTTCCAGTCGGTTATCAAACCGAGCCCGGTGAGCATCAGCCCCGTCCCGACGGCAAGCAGAACCGCCTGGATGACCTTCGCGCCGGATGTTTGGGCTGCACCCGTGCAGGTTTCACCGGACAAACCCTGCCGATGCCGCAGATCACGGAAAGAGCGGAATGTTAGGCTTAAAGCCAATATAAGCAGGGGTAAAACGATCCAGAAAACAAACCGCCATGAAATATAGGAAGCGATAAGCCCGGCCACATAAGGCCCGATCAAGGAAGGCAGGATAAATGCCATCGAGAAGGCCGCCAGGATCCGAGTACGAAGAGCATCCGGATAATGTAACGTTACACTGGCATAGATACAAGTGCTCAGAGCCCCCGCCCCAAAACCTTGAAGCGCTCTTCCGGCAATAAGCACGTGCATATGGAAAGAAAGCGCCGCAACCACGGTACCCAGCATAAAAATGCCGCATGACACAAGCATGGACGTAAAAATACCGCGCTTGTCAACCTGCCGCCCCATGACCAAGGTCCCCACAAGCTGGGCTAACAAAAACGAGCTGAAGATCCAACCGTACAAATGAATGCCCTGCATGCTTTGTGCCATTTTCGGGGCAATTGTCGTAATAGCCAGTCCTTCGAAAGCTGTAGTTGTCAGAACGAGCATAATTCCAATCGTCAATGCCCTGTATGAAGTGTCGAAAATCCCAGTCTGATTGGAGTTCGTTGTCTTCCTCACCTCCATAAAAAACTCACTTTAATGGAAATATTCACCACAATTGGCATTATGAATATACAACAAACCGGCCACTTTGTAAATAAAAAACTTTAAAAAGTGGCCGTGACAGGAAGGTGAATGAACCGATAAATAAATGACTCATGAAAATTCGTCGAGTCGGCTCTTTCCATGAGCAGATTCATTCGTTTGATTCGTGGCAGCAGTTCGTGGAAGTTTTGCCATCCAATTGTTAAACGTGACGAACGGACAGCGGCTCCGGATTGAGCAGCGCGGCTTAATCCGGATATGTTCCCGATTGATCCGCTTTGGCTGCGGCTCCTTCTAGTTTCATCCCGAGGCTCACAAAGGCGGCAATCAAAATAATCGCGGCAGACACGCTATAGACGGGAATAAGCGTAATGGACTTCATGAGCGGTCCCGCCAGAGCGGCCCCCGTCAGCGTCCCGGCCATGAGCAGTGGCGTAATCGCACCGTTCACGCGCCCGATGTAGGCTTCCTCGACCAATTTCATCATAATCGCTCCGAGCACGATTTGCATGAACGCCGTCATGACGCCGACCATGAAGCGCATAACAGCCGTGAGGTACACCCAGACGGATAGAGCCTCGACGATGATAGAGAAAGACAGGAACGCGATGCCCGCGAAGATGACGACACGCGGATTTAACTTCGGACCGAGAATCGCCGCCGCTACGCCCCCGACCAGCATTCCGGCGCCGGACAGTGCGTAGAACCATTGGACGCTTTCCTTTTCAAGCTGAAGACGTTCGGTCACGATATAGATGTCCAACGGCTGGATCAACCCAGACCCAAGTCCGATACAGGCAAACGTAAGCGCAATAACAATCAAATTCCGATGGCTGCGGATATAGCGAATCCCCTCTTTCACATCCTCAAGAATCGGCACGGTGCTCCGTTCGAGCGGGCGCGGCGAGGGAGGAAGGGAGAATTGGACGGCTGCCGCCGTGAGGAACAGCCCGATCATCACGGCCAGCGAATAGGTCAGGCCGAGCGACGAATAGATGAGCGTCCCTACGACCGGTCCTACAATAATGAACAAGGACATGATCCCCTGAGAAATGCCGATGGCCGGCGCGAGCAGCTCCTCGGGCACATGCCTCTTGAACATGACGGCCGAGGAAGGCTGTGAAAACTGGCTGACGATGGCCGACACGACCGTCGCGGCGAATACGGCTTGCCAAGAACCCGCAAGCACGAACAACAGAATAGTTCCGATCGACAGCGCGCTGAGCAGATCGCCGGCGATCATCGTCCGCTTCGGATTCCACCGGTCGGCGAAGGCGCCGCCGATGAAAGAGAACAGAAAGATCGGCGCGTATTCCATTACGTTCAGCAGAGAAACGGCGACGGGATCACTGTCGGTCTGCTCCATGACGTAGAACAACAGCGAGATATTTCGGATCCAGATCGCCAATTGCTGCAGAAGGTCAGCGAACGCTACGATTCGGAATACCCGGTTGGCGAACAAGGCTTTCATAACATATCCCCTTTTAGGACGATACTAAACCGACCGTCCGGTCTAATTAATAAGCAAAAAAAATTAGCGATTCTCTATTCCTTGCAGTAAGACATCGATCGCAGTCCGATATAAGCTGACAATCTTATCGGTGTCGTATTGGTAATACGAAACACTCAAGCCTCCAAACAGCCCGAATAGGATAAAAGTCAGATCTTCAAGCGGTATCGGCCGAAACTCTCCGTTTTGCATTCCTTCCTCCAGCAGTTGTTGGAAGATCGGGAAGTGCATTCGCGTCAGCATCAGCAGTTTGTCTCTAATCTCTTGATTCCCGTTTTCGCTTACCGAAAACTCATCCGCAGCCCGCAGCAGCGGATTCCGAAAATCCTCGGCATAATGCTCGGCAAGCCGGTACAACTTCTCGCGAGCCGTACCGAGCGGCTTCTCTTTATCGCGCCACTTGCCGGTCCACTCGAGCATAGACAGCTCAAGGATGTACAAAAATAGCACTTCTTTGTTCTTGAAGTGATGGTAAATACTCCCTTTGCTCGATCCCGACAACTGGCGAATTTCGTCCATCGTGGTTGCCGCATAGCCTTTCAGCTCAAAGAGCTCTTTCGCCTTGGCCGCAATGTTGCGCTTGGTCTGTTCGCCATGGTCCGTAGATTTATTCATACCGCCACCTCCTTCTCAGACCGACCGTCCGGTCTAATGGGAATATAAAGCATTCCTTTTCCCTTGTCAAGACTAGTCGGTTACATTCGTGTCATGCGGCCATAAACGGTTCAATTAAACTGGCCAAGTAAAACAAAAAAGTCGCTGTCCGGCGACTTCTTAACGATTGCATTTTCTTGTCCTCCAAGATGCATCCGTGGAGCGTTTTTTATGGCGGAGGCTCGCCGTTTTCAGGGGTTCCCGCACCGCGCGAAGCTTCCGGCCCGCGCTTCTCGGCGTCACATGGCGGGGTAATCACGAGAGCTTCCCCATCTCTCCTGTTTGTTTTATACCCGCTTTTTATAAACCCTCATCGCAAAAATGTAAGCCACGAACAAAATTCCCGCACACCACGTCAGAGCGACCCATATATCATTGCCTACCGGCTGATTTGAGAGGAGCGCCCGAATGGCTTCCACGATCGCGGTCACCGGCTGGTTCTCGGCAAAAATGCGAACGGCAGTCGGCATTGACTCGGTCGGCACAAACGCCGAGCTGATAAACGGCAGGAAGATAATCGGATAGGAAAATGCGCTTGCGCCATCCACTGATTTTGCGGACAGTCCCGCAATAGCCGCGACCCAAGTTAACGCCAGTGTAAACAGCAGGAGGATACCGGCTGCGGCCAGCCACGGCAGAACACCCGCGGACGAACGAAAGCCCATAATCAGCGCCACGAGAATGATAACGATGACCGATATGGCGTTGGATACCAGCGAGGTCAGTACATGCCCCCACAGTAAGGTGGAGCGGGAAATCGGCATGGAATGAAACCGCTCGAATATGCCCCGCTGCACATCGGTAAACAGGCGGAAAGACGTGTAGGATACACCGCTGGCAATCGCAATCAGCAGGATTCCGGGCAGCAAATAATTGACATAGTTATCCGTACCGGATTGAATTGCGCCACCGAACACGTAGACAAACAGCAGCATCATCGCGATCGGCATGATGGTGACCGTGACGATGGTGTCCATACTGCGGGAAATATGGCGCATGGAACGTCCCAGCATCACGCCCAGATCGCTAAAATAATGTTTCTTTACCGCCTCCATTTATTTCCGCTCCTTTTTGCCGACGATCGCAAGGAAAATTTCCTCTAAAGTCGGTTGTTTTTCCACGTACTCCGTCTTTGCGGACGGGAACAGCTTTTTGAGCTCCGCGAGCGTACCGTTGGCAATAATCTTGCCCTCGTGCAGAATGGCTATCCGGTCGGCAAGCTGCTCGGCTTCCTCCAGATACTGTGTGGTCAGAAGTATCGTCGTGCCGCCGTCGGCCAGCTCTTTGACGATTTTCCAAACCTCGATGCGCGATTCGGGATCAAGTCCGGTAGTCGGCTCGTCGAGGAAAATGATCTGGGGACTTCCCACAAGGCTCAAAGCGATGTCGAGCCTGCGGCGCATACCGCCCGAATAAGTAGACGCCTTGCGGTCGGCGGCATCTGTCAAACCGAAGCGTTTAAGCATGTTATCGGCCACCTGACGCGGATTTTCAAGGTATCGCAGCTTGGCGATCATGATCAGGTTTTCCCGGCCGGTCAATATTTCGTCCACGGCGGCGAATTGCCCGGTCAGGCCGATTGCCTGCCGCACGTGATCGGGCCTGAGCACAGCGTCGCATCCGTTTACGGCGGCGGTTCCGCCGTCCGGTTTGAGCAGCGTGGCAAGGATTTTAACGATCGTGGTCTTACCCGCTCCATTGGAGCCGAGCAGGGCGAAAATACTGCCCTTTTCCACCTCGAAATCCACGCCTTTCAGCACCTCATGCTGCTTGTAGGATTTTTGCAGTCCTTTTACTTGAATGGCCTTGGTCTGCACGGTTAACATCGGATTCCCTCCCTTAAATGACGGTGACTTTCGACAAATCGGCTTCCATGCCTTTAAGCGCGGCATACGTCAGTTTATCCATCATTGCACCGTCAAAGCAGATCGTTTTGATCATACGATAATACTTTTTGGTAAAGGTAAAGCCGGGCTGGAAAGATACGTTTTTAAAGGTGGCGCCTTTGAACGAAACGTCGGTTAAAGCCGCTTTTTCAAATTTAACGCCGATAAACGTCTGTCCGTCGAAGCACTGCCGGCTCAGATCGGAGTAATTGAAATCAACCCCGTCAAATAGGCAGCCTTCAAAAATCGCTTTCCTGAGATCGGTCATCGATAGCGTGACGTCGGTCAGTCTCACTCCTGTAAATTTGGCTCCTTCCAGTCCCGACTTGCTGAAATTGGTTCTCACCAGGATCGTTTTATGGAAGCTTGCATTCCTTAAGTCAAGCGTGGACAGGCTGCAGTCCGTCAGATTCGCGCCGTCAAAATTGGCTTCACGTACGTCGCTGCCCTTAAATGAACTGCCGGTCAAATCCGCGCCTGAAAAGTCAGAACCGTGAAGCGCGCTGCCATTAAACTGACCTTTGTGGGCCCTGACGCCCGCAAAGTCGCTTTTCTCCAGGTTGCTTGCGCTAAAGTTAGTCACTACCTGCCGTTCCAACGAGCGTGATAGGTTCGCGACCTCCAGAATCGTTTGCTCTATGTCGCCGATGCTCTCAACGGTCATCTTAAAGGCCGTTTCATCATCCTTGCCTTCGGCTCTCAGTTCCGTGTAACGTTCCTGCAAATCGGAGAGCAGGTCGGCCTTTAATTCAGTGACGCTTTTCACCCCGTTGTATGGCGTAAAAACACTGTTCAAATAATCAGTTAACTTCTGATTCATCTCATCAATCTCCTTATAATAAGTTTTCCAGTACGCGCTTTGCATACTCCCAATTGCTTTTGTTGCGGGCGTATGTATCCTTGCCCTTTGCGGTAATCCTAAAATATTTGCGTCGTCCGCCCTGCGATTCATCGCCCCAATACCACTCGATGTCGCCGTCCGCTTCAAGCCTCCGGAAGCTGGAGTACATCGTGGCTTCCTTTAATTCATACTCGCCGTCCGAACGCTCGGCAATCAGCTTGACGATCTCGTAACCGTAATGATCAGCCTCGGACAAGAGCCGTAAAATCATCGTATCCGTATGTCCGCGAAGCAGGTCGGATGTGATTTTGTTCTCGTTCATGTAATCACCTCCACACTTTGTATGATAAGACACATTACTGTGTCTGTCAAGGTAGTATCACCAATAAAATACTTTGTCTCAAATAACTTCTGTGTTTACAGCAAAAAACCGCGCGGAGCGCGGCTTTCTCGGGTGTTATTTTTCTAATAAGTATATCACTTTCATTTGCTGATAAAATATCCCCCATCCCATCCCCTCATACGATCTGAATATAAACTGAATTTTAACCGCCCACCTTTATCCGGCTTAATATCCGGAAAACAAAAAAAGCCGCAAATATGCGACTTTCTACGGATATTGCAAAAGCTCACGCGGCGGAACTTTCGCGGGCGGCGGCTTTTTTTGAGAACGTCACGTTACCTGCCGCTATGCCTGCCAAGATGAGGACTACCCCGATCCACTGCAATAAGTTTACATGTTCGGCCAAAATAAGAGATGACATCGACACGGCAACCGGAAGCTCGGAAGCGGTTAGAATCGTGCCAAGTCCCGGTCCGATATGCGGCATTCCGATCGAAAACAACAGCGGCGGAAGAACGACTCCAAAAAAACCGAGCAGCAGCCCATATGGCGCAATCCCCATTAATACGGACATATCCAGCAGGAACGTCGGCGGAAGCAAGATAAATACAACGATTAGTCCACCGGTGGAGAGCAGAGCGCTTTTCTGGACGGGCGCAACGTCTTTGCCGACGGAACCGCTAAGAAAAATGAATGCGGTGAAGGTCAAAGCCGAAAGAAGAGCCCAGGCCATTCCCGTCCAGGAAAGCACGATCCCGCTTTTGGAAACGAGATTGGCGGCTAGAACGGAGCCGATCAGCAGGACGGCAATCGAGATCATCTTGACTGCACCCGGTTTTTTCTTATACAGAATCCATTCCAAAAGGGTCCCGATCCAGACGAACTGAAACAAAAAAATAATGGCGAGCGAGGCGTTTAACGTTAGCAGGGACTTGTAATAAAATACCCCCGTCAAGCCAAACGGAATTCCCGATGCAAGCAGTTGGAGAATCCGTTTAAACGGCAGCTTTCGTTTTTTGGTAAACAACACCAAGATCCAGGAAAGCAACGCCCCGAATAAATATTGGCCGCCCGAGACGGCCGAAACCGAAAACCCTGCGGAGTAAGCAAGTTTCACAAAGGTCGATAACACCCCATAGCAGCATCCTCCCAAAAAAACAATACATGCATAATGCCAAATTTTCATCGTTTTCCTCCTTACTCAAATAAAAAACCACACGATTGTCGAAAGACAACCGTGTGGCGAAAATAGAGTTTCCTCTGTAAAAATCCACGTCCTGAATGGTACAGGTTTTAATATCCAAATTCTTACCCAGTATAAGAGCAACTCTGAAAATTGTCAATGTCCGGTTGCCATGCGGGTTTAGGAAGATTCGGTCGACGGATTTCATGGAGACAACTCATTTCGCGCCAATTCGATGAAGGCTTTGAACGATGGGGAAACCCATTTCTCCTGATGCCATACCATTTGAGTAGCAAAACGTATTTCAGACAAATCCCAGGGCAAAACGATCAGTTCCCCCCGCTCCACTTCTCCTTTGATCACCATTTCAGGCAGCAGGGCAATGCCGAGCCCTGTCATTGCGCATTGTTTAATGGCTTCCGCACTGTTAAACTCCAGCTCGGTCAAGCTGTCGGCCCCTTTTCTAAGCAGCGTGCGATAGAAATACAAGCGGTAAGAGCAGCCCTTCTCGGTTAATAGAATCTGCTCTCCGTGAAAGTCCTCTATGCTTAAGGTTGTCCGCGAAGCTAAAGGGTGATCGGGGGCAACTACCATATGAAAGGGTTCGTCCAGCAAAAGCTCCGTATGCAGGTCCGCAGATACAGAGGATTCATCCAGCATAAAAACCACATCCGCATTTCCGTCCCGCAGGCTCTGTTTCAAATGGTGGCTGGAGAAGGGCCGGAACAACAGACGAACATGCGGATAGCGCTCGCGAAAAAGCCGGAGCAGCACGGGAAGCCGATACGTACAGAGCACTTCGTCTGCCCCGATGATAACGGTACCGGTCAATTCCCCGCTCTGACTTGATACATACCGTGCCTCTTCCACATCGTTTAATATTTTGCCGGCATAGGGTAAAAACCGGCTGCCTGCGTCTGTTAGCACAACGGTTTTGCCCAGACGGTCCAGCAGCTTAACTCCCAGTTCCTCCTCCAAAGCTTTGATTTGCATCGTTACCGTAGACGGAACATAGTTCAGGGATTCGGCTGTACGGCTAAAACTCCGGGTGGAAGCAAGCGTCCAGAATGTTTTCAGCTGGCGTATTTCCATGGGAAAAGCACCTCTTCATTCAAAATAAATGAACGTTGCTTTCAAAAACGTTTCATTGATTTGATACTAGCTCTAACGTAGAGTAAAAATCAAGCTTCAACTCAAAACTTGCAGACGAGGAGAATCGGATCATGAAAGATTACGAAGTATATCCGCTCGGAGATGTCGAGCTGCAATCGCGCCTTACGCTACCCCAAGCCTTTCTTGCCTATAAAACCTATGGAACTTTAAACGCCGACAAAAGTAACGCGATTGTTTATCCGACCTGGTTCGCGGGCCTGCATACCGATAACGAGTGGTTGATCGGCCCGGAGAAAGCCCTCGATCCGGACAAATATTTTATTATAGTACCTAATATGCTGGGGAACGGCCTGTCATCCTCCCCAAGCAATACACCGGCTCCTTTTGACAGAGCGAATTTCCCCCTCGTTACGATTTACGATAATGTCCGGCTGCAGCACCGGCTTGTGACTGAGGTATTCGGCATTACGAAACTTGCTTTAGTCGTAGGCTGGTCGCTCGGAGCGCTGCAAACTTTTCAATGGGGCACGAGCTATCCGGAAATGGTCGGGCGAATTGCGCCGTTCGGCGGAACGGCTAAGACCAGACCGCATGCTCAAGTGGTTTTTGAATCACTGATCGCCGCATTGCAAGCCGACTCCGATTGGAAGGACGGATTTTATACCCGTCAGCCTGCGCAAGGACTTGCCGCAATGGGACGAGCTTACGCTCCCTGGGGCTTCTCTCAGGCCTATTATTTGGAACAGCTTTATCAAGCGGAAGGATACCCGACGTTGAAGTCATATCTGGAAGACTACTGGGATAAAGTATTCTTTTCTTTCGATGCGAACGATTTGATTGCCATGCTCCGCACGGGGATACACGGGGATATCAGCGCCGTTCCTGCAGCCAACGGAAGTTTTGAAAGAGCATTGAACCGGATCACCGCCCGCGCCCTTGTTATGCCGGGATCGACCGACCTCTTCTTTCCTCCCGGGGACAGCGCCTACGAAGCGGAGCATATGCCTAATGCCGTATTCCGGCCGGTGGAGTCCAAATGGGGCCACTGTTTCGGAATCGGAGCCAACGAGCCGGATTCCGTCGTAATCGACAACCATCTGAAGCGATTTTTACAGGAAACCATGACTTAAAAAGTTTACGGCACGTTAACGGAGATCAGTTTGCAATAAAAAAGACTCAACCTGTGAAAGCACAGGTTGAGTCTCTTGGTTTACGCCGATTACTTTTAGCCCCTACAAGATTTCGATATACCCTTCCGTTCCATGCACGCGGATACGCTGCCCGTCTTTTATCAGCTTGGTCGCATTCTCCACTCCGACAACGGCCGGCAAGCCATATTCCCGCGCGATAACGGCTCCATGAGTCATCAGTCCGCCAACTTCGGTGACCAGGCCTTTAATGGCTATGAACAATGGTGTCCAGCTGGGATCGGTAAAGGCGGTGACTAATATATCGCCATCCTCCAGATCGGCATCTTCCATGTTTAAGATGACACGCGCCCGTCCTTCTATAACTCCCGAAGAAACAGGCAGACCCGCAATCGCATCGGCCGGGAGATTTTCCCGCTTGTACTTGCCTGTCACGATTTCACCATCCGATGTGATAACACGCGGCGGAGTTAGTTTTTCATATAACGTGTACTCCTCTTTCCGCTGGTCGATGATCGAATAATCCAGTTGATGCGTGCGTACGGCTTCGTGAAGTTCTTGAAAAGTAAGATAGTAGATATCTTCTTTATCCTGAATAACGCCCGCTTGAACGAGTTGTCCGGCTTCTTTCAGTAAAGCCTGCTTATAAATAAAGTAGCGGTTAACCATACCGTATTTGGGATATTCCCGATAACCGATGAAATTTCGGATAAGATCGATCATCCGTTTGGTTTCTTGCGCTTTTTCGTCCCCTTCCGGCAGTTGCTTCAATCGTTCTATTAGTTCTTTTTCTTTTTTTAAAGCCTCCTGCTGCCCCTGCCCGAATTTCCGGCCGCTTTCATTGGGTTCAAAGTTTTTGATGTTACCCAAAATCAGCGGGACAAGCGTAACGGGTTTTTCGCTCCACCGAATTCTCGTGATATCGATTTCTCCGGCACAGCGCATGCCGTATTTGTTCAGATAAGTAGTGATCGCGTCCCGGGATTCCTTCCCGCCTTCGAACTTAACCAGTTCATCCAAAAAGTTGTCGTCTTTGACATGCTGTAAATAATCAATGACTTCCGGATAAGGACGGATCGCATCGGCGACATCGAGCAGCGCCAAACCCATTTCCGAAGTAATATTATGGGCTACGGATTGAGATAGCGCGTCTGCCGCGTTTTTTTCACCCAGCCACTCGTTCATTTTTTCATTGACCCAGGATGAAGCGTTCATGGCTGCCATAAACACCGCCGAACTCTGCGGGTCGAATAAGATCTTTTTTAAGCGCTGCTGAATATCTTCCAGGATAAAATCAAACAAATCCGTCCCGGACTTCGTTTGGATGTTTTGTTTTAATTCTTCGATCGATGTTTGACTACGTTTAATCAAATCAGAAACGATTGCCGGATCTTTGTCGAATTGCGGTTGCGCACCTGCAGGAGGCATCCCTTTATTGCTTGCGCCGGGACGCGTTTCTTTTGTATCGTCTGGTACTAGTTTTATAAAATCTCGATCAATTAGGGTCATAAGGGCGTCTTTTAAGAGCGGATCGTGCTGCCCCATGCCAGTTAACAAATTTTCTCTGCTCTCGGATGAAGCCAACATGGCTGTAACATCAACAAATAACCTTCCACCGGCTTTACGCATGGGTGCGGAAGTCGTCAGCAGAAAAAAAGACAAACCCAGTGGTTTGATGGGATCCGTCATCATTTGCTGATGACCAACAGAGATATAGACGTGATTTTCTTGATCATCCGCTTCGGGAATCGGGTACAAAGTCGTAATCGGCCGGCTCTGGACGATATAAAACGTGTCATCGACCAAACACCATTCGATATCTTGCGGGCAGCCAAAATGAGCTTCGATCTGTCTTCCTATGCGTGCCAGTCGTACAATTTGTTGCTCGGTAAGAATTTGGTCCTTCTGCTGACCGGGATCGATTTGCCGGGTCTCTGTTCCGCCTTCTTTCCGTCCGTAGATAGCCAACTTCTTGGCCGCTATCCTCTTCTCGACGATTGTATCTTCCTGTACTTTATAACAGTCGGGAGATACCAAGCCGGAAACGAGTGCTTCTCCGAGTCCGAAACCGGCGTCGATCGATAGCAGCTTCCGGTTGGAAGTAACCGGATCAGCGGTAAATAAAATTCCGGAAGCCTGCGGGAAAACCATTCTTTGAACGATGACGGATAAATAAACCTGACGGTGGTCGAATCCGTTCTGAATACGGTAAATGACCGCCCGGTCCGTGAACAGGGAAGCCCAACATTTGCCGATATGCCGCAAGACCGCTTCGACGCCGATGATGTTTAAAAACGTGTCTTGCTGACCTGCAAAAGAGGCGTGCGGCAAATCTTCGGCAGTCGCGCTGGAACGCACGGCATAAGCGTGTTCTTCGCCAAATTGCGAAAGATACCGAGTGACTGCTTCCGCAACATCGGAAGGAATTTCCGCTTTCATGATGAGCTCCCGGATCTTCCTGCTGATTTCACCGATTCGAACCCGATCTTCTATTCTTAGCGTGATTAGTTCGTTCAACAAAGCATGATACGTTTCGTTTTGTCCGATGGCTTTTTCATACCCCACGGTTGTCACGCAAAATCCTTCGGGTACATGCAGGCCTTCAATTTTAGATAATTCTCCTAAATTCAGCCCTTTTCCGCCGACAAGCATAAGCTGCGTGTTTTCCATTTCCTGAAAACCGAGAACCAAAGAACTCATACGATATCTCCCCTAACCGTTAAATTGAGAAAAAACATTTGACAAGAGTTCACCGGCACGGTATACTTAAAGTATAAGATGTGATATATATGCCTAATAGAATTAAATCAGTCGTGACCTGATTATATCATCGCGCCTGTTTAGTTGCAATATAAAAGAACCTGATCATTTGATCAGGTTCTTTTTTTTGATTTTCACGCTGATGAGTTTCGTTCCATACCTGCCCCCTGAACATTCAAGCGGCGATTGAATGATGACTTCTGCAATTATGAACGTTCGTCGATCAACTGTTCCAAAAATTCCGCAAAAGTCAACGCATATGTATCGATTAAGTCATTCATGAGATCATAACGCATAATCGGGAATTCACCCTGTTCGTCGCTGACAGACGTATCAAAATAGTAAAGCTCGTCACCATCCGGAACGAACAAGTCCAGCCTGTGGGGAAACCGGCTTACTAACCACTCTTCCGCTTGGTTAAGCCTATGTAAATAAAGAATGTCGCTGTCGTCATACTCCCTGTGCTCCGGAGACACAACCGTTAGAATATTGGCGCCGCTCAACCGCGCATTTCCGTAGTGGGTTAGCCACCAGCGGTAAGACGGAGGCAGCCTGAATCCTAACTCTTCTTCCACTTCCGTTATCCAGCTCTCTTCCGCACCGTGGCCAGGAAACCATTTTAAAGCGGAGGTTGTTTTCAGTTTGTCTGCCAAACGCTCATACATGGGTTTCATCCTCTCTTCCTGCCTGTTTTAATTCCAGATCCTACCGTTTAGTATATCACATAACACCTCGGACATCAGTGCCCGTACCAGGCTCATGCCTCATGACCATGCGTGATAGAAGAGAAAGTTGCACCGAAAGCATGGCTCGTAAATCGGCTTAACTCCGTAATAAGACTCTGCATAAATCAGCAATAGTATCCCATAATAAAACAGCCTGTTTTTTGATTTCAAACGTACAGAGGAGCAGATGAATGTGAAAAACAAATGGTTTGATTCCAGCTAATTTTCTGAGTTACCAGATTCTTTGCTAAAGAAAAATTTAATCGGGTTAACGCATTAAAATAAGAAAATCTCTAAAAGAAACCAAATTACGGAAATGAAAATTGGTAAAAACCAATAGTTTAATTCTTTATTAAAATTTTTGCCATTTTAAATTGTTGTTCTTGTCTTTTAATTTTGTGCAGTAAAAGCCAACATATATATAATGCTGGTATTGACGCTACACCCGATAAGCCCAATAATACATATTCAGGTGAATCATAGGACATAGATTTCACCAAGTCTCCGCCTTGAAAGTATGACCCCACAACGTAAGAGATGTTTGTTACCATATGTACAAGGATAGCTGGCCAGATTGATTGTGCGTATATCACGATTAGTGAAGACACCCACGCAGCGAAAAATAACTCTATTAATCTATATGGATTATCATGAAAAAGAGCAAATAGAAAGGAACTTATTGCCGCCGCGATCCATCTGACTTTCTTCTCAAATCCCGTTAACAGAACCCCTCTGAATAGAAGTTCCTCACAAAACGGTGGTATGACTTCTATAGCAACGATCAGAACAATAAGAGAGGTGATGTCTGTAGCTATTGGATAAACCGACAGCACTATGTCAAAGCCTTCTGTAAATCCGCTTGTAATCAGCATATCCTTTCCGCTTATATCCATGCCCTTATTCTCCATATAACGGATCAGGTAATCGATCAGCGGTTTATAGCCCTTGGCATAGCCGTAGTTGAGCAGCACCTGCCCTTCGATTGCCATCCGATCCATAAAGGCTCGCCTTACATCCCTCAGATCAAACAGCTGCTCATCCGAAGCGATGCTTGTGAAAGAGATGACTTCTTTTTGGGCGCGAATGCCCTGCTTCATCCTATCCAGCTCCACAGCCGTTATAGCATACTCGTTCATTTTTGCCTTCCAGTCGATCTGCCAGGCGGCAGAGCAGTCAACTCCTCCGTTGTCTGTAGTCAAATGGACTCCCGTAGCTGCCACATAGCTGCCTTTGCCGGGAATCGCATACCTAAATCCGTCATCCTCCAGGCCTTCATAGGCTGCAATGACGGTATTGCGGCTTACCTTTAGCAGCTCGCTCATTTCTCGTGTGGAGGACAGCTTCTGATCCGCTTGAAGCGCCCCTTCTATAATTAACCGTTTGATGTATTCTTTCACTTGTAGCGCGACCGGACGGTCAGCGACGAGCTTGAAATCCTGGAACATCGTTCATCGCCCCCATCTATAATGATGGCATAGGAGACGAGATAAAAAAGAACCACCGCACTGGATTTTTAATCCTTCGGTGGTTCCTCCGCATTTTATCCCCTGTACGTCCTCATATTCCTACTTGTACCGGTCTAAAAAACCCGATAATTCTATCGTTTGCGAAAACAACTAGGGTTATGATAACGTATCAGTAAATGGAGTGTTAATGATTATTCATAGTTAATGTTTAGGAGTAATCCATAATTCGGAGAAACACTTGAGGTGAACGAATGCTAAAAGTAAACCGAGATGATGAACGTCCCATCTGGCAACAGCTTCTAGACCAAGCGATTCATAATATCACAACCGGAAAATGGCCGCCGGGCGAATTGCTGCTCCCATCCCGCGAACTCGCTCCCTTGATTGGCGTTTCCCGTTCAACCATACAGATTGTTTACGAGGAGCTGTTCAGTCGCGGGTACACCGTAACCTCTCGTCGCGGCGGGACAAGAGTCAGCAAATGGACATATGCGACTCGTCCTTCAGAGGTTGCAGCGACACAAGGACCCGTCCCCCCCGAATTGCCTTTATTAGACTCTGCAATCGGGCATTTGCACAGCTGGTTCGGAGACAAAGCAAATCGAAAAGTAGAGATCGACTTCAGTCCCCATGAGCCTTATTTAGACGAACATTTTCAAAAGAATTGGAGGCAATCATTTTTACATGCCTCCACTGAAACTGACCTGGACAGTTGGGCTTACGGCGACTCCTATGGATTCCTGCCCCTGCGAGAACAGATTCAACGTTATTTGTCACTTGAACGGGGCGTTCATGTGAACACCGATCAAATCATATTAACCTCCGGCGCGCAGCATAGCATCGACCTGATTGCACAAGCCCTTTTGCATGAAGGTGAAACGGTTTCGGTTGAAGATCCCGGCTTCCCTGCCGCCTGGATGGCGATGAAGTATCGGCGTATGCAAGTCGTCCCCGTTCCCGTCGACGAGTACGGCCTGTGCGTTAACCGCATTCACCCTCAATCCAAACTTGTCTTTGTTACGCCATCGCATCAGTGTGCGGTTGGAGTTATTATGTCGGAGCCTCGCAGGCAACAATTGCTACACATGGCTGCCGGGCAGCGGTTTTGGATTGTCGAGGATGATTACGACAGCGAATTTCGATATCGCGGCGACCCGCTTCCAACCTTGTTCAGTCAGCGACCTCAGAACACGTTGTATATGATGAGTTTTTCCAAAATGGTTGCTCCCGGTATTCGGATATCGGCAATCGTTGGTCCCAAAGAGGCCATTCGTCAACTTGCCCGAGTCCATGAATTAACCTATCGTCATCTTCCGATTATGGAGCAATTGACGCTTGCTCATTTTATCGAACATGGTCATTTCATGCGCCATATGAGACGAGTTCGAAATGTATATCGGCGCAGACACGAAGCCATGACGAAGGCCATCATCACGACAGGTCTGAGTGAACACTTCACACTAAGCGGCGTAGAAACGGGGCTGCATATGCTTCTTGAGGCTAATCGATCCTTTGACGAAGAAGCCGTGACCAACCTGGCACTTCAAAAAGGAATCCGTGTTTATCCGCTTAGCGCGTATTGTTTGGAGAGCGATCGTAAAGGATGGGTACTGGGTTTTGCTAAAGTAGATGAAACAGCCATTGAAGAAGGCATTTATCGGCTAGCGAAGATGCTAGTATAAGACAAGCATCCCCGCTCCCGATCGTCCCAGTGCGCGTTTACGTTCCAGTAATAGCCATCCGGCAGGTAATGTATAAATAAAACTAGCTTATACGGTTTTTCCAGGTTTGAACATTTTTTCTTCTTCTATTGCATTTTCTTTCGCGGTGATATGATGGGGTTCAATTCTGTATACCTGAACGGCACCGCCAAATACCGCCGACCGGTATTTATCTACGTGCTGCCGAGATAACGGACGATTATAATAACCAGGCACATACTTATCCATCATTTCTTGCAGCATGAGTGTAGCTTCATCCAGATCGACGATAGGCTGTGCCTTGCCAAAAATCATCACACTCATATACGACGTGTCCGTCTTGGCAGGCACCGGATCAGTAATCGTTCCATATTCTTCACACACCGTAAAACAGACTTCCGGATTAGCACTCATAACCTGATTTCTTCTCCCGCCGGTGGCTCCATGGAAATAAAGCTTCCCATTTGTCCAAACGAAATTGAGCGGAACTACATACGGCAGATGACCATCGACCATACCAAGTTGTCCAATTCGAGCTTGCTGCAGAAATGTATCCATCTTACTCTTGTCCAACACTTCTCTGATCTTGTAACGTACTCCATCCATTGTTATCACTCCTAGTGTATTGAAGGATTATTAGGCAAGTTTATCAGCCTTTGGAATGAAACTAAATGTCCATAAAGATAGAATTGAAGCAATCCATAACTCACGCATTGCTCTTCTGTCATGAGGTAAAGAAAGCGTCAAATAACCCCCACCTATAATGAGGTGAGGGCTGTTTGACGCTTTCTTTCATGCAGTACGAGGCTCATTTGACCTACTTTCACTTTGGTTGAATGAGAGTGGGAATCACTTGTTATTTCTTCGAAGATGGTTCATTTTTGTGTTCAATCACATGCAATACTTTAGGTTCAATAGCTTTTAACATTTGTTCATTGGATTGATTGCTTTTAGGTACTTCGCCTTGCTTTTCACCTTGAAGCTGTCCATCAACCTGTGTTTGGGAAATTTCATGTCTTACATCAAATATTTTCCCGTAATCGACTGCTCCGCATGGATGATCTGCTCAGGTGTGCCCTCGAACACCACCTGTCCGCCCTTGCTGCCTCCGTCCGGTCCCATATCGATGATCCAATCCGCCTGGCTGATCACATCCAGGTTATGCTCGATGACAATCACCGTATTCCCGGCATCCACAAGACGGTTCATGATTCCCACGAGGTGACCGATATCCGACATATGCAAGCCGGTCGTAGGCTCGTCCATCACGTAGATGCTTCCCTTCTTGTGCAGTTCACTCGCCAGCTTGATGCGCTGGCACTCCCCGCCCGATAGTGTACTGAGCGGCTGGCCGAGTGTGATATAGCCGAGCCCCACGTCACTCATCGCCTGAAGCTTGCGCACCACTTCTTTTAACTGGAAAAAATCCAATGCCTGTTCTACTGTCATCTCCAGTACTTCGGCAATTGACTTTCCGTTCAATTTGTACGAGAGCACTTCTTCCTTGAAGCGTCTGCCTCCGCATACTTCGCATGGCAGCTTCACGCTGTCAAGAAATGCAAGGTCCGTATACACGACACCCAGCCCCTGGCAGTTCTCGCAAGCCCCCTTGGAGTTGAAGCTGAACAACCCCTGGCTCACCTTGTTCGCGGCAGCAAAAGCTTTGCGCACATCGTCCATAATGCCTGTGTAAGTTGCGGGATTCGAGCGAGTAGATACTCCAACCGCGGACTGGTCAATGACGATCGCATCCGGGTGCCCGCTGAGGAACACTTCGTTAATCAGCGTACTTTTACCCGAGCCGGCGACACCCGTAACTACGGTCAGTACTCCGGTCGGAATATCTACGCTTACGTTTTGCAGGTTATGCAGGCTGGCATCCCTGATGCACAGCTTGCCGGACGGCTGCCTGCACTCCTGCTTGAGCCGGAGCGGACGCTTCATATGGGTGCCTGTCAATGTATCCGCCGCAAGCAACCCCTCGTAGCTTCCTTCATATACGATCGTACCGCCGCGGCTGCCGGCATGAGGCCCGACGTCGACGACATGATCCGCCACCTTGATTACATCGGGATCATGCTCGACAACGATCACGGTATTGCCTTTGTCCCGCAGCTTCTGAAGCAATTCATTCAACCGGTGTACGTCACGCGGGTGCAAACCGATGCTGGGTTCATCGAAGATGTACGTCACATCTACCAGACTTCCGCTTAAGTGCTTTACCATCTTGACCCGCTGCGATTCTCCGCCGGACAACGTATCCGTTTCGCGGTCCAGTGTCAAGTAATCAAGGCCGATGTCCGCCAGATGCTGGAGCCGCTCTGTCAATGATTTCACAATCGGCGCGGCCACAGAATCGTCGATCTCCCGAATGACGCGAATAAGCCGGCCGACCTCCATGGAGGACATCTCGGCAATGTTGAGACCATTCACTTTGCAGCTAAGTGCAGCCTGATTGAGTCTTGCGCCGCGGCAGTCTCGAACACGGCCCCTCGGAGATGTACGGGGCCACTGCTTTTTGTGTGCGCTCGGACTTGGTCTTCACATCCTGCTTGATGTATTTGTTGGTGAACTTTTCGATGACGCCTTCGACCGTAATATTCGTTGCTTTTCCGGCGAAATCCATCTTCACTTTTCTGGCTTTGCCGTACAAGAGCCGCTCCAGCTCCTCTTCCGGATAATCGCTAAGCTTCTTATCGGGATCGAAAGGCCCCGACTGCACGATCATGTTCCAATCCCATCCGTTTACCGAATAGTCCGGCAGCCTAATTGCTCCTTCATGGAGAGACTTGGACATGTCCAGCGCTTTGCTCAAGTTAATGCCTAATTTGCGGCCGATTCCGCTGCATTCCGGACACATGCCTTGGGGATCGTTAAAAGAAAACATGTGCGCTTGTCCCACATGAGGCTGACCCGCTCGTGAGAAAAGAAGACGGAGAATGGGAGAAATATCCGTGATCGTGCCCATCGTGGAATGAGAACCGCCGCCCAGCCTTTTCTGATCGACGATAACGGCCATGCTCAGATTTTCGATCGCGTCTGCGTCGGGCTGCGGATAGCGGGGCAGGAAAGTTCGCACGAACATGCTGAAGTTCTCATTCAGCAACCGCGTGGACTCCGCGGCAATCGTATCGAAAACGATCGATGACTTGCCGGATCCGGATACCCCGGTAAATATCGTGATCTTCCGTTTGGGAATGCGCAGGGATACGTTCTTGAGATTGTTTTCCCTCGCAGCCGAGATGACGATATATTCCTGATTGGATTCACTCATGATTAACATCCTTCCGGCAGTTAAATTGGGACTTAAACGTTATTGTACCATCCGTTGTACGTGGCGCGAACTCGATTCGAAACGAGTTGAACTGGTCAGATTAGCCGAAGTAGACCAAACCGGCTGCATGGCAGTTTGCAGCCGGTTTGTATGGAACCGCTTATAGCAGGGTTTACCTATCCCCTAGTTACAGTCTCTAGGAACGTATAAGTTAGTTTGGCACACGCTTATTGTTCCAATACATGTTCAAGCCCGCCGCACCATTTAGTCCAGCCATATCTGGCTCCATTGAGTGCCGGTTCATTCGAGATGCCGGTCTGTTCGAGATGAAGGTTAACTTTCCCGTCCCCCAAGTCTTCCAGCGTCCAGGTGACCGTGTGTTTCTCCCCACTGGCCCAGGTATACGACAAGCGGTTGGGTTCATCCACAAGGAGCACTTCACCTTCAATAATTCCGTTCCACCATTGAGTCGGCTGCGCACGGAACTGAAACCGGTGTCCTACGACGGGCTTGAAATCATTCTCCATCGCCTGACCGGTGTGGATGTCGGCCACCCACTTGGCAAGCTTGCTGGAGTCGGTTAATGCGGACCAAAGCTTCTCAATCGATGTCTTGTACTGAAAATCAAGGGTTAATGTTAAACTCACTCTTCTTCCTCCTCTAATAGCTGGTTCAAACGCAATAAATTCGTACTCCAAAACTTGCTGTAGAAAGATACCCAATTTTGAATTTCTCTGAGTGGAGAGGCGTTCAGTCTAAATCGTGTTTCTCTGCCTACCTTTCGGTCCATGACCAGACCGGCCTCTTTCAGGATAGTCAAATGCTTGGATACCGCTGTACGTCCCATTTGAAACTGAGCCGTTAATTCATGAAGAGGAACCTCTTCGGCCAGAGCCAGCAGATGAATTAATCGGCGTCTGGTTGGATCTGCAATCGCGTCAAACACATCCCGCTGATGGTCCTCGCTCACAACACCCTCTCCTACTAATTCAACGATTCTTTAATTGGACACCATTTGGTGACATATTGATTGTATGACACCGTTTGGTGTCGTGTCAACCAGCTTTGTAAATCACCTGTTCTTAAAGAATTTAATCATGCCGGTTCTGTGCTCCCCACTCGCATAAACCTTCCAAAACGGGCAGCAGAGTTTCCGCCTTTTCGGTGAGACTGTATTCGACTTTAGGAGGAACTTGGGGATACTCTTTGCGTTTCACCATCCCATCCGCTTCCAGCTCTTTTAGTTGGGAACTTAATGTTTTAAAGGTAATAGCTCCTATTTGTCTTTTCAGATCATTGAAGCGAACCGGCTGGTTTTCCGCTAACAGGTAAATAATTACCATTTTCCATTTGCCGGAAATGACCGACATTGTATAACCAAAAGGAGTATCTTGAATACTTGTAATCTTACCCTTATATTCAGACATGCCCATATTTACACTATCCTTTCGGGTAGTACCTATCAAAATAGTGCGTACTACTTTTTTATTTGTGCCCAGTTTATACTAGCCTTACTTTGAAGTAAAGGAGAGAAAAAAATGAATACGGCTAAAACTTACAATCATGGTGTGGCATGGGAAGAAACTTTCGGCGTTACTCAAGGTTACAGCGTTAACGGTACTATCTATATTTCGGGGCAATTTTCTCACAATATGCAGGGCGAGTTCGTTGGCGAGGGCGATATCGAAGCACAGACCAGGCAGACGCTGGAGAACCTTGACCGCGTGCTGGCGGGATTCGGTGTCACGAGGTCGAACATCGCCGAGATGGAAGTCTTTCTGACCAACCCGCAGGAACATTTCGAACCGTGCATCGGTTTGTATAAGGAGTATGTGGGCGACCATCGTCCGGCCGCGACTCTCGTCGGCGTATCAGGACTGGCCTTCCCGCACCAACTGATCGAAATCCGCGCCGTCGCACACACCGGTTAACTCAGCAGGATGAGGGTTGCGGATGCAAAGAAGGACACTCCGTGACGAGTGTCCTTCAATTATGATGATGACGGCTATGTGCTGCATTTTTTCTTACACCTGCTCAGGCATGCTTCGAAGCCTCATTTTCTGTTCCAAGAATCCTTTAAAGGGACGATCCGGTTAAAAACAAGCCGGTCGTTGGTACTTGACTTTATATCTGCACAAAAGTACCCATGACGAAAGAACTGGAATTTTTGTTCCGGAGAGGCGTGATTGACGACAGGTTCTGCCAAAACATTCTTTAGGGTAACCAGAGATTCAGGATTTAACCTTCCCATCCAGTCCTTATTATCTTCCGTAGAGTTATCCGGATCGAGCAGCAGTTTATCATAAAGATTAACATCAACCTGAATGGCATGGTCCGCTGATACCCAATGAATGGTCCCTTTCACTTTGCGTCCTGTAAACCCCGTACCGCTCTTCGTAAGCGGGTCGTAAGTACAGCGAAGTTCCGTGATTTCACCCGTTTCCCGGTCCTTGATTACTTCCTCGCATCGTATGAAATACGCACCTTTGAGCCTTACCTCGCCATTCGGACTCAACCTGTGAAAACCTTTAAGAGGCTGCTCCATAAAATCATCACGTTCAATATAAATTGTGCCTGAAAAAGGAACTTCTCTTTTCCCCAGAGATTCGTTTTCACTGCTATTTTCAATCCGTAACAATTCCACCTCATCTTGAGGATAGTTGGTAATGACGACTTTCAAAGGATCCAATACAGCCATGAAACTAACCGTTTTTTCTTTTAAATCCTGTCTGAGGCAGTGATCTAGGAGGGAAATATCCACTGTACTTTCCGACCGAATACTGCCGATAGCTTCGATAAACCTGCAGATGCTTTCCGGCGTGAAGCCTCTTCTTCTAAGCCCTTGAAGAGTTGGAAGCCTCGGATCATCCCAGCCGTCAACGTAGCCTCCTTCTACCATCCGTCTTAAAAAGCGTTTGCTTGTCACAACACCCGTGAGGTTCAGCCTACCAAACTCCCTTTGCCGCGGCGGCTCGTGGTAGTCAAGTTCGTTTAAGACCCATTCGTACAAGGGACGATGGTCTTTAAATTCAATAGAGCATAAGGAATAGGCGATACCTTCGATTGCATCTTGAATAGGATGAGCAAAATCGTACATCGGATAGATGCACCAGCCACGTCCTGTCCTGTAATGCTCGGCGTAAACAATTCGATAAATAACAGGATCTCGCATATTAATATTGGGCGATGCCATATCAATTTTGGCGCGAACAATTTTGGAAGCAACGGGGAATGCGCCTTTTTTCATCCGCTCAAAAAGTTCGAGATTTTCCTCGACTGAACGCCCTCTATAAGGGCTGTCTACGCCCGGCTCCTTTAAAGTCCCCCGATACTTAGTCACTTCGTCGGGTGTTAAATCACAAACATAGGCTTTCCCCTGCTTGATCAGTTTAACTGCGGCTCTGTAAATTTCGTTGAAGTAATCGGAGCCGAAGTAGATGTGGCTGCCCGGATCGTATCCAAGCCACTTGAGATCCTTGATGATCGCGTTAACATACTCGATGTCCTCTTTAAGCGGATTCGTATCGTCAAAGCGTAAATGAAATGTCCCGTTAAAATTTTGAGCCACCGAATAATTCGTATGAATGGCATAGGCGCTCCCGATATGAAGATAGCCATTAGGCTCAGGTGGAAAGCGTGTGCACATTTTTTTGTCAAAAGGGTTGTGTTCTAGCTCTTCTTTAATCAACCTGAACATAAAATTTTCGGATAGATGCTCCTTCTCGTTAACCATGCCGACTCCTCCTAATGATCTGGTTAGAAATCAATAAAAAAAATTTCACCTCCAAGACTTTAAGTCTTGGGGACGAAATTTTCGTGGTACCACCCCAGATTCATTAATATGTCGCCATATTAACCTCTTCAAGTACGGCAATGCCATGCATGCTTATACTCTAGCTCTGTAACGGGAGCTCCCGTAATGCCATCCCCGTGTATGGTTCCGGCATTCTGCTCAAAGGCTTGCTTCAGGGAAAACTCTTGGCTCCTTTTCACCTGCCAGAGCTCTCTGTACAAGAACATATTCCCTTACTCTTCTCGTCATCGCGTTTAATTATTGAGATCATAGTATCAAAGCCTTCCTTTTTTTGCAAACGACTGCCGAGCACGCTTCCCCTAATTTTTAAAAAGGTGGTCTTTTCTTCGCTAACAATTATTATTTCATACTTTTTACACGGCTACCCTCTTTGCGTCCGTCAGAGAAATTCCAACTTGTTTTATTTTGTTCAAAAAGTCTGCCGTGAGCCGTCATTACCGGCTTCCGGCAGACTTTTATTTTACTTCACCAATTCGATTTCGATGGACTTGCCGTCTACCGCGTCGAATTCAATTGTAGTTGTCGCGGCGCCTGTACCGATGATGCGCGCTTCGCTGTTTGGCTTTTTCAACAGCCACAGGCCGTTTAGTGTTACCGTGACCTTTTTCAGGACGCTTTGTTTTAGCACGTCGGCATTCGGTATGGACTGGTTCGGATATTTAGGCAGGCGAAGATCGGGATCGGCGACGCTTAGTAAAACTTCATTCGCGTCCACCTGCCGGACAATCGCCGTAATCGGATCACTGCTGCCGTACAGCACCCCCTTGTTAACCGGCGAGCTGCTGTTAAAGATCGCGTATCCCGTCAGCAGCTTGCCCGGTTCGGTATTTTGAACAATATGAGCGCTACTGTCCTTCTGCAGAACGGTGTATTGGGTATTGTTCGCGAAATCGGCTGTTCCTTGAGCGCCCGCTCCGACTTTAATCGCATACTCATAGCCGGAAGACGCCGGAGCCGTGCCATGGTTAATGTACGCCGTCGTATAATTGCCGGACGTGTCCGCGCTTCCCGAGCTGTTCTTGGAATGTTGGACTCCCCGTGTGATTACCGTGCCTGACGGGCTTGGCAGCACGTATCCGTTGCCGTACGGATCCACGATCCATGCTTTGCTTGTTCCGGTAACGGTATTCGTATAAATCGGGCTTACGACCGGTGTGGTGGAATTAAACCAGAAAGGCGTCGAACCGCTTGGCATATACGATTGAAATAAGACGGTTTCCGTCGGATGTACCGCATCCGTATTTACGATGTCCGAGCCCAGGCTAACAATCTTGTCTCCGAAAAAAAAGACGGATTTGTTCGCTTTAAAGCTCGTATCATAAACGGTATCCTGAAGCTTCATCGCGAAAAGACCATATTGGTTTTGGAGAGACGCCCCTCCTGCAAACGTACTGTTTGTAAAAGACCTTGTCGGTCCCCCCTCGGGAAGCGCAAGCTCGCTCAGGGACAAATGCTTGACGGTCGTTCCCGGCCAGCGGCTGAAGTCCCAACCCGCCCCGACGTTAATTCCGCTTTCTATAATTCCGGAAGTCGGACCGTTATTGATAATCTGCAAATTGCCGTAACTCTGATACCGGCCATATACATTTTCCGATAGATTCTCCGTCGTTTGCGGGTCGAATTTATTGGACGCTTCGAAGTCCCAGGCGTATTGACTCCAGCCTTTGAGGCCGACCAACTTGTCGTTGATCCGGTTGACCGCAAGCGCGCCGTACGGTTTTACCCAGAAGCCCTGCGGATTCGCTTTGGGGCTGAACCCGGCTTTCGAAAGAGAATCCGCCAGCTGCAACCCGCCAAGCGTATCCAAATAAGAGACGCCATACGTATCTGCCGACGGGAACAGCTCGTTTTGCAGCAAAATCGACTGCGGATCCCACAGTCTCATGAAGGTGGAAGCTAATTCACTATCGGTCGGCGTCTTCGCAAGCGCCAAGTAAGCGTATGCCGGCACAATGCCTGTAATGGGTCTTGTTTGACCGGGGAAACGGCCTGTCGCACCGATCGGCATATCGTATTTGTTGGAAACCTGTTCAATGGTGAGCAGGCCTTTTTTGATGTTGCCGAACGCGGCGTCGGACAGCGCAAACGGCGTACCATTCAGGAAATACGCGATTAATGACGCGGCATGAAGAGCGTCCGGCCCGTAAGCATTCAGATACACGCCCCTGTGATGGAACAGGGAGCCGTCGGGCTTGATCGTTCCCGCATAGCCGGGAGCGGTTTGAAGCGCTTGCTCATACATCCCGATCAGACCTTTCATGTACTGGACTTTTTTGGGCGTATTCTCCATACCCAGCACATAGAGCAGATCGTACAGAAATTTCGTCCTGAATTCGTCGGGTGTCGTTTCCACGTAAACGGAATTATCGAACGTCTTGCCGAAATTGGAATACCAGAAGCTTGTTCTGGCTTCGCGTTCAAATATACCCGCTTCCTTCAGTTCGCTGCGCATCAAGTAAACCGCATGAAAATATCCGTTGTTCTTATTCATTTCATGATCCTGCGTACCGAGTGCGCTCCCTTCCGCCCATCCTTGATCGTTCATATAATCGAGCACATCGATCACTTTCTGCTTACTGGCCGTATTTCCATTTATTTTGTAGTCAAAAACGAGCGGCAGGAGCACTCTTTTGCTGACATCTTCGCCGAATTTGCGCAAGTGCGGGTCACGGCTCGCATACAGGGCGTCGCCGGTTATCGAACCATCGGGATGTCTCGTGATATCCAGCGTATTGTAAGCCGCAAGTCCCGCCGCAATAAAAGCCTGAAGCGAGTCGTACCTTGTTTTCAGGGGACCCGTCAAGCCTGCATATTGAAGCGCATCGCCATAAATCCACTTTTCATATTTATCGGCAATGGCGTCAAAAGCTTGGATCTGCTGCGGAGTAATCACCGGTTCCAGCGGAATCGAAGGCTGCTGCTGACTGTACAAATAAACGTTATCCCACGTGCTGGCGCCTACATCGATACCGGGTTTAGGCATCTGGTAATCCGCGGACCTCGCTTTAATCATGGATGAGGAAAATTCGAGATTGTCGAAGTAAAGGCTGCCCGAAGGAACCGAAGCGGGAGGGACGATTTGCATCGATTCGAGCGCATTGCTTTGACTTTTCGTATAGGCGGGGTTATTCCCCTCCTCCCTGAACTTAACCCAGACGGCCCGCCATCCCTTGAAGTTGAGATTCACACCAAAGGAGTAATGATAAATGCCGCTGTTGATTTCAGCGATTTTGCCGAAATTAAACGTGACTTTGTCATTCACGGGGGTTTCGTTATAAATCCATAACTTCATGCCGCCGTTCTTAACGTTGGCAGCGGCCAGATTGGCCGGCTGGGTATCGCGCAGTTTAGAGCCGTTGGACCAGGTCCATCGCAGACTGCTCTGCCCGTGCTTGTAATGCTTGCCGGAAATGGCTGCGGAGCCGCCGTTTTCCACGCTCCATGTCGACGGAACCGCTGCCGCTTCAAACGATTCGGTCTGAGAATAGTCGTCTGCGGCTAGCGTCTTAGCGGGGACGGAAACCCAGACGGCCGCCAATATCGCCGCTGACGTCATGGAGCTGATTCCCTTTTTCCATGCGTTTGCCCATCTTTGGTTCATCGCTTATCCTCCCTTGAATATGTTCCTTGTCCAGGAACGAATGTATATGAAAGAAGCCCGCTTTGCATAAGGGCATTGTCGATGCCTCCTCCTGCAAAACGAGCCTCCAGTCATCCGGTCGGCATTTGTTTCCCTAGCGGTGAAGTTATTTTAATTGCTTATAATCCCCTTCGGTAAAGTCTTTGTCCGGATTCCAGTTCGGAAACGTAAAATCGCTTCGGCTGACGCTGACACCGCCGGATTTCAGCTTGCCGATCGCATCGTCCAAGCCTTTATCGGCTTTGTCGTTATACGCTTTGAGCGCCCCGGCCCAATCCTTCTGGGCTCCCGTCAGCCCCGCCTGCAAAATCTCTCCGAAAGCCGGTTTGATCTTCGGCTGAGATAAGGCGCCCAGCTCGACGATCACTTTCGCCGTCTGCGGGTTTCTTACCGCGTAGTTCGGACGCTCGTGCAGCAAATCCTTGTGAAGCCGGACAAACTGCTCGAACTCGGGATACGGATACAGCTTCTTGTCGTTATTGATGCTTTCGATCGGGGTTAACGCAACACCCTTGTTTAAATATTTCTCATAGAACAATGGTGATGCGAAGCCGTTCTCGATAAACTCGCCGGCTTCCTTCGGATGCTTCGTATTGGCGGATATTAAATAGCCGGTCCCGGTAGCCCGGTTGTAATAATAACCCGGTTTGCTGCCGTCCTGCGTAGGCACTGCGGCCAGCCCGAAGTTCGCGTCCGGCGTGTCGCGTTTGATGATCCACATCCGCGCGCGGCCCTCTATAAAGAACGCCGCTTTCGCCTGGCCGAACAGGACCGTGGCCTCCGCCAGCTTCATCGTATAAGATGACGGCAGGATACTGCCATCATTCTTCAGTTCGTTCAGAAAGGCGAAGGAATCGATCGTCGCTTTGGAATCGAACGCATACGTTCCTGTTTTATAGTTAAAACGATAAGAGCCGTCACCCACCTCTTCCTTGTTCAGCCCGGCTGCCAGTCCGTCGACGATTTTGGTGATTCCGGAAGCCGTGGCGCTTTCCCCTCCGCTGAAGACGAGGCCGTACACGTCGCCTTTGCCTTTTTCCGTGACGGTTTTGGCCATGCTGCGCAGCTCGTCCCACGTCTTAGGAGGCTTTTCGGGATCAAGGCCCGCGTTTTTCAGCACATCCTTGTTGTAGTAGAGAATGGAAGTCAGGACAGGGCCGGTAATCGGCCAGGAGTAGGTTTTGCCGTCGATCATATTGACGCCTTCCCGGAAAGAGCCTTCGGCGAACTGCTTCTTCCAGTTGTCCGATACGATTCCGTCAAACGGCAGCGCCCAACCGCTTGCGACAACCGTACGGACATCCGTATTTTGCGGTGTCACGAACACGTCCGGCAGCTCATTCGAAGTTGCCGCAGCCTGGATGGCCGTATGATACTCCGCCCAGGGCATATATTTGGCTTCGACGCGTACTTTGCCTTTATGCTTTTCGTTGTAGGCTTTGACCATACGCTGACCGGGACTGTCGTCGCCTTTCAGAAAATCGTCGCCTCCCCATAAGGTGAGAACAACCTCTTTGCCATCCGCCGGCGGCGTTTTGCCGTTTGCTTCTGCCGATTTGTCGGAAATGCCCGAGCATCCGCTCAGCAGCAATGCGGCGCATAACGCAAGCGCCCCTCCCGCTTTCCCTTGTTTGTTCAACATCGGTTCTCCATCCTTAGTCCGATCGGACATTATTTTTTTGAGCTGTACCTATCCTTTAATGGCTCCGGCAACTCCTTCGATAAAGTAACGCTGAAGCGCTATAAATACGGCGAGAATAGGCAGCAGCGAGATGCTCGCGGCCGCCGCCATTCCCGTCCAGTCCATCGTCTGCTCGCCGACAAACTGATACATCCCCACGCCTAGCGTGCGAAGCTCCGGTTTGGATAACGTGAACACAAGCGGCATCAAGAACGCGTTCCAGGTCCACATGAACTGCATGATAGCAGAGGTCGCGATGACCGGTTTCGCCAGCGGCAGCATAATTTGCGCGAAAGTGCGGAAAAATCCGCTGCCGTCCATTTCGGCCGATTCCTCAAGCTCTTTCGGCAAGCCTCTGAAGTAGGCGACGAAAAGCAGAATAAACAGCACATGCCCCCCTCCGACTTCCGCCAGAATGACGCCCAAGATGGAGTTGTTCAGCCCTATTTCGTTGATCAACATGTAGGTCGGGATGATCGTATAGCCTTTGGGCATAAACATCGTCGCTGTGATCGCCGAGACGAACAGCAGCCTTCCGCGAAAACGATAGCGGCCGATCGCATAACCTGTTAGCGAGCAAACCGCAATGACGATGAGCACGACAGAGACGGTAACCACAACCGTATTCCAGAAATAGACCGAGAAATGTGCCGTCTCCCAGGCTCTCAGGTAGTTAGCGAATTGGAACTTCTCAGGCAGCAGCGAGATGCCCGATGTGATATATTCGTTGTTTGTTTTGAATGAGGACATCAGCATCCAGACGAACGGATAGATCCAGACGATTCCGACGCCGATGAGCCCCAGATGAGCCGCCGCGAGTAACGGCGAACGGCCGCCCCGTTTTCTTGTCATGAAGCCTCTTCCCTTTCCAGTCATCTGCCCGCGTCTGCGGATTTTCGCCCGCCGCTCAATCTGACAAGCAGGCTCAGAAGCAGCGAGATGAGCATGACGGCTATTCCGTACACAACACCTGCCGCCGATGCGAAGCCGATCCTGGCCTCTCCTTTGCCTGCGAACGCATACCGGTAAATATACACATCCACCATATCCGTCTTAAAAGCGGGGCCTCCTTCGGTCATTGATTTCACCAGATCGAAAACATGCAGGGCATTAACTGCCGACACCAGCAAAATCACGGTTCCTACCGGAATGAGAAGAGGCACGGTGATATAGCGGAACAATTGCAAGTGAGAAGCACCGTCGATGCGGGCCGCCTCAAACAGCTCTTTCGGCAGCGACTGAATGCCGGCCAGCCAATAGATCAGCTTCATGCCGAAGCTTTTCCAAATGCCTACGAGAATGACGATGAGCAAAGCGGTGTCCGCAGAGCCCAGCCAATCGACCGGTTTGTGAAGAATTCCGATACGCAGCAGCATTTCATTGACCAGTCCTTTGTAAGCTCCGAAAATAAAGCGCATCACGAGTCCGACCACAGCGGTCGTCGTCACCACCGGCAAAAAGTAAATCGTCCGGTATAGGACCTTGCCGCGCATCCAGTCCGCATTCAGCAGCAGTGCCATCAAAAGCGCGAGAGGCACCTGGATGCCGACAAGCCAGAGCATGAAAACCAGACTGTTGCGGAATGCGTTCCAGAATAACGGGTCCGCCAGCGTTTCCCGGAAGTTGTCCCATCCGATGAACGTATGGAGCGGTCCGTAGCCCGACCAGTCGAAAAAAGCATACACATAGCTCATCGCTATGGGATAAACCGTAAACGATAAAAACAGCATCAGCTGCGGTGCAATAAACAGCCAGCACCACAACGCCTTCCGGCTGCGGTAATGAAACGTGAAACGCTTGCGTTCAGCACCCTTTCGTGATTGTGTCTGCATGGCAGTTTCCATCATGTGCCCCTTTCTCTTAAAACCCGGCGCGGAACTCTTGATCGCATAATAAAAAGACCTCCCCCATGAAAGTGTTCAAGGGCAGACGTCTCCGGTCGTCCGGTATTCGTCATGTAAAATCGTTATGCTATCGTCTTAAGATGTCCTACTGCTCGGCTGTCGGCTTCTTCGTTCAGGCAAGTGCATAGATCGGGGATAACCAGGCGCACTGGCCGTTCATCTGCCGGATTTCGACGTGATACACATCGCATTCGGACTCCACGGCATCGTCGCTCCAGGTTTCCCGCAGCGTATACAACCGTTCTTCCACGGCACGGTGAATCATAAAGGCTTCCGAATTATACGCCCTTAGATGGGTCGTGCGGTTGCCTTCCAGCAGTTCTCCGATTGCAGCCGAGAGGATGCCGCCGTTCAGTTCCACGCTCACAACCGTGTCGCGGTCACCTTCCACCTCAAGGATAAGCCCTGCCGTATGTGGATGCAGTGTGGTGGGATTGCGGAAGGTCGTACAGGTCCATTCCACGGATGCGTCCGTTTGTCGGGAAATTTCGTTGCCAAGCATGTTCATGGCAGGGTCGTCCTTCAAATCGGGCGTCGGGGCCAGAATGCTGCGGCCGCGGAAGCATGTTTCCACCGACAGGAGCTTACCCGCGTCAACCCTAGCTTTCCCATGCCAGGCAAATCCGTTCTTGGCGTTGCCCCAGACCGCATTCGATTTTTACTTTGTATTTGGAGCTTCCGGTGCCGGAAATCGGCTGCGGAGCGGTCAAATCTTCGCCGTTGAATACTTTAAACGGCTTCACGTTTTTGAAAACGACGACTTTGTCGATTTGATCGCTTGCCGTAACATCTAAGGCAAAATTCCGCTTGGCCGCCTGCACTTCGCTGCCTATCGGTGCCCCGTTCAGCGTAAAACTGCAGCGGATTTTATCGCCCGTCACGGCATACGTCCGGCGCGCCAGAATCGCGTCCCAAATCGCTTCGCGCGTTTTCGACTCGGCCAGAACGGCCAAACGGCCGTCGCCGTACGATCCCGGATAACCGGCATGATGATCCGTCGATCCGACGAAGCCGAAACGGAGCTTGCGTTTCAGCGCCGCATACGCGCTTGATCTTGAATCCCGGGGACCCATATCGTGGTAATACGGATAGGGACTGTGATCCGACAACCCGCTGCCGTGCTTGGAGTACACTTCCACAACCGGGCTGACATCGGCATTAAAGCTGTCCCAATTGCCTCCGCGATAGCCGGGCGTGTACCCGACATGATGCGGTACCGCGATTACTCTATACGTCCTTAACTGTTCCAGGATCGCTGCCGTCGAGCTTCCTTCGACTAACGGAAGATCGTCATCCGGCGATACGAAGTGATGGTCGCCGTATCGGCTCGAATGCGCTTCGTAGCCTTGAAACGTAACAAACTCGTGCGGGATGTTGAACGATTTAACCGTTTCACGCACATGTTCCCAGTGGCCGCGCAGTTTGGCGAAGCCCTCCGTATGGAAATCGACCAGATATTCAAGCCCCTGCGTACGTTCCGGCATATCATGCCAGGAAGCATGGCCGATAATGGCGCAAAAATCCAACTGGCTTTTGGCGGCGTTCAGCGCGTTTTCCAACCCGCCAAAACCGTAACTGATTCCGCAGTGGTTATGTAAATCTCCCCAATATAAATTCATTCTCTGCTCATCTCCTGTCGTTCGGTACACATTGTGGTCCGGCAGCGCTTTGTTCACCAGAACGTTTCTTTCTGTCCGCACAGTTTCGTCGGGGCTTCAACGTAAAAAGCAATCGACGCAGATCTGTCCTAAGGCGTTGTTTTGTTCCACGAAATTTACCGGGTCCATGCAGTAAGATCGCTTCTCCCTATTCTTATGCACCGCTTAATATCCACCCGGTACACCTCCGCATCTGCTGCAGACATTTTCATCCCACCTTCTCAAATGTTTCCGTGCGTTTGAAAGGGGCCGTACCGGAACAAAAACCGGTCATAAGCATCTTCCGGGACCGTCAGCATATCTCCCGTTTCCCCCATATGGACTCTAAGCGCGTCCAGCATCGAACCGATCCGGCTATGTTGTTCCGAAAGAAACGCAAGATTGCTCATCTCCAGCGGATCGGATTGACTGTCGTAAAGCTCGATAAACAATTCGTCTTTAAACATGTCGACAATCAGTTTGTACGAACCTTCAAGAACACACCGCTGAAAATGGCCCCGGGCGCCGTTGCCGTCAAACTGGATAAATATCCGCTCGCGCCGCAGCCGGTCGACTTCTCCGCTTATCAGCGGCATTAATGAACGGCCGGATATGTTTTCCGGAGCCGTGATCTGAAGAAAATCGCATAGCGTCGGCAGGAAATCGACGCCGCTGACGAGCTCGCTGCTGCTGCGGATCGCCGGAGAAAAGCTATGCGGAAATTTGAAGAAAAGAGGGGTGCGGACCGCTTCTTCGTACATGCACATCTTCTGCCAAAGTCTGTGAGAACCGAGCATCTCGCCATGGTCGCTGGCAAAAACGATCAGCGTCTCGTCATAAATCCCCTCCCGCTTCAACTGCGCGATCACCTCTCCGACACAATGGTCCAGCAGCGCCGTCAAACCCAGGTAGACGTTCCAAATACGCTCCCACTCCATGCGGGAATACGTGCTTCCGAGCAGGCCCGGCAAGTTATACAACTGCAAAGGCGATTGGTTGTCTCCCCATTCTCCGACATTGTCCGGCAGCTGGGCATCCTGAATCATGGAATACCACGGTTCCGGAATGTGAAAAGGCGGGTGCGGGGCGGTAAACATCGCCGTAAGCGCGAACGGCTTGCTCTTGTCACGGTTCCGAATCGCATGCAGACAATCTTTCAGAATAAAGCCGTCATAAAAATAATCCAAACCTTCCTCGTAACGTCCGGTCGCCGGTATCGAATAATTTCTCTTTCGTGTGATGGCTCCATACACTTGCTCGGCTACCGGGCCTTGATAATCTCTGCCTCCGGGCTTCGGTTTTCCCTGCTCTTTCAAAAACGCTTCGTACCGCTCTTCCAGAGGAAGCCAGTGCGTTTTGCTGCCGGTGACACGCTCCGGCTTCACCTCGGCAAACAAATGCTGTTTCCCGGTATGCCAACTGTCCCATTCACTCTCCAGCAAATCATACCAGTGCGTATGATCACAACGAACGTTGCCATGCCGTCTCTCCTGTTCCGTCCACGCATTAATAAGCGAACCTGTCACATTCGGATATTTCCCCGTTAAGAATGCGCCTCTGGCGGGAACGCATAACGGCGAGGCACAATAGGCTCTCGTGAAATCCACGCTTTCCGCACGGAGCCGGTTCAGATTGGGCGTGTGATCGCCTATGGCATCCCATCTCAATTGATCGGCCATAATGAGCACAACGTGGGGTTTACCGGGTTTACCGCTCAATCCTCGACACCTCTCTTCGATAGTCGCCATCCTTCATAAACCTTTAATTCCTATGGTTTTACTTAGATATCGCGGGTTAGACACATCATAAGCCCTCCCCCAATCTTTTGTCAATATTTAAACTAACTTCGGAATCTGCTATGATGTATATAAACTTATTTACCTTCATGTCCGAACACGAAAGGAATGGACCATGGAAACGATTCGTAAAGTTGTGGATCAAAAAGGCAGCAAAACGGCTATTATTCAAACCCTCCGCCTTTATGGTCCGATGTCCCGGATCGAATTGGCGCAGCGGACGGAATTAAGCCGGGCCACGATTTCGATGTCGATCCAGGAACTTATCGAGCTGGGCATTGCCCATGAAACCGAGACTCGGCAATCAACGGGCGGCAGACGCCCGACCGATGTGGAACTGATGCCGCATACGCATCTGGTGCTGGGCGCCGACCTTAACCAGCACGGCTGGATGCTGGGCGCTTTTGACCTGCTTGGCAGTACGGTGAGCAGCAGGCCGATCCCTTTCGGCCGGTTGACTCCCGAAGCAGCTTTTCGCGCATTGGTTGATGAATTGCCATCATTTATTTCGAATCTTGACAAAAGTCCGGTGCCGCTCCTCGGTATTTCCCTGCCAGGCATCGTTGATTCCAATCAGGGCGTTCTGCGAAGCTCGGCGGTGCTCGGATGGCAGGATGTCGAGTGGGGCCCCCTTTTCGAACGGGAGCTCGGATGGCCGACGACCCTCATTAACCGCAGCCGGGCGCGAGGGTTATCGGAGTGCCGCTACGGCTCGGGAAAAGAGCACCGTCATATGATCTATATCGGGATCGACGCCGGAATCGGCGCCGGTATCTATGTCGATCGCGAATTGATTCACGGTGCTATCGGCGGAGCCGGTGAGATCGGCCACACGACGGTGACCGACGGCGGGCCCCTCTGCCCTTGCGGCAATACCGGCTGCCTGCAAACGTTATCGGCTGCGCAGGCAATCGAACTGGAAGCACGCAGGCTGCTTCGTTCGGGCGCCGCTTCCTCCCTGCAGGCGCAAACCGTCTCCGACCTGCAGCTGCTGCGGGCCGAACATGTTTGCGCCGCCGCCGAGAACGGTGATGAGCTGGCCGTGCAAATCATCGAGAAAGCCGCGTCTTATTTGGGGACGGCCATGGCCAATCTGGTTAATCTGCTTAACCCCGAGGCCATCATACTGGGCGGTCCGATCCCAAAAGACAGCTCTTTGTACGTACAAACAGCGGAAAAGGTTATGCGGCAGCGAGCGATGAGCACGCTCTCCCGGGATACCGAAGTGAAAGTCGGACAATTCAAGGAGATCGGCGGTGCGCTCGGTGCGGCAAACTTCATGCTGGATAAACATTTGTCGTTCTCTTATCTGGCGACCTAAACAAAAAACAGGAGGGCGCCAAAAAAGCAGCGTCTCTCCTGTTTTCCGTTAGCGGCCGGCGTACAATCTTTCGAATGCCTCGGCCGACTTGTGATCGCCATATCCGCGCAATGTGCTTATCCATCCGTCCAGTGTGACGTATTTCCAAGGCCCGGTTTCAATCACTTTTTGCAGCGGATCGGCGATATGCCCGTGTTTGCTTGCCTGGCTCCGTTTCCATTCTTGAAGTCGGCGGTCCATTTCCTGAACAATTTCGGGATACTGTCCGGCCACATTGTTTGTTTGATAGGGATCATTTTCCATGTTATACAGGCTGACCGGTTCGAAGTTATACAACCCGGAATGATACGTTCGGATAAAATACCAGACAGAGTCGCGTACCGCCCGCTGGCATGTGTAAAGGGCATGGTCCATGATCAGGTAGTCGCGCCCCTGCCAGGATTCGCCCTGCAGCGCACCTAAAAATGATTCCCCGTCCCAGCCGGAAGGAACCTTAAGCCCTGCCAGTTCTGTGACCGTCGCTATGACGTCGACATTATAAACAAAGCCGTCCACGACCGTTCCGGGTTTGGTTATGCCCGGTGCTTTTATAATCAAGGGAAGGTGGTGCACGGATTCCGTCGCACTTGCATGTTCGGCATAAATGCCATGCTCGCCCATCGACTCCCCGTGATCGGCGCTCACGATAAAACAAACGTCATCTTCAATGCCCAGCTGCCGCAGCGTCTCGACAATCTCGCCCACATGATGATCCATGTAGCTGATGCCGCCGTCATAACCGTTCAGCAAATGAACGAAGTCTTCCCTATTCGCGATTTTTCCGGGCATCGTGCCGGGAAACGCAGCGTCCGTATGCAAGTAAATGGCAGAATGGGGAAACCTGTCCGCCTGGTGTCCGGCTATTCGCTCCTCCGATGGGAACGCTTTTGCCGTGCTTGCATCCCACTGGGCGGCATAGGACTCAGGGTACGTGTACAGCGTATGCGGGTCCCAATACTGGACATGAAGAAAATAGTTTTCCTCCTTCCCGTGGCGCTTCAACCAAGGAATGACCGCCGCATTCACTTCCTCCGCATCTTCGTTGCCTTCCTTCAGCGTGTGGGTATGCACTTCATTCCAGCCCGCAAAGTACCACCAGGCATGATGGCGGTCCCCGAACGAGGAGAAAGTAACGGTTTTGTAGCCGGCCTCCCGCAGTTTACGCGTAAAAAAGGCATACGGCTCGCTGTGCCTCTCACCTTCCGGGTAGTAAAACTCATATCCGGGTCCCCAATGTGTAAGCGCACCGTGGTTGATACCGAAGCGCCCGCTCATAAAACTTGCCCTCGACGGCACACAGGGGGACGAGGCGCAGTAGCAGTGATTGAACCGTGCGCCTTGTGCGGCGATCGCGTCGATATTCGGCGTCGTATTGCGATTGTACCCGTAACATCCCATATGATCGGGCCGCAGCGAATCGATATCCAGATAAATAATACGCACAGCTTCACCTCAATTTAATAAAGTTTATTAATTGCATTGGAAAACTAGGTTAAAATCATTGTCCATGATATAGCAAAACCAAATGTTTTACAATAAAGTTATTTTCTTGGTTGTTGCTTTCTTGTAAAGGCAGGTGATCCCCTTCTCTGTTTGGGAAACAAATGGACCTCCTTACCGGTTTTTATGGGTTATAACTGATTTCTAATCTGCTGCTGTAAAGCCCGCGTTTTGTGCGGAGCTGTAACCATACGGGGTTTTGTTTGTACCCTCGATAAACAACAAAAAAACCCGCGTTAATATCGCGGATTTTTCGGATCACTACTTTCATTTTATAAATAATCACCAAACAGCTCCGATACGATATCCTCATTAAGCTTTAACGAACCCTGCCAGCCCGCCCAGGGCATTTCCATATCCGAGCGTCCTTTCGTGTTCTTCAAACGGCCCTCGCAAGATGCGATATCTCCAAAATCCGTCCAGGAATCCGGGCTCAATGTTAAAAAGGAATTCGGAATTGCCCCCACTCTGGCCAAGGAATCCAATATACCCCGCTTGGTATACTTGTCGCCGCTTAAAATTTTGGAGGCTATCAGTCGTTTTTCAAATTGGCCAGGTGTTTCATCCTCGGGGGCGGTCCGAAGCAAATCCAATAATGTAGAAAAGGTTTGAATATCTTGCTCTGTCGGTTGTACAATCGGCGCGTCCAAAAGATGTTTGAGATTGAGGTAGGCATAATGGGGCTGGGAAGAATAGGCATTTCCGATATAGAGACAATATTGAAAGTAAGCGTCATTTTCAAACCGCGGCTTGTCCATTCCTTGACAAACCCAGCAGCATACGAATTGGGGGCGCTCCTCGTAAGTATGCATAGTTAGCGTATTTAATTTGTGCCAGGCGGATAAAACGGAACGCCCTCGGGGATAACTTCCGCCAACCCCGGCGATGAAACTTTCTAGACATCTTTGCTTGGTAAGAGCAGAATTCGCTTTCAAGGAAAGCAGCTTTTGCAAACTATCCTGATGATCGGCAAAATGTACAATTTCATTGGCTCTCCATCCGTGTTGCTTCAACAATTCACGCTCTTTATCAAGGAGTGTATGTTCCCAATAAACGGAAACCGAACGTTCGTGGTCATATTCGTGATTGCCGTAGCGATACAGTTTTTTGAGTACACGCATGATCTGAGGGGTCATAAAATTCATCCTTTCGCTGTGCTTACTTACTAGAGAGTGTTTTGTTTCTTCAAACTCTTGTTCTTTCAGATTACAATAGCACGGGCTGGTATTTTTTCCAAGGTGAAAAGCATGCCGGTTCCTGGGGCTAATGTAAAGACAAACACTTATTCCTAATATTACTAAATTTACACTAATAAATTGAAAAATTAACCATTTTATATATAATCAAGAGTAAGAAACAGAGATTAAGGGAGGTATTATGACCATTTACACGGACAATGAACAGGATAAGCGCCTCATATCCGATCTTCTGCTGCAAACGGACGGGACGACAACACGAACGATTGAGATTATCGTCCGTAATCAAGTCAATATTCATGTGTATGAACATGAACGGGCAGCGCCGGAATCCGTTCCGGAAGACATCCGGCAAGCTTTTCCGGACGACGGACAGTTTATCAGACGGCTGTCGAGCCTGACATTGCCCGGTCATGTGTTATCTTACAATATCGTGTATGCGAACCTGCAGACACTCCCGGCAGATTTAGCCAGGCAGCTTGATAACCGGCAGTTTCCGCTCGGCAAACTGCTGGCCGAATATCCGACACGGAGGGAAATCACGGAAACAGGAATCGAACACAGAAGCAGCATGAAGGCGTTTGCCCCCTATTCTCTGACCACTTCCGAATTCCTGATGAAAAAATATAAAATTATGGGGGGCGATTCGTGCTGGTTCTATCTGATCGAATATTTTGACCGGGATGCGATTGTCCGCTCGGCTTCACGCATTTCATCCGCCAGCGGACAATAAAGCTCAGCTTTATATCCTGCCGGCCCATTTCCCATGGCTCCAAGCGTGGATACACAAATCACCGATTTACCCTCCGAAATCCTTCGGTAAAATGCAGCCGGTCTTCTTGGCCATCCTCCGCCGGATGGCCTTTTGTTTACAGTTTGAATCTGCTGTCTGCCGTCACCCCCCCGCGCAGCCCTTTCTTTCTATCTCTTCTCTTTCAGAGCCGAACCTGGCTTATTTTATTTTCTCAGCCCTTGAATGTAGACATGTTTTATCCCGGCCACAATATCCTCTTTGCTGTACCCGAGTGTTTTCTGCTGATAAAGAAAGAGATCCGGGCTCAATGCGGCCACTAAGGTTTGTGTAGTCAAAGTAACATGCAAAGGAGCGATTTCCCCTTCCTCTACCGCTTGGGCATACAACTGAGCAATCAATTCTTGCAAGTAAAGAAAAACAGGATGGTTAAATTGTAACAATTGAAGCTCACTGCTGCGGTTGTATTCATTTTTAATGATGACCAGCATGGCCGCCTGATCGTCTAAATAGTCCGCGATTTTATCGATCACTTCACTCAATAAGGCCAGCGAAGTTATCTGAGGTCCCCTGGTCAAGCGAAAGGAATCCAGCTCCCTCAAAAAATCTTGTGTATTGCTGCTCAAAATCGCCATACAGATTTCACCTTTGTTGGAATAGCGGCGATAAAGAGTAGCTTGGCCGACATTGGCAGCTTTGGCAATTTGGTGCATACTGACATTCTCTACGCCATGCTCTTTAAACAGGCGGTTGGAAGCGGTCATAATCCTATTTTGATAGTCGGAATCCCTCTTATCTGTTTTGCGAACCTTGGTTTCGTTCACTTCGTCTGTCCCGTTAAGCGGCTCGGTCATTGCGTAAGCCTCCTTGGCTTTGATGCCTATTTTTCATAAAACAATCTATTTGACAAAGCGGACAACTGTCCGTAATATAGTTTCTGCGGACAGTTGTCCGCTTTGATTATATCAAACAGCCTAAATTGCGGTCAATGAGCTTGAAAAATGCCGGGAGGAAATTAGAATGGAAAATAACGCATCAGAAGATTTTAAGCTTAGAAGTATACTGGTTCCATTATTGGCCATTATAGCAGGGGTATTCATGGTTGTTCTTAACAGTACCTCGATGAACGTGGCGCTATCTACATTGCTGACTGATTTACATACGGATTTTCCGACCATCCAGTGGACGGTTACGGGCTATATGCTTGCCCAGGCATCCGTCATTCCATTAGCCGGCTGGTTATCGGACCGTTTCGGAGCAAAGACGGTTTTTCTGAGCTCCATTGCGCTCTTCACCGCAGCTTCGGTACTATGCGCTCTTCCTGACAACGCGGGCTGGCTGATCGCATTCCGGATTATCCAGGGTCTTGGCGGAGGCTGCGTTATCCCTGTCGCCATGGCTTATGTGTATCGTCTCAGCCCGCAGAGCAAGGTCGGAACGGTCATGGCCATGATGGGGATTCCCATTCTGTTTGCTCCGGCCATCGGTCCCGTCCTCTCCGGCTGGCTCGTGGAATTCTATTCGTGGAGATGGCTGTTCATTATCAATATCCCGGTGGGAATCTTGTCGATCCTCCTTGGTTTAAAAACACTTCCCAAAGTAGAGCGTCAGGCGGTAACGGGAATTGATATCCCGGGAATGCTGCTCGCCCCTATCGCTTTCGCCGGCTTGTCTTATGGCGTCATCGAAGGGGCCAGCAGTTGGACCTCGGTTAACACTGTCGCCGGTCTGGTAATAGGAGGAATCGCTCTCCTTGCTTTTGTCGCCAGAGAGCTGACCACTTCGACACCGCTTCTGGATCTTCAGGTCTTCCGCTCCGTAGACTTTTCGATCGGAATTTTAGTGCAATGGATCGGACAATTTGCATTATTCGGAGCGATTTTCCTTCTTCCGCAGTTTCTCCAGCAAGCCAGAGGCTTCGGCGCTTTTGATACGGGGATGATTTTGCTCCCGCAGGCGATTGCTTCGATGCTGATCATGCCCGTTGCGGGTTACTTGTTCGACCGGATCGGTGTGCGCTGGCTGGTCGTCATAGGGCTGGGACTGGTCTCCGGAGCTACTTACCAATACTCTCAGGTGGATGTGACAACCGTCGGCAAAGACCTGATCGTCCCGTTAATTATGGCCGGAGCAGGTATGGGCATGATGACCATGCCGATGAATACCCATCTGTTCAATAAAGCTCCCCGCCACTTGGTCAGCCGGGTAACGTCGTTGACCAATTCCATGCAGCAGGTTGTCAACTCCCTGTCTGTAGCGGCGCTGGTAACGATCCTCTCGGCTCGTGTAACATCCAGAACGGCTGAGCTGAAAGCTGCGGCGGCAGCCCAGACGACAGCTCCGACTCCCGAAATGCTTCAGCAGGCGGCGGCCGAGTTAGCGGCCAACTCCTTCGCCGATACGTTCGGTGTCATGGTGGTTGTGGCGATCATAGGGGCGGTTCTGGGCCTACTGCTGCGCCGGGGCAAAACTTCTCAAGACCCTCAGGCGGACGTATCGGTGGTTGAAGGCTAAAAATGTAACCCGTTCGTATAAGCCGGTATTGGCCTGGCCGCACGGCTTGCGGATCTGCCGCAACGTTTACCCACTGTAAGGTAAGGAAAACGCGCATCAAAAAGCCCGATTTCTCAGCGTTCATGGAGAAACCGGGCTTTTTTCTTTGTACGGAATAGCGCGTATAAAGCAACAATCCTCATTCATCGGCGGGTGCCCGACGGATATGATACATAATCGCGTTATACAAAAAATCGGTGAAGTCCTCCGTACTGAATTGATTGATATAATGATTGAACCGCTCGTCAAATTTATACGTAGTTGCGATACAGGTTAACATTTCAGAGTCACAACCAACGGATTGTTCGAGATATCCTTTCCACTCCGCGATTAATTGCTGCACTTCATCGGAAGATGGAGATTGATTGGTACAGGCCGCAAGTCTTCTGAATACGCTCTCCATGTTTTGTTCAAACTCGGAGAACAGATCGGCTTTTTCGGCAGGAGAAAGCTTGTTCAGTCTTCCCTCATACTCTTTATAGGATTCTTTTTCTCCATAGATAAGTTTCGCTTCTTGAGCATACTGCTCTTGCAAGGGAAGAACGGAGGAATGATTAAAAATAGTAAGGTTGTAGAGATCCTTTCCCGCTACATACTCATCCAGTGCGGTAAGGATAGTTCCTAATCGCTCTTTTTTTGCCAATAAGGTGTGGGTATGCTTTTTTAACACTTGTCGCTGTTCTTCTTTCGTCAGCTTTAAGATATCCGCGATTTCATTCAATGAAAAATCCATTTCTTTTAAAAATAAGATCAACTGAAGTTTTGCTAAACCTTCTCTATCGTAAAACCGATATCCGCTATCCGTCAGATGAGCGGGCTTTAATAGATTTATTTTATCGTAATATTGTAAGGTTCTTTTTGATACGCCTGTAATTTGAACCATATCTTTAATCGCCAATAATGGTGTCTTCATCCCAAAATTCCTTTACTTCGTCTAGTATTGACCGGGCCGGGGTAACGGTCGCTTCAAAAATAGTTTTGCCCGTTTTTTCTAAATAATAGTGAATTAAATAGTAGCCGCAGGCATATCCGGCGCAATAAGGCATTTGGACGGGTACGGCGTTTTGAAGTTTTGCTAATTCGTCCCCATAAAGATACGGGGCCATATTTTGAAAGCCCGTTAGTTGTAATTTATGCTTGAGCACCGGTTTAATCCGCTTATTAAGGTTTTCACGCTTTGTTTTCGATACCCAGGGACCGAGCAGTTCCTTCCCGAACATAGCTGTTGCAAAGTTCTCCGCCAACCCTTCACTAACAATTAATTCACCTAAAGTAACGGCGGAATGGTCCCACTCAATAAATTGATAGCGGACGTTATGGTTGCATTCATGAGCCAAAGCAGCCTTTATACGCGGCAGTGTGTAGTCATTAGGCAGGAGTGTACAAAAAATATAACCCGGAATCCCCCCGTCCCCTGTGTATCCTTCGTTTAATAGTAAAGAGGGACTGTTCGGATTGCCTAACAGAATAGTAAATAAATAATCGGATACTCGAAGGTTTACACCGTTCTGCGGAAATAAGTTCAAGCTTCTCTCAACGGCTTCTTCACATTCCTGCCAAAAAGAATCGGACGAAATCAATGCGATTTCTTTTGAAATCTCAGTGGTAATCTGAAGGGGTGCCATGCCCATTAGGTTATTTAGTGCAATCACATCAAAACCACCGGGCTCCTCCGCTTTAAAGGGAATTTGTTGGATTTCCCATTTTTTCATAAAAGGGGCCATCATTTCCTGTCTGAATAACTCGACTTTCTCCTGGGGCGGGGCTTGCAACACTTTTCGATATACTTGATCGGAGCGCAAAGATTTAATATTCATGTTCTCACCTCTTTTGTAAGTTAGTTTGAAGTATGAGCTATGACGTAACGTTACAGTCAAGGTCATCTAAACATTTAAGTTATTCCCGCCACTGTTCTTCGAATGATTTAACTCCGATTGCAATGTTCACCCTGTTATTCGTACAAAAGCCGACCCTTCATCCCCTCTTATTGGACACGACCTTGAGTTGGCAAAGGGATGACTAAGGGCACATCATTCAAAGAGGGTACGCCGTCAAAGTTGCAGAACGGTAATTGGCTCGTTATTGCAGATTTCACCGTTGTCACGAAAGCCAAAGCTTTCATAAAGCTTTTTGGCAGCAAGGTTATCAGTTCCATATGGAATCCAGCAATAACGTGCCGGTCCTGCCGGAAAGGTGCGGATAAATTCCAAGATTTTATTCATGGCTTCCCGGCCGTACCCCCGGTTCTGGTAATGCTTGTCAATCATTAATCGTAAAATACAATAGCTATCGTCTGCAATTGAAGGGAGATCGTAACCGGTAATGCCATAAGTCAGCATAACAAAACCGACGGGTTGCTCATCTGCATAAATAGCAAATGGAAACGGACGTCCCCCATTGGTTGCAAGCACATAACAAGAGGCCATACTTGATAGATTGGAAGCTACGAAGCGGCGTTGTTCCTCTGAAACTTCTAAGTTAAATATGGAACGTCGGTTTTCCAGCGTAATTTTTCTGAGAGTAATCATATAGTTTCTCCCTTCATAGTTCACGGTTTGTTCGTCTTACTCATTCATCCGGTTGGCTGTCCTTACAGTCGTTTGACCATATGAATATCGCAGGGCTCTTTCTCAAAGAGCTCCTCATCGACTTCCGGCGTAATGGCCGACCCGCAGCTCCTGTAAAAATTCACAGCGGATTCTGTTTCCGTAGAGGAAATGTACAGATACTTCGCGCCTTTATCGATTGCGGCTTTACTTAGCTCATCCATAATCCGGCGGCCTATTCCTTGTCTCCGGTAATTCCGGGAAACGTACATCAGGTCTATCTGAAGCCGGTCCTTCTCTCTGCCTCTAAACTTGTTAGCCAAGACTCCGAACCCGACCAAGGTAGCCCCGTCATACGCTCCAAATGCTGTACCGCCGTTTTGAAGTTCACGCTCATAGCGTGAAATGATAGAAGAATAATCTTCTTCTTCCCAGTTAGAGCATTCATGATCCGTTTTAGTTTCCTCCAGAACTTCATTCTTATAGGTGTAGATCCGCTCTATGGTTTCGGAACGGTCTATGTCGCGTATTTTAAATGAATCTTCAAGTTTCATCCGAACGATTGAAATCATATGATTTCCCTCCTATTTCACCGCTGCCGTTTATTTCATAGTAGTGAATAACGAGTCTCCAAGCAACCGGAGAGGCGATTTGGAAACAGATCGTAAAGCAGATCCTGACTTGCTGCGTATTAGCATTATCAGGGCCGATGAGCGGGATATTGAAGAAGGTATTCGTATTATCGCAGAAGAATTGGAGCGTGCGCCGATTACAAGCAGCTCCCCTAAGCCGTTCTTCCGGTTATGAGCAGAGCAGGAACAAGATATCGCTGCACAAAAAAACCTGTCGTTTCGACAGGTTTTATCGTTGTTCCGTTGTTCCTCTAGTCCTGAGTGTTATCGTCCGCTTTATATTCTAAAATATCTCCAGGCTGACAATCGAGAGCTTTGCAAATCGCTTCTAAAGTCGATAACCGAACCGCTTTTGCCTTCCCGTTCTTCAATATGGACAGGTTCGCCATCGTGATTCCAACCCTCTCCGAAAGTTCCGTTACGCTCATTTTTCTTTTGGCCAGCATCACGTCAATATTGATTATTATCGCCATGTTATTCACCTCAGACCGTCAAATCATTTTCAGATTTTATATCGATAGCCTCTTTTAAAAGCTTCTGGAGAACCGCCGCAAAAACGGCGACTACCATGGAAGCAAAAATCATGACCAAACCGATCACTATGATGCCGGGAGCGTCGTCCACCTCAGCCATGAGATAAAAGAGCGGCATTCCCGCCACAAACAAGCCGCTGAACGTAACCGCACAATATTTTATATTCTTTAGTGCCCGCACAGATAATTCCGAGAATGCTTTGTTCTTGTCAATATAGCTTAGAAGTTTAAAAGCTTGATACAAAGCTAAGTAAAAAGGGATCACGGCCGCATACAAATCAAGTAAGACGAGATATTTTATATAACTATGATCCGGATACAACTCTGCCGCAAATTTCCCGATCTCCGGCACCAAAAATATACACATCGCCAGAACCGGGATTCCGATAAGAATAAGAGCCGCTTTTAAAAATAGTGTCGTTCCTCGTTCCATAACGCACCTCGCTTAGTTATTTTCTTATTGAATTTAACACATAATTTATCGTTTATCAATATATTTTGATCGCCTTAGGATATGTTTCGATTGTTTTGTTCATTCCATTTTATTTTAAGCAAAAATAAAAAGCATCTCTCTTGGCAGAGAAATGCTTTGTTTACTTGACACGTTTCAATTCAGGACCCGTCCGTTTAAACCCCCGTTTGCATCCATCACAGCGCCATTAAAAGCGGTCGTTAATTTTGATCAGCAATTCCTTCAAAGTCCGCTTCTCTTCTTCGCTAAGGGTTTGAACGATCTCGTCCTCCACTTTCTGGAAAGAGTCATTAAAGGCTTCAATCAACTCAACGGCTTTTGGCAGGGCATATATATTTTTTTGCCGTTCATTATTGGCAGGGATTTTTCGTTCGATGTATCCTTTCTTCTCAAGACCTTGAAGCATGCTCGTAATGCTCGCCCCGCGCAGATGAAATCGATCGGCCAGGTCTTTTTGGATTAAATTGTTATCCTGGTTCCGGTAAATATAGTCGATTATTTTTCCTTGCTGCGCGCTTAACCCCAATTCTTTTATGCTTTCATCCGCTTTTTTCTTTAACTTAAGGCCAATAACCTGAAATAATTCCAGATAAGGCGTATCGTTGTGAGATTTCATGCTTGTACCTCCCCGAAATGTTAGAAGGCTAACTTTTAACAGTTAAACTATACGAAAATTATTTCTTGTTGTCAAACAGAGACTTAACTTATTGACTGTTAGAATTCTAACTGTTAAAATCCGAATTGTCATATCAACAACACAAGGAGGAATACCAGCATGAAAAACGCTCAAAACTCTACGCCGGAAAAACTTACGGTGATTACGAACGCACGTATTTTTGATGGGGAAAAACTTATCGAGGCGAGCCATGTGGTCATTAAAGGGGAAACTATTAGTGCGGTTGGCGGAGATCTTCCGGCACATGCCACCATCTTTGATGCAAAAAAAGCGACATTGATGCCGGGCCTGATTGATGCGCATGTACACACTTCCGTCGGCGGATTGCGGGATGCTTTGAAATTCGGCGTGACGACAGAACTCGAAATGAACGGTGATTTTACGGAAAGAGGACGTGCGATTCAATTGAAGAATGTGACGGACGCTGCCGATGTCCGTTCTGCCGGCACAGCGATTACCGCTCCAGGCGGTCATCCCGATGAACTGCTGCCCGACGGGGATGAAATCCCTGAATTCGTCTTAAAAGAACTGGAAAAGTTATCGAAAGAAGACCGGGAAGCTATGCTGGCCGCTTACGCTCACGATCACGAAAAAATCCCCCAAGTGACGACTGTGGAAGAAGCGGTCAAACATGTGCATACCCAAGTGGAAAACGGGGCCGACTATATCAAAATCATGATCGAAGAAGGAACGGTTATGGGGGCGCCCGGCCTGCCCGTTTTAAGCGACGAGATTTTGAAAACGGCCGTGGAAGAAGCCCATAAGCTCGACAAAATCGTCATTGCCCACGTTTTGACCGCTCATTCTTCGCAGACCGCCATCGATATTGGAGTGGACGGACTGGGCCACTTGTTCATCGACAGACCCGGAAACACAGCCGAATTAGTGAAATCCATAGCGCAATCGGGCGCGTTTGTGACACCGTGCCTGGTATTGAACTCCTCCATTCTCGGGAATTCGGCATCGGAATTGGCAAACGACCCGCGTGTCTCTTCCAAATTAAGTCCCGAATGGATCGATATTTTGAACTCCAGCTTCCATACGTTTCCACAAGGCAGCATGGAGAATAGCTATAAAAACGTGATGGATCTTCACCATGCGGGAGTGGATATTCTGGTAGGAACGGATGTCTCCCCTGTTCCCGTTGCGAATCTTGGCGGCCTCGCGCACGGCGCCAGCGTCCATCATGAGATGCAGCTGCTGGTTGCGGCGGGGTTCACTCCTATAGAAGCGCTTCAGTCCGCTACCTCAAAACCGGCCCGCCGCTTTGGCCTTAACGATCGAGGCCGAATTACCGAGGGCGCGCGTGCTGACCTTATACTGGTAAACGGAGATCCGACAACCGATATTTCGGATACCTTGTCGATCGAAGCCGTGTGGCTCAAAGGTGCGCAGCAGCTATAGGCCAACCAACAACGACAGGCACTCTGCTGAAGAGTGCCTGTAACTTTGCATCACAAGGTCATGGCGTGCCCATATCTCGCGAGGAACGCTTCCTTCGCTTTGTAATCCTTCATCACACTTCCGACGCGCCGCCAGAAAGACCTGTCGTGGTTCATATGCAAGAGATGACATAGTTCATGTATAACCACGTAATCAATAACATCCAGGGGCGCCATTGCCAAACGATAATTGAAGGTAAGATGCTTAGCCGAGCTGCAGCTGCCCCACTTCGTTCGGGATTCCTCGATAATGAAAGATTTGGGCGTCACTTTCAGCTGTTTCTGATAGATTTTGATGCGCTCCCCGATTACCTGCTTGCAGCTTGCGAAGTAAAACTTCTTCAGATCATCTTGAAGCTCTTGTTCCGTGCGCCCGTTTGTCTCGATTAACTCATGAAGCGGATAATACCGGCCAAGATGGAGAAACTTTCCTTCCTCTTCATATTCCCGAAGCTTCTGTGGTTGGCGAGCGGACTCAATCGCCTGCAATTGCTTTAAAATGTTACTCTCATGCTGCTTTACGGCGTTCGCCACCACATCATCGGCCGTATGGTTCGGGGCCTTCACTGTAATCAGACCTGAACTGTGCACCTGTATGGAGAGTTTTTTGCGCGGACCGTATTCCACATGAATGTCTACTTGCCGTTGCCCGAGTTCAATTTTCATCATCAACATCATTTCTGTCCGTTTTTTTGGAGGGGAAAAGTTAAAAAGGGTAACCCCGCCCCGTAAACTACCTTTACGGCTATCATTATAACACCGGCCCGCAATTTTACCACCTGGCACAACTTCAAAAATTCAGAAACAGCCCGGTCATCATTGACCGGGCTGTCTGGCGCAAATTATTTCATTTCCGTTTGTCCTTGGGGGCCTCGTGCGTTACGAGGCGATCCCACGATTAATCCTAATTACCCGCAAACATGTGCCTGATAATGGGCCGTATACACAACGTACCCGCCGTCATTTGAAACATGCTCGGAAGTAATTCCCTTGATATACCATGTAGTTCCGTTCTCGGTGAAATGATCCGAAAAAATTCCTGTCCGATTTTTAAGATATCTGTTCTGAATCGTATCATTACAAGAAGCAGAAGCTGAAGTGTCTACGGAAGCAAAAGCCGGTGCTGCCGAGAACAACAGAGATAACGAAAGAGCCGAGTTGATTAAAATTTTCTTCATCATCATTTAACATCCTTTCGCAAACGGATTATTTTTGTTGATTTTTGCAGCAATGCCCGCCCCTAATTGGCGGCTAAACTAAAAGCAGACCGGATATACAACGTATCTGTCGAACGAGTAAGTTAAAATTTTTTTAGCCTCCTCCTTTTCTTCCGGTTTGAGAGTGAGTACTCTGTTCTCGTGTTCAAATTAACATTTATGTATCATTTTAACAATAACTGTATAATCAATCGTCATCAGATTACCAGGAAAAGTAACGTTATTACCATAAAAAGGATACAAACCGTTTTAACTGTTCATTTTTCACCTTTTATGTCTATTAACAGTCTATAAACCAGCTTATATATACTATTAAAAGCAGGCATGGTACCATAAATATGTATTAAAACCATTCAATGTTAAAAGGAGTTATGTTGATGAAAAAGGTTATGAACACAAGCTTGTCGGTAGTTATGGCTTTTTCCCTCTTAATAAGCTTTTCGGGAATGGCATCTGTTGGACATGCGGCGGACAACAAGTTACCTTCTAGTTCCGAGTCCAACAGCGGGTCGGCAGATCGTACCGATCCGGGCGCGGCCGCTTTGAATCTGAGCGATAATCTGATCGCCAATCCGGGATTTGAAGACAACTTGACAAGCTGGACCAACTGGGGAAATACCGCTGCCGTCACTTCTCCGGCATTTGCGGGCGCCAAAGCGGCACGTGTCTCTTCCGGTGAAGGAGGCGCAGGGCAAATCATCTCCGGCATTTCAGCAGGGACGACTTATGTTTTGTCCGGTCACGGCAGCGTAAGCGCCTCTACGGATACGGCCATAGTCGGTGTAGATTGTTTAGACGCCAATAACAATGTACTGGCCAAGAACACGTTGAGATTTAATCAAACGCTGTATGAATTTAAATCGACCGCATTTACGACCGTCCCGGGCACCGCTAAACTCCAGGTATATGTATACAAAAATGCCGACAGCGGGGCAAATGCCTATTTGGACGATCTTAGTCTCAAAGCCAGAAGCGGTATCCAAGCGATAAACAAGGATGTCAAAGCTATGTGGGTTTGGCAGGAAACGGCTTCCGTATTGCAGGATGCGGCGGAACGTTCGGCATTGTTCCAATTCGCTCAAGACAAAGGAGTTAATGTTCTACTTCTTTCCATAAACAAAACCCATTTGACCACGAATAACTCGCAGCTTAAGCAATTTATCTCTCAAGCACATGCCAAGGGAATACGGGTTGAAGCGGTAAGCGGAGAAATAGATTGGGGATTGACAGATAAACATTCGATAGGGCTGGAAAGAATAACCGATGTCATTACCTTCAACGGAAGTGCGGCATCTAACGAAAAATTCGACGGAGTGCATCAAGATATCGAAGTTTACCGGAATAAAACACTGTGGGAAGCGAATAAAGCTCTTGTCATGCAGCAGGCTCTTGCCTATATCGATAAAGCCACGGCACTTATGAGCGGAACCGGCATGACATATGCGCAGGATATTCCGAGATGGTATGACGGTCCGGAATATACCGTTACGTACAACGGTATCGATAAAGGGTTCTATAAACATTTGATCGATCGGCTCGATTGGGTCGGACTCATGGACTATACGGACCGGTTTTCCGACGGTCAATGGCAAGCCGTCCGTGACGCCCAAAACGAAATCGATTATGCGGCACAAGTTGGCAAAAAAGTGACTGTCGGGCTTGAAACGATCGATCCCGCAACGGCCGGCGGAGACAGCGTAACCTTTTACGAAGAAGGGTTGGATGATCTGGACCGCGCACTGGCCGCATTAAAAGCTCACTTCGGCGGACATGCCGGGTTTGGCGGCGTCGCGGTGCACAGCTACGGCAAGCAGAAAGGAAACGCCTACTATACTCTGCCGGTTAAAGCTGTGAATCATTATTAAATCATGTTTAAAGCGAAGGGCACCCTATATGGGAGTGCCTTTTTCTTTTGTATCTATAGTCGGTTTCCGTTTTAATCTCTCCGGTTATTTCCTTATTCTGCTTCACCTCTCCGGCTCTATCGCCTGTTCGGACTGTTTGGATATCTCACCGAAATATTCCGCAACGACCTCCCGGAATTCCTGGGCGGCCCGCGAAATATACCGGCTTTTGTGCCAAATTAGAGCGATTTCCCTTGCCAATTCACGGTCTTCTACTTGCAGATAGCGGATATGTTCCCGTGAATTCCTTGCCGTACCCGGTATGAAGGCAATGCCGATTCCCGCTTCCACCAGAGCGCTCAGCCTTGCGGGCTCGTCTCCCTCGTACACGTATTTAGGCGCAAAGCCGGCCGATTCGCACAGTGAGTCCACCTGATCCCGAGTGCCGTAGCCTCTTTTTACCCCCACAAACCACTCATCCCTCAGTTCTGCCAAAGACACGCTGCTCCGGTCCGCCAGCCGATGCCCCTCGGGAACAGCAACAAGGATCGGATCGGTGAATACGATCTGGCATTCGATATCATCTCCTTGTATGGGAGGAGATGACAAGCAGAAATCGACTTCTCCCCGATGAAGAAGCGTAGTCATTTCCCGTGTAGTCAGCATTTGTACATGAAAATGGATAGAAGGCCGCTTTTTGCGGAACTCCCGAAGGATATGCGGTAATGTGCTTGCGGTGGTTACCGCCAATTCGAGTGTGCCCTGTTCCGGGCTGGACAAATCGCCAAGCTCCTGCTTCCCCTGCTCCAGCTCGAACAGAGCTCTTTCCGCACGGCGGAGGAATCTGCTTCCGAATTCGTTCAATCTCAGCTTCCTCCCTATGCGGTCGAACAGAGGAACTCCCAGATCTTCCTCCAAGCGCTGAATCGTTTTGCTTAGGGACGACTGGGTAACGTGCAGACTCCGGGCGGCTTCGGTCATATGTTCCAAACGGGCTACCGTGAGAAAATAGTGCAGTTGAAGAAGTTCCATAAGACGCCTCCCTATATTCCTTCAAATCTATCAAATCATAACACAAAATGCGTTGGAATAAATAACCGATCTCCAGTACGATGTCATCAATACACGATGGGAGGAACAAAAAATGAACGTTCGAAGCTGGTGGCTGATGATTTCAATCGGTCTGGGAATTCTGCTTAACCCGTTGAATTCTTCAATGGTCTCTGTAGCTGTTCCGAGTCTGCAAAAGGGGTTTCAACTGGATTTCACAGGCGTTTCCTGGATTATTTTATCTTTCTATATCGCTAGTGCCGTCGCTCAGCCAGTAATGGGAAAAGCCAGCGATTTATTCGGCCGGAGAAAGATATTTCTCACCGGGCTGGTTGTAGCCTTTGCCGCGTCATTACTGGCTCCGCTGTCGCCCGGCTTCGGGTGGCTCATCGCATTCCGGGTGATCCAATCCATCGGAACTAGCATGATGGTTGCCGTTGGAATGGCCTTAGTGCGGATTCATATGACCGAGAAACAGGCGACTGCGCTTTCGGTTTTGTCCATTTTTCTGTCGGGAGCGGCAGCAATCGGCCCCTTTATCGGCGGGATCCTGATTCATTGGTGGGATTGGCGCGCTATCTTTGTCGTGAATGTTCCGTTTGCGGCAGCGAGCTTTCTGTTGGCTTGGAAAACTATCCCGAGGGATGAATCGCCAACATCCGCCGCACAGGGCCTGTCTTTTCGTCAATGGTTCCATCTGATCGACGCGCCGGGAATCCTGCTCTTTACAGCGGGTCTGGTTAGTCTGCTCGTCGGATTGCTCTCTGCAAAAACTTCCGGGTATATCTCGTACCGGCATGTCCTGCTCAGTATGTCAGGTCTCGCTGCGCTTGGGGTATTCGTGCGGCATGAATTAACAACGGCGTCCCCCTTCATTCCTTTGCGCACATTCGCCAGCTATCGCGAGATGACTTGGGTCAATGTCCAATTCATGCTGGTCAACGTGCTTTTTTACTCGCTGTTCTTCGGGCTTCCGTCCTACCTGCAATTGGTACGGCATGTCAGCGAGTTTCATACGGGGATCCTTATGCTCAGCCTAGGCTTATGCTCGCTGGCCGTTTCCCCGCTGGCAGGGCGATGGATCGATAAGTCGGGACCAAGACCGGCATTGATCCTATCCGCATTGCTGATGACATTCGGGTCGGTATGGATCGTGACCTTAAGTCCGGCGTCTCCGGTTATAAGCGTGTGTCTGGCGCTAGCGGCATTCGGGATTAGCAACGGGTTGAACAGCGTCGCTATGCAAGCGGCCTTGTTCAAAAGTTCACCAAAGGAAATAATCGGTGTTGCATCGGGCTTGTTTAACACATCCCGATACTTGGGAACGATTCTCTCCTCCTTGCTGACAGGTGTCGTAATGGGAGACGAGTTCAGCTTCGGGGGCTTTCGGCTGCTCGGGATTATCCTCACGGTCATTGCGCTGTCTTTGGTATTCATGAGCCGGCGGCGCGTGAATTCGGCGCAATAGCGAACATATTCAGGCGGGCTTCATCAATGGGCCGGATACCGTCTTACCTTTGTCCGAAAGCCGTATCCTGACGACGCGCCGATCGGGGCGATCGGCATGAGGCTCGACAAGTCCCATGTTGTTTGGGGATTGTTTTTTTCGTTTCAGGGTCATTTTTTATCTCAACCGGAATTTCCATATATGATTATTTTAGTAAGCATAATCCATATCAATGAGGAGGAATGATTCTTGAAGAAGATGGTTTCCCTACTTATGAGTGTCGTGTTTTTAGCTGTTCCGGTCGCCCCCGCTTTAGCTCAATCGATGGATGATCCCGTTAAAGAGAAGGCGAAAGTGCTGGCCTCGAAAATCGTATCCGACTATGAGGTAAGCGGCATCCAGTATGCGATCAGAGATCACGGATCCGTCGTTGTATCCGGCGGCGCAGGTCTGAAGGACAAAGCCGCAGGCACTCCGGTAACGAAAGACACGATGTTCGGAATAGGCTCTGTAAGTAAAATGTACGCGACGGCCGCAGCGATGAAGCTTGTGGATTCCAGACAAATTGAGCTCGATAAACCGCTGACTACGTATTTGAAAGACTTTAGAATGGCCGATGAACGATACAGAAAGATTACACCGCGTATGCTGATGAACCATTCTTCGGGACTTTACGGCAGTCACTATGAAAACGGCTTTTTGTTCGATGACAATGATACGAAAACTCATGATCAATTATTGACCAAATTGCGGTCTGAACATTTGAAGGCAGACCCCGGTGAATTTTCGGTCTACTGCAACGATGGTTTTCAACTGCTTGAAATCCTGGTTGAACGTATGAGCGGATTAAGCTACAGCGAATTCTTGAACATTCATTTTGGCCAGCCTCTCGATTTAAGCTCTACCAAAACACCGCGCGATACGTTTGACAGAAACAGACTTGCAAAAACATATGCTCCAGGAAGCGATAAAGCTTGGCCGGTTGAAAATGTCAATCTCATCGGGACCGGAGGCATTTACTCTACGGCTGAAGAAATAAGCAAATTCGGTGATGTTCTGATCGGCAACCGGACGGATCTTTTATCGGAGAAGTCCGCCAAAGCCATGCAAAGCCATGAGTACCGCAAAGGACTATGGGTACCGGAGGAATCAAATGCCTTCAATTACGGTCTCGGTTGGGACGCCGTCAAGTTAACCCCGTTCGATGAATACGGAATCACGGCGTTATCCAAAGGCGGAGACACACTAATGTATCATGCCACTTTGACGGCTCTGCCGGAACATGATATTTCCATAGCCGTGCTTTCGTCCGGAGGATCTTCCATCCATAACAGCATCATGGCATCCAATGTTCTGCTCGAATACGTAAAGAAGAAAGGCATCATTAAAGAGATTTTGCCTGAAAAAATATCTCAGCCTGCCGTCAAAACGGATATGCCTTCGGAACTGCGTGCTTATTCGGGACTATACGGTGCTACGGATAAAATGATCAATCTGGACATCAAAGACGGAGAGATTGATATGCCCGCTTTGGGAGGATTAACCCCCGCTCAAAAATTCGTCTACACGGGCAAGGGAGAATTTAAAAACAATGAGGGAAATCTTACCGTAAGTTTCGACCGGCTGAAGAATGGAAAAACCTATTTGAAATTAAACGCACTCCTGACCTTTCCGGGTTTAGGACAAACGGTTATGGTCGTATACGAGTCTCAAAAGCTGGACCGCAATCCATTGGACCCTGCAACCAAAAAAGTCTGGGAACAAAGAAACGGGAAGCTTTATTACGCCCTGGATGAAAAAATCACTTCCGTCGGTTACACGAACCAAGCGCTTTTGACCAAAGAAATAACGGTTAATGCCGATTACGGCTACGCCTCCGGCACGAAAATTGTGAACAAAAATAAAGCCGTCAACGCAGCGGTTGTTCCGGTCATGAACGGCCGAGACTCTTTTGACTTGAATTTTTATAAAAAGAATCATAAAGAATATGTAACGATCGCCGGACAAACGTATATCAAAGGAGACGATATTCCACCCTTCTCCCACGGAAGCTCCGAAATTCGCAGCATTCCATACAATGGTCAAGCCTCCTGGTACAGGATTGATAAACAATCGGCAGGCCGGACATTAACCGTAAAGGCACCCGCAGACGGGGAATTCGCCGTTTATGACGCAGAAGGAAAGCTTGTGAACTTCTCCAAGATAAGCAAACAGTATTCGGCCGTACTGCCTGAAGGCGGGCTGGTCGTGTTCGGCGGTCATGCGGGCGATGTGTTCAAAATCGATTTGAAGAAAAATTAGACCTACGGTCATATGGAATCGGATATGAAAGCAGCGGAAATTCCCGCAGCATCGAGGGTAACGTGTGGAGATTCGTATATACAGAAAAATAAGAACAGCCGGGTCATTACATGATTCGGCTGTTCAGATGCTGCTGCAAAACCATTAATCCCCTCTTCTCCGTCATGTTCTCCGGTCCCCGGCTGCTTATTTGGCTTCCTGCTTTTCTCTGTATTCTTCACGCCGTTTGTCACGCTCGGTTTCCTTGATCCGAGGGCATGTAAAACAGTAATATCCGCCATCAACCAGATAATACAAACAGCAAGCCGCCTTCAGCCGTGTTTCCTTATCGGGAGAGGCAAGAGATTGGGTTTTGAGGAATTTGACGTTCAGCGGGTTTTTACTTCTTCCGAAAACTGCCCCGTCCAATGATTTCACAATTCCGTAGTTTCTCATCATCCGCTGCTTGACAGTCTCACATTGTTCCGATTCCATCAGCCTTTCGTATCCGTACTCAAGCATCGTTGGCAGCTGGCTCCAGAGCATGCCCTGCTTTAAAGTGCCTGCTTTTGCAATCGTCTCCAAAACAGGCCGCACGGTCTGGGATAGAAAGCGGCTCAGGTTCTCTTCCGCCCAGCTTGCGCGCTTTAGCGGATCGTCAGGCCCCTCTTGAAGCTGGGGATTGTTCACTAAAAAGTTAACCGCACAATATTCGCGGTCCTTATAAGAAGCGGTATACATTTGAACCGTCAGATTATCTAAGGCGAGAACAGGCGTTTTATTCCAGGCGGACAACATGTAAATGAGACCAAGAAGCGGTCCTTGAAACCAGGCCGCCATATAGACTTCACCAACCGACGGATCCAGCCCTTTTATTAGTGGTGTGTAAAAATCCAGCAGCGGCTTCATTTTGTTCTCATCGGTCAAGTCGTCGGCAGGACAGCTAAACACGGGGTTTTTCTGTTTTGTTGTCGTCAATTTAAAGGTACTGTCTAACTTCTCCAGCATGGCTTCGTTCATCTTTTTTGCTCAACCCCTCATTCAACCTTTATACGTACATGGAATTTTATTCATTATACCTTTGCTGATAATGATTATCAATAACAGAACATTATTGTACAAGCTCTTTTAATGGCCTCCCCTTACTTCTTTCATAAATTGTCTAAAGTTTTCAGCAATTTCTTTTGAACGGGTATGGTGTAAATAATGTCCTCCTTCAAACGTTATCATTTTTCCGTTGGCAGACTCTTTAACCTGCTCTTCGTGTAAGGACACCCAATCTTTCCGTTCTGTATTATTCGCTTGTACAAATAAAAGAAGAGGGAGATTTTTAGGGAATTTTAATTGTTTAACGGCAAGAAAATTGGGATAAATGGTCTCCAGTTCGTTTAAGATGCTGGAGTTATACATATTTTTGAGCGTGAGCATTCTCATTTGTTCTTTTGTTTTGGTATCAAACGGCAGTCCGGCATAAGGGTCGTCACCCGACTTCAAGAGCAGTCTGGCCAAACCCGATTGTTTGAGCAGTTTTAATTTGTTTACCGGAAATTCAACATCCATACCGCCTTGCGCTGGAACGCTGCTGTCGATCCCCACAAACGCATTTACTTCATTCCCGTATTTATTCACGTAATCCAGGCCGTATATCCCTGCGATGGAATGACCCATTAGAATGTAGCGGTCAATATCCAGACTCTGCAGCGCTTCATGGATTTCACGGACAATATTGTCCGTGCTTCGCTCTTTTTCGGTTATATCACTTAATCCGTAGCCGAAAGGCTCAACCGCGACGACTTTATAATAAGGGGACAGTTCGTCTATTAGCGCCTTAAAATCAAGCGCGGGTGCCGCTGTTCCATAACCGGGTAAAAGTACGACGGTTTCCTCGCCTTTTCCTTGAATAAACACATTCATATTTTTGCCGTCGACGGCTACAAGTTGGCCATAATGTTCTATTTTTCCTTCTTCCGATTTGCTGCTGACCCTATTCATGATAAAGACGATGGCTAGAAAAAGGACGATTACGATCGCGATAACACCTAACGATTGAAGGATAATCCGAAGCGGTTTACTCACTCTCTTTTTTACAATCTCTTCTTTTAGCTCCATACTCATCTACTCCTTTCCAGATTTTATTTCTTTCATAAATCCTCTAAAACCCTCGGCAATTTCTTTAGAGTGGGAACGATACAAATAATGTCCGGCATCCAGCAGCTCCACTTTTCCATGTACGGAATCTTTTATTTGCTTTTGATGTTCGGGTATCCATCGATCCGCTGCCGGATGATTCGCTTGGATAAAGAAAATAACGGGAAGACTTTTGGGAAACGTTACATGTTCAGCCCTTTTAAAATTAGCAGGCATATTTTCAATTTCGTTTAATTGACTCGGGTTATACATATTTTTGTTCATAAAAATTTTGATTTGTTCCAGGGTTTGAGAATCATAGGGAAGTCCGGCATAGACGCCCGTATCCGGTTTGGCCAGCAATCTGGTGAGACCTGATTTTTTGAGCAGTTTTACCGTTTCTATTTCTAAAGAGGAAAACCCCTGCTCGCTTAGCGTTGGAACACTGCTGTCAAGCCCGACAAATGCACTCACCTCGTTTGGATACTTATTTACATAGTCGAGTCCGTAAATCCCTGAAATGGAGTGGACCATGAGAATATAACGGTCGATATGAAGGCCCTGCAGCGCTTCATGAATTTCGCTCCCTATATTTTCTGTGCTTCGTTCCTTCTCGGTTAGATCACTTAATCCGTAACCAAACGGCTCCACCACAACGACCTTATAAAAAGGGGACAGCTCTTCAATTAGCGGTTTAAAATCAAGCGCGGGTGCCGCTGTCCCGAAACCGGGCAGGAGTACGACCGTTTCTTCTCCTTGTCCCTGAATCAAAACATTCATATTTTTCCCATCTACCGCTGCGTGCTGACCGTAGGGCTCTATTCTTTTTTGTTCCGAATGATTGCTGATTTTATTACTTATATAAACAGCAGCCAGAAAAAGCGCGATTGCCGCAAGAATCGCTCCTGTGATTTTAAGCAGCATGCTTCGCGTTTTACTTGTTCTCGTTCCAATCCGCATTTTCTTTTCCTCTTGTTGTGTCACTTTCATCTCTTGTTGTGTCACTTTCATCTTCCCCTGTCCTCATCTGTATATCAGGCCTCTACTAATTCGCCAGTTAAGTAAAGCTTACCCGACGAATAAATACTCTCTGTGACGACAATATGAACGGAGTATGAACATGAAAAAAAATGTTACGGTACCACATGCAAGGAAGCTTGCACAGGATACCGTAACATGGAGAATACGGAACAGCGTTTTAGACAATCCGGATTACACAATAGAAGATTCATTACTCTGCCGGTGTTGTAATGGGCAGGGTGACTAGAAAAGTCGTTCCCCGGCCGGGTTCGCTTTCCACCCGGATGTCGCCTTGATGAAGCGATACGATCTGTTTAACGATGGCGAGTCCCATACCGCTGCCGCTATATTTGCGGCTGTGGGAACGATCGGCCTTAAAAAACCGCTCGAATATACGCTTCTGGTCCTCTAAGGAAATACCAATCCCCGTGTCGGATATTCGGACTGTTACGTTTTTAATATCTTGCAGGAGGGTGACGCTAATTACGTCGCCGTCTTTGGAAAATTTAATGCTATTAGCCATTATGTTTGTCCATACCTGGTTTAACAGATCATAATCAGCCCTTAGGCTGACGGCTTTCAAATCCAGCTCGAAACGGATGTTGCGAGCCGACCATTGCGGCTGGATCGCGACGATGACTCGTCTGATCTGTTCATCCAGGCTGAACGTGCCGAGCCGGAGCTGCTGTGACTGCGATTCAAGCAAACTTAGCTTGAGCAAGCTGTCGCTCATCTTGGACATCCGTTCCGCTTCGGCGATAATAATATCGAGATAACGGCTCCGCTCTTGATCTGCGATATTTACTTGCTTGAGTGCTTTGGCATAGCCCGATATAGAGGTGAGCGGTGACTGAACTTCATGCGATACATTCGATACGAAATCTCTGCGCATCTGCTCAAACTGCTGCAAATCATGCATCATGTCTTCGAAGCTGCGGGCCAAAGTACCCAGCTCGCCCTTCTGTTTAATATTCAGCTTGACGTTGAAATCACCGGTAGCTATACGCTTGGTTGCTTTAGTCAGCTTTTTGATCGGTCTTATCAGAAATACGGAAGCGACCAGAATGAACAAGCTTCCCGCAATCAGCGAACAGCTCGCAAAAATCAAGGCCCACTTGACGACAAAAGAAGCGGAAGGCGGGGCGAGCGTTTCCAGAAACATCGCTTTCGTTCCCGTTTCCGTTTGCAGCGGCAGCCCTAAGAGGACCGAGGCAATACCGTTCGGAGTGCCTTGAACAGCGCCCCCGTCGATTACTTTCTTTAGCTGCTCTTTCGTCACGACGGCCGGTTTGTGTCCGTTCAGTTTTCCGTAAGACCGGAACTGCCCCGCCGCTTCGTAAATCCGAATGGAATACGAATCGAGCTGCTTCATTTCGCTTACGAACGAATCCGCTTCATGCTGCGGAAGAGTTTCGTATATCCGGACAATGTCCTGGCCGAAATTACGCAAGTTGATTTGCGCGTTTTCATTTAATTTTTCTTCGAATATCCAAGTGGACACAAAAAATGAAATGATTGTCCCTCCGATGACGGAGACTAGAAAGATCAGAACGACACGTGTATACAAGGACTTGATCATTCACAAACCTCAAGCCGGTACCCGAGCCCCCGGACAGTTTCGATCCGAAAGTCGGGTGTCGGGGCGAACCGTTCACGCAGTCGTTTAACATGCACGTCAACCGTCCGGTCATCTCCGGCATAATCAATCCCCCATATCTGATCGATCAGACTGCCCGCGCGTATAGACTTGTCCGGGTGTTCCCGCAAGTTTATACAAAAGTTCAAACTCCTTAAGCGGCAGAGTAAACGTCTCCGTTCCTTTTATCACCTTATAGGTCTGTCGATCAAGCGTGACGCTGCCTAACTGAATCGTCTGTGTGGAGCCGATCCGGTACCGCTTCAGTAACGCCCGCACACGAACCGTCAGCTCCAGCGGATCGAATGGCTTCGTCAGATAGTCGTCCGTCCCGAGTTCAAACCCTTTTACTTTCTCCCATGTCTCGCCTCTGGCAGTCAGCATCAGCAGGGGAAGATCGGGATTGGCTCTTCGGAGCTCCTTGCATAACGTCCAGCCATCCATAATCGGCATCATAATATCGAGCACGACAAGATCAATATGCGCCGACGTATAGACGGCCAGTGCTTCTTTACCGTCAGCGGCTTCAAGCGTTGCAAATCCGTCATTACGCAGAAATAAACAGACCAGTTCGCGAATGTTCACATCGTCGTCTGCAACCAGTATAGTAGGCATCCTTTCCCTCTTTTCTGTTTTCCTATCCATGTAATTGCCATTAGTATACTATAAATAGCTTTGAACTACTGCCTTCCTCCCGCCTGCGAAACTTGAATCCGCCTCTGAACAGATACAGAACGAGGCGCACGCTTTATGAAAATCTGCAGACAAAACAAAACGGACCGCACAAAGAAGAACATACATCGCACTTCTTCCTTGCCGGTCCGCAGAGGGCTGGAAATGAAAATTTTAATTTTCTGCCGTTTTGCTTTCTGTTGAATAAAGGGTTGCTTCGGCAACCTGCGCCAAATCTTCCGCTTTCACGCTGATCTCCTGGATTGTGGAGGAGAATTCCTGAATCGCTCTTGACTGGGTATCGGTTAACGTGTGAATATCGGAAAACGCATGGTTTAACCGCTGTAAAAGCTCTTGAATATTTTTCGTAATGCCATTAATCTGCTCCACATTTTCTTTGGAGCTCGTCGCCAGCTTCCGGATCTCATCGGCCACGACGGAGAAGCCTCTGCCCACTTCTCCCGCTCTTGCCGCCTCAATGGCGGCATTAAGGCCGAGCATGTTGCTCTGATCCGAAATTTCCTTCACTGCGGCGGAGATTTTGCCGATCTGCTGCGCACTGGAGCTGACATCCTTCATTTGGCTGGTTACGTCGGTAACGCGCCCCGTAAGGCGGGAAACGGATTGGCTGATATCTCCGATAGAAGCGGTTGTTTGTTCCACAATAGCGGAAAAACTTTCGGCCATCTCAAAAAGTTTATTCGCTTTCTCAAGACTTGTGCCCATGCCTACTCCGCCGATCACACTGCCCTGCTCGTCGTGAAGCGGAATGGCACGCGCCGCAAGCGGAAAACCGAACAGCTCTTTCGGGACGACAGCCGTTAAAGCCGTATTGCCGCGGATCGCGTTGGTTACAATATCCCCCTCCATCAGGGGGTCACCCGGATTGACGTTGAGCGAGAAGGTTTTGCCCGGAATGTTCAGGATCAGTTTCTCCGTGTCGTAAATGCCGATCGTGATGTCATCATGCGTAAGACTGCCCAGCAGCGGGGCTACCCTTACAAAAGCTTGAATCAGCTCATGCTGCGTTTGTACGTCTGTTACGTTATTCATGCTCTATACTCTCCCCGGCTCTTAATATGGGAATCTCCTTTGCCCGTAATTTACCGAAATCCACTTCAGCGTCGTGAATTCGTCCAGGCTCCATTCGCCGTTGAGACGGCCTAAACCGGACTGCTTCTCTCCGCCAAAAGCTACAATCGGCTCGTCGTTGATGGTGACATCGTTGACATGGATCATACCGGTGTGAATCTTCTTCGCCATTTCTACGCCGCGCTCCAGATTGGAGGTGTGAATGGCTCCGCTGAGTCCGAAACGAGTATCGTTGGCGATTTCGACGGCTTCCTCTTCGGTTTCGAACGGAAGGATGCAAATAACCGGACCGAACAGCTCCTCCTGGGCTACCTCCATATCCGGTTTCACATTGGCGAGGACGGTAGGCTCTACCATTCTGCCGGTAATCTTGCCATGAACCAGCGGAACGGCACCCTGCTCAATGCCTTTTGCAATCAGCTTGTCCAGAGTCTCCGCCTGACGGTTATTGATGACCGGACCGATGACAGTTTGCGGATCACTCGGATCACCTGTAGTAAGCGTTGAGACCTTCTCTCTGAATTTATCCACAAACTCCTGATAGATCGTTTTCTGCACAAGTATCCGGTTAGCCGACATACAAATCTGGCCTTGGTGCGTAAATCTGCTGAACGTAGCCGCTTGTACCGCATAGTCGATATCCGCATCCCCGAGCACAATGAATGCACTGTTCCCACCCAGCTCAAGCAGCGGTTTTTTGAAATTTTTGATCGCCACTTGGCCGATATAACTTCCGACCTTCGTCGAACCCGTGAAAGAAATGACTCTCGGAATCGGATGCTCAACGAACGCGTCGCCGATCTCCTTAATATCCGTAACCACTACATTTAATAAGCCCTTCGGCACTCCCGCTTCTTCAAAAATCTTGCCGATCAGCGTGCCGCCCGTAATCGGAGAATCCTCATGCGGCTTAAGCACAACCCCGTTACCGGCACCCAGAGCCGGAGCGACCGACTTCATCGACAAGAAGAACGGGAAATTAAACGGGCTGATAACGCCCACTACGCCGACGGGGATCCGGTACAGCCGGTTCTCCTTGCCGTCCTCGGTAGAAGGCAGAATCTTGCCCTCCATTCTCAAGGGGAACGTAGCCGCTTCCTTGATCATATTTTTCACAAGACCGATCTCGAAAGCCGCCTTCAGACGTGTTCCGCCCAGCTCCTGCACGATCAGTGACGTAATTTCTTCTTCATGTGCTTCTATGTATTTAACCGCATTCTCAAGGACGTCACGTTTCTTGTAGGGGTTTACCTTGTCCCATTCCAGCTTTGCTTGATAGGCGGCTTGGTACGCATGGTCTATATCGGCAACATTGGCTATTTGAAAAGTGGTAATCACGGCATCATTGTACGGATTGATGTCTGGCAGCGTTTTGCCGCTCCGGCCGTCTCTCCATTCGCCGCCTATAAATTGTTTTCCTAACAGTTGGTAGTCCATATGATCGCCTCTTTTGTCTGTTAATTTACAGCATCCTATATATCGACAAACTTCCCAAATTTGTTAAGTACCCGGAAGATTAATTCCACATGTTCAGGAAAGTGTCACAATGTAACCGTGCGTCAAAATACAGAACCCGTCCTTTATTGTGAATAAAAGAAAAAATCCTCCCTATTGATAAGGAGGATTTTTCTTGTGATTCCCGGTAACGACGCCAGTCTCGCCGTTCCCGCTGAGCACATGTTTTTACTTCATATGAGAGGGGCTTGTTTTCCGGATGTGATAAAGAATGTCAAATTGCTCTTGCAAGGAAGCGTCGAAGTATACCGGAGCGTTCGGAATAAGTTGCCCGCCCAGGCTGAGAAGAGGCCGCTTTTCACCAACCCATTGCTTGGCCGGCCCTTCAAGATGACGGGCATCCAGCAGGAACATTTCCGGAGAAACTTTTCCAAGGGTGTAATTGGAGCTGTTCACATCCTGTGGGATTTTTTCCGTTGCGAGCTTCCCGGTACCATCAGGTCTGTATTCACCGTATAAGGTGAAGTCGCCCTCCGATGTGGTGCTTCCTATGACGATATACAGGTCGCCAAGACGTTCTTTGAGGAATTTACCGGAACCATCCGGATATAACTGCTTATCGATAATGCCTTTGGCAACGTGGATGTTGTGGCCCCAAACCATCGTTTTTCCGTCAAGCGCCTTCTCGGCCCATACCGCATGGTCGGCCAGATACTGCTCATGCAGCTTTATCATGCTTGGATAGTCATCAGGAATCAGCATGTTTGTGAAATTCCGTATCGCGTTGGCGGAGCCTTTCACCCATGTCAGCTCGGTTGCATCTTTCGCTTTGTCAGCTTGTTTGGTCTTCTCTTCGAGCAACCGGACGACTTTCTCGGCGTTAACCTTGTACCGCTCTCTTACTTCGGGCGGCAGCTTCATGTATTCGGCCAAGTTTCCGGTCGAGGTCTGAAGCTCTTTGTAGCTAAGCTCCACTTCCGCCAGCATATCGGGATAATGCCGCTTAACATAATCCGTCACTTTTTGATAGACACCCGGGTCCAGCGTTTTTAAGTCAAGTCCGATAAATTGAATCTTCTTCTTGTTCGCGGGATCGGCATTATAATCTTTCATCCACTCCACCATGGCAACAATTTCATCCGTCGGGTACAACAGATTCAAAAATTCTCTTGGATTTCCTTTACCCGTTTGGATATATTCGTTCAGCTTTAAACCGCTCCCCCAATCTTCTTCCATCCCGAAATTCGTAAAACCCAGCTCGGTAACCAAATACTTCACCAGCCGAAACTTCATCGTAAATATTTCGGAGCTTCCGTGAGTATTCTCTCCCAATCCCACATAACGAGCCTCTCCGATCATGCCTTTCAGCGGCTGCAAATCATCGAATGGCTGTGCAGGGTCAATCGTCTTCAAAGGCTTTACCTGCGATTTAATGGATGAGATCAGATCGTTTTGGGCAGGCCCGGGTGATTGCGAAACCACTACCGTTTTAGTTCCCTCTTCTTTTGCGCATCCTCCAACCAGCATAGCGGCACTAACCACCGCTACGATTCCGCCGTACATCATTTTCTTTTTCATCGTCTCCACCTCATTCATATCATTAAGCAAGATGATCCGCAGCTGTTACAATGCGTCAATCGCTTTGAACCGATTGTCACTCATTTTCTATCATTTTTCCTAGTGACGAACCGTCACAAACTCGTTTTGACAAAACATCATACGGCATGAAATTACGTTTTCTCACTGTCCAAAATGACAAAGTGCCACTGATAATGAGCTCACCGGACACAAAGAAATGACAAAAAAGGGATGGGTGTGATACACAAAAATCAAAGGATTTCTTAAGGATTAGCGCAGGTTTCAGACGCATGTAGGGCAGGAATTCATTTCGATACGCAAACTAATAATTCAGGAAAGCAGGGTTTATCATGGTATCTTATTCAGAAACGCTCTCAAGCGAGGGTCATGTCCGACAGGCAAAAAAAGGTCTCCGGCTCTATCTGGGCATCTTGCTCGTTTTATCCGTTATTATGAATGCCGTCGTCATTTTGACTAAAAGTGTTCCGCTCATCATCGTGTACATGTTTATACCCTCGATTTCTTCTATACTTGCCCGTCTCCTTCTCAAGGAAGGATTCAAAGACGTGTCGTTCAGTATCCGGCGCGCCAAAATTTGGAGAGGCATCGGATTGGCCGTGCTGATTCCCATCCTTATCTGCTCGATTACTTACTCCATCGCCTGGTCGACCGGACTTGCCGCATTTCAGCTTCCTGCGAGCGGAACGTTAGAACCGGTCTTTCAACTGCTTGGACTGCAGCATTTACCGGCCCCGCTTCATTTCGCTCTTATAGTCGTGTTGACCGGAATTCTGGGGAGTTTGATCAACTTCATCCCGGTTATGGGTGAAGAACTCGGCTGGAGAGGTTACATGCTGACAAGGTTAGTCGATGCCCGAGTATCCCGTCCCATCCTTCTCAGCGGATTGATCTGGGCAACCTGGCACGTTCCGATCGTCATTGCCGGCTTATATGTGTCGGGAACGTCCGTTATTCTTTCTGTAATCGGCCTTTACTTGTGTATCGTTCCGTTTTCTTTTATTATCGCCCATCTGCGGCTCGCCACAGGCAGCGTCTGGCCGGCGGTTATCGCTCATTCCGCGTGGAATGCCGTCATTCAAGGACCGTTTACGCGTGCAACTACCGGAACTCATACGGAGATCTGGATCGGAGAATCCGGTCTGCTTACCGCTCTTATCATCATTCTTACAGCCATGGTTATCTACCGGACAACAAAGCGTCCGGCGCGCTGACTTCAAGCGGAAAGCTTGCGAATCATCCTTGCGCAGCAAAAAAACAGCCTTCGTTCGGCCATCTGCCGGACGAGGGCTGTTTGATGTTTTCGGCGCCTTCTCAAGCTGTACATATCTTCCAGTTGAAATTAAAGTTCACCTTCTTTATATTACATGCTTACGCGATTTTTCATCTCCTACATACAAAAAAGAACGATTCCGCGAACAATTTTTTGCAACCGGAGTGTTTCTTTTCCTACTTGATAAGTGAAGGCCTTTAATTAAAGCGAACGGAAGTGACGGAGTGGAAGACCGAGAAATCATACAGCTTTACTTTGCGCGCAACGAAAAAGCTATTGAAGAAACATCCAAAAAATATCGGAATTATTGTACCCGGATTGCCCGGAATATTTTGTTCAGTGCGGAAGATGCGGAAGAATGCGTGAACGATACCTTTCTAGGCGCATGGAAAGCGATCCCGCCGAAGTCTCCCGTAAACCTGTCGTCTTTTCTGGGAAGGATCGCAAGGAATATCGCCCTGGATAAATTCGATTATTACACGGCTAAGAAACGGAGCAAGGAATTCGAAACGATACTCGATGAACTAAACGACTGTCTGCCCTCCTCCGACAACGTTGAAAGCCGGTTTGAGGAACAACAGATGGCCGGTGCCATCAGCCATTTTTTGAAAAGCATCCATGAAGATCACCGAAACATTTTCTTGAGACGGTACTGGTATTCCGACTCTATGGCGGAGATTGCCTCGCGTTTCTCGATAAGCGAAAGCAAAGCCAAATCCGTCTTGTTCCGGACACGAAAAAAACTGCAAACTTATCTGATGAAAGAGGGATATGCCGTATGAATAACAAGGATCTCTTTAAAACGATCGGTCACATTGACGACCGGCTCATCGAACAAGCCGACACCGCGAAACGCGCGAACAAAAAAAACTATGCCGTACTGGGTTCAATCGCTGCCGCCGCTTGTATCACACTGGCAGTAGGTTTAGCGAATTATAGCTCTCTGCCAGCACCGCAGCCGGCCGTTCCGCAGATTTCAGAGCAGGCACCTGCTTCGTCACCGACCGGAATCCGGAAATATTTAAATTACAACGGTTATCGTTACGCCTTTGTCGACGACGGCGCTCCCTTTAAGTTCACAGGTGCCGAACCGGTAAAATCCCTTGGTAAGTTAACGATTGACCTCAACGGCGAAAACGGGAACACCAACGAAAGCGGCGATACGCAAAAGGATTATGCCGCCACTTTCGCCGCCGGCGGAACCTTGTATGAAGTTCCCGGCTACCCGTCTCACTTCCGCATAGCGGTGCAGTACCAACAGCACTACTACCTGGCGGAAGTCGTGGCGAAGGTAAACGACTCCGCGTTCACCGCGAAGGAATATCTGGACATGTCCAACCTTAAGGCACAGGTGCAGGACATTCACATTCTCAATCATGCGGGAAATGACGTGTTGAAGAAAATAACGGAACCAGCCTCTGTGGAATCTCTCATTGACGGGCTGTACAATGCCCAAACGGCCGAACTGGCCGGCAAAGATTACGAGGGCATCGCGGAGGCACAGTCCCAAGGAAAGTCGTATCAACTGAAGTTTAACCTGAAAGACGGGACCGGCACATTCATGTATATCATTCCCGAGTTAAATATCGTATCGATGGGAGACAGCTACTATCGGTTGCCTGACAACTTTATAGGTCAAGCGGGCGCTGTTTTCAAAAATCTGAAGCAAGAAGCGCCGCCGCTCTACTAAGCCTTCGGGCTTAGAAACCGGCGGTCAGCTTAGCCTGCTCCCGTCGTAAGGTCGTGGATCGACTGGGGAGCTTTCGTCCCGTACACGGCTACGCCGCGGGCGTCCCTTCCCAGAAGATCGGTTCCGGTCGGAGCGGCCGTGTTCTTGATATATTTTTCCCGGTCAGAGCGATACCTCGTCTTAAAGGCCGATCCGTTTATTCATAAAAACAAGCCATCCTGGACTAAAGCGAAGGGTGGCTTGTTTTTTTAATTTACATTTTACACTTCTTCATCCCGGTCTCGATTCGTCCTCATGATTGCTGCCCAGCCTTATTTGAACCCCTATAAAACAATTAATTTAGGCAACTCAACAAAATACTTACATGTACTTAAAATGTAACTTGAAATACTTATAACATATGATAAATTTACTTATAAGAGGTGAAAATGATGTATCAAGAAGAACGATTACTGAAAATACTCGACTATATTAATAAACACCACGCGATGAGTGTGATGGATATTTGTTCGCTTCTAAATGTATCCAGGGATACGGCTCGAAGAGATATTGTTAAATTAGTGCAGGAAGGGGTCGTTATTCGTACACACGGTGGTGTCGCTCTCCCTCAATTACAGAAGGAAATAGCCACTTATCAGGAACGTTTAATTGACGAAACAGACAGTAAAAGAAAAATCGGGAAGTTAGCGGCTAAATTAGTTCAAGATCACGAAACCGTCATTTTGGACGTATCCACTACGGTACAGTCCGCAGCCGAACAAATTTCAGCTAAATATATTACGGCGGTCACGCACTCCATAGACATTGTAGGGATTCTCTCCGGTCGGGAAGATCTGCAAGTTTATGTGCTCGGCGGCTATTTACATGCCAAAAACCGGTTGTTATACGGACCTTCCGTCATCGACAAGCTAAGGGAATTAAGAGCCGATAAGGCATTTATCGGAGCTACGGCTATACGGGCCGATGGGCTTTACTTTCCGTACGAAGAGGATGTCTCGGTTAAAAAAGAGATGGCCCGCAGATCGGATCAGGTCATTGTTGTAGCAGATTCTACGAAGTTTACAAGCAAGTCGGTTTATCGGTTGGACTTTGATTTTATAGATATTTTGATTACCGATCAAGAAGTGCCTTTACCTATTAGAGAGGTACTTCATACTAAAAATATAACGCTTATACAATGTCAGGAGAAAGACAAATACGAGGAGGAATATACAGATGAGTCTTAAAATTTTGCACAATGTAAACGTGGTTCAAGAAGATAACTCCGTTATGTCTGCCACACTTTGGATACGGGACGGAATAATTGAACGGATAGAAAGTTCCCTGTCTGCTCTTCCGGAGGGTGATTATGAATTTATGGACGGTCAAGGCCACTTATTAATCCCGGGCATGATCGATGTCCATATTCATGGCGCCAACGGTTTCGATATGATGGATGGAAGCGAGACGAGTATTCAGGAGGTTTCGCGAGCTTGTGCGGCAACGGGCTGCACCTCATTTCTGGTCACCTCCGTCAGCTCGACGATTGAAGCATTAATAGCCATGATTCGCAGTGTGAAGCGTGTCGCGGGGCATGAAGCCGGGGCCAAAATTGCCGGGCTTCATCTAGAAGGTCCATACCTCAATCCGAAGCGTAAAGGGATGCAAAATGAACGGTTTTTAAGACATCCGGATCTTACTGAAATGAAAGAAATTTTTGATGAAGCGGACGGGCTGATCAAGATGGTTACAATAGCTCCCGAATTACCCGGCGGTATGGAACTCGTCTCTTTTCTTAAGGAGAGGGGCGTAATTATCGCCGTCGCGCATTCGGATGCCACATACGAGGAAGCCAAACAGGCCTTTGAAGCGGGAGCCAGTCATGTTACGCATTGTTTCAACGGCATGCGTCCGATTCATCATCGGGATCCCGGTCTGGTTGTAGCCGCTTTTGAACAAGAACATGTAAGCCTCCAAGCGATTGTAGACGGCATTCATTTGCATCCCGCCATCGTTCGAATGATGCATCGTCTCAAAGGACCTGATGGTATGGTACTTATCACAGATGCTCTGCAAGCCATGGGGCTCGGTGATGGGAAATATATGTTCGGCGGCCATCCCGTTACGGTTTCCGAAGGTGTAGCACGCCTTGAGGACGGAACTTTAGCTTCCAGTACGGTTACGATGAATGAGGCACTTCGTCTAACCGTAGAAACCGGTATTTCTTTAACGGACGCGGTTAAAATGGCATCCAGTTCACCTGCACGGCTGTTAGGACTTGCTGCCAAAGGTAAGATTTCCGCGGGTTTTGATGCGGATCTTGTCTTGTTAGACGAACAATTTCAAGTACAATGGACAATGATTAAGGGTTCTGTCGTCTAATTAACCCACATTTAAACCGGGAAAAACTCGATACATCGGCTATTCTATAGTCGCCGTGCTTGGTTTTGCCAAAGCCAGGAGGAAAGACCGCGGTAGGAACACGAATCTTTCACTTTACGGATCTCACGCGGTAAGATAGCTATCCTAACCTTCCCAAAAATCACCGCGAGCTTATGGTTAGAGTGTGGTATCCCGCGAAACCTCAACCCGGAAAAGGGAAAAAAAAGCCCTGGAGGTTTATGCCTCCAGGGCTTTTGGCGTTCTAACGTTAAGGAATGACCTTCCAAACGTTGGTGCCGGTCGGAGTTTCGCCTTGTGTCCACCATTTGGCTTCATAGTTGACGCCGTTGTAGGATACTTTGTTTCCGCCCACATAAACGGTAGTCGCGCTCCAGGCCGGATACGTGGTTGTGCTGCCTCCTGTCGTTTTGACTGTCACTACGTTAGAGGATGGAGACGCTTTGCCTGAGGAATCGATAGCGGATACGGTAAAGCTGTAGGAAGTGCCGCTTGTCAGGCCCGTGTTCGTATAGGAAGTCGAAGTTGTCGTGCCGACCGCAACGTTATCACGGTATACTTGATAGCTGGCCGCTCCCGCCACGGATGCCCAGCTCAAGGAAACGCTGTTCTCCGTTACGGCTGTGGATGCCAGATTAGCCGGAGCTGGAAGTGCGCTGCCTCCGCCGAAATCCACATCCGCTACGTTGACGTAAGCGGTAGGCGCCCCGGAAACTTCCCAGATAGCCAGGATGACATGATAGCCGGTTCTTTCGGGAACGTTACAATTCGTCGTGTAGTAGTTGGAAGGGCTTGCACCGTTCAAATCCACTTGGCAGAAAGGCGTCAAGTCAAAGGAAGCTCTCGTTAGAGGAGCGTTCGGATTCCAGCCGGGTTTAGTGATGAAATATTTAAAAGTCGTTGTGGCATGAGCTGCGTTCAGCTGCCATTTGAAAGCCTGCGGGCCCGCTTTCATAGGAACTTTGCTCCAACGTGTGGAGGTTTGCTCATCGAGTTTAGGGAAAGTATTGCCTGCGCTCGCGATATGACCGTCGCCGGGGCCTCCGTTAGGAAAACCTTTGCCCGCTTCGGCGCTTTGCGGCTCGTAGGACGCTCCTCCGCAGTCCGTATTCACGTTGTTTTTACACAATAGAGCACGGCTGGCAGGTACATCCAAATACCCGTGAGCGGAGCTTTTTTCGGGAAACAAAACCATCACTAAAGCGAGCATCAGCAGCATTCCGCATGCGACAACCAGTTTTTGCAGCCAAGCATTGTTCGGCAAAGCCAAATTCATTATTCATTCCTCCTCGATTTTGGGTTTTAAAGCAGAAAAGCGCTTACATATAAGATTTAAACTGCCTCACCTCTCTTCTATGTTTATCCTGTGGGGATGGATCGAAGTCCCCGTGGATATATCTTCCATATTATAAGCCTAAATGGTTTAGATCACAATCATTTTAACAAAAAAAGGTGACTTTGTAACGGAATGTATCGTTTAGTTCTAACAGGATACGTTCCTATTCATCTCTCCGTTCGGAAAAAGCGCGACTGTCCAAACTCACCCTTGCTCCAAAGTCAGACTTGCCGGGCTTCTTCGAAGGAGTGGTATATCCGGCGAGGCACTTATCGTGACGGCATGCAATCAAAAAAAGCCGCCGTTGAAGGCGACTTTCTTATGTGTTCTACAACTCGGCATTTACCGTTTCCGCCGACCGGCCAGTTCCACCAGCTCGTTGAGCTGCTGTGCGCGCGTTCTCTCGGCTTTGGCAGCCAGCTTTTTCAGCTTGTCCGTGCCGCCCCAGATTAAATAAAAGAGATGAGCCGCTTCATAGTCCCGGAGACTTCTGACCTGATCGAGCAGCAGAGCGAGATTCTTGTCGTCTTCCATCTCGGCTTTAATCTTCAGCTTCATGGAATCCGTACAGTGCAGCATGCACTTCACCAGAGCAGGGATTGTCTGCGTGTTAACGCCGTGCCGTTCTACCAATGCGGCCGTGAACTGGTTTTGCACCGATTGGTGTTCCTCATCCACCTTCGCCATGTATTCTTCGACCAGCGGAAAATAAGCCTCATCCGCCAAACCGAGGCCGAAGACCGCATAACTGCCCGGCATGCAGCTCTTCTCCCCTTCCGTATCCGCGTACCATTCGAACGGTTCCATCGCAGTCCGGGCGTATTCCTCCAAAAGCGGATGCAGGTCCGAGTATTCCAGGGCTTGGGCGAAGAAGCGATGTGTTCCCGACTTGGCCAAGCCTTTGATCGGCAGCCAGTGTTTGACGCCGGACTTCAGTTTAATCCCATAGCTTTTAGGAAAGCCCTGGCTGAGCAGGCGAGTCAGAAACCGTAGAGCGCGGCCATAGCTCTCCTCCGTTTCCTGTTTAATCACCAGGGTTACTTTGGCAAACACATCGTTGGCTTTGCATTCAACCCATTCATCGCTCCGGCAGACATCTTCCTTGGCGAGCGTTCCGCTGCCTTCCATCGTCAGACGCTTAGCCTTGTCGCTTCCCAGTTCGATAGCGCAGTTCAGCATAGTAAGCCCCGTACTTCTGCTGTAGGAAGGCTCATACTTTAGAATCATAACCGCGGTATAGATGACGAGTTCGATGGGACCCCGCTCCGTATCTTCCAGCCGGGCTTCGCTCTTTTTCTTATATTCTTTCGTGAACTGTTCGTTTACCGGATCAAAATAACGGGGCAGCCAGCGATCTTCCACCCAATTCCGGAGGGCGGAGGTCACGTCTTTCCGGTGCTCGGCAAGATGTTTGTTGCCTTTGTTCACCTGCTGGATCTTTTCGAAAAGCGAAATAATACGCCCGGCATCCGATTCCGGAAACAGCCCCTCGTCTAACAGATGCCTGGATAGGAAAAACGTCTCCAAAGGTTTAGTCGGATATTTTCCTTCTTCCAGCTTTTTCGAGATATAATCGGAGATTCGTTCCAGCAATAGATTCTTCTTTTCTTCGTCTATGTATTCGTAAAGAAGAACGAGAATTTCGCCTTCCCTCGTCTGAAACTTGCCGTTCCAAGTAAAATGATAGTCGATCACCGCGGAAGGAATCTCTTTGAATGTATCCCGGATATAAGAAGCCAGCTCAGGAACGATCCGTTCGCGCACTAGTTCTTCCGTCAGCATTTCCGCAGCCCGGTTCCTCCGGGGCCCATCTTCGGGTATCCCGAAGTCGATTTTATTATCCGTTACCGTGACCCTGCCGTTGTTGTATTCGAGCAGAGCGTAATCGTGAATTCCGAGCTGCAGCGAAGTGCGCTTTATGATTTGATCCGCATCCTTGTCGCTGATATAAGCGATCCATTTATCGATTTGACGTTTCATTTCGTCCAAAATCGTTTCGGGTGTGAAATCCATGTCGTCAAGTGCTCCTTTAGTTGGCGGTATAGAATGATTGTCGTTGGATCCTTTGATAGTTCTATGAATATTTATTCTATATTACCACATGTTAACAGACTAGAGCATGCAGAAGCGGATGAATCTCTTTTCGGCCATGGGTTTTCTTCCTTCGATTGTATTTAAACAAGCCGCCCCGCTCATATTCTTATACGAAAGTACGTTTATTTTGGGGAGGGAATTATATGGCTGATGTGTTTGTTTCCCGTTCGTTGGAGGAGATCAGGTTTTGGTCGCGCATTATGAAAGAGCATTCCTTTTTCCTGCGTTTAGGTTTTAGATGTGAAGACACCCAGCTTATAAATGAAGCCAACCATTTCTACCGAACGTTCGAAACGATTGAGCAAAGGGCGCTTTCATTTCCCGAGGAAACGGATCCGGCTGCGATTTATACCTTTAATCAGGAAGTACACACAGCCGTTTCTCATATTTGGGTCTTCAAACGAAAAGTACTCGGGCTCATTTTGACTTGCCGGCTGCCGGGGCAAACGAACTTTCCTCTCTTAGTGGATCACGTCAGCAGAGAAGCCAGGTATTTCCGCAATCGTTTAGAGGAACTGAACCAAGGAAAACTGGAGCCGCTTCCGGATGCCATTATTGACGAGAATGTATTTTTCTTACGCATTATGGCGGATCATGCCAAATTTATCGGGCATCTGCTGGACCCTTCCGAGCGGAAGTTAGTGGAACAAGCCCGGGATTTCAGCCATGATTTCGATCAATTGTTATATCAGGCGAGGGATATGGATTCGATGCGCCCTCAATCTCAGACGGCACCGCTGTTAAACCAGTTTCTCGATCAGAATCGGGTCTCGGTCGCGTCACTAAAAGATTTTAAGAAAACGGCAAGAGATTTAATTGAACAATGTAAAATAAAAAGTATCATCCATCCTTTATTGGCCGACCATGTTTTTCGCGAAGCGGAAAGGTTTCTGGAGATTATTGAGATGTTCGAGCGGACCTTGACAGGCGTAAGCAGCGGCGTTAATCCCGCTTTCCATCATTAGGTACAAAGACAGACTCCTTAACGGCTTCGATACGCAGTCGGCTGGTGTCGAGCGTCCATTGCCCTTCCCGCAGAAGACGGGGTGCAGCCTGCACCTCGACGGCTGCATAGATGGATGCTTTATCGGCCGGAGTTACATCCGGAAAGAAATGCTCGGCGAAACTGTCCAGCCAGAACCGGAGTCCATTCTCTCTCTTGAGCGGAGTGGGCTTGTCGAAGTGCTGAGCCAGTGTGACACGGAATCCGGTCTGCTCCAGCAGACCGGCGTACTGCCCAATCGTGGGCAAATACCACGGATTCCGTCCCTCCCACGCGTACCCATGCTCAACCAGGGCCTTTTCGATGGCTGTGGTCAGCACGGCTACGTTGCCGCTGCCGGCGAATTCCGCAACGAACCGGCCGCCGTCCCGAAGGGCCAGCCAGATCGTACGGGCAGCAGCGGGAGCATCCTTGATCCAATGCAGCGCCGCATGCGAGACTACAGCGTCATAGCGGGCACCGGTCCTGTATCGGCTGGCGTCCCCGACTTGAAAATCAAGCCCGGGATGCTTCTGTCTCGCCCGCTTCACCATTTCCTGTGAGACATCGATACCCGCAGGTATGGCCCCGGCTGCCGCGATCTCGGACATCAGGTCACCGTTCCCGCATCCGATGTCCAGTATCCGTTCGCCAGGCTGCGGCTGCAGCAAGGACAAGACCCCTGCTCCCGGGTTCATGCTAAAATTCCGGTTCGCTTGATCCACATTCGACTTGAAGAGATGGGCAGTTGACTTATCGCACATTGAGGTAAATCTCCTTATATTTAAAATTCGGCACGCAAGCTGCATGGTTGCAAGTATTTTACGGATTCCATGGATGGATAATATCCATAATAAAATAATCGTTTGCCTTTGACTCAGATTTGACAAGAATCATGCCGCGGGACAAGCACTCGGTAACCCTTTTATCATCAACCGACGCCATTCCGTTTGTAAACGCGACGACCGGTCATTCCGCTTTCGGCAGAGTTATTCACTTTTTATTATGGACTTCATGCATCCATGATAGCTGTGAATGCAACAACCTGTCAAGCGGCTTTCTGAAAGATCGCTAAACAAGCGCTTTTCTCGAAAAAACCTAAAATGATGCGGGTATAGTTTCGTTTTGTACGCAGGGCTTTGACTTGCAATACTTTTGGAAATAGATTACTTTAAACCTGTTGGCCGCTTATTATTTAATGAAGCATCTGTACCGAATGTAGGAATGACAGGAAAAACCATAACCCGGGGAGAATTGTCATGGATATTACCCAAGATTTTACGGACGAGCGCTTTAAAGCTTATGTACTTCAACACTTTTGCGAGAATCGCGAAATGATACAGAAAGAAGATATACAAGGAGTTCTGTCTCTTCAACTTGTGAAACTCGGAATTTCCAGTCTAAAAGGACTGGAGCACTTTGCCTCTCTTGAGGAGCTCGATTGCTCATTTAACAGCTTGACGGAACTTGACATCCGTAAGAATTCGAAGCTGAAACATCTGGAATGCCGTGGAAATCAACTTCATGTATTGGATACGGAACATAACCCGGAACTGAAAAAGCTGTCCTGCGGAAACAATGAAATTTATTCGATCGATTTGACGGCCAATGTGCAGTTGGAAACCTTAGATTGCAGTTTTAATCGGCTTCGACATCTGGATGTGAGCCGCAATGTCATGCTGACCAAGCTGCTCTGCAGTTGGAACATGATTTCAGACTTGCTTGTGGAGCACAACACTTCTTTGCTGGAACTTAACTGCTGCTATAATTCCATCTTCAGCCTGGATTTGGACCGGAATACCTCTCTCATGCATCTGGATTGCGGAAACAACTATTTGATAAGTCTGAACCTAAACCATTGCGCAAGCCTGGTTGAAATCCGCTGCAATAGTAATCATTTGAAACAGTTGGATATAACTCAAAGCCCGGCGCTGGAAAGCTTAAGATGTTTCCAGAATCATCTTAGCCGCTTGGATCTGACGCATAATCCGCTGTTAAAAGAGCTATACTGCTCCGATAATAAGCTTTCGGAACTTCGTACGGACACAAATCCGCTGCTGAAAGAACCGGTGTATGCCGACAACCTGATTTTTGAACCGGATCATACGATCGACGGTATGGGAACTTTTCGATATGACAATTCATTCTGCTCTTATCACGTTACACTCCAGTATAAGGGAAAGGAATTGACCGTCAGAGCCGATGTACCCGCTGAAGCGGATATGATCCGGCTGTCGCCCTTGATCGGCGAAACATGGGAGCAATTAGAGGTGCTTCATGAGCAGGCTGAAGATCTGATCGCCCGCACTCATCCCGACGAAGATGTATCTGAACTCGTGCTGTCGGAGCTCGAATTTAATCAAGACGATGTCATTCGGATCGGCTACGATGCAGGCGAAACTCCGGCGGGACACTTGTACATATACGCCGTATTTAACGGGGATCATGAAATCAGCAGTCAGCTCGTTTATGAAACCTATTAATGCGCCCCGCGGAGAGGTTCCCGTTCAACGTTTTAAACAAGAACCTCTCCAGGGAAAATAAACAAGCCGCGAAAATAAAAACTTTACAACATTGTTTTCGTCCTCCGTCCCCTACGACTCCTCCTTACGCATATCGGGCCTCCCCGCGAAAGAAGCAAGCTGTTTCTTCATATATTCCGGACTGCGGTCAAATTTGTATCCGCCGATACTGTTTAACCGATGACGGCGGGCAGAATATGATCGTTAATCAGTGTCCACCGGTCGCGGGGCTGCATGATAAATCCGGACGCAATGGCTACAATCAGTTCATGCTCGGGTATACAGCAAAGGACATTCCCGCAGTCTCCCAGCGCCATATAGGCTTGAACCCCGCTTTCTTCGCGCAGCCACCACAAATAACCGTAATGGTTGTCATTCATCGCGGTCGATTCATCAATCCATGTTTCCGAAATAATCCGAGCGTGATCCCAGAGGCCCCGGTTCAAATAAAGAAGACCGAAACGGGCCATATCGCGGGGAGTGAGCGTGAGGCCCCAGCCTCCCGTTGAGTTTCCGCCGGGGTCGCTAACCCATCCCCTTACTCCGGCCCCGAATAAGTCGTCAAACCCGAATGAATTCATTTCATAATCGGGAATTTTCCGCATGCCGATAGCACTGAATAACGTTTCGTTGGCGAACTCCCGGGCACTTCTGCCTGTACTGCGGGTGATGATGCCCGAAAGCAGGTGCGCGCCCGCAGTAGAATACTTAAATGTTCCGATGTCACCTTTTTGACCCAGCATATCCAGCGTGTACTTTACCCAATCCGGCTGCATGCACATCTTGTCGAGCGGTTCGTGCCAATCTTCAAACGGATAGGGAGCCGTCATCGTAAGAAGGTGGCGCAGCGTGATGTCACGGATATGTCCGCCAGCGGCACCGGGATTGGGAACATAGTCGGGGAAAAAATCCAGCACCTTCTGATCCGCATGTTCAATAAAGCCCGCGTCTATGGCAATCCCGATCAGGGCGGACAAAATACTTTTCGTCACCGATGCCACATGATGCGTATCATCCGGCCCGTAACCGTTGTAATAGCTTTCGTAAGCAAGAAACCCTTTTCTAACGATAACCACTCCGTTTATGTTGCTGTACCCGGATCGTACAACAGGTTCGAGTTCCGCAAGCTTTCCCTGATCCATTCCCAGAGCTTCCGGATCTTCGACTTGCCATTCTTTAGTCGGCCAATAGCTGTTTTGCATGATCGACGCCTCCCCACGATAATGTCAGTCTATAAGCTCTTCTTCTTTACCGGAACATACACCTCGGTAACAATATCCCCCGAAACCCCGGCTTGATGGGGATCAGTTACATATATTTCGTAAGGCGCGCCCACCCATTCATACCCTTCCTTCTCTATCCATTCCGTGAGCCTGGCGTAAACCGGTCTTAACTCCGGGTAGGAACCCTTCCATACGGACTTCGCGCACAGACCTCCCGGCAAATCCCGCGTCCCCCTAACCGCCTCCGCAATCGGGATGGCAAACTCTGTATCACTGCCCGCAGGGTCGTAATCGAGGCTGTGATAAATCGTCATCGGTGTTCCCAGCATGGTGAGCTTTTCGGCGGCAACCTTCTCGTATAGCCTGCCAAAATACTCCTGGTAGCCAGAGGCAAAGTCATCACTGCTTAACATTTGACGCGTAGAAAGGATATTCAAGGGGAGGGTTTCGACAAGCTGCACTTCTATTTGGTCCACGTGCGACATCAGGGGGATGCCCTTCTGCAAATGGACAATGTCCGTACTTATCTGATTCAGCGTGTATTCCAATGAATCCCGCCTCTCACGGATCTCCTTTCTCTTGCGGCTGAGAGCCGAATAAAGCTTCTCTTCCGAATGATCCTCTTCCGTTTCCAGCAGCGCTTTGATTTCTTCCAGAGAAAAATGATAAGATTTCAGGCGGTTAATCAGAAGCATCTTTTTCAACTGGCCGATGGAATAATAACGGTATCCGTTTTCAGGATTAATCTCATCGGGTTTAATTAATCCGATTTCATCGTAATATCGAAGCGTTTTGGTGGACACTTCACATATTTTCGAAAATTCCCCTATCGATAGCAAGCGATCACCTCCATTCTTCGGGTTGTTTAAGGGCTGTGCGGGATATGTATTCACCGTTGTTCTACTTCACTGTACAGCTTCCCCTAAGGGTAAAGTCAACGGCCGATTAGCGGCCTTTTCTCCTGAAAAGGATGTCTTGTGCCTGAGCGGAACGTATCCTGTCACCGCAGCAGACGTGCGGCAAAAAAATAAATGTGACCATATTCGGACCTGGGCCGTCTAACTAATATAAATCTAAGCTTACAAGAAAGAGGAGTGTGGAAAGTGGATTTAACGAAACTTGCGGTTGAAGCGATAGCCGGCGACCGTGAAGCTTTTGTCAGCCTTGTCAGACACTCGGAGGAATCTTTACACCATATGGCCAAATCCATTTTGGGAAAAGACGAGGATGTCGCCGATGCGCTGCAGGAAACCGTACTTAAGGCGTATAAAGCGATTCCTTCGCTGCGCGAGCCGAAATTTTTTAAAACCTGGATGTTCCGGATTCTGATAAATGAATGTCATACGATTCTTGCAAACAGGTCCAGAACCGCAGCTTATCCGGAAGTCCCGGCAATCGCTTCCTTCTCCGATGATTACGATAAAGTGGATCTGAGAGAAGCGGTAGACCGGTTGGATGAGAACCAGCGTATCGTTGTCATTCTGCACTATTATGAAGATTTGCCCCTGCGCCAGGTGGCAAGCGCCCTGAACATTTCGGAGAGTGCCGTCAAGATGCGCCTCTCCAGAGCACGCGATACCCTGCTGAAACATTTTAAATTTCTTCGTGAGGGGAAGATGAATTATGGATCCGTTTAACCTTGGGAACGAATTAAAAAAACTGAAAGAAGTGAAATCCGCAGATATGGCCATTTCATCGCTTGTCCGTTCGCGCCTGGATGAAACCTATGCTTCGCTCCCGGATAGGGCTCCCGCCCGCAAAAATAAACCGAAGTCCCGTCTGCGCCGGATTGCCTCCGTCACTTCAGCGGCTGTTATCCTCGGTACAACGCTCTTCGCTTCCGGGTTCGTGTCTCCGGTGATGGCGAGCTCAATCAAGAATATTCCTTTAATCGGAAGCCTCTTCAGCTCCATTGAGGGCGATATCGGACTTCGCAGCGCCGGCGACCTCGGGCTTGCTTCGCCCGTGAACAAAAAGGTCTTGTACAAGGACGTTAAGCTTGAGGTAACCGAAACGGTCTTTGACGGAAACCGGGCCGCCTTCTTGCTCAAGGTGACGGCTCCAAATTTGCAGGATGGCAAGTATGATAACGGAAAAAAGACAGTGAATCTTAATAACGCGGTTGACAACGTTATTTTCAGCGTCGACGGGAAACGGCAGGGTGATCCGGGTTCTATTCTGAAAGGCGGATTCTTTGCGGGAGCCGGAGAAGCAAATCCGGACATGCTGATCTTCGAAGAAGTGCTGGACACGTCGGACGTCCGCTCCATTCCCGATTCGTTCGATGCCGAAGTAACGCTCGTCTTGGACGGAATCGATCACGAGTTTAAAGTTGCTGTTCCTTTCCGTAAGTCCACGGACCGGATCTTGGAAATGAATCCCGATGCGGCCGTTACTAAGGACGAGCTTACATTTTCGGTATCCGCTCTGCAAGCGACGCCTTTGACGACTCGCATTTATTCTTCCGTGGCACTGGATAAAGTCACCGCTTTGAATTTGAAAGAAGAAGACAGATTGCGCCGGATCGGAATAGCGGTATTCGACGACCAAGGCCGGCAGCTGCCCCGTTTGAACGGAGACGGCGTATATGTCGGAAATCGGCTGAACTTCGACAGCCGGTACGCCTCAACACCGGGTAAGACCGGCTATTTGATTTTGAAGCCTTTTGTGATCAAGGACGATTTTACGGAAAAGGTGCAAGAAGATCAGTACCTCAAAGGGCTTGAAATGAAAATCGACATGATCGCTGCCGCTGAATAAGGAGATTCGAACCTGATGTCTATCCAATTTACGATTGAGTCCTACTTCATCCTGTTACCGTTATTTTTGATTTTCCTGGTCACTTTGTTCGGAACTTCAAAATTTAAAACCCGTAAGTTTACTGGTTTGCAGTACATTTTGCTGATTTCGTTTGGCATCTATATATCGGCAGTCATTCATTTGGTCTTTTTTCCGATTGACGTCAATATCGGGCCGTATGCCAATCTGACGCCGTGGTATAAAACGATTAACTTTATTCCGCTTCTGACGCTTGATATAAAGACTTTTGTCCTGAACATCCTGATGCTCGTACCGCTAGGTATTTACCTGCCTCTCTTGAACCCAAAATACGGCATCGTTATGAAAGCGGCGAAACTGGCACTGGCTGTTAGCCTCACCTTTGAAGTATTGCAGTTGATCATTCGGATCACTCTGGGTAACGGAAGGAGCACGGATATAAATGACCTTCTGGCCAACACGCTGGGGGGAGCCTTCGGCTTTCTTATCTACAAGATGCTGATGCGGTCGCCCGCTATCCGGCGTCTGGCGGACAGGTTCAAGTTGTAGCATCCGTCCCCGCGGATTTACCGGCTGCCCGGTTACTTTCTCCCCATAAGATTGCATAATGACCCTAATTATAGTATATCTATTGGTGACCTGTACTCACCGGAAGGAGAGTGTAATTTGTGAGCGAAACCTGTGTTCCGTCCGGCGTGGCACTGAAAGACACCGGGTTCGGATATACGCTGTCTATCATAGGCGGCAAATACAAAATGATCATTATGTATTGGCTGGCCGAGAATAAAGTGATGCGGCACAATGAGCTGAAACGAAGCATCGGAAGCATTCCCTATAAAACACTGAGCATCATGTTAAAAGAAATGGAAGCGGACGGACTTATCCTTCGCGAAGAATTTCCCCAAGTCCCTCCAAAAGTCGAATATTCCTTAACGGAACGCGGCCTGTCTCTTCTTCCTTTATTAAACCTGATGTGCGAGTGGGGAGAAAACAACTTGCCGGCTCCGCAGACCGGACAGCGGTAAGGCCGGCTGCTTTAATGAAATCAAAAGAAGTATCTCCACGTCAGGAGATACTTCTTTTTTACACTCGAAAGTAAAGCCGCCTGTTACAAATGATCAATAAACTTTACATAATCTTGGGCGCTTTTTTCCAGGACGCTTCCTAAAGGCTCGTTTTCATGGCCGGGTTCATTCTCACCGGGCTCGTTCTCCGTACCGTAGTGGGCGAAGAAGGAACGATAATCCGCCCGGCAGTACAAGAAGGTCGTTTCGAAAGGGGCTAACAACTGCTCCAGCGTATAACGGTACCGTCCCTCTTCCCTGTAATCTTCTCTTTTAATTCCCGCGGATACGGCTAGAGCGGCTTTGCGGTTCTTTAATTTATCGCCGCCCGAACCATAGGCCCAGCCGTATGTCAAAACGTCGTCCAGCCATTTTTTTAGAAGAGGCGGGCAATTGAACCAATAAACCGGGAACTGCAAAATAAAGCTGCCGTGCGCCTCAATTAACTGCTGTTCCTTCTTCACATCGATGTTTCCGTCCGGATAAGCCTTATGCAAGTCGTGCACCGTATATTTTTCCGGAAATTTGCTCAGCTCTTCTACCCACCGCTTGTTGATGACAGATGTCTCCAGGCTGGGATGTGTAACGATAACAAGTGTTTTCAGGGCCTTGTCCTCCTACAGATGTATTTACCTCTTGAGTATAAAGGGCCTGATGCAAATAGGTAAGTATGCACTTTTAGTACAGGTACTTACCTAAAGGTAAGTGTGAGAGACCCGATTCGTCCGCTTTTCTTGTCGAACCTAAAAAACTCTTACCGTCTTAATGAAGACCGGTAAGAGTTCTATTTAGAGGAGTGTCGTTTCTTTACAGGCAACGGCGTCTCCTTCTCACGAATTCTGAAAATATTACGGCGTAGGCGTTCCGCCGTTGGCGTTAAGAGTCTCCCCGCTGATATAGCTGGATTCCTGACTGGCCAGGAAGACAAAGGCCGGAGCCATTTCCGCAGGCTGTCCGGGACGGCCGAGGGGCGTATTCGCTCCGAATTCCGCCAGTTTCTCGGTCGGCTGCCCTCCCGCCACCTGCAAGGGAGTCCATACAGGGCCCGGTGCCACCACATTTACCCGGATGCCTTTGCCCGCTACCTGCTGAGCGAGAGCTTTGCTGAAGGTATTGATCGCGGATTTCGTAGTCGCGTAATCCAGAAGGATCGGTGACGGTTTATAGGCTTGAATGGAAGAAGTATTGATAATGGAACTGCCCGGCTTCATGTGTTTGATCGCAGCCTTGCAGAGCCAGAACAAAGAGTAGACGTTCGTCTTGAAAGTGGCGTCAAATTGTTCGGTCGTCAGATCCGCAATGTCCTCCACGAACTGCTGCTTGCCTGCCACGTTGGCAAGAATATCGATTCCGCCCAGTTTTTCCACCGCAGTAGCAATCAGCTGCCCGCAGTACTGCTCGTCCTTCAGGTCGCCTGGAAAAGCGACGGCTTTCCGGCCCGCTTCTTCGATCAGCTCCACGACTTCCTGCGCATCCGCCTCTTCCTCCGGCAAGTAAGACAGAACTACATCGGCGCCCTCACGGGCAAAAGCAATCGCCGCCGCACGGCCGATTCCGCTGTCCGCTCCCGTGACTACCGCTTTGCGTCCGGTTAATCGCCCGGTGCCGCGATAGCTGGTCTCCCCCGCGTCGGGTACGGGATTCATTTTGTTCTGAAGTCCCGGTTCCGGCTGCTTTTGCTTCCATTCGGGTGCCGCCTTCGGATATTGGGTCGTTGGATCCTGCACGGTATTCTGGTTTTGATCCGGCATAGTGTAGTCCTCCTCTTGGTCGTATCTGTATCGTTCGACAGTTGACGGAAAAGTGATTAACACTTCTCTTTGTAACCAAGATGGAGGACATTTAAACGATAGGTACGGCGGTCTTTAATCATCGCGCCTGTGACAGCAGTCTCTCTTCAGCCCATCTCTCAAGGTCTGCGGGATTTCGGCAGCACGCCGTGCCGGTTGTCACATGACGGTGGTCAAGCCGTCCGATCCGAGCTGCCTAGGACTGAACCATGAATTCGATAACCGGATAGGAGATCACATGGCGGTCCCGGTAGGTAAGGAGGACGAGATCTTCTTTCGCACTCATAATGCCACGGTGTAAAATGGCGGTTTTGAACCCGCGTTCAATCGCTCCATTGTAGGTAAATAAGACACAGTTGCCGGCGTCATAGCCCGCTACCACGACCAGACCGATCTGACGATCAAGTAAAATTTGTTCCAGATCCGTTTGCCAGAAAGCGTTGGAGAACGTCTTCTTCACAATGAGATCATCTTGCTCCACTGCATTTTCGGGAATAAACTGGAGCTGTTCGGGAACCTCGGTCTCAGCCCCTTCCACATCCTGGATATGAATGACTTGGTGACCGCCTGACCTCAAAATATGAGCCGTATGATTAATATACTCGCTTGCTGCTGCGACCGGTTGATCCCGCAGAAATTCAATTTGCATATCAACGATTAAAAGGGCAATTTTCATGGATTCACTACCTCTCATTTACTGGCGCTTTTTTTCTACACTATAGCAAAGCGGGAATAAAGTTGTATACGGATTTATCGGGTATATCTGATCTTTATCGGAAATGCGGAAAAGACAGCAGGTCTTATGACCGGCTGCCTCGGTGAATTACAGGCTTTTTATACGGATAGCCGCATCGAACAAACCGGCTTTCATTCATCTGCCCGATGGGTCCCGAAGATTAATCTTTAGATACTCTTAATTCATTTCATTATATCTTTCGATTGCCTTGCTTAACAGATAATTGAAATTCTCGGGTGTACCTTCCGTAGTCCTCAGGAACTGGCCGTTCAGGTCGGAATTAGAAACAGGTTGCTTCTTATTGATACGTTCGATAATTTTCGAAGCGGCCGCTTTTGCCTCGGTAGCGGCATGGATATAGTTCTCGATGCTGAAGCTGTTAACCCCTTCTGTTTGAATTCGTTGCTTGTCTTTTGCGATTGTCGTGAGCGCATTCAAATCTTCCGTCATAATGTCGTATTTGGCTTTAAACTTCGTCATATCAAGCTGCAGCACATTGCCGGCGGTGATGCCCTGCTCATCCAATTCAATGGCCGCAGCCTCGGCATCTATCATGAACTTCAGGGCATTATACCTGATCTGCTGGTCTGTATCCTTAAGTTTCTGCAGTTCGGCCTGACGCTGCTCGTTACCCAATTTTTGCAAAGCGGTGAAGTATTGTTTGGCGGCAGTCTCGTAAGCGCTATTGGCACTTACTAGCTTGGTATGCAGTTGTTTACCTTTTGCGAAATCATCATCCACGTAGCCTCTGCTATCATAGTAGGCTTTCATATCATCCAGGACGGACAACAGATCTTTGATGACCGGTGTCAGTTGGGTCACGACAGGATCCGCGTTCGCAAAAGCAGGTTGGCTTGCGGTATAGCCGTTCGCTTTATCAATAACTTCCCGTTCCGTTTGAGCAACGCCGAGCATGATGAAACTGAGATTCTTCTCGATTACGGGCTGTTGATCAGCTCCGAACTTCTTGAAATAATGAACCAGAACTTCATTGACTCGGCCCGTCATCAAGTTATTGAGCCCCACATACGCATTGTATTTCTCGATTTTTTTGCTCTCTTCGGTCGTAACGCCAGCCGCTTGATTTACGGTGGATGAAATGGCAGAACAAGCGGACAACATTACACTTAACACGATACAGGCAATAAAAAATGATAGTTTTCTCACAAAGTGATTCCTCCAACTAAGTAATTAGTAATTTGTCGTGCTGTTATGTAGAATGATGCCTCGAAATAAATGGTATATTATGGTATAAAACTCCTCCTACCCCGCTACAATGTGATTTTAAAACATATCTATTGAATTTTAGAATGATTTGGCGAATAGGTCTTGAGTCTTGAGTAGCAAAATTTTGTATAATGTCAAAAACTTCTTTCAATGGGACAATGTTCTTGACGTCCAACTTCATGGAACTAACGTCTCCCGATTGCTTAAGCAGTGTGTTTAGACGGTGAACGACAAAGAAGATCACTCGGGGGAGTGATCTTCCGCTTATTTGTAGGATGTAAAACGCCGAACCCATGTTCTACTGAATTCTTTCCAAGTGCTCGACCAGGCGGTCCCATGTTTCGGTGATGCCCTGCAGCATTCCCATATCCATAACCTGCTTCAAGCTTTCGGCCGTTGCATATTCCGCTGTATTGATGACTTTGGTGCCGCCTTCGACTTCAACAAAATTCAACGTGCAAACGGTAGCCGGCATATTCTCCGCAACATTGCCTTCCGCGTCGGAGAAATAGTCGGTATACACGATCTTCTCGGGTGCCTGAATTTCGCTGTATACCGCTTTGCCCCACGATTCCATGCCGTAGAAATCGCCCTGATTCTTGTCTTCGCATTTCATACAGTAATGCCAAACGCCACCGACACGGAAATCAAGGTTGATTACCGGGATCGTCCAGCCTCTCGGCCCCCACCAGTGTTTCAAATGTTCGGCTTGCGTGAACGCCTGGAATACCAGCTCGCGTGGAGCGTTGAATACACGCTCAAGTGTCAGGGTCTTGTCTTCTACCTTGGAAGTGATTGGGGTTGTCATCCTATATTCCTCCTCTAATTGGTCTTTCTCTTCATCTTCTGCTCTCAATCGTGCCGGTCTTCTCCGTTTGCCGGGTTCTGCAGCTTCTGTAAATAGTCGTCCAAACGGTCGAATCGTTCCTCCCAGAGGACGCGGTAGCTCTCCAGCCATTCGTCCAGTTCCTGAAACGGTTCCGGCTGAAGGCTGTAGATCCGCCGATTCGCATCTGCCTGCGCCTTGACAAGGCCCGCTTCGCTCAAAACGCGCAAATGCTTCGAAGCCTGAGGCTGGCGCAGCAGGAGGCGCTCTGCAATATCCCCTACCGTAAGCGGACGCTCCCGCAGCAGTTCCAATATCAGCAGCCGGTTCGGTTCAGCAAGAGCACTCATGACGCGAGCGTCCATCGTCCTCATCCTTCTGTGTCGGTCTTGTATGTATGTGTCCGGGGCGGTATTCATGTTGTTTTTCTTGCTGAATTGAATATACCATATAAGGAATATTCCTGTAAAGGTATATATAAAATTCATTTCAATGTCTACGGAGTCTGCACACGTTGCTGTCCGATTAACCGTCGTATCCTTCTTTACGATTCGTAAAGAAGCGGCAGTCTTTTTTCATGCAAGCCCGGATTATTATTTCAAAAATCGGTTTGTATACTGACGTTTCGTTTGAATTAGTGTCCTGTATCTAACGAATCGTCTTGAATTCCTCTTCACGTGCTATAATTTATTGCGAGGAGGTTAGCTATGGATCCTATCGACTTACAAATTACCCGGCTGCTTGAAGAGAACGGAAGACTTTCTCACGAAGAGATAAGCAAATTGCTCCACATCTCACGTCCGGCGGTTCATCAGCGGGTCGCGAAGCTTGAAAAAAACGGAATTATTCGAGGTTATCGGGGCATCGTGAATTGGAGCAAGCTGGAACAAAAAATCAAAGCTTATATCTACGTAAAGATGAAATGCCTGAATTTTAAAGAAATCTCGGGCCGAATCGTCGAACTCCAGGTTCCAAATGTCACCATCCTGGAATGTCAGCGGCTCGCGGGAGAATGGTGCATGATGCTTAAAGTAAGGGTATCCGACCCCGGGCAAATTACGGATCTAATCGATGAAATGGTCAAGATTCACGAAGTTCTGGAAACGTCCACGACGTTTGTTTTGTCTACCGTTTATGAAAACGGCCAGAGAGAAAATTGAGTCTGGACTGTCCGTTATTTTCAGGATAGAACCGGAAAGGAGAAAGAATATGAAACAGCCTGCGGCGACAAAGCTTCCTCAGGCAGGAGTCCCCCCGTTTCTCGGCATTGCGGCAGCACTGCTATCGGTTTATCTGTTCTGGGGCGGGACCTACCTGGGCATGAAGATAGCCATTGAAACGATCCCGCCTTTTACGATGGGCGGAGTTCGTTTTCTCACTGCAGGATTCATCTTGTACATATTGGCACGAATGAAAGGGGAAACACGCCCGAATGCCCGCGAATGGAGAGGAGCAGGAATTACCGGAGCCTTGTTGCTGCTGGGCGGAAATGGGATCGTGGCTTGGGCCGAGCAGCGTGTCCCATCCGCCGTCGCCTCCCTGCTGGTAGCAACGGTTCCTTTGTGGATGCTGCTCTTCAGCTGGGCAGGCCCCGGCCGAAAAAAGCCCTCGGCAGGTGTCGTGACGGGAATCGTACTCGGTTTCGCGGGAATTGTCATCCTCGTCGTTCACCCGGGTTCATCTTCCGGCAGAAGTTTGGATATGGCAGGCATCGCCGCTCTCCTGCTCGCTTCCGTCTCCTGGTCAATCGGCTCCTTGTATTCACGTAAAGCCAACCTTCCCGGCTCGCCGCTGCTGTCTACCGCCGTTCAAATGATCGTCGGAGGAAGTTTGCTTTTAATCGTCTCGCTTCTACTTGGCGAGTGGTCCGGCTTTAAGCCGGGAGCCGTTAGCCTCCGTTCGTTTGCGGCCCTTGGATATTTGATTGCATTCGGCTCTATCGTCAGTTATACGGCCTATATCTGGCTACTGAAACATGCGGAACCCGTTCTGGTTTCCACCTATGCCTTTGTCAATCCTGTCGTCGCCGTATTTCTGGGCTGGTTCCTTGGCGGTGAACAGCTCTCCTCCAGTTCGCTTACGGCCGCTTGCTTCATTGTAGCCGCGGTTGCCGTCATTACGGTTTCGGGAAAAAGCACAAGCGGGAGAAAATCAGCCCGACGGTCAGCTTCCGTTACCGGCCGTGATTAAACGACATCTTAATCAGATACGCTTCAGCAAAAAAACAAGCCCTATCCTTCGTTCGCTTTCCGAGGATGGCTTGTTTTCGTATGAAGAAGAGATAAGCATCCAAGCAAAGAGCCGGAATCTTTCATATCTTATAGCAAATCTAGCGAAAGGAGAGAACAAGAATGCCATTTTCTACAGGAGTAATTACAAATACGAGAGACGCAGGTACCGCCTCTTCCAACATCGTGATGAACGTCCGAAATCTGGATGTGACGAACCCGGTAACCGTTACGGTGCAAATATTCGCTTCTGTAAACTCCACTACGTTCTACACGGCTTACCTGATCTCATACGTCGTTCCTGCAAATTCATATAATGTCCGAGAATTTTTTATCGCCGGGAATGTCGCTTATGAAGTTCAGATTAATACGGCTTCCGTAACAACACCCAACGCGCTGCTGTCCGTGTTCGGTATCGACGGATTTGGAAATCTTGTTACCGATCAGCGTATTCTTCAATCTGAATTAAGCTTTATTTCTTCCCTTAGTCCCGTGATGTAAATGAGTCCGCATTCTTCACAATCTCTTTTGTGAAGAATCTACATAGGAAAGAGTATATAACGGAAGTCGCTATTAAACGGCTGCAGCCTTCATTCGGCATGGATTTTTTTGCTCGCCATCCAGTGATGGGTAATAAGAAGGATCAGCAGGATCCAAAAAAGCGTTACGATGGTATAGGCTAAAGTACCTGACGGCACCGATCCGTTAATCAGCATTTCCATGGCTAGCTTGCTCATACTTGCGGGATTGATTAAATCGACAACCGGACTTATACCCGCGAGCATTCTGAAGCCGATAAGCAGTACAATGGCTACTAAGGCAATCATACTCTGTGTATGAAATAGGGCGCTGAGCATGGTTATGAAAGACGTGACAAATAAAATCCAAACCAGATACAGCAGCAGAGAAGCAATCATTAATGAGAAAGAAACCTTGGTAAAAAGAAAATTTACGTACAAATAAGAAATGAAATAGCCTACCGTTACAGAAAAAGCGGTCATGGAATAATGGGTGGCGATTTTTCCCGCCAAATAAGAACGGACCGTTACGGGCCGTGTCAGGATAAAAGCCAGCATGCCGCTGCCCTTCTCCGTTTGGATAATCCCCATCATAGAGACGGTAAGAATAATCAGACCGAGACTGATCAAACTGAGAACCTAACGTGCCCGCCAGGACTTCCCCGCCTTTTGAGGCGGACAAGACCGGATCAATGGTAATCCCCTTCCCGCTCCCCAACGCTCCAAGAATGGCCGGCAAGTAATAAGTAACCAGGGGCTGGGTCATTCCGAGTAAAATAAAGACGATCGGCAGCCAAATCACTTTTAACTCGCGTATCATTTGAATTCCTTCTTTTTTTGCGAGCACTTGAAAAGATTTCATTTACTTCACCACCAGTTGCAGAAAGATTTCTTCTAACGTTTCGGTTCGGATTTCGAATTTTAAGATGTCTACTCCATGCATAAGAGCATTTTCCAGCAATCGGTTTTTATCGGTCTGGATATTTTCGACTTCTATCTCTATTGTGTGCCCGGTAACCTCTATCGCCTTCACGTAAGGCAATTTTTTTGCGGCGTCCACCCATGTTAAATCTTTCGCTGTGCATTGCAGGCTCAGCTTATTTTTGTTACCACGGCCGAACAGTTCGGCAATCGTGGTATCTTCTATTTTGACGCCGTTTCTAATCATCACGAATCGTTCGCATATCTCTTCGGCATCGCTCAATATGTGGGTGGACAATATAATGGTCGTATCTTGTTTGATTTCCCGGATCAGGTTAACCACTTCCCGCCGGCCGGCCGGATCCAAAGCGGATACCGGCTCATCCATAACGAGGAGCGCAGGCTTGTGCAGCAGTGCCTGGGCAATACCGAGCCGCTGTTTCATACCGCCGGAAAAAGTGCCGACTTTTGCATTCCCCACCTCGCCTAGTCCGACCTTGTTCAGAATCTCCGGAATGGACTTAGTTAACTCTTCTTTATGCAATCCCGAAAGTTGTCCCATGAACGCAAGGGTTTCCCGGGCCGTCATCCAAGGATAAAAGTTCGGGTACTGCGGCAAGTAGCCGATTTCTCTTTTCATCCGGGAGATCTTGTTTCCATTAAGCAAAATTTCACCTTCGTCGGGATCGATCATATCTGAAATCATTTTGATTAAAGTCGATTTCCCCGCTCCGTTCGGACCGATCAGGCCGACGCATTCCCCGGCATGAAGCTCCATCGAGAAATCACGGACCGCTATTTTGTCTTTGTAGGCTTTCTTTACCCGCTTGATTTCCAACTTCATGCTTTCACGTCATCCTTCCGGCCCAGCACGAAGTAAAGAATGGGACCCAGTGTGGGCACGAAAAAGATGAGACAGGTCCATACGAGAACATTCTTTCTCGTCGCTCTGTGCCGGAATACATCCATTAAGGCAATCAGCACCAACAGAGTACCAATCGCTATAAACGGGAGAAGCATGGGCATAAAAGCCATAAAATCGAAGTCCTTTAATTCGTTAAATCCGTAGTGCAACTTCATGTGTATCATCCTTTTGTTTATTATCGTTATTGATAATGATAATATAATCGATAAACCGCATTCGTTGCAATACCTATTCTCATTATTTATAATAAGAATCAATATAAGGAGCATCAGAAACCAATTAATTTTGCATAAGGAGAACAGGATGGCTAACAAAGTGGAAGTTTTAATGCATCCGGTAAGAATAAAAATCATGCAAGTGCTGATAAGGAACAAAGACACGGGAATGACATCCCTGGAAATGGTCAAACGGATCAAAGACGTGCCTCAAGCTACTCTCTACCGGCACATCCAGGTGTTGCTGGATTCGGGGATCATACGCGTATTTAAAGAGAAAAAAGTGAAATCCGTCGTGGAAAAATATTATGTACTGAATGAACTTGAGGCGAAATTGAGCGTGGAAGATTGGAAAAAAGCTTCTCATGAGAAGAAGCTTGATTATGTTTCTTATTACCAGCTCTCTCTTATAACACAATATCAAGGTTATCTTAAAAAATTAGAAGAACAAAACACCCCGGAAAACGACGGGGCCACCTTTTCATTGGTTGAAATGAAGCTGGGTGAAGAACAATTTAGCCGTTTTCAGAACGAATTAAATGAATTAATGACCAAGTACTATCATTCAGGCAGCGAAGATACCGGAGCACCGGTACGAACCATAGCCTTTACGATTATCCCGGATGCTTAGACGGCTGAGATGCAGATAAAGCTTTCATATGCTCTCTGCTTCCGGTCCCCGGGCGGACCACGCTATAAGTGTATGCTCCGCTGGAAATCATGAAGGGGTTCCTTACCAACCGTAAGCTCAGTATGACGAAAGCATTTTACGTCTGACGCTATAGTGTCTTATCGAACGAGGAACACCTTTGATTTCAAGAATACCTTCATAAATCAACTTCCTCAGCCGGTATTCGAAATAAGCGTCCCCGATAAATTGGTCACAGCAGCCCATCGCCTCTCCTACCAGACGAGCCGCTTTCAGAAAACGGGAATCGAAAGCGGTTCTGAGATGGTCCAGCTTGTCCAGCAAATACGTGTCATAATAATCATCCGGCACCTCGGCCACTGCTCCGTCGTGCCAAATCCGAAGCGTTCCGCTTTGCTTTATGAGAGCCTGCCATTCCCGTTCCAACCCGGCCTTATCCGCATCATTCAGGCAGCTGCTGCCGTCCATACGGACAAGCGCCGTCTGCAGAAGGTTTGCGGGAATCTCCCCCGAGTATCTAAACCTGGAAGTTGCCTCCGGAGAATTAATCAGCTCCTCACAGATTGTGCACGCATCGTATACCGCTATACAATGGGGACGGCCGCTCATCAAACGGACCGCGTGCAGCATCCCGATCCGCTCGCATGCATTGCGGCCGGTCCAGACGATTACCTTCGCCTGCTCGGGAATTTTGTTGACCCTGTCCAGCAACTGATCATTCTCTTCGTCAGAATCATCGTAGACTTCACAATCTTCTGTAATGTGGTCCTGAAACCAGTCCCGCCTGGCTCTCCGTCCTTCGTATGACTCCAGCTCGCGAAGGGGGCCGATGGCGTAGTTGTCCGGTAGCGTAATCACTTTGTGTGTGCCCGGCCAGCCCAACTGCTTCAAAGCCGCTTTCATGCCGCCCGCAAAGGAACAGCCTGGAACAAAATGAACATGGGTACAGGCCGGATCCGGGTCCCAAGCCGCTCTTTTCTCTGAAAATTCGATGACTTCGTCATACAGCTCAAAGAGCTGAAACATCGTTTTTTCCGGTGTTGCTTCCTCTTCCTTCAGCTTCCTGATTTGTTCCAACGCAAATGCCAGATAAATCTTAGCGCCCTGTCCCTCCAAACTATCGATTGCCTTCGCGATACCCGGTCTATTTTGCATTCTTATCATCCCTTTCTTTCCTCTACTGTCTCCCCTATACAAAATATCGCCTTTTACACGGTTATCTTGAAAAACTTAAGTAAAACCGCCACAATCGCCAGAACGATTGGACCAATCACCGCAAACCCGATAAAAGCGGCTAATAATTTATAAGGAGCCGATAATCCTTTTGCCGCGCTTAAATGATCGTTTTTTTCGTTTAAGGTCCTTAGTTCTTTTAATATTTCTTTAATGATCTCCTCATTCATCCTGCATCCCCTCTTTCTTATGTAATCAACAAATAATTCGTTTCCTTATTTTACCATAGTTCAGATTATTGTTGCTTGTATCTATATATGGAGCGAGATAATTACAGCAGCAAATAATTTTCCTATAAAAAAGACCCGCAGATACAAACTGCCGGTCCTATAAATGATTGAGTTGAAGGATAAGAAGCCGGATTTAGCGGGAGCCGCTTGGCAGGATTAACAGAACACCGAGTGCGATAATCATCATAAATAAGTAACGCTCAAATTTTTCAGCGGAAATACGCTTATTCAAAAGAACGCCAAGTCCGGTAGCCGCAAGAATAGCCGGTAAAGAGTACGCATACAAAACAAGGGCGTCAGATGTCCATAATCCGCCGAGTGCATGCCCGGTCACAACGAGTAAGCCGGATATAAGAAAATGGGCTTGCAGCGTGCCCCGGAACCGATCCGGATTCCAGCGCCGCAAAGTACCGTAAACAACGACCGGCACACCGTTAAAATTATAGGCGCTGCCAAGTACGCCGGAGGCAAAACCGAACGGAAGCACCCATCCGCGGTCATTAAGCAGCGGCTGTCCGATTTTGCGGGAAAGCATTTTCTTCAGCAAAGAGTAGCAGCCGAAGATCATCAAGAAAATACCAAGTGCCGAAGTAATCATACTGGCAGGAACAAGGTGAAGCATGATAAGCCCGAAAGGAATACCTATTATGGTAGAAACGGCCAATCGTATCAGAACCGGGCGTTCAACATGACGCCAACCGCTGAACACGGTCAGCAGAGCAACGGTCAGGCCCGCCAAACCGATCAGGGAAACCGACGTTTGCAGCGGTACCGACAGCAGGGCAAGCAGAGGCATGCTCACGATCGCTTCCCCGAATCCGAAGACGGATTTCATGAAGGCACCTACAAAAACCGCAGCGACCACAAGCACGATCAGAGAGAATGTCATCTTCCCCTCCCATCGGCTAAACAAGGCAGCCTGTTCGACACTTTTACATGGAAAATGAAATAACGCAAAAAACAACCTCCTTTTTATGCAGGTCTATATAATATCACATGATTTGACTATATAAAATGCGTGTTTTAACGAGCTATAAGCACCCCATAACCGGTTTAAATGAACTGATACAAGATCCTATACAATAAAATTGGTAAAGTTCATTAGAAAGGCAATGAGGAGTTCTGGCGAAGTGATGTTTTTGAAATTTTCATTTCCAAAACATCTGGTCTACGTACAAATTTTCCACCATACATTCTAAACGGAATAACTCATACGAACGAAGGGAGATTGGATGATGAGGTCATCGTTTTTATCGATAGCCGCGTACTTCATTCTGATCGCTCTGCATGCCGCTCGATGATTTCAGCCAATTGTTCGGCATCCCGCGCCATCCAGCCTAACAAAGCGGAACCGCGGCAGGTTTGCCAAGGCAGGCCCAGATAATACAATCCCTTCGCCTTGCTGACCCCTTTGTCATGAATCGGCTTACCATTGGCATCTACCGCTTCCGGAACACCGATCCACGGGTAAACACTTCGAAAACCGGTGGCCCAGATGATGTTAGCCGCCTTCATTTTTGATGCATCCTCAAAGAGAATCTCTCCGGAATCCGCACCTACCGCTCTTTGCCTTAAGGAAACGATCCCTTGTTTCAGAAGAGCTTTTAATTCGGTGCCGTATACTTGCTCGGGTTGTTTTTTCAGCCAGGAACCAAGCGCAGACTCCTCGCCCGCTTTCAACAAACCGAACGTCTCAAAGTACCAGAATATGTTTTTACCGAATATACGCATCGGTTTAAAACTCATAGGCCGGCTAACCGAGATCGTGACTTGCCTATGAGCGGAAAGCTCAACGGCAATCTGTGCGCCCGAATTGCCGCCTCCGACGACCAGTACGGGGCCGTCCGCAAGCTGGGATGCGTTTTTATAGCCGGAAGAATGCATCTGAACGATCTCCTCCGGCAGTTTTGTTGCAAAATCCGGGATGACAGGTTCATGAAAAGGCCCCGTGGCCACGACTACTTGCCGGGCAACAAAAGTTTCCTGTGCGGTTTCGATTATAAATCCCCTTTCATGTTTCGTAAGTGAACGGACTCTCGTCCCATGCCGGATAGGCAGATCGAAAGTTTGGGCATACGCCTCCAAGTAATCGGCCGTTTCATCCTTAGCGGGCAAACCGTCAGGAACCCCCGGAAACTTCATACCGGGAAGGCTGCTGTACATCCTCGGTGTAAATAAAGTCAAGGAATCATAGCGTGATCTCCAGGAATCTCCGGTCCGTTTATGGGCATCGAGAATGAGGAAGGATACTCCTTTCTGCTTCAGGTAATACCCCATAGCAAGACCGGCTTGTCCTCCGCCGATTATGATAACTTCCACATGATTCATTTTCACATTTCCCCTGGCTGCGATTTTATCGTTAACCTAACGTCTCTTTAAAGTCTCTTTAACAAACCTTGAGCGAATGTACCGACACCGTACTGCAAAAAATCTTCGACTTTGACGGGTGTTATTTTCTGACCATAAAGCGAAGCCGACATAAAAAATCCGAGGTTCATCCAAATAAAAGTCATCGCCGCCGCTTCTAAATCAGTTCGTTCAATGACACCCTTCTCATACATACGGCTTAAATATCCGATTAGCAGCTCCTTTAATTGAATCGGTATAGCGGCCGTTTTTTCGTCCAGTTCGGGAAAATGCCCCGTCTCTCTTAAACCGATTAATACCATCCCGCCGTGATGCTCCATAAACTGCTGGTACGTCCGCGCAATGTGGATCAGATCGGATTGGATCTCTCCCGTCAGGCTGTCAAAAACTTGATGAATGCCGGGAACATAGGAATACCGGTCCACTAAGGCGTCCACAATTCCCTGTTTGTTAACGAAATGCCGGAAAATCGTACTCTCGTTTACGCCGGCTTCTTTGGCGATGGCGCGTGTAGTCATGCCTTTGTATCCTTTTTCTTTCATTAAAAAGATGGCCGCGGCTAAAATTTTATCCCGGGTTTCTTGCGCACTTTGCTCCATTGGTATCCCCTTTCACGCATGCAAGTACTTGCTTGCATACAATATAACATGGCGTAGCACATTTGAAAAGTTTATTCCGGCTGCAACGGTATGCCTGCGTTCCCGGGCCTTTAATCAAATTCCGGAAAGCCGGTCCGGGCTCTGAAAATTCTTTTAATCTTTTAAAGAACGGACCGATATGCTAGCATTGGTTTGTAATCCGCGCTGTATGTCAAAGGAGGAATATCATTGGAGGATTTCAATACATCCGAATGGAAGGACACTTCCATAAAAGCGGTTCTGTTCGATATGGACGGCGTCCTAATAGACAGCGAACCGATTTATTTTGATATCGAACGCAGTTCGTTCGACCATTTCGGCGTGCCCGTGAGCGAAGAAGACCATCATGGTTTTGTGGGTGTAACGCTGGAATCCATGTGGGAGCAGGTTCTGGACAAACACCGGATTCCGTTTGCGCTGGAGCAAGTGCTAACGTATCACAAGGACAATGTGATGAATATATTGTCCGGACATACGCAGCTTACGGCCATGCCCGACGCGGAACGCTGGCTAAGCTGGCTGAAAGAAAAGCAGATTCCGGTCGCTGTCGCCTCTTCTTCTCCACGGCCGCTAATTGAGCTGATTATGGATAAGACCGGCCTTGGGCCCTATTTTGACGTAAGGGTCAGCGGAGAGGAAGTGCAACGCGGGAAACCGGCTCCGGATATTTTCCTTCATGCGGCAGGCTTGCTGGGAGTGGAACCCTCTTCCTGTCTCGTCATCGAAGATTCGCGCAACGGCGTCAGAGCCGCGAAGAGCGCGGGCATGCGGTGCATCGGGCTGCAAAATCCCGGTTCGGGCAATCAGGATCTTTCACTCGCCGATTACCGGATAAGAAGCTTTGAAGAGCTCTTGGCCTTAAAAGATTCGCTGCCTTTTGCCCCGTTTTCCAGCTAACATAACATTTACAAATGACGAAAGAGCTTGCCTTCTAGTGAAGACAAGCCCTTTTTTTATTCCCGCAAATGCTTTATTTCACTGAATGTAACATCCCGCACAAAAAAAGCCGACCGGACTATCAAACCCGGCAGGCTTTTTGCTTTCGTATCCTTTAGTTTAGGCTGCACACGGTTAGATAAGACCTATTCTTCCTGTACATCCGCCTGTAGATCACTCGCGACTTCAATAACTAAGGGAATCACGACTTTGTTCGTACCGGACACGTAAATATCACCGTCGTAATGTCTGAATGGAATAACGGTATCCTCGTCATAGCTCCACATAAAAAAATCCCCTTCGATGGACATGCTGGTTGCACCCTTCACCGTAAAAACGGTTGTATAGGAAAAATCAGCTTTGGACGAGAAATATTGTTTGCACTCTTCCAAAGAGATCGTTTTTGCGGAATGGCCGTTTTCCTGAAACGCTCTTGTAATTCGGTAACGCTGGCTCATTGAAATGCCCCCTAGTTTTTAGTACATCTATTATAGCTTAGGAACGCATAAGGACAAAAGGTTCAGCCCGTGAAAGGCGTCTTGTTGTTCAAGACATTCTTCCTGGCCGTTAAGAAGACATTCAGTTTTTCCGAGAACAAGAGCATAGCCGCGGCGGACAGAACGATGTAAAACGGGAAAACTCCGATGCTGACAAGGGAAGCCAGAAAACCGAGCAAAGGAGGCATAAACGTGCTGCCCACATAGGCCACGGCCATTTGATACCCCATGATCGACTGGGAGTGTTTCCGGCCGAAACGTTCGGGCGTTTCATGTAGCATGCACGGGTAAATAGGCGCCAGGCCCAGACCCGTTATCATAAAACCCGCAAGCGAGAAAACAGGCGGCAGCGGAAGAATCAGCAGGGCCGCACCGACGAGGGCGGTAATTTGGCCGCACCGGATAAGGGTACGGTTAGCCACCTTGAACGTAATAAATCCCGTAACCAATCTGCCGACGGTGATTCCCGCAAAATAAAGGGATACCCACTGTGCCCCGACCGCGGCCGGCAGCTCTTTCATATTCACCAGAAAGCTGCTTCCCCAAAGCCCTATTGTCGCTTCCACTCCGGAATAAAACAAGAACGAGGCCAAAGCCAGCTTAACGCCCCTGACTTGTAAAGGCTTCACGGAACCTTCAGAACTAAGCTCTCCTTTGTCCTGCAAGTCTCCCTTATCTTCACCTGAAGCAGCGTGGTTTTTCGCTACCCGGCTCCATAAGGGCAGGGTAACGAACAGTACAATCACCAGCGCAAACTGAATCCCGGCAACCGTCAAATACCCGTCCCTCCAGGAGTCCGGTCCCGAAATAAATCGGGCCATAATAATCGGCCCGAGCGTAGCTCCCACTCCCCAGAAGCAATGAAGCCAGCTCATATGATGCGCTTTGTAATGTGCGGCGACATAATTGTTCAGGCCCGCATCAACGGCGCCTCCGCCAAGTCCGAGGGGCACCGCACAGATTATTAACCAGACAAGCGACGGGGCCGCGGCAAAACCGAGCAGAGCACCGGCTGTCAGGATGCAGCTGATGAGGGTAAGTTTCCCCGTTCCGAACCGCTTAAGCAGCATGCCGCTTGCCATACTGGAAACAATCGTGCCGGCCGTAACCGTCATAAACAGTAAACCGGCCGTTTCAAGCGGCACGCCAAGATCCGTCTGCATGACGGGCCATGCCGATCCCAGCAAGGAATCAGGCAGTCCCAGGCTGATGAAAGCCATATAAATAATCAATAAAAAGAAAGTAGCCACAGGTCACCCCTTCTCCCGAATCATAAGATCAAGCCCCAAACTCTGTAATCCGCTTAAATAATCCCGCTTCCAGTCACTGGACGTAAGTTCCGGCAAATGTTCTTCCGGTATGTAAGCGGCGCTCCTTCTTGTAATCCCATCCAGCAGCGGTCCGCTTACTTCATCGTCGCAAAAAATAATCGCATGCGGATTCAGAATAGCGGTAAACGAGGCGACCAGCCTGCTGACGGCATCTATCTCCTTCTCCCGCGCGGTTATTTCCACTCCCGCTTCACGCCCCAAAGCTTGCAGGAAATTACGGTCATCGTACTGAGGTACGAATGAAATTTCCCCTGAGAAAAACGTGCTTCCCCGCACCACGTCCCCATTGACCAGAATGCCGGCGCCGGGTCCGTTTTGACCGAAATACAGGTAGATCAGCGTCGGGTTTTCCGTCTCGGCCGCGTTTAAGCTGTAACCCAGAATCGCCGCGTTCATATCGTTCTCAACCGCTACCGGGATGGAAAAACGCTCTTCGAGGTCGCTTTTCAGATCAAAATGATGAAACTGCTCATAACCGGGAATATAGATGATGCGGCCATTATTGACCGCGCCGGGAACCCCGACCGCTATCGACCCGATTCTCGGATACTTTGCAAGGATCCGCTCGACCTGCTCCGATAGGCAGAGAACGGGATCCAGAAGCACACCGGGTACCGTTCCCTGTTCTTTTATCGCGCCCGAACCGTTAAATACCGTGTAGTTCGTTTCCGCTTTCTCCAAAAAGAGCGCCAGCCCCAGCAAATAATCCGGATCATATACATACCTTGCGGCTCTTCTTCCTCCGTTCGAGTTGTCCAGGCCGGAAGAATAAATTTCCCCGTCTCTCTCCATTTGCGCAAGAAACTTACTGACGGTCGGAAAACTGAGGCCCAGCTTGCGGCTCAGCTCAACCTTCGTGGCACTCCCCAGCTCCAGAAGAACTGCGCGCATACTGCGCAGGATCGCTTTCTTCATGCTGTCATTGGACGTCGGAGGCAGCTCACTCATCCTTTAATCACCCTCCTCACAAACTTATTAAATACATTTAATAAGTAGTTCCGATACTAACAGAAATTGCTTATGGAAGCAATGAAAAAGAAAAGCCCCCCATTATGCGGCTTACAAAGCATGTCTATTCTATACTGGATTGAACTGCTAAACCGGATAATAAAGGGTTGCAGCTACCCTATCAAACCTTTCTAGCGCGGCTATTTACATTTATCCAAATCATTCCTTGCGTTTTTTTCATTGTCCCCTCTTTTTACACCAACTATAATAGCACGGAGAATGATAATCATTTTCAATTAAAAGCGAGAAGGAAAGGGGCAGCAAGTGTGAAGAGACATCGTGGAATGCCAATTATGCTAGGGGGAGGTATTTTTCTCCTATTGTTACTAATATCGGCCTGCAGTAACCCTGGAGGCGATGCATCCGTTGTGCAGGCAGAGAAAATGGAGAAAACATTTCTATATACAACGATTAAAGGCGAGCAGATTGAAATACCAGCACAACCCAAACAGGTGGTTTATATCGGTCCGACGCTTGGCGACTTCTTAGTGATGGAGATTCCAATCGTCGGCAGTAATCTTATCCATACTAAGCATAGTTACTATGAAGGTAAAACGGAAGGAATAGTCGATGTTGGCAATCCGGGTGACTTAGAGGTGATTTTAAGTTTGAAACCGGATTTGATCATTAACAGTTATTACAATGCGGATGCCGTAAAAAATGAGGCATTGTCGAAAATAGCTCCTACTATCCCCTTTAATCCGGCTCTACCTTATGCGGAACGTCTGAAAGAAATGGGAAATATCTTCGGCCAGCAGGAAAAGGCGGCTCAATTGATTGCTAAGTTTGAAACCCAGTCGAAAGAAATGTTTGATAAGCTTCATTTAACGGACGGGGAGACCGCTACCGTTTTCTACCAGCTGGGTAAAACGCTTTACGTTATGGGCAATCGTTCACTTGGTTCCATTATTTATGGGAAAAACGGGTTTGCCGTCCCGCCAGCAGTACAAAAAAATATTATGGATGAAAAAGGGGTTTCTTTCGTTAAAGTTTCAGAAGAGGTGCTTTCAGAGTTTGCGGGAGATCATCTGTTCGTAGTTGTCCAGGATGATGATGAAAGTAAAACGGAATCCGGCCAACTGCTGAAAAGCCCGGTATGGAAAACCCTGCCTGCGGTTCAAAAAGGACATGTTTACGTTGTTTCTGCGGAATGGAATACAGATGGGTTGTTAGCTTTGGAGCAATTGTTCAAACAACTGCCGCAATGGATGAAGCGGTCGTAAGGAATTGTATTGCCCTCCCCGTTCTCTAACCTATTCCTTTTCAAAAATAACACATGTTCGAATTGCTGTAGTTGAAAGCAGATCATGATATGTTATGATGATAATGAGAATCATTTTCAATAGTTGGAGAGCTGCTTATGAATCTAACACCCCTGTATATTAGGCTGCAGCGCTATGATAAGTTTCAAGTTGACCAAATGATGTCAGCGGGCAGTCATAATGAGGCCATTCATTACAAGGAAACAAATGTATGCACGTTGTTGATAGCGCTCAGTCATGGCATACGGCTCTATGTAGACAAAATGGCAATCGATCTGCGGCAAGGGAGACTGCATTCTAGTTTTACCCGTGCAACACTACACAGTGGAATCAAGCAACGATGAGGCCCAGCTTGCACGCTTTACTTTTGAAACCTTTGAAGTAGAAGGATTGAGTTTGAACCCGGTTGCTCACCCGCCTTTGCTTTGCGGATACCCTTATAGTCTGTTATTTTCTCAGGTCAATCACGTTTTAGGGAATGAATCATCGACGAGGAATCGGTATTGCTCCTCCCTATCCACATCGGAAATGGCTATGATGCAAGGCAGACTTCAACTTATTCTAGGGTTAATGGCCCAGTTAGATCAGCAAGCTTCCCATTCGCAGAACGAAGAAAAGACAACAAAGATTCAACACACCATACGTTACATGGAAGAGCATTACGACGAGGACTTAACCGTGGAACAACTGGCTAACATGGCAGAAATGGTCCGATGGCAATATAGCCAACAGTTTAAAACATTGACCGGCCAAAAGCCGACTGATTATTTGATGCATCTGCGTATAAATCAGGCAAAGAAACTTCTTTGCAATTCCACCGAGCCATTGAGCAAAATATCCCGGCAAATCGGGTTCAAGGATGAATACTATTTCAGCCGGTGCTTTCGTAAATTAACGGGAAACGCTCCGCGTGAATATGCCGATATTCATCTGCATACTCAGCAAAGAACAGTTATCGATTCACTTGGCAGAGAGGTTCATGTTCCCAAAAATGCAACGCGTATTGTGACGGATGGCAAATATACGCTGGGAGAATTACTCGTTTTAGGCATATCCCCTATTGGAGCGGCCATCTCTTTGAAAGGGAATGTGATTTATCACAACAAGTTACGAAATATTCAAAATATCGGACATTGGGCAGATCCCGATAAAATAGCACAGCTTCAGCCTGAGTTCGTGCTGCTAAGCTATCATCATCAAGCACAAGATTTACAAATACTCGATGCGATCGCTCCTACTGTTGTGTTGGACACTAAGTTCAGACTCTTTGATCGGTTACGATATATCGCCAAACTATTTGAGCGTGTTAAAGCGGCTGAGAAGTGGATTACTACGTATGAGGACAAAGTAAGACTCGTACGCAGGCAATTAGCAGGTGCTTATGCTGTGGGAGAGACTGCTGCCGTTTATCTCAAGTTAGGTGCAAAGCTTTATGTTATGGGCCACAACGGGTTTGCAGCCACCTTGTATGAATCACTTGGCTTTCGTCCCTCTGCCCGGGTGATGCATCTAATCGAACAAGGGCAAGCATGGATAGAAATTCAGCAGAACGAAATGAATCACTATGCCGGAGACCGCAATTTCTTCTTGGCTTCTCCCCTCGAACTGCAAACAACCGTTCATTGTTCACAATTAGAGCCTATAGCCGGGTTAACTCCCGGTAAGATTCATCTTATGGATGCCGCATGGAATTATGAAGATCCCCTTACACGCGGTCGGTTATTAGAGATGCTGCCGTATCTTTTTAAAAAGAAAACGATGTGACCAGAACTCAAACCATACAGGAGGTAACGGCATGACACAGGCGTTGGAACTTTACGATATTACGATCATTGGCGGGGGACCCGCCGGGTTGTATGCGGCTTTTTACAGCGGCATGCGCGATTTGAAAACGAAACTGATCGAAGCGAAGGAGGAACTGGGCGGACGGTTGTTGATTTATCCGGAGAAAATGATTTGGGATGTCGGCGGAGTTACGCCTATCCGCTGCGAGCACCTCATCCGGCAAATGATCCAGCAGGCTCAAACGTTTGATCCGACCATCGTACTGGGCCAACAGATCAGCGGACTGGAACGGCTCAAGGACGGGACCATGCTTCTGACTTCCGCAACCGGGGAGCAGCACCATACACGTACGCTCGTTTTGGCGCTCGGACATGGCGTGCTGAAGATGGCGAAGCTCGACATCGAAGGCGCAGAACGTTATGAAGTGACCAATTTGCACTATACCGTACAAGAGCTCGAAAGGTTTCACGGCAAACGGGTGCTTATCTCGGGCGGCGGTGATTCGGCAGTTGACTGGGCCAACGCACTGGAGCCGATTGCTGCTAGTGTCACTGTCGTGCACCGCCGTGAGCGCTTCGGCGGACATGAGAAGAATGTGAAGCGGATGAAGGAATCATCTGTCGATGTTCGTACGCCGTATGTGTTGGACCGGCTTCACGGCAATGTTAGCGGCGACGCCATTGAAGCGGTATCGATTGCACGTCTGAATGCCGAGGGCCTGGTTATGGAAGAACCGGAACAATTAGTGATCGATGCCGTGATCGTGAATCACGGGCTGCGCGGTGACTTCGGACCGATAGTCGATTGGGGGTTGGATATGGGGCAATGGACTATTCATGTGAATGAGAAACTCGCAACCAATTTGCCCGGTATTTTTGTGGCCGGAGATACGGCGGACTACCCGTCTAAAGTGAATCTGATCGCCGGGGCTTTTACCGATGCCGTGTTGGCAGTGAACAGCGCCAAGCTGTATTTGGAGCCGGCGGCAGCAAAGGTGGCCTATGTTTCTTCGCATAACGCCAAGTTCAAGGAAAGGAACAAAGCACTTGGCATGGCGGAGGAAGAAGCCTAGAGCACGGCTATTCATACGGAAAAACGTCAAACCGGACCGAAAGGCCGGGACGCAACCCCGCGAATCCTCTCCACGAGTCTAATGACCGGCGGGTTATGCTGTAATCCCCTGTATATTGTTCCGGCTCTCAGACGACAGGAATATATAGACTATGAAAGCCGCATAAACTGCGGCTTTTTTTGTTTACCTTTGACTAAAATTTTAATGTTGTTAGCTGATAGTTGTTCCTTGTGACTTATCTTTGTTATCGCGAACTGTGACAAGACGTTAATCGTTTGGAATAAATTTGTAATTCTTGATAAAATAAATACGAAGCTGATCAGGTAATAAATTTGTTCACATAAGGAGATAGAACTATGGCAAAAAACAAATTACTGAGAATGGACAATGTAGGCATCGTTGTAGAATCTCTTGATGACTCTATCTCTTTTTTCGAGGAGATTGGCTTGAAGCTTGAAGGAAGAGCTACTGTCGAAGGTGAATGGGCTGGTCGCGTAACCGGACTCGGTTCACAGTGTGTAGAGATTGCTATGATGGTTACACCGGACGGCCACAGCCGACTTGAGCTTTCGCGATTTCTCACCCCGCCTGCTGCAGCAGATCACCGAACTGCCCCTGTTAATGCCCTCGGTTATCTGCGCGTCATGTTCACCGTTGAAGACATTGACGAAATGGTAGCCAGACTCACTAAGCGTGGTGCTCAGCTCGTTGGCGAAGTGGTTCAGTACGAGGACTCGTATCGGCTCTGCTACATTCGCGGAAATGAAGGACATCTAATCGGTTTGGCGGAACAACTCCGTAATAAATAAGTGACCCATCCGCTCCGACTAACCATATCTCGTCCGGCATCAAACTGCCTTAACGGAGCGGGACTTCGTGATGCATGAACTTTATCGGAAAACAATGCAAACCAGATTAAAGAGACTCAACTAACGGGTGCGACAGCTCACAAAGCCGTCTCTTCAATGAGGCGGTTTTCTTATCGTAAAGCGGATTGGCTATCAGGCAACCTGATAAGCAAACGGGCGGGTTAGCGCATCCTCTTCCCCATTATTCCGGCTTTCTCAGCGGCTTCCGATGACGACAGCAGCGTCCAGCTCGCCGGAATAAACAACCCGCGCGTTCAGCCCGCTGCGGGTAGAAATCCACGTGGTGCGCTGCCTGCCGCCGGCTGATCTTCATAATTTTGATTGAAGCGAAACGGCAGGCGTGTGCGGCATGACCGCAAAAATCGGGTTTCCCCGAATCTTTTTTAAAACAGAAGAATCGTACATGTGAGCGCTATATACAAACAAAGCGGACTATACAACCACGTATCATTTCTGGCAAATACCGTATGCTTTACTTTTTTGAAAAACCCTACATGTCTAAAGTCACCGGCCGACCGTAAAAAGAAGACAGAAGCGCAAACGATACACCCCGTTTTTGTAACGCTATTGGCCGGTAATACAGCTATGTAACCGCCTTGAACCAGGAGTATCAAACAAACCGTTAAAAGAAGAACAGCCACTAACAGCGTAACCGACTTCCCCGGAGTAAAAGCAGGTTTAAGCTCCCCCGCTTTCGAAGGTATGACAGCACCGACTCCCCAGCGCCCTCCATAAGCCCAATACATATGTAGCAGACTGATCAGAGCCAAAATACTCACGCTTGACAATACTATCACGGATTTCATTAAACCCGCCTCCCGATACAATTTTCAGAGAATGTCCGGAAACCTGACAAGGTTTCCAAGCAAGTAAACATACGCCTCCGTATGTCGATGCATTTTTATGTCCCCACAACGTATACAGCCGAATCGGGACATGAGCGTGTTCATAGCTTTACTAAAATTTCAAACATTTTGCCGATATCAAAATTCGGATTGCTCTCAAACCGGGATATCCATCCTACATAGGTTAAATAGGTAAGTCTGGCCCTGTCAGCAGCCTCGGGTAACGTCAGTCCTCTCTTCTGATACAAGACGGAAAGAAAATGAATTCTCTGTTCCTCGATATCGACTAACCGGGAAGCCACGACTGGATCATGTTTGGCCCAGGCATAAATGCCGGTTTCAATTTGTTTGTCCCCGTTGTTGATGCTTAGATGAAGCAGTTGTTCCAACGAGAAGGTCCCCTGTTCCACATTCTCAATGATCCGTTTGGTCGCGTGATCTTCCCAATAATCCAGCATGGAATCCAGAAGTTCTTTACGGTCCCGAAAATAATGGTAGAAACTGCCTTTGCTGATTCTCAGTGCCTTGGCAAGTACTTCGACACGAACTTCATGTATGCCGCTTTTGGCCAGTTTATGTATTCCGGCTTTTACCCAATCTTCCCTCGTTAATTGCATAACTCCCCCTGGATACGGCAGCGTATGTTTTTCATCAGAATACGGTGCGCACTATATTTTGTCAATGGAGAAGGATGAATTCACACCGCGTTCTTCTTGGGAACTTACAGAATTCCTGTTATAATACTCGCTATAGTCCCCCTATAAAAAATGAAGGTGAAATTATATGCTGTCATTTGCCCGATTGATTAAATGCAAGCCCCCTATCCCGTAATAATCGTGCCGAATTGAGATTTTTCAATTTATAGGGGGCATGAACTGTGTTAACCAAAAAAATCTCAACACCATCCATCCTGCTGTTTATTATTCTGGTGGGTTTTCCGCAAATTAGCGAAACGATCTACACGCCTTCTTTACCGGACATCGCGGATCAGCTCCAGGCCAGCCGGAACTTGATCCAGTTGACGCTCAGTATCTACTTCCTGGGCTTTGGCCTCGGTGTTTTCTGCTGGGGAAGACTTTCGGATTTTATCGGTCGTCGTCCCGCGCTGCTTTGGGGTATTCTCGTTTACGGGATCGGAAGCTTGGGATGTTATTTGTCCGGCTCCGCCGAATGGCTGCTGGCAAGCCGGTTCGTTCAGGCTTTTGGAGCCAGTACCGGCTCGGTTGTTACGCAAACCATTCTGCGCGAGAGTATCGACGGCGCCAGACGCCATGCCGTTTTTGCCCAAATTTCCGCTGCGCTGGCCTTTACTCCGGCGATCGGCCCGTTAATTGGCGGTTGGGTCGATCAAGCGCTCGGTTTCAGGGCCGTTTTCCTCACGCTTGTTATCATGAGCGCGGCCGTTTTCGCGTATACGTTCGCCGCACTTCCTGAAACCAAAGGAGCCCTGACGACTGACATCAAAATCCGGTCCGTGTTCCGGCGTATGATCGGCGATAAAAAGTTATGGGCATTCGGCTTCCTCATCGGTGCGACTAACGGTCTTTTGTTCAGTTATTATGCCGAGTCACCGTTTATTTTTATGGAATATTTTCAACTGACACCGGGCGAATTCGGTATTTTCGGTATTCTTGTGGCGCTTTCTTCCATTCTCGGCGCTTTGTTGTCGAAAAAACTGTTAACGAGATTCACCGCTGAGAAGATCATCGTCACCGGTACGGCCGTATCCGCTGCCGGAGCGGCCTGCATGACCGCCATTATCTTGTTCAAGGCGAGTCCTTCCGCTTCCTTTCTCTTCCTGCTGGCCGTCTGTATCTTCGTCTTCCTGCTTGGAATCGGGATGGCTATCCCCAACTGCCTAAGCTTGGCTCTGGTCCGGTACGGCGATGTACTCGGGACTGCGGGCGCCATCTTCGGCTTGGGCTATTATATCCTTGTCAGTTTGATCACAAGCGGTATGAGTTACCTTCACAACGATTCTTTACTCACCATGCCGCTGTATTTTCTCGTCTTGTCGCTGATCATGGTATTCGTAAGCAAAAAGCTGCTGCCCGTAAAATAAGGCGGCATTCTCAGGCAAGCGTCCTTCAATGCAAAAGCCGATTTTCTGAATTCAGAAAATCGGCTTTTTTTCTTTTTAAAAAGAACCTTATGTTTGGGCTCCCGCACGATTAATGATCCCGTCCGACTATATAAGTCAACAAATGCTTCAGGAAAGCGGTATTCCGCGGGACTTCTTTCAGCGTTTCCATAGCCAGGCAGTAATGTTCCCACATCTCTTTACCTGCGCCGTCCTGTCCCAATATCGTTACGAAAGTCGAGTTGTTGTTTTCGATATCCTTTCCGGCAGGTTTACCGAGCACATCCACGCTTCCCTCCGCATCAAGCAAATCGTCCTTGATCTGAAAAGCAATGCCCGCATGATAGGCGAACTTTTTCAACGCTTCGATCTCGGAAGCCGGAACTTCCGCAAGAATGGCCGGCATAACGAGAGCCGCCTCGAACGCGATGCCGGTTTTATAAAAGCAGATCCGGTTCAACTGCTCCAGGGTCAATGCTTTTCCCCTGGCTTGCAGGTCCATCGCCTGCCCCATACACATCTCTTCGGTCTTTTCAGCCGAGTAGCGGATAAGTTCAAGTACGGATTTGGCCGGAAAACGATCTAGCGACGTCTGCTCTTGGGTAGCCTTCTGGATCAGGTAAAGGCCGGTCAGTTCGGCGGTGGCAATATTATGCACCTGATGCAGGGTCGGCCGTCCTCTCCTCGTGGATGCGTTATCCTGGGAAGGCAGATCATCGAAGATGAGGGAAGCGGTGTGCATATATTCGAGCGATCTCAGCAGCGGGACGATCTCCTCCGCTTGCAGGCCGTATTCGTTCACGCCCATCACCCAGGTCAAAATAGGCCGGATACGCTTCCCCGAGCCTTCCAGACTGTAATTGGCCGCGTCAATCAGCGCTTCTTTCATCTCCGGCATTCCGTGAGGCTTGGCTATGTGCAGAAAGCTGTTGATCCGGTCACGTACGTTGGCGACCGTATCGGAGAAGGCTTCTTTCTCCCTCCGGTTGTTGCGCAGAACGGTAACGACCTGGTCCCGCAGCAGTTTGTCAAAGAAATCGACATCGTCCGCTTTGCTTACCATGGTTTGGACAAGACGATTAAACTCGGGATCACCGGATGCGAATATATTCATGATGCTGTTATACTTTTCGGCTCCGAGACGTTCTTTGCATCGTTTGAGACCGTTAATCGCACGGTCCAAGATGACCTCCCGGGTCTTGGCATCGGAGCCGTACACGTTATGAATCAGATGGGAAATAACCGTCCAATACAATTCATAGGGATTGATCAGATCGGGACGGCGATCCCGGTATTTTAAATAGTAGGTATAGGGTGTTACCGCGCCTTCTTCCCTGTCATCGAACATATCGGCGAAGTCGTCGGCCAACTGATTGTAAATGCCGTAATAAAAAGTCCGGTTGTCAAAGCCTTCGTCCGCGTCTGCGCTAAGCACGGAACGCACAATCAGCCGGGAGGAAGATGATTTTAAAATGATGGGGATATACAGTTCTTCATTCGTGTAAGACTCGCAGGACAGATCCTTCTTACGGTCAAGCTCCTGGGAGTGGAAAAATACATACGATTGTTCGTAAAAGATTTTTAATGTTTCGGGCCGCTGATACGACTGGATCGACTGAAAAGCATCCCGCAGTTCCGCATGCACGAATTCCAGCAAAGTCCGGTTATTGTCGAACCAATCGCCTAATTCAGGTACGCTTCCCGTCAGAAGCGCGTCTCGAATCATGCCCGTAAACTCTTCTTTCTCCCAGTCGGTTAAAACCCCGGAATCGAGAAGATCGTCTATGAACGGATAGGTCAGCCCGTATGAATAGCCGAACCGGATGGCTTCATCCAGTCTGCGGGACCGTTCATCCGCCGGTGTTGCATCATCCATATCGTCGTTTACGTGCAGTATGACCCCGAGAATGATTTTGAGCAGTTTACGCTGGGCCTGCTCGGCATTCATTTCTTGCGGGATACGGGACGAAACGCTTTTGAGCTTGGCTATTAACCAAATGGCGGCGGATTCGATCCCTTCCTTCTGGGCCCACCGGTATAAGCCCGCCCAGCTTATATAATCCGGCTGATCCCCTCCGTCCGATTTGCCGGAACCTATCAGTTGGTCTTTAACGTCACCGATCAGGTGCCGGATCTTCTTCTGTGTGCCGGGGGAATCCAGGGCTTGGCCCAGATCACGCAAATAGATGTAGGAAATGCTCCGGTCCAGATAATCGTCCAATTTCCCCGTGTAACGGAGCCATTGGATGTACTTGGAATAGTCCCGTGAACCGGGATTTCTTTTTTTCCGGGTTAACAAGGAAAACAGCGAAAAAGGCGGGAGATGATCTTTTTTCCATAAGCGGATATCTTCAGTCAGGACCGGCACATAGCTCTTCTCCTTGACCTGCTTGTAAAGCGATGTAAAATACTGAGCGGCTCTCTGCTCAGCCAGCCGGTACCAGGCGTCGGCCTGGTCTGTAAATGTCTCGTTCATAGGATGCACGACCTCGACTTCTATTTGGTTAAACCGTCTTAAAGGAACAGTCCCTTCGCCGGACGGTAACCGATTTTGTTCTATTTATACGGGAAAAAACCGTTCAGGTTACGAAATGTTTATCCCGGACTTTAAAAAACCATTCGAAAAGATGCCAAGCGAAAAATAAAAGAGCGTCTGTGATGGCCACAGCGCTCTTATTTTAATCATTTCCCGTACGATCGTACCGGATTCGATTATGCTTTTGAAGCAATTTCTACTCATTCTAATTAAACAGCTCGGGTGAAAAAGGATTCAGCGAACAAGAAAGGTGTCCGGCTTCCCTTACACTAAGCTTTCTCTGCGATAGCCATGAACTCGTATCAACGTCAAATACCCCGCCTAACAAAGCGGGGGTATTTGACGTTTATTTTCATGCAAGCCGATGCTCATCAGGTCCGGTTTTATCATGGTTTAATGAGCGGGGGAACCGTTTCGGCTTGCCTAGTTATTTCTTAGAGGATGCTTCATTTTTGTGTTCAATCACTTGCAATACTTTAGGTTCAATAGCTTTTAACATTTGTTCATTCGATTGATTACTTTTAGGTACTTCGCCTTGCTTTTCTCCTTGAAGCTGTCCGTCAACCTGTGTTTGGGAAATAACATCAATCACCTGTTGTTTGGAGACATTTTTAGAAGCCGCTACTTCCACCACAGATTTACCCTTTGCCAATTCGTCTTTCAATTCGGCCGGGCTGATTTTCAGTAAAGAAAACAGTTTCGGATCATTCAAGAAATTATCGGCATAATAATCGGGCTTGCCGTCTCTCGTGAAATACCCTTCTACCTTATCGGCTACGGGTGCAGTCTCGCCTCCGATCAGAGAAGCACTGATCGTATTACCTTGAACGAATACCTGGTAGAATGGTGTTTGAGAACCTTTTTTGCTGTAATTCAGCATAAACGTTTTTTGATCCGGATTTTCCATTTGCTCCATCGCAAATTCGTACTCTTTCACGCCGCCGTACAGTTTATCAATCAGATAATCCGTCTTTGTTTTGATTTCCTGATCGGTTAAAGCGGTGACCGGCTTGCCCGCAGGCTCCCAATTCTCTTGAATCACGTGCTCGATAGCACCCGTGCCGGCATTGGTATGGAGGGTAATCTTTTTACCGGTTCCTCCTTTTTCCTGCAGGATGATGCTTGTTTGAACCCCTTGAACTTGGCTGGCTTCAATTATTTCAAACGATTTTGTTTCGGGAAATGCATGGTACAGCTTATCGAGTGCCGCTTTGCCGACTTCATCGGTTTTGACTTGCTCGGATGTCATTGGTGTTCTCGTAAGCATTTCAATCAGAGTTGGAGCCGCGTAGGCAGCGGTTGGAATCAGGATCGCAGCGGCAACTATTCCGCTAATTAGTCTTTTCTTCATGGTTGGTTCTCTCCTTTTTTGTTGGAAATAAGTAGAATAGGATTGTTCGATTCGTCTGGTAACGGCCGGAGGACATTCCATCGTTTCTGCTTCTTCGTGAAGATGTTCTCGGATTTTGCGTTCAATAGTCATTGATTCTTTCCATCCTTTCCGGGGGGAGATTCCATACGTTTTTTCGAAGCGACTGTAGACCGGCATGATATCTGGACTTGACGGTACCCAGCGGAATATCGAGCAATGTCGCGATTTCCTCCAGTGTATAGTCATGGAAAAAGCGTAGAACAATCACCGCTCGCTGTTTGTCGGTCAGTTTTTGAATAGCCTGCGATATCATCTGGTTCGTCCCGTCCGTCAATACCGCAGGCTGATCCCAGTGAGACTCTTCCCGGGAGAAGGCTCGGATGCGCTCGAAAATCCGGAATCTCCGCCAGCTTTTGACCCGAAATCTCTGCACTTGGCGGATGACCAGGCCGTGCAGCCAGAAGTGGAAAGGCCGGTTCGTATCATAGTTGGCAAGTGAGGTCCACATTTGCATATAGATCTCATTCATGACATCTTCCCGGTCCTGCCGATGATCCACCAGAAAGGAAACGGTTCGGTAAACGTCCTGATAGGTGGCGTCATACATCTCGTGAAACGCCTGTTGGTCACCATCCTTCATTTTTGCGAGCAATTGGTACATATATTCACTTTGCATTCAGAGGGCCCTCCTGAGTAAGCAGCTTACACCCTATATTGTCTCTCTATCGAAAAAAGGTTCGGTTTTTTTATTTCTTTTTTAAAAAATTTCCGTGCCGGGAATAATACTATTTTAATTTGAGTTGGGGCATATTAAAAAACTATTTTCATCCAGGACTGTCTGGTTAGAATAGTGACGGGATTTCTTAGGCAGACGCCGCCCATTCTGTTGACACCTATATTTTTGAATTCTAAATAATATCATCCCATACGGTCTACGAGAGGAAACTGCCGCTTCAGGCCGATGAGTGAGGCTGGGACGGCGCTACTTGCCGGACTATACATAGTCTTCACATGGTAAGAAACCGTCTGTTTTCAATAAAAAAGCAGGGATTAACTTAGCGCCGGCTAAATTAGTCCCTGCTTTTCGGGCGATCTGAGAAATCAAAGCGAGCTTGAAGCTTGTACAACCAGAGAAACCAGAAGCCCGGAATCAAACGTATCCCCTTTTCGCAGCTTTAACGTTTTTCTTTCGGGAGGACCGTCAAACATGCCTTCGGGCAGCTGGAGACCGGTGGCGTTGAAGATCGTGAAGCTTACCGCATCTTTCGAGGTTGAAATGACTGCGGCGTATTTTCCGTTTTTCAGAAAATGCGGCTTTTTGTACTGAATCCGTTCCGACGCCTCGGGAATCGCCTGATGAACGACTTCACGCAGCCCGGCGGACAGTTCTTTCTGCCATTGTTCTTTCAGCGCTTCAATAAAATCGGTTACTTCCTGGTTTGTGGTGGTCATGTTCCAGTCTCCTTTTAGGTATATTTCAGCATATCGAGCTGATCTTTCAAATCGGCTTCCAAGGCCCGTTCCATCGGTTCTTTAGCCCGGCCGGACCGCATCGTAAGCTCCCGGACTTCAATTGCGAATGCCCCGGTACCGAACGGAACCGGCATCTGCCGCGCCCAAACGGCTGCTTCCTCAGCCGAATTTACCTCGATGAGCGTATAACCCGCCGGAAGCCCTTGTCCCGCCGCAAAAGGCCCCGCCTCGAATACCGGCTGTTCACCGTCCGGGGAATACCGGATTCGGATTCCGGTGGAACTGGGCCGCAGCTCCTCCGCTGCAAGCAGCACACCGGCCTCGGCCAGTGACTTGCGGTAGGCTTCTACCGCTTCGCTGTAGCTCCGGCCGGGTTTTATTCCTGCCTCCGAGTAACTTGTCGCTTGTACAATCAGCATAAATCGCATTTCCATCGCCTCCTTGCGGGAAGAGTGCTTACGTGTATCCCTCCGCAGCCCTTCCCTTTATAAGACAACGAACGAGAAGCCTCACAATCGACAAGCCGGCTCAAAATTATTCCGCAGCTTCCGTGCCGCTTTCAGCAGCCCGGCTCAGCAAGAGGTCACGTTCCCGCGCATTGCGCGTCATGGAAGCCGCCCGCTCGAATTCCGCCCGCGCTTCTTCCGGCCGGCCGAGCTTCGCCAGAAGGTCACCGCGGACGCTCGGCAGCAGATGGTAGCCCTTCAGAGCAGGCTCGCCGCTCAACTCGTCGACTATCTGCAGCCCGAACGCCGGACCGAATGCCATCGCGACCGCGACGGCCCGGTTCAGCTCGACGATCGGTGACGGCGCCGTTCTGGAGAGCGCCTCGTATAGAGCCGCGATGCGGATCCAGTCGGTCTCGGCAGCGATCGGCGCCTCCGCATGGCAGGCGGAGATGGCGGCCTGCAGCGCGTAAGGGCCGGGCGGACGGCCGAGCTGGCGGCACCGTTCAAGTGCCGCCAATCCACGCCGGATCAGCAGCCGGTCCCACTGCGCGCGGTTTTGATCCATCAGGAGGACCGGTTCGCCGGCAGGGCCGATCCGTGTCCGGAACCGCGAGGATTGAATTTCCATCAAAGCGACCAGACCGTGCACTTCCCCTTCTCCGGGGGCGATTTCCGCAAGCACGCGTCCCAGCCTCAACGCCTCCCGGCACAGCAGCGGTCTGATCCAGTCTTCTCCCGACGTGGCGGAATAACCTTCATTAAACATCAGGTAAATCACTTCAAGTACGGCCGACAAACGTTCTTTCAGCGCTTCTCCGGCGGGGACTTCAAACGGTATTTTCTCCGTGTTTAACGTTTTTTTGGCGCGCACGATCCGCTGGGCCACCGTTGATTCCGCAGCCAGGAAAGAACGGGCGATCTCGTCCGTAGTAAGCCCGCATAGGAGGCGGAGCGTCAGCGCCACTCTGGCTTCCCTGGACAGTACGGGATGGCAGGTCATAAAAATCAGACGGAGGAGATCGTCGCCGATTTCCCCGTCTACTGTGCCGTTAAGATCCTCCTCGGTATACAAATCCAAGGTGCGGGCCATTTCGGCATATTTACGGTCACGCACTTTCGTTCTCCGCAGAAGGTCGATCGCACGCCGTTTGGCCGTCGTCATCAGCCAGGCGCCCGGGTTGTCGGGAATGCCGGAGACCGGCCATTTCTCCAGCGCGATCACGAGGGCATCCTGCGCGAGATCCTCCGCGAGTCCTACGTCACGCACCATACGGGTCAGTCCCGCGATAAGTTTGGCCGATTCGATCCGCCATATCCCATCGATTGTCCGGTGTGCGGAAGACTGCGTCACGCTTTCTTCTGCTCCTCTACCTGCCTGCGGAGCGATTTTTCCTTCTCGGCCGTTTCGGGATTACTCATCAGGTCTTCTACCTCGAACACCTGTCTCAGCTCGATCTCGCCTTGTCCGTACCCGTGCGGATCGGGCATGCGCATAGCCCACTCGACAGCTTCTTCTCTCGTTTTGACTTCAATAAGCGTGTAGCCGGCGATCATTTCTTTCGCCTCGGTGAACGGTCCGTCAACCACTTTCGGTTTGCCTCCGGGCTCGGGATAAGAAATCCGGATTCCGTTCGAGCTTGGCTGCAGGCCGTCGGCGGCGAGCAGAACGCCCGCTTTTACCAATTCTTCGTTATACTTCTGCATCGCCTCGAGAAGCTCCCGGCTCGGCAGTGTACCCGCCTCGGAATCCGTTGTGGCTTTAACGATCATCATAAATCTCATATGTATATGCCTCCTTTGATCTCGTGAACCTTCATTAATACAACGAACGGCAATACACGGAATCGACAAAGCGCGATCATTTGGTTACTATTTTTCGCCGGCAGCAGCCCCTGATCCTGCCGATCCGTTAAACCGGCCGTGTTTCACAAAGTCTTTTATTCTGGTCTTTCAGCCGCCGCCCGGATAAAGTTTTACTGCTTTCCGGCAAAAAACGCCGAGAGTTCCGCTGAAATTAATTTTGCGGGAAGCTTTTTCGTGTGGCCGAGTCCTTTTTTGCTGAGCAGCCGCGCATTGGGAAGGGCGTGAGCGAGTGCCTGCGCGCCATGACGCAGACCCGCCGGACTTTCCGTGCCTTCGAGCACAAGTACCGGCTGCGTAACGGAGCGCCATAATTCCGCCGGCAATGGTTTTCCATCTATATACCCGTCGAGCAGGGCGGCGTCGTAAGGAAGCGTAGGGGCAACGGCCATCAGGTTTGACCAGACACCCGGCATCAGCTTCATCATGCCGACCACGAACGAAGGCGCTCCCATACCTTGGGTCATAAAATATTTGATCGCTTCGGCACGACGGTCCGCGGCAATAAGCTCGCCTACATGCGCCGTGAAATCGCGCGGGGGCTTCCGGTCGGCCGGATCGACCACAAACGGAGGCTCGTGCAAGGCCAGTTTGACGATGTCCGCCCCGCTCGCAGCCGCCTGCAAGGCGAGAACCGCTCCGGATGACAGGCCCCAGACATAGGCGGAACCGCCGGCTTCCTTAATGACCGCTTGTAAATCCTCAATTTCGCGTTCAACGGTATAAGGCGTTATGTCTCCGCTGTCGCCCCTTCCCCGCCGATCGTAATTGTAAACCGTGAACCGGTCCGACAACAGCCCGGCGAGCTGCAACTGTGCCGGGAATTTCCTGTAGCTGAACGCACCCGTTACCAGAATGAGCGCGGGACCTTGCCCCGACTTGTCATAAGCGATTTTGGTGCCGTCTTTTGAAATGACGAAGTCCATCATGAATGTCTCCTTTTGTCTGAACGGATTATTTAGCTATCTTAAAACGGAACGCTGTTTTTGGAAAGTACTGGACGATAGAGGCCGGCGAATTTCCTCCGTGCTTACCTTCAGCCGCTTCTTCCACGGCATTTCTTTCGGCTCTCTCCTGCTCGCATCAGCCTGCATTATCGCTTCAACGGCCGCCTTCTTATAAGCGACGAAGAACAAACCGTGAAATCGACAGCTCCGCCCAAAAAAAAGAATATTTTTTTATCTCGACCTTCTGCGCATCCCCGCAGCAAAAAAAGAAAGCCTTTCCGGCTTTCTTTTGAGCTTTCTTTTGAGCTTTCTTTTGAGCTTTCTTTTGAGCTATTTTTTTAGCTTTCTTTTGGGTGCCTTAATTTCCTCAAACTCTTCCTGGTCAGACGGTATCCGACTCGCGCGGGGGATGGTAGTAGCTTGCGGGAAGCATTTTAAACACGCGTACATACAGAAGAGAACTGAGGACGGTAACGAGAAGAATAAACCCGAATACCGCGAGCGGAGGAAGCCAGGCCGAGAACAAAACCGTAACCGGCGCAATCAGCCTGCCGATCGAAAACTGAAGACCGGATGCCCCCATATATTGGCCTCTGGCATGGTCCGGCGCATATTTGCTGATAAAGCTTTCGGTAACCGGGCTGCGTGAAATCTCTCCAATCGTGAAAATAACGGTAAAAATCAGCAGCAGCCCTATCTGTGTCGTGAACCCGAACATAAACATACCCGCCCCGAACAGCAGGGATGACAGAATAAGGACGTTGCGTTCCGGCCATGTTTCAAACCATTTTGTTACCGGCATCACACCCAGGACGAACAGCAGGCCGTTCAGGCCAAGGATCAAACCGAATGCCTGCGAACTGCCGAGGGTCAGGCTCCAATCCCCGACGGTCAGCAGCTTCTGCTGAGGCACGTACTCCGTCACGTACACCGCCAGATACATATCGAGCTGCATAAAAGCGATCGTAACCAGTATGCCTGCGGCGATATAGAGAGCGAACAGTTTATCCCGGAAAATCACGCCGTAGCTGCCCGCCTGCTCTTTCAAAATGCCGGACAGCTTCATGCCCGGCCGGGCTTCTCCGGAGGCTGCCGGCAGCGTCTCCTTGATCATCAGCAGGATGGCCAGCGAATACAGCAGCGTTACGGCGGTGCAGGTCCAGAGCAGCTCCTGGCGGTACTGGAAAAAGAAAACCGAGCCGAGCGCGGGTCCGAACACGGCCCCGATATTCCGCCCGGTTACGAAAGTCGCATAGACCATCCGCCTGTCTTTGGGCGGCGTCAAATCCGCCACCATCGCCGAGCTGGCCGGCATATAGACGGCGCCGCCCAGGCCGATACCGATGTAGGCGAAGTAGTCCAGCCAGTGAGAAGTAGAGAACGCAAACAGGGCGAACATTCCGGCTTGCATAAACGCTCCCAGCAGCATAGCCGGTCTCCGGCCGAGACGGTCCGCGAGAAAGCCGCCGAACAAGCCGCCTATCAGACTGAACACAGGCGGCACGGCCATCAGTACGCTGGCGACGGTTTTGCCGAACGCTTCGCTGAAAAACAGGGTAATGAACGGGAAGTACATCCAGAAAAGCAGATTAAACACGGTATCGCCGGTTAATCTTATTTTCAGATTCAAATCCCATTTGAGCCAATTCATGAAAATATCCTCCCGATTCTTACCGGATAGGAGCTAAATTACCATGAAGAGGGAATTTTTACAACCCCGTATTTTGTACGGAGCGTCCTATCACCTTTTCGCCCGAAACGGAAAGAAAGCCGTTTCTTCACCCCTTTTTTTGTTAAGACAATCATGCAAAACACACGGATATTTAAGTGTCCGGACAAAAAAAGGCCCGGTTTCCAGGGCCTCGATCTTCCTTCGATATCGTCCGTTAATCCTGTATTTGCCGGGAATTTAATATGGTTTCGATTTCCTCCATTTGCGCCCCTGTCAAAGGTCCGTGTGCAATCGCTCCCGTCAGATCCTCCACCTGCTTGCGGTTTTTAAACCCGGGAATCGGGACGGCCGCGTCGCTTCTCCCCCATATCCATGCCAGCGCCCCTTGTACCAATGTGCGATTGCCGCTGGTCAGAATTTCACGGACCGCTTCGAGTTTAGCCAGATAGGAAGGAACCGGTTTGCCTTCCTTAAAGTAGGTCACCCATTCGTGGCCGCTTCCCCTGACATCGGTCTCCGCCAATTCGGATGCGGCGGTAAACTTGCCGCTGAGCAGACCCATCGCCAGCGGCGAGTTGTTAATACTTGTTAATCCATGCCTCTCGCAGATACTGAGCATTTCAGGATGATCGTTCAAGATATTCAACGTATGCTGGATGGCCGCGGCTTCCGAATTTCGGGCGAACAGCTCGGCAAGTTGTGCATCCCACGTACTCCAGCCGTATGCGCGTATCCATCCCTCCTGCCTCAGCCGGTTTAAAGTTTCGATCGCCGATTCCATCTCTTCCTGATTTAAAGAACCGACATGAATTTGATACAAATCAATATAATCCGTGTTCAGCCGCTTTAATGACTTTTCACAAGCACTCCGTATATAAGCAGGTGAAACATCGTGACGGGCAAAAACTTCTTTCGTAGCTTCGTTATTCGTATAACCGAATTTAGTAGCCAGAACAACCTCGCTCCTGCGTCCCTTCAGCGCCCGTCCGAGCACCTCTTCGCTGTGTCCGGTCCCATAGGCATCCGCCGTATCGAAAAAAGTGACTCCTCTTTCTACAGCGGTTTGAATCGCCATAACGGATTCGTCGTCATTGACTTCCCCCCAACCGTCCGGTAACCCTTCCAGCGTAAAATGACCTCCGATCGCCCAGCATCCCAAACCAAGCGGACTCAGTGGAATAGCGGTAGTACCCAGTGTTTTTTTCAATGATTCGTTCATTCTTGTTTTCTCCCTTTCCGGTTCGAATTGACTTCATTATAATAAGTAAAATGGCTTTGTTTTAGATCCAATTCAAGTGAAATTCGAGGAACCAATTTAGGGAGGCGTTTTATGTACGGGATTCATCTTGACAAAAGTTCGTCCTTATCGGCAACCCGCCAGTTATGCCAGCAGTTGCGGCTCTTGATAGAATCCGGACAGCTGGCAGCCGGAACAAGGCTGCTTCCTACCCGGGTGCTTGCCAAAGAATGGGGAATCGCGCGCAATGTGGTCGTTGAAGTGTACGAACAGCTTACCGCCGAAGGCTACCTCGATTGCCGGGTAGGTTCCGGCACCTATGTAGCGGCGGGTATCCGTACACATTCCGGGATCCAACCGGACCTACCTCCAACGGAAGCTCCTGTACCGCAAAAGGAAGCTGTCTCCGGCCCGGAAGTGATCGATTTTGCCACAGGCATCCCGGACCTGGCTTCCTTCCCGGGAACCATATGGGCCAAATATTTGAGGGAGGCTGCCGAAACACTTGCGGTTGCGGAATCCGGCTACGGAGACATCCGGGGTTTCCGAACTCTCCGGTGTGCAATCCGCGATTTTTTGTTCAGAGCCAAAGGTATCCGGTGTACGACCGAACAAATCCTAATCGTGTCAGGGGCTTCCGAAGGCATTTTCCTCACGGCACTTTCGTTATCGCCGGGGTTTCATTCCTTGTACCTGGAAGATCCCACCATCAGTTTTGCCCGGGACATATTCCGCAAAATGAATTATAATCTTGTGCCTGTCGAAGTAGATCAGCAGGGCATGAATCTCGGCCTGTTATCCCGGTTCGCCCCAGGCCATCTTGTGCTGCTCACGCCTTCGCATCAATTCCCCAGCGGGAGTTTGCTTTCGATACAGCGGAGGCAGCAGGCCATACGGATGGCGGAAGAAGCGGATTCCTTTATCCTCGAAGACGATTATGACAGCGAGTTCCGGTTAAAGGGCATCCCGGTTCCGCCGATGCAGACCCTCTCTCCTTCCCGCGTTATCTATGTGGGCACATTCAGCAAAACGTTATCTCCGAGTCTGCGAATCGGATTTCTGATCGTTCCTCCTCATCTCATGGATAGAATTGCCGGCACGAAAGAAGAGCTCAACATGTACACACCGCTTGTTCTTCAAAAGGCGCTCGCCCGTTTTATTGTCGACGGCCAATTGGAGCGGCACATTCATACGATGAAGAAGCTATATAAAAAAAGGCGGGCCTTACTCAAGGAAAGACTTTTTGCCCTGTTCGGAAACGAGATAAGTATCCTGGGCGACGATGCCGGCATGCATCTCCAGGTATGTTTCCGCTCAGATTGTTATGCGCGGCTTCCGTGGAAGAATACGGATTCATACGGCTTCCGGCTTGAACTTGCTTCCGATTATTCGATAGCGGAAACGACGGAAAAACCTGGAGGCATTATTCTGGGGTACGGAAATTTGACGGCCGGGGAGATCGTGGAAGGCGTGGCAAGAATCCACACATTCGTTTCCGAAAGCGGGCTCTCCTCTGCACAAACGCCGCAGTAAACGCCGCCGTCATTTTTATCCGTACGGCAAAAAGACCGCCCCCCGGCAGTCTCCCCCTTACTCGGACTATGCGGCTTGCAGTCCTTTCTCACTTTTGCCTTCCTCCATATTATCCTTCCCGGCGCGTATGATTTTGCACCATTTTCTTCCTGCATACGCGGAAAGATATCGCGAGCTTCAGCCTGCGGAGAAGCGTCTTCTTCAATAGCGTCAACAAAAAAAAGCCGATCCGGGAGGAGAAAAGGGTTTCCTTTTCTCCTCCCGGATCGGACAGCTTGTATGAACACCGAGGAGCGTAGCTGCCTGCTGTTTGGCGGCAGGTTCATCGAATCCGCCGGAAAGAATGAATCCTCCTCCGCTCCCGGCACCTTCACTACTTTAACGTTAGGGTCAGCCGATAACTTCTACTACGTTTCCTTCGCTGTCTTTAATGTTTGTTTTCACGATGCGGATAATAGTGCCCGGCAAGGAAGCAACCTCAAGGTCGCTTTCTTTGGGCACCAGACCGCTGCTCAGCTCGGCGGCAGCAGCCTCGTCGAGAATGATCCGGACCGTATCTTCCAGGGCAGTACACTCCGGTTTCTCTCCCGCTTCAAAAATCACGCGGATTTCCGGACCAACAAGCGTGAGCTCTCTGCCTTTCAAAATCCGCCCTTGAAGAAGTTTGCCGATAATACCGGCTTGTTTTGCCCCAAGCGTAAGTAGGGCGGGAGTTTTGCTCAGCCAGCCTTTTTTCCCCGGCTCCCATGCCAGCTGATCCACAAACAGGAAGCCGGTGTTGGAGCCGTCCTCCCGGATTCCTTTCACCGCCGCTTCGGAAACGGCTTCCTTCTTAAGCAGAGAATCCCTCGATAAATCCGTTATGTACCGCGGCATATAAGGCAGACAAGCGTTTAACATGCCAAGTGTATTCCACGTCTGCATGGCTTCCAGCTCGTCTCTTGTAATTCCGACCATCTGGATAAATTCCATTCGTCCGTTAGGCGTGTCGATAGCGGGAAGTTCCGGATCCCCGATAAAAGCGAGAGCGGTCAGCCGGGTATCGGAGCCGAGGCAGATGGGGCCGTTGGCGTCCATGTAGTCGCCCGACCGGAAAATATTGCCGCTGTTGAATACGTATCTTCCCATATTCTGCAGCAGGTTCAGCGCCCAAGCGGGAGGCTCCTCCTCTTCCGGACCCCGGATCAGACGGAACGTTAATTCGAATCCGTAGCCGCTTTCTTCCGTATTGTCCGACTCTTTATCGTAAAGTTCCGAAAATCCGAACGTTACGATATGCCAATGCGGGACAGGCTCGTCCGTTTTGTACGCGCTGATTCCATCCAGCGGATCCGGTCCTCCCAGCATATAGGAGATTAGCGTTCCGTAATGTTTCGGTTCCTGTTCCCCGTAAAGCTTAACAAATTCCTTCTCAATGGCGTCCCATCCCGCCGTACTCGGTTCTGTACTCATTGTCCGATTCCTCCCTAGCTCTCATGCTGTGTCAGTTATACGGCTAATCCGTAAGAAAGCCGCTCCCACGGAATTATATCCGTCCAAAAATCTACTTAACCCCGTACGGGGCATACAAATCATTCCTATTATACGCTGTCTGAATCCGGACGTCACATAAGCCGAAGCCTCCCCGACGGGAAACTTCGGCTTCGCTTTTATAGAGAGGCCTGCATCTTTAGTTTCATTTCGCTGATCATTCTCTGCCGCGCGATCCGCGGATCAAGCTCGGGATTCAAAATATGCCGGATATAACGTTCCGCGCTCTTTTCGATCTGTTCGTCCGGCGCCTGATTCGCACCGTGAAATTTGAAATGCGGAAGCATCGTCATGCCTATCTGATTGGCAAAAGCCTGCAGAGGACGGGTCAACTCACTGATCGTGTAGCCGATCAAACCTCCTGCCTCGTAAGTCTCTTCCATTCCTCCGGCAGAAACGGCGAGCAGGAGTTCTTTACCCGCCACGGCCTTGCCGCCCGGACCGAACAGCCACTCCGTTGTGAACACTTCATCCAGCCACTGCTTCAGTAACGGCGGAGTACTGTACCATTGCAGCGGAAACTGCAGCACGAGCCGGTCGCATTCCGCCAGCAAAGCCTGTTCACGTCCGACATCCAGCACTTTCTCCGGATATTCGGCGTACAGCGCATGAACGGTTAACCGGGCGGAATGTTTCCTCAGTTCCTCCACCCATCTTTTGTTGACACGGGACTTTTGCAAATTCGGATGAGCCACGACGACTAACGTTTTCAGACAAACATCACTCTCCTTTCCCATATTTTATTTTTGATTGATATACAAGTCAATATTAAAACCAAAAAAAATTAGCGGAGCTTCAATATGGAAACCGACGACTCCACCACCTGGTCCAGCGCCTTGCTCCATTGTTTCTTCTTTTCAGTTTCCGGAATGCCGTTTGCCAGCCACTCCTGGTGCGCCTGGTCCAAGTAATTCATTCCCTGCGATACGGCTCCCCAGAACTGTCTCGCCATAAGATCGGGATTCCCCGGCCGAATCGAGCCTTCTCCGATCCCTTTTTCGATAGCCCTTGTCATTTCTTGTAAAAAGCTCTGCACCCATGAAAACGGAGAAAACTCTTCGGGTGTATACAAATGATGCACATCCGAGCTAATCCGCATATAAAAACGCGGGACCACGGGATTGTCCACCACCCGTTCGCAGACGATCCGGGCATAACTCTCGAACCGTTCCAGCACGTTCCCCTCTTGCTCAAAATAAGATTTTGTAAAGCGTTTGGAGTCATCCAGCATCGTTTCGTAAAGCTCGCGGAACAATGCTTTCTTGTTCTTGAAATAGTAATAAACGAGACCGTGGGCGAGTCCCGCCCGATCCGCTATATCCCCCATTTCGGCCGCCGCATAACCTTTATCGACATAAACCTGGATAGCCGCCTGGAGCACTTCTTGTCTGCGCTGGTTCCGGATCGCTTCGTTTTGTTCTTTCGTACGTGGAGACATGCCGATTCACCTTCGATTCCGTCTTTAAAATCCATGCCATTATAGATAAAATAAAGCGGTTCTGTCAACCGCTGTCCCCCCCTAGGGCAAGCATAAACCCGGCAGCCCTTGAACTGCCGGGTATGATGTGTATAGCCGCCCCTTCCGCCTGTGCGGCTGTTATTTCACGGAAAGCAGGCTTTCCGAAATGAATGTCAGCTCCGCTTCAAGTGACACCGGATCATTAAACGTGTCTCCCTTCGGATCGAGCTGGAAGACATGTCCTTTTTTCACGGCAGGCAGTCCCTTCCACACGGGATTTTCATACACTTTCCCGGGATCGCTCGTATCGCCCGACCACGGGCAAGTAAACACGATGTCTCCCGTAAACTCCGGGAGTTTCTCCAGGGAAATCGATGCCCAGCCTTTTCCGCTGTCAATAGCGGCTTTCTGTGCTTCCGGCGGTGCTTTCAGGCCGAATTCCCCGTAAATGATCTCGCCGCCGCGTCCATAATTGTGCCCGAATACATACAGCCCTTTGGCGTAAGGATTCAGGATGGACACCGTTTTATTGCCCACGACCGCTTGGATCTGCGGCTTCAGTCCGTTGATTTTTTTCTCCCACTGGTGGATCCATTGTTTCGCCTGGTCTTCTTTCCCCGTCAGTTTGCCGAATTCCAGGAGCTGATCTTTGTAGTTCTTTTTGCCGTAATCAATCGCCACGACCGGAGCGATTTGTTCCAGCTTCTCGATATTTTCGGTCCCCGTAAACGTAACGATCAGGTCCGGATTCAGCGCGAGAATCGATTCGGCCGAAGGCTTGTCTCCAATGCTGCGGACACCGTCCAGCATTCCCTTAAAGTAGGGATTGCCCATGGCTCCCTCTGAAATACCGACCGGCTTAACTCCTATGGCGAGAAAATAACCTGTGTAAAAATTCGTTGTATCCACGATCCGCTTCGGATTTTTGGGCACTTGAATATCACCGTTTGCCGCATGGAAAGTGACCGTCTCTCCCTTGTCCGCAGACTTGTGATTGTCTGAAGAAGCGGCAGCGGCAGCCGTTTTTCCCGCCTCTCCGGACGATGCTCCCGCGTTACCTGCCGTTTGACCGCAGCCGCCGATAACCATAGCAAGCAGCAAAATGAACACCAATAAAGTATAAGACCGGATAGATGTATGCAAGGGTATTCACTCCTATTTAATTGATATTGATAATCATTATCAATATAGCATGTGTTCCAGTGACTGGCAAACTATTTTCCATGTTTCTTTTAAAAAAAGATCGGATCCATAAAGATGTCATCCCGTCCAGGCTTAAAGCACTTTCTAACGTTTTACGCCTAATCCCGCTTCAACAGCCTGTTTTGTGACGATAAGCTTATCATTTGCATGCATGTTGTAAGATGAAATTGTATTCCATAAAATGGATAGAAGGAAGGGAGTTTTATACCTTATATGCAAACAACCAAATCATTAAACGATTACTTGAATGAACAGCCGGAAAGCAAGATCGGAGCCGCTGCCGCCTTTATCGAATCTCACATCCGTGAAAATTGGCAGGAAATTCTGGTTAAAGAGAACGAGCGGCTGCTTAAAGCTTACGCGGAAGCGGGTGACCCCGCTTACGGAACCTACTTGAACCTCCTCTTCCTCCCCGTACACCGCCAGCTTCAGGAAGCAGGAATCAGGCCGGAGCCCCGCCTCCCGGGCAATTTCGATATTTCCCGCGAGTGGGGCCGTAAAGCGGACGGGAGCGAGCAGGAGCGCTGGATGTGGAGTACGCTTTATACGGAGGAGGACGGCCCTGTCGGTACGATTGTCACCATTACCTATCACGACCATACACAGTTTCGTATCCCCCGCGAGCCGGGCATCATCGCCCTTGCCGAAACGAGACAAGAGGATATCGTGGAAGCCTTATCCGGCTTGTCCGCCGATTTTAAAGAAGCGCTGGAATTCAGCATCGAGTATGAACATTATTTACGCAGTCTGGAGCAGTAAAAGGATCGTTAAACCGGTACAAGTTGACTGCCGTCATGCGACGAGAAGCAGCTCGATTTGTCTCGTGCGATACGTTCAATCGCAATTTTAACGGCTAAAAACCGTACCGGAAATCCGGTACGGTTTTCTCATGACAACTCTTACTTTGCTGGGCATACGTATGATATGCCTTTTGTTGTCATGCGTTCCCTTTCATTGCCTGTGTCAGCAGACAGCAGAACGCCGGTAACCACTCTCTCTTCACCTATGGCCGGTTTCCTCTAGCAGAAGAGCGTCCCTCACCTCGGTAAGCGCAAATCCCAAGAGGTTTCTTCCCCGCCATTTCATCGGATTATCCGCATCGGGATGGTCCTTGGCCAGCCCGATTCCCCAAATCCGGTCGACCGGACTCGCTTCGACCAGGATGCGGTTTTTGGTCGATTTCATAAAGCTCCACAGCTCGGGATTTTGCCCGAACTTGGCAAGGTTTCCCTTCTTCACGATAGCGTAGCAGCGGCTTTCCCAAACATCCGCATCAAAAGATGAGACCGCTCGACCGAACGCTTTCATCTCTTTGGGATGCCTGGCGTTCATAATCGCCTCTAGCATCTTGTCATCGCCGAAGAGTCTTGCCTTCTCGGCCATCATATACTGCTCCGTACAGGTGTAAGTCTCGCCGTCCACAATAAAACCGGATCTCCACCACTGGCTGAAGCAGCTCGCATTGATACTTCCGTCTGCCGGAGGCGTATGTCCCCAGAAGAAAAGAAATTTTTGTTTTTCCCCCGCTTGATAAGCTTTCCTAAGCCCTTCAATCGTATAATTCATATAAGTTCCTCCCGATTTCTCCGGTACAGCCGGGATGGACGGTGTCCGGCATGCTCGGTAAATTGACCGGATTCCTTAACAAGTGGAGCCGCTTTTCGGCGGAAAGCCGCCTTTAGCAAGTCCCTGTCCAGAATAACCTCGTAAACCTGCTGAAGCTCCGTTAACGTGAAAAGATCCGGCAGCAGATGAAAGGCGATATCGCTTTCATCCAGCTTAGCGCGCAGCCTCTCTATGGCGCAGCCGATTATTTTCGCGTGGTCGAAAGCTATCCCATCACTGTCGCTAATGGCATATTGCACAGCCGCGGCAGTTTCCGTCTTGTGTTTTGTGCATTCGACCACAGCCGTTAGCGTTTCTCGTTCCCCGGTCAGCGTCAGCTCGTATCGCCTCGTTAAACATCGGTCGTTTTCCGCCTGCCTTTTCTCCCCGTTAATAAGCCGGTAGGTTACATCGAACCAGGCGGCTTCCGCCGCATCGTCCCCGCCTCTTATCCGCACCCCGGTGCTATCGATCAAGGCCATATAGGCACAGCTCATGACCCATGTCCGCGGGTCGCGGTCCGGTTCACTGAACAGATAAAGCTGTTCCAGGTAAACGTTATCCACCGACGTCTCCTCCCGGAGTTCCCTGCGTGCAGTCTGTTCCGTCGTTTCCCCGGGACGGACAAATCCACCCGGCAGTGCCCATTTTCCGAGAAAAGGGTGCTCTCCCCGCCGAATGAGCAGAACCCGCAATTTTTTCTGCGGAAGCTTGCGGTAGTTGAACTCCGCCGTATCGGCCACCGTGAAAATTACCATATCTGCTGCTACTGACGGCCGTACAAAGTCTCCCGCACGGTATTGAGCGAGAAATTGCTCTTCTGTCAGCCCGTTGCGGTCTTTTTTCATCATTCCGCCACCTGTTCGTAATCATTTGTTATTATCATTATGTTACTATCAACTTACAGGGAGAGGCTTATTTTGTCAACTGTGATTTCCGTTTTTATAATCAAAAGTCCCGTTCCATATAAAAAAAGACTGATTTCTCAGTCTTCTGTGGGTTCTTCCGCAGGTCAACGGCTTTTGTTAATAACGTCCATCAACCGGGATTCAATATCTGCCGCGATTTCCATCAGGTTCTTGTTTTCCAGAAGTCCGATGAGTGCCGTAGGCTTGGGCAGGCCGATCCGGGTCGTCCCGTTATCTTCGTAAACGGCGATTTTGCAAGGCAAGAAATAACCTGCTAGCGCATTCTCCGTTAGCACGCGTTTCGCCTCAACGGGGTTGCACACTTCGAGAATATGATAGGTCTGTTCGAGTTCGACGCCTTTTTCCCCCAGCTTCTCTTTCATATCCAGGTGCCATAGAACACCGAACTTTTCCGCTTTAAGATTTTCCTCAAGATCTTTGATCGCTTGCCCGGCGGGTTTGGCCGTTTCTACCGAGTAATGAAACATCCCGTTTCCTCCTGTCTACGTTTTTATTATGGTTAAGCTTGCCCTGTGCCGCCGGACTTAAACGCCTTTCCAGCCCAGCCTGCTTCACTTTTTCGTTTTGCCTCGCCATATGTTTATCCCGCCCTTAAGGTGTGAAAGCTTCGTAAACCCTGCGCGCCCGAGCAGCTTCGCCGCCTGGCTGCTTCTCATCCCGCTCCTGCAGTACAGAAAAATATCCCTGTCTTTCGGGAGTTCGCTCATTTTCTGCGAGAGCCCGGACAAGGGAATGTTTTTCGCTCCCGGGATGTGACCGCTCTTGTATTCATGGGGTTCCCGGACATCAACGAGAAGTCCGCGGGTTTGCTCCAAAGCGCTCCGAAATTGCTCCTCGTCCAGACTTTTTAATCCTTTTACCGGAGTCATCCGTGAGTAGAGAAACCAGGCGGCCAACACCAAAACGATGCCCCCTGCCAGTACTGAAGTGTCCATATCTTGCTGCTCCTTTATGTGAAATACGGTTCTTCTTTGAACCGCTGCCGGAGGGTATGGTGAAAATAAATTGATTCTAATACCAATACCCCTATATGTATAAAATAAACCTTCCTTTTTCGGTTGTCAAACTTCAAGACGTGTTTCTGTGTCCTGACTTTACCCGCAAAAAAAGGCGTGCCAATGATTGGCACACCTATTGCTCTTTCCTTTACTCCCGATCGCCCACCCTGTCAGGGGTAAATTTTTTCGCCTCTTTCAAGCATGTCGATAAACTGAAGGATGCGTTTTTCACGGGTTTCCTGTTTTTTGACATTCCCGATTCTGAAATGGATCGCATATTTGTTCTGATTGTTTAGCGTGTCGTAGAACGCTTTAGCCCGGGCGTTTAACTCCAGGCGGGCGGCAAAATCTTCCGGTACGGCCCCGCTGCTTTGCGGTTCGTATGCCTTGTCCCATTGACCGTTGCGCTTGGCGGCTTCAATGGCTTCAAGGCCCGGAGACTTCATTCTCCCATCCGCGATCAGCTGCTCCGCTTTATCTTTATTTACCTTGGACCAGATGCTCCTCGTTCCGCGCGGTGTAAACCGCTGAATCCACGACTCGTCGTCCAGCTTTTTCTTCTGGCTGTCGATCCATCCGTAACAGAGCGCGATTTCAAGAGCTTCCTGATAAGAAACCGTAGCAAGGCTGGCGTTTTTTTTCGCGATTTGCAGAAAGATTCCGGCCGATGTTCCGTGATTGCTTCCGAGCCAACTTTCAAACGCCGCTTGATCTTCAAAACAAAGAATCGGATCAGGGGCTTTCTCGCTCATGTTTCCGCTTCCTCCCTTGGAATGGTTAAGTCTGTAAGTTAATTCAACTATACGTCAAGAGAGGGGGATTCAATACCGGTCAAGCTTCTTTCATGCCCGCCCATCGTTTGGCCGCCGGCAAGGATATGCCCAACTGATCGATCGTCCGGACTACGAGATGCCGGATCAGATCTTCGATCGTTTCCGGATGGTTATAGAAGGCCGGCACCGGCGGAAGAATCGTCGTTCCCATTCTGGACAGAGCGAGCATATGTTCCAAGTGGATATCATTCAGCGGAGTTTCACGCGGCAGCAGCACGAGTTTCTTCCGTTCTTTCAAAACAACATCCGCCGCCCGGGAGATCAGATTATCGCTCAATCCGAGCCGGATCGAAGCCAGCGTCTTCATACTGCACGGCGCGACGATCATGGCGTCTATCCGGCAGGAACCGCTGGAAATGGCGGCTCCCAGATCTTTGTGCGGATAGGAGTAATCCGCGAGCTGCTCCACTTCCTTCACCGTGCAGCCCGTTTCCAGCTGAATGTTGGCGGCGGCCCAAGGGGAAATGACCGCGTGCGTTTCGGCTCCCGCTTCTTTCAGGCCCTCCAGCAGCCGGATTCCCAGGATAGCCCCCGTCGCGCCCGACAGGCCGACAATAACTTTCATGTTCCTCATTCCTTTCCCGTGATTCTGTTGTCGGGTTCACGATCGCTGCCGCGGCTTCTGTCACTTCTCATTTTCGTTTACCGGTATCCCCGCAGCTTTAAACCGCTCGCGCACTCTCTCCCGGAGTTCTTCCGGGTAACCCGCGAAAGAGGCTTCCAGCGGCCTGTAATCCCTCGGCCATTCTTCGGAAGGCAAACAGTTGTACACGACTTTGGTCGTTGTCCCCGTTTCTTTCTCATGCGTGTCGAGATAAGCGACCAGCGGGAGTACTTTCTGACCGGGAAAGAGGAGGACTTTATCCGGATGGCTCCGGGTTGCGAGCGCCCAGACGACTTGGTCGAGCCGGCCCGGATCGATGTCGTCGTTAACGACTATTACTTTGGGGATGTAGGACCCTCCGCGTGACGAAAATACCGCTTCCCCGATTTGGCGAGCCAAAGAATCGCCCGTTGTCCCGGCGGCACCTTCCGCTTGCGTATCAACGGTAACGACAAGCCAGTGCACGGCCGATTCGAAAGGGATCAGACAATCTTTCACGGGAAGATGGCGCTTGCGCAGTTCGTGCCGGATACTAGCCGCGATGGCGATTCCCCAGTTCGTGTGATTTTCTTCCGGCGGTACGCCCGCAGCGACAACGGGCATGATCGGATTGTCGCGGTGAGTCATAGCCGTCACATGAAAGCATGGAACGGGCTTACTGTGTCCGACCCAGGTATACCCGGCGTATTCGCCCATGGGGCCTTCGGGCACCGTTTCCCGAAGCGAAACCACTCCTTCGATGACAATTTCACTGGAAGCCGGAACTTGGAGATCGTTCGTCTCACAGCGAACGACCTCAATCGGCTCGCCGTACCAGCCGCCGAGCAGTTCCGCTTCGCTGATTCCGTCGGGAAGAGGGTACCCGGCTATCATCGCGATTCCCGGATCGACTCCGAGGCAAAGCGCATACGGCATAGGCTCTCCGGTCTCTTTCCACTGCGCGTAGATTTTGCCGAGATGCTGTGTGGGAACGATGACGCCGGCCATGGTCCGCTTATCGTGAAGCATGACCCGGGTAATCGACCAGTTTACCCAGGAGCCGTCCGGGGACCGTACGATCATAACGCCGTAGGTGTTCAAATAACGTCCTCCGTCTCCCACATGGATAAGAGGAACGGGCAGCCGGGTAAGATCGATCTCGTCGCCGAACAGTTTATTTTCCTTGCAGGGCGCTTTCTCTGTCTCTCGTGGCGGGATCGGCTCCACATCAGCAAGACGGGACCATTTTTCGACAAGTTCGGATAACGTCGATTGAACCGGCAGGCCCAAAGAAAGCACGATTCGTAAATACGGGTGCTCCCTAACCGGGCTTAGGCCTACCGGCGCACCGAGCACCCGAAAGCCGGGGGCGCTGTCTTTTATTTTGGTGAAGAGAGGAGCCGGAGAGGGCAGCTCGTACGCGTACCGGATCATGGCCCCGATCTCCAGGTTCCAGTCCGTTTCTTCGTCCACGGTAAACAAATCCCCGTAACGTCCGAGCGCTTCGACATAGTCGCGAAAGCTTGTAACAGGCTTCATATCGTTAACCTCCTGGCTGTTTTATTCATTCTCGCCCGTTCAGTTTACTTTCCGCCCCATACATATGTAAAATATATATAATAGCTATATGACATATATAAAATATATGATCATGAAATGGAGTGGAGTTCTCCGGTATGGATTTCAAAAAAATGTACTACTTCCTGACGATTGTCGAAGAAGGACAAATTACGAAAGCGGCGCAGCGTCTGCATATGGCCCAGCCTCCCCTCAGCCTGCAGCTTAAGGCTCTGGAGGAAGAGCTCGGCATCACGCTGATCGACCGCGAGAACAAGAAATTCGAGATCACCCCTGCGGGTTGGACCTTCTATAAGCGGGCAAAAGAAATTCTGCATTCCATTGACGGCATGATGGCTGAAATAAAAGAGCAGCAGGACGGAGCGAGAGGAACTTTGTCTATCGGCACCGTGATGTCCTGCGTCCCGTACTTGCCGTCCGTAATGAAAAAGTTCCGCCTCGGTTACCCCCATGTTTCTTTTAAACTGTGGGAGGCCGATTCGTTCCGCGTCGAGGAACTTTTGCAAAACAAAGTAATCGAAATGGGAATCGTCAGGCTTCCCCTGCAGTCGCATCTGCCGGACCGCATGCCCGGAGTTTCCGTTCAGCGCCTGCAGACGGAGCCTCTGGTGGCGGTATTTCCTCCGGACTGGAAAGCCCCGGACGGCGGAACGGTTCCGGTTAGTGAACTTGCGTCCTCCCCCCTGCTGATTCTCCGGGGCCAGGGCGATTACAGCGTTTATCACAAATTTATCGAAACATGCAAAACATCCGGCTTCGAACCGAACCTGGTATGCGAAAGTCCCGACGTCTCCACGCTTATGATTTTAACGGACTCCGGTCTGGGGATTTCCGTCGTGCCGCGGTCGGCTCTGCTTCTCAAAGAGCCCGGACAAGTGCGTTATGCCGAGATAGATCCGCCCGTTCAATCCGATACCGCGATCATTACGCTCCAGCACCAATTTGTATCCCGGGCCTCGTCCAACTTCAAAGAACTGCTGGTGGGTTCCCTCACATGATGACTGGGCTCCGGCCGCTCGGTTTCAAAGCCCTTGCGGCCCTTCTTCCGTGAATCCGTCACAGTAAGCGGAACACCATCTTGCGATAAGCAGACATTCCGCTCTCATGAGACGCCAAAAACCCGCGCACGGACAACTGTGCGCGGGTTGAAAAGTGACGGATGAGGCTTAATCCGCCCTCTGCCGCTGTATGTCGTTATGCAGCACTGTACTGTGTGGCGGAAGCTCCTTCGGCGTAAACCGGTAGCTGCCGCTCCCTTTTTCCAGTGAATCGTTCATTCCGCCGACAGCGGCAACCGTTCCGGCCGAAAGGAGAACCGTCATCACGGCAAGCCGGACGACGCCCCGCAAATTGTCCCGGCTGCCCGGGACTAAGCGCTGCGCCCCAAAACCTACGGCGGCTCCCAGCGTATTGATCACGATGTCGTTAACATCGAATGAACCCAAGCGCGTCAGCATTTGCATCGTTTCAAGAAACGTGATCGACACCAGGAAGCAGCCGATAAACGGAAGAAATTTACTGCGGAACAAGAGCGGGATAAGCAGCCCGAAAGGAACAAAAGCGGCAAAGTTGCCGAATTCGAAGATCCAATTATGAAAATCCCGTCCCATCGGAAAATGCAGCGGAATTCCTTCCGGATTCAGATTGTAGCGCATGGCCCCGTCTGCGAGACGGGAACTCCGGTCAAATCCGATATACAAAAAATAAAAAATCAACGCGGTGTATAACACTAACAGGAGGACCATCATTTTACGGAGTTTTCCTTGGTACATGGAGGGGCATCCTTTCTTTTCTGCAAACTTGCGGCCGTTTGAGCCGTTTTTGATGGTTGAATGGATCTGATGAAGACGTTTGTTTGCATTATACAACGGTGAGCCGCCCTCAATCCCAAACGAATCATAAAGCCTTTGTTAAGGAATTGTTACTTTCCTCTGTCCACTTGTTTATAAAAGAAAAAAAACCGTTCAGCTACTGAACGGTTTTTCAGGATGCAGGCTGCTTCCGCTTCGCGAGCGTTTTTACAAAGCGGCCTTTTCATGTGCAGATGGTTGTTTATTTAACGGAATAGACATTCCGGCCCGGCAGTTCAAGGCAGTGCAGCAGCCCTCCGTACACGGCTCCGCCGTCAATTCCGATGATGTTGTTATCGCCGAAATAAACATCATGTTTACCATGAAGGGTTTGCGTGATCGTGTGCCCGAACACAACCGTTTTGTTGCCCCGGTAACCCTTGTGAAACTCGTCGCGGATCCACATCAGCACATAAGGATCCGTTTCCGCAAGCGGAGTGGACGGATGCACGCCGGCATGGACAAAAATCGTATCCTCGGTTTCGTAATACGTTTGGAGTCCGTTCAAAAAGGAGAGGTGCTCCTCCAGCAGGGGCGTAAGCTCCAATGTTTCGGGAGTCGGAGCTTCCTCCGCTGCTCCTCCATGATCGTAACTCGTTAATGTCGGCCGCGCCCCGTTCCGGAACCAGCGTTCAATAAATACGGGATCACGCTCGAACGATTTGACCATCATATGATCGTGGTTCCCTTTGAGGACAATCGCGCCGTCCCGGTGAAGCTGCATGACCTTTTCCACCACTCGTCTGGAATCGGGGCCTTTATCCACATAATCGCCCAGCAAAATCAGCCGGTCCTGCCGGCAATCGTAGCCCGTCTGCTCAAGCAGCCTTATGAACTTGTCTATTTCTCCATGTATGTCACTGATGACTAAGGTCCGTTTCATTGCGCGCCTTCTTTCCTATGTAGATAGCCGCTTCCAGCTTCCCGTTCAGCAGGCGGAAAGCTTCATGAAGCTTGTCTTTCGGGACGTTCTCATACTTGTCGCCGATGCTGATTTCGAAATAGCAGGTTTCTTCTTCACGTTCATGCAACCAGGAAGTCAGCCCCACCCCGGTGGCTTCATATACTTCAATAAGAACCGGAATGATCGCCGTCTCCGCAAGGTTGAAATGAACATGAAACAGGTTGGAAACCGGCACCGCGGGCAGCGTATGTATTCCTTCACATTCGTTGAAGAAACCCGCAAGTTCCTTCGCTTCTGCGTAATACTGTGCCATCCTGCCGATGCGCCGGTCAAAATAATAATCCGATGTAATAATATACGGATAAAGACTAATGAGATCGCCGCCGTGGCGCCTCTTCCATACTTTGGAGCGCTCTGTAAAATCGCCGTCTCCGGCCAGAACGGCTCCCGCAATGCCTCCGATTCCTTTGTAGAAAGACACGTACACGCTGTCAAACAACGCGCTTATTTCAGCCGCCGTTTTTTGGTAGTACGGCGTAATTTCGAATAACCTCGCTCCGTCCAAATGGAGCTTTATACCTTTTTCTCGACAATAAGCGGAAATAGACGCCAGCTCCTCGAAATCGGGCAGTTGACCGCCGATTTCCCGTTGCGGCAGTTCAAGGAGCAGGCAGGAGACCTCCTCGCCTAACTGCTTTATATCCGCAAGCGTAATCAGCCTGTTCTTATCCGCCAGCAAAACCGGCTCAATGCGGTGCAGCTCCTTCAAACCGTCTTCCTCGTGAATTTCCAGGTGACAGAGCGGATGGTACGCAACCCGCTTGCTCCCTTTCTCGTCGCACCAGATTCTTAGCGCAATTTGCTGGGCCATCGTTCCGCTCGGGAAAAATACGGCCGATTCCTTGCCGAGATAAGCCGCTATTTTACTCTGAAACTCTTCTATAAGCTTCCCGGTTCCGTAAACGTCGCTTTCCAGCGTGTCCTCTACCTCGTCGAAGACCCGCTTCAATACCCCGGCTTCCCGCTGCCCGTTACCGCCGAGCGGATAAGAGACCCGTTTAAATGCCTCTTTCAAAGCATCTTTGTCGTTCATCCAGTATTCCCCCCTGCCGTAAAGTCTTATCTCCTAGCATACTAAATCCCGCTCTTTAAAGAAATTGATTTTTGGGGGAATTGTCCGGAATGATTCGGGAGAAGTTTTATTGCAAAACAAAGGAAACGGCGAGAAATGGAGCCTGCCCGCAGGAGCCATTGAACCCGGCGAGGCGCCTGCTGAAGCGATAGTCCGTGAAGTGCGTGAAGAAACGGGGCTCTATGTAAGCAATATTGATTTTCAAAAGTTTTTCTCATAAAATTAGAGACAATCACGCAGGAAAGGAGGCAAAAAGCGATGAACCCCATCTTCGTTCCGGTTAAAAAGAGAATCAAAAAATCCGGTGATCGGGCAGTGACGGGATACGTCTGCCTTTTTTCGCTCAGCGTTGAAGTGAACTTCATGGAAACTGCCGCCGGACGCTTTTTGCCTCGCGTAAGGGAATCTGCACAATGAAAAACGTTTGTCATTAACCAGCAGATTTCCATTTAACATGCAGCGACTTGGCGCCGGTTTGTTGGGGCGTCTTTTTTGTGTTCATTTACGTGCTTATACATCTCTTCTGAAGGGAGGTGACTGTCTTGATTAACAAAGCATGGGAATTCCCTCCTAAGATTAACCCCATTAAATTTTAGGAGGTAAAATAGATGAACGTTCAAACTGATTTTAAAAGAACTCGGCAGCTTCCCCTGCTGCTTGTGCTCGTTTTTTCTTTATTCCTTGCCTGTATGACAGCCGATATGGTCAACCCGGTTCTTCCTCTTATCCGCAAAGATTTCGGAGCCTCCGAAGCCGGGGCCGGCTGGGTAGTGAGCGGAGTTCTGCTTGTAATCTCTATCGGTGTTCCGCTGTATGGCCGCATTTCGGATTTTTTTAGTATACGGAAGCTTTATGCTCTTGCTCTCTTGATATTTGCCGCCGGAAGCCTCGTCTGCGCGGTCGCCCCTGCCCTTCCGATTCTGGTAGGAGGCCGGATGCTGCAAGGGGCGGGTTCAGCGGCCATCCCGGTTCTTTCCGTCATCGCGGTCTCTCAAGTTCTTCCGTCCGGAAGCAGAGGCGCCGCACTCGGTCTCCTTGCGGGCAGTATCGGTCTCGGGACGGCGGCCGGGCCGATTTTCGGAGGTTTTGTCGGCCAAGTGTTCGGTTGGCCTTCTCTCTTCTGGCTCACGCTTGTACTGCTGCTGGCACTTGTTCCCTGTGCTCTTTATGTGCTCCCTGGCGGTTCCCGAACCGAGACCCTCAAAGAGAGCCGTTTGGATCTTCTTGGCGGTATTTTGTTCGGCCTGGCGGCGGGTTTATTCCTTTTCGGCGTCACACAGGGACAAACGGAAGGATTCCGGTCGCCAGCCTCCTGGGGCAGCCTATCGGGCGCTTGTCTCCTGACAGCCGCATTCATCCGGCGAATTTTCACGGCGGAGCAACCCTTCGTTCCACCTGCGTTATTTGCCGATAAAAGCTACTCGGCGGCCGTATGGGTCGGCTTCTTCACGATGTTCGCTTACGTCTCGTCACTTGTCTACGTCCCGCTTCTCGTTGTTGAAGTAAACGGTCTATCCCCAGCAGCAGCGGGACTTGTCCTGCTTCCGGGCGCAGCGGCTGTGGCCGTGTTCTCTCCTGCGGCCGGTCGTCTTTCCGACCGGATCGGAGCCAAAATTCCCGTTATCGCGGGACTTTCGCTTATGGGCATTTCGCTCTTGTTTATTTCCACTTTCGCAGCGGGGAGTTCTCCTCTATTGGCCGCGACCGGTATGCTCGGTCTGGGTCTGGGCGTCGCCTTTGCCAATTCGCCGGCGAACAACGCTGCTGCGAATACGCTTGGAGAAGAGCAAGTCGGCGCGGGGCTCGGGATATTCCAGGGGGCCTTATTCCTCGGGGCAGGTACAGGCGCTTCCGTTATCGGAGCGTTCCTGGCGGCTCGTAAAGAAAACGCGCATGGTCCCCTGAACCCCTTCTATGTTCTGAACGCCGCTCCGTACTCCGACGCTTTTCTGGTCATAGCCGCTGCCGTGGTTATCGCGCTTGTGTTTTCGGCGGGGCTGCAAAACGGCAGAACGAAATAAGCGAACCTTAACGATCCAGTAATCGGACGGTTACGCCTGTTTTATAGTACGAATAAAATAACAAAGCACAGGGAATTTCAGGCCGAACGAATCGGGCCGCTTTCCCTGTGCTTTTCTCCGTTACACAATCCTATACGATGAGACGAGACCGCCCTGGCTTATTCGAACTTGCGCTTCCCTTTCCCGATTTCGAGTACCCGGTCCACCCACCCCTCGTAAAATTTGTGTTCGTGAGACACCAGAATGAGGCAGCCGCCGAAGTGAATCAAAGCGCTGCGCAAAGCGTCTTTCGCTTCCGCATCCAGGTGGTTGGTCGGTTCGTCCATGATGAGCAGGTTACAGGACGAAAGCTGCAGCCGGCACAATTTCACTTTCGACTGCTCTCCTCCGCTCAAGCTGCGAAGTGATTGGGAGGCTCTCGTTTCGTTGACTCCGCACTGTGCCAAATGACGCCGGATTTCTTTGTTAGTCAACTGCGGATAGCAATCCGACAAAAACTGAACGGGTGTTATCGCGTCGTTTTCCCAGACTAAATCCTGCTCATAATAGCCGATTCTGACCGGTTCAGCAAAACGGAATACGCCGGAAATAGCCGGAATTTTTCCCGTAAGCGTTTTGAGCAAGGTCGATTTGCCGATTCCGTTAAACCCCGTAATAACGACCTTTTCCCCGTTTCTGACGGAAAAAGTTAACTTGGGCAGCAGCGGATCGTCATATCCCACTTCGAGTCCGTTTACACGGAGCGCTTCCTGCGCCCCAAGCGGCACTTCCCTGAAGCGGATGGTCGGCTTGGAGACAAAAGCAGGCGCCGCGATCCTTTCGATTTTGTCCAGCTGCTTTTTACGGCCCCGCGCGATTCGGGAGTTGACTCCGGCCATATTTTTGCGGATATACTCTTCCGTCCTTTGAATCGTTTTCTGCTGGGCATTGTACCGCCGGATATGCTCCTCACGCAAATGCTGCTTCTGCCGGATAAAATCCGAATATTTACCGGGGTATTTTTTTATCGTTTCGCCTTCGATATCGCAAATGCAGGTTGTGATTTTATCAAGAAAGGCAGCATCATGCGAGATAACGACGAAGGCATTAGTTAATGACATTAAATAATCTGCCAGCCAGCCGATATGCTCTTTATCGAGAAAATTCGTCGGCTCGTCGAGCAGGAGCACATCCGGTTTTTCCAGAAGCAGTTTGGCCAGAATCGCCTTGGCCCGCTGCCCCCCGCTCCATTCGTGAATGGGTCGCTCTGTCCCGATGGCGCTGAGCCCTAGCCCGTTGACGATTTTCCCGATGGTGCTGTCCACTCCATAAAAATCTTGTCTCTCCAGCTCTTCCTGACAGCGCGCGGCTTTCAGCAGAAGTTCTTCCTTCCCGGTGCCTGCGCTCTCTTCATAGAGAGCGTTCATCTTCCTTTCAAGTTCGTACAGCGGGGCAAAAGCCGTTTTTAAATATTCCATAACCGTCAAGCTTCCGTCGATGACCGCATATTGATCGAGATAACCGATCCGGACGTTCGGCTGCCAGCGTACTGCTCCCTCATCGGGGATAATTTCTCCCGTCAAGATGCTCAGAAGCGTGCTTTTTCCGGTACCGTTCTGTCCGACGACACCCAGATGCTCCCCTTTGAATAATTCGAAATCCACCCTTTTATATAACGTTCTGTCTCCGAACGAGTGGGACATGCCCGTAATTTCCAGCAAGCTCATGGTTATCTCTCCTTTTTCCATAAAAAAAAGCAGAAAGAATGCGCCGGTGCGGCACAAACCTTCTGCTTTCTGTATTTTGCGTGCAAATACAGCAATACATTCTTCAGCGGAAACTGAACAAGGTATCACAAAAGGCTGCAGACAAACGATTGTCGGCAGCCTTAATTTAACCGGCGGACGGCAGCTCAAATAAGCATGAAATCTTCACGCAAAATTCGAAAGCTATCAGCCGATGAATGAAAAGCGGTTCGCTTCTCGATTAAGCTCCGGACAACGTTTCATCGTTTGTATCCGATTGTACGGAGCGGCATTTTGGATATCTTTTTTCAGTTCCCAAGCAGTTCATCTGGAATACTCCCTTTCATTTGGAGCTATTTTATAACGCCCCTGCGGTCTTGTCAATCCGCCAGTTTGGCTAAACGGGCCCGTTCGAAAATCCGCTCGCAAGCAGCTTCGACGGTGATGGTTTGTTTCAATCCGCTCCCGCGTTCTATAAACTCCACCCTGCCCTGTACCGCGTCTTTGCCAATTATAATTCGCAGTGGAATCCCGATCAGATCCGAATCCTTGAATTTAACGCCGGGACGCTCGTCTCTATCATCTATCAGCACCTCTATCCCATTCTCTTGCAGGCGGCGGTACATGTCATTCGCCATTCGCACTTGAGCGTCGTCCTTGATTGAAACCGGAATAAGATGAACCTGATAAGGCGCCAAAGCGAAGGGCCAGATGATGCCGTTCGCATCATGTTTTTGCTCGATTACAGAGGAAAGAATGCGTGAAACACCTATTCCATAACACCCCATAATGATGGAGGCGTTTTTGCCGGCCGCATCCAGAAAAGACGCCCCCATTGTATCGCTGTACTTCGTTCCCAATTTAAATACATGCCCGACTTCAATACCGCGCGACAATTTCAATACGCCTTCGGCACAGCGCGGACAACCGTCTCCTTCGGCAGCTTGTCGGAAATCGCCGATTTCATAATTCGCTAAATCACGTAAAGGATTGAGATTTCCGTAATGGTAGTCCGCTTCGTTGGCACCCGCGATTCCATTTGCCATTCCTAGAACCTCTTCATCGAGCAGAACAGGGATGTGCATGCCGAAAGGTCCGGCAAAACCAACCGGTGCACCCACAGCTTCTTCAACAGTTGCTGCATCCGCAATGGAGAAATCGTGGGCCCCAAGGAAATTTTGCACCTTAATTTCGTTTACTTCTCGGTCTCCTCTAACGACAACTGCAATGGCCGTTTTATCGGCTACATAAACAATCGTTTTCATAATATCGGAAGGACGAATGCCCAGAAACTGAACGAGCTGACTGATCGTGCGGATGTCAGGCGTATGAAATTTCATCGGCTTCTCCTCCGAGGGTGGTTCATTGGACTCCATTCGTACGGCCTTGGATTCCGCTTGTTCGAGATTAGCGGCATATTCACAAACAGTGCATGCGGCAATCGTATCTTCCCCGATATCGGCAAGGGCTATAAATTCGTGAGTGCCGCCTTCTCCGCCTATCGCACCTGCATCGGCCTCAACGGCACGGAAATTTATTTCACACCGGGTGAGTATCCGGTTGTAAGCTTGATACATCTTCCTATATGATTCATTAAGTCCTTCCCAATCGGTATCGAACGAATAGGCGTCTTTCATAAGAAACTCGCGTCCGCGCAGCAATCCGAATCGGGGACGCCGCTCATCGCGGAATTTCGTCTGAATCTGATACAGCGTGACCGGCAGCTTGCGGTATGAACTTATTTCTCCTTTCACGAGAGAAGTGATAACTTCCTCATGAGTCGGGCCCAGTGCAAACTCACGGTCGTGCCGGTCGTTAAGACGCATTAATTCGGGGCCGTATACCGAGTATCTTCCGGATTCTTTCCACAGTTCTGCCGGCTGCAAAACCGACATGAGCATCTCCTGGGCTCCCGCACGATCCATCTCCTCACGCACGATTTGCTCCGCCTTCCTTAAAACTCTTCTTCCAAGAGGCAGGTAGGTATAAATCCCAGCCGCCAGCTGCCGGATATATCCGGCCCGCAGCATAAGCTGATGGCTGATCACTTCCGCATCAGCAGGCGCTTCCCGTAAAGTGTTAAGCAATAATCGGCTTTGTCTCATCGCTATCGTCTCCTTGGTAATCTCCTTATGAAAGCTCATAAAAAAACAAAAAGACACATTCGTCAGGGACGAATGTGTCGTGTTACCACCCTAATTCAACCGTGCAGGCGTGCGCGGTCCTCATTCGGATAACGGCTTAACCCGGCAACGGTTATCTGGCATCTCCAATGGAGTCCCGTTACAACTGGCAAGGCGGGACAGAGTCCGATCGTTTCGTGAAACCTTTCAGCCTTTGGGTTTCATTTCTGTGCGGCGACCGCTGAACTCCGTTTCCTTGTTCAACGCTTTTCATATAATTATTTTTATCAATCTACATGAAAATCAAGCTGCAGTCAAGCGGACGGAAGGAGGAAAATCACCTCCTCCTTCCGGGATTTTACTCGTTCACTTTTTTCCGTTTCCACTGATGACTGTTTGTTTATGTTCATCGACGGCCCATCCATCCAATCTGAAAAAATGCCTCCGCTAAACCGCAAAATACGATTTATGAAGGCATAAGCTTAATCGAACATCAAATACCAGTACAGCGCAACTTCCTGACTTTGTTTGTCGAGACCTTTGTACAGACAGGAATCGAATCCTCCCAGAACAAAACCGCAGCTTTCATAAAACTTGCAAGCCCGGACATTGTTGTTCTGCGTCTCCAGCATGATTCCGGGCATTCCCCCTGACTTGGCCCAGTCCTTGGCCTCATCAATCAGCTTACGGCCGATACCGAATTTACGGTATGCAGGAGCGACTTTGATGTCTTCGACGTAAGCGTAGGCGTTCCAGTTTTTCATCAGCATAATCTGGCCGACGATCCGGTCTTCCGCCCACGCCAAGTACATGACTTTATCGGGATTGCCGATATAGCTTGCATACCCGCCGTCCTCCCCTGTTTCGTCCGGTTCGCCGGGATATCTTTTCGTATAACGGGGCACTTCTGCAACCGTATAGCCGATCCGGCCGTTCTCCATAGTAAGTGCAAGTTCGGAATCGACGATAAAACTCCCGTCCACTTCCATGGTCCCCAGCTTATCATCTGCGGTTAATGCACAAATCCTAATATCCATGTTCAGCCTCCCGAATGTTTGTTTTATCACCGTAAAAGCATGAAGAACAAACGGATACCCGGAGGTCCGCGGACTTAACGAAACACATATTTTTCTTTCATCTTTCAACCTCCGCACTCGAATTACCGAAGCTTTTTCTTCTCTGCCAGTTCGTCCCCACGCACAAATACACCAAATTTATCAGGCGTCCGGCAACCCGTACGTTTCTATCCAGCCGTCTATTTGTTTAGCGAACTTGCTCCGGGTCAAAATTTCGTGTGTGATAAAATGACCGTTATAAAACAAACTGTAACTGGTGTAGGGCGTCGGCGCGGATTGCGCTTCCTCGGTAGACTCGATTCTCCTGATTTCGACAGGAATGGAGCGCTCTCGGGCACAATCCGCAAGTTCGCCGACATAATGGTCCGTATAGGGGCATTGGGCGGTGTACAGAACCTGAAATCCTTTTACAACGTCTACTTTCTGCTCATGGACGGTTGTTTTGAATTTCGGAGACGGTGCGTCTTCCTTGAACTTCAGCGCGACCAACTCGAAATAAGGGGGCGCCTGATCGCACACCTGGAATCCGTTGCGGACAAAAAAAGATTTGTCGGACAAATAGGGCCGTTTGGTCCGGCTTGTTACCGCAATCGCGCCATTTTCCGCCCCCGCTTCTTCCAGGCATTCCCTGAGAAGCTTTTTACCGTACCCTTTTCCTTTGTAAGAACCTGCTACCCAGAAGCAGTTTATGTAGATGTAACCGGGAGCTTCCACCGGGCACCAGGCGTATTCCGCCGGAATATATTCGATGAATACCTTTTGCCGGACGTCCAGCTTTTTAAAACGCAGACCTTCCTGAAAGCGCTGCTGGAGCCATTCCTTTTTCAGCGTCACTCCGTCGGCGCATTTCTTATCGGATATGGCACAGCAAATATGTTCCCCGCTGATATTCTCGTTGTTTAACGTGACGATTCCCGGTTCGTTCATCCCGGCCCCTCCCCTGATTCGTATACCTTAAGATTACCTCAGACCAGCGAAAAAAGCACGGAATCATGCTGACTTTGCCCGATAACCGGCTGGGGATAAAGCGCGTTCTGTCCGATAGATGAATGAGCCAAACCTCATGCCGGCACTTTCAGCACATCATCGATTTTTTATGGTGAGAGAGGATGCCGTAATTCATCCGGGTCAGGAAATCGACCTCATAAACGTACTTCACGCACAAGGATTTCGGCCATACACATCGGGGATATTTTTTTATACATCCGTAAAATGAATCAATTTTCGGTAAAATGCGAGGGTTAAATTGATATGTATCATTTTTCGTTGATTTTTATTATTTACGAATACCCAACGTCAAATTAACATTAGGATGTAATTTTACTAATTTTGGTAATTTAGATCACAAAAGAAAGGAGGTGTTTTGCATGTCAAGCCTGAATGAAGTACTCGCTCGCAACCGGATTTTCCTGAAGGAGAAACAGACCCTCCCTTTGCCGGCGTCCTCTTACCCGGATACACAGATGGTGATTCTTACTTGTATGGACATTCCAAGCCCCGAACTTCTGCCCAGAGCGCTCGGAATCCGAAATGAAGATGTCAAAGTCATCAAAAACGCCGGCGCTGTCGTGTCTCATCCGTCGGGAAGTGTGCTGAGAAGCATTCTGCTTGCCATTTGCGAATCGAAGGCCAAAGAATTATTTGTGATCGGTCATCGCGATTGCAGGATAGCGAATTTAAGAAGCGACGACGATATCGAATGCGCCCGGGGCTTCAGTGACCCGGATCCTTATATGCGGACGCTGTCCGAAGCGGGCATTGATCTGAACGGATGGTTGTCCGGATTTTCCAGCATGGAAGAAAGCATCGCCAACAGTGTCTCCATGATCCGCTCGCATCCCCTGTTCCCGGAATCGGTTCTTGTACACGGACTCGTTATCGATCCCGTTACCGGCCGGCTCCATGTTGTCGTCGAAGGGAAAGTTATTCAGCCGAAAGAAGGTGTGAGCGTGCTGCTGAATTCAGAAGCCGCCGGTCTCGATGCAACAATTCAAAGGGGGAATGAATAGTACGGCCTCAAACGGAAGGGGTGCCCGCGAAATTTGCGGGCACCCCTTTTGACCGTCTTTCGTATCCAGCCGGAACGGGAACGGTTTGTTTTTCACTCTTTGCCCGGCACAAGTCTCATTAGTCATCCCAAAGTCATCCTAAGCTTGTCCGTTATTTATCGGTTCGGATCTCCGCCGATTCTTTCCCGGGATCGTTTTTTACGATCCGCCTTCGCACGTAGAAAAAACCGACAAGCACGATGGACAGACCCAGTCCCGTGTAAATAACGGACGAATAGATGTCCATGTAGCCCACAATCGTCTCCCAGGATGCTCCCACGGCCGCGCCGACATAGACGAGAACGCTGTTCCAGACAAGCGATCCCGCCGTAGTGAGAAGCAGGAAAGGAACGAAGCTCATTCCGGCACTTCCCGCAGGGATGGAAATCAGACTGCGGATCAGGGGCACAAGCCGCCCGAGAAACACGGCCCATACACCATACTTGTCAAACCAGGAGCCCGCTTTTTCGATATCGTCCGGTTTCAGCCGGAAAATCCCCCCATACCGGGCAACTACCGATTTCAGGCGTTCCATTGACATCAGCTTTCCGGCTCCGTACAGACAGACGGCACCCAGCACGGAACCGGCGGTTGCGGCCGCTATAACGCCGGCTGCCGTCAATGCGGACGTGGTCGTCATGAACCCGCCCAAGGTCAGGATAACCTCCGAAGGAATCGGAGGAAACAAGTTTTCCAGCGCGATCAGCAGGAAGATGCCGAAATACCCGAATGTTCCCATCGTTTCGGTAATCCACTGCTCCATTTACATCTCTCCTCCCGTATCTACTTAGATCCGCGGATAAAGGCACGCCGTTGTCAGACCGCCGTCTCCTTTTTTTCTTTCGACAGAAACCAGCCGCACAAGGCGATAAGAACCAGAACGCCGTAAAACGTATATTTCCAAGCCGGCAGCTTCGCAAATCCTTCGGGCAGGACGGCAAGCGCGGGATGCGAGAGCGTATAGACGATCAGCTTCACTCCCACCCAGCCCACGATGACGAATGCGGCGATCTCAAGGCCGGGCCTCCGGTTGAGCAGATTCACGAAGTAGGAGGCGGCAAAACGCATAATGATCAACCCGATGAGTCCCCCCGCAAAGACGATAAAAAATTGTCCCCCGTCCATCCCCCCGACTCTCGGCAGCCCGCTTTCCGGCAGCGCCACCGCCAGGGCGACAGCCGCTAGAATAGAATCGACCGCAAAAGCGATGTCGGCCAGCTCCACCTTGAAAACGGTCGCCCAGAAGGAAGAGCCCGTTTTGGCCGGTTTTTCTTTTGCACTTCCGTTTTCACTCTTCTTGACCAGAACTTTACGGAAAATATGATTGAGCGCGATGAAGATCAGATACACCGCGCCGATGGCTTGAACCTGCCAGACGTCAACGAGAAAAGAAATGATGAACAGCGACAGAAAGCGGAAGACGAAAGCGCCGGCCAATCCGTAAAACAGCGCCCTTTTTCTTTCTTGATCGGGCAAATGTTTGACCATGATGGCGAGCACGAGAGCATTGTCCGCCGCAAGCAGACCTTCCAAGCCGACAAGCACAAGCAGTACCCAGCCGTATTCGAGAATTAGAGAAACATCCATACGTTATCCTCCTGCAATTTTATGGTAGGTTGAATTTACGCCGGGCGTGTTATTTCAAGTTTCTGAGCAGCCCGTTCATTTTCTTGTAATGACCGCTCACCCTTTCGGCGAAAACCGAGTAGGCAAGCTGGTTTTTAGCCATTAAGGACATTTCGTAATCCACATCGACACTATTTCCGTTAGTGTTAAAAGCATACGGGCCGAGAATCGAGGTTTTAATGGGGTCCGATTCTCCGGAGCCCGGAATTTTGAAATGCCGCTTGTGGGTCACGGTTCCTTCCAAAGAAGCCGTTCCTTCCGTCGCTTTCCTCAGTTCCTCTTCGAAAGAAACAAACCGGCTCTTGTAACCGGGCGTATCCGCGTTCGCAAGATTGCTCAGAATCGCCTGATGCCTGGCGGCCGCAATATCGAGCGCCTTCTCGTTCAGCCGGGCGGATGAAGAAATTAACATGGGGCTGATCTACCTCCTCATATAATCTGATGCTGCGGTAAAAAAATTCCCTTGAAAGCTCGCGCCGCTTTTCCTCCCTCCCCCGAAATAGGGCAAAATAAAAACAGCCTTCACCGGTTGGCCGGCAAAGGCTGCTGTTTTTCCCAAAATAAAAGACCGATGCCGTAAGGCAAAGGTCTCGCTAACAACGTGATCGTTCTTACGTCGCATGCAAAGCCGGAGGCGATAAAGCCACGTAATGACGACTAAGCATGTATAAGCTACTCCCCTTTGAAGGGTATGAAATTACCTTCAAGGTAACAGATTCATATAACTGTGTCAATCTTTTTTTCTACGGAGATTTGGTCATATTCCGTCAAATAATCGAAAATACGTAAAATCAGGTTAAGGATACCCCCATTTTTTCGCTTTTAATGAATCTTTTAAACAAATAACGGGCAATCGGACCCACAACAAGAAGCTGTAGAGGCAGAGCAAATATAAAATTTTTACCTGCCGTCGTAAAATAGCTGCCCAGCAATGATTGTCCCGCCGGGGGATTCATGAAGTAAGACGTCGCCAGTCCGTACACCGACATAACCAGAACCATTCCGGTTACCATACAGACGGACATGGACAAAATGACCAGTATCTGCTTCGACTTGTCAAAAGGCAGCGAGAAAGCGATTTTCTTCGCCACGGGGCCTACGACAAACGATTCCACAAGAAACGCGGTAATAAAGCAAAGTACGAATTGAAGCAGTATTCCTTGCCAGGATATCGTGCCGATGAGGCCAGTCCTAATTAAATTATAAGACATCATACCCACGACCATCCCGCAGCACATCATCAACCCGAAATAAACATGTTCTTTCTTCGTTGTCGGCACTTCCATCATCCTCTCTGTTTACCTTTGTTATTATAGGGACAACGGAAGGCTCCGCATAAGTGACATATTTATGAACATTTCCATACCGAATGATCCGCCGGCTTTCATCCGAAAGTCCTCCCGCCCGCTAACTTCATTCAGCCAGATTAGTCCGGCTGCCCGCGAGCTGCCGCAGGCTCTTGAGATTGATCAGGAAAATGCCCGCGATAATAGTGACTCCCCCCAGAAGTGATAACAACGAGAAAGGTTCACCGTAAAGATAAACTCCCAGGCCGAGGGCGATCAGCGGAGAAACATAAAGCCAGGTGGACGGAAAGACGGGATTCGTCTTGGCTACAAGCCAGTAAAATATGGTGTGCCCCATCATCGAGCCGAAGACAACGAGATACAGCAGTGAAAAAGCGGCTTCCGGAACTAACAGCGCTTCCGGATGAATTTGCTCCGTGAACAGCGACAACAGCAGGAGCATGACTCCCCCGTGCAGCATTTGGGCCGCATTCAGCGCAATCGGAGACGTATCCGAAAATCTCCGGATAACCCGCCTGGAGTACACCGTCCCCGCCGAATAAAAGATCTGCCCCGCTAAAACCGCGATGCATCCCGCCGCCCAAACCGCGCTGAAAGCGACAGTCATGCCGGGTACAAGCAGAATAATCACACCCGCGAATCCCACCAGACAGCCTGCCCAGGACGACGCGGACATGCTCTGCCTGATCATGGCCGTCTGAAGCAGCATAATCATAAGCGGAGCCGTTGCCGATAGTACGGCGGCGATTCCGGAGCTTACATACTGCTCCGCCCAGTAGAGGCTGGCGAAAACGCCGAAAGTAAGCGCGAAGCCGGTCAGCACCATCTCTTTGCGGAGCAGAAGCGAGATTTTCGCTTTCTTTTGTACGACCATGGCAATAAACAGAATTACACCGGCAAGAAAAAACCGGATTCCGGCCGAGAAGAAAGGTGACGCTCCTGCGTCGATCCCCACTTTGATGGCCAAAAAAGTTGTCCCGAAAATTAAACACATCAGGATATAGTTGAGCGGGATCATATCCATTCCTCCTTTTCCCCCAGTATAAAGGGGAAAGAACAGAACAGATTTCAAAGTACAGAACAGATTAACGCCGAAATCGGCTATACTGGTGAAAACGAAAACCGAAGAAATGAGCGATGCAGGGTGGAAAAAGAAAATCGTCCGAACGTCCACTCGGATAAACTGTTCGAACAAATTTACAATTATCTGCTGGAAAGGATAAGACGCGGGGAATGGAAAGCGCATGACAAGCTTCCTTCGATCCGGTCGCTGGCGGCGGAGTTCCGGGTTCACCGGCTGACCGTTTTCAAGGCTTACCAGCTGCTGAAGAGCAGTGAAGACGTGTATGTAAAAGACAAATCGGGGTACTATGTTCATCCCGGCAGCCGGTCGCTTCTGGGTCCTTCGAACGATCCGATCGTTTCCGCGTATGTGCACGAAAGCCACCTTTCGGAAATTCATCAAGTGCAGGCGGACTATCAATTTTCCAAAGCGCTGCTCGATCCTAATCTGCTGCCGAATTTGTACTTGTCGGAATATGTAAAAAAGGTGTTCGATCTGTATCCGAAAGTGCTTGGTACCTACTCGACCGTTCAGGGGGATCAGGAGCTGCGGGAAGCTCTTCGCGATTATTTCTCGAAAGCCAGCCGTTTCTTCGTGTCTCCCGATGAACTGCTGATCACTTCCGGTTCCCAGGAAGCGATCGATCTGGTCGCCAGAGTCCTCGTAAAGCCGAGGGATGCCGTTATGCTGGAGCGGCCGACTTATAGTCCGGCCATAGATGTTTTCAGCCGGCAGGGCGCCCGGATCATACCGGTCGATATTTATCCGTCCGGTTACGATATGGAGCAGGTGGAAACTCTCATGCGGACCTGCAGGCCGCGCCTGTTCTACCTCAACCCCACCTTTCACAACCCGACGGGTTTCACCGTACCGGCCGAACAGCGCAAAAAATTGGTCGAGCTGGCGGAAACCTATAAGTGCCTGCTGATCGAGGACGATCCGTGCCGCGATATTTATTTCGGCGATGAGCCTCCCCTCCCGCTCTTTGCCTACGACACCGCTGGCTACGTCATCTATCTCCGCAGTTTCAGCAAGTATATCGCTCCGGGATTAAGCATAGCCGTTGTGGCCTGCCGTCCGTCGTTGATGACCTTCCTCATCCGGGCCAAATCGTTATCCGACAGCGGAGCTCCCCTTCTCAATCAGAAAATTTTTCTGCATTATTTCTTCTCGGACCGGATGCAGCAGCATCTGGAGAAACTGAGAATTGCCCTTGCCGTGCGCAAAGACATCATGGAAGATGAATTGGCCGGAACGGGCTGGAGCTGGACCAGCCCTGCCGGCGGCTTTAATCTGTGGGTGGAACTGCCGGCTTCGGTACCGATGGACCGTCTGCTCAGCCGCTGCATGGAGCAGTCCCTCACCTTTGTTCCGGGTACGATCTGCGATCCGCTCAGAGAGTCGGGATCCCGGGTGCGGATCAGCTATTCTTATTTGAATGAAAAAGAGCTGCGTGCGGGGTTAAAACGATTTAAGGATGCGGTCTTCTCCTTGATGGCTTTTCCTTTGTAATACTTGGGAACTTTGGTGTCGTTATAGAGTTTGGATACTTGTGCTTGGGCGGCTGGAGGAAGTAAAGAGGAGTAGATCAGCGCTCCATACATTAGGTAACAAATAAAGCCCCTTCCAATAGGATGGGGCCTACTTGTTTACAATTCGCCAAAGCATTTGCCAGAGCTACAATGCCACCGTAAATTATACGAGGATACCGGTCAAGCACGCGATCCGGCTAACTATACCACGCTCTAACTGATATTAAGGCGTTAAAAAAGAACAGGCAGACTGGTAAGTGAGCGCAATTTTCCGTGGTTATAAGTCAGCTTCTCCGGTTCGACCGCCAGACGCAGGTCCGGCAGGCGCCGCAAAAGCGTGCCGAAAGCGATCTCTCCTTCCATTCGGGCAAGCGGCGCACCGAGGCAGTGGTGGATCCCTTTGCCGAAAGCAAGATGTTCGTTTTCTTCGCGGGTGATATCAAGCTTGTAGGAATCCGAAAATTTCTCCGGGTCCAGATTGGCGGCGGCCAGAGCCAGCAGCACGATCTCACCTTCGCGGATGACTTTGCCGTGCATGGCGATGTCCTCCCCGGCAAACCGGCTGGCGATGACAATGGGACCCTCCATACGCAGCAGCTCTTCTACAGCGTTCGGAAGAAGAGAAGGCGTTTCCCGGAGCAGACGCATTTGTCCGGGATGCTGCAGCAGCGCGAGCACGCCGTTGCCGATCAGGTTGACCGTCGTTTCATGACCCGCGATGATAAGCAGCCAGACTGTGGAGAGAAGCTCGTTCTCGCTCAGCTTGTCTCCCTGTTCGTATGCCTGGACGAGGCCGCTTGTGACGTCTTCGCCGGGATTGCGGCGCTTTGTGTCCAGCAGCGTACGGATATACCTGATGAACTCATCCAGCGCCTCTTCCACCGCGGAACCTTGACTCGGGTCCGTTGCGGCTTGCAGGAGCTTCTGAGTCCAGCCCCGGAATCGGCTTCGGTCGGCCGCCGGAATCCCCAGAATCTCCGAAATGACAGTAATGGGCAGCGGATAAGCGAAATCCGTAACCAGATCCATTTGCCCCCGATCCTGAACGGCATCCAGAAGCTCGTCGGCGATCTGCTGGATGCGCGGACGCATGCCCTCGATCATCTGGGGCGTAAAAGCTTTCGAAGCCAGCCTGCGCAGCCGGGTATGATCGGGCGGATCGGCCGTAAGCATATTCGGCATGTTCCTCAGCCATTCAAACAGTTTGCCCACATACGTGCTTGCCCCGGCTTCGTCAGGTTCGTTCTGCGGCACGTATTTCCTCATATCCTTGACCAACCGGGGATCTTTCAGCATCGCGGCCACATCTTCGTGACGAAAAGCGATCCAGGCCCCTCCCATCCCGTAAAAATCATCGAGACGGAGAAGCGGTTCCTTCTGTGCGGCCAGCCGCTTATAGAACGCGGCAACATCACGCATCGTTTCCGGCGAATTTAAATCGCCGCCCGTAATTTTTTCCATGAGTTTACTCCCTTCTTCTCAAAAAGCGAATAAGCGGAAAAACGGCTGACGTTTATGCGAAAATCTCGTGCTGCAGCAATTAGGCGCGGTCCTGCGCGATGCCATGACGGATCATGGTGCAGAATTCATTCATCTTCGTAAACAGGTTTTCGATATAACGGTCGTCGATGGCGCTCAGATCGGTAACTTCCGTTACGAACTTGTTCTCGAAATGCTCCAGAGTAATGATGACCAGCTCAAATGCCTGCTTACGGTCCACTCCCTCCCGGAGAGACACCTTCTCAAACAACCGCTCCCACACCTCATTCTTGGAGGCTAGTACGTACCCGTATTTCTTGTCGATCTCCTCTTTCAGCTCTTCCGGGGTTTGATAATAAACCTCGTAAATCAGTTGAATATCCTTCGGATGCTTCCGGAAATAATCAAGCTTTTTGCGGCTGTGTGTCTCAATCGCTTCAAAAAAATCACCGTAGTCCGGAACAGCCTCCAACCGGAGTTCTTCCCGCGCCTTATCGAAACAGTGATCTACCAAGCTGAGATACAGCAGTTTTTTGCTTTTGAAATGGTGAAAAATCAACGCCTTGGAAATTCCCGCCGCCTCCGCCAGCATACCGGTCGAAGTGTCTTTATACCCGTGACGCGCGAAAACGGAAAGGCAAGCCTCGAAGATCTCGTTTCTTTCGTAAAGTTGTAAAGGCAACCGGCGCCCTCCTTCTGCCATACTAACCGATCGGTTAATAAAATTTTACCGGATGCTGACCGTACAGTCAATATAAGATCCTAATGTTTCCAATAAAAAAGCGGCCTCAAAGAGCCGCTGTGTTTGGTTTAAATATAAAAAGGTGCAAGGCAAGAGACCTGCGGTCCCTTATGACCCGCCGCAACAAAGAACTCGCAAAAGCTCCCGCTAGGCCCGGTTGCCCCACGCTTCCGCAAGCAGCTCCGTGTTTATGCCGACGGCGGCAAGGGATCCGAGAGAAGCGGCCGTGACCACCTGATACATTTCGGTTGCGGAATCACCGGCAGAAAAGACTCCCGGCACGTTCGTTTTGCCGAAAGGATCGGCCGCGACGGTTCCCCCTTCCGTCATACGGCAGCCGATCTCACGCGGAAGTTCCGAACCGGCGGCCAGTTTAGGCGCGAAGAAAATTCCTTTGCATGAGATGGCGCTGCCATCCTGGAGCACAACCCTTTCCACCATGCCGCCGCTTGACTCAATACGCACAATGGGCGAATCGTAAACTGGCACATGATGCGCTTTAAGCTCTTCACGCTGTTCTTCCGTGAGCTCATCGGGACCGTTGGTACAGATCGTCGTCCGCGCGGACCAGCCGGAAATCGTACGGGCCGAATGCATCGCGGCCCCTCCCTTGACGATCAGCACCAGGGGCTGGTCCCTCAGTTCCCACCCGTCGCAGTAAGGACAGACGAACGCGCTTTTGCCGTAAACGTCCGCCAGGCCGTTAATATCGACCGGAAGGTCCTTTTTACCCGTGGCGAAAAGAAGTTTTTTACACCGGTAGACCTTTCCCTGACGGGTCGTGATTTGAAAATTACCGTCCGATCCCGTGACGGCTTCCGCCGCGTCCGCAGCGAAAGAGACGGAAGGGTACGCCCCTATTTGTTCCCTCGCAATGCGGCGGAATTCTGCGGGACTAATGCCATCCCGGGTCAGAAAGCCGTGTGACTCGCGGGTAACCCTGTTGCGCGGACGCTCTTCGTCGATCACGACCACGCTTTTTCTTGCTCTGCCGAGCACGAGGGCCGCATTCAATCCCGCCGGCCCCCCGCCGATAATGCCTACATCGATTTGCTGCTTCATATTATCCTCCTCGCGGATCTTTAATGTCTATAATTAGGGTGCAAGAAGGTTACACCTTCTTGTGCATGCCTTCGACGCTTCCCGCGGAAGCCGAGTCAAGGACAGACTGGATCGTGTGATGCCTTAAATAATCGTTCAGATGCTTTTCGGCACCCATCATCACTTTTTTAACCAGACATTCTCTGCCGCCCGTACCGTCCGGCGATTCAGGCTCCAAAACCTCCGATTCAAAAAACATCGGGTGATGCTCTTCGCTGATTTTGAAACATTCATACATATGCTGGCGTCCTTCGATCACCTGAATCACATCAAAAAAAGAGATTTTGTCGGTCTCCCGCGCAAGCTCATAACCGCCGCTCGCTCCCGGTACTGCACGGACGATACCGTCCTGCCGAAGCTTGGACATAATTTTGGACAAGTAGCTTTCGGATACGCCGAGCCAGGCCGATAATTCCTTAATGCCTACGTTGCGGCCGCGTTTCGTATGAGCCAAATGAATCAATGCATGCAGAGCGTACCCGGTACTTTTGGAAAATTGCATGATTCGGCTGCGCCTCCTTTCGGTGCTTGATTAAAAATGAACGAAGATTAACGTTCCTATTCATTTCTATTTATTATGGATCTACAATGTCTATAATATACAACAGTAATTGGTTTGGCAAGTGGAACATACCTCTTCATAGCAGCATGTCAATCGGCCGAACAGCTTCCCTACCAAAATTACAAATAATATGGTAAATTTAACCTTACGAATTCAAGGAGGATTTCTTTCTATGCGATTAAACAGAACGGCGTTTATTTTTATTTGGCTGCTCGGGGCTGCGATTATTTTTTACGGGATCATACAACTGGAACGGTTTCTGGATGCGAAAAGTATCCAATCTACATTTTCAGTCATGCTGTTGCTCAGCGGCATCAAAATTTTGTTGTACATGCTGACGGGGGTTTGCAGCGGCACCCTTTTCCTGACCAGTCAGTTGACTGTGCACCGGAGCTTGTTTTTTACGGTATTTCTTGTGTTTCTTCTCTTGAGCTTTTACCCGCTTCTTATATTTGCCATGCCTATGCCAATGACGGATTTCCTTATTCTCCATTACCAGAAATTCGCGTTCGTAGCGGGTTTATGCTTATTTATGTCCCTTTATAAAGGTAAAGGAAAATCCGCGGCCCGCCCGCATCCGAAAGGATCGGCAGACGAGCGGACAGCAAGTTTTTAATACTAAGATGCGCCGCATCTGATTTTAGCCGCACAAAAAAAGCACACTCCGTTATACGAGCGTGCTTTTTGCAATTCCGTAACCCAAAGGGCAGCTATCTTCACCCGTATATTGCCGCCTGCAATCCCAAGCAAGCGTTCCTCCTCCAGGTGGACGGTCATCCTCCACATTACACCGCTTCTAGTCCTCCCCGGCAAGGTTGCGGATCAAGTCCGGCAGCCAGTCGTCCAGGCGGCGGAACGTATAGCCCGCGGCTTCGGCTTTGGAGGTGTCCATGTACCAGGATTCCGGTACGCCGAACGGGGACATGTGATCTTCGTCCGTTTTGTCCGTAACATGCGCTTGCTTGTTCAAAGCTTCTTCGATCAGGGAGACGATTTTACCCGGCGTAGTCTCTCCCTTGGAGCAGGCGTTCACGGGTCCTTCCAGCTTGGAAGTTCCAAGCCAGCCCAGGAAAGAAGCGGCCTCATCCGAATCGATGAAAGTCAGGAGCGCATCCGGGTTCGGAATACCGAGCGGAAGTCCCTGCTTGATATGCCCGATATGAAAATGAAGCCTGCGCGTATAATCATCGGGTCCGAGCACGATGGGGAACCGCACGGCCGCCGCAGGAAAAGCCGCATTCCGGAACAACACCGCTTCCACAAGCCGCTTGCCTTCCGCGTAATCCGGCTTGTCCGGGTATTCGGACGGCAGCGGGTAACCGTAAGGATCGAAATCGTTTTCCGTTTTGCGGGGGCCGCCATAGGGATAGACGCTCTTCGATGATGTCACAATATAACGGCCGGCCCGGCCGTCAAACAACCGGACAGCGGCTTCCGCATCTTGAGGCGTGTAACAAATGTTATCGTACACCACGTCATAGTCTACGGATCCGACCGCCTGACGCAGCGCTGCCGCATCCGTGCGGTCGGCATGAAGTCTTTTGACGGCGGGTCCGAACGAATCGGAAGCATTCCCCCGGGTCAGAATCGTTACATCAGTTCCGCTGCGGAGCAGATTCGCGGTAAGCTTTTTACCGAAAAAACGCGTCCCGCCCAAAATAAGCACGTTTTGCATGAACAATCCCCTCCTCGATTAAATTTTACCACCTCTCTTCCCTAAAGAAAAAGACTGCCCGCCGGCAGCCTTTTTTTTCGGACTAGCGGCTTCTATTCCACGAGCTCCTCCACTTTCTCCGCGAGAAACAGCGAATAAATGCGCACGATAATAATTTTAAGCACTATATACGCGGGTATCGCCAAAATAACGCCAAGTATTCCCGCGATATCCCCGGCGACCAGCAGCAGGATCACAGTCGTCAAAGGATGTATATCGAGTCTTTTCCCGTAAATGTGAGGAGAAAGCAGGTTTCCTTCGATTTGCTGCGCGATAACCGTCACGATCAGCACCCAGGCTACCATGGCGGGGGAAACGGTAAAAGCGACGATAATCGTCGGAATAGCGCCGAGAATAGGCCCGATGTACGGGATGATATTCAAGATCGTTGCCGCAATGGCCAGCAGAAGCGAGTAGGGAAGATCGATAATCAGAAAGCCTATGTACAGCATGACACCCAGCAAACAGGTGATGATGACGCGACCCACGATAAACCCGCTGAGCGCGGAATCGATCTGGGCCAGCACTTCCTTCCCGTCCCGGCGGTAGCGCCTTGGAATGACTGTCAGAATCGAGGACGGGATATGCTCGCTTTCCTTCAGCATGTAATACAGAATGATCGGCACCGTCGCAATAATGATTATGAAATTCGTCAAAATCGCAACCACATTGGACACATAATCGGAAGCCGCCGTAATCCCCCGGTTCAAATAGTCCGAAAGCTTCGTAGACAGATCCGATTCGCTTCCCGCAAACATGGAGAACATCCGGTTCTGCTGCAGCCTGGCTATCTGATGCTTGAAATTTTCAATCAGGCCGGGAACCCCGTTCACGAAATTCTCCACCTGATGCTGCAGCGTCGGCCATACGCCCGCTACGAAAACGACGGTAATCGCACCCAGTACAAAATACACCAGGAGAATAGACAAAACTTTATTCAGTTTCCGGGTCGTTAAATAATGGATCACGGGACGGAGCAGATAATAGAAGAAGCCCGCCATCATAAACGGAACGATCAAAATATTGATCATCGTGATCAAGGGATTGAACACGAAACTGATCTTGCTGAAAAGCAGAATAATCAGAAGCACCGAGATAATTCCCAGGCATATGCGGAAAAAACGGCTTTGAAGGTACATGTTCCTCTCCCCCTTTCCTTTTTGTACGGCAATCGCCGAATTACGTTATGCCATACATTACCCGGATCGGAGAAAACTCAATAAAAGAAAAAAACACAGACCCCGCGAGGAGTTTTGTCGACGCCTCAAGGCCTGTGATAAAGTGAATTTGCGAAGGAAGTGACTATTTTTTGAGGAAGGTAATTTAAGCGTATGGACTTGAAAAAATGCATGATTATATCGCCTCCTCAAGCAAAAAACTGACCGCCCCGGTTACGGTACGATCAGCCTTTTTGCGCTTAGGCGGTACAATCTCCATACGATTCGCCTAATTATTTCGCTGCAAATCGCGTAAATTACGCCAGTTAATCAGCTTGATATTCTCTTCCTCCATAACCTGCCGGATTTCGGGGTCCCGAAAAACTTCGTACTCTTTTTGACGCACAGGCCAAGTGTCCGTAATTTCTTTTAACTCGTCGGTTTCGAGAGAAGGATGGAAAATCAGCTCCGTCACACCCGGCTGCAAATTCCGCAATATGCGGACCGCATTCGTTTTGACCGGATTCGAGTCTTCTCCAGGTTCCGGCGCGAACGGCAGACCTTCGAGATAATCGGGAAAAATAACCCCGCGCGAATCCGCCAGTTCTATCAGAGCCTCGTCATGAGGGAACATCGGGAACGGATGCCTCGGCAGCCGCAGCGGCAGCTTATACCGGACACAGAGCCCGATAAGGAGGTCGACGAAATGCCGGTCAGCCCCCATCGCTCCGTGAAGGCTGGCCATATGATTGTCCAAGTGGGTAAGATCTACCCCCAGCTTCAGAGCGGTTTCGATCTGGGCGGTACACTCCCGCTCGATAAGTTCAGGGTCCGTAAGAACGACGGACCGGTTATCGTTCCGGAAATGCCCGTATTCGTCCTCGAAAGGACGCTTTTCCCCGGCCCTCGTCAGCGGCCCCCATTTATACTGCTCCCACTCGCTTGTCAGCGTAAGATGCAGACCCACATCAAACTCCGGATGTCTGCCCGCGATAGCGGCAGCCTGCTTCATCCAGGGACAAGGTACCATCAGCGAAGTTGACGTGATGACTCCTTCTTCCAGAAGGGAAGAAATAGCGCGGTTCGTACTGCTGCACATGCCGAAATCGTCCGCGTTTATGATCAGAATGCGTTCATCCGCCCGGTACCCTAATTTTTCCGCCAGCATATTGTCCCTCCCGGTTTAATTGTCGGCATTATGACATTAGCTCTACAAATTGGCTCTCAGAAAATCGCCCACAACCCCGAGCACTTCGGGGGTCCAGAAACCGGGACCGTGCCCCGCCCCTTTTACTTTATAAAAGGTAACGTCCTGGCCGGCTTGGCGCAGTGCCTCATACAGCAGCACACTCTGGTTAAAAGGAACGACCTCGTCCCGGTCGCCGTGCATAATGAGAAAAGGAGGCAGTTTTTTCTCCGCGGTAATATACCCGATCGGATTCGCCGCGGCGGCTTTCTCCTTCTTGTTCTGAATCGGTCCGCCCATCAGCAAGGATGCGGGTCCACCCGGCGCATCGTGATCGATTTTGGACGGATATTTGCTCATCTGGAGAAGATCGCAAGGTCCGTAGAAATCGACTACCGCTTTAACGGAAACTCGCTGGTCTTTTTCAAATTCCGTCAAAAATTCCTGCCCGCCCCCGGTTACGCCTGCAAGCGAGGCCATATGACCGCCGGAAGAGTCTCCCCAGATCGCAACACGGTCCGTGTCGATTCCGTAACGGCCGGCATTTGCCCGCAAATAGCGGATCGCCGATTTTACATCCTGAATCTGAGCGGGGAATTCGGCTTCCGACGAAGGCCGGTATTCCACACTTGCCACGACGTATCCCTGGTGTGCGAAATCCGAGAGCTGGGGAATCGCTTCATACAACTTTTGCTCCCGCCAGCCCGATCCCTGCACGTAAACGAGAAGCGGCAGAGGCCCTTGCCGGAAAGCGGGCCGGATCATATTCAGCCGCATCACACGCTCGCCATGCCGCATATACTCGATATCGGGATAGTAGAAAGCGGCATACCGGTCTTCCTGAACACCGAACATCACCTGCATCCCTTCGGGATGACTCTGGTCGGCGGGAACCTCTACATCTCTTGACGGAAACGGTATCTCTTCCATGACAACTAGTCCTCCTGATCGTTTAAAATAAGTGAAACCCGATGAACGGCCTGTTTAGACGGAATGGTGTGTATACGCTCGGAAATCGAGCTTCCATGGCATTTGCCGCCTTTTCTGCATGAGCAGTTCATTAAATGGCATTTATTATTTATGTCATTAATTAAATGCTTTTTGCTTCGTTTAATTCTTGGATAATTTGCGGATATTCCTTATCGAGTTTATAGAAAACAAGTATCGCAATCTGAATAACTCCGATTAGAACGGGTAAATAAATAAACAGAAATTCAATGGAAGATTGAACGGAAGCACTTACAACGGCTTGCCCGCCCAAATATCCGCTCCAGGCCAAAATCCAACTGACGATCGCCGCTCCAATGCCGGTTCCCGCCTTCGATCCGAAAGTTGTGGCGCTGTAAACGAGCCCCTCGCTGCGGATTCCCGTTTTCCATTCCCCGTAGTCGACCGTATCGGCCAGCATCGCAAAAATCGTGCCGACGATCGGAACGGTGCCGATCGCTTTGATTACGGTTCCCGTCAGCACCAGTGTAAGGTTGGCCGGATCGAACGCTACAGCCAGTGAACCGGCTGCGGTAAGCGAAATACCGATGAGACAGGCGTTGCGTTTGCCGATCCGCTTGATAACGAGGGGCAGAAAAAACAGACCGATCAGGATGGGCAGCAGACTCGCCAGACCGATCGTTCCGACCAGCTCCGCGTTCTTGAGCACATGCTGCGCATAATAGACGTTGATCCCCGTCGAAGCCGCGTTTCCGATAAAGGTAAACAGGGCGAAAACGGCCAGCAGCGCCCAGTATTTGTTCCGGAGCAGGGCTTTGCCCGCCCGTTTTACCGGCACGTCTTTTTGAACCACGGAGGGCTTTACCCTCTCTTTTGTCCCGAAAAACGTAAGCAGGAAAAAACCCGTGGAGAACACGCCGAACACCACAAAGGTCAGCAGCCAGCCGAGCTTGCCGCCCCCGAAGAAGCTAACGAGCGGCATGGTGAAAAAGGTGACGACAATCCCGCCCACGGATGCGAAAATCGTCCGGACCACGTTCAGCATCGAACGCTGATAAGGCTCCTGGGTAATCATGACATTCAAAACGCTGAACGGAATGTTGATGCCCGAGAATATAATGTTCACGAGCAAGTACGAAAAATACGCATACACAAGTGTGCCGACGGGTCCCAGATCCGGAACCGAGAACAAGAGAACGCCCGCGACTCCGTACGGAACGGCCAGCCACGGCAACCAAGGCCGCGCTTTGCCGTGCCTGCTCTTCGTTTTGTCCACAAGAATGCCGATTCCCACGTCGGCAAATGCGTCCAGGAGTCTGGCAATAAGCAGCAGAGTCCCGACCGCGGCTGCGGACAGACCGACGACATCGGTGTAATAGTAAGCGGCAAAAGCCGATAAAGCCGTCCAAATCAGACTGCTCGCGAATTCTCCGAAGCCGTAGCTCAATCTCTCTTTAGTCCCGATTCGTGCCATTGACGGATGAACCGTTGGATGGACGGCCGCTTCCCCGCTTCCGGCAGGTTTTATCGTTTCCATGTCGTTTTCCTCCGTAATCTCTTAAAGTCTAGCCTTGCCCGAATGGCTTGAAAGCGGCCACAATGCCGGCAGCAAGCTTAAGTGAGCACTCTTTTCATTTCGCGTGCCATTTCGTTCAGGCAGTCTTCCGCCTGCGGGTACATGCCCAATTTGTCCAAAAAAGCATGATCCATCCCGTTGTACCTGATCATGCTGACGGGAACGCCGGAACGTGTGAGCTTGCGTGCGTAAGCTTCGTCCTCCAGCCGCAGGTAATCGAACTCGGCCGTGACGATAAGCGTCTCCGGCAGCCCCTGCAGATCTCCGGCAAGCAGCGGCGATACGTACGGATGCGTGCTTTCCGTTCTTCCCTGCAGGTAAAGCCCGATCAGACCCGGAAAGCTTCCGCCCAGACCGTGCAGCCCGCCGAGGATTAGCTCACGGTCCCCGTGTTCCCGGATACCGTACGCCTCCTCGCTCCAGCGGAAATCCTCCGTTTCGGTGCCCGATACGTTGACGGTCGGATAGACGAGTGCTTGAAACCGGATCATCCCCGTTCCCCGGTCTCGGTCCATCAAGGCGCATACCGCCGCCAGATTGCCTCCCGCGCTGTCGCCGGCAACGGCTATCCGGGCGGGATCGGCGCCAAGCTCCCGCGCATGGCGGTGCACCCACTGCACCGTTTCGAAGCAGTCGGTCAGACCGGCGGGAAACGCGTGCTCCGGGGCCAGCCGGTAGTCGGCCGAGACGACGACCGCTCCGGCCTTTTCCGCAAGCGCCCGGCACGGATTATCCATCACATCGACGGTTCCGCCGATAAATCCTCCGCCGTGGAAAAAAACGACGGCCGGACGAGGACCTTCCCCTTCCGGCGTATAAATCCGCAGCGGGACGGGTCCGTTCGTGCCCTGAATCGTCCGGCAAACGGTCTCGACCTCCGTCCGGTTAACCGGTGTATTCGGCCATCCCATCATGGCCCGCATTTGACGGACGTCCTCCGCTTCCATGCGACGCTCGACGTTCGAGAAAGGATGCATAACCTGCTCCTTGAGAACGTCATACACTCTGGGATCGAGCCGTCCGGCCGCGTCGGAATCCGGAATATGTTTTACCGTGAACCGGTATCCGTCCCGCTCCGTTACCGCTGTTTCTTTCCCAAGCTTTCTAACAAGCGCTTCGGCATGTTCTGCTGTGTTCATGCTGCCATCTCCCCCGTATCATTGGACTCGCTCTTCGTAAGAGCGTTTACAAATGAATCATAATATGCCATGATCGGAAGGAACAACGCGATTGTTCCTCTATACGGAACTCCAAAAACTTCCACGGGGGTATGAAAGTGAAACAGACGAATCCGCAGTTGCTTTCCTCCGTCACCAACGCGCTGCGCCTGCTGAAATTGTTTACGCTCCAGTCGCCTGAAAAAAGACTTACCGAAATCGCCCGTGAGCTCGGGCTCGGCAAAAGCACCACCAGCCGCCTTCTGTCCACTCTTCTCAGTGAAGGCTTCGTTTATCAGGATCCCGTTACGCATAAATACCGGCTTGGGCAGCGGATTGTAACGCTCTACCATACTATCCTCTTGTCCCATATGGATTTGCAGGAAGCGGCCATGCCGGTCATCGAACGTCTCGCGGCGGAAACTTCCGAAGATATCCGGGTTGCGGTGCTGGAGGAAAACGAAGTCGTCTACATCCATCAGGTCGGCCCCCGGAATCTCCTCGACGAAGAAGCATTCTCGGGCGGACGGGCTTCCGCTTTCGCTACAGGCGGCGGCCAACTTCTGCTCGCCTATGAGAGCGAAGCCGGGCTCGCCAAGGTGCTAAGCGCTCCTTTGAACCGCCATACCCCGCTTACCCGAACCGATCCGGACGAACTGAGGGCGCATCTTAAAGTGCTGCGGAAGCAGGGCTACTGTGTATCCGCCGGCGAATACAGGAAGACCCTGGGCTCCGTATCCGCCCCTCTCCGCGACGCCTCCGGTCACGTGATCTCGGTGTTGACGCTAATCGCCGCATCCGACCGGCTCGATGAGAAGCGGATCAGTCTGCTGACAAGCAAAGTGGTCAAAGCGGCAAAAGAAATATCGCGCAGGTTCGGCTACTTGAAATAGGGTTATAGCGGAGACGGCGGAGTCTATCTCCGCCTCCGCGTATCGTTCCGAACAAAGGGATAGAAGTATCCCGCACAATAATGAGCCATGCTGTCAGCATCATTTACAGGGGACTGGCCAGGCCGGCCGCTGTTTTGTCTTACCTATAAAAAGCAGGCCCGGAAAGACCCGGGCCTGCTTTTGTATGTCGCTGAACAGCAGCGTGATCCGGCTCCCGGATCACGCCAAGACAGCGGGGCTCGACCGACATCGCGCAGCGCCGTTTCGCGTCCCCCTGGGATCGCGCGTGACGGCGTTCTGCTGTTACCGCTCCACCGCCGCACCACCGTCAGGGAAGGAATCCGCCGGGACTGCAGAAGCTGAAGCTTGCCCGAGCGGGCGCACTTGACCTCCTTCCTGCCGCTGTCTCCCATTCTTTCCTGGGCGACTTAACCGGTCAGGGCAATCACACCTTTCCGGAACTCCGCTGTCGCCGGCATATCTTGCTAAAGCTTGAACCGGTTCACGAGCCGCTCTAGATCGGCATAACGATCCGCCAGCAGCTGCGCCGACGAATGAATAGTACGGACGGCTTTCATCTGGCGCTCCACCGCCTCCGCGGTAACTTGCGCTCCTTCCGCAGACTTGGAAGAAAGCACGGACAACTCCGCCGTCGAGGCGGAAACTTGTTCCGTTCCGGCGGCAATTTGCTCGGAAGCCGCCGATATCTCCCCGATCTGTTCCGCAATGCTTGCCGCCGAACGCTCGATGCTGCGAAAGGCCGCTGCTGCTTCCCCGCTCGTACGGATGCCTTCTCCCACGCGGTTTTTCACCTGGTCGTTGATGTGCGACGCAAGCCGTTCGATAAGTCCGAACATCTGGCGAAGCGATTCCCGGATATCTTCGGCGGTTCTTCCGGACTGCTCCGACAACTTGCGGACTTCTGACGCCACAATCGCGAATCCGCGTCCGTGATCTCCTGCCCGGGAAGCTTCAATCGACGCGTTCAAGGCCAGCAGACTTGTCCGGCCCGCCATATCGGATATCGCATCGTTGAGCCGTTTCGTTTTTTCGGAAAGCTCCGACAAGTCATCCATCATACCGGACGACACCAGAACCGCATCCAAAATGCGGCTCATCTGTTCCTGTACGTCGAGTACGGTTCTGCTGCCGGCCGCGACATCGGCTGCCGTCACCGAGGCCGATTCGACGATCATGTTCGCGGACTCGGCAATGGACCCGATTCCCCTGGCCATCTCTTCCACGGCATTCGAGGTTTCCCGCGAAGCTTCCGCACCCGATACGGCCGTTTTCGCCGTTACCATGACGGCACCGGACACCCGCGTGATCGAGCGTTCCGTCTGCCCGGCCTCTTTTTTGATAATGTCCGAGGAAGCCGCAAGAACGGCTGAAGTCTCGCTCAGTTCGGTAACCATGCTATGCAGCGAAAGGGTCATCTCGTTAAAATCCGCCGCCAAATCTCCTAATTCGTTCGCTCTATAGATGCCGATCCTTTGTGTCAGATCGCCTTCCCGTACCGCTCTGGCTCCTTGGCGAAGCCGGTTCAGCGGAACAAACAGCATCCGGAGGATACAAAAAATAATCAGTCCCGTCAAAATCATCGAAACGGCGATAACGATCATGCTCGTATCCAGAATCGGTCTCGCCGCACGGGAATAATCGGCGGCGGCTGTGATCCCCATGACGCTCCACTGTGTATCCGGGTCCGTGCCCGTAAACACATTCATCTCCAAATCGTCCCAATCCTTAAACGCTTTGACGATATCCCTCTTAATGTCCTTCTCCTCGGGAGGCGCGAGTGCCGTCAAAACTTCGAAGGGAAACGGCTTCCCCGGCTGGAGAAACCCGGACTCAAACACAGGGCCCGAGCCCGCTATGATCGTATTTTGCGCGTCTATCACAACCAGCGTGCCGGTATCTCCGGCTTTGGTTCGCTTAATCAGCGCAGAGAGCTCGCTCGTAGACAGTGTCCCCGTCAGGACGCTTTCGTCGGCGAGCGCTTTGGAAAGACGCACGGTCATCGCGCCGTTTTGCGCGTCCATGCGCACGTCTCCTATCGCGATTGCGCCTTTCATCTCCCGGCTTCGCGCCAGCCAGCCGGACTCGGCATCGTCCGTCCGCTTCGCATCGGATGCGGACTCTCCGCGGGAAAGCGGCCGGATGACCTCCCCGCTCTGCGTGACGATCCAGGCATCCGTCAGCTCAGGCACGGCGAGCAAAAGCTGCTCCAGCCCGGCTTGAACATCTGCCTTGTTCAACGTATTGTGCCGCTCCAGCAAGCTCGCGGCTCCCTGGAGAGCACTCGCTGCGGACGCCAGCCTGGCATGCACATTGCCGCGGATAAGATCGACATTGTAATAAATGGAGTCTTCGATCCGCTGCCGGACTTCATTCTTCGCACTCTGATAAGAGTAATAACCGATCAGCACACTGGGAATGGTGAGAACAACGAGGAAAGCTGCAATCAGCCGGGTCCGGATAAGCCGCGCCTGCCGGACCGTCTGTTTCCATAACCTTTTAAAACGCGGTTCTTTAGCTCCTGATATTCGTTTCGACATATCCGCTTCGCCCCTTATACGGGGTAGGTCTCCAGCCAATCCACCAGCTCATCGACGGCGCGTTCCTCATCCGCACCTTCCGCCGTCAGCACGATCTGTGTGCCTTGTTTGACTTCCATGGCCATCAAGCCAAGAATGCTTTTTCCGTCGGAGATAATGTTTTTCTCTTCCCACACGATCCGGATCTCCGATTCGTATTCGGCCGCCTTGTGCGCGAACAGCTTGGCCTGGATTACGGGAAAGCCGTTTGTTTTCATCTCTACCTGTTTTTTTTTCATGCCTGGATCCCCCTAATATCTGAATGGTCTTGCCTGCCTGTATCGTAATCGCTGGTTCGGTGACCCGCAATGTAGCTGTTCCTGTATACGGAATGGCGTACAAAAAATCCTTAAAAGCCGATGCCGGCTGGCAGCTCCAAGGAGAAGAGAGATTTCCGTTAAGCCGCGTCTAAGCAGCTTGCGGACCTACTCTGCCTCTGCGGGACAGAACCGGTTTTCTGCAAAAACCAAAAAACCGGAAGCATAAATCGCTTCCGGCTCATTGACCGGCTCTTCGCAGCCGGTGATTTTGTATTCTTTTTGGCTGGACTTGCGTGAGAAGGATACGAATTTTGCCGGGAAAGTCTCACTCAGGCACCCGGTTCCCCTTTTTCTTTTGGCTGTAGCACTTCATAAACAGAAGCATGATCAGAATACGATACTTACAATAATCGCCGACAGAAAGCTTACGAGAGCCGCTCCGTACAAGAGTTTAAGCCCGAAACCGGCCACTACGTTGCCCTGCTTCTCGTTCAGCCCTTTCACCGCGCCCACGATCGTACCGATCGATCCGAAGTTAGCGAACGAGATAAGGAATACGGACACGATTGCCCGAGTACGTTCACTGAAATCGCCTTGGATTTTCACAAAGTCCAGCATAGCCACGAACTCATTCGCCACAATTTTGGTAGCCATGATGCTTCCCGCTTGTACGGCCTCGTTCCAAGGAACGCCTATGAGGAAGGCGAACGGAGCAAGAACGTATCCGAGAATGTTTTGGAACGAAATTCCGAACACACCGCTGAAAATGCCGTTAATCATGGCGATGAGAGCAACAAACCCGACCAGCATGGCGCCGACGATTACGACGACTTTGAAGCCGTCCATAATATATTCACCCAGCATCTCGAAAAATGTCTGTTTCGTCTCGTCCCGTGTTTCCAAAATATCTTCTTCGGGCTTCACTTCATAAGGATTGATGATCGACGCGATAATAAATCCGCCCAGAAGATTCAGCACCAGTGCGGCCACCACATATTCCGGCTTCAGCATCGTCATATAGGAACCGACAATCGACATGGATACCGTCGACATGGCGGACGCGCATAACGTGTAGAGGCGGTTTCTCGGCAGCAGCCCGATCTGCTTTTTGATGGAGATAAAGACTTCGTTCTGTCCTAGAATCGCGGAAGCTACCGCATTGTAAGATTCCAGTTTTCCCATTCCGTTCACTTTACTTAAGGCAAGTCCGATGTATTTGATAATAAAAGGCAGGATTCTGTAATACTGCAAGATTCCGATCAGAGCGGACATGAACACGATCGGCATCAGGACGTGAAAGAAAAACGAGTGAATTTTATCGTTTACGATTCCGCCGAAGACGAAGTCCGTTCCCGCGTTGGCAAAGCCGAGCAGCTTGGCAAACCCGTCCGCGAATCCTTTTACCAGAAATTCTCCGACGCCCGTTTTTAGCAAAATCAATCCTAAAATGATTTGCAGGGCAATCATCACAAGTACCGGCCGGTACTTGATCTTTTTCTTATCCGAACTGACAAGCCACGCGAGCGACAATATGACGATAAGGCCGATCAAAGCTACCGCATATTTCATACGGCATCCTCAATAATCGTCTGCAGGGCGACTTCTGCCATCTGGTTAAAAGATTGCTCGCTGTCTTTATGCGCGGAACGCTCGTTTGTAAGAAGCTGGCTGCCCACCGTCAAAATACTCAATGCTTTCACTCCGTATTTGGCGGCAAGCGTATAAAGCGCCGTGCTTTCCATCTCGACGGCGAGAACGCCGAACTCCATAAACGTATGCAGTCTGTCGAGGGTATGGCGGTAAAATTCATCCGAATTGTATACATTCCCCGCAAATACGTTGGCGCCGCTCCGCTTCGCTCCCTGGTACGCCTGCATCAGCATGCCGAAGTCGGCTGTGGGGGCGTAACTGCAGCCATGAAACATTTTGTCCGTCATGTTGCTGTCCGTCGAAACTGCCTGGGCCAGCACAAGATCGCGGATCTTGAGATTTGGCTGCATGGCGCCGCAAGTACCGATCCGGATCAGTTTCTTTGCCCCGTAATCCCGGATTAACTCCGTCACGTAAATGCTCATCGATGGATTGCCCATGCCGGTTCCTTGAACCGAAACGGGAACTCCTTTATATAATCCGGTATAGCCGTACATCCCTCTCACTTCGTTATGGCAGCGCACCTCATTCAGGAAATTCTCGGCTACGAATTTAGCTCGCAGCGGATCTCCCGGCAGCAGGACGCGTTCGGCGATTTCTCCGGGTTTGGCTTCCAAGTGGATACTCATGTTGTGTTTCCTCCTCGATTGTCGTGGATCGGCGGTTCGCAACCGCTTTCAACCACAGCATAAAAGAATCCGCGGACGGAAACTAGACACTTATAAGCCGTTGAATACGGAATAATCCGGACCAAGCGTTTTACTCGAGCAGCTCTTTGCGGATATTTTCCAGATCCCTTTTCGTCGGTATGGCCGAAATGATCACGGCGGGCACGGTTTTCAGCGCAACGGGCATTGTACTTATAATAAAATCGATCTCCCGCTCTCGTACGGTTTCATCGCTGAGTTCATGCAGGATGGAAGTTTCGATCGTCAACTCGTCGCCGATTTCTCTTTTGATCCGGTTGGCCACATAATGACGGACGGAAAATTCTTCGCCGATAATGAGAAAAGCTTTTTTGCTTTTATACCGGACATTGGAGCTGACGATAAAACCGAGCTTGACGAGATGGTACGAACTGACCGATACGGCGGGGTATTCACGGCTCCACCGGTGTATACACTCGGCTACCCCTTCGTAAATAAGCGGCTCTTCCTGGCGCATATAGGCGATCAGCCGGCTTTTCGATACCGCCATCAGTTCGGGAACGGCATTATCGATCATCAGCTTCTCGAAAAATTCGCATAGTTCCATTACAAAACGCCGGCCGGCAGCCAACGAAGGGAAGGTTTCCTTAAGCAAGGGTAAAAGTTTGTTGATCATCCGGTATTTGGGCTCCTCGTTCCTATGGAGAGCCTCTTCCTGCTCCAGAGCCATTTCCCTTTCGTTCCGGTAATGATATTGACTCAAGCCGAATAACGACTGCAGGAAATAAATCTCTTCCCGGGCCATGTCCAGACCGTATGCTTGTCCAAGCTTTCCGGCTAGACAGCGGACGGATTCATGAAATATGCCGTTTTCCCAGTCGTAAAGCTCCCTACTTACCGAAACGGAATGCCCCTGCCGGATTCTTTCCAGCGTGACGGCTATCAGGAAAATCAGACTCCGTTTGGAATTCAGAAAATAAACGATCCCTTGTTCCTCTTCAAGTTCCGTTATCCAGTCGTGGATTTGCCGATAATCAACCTCCGGAAACGGCCAGCCTGTATAAGGGTGTGAATCGGAAAACAATTTCCAGTAAAAATACCGGATGTGTATTTCATTTCCTTTTAGCGCCGGAGAAGAATAAGCGAGCCGCAGGCACGACGGCTTCAGATCTTCCCGATTCAGTTGAATAATGAATTTTTTAAACGACGAAGCGCTCATATAAAGCAGCTCCGCAAGCTCCTCCGCGGAAGCCTGACCGCCGTAGACGAACAGCCTGTGCATAAGACGGTAATAAGAGGTTTGCCTGAACTGCTCCACAAGGACTTCCCGGATAGTCGGTCCGTGACGTTCGCGGCGGAAGAAGATGCCCTTGCCTCTGGAAACTTCGATACTCATTGTCTCCGGCATAAGCGCCGTAATCTCCTCCACCAGTCTGCGGACGGACTTGTCCGATATGCCAAGCTCCCTTTCGGCCTCCCCGAAAGTAAACCACCGCTCTTCGGAATCCAGCAGCTCGATGAGCGCCTTCATCATTTTAAAATCCTTGTTCATTCCATCACCTTCCACACCCGGTATCGCCCGACTTTCGTATCCTCATTATACCTGTATAAAGCGGATTATCCATCCTTCCAACCCGGTTCGGATCGCTGAATTCATAAAAACGCTCTATCAGCAGTTGTTCCCTTCCGCACGCAAAATAACCGCAGCCCGGTTAACCGGACTGCGGTTAGGATGTTATTCCCTGCGCGGACACAATGACACAACTTTGTGCCGGATCAGGTTCTATCAGCCGTACAGCCTTGCGTAATGGCCGCCTTTTGCCAGCAAGTCCCGGTGTGTTCCCCGCTCCACAACCGTGCCCTGATTCATCACGGTAATGGAATCCGCCTTCTCCACCGTGCTCAGGCGGTGAGCGATCAGAATCGTCGTTCTGCCCTTCATCAGTTCGCCCAGCGCCTTCTGAACCCAGTGCTCCGACTCGTTGTCGAGTGCGGACGTGGCTTCGTCGAGAAGCAGAATCGGGGCGTTCTTCAGGATGGCCCTGGCAATGGCGATACGCTGCCTTTGCCCGCCCGACAAGGAGGCTCCCCGCTCCCCTGTCTGGGTTCCATACCCGCCCGGCAGTTCCTCGATAAAATGATGGGCATACGCGGCCTTAGCCGCCTTGATCACGTCGTCCGCCGTCGCCTGCGGGTTGCCGTAACGGATGTTCTCTTCGATCGTTCCGCTGAACAAAAACGGCTCCTGCGGTACATAAGCGATCTGCCCGCGAATTTCATCCAGCGTGTACGAGCCGAAGAGTTTGCCGTCGAGCAAAATCTCTCCGCTGTCCGCGGGATAAAAGCCGAGCAGCAGCTTGATCAAGGTGCTCTTGCCGCTCCCGCTCGCGCCCACAATCGCCGCGACCTGTCCCGGATACACTTTCATGGACATCCTGCACAGCACTTTTTTGTCCGCGCGATAGGAAAATTCCACGTCCCGGAACTCCACCATCGCCTCCGAGGATTTTCCGGGATCGGGCAATCCAAGCCTTTCCGGCTCTTCTTCCTCCGCTAAAATTTCCTCAATCCGATGCGCGCCGGCCAGCGAATTTTGCGCCATAGAAAGCACCGTTCCGAAGTTCATAATGGCATGGGTCAGGTTGATCTGGAGAACGGCAAGCGCCGCAACGCTTCCCATCCCGATAAGCCCGTAAGCGTACAGCAGACTTCCGATGACGATAATGCCGCAGAACGTGACATAGCTGACAAAATGGTTGACGGCGGCCTGCAGCCCGTTCTTCCTCGCGGTTTGCTCGGCAAGCCGGGTCACTTCTTCGTTCAAGCTCCGGTACTGGGAATAAACCGGCCGGATATGAAACAATTTCACAAGCTGAATGCCGCCGATAAAGTCTTTAAACTTTTCGGTCATCCGTGCCAGTGTTTGCAGCGACTTATCGGACAGAACACGGATCTGCCGGGCAAACCGGGCACTGATCGAGAAAGAAACAAGCAGAACGAGCAGCGAAACGGAGGCGAATCTCCAGTCGATCAGCACCATCGAAATGATGGAACCCACACTGAACACCACTTGCAGCAAAAGCATGAAATAAATGCTGGTAAAGGTAAGTTCCACCGCGGCTACGTCGTTATTTACCCGCGACAGCAGGTCGCCGTGATGCGTCTGTTCCAGATATTTCGGCCGGAGACGGCAAAATTTCCGGTACAGACGCTCACGCACGTCCACAATCGTAAATTCGACGCTGCGATGATACAAATACGTAAACCAAGGCGAAATGACATTTTCGAGCAGCAGAGCCCCTGCAAGAATATAGAAAGCACGATACATCAGAGCCGAATCGCGGTAATCGGCAAAGTTGACCAGGTTCTGGACAACCAGGCTGAAAGAAACGAGAAACAGCGTCTGATTGACTGCCGTAATACCGAGACCTGTGTAGTACTGAATTTTGCGTCTGCGGTTCATGAATCTCATTAAGTATAAAAGTTCTTTCACCTGCGAGATTAATCCGCCGCTCTTCATGTGTAAACGACCTCCTTGCTTTCCGCAAGACCGGTAAACTCCTGGAGGAACGATTGGGCGTACAGCCCTTTCTTCTCCAAAAGCTGCGCATGGGTACCCGCTTCAACGAGCCTCCCCTGCTCCATAACCCATATCTCGTCCGCATTCTGAACGGTAGACAGCCGATGGGCGATAACGATTGTCGTTCTTTCTCTCATCAGAACGCCCAACGCTTCCTGCACGGCGCTTTCGGATTCGGGATCCAGAGCGGATGTAGGCTCATCGAGCAGCAGAATGGGAGCATCCTTGAGAAGCGCCCGGGCAATGGCGATCCGCTGACGCTGGCCGCCCGATAGAAAGCCGCCCCGTTCCCCGACATAGGTCTGATACCCGTCGGGCAGACTCATTATGAACGTGTGCGCTTGCGCCGATTTTGCAGCCGCGATCACCTCGTCCATAGACGCGTTTTCCCGTCCGTACGCGATGTTGTCGGCTACGGTGCCGCTGAACAAGTACGACTCCTGGGTCACCACGGAAAAATGGGAACGCAGCTGTTCCGGGTTGCTGCCGTTTACCTGCTGGCCGAAAACGCGAATGTCCCCCTGCCCGTCTTCCAGCGGATAAAAGCCGCACAGCAGCTTGAAAACCGTGCTCTTGCCCCCGCCGCTAGCGCCTACCAGGGCAATCGTCTTTCTTTCCGGCACCGTAAAGCTCAAATTTTGCAGAATGGGAGAACCGCCGTCATAGGAAAAAGATACGTCCCGGAACTCGACCGGAGCTGAGGCGGTTTTCGTGATCGCATGCCCCTGCTGATTTTCGGCAGGCTGTTCCAAAATATCGGAAACCCGTTTCAAAGCGCCGGACATCTCGAACGTGCGCGTAATAAGCTCCGGAATATGATCGAGCGGCTCCAGGCACAGATTAAGCAGGTAAAGAAACGCGATAAGTTCTCCGGTGCCGAGTCTCCCCTTTGGAAATCAGATAACTTCCGTAGCTGACGGCAAAAATGATGGGGCTGATCATCAGCGTCGACAAGAGGGGGTTGACCCACGCTTCCCTTTTCTTTACGGCCAGTTTTTTCTGAGCCGTCAGCAGAAGAAGAGACTGATAGGAACGGAACAGCAGCCCCGACAATAAGTAACTTTTCACCACCGGCATGCCGCCAAGCGTATCCTGGAGGTTCATGTTCATCCGTCCCATATTCGCCTGGGCTTCTTCCGTCAGTTGCTGAAGCTGCTTGCCGATCCAGTGAGACACAAGCAGGGATACGGGAAAAAGCAGCAGGCTGTACATCATCAGCTCCCATTGAATCCAGATCAGATAGGTGAAACAGCCCACAAACAGCAGCGGATGATAAAACCATTGGGCCAAATCCCGGCTCATAAATTGCTGTATAAGCTGCAGATCGCTGCTGATCCGGGACAGAATATCGCCGGAATGCTGCTTTTCCACATAATGGATAGGCAATTTGCCGATATGGTTCATCACATGGTTGCGGATATCTCTTACAGCCGATGCGCTGCTTCGCTCAACCCCATAGATCATCAAGTATTTCGCGGGTACTCCGATCAGAATGAGGAAAAAAACGGTATAAACGATTTCGATGACAACCGGCCCCGCTCCGTTCTCCGCCTGGGATGTCAGACTGTTCGATCAAGCTGCCCGTCCACACTTCGATAACGGCTGCCGCAACCGCAGATACGGTGCCTGCGATCATCCAGCCTCTGTGACGGTTTACAAACGTTAATAACCAGCGGAACGCTTTCCATGCAGCGTATACGCGCTTGCTTTTTTGTGCCGCCATTGGGTCCCCCTTCCCGGCGATGGATCGGCCGTCAGCTTCCATGGAGCACCTTCGGCGATGCGCCGTTCCGCTGAGCGGCTTCCTCCAGAATCCGGAGGATGACTTTGGCCGTTCCGTCCAGGCATTCCGGTTCAAGCAGCTTCTCGTGTGCGCCGGGGAGTTTGTATTCCGCATAGGTTCCCGCAGCCGCCCCGCGCCAGGATGGCAGGCCGTGCTCCAGACGGAAGACGTCGCTGTCTTCGGCGATCAGCTCATGGATATTTCCCTCAACCGCTCCCCTGTTTATGAGCTGCGCTTCGTACATCAAAGTTGCCCGCACTTTGCTGCTGACACGCTCGCGGATAACGGGGTTCTCCATCAGCTCTTTTTCCGTTTCCGACAAATCCTCCAGTATTTCCTGCCATTCACTGTCGGTTGTCTCGAGAGGTGTCAGCGTTTCCTTGATCCAGGAGTCTACCATGATCAAGTCCGAGACGCGAAAGCCTCTCTTCTCCATCCTCTGAGCGACTTCGAACATCAAATTCCCGCCGAAGCAGTAGCCGAGCAGCACGTAAGGAGATTCCTCCTGCAGGCGCACGATTTCGTCGATATAGTCGTCCAGCATCGCTTCGTAGTTTTCCGAACCTTCGATAAAATCGGTCCCGTACAGAACGAAACGGTCGTCCAGCAGGTTTGCGAGTTCCCGGTACCCGATAGCGAATCCGCTTCCCGGAGGAAAGCAAAATACGTTCATGGCTCCGCTCTTATTGAGCTTGATAAACGACTGCCCCTTAATCTCCAGGCCCGTTTCACCGCTTCCGAGTGCCATCGCTTCCACCGTAAGATTCTTGAACTGCTGATTCAGCGGAACTTCGATGCCGGTTTCGTCATAAATCGTTTGTATCAGCCGCATAAGACTTAAGGAACTGCCTCCGAGATCGAAAAAGTTATCCTTCACGCTGATTCTGCGAAGACCGAGCACATCCTTCCAGATCTGGGCGATCTTCACCTCCAAAAGCGTTCGGGGTGCGGTATATTCGGCTGATTGCTCCACGGCTTCTTCCGGGGCGGGCAAAGCTTTCCGGTCGATTTTGCCGTTCGGCGTCAGAGGCATCCGGACCAGTTGCACGAAATGCGCCGGAATCATGTAGCCCGGAAGCTCCTTAGCCAGCGCTTCCTTGAGTCCGGCGGCCGTCAGCTTGGACTGCGCCACGAAGTAAGCGCACAATTGCTGCCCGTCCGCCTCCTCCCGGGCGATGACGATCGTTTCCTGTACGGACGGAATCTTGAGGAGCTGCTCCTCGATTTCGCCCGTTTCGATCCGGTAGCCGCGGACTTTCACCTGATGATCGATGCGGCCCCGGTATTCGATGTTTCCGTCCGGCAGCCACCGGGCCAGGTCGCCGGTCCGGTACATCCGCTCCCCCGGTGAAAAAGGATGATCGACGAACTTCTCGGCCGTCAGCTCGGGACGGTTCAAATATCCCCGCGCCAATCCATCGCCCGCAATGCACAGCTCTCCCTCGACTCCAATAGGAACCAGTTGACGATGTTCGTCCAGGATGTAAATGCGATGGTTCTGAATCGGCCGGCCGATCGGGATCGGCTTCAGCCCGTTGTCCCCTTTGCCTGCCGTCCAAACGGAAGTGACGATCGAAGCCTCCGTCGGACCGTAAGCGTTAAAATACCGTACTTTGTCTTTCCACTGCTGAACGAATTCGGCCGATACGGCCGAGCCTCCGGTGATCAGCTTTTGAAGCCCGGGCATATGTTCCGGGTCCAAATAGGCCGCGTAGGTCGGCGGCAGGATGGCCGCCGTAATTCCGTTTTCGTGCATATAGCGCTGGAACGACCGGTTATCCAGAATGGTCTCGGCTGTGGGGATGTAGAGAGCGGCCCCGAAAAACAGCGCCTTGTACACTTCCCAGCAAGACGCGTCGAACGACAGGCTCGCGAACTGGACGATTCTGTCCGTGCCGGTGATGCCCAGCGTGTCCCGGAACATGTTCTTCAGGCTGACCAGGCCGTGGTGCTCCACCATCACGCCCTTCGGTTTCCCCGTCGTTCCGGACGTGTAGATCACATAGGCCAGATGATCCGGACCGCTAACCGGCTCCAGATTCGTTCCGTCGTCACTGTAGGAACTCTCGTCGTCGAGCGTCAAGACGGTTCCTTCGAACGGAACCCGGTCCAGCAGCCGCCGCTGAGTCAGCAGCAGCTTCGCTCCCGAATCTTCCAGCAGATAGCGGATGCGCTCCTCGGGATACTCGGGATCGATCGGCACATACGCCCCGCCGGCTTTCAATACAGCCAAAATGCCGACCGCCAGTTCCAGCGAACGTCCGGACATCAAGCCGACGAGCTGATCCGGCTGCACTCCGGCCGCACGCAGCGTCCGCGCCAGACGATTCGCCCGTTCGTTAAGCTCCCGATAAGTAAGATGTTCCTGCTCGAAAACGACGGCTGTCGCATCCGGAACCCGGGCAGCCTGTTCCTCGATCAATCCATGAATCGTCTGGTCCCGGTCATAGTCCGTTTCCGTGTCGTTAAACTCAGCAAGAAGCCGTTGTTTCTCGGAAGGAGTAAGCATATCCGCTTTGCCCAATTCAAGATCCGGTTGAAACAACAGGACGGAAAAAAGCTGCACGAGATGCCCGGCGGCCTTTTCAATAAAATCGGTATCATACCTCCGGCCGTTAAAACTTACGTCCATCCGGATGGAATCTCCGCTTAAATCAAATTCAAAAACGGTATCCGCGGCGGCTTTTCCTTGAACATCCGCCTTATGGATTTTTTTGTAGGTAACAATCGTATTCAGGACGGGAATTCCTTCAAGTGTGGTCTCAATGTTCAGGGCTTCCGTCATTTTCCTGAAAGGAAACTGCTGATTTTCCAGCGCTTCGCCGATAGCCGGCTTCACTTGGCCAAGCAGGGATTTGAACGTGCTTTCGCGGTTTATGTACGTTTTAATCAGAAGAAAATCGTGGATCGCCGGCTCTTCCCCGTTTCCCGTATCGGCAGGAATCCCGACGAGCACATTTTCCCGTCTCGCATAAATGTGGAGCAGGCAGTTTACCCCCGCCAGTACGATCATAAAAACAGCCAGATCCGAGCCGTTGGCGAGCCGGAGGATTCTTGCGGACAATTCCGGCGGCAGCGTAAGGCTGACAACGTCCGGTTTCTCTTCGGAACTCGGGCGGTCCACAGTCTTGGAAGGCGGATTGTACGGAAGAAAGGTCAAGCTGTCTTCGGCATTGAATTTTTGTTTCCAATACGCTTCTTCCTTTTCAAACAACGATTTCATGCGTACCTCCCCTAAAATAAGATCGCCCATACCCGGAGTGCGCGCCCCTTTTTACCGGACACACACTCTTCAGGCATGAACACCTAGCGGCTGTCAGGGCATTGTCTAAAAGGCAAATTCAATCGCTTCTACCGAACTCTTCGTGCCGGCGGAAGGCTTGAGGCAGTGAATCTCGCTTAACCGGCTTTCCGGATTTTCGCAAATCTGGGACAGGACATGCAGGTAATCCCGGACCATCGTCCGGATTCTTCCCTCTTGGAACAATTTCGTCCCGTAAAAGAAACCTCCGCTGAGCGTTCCGTTCTCTTCGGACATGAACAAGGTCAGATCGAACTTCGCTTCTTCCAAATCGTCCAGCTCATACGGCTTTAGACGAAGTGTCCCCAGCTCGGCGTCGTGCTCTTCGATATTTTGCATATCGAACACCGTGTCGAACAGCGGGTTCCGACCCGTATCCCGTTTCACATTCAAGCGCTCCACAAGCTCCTCGAACGGATAATCCTGATGCTCGAAAGCTCCCAATGCCGTCTCTTTCACTTCTTCCAGGAAGGAAAGGAAGGTTTTATCTCCGGCAGGCCGGTTGCGGATCGCCAGCGTGTTGACGAACATGCCGATAACCGGCTCCAGATCCGCATCCGTTCTGCCCGCGACGGGGGTTCCGACAATCACATCTTCTTGTCCGCTGTATTTGGACAGCAGTACGCTGTAGGCGGATAAAAGAATCATAAACAAGGTGGTTCCCGATCGGGCCGCCAGTTTACTCAGCTCTGCCGAGAGATCCTCACCGACTTCAAATTCCAGATGAGCGCCCTCATAGCTGCGTACCGCCGGACGATCGTAATCGGCCGGGAGTTCGGCATCAGGCAGCTCGCCGGCCAGAGCTTGCAGCCAGTACGCTTCCTGCCGCCGTGTGCGCTCCCTGTATGTTTCGCTCTGCTGCCACACCGCGTAATCCTTGTATTGAATACGCAGCGGAGGAAGCGTTTCTCCCGCGTAGAGCCTGGAGAATTCGTCCACCAATATCGACATGGACACACCGTCGGAGACCATATGGTGCATATCGAACAGTAGAAGGTGCAGCTCCGGCTCCAGCTCGATCAGGCCCGCGCGAAGCAGAGGCGGCGTCTTCAAGTCAAACGCGCGGACGAAGCGGCGGACAACCTGTTCCGCTTCTTCTTTGGCAGATTTACTCCGCTCGACCGCAAATTCCACATGAGCATACACCCGCTGAACCGGTTCGCCGTGAACCATTTCAAACCCGGTACGCAGCGTCTCATGCCTTGCGATCAAGGTCCGGAAAGCTTCCTCTATCCGGCCGATATCCACCGGCCCTTCCAGCTGCAGCATCTCCGGCATGTTGTAAAGCTCATCCGCTCCTTCCAGCGTGTGCTGGATAAAGAGCCGTTTTTGCGCCGACGACATCGGATAGTACTCCCGATCTTCGGCAACAGGGATGGAAACGTGCTCCTGCCGTTCCATCCGGGCGATGGCTTCGGCCATTTCTTCAACCGTCGAATGCCGGAAAACATCGCGCAGCGGCAGGTCCACGTTCAGCTCTTTGTGCACTTTGCCGACGAGCGTGGTCGCCCGCAGGGAATGCCCGCCGAGGTCGAAGAAATTATCGCGGATGCCGATTTCCTTCTGAAGACCAAGCACGTCCTGCCAGATGGCGGCCAGCTTTGCTTCCAGCGGCGTGCGCGGCGCGATATACTCTGCGCCTCCGTCTGCGCCGGCTTCCGGCGCCGGCAGTGCCTTCCGGTCCACTTTCCCGTTCGGGGTCAGCGGAATCCGCTCCAGCCGGATGAAATACGACGGGATCATGTAACCCGGAAGCTCCTGCGCCAGCGCGCTGCGCAGACTGCTCGCGGCAAGCTCGCCTTCGGCCGTGTAGTACGCGCACAGCGCTTTCTGGCCGCCGCCGTCTTCGCGCACGAGCACGACCGCTTCGCGGACGCCGTCCGCCTGGAGCAGCTGCGACTCGACCTCGCCCGTTTCGATCCGGTAGCCCCGGATTTTCGCCTGGTGGTCGATCCGCCCGATAAAGTCGACGTTCCCGTCGGCCGTCCAGCGGGCCAAATCGCCCGTGCGGTACAGACGTTCGCCGTGGACGAACGGGCTGTCCACAAACTTCTCTTCCGTCAGATCCGGACGGTTGAGGTAGCCCCTTGCCACGCCTGGACCGCCGATGCACAGCTCGCCCAGGACACCGACCGGCACCGGGTTCAGATGCGCGTCCACGATGTAGAACCTTGCGTTCAGCCACGCTTTGCCGATCGGCACGCTGCCTGTTTCGGGCAGCTTCGCCAGCGGCTCGTCGTAGAAGCTGGAATCGATCGCCGCTTCCGTGACGCCGTAGCTGTTGATGATGCGGAACTGCGAGCCGAAACGCTCCTGCAGCACGCGGTAGTCCCCGACGCTGCAACTGTCGGAGCTCGTAATAAGCAGCTCCATCGAGCTCATATCCAGCTCATGCTGCGCGACATGCTCCATAAACGGCACGATGAGCGCCGGCGTCGATTCGAACACGGTAATCTGCTTCTCCCGTATCCAGCCGTGCAGGCGGGCCGGGTCGATCCGATCGTCTTTCGGCACGATGACCATGGTGCCGCCGTTGTACAGCGTCCGCGCGATATCCCCGACGAATACGTCGAAGGAGAAGCTCGCGAGCTGAAGCAGGCGGACCGGGAATTGGTCCAGCCGGTATTCCCGGCGGTAAGCCGCCGCCGTGTTCACGAGGCTGCCGTGCTCGATCATGACGCCTTTCGGCCGTCCCGTCGTGCCGGACGTGTAGATCACGTAAGCGAGATCGTGCGGCTGGGTTTCGGCAGAATCGCTGACCGATGAGCCTGACGCGGACATGCTGCCGGAGGCTGTGCTGTCATTCGTGCGGTCTAATGCAGTGCCAGCTTCTTGGCCGGCATATATTCCGGCACGCTCTGCGGTGTCACCCGCAGTGTCGACGGTCAAGCTGTCATCAGCCTCGCTGTCGTTGGTCGCACTGTCGTCAGTCCTGCCGCCGTTGGTCGCACTGCCGTTAACCTTGCTTCCGACAGCCGCATTTTCGCCGTCCCCAACGTACGACTTCTCGTCGTCCAGGCAGAGGATCGAACGCAGCGCCGTCTCTTCCGCCTCCAGCCAAGCCTCGGCGCCTTCTCTAAGTGCCGTCTGCGTCAGCAGTATCGTCGCCCCGCTGTCTTCGAGCATAAAACGGATGCGGTCGGCCGGATAATCCGGATCCAGCGGCACGTACGCGCCGCCCGCTTTCCATACGGCGATCACGCCGACGAGCAGTTCCACTGAACGTTCGGCGAGAATGCCGACGATCGACTCTCTGCCGACGCCGTCCGCACGCAGCGCTGCCGCCAGCCGGTTCGCTTTTTCGTTAAGCTCCCGGTAGGTCAGCTGCTTGTCATCGTAGACAACGGCCGCCGCATCGGGCGTGCGCAAAGCCTGCTCCTCGAACAGCAGGTGGAACGTCTGCACTTGCGGCAGCTCGGACATCGCCGGGTTGAACGCTTCGAACAGCTGCTCTTTTTCGGAAGAGGTCAGCAGGTCCAGCTCGGCGATTTTCGCTTCCGGTTTTTCCACGATGGCACCGAGAAGCTGCTCGTAATGCTTGGCCATCCGTTCTACCGTTTCTTTCGTATATAAAGCGGTCGAATATTCAAAGCTGTAATCCAGGCCGCCGTTTTCCTCCACTACATCCAGGCTTATATCGAATTTCGCCATGGAACTGTCGCTTGGATACGAAGTCAGACGGAGACCCTCGAGTTCAAAGTCTTTGTTATCCGTGTTTTGCAGTGTGAACATGGTGTCGAAAAGCGGATTGCGGCTTAAATCCCGAGCAACCTGCACCTTTTCCACCAGCTCCTCGAACGGGTAGTTCTGGTGCTCGTACGCACCGAGGGTCGTTTCCTTGATCTCCTTCAAGTAGGAGAGGAACGTTTTGTCTGCGGCCGGATAACTGCGAATCGCCAGCGTATTGATAAACATGCCGATCAGCGGTTCCACATCGCCGTGGTTCCGGCCCGCAATCGGTGTGCCGACAATCACGTCTTCTTGTCCGGTATATTTATGCAGCATAACGGTATAAGCGGCAAGAAGCACCATATAGAGCGTTGTTCCGGTTTTCGCCGCAAGCTGTTTCAAAGCATCGCTCTTCGGAGCGTCCAGGAAATACTCGAGCGTCTGCCCCTCGTAGCTCTGGACGGCGGGACGCGCATAATCCGTTGGCAGTTCCAGCACGGGCAGCTCTCCGCGGAAAACATTAAGCCAGTAAGCTTCCTGGCGCAGCAGCTGCTCTTTCTGCCCCTCGGACTGCTGCCAGACAGCGTAATCCTTGTACTGAATGCGCAGAGGTTCCAATTCTTCACCGCTGTAAAGCCGGACGAATTCCTCCACCAGCACGTCCATCGAAACCCCGTCGGACACGATATGATGCATATCGAACATCAGGATATGCCGCTCAGTCCCAAGCTTGATCAAACCTACGCGGAGCAGAGGCGGTTTTGCAAGATCGAACGGACGGACAAAATTGTGCACCACTTCGGCCGCTTTTTCCTCATTCGCCGAAATATGTTCCACGGAAAACTCAACAGCTTCATAGATCCGCTGTACCGCTTCCCCGTTCGCCATTTGGAAACCCGTGCGCAGCGTTTCGTGCCGCTCAACCAGTCTGCGGAACGCTTCCTCAAACCGCTTTTGGTCCAGTGCTCCTTCGAGCATCAGCGCCCCCGGCATGTTATAGCTCAGTTCCGCTCCTTCAAGCTGGTTGAGGATGTACAGCCTTTTTTGCGCCGAGGATTGCGGATAATAGTCCCGTTTGTCGGCAAGCGGGATGGAAACGTGCTCCTGCCGTTCCATCCGGGCGATGGCTTCGGCCATTTCTTCAACCGTCGAATGCCGGAAAACATCGCGCAGCGGCAGGTCCACGTTCAGCTCTTTGTGGATTTTGCCGACGAGCGTGGTCGCCCGCAGGGAATGCCCGCCGAGGTCGAAGAAGTTATCGCGGATGCCGATTTCCTTCTGAAGCCCGAGCACGTCCTGCCAGATGGCGGCCAGCTTTGCTTCCAGCGGCGTGCGCGGCGCGATATACTCCGCGCCTCCGTCTGCGCCTGCTTCCGGCGCGGGCAGTGCCTTCCGGTCCACTTTCCCGTTCGGGGTCAGCGGAATCCGCTCCAGCCGGATGAAATACGACGGGATCATATAGCCCGGAAGCTCTTGCGCCAGTGCGCTGCGCAGACTGCTCGCGGCAGGCTCCCCTTCGGCCGTGTAGTACGCGCACAGCGCTTTCTGGCCGCCGCCGTCTTCGCGCACGAGCACGACCGCTTCGCGGACGCCGTCCGCCTGGAGCAGCTGCGACTCGACCTCGCCCGTTTCGATCCGGTAGCCCCGGATTTTCGCCTGGTGGTCGATCCGCCCGATAAAGTCGACGTTCCCGTCCGCCGTCCAGCGAGCCAAATCTCCCGTGCGGTACAGTCGTTCACCGTGGACGAACGGGCTGTCCACGAACTTCTCTTCCGTCAGATCCGGACGGTTGAGATAGCCTCGTGCCACGCCCGGACCGCCGATGCACAGCTCGCCCAGGACACCGACCGGCACCGGGTTCAAATGCGCGTCCACGATGTAGAACCTTGCGTTCAACCACGCTTTGCCGATCGGCACGCTGCCTGTCTCCGGCAGCTTCGCCAGCGGCTCGTCGTAGAAGCTCGAATCGATCGCCGCTTCCGTGACGCCGTAGCTGTTGATGATGCGGAACTGCGAGCCGAAGCGCTCCTGCAGCATGCGGTAGTCCCCGACGCTGCAGCTGTCGGAGCTCGTAATAAGCAGTTCCATCGAGCTCATATCGAGCTCATGCTGCGCGACATGCTCCATAAACGGCACGATAAGCGCCGGTGTCGATTCGAACACGGTAATCCGCTTCTCGCGGATCCAGCCGTGCAGGCGGGCCGGGTCGATCCGGTCGTCTTTCGGCACGATGACCATGGTGCCGCCGTTGTACAGCGTCCGCGCGATATCCCCGACGAACACGTCGAAGGAGAAGCTCGCGAGCTGAAGCAGGCGGACCGGGAATTGGTCCAGCCGGTATTCCCGGCGGTAAGCCGCCGCCGTGTTCACGAGGCTGCCGTGCTCGATCATGACGCCTTTCGGTCGTCCCGTCGTACCGGACGTGTAGATCACGTAAGCGAGATCGTTCGGCTGGGTTTCGGTCGGGACGCTATCCAGCGCGCCTGGTTTGGTGCTCTCATCCTTGCCGCCGACAGCCGCATTTTCGCCGTCCCCAACGTACGACTTCTCGTCGTCCAGGCAGAGGATCAAACGCAGCGCCGTCTCTTCCGCTTCCAGCCATGCTTCAGCGCCCTCTCTCAAAGCACTCTGCGTCAGCAGAACCGTCGCCCCGCTGTCTTCGAGCATAAAACGGATGCGGTCGGCCGGATAATCCGGATCCAGCGGCACGTATGCGCCGCCCGCTTTCCATACGGCGATTACGCCGACGAGCAGTTCAACCGAACGCTCGGCGAGAATGCCGACGATCGACTCTCTGCCGACGCCGTCTTCCCGCAGCCTTGCCGCCAGCATGTTCGCTTTTTCGTTAAGCTCCCGGTAGGACAGCTCGCTGTTTTCATAGACAACGGCAGCCACATCGGGCGTGCGCAAAGCCTGCTTCTCGAACAGCCGGTGGAACGTCTGCACCTGCGGCAGTTCGGACAGCGCCGGATTGAACGCTTCGAACAACTGCTCTTTTTCGGAAGAGGTCAGCAGGTCCAGCTCGGCGATTTTCGCTTCCGGTTTTTCCACGATGGCACCGAGAAGCTGCTCGTAATGTCTCGCCATCCGTTCGGCCGTTTCTTTTTTATACAGGGAGGTCGCATACTCCAGGCTGCATTCGAGACGCCCGCTTTCTTCCACGATATCCAGACTAAGGTCGAATTTGGCCATGCCGTATTCGCTCGGATAGGAAGTGAGCTTAAGACCGTCCAGCTCAAATTCTTTATTCTCCAGGTTTTGCAGGGAGAACATCGTATCGAAAATCGGATTGCGGCTTAAATCACGAGCCGTTCCGACCTTTTCAACCAGTTCCTCGAACGGATAATTCTGGTGCTCGTATGCACCGAGAGTCGTTTCTTTGACCTCCTGCAAGTAGGACAAAAACGTTTTGCCGGCAGCCGGGTAACTGCGGATTGCCAGCGTATTGACGAACATTCCGATCAGCGGCTGCACGTCACCGTGAGTCCTTCCGGCAATCGAAGTTCCGACGACCAGATCTTCCTGTGACGTATATTTATGCAAAAGTACCGTATACGCGGCAAGCAGAACCATATACAGGGTCGAGCCGCTTTCCGCCGCAAGACGTTTCAAAGCGTCGCTCTTCTGTCCGTCCACAATAAACTCGAGCGTCTGTCCCTCATAGCTTTGGACGGCAGGACGGGCAAAATCCGTCGGCAGCTCCAGCACGGGCAGCTCGCCCCGGAACACATCGAGCCAGTAAGCTTCCTGCCGCTTCAACTGCTCTTTCTGCGCCTCCGATTGCTGCCATACCGCATAGTCCTTGTATTGAATGTGCAGGGGCTCCAGCTCTTCGCCGCTGTACAGCCGGACGAATTCTTCCACCAGCACATCCATGGAAACACCGTCGGATACGATATGATGCATATCGAACATCAGGATGTGACGGTTGGCGGCAAGTTCGACCAAGCCTACACGCAGCAATGGCGGCTCCGCCAGATCGAAAGGCCGGATGAACTGCCGTACGGCCTCGTCCGCGTCTTCTCCGACTACCCGGATATGCTCCACCGAAAAGTCGACACGGTCGTATACCCGCTGCACGGCTTCACCGTTTACGACTTCAAAACCGGTACGAAGCGTCTCATGACGCGCGATCAGACCTCTGAATGCCTCTTGGAAACGAGTCCGGTCAAGCTCTCCTTCCAGAAGCAAAGCTCCCGGCATGTTATAGCTTTGGTCGGCTCCTTCGAGCTGTTGAAGGATGAACAGCCTTTTTTGCGCGGAAGACAGCGGATAAGTATCGGCTTCCTCCGCCTTCGGGATCGAAGAGAACGACAGCTGTGCCAGACTGGCGATCGCTTGAGCCATTTCTTCTATTGTCGAGTAAACAAAAACATCTTTCAGAGGAAAATCGACGTGAAGCTCTTTGCGTATGCGGCTGACAAGGGTTGTCGCACGCAGGGAATGTCCTCCGAGTTCGAAGAAGTTATCCTTCACGCCAACTTTGCCGAGCCCCAAAACGTTCTGCCAAATGGCGGCCAGATCCGCTTCCAGCGGAGTCCTCGGCGCGGTATGCTCCGTTCCCTCCTGCAGGCTGAGTTCCGGAGCCGGGAGCGCTCTGCGGTCCACCTTGCCGTTCGTCGTTAACGGCATTTCATCCAGCTGGACGAAGTAAGAAGGAATCATATACCCCGGAAGCTCCCGGGATAAGGCGCTTCTTAACCGGCTTGCCTGCAGCTGTCCGTCCGCCGTGAAATAAGCGCAAAGCTGCTTGTCTCCGCTCGCGGTTTCACGGGCCACGACCGTCGCTTTCCGGATCGAATCCACCTTCAGGAGCTGAGCCTCCACCTCACCAAGCTCGATACGGAAGCCGCGGATTTTCACCTGGTCGTCCATCCGGCCCACATACTCAATCGTTCCGTCCGGAAGCCATCTCGCCACATCCCCGGTCCGGTACATGCGTTCGCCGGGAACGAACGGGTTGTCCACGAATTTCTCCGCCGTCAATTCAGGCCGGTTCAAGTATCCCCGGACCAAGCCTTCGCCGGCCACGCAAAGCTCCCCGGCTACACCGATCGGCTGCAGATTATTGCGGGCATCCACAATATAAGCCGTCGTATTGCTGATCGGACGACCGATCGGAACATTTACGGCATCCTCGGCCACTTCGTTCACCACATAGTACGTAGCGTACACCGTGCTCTCCGAAGGGCCGTACAGATGAATAATTTTGCCAGGACCCAGATGAGCGAGCGCTTTGCGCACATGACCGACAGAAACACGCTCTCCGCCGAACAGAATGGCCCGCATATGCCGCAGGCAGTCCACATTTACATCCACGAGGACGTTGAAAAAAGCTGTCGTAATGAGTGAAACCGTAATCCGCTGTTTTTCGATCAATTCGGCCAGCTGCCCGATTTCCAGCATGATTTCTCTCGGAATGAGAACGAGGGCGGCCCCGTTGACCAAAGCGCCGAAAATGTCGGAAATCGACCCGTCAAAAGAATAGCTGGACAACTGGAGAACCCGGTCCTGCTCCGTAATCTCGACATAGTTCGTGTTCCGTGCGATCCGGATAATATTGCGGTGGGACACCAGGTTTCCTTTCGGCTTTCCGGTCGTTCCCGAGGTATAGATCACACAAGCCAGATCGGTCGATTCGCTGATCCGTTCCAGCTCAGACCCGTCAGGGTGGTAAGATTCTTCGTCATCCAGTACGATCACGACGCTCCGGACGGGAATCCGTTCCTGCAGATGACGCTGCGTCAGCATAACCTTGGCGCCCGAATCTTCGATCAGGTACCGGATACGTTCTTCCGGGTACTCGGGGTCGATCGGTACATAAGCGCCGCCGGCTTTCAGCACGGCCATAATGCCGACAATCATCTCGACGGAACGTTCGACAATAATGCCTACGAGGCAGTCCCGGCCGATTCCTTCGCCCCGGAGCGTACGTGCCAGGCGGTTCGCCCGCTCGTTCAGTTCACGGTACGTAAGTTCCTTTTGCTCAAACACGACCGCCGCCGCATCCGGTATTCTCTCCGCATGTTCCTCAAACAGTTGATGAAGCGTTTTATCCCGCGGGAATTCCGTCGTTGTGTCGTTGAACGCTTCGATGATTTGTAACTTTTCAGCGTCCGTCGCGAGCTCCAGGTCGCCCACTTTGATTCGGGGATCATTCACAATTTGTTCGAGCACGTGCAGAAGTTGTCCCCGCAAACGCTCGATGTCCGCTTTCGCGAATACACCCGCATTGTAATCAAAGCGTATTTCAATGGCTTCTCCCGGCACGACCGTCATATTAAAGTCGTAATTCGTCTGTTCCGCCATCTCGACATCCGTTATAGCCAGACCTCCGGTTTGGCCGCCGCCCGCCTGCTGCATCTGCTCGTCCATCGGATAATTTTCAAACGCGATAATATGGTGGATGAGATCCTGCTTCTGGGAACTCCGGGCCTGGATTTCATACAGCGGGTAATAATCGTAACGGCCGGATTCCAGCGCCTGCTCCTGCACCTTAATCATTACGTCGGCAAAAGAAGTGTCCGGCTCGCTCGTTACCCGCACCGGCACTGTATTGATGAAAAGACCGATCATTTCCTCGATTCCCGGAATCTCGGCCGGTCTTCCCGAGACGACGCTGCCGAACACCGCATCGCCCGTCCCGTTAATCTTTTGTAAAACGACGCCCCATGCCGATTGCAGCAAAGTATTAAGCGTTACCTGATGCTGCTTGGCCGCCCGCTCCATCCGTTCGCTCAAGCTTTTGCCCAGCTCGCAAACGACATGCTCCGGAAGGAAGGGGCCGCTTTTCGCATCGGCTTTTTTCGGAAGCACCGTCTGTCCTTCGTACCCTGACAGATAGCCGGACCAATAGCGGGAAGCACTTTCTTCATCCTGTTTATCCAGCCAGTCGATATATTGAATGTAGTCCGCCGAAGCGATGCGTTTGGGCTTCTCATTCCGGACAAAGGCCGAATAAGTTTCGAACAATTCCTGCGTAAGCTGCGGCAGGCACCAGCCGTCCATCAAAATATGCTGGAAGCTGAGCAGTACGTGGTAGCGCTGTTCCTCCAGCCGGAGAACCGTGACGCGCAAAAGCGCATCCCGCTCCAGATCGAAGCCGCGCCGCCTGTCTTCTTCCGCTTTTTGGTCGGTTTGGACGGTACGCTCTGCCGGTTCCAGATGACGCAGATCGACATATTCAAAACCGACGGGTTTTTCCCGGTACACGATTTGCATAGGTTCCGCGCCCGCGCCGCCGTAAAAATTGGTCCGGAGCACGACATGCCTCGCGGCTAATTCGGTCCAGCTTCCGGAGAAAACGTCGACATCCAGCTCGCCCAGCAGCGTAAATCGCGCTTGCTCGAAATAGGCGCCTGTCTGCGGGTCCATCGCGCTGTGGAACCACATGCCCTTTTGCATAGGCGTAAGGGAGTAGATATTTTCGATCTCGCCGACAGACGCCGTATCTTCCGCGATCCGCTCCATGTCGGTGACTGTCAGACCCTTGAACTGTACGTCGCTCGGGGTCAGTTCCGTCCGCTCTTTGGCCGCGCAGTGGGCGATGATTTCCCGAAGGCTCTGCTCCAGCAGCCCTGCCAGTTTTTCAATCGTCGCTTTGTTAAACTGTTTCCGGCTGTAGTTCAGGTCAAGCGACAGCTTGCCGTCCAGAACCATGCCGTTTATGTCCAGTACGAAGCTTCGAGCCTGCCGGTCGCTTGCCGGACTGCCGCTCGGATACGGCGACAGACCCATCTCGTTATTTTGCAGATCGTCGTCGAATTGGCCTAAATAGTTAAAGTTGATTTCGGGTTCGGCTCCCCATGCCAATCCGTCTTCCTGCTCCGAAAGATAACGGCATATCCCGTATCCGATCCCTTTGTTCGGAATCCGGCGCAGATTTTCCTTGACGGCTTTGATTTGAGTGGATAAGTCTTTGCCGCTCTCCGGCTCCAGCACGACGGGAAACTTGCTCGTAAACCAGCCGATCGTACGCGTAATATCGATATCCGTACCGATGAATTCGCGCCCGTGACCTTCCAGATTCAAAAGGAGCCGGTCATGGCCGCTCCATTCCTGCACGGCTGTTCCCAGCGCGGTGATCAGGATGTCGTTCATTTCCGTGTTATAGGCCCGGTGTACCTTTTTCAGCAGCAGTTCCGTTTCTTCGGAAGACAAGACGGCAAAAAGCGATTCGCTGTCCCGCTGCAGGGAATCCTCCGCATCCGAATCCTTCGGCAGCGGCGGAACCGGCGTGCGCTCCACCTCCTGCCAGTAAGCCTTTTCGGCGTCCATGTCGGGGCTTTGCGCATAGGCCGCGAGCTGTCTGGACCAGGAAAGATAAGAATCGGTTTTCGCGGGGAAACGGATTTCCTCGCCCTTGCGCGCCTGTTCGTATCCGAGTGCGATATCTTCCATCAAGATCCGCCACGATACCCCGTCCACGACGGCATGGTGAACCGCGATTAGCAGATGGTCGCCGTCCGTGCAGCGGAACAAGCCCGCTTTTACGAGAGGCCCGTTTTCCAATCCGATCGCGCTCTGGATTTCGTTTGCCTTCGCTTCTACCGCGGCTCCGGGGTTCACCTCGCCCTTGAAATCGGAGATTTCCAGGCTGTACATCTCACCTTCCCCGATTCCGCGGTTCCAGGCCGTGCAGCCGTGCTCGGTTTTGCGGAACGCCATCCGCAGCGCATCGTGATGCTCCATTAACTTCTGCAGCACCTTGTGGAGAGAAGCCTCGTCGAAGCCGTCTTTCCGGTGCAGCAGGACGGACTGGTTAAAGTGATGCGCATCGGCGAATTCGCGTTCGAAAAACCACTGCTGGATGGGAGTCAGCACGGCTTGTCCGGTCACTTCTCCCTGATCGACCGTCCGGGCGACGGGCTTCACATGCAGGCTGAGCTGAGCGATCGTCGGGTATTTGAACAAGTCGCGAATCTCCAGCTTGTACCCGGCCTGGTGCAGGCGGGACGAAACCTGGATCGACTTGATGGAGTCTCCTCCAAGCTCGAAGAAGTGATCCGTAACCCCGACGCGGCTTGTATTCAGCACGGCTTTCCACACGTCGGCAAGCGCCTGCTCCGCTTCGGTACGGGGCGCGACATACTCGCCTCCACCGAGCGCGTTCCCTTGCGGATCCGGCAGCGCCTTCCGGTCGATTTTCCCGTTCGGCGTCAGCGGCATCTTGGGCAGCTGCACGAAATGCGCCGGAATCATGTAACCCGGCAAGTTTTGCGCCAGTGCTGTCCGGAGCTCGCCGATCGTCAGCGATTGATCTCCCACGACGTAGGCGCACAGCTGCAGTCCGCTTTCTTCTTCGCGCGCGATGACAATCGTTTCCTGTACGGACGGGATTTTCAGAAGCTGTTCCTCGATCTCGCCGGTCTCGATCCGGTAGCCGCGGATTTTTACCTGATGGTCGATCCGGCCCATGTATTCGATGTTCCCGTCCGGCAGCCAGCGGGCGGAATCCCCGGTCCGGTACATCCGCTCGCCGGAGGCAAAAGGATGGTCGGTGAACTTCTCCGCCGTCAGCTCGGGGCGGTTCAAATATCCCCTCGCCAGTCCGACACCCGCTATGCACAGTTCACCCGCTACTCCTTCTGGCACAACCTGCCCATGCTTGTCCAAAATATAAATCTTGTGATTTTGGATGGGACGTCCGATGGGAACGGATTTCCAACCCGTATCATTCGCCTCGGCGGCCCAGACCGAAGTGACGATCGAAGCCTCAGTCGGACCGTAAGCGTTGAAATAACGCACTTTGCTTTTCCACTGGTGCACGAATTCCGCCGACACGGCCGAGCCGCCGGTGATCAGCTTTTGCAGTCCCGGCATATGATCGGGGTTTAAATAAGCGGCATACGTAGGCGGCAGGATTGCGGCTGTGATGCCGTTCTCGTCCATATAGCGCTCGAAAAGCCGGTAATCCAAAATCGTATCGGCTGTAGGAATGTAGAGCGCCGCTCCGAAAAACAGCGCTTTGTAGACTTCCCAGCATGACGCGTCGAAAGACAAGCTCGCGAACTGGACAACTCTGTCCGATCCGTTGATGCCCAGCGTGTCCTGAAACATGTGCTTCAGACTGACGAGCCCGTGGTGCTCCACCATGACGCCTTTCGGTTTCCCCGTCGTACCCGATGTGTAGATAACATAAGCCAGATGATTCGGGCCGCTAACCGGCTCCGGATTCGTATTATCCGCACTGTAGGAACTCTCGTCGTCAAGCGGCAGTACGGTCCCCTCGAACGGAACCCGGTCCAGCAGCCGCCGCTGAGTCAGCAGCAGCTTCGCACCCGAATCTTCCAACAGGTAGCGGATGCGCTCTTCGGGATACTCGGGATCGATCGGCACATACGCGCCTCCGGACTTCAAAACCGCCAATATGCCGACAACCATTTCCAGCGAGCGTCCGGCCATCAGACCGACGAGCTGATCCGGCTGCACACCCGCCGCACGCAGCGTCCGCGCCAGACGGTTCGCCCGCTCGTTGAGCTCCCGGTATGTGAGACGTTCCTGTTCGAAGACGACAGCTGTCGCATCCGGAACCCGGGCCGCCTGCTCCTCGATCAGCGCGTGGATCGTTTTATCTGCCGCATAGTCCGTTTCCGTCTCGTTAAAAGCGTGAACAAGCCGATACTCCTCCTCCGGAGACAGCATGGCCGCTTCAGCCGTTTCCCCATCCAGGTTGTTTAATCCGACAGCAAGCAGACGGTCCAGATGACCGATAACCCTGGTCATAAAGTCCGCGTGATACAGATTTTCGTTATACGACATCTGAAGATGTATCGAGCCTTCTTGGAGACGGAACCTGAACAGGCAGTCCCAGACTACGCTCCCGCCTGCATCGGTGCCGTGCAGCTCATCCAATGAAACGAGTGTATTGACGACCGGGACCCCGTCCGCATACTGAAGCTCAAGCTTTTCCGTCATTTTCAGAAAAGGAATCTGCTGATGCCGGATAGCTTCGGGGAGAGAAACCTTCAATTCGTTCAAAACCGATTTGAAGGTGACCCCGCTGCCGAACATATTTTTCAGAATGACTGTATGGTTAATCGGCCGACGCGTCTCTTGAGGTTTCTTCACGACCGGCATACCGACAAGAACAGCGGAATCACCTGTATATTTGTGCAGCAAGACTTGAACTCCCGCAAGCAAGATCATATAAGCGGCCAGAGGCGCACCCTTGCTCATTTGAATGACCCGTTGCGCCGCCTCGCCGGACAATGTTCCGGATACGGACCGGACGCTTGAAGCCGCATGGCTTGGAGCTTTGCTGTAAGGCAGCAGGGTAAGCGAATCATCTTCACCTGTGAATTTATCGTTCCAATAAAGGATTTCTTTTTCGAAAGCCACCTTCATCGTTCCCCTCTCTTTTCGTTAAAAAAAGCAATCCGGCGGATAGCGCACGGAATGCGCCGCACGCACATCCGCCGGGTAAAGCTTTAGAAAACAATATCGATAGCTTCCAGCAAGTCCTCTTCCTGCTCCGGAGACCCGTTTAAAGCCAGATCTTTCAGCAGAACGTGAGGCTGCTCGCAAATTTTGGAGAGGATGGTCAGAAAGTCTTGGGCAAAATTGTCGATCATGTTCCGGGAAAACAGTTTCGTCGCATATTCAAAGTGGCCGCTCATGCCTTCTTCCTCGTACGTAACTTCCAGGGTCAAATCAAATTTAGCGACCGTCCGGGCCTCCATATAAGGCTCGACGCTTAACTCTCCGAAACGGCTGATCCGGTCTTCTCTGGTTTCCATCACAAACACCGAGTCAAATATCGGATGCCGGCTCAAATTCCTTGCCGCCTGAACTTTTTCCACAAGCTCCTCGAACGGATAATCTTGATTCTCGTATGCTCCCAGCATCGTTTCCTTGATTTCTTCCAGATAAGTAAGGAACATCTTGTCGCCGGACGGGTAGTTCCGGACAGCCAGCGTGTTCACGAACATTCCGATCAGCGGCTCCGTATCCGCATGAGTCCGGCCGGAAACCGGCGTTCCCACAATGATGTCTTCCTGTCCGGAATACTTGTGCAGCAGAACGGTGTAGGCGGCCAGCATAACCATATACAAGGTCGCGCCGTTCGCGTCGGCGATTTGCTGTAAAGTTTCGCTTTGCCCCTCCGCGATGGCAAAATCCAGCACGTCTCCCTCATAGCTCCGCACCGGCGGTCTCGCGAAATCGGTCGGCAGCTCAAGCTGCGGCAGTTCGCCGTCCAATACGTCCAGCCAGTACGCTTCCTGTTTTTTCAATCGTTCGCGCTGCGCTTCGGATTGCTGCCACGCGGCGAAGTCTTTATATTGAATCCGCAGCGGCTGGAGATTTTCCCCCGTGTACATACGGAGAAGGTCGTCAATTAAAATGCCGGTGGACACGCCGTCGGACACAAGATGATGGATGTCGAACATCAGGATATGCCGGTTCCGTTCCAGCCCGATCAAGCCGACCCGCAGCAGCGGCGGACGATCCAGTTCAAAGACGCGAACGAATCCTTCGGCAAGTTCGCGGGCCTTTTCTTCGTCAGCCAGCCAATACTCCAATGCAAAATCCACTTCCGGGTAAATAACCTGAACGGGTTCCCCGTCCACCATCTCGAAAGCCGTGCGCAAAATTTCGTGGCGGCCGATCAGTCCGCGAAGCGCAGCTTCAAAGCGGTCACGATCCAACTCTCCTTTAAGGACCATAAGACCGGACATATTATAGCTAAGTTCCGCGCCTTCCATCTGATGCTGGATGTAAAGTCTTTTCTGTACGGAAGACAGCGGGTAATGAGCACGTTTTTCGAGTACAGGGATGGCGGTATGTTCGCGGTGCTCCAGCCCTGCTAGGGTACGGGCCATTTCTTCAACCGTCGAATGCCGGAAAACATCCCGCAGCGGCAGGTCCACGTTCAGCTCTTTGTGGATTTTGCCGACGAGCGTGGTCGCCCGCAGGGAATGCCCGCCGAGGTCGAAGAAGTTATCGCGGATGCCGATTTCCTTCTGAAGCCCGAGCACGTCCTGCCAGATGGCGGCCAGCTTCGCTTCCAGCGGCGTGCGCGGCGCGATATACTCCGCGCCTCCGTCTGCGCCTGCTTCGGGCGCCGGCAGTGCCTTCCGGTCCACTTTCCCGTTCGGGGTCAGCGGAATCCGCTCCAGCCGGATAAAATACGACGGGATCATGTAGCCCGGAAGCTCCTGCGCCAGTGCGCTGCGCAGACTGCTCGCGGCAAGCTCGCCTTCGGCGGTGTAGTACGCGCACAGCGCTTTCTGGCCGCCGCCGTCTTCGCGCACGAGCACGACCGCTTCGCGGACGCCGTCCGCCTGGAGCAGCTGCGACTCGACCTCACCCGTTTCGATCCGGTAGCCCCGGATTTTCGCCTGGTGGTCGATCCGCCCGATAAAGTCGACGTTCCCGTCGGCCGTCCAGCGGGCCAAGTCGCCCGTGCGGTACAGTCGTTCACCGTGGACGAACGGGCTGTCCACGAACTTCTCTTCCGTCAGATCCGGACGGTTGAGGTAGCCTCGTGCCACGCCCGGACCGCCGATGCACAGCTCGCCCAGGACACCGACCGGCACCGGGTTCAGATGCGCGTCCACGATGTAGAACCTTGCGTTCAACCATGCTTTGCCGATCGGTACGCTGCCTGTTTCCGGCAGCTTCGCCAGCGGCTCGTCGTAGAAGCTGGAATCGATCGCCGCTTCCGTAACGCCGTAGCTGTTGATGATGCGGAACTGCGAGCCGAAGCGCTCCTGCAGCATGCGGTAGTCCCCGACGCTGCAGCTGTCGGAGCTCGTAATAAGCAGCTCCATCGAGCTCATATCGAGCTCATGCTGCGCGACATGTTCCATAAACGGCACGATGAGCGCCGGTGTCGATTCGAACACGGTAATCCGCTTCTCCCGGATCCAGCCGTGCAGGCGGGCCGGGTCGATCCGGTCGTCCTTCGGCACGATCACCATGGTACCGCCGTTGTACAGCGTCCGCGCGATATCCCCGACGAACACGTCGAAGGAAAAGCTCGCGAGCTGAAGCAGGCGGACCGGGAATTGGTCCAGCCGGTATTCCCGGCGGTAAGCCGCCGCCGTGTTCACGAGGCTGCCGTGCTCGATCATGACGCCTTTCGGCCGTCCCGTTGTGCCGGACGTGTAGATCACGTAAGCGAGATCGTGCGGCTGGGTTTCGGCAGAATCGCTGACCGATGAGCCTGACGCGGACATGCTGCCGGAGGCTGCGATATCTTCCTTGCGGCCGCTAACGGCTCCAGCCTCTTGACCGGCGGAGATTCCGGCACGCTCTGCGAGATTACCCGCAGCGCCGGTAGTCAGCCTGTCGTCCGTTCCGCTCTCATCCTTGCCGCCGACAGCCGCATTTTCGCCGTCCCCAACGTACGACTTCTCGTCGTCCAGGCAGAGGATCGAGCGCAGCGCCGTCTCTTCCGCCTCCAGCCAAGCCTCGGCGCCTTCTCTAAATGCCGTCTGCGTCAGCAATATCGTCGCCCCGCTGTCTTCGAGCATAAAACGGATGCGATCGGCCGGATAATCCGGATCCAGCGGCACGTACGCGCCGCCCGCTTTCCATACGGCGATCACGCCGACGAGCAGCTCCACCGAACGCTCGGCGAGAATGCCGACGATCGACTCTCTGCCGACGCCGTCCGCACGCAGCGCTGCCGCCAGTCGGTTCGCTTTTTCGTTAAGCTCCCGGTAGGTCAGCTGCTTGTCTTCATAGACAACGGCAGCCGCATCGGGCGTGCGCAAAGCCTGTTCCTCGAACAGCCAGTGGAACGTCTGTACCTGCGGCAGTTCGGACAGCGCCGGATTGAACGCTTCGAACAGCTGCTCTTTTTCGGAAGAGGTCAGCAGCTCCAGCTCGGCGATTTTCGCTTCCGGTTTTTCCACGATGGCACCGAGAAGATGTTCATAATGCTTCGCCATCCGTTCTACCGTTTCTTTTTTATACAAAGAGGTTGCATATTCAAATAAGTAGTCCAAACCACCCGGGGTTTCCGTTACGTCCAGACTAAGGTCGAACTTGGAGACGATTTCTTCGCTCGCATAGGGAGCCAGTTGCAGCCCCGGAAGCTGAAGTTCCTTATTTTCCGTGTTTTGCAGCGTAAACATGGTGTCGAAAATCGGATTGCGGCTTAAATCCCGGGCAACCTGCACTTTTTCCACCAGCTCCTCGAACGGGTAGTTCTGGTGCTCGTATGCGCCGAGTGTCGTTTCTTTAACCTCCTGCAAGTAGGACAAGAACGTTTTGTCTGCGGCCGGGTAATTGCGGATTGCCAGTGTATTGACGAACATGCCGATAAGCGGCTGTACATCGCCGTGTGTCCTTCCGGCAATCGGCGTACCGACGATCAGGTCTTCCTGGCCCGTGTATTTATGCAGCATGACGGTATAGGCCGCAAACAAAACCATGTACAAGGTTGTGCCCGTTTCCGCCGCCAGCCGCTTTAAGCCATCGCTCTTCCGCTCATCCATAGTGAACCCGAGCGTTCTCCCCTCGTAGCTCTGCTGGGCGGGCCGTGCATAATCCGTCGGCAGTTCCAGAACCGGCAGTTCTCCGCGGAAAATTTGAAGCCAATACGCTTCCTGAAGCTTCAGCTGCTCTTTCTGCTCCTCAGACTGCTGCCAGACGGCGTAGTCTTTGTACTGGATCCGCAGCGGCTCCAGCTCTTCCCCGCTGTATAAGCGGACAAACTCTTCCACCAAAACGTCCATCGAAACACCGTCGGAAACGATATGATGCATATCGAACATGAGAATATGCCGCTCAACCGCCAGTTCAATCAATCCGACCCGAATTAGAGGAGGTTTCGCGAGGTCGAACGGACGGACAAATTTCCGGACCACTTCCTCCGCTTCCGCCTCGCTTGCCGCGACATGTTCCACGGCAAAATCAACGTCCGTATAGATCCGCTGTACCGCTTCCCCGTTCGCCATTTCGAAGCCTGTGCGCAGTGTTTCGTGCCGTTCAACCAGTCTGCGGAATGCTTCCTCGAACCGCTTGCGGTCAAGCATCCCTTGCAGCATCAGGGTACCCGGCATATTGTAGCTCAGCTCCGCTCCTTCAAGCTGGTTGAGGATGTACAACCGTTTCTGAGCGGACGACAGCGGATAATATTCTCTTTTCTCAACAACAGGGATAGAAATATGTTCCTGCCGTTCCATCCAGGCGATGGCCTCGGCCATTCCTTCAACCGTCGAATACCGGAAAACGTCGCGCAGCGGCAAGTCCACGTTCAGCTCTTTGCGGACTTTGCCGACGAGCGTGGTCGCCCGCAGGGAATGCCCGCCGAGGTCGAAGAAGTTATCGCGGATGCCGATTTCCTTCTGAAGCCCGAGCACGTCCTGCCAGATGGCGGCCAGCTTTGCTTCCAGCGGCGTGCGCGGCGCGATATACTCCGCGCCTCCGTCTGCCTCCGGCGCGGGCAGCGCCTTCCGGTCCACTTTCCCGTTCGGGGTCAGCGGAATCCGCTCCAGCCGGATGAAATACGACGGGATCATATAGCCCGGAAGCTCCTGCGCCAGTGCGCTGCGCAGACTGCTCGCGGCAAGCTCGCCTTCGGCGGTGTAGTACGCGCACAGCGCTTTCTGGCCGCCGCCGTCTTCGCGCACGAGCACGACCGCTTCGCGGACGCCGTCCGCCTGGAGCAGCTGCGACTCGACCTCGCCCGTTTCGATCCGGTAGCCCCGGATTTTCGCCTGGTGGTCGATCCGCCCGATAAAGTCGACGTTCCCGTCGGCCGTCCAGCGGGCCAAGTCGCCCGTGCGGTATAGACGTTCACCGTGGACGAACGGGCTGTTCACGAACTTCTCTTCCGTCAGATCCGGACGGTTGAGGTAGCCTCGTGCCACGCCCGGACCGCCGATGCACAGCTCGCCCAGGACACCGACCGGCACCGGGTTCAGATGCGCGTCCACGATGTAGAACCTTGCGTTCAGCCACGCTTTGCCGATCGGCACGCTGCCTGTTTCGGGCAGCTTCGCCAGCGGCTCGTCGTAGAAGCTGGAATCGATCGCCGCTTCCGTGACGCCGTAGCTGTTGATGATGCGGAACTGCGAGCCGAAACGCTCCTGCAGCACGCGGTAATCCCCGACGCTGCAGCTGTCGGAGCTCGTAATAAGCAGCTCCATCGAGCTCATATCCAGCTCATGCTGGGCGACATGTTCCATAAACGGCACGATAAGCGCGGGCGTTGATTCGAACACGGTAATCTGCTTCTCGCGGATCCAGCCGTGCAGGCGGGCCGGGTCGATCCGGTCGTCTTTCGGCACGATCACCATGGTGCCGCCGTTGTACAGCGTCCGCGCGATATCCCCGACGAACACGTCGAAGGAGAAACTCGCGAGCTGAAGCAGGCGGACCGGGAATTGGTCCAGCCGGTATTCCCGGCGGTAAGCCGCCGCCGTGTTCACGAGGCTGCCGTGCTCGATCATAACGCCTTTCGGCCGTCCAGTTGTGCCGGACGTGTAGATCACGTAAGCGAGATCGTTCGGCTGGGTTTCGGTCGGGACGCTATCTTGCGTGCCTGTTGTAATGCTCTCAGCCTTGCTGCCGACAGCCGCATTTTCGCCGTCCCCAATGTACGACTTCTCGTCGTCCAGGCAGAGGATCGAACGCAGCGCCGTCTCGTCCGCCTCCAGCCAAGCTTCAGCGCCCTCTCTGAGTGCCGTCTGCGTCAGCAGAACCGTCGCCCCGCTGTCTTCGAGCATAAAGCGGATGCGGTCGGCCGGATATTCCGGATCCAGCGGCACGTACGCGCCGCCCGCTTTCCATACGGCGATCACGCCGACGAGCAGTTCCACCGAACGCTCGGCGAGAATGCCGACGATCGACTCTCTGCCGACGCCGTCCGCACGCAGCGCTGCCGCCAGTCGGTTCGCTTTTTCGTTAAGCTCCCGGTAGGACAACTCGTTGTCTTCGTACACAACGGCAGCCGCATCGGGCGTGCGCGAAGCCTGTTCCTCGAACAGTCGGTGGAACGTTTGCACCTGCGGCAGCTCGGACATGGCGGGGTTGAACCCTTCGAACAGCTGCTCTTTTTCGGAATGCGTAAGCAGCTCCAACTGTTCCACACGAATGTTCGGATCGGCCGCAGCCTGCTCGACCGCACGGGAGAAATGGCCGTGAATGCCCCGGATATCCTCCTCGCTGAACGTATCCGCGTTATAGGTAAACCGGATCATAATCCGCTCCCCGGGAATAACCGTTATATCGAAATCATAGTTCGTTTGTTCCGGAGCCTGAATGTTGGAAATGGCCAAAGCCCCGCTGCCTCCGACAAGCTCTTCGATCCGCTCTTCCATCGGGTAGTTTTCGAATACCATGATATGGCTGATGAGATCGCGTTTTTGCTCGCTGAGGGCCTGTATTTCATAAAGCGGGAACGTGTCGTACGCCCCGGATGCCAAAGCCTGCTCCTGGGTTTTCCGCATCACATCCGCCACGGATTCTCCCGCTTCGCTCCGGACCCGGACCGGAATTGTATTAATAAACAAGCCGATCATGCTTTCTACACCGGCGATATCCGCCGGACGGCCCGAAACGACGCAGCCGAACACGACATCCCGGCTGTTGTTATACACCTGGAGAACGAGACCCCACAGCGTTTGGACAAACGTACTTAGCGTCACTTGATTTTGCCTGGATACACGTTCGATTTTCTCGCTCAGTTCCCGGCTGAATTCGAAATCCAGTTCGACCGCGTTGAAACTTCCCTGCTTGCGCTGCGCTTTTTCCTGAGGAAGCTTCGTATGCTGGTCGTAGCCGTTCAAATAACCGCTCCAATAGTCTTCCGCCGTTTTGCGGTCCTGTTTTTCCAGCCATTCGATATAACGGGCAAACGGTGTAACGGGAGGAAGCTCGGGTTTTCTTTTTTCCAAAAATGCGAAATAGCTTTCAAACACTTCTTTGATCATGAAGGACATGCACCAGCCGTCCATCAGGATATGATGGTGACTCCAGATAAGATGCCAGGACTGTTCGCCGGTCCGGACAAGAGTCACCCGCATAAGGGAGTCTTCCGCCAAATCAAACTTCCGGGCTTTGTCGGCGTTTGCCAGTTCAGCAAGCGCATGCTCCCGCTCCGTCCCGGGAAGTCCGCTTATATCTTCGTAATAAATTTCGCCCTTACGCTCGCGGAACACCATCTGAACCGGTTCGTCTTTCCAGCCGATCATAAAATTGGTCCGAAGCGCTTCATGCCGTTGAATCAGCACATCCAGCCCTTTCGCGAAAGCATCGGCGTCCAGGCTCCCCTGAAGGTCGAACGTCACCTGTTCGAAATAGGCTTCCGAATCGGCATCCAGCAGGCTGTGGAACATCATGCCCTTCTGCATCGGGGTCAGCGTATACACGTTCTCCAGCTCTCCGATAGAGGCGGTACGCAGCGTCAGCTGCTCCAGCTCTTCCACGGACAGCTCCGGCAGAAGGACATCGCTCGGCGTAAGCTCCGGCATTTCCTTGGATAAGCAGTGCGCGATAACTTCCCGCAAGCTGCTTTCGAGCAGGTTGCCCAGCCGTTCAATCGTCTCCCGGCGGTACTGGGTCGTTCCATAGCGGATCGTAAGCTCCAGCGCCCCCTCCGTAACCATTCCGTTCATGTCCAAGGCAAAATCCATCGCCGCATTCGGGCTGACATCGTTGCCGGTGGAGAACGGGGACGGCTCCAGACCGCTGCTCGCGTAATCCTGATCGAACTGGCCAAGGTAGTTAAAGCTGATTTCCGGATCGGGCCCCCACAGATCGTCCTCCCGCTCCTGCGCCATATACCTCAGAATGCCGTAGCCGATTCCCTTGTTGGGAATACGCCGGAGACTTTCCTTCGTCCCTTTGATCTGCTGGGCAACCGTCTGGTCCCCGCCGCTCTCCAGCACGACCGGAAATTGGCTCGTAAACCAGCCGACGGTTCTTGTAATGTCCACATCCGGAAGAATGTCTTCACGTCCGTGGCCTTCAAGATTCACGAGTATCCGGCTTTGTCCGGTCCAGGCTTGAACGGCCATACCGAGGGCCGTAAGCAGAAGATCGTTCATCTCCGTATTGTAGGCGCGGTGTGCCTGCTTCAAAAGCTGCTCCGTCTCACCTTCCGTCCATCTTACGGTCACGATATCGCTGTCTTGAAGCCGTGAGTTCTCCTGCCCCAAATCTTTGGGGAGCGGTGTATGCTCGATCCGTCCGATCTGCTTCCAGTAAGCCCGCTCGGATTCAAGCGCCTCACTATCCGCATAGCGTGACAATTGTCCGGCCCACGTCTGGAACGAATCTGTTTTATGCGGAAGCGAAATCGGTTGTCCGCCAAGAGCCTGTTCGTAGCCGGCCGCAAAATCTTCAAACAAGATGCGCCAGGACACGCCGTCCACAACAAGATGATGGATGGCCATGAGCAGATGGTCGCCATCCGAACAGCGGAACAGGCCCAGTTTGACAAGCGGTCCTTTTTCCAGGTCGATGCTTCCCTGGATTTCGCTTGCCTTCGCCTCGACGGCATCCGCACAATGTTCGTAACCCGTAAAATCCGTCACTTCCAGGCTGAACAGCTCTTCGTCCGTCCCCCGGTTCCATGCTTCATAACCGGTACCGGTTCTACGGTAAACCGTACGCAGCGCGTCGTGATGCCCGACCAGTTTCGCGATCGTCAGTCGAAGCGCCGTCTCGTCGAAGCCTTCTCTGCGGTACTGCATGAACGCCTGGTTGCTGTGATGCGGATCGGCCGGATTCTGTCCGAAAAACCAACGCTGAATCGGCGTCAGCGTCACGGCTCCCGTCACTTCTTCCTGGCTGGCCGTTTTGCCGGCCGATTGAAGCTGGGGACTTAGGGACGCTATCGTCGGATAGTGGAAAAGGTCGCGCATGACCAGCTTGTAACCGGCCTGAAGGAGCCTCGAAGAAACCTGGAGCGCTTTAATCGAGTCTCCGCCGAGTCCGAAGAAATTGTCCGACAGACCGACTCTGTCCACGCCGAGTACGGACTGCCAGACGGCGGCAAGCGCTTGTTCCGCCGGAGTCCGTGGAGCGATGTACTTGACCTCCGCCTGTACGCTGCCTTCCGGCTCAGGCAGGGCCTTGCGGTCTACTTTGCCGTTCGGCGTAAGAGGCAGCGAGTCCAGACGCATCACGCGAGCCGGCACCATATGCGAAGGGAGCGTCTGCTCCAGATACGCGTGCAGGGCTCTGGTATCGATATCACATTCCGATACGACATAGCCGCACAAATACTTCTGGCCCCGTTCGTCGGTACGGTCGGTTACGACCGCTTGGCGGATGCCGTCAAAGCGCAGCATCGCCGTCTCGATTTCGCCGAGTTCGATCCGGTATCCCCGGATTTTCACCTGATAATCGATCCGTCCGATAAAGTCCACATTGCCGTCTTCCATCCAGCGCGCCAGATCGCCCGTACGGTACAGGCGTTCTCCGGCGGCAAACGGACTTTCCGCAAACTTCTCTTCCGTCAGTTCCGGACGGTTCATGTATCCCCGGGCGACGCCCGGCCCTCCGATGCACAGTTCTCCCAAAATTCCGACGGGGACAGGATTTAGCTGAGCGTCCACGATATAAAATTTGGCATTCAGCCACGCTTTGCCGATCGGCACGTTGCCGGCTTCCGGCAGCTTGGAGAGAGGCTCGTCGTAGAAGCTCGAATCGATGGCCGCTTCCGTGACGCCGTAGCTGTTGATGATCCGGAATTGAGACCCGAACCGTTCCTGAAGCTGACGGTAATCTTCAACGCTGCAGCTGTCGGAGCTCGTGATGAGCAGCTTCATGGAGCTCATATCAAGCCCCTGCTGGGCCACATGTTCCATAAACGGTATGATGAGCGCCGGCGTCGATTCAAACACGGTAATCTGCCGGCTTTGTATCCAGCCGTGCAGGCGTGTCGGATCGATCCGGTCGTCTTTCGGGCAGATTACCATGGTGCCCCCGTTGTAAAGGGTGCGGGCGATATCCCCGACAAACACGTCAAAAGAAAAGCTCGCAAGCTGAAGCAGGCGCACGGGAAATTGATCGAGCCTGTATTCCTTGCGGTAGGCCGCTGCCGTGTTCACGAGGCTCCGGTGCTCGATCATGACGCCCTTCGGCCGTCCTGTCGTGCCGGACGTGTAGATCACGTAAGCAAGGTCTTCCGGCCTGCTCTCCGCCGGCACACTGCCGGTTACGGCGTCAGCTGCCTGGTCTGTGAAGCCGGCCGGCGCGTTCGCCTTTTCTTCGCCGTACGAATTCTCGTCGTCCAGGCAAAGAACCGTATGCAGCGTCCCGCCTTCCGTCTGCCAAGCTCCGGCCCTGTCCTTCAGACCGGTTTGTGTGAGCAGCACCGAAGCTCCGCTGTCCCCGAGCATAAAGCGGATGCGGTCGGACGGATAATCCGGGTCGAGCGGAACGTATGCGCCTCCGGCCTTCCATACCGCCATGACGCCGACGAGCAGATCGACCGACCGGTCGGCCAAAATGCCCACGACCGATTCTCTGCCGATACCGGCTCCCCGCAGGGTGCCCGCCAGGCGGTTTGCCCGCTCGTTGAGTTCCCCGTAGGCGAGCTGATTGTTCTCATACACCACGGCCGCCGCATTCGGGTTTAACGCAGCCTGTTCCTCAAACAGCCGGTGGAACGTTTTGGCTGGAGGAAGCTCGGACGCCTCAGGGTTGAATTCGGTTAAAATCTTCCGTTTCTCCTCATCGCTGAGCATGGACAATTCGCGAACGGTCTGCTCCGGGTTAAGGACAATCCCGTCAATGATCGTAAAGAGCTGCTCCGCGATCCGCAAAATCTCACTTTCGTCGAACAATTGGACCCGGTAATCGATATTGAGATCAATCTCCTTATCGTCCAGCGCATCTACGACGTGTATGGCAAAATCGCCCACTTCATGTCCGGAATGACTGCTCTTGCGGACCACGCTGAGGCCGTCGTAATTCGTCACGGTGACGGGCAAATATTCAATATCGACCCGGAACAGTTCGGGAACGTCCCACTGTTTGTTCCGTTCTCTTAAATCCTGAATGAGCTGGTTGTACGGATATTTCTGATGGCGGAGATTTGTTTTCTGTTCTTTGGAGATATGCTGCAAAAACGCCAATACAGGCTGATCCGGATCGAGCAGCATTCGGGTCGCTACCGTACTTACGAACATGCCCAGCGTATCTTTCTCCTGCTTGGATGTCCGGTTTGCGTATATCGTACCGACCGTGATATCTTCATTTCCCGTTACCTTGTGAAGCAATATGTATAAAGCCGCCAAAAACACCGTAAAAGTACTGATGTTGCTTTCCTCGCTAAAACGCTGCAGTTGTTCGTAGCGCTTGCCGGAGAAGAGCACACTGACCCTGTCGGCATCTGTACTCACGGAGTATGGCGAACTCGGTTTCATCCTTGTAATTTCCGAAAAGGACTCAAACTTGTCCAGCCAATAAGCTTTGTCCTTCTGATAGCGTTCCGAACGTTCATATTCCTGTTCGGCATAAATATATTCCTGATAAGTGCCTTTAGCTTTAGCGTCCGGTTCCTGCCCGCCGACTATTTTCACGTAATTCTCCATAATCGTTGCGCTAAGAAGGTGTGAGGAGATGCCATCCGCTATACTATGGTGGATTTTAATGTTAAACCAATGTTCTTCGTTATTAAGATTCAACAGACAGAAGTTGTACAGCTGATCGTCAAAAATTGTCAATGGCACTTGATTGAACTGATCCAGCCACTTTTTGGCCTCGGCTTCATCGCTCATTTCCAGATAATCGCACTGCGGTTCGATGTCGGACTCTTCCGTAAACCACTGGACGGGTTCGCCGGCATCGGTAGACGCGATCCGGATCCGGAACGCATCATGGTCGCGGATCAGCTTATGAATCGCCTGCATTAGAGCTTCGGTATTCACGGGACCGCGAATAAACAAAGTACCCACGATGACTCCGACCGATGTGTTCGGATACATCATTTCCATACTCCATATTCTTCGCTGCGCTTGAGTTAAAGCAAACCGTTTGTTAGTATGTTCTCTCACATCGACACTCTCCTGTTATAGAGATTCGTTTTCAGGTATGCAACCCTGTATCTAATTCCACACTCCAAACTTTCGCAAAAATTTCGGCAAAAAGTGAAGGGCAGCCTTCGGCAGGCTCGTCTGATTAATTGTCCGGCGGGCAAAAATCTCCCTCAAAAACTTGACAGATGATGTCGGATAGAGATAATGAGTACAGGCGTCCTCCCTTCGATGGCATTTGAACAAATGGGCAAAATCAACCCGGCAACCGGGTTTTACGAGAATAGATTGAGGTGCTTGAAACAAAATGATCCATCGTTTCAAAGCTTTGTAGAAAGACCCTTTGCTGCCTCATCTTATAAAATTACATAATTCCCCATCAATTCCCAATTATATATGATGTCCTCCAAGTAAACATGGTATTTTTGAACTATTTTGTATTAATTTAATAATAAGGTCTATTTTTATCCAATTTTACAAAATAACAACATTTGGTGTGATGTTTGTCCTTGCCTAAATGTGCGCTTAACGTCCAGTGCCTCCCCCTGTATACCCGGCCAATCCAAAAAACCGCTCAGCGCGGCCTCTTTCCTTCATTTTCGTTTAGTTCGCACACCCGACCTCTTCCAGCATCCTTTCCTTACTTATTTCCAGCATTCATTTCTTTTTTACGAATATAAATTAACAGGCGGATTTAAAAAAGACAGCGGCCGTAAGTGTGAACGGGTACGCTGCGCCATTATTTTTCGTTACAGATTTTCGTTACAGAGAAGTATTTACATAAATCGCATCTTTTTTTGATAATGAGCTAACAGACATTCTTTATGCTAAATAATGGGAAACTATTCTAGTGAGAATAAAGGAGAGAGAAAATCGGATGTTTACACGTTTACTCCGCACCACCGCGCTCGTCCTGACCGTCGGTACGACTCTGTTGACCGGAACGGTGATCCAGTCCGCTCCCGCGCAAGCCGCAAGCAACATGGTACCGGACTATGAAGTGAAAATTTTGTTGAAACCGGAAGCCGTTCTCGGTTCGGACAACAAGCTGAAAAGCAGTGTGCTTAATACGTTCGGCATGCCGTCCAGCGTTACTAAAATGAATGTGGCTTTCCTGGATACGAACGCCAAAGATATTTACACAAACGGCTGGAGCACGCGCATCCGTAAATCCGAAGACGAGAGCAAATTCGAGCTGACTTACAAAAAGCGGTACCCGATCGTCAACAACGACATCAACGCTGCCCTTACGAAGGCCAAACAGGATGGATTCGACTCCGGGGAGACGAACTATGAAGCTCAGGTGGAATGGGGTTACCAGAACAAGACCCTCAGCATTTCGCGAAGTAAAAAAGCGAGCAAATCCGGCTACAGCGGCATGGACCTCCCGTCTATCAGCGATGCCCGCAGCCTGTTGATCGGCAACGCGCCGGGCAAGTTCGACGATTGGCTCGGCGACGGCTGGGGCACGAGTCTGCTCGGAAGCTCCCGCTATTACGGGCCCGTACTGGCCAAGCGCTCGATCGGCACCTGGGACGGATTGAAGCTGTACATCGAAGTGTGGCCGATCCGCAACTCTGCCGGAACCGGCACCGAATACATAGTCGAAGCTTCGTTCAAGACAACGAGCGAGTCCACCGCTGCCGCGAAGCACGACGAACTTATCGCGCTGCTGCAGAGCAAAGGCTGGTTCCTCGCGCAGGATTCGCTGAAAACCCAGCTGATTATGGACCGCTACTAACGGCGGGACAAAAAAACAGGTGCAGGCTAAAAAAAGCCTGCACCTGTTTTTCGCTCGCCGCCTCATATAAGGCCCATTGTCCGTCTTCTGAATGAAACTTGTGCCCCTCTTCATGAGGCGGTTTCACGCTTCGCATGACGGCCGCCGTATGAGCAACGCCGCAGGCCAAGACGGCTCTGTCCAGGGACAGCCCGTCAGGTTTCCGAAAGGCACGCGAAAACCTGACGGTCCCTTTTTCTAACTGTAATCTTCGATCAGGAGCACTTTGCCGTCTTCGATTTCAAATACCGACTTTCCTTTGAGAGTGATCTTTTCCCCTGCTTTAAGCCCGTTAGGCAGATCGGCCGCAAGTGTTCCCTCGTAATCAATCTCAGCTTCGAGCCGGTCATCTGCAAAATTAACTTCCGTTATCGTCTGACAGCGCTGGGAGAACAGCTTTTTCGATTGTCCGGCTAATTCGCGGAAAGCCTCTTTCCCTTTCGTCTCCGCATTCACGACGCCGTTCGAAATGTTTCGGAACACAACCTCCTCGTGCAAGAGCAGAAGCATGCCGTCAATGTCGAAAGCGTTGTAGGCCTCCACATACTTTTCAACCAAGTTTACCGCCGTACGTTTCTCCATCCTAATGCTCCTCTCGAATAATTACTCGGTTACACAAAAATCACGATACAGCTGCTCTTTCACCTGGCGGACGGGATAATGCTCGGGATAAGTCGAGATCATCAAGGAAATCCCGTGGATGGCCGAAGAGAAATGAAGAGATCTAATTTCCGGGTCCGAAACCCCAAGCTTCCGGAACATCTCACATTGGAGCCGAAACTGCCGGGCCATCTCCTCGTTGAGCAGGCGGCTGTACCGGGAAAGCAGCAGATCTTCTTCGGGCTGCGTCTGCAAATGCAGATAAAACCGGTAAATTTTAGGGTTTTGCTGCACATTGTCAATAGCGCCGTCGATGATATGTTTCAACTGCCCGGACGGTGTATCGAGAGAGGCCGCTTTTAGCATGACGTCTTCGATTTCTTCTATCCGGCTTTGTACCATATCGCCGAGAAGTTCTTCTTTTCCTTTATAGTAATTGTATAAAAGGCCTTTGGAAACCCCTGCCCTCTGCGCGATATCGGCGATAGAAGCGTTGTAATAGCCTTTTTCGATAAAAATCTGCATGGCCGAAGCACGGATGTTTTGTTTGGCAAGCTGCCGGATCCGCTCGTTTTCTTCTTTAGTGCGCGGCATCAGACTAGATCCTTCAGGAACTGTCCGATAAAACCTGCGATTTCCGCGGGATGAGTTAATGTCAGCATATGGTCGGCACCCTCGATCCTGATGTGTTTAAAGGAAGGCACACGCTGATACTCCTCCGCGACGCGGTCCATATCTTCCCATTCCACCGTTCCTTGAATGAACAAAGTATCCGCGGAAATCTTCTCTAATCGCTCGATTGCGGGAGGCTGCGGCCAGTTCACTTCGAAACTTTTCCATTCCGTAAACACTTTTCGCATATAGTCGGTGTGCATCTCGATCAGAAAATCCCGCTGCGGGCTTGCCATTGTAACCCGGTAATTAGGACCCGACAAGGAGTAGTCGATCATTTTGCCGAGGTCGGGGGCAAAAGAGTTCACGGCGGCCATCCACTGCGTAAATGCCTCCGAGTAAGGAAATCCGGTAAGCGACGGGGCCAGCAGGACAAGCCGGCTCACCATAGAAGGATAGGACAACGCGAATTCCGCTGCCGCCTGCCCGCCCATGGAATGACCCACCAGAACCGCCTGACGGATATTCAGATGCTGAAGCAGACGCCTAAGATCCTCGACCAAATCGGCCGGAGCGGTCAAAGCCGGAGACTTCCCGGTCCCCCGTCCGTCAAATGTGATCACCTGGAACGACCGCGCCAAAATCGGAGCGATAAATTTCCATTCGCGAGAATCTACACCGGGACTGTGGATGAGCACGACCGGAACGCCCTCACCTGCTACTTCATAATACAGATCCATGTCAACAGACTCCTTTCACCATCTAAAATATTCCAAATTCATACGTTTATTTTATTATTGAATGAACGTACAGTCAATATAAAATAAATAACGGCAGCCGTTTATTTGCAGATCCGCCGCAGTCTTACTTTCGGGAAGGCGTTTCGGAAGAAGCTCAAGAACGTTTCGTTCGACTGGCGGTGAGCCTTGACACTGATCGTATAAAAACAACGGATGATTTGCCTCATCCCGACACGCCGTTAAACACCGTTGTTTTTCTTTTCGGAATACGGATATAAATACGGGATAGGCCGCCCTCTTCCGCTTTCAACGTAACAAAAAGACCCTGACAGCTATGTGTCAGGGCTCTTTTCGTTATCAAATTTCAGTACATATCCCGTGCGTCGGGTGCAAGGAGTTGAACGTCCCGCACATATCGTTTAATATTCTCCGCTTCATCCGCAGGATACGCGTATCCGAATTCAGCCGCCACTTGAAGGGCAACCGGCTCGAATAGCTCTCCCATAACGTACAAAGCGTGCCATACCCGCTCATAACTTCCGTTTTCATAGGTGGACAGCAGCTTGTTCCAAGATTTTTCATCCATGTAGCGATTTAGAAATTTGCCGTTCTTCCCGATACTGAGCGAGAAACCGGTGTCTATCCCGACCTTCCATTCCAGCATTTTGAGCAGCATCGCCCTGACCAGGTTCATGTGATCGATCGCATACAAAATTTCCTGTCTCCAGAGTCCTTTGGCGACATAGGTAGATACCCACCAGAATTCGTTGCAGCAATCGGCGTAACGTTGGGCGTCGGGCCGCTGAACCCAGTAGTCTTCATCCGTCGGAGGCGGTATTTCCGGCAAATCGTTGTCCTTGTCGAGCAGGATTACCGTCAGCTTGTCTTCCCGGCAGTACTCCTCTTTCTCTTCAAGTGGAATAAGCACCATGTCTATGCGGTTGCCGTCTTCAAATAACATGAGGTAGGAAAAGCGGTTTCCCAGGTCGTTAGGAAACAAAGCCATATCTTCCGGCGTCTGCATTATCAGCCGTTCTCCGAACACATTCACCCAATCGGGATCGTTTATAAAAGATTCCATTTCCGTGACGACATAGACGATATCATAGTCCCTGAAAATGTCTTTGGGAACATTCGGATTCGTCCTTGAACCGTTCAACCCGACCGCTCTTACACGGCTGTCCTTCTTTGCCACATCTAATACCAGATCAAACATTTCTTGTTCCGAACGCATGGATCGGCACCTCCCGGGTTTTCATATTCAAATTGTGAAATGAAGACGTCTCAAGGAGGTCCCCGGATTAACGGTAAATCGAGTTATGTAAAATGTTCCGCGAACGTCATCAGCTTGTCCTCCCCGCAAATTTTTTGTATAGCCATTGGGCCGTTTAAGCCCGTTACGCTGCGTATGTAAGTAACGTCTACCTTGCTTGAGTCAGTTCCTTCCGGTTTTGATTTATACTATCTAATAAATTTTACCATATTCGTGAGACAGACGGAAATTTTCCGGTTGTGATAGGAAAAGACACGAAGATCTGCCTTGACAGTGGAGAGATCGAGCTCTATATGTTAGAAAGAATTCGGAAGAAAGTTTCTGCGTTCGAATGCGCCGCAGTCGTAAAACGATGACAAGAAAGGCACTTGACTTTCCCCTGCACGGGAAACTATATACTTTCATTAAGGCATAGATTGGAGATGATCGTTTGTTTAAAATCAGTGAGTTTTCCAGAATAAGCAAGGTCTCGTTAAAAACTCTGCGCTATTATGACCAGATTGGCCTATTAAAGCCGATAAAGGTCGATCACGATACCGGCTATCGTTACTATTCAGCAGAGCAGCTTCTTGAACTGAACCGGATCTTCCTCTATAAGGAATTAGGGTTCACCCTGCCGCAAATTATACAGCTGCTTCGTGAAGATATTACACCGGATCATATTCAAGGGATGTTTAAGCTGAAAAAAAGTGAAACCCAGCAGATCATTGAAAGCGAACAAGCCAAGCTCGCCCGGATCGAGGAGCGTATGCGGCTTATAGAAAGACAGGGGCAAGCGGAAACGAAACAAGAAATCAGGATCAAGGCAGTAGAGGCCCAATCGTTTCTATTTTTGAAAGCACGCGGAAAAGAAGAAGACATCCCAGAGCTGTTTCGTACATTTAATCAATTATTAACAAAAGAAACTCGTCATTTGGCTCAAAGTCCCCAGGTCGTTTTATGGAAAGAAACGGAAGAAAAAGACGATGAGTTCGAATTTGAAGTCGGTTATTTTTTAACGCGGGAGCTTATGCTATCACTGGATGTATTCCAACTGCGGACTCTTCCTCCTGAGCCGATGATGGCCACCATGACGTTTCGTTCGGACTCTGCCTTTGCTTGTACGGCCTGTGTTGATTTAGCCAAATGGATTGAGAAAAATAACTATGCGATCAAAGAAAACGAACCCGGCCGGGAGATATATTTACCGTTATCAACAAAGCAGGATGCACAATTAATGGAACTACAAATTCCGATACTAAAAAGATAACCGGAGATGGAGTGGGTTTAATTGAAAAATAACCTGATCGTTTATATATTGGCACTTGTTGTCTTTCTGATCGGAACCATTGAATACATTATAACGGGCATCATTGAAATGATCGCCGCGGACCTGGGAGTATCTACTTCCGAAGCCGGGCTGCTAGTGACTGTTTTTGCTCTCGCAGCGGCTATTATCGCTCCCATTATGATTGCTTTAACGATAAATGCGGATCGCAAGAAGCTGCTCCTGACTGCCCTTAGTGTTTTTATTGCCAGCCACGGACTTATATTTCTGAACCTGTCCTATGAAACAGTCATTTGGGTGCGAATTATTCAAGGAGCTAGCGGAGGAATCGCTACGGTAGTGGCCATGGCAGTAGCGGCCCGACTCGTCGAAAAAGAAAGAAGAGGCAGGGCTATCGGGATTATTTTGATGGGGCTCAGCAGTTCGCTGGTGCTGGGTGTTCCGATTGGCACCTTTTTTAGCGAGATGTTCGGATGGAAAGTTTTATTTGGTTGGATCGGCCTATTAAGCGTTCTGCCGTTGCTTATCATCTATAAGAAGGTTCCGGCCATAAAAGAAGAAGAAAAGGTTACCCTCAGAATGCAGCTCTCCATTTTAAAACATCCGAAAATTGTGACTGCCTTGGCTATTACTCTCTTGTATATCGGCGGCTATTCTACCCTATTCACTTATATGACGCCCTTCTTGCAGGCCGCGTCCTCTCTTACCATAACCGAAATCAGCGGGATTCTATTCCTGGCGGGCATTTGCAGCTTCGTCGGATCCAGAGTAGGCGGTCAATTGGCAGATGCGAAGGGATCGAAGTTCACGATTTGTCTCGGTCTCCTGTTACAAGGGGCAGCTCTCCTTTTATTCGCTCTGGCCAGTGTCAATCTCTTTATGCTGATCTTGGTCTTAATGATTTTTATGTTGGCAACTTGGAGTATTTCCCCTGCCCAACAGCTGTATCTGGTTACTCTGGCACCTCAAAAACCGGACATTGCGCTCAGCGTAAATACTTCCTTCATCCAATTCGGGTTTGCACTGGGATCGGGATTAGGCGGGTTTATCATCAGCCGTACACATGTGCTGTATTTAAATTGGCCGGGTCTTGCCGCTGTAAGTGCAGCCTTGATTCTTGCGATCCTGCTATTTCAAAAAACGGGCAGCCCGATTGGAACCCCTGTTGTTACTAAAGAAAATTGAAGAGAATGTCGGAAAAGTGACCGAATAAGTGCCCCCCATAATCTTCAACATCCAAACATAGTAAAAAACGCGCAAACATTCGAAAATCCTTGTGTTAAGTGAATTTTAGCTGTTTATCCCCGAGTGATCGAACGCTGATCTCACTCTGCCGGTGTAGGGACCAGCGGTCGATTTCAAATTTTCAACTCCATCTGATAAAATACGGATCTATACAAGAACCCCTGCCTTTAAGGCAGGGGTTCTGTCTTTTATCAGACTTAGGAACAGCCTGCGTCATAGAACGCCAGGCCCGGCGCCGGGAGTCTTGCACAGTGCGGAACGCTCCCGGCACCGATGCGGAAGTCTTTTGTCTTTGCATCTTAGCCCGTTTAAGCGACTCCGTATTTCTCGGGAGTCCGGGCATCGGTACGTGCGCCGTCGGGTTTCGACCGTTCCGGCTCTCTTGCAGCATCCGCCGCTTCATTGAGCCGTTTCATAGCTGCCAGACCTGCGGTGTTGAGCAGATTCCACGGTTTGTTGTAGTGCGGCTGGAAGAAGAAATCCACAAAAGCAAGTTCCTGCACGGTCATCCGGTTCTGGATACAAACCGACAGCGTATTGACGGCCTGGGTCATATCCGCTTTCGACATGACCTGCGCCCCGACCAGGCGGCCTCCTTCCGCTTCGAATACCAGCTTCAGCATCACATCGTCATAGGTCGGCATAAATTCCGGCCGGTTGTTCTCATGGACGAGGACAGTCTCCGTATTCATGCCTGCCGCAGCCGCGGCCGCTTCGGTAAGACCCGTCGAAGCGATATTCCAGTCGAACAGCTTGATGGCCGATGTTCCCTGGGTACCCTGATAACGGACGGCCGGTTTCAACAGGTTCAGGCCGGCCAGGGTTCCCATGCGCACCGCATTCGTGGCCAGCGGGATATAGGCGGCTTCGCCCGTCGGATTATACCGGACGGCGCAGCTGTCACCGGCGGCCAGCACGTCGGGATGGCTCGTGCGCATATAATCGTCCACGAGGATAGCTCCGCCCGGCATCATATCGACCTGGCCTTTGAGCAGATCCGTACCGGGTCGGAAGCCGATGCACAGCACGACCATGTCGGTCCCGAAAGTGCCGTCGGTTGTCACGACCTCGCAGACTTTGCCGTCCGTGCCCCGGAATCCTTCGACGGTCCGTCCGAGTGCGAGCCGCACTCCCCGTTCCCTAAGCTCGTTGTCAGCGACTGCTGTGAATTCGGGGTCCAGGTACTTGGCCATGACGCGGTCCATGTTGTCGATAAGCGTCACGTCTTTGCCCAGATCACGGAATGCTTCGACGAGTTCGATGCCGATATAACCCGCTCCGATTACCGTGATCCGTTTTGCGTCCGCTGCCCGGGCGATGATTTCACGGGCATGGCCGTAGTTTTTACACAGCTGGATGTTCTCCAGCCCGATGCCTTCCATCCGCGGAATGACCGGCCACGAGCCTGTCGTCACGACCAGCTTATCGTAGGTGTCACCGAACTCTTCCCCGCTCTCCAGGTTGCGGGCCCGGAGCGTTTTGGCCCGGACATCGACTTCAAGTACTTCATGGCGCATCTTCGTAACGACTCCGAGCCGGGCAAGCTCTTCCGGGCTGCTGTAGAAAAGCCCCTTCGCATCTCCGATCACTCCGCCGACATGAAGCGCGATCCCGCACGACAGGAACGAAATGTTATCGTTACGTTCGTAAACCGTGATTTCAGCGTCGGGATATTGTGCGGCAATGCTTTTAACAGCGGCGGTTCCTGCGTGAGTGCATCCGATTACGGCAACTTTGAATGTCATGATGATAGCCTCCCGAATTTTATTAGTGAATTTATTCACATACTTAGTTAAAAAAAGAGCTGTTGGCGATTAACCATAGCGTATAAAGGAGAAAATACTGACCAGATATTGTCTGTGAAATAAATCACAATGTCTTATGGCTTTATCTTACACCTTAGCTTCAAAGGATGCAAGAGGTATTTGTGCCTTTGTAAAATCCCGCAAAACAACCGGCAAAAAAGGAGTCAATGATAAAAAATGGCAAATGAAGCTGCCCTCTCAATCATAGGTAATCTAACTTGCGGCCGCACAAACATTTTTGAGCGTTCACAAATTTTGACACCCCCAAGGATTTAGTCTACAATCTATGCAAAATCTTCTTCGCATTTAGAAAGAAAGGGGTATCCGTCCATGAAGAAAAAGTCTTTGGGTTTTCTGTCCGCCGGTTACGGATACTCTACTGCCGTTTTTTTCTAATCCTTGTTTTTACGGGTGAAGTATGCCCAAAAATGCGGTTAGCGAAGACAGCAGAAAAATTCTAGAATGCGAGGTCTTTTAAAATGGAAAATTCCAGAATCATCAGAAAAAATCCGGCAGGTATGCACAGCCCCGTAGGCCACTACACTCATCTCACTAAAATTCCAAGAAATGCGGAATTGTATGTGACTTCCGGCCAAATCGGAGCGGATCCAGACGGAAAAATTCCCGATAGCCTGAACGAACAAATCCGCCTTACTTTCGAGAATATCCATGCCCTCCTCCACTCCGAGGAATTGACGTCCGAACATATTATTAAAGTGAATATATGGGCTACCCAAAAAATAGACTGGGATTTTCTGGATGAGAAATGGACTGAATTGTTCGGCGGGAGCTATCCGGCCATGACGGTAGCTTATATTACCGAATTGGGATTGCCCGAACTAAAAATTGAAATTGAACTGTGGGCGGCTAAAGTCTAACCCCCTGCACCTCATCTCCCTCACGTCCATGCTTATGGCACGGGGGTTTTGTCGCTCCATTTCGTAAAATAAAAAGACCGCGGTTATCGCGGTCTTTTGCGTGTGAATTCTGCGGCTTTGCCGGTAAGTTTCAAGTGAACTGCATCCTATGGAGTTCTTTATACCTTCCGTTCCGGCGAAGAAGAACATCATGCTTTCCGTATTCCACAACTTCTCCATGCTCCAGAACGACAATCTGATCGGCATTCTGAATCGTGGATAGCCGGTGGGCAATGACCAGACAAGTTCGGCCGGGAAGAAGGCGTGACAGCGCCTGTTGGATTTTCTGCTCGGATTCCGTATCCAGGGCGGCCGTCGCTTCATCGAGAATGATCAAACGGGGATCTTTCAGGAAGGCTCTGGCGATAGACAGCCGCTGTTTCTGTCCGCCGGACAGTTTGACGCCTCTTTCCCCTATCGGAGTGTCATAGCCTTGCGGCAAAGCGGTTATAAACTCGTGCGCGTTCGCGGCTTTCGCGGCCGCTTCGATTTGTGTGTCCGATGCGGCAGGCTGTCCGTAGGCGATATTTTCACGGATCGTGCCGTTCAGCAGAATGACTTCCTGCGATACGATTCCCAGCTGGCTTCGCAGAGACTGCTGTGTGACCGCCTTCAGCGGATAGCCGTCGATGTAGATATCTCCACGCTGCACGTCGTACATTCGGGCGATGAGGTCCGCAATGGTGGATTTACCGGAGCCAGACGAACCGATCAGAGCCGTCGTCTCGTTACCGCGAAGCTTCAAAAAGAAGTTTTCCAGCACAGGCTGCCCTTCGTCATAAGCGAAATCAACGTCATAGAAAACGATCTCGCCCTTAACCGGCGGCAGCACAATCGCGCCTTCCTGATCGCGGACTTCCGGAACCGCAGCCAGAATATCCTGGATACGTTCGAAGGCCGCTGCCGATTGCTGGATTTTCGTAACCAGCCTGCTGAAGGAACGGATAGGCGCCTGCAGCAGGCGCAGGTAAGCGAGATACGCGACGACCTCCCCCACAGTCAGGCTGCCCTGCATCGTCTGCCAGGCGCCGAACAGAAGAACGAGCGTCATTCCTATAGTATTGAGCCAATCGGTCAGCGGTGAAAAGAGCGCCGAAAGCCGCGATGCCGAAACCGTGGCGATCCGGTTCCGGTCGCTCAGCTTCACGAACTGCTTTTCTTCGTTTTCTTCGCCCGCGAATGATTTGATCATGCGGATACCGGATAGGGTATCCTGCAGGAAGTTGTTCAGCTCGGCAGAGATTTGACGCACCCGTCTATAAGCGCTTTTAATCCGCAAGCTGAAAAAACGGGACGATAGGAATAGAAAAGGCAGGGTCGCAACCGTCAAAAGCGCCAGCTGCCAATCCACATAAAACAGATAGCCGCATATCGCGGCGAAAGTGACAAAATCGGCAAGAATGGATAGACTCTCGGCTGAAACCAGTTCCTGAAGCTGGTTAACGTCTCCGGTCAATCTCGCCATAAGATCCCCAGTCCTGCTGCGGTCAAAAAACTTTAAATCCAGCCTTATCGTATGGGTGTAAAGTTTGTTGCGCAGCCCGAGAATGGCCTTCTGGCTCACAATGGTCATTACGTAACTTGAAGTAAAATGGAGGAGTCCGAGTACGAAAGCCGTCAGAACAATCAGCCCGCCCGTTTCCAGCAGGGCGTCTGCCTTTTTGCCGGGAATGATGTCGTCGATAACGGTTTTTGTCAGCTGCGGAATGATAAATTCACAGAACGACATGAACAGGACGGCCAGTGCCCCGGTCAAAAGCAGGCCCCAATGGGCCTTTGTGTGTACAAACATCTCTTTGAGCATGACGCGTACGCTCATTATACAATGTGAAGGGTCCGGCCGGTCTGTTGTGTGCTGTCTTTCTTTCATGGAGATCACGTACCTTCAGCTATATTTAATTAGATTATCTAACTATAAAAGCGCAATTTTATCCACCTCTCTCCCTCTCACTCTTTTTTAGTTAGATAATCTAATCACATATCCAATATAGCTTATTGCTCCAAATATTGCAATTCCCGCAGGGCTTGGCCTCTCACCGGGCAGTGCTGCAACACGCGCTTGGGAATCGCGCGCGCTGCAATAGTTATACTGTTTACGGCCCTTTCTCCCGCTTGAAGAGAGCCGGCGGCTCCTCATCGAACAGTGTCCCGGTTCGGTCATTTCCACTTAATCTTTTCTTCCTGTGAGGCATTACCGGTAAATTTAAGCGTTTTAATTTACAAGCAGACATTTCCTGTATAATTTTGAATTCCGGCTTCTTCCTCGTTTGCTCCCCGGTCGTTTCCGCTAACCCCGCCTACACTAAACCGCCCTTCCGGTAATCCGAAGGCGTATAGCCCAGCTCTTTTTTAAAAGCGCGGATCAGGCTCGTTACATCGTTGTAACCGACCTCGCTGGCGATCTGGGGCATCGGCTTGTCGCTTTTGAGCAGCAGCTCCTGAGCCCTCTTTAACCGCAGCTGAGTGCGGTAAGCCATATAGGAGATGCCCGTTTTCAGCTTGAACAGATAGCTGAAGTAAGGCGCGGAATACCCCACCGACGAAGCCAGTTCTTCCAGGGTGATTTCTTTGTTGTAATGCTGCTGGATATATTTTTGCGCGTTATAGATCATGCGCTGGTTGTCCGTGTACGCCGCCAGTTTGACGGCATGCTGCATCGCTTTGAAATCGGCCGTGATCCAGTTCGTCAGGTCGGCGCCTGTTTGCCCGCGATAAGGCTGCAAGGAGCATTCGACCTCTCTCTCCAGCTTGGCCCCGGCGCTCTGCAGAAGGATGCGGTGAAACGCGTTATGCCACTTCACGCACAGATAAGGTGGCACCGCATGCAGCGAAGCCAGCCATTTGCGGCCCGCCGTCTCCTGAGCGGGACGGTTGTCCTGAAGCACCGCTTCAATCCAGGAATCCGCAAGCCCTCTCCATCTGTCCGATGTCTCGCCTATGGAATGAACCGTTTCCGGAAGCTCCTCCAGCGTCCTGCGCACGGAACACAGGAAACGGTCTTTGCTCAGCGGCTTCAACAGGTAATCTTTCACTCCGCACAGCAGCGCTTCTCTCACGTAATCGAATTTATCGTGCTCGGACACGATGATGCTGGGCGTGTATTTGAACTCTCCGGACAGCTGGCGGCACAGCTCCAAACCGGTCATATAAGGCATACTTACATCGGTGATAACGAGATCGGCCCCGTACTCGCGCATGATCCCGAGCGCCTCTTTCCCGTCGGAAGCCTCGAAAATACGATGAATCGGAAGTTTGGAACTCTCCAGCATATAACGCATCAGTTTAATCGTCGTTGATTCATCGTCAACCAGCAAGATTGTATACACCTTACGAATCCCCTTTTCCACAAGTTGTAGTATCCTGACGGACCCGTTAATAACCGTAGCTTAGCGCCATTATAGGCTCCCTGATCACGCAGACGCTATCATCAGAAGCTTGAATGAATCATTAAAATACGGAATGAGACGTCCCGGTCATGAAGCGCGGGCGGTTATTCATTAAGATAAGCGTTTATACGATTCTGAATCCGTTCGGCCGTTTCTTCCGCCGATTTCTGTCCGGTGAAAAACGCTTTGGTTTCCGTCAGCAGCGTATTCTCGACGACAAAGTTATTAACAGACACCGGATTGCTCAGCTCCAAAATCAGCCGTCTCTGATACTCGGCGTCCGCCGGGTTAACGTCCACGGTCATGCCTTCGTCGGGGCCGGCTTCGATCGTGACTCGGCCGGATTGCAGAAGTTGACCGAGCTGCTTTTCATATACGGCCTTGTTCAGCGGAAATCCGTCCAGCCCTTTGTAATCCTGCATCTCCTCGGACAGCATAAACTTGATAAATTCCCAGGCTTCCGTTTTCACAAGGGATTTCTCGTTTATGCCCAGAGTCTGAAAAGCCGTAAAAAATCCGCCCGGCTTCTGCCCCTCCTCAAGCGGAATCCGATATAGCCCCGGCTGCTTGTAAAAAGCCCGGGGAAAACTGAAAAATTCCTCGGGATTTTGAATATACGTGCTTTTGAAGGACGCGTCTCCCGCCTTGTCCGTAACGAGATTTCCGTCGAACAACGCCTTGGTCTCCTTCAGCAGCTTGATAAAAATAGCGCCAGCGAAATTCGCTTTTCTGTGAGGTTCATCCACAAAAGCCGAATAATCGGCTCTGACTCTTGCCGTCAGCAGGCTTTGAGGACTGGCGGCATACGCGGCCGGTGAACCGCTTTTTTTGAGGGTCCGGGCCATTCGGGCAAACTCATTCCAAGTCCATGTGGTATCGTCAATACGGGCGCCCGACTTCTTGACCGCCTCTTCGTCTCCGACCATGGTTTCCAGCATGAAACGCACCGGTATCCCGTAAAGGGCTCCATTTGTTTGGAGATTGTCCAAAATGTTGCCGAAGTACAGATCTTTCCGGAAGGAAGGGTCCTGATCCATAAAGCCGCTCAGATTAACGAGCCTACTTCCGCTCACGTATTTCCCTACGGGCAGCGGGTCCGTCACGAGTATGTCCGGGCCGTTACCGGAGAGCAAGTCCGTGTTCGCCGATTTGACGAACTTCTCCAGATCGCCTTCTTTCCAGTCGTCTTTGGTTTGGACGTACTTCAGCCGGATATCGACATCCCGGTGCTTTTCCTCGAATTTCTTCTCCGCCTCCTTAAACACGTCTTCGAGAAACAGCATGGAAACGACTACGGTTTTTTTGCCGGTCTTGTCCTTTATGCTTAAACTGCCGCCGGAACCGGGAGATTGCTTAAGCCCCCCTCCTCCGAAGGCGGCGGTCATCGCAAGAAGCAGCAGGATCGCGATCAGCCGCAGCGTCGTTTTCATTCCGCCTTCCTCCATAAGTTCACATGATTTGTACCGCCATTCTTAAAAGGTATTATCTCTAGTTATAAACCCGGCTTGTAAAAGAAAGCTCTCTAACTTGTAAACAAAATGTTTCCAACTTTGGAAAGCCGCGCCCTAACGAAAAAATCCCTGCACACCGCCTTGACGGAGACAGGGATTTTATTTGAATTCGATCACTAGCGGGGTTTGTTCCGCACCGCTTGCGGAAGACCCCAAACCGTAAGATTTCCAGCCCGTTATTAAAATCTTCTTGTTATCGGGACTCCAGTCCATCTGAGACAGCACGAGGCCCTTATACACCAATTTCTCCTTGATCATGTTGTTCCCTTGCAGCTTTGCGACATAAAGAGATTCTTCGTCTTTGGTATAGGCGATATATTTCTTGTCGCCGGACAGGCGGAAAGTGCTGATCCCCGCAGAAAGAGAAACCGTGCTCTCATCTCGCAAGTCGTAAAGCATCAATGTATTTTTGGCATCCAGGAAAATAATTTGACTGTCGTTCACATAATCGAACTGCCTCTCGCTCGCCGAATGTTCGAACTTCCGGGCCCACTTGTCCTCCGTTACGGCCCCGAGAGTAACATGCGAACCTTCCTCGCCTACCCTTCCCATCAGGGCCGTGTTTCCGTCGTCCGCGAATTTAACCGAAATCACCGTATATTTGGTATAGCGTTTCAACGACCGTGGAGCGGGCGCTTCGCTGTTTTCCTGCCACCTCGGCAGAGGGATTTCCTGCGAAGACCGGTTCATCATGTCGTATACGACGACCGACTCGGTCCCGTACTCCTTGCTTTTTACCGTAAAAGACAAGTATCGGCTGTTGCCGGACCAGGACATGGGACTTGTAATCGCTTTCCCGAAATCCGGTACCGCAAGGTCAAAGCTTTGCGCCGTGCTTACATCGAGCATAAACAAGGTCTCCCTTGTACCGGACTGCCCCATATAGGCCATATACTTTCCGTCGGGAGAAACTTTGCCGGCCGCCGTATTGCCCGCAAGCCGGGTCAAGCTAACGGCGGACAGATTCCGGTAATCCACCGTTTGAATATCATGCTCTATCCCCTCATTCTTGTAGGAACCGAGCAGCATGCGGGATGACATCCACCCCCACAAATCCACCGACTTGTTGCCGGGCAAGGAAAGCTTATATATTTTGTTCGTTTCAAAATAATCGGTGCTGTCCTCTTCACTCTGCGCGTCTTCTACCGTATTTCCGATCACGACGGTTCTCGCCTTCGGCGAATCCGCGCAGCCCGCCAGCAGAGTTAAGACCACAAGCAGAAACGGCACGTTCCGCATGAGCCGTTTATTCATGGGCTTCCCCCTCTCCCGAAGCTTCGTAAGGCAGTTCGATGACGACCGTCGTTACTTCGCCGGCGCTGTTCATCCGTATCGTACCGCCCATTCCTTCCACAATCGCTTTGCTGATACTCAGGCCCAGACCGCAGCTGCCGGCTTCCCGTTCGGCCTGTCCGTTTACCCGGTAAAAAGGTTCGAAAATTTTAGACAAAGCCTCCGGCGGGATCGTATCTCCTTCGTTCTTCACCGAGATCACGACGCTCTCCGGCAGCTTCTCGGCTTTGACATGAACTTCCGACGGGGATCGGCCGTATTTAATCGCGTTGTCGATAATATTGATATAAACCTGCCTGATTTTATCGGGATCCGCGGTCAGAATCAGATTTTCATCGGCCTCGCAATGAACGGATTTGTTGTACCGCTGGGCTTTCAGCAGCATGCCGTCGCATACGTCGTGCAGAATTTGTCCCGCTTCGATCGTTTCCGTCTCGTCTTGTCCGCCGTTTTCCCGGGATAAGGTAAGCAGTTGAAGCACCATTTCGTGCAGACGCCTGCTTTCGTTTACGATATGATTCATCCCTTTGGCAAAAAAAGCTTCGTCCCGGCTGCCTACTTCCCGGATGAGCTCCGCGTACCCGATAATCGAAGTAAGGGGCGTTTTCAATTCATGCGTGACATTATCGAAAAATTGCTTGCGGTGGCGGTTAAGTTCCTCCAGCCGGTCACGGTCCTTTTTGATCCGCTGGATTTGTTTCTTGATCTGCACGATCATATTGCCGAAGTTGTGCGCAAGCTGCCCGATCTCGTCTTTTCTGCGGAAGCCGATCTTGATATTCAAGTTGCCGTTCGTCACTTCCGATGAGGCTCTTGTAAGCTTAATCAAGGGAATCGTAATGTTTCTGGACAGCAGATACGAAAAAACGAACGCCGCTACAAAAATAGCAATCGTTACGGAGGAGAACACATCCAGGATATGTTTTCTTTGTTCATACAATAAAGAAAAATCTTTGCCGAAACGCAGAATGCCTACATTTTTGCCCTCGACAATAACCGGATAGGCATAGAACACTTCCGCCTTCTCGTCCATGTAGTGAATCCGGTAGGCTGTTTTTCCGTCCAGCGCGTGCTGAAGATCCTCCGGGTCCGCGGACAAAAACCTTGCTTCATCCGAAGCGTAGATCAGTTCGCCTTCTATCGAATAAGCGCTTGTATCGCTGGAAGTGACATGGTTCAGATCCCGGACCATTTCCTCCGCCATCTGCCGGAAGTACATGTCGTCCGTGTTGAAATGATTGATCATAAACGCCTGTTTGACGTAAATGCTGCTGTTATTTTTGAGCTGAACCAAGTCCTGGGTAATGATTTTTTCATTGCTGGTTTCAATGATCCGGACGACAAAATGATGAAGCAGCAGAAAAGAAACGGAAAAGATCACGAACAGGCCGATCAGAAATTTGGCTCTGATGGTCGATAGCACACTTAACACACTAATCCACCTGTTTTTCAAATTTGTATCCCACCCCGAATACGGTCACGATCAGATCGCCCGCTCCCAGCTTTTTGCGCAGCCGCTGAATGTGAATATCGACCGTTCTCGTATCTCCCGTATAATCGTAGCCCCACACGAAATCCAGCAGTTCCGTCCGGGTAAATATCTTCCCCCTGTATTTGTACAGTGTGAGAAGAAGATCGAACTCTTTGGGAGTCAGATCGACAGCCTCGCCTCCGATGGTAACGATTCTCTCGTGCTCGACGATTTCGATGCCCCTGAACCGGATCACGGAGCCCGCCGGTTTTTCCGCCGGTACGTTTGCCTGGCTGACTCTTCTCAGCACCGTCCGGATGCGGACGGCTACCTCGCGCAAATCGAACGGTTTCGTGATATAATCGTCGGCCCCGTATTCAAGCCCCTGAATCTTGTCGGTAATATCCGATTTGGCTGTGATCATAATAATCGGAATATTATAGGAAGCCGTCACCTGCCTGCACACCTCCAGTCCGCTCAGATCCGGCAGCATCCAGTCGAGCAGAAGCAGATCGGGCCGCGCCTGGCCGATCTTGAGCAGTCCCTCCGCCGCCGAATGGGCCGTGAACGTTTCGAATCCTTCCCGGTTCAGCCCGTACGCAAGCAAATCCGCAATGGCTGCTTCATCTTCGATAATCAGTAGTCTGGTCTTCTCCATACCTTCACTCCGTTCCTAGATGAAATCGTAGCACAACCGATGCCGCCGTTACCAGAAACTAATTACCATTTATTTGCACCAAGCGGATAAAAAAAAGCCGCCCTTCCGCCCCGGGCGGACAGATGGCAGCTTTATTCCTGTAAAAATCTTCCGTCATCAGCTGAAACATTCCGCTTACCCCGTTTTTTTGACCTCCGGTGTCTCTTCCGGGTTAATTAGACAGGCTGCCGCCAAACCAATGCACAGTATCGCAGCGAGCAGAAGGAACGTAACGGGATAGCTGACGCTTTTCATCAAAGAGAGTGATATTACCGGACCGAAGCTCGTTCCCGCAAACAAAATAAACGTATAGACGGACACCGCGATTCCGCGCAGATCACCGCCCAACTGACCCACGAGCGACACGAGCGAAGGAACCGCCAGCGCGATGCCCGCCACGAATACGAGACTTACCGCCACGAGAACCGTCAGGTTGGAGATTAATCCCATCGCAGCCAATCCGGCTGCCGCCAGCGACAGGAATCCGCGCAGTGTCGGGAGCAGGCCGAAGCGTTTCGAAACACGTCCGGCAAACGGCGACAGAAGCATAGCCGCGATTCCGATGGACCGCACAACCAATATGCCTTGTTTATCCAGACTGAAGGAGGCGCTGCTTAAGTAACTGCCCAGAACCGTATACATGCTGACGAAAGACATCAGCAATACGAAAGCGACCACATAACTGAGCACAAGCTGTTTGCGGACAAAAACTTGCCCGATCTGTCTGATCGGTTCCCAAATATTCGCGTGAGCTTGCCGGATGCCTCCTTTCGGAAGAAAAGCATAAACCAGAACCGCAGTCAGCGCATAAACGCCGGCAAGCACATAGAAAACCGCATTCCATCCGGCCTGTTCGCTGATGAGACTGCTGACCACCTGCCCGGCAATGCCGGCTGTCAAAAATCCCGTGCTGATGAACCCGATCGTCGTCACGCGTTTTTCCGGCGGATACATTTCCACGGCATAGGCAAGAGCCACCGGGGAAAAAGTGGCCGCCGCCGCTCCCTGAAATCCTCTTAGAACCACGATCCACTCAAACGTATGAACCGTTCCTAACAGAAGCGAAATAAATGCCAGCACAAGGAGACCGGTAAAAATAACCTTTTTACGTCCGTATTTATCGGATAAAGCTCCATAAATCAGACACCCGAGTGCAAAACCGATCGAAAACGTGCTTCCCGCAGCGGCCGCCTCTGTCGGCGTAATGTCATACAACCGGGCAAAAACCGAAATCAGGGGAATCGTCACATACAGACTGGACATGACCACAAGACCGGACCAGCACAAAATCACGGTCATAAGGGAATAGTTTCTGCGCACGACAGAAGCATCCGTAAGTTGAGTCGGACTATTCATACTTCACCTCATGTATTAAAATTCGAAAAAGTAATTAGATTATCTAACTATATGACCAAAAAAATTATCTGCCGGTACCGAGCCATTTTTCTATTTTTGCGTTCAGTTTAACCAGCACCTTATCGAAAAGCGCCCGCTCTTCTCTGTCCAATTCCTCGACAAGAGATGCGCAGGTAGTCCAGAAAACCGGCAGCACCCTCTTTATTAATCCGCTTCCTTCGGAACTGAGCCGGATATGTGTCATCCGCCCGTCTTTGCTGTACGGCTCGCGGATGATCAGGTCTCTCTCATGGAGCCAGTTCAACAATGACGTAACCGACGAGCGTCGTATTCCGAGCCGGTCCGCTATCGAGGAAGGAGTCACGAGCTCCTTGTCTTGATGGAGGGAGATCAGCAGCAGAATATCCATCTTGCTCTCCGTGATGTCGTATTCGGATAAATGAATATCCATCACATCAAGAACACTATCCCCAAGCCAAAGCATAAGGAGGCCGGTAAGAGCGGATTCCCGGTCCGTACCGGGATCGGCGGTCTGTTCCAATAAATCCCGGTAAGGTTCCGTTCCGAGCTTCGGAAGCTGTTGACCGGTCGTGTACTCTTTGGCGGGCTTTCTGTTCAAAGTCAGTACTCCCTTCTCCGCTGTGGGCAGTTTCTTCGTTCGATTGTTCAAAGATAACCTTATCGCTCTTATTAGTTAGATAATCTAATTAAATATACTATAGCGTACAGGGTTCGCTTTTGCAAGCGGCAGCGTGGATTTGCACCGGGCGGATAAAAAACCACCCGTCCGCTCCAGGCGGACAGGTGGCCAGACTTTTTATTTTAAGCTCGTAACCCGGTAGAGGATCACTGCCGTTTCGGCTCTGGTCGTCAGGCCGCGGGGCATAATGCCCGTTCCGCTGCCTTCGACGAGTTTTTCCCGAACGAGGGCGCCTGCGCTCTCCACCGCGTAAGGAGCAAGTTCGGAGGCATCCTCGAAACCAGCCAGATCCTGTGCACTGCCTGGCTGAATGCCGTAACCGGCCGCCTTCAGCGCACGGACGATGAGTGCCATCATGTCTTGTCTCGTAAGGAGTGCTCCGGGCTCGAACGTATCCGGACCGGTGCCTTCCGCGATGCCGAGCGCTTTCGCAGTTCCGACCGCATCGTAATAATACGCGCCGGGTAACACATCCCCGAAGCGGCCCGCCGTGTCGGCCTTCAAACCGAGCGCCCGCACGAGCAGCGTCACGAATTCGCCTCTCGTAACCGGACGTGCCGGTTCGAACGTGTCGCCGGTGACGCCTTGGATAACGCCTTTGCCGGCGAGAAGTTCTATCGCGTCTTTGGCCCATGCGAAGCGGCTGTCCACGTCCGCGAACGTCTTTCTCGCAGGTTCCGGCTTCGGCTCCGGATCCGGCTTTGGCTTGCCGTCCGGATTCACCGGCGGTTTGGTGCCCGTGACGGGCGGAACCGTAGTTACCGGCGGCAGGGATGATCCGCCGTCTCCTCCGGAAGAGCCGCCGCCGGACGAACCGTTATCTTTCCGGACGTCGATCTGCACCGCATCGGAATTGGTGCGTACTCCGGCAGCTTTAATGAAGAAAGTATAGCTTTGCTGCGGATCAAGCTTGCCCAGCTCTAGCTTGTACGTACCGGAATTGGCATCGGCCGGCACATATTCGCTCCAGAATGGACGGATTTTATCGTCCTTCTCGTAAATCCGGTACCCTTTCACCGGCTCTTTGGAGTTCTTCGGAGCGTTCCATGACAGAACCGCTCCGCCGCTTCCGTTTTGTACGGCGGCATTTTCGACTTTCGCCGGTTTCTCGTCGGTCCGTTTAATGCCGTACTCGTCATACGGCTTGACGTCTTCCCCCTTGGCTGCCGTGTACGAAGTGAATTTCATCACGTCTTTGGACACGGAAACATCGGTGAACATCTTTTTGAAAGGCTGCTCGTTGATCTTGGCGAAATAATCGTCGTACCCCTTGTATTTCTCGTAAAATTTGCTTCCGACCGTATTGGTCATCAGATAAACGGTTCCCGGCGGATTGAGGGCATTGCCTTCTCCATCTTCCTTGATGTCTTTTATCGGAACATCGTTCAGCATCTGATAAGATCTCATATACATGTGATCGTGGGCTTCGAATACGACATCAATGCCCATTTGATCCAATGCCGGAATTAAGTGTTTCTTGTAAAAGGCGATCCGTTCGCCTTCCCATTCCCCGGCATTGTCACCGGCCGAATAGGGCCCTTTGTGTAACGAAACGAACTTCCATTTCTTGTCCGTCCGGGCCACAACGTTCTTCATCCACTCCAATTGGGCGGTGAATTCCGGGTCCACCCACTCCACCTGGCCGTTGGAATCCAGTCCCCCTTCGAACTGGGTGTTGAACTGGATAAACAGGGCGTCACCGTATTCGAACGAATAGACCGAGCCTTCATGGGTACCCGGGACGATCTGCTTGGGCAGATTAAAATGATAATAAAAGTTGTTGTTTTCGGTATTCTCGTCACCCTCGTAGTCGTGAACCTCATGCCCTCCGAGGATCGGCACGTAAGGCGTGTGAGCCAGCTCGTTCTTGGCCGTATCCAGCAGCCACTGCCACTGCTGCTCCAAATCCCCGTTGTCCACCAGGTCCCCCGTAACCATAAAAAACTTCGGTTGTCCGGCTTTGTCCACCGCTTTACGGAAAGTATCCTGCCATAATTCAAAAGAAGACTTGCTGGACCCTTGGGAATCCGACCCCACAATAAAGCGGAAATCTTCGTTGCCGGCTTCGTCGGTCGTAAACGATCCGACCGGTCCCCAGCCGTCCGGGTCGCCGTTGCCCGCCCGGTACTTGTATGCCGTGCCGGGTTTAAGCTTGTCGGCCGTTACTTTGTGGCTGGCGAATTTCGTCTTTTTGTCGGTATCCCGGTCGCTTTTGACGAAATAAGTTTCGATGACGTCCGTGCTGCCGGAATATACGGAAGCTTTCGCTTCCGGAAACACGCCGCCTTTCATTTCGGATGCTTCGATGACCTGAACCACGGTTCCCGAAATGTCTTGGGGCGTATACCAGGCAAAGCCGATCGAGGTTTTCGGGTCCCCGTTAAACGTCATGTTCAGCAGCTTCGGCGTTTTGGGCGAGGTTCGGGTCTTGAAGCTCCAGGTGATATCCTCGGCAAGCGGATGCCCGTTATCAGCTCCTTTTACAAGTTCTTTCGGAATCAAGACCGTGTACGTCTTTTCATACGCAAAAGGAGTATGCTTGATTACCAGTGTATCGCCGGATACTTGGAGAGAGGTTTCGGACGCGTTTCCGTTCTCGTCCGCTATGACTACCTGCTTTCCGTTCTCCAGAGCGATTTTTTTATTGAATTTCACGGACACTTCCCGGTCCGCCGAAATTTCTTCCGACTTGTCTCCCGGAAATTCCGCTACTGCCACCGTGGGCTCCGAAATATCCGAGCCGCCGATGCGCTCTCCTTTCACTTCTACGGCGCGGATCCGGCTCGAACCCGCTCCGCCGATGCCCGGCCCGCCGGACGTTTTTTCGTCGGAGCTGACGATCCAGCGGATATACAGCATAGGCCGGTTATCCGCTTCGGAAGGAAGCGGCAAATCGTTCAATTTGCAGGAATCTCCGCTGCAGTTGTACGACGATTTGGCCATCACAAGATCGGCCACGGGGATCCATGTCCGCTTGTCCGGGCTGATCTCGACTTTAAAATTCCGCGGTCCAGATCCGGAAGAGTTCTGCTGGGACGACAGGGTGATGCTGCGGAATCCTTTGGTCGGGACGGCAGCCAGCCAGTACTTGACCCCGTTCCCTTCATCCCAGCCCTGATAGCTCAGCGTGTCGTCTTCCACGTACTCGAATACGCCTCCGGAGTTGCGGAACGTAGACGCGGAGCCGTAAACTCCGCCCGTCGAACGGTAAATTCCGTTGTCGCCCGTACCGGCGTTCCGGAAATTCCATTGACCCAGGGACGGACGGTCTACTCCGTAGGTAGCGTTGATAACTCCCTGGTCGGACTGCACATCCCCCGATCCCCGCTGCTCCGCAATTGGTTGGGCAGGCGCTGCCGCCTGCTGCGGCGCAGCAGCGGCAAACAGGCTGCCCGCCGTACTTGAAAACAGGACGGCAAACATCGTCAGTACCGTTAAAACGCGATAAAGCTTCTTACTCAATCGTATGGCGCTTCCACACATTCCGCTCCCACATCCCTCTCTATTGGTCACAAGAAAAGGGCCTGCATACAGCAGGCGCTTTTCGCTCATTGCTTGTTATTCGCCGGGTGTCCACCAGTTGCCGGAAATGACGATCATGCTCAGCAGCCGGATGCTGTTGTCGAAATAATAGCTGTCCGAGGTAGGCGAGTCGACGATGTCGCTCCACAGTTTGTTCAGCCACTGCTGATTGGACGAGTCTATCATCGCGCTTACCGCAAACGGCGCCGTGAACGCGATGGCGTGATCGGATTTTTTCACATTGCCTTTCAGATCATAGCCCGAACCGATTTTGGCGGGTTTGCCGCCCGTTGCGGACTGAATCCATCCGTTCATCTGGCGGAGCTGCTCCAAAGCGCGTGTGTCGCCGCTGATGAGATAATCCGTCGCTATTCTCCACGGGGTACGACAGGAGTTCCAGCTGTATTCGTCATCCGTCGTCTGTTCCAGGTATTTATCCGGAGCCGGTGCGTATGTTCCGTCCGATTTACGGACGACGAAATCCGGAAGCAACCCCGTTTTCGGCGAGTGCTTTTTATAGACGGAGTTGATGATCTTGTAGGTCGTATCAATTACTTTGTCCCAATCCGCATTACCGGTCGCGTCCTTGAACGCTTTGAGTTGATGGAGCATGAAATCCGACGGACGCGTGCCCGGTCCGTATTTCGAATCGCTGTCGGAGGCCCAGTCGCCCAGCTTCAGATGAAATTGTTTGGCGTGCACGTCGCGCTTCAGGATCGCATTGATCATCTTGACGGCTTCACTCTTGTAGTTGACTTCCCCCGAACTGCCCCACTGTTTATCGGCAAGAAGCAGGGAATAAGCGATGTCCAGATCCCCGTCCGTCGCGGAATAGGAGCCTGAGCTGTCCACAATGTTGCCCGACGAGTCCTTAGCCTGCTGCCAAGCCATCAAAGCGGGGTCAGCCGAACTCGGATGAGCTTTATAGAACCGGTAGAGACCGTCGTAATAAGTTTGCGCACTGGCGTCGTGTCCCGCCATATAAGCGGTAATGAGCATCCCGTAGCCATGGCCTTCCGAGCAGGACACCACATTTTTCGGATCGTCCACAATTTTTTCCCGGTTATAAAAAACGTAATACTGGTTCGAAATTTTCGGATGCTTGATAAGGTATCTGGATTTCCATTCGTCATATTTTTGCTTTACCTGCTTATCCATCTGATCCTGTGTAAAATGGTTGGGCTTGATCGTGCCGGAGGTGTAGGAAACATGCTGAGGAAACGGCTTCAACGCGGTTGCGGCAATCGAAACGTTGGAACTCCCCTCATAAACGGGTTCGGTCTGGATGGATGAAGCCGGTACGTTTTCCTGAGCGGAAGCCGTCACCGGTCCTGCTATCAAACTGCCTAACAGACAAGCGCAAGTGCTTAATTCCAGCAATCTTTTCTTCATAGAATCCTTCTCCTCTCAAAATTGCGTTCGTTATTCGGTAAACGTCGCTGCCAGCCTATCTTATCCCGCTTCCGGCCACCTCCCTTACGCATTTCACCCGAATTGCCTCCACCAAAATTAAAGCGCTATAACTCTAATTTATGACGGAGATCCGAATGATATCCTTGTGCTCAACCGGAATAAAGATTCACTGTGAATCAGAACAACCATCAACCGGCCCCAATTCAACTAGAACAATAAGCGCTTTAATTTTTAATGTCAACGGCAAGCGTTTCGTCGAATTTTAAGGTTTTATGAAGAGGCTGGGGGTCGCCCTTGCCGGTGTATAGGCTTCCGAATCTCCCCCGGCAAGCGTACCGGAATGAGATCGGGATCGGATGCGGAACAAGTCCTCCCGGACGGAGGACGCTCGTTGTTAAGAATTTATTTTGCCTCCGGCCCGTTGCTTAAAAAAGGCCTATTTCTGCGTAAACGGAACAGGTTGCCGTTCTTCCAAAAACCATTAGAATAAGCAAGCCCAGACCGTAAAAAAAAGACGGTATCCGGGCAATACTACCCGAAACCGTCCGTAATTTTTAGTTTCCTGCAGTTTGAACAGGCAGCCAAGCGGATTACCGGCAGACGGATAACTCCGCTTCTATCCGATTTCTGTGCCTCGCTACTCCCGCAGACTGGCCGGTCTCATATCGGTCCAGCTGCTCTCGATATAATCCAGGCACTCCTGGTGCGTGCCTTCCTCCAGAACGGCCGTCCAGCCGTCCGGTGTCCGGACGAAAGCGGGCCAAAGCGAATACTGCCCTTCGCCGTTAACCAGAACCCGGAAAGTGCCGCTCTGATCGTCAAACGGATTAGCCATAGAAACTCCCCTCCTCCTCTTCCGCTTTCGCGGACGACAGCTTTCCGGCCAGCATGCGGCCGATGATCGACAATGGTCCCGGCTGGCACAGATCCTTATGCCGGCATGCGATATCATGCCGCTCGATTGTTCCTCCCACAAATGGAATCCACATGTCGGGGTCGATAGGATCGAACCAGTCCGGAATGATCGTCGAATGGAAAAACATCAAATCGCCCTCGTATTTCTCCGGCACGTAGGCCGCCAAAATCTTGACCGAGTTCTCGTAGGTAACGCGCAGCTGGCGGATCGTCTCGACGCTCAGCGAAGCCAGCGCGCTGTTGTCCCCGCGCAGAATCTCGATCGCGGTTTCCATCGTCAGCGGCCCGTCGCCGATGCTGTCGGGATCATACCCGCCGAGTGCGAGCAGCGCGGTCAGCGCTTCTTCCTCATCCGGCTCGCCCCGAAGCGGCAGGTAATGGCTCGGATAGGCGTCCAGCATGGCCAGAAACTCGACCGCCTGGCCTTCCTTCTGAAGCTGGACGGCCATGGCATGCGCCACGTTGCCTCCCAGCGACCATCCGAGCAGGCGGTACGGGCCTTCCGGCTGGACGGTGCGGATGCAGCGGATATAATCTTCAGTCATCTCGCCCAGCGTCTGGGGAAGACGGTCCGGTCCCGCTATGCCTCTCGCCTGAAGTCCGTAGATCGGAACGTCCGGATCGAGGTGCTTCATCAAGCCGGCATAGCACCAGCTGAGCCCTCCGGCCGGATGCACGCAGAACAGGGGAGCTCCGGAACCGTGGGACCGCAGCGGCAGCAGCATCTCCAGCGCCCCGTCGCCCGTGTCTTCCTCCAGCCTTGCGGCAAGTCCGGCAACGGTCGGTGTTTCGAACAGGATACCGATACCGGGGTCTTTGCCCCACACTTCCCGTATCCGGCTCATGAGACGGACGGCCAGCATCGAATGTCCGCCCAGTTCGAAAAATCCGTCGTCGATACCGACATCCTCCAGCCCGAGCGTTTCCGCGAACAGCCCGCAGAGCACTTCTTCCTGCGGCGTCCGGGGACTCCGGCTGCCCGATACGGAAGCGTAGACGGGTGCCGGCAGCGCTTTGCGGTCCAGTTTGCCGTTAACGGTCAGCGGCAGGCTGTCCAGCACGACGATGCCGGATGGGACCATATGATCCGGCAGCGCCGCGGAGGCGTGCAGACGGATCATCCCCGTGTCCGGCGCTTCGCCGGCTTGCGCGGGAACGATATAAGCCGCGAGCCTTTTGTCACCCGGCTGGTCCTCCCGCAGCACGACGGCCGCCTGGGCAACCGCCGGATGCTTCTCCAGCACGGCTTCGATTTCGCCGGGTTCGATCCGGAATCCGCGCAGCTTCACCTGCTGGTCGGCCCGGCCCAGGTACTCCAGGGAGCCGTCGGCAAATCTCTTGGCCAGATCCCCTGTCCGGTACATCCGGCTTCCCGACGGACCGAACGGATCGGCCACAAACCGCTGGGCAGACAGCTCGGGCCTGTTCCAGTAGCCTCTTGCGAGCCCGGCGCCGGACACGTACATTTCCCCGCTGACGCCGAACGGCACAGGCTCCAGATTATCGTCCAGCACGTATACGTCCAAATCCGGAATCGGTACGCCGATTACGCTGCCCGGGCCTGCCGCCGCAATCCGGCGGTCTAACGGATAGTAGCTCACATGTACCGTCGTTTCCGTAATGCCGTACATATTAACGAGTTTGGGAAAATTGTCCGCATGGCGGCTGTACCACTCCTCCAGCTTACCGGGATCAAGCGCTTCCCCGCCGAATATGATATGCTTGAGCGAAAGAGCCGAAGCTCTCCCGGAATGCTCCCGGTCCGCCTGAATCAGCTGATAGAAAGCCGAAGGCGTCTGATTGAGCACCGTTACGCCCTGCTCTTCCAGCAGACCCAGGAATTCGGAAGGCGACCGGCTTACGGAAAACGGCACGACCACGAGCTTCCCTCCGTACAAGAGTGCGCCCCACATTTCCCATACCGAGAAGTCGAAAGCATACGAGTGGAAAAGCGTCCAGGTGTCCGTCTCGTCGAAACCGTACCATGACTCTGTCGATTCCATCAGCCGGATCACGTTCTCGTGCGGAATCACGACCCCTTTGGGCCGGCCTGTCGAGCCCGACGTATAGATGAGATACGCGGGATGAAGGCGATGGAGTTTTCCTTCCCGCAGTAGAGCATCGGGATCGTAATCCGGGAGCTTACGCAGACGTTCCTCACAGGCAAAATCGCCCAGCACCACGACTTTAAGACTGTCGCTTTCCGGCACACTTGCGGCGGCGTCCGCCGAAGTAACGAGAATCGAAGGCCCCGCGTCCTCCAGCATGTAAGCCAGCCTGTCGGCCGGATAATCCGGATCAAGCGGCAGATAAGCCGCGCCCGTTTTCAGAACGCCCAGCACGGCTGCCGGGAGGTCCGCCGATCTCGGCAGAGCCAAGGCGACGAACTGCTCGGGTCCGGCTCCTTCCTCCATCAGGAGGCGGGCGATCCGGTTGGCCCTCTCATTGAGCTGCCGGTAGCTCAGCACCTGCGTGCCGTACACGACGGCGGGAGCATCCGGCCGCAGTGCGGCCTGCCCTTCGAACAGCTCCGCAAGAGTGCGGCCGGCGGCAGACGGGTCGCCGCCCGCGGCCGATCGCTTCGACGCCGGGAATTCCGGTTTCGCCGTGAGCGCCAGCCTCTCTTCCTCCAGTAGTACGCTTATGCGCCCAATCGGCTCATCAGGCTTCGCCGCCGCCTGTTCCAGCAGCTTCAGGAACCGCCGGGTAAGCGCCTCTGCCGTGTCCGGCAGGTATAAATCCGCGCTGTACTCCAGCAGGCCTTCAATGCCGCACGGTTCTCCGTCAGGCCGGCGGTTTTCCGTAAGCTCGAAGGTAAGGTCGAACTTGGAGGAACCGGTCCCCCGCAGCTCCAGCTTGGAGGCGATTCCCGGCAGATCCAGTCTGGCGGCCGGTGTGTTTTGCAGCACAATCATAATCTGAAACAAGGGATGCCGGGAACGGGAACGGGCCGGGCTCAGCGCTTCGACCAGCCGCTCGAACGGCAGTTCCTGGTTCTCGTAGGCACCCAGGTCCGTCTGCCGGACACGAGCCAGCAGCTCGCGGAACGTAGGCTGTCCGGAAAGATCCGCCCGGAGCACGAGCGTGTTGATGAACATGCCCACGAGGGCCCCCGTTGCCTCGTCAGGCCGGCCTGCGGCCGGACTTCCGACCGGAATATCCTCGCCGCCGCCCAGCCGGGACAGCAGCGCCGCCAGCGCCGCGTGCATCACCATGAACAGGCTGGCTTTCCCTTCGGCCGCGAGTTCAAGCAGCTGCGCGTGCAGTTCCTCGCCGATCCGGAACGGAATCACGCCTCCGGCCTGTCCGGAGACGGACGGACGAGCATGATCGGCCGGCAGCGGCAGCTCTTCGGGCAGACCCCGCAGCGCCTCTTTCCAATACGCGAGCTGGCTTCCCATCAGGCTGTCCGGTTCGCCCTCTTCCTCCAGAAGCTTTTCCTGCCACAGCGTAAAATCGCCGTAACGGACCGGAGTATCGCCGAGTGACGGTTCACGTCCCGCGATCCGTGCCGAATAGGCGGCGGAAAGATCGGACGTGATGACCGAGAGCGACCAGCCGTCGGCCGCGATATGATGCACGACCAGCAGCAGGACGTGTTCCCCCTCTTCCCGCTCGAAAAGGACCGCTTTCAGCGGCAGTTCGGAAGACAGCTCGAATCCGTGGCGAACCTCCCGGTCAAGCGTTTCCTGCCAGCGGGCTCCGTCCGGGCCGTGTGCCGGAACTTCTTGAAACACGAACTTGTTGGCCGCATCTTCACGCTCCATAATGCGAATCTGAGGCATGCCGTCGGGCGTTTCCGGAAATACGGTGCGCAGCGGCTCGTGGCGTCCGAGCACGTCGATAAGAGCCCTCTTAAGCGCCTGATGGTCCAGCTTCCCGGAAAGCGAGCACACCAGCGGGATGTTGTAAGTGGAGCTCGGCCCCTCCAGGCGGTACAGGAACCATAATCGTCTTTGCGCCCTCGAAAGAGGGACTGTTACTCCCCGAGAGGCCGGAACGACCGGCGGGACAGCTGTCCCCTTTCGGCCCAGCAGCTGTGCGAGTTCACGCACCGTCGGCGCTTCGAATATGCCGGATAACCGCACGTCCACCCCCGTCGTCTCGCGGATGCGCAGAGCCACCCGACCGGCCAGAAGCGAATGACCGCCGAGACGGAAGAAGTCGTCGTCGATTCCGACGGAAGACATCCCCAGCACCTCCGTGAATATCCGGCAGAGAAGTTCTTCGTGAGGCGTCCGTGCGGAAGACGATTCTCCGGTGCCGGATATTTGCGGTGCGGGCAGTGCCTTGCGGTCCACCTTTTTGTTGGGCGTCAGCGGCAGGCTGTCCAGGGTAACCCAGACGAGCGGAACCATATATTCGGGCAGCTCCTGCTGAAGCTCTTTTTTCAATTGGGCATGATCCGGTTCATGAAGCTCCTCAGGCACGATGTAAGCCGTGAGCCTGCGCTCACCAGGCTTATCTTCCCTGACCACCACAGCAGCTTGTGCAATCCCCGGCTGGCCCGCGATACGCGACTCGATTTCCCCAAGCTCGATCCGGAAGCCGCGCAATTTCACCTGATGATCCGCCCGCCCCAGATAATCGATGCTTCCGTCGGGAAGCCAGCGGGCCAGATCCCCCGTACGGTACATGCGGGAACCCGGTTCTCCCCATGGATCGGCTACGAAACGATCCGCCGTTTGAACGGGTTTGTTCAGATAACCTCGGGCGACCCCGGCTCCGGCGATGTACAGTTCTCCTTCCGCTCCGGGAGGAACAGGCTGGAGACCGGCATCCAGGATATACGTCCGGGTGTTGGCGATCGGCGGTCCGATCGGAGGCTTGACCGCCGAACCGGCAGGGAGTGCGGCCGCGGTAGAATAGATGGCCGTTTCCGTCGGGCCGTATTGATTGTGCACTTCACAGCCGAGCTCCTGAAGGGCCAGCTGCAAACTCAGGGGCAGTGCCTCCCCTCCCGCAATAACACGCAGTCCGTCAAGACGTCCCGGTCTTGCCGTCACGAGCGATTGCCACAAAGTCGGCGTCGCCTGCATGATAGAAGCGCCTGTGGACCGGATTCTGCGGGCCAAAGCCCCCGGTTCGAGAATCAGCTCCCGGGATGCGATATCCAGGCAGGCGCCTCCGGTGAGCGGCAGTAATATTTCCATCACGGAAATGTCGAACGCGATGGTCGTCACCGACAAGAAACGGTCTCCCTCCTGCAGACGGAACTTCTCCTGCATGGCGTGGAGCAGATTGGCGAGGCCCCCGTAGGTAACGGGCACGCCTTTCGGCCTGCCGGTGGAGCCGGAGGTATAGATCACATAGGCAGGGTTGAGCGGGGACGGCCGCAGAGGAAGACATCCGGCATCCGCAGGGACACCGTTGCCTGTTCCCGGCTGGGAGCCGGCAAGGACCGGGGCGTCATTGTGCCCAAGCTGATCGAGCAGAAGCGGAGATACGCTTCCCGTATCCGGCAGCGAGCTTATCGACGCGGAATCCGTCAGGACGCAGGCCGGGTTCGCGTCGTCCAGCATGTAGGCGATGCGTTCCGCCGGATAATCGGGATCGACGGGCATATAAGCCGCCCCCAGCCGGAGAACCGCCAGGATGGAAACGACGGCCGACTCGCTCCGCGGAAGCGCAATCGCCACGATAGACTCCGGGCCGATTCCGAGTCGCCTCAGCTCCGCGGCAAGAACGGCAGCCCGGCGGTCCAGCTCCGCGTACGTCAGCGTTTGTCCGCCGCACAGAACGGCAGGCGCATGAGGCGAAAGCTCCGCACGCCGGCGGATCAGTTCCGCGGGGGAATCTGCCGGCACGTCGCAGGCGGTATCGATCCAGCGGTTCAGAAGCAGATCCTTCTCCGCAGGCAGCAGCATGTCCAGCAGACCCGCGGATGTTTCCGGGCCGGCGGAAGCCGCGGATTCCAGGAAGCTGAGAAAACGGCGCCTGTGGCCCGAAAGCTCCTGCTCGCTGTAGATGCCGGGATTCGCATCGAAGTCGATCTGAAGCCCGTCACCGCCGGAAGCTTCATAAATCTGCAGCGACAAGTCATCGGCAGGACCCGCGTAAAGCGAGTGCCGCACCGTTCCGCCCGAGGCGAAGGACGGAGTTTCCACGAACGGAATAATGTTAATCATCGGTCCGTAAAGCCTGCGCCGTTCACCCAGCAGCCCCAGATCTCTCACCAGATCATGCTGCCGGTAGCGTTGATGCCTGCGGAGTTGACGCAGTTCAGCGGCAACCTGCCGGTTTAAGTCTCCCCAGCTCATTTCCGGCTTGACGGTGAGACACAGCGGCAGGACGTTCATAACCATACCGGGTACATTCAGTGCGGAGCTGCCCAGCCGGTTCATTAAAGGAAGGCCGAGACGGACAGCTTCCGAGCCCGTCATCCGGTGCACGTAAGCGGCGGCGGCCGCAAGGACCGCTTCCGCCCAGCTGAACCCGTCCTCCGCGGCGGATTCGGTCAGCTTGCGGCTTACCGCGGCCGCAAGCCGTCCCGACTGGCGAAGGGTGCCGCCGCCCGGACTGTTTCCGCCTCTGCCCATTACGGTGGAGTCGGGAGCGCCAGCAAGCTTGTCCAGCCAAAACGTCCGGTCCCGCTCCAACTGTTCGGATGCCCGGTAAGCTTCCTCTTCCCGCAGCACCTGCCCGGGTGAACCGAAATTTTCGGGCGGCACGGGCCTGCCTTCGGCGAGGGCCGTATAAATTTGAGCGGCTCTCCGGTGCAGCAGCGCATACCCGTAAGCATCGATCAAAATATGATGAATGCGCTGATACCAGCACCAGCGGTCGGAATCCAGCCTGATCAGCGCCTGGGTAAACAACGGGCCTTCCGTAAGTTCCACGGGCTTCTGCAAATCCTGGCGCATCCAGGCTTCCGCCTCGGACTGGGGATTCTTCATCCGACTGACGTCCATCTTCAGCAAAGTCCAGTCCGTCTCGGATCCAAGCTCCTGCCAAGGTTCTTCCCCGTCCTCACCGAAACGGGCGTGCAGCCATTTCGCTTCCTGCACCGTCAGGTATATCGCTTTCTCCAGAAATTCTTCGTTCATGTCTCCCTGGATTTCAAGCCATTCCGCCGTGTTGTAAACGGAACGTTTTTCGTCCATATGATGCGCGTACCAGATTCCTTGCTGGGCGCCCGAAAGCGGCAGCCGGAGGGCGCTCCCTATCATCAGCGCTCCCCCCTTGCGGCCGCGTCGTAATAATCCCCGTTCGGGACGGAGGCTGCGGTTCTTGAGGCCAGCAGCCTGCTCCATGCCAGCAGTGTCGGTTCTTCGGCAAGTTCCGCAAACGTAACTTCAGCCCCCAGGCTTCTCCAGCGTTCAGCCAGTGTCATAATACGAATGGAATCGAGTCCCCAGTATTCCGGAAGATTATCTTCGTCCCCTATCGCATCCGGCCGCTCCCGCAAAAGCCCGGCCACCTGCTGCCGCAGAGCCGATAAGGCAAAAGCATAAGGATCCGAAGCGCTTATCGCTTCAGTGCCGTCCTTACGGCCGGCGGCAGCTGCCGTTTGGGCGATACCGGCGGCTTCTCCGTTAAAGCTTCGTGATCCGGCTGAAGCGGCCGCCGCTTCGGTTTTTCCGGAGTTTGCGCCGGAAGTTTCTTTTGCCCACTGGTTCAGCAGTTGTTCCGTCGTCAGCGTAACCGCGCAGCGCTCGGCTGCATATTGCAGCGCCAGATCGTGTTTCTCCCGGGAAAAATCCGCAAGAGCGTCACTGACCATAAACGCCTCGATATCTCGCATAAAAGCCTCGCAGGCCGTCATCAGGCAGCCGATGTGGGCGTAAATTCCGACAATGATCAGCTGATCCCGGCCCATCGCCTTCATCTGCTCGGCCAAATCCGTCTTCTGAAATGCGCTGTAGCGCCACTTGGTCAGCCGGATATCGTTCTCACCGGGCTCCAGTTCCGCAATGATTTGCTGTTCCCGCGGATCGGGACCGATGCCCGAACCCCAGAAATCTTGAAGCAGCCTGCGCTGTTCGGGTGTCTGCGCACCCGGCTGGGCCGAGTAAATAACCGGTACTCCCAGTTCTCTGCAGCGCTCCGCAAGCAGACGGATATGCTCCGTCAGTTCCGATGCGGGCGATTGGCCCGGCTCGAAGCAGGCCATAAAATACTGCTGCATGTCATGGATGAGGAAAGCCGCCCGGGACGGGTCCGGTGTCCAGGAAACCCTGTTAGCCGGCAGCTCCGCCGCCGCAGGCATGGGGTATGATTTTACTAAAGGTATTGCCATTATAATCCTCTCCTTGTCATGCTTTATAAAATAAGCGGGGCTATTGTCCTGATAACCCGCTGTGCGAATCTAGCTTTTAATTCCGTTTTCGTGTTCAAGCAGAGCTCCGATACGCTGGCGCAGATCTTTTTTGCTCACCTTGCCGACTCCCGTCTGGGGAAACGAATCGATAAATTCGAACCGGTCGGGAATTTTGTAAGCGGCCAGGCCGCGGCTCCGCAGGAAAGAGCGCAGCTCATCGCTCCCCGTATGAGGTTCCCTCGATAAAATAAACGCGCAGGAACGCTCGCCCAGAAACTCGTCGGGCATCGCCACGATAGCGGCGTCCCGGACGGCGGGATGGGCCAGCAGGTGGTTCTCTACCTCTTCCGTGCCTACTTTGTCGCCTCCGCGGTTGATCTGGTCCTTGTCTCTGCCTTCCACGACGAGGTACCCTTCGGCTGTAAGGCGGGCCAGATCTCCCGTCCGGTAAAAGCCGTCCGGCGTAAAGCTCCGCGCATTATGCTCGGGGGCCTTGTAATAGCCGCGGATCGTATAAGGCCCGCGGGTGAGCAGATGGCCGACCGCACCGGGCTCTACCGGGCGATCCTCGTCATCGAGAATCAGCACTTCGTCGAGGGGCGACATGGGCCGTCCTTGTGTGGCGGTTATGATGCTTTCCGGATCATCCAGCCGGGTATAATTCACGAGGCCTTCGGCCATGCCGAAAACTTGCTGGAGCGTACAGCCGAGCTCGGGTTTGACGCGTTTCGCCGCTTCCTCGCTGAATTTGGCTCCGCCCACTTGAAGGACCTGGAGCGGATGAAGACTTTCACCTCTTGTCCGGGCGGCTTCCAGCCAAAGGAGCGCGAGCGGCGGAACGACTGCCGCTATGGTGCATTTTTCTTTCCTGATCAGCGGAAACACTTCGTCCGGGCTGCCTGATCGTGCCAGGACGACCGTGCCTCCGGCATAAAGGGTGCCGAGCGCACCGGGAGAGCTCAGCGGGAAGTTATGAGCGACAGGCAAAGCAGCCATATACACGCTGGCGCCGTCCAGTCCGCACACTTCCGCGCTGCGGCGAAGACTGTATATATAATCGTCGTGCGTACGCGGGATAAGTTTGGGAAGTCCCGTGCTGCCGCCGGATAATTGAAGAAAAGCGGTGTCTCCGGGAGAAGGCCCGGCATCCGGTTGCACTTCCGAATCTGCCGCCTTCTCCTCCGAAGCGTTTAAGGACAAGGGATGCAGCTTATCCGGAACAGCCGGAATCTCGTTGACATACATATCCTCCAGGCTCCGATGATCGCCAGGATTTCCGGCTACGAGAACATGACGAAGGCCCGGAACTTCCCCTTTCACTTCGGAAGCGAGCTTACGATAATCGAAACCGCCGTATTTGTCGATGGTGATATATGCCGCGGCTTCCGAATATGAAGCGATATGGACAATCTCGCTCCGGCGGTGAAGGGGCAGCGCAAAAACGGGAAGAGCGCCCAGCCTGAACAGCGCAAAAATCACGTCGAAGAAAACCGGCACGTTCGGAAGCTGAACGACGACCCTGTCGCCTTTCCGGATTCCGAGTTCTTTCAATCCGGCGGCCAGCCGGTCGGCGTTCAGATCCAGCTCGGCGTAGCTTACACGCTCCTCGCCGCCGACAATCGCGGTTCGGCTGCCGTGAGCCGCGGCGCGTTCGCGGAGCATGCCGCCGAACGTTTCACCCCGCCAGCAGCCCGCTTCGCGGTATTTCCGGACGAACTCGTCCGGCCAGTACGGATAATCTTCGCTCATACGCCTTTCCCTCCTCCGCCGACGCTGCCTGCCGTCTCCGGGTCCATTCCCATCGCAAGAAGCAGCGTTTTGAGCTTCGAGGAAGTTTCGGCCAGCTCGGCAGCCGGGTCCGAGCCTTCCACAATGCCGGCGCCCGCGTATAAAGTCACGGCATCTTCCCCGATTTCCGCGCAGCGGATCGTAACCGCCCACTCCCCGTCACCCGCCGCATCGCACCAGCCGACCATTCCGGTAAAATATCTCCGGTCGAACGATTCCAGCTCGCGGATGGCGGTTCTTGCGGGACCCGTCGGGGTGCCGCACACCGCCGGAGTCGGGTGCATGGCGACGGCCAGCTCAAGGGAGCTTGCCGCCGGTTCCAGCAGTTCTCCGGTCACCTTCGTGGACAGATGCCACATTGTCTTCGTCCCGATGACCGAAGGCTCGGCCGGCACGTCGAGTTTCCGGCAGTAAGGCCGGAGCGCGGAGGCTACCGCCTCGATTACAACCGCGTGCTCGTGGCGGTCTTTCGCCGACTGCAGAAGCGCGTCTGCGCGCCGCTTGTCCTCGGCGGGGTCGCTGCTGCGTGCCGCCGAACCGGCCAGGGGGTTGGCCGTGACCAGCCGGCCCGAACGCGCCACAAGCAGCTCCGGACTGGCGCCGATCAGAGTGCGGGCGGCAACTGCCTCCGCCGTGCCTGCGTCCTGCCGGGCGCTGTGTTCGCTGCCCGCCGCCAAAGGCTGCTGTCCCCGTAAAGGAACGGCAAACGTGTAGCCCCGCGTGTTGGCTGCCGCAAGGCGGCGGAGGAGGCGCCCCGTTTGAACGGGCGGGCAATTTTCCAGCCGCAGCGAACGCGACAGCACGACTTTGCGCAGTTTGCCCGACCGGAGCTGTTCCAGTCCTTTGCGCACCGCTGCCTCGTAATCGGATTCCGTCGGAAACGAAACGATGTTGAAGGATTCGCCTTGCGCTTCCCCGGCAAAAACAGAACGGTCCATATCGCCCGCAAGATCGGCGAGAGCCTCCTCCGCCTCGGCCAAAGGACCCGCCCACCGGGTTTGCCGAGGTACGAACAACTCCGGTCTGACGCCGCTGTTCACGGTGAACGGAATCGCGCCTACGATCAGGGCTTCCGCGGAATTTCCCGCGCGGACACCCGCCAGCAGGTCGGCGACCCGGCGGGGCAGCCGTTCCAGTTCTTCCCCTTTTCCCTCAACGGAAAGCTTCACAAGTTCCCCTTCGGCAAGCAGCGTACGGCGGGGCGATCCGAAATAAAACGCCGAACCTTCGCGATACCTATCGAGCAGGTCGGCCGGGGATAACACTTTTTCCTCTTGTCCCAGCATCATGTTTTTTTCCACTCCTTTTTATCTGTCAGCGGCCGAGCGTGGCTCCGCCGTCGATTCGAATATCGTGAAGCGTTATATGACCCGCCTGATCCGACGAGAGAAAAGCCGCCGCCCAGGCGATATCCTGCGGAGTCGCCAGTTTGCCGAGCGGAATGCCCAGCTTGTACAGCTCCGGCGATCCCGAAATGGTCTTGAATTCTCCCTCGTCGTCTTTCCACATGCCCCGCTGCATCGGCGTGTCCGTGGACCCCGGGGAAACGATGTTGCAGCGGATGCCGTCCGCGGCATGTTCCAGACCGAGGCATTTCAGCATCATGGCCGCGGCGGCCTTGGAAGCGGCATAAGCGCTCATGCCGTGACGGGGCACAGTTCCGGCATTGGAGCCGATCAGCACGATCGATCCCCGCCGCCGCTCCGACATACGTCTGATAACGGAACGGCAGACGTAGAAGGCACCCGTCGTGTTCACGGCAAAAGTCCGCTCCCATTCCTCGTCGCCCAGGGAAACCCCGGTCCCGTGCTGCAGTACTCCGGCCGCATGGACGAGAATATCGACCGGGCCCTGCTCCCGCTCGATGCGGGCAAGAACTTCTTCCACGCTCCTGCTGTCCGACACGTCGGCCGTATAGGCTGCGGCGGAAGCGCCCGAGTTTGCCAGAGCTCCGGCTGTCCGCTCCACCTTCTCCCCCTGGAGATCTACGGCGGCAATAATGGCGCCCAGTCCCGCAAGAACGGCTGCCGCCGCTTCACCGATGCCTTGGGCGGCTCCGGTCACGACGGCAACTTTGCCGGAGATTCCCGTGTATGGCGCACCTGCAAACGGGCTTTCTTTCATCCTTCAATTCGCTCCCTTTCTTATGCTGTATTTTCAGGCTCTCCTGCCGCTTACGCTACGTGCGGGAAGCAAATCTCAGGCCCCGGCTGATCAACCCGGGAAGAACGGAGACATGTCCTTCTTCTTCGAACGAATGCCATTGCGCGGTTAAGCCGCGGCTCTCCAGCTTCGACAACCGGGCGGCCATCTCTCTGGCCATGCCGTAATTGCCCGACGGATGGGCATTTTCCAGTTCGCCCATCGCGATCAAGGCCCGGACACCCGCACGGCCATGCAGGGACCCCGCGTCAAGCGCGGACGTAAACAGCCTCTCCCGCTCCTCCAGCCATTCGCGGTTCCAATGGATGGAGGGACTTCCTGCGATATAAGTACGGAAATAATCCGGCCTTGTAAAAAGCGCATGCAGCACGAACAGTCCGCCGAGCGAATGTCCCATGATCGTCTGATTCAGACGGTCGATGGGATATTCCCTCTCGATGGCCGGTTTCAGCTCTTCCTGAATAAAATCGAGGAAGGCGGCCGCGCCTCCCTGCTCCGGCAGCACGGTACCGTCCGGCTTGCGCGTATATTTGGCGGTCTTCTCCGGTGTGTAATCGTAATAACGCTGCGGGTGAAACGGTTCGTCCGTCGGATACCCGATGCCGACGACAAGCGCAGCCTTGACTCCCGTCACCTCGGGACGGCGACACTGAACGCGCACAGCCTCCACGGCGGTGGCGAAAACCGAATTGCCGTCGAGAACATAAAAGACGGGATAGCCCGCCGACGGAGGCGGTCCGGGCGGAAGTGCCGTCATAATCCGGTAGGAAAGATTCGTTTTGGACGAACGCATCACATGCTGGCCGGTGTTCGGAATCTCCACGCCGCCATACATTGTCTCTCCCTGAAAAGTTCTGCGGGGTGTTCCCACACGTGAAACCATTCCTTACGGCCTCCTATGAAGTAAATTTAATCAATTTAGTGATATTGATAATCATTTTCATTTAAAATTATATAGGCTCCTATCTCCCCGGCACATGGAAGAAATCCGGAATTTATTTGGTTAAAATCCATTTTTAGCGAAAAAAGCTCACAAAAAAACCGTATCCGGTTGTGCCGGATACGGTTCTCACTCATTTTACAATCAGCTTGACCACATCATCGATCATCATTTCGTCCGCAATCATTCCGCTTCCCAACCAAAACTCGCTGTTTACTTCGTAAGCATGACCGGCCTGGACGGCGGGAACCTTTTTCCAGAACGGGCTTTCGGTTATTTCTTTCATCCGTTCCGTCCCCTGGCCGTACTGGTTCATCATAAAGATGTAATCCACATCCAGATCCGGCAGCACTTCAAGCGAGATGGCCGCGGAATTTTTGCCGTCCACCAGCTTGGACATACCCAGGCCAAGCTTATCATGGACGACGGCACCCGCCAGATATTTGCCGCCCATCAGGCTCACGCCTCTGCTCGCGAAACGGATAACGGCGGCTTTTTTGCCCGGCGCGGCCTGCTGCAGCTTTGCTTTCGCTTCCTGAACCTTCTTGTCATAAGCTTGCAAGGCTTGCTTCGCTTCCTCGGTCTTGCCAAGCAGCTCTCCCAGCTTGACTAGCGAAGAAGCCGTGTCGCTTGAAGCGTTTTTGAACACGTACGTCGGAGCGATTTTGGAATATTTCTCGTACACTCCGTTGGACGCGTACGACTCGGTCTGCAGAATAATCAGATCGGGCTGAAGCTCGATCACGACTTCCGGAGAAGGAGGACCGCCCGAGAAGTCAAGCTTGGGCACCTGACTCAGCTTGTCCTTCAAGTAGCTGTTGCCTTGTCCGCCCGCGGACCACTGGGCGATCGGAGTCACTCCCAGCTTTGTCAGCGAGTCCTCCAGATATGGCGCAAAAACCCGTTTCGGCGAAGCCGGTATTTTCACGGTATGGCCCTGCTCGTCCGTAAACGTCTTTTCCTGCCCGCCGGCCGTTCCGGCCGGTGCCGCCGAAGCGCCTGTCTCCACCTTTTTGCCGTCAGCCGTCTCGGCGTTCGGATTGGCTCCGCAAGCACTCAGCATCAGAGCGGCGCACACAACGGTGAGCACCTTCACCGTAAATATTTTATTCATGATACCAGATTGATTCCGCATAAAAAGACCCTGCCCCCTATGATAATGATTCTCATTCACAGGAATTATAAGTCAGCCGGGGGGCTTCCGCCATGCACATGATCCAGAAAGGCGTTTGGACATTTTCCCGTAAAAAGCAGCATCGCTTCATCCAGCATCCGCGCGACGGCAACCGGGGAGTATTCCAGCCAGGGATCGGCGGAGATGGGATAAATGCTTCCCGTACGGACAGCTCCGATCGTTTTCCACTCGGGTGAATGCTGAAGAGCCAGCCAATAGGCTCTGGACTCCGATTCCGGGCAGACCAGAACGAGAATCCGGCCGGGATCAAGCGCTTTGATCTCTTCGGGAGTGATCGGTGCGGAATGGGTGCCCGCCGCGACTTGGCGCAGGTTCAAATCTTTGAAAAGCACGTCCTCCATTCCCCGGTTTCTGTAGGAATACAGCCCTTTGCCGTAAAGGCGCACGATCAGAATCCCGTCGTCCCCAAGCGCCGCTTCCGACTGAACGCGGGCCTCTTCCGCGAGTTTATCATATCCGAGGATCCACTTTTCCGCCTCGTCGGCACGGTTCAAAAAAGCCGCGATATCGCGCAAATACTCCCGCCAGCCAAGCTCGCGCGAAGTCGGGACGAATAGAGCCGGCGCGATATTGCGGATCGCTTCCTGCTGACCGGCGCTCAATCCGTCGCCGGCCACGACGGCGTCCGGTCTCAGACGGGCCAGCTGATCCGCGTTTTCCTCGAAGGTGCCCGTTATGTAAGGGTCCGTCAGCTTGAGCGCATATCTGATTTTTTTCCGGTACGAGTAGTAATAGTGAGCCGTCCATTTGGGATCGAGCGGGGCCGCCAGCGGCGTAAGGCCGAGCGCGATCAGATACCCCGTCATGTCGGGGGACCACGCCGCAATGCGGTGCTTCGAACTGCGCGCGAACTCCGTCGGAGACATGCCCACCTCCTTTTTAAACTTCCGGCTGAAGTAGTATTCGTCTTTATAACCCACACGCTGGGCGATCTCCCTCAAAAGAGGCGGTTCCGGCTCGGACAAATACCGTTTGGCCCGGTTTATCCTCAGATCGGTCAAATAGTCCATGGCGCTCTGCCCGAACGTTTTTTTGAACAAATCGACAAAATATTTCGGGCTGACATGAACGCGTTCGGCAAGCTGCCGGACGGTCAGCGGCTCATGGTAATGCGTATCCATATATACCCGGATGTCAGTCAGGTATGGCCTTGTGGCCGCTGCGCGCTCTCCGCGGCCCTCGATGCGTGCCGCTGATTTGCTCGGCTTCATCTGCATTCCCCCTCATCTGGGATTCATAATCAAAAGTGCCGGATTCCGGTTCTTCTCTCTATTTTAATTTAAGTGATAATGATTATCAATGATAACAAAAAAGAAAAACGTTCCGCCTCAGGCATGGAACGCTTTCCAAAACTCCCCTTCCTTGTCGATAATGGCCCCGATCTCGGAGAAGGGTATGTTAAAAACCGGAAAACCAGCCGCATAAGGGCCGATGTCATACGGTAAGAAATACAGATGAAGAGCCTGTTCGGTCACATAAAAAGGCTGATCCGGTTTGATGCCCGTATAACTGTCCGGGAACACGTACGAATATTGCGGATCTTCTTTAATCTGCCTGCCGACGATGCCGCTAAGGATCCGGACGTAATCGCTCCCGGGTTTAAACAAATCTTTAAGCGCGTACATGCGGCCGTTCTCCAGGTTAAGGATCGCATACGTTTTGGACGGCATCCCGTGGGCGGCGCCAAACGGGAAGTGATACCCGTTCAGCTCAAGCTCCAGCAATTTTTCCTTATAAAAAGCGACTTCAAAATCGCCGGAATACGAATAATCGAGCTTCGTGTCCGCCGGAACGGGTATTACCCGGCTCAATTCCTTCAATTTAGCGTTGACCGAACGCTGCCCGGTCTTATCTTGCATACCTTCGACCTGCGGGTAGTAAACGAGATAGTCCGGGTTCGGCTTGTATTTCAATTCTTTTACGGCATAGGGCGGTCTTAAGGGAATGACGGTATTCTGCCGCCAGACGACCTTCCCGGCCCTGTTCAAATAAGCCAATCTCCGGTCGGTGTATGCCTTGATGAGTCCACCCGGTTCGAGCGTCAGCGAGCCGCTTCCCTCTACACGCGGATAGCCCGGCGCCGGTTTGCCGCTGCGGTTGATGAAATAAGTGCGCCCGGCTCCGGACACGGAAGCCAACCCGTCCTCGAAATCGGAAACCTCGTCGTACACAAAATCCGACAGCAGTGCCCCGTTCCAATCCGCAATCGCGTACACCGAACCGAGGAAAGGCTGTTCGGGGTCTACCGCTCTGCCCAGTGCGAACTGCTTCTCGCCCAAGTCACGGATATCGTTGTAAGCCGGCTCCATCACGAACCTGCCCGCCTTGTCGATAACGCCGTAAGTCCACTTGTAATCTTCCGCCGTATTGACAATGGCCCGGCCGTCATGAAAAGGAAGCGCCGTCGTAAAGGAAGGCGGAATCGCCACTTTTCCACGTTCGTCGATGTAACCGTACTTGCCGCCGGACGTTTGCTGAAAGGCAAGCAGGCCGTCCCCGTGCGGCCCGACGTAGGCGTAAGGGTAGGACGCCAGCTTGCGGCCGTCCGGAGCGATCAGCGCATAGTCGTTGTCCCGGATTTTGACGACGGCCTTGCCGTCGTCAAAATCGTTCGCTTCCCCGTAACGGGCAGGAATCACCTCCCTGCCCTCCGCATCGAGGTAGCCGTATCTGCTGGTTCCGGGATCGCCGCTTCCATCGCCGCCGGTCACATAGAAGACGGCTCTTCCGTCCTCCATATTGGCGATGAACGGGTAAGCGGGGCCGGTAAGCACCTGTCCCTTCTCGTCGATGAGCCTGAACCCTTCCTTGTCGATGACGACCGCCCGGTGCTCGGAAAACGGGTTGATCGACTCGTAAACGGGCGGTACGACAAAACGAGCATTCCCGTCGATGAGGCCGTATTTTCCGTTCTGCCCGACGACTGCGAGGCCGTTCTCCTGGAAGTCGGCGGCTTCCTCGTAAACCGGCCGGATCACCGGCTTTCCGTCCGGGCCGATGTAGCCCCATTTCCGTCCGGATGCCGTTTGCAGAGGAGCGGGATACAGGGCCGGGATACGCGGCGTGTCCGATCCGCCCAGTGTTTTCAAAATCCTCCACTGGAGCTCCAGCAGTTTATCGCGCGAAGGATAGGGCGTTTCGAATGACAGCGCCTTACGAACCGCCGGCAGCGCCGCCTCCGGCATTCCCGCCCGGTACCGGGCGTCGGCCAGATAATACCAGTAAAACGTATAATCCGGATGCCGATGTGTCATCGCCTCGTAGTACCGGACTACACGCGGAAAATAATAGGGGTACACATCCGGCGCCGGCACAAACGTCCCCTTGTTCCATCTCAACACCTCCACGCGGTAGGCTTCTCCCGTGTCATGAATCCACAGCGCCGCCTCGGCTTGCCCGTCACGCCCCGCAGCACCCGGCATATCCTCCACTTCGATATAACTGTAGCTCATGTCCGCGGGAGCGGCATCTTTCAGTCCCTCGGCCGTCCATTCGTAAACCGACAGCTTCGACCAGATGGACCCGACCTGCCAGCCGACGATAAGGTTGTTAAGACCCGCCCGCAGCACGGGGGCCGACGACAGCAGCGTTACTCCGTAGCCGGCTCCTTTAGCGGCCGCCGCTTTTTGCCAAACGCCTTCCCGGTACGTCAAAATAAGCAGATGCAGTTCATCGTTCAACCGATAAACCGCCGCGATTTCCGGTATGCCGCCCCCTGTTAAGTCAGCGAAGTGAATCGCTTTGTGAGGGGCGGGCTTTTCTATCGTTACCAGCTGCGCTCCATGCGGCAAAAACGTCGAAACCAGCAAAGTCAACTGCGTCTCGTTAGCCGGCATAGCCGATCCCCCTTTTTCCCGGTTCTCCGCTAATCGTATGCTTTACTTCCTTATATATGTTTTCCGGCTGTGTGAAATTCGTAGCAGTGAAGATTAGAAGCGAAAAACGGACCCTGTCCGGGGTCACCGCCGAGCTGTACGGCCCTTTCGGATACGGCTGAATTCGATGAACAATCGCCGATCGATGCGCTCAAAGCAGAGCTTCCCGCAATCCGGGTGCTGTCGAAAGCCACGCTGAAAAGCTGTCTGATTCCATACATCGACGCAGGCTGGACAGGCTATATGCCCTCCGTTTGCGACCGGACACAGCTGCATATTCCCGAGAAAATCGCGCCGTGGTTATGGGGCTGTCCGGACAAATTCCTCCACCGGTTGGACAAGGCAGGCACCCGCGTTATTGTAGTCGGAGGCGACGGAAGCGATTTTTCCAGCGGCTTCGATACCCCCCAGACATCTAACGCCTGTCTGACGCTTATACCGGCGGAATCTGGACAAACCCTATTGACCGGATCGCTCCCCTATACGGAAAATAGGTTAAAACCCCGCTGCGAGCAGCTCCGCCGCATCGGCAAAAAGAACCGGCCCTCTTTGCAGAGGCCGGTTCTTTGACGTATCGCGAAGGCGGGATGGTGTCTTCCCTTCGGTTATTTGAGCGCTTTGGCGAGGCCCGTGAAAATAACTCCCAGCGCGTGCGCTCCCGCATCGGGATAGCCGATGCTCCGCTCGCCGACGGTTCCCGCTCTGCCCATCCGGGCGACGATAGTCTCCGTCTCCTTCGCTCCCCGGACCGCGGCTTCGGCGGCAGCTGCCCCGGCGGACTTTAAATCCGCTCCTGAGGCGGCGCTCGCTTCCCAGGAATCGGCGTAAGGAACAAGCGCATCAATCAGCGTCTTGTCACCGACTACCGCTCCTCTGCCGAAAGATCGCTCGCCCGTGTCCTGAATGCCCCGGACCGCAGCCTGCAGCATTCCGGCGATATCCGCCGCATCCAGGCTGTCTTTGCCCCGGACGTTTCTGCCCGCCGCACGGAAAGCGGACCCCCAGATCGGACCGGAAGCGCCGCCGCAGTGCTCCATTATAATCAGGGAGCAGGCATCCAGGAAAGACCCGATGTCCTCAGCCGAAGCGGTTATTTCATCCCATTCCGTTTTCAGCCGCTTGAACCCTTTCGCGACGCTCATACCGAAATCGCCGTCTCCCGCATGCGCGTCCAGTTCGCAGAACGGCACCTCGTTGTCGATAATGATTTCGCTCATCGTATCCACCAGATAGATCATATTGTCCAATGACAACCTGCCGTGATGAACAATGGCGCTTTCTTCAGGGGTCCCTACACGGAAGGAAACGGTCTTATCTCCGTGTGCCTCCGCCGCCGGAACGACTTCCGTATAGCTGGCGGGCTCAACGTGCTCACGGACGGTGAGAGCCGGTGTATCGCATTCCGCGCGAAGCCATTCTTTCAGCTCTTCGTCCAGCTTCATCAGGGTGAGGGAAGCGCCTTCCATATCGATGCTGGTCATGTAATTGCCCACAAGCGTTTTATAAACGGCAACGTTACGCAAGGCCAGCTCCTTCTGAACGGAATGGTTCAGCACATACAATTCCTGCAGAGGCGTGCCGCCGAAACCGTTGACCAGGACGGCCACTTCCGGCGGACGGCCGCTGTCTTCGGGCAGGCTTCGCAGCAACTCGGCAACCATTCGGCCGGCCAATTCACCGGCCGTAAGCAGAGGCTCGCGCCGGATGCCGGGTTCGCCGTGGATGCCGACCCCGTACTCCATTTCATTCCCGTTTATCGAGAAAGTCGGGGTGCCTTTGGCGGGTACCGTGCATGACGACAGGGCGAAACCGATGCTTTTCGTACAGTCCACGGCTTTCTGCGCCGCCCGCTTTACCTCATCCAGTGACAGCCCCGCTTCCGCGGCCGCGCCCGCTATTTTATGTACCAGAACCGTTCCGGCAACGCCTCTTCTTCCTACGGTGTACAAGCTGTCCTCAACGGCAATATCGTCGTCCACTTTCACATAATCGACTTGTATGCCGTCTTCGCCCGCAAGATGAGCCGCATTCTTGAAGTTCATGATGTCGCCGCTGTAATTTTTTATAAGGAGAAGCGTTCCCTTCCGGCCGGCGGTCGAACGAATCGCCTGATACACCTGAATCTGGGACGGAGAAGCGAAAACATCGCCGCAGACCGCGGCATCGAGCATTCCTTGGCCCACAAATCCGGCATGCGCCGGTTCGTGCCCGCTCCCACCGCCGCTGATCAGCGTCACTTTATCGGGCGAGATTGTTTTTTTGCGGATAACCGTATATTTACGATCAAATTCGAGACCCGGATGAGCGAGCACGAAGCCGCTGCACATCTCTTTAACAAGGTTCTCCGGCGTGTTCATAATTTTTTTCATCACAAGGCTCCTCTCGTCAAACATGTTAAAAGACTTGGCCTGCGTGTTTCCGCAGGTTATCGTTTGTCGGCAAACTTGTTATGCTGCTATTATAACAATTCCGCCCTGTATTCTGTCCAGCAGCGCAGGGCCGCGTAGCCGCCCGGTTTTCATGTGCTTTTCAGGCAAAAGGAGCGTACAACAAACGAAACCAAGACTTTCAAACGTTCGTACTGGTAAAATTCAGTAAAAAGGAGATGCCCGCTATGAATAAAGCAGAACCTTATCTGGAAATCATCCGGCAGCATTATCCCGAGACTGCGTTTAGACACGATGGAAAAAATCGGAGCCGGGCAAAATAACGACGTTTGGCTCGTAAACGGCCGGCTGATTTTCCGGTTCCCCAAATACGAATCGGCCATCCGTGAAATGGAGAGAGAAGCCGCTTTCCTGCTTTACGCGGCGGATCATGTATCGCTGGAAATTCCACGACCGTTTTTTATCCATGCACGCCCCTCACTTAAAAAACACCCTTTCATCGGGTACAACAAGATCGCGGGAGAACCGCTTGAAGCCGATCTTTTGCAGGCGGAGGCGTCGAAGGATTCCCAGAATGAACATGTCCCGAACGAAGCGTTTCTGCATCATATAGCCGGACAACTTGGCGATTTCTTGCACGAATTGCACGGACTGGACCCGCAAGGTCTGGCGCGGGCGCAGCACGAACCCGTGTATGACGGCTACCGCGAATGGTCGGATATGTATGAACGCATACAAAGCCGGCTTTATCCCTGCATGAGGCAGGGCGCGCGTACTTGGACAGACCGGCATTTCTCCGCGTTTCTCGGCTGCAAAGCGAACTTCGAAATCATCCCTTCGCTCATCCACGGGGATTTCGGGACTGCGAATATTTTGTATGAGCCCGTATCCAGACGGGTAAGCGGAATTCTGGATTTCGGTTCGGCCGGATTGGGAGATCCGGCAGTCGATTATGCGGCTTTACTTGCCTCGTACGGGGAATCTTTCTTCCGGCTTGTTCTCGATAATAACCCGGAAGCCCGCGAAATGCTGAGCCGGATAATCTTTTACAAAGGAACGTTTGCCCTGCAGGAAGCGCTGTTCGGCGTGGAAAACAAAGATCCCGAGGCGCTGAAGAGCGGGCTCGAAACTTTGAAGGGACTGGAGTGAAGCCAAAAGGCTGCCGCTCCAAGAAAGCCTCAGCTAAGAAAGGAAATAAATTTTACTTGTCCGAAGTACGTGCAAATGATATCTCATACATCTCCGGCCATTTCAATTATCGGGGGCAGCCGCTTCCGCTATAAAAAGAAGAACCTAAGAAAGGTTCTTCTTTTTTTGAAGCTTTCGGCCATCATTTTCTTGGCATATCCAACGTTACCTATGTTTCCGCTAGCGTTCAAAGGTAAGCCGAAACTTAAAACAATTTTATGTTTTGTTCCTTTGACTGGATAAAATAGATACCCCCGTCATCGGATTTTTTATAGCCGACATGGAATAGATCAGGATCAATTAAATCATTAAACGCAGCCGGTATCTTACAATTCCAATCTACCGCATCAAACTTATGAGGGAAATTGTCGTGGTTCGGATTTGATGTATGAATATATACGGCATCCAAACCCGCGTCTTCTTCATGAAGGCAGATCCAGCTTTGAGAGGGTTTTTCGATTTGTTCCAATCTTTTTAATAAATTTTTGTACAGGGCAATATGAGCTTTAATATGCTCTCTTCTGAGCTTAACGCTATGTTCTCCAAACCCGTAAAAATCAAGGTGAAAATGCCAGAAATCAAACCATGATTCATTATCCGGCTGCAAATAAAAGGCGTTAACCTGCTCCCATAATTGACGGAAGTATCTTCTCTTTCCCCGGAACTTTTTCATCGGCAGCCTTCCTGTATTCGTGATATGTACCAGCCATTCTGCCCGCAGTAACGGCAGCAACTCTCGACAGTCCGTCAAGTCGAAACGGCAGCCCGCGTATTGAACCAGATATGATAAAAATCAACCCACCCGTAAGAGTTGATTTTTACTCCGCGGACGGATTGGTGGAAGGCGGTGTTCGTCGTTTTATGAACGAGGAACAAAATCGCGCGGGTTTGAGAAACCCACTGTTCGAGATGTGCGAATCTCGCCCTGCGTTCCGCCTCGCCCGGCTCCCGCAAAATCGCGGCCGTCTCCCGGCGGATGACTTCCTCTGTCGCATGATCCCAAAGCGCCGCAAAATAATTGTTCTGGAGGTACACTTCCAGCTCACGCACTTCGTCGCCTCCCAGAACAATGCCGTACAGCTGACAGTGATAACGCTCCAGAGAGGCCCGGTCCGACCATTCCTCCGGGGTTCGGACCAAGATCTTAATAGCAACGCCGAACGAACGGGCGCGTTCCTGAATCCAGCGGGCGTCTTCTTCGTGATAGGAATACGTGACGAGCTCCAGTATTTCCCCGGCATACCCGCTCTGCTCCAGAAGCGTCTTGATTTCAGACCGTCCCTTCACGGGATAACCGTCTTCCGCCCTCTGCCTCATATCCGCCTGCGGATGGAAGCCATGGGCCGGGCATAGCCGTTCTCCTTTCAGATCCGCGATCAGAGCTTCCCTCTCGATAATATGATGGAGCGCTTCCCGGAATAAGGGATGATTGTGAGGGCCGCTTGTTCTTTGGTTAAACACGAGCATGCTGCTGCAGTTGAGCAGGGTCTCCATGCTGCGCCAGCCCCCACCTCCGTTGACCAGAGCCTCCCGTCCCGCTCCGGATGTCTCGCCGTGGGAAGTCATGATCGACGTCCAGTCAGGCTCCTTCAACCGGCCTGATTCTTCCGGCGGGAATATGAGCACTTCCACGCGATCGAGATGGGCCCGGCCACGAAAGTGATCCGGGAAAGCTTCCAGCACGCATTTGCCCTCATTGCGGTATACGACCTTGAAAGGTCCCGTGCCTGCAGGCATCCGGGCGAATCCCGCCTCATCCCGGCTCACGATATCCTCCGGTACGATTGCGGCCGCGATCGTACATAAAAATCTCAGGAACAGGTAATTCGGCTCCCTTAGCCGGATGACGACGGTCTTCCGGTCGGGAGCGTCCATCCGCTCGATGTCCCGGAACATCCATCCGCTGTCATAACGGTCGGGTTCGTTCCTGAGCCGGTTAAGGGTAAACATCACATCTTCCGCATTAAGCTCTCTCCCGTGGTGGAAAAGGACGTTTTTTCTCAAATAAAAGGTCCACTCTCTGGCGTCCGGACTGCTTTCCCAAGAGTGCGCGATACAGGGAATAACACGCTGCAATTGTTCATCATATTCGACAAGGGTGTTGAAAAGCTGCCGGGCCATATGACAGTCGAAGGCGTAATAGACAAGGCCCGGGTCCAGTGTCGTAATGGATCGGAAAACAGGCATACAAAGCGTTTCCAGCGGAGACTCCGACACGCCTTCCGTCGAAAAGCCGATGCCTTCGGATATCCAGTCCATAAACCGGTCCTTGACGGCGGGACCGCCGAACCGGTTCATCAGCTCCATCGCTTCGTGAACCTCGCCCTGTTCCGTTCGCCGGCGGACTTCCTCCAGAAGCAGGTCCTCGGAATCCAGCACGAATGTCAGCTTCGATTTGTTTCCGCGCCCCCTGCCGGGCTGCCAATCGATCCATCCCTGCTCGCACAGTGCGCGGACGATCAGCTTCACGTAACGCGGCGTGCAGTGCCAGATACCGGCCAGTTCTTCGACCGTAACGGAGAAAGGCTTTTGCGGCTCCCTGTCTCTGAAATACAGCCGAAGTTCCAAAAAAGGCAGCGCGGTCTGCATGGTTTTGCCCTCCGTTTCGGATAAGTTCATTCTAAAAGGTGAACTGATTCCATCAAATCATACACTTTTCATCCCCTTTTGTGTAGCTATACTGAACATAACGACAAAAGAGAAGGATGATCCCCATGCAAGCAAAAAAGGCAAGAAAATTCCGCATTCCCTCCTTTCACCCCGTCGCCTGGGGAGTCATTATCGGGACATTCCTGTCCCGGACCGGATTTTTTATGACCATCCCGTTTCTCGGCATTTATCTGGGCAAAGTCAAAGGGATCGATCCGGCGACAATCGGTGCCATCCTGGCTGTAAGCCTGTTCGTGGGCACGCTGGGCAGTTTTGCCGGAGGCGCGCTGTCGGACCGTCTGGGCCGTTATCCCGTGATGATCGCCTCGATGGCGGCCTGGAGTCTGGTGTTTGTCGGCTTTGCCTTCGCCGATGCGACTTGGCTGTTTTTTGTCCTCAGCGCCCTGAACGGACTGTTCCGGAACGTGTTCGAGCCTGCCGCACGCGCCCTGCTGGCCGATGTGACACCTGCCGAAAGCCGCACAGAGGTGTTTAACGCACGGTATTTCGCCATCAATATCGGCGGTGCCGTCGGGCCTTTGATCGGCTTAAAGCTGGGTGTCGGAGGCACGTCTTCCCTGCTGCCTTTTCTGGTCAGCGCTTCTATTTATGCCGTCTATGCCGCACTGCTCCTCGTGTTTATGTTCTCCTTCAGGCACCTGCTCCAGAGCAGGGATGAGCCCGGCGCGACCGTGAAGCAGATGATGAAAATCGTTTTTACCGATAAGGTGTTCCTGTACCTTCTGCTCGGCAATTTTTTCGTTGCGGGCGCTTACTCGCACTTGGATACAACTTTATCGCAGTACATCGGCCATGACCGGGTAGCGGTTTATTCCAGCCTGTTTGTCGTCAACACGTTATGCGTGCTTATCCTGCAGTATCCGTTGACCCGGTTTATGAAGCGTTACACGTCCCTGACCGCGTTGAAAACGGGCTGCCTCCTGTTCGGGGCGGGACTTCTGGGATTCGGTCTTTTCGAGAATACGGCTCTGCTTTTTCTCTCGATGATTGTGTTCACCATGGGCGAGATTCTATGCTTCGTCGTCGGTGACGTGCTTATAGGCGAAATCGCTCCCGAGCGTCTCCGGGGCGCTTATTACGGAGCCAGCGGCTTCGCATTCCTGGGGCAGAGCCTGTGCGCCTGGATCGGCGGGCTGCTGCTTAAGGAGCTTGGGTTCGGCCAGGGACCTGTTATCTTCGGCATTTTGATGCTGCTCGCGTTTGCCGCTTTTCCGTTCTTTCACCGGGGGCAGCAGCTCAGAGAACATGCGGCAGGGACGAAAACGAAAACGTCCGGGCTTTCCGAACCTTGCTGACATGTGAAAATATAACAAGGCCGTGCCCCGGTCGTCCGTCACTTCGGGCTTGTCCGCACAAAATTCCCAAGCCACGTTCCTTTCGCCTTCAAGATGCCCATCCACGTGACGGCCTCATAAAAACCGGCAAAATCGAGCGCAGTCATACCGTCGAACAAAACAAATCCCATTTTCAACGCTTCTTCACCTGTCCTCTCCCAAACTTAAAAAAACAAAAAGTACCCGACCGGAAATCGGATACTATGCCCAGGCGTTTGCCGTAAGAGATGCACGGATGGAACTCCGCGGTCATCCTTGCAGCAGCGTCGGTGTGCTCTCTCATGGTACTCCATGTCTCCGCCAGTCACACACCGCTTACAGTTTGTTATTATTTCACATCCCGGCCGGGGTATTTTCAAAGGGATATCGGACTTATTTTTTCGTCATTTTTTTGACCGTGTTTTCGGCAGCTTCCATAATCACTTCGCCCAATGTAGGATGGGGATGAATCGTCATAGCCAAGTCCTCCGCAGTCGCCCCCATCTCGATAGCAAGAGCAAGCTCCGATATGAGTGTCGAGGCCTCCACTCCAACGATCTGCGCACCGATCACGATACCGGAAACCGGGTCCGCCACAATCTTGACGAATCCTTCTGGCTCACTCAATGCCAACGCTCGTCCGTTGATCCCGAAAAATGCTTTTCCGGTAACAACCGGGATGGCTTTTGCCTTTGCTTCCGTTTCGCTCACGCCGACGCTGGCCAGCTCCGGATTTGAAAAGACGACGAGCGGAAGTGCTTTGTAATCAATCTCGGACGTAAGGCCCGCGATAGCTTCCGCCGCAACTTTGGCTTCATAGGAAGCCTTGTGAGCGAGGGCCGGACCGGCCGTAATATCTCCGATTGCGAAAATATGCGGGACAGCCGTTCTGCCCTGTGCGTCCGTCGCAATCAATCCCCTGCTCGTCACCGGCAAGCCTATGCGCTCCAGTCCCAGTTTGCCGTCTGTGTTCGGTTTTCTGCCGACAGTGACCAGCATATATTCCGCTGCAACTTGATGCTTCATCCCATTTTGTGAATAGTGGAGTGTAATGGTGTTTGCGTTTTGGACTGCATGTTCCGCTGTCGCACCTGTAATCACCTCGATACCGTCGGATTTTAATTGCCGGATAACAGGGCCCGTAAGCTCCGACTCGAATCCGGGCAGTACTTGTTCTCCTCCCTCCACAATCGTAACCTTTGTTCCGAATTTGGCATACATTTGCCCCAGTTCGACACCGATATATCCACCTCCAATCACTATGAGGCTGGCCGGAGCCTCACGGAGCGACAGTGCTTCTGTGGAAGACAGAATACGGCCGCCGAACGGGAATGCTTGCAGTTCAATCGGCCGGGAGCCTGTTGCCAGTATGGCGTGCTTAAAAGATATGGTTTGTTCCTGTCCGGATTGATTGATAACAGCCGTATGTTCATCAACCAAACGGGCCTCCCCTTCCAGAATGCTCACACCGGCAGTCTTTAATAAATAGCTGACTCCGCCTGCCTGTTTATTCACAATCCCCTGCTTAAAATCCTGGGCATGTTCAAATGAGGCTGCCGCATCCGCATGTTTAAACGTTCTAAGCCATTCATAGCGATGCGATTCAGCTATTAGCGCCTTGGATGGAATGCAGCCGACGTGCGTGCAGACTCCCCCAAGCTGACCACGTTCCACAATCGCCGTCTTCATACCAAGCTGTGAAGAACGCAGCGCCGCCACGTAACCTCCGGGACCTGATCCGATTACCAACGTTTCAACCGCTTCTAGCTTGCTCATATTCCGATACCCTCCAGTAAAAGTCGCTTATAATATGATGTTCATAATATATTATAGTCATCATATTTCAGAAACGTCAACAGCCGCGATCAACAGTTCATGGAGCTGACAGATAGGATCTCCCTAAATTGACAGCTATTATTATGATGATTATAATATTTTGAAAAGAGATTGAAGCAGCGGGGTGACTGTCATGCCGTATCCCAAAGGCCATAAAACGAAAGTGCGCAATAAGATCATTGAAAGTGCTGCCCAGGCTTTTCGCGCCAAGGGTATTCACGATGTAAGCGTTCCGTTCATTATGAAAGGGGCCGGATTGACTCACGGAGGTTTTTATGCGCACTTTGACAACAAAGAACAACTGGTTGCAGAAGCCTGCCGGTATGCCATTACCGATACCATCGCGCTTTTGCAGAAAGCCGCCGATCAGGAGAAGCAGAACCCCAAAATCAATACGGTCATCGATTATTATTTAAGTTCTTATCACCGGGACAAGACGGACACGGGCTGCATGATTCCCGCCCTTTCTGCGGAAATATCCCGTTCTTCAGAAGAAGTTCGGCAAATTTTCACCCGCGAAGTGGAGAGAATGATTGCTTTTATCTCCAATCTGGCGGAAATGGATCTGTCCAAAGGGAGAGCTCTGTTCAGTACCATGGTCGGCTCTCTTATTCTTGCACGGACGGTTAATGATGCTGAACTGAGCGATAATCTTCTCTCGGCCGGCAAGCAGGCCGCCAAAGAACTGGTCAGAACCTCATCAACCGGGTAGGAGCCGGGTTGCTTGTACAATTTACAGCAAGCGCAAAAAAACACGCCAATTCGCAGCGTGCTTTTTTTGTGTTTGTCCCGGCCTGAAAGAAATTAGTTTACAAGACATTCAAAATGTTCGAAGCCGGAGTTCATAAAAATACTGCACGATCGGATGTTTTAATTTTATCTTCTCACTCATGTTTAAAATCCGTTTTTTTCCGACTCGTCTGTCCACTAAAGCTAGAATATTCAGCAGGATATCCTTGCTCTCTAAACTATCTTCTATAGAAGTGGTTAAGAACTTGTTAGCCGCCACGTTAAAATTGGATTTACTTAAGGAAGCTTGTGCGGACAAAAGCTCCTTTGCGTGCTCCGATATTTTTCTGTTTCTTATAATAACTTGTATACGATCCTCCGGAACCGTCCCCTTGGTATCTTTTCGGAAGGCTTCCATTTCTTCCTTATGGATAGGAATTTGGATATCGGAATCATTCTTAATTTCCAGTTCCGTCTGATACCATTTGATTAAGCCGGTTTTATCACTCATATTGAGTACATTCTTTTTATCCACCGTAATGTAGCAATCCCCGGCTTTATCAGGTAAATACCGGTAACTGGTTGCGCGGTACTCCACCCTGCCATGCAAGGCGGGACAGAGAAAACTCTCCAGCTGCTGCTTCAATTTGCTCCAGGACATATAATCCTCCTATGTTCTCAATGCCTGACCCCTCGTATTCACGGCTGCCGGGCTGTTTATTTGAAACAATCTGGTGCTCCAACAAGTCTCATTATACAGTATCCTATACTTTTTTCTTTTCATTCGCACTAATCTGTCTCATCCTAATTATGAACTCCTCCTGCACTCCTTCCCACATAAAAAAATACCCTCTCAATCAAGAGAGGGCAATTTGATCGCCTTAGCCTCATACGTAAGGACCGATTGATCGATTATTCGGAGCGGTATAACTGGCCGCAAGCCGCGTTAATGTCTGATCCGAACTGAGTCCGGACCGTGACGCGGATTCCCTTTGACTTCAAAACCCGAACAAACGCTTTAATCCGATCAGATTCAGATTGCCGGTAGCTGTCCGGCGTAACTTCTGTCGAATTGAACGGAATCAAGTTCACGTGGTAGAGATGTTCCACAGGTCCCCTACCCGTTAACAACCCGGCAACTGCTTCCGCATGCGCCGCCGAGTCGTTGACTCCCCGAAGAAGAATATACGCAATATATACCTTTCTCCCCGTTTGCCTGATGTGTCGATCCAATACGTTCAACACATCTTGAATCGGGAATCGGTCGTTGATCGGCATCAGCTCGCTCCGCTGATCGTCGAACGGCGAATGCAGCGAGAAGGTTAGATTGACTTGCGGAAACTCACGTGTCAGCCTTTCGATACCCGGCAGCAGGCCGATGGTGGACACCGTAACACGTCGATGTCCTAAACCAAAAAGATGCGGGTCGGTCAATATCTTTATGGCATCAAAAATATACGGGTTGGCGAGCGCCTCCCCCATGCCCATGAATGAGATGCTGTCCAGGGCGTGGCCGTTTAAGCGAAAGTGCAGCAATTGGTCGGTAATTTCGTCGGCGGTCAGATTTCGCTTCAGGCCGATGGTGCCGGTGGCGCAAAACCTGCACCCGAATCCGCAGCCGCACTGCGTCGAAATACAATACGATTGCCAGCCCCGCTCATAAGTAAGCCGTACAGCCTCCACGCGCTCGTCGCCCTCAATGGCAAACAGCACCTTGTTAACCTGTTTCGACGTGAGTTCTTTTATTGGAACGATGCTGCAGACGTTCGTACCCAGCATCCGGGTCAACTCATCGCGCAAAAACCGGGGCAGCATGGTCATCCGTTCGTATTCACCGGCGTTTCTCTTGAAAATCGCATCTATAATTTGAGCATACCGATACTCGGGCTGCTTAAGGTCGGACAACATTTGCCGAATCATTTGGTATTTCGAGGGTAGTTTCATGTCTTCTCCTTACTGCCGGAGAAAACGCAAAAAAAGCAGCCGTCCTTGGGCGCTTTGACACGTCGTTAACCAACTAGACAGAAAAAGCGCATAACATTTGCAGACAGATCGCTATGTGCCCCTGTCGATAGATGGGTAAACCTCCGGCAACCGATTTGTTTTTTTGTGAACCGCTTCACCTGTCAGGAACCGATTCACAAAATCATCTACAACCTCGTTCTTCATCGCTTTCATCCTCCCGGAAAATGTCAAAATAAAAAAAGAGCCACAAGAAAGTTACCTTTCTTGTAGCTCAAAAAAATATCGGCACATTCAATCCCGGTGAAGGGTATGAGAAAGATATTTTTTGAATGAAAAGAATAAGGTAACTTTCTTGCCGATAAAGAATAAACCAAATTTGTTGTGTTTTATTCTTTAAAAAGCGGCAAGAAAACTTACATTATCCTCTTCAACTCCGATCGTTTAGTGTCAGCACGATCTTAACATGCCCGCTTCTACATTGCAACATTCTAGAGAATACCCGCCTATTTCGGCCTGCACACGTACAGTAGGACTGTGATTGGAAGTGACGACAAAATATTTCAGATTTACGCACGTGCCTGCTGTTCCTTGAATTATACAATTCCAGAATGTTACATTTAGATCGTACAGTATAGTCCCTACTAAATATGGAAAGAAGGCTGACAACATGGCAATGAGAGGATATTACTTTTCTGTGGATAACGAACTGGTGCAGCAAATTGCTGCAGGCGACACTGCATTGAAGGATTTGAAAATAGACAAGTATCCCGGGCTGAATATTGATAGATCCTGGGAGGCGATCCATTACTTGCTTTGCGGAAGTATTGCCGATGGGGAACCCCCTCTTGGCTATGTGGTTCCGTTAACATCAGACAAAGGCATCGATTTCGGCTCATTCGGGGCGTTTTCCTTAGGCGCCGACCAAGTTGCCGAAGCGCTTCAGGCTATATCTGAGCTGGATGAAGCGCAGCTCCGCTTGCGGTATGATTTTCCGGTCATGCTCAAGGAAGAGGTATATCCGCTCGAAGCCGGCGTTCATTCAGATGAGGATTCGGACGAGTTTTTTGCCTACATCCTGCAGCATTTTAACGAAATCCGGCGTTTCTTCAGCCAAACCGCAGCCGACGGTAAAGGTCTCATCTTCTATATTTTCTGATTACATAGGTTCGCGTGGACCCTCGCCTAACTTCATATTTCGGACATAAAAAAACGACCCCGGGCTTAACTACAGTTCGAGGTCTTGAATTTTTTGCGCATCATCGATTTGCCTGGCAGTGAGATCCTGCGATTAGACATACGAAAAGTCTGCAATCCTTCATGGAATTAGTTCTGTTTTTTAAAAATCTCAAGGAATTTATTTATATAAATTACTGGCATAAGATATAGATGTGAAGAAAGTCTCGACGACCTAAAAATTATAGCTTTAATCAAACAGACTATGGCTTATTTTATTTAGACTTCTTCATCTTGATATTTGTTCTATATGTTCAATTTATCTCAATACAATCTCTCTAACACGTCCATCTAAAAAAGTATCTACAGAATCAAGGTTCCCATCCTTGATACTATTCAATAAGAAAATTAGTTCATTATCAACAATTGGGATAATGACCCCACGTCCATCATTATACGTGTCTTTACACCGATTTATAAATAAATTCAAGTTGTTAATCGAACGACAAAGCAGGAAACCTAGCTTTCCCCTTTGCCATGAGAAACGTCCAGACAGTTGATCAAGTTCAGGATTTTCAGGGTCAGAGGAATAATTTTTGCATTCAACATAAATGAATTGTGCAGGTAAATCAAATCTATTAGGGAAACGGTAAAAAAATCCTTTGTCAGCAGAATTATCGAAGACTATGTCTATTCGTTTTCTGCCCTCATGAATTTCTCTTTCGAGTTGAGGCGATGAAAGATTAGGATAAAATATATAAGCTAATATCCCGACTATATGTTTATGATATTCATTAGCATTAGTTCTTCCTGGTGGAATTTGTTCTAATTTATGTATTAGATATTCAACGAATGTGTTTACATCGTACCCTGCATTAAGTTCCTCATGCATTAGCGGCTCATGAATTCTTTTGACGTGATTAGTAAAATCTTCATAAACGGATGGGTGTCTTTGTGTAAACTCTCTGATAAACTCCTTAGTACATGGGGCTTCATACTCCTTTATATCTTTCTTTGAAACCCATACTTTTTCCGTGCCGTTCCTTAATACTTTTCTCTTGACTAATACTGAATTGAGAGTAAGGTGCTCTCTTTGTAGAAAATTCAGTACAAAATGTTGATGATATTTTTCGTAAGAGTAATTCTTGCTATAAGAAACAATAGCTTTAGGAACCAGCAGAATTACCTTGCCATCGACGACTAACATCTCGGTTAAACTGGATTCCCATCTAACATTCTCTCTACTCCAATAATAACCAGAAGGTACATTATTCGTTAATGGTATCCCCCACAACCTACACTGTTTATGTGTATACTCTATCAAATGTTTTCTAATGATGTTAGTTGTCATATCTGACAATTTGTCTTTTCCAAAGTTATCTACAAAAATTACGCAATCTTCTAAATCCTCAACAAGTCCAGACTCTACAGCACGACTCTCTAGTAAATTTTCAAATATTTCAATTGCATCCTCTTCACCAACTCCCCTCCCACGAGGAAGCCCCTGAGATATCCCAAGACAGGTTTCGTTTGGCTCACCTAGATAATTAAATAAATCCCTTGCGTCTTCAATACGATTAACATTGAGAAGTTCTATTAAGTATTGAAAGAATCCTCTAATAGTTCGTGAAGCGTTTAATGACCATTGATCTTGTCTTATTGACAGAAGAAAGGGATCAAGAAAAAGAGGTATATCTTCTGAAGTGTCTATATCTATAAAATCTAACTCCTGTTGAGTTACTCCTAAATTAAATTGTGCACTAATCTTCAAAGAACTTCCCCCTTTTATCTCTAGGTAAAATTATACATATTATTGTCTAATTTTTCTATCAATTTAAGGCTATTAAATTTTAATTTAGGATAATAATATCTCTCATATGATCGGACAAATACGTCGGACTAAGTATATTAAATAGAAATATAGATAGTATCTCTTCAAGTCATGTCTCATTTCCTCGCCGCTGGCGTTTTCTATATTTAAGCCAAATCTAATCAATATGGAGGTGTTAGACGTTCAAATCGCTCCCGTCAACTCACATGTGGGCTATGCTGCGCTTCGCCCACTAGATTGGGGGTCTCTCGTTTTTACTTCTATAAACCCGGGCGCGCAATCTTACGTCGGTCATAGGCAAAAAAGATCATCGATAAACCCAAACCCGCACAAATCATGTACATAAACGAATACGAGAAAAGATCCGCGAAGGGGCCCATCACGACGCCGCCCAGCGAAACGCCTAAATCGGCCGTTGCGATAAATAAACCGATTAACACATTTCGATTATGCTGCGGTAGTGCAAAAGTCAAATATGTCGTTAAGGTCGGATAAAGCAGTGCCTGGGCAATCCCGGTCAAACATGCACCGGCATAAAAAAACACCGTTCCTCCGGATGCGGAAAAGCTTACACACTGCGCTCCTGCGGCTAACATCAGCATAATCGCCATCATAAAAGTCGAATGCCATTTCCCGTCCGAAGGAATTTTCTTCCTGAGCGCAAAACGGGCGGCCACGACAGCCGTCGCCTGAATCATGAGATAAACGGCCGCATTGCCGCTTTCGATCTGCATGGCATATAGGGGAATAAAGGTTGTCACCGCTCCGAATACAAGAGAAGCCGTGAGCATCAGAACGCTGCATTTGAATAAAGGCGGGTTTTTAACCAACTGGCCGAAGGAATTGAGCATTTTGGCACCATGTCCGGGCTGATCCCCGGCACCGGCGGGCTCGGCCTCTTTTTTTTCCAACCTCGCACTATAGCCCACCACCCCGGTAAGAAGGGCAATCGTGATCATGGCCGCTGTAAAATAACGGCTATCCGCTGTCTGCCACATGCTCAACGCCAACAGAGGACCCGCAATATTCGGCATGGACGCGCATAAGGAATACATCGAAATGCCTTGCGAACGCTCCTTGTCCGGCAGCGCGTCTATAATACCCAACTGCAGAGCCATGGAGAAAAAAGCGGTACAGACCCCTTGCAGCATACGTGCGGCGAAATATCCCCCGAGCCCGGTAAACGTATATAGAATCAGGGCGCATCCATTCATCATAAGAATCGTGCGCAGCACTTTAACCGGACCATACTTGTGAATCATATGACCCGCCCAAGGGCGGAAAAACATCGTTGTAAATAAGTACGCCCCCATAATGATCCCGATCGTTGTATTCGTGGCTCCCAGCGATTCGCCCTTCAAAGGAATAATCACGTTTAATATGGAGTTGGCGCTGAAATACATGAGAGTCAATAAATACAGCCTCAGGAAAGGCCAGGACAAAGCTCCTCTCATCGTTCTTCCTCCTTCCCGGTTCTCTCCGGCCGCTTCCTATCGCTAGGGAATGATCATGTTCAGCAATTTTTTCGCATACTCGGATTGAACGTCTTTTAGGTGTGCGATGCTCACCGTTTCTTCGATCCTGCCCTGTCGCATGAAAACGATCCTGTCGCAAATATAGGCGGCTGCCTGGATGTCATGGGTGATAAAGATGTATCCCATGCCGTAAATTTCCCTCAATTTTTTGAGCAATCGGAGCACCTGGATTTGAACCGAACCGTCCAGCGAGCTGATGGCTTCGTCCAGCAAAATACATTGGGGCCCGGTCGAAACGGCTCTGGCTATGCATACTCTTTGGGCTTCTCCACCCGATAATTCATGGGGGTATTTTGTCCGGTAGGACGAGTCCAGCCCGACTTGATGCAGCAGCAGATCCATCTTGCCCGATGCCTCTTTCCGCGGTATATTTTTCAGCTTCAAGGGTTCCATAATAGCCTGCTCAACGGTATAAAACGGATTCATCGAGGAGGTATAGTCTTGAAAAACAGCGCTAATGCTCCCCCGTCTAGCATTCCGTTCCCCTACCCTCTTTCCATTGAATAGAACGGTCCCTCGATCCGGCTCTTCTATCCCTATGATCAATCGGCCCAGGGTGGATTTGCCGCTTCCGCTTTCTCCGATGATGCCCAGGCATTCCCCTTGCCCGCATTCGAAGCTGACGTCTGCCAGCACGTTTTGTTTTTTCGGGGAAAATAAGCCGCCCTTTCGGTACGATTTCCCGACGCCTTCAACTTTCAGCACGGCCGCCGCCTCCCATTATTTTCGTAAAATGATGATTCAGCAGCAGCTTCGAGGAGACCAGGTAACGGGTATATTCGTGTGCAGGTTCCGAGAAAATGACCGGAGCCGGTCCTCTTTCCACGATTTCTCCTTCTTTCATAACCAGCACCTCATCCGCAAGCTTTCGGACAATGCCCAGATCGTGCGAAATATACAGCATTGAGCAGCCCATTCTCTTCCGCAACTGCGTAAACTGTTCGACCACCTCGAATTGGGAAATCGTATCCAGCGCCGTCGTCGGTTCGTCCGCGATAACCAAATCCGGTTCCAGCACGATCGCCAGTGCTATCATGACGCGCTGAAGCATGCCTCCCGAGAGCTGGTGCGGGTACGCGTTCATCACCGCGATCGGATCTTTGAGCATCACGCTCTCCATGGCGGTTCTCATCTTCGCCGTTATTTCATCACGGCTCCAGCCGAAATGTCCGGCCAGCGTTTCTTTTAAATGAACCCCCACTACGCAAGAGGGATCGAAGGCGCGCATGCCGTTTTGCAAAATCATGCAGAGCTGTTTTCCTCTTCGTTTTCTCATTTCCTTCTCCGGCAGCCCGCTTAAGTTGATTCCATTGAACACGATGTCACCGGTTTGCCGGAGCCGGGTTTTATTTAATCTCATAACGGCTCTGCACGTCAGAGACTTCCCGCTTCCGCTTTCTCCGACAATGGCCAGACAGCTTCCCCGTTTTACCTGAAAAGAACTGTTCGGGATAATTACTTCACCGGTCAAGTTATCCCAAACTTTTAAATTTTCCACCTCTAAACTATTCATGGCGGATTAAGCCCCCCCATTTCCTTGAATCGCCGTACCGGAAGCGAGGGTCTGTCCTCGCCGTTTTGGATTGGAGGTTCTTAATCTAGGATCCGACGCAGCTTGAAGGGCATCGGACAGAAAGTTGACCGCCGACACGATAAGAACGATCGCCAAACCCGGCGCTAACATAAGTTCCGGCTTCGAGAACATGACTTCCCTTGCCTCATTCAACATCATGCCCCATTCCGCATTCGGAGCTTGGACGCCCAAACCGAGGAAAGAGAAGCCGGATACCTGTAAAATCATCGAACCGAAAGAACTGCTGGATAGTACGGCAATGTCGGGAAGCGAAACGGGCACAATATGCTTCGCCATAATTTGAAAGCTGCCGACGCCAAGCGCCTTAGAGAACTTCACATAATCCGCTTCGGCAGCTTGAAGGACAGACGTTCGGATGACGCGGGCAAACCATGCCCATTTCGTACAAACAAACGCGATTAATATATTTTCAAAGCCCATGCCCATAATTCCGATTACGGCCAAAATCATGACATAGCCCGGAAAAGAAAGCATCACATCGCAAATTCTCATCACGACGGCATCTGTTTTCCCTCTGAAATACCCGGCAATAAAGCCGAAAAAGGCACCGGTTCCCACCGTCAGGATCAAGGCGGCCATCACCCCGAGCACGCTCGGACGGATCCCGTAAATTAATCGGGATAACACACATCTGCCCAGGTGATCGTTGCCTAACAAATATTCCGGCGACGGACCCGCAAACCGGAGCTCCATATGTACTTCTCCCGGCGCGTGCGGTGCAACCAAAGGGGCGAACATCCCGGCAATCAAGGTGACCGAGATGACGGCCAGTGACAGGACAGCCAGCTTATCTTTCCATACATTTTTGAAAAGCTTCATTTAATTCCCCTTCCTTAGTTTGGGGTTCATCACCGCAAGAATCAGGTCCGACAAGGTATTGAACAGAACGAAGGCCGCCGCCAGCACAAGAACATAGGCTTGGATGACCGGAAAATCCCTGCTTAGAACGGATTTGACACTTAACGTTCCCAGACCCGGCCACGCGAACAGATTTTCAACTACGACCGTACTACCCAAAATAATCGGGATGGCCATGCAAAACACGGAAACGGCCACCTGAAGCGAATTTCGCAGCACATGCATCGTTATTTTTCTTTCCGGTAAACCGCTTGCCCGGCCGTAAAGCACATAGTCCTCATTCAACTGGCCGATCATGGAGCTTCGGACGAGCCGAAAGTAAATGCCTGTGTAACTGATCGTAATTACGGTAACCGGTAAAACATAACCGGTGTAAGATTCCAGCCCGCTTGTCGGGAGCAGGTCCAAATGGACGGAGAAATACCACACCATCAGCGCCCCAAGCCAGTAGGACGGCATTGCCGTCAGAAAAAACAAGACGCCTCTAATCGATTTGTCTGCCGGTTTCCCTTCTCTCCACGCGCAAATTACGCCCAGGGCGACCGATAAGACGATTATGGCCGCCATGGAAACGCTTGTGAGTTTTAATGTGTTCAGCAAAGCCGGTCCCAACAGTGACCACACCGGTTTTCCCGTGACATACGATTGACCGAAATCGAGCTGCAAGCAGGAAACGAACCAACTCAAATAACGGGTGAGAAACGGCCGGTCCATTCCGAGCGTTCTCTTCGTTTCGGCTATCAATTCTTCGGTAATATCCGGTACGCCTTGGGCGTGCAAAATCACTTCGGCCGGGTCCAAAGGAGAGAGATTGTTCAGGACAAACGTCAAAAAGGATACCAGTACCAGCAAAGGAAGCGATAGTAAAGATCGTTTGAGAATATAACTGCCCATAGCCGTCTCCTTTTTTTTGCTCAGGTCACCAAGAGGTAACCCCGTGCATTCTTGCAGCTACTCAAAGTACATCCGCTCAAACGGCAGTTCGAATTGCGTCTGCTTGAACGAGATTCCTTTCAAATTTTCGGGAGCCAGGACGGTAACGCCGCCATTTGTGATGGGGATAAAGACGCTTTCCTCATGGACCGTTTTCAAAATATCCGCAACCAACGATTTCCGTGTCTTCTCGTCAGATGACGCCGTCATTTCATCTATTTTCTTGTACGGCTCGGACGCTTTCGTTATGCCGCTTGTGGTATGTTTGTAAGAGGCTTCCGAAGTGAAGGCGGCAATCGTACTTTGCGGATCATAGGCCAGCCCCCATGTTTGATTGAACATCAAATCATAGTCTCCCGACGATCTTCTTTTTGCAATGGAAGAGGATTCTTCGCCGATAAGCTCCAGCCCCAAGCCGATCTTCTTCCATGCGCTCTGAAAGAACTCCGCTTGCGTTTTTTGTGAAGAAGAATTGACGTCATAGTACAGCTTCACGGCTAACCGGTTTCCGGCTTTCGCTCTGACTTCGCTGCCGTTTTCCAGTCTCCAGCCCGCTTCCTCCAGCAGCGTTTTCGCTTTTTCCAAATCATAGCCCCGCTTCTTCAAGTCGACGTCGGCATAAGGGACATTGGATGAGAAAAGAGTCCCGGCCGGCGTCTCCAGCCCGCTAAAGATTTGTTTGCTGACGGTTTCCCGGTCAATGGAATGCCAGATCGCCTCACGCACAGCCGTTTCATGAACAGGGCCTGGTTTGCCGCTGTTGGCAATGATCATTTTCGTATTCATCGCTTTACTTCTGATCAGCTGGAATTTACCGGATTGAACTAACTTATTCATCGCTTCCACATCAATACTGTCTGCACCCCGGTCATCCGTGAAAATAAAATTAACTTCACCTTTTTGCAGCGCCAAAAGGGTCATTTCTCCGGCCGGAAGAACTTTTGCCGTAACTTTCTTCACTTTAGGCGCGCCGTCCCAGTAGTTTTCATTGGCTTCAAAAACGGCGTACCGGTCGGTTTTATGTTCCGTGAGCTTATAGGGTCCCGTTCCGTTGTATCCGCTCACGCCATCCTTTGTCCCCCCGTTAACGAAACTTTTGGGCGAGAGAAACACGTAGGGACGGGTCATCGACAATTCCAGCAAAGCCGGGTAGTAAGGCTCCGACAGATTCAATGCAACCGTAAACTCATCGGTCACCGTACAGCTGACGATCTTGGCGGATAGTTTGATCCAGGAATGTTTGCTTGCATTTTTTTGTACGGCTTCGATGTTTTTCTTTACGGCTTCCGCATTAAACGGCTCTCCGTCGTGAAAGGTCACATTTTTTCTCAGGTGAAAAGTGTATGTTTTCCCGTCTTCCGAAATTTCCCATGACTCGGCCAGCAGCGGCTTTATTCCGTCTTCCGTGTTTTCCACTAAAGATTCGTAAATCATTCCCTGCGCCGGCATGGAACCCGTATATAAATGGGGATTCATATCGTTGATGTCTTTTGCCGAGGCGTACACCAGTTCTTGGCTCCCTTCCGCGGCCCCCGTGTTCGCGCTCTTTTCGCCGGCACAGCCTGCCAAGATGACAACGGCACCGATTAAAGCAGCCCATACCATGTTCTTTAGTCCAGTCATAATTTTTCCTCCCGTATGCAGCGTATTATATGTTCTTGGTTCCGGGCCCGGTTTCGATTTCGCTGCATATCCTCTTCAAGTCTTCTTCAAAACTTTGCACGGTAAATGCCTCTGACAACAGCTCGCCCCGCAGCCTTTGTTGAACCGCTTCCTGCAATTTCCGCTCGTACGTTGCAATAAATGTGTCGATCGTCGGACAGCTCGCGTCCACAAACCTCGCAATGCCTTGTATGATTTTGATCCGGTAGTAATCTTCCTTGGGCATGCGCGGGATGTCCCAGTGCCCTTCATGGTTGACATAGATTTGCCGGATGGGGACGGCCGAGAAATCGAAATATTTCCCATCGGGATCCGGTTCGGAAAACGGATCGATTAACAGCGATGTATACCGGATGTATACCAGATACTCTTGGTGGATCGTTTCGAAATGTAGGAAGTTTTCGATCTCATGACGCGATAAGCTTTCCGGCCGCACCGGATAATTGTCGTCTGTCATGAATCCAAGCAAATTAAGGCCGTTTATATGCAGCTTGCGGACAATGGCCGTCATCTCTTTCCAGCATGCCAGCATATCGCGGATCAAACCGGGTGTAATGGGACCTTCGGGAAACATTTTATATACGAATTTCCGGGGGGCTTCTTCTCCGAACAGGACATTTAACGAAAAGTCGTTCATAAACAGAGCCGGGTGGACGTATAAGGAAATATTTCTCGTTTCCGCTTCGAATGGAGAACGCATGATTTCCAGTGTTATACCCAACTGTTCTTGGTACAGCGTACGGAGCTTTAGCACATTATCGGACAAGGTCTTCGTGGAGCCGATGAACACTTTTTTCTTGAGGCCTGTCGTGATGACTTGACCGGACGGCTTGCCGTGCTTCCAGCGCGTATCGCCGAGATAGGTGGAGAAGCTGATAATTTCCGCATTTGCATGAATATCCGTCATATAGTGCCGGATTAGGCTGTTCGAACCGAAGGTCGGAGAAACTAAGACCACACACTTCACTTGCCGCAAAAGCTGGTTTTGGATTCGTTTGAGTACCCCTATGTACGCATCCGCCGTAACGGACAAAATCACGGTATCCCAACTTCCGGCAATGCTCTCATATCCGTGAAAAACCTCATCGATGATACATTCACCCTGCAGCCGCCGGTGCTTTTCATTTTGAATGTGGGCGCGGATACGCCGGCTGCTCCGCTTGATCGCCGCAAAGAAGTGTTTCGAACGGACCGACTCCCGACCGGCGATTCCTATGCGGCAGTTCGCATATTTTTTTAGAAGGACGGCCAATTGAATCGAAGCGGGACCCGTCCCCAGCATTAAGACACGTTGAAAATCATCACCCATCTGAACCTTCCTCTCCCCAATAAAGCCTATGCCTTCTGATACAAAGCGATATCAAACACATGACCGGGACGCAGGACGATTTCTGCCAAGCTCCATTTGCGTCCGTTCACTTCCTGCATGGGATAGTTGAATAAAGATTTTAAGCCGCCGCCGTATCTCATGGCCACAATCACATGCGGGTTAGTCAGCAGATCCATCCGGTCCAGCAGCTCGTATTTATTGGCAACCGTTGAGCTGAATATGATGTGAGTCACCTCTTGGATATCTTCCAGATGCTGCAGGAACACGTTTTCCAGCCTGATTTTCAATCCGCTTCCCAATTCCTCTATAACTCTTCTTCCGAGTTCAACAGCCTCCTTATCAATATCAATGCCGACCACTTCCGCACCGGTTTGCTTAGCTATGTACAAGGGCGTCATAGGAAATGAACCGGAGCCCACCAACAAAACTTTCGAATCCGCCGTCACGTGAAAACTTCCGAATTCTTTCTCGATGCACGATTCTATATTCCGGAAATATTCCGTCCGTTCCGCTTCACCGTTCAGCAGCTTCCATGCATGGTATTTTTCCATTACCGCGACACAAAACGCTGACGTCTTCCTCAAATCTTCCGCTAGCCTGGACATATGGCCGGGGTCATGCCGGTTCAAATGTTCCCATGATTTTTCGTTAGCCTCGTTCGTAATAAAAGCGGAATAGTCATCCAGTACCGCTTCTAACTCGGAGCTTCGCCGGACGGTACCTTCGTAACGTTTTGCCAAATGCCTGAATTTTGCTTGAAACCCGGTTAAAGTCCGATGAAATTGTTCGGGTGTATGCATACTTTCACTCCAATCCGATTCAGTTCGTTAAACATCAACAAAAGCTCTGCCTTGGGCTACAATTCCAACGGACCCTTCGATAGCGAGGCTTGTTACCCTATCTTCTTCCCATTCCGCCGTGACAGTCATCGTGCCGCCGGGCTGTTTGATTTGCGCAGTCGCGGCCCCTTTGTTTCTCCAGGACAACAAGGCACCGATTGAAGCCGTGCCGGACCCGCATCCTCTTTCCCAAATCAGGCTATCCAAGAGCGGGACATAAATGAGCGGAGCCAATTCGGCCGAATGACTCTTGAATAACAGAATGCCGATCACGCTGGCTTCCGAGGCCGCTCCAAGGAGCTTCGCCAAGGCCTGTGCCCGATTTCTCACCGTTTCAGTGAAATGACCGACTTCAATCACGATATGTAGAAAGTCAGGATATCTCACCGTGACAATATCCAATTCATCGCCTTCAAACTTGATTGTCTTCCGGTCGATTTTTTTGGGCACAGGCATGGCCAGCCGGCACACGTACTCTTCCTTGACCTTTTTCACCTGGCAGGCGACTAACTGTTCCGTTCCGGAAGCTTCGAGGACAATTTCCATGAATCCGTCACGATTCGGATCTTTTTCGGAGGCAAGAAAAGCGGCTAAGGCCATGCAAGCATTCCCGCAAAACTCACCTCCCGCCATTTGTAAACTGGCCTCGGCTTCAGACTTGCCCGGTTTTTCGATGAAGCCTACTTGTTCGGCGTACACACTGTCGTAGGACATCATTTTAGCGGCGATGGGCTTGTAGTCTTCGGCCGGATGATTCGTTTTCACAAGAATAGTCATATTCTGCGTGGGATTGCATTTTACAAATTCGATTTCACGTTTCATCAGACAACTACCTCGGGACCGATTTTTTTGAAAAAGTGCACAATTACGTCTTCGGAACTTTAATCGTAATCGTAACGATTACTATTAATATACTCACAATCCGGGAAAGCGTCAATCATAAAAAAAGGACGCCTACAATCAGGCATCCAGGTTCTTTCTTTATTGTGCTAAGCGTTCAAGCATTGACGGACACAGCCCGCCGGCGCTTCGGAAGAAGAAATGCGGCCCGTACGGCCCGGCAAACAAGAAAAGACTGCTTCCGCAGAAGCAGTCTTTGGCAGGATGTCCGGCATTAAGCGTCCCGGAACTGGTTCCTGTCATCCTCCGTAATCGGACGAAGAACGCGGCACGGATTGCCCGCGGCAATGACATTTGCCGGGATATCCTTGGTAACCACGCTCCCCGAGCCGATAATCGTATTGTCTCCGACCGACACGCCGGGATTGAGAATCGCGCCCCCGCCTATCCAGACGTTGCTGCCGATGGTAACCGGGAGCGCGTACTCCACTCCATCCCTTCTGGGTTCGGGATGTATGGCATGGCCGGCCGTAAAGATACTCACATTGGGACCGATCAGTACGTTGTCCCCAATCATTACCCGGTTGCAGTCCAAAACCGTTAAATTGTAATTGGAATAAAAGTTTTCCCCCAGCGAAATATTGTAACCGTAGTCGCAGCGGAATGGAGGTTCCACAAAAAAATTCCGGCCCGTACGGCCGAGCAGCGGCCGGAGCAGGGCGTTCCTTTTATCGACTTCGCCGGGACGCAGGGCGTTATAGTCGAACAGCACTTCCTTGGCATGCTGCCGTTCGTTCAGAAGCTCTTCTCCAAACGCTTTATAAGGCTTGCCGGCGATCATTTTTTGTTTTTCGGTCATAGACTGCGGGTCCGTCATGGGTTCCTAACTCCTTCTTTCATCTCGGATTTACCTAGTATTTATTGTAGCACGCCTGCCATTGGCCACAAAAAGCATAGCGTTTACATTTATTCTATATACCTTTTGTTGGAATTTATGGTAAAATGAATTCCGAAAGTAAAAGCGCTTTAACTTTCGAAAGGAGGATCGGATTCGTCTTTAAGCAAACCCTTAGTGCCATTCCAAATCAAAAAGGACGTGTGGGAATGATTACGCATTGCAAACAGGTTGCTTTAAGTCTCTGCTTTTGTCTTCTGTTCGTTTTGATACCCGTGCCGGGACCGGTGAAGGCGGAAAGTGTGCCTGCCCCCTGGAAACAGCAAAACATCGGTTCGCCCGCTTTGGCGGGAAGCGCTTCCTATGATTCCGATGCGGGCCGTTTTGAAGTCAGCGGCTCAGGAACGGACATTTGGGGCAAATCGGATCAGTTCAATTTCGTCTATCAGCCTTGGACGGGGGACGGCTCGATCGTAGCGCTCATTTCCTCGCAGACGAACACGCACGATTTTGCCAAAGCGGGCATTACGATCCGCGAAACGCTGAAGCCGGATGCCAAACATGCCGATTTGCTTCTGACCCCTTCCAACGGGTTCACGTTCCAGTACCGGACGGAAAACGGCGGCACCTCCCAAAGCGAGAAAATCGCTTCGACCAGTCCGGCCTGGGTTAAGCTGGAGCGCAAAGGCAGCGTCATCCGGGGGTACGTGTCCAACAACGGGCTGAACTGGGGCGATCTGGGGACGCTGACTTTAAAGATGAACGCCTCCGTGTTTGTCGGCCTTGCCGTCACCAGTCACAGCACTTCCAAGCTGAGCACGGCGACCTTTACCAATGTGACGGTGAACGCTTCCGGAGATGTGTTTCCTCCGACCGAGCCGACGAACGTTCAGGCCAAATCCGTGACCGATACGTCCGCGGAAATCTCTTGGACTCCATCGCTCGACGATGTCGGTGTTACCGGCTACGATTTGTACAAGGATGATGTTTTGACCCAAAGCAACGTGACCGGCACTTCCTATACATTCACGGGCTTGACCCCCGCCACTACCTACCGGTTCACGGTAAAGGCCAAAGACGCGGCCGGAAACAGTTCCGCGGCCAGCGCTCCTCTGACAGTGAAGACAACGAGCGGGTCCGATACGGAGAGCCCTGCCGCTCCCGCCGGACTTGCGAGTTCAAGCAAAACGTCCACATCCGTCCAGTTAACGTGGACCGCAGCCACGGATAACGTAGGCGTGTATGCCTATGATGTTTACACGAACGGGAAATTGGCCGGCAGCACCGACAAGACCTCCTACAACGTGACCGGGCTTGCCGCCAATACTTCCTACAGCTTTACGGTGAAGGCCCGCGATTTGGCCGGGAACGTCTCCCCCGCGAGCAAAGCGCTCTCGGTTAAAACGAATCCGGCCTCTTCGGAGCCGTATACGCCTGAGGTCGTCGCATCCAACCTCGAAACGCCGTGGGCGGTCGATTTCGCGCCGGACGGCCGGATTTTCTTCACCGAACGCAACAGCGGAAGAGTACGTGTCGTGGTGAACGGCCAGTTGAAATCCACACCGGTCATTACGCTGGGATCGCCTTTCTATTATATGCCCAAGAGCGAAGGCGGTCTGCTGGGACTGGCGCTTGACCCGGATTTCGACAAGAACCATTATATGTATATTTACCATTCCTACAAGACTTCCGACAACAAGGTAGCCAACCGGGTGGTTCGTCTCATCGAAAGCAACAATACCGCCAAAATTGACAAAGTCCTGATGACAAACCTCCCCGGAGCGGTGTATCATAACGGCGGCCGCCTCAAAATCGGCCCGGACAAAAAGCTTTATTTCAGTAACGGCAACTACGGAAACAAGGACGACACTCTGACTTACCTCGGAGGCAAAATATTCCGCCTGAATCTGGACGGCACGATCCCGGCCGACAATCCGTTCGGCGCTTCTTCCCCGATTTACAGCCGGGGACACCGCAATCCGCAGGGATTGGCGTGGCAGCCCGGAACGAACCGGCTTTTCGAGTCCGAGCATGGAGAATCGTCCAAAGACGAGATCAATTTCATCCAGCCCGGAGCCCATTACGGCTGGCCGCAGTATGAAGGCGGAAATCAGAATGAGCCGGGCATTACGCCTCCTCTCCTTTACGCCAGCGGAACCACATGGGCGCCGTCCGGCATCGCGTTTGTGACCAAAGGACCGTGGGCGGGGAATCTGCTTGTTACGAACTTGAAGGGCAAACAGATTATCCGCATGACCGTCAAGGAACAGAACGGCAAGCCCGTCATCGACAGCGGCAGTCTCAATTACTTGTACGTCAATAAATACGGCCGTATCCGCGATATTGTCGAGGCCCCCGACGGCTCGCTTTATCTCGTAACCAGCAACAACGGGGACAAGAACGGAGACGGGACGCCCGATAAACTGATCCGGTTAGCGCCTAACTTTTAAGCCTTGCGGAAACCGCGGCAGCCAAAACTTATCGTTCATGATTTACTTCTGGCTGTCGGTCCATCCGTAACAGAAAAGAGCGGGATTCTCCCGCTCTTTTTGTATCCTGTTTTTTTAAAGCCGGTAAACACCGTGTTCCGTTAAGCACGGTTCAGACCGGGCGGTTCTTACGGATGCTTTTGATAAAAAGCAGACAAGTCAGAAGAACGGCAAGCATAAATGAGCTGATGGCCGGAACGACAAGCTGCAAAAGAAACGCAAGTCCCTCGCCGTCCGCCGTGAACACAGCCGCTATCGCGAAAATCAAGACAAACAGGGCTAGCACGGTCAACCAGAAGGGCGCAGTGGAACCCTGCTGTTTATCCTCTGCCGCATCTGCCGGTACACGCAAATGCCGGTGTATCCACCAAGCCGTCCCTATCAACCCGATCAGCGTGCTTCCGTGCTGCGCCGCTTTGTAGACGGGGACCTCCAGGCCTCCCATCGTTAGCGCTCCGCTGAGGAACGAGACATGGTTGACTATCCAGGCGCCTTTGTGCGTGAATTGGTCCCAAATGAGATGAGTGCCCGTGCCGGCCAGACCCAGAACCGCGACGGTGAACCAGCCCTTGAAGGAACCGGGAATTCTGCCTTCCCTTCTCCAGCGGTAAGGAAACCGGTCCGGCAAATAAACGTATAGCGCAGGTCTGACAACGGTTTCGAAGAGCAGAAACAGCAGGATAATCACCGGAAGATTAAACAGCACGATTCCCGCTCCGTCGTGGCTCCATACGCCCGCAGCCCGGAACCGGATGAAATACTCGAAATCGGGAGACTTACTTCCGATAATTAGGGCGGATACCGGAAGGGACGTTTTATTCCACCACGGCATAACCGCAACGGGATGCGCGAACGTGAAAGGCATGATTTCCCTCCTGTCTGCGGCTGCTTGAGAAAAGGAGAAAGCCTTCCGCCAAGGAAGGCTCCTGCCGTTTATGCAGGCCGGGCTTTTATAATAAAGCGGTGCTGTGTCGTTTGGAAATAACTTTTTTCTACAATAATCCGGTGAATCTCGTACAGCTTTTCCAGATAGAGGTTTGTCTCGAATCCGGGAACCTGCCAAGAAGCGGCATTTACGGAGGACCTCTTATTCTCAACCAAAGTAGTTAATTCTCATGCTCCAGCAAATTCGGGTTCATGCCTGTTTTTCCTCCTTGATCGTATTTTAGCGCGCTCCGAAACAACCGACTTTTTGATTGATAAGAAAAAAATCCTTTCGCTTCGGGTGGATCTTACCTTAAAATGGAGAATGCCTATCGCATTTGTACGGTCATATGAAGGGAGTTAGTACAGTGTCTCAACCTCATGAAAATCCGGAAACGGATTCCTATAAAAACCCGCAGGGACTACTGTCCGACTGCGAAAAATGCTTCGGCCTCTGCTGCGTCGCGCTGCCTTATGCGGCATCCGCCGACTTTGCGCAAGACAAGGAAGCCGGACAGCCTTGTCCGAATCTGCGGCATGACTTCCGCTGCGGCATTCACACCGGCCTGCGTCAGCAGGGCTTCAAAGGCTGCACGGTATATGACTGCTTCGGCGCGGGGCAGAAGGTTTCGCAGGTGACTTATGCCGGAGAAGACTGGCGCCGGGTTCCCGGATCCGCGAAGCAGATGTTCGAGGTGTTCCCGGTTATGCGGCAGCTTCACGAGCTTCTGTGGTACTTGTCCGAAGCGCTGACTCTCCAGCCCGCCCGTTCCGTACACAGCGAGCTGCGCTCCGCGCTGGACGAGACGGAGCGCCTGACTTTCCTGTCCCCGGAAGCTCTTCTGGAGCTTAATGTCTCCGTACATAGGGGGAAAGTCAACGAACTTCTTTTGCGGACGAGCGAGCTCGTCCGAGCCGATGCCGCGAGCCGGCGGAAAAACGGTGCACTGCCCCGCAAAGTCGGCCGGGGCGCCGATCTCATGGGGGCGAACCTGAAAGGAGCCGATCTGAGCGGCGCCAACTTGCGGGGAGCGTACCTCATCGCCGCCGATCTCCGGAACGCCGATCTGAGAGGGGCTGACCTGATCGGCGCGGATTTCCGGGACGCCAATCTGGGCGGAGCCGATCTCCGCGGGAGCTTATTCCTCACGCAGGCCCAGCTCAATGCGGCGAGAGGCGATGCGCGCACGCGGATTCCGGCAGCGCTTGTTCATCCTTCGCACTGGTCAGCCGCCGGGCATTGAACGACACGGCAGATAATTATCGTGAGATGAGGTTTAGCTGAGAGAACGGTGCCCTCTCGTAGTCAGCGGAACGACGGGCCTTCCGGAGAATGTTTCGGATTAAGGATGCCGCGAGCCGGTTTGCCGGACCCGATGTTCCCGCCATCGGTTTACGTACCCGACGGTCTCTTTTTATACAGTATAAAGCCTTCCTCTTGCGATTTACAAAAAACGGATACTGCCGGTCGGAAAGGCCGTTTCCTCATTTTTCCGCTCTAAATAATAGGTTTAGACATCATCTCTATAGCTAAACGTATTAAAGCAAAAAGGCATGAGTCCGGCAAATTGCCGAACTCATGCTTTTTAACGCTAACCTGCAGGCTTTCAACATTGCCAATCGGGAAAACGCATGAACCGTCGATCGCAACTCTTCTCATTTTTGTTTCTAAATCACTTCAATCATGTGCTTTGGGAGCACCGGGCGCCTCGAACCGCAGTACATATGCCTGCTCGTAAGCATATTGAAGATGATCGGCCACACGCTGGTACCACCTTTTACCCGGTGACAAATCAAGATACCACGATGGAGTCATGCGCCGGATGCCAACGCGGAAACCCTCTTGAAAGAACACCTCCGCTATATGGTCGAGGGTATGTTCCTGCATGGGAATGGAAGCGTTGCCGTTAATCCGCTCCCGGATATGAGGCAGACTCGGATTTTCGCTGTAATCGGCGAAGGTGGCATAGTAAACCCCTCCCGGCTTCAGCGCTTTCTTCATCTTCCTCGCATGCTCTCCCAGATCGGTTATCAAATACAGCACCGCTAAACTGAAAGCGAGATCAAATCGTCCCTCGAATTGCTCCGGATCGGCAGTGGCCACATATTGAATCGGCAGATCACCTTTACGGCTGTTGGCCACCTCTACCGATTGACGTGCCAGGTCGGTACCGATGCCTTCCTTGAAGGGCCTCTGCTCGTAGAGCAGTCGGAGGAACCCTCCCTGATTACAGCCGAAATCCAGGACACTGCACTGCGAGAGGTCCTCTTCCGGTATAAAGCCGAGCACCCGTCTCCAGTGGGGGATATGATCGTTTTCCATCCCCTGGTCACCCTCTTCATCATGCTTCCACCAAACATCGTACAAAACATCCCGATTCAATCGCTATTCCCCCTAGTGTCAACTGATACTTTTTCATAATTTAAGTTTCGTCTTTGGACTGCTTCGGCGGTTCCCTCCGAACAATACCATGCAGCCGGCTACAATCATGATACCGCCCGCTACCGTCAGCAGGTCAGGAACTTCGTTCCAGAAAAGATACCCGAATAAGACGTTCAGAAACAAACCGAAGTAGCTTACTACCTGAACAATTACCGCATTTTCATGAGTGAATGCTTTCGTCAGGAATACCTGACCCAGCAGCGATACAAACCCGATGATCAGCAGCATGACGGCTTCTCCTGCATCCGGTATAACAAACGAGTCCCACATGAAGGGAACGGCAACCAGCGTAGAGGTTGCCACAAAATAAAACACAATCTCATAAGACGGATGCGTCCTGCTCAAATATCGGATCGATATGCTCGCTGCTGCGGAGAAAAAAGCGCTGAGCAGTCCGACGAACGCATAGATCGAGTAACTGGAATATTCATGCGGTTTCAACAGAAGGAGCGCCCCCGCAAAAATAACCGGGAATACTACCGCTCCCCTGAGACTGAGCTGCTCCTTCAGAAGGAGCGCGGATAGCAATGCTACGAAGATAGGTGCCAGCTGTGCCAAAAGGCTCGCGTCTGTAAGCGGTATGCTGGACAACGTGTAAAAAAAGGCAAGCATATACAGGCCGCCGCTCAGCCCTCTTACCGCGAGCATTGGAATGCCTTTCCTAGAAAAGGCTATTCCGCTGAAACGCATCAAGATCAAGATAAGCAGGGTTCCTACAAGTCCCCGGAAGAATGCAATTTCGGCGGCGGGAATGGTACCGCTGATGCCTTTAACAAGCGCGTTCATCACACTGAACACCAGGGAAGAAAGAAGAGAAAGCAAAATTCCGTTTTTCATATTCACCTCAGACTTCATCCTATTCGCGCATAAACGCCGAAACAAGCTGACGCGTGTAAGGATGACGTTCTTCACTGCAAAGCCCGTCGACAGGGAAACGGTCCACAATCCGCCCTTCCTTCATTACCAGGATACGGCTGCACATCCGCTGAACCACAGCAATATCGTGAGAGATGAACAAGCAGGACATGCCGAGCTCCTGTCTTAACTGCTTCAGCAAGGTCAAAATTTGCGATTGTACGGTAACATCCAGACTGGAAGTGGGCTCATCGCAGATGAGAAGCCTGGGTCTAAGCGCGATAGCCCGGGCGATCGCTACGCGCTGGCGCTGCCCACCGCTGAGCTCATGGGGGTACCGGTCTCCAAGCGTACGCTCTAAACCGACCATCTCCAGCAGCTTGGCGGCCGTGCCTCTTCTTGAGTGCCCTCTTTCCGCAAATTCCGGAAGATCTTTAGGGTGAAAATTATCGAGCGGCTCCACAATGGAACGCCAAACGGGCAGCCGGCTGTTCAAAGATGAAGCGGGATTTTGAAAGACGGCCTGTATATTTTTGCGCATCAGCCGCAGCGAACGCCCTGTAAGAGCATGCAAGGATACTCCGTCAAAACTCACTTCTCCCGCATCCGGCCGCTCCAGCGCCAAGAGCAGCCTGGCGACCGTGCTCTTGCCACTGCCGCTCTCCCCGACAAGTCCCAGACATTCCCCTCCATCAATCTCAAAGGAGATTTGCCGGACTGCCGCTTCATGATCCGTCTTGGCGCCGTAGCTTTTTACGAGCCCGACGGCCGTCATTAATGGCTGATCGCGGACGGCCCCACTCTCATATAAGTTAGAAGTGTTCTGCATGTCCGTTGACCTGCCTTGAACTACAATCCGCGGACAAGCATCCCACAGCTGCCGCGTATAAAGATGCCGGGGCAGCCTGCAGATTTCAGCCGTTTCTCCCATTTCCAGCAATTGTCCCTCCCGCATAACAGCCACCCGGTCGGCAGTGCGGCCCACGTGGCGGAGATCATGGGATATAAACAGCACCGCACATTCCGTTTGGGCCCGAAGCTCATCCAGCAGATCAAGGATACGGCCGGCGGAGAGCGCGTCCAAAGCTGTGGTCGGCTCATCCGCGATTAGCAAGGCAGGCTGCAGCATAAATGCCGCGGCAAGCGCTGCCCGCTGCAGCTGGCCGCCGCTGAGCTGGAACGGATAACTGCCGAACACGCGCTTCGCGGGCAGCATAACCCTTTCCAGCCAGCTCAGTGCCAGAGCAACCGCCTCTTGCGATGGCAACCTTTGATGTACACGGATCATTTCGGTCAATTGAGTACCGATTCTAATCAACGGAGTAAAGCTGCTGTGATAGTCTTGGCACACCCAGCCGATCCTGGGTCCAAGCAGCCCTTTTCTTTGCCTCCACCGCAATGTCAGAAGGTCATCTCCTTGAAAAGTGATGGTTCCCCGTGCTACCCGGAGTGACGAAGGCAGCAGACCCGTGATGGCCGAAGCGGTCACGCTTTTGCCGCTGCCGCTCTCCCCGACGATGGCCAGCGTCTCCCCTTTAGAAATGGAAAAGGAGATATCCTGGATAATGGGCTGAGACCCGTCGCTTCCTCTCCTGCAGACACCTAACTCCTTTATAACCAGCACGGGCTCATCAGAGAATGCGGTTGCCTGCTCAAGTTCACCTGCAGACATTGAAGCGGCGAGGGCTCCCGGGGGCCTTTTCCCATAGTCCGTACTCATTACGAATGCCTCCTCTTACTGTTGCTGTGACGGTCGCTCTGAACATCTAGCGCATCCCTCAAACCTTCACTTAACAGATTTAATGCGATGACAACAGCAAGAATAGTGACGCCGGGATAGATCATCAACTGCGGTGCCGCCTGAAAATAAGGCCGTCCTTCGCTCAGCATGGCCCCCCATTCGGGAGCGGGAGGTTGTACGCCCAACCCGAGATAAGACAGTGCCGAAATAAGCAGGATTGTCCTTCCCACATCCAGGGCAGCCAATACGGCAAGCGGAGAGGCGATATGCCGGATGAGATGACGCCGATTCACCGCCCAAGCGGTACTGCCGGCGACGATCGAAGCCAGGATATAATCTTGTTTCTTCTCGGACATTACGGTCCCGCGTACCACCCGCGCGTAGCCGATCCACTTGACGCAGGAAATCGCAAGCATAACCTTCATCAAACCCGGCCCCAGGAAGCCCGTAACCGTAACGGCAAGCAGAAATTCGGGTAGAGCGGCTGCAGCGTCGGCCAGCCTCATGAAATAAGAGTCCGTGCGGCCTCCCCTGTAGCCGGAAAGAATGCCGATCGGAATACCGATCAGCATAACAACCGTCACGACGAGAAAGGAGAGACCCAGCGTGACCGAAGCACCCGCCAGAAGTCTGGACAGAACGCACCGGCCCAGATGGTCCGTACCGAGCGGATACTGCAGGCTGGGGGGCTTCAGCCGCTCCGGCATGCTGATCAGCAGAGGGTCATGGGGAGCAAGCCATCCCCCGAACAAGGCCAGCAGGAGAAACAACGCGATCAGGAGCAGCCCGGCGCAGGCCATTCGGTTACGACGCAGCCTGTTCCATGGAGTGTTAGGAGCGAATGCGGTGCTGTCCGCTATGCGGCCGTTCATGCTTCTCTCCCCTTCGCGTAATGAATTCTGGGATCCATATACCCCAGGCTAATATCCGACAGCAGGTTGGCAAGACCAATGCACAGACCCGAAAACAGAACATACCCTTGGATGACCGGATAATTACGCTGCGTAAAAGCTTCCATCGCAAGGCTGCCGAGGCCCGGCCAGCCAAAGAGAGACTCCGTGACGACAGACCCGGCCAGCAGGCTGCCGACACTCAGCCCGAAGAGCGAGATTACCGGAAGTAAAGCGGCTCTTAGCGAATGATTTATCATAATCCGCCATTCCGGTATTCCCCTCCCCCGTGCCGCCCGGATATATGGCTGCGAAAGGGTGTCAAGCAGTCCCGACCGCAGCAACCGTATATACTCCGGCGCCATTACAAATCCCAGGGTAAGCGACGGCAGGACCAAGTGCAGCAGATCCCCTCCGCCCATGACCGGCAGCCAGTTCAATTGGAAGGAGAACAGATAGATAAGCAGCAGTCCGAGCCAGAAGGTTGGCATGGAGATGCCCAGCAATGCGATCAGGCGGCTGATATGGTCCGGCCACCGGCCTTGATACTTAGCTCCCAGCACCCCGAGTGGAACTGCGGTCAGCAGAACGACAAGCATGGCTCCCGCCATCAGGAAAAACGTAGCCGGCAGACGTTCGATGAGAACATCGAACACATCCCGGCCTGTCGTATAAGATTGTCCGAGATCGAGCTTCAGAACCCCGGCAAACCACCTTACGTATTGCTCGTAGACCGGCATGTTCAGACCGAGCTTTTCTTGCACAGCCGCCACATCCGCAGCGGATACCGCCCCTTCGTCCTCTTTCAGCACAGCCCTCACCGGATCGCCGGGTGCCAGCTTCATCAGGACAAAAGTAACGATGCTCAAAAAGAAGAGAACACAGGCGAAATAAGCAATCCGCCTAGCCGCATGCTTAATCATCCTAGTTCACATCCAGCTTATTGGTGACAATGTAGAACTCTTCCGCTCCGGGTTTCCAACCGCTGATCCTTTTGTCCATACCTACCAGTATATTCGGATAAATAATATAGGAATGAGGCATGGCTTCCGCAATGACTTCAACGGCCTGCTGTGTGAGCATATCGCGCTTTTCCACATCCCCCGTTTCGTTCAGTGTCTTCAGCACAGGCGCAAGCTTCTCGACTATAACTCCGGCGGGGTTATAGGATTCACCCGGCACATAGGCCGAATTCAGAAAAGAACCCCCGTCGCCGCGTGGTGAAGTAAGGTAACTGGATGTTGAAAGGTCCCAATCGTGGTGATCCTTTATATAGACATCCGGATATTCCACCGAAACGATCTTTAGCTCGATTCCCGCCTTGGCCGCCTCCGATTGGAGCAGTTGCGGGATCAATGGAAGCTCAGGATTAATGCCGCTGAAAGCAATCAGCTTGAGAGTAAGCGGTTTTCCGTCCTTTTCCAGTTTGCCATTCGTCTTTTTCTTGTATCCTGCACTTTCCAGCAGCTGGAATGCACCTTCCGGATCGAGCTTCTGATAGCTGCCTTTTCTGCCGAATGGAAGCGTGCTGTTAAACGGTCCGTTCGCGGGAAGCGCATAACCCAGCATTACGTCTTTGACGATAGCGTCCCGGTCGATGAGTTTGTCTATCGCTTGTCTTACCCGGATGTCTTGAACCGCCGTGCTTCGGGGGTTATACGTAAAATAATGCGTACGGAGACTCGTAACCGATTGTATCGAAAGCTGTCCGTCCTGCCGGATTGCCGCCAGCGCTTCGGGCGCCAAATGATACACGATTCCCGCCTGCTTAGACTGTAGAGCCAGCGTCCGGACGTTGGCATCGGAATTAAATTGATACTTGACTTCGCTGAGCTTGGCCTTGCCGTCCCAGTATTCGGAGTTACGAACCAAGGCAACCTCTTTTCCCGGAACAAAGGAAGCTACTTTAAATGGCCCCGTGCCCACAGGTGATTTGTTGAAGGCATCCTTGCCCGCGGCTTTCTCGGCCGCCGTACTTATGATGCTTGTTGTCGGATGAACCAGTTCGGCGGGAAAGGCGGGAAAAGGTTCCTTCGTTACAACTATCAGTTCTTGCCCGTTCGCTTCAATGGACTCTACCTTCAAGGAAGCGGAAAGGGCCGCACTGTCCGCGAGTCCCCGTTCGAAGGACGCTTTTGCAGCGGCGGCATCCAGCTTAGTGCCGTCATGAAAGAAGATTCCCTCACGCAGGGTAAACGACCATATCCGGTTGTCCTTTGTCTCCCACTTTTCGGCGAGCCAAGGTACCACCTGCATCTTTTCGTCCAGGCGTACCAGCGTTTCGGAGACACCCGCTCTGAGGGGAACCCAGCTGTTATGGGGGTCCAGCGTATCGCTCGGGAGACTGTGGATAAGGGTTAATTTCTTGGCGGCTTCCCGCCGTGCAGGATCGCCCGCCTCGGACGGTTGTCCTTCGTTCAGCGGACTGGCATGATTACAGCCGGTTAACAAGAGTACCGCACATAGCAGGGTACCGGCCGAAGTCGTTCTAAACCTTGGCCTGCTGCCCCCTTTTCTTTTGAATAAATCATACATCCTTCCGTATCTCCTCCTATCGTGAATAGGCTCTATAAAGACCCCTGTTCCCCTTTAGTTCCGGAATTGGCGCGGCTTGTCACAGGTGCCGCCCGAAAGAGCTCCAGCTCACCAAAAATGAGGTCGGCCTCACTCTCAGTCGTATCCGTGAAAAGACCGGGACGGAAGCGCTCCATGCCTTCTTCTTCCACAAAGGAAGCCAGTTTGCTTTCAAACTTGTTGATGAAGGCGGACGTTTGCGGCATAGAAAGATTTAAATTTTTGCCTAAACGCTCCACCAGCTTTATTTTCTTGTAATCCTCGTACGGCACTCTCGGGATGATCCATTTGCCTTCGGAGTCTTTTGAAATTTGTTTATAAGGAAAAGCCGAAAAATCCGGATATCTGCCCCGTTCGTCCGGTTCGGCAAACGGGTCGATCAGAATAGAAGCATATCGGATATATAATAGATACTCTTGCTTTACGGGATCCGCTTCGGTGAAACCTTCGATATCCTCCCGGGAGAGTGTGGCCTCAAGTACGGGATAGTTGTCATCGTTAAGGAATTTAAGCAGATTGATCGGTTCGGCGTGCAAACGTGTGACAAGCTCCCCTATTTCCTTCCACAGCAGCAGCATAGATTGGATCGCCTGTGGGGTAATGGGACCTTCCGGGTACAGCTTGTACATATATTTTCTGGAAGGCGTGCGGCTAAATATTTCATTCATTGAAAAGTCATTGATGAAAAAAGCCGGATGTACATAGGTCGTAATACTCCGGCTTTCAGCAGCCGCAGGATGGGAAGCGCTTTCGAATTGAATGCCGAGCGATTCGATAAACCTTTTCACATCCTCTATCGTCTGGCTGCCGGGCTTATTGCTGCCGGCTGTAACTTTGCGCTTGAGCCCTCTTACGATCGATCTCAGCACCGTGGACTGACCTGCTTCAAAGGCGAACCTGGAGGCGCCGTAATAGGTGGATAGAGAGATAACCTCGATATCGGAGCCCGAGCGTCTCACCAGACTTTGCACCAGCAGATTCGATCCGATCCCCGGCGATAAAAGCACGATCCGTTTTACTTGTGAAAGGTTCTCCAGCTTTAACGCGGCTATTACATCCGAATAGCTGTCCGATGGTGTACATAGGATCACGGTATGCCACTTATCGTCAATTTCGTCAAAGCCATTGTAGTAATCGTCCAGCAGGACCTCACCTGAAAGATGACTCTTTGATTGAATTTGAACAACGGAAGAAAGAGTATAGCCTTGCCGATCCAGCTCACAAAGGATACGGTCCGAATGCGCTCCTCTGCGATTCGCCAGGCCCAGCCGGCCGCACCAACCACGGCCCGCATCCACAGCGATGTGAATGCCCGCCGGACCCGCTCCCACGATCAATGTGTTTCCGAACGGAGGAATAACCTGCTCAGGACGGGTCATAGCCAATCGTCCTTTCTTGGGTTAATAGTTTGGATTCCATAAGAACCGTATCGTATAGGCTGTTATTTCGGATAATGGGCGTCAGGTTCCACTCATAAGACAGGTCCGCATGCAGAGGATAATTAAAAAGCGACTTCAATCCGTTGCCGTAACGTACGATAATTTTGGTGTCCGGCCTCGCCACACGCTTCACCTCTTCTACGATCTCCAGCTTATTCGGAACGAGAGAAGCGATAAAAACATGTGTAGTCTGTCGGATAAACGGATGGTCCGATAATCGGCCTCCCGCAAAATCCACTAACGTTTGCAGTCCGGAAGCCGAAGCAACCTTGAAGCCAAGTTCGACGGCTTCCTCGTCAATATCCAGGCACAGCACCTTGGCTCTCGATTCCTTGGCTATCGTTAAGGCCGACAGCGGATAAGCTCCCGATCCGATAAAAAACACTCTGGATGCGGGTCCGATTCCGAATAAATCAAGCTCCTCCTGTACGGCATGGGACAACTGCTCGATGTAAGAGGTAGCTTCCAACTCTTTGTTGATCAATAGCTGCGATTGATATTTTTCCATGTCACAGAGCGCCTTGACCGATGTCTCCCGCAATTTCTCACTGTATTGTCTCACTTCATCGTGATTTCCCCATTCGTGCCAACGCTTTTCGTTTTCGTCGTTTACCATAAACCGGCAAAGATCGTCAAGCTTGATCTTCAGAAGCTCAAAGCATCCCGGATACTCTCTTGAGAACGCATTCAATTGATTGATTTCATACTCAAGCGATTGCAACGAGAGCAGGAAAGCGTATTTACTTTTCACAAATTCACTCCCTCCCGGTTTAATCATCCGCATAGCGTTTTTTTAAAATCCACTGTAAGAGAACCACTCCCCCTCTTAGGTATAATTATGAAAGACAGTTTAAATTTTACAGCAAACGGATTCATAGAAATATAGCTGACTATGGCTATTTTTTTCCTTTTCTTTATTACAACTGCCAGGTGGGCTGCTCTAATTCGCGTATGTCGACTGGCCCGACGAAATTACTCCAAGTATTTCGCAACGGGGCACGCCAGGAAACCATCCTAGGATGAAAAAAGAAAAAACCAGCAGCAGCAAGGTTTTTGCTGTTACTGGTTTTTAATTCGGGTCTCAAACATAAACACTTATTAGGTCCAGTTAGGGCTCAAAAGAAGCTCAATTGAAGTCAGTCCTGCACCTTGACCTTTCCTGCGTGCCAAGTACCGCCTCCCGGCTTTACCGGCTACAGAAGCAGCTTTAATTCATGAAGCCGGTCAAAAATGAGCCGGCTCACAGGAGAGACATGCTCCCGCTCTGCGTAAGTTAACCAGACAAGTTCCTCGATTTCGGAAGCCGGGCTTAGATCGCCTTCGAATTCCGCTTGATAACAAGCCATCCGCACGAGTATTCCTTCCTCTTTTCCGTGAGCTTGGGCTTCAAACGTCCCGAAATGCGACACGGTTTCGGGCTTGATGCGGACGGAAACCTCTTCCTCGACTTCACGCATCAGCGTTTCGGTATCGGATTCGCCGGGATCCCGTTTGCCTCCGGGAATGTAATACGTGTCTTTGCCTTTGGAGCGCGCGCTGAGAATGCGGCCGTTCTCCACATAAATCCACGCGATTTTGTCTATTCCTGCTGCTGACATACGATGTACCCCCGCTTGTTTTTTCTCAAAAGTATACCACCTCCCGCCCTTTTTTCAAAGGCGCCGGGGAGGCACACAAGCCGCGGGGCCCCCCGGTGTTCCTGCCGAAACCCTCTGCTCATTTCCGGCCGGCGGCCCGAAGCAGCAGCGTTACGGCTTCCGCACGAGTAGCCGGATCAGCCGGCGAGAAAAAGCCGCCGTCACGTCCCGCGACAAGTCCCAGCCCTGCGGCCGCGCCGACATAACCGCGTGCCCAAGCCGGAATGTCGCCGTCATCGGCAAAGCCGGCCCGCGTCTCCCGCTCCGCGGGAAGCTTCAGCGCACGGGCGGTCATGACCGCCATCTCCGTGCGGGTGATGTCCGCCCCGGGCCGGAACGTGCCGTCATCGTAGCCGTCGATGATGCCGGCCGTGACGGCTTGTGCCGCCGCCGTCCCGGCCCAGGCGCCGATATCGGCCGCGTCCGTAAAACCGGGAAGGGACGCGGTATCCTCAAGGTGCAGCGCTCTTGCAAGCAGCACCGTGAATTCAGCCCGCGTCACCCGGGCATCCGGCCGGAATGTTCCGTCGGGATATCCGGCGGCAATCCCTTCCGCGGCCGCGGCAGCAATCACTTCCTCCGCCCAATGTCCGGAGGTATCCCCGAAATGCGGAGAGGTCTTCGCCTCTTCTTCCTTCGCGGCAAAAACGGCGAATATTCCCGTCTCGCCAGCCTCCACGCTGATTTTGCCGTCCGCGGCCTCGCCTCCGAGCCGTATCCACTGCTTCCGGACGGCATCGTAGGAGAAAACGGCCGCTTGACGCTTCGCGCCAGTCTTCTCCGCATCGTAAGCCAGCGTTAGTTTAATCGGCTTATCCAGGCTCGTGCCGGCGCTGCGCGTCAGTTCAAAGACAGGGCTGACTCTCTCCCGTCCCCCGCCGATAAGACCGGAAGGATCCGTGATTTTTCGGATGCCGAACGTGACGGTTTCCTTCGAGGCTCCGGCAGGTATCTCGACTCCGATTTCATTTCCGATCCCGGTTCTCCCCCCTTCACCGGGCTTCAGCGTAACTTTTCCGGTCTCGCCGTCAGGCTGCGAACCTCCCGCACCGCTTGAGCCGCCGCCTGCACCCGGCCCGCTGCCTCCGTCTCCGGGACTCCCCGGATCAGGGTCCGGTCCCGTATGATCGATGGATTCTTTTAAGCGGGCATTTAGATCGCGCAGCGTATCTATGACCGTTTCGAAGCGGATCGGATATTGCAGCAGCAGATTTTCCACCTGGCGGCGTAAATCCGGACTGCCTTTACCTGTGGCCAGCAGCTTGGCGGATTCGGCGATCAATGCCTGGTAGGGCACCATTTTATCGTCTCCGGATACTTCGAACTCATAGATGGAGTACCCGTACTTGTTCCCTTCGACCGGTTTTCTCTCGACTCCCTGAAATTTGACGTACCTCGCCTTTACAGGCTGAAAGTCGATGATATCCAGCTTGCCGGCGGAAGTCAGTGTCTCGTCACTCCCTTTGACATTGGTCCATGTCTGTTTGTCTTCGGATACGAGAAGCTTATATTTCTCCGCTGCCGTCTCCCATCCGATCTGGACTTTGTTGATCGTTTGCGAGCTGCCGAGATCAACGATCATCCATGAAGCGTCGTCGTACGCGCTCGACCACCGGGTGAACAAATTGCCGTCGATCGCATTGCCCGGCGTATGTTCGGGAGCTTCGAGGGGAGAAGACTCCGCTTTTTGATGAAGAGCCAGATTGTTGACATCCAGCAGAGGCAGAAATTCGTTGTAAATGTGCACATTGTCGATCGCGCCTTTAAAAGCGTTCGTCCCGCTTCCGATTTTCTGAACCGGCAGCATCAGCGTCTGAATGCGTCTGACCGGCAGACCGAGTTTTTCGGCATATCCATTGCCGTTCACATAAAGAGACACACCCTCCGCATCCCCGGTCAAATAAAGATGCGTCCATTTGTCAGCCGGCACCTCATAGTTGAATACACTATCGTAATCCTCTTTGGAAAAGCCCAATTTGCCCGTTTTTCCTTGCTTCAGCTTGATTTTCCCCATAGGAGACTCCATCAGTACGGCATCGTCCGGATTATCCCTCTCGGGCTTGATCCACATGGATACCGTCCAGCCGAAGCCCATCGTGTCGATCGGAGTTTCGACGTAGCTTTTACCGCCCCGGAGATACACCGCCTTCCCGTATTTTCCTTCCGTAAAAGCAACATTCTCGCCTTTTCCGTGAAGCTTGCTGCCGGAAGTATCCACCGTGCCCTCGTCGAAAGGATACCGGATCACCAAACCGTCCGGCCGGTCTGTAGAGACCCGGTGCAGGCGGTTTACGCCCGGTGCTTCGCCGATTTCCGCAGCCGTCGCGATAAAGGCGTCATAATCATTGCCTTCCCTTGCTCCCTGCCACATTTTCTCCGAAAGTACCTGCATGGCGGGAAGCATCCGGATATGAGAATCGTCCATCGAAATACCGGTTTCGTACGAAATATCGTTCCAGATGGCGAACATGCCGCCTTTGAGCCGCGGAAGCCCGTAGGGCAGCGTAACGCCAGGCCATTTCACAGGCTCCCACTGTTTATAAAGAAACGGGGTATTTAAATAATCCCGGTACAACCGCGGAACGAGATACATGTAATTGGTGTCGAAATTGACGATGTCATAGCCCAAATCCATCGCCTGCTTCGGACCTCCGTACGGCTCATACCAAATGCCCATGGTGGCCTCGTTGCTGATGGGAGTCGTTCCGGCATACTCATTCAGGCCGCCCCAAAGATACGGATGCTTGCCCTTGCTGTTGATGTACTTGATTAGCGTATCCATATAGCCGCGGAAAACTTCTTTGGAAGGCCCCCCGTATTCGTCCGTTCCGATATGAACATCCGGCCCGAGAAACGTCGGTTCCCCATTGTTGTGGCCGTCGATGTATTCGTCGAAAAGACTTTTGACAAAATCCACGGTTGCGGGCTTCGAAATGTCAAGCGTATGGTCCGTGCCGAGTGAAGGATCATAGGTCGTGAATATCCGCGAATGCCCCGGCGTGTCGATTTCAGGAATAATATTCACGCTGTAATCGCTTCCAAGTCGCTGCAGCTCGCGGAATTCCTCCTTCGTGTAATGGCCGTCGGTGCTCGCCAGGCCGGGATAACGCTCGCTTTCCAGACGGAAGGCGGCCCGCTGCCCGTTTTTGAACGGAACTCCGACATCGTCGTTCAGATGAATCTGGAGATCCGTCATCTTGTACCAGGCCAGCAGTTTCACATAGTCCCGCAGAAAATCAATCGTGTAAAACTTCCGGGCGACATCGATCATCAGCCCCCTCGTTTCGTACTTGGGGTAGTCGCGCGCCGTCCCGGCCGGAAGATGCCGGCGCTCGGGATCCCCTTTCAGAATCTGCAGCACCGAGCGGGTTCCCCAGAAAATGCCTTTCGTTTCCGGAGCTGTAATCGTCACGTTGTCTTTCACATCCAGCAGGTAGCCGCCCGCGCCGAGATGCTTCAAGGCCGGATCCAGGATCATGACCAGGTCCCCGGCGGATGCTTTTTTGCCTTGAACGACCTGCGGACTAAGTCCGGTCATCTCTTTCAGATCCGTCCGGACTATCTCGGCCGTCTTCAGCAAAGCGGGATCGCTGATCACGATCCTGGAGGAGGACGTCAGGGCGAAGCGGCCTGTTCCGCCGGCCCATTCGCGCAGCGAAGGAATGACCTTCGGTTCGGGATTCTGATCCGGCGTCTCGGTGTACAGCCCGGGCACATGCACGCCGATGTTGCCGGTCACTGCTTTCCGGGCGGGATCGGCTTCGCTCTCTACCTGCAGAAGAAGCTGGACGGTGCGGTCCGACAGCGGCGGATGAATGCGGCCTTCTTTGTCGATGACCGGCAGGGCGTCACTGCCGTAGACGGATATTTTATAACCGGGCGGCATGGGCGGCAGCGTAAGTGAGGTCTGGCCCTTGACGACCGGATCCAGCTTCTGAATGCCGCTGATTATTTTAGCGATAGGGTCCTCTTGGTACACTTCGAATTCGTAAAAAGAATACCCGTACAAGATACCGTCGCTTGCCGGCGCCCGCTCCACTCCCTGGAACTTGACGTATCTTGCTTCGCGGGAAGGAAAATTCAGCACCTCCCTGCCCCCTTCGCATTGGATCAAGCCGTCGTTTTCTTTAATATTCTCCCATACGTCCCCGTATACGGACGTAAGCACACGGTATGATTTGGCGGGCGTCTGCCAGTGGATCACCACTTGGCCGATGTCCTTTTTGCCGCCAAGATCCACCTCGAACCAGGAATCATCCGTTTTGGCGGACGACCAGCGGGTCCCTCCGTCCCCGTCGACGGCCATCTCGGGAAACAGACCGTAATCCACCTCGTTTCCCGAAACTTTGACGGATTTCTTCAGGGCAAAATTTTCGCCGCTGCCGGACGGCGCGCTCAGAAAAGGCCCCTGACGTTGTTCGGGAGCCGGGCGTTCAACCGGTCCGCCGTACGTTTCTTCCGCAACGGGAATAACCTCCGGTGCCGTTCCCGTCCGCACCTCCGCCGCACCCGGACTCTGCGGGTTTGGACCCGCATAGACGGCAGGCTGGCCCGCGCTTAAAACGATCGAGAATCCAAGTACAAATGTGAGTATGCGTGAAAGTTTCGCTTTCAATCCTTGATTGGTCTTCATTGACTCATCCTCATTTCTCAGAAGGAGTGGAGATCGTTTGTTTATCCTGCGTTTTAGCGGTAAGGCTGGGCCGCACACCGGCTGTATTTCCGTTTCGTCATTTACCTCCTTCCGCTGCTTGAAGTGATGAATAGACCCATCCACTGTTAATACTATAAGGCGCCCCATCCTGTTAAAAAGAGATATCTTCTTACTTTTATATACAATCGTTTACTTTGGCCTTTGGCCATTAGATACCCTCATCATGCTGATGTATAAAGCGCACCGTTGCATCCCCTTCCGGCCTAATTCCGCACAAAACAAAAAAGCCCGCGCGGTGCACGGACTTTTTATCGCAAAACTCCACACTTTATTGTCTCTCTTCTCTGTCTATAATCTGAAACGCCGGTGAACCGGCCTATTCTTTAACCGCACCCACTACGATGCCGGTTACGAAATAGCGCTGCAGGAAAGGGTAGACGAGCAGGATCGGCAGGGCGCTGATAAAGATCTGCGACGCCCGGATCGTACGCTGGGACAGGCTGGCAACGGCTGCCGGATCCAGCTTCGACATGTCGGCCTGCACGATAATCGTCTGCATAAACGTGGCAAGGGGAAGCTTCTCGGAATCCCGGATATAGATGATCCCGTCGAAATACGAATTCCAGTGTCCGACCATCATGAACAAGGAGACCGTCGCCACGACGGGCAGGGAAACCGGCAGGTATACGCTGAGGAACGTGCGGAACTGGCCGGCTCCGTCAATGAAAGCCGCTTCCTCCAGATCTTTGGGCACCGTGCGGAAGAAGTTCATAAGCAGAATGATGTTAAAGACACCCACCAGCCCCGGAAGAATCAGGGCCATCAGCGTATTCATAAGCCCAAGCTTCAGGATCAGAATATAGCTTGGAATGAGTCCGCCGCTGAACAGCATCGTCACGACGAAATACCAGAGATACAGATTGCGTGCGCGAAAGACGTGACTTTCTTTGGACAGCGCGTAGGCGGCAATGGTGTTCACGACCAGAGCCATCGCCGTTCCGAGCACCGTTCTCTGCACGGACACCCATAGGGACGACAAGAAATTCGCGTTGTCGAATGTTTTCGCGTAGGCTTCGAACGTAAAGCCGATCGGCCAGAATGTGACCAGTCCCGCGTTCGCCGGCGCCGAGGCGCTGAGGGACACCATCAGCAGGTGATACAGGGGCAGCAGGCACAGAATGGCCAGAACCGTTAAAAACACATTGTTGAACAGGCTGAATATCCGGTAAGGCAGTGTTTTATGATACATCCGCTCTCTCCCCTTCTAGAAAATTCGGTATCCGGCAAACCGGTAGGCCAGCCTGTACGAGACCGCGATCAGGATCAGACTGATGAACGATTTGAACAAGCTGACGGCCGTGGCGAAGCTGAACTGTCCGCTTAACAGACCTTCCCTGTACACGAACGTGTCGATAATATCGCCCTGCTGGTAAATGAGCGGGCTGTACAGGTTGAATACCTGGTCAAAATTCGCGTTGAGCACGTTGCCGAGCGCCAGAGTCGCGATGACGATCGTAATCGGGATAAGCGCGGGAATCGTAATGTAGAACGTCTGCTTCCAGCGTCCGGCCCCGTCTACTTCCGCCGCTTCGTACAGAGACGGATTAATACCGGAGAGCGCTGCCAGGAAGATGATCGTGTTAAAGCCGAATTCCTTCCAGACGTCACTGAAAATAATGGTAAACCGGAACCAGCTGCCGTCTCCCAGGAAAAAAATCGGCTTGATGCCGAACACGGCCGTAAGAAACTGGTTGATAAGTCCTGTTTGAGCGAGCATATCGATCAATATCCCCGAGAGAGTCACCCAGGACAGGAAATGCGGCAAATAAACGAGCGTTTGGATCGTTCTTTTCAGCGCCATCTTCCGCACTTCGTTAAGCAGCAGAGCAAAGAAAAACGGAATAATCAGATTCATGACCATTTTCGAAATGGCGAAAAACAGCGTGTTCCACGTGATTTTTAGAAAATAATCGTTTTCCCACATATACCGGAAATGCTTCAAACCGACCCAGGGCGAGCCGGAAATTCCCAGCGCGGGTTTATAGTCCTGGAAAGCCATAATAATCCCCGACATGGGAATATACGAAAATATAAATACGAGAACAGCCGCCGGCAGAACCATAAAGTGAAGGATCCAGGGCTGCTTGTAGCCTTTTTTTGTGTCTGTGCGCCGGGCTTTGCCGGCCTTGACCTGCCGCACCGTGTTCACTCCCATCGCTCTCTCCCGCCCCAAAAAATTATTTTGTGTGTACGATGAATCTCTGCTATAAATAGTAGCAAGCATTTCGGAAAGCTGACTATAGTACAATGTTAGGCTTCCATAGGGATATATTAGGGTACCAGCTGGAGGAGATAGAATGGGTTTGGGATTAGCGGGAATCGCTGCGAAAGTCCGGGGGAAGGCGCGGTACAGATTCAGTCTGTTCGCCAAAATGAACAGTTTGATTATCGTGCTTTTTATTCCGATTATTCTGGTGTATACGTATTCAAACGACGTCACCTACAACGTCGTCAGCTCGGAGCTGCAGAAGTCGAGCACGAAGCAGCTCACTTTTTTGTCCAGTCAAATCGATTCGCGCATCAGTCAGATGATGGAATTCAGCCTGATCTTCTCCCGGGACCCGAACGTCCGTAAATTCAACGGGCTGAACATCTGGGAAGACCGCTACGACCGTATGCAGACGAGGTATGTCATTCAGGAGAAAATGGCCCTTCAGTCCAGAGTGACCGATATTTGGCCGGCCCGGTACGCCGTTTATTCCCAGCAGAACAAAGACATTATTTCCAATTACAAATCGCCGGCGTACGACGAGAACTATCTACAGAACAACCGGAGCGGAAAATGGACCTACGGGGACGGCACTGGCGAAGCTCACGGAGGGCTGGACGCTTTCTACTGGTTCTACAACGACTCCCTCGCCCAGCCGGGCATGTTAACGGGCAGCAGTCTCGTCATCGAAGCGAGCTTCAGTTTCGAGAATATCCAGAATATGCTGGATACGTACAAAGCGGGCGGACAAGGCGATCCTTTCTTTTATCATAAAGGGAGCACGCCGATCCTGAACCGCAGCGCGGATAAAAATTTGACGGGAGAGCTGATCCGCTACCTGGACGAGCATTCTCCCGATAACACGACCCAGCATGTCGTCAAACTTGACGGCAAAAATTATCTGGTAAGCTCCGTAAAATCATCCTATCTGGATTGGCATCTCGTTGACGTGGTTCCGCTCGATCAGATCCTGGGACCTATTTCGTTCAGCCGGAACCTGTTCTATTTCTCCATGCTCCTGCTGTTCCTTGTCGGCATTTCGGCTTCGATTTTGCTGTACCGCAACGTTCAGAAGCCGATTCTCACGCTGATCAACGGACTGCGCCGTGTACAGCGCGGAGATTATTCCGTCCGGCTGCATACCCGGTACCATAACGAGTTTTCGTTCCTGTTTTACCGGTTTAACGACATGTCGCGCCAGATCCAGGATCTCATCGAGAACGTGTTCAACGAAAAAATCCGCGCCCGGGAAGCGACGCTTAAGCAGCTTCAGGCCCAGATAAACCCGCATTTCCTGTACAACTGCCTGGGCTATATTATTAATATGGCCCAGATGAAGGACGAGGACGCCGTCGTCGCGATGGCGTATAATTTGAGCGCCTATTACCGCTATACCACGCGGATGGAGCGGGAAACGGCTTCGCTGGAAGAAGAGATCAAGCTGCTCGTGAACTATCTCGATATCCAGAAGCTGCGTAACGGCCGGATCGACTATAAGATCGACATTCCCGAAGACATGCGGAACCAGTCCGTTCCCCGGCTGATGCTTCAGCCGATCGTGGAAAACTCCGTTATCCACGGGGTCGGAAAATCGTACACCTCCGGCCAGATCCGGATTACCGGCGAGATGGCAGACGGCTTCTGCAAAGTGTACGTGGATGACGACGGACCGGGATTGAACGCCGAACAGGAAGAGGCGCTGAACCGGAAAATGCAGGAGCCGCTGCAGGAAGAAATGGGCTGCGGCTTATGGAATACGAATCAGCGCATCATGCATCAGTTCGGCGGCCGGTCTTATCTGGCTTTCGTCAAGTCACCGCTCGGCGGACTCCGGACCGAAATCGTCTGGGAGATCCCCCCTGCCGCAAAAACATCCGGCTATAAAAGCCCGCAAGGAGACCTTAAACATGCACATGATCATCGTTGACGATGAAGCCCACTGGGTGGACAACCTCGCACTGCACAAGCCGTGGCATGAATTCGGAATCGAACACGTATACAGAGCCTATTCCGCATTTGAAGCGCTGCAACTGATCGATACGCATCCGATCGATATCGTGATCTCGGACGTGCAAATGCCCGAGATGTCCGGTATCGAGCTTATCGAACGCATACGAATCCGCGACAAGAAGATGAAATGCATCATCTTGTCCGGACATTCGGAGTTCGAATACGCCAAAAAAGCGCTCCGGCACAACGCCGTCGATTATCTCCTCAAGCCGCCGACCGACCAGGAGCTGTTCGGCGCCGTCCAAACGGCCATCGATCAGCTCAATGCCGAGTGGGAGCTGGTCAGCTCTCTGGAGCGCACCCGGCATACGCTCCGCGAAAATTTGCCGATTCTGCGCGGCCAGCTTCTGCTCGATGCCCTGCAGGGCCGGCGTCTCTCTGTGGACGAATGGCACCGGAAGCTGAGCGACTACGGACTGCCGTTCGATTTCGGGGACAGCGCGCTGATGCTGGTCCGGCTCGAAGAAGAATTCGGCCGCTACAAGAACAACGGACAACCGTTGATCGAATATGCGATCATGAACATGGCCGAAGAAATTCTCGGCGAGTTTATGGAAGTCTGGGGCGTTAAGGAAGAGCACTGCTATCTCGTCTTCCTGCTCCAGCTTAAAGAAACCGCAAGCGCCGCAGGCCGGGAAAATCTCCTGGAGAAGCTGTCCCAGCAGCTCCAGTCGAAAGTGAAGCAGTTCCTGCAGGGCTCCCTCTCCATCGTTATCACGGAATGGTTTGCCTTCCCTGAACAGCTTCCCGACCGGTTCCGGCAGGCTTCCGCCTATTTCCGGGAAATCGTAGGCGACGAACGGGATTTTGTCGTACGCGTCAATGAAGTCGACCACACACCGGCGCAGGGTCCCCTGAACGCGCTGTACGTGCCGCCTTCCCTCATCAACCTGCTGGAGGCGGGTCACTGGGATGCGGCGGAAGCCAAGCTTGCGGCCGTATGTACGGAGCTGGAGGACAAATGGCCGGAATCGTGGGAGCACTGCATGGAAGCCGGCTTCCTCATCACCGCTTCTTTCAGTAACCTCGCACACCGCAGCGGGTATACGCTTACGAAGCTGCTCGGCTCCGACGATATGGAGGCGCTTCAGAGCGGAGAAGCGTTCGTTTCCATCAAGAAGCTCGGAAACTGGTCGCGGAGCGTGCTTGACAAGCTGAAAGAAGTCAGCTCCAGCAGCGTGAAGGACAGCCGCTCCCAATACGTGAAGAAGATCCAGGAATATGCGGACAAGCATTTGCACGAGGATGTGTCCCTGCGGGCCTTGGCGGACCATGTCAATCTGCATCCGACCCATTTGTCCAAAATTTACAAGATCGAGACGGGCGAAGGCATCAGTGATTATATTTCCCGGCTTCGTATGGAACGCGCCTGTCATCTGCTCAAAGCCACCGGCAAGAAAGTGTATGAAATCAGCATGGAAATCGGCTATATGGACCCCGCCTATTTTATCAAAGTGTTCAAGCGCCATTTCGGTGTGACGCCGCAGGAGTACCGGGACGGGGCTTTATTACCATGACAGATTCCTATCGAAACTAACAAACTCATATAGATGCTTTCCCCGGAAAGTTGATACAGTAACACATGTAAGGATCACACAAGTAGGGGGAAATGATGAATGGTCAAGTTCAGGAAATTGGGATCGGTTCTCATCACGGCGGGACTTGTCACGCTTACGGCCTGCAGCGGGGCATCCAATGACACAACGAAAGGCAGTACTGCTTCCTCCGGAGCCGAAGCCGCCTTCTCCAAAGGAAAATATGATCCGCCGATCGAAATCAGCTCCGTGCTGATGCCCAAGAAATACGTACAGGGCGATACCAAGGAAAACAACGTCCACGACCGCTGGATGCTGGAAACGTTGGGCATTAAACATAAGGATACCTGGTACCCAGCCAATGACGACCAATATAAACAAAAGCTGCAGCTCGCGATCGCTTCGGGAGAAAAACTACCCGATTTCGTGTCCGTACCGACCAACCCGGTACTCACCAACCAGCTCATCGATTCCGGACAGTTCATGCCCATTGACGAGCTTTTCGACAAATATGCCAACAAAATATTAAAAGACCATTCCGCAGCGCACCCGGAATTATGGTATCCGTTCACAAGAGACGGCAAGAAATACAACATGCCGATTCTGGAGTATACCGATAATGACGACACACTGCTGTGGCTGCGAGAGGACTGGATGGAAAAGCTGAATCTTCAGGCGCCTAAGACGATTGCCGATCTGGAAGTCATTATGGACAAATTCAAAAATCAGAATCCGGACGGCCTCGCTCCGAAAGACGTTTTTCCGCTGGCGATTTCGCTGAAAAACAATACGAACACCTGGATGGGCTCGCTTGACTGGCTGTTCGGCGCTTACGGAACGATTCAGGAGCAGTGGAACAAGGACGCTTCCGGCAACCTTGAATACGGATCCACCAATCCGGGTGCCAAAGAAGCCCTCGCCAAGCTGAAGGAATGGATGGACAAAGGTTACATCCATACGGATTCCGCCTTATGGGACGAAGCCAAGTCGGCGGAAAGCTGGACCAAGGGAACCGCGGGCATTCTGCCCGGAGCGAACTGGGTACCGGACTGGCCCGCACCGGATCTGCTTAAGAACGTAAAAGGCTCGAAGTATAAAGCATATCCGATACCAGCCGGACCTAACGGCAAAATCGGAACGAAGTGGCAAAATTCCGGCGTGAACGCCAGTATCATGATCAACAAAGACGCCAAACATCCGGAAGCCATTTTCCTGTATTACAACTACCTGCTCGACAATCTGGCTAACCCGACTGCCGGAAGCAAGTACGAATACGGATTCGCAAAAGGGTACGATTGGGATATTATCGACGGCAAACCGACCAGCGACAAGGAGAAAATCAAAGACTTCTCCAATGAGTTCCCTTTCCTGACCGGTCCCGCCCGGATTCCGGATCTGTATATGAAAACGCTCGTGAAGCTAGCCGACGGCAAGACTCCCGAGACACCTTACGAGAAGCAGATGGCCGAATTCCGAAAACCGGAAAACTGGGCGGCGGCCAAAATCGTCATGTCCCAGCAGAACATCCGCAAGCAGAACTATTTCACCGGGGCGGCTACGCCGACGATGGTGTCCAAGTGGAACCTTCTCCGTCAATCGGAAATGGAAACGTTCAACAAAATTATTTACGGCAAACTGCCTATCACGGCTTTTGACGAATTTGTCGCCAACTGGAAAGCAAACGGCGGCGAACAAATTACGAAAGAAGTCAACGACTGGTATAAGTCGGTTTCGTCCAAATAATCGTTTTACCCGAAAAACCCGGCAGCGGATCTCCACGATCTGCTGCCGGGTTTTTTCGGGTAAATATTTATTCACCAGGAATTAGAAAAGCTGTTTAACACATATATCCATAAAAGGTTTAATATTACTTGACGGAGGGGTTATATGCCTAGTACTTTTCAGGATATGAAAAACAGTGTTGAACAAGGATGGGACATTGTACTTTGGTCCGAATCTTACGGTCCCGGAGATTTTGCCGTGTTAGCCGCTTGCGTTTATTTAGGCTGTGCTCAGGCTTATCTTGGTCAACGTTTGGAAGATCTTATGAAAAAAGTTGGGGCCGACGCAGTTAAACAAGCTTTGAGCAACAAAGGAAAAATATTCGGAGCAGGAGAATTCGAGGTTTCTGCCGGAGATGCCTATTGGAGCACTTATATTAAAGTCTGGAATCCTTTCAGGAGAAGACATGAAAAAATTACGGTGGACCGCTACATCCGTTTGTATGTCAGAATGAGAAGAAAACATCGGGAAGGATTTGCTGCATTCACACCCAGTCCCGAATTTCAGGAATATGCCCAACTTCCGGACTATTCCGGCGGGCCGGTTTACCCTGTTGATTACGATGGAAGATTACAGCTATAACGGTTATTTAAGCGGGAATCCGGCAATCACCTCCGGTCTACCGCTTTTTTTGTGCCTTGAAGCATCGTTTACTCCCTCTCCCCTCGCGCCTGTTATTTTCAAATCGCGGATGTGCTGGTGCATCCTTCTTGCGGGGAACAAAGAAGCGTTGTCGAAGAAACGATTATGCAGGAACTTGTCAGGTACCTGGATGAGAATGCGTCCGAAGCATCCCAGGTATTCGTCATCTCGGATACGCCGGGAATCCGGTTGTACCAATCATACGGTTTCAAACTGATGTATCCGGACTATTACGGAATGTCCAGAAAAGGTTCCTGAGCCTGCCTTGAAAACGGCGGCGCAAGAACCTTTCGGCATACTTCGGGTGCTGCGGCATATTGCCGCTTCTACCCCATCATCTGCTTCACAAGCTCACGGTTCCGTTTCTTGAAGATATCGTTATGGGAAGAAACCATGCCGGTTTTATCCGAGCCCGGCTGAATATACTGCTTCGCCTGGTTGACCGCGTTCGCCGCGTCCTGGAAAGCGCCGGCGATTAAATGCAGCTTGCCGTCATGTTTCAGAATATCTCCCGCCGCATAGAGCCCTTCTACCGTAGAGACGCTTGAAGAGCTGCCCGCAATGTAGAAATCGTCCGCCAGCTCGATCTCCAGTCCGCTGCTTTTGAGCAGCGTGCTGTCCCGTTCATAGCCGTGATTGATGATCACTTCATCGACAGGCAGATGGGTGAGCTCGCCCGTCAAGTGATTCGTCAGCTCGACATAGTCGATGATGTCATGGCTGGAAGCGGCGATCAGCTTCGTGATCGACGAATTCAGGAAACAGACGGCGGAGCTCTCCATCAGCTGTTTGACCTGCGCTTCGTGACCGGTGAGCGCCTCCTTGCGGTGAGTCAGATAAACCTGCTTCGCTATGGGTTCCAGCTCGTTCGCCCAGTCGACCGCCGAATTTCCGCCTCCCGAAATGACCACGGTCTTGTCTTGAAAGCGCTGCAGCGATTTCACCGTATAGTTCAAGTTCGAAACCTCGTACCTTTCTGCTCCCTCGATTTGCAGCTTTTGCGGCTTCAAGATCCCTCCGCCGACAGCCACGATGACCGTTTTGGAATAATGCTTCTGTCCGGAAGCCGTATGTAAAACAAAAATTCCTTCATCGTCGCGGTTAATCGACTCCACCTTTTCATTCAGCACCACTTCGGGACGGAACGTTAACCCCTGCTCCACCAATTTCTCAATGAGTTCAGCTCCCGGAAGCGGCGTATGCCCCCCCACGTCCCAGATCATTTTCTCCGGATATACATGAATTTTCCCGCCCAAATGCGGCTGAAACTCGATGATCTTCGTTTTGAGTTCCCTTAACCCACTATAGAAAGCAGAGTAGAGACCCGCCGGCCCCCCTCCAATGACGGTTACATCGAATAGTTCTTTCTCGCTCATGTTCCCTCACTCCTTGCCTTTAAGTTGTGATTGATTATCATTCTCAATAAAATATACGACCTTTTCTTGAATTTTACAAGTCAAAATGCGGGTTGACAAATGTTTTCCTCCCCTTTAGAGTATGTAATGTGCTGATGATGATAATCATTATCAATGATAGGAAGTTCATTTATAGAGCATTTATTTTTCACACCGCAATTGGAGGTCACATCATGGTTCGCCTATATACAGATGATCTGAACATCGGGTACGGGGATCGTTTAATCGTAAAAAATTTGAGCGTGTCGTTCCCCGACAAAAAAATCACGACGATTATCGGCGCCAACGGCTGCGGCAAATCGACGCTGCTGAAAGCGGCTACTCGGATTATTTCCCATCAGTCGGGCTCTATCCTTCTGGACGGCGAACTGATTTCCAAGGAAAACACGAAAGTCCTGGCCCGGAAAATGGCCATCCTCCCCCAGTCTCCGGAAAGCGCCAACGGACTTACGGTCGGCGAGCTCGTATCCTACGGCCGGTTTCCGTATCAGACGGGCTTCGGCCGTTTAACGAAGAAAGACTACGAAGTCATCGACTGGGCGCTGAGTGTCACGGGTACAAGTGAGTTCAAATACCGCCCCGTAGATGCCCTCTCGGGTGGACAGCGGCAGCGCGTCTGGATCGCCATGGCGCTCGCCCAGGAGACGGAAATCATTTTCCTCGACGAGCCCACAACTTACCTCGATATGGCGCATCAGCTGGAAGTTCTTGAACTTCTGCACAAGCTGAACCTTGAACAGGGGCGCACCATTGTTATGGTTCTTCACGATCTCAACCAGGCCGCCCGGTTCGCCGATTATATCATCGCTCTTAAAGACGGCGAAGTCGTAAAAGCCGGGAGCTGCGAAGAGGTAATCAACCACGACGTTCTAAAGCAAGTGTTTCAAATCGACGCGGAGATCGGCAGCGATCCCCGTACGGGCAAGCCGATGTGCTGCACCTATAACTTAATCAAGGGAGATTGACATCATGAAAAAACTTCTGCTTCCCGTTCTGCTCATTCTGGTTCTCGCACTATCCGCCTGCGTCGCCAAACCGCAAAACAATGCCGACAAAGGAAACGCTTCGGATGCTAAACAGCCTGCAACCATTACCTACCAGTCCGAAAGCGGTCCCGTTGAAGTTCCCTCAAACCCTCAGCGCGTGATCGTGCTTTCCACTTACGCCGGCAGCGTGATGGCTCTCAACGTAAACCTCGTGGGCGTGGACTCCTGGTCCAAAAAAAATCCCCGTTTCGATAAACTAAAAGACGTTCAGGAAGTTTCCGACGAAAGTCTGGAAAAAATCATCGAGCTGAAGCCGGACCTGATCATCGGCCTTTCCACTATCAAAAACACCGACAAGCTGAAGCAGATCGCTCCCACCGTCACTTTTACATACGGAAAAGTCGATTATCTCACGCAGCACCTGGAAATCGGCAAACTGCTCAATAAGGAAAAAGAAGCCAAAGCTTGGGTCGACGATTTCAAAAAACGGGCGGCTAAAGCCGGTGATGACATCAAAGCCAAAATCGGTGCGGATAAAACGATTTCCGTCATCGAAAGCTTCGACAAGCAGCTGTACGTCTTCGGCGATAACTGGGGACGCGGCACGGAAATCCTCTATCAGGAAATGAAGCTGAAAATGCCGGATAAAGTGAAAGAAATGGCGCTGAAAGATGGCTACTATGCCCTGTCCGCCGAAGTGCTGCCGCAATATGCCGGTGATTATGTCATCTTCAGTAAAAACCCGGAAGCCGATAACGCGTTCCAGCAGACGGAAACATACAAAAACATTCCCGCGGTTAAAAACGGCCATGTATACGAAGCGAACGCCAAAGAGTTTTATTTCAACGACCCGCTTACCCTTGATTACCAGCTCGATTTCTTTATCAAGCATCTCGGAAAATAGGCACACCCTCCTGAAGGGATTCTTTCTCGGAAGAATTCCTTCTTCCATTCCAGTACAGAAAAGATGAGACGGATGAACAAACAAAACCCGCGTATCCTTCCTTTTTCATACAAGCTCGCAGCCGGTATCTTCGTGTTTGCCGGCATGTTTATGGCGGCCATGCTTTTCGGCGCGGCCGATGTTACCGTAAAGGAGGTCTGGCTCGCTCTCACTTCTTCCTCATCGGACGGGCAGATTACCCTTCTCCGGGAAATCCGGCTGCCGCGAGAGGTTGCCGCGGTTTTCGTAGGCGCAGCGCTTGCCGTATCCGGCGCCGTCATGCAGGGCATGACACGCAACCCGCTGGCCGACCCCGGCCTGCTCGGATTAACCGCCGGCGCGAACGCCGCGCTCGCCTTCACGATCGCGTTCGTCCCGGCGGTGGGCTACTTCGGCATCATGACGGCCTGCTTCGTCGGAGCCGTTATCGGAGCCGGACTCGTTTTCGGCATCGGGGCGCTCAAAAAGGGCGGATTCTCTCCGCTCCGGATCGTGCTGGCAGGCGCATCCGTATCCGCCTTCCTCTATGCCGTGTCGGAAGGCATCGGGCTTATTTTCAAAATTTCCAAAGATGTTTCCATGTGGACCGCAGGCGGATTGGTCGGTACGAACTGGAGCCAGCTTCAGACGATCGCCCCTTTTATCACGGCGGGAATCTTTATCTCGTTCGTTCTTTCGAAGCAGCTTACCATTCTCAGCTTGAGCGAAGAGGTTGCCGTGGGGCTTGGCCAGAAGACGTTTCGGGTGAAAGCGGTCCTTTTTGTCGTCGTCGTTCTGCTTGCCGGCGCTTCCGTCGCCCTCGTCGGTAATATGGCGTTTATCGGCCTGCTGGTCCCCCATATCGTCCGTGCCGTCGTCGGAACCGACTACCGCTTCATCCTGCCGATGTCGGCCGTTTGCGGGGCGTCTTTCATGCTCTTCGCCGACACGATCGCGCGGACTATCCACGCCCCGTATGAAACGCCTGCGGCCGCGATCGTAGCTATGCTGGGTCTGCCTTTCTTCCTGCTCATTGAACGTAAAGGAGGTAAAACCCTCTCATGATCCATCCTTCTCTGATCCGGAAACAGCGGCTCCTGGTTACGGGCGCTGTCGTGCTAATCGTTTTAACCATCGTGGCGGGCATGGGCCTCGGGTATTCTTCTTTGTCGTATGACCGCCTGCTTCCCACTCTGATGGGCCAAGGGTCGTTCAAAGAAAATTTTGTTTTATTCTCGATACGGCTGCCGCGTATTATCATCACCCTCCTGGCGGGGATGGGACTGGCCCTGTCCGGCGCGGTTCTTCAAGGCATTACCCGCAACGACCTTGCCGATCCGGGTATTATCGGAATCAATTCCGGTGCAGGAGTCGCCATTGCCGTTTTCTTTTTATTCGTCCCGATCGATCCGGGGTCATTTGTCTATCTGCTGCCGGCTGTCGCTTTTGCAGGCGCACTGATTACCGCGTGCCTGATCTATCTGCTCTCATACAGCCGTAAAACCGGCCTGCAGCCCGTCAGGCTTGTGCTGATCGGCGTAGGATTTTCCATGGCGCTGTCGGGCGTCATGATTGTGATCATCTCGTCCGCGGAACGGGTCAAAGTCGATTTTATCGCGAAATGGCTGGCCGGCAGCATCTGGGGAGCGGATTGGCCTTTTATCGGTGCCGTTCTTCCGTGGCTGATCCTCCTCATTCCGTTCGTCCTCTATAAAGCCAACCGCTTGAACCTGCTCGGCATGAGCGAAAGCGTAGCGGTCGGCGTCGGCGTAGCGGTCGAAAAGGAGCGGGCCGGCCTCCTGCTGGCGGCCATCGCACTGGCGGCTTCCGTCGTTTCCGTAACCGGCGGCATCTCCTTTATCGGGCTTATGGCGCCCCAAATCGCGAAATCGCTCGTAGGCCCGAGAAATCAGATGTTCATCCCCCTCGCCATTCTGCTCGGCGGCTGGATGCTTCTCGCTGCCGATACGATTGGACGCAACATTATCGAACCCGACGGTATCGCGGCAGGTATTATGGTTGCCTTAATCGGTGCCCCGTACTTCATCTATTTATTGCTGAAAAAATAAAAGAAACCCGTCGGCGCAAGGGCTGACGGGTTTCTTTATGGTGTCCGGCTTCGTTAAAACGCCGGAGGCTTCATTCGCTGGGGAAAGTCTACACGGGAACCGTTTCGATAAGCGTTCCCTTCACGATAATCCGGTGGGTCGGATTTTTCATCGGATGGCAGGTCACCAGCGTAATTTCGCTATCTTTGCCGTTCCCTTGAAGTACCTCCACCTGCTCGGGGAGTACGTACCGCTTCTCTTGAACTTGGTATATGAACCTGCCCGTGGACGTATCCACTTCGATCGTATCGCCTTCGGCCATTTCATCCAGCCGGTTAAAATTTTTTCCGTAGGCGAAATTCCGGTGACCCGCAACGGCATAGTTTCCGATTTGCCCGGGCTTCCCCGTCTTGGCGATGCTTGCAAGAGAAACCTTCAAGTTTTCTTTGGTGGCATCCGTCAGAATCGGGAGCTTCAGCTGGATTTTATCGATCACCAGAATTCCCTCCACGTTTTTCCCCCCTGTCGCAAGCGTAACCGGATCTTCCGCTGTGCTTGGGGCTTGTCCGGCAGAAGAAGCGTTCCCTTCGTTCTCCGGTTCCGATTGATCGATATTATGCAAATTCGCCTGCCACTGCTCCAGCAGCCTGCTCTGCTGAATATCGTCATAACGGTCCCGGAGAGCCGGATACAGAAAAACAGCGATGCCCAGGATCACGCAAAGCAGGGGGAATATCCGTTTTTTCATCTGTCTGAACACCCCGCCTTTGATTTATACTGTTCCCGTTCTTTCTTGCGAAGAAAAACCCTTTAAGTAAACCCGTTTAGTCTCTAAACAAAGTCTACTTAAAGGGCGTCTGTCATTCAATAAAGATTTTTACTTTTTTACGGTTAATTTTCTTCTCCAAAGCAGTCCGAGCGCAATTAAAGCGAGACCGGCCGCTTGGATATACCAGCGCCCGTATTCACCCGTTTGAGGCAAGAGGGCTGCCGGTGTGTCGGGATTCTGCTGGCCGGAGACCGGCTTTGTTTGAACCGTAACATCCAGAAGGGCGAGTACCGTTTCATTGCCTTGGCTGTCCCTGGCTGCAACAGTAAAGCGGTCCTTGCCCGTATACCCCGGATCAGGCGTATACGTCCAGCGGCCGTTTTCGTCAATCGACACTTTGCCGTGTTCTGGCTGTTTGCCGATAAACGGCTTCTGCCCTTCCGGCACAACGACTTTTCCTCCGATAGGCGTATCTTTGTCCGTTGTGACTTTACCTGTCACCGGAGAAGACGTTGGCCCGGGCGTTGGCGTCACTGACGGCGTCGGTGCCGGTGTCTCCGACGGTGTCGGCCCTGGCGTCACCGATGGTGTCGGTCCTGGCGTTACCGATGGTGTGGGCGTTGGCGTTACCGACGGTGTCGGCGTTGGCGTTACCGATGGTGTTGGCGTCGGTGTTGGTGTCTCCGACGAGTCATCATCGGACGGCGACGACGATGGTGTCGGCGTCGGTGTCACCGATGGTGTCGGTGTTGGCGTCACCGGCGGTGTCGGTGTTGGTGTCACCGGTGGTGTCGGTGTCGGTGTCACCGGCGGTGTCGGTGTTGGCGTCACCGGCGGTGTCGGTGTTGGCGTCACCTTCGGTGTCGGTGTTGGTGTCACCGGTGGTGTTGGTGTCGGTGTCACGGGCGGTGTTGGTGTCGGTGTCACCGGCGGTGTCGGTGTCGGTGTCACCGGCGGTGTTGGCGTTGGTGTCACCGGTGGTGTCGGCGTAGGCACGGACACCTTCGCGTTTGTCACGTTCAGCGTGAAGCCCGCTGTGGAATTAATCGTAACGGGACGGTCGGTAGTGTCAAGCACATAGCCGGACGGGGCCGTTTTTTCTTTGATGATATAATCTCCGGCCAGCAGCTTTTTAAAGACCAAAGTGCCGGTCGAATCCGTTGTTCCGCTGTCAATCAGAGAACGCGAGGAGCCGGATTTGCGGTACAGCTCGAACACGGCGCCTTGGAGCTTATGCGAACTGTCGGCCGCATCCGATTTTTGGACGGTAAGCGATCCACGTATGCCGCTCCCCGTACCGGAACCGCTGGATACTCCTACAACAATGCTGTTGGTCGTTTCCTTCGATACTACGCTCACGTTGTTTCCGCTAAAGCTTACCTTGTTGGAAACCGTATCCTGATCGTTGGCCACGATCAAAGACTGATATTCCAGGACGTAAGGAGCGGTAATTTCGTTAAGGAAGTTAAGCTCAAACGTCTGCTTGCCGTCATCGTCGGTCCGTATTACCAAGTTGTAATCCGTACCTTTGACAGCCTCTGCACTTTTGACGACGTCTCCGTTAGCGGCTACATTCGTCGTGTAGAGACGGAAAGATTCGGGCAGAAGCAATTGATTCTCCGTAGGCGTATCTACGATTTTTGCGTCCGCTACCGTCGATTGTCCCCTGTTGATGTTGATGGTCCAGTTGATCTTGTCTCCGCTCTGGGAACCGGTCTTGTTGACGTATTCGCCGCCTTTCGGAATCGTTACCTTGGCGGTAAGTTTCTCCGATACGGGCGTCGCGGCGTCGAACAATTCCGCGGTATTGCTGACCGTGCTGTCGATAAGCTCCCCGTCCAGACTCGTTTTATACGTGATATAGAACGGCGTTGAGGAAGGGTTTAAGAGCGATACTGCGAGCTTGTTCGCACTGTCAACCGAATAGCTGTATTCAGAACTGTCGATAATCGTACCCAAGGAAGGATTACCGTTCGCCGCAATATTCATCGTATACAGAGCAAGCGAACCCGGAACCAGGGTTTGTTTTGATTCAAGAAGGTCTTCGACGCTCGCGCTGCTGAGAGGCTTGCTGTTGTAATTCACGCCGATCGTCCAGCTCAGCTGTTTCGTCGAAGCATTGTACGCGCCGTTTTTGAATCCGTTGTTTTTAGCCTCGTTACGCGGGGTGAAAGTAGCCGATACGGACTTTGTTTGCGCTGTGGAAGTGCTGTCTTTCCACGTGATGTCCGCATTGTTCACAAAGTTCTTCGTGCTGCCCGGAGGCGTGATCCAATCGAAATTGTATTCAGTCTTGTAGCTGATCGTGACGGTCTCCGACAGAGGACCCGCGAACGTCAGCTTGAAGCCGGAATCTTCCGTTACCGTTCCGTCTAGCGTGTAGTCGGCAGGGCTGTTCAGAACCGTGCTTCCCTGCTTGACCTTAAACGTGCCCGGTACGATTTTCATCCCCTTATTCGGGAACGCGTCCGTCACGACAACATCGGTCATAGGCTGCTTGTCGCCGTTTACCGTCAATGTCCATGCGGCCGTTTTGTCCTGATAATTAGCGGTATCCATCGTTTTGACCAGAACAAGCTGCTTGACGGGACGGCTTCCCGTCGCACTGTCGCCGCTTCCCGAAGTCACTTTGTTGTTAACGGTACCGTCCGCAATCACGCGGTCGGCGGTCTTGGTCTCGTAAGTAATTTTATAAGCGCCTGTGACCGCCTGGTTAAACTGGAGCTTGAATCCGTTCTTTCCGGTAGCGGACGCAGGTGTCACCGTATAATCGCCGGCCGGGATTTCTCCTCCGACCGTTTCGCTGCCGGCGCTATCCAGCGTAACCGGGTACACGTGAACCGAGTTTGCCGTCAGTTCATGAACATCGTCAAACAAATCGGTCAGAACGGCATTCGTCTGGGAGATGTTTCTTTCGTTGTAATTGTACTTGATGGCCCAGCCGATCGTTTGCGTGGCCGCGTCATAGCTCGTTGAGCTCTTGCTCAGCGCGCTTCCGCGCTGCACGGTTACGGTTGTGCTCGCGCTGACCGCGCTCTGATTGCTGCCCTTAAACGTGGCCGTATTGGTAAAGGACGCCGGAGAGCCGTCCGTCAGGGGCGTTGTAAACTGAATGCGGTAAGCGGTCGTAATAGGACTGTCGGCAAAACTTACCTTTACCGTACCGCCCGATGTGTCCAGGCTATACTTGCCGGGATCGACAAGCGCTCCTTGAACGACCGTACCGTCCAGATTTACATCCAGCGCATAAACCGCTGCCGTAACCGGAGCGGAAAGTCCTGCCGGAAGCGGATCCGTCATTACCGCGTTTTCGACGGATTTTAATTCTTTGTTAACGTCCACTGTCCAATCGATATTTTTAGCGTTGTAACCTTGAGGAACACCGCTTTTTCCGATTGTCGAGGCAACGTTAGGTTTAAACTGGAGGGAGATAATCTGCTCTCCGCTTTTAATCGGAATTTTGATTTTCTGAAGAGTCGAGCCGGTCATCTTTTGTTTGTCAAACTGGGTTTTGATCGTTAAAATCCCGCGTACGTCATCGTGTGTCTCTATGTAGGAATTGAAAGTCATGAGTACTTGACGGGTATCCTTGTTGACCGTGAAAGAACCAACATCATCGGACTCGATGAGAAGAGGCCCGCTTATGTTATTGAAAAGAAGAAACTCCGCAGGCAGGGTAAAACTGAACGTGTCTCCGTCCTTGTAACCGTGGCCGTTAGGCAGAGACCAATTATAATCCACCTGTACTTTAGAGCCCTGTTCGTAAACATTGTCGGTCACAACGTTACCGGCTTTATCGTACACAGCCAAGGTTACGCTGTCCAAAATAGAACCGGTAATGCCCGCCGCATTCGCCGCACTCCACTGTCCGAATCCGTTGAAAACCTGGACGAAGACCAGCAGCGCAACCAATACAGCGCTAATTTTTTGCTTCAGCATGAACGTTTCAAGCCTCCATTCTCCTATTTTTGCTGAAGTCAATATCACTCTATCTTTGTAGTTAACTTGCAAGAGGTTCGAACACCTGCACCGTGCAGGAAGAAGTCTCCGGAGACGCTGAAGTCGTCCGGCTCCTCATCTCTTCGGACAAGTGAATACAAAATGGACAGAGACTTCAACGGTGATTTTTTTGCCGTCCGGCATTATCAGGGTCTGATCTCCCAAAATCCTCTCCTTTCTCCCGATCGGTTTATACCGCAAAAAGGCACACTTTGTATTGTAACGCGTCCATCTCGACAAAATCTGAACAATCCGGACATGTAAAAACCGGACTGTGCGCACAGTCCGGTTCACTTATAAACGAGCCCTCGAAATTATGAACGCACTCATGTTCAGCGTAAAGTTTTATCTCGTTCGCGCCACTCTTCCATCCACGTCAGAACAGATGTGTCGGGACGCACATCCATCTCTTTAAGCAGGGCGACCAGCCGGCCGAACTGTTCTTCTACAGCTTTGCGGTCCCTGAGAGACGCATACAGCTTCATAAGCGGAAAGCAGCTTCCTTCGAAATGCGGATATTTCTCCTGCAAACGGCTGTAGATTGTGACCGCCTCGTTCACCTGCCCGTGCTCCGAGTAATACTCCCCCAGCTTCTGTGCATGGTTGATCCACAAAATGCGCAGCCGCTGCCGTTCATTCTCCGCCCACAGATAATCGCAATCCGCCAGAAAGTCTCCGGGATACCGCTCCAGCACTTTACGGTGTTCCGCCGCATTGCCGGGAAGAACGGCTGCCAGCCCGCTCAGCTCCCGCTCCCATTCTTCCGTATCGAGCGGAATGTCTCCGGCATCCAGGACATACCCCTCTTTTATGGTCACACTGCGGATCTCGATGTCCGTTCCTGTCTGTTTTAAAGCCTGCCGGATATGATAAATGGTGGTATAGAGATGAGCGGCCGCTTTCTTGGCCTCCAGATCCGGCCAGAACATCTCGATCAAGTCGCTTTTGCGGATCACCTGCCCCCGGTAATAAAGCAAGTAAGCGAAAAGCTCCTGTGCTTTGGCCGTGCGCCACTTCAGCGTCTCGACTGCCCCGTTCCGCCGTTCGAACTGCAGCGTCTGCAGAAGACGAATACGCACGGGGCGGGATGAACCGTCGGTACGGTTCCCTCGGAAGAGTCGTGCGTGTTCCTTAAGGCGATGAACGGTTTTCAGAAGACGCTCCTCGCGCAGCGGCTTCATCACATAATCGACAGCGTTCAACTCAAACGCCTGAACGGCGTACTTGTCGTAGGCCGTCACAAATACGATGTCCAGTTCCGGGCAAACCTCCTGCAAAAGCTCGGCCGCCTGCATCCCCGATTTCCCGGGCAGCTGGATATCCAGGAACGCTACATCCGGCTGCAGCCCTCCGGCCTTCGCTACCGCTTCATCCGCATCCGAAAAGGTGCCTGCCACCTCAATTCCCGGAATCGCCTCTAGCATGCGGTTCATTTGTAAAGCGGCAAGAGGCTCGTCTTCCAGAATAATTGCTTTTAACATCCTCAGTCCCTCCGAATCAACCTCTGTTCTTTCCATTCCCTTGATGTATGTATCAAAATGATGTCATGACAATTAGACTTAGGGTCCAAACAAGAGAAGGCTTCGCCCTCTATCTCTACCATATCAGAAATGCAAGGAGTCTTCCTGCCTATTTTTATCAGGTCAAAAGAATGATAGAGTGCTTAAGGCGTTTTGAAACAAGAAAGGATTTCCGCCCATTTTGTCGAAATCCAACAAGATGAAAACGCACAAAAAAATTAGAGTGTTTATATGGGTGCTTCTTTTCTTTCTGTCGCTCGGCGGTCTTCGCCTGATTTGGTCTCAAATGACCTCCATTCCCGCTCATCCTCCGGCCGTTAAAGGAACGCTGGATTTGGAAAAATGGGATTTTGCCGAGAATCCGCTCGTAACGTTGGACGGCGAGTGGGAATTTTACCCTAACCAGCTGATCCCCCCTTCCACCGGGGACTCACCGGCACCGGCGGGGATGCGGTATTTGCCTGTTCCCGGTTCCTGGGAGGGGGCCTTTGCGAAAGAAGCGAAAGACAGCTACCGCTTCGGCAGTTACCGGCTGCGTGTGTCTCTTCCCCGTGATACGAAGCTGACATTCGGCATCCGTTTTCCCGATATCCGTTCGGCTTCCGCGGTGTTCGTAAACGGTCAGCTTCTTCATCAAACCGGCCGGCCGGCGGAGTCCGGCGATGATTTCAGGCCCGGCTACCGCCCCGCCTCCGTCACGTTTACGGGGGACAGCGGCCAAGCCGACGTGATCATTCACGCAGCCAGCCCGTCCTATATGAAAGCCGGAGGCATTACGGGTGCGGTCCGTTTCGGTGAAAAGGCCGCCCTGACGCGCACCGTCTGGATCGGCACCGGCTCCCAGCTTGCCATCGCCCTCGTGCTGCTGATTCACTCGGCTTATGCGGTGCTGCTTTATTTGATCGGCGCGCAGCGCAGATCCGTCCTCACCTTTGCTTCGCTCGGCCTCTTTGCGGCGGTCGCCGTGCTTTCTGACGACGCCAAGCCTCTGGCCGACTGGCTGAATATGAGTTACGAAACCACGGCGAGGACGACACTGACTGCCTATTCGGGAATCGCCCTTTGCCTGATTCTGCTTGCGAGAGTATGGTTTCTCAAACAGACCGGCCAACGTATATTCAAAATACTTCAATCGGTTTTTGTCATCTACACCCTGTTTATTCTGTTCGCGCCCGCTTATATGGTCTCCCGCTCCTCTTTCTTTTTAACGGTATCCGGCTTGTTGACGGATCTTGTATTTCTTGTTCTTATGCTGAGAACGGTAAAAAGAGAAAAGGAAGACGGCATTTTTCTGCTGCTCGGAATTACGGCGGTCGTATCCAATGTGTTTTGGGGCGCCATAGAGCCGGTAACCGGCCCCGAACCGGATTTTTATCCGCTTGATCTTCTTGCCGCTTTGTTTGCCCTAGCCGCCTATTGGTTTAAGCGTTATTTCCGAACTTCCGCCAGGACGGCGGAGCTTGCCGAAAGATTACAAAGAGAAGACAAACGGAAGGATGACTTCCTCGCCAACACGTCCCACGAGCTGAGGAATCCGCTCCACGGAATTTTGAATATGGCCCAGACGGTACTCCACAAGGAACAGAATAAGCTTACGGAGGACAGCAGAAAAAACATGGAACTGCTCCTGACGGTCGGGCAGCGGATGTCTCTGCTGCTCAACGATCTGCTGGACATCACATTGTTGAAAGAAAACCGCGTCCGCCTGCAGCCGAAGAAGCTGAAAATCCAGTCCGTCGCGGCCGGCGTTGCGGATATGCTGCGTTATTTGACCGGCGGCAAGCCTCTGGAGCTGAAGCTGACTATCCCCGAAACGTTTCCGGCCGTCATGGCGGATGAGAACAGACTGACCCAGATCCTGTTTAATCTCGTTCACAACGCTATTAAATTTACGAACGAGGGAACGATTGTCATTGAGGCGCGGGTCCGGGACGGTCATGCGGAAATCCGGATTGCGGATACGGGAATCGGAATGGACAGGGGAGCTGCTGCTTAGATTATTCCAGCCTTACGAGCAGGCCGATTCGGGAATTACCGCATCCGCGGGAGGGCTGGGGCTTGGTCTGGGCATCTGCAAAAGCCTGGTGGAACTTCACGGCGGTGTGCTCGAAGCTTCCTCCGTGCCCGGGAAGGGCAGTGTATTTTCTTTCACGCTGCCTCTCGCGGAGACGGTCGGGACCGCTGCCTATCCGGCTTATCTGGCTTATCCGGCCCAGCCGGTTCATCCTAATCAGCCGGTCATAAACGCTCCCTCGGATAACGAGGCCCTGCCCGCTAATCTCTCGGCGTCCCCGGCGGAAGAACTCTCCGCAGCCGCCTTGGCCGGACAGGACGCGCAAACCGACCTGCAAGAAGAAGCGGAGCGGGCGGAAAAGCTGCCGAATATACTCGTGGTCGACGACGATCCGGTCAATCTGACGGTGCTTCGCAACCTGCTTGCACCGGAAGGCTACCGCGTCGAAACGGCGGCAGGCGGCAGAGAAGCCCTGTCCCTGCTGGCCGGAAGCAGCTGGGATCTTGTCATCAGCGACGTCATGATGCCGCTTATGTCCGGTTATGAACTCACCCGGATCATCCGAAGCAGGCACACGCTGGCCGAGCTGCCCGTTCTCCTGCTTACGGCACGCAGCAGCCCGCAGGATATTACGGCGGGCTTTCTGGCGGGCGCGAACGATTACGTCACGAAGCCGCTCGGAGCTTATGATCTGAAAGCGCGGGTCCGTTCCCTGATCGGCCTCAAGCTATCGGTAGAAGAACGGCTGCGCATGGAAGCCGCATGGCTTCAAGCTCAAATCAAGCCGCATTTTTTCTTCAACACGATTAACTCCATCTCTATTCTCAGCGAGATTGACCCGGCTAAGATGAGATCGCTTCTGGAGGAATTTTCCGCTTATTTACAAAACAGCTTCGACTTTCAAAACTCGGAGCAGCTTATCCCGCTTCAAAGAGAGCTTGAGCTCGTCCGCTCCTATCTCGCCATAGAAACTGTCCGGCACGGACACAGGCTGGACATTCAATGGGAGATCGAGGAAATTCCCGGACTGAGACTTCCGCCTCTCTCCATCCAGCCCCTGGTTGAAAATGCGCTCATCCACGGCGTGCTTGAGAAAAAGTCGGGAGGCGTTATCCGGATCGAAGTGAAAAATCGTGAAAAAGGAGCAGAAGTCCGTGTGACGGACAACGGCATGGGGATGGACTTGGCAGTTCTGGAGAAGCTCCGGAGCGTCCACGCCGGAGACGAGCGCCGGGGAATCGGTCTGGCGAACACCGACCGCCGGCTGCGGCACATGTACGGGACGGGATTGAAGCTCGAAAGCTCTCCCGGTCTCGGGACCGCCGTTTCTTTCTTCATCCCCGTCCACTGACTATGAGGCCGCGGCTCACAGCCGCGTGAACAGCAAAAAAACTCAGTCTCTCCGCGAAGAGACTGAGTTTTTTCATGTCCGCGTGCCGACTGTCCGTCAGTCCGGCAATCCTTGCGGCGCCTTGGCAGCGGACGGTTCGGCTCTCTGACGGCCGCCGAATTTGAACAGCACGATTCCGGCGACGATGACCAGCACACCGATCAGCTTGTTCAGCGTAAACGGCACTTTCTCCAATCCCAGCCATCCCAGCGAATCCCACAGCAGGGCAAAGCTGAGCTGCGCCGTCAGCACGATTGAAATGGCATACGTCGGGCCCAGAAGCTTCATTCCCTGTACGAGACAGATAACAACGCCGACGCCGATCATGCCGCTTATCCAATACCACAGCTGCATATTTTGCAAGGCGAACGTCTGCTTTCCTTCCACAAGCAGGCTGATGGTCAATGAAGCCAGAAACCCCATTCCCAGCACCAAGGTCGTCGTGGCCCAAGATCCCGTCCGCTCATTCACTTTGCTGTTGAACACGGTCTGCAGACTAACGAGCGAGCCGGCCAGAACCGCCAGCAAAATTCCCAGTATCATGAGGTTTGCTCCCCTCTCTCTACATATAAACGCTATTTCCCGTACACAGCGGTCACCGCTGCACCGGATTACTCATAAATGTTGTGACCGGCCAGCGCGCTCAGCCCTTCCCGGTCTTTAATCGTAATAAACCCTCTCGTGCGCTGAAGCAGTCCTTCGCTGCAGAACTTCTGGATCACCCGGTTCAGATGCCTGTAGCTGGTCCCGATCAAATTAGCCGCATCCATGAGGTGACTTGTGCTGAGCTGCCCCCGGACGAGATTATCCGACTCTTCGCAGAAAACCGACAGCAAGTAGCTGGCCAGCCGGACTTCTACCGGATACATCAGATTAAAACTGGAGAAATTCGAGTCGATGTAAAACTTCTGCGTAATAATTTCCAGTAAAAATCTCAGCAGCGGAGCGTGGTCGTTCCCGTATTTTTTGAGCCAGCGGTGATGAATCCCGATCATGTGAACCGGCGATACGGCTTCCACCGTATTCACGATATCGCTTCCCCGTATATATTCAATATCGCCGATCACTTCAATCGGCGTCTTGAAGCAGAGAATGAGCGTTTTGCCTTCCGCGGAGGAGGTGTAAATTTTGATTTTGCCTTTAACCAGCACATACAGATAGCAGGCCGGCTCGCCCCTGGAACAGATCATCTCTCCCTGCTCGAAGCTGAACAGAGACAAATGAGAGTTCAAGGCTTCGTTAAATACCGCTTCCAGCCGGTGCTCCCGCAAATAAAGCGCCACCTGCTCCCGGTCCTGTATTTCTTTCACTGCCGGTCACCTCCAGCCTTTTTCTTATCCTCTCCCCGAATCATCATCCTATCACAGTTTCAGGATCACGACACCTGCGATCATTAGAGCGATTCCGATGAACTGCGGCAGCTTCATTTTCTGTTTGGCGACGCCGAACCATCCGTTGATATCGACGAGAAAAGTAAGGCTGAGCTGAGCGATCAGCAGCGCGGCAATCGTAAACGTAACCCCGATTTTCTGAATGGCCGTGACCTCGCTGAAAATGATTACCGCCCCCAGTGCGCCTCCGATCAAATAAAGCGGCTTGATCCCTTTGAAACTTCGCAGGCTGCCGTCCCGCACAAAAAGCAGGATTACCAGCGCAATCAGGAAACCCGTCAACTGCGTTATCGTGGCGGCCTGCCACGTGCCGATGTCATGACTGATCCGAGCGTTGGCGACGCCCTGCAGCGTTATGCATGCCCCGCCCAAAAATGCGAATAAAATCCCTTTCATTACGGCCGTCTCCTTCGCTTAGAACTTCTTTCTTATTAAATCCCAGCGGAGGAGCGCAGAAAAGGACATATGTCCCGAAACTATAAAATGCTTCCCCGGCTTACCGGAATCCAAAAAATAACCGGCCTCGCGGGAGGCCGGTTATCCGGGTGCTGCTTTAAAGCAGCGGTGTGCAGAGATCTGCGTATAAGTCCGTCTGCTTACCTGACGGCAACGGGATTAACCGGTTTTAGCCGGTGCTTCGCAAGCTCCGGAGAAGGCAAGCGAACGAAAAGGATGAATTAATCTTCCAGTGTGGACAGGTCGCCGGTAGGCAATCCCAGTTCCCAAGCTTTCAGAACGCGGCGCATAATTTTGCCGGAGCGCGTCTTCGGAAGCTTGTCGCGGAATTCGATTTCCCGGGGAGCCGCATGAGCCGCGAGGCCTTTTTTGACAAACTGCTGAATTTCTTTGATCAATTCCTCGGAAGGCTCGTAGCCGTCCCGCAGCGCGATAAACGCTTTAATAATTTCCCCGCGCACCGGATCCGGCTTGCCGATTACTCCTGCTTCCGCAACGGCCGGATGTTCCACCAGCTTGCTCTCGACTTCGAAAGGACCTACACGTTCGCCGGACGTGTTGATCACGTCGTCGACGCGGCCCTGGAACCAGAAATAGCCTTCTTCGTCCTTGTAAGCGGAGTCGCCGGAAATGTACCACGGCTTCAGCCGGTAATACTCGTCGTATTTCGCGGGATTGTTCCAGATGAGGCGCATCATGGAAGGCCATGGAGCGCGGACCGCAAGGTTGCCCATCCGGTTCGGCGGCAGCTCGTTGCCCTGATCGTCGACGATGGCCGCGTATACGCCCGGAATCGGTTTGCCCATGGAGCCGGGTTTGATCGGCATGGCCGGATAGTTGCAGATAACCTGCGCGCCGGTCTCCGTCATCCACCACGTATCGTGAATGCGTTTGCCGAATACTTTCATCCCCCAGCGCACCACTTCGGGATTAAGGGGCTCGCCCACGGACAGGATGTGGCGCAGCGAGGACAGATCGAACTGTTTGAGGAGATCGTCGCCCGCCGCCATCAGCAGCCGGAAAGCGGTCGGAGCCCAGTACCAGACCGTGACTTTGTAGGTTTCGATCGTCTGGTAGCTGTCGTTCGACGAGAAGCGGCCGCCGCGTACGAGCGAAGTCGTCCCGTTCAGCCAGGGTGCCCACATTCCGTAAACGGTTCCCGTTACCCAGCCGGGATCGGCGCAGCACCAGTAAATATCGTCCGGCTGGAGGTCCAGGACCGTTTTGGCCGTATGAAGATGCTGGATCATCGCGTTGTGGACGTGCAGAACCCCTTTCGGCTTGCCTGTGGAACCGGACGTGTAATGGAGCTGCAAGCCATCTTCCAGTCCGACCCATTCGATTTCGAGCTGATCGGACGCTTTTGCCATCAGATCTTCGTAAGAAATTTCCCTTTCGCCCGGCTCGCTGTTCTCGCCGACCACGATGACATGCTTGAGCGCAGGAAGCTCGGAAACGGGAATGCGGTCTTTAAGCGCAGGTGTCGTGACAATGGCCACGGCTTCGGAATCCAGAAGCCGGTCCTTCACGGCCGCTTCCATAAAAGCTTCGAACAGCGGACCGACGATCGCCCCGATTTTTACAGCCCCGATATAAGCCGTATACAGCTCGGGAGAACGCGGCATAAACACGAAAATACGATCTCCTTTGCCGATGCCGAGAGACCGCAGAGCATGACCGAATTTGTCGGAGAGTGTTTTCATTTGGGCAAACGTATACGATTCATTCCGTGACGCGTCGGTAAAAATAAGCGCCGTTTTGTCACCCCGGCCCTCCTCCACATGACGGTCGAGCGCCTCGTAAGCGATATTTACTTTTCCCGTGCGGGACCACGTAAATTCCTTCTCCACATCCGCCCAGTCGAAATTGGCGTACGCCTCTTCATAATCGGCCAGATTGTTACCCGTTGTAAGAACCGGTATGATTTCCTGCTCTTCCGATTGCATCGTCATTCTAGCACTCATCCTCCCATTCTCTTTCCCGAAATCAATTTGTAATTTATCCTAATAAATTCCATCGGAATTGATTATATCTTACAATCACGGACACGACAATAAAAAACGGACGAAGAAACGGCTTCTTACCTTGAGGAAAACCGCTGGTGTACGGGCCCTGCGCAGCGCAACTCTTCTTTCGTCTGTTGACAATGAGAATCATTATCAATATAATGAAGCTTGGAAAAGATATCCCTTTTAACCTGCATATATGGAGGAATTCAATCGTGTTTACGCTCAAAAAGCCCGGTACGCTCGCTTTGTTTACTCTGCTTCTGCTCGCCTTGACGGCAGGCTGCGGCAATAAGGAGAGCGCGGAGCCCCGGCAGCAAACAGTCACGGACGGGATGGGTCACCAAGTGGACCTACCGGCCGAACCGAAGAAAATTATTGCCTCCTACCTGGAGGACCCTCTGCTTGCCCTCGGCATCAAACCCGTTGCCCAATGGTCCGTAAAAGGCGGAAACGTACAGGAATATTTGCGCCCTCAATTGGAGGGAATTCCCCTCATTCCATCGAATCTGCCGCCGGAGACCGTTCTGAGCTTTAACCCGGATCTGATCATTCTCCGCCCGGAAGACGCCGCTCAAGACAGCCTTTACGAGCAGTATGCGAAAATAGCGCCTACCTTCGTCCTCTCGAAGGAAGACGCCGATGATTATAAGAAAACATTAACGAAAATGGCCCAATTGTTAAACAAGCAGGAGGAAGCGAAAAAAGCGCTGGACGCTTACGACCGGAAGGCCAAAGAGTCCAAAGAAAGCCTGCAAAAAACGATGGGAGATAAGAAAGTCGCGGTTCTGTGGCTCACCAAGAAAAACTTCTACGTCGTCAACGGTAACGTTTCCAGCGGGGCGGTGCTTTATGGGGATTTGGGCTTGAACAAACCGAATCTGCTGAATTCTTTGCCGGAATCCAAGGCCAACTGGGTTCCCGTTTCGCTGGAGAAGCTGGCCGAGCTCGACGCCGATTATCTTTTTCTCGTCAATTACGATAAAGGACAGGCCGGAAATCTGGAAGAAGACCTCTGGAAAAATATCCCGGCCGTTAAAAACGGCCGCGTTTATGAGATCGCTTCATCCAGCAGCTGGCTGTATAACGGCGTCATCGCGGCCGAGAAAATCGTCGACGACGTCATGAAAGCGCTGCGTCCTTAACGGCCGGACCGTGCACGCGTACACCGCCTGCCACGATTGCCCCGCCTGCGACCCGTCCCCGTTGCGGTTCCGCTGCGGTTCAACCGGTGCCGGCAAGGCCGCAGCGTACGCCTCGGATTCGCGCGCTTAAGAACCGGCGGCAGCTTTCCGCTGCCAAAAAAGCGGTTCGTACAGGCTGCGCGTCTGCATGGCCGTTCCTCGGGCCAACATGCGCCCCCAACAAAAAAGGACATCAGGGCTGTTGCCCCCGATGTCCTTTTTTTACCTGCCGGTTATCACACGGTTACCCGGTAATAATCGTTGACGCTGCGCTCGGCGAAGCCGACCGATTTGTATAAACCGAGAGCACGGTCGTTGCTCGCCGCCACTTCCAGTGCCAGCTTGCCCGAAAGCCCTTTCGACTCTGCTATCGCTATCGCTTTGCCCAGGATCACTCTTCCGTGACCTTGCCCGCGGTATTCCGGAAGCACGCAAAATCCCGAGATATACCCGCCGTCGTAAAGCTGGATATTGATTTTCCCGATGGGAGTCCCCTCAAGCTCGGCAATCCAGAAGCTTTCTCCGGCCGCGGCCAATTTCTGTTCGTTGAATCCCCTGGCATCCGATTCCGTAACGCCGAACCCGGCAATATCCAGCCGGATCGCTACCTCCATATCCGCCGCCTCCGCGGGACGCAGCTTGATTTGACCCGCGGAAATGACGGAGTTCAGCACGTCGCGGTCATAATCGGAGGGCAGCTCCATCCAATACTCGGAAAATTCATAAGCAGCTCCGGCATGTCCGGCAAAAGAGCGCCCAGACTCTGATCCCCGCTGCACGATAAGCAGGATCTCGGGGATTCCGCGCTTCCGGCATTCCTCGGCGGCCGCTTCGAACAGCTTCCCGAAAATTCCCCGGCGGCGGTACTCCGGGTCGACCATGCCGCTGATTTCCGCTTCGCTGCTTTTAAAGGCAAACAGCGCCAAAAAACCGACTGCTTTTCCCTCCTCGATGTAAAGCCAGTCGCTGCATTCTTCCTCTTTCCGGTTTTCGAGCATATCCCAGTTCAGTTTTAATGATATGGAATCGTATTCGTTACAGCGCTTTTCCAGTTCTTTCACTTGCGCCAGTTGATCGCGGGTTAAACGGTTTACAGGCAGAACAATTCCGGTATCCGGCATTGAGATTCCCCTTATTCATGTAGTTAGAGCCGTAAAAGCTCATAGTCTTACCCATTATAATGGAAAAATTGACCGGCCGTTAAGGCGGATTTGATTATAACCGTTTTTTCGGCCCGTCCGGCCTGCTGTGCCTTACCGTTCAACCCCAATCGGCCTGCTCCGGCGGCATGCACATCATGTGCGACTCCAGGCGCAGAGCGGGTCACGAAAAGCGCGACCGCGAATCCAAGGCGCACGCGCACGTTACGATGCTGCGTAGTACTCGCCGGGCACTGCAGGGACCTGCATGCGGCCATCCGCTACTAGCGGTTTATGCGCGTCCGCAGAATCCGGAATCGCGGAATCCGGGATCGCAAAAGCCCCCGGCGGGGCCGGATTCCGGCCGCCATCGGGGGCTTCTTTTAGTAAGCAGCGGCCAGCGCTTTTTTCAAAAAGCGACCGGTATGGGAAGCCGAAGCTGCCGCGACCATCTCCGGTGTACCGGCGGCCACTACTTCGCCGCCTTTGTCTCCCGCTTCGGGCCCGATATCGACGACCCAGTCGCACTCGCGGATCAGGTCGAGATTGTGCTCCACGATAATGACCGTGTTGCCTGCGTCGACCAGCTTGTTCAACAGCAGAAGCAGCTGCCGGGTATCCCGCGGATGCAGGCCCGTGGACGGCTCATCGAGCAGATACAGCATATGCTGCTTCGTTTTGCCGCCCAGCTCCTTCGCGAGCCGGATCCGCTGCCCTTCTCCTCCCGACAAGGTCCGGACCGACTGCCCCCAGTGCAGATAGCCCAATCCGACTTCGGTCAAAAGGGCGATTTGCCCGTCCATTTTGATATTGCCCCGCAGCAGGGGCAGGCTCTCCTGGACCGTCATGTTCAGCAGATCCGAGATGGTGTGCCCTTTGTAGGTGACACTCAGCACTTCTTCCTTGAACCGCTTCCCCCGGCAGACCGGACAACGGACCTCAAGACCGGGCAGGAAGAACATGTCCATCGGCACGACGCCCAGTCCCTGACAGTGCTCGCACCGGCCGCCCGGCGTGTTGAACGAGAAGCTTTTGGCGGTAAGCCCCGCCCGTTTCGCTTCCGGCAAGCCGGCATACAAGCTTCGCATAGCCGTGAAAACGTCGGTGTAGGTCGCCACGTTAGAACGGCTCATCCGGCCGATGGGCGACTGGTCGACCGTCACGATCCCGCCGATATCACCGAAGCCCGTGATGCTCCGGCAGCCGCGGCGCTGCTGTCCGTCGCGCCCGCCTGCGGCCACCAGATCGAAAAGCAGAGTCGACTTGCCGGAACCCGAGACACCGGTGACCGCGGTCAGGCAGCCTAGAGGAAACGAGACGTCAATATGCTTCAAATTCCGCTCAAAGGCATCGTGAACGTTCAGAAACCGGCCGTTTCCCGGCCTTCTCCGCCGGGACTGAGACGCGTTCAATCCGGATATCTCGCGAAGAAACGCTCCCGTGACGGAATCGGGGGTGTCCATTAGCTCGGCGAGTGTCCCTTCTCCGACGACACGGCCGCCGAAGCTTCCCGCACCGGGACCCATGTCGATCACATGGTCCGCGGCCTGCATCATCTCGACGTCGTGCTCGATAACGAGCACCGTGTTGCCGAGGTCTCTAAGCTGCTTCAAAACGCCGATCAGCCCTGCGGTATCCCGCGGATGCAGCCCGGCCGTCGGCTCGTCGAGGATGTACAGCACGCCCGTCAGTCCCGAGCCGAGAATCGAGGCCAGCCGGAGACGCTGCGCTTCTCCTCCGGAGAGCGATACCGTTTGACGGCTCAGGGACAGGTAGCCCAGGCCCACGGCTACGATCCGCTCCGTCCAGATCGTCAAATCGTGCAGAAGCGATCCGATCCTCTCTCTCGCTTCGGGCTGCAGCTCTTCCATCAGCCGTTCCAGCCAGCCGAGCGCATCCTCCAGCGCCCAGCCGGATATATCGGAGATGGAAGAGCCGCCGACCGTCACCCGGCGGACGCTCTCCTTCAGCCGTGCGCCGTGACAGCCCGCGCACGGCTCTTCGAGGAACAGCGCCGACTCGCCCGATTCGCCGCCTTTCTCCTTGTAGCGTCTCCAGATTCCGGTCACGACGCCTTCGAACTTCCCGCCGCCGACCGACTTGGGCGGCTTTACGCCCGGAAAATGGGCGGAGAACGCCTCGCTCTCGACACCGTAGAACAGCAGGTCGCGCTGGACCGTCCCGTATTCTTTAAGCGGCAGGTCGGCATCGAAGGGAAAACCGTAATGTTCGCCCGCCGCTTTAAGGATCGGCAGGTTGTATTTGGTGATCATGTCGTACCAGACCGTTACACAGCCGTCGCGCAGACTTTTCTCCTCATCGAAAACGGCATCCGCATTCAGTGTAACCGTATGACCGAGCCCGCCGCAGTCCCCGCAGGCGCCTTCCGGGGTGTTATAGGAAAAATACCGGCGTGTAAGACGTTCCATACCTGCGCCGCAATGCGGACACTTCACGGCCGGCCGTATGTCCTCCCCGTCTTCTCCGTCAGCCGGCCCGTCCGCTTCCCCGTCAGGACCCGGAACGAAGCGCTTGCCGCAGTCCGGGCAGGGACGTTCACCCAGCTTCTCGTAAATGACCCGCAGGTACGTGTGAATATCTGTAATCGTACCGACCGTCGACCTCGGATTCCGGTTCGTGACATGCTGCCCGACACTGATGGACGGGGACAGCCCGACAATCGCGTCTACTTTCGGCTTGGCAACTGCGTCCGAGGTCATGCCCATCGACTCCATGTACTGCCGCTGGCACTCGCGTTGGAGCGTATCCATGGCCAGCGTCGATTTACCGGAACCGGAAGGTCCCGTCAGCACAACCAGTTTGTATTTCGGAATGCGAAGCGTCACGTTCCTCAGATTGTTTTCCCGGGCTCCCCGGATCACGATCTCACTGCTCACAAATAAGTCCTCCATTCATTTTTGTTTTTTCTTCCTGATCAAAACCATTCTTTCCAGGAACACAACCCTATTCTATAACATTCATGCAAATGATAAGGTTTAGCTCTTTATTGCTTGTTATGTCAGGAGCTTGCCTGCAAAATGTATAGCGTAGCACTTCAAGGTTCTAAACGAATTGGACCGGCAATAACGCGAAATAACCCCCCGTCCCGCGTACAGAAGCTCTCCAGACCGGAAATCGGCATGCTAAAAGCAAACTAGAAACCGGATACCTTTTTCGTTAGAGACGGATGATTTGAACGCAGCGCAATAAAAAGACACAGCACCTAAAGTGTTGTGTCTTTAAACGATAGCGGACCACGCCGGGTCCGTATTAATCATGTCCGGCGCTATCCTCGTGATGCGCCTTCTCTTACCCGCCCCGATGCCGGCTGTTCAGAAGAGATCTCCGATATTTCCGAAAAAAAGGAAAAAAGTGCCTCCTTTGTCGAAGTAGTTTACCTATAACCGGCAGCGGTTAGAAACGGAGGCCGATCGACTATGAAGGTTAAACGAATTATCGCGAATCTGGAATCGCCGGATCTCGCAGCCGCCGCGCGCTTTTACCGGGATGCGCTCGGACTCGAATTGCTCATGGACCACGGCTGGATCGCAACATACGGCAGCCGCGAAACGATGACCGTCCAGGTCAGCATCGCTTCGCAGGGAGGCGCCGGCACCCCGACACCGGCTTTATCCATCGAAGTGGATGATCTGGAAGCCGCGCTTGCACGCATGGAGGAAGCGGGTTTTCACCCGGAGTACGGACCTGTGGACGAGCCATGGGGAGTCCGGCGCTTTTTTGTGCGCGATCCGCTGGGCAAGCTCGTCAACATTTTGTCCCACAGGCAAGCGGACTAAGCCCTTGGAAGCCCCGCTTGCGGAGGAACGTTTTCCGATCGGGGCACACAATGCCAAAAGCCGCATTCGGCCGTTATCAAAGCGGTTCGAATGCGGCTTGCGCTGTCTTGACGCGATCATCCCTTCAGACGGAGGGTTTGTATAAACAAAGCAGGAGCCGCCAGACACGCGGCCTTACACACATGCTTCCATGGGGTCTTTTTGACGACCTAACGCGGCCAAAGTCCGCATCTGCGGCGCTTCCCGGGTTTACGGCTTTAAGCGCGGTGTTCAGCGCAGCGTTAAGCACCATCGTCACCCCAACCGGAATCATGCCGTTGGCAGGCTTCCCGCCGTTTCCTGGCGCTCTTTTATTTTTTGCCACTCCGAATGGGCCGCCTCGACTCTTTTCCATAGATCGTCCCGTTCCGGCTTGCTGTAATGGACAAGCTGTTCATGAAAAACACCGGCCAGAACCTCAAGCCATTGCGCTTTCGTGCGAAGCTCGGTTTTATTCAGCCCGTTTGCGTCCCGTTTAGTCCAGATACAGCCTCTGAGCTCATTTCCGTCGGCCTCATTCCGCTGCCTGATCAGCAGCTTGTTATACCAGGGAGACTCCTCCGAACGGATATAAAATTCGTGGTTCGGCTTAAACTCTTCAAGATCCCCCAGCACGTCAGGGGCATAATCGACACCCGGAAAAGACGCGAGCGGATCATGCTCCAGCCGCCAGCCGTCCGCCGCAACGCCCGATTTCGTCACCTTGTAAGTGTAAGGCTCCTGAACGTAAGTGCCGTATCTTAAAGGCAGCGGCTCGAAAGGCATGTCTCCAAGCCCCGCGTCGATGATCCATCTCCCGCTTCCATCCGCTGACCCGGCGAAATCTACCGTCAAACCGAGATGAAAAGAATTGATCCGCGGCTCGGCTCCCATCGGTTGTACGCCGGCACGGTGCACATTCACCCGGTAACCGAGAGAATGCAGAAGAACGCCGAACGCGCCGTTCAAATGGAAGCAGTAGCCGCTCCGCCCGCTCAAAATGAGATCAACCGACTCTTTGAATCCGATTGGCGCCGGTTTTCCTCCGAAAATGTCCAGCGTCTGCCAGGAAAGATGTTTGACGTGCGCTTTGTGCAGCTCCGCCAAATAAGGGAGCGTCGGCGCGCCGATGTCCGAAATTCCGATTCTTTTTAAGTAAGCGCGCACTTCTTCCCGTGTCAATGTATACATAAAGAGTCACCCCGAATTCTTGTATTCCGCGCTCTTGGAAACGGATTTCCCAGCCGCGTACTTCCATTCTAGAAGGGTTAGGAATCTCCTACAATGCCGAAAAGAAGCATCTGTACCGGTACAGATGCTTCCGGAAGCGGGCTGAATACCCGTGTACGGGTTGAAAAGTCTCTGGAGCACCGAGCTGTCCGAATCCGGGGAATGACCGGCGGATGAGCCGTTCCGTTAGAAGCTTCCGGTCCCCGCAGCCGCAGCCGCACCCGCCGGAAGCGGCCGCGAAAGAGACTGACGGGTACACTGGCGGAAAAGTCGCGCCGGCATTTATGGCAATTGCCCCGGCGGGCCAGCGGGAGCAAACTGCTTTACGCAACGCCGCTGGACATATTCATGCCGTAGGGGGCTCGACCGCCCCCGAAGTGGGCCGCAGCGCACGCCTGTGATTCCCGCATGCCGGAAGCAAACGACAAGGGACACCTTTACCACAAACGGTGATAAGGGTGCCCCTTTATTAGTTGATGCGTGTCATACCGCGACTCACTTCCGGTCAGCCTCATCCAGCTCAAGTCCCGCCTGACCGGCCAGGCGGACTCTTCTTGCGAAACCTTCCCCCGAAACGCCCCCCTCTGCCGTAACTTCGACAACTCCTCCGGCGAGCCATTGGAGACCTGCCGCCTGACCGGCCCGGTAAACATGGACAAAATCTGCGGTCGCGCCCGTATGCCTATGTACAATCGCGGTCAGAAGCCTGCTGGGGTCCACGGAATCTCCCGAGTCCGCACGGCAAGCAGTTCGTCCCCCGGCATAACGAGCGCCGTATGATAAACGGATTCGCCGCCGGGCAGCCCGTATTTCAGCCGTATGGCGGCGGAAGCCGCTGACCGGGCCGAAAGGTCCGGCGGACCGGTTAACCGCAGCCCGATGCCGGGCAGTCCCGTAAATCCCTCTTTCAGATTTTCCGCAAGCAGCAGGGGATTTCCCTCCTCGTCGGCACCGAACGCTCCCGACAAGACCCTCTGTTCCACACCGGGTGCTTCTCCGGCTTCTTCCGGAACAAGCAGCGGTTCTGCGGCCGGATGCATCCACCACTCTGCGGTACGCGGCCCGCCGTCGTCCGCGGTTACCCGGAACCAGTCCAGCAGCCAGCCGTCCGTCAGCAGAAGATGGCGGTCCAGCGTGCAGCCGGGATAGCCGCCGGTCGATTGAAACCACGCGTAGAGAGCCTCCTCCGTTTCCTCGAAACGGATGCACTGCCCCGTATGGGGCGCCTGGGACAGGCCGTCCAGCGTTACGGTGTTGTGGCTCCGCGTTTCGAAGTACCACGCCTGACGCAGAGCGGACCCGTAAGGCACCGCTCCGAAGTCGGGTGTCAGTGTCCCGGCCGGATGCATCACGGTGAGATGAAGCTTGTCGAAATGGCCGTGCGCCCCGCCGTGCGAGCCGAAATCGGCGAGAAACGACAGCGGATTTCCGGCCCTCCGGCCGACGGCGAAGCCGGTATCCGCCCAAAGCCGCGGGCCTCGCGGGGAGTGCGCTCCTTCTCCGGCGGCATCCGGCTGCGCGTCCTCGCCGTACAGCAGCGCCTCCAGCCCGCAGCGGGCACGCGGCGAAACGAGGGTCCCGCCAAGCTGGCGGTACGCTTCGCGGAGGATCGGCCGCAGGCCGCCGATCCCGTAGCGGGCCAGCCCCTGCTCCGCGATCTCGGCGATCTCCCGGGCGTAAGGCCCACGCTCCATCGGACCGTCGTGCAGGGCCGGGAGCATGCCCCGGTCGTCGGCCAGATCCGCCATGGCCTCGAACATCTCGCGCATCGACCGGCCGTTCCTGCCTTCGCAGGCATACAGGTCGATGCCGAACCTCTCCGCCATCCGGGCGGAGATGAGATAGGCGCGCAGCACGAACACGTGATAATATGTGCTGCCTTCAAATTCAAGTCCATCGGCGTTGACCCCGATGGACAAATGGTGTTTGAAGCCCCCTTCGCCTTCGATCAGCGCCTCCAGCGCGTCCTTCCGGCCTTGGGCCGCATAGACGCAGGAAAGGGAGGCGTTCAGCCAGGCGGTATAGTTGTTCTCGGCATTTTGGCGCTCACGGATCAGGATATAACGGTATTCCGTCATGCTTTGTTCCAGAAGTCCCATGAAGATGCCGAGCACCTCTGTCTCCTTCTCGCCGAACGTTACGCCTTCGTCGCGCAGCAGAAGGTAAGCGCCGAGCAGGGACGTCGACCAGATCGCTTCGGTCAGCGCCTGGTGGAAGGCTCTGCCCTTCAGCATCCAGCCCTGCGCGCCCGCGTGCACGGGGTAGAGCGGAAACTGCTCCGCATAGGCGACGAGCAGTTCCTTGCCGAGCCGCGCGCAGGATTCGTCGCGCAGGGCCGCATGCACGGCAGCCGCTTCCAAGGCGGCCCGCGCCAGCGACTGGTGCTTGAACACCAGCCAGGCGGCCCGGTATTCTTCGCCTTCCAGCTCGCAGCCGTACGGGCAGCAGAACGACGAAGCCTCCGTTTCGGCCGGATCGAACAGCAGCTCCGTATGGTGCACCGGGCACACATACTGGTGCCACCAGCCGCCGGGTTCCCGCGGAATCACCAGGCTCCCTGCGTCATTCAGCCGGTTAAGCTCATCCCGGACGGCTTCCGCCGTCTCTCTCGCCCACGGAAAACGGGCCGCCTTGTCCCGGAGGCTTCCTTGTGCCGGGAACAACGGTTCCGAAACCGCTGCAGAGCCCTCCGCTCCGCTCCGCTCCTTCTGCGCCGAAACCTCCCCTGGCGTCACCCGGAGCAGCCGCCCCTCCTTATCATAGACCGAAGGCACGGGGCTGCTCTGCCGCCTCGAGCCGGGTGCGTCCGCAGGTTCCTGCCGGGATACACTATTCGGGTGTATTCTCGCTCGTTCTCCCTCCCGTTCCCGCTCCCGTTCCCGCTCCCTTTCCCGTTCTCTCGTCATCTCATCATCATCCCGCCGTTAACCTCGATGGTTTCCCCTGTCAGGTATGAAGCCAGATCCGAAGCCAGATAAAGCACCGCTCCCGCTACATCTTCGGGTGTTCCCTCGCGCTGGAGAGGAATGCCGTTAATCGTGGCCTGGCGGGCGGTATCCGTCGTAAAGGTGGCGTGGAACATCGTGTTTCCGATAAACCCCGGAGACACATTATTGACCGTGATGCCGCTTCCGGCGGCTTCTTTGGCCAGCCCCTTGGCGTAAGCCATTACGGCGCCTTTGCTGGCCGCGTAAATGCTGGAGCCCGGACCGCCGCCGTTATGGGCGGCGACCGAGGTCATATTGACGATGCGGCCGGCGCCTTTGGCAGCCATGCCCGGAAGCACTCTTTTGCACATAAAAACCGTGCTCTTGAAGTTGACGTCCATGATCCGCGTGTACATGTCTTCGGTCATTTCCGCGTTCGGAACGCGCTGCACCAGATGCCCGGCATTGTTCACCAGAATATCGACAGTCCCGCCGAAGGCCGCTTCCACCCCGCTCACAAGACGGTCGATCTGCGCAATGTCGGTCACATCGGCCTGGACCAGGACGGCTTCGCCGCCCGCTGCGCGAATCGTCTCCACCACTTCCTCTCCCTGAGCCGTGTTGCTCAGACAGTTAACGCCAACTTTCGCTCCATGAGCGGCGAGCGCAAGCGCGGCGGCGCGTCCGATGCCCGCATTGGAACCCGTTACAAGTGCAATTTTTCCCGTTAAGTCGATAGCCATTTCAAATTCCCCCAGTTTCTCGGTCGGATGTGCGCAGCCCGGTTAAAACCGGCTCAAGCAGCCGCGCCAAATGTTCCCCCATACGGATATGCCCGTAATCGGAGGGATGGATAAGATCGGTCGTCAAAGAAACAAACTCGGTCATGATTTCGCTTCCCTCCAGCAGATAAAGCCGGGGATGATTCCGGTCCGAAACGTATCGTCTCAACATATCATTGAAAATCAGATCGCGTTTCGTAAACACATGCTCCTCTTCCTCAAAAAAAGTCGCCCGGTTCGGATAGATCGTCGTGACGAAAACAGGCTTGTGCGGATTGCGCCCCGTCACTTCATCGAGCAGGTACGTGATCCGGCGCCCGAATTCCGGCGGCTCCATGACACTGCGCATATTCACGCCCAGTTCCAGAAATACGGCATCCCAGCCGCTGCTGCGCGCCAAGTGATCGGCGGCTTCCTTCTCGCAGTAACAGGTTCCGCTCAGCCCCAGATTAATGACGTCCGCTCCCAGTCTTCTGGCGGCCTGCTGCACGTAACTGCTGGTGTGGTTGAGCGAGCCCGCGCCCTGCGTGATGGAAGAACCGTACGCGAGCAGAGTGAACGGCGGCATCTCCGCTTTATGCGGCGGCCTGACCTCGTAACCGAAAGCGTCGGCGTCATAAAAAACAGCCGTAAAGCGGTCGCAGCAGATGCGCCACACATCGGATGAGAAGGCCCCGCTTTGCAGGGCGGACCTGTGCACCTCGGGGAATCTTTCCGGCTCTTCGAGCTGGAGGGTCACTGCCGTTCCGGCCTTCAAATCATGGGCGAAGTGGAAAAAATCTCCCCGGAACACGTAGACCCTGCCGTCTTTTTCCAGGGCGCCGATCGTGACCCGGACATACGGCGCTTCCGTCACGAAGCGGATTTCGCATCCGCTGGACTCCGCCGCTTTGGTGCGTCCCTTAGCGGACAGCGCCTCCCTTACTTCCCGGGGAAATCTCTGAAGCAGAAGGCCAGGCAATCCCGGCCTCTGTTCCAGTTCCGAAACGTTATGAAAATACACTCCGTTATGCAGCATGCTTGCGCCTTTCCCCGCTCGTCCGGCAGCGGATAAGATGGCCCGGGTTTTGACTGCCGGGCTTTAGACATTGTACGGATTCCGGTAAGTTCTGTGCCTGGTTACGGATGAATCGTCGTGACGAGCAGAACGGGGGCCTTGGCCGGATCCGTTCCTTCGAGTGCAGCGACTCTGGCCTCCCGGTCGTTTTCATTGGTGCTGAGCCGGAAGCTGAGGACGCCATCCTGAGCGGCCTGCGGGTTTTTATAAAACTCCGTGACATCGAAAATCACGTAGCCGCCTCCTGCCAGGGGCGTCTTGATACCGAGCGGCATATCGGAATAAGAACGGGCGGGCTGATCGTTTGCGGTTACCGCCGCCGGGTTCCAGCCGTCGTTCAGTATGCCGGTCAGCTGCAGGTCCGAACCGGACTGGGCCGATGTGACAAACAGCTTGAGCTGGACCGAATCGACCGTCTGCGCGGACGCCGGAAGGGTAACTTTTATGTACCCGTTCCGGCGGCTGGCCGATTTCCGCTTGATCTGCATCTCGGGCTCCGTACTGAAGTTCGTTCCCGCCTTGTCGGACAAAATATTGTCCACATAGGTGTCTCCCCCGATCGCAAGCGGATTCGTGGAAGAAGGAAGCACCGTGTAAACAACCGCCGGGGCGGTTTTGCCACCGTAAACGGCGCTTACCGAAGAAGTGCCCAGACCTGCCGGAGTCAGCTTCCCTTCAGCCGAGACGGCCAGCACGCCCGGCTGGCTGCTTGAGAACACGGCGCCGGAAGGAACGGGCTCCGTAGACCCGTCGGAATAATGAGCGGTCACGGCAAGCTGTTTAGGCAATCCTCCGAGAGCGAGACTGGACCGGTACGCCCGTAAGGCTGATTCCCGTAAAAGCGGGCGTTGTGACATTGACGGTATTTCCGGCCGTTTTGTGCCCCGCTCTATCCAGCGCTTCGATCTTGAAGGTATAAGCCGTGCCCGGCTGAAGGGAGCCTGCCTCATACGTGAGGACGTCGCCGAAGACCGTATCGAGCAGAACGCCGCTGCGGTAAATCCGGTACCCGGTGACGCCCGTGTCGTCCGCTGCGGCGGTCCATTTCAGCTTCGCGGTACGGGGGGATAAGCCGTCAACCGCCAGCGGGTTTGCAGACGGCCAGGAAGGCGGCGCAGTATCCGTTCTGCCGTCGGCTTTATACTCATCCGCGCCGACATCGGGAATACCTGTACGGGCTTCCCTGTCCATGTCCTCCGTTACGAAAGACAGGAGACCCCCGCTCGCGTAATTGCCTTTGGATGCGTTGACAGCCGGGCTGTCCGCCGCGAGTTTCTTATAAGCGATATGGCGAAGGGGCTCATATTCGCCGGAAGCCCATAACCACGGATAGTCCTCGGGTCCAAGCTCCAAAGTCGCGTTCTGCATGCTCGGGTAGACGACTTTGACCTCGTTTTCCGTCAGCGGAACGGAATTTCCGGTAATGAGCGGCACACCTTTCTGCGGGAACATGATGTTGCCCGACCACGTCAACCCCGGAATCGGAGTCATTATGCGGATCAGCTCGTCCTGCGAGCCGACGACGATGTTGTTGGCAAAAGTAAGATTTTTCGGCGCGGTTCCGTAGCGGACCATACCGAGTTCGATTCCGCTTTTGTTGTTCACCAGAGTGTTGTTGGCAATTACGATATTTTTGGCGATATAATGGTTGTTCGTCGGATCGATGGTCCCTGTCATGTTATCGTTGTCGCCGGTCGTGAACGCAAGCGTAGCGTCCCAATTCGTGCCGGTCAGACCTTCGAAATAATTGTTGTACACTTTGTGATTCTCGCCGTAGACACGGACTCCTCCGGTCCCGAGCGGGGCATCGTCCGGATCGGGGCTCAGTACTTGACGCCCTTTGCCGATAAACATGTTGCCGTACATGCTGGAGCCGCTGCCCGTTCGCAGCGTTACGCTTCCGAGCGACTCGACGAAATAGTTGTAGCGGATGGTGTTCGCTCCGCTCTTCACCGATACGATCTCCGTATCCGAATCGCAGTGATCGAAGACGTTGTACTGGATCGTGGCATGGGCATCGAGGCCCGATAAAACCGACACCCCGATGCGGATCGGTTCCGATTCGTTGGTCTGCCGTTCCAGCGTGTTGCGGAATACGTTGTACTCGACGGTATCGTACCGGGTAATCTCATACGGAATGGTCGAGCCTTCCGGGCGGCTGGATACGCCGTCGAACAGAATGAACTTGCCACGGTCCCGTTTGTTTTCCATCAAGTTGTGATCGATGCGGTTATGATGGCTGTTACTCCCTTTGATATAAATCCAGTTCGATTTGTCCGCAGCCGTCGTCGTGTTTTGGGAGTGAAAATAATTGTTTGTGATCCGGATGTTGTTGGAGCCGTTCAGGTTAATCCACTTATCCTGCGGATTCATCCGGAATTCCATATCCTGAATCGTGATATAGGAGCTGGTTTCAACCGCTATGCCCGTCGAGGGGAAAACGGCTTTGCCCTTATGCTGCGCTTTCACGACGATCGGATTTTGCGCGGTGCCGTTCCTGTTCCGCACCGTGAAGCCCGTGTAACTGCCGTCCGCCAGCTCGATCACTTCACCGGGCACAGCCGCATTGAGGCGGGTCAGCAGCTCCGGTGTCGTCGTGACGGGCGGCTTGGAGGACGACAGAGGCACCGCGCTTACCGGCGCGCTTGCGCCGCCTTCGCCCGAAGCGTTCACGGCGCTTACCGTGAAATAGTACGTCTGCCCTGCCGTCAATCCGGCGGCGGTATACTCCGTCCCCGTAACGGGTGACGCGTTGAGCTTCGTAAAAGGTCCGCCTGCGCTTGCGGACAGGCTCACGTTATACCACGCAGCGGAGGAAACGGCCGACCACGTCAGCTTGACGGCTCCCGCTCCCGCCGGGGATGCGGCTACGCCCGCCGGAGCGGACGGAACGCCCGGCTGTCCGGGTCCGCCGCCCGTGTAAGCTGCCGCTTGAATATCGTCGAAGGCGGTAGTGCCGGACTGGCTGTAAAGGCCGACCCCGCCCGACGCCAGCGGAGAAGCATCGGTGCCCGACAGGACTAGCGTGCCGCCGTAGTAGGCGTCCAGCTTAAGGCTGCCGTCCTCCTGATGAATCACGTCCAGCTTCAGCGGCAGGTAGCCCTGGCTGTCGAAGGAAGGATTCAGCACGGTATTCGCAACCGATACGCCGCTGACGTTAGAACTTCCGGGTGTCTGCGGGACGGCCGTTTTGGAAGTACCCGTCACCCTTTCCAGATAAAACTGGTAGCTGACCGAATTTTTCTTGGTCATAAACCGGTAATAGACCGGCGCCGTTCCGTTAACCGAATATTTGGCGGTCAGTCCCGCGTAAGTGCTGTTGGCCCCGGTTACCTTCACCCGGCCCGACAAGGTTATGCTGCCGTCCGTGAGAACCGGATTGTCCGTTCCCCAGTAACCGTTCGCGATCAGATTGGCGGTACCGCTCGCGGGATCGGTCTGCTGCAGGAAATGATTGATCCCCGAAGATCCCGGAACAGTCTCTTCGCCTATGCTCCAGCCTGCGCTTCCGCCCGTGACCGCTTTCCAGGGCTGGGCTGCCGTCGGGGCGGTTCCAACCGGAGATGTGTATCCCGTCTGGGAGGATCCGTAGCTCTCGAAAGGTTCAAGCCACGGGCCCGTTACGCCGGCGGCTGCGGCCGGAACGGTGAAATTTTCGGCACCGCCGGTTTCGGTAGCGCTTACAGTTGTGGCGAAAGCTAAGGAAAGGCATAGAGAGAGAACCAGCTGCAAACTTAGAAAGACACGGACACGTGCTCTAAAACCCGGCATGCTCTTAATCATCCATCCACCATCCTCTCGGTTTCATTTCATGCCTATTATAAGTTCCGCCGGTCCGCAAACCCATGACGCCTTTTAATCTTCATTGTGTTTTTTTAATTTCCGCCGCCTCCGCAAACTAAAAAAACGCCTGCTCTGTTCGAGCAGGCGCTGCTTGCTGTAACAACTTTTCCCGGTTCAGGAACCGATGTTCGGAAACCGGATGGAAATCGAGGTACCCTGGCCCTGGATGCTGCTTATGGACAAGCCGTATTTCTCTCCGAAGACGAGCTGAATGCGGCGGTGCACGTTCATAAGCCCGATCCCTCCGTGCCCTTTGCGGCCGGCAAGGGTGGAATCTGCCAGCTGGTTGGATTCCAGCTGCCGCTGGAGGGAGGCCAGCTTCCCGGGCGGAATGCCTACCCCGTTGTCCTCGATCACGATGAGAAGATCCCTGTCCTCCTCATCCGTCCAGGCGTCCAGCCGGATATAATGGTAATCTTCGATTCCGTCCGCGAACGCGTGCTGAAACACATTCTCGATCAAGGGCTGAAGCGTGAGGCGGGCCGTTTTTTTCAGGAAAAATTCCGGCGTTATCCGCACATCCAGCTCGAAATCCCGGCCTACCCGGTGCTTCATGATCGTCATATAGTTCAGCACATGCTTAAGCTCGTTGACGATGGCGGTTTCTTCGATATGCGTCTGCACCGAGTAGCGGAACATGGCGGCGATCGCGTCCACGATTTCCGTGATTTCCTCGGACTGCCGGATCACCGCGTAGCAGATAATATTTTCGAGCGTATTGTACAGAAAATGGGGGTTGATCTGGAGCTGAAGAGACTGAAGCTCGGCTTTCTGCCGCTCCAGCTCCGCGTCTTTCTTGCTCAGCTCCGTTTTGTACAAGGTATCCATCAGCTCCGACAGGCTGGCAACCATCAAATTGTAGCGGTCGATAAGCTCGCTGAATTCATTGCGTGTGCGCAGCTGGGGAATCTTCATCCAGTTTCCCTGCTCGGTCTGCCGCATGCCTCTTTTGAGAATATGAATCGGCTTCGTGATGACCCGGCCGAACCGGTACGAAATGAGCAGCGCGATAAGCAGCGTAATGCCTCCGACGAGAAACGATAAATACCGGATGCTGGCGATCGGCCTGTTGATGTCTTCGGTCGGAATCGACACCATGAGATTCCAGCCCGAGTACGAGGACTTCCGGCTCACGATCATGCGCTCTTCTCCGAAAGAGGCGTCCGTGAACGAAGTCGAGCTGCGTGTTTTCAAGCTTGGCCAGCAGCTCGCCGCCGATTACTTGTCCGATCCGGGTTTTATCGGGATGATGCACAATCCTTCCTTCGTGATCCACAATGGAAAAGAATCCTCCCCGTCCGAGGTTGACTCCCTTCCAAAGCGTGGAGAACTCATCCGATTTGATCTGGATCGTCAAAATGCCTTTGAATTCGTTAAACACCTGGCCGTGTATTTTACGCGAAAGCGTAATGAGCTGGGTGTCGCTTTCCGAAAACACACTGTTGTTGATGATCGTCAGATTGCCGTTGGAATCCGTTTCCTTGTCCAGCTCCTCCAGCGTCGCTCCGGGAACGGGATCCTGAATAATTTTCAGGGCCGGATTTACGAAATAGACCCAATTCTTGTTGTAATCCGTCAAATAAACGGTCATAATTTCCGGTGTTTTCAGAAAAAGCGGATCGATAACCTGCTTTTTGAGCGAATCGGTATATTGAAAATACGCATAATCGTCTTTCGGCGGCGAATCGAGAAATTTTCTTATATCCGGGTGGGTAAAAAGAGAAAGATGCGCACGTTCGTACAGCTTTAAATACAGATCCGTATGGTTGACCGCGTTGGTTACCGCTTCGATCAGATGCTGTTCGTTCTGCTGTCGCAGCTGACTGGAAGAAATATGGTAGGAAAACCAGCCGATCGATGCCGCCGTAATAATCACGACAACCGCGATATAAATAAAAATGGTCCGGGACAACGTCTTTTTCATTTATTTGATGCCCAACTGCTGCCGGTATTCAAGCGGAGAAACGCCGGTCACTTTTTTAAACATCCGCGAAAAATGAGGGTAATTCTCGTAGCCGACCTCATATGCGATATCGTTGGTGCGGTAACGCGGAATTTCCAGCAGCTTTTTGGCCAATTCGATCCGTTTGAGTATCCGGTACTGGACGAACGTCTCTTTATGCACTTTTTTGAACAGAAAGCTTAAATACTGCGGGGTGATGCCCAAATAATCGGCCGTGTCTTCCAGCGAAAGCTCCTTCGTAATATGAGCGTCCATATAGTCTTTGGCCTTCAGCATCAGATCCTGTCCCCCTCTTTGCAGCGCAAGCTCGTCGATAATTTTCAGGATGCTGACGTGCAGCATTTCGAAATAACGAAGATGATCGCCCGAATCCGGTATTTCCCCGACTGCCGGGTAAAACCCTTTCAGGGCAAGCCTTTTCTTCAGCATCGGAAGACAATCTTTCAACAGCTGGACAAAGTCGTAATCGGTCCGGGAAGCCGTAAGACAGTAGGTTTTGAGCTGCTCGAAAACCGTCTCCATTTCCTCGATCCGCATCGACCACACCGATTCCGCCATGTCTCCGATAAGATCCTCGTACTTGGAAATGGACAAAGCCGGGTTCCCCTGCGAGATAAGCCGGTTCAGCAAATCTCCGATTTTAGCGGGTGTAAACGGTTTCAAAATATATTCTTTGACGCCGTACGAAATACAGTTCTGTGCATATTCGAAATCCCCGTATCCCGAGATGATCACCTTCTGCACGAGAGGGTATTTGTCGTACACCTGCCTGCACAGCTCCAGCCCGTCCATTTTGGGCATCCGGATGTCGGTTAAAAGAAGCTGAGGCAGGCTCTCGTTCATCTTGTCCAGCGCCTCCCGTCCGTTGCCGGCGGTTCTTACCCATTCGAAATCGTACGGCAGCTGCCCCAGCATGGCGACCAGCCCCTGACGGATCAACGGTTCGTCGTCGACCACCAAAATTCGCTTCATGCCGCCCCCTCCTTCGTATAAGGATCTGATGTTGTGGAAGGCAAAAAACATTTATCCGCCCCGGAGAGTGGATAAATGTTCAAGCCGTTATTTCGAATCGCCGAGCTTGACGCCTTCTTTCTTGTTGTACCGCTCGGTTGCTTCCTTAATGATATCATTTCCCCCTTTGGCTTTCCATTCCTCCAGCACCTTCGGCCAATCGGAAATCGGTTCCTTGCCGTATACCATTTTAAGCATATGGTCGAGGATAACCGGCGGCATGTCGGAGAACTTCAAACCCGCATCGGTAAATTTGGCGCTGGACGTAAGCTCGGGTGCGAACGAAATACCGTCCCGGCCTTCTTTGGCCACGATCGTATCGAATTGGTGGATAAGCTTCTTGCCGTCCTCGGTCTGGTTCAGCAGCGTACGGTTCAGAGCCGTATCCTCGACAAGGCGCAGAATAACCGAACGGAACTGCTCTTCGTACGTTTCTTCCGGCGTTTTAGGCTGCTTGTAAACCACTTTGCCGTCCTGCGTCTGATACGTGTCGCCTTCGATCCCGAAGTTGAAGAACTTGTCGCCCTTCTCGGTCACCATAAAGTTGAGCATTTTGATGATGGCGGCCGCCTTTTCCTTGCTCACCTTGCTGTTGATATACGTCAATCCGCCGGTATAGCTGTATTTCATCATGCCGCCTTTGCCGTCGTCGCCGACCGGGGACGGAATGATCACGACTTCGGATTTCGGATTCGTCACTTTTGTTGTGTTGATCCATGTCATGAGCAGGTTGGCGTTGTGATTCCAGATGCCGGATTTGCCCGCATTGATGTTGTTCGTCCATTTGTTGCCGTCTACGCTGGCGAAGTCTTTGGTCATCAGCCCTTCGTCATACATCGTTTTGTAAACCCGGAGGGCTTTCTGCATCTGCTCGACTTTAAAAAATTTCGGCACGACCTCGTCGCCGATTTTCTCGAACATCGTGCTGTAAGGCATGACATCGTAGGCGCCGAAAATAAAATCGGAGTAGACGAAATTTTGCCGGAACGCGAACGGCTGCTCGACTCCGTTCTTTTTCATGGCGCGCAGCACATTCAGAAACTCATCGATCGTCTTCGGAGCGGGCAGCCCCGTCGCGTCCAGAAGATCTTTGCGGATAAACGTGGCTCTCCGGGTCGGCACCGACAAATATTCCGGAATGGCGTAAATTTTTCCTTTGTATTTGACTTCGTCCCAAGCTTCTTTTGGAATCGCTTTCAATAAATCCTGGCCGTATTCTTTCAGCAGATCGTCAAGCGGCATGAACAGCCCGCCTTTAATCGCGCCGAGCATATCCGGCCCTTCCGGAAACATCCCTTGAATGGTGTTCATAACATCGGGAATGTCGTTGCTGGCGAACATGAGCGCCGTTTTGGGCTTGAATTCGGCATGCGGCACCAGTTTGATATCCAGCTGCACGCCGGTCATCTCGCCGAGCTTTTTCACCCATTTGTCGTTGTTGATATCGGTGCTGGCGAGCGCGTATTTATTCAAGGAATCGCTCAGCGACAAGGATACTTTCACCGGTCCCGAAGGTTCCTTTGGGCTAGCCCCCTGGCCCGCGCAGGCCGTCAGAGCCAGCGATGCGGTCAACGTGAGGAGCAGTGCGCTTTTTTTCCATCTTTTCATGTGGATATCCCCCTTAAGGTACGTGTGTTAACCCCTTTTACAGCATCCTGCGGTCCCGGATTAAGACTTGATCGATCCGATCAGCATACCTTTGATGAAATGCTTCTGCAGGAACGGATAAACAAGCATGATCGGGATCGTCGCAATGACGATGACCGCCATTTTGAGGCCTTCCGGTGACAAATTCGCTATATCGCCCGCCGTATTGGCAAGGTCCGAGGAATCCGTGACGACGTATTCCCTGAGCTTCACCTGGAGCGGGAACAAAGCCCGTTCATTGATATAATAAAGCGCGTTGGAATAGTTGTTCCAGAGGGCTACGGAATAAATGATGCTCATCGTGGCCATTGCCGGTTTGGAAAGCGGCAAAATCATCGTCCACAGGATGCGCATCTCCCCCGCTCCGTCTATCCGGGCCGACTCGATAAGTTCGTTCGGGATCGACTGGAAGAAAGACCGCATCACGAACAGGTTAAACGCGCTGATCGCGCCGGGAAGCATGAGGGCCCACAGACTGTCAAGCATCCCCAGCGACCGGATGAGCAGGTAGTTCGGGATCAGGGGCGCGTGGAAAATCATCGTAATCAGCACGAGCACGAGAATCCCTTTGCGTTCCCTGTATTCGGTCCTGGACAGCGGGTAAGCCAGGCTGGCCGTCATCACCAGCGCGATCAGCGTCCCGGCGACCGTGACGAGCGCACTGATGCCGAACGCCCGCCATATCGCCGTCTGCTGGAGCACGGTGGTGTAGTTCGACAGCGTCCAATCGGAGGGCCACAGCAGAACGCTGCCGCTGCTGAGCGCTCCGGCTCCGCTGAACGATTTGGCTATGATGTTCAGGATCGGCAAAACCATGGCAAGCGAGATCAGAAGCAGCAGCACGGGATTAAGCAGCGCGGTCTTGCTTTGTTTTTCCAAGGGAGACAAGCTCATTCCTCCTTCCTAGTATAATCCTTCTCCGGTAGTTTTTTTGCTGAATTTATTCGCCGATACGATAAGCACGAAACCGATCACGGATTTGAACAGGCCGATGGCCGTCGTATAGCTGTATTCCCGCTGGATCAGGCCCACCCTGTAGATATACGTATCGAGAATGTCGCCGCTTCCGTTCGTCAAAGGATTCAGGAAAACGAAAACCCTTTCAAAACCGAGATCCAGAAAATTCCCGATCTGCAGCAAAAACAAAATCGTAATCGTCGGCATGATCGACGGAATCGTAATCGAGAACGTCTGCTTCCACCGGCTGGCTCCGTCCATCTGGGCGGCTTCGTACAAATCGGGATTGATGCCGCTCATGGCCGCGAGATAAATGATCGTGCTCCAGCCCGCGTCCCGCCAGATCCCCGAGCTTACGATAATGGTGCGGATGTACGAATCCTCGCCCATAAAGTACACCGGTTCCCGGCCGAAAAGGCCCAGAAGGTAATTGACGGCTCCGCTCGTCGGGGACAGCAGTTCGATCACAATTCCGCCGACGACGACCCAGGAGAGAAAGTGAGGCAGATAAACCGACGTCTGGACAAATCGTTTGTAAGCCGCATTGCGCAGCTCGTTCATCATCAAGGCCAGAATGATCGGAATCGGGAAGCCGAACAGCAGCGTGTAAAACCCGATGGCAAGCGTATTGCCCAGAATGCGCCAGAAATCCGCGTACTCGATCATCCGTCTGAAATTGTCGAACCCGATCCAGTCGCTCTGCCAGACGCCCGCGAAGATGTTGTAATCCTGAAAAGCCATCACAGATCCCGTCAGCGGGATATATTTGAAGATCAGGAAATACGCGATACCCGGGAGTGACAATAAATACAACACTTTGTACCGGCTGTAATAGGAGAAAAAACCGGCTTTTTTCCTCGTTCGCTGTCTTTTCGTACCGGCTTCGAGTCCGGCCCCGCTGTAGCTCACATTCCATCACCCTTGCTTTGTTTGGTATGATTGAAGTGTACCTTACGGGCTTCTCGATCGGGATACCGTGACTTAACATGAGTTATCTTTTTTTAAGGTCCGCAATTCCTAAGAAAGAACATCACGTGCCCCGTGGTATAGTAAACATAGCTTCATCCGCACCGGTGTTAAGACATTCATACCTATTCACGGAGAGGAGGTATTCTTATGCCGACTAATCTTCCTGACGGACCAAATAAAAAAACTGCGTCATCCGGACCGGAATCCGATTTTCCCGCAGGCTTGTCCAAGCCCGCTCTCCGCGCGCTTGCCGGAGCCGGCTTTCTGCGTCTGGAACAGCTGACCCGGGTTACCGAGAAAGAGATCCTGCAGCTTCACGGCATGGGGCCAAAAGGGATCGAAGTGCTGCGCCCCGCTCTGGCGGCCAAGGGCCTGTCTTTCGCCGAAGTGTCCGGAGCTTCCGGGAAATCGTCCTGAACGAACGTTAAAGCCCGCCGCTTTCCAGGCGGAGAAAGGTTCGAGATTTGGAATATTACAAGCCCATCGATATAGCCCGGAGGCTGAACATCAGCACGAGCGCACTGCGCCATTACGAATCGTGGGGCGTCGTACCCGCACCGGACCGGGCCGCTAACGGGTACCGCCTGTACACGAACTTACACCTGGCTTATTTCCGCTGTCTGCGCGCGATGTTCCCCGCCTTCGGCGTCGGTCTCAGCTGCGACGTACTGCGCCATATCCAGCACGGCGATATGGACAGCGCGTTCTGGCTCGTCAGCCGCGAGCAGTCCGTTCTCCAGCATGAAAAAACGGTGGCCGACAATACGCTCGCTCTCCTGCAGGACCCCGAGCTGCCGATCCTGGCCAACAAAAAGCTGAAAAGCGCGATGACCATCGGCGAGGCCGCCTCTCTCACCGGTGTCCAGGATTCCGCGATCCGCCACTGGGAGAAGGAAGGACTGCTCAAACCGGGAAGAGATCCGGACAACGGATACCGGATTTTTACGCCCATGCATATCCGGCAGATTCTGCTGATCCGCACGCTGCGCAGAACGGTTTATTTCCTGGAACGAATGAAGGATATCGTACAAGCCGTGGAACACCAGAGCATCGGGAAGGCGAAAAAAGTGACGGAACAGGCTCTCCTGAGCATTCACGAAAGAAACCGGCAGCAGTTTCGGGCCGTATCCGAACTCGTGGAGCTATGCAAAGAAGCCGGTTTGATGGAACGGGAATAACCCCGCCTACCTCCCCCTTGCATCTTCATACAGAAAAACCGCCCGCTTCCTTCGAGGGAAGCGGGCGGTTTTTCTAAAGGCCTTCCTGTACGTATATGCCGGTATGCAGGAAGTAGGCGGAATCAGAGGCTACTTTTGTTCCCGGCGCATGCTTAAAGAGCAAACTTCGGTGACTCTTGCACGCCTTGAATCATGCACGCAGTCACCGCAGGCGATAAAGAGCGGAGGCCGGCAGGCGGTTATTTCAAGATTTTACCCGCAACGGCAGAGAGGTCCTGATTGTCGATTTTTCCGTCCTTCTTGATATCCAGGTGCTTGAACTGGTCCCAATCCGGGCTTTGTTTCGTTTTTCCGTACGGTGCCGCCACGATAGCGAGGTCACCGACGCTCACTTTACCGTCCCCATTGTAATCACCCGGTACCGATCCCGGATTTTGTACCGTCAGCGAAGACGGCGCAGCTTCCGTTTCTTTGCCTTCGCGGTCGCCCAGCACCGCATTCGTGACAGAGACGATTCCCTTGATCGTCTGGTTGTCCTTTTTGCTGCGGAAGATAAACTCCAGCAGCTTGGCGGGGCGATTCACGGCATGGCTGTCGCCTTGACTGGCCACCAGGAGGCGGAGCTGTCCCGGCGTTTTCTTGTCGGTTTCGAGGAGGGAAAGTCCGTCCAGAACAGGCTTCGCGGACACGAACTCCATAAAGGAGGCATCATATTCGACTTTAAGATCCTGCGCATATACCGCCTGCGAACCTCCCGTCAGCCCATAGGTGACGGAGAACTTCTCTCCCGCCGGAACCGTTCCGCTGCCTGTGAGTACGGTCTGCCAGCCCGTCTGTCCCGCCGCGATCGTCACCGTTACCGTGGCGATGTTTGAATCCGTCTTGCCGTCGCTGGCTTTGAACGTAAACGTGTCGGTCCCCGTTTGGCCCTTGCCCGGCGTATACGTGAACGTTCCTTTGGACGCGTCCGTCACTGCGGCATTTCCCTTGGCACCGTTGCGCACGATGCTGTAAGTCAGCGGATCGCCGTCCTCATCGGCCGCCGGTAATGTACCGGAGACGGGCGTATCCGGCGCAGTGCTGAGCGCGCTGTCCGAAGCGACGGGAGCCCCGCCGGCTGCCGGTCCGTTTTTCGTGAACTCGTACAGCTTGTCGTAGAGGCCGCGGATCTCGGGATCGGAGCTTGCCGCCGCCTGGGCCATGACAGGCCCGCTGCCTTTATAGTAAGCCTTGAATGCGTTTCCCTTATAGCCGAACTGTTCGCCCGCATCCAAGTATTCCAGGAATCTTTCGCGGAATACGGCATCGGTCAGCAACCGGTCGTCAAATTCAAGCTCGACGCCCATTCCGAACCGTTTGGCCGTTCCGGCCGCATCCTGCAGGCGGTCTATGTTCAGAGGTTCGAAATAATAGTTCGGCTGGAAAGTGACCGCGTCAAAGCCTACATCTTTCCACATGTAACTTTTGTACGCCAGGAAATGGGGAATCCAGAACGACTTCAGCCCTTTCTCGTGAACGAGACCGTTTGTGAAGCGCAGTATATCCGGCCCGTTGCTGCTTGTTCCTATCTGCTCCTGCAGCCAGTAGAAACCGGAAAGCTCCAGGTTCGAATAGTTCTTCTCTTCGAACTTGCGGCTGACCTCGTCGATCCACCAGCGGATCACCTTTTGCCGGTTGGCGACGGCTTTATCCTTGCCGACCGCGCTCTCGTTGAAATTCTCGGTGATGCCGTCTCCGTCGATATCCCCGAAATCGGTCGTATACTCACCGGGATTCGGGATCATCATAACCGTTTTCGTTTTGTGGCCGGGCTGTCCCAGCTTTTGGCCGACTTCCTTCGTCGCTTCGTTCAACTGCTCCAAGTCCCCTTGAGCCGCAAACGTTTTATCCAGGTACCAGTTCCAGTCGGTCAGCAGTGCCCCCCCTTCCCCGAAATCGCGTCCTTGCGGGGACTGCAAGCCGAGGACAAGCGCTCCGTCAAAAAACCAGTCGACAGTCTTGCCTTCCTTGTTCACATAGCCGATCTCGGGAACGAGTTTTTCCTTCGTCATTTTGACCCCGTCCGAGTAGTAACCGTTATATACCAGGGAAAGGTTGCGGATACCGGCGGTATGTTCACCGGGCTGCATATAATCGAATGCTTCCGCGGGCACCTGCTTCGCCCCTTCGATTTTGCCGTCGGCGCCCCAGACCTCGATTTCGTCGATAAACTCCCACGCCTTCGGATGCATGGAAAACGCCACTTTGACATAACGGGCGTAGGCCATCTTCGCATCGGAGCCCGCATTCGGAATACCGTCCTTCGTTCCGTCCCACGTATAGAACTGATCGACGGGAGGGCCGTCTACCCAAAGATGCTCCGTCGCTTTGTGGCTAACCGTTCCCCAGTTCTGCTTGTCATCCGACACATACATGGAGACCGTCAGAGGGAAAAGAACCGCCGAGCCCGGCCAATCCTGCAAAAAATGCGCCCGGATCTTGGAAATGGACTTGGCCTCGCCGAGGTCTAAAACAATCTCGCGGGTCTGCTTATTCAAGCTTCCGACCCAGGACGGATCCGTCACATTGGCACTGCCGATCACTCCGTCGGTAAGCTTGCCGGTCGTATCCGGATAGCTGGAATGGGGTGCTTCCGACCATTCGTACTTCGCACCTTTGGCAAGATTGCGCATTTCAGGTTGAGCCTGGGCGCCGTATGCCTGGGGAAGTATCGTCGCCATCAGGGTCACTCCCAGTGCCATCGAAAGCCATTTTTTATTCGAACTCATAATTTCCCTCCTAAAATAATGATTGTGAAAGCGCCTACACTGTAACCATAAGAGACTCGCCTTTCGAATAAAAGAGATAACTTCCGACTTTTATATACACTTCTTTACTTCCCCTCTTCCGCTCCGGCATCCTGAAATTTTGTGTGAAAAGACCCGTGCAGACTTCCGACTTCTCTTTCCGACACGACTACAAGGCCAAAAAACCGCTCCCTACGGTCTTCCGCAGCCGTCCGGCTCTCGAAGCGGATCATCTCCTCCTTGGATTCCTCTTCCTTTTTTTGCTCACATTCAACTCCTATCCGTTTCACTTTGTTAGCCCCAAAATCGGTCAACCACCCGCAAAAAGTCAAGCTTGAAATCTTCTCCCATGGGCATATGCATAAGCAGCCGTCTTGATCTTGAATAGAGTGTCGTAGTTCCCTATAGAAAGGCAGGACTGCGCTCCATGCTGAAAACAATCCCTCACCGGAGAAAAAAATTACCGAAAGTCATCGCTTCGATCCGTGTCAATTCTCCCCTGCACGTGGCCGTTAACCGCAAAACGAACCGGGTATATGTAACCCGGAGTCTGGATGCGCTGGCCGTCATCAACGGCCTTACAAATCGCGTCATCAAAACGATCCCTATCGATAACGCGCCGAATTACCTGGTGGTCAACGCCCGGAAAAACCGTGTTCACACATTAAACACGGCGGTAACGTCAAATCCCCGCGGATTTACCGGAAGTGTGAGTCTGGTGAACGGTGTCACGAACCGGCTTGTTTCGTCCGTTAACGTCGGCAAGGACGGCGCGGATATCGCCTTAAACCTTGCAACCGGCCGGGTGTATGCCGTCAATGCGGGCAGCAACTCGGTTACCGTAATCAACGGCCGGACCAACACGGTCGTCACCACCGTTAAAGTGGGCGACACGCCGTTTTTCGCAGCCGTCAATCCGTTCACCAACCGGATCTATGTGTCAAACAACAGCGCCGGCACCGTTTCCGTCATTAACGGAAGCCTCAACAAAGTCATCGCTACGGTTAAAGTAGGCACAGGCCCCGATACTATCGCGATCAACCCTGTAACCAACCTGATCTATGTCGCGAACACAAACAGCGGCTCCGTCTCTGTCATCCATGGAAAAACGAACAAAGTCATCAAAACGATCCGGGTAGGCGCGTTTCCTGCCGATATCAAGGTCAACATCCGGACCAACCGGATTTACACCGCTAATTCGTCCGGCAATACGGTTTCCGTCATCAGCGGAAAAAACCTGAAGGTTATCGACACGGTCGGAGTCGGCAGCCAGCCGTCCGTTTTGGGTATCGATACAAAGAAAAACCGCATTTTCGTCGCCAACGCTTCACCGAATTTATCGAGAGGGACCATTTCGGTTATCAGCGGTTTCAAGAATAAAGTCATTACGACTCTTACGGTCGGTGCACGGCCGTCGGATCTCAAGGTCAATTCCAAAACGCACCGGGTGTATGTGACCAACAACAACGGAGACACGGTGTCGGTTATCCGTTCCTAATCCTGCCGTCGGGCAGCGGCAGCGACTACCGTCATGTGACGCCGGGCACGCGCCCCGGACCTTCGCGCGGTGCGGAAAGACAACGGACAACGGGCCGCCAAACGTGAACCCCCCCTCTGCTGCGGTCGCGACCCGCAAAAATTCCCCTGCCGGTTTTCTCTCCGGCAGGGAACAACAAAGCCCGGGCGTTCATCCGGATGAACGCCCGGGCTTCTCATGTCCTTCGGCAGCCAGGCTGCCTGCGGTAGCCGGCTTGCCGCATATCTGCGTATCTGCGTATCTGCATATTGCGTATCTCGTATAACATACCTCCCGTAAGTTCCGGTGCTTCCCCGACAAAAAAAGATGACTTCCGGATATCCGGAAGTCATCTTAGGTTAAACGATCAGTCGTGTCTGTTAAGCAATTACTTTCCAGACACCGGAGCTGCTGCTTGGTGTTTCGCCTTGCGTCCACCATTTGGCTTCGTAGTTTACGCCGTTATGCGTAACCTTGCTTCCGCCCGGGTAAGCGGTTGAAGCGTTCCAAGCCGGGTAAGTCGTGCCGACAGTGGTCGTGAAGCTGGCTGTGTTGCTTGCAGCCGATACATTGCCGGCAGCGTCAACGGCTTTGACCGTAATGGCGTAGGCCGTATTCGCCGTCAACCCCGTCAGGTTGAAGCTGAGCGCACCGCTGGTCGTGCCGATTTGAGTGGAACCGTTATAGATCCGGTAGCCGGCTACACCGACATTGTCGGAAGACGCCGTCCAGGATACGGTAGCGCTTGTAGCGGCAACTTTGGAAGCCGTCAGGCCCGCAGGCGCAGTCGGAGCGGACGTGTCGGGAGTACCCGGGGAGCCGCCGCCGAAGTTTACGTCGATCACGTTGTAGAAAGCGTTAGCCGTATCTGCGATTTCCCATACGGCAAGGATAACTTGGTAGCCTGTTCTGCTCGGAACGTTACATGTGTCGGAGTACGAACCGGAAGGTTGTCCCTTGTACGGCACGTTGCAGAAAGGCGTCAGGTCGAAGGAAGCGCGGGTCAGAGGCGCGTTCGGATTCCAGTCCTGCTTCGTAATGTAATATTTCCAGGCGGACGTCGCATGCGGAACTTTCAGCGTCCAGTTGAAAGTCGTCGGGCCCGGGCTGAGGTTTACTTTCGTCCAGCGTGTGGACGACTGCTCGTCGAGCGGTGCGAACAGTCCGTTCGCGCTTGCGATTTTACCGTCGGCAGGTCCGGCAACCGGGAAACCTTTGAGCGCTTCCAGGCTGTATGGCTCATAAATAATGAGACCGCAGTTTTTGTTCACTCCGCTTGCGCAAAGAGCCGCACGGCTTGACGGGTTGCTGACATACCCGTGAGCGGAAGCTTTATTTTCCAGCAGAAGAAGCATGGCGATAGACAGCACGAGCATCATGGCTCCGGCCGCAAGCATCTTGATCATCCCTTGATAGGGCAAACGAGTGGTCACTATAAATTCCTCCTTTTAATGGGCAATGAAAATGAAACCATTTTAACAAATGCCGGCTCTGGGACCGGATTAAACTGGATCATGAACGGGCAGCGGTAAGGATATTCCTGGCGATACCCCTGCATCCTCCTCCTTTCACAGGTGGGCGTGCTTGCTGCATTAAAGCCTGCGCGCCTCTTTACGATAACGGCTGTATGCGTAAGCGATTTCAAAACAGCCGGTACATAAGCTGCATGGCCACAGCTATTCGGCTGGAACATGGAACCGGGTGCATACGGCCGAAAATACACCTCATATTATACCTCATATTACATAATATACAAGAACATGATACAAATGTTTCTTTTCTTTTTATATCATCAGAGTAACGGTTATTTTCTCCAAGTTAAAAACTCCCTCCTCTTCACACGTGGGAATGTTTTCAGAGCCGGCGGCCGGCGGCAGGAACGACTTTTTTTAACGATACCGGCACGCAGTGTCCCGGTTAACATAGGCCCGAAACAGGTCTGTCTCCCTCTTGCCTTTTGCAGAGTCCGTCCCCGGATGACAGCCCTCTAAAATCATCTTCTGCATTGGGACGGTTCTACATGCTCATATAAGCGGACACCATTTTGCCAAAAAAGAAAGGCTGCCGGAAAACCGGCAGCCTTTACAAGTGGAATATTTTCAGCGCTTAGTTGGGAAGTGTTGCCTGATATTCCGTCCAAAGCGTATTTACGTTCGTGCCTGTCAGCTCCTGGATTTTGGCTTCTGTCCAGTCCTGACCGTCGAACGGAGTCAGGCTCGCGTTCAGCTGGCGGATAAATCCGGGCTTTTTCTTTTCCTCGATCCAGCGGAAGAAGTTGCCGGTAATGCCGTAGCCGTCCTGCCACGTTCCGCCCTTGGTCATGCTGTAGCGGTCATGATAACCGACTGTAAAACGGACCGTATCGGCCAGACCCTCGACCATGTAGCTGAGACCGCCTTCGCTTTTGTCGGCGTACCGGTTGTCGTCGTACTGGTAGCAGTGAGTAAGCTCGTGGTAAAGGACGCCGATAATTTCGTCACGCACCGATTTGTTCGGATTGTTCGCGATATCACGCAAAAACCGGGAGCTGAAACCGACTGTTTTCTGGATGTGGTCGCCCGACGCCCAAGCCACTCCGGGAACGTCTTCGATCGTAACCTTGATCTTCCGCACGCCTCCCTGCAGCTCGCCCGGATTATTATAGAGCAGTTCATTTACTTTGCGAATGATAACCCGAATATCTTCCGTGGCGTTAGGCAGTGCCTGGTCGAACAGCTGACCGTTGCCTGCGGCGTCAAGATTTTGAATCTCGATAACCGGATCCACCCCACGCCACATGTCGTCCTTGCGCGTGAATTCGACTTCAGAGAGCTGCAGAATGCCTCCGCTGTGATTGGTAATGTTGTTCAGCCGGTAGTATTGATAAGCGGTATTGCTGCCGTTCAGAAGATAATGATTCCGCTGATGCCGGAGTCTGAATGATTCATTGCTTTTGGTATCCAGGTTCGTCCAGGTGGCGTTATCGTTGGACCCCTGAAGCACCCAGCTCTTGGGATCGCGTTCGGCAAAATCGTTAGCGGCCGTAAGCGCGTAGCCGTCGATCGTGACTGGTTTGCCGAAATCGAAATTCAGCCAGCCCGTGGCATTGAATGTCAGCCATTTGGTCACTTCGTTTCCGTCTACCAGATTATCTTTGCCTTCGCTAGGCGTATTTTCAGCGCTGGCCGTAACGGACGGCTTAATCTTGGTCCAAGTATCGACGGAGCCGTCGAATAATTTGATTTCCGAGACCTGGAGGATTCCGCCCGAATGGTTTGTAATGTTGTCAAATTTAAAGTATTTAAAAGAGGACGCGTTCGCTAACGGGTAGGATTTTGTCTGATAGCGATATGTAAAAGCTTCATTCTGCCGGGTATCGAGATCGGTCCAGTTCAATCCGTCATTGGAGCCTTTCAATATCCAGTTTTTCGGGTCTCTTTCGGGATAATCTTCAGCGGCCGTAATCGAGTAAGAGGTAACTGTCTTCGCCGTATCGAGTTGGACTTGAATCCAGCCTGTGGAGCTGAACGTAAGCCATTTTGTATAAATAGACTGGTCGAATGCGCTTTCCTTGGTTTGGGTCGGCGCAAATTCGGCGCTTGCCGTTATGGTGCCTCCCGCCGCCACATTTTTGGGGGTGGTCGTAGACGTCGTTTGAGCCGCCTCTGCCGTAGAAACGCCGAAACCGCCGATCAGGCTCAGTCCCAGAAAAGCCGCCGTCGTCAGGTAAGTCAATTTTTTCATAGTTTTCTCCCATCCTTCTCTCTCGATTTGTCACACCGAAATCCGTGGTTTACCGCTTCCGCCGGCAAACGTATCTATCACCTCTCTAGTAGAACGGGTGGTTTCCCTATCATTTTATCAGAAAGTAGCAATTTTTATCTATTGAGGTTTTTAATGACTTTTATAGAAAAACCTGATTTTATGCCAATTTAAAGACCGTTTCCCGCATAAGGAAACGGCCTTTAACTGGAATGCCGGTACTTCGGAGGAGGACGCCTTCCTCCTATCCGATCAAGCCGGCTTCCGCCGCATCACGTCTGCCGAAATGTCCGGCTTCGGCCCGCTCCAGGCCCAAGTGATCCCGCAGTGTGGTTCCGCTGTATTCCGTACGGAACAGTCCCCGGCGCTGCAGAATCGGCACCACCTCGTCGGTAAACGTCTCAAGATCCCCCGGCAGGACAGGCCCCATCACGTTGAAACCGTCGCATGCCTTCTCCTGGAACCACTGTTCCATGAGGTCCGCGAGCCCCTCCGGCGTGCCGACGTACTGCAAGTGCCCCCGGGCGCCAAGAATCCGCTGTCCCAGTTCCCGGATGGAAAGCCCTTCGGTGCGGGCGGTATCCATAATAAGCTGGACGCGGCTTTTCATCCCGTTGGATTTCTCCACCGGATCGGGAATATCGGGGAGCGGGCCGTCCGGCGGATAAGCCGACAGATCGTGGCTGACCATGCCCGACAGAGCCATGACGGCAAGCTCCGTCGGGATAAGATCCGTCAGCTCCCGCTCTTTCCGCCGGGCTTCCTCAACCGTCGATCCGAGAATCGGAGAGATTCCCGGCATAATTTTCAGGCTGCCCGGCTTTCTGCCCGCTCCGGACAGCCTGCCGTTGACGGCGGCATAGAACGCTTTGGCCGCCTCCAGCGACTGCTGCGCGGTGAAAATGACCTCGCCGTAACGGGAAGCGAATTCCTGCCCCTGCGGGGACGAGCCCGCCTGGATAAGGACCGGGTTCCCCTGCGGCGGACGCGGAACGTTCAGCGGGCCTTTGCTGGAGAACCATTTTCCCCGGTAATCGACCGCCTTTACTTTGCCCGGATCGGCATAAATTCCCGCTTCCCGGTCCAGCACAAGCGCATCGTCTTCCCAGCTGTCCCACAGCCGGGTGACCGCTTCGACGAATTCCTCGGCCATCTCGTAGCGAAGCGCATGATCGGGATGCTTCGGCAGACCGTAGTTGTGGGCTTCGATATCGAGCTGGGAAGTCACAATGTTCCAGCCCGCCCTTCCTTTGCTGATATAGTCGAGCGACGCGAACTTCCGTGCCACATTGTAAGGATGATTATAGGTCGTGGATACGGTCGCCGTAAGGCCGATCCGTTTCGTAACGGCGGCCAGAGCCGACAGCAGCGTGATGGGGTCCAGCATACCCGAAGCCGCCATATCCACATGCTGCACATACAATAAATCCGCGAAAAAAATCATGTCGAACTTGCCGCGCTCAGCCGTTTCGGCGATGGAGCGGTACAAGTCGAAGTCGTACATCCCCTCCACCCCGGATCCGGGATGGCGCCAGCCCGCATGATGGTGGCCGGCATAATAAATGAAAGCTCCCAGATGGAGCTGGTCCGTGCGTTTAGACATCGGCTTTCAACCTCCTCTAAATTATAGGCTGCGTTAACCCTTGAACGTATCCCGCCAGCCCAGCCAGCGTTTCTCCAGCGCGTGGACCGCGAGGTCGGATAAAGAACCGACGAGCGCGAACAGAATGATTCCGACGAATACGATATCCGTATTCGAATACGTCCGGGCATCCTCGATCATGTATCCGATGCCCGCGCTCGTTCCCATCAGTTCGGCGAAAACAAGCACCAGCCACGAAACGCCCATGGCCAGACGCAGACCCAGCAAAATATGAGGCAGCGCGGAAGGAATAATGAGTTTCGTCAGCTGCCGGCCGCGCGAATACTGTAAAATGCGGGTCACCTCATAGAGCTTGGAATCCACACTCCGGATTCCCGTGAACGTATTGAGGTAGACCGGAAAAAAAGCGGCAAGCGAAATCATCAGAATTTTGCTGAATTCCCCGATTCCGAACCACAGGATAAACAGCGGAATCAAAGCAAGCAGCGGCACCGTCCTCAGCATTTGAAGCGAAGGGTCCAGCGTCCGTTCGATCAGTTTGCCGATTCCCGTGAACAATCCCACGAGAAGTCCGGCAAGCGCTCCAAGCGCGAAGCCGCCAGCGGCCCGCACGAAGCTCACGCCGATGTGCTCCAGCAATTCGCCGCTCAAGCCAAGCTCGGCGAAACGCCGGGCAATGTCCGATGGCGCCGGCAGCTGCTCCTTGCCGACCAGTCCGCTCATACCGGCCGCCTGCCATACCGCCAGCAGGACGATCGGGACAAGCAGACCGTGCGTCCAGGACGGGAACACACCGAGCCAGCCCAAATCTTTGGCCGTCCTGCCGTACACCTTCGGAGCCGCTTTGCCCCGAAGCGTTGCGGCAGACTTTTTAACGGATACGGATTCCACCACCCTCATCCCCCCTCTCCCGAAAAGCTGTCTCTCCAGCGAAGCAGCCTGCGTTCGGCGAGTAGGACGAGCGAGTCGGAAAGCTTGCCCATTACCGCGAATACGATAATCCCGACGAACATAACCGTCGTGAGCGACATGGAACGGGCATCGTTGATCATAAATCCGATGCCTGTGCTGGAGCCCATCATCTCGGCAACGACGAGCCCCAGCCATGCGACGCCGAGCGACAGCCGGGTGCCGAGCAGGATGTTGGGCAGAGATGCGGGCATAATCAGTTTGGCAATCATCTGAAAACGGCTGAACTCAAGCACTCTGGCCACGTCGAACCATTTATTGTCTACCGAACGTATGCCCAGGAAGGTTTGAATGTACAGCGGAAAAAAAGAGCCTTTTGCAATCAGAAGAAGCTTGGATTCTTCTCCGAAACCGAACCAGAGAATGAACAACGGCGCGATCGCCAGATGCGGCAGCGTGCGCAGCATTTGCAGCGTGGGATTCAGAAGTCTTTCCGCCTTGTACGAAAATCCGACCCAAAGACCCGCCGCAAGTCCGAGGCTTCCTCCCAGCAGAAAGCCGCACAGCACTCTCCATGCCGAGACTCCCAGGTTGCGGAGCAGCTCCCCGCTGGCCAGCATCGCTCCGAATTCACCGAGTATATCGAAAGGGGACGGCAGGAGGATCGGGTTCAGCCATCCGGCTGATCCGGCACTCTGCCAGACGGCAAGCAGACTCAGAGGAAGCAGGAATCCGATGAACCGGTTGGCCGCAAGAGGAGTTCTCCGCCTCGTTTTCCGGTCCGGTGTCGTGCTCCCGGTCCGCCCGCCGTTCATAAGTTTGTTTCGGGTACTCGCCGAAAGCATGTGCAGCACCTCTCCTTCGGGTGTTAGTTTGCCGCAGAGGCCGCTTTGAGAGCCTCTTCGATAAAGGTATTGTTCACGGCGTCGGCCACTTTAATCTTCTTGCGGATCGTTCCCGCCGATTCCTGAAAATCGGCCGTTTTCTGAAGCTCCGCAGCGGTAGCCTCACTGACCGGAATGTTGATCGATTTCGAACGCGCCAGCATCCCGCCGACGACCGCTTCGGGGATTTTGTAATCCGCCGCATACCGCTTCTGAGCTTCCGCGGAGTTTTTCTCTTCCCACAGCCTCGCTTTCTCCAGAACGGTCAAATAGACGGTAGCCAGCTCCGGATATTTATCCGCAATCTCTTTGCGCACGATGACAAAGGACGGGGCCAGAACGCCGAGCGTCTCGCCTTCGGCAAGCACTTTTCCTTTGCCTGTCAAGGTGTTGACGGTTATATAAGGATCCCAGGTCACCCAGGCATCGACCTTGCCCGAATCGAAGGCAGGCTGCGCTTCGTTCGGCTGCAGCTGGATGACTTGAACGTCCGCAGGGTTAACCCCCGCATCGTGAAGTCCGCGGGTCAGCAGATTATAGGCGTTGCTGCCTTTCGTGACGGCAACCTTCTTGCCCTTTAAATCCCGGATATCTTTCAGCGGGCTGTCCGCCGGAACTATAATGGCCGTATTCCGTTTGCCGTCCAGTATCTGGGAAATGATCTCGAACTTTATTCCGGCGGATTGTGCCGCAATGACCGGCATATTGCCTAGAGAAGCGAAATCCAGTTTGTCCGAGGCCATCGCTTCCGTCATCGGCGGGCCGCTTTGAAATTCAGCCCACTCGACTTTTACGCCCAGCGGCTCGTAGGCTTTCTCGAACCACTGCTCTTCCCTCGCTTTGGCATACATGCCTCCGCTTCCCTGCACGCCCAGCTTGAGGGTCAGCCCCTTGTAATCCCGCTTGCCTCCGTTATCGGCCTGAGCCGCCTGGTCTTTCTGCGCGCACCCGGCCGCGAACATAACCGTTACGAGCAGAACCAGCGCCGTTGTCCATGTTTTCATATCTTTCTCTCCTCCGTATGTATATCGATTGTAAATTTTACCCTTTTCATTTAGCTCCTCCACCCATCCGGCTTGGGCCCCTTCTCTTTCTCGAACACCTGCGGCACGTTCCGGCGCAGTTCCTGAAATGTCGTAACGCTCCGGAAATCGGCGGGATACGTGCTTAAACACCAAAGATTGCTTGGACAGGTAACGCTCCCTTAAATAACAAAACCGATCAGTTTAATTGGTATTAGAGAATAAAAAAATGGCCGCAGGTCATAAGCAGGTGTCTTCCCCGCTTGTTTGCCCGCCGCCAATCTCCAGCTGTCTGGTCGAGTGCGTAAAAGGTAGTTATTCGGTTTGCTGATTTCACAAATTGAATTTAGATTCGGTTTGTTACCCGAATTCTATCAGGCAGAAAACCGGATTGTCAATACTTTTTTCCTATCGGATAGATCGGAATTAAATTACGCTTCAAAAAAACGGATCAGCGTGTCTACCTCGATGGAAACGGGGATTTCGAAACCCGGCGCCCTCTGCAGGGTCAGACCTTGAATCAAGCTCACATAATAAAAAGCGAGCTGGAGCGGATCTCCGGCCCTAATCTCCCCCCGGCCTTGCCCGTCCTCCATGATGCGCGCGATCGGCTTAAGATTGGCCGTAAACCGGTCTGTGACCGCCTGTCTGATCTCCGCAGGCACGGTTTCGGTCGTCCGCGCGCTCTGCAGCATGATCGTGTACGCCCAATTGATCGGGTTGGCAAGCCATCCCGCGGCGAATTCGTGCAGCTTAAGAAGCGGCGGCATCGTCTGCTCGTCGGCGAGTTCCGCCGCTCTCTTCCCGTAATCGAGCTGCCCGCGTTTTAACACTTCGGCGAAAATCTCGTCTTTGGAGCTGAAATAATGGTACATCGTGCCGATACTGATCCCGGCCGCTTTGGCGATATCGCTGATGCTTGCGGCTCCGAACCCTTTCGCCGAAATGACTGTAATGGCCGAATCCAGAATAAGCCCGGTCCGTTCTTCCCTGACGCGTAAATCCCGTTCCACATTTCTCGGCGACACGCGGTTCCCCCCCTTGCGGACTGCTCCGTAATTACTGCTTTCCCTGCGTCTATGATAATCAACGGGACCTCAAAAGCCAAGACAAACGGCCGCACATGCCCGGCAAGCGCAAAAAAACACCCCCTCTCTATATACACAAGAGGGGATGTTTTGCCGAATACGCCGTTTAAAGCTTGCCGCCTTCTGTAATGACGTCGTTCGGATCGGTATTTGCGCCGAGCTCTTCTTTGACGTACTTGTCGTAAAGCTGAAGCAGAAACTTCTCCTGCCCGAGCGTTTCAAGCTCCTTGTTCACCCAATCCCGGAGCTCCGTATTTCCTTTCTTGACCGCCGGAGCGATAGGCGCTTCTTTCTCCAGCTTTTCGGGAATCAGCGTGAAGCCGGGGTTCTGGCGGGACCAGGCGAAGAGAACGAAGTTGTCCTGGGCATAGCCGTCCCCGCGTCCGTCTTTGAGCGCCTGCAGGGACTCCGTATTTTTTTCGTACTTCACCAGCTGCACGTCCGGGCGGTTTTTGGTCAAGAAGAGATCGGCGGTCGTTCCCTTCGTGACGATGATTTTTTTGCCCTTCAGATCGGCCAGCGTCTTCAGTCCGCTTTTCTCGGACACGAGCACCTGCGTCGCAACTTTCATCGTCGGATTCGTAAAATCCACCGCTTCCTTACGCTCGTCGGTCACCGTCATATTCGCCACGATGAGATCCACCTTGTCGCTTTGCAGAAACGGGATGCGGCTGGCGGGCTCGACCGTCACGAATTCGATCTTCGATTCGTCTCCGAGCAGATCTTTCGCGAAACGCTTGGCAAGATCGCTGTCAAAGCCGATCTTATTCCCTTTGTCATCGGTAAAGCCGAACGGGGGCTTGTCCGTAAAAACGCCCACGACCAGCTTGCCCCGGTCTTTGATTTTCTGAATGCTTCCACCGTCTTTTTCTCCGGCCGATACCGGTTTGGCCCCACTTCCCGAAGCGTCTTTCGGATCTTTGACGGCTCCGCAAGCGGCCAATACTCCCGCAAGCAGGACGACCGCTGTCCATACGGCTAATCGTTTTATCATGCTTCTTCTCTCCCTTTACCCGTCTCCAATTCAAAAAACTGATTCAAAAACCGTTTCGCGCGGCCGCTTTGAGGGCTGTTGAAAAAAGTTTCCGGCGGTGCGATTTCACGAATTTCACCTTCGTCCATAAAGACGATCCGGTCGGCCACCGCCCGCGCAAATCTCATCTCGTGAGTCACGATAAGCATCGTCATGCCCTCCCGGGCCAAGTCCAGCATCACCTCCAGCACTTCTTTCACCATCTCGGGATCGAGAGCCGCCGTGACTTCGTCGAACAGCATCACCTCGGGCCGCATGCAGAGCGCCCTGACGATGGCGATCCGCTGCTGCTGGCCGCCCGATAGCTGCCGGGGATACGCGTTCTTCTTATCCAGCAGGCCGACGCGCGCAAGCAGCTTTTCCGCATCCGCGGCCGCTTCACGGCGGTTTCGCTTTTGTACTTTAAGCGGTCCCAGCAAAATGTTGTCGAGCACCGTCATATGCGGGAACAGATGATAGCTTTGAAAAACCATGCCGATTTTCTGGCGGGTCGCCCGCCACGGTACTTTTCCGGCACCGGGATCTTCCCCTTTAAACAAAAGAGTCCCGCCCTGTATCGGTTCGAGCCCGTTCAAGCAGCGAAGCAGCGTGCTTTTGCCGCATCCGCTGGGTCCCAGAATGACGACGACCTCTCCCGGCGCGACGTCCAGATCGATGCTTTTGAGCACCCGGTGCCCGTCGAACGATTTCTCCACTTGCCTAAGCTGCAGGAGCGCTTCCCCCATAACAGCCTCCTTTCCGGCCGGCAGGCGGCAGCTAGCCGGCCCATCTTCTTTCCAGTCTGCGCGAAAACACCGACAGCGGGTAACATAAGGCAAAATACAGCAGCGCCATAAGGCCGTAAATCACAACCGAGGCGTAAGAAAGCGTGTAATGGCGTTCTATGATCTGCTGGCCCGATTTAATCAGCTCCGTCACTCCGACCAGCACCGTCAGGGAGCTTGTCATGACAATCCGCGTAAACACGTTGATAGCAGGCGGGACCATACGCCTCAATGCCTGCGGGAGCAGGACATAAACCAGCAGTTGAGGACCGCTCAGCCCCAGAGACTTTCCCGCCTCCGTTTGCCCTTTGGACAGAGATTGCAGGGCTCCCCGGACAATTTCTCCGATTTCCGTCATTCCCCAGAGAGACAGTACAAGCAGCGCGGAGCCGAATGCGGAAAGATGAACATCGAAAAGGATCGGCAGCCCGAAAAAGAAGAAAAACAGCCAGACCAGGATCGGAACGCTGCGGACCAGCTCCAGAACCGTTCCGGACAGCAGACGCGGCACAAACCGGCGCGAAGTCCGGAGCACCCCGAAGCCGGTTCCGAGGATCACGCTGAACACGATAGTCAAAAGCGAGATTTTTAGCGTTGCCCACAGCCCTTCACCAAGCTGGGGAAGGCTTCTGGCCAGCAGCTCATAAGCCGAAAGCGCCATGGCGGAACCTCCTTTCCAGATAACCGAGCAGAAAGGACAGGGGCAGAAATATAACGAGATAGCAGAGTGTCATCATCAGAAGCATCTCGTAGGTTTTGTAGTAGAGCGAGATATAGCTGGTCGTCGTGTAAAGCAACTCCGGGACCGCAATCGCGGACACGACCGTCGTTTCTTTCAGCAGAAAGATAACGTTCGCCGCTAAAGACGGGACGGAAATCCGCAGAGCCTGCGGCAGGACGACATACCGGAACAACTGCCATCTCGAAAGCCCGACGGCAAGCCCGGATTCCGACTGGGATCTGTCTACGGCTTCTATTCCGGAACGGAAAACCTCCGTAAAATATCCGCCTCCCAGGAAGGTCATCGCAAGAAAAACCGTCGTCATGACGGAAAGTTTAATTCCCAGCTGCGGCAGGGCGAAATACAGAAAAAACAACTGAATAAGCAGCGGGGTGTTTCTCGCTAATTCGATATGCACCCGGACCGCCCAGGTCAGGGGACGAATGCGGAAATACAAAATAAACGAATGAAAGACGGCCACAAGAAGGGAAAATAAGACGGCAGTGCCTCCTATTCTGAGCGTTTCCCCCGCAGCTTTAATAAAATCGGGCAAATGCTTCCACATAAAGTCCGTATCGAGATGCACAATACTCCTCCTAAATTTTAACCTTCTATTCACACCGGATAACACGGATTAAAAGTGTGCTTGTACCGGTTTGAATGAATCCCCCACCTCCTGTGTACATAAAAAAACAGCCGTACGGCTGTCCCTAAGGGATCTGCCCGAGGCTGTCTGGATAGGAAATTCATGCTGTGCAACCCCGCACCGGGCAGGAAGAAGCCGTTATTTCCATATCTTATAACATATTTTTCCAAGCTGTCAACTTGGTTTTATTTCTAGTTCCCTTAAACCAATTCGGAAATATAAAGCGGAACAGTTCCCTGCTCGGGCCGGAATCCCAGTGCACGGTAAAAGGATTCCGCCCCCTCGTAAGAAATCAGTACTTTCGTTTTGTATTCCCTGTACTTGCCGAGAATCGCGGTCATCAGCTCTTTGCCGATCTCGCGGTTCTGGTAATCCGGCCTTACCAGCATGTAATGAAAATACGCCGTCATCACTCCGTCGGAAAGAGCGTTAACCAGCCCGACCAGCTTTTCTCCGTCCCAGGCGGTTACGACCGAGTGAGAGTTCAGAATCGCCTGGTGCAGCTCGTCGGGATGCTTGCCCGATTCCCAGTCTACGGACAGGAAAAGCTCCCGGAGCTCGACTTTGTTGATTTCGTTGGAATGACTGTAGCGGATATCCAATTTGAACAAATCCTCCTTGGCGGCTGTCAGCTCAGCACCTCGACGACGAAGCCGCCCGGGGCTTTCACATAAAATGTCCAGCCGTGCAGTCTTTGAGGAGGTTCCACGTCGAATCCGTCCTCTTTGAAGCGCCGGTTAAGCTCGTTCACTTTTTCTTCGCTGTCCTGTATAAAACCGATATGAAACGTTTTCGGATAGCTGACTTCCGAGCCTTTCATCAATGTCAGGACCGCTCCGCCGTCATCGGACAAAACTGCGAATCCGCTGCCGCGCGTGCCGGTGGTTTTCAAACCGAAATACGTTTCCAGAAAAGCCTGGGACGCCTGGACGTCCGTAACCGTCAGATTAAGATGGTTCAGTTTCATGTCCGCACCGCCTTTGAACAGAGTTGGAATGGTGAATCCGTTTTCTACATTTTACATCCTTTTGGTACGTTTTGGAAAATGTTTTTACTCTTGTATCCTTTGGCGGCACAACCATTCCATTCCCGACTTTCAAAGACCGCCGGACTTATCCGGGTTCACGCGTCCCTATTTCACGAATGTGGTTCAGCACGGATTCCCACTCCCGTCTCATCATTTCACGCATATACACATCGTCGAGCATTTCCTGATGAATGGAAATCGTGGTTCCACCCGACTTTGCGGCCGTTATAGTAAGCTGGAGCCGAGAAGGGCTCGTCCACTCTTTACGCTTCCAAGTCATCCGCAGCTTCCGGAACGGAACGACCGAAGCAAGCTTTCCCGTAACTCCTTCGGCGGAGGAAAATTCCGCTCCTCTCTCAAGAGGAAAGGCGGACACGTTTCCGATCCACAGCGCCAATCCCCGGCTCGAAGTCAGATAATTCCAGGCTTGCTGAGGAGACATCGCAACCGTTTTTCTTACACCGATCTGAACGCCTGCATCTTTCGTCACACCGACGGGTGTCCTTCCCAGACAAGGGGCGTACATGGCAGCCAGCCATTCGCTCCACTCTTCCGAGACCTCGTGAGACTTGCGAATGTGATCCTTGATCTGTTCGTGCGACCAAAGCTCGTTCACGGAACGATTGAGCTCCACGACCCATTCGTCCCAGGAAATTCCCGTTTCTTTCTTCACGTTTTCTTTAAAAATCGCTCCGGGCATTCTCGTTCCTCCTAACAGTCATTGAACTGCAATCGGCAGAGCCGCAAGCTTTCCCGAAGGTTCATCCGCACGGCACGGGGAAGATTCTCGCAGCATTCCCGTCATGGCGAGCATCTGCGCTCCAGCAAAAAAGCGCGGCCGCGACCGGGAGACCGGCGGGCAGTCCGGCACTGTTCCGGTCCGCTGCGGCAGCAGCCGGAATCCGTCAGGCCCGGTTCGCCAAGGAACGGCCCGCGTACGCGTCGTCCTCGTGCTCTATTGATGCTGTTTCCCCCTTCAGGCATGCCGAGATCATTATACAAAAAGCCTCCCGCCTCGGAAAGAGTGCGGAAAGCTTTTATACGAAAAACCGGCCCCTGCACTAGGTTTTCTTTTTCTCACCGAAATAGGGCTGGCCCGGGTTGGCCGGTTTTCCCGGTTCGCTGTGCACAGAGACCGGCGGGCCGATACGGACCGATTCCGTGATCGGCGCGAGGGCTTTGCCGGCGAGAGCCGCGTTGACATTGTAGGCGTTCTGCAGTACTTCCGGCGGTGTCAGCCGCAGGATATCGGAGCCGTAAACCGTTTCGGGCTGATCATGATTGAAAAAACCGTGCAGATGCACCTTCTCGGAAACGGGGGTAATCCAGTGCCACCAGCCTGTGGGGACGAAAACGACCTGCCCTTCCTTCGCGCGGTAGTTCACGAGCCGGGGATTGTCGGGACACATCACCGAAATCTCGGCTTCCCCCGATACGATGACATGAAGCTCCCATGCGTTCGGATGCCAGTGAGGCTCGCGGATATGTCCCCTGCCGAGCCGCAGATCCGTAAAAGCCCCACCCGTCATGGGCGGAAGCTGAGTTGAGGTGACTTCATACGCCACATTGTCTTCGTTGCGTTTATACAGCACATTATCGCCTACGTTAAAGGCAAGATTGGGCATGCCGGAACTTTTGTGATAACTCGCCGGGCCGGCCCTATAACCGTATCCGCTCACTAGTCAAGCTCCTCTCCCCGTTCCGTATCCTTCATTCCTTCATACATATGCGGGCGGCCGGAACATTATCCGGAGGCGGAAGAAGGACAAGCTTAACAGAAGCCAGGCAGCGTAAGGATGAGGAGCCCCACATAACGGGCGTCCATCAGGTCTCAAACCTATTCCAGCTCCACCCTTTGACCGGATGAAAACCGCTTCTCTATCTTTTTGCTGACGATCAGCGATACGGCGACGAACAGGACGACATAGAGCAGCTGGTACGGATTCTCGATATATTTGGCCACATCGTAACCGATATACGAAACGGTGAACACCATAATGCCTTTGCCGATCAGAACGGCCATCAGAAAAGAACGAAGGCGCATGCCGGCAAGTCCGGCCGCTATGTTAATGACCACGAACGGACCGACCGGAAACAGGCTCAGCAGAAAAACGTAGCTGTAAGCGTTCCTCCGGATCCACTTCGTCGTTCTTGCGATTTTCGGCTTGCGGGCCAGCCTTTCGAGATACGGATGACCGGCGATTTTTCGGACGATCAGGAAGGTGACGAGGCATCCGCTGACGATTCCGATCCAAGAGTACAGAAAACCGGCCCACAGCCCGTAAACCGCCGCGTTTACCCCGACAATGAGCAAAGTCGGCAGAGGCGGGACAAACGATTTCAGGAAGGTAAGCAAAATACCCGGAAACGGACCGAGCGACCGGTATTGTTCGAGCAGATTTTTTAAATTGTCTTCATTTGTTACATAGGACAAGATGTCTGAGAGTTCCATGAATTCCGTTTTTTCCTTTCAGGGTCATTTGGAAGGTCATTTCCGCTAGCTTAAGCTTACCTTAAAAGCTTCCGCTTTCCTATCTTTACTTCCATGAAAACGAGGAAGCTTTTGCATGCCTGTCGGCAACTGCCGCTATTTTCCGCGAACCCGCTAATTGACTCTGACATCTGCCGCCTCTCTAGTCCGTCATTTTTCATATGTTAGGGATAACTTACCGGATAAGGAGGCCGTATCCCTTGGTTCACACGAAAAGCAAATCCTATACCTATAAAGTGGGCAAAAACAAGTTTCTTGTCATCCAGATCTTTCAGTCCGCCATCGCCAAGACACACGCCGGAAATGCGCTGGCAAGCAACGCCGTCCATGTGAAAGTATTTAAAAAAGGTAAAAAACGTTAAGGGATCATCGCTGGGAAAGGGGGTGCAAACATGTCTAAACAAGGGAGGAAACACCGGCATGGGAAAGACACAAAAGTGAAATTCACCAAAGTAAAAACGACTCACAACACGGTAAACGTTAAGCAATCGGCCAGAGCTCATACGGGACAAGGCGGCAATGCATTCGCCATCAATGCCTCGGACGTGGGCGTAGTAAGAACAGACGTAGCGGCGAAATAAGGAGACGGGACTAAAAAAGGACGCGCCCCGTGCGCCCTCTCTTCCTTTTGCGCTTGCAAAAGCGGCAGACAAAAAGCCTCCGCCGGCGGTTTTACCCGCTTGCGGAGGCGTTCTGTATTTTTATTCGGGGCGGTCCCGTTCAATTGAAACGGTGCCCGCTAAATTCCCGCCCAGACGTCTTTGGCGTAACGTCCGTCCGTTTGCAGGCTGTCCAGCCACTTCCGGGCTTCGTCGGGGCTTACCCCGTGAATATTCGCGTAAGCCTGCTGCAGCTGCTCTTCCACGTCCGGCGCCATCCGGCTTCCGTCGCCGCATACATACAGCCGCCCGCCTTGGTCCAGCAGGGCGATCAGCTCCGCCGCATTCTCTTTCATCAAGTGCTGCACATACGTCTTCGGCGTTCCTTCGGCCCGCGAATATGCGGTGTGCAGCTTCACGATGCCTTCCCGCTCGTACTGCTCCAGCTCCTCGCGGTAAATGTAGTCGCTCTCGCACCGGCAGCCGAAATACAGATGGGCTTCCCCCAGCTCCGTCCCTGCCTGCCGCATCGCGCTGCGCGCCTGCAGGAAGCCTCGGAACGGCGCGACGCCCGTACCGGGGCCGACCATGATGACCGGCGTCTTCGGATCGTCCGGCAGCCCGAAGCCCGATTCCGGCGTCCGGACGAACATGACGATCGCATCGCCCTCCGAGCGCTCCGCCAGGTAGTTCGACGCCACGCCCCGGTACTCGCCGCGTCCGCTCCACGCCGGGCCCTTCACGACCCCGACCGTGATGCTCGCCTCCTCCGGCTGCACCTGCGGGGCGCTGGAGATCGAGTAGTACCGCGGTTTCAGGGGCGGCAGCAGCTCCAGGAAGCGCTCGAAACTCAGCTCGCACGCTTCGTAGCGTTCCAGCAGGTCGAGCATGGATATGCGCTTCTTCCACACCTGCTCGCGGTACGCGTCCTCCTCCAGCAGCGCTTCCAGCTCGCGCTTGTGAGGCGGACACGCCGTGCAGCCCGCCAGCTCCCGCAGCTGGGCGCGGGTGGCCGCTTCCTGCAGGTCCACACTGTGGCCCAGCAGATCGTCCAGGCTCACCGGGCGGTCCAGCGGCAGATGGGCGGCGCTCCGTCCGCTTCCGCTCAGAATGAGATGGTCGCTGCCCTGCAGCCCGAACCGGCGGAGTACGCGCCCCACCATTTCGCGTGAGTTCCGCGGCAGAACGCCCAGGTGGTCCCCGACCCGGTAGGTCACGCCTTCGGGCAGCTTCACCTCGATTCGGCGGGTGCTGCGCCCGCTGCCCTCATGCTGCAGCTCGGTATTGCCCGCGACGACTGCATGCACGGCATCGTAGGATTCCGCCAGCGGCGTACCGGCGAAGCCGCTCACAAACTGCAGGCTGAGCGAGCTTTTCTCCTTCTCCGAGATCTCGGCAAGCTCCAGACCCAGCGCTTTCATGACATCCGGCCACAGCGCATCGCGCCAGTCTTCCAGCTGCTTCTCGAAATCGCCGCTGGCGTCGCCCTCTCCGCGCCCGGCCAGGCGCTGCCCTCCCTTGGAGGCGAGCAGCTCATCGGCCCGGCGCGGAACGTCCTGGTACGTACTCGCCCAGTTATGGTCGCCGCATCCGAACACGGCGAACTTGATGCCGGCGATTTCATCGGGCTCCGCGCTTTCGAGCCAGTCCATGAAGTCTTTGGCGTTGCTCGGCGGCTTGCCGTTGTAGGAGGCGGTCACGACGAACACCGCCCCTTCCTTGGGCAGCTTGCCCGCATAGTCGTTCATGGGAGCGACTTCGGGACGGAAGCCCTGATATTTCGCCGCATCGGCCAGCTCGCGGGCAATGCCCTCGGCAGTGCCGAGGTTTGAACCGTACAGCACAAGCAGCGGCGTGTTATGGGCGTTTACGCTGAGGGGTGCCGCCTGCTCTTTGACCCGCTTGTCTTCCGCCGCGGAAACCGCAGTTCCCGGAATGGTGACGGAAACACCCTGATGGCGGGGCTCTACCTTCATCGTAAAGCCGTCGGGTTTCATCGTCAGCGTTTCCTTCACCTTCAAGACATAATCCGTATGCTGCATGATGTTAAAATGCTTCAAAACCATCCCGAGAACCAGCGTAGCTTCTTGCATGGCAAACTGCTGGCCGATGCAGGCACGCTGGCCGTTGCCGAACGGTTTGTAGGCATCGTAAGGAATCTTACCCGGGTCTTCGAACCGCTCGGGAATGAACGATTCCACATCCTCGCCCCACACGGACTTGTCCCGGTGAAGCTTCGGAATGAGAACCGTCAGGCTGTCCCCTTTCTGCAGCGGATATTTATCGGCCAGCAGGGTGTCTTCTTTCGCATAAAGTACGAAAGCCGGAGCCGTCGGCCACAGCCGCAGCGCTTCGTTCAAGATCATCCGGACATAGTGAAGCTCGCGGACTTGCGCGTAAGTCGGCACGGGATCGGTCAGCACCCGGTCCACTTCTTCGTACGCTTTTTGGAGCTTGTCGGGATTTTTGAGAAGGAAATAAAGCGCAAACGACAGCAGTCCGCTCGTTGTCTCATGTCCCGCGATCAGGAAGGTGATGATCTGATAACGGATGTTTTCATCGTCGAGAGATTCGCCCGTTTCCGGATCTTTGCCGTTCAGCATATGAGAAAGCAGGTCGTCGATACCTTCCGTTCCCTGGGCCCTTCTCTCGGCGATCAGCTTGTCCACCAAAGCGAACATCGCTTGGATGTCATGGTTGAATTGTCTTTTCGTAATGACCATCAGCTTGTCTTGAAGTCCGAGACGCTGGGTCTGATTCATCGCTTCATGAAGCGCTCGTACCATGCTTATAATAAAAGGATGCGGCTGCTCCCGGTAAAAGCTGTTAAACCGGTAGTTGAATCCGCACAATCCGATCGTATCCAAAGTCAGGCGCGTCATATCTTCGGGAACATCGATGATCTCGTCCGGATTAAGCCGGGACCACTTCTGGATGAGCTGGAGCGCGATGTCCACCATCATGTCGTGGTATCCCTTCATGGCACGCTGGCTGAACGTCGGCAGCAAAATATGATGTGCCTTCTGCCAGTTGGGCTCATACGTGTGGGCGGTAAACAGCCCGTCCCCGCCGAACGCGCGAACGTTCGATAGAGCGGCCCCGATTTTCTTGTCGAAACGGGATTCGTCGCACGCGTCGGCGACCAGCTCGTGGCTGGAGATCAGCAGCTGCGTCCGGCCGGGCATTTCCAGCTTAAAGATGGGGCCCAGTTCGTCCGCCAGTTTCATCATCGATTGCAGCGGGCTTTCTTTATCAATTAACGGAAGATTACCGAGCGGCCCGTATGTTTTGGGCTGCGGAATTAAAGTTTCTGATTTAGCCAAGACACTCTCGCCCTCCTTGTTGATGCCTTACGGGTATTTACACATCATGACTACTATTTGAAAAGAAAGGAACGGCTATCCATTTCTTTTCGGGCTTAAGGACAGCTTGCGCAAAAATTACCACTTCAATGGCTGTCTTATGAAATCATTTCCAGTATAGAACAAAAAACCGGTTCACCCAAATAGACAATTTCAGTGAAATGTCCAAAAACGAAACATTTTCCCAAGTTATGTCTACCTGCGCAATACCGGTTTTTCGTTCCTATGAGAGAGCCGTCATCCGAGCAAAAAATCAGGATATGTACCTTGCAACGGGACCATGGAGCGGACTATGTAATAAAACCTCCGTGAAAAGTAAGCGTGAAGATCATTTCGCCGCGGTGCAAAAGCCGCTCTTCTCCTTTAAAACGGCTTATATCTCCGCTCCAAAAACAGTTGTACTCAAACCTCTCGTCGCGATACTGTTCGGGTCCCCGGAACGGAGCCGCTTCGGTCACTTTCCCGAGGCACTCCAGCAAGAACTCCGGAAACCCGTCTACCGGATTCAGTGTAGTTCCGTAATAGTTCAATGCCCAGAGCGGAGTCCCGTTCCGCCTGACCAATTCCTGACCCGCAAAGTCGGACTCTCCGTAATAGCTGTCGAGATAGCTGTAGCTCCCCGCGGCATAAGGAAAATTTTTGGCGCCCGGTCTCGACGGAACATCGCCGCTTGCCGCTCCTGCGGCGTACGCGTTTTTTTTAGCTTCCACAATAAATAATCGAAGGTCCTTCTCTTGTAGAACCATACAGTACCACCGTCCATCCTATTTGTTGTTCTTCCATAATTTAGTATAAAGAACACGTGTTCCCAGGTCAATCCCCTGTATTTTAAAAAAGAAAAAGATTCCTTTATACTATTTACAAGTGGAAGTGGAGAACCATAACGAGGTGACATCATGACCGATTCGCAAATGACCAAAAAAGCGCTGGCCGCATCGCTTAAAAAGCAGATGGAAACGAAATCTCTGGCAAAAATCAGTGTTCAGGATATTTCCTCCGGCAGCGGGCTGAACAGACAAACCTTTTATTATCATTTTAAAGACAAGTACGACCTGGTTCACTGGATTTACTATTCGGAAGCGGTGGAAAGCATTGCGGATTACCGCGATTACGGGCATTGGAGCGACATGGCCGTACAAATCCTGCATTATCTGATGAACAACCGGCTGTTCTATATCAATGCGCTCAACACTCCGGGACAGAATGCGTTTGACGACTATCTGTTTGAGGCAACCAAAGACATGATTAAACGTGTCGTGGACGACGCTTCCGCCGGTCTTGACGTTTCGGATTCCGACAAAAGTTTTATCGCGGAATTTTACACCTTCGCGTTCGTAGGCATCGTCGTCAAATGGGTCAAAACGGGCATGAAAGAGCTGCCCGAAACGATGATGAAACGGATCAGCGATCTGGTAGACGGCACGCTGACCCGCGCGCTCAGCCGTCACGCCGGATTGCAGCACGCCGATACGGCGCCTTAGGACGCCAAAACGCCACCCCTTTTTAATAAAGGGGCGGCGTTTTTTTTAGGTTGATTGATCCGCATATTGTGCTGCTGCCTGACACCGGTAACAGCGCATGTTGCACCCTGTGGCTGCGGAATCCCTCCCCTTCCCAGAGTTAGTCGGTGCTGTCCGCGGCTGCTGCGGCTCCATGAATTTCACCGAGAGGTTCCGGCCGCCGCAGCATCAACGGAACGAGCAGCAGCGCACCCAGGAAGAAAAGAATTCCGCTTCCGGTATAAACTGCTTGAAGGGATAAGATCTCCTTCATAAATCCCGCGCCGGACATGCCGATGACCATAAATCCCATGAACAAGGGTGTAAGCACGCCTCCCACGCGGCCGATAAAAGCCGCTTCCGTGTTTTTCATCATCATGGTGTTGATTCCGATCATTATGCAGGGATAAAACAGACCGTTTACGACTTGGAAAAAGATCGTCAGCGGAACGCTGGCGGACAAGCCGATTCCTATCGTTCCCACGGTGCTTGCGACAAGCCCCACCGCAAGCAGCGATTGCGGCTGCATTTTTTTCGAGAGTGCCATGACGACTCCCCCGCCCGCCAGCATGGCTATTCCGTTTGCCGCGAGAAGCCACTGCAGGAACAGTTTATCCTGCCCGAGATTTTCGATGGCGATAAACAGCATCAAAGGCTGAATAATACCTACCGCAAAGCCGCAAACGGCGAACGTTCCCCCCAGCGTCTTCAACGCCCGGCTGCTCCACACATAACGCAGTCCGTCCTTCATTTCCTGCATGAAATTGCGTTCCGCCTTGGCCGGATTCACCTGATCGGCCGGGAGTAAAGTAAGAACGGCGGCGGAAGCGATGAAACAAACCCCCATCACGGCAATCGAAATTTCCAGGCCGTAGTGCTGGTATACGAATGTGCCGAGAATCGGTCCGAATACCATGAAGATGGCCATCAGCGTCTGAAACATCGCCATAACCCCTTGAAGCTGCTCTTCCGGGACATGTTGTTTAAACAGCTTTAACGCGGACGGCTGCGAGAATTGCGACAAAATCGCCGACACCAGCGTAGCGAAAAACAACGCCTGCCACGACCCGTACATCACGACGAGCAGCACGGCGAATACGGACAATGCCGAGAGAAGATCGCAAGCGATCATCGTCCGCTTCGGTCTCCAGCGGTCCGCAAACGTTCCCCCGATAATAGCGAAAAGAAAAATCGGAGTAAACTCGGCGACTGAGATTAACGAAACAAATTTGGAATTGTTATTCGTTATATCCGTCACATACAGCAAAATGGCAAAATTTCTTATCCAGATGCCAAGCTGCAGCAGAACGTTAGACAAAATAATCGTTCTGACAAAAGCATTATTTAACACGAATGCAAACCCCTTCCGCGATTTCCCCTGAGATCTTTATAAACTCAGAAGAAAAGATAATTAACAAACGTTTTTTATTTTCGTTTGGTTAATACACAAACATAATATAACAATGTTTTAATTTTGGTCAACAACAATTTATTTTTTCCGGTAAATCAAACGTAAATTCCCGCTCGTTTCTTTAAGCCTCCCTTATCTTTCCTTGAGTTTTTCCGCATGTTTCAGGTTTTCACGCTTTATCCCCTTCTCCACTCCTTCGGGAGAAATCCGCTGATCGAATTGGATCACATCGCTATGAGAGAAATATACATAATTCACGTGGGGCTCATCCTTAAAAACAACGACCGTATAGAAGGCGGGCAGCTTGATTCCCCAGACTCCTTTCACCGAAGCCAGCTCATCCTCTTTGTAGCCTTTTTCCTGGAGCAGGTAGCTCTTGACTCTTTCCGCATAGGCCATTTTATTTCCCTCAACATAAACAAGCGGAGCCACTAAAATAATCAGAACGATAAACAGCGCAATGATCTTTCCGCGGCTTAAGTTCCGCATGGCTCCACCTCTTTTTTCAAATCGCCTGTTAAATTCGGTTGGATCGGATGCTCGTAAACGCTCACTTTCATCACTCCCTATGAGTTTGATTAGGGCCACTTTGTAAGTATAAAAGGATATTCCAAGGAGTTCCAAATAAACCTTTTTTTAAAATAAAAAGCCCGCCTCACGCTTCCGGAAGAAACGCAAAACGAACTGTATAAACAATCTGTATATCTCAGGACAGACAGGTCCTCTCAACGTCCTTCAACCCCGAAGCGTTCAAGCGGACTGTGCACCGGAAAAACTCACAAATACGTAACTTGCGAAGAAAAGAGCCGTTAAAGGCTCCTTTTCCGTGTACCGTCAACGCTCCAAGCCTGCGGCTAAACCGCTGAAGCGATTTTCCGGTACAAATGCTGAAGATACCGCCATCTGACCATGAGAAAGTAAACAGCCTGCACGGTAAGAAAGGCGAGAAAAACCGTCAGCGAGGATTGCAAAATCGAATAGCCGACAAGAAGCTGAAGAGCGGTCAAGGCTACCGCGCTGTGTACAAGGGCCATGGCAATCGGAAGAAAAAACATGAGAAGGAGCTGACGGGTCAGAATCCGTCTAAGTTCCTTGCGGCTCAAACCGACCTTCGCTATCATCCGGTACTGTTTTTCATCCCGCTCCAAGTCGGCATATAACCGGAAGTATACAAAACTTGCCGCGAAGGTAAAAAAGACGATCCCGACCAGCACGCTTACGATCAGCAGGATGCCGTTCTTCTGTTTAGCCGAGAGCCATTCGTGCACGAGAGCCTCGAAGTAAAAACTCCCGTCCGAGCCCGAATCGTTGATGCTGTCGGCTAATACCCGGGAGACTCCCGCCGACTTTTCCCAGCCTTCCACCACAAACAGATAATAGGTCTGCTGATACTCCTGTACAGGCAGTTTACCGAACATCGTATCCGTCACGACGGCAACCCTCCCGCTCAACGGTAGTACAAGATCACGGGTTATTTTCTGCACGTTCAAGGTCTGCTCCTGATTGTCATAGACGAGGTCAAGCGTCTTTATATCCGGTTTTTTTTGATCCCAATCGTTTTTCTCGCTGATCGTGTGCGGCGAAATAATCACTCGGCTGTCGTCTTCGATCGTTTCTTTCTCGTAGCCGAGCATATCCGCCAATTTGTTATATTCGCTTAATTTCAGGACCGTGTATGCATTTTCCGTCTGGAACGGGGTAACCACGGCCTGCTTGTAAGAATAACGCGCATCCTCAAGACGCGTCCGGATTTCCTGAACATGTTCCTTCTCCTTCGGGTTATTTTGCAAGGAAATATATTTGAATGCGTAAGGGTCCTGCATTTCGGACAAACCGGGATCGCTGATCGCCAGGGAGGTACCGATACCCGTAAAAGCGACGGCCGACACAATGGCCACCATGAAAAACATAATCGCGTTATCTTTCATCCGGTAACTCAGTTCGGACAACGTGAGCAGGTTCGTTTTGTTAAAAAACAGCCGTTCTCTTCTTTTAAGTGCGCCGATCACGTACACGCTCAACTGCGTAAACAAAAAATACGTTCCCGCAACCGTCAAGATGACTCCGGCACCGAGCAGAGAAAATAGAAAGGCGCGCTCCAGAGTAAAATAAAAGACACACCCGTACCCCGCGGCAATTAGCGCCAAAGCCAGCAGCGACAACGATACGGACGCTTTCGGCTCCGGTTTCGGCTTATCCTCCGATTGGAGAAGGTCAACAAGCGGCCCCGATTTACCCAGACCTGCGGTAAAGAACGAAATCAGCAGAAACAGCAGCAGAAAAGCCCCTGTCGTCGTCAGGGCCGCTTTTACCGGCAGGTAGAACGGCAGTCCGTTCATAATATAAAGCACTTTGGAACTGATAAGCAGGATAAGCTTGGCGAAAATAAGGCCTGTTCCTATGCCGGCGGCAATTGCAGCCACCCCGATCATCATATTTTCCAGAAAAATAAGCTGTTTCAACTGCTTGCGGGAAATTCCGAGCACCATGAGAAGCCCGAATTCCTTCTTCCGGTTTTTAAGAAACGAACTGACGGAGTACAGCAGAAAGAAGAACGAGAAAATAAAAATCAACACTTGCGATACCCGCATGCCCATCGTGCTCAAATGACTGATCGTTGCGCTTGTCGAAGACAGTTCCCCCTGCAGATCGGGATGGAACAGGAGCAGAGCATACGTGAAGAAAATCATGACGGAAAACGCGCTGCTGAGAAAATGAGCGATATAGGTCCGCTTGTTGCGGACAATATTGTTAAACGCGAATTGTCGAAAATTCATTCCCGCTTCCTCCCAGCAACGATAAGACATTGATAATTTTCTGGTAAAAGGCTTCCCGGCTGTCCCCGCAATAAATCTCGTTATACAGCCTTCCGTCCTTGATAAAAACGACCCGGTTGCAGTAGCTTGCCGCCATCGCATCGTGCGTAACGAGCATCATGGTCGCTTCCTCTTCCCTGTTGAGCATCGTCAGGAGCTCCATGACGTCACGGGCGGACTTGGAATCGAGATTGCCGGTCGGCTCGTCCGCAAGCACCAGCTTGGGCGTATGGATAAGCGCTCGTGCGATAGCCGTCCTCTGGGCCTGGCCGCCGGATATTTCATACGTGCGTTTGTTCAAAATTCCGGAGATGCCGAGTTTGTCTGCGATTTCCTCCACACGCCTGTTCATCTCCGTCAAATCGGTGCCGTCAAGAGTCAACGGGAGAAGAATATTCTCCTTCACCGTAAGCGTATGAAGCAGATTAAACGATTGGAACACGAATCCCAGCTCGCGGCGGCGGAATACGGCCAGCTCGTCCGCCGTCAGACGGTGCGGATCGTTTCCGTTAATCAGCACCGCTCCGGATGTCGGCGTATCGATGGTGGATACGAGATTAAGCAGCGTCGTTTTGCCGCTGCCGGAAGGCCCCATAATACCGACAAACTCACCTTTTTCGATCGTCAGGTCTATGTCGACAAGCGCCTCGTAAGAGATCGTGCCCTTGTATATTTTGCTGAGATTAGAAACTTTCAAAATTTCCATAGGTTTATCCTCCTCTATTCAGTCCGGGCTATTTCTCCTAAAAGTTTACCCGAGGCTGTACCGATCTCCTATCGGCCTTTCTTTCAGACAGGTGACAGCTTTGTAAGAATGTCATCTTCCCGCAACGGCGAAACGACAAAAAAACGAGCGGCTTACCCGCTCGTCTTAACGGCTCTGCTGCTTTCAAACGTGAGCCGAACCGTTGTTCCTTCCCCGACCCGTGACCGGATGCCGACCGTAAGATGAAGTTTCGCCGCAACCTGCTGCACCAGATACAACCCCATGCCGGTCGATTCTTTAAACCTGCGTCCGTTTTCTCCTGTAAAAAACGGGCGGAACACACGCGGAATATCTTCGGGAGGAATTCCGATGCCGCTGTCGCGCACCTCCAGAACGACCGCATTGTCTTCCTCAAACGCGGCGATTTCAACCTTTTTACCGCTTCCCGCCGAATATTTAATGGCATTGGAGAGCAGCTGCTGGAGAATAAAACGGAGCCATTTGGAATCCGTTTCCACCTTAAGCTCCTGCTCCATCACAACTGCCGGGTATACATGACTGTGTATAAAGAAACGTTTATAATCATGGACCGCCTCGCTTGCCAGTTCTCTAAGCGCCACGGATTCCACATAAAAATCCTGCTCGAAGGTTTGCATACGAGCCATGTAGAGGACCATCTCCAAACCTCTTCTGATCCGGTCCGTTTCTTCCGCAATGCTGGCAAAGCGCGGATCACTGTCTTCCTCCGTGATCAGCTCAATGACCGAAAGCGGAGTTTTCATTTGATGAACCCACTGGTTTATAAACGTAAGATGGTCGCGCTGTGTGCGCTCCCACGCTTTTATTTCACTCTGATAGTGACTGTACTGCGTCTCAAGCAGGCGTCCGAGCGCCGCAGACAGCGGTGCCGCATCCGATTTCTGCACAGAGCTTCCCAGCGAGCCGGGCGGCTTAGAGAGGCGCCTGTATAATTCCCGGTGGCTGAAATACCTGTAAGCCAGATAGGCGCCGAGCACGCAAATCCCCAGAAAAACGGCGTACAGAGAAGTAAGGACGTCCGTGTATCCGTCATACCGGTAAACAAGCAGCACTAGCAAGAGGATGACCGCCGTAAAGCCGATCAGAGGCATCTGTTCGCGCCAGAACAGTTTCATGGCCGCTCTCCGCCCGTCCAGGTCACGTTGAGCCGGTATCCTACTCCACGCACGGTTTCCAGGGCATCTTCAATACCGAAATCCTGCAGTTTTTTCCGGATGCGGGTTATGTTTACGCTGAGCGTATTGTCGTCTACGAACGTGTCGTCCCACAGCTTGTCCAGAATCGTCTCTCTGCTTACAACCCGGGGACTCCGCTGGAGCAGCGTCTCCATCAGAACGGCTTCCTTTTTGGTAAGCGTTACGCTGTTCTCCTTTAACTGAAGCACCATCCGTTCCGGGTATAGGATCATCCCTTTTTTCTCGACGGTTCGCTCCTGCGTTCCGGAAGAATAATCCCCGAATGCCCGTCTCAGCTGGCTGCGGATTTTGGCCATAACGATTTCATAGTGAAACGGCTTTGTAATATAATCGTCCGCTCCGTTTTCAAGACCTCTTACCTGGTCGAATTCACTGCTGCGGGCCGAAATAAAAATAATCGGACAAGTCGATTCCGAGCGGATTTGGCGGCACCAGTAGTAGCCGTCAAACCGGGGCAGATTGATATCGAGCAGAACCACGTGGGGCTGTATCCGCCGGAACTGCTCCAGCACCCCATCAAAATCTTCCGTCACAACGCCTTCATCCCCGTTTTTTTGTATATGGGCCTGAAGCAAATTTGCGATTTTGGGGTCATCCTCCACAATCATGATCGTATACATAAGCTCAATCTCCTTTGTTGCGACAGACTTTCCTCTCTGTTAAGAAAAAGGTTGCCGCCTCCGGCAGCGGGAGTCGGCTGATTGTCCCATTATACCCGCTTGCCGAAATAAGGACAATTGCACGCGTATCTCGCATAAATAAAGCCAGCCGGCAATCCGGCTGGCTTTTTCTATCTTTCTCGTGCACGTACCGTGCCTTTACAGGCAGAGGCAGGACGTCCGACTTCTTGCAGAACCTTATGCCCAGTTTCCTTTGCGGAAAATCGGTTCGAGCGTCCCGTCGGCCAGTTCGCCGTCAATGTCCATGTCCGCCGAGCCGATCATGAAGTCCACATGGGTAATGCTGTCGTTGAGACCCGCTTTCGTCAGCTCTTCCACCGACATTTTCGTTCCGTCCGGGATGCTGAAGCCGAAAGCTTTCCCGAGGGCCAGGTGATTTGACGCGTTCTCATCGAACAGCGTGTTAAAGAAGATGATGTTGCTTGCGGAAATAGGCGACTCATGCGGCACAAGCGCAACCTCGCCCAGATGGCGGGCTCCTTCGTCCAGTTCGAGTAGTCCTTTTAACGCCTCGTAACCTTTCTCCGCCTGAAAATCCACAACACGGCCGTTCTCAAACGTGAGTGTGAAATTCTCGATCAGATTCCCCTGATAGCTCAGCGGCTTCGTGCTGCGTACCACTCCGTTCGTGCCGTCCTTAAGAGGCGAAACGAATACTTCCTCCGTCGGAACGTTCGGATTGTACGCATCCCCCTTCTCGTTCACCGTCGAACCGCCGGACCAGATATGCCGCTCCGGCAGCGTTACGCTGAGCTCCGTGCCCGGCGCCCGGTAGTGAAGTTTCCGGTACTGCTTGGCGTTCAGCTCCTCGACTTTAGCGCGGAGCGTCGCATTGTGCCGCTCCCAGACCTCGACGGGATTATCCTGGTCCACGCGGACAGCTTTGAAAATCTCCTCCCACAAAGCGGCCACGGCTTCTTCTTCAGGCAGATCCGGGAATACTTTGCCGGCCCAGCCGGTGGAAGGGGCGGCGAGAATCGACCACGTCATCTTGTGAGAGGTCATGTACTCTCTCCATTTGGCAAGCGCCTTGCCCGCGGCCTTGGAATAAGCCGTGATGCGTTCGGGTTTCACCCCTTGAAGCAGTTCCGGGTTGCCCGATTCGATAAGCAGATAGGCGCCGCCGTTTTCCGCAAGCTCTTCTACCGCCTGCGCTCTCCACGCCGGATAAGTATCGAACGAATCATCGGGCGCAAGCGTATATCTCAGCTTCGTAATCGTATCGTCCATCCACTCGACGTGAACCGATTTAGCTCCCGCTTCGTATGCTTTTTGCGTAATAAAACGGGCTAAAGGAGCCTGCTGAATGGAAGCGTTCACCCATAAGGACTGACCCGGCTGTATGTTCAAACCGACTTTCACCGCCAGCTCGGCGTATTTTCCCAGATTTCTTTCGAATTGATCGGCCATCTTCATTCTCCTTTGAGGTATATTCACTGCCACACTGCACGTTATGTAAGGTCCTCTTACTTCTTCGACTTTCCCAGCCGTTTTCCTTGTGTTCTTTCCCCAAAAAAAGACCGGACGCCGGATCAGTCGCTTTCTTTCCGGCGTTTGCGGAACCGCCTGACTTTCATCAGGTTGCCGCACATCTTATCGTCGCACCACCGGGCCGTCCGGCTTCTGCTCTCGTCGAAGAAAACCCAGCGGCAGTCTTCGTTGGCGCAAATTTTGAGGCGCCGCACGTCCTCTTCCGCCAGCAGACTGGCGAACGCGACAGCTATCCGGCCCATGACCGCCGCCCAGCCCCTGTCGCCCGTCCGGCGCTCCAGCCGCCAGCCGCCGGCTTCTCTTGCCAGAACCGGACGGGAAGACACTTCGGCCATCGCTTTATTCAGCCTTGAAATGTCTTCATGATCAGGCTCTCTGCCCGAGCTAACGCATTCCGTAACGGCGCGCATGGCCTGCCGGAGATCGCCGAGAGCGGCGCGTTCATGGGGCTGCGGAGGCAGCGGAGCCTCCAGCTCCCATTTCTCCAGAAAGGCTTCCAGCCAGCCGGGCCGGTCAAGCCTGTCCTCGCTTCTCCCCGTTCCCCGCCAGTCATACCACTGGCTGTTCATAAACTCTAAAGCCGAATTTTCCAAAGCAACCTCCGGTTAAAGATTGAGTCTTCTTCCAATTCATGTTAAAATCCTAATTGTAACCACCATAACTGATTTAGATGGTTACATCAAAACTGTGCGAATTGTTCGCATACCGGGCAGGCTTCTTACTTCACCTGTCCACGCATGATGACACCGCTTTTTTAATTTTACACCATTCTTAATTCAGGAGGAAATCGAATGAACGGATTGGATCTTCTTAAACGCGGCTGGGAGAACGCTTACGGAACGGAAGACTGGTATGCCCCTTTGAAAGACGCCGTCAGCGGCGTAAGCGCCGAACAGGCTTCCTGGCGGCCTCCGGGCGAAGCGGGCAATACAATCTGGGAAACCGTTAACCATCTGGTCTATTACAAGCAGCGTCTGCTGGAACTGCTCCAAGGAGATGAGCAGAACCACTCCGCCCGCAACAATGACGATACGTTCAAGACGCCCGATACCCACGGTTCCGAAGAAGCGTGGCAGCGGACACTCCGCGAGCTTGACGACGTTCATACCCGGGTCGGCAGCCTGCTGGACAGCAAATCCGATGGGGACATGAATACCGAATACCGCGATTCTCCGATCGGTTTCCGCATAAGCAGCATGATCCAGCACGACGCTTTTCACACCGGCGAAATCGTGCTGATCCGCAAGCTTCAGGGCTCCTGGCCGGCCACCCGCCGGTACGAATAGAGCATACGCCGGCTCGCCCTAAACCGGCAAAAAACCGCCTGTACTTCTTCTTGGCCGGAAGAAATACCAGGCGGTTTTTCTTCGGGTCCGCACCCGTGTCTCCCTATATTCCGTCAGCTGCACACTATTCGGCGGGCTTCGTTTGGCACAACCGGCTGTTTCCGCATAGGACCCGAGCAGGGGTATCTCTGCGCAGGCTGCAAGAGCACTGTATCACTTACAACGTTTGTACGTTTTGCGCCTTTCCGCTGCGGCGCTCTTTCAGCATCGTTCTCGTTATGAGCAGCATGGAAACGACGATGAGCGTACCGGGGATATAAAAGATTGCCGGGGTGATTCCCTCTATCAGCAGCGGCAGGAAATACCCGGCCAGAGATGCCATTTGGGAAATCACGACGTACAGGCTGGCTCCGAACCCCGTTTTATGCAGAAACATGCGCTGAACGTAACCCATGGCCACTCCGAGCAGCACGGCCACGTAAAACGAATACAGCGGCTGCATTGCGAAAAAGAGCGGCAAATAATCGACATTGGCATACACCAGATAGACGATGAGCGCGAACAGGCTGGCAAATAAAATGACCGGTTTGAAGCCGTATTTAAGCGCCCAATAACCCGCGACTGTCATAAACACCAGCTCGAAAACCGCCTGCGCGCTCCAGATGTAGGACATCAGTTCCGGATTGCCGAATTTCTCGTTCACGACAAGGGGAAGATACAATCCCCGTATCGCATCGGCGCACGAGAGCATAAGCAGCGCGATCAGCATAGCCAGCGAGAACGGCTCGCCGCTCTTTTTAACGACGGCCTTGGAAGGCGCTTCCACCGTTTCCCGGTAAAACAACAGCAGAACGAAGAGCGCCGTATATCCCCCAAGATTGCCCCAGAGCACCCCGTAAAAAGTAAACCACAAATAAATGTTCGCACCCAGCAGCAGTCCCGTAAAAAAACCCACACTGAAAGACGCGCGCAGCCAGAGCTGCGAAATCTCCACGATGTCCGGAGCCAGCTTCGAGAAATGATTCCGCGCCATGGCAAACATTTGGCCCATCACCATTCCGGACGGGGCCGAGGCGATTGACATGCCGACGAGCGCGGATACGTATCCGCCGGCTCTCATATAAATCAGCAGCCCGGCCGCACACACCACCGAGGCCGCCATAGGAATGATTTTCTTGCGCGGAATCTTATCGCTTAAGATGCCCACGCTAATCGTAAAAATCATATTGAGCAGGAGCGAAATCGCAAAAATCGAAGCGATCTCGCCCTTCCCCAGACCGACTCCTTCTTTTAAGTAAATGGCGTTCATGGGCGCCAAAATTCCGACGCCGATTCCGTATAAAATCATCGCCAGAACCAGAACCCACGCTTTTTTGACCGAAATAAACATTTTTATGTCTGCCGCCACACTCATATCCGGCTCACTTCCTCCCTGTTCTGAACCTGTTTACCTCTAATTCGTTCCTTTCGACATTTTTCCCTTTTATTTCTAAACTTTTTTCTATTACGCGGTACATGCAAAAAAATTCCAAAATTTTAGGATATTTCGGAGGATATGTTTTACTATTTCCGCCATTTTATGTCTATAAATAGTTCTAAAGACCTACTTCCATTACTTCTACCTTGTACTATAATATGGATATGAGGAGGTGAAATGAAAAGTTTAGACATAAACTGACAGGAGGTAGATGCTAAACATTTTGACAGGCAGGAATTAAAGCTCATTTGCTGTTCTCGGTAGATAGCCATTCACTGCTTACATTGCCGGATCCTGACCTTTCCACCAGATTACTCTGGTTTGAGTCTTATTGATTCTTGTACGATTCTCGGCAGTATAGCTCTAAATTCCCTGTATTCCAATTCACTAAAATCGGAGGTATTTAAATAATGTCCCAATCCATTTCTTGGAACCGCTCTCTTTTCAAAGTTTCTCCTTTTCTCGTGGCATTCGCAGCGCTTGTAATCGGAGCTATCTGTTCGCTCGTTTTCGCTGAAAGCGCTTCCGCACACGGTTACATTACCGGTCCGGCAAGCCGCGCGGCTCTTTGTAACCAAGGCATCAACAAAAACTGCGGAGCCATCGTATACGAGCCGCAAAGCCTTGAAGCACCCGGCAGCTACCCGACAGGCGGTCCTGCTGACGGTCAAATCGCCGGCGCTGGCGCCGCTTTCCCTGAGCTGAACGCTCAAACTGCAGACCGCTGGTCCAAAGTGAACATCAACAGCGGAAGCAACACGTTCACTTGGAAGCTCACTGCCGCACACGCAACGAGAGAATGGAAATACTACATCACGAAAACAGGCTGGAATCCTAACGCTCCTCTGAAACGTTCCGATTTCGAACTGTTCTGCTCTTTCCAAGACGGCGGTAAAAAACCGGATCCTTCCACTTCCCACACTTGTAACGTTCCTGCACGCAGCGGTTACAACGTAATCCTGGCTGTTTGGGAAATCGCAGACACGCCTAACGCTTTCTACAACGTAATCGACGTTAATGTTAATGGTGGCGGAACTGGCACACCTACCGACACTCAAGCTCCGACTGCACCTGCAGGTGTAACTGCTTCCGGCGTTACGGCTAACTCCGTAACTCTGAACTGGAGCGCTTCTTCCGACAATGTCGGCGTAACTGGTTACGATGTATACCAAGGTTCCACTAAAGTAGGAACTTCCGCAACTACAAGCTTCACAGTAACAGGCCTGACGGCTGACACTAGCTACACGTTCACAGTTAAAGCGAAAGACGCAGCAGGCAACACTTCCGCTGCAAGCTCCGCTGTAACGGCTAAAACAACTGCCGGCGGTACTGGCGGCGGCACGACTGCACCTGCATGGAGCGCATCCTCTGTTTACACGGCAGGCAACCGCGTTACTTACAACGGTGTCGTATACGAAGCCAAATGGTGGACACAAGGCGACATCCCTGGTAAAGCAGACGTTTGGAAAACCGTCTAATTTACTCAACAAGCAGGACCATCCGATTTCTTATCGGGTGGTCTTTTTTTAGTTGAAAAGAAAGCTTTTCCGGGGAAGAACATCCTCTCTTTTTAATTTATGAAGCGGAAAAATGTTTAGCATCGGGCTGAGCGGGTAATTTTCTGTAGAGCACGCAACCTTAACATACAGGAGGTAAACGAAAATGGGTAAAAAAATGATGTTTACTGCAATTGGTCTAGGAGCTGCTTACTTACTCCGCAATAAAGACGCCCGTCAGAAATTAAAGGATCAATTTCAAACCTTTGCGGGTTCCACCAAAACTCAACAATCTCTGCAATAAAGGATAAGCTGCTTAAAAAATCCTCCGACTCTTTAATGGGTTTGGAGGATTTTTTTACCACTACAAATAATTTAGGACTTTTTACCCGGATACACCTCTATCAGTTACAAATTTAGAAAGACTAGCAGGCTTTAAACCTCCTTCCCCCTCCCCCTCTTGATAATGGTATCCGGCTTGCCGGACACCCCCGCTTCCTGTAAAATAAAATTAAACGTAATAATTACGATTTTATTGCATGTTCTATCCCAGACAAGAATAGAATACAAACAAATAGTTGATCTCAGAAAGGAACTGAGCCGTGAAAATACCTGTATTCGTACTTAGCGGTTTTTTGGGCAGCGGTAAAACGACGCTTCTGGTCCGGATGCTCGAAGAATCGAAGAACCTCGGTCTGCGCCCCGGGATTCTTATGAATGAGCTGGGCAAAGCGGATGTCGACGGCTTGATTCTGGAAGGGCACAGCTCCGCATCGATCGAGAAACTACTGGACGGCTGCGTCTGCTGTAGTAAAAAAAGCGAACTTACAGGCAGTTTGCAGACGCTGATGCTGCGCAATCCGGATATACTTTTCATAGAACTGACCGGGGTCGCTAATCCCGAAGAAATCGCCGATGTCCTCACGGAGCCCGGTCTGCTGGACCGCGTTTTTCTGAAGCAGATCATCACGGTGCTTGATGCGGAAAATTTCATGGATTACAACAGCTTGTTCGCATCGGACAGACAGCTCGTGAAGACGCTTCGCAGACAGGTTGAAGTGGCCGACGTCATCCTGGTCAACAAAACGGATTATGTGCACCGCATCCGGCTGCATCAAATCGAGAAGGCGATACGCAAGCTGAACGGGCATGCCATGCTCGTGTACACCACTCACTGCCGTGTCGAGCTTCAGCCGCTCCTGGAAGGTGTCCAGCCTGCGCAGAACGGGCCTCTGACGGTCCGGCCTATCCGGATGACGAAGATACGGACTCATCCGAAGGAGCCCAGCACAGCCGTTGCAGAAAGCGGCAAGCCACCCGCGAACTCGCCTGCGCCGGCGCAAACGGCGCCTTCCCACTCGCGCGTCCGTACCGTTACTCTCCCCTGGAATCAGGCTGCGGGGCTGACCAAAGGTGACGTGGACGCTTTCCTCCACCGCTGGAAGGACGGGCTGATCCGTGCCAAAGGGTATGTGGCCTTCTCAGAATCCGGACACATGCATCTGCTTCAGTATGCTGGAAACCGGAGCTGCTGGGAGCCTTCTTTTTACCGGGGAGAACCGTATGTCGTATTTATAGGGATCGATCTCGATACGCAGCGGCTGAGCGAAGAGTGGAAACGGCTGCCGGAAAAGCCGGTGCCCGCTCAACCGGAGCCGGGCCGTCGGAGATAACTTCGGGTCCAGTCAGACAGTTGCCTGCTGTTCAGCGAATTTTTCATGGAACCAAGCAGCGGGCATCGTCACCTCGTGGCACGGAACGATTTTCTTCCGCCTGCTCCCTGCTGTACCGATCGTATCTGCCGGTCAAGATGGTCGGCCTGCCGCCGTCATGCTGCGAATCACCGTGCGCCGGGAGCCGTATGCGGTTCGACTACCTGCGCCTATAGGCTTTTGCACTCATCAGTGCTCGCACCTACCGGCTCCTGCACTTACCACTCTTGCATCTACCGGCTCTTGTACCTACCGGCTCCTGCATTTACCACTCTTGCACCTACCGGCTCTTGTACCCACCGGCTTTTGCACTCACCAGTGCTTGTACCTACCTTCTCCTACCTATCGGCTCCTGCACTTACCACTCTTGCATCTACCGGCTCTTGTACCTACCGGCTTTTGCACTCATCAGTGCTTGTACCTACCGTCTCCTACCTATCGGCTTTTGCACTCACCAATCTTGCGCCTACCGGCTCTTGTACCCACCGGCTCCAGCAACGCCCAAAAACCGCTTTCCAATGGAAAGCGGTTTTATTGCCTGAGCTCTATTTCCCCAGATCGCCAAAATCGCCGGCATACGGATAGACGTATGGAGACGACGGCTCTTTTATTTTGCGGATAACGGCTCCCTCCAGCTTCATCACGTCCTTATCTTCATACACGGACTTTCGGATCGTGCCTTTCACCGTAACCCAGGTATCCTTCGGATACGAGCCCGCATCCGGCGCCTCAACGATCACGCCATACGGGGAAGCATCGGCCGAGCAGCACTGCATCGTCAGCCTGGCTACGACAAACCGGTTTTTGGGCATCCCTTCCTCGCGGTATACGAAGCCGCTGATTTCCATTTGCTTCCCCGCAAAACGGCCGGCAAACAGATCCACTGCGGTCAGCTTCTCCATAAACCCTTTTTCCCCGATCAGAATGGTTTCGTTCCGGTAAAGCCGCATGGCCAGCTTCGCATACTCTTCCGTAAACCGGCTGCCTTTAAACATCTCCTTAAGCGAGCTTTCGTCCGTTTGCTCTCCAGCTTGCCGTGCTTCTCCCGATGATTCCGGCTTCTCCGCAGGTCCTTCCTGCGGCTCCGCACTCTGCTGCTTTTGCAGGTTGGAGGCATTCAATCGAATCCCTTTAACCTGCACGATATCGCTCCCCGTTACACGGTCAGGCAGCAGGAAGCCGAGCAGCAGCGGCAAAAGAAACAAGGAATAGGCGGCAGTGTGCGAAAGCTTGGACTTGCGTATGACGGGCTCGCATCCGCAGTCGGGTTCGCTGCTTACGGCGGGCTGCAAAGCGAGATAAATCTGGAACACCGCCAATACGAACAATGCGATCGCCGAAGCTTTGACGTAAGGGACCAGACGGGGGGCCAAATAATGGGCCATACCGCCCGTTTTGACGAGATAAACGATATAGAACGAAAACCCGCATAAAATTGCCGCTCTGAAAAAATAATGAAAGGCGTAAACGCGCCTGTCTTCCACCCGGTCCACCTCCCGATTTCAACAGCTTATCTGAAAAACAAATGCTCGACCATGACAGAACCGGCAAACACGGTCATCGTAATGAGCAGGGCAAGCAGCAGAACAAACTTCATTTTGAAAACGGACAAAAGCATCAGCGTACTTTTAAAATCGAGCATAGGTCCGAAGACAAGGAACGTGAGCAGCGACCCTTTGGAAAACGTCTGCAGAAAGGAGGAAGCGACAAATGCGTCCGAGGTGGAGCACAGGGACAGGATGTAGGCGAATCCCATCATAAACAGGTGCGGAAGCACTTCTCCTTCCCCCAGCGCCGACAAGTCTCCTCTCGGTACGAATGCCTGAATAACGGCCGTAACAAGGGAGCCGAAAATAAGGTACTTCCCCATGTCGAAAAATTCCGCGCCCGCATGGCCCGTCATCGCAAAAAATTTACTGCACTCCCGCACATGCGCACAGTCTTGGCCGTTCCCCGAGTACAGCGTGTCCAGCCTGTGTTTCAGAGGATTTTTGTTGATAAACGCGTAGACGAACAGGCCGATCAGCGCGCCCGCACCAAGAGCCAGTCCCATCCGGGCATACACCATTTCGGGATTCATCCGGAAAGCCGTGTAGGTGGCCGCATAAACGACCGGGTTGACGATGGGCCCCACAAGTATGACGACCACGCCTATGTACAAGGGCATTCCCTTGTTGATCAGCCGGCGGACGACCGGAATCATGCCGCATTCGCAGATCGGAAACAAAATGCCGAGCAGGCAGGCGAACACGAGTCCGAGAAAGGGATTCCGGGGGATCGCTTTACGGATCCAGGTTTCGGGGATGTAGACCTGCATGAACGAGGACAGCACCACACCCAGCATAATAAAAGGAACCGCTTCGAGCACGATGCCGATGAACATCGTTTTGAACAGCCCGATGACCGAGGGGTCCGGCAAAACCATTATCCCTTTTCGCATGGCTTGCCAGATCAGTACGGCCAGGAAACTTCCCCCTGCGAGAACGATCAGGTTTCTTTTCCTCATCCTTCTGTTTGTTCCGTCAACATGCACGTTCTTCCCTCCTGTTTGCGGCAGTTCCTTTATTTTAATCGTAATCATTACGTTTTTCAACAAGAAAGACTTCTCCCTCAACCGATTCCTCTTGTTCATCTCTATGCGGGCCTGTTGGAATTTATGACAAGCCTTTCCCTTGTCCAGTGGTAAAGCCACAAAAAATCCCGGCACGCCAAATCGCGTTACCGGGCAAATGCTTAAACGGGGCTGATTTTAAACCTGGACGACCCGTTTCACTTCCGTGGACAGGTCCGCAGGCTCCAGCCGTTTCTCCGGCTTCCAGTAAAGGAGAGCCGCTTTGAAATTGTGGGGGTATATCAGCTTGCCGTCGGCTTCACGCACGTACGCATACAGCAGCCGGACTGCCTCCTTCCGGTCGTAGTCCTTATCCAGAATCATGCTCAGGTTGTCCTTCAGCAAATCCTCTTCCGTGTCATACGCGTATGTTTTGTGCAGGTTGACGATTTTACAGTTTGCATCGATTCCAAGTTCATAAAGCAGATTCTGCAAATGAATATAATCTCTGCGTTGAAACTTGATTCTGCAGCCCAACTGCTCCGCGATGTCTTTGTAATGCGGTCTTTCCGGACCGCTTACCATCCCCGCGATTCCAAGACGCTTCGCCGTGTTGTTAATGTGCAGAAGCGCACGGTCGATCTCCTGCATCCGGTAATAGCAGTTGACACCGAATACAACGTCGGCCGGCTCCACCACGGGAAGCTCCTCCCACTTGGCGTGCACAAAGTTTACGTGATTCCACCCCTTCCGCTCCGCTGCCGCCTTCAAGAAAGCAAGCACGCTCTCGGAGCTGTCGACGCACGTAAGGGAACCCGCTTTTTCGGCCGCTTCGAACGTATAGTTACCCCAGCCGGGCCCGATTTCCAGCACGTCCTCACCGGGATCGATAAAAGAGATAAGCTCCTTTCGCAGATTGGCGACCCAGGAATCCACGCCCGTTTCTTCTTTCTTTTTCATAAAAGCGTTCCAGAATCCTTCTTCCTTGACGTCATCCGTCATCCTTACGGGAAGATTTCCGTCCCAGTCTTTCATCCCCTCCTGCCAGAGGGATTTGTAATTCGTATTTAGTTTGACTCCGTAATACATCTCTTTTCCTCCCCATAGGTGGTAAATAGTCGGTTCCGGCTGCCTTTTTTCTTACGCGCATTGATTACTGTCATGACGGGGAGCGGATTTCATTTATCCGCAAATAAAAAAACATCCCCCCGGAGGCAGGATGTTCGGTTCGTCGCATAAAGGCGTGCGGGTCCTTTCCACAACAGATGGAAGCAGAAAGACCCTGGCGATTAGGGAGAACATTCGCATCAACGCCATCCTATATCCGCGTAGGAATGAAGTTACCGGTAAACAGGCAGGTCTCCTGACTCGGGAAACTCCTGCGCGCCTTCCCGGTTTACCCAGTGGCATATTGCGCTTCAGCCGGGGGATATCCCCCTTCTCCCTTACAGTGGCGGGACCGTGCCGGAATTGCACCGGACTTCCCTTTTAATCCGTTCCCTCTCCTTGGAGAATGAACCGGAACCTGTTTGATAAAGAATGTTTGTTATTCAATTGTCTTAAGATACGCAGCATGCCAAACAACTTCACGGTTAATAGTAGTTGAAATCCCGCGTTTTGGCAAATGAGCGGAGCAAACGTGCAGGCAGGTGTACCGGTAAGGCGGGACCTCCAAGCTTCGGACTATGGAGGGGAGCCGCGAAGGTTATCCCTCTTCAATAATCAGGTTTATTTGATTAATAAAATCTTTTGCCAAACCAAGCTGTTTATATGCAAATTCCAAATCTCCGTTGCCTGAAAGCGCGAAATCCAAGTTACCTAAAGTGGACATAAGTATGCGTGCGGTAACAGCAAATCCAAAAGCTTGCTTATCGGCCTGATTATTTATCCGACTCCAGATATATTGAAAGGTTGGCTCCTGTATTCCATTGAATAAGGCAAGATTGCTTACATATGAAGCCAAATCCCAGTATGCGGGCATCAACGACAAATCTTCAAAGTCCGACCAGATCCAGCCTTCAGGACTCGGTAATAAGTTTCTTGAATGAGCATCTCCATGAGACGGTATTAGCAAACTTGTTTCGAGACGCATCTCTCTATCAATCGCGAAGAACAGATTTAGCAACTTTTGTATGCGCCTATCCGGATGTTTAATTAATCTAAAAGCCGATTGACATGTCCGCTCCCAAACACCAAGCACAGGAATCTCGTCGCTAAAATCTTTCAATGCCAGTGAAAGTCTATTAACCAATTCAACCGCTTCGCTTGGCGAAGGGCGTTGCAGGTCTGTAGGGGGAACATACTTCCAAAGCGTCATCCATGTGCCGTCAATATCGTATGGTCCCGCATCCGTAAGGTCAGTTGGCCATCGTACCGGCACCCCCTTTGAATGGAGATGACGTACGGCTCTTAATTCACGAACCAGTACCTTGTAAGCGTACTCTGCATGATCTCTTGAAAGCACAGTGGCTATTCGAGCCACAATCGGATACGGGGCCAAATGAACGACCAGGTTCCCGCCATTCCCAAGCTCGAGAGGAGTAATGTCCTTTAATCCGGCTTTTTCTGCTAGTACAACCGTTTTTGAAATAAGACTGTTATTATTCGGCACTCCGGGAGCTCCTTAATTAAGTATAAAATCATCTTAACATCGTTGTCGTGTCCCCGATAGGCATGAATTAGTTAACAATCAACTATCCCCCTGAACTCCTGTCCAAAGTGTTCGAACGGATGTAGGCAGAGGCGCGTATGCCGCTTACGACTTGTAGAAACTGCTGGAAAATGATGCGGCCAACGCTTTGGACGCCCTCTCTCTCGAATAAAGCAAAAAAGACCGCCATGGAACGGTACAACTGTTCCTTGGCGGCTCTTCAGCGGTCGTGCTCGCACCTATGCGCCCCTTATTGAAACCGGTAGGTCCATAACCGCTCATGGCCGAACCGGTCCAGTACCTCTTTGTCGCCTGCGGATTTACCGCTGAGCTGTCCGTTCAGCTGAAACTGGGAGCTGTGGGCAAGGATCGAGCCCAGCTTCTGCGCCATATACGGTCTGACATCGTTCACGATGTCCGCTTTACCGAGCACCTCTTCGCATCCTTTGGAAAAAGCGATGCAGTGAACGGCCGGTCTCTCTTCCAGGGGCATTCTTTGAACCGTGTCTATAACGGCTGCACCTGTCGCGTCATGGTCAGGGTGTACGCTGTAGCCCGGATAGAACGTAATGACCAGTGAAGGATTCAATTCCTCTATGAGTCCGCGGATTTTGCCGACGAGCAGTTCGCGGTCTTCGAACTCAATCGTTTTGTCGTGAAAGCCCAGCATGCGCAGATCCTCAATTCCGATCGACCGGCACGATTCCTCAAGCTCGGCCTTGCGGATTTCAGGCAGCGTCACGCGGTTGGCCGCAAGGGGGTTGCCCATATTGCGTCCCATTTCTCCCAGTGTCAAGCACGCGTAAGTCACAGGGGTTCCTTGCCGTATATGGCCCGCAAGCGTACCGGACACGCTGAACGCTTCGTCATCGGGATGCGGCAGGACGACCAGTATGTGTCGTTCCATCTCCATTTACCTTCTCTCTTTGTAAGTTAAAAAGGGCTCCGGCTCAGCTGCAGGGAAACGACAAGCTTGCCGTCCTTATCATGTCCCGATAAAATCAGTCTTTCCGTCTCCGTTTCGTCCCAATGGGTGAGCCCTTCGGAATAAACCCAGCCTTCTTCCATTTTAAGCCCGACCCGGTAGGGACCGTTTCCGGCAATCGACCCCTGCACATAACGAATCTTGGAATTGCGGATAAAGGTGGAGGCCGTATGCTTGGACTGATCCAGATGGGAAGCGTACGCCCCGTTGGTCATTTCCAGATGAATATACAGGTCTTGGCCCTTAAGCAGATCAAGAACCTGCTGAACCGCTGCCTGGTTAATAAACTGCATGAAGATTCCTCCAGTAATATACTGACGTATTCACCTAAACTATTGTATGCGGCTAATCTATTGTAGGTTTAAATGTAGCTTATTATAAAACATTATGAGCGACTTCACAAATCGCCTCCGGTTCGAATAGTCCCGGTAATCCGGCTTCTGCAACAAAAAAACCCGCTCCACGGCGGGTTTTCACGGGTTCTATCGCTCTTTTATCCGGGCGGACCACTGGGCAAGCAGACGTTTGAGCTCATCCGAAAGAATCGGTTTGCTGATATAATCGTTCATCCCGGATGCCAGGCACTGCTGTTTGTCTTCCTCCCTGGCAAACGCGGTGACCGCAATAATGACGGGAGCCGGCGAATCTTGCCCGTATTTCTCGCGGATGAGACGGGTCGCCTCCAACCCGTCCATAACCGGCATCTGCACGTCCATAAAAATGATATCGTACGCACGCTCTCCCGCAGCCTGCACGGCTTCCGCGCCGCTCGTTACGACATCCGCGGAGTATCCCAGCTTACCGGTTAACGTCAGCAGCAGCGTCCGGTTCATCGGATGATCGTCCGCAATCAGCAGCCGCAAAGGCTCGGGCTGCGCCTCCGGAAGAGACGGAACCGTGGCGGCCGCGGCCTTAGGGCTGCCCGCTGCGGGGCCCGGAGTCTCCGTAATGCCCAACCCCGAAGGGAGGGTAAAGAAGAAGGTAGAGCCGGCGCCTTCTTCGCTCTCGACGCCGACTTCGCCCCCCATCAGCTCGGCCAGCTTCCTGCTGATGGACAGGCCGAGTCCGGTGCCGCCATATTTGCGGTTAATAGCGGGATGCAGCTGGGAGAACGATTGAAACAACCGGTGAAGTTTGTCTGCGGGAATTCCGATCCCCGTATCGCGGATTATAAACTCCAGCAGCACCGACCGGTGATCGGGTGCAGGCGTCATTTCCACGGCTACCGATACGCTTCCCTTCTCGGTAAATTTGATCGCGTTGCTGATCAGATTGATCAGCACTTGCCGGATTCGCGCTTCGTCCCCCATTACGTACCGGGGCAATCCGGCCGGAATATCGTGCGAAAGCTCCAGACCTTTCTCTTCCGCCTTCATCCGGAACAATTCCATTACGCCCGCGAGCGTTTCCCTTAAATCGACCGCACCCAGGTTTAATTCCATTTTGCCGGCTTCGATCCGGGAGAAATCCAGAATTTCATTCAAAATATGAAGCAGGGCGTCGCTGCTCTCCCGGATAATATCCGCGTAGCTGCGCTGCTCCTCGTCCAGCATCGTTTCCTGAAGAAGGCCGGTCATGCCGATAATTCCGTTCATCGGCGTGCGCAGCTCATGGGACATGATAGCCAGAAATTCCGACTTCGCCCGGTCGGCCTGTTCGGCAAATTCTTTGGCCCGGATAATTTCTTTCTCGTTCGTCACATCGCGGAAAACGACCACGACGCCTTTCCTTTCTCCCTTATCGAACAGAGGGGTAACTTGATAGGACGCCATGAAGCTCGTTCCGTCCTTCCGCCAGAATATGCCTTCGCTCGGGGCTACCGATACGCCGTCCCTTACGGCCCGTTCGATCGGCGAGTCTCCGGGAAGATATTGATTGCCGTCCGGGCAAGCCTGCTCCACGGTTTGGAGGTAACGGCTTGCGATCAGTTCTTTCGGGTTAAATCCGAGCATGGATGCGCCGGCGGGATTGATAAACATCCCCTGCCCCAGCAGGTCCAGTCCGAAAATCCCTTCGGAAACGGAATTAAGAATGAGCGCGTGCTCATAGCTCAGCTTCTCGATCTCTTCCGTGTATTTTTTCCGGTCCGTAATGTCGCTCGTCAGCACATACACCCCGACAATAGTGCCGCCGAGCACAATCGGAACATTTAGAATACTCGCTTCGATACGGTGTCCGTCTTTATGGATAAGACCGGTTTCGTAAGTCTGCGGATCGCCCTGCACCGCCAGCCGGAAGTGCCGGAGGGTTTTCTCGTAATCGTCCGGATGAACGAGAGATGCGAAATGACCGTCGGTCAGCTCCTTCTCGGAGTATCCCGTCAAGACCTGCTGGCCGCGGTTAGCCGTCAGCAGGTTTCCTTGGAGATCGAGCGAGGCTACGCCGACGGGATTGTAATCAAACAGCGATTTGTATTCCTGGAGACGGAGCTCGGTATTTTTGCGCTCCGTAATATCGCGGGAAATGGCCACGATCTCCTGATTTCTGTTTTGATCGTCCACGGTGTAGCGGCTTGTCGTTTCAAACCAGACACACGTGCCGTCTTTGCGGAAGAACCGGTACGTAATTTTCTCGGCTCCTTCCCCGTGAAGGTTTTCCTGCAAATACTTTTTAACATAGCCGACATCGTCGGGATGAATGTAGTCCAGTCCCGGTGTGCCCACCATTTCCTCGGGCTCGTAACCGAGCATCGTGCGGCAGATCGGAGACACGAACAGAAACGTTGCCTGCTCATCGACGGCATGCCGGGAAATAAAATCAAGCGAATATTCCGCAATAAGCCGGTAATTCTGCTCGCTTTCCAGAATCCGTTCTTCCATCCTCCGGCGTTCGGTTATATCCTGCACCATTCCGATGATTTGAATAGGATGGTTGAATTCGTCGGTAACAACCTCCCATTGGCCCGCTATCGTACGGACCGATTGGTCCGGCAGACAGATTTTGTAGACAAGCTCACCCGACTCCCCATTAGCTATCGCATTCCCGATACTTTCGCGGACACGCGGAAGATCTCCGGGGTATACGCAGCGCATGAAGGAATCCGCATTGGAATCGACGGAATGGAGGGCATAACCGAAAATACGGCGCATTTCATCCGAGAAAGAAAGCCGCGAATTCAGCAGGTCCCACTCCCATGAACCGATATGCGCAACCCGCTGTGCCTCGGCCAGCGTTTCTTCATATTTTTTCCGCTCCGTCACGTTGCGGCCGATCGCCAAAATTTTGGTAACGCGGCCTTCACTGCCGCGCACCAACTGAAAAGCGGTTTCCAGCCAAATATAGTGGCCCTGTTTGTGCCGAACCCTCCTTATGAAAGTTTCTTTCTCCGAATACAGCTTGTCGCGGTTCCTCATCTGAAAAGCATCTTCGGGGTGATAGAAATCGACGCGCTTGCGCCCGATCATTTCTTCCGGTTTGTAACCGAGCAGCCCTTCCACGGAAGGGGAAATATATAGAATCGTTCCGCTTGGCGAGCTGAACGAAATGACATCCTGAATGTTTTTCGAAAATAGCAGGGAAAGGTCCCGGTTGTCCTCAAGCTCTTTCTCGGCTGCTTTCTTGCCCGTTATATCCGCGATTTCATGGATAAGATAGAGCGGCTGGCCTGTCGCGTTATCGTGTGCGAGCGTTGTGCGGACGGATACCGTGATAACGTTTCCGTTCCTATGAAAATACCGTTTCTCCCTTTCATAAACTTCACCGGGAAAAGAGGTCAACTTTTCCATAACTTGCCCATGCTCATCGGTGAACCGGTCTTCGGGATGCACAATCTCCTGCTCGTTTTTTTCGCGCAGTTCCCCTTCCGGGTAACCGAGAATACCGCATAAAGCCGGATTAACGCTTAGCCACTCCCCGTTTTCCGGAGATGCAAATACAAGACCGTTCGCGGCCTGACCGTACAAATGAGTAAAAAGGGTTTCTTTAGCCTGCGAAGGGATGTTCACGGAAAGCCTCCTTGATTTCTACCCCCTAATCGGGGGCGCTGTTTCACTGAAACCGGTGATCCGGCCGGAAAACAGATAGGTTCGATGTAGTTATTATAACAACAACGAACCATTTAGAAACGCCGAAATTACTTCCTCCCTCTAAAACTTTCAATCTCTCTTCGCTCAGCCGGAAAAAAGACCGGATTTCCTTCGTCTGCAAGGAGATCCGGCCGTTTATCAAGTCAGGGCCAAGCGCGTTCCCGCATGCGGTTAATCTCCGTCATGCGGCTCCCCGCTGCGTCTTGGAGCCGTTACAGCTTCGGCAGGCCCGTCCGGGTTCTCCAGCTTACGGTTACCGACATCCGTAGGGCCGCAGCTAGGGCAAGGAGCCACACAAGCATCCCGGCCGCTGCCGTGAGCGTCCAGGGCGACAGCCCGGAGACGGACATGCCCGAAGCCGTCTGGAAAGCGATCCCGGCAACCGCCAGCATCCAGCCGATCGCGCCCGCATGGACAAGCAGTGCTTTGCGGGACTGCGCTTCGTCCGATTTTTCCAGCAGCCAGCCAAGCAGCGGAATCGTCTGAACCGCATGAAATCCCAGCCCGTGCAGGACGATCAGATTGCCTGAAGCTCCGGTATAACGGCTCTCCAGAACGACCATGCCGATACCTGCCGAAACAGCCGCCATAGTGGAGAGAAACCCGTATCGGATGCCGAGAATGACAAGCGGCCGGTCCGCAAAGGCCGATTTTCTGAAAAAAGCCGCTGCAAGCCAGACGATGAGAACAATCAGCAGCATGGAGTCCATACCGAAGGTGATGCCCGCGATACGGTCCAGGGCGGAACCCGCCTGCGAAAAGCGCGGATTGATTCCCCTCAAATGCTGGACGGATTCCAGCAGATAGGCTGCCCCTGCGGTAAAGGCGAGCAGCCAGCGGTATACTTTGCGCGAGCGGACGCTCATACGGGCCAGAGGCAGAATGGCCGCGATCGACAAGATAAACATGCCTAGTGCGGCGTTAAACGAAAAGGCGCTTTCCACGTTGCCTTCCGGAAGTATCCGGCTTCCGTATAACGTCATGTAAACCGCCATAAAAGCCGCAAGTATAAAACCTGCCAACCCCGTCCAAATTAGTATGCGCTCGCCTGAAAACATCGAGTTGGAGTTTTCGTGTCCGTTATAAAGAGCTGATTTCATTTTATACACTCCCTATTCTCACAATTTATTTATTAGTCAATAAATAATTCTGTAAAAAAAAGGCAGCTTAAACGTGCCGCCTTGGTCTGTTTTAGCAGTTCAAATCTTTGAATGGAAGCAGTCCGGGAAGCTGCAGCACATCCGAAGTTACAATCAAAAGTCCGATTGCCATAAAATGGCCGGCCGCCGTTTCGACATCGTCCACCCCGGCTTCCGTGAACTTCCGCACGATTGAAGTGTGTATCAGCGCAAACTTCTCGCTCATATATCTGCGGATTTCGGGTTCCGATATGGCGGGAGCCTGCAGCACCATCAACATTTCCGCCCGGTGGACCCGCATAAGCTCGTTGAATGCCTGGCCCATCGATTCCATGATGAGATTTCCCGGAGACTCCACCTGCATGAAGGCATTATAGAGCCGCAGTACGGCCCGGTCAACCACCGCCTTAAACAGTTCTTCCTTGTTCTTGAAAAAGTGAAACACGTAGGGCTGCGTTACGCCCGCCGCTTTAGCCACCATGGCTGTCGTTGCTTTATAGTATCCGAGTTCCGCGAATATTCCCACGGCTGCGTCTATAATCTGTTCTTTGCGATCTTCGCGGACAACCAACTCCGCACCCCCTCTTTTATTTATTGATAAATAAATCATAAAAGCCGAGCGGCCGTTTCGTCAAGAGGCAACGTTAACTTTTTTTGCCTGCAGCTTTTCACTGCCTGCTGTTTTCCGCTTTCTCCCTACCTGAAACTGCCGAAACTTGCTGCATCGCCTCCAAAAGCGCTTAGGTTTTACGTGAAGCGTATAGGACCGCGCCTGCTTACCTATAGAGATATGAATAGAGTCGGTGCTCCGATTGATTAGCCCGGTATCGGCATTCGTTTCGACTTTAGCGCACGTTAAAAAACCGCCGGACTTGGGTCCGGCGGCCGTTATCGTTGAAGCTTATTTGCTCAAAATGTCCGTCAGGACAGGTACGATCTGCGATTTGCGGGAAACGACGCCCTTCAGCACCGCTTTGTTATCGGCCAGCGTTACGTTGTACGCTTCCTCAACCGCTTTGGCGGAAGAGCCGAGCGCGAGACCGATGGAATCGTTGTTAAGAATGTCGGTTACGACGAACAGGAAAAGATCCAGTCCTTTTTTCTCGATAATCGCGTTCAAAGCGGCTTCCAGCTCGTCCTGACGGGCGAGAACATCGTTCGTGTCCACCGCATTCACCTGTGCGATCTCCACCTTGTGGGAGCCCATCTGGAACTCTTTCGCGTCCAGCGAAATGAGCTGCTCGATCGTTTTGTCGCTAAGGTCCGCGCCAGCTTTGAGCATGTCCAGCCCGTAGCTTTCAAGGTTAACACCGGCGATTTCCGCCAGTTCGCGGGCAGCCGCCACGTCCTGCTCCGTGCAGGTCGGCGATTTCAGAAGCAGCGTGTCCGAAATAATGGCGGATACCATCAGTCCGGCAATGTTTTGCGGAACGGTCTTGCCGTTTTCTTTGTACAGCTTGTTCAGAATCGTCGCCGTGCAGCCGACAGGTTCGGCGCGGTAGTAGAGCGGACCGCTTGTCTCGAAGTTCGCGATACGGTGGTGGTCGATGACTTCGGTAACGCGCACTTGATCGATGTCGCTTACGCTCTGCTGACGTTCGTTATGATCGACGAGAATAACGGTCTTGGCTTCGCCGGCAACCGTCTCGACAAGACGGGGAGCTTCTGCCTTAAAAGTATCCAGCGCGAATTGGGTTTCGCCGCTTACGGCTCCCAGGCGGACCGCTTCTACGTTTTCGCCAAGCTGGGTTTTCAGGTCTGCATATGCGAGTGCGGAACAAATGGTGTCGGTGTCCGGGTTTTTGTGTCCGAAAATCAATGTTTTTTCCATTAATAAAGGCTCCTTACTTCGTTTGAATTTAAAGGATCGCAAGATAAGCTAAAAATCCTACCTCGATTATAGCGTTAAAACCTGTTTATTCCAATCCCTATACAGAGAATAATCAGGGGGCTGCTTCAAAGTCTCCGGCCGATATACAAAAGGTGTGAAGAAGAACCGAGATTGTACGGATCTTCGGCCGCCTGAAGGATCAGATCCAGCACTCTGCGGGAAACTTCCTCTCCCTGCCCACGCCAATAATCCCACTGTTCTTCTGTCATTCCGGCGGCGATGCTTCCCGAACCGATCAGCTTGACGGTTTCGAAGCCGTGTGATTCCATGAACGGGACGACGTCGCCAACCTGGAAATAGTACGCGCCGGTAAAGCGCCCTTCCTCGCTGTGATTGAAGGAGCCCGTTTCGGCGAAAGCTTCCAGCCCGCTGACGGTATCGTTGGGCTTCCAGTTCCGCGGAAAGCGCAGGGAATTGGCGAGATGCCTGATCCGCGGCATAAAAGCGACAAAAACCAAGCCGTCTTTGGCCGTTACCCGGTGCAGCTCGCGCACCGCCTTCACCCGGTCTTCTGCGGCCTGCAGATGATAAAGAGGCCCGAGCATCAGGGATGCGCCGAACTGACCGTCTCCGAACAGGCTGAGGTCCCTGGCATCCGCCGCGTGAAAGCCGCCGAACCGCTCCAGCAGTCCCAGCTCTTCCGCTTTGCCCCGCGCCGTTTCCACGAGCTTGGGCGTCAAATCGGCCAGGGTCACCCGGTGTCCCTCACGGGCCAGCTCCATCGCGTATTTGCCGGGTCCTGCCCCGTTATCGAGAACAGCGGTGCCCGGCGGCATATACTTTTTGATAAAAGAGAGATTAATGATATATTCCCACGGTTCCCGGTCCAATCGCCCCCACTCGTCAAAACGGCTGTAATAGTTTACGATCGGTTTCATTTGTCGCGCCTCCCGAAGTGCTGTTCCCAAAACAATTCGAGGCCGGAAGCCGTTTTTCCTTTACATGAAACAGGAATTAGGGGGTTGATGTTTAATAGGATTAAAGGTGGAGTCATCAGAAAACAGAACCCGTACAAAAGGAGAACAATCATGAACATTACAGAATTGCGCCAAGGCGAGCCCTATCCGATGGACCTGCTCCTGCTTGCCGATCCTTCGGAGGAGCTGGTACATGAATACATGCAAAGAGGACGCTGCTTTACCGCAGCGGACGTGGACGGGACCGTGATAGGCGTCTACGTGCTGCTCCCGACCCGCCCGGGGACGGTCGAGCTCGTTAACGTGGCGGTCCGCGAAGATTATCACGGCAGAGGCTACGGCAAGCGGCTCGTTCTCCATGCCATCGGGCAAGCCAGGGAATCCGGCTTTAAAACGATCGAAATCGGGACAGGCAGCACCGGTGTCGCCCAGCTTGCGCTTTATCAGAAATGCGGATTCCGCATTACGGGAATCGACAAGGACTTTTTTGTGCGGCACTATGCCGAAGAAATTTACGAGAACGGGATGCAGGTGATCGATATGGTCCGGATGTCCCGGGATTTATAGATTTCCCAGCACAAAAAGGCTTTACGAGGCCGTCCGGAGACGGTCCTGGTAAGCCTTTTGCCAAAACGGCGGGATGGGCGAGCGCACTGAACGCCCTCTCATCCTCCCCCTTATTCGTCCTGCGGAAGGTGCTCCCTGCAAAACGTATCGACGACCGCAAGCTCTTCGTCCTCAAGATCGAACTCAAGGTAGGCATCCGTCGAATTTTCGTGGATATCGTACTTGATGATTCGGCTCTGGTCTTCATCCACGCCGTATATCACCCGCAGATAGATTCCGTTCGCCGTGTACAGCTCGTCGTCTTCGGGCACGTCTACCTCCAGATTAAATTCATAACGCTTGCCCGGAATAATTCCGAACGGGTCTTTTACAAGTTCTGCACTATAAGCCGTAATCGTTAGCATGTCAGCATTCCTTTCTCATCCAAACCTTCGAAGCCTATTATACACCGAATCCGGGAAATTCCCATCCCTCTCTTCGGGTCCCGGATTTTCAGGAGATCAATCCGAGCTTTTTGGCCTGCTCCTCGGTCAAGACAAATTCCTCATTGGCCCATACGTCGTCCTCCTGATTCAAGCCGAACATGCTCATCACTTCGGGCCAAATTCCTTTCTCGAGCGCTTCGCTCTGCGTAATCATAATTTTCATCTTTACTTCCCCCTTTGAAATGGTCTGTCTGGTCAGCCGCTGTGTCCGCTTCTCTTCATTCATTACCCAGAAAAGCATTTCCTATGACAGCCGGAGCCTTCCGAATTTTAATAACGTCTGCGGGTCCGGCAAACCCGGATGTGTGGTAGAACTTCGAGGAAAAGCGCTGACGAGCACCGGTATCGGGAGGGATCAGAAGAACAGAAGCGGCAGAAGTACGAAGGAAGGCAAGTTGTCTGAAACATTTATTAATCTCATTAATAATTATTGTTGTTAAAATCCCTTTAATAAGACGTTTTTTTGTAAAGGCAGTCGCATCTGAATGCAAAAAAGCCCGCCGGGCAAATGCCCGGCAGGCTTTTATATCAATAAGCTACGTTGTGTGAGTGTGCCGCCGGGTTAAACTCCTTGGGAGCGATTAACCTTCAAGCAGCAGGGATTCCGGATCTTCGAGCAGTTCTTTCACGGTGACGAGGAAGCGAACGGCCTCGCTGCCGTCTACGATACGGTGATCGTAGGAAAGCGCGATGTACATCATCGGACGGTTTTCCATTCTTTCCGCATCGATCGCAACCGGACGGATCTGGATTTTGTGCATGCCCAGAATGCCCACTTGCGGAGCGTTAAGAATCGGCGTGGACAGCAGGGAGCCGAATACGCCGCCGTTCGTGATCGTGAACGTGCCGCCTTGAAGGTCGGACAGTGCCAGGGTGTTGGCGCGCGCCTTGGCGGCCAGGTCCCCGATCTGCTTCTCGATATCCGCAAAGCTCAGACGGTCCGCTTCGCGTACGACCGGAACGACCAGGCCTTCCTTGGCGGATACGGCGATACCGATATCATAGAACTGCTTCACGACGATATCGTCTCCGTCGATCTCCGCGTTCAGATGAGGGAATTTCTTCAGAGCGCCGACGACCGCTTTCGTGAAGAAAGACATAAAGCCGAGGCCCACTTCGTGCTTGTCCAGGAACGCCTGCTTGCGGCGTTTACGCACGTCGAGGATCGCCGTCATGTCGACTTCGTTGAACGTCGTCAGCATGGCAGCCGTGTGCTGAGCTTCCACGAGACGGTTCGCGATCGTCTGACGGCGGCGGGACATGCGCTTGCGCTCAACCGGTTTGCCCGGTACCGCTTGCTGGGCGGCTTGTCCTGCACCCGCGGACTTCGCCGCAGCCGGCGCGCTTGCCGGTTGTGCCGCTTGCGTGCCGTGGGACTTCACGTCGTCCGGGTACACGCGGCCGATCGGATCCTGCGATTTGACCTGGCTCAGGTCGATACCGCGCTCTCTGGCAAGCTTTCTGGCGGCCGGCGAAGCAGCCAGTGCCGCGCTGTCGCTTTCCGCTGGGGAAGCCGCCGGAGCTTTGGCAGGCGCCTCTGCTGCCGGGGAAGCTGCAGGAGCTTCCGCCGCTTTAGGAGCTTCAGGCGCTGCCGCTGGAGCCGCTGCCGCCGGTGCGCCGGAGGAAGCGCCGATCACGCCGACGATTTCGCCGACCGATACGTTGTCGCCTTCCTGCTTGCGGATTTCGGACAGGACGCCGTCCTGTTCCGCGCTGATTTCCAGGTTGACTTTGTCCGTTTCAAGTTCAAGCAGCAAGTCGCCTTGACTTACCGTACTTCCTTCTGTCACAAGCCATTTAGAAATGGTTGCCTCAGTAATCGATTCGCCTAGTTCAGGCACTTTAATATCAGCCACGATGGTGACCTCCTATGCAATGGTTATTATTCCGGTTGTTTAAGAGCGAGCGAGATAATCTGGTTATGTTCGAACGTATGAATCTCCTGGAAGCCGCTGGCCGGGCTGGAGCGGTCAGGCAGACCTACGTAACGCACGTTGACTTTGTCCGGCGCAAGGGAACGGATTCGGGATTCCATGAAGTTCCAGGAGCCCATGTTCCGCGGCTCTTCTTGTACCCAGACGATTTCTTTCAGTCCCGGGTACTTCGCGATAATGTCCGCGATATCCTGTTCCGGCAGCGGGTAAAGCTGCTCGACGCGGGCAATATGAAGCCACGAGAAATCGCGGTCTTCGGAAGTTTCAACCGCTTCTTCCAGATCGATCGCCATTTTACCGGTGGTCAGCACAAGACGTTTCACTTTCTTCGGCTGATCGCCAAGGCCTTTCTGTTCCATGACCGGCAGGAAGGAGCCTTCGCTGAATTCCTTGCCGTCCGACGATACGCGCGCGTTGCGGATCAAGCTTTTCGGCGCCATAATCACGAGCGGACGAGCCTCTTCGCGTTCCGTAATGGCGGCTTGACGGCGGAGAATATGGAAATACTGCGCCGCGCTGCTCAGGTTAGCGACCGTCCAGTTGTTTTCCGCGGAAAGCTGCAGGAAACGTTCCAGACGGGCGCTGGAGTGTTCCGGTCCTTGACCTTCGTAGCCGTGCGGCAGAAGCATCACGAGACTGGATTTTTGCTCCCACTTGGAGCGGCCCGCGGAGATGAACTGGTCGATGATAACCTGCGCCGCATTGGCGAAGTCTCCGTATTGAGCTTCCCAAATGACAAGCGTTTCAGGCGAATATACGTTATAGCCGTATTCGAAAGCAAGAACGGAGCCTTCGGACAGCGGACTGTTGTAAATAGCGAACGATGCGCGCGCCTGCGGCAGCTTGTGCAGCGGCGAGTAGGTCGAGCCGTTCTTCACATCGTGCAGAACAAGGTGACGGTGCGCGAACGTTCCGCGGCCCACGTCTTGTCCGCTGATCCGGATCGGCTTGCCGTCGGCCAGGATCGTAGCGAACGCCAGCGTCTCCGCAAGCGCCCAGTCTACCTTGCCGCCTTCGTTAAGCGCGTCTCCGCGGCGTTCCAGGATCCGCTGCAATTTCGGATAGACGTTGAAATCTTCCGGCCAAGTGATCAGCTCGCGGTTGATTTCCTGCAGTTCCGGAAGCGGAACGGCCGTATTGATTTTTTTCAGATCATCGAAAATAGCGGGCTCGGCGACACGTTTTCCCTTGCCTTGATGATTTTTGACGAGATCGTACGCTTCCTGAAGCGTGTTCTGGATGTTCTGGATCATCTGCTGGTAGCCGTTGTCGTCTACAAGCCCTTCCTGCTTCAGCTTTTCCGCATACAGGACGGAGATCGTGGAATGATTCTTCACCTTGCCGTACATCAGCGGCTGAGTCGTTTCCGGATCGTCGTTCTCGTTATGGCCGTAACGGCGGTAGCCGATCAGGTCGATCAGGAAGTCCTTCTTGAACCGGTTGCGGTATTCGCAAGCCAGACGCGCCGCAGCGAGACATGCTTCCGGGTCGTCCGCGTTAACGTGAACGATCGGGATTTCGTAACCTTTGGCAAGATCGCTCGCATAGTGAGTGGAGCGCGAATCCGAGCTGTCGGTTGTGAAACCTATCCGGTTGTTGACGATAATGTGGATCGTTCCGCCGTTCTCATAACCGGTCAGCTTCGTAAAGTTCAGTGTCTCGGCAACGATGCCTTCACCCGGGAACGCGGCGTCGCCGTGCATGACAATACAAGCCGCCTTGTTCAGATCCTGATCTGGATAGCCGGGATTTTCACGATTATCTTGTGCCGCACGCGCAAAACCCTCAACGACTGCGCCTACAAACTCCAAGTGACTCGGGTTGTTCGCGAGTGTCAGCTTGGCTTCTCTAGTTTCGCCTTCCTTGATTGAGCGTCGTGCACCCAGGTGGTACTTTACGTCCCCTGTCCAGCCGTAGTTGATTCCTGTGGATCCTTCGGATGGAATGATGTCTTTGTTCGGCGAATGATGGAATTCCGCAAAAATTTTCTTGTACGGCTTACCCAGAATGTGAGCAAGCACGTTCAGGCGTCCGCGGTGAGCCATCCCCATCAGAATGTGTTCCGCTCCGTCGTGAACGACTTCATGCACGATTTCGTCTAAAAGTGGAATAAGTACGTCCGTACCTTGCAGTGAGAAACGTTTCTGGCCGACAAACGTGCGGTGCAGGAAGTTTTCAAACTGCTCTGTCTGTACGAGCCGGTCAAGAAGCTTGGTGCGCTCTTCTTTCGTCAGCGGCTCGATGGAGGCGCCGGATTCCGCCTGGCGGTTCAGCCAGTTGCGCTCGTCTTCTTCGTGAACATGGCTGAATTCAAAACCGATCGATTGGGAATACCTTTGACGAAGGCGCTGGATCGCTTCCCAGCCGTTCGCCACGTCCGAAGGAGCTTCTTCCCAGACGATTGAAGCAGGCATTGCCATCAGATCTTCTTTGGTCAGGCCGTATGTGCCCGGCTCAAGCAGTCTTGTATCCGGGTTGGTGCTCAGACCCAGCGGGTCCAGGTTGGCAGCTAAGTGCCCGTATGTGCGAATATTCCACACCAGTTTGCCGACGGCGACGACTTTCTTCAGCACGTTCGGGTCGCTGATGGTAGTGGTTCCTGCGTTTGCCTGACCTTCGGATTGGACGGTTTGTACCGTTGCCGGAGGCGCTCCAAAACGCGCAAACAGGTCCCGATAAGCTGCTTCCACAGAATCGGGATCGTTCAGATACTGCTCATACTTCTCTTGAATGTAACCTAGGTTCGGCCCGTAATAAGATTCCCAGGGCCATCGACTGCCTTCCACTTCATTCTTCATAGCTGTAATTTTCCGCCTCACTTTTAAGATATTAGTTCTGCTCGTAAAGAACTTCTAGCATAACAATAACGATAGCCTTCCTCGTTGAGAATCTCTTCTCAATTTCAGGTATCGTCATCAAATGTGGAAATTACAATACTTATTATAATGCAGTCTATAGAAAAGTCCAAAAAAATTGCGCATTTTGTCACAAGAGTTCACAATTTAACCGGCAATTATGGTTTTTTTGGTAAAAAGCTCATAGATTGCCGGTTTTTTCGCCAAGTTTTCAGACAATTCCCCTTAAAAAAAGAGAGATTTCAGCTTTTATTTCCCCTCCGGTACCGCCCGTTCCTCAAAATGTTCAGAAAGTGTTCGCAAACCTTCCGCCAATTCTTGTCCGGAAACGGGTCTTCCGTGTCCCGTAACGGCCAGTGAAGGCTGCAGTCCTTCCAGAAAACGGACGGAGATTTTGGCCGCTTCCCAATCGGTCGTAAAATATTTCGGGGGCCCGTTCACTTCAGGCGTCTGCATGATCACTTTATAAAGCGACTCCTGCTTCACGTTCACGAAAGCGTCTCCCGCAATCAATGCCTTATCCTTGTCCCGGAAAAGGGAAATGTGCCCCGGGGTGTGGCCCGGCGTATGAATCCATCTCCAGTCCGGCATTTCCGGAATGGAGCCGTCCGAAGGAAGCTTGCGCAGATAGCTGCCCAGATCGATTCCTTCGTTCGGGAAAGTCGGCGACATTTTCGCGACGAGTCCGCTGTCCACGTCCGGATCGGCCGGCGGATAGTCCTGCATGCCGTTCAAATAAGGAATCTCGAGCTCGTGCGCGTATACGGGCACGTTCCACCGCTTGACCAGATCGACGATAGCACCGACATGGTCGAAATGACCGTGGGTCAAAACAATCGCGCGCGGAGGCACCGTCCCGAAACGCTTTTCCGCGGCTTCGGCAATGTCGTCCGCCGAGCGCGGCATTCCTGCGTCCACAAGCACCCATCCCTGCGGATTGCTGACTTCGCCCACAAACACGACGTTCACGATCTGCAGGGTGAGACAATAGATGTCCGGGGTAACCTCGGTCCCTTCTCCGCTCTTGACGGACGTGACCGGCATCCTTTTATCTTCAAATGTATTTTCCATCTGTTCGGCTCCTTTCTTACTCCGTAGTTTTCCAGAAAACTCTGTCCCTGCTTATACTTACCCCATTCACCGCAAAAAAATCGGTTCTGTCCGGGCATTCTGTGAGTTCCCCGGGTGCGGAGGCACTTCAAAGCGCAAAATTCGACAGGAGGTATAAATCTTCCCGCTTTTCACAAAATAGGAAAAACCGGCGGAGGAGATGGGGCCATGCTTTTCAAAAAATGGATACGCTTGTTGTCCGGCACGAATCCCCCTTCTCCCGTTATCCGGCAAATCCATGCCGTCCCTCCCGTGCTTGAAAGGATCAGAGAACAGTTTAAAGACTGCAGCGATCTTACCGAGCGGGAGTTTCCGGAGCTGGGAGTCACGCTTTTTTATTTCAAGCATATGGTCAGCCCCGATCTGTTCGAGCGCGAAATTTTGACCCCTCTCGAAAACGTTCAAGCGGACGAAACGGACGAGCTGCTGAAAAATTCGATTTTTATCCGTGTGACCGAGGAAAGCCTGCTTATCGAAAAAATCGTCAGCGGCTGGGCCGCCCTGTTTGTCAGGGGGACCGCTTATACCGTCGACATTTACGGGCCTGAAGTCCGCGGCATCGAGCAGTCGGAGACGGAAGGCGTAATCGTCGGCCCCCACGACGCTTTTACGGAATCTCTGGAAGCGAACCTGTCTCTTATCCGCAGGCGGGTAAAAAGCAGTCATCTGAAAGTCCAGACGTTTACCGTGGGCGAAGTTACGAACAGCAAAATATTCGTCCTGTACATCGACGGAATCGCCAATATGGAATACGTGAACACGATGTCGCAGCGCATACAGGCTATCGAGACGGACGCGGTCTTCGATGCGACCATGCTCGTCCAGCTCATCGACGATTATCCCAACTCGGTATTCCCGATTATGCTGAACACGGAACGTCCCGACGTAGCGGCCTCCAAACTTGTGGAAGGCAAAGTCGTCGCCATCGTGGAGCAGAGTCCTTCGGTCATCTGCGGACCGACTTCCTTTTTCGAGTTTTTTATTTCACCCGACGACTATTACAGCCGCTGGGCGGTCGGTACCATGACCCGCCTGCTGCGTTACGCGGCTTTTATCATCACCATCTCCTTTACGGCCTTGTATGTTTCCATTACGACATACCATTACGAGATGATTCCGGACAATCTGATCACGACGCTGACGGAATCACGCAGCCGTGTCCCTTTTCCGCCCGTTTTTGAAGCGCTTCTCATGGAGACGACAATCGAGCTGCTCCGGGAAGCCGGAGCCAGGCTCCCTACCAAAATCGGGCAGACGATCGGCATCGTGGGCGGTATCGTCATCGGGCAGGCGGCCGTTCAGGCGGGTTTTACGAGCAACATCCTGATCATTGCGGTGGCTTCTTCGGCGATAGCCTCCTATGTGATTCCCAGCTATACGATGAGCGCTTCCATCCGGCTGATCCGCTTCGGACTGGTCATCGCGGCAGGCGTGCTGGGCAATTTCGGCCTCATGGCCGGCATCGCGCTGGTCATCATCCATCTGGCCAAATTAACGAGCCTCGGCGCTCCGTACACGATACCGGTCGCTCCCATCAAATTTAAGGACTGGAAGGACATCTTTATCCGCGCCCCTTTCTGGAGCCTGAAAAGCAGGCCTACCCAGTCCCTTGCCATGAACAAAAAATACAACAAGCTCAAAAAGTAGGTGGTCGGCTTTGTCCAGGGAGAAATTATATACCCACCATGCCGGGTTTCTCGTTTTCAACACGCAGATGGGTGTCGTATTCTTCACTCTCCCGCGGATAGCGGCCACTCATTTCGGAACGAACGGCTGGGCATCCATGTTTTTCGTCGGGATTCTCGTTACTTTCAACATTTATCTGATCTCGCTTGTCAACAAGCACGGGAAAGGAGCTTCTTTCTTCGAAATCGTGGAGAAGGCGATTCCCGCATGGCTGCTGGCACCGCTCTATCTGTTCATGACAGGCGTTTTCAGCATGATCGGATGCCTGGTGGTCAAGCAGTATGCGCTTATCTATCAGCTGCTGATTTTTCCTTCCACGCCCGATATGGTATTGAAAATGGTTCTGGACGTTCTCGTTCTGCTGCTGCTGCTCAAGGGCATTTACACCATCTCGAAGGCAAACATCATATTCTGTCTGTTATTGCTGCTGCTCGCTCCGATTTTCATCGCTTTTACGACGGAGTTCGATTCCATCCGGCTCACAACTTCCTTTTTTAAGGACGGGGAAAACATGGCTTTGGGATTCGTGAAAATGTACAGCGCGTTTATGGGCTACGAAGTCAGCCTGTTCCTCATTCCCTATGCCAGCCGGAGCGTCAATTGGATGAAGGGGGTTTACCTCGGAAACTTCGTGGTGATGTTCGTATATATGATGGTCACGTTCATCTGTTACGGCGTTTTCAGCTATATCCAGCTTAAGCATCAGTCTTTTCCGCTGCTGGATCTGCTCGCGTATGTAAAATTTCCGTTTATGGAACGCGTTCAAAATTTCCTGTACAGCGTTTTTCTCATTTCCGTGATCGTAACGGCCTCCATGTATATCTGGAGCAGTAAAGAAACGCTGGCCCGGCTGGTTCCCAAAATAAACGTCAAATATATGTCCGCCGGGATCGTGCTCATCACCTTCTTCATTTCGTACATTCCCAAAACCCTTATTACCGTGGAAAAGTGGTTCGGTTATCTCAGTGTCATGACGATTTTTCTCGCGTTTTTTTTGCCGGTGTTTGCACTCGTTGTCTTACTTTTCCGTAAAAGGAGGGGAACGAATGCGTAAGCCGGGCATTCTTGTCCTTGCGGCGCTCTTTCTTCTTACCGGCTGCACAAGCGACCAGAACATTCTCGAAAAGATCGGCTACGTGCAGTCTGCCGCCTATGACTGGGCGCCGGACAACAAAATGAAGGCCACCTTGAGCATCCCCGTTATCGAGAGGGAATCCCAGGACGGGCATGACGAAGTACTGATGATAACGGCATCGAGCAATAAAGCGGCGAAAAACCTGCTTTCCCGGAAAACGAGCCGGACGCTCGTCAGCGGACAGCTCAGAAACCTGCTGTATGGCATTAAGCTGGCCAAAACCGGCCTCCGCCAGCATATGGACAGCCTTCTGCGCGATCCTTCCATCTCCAAAAGAGCCAACATCATTCTTGTGGAAGGCGAAGCGCGCGATATTATCAGCCGCGATTATCCCGGCCACCCCAAAACGGAGCAGTATGTGGCCAAGCTGGTGCAGAAAGAGTTTCAGCTCCAAAACATGCCGCGTATTCTTCTCCATCAGTTTATCCGGGATTATTTCGACGAGGGCATCGATCCGATCGCGACCGTTATCCGCGCATCCGGAAAAGACCTGGAGATCAGCGGAATCGGGTTATTCAAAAACGATGTCTACGTCACCAAACTTCCTACGAAAGACATGATCTTCTTTAATCTGCTGTACCAGAACCAGAGACAGGGTGAATTTTCTTTCGCTTTGAACGACGAGGAAGTTAAGTCGATCATGTTCACCGCCATCTCCAGCAAACGGAAAATTAAGATCCGGACAGACGAAAAAGGCGTTATTCACGCGGACATTCATATGGCCGTCCAAGGAAGCGTTCTTGAATACATCGGCAGCCTCGATTTAAGCACGGACGAACTCACCAAGGTGGAGAAGAAAGTGGCCGCCTATATTTCCGAACATTCCGAAAGGGTGTTCTCTATCCTGCAGGAAAACGGCACCGACAGCATCGGGCTCGGCCGGTACGTCCGGAACAAGCTGGGGCATGAAGGGTGGAAGAAGCTGGACTGGGAAGAGACCTACCCGGCCATACAAGTGCATGTCAAATCCGAGTTCCGTATTAAAAATTTCGGTAATTTTTTTGATTGACTGTATGAGGGTACGAAATAGAAGCAGCTATAAAAGGAAGCCGCCGGGTTTCCTTTTTTGTTCCGGCAAAGGGTATATTTTTCCTCCGTCTCTTGTGTGAACCGGGCTTTCCTTGTATACTGTCATAGCAAACATATGTTTGCCTTCACTATCATCGTCAGTCAACGGAGGCCTTATGAAAGGATCAACTCATCTCGCAATCGGTACGGCCATCGGACTTGCCGCGTCCGCTTTTCATCCTCTTACCTTAACCAACGCCGCGGTATACATATCGGTGGCCGCTTTCTCCGCGCTAAGCGCGGATCTGGACGGCCCCAGCATGCTGAGCAGCAAGCTCGGCAAAATTTCCAAATGGCTGCGCGAAGTGTTTCTGTGGGGAGGCGCTTTGCTTGTAGCGGCCGTGGCCTACCTCTTCTTTACGAAGCATCAGTTTTACCCGGAACGGATGACGATCGCGGTCATGATCTTTCTGATCGGCTTCGTGACCAAAGAAGGCATCATCCGCAACGCGCTCGTCAGCCTGGTCGGAGCGGGACTCATTTATTGGGGATGGGATACCCAGATGAGGTGGCTGATGGGACTCGGCGCATTTGTCGTGTGGGCTCCCTGGCTGAAGCACCGGGGGATGACGCACACGGTATGGGCGCTTGCGGCATGGGGCGCCATCGGCATGGAGCTGGAGAAACAGCTGCAGCTGGAGGGTATTATGATGGTCGCCGTCGCGGGCTACTTCTCCCATCTGTTCGCCGATACTTTGACGCCAAGCGGCGTGAAATGGCTGTATCCATTGTACAAGAAGTCTTTTAAAATCCCGTTTCTGTAGATTTTGAAGGGGGCCTCTTTCCACCGTCGTCTTATTAAGCAAATCACTTAAGGACGGTGGAAGCCTTGAACAAATCTCCAGACTTTACGGCATCGTTTTTATATCTGCTCGCACTTCTTCCCATGGGAATTTTCGGTTTTGTATATGCGGTAGCAGGAATAGCGTTGTCCATCGGGCTCATGCCGATCTTTATCGGATTTCCGCTTCTTCTGTTCGTTCTGCGGACGAACCGGCACCTGACGGACCTGGACGCCCGTCTCGCATCCCGGCTCCTCGGCTTGGAACCCCAGACGGAGACGGAAACTTCCCGGGGTGCATCTGCTCAGGAAGGGAAGTCCTTCTGGTCCCGGCTAAGCGCGGAAGTGGTCGACACGCGCTCGTTCAGCGCACTGCTTTGGCAGTTCGTCCGCCTGCCCCTAGGCATTATCGCATTTGCGCTCGCGGTCTCGATTGCTGCTGTTGTGCTGGCTCTGCTGGTTGCTCCGATTGTGTACTGGGTTCTTCTTCAGTCCCTCCACATCGATATTTTCCAGGATCAGCTGAACTTCTTCCTGATGAACGAAAAGATCGACTCTATGCAGCTTTCCCTGATTTATACGGGAATCGGCATCCTGGCCGCTCCGGTCGCAGTGATCGCCATCCGCAAGCTGGCCCAGTTCATGGGCTCCGTTACGGTCGAAATGACGCGAATCGGAGCGCCGTCTTATCATCCCGCTCCCCGGTTCCGGTAATGCAAAGAGCTGTCTCCCTCGCAGGGAGACAGCTCTTTTTTAGTCCGTTTGTTCCGCTAGGTGTCGTTCGGAATTCTATCCCAAACCACAATAAGCAGAGTAGCCAGCGGCCCCATCAGCAGCGAAATGAAAAACCAGTTTAATCCGCTTCTGTTTTTTCCTTGGGCCAGACCCGCATTGATGAGCGCCAAAGTGAGCCAGCCGATGCCGTTTACCTCCATAGCCCCGTCCCTCCGTCCCCTGCTTTGCGCTGCAGGAAATAATTTGAGAAATATATCTTTCATTTCCCGGGCAACCGCACAAAACGCTAAGATAAGCGCTGAGATGACATCCTTCTCCAAAGCTTCTCTTCCATGGCTATACTGACGTCCGTCCAGCCGATCTGGCTTTCCGTCACTTTGATCCGTTCGCTTTCTTCCGTTCCGCCAGAGCGGACCTGCCAATTATTAACCCCGTTAATCATGATCTCGGCCGCCAAAATCTACCGCCTACTTTGTGCTGCAAAGAAACCAGAGTTTAATCGTCCGTCTCTCTTCCCTGAGCCGCGAAATTCAGCAGAAGCCGGCCTTCGCAAAATTGGCACACCAGATCCAGTGCCGAAATGCGGACGAATCCCTCTCCTCCGTATTCAAACAACTCGGCCCCCTTGTATAACGATGGCGCACGGAACAGAATAACGGCCTCACGGCCCGGAAAGTTAAAGGTGTACTCGCTCTCCACCCGTGTCAATATGTTCTGAAAAACCTGCGTCGAGATGTATAACTCACCTTCCAGACGAAGGAGGCTATATTCCTTATGCGCTTCCGGAAATACGTTAAAATCCCCGGACTCCACCTCATATTCCGGTGAATATTTCATAATCAGGTGGATCTGTTCACCCGTTACCGGAAGTCCGAGGGATTTGAGGTACGCAGCTTGTTGAAAATCCACAAGCTTAGACAGGGATATCAGGATAAAACCTCCCACCAGACTTATAAATGCCGCCGGCAAATTACCGGCCGCTAAAGAGAAAAACGTACCGAATAGGAGCAGAAGCTGGCCTGTAATGCTTTGTATAGTCGTCACGGCGGCTTCCTTTCTAAAAGCGGATTTGTTTAAGCTGGGTCAGCAGGCGGTCAGCCTTCTTCCGGACTGCGCTCCTGTTGTCGGGGAGCAGCCGTATCCCCGCAAGAGCAGCGATCTTCTCGCTTACTTCACCGATCGTCAATAAATCCGTATCAAGGTGATAGTTGAAAACTTCGTGGGAAAGCCCCTCTCTGCACCGGTCAATCTGGCGGGCCGCCCACGAATTCGGTCCTTCTCCCCGCGATTTTAACCTTCGGAGAAGCGTTTCCTTGGACGCGCAGAGGGCGAAATGGTGAACCGTCCTGTTATCCCTCCGGAGCCTCCCTACAATCTCGTCGAAATAGACCGGGTTGACGAGGGTCATCGGAACGAGGATCACACCGTCAAATTTGCCGCTTATGTAATTCAGCATGCCGTAATTGCTTTCCCGCCACATGGGATAATCCTGAAAATCATCCAGCGTCGTGGAAGAAGGCACATTTTTGCGAATAAAAAATCCCGCATTTTCGGGATCATATAAAAACGAACCGGGTATGCGCCGGTGCAGTTCGTGCGTCGTTTGGGACTTACCGGAGCCGAAGGCGCCGTTCACCCATATAATCACGGAAGTCACCCTCTTTTCTGTACATGTGTGGAGACCCGTTAGCTCTCCAGAGTCATTACGATCACCGAGTATTTGTGCGGAATAGACAAAACCGGGCCAAAGGCGGACAAGTTCCGCAGCAGTTCGCCGCTTACCTTCATGCGAAGCTCCTCAGGTTCGTTTGCCAGCCAGGAAACCGACCTGATTTTACCGCACCAGTCTTCGGGGGTATAGGCAAGCGAATAAGTCTGTTCCCATTCGTGCCTGAGACGGAATCCATGCCGGTCCCACTCCTCGAACCAATTCGCGGGAAAACCGCTTCTTCTTTCCCTGACTTCCGCGTTTGAGCCGGCCGGTTTCAGGACGATTCCGTTTTCTTTCAAAATGCTGAATGTGAGCTGAACAGCCTTCGACGCGGATTCGAAACCCGAATTTATCACGATGAGGCTTCCCCCGGGCGTCAGATGCCGCCGGATATTTTCCAGCGTCCGGTCACGGTCAAACCAGTGCCAGGCCCGGACGGCCGTAACGAACGAGTACGTGTCCGGCAGCCTGAACTCCTCGGCAGAGGCCTGGACGTACGAAATCTGTCCCAATCCGGCTTTCGGGCTTTGAGCGACAGCCGCTGCGATCAGCTCCGCCGAAGGCTCGATTCCCGTAATATTTGCCCCGCGCTCCGCAAGAGCTCTGCTAAAAATACCGGTGCCGGCACCGAGATCCAGTCCCTTCCCGCCTTCAAAATCGGTTCCGCGCGCTTTCAGACTGCCGGAACAGTAGATCGGGAAGAGCATCCCGGTATTTCGCGTAATCGTCCGATACTTTTCCGAAATCAGTTGTCATCATTCTCACCTCTGATCTCTACCTTACCGGCAAGAGAAGCGGATGTAAAAATCATCCTTTTAATCGGGGAGATAACAAAATTTTGTCTCCTTACTCGTACTCGGCCATCCCTGCGAATACAAGACGGTTCGTTCCGGACGCGGCACTTTTCCCCCGGTAACGTAGAGGATAGACGAAATCGTAAAGGAGCACCACCGTATTCCAGTCGTTTTCCTCCGGGAGACCTAGCGCCTCGAATGCAGGAATGATCTGTTCATCGTACGAACATCCTTCCAGGAGATCAGCCGGCGATGAAGTTTCATCCTCAACAAGATAGGCTTCGAAAAAATCTTCGTCGAACCAGCCGATTCCGAAATCGCTGCAAAATGCCGGCAGTACGCTTTCCCCGTCTTCATCATACGTAAATTCCGTATACCGCCCAAGTTCTTCATCCCCGCTGAACCGTCCCACCCACAAGGAAACAAAACCCGGACGTTCCCCGGCAGGCTCCTTTTCTTCCACAATGTTTGTCATCAAGCCCGCCTCCTTCATGTGTATACCGTCACGTCTCAGTACATTCTTTTCTCATAGCTTTCCTTCAACCCTTTGGAAACCTCATCCGCCGTAATGTCCGGACGATTGGCATGGGCGGCGATCATTTCCGGCACGGAGGGCAGAGTCGCGGGCCAGGTTCCGCTGTCCCACAGTTCCGAGCGTTTAAACGCTTTTGCGCAGTGCAGAAAAACCTCTTCCACTTCGACTCCGATCGCCAGCTTCGGGATCTTGCCGTGCGCCTCCAGCGGAGCAAGCAGACCGGGATCTCTCGTCAGGCACGCTTTTCCGTTGATCCGCAAGGTCTCTTCCAGACCCGGTATAATAAAAACAAGTCCGATATGAGGGTTTTCCAGGACATTGCGGTATGTATTCATCCGCCGGTTGCCCGGTCTTTCCGGTATAACCAGATGATGATCGTCCAGCACTTTGACGAATCCGGGCGCGTCGCCTCTGGGCGAAACGTCGCAATTGCCCCGGAGATCGGCCGTTGCGGCAAACAGGATGGGCGACAGTCCGATAAACTCCCGGCAGTGCCGCTCCATACAGGTGATTTTCATCGCTTCCACGATTTTGTTCGGGTACCCGAGCATCTCCCGCAATTCCGCTTCGGCTTCGATACGCTCTTTAAAAAAGTCCATTCTCCCGCCTCCTGCAACTGGAACATTTTTACTTTGTTTTCTATTATAGCGGAAGTTGCCGGCAGCTTGCATCTTTTCAGGTGTAACGATGCCGGCGTTACTCTTCGCATTTGCCCCGTTTCGGATCAATCTATAGTCCAAGGTAAGGAAGATCATCCGAGTTTATTGCAGATGCCGCTTGCACAAAAAAGCCGGCAACCCGCCTAGGCGGATTCCGGCCGTGCATGTTAAGAGGCCCTCTTATTGTGAGCCCGGTTTACCCCGCATGTAAGACGGCGGATGGACCGTTTCGATAAGCAGCAGCCCGTCAAATTGATCGCGTGGAATAAAGCTTTCCTGCATCAATCCCCAATCGAGGGAAAGGCGGGGTTCGAACATCCAGGACGTTCCCGATTTGTCTTTGCGGTATTTAAGGTCGACAAACGTATAGGGATGTCCATGCTGTTTCAAAATGTCTTCGAGCGAGCCCCGTTCCGGCTTAACGATAGGATAGCTCTGCCCCATATTGTTGGCGGCTTCACCTCCATACGTATACAGGCCGATCACGTAGCTCTGTTTTTTTAAACGGGCCGGCATGCTCTCGCCCATAAGACTCAGACCCGAGTAGGCGGAGTTTAAAACCGCCGAGTTTTTCTTACGGATATGTACGTTGTGTCCCCAGACGATGATTTTCTTGTCGGGGTAAATTTGGTCGGCAAGCCATGTGAGATTGCCCGCCATCATCTCGTCACGCATCCGCACGGTTTCCTGGAAAGGGGCAATATCGTTCTTCTTGAGCGCAAGGTTGCTTCGGATATTCGCCTCGGTATACGTATTGATGACCTCGATGCGGTTATCCAGAACGCGCAGCGTCATTTCGACCAAGTGCGGATTGCGGGGATAGTCCGCTTTCAGCTTGCCGGCGTTCTCTTTCACAAACGTCCTCATGCTTTCATACGTTTCCAGGAGACGCGGTTTCGCCTTGGCATACCCCGCTTCGTCTTCGCTGAAGCTCCAGTCGCCGAGCTCCTGCTCCGCATCCGCGAATGCTGCCGCAAGTTTGGCGTCCCCGGTCCCGATCCAGTCACGGACGAAATCCGAGTACGGGGACTGGATTTGCATATCGAAACCGCTGAGGATCAGCGGCTTGTCCGTTGCGAGAGTCTGCTTGATATAGTCAAAAAGAGGCAGCGTCTCTTTGGACCACCATACCCCGAAAATGGCCTCTTTCATCATTTGTTCCGGGGTCGATTCAGCGCTCTTGGCAAGGGCGGCCGACGCGTTTCCGAGTCCCGATTCAAAGGCAATGACGTCGTAACCGAGCTCCTGGTGCAGATACTGTATGAGACGGACTTTCGAAGAACTGTATTCCGCCGCCCCGTGCGTGTTTTCACCGAGGTAGACCAGTCTTTTATCGATTAGGAGCGGCTTCAGAAATTCCAGATCGTTAAACCGGTCCTTCTCGATAACGCCCTTCTCGCTTGCTTCAGGCTGGATACGGTCCAGCGCGTAAGCATGACGTTGAATCCAGTCTCCCCAGTTCCGGCCGTACTGCTGAGTTGTGCTGACGGCTGGCGGCTCGCTGTCCGCAGCGGTTCCGGCGGCTGCCATTCCTGCGGCGGGAAACGCGCAGACGGCGGCGATCGTCAAGGCAATCGCCGTCCGGATTTTTTTCAGGTTCAGATGATGTGAATGCAAAAGAAATTCCCCCTAGTAAACCGGTAAGTAATAGCGTCACAACGAAGATGACCACTTTTATACTAGACCCTGTCATTTAAAAGGAGGAAGCATTCTGTTTAAATTTCGTTTAAATTTCCGGAAAACTCAGACGGATTTTCCCTGCGGCAGTCGGCTGTCTATCTGCGCTTCTTCCCTGCCCCGCTTTACCGCAAAAAGGACGACGACAAACTCCGCCAGCGTTCCGATCGACTGGGCAAAAGCCCCGATAGCTCCGTTCCAGCCCGGCGTTAACACGATCAGCAGAACAAGCGAAACGAACATTACGGTAACGTTGGCCGATTGCGAATAGACCATCGTCCGCGTTTCCCTGCGCAGCATAAGAATGCCGTTGCAGTAATCGAGCCAGGGAAATACAAGGGTGAGAATCATAAACACACGCAGCGTTTTGATCACTTCCTCCATCAGCCGGTCGCCGACGCCGATCACCTCGCTCAGAAACCACGGTCCGGCCGCCGTATAAGCGAGTAAACCGATCAGAACGGACGGAATGAAGCTGATGACCAGCACGAAACGTTTGACGCGTCCGGGGTGAATGCGGTAAAAATTCAGCACAATCTGATGAATATACGAAAAAAAGCTTTGCACGAGCTGTGTCAAATTGGAAGCGACGGCGAACGCCGCGATGGCGATAACCGCATCTCCCGCCTTGCCGAGCAGCGCGTTCAGTGACGGGCCGATCACTACCGCAATAAACGACGAGAAAAGGAGCGGCTTGTAAAACCGGAAAACATCGCCCGTCTTCTCGACGGTATGCTCGGGGTCCTTCTCCGGTATTTTATGCTTAAGCAGCGCCGTGCCTTCCCATACCGCAACGGCGCTCTCGATAATCATGCCGACGAGAAAAATAATCGCGCCCACGCTGCTTCCGGTAACTCCGTGTACCCGTATGTAATACTGCGCGACCAGATACATGCCGACGAGACGGACGACCATCCCGATCGTCAGCCAGAACGTTCTTTTGTTATAGATGATCAATCCGTGATAAAGACACCTCAGCCCCGAAAACAGGCTGACGAACATGAGAATCCTGTAAACGTTCAGAACGTTCTCAAGCTGGGCGCCGCCGATTCCGAAAACGGCGCCCATCAGCCATTTACCGGGCGGCAAATACGACAAAATCAGCCCGGCCGCCATAATGGACGCGAACACATAAAAGGCGACCCGCCGCATGGCGCGGAAAGAAACCCGGTCGCGGACAAGCGCGGAACAAGTCTGCCGGAGCAGCACGGCCGGTTTCTCCGTTATACCGAGAAGGCTCATCGCAATGGCGTAGCCCGCGATAACATGCTCGGGATCGGGCGCCCGGGCAAGCGTACTGTTAATGATCGAATGAGACATCGTGACCAGACTGGCCGCTATGCCGAGCGGTACAAAGAAGACGAGCAGCTTCCAGAAAGTAACCGCTTCACGGGCCATGGGCGCATGTTCCTCCACGCGGTCCGAGCCGCCGGAAATTCCGGCCGGTTCGGCTTTCTTGATACTTCCGGTTTCCTGGTAATCATCGGGTTCATCATCTGACATAGCGTTGCTCCTCACTCACGAAGTTTAGACTAGAGATCAAGCGCAAGGCACAAAGTTACTTCGATTGTAGCACAAATAAACGGCCTTACCCCCGATATATTTATAACTTCGTAAAAAGTGACAAGTAATTCTTATTGAAAAACAACCTCAATCCCCAATAAACACACAAAAAAACCGCAGCACCTGCGGTCTCCTAAGTTTGATGAGATTAAAGCGACCACCAGTTCCACTTGCCCAGAAGTTTCATTAAAGCCGGCACCAGAATCATGCGGATCAAAGTCGCGTCCAGTAAAATCGCCATGGCGATTCCGGTTCCCAGTTGTCTGACTCCCGCTACGTCCGCTCCCGCAAACGGAAGCGTGACGGCGATCATAATAGCGGCCGCCGAAGTAATGATCCGGCTAGTCGCGGCCAAGCCTGCCGCAACCGCGTAATCGTTGTCCCGTGTCTGTCCGTAAAGCTCGGCGATGCGCGCGACAAGGAACACGCCGTAATCCATGCTGATGCCGAACACCAGGCCAAAGATGAAAACGGGAATCATGATCGCGATAGTACCGCCCCCTGCCGCTCCCTCCTGAAAAATCCAGGTCAACAGGCCGAATGAAGCGCTAATGCTCAGAACATTCATCAGGAGCGTTTTAAGCGGAATGAATACGGACCGGAACGCTCCGTACAGCAGGATGAAATTCGTAAGGATGACAAACAGCGCCACTTTATACAGGTTTGTAAAAATAGCGTCATACACTTCCTGACGATACTTGGCCTCCCCGCCGATCCGAAATGGAATCCGTTCCTGGTTTCCTGCCGCCTCCCATTTGCGCAGCCACTGCCTCGTTTCTTCCGAATCGGAGCCCGTGCGGAGATAAACGTCCATAACCAGCTGATTTCCGTGAAAATAAAAGGGAAACACGGCGGCTTCGTGACGGATACCCGGCTTTTCGTGAAGCACAGCGAGCTGTTCGCCGTTCATGTCCAGTCTGGAAAAAACCGAGTCCACCCGGACCACTTGCGGATCTCCTTGAAGCTGCAGAAACTTCCCGTAAGCATACGGCCAGTCAAAACTTCGTCCGCTGCCGGGGTTTGCATCCGGTACTCCGAGAAGAAGGGTGGCATCCGGGGAAGGAAAACGCACGGCCAGCCGTTCGGCAGCGGCGCGCGATTCCGTGCTTTCGGGAAGCGATGCCGCATCCGGAACCGCAATCTTCATCCGTCCCGCCGGCAGGATGCATAGGACAACAAGCAGGATGGCGAACACCGCCATCCGCATGGGCCTTTTCATAACAGCCTCGGACAGGCGGTGCCAGAAACGGCTGCCGGTTCGTTCCGGCGGGGCGGAGTTCTCCGCTTCGATTCTCCTTCTCAGTATGGACAATACCGCAGGCAGCAGCGTGAATGACAGGAGCACGGAGACAAGCAGCACGGTAAGAGCGGCCCAGGCCACCGAAGCGAACATCGGCAGAGGAATGAACAGAATGCCGAGCAGACCAAGCGCCACACAGCCGGCCGAATACAAGACCGCTCTTCCCGAGGTCCGCATCGTCACCCGAAGCGCCTGTTCGGCCCTGCCGCAGCTCAGTTCTTCCCGGAACCGGCTTACCAGCATGAGGGAAAAATCGATACAAAGCGCCAGTCCCACCATCGGAATGACATTGAGAACGAAATTGGACAATTCCGTCCGCATTCCGATTCCGTAGACGATTCCCATCGAGACGACCGCGGCAACCGATCCGAGTACGACCGGAATCATAGCGGTCGCCGCTCCGCCGAACGCTATCCACAGGATAAGAAACGCGGCCGGAAGTCCGATCAGTTCCGCTTTTCTCATATCCGTTTCGCTCGCCGCATTCACATCCGCCTGAACGACCGGCTTCCCGGTGAGCATCCACGTGAAGCCCGACTGAACAGGCAGGCGTGCCCGCAGCTCGGCCAGCACCGCTCGTTCGTCCCGGCCAGTAAAGCGTAAGTCCAGCAGCGCGTAGGCTTTGCCGGAACGCAGCATGTCCCCGTTATCGAGGGGTGAAACGATCCTCTCCAGTCCGGGCAAGCCCTCGGCATTCCGCAGAGCGGACCGGATATAAGCTCTAAACTCCGCCTTGGAACCGGGCTTGTTCTGTTCAAACCAGATCACGACCGGCTCCGCCGGCCGGTTAAAGCCCTCATCCAGCCGCTGCCGGACTGTTCCGGACGAGCCGCCGGGGTCGAGACCGTGTCCTCCAAGCACGGATGGAAGACGAAGGGCACCCTCTCCGAAAATAACGAGGCACACCGTCCAGCAGATGAGAATGATTTTCGGATAACGGAAAGAGAGGACAGCCAGTCTGTACAAGCCCATGCCCTCCCCTCTTTTCCGAATAGGTAACGTAATTCAGCTTTCTCCTTCGGGCTTCAGCCGCGTGGCCTTCAATAATCCTGAGGCCATGCCCGGCGAAAGCTGCGCAAGACGCAGCAGCAAGCGGACCGCGGCCGGACTGCCGAGGGACGATTGCAGCAGCCGTCCCCACCGCAGCGGCCCCCCGAACGTCCGCTCAACGGCGCGGACGTACTGCTCTTCCCACCCGGCAAGGCTAAGCTCCCCCCGCAGATACCCGTCTGCCAGGGGAGCGCACAGCCGCGCCGAGCGGAGGGCCATGGACATGCCGTCCCCGCACAGCGGGGGAATCATCACCGATGAATCCCCCAAGCGCGGCACCATGTCCCAAGGGTTGAGGCGCCGGTTCAGCATCACCGGCGCGACCGCTGCCTGTGCACCGGGCACAGGCAGCCCCCGCTTCAGCTTCGAAAGAAGCGGGGGGCACCGCCGAGCGGCAGCTTCGAGCAGAGCGGGCACGCTCTTGCCCGCGCCGCGGAACGCATCCCGCGACAGCAGCGCGGACGCGTTCACGAGGCCGTCTTCGACGGGGCACAGCCCCAGGTAGCCGCCCGGGAAGAGATACAGCTCGACGACCGGCTCCATCTCGATGCCCCTGTAGTGGGATTTGACGCCCATATAATCGGGGGCGCGGCGGTTCCACGGGTACAAGGCGCTTGGGCCGCGATCCGCCGGTGCGGAGGGGTTTGCCGGGTTACCAAGGGGTGTCCGGCCCGGAAAACCGGTTATGACAGCCTGCCCGTTAGCACCCCAGGCGGCAATAACCGTGCGGGCCCGGATGACCTCAAGGTCGTCCCCGCTCTTCACTCTCACCTCAAAATTCTCGTCCGGGAACCTCTCAACCGAGAGAACGGCCGAAGATGTCCGCACCCGGGCTCCTGCCTCCGCGGCGGCTTCATGCAGCGCTCCGTCAAGACGGAAGCGGCTGAGTCCCATCGCGGTTCCCGGCAGCGGGATATCGACATGTCCGCCTTCCGCGGAAATCAGCCGCACCCGCTCTACCGCGGCGGGACGAAGGGCCGACACGCGGTCCGTCAGTCCGGCCGCATCCAGCATCTGCCGGACTTCCGGCGACAGAAACTCCCCGCACACCTTATGGCGGGGAAAGCGGTGCCGGTCCACGAGCAGCGTCCGCCATCCTTTTTCCGCCAGGCTTTTAGCGATAAGGCTTCCGGCCAAACCTCCTCCCAGAACGGCAGCATCCGTCTCGGTTACAGTCACGGGTTCGGCTCCGGGTCCGCTCCCCGCCGGGGCTGCCGGAGGATTACGACCGCATAGCGGAACAGCGGTCTCCACGAAACGTGATAGCCAGGCATCTTCAGGACTGTTCCAAGCTCGGACCAGTCCTTCCGCGAGAAGCCCTTGGCGACCGACAGCGGTCCGTCATGCCGGATGTACCGGTTCCCCGACAAGATGCGGGAAGCCAGCCAGACGGCGGACCAGGCAAGCCAGTGACGGTGAATATCGTTAACCGCGATGCCGAAGCGGGAAGCCCGGAGCATCGTTCTCACGACGTCCGGGAGATCTTCCGGGGAGAAGTGGTGGAGAAACTGGGCGGCGGTCACAATATCGGCGCCCCCTTCGGGAAGCTCGGACAAATCCGCCCGGCGGATATCCACTCTCGGTTCGCCGCGGAACAAATGCCGTGCCTCCTCGCACGCTTCCTCCGTAATATCGCATAGGGTAATCTTGATGCTTACTTTGCGTTCATCCGCCCAGCGGAGCACATGACGGTTTATGTCGCCGGAGCCGGAACCGACGTCAAGCACGGTCAAGTGCCCAGGTTTTCCGGCGGCCGCCCACAATCTCTCGATCCCGTACAAGGTCGGACCCGGGGCCGCGAAAAGACGGTTAAGTCTGCGAAGATGCCGCAAAGCTTCCCGGAGTTCGGCTCCGCCGCGTGTAAAATCGTCCATAAGCTCCGCTTCGGGCGAACGGCTGCTCAGACGGTCAAACGGCGGCATGCGCTGTTTCCTCCTCCGCGGCGCCTACCGGTATGTAGGTGAATCGGATAAGCTCCGCCGTAATTCCGGGACCGAAAGCCAGAGCGATTCCGTCGGCGGCACCCGCTCCCGCTGTCCTAAGCTCCTCGCGCATCTGCTGCAGGACGAAAAAAATCGTCGCGGAAGAAAGATTACCGAAATCCCGCAGCACTTGTCTGCTGGGCGCAGTCTGTTCTTCGGTCAGGCCGTATACCTGCTGGACCGCATCCACGATTCCCTTGCCTCCGGGATGGATCGCCCACAGCTCGGGGAGGCGTTCCCCGCCAATCAGTTTGCCGACTTCCGGCGGAATGCGGTTCGTGATCAGCCTCGGTATATGGGGCGACAAGTACAAGTCGAAACCGAAGTTGCCCACTTCCCAGGTCATCTCCTCCGCAGCTTCCGGAATCAGAACGGAGCGGTGGTCACCGAGCCCGAATATTCCCTGCCGCGATTGTCCCGTACGGCCGATTACACAGGCGGAGGACCCGTCTCCGAAAAATGATGCTCCGAAAAGAGCTTCTTTGCTGCCCGAAGGCTGTATATGCAGCGTGCACAGTTCGACGCTTACGATCAGCACGTTCGCCTGTGGAGCGGCATCCGCAATTTCGCGGGCCAGGCATACGGCACGCAGGCCGGCCGCGCATCCGATAAATTGGAGCGGGATGCGGGAGACTTCTGCGGATAAGCCCAGTTCATTCACGAGCGAGGCATCCAGCCCCGGCAGGAACTGCCCCGTGCAGCTTACGGTGATCAAATGCGTGATATCCGAAGCGCGGAGGCCGCTGTCTGCCAGAGCTTGTCCGGCCGCTTGACGGGCCAGCGGCACCGATTCTCTTTTATAAATCTCCATCCGTTCGGCAGTCGACGGGATAAGACCCGGCACCGCATCGGGCAAATAGCGGCAGGAAGAGACCGGCTCCAGAAGGCCCGGTTCGCAGGTGTACCGGGTTTGTACGCCGCACTGCCTGAACAGCCTCTTGGCCCAGCGGGCGGAATCGGGATAACGCTCCAATGCCTGAGCCAAGCGGAGAACTACTTCCGATTGTTCCAGCGGGTAGGCCGGGACTGCCGTGCCTAGTCCAAGAATCGCGGTTGCGGGAGTCGTCTGGTTCTGGTTCATCTACAGGTTCATCTCCTCGTCTATGAATAAGCCTGTTCGGCCGAAAACAGCAATACGGCAGGCCGGCCCCACATTCTACCGGCCCCTCTGTTTATTTGTATTCACAGCGGAAGAAGCTTAGTACAGGCACTACGTTCAGCCAGGATACACGGCTGCGCCGCTGCCTGTGAGCAGCATGCGGGCCGCCAACCGGCATGTGACGCAAGCGCTTCGCCCTCAAAGCCCTGTATGTTGTCATGGGAATAGTGCCCCGTTGCGGACGGAAATTCGACCGCTTTTACATGGCCGCATATCCGAAAAGGCTGTGCAGCCCTCTGCCTCTCGTCCCGGCCGCCTTTTTGCGCCAAATAAAAAAAGCCGCATAAATGATATGATCCCCTTTAAGTAGACACAGTGTAAAAAGCACACTAAAGTCTAACTTGGAGGGGATTTTTTTATGGGACAAATACGAAAGACCTACGATATAGATTTTAAACGCCGGGCCGTCATCATGTTCCTGGAAGAGGGACTTGGCTATAAAACAATAGCCAAGAAACTTGGTATTAACGACAGAATGGTGAGAAGATGGGTCGCTCACTACGAGCAAGAAGGAATGGAAGGGCTCAAAGAAAAAGAGGAACCGCGGTCGGTTCCAGAAAAGGAAGGCCTAAAAAGGCAATGTCCCAAGAGGAAGAATTGGTGCGGCTAAGAGCAGAAAATGCGCTGCTAAAAAAGCTATGGGAACTGCAAAGGGGGCAAGAGAAAAGCGGCGTCAAACCTACCAAGCTATCGAAGCGCTAGCTGTCGATTATCCGGTCGTCCTGCTATGTGAGCTGGCAGGCGTTGTCCGGAGTAGCTACTACAAGTGGAGAACCGCAAAACGGAAGCCTTCACCCAAACGTACAGAAGAGCACACAATGAAGGAAAAAATCTTGGAGTGTCACACACGGCTCAAAGGAATCTACGGGTATCGCCGGATTCGGGTATGGCTGAAAAAAACCTACGGACTAAACGTCAATCACAAACGTGTGTACCGGCTGATGAATGAGTTAGGGATTCGTTCACGGATCAGACGCAGAAAACCGTATTTTGGTCGTCGGGAGGCCACGGTCGTATCCGCCAATGTACTGAACCGGGCGTTCGGGGCGACAGCGCCGAATACGAAATGGGCTACGGATGTGACCTACCTGCCGATCGGCTCTCGTTTTCTATACTTGTCGGTCATTTATGACTTGTACAACAACGAAGTCGTTTCCTTCCGAATTGGGCGCCACAACAACCTAAAGCTTGTGCTGGAAACGGTAGAAGCAGCCGTACACAAACGCCGCGTAACGAATCTGCTGCTTCACAGCGACCAGGGCTTTCAATATACCCATAAGCAGTACCATGCCCTGTTGAAGCGCAAGAAGATGAAAGCAAGCATGTCGCGTAAAGGAAACTGCTGGGATAACGCCTGTATCGAGAGCTTTTTTGGGCACTTCAAGTCGGAATGTCTTCGGCTCCACACTTTTTCGAACGAAGGCCAGCTGGTAAAAGCTGTAGAACAGTACATCCATTTTTACAACCACGAACGTTTTCAAGGAAAACTAAACAACCTTAGTCCGATAGAATACCGAACTAAGGTTGCTTAAGGACGCTTTTTTAAGGCTGTCTACTTGACGGGGGTAACTTCAAAAGCGCGGCTTGCATACTTATGAATTTTTACCGAAAAAATAGCCGGTCAGCTTCAGATATTCCGTAAAAGTAACCATCAGACTTTTATTGTTGCCCCACCATTTCAGGGGAGTAAAATTTTTGTCGGGGGCGGCCACGTAATGAAGCCGGATGCCGGAATCTTTGAAGACCCGGTCGAAAAGAAGCTTGACCCTTCTCATATGAAAGTCCGAAGAAACGACGGTTACGGATTTAAACCCGTGCTCCCCGATGACTTTTTTGGAAAAAACGGCATTTTCATAGGTGCTGTCCGCCCGGTCTTCCAGGACGATCGCTTGTTCGGGGACGCCGAGTTCCATGGCGTGATCTTTCATGAGACCGGCCATTTTGCTGTTTCGATACACTTCACCCCCCGAAAACATTAGAAAAGGGGCGACTCCGTTTTTGTACAGCTCGGCTCCTTTCTCGGTCCTATCCCCCCTGTCTCCCGAAAGAACGAGAATCACATCGGATTTAACCGGCTCTTCCGTATAGACGAGGAAAGTTCCCGCGTTTTTCAACGCGATCATCAGGACAATGAACAGTCCGAAAGCAAGTATGAGCTTGATTTGTTTTTTCGTCAAAAAGCCTCACTCCATTTACCGGGTTCCTGCCCCCTATCTTACCACAGATGAACGCCGGATTTCTTCCGTGTCTCGTGAACGCGTACAGCGTAAAGCTTTCATTCCGTTCCGTGTTCTTCTCCGATGAACCGGTTAGCGGCGGCACCTTGGCCGACGATAAAGAGCAGAACGGCGATTGCGGCAAGCAGGAGCAGCGGAGTCGTCCACCCGCCAGTCGTGTCGTGCAGAAAACCGAACAAAATCGGGCCGGCGGCGGCCAGCAGGTACCCGAACGACTGGGCCATACCGGACAGCTCGGCGGACTGCTGGGCGCTTCGCGTGCGCAGACTGAAGAACATCATCGCCAGACTGAACGCGCAGCCTCCGGCTATCCCCGTCAAGATAATCCACAGCGGCACAAGAGCCGTGCTTCCCAGCAGCAGTCCGAGAATGCCGGCCAGGAACAGCGCGGACGTAAGGGTGACCAGGAAGCGCTGATTAGCCATTTTCGCCGCCAGTACGGGTACCACAAACGAAATGGGCAGAAGCGCGAGCTGCATGAGGGAAAGCATCCATCCCGCGTACCCCGCGGACAATCCTCTTGTATTCAGGACTGCCGGAAGCCAGGCGATGAATGCGTAGAAAAACGTCGACTGGAGTCCCATGAACAGGGTGACTTTCCAGGCTAGCGGCGATTTCCATACGGAAATGTTTGTATCGCCGGAATTATTCGCCGAAATGGCGGATACTCGGGCCACCCGGCGCGCTTTGCGGACGCCTGTCACCTGCGGCACCCAAAACAGCAGAGCCAGCATACTCAGCGCGGCCCAGATTCCCAGCGAGCCTTTCCAGCCGAGCTCCAGGCTGCTTGCCGCCGGTACGCTGACGCCCGATGCCGCCGCTCCGGTCAAATTCATTGACACGGAATATACGCCGGTCATCAGACCGATCCGGGCAGGGAAATCCCGTTTGATCAGACTGGGAAGCAGCACGTTGCACAAGGCAATGGCTACTCCTAACAGGGCGGTTCCCAGAAAAAGCGTTCCCGCTCCCGATGCCGACCGGAGTAAAATTCCGGCGGTCAGCACGGTTGCGGCGACAAGCAAAACCGTTTCGATCCCGTACTTCTTAGCCCATTTCGGAGCGAAAGGAGAAATAACGGCAAACATGAGAAGAGGCAGCGTCGTCAACATGCCCGCCAGCGTATTGGAGATGCCGAGCTCTCCCTTAATGGTGCCGATCAAAGGACCGACGGATGTAAGAGGAGCTCTCAGTACGGCTCCGATAAATAAAATGCCGACAATCAGCAGCCAGCCGGCCGTTCTCGCCGCAGCTTGATCCTGCCCCGCAAGCGGCAGGTCTTCGGATGGTGTCATATTTCTAGTGTTCATGAAAGTTCCTCCAAGCGTTTCAAATCGTTTCTCGAATGCGAGATATATTCGTGCACCGCCTCCGCGGCTTCTTCCACATCCTGCCGGATAATGGCGTCGATCATTCTGGCATGACTGCGGTGATGAAGATCGATTTCCGTGAATTCCGTGACAACCTCCGTCAAACTTCGTACGGAAAGATCCACCGCTTCGGTCATGTGAGCGTACAGTTCGCTGAACAGCTCGTTATGCGCCGCCGTGACGACCGCCTGGTGAAGCCGGATATCCGCGCCCGAATAGGCCGCCATGTCTCCGGCTTGCGCAGCCGCCGTGCACGCGTCCAGATGAAGCTTCAGGGAAGCGACGTCTTCGTCCGTCCTGCGCTCCGCCGCAAGTCTTGCCGCTTCGCGCTCCAGCGCCTGCCGCACTTCCAGCGTCTCGATCAGCGTGGACTGGCGGACCCGTTTCTGCAGAACGACGCCAAGGACACTGGACGAGCACACATACGTGCCGTCCCCCTGCTTCGTCTGCAGCAGCCCCGCATGAACCATCGCCCGCACGGCTTCGCGGATCGTATTGCGGCTGACGCCCAGCGTCTCCGACAGCTCCGGCTCCGGAGGGATGCGCGTACCTACCGGCCACCGGCCGGATTCGATTAAAGTCTGAAGCTGATCGGCAACCTGCTCCACCAGCGTTAATTTTTTCGGTTTTTCCAGCATCTTTCTCTAAACCTCCAAACATAGGATGATTGGTCTTTATTTAAAATACCACAAGGAACGTGATCTGTAAAATGTCTTGCGCAAATCGTTTCGGATACGACGAACCCTCCTGCGGCATTTCATAACGGTAGCGAATGACAGTAACACAAGAATGCACCGCATGTCGGTTTCATCTCGGTTTCATCTCGGTTTTCATGTCAGTTTCCATGTCTGTTTCTATGTCTGTTTCTATGTCTGTTTCTATGTCAGTTCATGACAGTTTCATGCAAGTTCATGCCGTTTCATTCCGATTTCATACCGGTAGCACATGATGACAGTCCAGTCACGGGTGTGTTCCTGTTCGGAGTCTAGCCGCCCGGCAAGTCGGTCCTGTCCGCTTATCGGGCACTTTCATCCGCCGACAAAAAAAGGATTGTCCCATGTAGAGACAATCCTTGATTCGTCGCGCCTTCGCAGCTTGCTTTCCGCATCCGCGAAGCTCACTGCACGCGCTGCTCTGCAGCGCGGGAGCGATGGCCAACCGGCGTCTTCCGGCGGACGGACAAGCTGTTTTTTTGCAAACGCCGTTCATATCGGTATTCGGTGTCACAATCACAAAATAGGCGCTTCGCTCAGGTCAGGAAGAAAGCTCTCTGCCCTTGGTCTCGTCTCCCCAAAACAGCACGGCGAGCGCGCCGATCAGGATCATGACAAAAAAGAGGATGAAAATCGCCTGAATGCCGATGCCCCAGCCGACAAGCACTCCGACCAGCAGCGGCGCGACAATACCGCCTATGCGGCCGAACGAGGCGGCGAGTCCCGCTCCCGTCGAGCGGATCGCGGTCGGATACAGCTCCGGCGTATAGGCATACAGGCCGCCCCAGGCTCCGAGGTTGAAGAAGGACAAACACATGCCCGCCGCGATCAGCATGCCTTCCGTGGAAACTCCACCGAACCATATGGCGCTGAAAGCGGTCAGCACCAGGTAGGTGACGAGAACGAATTTACGGCCGAATTTCTCGATAAAATAGGCGGCCGTAAAATAACCCGGAAGCTGGGCGAGCGTCATGATGAGCACATACTGAAAGCTTTTTACGAGCGTAAAGCCTTTCATCACCATAACCGTAGGAAGCCACAGGAACATGCCGTAATACGAGAATACGACCGTAAACCACAAGACCCACAGCATAACGGTCGACCGCCGGTAATCGCGGGACCAGACGGATTTCACCTTCGCCGTAAACGAAGATTCGCCCGACCGTTCTTTCCGGAACCGCGGAGGATCTTCAATCGCCCGCCTCAAATAGAGCGCATAGAGCGCAGGCACGGCTCCGATAACGAAGGCGGACTGCCAGCCGTACTTCGGGATGACGAAGTAAGCGATGAGCGCCGCCAGAATCCAGCCCCCCGCCCAGAAGCTTTCGAGCAGCACGACGGCTCTTCCCCTGTCCTGTACGGGCATGCTCTCCGATACGAGCGTGGATGCGACGGGGAGCTCTCCGCCAAGTCCGACACCCGCGATAAACCGCAGGATGCAGAGGACGGTAAAGCTCGCGGCCAGAGCCGACAAGCCGCTGGCGGCCGAAAAAATGAGCAGGGTCCAGACCAGGACGGATTTGCGGCCGTAACGGTCTGCCAAATACCCGGCGATCGCCGCCCCGAAAGCCATCCCGACCGAGTTAATGCTGGTCAGAATGCCGACCTGTCCCGCACTGAGCTTCCAGTGAACCGTTAAAGCCGCGACGATAAATGAAATAATGCCGACATCCATGGCATCGAACAGCCAGCTTAAACCGGCGCTGAACAGCAGCTTCCGCTGTTTAGGATTTTGAAGCATCGCAATAGCGCGCATTGGGCTTCTCCCTTGTCGTTTAGTAGGTATGTTCTGCTTATTCTGTCCTGTCCAAAGGGGCGCATTCCGAGGATGCCCCTATACTTTTCCAGTTAAAAGGAGAAGCATACCGGGTAATTCCCTATTTTACCCCGATTCTGTCCAATTGGCTAACATTTCCGTTGTAAATTTAAACAGGCTCTAAACCGGGAGGAAACAGACACCATGAGTTATATAAGCGAGACGGAGAGAACTTCCGAAGAAAGGCTTCTGAAGGAGCTGGAGAAATATCCGAGGCAGAAGCTGCACAAAAAAGATGTCGAGCGCGTCACCGATATGGTCCGCGACTATCAGGGGAAGATCAAGGCGCATCTGCACGAGCAGCAGGAGAAAAAGACGAACCGCTGGGACCGTCTGGCCGATCACGTAGCTGTCCTGGCAGGAAGCTGGTGGTTTGTTACATGCTCGGCGGTCATCATTACGCTTTGGATGCTCGTCAACAGCGAAAGAAACTCGTTGTTTATTCTCAGCTTCGCCCTCTCCATCCTTTCCCTGTTTCAGTCGACACTGATTCAGAAAAGCCAGAACCGCCAGGCCGCCAAAGATAAACAGGAGCAGATGCTCGACATCGCCATCAATTATAAAGCCGAGCAGGAGAACCTGGAAATTCAGCAAAATTTAAAAGAGCTCGAAGTGAAGCTTCAGCGGATCGAGCTCCGGTTATCCGCCCGGTCCCGCGCCAAAAGCCGTCCCGGGCGGGCCGTAACCGCACGCGGGAGGCGGAAATAATTCATCAGAACAAGCTCCAGTCATAGCTTGCCGACAGCTTCTCAAGCAGGTCGACGCCTGCGACACTGTTGCCTTTGCCGTTGAGCGCGGGCCCGACAAGACCGATGCCGTACCGGCCCGGCACGAGCGTCAGAATACCGCCGGAAACGCCGCTTTTGGCCGGCAGCCCCACGCTGATCGCAAATTCTCCGGAAGCGTTATACATTCCGCAGGTGGTCATAAACGTTTTCGCGATCTGAACGTAACGCCGCGGAATGAGCGTTTGACCCGTAAGCGGGTCGTACCCGTCGAAAGCGAGAATCAAAGCCATCCGCGAAAGATCGCCGCATGTGACCCGGATCGAGCAGTGGCGGAAATACACCTGGAGAACCTCCTCGACACTTCCGTCGAGAACCTCGTTCTCTTTCAGAAAATACGCGAGCGAACGGTTCATATGCCCGGTTTCATTCTCCGACCGGTATACCGCCTCGTCGTAATCCAGGGTGCCGTTTGCCGCAAGCTCCCGGAAAAACGCCAGCACTCTCGCCGATTTCGCCTCGGGACCGGCACCTTTGATTAGCGAAGACACGGCAATCGCTCCCGCGTTGATCAGCGGATTAAACGGAATGCCGGGCTCCACAAGCTCCAGCTTCAGCATGGAGTTGAAATCGTCGCCCGTCGGCTCTTTGCCGACTTTCGAGAAGACCGCTTCTTCCCCGTTATCCATCAGTGCGAGAATCAGTGTAAACACTTTGGAAATACTCTGCATCGTAAAAGGCAGCCCGCAGTCTCCCGCGGACAAGTGCTCCCCCTGCCCGTTCAGCAGGTGAATGCCCAGTGCGGAAGCCGGAGCTTTTGCAAGTTCCGGAATGTAAGACGCCACGGTTCCCCGTGAAGTCAGCTTGCGGCTCTCCTCAATCCACAGCGGAAGCGACGTCCGGATGGTTTTGAATTCATGATCGGCTTTCAAAGCTTCCCTCCTTACTCTCCATGCCGCTTTTCTGATTGCCGCGTACTTTCCGGATTCCTTCTCCATAAGACAAGTATGACCGCCAAACGAAAAAAAGATGACAGAAACGCGGAGCGCTTCTGTCATCTTTTATTTATGTTTTCAACTGCCGCCTCTTCGGCCGCTTCGGCATACTTGCTTAGCGTAAGGTCAAAGAGCAGATCCGTCTCTCTCTGCCTGTCGCTCTCCGTCCAGATCTGCCCTTCCATAAGATCCACCAGCTTCTTGCTGATCGCCAGATCCAGGCTCGTTTCATAGACGGGAACGGAAGAAGCGTCGGCTTTGACGCCGGATCCTTCCATGAGAAATTCCAGTTTATCGGGAGTAATAAGCGGCGCTTTAACGGCGAAACGGATATGATGCGCGTCGGGATGATCCTTATCCGCCAACTGAACCGCCGTTAGTGTGAGATCGCCGGCGCGGGCGTTTTTGGAAGCATGCTCAAGCAGCTTGATCAGCACATCCCGGATCTTCACGGGATCGCCTACGACAACCGCCGGAAGTCCGGGAGCCGCGTCGAGACGGACCGCCCGCCCGCCGGCATGCCTGATTCCGTAAAGATTCACGACTTCTTCCAAGGCGGGAAGCAGCTCAAACGGCTCCGCCTCTACCGATACGCCGCCCGATTCCATTTTGCTGTAATCCAGAATGTCCGTTACGAGATTGAGCAGGGAGTTGTTGCTCGTTTCAATAATGCTCATGTAGCTCTTCTGCTCCTCAGTCAGCTCCGTATCCTGCATCAAATCCGTCATGCCCATAATGCCTGTCATCGGCGTCTTGATCTCCTGGCCGATCATGGCAAGAAGCTTGCTCTTGATCTTGGATGACTGCTCGGAAGCGGCATGCGACTCCCGAAGGATCTGCTGGGCTTCCCGCAGTTCCGTAACCGTATGCTCAAGCTCCACCACGTGGGCCAGAAAGACCGCCATCGCGCTCAGGGTTTTGAGATCCGTTTCCGAAACGGGATAAGACGGATGGTCGAGAATACAGATCGTACCGTAAAAATGCCCGTTCTTCAAAATAATCGGCAGCCCGATAAAAGAACGGCTTCCGAGCGCACGGGTGACTTCCAGATCCGCCGTAAGCGGACTAACCGCCGTGTCGGCAATAACAAGCGGCTCGCCGGTATTGCGTCCCACCAGGCTGCAGTAGCTAATGTCATACGGGAGCTCGTCGCCTTCTTTAACGAGCTGTTCCTGACGATTGAACGCCTTCAGAATCGTATTGGTCCGTCCGTCGTTGGTTGCGACAAAAATGGTGTTCACTTGAAGCAGGCCGCTGACGACCTCAATGATATGAGCGGCAGCTTCCTCTATATTATTATAAAAACCGAGCTGGTCTTGATGTTCTCCTGTCATGGCTATCACACAGCTTTCTATACTTTCAGATAAGATCTTATTAAGTGTACTATACTTCCGCCTCTTTCAGGCATAATGGTTTCGAAAAAAAAAGAGAATTTCCGGAAATCCCATCTCTATTCACGGAAATAACAACTTTTATCTGAAATTCTGCGGATTTAAAAGAAGAGCCGATACCGGATGAAGAGCCTCATACAAACAACTGCACCTTCTTCTCATAAGGAGCCTCGTATATTTTCCCTTTTATAAGCTGTTCCAGATAAGGACGGATCAGGTCAGCCTGCGTGGAACGAAAGCTTTCGCCGCCCCAGCGTTCCAGGGCCCGCTGCTGGGTCTCGACGATCGCGATGTCCTGATTCAGCGCTTTTTTCAGAAAAGGGGTAAGCACCCGCTTCTTCAGCCCGTTCGTGAACCGGCCGCGCTTCATGGTAATGACCGCGTATACATCCTGGTAAGCGTAGGAAGTCGGTCTCATCACGGCGGTAATAAGCAGCGTCAAGCCTTTGGCCGAACCGTATTCGATCTGGGCGACACCCGGCATAAAAAACCGGCCGCAGCTCCGCTGCCTGTCCCGCTCGAACAGGCGCGAGATAAGACCGGCCTGCCCGGATTCGCCGGTATATTCGATCTCGACGGCGGCGCCTTCGGCCCGGATGCGGGCGTTGACAGTCTGGCGTCCGCTGTCCGTCCGGATGAGTCCGGCGTGGACATAGTGCGTATGCGTGGCGTCCAGCAGATTTTCCGCCGCATTCAGCAGCGAACCGCGGACGGCCGTTTTCCAGACGAAGGAATAATACTCCGGATCGTTCATAAACGGTAGGGGCAGAGGCTCCGGACCGGGAGCGCCTTCCGGCTCCCCCGCGGCATTCCCTTCACCGAGCCGGCCCCATACAAAGCCGTCCCGCTCAAGCACGGCTACCGGAGTCGCGTCATGGTGCGGACCCGGCTTAAACGTGCACAGACCCGGCACCCGGGTACAGGCGCCGGTCCCGTCGAATTCCCAGCCGTGGTAAGGGCAGACCAGCTTTTCCTCTTTCAGCCATCCTCCCGACAGAGGCACGTTCCGGTGCGGGCAGCGGTCCAGCAGGGCGTGTACGCCCTCCTTCGTGCGGAACAGGACAAGCGGTACGTCAAGCACCGTCAACCCGAGCGGCTTGCGCTTCAAATCCTGCGAAGGGCAGAGCGGGAGCCAGTGGTTTTGAAGCTCCTTGTACACGGCGGATTCCTTTGCGCCGTCCGTTTTGCTACCATCGTTCCTCGTCCGATTCATAACCGGTACTTCCTCATCACGGGTACCCCAACTCCATTCAAAAGTCGACTTAATCCGAGCCATACGGCCCGCCGCCTGAGCGGCAGATGCCGGATATAGACGGCGCTGTATTCGATGGCCGGTCTTCCTCCCCGGATACGCTTGAAATGTGCGGCGCCGGAGCTTAAATGCAGCAGCTTCGATTGTTCGGCCGCCCGGGTCAGCACCAGATTCATCAGCATCCGGTAAAGCCCGTCCTTCAGCGGAAGAGAGGTGTTGTAGCCGACCAGCGGCGCCGTGATGACGCCGGCTTTTTCGAAACAGCCGATCACACCCTGCAGTATCCCCGAGCTGTCCCTCAAACCGCCGATCCGAAGCAGCCCGTGTTTATGGCAATTCGCGATATAAGCTTCCGTAAACCGCGGATTCAGCCGGGAATACTTGCGGATATACAAATCTTCGTAAAGCTCCACGATGCGCGGATAATCGGATGCTGCAATCTCTTCGTGCTCCACAATCCGCAGCGGTGAGCGCGCGAGCAGCTTTTTGTCCCATACGTTGTTCGGTTTGTGCAGATAATCCGGCTTGCGCCCGTCGAAAAAGTACACCTGCCGGCTCGGAACGAGAATCCATCCCAGCGCCGTCAGATCTTTCATCAGCTGCGGGTTCGTCACCTCATTCAGCGATCTGAAAATGACCGCATGCGACGGAAAACGCTTCAGCAGACCGCCGGTCAGCTCCCGGATATCCTCCCTCGGCAGCTCCTCATATAAATTCGTGGAAAGCAGCCAGTTATTGACGTGCACGTTCCGGTTGATCCGGGCGCTTTTCAGCAGCGGCGATAAGAGGCTAATCACTCCTCGTAATATGCCTTTGAGCAGCCCGCTCTTGAACAGCACCAGCTCTTCCAGCGCGTAGGACACGTAGGTTGAATACGGCGAACAAACATAGGAATTCCCGTACTCCGTGTCGTTCACCGTTACGGGAAGCAGCTGCTCTCCGGCCCGTGCCAGTTCGACTGTCGTCCGGACGTTGCGGATATACGCTTCGGTGCCGCCGTCGATCAGCGGCTTTGTGTAGGCCGTTGTCATCCCGTTAGCCGGGTGAGTTTTCTCCGGTCCGTATTCATTCACGGGAGTATTCCATGCTTCAGCCCCGTTCAAATCGTTATTCTCTGCCTGCCATTCTTCTGTAGATTCAGCCGGCTGTGTCATTGCGTCCCTCCCCGGCCGTTCAGATGTAACGGCTGTCTAATTCATCGTCCAGCGAGCTTCTTCCCCGGCACAGTTCCTCGAAAGAATCCGCCACCCGGACGCAGTCGTCGTAACCCAGGCTGCCCGAATGCGCGGCAAGGATAGGATATTCGCCTTTCACCGGCGCTTGTCTCATATCAAAAATATAATGGTTTCCGCAGCCGTCCATCGCAAAAGAAACGGATAAAGGCATGTATTCGGGCAGCTCGTACGCCAGGTTCATTTCCCTGAAGTCGGATGTGGAGAAAAACTGGAAATAGCGTTCTCCGTTCTGAAATTCCCCTCCGTCCGAGTAACGCAACAAATCCGCATACGCGTCCGGCAGTTCCCCCTGCGGCAAACGCCATCCGGCGGGATCGATCGGGGTGTAGGCATCGTAAAAGGGCGAATTCGCGGGAAAAGGATTTCCCTGTCTTGCGGCGATCTCTTTCGTTTCGTCTTCCGTCAGGGGAAGCTTCCAATTTTGAAGGAACATCTCCAAAATTTCCTCCGCCGCCCCCGCTCGTTTTACAAACGTTTCGTCAAAAGTATAGTTCCGCACCCGCGGCACCTCCCGCTCCGTTGTTGGTTTACAGCTAAAAAAGCTCTGGAAGCGCATCAGGCATCAGGCCCGCCGTTCAAATCTTCGCCGTCCCATTCGATGTCGGCCGTCGCCGCATCCTTAAAAGCGGTCCGCTTCCGCAGCGAGTCGAATACCGTTTCGGCCAGACTGCCTGCATGCAGCAAAGGCACCCAGGGGTCCTCCCTGCTGAAAAGCACATCCCGCCCTTTGTGGAAATCGCTGAACCACCGCCTGATTCCGGCGGGCCTGAAGCCGTGGTAAAAGGGATTCCCCAGCATCGCATACCCGATCATCCGGGGAGTTTCCGCAGGCTTGAGGGTTACCGGGCTTGCCGGCCTTACCTGTCCAGCCAATCCTGCCGGCCGGTTGTTCGGCGCATGATCGGTTGATAACTCGCCAGGTTCCCGTCCGCAATCCACAGCCCCGAGAGCAGCGCCTTCCCCGAAAAACTTCTTCGCGGATGTTTCCGGAACCCCTTCTCCCATTCGGCCGAACGGCCTCATCAGCCCGGCGGTACCGGCGAGATGCAGCCCGCTCGTCGCCCTCGGATTGCATTCGAGCACATGCAGGGTTCCGTCCTCTTCCTCTATGTAGTCAAAAGCCACATGCCCCGTAAAATCGAGCTTGCGCACCAGTTCGGCCGCGAAGCTGTCGATTTTCTCGCGCTGTACCGGCTTGAAGTAATAACCCGAAGCCTGGCCGAGCCGGTACAGCGGTTCGTAGGAACCGGAAGCCGTGATTTCACCGTCTGCGGCCAAGTGATAGCTGCACAGCTCCCGGCCCCGGACATACCTTTGCGCGATCCAGGGGCGCTCCAAGGACGGCGCAAATCCTTCCGGAAACCGGGACGGAGCCAGAAGCGCCTCCGAAGCGAAGCGGCTGTATACCGGCTTGAACACGAAGGCGGAAGGATCGCCGAGCTCTGCAAGCCGGTCAGTGGACGTGAGCAGCTTCGTCGCGGGAGTTTTCACGGACATCCCTTCCGTCCGCAAGGAAAATGTCCACTTGTTGTGCAGCGATTTCAGCACCTCGAAATCGTCGCAGAACACGCGGCAGTATCGGGCCAGTTCTTCCCGGCTATGGGCGATATAGAAGATTTCTTCACTCGTGGGCAAAAGCACATCGATTCCTTCCACCCGGATAACGGCCGACAGCGCGTCAATAAATTCCCGGTATCCTTCTCTCGGAGAAGGAACATGGAACAATTTTTTTACCGCCCGTGAACCGCGGCAGACCGGAAATTTTACACTGTCCGCGGCAAAAACATTCCATCCGCAAGCCCGGAATCGTCTCGCCAGATCCAGAGCCGTGTAGGAGCGGCAGCCCGTGAGAAGCACATTCATCTCCTGACGTTCCTCTCCCCGTCTGTCCCGCCATCTGTCTCCACGGAAAAAGCGCGCTCAATTCTGCGCAATTTCGTTAATCCCGGCTGAAACGAGTAAGGCGTAAACGTAATTTCGGGAGGCCGGCAGCCATGCTGCGCGAAAATGCCGGTCAGTTCCCGCCGGAGCGCTCCGGTGACGTCCGGCGCTCCTTCTTTTGTGCGGACCGATACTTGCAGACTTTCCGGACCAAGCTGGACGACTTTGTACTCGGTAATTTCGTCCGAAGCCATCATAACCGCCCGCCGGATAAAATCCGGAAAAAGCGGAACGTCCCCGCCTCCGTCCGTACACCGGCCGAAGAATAAATCGTCCGCGCGTCCGCTGACGGATTCGACCGCCGTGAACACCGAACCGCAGGGACAAGGCTCGGCCCGGAGCGTGAGCAGATCGTTCAGCCGGTAGCGGATAATGGGCTGAGATGTGCGGGAAAAATCCGTAATCACCGGCATGAACGTCCGCCGCTCCGCATCCACGTACTCCCGCTGAATTACGGCGATATCCTCGTTGAGATGCAGCGTCCCGTGCTCGCACGTTGCGCCCAGAAACCCTTCGGTGCACTGGTAAATCTGGTGCAGCCCTTTGCCGAAGGCATGCTCGATCACCTGCCGGTCGATCGGCTCCAGCACTTCCGCGACGGATATGATTTTATCCGGCTCAATCGTCAGCTCCCCCCGCCCTTTCGCTTCCGCCAGCAGCCTGAGCATGGACGGCGGGGCGATCAGAAGAGTCGGCTGGAGCCTGCCGAGCCGCTCGATATGCTCCCGGACGGGGCGGATCATATCGAAGAAGCTGAACCGGATTCTCCGGGACTTTACCGTCTGGTACAGGTTGCTGTCCGCGCGGAGAAAGAAGGCGATGCGGTGCTTGCGCAGCAGAGAGCCCGGCAGCGCCTTCGCCAGTGCGGCCCCCGCCCACGCCGCTCTTTCCCCGGCGCTGACGATGAACAGCCCGCGGCTGCCCGACGTGCCGGAAGAGAGCCCGACGGTAACCCCGTTCAGCTCGGGGGTAAAGTCACGTTCGCGCTCTGCCTGAAGCGCCGCATGGAGCGCTTCGTCCTTCGTGATGCCCGCGGTGTTCAGCTCGTCGAAGCCGTCCATCATGGCCGCCTTGTCTATAGCCGGCCATTCGCGCCAGTTTTCAAGCGGAAGACCGTCATGAAGGCGGGCGTAAAAACGCGACTTGCGCCGGGTTTCTTCGAGAAAAGCACGCACGCGCGCATTTTGCCACGTCTCAAGATCATCCCGGCTTTTCCATCTTCGTTTGTTCCATTTGGTCAACGCGTATTGTTTAAGCAGCAGGGCGAGTTTCACGGGAGTTCAATGCCCTCCTTTCCGCAAAGTTCCCACGCTTCCGCGCAATGGGTAAAAAGAAGGCGCATCCCCGGCTGCCTGCGCTGCAGCTCGACGAGATTGCCGAAAGTGCGTTTGTAGTCCCTCCTGCCGTCAAACAAAATAAAAGCGGGCGGACTCGGCAGCCGGTTTTCCCGGACGGCCTGCGCCGACCAGCTTGCGTCCGCGCCGAGCAGCACGGGATCTCCGTCCGCTCCTTTCAGGAAAACGCCGATCTGGTGCGCGGCATGGCCCGAAAGATCCACGGCGGTCACGCTCCCGTCGCCGAAAAGGTCCCGGCCCCGTTCGAACGGGCGGCATACGGCCGGCAGTTCCGCTTCCGGGAACTGCTCCAGCCAGCTCGCCCGGGCCTCAAAATCCGGTGGAATCAGGTCCGGCAGCACCGCCCTTTTTACCGCGGCCAGCCCTTTTAAAGCAGCGACCGATTCGTAGCCCGCTTTGGAGCAGATCAATCTCGCGTTCGGAAAGTCTCCCAGCCCGCAGATGTGATCTCCATGAAAATGTGAAATAATGACCGCAGTCACGTCCTCCGGAACGTATCCCGCCGCCCTTACATGCTCCGCGGCGGATGAATATCCCGCCGTATCCACCGGAGTCGTCCAGCGGTAGAGGGCATAAGGCATCCGTCTCGTCGCGTCCGCAAACCGGGAGGAATATCCCGTATCAAACAAAATTAACCCTTCGGAAGGATGCTCAATCATAGCAAAAAGACCCGGAAACGCGATGTTCCTCCATTTCCCTCCGCGGATAGACAAACTCTCCAGTTGTTTGCACGTACCTGTGCAGTGCATCGTCAGTTTCATGCTCGCTCCTCCTGTTCCCGCCACCACCGGCTGAAGCGCCGGATACCGTCGGCGACGGACACGAGAGGCTTGTAGCCGAGCTCGCGCTGCGCTTTGGATATATCCAGCGTCTGGCTGAAAGCGAGCAGCGCTACCGTGTATCTCGTGAGCATCGGTTCTTTGCTCACGAAAGGCAGCGCGGCGAAGGCTTCCATTGCAGCGGCGGCACCGTATGCGGCCGGATACGGAATTTTCTTCGCGCGGAAGGGCATCTCCAGCAGCCCGAATAGCTCCGCCAGCAGCTCGTACACATAGACGGGCTCACCGTTGGTGATGTTGTACTTCCTTCCGTCGCAGGCTTGATCGGCGCGGGCGCAGCACAGAAGCGCTTCCGTCACGTTGTCGACGTAAGTGACATCCATAAACGCGCGTCCCCCGCCGAAAACGGGCACGAACTTCTCCTCGTTGGCCCGCAGCAGCCGGGGAAAAATCGCCGTGTCACCGGGTCCGAAAAGCCCTCTCGGGCGAATTGTGATTACCGGAAGCCCGGCCTTATGAGCGGCGTCGAGTTCGTTTTCCGCTTGGCGTTTCGTCTGTGCGTAAGCATTGACTCCTTTTGGCGGCAGGAGTTCATCTTCGGAAATTCCCAGACGGTCCCGGTAATCGAAATAGATCGACGGCGTCGATACGTGAACCAGCCGGCGGACGCCGTGCTCCATGCACCCCCGGATAATCTGCCTCGTCCCCGTCACATTGGAGGTGTAGAAATCCCGGTAAGCCCCCCACGGAGCGGACATCGCTCCACAGTGGAAAACAAGCTCGTGGCCCCGTACGGCTGCCGGCAGCTCCTCAGACGCCAGATCCATCCGCAGGAATCCGGCTCCTTCCAGCATAAGTCTTTTTCCCGCTTCCGGGTTACGGCCTATCGCCGTCACTTCATAGCCTTCCTCCAACAGACGGCGTACCAGATTTCCTCCGAGAAAACCTGTCGCCCCCGTCACCAACGCTTTCATATCAACCATTCCATTCGATGTCGTATGTCGTAATCTCTTTAAGAGGTACGCGTTTTGCCCGCGCCTCTCTCCATAAGTCCAGCAAAATCCGGCCTTGGGCAAGAGCAGGCCCCCAGTCGCCCCGGCTGTAAATCACATCCCTGCCCCGCGCAAGGCTGGCGACCCAATGTCTGAATCCGGCGGGCGTTCGGTTCACGACCCCCCCGTACATCAGCATCGCGGCGGTAATCATGGCGGGACGGCCCCCGGGCGAAGGCGTTATAACCGTGTCCGCGCAGTCCAAAAGAGCCCGGTCTATCCCCTCTTCGGGCGTAAAAAGATGAAGCCCGCTCGTGGCCCGCGGATTGCACTCCAGCGGATAAATGACCCCGGCTTCATTGACGATAAAGTCAAACGCGATTTGTCCCGTAAATGCGGTTTCGCGGACAAATCGCTCCACCCATTCGTAAAGATCCTGCCGGCCGCAAAATTTGAAATAAATACCGGCCCCGCGTCCCGCCGTATAATCCGCGGCATAATCCGCATAGGCGGTCAGGCGGCCTTCATGGGCAATCGCATAGGTGCAGTACTCCCGTCCTTCGACGAAATACTGGGCAACCCACGGGTTCTCCGGCGAAACGGGAATCCGAAGCCTATCTTCTCCCGAAGTGTACAGGCGCATGTGGTTCGCGAATCTGGAGTAAACGGGCTTTAATACCCACTTCCGGCCGTCGTCCTTTTCCTGAAACGCGCGTAATTCCTCATCCGTCTCCATTAGAATCGTATGAGGTGCCGGCAGCCCCATGGCTTCTACAAGCCGGATAAAAGACGCTTTGTCGTGAAGCGCGGTCAGTTTGGCGAAGCTGTCGGTCAGCACGGTGCAGCCGTGGAGCCGGTCCTTGATGGCCGCAATGTAATAGATCTCTTCGCATGTCGGGATCAGCAGATCGATGCGCTGTTCCCTTACAATGTTCTGCAGCGCTTCCGCAAACGCGTCCGGATTTTCCCGCGGCCCCGGAATGCGGGTAAATTTCTCTATGCAGCGGGAAAAGCGCAGCAGAGGGCTCTCCAGACTTTCCGCCGCGCAAATCGTATGGCCGAGGGCGGATAGCTGGCGGGCCAAATCCAGCGCCGCGGGTGCCCGTCCGCCGGTAATCAGGATGCGGCGGCTCTCCGGCTTCTTCCTAATATTCAAGGAGAAGCCCGCCCAGGGACAGTCCCGCCGAGATGCCGATGACGGCCGTCAAATCCCTGCGCTTCAGCCTGCCCAGCCGGACCGCTTCATGCAGCCCCATCGGCAGCGAGGCGGCAATCATATTGCCGTGATGTTCGATGATGTTCATCAGCTTGCCGTCCGGGATTTGCAGCTTCCGCTGCAAAAGCCTCATCGCCATGGCGCTCCCCTGATGAGGAATGACGAGGCCGACGTCTTCCATCGTGACACCGCCTTCTCCGAACAGCTTTTTCAGAAAATGGGGAAGCAGCTTCGACGTTTTCTTAAACAGGGCTTCCCCCTGCATATCGAACAGGAAATCATCTATTCGCTCCGGTTCGTAAGCGATTGACGGCAGCTTGGAGCCGCCACCCCGCACCTCGGAAAGTGCCGCACCCGAGCCGTAGGTTTCTATCCGGGAAGCCAAAATCCCCGAACTTTCGCCCGCAGGCGTTCGCCCGACTACTACGGCGGCCGCTCCGTCCCCGAACAGAATCGCGCTTTCGGACTGGCCGTAATTCAGCCCGACCGAGGCGATTTCCGGGGCCACCAGCAGAACGCGCTCATACCGTCCCGCGTCGATCAGGTAGGAAATCAGATCCAGACCGGCAAGAAACGACAGGCAGGTGGAGTTGACGTCCAGACACGGAATGCCCGAATCGCCCAGTCCCATCTCCCTTTGAATAAGCGCCGCCGTACACGGAATGGGCTGCTCCGGAACCGCATTCGTGCAGATGATGCAGTCGAGCCGGCCCGCTTCCAGACCGGCGTCCGCCAGTGCCGAGAAGGCGGCCTTCGCTCCCATCTGGGACACACTTTCGTTTTCGGCGTAATGCCTGACCTTAACGCCCGATTTTTTATAGACCCAGCCCTCGGGTTTGCCGAGTCTTGCATCCAAATCTTCCGCGGTTACGCGCTTTTCCGGCAGATAAGCTCCAGTTCCCAAAATTTTCACTTGTCTAGTTTTCATGCTGTTTCCGTCACTTTCCGTTTATTTGCAAGCATCCCGCCCCCGGACCGCTCCCGCTCCAAGCGGAAACATAAAAAGGACCCGATGCAGGCAGCGAGTCGAATTGACCTAGTACTTTAGAATCACATTCGACATTTCAGCGCGTTTTCCTGCTTTAGTTAATGCCGATAAGGAGTCTCTTATCCGGCCTCCGCCCTCTTTTTCTATGAAAGAAAGAAGTAGACGGTGACACAAACGGGTTGGACCCTCCTCGCATATCTTACTGCATGACTTTCGATAGATTTTGATAAATGGAGATGAAGCGAGAATGAGCGAAGCTTCCGGAAGCGGCAGAACCCCCATCGATGTACTGATCCCGGCTATCGACAAAGATTTGGAAACTCTCCCTTTCGTAATCGACGGCCTCCGCCGGCATGTCAAGCATCCGATCGGCAGCATTTATATCGTTTCCCCCGACAGTCCCCGGATCAAAAAACTTTGTAAGGTTAAGAAATGCAAGTTTGTGCATGAAAATTCCGTTCTTCCTCTGACGAAAAAAGACATCCGCTACCGTTCCAAACGGTGGGACCGTTCCGGCTGGCTGTATCAGCAGCTGCTTAAGCTGAACGGCGATAAAATTTGCGGAAACCGCTATTTCCTCGTCACCGACGCCGATACCGTGCTTATACGCCCTCACCGGTTTCTGGAAAACGGCAAGCAGGTGTTTTTTACCCGTAATTGGAGCCACACCGAATATTTCCGCATTCATGCCAAGCTTCTCGGGCAGAAAGCCACCTCCCGCCCTTCCTATGTCAATCACTATATGCTCTACGACAAAGTCAAGCTGTCCCGTCTGAAAAAAGCGATCTCGGCCCGTCATAAAATGCCGTGGTACAGAGCCATTCTCAAAAACCTGAATACTGCCAAGCAGTTCGGTTTTTCCGAATTCGAAACGTACGGCAATTTCGTTCATGCCCGGTATCCGGGTACTTCCCTGTTAAAACCCGCCCGCAACAAGGAGTTCAAAAAAAGCATCCGGTTCGTCCCGCACAGTGAAAGGGAGAAATGGGCCGGCAAATTCCGGTCGCTCTCGTTCCATAAACGCGGAGGCTACTATTTCAAAGCCAAGAAGACCAAGTAGCGCCCGGCGCCCGGCTATTTTCTGACCGGAATTTTTCAGACAAGGAGGAAGAGTCGTGAAAATCATTTTGCTGTCGGGGGGATCCGGCAAAAGACTTTGGCCGCTGTCCAACGAAATCCGGTCCAAAACGTTTCTAAAGCTGTTACCGGCGCCGGACGGCGGCAGGGAATCCATGCTGCAGCGGGTATGCAGACAGTTGGACGAGGCGGGTCTGCTCAGTTCGACATCTATCGTTACCCACTTCAGCCAGCTTGAAATCGTCAAAAGCCAGATCGGCGAGAGCATTCCCGTTTTGGCTGAGCCTTACAAGAGAGGAACCTTCACGGCCATCGGCCTCGCGAGCCTGTATCTTCACGCTCAAGGCGCAAGCCCCGATGAAGTTGTCTGCTTTATGCCGGCCGATCCGTTCGTGGATGCCGCTTTCTTCAAGCAGGTCGCCTCCCTTCCTTCCGTGCTCGCGAAGTCCGGCGCCCGCATGGCTCTGATCGGCACCAAGCCGTCCTTCCCGTCCACCCAGTACGGGTATATCGTACCGGCAGCCGTGCCGGACGGGGAGAAAACGCCCTACCTGCCCGTGGAGAAATTCGCGGAAAAGCCCGACGAACAGGGTGCTGCGGCGCTCTTGGCGCGGGGCGCTCTGTGGAACAGCGGCGTGTTCGCTTTCGCGAATGCTTTTATGCTGAAAATATTGGCCTCGCACGGTTTGCCAAGCAGCTGCGAGGAGCTGCTCGGCTTGTACGGGGGGCTGCCGGAACTGAGCTTTGACGAGGAAGTCGTCGAGAAGACGGAGTCCATCGTCGTCCTTCCGTATGAAGGCAGATGGGATGACCTGGGGAACTGGGAAGCGCTCGCTCCGCATCTGGAAAGCCGGGCCGTCGGTCCCGGTGAAGTATCGGACGATTCGGCGGACACGCACATCGTCAACGAGCTTGCCTCTCCTGTCCATGTCATCGACGTATCGGGCATTATCGTGGCGGCAAGCGCCGACGGAATTCTCGTTGCCAGCAAGGCGGGCAGCAGCCGGATCAAGCAAATCAATCCGGGTAAAGACCGGGCTCCCATGTACGAGGAATACAGGTGGGGCACCGTCACTACGCTCGGCCGTACGGAGGACGGCGCGGACGCGGTAATTCGCCGGATCGCCCTGCTTCCCGGCAAATCTTTTCCTTACCGGGCGCATGACACCGCGAAAAAAAGCTGGACGCTGCTGTCCGGTTCCGGCCGGATGATTATGGACGGGCGTTTAACCGCCGTCAAAGCCGGGGACGTCTTTCATCTGGAAGCCGGAACAGGGCACGCCCTGCTGGCGGATTCTTCGGGCCCCCTTGAACTGATCGAGATCGAGTTCGGTCCGGACGAACAAAAATCTGCGCAGGCCGCCCCTTCCTTATCTTGGGAAGAAGCGCTGCTGCTGTGCAAGAAGAGGATGTAAAGCAAGGAAATCCCGCGTATTTGTACTGGCAAGATTGCAATGACGATACGCCTCTTAACCTGAAAGTTTCTTTCGAAACATGGCTGGACTTGTTTGTAGTCTCCCAGGGGTCGGAGTACTGGCTTTGGCCGGGTTTTAAAGCATGAAAAAAGGAAGAAGGCAATTCTCGCCCTTCTTCCTTTTCTTATGCTTTTTCCTTCTATAAGAGAGTTCACTCAGGCCTGCATAATTTACTTACATACTGCGGGTGCCCGCTGGCCTATGATGCCGCATCCGACCGGGAATTATCTTGCTTCTGTCTTGCCTTATCTTGTTTTGGTGCTTCCCCCGCATGCCGGCCTTTCCGTCCCTTCATCCGGAGGCGATTTGCTTTGCTTTTCCCCGTTTAGTCATTCACTTCCACATTCCCGTTCAAGTTCCTGCTTTCGCCCAGATCGTCAAGAAATTGTCTCACAACAGCATAATACCCGTCGGGATCGTCGGAATGAACTCCATGTCCGCAATGTTCAAAAATCTCAAGAGACGTATTCGGCCTCCGGGATTTCATCAGCTCCGCGTGTTCGGCATTCATGACAAAGCTTTTTTTACCGTGAATAAGCAGAATCGGGCATGTCGAAGCCAGCCAGTCCTCCCACCACTGTCCGTTAATGTTTTCCTGGGAAGCCTTCATTCCTTTTAAATCGGTCCGGAATCCCCACCCTCTCTCATCCTCAAACACGCTTTCCGAAAAATAATCGATGGCTCTAAGTCCCAGCCGCGCCAGCGAATCTCTCAAATCCTGCAGGGTCGCGGAACGTTCGGGAAGCTTGTCGGCAAAAGAAAGGTCGGCGTGAATTTCCGCTCCGACGTCTTCGACAATGACGGCCCGCACATACTCGGGGTACCGAGCAGCGAACTGATAAGCATTGACGCCGCCCAGCGAGTGGCCCAGAATAACAACAGGCCGGCCGCCCAGCTCCTGACGGACCAGATTCAAAATATCGGCAACGTAGCTTTCCCGGGAATAATCCGTATCGGCCGGATGTCCGCTCCAGCCGTGGCCCCGCTGATCGAGACCGATCACCCTCCACTCTTTTCTGAGACGGGAGGCCAGATCCGCAAACGTCCCGGCATCGTTCATATGTCCGTGCAGCAGCAGCAGGACGGGTTTATCGTTCCCTCCGTAATCCACGTAAGAAAGCTCATTCGCTCCCGATCTGAAATAACGGCGTTCTGCGGACGATTGTTCTTTACCATATTCCATCTTGGAATCTCCTTTTTCTCGTTCGATTTTATTGAATCTCTCTGGACTTTGTACTCAGTATAACGCATAATAGTGACAACTATTGTCATAATTAAAAAACGATGGAGACTTCCAATGTCTAAATCAAAACGCCTCATGGAACTGATGTTGACGGTAAACCGGAAGCGCAAATTTACGGTAGGGGAGCTCGCGCGTGAATTCGGCGTCTCGCAGAGAACGATTCTGAGGGATTTGCAGGAACTGGGCGAATTGGGGGTTCCCCTTTATTCGGAGGTCGGTCCGCACGGCGGGTATCAAGTGCTACGGGAAAGACTGCTGCCTCCTATCGCCTTTACCGAGGAAGAAGCCGTTGCTATCTTTTTCGCCGTTCACGCCCTCCGGCACTATTCCTCCCTCCCGTTTGAAACGGAGTCTTCCGCCGCCTTGACAAAATTTTACGCCTTCATGCCCGAAGATGTCCGGGAACGTATCGATCAGATGAAAAACCGGGTAGATTTCATTACACCGGTGCGAAGTGCTCCGGCTCCTTTCTTGTCCGTTCTGCTCGATGCGGCCGTTCGCCAGAACGTTCTGCTCATCCGGTACGAATCCCGGGATAAAAGCTCCGACCGCGAAATTCAGCCGATCGGAATATACACAAGAAACGGGCTGTGGTACTGCTCCGCCTACTGCCACCTGTCGGAAGGGATGCGCGTGTTCCGGTGCGACCGCATCCATTCGGCCGTGCTTTCGGCAGTTGAACCGCTGGACCTCCGTCATATTCATCTCGAAAATAAGGTGTCTGCGGAATATAAAACGCGGGACGAAGTGCCGGTATTCGCGGAGCTGACCCGTGAAGGGGTCGAGGCGTGCGAAGCCGAGCCGTGGCCGGAGCCCGGGCTTACGGTCCGCGAAGACGGCTCCGGTTGGCTTCGCGGAACCGTTTCGAAAGAGGATGTGCCCTATTTCGCGAAGTTTTTTATCGGCTTGGGCGGCGAAGCAACCGTGGAGCGCTCACCCGAGCTTCTCGCGGAAATGAAAGCCCTGCTTTCCCGGCTGCTCGGTAAATACGGCTGACAGCCGGGCGCGCGGACGCAAATAAACCGGATCGTGAACTTCACGATCCGGTTTATTTGGCGTTTTAGGGGCGGGCGGGGCGGGTTACCCCTTCAACCCCGGGAACCGCGTTTCCGCAGCCGCGACTATGTCCGCATACACATCCCTAAGCTCGCGTATCGTCAGCAGCTCGGGAGCGGCGGCGATTTCTTCCGCGGTATGGCCGGCCAGCACGCTGTTCAACCCGTCCAGATTAAATTTCAGTTCTTGATGAGACTGGCTCAATTTTTCCAGAACCACTCCGATAAGCGTCTGATAATGCTCCATTCCATCTTGATCTCCCATCTCGTTAAACTTTCGGCGCAGCCTGCCGGAAAACCGGAACAAGCGCGGGATACAACTTCAAATAGCGGGCATATTTGGATTCGTAATGCGCTTTATGCGCCGCAACCGGCCTAAACGTTTCGCAGTTCCGTTTGTTCTTGAACTGCTCGCACAGCCGTTCATAGCTGATTTCCCAGCCCAGGGCGGGAAATCCGAGTATTGCCGCACCCAGGCAGGGCAGAAACTGCGATTCGGAGGGAACGGATACTTCCGTCCCGAAAACATCGGCCAGAATCCGGCACCACTGGCGGCTTCTTGCTCCTCCTCCGATAAGGGTCAGAGAGGCGGCCCGTTCAGACGCCCCCCGCAGCTCCATGACCTGCTTCATCGCGAAAGCGACGCCTTCCAGCACGGCGGCCGCCATATCGGCTTTCGTCGAGGAAGGACGCAGGCCGATGAAGCAGCCCGACGCCTCCTCATCCTGAACGGGGCACCTCTCCCCGTTCAGATAAGGCAGGAACAAGATCGCGTTCCTGCTCCGGTCGGATGCTTCCACAAGGCGTTCGACCGCCTCGTACATATCCTGGCCGTCGTCCGTTCCGGCCGCTTCCGGCCCGAACACCTCGGCGGCCCAATGATGGGCATTGCCCGCGTTCGTCAGCGGAGCGACCTGAATGTAGCGGCCCGGCTCCTCGTAAGCGAGGTTAAACAGCCCCGCCGCAGGGTCAGCCAACCCGCCGGATACGCCGGCTATCCATCCAGTCGTTCCGATGTAGGCGTAAACCTCGCCGGGCTCGTAAACTCCGGCGCCCAGCGTTGCGGCACCCGCATCGCCGATGCCGCACAGAACGGGCGTACCCTCCGCCAGGCCCGTGAGGCGGCTTCCTTCCGCATGCACCTGCCCGGCCGTCTCTCCCGAAGGGAGTATGTCCGGCAGTTTGCCGGCGGACAGTCCCACCCGCACGAGCCAGTCCTCCCGCCACTCTCTCCGCCGGATATCCATGCATCCGGTGGTGGCCGCCGAGGTAGGGTCCGTCACGAAAGCTCCGGTTAGCCGCGCGACGACGTAATCTTTCGAAGAAATCAGATAGCGGCTAGTGCGTGCGTCCGTGTCCGGTTCATGTGTTTTCAGCCAGAGGAGTTTGGGAAACGTTAAAGTTCCGTCCAGCCGGTTGGCGGCGCATCGTACAATCTCTTCTTCCCCGATTTCCCGGCGGATAAGCCGGGCTTCGGCTCCCGCACGGCTGTCCGAGTAAAGAATGGCGGGTCGTACCGCGCGCGCCTGCATATCTACCGGGATACAGTCCTGCATCTGCCCGCTGAACGCGACGAGACCGATTTGTGCGGCGCTAATCCCGATCCCCGTCCACTCGCTCACAATGACGCCTACCGCTTTAAACCACTGATCGGGCTCCTGCTCGATGAAAGGCGGGTCTTGGCGGCAGGTCAGCGGAACGTTCCGTTCGTGAAACAGCTCTCCATCCCTGTTGACGAGAATGCCTTTTACATGGGTCGTACCGATATCAAAGGAGGCTATGTATGTCATCCTTCTCGTTCCTCCGGCTCCTGAAATCTTTTTCCACCCATTATACCAACTTCCGGACTCCGTCTACAAAAAAGAAAAAGAGGCCCGCCCCTCGGGACGGCATCCTCTTACGACTTCCGGCTTTCTAGGCCCGGTCCCTATGCTTAAGGCTTTTTAGACTTAGGCTCGGTCCCCATGCTTAAAGCTCTTTAGACTTAAGGTCTCGGTTGTTTGTTGTAGCCTCTGTCGCCATAGGGCTGAAGACGGTCCAGCCACTTTTGTTCCATTTTTTTCAGCGCGTCTTTCAGATCGAAATAGCCGGTTTTTTTCTTTTCGACAATTTCCAGAATCTCGAACGCAAAATTTTCTTCGCCCAGCTCCGTCCAGTCTTTCTGCAGCTCCCTGTTTAGATGAGAACCTAGGTTGAGTTCAAACTTCCGTCCGTTGAGACCTTTAAAATTCGGGGAACTTTCTATGAAAATCTTGCCGTTCGTCGTATTGCGGATCTGATAAACCCCGGCTTCGGTCTCCATTTCTTTAAACTGCCGAATCAGCTCTGCCCTTCTGTTCATCGCTCTCTCCTCTTTCATTAAACTAAACGATAATTATATTTGTTTGTACTATATCAAATATTTTAAATTCATGTTTAGCGAAAAGTCAATGTGTAATTTACCCTCATTTCCACTCACCCGTTTATCCCTCCCCCTTCTCTAAACAAGCTGTCGATGGTTTCCGATATAAATAAAAGTGTTCCCGGTTACCGCCTTTGCGTAAGGGAACCGGATTTAGCAGGAACAAGGAGACTATTGAATGTCACTCAGTTTACGAACAACGTTTGCCCTGATTTCCGCCTTGGTCATCTGTCTTCTGACGCTGGTGCTGAGTACGGTGATCGGCAAAAAAACGACCCATCAGGTCGAAGAAACGATCGGCACCTCGCTTTCGCAGGTCGCTTATCAAATGGCCGACAAACTGGACCATTTTATGTGGTCCCGCGCGGGAGAAATCGAAGTCCTGAGCGAGCTGCTCTCAAGCCGTGACAATGCCGGCGACGCCAAAGAGCTGCGGAATCTGCTCGAACAGCTGAAAAAAAGCTTCCCTTCCTACACATGGGTCGCTTTTATCGATCCCGAAGGGAAGGTGACGGCTTCGACGGACGGCATCCTGACCGGAACCAACATCGCGTCCAGACCCGTTTTCGCCGAAGGAAGGAAAGGGCGGTTCATCGGCGACGTTCACGAAGCCGTTCTGCTCGCCAAACTTTTGCCCAATCCGTCGGGCGAACCGCTTCAATTCGTCGATATCAGCACTCCGGTATACAACAAGCAGGGTCAGCTTACCGGAGTCCTAGCCGCTCATCTCAGCTGGGAGTGGTCCCGCGAAGTCGAAGCTGCGCTCCTGCAGCCCCTTAAAGAGAAAATGAATCAGCTTGAAGTGTTCATAGTGAGCAAGAAAGAAAATACGGTTCTGCTCGGACCCAAAGAATCTCTCTTCCGTCCGCTGGAAACGGTCAGCTTAAGCCGGGCTCAGGCAGGAAGCAACGGATGGCTGACGGAGACGTACCCGAACGGGCAGACCTATTTGAGCGGACATGCCTACGGAGACGGGTATCTGGATTACCCCGGGCTGGGCTGGTCCGTTCTGGTCAGGGAACCTGCCGACGTCGCATTCACGTCCGTTCGCGAGCTGAATACATACATAACCGCAGCCGGCATTATCCTGTCCCTCGTCTTCGCGGTGCTTGCCGCATTTCTCGCCGGCTGGGTCGTCCGGCCGCTGCAAAAAATCACCCGGTCCGCGGATCTTCTCCGGAAAGGCGAGCCTGCGGTTTTCCCGGCTTTCACGTTTATCCGGGAAATCCGCATCTTATCGGATTCCCTGCGCAATCTCGTCGACAACTTGACGAAAACCGAGCATGCTCTGGATCATATGTCCGATCTTGCCCTTCACGACAAGCTGACCGGACTCCCGAACCGTATCGCTCTGGACGCCTACCTGGAACAGGCGATGAGTCAGGCGAAAGAGAACGGGACGACACTGACGTTTCTTTATCTGGATCTCGACGGATTCAAAAAAGTAAACGATTCGCTCGGCCACCTGTTCGGGGATAAGCTTCTCCAGCAGACCGCTCTGCGGCTCACACAGGGATTGAGTCCGGAGAGCCTCCTTTCCCGGGTTGGCGGAGACGAATTTGTCATCGTCCTGCCGACGGGCGACACCGCTCCCGATCCTGCCGCCATCCGTCTGGCCGGAAGCATTCTGGAGAAAATGAACGAGCCGTTTCTCGTAGACGACCATGCGTTAAGAATCGGCTGCAGCATCGGCGCAGCCGTATGGCCGCTTCATCATGAAGATCCGATCGAAACGATGCGCCTTGCCGACCAGGCTCTGTATATGTCCAAGCGCAGCGGGAAAAACCGCGTGACGTTCAGCCCGGATTCCCGTGAGGACGTGTAATTACATACAAAAGGCGGTTTCCCGGGGATGTCCCGTGAAACCGCCTTTTTATCCGTTAAGGACCCGAACGGGCCGTTTTCGTGCCGCGCTGAAGCTCGGCGATGCTCAAGCCGTAGCTCAGCTGCAGATGGGGATAATCGGGGAAACTCGTCCAGTCCCCTCCCCATTCGAAGCCGAGCTCCTTGGCAATCGCGACGACCTGCGTCCAGTCTTTGCGGCCGTCGCCGTTCGTGTCGGCGTTCATGTCCCAGATGATTTTGCCGGATTTCGTTTTGAGGGCAAAATCGATCGCCAAGCCGTAGTTGTGATAAGACTCCCCGCCCTTGGCGTGCGTCACAATTTTCCCTTCGCTTGTCCGTCCCTGGCTGTACAGCTTGTCCTGTTCTTCCATGCTGCGGAAATCGTCCGTAATGACGATTTTAATGCCGATAGCCGCCGTTTTGGCCAGCAGCTCGTCCATTTTCCGGACGACTCCCGGGTCAAGTCCGGTCAGCAGCCGCGCGCTGTCCAGTCCGAGCTTCTCCAGATTTTTCTCGTCCGTTTTCGTCATCACGAGCTGAAAAAGCATGACGGCGGACACCACAGCGGCCAGTATGGCGAATGCGGCTCTGAACAGCCTTCCTTTAGCTGTCATTCCCGGCTTCTGTCTTCGCTTCAAAGCTCCCGCACTTCTCACTTCACTGCGTCGATCCGCTGCCAGTCGCTATCCGTAAACTGGCCCATATACCACAGGGAAACACCTTTTAAGCCATAATACCGCGCCAGCCAGATTTTGCGGTCCACGCTGTCGGAATCCTCGTAAAACAATTCATGCTTGCCCCCATCGGTATACCGGATGTGCCCGAGCAGATAAGGAACGGATAAGGCCGACTGCACACCCGGTTTCTTCAGACGCTCTTCCACGGCCGAACTTGCCGGCGAAGCATACGTAGTCGTTCCGCCCTGTTCGATAAACTGGTCCGTTTTCTTGCTGATGCCGAGAACGAGTTTCTCCGCCGGCACGCCGGCTTTGATCGTATCTCTCACGGATTCGGCAGCGAGCGGAAGCGGTGCGGACGGCAGCCGGTCCGGTTTGTACAGAAACCCGTACGCCATGAGAATGACCGTATCCGCCGTTTTCCCGATGGACGGAAGATCATAGCCTTCGAAATAATAGGTCGGAGGCACCGCTACGGTAAGCGTTTTGCCTTTCGCCGCTTCCTTGACTTCGCTTAAGAAGGCGGAAAATTCCGCTTTCTTGTCCGCTCCGTACAAATCTTCGAAATCTATGCAGACGCCGGTGAAACCGTATTTCGGATCGGAAAGGGTTTCCGCCAGCGCTGCCGTAAACGCTTTGCGTGCGGCCGCATCGCCCAGAAACTCCTCCACGCGGTGCGATTTATTGGCAAATACCATCAGATCTTTGGCTGTTCCGGCGGAATTAGCGGCAGCCGTCACTTCCTGCCAGCCTTCAGGCTGATTGAATTTAAACGGATCGCCCGCCGAGCCGAGCTTGGCGGAGCCGGCACCTTCGTAATTCAGATGCCACCACCCGAGGGCAACGCGGTCCAGCAGCGGCATTTTGCCGAGGCTGTTGTACGACTGCACCGCATAAAATCCGGTGACTTCAAGCGGCTTGTCCGCCGCTTCCTTGTGCAGCAGCCGGTTGATCACCGCCGCCGCTTCCTGGCGGCTCAGCCCCTTATCCGGCTCCAGGCCGTTCTCGCTGCCTTCCAGCATTCCGCGGTTTACCGCGTAATACACGTAAGGCTTCAGCGCCTCGTCGACTCCCGCCGCGTCCGCGAAAGCCCGGCTGCTCTGCTCCCGCTTCCAGCCGCTCTCCAGCCAGCTTGCGCGTTCCGCTTCGCTCAGCTTGTCCAGCAGCAGGCTTCCCATCGCGTAGGCGACTTCTTCCCTGCGGATCGGTGCGGCCGGTTGGAAACCTCCGCCGCTGTCTACCATCGCTTTGATCCAGCCGCGCTGGTGGGCGGCGCCGATCATGGGATAAGACCAGCGGTCCCGGCCGACATCCGTAAGAGTCACGGGATGAGCCGGATCGTATCCGGTTTTGTCCGCCGTGACGAGCAGCTTGATAAATTCTTCGCGGGACATGGCCGCGAGCGGATGAAATCCGCCGTCCTGGTAGCCGTCCAGCGCCCGCACGGCCGCCAGCGTATAAATATGTTCGGCCGACCAGGCGCTCTCCGGCACATCTCCGAACGGTTTTAGTCTCGATTCATACGCGTTCGCCGTGGCCGAGCCCGTCAGTATACAGCCCAAAACGGCCGCAGCGGCCCATTTTTTATTCCTCATTATGTGCCCTCCCCCATGTGTTCGTTGTATTGGACGCAGAAAATGACGAAAAGTTACGGTCGCTGCTCCCGGACGGACAAGAGAAAAACCATCCTCCCGGATGGCCTTCCTTAAAACACTTCACTTGTAAGCCGCTGCTTTAAGATCGCGGCAAGCTCTTCCGCCGTATCCCAGACGAAAGGCCGGATTTTCTCGGAAGGAGAAGCGGCCGCCTCTTCACCGTCCCTTCTGGACGTCCAAATAACGGGAATGTCGCGTCCCATCGCATACCCGCCTGCAAGAAACACTTCGGGTTCGGGAGCGCCGAGATCCGCGATCAGAAGCTTGCTTTCCGCGATCATGCGGAGGCTGTAATCGGCTTCCTTCTCCTTCGCGGTTTTCTCCGCCGTACGCGGCGCATATCCGCACTGCTCAATAACGGGCAGCACTTTCTCCGCCCACTGGAGCCGGTCCTCCCCGTCTTCGGGAAGCACGACAAAGCACGGCTTGAGCCGCTTGCCGCCGAGGCTTTCCTCGGCTGTTTTCCAGCCCTGCGCCGTCAGTTTGAAGCTCGAACCCATGCGTTCGAGAAGCCGTTCTTCCTTCAGCTTCTCCATGATATAGATCAGCTCCTGAAGGTTCGGCGAATAGGTCAAGTTGTAACTCTTCGGAAGCTGCTGAAGCACGACCGCTTCGTCCGGTCCTCCGCTGTGCCTGTAAAAATATTGCAGCAGCCGGATCCCTTTATCTTCTATCGTTACCGGTACACGCGGCGAGTTCCGGATTCCTTCCAGATCGTCAATGGTAAGTCGAACCGTCTCCCCGCAGTCCGTAAGTTCCCTGATGTATGCGGATATGACGGGAAACATAAGATGCTTCGTCTGGTAAGACAGAACGCTGTAAGGGTCGTAGCTGTCCCGGTGAAGCCCGTAGGAGCCATCCGGCGAGCAGTAGCACCCTGTATATAAATCGTACCCGTCCTCACGGCCGATCGGCACGATTTGATCGCAGAATAAACACCGTTTTTTTTCCATCTGCCAATCCCCCCTTCTCCTTTACCTTTCGTACCGCATCGGGGATATGGGGGTGGCGGACGGCAACTTCCAGCAATCTACCAATGCATGTTCCGCCGCCTTTTCCTTGTTAATACCTGACTCAACCCGGCATGTGTGGTAACATAGAGCGGGTAAAGAGGTGTAACCGAGAAAGCGCCCAACAGATCAAGGAGAGCTGACCATGGCCCAGAACCGACGATTAACGACCGACCAGGATTTTAAAGAAGCAATGGACCGCCAAGCGCCGGTCCGCGTGTTCAAGAACGATCATATTGTTGATACGGGGGCCGTCATTACCCGCTTCGACGATTCCACGGTTGTGGTGCAGACACGGGTAAGCGAGCTGACTTATCATGACCGACTTCTCTGCGAGTTTTTCGAAACAAGAAAAAGATAAAGACATAAAACAAGACTGTCTCCGGGGAGACAGTCTTTATCGTTACCCTGCCGCAACCAGCATAGCGGGTTCTTGGACGGCCGGTTTCCAGGACGCTTTCTCATCCAGCACACATGCGAATGCCGGACCGCAGTTCGTCGGAATGACCCATACCGTGTGATCGTGGATGATCGAACGCGGCAGGCGATAACCCGACAAGCCCGCTTGAATCACGGACGCGTAATCTTCCGGTCTGCTAACTCTCAGATTCAGCCGGATCGTGCCGTACACTTTGAAACGGCCTCCTTCGCGGATATCCTCCACACGCGTCCACTCGACCGCATCTACGGATTCCATCCGGAACTCGGCCTTCTCCCCCTCGTCGTTCACCATCTGAACGGGGCTGAGATCGATGCTTTCTCTGTTTAACAGGAAAGCGGCCGTTTCGGCAGCCTGCGATTTACTTCCCGCAGACACGATTAAAGAAAGCGAAGCTTGAAACAAAATCACGGGTTCTTCTCTTCTCTCCATAAACAATTAATCTTCTCCTTCTGTGCATGTCAATTAGCGTTTGCCTGTCATAGATGACCTAATCTTTGAAAACACTCTACAAGATACCTATGACGGAGCCCGCTTGAATATGTGCGATTACGCGCATAAATGTGATTATAGATCGTATAGGCCGAGATGTTTGTCAAACCTTCGGCGGATATTTTCCAATTTATTGTTGAAAAATGGAAAACGGTAAGATGGAATTTTAAGCGTCCGGAACCGTCCGGTCCGTCTCTGGAAATCTATCTGTTCGGGTCCGGAAACTCCGGATTTGTCTGCGGGCTGATCTCGGGTGTAACCGTCGGCTTGATTTCCGGCGGCGCGGCAGGCGGTGTTTCGGGAACCGTCCGCGGAGCGACCTCCGGCACATCGTTCGGCTTGATTTCCGGCGGTGTCTTGGGTGTTATCTCAGGAGTCTCATTGGAAAAAACGGCCTTACTGGCTTCCTCGTTGTTTCTCATAACCTAATCAACACCTCCTCTTCTCTTACTTAACCAATCCCCGGCAGTTTGAAAGAGTCTTTTTGCAAAAAGGTCTTCGGCTCCCAGGTAAATATGTTAATATTATGAAAAAAACGAGTTATTGAGGGGGCTTGCGTGATGGAGCGCTTTTTCGGTGCAAACGAGGCGGAGGGATTTACCGCTTTTTCGGGAGCTCACTGGATGGCTTTAACGGTTTGCGCGGCACTCGTTCTTGCGCTCTATTGCGCGAGGAATTGGCTCAGGCAGGGGAAACGGGCTGTGCGGGGACGCATCGCTCTTGCCCTTACGCTGGTGCTTTGCGAAGCGGGCCTGAACGTGTGGTATGCCGCCGAGGGCATCTACGATGTCCGGTATACCCTCCCGCTTGAACTTTGCAGCATTTCTCTGTATCTCAGCGTCATTATGCTGCTGCTCAGGAGCAAGCTTCTGTTTCAGGTCGTTTATTTCACCGGAATCGGCGGGGCCCTGATGGCACTGGCTACGCCTGTTCTCTGGTACGCGTTTCCGCACTTCCGTTTTTTCGAATTTTTTGCCGCTCATATCGCCATCATTCTCGGCGTTCTTTATTTGATCTGGGTGGAAGACTTCCGCCCCGCTTTCAAATCCGTGTTCTTGACGATGGGCTATCTTAACGTGCTGCTCGTAGCAGTCGGGACCGTTAACCTCCTGACCGGGGGCAATTATATGTTCTTGGCCCGCAAACCCGAAAGTGCCTCCCTGCTCGACTATCTCGGACCGTATCCGTGGTATCTCCTGTCATTGGAGGCTGCCGCTTTCGTCATTTTCCTGCTTATGTATCTTCCGTTCGCCCGCGGCTCTCTCCGGTCAAAGAATCCCAGGTTTCCTCATGTCCGGTAATGCTGCGGCTATCAGAGGCTAAAGAGGCTGCCAGCGGCGCCACCGGCAGCCTTCGGCTTTCCAGTCCGCTCTGTTCCCGCCCAACTAAAAAAACCGCAGGGTCCGTTCGCGAAGGAACAGACCTGCGGGTCCGATAAACCGGAAGCTTCCGGTTGTATAGGTGTAATACTCAAGCTCAACGCGGCATGCTCCGCGTTCTTTTGTACATGCCTTAGGCGCTCGGCCTAAGCTCCGATCGGTTGAAGTTCGAGCTCCAGTTCATCGATCGCTTCGTGATAAGCCAGAAGCGACTCCCGGATAATTTCGTCGAGCATCGGCCCGCTCGTCAACGGAAGCAGCTCACGGGCGTAAGCCCAGGCGTTTTCTTCGATGCGCAAGGCGATCCGTCTGCGCTCCAGCTCGCTGTCCGACGTCTCCAGCAGGGACGCCAGCCGATCCAGGTCCCCGTCCTCGGCATGGCCGATTTCGTGGGCAAGCACGATGTCGACATACGCGTCCAGCCTGTCGAGCGAACCGTACAGCTGCGTGCACTGCGCTTTAATTTCTTCTATATATAAGGTAATGAGATGACGGCCCATATTGTACTTTCCGCCGGCCATCCGTCCTCCGGGAAAATGCGACTCCAGCTCGACACGAACCTGACTGTTCGAAACGCTCAACAGCCGATTCACACGATCTTCAATCAACCGATTTTTCAACCGATCTTCAATCCCTTCCTTGATAGTCTTCGATGTTGTTACCAGCTATTATATCGAATTCGGGAAAGGAAATAAACTGTTTATTTACCCGATTATGGCCGGGTCGAAACAAAAATAAAAAAAGACTCCGGTTTTTACCGCCGAAGTCTTTTTGCTTGCGCTCCCCGCCTGCCGGAGCTTATTCCCAAGGGTATTTGGTCAGCAGGAAGTCGGCAAACGTTTTGCTGGCTTCTCTTCTTACCTTACGGATTTCCGCACGGTGTTCGGCGGTTTCGTAGAGCTTGTTCTCTTCTTCCGTTTCGGGAATGACTCTCGGAACCGGCACCGCCTTGTTGTCGTCGTCCAGGCCGACAAAGGTCAGAAAAGCGGTCGCCGCGATTTTTCTTACGCCGGTAACCAGGTCTTCCGTAATGACTTTGACGAACACTTCCATGGAGGTCCTGCCTGTCCAAGTCACGAAAGACTCCAGGGAAACGGAATCGGACGGACGGATCGGGTATAGAAAATCGACGGAGTCCGTCGAGGCCGTAACGGCCGTAACCCGGCAGAGCTTGGACGCCGAGATGGAGGCAATATCGTCGATATAAGACATCAGCTTACCGCCGAACATCGTATTGTGATTGTTAACATCGGGAGGGAATACACGGGCTACTTTCATACATCTTGTTTCTTTGACAAATTTGCTTTCCATTATGCAGACGCTTCTTTCGTAGTTAGAATTTGGTAAAGGGTTCTATTCCGCGGGGATAACCCTGAATTTTGACGGACTCCTAGTGTAACAATTTCTTTTGTGCTTTGTCAAAGCGCCTTTTCAGTTTTTCCGCCAACCTCCCTTTTCATCCTGTAATCTCCTGTAAATGAAACAAATAAAGCAAATGAAGAGGTTCGGGAAGGCCCGCGTCGCTTCAACAAAAAAAGCTGATTTTCGCGGGACGAAAACCAGCTTCTTTATTATTTTTTCAGTCCGTTGATATACCCGGTCCATTTGGTCAGCACATCTTCGATTTCCGCGATCCGGAAAGGCTTGCTGACATAATCCTGCATCCCGCTCGCCAGGCAGTTCACCCGGTCTTCTTTGCGGGCGTAAGCCGTCACGGCGACGATGACGGGACTGTTGTCCGCAGGCGCCCCCTGGCGGATTCTTCTCGCGGCTTCCAGACCGTCCATGTTGGGCATCGCGATATCCATAAAGATAAGATCGTATGATTTCCGCGCAAAAGCTTCGACCGCCTCGGCCCCGTCCTCCGCGATGTCGGGTTCGTACCCGCGCTTTCTCAAAATCGTCTGCAGCAGTTTCCGGTTCATCGGATTGTCTTCCGCGATCAGGATGGACAACTCCTCCCCATCGCCGGAATATTTCTTGGAAGGGGCCGAAGGCAGCAGCGTTAGAGCGGGATAAGCCGGGCCCGGTGAATCCGAGAAGCGGAATAACAGGTAAGCGCCCGTCAAATCCAGTTCTTTGGAGACGGCTAATTTTTCCGGAAGCCTGATTTTTCGTTCCAGCGTATACGTATATGCTTTCGTTTTGGGCTTCTCGAGTTGCGCTCCAGGGGAAGTGGCGTCCGATTCGCCGGACGTTCTGCCGCCCTCCGCCAGATCATACGGCATGTGCTTTCTCATTCCATGTAAGTGTTTCAAGAGTTCCGGATCCCTCCTTGCGGCGATTTGATTCGGTAAAAAGCAAGAGCCAAGAAACACGCTTCCGCGTGTTCTTGGCTCATGACCAGCGTATGTATGATATCTGGGCATTCAGTCCGTCAATTTATTTAAATGTATAGACCAGAACGCTTCTGTCTCTTTCGAAGTCCCAGTCCAGATATAAGCCGGTTACGGTTCTGCCGATCGCTTGTTCCATATCGACATCATGCAGTAAGAGCTTTTTTTCGAGGGAGGTTTTGGCGACCCTCAAGGCGTTCTCGTAGCCCGTTTTAATCAGCTCTTTTTCCAGCATGATGAGCAAGCCTTCCCTGACGATAATAAGCGTTCTCGGATTCGTCCAGAACGAGTATATACGGTCGGGAATTTTTTGTACGTGTGCCGTCACATCGCTCACCTGCTGGTGAACTTTCTCGTAGCCGGCGTATTTCTCCTGTATATCCGCATCGAGCGATTTATTCGTCAAACCGATCATAATGCCCGAGTGATCTTCCAAATCCCAGTCATAATAGATTTCCTCAATCGCGATGCCCACGGTCTGGGTAATAAATTCCTTCAAGTCCGGCAGCAGCACATCCATAACCATCTGGCGGGTTTCACGGACCGCTTCGCCTTTCTGCTTATCGAGCAGAATCATTTCAACCGCACTTACGAAATTCCGGAAATGCAGAGTAATGCCGTATTCATTATACGAGATAAAAATGGACTCAGGTCCTTTGCCAAAACGTTCCCTGAGCATCTTTCCCGTCTGGCTTGATAATTGGCTCAGTGCAGTCTTCTTCTCCAAAAGTAACCTTCCTTTAAACCGTTGGCGTCTACGTCCAAGGATCCTAAATTTGTCTGCCCCAAAAATCAATGGCGTTCATGTCCAGTGATCCACTAGAAATTATAATACAATTTGCACGTTTTATAAAGGAATTCTTATCCTGCCCGGTTCCGGACTTTTTATGTAAAAAAAGAAAAAGCGGTCCGCAGCGCACCGCGGCTCGCCATGCGGCCGATAAAGCGCTTACCCTTTTACCGCGCCCGATTGAACGCCTTTGATAAAATAGCTCTGGAAGCCGATAAATACGGCGAGAATGGGCAGCAGGGCAATAACCGAGCCTGCCGCGATCAGCCTGGTGTTGGTGACGAACGTGCCTTTAAGCTTGTAAAGACCCAGCGTAAGCGGGTAAAGCCGGTCGTCCTCGATGACGAGGTACGGCCACAAAAAATTGTTCCACGAACCGATAAAGCTGAGAATGGCAAGCGTCGCCAGCATCGGCCTCACCATCGGCATCATGATCAGCAGGAAAATCCGGATCACGCCCGCCCCGTCGATCACGGCCGATTCCTCGATTTCTTTGGGAATGCCGAGGAACCCCTGCCTCATCAGAAAAATGCCGAAAGCCGATACGGCGGCGGGCAGAATGACGCCCGTATACGAGCCGAGAAGATGCAGCTTGTTCAGGAGCAGATAGACGGGAATCATGGTCACCTCGCCCGGAATCATCATCGTCGCGATAATGACCAGGAATACGGCCTCCTTCCCTTTGAATGTCATCCTTGCCAGAGGAAAAGCCGCCATGGAGCAGAACACGGCCGGGAGCAGCACGCCGAAGAAGGCGAGCACGGTACTGTTCCATACATACAAGGGCAGGGGCAGGGAATTCCACACCGCCGCATAGTTTTCGAGCGTAAACAGCTCGGGTATAAAACGCGGCGGCATCGAATTCAAGGTTTCATTTTGCCCTTTCAGAGAGGTGGACAGCGTCCATAAAAAAGGAACAATCATGACGACCGCCATCAGAGTCAAGCACACGTAAGAAAGCAGGTGCCTGACTGCCGGTCGTCTCTTCCTCCATTTCCGCAGATCCGGTGCGGACGGTGCGGCTGCCGGTTGTATCTTCATCGCATTGTCACTCTCCTTCCATCGAACGCTTGTTAACGAGCGTGAGAAGCAGGATGACGATAAACAGCACGAACGAGACGGCGCTGGCATAGCCCATATCCAACTGCTTGAAAGCTTCGTCGAACACCATGTACACAACGGTCGTCGAAGCTCCGATAGGACCTCCCTCGGTCATGGTCAGCATGAGCGTGAACTCTTTGAAGGCCCCCATCGTAGAGACGACGGAAACAAAGAAAACAACCGGCTTCAGCATGGGAAACGTGATGCGGATATGCCTGCTCCAGAAGCCGGCGCCGTCCAGCTCCGCCGCTTCGTACAGATCTTCCGGCACGGCCTGCAAACCGGCCAAATAAAACAGCATATAATAGCCGAGCCCCTGCCAGACGGTCACGATCGCAAGACTTGGCATCACAAAATACTTGCTTGTCAGCCACTTGACCGGCTCCGCTCCGAACAAGCTCAGCATGTAGTTGAGAATGCCTTCGCTCTGAAACATCCAGCTCCACAAGAAGGCCGTGACGACGACGGATACAAGCGCCGGAAAATAGTAAATCAGGCGGAAAACTTTCACACCGGTCAGGGTCTGATTGACGAGAATGGCGAGAAAAACAGGCAGAATGACAAGGGCCGGCGTAACGAGAAGCCAGTAATAGAACGTGTTGAACATCGCCCGCCAAAATTGCGCATCCCCCAGCAGAGACCGGTAATTGGCCAGCCCGATCCACTCCATCGGTTCGAATACGTTATAAGACGTAAAGCTGAGATAGAAGGCGGCCGCGGCAGGGAGTATGCTGAACAGGAGCAGCAAAAGCCCTGCGGGCGCCAGGAACGCCCAGGCGTGAATTGTCTTGTACATCTCGAAGAGACCTCCCAGTCCGTTCGTCACCGGACGGTACAAGCGCAAGCGCACACACGCACTCGTGCACAGCCCGGTGACGGGATCCTGTCTTCTTCCGTAAATTCGTGATGTCGGCGAAGCCGGCTCCGCCTATTTAAGCAGCTTGTTTACGGCCGCTTCGGCATCGTTCAGCGCTTGGGCCGGATCTTTATCCTCCAGCAGCACTTTATGAAACTCGTCGTTAAGGGCTTTGTTGATTTTCGAAATGTTCTCGACCGGCGGGAACATGTTTTCCGAAATTTCCAGCTGTTTGGCCGCATAGTAAAGGCCTTTCTCGGCGGGATCGGCCGATTCTTTTCCTTTCGTGAAGAACGGATCTTCCGCCGCTTTCTTGACGGATGGCAGAATGGCGACAATTCGGGCGAACTTCAGCTGGTTATCGCCGTTAGTCAGGAACTTGGCGAAATCGGCGGCTTCTTTTTTATGTTTGCTCTTGGCGGAAACGGCGATATTCATGATGGCCACGTTCACCTTGCCGCTGGAGCCGACCAGCGCGCCGGTCGAATCCGATTTGGCGTATACCGCCGGGGACAAATCCTTTACCTGCCGGAAAAGCTGCGGCCCCGTTCCCCAGAACGCGATTTTCTCCTGCGCGTACCACTCCTGCGGCTTTGCCTGGTTTAACAATATTTCATCGGGAATGAGTCCCGCTTTGTAGCGCTCCTTGAATTTCTTAAAAATTTCGAGCGTCTTTTCATGGTTAAAGGCCGCTTTCTTGTAATCGTCGCTGACGAGCTTAATTCCGTTCTGAGGCAGATACAAGTGAATATCTTTCAGCGTATTTCCGTAGGCACCCGTCTTTTCTTTAATCACCCCGGACATCTCCCACGACTCTTCTTCCGTCTTCGGCGGAGCGTCGAAGCCCGCTTTCTTAAGAAGCTCCTTGTTATACAGCTGAACGCTGTTCGATAAATACCAGGGCAGCGCATACGAGACTCCCTGGAATTCGCCGGCCGACCAGACGCCCTCGAAGTAATCCTTCTTCACGTCGGCAGCCAGCTCCTCCATACTGGCGACCGCGCCGAGAGCGGCCAGCTTTTTCAAATAATCCGTGTTGAGATTCAGCACATCGGCCAAAGAGCCCGAGGTAGCGGATGTAAGCGTTTTCTGTTCAACGGCCTCAAAAGGAATGTCCTGCCACTTCACCTTCACGCCGGGATTTTTGCTTTCAAACTCTTGAATGACACCGTTTAAGTAAACGTCGAAGGTCGGGCTCAGCGCGATCGTCCAGAACGTAATTTCTTTCTTGTCTCCTTTGCTTGACTGCTCAGCGGAAGCGTCAGGCAATGCGGACGTTCCCGGACCCGTATCCGATTTGGAGCAGGCTGCCGTGAAGAACAGCCCTGCGGCCATGACTAACGGAAGCCATCGTAAAGATGTTTTCAATAAAAACCCTCCCCGGAATGAAGTATTGGATAATATTACCTTTATATTATTATAAAAACGGATTATTCCTTTTTTCAAAGAAATCGCTTTCATAATACCCGGATAAAGATTCGCAGCCTCGTCGATGTTTAAAAACCGTCTCCTTTTAATAGACGCGTTTCATCCGCCATTTATTCTTCTTTACACGATCCATAATAACCCGGAGCAAAAAAAATAGCCCCGCAAAAGGGGCTATCGCTCGCCATGTGTGCCCGGCTTCCGGCCGGTTACTGGAGGGTCAGCGAGTAAATGGCGCGCTCGGTTTTCAGCACGACGCTGTCTTCGCTTAGATCCGCCACGGAGAGGCCTTCCAGCGGGATGACGAAAGTTCCTTGCGGAAGGGCTTCTTCACTGCCGTTGTTGAGAACCGTGCCTTCCCCGTAAAGAAGCAGCGCACTGCCGTTCGTATAATCGTCCGGAGCATCGGGCTGATACTCCCGGTATTCAAACTGGTTCAGTTGAAGATCGACGCGGTCGATATCTTCCTGTTCCTCTTTGGCGATCCGAATTGACTTATTCGTGTTGGAATTTAACCAGTCCGTGACGGGCTGGAGCTCGTTAGCCATAGGTACCCCTCCTTCTCGTAATGAGACTCTATCTTCCTTTACCCCGATTCTGTATAAGTTGAACGAAATCTTTCGTTTTCATTCTCCCGCCGCCTAAGCAGGACCAAAAAATCAGCCGATATATCGGGAAAGAACGGACTCGTATACGGATTTGGGGCGAAGCCCGACAAGTTTCTCGACCGGCTGTCCCCGGTGCAGGACAAGCACGGTAGGCATCGACATGACACCGAAGGCCGAGGCCGCTTCCGGAGAGTCATCGCAGTCGATCTTCAGGATGTTCGCTTTACCGGCATATTCCGTGCTGAGCTCCTCCAGAATCGGCAGAAGCGTTTTGCAGGGCGGGCACCACACCGCGGTAAAATCGATAACGGTCACGCCTTCAGCGGAAATATGATCCGGGTATGTGGCATCGTTTACGGTTGTCAGACTCATTGGCTTTTCTCCTCCCTGGTTTCGTTGCTTAAAATATAATAGATTCTTTCTTCCAGATTCGATTTGATGCTCTGAAGCACTCCGATCTGCTCTTCGATTTCCGAAAGCTTCTGCTTGTAAACCGGAAGCACCTCGGAACAGAAGGCTTCATTATTCATGAGCACGCAGTGGAGAAACCCGGAAATTTGCCCGGTATTGAGTCCAAGCCCGAGATACAGCTGGATCGTCTGCACCTGTTCGACGGCGAACGGAGCATATTCCCGGTATCCGTTGTCCCCGCGGATCGGCGAAAGCAGCCCCTGTTCCTCGTAATAGCGGAGGGAGCGGATGCTGACTCCGGTACGGGCGGAAAGCTCCCCGATTTTCATTCCGGCAAACTCCTTTCTGCCTGTATTTGTTCCTGAGGCTATTATAAACCCTCACATTAATGTCAGTGTCAACAGCAAAAAAAGCCCGGATATATTCCGGGCCGTGCAGTTGCGGAGCGAAGCGCGGCGGATCGCTGCACGCGCCGCCGCTTGCGAAAATCATGCTTTTTGCGGGCTCAGCCGCAGCGGCCGCTTCCGTCCGTTTGCTCTTGCGATTCAGCGATGATGTGTTTCATCGAAGGGACTTGGCGGAGCAGCTCCAGAGTCCGGTCCTTCCGGTCGGCGGCCAGCGAATAGTAGATCCACTGTCCTTTTCTCGTCTCGCTCACCAGTCCCGCATCCTTCATCTTCCGCAAATGCTGCGAAATGCTCGGCTGGGACATTCCCGTTATATCCACCAGATCGCAGACGCAGAGCTCCCGTTCCCGCAGGAGGGCGAGAATCGTCAGCCGGGTTTTGTCCCCCATGAGCTTAAACGTGTCGGCCAAACTTTGCAGTTGTTCCATCCCTTTAAGCTCCTCCCGTATTTGTATAGGCTTACATAATTATAAAATGCAATCCGCTCCATGAGCAACCGTGCCCCTTCCCCTACGAAGCGGGAGCGGGCCGTCCGTTAAAACCAAAGCAGCCTGCCGGAGCAGACTGCCTGAGTGCTTGCTTATTTGTATTTGCGCCAATCCATCTCACTGTTGGCCAGCAAATGTTCGAAATTGTTGTCCAGCCGTTTCTGCTCGGCCTTGCGGGCTTCAGCCGCTTTCCGCTGCTCTTCCTCGCGCCGGTTCGCCTCGTCCGCTTTCATCTGGTCGGATTGTGCCTTCAGCTTCTCGATAACCTGCGGATTCAGCAGGTCTTTAAGCGTAGCGGGCTTATCCGTATCGGCCGCACGCGGCGCAGGGGCGGGTCTTTTCTTCTTCCCCATCACTCATCACCTCGGTTCCCACATTATAGCAGGTTCGCGGGCCGTATTCCAGCCTCCGTGCCTCCTTGCGGCACAGGCGGAATGCCTGCCTTAAGCGCCGGCGGCGTAACTTCCTTGAACTGTCCGCGGCTTCCTCCGAAGCAGCTTTTTTTCTCCTTTCGGCTCCATAAACGTTATCCTCCATTGCCGGCATTCATCCTTACACTTTTTTACCACTCTATCACATGCCGGAGGGCTTATCTTCCGGATTAGGTCTCCGAACCGCGTTTTCCGTCCCGCAGTTTCCTTTCTTCCCGCTAAATGTAAGTAAAGAAAGCTCCTTCCGGTCATACTAAAGGAACCAAGCCCGCAAGGGAGGATGTGACGGCCCCATGTCTGATTTTACCATTCGCAGTTATGACGATTTTAAAACTTACTGCTCTCTCGAGACCAACCAGATTCAAAGCAAAATCATCGGGATACCGGGAGAATCTTACGAACTGTTTTACCTGGACCAGTTGATCGACAAAGATATTCTTCACCGCGACATTCTCCATCCGCTACTGGAGCTGGGCGGGGGCCTGGGACCGGATGAGCTTCTCTCCTATTTGCCCGTTGGGGGCGGCAAAAAATTAGAGGATTGGGGGGAGATAGCCTCCCTGATGCTCGCCGGCTGGATTTACGTGCATCCGGCGTCTTTCGACAAAGGTGTGGTCCTTCAGGCCGACCATTTTCCGGGACGAAGCTTGACGGCCGCCGAGAATGAGAGCCAGATTTTCGGGCCGCAGGTCAGTTTCGCGGAATCACTCGACCAGAATATGGCTCTGATCCGCAGCACCCTGAACGATCCGCGGCTCAAAACCGAAGCGTTCGTTATCGGGGATCAAACCAAATCCCGCGTACTCATGTGCTACATGGAAGGCCTCAACAACCATGCGTATACCCTGACGCTCCGCAAAAGGCTGTCTAATCTCAAGACGGACGGCATCCTGGACAGCGGTATGCTCGCCAAGCTGCTTGAAGATAATCCCGACAGCATCTTCCCGATGTATTTCCTGACGGAAAGGCCGGACCGGACAGTCGGCGCCCTTCTTGAAGGCAAAGTAATCGTACTCGCGGGAGGCAGCTCCCGGGTCATGATCTGCCCTTCCACGTTTATCGACTTTTTTAAAGCCGAAGAAGACCGCTACGTGCATTGGCAGATGTCGGCTTTCGTATTCACGCTGAGAATGTTGGCCGTCTTCTTCTCCATGCTGCTGACTCCGCTCTATGTGGCCGCGCTCACGTTTCATTACGAGATGATTCCGTCTGCCCTGCTCGACCCGCTTTCAAGCTCCAGAGCGAAGGTTCCGTTCCCTCCCTTGTTCGAGGCCCTGCTGCTTGAATTCATCATTGAGCTTCTGCGGGAAGCGGGCGCCAGGCTGCCGACCAAAGTCGGCCAGACGATGGGTATCGTGGGCGGTATCGTCATCGGGCAGGCTGCCGTGCAGGCCGGATTCACGAGCAACCTGCTCATCATGATCGTCGCGCTCGGCGCGCTGGCCTCCTTCACCTCCCCGGGGTTTATGATGGGCACGGCCATCCGGATTCTCCGCTTCCCGATGATCCTGATCGCCGGGTTCTGGGGCGGGGTCGGCATCGTCATCGGCGTATCTTTTCTGCTCATTCATCTCCTGAGACTCACGTCGCTCGGCACGCCGTACCTGAAGCCGTTTTATCCGTTTGACAGCTCCGAATTTACCGAATTGTTTATCAGACGGCCTTACGGCAAATTCATGGACAACCTTGTCAAAACCTTCTCTTCCCAAGCCCGGAAAAACAAAGGGGACGACTCTCAAACCCCGGATAACAGACAAAAAATAGATTTGTTCGAACAATTTCAAGAAGAAAACTAGGTGACTGACATGAACAGCTATCCGGAATCTCCCCACACTTCACTGCGCGCTTACCTGCTTTTCTTTATCATTACAACAACGCAGATAGGTGTGGGAGGAGCCAGCTTTCAGCGCAAAATTTACAAAATAGTCGGCCAGGATTCATGGGTTACCGTCCTGCTCGCCGGACTGTTCTGCCATCTTGTCGTCTTGGCCATGTTCTCTTTTCTCAAAAAATACCCCGGCAAGGATCTCTACGGCATACAGAAAGAAGTTTTCGGAAAATGGCTGGGCGGCGTTCTGTCCTTCCTCTATGTGGCCTACCTGACACTCATTGCTTTGACGATTATCCGGAATTATGCGGAAATCGTGCAGACGTGGATTTTTCCGGACATGCCGCCCTGGTTCCTGGCCTTTATGATTCTTTCCCTCACTTTGTACGGTGTACTCGGAGGCATCAAAGTAATTACCGGAATCGGATTTATAAGTATTCTGATCCTAACCTTCGAGATGCTGCTGTTGTACTATCCTCTCCAGTATGCGGATTGGGGATATCTGCTCCCCGTCATAAGTCATTCTCCGCAGGAATTTTTGGAAGGAACGAAGGAAATTTCCTTCTCGGTTGTCGGTTTTGAACTGCTGATGTTTGTTTTTCCTTTTATACGGGATCCAAAAAAAGCACCGAAATACGCACATTTCGCTATTGTGTTTACGACGGCTACTTATCTCATTTACATGCTGACGGCGCTTGTCTATTTCAGCGGAGGACAGCTTATCCACACCATTTGGCCGACTCTGACTTTGCTGAAAATCGTGGAATTTCCTTTTATCGAGCGCGTTGAATATATAACGGTTTCGCTCTATCTTATCGGAATTTTGCCGAACGTGATGCTGGTTGTGTGGTCCGCCTCCCGCGGTATACCGAAAATAAGCCCGCTGAAAGAAAAAGCGTCCCTCTATCTCGTAATCGCCATTTTGTTTGTGATTTGCACGCTTTTCAGCAGCAGGCTTGAAATTAAGCAGTTGAACGCCGTTTCCGGAGAAGTGAGCATGTACATGGCTTTTGTGTATCCGCTCCTGCTGGGCATCATCCTTTTCTTTAGAAAAAAGATCGTACGGACTGCGAACGGAGGTGATTCCCCGTGAAAAAAAGGCTGCTCTGCCTGTTGGCCCTTGTGATCGTTTTGGCTCTGACAGGATGCGTGGAAAGGCGTGTCTTCGAGAGAATCGGTCTTGTGGTGGCACTTGGTTACGATAAAGGCCCCGACAGCCGCCTCAGCGGCACATCCGTCATGTATACCCTGGATAAGGAATCCGGTCACCGGGCTACGATTCTGTCCAACCAGGCTTACACGACCAAGAAGTTGCGGGAGGACCAGAACCGCAAATCCTCCAAAAAACTGATGCTGGGCCAGCTGCGCGTCGTCTTGTACGAGGAAGCGATCGCCCGTGACGGGCTGATCGATCTCGTCGATTCTCTGATCCGCGATCCCTCTATCGGCACGAAAATATATCTGGGAATCAGCACCGAAAAAACCGCCGATCTGCTCCAGCATCCGTATAAGAGCATCAGCAATATCGGGACCTACCTGTACGACACGATTAAACAAAATGTGCTGGAAGGCCAAATTATTTCGCCGACGCTCCACGAATTTCTCCGGGATTTTTACTCCGCGGGCAAAGATGCCGTCCTTCCCGTTTTTATCCGGAAGGGCGAAACAATCGCCTCTGAAAAGATGGCATTATTCCAATCCGATAAAGTTGTCGGAATGCTGTCCAACAGCGACTCCGCTTATCTGAAGCTGATCCGCAACCGATTCAAAGCCGGCACTTTCGAACTGAAGCTGGACAAGAAGAGGCTGGAGCCTTATTTAAAAGAAAATGCCGAGGACCGGCGGGAGCATATTCATACGGTTGTCCGGATTGTCCATGCCAACCAGGAAATCCGCATGACGGACCGCCGCAAGCCTGCTTACGAACTTAATATGAAGCTGAAATTTGTTCTGGAGGAAATTTCGGCGGGGATCAATTTAACCGAGACCGAAGTGACGCGCACGATCGAGAAGCTCGTAACCGAGGAATTTACGAAAAAAACGGAAAACGTGCTCGCCAAAATGATCGAACTGAAAACGGATCCCGTCGGCTTCGGAGAGATTTACCGCCAGTCGCTTCGAGGCAGTACGCTGACCAAGAGTGACTGGCATGACAAAATGTCTTCCATGTCCGTCGATGTCCATCTGAACATGGAGCTCCTCCGCACGGGGGTTGTGGAATAAAGCCGGATACCCAAAGAGCCGCATACCCCGCCCGGCAGAAGCGCGGCGCACAGCTTCGCTGCCAAAAGCAAAGAGAACGCCCCGTGGGCGTTCTCTTTGTCGTTGACGCGTCTAGGGTCCGGATTCCGTTAATGGCCGGAATGAGACATGCCAGGCATGTCGGTTTTGCCCGTACCGGAGTCCGTGCCGGCTGTGCCTGTGCTTGTGCCGGAACTACTTCCGGTACCGCCGCCCGCCGCGGCGGGCTGGTCACCGGCAGCCGGCATGCCGGACATGCCGCCGTGACTTCCGTGTCCGCCCCCGGTCTTGGAGACGATTTCGAGCATCGAATCGATCTCGCCCTGGCCCGCGGCCGAAATCGAGCGCTCGTCTCCCGTCAGCCACGCGTGGTTGAACGGGCCCTCGACGGGAGACTTGTCATACTTCGGCTGCACGGACATCAGGTAGGCCATGACGGAATCCGGCAGCTTGTCCTTCTCCGTCCAGATGAGAGGCGCGTGCTTGCCCAGATGCGAGAAGGGGGCGGCAGCCAGGGCCAGGCCCGGGTTCTCCTTGCTGATCAGCGAGAAGTTATGGCCCGGCGTCGTGATTCCCCAGCCGAATCCCGTCGCCGGGTCCTTGTACTTGGCGAACGCGATGCTGTTCTCGACGGGATCCTTCCCCGCTATCCGGACGACTTTGCCGTATTCGCCGAGCTGCTTCTCGACGGCCCCGGAAATGACGGAATCCGGGCCGAGCAGGTAGATGTTGGCTTTGCCGCCCCGCGTTTTCAAGGCGTCGATCGTTTCCTGCGGAACTTGATCCTTGCTCACGTAGAGCAGAGGCTCGGGCATATGGGAGATCCAGTTGACGGCCGGCATCGTGTATTCCTTGCTCTCGCTGGAGCCGACGATAACGGAAGGCGGGGTTTCCTTCGCAACCTTCGCGTAGTAGGCATCAATCGCTTTCGCCGCCGCCGCGGGGTTGTGCGCCGGGATCTTGTCCGTTTTCAGTCCTAATTCTTGGGCCTGTTTTTCTACTTTCGGGTCCATATTTCCGACGAGAATGGCCTGAACGCCTTGATTGGACGCGACACCCGCCGGTTTCAGTCGTTTCAGCTCCCGCACGGTCACATCCGGAATGCCGTCCTTGTTGACGAAAAGCACCGGTCCGTTGTTGGGATGGTGAATCAGATCCGCGCTCGCGAGAGCGGCCTGCCATTCCTCGGGGTTGACGAGCACGACGCCGCCGGGGCGGTTGTCGTCGCTTGTGGCCATCCACAACGTGCGCGAGGTGAGCGCCGCCGCTTCGTAAGGATCGCTCGAATTGATGCGCGTCGTGTTTTTGGACGCGATCCAGGGCGCCTTCGAATCGTTCCCCCCGCTTCCCGCCATCACGGGCTGAGCCGTCGCTCCCGTACCGGCCGTGTTATTGGAAGGATTGCCGAAGCAGCCCGAAAGAGCAAGCGATGCGGTCAAAATAATCATCCCTGCGCCTATCCGTTTTTTCATTTTACGTGTGCCTCCTTCACAATTCTGAATGGTTCTAATGATCAGTTTACCCATCAGTTATGAAGAACCTGTGTAGGCGAGGCACTCTCAACCGTAAAAAAGTTAAACGTTTATTCGGCCGCCGTTTCCTGCTCTGCCAATCTCACCGGCATACTTGCCGGCGGCTGCGCCGCGGAAAGAGTAATCAGGAACACCGCTCCCCGTTCGTTGAACGCCGATACCCGGCCTCCATGCGCCTCCACCAGCTTGCTGACGATGGCAAGTCCGAGACCGCTGCCTCCGGACCTGCGGTTGCGCGACTTGTCGCCCCGGTAAAAGCGCTCGAAAATATACGGCAGATCGCTTTCCCGTATACCCGGCCCGGTATCTTGGACGGTGATGAGCACCTTGTCTCCCGCACGCCTGCCTTTGAGCGCCACCTCCCCGCCCGGAGGCGTATAGGTCAAAGCGTTGCTCAGCAAATTGACCAGAATTTGCGTGAGCCGGTCAGGGTCGGCATCGAGATACACGCTCCGGGGAGCACCGACGGTGAAGCGGATCTTTTTTTCCAGAAAAGCGGCGGACATGAAAGCCTTGACCTTCTCCATCACGGTTTCCAGCGGCACCTTCGTCCGGTTTAGGCGGAATACCGGCGAGTCCAGCTCGTTGAGCTCTTCCAGCTCGTTAATGAGATCGGCCAGACGGACAATCTCTTCGTAACACGAATGGATGCGCTCCGGCGTCGGCTCCCAGATACCGTCCTCCAGCGCTCTCATGTGGCTTTTCAAAGTCGCGAGGGGCGTGCGGAGCTCGTGGGCGATATCCTCCGTCATCGTGATGCGGATCTTCTCCAGCCTCTGCAGCTGCTCCGCCAGCTCGTTGATCGAACGCCCGAGCTCCGCCAGCTCGTCGTCTCCGCCCACGGCGGTCCGGCTGTCGAGCTGGCCTCCCGTCATTTTCTCGGCGACGGCCTTCATCTCCACAAGAGGAGCCGATACCCGCTTCGCCACGAAGAAACCCATGCAGGCGGCCAGCACGATCGAACCCAGGAACGTCCAGAGCACCGATTGCATGATCGCCTGTTCCAGATGCGTATTGAGCCGGGGCATATCGTGCATGGCACCGTCGGCCTGGTTCATGTACATCGTGATGTGATAATGCGTGCTGATCAGAATGGTCGCCGTCGAGATGATCAGAATTCCCGTAGCCATCGCGACGATCATGACGGCAAGCCGGACATGCAGCTTCTTCTTCACTTGATCTCACCCGAGAAACGGTATCCCGCTCCGTAGACCGTCTGGATGTAGACGGGATTTTTCGGATCCTTCTCGATTTTCTGACGGATGTTCTTCACATGCTGATCGATGGTCCGCACGTCTCCGTCATAGGCGTAGCCCATAATTTTCTCGACAAGCTCGTCCCGTGCAAAGCTCCTTTTGGGATAACGGGCAAGCGCGATCAGCAGTTTGTATTCGATAGGCGTCAGGTTTACCGGCTCTCCTTCGCAGAACACGACCTGCCGCAGAGAGTCGATCTCCAGATGCCCGTTCTGAAAAGAAACGCGGTCCGCCAGCAGCTGGCTGTCGTCCGAACGGCGCAGAACGGCCCGGACGCGTGCCACAAGCTCGCGCGGATCAAATGGCTTCGTCAAGTAATCGTCGGCTCCCAGCGAAAGACCGTAAATTTGATTATTTTTGGACGCTTTGGCCGTCAGCATCAGCACCGGAAGGGCATCGCTCCGCCGGATTTCACGGCATACCTGTTCCCCGTCCATATCGGGCAGCATCAAATCCAGGACGAGCAGGTCGGCGCCTCCATGCCGGACAATGTTCAGCGCTTCTTGGCCGCTGCCCGCTTCGGCGGTCCGGAAGCCTTCTTTTTGCAGATAAGATACGATCACTTCCCTGATTTTCTCTTCGTCATCCACTACCAGAATCGTCTTCAGGGCAGATTCCCCCTTTAGTTGGCGTTGCCGGATTCGGGCCCTGCCGGGCCCTATTTTACTTTACCTGCACAATATGTAGAAAAGATGTAGACGGGCTGGAAATTCCGCAGCTTTTAGAGGGATCAGGCACTCCCAAGAAGATTATACCTCCCGCTCCAGTGAGTTGCGAATCGGGGAAGCCGGTGGCCCGGTTCTACCAACCCCCTGCAGGGAGTGCCGCCAGCCGATTTTTCGTACACCACAGCCCGCTCGGCGAAAAAAAGAAAAGCCGCATGACTGCGGCTTTGAAATAGATTGCGGCTTACTTATCTGAGCTGCTTTGCGTAAGCCTTGGCCGCATCGTTAACGGCTTGCAGTCTCGCCTCCCTTAACGTAGGAAGGAAAGTTCTTGCCGTCTTTGACAACGCGGATATAAGCGCTATCGGCGGTAAGAAGCTGAGAGGTCGAAGGAATATAGTAATATGCCGTATCCTTATCTTTAAAAATCGCCGCTCCGGCAAGCTCTTCGCCGCCGGCAAGCCCCGAATCGGTGCCTTTATACGTGATCTGCTTGGATTGGCCGTCCAGATAAGTGACGATGAAATGCGAATATGTCTCCATCGGATTGTTGTCCACCTCATCGAATCCCGTCTGGAGAGGCTTGCCGAGCAAAATTTGAACCTGCCGGCTGCTCATCCCGGTCGTGAGACCGTTCAGGGCGAAGGCACCGTTGTCAACGGTCACTTTCAGCCGGCTTGCGGCCGGTGTATCCGACTTAAGTGAATCCGCATACGCTTTCGCGGCCGCATTCACCGCTTTCAATTCGCCACCCTGCACATAAGAAGGGAAGTTTTTGCCGTCCTTGCGGACATAGACGGTGCTGTTCGCTGCCGTCAGCAGCTCGGAGGTCGCCGGGAAATAATAGAATGTCGTGTCCGCATTCTGGAATACGGCCGCTCCGCCCAAGTCTTTTTTGGCTTGCAGGAGTTCCCGGTCCGCGCCCTTAAACGTGATCCGGCTCACTTTTCCCTCATAATACGTGACGACGAAATTTTTATAAACCTCCTCCGGATTGCCGTCCGCTTCGTCTTTACCGACCGCGAACGGTTGGCCGAGCAGCGCGTGGACTTCCTCCGTCGTTTGGCCCGCCGCCAATCCGTTCAGGATAAATCGGCCGTTCTCCGCTTTCACCTGAAGGGTATCGTGGCGTTTGCCGTATTTGCCGTTTTTTTCGAAAAGCCGGTCGATAATGACGGCTGCCTCCGCTCGGGTCAAATTTTGACCCAGCGCCAGATCGGTATCGGTTCGGCCTTGAAGAATACCGTTCTTCCGGCTGATGTCTGCCGCCGTTTTGTCGTCAACCGCCTTGGACCGCAGGGAAGGCTCTATCACGCGGCTGACGATCCGGGCAAGCTCCAGCCTGGAGATCGGCCTGTTCATCTGCTCCTTTTTCACGCTGCCGTCGATAAAGCCCTTGTTCTGCATGGCTTCCGTAAAGTACGGCTGCCACCAGCCGCCGTTCGCAGCGTCCTTTGCCGTAAAGGCCGGGTTGTCCGTCATCACAACCATTTTAATGAACTGAGCCCACGTAACCTGGCTCTGGGGGGCGAATTCACGATCGGCGATGCCGTCGATGACATTCATCTGGTACGCGTTGATGATGCTTTCCTGTGCCCAGGCTACATGGTCGATATCTTTAAAAAGCCAGTGAGCCTGCGTGGTCGAAGTCAGCGAAAAAAGAAGAACGCCTCCGGCCGTCAGTACGGTTGTCCATTTTCTTATCTTTTTTATCCGTTTCATCCTTCATCCCATCCTTTGTCGTTCAATTTGCGGATCACACATCCGGAAATGCGGCGGCGATACGGGCGTCAAGCCCTTTCCAGAAAGCGCCGATGCCGGGTTTTGGATCGCCGATGATGCTTTCCCCTTTTTTGCCTGGGGTATAAATAACATCCTTGTTCGCGTCGATGACCGTCAAATACTCTTTTACGATGGCGGCCGTCTTCGAATCCGGGCTGTTTTTGACAAGCTTCACGTAGCTCTGCTTCACAAGCGGAATGAGCTTCATGCCCGGCTCTTCGATGGCCTCGTAGCGGTAGCCATGAATATATTCGTGCAAATATTCGCTGTAGAGAGCCAGCATTTCTTCCGCTTTAGGCCCCTTTGGATAGGCGGTCAAAAACTTCTCCGCGGCCAAGGTACGCTCTCCAAGTGCATCGCGGGCTATTTTCAGGCTGGCGTCGGAACGGAAAGGCGTCTTGTTCTCCAGCGACTGGATGGCCAGATACGCTTTCAATTCGTCCGACACGTACGGCGCATAAGCTTTGTTAAGCGCTTCATAGTCGACTTTCCAGTAATAGCTGCCCTCTTTATCGGTCAGCTGGAGTTTGGCCTCCGTCTGATTTTTCAGCCACTGCTTCAATGTATCGTCGTTCACGATCTTGTCGAAATCCGCGGGATAGCCGATTTCGCGCATGTTGTCCGCCGTGCCCGGCTGGCTCATCATTTCGGAAAAACTGGCGTTCAACCCGGGCAGGTGAGTGTCGTAATAGTTCTGCAGTTCGATAAACAGTTTATCCGCCGTCGTTTTATCGGCTTTGGGCATGTTCTCGTCAAGGAAAGCCGTGACTTCCCGCGCTTCTTTGGCTTGGGAAATTTTCAGCTGAAACTTGGCGAGGACATTGCCGCCTGCGGCCGCTTCGGTGCCCGGGGCAGCCGGCTGGGAGGAGCCCGATCCGGATGGCTCTTTTACTTGAACATTCCCCTCCGGGGAGCCGCACCCGGTCAGCAGGGACGCGGTCAACAGGGTGCATACCGCCGCTTGTTTGACTAGGTTCGCTTTCAATTTCTCTTCACTCTCTCTGTGTCTGATTCCTTATTTCAATTGATAAAGGGTCGTGAATAATCGCTCCGCAGTCTCACCGGGCAGAAATTCACTTACCGCAAAGGAGGTTCCCGAAGGGCTCCATTCAATGTCACTTGTTACATTGGGCTTATAGGAGACGGGAATCATCCGTCCCGAAGCCTCGTTCATCACGTAAAGTCCCGTCATTCCCTGATCCGGGCTGAAGACGGAGAAGGCGAGCCGGCTTCCGTCCGGTGACCAGGAGAGCTGCTGCAGGAGGCGCCCCCTCGCCGCCGGCTTCTCGCTGCCGCCCCGTGCGGCATCGGCCAGGACGAGCGTCTTCTGATCGGGACCGGTCACGGTGACGAGGGCGATCCGCTGCCCGCCGGGAGCTACGGCGAAGTCGGAAACTCCGCTCCGGCTCCAGATCCGGGCAGACCCGCCGCCCGTTTCCGTCACGGTCAGCTCCCCATCGCCGCTCAGCATATACAGCCTGCCGTCTTTTATGGCGGCTTTAACGATGCCGGACGGCACGTCTTCGTGTTCTACGGCCGTCATTTCGCCGTCTGTGCCGAATCGGACGAGCCGGTTATTCGGCTCCGTCAGCACAGCCAGATACGACTCCTCATCTATCCAAGCTCCAAGGAGTTCCCGGGTTTGAGGCCCGATCCGGATGACCCGGCCGGTTTCAAGATGGTATATATCCGCCGTTCCCTCATAGCGGTGATACACCCAGGCATACTTGCCGTCCGGGGCCATCTGAATCCCTGTCGCTCCCTTTATCCCCGTATCGCGGGTTTTGTCTCCGGCAAGATTCCGGAACTCCAAAGTGGCGCCGACCGGGGAATCGCCCGGGATGCCGATCAGTTCGCCCTGCGGGCTCCAGCCCATCGCATAGAACTTGTCGAGATGCCGGATTCCTGCCAGGACGGTATCCCCGTTGTTTCCAGAGGCCGGCGGATCCACAACGGTCACTGACGGGGAAGGCGAACTGTCGCATCCCGGGGCGGCTGCGAGCAGGAACATCATTCCCGCCCATACGGTGAGCCGCCTACCGATTGTACCGAGCTTCAGAATGATGTCCTCCTTTCAAGCTCTGTTTAGACTATACCCCTCAAAGTTTTCCGCAAGATTTCAACTTGTTTCGAACTTGTAAATGTTTACGCAAAACTTTTCACCTTTGCCCTGCCTGAAAAGTCACGATAAACGACGTTCCGCCATCGGCGGGGTGTTCGACCCGGATCTGCCCCTGCTGCTTGTTTACAAGCTGCTTGACGAGCGACAGCCCGAGACCGCTGCCTCCCGACTTCCTGGCCCGGTCCTTGTTTACCGTATAAAAAGGTTCGAAAATCCGTTCCCTGCGGTCTTCCGGAATCCCGAGGCCCGTATCGGTGAACTCAACTTCAAGCGCGCATACCTCCGTAGTCCGGCTGCGGATCAGAACGGTGCCGTCCTCGACGTTATATTTAATGGCATTGTCCAGCAGATTAAGAAAAATCTGAATCAGGCTTTCGCGGTCCGCCCACACTTCCGCCGGAACGAGTTCAAGGGAGACGGCAACGCCGAATTTCTCCGCTTTCCCTTTCATCCGGGAGGCAAGATCCTCCAGAAGGAGATCGATCCGGAGTTTCTCCGGCTGCTGCTCGAATTCATACTTTTCCAGCGCGGCCAGCTTCAGCACTTTCTCGACGAACTCATAAAGCCGCACCGCTTCTTTATCGATAACGTCCCGCGCCTCCCGGACCAATCCGGGATCATCCTCGTACATATGAAGCAGATCCGTGTAGGCCCGGATGGAAGTCAGAGGCGTTTTCAGTTCATGACTGATGTTGTTGATAAACTGCTGCTGTGTACGCAGACTGCCCTGTAAAGCCCGGCTCATATCGTAAATGCCGTCGCTGAGCGAGCCCAGCTCGTCTTTGCGCCGGAAGGGCGGCGCGCCGATAAAATCACCCATACGGATGTCGTCGGCCGCTTCTTTCAGCCGCCGGATCGCCTTCGCCTGGCGGTTCATATACAAGAGACCGAGGACGAAACTGAGCAGCAGGACGGCGCTGCCCCCCATAAGAAAGGAATTTTGCAGATTCCGGTAAAACGCGTTCTGGGCCGCCAGCGGCACTTGAAAATGAAGAACGCCGATTTGTCCGTCCGGACCCCGCACTGGCGCCAGATAATCCTCCGTATCCCCCAGTACCTTGTAGACGATCTTGTTGTTCAGGGCATGGGAAAGCACGCCGCTTACGTCGGGGGATTCAGCCATGGGAAGCGAATCTCCCGCTGCGGCGCCCGTCATATCGTAGAGCAGGACCCTCATGCCGCTCGCCGCTCCGATTTCGACGGCCAGATTTTGTCCTTGAAGCTGCATAAAGGTTTGAGGATCGAAGCGCGTCCCCGTCACATACTGCTGCCCGATCCGGTTATTCGCGATTTCCGCCTGCCGGTTCAGTGTCTTCTCCATTTCTTCTTTCTGATACCTGTGTACGCCGGTCAGAACGAGCACGCTGAGCACGCCGACGGCGAACAGAAGAAGCGCGGCAATGAACAGCGCAAACTTCCATTTCAAGCTTATTCGCATGGCACTTCCCCGACCGCTTTGTATCCCACTCCGTAGACCGTCTGGAGCACGTTCTGATACGTCTCGCCAAGCTTCGTTCTCAGTCTTTGGATGTGAATATCGACCGTGCGCGTTCCGCCGGCATAGTCCATTCCCCATACGAGATCCAGCAATTCTTCGCGCGAGAACGCTCTTTTTAAATTCGAAAGCAGCAGTGCAAGCAGATCGAACTCCTTGGGGGTGAGGTTCAGCGCCTCCCCTTTCAGGCTCACAAGCCTCTGCTCGGGGTGCACACTCAGTTCGCCGATCTTCAAAACGGAGAGCTCTTCGCCCTTTTCGCTTTTATCCAGACGTCTGCACAGCGCCCTTACGCGGGCAATCAGTTCCCGCAAATCGAACGGCTTCGTCATATAATCGTCCGCGCCCAATTCGAGCCCGAGAATTTTATCCACAATGTCGTTTTTTACGGTAAGAAGCAAAATACCCAGGTTTTTGCGGTTGTCCAGCTTCCTGCACACTTCAAAACCCGTCAACCGGGGCATCATGACGTCCATGACCAGCACATGAGGCCGGAACGACTCTGTTTTACGGAGCGCTTCTTCCCCGTCCGCGGCCGTTTCCACGATAAATCCTTCCCGTTTGAGGCCGTATGCGATTGCGCTGGTTATCGTCTGTTCATCATCTGCAACAAGTATTTTGTAGTCCATGCCGTTCCTCCGTTTTCACTCCGAACTTTTCTCCATATTATACACGACCAAGCTGCTCCCGCACGTCAGCAAGATGTAACCTTGGAGAAATCCGTTCCGGCCCTACAGCAGCAAGAGGCACATATATCCAACCGCCGGATCGGAACTCTTGAATCCGGGAGCCGCCTTGCGGCTGTACATGCTTACCCGTGCGTAAAAAAAGAAAAACCGTGACCGCAGGCAGTCAAGGTTCTTAGTGGCGGAGCTTCGCAGACCGAAGCGGGAACGGGTTATTTCCCCGTCTCCTCGGGCGTGCTTAGGATTCCGCAGGATCCGGGATACCCGTCGTTTTCTCTCATCTCGTCCAGATGCTCGCGCATTTCGGGATCGCCGGGAAGATCGGCCGTCAGTTTGACCGGGGGCTGCCTGAATTCCACGCGGCCTTTGGGATGCTTATCACTCATCGCTATACTCTCCCTTCGCTTGTAAAAAAGCATTCATTCTAGTTTTCCTGGCCCGTAAAAAACTATACGGGAAAGCAACTCCGGCTTCTTTCAGAGGCGCGCGAATCCAAGCACCCGAGGCACTGCGCGCTTATCCGCATCCGACACAGCCATGATTAAACCCGGCATCACCGCTGAAAGTCCACAAATCCTGAAGGCGCAATAAAATAATTTAGAAGCCGACCAACGGGATGGTCGACTTTTTTTGAATTCTGGAAATTCACGTGGAATGACTAGGTCCGGTTTCCGCCTTACGCAAATACGCCCCCGTTATCGAATGCTCGGCAGCAGCAAGCTGGGCAGGGGTGCCTTCGAATACAATTCGGCCACCTCGTTGGCCGCCCTCGGGACCCATGTCAATGATCCAATCCGCGCTCCTGATCACATCCAGGTTGTGTTCGATGACAACCACCGTGTTGCCCCCGTCGACCAAGCGGTTTATAATGTCCATCAGACGGGAGATATCGGACATATGCAGCCCGGTTGTCGGCTCGTCCATGACATATAGCCTTCCTTCCTTGTGAAGTTCCCCCGCCAGTTTGATCCGTTGGCATTCTCCGCCCGACAAGGTGCTCAGAGGCTGGCCCAGCGTTACGTATCCGAGTCCCACATCCTCAAGCGTCTGCATTTGACGGAGCAGTTCCTTCCCGCTGAAGAACACCGAAGCTTCCCGTACCGTCATAGCGAGGACGTCGCTGATGGATTTTCCGTACAGTTTATACTGCAGCACTTCATCGCTAAACCGCTTGCCCGCGCATATTTCACATATCGTCCTTACAGGCTCGAGAAAGGCCAAATCCGTGTAGATCATCCCGAGACCCTGACAGTTGGAACAGGCTCCCTTGGAGTTGAAACTGAACAGGGAAGCGCTTACCTTATTGGCTGCCGCGAACAGCCGGCGGATCGCGTCCATCATCCCCGTGTAGGTAGCCGGATTGGAGCGGATGGACGTGCCAACGCCCGTCTGATCAATGACAATCGCTTCCGGATGCGACGGCAGGAATGCTCCGTTGATCAGCGTACTTTTGCCTGAGCCGGCTACTCCAGTTACCACGGTCAGCACACCGAGGGGTATATCGACTGTCACATTTTTCAGATTGTGCAGGCTGGCGCCGGCTACGGTCATCCGACCCTTGGGCACCCTGGTTGAAGTTTTCAAGGGCAGACTTTGCTTCAAGTACCGTCCTGTCAAGGTATCCGCGCGGAGCAAGCCCGCAAAGTCGCCTTCGTAGACGATTTCTCCGCCGCGGGTTCCCGCATGAGGTCCGACATCGATGATGTAATCGGCGATCTCCATGACTTCGCGGTCATGTTCGACGACAAGTACGGTATTCCCTTTGTCCCGGAGCTGGCACAGCATGCCGTTCAGCCTATGGACATCCCGCGGATGCAGTCCGACGCTCGGTTCATCGAAAATGTAGATCATATCGGTAAGACTGCTGCTCAGATGCTGGACCATCTTGATGCGCTGCGACTCCCCGCCCGACAAGGTTACGGTTTGGCGGTCGAGACTCAGATACTCCAGCCCAATAGAGACCAGATGGTTCAACCGTGTGAGAATACCGTCAATCATCGGACCGGCAACGGGATTCCGAATGGCTTCAATCATACGGATTAGCTCGCCAATCTCCATAGCCGCGCACTCTGCAATGTTGTAGCCGTTAATCCGGCAGCCTAATGCCGCTTGATTAAGCCGGCTTCCCCCGCAATGGTTACACTCGTTATAGGAAAGAAAGCGGTCAAGGGTTTCGCGCTTGGCATCTGACATCTCGCTGCTGTCCCGCTTTACATACAGTCGTGTGAGCTTGGGCAGCAGACCTTCATAATCCGATTCGATATCGCCGCCTTTGGTGCGGTATACGATCTTGCTTTCTTTGCCGTGGAGTAGAGTATCCCATTCTGCCGGCGTATAGTCGGCAAGCCGCTTGTCGTTGTCAAACAAGCCGGAATGGGTATACGTATTCAAGTACCAGCTTCCCACTTTAAATACGGGGAATAGGATTGCACCTTCATTCAGCGACTTGGACCTGTCGAGCAGCTTATCCACATCAAACTGCACCACCTGTCCGACTCCGGAGCATTCCGGGCACATACCGGCCGGGTCATTAAACGAGAAAACATGTGAATTTACAGCCAAAGGTTTACCGATTCTGGAGAACAGCAGCCGGAGCATCGCATAAATATCAGTGATCGTGCCGACCGTCGAACGGGAGTTGCCGCCAAGCCTTTTCTGATCGATCACAACCGCCGTAGACAAGTTCTCGATGAGATCGACATCCGGTTGACTAACCCTGGGAAGCCGATTGCGGATGAATGCGGAAAACGTCTCGTTAAGCTGTCGCCGAGCTTCGGCGCTGATAGTATCGAAGACCAGGGAAGATTTTCCCGAGCCCGAGACACCGGTGAAGATCGTAATTTTTCGCTTCGGGATGCGGATATTCACGTTTTTTAGATTATTCTCGCGTGCTCCTTTGATTACAATATCATTGACATTCATAGACTTCACCTCGGATCTCTATTCACTAAGATTTTCACAGTATAACTGCAGAATCATGACACCTATTGTCATGATTGGACGAATGCTTTCCGTGCGAATAAAGTTTGTTTGACACCTGGAGGGCTAACGATGGTGCTGGACAAGCCAGAGCAAACGCTGCGAAAATAAGGTTTGACTGAACCCGATAAAGAATAAAGCGGCGGTCGAAGACCAGTGAATAAAGTCTTAGACTTGCCGCTTTTAATATAAAACGATTGATTTTATGATTAGAATGTGCAATATGATTAGTTTTCGTTAAAATGATAAATGAGTTGTACAACACCTGAGGAGAACGTTCTCGTATGAACCAATTTTAAATTCAACCTCTGTTTTATATCCACAAACAGCGGTTTTCCTTCTCCCAAAACAACAGGGTGAACAGATAATCTAAATTCGTCAAGGAGTCCTAAATTGATAAAAGTTGTAATCAGACTTGCTCCACCATAGAGCCAGATGTCTTTGCCAGGCTTATTCTTTAATTCATTTACTTCTTCAAGAATACGATCATTTATAAATATTGCTTTATTATCCGTCCCCTTTCGCGTCCTGGAAAACACATATTTCTCTTTACTGTGAACCAATTCCCAAAATTCTTTTTCAAAATCCGTATGTTCAATTTCCGGAGTAAATTGTCCCCATAAATCATAGCTTTTTCTTCCATATAAAATTGTATCAATTTGATTCAGGAAATTAATAAACCCCATCTCAGAGTCCATAATGCACCAATCGACTTCCCCATTTCTCCCTTCAATAAAACCATCTAAAGTAACCGCTAAATCTAAAATTATTTTTCGTTTCATGATTTATCATTCCTTTCAGTGATCTACCACCCATTTTAGACCTTAAATATGTCACCTTGTGTCATATTAATTCGGGGTGAATAGCGGAAAGTAGGTTGTAGGAAAAGAGCATTCCCGAAGAGATCCACGCCGCCGCCATGGGGGGACGGAACCTACGCGTCCCTCGGCTTGAGGTCAGCATCAGCAGCCCGACTATGCCCCCGAAGCATCGGCCCGCCGGACAGGAGGCCCCAGTAATCCGCGGTTGACATCTATGCCCTCCCCGCCTATGCTTGAATCATTGAGAACTTTTATCAATGGAAAAGGAAGGTGCAGTCATGCCTACAGATATGAAGCTGACCGAAGCAATCAGCGGGCGGAGATCCGTCGGAAGAATGAAAGACGAACCGGTTCCCCGCGAAATCATCGAGGAGCTGCTTGAAGCGGCCAACTGGGCCCCGAGCCACCGGTGCACGGAGCCTTGGCGCTTCTTCGTCATGACGGGCGACGGGCGCGGCGTCCTCGCCGAAGCTTACGCCGATATCGCGGCCGAAAGCTCGGACGCTTCCGGCGAGGCGCTGGAAGAGCTGCGTGCCAAGCAGGGGAGCAAAGCCTACCGCGCTCCCGTCATCATCGGCGTCGCGGTCTCTCCCTCCGAAGATCCGGCCGTTAACCGGATGGAGGAATTCGCCGCAGCCCACTCGGCGGTGCAGAACATGCTGCTCGCCGCGCACGGGCTGGGGCTTGCCTCCATCTGGCGGTCCGGGGACCCGATGTATCATCCCCGGATGAAAGCGGCTTTCGGCTTGCAGGAGAATGACGAGATGGTCGCCCTCGTCTATGTCGGCTACCCGCAAATTGCGCCGCAAGCCGGCAAACGCAGCCCCGTACAGGACAAAACCGTCTGGATCACGGAAGGCTCCGCGGCCGCGGCCGAGTAACGGGCGTATCCAGCCGGAGGAAAGCCCAACGGTCCTGCGACCGATTTTACGGGCTGAAACACGCGGGAGAACTTGCCCGTTTCCGGGTTCCAATACATGCGCATCCCGCACCGCGAAGAGTTCCTAGTACACGTTACTGGGCGCCACATGACGGCAGTCAATCAAGAATACCAACACTGGCAAAAAGATCCGGAGCCTTTACGGCTCCGGATCTTTTTGGGTTTTATCGCTTTGCCGGGTCCTCTCCCGCTGCCTCCAGACGGTCGCAGTAAATATGCATCGCGTCTTTCAGGAAAGCGGCAAGTCCGGTCCCGTGCCGGTCAATGTTGGCCGTAAACCGTTCGTCTGTGACATACAGGTCGCCGAGCCCCCTGAAAATTTCCGGCGTGCACTCGTAAAAATGGCCGGTAATCCACTCCCGGAGTTCCGCCGCCGCTTCCTGCGCCATAGGACTTGACGGGCCCTCTTCCATTGCGGCGGCCGCTTTGGCATAAATCCGTCCGGACTGCCCCATAATATCCGCCCACTGTTCTTTGGTATAGGAACCCGTGCGTTTCTCGACGGCTTCCACTGTTTGATTTCCATACTTTTCGCGCGCTTCGGCAGCAAACTTTTGTTTATGCTCTTCCAGCGGAGTCCGGTCGAAGCTTTCGAATAATTGTTCTTTTCTCATCGGAATACCTCCCTCGACAGAAGCGATCGTCCTGTCCACCGTATCGATGATGTCTTCCAGCCGCTTTTTCTTGCGGAGAAGCAGTTCCTTGTGTCCGATTAACGCACGTTTACGGTCAAAATCGGGACTCTCCAGCATGATCTTGATCTCCTGCAGCGCAAAGCCTATTTCTTTAAAAAACAAAATTTGCTGGAGTCTTTCCAAATTCCGATCCGTATACAGCCGGTAACCGGCGGCGTTAACCGAGTCGGGTACAAGCAGGCCGATTTCGTCGTAATGATGAAGCGTGCGTACGCTCACGCCCACCAGATCCGCCACTTCCTTTACCTTATACGCCACAACATCACCCCATTATGAACTTTACACTATCCCGTTACGTGAGGGTCAATCCTGGTTTTCACCTATTTCCATCTTCTCATCCAGCATCAGAATATCGCGGATTTCCTGTTCCGTCATCGTGGACACCGATTCTTCCCCCGGACGGATCACTTCCTCGATAAGCGTGCGCTTTCTCTGCTGAAGCTGGAACATTTTCTCCTCGACTGTGCCTTGGCTGACCAGGCGGATCACCTGCACCACTTTCTTCTGGCCCATCCGGTAGGCACGGTCCGCAGCCTGCTGTTCGACAGCCGGATTCCACCACAAATCGTACAAGATGACCGTATCCGCTCCCGTCAGATTAAGTCCGGTCCCTCCCGCTTTCAGCGAGATGAGGAACACTTCTTTCTCCCCTTCGTTAAAACGGCTGCATAGCTCGACCCGCTCGCTGCCCTTCGTTTTGCCGTCCAGGTAAAAATGCGGCACTCCTTCATAGCCGAGCTCGCGGGAAATAAGACCGAGCATTTCGGTGAACTGGGAGAAAATCAGCATCCGCTTGCCTGCGCTGCGGCATTCTTCGACAATCTCCAGCAGCTGCTCGAACTTGGCCGAGCTTCCCTCGTAGCCGTCGACGAACAATGCGGGATGGCAGCAAATCTGGCGGAGCCGGGTCAAGCCGGCCAGGATGCGGATGCGGTTCTGCTGGAAGCTTTCTTCGTGAAGATGCTTGAGCGCTTCCTGCCGGAGCTTCGCCAGAAAAGCGGTATACAGCTTCTTCTGTTCCGGCAGAAGCTCCGATGCCTGCACGGTTTCGATTTTGTCCGGCAGTTCCTTGAGCACGTCGGTTTTCAGCCTCCGCAGCAGAAACGGCCTGGATCTCCGCGCTACCGCTTCCCGGGAAAGCTCGTTAAACGCCTGACGGGCCGGGAAAAGCCCCGGAAAGACCGCGTCGAAGATCGACCACAGCTCTTCGAGCTTGTTTTCTACCGGCGTGCCGGTTAGGGCGAAGCGGTAAGCCGCCCGGATTTGTTTAACGGCATGGGCAGTCTGCGTCGTGTAGTTTTTGAACATCTGCGCCTCGTCAAGGATGAGTGTATGGAACGATTCTTTTCCGTAAAGATCCGTGTCCCTCCTCAGCAGCGGGTAGGACGTTAGAATAACATCCGCCCTCGTTCCTTTGCGCAGTGCGCGGCTTCGCTGCGTCTTGGTCCCGTCGGCGATAACGACGCGGATTTCCGGCGCGAATTTTTCCAGCTCGTGAAGCCAGTTGTACACAAGGGAGGCCGGGGAAACGATCAGAGCGGGCAGCTTCTTTTTACGGATATCCGGCAGAACGGACACGAGAAAGGCAATGCTCTGAATCGTTTTGCCGAGTCCCATATCGTCCGCCAGAATTCCGCCGAAACGGTAATGGGCCAGCGTTTTCATCCATTGGTAACCGAATTTCTGGTAATCCCTCAGTATGGGGGAAAGCCGCTCCGGCACCGGGAAATCCAGGTTGTCCGGATTCCGCATATTTTCCAGCAGACGCCGGAACGACTTGCCGAGTTTAACGGAGACTTCCTCTTTCCCGCGTGTCGGACAAGTGCATGCCGCGGGTAACCGGCAGACGGAAGCCCGTATCCGTCATATCGCCTTTTCCGGCTCCGGCTTCGTTCATCAGCGCGATAATTTCCCGGAACTCGGCGCTTTCCAGCGGCACAAGGGAGCCGCCCGGCAGCCGGTGATACTTTCGCTTTATCTGCATGGACCGGATCAGATCCCGGATTTCCGCTTCCGGCAGACCGAGCAGCTCGAATTTGAACTCAAGCCAGTCCGTACGCTCGTCCACTTCCACCGTGATTTGGGGCGGAAAGCCGGTGTACAGCCTTTCTTTTACGGCCGAGGTCGCATAAATATCCAGCATCCGCTCCAGCAGGGGAACGGTATGATAGAGGAAATCATATTCCGCTTCCTCGTCGTCCCAGAAATAACCGCCTTCCGTTTTGGCAAACGAGTTTTGTTCCATGAGGCGGATGATCGTTTCTTCTTTCTCGGTGTCCCGCATCACAATATAGTCGGTTCCCCGCTGCAGGCCGGCTTCCTCCAGCGGGTTCAGCACCACATTGCCGTAGTGGAATTCCAGACCCGCCAGCAGCCGGTCCCTGACCCGGTCCAGGTACAGCTTGGCCTTAAGCGGTGTCTGGTAAATCCGGTCCGACACGGAGGGGGCGATCCTGACCTGTCCGAGCTTCATCAGTCCGGGGACTACTTTCTCCATGAACGGCTCCATCTGGCCGGGCGTAATGGTAAGCCGGTTCCGGTGAGCCGTCTCCATGAGCCGCTTCAGCTCGGCAAGCCGTTTGCCGTGGTGATCGGGCAGCTTCATCAGCTCGCCTTCGTACAGGACGATTCCGTATGCTTCCATAACCGTGATGCGGTCCAGCCCCTCTACGTCCATCCGGTAGCCGCCCGTTTCCGAGCGGTCAAAGTCAAACGAGAGCGGAAGCGGCTCTTCCGACATCCGGATGCCGTCGTAAACGCCTTCCGCAAGCTCCAGCTTGACCCCCGGCGCTTGAGTCAGCAGCGGCAGCAGGGATGTCCACGAAAACGGCGGAATGGGCAGCATCCGCTCCCCTCCCGGCAGCGCCTTCGCGGAAGAGCCGGGCGAATAGCCGGTCTCTCTGTACAAGTTTTCGTTCTGATAAATCTTGATCAGCTGCCGCAAAATCTGATCGTGCTCCTGCCGGAAACCGTGGAGATCCGGTTCATACGTGAACACCCTGGAAAATTCGTAAGCTTCCCTGCGGTCGAGCCGTTCCATGAAATCTCTTATTTTTTGTACGATATATAGCCGTTTCGGTCCGGTTTTCAGTTCGGCGGCGAACATGACTTTACGGAATCCGTAGGTGATGGGCCGGATCACGATTTCCAGCTCCAGCATGTCCCGTTCATCCCGCGTGAACCGGGTACTCCCCGGCCGCCGGCTCCCCCCGAACAGTCCCAGCATGCTGCTCGTCAGTTCGGTGTCATAGGGGGACACTTCCCCCTCCTCGGCAGACTCAGCCGATCCCTTGGAAGCGGCCACGCTGTCAGCCGGGCTTTCGGAGGAACGGGCAAGCAGAGCCGCTCCGGGAAAGTCCTTGTCATTCCGGCTGGAATCAAGCAGCTTGAGCAGCACGGCCGCCGTATGCTTGCAGGGCTGTCTGAAAGAAGGAAGCGACGGGCATGTACATTCCGCGTCGATGCCGCCGCCGGACTGTACGGTCACTTTGACAACGTAGCTCTCGCGGTCGTCCACGGCCGCTTCCACACATTGCAAAACGGGGTCATGGTAGGTAAAAACAACTTTTCCGGAGCGGTTCAGCGCCTCTCCTTTATCGTAAGCGGTCCGGCCGCATAACAGCTGGACCGCTTTGCGTGTCAATGCAGAACTCATCCGGCACTCCTTTCCGGCAAAAAAACCTCTCTATTTTTGTCCGTCCCGGTTCGGACGTCGCGTCCTCTTATGATACCAGAAAGAGCGGGAAAGAAAAGAAATAGCCTTCCCGAAGCTTCATACGCTTCGGAAAGGCTCTTTACAAGATTGCCGCGGCTCCCGTGCAAGCCATTGACCGCCATCATACGACGCTGAGTACCGCTCGCCGGGTGCTTAACGCAGTGTACGGAACTGAGGGTGGGCGGCACTCGCCGTTCACGCGGACTGTTTTGCGGCCGGACGGGCCGGGCCGGCTGCCGCGAGAGACTTACAGCTTGACCCGCTGCAGTCTCAGCGCGTTCAGCACGACGGACACCGAGCTGAGCGCCATGGCGGCGCCGGCGATCCACGGGGCGAGCAGGCCGAGCGCGGCGACCGGAATGCCGAGCGTGTTGTAGCCGAGCGCCCAGAACAGGTTCTGGCGGATGTTGCCCATCGTTCTGCGGCTCATATAGATCGCGTCGGGAATCGAGTTGAGATCGCCGCGCATCAGGGTGACGTCCGCCGCCTCCATGGCGACATCCGTACCGGTGCCGATCGCCATGCCGATATCGGCCTGCGCCAGCGCCGGAGCGTCGTTGATGCCGTCGCCGACCATTGCCACCTTCTTGCCCAGGGCCTGAAGCTTCTTCACTTCCTCGGCCTTGCCTTCGGGAAGCACCTCGGCCCTTACCTGCTCGATCCCGACTTGACGGGCAATCGCCTGGGCGGTCCGCTCGTTGTCGCCGGTGATCATGATAACTTCGATGCCCATTGCCTTCAGGCGGGCAACGGCTTCTTTCGACGTTTCTTTGACCGTATCGGCGACCGCCACGAGTCCGCCGTAGCTGCGGTTAACCGCCACGAGCATCGCCGTTTTGCCTTCCTGCTCCAGCCGCGCCATCGTTTCGTCCGCGTGCCCGGCGTCCACCTCGTAGCGGCTCATCAGCTTGCGCGTTCCCGCCAGAACTTCCACTCCGTCCACGACGGCACGGATGCCGAAGCCGGGAATGGCTTCAAACTCGGACGAAGCCGGTACCTGCACGCCCCTCGCCGCAATGCCGCTTACAATCGCTTCCGCCAGAGGGTGCTCCGAATTTTTTTCCGCGGCGCCCAGCAGCTCCAGGAACCGTTTCTCATCCATCGAAGCGGTCAACACGTCGGTAAGCTCCGGCTTGCCTTTCGTCACGGTTCCCGTTTTGTCCAGAATGATGGCGTCGATTCTATGCGTGGATTCCAGATGCTCTCCGCCTTTGAAAAGAATGCCGAGCTCCGCCGCACGTCCGGACCCCGCCATAATCGACGTCGGTGTCGCCAATCCTAGCGCGCATGGGCAGGCTATGACGAGGATCGCGATCGCTTTTTCCAATGCTCCCGCAAAATCACCCGGCGTCACCCAGAAATACCAGACTACAAACGCCGCAAGAGCGATACCGACGACGATCGGTACGAAAATGCCGGATATAACGTCAGCCACGCGCTGGATAGGCGCTTTGGAACCTTGAGCTTCCTCGACCACTTTAATAATCTGGGCCAGGGCGGTATCCTTGCCGACTTTGGTCGCCCGGATTCTCAGGCTGCCGTTTTTGTTGAGCGTCGCCCCAATGACCGGATCACCAGCTTTTTTGCCGACAGGCAGACTCTCGCCGGTCAGCATTGACTCATCCACCGAAGAGCTGCCTTCCAGCACTTCCCCGTCCACCGGTATTTTCTCGCCGGGTTTGACCAGCACGATATCGCCCGCGATCACTTCTTCGACCGGTACCGCCGCTTCTTTTCCGTCCCGGATCACGAGCGCCGTTTTGGCCTGAAGCCCCATCAGCGATTTGATCGCTTCCGAGGTGCGGCCTTTAGCCAGCGACTCGAAAAGCTTACCGAGAAGAACGAGCGTAATCAGGACCGCACTCGTTTCGTAATACATTTCCGGCCCGTGGTGAACGTTTCCGCCGTGCCTTGCCCATTCCACGGTCAGATAGAGACTGTAGAAATAAGCCGCGGAAGTTCCGAGCGACACCAGCACATCCATGTTGGCGCTTTTGTTGCGCAGAGCTTTATAAGCTCCCGTATAGAACTGGCGCCCGATATAAAACTGTACCGGAGTGGCAAGGGCCAGCTGGAACCACGGGTTCATAAACAAGTCGGGCAGCCAGACCCATGACATGAAGGTGAAGTGACTGACCATCGACCAGAGCAGCGGCAGGGACAAAATCGCCGAAAGAATCAGCTTGCGCTTGTGCCGCTTAAGCTCCTCCTGCCTGTGTACCGCCGGGTCCCCCTGCTCCTGCTTGAGAAGCGCTTTGTAGCCGAGCTTCTCCACTTTGCGTTGCATATCGCCGGGAGTAACCTCTCCAGACTGATATTCGACATGAGCCGTTTCCAGCGCAAAGTTGACGGTCGCTGACGTGACGCCCGGCATTTTGCCGAGCCCTTTCTCGATCCGGTTGGCGCAGGCCGCGCACGTCATGCCTTCGAGTTGAAAGTCTACGGCTTCTTTCACGGTGCTGTAGCCCAGCTTGCTGATTTTTTCTTCCAGTTGATTCGTATTTACCCGGGAAGGATCGTAAGTGACCGTCGCGCGTTCCAATGCGAAGTTTACATTAGCCGCCTGCACGCCTTCGATTTTGCTCAGCCCTTTCTCGATCCGGTTGGCGCAAGCCGCGCAGGTCATACCCGCTATCTGCATGTTGGCCTGTTTCGCCGCCTCTTCACCGGCCGCTTTCACATGTGCCGTCATTTCGAAACACCTCTTTCCGCCTCAGTATCCGCTTGTTTTATAAGATGAGAAAAATACCTCTCCTTCATTCGGTTAATTATAGTATACCCCCCTACCCTATATTTTGCAAGAGCTGTACTTTAATTATTTCAATAAAGTAACAATCCTCCAGAATGTGCTCCTTAAGAAGGGCGGAAGGGTAAGAATACTTGAAGACATCGGAAGAACCAGACAACAACATGTCGAACAGTCTGTATCGAAACGGAGTGATCGTAATGAAGACGACGAATATTACCGTCAAAAAAACCGCCCTGCTCGCGCTTCTCACGGCGGTCTCCCTTACCGCCTGCAGCCCTGGCGGCACGGAGACGGCGGGGGCCCCCGCGGGAACCGGAGGAGCAGCGGCATCCGCCGCCGCGAGCCCGGCCCCCGCTCCCGGAACGGCCTCTCCGGACGGGGCGACGCCTGTCCCGGCGGCTAAACCCGCTCAGATCCAGACCCGGCTGGCCGATTTTCAGCTAATCTCGGAGACGGCGGGGTTCGCCTGGGGGGAAACGAACGGCTCCCTGCGGCTCTACCGCACGGATGACGGCGGGCGGAACTGGACCTTCCTGCAACCCTGGGACGACACGGTCAAAAGCGGAGCGCCTCTGGCGGGCGGTTCCCTCTACTTCCTCGACGCGCTGCACGGGTGGACGGCGGCTGCGGATGACGGCCGGAAGACTCTTACCGCTTATACGGCTGACGGCGGAAGGAGCTGGACCCGGGGCACGCTGGATAAGCCGACTAATGCCGCCGGCCTCTCCTTTGCCGATCCCCTTCACGGCTGGATGCTTACTTCCTCCGACGCGGCGATGGGCAAATCGGAGAAAACGTTGTACGGCACGGAGAACGGCGGCAAAGACTGGAAACCGCTGACGAGTGTTTCCATGGACAAACCCGCGCCGGGAGCGCTCCCCTTGTCCGGTCATGCCTCCGGCATGACCTTTAGGGACACCGGAAACGGCTGGATCGCCCTCGCGGGCAATGAAGAAAAGCCCGTCTTATACCGCACGCGGGACGGAGGGAAAACGTGGAACAGCGTCCCCATGAAAGTTCCGCAGGAGCTGAACGGTTCATCGGTTACACTGGACGGAGCACCCGTATTCTTCAAAGATGACCCCCGCAAAGGCTGGATTCCGGTACAGGTACTGAACGGCAGCACGGACAGCCGCGACGCATATATAACGGAAGACGGAGGGGAAACTTGGACGTATAAACAGACCGGTATGCAGAACAATCTGGCTTTCGCGGACAGCCTTCACGGCTGGGGATTCAAGAATAAAGTTCTCCATGCGACTGCCGATGGAGGCGTGAGCTGGAATCCGGTTCCTGCCGATCCGGTTTTGACGGATACGCTCAAGGCCGACCCGAACGTGATCCGGCTTGGGTTTGCAAGCCCTCAGACAGGCTGGCTGCTGCTCGGCTCGGAGGACGGCAAGAAGTCGAAGCTGCTCAAGACGTCCGATGCGGGCAAGCATTGGACGCTGTTGTAGCCTTCCCCCATAGCCTGCCGCTTTGCTGCCGGCACCAAAAAAAGCAATCCTTCCTTTAGGACGGGTTGCTTTTTTGGGAGTCAATCCAGCAGTTCCTGGAGATAGAACGAACGATTTTCCAGAAATCGGCGGGTAATCCGGTAATGGTCGGTTTCCTCATAGGAGATAAGGCGGACCGGCGAATCGTTGAAATTGTAAATATCCGCTTGGGGGTAGCCCAGCAGAATGGGAGAATGCGTCGCAATGATAAGCTGCGACGTCTTGGCCAGCTCATGGATGATGCTCAGAAAAGCGAGCTGGCGGGCGGGAGATAACGCGGCCTCCGGCTCATCGAGGAGATAAATTCCCCTTCTCCCGAAACGGTTTTTGAATAAGGACAAGAAAGACTCGCCGTGGGACTGCTCATGGAGCGACCTGCCGCCGTAAGCATCGTACGCCCTGAGGTCTTCCCGTGCCAGCTCGTCGATATGACTGGCGAAATTGTAGAACGACTCCGCCCGCAGAAAAAAGCCCTGATTCATCTTCGGCATCCAGGACAAGCGCAAATAGTCTCCCAGCTTAGCGTCCGACGAATCCAGCTTATACAAATTGTTCCGGCCGCCTCCGGCCGTATTGAACCCGCATTGGTAAGCGATCGCTTCCAGCAGGGTCGATTTGCCGGAGCCGTTCTCGCCGACGAAAAACGTGACGTTTTTATGGAATTTCAGCCGGTCAAGCTTGTCGATCGCGGGAATATGAAACGGATACTCGTGCGGATTCCGGATCTTGTCGTTCCGTTTGATCACTTCGTGCAGGTACATCGATGCGCCCCGCTCCTTTAAGGATGAAATTGAAACGGTGTAGAGAAACATGCGCGCTGCTCGTCCGCCGCTTCTTAGCCAAAGGACTACTTCTCCTTCCGGCGCGCGATTCCCTTCCGTTTTACCCGGCAAAAAAAGAAAGAGCCGTGATTCCGTCATGAAATCACAGCTCTTCTTCTTTTTCTCAACGGAATTTATGAACGGCGGTTACGGCTTCAGGACGACTTTGATGCAGTCTTCCAGCTTGTTCATGAAAACATCGTAACCGTGCTCCGCGTCCGTTAAAGGCAGCCGATGGGTGATAATGTCCGTCGTGTCGAGCTCGCCGGTCTTAAGCTGGCGGTAAAGCTCGGGCATATAATGGATGACGGGAGCCTGTCCCATCTTCAGCGTGATATTCCGGGAAAACAAATCGCCCAGCGGGAACATGTTGTATGTCAACCCGTAAACGCCGATCAGCTGGATCGTGCCGTTTTTGCGGACGACCTTCGTTGCGGTCTGGACCGGTCCCAGCGTTCCTCCTTGAAGCTTAAGGGCCGTCTCTACCTTCTCCACGACGGATTTCTCGCCGTCCATTCCCACGCAGTCAATGACCACGTCGGCGCCGCCGCTCGTCAAATCGAACAGATAGTTTTCGATATCGTCTTTTTCTTTAAAATTGTAAGCCTCGACCTTGTTGATCTGTCTGGCATGCTGCAGCCGGTAATCGACGTGGTCGACGGCAATTACACGCTTGGCGCCCTTCTGCCAGGCGATTTTCTGGGCCAGCAAACCGACGGGACCGCTTCCAAGAATAATGACGGTGTCGCCTTTTTTGACTCCCGAATTTTCCACCGCCCAATAAGCGGTCGGCAAAATGTCCGACAGGAACAAGATCTGCTCGTCCTCCATCTCCGCATCTTCGGGAACGACGAACGGCATGAAATTGCCGTAAGGGACGCGCAGCAGCTCGGCCTGGCCCCCGGGATACCCCCCGTAGGTTTCCGAATAGCCCAGATAGGCGCCCGTATCTTTGGCGGGATTATCATTGGAGTTGTCGCATTGGCTTTCCATTTGGTTTTTACAAAAGAAGCATTCCCCGCAGGAAACGTTAAACGGAATTATGACGCGGTCGCCCTTTTTTACTCGGGTCACTTCCGGACCGACTTCCTCTACAATCCCCATCGGCTCATGCCCGATGACGTAGCCTTCAGGCATCCCCGGAACCATCCCGTTCACCAGGTGAATATCGGAACCGCAAATGGCGGTAGTCGTAATCCGGACCAGAATATCGTCCTTTTTTTCGAGAACAGGGTCCTTGACCTCTTTGACTTTGACGTCTTTCTTCCCTTGGTAAGTTACGGCTTTCATGGATTGGCTCCTTTCGGGTTAAGAGTTACCTTTCTTTTTTACCCCGTAAGCCCGATTCTTCCCCAAAATAACCGAAAAAAACCGGATTCCGCCAAGCAGAACCGGTCTTTCCGTTGCCGGACAAAGGAGAGCGGCGGCATTTCGCCCCGGCAATCGGGACGACTGCGCGGCGGACGTTCCTTATAAGAACTTTGTCCGCCTTCCTTCGCTTGTTACTTTGTACACTGCTGCCTTCACTTGGCGAGGCTTTCCCAGCGGCTATTTCGTCTGCGCTTCTTTCCGTTTCGTTTTGCTTTGTCCTTCTTTCGCGGCCGGTCTGGATACGAGTTCGCCTTCATATGTATAGCTGATATGTTCTTCCACCGGGCTGCCGCCGATCAGATGCTCACGGACGATACGCCTGCCCGTTTCCGGGGTCACTTCTTTGTACCATACCCCCTCCGGGTACACGGTAATAACACACGCATCCTCACATCGGCCCTGACAGCGCGTCCGGGTCGTATGAATGCGGACGTCGGCTTCATGCCGCTTGATTTCATCGCGCATCGCCTCGACAACGTCTTCCGCCCCTTTTTTGGTGCAGCTGCCTCCGTTACAGAAGAAGAGATGATGCTTCATGCCGTTCAGATTCCAAGTTGTCATCACGGTCTCCTTTTTTTACAGTTAGGTATGAAAAATGATCGATTATTCGTAACTATTACGATAAATCGTATCGTACACAGATTTCCGGGATCTGTCAACAGATCCGTTAAAAAAACCGCCTTCTCCAATGAGAAGACGGCCTCCCGTTTTTCTTGTCCCGACTCAGTATTTCCGCTCATCCTCGGGCCCTGTGCACGAACGCCCCTGATCCGGGTTGTTGTTCTGTGTCTGCTGCGCCTGCATATCCAGCAAACGATCCAGCTTGTCCTCGATTCTCTGCAGCTTGGACAGTGTAAACAGTTTACGGTTAGTTCTCGTCCGGATAAACATCGATAAGCTGGTAATAAAAATGGCGATGATTCCGATGATAACGAGCAGATAAACGATGCTGGCCCAGGAAATGAATCCAATCGTATCCATAATTTAAAGCGACCCCGTTTCGTTAAATCGGTCCTGTCTTGCGGTCTCTGTCCTCTTTCAGCCGATCTCTCTGGACAGCACCTCGATCTCGTGTTTGTTCCGCTCCCCGTGCCCGATACGGAGGCGGTGTCCGTCCAAATCCCGGATCACGAACTCTCTCATTCCCCAAGACTTGGATTGGATCTCCTCTATGAAATCCACCTGCTGCGTTTTCAAAAATTGATAGACTTGATCCGCGTTCCGGACAAAAAAATAGAGCGTCTGGGCTTCCACCTTGTCCGTTTTCGTAAAATGAACCTCGATATTCCCATTGTAGACCGATCCGTATGTATCCTCCAGAACCCAGGCCAGGTCAAACTTAAGCACGTCGCGGTAAAATTCAAGCGCCTTCAGTACATCTTTAACGGGCAGTACCGGTGCCTGATGCTGAATATATTTCTTCATCTTCTTCTCCTTATTATAGTGAGCGCAGATGCCTGTCTGTGCGTCTTTCCCGGATGATTCCCACGATCCACACCAATAAATTCAATCCAACGAGATTAGAAACCAGATACATCCACCAGGTGTATAAGCCGAATCTGTCGGGATGCGTATTCATGTAAAGCAGCAGCCCCATCCGAAGAGACGGACTCCGTTCAAGAGCCGCGAATCTTTCCGGAACAGGACAGCGCCCGGCTCTACCGGAACGTCCCTGTATTTAAGCAGCGAGAGTGCATAAAAAACAACATGCAAAATCCCGTAAATCACAGCGGCAAACAAGGGATAAACGATCATCGCAATCGCTGCTCCGGCCATATTATCCGCTCCGGTCGCATTCAGATCTCCACACAAAACAAAGTATTCAAACTTTTTATATTCCGTATAGCAGGAAAGCAGCGACAGCAGACAGCTGAGGTTAAAATACGTTTCCTTCTTCATCGGACTCGCTCCCTGCCATACATCCACAAGCTCCTTCCAGTATATGGTTTATTGGCGGCCGTTACAACTATTCGGCCGCCGCCCTTTTACGGGACGTCCCGCCGCGAAGCCGCCAGACCATCCAGGCGCTTGCCGCATACAAGAACGCGCTCAAATAAAACAGGACGTCGATCGTGAGCCAATCGATGAGATAACCTCCGGCCATAACCGCAAATCCGGAAGAGACCGACGTCCAGAAATGATAGGTCCCCAGAGCGGGTCCTCTTGCTCCGCGGTCCGTGTAATCGGCGAGCAGGAGTCTCTCGCTCATCCTCTGCATGGCGCTGCATACGCCCATCCACGCCTGCACCGCGAGCACCCACGCGTAGGAGCCGATCCAGGGAAAAGCCAGCATGGCCGCCATCATCCCCAGCGAGCTGAAGGCCAGAATCTCCCTGCCGGAGCGGTCCAGCCGCGGTCCCAGATAACGGGAAACCGCCGCGGAGCTGACGGTAAATACCGCGAACGCAAGCCCGTACTTGGAATAGCTGTTTCCAGGTTTTTCAGGAAAAGCAGGTAATACGGATAAATCATCCCGGATGCCAGCGTGATTATGCTTTGGAAGCGGATAAGCCACCCGATATTCATCTATTTATCCCCTCTGTACGTTTCATAAAATTCGTTCATAAACAGATGACCGGGGTCCACCTCTTCTTTTTTGCGGAAAAATTGCTCATACCGCGGGTAAACCGCCCGGAATTGTTCCACGCTCGGATAGGCGGCATAAGGCAAGTAATAAGTCCCTCCGCTCCGGATCACCTCGTCGATAATCCGCCGGATGCCCGCTTTAAACCGCGTCTGCGCTTCTTCCGACAGTGACGCGTTAAACAGGCATACCAGAGCCAGCATATCATCCCGCGCATAAGACAGCACGGCTTCTTCATCGCGGTTCACATAGCGGACCGTAATGTTGAGCAGATTGAGGTCCTCTTCAAGCAGCACGCCCCGCAAGCGGTTCACAAAATTCGCGAATTCGTCCACCGGCATAAAATATTCCTGAAGCAGATCGTTTTTCCCCGCCTCCCGGTATTCCATAAAAAGGGACTCCGAACGCATCGCGTTGTTCCGGGAGATAATCTCGTTCTGGCGGTAGGAAAAATAGTTCTTTTGCAGCGACCAGAACAAATTTTTGCCCCACTCCGAGCTCCGGTTCAAGTGAAACAGGACCTTGCTCGGCAAAACCCCGTATTCCCTCGTTTGAAGCCGGTTATAATCAGCCGGATTCAGCGAAGGATCGGCCGTGTACAGAGTCGCATACATCTCCGTCAGGAAATGTTCCGGCGCTGCCGAAATACGCGCGATGCTCATGCGGACGTCGGGGCTGCCTTTTACCCGTTCCTTGAAATAGGCGCTAAACTCCTCCACCCGGGTCGCTTCTGTGGTCATCCGGTATACTTCATCTTCCGCCAGAGTCAGCGTGACATCCAGGATCACGCCGAACAAGCCGTATCCGCCGAGCACGTAAGGAAACAAATCCGCGTTTTCCGTGCGGCTGACTTCTTGGATAACGCCGTCCGCGGTCAGGAGCCGGAACGACTCGACGCTGCTGATCATAGAGCCGCTGCGGAGATCCCGGCCGTGGGCATTAATGGACACGGAGCCGCCGACGGTAAACATATTTTGGGACTGCATCGTTTTGACGGCCAGTCCGTAAGGATGGACGAAATCCTGCACGTCTTTCCAGGTCGCCCCGGCCTGGACCCGGATGGTGCGGGCCCCGGGATCGAAGGAAAGGACACGGTTATATCGCGTCATGTCCAACACGATTCCGTCCTTGTAATACGTGTGGCCCCCCTGGCTGTGACGCTGTCCCGCTATGGCTACGCTCAGCTTATTCGCCCTGGCTTCCTCCAGCAGCTTGACTAGCTGCTTCTCCTCACGGCCTTCCGCGACACGCTCCACCTTAACCGGATGCAGACGGCTGTAGTCCGTAATGAGATAAGGGTCCTGATCCGGCGTATCGGTTCCGATATATGCCAGAATGCAGAGGACAGCCAGCAGGGCAAGAGCCGCCGCTCTGAACGCCGAGCCGCCGACAGCTCGTTTGCCCGGGAATGCCGGAACCTTCGACGAAGCCCGCATATCCGGAAAGCCGCTTTTGACATCTTCGTTACTGGTCTTGTTCTCCTCCGGCTCAATCCCCTCCAGCCTTCACGTCTGTTGTTCCTTAGCCATGTATTCGACAGTCTTCCTTCTTTTTCCTTTTCCTTTTATGTAAGACTATGTAAGATTTTAACTTTTTATAAGTTAAAAAAGACAGCTCGTTCGAGCTGTCTCTAAATACCGGATTTTTCCTTTTTTTCTTGACTCTTATGTTACGTGAGCGGGCTTGTACTCTCTTGCCGGACATCGGTCGGGGATGCAGCCATTCGGTCTTTTCTCCAGTCAAGCGATGTGACCATCGGTGAGGCGACTATGCGGGTGACGGAGATATTCTTGCAAACCGCGGATTGTTTTGAAACGCTGTTAGGAGCATGTCCATCATGTCAAAACCCTTCTCAGCTATTCTCTGTATTTGCGCAGCACGATGACCGCATTGTGCCCGCCGAATCCGAACGAGTTCGAGAGGCCGATTTCAAGCTCCGCTTTTCTCGCCGTACCGGGAACATAATCCAGATCGCAGTCCGGGTCGCTATGCTCCAGATTGATCGTGGGAGGAATGATACCTTCCTGCAAAGTTTTGACAAGCGCGATCGCTTCCGCACCGCCCGCCGCTCCGAGCATATGGCCTGTCATCGATTTGTTGGCTGTGACGGGTATGCGATAGGCGTCTTCTCCGAAGAGACTTTTGATCGCGGTCGTCTCAGACTTGTCCCCTACTTCCGTACTCGTCGCATGGGCGCTGATGACGTCCACCTCGCCCGGAGCGATTCCCGCGCTCGCCAGAGCCGACTTCATGGCCTGCCGCGCCCCTCTTCCCTCGGGATGAGTCGCCACCATGTGATAGGCGTCGGAGCTCGCGCCGTATCCGATCACTTCCGCGTAGATGCGGGCATTCCGGCTCCGCGCGTGGCTGAGCGACTCCAGAATGAGGATACCGGCGCCTTCGGCCATTACGAAGCCGTCTCTTCCCGCATCGAACGGACGGCTCGCTTTGGCGGGTTCCTCGTTGCGCGTGGAAACCGCCGTGGCGTTGCCGAAGCTCGACAGCGAAATTTCGCCGATCGCCGCTTCCGAGCCCCCTGCGATGATGACGTCCGCATCGCCCGTACGGATCGTGCGGAACGCTTCGCCGATGGCGGTGTTGCCGATGGAGCAGGCCGTGACCGGTGACATCGTCGGCCCGAGCGCCTGATGCCGGATCGAGATCATGGCCGCCGCCATGTTCGCGATCATCATCGGCACGAGCGTGGGGCTGACACGCCCCGGCCCCCGCTCCAGCAGCACCCGGTTCTGCTCGGCCAGGGTGCCGATTCCGCCGATTCCGGAGCCGACGTACACCCCGACGCGTTCGCGGTCCGTCCGGTCCAGATCCAGCTCCGCGTCTTGCAGGGCCTGATCGGCGGCGGCCAGAGCGAACTGGCAGAAGCGGTCCATTTTTCTCGCTTCCTTGCGGCCGAACAAAGCTTCTCCGTCAAAAACGCGCACGAGTCCGGCAATTTTCGATTTGTAAAGGGTGACGTCGAAGGTATCGATCCGGGAAATTCCCGATTCCCCCTGCACCAGACTCTTCCAAAACGGGTCCACCCCGTTGCCCAGCGGCGAAATAATGCCCATTCCCGTAATAACGACTCGTTCCATCGTATATCCTCCTCCATAGACTGTCCATGACTTCTATCCTCATCTTGTCATCGTATGTATCCTATTACAAGTTGTAGTTTATTCTAGTATAATTACTACTAGGATAAGGTACTAAGGAGATGTGCGAATGAACAAGGACGAACGACTGGAGGCTCTGTCGGCTTTTCTGAAAAGCCAGCGGTCCAAACTGCTTCCGCAAAACATGGGGCTGCCCGCCGGTACGAGGAGAAGAACTCCCGGCCTGCGCAGAGAGGAGGTGGCTCAGCTCGCCGGGGTCAGTACCACCTGGTACACGTGGCTGGAGCAGGGGCGGGATATCAAAGTGTCGGCATCCGTATTGGAAAATATCGCTTCCGCTCTGCAGCTTACGGTCGATGAGCGGAAGTATCTCACTTCCCTGGCGCTGGAAACCAGCTCAGGCATCCGGCTGCTCCATGAAGAGCCGCCGCAAATTCCCCCCTCCCTGCAGAAAATATTGCAGGAGCTGAAAAACTGCCCGACCATCATCTCCGACCGCCGGTGTACGATTGTCGGCTGGAACGAAGCGGCCACGCGCGTTTTTCTCGATTTCGAGAAGATACCGCCAGGGGAGCGCAACATGATCTCCCTCTTGTTTGCGCGCAAGGAATTCCGCCGGCTGGCGGTAAACTGGGAAGATTTCGTCAGCGGCTTTCTCGCTATCTTCCGCGCCTATTACGGCCAGTATTTCGAAGACGAGTGGTACAACGGATTCCTGGCCGAAATGAAGGGAACTTATCCCGAGTTCAACCGCCTCTGGGAACAAAGCAAGGTGAGCTCCGCACCGGAAGTTCTCATCGAATTCCGCCATGCCAAGGCGGGAAAAATGCTCTTCGAACTGACGTCCCTGCAGGTACACGGCAGCACGGATTTGCGCTGCAGCATTTATACTCCTGCACAGGAAACGTCCACGGAGATGAAACTGAGGCAGCTCATGGACCGGAACGGACAGCCCGCAGGCCCCTGACGGTTTCGGGCGGTAAAGTCACCTGCCGAGCATGTACAGACCGCGCCGAAAAAGCCGGTGTCCGCTTCATGAAGCGGACACCGGCTTTTGGTATGCGTCCCGGACTGCCTGAAAAATTTCCGGCAGCTTGTTTCAGAAACCCGAATGATACTTGTCCGGGCTGGAAGAATTGGTCTTCGTAGCGCTCTTGTCCTTTTCTTCCTTCTGCTCCATATTTAAATCTTCCATCGGAATCGGATCGACATGCTGTTCGCTTTCATGAAGATCGAAAAGGCTTTCGTTTTCGGTCGGATACTGCTCCGGATGGTCTCGGTTGCCTTTTTGCTGAGTCTGGCGTTCCAGTTCATGGCTCGTTTTTTTCGGTTCCGTCATGGGACTCACCTTCCTTCCGTAGATATACCTAAGTACCTCAAACCCGCCAATCTCAAACAAAAGCCGCAAGATAAAGGCCAGAGGCTCTCCCTATTTCCAACCGAAAGAACAGCCTGTGCATTCAGAAGAGGGAACGGAGAGAAAGGAGTTCCTCCGAAATGGTCAGCTTGTCCTTTCCGTTCTTCACGATGAAGACCCGGACGTTATCCCCGCAGTTCTCCAGCTTTTTCAGGAGCTGCGGTCTTTTGTGCCGGCGGAAATTCCACACCCATTTGACGAATTCCCAATCGAGCTGTTCCGGACAGCCTTCATTAAGATCCGGCCGTGTCCGGTTGTGGTACATGATCCGGCGTTTGATGACCCGGTAAACGGTCAGCCAGGACGGCAGGTCAAAAAAAATGACCGCATCCGCAGCCTTCAGGCGCATATCGAGCGTCCGGCCGTAATTTCCGTCCATAATCCATGCGGGCTCCCCGACCAGCTTCTCCAGAAATTCGTCCCATTCTTCTTGGGGAGTCGGCACCCAACCGGGCTTCCAATAATAGGCGTCCAGATGATAAAGAGGCAGCTTCAGCTTCTCGCCGAGTTCGCGGGCAAAAGTCGATTTTCCCGAACCTCCGGGACCGATCAGCAATAGTTTCATTCCGTTCTCCTGTTCTCCCCCCATCAGGCGGTTGTTTTCGCTCTTTTTAAAGACAGCCGGAAAATCTTATCAGATTCGCCAAAACGGCGCAACCTCAATCTGCTTCCCGGCCTGCCTGTGCAGGCCTGTTCCTTCTCATTCCTTCACATCCAGAATAAAGAAAACGCTTGAAGACAAACTAAGGGGACTTCACGAGTAAAGGCAGAGGATACGCCATGGCATTTTTTCTTCGCGGGATTTCCAAAATTGCAAACCGTCCTCCCAAACGCCCGTCACAACCGTCGTCAAAAGAGAGTAAGGGCACCGGCACACCGGCAGAACCGGAAAGCTATTCCCTGGAGGAGAGAACCGGCTGGCTGAAAGCCCGGCTCGCCCACTGCTCCGATGTCGTTTACCACACCTTTACGGCGGGGAAAAATACGCCCTGTCTCCTTGTTTATATCGAAGGCTCCGTGGATCGGAACGATTTGCAGCAGAGCGTGCTGAGAGAGATTCTCAGCGGCGGTTTCGTGCAGGACGAAGAAACTCTTGCCGGAAACCTGTTCGAACGAAGAATGCTTCCCGCCGACCGTCAGAAAACGCTCCTGAAGTTGAAGGACGCGCTTCAGGATATTCTGGAGGGCAGCGCCGTGCTCCTGCTCGACCTGGAGCCCCGCATGATGTCGTTCGGTCTGAGTTCTTATATCAAGAGACAGATCGACGAACCGAACAGCGAAACCGTCATCCGCGGGCCGAGGGAAGCGTTCGTCGAGAACATCCAGGACAATTTGTCTATGCTCCGGAAACGGCTCCGAACGCCTGATTTCAAATGTACGGAACAAATCATCGGGACGAAGACCCGCACGCGGGTCATAACGGCCTACATGGAAGATGTCTGCAATCCCTCGCTGGTCGACGAAGCGGCCAGACGGCTCGCCGGCATCGACATCGATGCGGTCATGGGCTCCAGCTACCTGGAAGAATTTATCGAAGACAATCCTTACTCTCCTTTTCCCCAGCTGCAGTATACGGAACGTCCCGATGTCGTCGCCTCCGCCCTTCTCGAGGGCAGAATCGCCATTATTGTGGAAGGCACGCCCATTGTCATTATGGCGCCCACCACCTTGTTCATGATGATGCAGTCTGCCGAAGATTATTACCAGCGGTTCTGGGCGGGATCGTGGATCCGCTGGATCCGGTACATGTTCCTGTTCGTTTCTCTGCTGCTGCCGTCCTTTTATATCGCCGTTACGACGTTTCATCCGGAAACGATTCCCGAAAGAATGCTGATCACAATCGCCTCGTCCAGAGAAGTCGTCCCTTTCTCGGCGTTTGTCGAGGCGCTGATCATGGAAGTTTTCTTCGAAGCGCTGAGGGAAGCGGCCACGCGTATTCCGAAATCGGTCGGGCAGGCCGTTTCCATTATCGGCGCGCTTATTATCGGGACGGCGGCCGTACAGGCGGGCATCGCCTCCGCGGCGATGGTCATTATCGTCTCGCTGACGGGCATCGCCTCTTTTATTATCCCGCACTATGATCTCGGGCTCTCTTTCCGGCTGCTGCGCTTTCCCATCATGATTCTGGCGGGCGGTTTCGGGCTCGTAGGCATTGCCTGCGCCATGATTCTGATTTATATCCATCTCACGGAGCTGAGGTCGTTCGGCATCCCTTACCTCTCACCGGTCGTGCCGATGGTTCCGAAAGATTTGAAAGACGTTTTCGTGAGGGCACCGTGGTGGACGATGATCACGCGGCCCAAGTTCACTTCCTCCCGTAACCTTCACAGGCAGAAACCGGACGGCCGCAAGTGGGCAAATTCCGCCGAGGAAGGAGATTGAACGAGCATGCGCATGACGGCAAGATTAGCGGGCATCTTCCTTTCTCTTCTTCTGCTTGCGGGATGCTGGTCTTCGGTTGAGCTGAACGACCGGGCCTTCGTGAGGATGGTGATGGTCGACAAAACGGACGAGGGCTACAAGCTTGTGCTGGGCATGCCCCTGGCGAACCGGCTCATCCCGGGCGAAGTGGGAGGCTCCTCCCAATCCCAGGGCCAGCCGTTTACGTATTTTTCGAAGATCGATTCGAACCTGAGCGACGCGTTTCGTAAAATCCAGAACGATCTCTCGCGAAAAATCACATTCGGACAAACCCGTGTCGTCATCATCGGAAACCGGTATGCCGAAGAAGGAATCGGCCAGCTTCTGGACCTGATCGCCCGGGAACCCCGGGTACACATCAACGCGAACCTTTTCGTAACGCACGGCCCCGCCACACAGGTTATCCAGCTGCCTCTGACGATGGAGCGTTTTCCGTCCGACATCTTCTACGCGTACGGCCGGCGCAAAATCGCGACGACGATCAATTTCAAGGATATTCTGAAAGCCCATTATATGGGCGGAGATTTTCTGGCGACCCGTCTCGTCTTCGGCAAAGCGGGTATTATGAACGAAACCAATGAAGAGAACTGGATGGGTCCGGACGGAGCGGCCGTATTTAAGGAGGACAAGATGATAGGCTCCCTGCCGGGCAAAAAAGCCGCCGGGGCTTTATGGATACAAGGCAAGCCCGAAACGCGGGAGATCACGGTGCCTTCTCCGACCGACGGCAAAACCGTCAGCCTGCTTGTCGAGCGGAATTCGACGGATATCCGTCCGGAGTTTAAAGGGGACCGCCTCACGTACAGCATCCATGTGAAAACGGACCTGGATGTCGTCGCTTCTTACTCCGCCATTGATTTAGAAAATCACGACCAGCTCAAAAAAATGGAAAAAAGTGTAGAAGACAAAATCAGGGAAGACGTTGAGCGTTCGATCCTGCTGACCCGGCAGATGGGCACCGATGCCTTTCAATTGAACCGCTATATGGAGTGGAAATATCCCAAACAATGGAACCGCCTCAGTAAAAAATGGAATGAGTTTTTCAGTAAACAAGTGGAAATCCGATGTACGACCGACGCCACCATCCGGCGGATCGGGGTGGTTAAGAAAACATTCTCCCAAGAGCCGCACGGCGGCGAGGAGGTTTCGAAATGATTGCGATTCTCTTGACGTATGCGATCGTGATGAGGATGCAATGGAGATATCTGGTGCGCTGCGGCAAAAAGAGACGGACCTTCGCCGTTTCCTTGAGCGTAACGGGCGTGCTCTGCGTCTGCATTCTGCTTCTGCATTATACGAGAAACGGCGAAACGTTGGTTAACTGGCTCGAAATCGTCTTCGGTTCCGTGAATGTGACGTCTTAACCCGTGAAAGGAGGCAAACATGGACAAAATAACCCCTTTGCAGACTTATATGCTGTTCACGCAGTATCTTCTGTCTACGCTGGTCAGTTTTCTTGCGGCGCCCCTTATCGATCATGCGGGCTATTCAGTCTGGATTCCCGTCATTGCCGGCTGCCTCCTGGGAGGCGTTCTTACCTACCTGGCTTACAAATTAAGCTGCCGCAGACCCGGACGTTATATGGCGGAGTATGGCCAGGAGATTGTCGGACGGCCTCTGCATTATTTGTTCGTCCTGTTCATGGCGTTCGTTTATTTGTTTACGGCGGCGCTTGTTCTGAGGCAATTGACGGACTTTATCGTCGAAATTTACTTGCCGGGCACTCCTCTCTGGGCCGTGGCCGGCCTGCTCGGACTTTGCACGACAAGGCTTGTCCACTCGGGCGTGACGAATATTTTCCGCTCGACGCAAGGCGTGTTCTTCTTGACACTGGCTCTTGTCGTGCTGGTTGCCGTAGCTTCCTGCCAGGATATCGCGCCCTATTCGGTCGTATCCCTGATCACCAACTTTGACGGACACGGCATTTTTAAAGCAACCGCCATGATTACGGGTCTTTTTGGAGAAATGACGTTTATCGCGCTGTTTTTCCCCAAATTCAAAGAAACGGGACAGACGATGAAGGCACTGGTATGGGCGATCGTCACCGCCGGGGTTCTGACGCTGGGAAATCTGATTCCGATGGTACTCCTTTTCGGCCCGTCCCTGGCAGCCAATCTGACTTATGCCAATCTGGAAATGACGCGCTACATTCAGCTCGGCAATTTTATCCAGAACATGGACCCGATTCTCATTCTGATGTGGTTATTCACGCTGCTCGTCAAAATCAGCCTTTTCCTGTATATCTCGGTGATTGCGGTCACGCAGACTCTGAAAATGAAGGATCCCCGGCCGCTCACACTGCCTTTCGGCGTTACGGTCGTCTTCCTCTGCCTCTGGATGGTGAAATCGTCCGAAACGCTGGACCGGTTCGCGGGAACGGCCGAGGTACCCATGATCCTGCTGGCGGAGCTGATTCCCATCGTCTATCTGCTGGCCGACGCGCTCCGTTCCCGGCTCAAAAGGCGGCAGCCCGTCAGGAAATCTTCCGCTTGAGCCCCGAAAACGGCTCCGGCCTGAAGCATCGTCCTGACGGAATCCGCACCTAAAACAGGCCGCTTCCGAGTATCGGACCGGCCTGTTTACAGACTGCTTTTCCCGCTGCGCTTATTACGCCCCGTTTCTGTTAAGAAGATCGTACAAACGCTTCAGAATAGCCGCCTCCGCCCACAAAGGAAGAGGCTCGTCGAGTTTGTCTCTCCATGCCGGATCGGTCAGAAAACCTTTCTCGTAGAGCCAATCCACGCCTTCTCTTTTCCAGTCCGGCACTTCCGGTTGAACCCCTGGATTCAGTCCCATCGCTTTTGCCACCCCGTCTCCTATGGCGTTTGCCAGATTTTGAAGTACACCTGAATTGCCGAGCAGCTTGCCGTCGACCGCGTTGTCGATAAACAGGTTTTCAAGAAGTACGGCGGACATATCCGTCTCCCGCAACACCGCGAAATCCGCTTCCTTCTTGCCCCGGTCCGCGACCCCCAGCGTGCTTAAATATTTGTAAACCGTATCATGCACAATCGTGCGTTTCTGTCCCGTCAACCCTCCCGAAGTGCCCGGGTATACATAAGATTCGAATCCTTCTCCACCGCCTGCATTAATATGAATGGAAACGAAATAAGCCGCTCCCCAGCCGTTTGCCAGATTGGCGCGTTCGGACAAGGCAACGAAAACGTCGGTGCTTCTGGTCAGCTTCACATTGGCCGCGTACTCGTTCACGAGCCGGTCATGGACCTGCAAAGCCAGTGCAAGCGTCAAGTTTTTCTCCAGCAGGCCGCTGCCGGAAGCGCCCGAATCCGTGCCGCCGTGACCGGCGTCGATCACGATAAGCGGTTTAGGGCCCGGCGACGGAGCCGGAGCCGCCGCAACCATACTGCCGTAAAGCTTCAGGACGGAGTGCCCGTAAGATTCTCCCGCTTCCAGGGCAGCCTGCAGGCTGGCGTATTTTTTCTTGTCGTAACCGGGAACGGCCCAGCGTCCGGCAAGATCTTCCCAGTTCGGCGCGGCGCCGCGCGTGACAAGCGAAAACCGCGGATCGACAACCGTCTCCCCCGCCGGGAGCGGATTTTTGGACGCGTAAGCGAAAAGATGCTGAATCTGGGCCGTAACGCCGTCCTTGATGGTCGGAAAGCTGTTGCCGGGAACTCCCCCCGTCGCCCCGATTCCCGCGAAGTTGTTCTGCCCGGGCTTGACGTCCCCCCCGAATCGGAACCAATTCGTTTCATGAATGGACTGAGCGACGGCAACATCGCCGCGGACGCCGTATTTGGCCCCTACGCTCAGAAACTGCCTGGCTATTTCCGGGTTGAAGGACGGATTCACCTTGCGAATGAATGCTGTGATGACATCTGACGAAGCTTGCGAAGTGCCCATGATCGGATGCTGGGATACAGCCATTCTCCTCACCTCTTCAACGTCTGTTTGATAGGACAGAGTATGCCGGCTTTCTTCCGGCTGCGAGTGTGTATGTCCATCCCCCTCGAATATAGCTCAAACGCCCTTGTACACGCGAGAAAAATTAGCGAAGAGGACAATTTAACCCGTCATACAAGCAAAAAAGACCTTCTCCCGGAAGAGAAGGTCTTTATAACAGAGCCGAAAAGCTTATTTAAACACTTTCACGCGGTCTTCTAGCGGCGCGAACTGTTTCTCGCCGGCTTCAGCGGCAGGCTTGCCGAACGGCATTTGAGCCACGAGTTTCCAGGTAGCCGGCACGTTCCATTCGCTGCGCACCGCTTCGTCGACGAGCGGGTTGTAGTGCTGCAGGGTAGCGCCGAAACCTTCGGCTTCCAGACTCGTCCAGACGACGAATTGCAGCATGCCGGAAGAATGATGGGACCAGATCGGGAAGTTGTCGGCATAGGCCGCGAATTGCTGCTGCAGCCCTTCCACAACCGCTTGATCTTCGAAGAACAGCACCGTTCCGTAGCCGTTTTTGAAGAGTGTCATTTTCTGGGCGGTTGCTTCGAACTTCTCGCCGTCACCGACGATACCGCGCAAAATTTCCCTAGTAAGATCCCAGAACTTGTCATGCTGTTCGTTCAGCAGAACGACCACCCGCGCGCTTTGGGAGTTAAAAGAAGAAGGCGTATGTTTAACAGCTTCGTTTACCAGTTCTACGATTTTTTCGTCCGAGACGACGGCGTCTTTGCTGATCGCATAGATCGAGCGTCTGTTTTTTACAGCAGTATTGAAATCCATGATTTCTTAGCCACCTCTTTTTTGTAAGTTACCTACTTTTATAGTGTAACCTATTTTCAATAAAAAAGCATCCTTTTTTTACAGGGCCCTTAAACTATTTTTTCGCGCACAAAAAAAGGCTGAATCTCCCGCTTCCCTGATGGAAGCAAAGAGTATTCAACCGTTTTATAACCACATCCGCGGACGGCCGCAGCCCCGCAGCCGGGACGGACGACTACGAGGTGCGCGCTTTATGGCGCTTGACCATGAAATAATAACAAAGGATGGCGCCGACATCCGACGATGCGATGACGATGCCCATCGGTACGGCCGTGCCGCTTCCCGCGATTCCGACCAGCGGCGCGACGAGTCCGCCGAAAATAAACGACAGCAGACCGAGCAACGCCGAGGCGCTGCCGGCGGAATGCCCGTAGTTCTGCATCGCCAGGGAAAATCCCGCCGTGTTTACGATTCCGACGCTCGACACCACGAAGAACAGCGGAATCAGGATAGCCGTCAGCCCCGCTCCGGCAAGAATCATCGCAAGGAGCGTGACGCCACCGAGACCGGCAATGACCAGGCCGCTGATCAACAGCTTCGTCTCGCTCACCCGTCCGGCCAGGCGCCCGGCGATTTGACCCGCGAGGATGATGCCAAGGCCATTGATGGCGAAGAAGAGGCTGAACATCTGGGGCGATGCGCCGAAAATGTTCTGGATCACGAACGGCGATCCCGAAATATAGGCGAACATGGCCGCGGCCACAAGCCCCTGCGACAGCGCGTAGCCCATGAAAATCCGGTCGCGCAGCAAGGTTTTGAACACGGCGACCGTCTGCTTGACGCCGCCTTTCGTTCTCCTGTCCGGGGGCAGCGTTTCGGGCAGGCCTTTCCAGGATGCGAGCAGCATGATGACGCCGATCAGGGCCAGTACGATAAATACGCCCTGCCAGGAGGTGAACTGGAGAAGCTGCCCGCCCGCAATGGGCGCAAGGATCGGCGCGACTCCGTTAATAAGCATCAGAAGCGAGAAAAACCGCGTCAGCTCCGAGCCGCTGTACATGTCCCGCACGACTGCGCGTGACAGCACGATGCCCGCCGACCCGGCCATTCCCTGTATGAACCGGAGCACGATAAGTCCCCAGATCGAAGGGACGATCGCGCACAGCAAGGATGCGGCCGTATAGATGGCGAGTCCGGTCATCAGCGGCGCCCGCCGGCCTTTGATATCGCTGATGGAACCCGCGAAAACCTGCCCTATCGCGAGTCCCAGCAGACAGGAGGTCAGGCTCAGCTGAGCCAGTGAGGCCGTTGTATGCAGATCGTCCGCCAGCCGGGGAAGCGCAGGCAGATACATATCCAGCGACAGCGGTCCGAAAGCCGACAAGGAACCGAGAATGACGGCGAGCGTAATTTTCCGCGAACGGCCTGCTCCTTCCGCTGCGGCAAGACTGTTGTTACTCATCCGATTCAACCCTATCTTGTGAAATTTTGATTGCTTTGTCCGTTCCTACTATAAACGAAAGCATCCGTAAAAAGAACAACGTTTACTGTAACTTATAAAGTTACAAGCTGTCAACACCCTCCGGGAATGCGGCAAAAAAAACGGAACGTCCGCATGCAGACGTTCCGCTTTCGTTTTCTTCCCGTTACCGCAGCCCGCCGCGCCGAGTGAGCCTGACTCACCGATTTGAGGAGACCCTTGTTAATGTGCGGTATAAAACCTGCTCTGCACTTGCATGACCAACTATTCGCACCGAACGCATATCAGGACGAAGGGTTTTGTGCCACCCCATATAAGCCGTAATCCTAGCATCCATTTTTCATTAAGTCCTGGCCGGCGTTCACGAAAATCCTTTACAGCTATGGAGTTAAGTTCTTGCCCTCCGCCGGAAAAACTAGTTTCTCATTCTGTGAACCAAAAACTGAGCTGGTTGCTTCTATGAAAGATAACATGATTGGTGAAAGCCACTTGTCTTTATGCCACAACATCTGTGTATATACCTGCAAGTCCGGAATTTGCCATGGGAGGACAACAAGTTCTCCGCGTTCAACTTCGGATTCCGCGACGATCTCAGGAAGAAAGGCAATACCGATTCCTGAAATTGCACATTGTTTAATGGCTTCAGCACTTTGAAACTCTAAATATGTAAGGCTATCAATGCCCTCTTTCTCAAATGATCGATCAAACATAGTTCGATAAGGACAACCCTTTTCATTCGTCAGGAATACTTCTCCGTGAAAATCTTCCAACTGAAGCACAGTTCGTTTGGCGAGCGGGTGATCCGGAGCAGCTAGCAATCGGAAATGTTCTTCCAGCAAAGGTTCCACGGAAAGTCCACTTGAGCGAATGGGTTCATCCAACATATAAACAATATCCGTGGTTCCCTCAAAGAGCGTTTGCTTGAGCTCTTGATTCGGAACTGAACGGAAGATTAGACGAACTCCCGGATGCTGCGAACGAAAGCGTTGGAAGACAGGCGGAAGCCGGTAGGAGCAAATAACCTCATTCGCACTTATCGTTAAGGTATCATTGAGTTTTTCATTATCATGGACAGCGCTGCGGGCTTCGTCCATTTTTTCAAGAACGCCTCGGGCGTGTGTTAAAAAGCGTTTACCCGCAGTTGTGAGCGCGAGTTGCTTGCCCAACCGGTCAAAGAGGCGAACACCTAGCTCATCTTCCAATGCTTTAATTTGCATCGTGACGTTGGAAGGAACGTAGCTCAGCACCTCTGCTGCCCGCGTGAAATTCAATGTTGCTGCAACCGTACAAAACGTATTCAGTTGACGTAATTCCATCCGGTGCTTCCCCTTCATCTATCAAATTTATTGAAAGCTATCTTGAATTCTATTCACTTTTATTGAGAGTATCACGGCTCTATACTGAGCACAAGAGATCACAGTTAACATGTGGTTTTTCATTTTGAAGGGAGCGACTATACGATGGACTATGAAATTTTTAATTTGGGTGATGTACTCTTACAATCAGGAGTAAAGTTACCAAATGCTTTTCTTGCTTATAAAACATACGGAAAATTAAATGAACAGAAGGATAATGTTATTGTCTATCCAACGGCTTTTGGGGATCATCATGTTCAGAATGAATGGCTCATTGGCAGCGGGATGGCACTCGATCCAGAGAAATATTTTATTATCGTGCCCAATTTGCTGGGCAATGGGCTATCTTCCTCTCCCAGTAACACGCCTCCTCCATTTGATCGGGCTAGCTTTCCGCAGGTAACCATCTATGATAACGTTCGATTCCAGCACCAACTGCTGACCGAAAAATTCGGTATTCAAAAGATTGCTCTCGTCGTCGGGTGGTCGATGGGCGGCATTCAGGCATTTCAATGGGGGGCAAGTTACCCGGAGATGGTCGAACGAATCGCACCTTTCGGAGGCATCGCCAAACCTTGGCCTCACACATTTGTAGTGCTGGAAGGTGTAAAAGCCTCACTGCTATCAGCAGTCGGCTTCGACTCAAGTAAATTAAACCTGCTAAGTTCTACAGACATGCGTGCCGTTGGTCGGGTGTATGCGGGATGGGGACTATCACATGCGTTTTATAGAGAAGAGCTTTACCGTGAGATGGGATTTGACACATTGGAGGATTTTGTAGCCGGTGTCTGGGAAGATAGCTTTATGAATATGGATCCTCATAATGTTCTGGCAATGTTATGGACAGGCCAACATGCAGATATCAGTGCAAACCCCTCCTATAACGGAGACTTCGATAAAGCACTTCAGAGCATAAAAGCTCTTGCCTGTATCATGCCGGGAAGCACGGATCTCTTCTGCACAGCGGACGATAATGAATACGAAGCTAAGCGTATACCTCATGCGGTCTTGAAACCCATCCAATCGATCTGGGGCCATTTTGCCGGACGTGGAATCAACAATGCCGATAATCAATTTATTGATGACAATCTAAAACACTTGTTGTCACTTAGCACTAAAGAATAGATCGTCACTTGCATTGGATGTCTGTCAAGCCTGGCAAGATTCCCTGTTCTTTAGCCCGGTTCTATTTCTCATGAATTCATAACCTAACCGATCGGATTTGAGGTCACCGGAACTTACTGGTTCGACCTCTTTTTTCTGCGATCGTACTTCCTTTAACAAATTCAGTGAACTCTGAAGACTGCAGTACGTCTTTAATCTTAACTAAGAAAACACTTTATTTTTAGTCTAGAGCTTTATTTTCTTCTGCTTGCAAAAAAGACCGCAAGCCCAAAGGCTTACGGTCTTTTTTGCAAATACAAGGCTGGCTGCGCGGCTTCCGGTTGCATCGGAATAACGCTGTCTCAGCCTGTCTCTTGCAGGTGCCCGTAGAGGCCAATGAACAATGAACGGGATATTCAAGTGCGACTTGGCAGCACTTCTTGTCTGAATGATATGCGTCATGTCCGATTGGCCTCCTTTCTGAATAAGATAGTTCCTTTATTGCGGGCTTCAGGAAATACTCATCAACCCTAACCTTCATTGTTGCCGAGCGGAATCCAGTACAGCGAAACGGTCGGGTTTTTGTCATTTCCGCTGTACTGATTAACCAAGATTTGCCATCTATATCCTTGCGGCACAGGCATCGTAATGCTGTTCGGACTATACCAATTGACCGTTGTCCAACTGGAGTTGTATGCGGTCGCCAAGCCTCCCGTTACTGACATTCCATATACAATCTTCCCTCCTATTATGGCCTGCAAAGTAACGTTGCAAGTCGAAATCGTCGAGGAAATATCCCCTCCCGGAGGGGTGATGGTCGCTATGGCATAGCCGTCTGTATGAGCCATATAGATAACGCTGTTGTCACTCGACAGAGACATAGGAACGCCGAATATATTGCTGCCGCCCCTCAAGCCGAGCAGGCCTGAAACGACGACGGACTGAAATGCCGCCGTATTGGTCGCCGACAGTGTTCCGTTTATAGACGTAGCACCGAGCAGGGCATTCCCGTTGCTTTGGATATCCCCCTCTACGTTCAAGGGGCCGTACAGATGCGCGGGACCCGTCATAGTCAAATTGCCGATCACGTCTATTTGGCCTTCCAAGCTGGCTCCCCCGCTGGCGGTAAACTTGCCTTGAGTTGACATTTCCCCTGTCGATTCCACTAATGCACCCGATACTGTACCGGCTGCCGTAACGGAATGAGGGGTTGAATCTTCATTCGAAATGACAACGGTGACGCTATCGTAAATATACTGCGTTTCGGCTCGGAGATCGGTTTGGCTGGCAGCCAGAATGAAGGTCGTCGTCTTCGCGAGTCCCGAAGACAGCTTGAAGGAATTATCCGTACCGGTATAAAGCGGACCCGAGCCCGCGGCCTCAAAGATTTGGAATTCGGCTCCGTTGCTTTCCCAGCTTAGCCGGATCGGCTGACCGTTCGTAAAAACGCCCGCCGGAGAGGCTCCTCCGTCAGCTGCGCTTGCCGTGAAGTTGCGCGCAAACAACAGAGCCGCGCCAACCGAAACCCCGAATGTCATCGACCGCAAAATGTAGGGCTGGCTCGAATCGTTTGTCGACATTTCGGTCAGGCCGAGACTTCCGATCCATCCCGGCTGCTGCGTCAATTGCTGTATCCCTACGGTCAGATTGACCGGACTGGTAAACAAATAGAACTCCGGCGATTTGCACATAAATTTAACTTGCACATAGCTGAGACGGGGATTAAGCCCTACCTGACTGCCCGGAACCTCATTCCCCACATGCGTCTGCCAATTGCTGCTGTCGGTGGAAGCGACGAATTGATCTGTCCGGCTGACAATGCCGGATGGAATATAAATATCTATTTCTTTGCAATAAACGCTCGCTGCGGCGGGAGATACCGTCACCGTAATCGTACCGTAAGAATTGTAGGTCGGCGTGCTCGCCGACAGCGGCGCCGGGTCGGTCATAATCGTATAGGTCAGCAATACCGGAGCGTCCGTGACTGCTCCATATTCATTTTCGTTCATGCTTCTCTTCCTCCTTTTTCAATTGAACGACCATCTGTCCTTCTCTCAAGGAGCGATCGCTGCCGTCTATAACCGCTCTCCCATCCGTATCTGTCACTGCAAGCCTCTGTATCGTTATCTCGTCCGCCGCCGCAAGCTCCATCCAGGTCCACGAATTCCCCCGTTCTACCGGAACCGGAATCTTGACGGCGCTGGCGGGCATTGACGGAGCCGATATAGGCTGAGGATTGGGCCCCACCGCCGTCAGCATCGGCCCTACCGGTAATCGGACGGACAACCGGTCTATAGCCGTATCGAAGAAACGCCTGTCCAATTTGACCGGCTGGGCGGGAAGAATGCCGGTAAAAGCGTGGACGGCCGACATCGGATCGACGAGCATGAGCAGGTCTGCGCTTGTCTTGCCGTCAAAACGAAGTGGGATATACTGCCCTTGCCCGATTGCAATCAAATACCCGTCCGCCTCGGCGGGCGGCTGCACGCAATAGAACGAATCAAACGATCCGTTCAAAAAGTAACCGACGAGTCCATCTTCGCGAAGAGCCGAATCCCCCAGTCTCACCTCGAACGGCTGGACGACGAAATCCGGTACCGGCGGATAGAACGTAGCCGCCCAGCTAGTATCGGCAAGAGGCTGATCAGCCAAAGAAAGCTGCATACCAGCGCGGACAAGGGCAAGCGGCTTGCCGGACAAGATGCTCAAACTTTCGTCCAAGCCGACCGAGGCCGGATCTACCGTCCAGAGCGTATTGTCGATCGCTTCCAGAAAATCTTCAAAAGCGGCTGCGCTCTGCGCAAGCAGCCCCTGCAGCATCGCGGCCAGCTGCGGAGAAGCCTCCGTCAGTTCGGCAAGCGACTGATAGCCGCCATCCGGAGCGAATGCCAAACTCAGAATCGGCGCACCATGCGCACCGATTTTTTGGCTGACCGCGCCGATCGCATCCCCATTCGCGCCATAAATAGCTACCGATCCGTTCAAATGGTTCGCAATCAGCCAGCCGGCAACCGGATTGGCGCCAGAATCCAGATCGGCCGGCCGGTCTGGATTGTTCGCATCGACCATGCGGAAATCAAGACGCGACGGCTGAAGCAGCCGAGGCGGCAATTGGAGAAAACGCTGCGGATTGGCCTGCACGACCGGAGTGTTCGGCTTCAGACCTTCTGCCGCAACAGGCGCGAACAGCGACGAGCTCGTCAGGCCGGAATCGCCCACAACTTCCAGCACCTGACCGAAAGCGTCGTACAACGCTAAATAAGAAAAACAGAACTGTCCTTGCCGGACGGCCTGAAACGGTGTCGTGCCGCCTGTATTCAGAATAAGCGGCAGACGGTCGAATTGATTGCCGGTCAGCTCGGCGAGCGTGTGTGTCGTGCCGTCGTCGAACGTAAAGGCGACACCCGCAGCCGGCGCTTGATTCGTTCGCGAATCGCGCAGCGACAGCTGATCCCCGAAGCCGCTAAGGCGCTGGGAGATGAAATCCCACCGGTCCGTTTCCCCGATCAAGTCGGCAAGCTGCCCAAGCGCCGCATCGGCGGGATCGCCGCCCGCGGCGGCCGCTTGCATTAGCCGGTTCCTGAACAAGAACGCTGTTTGAGGCGTAAGCAGACAATCCCCGCCTATCGCCTGTGGAGTCAGCGTCTGGCTTCCTCCTGTATAAGCGTAATCCGTCCCTTGAAAGGTCCAGTTGCTGCCGCCGGAAGGAAGCGGATACCACTCTGCGACCCATTTCAGCATGAACGGATTCCATGGCTGCGACCATTGTTCCGGCAGCAGCGCCGGAAGCACCCCTTCAAAATCGGATGGGTTGTGCTCGGCCAGCCTTTCTCTTGTAAACGCCGGATAGGGGACGGAAATGGATGCCGCATTGTCGGGATCGCACAAAAGCCACTCGGTAAACAAGGCCCCTGCCGCTGCCGACACCGCCGCGGCAAAATCAGCCGAACTATAAGCGCCTTGCAGCATCTCTGCCAAATTTCCAGCCGAAGCCGGAAAAGCCGGCAATCCGGCAATGGACGAAGCCGGAATAACGGTCCCGCCATTCTGAAGCCCGGCAATCGTTTGTGCGGTCATTCGGCACGGGAGCTGGCTGCCGGCCTGCGGAATCTCGGCCGTATTGCCGGCTCCCGAAATCAGAACGACGGGATCTTGCGCTTGCCAAAATCTCGGCTCTGCCGCAGCTTTAAGCCCCCGGTTTTGCGCCAGCAGGCCCTCCGCTCTCAATTGCTGCTCAAAAACGGCGATACCGGCCTGAAACGCGTCTTCAGGCGTAGTGGCCGCATCCGCATATACTGGCTGAGGCACCTTCGGAGCAAGTGTGCCGCTAAGAAGATTCGCCAAATCCAGCACTTTTTTCGGCGCGCTGTATATATTGGCCGGCCCGGGCAGCTGATCCGGATTGTACGAAGGATCGTTTTCCGCTGCGAGCGCCATCGCAAATTGGGCCTGAGTAACGCCGGAAGGCTGCGCAAAGCCGGGATAAGTAGCAAAACGCCCCTCCTTCCACCATGTCGCGTACAGCTCCCACTGTGCATCGTGCAATTGAAGACGAGCCGCGTCGAAGGCCGCTTGATCCGCATTCAGCCCGGTCAGCCAGCTCTCGTCGTTCACGCCTTCGCCCGTTCCGGAATCCCCCGCGTCAATATCAACGATTGTCCAGCGGTAACCCCCGGCTTTTGAGCCGAACCACTCCTGCCGAATCCGGTAATCAAGCCCGGTCCAATCGCCGCTGTCGGCCAAGTGCAGCAAGTTATACTGGAACGCTTCAAGCAGTGCGGCTGCATTCGGCTGCTCCGCTACTATTTGCGCCGCCTCCTCATTGCCCCCTGCGGACAGCGACTGAAGCTGCTGCCCGATCATAGCGGCAAAAGCGTCGTTGGACGTATTTCCCACCGCAACGCTGATCGACCCGCCTGCGGCCGTAAAGCGGTCTTTTACCGTCTGCATCGTGCCTTGAGGCTGCCAATCCACCCCGTATACCATGCCATGGCAGACCGTTCCCGCCGGAAGCGGATCGCCCTCGGCTCTATCAAGCGACCAGCCATAGCCGGACAACAGCGCCGACAGAAGCTGCTCCGCTTCATCCCCCGTTTGCCCGTTCAAACAAGAAGCGACCGGGTCCGAGGCTGAATTGGAATACCATCCCGCTACCAGGTAGCTGAGAATACTGTCAGGCTCCGTGACGTCTGCAAGCGCATCGTAAAACGAAAAAACTTCGCGGCAATGGCTTTGATAAGCGCTAAACAGATGGTTGCCCGGAGCAACGGCTGTTACGAACAATTGCTCAATTCCCTGCTCCTTCCAGTCCGTAAGCGGAAAGGACCTTCCAAGCATGCCCGTTATAAAAGGTCCCGCACCGCTCAAAGCGCTGCCTGCCTGCTGACGCAGCGGATCGGCGCTACCCTCCCATGCGGATACAATGTCGGGATCGAACAGCCAGACACTGGAATCGGCCGTTCCGGGGGCGTCGCTTTCCACAACGAAAGCGAGTGCCGTTCTTGCGTCCAGCGGGCCGCTTAGCCGTACGATAAGCCAGCGGTTCGGAGTTACCGGATACTCCACCTGTTGCGAATCGGGCTGCTGGCGCCCGTGCGTCCAAGCGTCCGGCAGCTTCCAATGCAAATAAACACCGGTGTTGGAGCTTCCGAATCCGCCCGTCACGTCGGTTGGTCCCGGCTCCGCGCTGTCAAATTGAGCAATATTGCCGTATGTCTCCTCCCATCGGCGGAACGGCTGATTTTGCAGCACATATGCGTTCGCCGATAAGGCGCTTACTTCCATTGGCACAAGCACAATCGGATCGGCCATTAATCGTTCCCTCCTCGGTTACGCCCTGTCTCCCGTTCCTGCTTGCCGTTTTCCGACAAGGCGGAAGCCGAGCTGTCAGGCACAAATATTTGCCGCTCCGGCGCCTTAACCAGCTGCAGCGCCAGATCGGACGGGCTTATAGCAAGCGCCCCTTCCGCCAGCTTCTGAGATAACAGCCCGGCGACGGACTGGACAAGTCCGTTCGGATCGTCCGGATTCAAATTCAAATACTCCCCGTTCCGCAAATAATTCCCGGACAGCGGCAAATGGATGCCAAGTTCGCTGCCGAACGGATATTGCGCGTTAGCAGTTGAAAGGCTGCGCAAATCAAGGGAACCGCTATCGTCTATACCGAAGCGTAAGCTTTCCTGAGGCTCGCTGAACGCCAGACTGGACGGCACCCCCCAGAACAATGCGAGCATGATGCCGGAAGAAAGCCGGGAGAGACGAAGAAGCTTTAACGCATTGCCCTGGGCATCGAATGCGCGCACCGGCATTCCGGGCCAACCCGACACTAGGGCAGATCGGAGTAAAAAGCCCGCTACACGCGTTTCCCCGTCTGGACCGGGATCGGCTCCGTCCCCCTGAAGCCCGTTCACGTAGCTTTCCAGATTGCTCTTAACAGCCGCTACGATTGCTTCTTTGTCAAGCTGATAAGCGAGCGTATCAAGGCGGGATTGCATCGCAACGGACATCATCCCGTCAAGCATCGCATCCATCCAATTCATATCCATGTAAAAGAAGCGAATGGATTCCGGCGGCAGCATCGATTCTATAGGAACCAAATGACCGAACGGCACATTCTCCAGCAGCATTTTGCGGGCAATCCAAGCCGCTGCCGCTTGCAGCGGCTCCGATGCGCCGTCACGCACCATTTGACGAATATCCTCCTGCTGCATGAACCGGCGCAGTGAAGCCGTCCGGTCCGAAGACGGAGATTCCCCCCGCTTGCGGACAGCGCCGGATGACGCTGTAACGGATGCTTGCTCAGATTCCGCGGATTCCGCAGAATGCTTCCTTCCTATCAACCGTCCGAGATCTTTTGCAAGCGTGTCCAGCCATGAATGCTTGACAGCTCCGGGATGCGCAAGCTTTTGCAAATCGCCGGCTTCCGTCAGCCCGTGAGCCTCCGCATGCGCATACAGCTTTTGCGTAAGTCCCGTGCTCTGCTGCCGGTACTGGAGGAGCGTGCGTCCGAAGCTTTCGTCGGCAAGCGCCATAAATCGGCCGATCTCCCAAGCGGAAGCAAGCGAGCAATCGAACAGGCCGTTGCCTGCATCATAGATCAAAGCGGCGTCCGACGACAGAAACGGTGTGCTTTTGGCAAGCGTTGCCGGCACCGCCGGAGCGAGTGGCCCCCGATACCATGCAAAAGTATCCTCGCCGGTGCGGGTATGGTACGGCAGCGCCACGTAGCCGTTCATCAGCCGGTTTGCCGTTTCGGTATGGGCGGCATCGCCGGCCGTCACTTGACCGGCTTGCGGATGGCGCAGCCAGAGCAGATCCGGATTGTACTCTCCGCCGGACATGCCGCCTTGCGCAATTCCCGCCGCAAGCCCTCCAAAGTTTTCGCCGTCTGACGACAGACAGCGGAACGACCAGGAAGTCAGCGATAACAGCGCCACGGTCGGCTGTGCAATAGAGGCATCCGCCGCCATCATGCTTTCCATCCCCTCGAACGATACGAGATGAACGGTATAATTCCCGCCGTCCTGATCGGACGCCACGAGCCGGTTCGCAACGACGACGCCATACCAGCCGTCGTCCCCTGCTGAAGCCTTATCCCCGGCGTTGATCTCCCTCACATGCGCCAAGTAGGGAAGCTCGGCAGCGTAAGGCGTCATCGCCTGAAATTGCTCTTTGCTCATCTGGATATACCTGCAAGGAAGACTGTCGGGCACAGCCGGATCTTTTACAAGACCCGGAGGTATCAGAATATCTCCGCTTCCCTGCAAGGCCATAAAATCGCCTGCAGTCGTCCGGATGGCGCAGGTCGCGGCATCCGTCGCGTCGGGATCGCCCGGAAGCAATTCCCCCTCTTTGAAAACTAACAAGCCGAGCCACGGCGTTCCGGCCGCGCTCATTCTCCTCTCCCACGGAAGAATAGGCTCGTTCAGCACAATATGCGGCAATTCGCCACCGAAATCACCCGATGCGGTCGCGGGCGGCACGACGCTGTGGATTTCCGAAGCGTCAAGCGCAAATTGCGGACCAGACACCGTGAACGACTGCACAGCCGTTAACTGCTGCTGCTCCGCCGCCGACAATCCCAGCCCTTCGATTTGGTGGCTTACCGTTACCGTATATGTGCCGGCTTCCAGCCCCGGTATCTTATTGTCGTAAAATCGAATATCTCCAATCGGCAAACTGTCAGCCATCTCGCCTGCTCCTTCCTGCGGCGGCAACCTGCAGCGGAGAGTCGCAGTACAAGCTGTCCGCCTGCGAAGCGAGCCCTGCAAGCGAACCGTTGTTGCCCGTATAAATCTGCAATCCGCTTAACACTTCATAAATGCTGTTCCTATTTTGCATCGCAGTTCCCATAATGGCTGCTATTGAATCCGGCGTATCTTCGGCGAATACCGGAACATAGAGCGGCTCCGCCTGGGCAGACAAAGCAAGCGGCATTTCACCCTGCGGCGATAAATCCTCAAAAGCGAGCAGTTCGCCGGATAGCGCCGAGCGGGAAGATCCGAGCTCCGTCTGCGGAGGAGAAACCGCTAATCCGGAAGGCACATTCGCCACCGTATCGGCGCTGGGCACCTGCGGGTTAAGCACAAACTGTCCGGCCGCATCTTTAAGCGGCTCTCCCCATAGCGCGGACGGCAAGTTCGAGCCGTATGGCGCAAACGTCCAGCCTGACAAGTCGATCTCGCTGCCGCCCTGTTCAATGACAATCTGATGCAAAGCCGACACGTCTGTCGTATTCATCGGCCGGACCTGAACGGAATATCCGTTCGGATAGGCAGGATCCGGAATAGCGGCAAGGCTCGAACCGGCCGCATAATGGCTTGCCGGAAACGCGGTTTGCGTGGTAAAGCTAAAGGTTCCGGCCCGTACAAGCCAGCCAAGGTCCGTATCATCCGGCTTCGAGCCGCTTCCGTTCGTTCCGGCAGCCGGGCTCTGTGCCAGCCCTCCCGCCGCTTTTATGGTCACAACGCTGTCGAGCGCCGGAAGAAGCGGCTTGAACTGCTCCCAAGCAAGCGGGTCGTTCTGAGCGGCATTGGCATCCGCTCCGAAATCGATCGTAAAGGAGATAATCCACCAGTGAACGCGGGCTTTCCCCCCTGTCGGCGGCCCCCACAGCTCCAGTGACGCTCCAAGCTCCGCAGAGATCGTTTTGCTCGTAAACAACAGATTGATCCGGTAAGACGCTCCTATGCTTACGCCAATATCCGCTTGAAAGCTGAATGGATTGAATGTAATCAGCATATCGGCATTAGCCGTGAACCATGCCTTCAGATTGCCGTCATGATACAGCGCTTTGAGCGCTCCCCCCGTCATAATCGCCCCCGGCGTTATGGCAAAATAAGCATCCCCCTCGATTTGAAACTGATCGCTGAGCGCCCAATTGATACCGAGCCGAGGGACTGACGGGTAATAGGATGGCGGCTGAAACGCCGGATGATAGCCTCCTAATGTCGCTACAAATTGTCCGGCGTTCGGTCCGTCATACCATAAGTAAAAGGCAAAGCCCCCTGTCAAATGACAGCTCGGATCCAGCACGAACGAATCCGGGGTCAGCAAGGCAGTAAGACCGAAAAATCCGCTCGACGGCTTCCATATCGCTTGCAGCTCAAGTTCCGCCTGAGCGTACACCGTATCGCCGGATTTTGGAAGACGCAGCATGGATGTTCCGAGCAGCGCAAATTCCAGATCACTACCGAATTTCCCCAGCAAAAGCGCTTGGCTCTGGATAAGCCCAAAGGATTGAAAAGAGACGCCGGCGGCGAGCCAGGAGTCGCCCTTACTTGGCACGACCCAAGCTTGCCGTTTGCCCGGCGCGTAATCCGCCGTTCCGTCAAGCTCAGCCAACAGCCCAAGGAGCGGCGGCGGCGTCCCTCCCCCTGCCAAAGCCATCAAAGGAAAATCCGCCACCTGCTCCGGCGCAGGCATCGCCATGGAGCTGTTATATCCAAAACCGGCAGACAAGCCCGTCACAAACAGCGCCGGCGGTCCGCCAAGCGACGCGCTGGCCGTGGCAAATATAAACATGGAAGGCTGTCCGTCCGTCAACTCAGCATAGGAGCCGATCCCCTCTATAGAGAAACGTTCCGTTTCTATTACGACGCCGCCTTCATAGGAAAAAGCGGTGCCGTCCGGTGCAGGCGATACCTCAGAAAAGGCACCGCCGATCTCCAGCGGTCCTTCCTTCACATCAAATCCGAGCCCGAGAAGCGAGAATTGCGGCTCGAACGCCGATAACGGAGAACCAAAGCCCATTCCGCTTAGCGTAATGGTCAGCCCGAACGCCGACAGCGAACCGTCAAGCAAAAACCAGAGCAGGCCATTCTGATAGCTGACTCCGATCCGGTTCAAAGCAACCGGACCGAACGAACGCTGGATGCTTAACCATTGCGCGGATGCCGATGCCGTTGAATCGGATACGCTGCCCACTGCGCCATAACTTTTCGTCGCGGGCGTGCGGGCGGCGGAGGTTGATCCCATGGCCAGCATGAACGTCTGTGTTTGCCCGCCCCATTGCAGTTCGGTTCCGACAGTCATGCCGGAGCCAAAGCCGGCGGACGGCAGCGGAAAAACTCCTTGCGGGAGCAGTGCGTTCACCGCTCCGGCTTCTACGGCGTCGAACGGCTGGGACGCATATAGAAACTGAAGATCGTTCACCTTGAACGCATCCGTTCCGCTCATATCGCTGCCGATAAGCGGCAAATCGCTCAAGCTGAAGGAGGCAGACAAATCAAGGCCCAGCGCATATTTTGATCCGCCAGCATCCTTGTAGTAGATGAACTTCACGTCCTTCAGTTCCACTTCCAAATCTTGCGGAACGACAGAAGCCGCTTCAGGCGAAAGAGCGTAAACAAGCCCATAAACAGAAATGGATGAAGGCGAATTGCCGCCGGCGCTGAAGGTAGCGGCGAAAATGTCCGACTGCATATTGTCGGTATCAAAAATCAAAGCGAACGTTAGCGAGCCGATCGTTATCGTTCCGCCGAATGTCGAATGATAGCCGTTCCCGGTCGCATCCGGCTCCATGTCGATCGTGACGGCGACAGATACCGGAGCGGTATCGATTGTAAAGGTTCCCTCGCAGCTGAACGAGAAACTGCCCTGCGCAGCTCCGGCCGTCTTCGCATAAGTAAACGCAACATTTTGCAGCTCAAGACCCGATACCGGGTTCGGGAATGTAAGTCCATACCGATTTCCGAAATCTTCTATGAGTGTCCCGATAGGGATTGGCGTATCCGTCCCCGTCTGCCCTTGAATTTCCCAGCCGTTCCCGGCACTCAGCGACAGAACCGCGTCTACCCCGGCGATCGTCATCGATCCCGTCATACTGAATGTAGCAGCCGGCTCCGCCTGGCTGCTGTAGTCCAGTTCAAATATCAGGTCGCTCAGAACGAAAGCCTGCTGCCCGCTGCCGGTCGGTATTTCTTCCAAAGAAGCGCCCACATAAAACGTGCCGTCCGTTGATCCTCCCATATGGAACTCGGTCAGCATGACGCTCGGAGCTCCCGGGGGCAGTCCGAACTTCTCCGCGATCGCGGTCAAATTCAGCTGTTCCCCCTGCGCCAGATCGACGCTGACCGACAGAACCTGCGACACGATCGTAGGCACCAGATCGGCGGCAACATCCAGCTCTACGCCACCGATATCCAGTCCTCCGGTCATGCGGTATGCGGCCGACCGGCTGCCGAACGGATCGTTGACTGTGACCGACACCGCAATATTTTCGACTTCAATATAGTCCGCGATAATTTCAAGAGAAGTATCTGTAAAGGCCGATATCGTCACTTTCGCGTACTCCAGCTTTTTTGACCCGAGACCGACTCCTAAATACAAACCGCTTATGCAAATGCTGTTCATAGCATTTTTGAACGGGTCCGGCAAATAGGAAGTAAGGCTTGTCCCGCCAAAATAATCGGCAAGCTCCGCTTGTCCGGGAAGCGCCAGTTGTCCGGTCAGTCCGACTTCTACCGTTCCCCCCGATTCGGATGGCAGCACGGCGCTCAGCGTCTGCTGCTTCCCTCCCCAGCTTAACTGGGCGGAGAAACTCAAACCGGGCGTTGCGTCCTGATCGGCGGGATCGAACGATAGCGAGGCGGCAAGCGGTATTTGCAAATCGTTGAAAATACCCGGGAAGCCGTTCGTGGAGGTGGATATTTCTAAACCTATATCCAGACTAGTGCCAAGCCCCGCCGCCGGCACAATGGCGCCAAAGCCGACGGGAGCCGAACCGACTATCCACGAAGCTGGAGCGAACAGCCCCTGCGTCTCATCGAACACCGCAAAGAAGGACACGCCCGCAGACAAGCTGCGATTCAGGCTTGGTTCCACAACCGTGCCCGAAGCAAGCAGCAGACGGGGCAATCGGGACGCATCGTCCGTTTTGACCGCAAGCCCCTCCCAAAATGTTCCTTGCAAGCCCGGAAAGGAATTAGCCAAATTCCAATTCGTTGAAGCGAAAGCGGATACAACAAAAACGGGGCTTGTATCCGCGTTATAAATGGCGCATTGAATAGACGAAAACTGTTGGGCTGGAAACAGGATCAGCGGTGTCGTCCCCGTAAGCTTCAAGCCGGACGCAGCAAAGGTAATCGTTCCCGCTTGTTCGGACGGAGACTGTGCGACACCGCTGAACTGCCATGCTCCGCTTCCGGACGATTGTGCCAAAGGAGCCGTCCATGCGCCCAGCGCCGTCATATTCACATTCAATTGCTGCGTTCCGGCGTCGTACATGCCGAGCAAAATATCGAGCAAGCTCATTGGAAATCGGCTCCTTCCGCCGTCATGTCATAGTTCGGGTCCGCCGCGTACTTCAGCTCCATGCAGATCGGGAAATGGTCACTGATGGCGTAATAATATGCATATTGCGCCTCCCGCAATGTGGTGGGCCTTACGTTCAGCTTCGGAATCTGCTGCAAATTAAGGCTTGACGATTTGCCGGCATGACGGTTGTACCAATTGTTGTAAATAGCCGCCGTCAGCGAGCTCAAATCCCGCTGATACGTGCTTGGCGTCGTAGAACGTGTCTCGTTGACCGGATTGCCGTCCGTATCCATCGTTCCGGTCCATACTTCCTTAGGAGTGGTCAGATCCACCAAATTGCACACATAAGGATCGGAAGGGTCCGTCTGAGCGGAACGGACAAAAAATTTATCATACGGACTGGACAATATGGACTGCATCACCGTGGTGTCGGCGATCGCATCCGGGGCCACCAGCGTCGAGGTCATACTCGTCAGATTGTCCTGCAGCCGGAAACTATAGTTTTGTACCGTCGTCAGCGCCGGTTGAGTGGTCGATTGGGAAGCGAAATCAGGTCCGGACAAACGCTGGAAAGGCGCGGCAAAAATATACTGGCCGCTGTCGTTCAGAACGTAACGAAGCCTTCCCAAGTCCCAATTATAGTATTGCAGCGCCCAAGTTCTTTTCGCCCATGCCTCGGTGACGTTGAAATCGCCCATTACGACGCCTACATCCGCCTGGATAACCGGATCGATTAAACTAATCTGATTGCTGGCCGTGATCGGCGACGAATCGCTCGGACCGGGCGCATGGAAAAGAACAAAGGTAATGACCGTGTTTGTATCCGCCGTCGTTACCCGCAAGATGAACGGCGGCCGCGACCTCGGATACGGAAAGGTTTCCGGAGAATAAGCTGTGAGAATGGCCGACAAATCCTGCTTTTGCTGAGCGCTCAAATTAAGCGTCGGATTTTTTTTCGTGCAATCCAAATTTTGCGGATCGGCTACCAGCTTGCTATAAGCGCTATAAGGCACCATGAATGAATCGTTCATCCAACCGTTTTTAGCCAGGCTTTTGGTCACCTGGAACTTCTCGTCTTCATCGGTAATATTGTTGGTTGCGAAAAACGTATCGAACGCGTTCTCGCCGAGCACGTTCCACAGCTTCCACTCCACAAGACTGAACAAGCCCGACTTCCACACGAATACATACTGCTCGTTCGGCGCGCTGGGCGTCATCTCGCTCGCCTGCCCGTTCCACATGACGCTGGTCCCCTGTTGCTGCTCCTGCTGGTTCAATTCATTGACAATGGCGGTGCACACTTCATTGCCGATCCAGCCGACGATTTCCATGATGCCTGCGACATCGGTCTCCATAAGCCGGATGACACGCGCGACATATTTGATAAAAAAATCATCATTCATTTTATCCGCATTAAACTTCTCGATGTTCCATGACAACAGCTTCAATGAATGCGACACACCCGGTCTCCCCGCTCTCCGTAAGGCTGGCCCAAATAATTTCAAAGACCGCAAATCGATCCTATATAATTTATCGGAAATGGAGTACCATTTTTTAACGAAAATAAATGAATTTTGTATGAAAATAGCAATAATTGTCGCTTATTCTATTTTCTTTGTACTATTAATAACTCTTGAACCGAACGAACTTTTAGTTGGGCGAAAAGAAAAAAAAGAGACTGCCAAAAAAAGCAGTCTCAGACTATCGAGAAAATTCTTCTCATCCTATACCAGTTCCTGCGCCGTGAACACGCCGGCAGGAGCTCCTGCCGTGCCCCGCGGCTCTTACAAATAAACCGGACGCACGCAGACCGGCTTCGACACCGCGGCCGATTGCCCGGTATACTGCAGCCTGCCGCTGGAGCGGTCCACACGGAACGTCGCGATGTTGTCCGTGTCGCGGTTTGCCGCGATCAGGAACGCGCCGCCCGGCGTTAAGGCGAAGTTGCGCGGATGCTTGCCTTCCGCGGACACATGTTCCACAAGCGTGAGCTTCCCGCTTGCCCCGTCCACCGCGAACACCACGATGCTGTTGTGACCGCGGTTGGAGCCGTATACGAATGCGCCGTCTTCGGAAACCAGAATCTCGGCGCAGATGTTCTCGCCCGTGAACCCTTCGGGCAGCGTCGTTACCGTTTCGATCGGCTCAAGCACACCCGTCTCTTCGTCATAGCGAAGCGACGTTACGGTGGAGTCGATCTCGTTGATAACGAACGCCAGCCTGCCGCCCGGGTGAAACGCCATATGGCGCGGACCCGCACCCGGCGGCACAGCGGTTTCCCCGTGCGGCTTCAGCACGTTGTTCTCCGTGTCCAGGGCATAGGATACGATCCGGTCCAGCCCCAGATCCGGCACGAACACGAACCGGTTGTCCCGGCTGAAGAAAGCCGAGTGCGGATGAGGCTGTTCCTGGCGCTCCGGGTTGGGCCCGTGGCCTTCATGCTGCTTCACATCGAGCAACCTGCCGATCGTACCGTCCGCCCGCAGCTCGACGAGACCGACGAGACCACCGTGATAGCTCGCCACAACGAGGTAGCGTCCGCTCGCATCTCTCTGGATGTGGCAGGTCGGCGCGTTTACGGTGACGGCATGATTCATTTCCGTCAGACTTCCCTTCCCGGGATCGACGGTATACGAGTACGCGGAACCCGTCCGGGCCCCCTCACTCGTCGTTCCCTCCGAAATGGCGTAGAGCTTGCGTCCCTGCACGTCCACATTCAGGAACGTCGGATTTTTAAGGCCGGATACTTCATCCAGCTTCGTGAGCCCGCCCGTTTCCTCATTTAATTCCATCACATAGACACCCGGACCTTCCGGTTCCGCATAAGAACCGACAAAGACCAGCAAACGTTCTCCTTGACCGGACATTCACATTCCTCCTCATGATAAATGCTTGAACAACCCGTTATGTAAGTGCTGCGCTTTCTCCTCTAAATGTACACGCTTCCTGCCGCAAAAATCAAACTTGTTCTGCCAAAACGAAAAACACCCATACAGGGAAACACTTCCCCGATGGGTGTCCGGACGCTTCTCTGCCCCGCCCTCCCTTCCTATCGGGACAAAAGCGGTTTAAGACCGGCAATCATCCCTTCCATGGACCGGGAGCATTGCTCAAACATCCGTTTGGCTTCCGGATCGTTTGTGGACAGGCCGAACATCTCGATATCGGCCTCGCATTTCTTAAGCAGGGCGAGCAGAGCGGCTTTCTTCTGAGGCTGGGGAACCTGCAGCTTGTCGTCGAACAAATCGACATAGAGCTCTCCGTACGAGTCCACCTGTCCCAGAAAAACGTTGTCGATGGTCGCGTCCATCGTTTCCAGCTGCGTCTGAAGCCAGCCCCGGTTTAGTCCGATGGCGGCCAAAGGCTCGTCAAGCGCCTTGCCGTCCATAATAACGGCCTGCGGCTCTTCCGCCGGACCGACTTTGATGCCCAGATGCTTCGGGGTCAGAGGTTGATTTTCCTTTTTCAAAAGCACGTTGATTTCTCCGCTCGCTTCCATCACCGCAAATTCGACGTCGGCTGCCTGGAATACGTTTTTCCGGCGCAGGCTCTGAAGCAGATCGTCCGTAGTCAGCCGTTCTTTCTTCAGGTTCTCCTCCATAATCTTTCCTTTTTTGATCAGAATCGTCTCCCGGTTATCGATGAGATCCCGGGCGGCTTTGCTTTTCAACTGGAGAAAACCGATTCCGACGGCGGCCAAAATCCACACAAGCAGAGCTATAATTCCCAAATACCAGTCGGCGGTGCGGTTCAGCGTTATATAGACGGCCAGGACGGCTGCGGCGACTCCCGTCGTCACTTCAAAAAACGTCAACCGGCTGTTCTGCCTCTTCCCGAGCAGCTTCGCCGCGGCGAGTACAATCACGATGACCATCACGGTCCGCAAAGCAACCACGATCCAATCCGGCATGATCCGGTCCCTCCTTCTTTCGTCTTTCCTGAAATTCATCCGTGCGGTTCCTAAAAAAGTTGTCCTTTTCCGCATCCTTTTATTCTTTCGCGCCGTCATTTGCCCGCCGCTCTTTCCAGTCGTAAACGTGAATGAAACGGGTTAGGTGCGGTTAGATTACGTTTTGTTCTTTTAGCGACTCTCGACAAGGAGGTGTTGACCATGACCGTAGGCTCCCAAGTAAAAACTTGCCTCGCTTCCCTGAAAAGCGCCCAAGCGAGCCTGGAGGCGTTTGCCCTGAGCACGCAAAACCAGGAGGCGAAATCGCTGTTCGAAGATGCCGCCAAAACGACTCAGCAAGTCGTGACCCAAGTACAAGGACGCGTTGAGCAGCTGGAAAACGAAGAACCGCAATATCAAGGTTTCTGACCGCGTTAAAAAGCAGCTCTGCCGGCTCGCACGGCAGGGCTGGTTTGCATTCATACGTTCACCCGAAACGAGTTGGCAGGTGGCAGGACTTAGCTGCCCGGCGGACGTGTATTATGCCGGAAGGATGCAAACAATGAAACCAACTATCGTTGTGCGAAAAGGATGTGAACCTCTTGGCGATCCCTTATGCCGATTGCGATTTTTCACCGATGAAGCAGCATTTGAAAGACGACCTGGAGAAGCTGATTTCCCGGCTTCAGCGGAGCATCCAGACACTCGACGAGGAAAATCACTGCATGCTGGGCGAAATTGAAGGCATTAAAGAAAATTTCCTGAATATCGAGTCTCGGGCTTCCACTTTCTATTTGAATTGTTACCTCTCCCCTTTTACCGATAAATATACGGAGCTGTCCGTCAGTGTACAAAATTTGTCCAAGCGGCGTCACGGCGCCTTGATTGTCGTACAGCGCAACGACTCGCTCGACGGGCTGATCCAGCCGGGGGTGAATATCGGGGCCTCCGTTACACAGTCCTTGCTGGAATCTTTGTTTTATCCGGGAACACCGCTGCACGACGGCGCCGTCCTGATCAAGTTTAATGAGATCGTTTCCGCCAAAAACATTCTCCCCCTGTCCCATATCGTCCAGGCGGAGCCCAAGCTCGGCACGCGGCACCGGGCGGCCATCGGCATTACGGAGCTGAGCGACGCCATCGTCCTCGTCGTTTCGGAAGAAACGGGCCGTGTTTCTTTTGCCTCCAGAGGGTATTTGTATCCGGTCGTTCCCCGGTAAAAGGTGCTCCCGCGCAGCAAAAAAACCCAGCATCGTTCGATGCTGAGTTCGTGCCGGACGTAAAGCCGTATAAAGACGGACGACAGTCAACCACCCGTTTGAAATGAAGCCTTGCCCGGTTCGCCAGCCTCAGACGGCAAGCTTCCAGGCTTGCCGCCTTTGACCCGGCAGCGTGTATCGCTTTCGAACTGCGGATCACGGTTTAAGCCGCATTCCCCGGGCCGTGTAAAACCGCTGCTTTGTACAGGGCCGCGCCCTTATGAGCTGGACAGTTTACCTTCTCCGCAGATTCCGAAGCATCCGCTCAGCTTTCCGACTGCCGGGAGCCCGGGAACAGACCGTCTACCGCCAGATAGCGGCTGCCCGTCAGTACGAGAAGCAGCGAAAGAGCGAAAAGCGCAAGATCCAGCTCGAAGCCCGCGGATTGGCCGTTGCCGGTAAACCCGGCGGAAAATTTGACGCTGAACATCGCTCCGATCATCAGCACGCCGAACAATGCGGCGACGATCCGGGTTCCGAGGCCGAGAATGATCGCCGCTCCTCCTACCGTTTCGATAAAGGCCGTTACATACGCCAGAAAACCGGGAAGTCCGATGCTCTCAAACCAGCCGGCGATGTTGCCCAGCCCGCTTTGAAATTTATCCAGTCCGTGGACCAGAAAAGTTACCCCTAACACCAGTCTGACAATCAGCAGACCGATTTCCGTTTTTCCGTTCATCACTAACATCCTCCCATTAATAGGTTTATTTTGGTTCGGTTTATTCATATGGATCCCACCCGGGAATCAGAATCAAAACTGCAGGCACAAGTAACTTAAGGTTCCGAATTCATAATCCCGGTAAATCACCCGGGGAACCGCTTTTTCTTGTCCGCTGCCGAGCGCCAGGAAAAACGGTACGAAATGCTCCGCTCTGGGCACGGCCATCCGGCTGTGGGGAGCGAGCGTTTCGTAACGGACCAGACTGTCCGTATCCCGCGTAAGCGTGCGTTCGATAAGCCAGTCGTCGAATTTGACGGCCCACGGCTCCGGTTCTTCTTGTCCCCAGTTCACCATCCGCAGATTATGGACCGTTACTCCGCTCCCGATGACCAGGATATCTTCTTCTCCGAGTCCCCGCAGAGCTTCACCGATAAGAATTTGCTTTTCAGGCGGAAGATAAGGGTTGACGGAGAGCTGGATGACGGGAATGTCCGCTTCGGGGTACATTTTGTAAAGAAGGGTCCATGAACCGTGGTCGAGCCCTCTTCCGGAATCGGTGACGGTCTCGATCCCCTTTTCCCGGAACATTCCTGCCAGCCGTGAAGCCAGCCCGGCAGATCCTTTGGCCGGATAAGTGATCTTATACAAATCGTCCGGAAAACCATAGAAGTCGTAAATCGTCTCGTACGTCCCGTCCGTCGAAGTCAAGGTCAACACCTCGCTCTCCCAGTGAGCCGTAAAAATGACGATCGCTTTAGGTTTCCACTTTTGCCCCAGTTCACGTAAAAATGACGTATACTCCGTATCTTGAATAGCCAGCGCCGGTGAACCGTGAGCTAAAAACAACGAAGGAATCATGTGCAGGTCCTCCCTTAAAATTTATTAAGTTACTTTTCGTAACCTAGTGTATGATTGTAACTTTATAATATCAAGTAATTTATTTATTTGCCGTTACTATATTTTTATTAGCTAAATGAGCGTATACTGGAGATAGGAGGGATGCCTGATGAAACAATCAAACTTATGTCCCCGTTTCGAAAAAGGAATGCAGCTCATCAGCAAACGCTGGGCCGGACTTATCGTTTATCAGCTTTTAGCCGGTCCGCAGCGTTTTTGTACGATAGAATCGAATTTGCCTTTAAGCGGGAAAATTTTGTCCGAAAGATTGAAAGAGCTTGAGCAGGAAGGGATTATCCGGCGGGATGTGTATCCCGAAACGCCGGTGAGGATCGAATACTCGCTGACCGAGAAAGGCCTTGCCCTGGAACCGATTATCCGTGGAGTGGAACACTGGTCTTCCGCTTGGCTTCAGCCCGAGTGACGTGCGAGGATTGACAGCGGGAATACGCGTACCTATACTATTGAGAGTTCGCATTTGCGCGTAAATGATTATCGTCCGCATCTGTTTGACGGAGGTGAGACCCATGACCATCAGCAGCCGCTTTGCCGTAGCCGTTCACGTTTTATCGCTGCTGGAGCTGAATAAAGAAGGACGCAACACATCCGAGTATATAGCCGGAAGCGTCAATACGAATCCCGTCGTCATCCGCCGGATTACCGGCATGCTGAATAAAGCCGGCTTGACCCGGACGAGCCCGGGAGTCGCCGGTGCCGCTTTGGGCCGTCCTCCCGCAGAAATTACCCTGCTCGATATATACCGGGCGGTTCAGGGAGACATGCAGGACGAGCTGTTCGCGATGCATGAGAATCCGAACCCGGACTGTCCCGTCGGCAAGAACATCCAAAGCACACTCGAAACCCAGTTCAACCGGGCGCAGCTCGCTATGGAACGGGAGCTTGCCGGTACTACGCTGGCCGATGTCGTAAGAGATCTTGCCCGCTGCGACTAACCCGTCCGCGGATTGTTACGGCGGGCTTTTGCCAGCATACGTATGTGTAAGCGGATTCATCGTTCATCGCCAAAAAAGACATCAACATTCCCGATCCGGGAAAGTTTGATGTCTTTTTTGGCGTGCGCTGCGGAAGAATAACCGGAGACGAGGGGCCGGAGACATAGCTCCCCCGCCTAAGAAGCCCCTGGACCTCCCGGCAGTTTTGACGTACGGGCAGGACTGCCGTCAAGCAGCAGCATGACGTACGGGCAGAACAGCCGTCAATCGGCGGTATGACGCGTTATTTGCCGGGAGCAGCCGGACCCGGGCGGGACATCCGGCAGCTTCCCGCGTTGTTAGCTGGAGCAGCCGATGGGCCCTACGGAGACTCATTTCCGCCGGAGCCGCTTTTTTTACAGGAACAGCTCTCCTGTTTGGTTACGCTCACGCTGCCGTTCGCCTGTTCGAATACGCCGACCATCCGCGATAGAAACGTATTAATGAGATCCAGCTGGTCCGCCGTGTACTCCTGGCACAATTCCCGGGTCCTATTTCCCAGGGGTCTGTACAGCGCCCCGATTTCATTCTGCTTCTCTTTGACTGGAACGATGATGACGCGGCGGCCGTCTTGAGGGTCCTTTTCCCTGCGCACGAATCCCGCCTGCTCCAGCCGGTCGATCAGAGCCGTGACGGTGCCCGTCGTCAATCCGGTCAGCCTGGCCAGCTCTCCGGCCGTGACCGGTCCTTTTTCGTTCAGAATATCCGCCGTTTTCAGGTCGGTATGTATGAACCCAAGGGAGTGTGCCGCATTTTGTTGAAAAAGAACGATACGCGTAGATAGTTTACGCATAAGCTCTGTCAGCTCCAGCACTTTCTCTTCATAGTCGGGTAAAACGCTTGACAAGTAAAATTCCTCCTCATAAACTAGAAATTATCTTGAAAATCAAGATAATTGGGTTGACGGGATGTTTATTATTTTAACGAATAAACCTTTTTTTGCAAAGGAGATGTCTTCCAGACGCCGAAGAAGGATCGTTAATCTTGGACCGAAACTTATTCAGAGGAGGATTACCCCTTGATTCAGAAAGACAACCATCTTAACAAGGTCGTTGCGGGACTGCTGCTGGCCATCCTGATGTCGGCCATGGATAACACCATTGTCGCTACAGCCATGGGCACCATCGTCTCCGACCTGGGCGGCTTCGACAAATTCGTCTGGGTCACTTCCGCCTACATGGTAACCACGATGGCCGGGATGCCGATCTTCGGCAAGCTGTCCGACATGTACGGGCGCAAACGCTTCTTTATTTTCGGGCTGATCGTTTTCCTGCTGGGCTCCGCCCTTTGCGGCATAGCCCAAAGCATCGTGCAGCTCAGCATCTACCGGGCGATTCAGGGAATCGGAGGCGGCGCGCTGCTGCCGATCGCGTTCACGATCGTATTCGATATTTTCCCGCCGGAGAAACGCGGTAAAATGACCGGACTGCTGGGTGCGGTATTCGGCTCGGCCAGCGTACTCGGCCCCTTGCTCGGCGCTTATATCACGGAATACATAAGCTGGCACTGGGTATTCTACGTCAACCTGCCGATCGGCCTCGTATCGCTGCTGCTCATTATGCGCGCCTACAAGGAATCTCCGCAGCATGTCGAGCAGCGCATCGACTGGTGGGGAGCGATTACGCTTGTCGTCGCGGTCGTGAGTCTTATGTTCGCCCTTGAGCTCGGCGGCAAGAAATACGCTTGGGATTCCGTTCCGATCGTAAGCCTGTTTGCGGGTTTTGCCGTGTTCTTCATCCTCTTCTTCATCATCGAACGGAAAGCGAAGGACCCGATCATCTCGTTCTGGCTGTTCAAGCGCCGCCTGTTCGCGACTTCCCAGCTTCTGGCGCTGCTGTACGGGGCCACCTTCATTATTCTGACGGTGTATATCCCCATTTATGTACAGGCCGTCTTCGGCGGTTCCGCGACGAACGCGGGCCTTATCCTGACGCCGATGATGCTGGGCAGCGTGGCGGGCAGCGCGATAGGAGGTATTTTCCAGACGAAAACGAGCTTCCGGAATCTGATGATTATTTCCGTCTTCTCGTTCCTCGTCGGCATGTACCTCCTTGGAGGGCTGACGCCGGAAACGAGCCGGGCTCTTCTGACCGTGTTTATGATCATTGCCGGTTTCGGCGTAGGCTTCTCGTTCTCCCTGCTGCCTACCGCTTCCACCTACGACCTGGAACCCCGGTACCGCGGCACGGCGACTTCCACGAACTCGTTTCTGAGATCGTTCGGAATGACGATCGGCATTACGATTTTCGGCAGCATTCAGTCGAACGTCTTTACCGACAAAATCCAGGCCGCCTTCCAGGGAATGAACGGCGGCGGAATGAGCGGAATCGATATGAGCAATCCGCAGCAAATTTTCCAGGCGGACAAGCGCGCCCTGATTCCGCCGGAGATTTTAAACAAGATCATTCATGCTTTGTCCGAGTCGATCGCCTTCACCTTCATGGCCGCCGTCATTCCGATCGTTCTGGCCGTAATTATCGTGTTTCTTATGGGGAACGCCCGCGTCGTACCCGCCAAAGAAAAAACCGGACAGCCTTCCTGACCGGGTAATAAATGGAGATGAACAGCCGGGATGGCTGCTCATCTTTTTTTGTTGAAATTTGTCTGTTTCATTCGTTAAAATTCGGGTATATAAACCCAACGGATTAATTTTGAAACACATTTTATTCAGTCTCAAGGAGATGGTAACTTACATGACCGGTCTGCAAATTAATCCCCAGTCCCTCGCGGACTATTTATTTACGCATGCGGAACACGGCTTTGCTTTATATTCCCCCGACGGTGTCTGGATTCAGGTAAACGAGCCCTGGTGCAGGCTTTGCGGCTATTCTGCCGAGGAACTCGCCCGCTTCACTATAAAAGATCTTATCCACCCGGACGACCGGAGAGACGAGGCCCCGGCAACGGCGTCCGCATCGGGCAGACATGTACAAACCCTTCGCTTTGTTCATAAATCCGGACGGGAAGTCCCCGTCCTGCTTACAAAGAGCCGTCTGAGCGGGAACCCACCCGGTACTCCCGACTATTATGTCCTGGAGGCGTCCGAGCTTTCACATGTCCTTGAAGACGCCCAAGCTTGGAATAAAATGAAGCTGCAGTACCGCCTCCTTTCCGAACATTCCCGGGATATTTTCTATTATACGGCCCCGGACGGAACGATTCTGGACTGCTCGCCGTCCATCCGGCGGATACTGGGCTATTCGCCCGATGAGCTTATCGGGAATAACGAGGATGTGCTTTATGTCTCTCCCTCCCATTTACAAATTCAGCCGTCCCCTTCCGCCGCCGGCGAAGAAAACGTGCGGCAAATCAAAATGATTCACAAAGACGGCCGTCAGCTCTGGTTTGATTTAAGCGTCAAGACGGTGATCGGCGACAGCGGTGAAGAACTTTTTCTGCGGATAGGACAAGAAATTTCGGACCGCAAAAAGAACGAACAATTTATCGCGGAAGCCCAGCGCATCGCCTTGATGGGGAGCTGGGAATGGGATATTTCAAGCGGCGAGATCTTTTTCTCGGACCAGCTCTTCCTGGTGGCGGGCATGGATCCGGAAGCAGCCGCTGTCCACGGCATTCTGGGCCTGGTCGGCGATGATCTCCGCCCCGCTTTTAAAGAAGAGGTCGATAAGGCCTTGGTAAACAAGGAACTCAGTTTCGAGTACCGGAGCCGGAGGGAGGACGGCGAAGACAAATACCTGCATATCCGCGGCCTTGTCACGTACTCTATTCAGGGCATTCCTCTTAAAATCAACGGCACCATTCAAGATATTACGGACCGCAAGCTGGTGGAACGCAAACTCCAGGAAACGGTCGAACGCTATACTTCACTGAAAAAATACAACCATGACGCCGTTTTGTCGATCGATCTGGAAGGAAAAATTCTGAACAGCAACTTGATGGCACAGCAGATGACGGGTTACGCGGTTCACGAGATGATCGGCGCCAAATTCTCCGAGCTCTTCCGCACGGAAAATATTACGGATATTCTCGAAGCTTCTTTGAAGGACACCTCCGCCGAAAAACGCATCGACAAAATTACCGACAAGCACGGCAACATCGTGGAAGTGCTGACAACGATCGCTCCCATTATCATCAGCGAAACGAACGTGGGCTACTACATTATCGCCAAAGATATCCGGGAACAGAAAAAGCTGATGATCGAGAAAGAAACCGCGGAAGCGACGAATAAAGCCAAGGGCGAGTTTCTTGCCATGATGAGTCATGAAATCCGTACGCCGATGAATGCGGTTATCGGGATGACGGACCTTCTGCTTGAAACAACTTCCCTCAGCTCCGAACAGAAAGAATATTTGAATATTATCCGCAAAAGCGGCGACACGCTGCTCGGCATCATCAACGATATTCTCGACTTCTCCAAAATCGAGTCGGGCGTAACGGAGCTCACCGAGGAACCGTTTGATATCCGCTCCTGCATTCTGGAGTCCGTTGATCTTCTGACGTCCAAAGCGATGGAAAAAAATCTGGAAATGACCTGCTCCATGAGCCAGAATATGCCTTCGGTCCTTCTTGGAGATGCCAAACGGCTCAAACAGGTCCTTATTAACCTGATCGGCAACGCCGTGAAGTTTACGAGTGAAGGCAGCATTACGGTTTCCGTCAAAAAGCAGGCCCAGTCGGAAGGAGCCGTAAAGCTTCTGTTCCAGGTCCAGGATACGGGAATCGGGATTCCGAAAGAGAAAACCGACAAGCTGTTCCAGCCGTTCTATCAGCTTGATAATTTCATGACGCGCGAAACGCAGGGAACCGGGCTCGGGCTCGCCATCTGCAAGAAACTCGTCGAGCTTATGGGTGGCGAGATCTGGGTGGAGCAGCCGGAAAAATCCGGCGCTCATTTCCTCTTCACCGTTGTTCTCAAAGAATTGGACCGGGAAGTTGGCACGCCTCTCCCCGAGAATACGACTGTGGAGAAATCTCCCGGTCATTCCCTCAAAATCCTCGTGGCGGAAGATAACCGGATCAATCAGCTCGTCCTGGTCAAAATGCTGTCCAACCAAGGCCATACCGTCCGCGTGGTGGACAACGGCAGCGAGGTCGTCGAAGCCGCGCTGACCGAACGTTACGATCTCGTGTTTATGGATGTGCATATGCCGGAAATAAACGGCCTGGATGCGGCACAGATGATCAAGGAAGCTCTCAAACCCGAAGAGTATCCGATTATCGTGGCCGTTACGGCAAACGCACTCAAAGGCGACCGGGAAAAATGTCTCGCCGCCGGCATGGACGACTATATCAGCAAACCGATATTCAGCCGGACCGTCAACGATACGATCCACAAATTCTTCTCTTTCCGGCAGGCGTAGTACCGGCATCCCCCGATTCGTACAGAAAAAGCTCCGTACAGGCTGCATACAGCTTGTACGGAGCTTTTTTGACTTTTGGGCGCTTGGTTGAACAGGCGATTTGAGCCGCCGGAAGCGGCGAATCGTCTGCCGCTACATTAAACCGTCCAGTACGGATTCTTCTATGCGGAGCGGATTTAACTCGCCCCGCAGCCAGACGAGCCGGAAGTTTTCGTAAGGAAACGCTTTGTTCTCCGGGAGCGTTTCGCTCGGGCCGAACGCTTTCTCCACGGAGAACTGCTGGGACCGGTGCGCCAGAAGAGCCCCGGCTTTGATTTTCCAGTAAGGCGCGGTTTTGAGCCTGATTACGGAAGGCTCGTCCTCCTTTACGCCCGCGAAGGGCAGGTTGTAATACAATTTCTGAACGTGAGGACACCGTCCGCCGAGAACGGCCTCGTTTACGGCATGATGAACGGCGATGTGATCCGGGTGGCCGCTAATACCGTCCGCCGGAAAGGTCACGACGACGGAAGCTCCCGTTTCGTTCAGAAATTCCGCCGCCGCATCCGCCAGCACCGCCCTGTCCAGCGCGGCCAGCTTGCCGTCCGGCAGCACGAGGTGCTTCACGGCCGATACGCCCAGCAAATCGCAGGCGGTCTGCAGCTCTGCCTCCCGCGCGGCGGATAGCTGCTCCGGAGACATGGGACCGAGCGGTCCCGGTCTACCCGCATCTCCGCGCGTAGCCGACAGCAGGACGGTGCGTATTCCCCGGTCCGCCAAAGAACGGATCAGGCAGGCGCTCGCGAACGATTCGTCGTCCGGATGCGCATATATAAAAGCGACTACAGGGGCCATATGTATCCGACTCCTTCCGGTTATGAGATTAAACTTTTCACAATCGTTTTAGAACGATTTCTTCGGCGATGCCGTCTACGTGAAGGTCTTTGCCATCCAGATACCAGACATCGTTTTCCTCCATAAAAAAGGTGACGCCTCCGGCTTCGGCCGTAACGGCCGGGTAATGCGGAGCATCTTTGATGATTCCGAATGTAAAGGCATCCTCGCCACCGCCGCTGTAACGCACGAAAATGCGCACTTGATCCCCATCGCCGAATCCCCAGTCTTTCCTGAAAAGATCCGCTGCGGTTTCCGTGATCTTAATTTGCATGCTCGGCTCCTCCTCCCGATGACTCTCCTGAACCGTGTTCACGATGAGTCGACTATGTACGCAATTTCGTTCCGGACCGTCCGGTCCGCCTTCCTCCTTATTATAAACCTTACACGGCCGCACGGGGCAAATATCGCTTGTTTTCCCAGGCTCCGGTAGGGGTATGTATACATAACCGACACATTTAGGAGGGAATGGACATGGAACAACCCAAAGGACAAGAAGTTCGCAACGAGAAAAATCCCGACCGCAATTCTCCCGAGCAGGAGCACAAGGTGGACCGCAAACAGGACATCGAGCCTCAGGCCGAGAAGTGGAATACACGCAACGAAATCAGCGGCACCCATCAGGATGAGAACAGCCGCAATTTATAAGGACGACCGCCCATGCGGCAGTGAAATAAAAAAAGCGCCGGGACTGAAAAGGGACTGACCCCAAAGCGTGAGACAAATTAAAACACCTTCAAGAGAACTCAACCATATCGTAAGATATGGGGACAACCTTGGAGGTGTTTTTGCATTGGCAACAAGAGTCAGCTACCCATTCGAACTTAAGATGAAAGCCATAGAAATGAGATTAGAAGGAGTTCCGGTTAAAGAGGTCATGGAGCAACTCGGGATACGGAATAAGACACAGCTAAAGGCGTGGATGAAGTGGTATCGGGAAGGTGACGTGCATCGGCTTGAGCAGCCTGTGGGGAAGCAATATAGCTACGGGAAGGGGCCGGCATATTCTTCAGAGTTAGAAAAACTACAGGCAGAAAACCGGTTTTTAAAGCAGCAATTGGACTTGCTAAAAAAGTACACGGAGTTGGAAAGGAGGTGAAACCCGAGGTCGTCGTTGCTTGGATCGAGTCCACTCGAGAAGAAGCTACGGTGACACAGGCTTGTGCGTGGCTTGGGATTGCAAGAGCTACCCATTATCGTTGGAAAGCAACTGTGGAAGCAAAAGTTCCAGAACCAACGGTGGAGAAAATCCGGGAACTTTGCATTCATCATAAATTTCGATATGGTTACCGGAAGATCACCGCGCTCCTTCGCACAGAGCAACGTATAAATCACAAACGTGTGCAGCGTATGATGCAGCAAGAGGGACTGCAATGTCGTGCCAGAGTAAAGAAACGCAAATCTACAGGGCAGCCAGCTTACATCGCAGAACACTTGTTAAAACGTCAGTTTGAGGCCGATGCTCCTATGCAAAAACTCGTAACAGACATTACGTATTTGCCGTTTGGCGGAAAAACCTTATACCTGTCGAGCATCTTAGACTTGTTTAACGGAGAGATTGTGGCCTAGAGTATATCTGACAAGCAAGACACTGAGTTTGTCCTGGACACGCTGGGTCAACTGCCCATTCTGTCGGGCGCCATGCTCCATAGCGACCAAGGCAGCGTCTACACCTCTCAGGCCTACCAAGAAGCTGTAAAGGGAAAAGGCATTACCATGAGCATGTCCCGCAAGGGTACGCCCGCTGATAATGCCCCCATCGAATCGTTTCATTCCACGCTAAAGTCTGAAACGTTCTATCTCGAAGGTTTAACCTGCACGACGACGGCAATCGTCGAGCAGACCATTCGAGATTACATAACTTACTATAACTCAATTCGCATTCAAACAAAACTAAACAACCAGTCACCGGTTCATTTTCGGCAACTGGTTGCTTAAACTTGAAAGGTGTTTTGATCCCTGTTTCACAAACGGGGGTCAGTCCCAAAGTCCCCCGGCGCTTTTTTACGCGGAATATTCTTTATTTTACCCAGTTTCCTTTGCGGAACACCGGCTCGATCGTACCGTCCGCGAGCTCCCCGTCGATGTCGAGTTCGGCGGAGCCGACCATAAAGTCGACGTGCGTCAGACTCACGTTGGCGCCTCTCGCCAGCAGTTCTTCCTGGCTCATCTTGGTCCCGTTCTCCAGGGTGAAGGGGTAGGCGCTACCGACCGCAAAATGGCAGGACGCGTTCTCGTCGATACCGGTGTTATAGAAGATCCGGTTCAAATTCGAAATCGGCGAATCGTGCGGCACCAGCGCCACTTCTCCGAGACGCTTCGCTCCCTCGTCCGTTTCGAACAGGGATTTGAGATGCTCCTGCCCGACTTCGGCCGTATAGTCGACCACGACTCCGTCCTTGAACGTGAGCTTGAACTTATCCACCAGACGGCCGCCCAGGTTCAGTGGCATTGTACTCGATACGGTTCCGTTGACTCCGTCGCGCTTCGGCATGGTGAACACTTCTTCGGTCGGCATATTGGCGACGAAATAATCGCCCTGCTCGTTTTCGCCCCCGCCGCCGAGCCACAAGTGGCCTTCGGGCAGCTCAACGGTCAGATCCGTTCCCGGCGCTTTATAATGAAGACGGCGGTACTTCTTGCCGGTCAGGCGCTCATGCGTCTCGGACAATTGAGCGATATGCTCTTTCCAGGCGGCGACCGGGTCGTCCTTGTCGACACGGTTCATTTTAAAGATGGTATCCCACATGACGGACACGCGCTCGTCCTCAGGCAAGTCGGCGAATACTTTGTCCGCCCATGCTTTAGTCGGCGCTTTGACAAGACACCAGCTGAATTTATGGTTGCGCACATAACTCTGGAAACGTTGTCTTGCGATCGAAGCCGCTTTGCCGGCACGGGATATTTTGCCCGTATCGATGCCCTTGAACAGTTCCGGATCCGGCACCTTGATATTCAGCAGAGCCCCGTTGCCTTCGGCCAGCTGCTCCATCATTCTCGCCGTCCACTCCGGATAGAAATCAAACGACTCGTCAGGCGCGGATTCGTACCGGATGCGTGTCGTCTGCTCATCGCTCCAGTTAACCTCAACGAATTTGGCCCCCGCTTCGTAAGCTTTTCTCACGACATGACGCGTAAATTCCACACTTTCGATCGGTGATTCGATATACAAGATCTGTCCCGGTTGAATGTTAACGCCTACTTTTACGACCAGTTCGGCATATTTCTCCAGCTGTTTCTGGAATGATGTCATGAAGGAACCCCCTATGTAAATGATAACTGAGCACCCTTTTACTCTACTCCTCCTCCTCCAAAAAAGAAAGTCCGCTCCAAATAACGAAGCATCGGCTGAATTTCTTTCCCCTATTCCGTTATGCCCACATAGGCATGCCAATCATCTATAAGAAGTCTTTATTTTTTCGAAAAAGTAAGAAATCAAGAGGAAAAGGATGATTTAAGCGTTATCATCCGCCTTTTTCCAAATGAAACGCTCTCCCCTCTTCGTTATAATGTCTTGTAGTGATCAACGGCCCCGACTTTCCTGAGAGTGGAAAGTCACCCTATTCATCTGCTGAACCTACAATAGAGGAGGATTATCAACTTGTTTAGACAACTGAATAGAACCTGGTTTTCCAATCCGCGCAGCGACATTTTGTCCGGGATTACGGTAGCGCTGGCGCTTATTCCGGAAGCTATCGCTTTCTCGATTATCGCCGGGGTCGATCCCATGGTCGGATTGTACGCTTCGTTTACAATGGCGCTCGTCATTTCTTTCTTCGGAGGCAGACCCGGCATGATTTCGGCAGCCACCGGAGCGATGGCGCTCGTTATGGCTCCGCTTGTCAAACAATACGGCCTGGAGTACCTGTTCGCCGCGACGGTTCTGACCGGAATTCTTCAATATATTCTCGGTCTGCTTAAGCTCGGCAAACTGGTCCGCTTCGTGCCCCAATCGGTTATGACCGGGTTCGTAAACGCGCTTGCGATCCTTATTTTTATGGCGCAGCTTACTCATTTTGCCGGTCAAAGCTGGGTCATGTACGCGCTCGTCGGCGTCACACTGGCCATTATTTACATCCTGCCGAGATTCACGAAGGCGTTTCCGTCCGCGCTTGCGGCCATTATCCTGGTTTCCATCGTCACCATTTCTTTCGGGATCGGGGTTAATACGGTCGGCGACATGGGCCGGATCACCAGTTCGCTACCTTTGTTCCATGTGCCGCAAGTCTTGTTTACATGGGAAACCCTGACAATCATTTTCCCGTATTCCCTGTCTCTCGCTTTCGTCGGCATCCTCGAATCGCTGCTCACGGCCACGATCCTCGATGAAATGACCGATACGCCGAGCGATAAAAACCGCGAAGTCCGCGGTCAGGGTGTCGCTAACGTCGTAACCGGCTTCTTCGGCGGAATGGCGGGCTGCGCCATGATCGGACAATCCGTCATCAACGTCAAGTCGGGCGGACGGACCCGGTTGTCCACGCTGGTCGCCGGTCTGTTCCTTCTGTTCCTGATCCTGGTGCTCGGCCCCGTCGTCGAGAAGATTCCGATGGCCGCTCTCGTCGGCGTCATGATCATGGTCTCCATCGGTACGTTCGATTGGAAGTCCATTCCCCAGCTGGCGAAAATTCCGCTGTCCGATGCGCTCGTTATGATCGTCACGGTAGCGATTGTCGTCGCCACTCACGACTTGTCCAAAGGCGTATTCGCGGGCGTCCTGATCAGCGCGGTCGTTTTCGCCTGGAAAATGGCCAAAATACGCACGACGGCAAGTGTGGATGCCGCCGGTACCAAAACATATACGGTATCCGGACAAATGTTTTTCGGCACCATGACGCATTTCATCGAGCAGTTCGACTATATGAACGATCCGCAGCGGATCGTGATCGACTTCTCCCATTCCCACGTATGGGATCATTCGGCCGTCACGGCTATTTCCAAAGTGGTACAGAAATACGATCTTCTCCAGAAACACGTATCCGTCACGGGGCTCAATGAAGAGAGCCGCCGGCTCGTGGAGCGGGCCGGCCTTTCGGCCCCGGGCGGACACGGCTAAACAGAGCACGTTCCGGCAGTAAGGAACCGCCCCGTCTTGTACATGGGCGCGTTCCCCGCCGGAACGTGCTTTTTTTACCCGCCCAATCCCGGCTCTGATTCAATAAGCCGCAAAAAACGCCGGAACAAGCATCCTGCCCTCCGGTTGTGTTTTTATCTCCGATTGCGTTACTATGGAATAAAAACCGTCGCTGCTTACTGTCAGACGCAAGTAGGAATATTTACGCCTGTCTTCATTTGTGACGGAAGGAGGCCACCATCTTATGGAAGAAGTCATCATTGTCGGAGCCGGTCCTTGCGGAATCTCGGCTGCCGTCGAACTCAAGAAAGCGGGCATCCCCGCGCTCGTAATCGAGAAGCACTGCATCGTGAATTCCATTTATTTGTACCCGACCCATCTCCAGTTTTTCAGTACGCCCGACCTGCTGGAAATCGGCGATATCCCGTTTACGACGCCCAGCGACAAGCCCAGCCGCCAGGAAGCCCTTTTTTATTACCGCAACGTTGCCCGACATTTCGATCTGAACATCCGGAGTTACGAAGAAGTCACTTCCATCCGTAAGAAGGACGGCCGTTTTATCGTCACTTCCGTAAACCGCGGCGGGCGGCAGATCGAAACCGAGGCGAAGCATGTGGTCATTTCAACCGGCTATTTCGATACGCCGAACCTGCTCGGAATTCCGGGAGAGGACCTTCCGAAAGTAACCCATTATTACCGGGAGGCACATCCCTATACGAATATGAAGGTCGCCATTATCGGCGGGAACAACTCAGCCATCGATGCGGCTCTCGATCTGATGCGCGTCGGCGCGGAAGTTACGGTCGTATACCGGCAGGAGCAGATGTCTCCGTCCATCAAGCCCTGGGTGAGACCAATTTTCGAGAGTATGGTCGCCAAGGGCCATATCCGCATGCTTTACTCTTCCCGTGTCGTACAGATCGACGACCTGTCGGTAACGGTCGACACCGGCGGAACGCAAACCGTACTCGATAACGATTTCGTCCTCGCCCTCACCGGTTTCCGGCCCGACCGGACCTTGATGATCGAATCGGGCGTGGAGCTTCAAGGCGAGCATCTGAAGCCTCTCTATGATCCAGAGACCATGGAATCCAATGTGCCGGGTCTGTATGTCGCCGGCGTTATCGCTTCGGGCCACAACGCCAATGAAATTTTCATCGAGACGGGCCGCAAGCATGGCGTGGCCATCGCGCGGCATATCGCCTCGAAGCGGGATAACGAAGCCAACAGCTAAATCACCCCGGCTGCCGCTGCCTGGCAGAAGCGCCGAAGCGATAAGGAGGAACCGGCTTGTTCGAACGGAAAGATTACTTATTGACGATGATCACGCAGATGACCGAAGCGATTGCCACCCGTATCCTCAAGCTGCGCAAAGAGAAAAAGCACGCGGAAGCGCTGGCCGCACTTGGCGAGCTGTACGGACGGATGCAGCTTCCTCCGTCCAAGCTTCTCGGCTCCGTTCCGGAGGAAGACGCCCTGCGCATGCTGATGACGGGGGCCTCGCTGAGCGGCGAGAAGCTTCTGGCGGCCGCCAAGCTGCTCCGCGAGGAAGCGGACATTTACGAAGAAATGTCCGGAGAGCGCGAAGCTTACCAGCGCAGAGTCAATGCGCTGTATTTTTATTTGACGGCGGCCGAGCTGGGTGCGGAATCGGACGATATTTCCCTTCATGCAGAGATCGCCTACTTGAACCACCGGTTGAAAGCGTACCGCCAGCCTCCGCATGTCCTGTTCAAGCTCATGGAGTACTGCGCCGCTGCCGGAAGCTATGACGAAGCGGAGAACCTGCTCTATGAGCTGAAAGGCAGAGGTGCCCCGGAAGACGCCGATCTTCCCGGGTGGGGCGCCGCCTTCTACCGGCGGCTGCTCGCTTGCAGCGACGACGAGCTGCAAGCGGGCAAGCTTCCCCGCGACGAAGTCGAAGCGGGCCTGCGCGAGTGGCAGGCCGCCTGGCCCGGGCTGTCGGCTGGCGGGACAGGCGCCGCCGCCGGGAGCGCGGAGAGCAGCGGCTGACCCGGCGGCTGGCTACCGGCCGCTCTGCTCTCGCAGCGCCACGGCGCCCGGCGCCCCAGCGGCAGAGCAGCGGCAGAGCGCTTCCCCGAAAAAAAGACCGTTCCGTACAGCCTCGCAGGCTGGCGAAACGGTCTTTTTTCTTGCCGTACTTCATGGCGTATTTCATTCCGTAATTCTTCCGTACTTCTTGCCTTACTTCTTGCCGCTTTCTTGCCGTCTTCTTCCGTACTTCTTCCGTACTTCTTCCGTACTTCTTCCGTACTTCTTACGGCCGCTTATCAAATCCGTCAGACTCCGGCTTGCTTACTGGAGTCCCCGCACTTCGAATTCGTAGATCCGGGCCGCCGTATCTCCGCCCTGACTCGCTTTGATAATGTTCAGCTTAACATAGCGCGCCTTCACCAGCGCGACCGCGTCATGCGTTTCACCCGCACGGTTCCCCTTAACTTCCAGGATATCCGTCCACGTAACGCCATCCGCACTCACCTGCACGGTGTAGTCGCTCGTGTTGAACCCTGCCCATTCGCCGCCCGCTTCGGCATGCTTCAGGACGAATCCGCTGATCGTCTTCTCCGCCCCCAGGTCCACCGTGAGCCAGTGAGGCAGGTTGCCCAAGGCGCACCATTTGCTGTTGCCGGTCACCTTGCCGTCCACCGCGTTTGCCGCTCCTTCGGCGGGACCGCAGATGTTGTCCGCATGGGCGGTTTTGCCCAGCGCCAGGTTAGCGGCCGCACCCGCGTCTTTGCGGACGGTTATAAGCGCCTGCTTAGTCACGGAGTCTTGGCCCGAGCTGTTTTTGGCCGTAAGCGTGACGCTGTACGTTCCTTCCTCGGCAAACGTGACGACCGGCTCTTTGTCGGTGCTTGCGGAAGGGCTTCCTCCCTCGATCGTCCACAGCCACTGTTCGGTGACTTCCGTCGACTGGTCGATCAGCTTCACCTGCTCACCGGGAGCGACAAGCGTTTTGTCCGTTTTAAAACGGGCCTCCGGTTTCGGATAAGCCGGCCAGTTGATCGCCGTTTTCGCTGCCTGCCCTGCCCGGTACTGCCCGCTGACCGCGACCACCTTCAGTACGGTCGTGTCTTCTTTATTGCTTCTTTTCATCTCGGGAACATAGTAAACGTTGTTGGGAGTAGCTCCTATGAACTCCTCTTTACCGTCCGGAAGCACGCGATAAATTTCATACTGCTTCACATCCTTGCCCAGAGCCGTCCATTCCAGGCGGGCATCTCCGTAAATGCCGTCGCGGAAATCGGAGCCGGTTACCTTCAGATCTTTAACGGCCGGCAAAGGCGCCTGCATCTCCTCTTTCACGCTGCTCACCGAAAGCTTGCCGATGTTGATCGCATAAGCCGGAATCGTTTCTTTCGAGTCGAAAACCAGCGAAATCGACGTTACTTTTTTTCCTTTATAAGGCGTCAAGTTAAACGTTTCGGTCGTCCAGCCCGGCTGAATAGTATTTTGCACGTCCAGATAAACGACTTCTTCCTTCGGCCCCGCAAAAGTCAAGGCGACTTTCATTCCCGGCTTCTGCGAAGTTTTATACGTAATCGACAGTTTAGTGGCCGGTTCGACGGTCAGGTCCGTCCGGTACAGCTTGAGTGTCGTCGCATTGGCCGGACTCAGCGTTCCTTCCACCTTGAGCGAACTGCCGCCGTAATAAGCGTCCGACCAGTCGAGGCTCGGTTTAAGCGCCGTTCCTTTGCTCTCCCCCAGCCAGCGCCAGGTCGGCAAAATATCCTGCAGGCTGCGGTTGTTCCATCCTTTATCCCGCACAAGTTTGCCGTCCGCGTAGTACTGCTGCCCGCTTCCCGTGTTGAAATGAGTCACGAACGGCAGCTTGTTGACCGGGGATTGCTCGGCCACGTAATGAGCCATTCCTTTCCAGGCAAGGTTTGTCTCCGTGTCGGAAGGATTACCGTTTTGGCCGACCCAGAATTTATTCTCCCTGGCGAAAAAATCCTTCATGCTCTCCGCGCTGTTAAACGCCCAGTCCGGCCGGTAAATGCCCAGCGAAGTCGCCGCCGGCTTGCCTTTCGGGAACAGCATGTCCCACTGGATGCCGGTGTCGTAGCCTTTGGCCTCGACATCGATGCCCGCGAACAGCTCGTATGGACTCCGGCCCAGGCTTTTCGCTTTGGCGGCCGAGCCGGCCAGATCCCTCCACCAGAAGTTAAGGAACATGCTGTCCGAAACTTTCTGCCGTTTGTCCTGCAGGAACATCTCGTTCTTGTCGTTCAGCGCGTTCTGCCAGTTGATCGAGCCGTCCTTGGTCATCGAATCGTACCACATGATCTGCATGGACGCGGATTTGCGGGCTTCCAGATAGGTCAGGAACTCCTTCATCTTCTGCGCATCGGCCGGGGTTCCGCCCTCGGTTTCCTGGTTAATGAACCAGCCGTCGAAACCGTACGTTTTCGCCACCTCGATCAGCTTGTCGGCCACCGGGAACGACCCGTCCGGCTTCTGCTGGAGCGTCTGCTTCACCCAGTCGAATTTGCCCCCGTACACGCTCGGCGGGAAAAAGACGGTGCCCATGATCGGCACGCCGTTCTTGTGGGCGGCGTCTATCGCATCGGCGCTCGGAGGCACGATGATGCCTTCTCCGGCGGAGCCTCCCCAATAGACCAGCTTGTCCACATACTGCCAATATCCGAACGTATTGGCCGTGAACTTGTCGGAACCTTGGGAAGGAACGCCGCTCGTTCCCGCATTAAGCGCGGAAAGCGCCACGATTTTGGGCTCCTTGGACGCGTTTGCGTTCACCTTGTCGCCCGTAAAGCGTTCCTGCAGCGGGATCGAGCCGCGGTTGAACTTCGCGTCGGGATCGGAACCCGGGCTCCATTTCAGCAATTGCTCCGGATACCAGTACGAGGAATGAGGCTGCGCCGCGGATGCGGATAAACCCATTGCGGCGAACGCCGTGATGGATACGGCCAGACTGACGCCAATCTTTTTCATTTGTGACCTCCTATGTATGTTGAGACTTTCGCGGGCAGCGGGATGGCAACAACCCTTTGAGAATGACGCGCCGGACCGCTCCCGCTGCCGGATGAGCATTCTGAATAATTTCCCTCCCGTTTGTCTCCGGCTTGGCAATGATTACGCTTTCATTATAACAATGGGATTATTTCCGTTCCTAGTGGACGAATTAAAGGTTGCATGTACATATTAAATACGGTTGGCGGAAATTTCCTTCACGCTGTCAGCGCAATACGGAATCCATGCAAAAAAAGCGACAGCATGTCTGACATCGCCGCTTCAGGTAAACGATAGTACGTTTTTCGCACACTATCTGCTTAAATGAGAGAGGAATATCACGACCGCGGCCGCTTCTTATAAGGAGAAGGTGCTCTTACTTCTTCTCCGCTTTCCATTTATCAAACTGTTTTTGAGCTTCGGCGATGACTTTATCGAGGCCGGCGGCCTTCATTTTTTCCATCGCTTTCGGCAAATATTCGCTCGGATCTACGGACCCTGTCATAATGGCCGGGTAAAACTCCCGGGAGATGGCGGAGATGGCCGCCACTTCGGTTTTGACCGGATCGACGTCGAAGTTGAAACCGAACGTCGGCGACACTTTCGCCGAATCGTTAAACTTCTTGAACGCTTCCCACTTGTCGGCCGGTTCTTCTTTGTGCAGGTACGTCAGATACATGTTTCCGAGCGCGAAGCCCGGCATCTGGAAGCCGTCTTTCATAGCGGGCAGATCTTCGATGACATTGTCGGACACTTTCTTGTAGTGGGTGCCTTCGATTCCGAAGCTGAACAGGTTGCGCAAATACTTGTCCGTGTTGAGCAGATTCAGGAACATCATGGCGCGCTCCGGATTTTTGGAGTTTGCCGAGATCGCGTGCATGGCTCCGGAAGCCGAGCCGGTGAACACGACCGGATCCTGCATCGGGGTCGACACGATGTCGTAGCCTGCGCTCCGGGACCAGCCCAGATCCGCGTATGGCTGCGTGATTTCGCGGTCCACGAACCATTTGCCCGTCTTGATATTGTCGATGCCGTCAAGCGTGGCGACATCCTTGCGCAAATATCCCGCCTGGTAGTATTTGCGGATCGTTTCCAGAGAAGTTTTCAGCTCGGGGGTTTCCAAAATATTGACGAATTTGAAATCCGAAGCGTTGTCCCCGATCTTCATTCCGACCGGGAATTCGTCTCCGAGAATAAAGTCATACGGAATATAAGGCTTGAACCCTTTCGGCACGGCAAGCGGGGTAATGTCTTCCGGCTCGCCTTCTTTAATCTGCTTCAGATACGGCTCCAGGTCTTGAAGAGTACGTACTTTGGTTATATCGATCTTGTATTTGTCCACGTATTTCTTGTTGAAGCGCCATACCCACTGCTCGCCGAGCTCCTTGTTGACCGGAACGGCGTAGTTCTTTCCGTCGATTTTGGTTCCTTCGAGAAAACGCGGATCAAGCTCTTCCTTGATGCCCTTGCCGTATTTGTCGAGCAGGTCGTTCAGCGGCATAAACGCGCCCTTAGCCGCATTTGTCCGGTATTCGAACGCCCACGAGGACGTGAAGGCGATATCGAAATTTTCGCCCGACGCGGAAAGCACCTGCATCCGTTTGGAATAATCGCCCCAGTCGATCATCGTAATATCAAGCGTGGCGTTAATCTTTTCCTTCACATATTTATTGATCTCTTCCTGGACTTTAGGCAAATCCCGCTGCGGACCGCCGATCAGGTACACTTTCAACTTAACTTCCTTCTCGGTCGAATCGCCGGCTCCCTGCTTGCTGTCTCCGCCTTCGCTTTTGCTTCCGCACCCTGCGAGCAAAGATCCGAATGCCAGCATAAGTACGAGCATAAACAGAAGCGCTTTTTTTCCCGCCATTCCTGATTCCTCCTGACAAAATCATAATGATAACGCTTTCTTTATAGGTATGACCGTTCCCCCGGCCTTGTAAAGAAGAAGGCGTGAAGCCTACTCTTTTACCGATCCGATCGTCAGCCCCTGAATAAAATATTTCTGGAAAAACGGATAAGCGAGCGCAATCGGCAGCGTTGCCAGCACGACCATCGCCATACGCACCGTTTCTGTCGGAAGCGAGGCCGCAATATCATACGACACGACCTTGGAGCTGTTCTGAACGACAAAATCCATGTTGTTCTGAATGCGCATCAGCATCGTTTGAAGCGGAATCAGCGTCGGCTTGTCGATATAAAGCAGCGCATTGAACCAGTCGTTCCAGAACGCGAGTGTGCTGAACAAACCGATCGTCGCAATGCCCGGCAGTGAAATCGGCAGCACGATCCGCGTAAATACGCCGAATTCGGTCGCTCCGTCGATTTTGGCCGATTCTACAATAGCGTCCGGCACCGTCGTGGAGAAGAACGTCCGCATCACAAGAATGTAGAAAGCGTTCAGCACGGACGGCAGTATGAGCGCCCATATCGAATCGCGCAGATGGAGAAACTGGGTGACCACGATATACGAAGGCACCAGACCTCCCGAGAACAGCATCGTGAAAAAAGCGAGAAAGCTGAAAAATCTCCGCTGCTCGAAGCTTTTTCTCGATAAAGCGTACGCATACGTGGCGACGAGATACAGCGTCAGCAGTGTACCCAGCACCGTCACCAGAAGCGTGACGCCGAACGACTGGAGCAATTGCTGCCCCGAGTTCATCAGAAACCGGTACGAGGCTGTACTCAACCGGCTCGGCACCAGGCTGAAGCCTTCGATTGCGAGTGTTTTTTCGTCGGTGAACGAAATGATAATAATAAACAGAAACGGAAACACGCAGGACAAAGCGAACAAACCCACGCCGGTCGAGAATACGAAATTCCAGAAGGGAGAAATCGCGTTCAAATCTTTCGGCTTCCCGCCCTTCCGGGCTTGCGCCGTCGTTCCTGCCTTAACCGATCCGCTCAAGTCTGACATTGCTGGCACCCCCTAGCCGGATCTTTACCGCTTTTACGTTTAAAAAACGGCATATTCTTTTTCGATTTTCCGCACCGCATAATTGGCCGTCAGAACCAGAATCAGACCCACAACCGACTGATAAAGCCCGGAAGCCGTACTCATTCCCGTATCGCCCATAACCGTCAGTCCGCGGTAAACGAACGTGTCGATCACATCTGTAACCGGATACAAAGCACCCGAGTTTTTCGTTACCTGGAAGAACAAGCCGAAGTCTGAGCGGAAAATGCCGCCAAGCGCCAGCACGGTCAAAATAATCATCAGCGGTTTTAGCTGCGGAAGTGTTATGTACTTGATCTGCTGCCATTTGCTGGCTCCGTCGATCATGGCGGCTTCGTAATACGAGCGGTCGATACCCGCGATTGCGGCAAGATAGACGACGCTGCCGTAGCCGATGTTTTTCCAGATGCCCATAAAAATCAGAATGTACGGCCAATATTTCGGTTCGCTGTACCAGTTGACGGGATCGGCTCCGAAATACGCGAGAATCTGGTTGAACACGCCCTTTTCCATATTGAGAAAAATCAGCACGAAGTAACTGATAATAACCCAGGACAGGAAATAAGGCATAAACATGGCCGTCTGGTACACTTTGGTCAGCCGTTTGTTCAGCAGCTCGTTCATGACGACCGCGAAACCGACCGCACAGACCAGGCCCAAAAAAATCAAAGCCAGATTGTACAAAATCGTATTGCGTGTGATGATATACGCGTCGTTGGTGGAGAACAGGAACTCGAAGTTTTTGAGCCCTACCCATTCGCTGTTAAAAACGCTTGCAAAAAAGCCGTCCGGGTGAATACGAAAGTCTTTGAACGCCACGATCGTACCGAACATGGGCAGGTAGGCAAAAATAATAAACCAGATCGCTCCCGGCAGCACCAACAAGAGAAACGCCCGGTTTCTCACTAAACTTTTCACGATGCCAGGCACGGCGCTTTTCCCTCCTTTGCCTTTTCTTAGGTTGTCTTCTACGGTTGTTAATCCCCTATAATCAACAACAGCAGCTCGTGCGGGACTTTCCGTCTCGCTCCCGTTCTCATTATCTCCGCTGACCGCCTCCGCCGTATAGTTGAAAAATCTAATCCAAGATGGAGAAATTAAAGAAACCTTTGGCGATTTCATCAAAAAAAGCATGCGGATGAGGATGCACGCGCATGCTTTTTCCTATTTTTACCTTTTGGTATACATGGAACGGAGTTCCGTCGGCGATACGCCGGCGTATTTCTTGAACGTCCGGTAAAAATAGGACGAGTCCCAATAGCCGACCTCCTGGGCGATCTCGGCCGTCTTCCGGTCCGTATGGAGAAGAAGGTGCGTCGCCCGCTCCACCCGGTACTGGTTCACATAATCCGAGAAGCTGGTTCCGACCTCCTGCTGGAACAGCTGTCCGAGATAATTCGGGTGCATATGCAGCTTCTGGCCGAGCGTCTTCAGCGACAGCTCCCGGGAATAGTGCTCTTTTACCTGCTCCAGGATTGCCGCTACGTGAGGACTGTATTCGCGGGCCGAATCGGATCGGCTCTCCAGCATTGCGCCCGCGACCCGTTTGATCTGAGCGGCAAGTCCGCTCCGTGTTTGAATCCGGGAAAGGGCCGCGAAAATGTCGCTGTAGTCCGGCTGCTTCTCCATCTCCTTGACCGCCAGCATAAGCTGGATAGCCGAATTGAAATAAGGCTGCCTCGGTACAGGCCCGGCACTACCGCTCCGGACAAAGAACGAATCCGCAAATTCGCCGATTTCCTCCCGCCTGCCCTCAGCCAGCAGCTTGACGAACACGTCCATCGCAGGCTCGGGCGGAGCCGGAGACTCCCCCTCCGGAAAGGCGTAAGCTGCCAGGTCGTCAATCACTACGCCGGCGTGCTCGCTCATCAAGTGGTCCCCGAACCATTCCTGTACGGCACGGGCGCTGGCGGGATATCCCTGATACAGCTCTTCGGGCTGCCCGGCGGCGCACCAGACCCGAAACCCCGTAAAGCTTGCGATCCACTCCGACATTCTCCGCAAAGCCGGAAGCACTTTAACTTCGCTTCCGCTCAGAGCGAACAAGAGCGTAATTTCATCGCCGTCCCCCGGGAAGGCGATCACCTCACAGCTCTCCGGCAGCTCCTCCGTGCCGATCCGCTCGCATTCCTCGGCGAGGCCGGGGAGGCGGTAAAACTGGAAGGCGGGCTCGTTTTCCGTCACGATCCGCAGCGCCGCCGAGCGGTACACCTCGTGATCGATGGGAATGCCGAGCATTCTCGCCCGCTCCCTGAACTCTTTATTATCGATAGTTCCGTTCGCCCAGCGGTGTAAAATGTTGTTCCGCAGTATTTTCCAATCTTCGTCCAGGCGGAACCGGCTGATTTCTTCCCGTTCCCAGTCCCGTAAAATATGCTTGACCGTCGATTCCAGCTCGTCGATATTGATCGGCTTGAGCAGGTAATTTTCAATGCCAAGCAGGATGCCTTCCTTCACGTATTTGAATTCGTCATAGCCGCTCAAAATAATGAATTTGGTCCGCGGATTCAGCAGCTTGACCCGGCGCAGCAGCTCCAGGCCGGTCATTTCCGGCATCATAATATCCGTGATGAGCAGATCCACGGGTTCTTCTTTCAGCTTCTCCAGCGCTTCCAGACCGTTCCGGGCGGAGCCGGCGATTTGCAGGTCGAACTGCTCCCAGGGCAGCAGATTGTACAGCCCCTGGACGATTAGCGGCTCGTCGTCGGCAAAAAACAGTTTTCTCATGGCAGCATCTCCCCCTGTATCGCCGGAAGCGTCAACGTCACTTCGCAGCCTTGATCCGGGCCGCTGTCGACCGTGAGGCCAAATTCGCCGCCGTAGTGGGAGCGTATCCGCTCGTTAACGTTGACGAGGCCCAGCGAACCGCCGCCGAGCGCTTCCGGATCCGTCTTCCTCTCCAGCCGTTTGCGGATTTCGGCCAGCTTCTCCGGCGGCATTCCCTTGCCGTTGTCCGCCACCCGGACGACAATCGTCTCATCTTCGCGCACGATGCTTACCGTGATGCGGTTCGAATCCGATTCCGGCCGGAACCCGTGCACGAGATAGTTTTCGACCACCGGCTGAATGAGCAGCTTGACTACCTGGCAGTTGGCCGCGTTTTTATCCAAGTGCGTCTCGACGTTCAGCCTGTTTTCAAAACGGTACTGAAAAAGCTTCAAGTACATCCCGTTCATCTCCATTTCTTCCGCCAGAGTCACATTCGTCTGCTTGCGGATCATATCCCGGAACAGGGCGGCCAAAATATAGATCATCTGCCCCACATCCCTCGCCCCGGAAGTAATGGCCTTCATACGGATACTTTCCAGCGTGTTATACAGAAAATGAGGATTGATCTGCGCCTGCATCGCCACGAGTTCGGCATTCTTCTGCTTGATTTCCGAACGGTACACCTGATCGATGTACGTTTCGAGCCGGTCGCACATGTAGTTGAAATTTTGTGAAATATCCTGCAGCTCGTCCTCGCCGGCCAGCACGATGCGGGCGCTCAAATCGCCCTCTTGAAGGCGGCGGATATGCGTCACGATTTTACGGATCTTTTTGGAATACTGCCGGATAATCGTAAAGGTGAACATAAAGCTCACCGCAATGCACAGGGCGGTAATTCCGATCAGACTCAGACGGATCGTGTGCATACTTTGCTCGATCCGCGATTTCGGTATGATTCCGGCGATCGTCATCCCGGTATTGCCGATTGTCAGCACATTAACCTTGGACGGCTCTTCCAGCTCCACCCAGTCCTTCTGTTCCTGAAGACGATGCCAGTACGGATAGGTCTGCCCCTGATACCGGTTCTCGGAATCGTAAATAACTTGTCCGCCGGATGTCATGATCAGCATTTTAGCCCCGCGGTCCTTCAGCTTGCTCTCGACGAGCCGTTTGATCGTATCCGTATTGAGATCGAAAACAATGGCGCCGTATTTTTGAAGCGACACGGTATCTTTTAAAATATGAGTGTAGGAATAAACAGGCCCGCTGTCCTTCCGCGCCTCCCAGAGAACGGATTGTTTGTCTGTCAGACTGCCATTGATGATTGACTGCGGAATCGAACCAGCCGGGGCGGTCCTGCGGAATTTCCGACGGGTAATAAAACCGCTGGCTGACGGGATTCATGAAATAAAAAAAATGCTGCCCCTTGCTGTACAAAAGTATATTCGCGATGGAAGGCTCGTCTTTGAGAAACGACCGGAGCTGGCTGTCGAAATTTTTGGGCCCCGTCCCGCTGCTTTGGATATACTGGTTCAGCCGCCTTTTTAAATACTCCTCATATTCGTGCGACAAAAAATAAGTTAAGTCCTCGTTCACGGCCGCGTCCGTGTACAGCTGCTGAATGGCGGCATACATCCGTTCGTACAGCCCATTCAAGTTAACGCTTACAATATCCAGATCTTTAAGGACGCGGTCCGTCTGCTCCCGCACGCTGCGCTGCTCATAGTACTGATAAGCCAGGATGGACACGCCAAGAAACAGCAGCACCATGACAATCGAGTAAAAAAGAAGAATTTTGTTAAACATCCGTTTTTTCAGGTGAATCCGGTAAAACGTTTTTAAGCTCGGCATGAGGTCGGCACCGTCACTTTCGGTCAATTCGCGTATAAGCTTATCACCGAAGAGGGAAATTAGGCAATTGCATTCCCCTCACTCCGCGGACTATAATGGAGCTACCCTATAATCACCCGCAGCTTCATAAAGACAGGATTTTCCTCCTTTTCTCGCTCCCTAATCAGGTTCCAACAGGGGGTTTCTTCGACATGTTCCTCACCGAACACAAATTGCAGTCACGTATCCGTGAACTATCCGAGCTTCGCTACCGGGATAAACAGCCCATTCCGTCTTTTCTTTCTCTGGAAGACCAACGCAAAGAAATCAATCCGAGCCTTCCCGCTCCCACCGGGGACTGGAAGACGATGAACGTCGGAAATACGTGGAAAGGCCGCGATCTTTATTTGTGGCTGTCCGCTGAAATACATATTCCTGAGGATTGGTCCGGAAGACGTATTCTCGGCCGCTTTGATTTCGGCGATACGGGCGGCGGCAACAACTCGGGATTCGAGTCGTTGTTTTACTGGAACGGCAAGCCGTATCAAGGCGTCGATTCCAATCACAAGGAAGTGTTCCTTCCGGATGATGCCGCAGGTACGTCCCGTGCCCTTCTGTTCCGTCTCTGGTCGGGACTGGAAGGGGGCGGGCAGCCCCAGGACCAGACGCACGCGATCCGTCAGGCTGAATTGTGCTGGCTGGACGAGGCCGCGGACGACCTGTACTTTACCGCGCAGGCGGCGCTGGACACCGTCCGGATTCTGGATAGCAATGCCCCCGAGAGGACGGCGCTGCTTCATGCTCTGAATCAGTCGTTCAAGCTGATCGACTGGACCGATCCCGGCTCCGGAGACTTTTACACGTCGGTCAATGCCGCAAGAGCCGAACTGAATTCCCGCATCGAGGGGATGGACAAAAGATCCGACGTCACCGTGACCTGTGTCGGGCATACGCACATCGACGTGGCCTGGCTGTGGCGGCTCAAACATACCCGGGAGAAATGCGCCCGTTCTTTCTCCACCGTGATGAGGCTCATGGAGCTGTTCCCGGACTACACCTTCCTTCAGACGCAGCCTCAGCTGTACGAATACGTGAAGCAGGACTATCCCGAGTTGTATGAGGCGATCAAAGAGCGCGCGGCGGAAGGCCGCTGGGAAGCGGGCGGAGGCATGTGGCTGGAAGCCGACTGCAACCTCACTTCCGGCGAATCGCTTGTCCGCCAGCTCTTGATCGGCACCCGCTTCCTGGCGGACGAGTTCGGTACGGAGTGCAAATATTTGTGGCTTCCGGACGTTTTCGGCTACAGCTGGTCCCTGCCGCAGATTTTGAAGAAATCCGGCATTCACACGTTTATGACGACGAAAATCAGCTGGAACCAGTACAACCGGATGCCGTTCGATACGTTCCATTGGCGCGGGATCGACGGTTCCGAGGTGCTCACTCACTTCATTACGACACCGGAGCCCTGGTCCGGGCCCGACTCCTGGTTCTATACGTACAACGGCCAGATCATCCCGAAAACCGTAAAAGGAATCTGGGACGGCTACCGCGATAAGGAAATGAACCGGGGAGCTGCTGCTCTCCTACGGCTACGGGGACGGAGGCGGCGGTGTCAACCGCGACATGCTGGAGATGCGCCGCAGATTGAACAGCCTGCCCGGTCTGCCTAACGTGGAAACGGGGCGCGCCGACGCCTATTTCGAACGGCTGCAGGAAACCGTGGCGGAGACAGACGCGTATGTACACACGTGGGACGGGGAGCTGTACCTGGAATATCACCGGGGCACTTACACAAGCCAGGCTTACAACAAGCGGATGAACCGCAAGCTGGAGCTCGCCTACCGCGAAGCGGAATGGCTTAATACCATGCAGAGCGTTCTGCATAACGATTGGAGCCTGTACAAAGGCAAGGAACTGACCGAAGGCTGGAAAATCATTCTTCGCAACCAGTTCCATGACATCATCCCCGGATCTTCCATCCGTGAAGTGTACGAGGACAGCGTTATCGAGTACGAAGAAGCGGAAGCGATCGGCCGTGCCGTCGATTCGCAAGCGGTCGAAGCGATTGCCTCGGGCAATAATCTTTCCGGTGCAGACGGCTACACCGTTTGGAACTCGTCGCCGTGGACGGTAACGGAGCTTGTGTCGATTGCGGCCCCGCAGCCGGAAAAATCCGGGCAGTGGTTTGACCACCAGGGCAATGCGCTCGGGGCGCAGCTTCACGATAATGTGTGGACCGTTGAAGTGGAGAACATTCCGCCGATGGGCTATACCACTATTAAGTTTGCGGCCGGATCGGAACGTGAACGTTCACCGCTTCCTTTCGTTTGGAAGCCGGACGGAATGGAGACGCCGTTTTATGTGCTGGAATGGAACGCACAGGGCCAATTGATACGGATCTATGACAAAAAACAGCGGCGTGAAGTGCTGGCTCCCGGCGCAAGGGGCAACGTACTTCAGCTTTTCGAGGACAAGCCGCTCGCTCACGAGGCGTGGGATATCGATCTTTTTTACCAGGAAAATATGAGGGAAATTGTGGACTTCAAGGGCGCCGAGCTGATCGAAGAAGGACCGCTGCGGGCCGTGATCCGCTTCAAGTGGGTGTACCGGAACTCGTCCGTCAGCCAGGATCTGGTGGTGTACGCCGGCCACCCGCGCATTGATTTTGTGACGGAAGCCGACTGGCACGAGCAGAAGCAGCTGCTGAAAGCGGCTTTCCCTGTCGATATCCGGACAACGGAAGCGACCTTCGACATCCAGTTCGGCAATGTGAAACGGCCGAATCACTGGAACACGAGCTGGGACTGGGCGCGGTTCGAGACCGTCGGACACCAGTGGGCCGATCTTTCGGACCGGGGCTACGGCGTCAGCCTGCTCAACGACTGCAAGTACGGATATGACATTAAGGGCAACGTGATGCGTCTCACCTTGATCAAATGCGCGACCCACCCGGATACCCATGCGGACCAGGGGCATCATGCGTTTACCTATTCCCTGCTTCCCCACCGGGGAGATTGGCTGCAGGGCGGAACCGTGAAAGAAGCGTGGATGCTGAACAGCCCGCTGCGTGCTTCGGAGGGAACCGCCGCGATACCGTCCCGCTCCATGTTCACGTTGTCGGGGGACACCGCGATGATCTCCGCCGTCAAGAAAGCCGAAGATTCCGGCAAAGTCATCGTGCGTGTTCACGACTATTCCGGCAGCCGCAATATGCTGGAGATGACGAGCGACTTCCGCATCGTTGCCTGGCGGGAGACGAACTTGATGGAGAAGCCCGAAGGGCCTCTCGTCCATGACGGAACGATTTCGTTCGTGCTCCAGCCTTATGAGATCAAAACGTTCGAGATCGACCTCGAAGCGTAAACGCCCCGGCGTGAAACCCGGCGTGAAACCAAAAAAGCTTGCCCAGCCATACGGCGGGGAAGCTTTTTTGTGCTGCGGCGGTACCGCAGGATGAGGAAAACGCGGCTCTATTCCGCTTGCCCCCGGAGCGGCAGCCAATCCAGAACCCGGCCGATCTGCTGGTCCCAGTAACTCCAATCGTGGATTCTCCCTTCTTCCTCTTCATATAGGAGGGGAATGTTCAGAGCGCGCACGTAATCGCGGAAGGCGATATTTTCCTCGTACAGAAAATCGTCCGTCCCGCAGCACTGGTAAAGCGCCGGCAGCTCCAGCCTCTTCTCCGCCGCATGGCGGGCCAGCTCGAACAGATCGCTTGCTTTCAGCAGCTCCGGGTTATTCCCGAAAACGAGCCGGAAATCCTTCGGAAACCGCTGTTCGATCTCGCTCACCCGCGTAACCCCCGACAAGCTGGCGGCGGCCGCGAACTGTTCCGGCTTTTTCAGCGCCCACTTCAAAGCCCCGTAGCCTCCCATCGACAAACCGGCCACGAAGTTGTCCTCCCGGCGGTCCGATAACGGAAAGAAGGAACGGCATAGCTGCGGAAGCTCCTCGGACAGAAACGTCCAGTAATCGTACCCGTTCTCCATGTCCGTATAAAAGCTGCGCGCCGCATTCGGCATGACGACGGCCAGCCCGAGAGGAGCGGCATAACGCTCGATAGCGGTTCTCCGCATCCAGATCGAATCGTCGTCCGACAACCCGTGCAGCAGATACAAAGTCGGGTGCTTGAGGCTCCCCGCGCTGCCCTCCAGCCCGATTTGGCCGGTCGTCCGTTGAGGCAGAATCACTTGAACAGAAGTTGACATGCCGAGTACTTCGGAATAAAAATCACATTGGATGAAAGCCATGCCGCACATCTCCTAAATGTTTATATTTACCTGCGGTAAAATAACCGTTGACTTCAAAAAAACCTTAGGTTATACTCGGAATTGTCGTTTTACCGTCTAATTTCGGACAACCTCATACTATACCGATTCTTATCAAGAGTGGCGGAGGGACAAGGCCCTGCGAAGCCCGGCAACCGATCGCAGCAATATGCGCGATGACAATGGTGCCAATTCCTTCAGGATCCAGGCGGATTCTGGCAGATGAGAAGGTCGTTTTCGATACCGGAAAAGCCCTTTTTGTCTTTACAAAACGGGCTTTTTCTTATTTTTCAAGCAAAGAAGGTGAAGCAATGATTGAGATCAGGAAGCTGCGCAAGCAATACGGCAGCGGATCCCGCACAACACACGCTCTGAAAGAAATTAATCTCACGATCGATAAAGGCGAGATTTACGGCATTATCGGCCACTCGGGCGCCGGCAAAAGCACCCTGCTCCGGACGATCAATCTCCTGGAGCGCCCGACGGAGGGCAGCGTCATCGTAGACGGCGTCGACCTGACGGCCCTCAGCACCAAGAAGCTTCAAGATCAGCGCCGCCGGATCGGCATGATCTTTCAGCATTTCAATCTCCTCTCCTCCGCCACGGTGGAAGAGAACATCGCGTTCCCGCTTCGCCTGGCCGGTACGGCCAAGTCGGAAGCGAAGCGCCGCGTCAGCGAGCTCCTCGCCCTGGTGGGGCTGACCGAGCATGGCAAGAAATACCCGGCCCAACTGTCCGGGGGCCAGAAACAGCGTGTCGGCATCGCGCGGGCGCTTGCGACGAATCCGCACGTCCTGCTGTGCGACGAAGCAACCTCCGCACTCGACCCGCAGACGACGAATTCCATTCTCAATCTGCTGCTGGATATCAACCGCAAGCTGAAGATCACCATCGTGCTCATTACGCACGAAATGCAGGTTATCCGCTCCATCTGCGACCGCGTCGCCGTCATTCATGAGGGCCAGATCGTGGAACAGGGGCCTGTGGCGGAAGTATTCCTGAAGCCGCGGCACGACGTAACCCGCCAGTTCATCGAACAGGTTGCGGATTCGGTTGATATCGACAAGCCGGACGCGGACGGAATTCCCGCCCAGGACGGCACGGTGCTGAAAATCACCTTTCTCGGTGAAACTACGTACGAGCCGATTTTATCCAGAACCGTCCAGCAGACAGGCGTGACCTTCTCCATCCTGCAGGGAACCATTTCCCGGATGAAAAACACGCCTTACGGCCAGCTCGTCGTCCGTCTGCAAGGGCCGCGGGATGCGGCGGAGAATACGATCCGCCTACTGCGCGAGCACGGCCTGGATGTGGAGGTGTATTCGAATGGATTGGTCTAAAATCGATTGGAGTGAGATCGGCACCGCGACGAACGACACGATGATGATGCTCGGCCTCTCGGCCTTGTTCACGTTTGTGATCGGGCTGCCGATCGGCGTGCTGCTCTATCTGACTTCGAAAGGAAGTCTGCTGGAAAACCGCACGTTCAATATCGTCATTTCGTTTATCGTGAACGTGCTGCGTTCCTTCCCTTTCATCATCCTGATGATCGCCGCGATCCCGCTGACGAAGCTTCTCGTCGGCACCTCCATCGGCGTCAAGGGAACGATTCCGCCGCTCGTCATCGCGGCCGCGCCTTTCTTCGCCCGTCTAGTCGAGACGGCTCTGCGCGAAGTAGACCGCGGCATTATCGAAGCCGCCCAGTCCATGGGCGCGGGACGGTTCCAGATCGTCCGCCGCGTTCTGCTGCCGGAAGCTCTTCCCGGTCTCATCGCCGGCATTACGATCACCACCGTTACGCTCGTATCCTACACGGCGATGTCCGGTATGGTCGGCGGCGGCGGCCTCGGTGACCTGGCGATCCGCTACGGTTACCAGCGTTTCCAGACGGAAGTCATGATCGCAACCGTCGTTATTTTGCTTATTCTCGTGCAAATTTTGCAGATGATCGGAGACCGTCTCGTTCTCTATTTCACGCGCAAATGATGCGATAGATAACCCAAATCCAAGGAGGAAACCCTGATGAAAAAACGTTCCCTGCTCGTCTTGTTTCTAATCGTCGCACTGACGGCTCTTGCAGCCTGCGGCAAACAAAAAGCCGAACCTTCGGCTACGGCTACACCGGCTTCCGGCGCAGGCACAGGCGAGAAAGCCGCCGTTACGCTGAAAATCGGCGCCACTGCCGTACCGCATGCCGAAATTCTGGAGTCCGTTAAAGACAAACTGAAAGCGGAAGGCGTTACCCTCGACATTAAAGTGTTCACGGACTATGTTCTTCCGAACACGCAGCTTAACGAGAAGCAACTCGATGCCAACTTCTTCCAGCATGTTCCTTACATGGAAGAGTTCAACAAAAGCAAAGGCGCTAAACTTGTCAGCGTAGGCACCGTTCATATCGAACCGTTCGGCGGCTACTCCCGTAAAGTGAAAGCGATCGGCGAACTGAAAGACGGCGCGACGATTGCCATTCCTAACGATCCTTCCAACGGCGGACGCGCTCTCGCCCTTCTGGAAAAGAACGGCCTGATCAAGTTGAAAGAAGGCGTCGGCATTGCCGGAACCGCAAAAGATATCGTAGAAAACAAAAAGAATTTCAAAATCAAAGAACTTGAAGCGGCTATGCTTCCGCGTGTTCTGGACGAAGTCGATCTTGCGCTGATCAATACGAACTATGCGCTTGAAGCGAAGCTGGTACCTGCCAAGGACGCTCTTTTCGTAGAAGACAAAGAATCCCCGTATGCCAACATTGTCGCCGCTCGCGAAGACAATGCAAAATCCGAAGCGGTTCAGAAGCTGATCAAAGCTCTGCAAACGCCTGAAGTGAAGAAATTCATCGAAGACAAATACCAAGGCTCCGTCCTGCCTGCGTTCTAAGAACGACGAACAGGAACGAAAAACCTTTCCGCCGGATAACCGGCCGGAAAGGTTTTTTTATTAGCATCTTGCGGCTTAGCGATAAGCTTTAATAAATTCGACGGCCTTGCGGATATCTTCCGCAGGATCGTCACCGACTTCGCGCTCAATCGTCAGGTAGCCCTGATAACCGATTTCCTGAAGCGCCTGGAAGTAGCGGTCGAAGTCAACCTTGCCTTCTCCGAGCGGCAGCTCCTCGAACAGCTCGCCCTCGCGGAGCATTTCGGCAATGCGCTCGTGTGCCATAGGCTCGAAACCTACCGCTCCGTACAAGATGCGCGGATCGAATTCTTTATGGCGCAGACCGTCTTTTACGTGCGTGTGCACGATGTAGTCTTTTAGCGTATAGACGCCCTGCACCGGGTCGTCGCCCGTTACCATAATCATGTTGGCCGGGTCGAAGTTGACGGATACTCCGTTCGTGCTGAGGGTGTCCAGAAAGCTCTTCAGGTGAGCGGCCGGCTCAGGACCGGTTTCGATCGCGAAGTACGCGTCCACGCTCTTGGCGTATTGGCCCAGTTCTTCACACGCTTCCTGCATCGCTTCGTAAACGTCGTCCTTCTCGGACGGAACGATCCCGATGTGAGTCGTCACGATATTGGTGCCGAGTTCCAGAGCCAGGTCCAGAACACGTTTCGATTTCTCGATTTTTTCTTTGTTTTCGGCCCGGACTTGGAAGCCGTGACCCCCGAAGTCGCCTACGAGCGCCGAAACCTGCAGCCCTAGCGAATCGATATAAGCTTTAAGCTCCTTGCGCTGCGCGGCGTTCAGGTTGTCCGGGTACATCTCGCCCTTAACGGCATAAATCTGTACGCCATCGGCGCCGACATCCTTCGCTTTCTGCAGGCCTTCGCGGACGGGAAGCCCAAAGCTGTCTACGATAACCCCGATCGGGTTCGGAACGCGGATACTCATAATAGTGGAGTTCTCCCCTCGATTATAATCAGTTCACTTGAACTTCTTTGCCGGCTGCGCTGGATTCATAAATTCCGCAAAGAATTTTCATCAATTCCAGACCGTCTTCCACAGGCGAAATCGTTTCATGCTTGCCCAGGCAGCAATCCACGAAATGCTCGATTTCGCGGCGGAAGCCCGCTTCGAAGTCGAACGTCAGATGATCGATCTGAGGCGTCGCATTCAGAATGGTATTGTGCTTCTCGGTCACGAGCATCAGTTCCGGCTCGATCTCGGCCCCGCCCTGGTCACCGAACAATTTGACGGAAATCTCGTCTTTCTTCGCATGCAGCGTGAAGCTGGCTTCAACGGACAGCGCCGCACCGTTTTCGAAACGGATCAGGGCGGAAGCCATATCTTCGACCGTATTTTTTGCCGCATCATAATCCGCGGCTTTATAGAAACTCAAATTCTCGATATGTGAACGGTTGCCTAACTTGTCATATGTAACGGCGGAAACGGATTTCACCTTCGGTTTGCCCATCAGGTACCAGCACAGGTCGATCACATGAACGCCGATGTCGATAACCGGGCCGCCGCCGGAACGCTCCACGTCCGAAAACCATCCGCCGGGATTGCCCAGACGTCTCAGCACGGTAGCTTTGGCATAATAAACCGAACCGATCTCGCCGGAATCGATAAAGCGTTTCGCAACCTTCGTGTTCGTGCCGAAGCGGCGTACGAAACCGACCTGCAGCACTTTGCCCGACTTGCGGACGGCTTCCTGCACGGCATGCGCTTCTTCTACGGTCTTGCACAGCGGTTTCTCGACGAGCACGTGCTTGCCCGCTTCAACGGCCGCTTTGCTGATCTCCGCGTGCGTATTGTTCCAGGTGCAGATGCTGACGGCATCGATTTCGGGATCGGCCAGAAGTTGTTTGTAATCGGTAAACGTTTTCACAGCACCGTATTGTTTAGCCTTCTCTTTGGCCCGCTCTTCGTTCAAATCGCAAACGGCATGAATTTCAACTTGCGCATTTTTGGCGTATGCGCCGAAATGCAGTTCGGAAATCGAGCCGGCGCCAATAACGCCGATTTTAAGTTTTGACATGCTTCTCCTTCTCCTCCACATCTATAAGGTTGAATCTATTCCATTCTTACATGAAAAGGAAGCGTCTTCAAGCTTATTTGAAGAAGTGGTGAACACTTTTTTAATTCTATTGATTAAATATATTTATCGAACATCAAAATAATAGTTATTTAAACCAAAAAAGCATAACGGAATTTTCCGTCATGCTTTTATTTTATAGAAATTTTCACCATCTAAATACGGGGCACGTTTTATGCCTTAAAAACTTCCTGCTGGAAAGCGGCGATCGCCGAGTATTCCTCCTCCAGCTTCCGTGACAGGCCGATGAAAATCGGGAGAAGCTTGTGATAGACGCGGGCGTTGGCTTTGTCAGGCTCATGCTTATGCGTTGCCCCGATCATTCCGGAAACGACGCCGAGCGAATCGGCCCGGCCCGTCGCATACAAGCCCAGCACGGCCGCTCCCAGGCAGGAGCTCTCGATGCTTTCGGGAATGATGACTTCCTGATCGAAAATGTCGGCCATCATCTGCCTCCAGAGAGCCGAACGCGCAAACCCGCCTGTAGCGTGTATTCTCGCCGGCCGTCCGATTTTCTCTTCCATGGCAAGCAGCACCGTGTACAGGTTGAAAATGACTCCTTCCAGCACCGCTCGGATCATATGCTCTTTTTTGTGATGCAGAGTCAAGCCGAAGAAAGATCCGCGCGCGTCCGGATTCCACAGGGGAGCCCTCTCCCCGCTTAAGTAAGGATGGAAAAGCAGCCCGTCGGAACCGGGGCGAACCTGCCCCGCGATCTGGGTCAGCAGATCGTAGGAGTCGATGCCGAGCCGTTTGGCGGCTTCCACTTCCGAAGCGGCCAGCTCGTCGCGCACCCAGCGGAACAGCATGCCCCCGTTGTTGACCGGCCCCCCGATCACCCAGTACGATTCCGTCAGCGCATAGCAGAATATGCGCCCTTTCGGATCGGTTACGGGCCGGTCCACGACCGTGCGGATGGCCCCGCTGGTCCCGATTGTCGCGGCGACGACGCCGGGCTCTATCGCGTTCACGCCGAGGTTGGACAGAACGCCGTCGCTCGCTCCGACGACAAACGGCGTAGACGGCGCAAGCCCCATCTCGGCCGCGTATGACGCGTTCAAGCCTTCGACGACGTGAGTCGTCGGTACGGGCCTGGACAGCCTGTCGGGAGTAATCCCGGCAAGCTCAAGCGCCTGCGGGTCCCAGTCCAGTGCCTGCAGGTTGAAAAGGCCCGTCGACGAAGCGACGGAATGATCGACGATATACGTCCCGAAGAGCTTGGCAAATACATATTCTTTGATCGAAATGAATTTGGCCGTTTGGCCGAAAATCCCGGGATGATCGCGACGGAGCCACATCAGCTTGGTCAGCGGCGACATCGGATGGACCGGCGTTCCCGTGCGCAGGTAGAGCTCGTGGCCGCCCAGGTCTTTTTTGAGCCGCTCCGACCACTCCGCGCTCCGGTTATCCGCCCAGGTCAAGCAGCGCATCAGCGGTTTTCCGTCCTCATCTACAGGAAGCACGCTGTGCATGGCGGAGCTGAAAGAAACGAAAAGAACCTCGCCCGGCAGTATGCGTGCTTGGTCCATGACGCCTCTAACCGATTTCAGAACGGCCTGGAAAATCTCTTCCGGGTCCTGTTCGGCTGTTGATGAGGTCGGGGTATACAAAGGATAGCCGCCGCCCGCTTTGGCGGCGACCTTTCCGTTTTCCTCGAAAAGCACCGCTTTAGTGCTCGTTGTACCGATATCGACTCCGATCATATAGCGGGTCATGCTGTTCATTTCCTACTCCTTCTTTCTCTGTTAAGACTGACGGCCCGGACGTTGGTGCCTGTCCGGGCTGTCTGCGGAACGTTTTTTAAACAAAAACACTCAGAATCATAATAAAGGCCAAACCGATTACCGACAGCAGGGTTTCCATGACCGTCCATGATTTTAAAGTCTGCGGAACGGACAGGTTGAAAAATTCCTTCACCATCCAGAAACCGGCGTCGTTTACGTGGGAGAGGACGATGGAACCCGCGCCCGTCGCAAGAACGACAAGTTCCAGGTTTGCGCCCGGCGTCAGCGCGAGCACCGGCGCAACAATGCCGGCTGCGGTCGTCATCGCTACCGTTGCGGAGCCGGTGGCCACCCGGATAAGCGCGGCAACGAGCCAGGCAAACAGGATTACGTTTACGTTAGCCTGCGTGGCGAATTCGGCGATTGCCGCTCCCACGCCGCTGCTGATCAGAACCTGTTTGAACGCGCCGCCCCCGCCGATGATCAGAATAATGGTCGCCGTAGGCGCCAGACATTCGCTGGTAAAGCGGGAGATGTCTTCTTTTTTGAAGCCGCGGGCAAAGCCGAGCGAGAAGAACGAAAACACGACGGCGATCAAGAGCGCGATAATTTCATGCCCGATGAATTCGGAGAAAACAGTCAGGCTGCTCGTGCCTTTCGGATCGACAATGTTGGCAACGGAACCGATCAGCATAAGAATGACCGGCAGGAGAATCGTAAACAGCGTAATGCCAAAACCGGGCAAGTTCCGGTTTTCGCTTACGGCAAATTGTTCGGCCAATTTGGCCGGCGGTTCCGCCTGAATTCTTTTCCCGATAAATTTACCGAACAAAGGTCCGGCAATAATCGCCGTCGGCAGTCCGATCAGCAGCGAGTAAAGAATCGTTTTGCCCAAATCCGCCTTGTACGCATCAATGGCGATCATCGGCGCCGGATGAGGAGGCACAAGGCCGTGAACCGTCGAAAGACCGGCGAGAATCGGAATCCCGATTTGCAAAAGCGGCATTTTCGTTTTGCGTGCTACCGTAAAGACGATCGGAATGAGCAGAATCAGACCCACTTCGAAAAACACGGGAATCCCCACGATAAAGCCGACGACCATCATCGCCCAGTGAACACGTTTTTCACCGAACCGGTCGACCAGAGTTGTAGCGATTTTTTCGGCGCCGCCGGATTCCGCCATCATTTTGCCGAGCATGGTGCCCAGTGCGATGACGATCGCGATCGTGCCAAGCGTGCCGCCCAGCCCTCCGGTGACCGCCTTAATGACGTCCTGAGCTTTCATTCCGGACAGAAGGCCGAGCATAAGCGCCGATATAATGAGGGTAACGAACGGATTCCATTTGAATTTAGCGATAAACACCACTAAAAAAACGATCGAAATCAGAGTCCAGACTAATAGAGTGACGGAATGACTAAGTCCGAAAATGCTGTTCATGACTGACCTCCAGATGTATAATTCAAAAATTTCCCGCTTAATTTATTAGCGCTTTCATTGGGTCTTCGCAGAGTTTATGAAGTTGTATACCTGTCGACAAGTTTATTGTGCGCAAGCGCCGTTTTACCGGTCGCTTACCTCTTTACCCGCCTATCAGGAAGGTAAACTCGTTTCAAGAGTTTGCCGGGAATCGGCGAAATAATTGCGGACCACTTGCCCGATAACAGCGGGATCGTGGGTTTCGAGACCCCGTACGATAGCGCGGTGTTTCTCGATAACTTCCAGGAGCTTGTCTTCTCCCTGCGAAAAAATTTCATCCGTTGTAATCAGCAAAACCGTGATGACGATCTGCCGGATGCTGGTCCACAAATGCAGCACTCTTTTATGACGGGCCGCTTCGATAATCGTCTCGTGAAACGTGATGTCCTGAAAGGCGAAGTCCTCCGGATCGCCATGCTTCACAGCCAGCTCCATCCTGTCGATAATCTGGTTCAGTTTACCGATCAGAGAAGCCTGATTGGCTTTGGCAAGCCGGTCCTGTACGAAACTTTCAATAATAAAACGGACATCGTATAACTCCTGCACATCTGTCTGGCTCAGCCCCAGTACGACGGCCCCCATACGTTCCAGACGGATGAGACCTTCGTTGGATAACGCTTTCAGAGCCTCCCGGACAGGCGAACGGCTTGTGCCGAAGTCGGATGCGACGCGGTTTTCGGAAATCACTTCACCGGGCTTAATACTCCCGCTAATAATTTGCAGTCTTAATTCGCTGGCGATCGACTCTCCCAATGAAACGCCTCTGAGCCACGCGGACGGATAACGCATAATGTACAACTCTCCTTACCGATGTGCTGAACGTACGCCGACCTTGTCCGGCGGTTGAAAAGCTGTCCCGTCAGGGAACCGCTCCTCCCGCCTTCAAAGTCACGTCAATTGTAGCACATCTTCAGCCGGAGCATCCATGCCGGACAAGCTTCCGGCCGGCTGCCCTTCCGCCTGCAGATACTGAGATCAATCCCCGCTGCGTACCACGGCGTGTCCGCCGAATTCATTGCGCAGCGCGGCCACGACTTTGCCGTGGAACGTGTCCGTTTCCAGCGACCGGTAGCGCATGAACAAGGACATCGCGATAACCGGCGCGTTCGCTCCGAGATCCAGTGCGGTCTCCACAGTCCACTTGCCTTCGCCCGAGCTCTGCATAACCCCACGGATTCCTTCGAGCTTGGGATCTTTGGAGAAAGCCTGTCCGGCCAGCTCCATCAGCCAGCCCCGGATAACGGAACCGTTCGACCATACTTCCGCTACCTTCTCGTAATCGAAATCGAAGCCGCTTTTGTCCAGCACTTCGAAGCCTTCCGCGATCGCCTGCATCATCCCGTATTCGATTCCGTTATGAACCATTTTAAGAAAGTGGCCCGATCCGCTTTTTCCGGCATACAAATAGCCTTTATCGACGGCCATGTCGCGGAACAGAGGCTCGATTGTCCCGAAGGCTTCCTTGTTTCCCCCGATCATGAAACAGCCGCCGTGCTCGGCTCCTTCCGTTCCGCCGGAAGTTCCGACATCCATGTAATGAATTCCTTGCGCGGCGAGCTTTTCGGAGCGCTCCACGGATTCTTTATAGTGGGAATTTCCGCCGTCTATAAGCACGTCGCCCGCTTGGAGAAGCGGGAGCAGCGAATCGATTACGCTGTCGACGATTTTCCCTGCCGGAACCATCATCCACACCGTTCTCGGAGCGGGAAGGTTCGCAACCAGTTCCTCCAGATTTTCCGATACTACGGCGCCAAGTTCGGCGAGCCGCTTCCCCGGAGCGGGATCTTTATCGAATACGACTGCCTCATGTCCGTGACGGAGCAAATTTTGAACAAGATTGTAACCCATTTTACCGAGACCGATCATACCAATTCTCATGATGTCAATTCCCCTTCTGGTATACTTGTATACAAGATATGTTTTATCATAACTCCGTTCGCGGATTCTGTAAACACTCTTTTTGTAAGCGCTCTATATAACCGATAATGTTCTTTTATTCCGATTGCTTATATTGAAAATAATTCCTTTATTATAAAAGGATGAAATACTCTTAACACCGTGTTTTCTTTGTTCTGCGTCTTTTTTCTTCTGTTTAGGCGTATTTTTCGCAGCCTCATAGGCAATTTCCAATTGACCGCGGCCTTCGTTTACCCTATTATTCCCGCTTCAGGTTAAAAAATGAGGGATTTTTCATAAAAATGATTGCCATTTTCAGAAAAAATATGGCAAAACTACTTCACACGGGAACGAACGTTTGGTATACTAAAAACAAACATTCGTTCGCATACTATCGTATGCGACCCAAGGAGGGTTTTGCTGTGAGTCTGTGGAAAAATGTTCGCTTCATCGAACGCGATTTTTGGTTTCAGAAAATGTTGAATGATACGGAAACTCTGCATTCATGGCAGATCGATGACCTGCTGGGCGAAGCGAATGCTCAATGGGATGACTTGACTTTTAAATTTTTTGATGACGGCTCCGTCACCATTATAGATAACGATACAGACACCCGAGTTTCTCCCCGAGAGCTTAAAGGTGCGGCACTCGATTTTTATATCCGCAAGCGCATCGAATTTATACGTTCGAGCCTGCAGGAGAAAATCCTGATGTACGCCTGAACCGCCCGACTTCCCCTCTTTACAAACCAAAAGGGAACCCCGCTGTTAAGGTTCCCTTTTTCTTCTCCTGTTTTGCCCTGATGTTCCCACATGATGTATGATTCCTCATTTAACTTGGCCTTCACCCTGCATCACCACCGTCTGACACCAAGCAGCGTGAGTTCCTCCCGCTTTAGAACGGCCTATTTATCTCTTGTTGGCCGGATGGCACATACAAGTCGTCAAGTGATCGTTGACCAGTCCCGATGCCTGCATGTACGCATAGCAGATCGTCGTGCCTACAAAAGTGAATCCGTCTTTTTTAAGCGCCTTGCTCATCGCATCCGATTGAGGTGTACTGGCAGGTACTTCTTGAAGCGAATTCCATTGGTTCTGCACGGGCTGCCCGTCTACAAAACTCCAGATATAGTCGGCAAAGCTGCCCGTTCTCTCCCTGATTTTCAGAAACGCCTGCGCATTACGGACAAACGCGCCGACTTTAAGCCGGTTTCGGATGATTCCCGGGTCCTGCAGCAGCTCGGCCAGCTTGTCCTCCCCATACTCCGCCATTTTCTCCGCATCGAATCCGTCATACACGATTCTGTAATGCTCTCTCTTCTTAAGTACCGTGTACCAGCTTAAACCCGCCTGAGCTCCTTCGAGACACAGCATTTCAAACAGCTTCCGGTCGTCCCTTTGCGGAACTCCCCATTCATGATCGTGATAATCCATGTAGAGGGGGTCCTGATTGACCCAGCCGCACCGTATTAGCTCCATTCGTATGTACCTCCCGTTTCTGTAAGATCTGTCATCCGTAAGACTGCGGCTGCAAACTATAGAAGGTGCAGGTGTTTTTGTAAACTTGAGCAGCCGCATCTTGTACCGTGACCGATTTAATCCCCGCAATATGCCGTACGACGTCAGTTACCATCAACGGGTGTGTCATCCTGCCGTCATAGGGTCCTTCAAACGGCCACGGACCGTCCGTTTCGGCCATCATCAGCTCCAGCGGATAACGGGCCGCCAGCTGCCTGATTTCCTCTTCATAGGAGATATCCGGGGTTATAGATATATAATACCCTAAACCGATCATACGTTCGACCGTTTTTTCAGAGCCCTTAAACCAATGAAAATGAGCGCGCTCTATTCCGTACCGTTCCAGAAGGTCCAGCACGAGGTCCGCGTCCTCGTAAACGGCGTGCAAAACGACCGGTTTCTTGTGTTTAGCGGCAAAAGCGATAAAGCGCTCCAGCAAATCCACATAAGGCTGCAGATAAAATGGCGGGCCGGCCTTCTCCGCTTCCGTCCGCATGTAGTAAGGGAGACCGATTTCCCCTACGGCCGCGGCTTCGTGAACGGTCTCCTCCATCCAGCCGAGCAGCTCCTCAAGCTCATCCGCCGAAGGAAGCGGCTGCTCCGGATGAAATCCGTAGGCGGGCCGGACAATGCGGGGATACCGCCGGTGCAGCAGGCGGGTTCTCTCGCAAGAAGCGAGATTCATGGACACGGCAAGCAGCATGGAGACAGGAATACCGTCCGCAATATCCTGGAAAATCAGAGTTTGCTCCCGCTCCCCATACTGTTCGAGATGGATATGGGCGTCGATATAACGGAGTTCGCCGGGACTATGTGCCTGGGGGTCGTCTATGACTGCGCCCTTATTCGTCTCAAGCCCCGGCCCCCCCATCGTCGTTTCTGCTATCTGTTCTTGTCTCTGTTCTTGTCCTTGTCCTTGTTCTCGCCTCTGCTCCGTTGCCGATTTCTTCATCGATTCAACCATCGTTTCCTTCATATCGCAGCCTCCGTCCCGGGATGATTCCGTGTACGATCCCTATACAAGATAGCCCGCAGGCAGCGGGAGCCGATGTTTCAGCTTCCGCTTCCTACGGACTTCATCAGATTGATCAGTTCTCTTTTCATCGAGATAAACGCAGGGTCCTCCGTAATCGTGAGTGCCCGCGGGCGTTCGAATGGAACGATAACTTCCCTTTCGACCCTTGTCGGTTTATCCGATAACAGATAAATACGGTCCGACAGCAGCAAAGCCTCTTCCAGGCTGTGCGTAATGAACAGGACGGAACGTTTATTCTGTTCCCATATCTTGAGCAGCCAGTGCTGCATGTCTTCACGCGTTAACGCGTCCAGCGCACCGAACGGTTCATCCAGGCACATCAGCTCCTGGGGACTGAGCAGTGCCCGCAGAAACGAGACGCGCTGCTGCATTCCGCCGGACAGCACGTGGGGATGCTCCTTTTCATAGCCTTGGAGCCCTACTTTAGCCAGCCATTCCCTCGCAAGAGCCAGCGACTCCGCTTTAGGCAGTCCTGCCGTTTCACGGGCCATGATCACGTTCTCTTCCACGTTCCTCCAAGGAAACAAAGAGGCCTGCTGGGGCATATAGCTGACGAGCCCTTTGCGGCCGGTCACGTCTTTGCCTTCCATATAAATTTGTCCCGACGACGGCCGGATCAGTCCTCCTATAAGGTGAAACAACGTCGTTTTCCCGCTTCCGGAAGGACCGATCAGCGAGACAAATTCGCCTTCATTCACATGAAGGCTAATCCCGTTAAGAATTTTCGTATCGCTTCCGCCTGTGGAGAACGACTTGGAAATTTCTTTTAGCTCCAGTTTTTTCATCGCTTCATTCCTCCTAATGTTTATCGGGTTTCCAGCGGACGGTCCATTTTTCCAGCAGCACAATGGCTCCGAACAGAAGGAGACTCAGAACGACAATAAGGAAGATGGCCACGAACACGCGGTCCGTGCGGAAGGATGACTTAGCCAGCAGCATAAAAACGCCGATTCCTTTATCGGAACCGAGCCATTCGGCGATAACTCCGCCCATCACGCTGTAGGTGGCGGAAATTTTCAGCCCCGAAAAGACGGACGGCAGCGCGTAAGGCAGCTCCCAGCTTCCAGAACAGCTGGCTGCGCCGAGCTCCGATCATTTCCAGATAACGGTGCATGCCGGGATCCGGATTCGACAGCCCTCCGAGAGCCGCAACCGTCACCGGAAAAAAACAGACAAGCGTAATGACAATAAGCTTCGGCAGCAGTCCGAAACCGAACCAGATCATCAAGAGCGGCGCCAGCGCAATCGTCGGAACGTTCTGGGACAAGACCAGCAGCGGATAGAAGGCCGCTTTCATTCCGGGGGTCACATGAAGCAGGCAGGCGATGAAAAGTCCCAGCACCGATCCGATGGCGAAGCCCAGCAGCGTGATGGAGACCGTAAAGCTTACATGCTTGCCCAGCAGGGGCGCCTGCCGGATGCCTTCCTCCACGATCTGCAGGGGCGCCGGAAGCCTCCAGGCCGGCGTACCGGCCCAAGTGACGCCAAGCTGCCATAAAAGCAGCAGAAGGATGGCCGTCAATAAAGGCGGCCATCCTTTCTTCCATAAGGAACGGATCATGGACGGTATTTCTCCGTCAGCTTGTCCATCGAAGCGCCCTCGGGATTAAAATAGATCTTCACTTGCGAGATGACATTGGGGCTGCCGAACTCGATCATCGCTTCGTTCATCTTCCGGATCACGTCCAGCAGTTCGTTCAAATCGCCTTCCATCGTCGTTTCCAGCGGATGAACTTCATGCTTAACGCCGGACTGCTGAATGACTTCGATTGCGCGGTCCACATAGGGGATCACGTCTTCCCCGTTTTTCGTTTTCGGGATAATTTGAATACTGACGAGTGCATTAGCCATAAGATAGTCCTCCCGGCCGACTTTTACAGATCGGCATTATGTATGAAAGAATGCCGGACGGACGAGGTGTCCGTCCCGGACATTACTTGCCGGCAGCCGGCAAAAAGTCATTCGTGAATGCTTTGTCGGCTTCCAGGCTTTTCTCCAGAAGCTTATGATCGAGCATCCATTTCGCGTAGTTTTCCCATACTTCTTTTTTCTGCTCGCCCCAACGCGGAGCATCGTCCTTATATTTCGGGCTCAGCCATTTCTGGCTCGCGAGCACGAGGTTTTTGTCCAGTTCAGGGACCGCTTCCGACAGAACGCCGGCCGCCTCTTCGGGCTTATCGATCGCGAACTGGTAGCCTTTAGAAGCCGCCTCCAGGAACGCTTTCACGAGTTCGGGCTTTTCTTGAATCACTTTCTCGCTGGTCGCGAGAACAGGTGTATAGTAATCGAGCTGTTTCGAATAATCGGTCAAATAAACCATATTTAACGGCTCTTTACGAAGCTCGGATTCAATGCCCGTCCATCCGTAATAAATCCAGGCGAAATCGATATCGCGTTTCACTGCAGTGAAGAAGTCCGCGTCGCCCATGTTGACGATTTTCACCTTCGACGGATCGGCCTTCTCGGTCTGCATCAGCGAGTCGATCATGGCATTTTCGGCCGGGGATCCCCATCCGCCGTACGTTTTGCCTTCGAAATCTTTAGGTTTCTTGATATTTTTAGCGGCCGGAGATGCGAAACCCGACGTGTTGTGCTGGATAATCGCCGCAATGGATACGATCGGCACGCTTTGCGTACGGGCCTGCGTAATCCCTTCCTGGTAGCTTACGCCGAAATCCGCGGCACCCGAAGCGACCATCGCGTCAGCGCCTCCCGCTCCCGGCTGGATGATGTCCACATTCAACCCTTTTTCCGCAAAATAGCCTTTGGCTTTGGCAACATAAAGGCCCGTATGATTCGTATTCGGAGACCAGTCCAGAACGATCTTGATATCCGTTTTCTGAGCCGCGGCAGGCGTCTGCGCCGCCCCCGGCGACGTTTGCCCTCCCTCGGTTCCCCCTGATTTGCCGCATCCGGCAAGCGCAACGGCAAAAGCCGCGGCAAGCGCTGTTGTACGTATAACCCGCTTCATGGTCTTCTCTCCCCTTCTTTATCCGCAGACAAATCAAAAAGCGCCCCCTGATCGGGAACGCACATAAAGTCGGGTAGTATCCGTACGGTTTCCTACGCTGGCATTATCCAGATCAGGTGTAAGGGTCAGTATCTTTATGGGATACAATCTCAGCCGGCCGATTCCAGCACCCCTGCGTCTTATTCGGTTGTCGTGCATTTCTGGGTCTATTATAGCATACGGCCCCCATTTGTCCAGATGACGGTCATCACCTTGTCCGCTAAGACAGCCACTCCCGCAATTTTCCTTTCACTTCCGCGGCATCTTTGTAGCCCAGATCGTGCAGGGCTTCGAGCTTCGATGAATCCTTCTCCATCCGCCCTACCTTGAACGGAGTTGACGGCCGGATCACGATGACCTTGCCTTCCCGCTCCAGCCGCTCGATTTCGTCCAGCGTCCGGTTGTAGACGAGGCTGCGTTCCACCATGGCGCGGACAAGACCCGGGTAGGCCGGATAAAACCGCTGGGCCAGCCACTGCTGCTTGAACGGTTTCTTCCGGTACCCCTTCGGACGGGTAAGCACCACGATATTGCGTTCGTTCCCGTCTTGTATCGACTGATGAATCGGAATGGGCGCCGTGATTCCGCCGTCAAACAGCGTTCTTTCCTGATACAGCACCGGCTGGGAAACGAACGGAAGCGAGCTTGATGCCCGGATTAGCGACAGCGACATTTCGGGCGCTTCGTTTTTGCGGAAAAAGACAGCTTCTCCGCTTACGGCATCCGTCGTTCCGATCACAAGTTCATGGCTTTCCCCGTAAAACGTCTGAAAATCGAAAGGAACCAGGTTATTCGGTATTTCATTGAAAATAAAATCCATTCCGAAGATGCTCTTTTCCCGGAACAGGTTGCGGTAACTGATATATCTTCGGTCGGTAATGAAACCGATCGTCACTTTCTTATTGCGCCCGGGCTGCCGGGAAAGATACGATGCCGCATTGCAAGCGCCGGCAGAAACGCCGATTACGTAAGGAACATACCATTCCTTCTCCATTAAATACTCAAGGACTCCCGCGGTATAGACCCCGCGCATTCCTCCACCCTCAAGCACCAAACCAAGTGAAGCCATTTCTGCCCCTCCCTCTATATCTCTCGTTCCATTATGATTAGCATACTACAATTTTACCGCTAAACAAAACGGCGCCCATCCTGATTTTACCAGAATTTGCCGGGGTTTGTAGGGTGTCACGTGCTTTCCCTGTCAAATCCGCTTTCCTTCATGTAAAAATAAAACGCTGCCCTCAGCGGGAACAGCGTCCTTTTAAACCAGTGAACATGTGCTTCGATTCAGCCTGACATGCTACGATTCATTTTTATTAATTTCGTTTAAGTTCGGTGGATACTCCGACGCTTTGCGCGAATTTAAGGTCACAGCTTCTGATTTCAGCCGGCTTTTGTTCTGTTTGTCGTCAATCTTGGTCGATTTGTTGAACGGCATTTGCACATTCACCTCCGCTGTCGTTATCTTTCGTAGGGTGCCCAAATTACGTCACTCCATAACGGCTGTCCATGAACTGAAGATCTCATTTAAATTTTCAGAATATTGTGTCGAATTTTGCGCTTACCCAGGAAATAGTTCAGCTTCGGGAAATAACCGAATGAATCTGCCCAAGAATGTACATCGTATAGAAAAAGGAGGTTGTTCACGCATGGTAGAAAGTCAGCAGCATCAGCAGTTTATCCGGCATGCCGTCGAGGCGGCGGACGCGGCCATTCTGGCGGCGCAGGAAGCGGAGCACGAGCTTCAGGGGGCCATTACACAGGCCGATCCGAATGCGATTCAGCGGGCACAGGCCAAACTGGGTTCCGCCAAGCGGCAGGTAGCCGAAGCGCAAGCCCAAATCTCATCGTTCGACGGGGATCGGTACGGCCAGCAGCTCCAGCAGACGATCGAACAGCTTCACCAGGCCAAGCAGGATTTGGAAGCAAACGAAGATCATTACCACACGCCGAAGCAAGTCCGGTGATTTACGCTCCGAAAGGAGCTTTTTCTTTTTGAAAAAATTCTACATTATGATAAACTATTCAGGGTATATAAAGCGCCGGCCTTATCTTAAAGGGCGCTGAACAGGGAGGGCCTTCATAATTTATGTTAGTCATTGGGATAGCCGGGGGAACCGGTTCGGGGAAATCAACGGTCGCCCGTTCGATCATAGACGAGCTCGGAACGAAAAACGTCACACTTATTTGCCAGGATAATTACTACGCGGACCGCAGCGACCTGTCCATGGATGAACGCGCGAAAATCAATTACGATCATCCCAACGCTTTTGAAAACGAACTTCTGCTGAAACATCTCGGCGAGCTTCGGAAAGGCCGCGAGATTCAGGTCCCGATATATGATTTTACACAGCACGCCCGTTCTTCGGACACGCTGCTCATCCAAGGCACACCGATCATTGTCATCGAAGGCATTCACGTCCTGACGGACGAGCATCTCCGCAAAGCGCTCGACATCAAAGTGTTTGTCGACACGGACCCGGACGTCCGGATTTTGCGCCGCATTTTGCGGGATACGAATGAAAGAGGCCGCTCTCTGGAATCGGTTGTCGACCAATACATCACGACGGTAAAACCGATGCACGACGCTTTTATCGAGCCGTCCAAGAAGTATGCGGACATCATCATTCCCGAAGGCGGAGAAAACGAGATCGGCATACGCCTGCTCACGACGCTGACGGAAAGCTATATGGACACGCTTCTGACGGATCTTAACTAAGTTCGAAGCACCGCTACCACTTACGCTTTGCAGCTTTTTATCAACCTAGTTTAACCCGAAGATTGCTATAAGCTGGCTTGAAAAAGCGGCGGTAGCACGCGGACGCACGAAAAAGACCCGGATTCAGCCTCGGCTGTGTCCGGGTCTTTCTTTTTGGGTTGGAAAAGGAGCATGCTTCGTTTGAGATAAAATTTGTAATCAAACTTGCGGGCCGCGCATGCTATAACAGTAGGCGGACAACCCGCCCTGACGGTCGGATCTCGGCGCGGATGCCGAGGCCGCCGGCAGCCGGAAGCATGCCCACCGGCAGGCAGCACGCGGGGAGCTTTACGCCTCCCGGATTCCCCCGTCGGCTCTCCCCTTTCCCCGGTTCCGGATCGTAAGTCCCGTAAGGACGAACAAGACGTATACGGAACCGAGCAGGAAGAAAAGGCTGCTCAAGGAGATATACTGGATGCCGAGCCCTCCCAGATTGGGCCCCACCACGCTGCCGATGCTGAACAGAATCGAGCCGATCACGTTGGCCGACGGCAGCAGCTCCCGCGGAAGCAGATCGGCCGCGTACGCGAGTCCCAGCGAGAAGAAGGAACCGATCATGCCTCCCGCCGTCAGCAGAAGAAGGCCGATTCCCCAGACGGAATCTCCGGCGAACGGCACCGCGAGGAACGCGGCGGCACCCATCGCGGCGGCAGCCAGCAGCACGGGCTTTCGGCCGATTTTGTCGCTAAGCATGCCGAGCGGAAGCTGGAGAATCAGCCCGCCGAAGCCGACCAGCGGAAGCAGCATGGATACCGACGTATCGCTGAGTCCGAGCCGCAGACCGTAAAGCGGGAAGCTGCTGTTCAGCACCGCTTCGGTATAGCCGTACAGGAAGGTCGGGATAAGCGCGAACCAGGCGATTTTGGCCGCCTTGCCGTAACGCTTCTGGGCGGGTGATTCCTTCCCGTCCGACTGCACTTTCTGGTCGGGAAGCCTTTGCAGCAGCAGAATAACGACCGTATAAAACGCCGCCACCGTCAAAAACGGCGCGTACGAACCGAGCGCGAGCAGATTGATGCCCGCAGGACCGATACTGAATCCGACTCCGTACGCCATGCCGTAGTAGGAAATATAGCGGCCCCGGCGTTCCTGGGGCGCCGAAGTCAGAATCCAAAGCTGCGTCGTGTAATGCAGGATGGAATTCCCGAATCCGATAATGAACCGCAGAATAAACCAGAACGTAAGATTCCCCCATACGGGAATCAGCAAAATAGCCACCGTCTCCATGGCAATTCCGAGAATTAGAATTTTTTTATACCCGAGCGAGAGCAGAATCCGTTCGACGACGAACATGGACGCAAAACTGCCGATATACATGGCAGCGGCGTTAAACCCGTTAACTCCCGACGAAACGCCTGTCTGCTCCAGCAGGATAGTCAGCAGCGGAAGCAGAAGTCCTTGACTTAAACCGGAAATGATGACAACCAGCAGCAGAAGTACCAGGCGGCGTGTCGGACTCATCGTCTTAACCGACGATACGTTCATGATGTTAAACCTCCCAGCCTATTGAAAACACCCGACTATTGTACCATCGGCTGGAACGCTTGTGAATCGACCCCCGGTTAATTTTTTTAGGCTTCAACGCTTTCCCCGTTTTCCCCGATAAAGTCCAGACGTTCCCCGTAAGCCAGCAGCTTGCCCGGCAGCGGCACACCGAACCGTTTCCAGACGATCAGCCTGACTTTGCGGATCCATTCGTCAAAGCCTTTGTACCCCGCAAACTCCGCTGCATAACGATCGTTCATCATGACAAAATAAGGGCTGGCGTATTTATCGTTCAAAAACCGGAGCGACGTGTCGACAGGAGTATATTTCTTGCGCTTGCCTTCCCACGTGTCCACCGTGTATCGTTCCGGAGGTTTGTCCCGGAGCAGTTCTTCCAGCAATTTCACCCGTTTATGATAAGCGGCCGCGCAGGGAACGCCCATCCGTTTCAAGCTTTCTTCGTGCTGGGGGTAAAAGACGACTTTCCTGAATTTGCGCTCATCCGCAATCACTGCCACCATCCCGGCTTCCTGTTCCGACCAGTCTTCGAACGTTTCGAAAACGAGCAGCGTCCCCCGCTGAGCGGGCGGCTCTTCTTCATACCCGAACGGTACCATTGTATTTCCTCTCGCCACTTGTCTTCGCCTCCTTGCGGCCGTTTTTTCGTTTAGCATTTCATACTTGCTTTCATTTTACCCGAAACGATACGGATGAACACACCGTCCTCCCGGACATGCGGCCGCCTAAATTAATTGACCATTAGAAGAATACATGTTCCAGTTTAATCACTATTTTTGGAGCCGTCTTCTACACATCCCCAAAATGTACTATAATGGGAAGAAGCTTGTCTTCAGTACTCCGTACTGAAATTTTTTACATAGAAGGAGTTCCTGCCCATGAGAGATCCAAGAATGGTTACGTTTGCACGCAACATTATCCGCTATTCGGTTGAACTTCAGCCGGGCGAAAATATTTTGATCGAGCTGATCGGCGTCAAAGATCCTGAGCTTGCAAAATGCTTTATCGAAGAAGTGTACGCCGTCGGCGGCAACCCTATCGTCGAATTGCGCGATCCGGCGATCAACCGCAGCATGATGCTCGGCGCCACACGCGAAACGCTGGAGAAAAAAGCCGAGATCGAACTGAGCCGCATGAAAGAAATGCAGGCTTACGTGGCCGTACGCGCCGGGGACAACGTAACGGAAACCGCAGACGTGCCGGAAGACCGCTTGAAATTGTACATGAGCGTGTATTCCAGACCGGTGACGAACCAGCGTGTCAACCACACGAAATGGTGCGTTATGCGCTATCCGAACGGCTCCATGGCCCAACTGGCCAACACGAGCACCGAAGCGTTCGAGGATTTCTACTTCCAGGTGTGCAACCTCGATTACAGCAAAATGGAAACGGCCATGGAACCCCTGGTTCAGCTTATGAACCGTACGGACAAGGTCCGCCTTGTTTCTCCGGGAACCGATCTTTCGTTCTCCATCAAAGACATTCCGGCGATCAAATGCTGCGGCAAGCGCAACATTCCCGACGGCGAAGTGTATACGGCACCCGTACTCAACACGGTAAACGGTGTCATTTCCTATAATACGCCTACCGTATATTCCGGTACTTCTTTCGAGAATGTCGTCCTCAAATTCGAAAACGGAAAAATCGTGGAAGCGACGAGCAACAACTCCGCCCGCATGAACGAAATTCTGGATACGGATGAAGGCGCGCGTTATATCGGTGAATTTGCTATCGGCGTGAACCCGTACATTCTGCACCCGATGAAAGACACTTTGTTCGATGAAAAAATCGACGGTTCCATTCACTTTACGCCGGGACAAGCTTATGAAATCGCCGACAACGGCAACCGTTCTTCCGTTCACTGGGATATCGTGCTTATCCAGCGTCCCGAATACGGCGGCGGCGAAATCTGGTTTGACGATGTCCTAATCCGCAAGGACGGACGTTTCGTTATTTCCGAACTGGAATGCCTGAACCCCGAAAACCTGAAGTAAACCTGGCTTTCGGTTTACGCCGGACCCGTCGATTGCAGTGATCGGCGCGACTCTGCAAACAGCTTCACCTATCCCGGGTGAAGCTGTTGTTCTTTTGACCCTTGCAGAAAAAAGGATTTACCGTACGTTTACCCGGGTAATCGTATGGGAAAGGAGCTGGTGGCAGGATGGAAAAACGTTCTTACGGCAAAACGGACATGAAGGTAAGCATGCTTGGCCTCGGAGCGGCGGAAATCGGACTGGAGGGAGTGGAAACGGCGGTGGCCGAAAAGCTGCTCGGTACGGCGCTGGACGCCGGGCTGAATCTCATCGACACCGCCGAATGCTACGGAACGAGCGAAGAGCTGATCGGTAAAACAGTCTCGCACCGGCGGGACGATTATTATCTGTTTACGAAATGCGGTCATGCCTCCGGCCTGGATTTTGAGGATTGGGATCCGAGGCTGCTGGAGCAAAGTATCGACCGCAGTCTGAAAAGGCTTCATACGGATTATGTGGATGTGATCCATCTTCACAGCTGCTCCGAAGAAATTTTGCGGCGGGGTGAAGTCATCGAAGTTCTAAAAAGGGCCAAAGAACAAGGCAAAACGCGTTATATCGGCTACAGCGGGGATCATCAAGCGGCTCTGTACGCGATCCGGACGGGAGTATTCGATTCGCTCGAAACTTCACTCAATATCGCGGATCAGGAAGCGATCCAATTGACGCTGCCTGAAGCGGCCCAAAGAGGCATGGGCGTCACGGTCAAACGCCCGATCGCCAATGCGGCGTGGCGGACCGGCCAAAAGCCCCAAAGTCCGTATCAGCATACATACTGGGACCGGCTCCAGGAACTGCAGTATGATTTTCTGAACGGGGATCTGGAAGATTCCATCGGAAAAGCGCTGCGCTTCACCTTATCGGTACCGGACGTCTCGACGGTAATCGTCGGTACGAGCAAGCCCGGCCGCTGGGTCCAGAACGCGCGCCTGGCCGGTCAGGGTCCGCTTCCCCGGGAAGAGCTGGAAGCGATCCGCGCCCGCTGGAAACAAGTTGCCCGCCCTGACTGGATCGGGCAGATGTAAACGGCAAAAGAGCAGTCTGCCCGAATCGGGAGACTGCTCTTTTGTTTCTGCCCGCGGGGCCGGAGGCGCACCGGAGCAGAATGTGTTACAGCGGATTAACCCGGACCGCCGCCTGCTTGCCGCTGACCTGAATGTTCGTTTCTTTCATACCGGCGCTCGAGAGATCCTTAACCAGCCGTTCCAGAAGTTCCTTCGCTTTCGGTCCTTCTTTGCCCTGGATGCGGACGACAAGCTGCACGGCGTTCCCGGAAGCCAGAAGCTTCTCGGCCTGTCTCTGCTTTGTTTCGTAGTCGTGGTCTTCGATGTGCACGGTGAGCCTCAGCTCTTTCACTTTCAGCGGCATGTCTTGGCGGCGGGCCGCCTGCTTGTCTTTCTGGGCCGCTTGCTTCGCCGTTCCTCGTGCGGCAAGCTTGCATGGCGGAGGGCTGCTCATCAATGACGTGCAGACCAGATCGGCGCCTGCTTCCTTCGCCAGCTTCAGCGCTTCTTCCCTCGTCAGGACTCCGAGCTTTTCCCCGTTTAATCCCGTAAGCTCGACCTCTGCCGCTTTTATTTTCTCGTTCATAATAAGCATGATGAGTTCCTCCCGGATGTTGGGCTGTCCGGAAACTTCTGCCGCTATAAGGCTGTGCTATAGAACCAGTTCGTTTCCGTTACCTGTCCCTCCTATTGTAGGGGATGCGGGCAAGAAATACAAAGGGCCCGGCACGGAAACTTCCCCCTCCGCGCACAGCCGCCTGACCGGAGGCATCAGCCCAGCCAGTGGAACAAGGCCCCCTCCGGGGCGGATTCCCGCACGGCAGGCGCTGCTGGTGGTCTCAGCGCCGCGGCTGCGGCCGCGAGGTCCAGGCTGCCAACGGCAGCACAGCCGCCTGACCGGGGCGGTCAGCCCAGCCAGTGGAACACAGTCCCCGCCGGAGCGGACTCCCACACGGCAGGCGCTGCCGGCGGTCTCAGCGCCGCGGCTGCGGTCGCGAGGTCCAAGCTGCCGACGGCAGCCGAGCCTTTCGCAGCCGCCCCTGCCGAGGCAGAGGCCCCATCGGCCGCGGATGCGGAGCCGGCACCTGCTGCGGACGCAGTATCCGCGATGCGGACCGCGCTGCCCTTCGGCACGAGCGCGAAAAGCGCCAGCATGTCGGCATCGCCGAGCCGGATGCAGCCGAGCGAGCGCGCCGCGCCGACAGACGCTGCATCCGCCGTGCCGTGCACCGCGACGGCGCCGAGCCCAAGCGCCGCGGCGCCGTACACGCCCGGCGTCCTGCCCGCGGGAGCGATCACCCGCTCCCGCACGGCGAACGTGCCGTCCGGCGTCGGCGACTCCGGACGGCCGATCCCGGCGCGGGCCTCCAGCACCGCGCCTCCGGCAGTCAAGATCAAGCGGTGCTCCCGCTTGATCACCGTCACCCGCACAGGCTCGAACGGAACGTTCGCCTGTGCGGCAGCGCTTGCGGGTGGCTGGACGCCCGCAAGCGAGGCTCCCGGCAGGTTCGGCGTCAAGGCCGAACCCGCGTCTCCTGCGGCGGGCCGGTAAACCCACCCGCCACCGCCGTCGTAGGACGGGCTCACCCGGATGGAGCCCGTCACGGCTTCCCGCGGCACGAAGCTGAGGTAATTTCCGGGATAGTCCCGGACCAGCTCGTCCAGGCTCCCCGGAAATTTCCCGCCATGGTCCGCGGCGTAGGTCCGGAGCGCCGTCCGGATGAGCTGGGTCCCTATCCGCGTCAGCACTTCGGCGCGCGGAGCACCCTCATCCAGATAGGTGACCTCCACGGTTTTTCGAATCTCCGGTACATATTGCGCCATAACGAAAGCGTTCTCCAATTCGGCGGGCCCACCGGCCGGGAACGCTTGTCCCGCTGCCGGATCCGCCGAAAAATCCGCGGCGCTGTCCCTTTGGCGGATTCCGTAAATGACCCGGCTTTTCTGCGGATTCCGTCCGATAAGCTGCTCCATTTCCAGCCGGAGTAAAGCCTCCGTGCGGACATTGTCCGTGTCAGGGGCAACCCGCATAAGATAAGGCCGCTCGTCCGCTTCCACCCCCGAAAACGCCTCCGGGCGTAAAGAAGCAGCTTCCGGCGAGAAGCTGCTTCCTTGTTGAGGCTGTACTGCATGCGATTCATAACTTGAGGGAGGTCCGTTTTCCGCGGCGGAAGCGGTCTTCTTGCCCCCATCTCCTGAGAGAAGAACGGCCAGCAGAATAAGATTGATAACGATAAGCGCGTAAAGAAATGTCCGCAAAAACTTGTTGAATTTGCTTCCTGTCGCCGCCTCCAGCTCCTTCCGGACTTCCGCCAGGTCGCTTTCCTCCCGCTTCGCCAGTTCATGCACAGCACGGTTAGCGTCAGAGTAATACGGGGAAGGGTACGTTTTCATCACTTCTTGATAATGAAAAAGCGCCCTGGACAAGTTTCCCTGCTCCCTTGCACGCTCTCCCATCCGAAAATGGGCTTCGGGAGACGTTTTATCGGCATAGCGGATGACTTTATCGAAATACTGCGGGTCTCCCCGGCTGATGTATAAATTTTTGTTGACCCGCACAAGCTGCGGTTCCAAAGGATGCGAAAACCGTTTCATCGCTCCTCCCATTCCCTACCTCCTGTTTTTGCCGTCATGAGAGATTAATAGATTGCTTGATACATATTGTATCAACATAAATACAATTTGTATAGTTAGAATCGTACGCCATTTTTCGCGTGCGTCCCTTCGCTATTTTTCTCCCTATCCCGCCTTTGCCGGTGCATGAATTGCTTCCCCTGCAAGCAAACTAATAGCCGGAGGTGGATTCCATGGCAGGAAGAAACAGCAAGCCCAAAAATCGCGGTCCGGCCAGTCATCCGGGCAGACTCGACCAGTTCGGCGACAAGCTGGCCGACGGCAAAGGTCCCCAACCGAAGCCCGAAAACGTTTTAGGGGAGTAACTTCTTTTCTCCGCAGGATTCCGTCTTCACGCCAAAAAAAAGCCCTCCGGCCATTCGGGCCGGAAGGCTTTTCTTATTTATGCGTTTTATCCTAAAACATAACGGCTCAGCATCGCGTACACGTCATTGATGTTGGCGCTTTTGTTAAACTTCTTGACGATAGGCTCGTGCGTGCTCGACAGCCAGATTTTAAGCTCGGCATCCAGATCGAACGTCCCCGCACTTTCTTTTGCAAACCGGATAATGCTTTTGTAGGGCACGGACATATATTCGACCTTGGACCCCGTCACCCCTTGTTTGTCGATAAGAATCAGGCGTTTGTTCGTGAATACGAAACCGTCCCGGATAATTTTGTACGCGACCTGCACTTGCTCTCCCTGGATGAGAAACGGCTCCAGTTCCTTTTGAAGCTTCTCCGGAGACATCTCCGAGGCGTTTCCCAATAAACCGTCCAAAATTCCCACAGCTCATCAACTCCCTAGCCATAATCCTTATTTTACCACACCCGAACCGGACGTACGCGTCTTTTAAAAATCTCCGCCTTCGGCGTCCTCGGCGGCTTCGCGCTCAAGGCGGGCCAGGACGGACTGGATATCTTCAGGCTGAAGAAGCTCCACGGGTGAAACCCCCTTCTCGAAATGAAGGGAACTGCCGCTAAGCAGTACGACATACCGGTCCCCGAACTTGGCAAAATGAACTTTCCTTCCGTAATCCGCCAGCTTTCCTTTTACCGTCAGATGATCGAGCTTAAAGGTCATGCCCAAATCGGGCTGCTGTTCCACCAGAAAGTTGGCGGCCTCCATGACAAGCTCCGGCGCCCACTTCTCCTGCAGTTCCCGCTTCTCGCTTGCGGCCCAAAGTTCAAGATCCCGTTCCTCCGCCTCTTTCTGCTCGGGATGGGCTTCGAGCGTCTGCTCGATATGCTGCTGCACCAGGTTGACCACCTGATGATTAAGCAGTTCGGGCATGGATTTTTCATACTCCACGAATTTCAGCAAATCCTCGAAATATTTGGCGTGCGAAGGCTGATGGATCTTTAGCTCCCAGTCTTCCAACATACCGACCTCCGGCATATACGGATACTGGATCGCTTTCATATTTTTCGCGTTGATCGCCATTTCCACTTCGTGAAGCAGGCTGGATTCGTCCGTAATCCGGGCGATTTTGGGCTCGAAATCGCATTTCATCACGAACACGAACGGCTCGTCAAAGTACTGCGGCAGCTTGGCGCTGGCCGTGATAAGCGCTCCGCTGCGCACCGAACTCGTCTGAATGTAGGCTCTTGCCAGTTCGTCGCTTTCTTTCAGGAAATCCTCCCGGGAAGATGCGCCGCGCAGTCTAGCGAACATATTGTAGTTCGGATTCGTTTCAAGTCCGCATCCCGGCTCCGTTATAAAGCGTCCGATTTTGGTCGGAACCTGCTCGGACTGCGGATTGCGCTCCACCTTGCGCTTGGCAAGCCGGGCAAACTCGCCGCCCAGAAACTGTTCCAGCGCGCTGCCTTCGTAAGCGTCCCCGTCCAAAGTCTGAAAGTGACGGTAAGCCTTGCCCGTCCCTTCTTCGCGTATGACAAAAAATGAGATAAATTCCACTTCGAATTTCATGCTTTTTTCCCCTTTATCCGTTAACCTGCTGTCTAACCTTCTCTGATTGTAGCGAATCCCGCGATTTTTGACAAAAGAAACTGATTCCGGACAAAAAAAACTGCCAGGGTGTGTGATTATTGGAAGTCCCGGCCTGTCTATACTAGTAGGAACGATAGAAATACGATTTACTATGGAGTTGGGGTGTACGATGAGATGATTTATGGAACGAAACTGTTGGAAATGGATGTCGAATTGTTCGCCGCAGCACTCTCGCAGACTGAAGTCTACATCTGGGGAATGGATCACAACGATGTGTATGTCCAAATCGGACGAGGTTTTATCGAAAAGTACAACCAGGACCAGGTGAAAATCCGTTCGAGCCTCAATAGCTGTACAACGATCTACTCAAGAGAAAAATGCGAATTCAGCGCCAAAATGGAAAGCGCGGAAGAGCAGCCTAACTAAGCAAGCCAGTAAACCCGTATAGATAGAGATGAAATGAAGCTGACCCTACATAACCTACAAATCGACCCTATTTAAATAGCAGGAACAACTTTCAGACGATAAATAACGGATTCTTATGAACTGCTAAAAACCCCCTCGGACGAGGGGGTTTCTTTTTGTCCTCTGCCGGGCCGGGACCGGCCGGGAACTTTCATACTGGACCTGCATAAGCTGTAGCACTACAGGATGTAAGCCCAAGACGGAGGGATTCCCGTGAGTGTGGAACTGGTGGGTCTGCATATCGTTTATGTATGTTTTATCGCCCTGATTATCGGGTTTATGCTGTTTCGCAAAGATACGACGCCGGTTTGTCTGATCGGCATTTTCGTGCTGGGCCTTGCCGCTACCGGCTCGCTTCCTCAATCGGTCGGAGGTATATTCTCCAGCCTCATCTATGCGATGAAGGAGCTTCTGCCGACCATTCTCGTCATCTCGGTCATTGTCGGCATGAGCCAGGTTCTATCGCTGTCCGGCGTCAGCGACACGATGATATCTCCCGCGGCGAAGCTCATCCGCAGCCCGGGAGCGGCCTTCTGGATCATCGGCATCGTCATGATGACCGTTTCGTGTTTCTTCTGGCCGTCCCCGGCCGTTGCCCTGATCGGGGCCGTGCTTCTTCCGGCGGCGGTTAGGGCCGGTCTGCCGGCCATCGGGGCGGCCGTGGCCATGAACTTGTTTGGCCACGGCATCGCGCTTTCCGGCGACTATGTCATCCAGGCCGCGCCGAAGCTGACCGCCGACGCCGCCGGGCTTCCTGTCGGAAGCGTCATGGAAGCTTCCGTCCCGCTCGTCGCCGTGATGGGAGCCGTCACGACCGCGGCGGCTTTCTGGTTCCTGCGGCGCGATTTGAGAAGCGGAGCTTTGAAGCCGGAAAGCGCCATCAAGCCGCCCGCTCCCGTCATCGGCGGCGCTTCTTCCGCCGGGAAGCTGCTGACCGGCGGGAAGCGCCTGGCTCTTGCGGTCGCGATCCCTCTGCTGTTCGCGGCCGACATTGCGGCCATGTTCGAGCTGAACCTCCAGGGAGGGGAGGCGACCGCGCTGATCGGCGGGACAGCCGCCCTCATCCTGCTGCTCGTCTCGCTCATGGCCCACCGCCGGGGCGGATTCGGCAAAACGACCTCATACCTGGTGGGCGGATTTCATTTCGGCTTTAAGGTATTCGGTCCCGTCATTCCGATCGCCGCCTTCTTTTACCTCGGCGACGCGGCTCTTACCGAGCTGTACGGGCATGTCCTGCCCGCCTCCTCGCACGGGATCGTGAACGATCTCGGACTGGCGCTGGCCCAGACCGTGCCCGTTCATCCGGCCGCAAGCGCCGTCACGCTGACAGCCGTGGGCGCCATCACCGGGCTGGACGGATCGGGCTTCTCCGGCATCTCGCTGGCCGGCTCGGTTGCCCACTTGTTCTCCTCCGCACTCGGCGCGGGAGCCGCTACCTTGACGGCTCTGGGCCAAGTGGCGGCCATCTGGGTCGGAGGCGGCACGCTCATCCCGTGGGCGCTTATTCCCGCCGCCGCCATCTGCGGCGTCGATCCTTTCGAGCTGGCCCGGCGGAACTTGAAGCCGGTGGTGATCGGTCTGGCCGTCACGACAGTCGTCGCGATGTTTCTGATCTGATCCGGGGCGGTGAACAGGCCGGGATCAGGGAGCTGCTTCCTTACTTCTCATCCGAAGCACTGCCGCCCTGCTGGACTTACTGGACTTTCCCGCTTTCTTGCCACGCTTCCGAAACCCTTTGCATTCTCCGGGGGCATGTATTGTAAGGCATCTAACGTTCGGCAGCGGTGCCGCCTTCGCAAGGCTGCCCTGCTCTTTCTTCCCCGCCCGCCGCTTCCGGCGGGCATTCTTTTTCGAATGCCGCGATAAGATCTTTCATGAGTTTCATGGCCGATCCGGCATCGAGCGCATAGTATTTTTCGGTGCCCTGCTGACGGATCGTAACGATCTCCGCCTGCTTGAGCAGTTTCAGATGATGCGAAATGGCCGGCCTCGACAGATGCGAATGCTCCGTGATGCTCTTGACGTTCATGGGTCCGTGTTTGCCGAGCAGCAGAATAATCTGTTGTCTGGCCGGGTCTCCCAGTGTCCGGAACAGATTCGTGCACTCCTCGAAGTATTCCATTGTAGTCCGTTCAGTTGTTTCGCTCATACGATCACATCTTTCTTCATCGATGCGGCCGGAGCGACGTGGGAAGAGGATACCTAAATCAGCTTGCGGCCGAGCTTCTCGGCTTTGTCCAGCCAGGATTTCCGCTTGTTCGCCGTGGATAATTTGAGCGATCCGAGCGTTGTGACACGTACCGGCTTAAATCCGCTGAATTCGAGGGTCCCCTTCTTCATCGCCTTGTGGCCGGGACTTCCGCTTATAGTCTGATAATACCATACGGGAGTGTCCATCGTCACAAGGAGGCGGGCGCTCTTCCCTTTAAGCAGCTTTTCCCAGGTAAGGGAGTCCTTGCTCTTGTACTTAAAAGCGAAGCCCGGTAGAAATACCCGATCGATCATCCCTTTGAGAAGCGCGGGCATGGTCCACCACCAGGTCGGATACACGAACACGACATGATTCGCCCAACGGATCGACTCCTGAATTCCAAGCAGGTCGGGCTCCAGTTCCGTCCGCTTTCTGTACCCGTAAGCCAGATTCGGATTGAAATCGAGATCGCCGATCTGGACGAAACGGACTTCCGCTCCGGCTGCGATTGCCCCCTTGCGGTACGATTCCGCCAAAGCGGTGCAATAGCTCTCCCGGTCGGGATGCCCTTGAATGATTAAGACGCGTGACGTTTCCTGTGTTGTCATAAGAAAAACCTCCGTAGGATCGTTAATGATGTTTATCATTTTATTAGTTTATATGTTTAAACATTTAAACCTTTAGACCAAAGATAAACCCCCTTCCTCTTTTTGTCAACCTAAAATCCCGAGCGCCGATAAATCCGCAACAAAAAAAGCCTTCATGCGAAGGCTTAAGAATCCCTGTAAATCTTCCCGGATTTTTCCCCATCGAAACCAACAAAAAACCGCGCATGCGCGCGGCTTTCGATTGACGGCTTGTCCGGATAAGCTTTTTCCTGTATAAACATAAATCTAAAAGTGCGTTTTACTTGCCCTCCCGTTTATTCCGGCAGGCACCAGTCAATCGGCTCGATTCCCTGCTCCGTAAGCCATGCGTTGGCTTTGGAATAAGGCTTGCTGCCGAAAAATCCCCGGTGGGCGGAAAGCGGGCTCGGATGAGGAGCTTTGATGACGCCGTGCCGGTTCAAGTCGATGAGCTGCGTTTTGGACTGCGCGTGGCTTCCCCACAAAATAAAAAGAACGGGCGTCTCTTTGCGGTTCAGCGTCTCGATGACTTTATCCGTAAAAAGCTCCCACCCTTTGCCCTTGTGGGAATTCGCTTCGCCGGCCCTCACCGTCAGCACCGTGTTTAGAAGGAGCACGCCCTGGTCGGCCCAATGCTTCAAATACCCCGTTGCCGGGAGAGGACAGCCGATATCTTCTTTCATTTCCTTGAACATGTTTTTAAGCGAAGGCGGGGCGGGTACGCCCGGTTTGACGGAAAAGCTCAGGCCGTGCGCCTGACCGGGGCCGTGATAAGGGTCCTGTCCCAAAATAACCGCCTTTACGTCCTTAAACGCCGTATAGTGCAGGGCGTTAAAGATATCGTGCATCTCCGGATAAATCGTCCGTTCGGCGTATTCTCCCTTCAGAAACTCCCTAAGTTTCAGATAATACGGTTTTTCGAACTCCTCCGACAGCAATTCCGCCCAGTCGTTTTTCAAGATCGTCATAGCCTCGTCTCCTTCCTATTCCTCCGTTTCCAGTCTTCCGGTCGTGGGATCGGCAAGCACAAGCCTGGCGGAAACTTCCTCTCCGCCCTGCCGTTCCAGTTTGAGCTTGGCGGTTTTGCCTTTTTCCAGAAGCGCCTTCACCTGGGCATCCGTCAGGCTCCGTCCGAAGCTTTCCTTCCAGATCACGAAGGTACAGCCGGTCTTGTAATGCGAACAGCCATACCCTTTCTTACCCATAAAAATGGTTCCGCCGCAGCCCGGCCGCGGACAGGTTCCGACCACGCGCGGCCCGTCCGCCGGTTTAGCGGCAGCCGGAGCTCCCCGGCCCGCCGCTTGTCCCGCTGCGGGGCGGGAGCTCTGCGCCGGCATGTCAGCCGCGCCTCCCGCCGTCTCCCGCACGCGCGCCTGTCCCGCGCTGCCGGCGGCAGCTCCGCTCCGGCCCGAAGCCGCCCGGGCTGCCCCAGTGCCGCTTCCGCGGGCCGCTGTGCCCGCCGCTGCGCGCGTCCCAGGCGCGGCTGCCGCAGCGGCGCCGTCCGTGCCGCCGGCTTTGGCGCTCCGGCGTGTCCTGCCGGACGCGGCCCGTCCGCCCGCTTTTCCGGCGGGCTCGTCGCCCTCGAAGGCGGTTCTCGCCGCGCGGTTCTGGACGCGGACCTTCTCGACGATGAGCGTGGCGAACTTTTTGACGTTTCGCATAAACGTCTCATCGGACGCTTGCCCGCGTGAGATTTCATTGAGCCGGCGTTCCCACTGGCCCGTCATCTCCGGCGAAGTGAGCAGCTCCACGCCCGCCGCGCGGATAAGCTCCACGGCGGTCCGCCCTTTGGGCGTCAGCGTGATGCGCTTGCCCTGCATCGTGACGTAGCCGACGTGCTTCAGGCGCTCGATGGTCGCCGCGCGGGTAGCGGGAGTCCCGAGACCGGAATCTTTCATCGCGTCGCGCAGCTCTTCATCTTCGATCTGCTTGCCGGCGCTTTCCATCGCCTTCAGCAGCGTGCCTTCCGTAAAAGCTTTGGGCGGCTGGGTCTCTTTCTCCTTGGCGGCCGCATCCCTGCAGTGTGCGCCGAGAGAAGCGTTCAGGGAAAACGGCTCGGACGTTTCTTCTTCCTCAGCCTCTTCCTCTTCTTTTCCTTTGTCATCCTTCGTTTTTCCGCGTTTGCCGTCTTTCTTGGATTCCGGGTACAGCACTTTCCAGCCGAGCTGCAGCAGCTCCTTGACGGTCGTCTTGAACGTTTCTTTTTCCACTTCCGTCAGAACGGTATGCACCTTATATTCGGCCGCCGGATAAAACTGCGACAAAAACCGGCGCACGATCAGATCGTACACCTTCTGCTCATCCGCCGACAGCCCGTTCGCCCGTTTGCCGGTCGGCAAAATCGCGTGATGGTCCTCTACCTTGGACGGGTTGCAAATCGCTTTATTGTTTTTGTGAACCAGATTCCGGTTCGCCTGGCGGACCTGCTCGTCGTAGGCCGTTCCCTGGAGAGCCGACAGCGTTTTGTGCATCTCGGGGATATTCTGCTCCGTCACGTAGTTCGAGTTCGTTCTCGGGTACGAAATGACTTTGTGCTTCTCGTAGAGCGCCTGAGCCACGTCCAGCGTTTTTTTGGCCGAAAAACCGAGCTTCGCATTGGACTCCCGCTGAAGAAGCGTCAAATCATACAGTTTGAACGGATATTCCTTCGTATCTTTAACTTCGTAAGACGCGATCCGTGCCGGTTTTCCTTTGACTTTGGCTGCAATGCCCTCGGCCTTGGCCGGGTCGGTAATACGCTCTCCCTGCCACAATCCGCGGTAGTCCGTCTGCTCCTGGGTGAAAAACGCCTCCACCTCGTAAAATTTCAAAGAAGAGAAATCTTCGATAAGCTTCTGACGGTCGTAAATGAGCGCCAGCACGGGAGTCTGAACCCGTCCGACGGACAAAAGCACGTTATGCTTGGTCGTAAACGCCCGGGAGCCGTTCATCCCGATGATCCAGTCCGCTTCGCTCCGGGCTCTTGCGGCTCTGGTCAGATTGTCGAAATCGGAGCCGTCCTTCAGCTGCTGAAAGCCGCTCCGGATCGTTTCCGCGGTCAAATCGGAAATCCACAAGCGCTTCACCGGCTGCTTCAATTTCAGATGACGCTGAATGAGCGAGAAAATATGCTGCCCTTCACGCCCCGCATCACAGGCGTTGACGATTTTGTCGCACTGTTTGGCGAGTTCTTTGATCACTTTGAGCTGATCCTTCGTCCGGGGGTTCGGCAGCAGCTTGAATTCGTCGGGAATAATCGGCAGGTGCTCAAAGCGCCATTTCTTATATTTATCATCGTATTTATCGGGTTCCGCAAGTTCTATAAGGTGTCCAATGGCCCAGGTAATGATATAATCCGATCCCTCGATATACGTGCGTTTGTTCGCCGCCTTCGGTTCGATGACAGCGGCAATCGTCCGGCCCATATCCGGTTTTTCGGCAATCACGAGTGTTTTCAAAGGCTATCTTCCTATCTATGTATCTCGCCGCGTTTCCCGCACAGGCAAGACATCCTCTTTAGTATCGTTCCGGCACCAGTCCGTGTTTCTCGTACACTTCAGTATATCGGCCCGGAAGAAACCCTGCAAGGGACGGTGCGAAAGCTGGAGAAGCTGCAGCCGGAAAATTCCTCCGAAATTCCTGTGTGCGGCAGGTCCCGTCCGTCCTGTAAAAAATTTTGCGCCCGTACATTTCCAGAGCCTGGAATTTGAGTTATGATCGCTCTGAAAGATTATTATCGGCAGGGGGTTACCATGACAGCGTTAACGACGGAAAGGTTTCTTCTCGGAATGGACGGCGGCGGCACGCATACCCGTGTCCTTGCGGCGGATTTATCGGGACACGTGCTTGCCTATGCGGAAAAAGGCGCCTCGTCCATCCATAAGGACGACGAAGCAAAAGAAAATGTTCACGCGGCTATACGGGAAGCCGTGGAGCGGGCCGGCAGATCCTTGGAACAGGCGGCCTCTCTGACCGCCGGGATGGCGGGATACGATTCCGAATCCGACCTGCCCTGGGTTCGCGCACTGACCGATGTGGAAGGGTTAAGCTGTCCCCGGCAGCTGGTGAACGACGCCGTTGTCGCCCACAGCGGCGCTTTGTTGTCGGAGCCCGGGATCATGGTCATATCGGGGACAGGTTCGATCATTCTGGCCGTTACGGAAGATAACCGGCACATCCGCAATTACGACCTGCATCATTACGCTTCCAGCGCGGCCCGTTTTCTCGCCTATGACGCCACGTACGAAGCACTGGCGGGCAATACGGACAAGTCGGACGCGGACTTGATCCGGGGCATGCTGGAGCACTGGGGCCTGGAAACACTGGAAAGCTATTCCGGGCTCGCATGCGCCGGATTCCTTCCCGATACCAAGGCGCGCAATAAAAAGTTCGGAGAACTGGCCCCGCTGATTACGGGCGAGGCTTCGCGGGGCAGCCGGCTGGCCCGTACGGTCTGCGACCGGGCGGTTCACCAGATTTCGGTCGGCATCGAGCTGCTCGGCTCCTATTTTAACAGAGAGACGGTTTACGTGGCGGCCGCCGGAAGCGTCGTGAACAGTCCTTATTTCAAGCTAAAACTGGCCGATAAATTAAGTGCCGGCAACCACAAAACCTACCGCTGGCAGCCGCCCGCATTCTCCCCCGCAGCCGGAGCCCTGCTGATGGGATACCGCAGCCTCGGCATTCCTCTCACGGAGGAGCTGCTGGATAATCTGCGGCGGCACCCCGCCTGCCGGTGCTGATTCCGTGCATCCGCCAACGCACGGCCACGTCGGTAGCTTGGCGGCGAACAAACGAAAACTCCGGACCTTCCCAGGTCCGGAGTTTTTTAACGACGGCTGTTACCGGCCGTAAAGCTGCCGGTATGATCCGAAAACGGTGTTACCCGCCGCCGTAAGGCTGCTGGTTAAACCACGTAGCCCGGCTCCCTCTTATCTGCGCAAACTTTCCAGCAGCTTCTTTACTTCCGAAGAGCTGGTCAGCTCACCCGGACGAACTCCCGCGATTTTGCCGTCGGCATCGATAAGGAAAGTCGCCGGAAGACCGACAACCCGGTATTGCCGGGCGGCCTCGCCGCTCGGATCGAGCAGGACGGGAAAAGCAAGGTTTCTCTGCGAGGCGAACTCATTCGCCGTTCCTCTTGATTCGCCTACGTTGACGGCGACGATTTCCACGCCCGGAATTCCTTCGAGGTAAGCTTCATTCATACGGGGCATCTCATGCGTGCAGGGACCGCACCAGGAGGCCCAGAAATTAAGCAGCACGCCCTTGCCCCTGTACTCAGAAAGCGAAACGGAACGGCCGTCCAATCCCGTAACGGTAAAATCAGGGGCCGCCTCGCCGGTCCGGACGGCTCCCGCCGTGTCCCGTGAATCCGCACGGTACAGCGTGTAGGCCAGAGCGGCCGCTATAAGCCCCGCGATGAGCAGGACGGCTCCCCGCCGCAGCTTATGTGTCACAACTCCCACCTCCCGCTAAACCCTGCCGTCCCCGCCGGTACCGCCGGTACGATAACCGAACAGCTTGGAGAAGGCCGCCTGCAGCCCTTGGGGACCGTATGCTTCCCTGAAAGAATCGGCCGTCCCCTCTTCGGCTATGCGACCTTCTTTCAGGAAGACGACATGGTCGGCCGCAGACTCCGCCACGCCAAGCTGGTGCGTGGAGAACAGGACCGCGTGGCCTTCCGCCCGCGCGTACCGGACAAGCTCGACGAAGGAATCCATCCAGTACGGATCGAGGCCGTTCGTCGGTTCGTCCATGATGAGCAACGCCGGCTTGGCCAGCAGCGCCTGGGCGAACAGCAGCCGCTGCCGCATGCCTTTGGAGAAGGAGCCGACCGGCTTGCGCCTCACATCGGTAAGCCCGACGAGTTCCAGCGTTTCCAGCACCCTCGCTCTGGAAACCTTCCGCAGCGAAGCCCAGAACAGAAGCGTTTCCTCCGCGGATAATCCCTGTCCGAAAGAATAATCGTCGGGCATATACCCGATCTGCTCCGCGTAGGCCATCCGGTTTTCTTTCCATTTGCGGCCGTTCACCTCTATACTCCCCGCAGTAGGCTGCGAAATTCCCGCGATCATGCGCAGTATGGTGCTCTTCCCCGCTCCGTTTCCGCCGCAGAGGGCCAGCACTTGACCCTTGTTTATCCGGAGATTGACTGAATGGATAATGTGCTGCCTGCCGATTTTTTTGTGCAGATCCGATACGGTTACGATGTTCTCAGCCACGGAAACGCCCCCTTTCCCAGATCAGGTTCGCCAGGCCTGCGCATACGGCAATCCAGACGAGGCACAAGCCGAGGAATATCAAGGTTCCTTCGGGACGGACGATCCAGCGGACCCACTCGTAATACTCGGGGCCCAGTGCAGCTCCGCCGCCGAGCTTCACGACAACGAACAGCCGCACAAGCTCCGCCGGGTTCAGGAACGTGAGCACCGTCAGCGCGCTTTTAATCCAGACGTAAGGAAGCAGACCGAGAACGGCAATCAGCAGCGTCGGCCAGCCGATTACCGCGAAAAACCACACCGCCACGCCTGCGGTCAGCGCCTGCCAGCGGTTTTTGGCTAATGTGCCCAGCACGAGCGCCACAGCAAGAAACAGCATGACGAGCCCCGTGGAGAAGGCGAAAAACATCCCGAGCGTGTCAAGCTGCAGCCCTTTGCCGGTCAACGCTCCGACCACGCCCGTCAGCCCGTACCCGAACGCGACGATGGTCAGCATCACCACGGTTAACCCGGTGTATTTTCCGGCAATAAACGCAAAAGTAGCGAGCGGATACGTGGAAAGAAGCTGCCAGCTTCCCTCCTCCTTCTCCGCCGTTAATGAAAACGAGCCCAGCAGAAGCGCCATAAGCGGCAGTAAATATAAGATCAGATTCAGCATGGATGAAGTGGAGCTTGAATAGCCCTGTACGAAGCTTTGGGCGTTAATAAGGAGCAGGGACAGGCTGAATAAAGAAAAGAGGGCCATAAACGAATAGGCCCACGGGTTTCTAAACCCGACTTTCACTTCGCGAAGCGCGATCGTCAGCACGTTCATTTGCCGTGCGTTCCCTGGTCGCCGGCTTTGCCGCCGTGAGCGTCCTTCCCGCCGCCCGCTTCCGGCGTCACGCTGTGGTCATGGCTTCCGCCCATGTTCATCATGCTTTTGTTCTGTTCCCATGTGTGCTTGCCGAGATCGGCCGCCGTCATCACTTTGCCTTTTTTCTGACTGTCCGCGAACTTCTGGGCTTCCGCCTTGTCCTTAAACGAATAGATGCCGTAGGCCATCGGAGATTTGAAAGAAGGATCGTACACGTAAGTAGCATCCTCATACTTGATCCATTCCTTGTTGTTGTAATCCCGGACAAACTGGACCTGGATGGAATCCGCCGCATTTTTCCCTTTCCATTCGTTCATGCAGCCGAGATCGTCGAATTTGTAGGTTTTTCCGTCTTTCGTTTTGAGCTGGACGGCGAACGCGTCGTCTTTGATCTGCATGTTGCAGATTGCGCACTTGTCCGTTTCCTCGTTGATGGGCTCCGCCTGATCCTTTGCTTTCCCGCATGCGGACAACATCGTCATAATCAGCAGTACACTCAGCAAAAACAATCCCGTTTTTTTCATACCCTTTTTACCCCCACATAATAAATTGTACTGACCGATGCCAGCAGCAGAAGAAGTCCGAACATCAGAGTCGTATTCCCCGTCACTCCGCTTTCCGGTTTTTGTTCCCGCTCCGTTCCCGGCTTCATCAGCGGCGCTTCATCCTCCGTCCAGCCTTCACGGCCGGAGGTGTACATGCCTTCGAGAAACTGCATCCCCGGCGATTGAAAAAAAAGCTGGTAAGCCGGAACATCCCCCGTCAGTCTTTGAAAAAAAGGATTCAGCGCATACGACAGCTCGCTCCGGCCGTCCCCGTCGCTGTCCAGACCACGGAACGCTTCCCAGAAGTTTCCGCTGAACGCGTTAGTCTCGTCCGCATCCGCTTCGGCTTCGATCACGTTGCCGATAAAACGGTTGCCGGTGAACCGGTTATTTTCCGATTCCAGAAACTGGACGCCGACGAAATTTTGCAGCACGTCGTTGTCGGTGAAATCGTTGGAGCCCGATTGCTCGACATAAAGGCCGACCCGGTTTCCCTCCACTTTGTTGCCGGTTACCTTCGAGTTATGTACGTCGAAAAACAAAAGGCCCTGCGAGTTCACGCTCTCGCTTTGTTTGGTAAAGGCATTGCCGGATACCTCGGCTTCCTTGACGCCCATGATCATGGCACCCGTGACGTTGTACATGCCGGTGTTGCCGCGTACGACCGTCTCCTTCGTGTACATGCAGTGAATCCCGTACCGGGAATGTTCGACGGAGTTCGCTTCCACTTTGTTCCGGTGGTTGCTTTCCAGATAGATGCCGTCGTTCATGGAACTCACTTGGTTGCCCGAGATGATAGTGTCGTGCGCGTTGAAAAGATCGATGCCGTTGCGTCTTTCGGACAGCTTGGCCGCTTCGCTTCCGACTCGGACGACGGAATTGTTCTCGATCCGGTTATAGCCGGTATCCCGCAGCAGGATGCCGAAAGCCCCCGTGCGGATATCCAGCGAATGAAGCCATGCCCGGCTTCCCTGCACAAGCACCGCCGTCGTGTCGGAGGACGCTCCTTCCCCGTCCTGCACGATCTGCAGTCCGCTCAGGGTAACATCGTCCGCCCCGACCGTGATGGCGGGTTTCCCGCTCCCGGGCTTGTTCCCGACGACGGCGCCGTTCTGTCCCTCGATCACGATGGGACGGGTAATAACGGCGGGACCTTCGTAGGAGCCTGCCGGGAGCCTGAGCAGGCCGCCCGCCGGCGTACGGTCGATGAGCTGCTGGAGCGCCGCGGTCCGCGCGGCACTATCATCCGCCGGAGCCGCGTCCGCCCGGTAGCTGGGCAGCCAGAGTCCGGCGGCTGCCGCCGCCCAGACGCACAGCAACAGGGGGATCAGGCGGAGCTTCATGATACGTCAAGCGCCTTTTTCTTGGTGATGTGCGTGACTCCCTGGTAGAGATGCACGTAAATGGCATATTTGCCGGGCTCATCGAATGTTTTCTCTATCGAGTAATTTCCGTCCCCGCTTGACTTGGCATCGAGCAGTTCCGGCAGTCCGCTGTTGTCCGCCAGGCGGATATCGAGCTGGACTCTCGCCCCCTCTTGTGTGGTTAATCCGGTAATCTTCGCCGTGATCACCGCTTTCTCGCCTGTTTTGACCGGCGAAGGCTCGGTGACGAGATCGACTTTGACTTTGGACGGGTCTTGTCCCTTAAGATCGGGCGAACAAGCCGTGACGGCAAACACCAGAAGAACGGCCAGCAGGAATCGGCTGATCGGTTTTAGCAAGGCAATGCCTCCTTTCCTTTCACTTCCATTATTCTTACACGCGATTGCCTTTTTTAATATGACTCAACAGGGCTATTCCCGTTAACATTGTGTGAATAGTTTATTTCGTCCGGAACAAATATGTTTTACAGCGGTTAATTTGTTGCGTGCCGGAAACATTAATCGGGAAGAAACAGACAGCCAAAGGAGAGTTGAACATGTTTATGCTTTACGGAATCGCCCTGCTTCTGGCGGGACTTCTTACGATCAACAGCATCTTCTCGTATCAGAGCAAACATATCGATCCTTCGCTCTGGCCGACCTTGTGGTTTCAGTGCAAAATGATTCCGCTGGTGTTCGCCGCCAACGTCATGATCGGCTACGGCGTGAAGTTCTGTTACAAGACGACGGGCAATCTGACCTTGTCACTCGGCATATCCAAAGGCATCGAGATTTTTATATGCGTACTCATGGGCTACATCTTCATGAAGGAAATTCCGAACTGGAAAACATGGGTCGGCCTCGGTATCGTCGTCGGCGGTTTTGTTGTCACCAAGCTGAAATAGCGGCAGAGGAGCTGTGGAAAAGCAGCCGGCCGCGCAAATCCCGCCGGGAAGAACAGGCTATGAGCCAGCATCCGCCTGTTTGGAGCCCCTAATCGGACGGCACTGCCAGGCGGCGGCTCCCACCCGCTCGTTCCTTAAGCTGCACAGCCGGGTCACGCCGGAACACGCCGGGTCACGCAAAAAAGCTCCGGACCCGCGAAGAGTCCGGAGCTTTGGCTATAAAAGCGGTTCGGCCGCCGATAACACGTCAGGCGCTGATGTGTAATACCCGCTGCGGAGCGTCCGCCGTCCGGATCAGGATCTCCCCGGCCGCTTCGTCGTACGCCCAGCCTGCTGCGGACGTATCCCCCGCGATCAGCCCCGCTTCATGCCGCCGGAGTCCCTCGACCGCCGTCGGAATGAAATCCGCATGCTTGATGCGGATCAGGAAGCTGCGGTTTCCGTCCGGCAGCCCTTTATGCTCGTAAGTCCATGCCAGCTTCATCCCGCTGCCGGCCGCTTCCGCGGACAGACGGATCACATTATACGTTCCTTGTTCGTAGCCGTAGGTGATCCCGTCATCTTCGTACACGGTTCCTTCGGCTCTGCCTCCGGACGCGTAAACGTTCCACGTCAGAGCTTCTGCCGTCTTCTCGTCCGCATACTGTTTGAGCGGCTCTTCCGCAAGGACGGCTCCCGCTTTGATATACATCGGCATAATGTGGAGCGGCGCGTGGGCGAGGATATGCTTCGGCCCCGTATGCTTTTCTCCGGTCCAGTAGTCGATCCACTCGCCTTCCGGGATATACACGGCGCGGTGTTCCGTATCGGGACGGTACACCGGAGCGGCAAGAACGCTGCATCCGAGCAGGAACTGGTCGCTGAGGTTCGTCACCTGCGGATCGTGCGGATATTCCAGCACAAGCGGACGCAGGATCGGCATACCGGTACTTGAAGCCTCGTGGAACAGCGTGTACAGTACCGGCATCCAGCGGTAGCGCAGCTCGATATAGCTTCGGCAGATCGCTTCGGTCTCTTCGCCGAACGACCACGGCTCCTGGCGCACGGAGTCGATTACGCTGTGGTTGCGGCAGAAAGGGAACAGCGCGCCCATCTGTGTCCACCGGGCAAGCAGCTGCCCCGTCGAATTGTGCGCAAAGCCGCCGATATCGGGGCCCGTGAACGGAATTCCGGAGAGTCCCAGGTTCAGCACCATCGGAATCGCCATCGCCATATGCTCCCAGAAGCTGCGGTTGTCGCCCGTCCATACGGCGGCATACCGCTGGACGCCGCTGTACCCCGCTCGTGTGAGAACGAACGGCCGCTCTCCGTCCAGCTGCTCCCGGAGGCTTTCGAATGTCGCTTTGGACATCATCATTCCGTACAGGTTGTGCAGCTCTTCATGCGTCTTGCTGTCGCCGTTATTGCCGTGGATGACGTCGAGATCCATCGTCTTGGATTCGTTAAATACGGCCGGCTCGTTCATATCGTTCCAGATTCCCGTGATGCCGAGATCCACGTAGAACTTGTGCTTTTCTCCCCACCATTTGCCCACGGCGTCTTCCGTGAAATCGGGGAACGCGCTTTTGCCGGGCCATACGTCTCCGATAAACAGTTCACCCTCCAGTTTTTTGCAGAAATAGCCGTGTTCGATTCCTTCCCGGTAGATCGTGTATTTGGGATCTTTTTTGACGCCGGGATCTACGATCGGCACGATGCGCATGCCGAGTTTTTTCAGCTCCGCCATCATCCCTTCCGGGTCCGGGAAACGGTCCTTGTCGAACGTAAAGACGCGGTACTGATCCATGTAGTGGATATCCAGATGAATGACGTCGCACGGGATGTTTCTCTCGCGGAACGTACGTGCCAGCTCCAGCACCTCCTGCTGGTTCATGTAGCTGTAGCGGGACTGGTGGTAGCCGAGGGACCATTTCGGAGGCATGGAGATGCGTCCCGTCAGCTTCGTGTAACGGCCGACGACGTCCTTGGGCTGCGGTCCGAAAATAAAGTACAGATCGTACTCACCGGTCGTACACTGGATCGTGAAAAGATCGGGATGAGTGCGCATATCAAAATCGGTACGTCCCGGATTATCCAGAAACAATCCGTAAGAACCGGTTTTATGCATATGGATCAGCATCGGAATCGACTCGTACAGCGCTTCGATTTCCGGCACATGCGGAGCGAACACGTCCGAGTTCCACATGGCGTAGCGCTCTCCCCTCTTGTCAAGGAAACTCGTTTTCTCCCCGAGTCCGTAAAAATGGGAGTCCGTCCCCATCACATAGGATCCGCTCAGCGAACCGCGGGTCGTCCACGAAAGCGTAGGCTGCTTCATCATCAGCTCGCCCTCCGCCGTTTCGACCGTCAAAGCGAAGGTTTCCTTCTCAAGGATAACGCGCAGTACGGACGTACGGAATTCAAACGCTTCCGGGCTTTCCGACCGGTCGGCTTTTACCGGTTGAAACGAATCCGCCAATACGGCGGCGGTCGCTGCCTTGAACTCCGGCTTGCTGCCGTGGAACAATTTGATGCGGAACAGCCCGCTTTCCAAAAAAGTCAGCAGCAGATTGGCATGCTGGCCGTGAATGATATAAGAATCGTCGTGCTCGGTTACGCGGATGGCGCTTCCCGGTGCTTTAGGGGCCACTTCCAGCACCGTATCGATGGATTTGTCGGGATGAATGGTTTCGCTCGTTTGCATGGCCTATTCCTCTTTCTGAATGGAGTTGGGTTGGAACCGCCGGGCGGTACTCTGGCGGCGTTTCAATTCAACGGGAAGCGCAACCGAATGCTCGGCCGGAACGCTTCCGCGGATCATGCTGAGAATACGGCGTATCGCCGTCTTTCCCTTGGTGCCGATATCCTGCCGGATCGTGGTCAGAGAAGGGGTCAGAAAGCCGGCGTAGTCGATATCGTCATATCCCATAACGGATATATCGTCGGGAATGCGCACGCCGAGCTCCTGCAGCCCTTTCATCAGTCCGATCGCAGCGACGTCCGAAAAAGCGAAGACGGCGCTGACCTGCGGGCTGAGCATGTACACCTGCTGCGCACTGTGATAGCCGCCGAGCAGAGAGACCGGCGTCTCCACGAGCAAAGCGCGGTCCGCTTCGATGCCGCTCTCCTTCAGCGCCCGGACATAGCCGAGCCACCGCTCTTCATAGACGCCCGCAGTGACGATGTCGCCCGCGATGACGGCAATCCGCTCATGTCCGAGTGACAGCAAATGCTTCGTGCCAAGGTAGCCGCCCATCCGGTCGTTCATATTGACGACCTGAAGGTTTTCCCCGTCGGTGAGATAGCAGTCCAGATACACGCACGGAACATCAAGCTGGGCGATGCGTCCCAGCAGCGGCGAATCGCCGGTGATTCCGACGGCGATTATACCGTCGAGCTGCCGCTCCTGGACAAACGTAAGCGGATCTTCTTCGGTAACGCCCGAAACGATAACATGCAGACGTTCTTCCCTCGCTTCCGCTTCGACGGCCATCACAAGCTGCCAGTAAAACGGGTTGTCTTCCAGCCGCCCCCTCTCACCCGTCGGAACCAGAATTCCGATGAGCTGGGAGCGTCTTTCTTTCAGATAACGGGCCGCCGTGCTGGGCGCGTAATCGTGCCGGTCGATGACCTGGAGCACTCTCTTGGCGGTTTCCCCGGAGACTCTTCCCGTCCCGTTCATGACGTTGGATACGGTCGCGATAGATACACCCGCCTCCGCGGCTATATCTTTGATCGTTATTTTGTTCATAGTTCCCCCAAATCGGCCGATTTGTCAGAAAATTGATTAATCGTTTTATAACTAAGAGAGCTTGTCTTGTTTGTTTATTTTTCCTATCGAGATGATTGTACTGCATAACGTTTTGATGGATCAATGATTAAACGTTTTATCATTTTTTAACCGTCTATTTCAAACCATTTACCTGTCTCGTAAAGGTCCCGTTCCAACTTAAACTTGATATTTGACGCAAGAGGGCGTATGCAGTAAGTACTCCAGTTAAAGGATTGAGGCTGCTCGAAGTCAATGAGAAGAACATCTTTTTATGCTAACTTATAAACATAGCTGTTTGGATGGGAGGTTATGCCTAAGTGGGTGAGAATGGCGCCGTTACGGAGTCCGGAAGATGTATGGAATGCGGAGCTGCGGGGATAGACGGGTTTTCCTGCTGGGAATTGTTCGGTTTCCCTCTTGTTTGGGAACATCATGACCCGGAATTATATGCTTTACATTTCTGGCTCGTTTCATGTTACATGATTCAGCATCCTTCCCGCTTTACGGAAGAAGGTTACCGGCATCTGGTCCGTTTATTTATCGACGCTTACGATCAAGATTGGAAAACGGCGTATATTCTTAAAAGGAATCGGGAGTTAATGAAGAACATCCGTAAACTGACTACCGCTCTCCCGGATCAAGACCTGAAGCGCAAGCCCGCACTCTGGTCCCTGACAATTGAAGATATTTATCTCGGCGGCGAACAACATGCAATCGCCAACATCCTAAGATGGAAAGAGCGGTTACGACATGAACTATCCTGAGTTTTTAAAAGCTACTGGAAGCCCCGATGCACCCGCCGTAATCCGTGATAAAGAATGCCCCTCATCTTTGCAAAAAAAAGACAGCCGCCTTTTCAGCGGCCATCCGTATGGACGATTCTCCGGTTCTTTAACGCTCTGAGCGGCTATTCCCTGGAATCGAAAAAAATATGTCTCGCCTCGGTCTTCTCTCCGTCCGTCTCGATCAGCCCGAACGAAAACCGCGGCTGCCAGCGCTTGTCCCAAGGGGAGCCCGGATTAAACAAGAGAAGACCGTCTATCCTCTCCGAATAAGGAATATGCGAATGGCCGAATACGATCACATCCGGGTGCTCATCCTGAAAAGTGATCAGAGCGCGCTGCTCCGTCGTCCTTCCCCGGCCGCGATCCCCGTGGACGAGCCCGATTTTGAGCCCTCCTGCCTCGATCAGCTTGCTGTAACCGAATCTGCGCACAATATCCGGGCCGTCATTGTTCCCCGCAACGGATTCGACGGGCGCGATCTTCTCCACCCACCCGATAATTTCCGGGCTGGTCCAGTCTCCGGCGTGAAGAATGAGATCGACCCCCGCCAGCCCCTCCAGAACGGCGTCCGGCAGTTTACCCGCCGTCGGCCTCATATGCGTATCGGACAATACTCCTATTTTCATGCGCAAACGCTCCTTTCAAACGGCAAGTATCGGCTTACAATTCGTCCGGAAAAAGAACCCTTACCTCGTCCCCCGCGGAGACGATTCCGGGCCTCTCTACCGAGGCGACGATTCCCCGGCGGTTCCAGGCGGCTTTTACGAACTTGCCCGCAAGTTTGGGATTTCCCGCCTGCTCGGCAATCACCTTACCGGGATGGATACAAGGTTCGTTTTCCCCTTCGCACACGAGTCCCGCTCCGCTCGGAAACAAAATTCTTGTTCCGGGAGGCAGTGCGGTCAGACGCTCCAGCCCTTTGAACGCCATATTCGCTCCCAGCCATTCGGGGGCAACCCGCTCGATGCCGAGGGCGGCCGCAATCTGTTCGCATTCCTCTTCGGACACGATGCTGATCTGACGCCGGTTCATGATCTCGGTTCCGCGCGGATACATCGGCTGGCGGACGTCGGCCTTGCTTGTCACTCCGAAATGCCGGTCTCCGACCAATCCCCCGAACTGCATCTCCGCCCAATCGAGATGGCGCGTAATAAACGTTTTGGGCTTGTCCGCAATAAGCAGACCGGTCATAACGGCTTGCAGTTCTATTCCTTTTTTCATTGGCAGCTCACTCCACATTCGGTTATGGGAACTTACATGTCATCTTAGATGATACGGTTCCAGAAAATATGCAGTCATTATATCACAAATCGAAAGGATGATCCTGCCAGAACCTCCAGGTTTACCGCCTCCGCCCGCCTATCTGTCTTCTATTCAGCTTACGCCCTGCGCCTGCACTTCCGCCATACCGGATATTGTTGCCATTGTTTGCCGGATATGATATATTATTTCTTCATGCTCAAAATCTGATCTTAGGGGGTAACTGATCTTGGATAAGAATCAAAGTGCCTATCAAGAAGAACAAAACCGGCTGGACGCCATTCTGACGGACGTCAACCGGAGACTGGCGGAGCTGCAAGCCGTTCCCGTGTACCGCGGGCCGGATTTCACGGAACAGGCGCTTGAAGCCGTACGCGAAAGCAGCCGCCAGTCACTTGCTTTGGCATCGGACGAACCTTATTTCGGACGGCTTGACTTTCAGCCTGAACATGCTACCGGAAAGTCCGCTTTATACATCGGCAAGTTCGGCGTCGACGACGAGAACGGCGGAGAGCCTTCTGTCATCGACTGGCGGGCGCCGATAGCCAGCATGTTCTATTCCTACACCGGCGGAGACGAGAAAGCGGCGTACGAATCTCCCGACGGTCTTGTCGAAGGTCTCGTATATTTAAAAAGAAACCTCGTCATCCGCAAGCAGATTCTCCAGCGGGTTGTGGACACCTACGACCGGGACAGCGACCTCCTGTCCGGAGCGGGCGGAGATGAGTTTTTGCTGTACCGTCTCGGCGAGAACAAGGACAACAAGCTGCGCGATATCGTTTCCACGATCCAGGCGGAACAGGATAAAATTATACGTTCGGCCAAAAACGCGGCTCTTATCATTCAAGGCGTCGCCGGAAGCGGCAAAACGACCGTCGCTCTCCACCGTCTCGCTTTTCTGCTCTATCAATACCGCGACCAGGTTAAAGCGGAAAATATGATGATTTTCGCTCCGAACTCCATGTTTCTCGATTACATATCCGGGGTTCTCCCCGAGCTTGGCGTCGGTCACATCCGGCAGAGCACGTTTGCGGATTGGGCCTTGGAGCTTACGGGGGTTTTCTTCCCGCTGGAAAATCCGGCCGACGAAAGTGCCGTCTGGTTTGCGCTCGGTTCCAAGCGCCCGCCGTTAAACGACGAAGTTTCCGGCCGCTGGAAAGGCTCCGTCGCCTTCCGGGACTTCCTGGAAAGCTGTTTTGACGGCTATGCGCGGACCTGTCTTCCGCAGGAGCCTTTTCACCCTTGGGACGGAAAAACGCTCCCCGCCGCTACCATCGGCGTCTGGTATAACGAAGAATACAAACATCTCCCTCCCGCCAAGCGCAGAGAGCGGGTCGTCGCCCGGATCAAACGATGGATAACGATGGAACTGGACAAGGTCTGGGACGCCAAGCAGAAAAAAGAACGGAAGACCAAATCGACCCAGCGGCTGAAAGCCTATCTGAAAGGCTGGCCGGAGTTCGATGCGCTGTCTTTCTATAAAGCCGTATTCGATCCCAAGGCCGGAGCCGCCTGGATGACGGAAGAACTGCGCGGCCGGATTCCCGAAGCCGTCGCGAAAGATACGCTGGCTTCCTTCCGTCGTAAGAAAGTACGCCACGAAGATCTCCCGGCGCTCGTCTTTATCCATGCTTCCCTTCACGGCATCGAAGGTTCGGAGCGGTTCGACCACGTGGTCATCGACGAAGCGCAGGACGCTTCTCCGTTCCAGATTGCCGTGCTTGACCAGTATACCCGGCAGCATTCCTTCACCATTCTTGGCGACCTGTCCCAGGGGATTCATGCCTACCGGGGCACGCAGGACTGGGCCGAGCTCACGTCGCTCTTCGGTGAAGGCGAAACCGCCTATTTCGAACTGGAGCGGAGCTACCGCTCCACGATGGAAATTATCCGTTTCGCAAACCATGTGCTCTCCACCGGAGTCGGAGCCGGTCTTCTGGCCGTTCCCGTATTCCGGTCCGGCGAACGGGTCAAGGTGCTCCGGGTAGAGAAGGAGCGGGAAAGCGCCTTCCTCCGCGAAGCGGTTGAGCGGCTTCTCCGCCGGAACTACGATACGGTGGCGGTCATTACGCGCACCGAAGAAGACGCCGTGCGGCTTCACGCGCAGCTCGGAGAGCTGGGGCTTGCGGCGAGCAGAATCACGGCGGACCAGAAGCAGTATGCCGGCGGAGTATCGGTCGTGCCCGTCTACCTGACAAAAGGGCTGGAGTTCGACGCCGCTATCCTGACGGATGCGGACCCGCTCCGCTACGGCGCCGACGCTCAGGACGCCAAGCTGCTCTACGTGGGCTGTACCCGCGCCCTGCACGATTTGTGGGTGCTTTACGACGGCGAGCCTTCCCCGCTCGTAAGCGTCGACGATTCCGAGATTGTAACCCGGGAGCTTCCCGGGGAGGACAGCGCGGATTCGTGAGGCGGCTAAGCCCGGCGAGGCCGGCTTTCACCGCGTCGGCAAATACACGACGCTGCGAAAGCCCACAGGCACCGATGCGATCTAGATGCGCATGCTGGCAGGGCCTGTGCGGTCCTGACGTGAATAACGGCGTGCGCCCGAGCGGCCATCCACGCACGCATACGTCCCGATGCGCCCTTCGCACGCATGCTGGCAGGTGCCGGTGCAGCCCCTCTCGTGAAGCCCGGCAGGCGCTCGTGCGGTCCTCCCGTGAATGACGTCGTGCGTTCGAGCGACCTTCCACGCACGCATACGTCCCGATGGGACCTTCACGCGCTTGCTGGCAGGCGAAGACCACATCGGTGCCGAAATGCGCATAAAAAAACAGGCTGTTTACCCGTCCCGCGGACCGGTAAACAGCCTGTTTTTCTTTCCGTGCCTATGTGAAGCGGCGGACACATTCCGAGTCCGCAAACAGGATAAACCTCCTTATCCCGCCTGCTTGTCAGCAGCTGATCAGGATGCCGCCCTCTCCCGCGTAGGTGCCGATAACCGGCCCCATCTCGGTGATGACGACCTGTCCGAACGGGAATAGCCGCAGCAGCTGATCTCTCACGTCCCGGGCCCGGTCCTCGCAGTTGCTGTGGGCAATGCCGAGGATGCACCTCTCCAGATCGTGCCGGGTTTCGCTCACTTTCTCGCTCACCCGTTCGATCAGACGCTTGATCGCATTCTGGGTCCCGCGCACTTTCTCGAAAGGCTCCAGGGTGCCCTCTTCGCTCGCTTTCATGATCTGCTTGATGTTCAGCACGGAAGCCACCGCACCGCGGACGCGGTCGAGGCGGCCTCCTTTTATGACATTTTCAAGCGTGTCCAGGAAAAAATACGTATGATGGCTTTTGACTTCTTCCTTCATCCGGGCCGTCAGCTCTTCGAACGGCATGCCTTCTTTCGCAAACTTGGCCGCTTTTACGGCAAGAAGGCCTTGTCCGAGAGAAGCCGTGCGGGAATCCAGCACTTCAATCCGGCCGGCGTAACCTTCCTCCATAAGCTGTTCTCTTGCCATGAGGGCATGATGATAGGTACTGCTTAGATTAGACGAAACAGAGACTACCAGAATGTCACTTTGTGAAGCCTTGCGGTACTCTTCCATAAAAGTATGCGGGGCGGGGCTAGCCGTCTGAGGAAGCTTGGGCTCCTGCCTCATCAGCTCATAGAATAATGTTCTGCTCATGTCTGAAGTCATTTCCTTGTCGCCGAAACGGACGATCAGGGGAACGACTGTGATGTCTAATTCACGGGCCAGCTCCTGAGGCAAATCGGAAGTTCCATCCGTAATAATCTTGATCGTCAAGAAGTACCCTCATTTCTAAGATTTAATAAATACGATGCCCACTGTCTGAGGACCGCAATGGCTCGAAACCACACATCCGGTCTCCGTAATTTCAATCCGTTTGACATCCGTTTCCTGCAGCAGGCGGGCCCGTACTAGCTCCGCTTCCTCCTGCGCCATGGAATGTGTCACGAACAGGACATCCGGGTCCATCCCGTGCTTGAAAGCCAGCGCGTTGTCCACCAGCTGTTCGAGCGCTTTCTCCCTCTTACCACGCACTTTGGAAGTTAGAATCATGGAACCGTCCTTGACCTGCACGACCGGGCGGATTTTCAGCAGACTCCCGAAAAAAGCCTGTACACTCGTACAGCGGCCGCCTTTATGCAAATAATCCAGCGTATCGATAATGAATTCCGTACTCACCTTAGGAATAAACGATCTTACCATGGCCTCGATCTCCGCCGCACTGTGTCCCTGCTTCGCCGCTTCCACGGCTTTGCAGATCAGAATGCCGATGCCGGTAGCCAGGTTGCGGGAATCGATGACGGTTACCCGGCCTTCCGGAAAGAGATCGGACGTTAATACGGCATTCTGATAAGTCGAAGAAACTTCCGAAGAAAGCCCGATATAGACGATATCGGAACCCTGCTCGATATGAGGCCGGAACGCTCTCTCGAAGTCGGCCGGCGACGGAGCCGCTGTCTTGGGCAACTTGCCCGACTGTTCGACTTTCCTGTACAAAACCTCTGGTGTGATATCCACCCCATCACGGTACGAGTCGTCGCCGAAGACGACATAAAGGGGAACTACGCCAATTTCGTTTTCCTTCAAATATTGCGGATTTAAATCATTCGTGCTGTCCGTAAAAATTTTAATCGGCGCCACGAGACTTCCTCCCTGCTCTCCAGTAACGATATCAAGTTCTCTCTTAAAGCACCTTGCCCAGGAATTCCTTCGTCCGGGCATGCTGCGGATTCGAGAATACTTCTTCCGGGCGGCCCTGCTCGACGATTACGCCTCCGTCCATAAAGACGACGCGGTCGCCCACTTCCCGGGCAAATCCCATTTCATGCGTAACGACGACCATGGTCATGCCGTCTTTAGCCAGCTTTTTCATGACGTCGAGCACCTCGCCGACCATCTCGGGATCAAGCGCGGAGGTGGGCTCGTCGAACAGCATGACGTCGGGGGACATCGCAAGCGCGCGCGCGATCGCGATCCGCTGCTTTTGTCCTCCGGACAGCTGGGCCGGATACGCGTCGGCTTTTTCCGCCAAACCTACTTTACGGAGCAGATCGGCCGCGGTTTCATTCGCCGCGCTCACCGACATTTTTTTCAGCTTGCGCGGAGCAAGCGTAATATTGTCTTTGACCGACAGATGCGGGAACAGGTTGAACTGCTGGAACACCATGCCCATCTTCTGACGGACCGAATTAATATCCGTTTTCTTGTTCGTGATGGAAATGCCCTCGAAGAGAATTTCGCCGTCGGTCGGCACCTCCAGCAGGTTGAGACAGCGCAGGAATGTGCTTTTGCCCGAGCCGGAAGGCCCGATGACAACGACGACCTCGCCTTTTTCGATCTCGATGTCGATTCCGTTCAGCACGTTTAACTTACCGAAATGTTTATGAAGATTCGTGATTTTAAGCATTCGATTTCGTCAGCCTCCTTTCGAGCATTCCGACGAGCTTGGACAGCGTCAGGGTGATAGCCAGATAAATAAAAGCGGCGATGATCAGCGGTTCGAACGGAAGCGACAGGCTTCCTTTGACCGTATCCGCGTTAAACATCAGTTCATTGAGGCCGATAACCGATACGATCGAGGTTTCTTTGATAACGACGACCAGCTCGTTGCCGAGCGCCGGAAGCACGGTGCGGAACGCCTGCGGAATCACGACGAGACGCATCGCCATCCATGGCTTCATCCCGAGGGAACGGGCCGCTTCCATCTGCCCTTTGTCCACGGACTGGATGCCCGCGCGCATAATTTCAGCCACATAGGCCGTGCTGTTGAGTCCGAGTGTAATGACGGCTGCGGTAAACTCCCCGCCGTACTCCTCCAGAAACGGGAACGGAGGGAAATGAAAGTCCGGGATAAACTGCGGCAGCGCATAATAGACGAGGAAAATCTGAATAATGATCGGCGTTCCCCGGAAAAACTCGATATACGCGGTAGCCAGCCACCGGAGCGGCCAAATACCCGACAAACGGAGCAGGCTCATCCCTGTTCCGAAAATAGCGCCCAAAATGACGGTAATCACGGACAGAAGAAGCGTGACCTTCGTTCCGTCCACAAAATAATGCCCGTATTCGTTTAAAAATGAAAAATTCATGGGCTGTTAACTCCTCCTTAAGTGCGGATGGACACCGCTAATTATACAATTTCTATACACCATGTGACCATCCCTGAAAAAAGAAAATAGCGGAGGGTTCTCCGCTATCTCGCATTCCTTGCAGTTACCGGTCCGATAACCCTTTGCTTACTCGGCTTCCACCTGACTGGAGGCTTCGGTTACGAACTGCTCGATCTTCTTCTCGGCGATCAGACGGTCGATCGTCTTGTTCACCAGGTCGATCTTGTCCTGGCTGCCTTTCTTGAAAGCAACCGCGGAACCGGCTTCTTCAACCGTCGGTGTCGCTTCGGCAATCACGATGCTCTTGTCGCGGCTTACGTGGGAAGTCGCAACCGGAAGCTCGATAATCGCGGCATCGGCATTTTTGTTTTTCAGCTCAAGCACGATGTCGGTAATTTTGCTTAGTGTTTTGATTTTGGCGTCTTTGATTTGTTCTTTGGCTACCGTTTCTTGAATGGAAGCTTTCTGAACGACGATCCGCTTGCCTGCCAGGCTGTCCATCGTCTTGTACTTGTCCTTGTCTTCCGCGCGTACCACGATCATCTGTTTGGCGGTGTAATACGTTTTGGAGAAATCGACGTTCTTCTTGCGCTCTTCGGTAGGCGTCATTCCGGAAAGGATCATATCCACGTTGCCGGATTGAAGCGCCGGAAGCAGACCGTCGAACTTCATGTCCTTGATTTCCAGCTCGGCGCCCATGTCCTTCGCGATTTCTTTCGCGATCATGATATCGAAGCCGATGATTTCGTCTTTGCCGTTCGTCGATTTGTGGAATTCATACGGCGGGTAATCCGCGCTCGTACCCAGGATAAGCTTCTTGGCCGGTGCCGTCGTTTGGGCGCCTCCGGCTGCGTCTTTCGGTGCTTCGGTTTTTTTGCCGCATGCAGCTATGAGGCTCATAGTCAGTACAAGGGCGATAAGTGTCAGTCCCCATTTTTTCATGTCATGTGCTCCTTTTATGCAAAGTGGTTTATTAACGCAAGGTCAATTCGAAAAAGAACATGACTTAGTATACCGAAATCGCTTCTTTTATGCAAGATGCTTTATGAAAATGCTCCATCTGCCGTATATAGGGCATTAAACCTGTATATTTATGCAGGTTCTGAGCCTTCGGATTTACACGGAAGGAGCCATTGGTTAAAAGTTCCATATAAATAGGAACAAACACGGGTAAATAACATTGAAGGGCTTTGTCGAGGAAAGGCGTCTAAGTAAACATGAGCCAGTAAATTGGGCACACAGTCCCGGATAGCTTGGAGGAAATACTTATGGAATATTCACCGCGCGAAGAAGTCGCGAACGCCGTTTCACATGGAATCGGCACCCTGCTGAGCATAGCCGCTCTCGTTCTTCTCGTCATGCAGGCCACCACCTACGGAAACACCTGGCATATCGTCAGCTTCAGCATTTTCGGCATTTCGCTGATTCTGCTTTACCTCTGCTCCACACTCGTTCACAGCGCTCCCGGAGGGAAGCTGAAGGACATTTTCGAGATTATGGACCATTCCGCCATCTATGTACTGATCGCCGGCTCCTATACCCCCTTTATGCTCGTTACGCTGCGGGGTGTGCTGGGATGGACCCTGCTCGGCATCGTCTGGGGGCTGGCTCTTCTCGGCATCGTGCTGAAAATTTTCTTCGTCAAAAGATTTATCGTCCTCTCGACGGTATGCTACATCGGCATGGGCTGGCTGATCGTACTGGCCATCAAGCCGCTGGCCGAGCATTTGTCGGCAAACGGCCTCATCTGGCTGGTGGCGGGCGGTCTGCTTTACACGGTCGGAACGGTGTTCTACCTGTGGCGGCGCATTCCTTACCACCATGCGATCTGGCATTCGTTCGTACTCGGTGGCAGCGTCTGCCACTTCTTCGCCGTAATGCAGGTCCTGCCCGTCCCCGCGTAAACCCCAGCGAATCCCGGAGGGGACGCCGCGCCGCTGCGCGACAGCCGGCCGGGCGAAAAAAAACAGTGAGGCAGCCGCTTCACTGTTTTTTTAATGCCCGCCTCCGGTCAGGGAAGCGAGCGGGACGCTCTGCGCGATGCACTCCGCGATCCGCTTGTAACCTTCCGCGTTCGGGTGAAAAAGATCGTCGGATAGGAGGCGGCTCTCCGCTCCCTTAAAAGCCGGATACACATCCACGTAGCGCACCGTGCGGGACTGGAGCCGGACCATCTGCCCGTTGAAGCGCTTGATCCAGAATTCCGCCTCCGGCAGCATGGAAATCGGATTGTACAATCCGACGAGGATCACAAGCGGCAGCTTCCCGTCCGGACCCGGATGCTGGGTATAACGCACGATCTGGCGCAGGTTGCCTCCGAACGTACGCAGGCTGCGCTTCAGCACGCCCGTGTCGCGGCTTTTCAGATAAGGCATGGCCGAACGGATGAGATCGTTCCCCCCGGCCGTAATCGTGACGATGTCCGCGGTCACCAGCCCCCTCCGCAAATCGCCTTCATTGCGCAAGTATTGCAGCAGCTCGCCCGATGTGGCGCCGTTCGTACCGGCATTGCGCAGGCTTACGCTGCGCCCGAGCGCAGCTTCTGCCATGCCCCGGTATCTTGCGGTGAAACCTTCCCGCGCCGGATCGCCCGTACCGACGGTCAGCGAATCTCCGAACGCGATGTAGCGTAATGCTCTTCCCATGGCGGCCCCTCCTGTCGCATGCGTCTGTAAGACAGTATATTCCGGAGCCGGCCTCCCGGTCTCATCTTTTCTAGCTTAAAAGTAGAGAATCCATCTCCGCAGAGCAGTGCTCTTCGAGAAAACGGGCAATCTTCTCCTTCTCGCCCGGGGTAAACTGGTATTCGCAGTCGCAGCCTTCATCCAGCAGGATGATCTGAACGACCGTTCCCCTAAGATTGCAGATCACGTACACGCTGGGCTCGTGAAGCTCCTCCGGCAGGGTCTCGCCCTCTTCAGGGCTAAGAGACAAATGAATGTCCAGCCACTGTCCTCTGCGCTCGACTTCTTGGCAGGCCAATGTAAAGCGGTGATCCCGCCAATCGTCCGATCCGTATTTATTCATAAATATCCTCCTTCTGGGCTATGTAAACATCCGCTTTATGGAATCTTTGTACGTTTGTGCGTAAAATGCGGGCTTTGCGCTTTCCGTGCTTTATTGTAACGCAAAGACGCCGGAAGTGGTAGCGGGTCCGAGTTTGTATTACAATGGACTTACATCCGAAAGATAACGACGGGGCGCCGCCCCTATCACTTTACATAAGGAGAACGCCCATGAAGGAACGTATTTTTAACACCATCGATTTCCACACGCCGGAATTTCAAGGAATTTCAACTTATATCGGGCAAAACCCGGAGCTCGGCCATGAAGAATTTCTCGCCTGCGCCCGGCTGATCGAAGAACTGGAACGGCACGATTTCACGGTGGAACGGGCCGTGCTCGACATTCCGACCGCATTCCTGGGCGTGTACGACTCGGGCAAGCCGGGACCGACCGTCGCCTTTCTGGCGGAATACGACGCGCTTCCCGAGCTGGGCCATGCCTGCGGACACCATCTCATCTGCATGATGAGCATCGGCGCGGCCGTGGGGCTTAAATCCGTCATCGACGAGATCGGCGGCGTCATCCGCGTCTACGGCACGCCTGCCGAAGAAACCAAAGGGGCGAAAGTTCCCATGGCGGCCGCGGGGCTGTTCGATGACGTGGACTTCGCGCTGATGGCACATCCTTATTATACCTATGAGCGCTCGGGCGAATCGCTGGCTCTGGATGCCATTCAGTTCGAGTATTTCGGGAAGGCGGCCCACGCCGCCGCTTCCCCTTACGAAGGCGTGAATGCTCTTGACGCCGTGCTGATGCTGTTCAATTCCATCAATGCGCTGCGCCAGCAGCTCCGCAGCGATGTGCGCATACACGGGATTATCACGGAAGGCGGCCAGGCCGCGAACATTATTCCCGATTATGCCGTCGCCCAGTTCTACGTCCGCTCCTCTTCCCGCGCGTATACGAACGAAGTCGTGACGAAGGTGCTTAAATGCGCGGAAGGGGCTGCGCTGCAGACAGGCTGCACCCTTACCACCTCCAACTACGAGTACTCATACGACGAGCTGAACACGAACGAGACGCTCTCGGCGGTGTTTAACCGCAACCTGGCTTCGGCGGGCATTACCGAGGACATGATCCAGACCGGGAAGGATCACGGCTCCCTTGATCTGGGGAACGTTTCTCTTCACTGCCCGACGATTCATCCGTACATGAAGGTCATTGAAGAGAAGCATCTGCTCCACACGCCGGAATTCCGCGATCTGGCGATGCGGCAGCGCGCGCTGGACGGCATGATTCTGGCCGCCAAGATGCTGGCGGCCACCGCCTACGACGTCATCACGGACCCGGCGCTGCTCGCCGAGATCAAGGCCGAATTCGAACGCGGCCGTTCCGCGCGTTAAGTTCTGCCCACACGAAGCCGCCATGCATAAAGAACCCGCTGTAAACCGGTCCGGGACCGGTACGACGGGTTCTTTTTTGTTGTCCGGCCGGGGCCGGTATTACGGGAGCCGCGTACGGCTTCCGCGGTGTTATGTTCTTTTCAGCTCGAAACGCTGAGCGAACAGCGAGATGCAGTAGTTGACGACGAAGTACATCAACGCGGCGAGCAGGAAAATCGGAACGATGAACTTCTGAGACGATCCGTTGATAATCTGCGCGTTATGCATCAGTTCCGGCGCCGCGATAATAACGGTAAGCGACGTATCTTTCAGCAGCGAAATGAACTGGCTGACGATCGGCGGAACCATGCGGCGCACCGCCTGCGGGAACACAATGTGCCACAGCGTCTGCACATAGGTTAACCCCGAGGAACGAGCCGCTTCGATTTGTCCCTTGTCGATGGAATTGAGCCCGCCGCGGATGATTTCCGCGATCATGGCCGATTCGAAAATCGTCAAGGAAATGATCGCCGACGTCAGAATGCTCATTTCAATTCCCGTCACTTCCGGCACGGCGAAATAAACAAAGAAAATAATGAGCAGCAGCGGCAGGTTCCGGATCATTTCCACCAGAACGACCATAAGCTGGTTGAGTACAGGGATCTTCGCATAACGGATGACCCCGATCAGACTGCCGATGACAAAACTTAAAATAATGGCGATCACGGCCATTTCCAGCGTAACAAGAAAGCCTTTAAGCAAAAACATCAAATTATCCGCGCTGTAAGCACCTGAAAAATCCATTCCGACACCCCACTTTGACATTCACCGGATCTTGTCCCCTCCGGATACGATTAGGCGCGCGCCATTCTTCTTTCGAGATACTGCACCAAGAGACTGAGCGGTATCGTCAGCACCAGATAGAACAGCGCGACCCCGATATACACATTAAATGTATCGAGCGTATCGGAATTGATCAGATCCCCGAAATACATCAGATCCATACCGGCGATAACTCCGAGAATGGAGGAGTTTTTGATCAAATTCAGAAACTGGTTGCCCAGAGGCGGGACCACGATCTTGATCGCCTGGGGAAGAACGACGTGAATCATCGTCTGTCCGTAAGAAAGCCCCGAGGAACGAGCCGCCTCCGACTGGCCCGCGGGAACGGCCAGAATACCGGCCCGGATCGCCTCCGCAATAAAAGCGGACGTGTAAATCGTCAGGCCGATCGTTCCGGCGGTAAACCCGTCCAGGGACAGGCCGAATTCGGACGACCCATAATAGAAGAAGAAAATAATGAGCAGCAGCGGAATGTTCCGCACAAATTCCACATAGACCGCACTGATCGCCCGCAGCGCCTTAAAAGGCGAAATCCGAAAGACCGCCACCAGCGTTCCCAGCAGAAAGCTGAGTACGAGCGAAAGAAGACTGACCATCACGGTATTGCCGAATCCTTCGATATATCTGTCCCAATTCTCTGTAATTACGCTTAAATCCACCGGCAGCACCCCGATCTGTTCCTTCTGATAACTTATCCCGGAAGAAAACGGGACAAGCGGCCGGCTAGCCGCCTATCCCGCTCCGTTTTACTCGGCCGGTTTCTCGCCGATCCATTTCTCGTAAATTTTCGCGTATTCACCGCTGTCCTTCAGTTCTTTCAGAACGTCGTTGACCGCTTTCGTAAACTCGGTGTCGCCTTTGCGGACCGCAATGCCGTACGGCTCATCCGTGAACGTGCCGCCTACGACTTCGTAGCCCGGGTCCTGTTTCGTCATGCCGTAAAGAATGGCGTTATCCGTCGTCAAAGCTTCCCCTTTGCCCGATTTCAGCGCCGTGAACGCCTCCTGGTAGTTCTCGAACTCCAGCACCTGTGCGTCCGGTGCCTTGGCACGGATGTTTTTCGCGGAGGTAGAACCTTTTACGGCCAGGACTTTAACGCCCTTCTTCTTCACAACGTCATCGATCGACTTGATGTCGCTGCCTTTTTTGACGAGCAGGGATTGGCCCGCTTTGAAATAAACGTCCGTGAAGTCCACTTCCTTCTTGCGCTCTTCGGAGATGGTCATCGTCGCGATAATGGCGTCGATATCTCCTTTTTGGAGCATCGGAATGCGCGTTTTGGACGTCACTTCTTTCAGCTCGACTTTCGTCTCGTCACCGAGCAGCTTCTTGGCGATGGCTTTGGCAATGTCGATATCGAAGCCGTTGACCTGACCTGTTCCCGGATCTTTCAACCCGAACAGGTTTGTATCGAATTTGACGCCGACCACGAATTTGCCGCGCTGCTTGATCGCATCGAGCGTTTTCGTTTCGGCTGCCGGTGCGGTCGAACCGCCCGGAGTCGATCCGCCCGTCGAACCCCCCGAATCTTTGGCTTTGCCGCAGGCGCCGAGCACCAGAATAAAGGTAAGCAGAATCATACCGATTTTAAAAGGCTTCCAAACTTTCATAAACAGACCCCTTCCTTTTATCACTTCTGTAGTGGGTTAAACCTGATCACCTTCGTCCAATTAATGCGCAAGCAGACGGCTCAAGAACAACTTGGCCCGTTCTTCCCGCGGATTTTCGAAAAATTGTTTAGGAAGCGCTTCCTCGACGATTTGACCCTGGTCCATAAATACGACCCGGTCCGCCACTTCACGGGCGAAGCCCATTTCGTGGGTCACGACGACCATCGTCATCCCTTCCTTCGCCAACGTCTTCATTACGTCGAGAACTTCTCCGATCATCTCGGGATCAAGGGCGGATGTCGGTTCATCGAACAGCATAATGTTCGGTTCCATGGCAAGCCCGCGGGCTATGGCGACGCGCTGCTGCTGTCCCCCTGAAAGCTGGGATGGAAAAGATTGCGCTTTATCAGGAATTCCTACCTTCTCCAAATAAAGCATTGCGCGCTTCTCCGCGTCCGCTTTCGACAGTCCGAGAACTTTGACAGGAGCCAGCGTAATGTTATCGATGACTTTTTTGTGAGGATACAAATTAAAATGCTGGAAAACCATGCCGATTTCCCGCCGGAGCTTGTTGATGTCGGTTTTCTTGTCGTTTACACGCACACCTTCCACCGTCAGCTCCCCCTGCTGGATCGTTTCCAGCCGGTTAATGCAGCGCAGCATCGTGCTTTTTCCCGATCCCGAAGGACCGATTACGACGACCACTTCGCCTTTTTTCACTTCGAGGTTGATGTCCTGCAGCACGTGAAATGATCCATAATACTTGTTGACATTCGTAAAATTAATCATGGCATCCCCCTCTTTGTCAGCATGGCGTCCATCCGATCAGGCAGGAACCTGCAGGAACGCCTAACAATACCCGCTATATGTATATGGGTAGTTTGCTATTCATTATCCAATTTTCCCGTTTTTGAAACAGAAGGGTCAGCCTTAGGAAGAAACTTTATAAGAAATCTTTATGACTCAATCCCCGTCAAAATGACCTAAATTCGCTTATTTTACGAAAAAAAGCCCCATAAAGGGGATTTCTTTTACGCGTCTGTTCATTTTGCGGCGTATTATTTATTTCTTGTTAAGAAGAGTTCCCACTTCTTCAACTGTCGGCTAGAGGAGGCCTGGAAGCGCCTGTATGTTCTTCAGGCAGGGGAGCCGGCACGGCGGGAGTCGCCACCATTTCGTCCTTTCCTTTCCTGCCCTGACTGCGGATAAACAACCAGATGCCGAACAACAGCAGGCAGCCCGCGCCGATCTGGATGCCGGTGATCGCCTCGCCGAGCAGGAAGAACGCGAGTACCGTCGAACCCAGCGGCTCACCGAGTACGCTCATGGACACGGTCGCGGCCTTCACGTATTTCAACAGCCAGTTGAAGAGATAGTGGCCGAACATCGTCGGCACGATCGCGAGCAGCAGGAACATGAGCCAGTCCCTCTGAGAATAACCCGTCAGGGGCGTCCCCTGCGCAAGGTTGTAGACACCGAGAGCGGCGGCGGCGGCCAGGAAGACGAAAAAGCTATACACGAATGCGGACATGGACTGCCGCATTGTTTTGCCGAGCAGCATATGGACGGCCACGGCCGCTGCGCTGACGATGGACAGCAGATCGCCTTTGAGAGCCTCGCCGGAGAACCGGAAGTCTCCCCAGCCGATCATGGCGGCTCCGATCATCGCGATCAGCATGCCGATCACTGTGCCCCAGCTGTTCTTCTGGCGGAACAGCCAGTATGCCCCGATCATCACGAAGATCGGTTCAAGCGTAAGCAGCGCCGTCGAGGAGGCGACCGTCGTATAGCTCAAAGACGCCATCCAGAGAAGAAAATGCAGCGCCAGGAATAAGCCCGAGCCGATCAGACCGAATACCGACTTCCAGCGGATCGCCTTGATTTCGGCCGTGTATTTGAACAAGAACGGCAGCATGATCAGGTTGGTCAGCAGCAGCCGGTACATGGCCGTTACGGCCACGGGCGCCTCGCTCCAGCGGACGAAAATGGCAGAGAAAGAGATTCCGATAATGCCGACGATAAACGCGAGGGGCACCGGAAACAGGGGTTTGTCATTCGAATGTGTAGTCATGATTTCCGTGTTCCTTTACCAAGGGTCAATTTATGTACTCGGAACAGTATACCTGATTTGTTTGCGAAGGGCCATCCTCCGGAACAAAAAAATAACCTGAGCCCGTATGGGCAAAGGTTATGAAAAAAAGATCCGACGGACGGCTACTTTCCACGATACCCGTCCGTAAGCTCAGTATATCGTACATCATTTCGTATATATAGGTGTATATATTGCCAATCTGACCGAACAGGCAGATGTATCCGCAAATCCGGCTGTGTCTTTTAGTCCAGCACGGCGGAAATGTGCTTGGACGTTACCGACCAGTGGGAAGTGTTCCATTCCGCGAACTTGTCCTTCACGTAAATAATTTGCGGGGAAGCGTGCTTCACGCCGACATCCTCGGCTATTTTATTGGAGACCGGGCGGGATTCGATGACCTTGACGAGGTAATAGTTTACTTTCTCGTTCGGGTTTTTGCCCAAATATTCGTCGTATTCTTCCAGTGCGCTGGCGCTGACCGGGCAGGTTGTGCTGTGCTTCAGCATGACGAAAGGCTTCTCCGCGGATCCGTCGAAAATCTCGTTCCATTGTTCCAATGTGGTGACTTCAGTCCAGTTTGCCATATAGATTTCGCTCCCTTCCATACTTCCTGTTTATAAGGATTATAATTAGTATAATGAATTATTCAATTGTACACAACCGGATCAAACTCCCGCAAAAGGCCGGTGCCCACCCGTTTAAGCAAAAAAACCCGAAGAGATCGCCTCTTCAGGTTCTTTTTCAAAAGAATCCGGTTCTCAGATGACCCGGAAGGTTCCGGTTCCGAAGGTGCCGAGGCGTCCCTCCGCATCCGTGACACGGCCGACGGCCGTCAGCATTTTCCGCGACTGGTGGACAATCTCCGCCGTCACGAACAATTCGCCGGGCTGCATGGGCGCCACGAACTGCACGTTCAAATTCGTCGTCACTATCTTGTCGTCGGGTCTCGCGAGCATAAGCACGACGCCCATAGCGTTATCCAGCATGGAAGAGGTGACTCCCCCGTGAACGATCCCGATCAGATTGAGATGATGCTGCTGGGCGACGAGCCGGACCACGACTTTGTCCGCGGTTGCCTCCACAATCTCACAGCCGAGATACTCCCAGAACGTATTTCTCGCACGTTCCATCAGATCCTGAAACTGCGGGCTGACTGCATTTTCCGGTTCCATCGGGTTCCCTCCCTTCTCTAATTAGCTGCATTATACCGGGTTGTTCCGGAAAGAAAAAGCCCCGCTGCGGGGCTTAAGCGACGGAGCGGGCCGGAATTACGGCCCCCTTACTCTTTCGCATCGGACATTTGCTGAAGTTCTTCTTCAAGCAGTTTGCGGCGCAGGACTTTACCGACCATCGTTTTCGGAAGCTGCGTCCGGAATTCATACCGCCGCGGCACCTTGAAAGCAGCCAGCCGGTCCCGGCACCACGTGTTGAGTTCCTCTTCCGTAAGGATTTCTCCTTCCCGGACGATAACGAAGGCTTTCACAGTCTCTCCCCGATACGGGTCCGGTATTCCGATCACGACCGCTTCCTTGACGGCCGGATGCTCGTAAAGTACTTCCTCGATTTCCCGCGGATAAATATTGAAGCCGCCTGCAATGATGATATCTTTTTTCCGGTCCACGATTGAAAAATAGCCTTCCTCGTCCATACGCGCCATGTCTCCGGTATAGAGCCAGCCGTCCTTGAGCACCGCCTCCGACTCATGCGGACGGTTCCAATACCCTTTCATGACCTGCGGTCCCTTCACGATCAGCTCACCGATTTCGCCGATTTCCGCCTGCTCTCCGGTTAGGGGGTTTACGACCTTAGCTTCCGTATCCGGGAACGGGACGCCGATCGAGCCGATCTTCCTTCTTCCCCAGATGGGATTCGCGTGCGTCACCGGAGACGCTTCCGTTAATCCGTAGCCTTCGATCAGGCGCCCGCCCGTCAGCTCCTCGAATCTTTCCTGCACCTCAAGAGGAAGCGGAGCGGACCCGCTGATGCACACATTAATCGAAGATAAATCGTACTCCCGGATGTCGGGATGATTGATCAAGGCGATATACATCGTCGGCGCGCCCGGGAACACCGTCGGCTTCAGTTTCGAAATGAGGCCCAGGATTTCGCCCACTTCAAACTTCGGAACAAGCACCATCAGGCCGCTGCGGACGACCGCCTGGTTCATGAGTACCGTCATACCGAACACATGAAAAAATGGAAGCGCTGCCAAATAAATTTCTTGTCCGTCTGCCGCCCGGTAGAACCAATGCACAGTCTGCAGCGTGTTCGAGATCAGGTTCAAGTGCGTCAGCATGACTCCTTTCGAGAGTCCCGTCGTGCCTCCCGTATACTGGAGCAGCGCCACATCCTCGGCCGCATTCACTTCTTCCATGACCGGTATTGCCGATGACGCCGCCAGCAGCGTTTGGAAGGACTGCACGGAATCGCTCCACGGAACGCTCAGATCCGCTCCGTCCCGCTTCGCTTTGATCGGGTACAGGATATTCTTCGGAAAAGGCAGGTATTCTTTCAAAGAAGAAACGAGTATGTGCCGCAGGTGTGTTCTCGGCATAACCGCGCCGACTCTCCGGTACAGCAGATCCAGGGTTACGATCGCGACGGCCCCGGAATCGACAAGCTGATGCTCCAGCTCCCGCTCCATATAGAGCGGGTTCGTCTGGACCACTACCGCGCCGGCAAGCAGCGCCCCGTAGTAAGCGATCACGCTTTGGGGACAGTTGGGCAGCATGATCGCAACCCGCTCCCCTTTCTTGACGCCGAGCCGCCTCAAACCGTTGGCGAACCGGTAGCACGCCTCCATCAGCTGCCCGTACCTGATTTTTTTGCCCATAAAATAAAGGGCGGGCAGCTGCGGGTTTCTCCCCGCCGCCTGTACCAGAAGGTACGCTAAATTATGCCTGGGATACTCGTAAGTCGAGGCGACTTCACTTTCGTAGTGATGCAGCCATGGCTTAGCCGAATCCATACAAGATCATCCCTTTCGCGGGCCATATCGTCAGATGACGTATTTCTCAGCAGCTATGACACGAGCCGCAATTTCGCGCTTTAGCCCGACCGTATCGGCCGGTGTGCTGCGCGTGAGCTTCTTGAGAACGGACAGCTGGGTGCGCAGCACGTCGCCGGTTTCCATCGCGGCCAGCGTCTCCTTGGCAAGACGCTCGATATCGGCAAACGCTTCCTGAACGAAAACGTCCGTCATTTGGATCGCGTTCTTCGCTTTCTCCTCGCCCGATTTCGCGATGAGCTTGCGCGTCCGCACCAGAGTCGTTTCCATGGCATAAATCCCGATCATCATATCCGCCAGATTGCTGAGCACTTCCTGTTGCTTCTCCAGATTCATGCCGTATTTCTGTACGGCGGAGCCGCCCGCCATCAGAAACACTTTTTTCGCCATAGCGGTCAGATGGGCTGCCTGCTCCAGCGTTTCGTCGAACGTTTGGCCCGGAATAAGCTGCATGAGCTCGGCTTGCAGAGCCTGCGCTTTGCCCATAAGATCCAGCTCGCCCTTCATCGCTTTCTTAAGCAGCGTTCCCGGAATGAGAAGGCGGTTAATTTCGTTCGTTCCTTCAAAAATCCGGTTGATCCGGGAATCCCGGTAAATCCGTTCGATTTTATACTCCTGAATGAAGCCGTAACCGCCGTGAATCTGCACACCCTCATCGGCCACGAAATCGAGAGCCTCCGAAGCGAAAACCTTATTAATGGAACATTCCAGCGCGTATTCCGCGATCGCTTTGGCGGACTGCTGTCCCGCTTCCGCGCTGTCGTGATCGAGGTTCCGGAGAGCCGTGTCGATCATGCCGGATGTACGGTATACGATGCTTTCCGTCACATACGTGCGGATATTCATTTCCGCAAGCTTCTTCCCGATAAGCGGGAAGGAAGAGATCGGCTGACCGAACTGCGTACGGGTGTTGGCGTATTTCGCGCTGAGCTCGATGGCTTCCTTGCTGGCGCCGAGACAGCCCGCTCCCAGCTTGAATCGACCAATGTTCAAAATATTAAAGGCGATAATATGCCCGCGTCCCACTTCCCCGAGCAGGTTCTCGACCGGCACATGCACATCTTCAAAATAAAGAGGGCAGGTGGACGAACCTTTGATGCCCATTTTCTTTTCTTCCGGACCGATAGAGAAGCCCGCCAGATCGCGTTCCACGATAAAGGCGCTAAAATCTTTGCCGTCCACCTTGGCGTATACGATGAAAATATCCGCGAATCCCGCGTTGGTGATATACAGCTTCGACCCGTTCAAAATGTAGTGCCGCCCGTCTTCCGACAGTTTTGCCGTCGTTTTCGCGCCCAGCGCATCCGAACCGGAAGTAGGCTCCGTCAGGCAGTAGGCCGCGATTTTTTCACCCGTGGCGAGCTCCGGCAAATATTTCCGCTTCTGCTCAGGGGTGCCGAAGAAGACGATCGGCAGGGTGCCGATCCCCACGTGCGCTCCGATGGACAGGGCAAAGGCGGACGCTTTGGACAAGTTCTCGTTGATAACGGTCGAGCTGATTTTATCGAGCCCGAGCCCGCCGTACTCCTCCGGCACATCCGCTCCCAGCAGGCCGATTTCTCCCGCTTTGCGCATCAGTTTGACGGTCAGCCCGTAATCAAGCTTCTCAATTTGTTCGTCCTTCGGAAGCACTTCTCCTTCTACGAAGTCACGGGTCGTCTCCATCATCATTCGCTGTTCTTCGGTGAAATCCTCCGGTGTAACGAGAGTGTTGACATCCAAATCTTCGATTACGAAACTTCCGCCCCGGGTCCATTTCCTCGTTTCAATCATATGCGATCTCTCCTTTAATGGATTCATACGCGAAGATAAGCTTGCTTTATATCCGGTTTCCGCCGCTTACGGCCGTCCGTTTTACGGAACTACAGCCTGCATTCGTGCAGAGGCCGCAGGGGCCGGGTATGTTTAATTCATAGCCTTGGAAGGAATGCCCTACGGCCCCCATCTTCATATTCGTCGTGTCCGGCTCCCGGAGCACAGTCGGCGCCGTATGGCCGTTTGACGAGAGTCCGTGATCGACCGCTTTACCGCCTGCGGCCCGGCCTAACGTGCTTCACGTCCGGGCGCCCCGAAAATTGCGGCTCCTATCCGCCGTACACTTCAAATACGCCGGCCGCTCCCATCCCGCCGCCGATGCACATCGACACGACTCCGTAACCGCCGCCTCTGCGTCTCAGTTCGTGAATGAGACTGGCCGTCAGCTTCGTACCCGTACATCCCAGGGGATGACCGAGCGCGATGGCGCCTCCGTTGACGTTCACCTTCGCTTCGTCCAGCTTCAGCTCGCGGATAATGTGCACGCACTGGGAAGCGAACGCTTCGTTGATCTCGTACAAATCCACCTGCTCCTGCGTGATCCCGGCCTGCTTCAGCGCCTTCGGAATCGCTTCGACCGGCCCTACACCCATAATCTCGGGCGCTACGCCCGCCAGCGCGAAGGAACGGAATGCCGCGAGCGGCGTCAGCCCCAGTTCCTCCGCGCGCTCGCGGCTCATAACCACGGCCGCCGCCGCTCCGTCGCTCGTCTGCGAGGCGTTGCCGGCCGTTACGCTGCCTTTCAGCGCAAAGGAGGGACGCAGCTTCGCGAGCACTTCGGTTGTCGTATCGGCACGGACGCCTTCGTCCGTGTCGAGCACGACCGGCTTCTCCCAGCGATTGCCGCCGGCATCCACCCCTTTCACGCTCGTCTCGACGGGAACGGTCTCCTCCTTGAAGCGGCCTGCGGCAATCGCGGCCGCCGCCTTGCGGTGACTCTCCGCCGCAAAGGCGTCCTGGTCCTCGCGGGAGACGCCGAACCGCTGCGCGACGTTCTCCGCCGTGTGCCCCATGCCCATGTAGATCTCCGGCATTTCCACGGCCAGCTTCGGATGCGGCGACAGCTTGAATCCCGTCATGGGCACATGGCTCATGCTCTCCACGCCTCCGGCAATGATCACGTCCGCGTGCCCGAGCATGATCCGTTCCGCCGCGTAGGCGATGGATTGCAGACCCGACGAGCAGAACCGGTTGATCGTGACGGCCGGAACCGCAGCCGGGAAGCCCGCGTACAGCGCCATCGTCCTGGCGAAGTTCAGCCCCTGCTCGCCTTCCGGCATCGCGCAGCCGATGATAATGTCCTCCACGTCTTCCTTGCGCAGTCCCGGCGCCCGTCTTACCGCCTCCTCCAGGACGATCCGTCCGAGATCTTCGGCCCTCGTCTGGGCAAGGCTGCCTTTCTTCGCTTTGCCTACCGGAGTGCGTACTATCGATACAATGACCGCTTCTTTCATGGTGTTCTCCCCTCGCTTCGTCCTGAATTAGTTGCGCAGCGGCTTACCTTTGGACAGCATGTGCTGCATCCGCTGCTGGGTTTTCGGTTCGCCGCACAGGCTCAGGAACGCCTCGCGTTCCAGGTCCAGCATATACTGTTCCGTCACCAGGCTTCCCGCCGGAATATCTCCGCCCGCCAGCACGTGCGCCAGTTTATTCGCGATAAGCTGATCGTGATCGCTGATATAGCCGCCGAGCTTCATCGTATACGAGGCGACTTGCAGCACCGCTTTGCCGCTGTCGCCGACGACCCGAATTTTCTCTTCCTGCGGAAGTACATAGCCTTCGCGGTCCATGGCCAGCACCGCCTGCTTGGCGGTATAAATCCGGTGATCGCCGTTCAGAACGACGGAATCTCTAGGACCCATATAACCGAGCCGCTTCGTATCGTAGCCGCTGGTGGACACCTTCGCCATTCCTATCGTTTCGAAGTAACCGTTGATGTACGGCTGAAGGTCTACCTCGGGATTGCCCGCGGCAAGCCGGCTGCTCCGCAGCGCCATTTCCTTGCAGCCGCCTCCGGCCGGGATGACGCCGACGCCGACTTCAACCAGGCCGAAATACGTTTCCGGCGAGAAAATAATCCGGTCGGCCGGCAGGCATGCTTCGACCCCCCCGCCGAGCGTCATGCTGTGAGGGGCGGCGACGACCGGTTTCTCCAGCTTTTTCAGTGCCGTCATCGAGTTCTGGAACAGGCGGATGATGCTGTCCACCTCATCCCACTCCCCGTCCTGCGCTTCCATGAGCAGGATCATGACATTCGCGCCCACACAGAAGTGGCGCCCTTCGTTGGCGAGGACCAGCCCGCGGTAATTTCGCCTCACTTCTTCCGTACTTTTCTGCACCATCGTCAAAATATCGGCGCCGATCGCATTATTCGGCGAATGGAACTCCAGACACGCCACGCCGTCTCCGATGTCGATCAGACTGGCGCCGCTGTTGCTCAAAATCACTTTATTTTGCTGCTTAAGCGCTTTTAGCGAAATATGCTCCGGACGCGTGTCGACTTCCTTATACGCGCCCCGGTTGTAATAGAACGTCGTGCCTTCTCGTTTCTCGTAGAAACGGGTATGTCCGGCTGCAAGCCACTCCTTCACCCAGGCGGGGACGGTTTCCCCCTCCCCTTCCATTCTTTTGACAGAGCGCTCCAGGCCGATGACGTCCCACAGCTCGAACGGCCCAAGCTCCCAGTTGAAGCCCCACTTCATCGCGTTGTCGATTTCAACGATGGAATCGGCGATTTCTCCCAGCTTCTCGGCCGAATAAAGCAGGACCGGTTTAACGACGTTCCAGGCAAGCTCGGAATATTTATCCGGGACCGAGAGCAGCGCTTTGATTTTGCCCGCGCTGCCTTTCGCATTCTTGGCCGCTTCCAGAGATGCGGAAGTAACTTTCCGTGACGGTGCATATTCCATGGTGCCGAGATTAAGCGCCTGGATTTCTTTCCCTTTTTCATTTTTTATTTTCTTGTAAAAACCTTGGCCCTTCTTCTCGCCGATCCATCCCTGCTCCACCATGCCTTTAAGCGCGGCAGGAACGTCAAAAATCGTTTTCTCCCTTTCGTTATCGACCAAGTCGTAAACATTACTTGCCACGTGAACGAAAGTATCCAGTCCGACAAGATCCAGCGTGCGGAACGTGGCGCTTTTCGGACGGCCCAGCGCGGGCCCCGTGACGGCATCGACTTCTTCTACGGTATAGCCTTTCTCCAGCATTTCCCGGAGGGTAACGAGCAGCCCGTACGTGCCGATCCGGTTGGCGATAAAATTCGGCGTATCTTTGGCCGTTACGACGCCTTTTCCGAGCCTTTTTTCGCAGAAATCAGCCATAAAACGAAGGATTTCAGGATCGGTAGATGCTCCCGGAATGATTTCAAGCAGCTTCATGTATCTCGGCGGATTAAAGAAATGAGTGCCTAAAAAGTGCCTCTTGAATTCCGGACCGCAGTCTTCCGCCATAGCTTCAATAGAAATTCCGGATGTATTGGACGAAACGATCGTTCCCGGTTTCCACACCTTCTCGATCCGGGACAGGAGATGCTTCTTCACGTCGAGACGTTCCACGACTACCTCGATAATCCAGTCGACGCCCGCTAATTTGGCCAGATCGTCTTCCAGGTTTCCGGGTGTAATGCGTGAGGCAAACGCTTCGCTGTACAGCGGAGCCGGATTCGTTTTCTTCAGCCTCTCGACCGCTTCCGCCGCCAGGCGGTTTCTCACCTCCGGCCGCTCCAGGGTCAGGCTCTTTTTCGCTTCTTCGTCCGTCAAAGCCGTCGGAACAATATCCAGCAGCAGGCACGAAATACCCGCACCCGCCAGATGTGCCGCAATGGCCGCCCCCATCACGCCGGAGCCGATAACGGCCGCTTTTTGAATCTGATTCACCATGTCGCATTCCCTCCTGATCTTCATCTGCCGTCCGGCCGCTTTTGCTTATGAAACGGTCTGGAACGGCGCCGGTGCCTTGGCACCAAATACGGATTCTTCGAGTAGTTCTGCGATATCCCGGGCTTTGACCGTTTCTTCGGCTTCTTTCATTTTCGTGCCGTCTTCCATCATGGTCAGGCAGTACGGACATGCCGATGAAATCACCGTCGGGTTAACTTCCAGCGCCTGCTCGGTCCGGGCCAGGTTGACTCTCTTGCCGGCCGTTTCCTCCATCCACATCATGCCTCCGCCCGCACCGCAGCACATACCGTTCTCACGGGAGCGGGTCATTTCAACCAGTTCCACGCCGGGAATCGCTTTGAGCACATTGCGGGGCTGATCGTAGACGTTATTGTAACGGCCGAGGTAACACGAATCGTGATACGTGATCCGTTCGTTCACCTCATGGCTCGGAGTCAGCTTTCCGGTGCGGACCAGTTCATCCAGAAGTTCCGTATGGTGAAGAACCTCGGCTTCCAGCCCGAATTCGGGATATTCGTTCTTCAAGGTGTTGTACGTATGCGGGCAGGCAGTCACGATTTTGCGCACCCCGTATTTCCGGAACAATTTAATATTTTCCTCGCAGAGCTGCTGGAATAAAAATTCGTTCCCTAAGCGCCTCGGAGTATCTCCGGAATTTTTCTCCTCATTGCCGAGAATCGCGAAATTAACGTTCGCTTCATTCATGAGGCGGACGAGGGAACGCGTGATTTTACGGCTCCGGTTATCGTACGAGCCCATCGAACCGACGAAAAACAGGAGATCGAATTCCGCGTTTTCTTTGACCGTCGGCACGTGAAGTTCGCCTTCCGGATCGATTTCCTGCACCCACTTGGCCCGGTCGCTGCGCGAAATCCCCCACGGGTTGCCCTGGCGCTCGATGTTCTGCATGGCCCGCTGCCCGTCATGCGGCATGGAGCCCTGCATGAGAACGAGATGTCTGCGCAAATCGATGATTTTGTCGACATGCTCGTTCGCTACCGGACACTGGTCTTCGCAGTTGCGGCACGTCGTGCAGGACCAGATTTCCTCTTCGGTCATCACGCTGCCGACCAGTTCCATCTCCTCCGGCTTTTTGTCCGTCGTTACCCAGGAATGCTTCTGCGCATCCATCGTCGGAGCGATATCGGTAATGCCCGATCCGTTCCATGCTCCCGGCTCATGTCCTTCCGCGTTCATTTCATGAACCGCACTTTCCCCGAAAGCGAAAGCGGGTACCCAAGGGGATTTGCTTGTAACCGCAGCCCCCTTCTCCGTCAGGTGATCGCGCAGCTTCACGATCATGTGCATCGGCGAAAGCATCTTACCGGTGCCGGAGGCCGGACAGACGCTCGTGCAGCGCCCGCATTCCACGCAGGCATACAGATCGAGCATCTGCTTTTGGGTCAGGTCTTCGATCTTGCCCAGCCCGAATGATTCCGCCTCCTCATCTTCCAGGTCCAGTTTCCGCAGCCGTCCGGCGGGTTCCCGTCTTTTAAGCAAAATGTTAAGCGGTGCCGTAATCAGATGAAAATGCTTGGACTGCGGCACATAAACCAGGAAAGCCAGCAGAATAAGCAGATGCGCCCACCAGAACAGATGATAGAGAACGACGGCCGCACCGAGAGGCATCCATCCGAACGCGAAGGCCAGCAAAGATGAGAGGGGTGCCATCACGGTAGGCTCCAATCCTTCCCGGATCCGGTCGAAAGCAAGCGTGAGAAGGACCGAAAGCATCAGGCTGAAAATAAAATAGACGACCAGGCTCGGCTTCCATCCTCTCTTCAGCCGTTTCAGCTTCTCTCCGTACCGGCGGTACGCTGCGTATCCCATCGCGATCAGAATGGCCGCTACCGTGATTTCCTGGATCAGACCGAAAGCTTCGTAACCGGGAAGCGGCAGCCCGTGGGCGGAAAGCCCTTTGACGATAATGTCCAGTGCGCCGAACTGAAGAATAATGAACCCGTAAAAAATGACCATGTGCATGATGCCGCTTTTCTTGTCCTTCAGCAGTTTCGTCTGGCCGAACACTTGAACGGCGAAGTCTTTCAGCCTCTCCTGAAGCTGTCCTCCCCAATCGACCGGCTGTCCGAGCCTTACATAGCAATAACGGTGATACACAGCTTTGGCAAACAGGTAAACGCAGAGTCCCGTCACGCCCAGAAACAGAATCAACTGCACGATCGCTCCCAGCAAAGGAAACAACCCCTTTCTCGGATGCTTAACATCTTTTATCACTTCAACCATATAAAGCGTTTACATGACCCGAGCAAATAAAAGCATGCTCTCCTGACTAACGTTCGGATCAATCATGCTCTTCTCATGGTGCCGCAACCTCGGAACTTCGCCTTGACGGCGGTCATTCAGTCGTTGACATGGCCCTGGATCTATTTTATGATGGCTGTAGAAAATGAATGAGTATTCATTCACTATTTAATTCGTATTTTAGCACCGGGGTGATTCCATGACAAGCAAAAAAAAAGAAAAATATGATTTAATTCTCGAAGCAGCGCTGAAAGTATTCGCCGAACACGGGTTTCACCGCTCTCAGGTTTCCAAGATCGCCAAGGCCGCCGGCGTCGCGGACGGTACGATTTATTTGTACTTCAAAAGAAAGGAGGATATTCTCATCTCCTTGTTCCGCGAGAAACTCGGAGAGCTTGTAGGCAAGTTTCATCTGCACATCGAGCAGACCACCGGCGTCAAGGAAGCGCTCCGCAAAGTTTGCGAAATTCATTATACGGAGCTGGAAAATAACGTCGATCTCGCCTTCGTCACTCAAATCGAGCTGCGGCAAAGTTCACTTGAACTCCGCAAAGAAATAGGAAAAGCCGTTAAGCCGTATATTGAATTAATCGAGAAGCTTCTTGTGAGGGGCGTGGAGGAAAAATTGTTCCGGGCCGATCTTGATGTGAAGCTGACGCGACTGCTGTTATTCGGGGCGATGGATGAAGTGGTTACCTCCTGGCTTATTTCAGGACGCAAATATTCGTTGTCCGCCCAGGTGGACGGCACCGTGCAGTTCTTTCTTCAGGGAATTCAGGCTTAAAAGCCGGTTATCCATAGAGGATATTCATTTTCAATAGAGGAAGGGGACAACAGCGATGGACATTATCGTGCTGCTGAAACAAACGTTTGATACCGAGGAAAAAATCGTGCTTGAAAACGGACAAATTTCGGAGGATGGCGTCAAGTTTGTCATCAACCCCTATGATGAATATGCGGTCGAGCAGGCCATTCAGCTCCGCGACGAGCACGGAGGCAAAGTCGTCGTCGTTTCCGCCGGACCGGAACGCGCCGCCGAAGCTTTACGGAGCGCGCTGGCGATGGGAGCCGACGAAGCCGTTCTTCTCAACGATGAGCGCATCGGCGTCGACGAGCATGCCGTGGCTCAGGCGCTCCACGCATTTCTCTCGCAGGAAACGTACGATCTCATTCTGGGCGGAAACTTCTCCGTCGACAACGGCGCCGGCCAGGTGGCGGTCCGTCTGGCCACGCTGCTGGGTATCCCCCACGTCAGCTCGATCACCAAGCTTGAGCTGGAAGGCGGCAAAGCGGTCGTACACCGCGACGCCGAAGGAGATCTGGAAGTGGCGGAAGTGTCGCTTCCGGCACTTTTCACGGCCCAGCAGGGGTTAAACGAGCCGCGTTATCCTTCCCTCCAGGGAATCATGAAGGCCAAAAAGAAGCCGTTCCGGGAAATCACGCTGGACGATATCGGACTAAGCTCTGTGGAATCCCGCACCGGCCGCGTAGATCTGTTCCTGCCGCCGCCGCGCAAAGCCGGAAGAACGCTCAAAGGCGAACCCGCGCAAACGGCTGCGGAGCTTGTGCAGCTTTTGCGTAACGAGGCCAAGGTTATCTGATCGGTCCGCTGACTGTTAAGCGGTTCTCCGGTTTTGAACGGTTATTCTGCGCACTTATTCCCTATTTGAGTCTATATAGGAGGCGACTGAATCATGTCCAACACTTACCTGATTGTAGCTGAAGCTAAAGGCGGCGCTCTGCGCCAGGTTTCTTTCGAAACGATCGGCGCGGCGAAGGCGGCTGCCGCCGAGGGGGATTCCGTTCTCGCCGCATTGATCGGCTCCGGCGTGGCGGGCCTTGCGGATGAACTGGCCGCTTACGGCGTCGAGAAAGTTTACGTGACCGATCATGCCGACCTCAAAGACTACAACCCGGAAGCTTACGGCAAAGCGCTTCATGCCATCATCCGGCAGGCGGGGGCCGACGCGGTCCTGTTCGGTCACACCGCCATCGGTAAAGACCTTGCCCCGAAGATCGCTTCCCTGCTCGGCGCCGGGCAGATCTCCGATGTGACGGCCGTTGAATCGGACGGAGGCAGAGCCGTCTTTACACGTCCGGTCTATGCGGGTAAAGCGCTTGAGAAGAAAGCGTTTACTTCCTTCCCGTGGGTCGTCACCGTCCGGCCCAACAACATTGCCGCTCCCCCTTCCGCCGAAGGTGCGCCGGCAGCGGTCGAAAACGTGCCGTACGAAGCTCCGTCCCTTCGTACGGTTATCCGCGAGGTCGTCCAGAAGACCTCGGGCAAAATCGACCTTGCCGAAGCCAAGGTCGTCATCTCCGGCGGACGCGGCGTCAAGAGCGCCGACGGCTTCAAGCCGCTCGAAGAGCTTGCCGGCGTGCTCGGCGGAGCGGTCGGGGCATCGCGCGGAGCCTGCGACGCCGGGTACTGCGACTATGCGATGCAGATCGGGCAGACCGGCAAGGTGGTCACGCCCGAAATTTACATCGCATGCGGCATCAGCGGCGCCATCCAGCATCTGGCCGGGATGAGCGGATCGCGGGTCATCATCGCGATCAACAAAGACCCGGAGGCGCCGATCTTTAAAGTCGCCGACTACGGGATCGTCGGGGACTTGTTCGATGTCGTGCCTCTGCTGACGGAAGAATTCCGCAAAGCGCTGTAGCATGGCGACACGGAAACCCGTCCTTTACAAGCGCCAAAAAAGCACCGAACACGCCGGTAAACCGGCTGTGCTCGGTGCTTTTCGCTGAACGGACGGACGGGTGCGTGCCGCAGGGGCTTTGGCCTCGCTGCGCGGGTAATGCCGCCGGGCCCCAGCCTCGCCGGCTGCATGCCACAGGCTCTCATCGCGCCGCGCGGGCACGTACCGCAAGGACTCGACCTCGCCGCGCGGTTTTACGCAGCCAGTCCCTCCACTCCCCGGGCGTTCGTGCCTTAGCTCTTTCACTCGATTGCGGCCTCAGCGCTTCGCAGGATGACCGGTATACTGGCGTATGCGTGAGATTATCGCGCTTCCGCTTTCTTTCGGATCCTGCGCATCCAGCCTCGCGGACAGCTTAACCCGTCGTCCGCTCTCAGATTTTCGCCGCCAGCACGAGCGTCCCCCTGGGCTGTGTTCCCCCCGCATCAGGTTCCAGCGTGATAGCGACCGTGTCGTAATCCTTCGGCTCGAAGGTGTAGTAGAGAGCGCCCGTGCCGCCCTGCGGAAGGAAAGTTCCCGCGTTCACCTTCTGTTCGCCTTTAATGAGCCATACCTGAAAAGCCTGGGAATCCCGCAGAGCAGGCAGCTTCTCAGCCTGAACAACGAGATGGGTGCCCTTGGCGTCGATCACGATCGTAGCGAGGCCCTCTGCCACGATGCCTTCAACGGCAGGGTTCAGCTTTACCACTTTATTCGCCTTCGATGCCTGGGAAGGCTGTCCCGCCAGCGTAAGCTGCCCTTGAAGCGACGATACACTTTGCTGAAGAGAAGCATTGAGGCCCTTCAGCGAGCGGACATCTTCCCTGAGCTGCACGTTCACCCATCCGAGAATCAGCGCTGCGGCGGTAATTCCCGTTCCGGCCGCCCACCGGATAAAAGTCCGGCTTCTTCTGCCCGCGGGTCTTCTGGCGGACACCGGCTCGTGCTCCACGGCCTGCACCGGTCCGGGTACCGTCCCGCCGGTCCCCTTTTGTAATTCGGCTTCGCCCGGTGTATTCGTTGCGCGGTAACTGCCCTGCGCCCCTTCATGCGGACCGTTTGCGCCGGTGAACGGTGCCGCTGCGGATGGATCCGCTTCATTGTTCAGAATACCGCCAAGAACGCGCTTTTTCATTCCATCGGGAACCGGTGCGGGCTCTACCGTATAAGGAAGCAGGTCCATGACAGCCTGCAAGTCTTCTCGTTCTTTTTTACATGCTCCGCAATGACTCAGATGTTCTTCCATCTGTTCTCTCTCAGACTGTGACAGTCCCCCGAGCATGTATAGCTCCAGCCATTCGCAAAGATTGGGAGATTCTTGTCTGCTCATATGGGCGCACCCTCCTTTCCGCGGCCAGCCAGCTTCTCCTTAAGCTGTTTCATGGCCAGCCTTACCCGGCTTTTTACCGTACCCAGCGGAATCTCCTGTCTTTGGGATACTTCTTGATGAGTATATCCTTTAAAATAAATAAGATCGATCACTTTTTTCTGATCCTCGTTCAAATCTTCCATCGCCAAGGCAAGCTCTTCCCCCATAAAACGGAGTTCCACTTCCTCCTCGGTTCCCCTGCCCCGGTCCGCCACCTGAAGCAGCTTGTCCGGTTCGGCAAGCTGCCCCGACGTGCGCGTCTGTTTCCGGCGAAGCGTGTCTATGGAAATGTTGCGGGCAATCGCGAACATCCACGTCGACAGTTTGCCCTGGGCGTCCTCATACCGCTCGGCATGATTCCAAATGCGCAGGAACAGCTCCTGAACCACCTCTTCGGCCATCATGGAATCTTTGACGAACCGATAGGCAAACGAATACATCGGACGTTCATAGCGATCGTACAACTGCTCCAGCGCCTGGGGCTGCTTTTGAGCAATAAGGCGCATTAGCTGCGAATCTTCCGGCCACTCATTCATGTTGGGGCTCCTTTCCACCGATGATCGCCCTTATCTTTCCTTTCGCAAAAAGCGCCGGGTCGGATTCCTTTTGTATCTATAAATTTTTTTGTAAAAATGCCGTTGACCCCCTTCTGGTTGCATCACCAGCAAAATTAACCAAAATACGAGGGTCATTAAACGCATTTCCTACTCTGCTGGTATAAATAAAACGGACCGTCCGGGTCCGTTTGGCACGATCGGGTTCGCCGTCACTCTAAATTAATCCGGCAAGGCCGTACCTGGCCTTCATTATTTACGAGCCTTACGGGGAAATCTTGCCCGAAGCCATTTCAAAATCGCAAAGAGTGCCGCCCCCGAAGCTGCGGCAAATGCGGCAATCCGGGCTTCCGTTAAATAGGAGCGGCCGAAACCGTGTCCTCCACCCGCTTCCGCTGCCGATATCCAGCCCGCTCCGCAGTAAAACGCATAGAGAACGAACAGCAGCATACACAGGAGAGCTTTCAGACTTTCCTTGAATCCCTCCGCTTGCCTATAGCCCATGTAACGCAGCCAGCCGCCAAAAAGGATCACCGTCAGAAGAAGAAACGAAGCCCACTCTTGCCTGGAAACATAGCCGGCCGGCACGTTTTTGCCTAAATGATAGAGCCAGTACGCATGCTCGGCCATCCCGGCCAGCAGAATGACGGGGACCGCCGTCCGGTATGCCCCGCTTTTCAGAATCCGCTCCAGCCGGTGCGCAGCATATAGGCGGAGCCCCTTCTTGACTGTCGTTTTCCGTTTTTCTGCCGCCAAGACAGTTCCCCCCGCTTAATAAGATTTATCGCTTTGCTAACACTATACGGGTTTCTTCGGGGAAACATGTCTGATAATGGACAAGGGCCGCTTGCCGCATCCTTACTTTACAAAATTTGCCACATGTTTCATCCTGCTATAGACTGTAGAGAAGCAGAAAACTGCCTTCCATTTATTTAACACCTGACCTTGTCCGAGTGAAAGCATCCGATATGCCCGCACGGCTTAACCGGCTGAGGGACGAGACGCATACATATGCCCGTCCGGGATCGCGCCTCGTCTCACATCTGTTTAAGAACGTTCTATATCGTTCAGGAAGCTTTGCAGAGACCGGACGGCCCGCCAAAAACCGCTGCCGTCACGCGGGCAGCAAAAAGCCGGGACCCGAAGGCCCCGGCTGCGCGCAGGAGTAGCGATTAGTACAGTTTATCCAGAACAGATTTCGCCGTGTGCTCCAAAGCCCGGTAAGTCTGATCTTTCATTTGCATGGCAACGGCCGTTGACAAAATATCCAGCAGATGAATTTGCGCCAGCTTGGAAGAGAAGGCTCCGCCCTGCAGAGGGGTTTCCTTCGCCGTAGCGAGAAGGACGACATCGCTCTGGTTCGCAATCGGCGAGCGGGCATGGTTGGTCAGGCAGATGATGTAAGCGCCTTTCTGCTTCGCCAGGCGGACAGCGTCGACAAGATCCTTGGTGCTGCCCGTCGAAGAGATACCGACGACTACATCGCCTTTCTCTACCAAAGACGCGTTCATGGCAATAATATGGCCGTCGCAACCGGCGTCCACATTAAATCCGAGCCTCATGAACCGGTATTTGGCATCCTGGGCGGTAATGCCCGAAGACCCTACTCCGAAAAACAAAATTTTTCGTGCCGCCAGAATAGCGTCAATCGCTTGCTGCAGCTCCTGGACGTTGAGTAAAGATGTCGAGTTCTGCACCGCCTGCGAGTTTTGGGAGGTCATTTTCTTCATGATCTGGTCGAGATCGTCGCTTTCCTCAATCTTGCCGTGCACCTGCTCGCTTGGCGTAGCCAGCACCTGGACGAGCGAAAGTTTAAATTCCTGATATCCCTTGTAGCCAAGCTTGCGGCACAAACGGATGACGGAAGTTTCGCCTACTTCCGCTTTTTCCGCCAAGTCCGTAATCGTATAGAAAACGGTAGCTTCAGGATCCTTTAATACGGTGTCGGCCACTTTCTGCTCGGATTTGGTCAGTGAGGAATAAATACTGTTGAGGAGCAGCAGCGAATTGTTCAAATCGGCGATTTTGCTCATAGATGGGACTCCTTTTCGTCATTCTGCGCGGTCAGACAATCAGTTCACGGTTTTCTTTTCTAGTCTCTACATGAATAGTACTTGAAACTAGGCGATTTGCCTAGTGCATCTCCATATTTTTCAAAGTTTGCCTATGTGTCCACACGGTTTATTTCTGTAGTTTCCTGTCGTACAAAGGGTTTTTCTTGCTGAGAACCGTCGATTTCTGGATGGAGAGTACAACTTTATTTTAACTTATATTTACTATAATTTAGCAAGTTCAGATAAAAATATCAACAAAAATATAGGTACTAAGTCCTAAATAAGATTACTTATAAAGGCTGATTTTGAAAACCGCCCTCAGATGGATGGTTGTTCAGGTATACCGCTTCTTTATCCTGCATAGATACCGGGAGGGACTTTTTATCTTTAAAAGCTCTTTAAATTTTTTTTGAAAAAAGTTTTAAAAAAACGTAAACAGGCTCCAAGAAAACGAAATTTCTTCTTTTTTCCGGCCTGTCATCCGAACCAAAATGAGACTTTCGTCGTATTAAAATAAGAACGTATGTTTGCTAAAATGAAATAGATTCCAATATCAGGAAAATAAATAGACTGTGGAGGGATTTGACTATGAACCGTGAATTGAAAGCAGATGTCGTCATTATCGGTGGGGGTGTCGGCGGTTGTGCAGCCGCTCTTGCTTCCGCCAAAATGGGAATGAAAGTGATCATGACGGAAGAAAACCATTGGATCGGCGGACAATTAACCAGCCAGGCGGTACCGCCGGACGAGCACAAGTGGATCGAGCAGTTCGGCTGCACCCGCAGCTTTCGCCAGTTCCGCAACGGGGTGCGCTCCTACTACCGCGATTATTTCCCGCTTACGGCCGAAGCTCGCAGCATCGTTAACCTCAATCCGGGAAACGGCGGAGTAAGCCGCTTGTGTGCGGAACCGAGAGCCATGCTGGCGGTCTTGGAGCAGATGCTTGCGCCTTACGTCAACAGCGGCAAGCTGATTATTCTAACCCGCCACCGCATTACGGCGGCCGAAACGGACGGGGACAAAATCAGGGCCGTCAAAGTAAAACACTTGGATCTCGGTCATAAACACACGTTGACCGCGCCTTATTTCCTCGACGCGACCGAGTGCGGAGATGTTCTTCCGCTCGCCAAGGTCGAGTATGTGACAGGTGCCGAATCCCGTAAAGACACCGGAGAGCCAAGCGCGCCGGAAGTGGCCGATCCGAAAGATATCCAGGCATTTACGGTCTGTTTTGCCATGGACTATTTCGAAGGCGAGAACCATGTCATCGACAAGCCGAAAGATTACAATTTCTGGCGCAATTATAAGGCGGACTTCTGGCCGGACAAGCAGCTCAGCTGGATTTCGCCTAACCCCGTAACGCTTGAGCCTGCCGAAGATACCCTGTTTCCGGGCACCGAGAAATATCCGCTCTTCAATTACCGCCGTGTAATCGATAAGGCGAATTTCATGCCGGGTACGTTCCCGAGCGATATTTCTCTCGTGAACTGGCCGCAGAACGATTACTGGCTCGGCAATATTTATGACGTTCCCGAAGCGGAAGCGAAGAAAAATCTCGAACAGGCCAAGCAGCTCAGCTATTCTCTGCTCTACTGGCTCCAGACCGAAGCCCCCCGTCCGGACGGCAAGGCCGGTTATCCCGGTCTGCGCCTGAGACCGGATGTCGTCGGGACCGAGGACGGAATGGCCCAGGCGCCGTATATCCGTGAATCCCGCCGGATCAAGGCGGAATTCACCGTCAAGGAGCAGCACGTCAGCACGGCGATCCGCGGCGACAAAGGCGCCGAAGTGTTCCCGGATTCCGTCGGAATCGGCGCTTACCGGATCGATCTTCATCCGAGCATGACGGGACGCAACTATCTGGACGTGTCCTCCCTTCCGTTCCAGATTCCGCTCGGCAGCCTCATTCCCGTGCGGGTCAACAACCTCCTGCCGGCGTGTAAGAACCTCGGCACGACCCACATCACGAACGGCTGCTACCGTCTGCATCCCGTGGAATGGAATATCGGCGAAGCCGCGGGCTTCCTCGCCGGCTACTGTGTACAGAACGGCTACCAGCCCCGTGAAGTGCATGCGGACAAGACGAAACTGGAAGGCTTGCAGAACATTTTATCCTGGAACGGCGTAGAGCTGGCATGGCCGACCATCACCCCGCTTTAAGTTTTCATCCCCGCAATACCCGGTCTCCAATCGAAAAGCCGCCTTTATGCAGAATCTTCTGCTAAAGGCGGCTTTTCCCCGTTTATCTGCGGCGGGTTATTTCCAGGATTCCCCTTCCGGCTCCGCGGTTTTTCAATACCGTTTTACGAATACGGCCGAAGGCAGCCACTCCCCCGTGTTGTGCCTGCGCCCCCGGATCGTTACCGAATGCGGCGCCACCTCGACGAGGACGCTTTCGCTTTCAACGGGAGCCGGGTCAATGCCGTCTCCGATCGGCCTGCGGACAGAGGAGGTTCCCATATGAGAGCAGCCGTCTTCGAAATAAATCCCCTGACTGGCCAGCGTGTAATGGGTGTGCCCCGAGAAGAAGCACACGTTCGGATGCCGGCGCAGCAGCTCTCTCAGCCGCACATCCTGCACGACGCCTTTCTCGCCGGGGTCATAACTTCCCGCCACGGTATGAGGAAGCGGCTGATGCAGGAAGACGAACACCGGCCGCTCCCGGCCATGCGGACGGTAGCCTTCTTCCTCCGGCGAGGAATCCGCCGGCTGCAGCCCGGTCTCTTCCTCTCCGGGGGAGCCGGCCTGGCCCGTACTGCCGCTTTCGGGTGCGGCGGCTTCAAGGGCTGCCGGTGCCGGTGCCGGTGCCGCCTCGGCCGCGGAGGCCGTTTCGGCTCTGCCCTGCGCTTCGGCATGACGGGGGCGGGATTCCTCCCGCAGAATCCGCTCCAGCCAGGCGAACTGGCCGTCGCTGATCCAGGCATCCTCCCGGATAGCCGGATCGGTGTCCCTGTAGCGCTCGGCGCTCATAAATACGAAGCGCAGCCCTTTCAGGCGCAGGTCGTAATAGGGCAGCGGCTTTTCCAGAAAGCCGAGAAACCGGGCCATCGCTTCCGCCGTCGACCAGCCGTTCGGGAAGGTATCCGTGCTGAAACTCCCGTCCTTGTACCACATCCGGTAATATTCGTGATTTCCGTTCGTCACATAAACGGGAACGCGGGCATGTTCGGATAAAATACGTTTTAATACCGTATAATCCTCGGAAAACCCCTCGGTTAGATCCCCGTTAATGACGATGAAATCGGGCGGATGCTTCATCGATGCGTAATCTTTCAGGCAGACTTCCAGACGGCGGTGGGACTCCGGGTCCCAGGCGACCACATGAATATCGGACAATACCGCAAACGTACATTTCATAGTTCTGCACCTCTTCTCTTCCTCTAAAGGATTGAAAAGCTATTTTTGCAGCCTTTTTGAAACCACTTACGGTCTGTTCTACCTTCTGTCTTACGTTCTGTTCTACCTTCTGTTCTACCTTCTGTCTTACGTTCTGTTCTACCTTCTGTTCTACCTTCTGGTTTCCTACCGGTCGTTGTTCGGTTTTCTGCATGTACACACCCTACTCCTCTGTCTCACCGGACATACCCGACTCTCCATTCAAACCGGCCTCCGCGGAAAACAAAACATCCTCATCCGCCTGCGTGCCGCCGTTTTCACCGGCATCATCCGACTCTGCGGCATACTTAGCGCCTTTTCCGGATTTGGCAGACGTAATCTCGGCAATCTTGAGCGCTCCCTTCAAATCGTACAGCACCCGTTCTTTGACCTCGGCATTCAAACGGCTGTCGGACGAGATATCGTTAACCAGGGACGCCAGTGATTTTCTTACCTGCTTCAGACGTCCCGGATTGAGCCGTGGATTTTTCTCTCCGCCCAGCTTTTTGACGATTGCTTCCAGCTCATCGGTATAACGGCCGGCTTTGCGGGCATCGATCCCTTTATAAGGGAGGTAAAGTTCTTTTACTTTCCGCTTTTGTCCCGCGATAACGGAGGCAAGAGAACGGGCGGGATCTCTGTCGGGAACGACCGCTTCATTCCGGTACACGCCCAGCACCGTGTTTTTGTCATACCCCTGATCGAAAAACGATTCATACTCGAAAACGGCGCTGCCGCTGATTCCGAGCCGATGACTTGCTGCGATCTGATCGGTGAACGCGTCTCTGGTCAAATCGATAAAGGACCCGACGCCGATCGTCACATACGATTTATCCCGTGCGATCTCGAACGTTTTGCGGGCATCTTCCACAACGAGCGTGGTGTCCAGCTTGTAGGACATCGGGAACACGTTGTCGATCAGGTTATGCTTCACCCAGTTCATCGAATCCTGCAGCACGTCTCCGCGGGCAATCTCATATTCGGGCCACACCGCGGCGGTCAGCTTTACCTGGGGCTTCCACTTCTTCACTTCCCGGGCCAGGCGGAACACAAACTTGTCGACAAAACCGACGCGCATATCCACCCACTGAGCCCAAAGTGCATCTCCCGGGTGCAGCAGGACGGGGTCGGTCCCGTATTTCTTCTGAAACAGGCTCCGGGTATAGGTGTCATAACCGAAATCGTTCGTAAAATCTCCCGAACCCGGATACCTCGCGTAATCGAGGTGCAGACCGTCGACGTCATATTTGCCGAGCAGCTCCTTATAGACGTCCAGCAGGAAGTCATGCGTTTCGTCCAGAGCGGGATTGATAAAATAATAACGGAATCCGCTTGCCGCATCTTCCTGATAATTTTGGCCTTTCCGGCTGAGCAGCGACCATTCGGGCTTGCGCTCCACGATCGGTCCGGGCTCGGGTCCTCCCACGAAGAAGTTTTCGACCCAGGCATGGATCTCGAGGCCCCGCTTTTTTCCTTCATCCAAATAAGCCTGCAGTACATCAAACCCGCCGTACATGGGATTATGGGCCGTAATTTTGTTCTTGGTGGGATAGATGGTATACCCGTTCCAGAACGTCTCCAAGTAAACGGAGTTAAGGTGAGCCGCTTTAATCTTATCCAGCGCCCGTTTAACTTCCTCCAGAGTCTTCTCTTTGGGCCGGATCCAGATTCCCCGGTTTTCAACCGTTCTGGACTCTATGTTCATGTAATGAACACGCGTGGCTTTCGCATCCAGCTCGGCGAGCAGTTCCGTCAACCCTTCGACGCCTTTTTCCTCCAGATGCCTGCCCGCCTGTATTTCCAACTGCTTCACCTGCCGGATTTCTTTGCGGATTTCATCGTAGGGAACATCCATAAATTTGCGTTTGGATTCCTCTATTGCCTGCTCCGCATTCCCGGCGGTAATCCGCGCCCTGTCCAGATAAGATTGCGGGGTAAAAATAAGCAGCACCTGCTTCTCCGCCCGGTTGATTTTCACAGTCGCCCCAATGGCCGCATATCGCGAAAGCCAGGCCATTTTGGAGCCGTGTCCGGAAAGAACGAATCCCCCTGCGGGAATCGGCCGGTTGTTGCCTCCGTTCGCGATGATTTTGCCGTCCGCATTCACGGCCGCTTCACCCCCCCACGGATTGGTGCCGGTAGCAGGACCGTAACTGCTGTCGTAAACGATGAGCTGCTCCGCTCCGCGATGTCCGGGATACGGCTTGTTGTTCGTATCGTCCCATCCCGGCGGGTTGTCTTCCCTCGTCCTGGGATTAAATGCGTCATAAGTCATTTTGGACGCAAAATACATGGGATAGTTATTCAACTCCATGGATACGGCCAGCCCCGGAGCCGCCAAAGCCAGCAGATCGGCATAGTAAGGACTTGCCGATTGCACGGATAGGACGTATCCCCCCTTGGGAATCGGCGAATCATTGTCGATGAATTTTCTGCCGGAATCGATAAGAAGTCCTTTAACTGCCGTAACCCGGCCGTTTTCGATCGTCACTTCGATTCCCCACGGGTTCGTGCGGGTGGAGGCTCCGTAATCCGAATCGAACAGTACCGCTTCCCCCTGATTCCGCGGACCGTTAACCCGATCCAGAGGAATAATCAAATCCGCGACCCGCACATACTTCGCAGGCAGAACGGGAATTGTGAGGTTCACGGCAGTAAGACTGTCTCCCACATTCAACTGCTGCAGAAGTGCCTTTGTGCTGGCCGTGCCCGACAGTACGTAGCCGTTTTTAGGTAAGTAAGTTCCTTTTTTGCCGTCTGTAATTTTATCAACGATGATGCCTTCCGTCACGATCAGCTCGATCGTCCTGTCATCGAAAGGAGTCGTATACATTCCGTATGTGCTCGTAAACACGGTCAGAGCGTCTTCTTTACGCTCCTGATCCATGCCGGCAACCGGATGCAAAGTTCCGTCGGGCAGTCTGACGTGCGATCCGTAAACGGATTCATTTACCGACACGTCAAGAGTCGACTGCGGATGAAAAGGGACCTTGGGCCCGTCCGCCGGACGAAAAGGATCCCCATCGGCGGCGCCGGATTTCGGGCTGTCGGGCGGCACCGCGATGCCCCTGTAAGGCCCGGGGTGCTGCAAATAGGCGGCTGACGCAGCCTCATGCAAACCGGAAACCGCTCCGGCAGTCCCGTAAAACGAGATGCAGCCTGACGCGGCAACAGACAGGAGCAGGACAGCAAACAGCGTTCTGCGGAGCAGCCCGCTTGAGCGAAGTGATCTTTTCACCGTCATCTTCCTCCTTCAGGTGTAAACTGGCTCCAGACATACAAAAACGGAGAACATCCGAGCAGGTTAAGCTGAGCCGCTAATCACCTCCTGTTATTTTCTCCCCTGTTTGCCAATCCGATTACCCGTATTGTAGCACCATTTTGGTCTATATGGAATATTCTTCTTGTATATTACAATAATTTGGATATTTCCTCCTTTTTCTTTTTATTTCGACATCTGCACAAAAAAAGAAGCCCTCTTCTTCAAGAGAAGCTTCCGGTTTAGGACTAAAGGTCTTCATTACCGACTACCGACTACCGAATAGGCTAGCGGCTACCGGCTGATATAAGGCTGGTCCCATCTTTTGCGATCCCGGATTACTTGGACCAGCAGCCATAAAGTCGTCGCTCCGACAATGGCAGCCAGCGACCATGCCGCATTGCGTATCCATGCGTCCGCCTGCTGTTCGACACCGATGCCGATAAAGGCCCAGACAAAAACGAGTGCGAACGGCACATCTTTCTTCGCGTAACTGAATGCGACAGCGAGTACACCTGCGGCTGTCAGCAGAATGACGGCCCACATCCGGGGATCGATGCCCCAGCCGTTCCATCCCAGATCCTGCAGCCATACGGTAACGTTCACGATGGACGCCACACAGATCCAGCCCAAGTACAGGCTGAAAGGCACTTGAACGAAGCTGTACTCCCCGATGGCCCGCGATTCACGGCCGTAGCGGATTCTCTGATAGATCGCGATAAGCGTCAGCAGAAGAGCGGCCATGACAAGTGTGCTCCAGCCGATTTGTTCATAGTGCCACAAGAAGATCCAGGCTGAATTGAGCAGACAGCTGACGACGAACCAGTAGCTGATCCGCTCTACCGCCGGACGGTTCCCGGTATCCTTGCGGGCCTGGTAAATGACGAAGCCGATCAGCCCCAGATAAATGACGCTCCATATCGTGAAAACATACCCGGCCGGTGTAACGTAAGTATGGTGCCGGTCCGATATCTCGCCGGTCGTCATCCCGTTGATAGGCAGTACTTGGGACAACGTATTTACGATAAGGACCAAGAGGAGGCCGGCAATATTCATTATTTTACGCAAAGCGTGCATGACTGTCACATCCTCTCCTTTTGTTCATTATGTATGTTTAACCGTATGCGTCTAGAATTAATCCAACGCAAAAAAGCCCGCCCCGTTATTCCGTCAGGAATACATGGGGCAGGCTTTCGCCGCTGCAGATCAGCCGCCGAGAACCGTCAGCTCTTTAGGGAAGGAAGTCAGCACCTCGACTCCTCCGGATGTAACGAGAACGTCGTCTTCGATACGGACTCCGCCCACACCCGGCACATAAACACCGGGTTCGATGGTGAACGTCATGCCGGCTTTCAGCACCGCCTCGTTTTTGCCGTGCAAGGACGGATATTCGTGAACGTCGAGACCGAGGCCGTGACCGAGCCGGTGGTTGAAGTACGGGCCGTAGCCGTCCGCTTCAATCCGGTTTCTTGCAGCAGCGTCTATGGACGCGCAAGTCACGTCAGGCCGGACGGCTCCGATGGCGGCTTCGTTGCCGGCGAGAACCGCATGATAGATGCGACGGTGTTCCTCCGACACTTGACCCACTGCGAAGGTCCTCGTAATATCGGACGCATAGCCGTTCAGATACACACCGAGATCGAACAAAAGCAGATCCCCGCGGCTGATTTTACGCGAACCGGGAACGCCATGCGGCAGTGCCGAAGCCGGACCGGTCAAAACCATCGTCGAAAACGAAGGAGACTGGGCTCCGAGCTTTTTCATCTGAAATTCCAGCTCCGCGACAAGGTCGATTTCCGTCACGCCGACGGCGACCTTCTCCAGTCCGCGCTTCAGAACTTCTTCCACAAGCGCGACGGCCTCCTTCATCAGGACGATTTCACTTTCGGATTTGATGACCCGCATGTCACGCAGCAGCCCGTCGACCGAAGAAACCTGGCTTACGCCGATATAGCTCTTCAGCTCTTCATAACGGCTGACGGTCCAGTGCTCGGTCTCAATGCCGATGCTGCCGAGCGAAGCCGGAAGCAATCCGCGAAGAACTTCGTATGCGGAATCCGTATCGCTGTGCGTATGGATCCGCTGGACAGAAGACGCCTGGGCGGCCGCTTCCGCATCGAGAGCCGGTACAAGCAGAAACGGCTCCTCCCCTTTCGGAAGAATGAGACCCAGGAAACGTTCGTGCGGGTCGGAAGCGAATCCCGTCAAATAATACACGTGCCGGGGTACCGTAATGATTACGGCATCAAGGTTGCTTCGTTCCATATGCTCGCTGATTTGTTGGATTCGATTGTTCATTTGATCACCTGTTCTTTTAAGGTTTTTCACTGTTTAATCTGGGTGGATTCCTCTTTCTATCATAGCATGCAAGGAGACAAAAACCCACATTTCACGGCTCCGCCTTAACCCGGACCCGTGACGGCCCGGTATGTAAGCGCTGCTTTTCTTCACTCTGCCGATCCGCTATACTGGATAAGAGTCTTTATTTTGCCATACGAAGGAGAGAAGAGCATGTACGATCTTGTTATTATCGGAGCGGGTCCCGCCGGTGCCAGTGCCGGACTGATTGCCGCCAGAGCGGGCAAAAAGACACTTCTAATCGACAGCGGGCAGAGCATGACGAAGCGCGCCTGGATCGAGAACCATTACGGAGTCGCCGAAATCAGCGGTCCCGACATGGTGGAGCTGGGCAAAAAACAAGCGGCCAAATTCGGTGCGGAAATGGCCGAAGGCAAAGTGGAGTCCGTAGACAAGCAGGATGACGGCTTTCTCGTCACTTCGGATCAGGGCAGCTACGAAACCAGACACGTCCTGCTCGCAACCGGTGTCCTGGCCGATCTTGCCGACAAGATCGGAGTCACGACAATCCCGGGTACGGAACCGCGGATCAAAACGATCGTGCAGACGGACGCGAACAACAAAACGAGCGTAGAAGGGATTTGGGCGGCGGGCACGATTGCCGGCATGAGCGTACATACGATCGTTACGGCGGGCGACGGCGCCAAGGCGGCCATCAACATCGTCAGCGAGCTGAACGGCGAGCGTTACGTGGACCACGATGTTCTGAAATCTTAAGCTTTTACAAGCATATAAAGAAGACTCCTGTCCGGTTCCTATGGAACTTCAGGAGTCTTCTTTCGGTTTTGCGGAAAGCGGAAGGTCACGAAATGAATGACGGTTCCCTTCCTAACGTCCCTTTACAGGCGATCACTTTATCTTCTTCGCTTACATCCGGCCATCCGCCTTACCTTCTGCCGCTCCGCTTGATAAATTCCACAAACAAGGCAAACAGGATAAAACCGGCCAGAAATCCGCCCAGATGCGTGTATAGATCCACATTCGGCACGATGACGGAGAACAGCAGACCGCTCACGAGAATGATGATGACCGTCTGTCTCGATTGCTGGTCCAGCAGCTGCCTGCGGAACAAGGCCAGATAAAGATAGGCCGCATAAATTCCGTAGATGGCGCCGGAAGCCCCTGCCGCGACATAAGCGTCCGTATGCAGCCAATAGGAGAACGCGCTGCCCAGCGCCCCGCTGGCCAGGTAAAAGACCGCGTAGCGAACACTGCCCAGCAGGCGTTCCAGCGGCGGTGCGAAAATGACGAGAGCGAAGCTGTTAAACAGCAGATGGGACAAGCCGATATGCAGGAACATAGCGGTGAAGAAACGCCACCATTCGGGAGCGAAACCCGGGGCGGAAAATAAGGCTCCGTACTCGATGAGCGTTCTCGTGCTTGTCGACGAGCCGCTTACCTCCATCAGCACAAAAAGCACGACATGAATAAGGACGAGAAGACTCGTAACCGGATACCGGCGTATGTATTCCTTGAAGCTTTCTTGACGGACGAACAGCATAAGTAGATACCTTCTCCTTCGGATGAGATACCCCCATCATATAGGAAAAACAAGAACGCCTGCAAGCTTGCGCCGCAGACGTTCTTGCCTTATGAAGAAATCTCTTTAGAGCGCCTTTTTGATGGCGGCGATGAAGGCGGGCTCATCCTTCGGTGTGCGCGACGTAATCAGGTTGCCGTCGATCACGACTTCCTGATCCGCGAACTCCCCTCCGGCATTGCGCACATCGTCCTGAAGCGGCGGATAAGACGTCAGCTTCCGGCCTTTGATCAGCCCGGCGCTGATCAGAATCTGCGGCCCGTGGCAGATAGCGGCGACAGGCTTTCCAGCCTCGTCGATCTTTTTTACGAACGATTGAATGTCGGCATCCAGACGCAGCCCTTCCGGTGAAGAGCCTCCGGGAATTACGACGGCATCATATTCATCGGGTTTGACTTCTCTGATACCTTGATCGGCCGTATATTCGGCCTTTTTGTTTTTCCCGGTAAGCAGTTCTCCCTGCTTTAATCCGATAATGACGACTTCGTGTCCGTCGGCCTTCAACGCTTCATACGGTTCCTGCATTTCGGAATCCTCGAATTGGGGTGCCAGTAAAAATGCGATTTTACTCATGGTTGCTCCACTCCTTTTCGTTTATCTGGTCTTAATCTATCGATTCAACGTATCCCTTGTTGCTGCGGATAATTTCGACAATTTCCGTATAGTCGGAATCCCGCACCTTGGCTGTCAGCACATAGCGCAAATTTTCGGCATCATCGTCGCCGTCTCCAAAGATGAGATCGGCCAGTGGCCCGTCGTCCTCGCCCCGGATGGTTCGGCCGGGATCGTGCCGATCCTCCGCCGCCGCCCGGACCGGTATGAAGCCGCCCGGACTCGGAGAGGTGCCGATCGTACCACCGGGTACACCGACGGCACCGGAGGTTCCGCCCGCAAAAGCCGGAGGCGCAATCAGCCCGGTCCGCGAAACGCTTCCCTGAGTCTCCCCGACTTCAAGCTGCTCGACAGAATAAGTTTGGAGCCGGATACGCACATCCTCCGCTTCGTTTTCGGTGCGGAAATAGGCTTGAATATGTTTGCTCATCACGAACACCTCATCCTTTTTTAGATTGTCTCCTGTTGATATTACCCGCAACTATCTTTTCCTACACAAGTACAGGGGAAAAAGTTCACAATCCACTTCTCAGAAAAAAAGAAATCCCCGCACCTCTCATTTCGAGAAGTACAGGGATTGAATGTAAAATGTTATCCAGCCTTTTGAATCGCGTCCTGGTTTTGCGGAGTCGGCGTCGGTTTAGGCGTCTCCGAATTTTTCGGAGTCGGCGTAGGCTTTCCTGTCGGAACAGGAGTGACGCTGCCGCCCGGTTTGCGGCTCGGATCCGGTGTCAGCCCCGGCACAACATCATCGTCCTCCGGAGTCGGGCTCGGCCTTACGGACGATTTAGGCGTCGGTGTCGGCGTCGGCTTGATTGTCGCTTTAGGCGTATGAGTCGGGCTACCCGACGGCTTCGTCGTGCGCGTCGGAGTAAGTTTGCCGTCCGAATCAGTATTGCCATTGCCTCTATTGTCCGACCCTTTAGACGAATTCGTGGAGTTCGGGCTGCTGCTCGGCACCCAGTTCGGATCCAAACGACGCTTCAAAGCGTTTTTGGCTTCCTGGATCTCTTCATCTTTTACGACAATGTAAGGGCTGATCCAGTCACCTTCCATATGGATGAGTTCGATATTCTGGGTATCAATCGTAATATATTGGGAAATCATATCGTAAATCTGGCTGGAAGGGATATCCGTTTTGAGGTTGTTGCCGACTGCTTCCAAAATGCCGGAAGCTTTCGACACCCCGCCCAGGCTTTTCATGTTTTTGAGAATTTCGTTCAATACCTGCTGTTGTCTCGCGTTGCGCGCCGTATCGGTCGATTCCGCGGTTTCGAATTTCGAGCCCGGGTTCGATTTGCGGTAACGGACGAAGTCGAGCGTTTTTTTGCCGTCCAGCTTCTGGACGCCTTTTTGGAGATCAATTTTCGTGCCGTCCCAGTTGTCCACATAATACATATCCTGGTCGACATCGACCGTTACTCCGCCAAGCTCATCGACAACCTGTTTAAAGCCTTCGAAATCAATGGTCACCATGTAGTCAAAAGGAACCTCGAAAAAGTTGCCGAAAAACTCCTTCGTCTTTTTCATCGCGGTTTCCGGTTCAGTTAACGTAAAATGCGGGTAAAAATAGTTAGCCTTATGAGATTCGCCGTTCTTCTTCAGTTTCATTTCAAGATCGCGCGGCAGAGATACGATCGTAGCGGACTTCGTCTCGGGATTCAACGAAATCGCCATCATCACGTCGCTGTTCAGCGAACCGGTTTCTTCCCGGGAATCGACTCCCATCAGCAAAATGCTGAGCGGTTTGACTTTCGCGGAATCTTTCGGAGCCACGACTTCGGTCGTACCGACATTTTTGATGACCTCATCGGCTTTGCTGATGAGATAGCCGGCGTATGATCCGATTCCTATGACGATAAGCAGAACGATAATCCCGCCGGTTACGGCTATTTTTTTCCACAAGGGCCATTTGGTTTTCTTTTTAAGTTTGGATTTACGCGAATTAGTACCGGAAACGGGGGTTGAGTTCGGATTAATAGGGTCAGACATCATTAAAACCTCAATTCTTGAGTATGGTATACGATTCCTTCGGAATGTATAGACAGGAGTGTAGGAGCAGACGATATCATTATAGTTCGTTAGACGGTATAATTATAGTTAGAAATGGGGAGTAAAGAGTTACAAATAAGTTAAAAATTCGACAGCTTCCCTAATTCATTATGCCAAAGAGGTGACGATCATGCAATTCTTGAATATTTTATGCGCGTATGACGGTTCTGAAGTATCGAAGAAAGCGCTGGAAAAAGCCGTCGGACTTGCTCAAAGCAACCCGTCCGCCAAGCTGGAAGTCGTTCATGTGGCGAATATGCCGAACCTTGTGGTCGGTGAAGCCCTCATTTCCACGCCTGCCGGCATGTCCGGAGAATATTACGAATTGGCGGAACAAATTAAAGACGAAGCGAAGCAGCGTTTAGTTTCGCTTTCCCAGCCCGCCGAAGTTTATCTGCTCAGCGGCAACCCGGGCCGCGCCATTCTCGAACACGCCGAGCGTACCGGACGGGATGTAATTGTCATCGGCAGCCGCGGTCTGAGCGGCGTACGCGAGTGGGTGCTCGGAAGCGTCAGCCACTATGTCGTCCAGCACGCGCAAATTCCGGTGCTTGTAGTCAAGTAGCAGCCGCCGGAGCGGAGGAAGTACATAAGAGCCGCGACAAACGGCAAACCCAAAGAAAGCAGGACCTGCATGCAGGTCCTGCTTTCTTTTTCATTTCAGCCGGTAAATGTCATAGCCGCCCGCTACGGGAATTTTCTCAAACTTCGCGTCAAGATAACGCCGCAGTCTCCCCTGCCTTATCTCCATCGATCTGACCCTTGAGCGGAACAAAATAAGCGGCTCCTCCCGCCCGGAAATACTCCAGCTCTTTGACGAGGTCGTCCGGGATGGAATTTAACACCCTCCAGCCTACCCGGTGGCTGGCGTTCAGGAGCGAGGGATCGTCGGTGCCGACGACGATGAGATCATCCGGCTTCGTCAGCCGCTCGACCGCCCGGGCCTGCTCCAGAATGACGGTTTTCTCCTTCCCGTAGTCGGGATTTATCATAAGAACGCAGGCCCATCCGATTCCGGCAACGGCGGCCGCCGCCGGAATCCAGCCGTAACGCAGGAGTTCCGCCAGCCGGCCGATCGTTTTGGCGGCAAGCAAAGCCGCCACCGGGGCGAAGAAAATCAAATAATAGTCGAATTTGATCACCGCCACGATCGTCGCCAGCTCCAGGAGCATCGCCCATCCCCATATGCGTACGGGGATGTCCTTCTGCCTGAAGCCGGCAAGCAGCCCTGCGGCCGCCAACGCCAGCAGTGGCCAGGTGAAGGCTTTCGGCAGTTCCCGCAGGAAAAACTCCCAGGTCTCGGGCGTGAACACCGCCGTCGCCATTTTCGGGAAAATGTGCTTGGACGCGATCCCCGATACGAACTGGAATTCCGCTATGGACGAAGCCCAGGCGTAATACAGCACGGGGAGGCCCAGAGCAACCGCGGCGAACAGCCACAAACGCCAGTTTACGGCCATTTTCCACTTATACTTCGCCGCCGCCATAAAAATCATCGGAATGCCGACGAATACCGTCGGCACCTTGAGCGATATCGCCAGCGCCGTAAACAGCGCCGCGGTAAGCACAAAGGCCGTGCCCCCTCTGCGTATCCACACCGTGAACGCATAGAAGGCGCCGAGGTAGAAAAACAGCGAAGCCGCTTCCGGCATAATCGCCCGGGAATAGGTCACCGTGACCGGTAGGATCCCGTAAAGCAAAACCGCGATCCAGGCCGTCCGCTTCGAGTAGAACGTGCGGGAAATCAAGTACAGAAACCACGCCGAGCCCATAAAAAATGCGAGAGGCACGAGCCTGGCCAGCCAGTAGTGATAGCCGAACATTTTGTACAAAATCGCAATCAGAAACGGGGTGATCTGAAACTCCAGCTCCACATAATTGGGAAGCGGCCCCTGATAATTGAACTGCGGATAGAACACATTAAATTTCGTTTCCACGAAGTGCCGGGCGATCGATTCCGTGTCCGACTGTCTCCATGAATCGATTTCATACGGTGAATTGGTTATGTATGGAATTCTCAGCGCAGCAATCGCAATAAACAAGAGGGCGGTTATGAGCCACGCAGGAATGCGCGTCTTCTGTTCCATGCGCTTCTCCTTATTTATTAATGATAATGATTCCGATGATGATCACGGCCATACCGACCAGCTTCTGCATCGTAAACGCCTCCTGGAACCATAGGAACGACATCACGAACACAATCACGTAGCTAAGGCTCATCATCGGGTAGGCGTAGCTGAGCTCTACTTTGGTGAGCACCTTGACCCAAAGCAGAAAACTCGTTCCGAACAAAATAAGTCCGATCAGGATTTCGGGAGTTTTGACCATCCGGAACAGATCCGGAATCAAAGTAGCCGGAGCCAGCGAAAGTTCCCCCAGACGGTTCGCCCCCGCTTTAAGAAGAACTTGGCCGACCGCTCCCATCCCGACCGATAATAAAATGACCCAAAGTGCGCTCATACGGTCCCCTTCACTTTCTTTTGCGTCCCCTGCACGGGAGGTTTGACTTTCATCAGCAGGCGGAAATAGCCCGCTATCGTCCGCTTAACGTTCATTTTGCTGCGGCCGACTTTTAAGTGATATTCCAGCACGAGCGGGTACTCCCCCGCTTTAATGCCGATTTTGCTGAACCGGGCCATCATTTCGGCCATACAGTCGAAACCGCTGGTCGTGATCAGTCTTTGTTTGTAAAGGTTCATAGCCTGGTTAAGATACCCGATCCGGTAGGCGCGAAATCCGCTTGAATAATCATGAACTCCTTCGATCGGAAAAAACAATTTAAAAAATACCATCGCCCCGCGGCTGTACATTCTCCGGATAAGCGATAAACCCAGCTCCTGGCCCCCTCTGGCAAAACGGGACGCCACCACCAGATCCAGCTTGTTCTCCTTCAGCTTTGCGACGAGCGCCGGAATCAGATTCGGATTATGCGTGTTGTCCGCATCCAGGGTCACAAGCACATCGCCCGACTGGTACTCGCTTGTAACATATCGGACCAGGGTGTTCATGGCTTCCCCGAGTCCGCGGTTGCGCTCATGGTCGATAACTTGAAGCCACGCGTAGGTTCGGCAGGCTTCCTCCAGGACCCCGGCCGTTCCGTCCGAGCTTCCGTCGTTAACCACAACCACACGAAAAGCCTCCCCAAGCTGCGCCGACAATTGTTCCATCTTCGGAAGCAGTTTAGGCAAGGCATCCTGTTCGTTGTAGGCCGGCAGGCCCACAATAATAGTTTCCTTCATAAACGATAACTCCTCAGGCAACAAAAATTAGGTCTATACTAGGATTACATGCACATCAGCAACATTTACCCAAATCAGAGCGGAATGAAACAGGCTTTCAGTCATAGACGTAATGCGGTAGGGAAGGTTGCACTTACGCAGGACTCTTCACCTAATTATAACCTGAACCTCCGCTTTCCGGTCACCCAATTATTAGATTAACTTTATGGTTTTTACAACTGGTTTTACTTTTTTTTCGTGCTTTTGAAAATAAAAAAAGAATCCTCTAGCAGGATTCTTTTTTATGTTTATTAACATGCATTAAGCAGCCATTCTGCGGCAAGCTTCCGCACAGGAGCGGCATACTTTGGCGCATTCTTGGCAGTGCTCATGTTCATGCTCCGCACATTCTTTGGCACAAATTTCGCATACCGTGGCGCAAAGATTACAGATTTCCACAATGAACGGGCTTTGACGGGTCATGGCCGAAGCGGCATAGGTACAGATGTCCGCGCATTCACGGGTCAGCCTGATGCACTGGGCCATCTGGGAAGCATGGTCTTCCTTCAGACAGGCATCAAAACAATAATTACAGGTTTTAATACAATTTATACATTCTTCGATACAGCGTTGAATTTCTTCGTTTACGCCTTCGTGGGTCATATCATGGGGCATGGTTATATCCTCCTTTGTCTCTAGCTGCTGCTATACGGATATTAACCTTTTTTAGTGAATTTGACCCAATACCGGGCTTCCCGATTGTCTTAAGTGGTTACCCAATACGCGCTTCCATCGTCTTGACGTTTCATAAAACCGTATTCGATCAAATATCTGCGCAGGGTCACGTAATCGTGCCACGCTTCTTTCAGCACCTCGTTCACTTCTTTTTCCGTGTACTTCCGGTCCGCTTCGAATCTGGTTACCAGCTGCCGGAGAATAGCGATTTTCCGCTTCTCTTTTTTCGGAAATTTCTGGAGAGGTCCGTCTGTCCCGTCCGGAAAATACAGCTTCAGATACTGCTCGTTCTCCTGCTCGGTAATGGCGAATCTTTCATCAAGCACTGTGGCGCTTTTCGGAACGGCAATAAAAGAAGGCCCTTTACCGGTATGGGGCCGCTGGTCCAGAAGCCCCATAAGCGCCAGGTACACTTTGGCCTGCTTCTCCCGCTCTCTCATCGTAAACCGGTGATTACGGATCGTAGAGGTGCTCCCGCCGCCCAGTTCCCCCACAATCTCCTTGTCGGACAATCCGTCGTGAAAATATCTGAGCAGCTGCTTCTGCAGGTCGGTCAATCCCGTCAGTTTCTTGTTCAAATTGAGCAGGTAGTGGAACATGGACCCGTGCTCGGCGGTTATATGCCGGGAAGCGAACTTTTCGGCTTCGTAAAACGTCTCGTCTTCGCGGTAAATGATCCCTTTTATGAACGTTTTTCCGCAAACCAGACACACATATGCGTCTTCCTGATCCGAATAAATATAGCCCCGTTTGATCTCATCCGTCGCCGCACTCCAAAAAAGTTCTGAAACATCCTTCAAATCAAACACCTTCATTCTTCCGTTTGTATGTATATAAACAATTTAAATTATTGTTTGTTTTTTGTCAACTTACAGTCAATTAAATGAAAGCCAAAAAAGCCGTCCCCGCCGGGAACGGCCTTTCTGTGACAGGCACTCTTTATTCGCTGCAGACTGGAAGGCGGTTGCGCCGAACCGGACTCCACTGTGATTTTATCCGCAATGGTATCCCGGATTACACCCATAACGAGCTGAAGCAGATAGTTGATGTCCGCTTGGGACTGCTGAAATTCGCTGACGATCGGAATATTGTCGAGTTCATCCTGCAGATCCTCGATTTCCTTCTCGATCTTTTTGACCATAATTTCGTTGTCGAATTTTTCAAAAGCGACGATTTCTTTCTGCTTCTTCTTCATAGCCTGGATCAGGGATTGAATGTGCTCGTTCTGGTTGATCTGTTTTTCGGCTTGCTGAAAAAACTGTACCTCGGATGAGGTGGTGAGAAGCTCCGCCAGCTCCTTCGTTTTGGCCAAAATATCTTCTCTTACGATCATTTCGGTATTCGTGTAATGCTCCATCCTGCACACTCCGCTTCTTCATTATGGCGTTCTTAGCTTAACATTTGCAGAGGCTCCGCGACCAGCTCGCCTTTTACGAGCCAGGTTTGCGGTTCCGTCACGCGTACGTGGGCGAAAGATCCGATCAGGCTCTTCGATCCTCTGAAAAGAACGAGCTTATTCGTGCGGGTCCGTCCGGAGAGGACCTCCGAATTCTTCCGGCTCTCTCCCTCAACAAGAACTTCGACCACTTCACCGCGAAGCTTCTCGTTGCTTTCTTTACTGAAAGCTCCAAGTACCTCATTGAGCCGGTACAGACGCTCTTTCTTCACGTCCTCGGGAACGTTGTCTTCCATTGCGGCCGCCGGCGTCCCTTCACGCGGGGAATAAATGAACGAGTAGGCGAAATCGAACCGGACTTCCTTCACGAGGGACAATGTCTCTTCAAACTGCTCATCCGTCTCTCCCGGGAAACCGACGATAATATCCGTGCTGAGCACCACATCGGGGATAGCCGTTTTGATTTTGCGCACAAGATCCAGGTACAGCTCACGGCTGTATTTGCGGCTCATTTTTTTCAGCACTTCCGTGCTTCCCGATTGGACCGGCAGATGGATATGCTCCATCAAATTTCCTTTGTGTGAAAGCACTTCGACCAGATGATCGTCAAAATCACGCGGGTGCGAAGTGGTAAACCGGATTCTCGGCACGTCGATTTTACGGATATCCGCCATCAGATCTCCGAAGGAATACGAGATATCCTCGAAATCTTTGCCGTATGCGTTAACGTTCTGCCCCAGCAGCGTGATTTCCTTAAACCCTTGACGGGCCAGATCGCGCACCTCCGCCAAGACGTCCTCCGGACGACGGCTCCGCTCCTTGCCGCGGGTATACGGCACGATACAGTAGGTGCAGAACTTGTCGCAGCCGTACATAATGTTCACCCAGGCGCGCATGCCTTCCCGCTTCTTGGGCAGGTTCTCGATGATGTCGCCTTCTTTGGACCACACTTCCACGACCATTTCCTTGCTCAAGTAAGCATCCTGCAGAAGGGCCGGAAGCCGGTGAATGTTGTGGGTGCCGAAAATGAGATCGACATGCCCGTGTTTTTGTAAGATCCGCTTAACGACGCCTTCCTCTTGAGACATGCAGCCGCAGACTCCGAGCACCAGATTCGGCTTTTCCGTCTTGAGGCTCTTCAGGTGTCCCAGCTCGCCGAATACCTTGTCTTCCGCATTCTCACGGATCGCGCAGGTATTGAGAAGAATCACATCGGCTTCCTGTTTCTCTTCCGTTGAGGTATACCCCAGCTCTTCGAGCATGCCTTTCATCGTTTCCGTATCATGTTCGTTCATTTGACAGCCGTACGTGCGAATCATGTACCGCTTGCCTTTGCCAAACTCCTTCATCTCTTCCGGGATGTTGAAATCATACAGCACTTCAATGTTTTCCTTGCCGCGCTGTTTCGCATCCTTATAAGAAGGAGGTTGAAAATAGATCGAAAAATCCTTATCGGATTTAGCGGTTTTCACCGTCATTTCGCCATTCCTCCTGAATATTCCATGCTGGACTCATAAATCTGATTATACCATGCCTGGTCCCCGGACAAAAGAAGAAAGAGCCGGGCAGAGGAAATCAGCTCCCCGTACACGGCTCTTCGCAGGCTTCCGGACGATTTGTCCGGCCCGCTTCCTAATCTACAATAATTCCGACATCGCCTGTTTTAAGCCCTGCGGCGTTGCCTTCATCCGTATCGATATGCATATCCAAGGCGAACTGGTCCGAAACGCGGGCAATGACATCCTCGAAGATGACGGGACGATCCGTTTCCACGCGGACTCGCAGTCGCTGCTTGTCCTCTATGCCCCATTTCTTCGCGTCTTCCGTATGGAAATGGATGTGACGGGCCGCAACGATCACGCCTTCTTCCAGCTCCACCTCACCCTTGGGACCCACAATCTTGATTCCCGGCGTTCCTTCAATGTTCCCGGATTCGCGTACCGGCGGATTAACGCCGAGTGCGAAAGCATCCGTGCGAGATATTTCCAGTTGGGAAATATTCCGGGCCGGTCCCAGGATACGAACCTTGTCAAACCGGCCCTTGGGACCGACGACCGCTACGGTTTCACCTGCAGCGAATTGTCCCGGCTGGGACAGGTCTTTCAGAACAGTCAGCTCATAGCCCTCACCGAACAGGCGGGCAATATGCTCCGGCTTCAAATGAATATGACGGGCGGAAATCCCGATAGGTATTTGTTTCATTCTGTCTTCATCCCTTCCTGTATCCATTCTCTGTCTCTACAGCAGCTTCTCCCCCTCAGTTTAACCTCTACGCGCCGAAAAAAAAAGCGCACAGATCACTCTGCACGCTTTTCTGTCCCGCTTATTTGAATTCTGCAACCAATTTGTCAAAATCAGCCTGGCTCAGCTTCATATCCTGATTGGCAAGTCCTTCTTCTTTAAAGCCGGTAACGAGATTCTCGTAGCTCGGCTTCGTTGTATTCTGATAAATAATGCCGGTGAGCATGCCGTCGGTTTCCATCAGCTTCGTCATCGCCTGGATCCGGTTGCTCGGATCGTAATCCGGAATCGTCTCCAGATCCACGATATTTTCCTTGAACCAGTCGTACGTGTTCACTTTGTTGAACGTAACGCACGGGCTGAATACGTTAATCAGCGAGAAGCCTTGGTGCTTGATGCCTTCTTCGATGATATGCGTCAGCTGTTTCAAATTGCTGGAGAAAGACTGCGCCACGAAAGTCGCGCCCGCAGCAAGCGCCATCTCAAGAGGCGCCAGAGGCGTTTCGATGGAACCGCTCGGCGTACTCTTCGTTTTGAAGCCTTCGCCGCTTCGCGGAGACGTCTGGCCTTTAGTCAGGCCGTAAATCTGGTTGTCCATGACGATATAGGTCATGTCGATGTTGCGGCGGATCGCATGGACCGTATGAGCCATGCCGATCGCGAATCCGTCGCCGTCGCCGCCGGAAGCCAGAACGGTCAATTCGCGGTTCGCCATTTTAAGTCCTTGGGCAATCGGCAGGGAACGGCCGTGAATCCCGTGAAAGCCGTAGCAGTTCACATAGCCGGAGATACGGCCGGAGCAGCCGATACCGGAGACGATCGCCAATTGCTCGGGTTCCAGTCCCACATTTGCGGCAGCGCGCTGAATGGAGGCCTGAACGGAGAAATCTCCGCAGCCCGGGCACCAGTTAGGCTTTACATTGTTGCGGAAATCTTTTAACGTTGCCATGCTACAGTCAGCTCCTTGCATTCTTGATAAATTTCGGACGGCAGGAACGGGGTTCCGTCGTATTTCAGCATGTTCTTGATTTTATCGGCACTGCCTGCATTCAGCTTGATCAGGTTTGCCAGCTGTGCAGTCGCGTTATTTTCGACGACAATTACATGTTTTGCTTTCTCCAGGTGAGGCTTCAGCTCTTCGGCAGGGAAAGGATGCAGCAGACGAACGTGAACATGGTTCGTTGCAAGGCCGTCCTTCTCGAGTCTGCCTCTTGCTTCCTCAATCGTACCGCCCGTCGAGCTCATGCCGATGATCAGGACATCCGGCTCTTCATGCGGCGCGTTGACGAGAATCGGGTTGGTTACTTCCACGTGCTTGAGCTTCTCCAGCCGCTTATCCATCATTTTCTTCCGGTTTACCGGACTCTCGGACGGACGGCCTTCCTGGTCATGTTCAACGCCTGTCACGTGATGCAGGCCGTACTTCACGCCCGGCAGCACACGCGGCGAGACGCCGTTCTCCGTAAACTCATAACGCTTGAACAGTTGTTTGCTGTCCTCGACTTCCTCAGGCTGCGCGACGAGATTGCCGCGTTCAATAACGATTCTATTATAATCCAGCACCTCGGAAGACTGCTTGCCCAGCGAAAGCTGGAGGTCTGTCAGCAGAATGACCGGAAGCTGCAATTTTTCCGCAATGTTAAACGCTTCGATCGTATCGTAGAAGCACTCTTCGATCGAGCTCGGCGCGAGCACGACTTTGGGGATCTCACCGTGCGTGCCGTAAATCATGGCATTCACGTCACTTTGTTCCTGTTTGGTCGGAAGTCCCGTACTCGGGCCGCCGCGCTGTGTATCCACGATCACGACAGGCGTTTCCGTCATGCCGGCCAGACCGATCGCTTCCATCATCAGGGACAATCCGGGACCGGCCGAGGCCGTCATGGCGCGTACGCCGCCGTAGCTGGCGCCGATTGCCATCGTACAAGCCGATATCTCGTCCTCTGTCTGGATAACGGCTCCGCCGAATTTAGGAAGCACCTTCGTCAAGTATTCCATAATCTCCGAAGCCGGAGTGATGGGATAAGCCGGCATAAAGCGGCAGCCCGCGGCTACCGCCCCGAGAGCGATGGCGTCGTTGCCGATCATGAACAGCTTCTGCTCGCCGTCCGCAGGCTCCAGCTGCAGTTCTACGATCGGACCTCCGGCGAGCTCCAGCACGGATTCCGCGCCTTTGCGAACCGCCTCGATATTCTTCTCGACCACGGCCGCGCCTTTGCGTCCGAACTCCTCTTCGACCGCTTTGTTGAATACGTCTAAAGGCAGCCCCAGAAGCGCCCAGGAAGCGCCGGAAGCCGCCATATTTTTAAACAGGGAAGTTCCAAGCTCTTCCGCAATCGCCGTGATCGGCACCGGGAACAGACGCGCGTTAACGCCTTCCGGCAGGGTGGGATTAAATTTCGCGTCCGCGACAATCACGCCGTGGACTCCCAGCTCATGAGAGTTCAAATCAATCGTTTCCTGGTCGAAAGCGACCAAAATATCCAAATCATCGGAAATCGAGCGAATCGGTTTCGTACTGATACGGATTTTATTGTTCGTATGTCCTCCCTTGATGCGCGAAGAGAAGTGACGGTAGCCGTACAAATAGTATCCGAGACGGTTAAGCGCCGTCGAGAAAATACGGTCCGTACTTTCTACACCCTCCCCTTGTTGTCCCCCGATCTTCCACGATAACTGACTAATCACCTTGCGTCCACTCCTTTTGATGGTGAGCTGCTCCGCCTCTTGCAAACCATTTTGCAAAACGAGCCCTGCTTAGAACGATGCTTGTATGATAGATTGTAGGATATAAAAAAATTTTTTCAAGCTATCCAAATTCTATTCCTAGACCCCGTAAATTGCAAGGGTTTTCCGTAAAAGGGACAGATAGCTTTTTTAGATGATACCCATATCAAAAAGAGATCGCTCTCTAGGACACCGGCAGACTGCGTTCCAGGAAGGCGTACCCGTTCTGCCAGAGGAACTTCTGGGCTTGTACGGGCGTGTAGTGCTTGTACAGTTCATTGGCCAGGTTCGCGTACATGCCGGCGTTCTCCAGTCCCCGGATGTATTTGTCAATCCCGTCGAAATCCGATCCGAAGCCGATAAAGTCTTCTCCGCCCAGCGAGCAGATATGATCGATATGCCGGAAAAGATCGGTAATGAAAACCGAACCGGTCTTCTTCACAAACCAGGGGACGAAGGTAATCCCGATCATTCCTTTCCGCTCGATAAGGCGGCGGATTTGTCCATCGGTCAAATTCCGCGGATGGTCGCATGCCGATTTGGCATTGGAATGGGAAGCGAAAAGATGCAGGCCGGATACGTCGGCAGCTTCCCAGAATGCCTTTTCTGACAAATGAGAAGCATCCAGCATAAGCCCGAGCTGATTACTTTCTTTTATCAACTGCTGCCCCCGGAGGGTGAAGCCCCCGTTTCGCGTCTCCATGGCCCCGTCCACCGCCCAGTTCGCGAAATTCCAGGCGGGACCTAAGCTTCTCAGCCCCAGCCGGTAAAGAATGCGCAGGTGAGCCAGGCTTCCTCTGAGTCCTTCCGCGCCTTCGAGAGTAAGCAGTACGCCCCGCTTGCCCGTCGTCAGTACGTGCTGAAGGTCCGAGCGGCTCCGGATCAGAACGATATCGGGATTGCAAAGCACTCTTCTGTGCAGAATGTCCACATATTCCAAAATGTGTCCCACGTCCGGGTTCTTGATTTCTTCCGGCAGGTAGACTGCCATAAACTGGATTTTGACTCCACCCTGCTTCATAAGCGGATAATTTACATCCAACAAAGGCTCGCCCGCGTTAAAATCAAGCAGCGGATCCCGGTACATCTTCATCAAAGCATCGCAGTGAGCGTCGATTATCATGGTTACCTCCGGGCTTTTTAATAGAACCTGCCGTGCATGATGCGAAAAAAACCTGTCTACAGAGTATGTAAACAGGTCCGTTCATGTATGTACAACCCGAGGAGCGATCGTGCATCATCTCGGCTCTACAATGAGTTTGATCGCCGTCCGGTCTTCCCCGTCAATGACGATGTCTGTAAAGGCGGGTACACAAATTAAGTCGACTCCACTGGGCGCCACAAATCCTCTTGCGATCGCTACCGCTTTGATTGCCTGGTTCAGAGCACCCGCGCCAATGGCTTGAAGCTCCGCCGCCCCGCGCTCCCGTAACACGCCTGCAAGCGCCCCTGCTACGGAGTTTGGATTGGATTTTGCTGAAACTTTTAATACTTCCATGGAAAAGTACCTCCTTGGGTTGATGGATAAAGGATTAAGGATAAAGGTTTCCTCTTTCCATCCTATTCGGACAGGTGATCAAACATTCCTGACCGGAAATCCCCGAGAGGTACAAGTTAAATCGTCATGCGTCAGGTTGGCTGCTCGCGCCTTTTATTCGAAAAGAAGATCTTCTTCGTTGATCCGAATGAGCTCGATCTTCCCGGCTTTGCCTGTCGTATCGTCGAGATCGATGACGGTCGCATGGAAATGCCACTGCCCTTCGTCCACGACGAATCGTACCGGAAGCTGCGTCGTAAACTTACGCAGAACGGCTGTGCGCTCCATACCGAGGACGCCGTCGCGGGGACCTACCATCCCTACATCCGTCACGTAGGCCGTTCCCTGGGGCAGGATGCGGTTATCGTTCGTCTGGACATGTGTATGCGTCCCTACGACCGCCGAAACACGGCCGTCCAGGTGCCAGCCCATGGCGATCTTCTCCGACGTTGTCTCCGCGTGGAAATCGACGAAAATATGCTTGTACTTTCCTTTCGCCGCCTCGAGAATCTCGTCTACCTTGCGGAACGGACAGTCGATCGGCGGAAGAAAAGTCCGTCCCTGGAGATTGATAAGCAGGATCTCCTGGTTGCGGACCTTCAAAACGGTATGGCCCCGACCCGGCGCTCCTTCGGGAAAATTGGCCGGACGCACCATCTGAACTTCATCGTCGATGAAATCAAAAATCTCTTTCTGGTCCCAAGTGTGGTTTCCGAGCGTTATTCCGTGAATCCCGAGCTGGTAGAGCTCCTTCGTGATTTGCGAGGTAATCCCCCGGCCTCCGGCCGCATTTTCACCGTTTGCGATAAATACCGCGTTGGCATATTTTAATTTCAGTTTAGGCACCATCGTTTTTACTGCATTCCGGCCGACTGATCCGACAATATCTCCGATAAATACGATCTTAATAACCCATCACTCCTGCCTCTTTCTCTTTCGGCTAAAAAAAGGAAAAGTGGCTTACGCAGCCACTTTTCACAAGTATACTTCTTTTATTTGGCGTATTCAACCGCACGGGTTTCACGAATGACCGTAACTTTGATATGACCGGGATAGTCAAGCTCGTTCTCGATCTTCTTCGTAATATCGCGGGCAAGTCTGAACGCTTCCGCATCGTCGATTTTCTCCGGTTGAACCATGACGCGAACCTCGCGTCCGGCCTGGATGGCGTACGATTTCTCCACGCCTTCGAACGATTCCGAAATGCCCTCAAGCTTCTCAAGACGCTTGATATAAGTTTCCAGCGTTTCCCGGCGTGCACCCGGTCTTGCCGCGGACAAGGCGTCCGCCGCTCCGACGAGCATGGCGATAACCGAGGTCGCTTCCACGTCTCCGTGGTGGGAAGCGATACTGTTCACAACGACAGGATGTTCCTTGTACTTTTTGGCGATTTCAACACCGATTTCAACGTGTGACCCTTCAACTTCGTGGTCAAGCGCTTTACCGATGTCATGCAGAAGCCCGGCACGTTTCGCCAATGTTACGTCTTCGCCGAGTTCTCCAGCCATCAAACCGGAAAGATAAGCAACTTCCATCGAGTGTTTGAGAACGTTCTGTCCGTAGCTTGTACGGAATTTGAGACGTCCCAGAATTTTGATCAGATCCGGATGCAGACCGTGTACGCCCACTTCGAACGTAGCTTGTTCCCCATACTCGCGAATCCGCTCGTCCACTTCCTTGCGGGACTTCTCCACCATCTCTTCGATACGAGCCGGATGAATACGTCCGTCGGCCACGAGCTTCTCAAGCGAGGTACGCGCGATTTCCCGGCGGATCGGATCAAAGCCGGACAAAATAACGGCTTCCGGAGTATCGTCGATAATAAGATCGATCCCCGTCAAAGTTTCAAGTGCACGGATATTACGGCCTTCACGACCGATAATCCGGCCTTTCATTTCTTCATTCGGAAGACTTACGACAGATACCGTCGTTTCGGCAACATGGTCGGCAGCGCAGCGCTGAATGGCGAGCGTGATGATTTCACGGGCTTTCTTGTCGCCTTCTTCTTTGGCCTGCTGCTCTATTTCTTTAATAAGTTGTGCGGTTTCATGACGAACTTCCTGTTCAACGCCGGATAGGATGATGGTCTTCGCTTCTTCCATGGTCATGCCGGAAATACGTTCGAGTTCCGATACCTGTTTGCGGTAGAGCTCATCAATCTGATTCTGCGTTTCTTCAATTCTCTTCTCTTTGTTGGCGACTTGCTCTTCTTTGCGTTCAAGAGATTCTAATTTTTTATCCAGCGACTCCTCTTTTTGCAACAATCGTCTTTCATGTCGTTGAGATTCATTTCGACGTTCACGAATGTCTTTTTCAGCTTCGGCCCGGAGCTTATGAACTTCATCTTTCGCTTCCAATACCGTTTCTTTTTTCAGTGCCTCCGCTTCTTTGCGGGCATTTTCTACAATTTGTGCAGCGGCTGTTTCAGCACTGGAAATTTTCGCTTCTGCAAGAGACTTGCGGATAAAATAACCAATCCCTAAGCAAATAACGCCAACAACGAGAATGATCAGGACCCAGATAATTGGATTCATCATGTTCACCTCCTCGTTGGTTCCTCCAAGGTGTTAGCTTGGGATGATTCGGTTTTTTTAATCCGATATTCGTTTGTTCAAGCCGTATGGACCACATTCCGTGCTAGAAAATGGTTCGGTTTGTTTGTCCGTACAACGGGGGTTGTTCGGAACAGCATGGAGCAGAAGCAATCTTGGCGGAAATCGCTTCCGTTACCTCATAGAAAATCTGATGATTTTTTATGAAAATATACAATTGTATTTTATCTGTTCACAAAGAACATTGTCAAGCTATTGGCTTCGTCAACCGTGACTGAGGACGCTTTCATAGAGGTGCTATTCCTCATTTTCGAGTTCTTCGTCGGAAAGCCGGCGCATCACATCGTTAACGAGCGAAGACGGATACCCGCGCCGAAGCAGAAAAGCCATCGTTTTTCTTTTGCGGTCCATCTTCTCGCCTGACACGGTTTTCCATTTCTTGCGGCCCACAATAAGGGCCCCTTCCATTTCTTCCTCCGTATCGACCGCAGACAGCGCTTTGGAAATTTCGTCGCGCGAGAGGCCTTTCTGGGCCAGCTCGTAGCGGACCGCGTTTCTGCCTTTGCGCTGGTATTGAATCCGCTGCTCCGTCCATAACTTCGCGAAATCGGCGTCATCGAGGTACTTTTGCTCCAATAGGCGGCCAACCGTCCAGTCGATGAGGTCGGCTTCGTAGCCCAAGTCCTTAAGCTTCATTTTTACTTCCTGGACAGACCGTGGCCGGACCGCCACGAAGCGGATCGCTTTCAGGTAAGCTTCATGCCTTTCGTCTTCCTCAAGCGCTTGCTTCAAGCGCTGCGCATCTATCTGTTCCCCTTTGAGCAGACGGTTCTTGATCAGGATATCTTCATGCACGGAACAGGCATATTCCTGGTTGACATAAACATTATATCGTTTTTTGTTGCGCTTCTGTCTTTCTATTCCCGTTATCACGGAAGCTTCTGTTTCGTCTTTCATGCGTTCTTTCCCCCCTTCGGCATCTTATGGGTCCAAAAACAAAGAAAAGCTCCCCAGGGAGCTAAAACAGGGCCGCATCCTGCGCTGTACGTAAGAGGCGGCCCTTGTTCTTATTCTTCGTCTTCCGTAAAGAGTGCCAATTCTTCGTCCGGATCATCTACATCTACGCCTGTCGGAGGAACGACATTTGTGAGATTGCTGGCTTCCCGGATTTTTTGCTCGATGATATCGGCAATTTCCTTGTTTTCCTTGAGGAATTGCTTGGAGTTTTCGCGTCCTTGGCCGAGACGATCGCCGTTATAGGAATACCAGGCGCCGCTCTTGTTCACGATATCCAGTTCCGTTCCGATATCGATAATACTGCCTTCACGGGAGATACCTTCGCCGTACATAATGTCAACATCGGCCTGTTTAAACGGAGGCGCGACTTTGTTCTTCACGACCTTGACACGGGTACGGTTACCGACCATATCGTTGCCCTGCTTGATCGTTTCAACACGGCGAACATCCAAACGAACGGTCGAATAGAATTTCAAAGCACGGCCGCCCGGTGTCGTTTCAGGGTTACCGAACATAACACCGACTTTCTCACGCAATTGGTTAATAAAGATAGCAATAACCTTCGATTTGTTGATGGCACCGGAAAGTTTACGCAGCGCCTGCGACATCAGACGGGCCTGCAGACCCACGTGGGAATCCCCCATCTCGCCTTCGATTTCCGCCTTCGGAACGAGAGCGGCAACGGAGTCGATAACGATAATATCAACCGCGCCACTGCGTACGAGAGCTTCCGCGATTTCAAGCGCTTGCTCGCCTGTGTCCGGCTGGGAAAGCAGCAATTCGTCAATGTTGATTCCGAGCTTGCTCGCATAAAGCGGGTCAAGAGCATGTTCCGCATCGATAAAAGCGGCTTGTCCGCCGGACTTTTGCACTTCTGCGATCGCGTGAAGAGCGACCGTTGTTTTACCGGAAGATTCCGGTCCATAGATTTCAACAATTCTACCGCGAGGAAAGCCCCCGGTTCCAAGTGCTATATCCAAAGCAAGGGAACCACTGGGGATGGTCTCCACCTGCATGTGTGTCGATTCTCCGAGTTTCATGATCGAACCCTTGCCAAACTGCTTCTCAATTTGGCGCAATGCCATTTCTAATGCGGCACGACGATCTGACAATACACTCACTTCCTTTAACTGTTATAGGTATATCATACCTTCTTTTTTACCCGTTGCCAAGTATTTTTTCGAACATACATTCGTTTTTTTTGTGACGGCCCTCTAACCCCGTCCGGAGAGGAATTCCAGCAGAAAGCTTCTCTTGTTTAAAGGGAAACGGCGCTCCTTTCGGTCCATGCGCGGAAAAAATAAAAACCGCAGCAAAGACAAATTCTTCGCTACGGTTCTTCCGTTAACATTCTTTTATTATACCTTAAAATTTGCGGTTTTTCAACAAAAAACGCCGGTCAGCCGTCGGTTTTTACAAGTTTCCAAAGCTGGTGCAGCGCCGTTTTGGCCGCGCGCATCTTGATCGTCTCCCGCAGTCCGGGAAGCTGGAGCTTCTGAACGTGAATATCTCCGTGCCTGCAGCCGACTCCGACATAGACAAGCCCGATCGGTTTGCCTTCCGAGGTAGTCGGACCGGCAACTCCCGTGACGGATACGGCATAATCCGCATTCGTGCGCTCCAGCAAGCCTTGCACCATCGCTTCGGCCGTTTCGGCGCTGACCGCTCCGGGAGCATCCTCCCCTTCGAGCATTTCTACGGGAACGCCAAGCATACTGTGCTTCATTTCGTTGGAGTAAGAGACGACTCCGCCCAGAAATACGGAGGAACGACCCGGGATAGAGGTGATCAAATCACTCAAGAGTCCGCCGGAACAGCTTTCGGCCGTCGTCAGCGTCTGATTCCTCGATTGAAGTATCGCCAGCACCGCTTCCTCGATCGGGATGTCCTCTTCCGCATACAAATGCTCCCCTACGCGGCTGCGGATTTCCCGCTCGACCTTCTCCATCTTGCGGAGAGCTTCTTCCTCCGTGTGCGCCTTCGTCGCCAGACGGATCGTTACCTCCCCCTCCTTGGCATAAGGCGCGATGGTCGGATCCGTCTGTTTCTCGATGAGATCGAACAGCTTGTGTTCCAGAGAGGACTCCCCGATCCCGGCAAATTTGAGCATCTTCGAGTACAAAGGCATCTCGTCGGTCATCAGCCCGCTCAGCCAGTCCTTGGCATAACGCTCGAACATCGGCTTCATTTCTTTCGGCGGACCGGGAAGGAGCAGATAACGGGTTCCATCGTGGTCCAGGCCCAGTCCGACGGCCAGTCCCGTGTCGTTCGGCAGGGGCTCCGCTCCTTCGATCATGTTCGCTTGCCTGGAATTGCTCTCGACCATATGAAGCCCTTGCGACTCGAACAATTCACGGATTTTGGCCATCGAAATCTCGTCCATATAAAGGCGGCGGCCGGTCATATCGGCCAGCACGTCCTTCGTCAAATCGTCCAGAGTCGGGCCGAGTCCTCCCGTCGTAATAACCAGATCGGCCCGATTGCCGGCCTGTTCCAGAGCTTCCCGGATGCGGGCAGGGTTGTCGCCTACGACGGTCTGGAAATACAGATCGATGCCCAGCATCGCACACTCCTGCGCCAAATACTGAGCGTTCGTATTTAAAATCTGCCCCAGCAGAAGCTCGGTTCCGACGGCAATTAATTCTGCTTTCATGCGATAAATCCCCTTTCATCTATGTGGGCTGCTTTCATGTGAACTTCCAGTATTGCAAACTTTCATTTACGGAAAAACATATCTTTCCGCTTCGCCCGCGAAATGATAAACGGCGAATCCGCCGGTTTGTCCGTTCCTCCGCTTGTCCCCTGGACAACTCCGTTCGCTGCAGGGGACTTGAACATCCGGATTGTATTTCCCATCCAATCAATCCTTTGCCCCGCAGCTTGTTCCCGGAGACGAAGAAAACACAGTATCTACTGTGTTTTCTCGGAAAAATCGATAACATGCTTATTTTTAATGAAATAATCGAGCCCGGAGTACACCGTAATAATCGCGGCAATCCAGCTTGCGATCAAATCGAACGGGAAGTTGATAAACGCGAACGGGAAGTTGTTGATAAGCAGCGCGATAATCGCCGTGATTTGTGCCGCTGTTTTAGCTTTACCCCATTTGCTCGCTTGAATAACAGCCCCCTCCAGAAGCGCGATCTGCCTCAGCCCGGTAACGGCCCATTCGCGGCTGATGATGACGATCACGATCCATGCGCCCAGTTTGTCCATCTCGACAAGGGACACCAGTACTGCGGTTACAAGCAGCTTATCGGCCAGCGGATCCAGCAGTTTACCGAGATTCGTAACGAGCTTTCTCTTGCGGGCGATGTACCCGTCCAGACTGTCGGTGCTCGCCGCTATGATGAAAATGAGCGCCGCGATAATCTGGTTGTACGTGATGGAAAACGTCTGAATCTTAATATGCGGAAACTGGATGTTCACAAGCAGGAAAAACATAATAATCGGGACCAGGAATATTCTGGCAAGTGTAATTTTGTTGGCTAAATTCATTATGCGATAACCTCCCCGGAGAGGTCGAATTCAAAGGAGTGGGTAACACGCACTTTTACAACGCCGCCTATTCCGATATTCTTGCCGGTTACAAAAACTTCCCCATCGATTTCCGGCGCATCGTATTGGGAACGGCCGACATACACATCGCTGCGGCCGTCATAACGTTCGATAAGCACATCCACCGCTTCGCCCAGCCTGCGGCCTCCGCGCCGGTTGGATATCTCGCGCTGGAGCTCCATCAGAGCGGCCGCGCGGTATTCTTTTACGTCGTCCGGCAACTGGCCGGGAAGACGGGACGCGGGTGTGTCTTCCTCCATGGAATACGTAAAAACCCCAAGCCGGTCGAACTGGACATCTTTCACGAACTGCACCAGATGTTCGAAATCTTCTTCCGTTTCGCCGGGAAATCCGACGATAAGCGAAGTCCGCAGAGCCGCATCCGGCATTCTTTTACGGATTTTGAGAATAAGTTCCCGGGCGTCCTTCTCCCTGCCGGGACGTCTCATCCGTTTAAGGACGGCGTCGGAGCTGTGCTGAAGCGGCATGTCTATGTATTTGCATATCTTCGGATTGGCTGCCATCGTTTCGATCAGCTCATCCGTAAAAAATCCCGGATAGGCATAATGCAGCCTTACCCACTGGATTCCTTCCACTTCGCTCACCCGGTTAAGCAGTTCGGGAAGCATAAACTTGTCGTACAGATCCGTTCCGTAATTGGTGGAATCCTGGGCGATAAGGCTGACCTCCTTGACCCCTTGCGACGCCAGCAACCGTGCTTCCGAAATGACGGATTCCATCGAACGGCTGCGGAACTTCCCCCGCATAATCGGAATGGAGCAGAACGTACAAGCGTTATCGCAACCCTCGGCGATTTTGACGTAAGCGGTATACCGGGGAGTGGAGACCTTGCGCGGAAGCGCTTGCTCATAATTAAACACCGGATTCCCGACATAGACCGGCTTCTTCCCTATCAAGGCTTCGTCAATAATGGCATTGATATTGTGAAAATCGCCTGTTCCCACAATTCCGTCAATCTCAGGCATTTCTTTCATCAGTTCTTCTTTGTACCTCTGTGTCAGACACCCCGAAACAATTAGCGCTTTCAACTTGCCGGTTCTTTTAAGATCGGCCATATCCAAAATGGTATTAACCGATTCTTCCTTTGCGGCATCGATAAATCCGCACGTATTTACAATGATCACGGTGGCTTCTTCGTTCTTCTCGACCACGCTGTAGCCCCGCTGATCGACCAGTCCGGACATAATCTCGGAGTCCACCAAGTTTTTCTCACATCCAAGCGTTACTACTCTAACCTTTTCCGTCATGCTGAAACCTCCAAACGTCGTAGCAAAGCCATCGTTACAAGTATAATACATCGCTAATCCGAGTGTCAAAATAGGGAAACCCTCCGATATCCGCGGGAAAACCGGGACACCGGAGGGCTGTTTTTGTTTATCTGAAATTGTCAAACTGCAGATCGATAGGAAGGTCGGCGCCTTTCAGCATTTGAATCACCTTCTGCAAATCGTCTCTGCTTTTGCCGGTCACACGGATAGAATCTCCCTGAATCTGACTCTTCACCTTGAGCTTGGAATCCCGGATCATGATGTTAATTTTCTTGGCGATATCCGCTTCAATCCCTTGTTTCAGCTTAACGCGCTGGCGGACCGTTCCCAGGGAAGCCGATTCGATTTTGCCGTATTCGAGATTTTTGAGGGCGATACCCCTTTTTGCCATCTTGGCATGAAGGATATCAATCACGTTCTGAAGCTTAAAATCGTCGTCGGAAAGAAGAACGAGTTCTTCTTTTTCCAAGGTGATCTCGCTTTTGCTGCCCTTAAAATCGAAACGGGTTTCGATTTCTCTTTTGGCCTGCGTAATCGCGTTGTTCAATTCCTGCATATCCAGCTTGGATACGATATCGAAAGAGCTTTCCGAACTCATTTGGCTTCGTCCTCTCCTGAGTTTTAGTACGGTACTACGTTATTAAGGCTGCGGCTGCAGCGTAATTTTAATATTTTTAGGGTTGGAGGCGTCTCCGACGTTGAGCTCCTGCCCGTTTACGGTAATTTTAGCGGCGTTGGCCGCGCCTACACGAATCTGTGCGGTAGTCGTCAGGGAGAATGTCTCCGTTTCGCCCTGCTTCAGAGTCCCCTGCTTCTCCATCTTCTTGCTGTTGTTCGGGAAACTGTCGACTCTGTACCAGCACTGTGTCCCTGCCGCCGTCACGGTAATGTCGAGTTTGCCGCCCACCGCCGTGTAATTGTCCAGACTGCTGCTGCTGTTCACAAGCGTCAACGCGCCTGCTGGCGGGGTCGGAGTCGGCGTAGGGGTCGCGCTAGGCGTCGGTGTAGGAGCCGGCGAAGTTGTGCCCGCCGTGTTCCCTCCGTTGCCCGGAGTAGGACTCGGAGCGGCCGTCGCGTTGGGATCCGCTGTATCCGTCAGCCTGTTGGGCTCATTAATCGCACCCGAGCTGTCCCCTTTGTTGTTCATCACGACGAAATAGTACACGATGGCCGCAATCAACAGCACGAACGAAACGACCATAATGGTGGACGCCCATTTGCTGAGTCTGTCCGTGCTTCTCGCTGAACTACGGCGCGGTGTGCGGATCGTTTCGACCGTAGGCTCCGGCGGAGCAGCCGGAACCGTGCCCTGATACATGTTCAGAACTTCGTTCGGATCGAGACCGACCGCTTCCGCATAGCTTTTGATAAAAGCCCTCACATAAAAACTGCCGGGCAAAACTTTATAATTTTCCTCTTCAATTGCTTCGAGGTATCTGGTTCTGATTTTGGTTACTTCCTGTAGATCCTCAAGAGACATTCTCTTTTCCAATCGGGCCTGCTTCAATCGCTGACCGAGTTCCGACATGTTCTCACCTCCGTAAATTCAGTGGGTCCTTCCCCTTTAGACGAGTGAAACCTCAAAATGGTTCTGTGTTGTACGTAAAACTGTCATAGTTGATCTCTTCGTCGGGACTGTTGCGCAGTTCGATGATGTAATTGAAATCGTTGTAGGTATAGTGGGATTCTTTAATAAAAATATCCGGATGCTCGATTACTTTGGTAGAAGGCATCGCCATGATTTCCTGAAGCAGCGAGAAGTGTTTCTCATTGGAACGGATGGTGGAAACGATTCCGTCAATGATAAATACGTTGTTCAAGGAGATTTCATCCTCGGAAAGCTGGCTGCGCACGGTCTGCCTCAATAAAGTGGACGACACGAACGTCCAGCGTTTGTTCGAGCAGACGCTGCCCGCAATGATGGATTCGGTTTTGCCTACACGCGGCATTCCGCGAAGCCCGATCACCTGATTGCCCTCGCGTTTGAATACTTCACCCAGAAAATCGACCAGAAGTCCGAGTTCGTCTCTTGTGAAACGGAACGTTTTCCGGTCGTCGGAGTCGCGTTCTATGTACCGGCCGTGTCTGACGGCAAGAATATCAACCAGTTTCGGGGTTCTGAAGGCGGTTATGGTGATATTATCCACCTTTTTTAACATTTTACCCATTAACTCGATTTTTTCATCATCATTGGTTTGAAGCAGCATTCCGCGTGTGCGGTCCTCTACCCCGTTAATCGTCACAATATTAATATCGAGCATCCCCATGAGAGAAGCGATATCCCCCAGAAGACCCGGACGGTTCTTATGTATTCGGTATTCCATGTACCATTCTTTAATTTCCAAAACGTAAGCACCTCATTTGCCATGGCACGAATTAGACATTCCGAAGTTATTATTCTACAACGTTTGACAAAGTCCTGCCAACTTCTTTGTAACTACGACTTTTTTAGAAACTGGAATTGTTTCATTTCTTCCGCAGAATAGGTCTCTATACCCGGCTTCCAATCCCCTTGAATCATCCTGTTTTGCTCCTTGGCCATAACGGCTTCCCAATTCACTTGTACGGCAAAAGATTGGTCCAGCGGCACGATGGGAATTCCCAGCGACTTTATTTTCTGCTGATCCGTTTTCTGAAGAGCGGTGTACTGGATGATCCAGCTTGAACGATGATCGGAGGCTTGCTTTTTGAGCTGCTCGAACCATTCGGGACTGCTGTCCGTGTTTACGGTATGACCGGATAAGCCGGAAGGGGATAAACCTGAGGGTATGGGAACCGAAGTTTTTGTTACCCACTCAATGGACTTTCTTTTGTCCGCCTGTTCTTTGACCCAGCCGCTCATCGCCTGTTCGATCATCGCATGATCCACATCGCGAAGGACCGTGTTAGGCGGGGGCGTTCTCTCCGCCTGCATTCCGGGATCTTCCATACGGTCCGCAAGCAGGACGAATTTCTGATTCTTGAGCCTGGCCGCCTCTGCCGAGGCTTGGGGTGCAAGACTGCTGCCGATTACAACGACATAATCATAGCGTTTTGAATCCAGCTGTTTGCCCAGGGCGCTGTCAAAGGCCGCGTCCTGTTTCCACTCCGAAGTGAGCCCGCTGCCGCTTCTCCATTTGGCGAGTGCCGCCGCAACGCTCGTTTTCGTTTCGGGCGCCACATCCGGGGCCGTTACGACCAGAACCGAATGCTTGGACGCCAGCTGCTGTTCGGTGATCGTCGGAAGCCCGCGAGTCCCGCATGAAGAAAGCATAACCGTGATGACTGGCAGGAAAATTGCATATTTTGCCCGCGAGAAACTCATGATACCGATCCTTTCGTGAAATGATGGCATGGAAAAGCCCCGCAGTGAAGTGGGGCTTTTCTCATGTACATCATCTATTCTACTCTTTATTCACCAGTTTGACCATTAAACGCGCCATAACCTTGCGTTCGTTCTCGTCACCTGCGTCCCAGAGTTCTTTGAGCACGCGCTCTTCGCGGTTTTCCGGATCCACTTTATCGGCCAGGAACTCACCGATCTGGAAAGCAAGCTTGGAGATCTTCTCGTCGTTCAGACCTGCTCTCTCGGCTTGGTCCACCCGTTCAGCCAAAAATTCTTTCCATCTGTCAAACACTGTAAGTACCGTAGACATGGGTCGGGCCTCCTTTGGATTGTTAGGATGAGAGGAACACCTGTAATATCTGCATCCGGACAATCTAATATTCCCGCAAGGCCGCTCAGACCCTTGGTAATTAAGGGAATACCGCTTAAGTCAGCCAGCCGCCGTTGGGGCTGATAATCTGGCCCGTGATGTAACCGGACTCCGGCAGAGCCAAGAAGTACACCAGCGAGGCGATTTCGTCGGGCGCCGCAAAACGGCCGGCGGGTATTTCGCTTGCAATCGCTTCTTTCTCCGCGTGGTCGAAGCCGGACATCATATCGGTATCGACCGCTCCCGGCGCAACCGCGTTGACGGTGACCCCGGAAGGAGCGAACTCCTTGGCCAACGCTTTCGTAAACGCGTTGATGCCGCCTTTTGCCGTGGAGTAAATGACCTCGCAGGATGCGCCCGAAATGCCCCAGATGGAAGACACGTTAATAATCCGGCCGTATTTCCGCGAGATCATCCGTTCCATAAAAAGCTGGCTGCACAGAAAGGTTCCCTTCAAATTAATGTCCATAACACGGTCCCAATCCTCTTCCGTCACATCGGAAAGGAGCCCGTAATGGGAGATTCCCGCGTTATTGACCAGCACATCCGGCATAAATCCGCGCTGCTCCATTTTGTCGCGCATCGCGACAATCTGTTCCTTCGAATTCAGATCCGCGGATACCGTCATGACTTTCGCCCCATGGTTCATACATCGGCGCGCCACTTCATTCGCGGATTCATGTGATTGCAGATAATGGATCACCACGTTCATGCCCAGCTTGGCAAACCGTTCGGCGACGGCCGCTCCGATACCGCGGCTGCCGCCCGTTACGAGGACCGTCTGCTCGGTAAACGGCCGGAGCCCCGTCACGGACGCTCGCTTCGCACGAGCGAAACGGCAAAGCGGCTCCAGTCAAAGTGTTCGCGGAGTCTGGACTCCGCCTCTTCCTTGGTGATCGATTCGTAAACTTTCAAAATGTTAAACATATCGGCACCTTTAAACAGATACCGGGTGAATTCATTCGTGATAGCCTCGGGAGAATTAAGCATCCGCAGGAATCCGCCGATTTTTTTTCTGCGGCTCCGTTCGAAAGCTTCTTCGTCAAGCCCTTCCGCTTTAGCGCGGTCCAGCTCTTCACGGATACGGCTCAGCAGCAGATCCGGATCTTTCGTATCCCCGCCCATCGCGGAAAACGCATACTCCGGAGATGAATTATACTCATGGCTGAAGCTGTCCGAAATAAGCCCTTCGTTATACAGCTTCTGGTAGATCGGGGAGCTTGCGCCCAGCAGGACTTCCAATACCAGTTTCGTCGTGAGCTCTCTTTTGAGGATGGCGTCTCCTTCTTCCCCGAGAGCTTTTTCTTTAAAACCGAACAGGCATTTAGGCAGAGATACCGGTAAAACCGTCTCTTTCCGCTCCGTTTCGACGGCTTCCGGCTCGGTCTCGAAAAATCTGCGGATCTCGCCCTGTGGCTTGAACGTTTTGGCCGCCTGATTGGCCCGGATATGGGAGATCACTTCTTCGGGATTTACCCCGCCAGCGATAAAAACCGTCATATTGCTCGGGTGGTAGAACGTGTGGTAGCAGTCGTAAAGCATATCCTTCGTAATCTCGGTAATGGACGGAATGGTCCCTGCGATGTCGATCCGCACCGGGTGTTTGCTGTACAAGGCTTCGATCAGGCCGTAATAAGCTCTCCAGTCGGGATTGTCGCGGTACATGTTGATTTCCTGCCCGATGATGCCTTTTTCCTTCTCCACATTTTCTTCCGTGAAATACGGATTTTGGACAAAGTCGATCAGGGTGGTGATGTTCTCCATAATCTGGCCCGTAGCCGAGAAAAGATAAACCGTTCTCTCGAAGCTCGTAAACGCGTTTGCGGAAGCTCCGCGGGATGCGAACGTGGCGAAAACGTCGCCCGTAGGCTCCTCGAACATTTTATGCTCCAGGAAATGGGCGATTCCGTCCGGCACGCGGATTTCGGGCCCGCCTTCCACTTGAAAATGGTTATCGATCGACCCGTAGCGGGTGGAAAACGTCGCATACGTTTTTTGGAAGCCTTCCTTGGGCAGCACATATACGTGAAGGCCGTTCGGAAGCTTTTCTTCATAGATGGTCTCGTTTAAGTGAGGATAGGGAATGACGTTCACTTGGCTTCCTCCTTTTCATCCCTCAAGAAATAGATGGTGTCCAGGAATACTCCCTCGGCCGCCTGCTGAATCTCTGCGATGCTTGTGTTCGTCACTCCGTCGATCAGCTCTTGCGCCGTGCGCTCTTTGCCCGACAGGACGGCATTGAAATCAAACGCGATCTGCTCGAAGGCGGAATCCTGCATTTCCCGCAGCTGATTGGCGATCATCGCTCTCGTCTGGCTGAGCTCGATATCGCTGATAAAGCCGGTTCTCATGTCTTCCAGCTGCTTGCGGATAATATCAACCGCTTTCTCGTAATTCTGCATTTCGATCCCCGATTGGATCGTCAGAATGCCTTTGTGCCCGTCAAGACGGGAAGAAGCGTAATAAGCGAGGCTCGCTCTTTCGCGCACGTTCAAGAACAGCTTGGAATGCGGATAGCCGCCCAGAATGCCGTTATACATAAGCGCTGCGGGATACGCGTCGTCTCCGTACGTAATCGGTGTGCGCAGACCCATGTTCAGCTTGCCCTGCGTAACGGGGAACCGTTCCACGACAACGTTGGTCTCCCCCGTCCGGCGCTGAGGCGCGGTACGCGTGTAGCGGGGATTCTCTTCCCTTTCCAGCCGGAACGAACGGCTCACGATGTTCTCGACTTCCTGGAGGGTGGTGTTGCCGACTACGTACAGGTCGATCGGCGCTTCCGCCAGCCATTTTTTGAAATAGGCAAAAAGAGATTCCGGGGTAGAAGCGGGAATATCTTTCAGCTCCCCCAGCGGATGCAGCCGGTACGGCTCATCTTTGCACATTTCGGCAATGCAGCGTTCGGCGGCAAAACGGATTTTATCGTTAATGATCGATTCGATCCGCTTGCGCAGCGTTTCCTTCTCGGAATCCACATACTTGGAAAGAAAAGCGTCTCCTTCGGACGCCGGCTTCGTAATGGCTTCGCCCAGAAACGAAAGGGCTTTCTCCAAAAGAGATTCGGGGGAAGACACGAACCGGTCGTTGATCACATCCATGCGGAATTGAACGATCTGGTAATCCCCGCGCTTGTAAATGTCAAAACCGAAACCCGCTCCGTAGAGATCGTCGAGATGTTCGCGGAACTGTTTCGTATCGGGATAGCTCTCCGTTCCTCTTCTAAGAACAAAAGGGATCAAAGCCGTTTGCGTCACGTCTTCCTCGGAAAGGGGACGTCCTATGTAAGCGGAAATGGCGAATGTTTTATAGCGGTCCGTTGGCAGCACATGCAGCCGGATCTGCCGCAGTGTACTCCGTTCAAACTGTTGAGTGCTCAATGCTGTCGTTCTCCCTTCACAACCGTCTTGGGTCTAAACTATTCGGTTCTTCAAATGGCTATACCCATTATATTCCTTCATAAACAGAAGAAGCAACCGAGCGGTCACTTCCTCTGTCGTTCTGTTCAGTTCAGCTTATTTGCAGAAAATATGCTTGCCGATAGTTTTCACCTGCGGACGTGTCCAAATCCATTTGGACGTGGCCGTTTCGGGGTTAAAATAGTATTCGCAGCCTCCGGTAGGGTCCATGCCGTTGATAGCGTCCCGGACTGCTTTTTTGGCGTTCTCATTCGGCGTAAGCCAGATTTGGCCGTCCGCTACGGCGGTAAAAGCTCCGGGCTGGAAAATCACGCCCGACACGGTGTTGGGAAAGCTCGCCGAATCCACGCGGTTCAGAATGACCGCCGCAACGGCCACCTGCCCGATGTAAGGCTCGCCGCGGGATTCGCCGTAAACGGCATTGGCCATCAGATCGAGGTCGGATTTGGAAAATCCTTTGTGCGTCGTCGGCGTCAGATTCGAACCGGGAGCGGCCGTACCGCCGCCGCCTTGGTTCCCTTGACCGGCCGGACCTGCCGCGTTGCCTGCATTGCCTGCCTGACCGGCTTCAGCCGCCGTCGGCTTCCAGTCTCTTGGTGGCTTCCCACAGCTTTAACTTCGTTTTGGGGCCTACATGGCCGTCCACTTTCAAACCGAACTCGCTTTGAAACCATTTGACGGACCGGAGTGTTCTCCAGCCGTAATCGCCGTCTACGGTCCCCGTGTAAAATCCCAGAAACTTGAGTCTTCCCTGCAGCTCGTTGACATCGGAGCCTTTGGCTCCATAACTGATGAGATTTTTGCTGAAGGTAGCTTCAGTCGTGAAGTTCTGCTTAATCTGCAGAGCCGCAAACAGCGTAAATACGACGCAAACCGTGATGGCGATCAATCGTTTGTTCATGCGTTTATTCATGCTCCATTATCAACCTTTCTCTCATGATGACTGGCTGTTAGTGATTATTATGAGAAAGGAGGAAACGTTCTATGCACCAAAAACGCCCTGCCGTAAACCCGGCAGGGCGTTCTTAAAGCTTGAATCAGGAACTCATGCGATTGTGCTGGAACTGCTCCATCGAAATAAGCACTTCACGCGGCTTGCTTCCTTCATGCGGCCCGACGATTCCATTCGATTCCATGGAATCGATGAGCCGTCCCGCGCGCGCATAGCCGATGCGCATCCGTCTTTGGAGCAGGGACGCCGAAGCCTGCTTGGCTTCGATGACGATCTGCACGGCCTGATCGTAGAGCTCGTCGCCGAACTCGTCCTGCTGCTCCGGCTGCTCTTCCACCTGGGGCACCATATCTTCCCGGTAATTCGCTTCCTGCTGGGTCCGGACGAAATTGACCACCGTTTCGACCTCCTGATCGGAAAGGAAAGCCCCCTGGACACGGACGGGCTTGGACGCTCCGACAGGCAGGTAAAGCATATCGCCCCGGCCGAGAAGCTTCTCGGCCCCCACCATGTCCAGAATCGTCCGCGAGTCGACCTGCGAGGATACGCCGAAGGCGATACGCGAAGGAATATTCGCTTTAATAACGCCGGTGATGACATCCACGGACGGGCGCTGGGTCGCAATGATGAGATGGATTCCGGCCGCACGTGCCATCTGGGCAAGCCGGCAGATGGCATCCTCCACATCGTTGGCCGCCACCATCATCAGATCGGCCAGCTCGTCCACGATGACGACGATGTACGGAAGCGGAGCTTCCGTCCCGTTCTCGATCAGCATGGCATTGTAGCCTTCAATGTTCCGCGTACCGCTCTTGGAGAACAGCTCGTACCGCTTCTCCATTTCGACGACGACCTTTTTCAGGGCAAGAGATGCCCTTCTCGGATCGGTGACGACCGGTGCCATAAGGTGCGGAATCCCGTTATACACATTGAGCTCGACCATTTTAGGGTCGACCATCAGAAACTTGACTTCGTTGGGCTTCGCTTTGTAAAGAATGCTTGTGATAATCCCGTTAATACAGACGGATTTACCCGAGCCCGTAGCGCCCGCGACGAGCAGATGGGGCATCTTCGCCAGGTTGCCGACAATCGGCTGTCCGGAAATGTCCCTGCCCAAGGTTACGGACAATCTGGAGCTCGCTTCCTGGAAAGCGGATGTCTCCATTACCTCGCGCATCGTAACGACGGATACCTCCGAGTTCGGCACTTCGATGCCGATCGCGGATTTGCCGGGAATCGGCGCTTCCATCCGGATGTCTTTGGCGGCCAGGGCAAGTGCGATATCATCCGTCAAGCTGACGATCCGGCTTACCTTCACCCCTACGTCCGGCTGAATTTCATACCGGGTTACCGCAGGCCCGCGGACAACTTCCAGCACCTTCGCACGTACGCCGAAGCTTTCCAGCGTCGCTTCAAGCTTGCGGGCGTTCGCTTTGTAATCCGCCATCTCGGAGCCCTTGCCGGCAGCGGGCTTCGAAAGAAGCGTCAAAGACGGCAGGTCGTAAGGCGGGAGAACCGGCGGCACGGCGGCATCACCCAGCTGAAGATCTTCCATAGCTTCAAGCGGCTCATCGGCCGGAATCTGCTCTGCGTCGGCAGACGGAGACGCTTTTGGTCCCACGACCGCAGCCGTTCCTGTCACGCCTCCGGGCACCGGAGCGGAAGGGACAATCTTTTCTTCCTTCTGCACCTGCTCTTGAAAGTCCCGGAAAACGGTGGAAAATTCACGTTCGGCCTGCGGTTCATCGTTCATATCCAGCGAAGCGGAATTCAGGGGCGGATCGACTTTATAGACGACCTTCTCCTCGGGATGAGCGCTGCCGGCACCGGATACAGCCAAGTCGTCCTCATCGAAATCGTCATCCTGCCGAGGGCCGGGCTGCTTTAAAAGCTGGAGGAAACGAGGTTTCTTCCTCTTCGGGTACGGGCGGTATACTTCCTCGTCGAATTCGTCGTCATACGGGAAGTCAGGTTCTTTGTAGGTTCGTTCGCTTTTGCTTGCGGAAACGGGGGCCTTCCCTTTTGATTTGGCAGCCGGGGAGGATTTGGCTTTACCGCGCTGCATACTCTGGAATTTCTTTTCCAGCAAGGTAAAAAAATGTTGCCCGCGCGCGCGCAGTTTCTGCACGGCTTCCACGTAAGACAAATTGGTCACCAGAATGAGCCCGATCGCAAATAAGGCGAACTGCACTAGACGCGCGCCCATGTTGTCAAACAAAAAGTACAGCAGGCTGTAGACGATCGCTCCGATCATTCCTCCGCCCACATCGTTCAATAAAATTTTGCCGTTGGCGGGCTGGAGACCCTGCTTCAAAGCTTCCCATGTTACCGACAAAATCGTTGTCGCTTGATAGTCGCCTTCAAGAAAAAGAGCTTGGAATAAATTAATATGATTCATGACAAGAAGACCCGTCACAATTAACAAAACCCCGGTTTTGCGGGTTGTCCATCGTGAGGGCCAGGAACGCTTCACCATAACATGCAGTGCTATGTATATGCAGATCAGCGGGATGAGAAAATCCCACGTACCGATGAAAAAGCGGCAAACGTAATGAAACGAACGTCCCACATGACCTTCCCTGGCCAGTGCAATGACCGAGAAAATCAGGATTAAAATACCGTACAGTTCAAACATGAGATTAGTCTTGACCGTCTTGCTTTTCTTACGGCGTTTTGCCACTCTATTCCACCTCCGATAAATCATTATACCACAGTTTCGGTAGGCGGAACACGGGCGGCAGTGCCTAGATCCCCTGCGGGCCGGGCACGTAATTAATCAGACTTCCTGGCGTAAAAAGCGGATTTAAGTAATGTTTTGGCTCCGGACTGTATAGACGCACGATCCGCACGCTGCTCTCGTCGACAGCTTCCACCTGCATGAGGATTCCGCTGATTTCAACGTCCCGGAAGCGGGGCTCGAATTCGTCCCAGCCTTCGTAGACAATTTCATCCGGCAGTATCGTGTAATGGGTCATGCCGTGCCGCCTCCCCGGGAAGCTCTCCGTTCTTCGATTCTCCGGTTCAGTTCGGCGATAGCTTGGCCGATTCCCCCCACTTCGTCGATCAATCCGTATTTAACGGCATCCTGGCCGATAACCGTAGTTCCGATGTCTCTTGTCAGCTCGCCTGTTTTGAACATAAGCTCCTTGAACTGCTCTTCGGATATTTTGGAATGCTTCGTGACAAAACGGGTAACCCGTTCCTGCATTTTCTCCAGATATTCAAACGTTTGAAGCACACCGATGACAAGTCCCGTCAGGCGAATCGGATGAATCGTCATGGTAGCCGTTTCGGCGATAAAAGAACGGTTCGAGCTGACCGCGATCGGCACACCGATGCTATGCCCGCCGCCCAGTACAAGGGTAACCGTGGGTTTCGAAATCGTTGCAAGCATCTCGGCAATGGCAAGTCCCGCTTCCACATCGCCGCCAACCGTGTTCAAAATAACGAGGATACCCTCAATTTTCGGATTTTGTTCGGCTGCCACCAGCTGAGGAATCAAATGTTCATATTTTGTCGTTTTGTTTTGCGGGGGCAGTACGATATGTCCTTCCACCTGACCGATAATACTCATGCAGTAGATGTTCGACTCGCCCGCCGGCGTGTTAATCTGCCCAAGCTGCTGGATAGTCTCAACCGCCGCCAGCTTCTTCTGCTCTTCCGTCGGCTGCTCTTCGCTTCGGAAGGAAGGCGGCTCGTTAAAAGGAGCCGGTCCGGGAAAAGGGGCCTGAGGACGCGGGCTGTAGTCACTTGTAACGGAGGAATCCGCTCTAAACGCAGGTGCTCCTTCTCCCAGTTCTTCATAATGAACCTGCTGCAGCGTCACCTGATCGGCTTCGTTAACCTCTTCTTCTGCTGTGCCGGAGGTTTCGTTTTGTCTGTAGCCGTACGGTGGTGCCCCGTTATAGGGATTGGCATTCACCTGTCCATAGGCGCCTCTTTGAGGCCCGCCGGAGTAAGCAGAGTACGCATTCCCCGCATCGGCAGGACTCTGTCCCACGCTCTGTTGACCACCGTAACCGTTCCCTCTGTGGAGCGCACCGCTGCTCGCGGAAATACCGGCATTCATTTGCTGGGAAGTATATTCGTTTCTGCCCGCGTAGCGGTCGGGGGATATATCTGCTCCCGTGTAGGAAGGTCTGTTCTGCTGTCCTTTATATCGATTACCGTATCCCATAGCTATTCCTCCTAATTGATCATCGGGGTTAGTGTAGGCAGGAACGCCATCACTTTATTCACATGTTCTGAGGCCGCGGTGAAAGAGAGTGTGGGAGCATTTAAAAAAGCCCTCTCCGGAAATGGAGAGAGCTTTGGTTTCGGTTGGGTTAAGTGACTAGTTTGAGAGACTAAACTTCCATGATGATCGGAAGAATCATTGGTCTTCTTCTGGTTTGTTCATATAAAAATCGTCCAAGCGCGTCTTTCACATGTGTTTTTAAAGACGCCCATTCATTTACGTTATCATTCATTAACTTATTCAGCGTACTCGTCACGATACGGTTCGCTTCGTCCAATAAACCTTCGGATTCGCGGACATATACAAAGCCGCGGGAAATGATGTCCGGACCGGAAAGAATGGTCCCATCCTGTTTGCTTAGTGTCACGACAACGACCAGAATGCCGTCTTGGGAAAGAAGCTTTCTGTCGCGCAAGACGATGTTACCTACATCTCCGACACCGAGTCCATCGATCAAAATGTTGCCTGCCTGAATTCTTGCACCTTTACGAGCTACTCCTCCCTGGATTTCAACGGTGTCCCCGTTATCCAGAATGAAGATATCTTCTTGGTCCACTCCGACGGATTCGGCAAGTTGACCGTGAAGACGAAGCATGCGGTATTCCCCGTGAATCGGAATAAAATATTTCGGTTTCATGAGGTTCAGCATGAGCTTAAGCTCTTCCTGGCTTCCGTGTCCGGAAACGTGTACGCCCGTCTTGGAACCCGGTCCGTAGATAACGTCCGCACCCAAGCGGAACAGTTCGTCTACCGTACGGCCGACATAGCGCTCGTTACCCGGAATAGGAGTAGCTGCAATGATTACCGTATCGCCTGGAAGAATGTCCACTTTGCGATGTGTGGAGCGAGCCATACGGGTCAAAGCCGACATCGGCTCCCCTTGGCTGCCCGTGCAGAGAACGACCACGCGGTCGGCCGCCATACGGTTTACTTCTTCAGGTTCAATCAGCATACCGTCCGGAACGCGGAGATATCCGAGTTCCGAAGCGATCGACACCACGTTAACCATACTCCGACCGATTACCGTAACTTTACGGCGGGTAGCCTCAGCCGCATCGATCACCTGCTGAACACGGTGAATGTTCGAAGCGAAAGTCGCGATAACTACGCGCTGCTTGGCTTTACGGAATACTTCCTCGATAGTAACGCCGACGCTTTTCTCAGAACCCGTGAATCCGGGTTTCTCGGCATTGGTGCTGTCGGAAAGAAGGGCCAGAACCCCTTTTTGTCCGATTTCGGCCATCCGGTGCAGGTCAGCATATTGATCATTAACCGGTGTCTGGTCGAATTTAAAGTCTCCGGTGTGCACGATGACTCCTTCGGGAGTTTCAAGAGCAACCCCGACGGAATCCGGAATGCTGTGGTTGGTTTTGAAGAACGTGGCTGTAATCGTTCCCAAATTAAGCTCGGAATCCGCATTGATCAGAATCCGCTTGGTTTCGCCAAGCAGATTCGCTTCTCTCAGCTTGTTCTCGACAAGACCTAGGGTAAGGCGCGTACCGTAAACAGGCACATTCAAGTGCCGAAGTACGTAAGGCAAGCCTCCGATATGGTCTTCATGGCCGTGAGTCAGCAAAATGCCGCGGACCTTGTCCTTATTCTCGAGCAGGTAGTTGATATCCGGAATGACAATGTCGATTCCCAGCATATCTTCTTCAGGAAACTTCAAACCGCTGTCGATAACCACAATATCATTCGCATACTGCACCACATACATATTTTTACCGATTTCGCCCACGCCGCCAAGGGCAAAAATCAGAACTTTATCATTATTTTTCTTAGACAAAAAAGTAACCTCCTTGAATTCATTTGACGACGATTTTTATAATGAAACCGAACCAGTCACTTGCCACCATTATACAGGAAAGATCTACCCGATTACAAGTTGGTGCGTATATGATTTGTAGTCTCTCCTAAAATGACAAAACCGATGCCATCCGGCACCGGTCGTAAGAAACATTTTTTTGCGATTGATTTAAAACAGAGATGCCACGAAAGCCTGCTCCCGCTCGCTCAAATCGATTAAAGGCAAACGTACGCTGCCCGTCTCCATCCCTTTCAATTGAAGGGCGTATTTGACCGGAGCGGGACTCGGAGCGCAGAATAAACCGCTAAATACCGGGAGCAGCTTCGCGTTGAGCTGAGCCGCGCGCTTGACATCACCGGATGTATACGCTTCAACCAGTCCGCGCATTTCTTTGCCGACAACATGGCTCGCTACGCTGATTATGCCGTGACAGCCGACGGCCAGCGCGGGAAGCGTCATGCTGTCGTCACCGCTGTACACCGTAAAGCCCTCGGCCGCTCCGGCGGCAACGGTCGTTAACTGGTCGGTACCCGAACAGTCTTTGGTAGCCACGATGTTCGGCACATGGGAGAGCCTGATCGTCGTTTCCGCATCAATGTTAACAATGGAGCGGCCTGGAACGTTGTACAGGATAATCGGCACATCGACGGCTTCGGCGACGGCTTTAAAATGCTGATACAAACCTTCCTGGCTGGGCTTGTTATAGTAAGGAGCGACGAGCAGGATCGCATCGACGCCCAGCTTGGCCGCTTCCCGTGATAACTCGATCGAGTGATGCGTGTTGTTGCTGCCGGTTCCCGCAATGACCTTGCACCGTCCGTTCGCATGCTTCACGACGGCTTCAATCAGTTTCAGCTTCTCTTCGTCCGTCAAGGTCGGCGATTCGCCGGTCGTTCCGCAAACGACCAGCCCTTCGCTGCCCTGCTCGTTAATCAGGTAATCGACCAGGGGGCCCACCTGATCCCAATCGATTTCCAGCTGTTCATTTAAGGGAGTTACCATTGCTGTAATTACTCTTCCGAAGTCCAAAATTCCCGCCTCCTACGTATGCTTTTTGCCTATTTATGCAGTTGGAACGATTTATGAAGTGCCCTTACCGCGCTAACCATATCTTCCCCGTGTACCAGGCACCAGATGGTGGTGTTGGAGTCCGCGGATTGCAGAATCCGGATGTTCTCTTCCGTAAGCGCTTCGACGATCTTCGCCATAACGCCCGGAACACCGTTCATCCCGCCTCCGATTACGGACACTTTAGCGCATCCACTCAGTGAAGTGGGTTTATAGCCGAGTCCCCGCAGCAGTTCAAGCGCTTTTTCCGCCACGTGATCAAATACCGTATAAACAACCCCCGAAGGATTTACGTTAATAAAATCGACGCTGATGCTGTGCTGCGCCATTGTTTTGAATACTTGTAGTTGAAGGTCGTATTGGCCCTCAGCCGCAGGCACTTGAATTTGTGTAATATTCCCGAAATAGGCGATCCCCGTCACGTGACGGTCTTCAACCCGCTTCTCCGCCCCGTACAAGGAGTCGGGATTGGTCACGAGCGTACCTTCCTCTTTGGAGAAAGTCGAACGCACGCGGACCGGGACGTTAGCCTGCATCGCTACTTCCACCGCGCGGGGATGAATCACTTTGGCCCCGTTGTGGGCCATGTTGCAAATTTCCGCGTAACTTACACGCGTTAAAGGCCTGGCATCTTCAACGATGCGCGGATCCGCCGTCAGAATTCCGTTTACGTCGGTAAAAATGTCCACGACTTCCGCTTTAAGCGCCCCGCCGATCGCGGTAGCGGACGTGTCGCTTCCTCCGCGTCCGAGTGTCGTAAACTCATGATCGGCCGTCTGTCCCTGAAACCCGGCGACGATGACAACCTCGCCCCGGTCCAGATGCTCCAGGATCCGCTTCGGCTGAACCGAAACAATCTGTGCGTTGCCGTAGGCGTCATTCGTTTCGATCCCCGCCTGCCCGCCGGTCAGAACGGCGGCCGGAATGCCTTCCGCTTGGATGAGACTGCACAAATTCGCTGCGGAAATCCATTCTCCGCAACACATCAACAAATCCCTCTCCCTTGAAGGAAGCTGGTCGCCATTCTGCCGGATCAAACCGAGCAGAGTGTCGGTTGCATAAGGCTCTCCCTGCCGCCCCATCGCCGATACAACAACGACAAGCTGGCAACCCTCGCTGCGCGCGGCCTGGATATGTTCCAGCACATGTTTTCTGGCTTCAGGCGTGGACAGGGAGGTCCCGCCAAACTTTTGAACCCGAATACGCATGTCCTTCCCTCTTTTCCTATTCGCTTATCTTGCCCGAGTTTATCATGATGCGAGCAATCGGCACCGTCTGATGACGATGCCGATTGTGTGAGTTTACTTGTTCTGTGCAAAATATTCCGCGATCTGTACCGCATTCCAGGCAGCGCCCTTCAGCAGGTTGTCGGATACGATCCACAGGTTAAGCGCACGCTTGTTGTGAAGATCCCGGCGTACACGTCCTACGAACGTTTCCAGTTTCCCGGCCGCTTCGGTTGCCAGCGGGTACTGCTGTTCCTGCGGATTGTCAACGAGTAAGATACCCGGCGCGTTCGCAAGAAGGCTGCGGACTTCTTCAAGGTCGAAGTCTTCTTTCAATTCCACGTAAACCGATTCCGAGTGACCGTATACGACGGGAATCCGTACGCAGGTTGCCGTAACTTCAAGGGATTCGTCGTTCATAATCTTTTTCGTTTCGTTGATCATTTTCATTTCTTCATTTGTAAACCCGTTATCCAGAAACTTATCGATCTGCGGAATCGCATTGAATGCGATCTGATGTTTAACGGGAAGGGAACCGACCGGCAAAATTTCCGGGTTTACGGGGTTGCCCGCCAGCGCTTCACGGGACTGGCGAAGCATCTCATCAATCGCTTTGCTGCCTGCTCCGGATACGGCTTGATATGTAGATACGATAATTTTGGAGATGCCGAAACGGTCGTAAAGAGGTTTCAGGGCAGCCACCATCTGGATCGTGGAGCAGTTAGGATTAGCGATGATGCCTTTGTGCTTGTGTACCTCGTCAATGTTGACTTCCGGCACGACAAGCGGTGTTTCGGGATCCATGCGGAAAGCATTCGTGTTGTCGATACAAATCGTACCGCCGGCGGCAGCAATCGGAGCGAGTTCTTTACTCACATCGCCGCCCGCGCTGAACAATGCGATGTCCACTCCTTTAAAGCTGTCCGGAGTTGCCGCTTCCACCGTAATTTCTCTGTCTTTGAAACGAATTTTCGTACCCGCGGAGCGCGGGGACGAAAGAAATTTTAATTCCTTAATGGGGAAATTGCGTTCATCGAGTAAGCGGATAATTTGTTCTCCGACGGCGCCGGTTGCGCCGACTACTGCTACGTTAAAAGTTTTTTCATTAGACATGTCGTTTGCTCCCCCATTATTTAAATGATCTATAATTAAGAATATTGAAATCGCTCAATAATCATCGGCTGGAGCTGTTTGCCGCTTAGGGCCGCTTCGCACGCCTCCAGAATCAAATCCATTCTGGCGACAAGTGAATTCGGCTTCGCTTCCGGCGCATCCTGGCCGAACGGGACAAAATAAATGTTCTTCGTAACGAGCAGTTTCGCAATATTCGCGGAATTCAGTCCGAGCCCGTCATTAGTAGAAATGGCCAGTACAAGCGGACGCTGATTGCGCATCTGTGCTTTAGCGGCCATTAGGACAGGGCTTTCGGTCATTGCATTCGCGAGCTTGCTGGTCGTGTTGCCTGTGCAGGGAGCGATCACCATGACATCGAGCTTCTTGGATGGACCGAGCGGTTCCGCTTCGACAATCGTCGTGATGGGATCGCTGCCGGTCATGTCTTTAAGCTGCTTCTGCCAATCCACGGCGTTCCCGAATCTCGTATCCGTCGTCAAAACGGATTGAGAGACGATCGGCACAACCGCGGCGCCTGCATCTATGAATCTTTGAATCTGCGGCATAATCTCTTCCAAGGTGCAGTGAGAACCCGTCAACGCAAACCCTACCGTTCTCCCGTTCCAGTTCATTCCGGATCACTCCCATTCCTGATGTCTTCCACCATCAACTGACTCAGCGTATTCGCCAAAATCCGACCAGCTGTTTTGGGTGCGACGATCCCGGGTAGGCCTGGAGCGAGCATCGCCTTAATCCCCCTCTTCTCGGCAAAGCGGAAATCCATTCCGCCCGGCTTGGAAGCTAGGTCGATTAATACCGCGCGATGCGGGATATTCGTTATTATTTGCGCTGTGACTATCATAGTCGGAATTGTGTTAAAAAGCAAGTCAATATTCGCCACTTCCTGATAGAGTTCGCGGGTATAAAACGGCGTAAAACCCATCTCCAAAGCCCTGGCAAAATGCTCCGGTTTTCGCACTCCGACCTTCACTTTTGCTCCCAATCCCTGAAGGGTGCGAGCCATCGTCAAACCGGTTCTTCCGAACCCCAAAACCATCGATTGCGAGCCGTGAATCGTAATGTCCGTATTCTGAATGGCGATCATCAAAGCGCCTTCCGCCGTCGGAATCGAATTGTAAATCGCCACGTCGTCCCGCTCGAGAAGCTCGACCAGTCTCAGGCCCTGCGCCGCGCAAAGCTGCTTCAAGTATGGCTTTGCCATGCCCGTATAAATCACGGCATGTTTAGGGAGAGCGCCGAGCAATTCCGCCGTGAGCGTCAGTTCACTGCCGGAAAAAATCCCTTCCACACGCCCTTGTTCATCCGTTCCCACAACCGGCAAAACGAGCGCATCGGCTTTCTCCAGCGCTTCGGCTGAAAGCTGCTTCCCCGTCGCTCCGCCGAACGGCTTCTGCAAATTGTCGAATCCGATTAAAGTCACGGACGCATCCAGCTCGATCAGCTTATCGATCACTTCAAGCTGACGGGCATCGCCGCCGATAAAAACCACTTCCGCTCCGGTGAGCATACTGTCTCCGTTCCTCCCTTACGTACATCCGTCTTCATAACATACAGTATGCCGACGCCTACCTGAGGGTGACAGCCGCTTGCCGGGCGTCCGTCCATTAAGGCTTCAGCCCTCTTTCTCAAGGGCAAATCTTTGGCGGACGCAAAAAAGGCCCCTTCTCAGCTTAGGACTGAGAAGAGGCTTTCCGGCATTTAAACCATCCAGAAGGGCTGGGAAATGACACGCAATACAGCATGTACCGCCAGGTAACTGCGAGTACCTGTCCAGCCGGCGACGAAACTTGGGGCCGGCCGCTGCCGTCTTGGTCACTGCCTGTATTCCGGCAGGACAGCGGTTATTGGCGGGCTTCGGTCGTTAATCCCGTATGGCCGAAGCCTCCGGCGCCGCGCGTCGTGTCATCCAGCTCGTCCACTTCCGTCAACAGGACGGCCGGCACAAGCTGGAACACCATCTGCGCGATTCTTTCGCCGCGGCGGATCGTGAATGTCTCCTGACCGTGATTGATCAGGAGCACTTTGACTTCGCCGCGGTAGTCCGCATCGATCGTGCCCGGCGAATTCAGCGTGGTGATGCCGTGCTTGTAAGCCAGTCCGCTCCGGGGGCGGATCTGGGCTTCAAGCTCCACGGGCATCGCCAGCGCGAACCCCGTCGGAACGAGCGCCCGCTCGCCGGGCGCCAAGTCCAGGGGTTCGATATTCGCCGCGTGCAGATCGAAGCCGCTTGCTGCGGCGGACATTTTCTCCGGCAGCGGTAAACCTTCGCTGCCGGGCAGTCGTTTAATGCGGATGGGGAATACGGTCGGGTTATTTTCCAAGAAGCTCATCTCCTCTGATTGACTGCAAGGCCTCGTCGCGGCTGCCTACCATCGCGATGGCGAATGGCTTGGAGAACAGCTTGCGGGTCAAGGCGTGAATATGGTCCATCTCAACGCTTTCGATCCGGTTGATCATTTCGTCGAGCGTGTAATGTCTTCCGGTCATCAGCTCGTTCTTGCCGATCCGGTTCATCCGGCTGTTCGTGCTTTCCAGACTAAGGATCAGGCTGCCTTTCAGCTGTTCCTTGCCTTTCCTCAGTTCCGCATCCGTCATGCCTTTCTCCGCGATTTCACTGAGCATTTCGATCGTCACTTTCAGAACTTCCTCCGTTTGTTTCGGAGCCGTTCCCGTATAGATCGTAAATACCCCGTTGTCGATGTGAGAAGAATGATAAGAATATACCGAGTAGGCCAGTCCCCGCTTCTCCCGGATTTCCTGGAACAATCTGGAGCTCATTCCCCCGCCGATCGCGTTGTTGAGCAGCACCATCGGATAAAGGTTTTCTTCACGAAGGGAAAGACCCGGAAGCGACAGGCAGATATGATTCTGTTCCGTCGTCTTGGCTTGGAAAACCCGCTCGCTCATAAACGCGGGCTCTTCCTGGTTCTGCTGCGTACCCGAAACGTCGAAATGACCGAAATGCTTTTCCAGCAGTCCGAACACGCTGTCGTCAATGTTCCCCGCTACGGCAATCACGGTATTCTCGATGGTATAGCATTCTTTCATATAAGCCCGCAGATCGTTCGATTTCATGCCGGACAAATGAGCCTGCGTCCCCAAAATCGTATACCCCAGCGGATGGCTTCCGTAGGCGGCTTTTGCCACGAGATCGTGAACCAGATCGTCTGGAGTATCTTCATACATGGCGATTTCTTCGAAAATGACGTTCTTTTCTTTCTCCAGCTCTTCTTCATTAAAGACTGAATTAAAAAACATATCGGATAAAATATCTACCGCAATGCCGAGATGTTCGTCGAGCACCTTGGCATAATAACATGTATATTCTTTGGATGTGAAAGCATTCACATTACCGCCGATTCCGTCGAACACTTCCGCGATGTCTTTGGCGCTGTGGCGCTCTGTGCCTTTAAAGAGCATGTGTTCGATAAAATGGGAAATTCCGTTATTCAGCTGAGTTTCGTTCCGGGAACCGGTTTTAACCCAGATTCCGATCGCTACCGAACGGCAGGTCGGAATTTTCTCCGTCACGACTCTGAGCCCGTTATTTAAATGGGTTTTGTTCACCAAGCTGTTCCTCCTCAAATGTACGCACAATGGGGTCCGCTTAGGAGCCCTTAAGTTCAACTTTGATTTTAACAAAAATGTCGAAGTGACTCAACCTGACCGCTTTTCCTCACCCTTGCCCGTGCCCTGAGCGGGATTCGGTATCCGCTGCGGTGACAGCGTTTCGCTTACCGTGCCCGGCTGCAACCCCCTGCTTTTGATAATCGAAATCATTTCGGGAAGCGCGGCGCTGGAAGACTGGGTCGGATGCATCAGAATGAGCGTTCCCGGCTCTATATTTTTACGGACTTTGGCAAGAATCGCGGGGGCCCCGGGGTTTTTCCAGTCCACGGTGTCCAATGTCCACATGACGGTTTTCAACTTAAGCTCTGCAGCTATTTTTACCGTTTCCGCGTCAAAATCTCCCGAGGGAGGAGCGAAAAGGACATTGGTGACACCGAGTTCCTTTTTAAGGAGCTCCTCGGTTTTCACAATTTCCTCATAAGCCTTGGAACGGCTGAGCGTGCTCATATTTTTGTGCGAATAGGCATGATTGGACAATTCGTGGCCCTCATTTTGAATTTCTTTGGCGATGTCCACATGCTTCTTCAACCAGCTTCCGTCGAAAAAGAAGGTGGCTTTTACATGTTCTTTGCGAAGCGTCTCCAGTATAGACGGAAGAAACTCTTCCCCCCAAGCGACATTAATCATAAAAGAAACCATCGGCTTTTTGGGGTTGCCTTTGTAGATAGGCTCCGGCGGAAGGTCGCTTAAGTTAACCTTGGGCGGAATTTGCTTCATGACAAAAGGCAATTTGTCTCCCGTCCCGTTCTTCTTGGCCGCTTCGTAGGTCTTGCCGATATCGACTTCGAGCCCGTTATAACCCGGGACCGCTTTCCAAACTCTGTCCACTTTCGCATCGACGGGGGCGATGTACAGTTTTTTCGCTTCTTCCCGGATCCGCACGAGCAAAGCATCCTCAGCCGGTTGTGCGGTCTTTCCGTCTCCAGCGGGCCCTCCCGTATCATTGGAAAGGTTTGTCTGTATCGCCATGGAGGACTGCTTTCCCTCCCGGATTCCCGCTACAAAGGTATGTACACTTTCGCTTTGCAGTAGCACCCATATACATCCGGCCGTCAAACCGCCTAGCAGCACCAGCATCTTTTTTTGCATGAGATTCCGACTCCTCCGTAAAGATTATGTCAGAGTTTATGCAAAGCCGGACAGGGTTATGACTTGGACGATACGGCCCTACACATGAAAATCCGGTCTAGACAATGCAAAAAAGAGACAGAAATATCTGGCTCTTTGTATGTTTGGTGCGATTCGGTTATTAGGATTGAGTGGAAACTTCGCTGTTCACGAGCGTTGCTTTGCGGGACAGGTTGACGCGTCCTTGATTGTCGATTTCCGTGACTTTAACGGTAATCGTATCGCCGACCTTAACGACATCCTCCACTTTGGCAACCCGTTCGGTAGACAGCTGGGAAATGTGGACGAGTCCTTCTTTACCCGGCAGCACTTCTACGAAAGCTCCGAACTTCTCCACGCGTTTTACCGTACCGAGGTAAGTTTCGCCGACAACGACGTCGCGTACGATGCCTTCGATAATCTGCTTGGCACGTTCGTTCATCTCCGCATTGGACGAAGCGATAAAGACTTTGCCGTCCTGCTCGATGTCAATCTTAACGCCGGTTTCTTCAATAATTTTGTTAATGATTTTGCCGCCCGCTCCGATCACGTCGCGGATTTTATCCGGATTGATCTGCATCACGACAATTTTAGGTGCATATGCGGAAAGTTCTTTCTTAGGTTCCGAAATACGCTCCAGCATTTTGTTCATGATGAAGGTGCGGCCCGCTTTGGCTTGATCCAGAGCCTGCTTCAAGATGTCGCGATTGATTCCGTCAATCTTAATGTCCATTTGCAGTGCGGTAACCCCTTTGGACGTACCGGCCACTTTAAAGTCCATATCCCCGAGATGATCTTCCATCCCCTGAATATCCGTCAGAATGGAGAAATGTTCGCCTTCTTTGATAAGACCCATGGCGATACCCGCAACCGGAGCTTTGATCGGAACCCCTGCATCCATCATAGCCAGCGTGGAAGCGCAAATGCTTGCCTGGGAGCTCGAACCGTTGGATTCCAGAACTTCCGAAACGAGACGGATCGTATACGGGAACTCGGCTTCGCTTGGAATCACGTACGAAAGCGCGCGTTCTCCGAGAGCGCCATGTCCGATTTCGCGGCGTCCCGGCGGACGAAGCGGTCTTGCTTCCCCTACGCTGAACGGAGGGAAATTGTAGTGGTGCATAAAGCGTTTGGTCTCTTCGAGATCCAAACCGTCGAGGATCTGCACGTCACCGAGCGCTCCGAGCGTACATACGCTCAACGCTTGCGTTTGCCCGCGTGTAAACAGTCCGGAGCCGTGCGTGCGAGGCAGCAGGTTAATGTCCACGTCAATCGGACGGATTTCATCAAGTGCGCGTCCATCCGGTCTTACCTTATCATGAGTGATGAGGCGGCGGACTTCGTCTTTCACGATATCGTGAAGCACTTCCTTAACGTCTTTCATTTTCTCCGGCGTTTCTTCGTAAACCGCTGTAAAATGAGCAACGGCATCCGCGTTGACCGCGTCAATCGCTTCCTGGCGCGCATGCTTCTCTTGAACCTTGATCGCTTCAACAAGACGGGCTTCGGCAAACTCGCGAACGGCCGCGTTGATGTCGCCGTCTACGGTATGCAGCTTCACTTCCATTTTAGGAACGCCGGCTTCGGCAACGAGCTGCTCCTGAAGGGCGATTACTTTCTTGATCTCGTCATGGCCGAACATAATCGCTTCCAGCATAACGTCTTCGGGAACTTCGGCGGCGCCTGCTTCTACCATCATGATGGCATCCTTGGTACCTGCCACAACGAGATGAACGTCGCTCTTCTCTTCCTGCGCCGGTGTCGGGTTCACGACAAAGTTACCGTCGATGCGGCCTACAATGACTCCGCCCACAGGACCGCTAAACGGCACGTCGGAGATGGACAGAGCGGCGGAAACACCGATCATGGCCGTAATTTCCGGCGGACACTCCTGATCCACGCTCATGACCACTGCAACGATCTGTACGTCGTTACGGAATCCTTCCGGAAACAGAGGACGGATCGGACGATCGGTCAGGCGGCTGGAGAGAATCGCTTTCTCGCTCGGACGCCCTTCTCTTTTGATAAACCCGCCCGGAATTTTACCTGCGGCATATAAACGCTCTTCATAGTTAACCGTCAGCGGGAAGAAATCAAGATCCTTCGGCTCGCTGGAAGCGGTCACGGTGCAGAGCACGACGGTGTCGCCATAGCGGGCAAGTACCGCGCCGTTGGCTTGCTTGGCTAAACGGCCGGTTTCGAGAATAAGCGGACGTCCGGCCAGGTCCATTTGCACACGTTTTTCCATACTAAACCTCCTAATTTTATCTCAAAACACGCGGGAATCGAACTATACCGCGCAAAATGGTTCCGATTCGGAGAAAACGGCAGGATGTGCGGAAACTTGCGCCCCCTGCACCCCATTAATTATTCTGCGTATGTACAGTATTTCCTTCTTTGCAACGATTTAAAATACACAAAAAGCAACCCGGAGCCGCTGCGGAAGCTCGGCTCGGAGCCCACCACAGAGAACAGCAGGGTTGCTTTCTGAATGCGGATTTTATCTACGCAGACCGAGCTTTTCAATCAAAGCACTGTAGCGTTTAACGTCTTTGTTCTTAAGGTATGCCAACAGCTTACGACGTTGACCGACCATTTTAAGAAGTCCGCGACGGGAATGATGGTCTTTCTTGTGTGTACGGAAATGGCTCGTAAGGTTTACGATGTTTTCCGTCAGGATAGCAATTTGCACTTCGGGAGATCCCGTATCGCTTTCATGCGTTTTGTGCGTTTGAATCAGTTCCTGTTTACGCTCTTGAGTTAATGCCATCCCAATCACCTCCTATTCATATAATCGCCTGTGGCCCAGAGTGCGTCGGTGAAGCGCGGCTCCGCGCCAAGGTTCGTAATTGAAGCTTACGGCAACGCCGAAGCAACGTAAATCAGTATAGCATACATGACCAACAGAAGTAAATGCCAACGCCTACAGAATCTGCGCAAACTTCGTTTCGGCCGTCGCTACGTCTCTTCTAAGCTGGGTTATCAGCTCATCGATGCCGTTAAACTTGCGCTCGGGACGCAGGTAATCGACAAATTCGACAAATACGGTGCTGCCGTAAATATCCTCGTCAAAGTCCAGCAGATGCACTTCGAGCGACATGACTTCCCCGCTGTGGAAAGTCGGCTTCGTGCCGATGTTCATAACGGCCCGGTACCAGCTTCCTCCCACAAAAGCACGGACGGCGTAAACGCCGGAAGCGGGCACGAGGAAGTTCTCGGACATCTGCAGGTTTGCCGTAGGAAAACCGAGCTGACGGCCGCGCTTGTCGCCCGATACGACGACGCCGCGTATGCCGTAGCTTCTGCCGAGCAGCTCGGAAGCCGCGGGAGGATGTCCGGAGAGCAGCGCCTCACGGATTGCCGTGGAGCTGACCTTGGCGCCGTTCATCCGATAGGGGCGGATCACCTCTACCGCAAAGCGGCCGTGGCCCAGTTCGCAGAGCGTGTCCGGAGTGCCCCGGCCTTTGTAGCCGAACGTAAAGTCGAATCCGACTACGACGGTTTCAACGCCGAGCGCCTCCAGGACACGATCGACAAACTGCTGCGGAGAAGCCTGCATAAGCGCCGTATCGAACTTGAGCACATACGTGCAGTCGACGCCCAGCTTCTCAAAGAGCTCCATCTTGTAAGAGGTCGGCGTCAGCAGCCGCGCATACTTCTCCTGGCCGAGCAGCTCCCGCGGATGCGGATCGAACGTCATGATCGCGGCGGGGACTCCCAGCTCACGGGCATTTTCGACAGCGCGCTGGATAACTTCACGATGTCCGAGATGCACACCGTCGAAATCGCCGATGGCGATGACCTTTTTACCGGCCAGCGGAAGAAGCTCCGCGTTTTCGATGGGATAAGACAAATGAATGGTTTGCATGGGTACGAGTTCACCTACTATTCCTTGAACCGCTTTATACCGCCAGGGGTTAAAAAGATTCCGGCCTTACCCCCTCAGGGTAGAGGGCCGGCTTACTACATCCTAATTAAAAACTTTGATCGGGGCAAGATGTCCTTCGGCTTCATCCCAAGAGAAAAGACCGATAAACCGCTGATGGGGATCATACACACGAATGATTCCCTTCTGCTCCACCCCTGCCTCGCTGTTACCGCTGATCTGCAGGGCGGGCGGCTGATGAAGCCTGACTTTGCGTCCCTGCAGAGCAAAAACGGACAGCTGCTCATTCAGCACGAGAGACGGCAAATAATCGACCGCCCGGTCCGCCTGAATGATCTTTGTATCCAGAAGGCCCTCCTCGCGCAAACGAGGGAGGTCTTCCAGCGCTACGCATTGTTCCAGTCCGATTCTTCCAGTGGAAGAACGGACCAGCTCCTTCATCGCGGCCGGAACCCCCAGGGCTTTCCCTATATCCACACATAAGGTGCGGATATAGGTGCCTTTGGAGCAGAGGACGCGGAAGCGGACTTCCGGATGTTCCCGGTTCAAGTCCAGTTCGAGCAGTTCAATCTCGTAAATGGTGACATTCCGGGCTTTACGCTCTACTTCGACGCCCGCTCTCGCCAGTTCATAGAGCCGCTTTCCGTCGACTTTCACGGCGGAGTACATCGGGGGAACCTGACTGATTTCCCCGACGAACGACTGGATGACGGAACGCACCCTGTCTTCCGCTAGCTGAACGTGCGGAATTTCTTCCAGCACAGTCCCGCTCAGATCTTCGGTATCCGTAGCCAATCCAAAAACCACGGCTGCCTCATACTGTTTCGGCAGCTCCTGGATATACTCGACCATGCGGGTTGCACGGCCGATACAAAGCGGCAGCACGCCGGTAACCTCAGGATCAAGCGTACCGGTATGACCGATCCGCTTAATCCCAAGAAAACGGCGCGCTTTCGCTACCACGTCGTGGGAAGTCATTCCCTTTGGCTTGAGGATTGGAAGTATTCCTTCTATCGTCATGGCAGTCTATTCCCTACTTCCTCTACAACCCGTCGGATGGCTTCCTCAATGGAGCCGTTAATCGTACAGCCCGCGGCGCGGATATGGCCTCCGCCTCCGAACGTCTGCGCGATCTGAGCCACATCTACCGCTCCCGCGGAGCGCAGGCTCACCTTAACCGCCGATTCATTTCTTTGTTTAAACAAGAGTCCGACTTCGACTCCCTCGACATTGCGCGCGTAATTGACCAGCCCGTCCATATCTTCGTTGGTGGCGCCCGTCGCATCGATGACTTCGGTAGATACCGCAATCGTCGAAATACGCCCATTTTTATGAAAGTCTAGCGTAGCGAGTCCCTGCTGAAGAATACGAATTTGCTGGAAGGTCATTCGCTCCAGGAAAGCTTCGGCGAGTTCCGCCCCTTTTACTCCCCATTCCAGGAGGTCCGCCGCCGTTTTCATCACTTTGGGCGTCGTGCTGGAATACCTGAAACCGCCCGTGTCAGTCAGCAGTCCCGTGTAAATACAGGTTCCGAAATCGATGTCCGCTTCCATTTCAAGGTGCCTGGATAAATCATAAATGATTTCAACGGTTGCAGCGGCGGAAGCCTGTATGACGGAACAACTTCCGAAACGGTCGTTTGTCGCATGATGATCGATATTGAGCAGCTTGGCATCGGGGGCAAATTTCTCGCTCACCCGTCCGATTCTTGCAAAATCGGCGCAATCCACGCTGATGATCGTATCATAGGACAAGTGATCGGGCAGTTGGGACAAAGTCCGAATGCCGTCAAACCCCCGGAGCCTGCTGAATTTCCCGGGTATGTCCCCTTCATTGGCAAGTGTATAGCGCTTTCCCATCCGGTCAAGCAGCCACGCAACGGCTAAAGTAGAGGAAATGGCATCCCCGTCCGGCTGGACATGGGATACCACCAGGAAATCATTATGATCGTGCATGAATTGCTTTGCCGCCTCCAACTGCTCCAAATAGCTGCCGGAGGCGCCGCCGCCTATAAACTGGCCCGCCGTCATTCAGCGGATTTCCCATCGTTAAGATCATGAAGCAGACTTTCGATCCGGCTTCCGTAATCAATCGATGTGTCGAATTTAAAGATAAGCTCGGGTACTTTGCGCAGCCGGATTCTTTTGCCCAGTTCGGAACGGATATACCCGCTCGCACTGCTTAAGGCTTTCAAAGTTCCTTCCTTTTGCTCGTCCGTACCAAGCACACTGAGATAAACTTTGGCCTGAGACAGATCATTCGTTACGTCAACCCCGGTTACCGTAAGAAATCCGATGCGGGGGTCTTTAATTTCGCTCTGCAAAATTTGGCTGATCTCTTTCTTGACCTGCTCCCCCACTCTGCCTACACGAACTCTAGCCATAGCTGATCACCTCTCTACTGTTTCCATGACGAAGGCTTCGATAATGTCCCCTTCTTTAATATCATTGTATTTTTCCAGGGAAATACCGCACTCGTAGCCTTGCGCCACTTCTTTGGCGTCGTCTTTGAAGCGTTTCAGCGCGTCCACTTTACCTTCGTAGACTACGATGTTGCTGCGAAGCAGACGAACTTCCGCGTTACGCGCGATTTTGCCGGAGGTAACCATACAACCCGCAATGGTGCCCACGCCCGTAATTTTGAAGGTGTTGCGGACTTCCGCATGCCCGATAATGTTTTCTTTGAAAATCGGATCGAGCATACCCTTCATGGCTTGTTCAATTTCTTCAATCACATTGTAGATGATCCGGTGCAGACGAATGTCTACTTTCTCCTGATCCGCCGTTACTTGAGCGGCAGGCTCCGGACGAACGTTGAAGCCGATAATAATGGCGTTGGAAGCCGATGCCAGAATGATATCGGATTCGGTGATGGCACCTACGCCCGTGTGAATCATCTTCACGCGCACGCCTTCCACTTCGATTTTCTCGAGGGAGCCGCGCAGCGCTTCAAGAGACCCTTGAACGTCCGCTTTGATGATCACGTTCAGATCTTTAATTTCACCGTCTTTGATGTGCTTATACAGGTCATCCAGCGTAACGCGGGAATTCGCCGTAAGCTCGGACTGGCGGAGCGTGATCGAACGCTTCTCGGCAATATCGCGCGCTTTGCGCTCGTCTTCGAAGGCAAGCAGCGGATCTCCCGCCTGTGGAACCTCCGTAAGGCCGGTAATTTCAACCGGAGTCGAAGGACCCGCTTCTTTGAGACGTTTGCCCTTATCATTTACCATTGCGCGGACACGGCCGAAACATACGCCCGCAACAAAGCTGTCGCCGACTTTGAGCGTACCGTGCTGTACGAGAATACGGGCTACAGGACCGCGTCCTTTATCCAGCTCCGCTTCGATAACCGTACCTCTGGCGCGCTTATCCGGATTTGCTTTATATTCCTGAACCTCAGCCACGAGAAGAATCATTTCAAGCAGGTTTTCCAGCCCGATCCGCTGTTTGGCCGAAACTTCGCAGAAGATCGTGTCGCCGCCCCACTCTTCCGGTACGAGTTCATACTCGGTAAGAGCTTGTTTGATTTTCTCCACATTGGCTTCCGGCTTATCGATTTTGTTAACCGCCACGATAATCGGCACGCCGGCCGCTTTCGCGTGGGCAATCGCCTCGACGGTTTGCGGCATAACGCCGTCATCCGCCGCTACCACGATAATCGTGATGTCGGTCACCTGAGCGCCGCGTGCACGCATGGTCGTGAAAGCTTCATGGCCCGGGGTATCCAGGAACGTGATTTTCTTGCCGTTCGCTTCAACCTGGTAGGCCCCGATATGCTGGGTAATTCCGCCCGCTTCGCCTTCCGTCACACTAGTATGTCGGATCGCGTCAAGAAGGGTGGTTTTACCATGGTCAACGTGACCCATGATCGTAACGACCGGAGGACGTTCTTTCAGATCCGCCTCATCGTCCACTTCTTCTTCCAGTTCGAAACGGTCGTCTTCGACGCGGATCTTCAGATCCACTTCGACATTGTATTCTCCGGCTACGAGTTGAATCGTATCGAGATCAAGTTCCTGGTTGATGGTTGCCATTACGCCAAGGAACAAGAGCTTCTTGATAACTTCGGAAACGTCCTTGTGGAGAAGTTTCGCGAGTTCACCGACGGTCATTGCGCCGCGCACAATAATTTTCTTCGGTGTGTTATCGATCTTCTCTTTCCTGACCATCGGCTCTTGACCGCGTCCGCGCCCGTTATTGCGCCCGCCGCGGTTGTTGCCGCCACGGTTGCCTGCGCCGCCGCGTCCGCCGCGTCCGTCGTCGTAACGGCTGGATTTGCTGCGGTCGTCGCGGTTGCCGCCTTGTCTGTTATCGCCCGTACGCTGACCGCCGCGGCCCGCATCCGTACCCGCAGCCGGACGTCCGTCCGTTCTGCGAGGCGCTTGGCCCGGTCTTGCGCCGGCACCGGCAGATCCGCCACGGTTGAAACCGCCGCCTTGACCGCCGCCCCCCTGAGGACGCTGACCGCCGCCGCTGCCGCCTTGAGGTCCGCGGTTGAAACCGCCGCCCTGGCCGCCTGACGGACGCTGACCGCCGCCGCCTTGACCGCCGCTGCGCGGTGCGCCGCCTTGGCCTTGCGGACGCTGACCGCCCTGCGGACGGCCTTGACCGCCGCTTTGCGGCCCGCGGTTGTATCCGCCCTGGCCGCCTTGCGGACGCTGTCCGCCGCCTTGGCCGCCGCTGCGCGGTGCGCCTTGGCCTTGCGGACGATCGCCGCGCGGCGCGCCCGTTCTTCCGTCTCCGCTCGGACGCGGTGCACGGTTATCCTGGGAGCCTTGCGGACGTGCTTCCGCAGCCGGACGCTCCTCTTTCTTCGCTTGCTCGGACCCCGTTTGTTGCACAGGCTGCTTAGCGCTTACCTCTGCTCTAGGGTTGGACTGTTTGTCTTGTTTGGGTTGATTTGAATTTGGACTCACGTTACCTCCATCTGACCCTGCCCGTTTGGCAGCCGCATTGGCTTTAATGTCACGGAAAAACTTTTCTACGCTGCTGACCGCATTGTTTTCCATCACGCTCATGTGGTTGTTGACGGGTATATTCAAACGCTTCAGGATCGTTATAATTTCCTTGCTGCTCATATTCAAAGATTTGGCATATTCATAAACCCGAAGTTTATCCTTAGGATCTTGTTTATTTGTCAAACCCATTCACCTCCGGAGGTTATACCCGATACTTTTTCAGCATCCGGGCGAAGCCGTCGTCAACGACGGCAATCGTGACTCGAGCTTCCTTCCCTATGCTGGAACCAAGTTCCTCACGGTTGCCCAGGACCAGCAAAGGTACGTCGTATGAACGGCATTTGTCCTGAAACTTCTTGCTTGTATTGTCAGCCGCATCTTCCGCCAGAATGACAAGCTTCGCATCACCGGAGCGGATAGCTTTCAGCACGCTCTCTTCTCCGGTAACGAGTTTACCTGCCCTCATGGCGAGACCTAAGTTTGAAAAATAATTTTTATTCGTCATCGTCCATCCCATCTTTGCCCGCTTGGAATTCTTCTTCCACCTGGATAAAATCCTGTTCAAGCTGATCGTAAATGGGAGCGCCCACCGCTTGCTTCAACGCACGGTCCAGCGCTTTGGATTTTTTGGCAAGCCTGAAGCAAGCCACTTTACCGCACAAATAAGCGCCTCTGCCCGATTTTTTGCCTTTCAGATCGATTTGGATCTCCCCTTCGGGGGTACGAACGACCCGAATCAATTCCTTCTTCGGCATCATTTCCTGGCAGGCCACGCATTTGCGCAACGGTATTTTCCGCTGTTTCACGTCATCCTCACCTCGCCCCGCCGGCGTCAGTCAAAGCTGACGGAATCTTGATGCATTTCCTCGATCTGCGTTCTCGGACGGCCGTATTCCTGCTCCGCCTGCGCCTCGCTCTTGATGTCGATTTTCCAGCAGGTAAGCTTGGCGGCCAAACGCGCGTTCTGTCCTTTGATTCCGATTGCCAGCGAAAGCTGATAATCCGGAACGATGACGCGGGCCATCTTCTCGTTCTCGAACACGTTGACTTCAAGCACCTTCGAAGGGCTGAGCGCGTTAGCGACGTACTCTTCCACGCTCTCCATCCAGCGCACGATGTCGATCTTCTCGCCGCGCAGTTCGCCGACGATCGTCTGGACGCGAAGTCCTTTCGGACCTACGCAGGAACCGACGGGATCCACCTCGGTATTGCGGGAATGCACGGCGATCTTGGAACGGAAGCCGGCCTCTCTCGCAACGGACTTGATTTCTACGACGCCCTCGTAGATTTCTGGAACTTCCAGCTCGAAAAGGCGCTTGAGTAGCCCCGGATGTGTACGGGACAAAATGATTTGGGGACCTTTTGTCGTGTTTTCCACTTTGGTAATGTACGCTTTAACGCGCTCGCCTTGTTTAAACTTCTCGTTAGGCATTACCTCGGTCAGAGGAAGAACGGCTTCCACCTTGCCAAGATCGATATAATAATGGCGCTGATCCTGACGCTGCACGATTCCCGTAACGATATCTTCTTCTTTCTCGATAAAAGCATTGTAAATAAGTCCACGCTCGGCTTCGCGGATGCGCTGCGTCACAACCTGCTTGGCGGTCTGTGCCGCAATACGTCCGAAGTCGCGCGGTGTAACCTCGATCTCTACAATATCGTCCATCGTATAATTCTGGTTGATTTCCCGCGCGGCATGCAGCGAGATCTCCAGCCTCGGATCCAGCACTTCCTCCACGACGGTTTTGCGTGCGTAGACGCGGATGGTGCCGGTTTGCCGATTAATATCCACGCGCACGTTCTGCGCTGTGTTAAAGTTGCGTTTATAGCTGGAAATCATCGCGGCTTCAATCGCATCAATCAGCAAGTCCTTGGAAATGCCTTTCTCTCTTTCGATTTCAGCCAACGCTTCGATAAAATCCATGTTCATTTGAACCGAGTTCCCCCTTTCAATGGTTCGCAGACGCGGATAACCGCGTCAGAATACGATGGCAAGCCTCGCGCTGGCCACTTTGCTGTATGGAATGGCGCTGCGTTTCTTCGGGGTTTGCACAACAAGCTCCTCTCCGTCAAACGACAGAAGCTCACCTTCGAATTCCTTGCTATTGTCAATTGGCTCGTATGTAGTTACAAATACATGTTTGCCAACAGCCTTCTTAATGTCTTCCGGTTTCTTAAGCGGCCTCTCGGCACCCGGTGAAGAGACTTCCAGGAAATAAGCCGTCGGAACCGGATCGTTCTCATCAAGCTTCGAGCTTAAGAATTCGCTGATGCGGCCGCAATCGTCGATGTCGATGCCGCCTTCTTTGTCTACGAATACACGGAGAAACCAGTTGCTTCCTTCCTTCACGTATTCGATGTCGACCAGCTCAAAGCCTTGCTCGTTCAAATAATCCAGCAGCATATCTTCCACGACGGATTTAATTGGTGAATTCATAGGTTTTCTCTCTACCCTCCTGTATGACCTTCCCGGTGAACCTGCCAAAAAGTCTTAGCAAAATGTAAAGAGTGGGTTTCCCCACTCTCCGGTTCACAGTCGATATCCTCATTATTGCCAAGAAAAATTATACCATAACCGTCTAAAGGTTGACAATAGTAAGAAAAACTTACTCACCTTGTCACAAAGCGCTCCGCGCCTTTTAAAACAAGGACAGTTGATTCGATTCGGGCAATCCCCGGAAGCAGCCCATCCCGTTCAGCAGCTCGACGACAGTCTTCGAAGCCTTCGAACGGTTCTGGAAATCTTCGATCGAGAGAAAGTCCCCGCTTTCCTTGGAAGCGGCAATGTTGCGGGCGGCATTCTCCCCGATTCCCGGTACGGCCGAGAACGGCGGAATAAGCGAATCCCCGTCAATAATAAACTTCGTGGCGTCGGAGCGGTATAAGTCGATGGGCTTAAAGCTGAAACCGCGTGCGGTCATTTCCAAAGCCATTTCCAGAATGGAAATCATCGCTTTTTCCTTCGGCAGCGCCTGGAATCCTTTATCTTCGATTTCGATGAGCTTTTTCATGATCGCATCATAGCCCTGGCACAGCAGTTCGAGATCAAAGTCCTCCGCACGGACCGTAAAATAGGTCGCATAATACGCGATCGGATGGTAGACCTTGAAAAAGGCCGTACGCACCGCGGAAATAACGTAAGCGGCGGCGTGCGCTTTCGGGAACATATACTCGATCCGTTCGCAGGATTCAATGTACCAGGCCGGCACATTATGCTTCTTCATGTCTTCCTTCCACTCATCGGTCAAGCCTTTCCCTTTACGTACGCTTTCCGTGATTTTGAAGGCGAGGCCCGCATCCATGCCGGCTTTATAAATGAGATAGAGCATAATATCGTCCCGGCAGCCGATTACGGTCTTAATGTTGCAAATCCCCTTCTTGATCAGTTCCTGCGCATTGCCCAGCCAAACGCCGGTTCCGTGGGAAAGACCGGATATTTGCAGCAAATCGGCAAAGCTGCTCGGATGCGTTTCCTGAAGCATCTGCCGGACGAACTTCGTACCCATTTCGGGTACTCCATAGGTGGCGACAGGCGTTCTGATCTTCTCGGGCGGAACCCCGAGCGCATCCGTCGAGTGAAAAATGCTCATGACTTTGGGGTCGTTCATCGGAATCGTCGTCGGATCGATACCGGTCAAATCTTGAAGCATCCGCATCATGGTCGGATCATCGTGCCCGAGAATATCGAGCTTGAGCAGGTTGGCGTCAAACGCGTGATAGTCGAAATGCGTCGTTTTCCACTCGGAATTCTTATCGTCAGCCGGGAATTGTACGGGAGTGATATCGTCCACTTCCATATAATCCGGCACGACGACAATACCGCCGGGATGCTGTCCGGTGCTTCGCTTGACGCCGGTGCAGCCCGAGGCGAGCCGCGTAATTTCGGCGTTGCGCCATTTTTTGCCCTGGCCTTCTTCATACTTTTTCACGTAACCGAAGGCTGTTTTTTCCGCAATCGTACCGATGGTGCCTGCCCGGAACACGCTTTTTTCGCCGAAAAGCACTTTCGTATAGTTATGGGCGACGGGCTGATATTCCCCGGAAAAGTTCAAGTCGATATCGGGAACCTTGTCCCCTTTAAATCCTAGGAACGTTTCGAAGGGGATGTCCTGGCCTTCGCCTTTAAGCTTGTCACCGCAGGTCGGGCAGGTTTTATCCGGCAGATCGAACCCGCTCGGAATGCTGCCGTCCGTAAACCATTCGCTGAATTTGCACGAGCGGCAAATATAATGCGGCGGAAGCGGATTAACCTCGGAAATACCGAGGAACGTCGCGACTACGGAAGAGCCGACCGATCCCCGGGAACCGACGAGATAGCCGTCTTCGTTCGACTTTTTAACGAGCCGTTCCGAAATCAGATAGTTGGCCGAAAACCCGTATTTGATAATCGGCACCAGTTCTTTTTCAAGCCGCTGCACAACGAGTTCGGGAATTTCGTCCCCGTAAATCTGCCGGGCCGTGTCATAGCATTTGTCGCGGATTTCGTCGTCCGCTCCTTCGATGATCGGCGTAAACAGCTTGGTCGGAAACAGTTCGATTTCTTCAAAACGGTCGGCCAGATCGTTCGTGTTGCGCACTACGACTTCATGAGCCTTTTCCTGACCGAGGAAGCGGAATTCTTCCAGCATCTCGCGCGTCGTGCGGAAATGAGCGTCCGGTTTTTTCATGTCTTTGAGGGGACTGAAGCCGGTGATGCCATTGATCGTAATGTCTCGTGCGATCTTGTCCCGCGGCTCCAGGTAATGCACATTCCCCGTCGCAATAACGGGCTTGCCCTGCTTGGCGCCGATGGCGACAATCCGCTTCACGGCGTCTTCGAGATCCGCGCGGCTGCCGACCAGCCCTTTATCCACCAGATGCATGTTGTAGCTGACAGGCTGGATTTCCAGAACGTCGTAAAACTCGGCGACCTGCTCGGCCTCTTCCTGCGATTTGTTAAGAACCGTTTCGAAAAACTCGCCTTTTTCGCAGCCCGAAGCAATAAGCAGCCCTTCTCTCAGCTCGATGAGCCTGCTTTTCGGAATGGTTGCTACTTTATTGAAGTATTCCGTATGAGAAATCGAAATCAGTTTGAACAGATTTTTCTTTCCGACCGCATTCGTCGCATAAATACAGCAGTGAAAAGGTCGCTGATTCGATAAGTCTTTTCCCACAAAATCGTTCATACGTCCGAGATTCGTGATATTCCGGTCGTAGGCTTCATTGATCAAATGCTGGAGTACGTGTCCCAAGGCAATCGTATCGTCAATCGCCCTGTGATGGTTTTCCAGGCTTACTTTAAATTTGTCGGATAAAGTATTCAGCCTGTGATTTTTCATGGAAGGGAACAGCAGTCTGGCCATTTCCAGCGTATCCAGTACCGGATTCGTCATTTGCTTATGTCCCAATCTTTTCAGATTGGCCTGAATAAAGCCGATATCGAACCGGGCGTTATGAGCGACAAGTACGGAATCGCCGATAAATTCGATAAACTTGGGAAGCTCGTCGGCGAGCTCCGGTGCACCTTTGACCATCTCGTCGGTGATATTCGTGAGCTGCTGGATATGATAAGGAATTTTCTCATGCGGCTGGATAAACGTAGAATAACGGCCGATTTCTTTGCCTTCCTGTACCTTTACCCCGGCAATCTCGATAATTTTATTATTGAGGACGGACAGACCCGTGGTCTCGATATCAAAAACGACATAAGTGGCCTGCTTCAAATCCGCATCAATCGGGTTGAGGACGATCGGTACGGAATCGTTGACCACATTCGCTTCTACGCCGTAAATCACTTTGATACCGTTTTTCTTGCCCGCCTTGTTCGCATCCGGGTAGCTCTGCACTCCGCTGTGATCCGTGATCGCGATCGCTTTGTGGCCCCATTTTGCAGCCGTCTTGATATACTGGTCGACCGGCGTAATCCCGTCCATCGTACTCATCGTCGTATGAAGATGGAATTCCACGCGTTTCTCTTCGGCATCATCCATTCTTCCTTTGGGAGGCAGAACTTCGTTGATATCCGATGGGATCATCACCAGCTCGGGCACCATCATGAAACGGTCGTATTCCACACGTCCGCGCGCCCGAATCCAGGTGCCGTTGGAGAGCAGATTGAGAATGCGCACGTCTTCCTTCGTCTTCCCGAACGATTTCAGCATAAGGGAATCGGTGTAGTCGGTAACGTTAAACGAATATAAGGTGCTGCCGTTACGCAGCTCTTTCACTTCCAGGTTGAAGACGGCCCCCTGAATGGTAACCTTCTTCTCCTCTTCCACAATGTCCTGGATCGGCACCGGCGCATCTTTGATATCGTAGCCGACCATCAGCCGGACATCCGCATCGGGAATGGCCGACGCCTGCAGTTCCTGTTCGATGGACTGCATAATCTCCTGTGTAACAAGCTTCTCTTCTTCGACGATCTGCTGCGCAAACTTTTCGAATTCCTCGGTGCTTTTCTCACTGAGCGCATATTTCACGGTAAAATCGGTTTTAAAATAATCCTGAAAAAAGGATTTGACCCAGTTATCCATGTTCTTTTTCTTCGCGAGTTCAAACCCGATCTGATCCAGCAAAATTAACGTAAGCTGATTCCCCTGCACTTCGGTTTTGGCTTTGCTGAGCCATCCGTTTACCGTAACGGCTTCACGCTGCACCCACTCCAGAAAGAGGCTCCAGTATTCTTCCACGAGCCTGCTTGGCTCGGCGTTCTCCATGTGTATGACAAATCGCGTTTTGGCGATATGAGCGAACTTCTCTTGAACGTTCCGGCAGAAAGACCGGTACACGTCCTGCGGAACCATCTCCTGCTTCACCAGGTGGAAGGTCCACTCCCGGTTTTTCCGGCTGATCTCTACTTTGTCGATATAACCGTCTGCAAAATGAACCGTCGACATCTCGTGCGATATGTCCGCCTGCTTCATCAAAAGCTCGAACCGCTGCCTTTTATCCGGTGTATGACTCATGTCTTCCCTCCCCCAAGCTTCCGGCTTGCTCCGTTTGCCGCCTTGTTCTCATCCGGCCGGAAAAAGAAAAGGACAAAGAGAGAAAGTAATCTCGTTTGCCCTTCATTGTAATCGTGCTTAATAAGATTTACCGAAAACGACGGTGTGCTTGGCTTTATCTCCGCAAACCAGACAGGTTTCTTTCGATTCCCGCGGCGCAAACGGAATGTTTCGGCTCGTTGCTCCCGCCTCTTCTTTGACCTGGGCTTCACAAGCTTCCGAACCGCACCAGCCTGCAAGCGCAAACCCGCGGTTCGTTTCCAAGTATTGCTTAAATTCATCCAGCGTGTCTACCGCGATCAAATGCTCTTCAAGGTGCTGCTTCGCACGGTTGAACATCTCTTGGTGTATCTCTTCCAAAAGCTGCTGAACTTCCTGAACGAAGTTGACCTGCTGGACGATTTTCTTCTCTCCGGTAATCCGGGATACGAGAACGATTTGGCCGTTCTCCATGTCGCGCGGTCCCAGCTCGACGCGGATCGGAACGCCGCGCATTTCGTACTCGTTGAATTTCCAGCCCGGACTCAGGTCCGCACGGTCGTCCACTCTTACCCGTACACCCGCCTGCTTTAATTCCGCAAACAGCTCATCCGTACGGGCCACGACCTGCTCTCTCGTTTTAGGAGGGCCGATCGGGATCATGATTACTTGTGTAGGAGCGACTTTAGGCGGCAGCGCCAGTCCGCGGTCGTCCCCGTGTGCCATGATCGTCGCGCCGATCAGACGAGTGCTCACTCCCCAGGAAGTGGTATGCGCGAACTGGTGCTGATTTTCCCGGTTCAAATATTTAATGTCGAAGGCAACCGCAAAATTGGTGCCTAGATAATGCGAAGTACCCGCTTGTACCGCTTTGCCGTCTTTCATCATGGCTTCGATCGAGAACGTATCCACCGCACCGGCAAACTTCTCGGAAGGTGTTTTCTGACCGATGATAACAGGCATGGCAAGGAAGTTTTCAGCGAAATCTCTGTAAATCTCCAGCATCTGCATCGTTTCACGCCGCGCGTCTTCTTCGTCCTCGTGAGCGGTATGTCCTTCCTGCCACAAAAACTCCGTCGTACGAAGGAACGGCAGAGTACGTTTCTCCCAGCGGACCACGTTCGCCCATTGGTTGATAAGAAGCGGCAGGTCACGGTAGGAATTGATCCATTCCGCGTACATATGACCGATCATCGTCTCGGAAGTCGGACGGATGGCCAGACGCTCTTCAAGCTTCTCGCCGCCCGCTTCGGTTACCCATGGAAGCTCCGGATTGAAGCCTTCCACATGTTCTTTTTCCTTCTGGAAAAAGCTCTCCGGGATGAATAGCGGGAAATAGGCGTTGCGGTGCCCCGTTTCCTTGAAACGCTTGTCTAGCTCACGCTGGATGTTTTCCCAAATCTCGTAGCCGTCCGGCTTGAAAACCATGCACCCGCGAACCGGGGAATAGCTCATAAGGTCGGCTTTTTTGATGACATCAATGTACCACTGGGAGAAATCTTCGCCCTGCGGCGTAATTTCCCGGACAAATTGTTTATCTTTGGACATACGGATCCTCCTACGGAAGTCCGTCCGGCGGGGCGAACGCAAGGTTCACCCGGCGGGCGGACAGGCATCGTTTCACCTAACGGTTACATTTCTCTATCATAATACAGATTAGCTTTTAATTAAACGTAAAATATCGTTGTAGGTCACGGCGACCATCAATAGCATGAGCATGGCAAAACCGATAAAGTGGACCATGCTTTCGCGGTTGGGATCTACCGGCTTGCCGCGAACCGCTTCGATGGCAAGAAATACGAGCCGGCTTCCGTCAAGCGCGGGAAACGGCAGCAGATTAAACAGCCCCAGATACAGGCTTAACAGCGCCACCCAGTAAATGTACGATTCGCTGCCGTGGCTGGCGAACTCTCCCGTTACCTGCACAATGCGTACCGGACCGCCCAGATCGTCCATTTTGAACTGACCCAGCACGAGCTTCTTAAATCCGTCCAGGATTCCAACTGTGGAAGTAGACACATAGTTGTAGGTACCCTTTATGGTTTCCCCAAAGGAGGCCGAACGCTTATCTCCCGTAATATATACACCGACCTTGCCGTTCTCATCCGGAGTGATTTCGATTTTTTTCTCGACGCCGCCCCGCTGGATTACCCAGTTCATTTTCTGGTTGGGCGAGGAACCGACCACCTTCATAAACTTCTCGCGGCTGTCTCCGATCGTCTCCTGGTTCACGGACACGATGACGTCTCCGGCCATAAGCCCCGCTTTCTCGGAAGGGCGGCCGGGCTCCAGCTTGTCGACTTTAACGTTCGTCGGAACTCCCTGCATAATAACGAGAGTGAGAAACAGAACCGCGGCCAGCAAAAAGTTCATAACCGGACCCATCAGAATTGACAGGAACCGCTGTCCCACCGTTTTGCTGCCGAACTGCCGGTCAAGCGGTGCGATCTGTGTTTCCACGCCGCGGGTAACCATGAGGGCATCCGGCTGAACGGGGTAACGGACCTGCTCGTCTCCCACTTCAAGCTTTACAAACAGATCTTTCTCCAGATCGATCTGCTGTACGGAGCCTTGAATGACGTTCGCCCGCTGGTCAAGCTGATCCAAATAAAGCTTGGTGACTTGATTGTCTTTGTTTAACTTCACGGCAATCGTCTGTCCGTCCTGGACTTGTACGATTTCCGGGTCTTCGCCCGCCATGCGGACGTATCCGCCGAACGGAAGCAATCTCAATGTGTAACGAGTTTCGCCCTTTTTATATGAAAATAATTTTGGTCCGAACCCGATAGCGAATTCACGCACCAAAATTCCGGCCCGTTTCGCAAAATAAAAATGTCCCCACTCATGAATCGTGACGAGGACGAAGAACATAAGGACGATTTTCAGTCCTGTCTCAATGCTTCCCAACCCGCATCTGCCTCCTCCGGCGCTTTCTCTCCTGAAAGCCGTCTCGTTTATGCTTACGTATGTTCCTAATGTACCATTATTGAGCGGGCTAATACAAGCAATCGCCTATGTCAGTATACGCGGGAACACGGGGCTCATAGACTAAAAAACCGGCCGTCCGGAAAATTTCCAGAGCGGCCGGTTCACCCTTCATAGAGGCTCAGCCGAGCAGAGACGCGGTTTCACGCGCCCACCGGTCGGCTTCCAAAATATCACCGATCTGCGGATTGCTCAACACCGAATGCCTTTGCAGACATTCTTCTATAATCGTTTCAATACGGAGAAAAGGAATCTCTCCCCGCAAAAATTTCGCTACGGCTTGTTCGTTGGCCGCATTAAACACGGTCGGTGCCGTGCCTCCGGTCCGGCCGCTTTCGTAAGCCATGCGAAGGCACGGGAACCGGTCGAAATCCATGGGCCGGAAATTCAGCGTGGCGATTTCCGCAAGATCCAGGGATTTGGCCGGAGACAGGAGCCGGTTCGGGTAGGACAACGCGTACTGGATCGGCACGCGCATGTCCGGGTTTCCGAGCTGGGCTATGATGCTGCTGTCCTTGAACTCGACATAAGAGTGAATGATGCTCTCCGGATGCAGAAGCACACCGATCTGATCGTAAGGCAGGTCAAAAAGCCAGTGGGCTTCGATGACTTCAAGCCCTTTGTTGACCATGGTCGCCGAGTCGATCGTGATCTTTGCACCCATGGACCAGTTCGGATGGTTCAACGCCTGCTCCACGGTGACGCCTTCCAGCTCCTCCCGGGTACGATCCCGGAAAGAACCGCCGGAAGCCGTGATGGTGATTTTCCTGACCTCTTCCCGGCGTTCGCCGTTCAGACACTGGAAAATCGCGGAGTGTTCGCTGTCGATAGGCAGCAGCCGTACGCCTTTGCGTCTTGCGGCTTCCGTTACCAGATGCCCCGCGCTTACAAGCGGCTCTTTATTCGCCAGGCCGATCGTTTTGCCCGCTTCAATCGCAGCGATCGTCGGCTCCAGCCCCCGGTTGCCGACTACAGCCGTTACGACCAGATCCGCATCGGTTCCGGCAGCGGTCTCCAGAAGCCCCTCTTCACCGTACATAATCCGCGTACCGCCGGGTATAAGAGCGGATAATCTGTCCGCCAGCTCCCGTGTGGCCACCGAAGCCAGTTTCGGCTTGAACCTGCGGATTTGCTCGGCCAGAAGCTCCACGTTTTGGCCGCCGGCAAGAGCTTCGACCGTAAATTGTTCCGGATGATGGGCGATCACATCAAGTGTCTGTGTCCCGATCGAACCGGTGGAACCAAGTATTGCTATTCGTTTATTCATAATCTCCCCCGTTGGATGAGCCTGGGTTTATTCTGTCTGATGGACGCGTAAACCGGTTCAGGAAGGAATCAGGGCAAGCCAGTGGACAAGCGGAAAAACGATAAGCCAGCTGTCCACGCGGTCGAGAATTCCGCCATGACCCGGCAGAATAGTCCCCGTATCCTTAATCCCTTTCACCCGCTTGTAAGCGGATTGGATAAGGTCGCCAAATTGTCCCGATACGGCTATAACGACTCCGATCAGTACCGCACGAGCCGGAGACAGAAGTTCCGGACGGGCCAGGGAGAAACACAGCCCCGCCACGATAGCGATCAGCACTCCGCCGAGTGCTCCCTCAACCGACTTTTTCGGGCTGATTACCGGCCAAAGCAGATGTTTGCCGAATTTCGATCCGACAAAATACGCGCCGGAATCCGTCGCCCAAATACAGACAAAAATAAGGAAGGTCCAAAACAAACCATGCTCGGGTATCCACCGCGTCATGATCATATAGTGAAATCCGACACCGATGTACACCACTCCGAGAAAAAGAAGCGACACCATGTCGATCGTGATTTTGTTTTTGGACAAGACCGTGGCGGCCATCAACACGAAGGCGGCTCCCCAGATCAGGCCGACCTCGTTAAGCTCGTAGGTAAACCGGTGCAGCTCCCATGGAAGGGTTAGCAAGATCAAAGCGATCATGCCGACCAGCCATGTGATCCGGTGGTCTTTCAACTTGTTCATTCGCACATACTCATCAAAGCCGATTATGGCCATAAGTACGATAAGGGCGGCAAACCAGTTGCCGCCGACAGCCAGCAGGCCCAGAAATCCGGCTCCGGCTATCGCTCCCGTCAGAATTCTCTGCTTCAACGCTTCATTCCTCCAAACCGATGCTTACAAGCCTCCGTATCGTCTTGCCCGTCGTTGGTATTCGGCAACGGCCCGGTAAAAATGCTCTTCCGAGAATTCAGGCCAGTAAGCTTCCGTAAACCATAATTCGGTATATGCGAGCTGCCACAGCAGAAAATTGCTAAGCCTCAACTCTCCGCTCGTCCGGATCAGCAAGTCGGGGTCGGGTAGTCCGGAAGTGAGCATATACGAAGAAAACGTTTCCTCGGACAACTCTTCCGGGCGAAGTTTACCTTCCCGGACATCCCTCAGCACATCCTGAACGCCGGCGAGCAGTTCTTTGCGGCCACCGTAATTCAGAGCAAAGTTTAAAATGAGGCCTGTGTTATTCTTTGTACGCTCGATGGCATCCTCAATGGCATTCAATGTGTAATCCGGCAGGCTTTCTTTCCAGCCGGTCATACGAATACGCACATTACGCTCAATCAGTTCTTCGATCTCCAAAGGAAAAAATTCCTGGGGCAGCTTCATGAGGAATTCGACTTCCTCTTTCGGCCGTTTCCAGTTTTCCGTGGAAAATGCATACATCGTCAGCACCTTGACTCCGATACTGTCGGCTGCAATGGTGATTTTCTTCACATTCTTCATACCGGAATGGTGCCCGGCCACACGGGGAAGTCCGCGCTGTTTCGCCCAGCGTCCGTTTCCGTCCATAATAATGGCAATATGAGACGGAACGTTGTCCAACTCCAAATGGGGAGACTTCTCGTCCTGTGCAGACTCGTTTCCAAGCCATTTTTTCAGTTGATTGAACATCTTTTTTCCCCCACTATGGAAAGATGAAAAGCCCCCGGTATTTCAGGGGGCGACGATAGCCGTTTACACTTCCATAATTTCTTTTTCTTTACCTGTCAGGACCTTCTCGACTTCAGCCGTGAATTTGTCCGTAAATTTCTGAATATCGTCTTGGTGACGACGAGACTCGTCTTCCGAAATACCGTTTTTCTCCTGCTTCTTGATGTCATCGTTGGCATCGCGGCGGATATTACGGATAGCGACTTTGGCCTCTTCCCCGTATTTGCGGGTCAGCTTGACCAGATCGCTACGGCGTTCTTCCGTAAGCGGCGGGATGACCAGACGAATCACCGTACCGTCGTTAGCCGGAGTCAAGCCCAGCTCGGACTTAAGGATGGCTTTCTCGATGGCTCCCATAGAGCTTTTATCCCACGGCTGAATGATCAGCGTGCGGGAATCCGGCGTGGAGATGTTAGCCAGCTGGTTGACCGGAGTCAAGGCGCCGTAGTATTCCACTTGGATTTTATCCAGCAGCGCAGGGTTTGCGCGGCCTGCACGCAGAGTAGCCAGATCGCGCTTGAGTGCGTCGATAGCCTTGCTCATCCGCTCTTCTGCATTCTTTTTAATCGATTGCGGCATACGATTATACACTCCCTTTGACAATGGTACCGATTTTTTCGCCGAGGACTACCCGTTTAATGTTACCATTCTCTGTGATCGAAAATACGATAAGCGGGATATTGTTGTCCATGCACAGCGAGGAAGCGGTTGAATCCATCACGCCGAGATTTTTGTTAAGCACCTCAAGATAAGTGAGGGTCTCGTATTTCTCGGCCGTTTCGTCTTTGAAAGGATCAGCGGAGTAAACTCCGTCCACTTTGTTTTTGGCCATCAGGATAACTTCCGCTTCAATCTCGGCCGCTCTAAGCGCAGCCGTCGTATCCGTGGAAAAATAAGGGTTACCTGTTCCGGCAGCAAAGATGACGACTCGGCCTTTCTCCAGATGACGAATCGCTCTTCTGCGGATATAAGGCTCCGCTACCTGCTGCATGGAAATGGAGCTTTGCACACGGGTCGGCACGCCAATATTCTCCAGCGCGTCCTGCATAGCCAGGGAATTCATGACTGTCGCAAGCATACCCATGTAGTCCGCCGTAGCCCGGTCAATGCCTTTGGCACTGCCTGCAATCCCGCGCCAGATGTTGCCTCCGCCCACGACGATAGCAACTTCCACCCCGAGATCAACCACATCTTTCACCTGCAGGGCGATAGAAGAAATGATGTCCGATTCGATCCCGAATCCTTGCTGTCCGGCAAGAGCCTCGCCGCTCAGCTTTAAGATTACTCTTTTATACAAAGGTCGCTCCAACTTTGGTACCCTCCGTTCTGACAAATCAGCGTGCTTCTATCTTTCTTATACCGTTTCTGTTTATAAAAGAAGGAACACAATGTGTTCCCGCTTTCGGTCCGTTCGGTATTAGGCGTTGCCTTTGGCTTGTGCCATTACTTCTTCTACGAAGTTGTCGACTTTCTTCTCAAGACCTTCACCCAGCTCAAAGCGTGCAAAGCGGCGGATGGAGATGTTCTCGCCGATCGTGCTGATCATTTCGTTCAGCAGAACGGATACCGTTTTGTCCGGATCTTTGATGTAAGATTGTTCCATCAGACAAATTTCTTCGTAGTATTTGCTGATGCGGCCTTCAACCATTTTGTCCACGATGTGAGCAGGTTTGCCTTCGTTCAGCGCCTGGTTGCGAAGAATTTCTTTTTCTTTATCAAGCTCTTCGGTCGGAACTTCTTCACGACGTACGTAGGAAGGGTTCGCAGTTGCGATTTGCATCGCGATACCTTTTACGAAATCACGGAAGTTGTCCGTTTTGGCGACGAAGTCCGTTTCGCAGTTAACTTCAACGAGAACGCCGATACGTCCGCCAGCATGGATGTAGGATTCTACAACGCCTTCGGTAGCTACACGGCCCGCTTTGTTAGCGGCAGCGGCAAGACCTTTCTCGCGAAGGATTTCGCTTGCTTTCGTCAGATCGCCTTGTGCTTCGTCCAGCGCTTTTTTGCAATCAAGCATACCTGCGCCTGTTTTTTCACGCAATTCTTTTACCATTGCTGCTGTTACTGCCATAATAGGGACCTCCCTAAGAGTGTAAGTATTTTAAAAAAAGGGCGGTGATAGGCTTAAGTGCCTTCAGACCACCCTTTTCCTGTTACGTTCGTTTATGTCGATTAAGCCGTTGTTTGTTCGCCTTGGTTAGCTTCGATCACGGCATCGGCCATTTTACCTGTCAGCAATTTAACAGCGCGGATCGCGTCGTCATTACCTGGGATAACGTAGTCGATTTCGTCCGGATCGCAGTTCGTGTCAACGATACCCACGATTGGGATACCAAGTTTGCGAGCTTCTGCAACCGCAATACGCTCTTTGCGTGGATCAATGATGAACAGGGCGCTAGGCAGGCCTTTCATGCCTTTGATGCCGCCGAGGAATTTATCGAGGCGATCTTTTTCCTTGTTCAGGATGATAACTTCTTTCTTAGGAAGAAGTTCGAACGTGCCGTCCTGCTCCATTTTTTCAAGCTCTTTCAGACGGTTGATACGCTTTTGAATCGTTTGGAAGTTGGTCAGCGTGCCGCCGAGCCAGCGTTGGTTGATATAGAACATGCCGCAACGTTCCGCTTCTTCTTTAACGGAATCTTGAGCTTGTTTTTTGGTGCCTACGAACATGATCGTACCGTTCTCAGCGGAGACCGATTTAACGAAGTTGTAAGCTTCCTCAACCTTTTTAACCGTTTTTTGTAGATCGATAATGTAAATGCCGTTTCTTTCAGTGAAGATGTATTTGTCCATTTTCGGGTTCCAACGACGGGTTTGGTGACCGAAGTGTACCCCAGCTTCTAGAAGCTGCTTCATGGAAATTACTGCCATCCTCACACACCTCCTCAATAAAATGGTTTTAGTGTAATGCTCCTCCGACAGCCGCATCTTCGTATAAAACTCGCCGTACGCAAGGTTCGGACAAGCACCGTTATACGAATTAACTGTCGTGTGTTTTTAACACCGTCAATAACTATACCACAAGTCGCATGCGGGATGCAACAGCGTTTGAAGACAACTTTCGGCAAGATTTTTAACCGGCGAAAAGGCACCGGCAGGGCGTTATCATTATTCCCTTCCGAACGCAAAATAAGACCCTCGCGCGATGCAAGAGCCTTATTTTTATTCGGGTTTGCTGGTCAGATTCTGAATGATCTCGTCCAGCGCCGGCTTGCCTGTAAATTTATGAACGCCCGACTTGATCTTTCCCGTAGCCGCTTTAGCCGCCATCGCCTGTTCAAACTGCTCCTGGCTCTCGACTAATCCGCTTACGAAAACGATCTTCGCCACCTGGCTGGACCTCATTCCGGGGGCGATGTAGACGGCGGTTATTTGCGGCTGCGCCGAAGGAGCGGGCTGCTGAACGGATGACGCTTTCGCTTTCTCCGCCTCCAAGCTGCTTCTGCAGTCTCCTGTTCATGCTGCTCTTTCGTGAAGACGGGCTGGTTTTTGTCAAAAACCTGATAATACTTGCCCGCCTCGGTTTTCAGCTTGTTCATATCCATCTGTTCAATGGAAACGGCCGAATTTTGCGACAAAGGCTGAACGGGCCGGGCAGCCGAAAGCATCAACTGAAGAAGCGCCGAACCCGTGATCATGCCGATGCCGATTCCCACCAGCAGCGTTTTATTTACTTTCATCGGAATGTCCCTCCCGCTTGGCCAGTCTGCATGATCAGCATGACTTCCCCTTTGTTCATCCCGAGCTGTTTAGCGATCTGCTCCGTGGATCTTCCCTGGTCATGCAGCTCAAAAAGGGCCGCGTACCGGGCTCGCACGGACAGCTCCTGCTCTCCCCGCAGAGCATTCTGCGGCTGAGCAGACACGGCAGCAGAGGCTTCCGCGGTCCGGAGCTCCTCCTTCTGCGAAGGGAGAGGCTTTGCCGGTGCGGATCCGTGCGACTGCACGGCAGGGTCCGTGTAGACGTGCGTTTCCGGGTTCCGCGGGCCTTCCTGGCGGAAGAACTCCGGCCCGGTGCCACGGCCGCCATTCACCGCCGCACCGGTTCCTTCCGCGCTGCGGCGTTCCAGCACTTCAAGCCTGGCGGTCAGTTTGGCGACCTCAAGTTTGTGCTCTCTCTGCGTCTCTTTGAACAGGTCGATGAGCGCCTGGTTCTGCTGCTCAAGATCGGATGCGAAGTGAGCCATGCTCTCTTCCAGCTCATTCACAAGCTGGGCCGAAGGCGCCTGCCCGCCTTTTTTTGCGGCCGAACGGGGAATCAGTCCCGCAAACACCACAATAACGAGGCCGAGAAGAACAATCATCTGCCAAGGATCCATTTTAACATCACCTGTACTTTCCAATCTTCCTTACAGACTCAAATCGATATGCGAGCCTTTAAAAGGGTGAACCGCCATAGGAGGCTCCGTTTCTTGAGGAGCGGCCCCTTTCCTCTGCTGCCGGCCCCTACCGCCCTGACCGCCGTTCTGCCTGCCCTCTTTACGGATTTGAGCCTCTTCGCTCTCTCCGATTTTCTCGCTGGCTTTCCGGTTATGTTCGGCGGCCTTTTCATTTTCCGCCCCCAACAGCACTTGGTCCATCTCGGGCTTGTGGTTCAACTGCTGCTGCCGGATGCCGGCCTGATCATTCTTGTGAACCGCAAACTGCAAATCGACCGGTTTCATATCCATAGAAGTTCCACCTCGTCATTATCGCTGGTTATGGTCTTCACCAAGGAGCTTTACTTAGGCATATAGGCACTGTGGCCGATATCGCCTGCAACAAGCTGGAACACGACATGGCTCATCGGATCTTTAATGAATTTCGTGTAGCGGCCGATCACGATTTTGGCTCCTCCGTAAACGGTAGAGATCACTTCCACGCTGGAACGGTCGCTGTCTTCAAGCGATTTCTCCATTTCGAAAATCCGCTCGCGAAGCTCGCGCTGTTCTTCTCCCGCCTGCCGCTTAGTATGATTCAGCTTAATTCGCAGCGCTACTTTGTCCGGTCCGAGCTGGCCGGACGCTGCCAGCTGGTCCAGCAAAATAAGGGCTTTGTCCGTCTTGGACTGGTTATCCGCAAGCACTTTGAGCTGGGAACGAAGCTGAATCAATTCATTGCGAAGCTCCGGAAGGACTCCCACCTCGATGGCTGTCGCATTGGAGAGGGAATTTCCGATCGTTCTGGCGATCACTTTCTCGCCCGCCTGCACGGTTCCGCCCACTATCAGCCCCTTAGGCCCGTTGCAAGCGACGATTTTACCCGCCCGAATAGTCGAATGAAGTATACTTTGGGAAACAGTAATCGTTTCCGCCGCTTCTACCGTCGCATCCTGAATAAAGGAAGATTTCACGTTTTTCCCCGCCCGGATTACGGCTTTGTTCCTGCCCACGATCCCGGCGGTTATCTCAACGGAACCGCTGGCTTCAAGTTCGGCCGCTTCCACACCGCCCACGATACGGATATCGCCGGATGCTTTGATTTTGAAACCGGGGCTCACGTTTCCGCGAATGACGACGGTTCCGACGAAATCGATGTTACCGGTACGGTAATCCACATCCCCGTTCACTTCGTATACGGGAAACACGTTTACCTTGTTGCGGTCCGTGTAAGTAACGAGACCGTCGATAGCGGCATATATGGCGTTTTCCTCGGCATCCGTCACGACGTTTTTTCCCAGCTTAAATCTGGCTTCCTTACCGGCGCGGGCCGGCAGCGGCTCTCCGGTTACGGCTTTGCCTGGCGTTCCTTCGGTCGGAGCGATTTTTTTGCCGATAAGCTGACCTTTGATGATGTTGTTCAAGGTGGATACTTCTTTAAGATCGACGCGTCCGTCTTCCGTCTCGACAGGTTTATGCGTATCGTTGTTGCGTCCGTACAAATAATGGACGTATCCGTCCGTTCCGTTAACGGGAGGGGTGCCACGGGCGATTACCGTTTCGGCCAGCAGATAGGGCTGTGGATCAATCGCAATGCGGAGCAGCACCTCCGTATCGAGTCCGTGGACGATGCTGTTCGCTCTGGCCAATCCTTGAAGCTCGTCAAACGTGACCGTAAAATCATCCCCGACATCGGCAAACTTCAGTAAGGATGTCAACTTATCGTCGGTGACGGAAATCCTAATGATTTGGTCCAACTCCAAAATCCGTTCCATCCTGTATCGTCAACCTTTCCCGGCAGCTTCTATTTTTCAAACAACTGAACTTTATATCGGCTCAAAACGCCTCTTAACCGCAGCATGGCTTTGGAATGAAGCTGAGATATACGGGAAGGCGACAAACTCATTACTTCCGCAATCTCGCTCAGGGAGAGTTCTTCGAAATAGAACAGAGAGACGACGATCCGCTCTTTCTCCGTCAATTTTTCAATCGCCCGTGCAAGAGTTTCTTTGAGGTAAAATTCGTTTACCGTAAATTCGGGATTTTTAGCACGCTCGTCCACCAGAAGCGAAAGCCGGGTTTCGGATTCTTCTTCACGAATCGGTTCGTCGATGGAACAAATGGACGTCACGGCGATTTCCTGAAGCATATGCTGAAACTCGTCCTCCGTGACCTGGAGGTAATCGCTGATTTCTTCGTCCGTCACGGTGCGAAGGTACTTCTGCTCCAGCTTTTGATACGCTTCCTCGATCTTCTTGGCTTTCTCGCGCACGGAACGGGGAACCCAATCCCCTTGTCTGAGGCCGTCGATAATAGCTCCGCGTATACGCCAGGACGCGTAAGTCTCGAACTGCAGACCGCGTTCGTAGTCAAACTTCTCGACGGCGTCGATCAGGCCCATAATTCCGAAGCTACCGAGATCTTCCTTGGAAACGTTCTTGGGCAGACCAATCGCCAAACGGCCCGATACGTATTCGACAAGAGGCAAGTACGTTTCAATCAGCGTCTGCTTGGCTTCTCTGGAACCGCCCTGCTTCCACTGTCTCCACGTATCGAAATGCGCCAGATTAGGTTTTTTATCAATCATGGCTGTACACCGTCCTTATTCTTCAGACATTTGACGAAGGGCTCTGACCGATTGCTCGGTGTCAGGCTGCTTCCGGGTAACCAGCTTGGTGGGCAGCAGCGGCGCGAATTCCGCTTCCTCCCTGTCCGCTCCGGCAGCCGCTTCTTGCACGGTTTCGTCGGAGGGAGTAGTCAGATCGAGATGCTGGCCGAGATTCTTGTTCGGAGCGGGCCCTTCTGCAGGGGCCGCAGCCGTTTCATTTACCGGGGGTCCGCCCGCGGAAAGGAGCAGGCCTATAATAAAGCGAAAACCGAATGTGACTGCAAACAAAATGGCAAAACTGTATAGGCTCCGCAGCAGCGTGGTCAACCAGACGTTGCTGCCTAACGACAGGAGAAACGTGAGTACGAAAGAGACGGCACCGACTATGAAGTTCCAGCGAATCGTTCCGGCCATCTCTACAAATCCTTTAAGCCGTGCTGCACGCTTCGAATCGTCAGCACGCCCGTATCGCAATTAAGTTCGATTGTTCTTCCATAGTTCTGGCCCGTATCTTCACCTTTGACTCGAATCTTGTATCTGATCAACATATCTTTGCAAGCCTCTACATTACGAGGTCCAATTCGCATCGTATCGCCCCCTCCAGCAAAAGCGAACATTTGAGCTCCTCCCGCCAGTTTCGCTTCCATCCGATTGATTGAGGCACCAAGACGTGTCATCCGGTCGATCAATTCGGGAATGGCGGTATCCGCATATTTGGCAATGTTGACGGTGCCTTCCCGGGCGATTTCGGATGTCGGAAGCATGACGTGCGCCATTCCGCCGACTTTGGCAAAGCCATCGAACAAGGTAAGCCCGACGCAGGAACCGAGTCCCGTCGTTTTAAGCACGCCCCCCGGCATACCGACATTAAGATCCGCCATACCGACTTTAATGATCGTCTGTTGATTCATGTGCCTCTACCCCTAGTGCCGCAAATAATTTCCCGAACGATTCGGGGTCCGGAATAAGAAAGAAGTTGCCTTGCACTTCTTCGTTTCCTTCCAGAAACTTCGTGTCAATCAGCAGTGCCTGATCCCCCATCTCCCCGAACTGCAGCAACCCGTAGCTTAAAATGGCACCCGCCATATCAATGGCCAGGGAGGGTACGGTCGGGGACATAGAGAGCCGTGTGAAATCGGCCAGCGAGGACAAGTACGAGCCCGCCAAAATGTTGCCGATTTCGTTTAATGCCGAAATTTCCAATTCCGTATACTCACCGCTGTCGGAAAGCTCCATCCCGATTAGGGAAAACAGCATCCGTTTGGCGGATTCGAGATTCAGAATAAAAAACATATTGCCCGGAGCATCTCCGACTACCCGCAGAAAAATAGCGAGTACGACCTCTTCCGCTCCGCCAACGATTTCCGGAATTTCTTCGAAAGGAAGAACCATAACTTTCGGAACGAGCATATCCACGGGCTTGTCCAGCAGGGTGGACAGAGCAGTGGCCGCATGACCGGCACCGATGTTGCCGATTTCCTTGAGCACATCCATTTGATAATCCGCCAACTGCCTGAACGTGTCCACTTGCTTAGGCCTCAATCTTTTCCAGCTGGATGATTTCGTCCCTGTTCAGAACCTGCTCCAGATTCATCAGGACCAGCAGGCGGTCTTCTCCGATTTTGGCGATGCCGTGCAGATATTTCGCCTTGATACCGCCGACAACTTCGGGAGGATTCTCGATATTGTCTTCGTTCAAGTCAATCACGTCGTTAGCGGAATCGACGATAAGACCGACTTCTAGGTCGTTCACTGCCACGATGATGACACGCGTATTGTCGGAATACGAGGTTTCGGGAAGTCCGAAGCGGGAACGAAGGTCGATAACCGGCACAACCACGCCTCTTAGATTAATGACACCTTTGACAAAAGCGGGCGTTTTCGGAACGCGGGTCATCGGCAGCATCCGTTCGATCGTTTTGACCTTATCCACTTCTACTCCGTATTCCTCATGTGCCAGTGCAAATACGATAATTTTTTTATCTTCAGCCATTTGAACGGCCTCCTCTGCCTGATTTATTTAATGAGTTCATTCGTATCGAGAATCAAAGCGACCTGACCGTCGCCGAGGATGGTCGCTCCCGAAATCGCGAACAGCTTTGTAAAATATTTACCCAATGTTTTCAAGACAATCTCCTGTTGCCCGATAAATTCTTCCACCATAAGCGCAGCCATTTTCTCACCTTTGCGAACGACCACGACCTCGGTTTCCGTTTCATCCGCCTCGCTGAAGTCGGGAATGTCGAGAATGGAGCTGAGCGAAACGAGCGGAATCATGCTGCCTCTGAAATCGATCATGCGGTTACCCTGCACGGAGCGGACCTGCGTCTGCTGGATAAGAGCCGTCTCCACGATCGATGAAAGCGGGATCGCATATTTCTCGCTGCCGATTTTGACCAGCATGGCCGAAATGATCGAGAGCGTAAGCGGAAGCTTAATGGAGAAGATCGAACCGCTGCCCGGATTGGACTCGACATGAATATGTCCCCCGAGCGAGTGGATTTTCGTCTTTACAACGTCCAAGCCTACGCCGCGGCCGGAAATGTCCGAGATTACGTCCGCGGTACTGAAACCGGATGCGAAGAGCAACTGATCGATATCGGAGTTGCTCATTTTGTCCGCCATTTCCGGCGCGACAATACCCTTCTTGACCGCCGTCGCAAGCACTTTCTCGCGGTTGATGCCGTTTCCGTCGTCTTCGATCTCGATGAAAACGTTGTTGCCGCTGTGATAAGCGCGGAGATGGACGGTACCGCTCTCGCTTTTGCCTTTCTGCACACGCTGGGTTACCGTTTCAAGTCCGTGGTCAACCGCGTTGCGCAGCAAATGCACGAGCGGATCGCCGATTTCATCGATGACGGTGCGGTCCAGTTCGGTTTCCGCGCCGGTTATGACGAGGTCGACTTTTTTGTCCAGCGACTTGGCGATATCCCGGATCATACGCGGGAACCGGTTAAAGACCGTGTCGACCGGTACCATCCGCAGCTTGAGAACGATATTTTGCAAATCGCCGCTGACGCGTGCCATATGCTCGACCGTCTCCGTCAGTTCATTGCGCTTGATTTCGCCTGCCAGCTGCTCCAGACGGACTCTGTCGATCAGCAGTTCGCTGAACAGATTCATCAGGGAATCGAGGCGCTCGATATCTACCCGGATCGTACGGGTTCCCACTGGTGCGCCGCCTCCGGCCGCTGCCGGTTTGGCTGCCCCGCCCGCTTCCTTGGCCGTCGCCGGTCTGGCTGCCGGAGCGGGTGCAGAAGCCGCTGCCGCCTGGGCTTCACCGGCCTTGACCTCCGCCTGGGCGGCTCCGCTGCCCGTCATCTCGTCCAGCGTTTCACGGTCGAGTACGATGATCTGGACATGCTCGATTTCAGAGACATTCGAAATTTCCTTCTCCAGCTCGGCTTTCGCGACGTTGGCTATGTAATACACGGAGAAAGTCCGGTCGAATTTCTCCTGCTCAATCTCCTGGACGGAAGGGGTTGCTTTGATAACCTCGCCGGAACGCTCCAAAATCTCGAACACCATATAGGCACGAGCCGCTTTCAGGACGCAATCTTCCCGCACGGTGACCTCGATGTAAAACACCTGCATGCTGGCGTCAATCGATTGCTGGAGGACCGAGAGCTGGAACTGGTCCAATGCGGTAACGCTCTCTTCCTGGCCCTGCGCACCGGCGCTTCCTCCTGTGGCAGGTGCGGTTTTAAGATAATCTCCGCTCACGATGGATTTCAATGCCGCGACAATCGCCGTGACGTCGGCTTTACCCGTTCCGCCCTGAACGATATCTTCGACCATCGATTCAAGAGCGTCCAAGCTTTGGAAAAGACTATCGAAAATGAACGGATCCATTTTCAGTTTAAGATTTCGGACCAGGTCCAGCACGTTTTCCATTTCGTGAGTCAGCGACGCGAGGTCTTCGAAACCCATCGTCGCGGACATGCCTTTAAGTGTGTGTGCCGAGCGGAAAATATTATGAACGATATCTATGTTGTCGGGACTGTTTTCCAGGCTGAGCATGTTGTCATTAAGAGCCTGCAGATGTTCTTTCGATTCGTCGATGAACATCGATAAATATTGGTTCAACTCCACAGAACTGCACCTCCGTCAATTTAACGAGTACTTTCTTTAGCGGCTGCCGTTTTTATCCGTCACCCGTTCGACGAGCTTCGGAGCGATATCTCCCAAAGGAAGGACAAACATGGCGGCTCCGTTTTCCACCGCGACCCGCGGCATGCCGTATACGACGCACGTTTCTTCGGACTCGGCAATCGTGGTCGCCGCTCCGTCCTTTCTCAGTTCACCGATCGTTCTCGCTCCGTCACTGCCCATCCCTGTCATAATAACGGCGTGCCGGGTCAGCTCCTTTAAAGGAAGCAGGGATTGGAAAAGCTTGTCCACGGAAGGACGGTGTCCGGATACCGGCTCGCTCTTGCTCAAAGAAATCCGGTACTTCTTGTCGTCGCTCCTGACGACGGTCATATGTAGCCCGCCGGGAGCGACATAAGCCGTACCGGGTTCGAGCAGCTGAGCTTCCTCCGCTTCCACTACCCGAACGGCACATTGGTCGTTAAGGCGCTGGGACAGCGACTTCGTGAAATTCGGAGGCATATGCTGGACGATAAGAACCGGGGCCGGAAAATCCGCCGGCAGGCCGCTCAGTACTTTCTGCAGCGCTCTGGGTCCCCCGGTCGACGTGCCGATCGCCACGAGATGCTGAAAGCCTCTCAAACCGCCGGCACCGGCACCGCCTGCCGGCTTCCCCGTCTCTTGCGGTGAAGCGGCGGTCCTCCGGGGAACTTCCGCTGCCGGCGACGGCTTGACGAACGGAGCGGACGGCTGAACAAATCGTTCGGGCCGTTTCGCCGGTTCTATCGGCGGCTGGTACTGCATGCGGGTTTTGACCGCTATTCTCAGCTTTTCATGCAAAAGCTGCTTGACCTTAAATAAATCCAGCGAAATCGAACCGGACGGTTTCCGGATAAAGTCGATCGCGCCGAGTTCGAGCGCCCGGATCGTTTCAGCCGCTCCCGACATGGTCAGAGAACTCAGCATAATGACGGGCGTCGGGGTGGCGGCCATAATGCGTTCGAGCGCTTCCAGCCCGTTCATTTCAGGCATTTCAATATCCATCGTAACCGCGTGCGGTTTCAGCTCTTTTGTTTTGTCTACGGCTTCCGCACCGTTCTTCGCGACGGCTATAACACGGAAATTGGGGTCTTCTTCGATCAGATCCGTAATGATCTTCCTCATGAATACCGAATCGTCGACTACCAGAATACGGTACGGCTCCATAGGGTCCCTCCTGAATTGGCTCTAGATGTGAGTAAATTAGCGGCCGATCAGCCGGCTGAGGAAACCTTTAAATCCGCCGGTTGAGTCCGCTTTGGGCTGCTGGCCCAGAAATTGATCGACTAGGACATTCATACTTTTGGCGGCGGGAGAATTCGGGTAAGCGATCGTAAAAGGAGTCTGCTCCTTAACGGCCCGCGATACGTGATGATCGTCCTCGACGAATCCGAGGGTCTGAAGCTCGACGGACAGAAAGCGGCGGGCCACCATGGCGATCTTTTCGGCCGTTTCCCTGGCCTCCCGGCCGTGAGCGGCCCGGTTTACCACGAGCTTGAAGGCTACATCCGGATCTTCGCTGCGGACCATTTTAATAAGCGCATACGCATCCGTAATGGACGTGGGCTCCGGCGTCGTAACCACGAGCGTCTCCTGGGCGGCGGCAATGAACCGCTGGGTTTCCTTGGAAAGTCCGGCTCCCGTATCGAACAGAATAAAGTCGGCCATGCCGCCAAGCTCCTGAATCTGGTCGGTAAAAGAATCCGCCTCGGAGTCCGACAGTCTCACCAGATCGTAAAGCCCCGAGCCCCCTGCGATAAATTGCAAACCTTTAGGTCCTGTCTGAACGAGCTCCCCGATCGTTTTTTCCCCTTTAATTAAATGAAGCAGGTTGGCTTTAGGGGAAATCCCCATAAGCACGTCAATGTTGGCAAACCCGATATCGGCGTCGAATATAAGCGTCTTGTATCCCCTTGCCTGCAGGCAGAGACCGAAATTCAACGTGAAATTCGATTTGCCTACCCCGCCCTTGCCGCTTGTAACGGTAATAATACGTGCCTTGCGCTCGGGCCCGCCGGTTAGCTCGGCACCCGGGGACGGCGTATCTTTCTCATGCCTCATCCGGATCAGATTACGCAGCTCCTGAGCTTGGTCACTCATACGAGTAACCCTCCAGCACCGCATCGACAATCCGGTTCTCATCCGCGACCATGATGTCATCGGGGACGTTTTGTCCGTCCGTCACGTAGGAAAGCCGGATCGGAAATTCATCCAGCAAATTCAGCATGGCGCCGTACGAATACGTTTCGTCCATTTTAGTAAAAAGGACTTTATCTACTTTAAACTTGGAAAAATTAGCGGTAATGGCTTTCATATCGCTGTACTTCGATGTCAGGCTGAGCACCAGAATCGTTTCACTCGGCCCCTGGTGCCTGATCAGCGTATTAAGCTCGGACACGTACATCTCGTTGCGGAAATTGCGCCCGGCCGTATCCATGAAGATCACGTCGGCCTCCCGCAAATTGTGCAGGGCTCTCGTCAGATCGGCCGGGGAAAAAACCACTTCCACCGGAACGTCCAAAATGTTCGCATACGTGCGAAGCTGTTCGATCGCGGCAATCCGGTAAGTGTCGGAAGTGATCAGCCCGACTTTGCGGCGCTGCTTCAGCACCTGATCGGCCGCCAGCTTCGCGATCGTCGTCGTCTTGCCGACACCGGTCGGCCCGACGATATGGACGATCTTGGAGTCCGCCGAGATCGGCTTGCCCTGCGGCGGCGGGAACAGCGCAAGCATCCGCTTGCGGACCGCTTCCGCCGCCTGCCGCGCATCCGCCTCGTCGGCCGAGGCGGCAAGATCTCTTCTGGCGCTTTCGATCAGCTGCCGGACCAGGTCCGGCTGCACTTCCTGCGCCAGCAGATGCTCCTCCAGCCGCCCCCATACGGGGGGCAGCTGGGGCTGCGCGGATGGCCGGGCAAGGCCGGCCATCATGGTCTTGAGATGCTGGAGTTCCGCCAGCATCAGGTCCTCGCGGGCCGCGCTCTGCGCAGCGGCCGCTTCTGCCGCCGCCTCCGCGCGGGAGGCGGCCAGTGCGGCGCGCAGCGCCTCGGCCTGCTCGTCGGCGAAGCCGCCGGTCTGCGGCGCTTCGGCGGCCGGCCCGGCAGGCGTTTCGGCGGCCGGCCCGGCAGGCGCCTCCGACGGAGGCAGGTTCCGCGGCGCCGCTGGGGGCGGCGGGGCCTGACGCTGCTCTGCGGCAGCCGGCCGGGCCTGCGCGTAAGCGGCTGCGGCGGCCGCCGGAGGGCGCTGCGGTATCACGGGCAGCGCTTCCTCTGCGGCAGGCTGCCCCGCGTTCGCCGGCGCCGCGGACCGGGTGTCGGCGGTGCTTTCGCTTTGTCGCCCGTGGGAAGCGGGCGACTGAGGCGCGGATGGCTGAGCCGGTGCCGGACGTTGGCCCGCTCCCGCTCCGTTCTCGCCGCCAGGCATTTGTCCGGGATCGGAAGCCCCCGGTATCCCCGTGGCCGCCTTAGCCTCCACATCGGACTTCTTGAGAAGACCCGGTCCCGCAGGGTCGGCAATCTCGCCGGTTCCGAAAGTCGGAACCGTTTCATTTTGCAAGGCCGATTGTCTGAGCAGAAGTTCCGCAAATTCTCTCTGCCTCAGTTCCTGCTCTTTATTGTGAGGGGGCGGATTGGCCCCCTTCTCCGCTTCCTCTTCCTGCCGCGCTTTGGCAACGGCCGTAACGGCTGCGGCAGCCGCCGCTTTGGAGGAAGGTCGGACTTGAGACCCGCTTTCCGGGCCGCTTTTGCCTGAACCGGCCTGCCCTTCTTCCAAAGCCGCAATCACTTCGATGCGTTTTTTTCCGAAGAGTCCCAGGAATCCGCCGGTTTTTACTTCTTTGGTGCTTAAAATAACGGCATCCTTACCGAGATCGGTGCGGATTTTATGAAGAGCGTCCGGCATTGAATCGACAATGTAACGTTTCACTCTCACAAGTTGACAACTCCCATGCTTTGAATTTCTACACTCGGTTCAAGCTCGCTGTAAGACAAAACCGGAATGTCCTGCATGGTACGCTCCAGAAGCTGGCGCAAATACATACGGATCGTCGGTGAAGCCAGGATAACCGGCTGGTGACCGGACTGGACCATTTTGCTCACCTGTTCACCCAGCTTGTGATAAATGACCTGCGAAGAAGACGGGTCGATAGCCAGATACGATCCTTGATCCGTCTGCTGCACGGAATCCGCGATTTTTTTCTCCAGTCCCGGGCCTACGGTAATGACGCGGAGCGAATCCTGCGGAGACGAATACTGCAGTGTGATTTGTCTCGATAGAGACTGACGTACATATTCCGTCAAAATATCCGGATCTTTGGAGTAAGGTCCGTAATCCGCCAGCGTTTCCAGGATGGTAACCAGATCACGTACGGAAATTTTTTCCCGGAGCAGTTTCACAAGCACTTTCTGCACGTCGCCGATGGACAGGACATTCGGAATCAAATCGTCCACAAGAGCCGGATACGCTTCCCTGACGTTGTCGATAAGCGTCTTGGTTTCTTGACGTCCCAGAAGCTCATGGGCGTGTTTCTTAATAATTTCCGTGAGATGCGTGGCGACGACGGAAGGCGGATCCACCACGGTGTATCCGGACAACTCCGCCCGCTCTTTGGTCATCTCATCGATCCACAGGGCTGGCAGTCCGAACGCAGGTTCGGTCGTCTCGATTCCCGTAACGGATTCGTCTTCGAATCCCGGGCTCATGGCCAAGTAGTGGTTAAGCAGCAATTCGCCGCCCGCAACCGTATTGCCTTTAATTTTGATGATATACTCGTTCGGCCGTAGCTGAATATTGTCACGGATCCGGATAACCGGAACCACGATACCGAACTCCAGCGCACATTGTCTGCGGATGAGAATAATCCGGTCGAGCAAATCCCCGCCCTGCTGGGCGTCGGCCAGCGGAATGAGACCATAACCGAATTCGAATTCGATCGGATCCACCTGCAGCAGGCTGATCACACTTTCCGGACTCCGGACTTCTTCGATCTGCTGCTCTTCCACCATCTGTTCTTCCTCTACCTGTTTCCGGTTCAAGTTCTGCTGCATCTTCCTCGCCGCAAAAACGAGAAGAACCGCAATAGGAATGGTCGTATACCAATGAATCGGTGTGAAAATTCCCAGAAAAGCAATCGTTCCCGCCACGATATACAGCAGCTTCGGATAAGCGGTCAATTGACCGACGATATCGTTGCTGAACGTTCCCTCCGAAGAGGCGCGCGTTACGATAATACCGGATGCGGTTGAAATAAGCAGGGCCGGTATCTGACTGACCAGTCCGTCACCAATAGTAAGAATCGAGTATGTATGTCCGGCTTCTCCGAACGACATGCCCTTCATCGAAATCCCGATGATCAGTCCTCCGATCAGGTTGATCAGGAGGATGATAATACCGGCAATCGCGTCACCTTTGACGAATTTACTTGCTCCGTCCATGGCTCCGTAGAAGTCGGCTTCGCGCTCCACTTTTCTGCGGCGCTCACGTGCCTGCTGCTCGTTGATCATGCCGGCGTTCAAATCGGCGTCGATGCTCATCTGCTTGCCGGGCATCGCATCCAAGGTGAAGCGGGCCGCCACTTCGGCTACGCGCTCCGAACCTTTCGTGATGACGATAAACTGCACGATAACCAGAATAAGAAACACGATAAATCCGACTACGATATTGCCCGCCGCCACGAAGTTACCGAACGTCTCGACTACGGCTCCCGCTTCGGCATGAGCCAAAATATTTCTGGCCGTCGAAACGTTAAGTGCCAAACGGAACAAGGTCGTTACGAGCAGCAGGGCCGGGAAAATGGAAAACTGCAGCGCTTCCTGCGTATTCATCCCCACCAGAATAATCATCAGCGAGATTGTAATGTTAATAATGAGCAAAAAATCGAGGAGGGCGGTTGGAATCGGCACCACCATCATCAAAATAATCCCGATTACCCCGATCAGTACAACTAGATCTTTTGGTTTCATGTACGGCCCCCCTTTCTACGTTTTCTTCACTTTGCCCTTAATTTTGTATACATAAGCCAACACTTCGGCTACGGCCTGGAACAGGTCGCCCGGAATCGATTCTTCCAGATCGACCTGAGCGTAGAGCGCCCGTGCAAGCGGCTTGTTTTCCATAATCATAATGCCGTGTTCCTTCGCGATTTCACGTATTTTCAAAGCCACATGATCCGTCCCTTTCGCTACCACTTTAGGAGCCTGCATATTGGCCGAATCATACCGGATGGCTACCGCAAAATGCGTCGGGTTTGTAATAATGACATCCGCCGTTGGAATTTCCTGCATCATCCGCTGCATGGCCATCCGGCGTTGTTTTTCGCGAATCTTCCCTTTAATCAGGGGATCGCCTTCCATTTTCTTGTATTCGTCTTTGATGTCCTGCTTGGACATCCGTATGCTTTTCTCGAATTCATACTTCTGGTACAGGTAATCGAACAGGGCAAGCACGACCAGAACTAAAGCGATTTTCATTCCCAGCGAAAGCGTCAGGGACCATATATAATGAAGCGATTTTTCCAGCGGTACATGACTAAGGCTGAGAAGCTTCTCTTTCTCGTCCCACAACGTCATATAAACGATGATCCCGATCACGCTCATTTTCAGCATGGATTTCAAAAAATCCACGGCGGAGCGCATCGAAAATATTTTTTTGAATCCCTCAATGGGATTCAGTTTGCTTAACTTAATTTTGAGCGGATCGCCTGTAAAAAGAATTCCGATCTGAAGATAGTTTCCCGCCAGGGCAATCACCATCGTCAAGATCAAAATGGGTGCCAGCATAATCAAAAAGTGAATTAACAGCCGGTAAAATAACATCCGTACATTTGCCATGGTCACATCCATCAGCAAATCATGCCTCAGCGTACCCGAGAAGAGATCCACCATCCGCTCCTTCATAAATCCGCCGATCATGTAAAACGATAAAAATGAAAAGAACAGGATAAAAGCAGCAGGCAGCTCCATACTTTTCGCCACTTGGCCTTTTTTACGGGCGTCCTGCCTCTTTTTCGGTGTCGCCGGTTCCGTCTTCTCTTGCGAGAACAACTGCAGGTCCAGCTTCAAACGGAGCGGTTCCATACGTATCCTTTCCTTTCCCGTACAGGTGCTACGGAGCTTCCAGCGCTTTGCCGGCCACTAGATTCAGCAGCTTTTGCATCGCTTCGAACATCCGGTCAAACAATTGGTGGAACAAACCGATCAGCTCGGGCATCAGCAGGGCGATCAGGAAAAACCCGATGATGATCTTCAGCGGCACCCCGACTACGAAAATGTTAAACTGGGGAGCGACACGCGTCAGTAAACCCAAACCGAGGTCCGTCAAAAACATCGCTGCGACAACAGGGGCCGCAAGCTGCATGGACAGAGCGAAAACACTCGAAAATGTCTTCACCAGAAATTCGGTGATTTGTCCCCCGTAGAGCTGGGCAAACAAACTGTTGGACAGCGGTATCCATTCATAGCTGTTCATAATACCCTGCAGCATAAAGTGATGACCGTTGAAGCTCAGCAGCAGCAGCATTGCGAGCATGTACTTCAAATTGCCCATCAAGGGTACGGTAGTTCCCGACATCGGATCAATCACGTTGGCCATCCCGAGTCCGATTTGCATATCAATAAAAGAACCCGCGATCTGTACGGCCGTAAAAAACAGATAAGCGATAAAACCGAGCAGCAGGCCGACGATTATTTCCCGGATCACAAGCAGGACATACTGCGCGTCCATCGGAACCAGCTGGGACGTCCCTTGAGCCGCCGTTACGATCAAAGTCAGAAACAAAGCGAGTCCGATTTTGAACATACTCGGCACATTTCGGGACGAGAATAGCGGTACGACGACAAGGAACGAGGTCATTCGACAAAAAATCAGCATAGCGTTGGGCAGAAGTTGAAACCAAAGCTCCATGGCCGCCTACCCGATATATTGATGAAGATTGTTGAACAGATTGAATGTAAAGTCGACCAGCGTGTTCAAAATCCAGGGTCCGAAAATTAAGACCGACAGCAGGACCGCCACGATTTTCGGCACGAATGCAAGCGTCTGCTCCTGAATTTGAGTCGTAGCCTGAAAGATACTGATGATAAGACCGACCGCCAGGGCGATCACCAGCATCGGAGCGCTGGCTTTCAGCACCGTATAGACCGCTTCGCCGGCCAGCTTAATGATAAATTGCGAACTCATGTTAGGTGACCTCCAGCTTCCGCGTTCATGTACTGTAACTGAGGAGCAGCGATTTAACGACCAGATACCAACCGTCCACCAGAATAAACAGCAGGATTTTGAACGGCAGCGATATCATAACGGGCGGCAGCATCATCATCCCCATGGCCATCAGCGTACTGGCGATAACCATATCGATAACCAGGAAAGGGATAAAAATCATAAAGCCCATCTGAAACGCCGTTTTCAGCTCGCTGATGGCATAAGCCGGAACGAGGGCTGTCAGCGGTGTGTCTTCGACTCCTTTGGGAGCCTCCGCCTTCGTGTAATCCAGGAAAAGCTTCAAATCTTTAGGCCGGGTATGATTCCACATGAATTGCTTGATGGGAACGGACGCTTTTTGAAGGGCCTGCGTCTGGTTGAGCTCCCCTTTCATGTAGGGCTGGACGGCCGTATCATTAATCTGTCCCAGCGTCGGTGCCATAATAAACAGGGTTAGAAACAGAGCCAGTCCGATCAAAACCTGGTTGGGCGGCATCTGCTGCGTCCCGAGAGACGTGCGTACGAACCCCAGCACAATGACGATTCTCGTAAAGCTGGTCATCAGAATCAGAAACGAAGGCGCGAGACTCAGAACCGTCAGCAGCAAAATGACGCTGATCGTGCTGGAGGCTCCCGAAGCACCGCTACCCGAATCTACGTTGACGCTTATGCCGGGAATCGGATTCTGCGGGTCCGGAGCGGCGTAAGCCGTATTTCCTGCCCATCCCATGAACACAAGTAAAGCAAGCAGAATAATAAGAGTTCCTTTATTTTTGCTCATTTGACTTCAACCGATCTTGTTCGTTTTCTTCCTGCAGCCATTCTTCAACGCTTTTGTTGCGCTGGGCGACATTCTGCAGTTTATCCTGAAAGACCTGGTGAAAGTTCGGCGTAAGCTCTTCTTCCTCCACCGCGTTAGTTTCACCTGGTTTCTTGCGTATTTTTTCAAGCCATTTGCCGACAGTAATAAATTCCGTTGCCGCCCGGGTTTGTGCCGTAATTTGCTCTTTCAGTCTCGCCGCCTCGCCGGCATCGGCTATTTTCTCCAGAAGCTGGATGTTATCCCCGACTCCCACGATGTACAGCGAATCGCCGATTTCGACGACTTGGATCGACTTGTTTTGGCCAAGTGGAACTCCACCCAGCGACTGCATGGCACGTCCGAAGCGGAATCCGCTTTTTTTCGACAACATCTTCATAATGCCGTAAAAAAGACCGATGATAAGGAGGAGAAAGAAAATCACTTTTCCGATCATTACGATCGAATCCATACTCCCCGTCTCTCCCGTTCCCGGACCGGGCCCGATGTTGCCGCCCGACCCAGGTGTCCCAAAACAAACGGAAGTCCAGAACGGCAGCTGAACGATCAGTCCTGCCGTTGCCAGAAGCAGCTTTCCTGCCTGTTTCTTCAAGCTTCACATTCCTTCCTTATTAAAAAGCTTACGCTTAGCCCATTGTTTTCTTAATGGCTTCGATAACACGGTCCGCTTGGAAAGGTTTCACGATAAAGTCCTTGGCGCCGGCTTGAATCGCATCGATTACCATCGCCTGCTGCCCCATTGCCGAACACATGATCACTTTGGCGTTAGGATCAATCTTTTTGATCTCTTTCAGCGCATTGATTCCATCCATCTCAGGCATGGTGATATCCATCGTCACCAGGTCGGGACGCAGCTCTTTGAATTTTTCTACGGCTTGCAGGCCATCGTTTCCTTCACCGACCACTTCATATCCGTTCTTCGTTAAAATATCGCGAATCATCATTCTCATAAATGCTGCGTCGTCTACGATCAAAATTCTGTTCCCCATGATAAAATAATCCTCCCAAAAGATAGTTATTGTATTTTTTGAATGCGATCCCACTGACTGACGATATCGGTTACGCGAACGCCGAAGTTCTCATCGATAACGACGACTTCTCCCTTGGCGATCAATTTGTTGTTGACCAGAATATCAACCGGTTCACCGGCCAGTTTGTCCAGCTCGATGATCGAACCTTGCGAAAGTTCCAAGATGTCTTTGATCACTTTCTGCGTTCTTCCCAGCTCTACCGTTACTTTCAGCGGGATATCGAGCAGCAGGTTCAGGTTCGTGTCGTCCGACTGGCTGTATCCTCCCTGCTGAAGATTGGAGAACTGGACCGGCTGTACGTTAACATTCCTGTTCATTCCTCCGTAGTTTCCTCCCTGTGGTGCGTGATTCATCGGCTGCTGTGCGTATGACTGTTGTGCAGGCGGTTGATTCATCGGCATCGGGTTGCCCCCCATCGAAGGATTCGTATACGGCGCTTCTGCCGGGTTTGTATACGGCGGTTCCGGAACCGGCTGCTGATAAGCTTGAGCGTTCGTATCCGCTTGCGCCTGGCTGGTGACAGCCGGCGGCGGAACTTCTTCGCTGACTGCGGCCGCCATTTCTTCGTGAACCGCTTCGGAACCCCCGCCCATCAGGATATTTACCATTTCCTTGGAAAAATCGACGGGAAGAAGCTGCATGATGGTCGAATCGATAAGGTCCCCGATTGTCAGTCTAAAGGATATCTTTATAAATACGTCTTCGTTCGGCAGTTTTCCTTCTCCATTCGACAGATTCAAAATATCTATTCCCGGAGGGGAGATATTCACGAACCGGTTGAATATCGTGGACATCGAAGTCGCGGACGAACCCATCATCTGATTCATGGCTTCCTGAACGGCGCTGACGTGAATTTCAGACAGCTCGTCACCTTCCACATGACCGTCTCCACCCATCATCAGGTCGGCAATGACTTGTGCGTCGCGAGTCTTGATCACGAGCAAATTGATGCCGTCAAAGCCGTCAACATAGTTGACATGAACGGCAACGTGCGGTTTTGGAAACTCGTTAACCAGTTGAACGCGCGGAATGCACGATACTTTAGGAGTCGTAATGTCCACTTTCTTGCCGAGCAGAGTGGATAAAGCCGTCGCTGCGCTTCCGAACGTGATGTTGCCGATCTCTCCCAGAGCGTCCTGCTCCAGCGAGGATAGGTAATCATCGATATTCGAAGAAAGAGAAGAAGATGGATTATCGTCGGAACGCTCATCTACCGCCTGCTTCAACAGCGCGTCTATTTCCTCCTGCGACAAATAATCTTTACTCGTCATGTTCTTCTGCTCCTTCATTTACAATTTCGCCGATTTGAACGGCCATTTTGCTCTTCGTTGTACCAGCGCTGCCTGTAAATTTAAGCTTTTCGCCGACTTTGATGTGCAGAGGCTCGTTTACCGGCTTGTTCAGTGTAATAACGTCCCCGGGCTGCAGATTCAGAAATTCGTGAATCGTGATTTGCGATTCTCCCAGCTCTGCGATAATGGGCAGCTTGGCCTGAGTCAGCCTGTCCTGCAAGATTTCGACTTCCTCGGGAGCCCGGCTTTTCTTCTGGGACACAAACCAGTGGTGCACCGACAAGCGGGGCATGATCGGCTCGATAACGACATGCGGGATACACAGGTTGATCATCCCGGTCGTGTCGCCGATTTTAGTGCTTAGCGAGATCAAGGCGATAGTTTCGTTGGGAGAAACGATCTGCATAAACTGCGGATTCGTTTCCAGCGCTTCAAGCCGAGGAGAAAGATCGATAATCGTCTTCCATGCTTCCTGGAGGCTCTCAAACGCCCGGCTGAAAATCCGCTCCATCACGATCGTTTCGATCTCAGTCAAAGCCGAAATTTTCTGAGGCGACACGCCGACACCGCCAAGCAGTCTGTCCAGCATCGCGTACGCCACGTTCGGGTGTACTTCCAAGACCATTCTTCCCTCTAATGGCTCTGCTTCAAAAATGTTCAAGATCGTCATTTTGGGAATCGAGCGGATAAACTCATCATAAGGAAGCTGTTCGACCTGAACGACATTGATCTGGACAAACGTTCTTAGCTGTGCCGAGAAATACGTCGTCAAGTACCGGGCAAAGTTTTCATGAATCCGGGTCAAGCTCCGGATATGGTCTTTGGAAAAGCGTACGGCCCGTTTGAAATCATACAATCGGACTTTTCGCTGCGTATCTTCTTTCTTGAGTTCCTCTGCATCCATTTCACCGGAAGAGAGAGCTGCCAGAAGAGCGTCGATTTCATTCTGTGACATAACATCAACCATAAGAGTCACCCCCTTTGTGCGTATCCGATCTATGTAAAAGGCTACTCAAGTACAATATCGGTAATATTAATGCGCCTTATTTTTCCTTCATTAAGAAGCGGATTAAGCTTGTTAATCAGTGTGGTGGTCAAGTTATCCTGCCCTTTGCTGCCTGAAATCTGATCGGAATTCATGTCAGAAAGAGTCCGGATGATTGTTCCTTTGATGCGGGAATCAATCAGATTTTCGAAATCCGTTTTTGCCTTTTTATTTTCCAGCTCAAAAGCCAGACTGATTTTCACAAAGCTGCCCTGACTGGCCAGGTTTGTCGTAATGTCTTTCATAATGACGGTGTTTTCTTTGATCTCTGCCGACGTTTGAACCTTCTCTTCACCGGCGGATTCAGATTTGTTATCCATAACCGTCCATAAAACGAATGCAGCCGTCAAGACTAATGTGATGGCGACAAGAATAGAAACCAGCATCAGAAAAAATCGATTTTTAAGCACTACAAGCCCTCCGTATTCGCCGACTTGATCGTTGCTTGCACCGCACCGATCCGTTTCAAAAATTGTTCCACCATCTCTGTGACCACTGCCTCTTTTTCAAGGACCATAATTTTCTTTCCGTTAATCAACGTAATCACGGTGTCCGGTGTTTCTTCCATCATTTCAATCATAAGCGCGTTGATCACTAGCGGCTTGCCGTTCATTCGGGTCAAACGTACCATGGTTCCCTCCATAGGTTCCAGGAGGGGGACCAGGCCCCCCTTACCTTTTACCTTTGCCTGTTATTAGCGTTTCAGGTTTACGATTTCTTGCAAAATTTCATCCGACGTGGTGATGATCCGGGAGTTCGCCTGGAAACCGCGCTGGGACACGATCATTTCGGAAAACTCTTCGGTCAGATCGACGTTGGACATTTCCAGTTGTCCGGCAATGATGGAGCCTGTGCCTGTAGTTGGATCAGCTGGCAATGCGTTCGAAAGAAAGGCTACATCTATTGTGTTAGTCACATCAGCATTAGGAGTATATTCGTAAAGATTACCTCCCGCTTTATTCAACCCAGCCGGATTGGCTACTTTGACAACTGCCACTTTATAATCTGAAGGAACTGGAACTCCCCCTATGACCTGCATGACCGTTCCGTCTTGAGAGATTGAAAATTTAGTAGCGTCAGCAGCAAGCTGGATAGGCTCGGCAGATGTTGACATTAGATACATACCGTCCGGATTCACGATATAATTGTCGCCATCAACATAAAAATTTCCGGCTCGTGTCAAATATAAGGGATCTTCCCCGTTCTGAGTTACTCCGAAGAATCCATTACCATCAATTCTTAGATCCGTAGGAACATTTGTTGTCATAGCGCTTCCGCCCGTGTGTACAGTGTCAATCGCAGCAGTACCTACGCCGAGACCGATTTGTTTGGAGTTAATCCCCCCCTGAGTCGTAGACGTTGGTGCTGTTTCTCCAGCTACCGTCTGGCTCAGAATGTCCTGGAACATGACGCGGCCTTTTTTGAAGCCTACCGTGTTCACGTTGGAAATGTTATTGCCGATTACATCCAGCTTTGTCTGAAAACCGCGCATACCCGAAATACCGGAGTACATGGATCTTAACATTTGTTGTTCCTCCTCTTATGTCGCCCGCCTGGGTGGGCATCTTCCTTTAAAGCCGCTTCTATCGGTCCGCAGCTTTCAGGGCCTCCTGCCTAGGTCCGGCCCGCTTTGGTGTGTAAAGGTCTATGAAATGATGACAGCACTGTCTATTTGCGTAAAAACCTGATCTTGCAGCTTGGCTCCGTCCAATGCCGTAATTACCGTCCGGTTCGGGACGTTTACGATGAGAGCCGTTCCCCCGAGTACCATCAGCGTATCCTTGGCACCTTTGGCGGCCGCTTTATCAATCGCATGCTCAAGCTTGGTTAACTGCTCGTTGTCGATTTGAATTCCCCGCTGTTTCAACCGCGTCTCCGCATGATGACTGAACTTGACCAGTTCGCTGTGCAGAAACTGATCGAATTCGGAGCGTCCGGCTGCCGGTCTGGGACCACCGTTTCGCTGAAGGGGTGCCGGCGGAGTGGGATATAGTCTTCCTACCGTAATACGTTCGGTCATGGCGCAGGAACCGCCGGCTTGGAGTTTTCTATCTTAAGAACTTCCTCCAGCTTGACTTCTTTCCCGCCTACCGTCGCGTACTGCACACCGTCCCGGACGATAATGGACTCGACAACTCCGTTGGCCATTACCGTTTCGCCGCTGTCCGTTTTGCTCATCCAGCTGATATCCTTCCCGATCAGACTCGAAGTGAATCCGAGCGAAGACCGGAGCAATTTCATCTCGGATGCCATATTCGACAACTGCTCGACCGAAGTGAACTGGGCCATTTGCGCCACAAACTCTTTATCCTGCATGGGCTGCATAGGGTCCTGATTTTGAAGCTGGGTGATCAGGATTTTCAGAAAATCATCTTTGCCGAGGATCGAACCGTCTTTCTTGTCTTTGGCTTTCGAGGCCGCGCTTGCCGTGTTCGTCGCCGATCCCGTTTTGCTCAAATCTCCCCAAAGTTCTGCCATTGCTGCACCTCCTATCTAAGCCGAGTTATGTCCATTTCCATCAAGCCGAGGTTTCGAAGGAATTTCCTAAAGCCGCTTTTCTGGTTTCCTCCAAAATTCTCAACTCTTCGTTCCACTCTGTCATCTCTTCGGAATTGTTCTGGTTTCCACCGCCGCCGCGCTGCTGCAGAAACTGCTGCGAAGACTGCTGCTGTCTGGAATCCTGGAACGTTGTGGAAGACATCGTGTTTTGGCCGACTTCCATTTTGTCTACCTGAACGCCTTGGCTGTGCAGGGATTGCCTCAAGTGTGCGAGTTGGCTTTCGAGAAGTTCTTTTCCCAGAGCCGTATCCGCTGTAAATTGGGCAACCAGTTGTCCGTTCTGCATGGTCAGGACCACGTCAATGGTTCCCAAATGCTGAGGGCGGAGCGAAAGCTTAGCTTCCGAGAAGCCGTTCCCCATCTTCAGGCTCATGCGCTTTACCATGAACTGACTCAGTTCTTGAGCGAAATTTTGAGCTGAAATCGTAGGAGCCGCTGCTTTGGCCGCCTGCTCCGGAAGGGCCGTCTTCATGCCTTCTTGCAGACCTGTCAGACCGTTCGCTACCGGCTCATTTTCGGATGCCTGGGAAGTGGAGGTCTGTACGGTTTCCACCGTTTCTTGAGCCGCTTGTCTCACTGAATTCCAGACGCCGTTTCTTGCAGCCAGCAATTCCAATGAAGCTTTGGCGCTCCCGGTCTTCATAACGGTCATAACCGGCGCCGCCGCGTCAGGTTCACTGTCGGCCGCACCCGCAGGGATTACTAAGTCCGCTTGGTCAGCCGCCTTGGCCGCTGTTTTGCCGGCTGTACCCGCCTGTTGGTTAACTAGCGACGGCAGGGCCGCCTCTACGAGCTGCTTGAATTCCGCCGACAGCTTGCTGCAGAACAGGATGATCCGGCTGCTGCTTAAGCATCGTCGTCAAATCCAAAATGGTCTTTTGCAGTTTCAATGAAGCATCGCCGTTATCAAGCTGGACAGCCTGAAGCCCGGTTTGCTGCGTGCCGCTTAACAGCTGAAGCAGAGCTGAAGCATCGTTCGCCCACTGCTGCATCGCATCGGACTGGCTGAGCTGACTGAACAGCTCCGGACTGCCCTGAATAGTGCTGAGCAAAAGGTCCACCATTCCTTCCGTTTCCGTTTGCCCTTCCATATCGCTCAGAGCTTCCTGAACGGACGCCGGGAGGAAAGGAATCACTTGAAGCAGGCCGGCCAGGATGGAATCAACGGGACTCGCATTGCCTTCGCCCGCTTCCTTCTGAAGCTGGCCGCTCATTACCTCTTGGAAAGTTCCCGCATCGCCCTTGCCGCTTCCTGCTGATGTTCCAGCCGCTGCTGTAGTCTTTGCCGTTCCCGCTTTAACCGCCGTAGATCCTGCCGACGGTGCGGACGGAGTCGTGCTTGCTACTGGCATTTCCATGTTTTATATTCACCTCCTTTCATTAAAAATTTATGGAACCAGATTACCGGTAATGGAAGCTGCGGTTTCCTTGCTGATGCCTGCGATTTCACCCATTAAAGCGGCCCGCTTGCTCGTATCCATTTCCCTCAGGATCGTTAACACCTGACCCGAGTTCTTCCCATACATATCGGTTAATACTTTCGCGGCTTTGGCCGCGTCCATCGACGCGAACGTCTGGCTCAGCTCAGCCGAAGTCATCTTCTTTTGTGCGGAATCCGGTTTTTGCTGGAGAACGAGCCGATCCTGGAGTGCCGCGATCTTTTGATCCTGCGAAGAAGTGAGATCTTTTAGGGCAATCGAAGCGTCGGCCGCTTTCTTCGGATCCATTTTTTCGAGCACCTTCACCCGCTCGTCTGTTTTCATCGCGTTCAGAACGAGGATCGTTTCCTGAGGGCTCAGGTTTTGAATGATTTGTGCCGCCTTGCTCGGCATCATCTTCGCGTAGACCGAAGCAAGTTCCCGTACTTTTTTGTCGTACTCTTCATCCTGCTTGGCCAGCTCTTTATCTTCCAGCTCCGCCTTTTGCTGCTTGAGATCCAGAATCGTTTTGTCCTTCTGGGCACTCGTCTGATCCGCCTTGTCCAGTTCAGTTTTGAGTTCCTGCACCTTGCTGTTCAACTGCTCGATTTCTTTGGTTTTCGTTTTTACTGCATCTTCTTCCGTTCCTTTAGCTGTGGGGGCACTTTCCGCATCCTCTTTCGGCAGGGGAATCATTTCCCCGACGACCGGGATTTTGTTCAGCGTCCGCTGGACTGTTTTCATCACATCGTAATCAAAAACGGATAGAAGAACACCAAGAAGAACGGCCGTAAACACGAACGGGATCAGAAACCAGACCAGAAAACGTTCCAATTTACCGCCCGAGGACGACTCTGTGCCTGTTTCTTCCATGACGCCTCCTCCTTTCGTGCGGGTTTACTGATAGGACAGCCGGATATGCCGGTTGGATGCAATTTCGTCCAGTGCCTCTTGCTCCTTTTTCAGAACAAAACCGGTAAACTGCTCCAACGCTTTATCCCGCGCTTTCGTCCAGACTTTCTCGTCGACCATTTTGTCGTTCAGGAGGTCTCTGTTCTGATTCACATGGCGCTGGGCTTTGGAAACATCGTGACGCTTGCGCGCAATCAGATGCTCGATGTGATCCACATAAGACTGCAGCTGACGAATCTCCAGCATGGAAACCGGCCGCATGGAAGTTTCCAGCATTTTCTCCTGAGCTTCGTTTTTGAGACGAATCAGCTCTTGAAGAGAGCTTTCTTCGTGATTCAGGTTGCCGATGGCAGTAGAAAGATTCCACTCCGCCTGCGAACGCTCATTATTTTTCAAATTTACGATCTGCTGAAACGCATACTGGAATTTCATATTAGCCTCATCCTAACGAAAAATGATCGATCAAGCGCTGTTGGGCTTCTTCCAACGTCACTTTCTCATTTGTTTTTTGTTTAACAAAATCAAGGATCTCATCCATATACTGAAGGGAAATATCAATTTCTTGATTCGACCCTCTCTGGTACGCCCCCAAATTTATCAAATCTTCCGAATCTTTATAAACAGAAAGCATTCGTTTGAGATGAGCTGCAGCTTCGAGCTGCTCCGGGGTGACGATTTCTTTCATAACCCGGCTTACGCTGGCAAGAACGTTAATGGCGGGATATTGACCTTTGTTGGCGATATTCCGGTCCAAGACGATATGACCGTCCAGAATACCACGAACCGCATCCGCGATAGGCTCATTCATATCGTCACCGTCCACCAGCACCGTATAAAAAGCCGTAATCGAACCTTTCAAACCGGTTCCGGACCGTTCAAGCAGCTTAGGCAGAAGCGCGAAAACCGAAGGCGTGTATCCTCTCGTCGCCGGAGGCTCTCCTACCGCCAGACCGACTTCACGCTGAGCCATCGCGAAGCGGGTTACGGAGTCCATCATGAGCATGACGTTCATCCCGCGATCCCGGAAATATTCGGCAATGCTCGTTGCGATGAAAGCTCCTTTGATCCGGACCATCGCCGGTTGATCCGACGTAGCGACGATAACGACCGAACGCGCCAATCCTTCCGGTCCGAGATCTTTCTCGACGAATTCCAGAACTTCGCGGCCCCGTTCGCCGATAAGCGCGATCACGTTGACGTCCGCCGACGTGTTTCTCGCAACCATCCCGAGCAGGGTACTTTTGCCCACACCGGAACCGGCGAAAATACCGACCCGCTGTCCTTTGCCTACGGTCAGCAGTCCGTCAATCGCGCGGACACCGACGCCGAGAGGCTCTTGAACCCGCGGCCTTGACAACGGATTGCTCGGGACATTGTTCGTGGAAACGTGAGCCATTCTTGACGGCAGGAATGAACCGTCCAAAGGCTGGCCGAGACCGTTTAATACTTTACCGAGCAGCTCGTGACCGACCTGTACAGTCAGCGGTTTGCCCGTTCCTACCACATCGCAGCCGGGGCCGATCGCTTCCAGCTCGCCAAGCGGCATGAGAATGACCTTGTTTCCTCTGAATCCCACCACTTCCGCCATCAGCGGCTGATTGGATTTATGAGGATAGATGTGGCAAAGCTCGCCGATACTTACATCCGGACCTTCCGATTCAACGGTCAAACCGATCACTTGCGTCACTTTACCGTTTACACGGACAGGATCCATTTGTCTCAGAAAGTCTACATATTTGCCTGCATTCGGGCTTGCTTGACTCATGATTCGTCACCTTCACCGTGAAGGGCGATCCGCTGCAAAGCCAGCTTAATCTCGTGAAGCTGAGTATCGATACGGGCATCGATGCTGCCGAACGTGGAACGGACTACACAGCCTTCATCACGAACACTCGCATCCGGAATGATTTCCAGTTCAGCCTGCGAGTCAATTGCCGACAGCAGTTCTTCGCGCGCATCCTGAATGTAAGCGAAGTGTCGGGGTGCCACGCAGAGTGTAATCGTTCCGCTCTCTTTACGGCGGGCCAGAACGCTTCGGATCGTTTCGACCATCCATTCCGGAGATACGGTCAACTGCTTGGAGATGATTTTCTCCGCTATGGAGCAGCTTAATTCGATGAGAAAAGGCTCCGCTTCCTGAATCATCTGCTGTTTCACCTGATAAGCCTGCTGCAGTACCTGCCGCGCTTCCGATAACATGTCATCGTACTGCCGGCTGACATCCTGCCGTGCTTGATCCAAGCCTTCTTGATAACCCGTTTCGTAACCGGTTGTCCGGGCCTGCTCCTGAAGCTGCTCATCTTCTTCACGACGCTGATGCCACCAGGCTTCGATCTCGGCTTCCGTCTGTTCTTTCAGATCGGATACTTCCTGGATCGCCTGCTGCATATGGGTTTGCGCAAAGGATTCCGCATCTTCTAGAATATGGCGTTTCAAGGTTTCCGCTTCACTCAGCTGCGCTTCTTCTTCGGGTGTGAACCGCGGTTCATCGTCCGCAAGCTCGGGCTGAGGCGTATAAATCGGTTTAACCGGTACCCGGTAAGCATTTGTCTCATCCGCAGGAGCATAATGGAAAGGCTTTAGGATGTTAGACAATGATATCGTCTCCTCCACCGCGTGCGATGATGATTTCTCCGGATTCTTCTAGGCGGCGAATCGTTGATACGATCCGGGTTTGCGCTTCTTCGACATCGCGCAGCCGAACCGGGCCCATAAATTCCATTTCTTCTTTGAACGTCTCCGCCATCCGTTTGGACATGTTGCGGAAAATAGCTTCGCGGACTTCTTCGCTCGCCACTTTAAGCGCAAGCTGAAGGTCGGCATTTTCGATATCGCGGATAATGCGCTGAATGGAACGGTTGTCCACATTGACGATATCCTCGAAAACGAACATCCGCTTCTTGATCTCTTCGGCAAGTTCGGGATCTTGAATTTCGAGCGAATCCAGGATGGTGCGTTCCGTACCTCTGTCGACGCCGTTCAAAATTTGAACGATCGAAGAAATACCGCCGGCCGATGTGTAATCCTGTGTAACGGTGGCCGAAAGTTTCTGTTCCAGCACTCTCTCCACTTGAGAAATCACTTCCGGTGACGTACTGTCCATCAGAGCGATCCGTTTCGCAACATCCGCCTGTTTCTCCTGCGGCAGCGAAGACAAAATGATGGAAGCTTGTTCCGCCTGCAAGTAGGAAAGAACGAGTGCGATCGTTTGTGAATTTTCGTTTTGGATAAAGTTCAAAATTTGCGCAGGATCCGCTTTTCGTGCGAAATCAAACGGTCTTACCTGCAGATTAGCCGTTAGTCGGTTAATAATGTCGACGGCTTTGTTGGAACCGAGCGCCTTCTCAAGAATTTCCTTCGCATAGGCGATACCGCCTTGGGAAATATATTCCTGTGCCCGGCAGATTTGATGGAACTCCGATAAAATCGATTCTTTTTCTAAGGCGTCTACCTTGCGTACATTTGCGATTTCGAGGGTAAGCTGCTCAATTTCATCTTCGCGCAAATGCTTGAAAATTTGAGCAGAAACTTCCGGTCCGAGGCTGATAAGCAGAATCGCCGCTTTTTGCCTTCCCGTTAACCCCTGCTGTATTGCTCCTCTTGCCAAACACCCACACCTCTATTCATCCACTAACCATGTTCTAAGCAAGTTGACGAATTCGTCCGGCTTTTTCTTGGCTAGCGTCTCTAATTGCTTGCGTACTTGATTTTCGTTGGAGACATTCTCGATATCGATCGTAGGATATTCCACTTTTGCCGGTGGGAGGTCAAGCTCATCCTCTTCTTCTCCAGCTTTTTTCCTTCTTCTGATGGCATACATGCCGAGCGCGCCGAGCAGCAGAGCAGCCAGACCGATTCCGCCGTACAGAAGATATTGCTGCAAATTCGTACCCGCAATTCCGGTTGGTGTTACGAATGTTTGAGGAACCACTTTCACTTTGTCCTGAATTTGAGCCGGCGTGTATTCCACCTTGTTGTCGGCAAGCGCCGCACGAACAATGTTCGCCATTTGACCTTCGATAAGACCTTTCAGATCCGCTACCGCGGCCTGGTCTTTGCCGGTTGAATCAAATCCGATATTGATGCTGATATCTTTGACGACATAAGGTGTCTGGATTATATCGTTCGTAATGCGGTTAATTTCGTAATTGACCGTCTTGCTGCTTTCTTCGGAGTTGGCATTTCCGGATGCCGCGCCTCCCGGATAACCCGGAACGTCCGTCTGACCGGTTCCGGCCACTCCCCCTGTGTTTCCTCCTGTGCTTGTTGAAGTTTTAGAGGATTCCTGGGTAGAAATTTCAAGTCCCTTCTTGTCTTCCACATTCGGAGGCGTAACCAGATTTTCCGTCGTTTTCTTCTGATCGAAGTTCATCGTCGAGAAAACACTGACCACTACCTTATCGGGACCAAGCATTTTGTTGAGCAGATTTGTAATGTTTCCCTGGACGCTTGTTTCAAACTTGCGTCTGATGTCGAATTGGTTCTGAACCAGACCCGATGTGCTTTGACCGCCGTTCGTTTCCTTGGAGTAAGCCAGGAACTGACCATACTGGTCGGAGATCGTTATGTTCTGCAAAGGCAAATTTTTAACACTGTGAGAAACCAGGTTATAAATCGTATCCACTTGCCCTTGATCCAGCGAATAGCCCTGCTTGACGTTCAGTACGACCGATGCCGTAGCTTCCTGCTTCTGGTTGGCGAGAAATACCGTCTCATCCGGCATCGAAATCAGAACCTTCGATTTGTCCACCGCTTCGTTGGAATTGATAAGCTGCTGAAGCTCACCTTGCACCGCGCTTAAATATTTCACCTTAAACTCGTTGTCCGTCATTCCGAAAGCACTGTCCGAAGCGAATGCGTCGTAACCGATCGAGCTTCCTTTGTTCAAACCTTGCGACTCAATGCCCAGCTTGACATTGGCGACTTCATTTTTCGGAACTTCAATGCTTTTGCCGTCCTGGCTGAGGTTGTAAGGAATTTTCGCCGTGTCCAGGTACCCTTTAATCGCCGCGGCATCCGCCGGCTGGAGATTCGTATAAGCCAGTGAATACTCCGTTTTCGCGAGATTGTAGCTGATGATTCCAATAGTCAATAGGAGAACGAACAATGCAGCTACAAAAGTAAGCTTGGTCGTTTTGCTATATTGATTCCAATACTGTTTGACTTTCTCCCAATATTGGAGCAATCTTTCGTTCACAATGTCACCCCATCCGATTCAATCAATGTCGATCATGGTTCAGCCGCCGTTAGAGCTGCATCCTCATGACTTCCTGATAAGCTTCCACGACTTTATTGCGCACCTGGACGGTGAACTCTAAACCGAGCGATGCTTTTTCGGAAGCAATCATCAATTGATGGACGTCCGATAATTCCCCTTTGGCAAACTGCTGGTTGAGTCCGTCTACCGTATGCTGATCCGAATTCAACCCGTTCATGGCTTCGCTGAGAAAAGAGGAAAACTGCTTTGTAAATTGGGAGGCACTTGCAGGCTCGCTCCCCACCGGCTGCTTTATTGTCTGCACCGGAGAAAATGCATTTAGATAAGTCGGGTTTACCACACTCATTCTCCTTTTTTATCTTTTATCATCTGCCGATTTCAAGCGCTTTTGAGATCATGCCTTTGCTAGCGTTAAGAGCCGTTACGTTTGCTTCATAAGACCTTGTGGCGGAAATCATATCCACCATTTCTTTGGCGACGTCGACGTTCGGCATCATCACATACCCTTGCTGGTTGGCATCCGGATGCGTAGGATTGTAAACCTGCTTGAACGGCGTGGTATCTCCGGAAATGCCGGAAACCCGAACTCCCTGCCCCGTCCCGTCGGTCATTGCCGAGTTTAGTATCTGGGCGAACGTTGGCTGGTTTTTCGGTTCAACCGAAACGATTTTGCGCTGGTAAGGTGTCCACTGCCCGTTTACGAATGACGCACGGGTCGTATCCGCGTTCGCGATATTCGAAGAGATGACATCCATTCTTAAACGCTGCGTCGTTAAAGCCGAAGCACTGATGTCAAAGCTGTTCGTGATTCTCATCCGTTATCTTCTCCCATCCATCGCGATTTTGAGCTTACGGAATTCGTTGTTCATTTCCTGTATCATCGTGTTGTATTTAAGCTGATTTTTGGCCATCAATGACATCTCGTAATCCATGTCGACGTTGTTTAAATTGTTGTTCATCAAACTTTTCGGATCTGATTCAACAATCGCTTGACCGGGTAAGTTGGTATTAGATGGAATCTGAAGATGTCTTGTATTTGTGCGTCTTCCTTCCAATACCGGCTGGTTACCGGTCATTTTCTCTTGAAGCAATTCCTCGAACAGAACGTCTGACCTTTTAAAATGAGGAGTGTCGGCGTTGGCCACATTGTTGGAAATCACCCGCTGCCGGAGGGCTGACGCATCCAGCGATTTCTCCATCCACTGAAATCCGGCTTGGTTTAGCAAGAACATGGTTACCCCACCTTTTATATCTTTATGAAACTAAATTCCATAATGTAACTTCACATTCCTCCTAACTTCGACACAAGGATTATTCAAAGTGTGTACATTATGTAGAATAATGTTGCTAAAATTATCATGAAGAAAAGTCTGGAAATAGACAATGAGAAAAAAGCCCTATCTTTAGGAAGATGGGCCTTTGTTTGGTTCGCATGCATGTATGAAATTTTTGTTACATTTTGGACTTAACTTGGTCAATCGCCTGCATCAATTGTTCATTCAATATGCGAATGTACGTTCCTTTCATTCCGAGGGAACGCGTTTCAATAACACCTGCGCTCTCCAGTTTGCGGAGCGCATTTACGATCACGGATCGGGTGATTCCGACACGGTCTGCAATCTTGCTTGCAACGAGAAGTCCTTCTTTTCCTTCTAATTCTTCGAAAATATGCTCCACTGCTTCCAGCTCACTGAACGACAACGAACCGATGGCCACCTGAACCACGGCCTTGCTTCTTGCCTCCTGCTCAACCTCTTCCGCCCGCATATGAAGAATCTCCATAGCTACGACTGTCGACCCATACTCTGCCAATATATAGTCGTCATCCGTAAAGGCTGAGTGCGTTCTACATAGGACTAAAGTCCCAAGTCTGTCTCCGCCCCCTAAAATCGGTACAATGGTGAAGTAGGTATATTCTCTTAAATTTTTCATTTCTTCCACAAAAGTCGGAAACATTTCAAGCGCGTCCGAATTCGACGTGGTTTCATCCACTTTCAACAGAAAATGGTTAAATTCAGGCGAGAATCTTTTCTCCTCCGCCACGATTTGATTGATAGCCGAAGTCGGCAGTTCATTCGTCGTGGCGTAGCCTAACAATTTACCTCGTCTGCTGACCACATACACATTAGAGTGAATGGTATCCCGCAAAACTTCGGCCATATCCATAAAACTGACAGCACTCACCGCCTCCTTCTGGAGCAGACGGTTAAGCCTTCTCGTTTTGTTCAACAAGGTCATTGGCTTGCCTCCTACAATCTTATACCCAAGAATAGAAAACCGAAGGCGGGTACGCCTTCCGGTTTATAAAATATATTGGCTCAAATCCCGATTCTGAACGATATCGCCCAGCTTCTCGCGGACGTATTCCGGTGTGATCACCATCTCCTCCAGATTTAACTCGGGAGCTTCGAACGATAAATCTTCCAGCAGCTTCTCCAGAATGGTGTGCAGCCGCCGCGCACCGATATTTTCCGTATTCTGATTGACTTCCACGGCAATGCGCGCAATCTCCTCGATCGCGGACTGGCTGAAATCGATCCGGATTCCTTCGGTTTCCAGCAAAGCCGTGTACTGCTTGGTTAACGCGTTTTTAGGCTCTTTGAGAATGGAAACAAAATCTTCATGCGTTAAATTGCTGAGCTCCACACGAATCGGGAAACGCCCCTGCAGCTCCGGTATCAGATCCGAAGGCTTGGAAACATGAAAAGCCCCGGCCGCAATAAACAGGATATAATCCGTTTTGACAGGTCCATACTTCGTAACCACCGTCGAACCTTCCACGATCGGCAAAATATCGCGCTGGACGCCTTCGCGGGATACATCCGGTCCGCCGCTTCCACGGCCGCCGCCCGCAATTTTATCGATTTCATCCAGAAAAATGATTCCGCTTTGCTCGGCGCGCCGGATGGATTCCTGAATTACCTCATCCATATCGATAAGTTTCTGCGCTTCGTCCTGGATCAGTACTTTTCTGGCTTCCTTGACGGGAAGCTTCCGCTTCTTCGTGCGTTTCGGCAGGAGGCTGCCGAACATCTCCTGCATATTCATGCCGGCTTGATCTTGTCCCTGGCCGGCCAGCATATCCAGCATGGAGGGAGAATTATCTTCCACATCGACTTCAACGATGTAATTTTCGAGTTCACCGCGCGTAAGCTGTTCTTTAATTTGCGCGCGTTTCGTTGCCAGTTGAGGATCTTTGTCTTCCTCATCCGGTTCCTGGGAGCCCTGCTGATTGCCGAATATCATCTCCAGCGGGTTGCGCTGGAATTTGGGACGGCTCGCACTTGGCGCCAGAATGGTCACGAGACGCTCGTTGGCAAGCTCCTCCGCACGGTCTTTCACACTTTCGGTGCGTTCGCTCTTTACCATGCGTATCGATGTTTCAACGAGATCCCGGACCATGGACTCTACATCTCTGCCCACATAGCCGACCTCGGTAAATTTTGTAGCTTCGAGCTTCACAAACGGGGCTCCGACGAGTTTAGCGAGTCTTCTTGCTATTTCCGTCTTGCCCACACCCGTCGGTCCGATCATCAGGATATTTTTGGGCACAATTTCGTCACGCATCGATTCGTCCAATCTGCTGCGGCGAAAACGGTTACGCAGGGCGACGGCTACGGACTTCTTGGCCTGCTTCTGACCGACAATATACCGGTCCAGCTCTTGCACGATTTGTCTAGGTGTAAGGGAGCTTGTGCTCAAAAGGAACCCCTCCTTCATATAGTGCCCGATAAAGCCTGATTCCAAGCCTTACCTGTTCATTATTCGTCGCTCGGCGTTATATTTCTTCCACAATAATATTATGATTCGTAAACACGCAGATATCTGCGGCCATTTCCAGAGAAGCTTTTGCAATGTCGGCTGCGCTCATGTCGGTGGCATAACGGGATAGGGCACGCCCGGCCGCCAAGGCAAAACTGCCCCCGGAACCGATCGCAACGATGCCGTCATCCGGCTCGATAATTTCGCCGTTACCCGAAATAAGCAGAAGCCCGTGTTCGTCCATCACGATCATCATCGCTTCGAGTTTGCGCAGAACGCGGTCGGATCTCCATTCCTTGGCCAGCTCTACGGCCGCACGCTGAAGATTGCCGTGATGTTCCTCGAGCTTGCCTTCGAACTTCTCAAACAGCGTAATCGCATCCGCGACAGACCCCGCAAATCCGGAAATCACTTTCCCGCGGTACAGCCGCCGCACTTTCTTCGCCGTGTTCTTCATAATCATGCTGTTGCCGAAAGTCACTTGACCGTCTCCGGCTATCGCCCCGCGACCGTCTTTACGGATGGCAAATATAGTGGTGGCGTGAAAAGTCGCATTTGTCGGATCCATAGTTCACCTCTCGATTCTTTTCCGAAGCTGCCTGCTGCGAGAGAACGGAAAATAAGAAGCAGCAGCAAAAGGTTGTTTTGATGCTGCTTCCGGAGTTTGATTTAAAGTGGCTGTGTACAGCGTCGTTCAAAACAACTTAATCGTAACACAGCCGCACTTTCACTTACAAGCTGACTGGACTGTATTTTGCGAAAAATTCTGAATAGTCTCAATTGCACGTTCCGCAAGTTTTTCGTACTTCATTTTTTTATTGCGGATTTTCTCGCCCAGCGGCGGGAATAGACCGAAGTTAGCATTCATCGGCTGAAAATGTTTCGTGTCCGCAGTCGTGATATACTGCGCCATACTGCCGAGGGCGGTTTCCAGCGGAAACTCCAGACAATCCATGCCCTGTGCCAATCTTCCCGCGTTAATACCGGCGATCAAACCGGATGCGGCCGATTCGACGTAACCTTCCACTCCGGTCATCTGTCCGGCAAAGAATAGAGTGTCCCGGTTTTTGAACTGATAGGTCGGTTTCAGCAGACGGGGAGAATTGATGAAAGTGTTGCGGTGCATAACCCCGTAGCGCACGAACTCGGCGTTTTCCAGGCCCGGAATCATTTGCAGAACCCGTTTCTGCTCGCCCCATTTCAGATGCGTTTGAAATCCGACCAGATTGTACAGCGTTCCCGCCGCGTTATCCTGGCGTAGCTGAACGACCGCGTAAGGAAGCTCACCCGTATGCGGGTTGATGAGACCAACCGGTTTCATCGGGCCGTAAAGAGCGGTTTGTTTGCCGCGTTTGGCCATTACTTCGATCGGCATGCAGCCTTCGAAATAGATTTCTTTCTCGAATTCTTTCACGGGCGCGGTTTCCGCCGTAATCAGAGCTTCATAGAAAGCATCGAACTCCGCCTCTGTCATCGGGCAGTTCAGATAAGCCGCTTCCCCTTTGTCGTACCGGGAAGCCAAGTACACTTTGCTCATATCAATAGAGTCTTTCTCGACGATCGGCGCGGCCGCATCGTAGAAATACAAATACTCTTCACCCATAAGCGCCTGCAGGCTTGCAGATAAATCCGGGGATGTGAGAGGCCCGGAAGCCACAACGGTAATGCCGTCCGGAATTTCCTTAAGTTCCTCGGTCCGCACTTCAATGAGAGGATGATTACGGAGGGTATCCGTGATCTCCCCGGAGAAGCCGTCACGATCCACCGCCAGAGCGCCTCCGGCGGGTACCGCGTGCTTGTCGGCACTGGAGAGGATGAGAGAGTTCAGTTCTCTCATCTCCTGCTTCAGAACGCCTACGGCGTTCGTCAGCCCGTTCGCGCGAAGCGAGTTGCTGCATACAAGCTCGGCGAATTTATCGGTAATGTGCGCCGGTGTTCTCCGCACCGGGCGCATTTCGTACAATACAACGGGCACGCCCTGGTTGGCGATTTGAAAAGCCGCTTCGCTTCCTGCCAGGCCGGCACCGATTACGGTTACTTTTTGTCCTGCTGTCAATGTTCACACCTCTAGTTCAATCGTTAGCAATCCGATCAGCCTTCGTCGTTTGCCTCATCTTTTACTTCTTCTTTAAATCCGCATTCCACGCACTGGTGATTCACGGATGTTTTCGTCCGCTTCTCGATCATCATGGAACCGCAGCTCGGACATGGCTGGGCGACCGGTTTGTCCCATGACACGAAGTCACACTCGGGATAATGGTCGCAGCCGTAAAAAATACGGCCCTTTTTGCTGCGGCGCTCGACGATTTTGCCTTCCTTGCATTTCGGGCAAGTGACGCCGATATCTTTGACGATCGGTTTTGTGTTGCGGCAATCCGGGAAACCGGAGCAGGCAAGAAACTTGCCGAAACGTCCCATTTTATAGACAAGATGTTTGCCGCACTTCTCACAAATTTCATCCGAAACTTCGTCCTGGATCTCGATCTCCTTCATTTCTTCCTCGGCAAATTCCAGCCGTTTTTCGAAAGAGGTATAAAATTCGTCAAGAACTTTGACCCAGTTTTCTTTGCCTTCGCCTACGTGGTCAAGCTCTTCTTCCATCTGCGCGGTAAATTCCACATCAAGGATCTCCGGGAAAAACTCGCTCATCAGCTGGATAACCAGTTCTCCCAGCTCGGTGGGCACAAACTTCTTTTCCTCAATGGCGACATAACCGCGCTTCTGGATCGTCTCAAGCGTCGGGGCGTATGTACTCGGCCTGCCGATGCCCAGTTCTTCGAGAGCGCGTACGAGACGGGCTTCCGTGTACCGCGGAGGCGGTTGGGTGAAGTGCTGTTTCGGTTGAATTTCATTGGAAGCGACCTGATCTCCGGTCTTAAGGGGAGGAAGCAGTTTGTCTTCTTCCGTCGTCCCGTCATCGTTGCCTTCCACGTAAACTTTCATGAATCCCGGAAACTTGAGTTTGGAGCCGACAGCCCGGAAAACCGTGTTTCCGACGTTCAAGTCGATCGTCATCGTGTCCAGCACGGCCGACGACATCTGGCTTGCAACGAAACGTTCCCATACCAGCTTGTATAAACGGAACTGATCCCGAGACAAAAATTCTTTAACGGAATCGGGGTCACGAGTTACGGATGAAGGACGTATCCCTTCGTGCGCATCCTGCGTGTTGGAACCCTTCTTCGTATAGACGCGCGGGGTTTCCGGGTAAAAGCTCTCCCCGTATTTCCCCAAAATATATTCCTTGGCCTCTTCCTGGGCTACCGGAGAAATCCGGGTGGAGTCGGTACGCATATAAGTGATTAAACCGACCGTACCTTCCTTGCCGAGGTCGATCCCTTCATATAACTGCTGCGCTACGGACATGGTTTTGGCTGCACGGAAATTAAGCTTGCGGGCCGCCTCCTGTTGAAGCGAGCTTGTGATGAACGGCGGCGAAGGATTGCGAAGCCGCTCTTTTTCTTTCACTTCCTTCACGATAAAAGGAGCTCCTTCAATCGCTTTCAGGACAGCTTGAACTTCTTCCTCGGAACCGAGCTCTTTCTTGGCACCGTCCATCCCGTAAAACTTCGCTTCAAAGTGTGCTTTGCCTGCTTCAAGCAAGGCGGTAATGGTCCAGTACTCTTCGGGAACGAAAGCTTTGATTTCGTTTTCCCTATCCATAATAAGCTTAACGGCTACGGATTGGACGCGTCCGGCGGATAAGCCCTTTTTGACTTTCTTCCATAGAAGAGGGCTGATTTTATAGCCTACCAGCCTGTCGAGAATACGGCGGGCCTGCTGCGCGTTCACCAGATCGATGTTAATCGGCCGCGGTGTTTTGAACGCGTCTTTAACCGCCTGCTTCGTAATCTCATTGAATACGACGCGGCAGTTGTCGGTATCGTTTAACTCCAGATAATGCGCCAGATGCCAGGCGATAGCTTCCCCTTCGCGATCCGGGTCAGCTGCGAGATAAACTTTTTTCACTTTTTTGCTGGCATCCTTCAATTCCTTCAAAACGGAGCCTTTTCCGCGGATCGTAATGTATTTCGGCTCGAAGTCGCGTTCAACCTCAACGCCGATCTGGCTTTTCGGAAGGTCCCGAATATGACCCATCGACGCTTTTACAATATATTTGCTTCCCAAATATTTACCGATCGTTTTGGCCTTAGCCGGTGATTCTACAATCACTAATGAGTCTGCCATCGGTCGAATGCTCCTCCCCTCAGTGTCATCTGCTGCTGCATGTATATCATCATCTTTTTAATAGAAATTTCATATGGAAACGTAAGAAGAGCCTGGAAGCTCCGCTATCACCTTTTTCAATAGCAAGGATATCAGAACTGAATGCAAATGTCCAAACGTAAATTGAGTCTGCTCCAGGAGGACGTCAATGGGGACGGGCACGCTCGACAGCAATCGATAAAGAATAGCCTCGTCTTCTGTCAGCTGGTGCCCGGGTGACGGCATATAAGCCGTCTGGGACGAAACTCCCAGTTGTCTACCCAGGGAGGACATTAAGTGGGAATATTCTTCGTAGATATCCCGGGGATCCGTCACCATTTTGGCCCCCTGCTTAATAAGCGAGAGCGCTCCTCTGCTCTTGGGAGAATGGATGGGACCCGGAACGGCAAACACGTCCCTTGATTCCTCCAGAGCCAGATCCGCCGTAATCAGGGAGCCGCTTCTCTCCGCAGCCTCCACCACGATAACACCCAGACTCATGCCCGCGATCACCCGGTTGCGCATCGGAAATAACCCCGGGTGCGGAACCGTACCGAGCGGGTACTCGGACATGACGAGGCCGCCGCCGGCGATGATCTCCTCATGCAGCCTCGCATGCTCCGGCGGATAAATCCGGTCGGGCGGCACACCGAGCACGGCTGCCGTTCCGCCCGCTCCGTCTTTGGCCCCGCGGTGCGCCTCCGCATCGATGCCGCGCGCCAACCCGCTTACGACGACAAAGCCCGCGGCCGATAAAGCGTGGCTCAACTCCTGCGCGGCTTTCCGGCCGTAAGCGGTCGGTGTCCGCGTACCGACGACCGCGAGTGCCGGCCTTTGCAGCACCTCCTGCCGTCCTCTGCAGTAGAGGACCCAGGGAGGCTGCGCGGTTTCTTCAAGCAGCCGCGGATAGCTCGGATCGAAGCGGGTCAGAATGCGGATGCCGAGCCGCTCGTACTTTTCTAATGAAGCTTCAATTTTAAATGGAGTCAATTCTTCTATTAACCGCTGGATTCTGGCTGCCGGAACGCCGAGCCTGGCATATTCGCCTGCCCGCCAGTGCAGCAAATCCTTCAAATCGGAACATGAACGAACCAGCAGATCGATGGTCTTCCATCCCACTCCCGATATGCCGTGAAGGCCGATAAGTACAGAGCGATTCTCCATAGTATAAAACACTCCCTTGTCATTCACAAATTTTACAGCCCTAAACAAAAAAACCTTCCAATTCCCAAAGGGAACCGGAAGGTTGCTTACCGTCCATAAAAGCGCCGAAATCGGCAGCTTTATTATTTTTTAGTGATGCATTTTTCCAGCAGGCCTTTTTCTTCCAGGACGCTCACGAGAGTGGAGCCCATTTCGGAAGGAGTAGCCGCTACGCGGATACCGCAAGCTTCAAGTGTTGCCACTTTTTCAGCCGCCGTACCTTTACCGCCGGAAATGATGGCACCCGCGTGGCCCATACGTTTTCCCGGAGGCGCTGTTTTACCGCCGATGAAGCCGACAACCGGCTTCGTCATGTTCGCTTTAATCCACTCGGCCGCTTCTTCTTCAGCGGAACCGCCGATTTCACCGATCATGATGACCGCGTAAGTTTCCGGATCTTCGTTGAACAGTTTAAGAATGTCGATAAACTCGGAGCCTTTAACCGGGTCGCCGCCGATACCTACTGCGGAGGACTGGCCGATGCCGCGGGTCGTAAGCTGGTGAACCGCTTCATACGTCAGGGTACCGGAGCGGGATACTACGCCCACGTGGCCCGGAGTATGAATGTAACCCGGCATAATGCCGATTTTACATTCGCCCGGAGTAATGACGCCCGGACAGTTCGGTCCGATCAGACGGGTGCGTTTGCCTTCCATGTAACGGGCAACTTTCACCATGTCAAGCACCGGAATGCCTTCGGTGATACAGATGACGAGATCAAGATCCGCGTCAACGGCTTCCATGATGGAATCGGCCGCAAAAGCGGGCGGAACGTAAATAACCGATGCCGTAGCACCTGTCGCGTCCTTCGCTTCTTGTACCGTGTTGTAAACCGGAAGAGTAACGGTAGAGCCGTTTTCAAGCGTGAAATCGACTTGTGTGCCGCCTTTTCCCGGAACAGCGCCGGCTACCATTTGCGTACCATATTCAAGACCGCCGAGTGTATGGAACATACCGGTCTTACCCGTCATGTTTTGGGTAATGACTTTTGTGTTTTTATCAATCAAAATAGACATGGTAATTATTCACATCCCCTGAATTTTTTGAAGAAAAGAAAGCTTGTACTCAATAGACCGGAATTACTTAACGAGCGCGACGATTTTCTGTGCGCCGTCAGCCATCGAATCCGCGGAAACGATGTTCAGTCCGGATTCATTCAGGATTTTCTTGCCCAGATCCACGTTGGTGCCTTCCAGACGTACGACGAGCGGACGGTCCAGACCTAATTCCTTGGCTGCGGCCACAACGCCTTCGGCAATAATGTCACATCTCATGATTCCGCCGAAAATATTGACGAAAATGCCTTTTACTTTCGAGTCGGAAAGGATGATTTTGAACGCTTCGGTAACTTTCTCTTTCGTAGCACCGCCCCCTACGTCAAGGAAGTTAGCCGGGTCGCCGCCGTAGTGCTTGATGATATCCATCGTAGCCATGGCAAGTCCCGCACCGTTAACCATACAGCCGATATTGCCGTCAAGGGCGATGTAGCTGAGGTCGTATTTGGAAGCTTCGATTTCCTTCTCGTCTTCTTCTTCGAGGTCGCGCAGCTCCAGAATGTCTTTGTGACGGAACAATGCGTTGGAATCGAAGTTAAGTTTCGCGTCAAGCGCCATTACGTTGCCGTCGCCGGTTACGACGAGCGGATTGATCTCGGCAATGGAGCAATCTTTTTCCACGAACGCGGTGTAAAGGGCAAGCATGAACTTAACCGCTTTATTCACGAGTTCTTGAGGGATTTTAATGGCATATGCCAGTTTACGCGCTTGGAAAGCCTGCAGGCCGATGGCCGGATCGATGATTTCTTTGAAAATCTTCTCCGGAGTGTTAGCCGCCACTTCCTCGATGTCCATACCGCCTTCTTCGGAAGCCATCATCGTAACGCGGCCCGTTCCACGGTCGACAACTACGCCTATGTAGTACTCTTTCTTGATATCGCAGCCTTGCTCGATGAGCAGGCGTTTAACTTCCTTGCCTTCAGGACCGGTTTGGTGAGTAACCAGCACCTTGCCCAGGATTTGCTCCGCATAAGTCCGGACTTCGTCCAGATTTTTAGCTACTTTCACGCCGCCCGCTTTACCGCGGCCGCCTGCGTGAATTTGCGCTTTGACAACTACGACCTGAGTGCCCAGCTCTTTAGCTGCTTCGACCGCTTCATCCACGGAAAACGCCACTTTGCCCTGAGGTACGACAACGCCGTACTGCTTCAGGACTTCTTTGCCTTGATACTCATGGATATTCATTTGCAAATCCTCCTAAACGTATTGTTTCTCCCTGTATGCACGAAACCTCATTCAAGCTTCGAATCTATCCGCATAATCAACGTAGGGTATTCGCCGTTTGACAGGGGAAATCCTGCCCGGCTCATTTTGGGCCCGGACAAACATTTGCCATCGATAATTGTATCACTTTTTGTCGACAGTTTCCTCACTTTTTAAAAAAGAAATCGTTTTTTCTAATTGCTTAGGAAATCGTTAACTCTTCTTCCACCCTCTTCATGAAAAAAGCACTTCCATCCCCGTACGGTCCGGAAGCGCTTGGATACAACTGCCTTGCCTATACGTAAGTCGGGCTGGTCGGGGTCATGGTGCGGGGCTGGCGCTCCGCCTGCTTGACAAATCGCATTTCGTTGCCGACAAAGCTGCATACCTGGCATTGAATCGTCGGTTCGTTCTCGGCAATCTCGCTGGGTTCGCTGGACACCGTGACGGCACCCGTCAGAGCGTCTTTCACAAATGGCTGCGAATAGCTGGTCATCAGACTGAATTTGATCCGGTTGGAGCGGCAGTTCGGGCAAAAATACGGTTTATCCTGCATATCAATCACCTCGCCATTAGTATGACCAATTATCCGCGGCTAAAAGATTGTTTTCATGTTTGGGTATTTTTGGTATAATGTCCGAATAAACACAAATGAAATGATACGGATCATAAGGAAGCACCTTTGACCCTGTCCACTGTGAAGGGAGAAGGTGTTTTTACATGTATGGCAAAGTAACCGGAGCCTGTCTGCACGGAATCGACGGAATCTGCATCGAGGTGGAGACCGATATCGCGAACGGACTCCCCCAAATCAACGTCGTCGGCCTTCCCGATACCGCCGTCAGAGAATCGATCGACCGTGTACGCTCCGCGATCAAAAACTGCGGGTTCCAGTTTCCGCTGGAACGCATTACGGTCAACCTCGCCCCGGCCGATTTGAGAAAGGAAGGCGCCTCCTTCGATCTGGCCATTGCCACCGGCATCCTGCTGACCAGCGGACAGATTGAGCTTCCCGGCATAGGCGATTGTCTGCTGATCGGAGAGCTGGCGCTGGACGGCGGACTCCGCCCCGTACCGGGGGTGTTGTCCCTGGTCGATGCCGCTCGGCGGAGAGGAATCCGGCGGGTCGTGCTCCCTTTGTCCAATGTGGACGAAGCCCGCCTGATATCCGGCACAGAGGTACTGGGGATAAGCAGTCTGAGCGAACTGGGGAACACCGGCAAGCGCGGTATCACGGCAGACTGTGCTTCCCGGCCGGGAAGCGAACCCGCTTCTGGTGAAGTTTTACCCGCCCGTCCGGGTATTCAGGCTGAGATAAACGGCACCGTGGCGGCCGCCGACGACTATGCCGATGTGATCGGGCAGCATCATGCCAAGCGGGCTGTTATGATCGCTGCGGCCGGCATGCACAATCTGTTATTTATCGGGCCTCCCGGCACGGGCAAAACGATGCTGGCCCGCCGGATTCCCGGCATACTTCCGCCGCTGTCCGACGAGGAAGCGCTTGAGGTGACGAAAATATACAGCGTATCGGGAAAACTGGGCGCCATCAACCGGTTTATGCGGCAGAGGCCCTACCGCTCGCCGCATCATACCGTTTCGGCGGCCGGTCTTATTGGCGGAGGGTCCGTACCGAAGCCCGGAGAGGTAAGTCTGGCTCATCAAGGCGTCCTTTTTCTCGATGAGCTTCCCGAGTTTTCGCGGAGCGTGCTGGAAGTGCTGCGTCAGCCTTTGGAAGACCGGAAGGTAACCATAGGGCGGGCTCGCGCATCCTTCACGTTTCCGTCCGGCTTTCTGCTTGCCGCATCGATGAATCCCTGCTCGTGCGGGTTCTACGGCACGGAAACCGCCGAACAAGAGCTGCATCTGCTCCCCGCTTAAAGTCAGACAGTACAGGGCGCGCATTTCGGGGCCGCTTCTGGATCGCATCGATCTTCATGTGGAGGTTCCCCGGCTGGATTACACCGCGATGACCGACAAGCGCCCTTCGCTTTCCTCGGATGATATGCGCCGGCAGGTGTTTGCCGCTCACCGCAGACAAACGCGGCGTTACGAGGGCAGCCCCATACGCCGTAACGCCGAGCTCGGCGGCAAATGGCTCCGTAAATACTGCGCGCTGCCTCCCGAGGCCGAAGACCTCCTCCGGCAAACGTTTGACCTGCTTCACCTGAGCGCGCGGGCACACGACCGGATTCTGAAAATCGCGCGGACGATCGCCGATCTGGAAGAGAGCGACGCCATCGCTTACGGGCATATAGCCGAAGCGATCCAATACAGAAATCTGGATAAATCATATTCCCTCTAACCGGGAAGCTCTAAAACATGACGAATATTTTATATTCTGACCTATTCCTTCCCCCATCGCTAAAAAGCATAGGTGGCGGTTCCCCGTTATGCTGTCTTTCGTCCGCTACCCCGTATCTTCCTAACATATAGAAAAACAAAAAAAGGCATCCGTCCACGCGACGGGCGCCTTTTCTGACTTTTACCGGTCTGATCCGAGACTGGCGGACAAAACCCGTGAACTCGAATCGTTCATTCAAAATGCTCCCGCCAGGTGCTCCAGACGGATAAACTCCCCCTCGGGAGTCAGCTCGACCGCGATCACATCAAACCGCACCTTGCGGTCGCATTGTTTAACCGCATGCAGGTACACCTGCGCGATCTGGCGCACTTTCAGCTGCTTGCGGGCGTCCACGGATTCCTTCGCCGTACCGAACCGTCCCGTAAGCCTGCGCGTACGCACTTCGATAAACACAAGCTGATCGCCCGCTTCGGCTACCAGATCGATCTCACCCGAGCGGCAGCGCCAATTACGGGCTGCGATTCCGTAACCTTGAGCGGCTAAGTACTCTTCCGCCCTCTGCTCGCCGTACCGCCCCAGATCTTTACGGGATAAAGGCGAAAACGCCATGTCACAGCCCCTTCCGCTGCTGGTCTCTCATTTCTTTCATTCGGTTATCGGACCGGTAAATGTAGCTAAGCACCTCGGCTACAAGCTGATAAAGCTCCCCGGGTATCTCCTGATCGAGCTCCAGTTTCGAGAGCACTTCCACAAGCGAAGCGTCTTCCTGTACGGGAACACCGCTCTCCCTTGCCTTCTCGACAATCGCTTCCGCGACTTTGCCCTTCCCTTTCGCGATAACCGTAGGCGCTTTCTGCTCTCCGGGCGCGTATTTCAGCGCAACCGCTTTGCGGATCGCTTGCGCCCCCGTACTTTCTCCGTCAGCCGCTTCCTTGTCTGGACCGGAGTTTGACGGAGACCGGCCTTGCTTGGCAGAAAAATTCATACGCGCAAATCCACTCCCCGATAGGCTTCTCCCGGCACGATAGTATCCATCATAACCACACTTAGCGGAGAACCGGAGTCCCCGCCGGAGAGACTTCCAAGCGACTTCGGATATTCCCCCGTTTTCATAGATAGAAACTGATAGCCCAAGTTATCCAGGGCCGCTGCAATTTCTTCCTTGGAACTATTTAGCAGCTCGCCGATAACCGGATCGTCATTAAAAACTTGAAGACTGACCATTTTATTCATCACACCGACGTCCACAAGCGTGTGGCCCATCGATTTCATTTGGAGATCAAACAAAAGCCGGCAGTTCTCCGCATCCAGCTCTCCGCGTCTGCCTTTGCGGGATTGGATGTGAACGGCTGCCGTAGGCTGTCCGTCCGCGCCGAGAAGCGGGACAAACAGCGTCACGTGCGTAAACACCCCGCTTCGGTCCGGCGAGAGCAGCAGCTGCTGCCCCGTAATCTGCTGCAGCGCCTGCTGGGCCGTTTCCCGGATCGGAGCCGGGAGATCGTCAGCCGCCGTCAGCTGGAGCAGCAGGCTCTTGAGCGTCTCGGTGCCGTCCGCCTTGAGTGCCGCAGCCTGCCCTTCGCCAGCGGCGGCCATATGGGCCCCGCCTGCGTGCGGTGCGCTGCCCGGCTGCCTCAGGAGGCGGCTTTCGTGGTCGACGCCCACCGCCCGCAGCAGCTCGCGCACCCAGCCGCCGTCGGCCGCCGGGCGCTGTTCGCCTGCAGCGGCAGCGCGTGGGCCGTCCGCCTCGGCCGCGCCTCCGCGGCTCGCGGCTGCTGCCTGCGCAGCCTGGGCATCGGCCGCCGCACGCGGCGCACCTGCCGGCTGCACGGACTGCGGCTGGACCGCCGCCGCGTCAGGCCGCGCGCCTCCAGCGGCAACCCCGCCAGCGGCTGCCGTACCGGGCGCAGGCGTCGGGGCGCCCGCCGCTGGGCGTCCCGCGGCCGGCGTCAGCTCTGCGGGCTCGCCCGCAGGCACGCCCGGAGCCGCGGCTGCAGGGCCGCCGCCCGCCGGCGCCGCTGTCTGCCCGGCGGGCATGCCGCCGGCGGCCGGCTGCTGCGGCTGCGTCCCGGGCGCGGTCCGGCCCGTGCCCGGCAGCTCTGCGGCTGCGTCAGCCTGCATGCCCGCTGATGGTTGCGTCAGCCTGACGCCATCAGCGGGCGCTCCGGCCGCCGGCTGCGGCAAGCCGGATGTTCCCGACGGCACAAGGCGGCCTTGTCCGGCGGCCTGCGTATTGCCGCCATCGGGACGGCTTCCTGCCGGCTGGCGTGTTGTCGCCTCTCCAGCAGTTCCCGCACCGCCATTAGCCGGAGACGTTACCGCCGCCGGTCCCGGCTTGCCGGTTCCGCTTTCCGCTCCGGCTGCCGCCCCGGTCCCGGCAGGTTTTCCTCCTACCCCGCCTGCCGTATCCTGCATGGTGCGCAAAACATCGGCTAACTGCCGGAGCAATTTTTCTCCGCCGCCGTTCGTTCCTTCGGCCAGACCGCCGTTTTGCAGCAGTCCGCTTAAGGTCTGCGCCAGATTTTGCAGCGTTTCTCCGAACGGCTTTCCGAATAAGGCCTGATGGACGGCTCCTACCGTATCCGCGGTTAAGGGAAGACCTTTGCCGACGGCCACGCCGACCGCCTGTATCCACTGTTCGGGCTTCACGGAAGCCGGGATGCGGCTCATGATCTCTTGCAGCGGCGCTGCCGCCTCCTTCGTCAGCGGGATGCCCTGCTGTTTCATCATCTGGACCAGCTCGCGGTTCACGGCCGTATCTTTTAACCCCGTCTGCTTCAGCATCTGTCCGATCTCTTCCTGTGTAGCCGGCACGACCGGTCCAGCCGCAGGTTTAAGAACAACCTGTCCGCCCGTACTTTCCGGCTGCACCTGCAGCCATGCGGTCTGCCCGGGCGCAAGGGGAGTCTCCAGCTTGGCTCTCACCTGTACGCCGTCGATCGACATTTGGGCTTCCTGATTATCGTATACCTGCAAAACCACACCCTTGACTACCTGTCCGGGCTTCAACTCCAATGTTTTGGGCTCCGCCGCCTGCATGCCGCCGGCCAAACCACGAATCAATCCGCTAATGTTCACGCCGACCCGCCTTTCGTTTTGCATTCTTTATGTATATATCGGACGGAACCCCAATTAAAATAACTCCTGCTGCATAACCATCACGTTGCGGATAAAAAGCTTCCGGTGCAGGGGGGTCGGCCCGAATTCGATCAGCATTTCCCTGTGCTGCCGGGTCGCGTATCCCTTGTGCTTGGCAATGCCGTATTCCGGGTGAAGCTTATCCCATTCCTTGCACATCCGGTCCCGGGTCACTTTGGCGATAATCGAAGCGGCCGCGATCGACTGGCTCGTCGCATCGCCGTGAATAATCGCCATCTGCGTAATATCCACATCCACTTGTTCCGCATCGACCAGCAAATAATCGGACGAAGGACTCAGCTGCTCCACCGCCCGTTTCATCGCCAGTCTGGAAGCTTGCTTAATATTGATTTCGTCAATCGTTGTTACATCTATCGTACCGATGCCTACGGCAATCGCTTCTTCCATGATCACATCATACAATTCTTCGCGTTTTTTCTCGGAAAGCTTTTTGGAATCGTCCACGCCATCCAATAGTAAGCCTTGTGGCAAAATAACGGCGGCCGCAACGACATCTCCGAATAAACAGCCTCGTCCGACTTCATCGACTCCCGCAATCCGGGAGTAGCCTTTTTCCCATAATCCCGTTTCTTCATGAAGCATGGTGCAACCTCCTCCCGCTCTCCATTATACCGGAAAAATCGACATATTGTCCCGTGAAAACAACAAAAAACGTGCGACCGCTCCTCCCCGGTTTTCGAAGAGGGCTGTGCACGTTTAACCGCTTAATGGCTCTAAAAGACTCAGACGTCTTAAAGATACTCTTCCGGAACTTCCAGTGAAACCCGCCCTAATTTGCCGGAACGAAGCTCACGCAAAAACAGAAGGGAGGTTTTTTCAAGATCAACGCGCCCGCCGCTGATAATCGCTCCACGCTTGCGCCCGATCGCCTCCATAACCTCGATGACCTCGTTAGGATTCTCGCTGTCCGCGGGAAGCTCCTTGATGCCATAACGTTCCTGAAGACGTTCTCCGTAGTATTCGGCCATGTAACGGATCGTATGAAAAGCGATATCGTCGAGATGCAGGATTTCTTCCTTGATCGCACCCGTAGCCGCCAGCTTCATGCCCACGTTCTGGTCATCGAATTTCGGCCACAAAATGCCCGGTGTATCCAGAAGGTCCATATCCGTTCCGAATTTAATCCACTGCTGGCCTTTCGTAACGCCCGGCTTATCCCCGGTATTCGCTATTTTCCGCCCTGCCAGCTGGTTAATCAGAGTGGATTTCCCTACGTTCGGAATTCCCACAATGAGTCCCCGTATGGCCCGCGGATTGATGCCTTTGCGAATCTGGGTTTCGATTTTGGCGCTCATGAGCTCTTTGCAGCGCGGCAAAATCTCTTTCACACCGGTTCCCGTGTTGGCATCGATCGGCAGCGCCTTCAGTCCCTGATCCATAAAATACTTCACCCAATCCGCCGTAATCGCCGGGTCCGCCAGATCCGACTTGTTCAGAAGAACGAGCCGGGGCTTTCCCTTCAGAATATCATCGACCATGGGATTGCGGCTGGACATCGGAATCCGCGCGTCGAGCAGCTCAATCGCCACATCAATGAGCTTCAATTTGTCTTCGATTTGTCTTCTTGCCCGGGTCATATGGCCGGGAAACCATTGAATCGTCATCCTATCACCTCTGCATACAAAACGAGCACTTCTTCATCAGAAGTGCACGAAACCTGCTTTATTTAGGGGCCAGAACACCAGATCCGCACGGCCTACTATTTTATCGTATGAAACAAACCCGACTTCTGCGAAACGGCTGTCCTTACTGTTGGAGCGGTTATCCCCCATAACGAACACGGACTTGTCCGGCACTTTAATCTCCGTCGTGCCCTCGCTGCCCGCTTCGGGGAAATTGCGCCTGTTATAAGCATGCCCTTCTTTTACCGCATTATCTATGGCTTCTTTTATGTAAGGCTCTTCAATGACCTTATCGTTGACGTATACTTTGTCGCCGTCCACCTTGATCGTTTCTCCCGGAAGAGCCACGACCCGTTTGATATAATCGATGCCTTCCGGCGCATGAAGCACGATGACTTCGCCCCGTTTAGGATCGCTGAATTTATACTTGATCTTATTTACGATTAACCGTTCACCCGTATGAAAGTTCGGTTCCATGGAGGGACCTTCGACGATGAAGGGGGCAAACAGAAGCCAACGAATCAAAAATACAAGAACGGCAGCGATAAGCAGGGCTTTAATCCATTCCCATGCTTCCTTTTTTACGGGATTTTTCGCCGGAGCTGCCACATTTTCGGTTTCGGCCGAAAGTTCCTGCTCTCTTCTCTCCATCATCCAAACCCCATTTCCTGATCAAATGAACATGAGCTTTTATGAAACTAAAAGGGGACTTGAAAACAAGCCCCCTCGGTCTTTATTATCGAATTTCTTTAATTCTAGCCGCTTTACCGCGAAGACCGCGCAGGTAGTAAAGTTTCGCACGACGAACTTTACCACGACGAGCTACTTCAATCTTTTCAATCTTCGGAGAATGAAGCGGAAGTGTTCTTTCCACGCCAACGCCGTAAGAAATTTTACGAACTGTAAACGTTTCGCTGATTCCGCCGCCGCGACGCTTGATCACGACACCTTCGAACAGCTGAACGCGCTCGCGGGTTCCCTCGATTACTTTTACAAATACTTTCAAAGTATCGCCGGGACGAAAGCTCGGGATATCAGAACGCAATTGTTCTTTCGTAATTTCCTGAATGAGATTCATTTAAGATTCCCTCCTTCCACAATAGGTGTTCATTCCGCCATCTCTTAGCTGTCAAAACCACGTTTGTATGCGTAGAGGACCACCCGATTCAAACAACACAACATTGGATATTCTATCATACGTTCAACAGAAAAACAACCAAAATCGTTCGTATTTTTCTATTTGGTAGAAAAGATTCGAGACGGCTGCAAAAAAAACCGGATTTCCGACGATTTTTAGTCCTGCCGTCCCTCTTCCTCGGCCTTTCTTTCACGCAGCCATCGTTTCTCCTTGTCCGTCAGTTCGGCATTCTCAAGCAGTTCGGGACGGCGTTTGAACGTGCGGTAAAGCGACTGCAGCCGGCGCCATTCGGTGATATTCGCATGATGGCCCGAAATGAGCACATCCGGTACGGTCCATCCCCTGAATTCAACGGGACGGGTATAGTGCGGATACTCCAAGAGCCCCGTACTGAAAGAATCCGTAACCGCCGACTGTTCGTTGCCCAGAACGCCGGGGAGGAGACGCACGACACTGTCGATCACCACCATGGCCGGAAGCTCTCCGCCCGTAAGTACATAGTCGCCGATAGACAGCTCGTCCGTCACGAGATGTTCCCGTATCCGCTCGTCATAGCCTTCATAGTGTCCGCAAATAAAAATAAGATGCTCTTCCCGCGACAGCTCTTCCGCTTTCTGTTGGGTAAACGTCTCGCCTTGGGGACACATGAGAATGACGCGCGGTTTAGCTCCTGTCGGGACCCGATCTCCGGCCGTTTCCGGGCCTTCGGAAGGCACACCGAGCAGGGATTCCACCGCCGCGAAGATCGGGTCCGGTTTAAGCACCATTCCTCCTCCTCCGCCGTACGGATAGTCATCCACCGTGTTGTGCTTGTTGCCTGCAAAGTCCCTGAAATTCACGGTAGACAAATTTACGATGCCTTTTTCCCGGGCTTTGCCCAGAATGCTTGATGTAAACACGCCTTCAAACATGGCAGGAAACAAAGTCAGTACGTCTATGTTCATAAATCGAGCAGCCCCTCCAGTAGATGAACCGTTACAACCTTTTCTTCCACATCCACATCGAGCACCACGTCGTCAATTACAGGGAGCAGCAGCTGCTTTTTGTTCGGCCTTCCCACTACCCACACATGGTTCGCTCCCGGTGTCAGGATTTCCTGAATCGTGCCGAGTTCTTCGCCTTCTTCAGTCAGAACTCTGCAGCCTATAATTTCGTGATAATAGTACTCGTCTTCATCCAGACTTTCCAGGTATTTCTCTTCTACCCGAAGCAGGGAACCTTTTAAAGGTTCGACCTCGTTGATGTGAGAAAACTCCTTGAACTGGACGATGTACATGTTTTTGTGCAGCCGTGTGCTTTTAATCGTCACCGGTGTAAGTTTACCTTTGGCATCCTCGACGACAAGCTTGCTGCCGACCGCAAAACGCTGCTCGGCAAAGTCCGTATGCGGCACGACTTTCATTTCACCCCGCAGACCGTGTGTGTTGACGATGGTCCCGACCGTATATAATTTATCGCTCATATCCGTATTTTTCCACCTCTGTCCCGTTTCCATACTTGTTCCGATTCTCCGGACGCCGAAAAAGGATCAAAACCGGTTTCCGTTCGCCTGCCCGGTTTTGTTTCTCCGGATGCGTCCTCCGGCAGGAAACGGTTTCTCGTGTTCAGATGCAAGAAAAAGGTTAGGAATGATCCTAACCTTTTCCTCTATGACATAATTTCAACGGTAACCCGTTTGTTTTCCTTGACTGCAGTCTGACGTGACGACTGTGCGAAGAGCTTTGGCGATACGCCCCTGTTTGCCGATAACTTTACCGACATCTCCCGGGTGTACGGACAGTTCATAAACGACACTGTTCTCGCCTTCCACCGCATTCACACGCACGTCTTCCGGATGATCCACGAGTGCCTTCGCGATAACGGTAATGACCTCTTTCATAAAGACCTCCGAAATGCCTGGGTAGGATTACTTTTTCAGCTTAGACTCGTGGAACTTGGTCATAAGACCTGCTTTGCTGAACAGGGAACGAACCGTATCGGACGCTTGCGCGCCGTCTTGGAGCCATTTCAGTGCTTTCTCCTCGTCGATTTTAACGACTGCAGGTTGAGCAACCGGGTTATAGTAACCGATCTCCTCGATAAAACGTCCGTCACGCGGAGAGCGGGAATCGGAAACAACTACACGATAAAAAGGAGCTTTGTGAGCACCCATACGCTTCAAACGAATACGAACTGCCATGAATATCACCTCCCACATAGAATAAACGCCTTGTATTGAAACCGCCGGCCGTTAACCGAACGGAAACTTGAAACCTTTGCCCAGCTTCTTCATGTTCTTCATGGCCTTAGGATTCATCATGCCCGAGAACTGCTTCATCATTTTGCGCATATCTTCAAACTGCTTCAGCAGCCGGTTGACATCCTGAACGGAATTGCCGCTTCCCAGTGCAATACGTTTGCGCCGGTTGGCATTAATGATTTCAGGCTTGCGCTTCTCTTCCTTCGTCATCGATTTCACGATAGCCTCGACACGGCCCATCTGCTTGTCATCGACTTTCAGGTCTTTCATGCCTTTCATTTTGCCGGCTCCGGGCAGCATATCCAGCAGCTGGTCCAGCGGACCGAGCTTCTTCACCTGCTCCATCTGTTCGAGGAAATCATCGAACGTGAACTCGGCATTGCGCATCTTGCGTTCCATTTCCTTCGCTTTATCCGCATCGATGCCCGCCTGAGCCTTCTCGATCAAGGTGAGCATATCGCCCATACCGAGAATCCTCGAAGCCATCCGCTCCGGATAGAAAGGCTCCAGCGCGTCCATTTTCTCGCCCATTGCGGCGAATTTGATCGGACAGCCGGTAACGGCTTTAACCGATAGTGCGGCACCGCCGCGCGTATCGCCGTCGAGCTTGGTCAGAACGACCCCCGTCAGCTCCAGCTGCTTATGGAAGCTCTCGGCCACGTTGACGGCATCCTGCCCCGTCATCGCGTCGACGACCAGCAGAGTTTCGTGCGGGCCTACCGCTTCGCGCACGTTTTTCAGCTCATCCATGAGCGCTTCGTCAATGTGCAGCCGGCCGGCCGTATCGACGATCACGTAGTCGTTGTTGTTGTCTTTGGCGAACTGAAGTCCGTTCTTCGCGATTTCGACGGGACTCACCTGATCTCCCATCGAAAATACGGGAACCTTCAGTTGTTCGCCCAGCACCTGAAGCTGCTTGATCGCAGCGGGCCGGTAAATATCGCCGGCGACCAGCAGCGGCTTATGGTTCTGCTTCTGCAGCATTTTGGCCAGCTTGCCCGACGTCGTCGTTTTACCCGCACCCTGCAAACCGACCATCATAATAACGGTAGGCGGTTTGTTCGCTTTGGCGAGCTTCGTGTGCGTTCCGCCCATAAGTTCGGTGAGCTCTTTGTTTACAATGTCGATGACAACCATGCCCGGAGTGAAACTCTTCATCACGTCTTGTCCGACCGCGCGTTCTTTCACCTTGGCGATGAAGTCTTTGACGACTTTAAAGTTAACGTCGGCTTCCAGAAGAGCCAGACGCACTTCGCGAAGCGCCTCGCCCACATCTTCTTCCGTCAGTTTGCCTTTGCCACGGAGCTTGTCGAACACGCCCTGCAGCCTGCCGGTTAATCCTTCGAATGCCATCTAAACCGCCTCCTTCCTGCCTGATTCAATTGCTCTTAACTTGCATCTTCGTACATGTATGGGTTTCTGCCTCGGCAGAGTTATTCGTTCTATTCCGTATGAACGATCCGGCGCATATAGTCTGCCGCCCGGTCCGCAAGATCGCCCGGCGACCGGAGAAGCATCTCCTCCGCCTCGCTCAGCAGCTTCAAGCGGCGTTCGTGTTTTGCCAGCAGCAGAAGTTTGCTCTCGTAATCCTCGAGCATCTGCTCCGCGCGTTTCACATGTTCGTAAACAGCCTGACGGCTGATCTTGTATTGCTCGGCGATTTCCCCGAGGGAGTAATCGTCGTGAAAGTACAGTTTAAGCACAGCCTGCTGTTTGTCCGTCAGCATGGGCTCGTAGAAATCAAACAGAAGATTAATTCGGTTCGTTTTCTCCAGAATGCGATCTTCCGTCATAAGGCCCGCCTCCGTCAAGGTTATGCACTTTACACCAGCAACAGTCCTTATATTATAGGATGCCGGAGGGGATGTCAAGCCCTGCACCTTGTCAGCAGAAAAAATTCACACCCCCGCGGAATACGGTCTTCCGGAGGCTCACACATACAAACCGTACAAGTGAAGCCGCACTGCTGCTTACGCGGATCTGCCGCACACCGAAAGCCCGTTTACGCTTCCGCTTTTTCCTCGGCGATCCACTTCCCGAACAGCGCGTGGACGAACTGCTCCGAATCAAACGGCTGCAAATCGTCCATTTTCTCGCCCAGTCCCACGAATTTCACGGGAATGTTCAGCTCCTGGCGGATGGCAACCACGATGCCGCCTTTTGCCGTACCGTCCAGCTTCGTTAATACGAGGCCGCTCAGACCGGTTTTGTCGCCGAACATTTTGGCCTGCTGGAGGGCATTCTGGCCTGTCGTAGCGTCCAGCACGAGCAGCACTTCATGCGGAGCGTCGGGGACTTCCCTTCGGATAACCCGGTAAATCTTGTTGAGTTCTTCCATCAGATTCACTTTGTTCTGCAGACGTCCCGCCGTATCGCAAAGCAGTATGTCCGCTCCGCGGTTCTTGGCGGCCTGCACGGCGTCATACATGACGGCCGCCGGATCGGAACCCGCCTGCTGCTTGATGACGTCCACGCCGACACGCTGGCCCCACGTTTCGAGCTGCTCGATGGCACCGGCACGGAACGTATCGCCTGCGGCGAGAATCACTTTTTTACCCTGCGATTTGTACATGTGCGCCATTTTGCCGATTGTGGTCGTTTTGCCCACGCCGTTGACGCCGACGAACAAAATGATGCTCAGTCCGCCCGGAGCCAGCTTCATGCTGCTGTCCTCGCTGCCCTTCAGGAGCTCCGTCAGTTTCTCGGACAAAACCGGCTGAAGGTCGTTGGGATCTTCGATTCTGCGTTTGCGCACTTCGCCGCGCAGCTGCTCGATCAGCTCCATGACCGTGCTTACGCCGACGTCGGCGCCGATGAGGATTTCTTCCAGTTCCTCGTAAAACTCCTCGTCGATTTTTTTGCGGCGGCTGAACAGATCGTCCACACGGTCCACGAAGACATCGCGCGTTTTGGTGAGGCCTTCCTTGAATTTATTCGTTACCGCCTCGGTTTTGCTCGAAATGCTCTCTTTTAACCGTTTAAAAAAACTCATCTGAAGCTGTTCCTCGCTTTCTGAAATGGCTCTTGAAGAGCCTGTTAAAGGTGGCTGATTGAAATACACGTTTATATAACCGGATTACCGTCCGTGAAATCATTTTCCCAGCGGACGATATGTTTCCCGGAACGATCGTTTCTCGTCAAGAGGCGGAAATCATCGCTTCTTCGTCCTCAAGCCTGACGGACACGAGCTTGGAAACGCCGCCTTCTTCCATCGTGACCCCGTACAGCACGTCCGCTTCCTCCATCGTTCCCTTGCGGTGCGTGACCACGATAAACTGGGTCGTTTCGGAGAATTCGCGCAAATACTCGGCAAAACGGGTGACGTTCGCTTCGTCCAGCGCTGCCTCGACTTCGTCCAGCACACAGAACGGAACGGGCTTGACGCGCAGAATCGAGAACAGCAGCGCAAGCGCCGTGAGCGCTCTTTCTCCGCCGGAGAGCAGTCTGCAGGTTCTGCAGTTTTTTCCCCGGAGGCTGGGCTACGATCTCGATGCCCGTCTCCAGCAGATTTTCGGGATCGGACAAAATCAGATCCGCCCGGCCTCCGCCGAACAGCTTCACGAAAACGACGACGAAGTGGGAACGTATCGCATCGAAAGTCGTCTTGAAGCGTTTCGACATTTCCTGGTCCATTTCCCGGATCACGGTATAGAGCGTCGTTTTCGCCTCCACCAGATCGTCCTTCTGGACGGACAGGAAATCATAACGTTCCGACACGCGGGCGTATTCCTCTATCGCGCCCAGATTGACATCGCCCAGCGAAGAGATGGAACGCTTCAGATCGCGCACCTTGTTCTGCGCACCCGTGATATCTTCGGGCACCGGGTAGCGTTCTTTGGCGAGCTCGTAGCTCATTTCGTACTCTTCGCCCAGCTTTTTGAGCAGGTTCTCCAGCTCTACGTCCAGCCGGTTCACGCGCACCTCATGCTGCAGGCACTGTTCCTCGACCAGTTTGAGCTGCGTACGCTGTTCGCGTGTCTCGTTCTCGGCCTGCTGAAGCTTGTCCATCCATCCCGCGCGTTCGGAACGCTTGAACTCGATGTCTTCCGTGCATTTCTGCTTGCGGAGTTTCAGCGTATTGAGCAGTTCCACCTGCTTGACGCTTTCTTCCGCATGGAACTCCATCTCCGCACGGAGCTGCCACAGCTGGCGTCGGTTCATCTCCAGCTCCTGCTTCGCTTCCGCGAGATCCTGCTGGAGCCTCCGCTGCTGATCCTGCAGCGACTGCTTCTCCTGCGAAGCGGAAGCGACGCGAACCTTGAGGTCCGTCAGCTGGTTCTGCAGCTCCTCCTTCGCCGATTCATTCGCTTTGCGTGAAGACTCGGCGTCCCGGATAGCCTGCTGGAGCGCTTCCTCCTCCTGCTGCAGCTCTTCGAGCTGACGGCGGTTCTCCTCGATGCTGCGCTCCTGCTGGCCGCGTTCCTCAAGCAGCGTCGAACGGTCGTCGCGTTCCAGTGTCAGCTGCTCCTGCATGCGGCGCACTTCCGCTTCAAGCGGAGCCAGATCCGCCCGGATCTGCTGTTCTTCGATCCGCTTCTGCTCGCCGCGCCCCCGCAGTTCTTCCAGATTCGCGTTGTCTTCGACGATCTCTTTGCGGGCCTGGGAAGCCCTTGTCTTGAGCTGTTGAAGCTGCGTCTCCGCAGCCGTAATTTCGCCGTCAAGCTCCTCGATCTGCCGCTGGCGGCCGAGCAGGTTGGAGCTTTTTTTCTGAAGACTCCCGCCTGTCATGGAACCGCCCGGGTTCACGATATCTCCTTCAAGCGTAACGACACGGTACCGGTAGTTCGCTTTGGCGGCAATGCGGTTCGCATCTTCCAGCGTCTCCGCGATAATAACCGTACCCAGCAGACTGGAAAAAATATTGTGATACTGAGTATCGAATTTAATCAAGTCAACCCCGATGCCGACGAACCCCTTCGAAGACATCAGCGCACCGCGTTCGCTATCACCGATCGAACGCCCCCGGATGACATCCATGGGGAGGAACGTCGCGCGTCCCATCTGGCGGCGCTTCAGGAAAGCAATCGCTTCGCGGCCGTATCCTTCCGTCGCCACGACGATGTTCTGCAAGGCGCCGCCGAGAGCCGTTTCCACGGCCAGCTCGATTTCCGCCGGCACGCTGACAAGCTCCGCCACGGCCCCGTGAATCCCTTTAAGCCCGTCGGGACGGTTCTTGGCTTTCAGCACTTCCTTAACGCCGTGCATAAAGCCGTCGTAGTCATTCTGCATTTCCTTCATCGTGTCGCGTCTGGATGTGAGCGCGTCGATCCGCTGCTCCCATTTGCGCAGCATACCGGACGATTCCTCCAGCAGAGTCTGCTTCTTCTTGAGGCTTTCACTCAAATCCAAATAGGCGGAGCGGATCTTCTCGACTTCTTTACGGGTCTGCTCCAGTTTTGTTTCGAGCTGTTTCTTGCGGGCGGCGATATCGGACTGCAGAGCGGTCCTTTTCTGTCCTTCTTCTTCCAGCTTTTGAAGCCGCCGTCCCAGAGATTCGAGCTGCTGCTCCGCATAGCGGATTTCGTTGCGGCACTGCGCCATCGCATTCATTTTATCGAGAAGCTCGGACTTCAGTTGGTCCTCCACGCCGGAATTCAGCCCGCCGCTTACCCCTTGAAGGCGGTTTTCCTCTTCGGACAGCTTGGCTTGATATTCGAACAACTGCGCGCCGATATGTACGATTTTCTCGCGATGCCCGGCCAGCTCCGCTTCTTTCTCCGCAAATCTCGTTTCCTGAAAAAGGATGGTCTGTTCCAGCTGCTGCTCATTGGAAGCGAAATTTTTCTTCCGTTCTTTGAGCACTTCGCCGTGGCCTTCGCATTTTTCGAAATCCTCGGAAATTTGCAGCAGGGTTTCCTGGAGCTTCTCCAATTCTTCCTCCAGCCGTTTCGTTTCCCAGCGGTGTTTCTCCAGTTGGGCATCGTGCTGGCTGACAAACGTGGATAGGCTGAGCCGCTCCTCTTTTAAAGCGGTGAGCTTCTCGTTTGTCTCCGACCAGGAGACATAGATTTGATCGATCTGGTGAACGTACACCGCAATTTCGCTGTGCTTAAGTTCTTCCTTCAGCTCTTTGTAGCGGATCGCTTTCTCGGCCTGCTCACGCAGCGGGTTGATCTGATCCTCCAGCTCCGTGACGAGGTCGTGAATACGCAGAAGGTTCTGCTCGGTTTCCTGAAGCTTCTTCTCCGATTCCTTCTTGCGCGATTTATATTTGACGATCCCGGACGCTTCCTCAAAAATACTACGGCGCTCTTCCGATTTATTGCTTAAAATTTCTTCGATCCGGCCTTGGCCGATAATGGAGTAGGCCTCTTTGCCGATCCCCGTATCCATAAACAGCTCGGTAATGTCTTTCAGCCTGCAGGACTGCTTGTTTATAAAATACTCGCTGTCACCGCTCCGGTGTACACGCCGGCTGACCGTCACCTCATTGTAATCGAGAGGCAGCGACTGGGACGTATTGTCGAGCGTGAGCGACACTTCGCCGTAATTGACGGCTCTGCGCGCGTCGCTGCCGGCAAAAATAACATCTTCCATCTTGCCGCCGCGCAAGCTCTTCGCGCTTGTTTCTCCGAGCACCCAGCGGATACCGTCTGAAATGTTGCTCTTCCCGCTGCCGTTCGGTCCGACTACGGCCGTGATTCCTTTGACGAATTCCAGCTCCGTGCGGTCCGCGAACGACTTAAATCCGGATAATTCAATCCGCTTCAAAAACATAGATTCTTTTCACCTCAAAACTTTTCGTAAGAAAAGTTACTTCGTAAGGACTGCTAAACTTTGGACAGCAAAGTTACTTCGTAAGTGTTACTTAACTTTTCGTAAGAAAAATTACTTCATAGGCGTTGCTGAACTTTGCGACCGCAAAGTTATTTCGTAAGAACTGCCGAACTTTGTAAGCATTGCTGGATCTTTTCGCAAGAAAAGAAAAGTTTTTCTTTCTAACGAGCGGTTAAACTTCGCGAAACAAAAATATTGTATACGATGCCCGCCTTTTCGCCAAAATACCGCTTACGGCAATTACGGGCCGTATTCGCAGCGTTCCCGGCTGCCTGCGCATACGGTAAGTTTAAGGCGCCCGAAGCCGCCCGCTTTACCAGCCGTTCCGCCAGCCTGTCCGGTGTCCGGTCTCTCGGCGGTTTGTTCTTTCAAACCGGGAGAATTTGTCCCCTGTAAAAGAGCACGGACCGGCACCGGTCCAGCCTCTATTGTACCATATCCCGCGTTCAAAACAGAACGCAAAAGAAAAGAGCAGTCTGCGTGGCTGCTCCTTCTCTGCTTTATAAGGCGGCGCTTGGTAACGGTACTCCTCCGCACCGGCCTTTTTTGCTGCGCTTCTATCGTTCCATGGGTACATTCAGCTTCGTCAATGCCTGGGAAGCCGCCTGCTGCTCCGCTTCTTTCTTGGAACGTCCCGCTCCCTTGCCGAGCTGTTTGGAATCCATATACACTTCAGCCACAAACTCTCTCTCGTGAGCCGGACCCCGCTCTTCCACGATACGGTATTCGAGCGCCCCCATATTGTGGTGCTGGGTATGCTCCTGCAGCTGCGTCTTGTAATCGATCACAAGCAGCTTTCCCTCCGCAGATACATAGGGAAACACATGCTGCTGCAAAAAGAGCTTAACCGCTTCAAGCCCCTGGTCCAGGTACAACGCTCCGATAAAAGATTCGAAAACATCGGCAAGAAGCGCGGGACGCGAACGGCCTCCCGTCATTTCTTCGCCTTTGCCGAGCTGTACGTAACTCCCGAAATTGAGCTTCTCCGCAAAATTGACCAGCGAGGGCTCACATACGATGGATGCCCGCAGCTTCGTCAGCTCTCCCTCGGTGCGATGCGGATACTTGAAGTACAAGTATTCCGACACCGTAAGTTCCAAAACGGCATCACCCAGAAATTCAAGACGTTCATTGTCCTGGTAATTCGCCATCCGGTGTTCATTCACATAGGAAGAGTGCGTAAAAGCCTGCCTAAGCAAATCGAGGTCTTGAAAACGGATCTCCATGTCGGCTAGAAGCTGATTGACGTCTCGGTTCATGTTCTCACCACCGGCCGGTTGTTAGGCTTGATATTTTTTCAAAATAATCGTTGCGTTATGTCCGCCGAATCCGAAGGAGTTGGACATGGCCACTTGAACGTCACTCTTGCGCGGAACGTTCGGCACGTAATCCAGATCACATTCGGGATCCTGGTCGTCCAGGTTAACCGTCGGCGGAATGATACCGTTTTCGAGCGTGAGCCCGCAAATAACGGCTTCAACGCCTCCGGCCGCGCCCAGAAGATGGCCGGTCATGGATTTCGTCGAGCTGACAGCGACTTTGTAAGCATGCTCACCCAGCGCTTTCTTGATGGCCGTTGTTTCGGACTTGTCCCCGACCGGCGTGCTCGTACCGTGCGCGTTGATGTAGTCGATGTCTTCCGGCGCGATGCCTGCATCCTTGATCGCTTTGACCATGCAGCGGGCCGCTCCGTCCGGATCGGGCTCCGTCATGTGATGCGCGTCTCCGCTCATACCGTAGCCGATAACTTCGGCATAGATGTGGGCACCGCGCTTCTGTGCGTGTTCGAGCGACTCAAGCACGAGGACGCCCGCACCCTCGCCCATCACGAAACCGTCACGGCCCGTGTCGAAAGGACGGCTCGCCTTCTCAGGCTCGTCGTTGCGGGTGGACATCGCACGCAGCGCGCAGAAGCCGGCAACGCCCGTCGGGCTGATAGTCGCCTCGGCTCCGCCGCAAATCATCACATCGGCGTCTCCGCGCTGAATAAGTTTGAACGAATCTCCGATGGAGTGCGTTCCGGTCGCACAAGCGGTAACCGCCGTGCTGTTCGGACCCTTCGCTCCGGTAATCATCGAGATTTGGCCTGAAGCCATATTCGCGATCATCATCGGAATGAAGAACGGGCTGACCCGCTTCGGTCCTTTTTCAAGCAGAATCTTATGCTGTTCTTCCCAAGTCGACAGGCCGCCGATTCCGGAACCGACATAAACGCCGACCCGTTCGGGATCCGTATCTTCCTGTATGTTCAAGCCGGAGCTCTTCAAGGCATTGATGCTGGCCGCAACCGCGAACTGCACGAAGCGGTCCATTCTTCTTGCTTCACGTTTATCTATATAATCTTCGGGGTTGAAATCTTTAACGGATGCGGCGATGCGCGTCGGATACTCGCTTACGTCGAAGCTTTCGATAGCGCTGATACCGGATTTGCCCGCAAGCAGATTGCCCCAGAAAGTATCCACTTCTTGACCCAGGGAGCTCATAACTCCAAGTCCTGTAATAACGACTCTATTCACGTGTACCACCTCTGAATTAAGGGTGTTTTCTCTCGCTTTTTCTACGTTCAGAAAATGAGGAGAAGTCCCGCCTTTATGAGAACGGGACTCTTTTTAGAACGGGACTCCAAAGATTTTTACGTATGAGATTTTATGTAATTCACTACTTCTCCCACAGTCGTAATCTTCTCAGCATCTTCGTCGGAAATCTCCAGATCAAATTCATCTTCAAGTTCCATAACCAATTCTACAACATCGAGAGAATCAGCACCTAAATCTTCTTTGAAAGACGCTTCAAGGGTAACTTCAGATTCTTCTACCCCTAAACGGTCGATGATAATTTTCTTTACGCGATCTAGTACGTCGGACATCCGGCTCACCTCCTCCTTGGTATTATACGAGAATACGAATCAAAATGCCATACTTGTCTAAGCGGGACAACCGCCGACTGCGGCACGGACCCCGTAGGGCGTCTTACATGTACATGCCGCCGTCGACGTGAAGCGTCTGGCCGGTCATGTAGGAACCTTCGTCCGAAGCGAGGAAACGGACGATTTTCGCGATATCTTCCGGCTTGCCGAGCTTGCCGAGCGGAATCTGCTGCAGAAGGGACGCCTTCTGCTCTTCCGGCAGCTTGTCGGTCATATCGGTGGAGATAAAGCCCGGCGCTACCGCATTGACGGTAATTCCGCGGGATGCAAGCTCCTTGGCGGACGCCTTCGTCAGACCGATGACGCCCGCTTTCGCCGCCACGTAATTGGCCTGCCCGGGATTGCCGAGCACGCCCACCACGGACGAGATATTGATAATGCGGCCCGAACGCTGTTTCATCATGGGGCGGGTCGCCGCTTTGGTGCAGTTGAAAACGCCTTTGAGATTGGTCGCGATGACGATGTCAAAGTCTTCCTCTTTCATCCGCATAATGAGATTATCCCGGGTAATTCCGGCATTATTCACCAGTATGTCCAGACTGCCCAAGGCTTCAATCGTCTGCTTGACAAGATCTTCGGCTTCCTGGGATTTACTTACATCGCCGCGCAGCTTGACCGCGCGTCTTCCCATCGCCTCGATCTCTTTAACGACTTCTTCCGCAGCTTGCTCGCTGCCCGCATAGTTGACCGCCACATCGGCGCCGCTTGCGGCAAGTTCCAGGGCAATGGCACGGCCGATTCCGCGGGAAGCTCCGGTAACGAGCGCCGCTTTACCACTCAGCATGGCTTGTGTCCTCCCGACTACATATTGGATTGTGTGACGCTTAAACCTCCGCCTGCAGCGCCGTTTCCAGGCTGTTGACGGAAACGATTTTCACGCTCCGGCTGACTTTCTTGATCAGACCGGCGAGCACGGTCCCCGAGCCGATCTCGACGAAGGTGTCCACTCCCTGCTCGATTAGCCACGCGACAGTGTCCTCCCACAGCACCGGAGAATATACCTGGCGGACTAGAAGATCGCGGATCTCATCCGGCGAAGTAACCGGACGCGCCGTAACGTTGGCCACGACGGGCACGGCAGCTTCCTGCAGGCTGAGGCCCGCAAGCACGTCCGCCAGCTTCTCCGACGCCGGTTTCATCAGCGAGGAGTGGAACGGTCCGCTCACTTCGAGCGGAATCGCCCGTTTCGCGCCGATTTCTTTGGCGCGGTCCACGACCGCCTGCACGCCTTCACGGGTGCCGGAAACGACGATCTGGCCCGGGCAGTTGATGTTGGCCAGCTCGACTGCGCCGATCTCTCCGCTGACGGAGCGGCAAAGCTCGTCCAGCGCCCCGCGCTCGGCTCCCAATACGGCAGCCATTGCGCCGAGCCCGTCCGGCACGGCCTGCTCCATAAACTCGCCGCGTGCACGCACGGTGCGCACGGCATCCTCGAAGCCGAGCACGCCCGAGGCTACCAGTGCGGAATATTCGCCCAGGCTGTGACCGGCCGTAAAGTCCGGCACGATGCCTTTTTGACGGAACACTTCCAGATAAGCCACACTCGCGGTAAGCAGAGCGGGTTGTGTATGATACGTGATTTTCAGTTCATCCTCGGGCCCCTCGAATATGAGAGAGGATAAGGAGTATCCCAGTGCCTTGTCGGCCTCGTCAAAGACGCGCTTCGCTCCTTCATGAGCGTCATAAGCATCCTTCCCCATGCCGACGGACTGGGCTCCCTGTCCCGGAAATACAAAAGCTATCTTGCCCATAAACGTCAGAATTCCCCTTCCGCTATTTTACCAGACCAGTACGGACGCTCCCCAGGTCAGACCGCCGCCGAAACCGACCAGCACCGTGGTATCGCCTTCTTTAAGACGGCCCTGATCCGCAGCCTCCGCCAGCGCTACCGGAATGGAAGCCGCCGACATATTGCCGTAGCGGTCCAGATTGATCATGCATTTATCCTCGGTCAGGTCCAGACGGTTGAGCGCGGATTGGATAATCCGGATGTTGGCCTGGTGAGGAATCAGCAGATCGATATCGTTTTTGTGAAGTCCCGCTTTGCGGAGCGCTTCTTCCGCGGCCGATCCCATGATGCGTACCGCGAACTTAAACACTTCGCTGCCGGCCATATAGATATAGTGAAGACGCTGGTCGAGACTTTCCGGGGATGCCGGATTGCGTGAGCCGCCGCCGGCGATCTTAAGAAGTTCCGCACCGGAGCCGTCGGCTCCCAGTTCAAAGGATTTGAACCCGCGTCCTTCCGGAACCGCGCCGATCACGACCGCGCCGGCTCCGTCGCCGAACAAAATGCACGTGTTGCGGTCCGTATAGTCCGTGATCCGCGACAAGGTATCCGCTCCTATGACCAGGGCATACTTGTAAACACCGTTCGCTATAAAATTGGACGCGTTGGCCAATCCGTAGATAAAACCGGCGCAGGCTGCGGCCAAGTCAAAAGCCGCCGCGTTCTTGGCGCCCAGCTTCTCCTGAAGAATGCAGGAAGCCGATGGAAACGCCATATCCGGCGTGACGGTAGCCACGATGATCAAATCGAGCTGATCCGCCGTAATTCCCGCCTTCTCAAGCGCAATGCGCGATGCTTCCAATGCCAGATCTGAGGTTGCCTGCTCGGGAGCCGCCATTCTCCGTTCCCGGATTCCGGTGCGCGTCACGATCCATTCATCGTTCGTCTCCACCATCGTTTCAAGCTCCTGATTCGTTAAAACCCGATCGGGCACATATTTACCCGTGCCCAGAATGCCTACAGGAATGCCATTCATTAGGACCACTCACTTCCCGTTCTTGATTTCCGTAGCGATTGCGCCGACCAGGTCGTTCTGGAGCGCCGTTCTCGCCTGGCGCACGGCGTTCTTGATCGCCTTCGCGTCGGACGAGCCGTGACTTTTCAGCACGAGCCCGCTTAATCCGAGCAGGGGAGCCGCCCCGTGCTCCGTATAATCCAGCTTGCCCTTGAAAGCGGACAAGCCCGGCTTCAGTACGGCCGCGGCCAGTTTGGTCAGCGTCGTACGGGTGAACTCGGTTTTCAAAGCGGAGAAGATGGCCGAGGCCGCTCCCTCCAGCGTTTTGAGCATAATGTTGCCGGCAAATCCGTCGCAGACGATAACGTCGCATTCGGCGCGGAGAATATCGCGGGACTCAACGTTGCCCACGAAATGTACGGGAGCTTGCTCCAGCAGCGGATATGCCGCCTTCGTCAGCTCATTGCCTTTCTTCGCTTCCGTGCCGATGTTAAGCAGACCTACGCGCGGACGGTCCATGCCGTGAACCTTGCTTCTGTAAATGCTTCCCATAATGGCGTATTGGAGCAGGTTTTCGGGACTGGAGTCCATGTTCGCGCCCAGATCAAGCGCGAGAACACCGTTGCCGTCCAGCGTCGGGATCATCGGCGCGAGAGCCGGGCGTTCGATGCCGGGCACCCGGCCGACTACGAGAAGACCCGTCGTCATAAGGGCGCCGGTGTTGCCGGCCGAAATCATCGCGTCGGCTCCGCCTTCCTTGACCAGCCGGCCGGCGACGACCATCGAGGCGTCTTTCTTGCGGCGGACGGCCCGGACAGGCTCGTCTTCGGCTTCGATGATCTCGGAAGCGTGAATGACACGCAGATTCGAGGGGCGCTCCGTAAGCAGCGCCTCGATCTTCGCCGAATCGCCGACGAGCAGAAGCTCGACATCGGTCCATTCCTTGGCTGCCGCCAGAGCTCCCTCCACGACGATTGCCGGGGCGTGGTCGCCGCCCATTGCGTCAATTGCGATCCGCATTGGCTTGCCCACCTTCTGTTCGTAGTTGTTCTTTCTTGGAGTGAAAGATGACGAAGCTGCCTTCGAAAACAACTTCGTCTCCGATAAACGTCTGCACGTCCACCTTGGCTTTCCCCTTCGACAGGGACTTAACGTACGCTTTCGCGATACATTTCTCGCCAAGCATGGCGGAGCGGATAAACCGGATGTCGGCCGAAGCGGTAAGCGCGATCGGATCGTTGATTACCGCAACGGCGAGCGAATTGGCCTGGGCGAAAATATGATGCCCGCGCGCGATTTTGGTACGGGAAAAAACATGATCTTCGGTCAGTTCGAACATGGAAATGCCGCTCTTGTCGAGCTGCAGATCGATGATTTCCCCGATCACTTCATCAATGGGCAGAGAACGAACCTGATCGTAGGAGCGTTCCGCCATATGCTTGATCCGTTCGCGCAGCTCGGGTATCCCCAGCTCGAGACGGTCCAGTCGAACGGTTTGAATGCTAACTTGAAACTTGCGCATTAATTCTTCATCCGTCAGAAACGGATTATCTTCAATTGCCTGCAGCAGCTGCTGCTGACGAGTGCGTTTCGGAAGACGTTCGATGACAAGCACCACCCTGCTTGTGGAGGCGGCCGGTAATATGGCCTCCTCTTATTACCTAGTACTAAAAGTAGTATATATAATTTGCGTGCAAAAGGGAAGCCTTGCGGACAAATCCGCTCCGGTCCTCCTTTCACCTTATAGCACTCCCGGCTTTTGGGCAAAAAAAATAGCACCTCACCTAAGATGAAGTACTATTTGTCAGCCTAATAAAATTAAGCTTGTACGATTTCTCTGCCTTTGTATGTGCCGCAGTTTTTGCAAACGCGGTGAGAAAGTTTCAGTTCTCCGCACTGCTCGCACTTAACCATGCCCGGAACTTCCAATTTGAAGTGGGTACGGCGCTTGTCGCGGCGGGTTTTGGATGTTTTTCTGAACGGTACTGCCATGAATTCCACCTCCTTAACGTAATCCCCATATCCCTACGAGTTGAAAAAATCAGCCAGACCGGCCAGTCTTGGATCGATCCGTTCGTTCTTGCAGCCGCAGTCGCGTTCGTTTCGGTTCGTTCCGCATTCGGGACAAAGCCCTTTGCAGTCTTCCCGGCAAACCGGCGCGAGCGGCAGCTCAAGCTGTATATTCTCTTCAATGTAAGGGTTCAATTCCACTTTATCTTCGCGCACCAGATGGATGATCTCGTCCTCATCCTCGGAAGCCTGAGCTTCCACTTCCGGCTTCGAAGTAAAAATTTCCCGAAAGGGAATGTTCAACGTCTGCTTGAACGGAGTCAAACAACGGGAACAGCTAAACTCAAGCTCGACGGAAACACGGCCGGTTACTTCCACGACGTCGGACGCCGGTTTCGCCTCCAGATCCGTGACGATCGGTCCTGCGGACAAAATATCCTTGCGGCCCTTCAGCAGCGCCTCGCCGTTAAGCGATTCGCGGATGGCAACAGGCTGTCCTTTGGCCATAATTTCTTTCAGTTGAATCCACATGTTTTATCACCTCAAACAAACAAAGATAATTATAGCTATTAATCTTCCGGTTTGTCAATCATTTCGGAGGAAGCTCCGCCAAATACTTTAGGGCATCGTCCATCGTCGCGACGGGAACGATCTTCATCTTCGTTCCGATTTCCTTGGCCCGGGCCAAAGCTTCGGTATAATTGTAGATCGTGCCTTTGTCTGTTTTGAGATCCTGGGGAGCAAAAAAGATCTCCGCTCCTTCGCGGTCCGCCGCGATGACTTTATGCTTGATTCCGCCGATAACGCCGACTTTCCCTTCCGTATCGATCGTCCCGGTTCCCGCGATTTTGTGCCCCTTCGTGATGTCTTCGGGAAGCAGCTGGTTGTAAATCTCCAGGGAAAACATCAGACCGGCCGAGGGGCCGCCGATTTCACCCGCTTTGATGGTAACCTGCTTGGAAGGATCGTCCGCCTGGACGCTTTGCATTTCGGCCATCGTAATCCCGATACCCACACGGCTCTTGCCGGTGTCTTTATCGGGCGGCAGCTTGGCCAGCGTGAGCGGCGCCGTCATCTCTTTATCTCCGCGGATAAAGGTTAGCGTAACCGTGTCCCCTTCTTTCTTGTTTTCCAGAAAGGCGAAAAGGTCCTGAGAAGTTTTGATTTCCTTCTCGTCCGCTTTGGTGACCTTGTCTCCGGCCTGCATCACTTTCTCTGCGGGAAGACCCGGCGAGAGGCCCGTGACCATCACACCTTCTCCTTTTATATGGAAAGGAACGCCCGCTTTCTTGTAAGCGGTCTGAATCGCGTCGCTTTGGGAAGTGAGCATGACAAATTGCTGCTGCTGGCTGTAATCTTTCTCGGACATCCCCCGGAGGACATCTTTCTTGAGCTGGAGTTCGTCGTATTTGTTGGCCAGGGACCACAGATACGTTACTACGTTCGCATTGGCCACCCGGACCGTAACGAGCATAAGCGAGCCTTTCTCATCGGTGTTATCGCTCTTGGGGACACTGACCATCGGATGGACGGCCTCAGCCGTACCGGGCATATAGATAAAAAAGGGCAGAGGAACGTAAAACAGGATAACGAAACAGAGAAAGCCGACAAGAAGCGACGTAAAAAAACGCCTGGAACGCCTCTGCGGATGCGCCCGGCGGATAACGGGCCTCTCCCGAACCTCTTCATCGGCTCCGCTGCCGTAATCCGTTTCCCGTTCGCGTTCTTCTTGTTCCTGCTCGTCGTTGTAACGCTGGTTTTCATAATTTTTGTCAGTCATTTTAAAGGGCTCCCTCCCGTTCCGTTTCCGAAAATCGGAGAATGGATGTTTGTTAGTGTATGCGGGGCGGGCTTGGTCTAAACATCTTCGGTCCGGCGTACACATGTAGCAAACGAATCGAGGTGTTTACATGCCGAAATCCCTAACGCACCGCGGCGGCGGGTATCGTACCACGCTGCTGCTCGGCAGTCTTGCGGCCGCTCTGGTCGCGTCGATTATCGCTTTTCCGGACAAGGCGCTCCAGGCATCCCTGGAGGGCATCACGATCTGGTGGAATATCGTATTCCCGGCGCTGCTGCCGTTTATGATTCTTACCGAGCTGCTGCTCGGTTTCGGTGTCGTTCACGCCCTCGGCACCCTGCTGGAGCCGCTCGCGCGGCTCCTGCTCCGCCTTCCGGGCGCGGGCGGCCTGGCGCTTGCCGCAGGAGCTTTGAGCGGCTTCCCGGGCGGCGCCCACTTCACGGCCAAGCTCCGCCGCCGGGAGCTGCTTACGCACGGGGAAGGCGAGCGCCTCCTGGCGCTGTCGCATCTGGCAAGCCCGGTGCTGATCGTCACCGTGATCGGCACCGGGTTCCTGCACAGCCCGCGCCTGGGGCTGCTGCTGGCCGGCGTGCACTACGGCGGCGCGCTGCTGCTCGGCTTCGTGCTGCCGCCTCCGAAGAAGCCGGCGGGCGCTGCAGAGCCGGGGCAGCCCGAATCCGCGGACGGAGCCGGGGATTCGCGTGAAGCCGCCGGCGGGGCGGGCGCGGAGCCTGCCCGCACGCACGCGGGCCCCGGCGAGGCGCGGGAGCGTGCCTGGCGGGCGGACGCGTCAGCGCCCGGCCGCGGCGCCGAGGCCCCACCCGCGAAGCGCCGCGGGGAGGTCAGCCGGGCTTCCGGCGCCTCCCTGTGGCGGCAGGCCGCAGGCAGCCTGGCCCACGCCCGCAGCGAGGACGGCCGCGCGTTCGGCCAGCTGCTCGGCGAGGCCGTGACGGCTTCGGTGCAGTCGCTGATGGTCGTCGGCGGCTATATTATGATTTTCTCCGTCATTATTCACCTAATAACGATGCCGGAGATGCTGCAAGCCGCCGGAGGGCTCCTCGGACTGCCCGTCGGGCCCGACCTGCTGCATCATCTCGCCTCCGGCTTGTTCGAGCTGCACTTGGGCGCTCACGCCGCGGCGGGAGAGCAGGCATTGCCCCAGAGCATCAAACTCGCTTTAATCGCGGCTTTTCTCGGGTTCGGCGGGTTGTCTTCCCACGCACAGGCCCTGAGCGCCGCCTACGGCGCGGGTCTGCGGTATCTGCCCTTTCTGATGGCGCGCCTGCTGCACGCCTGCTTTTCATACGTGCTGGTGCTTCTGTTATGGCGCTTCACAAGCGGACTGTTCCCCTATGCGCCCTCCGCGCGGCAAACGCTCGAAGTTTCGGGAACTCTAGCCCCTGCGGCAAGGGCGGAGGAGTGGCCTTTGCTCTCTTTCTCGGGCGTTTGGATGCCTGCCTTCGCGCAGCTTGGCATTCTTCTGCTCGTTCTGGCCGCGGCCTGCGTCCTCTCCTATGCTTTGCATGTACGCTCGCAGCGCGCACTCCATGCGGGCCCTAAAGCCTGACAAGCCCGCAAAAGAGAGAGGAAGCCTGCACCCGGCAGCCTTCCTTGTTCTACGGTTGCCGCGTGCTTGCGGCAAATTTCAGTTTCAGCTCTTCTTCCACTTCCTGCGGCACGAAATGGGAAACCGGGCCGTGAAAACGGGCAATTTCTTTTACAATGCTGGAGCTGAGGAAGGAGTACTGGGGTGAAGAGGTCATAAAGAACGTTTCCACTTCTTCGTTCAGTTTGTTGTTCATCGTCGACAGTCTGCAGCTCGTATTCGAAATCGGAGACCGCACGGAGTCCCCGGACAATAATATGTACATCTTTGGATTCCATATAGTTGATCAATAGATCCCGGAACCCGTCCACCTCGACGTTCGGAATGTCCTTCGTCACTTTCGTCAGAAGTTCGATACGTTCTTCGAGAGAAAACAAAGGATTTTTTGACGTGTTGTTCAGTACGGCTACGATTAATTTATCAAAAACTTTTGCCGCCCGGCGGATAATGTCCAAATGGCCGTTCGTCACGGGATCGAAGCTTCCCGGATAAACCGCTATTTTCAAGCGTGGTTTTTCCTGATGCACAGCTGTGTCAGCTCCTTCTTCTGTTCGGTTCAGTTCAGCCCGGTGTCTTCAAAGGTGTACAAAGTCACGGCCGTATCCCCGTAATCGGCTCGCCGCTGCATGACAAAACCCTCGAAATCCTCAGGAAGCTTGTCCGCGGCGTCATGTTCCACCACGATCGTCGCCCCCTGCTCGAGCAGTCCCGATCCCTTCATTTTTTGCATAAGTTCTCCGGTAATTTTAAACCGGTAAGGCGGGTCCAGGAAAACAAGCCCGAACCGCTTTCCCCGTTTCTCCAGAGCCTTCAGTGCGCGTCCCGCATCATTGCGGTATATTTCCGCACGGTCCGTCAATCCGGTAACCTCCAGATTGTGGCGCACGGTGTCCAAACTTTTTTTCTCCAGGTCGATAAATATGCACGTGTCCAGCCCCCGGCTCAAAGCCTCGATCCCGAGACCGCCGGTTCCGGCGAACAGATCCAGTCCCGTGCCTCCGTCAAAATAAGGCCCGATCATCGAAAAGATCGCCTCCTTGACCTTATCGGTCGTCGGACGCGTGCTCATCCCGGGTACGGCCTTTAAGGAACGGCCCCGGGCACTTCCAGAAATCACTCTCATACGCTAAATTCCCCACTGTATTGTTCTTGTCGGTTTTCTGTTATCGTACCACAATCTTTGTTCGTTGCACAAAAGGGCTTTGAAAAATAAAAATTTCCTGTCCGTGTATAGCCTGTCTTTTTTTCGGATATGATTGAATTATCGACATCAAAAGTGTCGTAGACAACCGCGGAGAAGACTTACGTTTCCCCATAAGCTCTTCGTCCGGTTTCTCCTCTCCCATGAAAGGCCCTCGTAGTGATACGGGGGCCGATTTTTATTTATAGACCTTTAGGTATAGTTTTTTCACAATTAAAAAATTTGTTTCTTCTATAGATACGCGTCTAGTCCCCATGGCCGTTTACCTGCTTGAAATAAGCGTGATACAATTTATCCAAATGAATTGTTCCATGAAGGAGGTCCTTTCTTTGGCGCTCCGTATTGGGAGAAGCCGCTTGCCCGAACTCCTCGGCAGTAAAGGTATGACACAAGCACAATTGGCCCAACGATTAAACCTTTCAGATTCCTTCGTTTCTAAAGTTGTCCATGGTGAGAGGCGCTTATCTTTAGTTAAAACCAGGGAAGCCGCAATAATCCTCAATTGTTATATGGATGACTTATATGAATGGACTGACACCCAAGAGGACCGGCGGGAGTAAGAGGATTTTCGCTCAATCCTGCAAGCGTTACTGTTTCATAAATTTCTACATAAACAGGATGACCGATAACAGAAAGTCTCAAATCATATGGATATAATTCCCTCTATCTGCTAAACTAGCAATTGTATTTAAATATGGTTTATGTTCATAGGGGGAAAAATGAAAAAGATTCTTTTTGTATCTGTTGCCGCCTTAGTTTTAGCCGCTGGCTGCAGTTCTGAGCAACCGGCCAAAACATCTGCCGAAACACCACCTGCTGCTAGTTCCGCTCCCAGCGAAACTCCTAAAGCAACTCCGGAAGCTACACCTAAGCCTTCCGAAGCTCCTAAAGCGAAAGAAAGCGAAGGCGAATATACTGCGGGAGAGTTTAAAATCACGGGCGTATCCGTAAAAGAATCGGCCGGAATGTGGATGGTAACAGCTAAAGTACAAAATACCGGAGATAAAGATATTCAAGCAGCCGTGCTGAGTGCAGTACTTTATGATAAAGACGAAAAACGTCTGGGGATTGCACAAGGCGGCGTCGAAGGATTGAAAAAAGGGGAAAGTAAAACTGTTCAGTTCGTATCTATGGATAAGCTGAACGGTTATAAAAAAGTTGAGTTCCAAGTTGATACTTCTATCTAAAAAAGGCCCCCGTACCATTCGGCACGGGGTTTTTCCATTTTATATTTGTTATATGGATACTAATTCCATTGGAAAAATTCGTTATAATGAAACGCTCCTCTTTAATTTAAAATCCCCGCTCCGTATGATAGAGACTACTCCTAACAATCCATGAGGTGACCTATTTTGAATGAAGGCTTTATTACAATCTTAGATTTTAACGACACGGAGCTCGTACGCAATCTGTATGAATTACAGCGGGCCTCTTACTTAATCGAAGCTAAACTTATCGATTTCTATGAGATTCCGCCGTTAAAAGAGACTTTCGAACAATTTCTGACATGCGGCGAACAGTTTAGAGGTTATTTCCTGGACAATCAGCTCGCGGGAGCCGTTTCCTGCACGGTCGAAGAAGAAACGGTCACGATTTGCCGGATGGTCGTCCACCCGGATCATTTCAAGAAGGGTATCGCCCAGAAGCTTTTAAACACGCTGGAATCCGACATGGGCCACATGTCCCTGATTAACGTAGCGACGGGCAAGGACAACGTTCCGGCGAAAAATTTATATTTGAAAAACGGCTACAAGCATGAACGGGACGTGGAAGTCGCTCCGGACTTTTACATCAGCCTCTTTCAAAAAGCGGTCCGTTGAGTATTTGCCCGACGACAGGGCAGCTCCTGCTTAATGCCGGGGTATGTTGGAACAAGCGGCAAACCAGACAAAACCGCCCTCGTTAAACGGGGCGGTTTGTTTTATCAACTGTACACAAAAAATCTTATCCGAACAGATGCTTCGCTTCTTTCGTGTTCTCCTCCACGATACGGTAGGTGGACCTTCCCATGTACAAAGGAATCTGAAGCTTGCCCAAATCGGACAGGCCGTTGTCCAAAAACAAGTCTTCGTCCTTATACCGCTGGAGAATTTCTCCCGCAATCCATTCATGATCCCCGTAAGTCCGGATATCCGTGACTCTGCACTCATAAGCATAGTAGGCATCCTTCAAAACAGGAATATCCGCCAGCAGTCCGTTGTCATAAGCGATTCCGAATTCCTTGTACTTGTCCATGTCTCTTCCGCTGAACGTTCCCACCGCTTGGATGAGCTCCGACTTCGAACCCGGCAGAAAATGAACGCCGAACACGCCGCTCTTCTCTATTAGAGCATAGGTATGGGTCTCTTTCCTTAAAGAAATGCCGTATATACCGGGAGAGGAGCCTATGTAGGTGTGCCACCCGGAGGCCATCACGTTTTGCCGACCGCCGTAACGTGAAGTCACGACGGCCACCATTCCCGGATAACTGTACCATGCCTGATCGTCCGTAGGCGTTCTCATAATAACCTCCTTTCCGGTCTCAGCCGCCGTTCGTAAAACTGATCTTTGCCGATGCTTCCGCAACCGGTTATGGCAGTTTTTTGACTCCCATCACATGACCAAGCGGGATAAATCCGATGTCCCGGCTGTCCTCGCTGTCGTTGCGGTTATCTCCCATCACGAAAACATGGCCTTCCGGCACTGTCCACTTCTGATCGGAAACGAACTCCATCGTTTCTTTTATATACGGCTCCTCAAGCGCTTGTCCGTTCCGGTACACCTGATGATCTTTGAATTCCAGAACGTCCCCCGCTTTGCCGATCACTCTTTTGACGTAAAAGGTTTTCTTATTCGCGCTTCCCGCAATCATCTGAATGACCGGCTGTTCCATCAAGCTGTCCTTAAATGTACGAGGACGGTCCACCCGGCTGTCGATGACGACGATGTCCCCGTATTCCGGTTCCTGGGCGAAGGTATGTACCAGCTTGGAGACATATATCCGCTCTTTATCTTGAAGCGTAGGGTCCATGGAATGTCCGTCAACTTTGTAGGGCTGAAAAACGAAAATACCGATAAACAGGACGAGAACAAACGAAATGCCGATAGACCCGGCCCAACCCATTGCTTCCTTAACTATTTTCATGCAGGCGCCTTCCTTTCCCAACCTTATTTCCTAAATTGTACCACAATCTTGGGCATCTTGCGAAAAATGGCTCACCGGCCTGTCATCTGTCTATCCCACCTGTTTCCATTGCTTTTCGTCCGTCACCGGTGTATAATTATAGCAACTTAAAATTGCAGTTCCCGGAGGAGCCTGTCACCAAGGCCTTGCTGTGTCTACACAGCGGGTTTTGGTAACGGGCTCTTTTTGTATGCTTTTACGGCTTCCGGGACTACAATAAGACAACAAGGAGTGTGAGGCGGTACGTGCTAATTTTTCAACTTGCTATTATTCTGCTTGCATCGAAACTGGCCGGGGACATCAGCGTAAGGCTAGGTCAGCCTTCGGTTCTGGGAAAGCTTCTTATCGGGATTGTGCTGGGACCCAATCTTCTCGGCCTTGTGACGAATACGGACGTGCTGCAGGAAATCAGTCAAATCGGGGTCATTCTGCTGATGTTCATCGCGGGCCTCGAAACCGATACGGAGGAGTTTAAACGTACGGGCAAAGCCTCCGGTTACGTCGGGGTAGCCGGCATTATCGTCCCGTTCGGCCTCGGTTATCTCGCCGGCATCCTGCTGAATCAATCTCCGCTGGAAGCTTCCTTTCTCGGCCTTCTTCTGTCCGCGACCAGCGTCAGCATCTCGGTTCAGGCACTCAAGGAGATGGGCAAGCTGAAATCCAGGGAAGGGACGACGATCCTCGGAGCGGCCGTCATTGACGATGTGCTGGTCATTATCGCGCTCGCTTTTGTGATGAGCATGGCGGGCGGAGACGTCAACCTCGGCATGATTGTCGTGAAAAAAGTCGTTTTCTTCGCGCTTGCTCTTCTTTTCGCCTGGAAAGCGGTCCCTTGGATCTTGAAAAAATTCGCTCCCCTGCGAGTTACGGAAACGGTAATCTCCGCCGCTCTCATTATCTGCTTCGGTTACGCCTATATGGCGGAATATGCCGGAGTCGCAGCCATCATCGGCGCTTATATCGCCGGAGTCGCCATAAGCCTGACGAATTTCAAGCACGAAGTGTTCGAAAAAGTGGAGACGATCGGTTACTCCATCTTCGTTCCGGTTTTTTTCACGTCTATCGGAGTTACCGTGCAATTCCAGGGAATTTCCTCTTCGATCGGGCTTATCGTGATGCTCAGTCTTCTGGCCATCGCGACGAAGCTTGCCGGTTCCGCCGTCGGCGCCAGACTCGCCGGGTTCAAGTGGCGCAGCTCTCTGGCCATCGGTGCGGCCATGGTATCCCGCGGCGAAGTCGCCCTGATTATTGCCGCCATCGGTCAGGAGTCGGGACTGCTTTCCGAAGAAATGTTCGCGGTCATTGTCGTGGTCGTTCTCGTGACCACCATCGTCACACCGCCGATGATGAAATTCTTTTTCAGCGAAAAGAGTCCCGCTGCCGCGGCGGCACGGAATACCGGCGATTGACTTGCGCCTGACATAACAAAAACGCCTCTCAGCCCGTTAAACCGGGTTGAGAGGCGTTTTGGCATATCGTGCAAGCTTCTCGCTCACACGCGGTTCGGTATCGCTTAACCGGGCACCGCATACGTTTTGGCGATGTCTGTGACCGGTCTCGGTTTCACGAAGAGGTTTCGCATAACGCACGGCGCGAAGCCGGCGAAGCGTTCCGGCTCTCCACGACTTCGAAGTGGTAAATCGTGTTCCGGGTGAGCACCCGGAACTCGGCACCGTCCCGGTCGATGGCCTGAACCCGGGTTGTCTGGAAAGACCGGAAATCGTCCACCCGGCAGAGCACCATGGAATGGCCCACTTCCGTAGGCTTCATTTCCTGCAGGATGGTTCCGAGCATTTGATCATATCGGAATGAGGTGGCGCGTTTAGGCGTCATACCGTCATTTTCGTAAATTTGCAGCAATTTAAGGTAGCTCATCGTCGTCCCTCCTCATTTGAAGGTATGCCCGCAGCCTTTGTGGTATCCGGATTACGTGCCGGTAAATATAGGCAGACGGACGGTAAAAGACGTTCCCTGACCCGCTTCGCTTGTGACCCGGACACTTCCGTTATGGGCCTCCACATACTGTTTGACCAGAGCCATCCCGAAGCCCAGCCCCGGTTCGGAAGCCGCGGCGGCCGACGGATACGCGGTCCGGTAAAAGCGTTCGAACAGATGCGGAATCTCGTCGTGCGCAAGGCCGGCCCCGTCATCACGGACAGTGACGGTCACTTCCAGATCGTTAACGGTGACCGACACGGCTGCCGACGAACGGGCCAACCGCACGGCGTTCCCGATCAGATGGCCGAAAGCCTGCTCCAGCTTGTGGCGGTCGCCGTACAGGCTGACCTCCCGGGACGGCGAATAGCGCAGCTCGATGCCGGAAGCCCGGGCCTCCGTTTCCAGCCGGGCGATCAGCGGATCGAGGCTCGCCCGGAGCGAGAACCACTGCCGCTCCAGCTCCAGATGGCCGGATTCGGCGAGCATGAGCTGCTGCATGTCGTTCACGAGCGCCGACATAAGGCTGACTTCCTCGAAGAGTGCGGCCGCCTTATCGGTCGTGAGCCTCTTCTCTTCGATCTGCGCCTGCTCCAGGCTGGAGCGGAGCACCGTAAGCGGGCGCCTGAGCTCCTGGGTCAGATCGGCGACCATGCGCGGACGCACGGTTTCCATCTGCCGCAGCTTGTCCTCGACGCCCGTAAGCAGGGCATCCGCTTCCGCCGTTCTGGCGTTTATGTCCGTACCGTCGTTTATTTTGCCCCGCCTGAAAGAAAGTCCGGATCCGTCTTCCCTCGCCAGAACGGAAAGGCGGAAGAGGATGCGGTCCAGCATCGTCTGGAACCGCTTGTCTCCCCGCTTCAGGTAGAGACCGGCGGCCCCTCCGACGAGCAGGGAGCCAGCCAATACCGCGGCCCAGAACGGCGGCTCCGGATGATGAAACGGCGCTGCGGGCAAACTATAATAACCCAGAGTCCGGTTACCGTCCTTAACGGTCCTCAAGTCGATGCCGGCGGCCGTAACGTCTTCCTTATCGGATGAAGACGTTGCGGCCGCGTCGAAGAGCAGCTTCTGATCGGCATTGTACAGGCGAAGACCGGCATCTGCGGCCAAGCGCTGCGGGTCTGAATCTTGTTTGAATTGTTTAATTACGGAAGACCAATTTTTATCAACGCCGTACATGGCGTTTAAATACGAATCCCAGAACAGATGGTTCCGGCTGTTCGCCTTCTGCTGCTCCGTCCAGAGAAAAGCGTAAGCTTGTCCGATCAGGATGCAGGCAGTCAGCAGGCCCAGCAGGAAACCGATCCATGCCGGTTTTCTGTGTTGGTTTATCGTCGTTCTCATCTATACCCTCCGCAACTATACCTGCTTTCTTCATTGTAGCACATCGGGACAGCGTTTTGCTTCTTTTCCGGCAAGGCGCTCCGCTTTTTATAAACCGTGCGATTGACTTTTTTATATATAGCACTTAATATTTATATAGTTTAAATAATAAACAATGAACATATTTTTTTGAATGGAGAGGAGGAGACAATCTTCCGTGCTAGATAACGAAGATTACGTAGCTCGAATTTTACGGGCCACCATGTCCTTTTACCGCAGGATCGGGCCTCAGATGTCTCATTTTAAAGAAATGGGGCTGACCGGTCCGCAATTTCATGTGCTGAACTGGATCGCGGAGACCGGACCCGGAAAAATCACCCAGCTGGCTGAAATGATGGAAGTAAAGCCCAGTGCCATTACGGTTATGATCGACCGGATGGAACAGAACAAGCTTGTCGTCCGGCATCACGATGAGAATGACCGCCGTGTCGTCATGGTATCTCTTACGGAACACGGGCAAAGTGTGCTTAAAGAAGCGAAGCAGAGAACTTTCGAAGTCATCAAACAGTATTATTCGCGGCTCGACCAGGACGAGCTGGAGTCGCTGATGAAAATTTCCGAAAAACTGCAAAACATTGCCGGAGATGAAAATGACGGCAGCGGAAATTGCTGCAAATCATAGAAAGAAACGGAGTTTAAACGATGGGAGAAACACTTCAACTGGAAAAGGAACAACAAGATATGACCAAACACCGCGGCATGCTGATCGCGGGTCTGATTATCGCCATGCTGTTCGGAGCCCTCGAAGGAACGATCGTGGGTACCGCTATGCCGCGTATCGTCGGTGAGCTCGGCGGGCTCGGTTATATGACATGGCTGACTACCGCCTACATGCTGACGTCTACCGCGGTTGTGCCGATTGCCGGTAAACTGGCCGACCTTCTCGGCCGGCGTGTCGTCTATGTGACGGGGCTTATTATATTTATGGTGAGCTCCGCGCTTTGCGGAACGACCGACAGCATGACTCAGCTTATCGTCTACCGCGGCATTCAAGGTATCGGCGGCGGCATTATGATGCCGATGGCGATGATTATTATCGGAGACTTGTTTACGGGCAAGCAGCGTGCCAAATGGCAGGGTGTTTTCGGTGCCCTGTACGGTCTCGCATCCGTAATCGGTCCGCAGATCGGCGGATGGATCGTGGACGGCCTCAACTGGAGATGGGTGTTCTACATTAATCTGCCCGTCGGGATTATCGCCGTTATCTTTATCGCCATGGGCCTCAGCAAACATAAGACACAAGGGCCCGTCAAGTTTGACGTAGCCGGCATGTTTACCATGATTGTCGGGGTCGTCAGTCTCCTGCTCGGTCTCAGCTTCGGGGGCAGCGAGTATCCGTGGCTGTCCTGGCAGATTATCGGCCTGTTCGTTCTCGCCGTCATCTCCATCACCGCTTTTATTATTATCGAATCCCGTACGGAGGAAGCGATCCTTCCGGTCCGTTTGTTTAAAAACCGCACGTTTACCGTGCTCAACGGCATCGGTTTTCTGATGAGCATCGGGATGTTCGGCGCCATTATTTTCGTGCCGCTCTTCATGCAGGGGGTTGTCGGTGTCAGCGCCTCGGCGTCCGGTACCATCATGACCCCGATGATGATTACGATGATCATTGCCAGTATCATAGGCGGTCAGATCGTCTACAAGATCGGTCCGAAAGTCCAAATCAGCATCGGCATGATCGTGATGGCGGCCGGATTCCTGCTCCTGACCACGATGAGCATTGACACGACGAAGCTTACCGCTACGATGATTATGCTCGTCATCGGTCTCGGCATGGGGCTTGTGATGCCGATCCTAACGCTTGTGCTCCAGGAATCGTTCCCGAAATCGGAGCTCGGGGTCGTCACATCGTCGAGCCAGTTTTTCCGTTCCATCGGCGGAACGTTCGGGATGACCATCCTCGGGGCGATTATGAATCATAAATCGACCAGCCAGTTGACGGACACGCTTGTCCCCGTGCTGCAAAAGCTGCCCGAACAGGCGAAGGAATTGACGGCCAAATTTACGGAGATGATTCATACGAATCCGCAAGGACTGTATTCGTTCCTGTTCAGCCCGGAAGCTATGAAGGAGATGCCCGCGGAGTTTTTGAAAACCATTGCTCCGATTCTGAAAAATTCGCTCGTCTCCTCTCTGCATTCCGTCTACTTGTTCGCGCTGATTTTCATTATACTGGGAGCCGTGCTTACGGTGGCCGTACCGACAATCAGACTGACCGAACGGAAAAAAGATCCGGCAGGCAAAACCGAACCTGCCGCGGAGTAAATCAATCGAAAAAGCGGGGATCCTTTACACGAGGATCCCCGCTTTTTTCGGGTGTTTGGCCCGGCAGTGCCGGGCGTTTTTTAATCCTGCAGCCGGGTGGGCCTGTTTCAGGCCGCTTCTTACAGCAGCCATCCTTCCTGTACGGGACTTTCCGGAGGCACGACCGGTTCGATCAGCCGCGGACTGTCATTGCGCACGTTCCCGACCAGCTGCGAAACCGGGTACGCCTCCATCTCCGCGGCCGGATAGGCCTGCAGCAAAGACAGCAGATCGGCAGGATCCTGAATCTGCCGGTCCAGCCAGAAAGCCTCGTCCTCCCGCCGCAAAATAACCGGCATCCGGTCATGAATTTCCGCCACGAGCGGGTTCGGTGCCGTCGTCAGCACGGTACAGGTACTGACGCGCCGGCCGTCCGGCGAAAGCCAGGTGTCGTAGAGACCGGCCATCGCAAACAAACCGCCGTCCTTCAGCCGGATACGCATAGGCTGCTTGCGCCCCCCTTCCCGCTTCCACTCGTAAAAACCGTCGGCCGGAATAAGACACCGCTTGCGGCGCAAAGGGATGCGGTAAGCGGGTTTGTCCGCGGCCGTCTCCGCGCGGGCATTCAGCATTTTGGCGCCGGCGCTTTCATCCTTGGCCCACTCCGGGATCAGCCCCCATTTCAGCTCGCCGATCCGGTTGCTCCGGCCGTCGTTCACGACGGCCGGCACCATCTGGCCGGGAGCTACGTTATATTTCGGATTGTGATAAGGAATGCCCGGCGCATCGAAAAGGCCGAAGCGGGCCATAAGCTCCTCTACCGTTACCGTGATCGTATACCGTCCGCACATGGACATTTCCTCCTTATTCACACACGTTTAAATACACCGTAATACACCGGGCAATTGAATTCAAACAAAAACCGCGGCCGCCTGGGCTCCAAATTATGGGCCCCCTCTTCCGCCGCTGCAACCGGCACGGACCTCAAGGCTCCTCGTGTAACGAAAAGACACATCACCTCCGCCCTGCGGAAAGTACCTGTGTCTCTTCGTTCATTCCCTACCCGGACGGCAGGGCCATTGTCTTCCTTATTCCGCCAAGTCAGCCGGCGTGTTCGCGCGTTCTTTCCGTTCCGGCCAATGATGTATCCGGTCCGCTCTCTTCTTCCAGCCAGCCTATAAACAAGGTGGCGAAGTGAGGGTCCCACTGCGTGCCTCTTCCTTCTTTCAAAATGGACAGCGCCTTCTCCGCGGACATTCCTTTGCGGTACGGGCGGTCCGAGGTCATCGCGTCGTAAGCGTCGGCAATCGCAATCACCCGGCCGAAAAGGGGGATATCCTGACCCTTCAGGCCGTCCGGATAGCCCCGGCCGTCAAACCGTTCATGATGGGAACGGACTCCCGGCAGGAACGGAGCCATCAGGCTCTTCGGCTCTATCTGCCTCAGAATCCGCTCCCCCAGCGCCGGATGCATCTGAATCTGGGCAAACTCGTCGTCCGTGAGCCGCCCTTCTTTTAACAGCACGGTATCGCTGATTCCGATCTTGCCGATGTCATGCAGCAGCGCCGTTTTGCGAAGCTCCTCCAAATCGTGTTCGGAGAATCCCGCCAGACTGCCGATCCGGACAGAATACCCCGCGACCCGTTCGGAGTGTCCCGCCGTGTAGGCGTCTCTGGCATCCAGCGCGGCGGCCAGCGCGGCGAAGTAGCCCGAAATCAGCTCATGGTTAATCCGGTCCCGCTCCCGGAGACCCTCCACCATGTGATTGAAGCCCGCTACCAGACGCGAAAACTCATCGGGATAAAGATCAGGCGCATGTGTAGCCAGATTCCCCGCACGGACTTCTCCCATGACTTTGTGTATCTGCCCGATGGGATGCTCGATATCCCGGGAAAGCAGCCAGGCACCCAGCGAAGCGAACAGAATGCCGAGCAGGATGATCATCGCGTCCCAGTTCCAGTAATCGATCAGCAGCGACGTATCTTCCCGGACCAGACGGAGCTGAACGGTCAAATAATACAGAAAAAGCGGGAAGGTGCCGATCAGAAACGCGCTCCACTGGAACTTTTTACGAATTGAAAACAGCACTCTGCCGTCCAAGGACACTTCTGTGCCGTGAAGGCGAAGGGCAAGATCGTGCGTATGCCGGATCGCCGGGCGGATGGAGTACGCGGTCAGAAAAAATTCGATCATCGCGTGCATGCACGCTACAAGCAGAGCGCCGAGCACGGCAAGCGTCAGGTCAAAATAACTGATTTCCAGCATGCCCATACGGATGGCGGCGATTGCCAGCACGACGGCAGGCAGAACCATTCCGAACAAGTGCGGTCCGAAAATGCGCTTAACCGCCAGTACCGGAAGCTGGTGAATACGTATATACGCTTCCTTGATTTCTCCCAGAGTGGGACTATGTTTGAGAAAGACCGCACGGACCGGCCTCATTTGACGCGCAAACACGGTTAGCTCGGCCAGTATCATCACAAAGAGCGAAACGCCCAGGATAACCAGCATGACGGACATTTCGCGATTGGTCGCCCGCAGTGTGGAATAAATCAGAACACTGCCTACTCCCAGCACCGCAATCGCGGAGCCGAGCAGGTAATTGCGGAGCAGAGCCAGCAGAAGCTGCCGGTATGTATATGTTCGCAAGATGCGTCCCCTCTCCCAATAAATGGCATGTTGCTCTTTTTATTGTACCATGATCTCTTTTTTTACGGCTACACGCAAAAGGAGTACTGAACTGGCGAATTCCACACAAAAATGCCAAATAATTCTCTTCTTGAAAATCGAATATATGTTCGTTATTCTGAATATACTACATAAGAACATACGTTTCCATACCTGAGGAGTGAGACATCATGCAGCCGCCTTTGCAAACCCGTGACGATTCCATGCTCGTTAAGCGGTATGTGCTGCTTCCGGTTCTGCTGGACGTACTGGAAAAGAACATTTTGCTGCTGGAAAGCTCCGGCAAACTTCCCGAGCCGCTGATCGGCCATCTTCGCCTGATCCAGGATCGCGTCACGGCCGACATGGCTTTTTTACGCAAACAGTTCCGCGGGCGGGGCATCCGGATTTACGAGCAAAGGCGCACGACGGATGGTTTGAGCGTTGCTTACATATGCCGCGGTTATCACCACCGGTTTTCTTTACTGTGGCGGCTGATCCGCGCGGAAATCGTTACCACGCTGGGGACGTACCTGGATTCTGCCGCCGGATCCGGCACCGAAAACACCGGGCAGGCAAACATTACCGGTTGTTAAGCGAATGAATGTTCGTGTATGGTTTATTTATAGACACGAACGTAAGTTCCCTTATCTCAATGCATGTTATCATTCCGACAAAAATGGCAGGTGTTACCGATGACCGCCTTCCCTGAGCAAGGCAAACGTGTAATCATGCTGGCGGACTGCCAGTCATTTTATGCATCCGTGGAAAAAGCCGCTCATCCCGAATACCGCGATAAGCCTGTCGTCGTAGCGGGCGATCCCGCCCGTCGTTCGGGCATTATTCTGGCCGCCTGTCCCCTCGCTAAAGCGCATGGCGTCACGACGGCCGAAAGGCTCGGCGAGGCCCTCCGGAAATGCCCCGATGCCGTAGTCATCCGTCCCCGCATGGAAGAGTACATCAAAGTCTCCATGCAGATTACGGCCATTCTGCAGACATACACCGATCTCGTGGAGCCGTTCAGCATCGACGAACAGTACCTCGATGTCACGGGCAGCCTGCATCTCTTCGGCACCCCCGTCGAAATCGCCAGAGACATCCAGCACAAAGTGCTGCAGGAAACCGGCGTATGGACTCGGGTGGGCATCAGCGAGAACAAAGTGCTCGCCAAAATGGCCTGCGACAATTTCGCCAAGAAAAACCGGGAGGGCATCTTCACTCTGCCCAAAAACGAAATTGGGAGCCTTTGGGAGCTACCCGTCAGCAAAACGTATCTGATCGGGTCCCGGATGACCCGGCATCTTAACCGTATGGGCATCCTTACCGTCGGCGACCTGGCCAGAACCCCTCTGGCCCGGCTTCGCGCCCGCTGGGGAATTAACGGAGAAGTCATCTGGCGGGTAGCCAACGGCATCGATCCTTCTCCGGTGACTCCTCAGACTCACGAGGGGCAGAAGGCCGTCGGCCATCAGATGACACTGCCCCGCGACTATGCGACGGCCGAAGAAATCAAAGTCGTGCTGCTTGAGCTCTCCGAGCTGGTATGCCAGCGCTGCCGGGCCAAAGGCCGCAAGGGCCAGGTCGTATCCGTCGGCTGTCAGGGAGCGGATTACGACCATCCCAGCGGTTTTTACCGCCAAATGAAACTCCCGGACCCCACGCAGCTCACCGATACGGTCTACGAGACGGCGCAGCTGCTGTTCCGCAAGCATTGGGACGGCCTTCCCGTACGCAAGGTCGGGGTCACGCTCGGAGACCTCGTGCCCGATGATCAATACCAGCTGCTCATGTTCGGAGACGAGGAGCGCAAAATCGCTCTGGAGCGGACGACGGATACGATCCGGCAGCGGTTCGGAAGCACCGCCATCATGCGCGCGGTTTCCGCCACACCGGCCGGCCAGGCCAAAGACAGATCCCATAAGATCGGAGGTCATTACAAGTGAAATCTTCCTCGGCGGGTTCCAAAACAGGCAAGAAACTTCAAGGAAACGGCTTGTACGAATCGTCCCGCATGATGCTGCCCGAGCATAAGGAAGCCTACCTGCGCCATCAGCGGGAACTGAACCGCCGGGCTCATCCGTCTCTGGAAGACGAAGAGCGCCAGCGCATCGGCAGCCTGCTGGCCCAGGCCAAAGCAACGGGACGGATGCTGACCGTGACGGTATTCGGCCCTTTCGAGGACGAGGAAATAACCGGGATCGTCCGCCGCATCGACGCTCTGAAGCAGGAAATCCATCTTGAAGTGCCGGGCGATGTGCGCCGGCTCGCTTATGACGATATTCTCAGAATCAGCAATTAAAAATCCCGTTACGGCGGATTCTAGTAAAACAGGAAATATCCGTTCCGACTATCCGGGAATAAACAGAACCCTTTTCGGACAAATCTGCCGCAACGAACAAAAAAGCAAAAAACCGTCTCTCTTCTTTATCGAAGAATAGACGGTTTTTTTGTAGATGAGCACGAAAAATAACGGAACCTTTCGTGCCTGTCATCTTCGGGACTCGCCGGACTTTTTTAACGGAACATCCCCCACAGCTTTAATAAATGGAACGTATTGTTGGGGTCGATTTTTTGGGCGATGACAAAATCAATCAGAGACGACGACTGAGACTGAGTAAGCGGTTCACCCAGCACTTTGGAAAACTGGGCGACGAAAACGGCGACCTTCTGCCGGTTTTGCAGATCGTATTTCGTGACCCCTTCGAGAAGCCTCTTAATGCGTTCTTTAATTTCCGGGTTTTTCATTTTCCATTTCACGCGTTCGACCAGAGCCGGATCGATTCCATATTGCTGATAGCTCACTTGAACACCTCCCCGTTATCCATCCCTGCTAACATATGTCGGCGGATGCCCGGATGTGCCTAGATTTTACGTGTGGAAAAGCTTACGGCCCGTCCTGCGGCAGGATCCCATTCACGCTCAAGTTTTATCCCGAACGGCGATTCATCGGAATTACCGGATCCGGTCCGCAAAAACACGGGCCGCCCCGCGCAGGAAAGAAACGACTCGACTACGGCGCGAAACCTAAGCGCGCCGCTCCAATGCGCGGGGAGGCGGTCGAGTCCCTGGAATGGCGTCAACCCTTGTGACGCCAAGCACTGGCGCGCCGGGAACCCCTGCGTGGTTTACCGCCCTTATGTGAGGCCGAGCAGCGAGCGCTGCAAGTTTCGCGTGTGGCGCACAAAAAAACCGGCCGGCAGCGCCGGTCGGTTGTTGTCTGTCTGTGCCATTCCTCAGTCCATGACATCCCCGTCGAAAATAAGCTCCCGCTGGAGAAAGTCACGAAGCGGAATATACTCCGCAGCCGTCCAGAACTCCTGCCGCGCCACAAGCTCGGCGGCATCGTCCCGGGCCAGCTCCATCGTTTCGAAATCGACCATCATGTCGGCGATCCGGAAGTCGGGCAGGCCGCTCTGCTTCGTGCCGAAAAAATCTCCGGGTCCGCGAAGCTCCAGATCTCGCCGGGCGATTTCGAAACCGTCCGTCGTATCTGTCATCGCCTGCATCCGTTCCTTGCCGACCTCGGTTTTCGGATCGGCGATCAGGACGCAGAACGACTGGTGCTCCCCGCGCCCGACCCGGCCCCGCAGCTGATGCAGCTGCGACAAGCCGAAGCGGTCCGCGTCGTATACGACCATGAGTGTCGCGTTCGGCACGTCCACACCGACCTCGATAACCGTTGTGGATACGAGCGTGTGAATCTCGCCCTCTTTGAACCGGCGCATGATCTCGTCTTTCTCGGCCGCGGCCATCCGCCCGTGCAGCAGACCGACCTTCAAATCGGGGAACGCCTGCTGAAGCTGAATGTGCACGTCTATCGCGTTCTGCACGTCCAGCTTCTCCGATTCCTCGATCAGCGGGCAGATCACGTAAGCCTGGCGGCCTTCATCCGCTTCCCGGCGGATAAAGCCGAGCACCCGGTCGAACATTTCGTGCCGCACCCAGTACGTTTTGATGGGTTTGCGGCCCTTCGGAAGCTCCCGGAGCGTCGAGACGTCAAGATCGCCGAACGCCGTAATCGCCAGCGTCCGGGGAATCGGCGTCGCCGTCATCGTCAGCACGTCGGGGTTCATCCCCTTGCGCCGCAGAATGCTGCGCTGGTTGACCCCGAACCGGTGCTGCTCGTCGGTGACGACAAGACCCAGCTTGCGGAAGAAGACGTCTTCCTGGATAAGGGCATGCGTGCCGACCAGAATGTCGAGCATGCCCATCTGCAGCGACGCGAGAAGCTCCCGCCGCTGGCGGGCGGTCGTGCTGCCGGTAAGCAGGGCGACCTGCAGCCCGTAGGGCTCGAACATCGCCGTCAGCGAGCGGTTATGCTGTTCGGCGAGGATCTCCGTAGGCACCATCAGAGCGCCCTGGCAGCCGGCCGTTACGGTCGCGTAGAGCGCCGCCGCGGCGACGACGGTCTTGCCCGCTCCGACATCGCCCTGAAGCAGCCGGTTCATCGTGTAAGGCTCCTGCATGTCCTGCAGGATCTCCGCGATGACCTTCTTCTGCGAGGGCGTCAGCGTGAACGGCAGGCCGCGCACGAAGGCACGCACCTTCGGCAGGTCCACCTGCTGGGCAAGCCCGTCGGCGCGGCTGCGCGTGATGGCCCGGAAGGCATGCATTTTGAGCTGGAACAGGAACAGCTCCTCGTACACCATACGGCGGCGGGCCTCGTTACCGTCCTCCGTCCCCTGGGGACGGTGAATGATCTCCATCGCCCTTCTGCGGGGCAGCAGGCGGTATTTGCGCAGCAGTTCCGCCGGGACGATCTCCCTTACCATGGCCCCGTACTGGGTAAGCGCCTGAGCCGTCGCCTTGCGCATAAAATGCTGGGTAAGGGAGCCTCCAACGGAATAGACCGGCTGCAAAGTGCCGGTCTTGGAAGTTCCCTTATCGGGAAATTCGGAATCCGTAACCGTCATCTGATGACGGCGCTGGTCCCATTTGCCCGTCAGGACGATTTCCCGTCCCGGAACGAGCTGGTCTTTCAGGAACGGGCGGTTAAACCAGACGGCGGTAACAAAAAAGTGGTCAATGACCACTTTGCAGTCTGAGTCTGTTTTTGCGGCCGTACCTTTGCAGGACAGGCTCGGACATAATCTTGCCCTGCACGGTAATTTTCTCTCCGTCCTTGACCTGGGTCAGATCGCGGATGGAGTAATCTTCATAGCGGAACGGATAGTACTCGAGCAGATGAGCAACACGGGTAATGCCAAGCGCCTGCAGTTCCTCGGCCTTCTGTCCGCCGATTCCGCGGACTTCGGTAACCGGAATTTCGTTAAGATCCATGTCAGGCCGGACTCACGAATGCGGCTACGGTTCCCGGTCCCGCGTGGGTTCCGATAACCGGACCGATGGTAATGTACTGCATGCTCTTGATCGTGAAGTTCTGCTCGATAAGGCGGTACAGCTCTTCCGCCGCTTCCGTGTTGTTCGCGTGTGCCACGCTGATATGAATTTCTCCGCCGGGAATGTCCCGCCGCATCATTTCGATAATCCGGGCCATTGCCTTCTTCTGCCCGCGTACTTTATCCACCGAAGCGATTTCTCCTTCGGGATCTACGGACAGAATCGGCTTAATGTTGAGCAGGGAACCGATCAAAGCGGACGCTTTGCCGATTCTGCCCCCTTTTTGCAAATATTCGAGCGTATCGACGAGGAAGTAAATGACGAAGGATTCGCGGATTTTCCGCACGATCTCCACGCATTCTTCCAGACTTTTGCCTTCCCGGGCCGCTTCCGCGGCGGCTACGACAAGGGCGCCGATTCCGTAACACGCGGTTTTGGAATCGATCACTTGTACCCGGTCTTCCTCATCCAGCATCGATTTGGCCAGCAGGGCGGACTGGTAAGTCCCGCTCATGGCCGATGACAGATGGATCGATAAAATTTGAACCTCGGGATCCTCGGCCAGCAGTTTCTCATAAAGGGCGAGAAATTCCGCGGGCGAAGGCTGAGAGGTTGTCGGCATACTGTGAGCGGCGACCAGCTTATGATAAAACTGCTCCGCATCCAGGGTAACCGCATCCAGATAAGTTTCTCCGTCGAGGTGGATTTTGAGCGGAACCATTTCAATACCGAGTTTTTCACGGGTAGCTTCCGGAATATCCGACGTGCTGTCCGTTACAATACGAACACGGCTCATATGCAAACCCCTCTCTTACTCTACGGAAAATATATAGGCGTACAGCGGCTGTCCGCCCGGATGAAGCTCGATCTCCACGTTCGGATACCGGTCTTCGATATAGGCGGTAAGCTGCTCCGTCTGCTCGTCGCTGGCATCTTCGCCCGTCAGAATCGTCACGATTTCGGCTTCTCGGATCATATGATCCAGAAGCTTCCGGCTCGCTTCGACAAGCTCCGGTTCGGATACGACGATTTTTCCGTCCTCAATGCCGATAAAATGGCCCTCTTTGATCTCGATGCCGTCGATGGACGTATCGCGAACCGCAAAGGTAACCTGGCCGGAACGAACGCCTTGGATCGCCTCGTTCATGGTTTGTTCGTTGACGTCGGGAGCGGCTTTCTCCTGGAACGCCAGGATGGAAGCAAGCCCCTGCGGAATCGACTTCGTCGGAATGACGACAATCCGCTTGTCTTCCACGAGGTCTTTCGCCTGCTTCGCGGCCATGATGATATTGGAGTTATTGGGCAGAATAAACACGGTTTCCGCATCGATTTGCCCAATCGCCTTCACCACGTCTTCCGTACTCGGATTCATCGTCTGCCCGCCGGACAAAACGACATCCACGCCGACGCTTGTGAAGATTTCCGTGATGCCTTGGCCCAAAGCGACGGCTACGAACCCGTACGGCTTCATTTCTCTGGCGGCCGGCACAACGGAGCGCTGCGCTTCCTCTTCGGCGGCACGCTCGTAGACTTCAGCCGCTTCTTCCAGGATATGCGAATGCTGATCGCGCATGTTCTCGATTTTGATCCGGGTCAGATCTCCGTATTCCATCGCAAGGTTCATGACTTGTCCGGGATATTCCGCGTGAATGTGAACTTTGACAAGCTCGTCGTCCGCAACGACAAGCAGCGAATCCCCATGCTTGCCCAGTTGGCTGCGGAAATTAATTTCGTTGAATTCGATCCCTTTCGTCTTGCCGGGAACGACTTTCAGCAAAAACTCGGTGCAGTAGCCGAATTCGATATCATCCGTAGACATATGAAGCTGCGCGGGGCTCGTGCGGTCCATGTGATGGGCCTCGGGAGCGAGCTGGAGCGTTGCAATGTCCTTGTCCTTGGCCGCCTGTCCCAAGACGGGCGCGTCCGCAACGATAAAGGAGGACGTGTCCTCCTGCTGTACACCGTTCAGTGCGGAAACGAATCCTTCGTAAATGCAGACCAGGCCTTGCCCGCCCGCGTCGACTACGCCTACCTGTTTGAGGACGGGAAGCATGTCCGGCGTTTTGGACAAGGTTTCGGTCGCCTGCTTCAGCACCTCTTCCACGAGCTCCGTGACGTCCGCACAGCGTCTTGCCGAGGCAACGGCATGCTTCGCCGCTTCCTTGGACACGGTCAGCACGGTGCCTTCCACGGGCTTGACGACCGCTTTATAAGCGGTGTCCACACCCTGCTGCAAAGCCGCCGCAAACTGCTGCACATCGATCGATTCCATATCGTGCGTATACTTGGCGAAGCCTCTGAAAAGCTGGGACAAAATCACGCCGGAATTACCCCGGGCGCCCATGAGCAGTCCCTTGGACAAAGCTTCCGCCGCCTTCCCGATATGTGCGGACGGCTTGCGTTTCAGTTCCTCTACGCCCGACGTAAGCGTCAGGTTCATATTCGTTCCGGTATCTCCGTCAGGGACGGGGAAAACGTTCAACCCGTTCACCCGGTCCACATTTCTGCGAAGGTTGTCAGCTCCAGCAAACACCATCTGCATAAAATCATTTCCATTTATTGTGTTAAAGCGCTTACTCAATGGTATTCTCCTTCCTGATTACCGGGATACCCTAACCCCTTGAACGAATATGTGAACTTCATCGACATGCAGGCCGACTACTTCATTTAATACATACTTCACTTTTGTCTGGACATTGTGCGCCACTACGGATATTTTGGTTCCGTAACTTACAATAATGTATAGATCAATCTCTACGCGATCCTGTTCGCGGCGGACTTCCACGCCCCGTCCCAGATTATCCCGTCCGAGCAATTCTGCGATACCATCTTTTAACTGTTTGCGTGAAGCCATACCGACCAGCCCGTAACAATCCAATGCGGCGGAACCCGCAAGTACGGCGATTACTTCGTCGGTAACATGAATTTTACCTAGTTCGTTGCTTACCTCGATTGGCATGAAAATACCAACTCCTTCAAAAAGGGTCAATAGGACTAATCCTCATTGTACTATAACCTATGGAATAAATAAATGACAAAAATGGCGCCTATTCGTTGACTATCTCTTTTTCGCTGTGCTATTATATTTAAGTGTGTTTATTGAATGCGGTAGAACGAAGCAAACCGATGCCCTGAACTTAAACAGGCCGACGAGCCACATGCTAACAAAAGCTGCCTTGCTGTGCGCTAGGTTTAGGCTTACCATGCTGGCAGTTTCGTATACTTATAAGGAGGTGTCATTCATGTCTCGCAAATGCTATATTACTGGCAAATCCCCGAAGTCCGGAAACCATGTTTCCCACGCGAACAACAAAAACAAGCGTACATGGGGCGTTAACGTACAAAAAGTACGCATCCTGGTGGACGGCAAACCGAAGCGCGTTTACGTCAGCACCCGTGCCCTGAAATCCGGCAAAGTGGAGCGCGTATAATTACCGCTTAACGAAAAGACAAAAAGCACCGTAACGGGTGCTTTTTTTCGTGCCTTTTAACAGGCGCAACGGCTGCAGCTATTAATTTTTACTGAACGTGTTAAGTACGGCCTTGACGAAACCGCCCAAAAATTTCGGCAGTTTGACTGTGTAGAATTTCATCCTCTACCCCTCCTTCATGATTGCCGGCAAACCGCTCTCATCGATTCCAGTATATTCGCACAGGCCCGAAAATGTGCTTGCCCCGAAAACGAATGCGCGGCTTTCATTCCCCTGCTGCGTGGGCATCCCTGACATCCTTTTGATCCCATAAAAAAAGGTTACAAGAATGTCTTAAATTCTCGTAACCAAGTGTATGCCCCCGCCGGGGGATTTATGACACGTCCGCTCTGCGGCGGCCGCCGGACAATCAGGCAGAGTTTAATTTCCCGCGGATTCGCGGATTAAACGGATCGCTTCCGCGCGGTCGGGCCGGCCGAACACCGCGTTGCCTGCGACCGCCATGGTGGCGCCTGCTTCGGCGACCAGCGGCGCGGTCTTATCGTTGATTCCGCCGTCCACCTCGATCTCCACGCCGCTAAGTCCGCGCTCTTGGAGTTTGCCGCGAAGGTCGCGGATCTTCGAAAGCATGCCGGGAATAAAAGACTGTCCTCCGAAGCCCGGGTTAACGGTCATGATTAGAACCAGATCCAGATAGTCTTCGAGCACGTGTTCGATCGCGGACAAAGGCGTTGCGGGATTCAGGACGACTCCCGCCTTCACTCCCTGCTCCTTGATCTGATGCAGGGTGCGGTGAAGATGAGGACACGTCTCCACATGCACGGAAATCAAATCTGCGCCCGCTTTCGCGAAGTCGGCGATATATCTTTCAGGCCGCTCGATCATCAGGTGTACATCGAGCGGCAGGGACGTATGCGGCCGGATCGCGGATACGATGGGAGGCCCCAGCGTAATATTCGGTACGAAGTGGCCGTCCATGACGTCGACATGTATCCAGTCGGCGCCCGCTTTCTCTACCTCGCGAATTTCTTCGCCAAGCTTGGCGAAGTCGGCGGACAGAATGGATGGAGCTATGCGCAGCATCTTAGTACCTCCTCTTTTTCTCTTTCATTTCCTGCAAAAACTGCAAATAGTGCTTGTAACGGCTTGCGGCGACTTCTCCCCGCTCCACGGCGTCGCGGACTTTGCAGTCCGGCTCGTGGAGATGCAGACAGCCCCGGAACTTGCACGTTTCGGCATAAGACTGGAATTCGCGGAAGCAGGACCCGAGGTCTTCCGCTTCCAGCTCGACAAAATCAAGCTGACTAAAGCCCGGCGTGTCCGCGACATAGCCGCCCTTGGCGAGCGGGATCAGTTCCACGTGCCGTGTCGTATGCTTCCCCCGGCCTAACCGGTGGCTGATCTCGTTGGTCTGAAGCTCCAGGCCCGCCACGATCGCGTTCAGCATGGACGATTTGCCCACGCCGGACTGACCGGCGAATACGCTGATTTTGCCGTCCAGGTATTCGGCTACCTGGGTGACGCCTTCGCCCTGCCGGGAACTCGTCAACATGACGGGGTAACCGATCCTGCGGTACAGTTCAACCGCCTCGGTCAGCCAGCCGGGCATCGCCGGTTGTCCGGAACCTTCCGCTGCGGTCGGAAGCGTTTTTTGGGGCGCTTCGCCTTCTTCCGCACTTTCTGCGGCGCTCTCTTCGGAAGAGCCCTCCGGAAGATCAATCAGGTCCGCTTTGGTCAGGCAAATAGCCGCGTGCAATCCCGTATTCTCAATGTGGACGAGAAACTTATCCAGCAGATTCAGGTTCAGATCCGGCTCCACAACCGAGAAGACGAGCATGGCCGTGTCCACGTTCGCGATGGGAGGACGAATCATTTCGGATGTGCGCGGATTGATTTCCGTTACCGTTCCTTCGCCGTTCTCTGTTGTTTCATACTTCACCCGGTCGCCGACCAGGGGCGAAATCCCTTTTTTCTTGAAAACGCCTCTGGCCCTGCACTGCACGAGAGCATCGGAGCCGAGCCGGCTTCCCTCCGGAAGAACATAGTAGTACCCGCTGAGCGCTTTTACGATCAAACCTTGGGGCATTGCGGACCTCGTCCTCCTTTTTTAATCACGATGTGGGTTTTAGTCATCTTTATCTTTGTGTTTATCCTTGTCTTTGTCCTTATCTTTGCCCTTATCCTTACCTTTATCTTCCCCGCCGCCGGAAACAAGCTTGGAGCCCCCGTTCTGCTGCATAGAAGTCTGTGCTCCGGTCTGCTGGGGAGTCGGCGTAGGCGACGGGCTGCCCGCCTGCTGATTCAAGAAATCCTGATAAGTCCGCGTCGTCACGTTGACGACCTTGTCGTCTTCCTTGACGGTGATGACGGCATTCTTATCCGGTGCCACGATCACTTTGACATCGACTGCCGACGGCGTCGAAATGGTCTCGGTCCGGTATTCGCGGGTATCGCCCTGAGCGTCGCTCACAAGCACCTTGAACGTGGATTTCTTGCCTTCCTGCGAAGGAACGAGCGGCACGTTGACGATCATTTGGCCCGCTTCCTGCGGCATGCCGGAGCTTACGATCAAGCCGATGGCCTGGCCGACCGGGACGTCGTTATCCGGCTCGTAAGGGAACTGTTTGATGACTTTGCCTTTGGCCACTTTATAGCTGGGCTCTTCCGTGACCGCTCCGAGTTTTAACTTGCTCACCGTAATCCGGCTGATAGCTTCTTCCTTGGACAAGCCGACAAGAGGTGGCATCTTAACCGTTTCTTTGCCTTTGCTCGCGATCAGCTTGACCGAAGCCGCGGCCGGATCCAGTTCCTCGCCTTCGCGCGGGTTTTGCTCCAGTACTGTATTCGCTTCCTGGTCTTCGGAATAGCGGAACGTGACCGTAATCTGATCCTCTTTGATACCGAGCCCCTGCACCAGCTGTGCTTTAGCGTCATCCACACTGTGATTGACCACCGAAATCATTTTCTTCAACGCGGGTCCTTTGCTCACCTTGAGTTTGACTTTCGTCTGCTCCGTGACTTTCATTCCCGCCTGCGGATTCTGGTCAATGACGATACCCGCGGGCTGCGGATCGGAGACCTCCTCCACTTCGTAGCCGAGCTTGGCGGCGGTCAGCTTCTCTTGAGCCTTCTGCAGGGTATCCGTTTTAACGTTAGGCACAGGAACTTCGGCAACGACGACTTTCCCCTGCACATAATAAATGGCGCCGGCCAGCAGCAGGGCGATCAGGACGAGCAGCGTGATCCACAGTCCCGTCTTTTTCTTTTTCTTCGGCGGCTGAGACGTTTTGGAAGGTACGGTTTCCGTTTTGCCGGGGACCGCCGCTTCCTCCTCATCCTCCTCGTCATCGAATATTTGCACCTGCTGATTGGGACGGATGGCGGGCAGAACAAGCGTATTTTCGTCATCGTCATGATCATCGTGATGGAAGCTTATTCTTGGCTCGTTGCGGCGTTCGGGCTGCAGGCAGGTTTCCAGATCCTCCATCATGGCCCGGGCGGACTGATACCGCTCATCGGGCTTTTTGCGCACCGCTTTGAGAATGATGTTCTCCAGACTTTGCGGAATCATTGGATTAATCCGCCTCGGATCCTCCACGTCTTCCTGCAGATGCTTCAAAGCCACACTGATCGGGCTTTCGCCGTGAAACGGAAGCTCGCCCGTCAGCATTTGATACATCACGATCCCAAGCGAATACAGATCGGATTTTTCTCCCGTATTGGTTCCTTTGGCATGCTCGGGCGAAAAATAATGAACCGAGCCGACGACGGAACCCGTCTGGGTGATCGTCGAAGAAGTGGCCGCGCGGGCAATTCCGAAATCCGTCACTTTAACGCGGCCGTTTTTTCCGATCAGAATATTATGAGGTTTGATGTCCCGATGAATAATGCCGTTATGATGCGCATGCTCCAGAGCATCGCAAATTTGGGCCGCGTAATGAACGGCTTCCTCGACGGGCAGCGGGGCCCGCTCCTTGATAATCTCGTTCAGCGTCTTTCCCTCGATATACTCCATCACGATGTAATGGAGATCGCCTTCCTGCCCCACGTCGTAAATGCTGACCACATTAGGATGGGAAAGCGATGCCGCCGCCTGGGCTTCCCGGCGGAAACGGCGGATGAACTCCTCGTCGTTCACATACTGCTGGCGGAGCATTTTGACGGCGACCTTGCGGTGTAGAAGAATATCCAGCCCTTTGTAAACGAGAGCCATTCCTCCGCCGCCAATGCGTTCCAAAATTTCGTAGCGGCCACCCAGCTTCGTTCCAATCATGCGGGATCCCCTCCCGAAACGGGCCCGGGATCTCCCGATGCAAGAATGATCGTGATGTTGTCGTCTCCGCCCGCATCCAGGGCAGCTTGCAGCAAGCTCTGCGCGATAGCTTCCAGTTCCGCTTCCCCGCGCACGATCGACAGGATCGTCTGGTCGTCGACCATTCCGCTCAGTCCGTCGCTGCACAGAAGCAGGATATCTCCGCTTTCCAGACTCAAATGCCGAACGTCAGGCTGCGCGTCGGGTTCCGTTCCCAGCGCCCGGGTAAGCACGTTGCGGCGCGGATGGCGTTCGGCTTCGTCGGGCGTCAGCTGGCCGTTTTTCAAAAGTTCGTTCACCAGGGAATGATCCTCGGTCAAACGGAGAATAGACGGTCCGTTGATTTTATAGGCGCGGCTGTCACCGATATGCCCGAGGATGGCCCGTTGGCCGGATGCCAGGAGAACGACGACCGTCGTGCCCATCCCCTGAAGCTCTTCCCTGGCGGAGGCGTATTCGAATACCTTGCGGTTGGTCGAACGGATCGCTTCCTTCACGGCAAGCTCGCATTCTTCTACCGTCATCGCGGAACTCAGGGATTTGAGTTCTTCCCGGATGATATCGATGGTCATCTGACTGGCGACGTCGCCCGCCTGATGACCGCCCATTCCGTCGGCCACAATAGCCAGCGAAAAGCCACCGACGTCATGCTGAATAACGGCTCTGTCTTCATTTACGGACCGGACTCGCCCGGTATCTGTCACACTCACCATTTTCATCCGCATTTCACTCCGTTACTTCGCTTCCATATGCTTGGCCCGCAGCTGTCCGCAGGCGGCGGCAATGTCGCTGCCCTGCTCACGGCGTATGGTCGCGTTGATTTTGTTGCGTTCCAGAATGCGCTGGAAGTTAAAAATATCGTCGCGCGTCGTCCGCACATAATCCCGTTCCTGCACGTAATTGACCGGAATCAGGTTGACGTGGCACATCGGCAGTTCTTTCAGAACTTCGGCGAGTTCCTCGGCATGCTCGGCCTGGTCGTTCACGTTGCCCATCAAAGCGTACTCGAACGTGATGCGGCGGCCCGTTTTGGCCATGTAATATTTACACGACTCGATCAGATCGGCAAACGGGAAACGGCGGTTCACCGGCATTAGCTTGGAACGGAGCGCATCATTGGGCGCATGGATGGAAATCGCCAAATTGATCTGCGTATCTTCGTCCGCAAACCGGTAAATGTTCGGCACGATACCGCTGGTCGATACGGTGATGTGGCGCTGCCCGATATTCAAACCCTTCGGATGAATCATTATGTTCAAAAACTTCATCATCGCATCGTAATTCTCGAACGGTTCGCCGATTCCCATAATAACGATGGAGCTGACGCGCTCTCCCGTCGCATCGAGCAGCTGCTGCGCTTTGACAATCTGGGCGACGATTTCGCCCGCACGCAAATCACGCTTCAATCCGCCGAGCGTGGAGGCGCAGAACGTACAGCCGATCCGGCAGCCGACCTGAGTCGTCACACATACGCTGTTGCCGTAGCTGTGCTTCATGATTACGGTCTCGATCGCGTTCTTGTCCGCCAGTTCGAACAGGAACTTCACCGTTCCGTCCTTCGACTGCTGCTTGGCGATCTCGGTCAGCGTGACGAAGGAAAAGCCGGCTTTCAGCTTCTCGCGGAGCGCCTTCGACAAATTGGTCATTTCCTCGAAGTCCGTGACACGTTTCACATACAGCCAATCGAAAATTTGTCCGGCACGGAAGGCCGGCTCTTTGTTCTCCTCGGTCCACTGCTTCCAGTCTTCGAGACTGTAGTCGTATACAAAGGGTTTATCTACTTGCAAGGTTTTATTTTTCACAGTAATCACACCTAACTTAATTTTCCAGATATAAAAACGGGATGCTCAGCCGAATCCTTCCTATTTTATCATAAAAGGCGGATGAACACACTAGAGTGCGCCGGCGGGAATCAAGCATTGCGCAGGGACGGCGTTTAAAAGAAGCCCTGTATGGAGCCGAGCCGAAGCTCGGCGTTCCACCCGATGAATCCGAGATCATCCGCAAAACCGGAAGGGCCGCTCCTCCGTATGGCGGGTTCTTTTGACCGGAGCTTACGCTTTGCGGCGCATCCGGGCGATAAAGAAGCCGTCCGTTCCATACCGGTCCGGCATGATGGAGATCATGCCCGCTGCCGCCTGTTCAAGGGGCGCGGATTCCGGCCAGCCGGCCGTCGGTATCGGATCAAGGACAAACTCGGGATGAGCCTCCAGGAAGCGGGCCACCGCATCCTCGTTCTCCGTCCGCTCGATCGTACATGTGCTGTAGACGAGTACACCGCCGGGCTTCAGCAGGCCGTGCACAGCCTCCAGGATGCTCTGCTGGACGGCCGCGATTCCGGCGATGTCCTCCTCCCGCTTGCCCCATTTCAGGTCAGGCTTCCGGCGGATAACGCCGAAGCCCGAACAGGGGGCGTCAAGCAGGATGCGGTCAAACGAGTCCGGCTCGAACTCCCCGGGGAGCTCCCTCGCATCCTTCACCAAGGTGCGGACCGATTTCAGGCCCAGCCTCTGGGCCTGTTCGTCGATCAGCCGCTTTTTGTGAGGATGCAGGTCGCAGGCCCACACCGTGCCGGCGTCGTCCATCTTCTCCGCGATGTGGGCCGTTTTGCCGCCCGGGGCGGCGCAGCAGTCCAGGACAGTCATGCCGGCCTCCGGCTGAAGCGCTTCGGCAACGAGCATGGAGCTTTCGTCCTGTATGGAATAGTCGCCCCGGCCAAATCCCGGCGCCAGCGCCATGTTTCCGCCGGAGGACACGACTATGCCGGCCGGCGCGAGTGCCGAAGGCTCGGCGGCAACCCCGTCCAGCCGTAGCTCTTCCAGCAGCGCCCCGGCGCCCCGGCGGCGCGTATTCGTGCGGATGCTGACATACGGCGGCTCGTTGTTCGCCCTGCAGATGCGCTCGCAGGTTTCTGCGCCGTACTGCTTGATCCAGCGCCGGACCAGCCACTCGGGATGGGAATGCTCGAGCGAGATGCGCTCGGCGTCCGTCATCCCCTGCGGCAGCGTCAGCTCCGCACGCTGGCGGATCGCGCTGCGCAGCACGCCGTTGACCATGCCGGAGATCCCCTGATGGCCCCGGCGCTTCGCGATGTTAACGGCCTCGCTGACAACCGCGTGATCGGGCACACGCTCCAGATACAGGAGCTGATACAAGCTCATCCGCAGCAGACTGCGCACCCAGGGCTGAAGCTTACCGAGCCCCTTGGTCACCAGTTTCGCCAAATAATAGTCGATTGTATTCCGTCTCTGGATCGTTCCGTACACAATTTCCGTAGCCAGAGCGGCGTCAGGCCGCGGAAGGTCCGCTTCGCGCAGAATCTGATTCAGCTTGAGGTTGCTGTACGATCCCGCTTCCTCTACATCTGTCAACACGCTGAGCGCGGCGTCGCGCGCCGATTTTTTCACATGCTCTCGTTTCGGTTTGGCCGTCTGGCCGTTTCTCCGGTCGTTCCGGTTACGGCTTGCCGGACCGCTGTTCCTTCCGGCTTGTCCCTTCCGGTTATCCGGCTCGTTGTTTTTCACGGGACTCCCACACATCCTTTGCTTATTAAAATCGTACGTATGCAGACTCCTGCTTTAGAATCATCGCCCGCCGGCCACTTATGTTTCGTTTACGGAAAAACGCAGGAACCGTCGGCCGTTTACCGAAAATTCCTGCGCATCTCGTGCCACGCGTTTGCTATTCGCCCAATACGGCGCCTTGCTTCATGGCGCCGCCCCGTACAAGCTGAGCCGCATCCATGGCCTTCTTACCGGCAGGCTGGACATTCAGCAGCTTCAAGCTTCCGTCGCCCGTAGCCACTTCGATTCCGTCGTCGCCCGCTTCGATAACCGTGCCGGGCTTAAGTCCGGCAGCCGGCGATCCAGACGTTCCCGGCGCGGGGCCGTCAGGCTTTTTGCACACCCATACTTTCAGGATTTCCCCGTTCCAGGTTGTATAAGCGCCCGGAAAAGGATTTAATCCGCGGACCAGATTCCAGATATCCCTGGAAGACCGGTTCCAGTCGATTTTCTCGTCTTCCCGGTTAATATTCGGCGAATAGATCGCTTGGGAATCATCCTGCGGAACGGCCCGGGCCGTTCCCGCAATCAGTTCGGGCAGCGTGCGCTTAAGCAGACTCCGCACCCGCGAGGCTGAGCTTGTCGAACATCGTGCCGGTCGTATCGTCGTCCCCGATCGGAACTTCAACCTTGCTGATCATGTCTCCCGTATCCAGCCCTACCGCCATGTACATGATGGTAACGCCCGTCACCTGCTCGCCCTGTATGATCGCATGGTGAATCGGAGCGCCCCCCCTGTATTTCGGCAGAAGGGAAGCGTGAATATTGATGCAGCCCAGACGGGGAATGTCCAGCACCGCCTTAGGCAGAATTTGGCCGTAAGCCGCCGTCACGATAAGATCCGGAGCGATTTTCCGGATTTCATCGACCGTGTCGGACGTGCGCAGCTTTTCCGGCTGAAACACCGGTATGCCGTGCTTCTCGGCTTCCACTTTGACGGGAGTCGGTGTCAGCACACGCTTGCGCCCTTTCGGACGGTCCGGCGGCGTAACGACGGCAGCCACTTCATAGCCGCCTTCGATAAGCGCCCTTAGGGAAGGAACGGCGAAGTCCGGAGTGCCCATGAAAATCAGCTTCACGGTCAGCGGTCCTCTTTCTCTTCGAGTTCAGGGCGGTACACACGGATGGCCAGATCCGTGAACAGGACACCGTTCAGGTGATCCACTTCGTGCATGATGCAGCGGGCCAGCAGCTCTTCGCCTTCAAGCTCGAACTCTTCGCCGTTGCGGTCCTGGCCTTTCACCTTCACTTTGAAGGGGCGCTTGACCTCTCCTTCGAGTCCGGGAATGCTCAGGCAGCCTTCCGGTCCGATCTGCTCGCCGCTTTGTTCGACAACGACCGGGTTAACGATCTCGATCAGTCCGTTCTCGTCTCCCACGTCCATCACGATGACGCGCTTGAGAATGCCTACCTGCGGAGCGGCCAGGCCTACGCCCGGCGCATCGTACATCGTATCCGCCATATCGTCGAGGAGCTTATGGAGGTTGGAATTAAATTTCGTTACCTGTTTGGCGGTTTCCCGCAGCACAGAGTCTCCTTCTTTAACTATCATGCGAATGGCCATTCCATCCACCTGCTTTCTTTAAAGTCGTTCTATGAGGGCAAGGGCCTGAGCCCTTGAATGGGTTTAAGAGATCCGTATGAGCAGCCCGCCGTTTATATTCGTCAATCGCACGGGCCTCTATCCGGTTCGGTCTTACACCGGGCTTTCCGTTCCGGAACAGGCGGTTTACATAAGCATTTGAGGATCGACGTCCACGCTGATCGTCAGCTTATCTTTCGTCGTCCGCTCGGCAAATTCATCCAGAACCTTTGCCACAATACGGGAAGCCGACGCCTCCCCACGATATTTTACCACGCATTGAAACCGATATCTATCCTTGATCTTCGGAATCGGGGAGGCTACCGGACCCAGCACGTTCATAAAAAAGTCCTCTCCCGTACCGGACGCAAAAACATTCTCCTGCTCGGCGGCCCCGAGCTCCCGAAGACGCTGGGCCACCGCTTCCGCGGTCCGGACCAGGAGCGGAACCTGCTCGTGGGTCAAGGTGATGAGAATAAGCCGGCAGTAGGGCGGATAGCCGAGCTTCCGGCGGTGCGGGAGCTCCTCCTCCACGAAACTTTCGTAATCGTGGCGGCTTGCCGTAATGACGCTGTAATGCTCCGGCGTGTACGTCTGCACGAACACTTCGCCCGGAAGCTGATGGCGCCCCGCCCGTCCCGCCACCTGCGTAAGCAGCTGGAAGGTCCGCTCGGCGGAACGGAAGTCGGGCAGGTTCAGCACCGTGTCCGCCGCGATAACGCCGACAAGGGTAACATCGGGGAAGTCCAGACCTTTGGCGACCATCTGGGTGCCCAGCAGGACGTCCGCCTGTTTATTGCGGAACATCGTCAGCCACTTCTCGTGAGAGCCTTTCTCCGTCGTCGTGTCCACATCCATCCGGATGACCCGGATGCCGGGAAAGAGCTTCACCAGCTCTTCCTCGACCCGCTGGGTTCCCGTTCCGAAATGCCGGATATGCTCCGAACCGCAATCGGGACACAGCTCCATCTGCCTTTCGGCATAGCCGCAGTAATGGCAGCGCAGCGTCCGCGACACCTGGTGATACGTCAGGGAGATGTCACAGTGCGGACAGCCTGCCACATAGCCGCACGTCCGGCACATGACGAATGTCGCGTAGCCCCGGCGGTTTAACAGGAGAACGGTCTGCTCTCCCTTGAGGAGCCGTTCCTCCAGCCCCCGGTGAAGAAGCCGGCTGAACATCGACCGGTTTCCGCTGCGGAGTTCCTCCCGCATATCTACGATATGCACGGGCGGAAGAGGGCGGCCGGCGACCCGGGACTTCATTTTGAGCAGCTTGTATTCAGGCTTGTCGCCGGGGACCGCCTTCGTTTTCTGAATGCTTTCCAGAGAAGGAGTCGCCGATCCCAGTACCACGGCCGCTCCGTTATAGCGGGCTCTCCAGACGGCGATATCCCGTGCGTGATACTTCGGGCTCTCTTCCTGCTTGTAGGAAGATTCATGCTCTTCGTCGATGATGATAAGACCCAGCTTCCGGAACGGGACGAACACGGCCGAACGGGCCCCGATGACAACCCGGACCTGGCGTCTCATAATTTTGCGCCATTCGTCGTAGCGCTCTCCCAGCGAAAGCCGGCTGTGCATCACGGCTACCTCGTCTCCGAAGCGGCCTTTAAACCGCTCCACCATCTGGGGAGTCAGTGAAATCTCCGGCACAAGCACGATCGCTTCTCGTCCCTGTTCCAGACATCGGCTGATGGCCTGCAGGTACACTTCCGTCTTCCCGCTGCCCGTCACGCCCTGGAGCAGATAAACCTGGTGGCTGCGGCTGTCCAGCGTGGCGGCGATGTCGTCATAAACGGACTGCTGCTCCCGCGTCAGAGGAAGCGGCTTCGTTTCTTCAAAATGACGATTCGCGTAAGGATCACGCATCACTTCCACTTCACGCAGGCCGATCCAGCCCTTGTCCGCCAGCCCTTTTACCGTACCGGCACCGACCTGAAGCTTGTCCATCAGCTCCGTAAGACGGATCGGCCGGGGGTTCTCGTGCAGATAGCGCAGAACCTCTTTCTGCTTATGGGAGCGGGCGGGAAGATCCTCCGCGATGGCGAGCAAGTCAACGGAACCGCTTGATGCCGCATCGTCCGATGCGGAGCCGTTGCCGGACGAAGCGTAAGCTTGGGCGTCCTTGGAGGCTTCAGAGACTTTGCGGGCTCCGGGCGGAAATACCGTCAGAGCTTTCTTCGTCGCAAGCCTGTCCTTCATCCCCTGCGTTTCGACAAGCTGACCCTCGTCCAGCATTTGACGGATCAGCCCGCCGTCCTCGGGAAAAGCATCGAGAAGATCTTCCATCTTCGCTTTTCCTTTTGATCGCAAATAAGTCAAAATGTTCTCCTGGGCTGGCAGCAAAAGCAGAAGCTCCGTTCCGCCCGCGCTTCCTGCTTCCGCGGCTTGAACGAAGCGTTCATACTTGGCTTTCAGCGCCCCGGGAAGCATGGCTTGCAGAGCGGTTACTTCGTGGCACAAATAGGTGCTGCTCATCCAATGTCCAAGCTGTACCAGTTCCTCCGTTAAAGGAGGAGCGGCGTCGAGTACATGACGGATCGCTTTCAGTCTTTTGGGATCGACCGTTGTCGTTTCATGAAGCTCCACCACAAATCCCTGAAGCACGCGGGGACCGAAAGGAACGCCGACACGGCTTCCGACTTCCACCCAGCCCCGCAAAGACGGGGGCACCGAATAATCGAAGGCCCGGTTCGTCTGCTTGGCGGGAACGTCGACTATCACTTTGGCGAACATGGCGTTTCCCCTTTATATGCCCCGGGTTCCCCGTCGTCCGGTTCGGAAGCCTCCGCTCCCTGCTGACGCATTCGCTGACGGTCGGCCGCCAGCCGGACGATATGCTCGGCCAGAGCCGCCTTGGTCATCATGGGCGGTGCTTCCACAAGGCCGCCGGCATCGAAGATGCGGACCACATTAGTGTCCGTTCCGAAGCCGGCTCCCTGCATAGAGACATCGTTGGCGACGAGCAGATCGCATTTTTTACGCAAAAGCTTGCCCTGCGCATACTCGTCCACCCGCTCGGTTTCCGCCGCAAAGCCGACCACGAACTGATGAGTTTTGGCTTCTCCCAGAGCTTGGAGAATGTCCGGATTTTTAACGAGCTCGATCGTAAGGGTTTCCCCGGATTTTTTCATTTTCTGCCCCCGCTGTTCCGAAGGGCGGTAATCGGCGACCGCAGCCGCTTTGAAAACAAGATCCGTCTTCTCAAAACGGGCCATGACCTTATCGTACATATCCAGAGCGGATGTGACGGATATTCTCTCGACGCCTGCGGGTACGGGAAGAGCGGAAGGTCCGCTGACGAGCGTAACGTTCGCCCCGAGCCGTTTGGCCGCTTCCGCAATAGCGTAGCCCATTTTACCGGAAGAATCGTTTGTAATGTAACGCACGGGATCGATGCGTTCAACCGTTCCTCCCGCCGTCACCAGCACGTTCCGGCCTTGAAGCGGCGTGTCCTGCTGAAAAAACGCGGCGATCCGCCCGAAAATTTCTTCGGGTTCGGCGAGGCGCCCTTGCCCGACATAACCGCAAGCCAGCTGGCCGGTTCCCGGTTCCACAAACAGGATGCCTCTTTCCTGGAGCACTCTCATGTTGTCCGCGACCGCCGGGTGCGTATACATATGCACGTTCATGGCCGGCGCCACCATGACCGGGGACGTCGTGGCGAGAAGCGTCGTGCTGAGCATATCGTCGGCAAGCCCGTGGGCCATTTTCCCGATCATGTTTGCCGTCGCCGGAGCGACTACGACCAAATCCGCGCGGTCAGCCAAGTCGATATGAGAAATGACGGCCGCTTCTTTCTCGTCGAACGTATCGACAGCTACCGGCTTGCGGGTCAGCGACTGAAAAGTCAGCGGTGTAATAAACTGGACCGCGGATTCCGTCATGATCACCCGCACGTCCGCTCCTGCCTGACTCAGTTTGCTGCAAAGCGCAGCCGCCTTATAAGCGGCGATTCCTCCGCATACGCCGACTACGATCGTTTTACCTGATAACATCGGCAGTTCCCTCCCGGCAAGAAAAAAATAACAACCTCAATGGGTTGTCCTGATATCCGGTCTACTTTCGTCCCGATATTATTCAGGAACGCAGTATTCGGTTGTATACATAGAACGGCAGTCACAGGGACTGCCGCTTTGGGCCGAGCCGACCTCTTGGGTCTATTCGGCGTCTTCTTTGGTTTCGATCTTCTCGTATTTGACGAGATCTCCGTACAATTCTTCCAGAGCCACTCCGACCTGCTTGTGGGATTTAATATCCTGCAGGTGAGTATTCGTACCGTCTCTAAGAGCACGCGCGCGCTTGGCGGCGGCAACTACGAGGGAGTACTTGCTATCCACTTTGTCGAGCAGTTTATCAATTGAAGGATACAGCATACTTGTCGTTCACTCTCCGATCCATTGTTCCAATCTGGGTAAAATCCGGTCGCACTTACAGTGTTCAGCCATAAGAATGGACTGGATTTTGTAGCAAGCCTTGTGCACCTCGTCATTGACGATACCATAATCGTAATGCCGCATCAAACGAATCTCGTCGACAGCCATGGACATACGGCTGCGGATAATGTCGTTCGTTTCCGTACCGCGAGTCACGATACGGTTCTCCAGCTCGGCCAGAGAAGGCGGAATCAGGAAGATAAAAGTCGCCTCAGGAAACTTCTCCTTGACCTTCAAAGCGCCCTGCACTTCGATTTCCAGGATAACGTCCTTGCCGGAGGCGAGCGTTTCTTCCACAAAGCGGCGAGGTGTGCCGTAATAATTGCCCACGTACTCGGCATATTCCAGCATCTCGTCGGAAGCGATTAATTGTTCGAACTGGTCTTTCGATTTGAAAAAATAATTGACACCTTCCACTTCGCCTTCTCTAGGCTTGCGGGTCGTGGCGGAAACAGAATAGACCAGCTCCGGCGACATCTTGCGAAGCGCGGAACATACGGTTCCTTTGCCGACGCCCGAAGGGCCTGAGAGCACGATCAGAATTCCTCTGTCCCGTTCCAGTGTATTTGTATTACTCGTCATGATCATCGTCCTTGTTAGAAAGTCGGTGAGCAACGGTCTCCGGTTGAACCGCGGATAGGATCACATGGTCGCTGTCCGTAATGATGACGGCACGGGTTCTTCTCCCGTAAGTCGCGTCAATCAGCATATGGCGGTCGCGCGCCTCCTGAATGATCCTTTTAATCGGAGCGGATTCGGGGCTTACGATCGAAATGATACGGTTAGCCGAAACAATATTACCGAACCCGATGTTGATCAATTTGATGGCCATTGAGTTTCCTCCTCGTGACACCGTCAGCGGTTCACTCGATATTCTGTATTTGTTCTCTCATTTTCTCCAATTCGGCCTTCAGCTCAATGACCCTGCCTGACACTTCAATGTGTCCCGCTTTGGAGCCGATGGTGTTTGCTTCGCGGTTCATTTCTTGAATGAGAAAATCGAGCTTGCGACCGACAGGTTCCCGGGAACCGAGCAGCTGCCTAAATTGGCTGATGTGGCTGTGTAGCCGTGTCATCTCTTCGTCCACATTGGAGCGGTCCGCAAACAAGGCAATCTCGGCTGCGAGCCGCTGTTCATCCACCGGAACTTGATCCGTCAGCAGATCCTGAATCCGTTGACGCAGCTTCGCTGCGTATTCCCGGACGACTTCAGGTGCGTAACGTTTCATTTCGGCGTTAAGATCTTCAATCATCGTCAGCCGGACGGTCAAATCTTCCGACAGGTGGGAGCCTTCTTTCTCCCTCATGCCGTTCAGCTCGGCCAGCGCTGCTTCCGTGCAGGCAACCAAAAGATCGGCGAGCGCATCGTCGCCCCCCTCGCGCTGCTCGGAAATGGCTAGCAAATCCGGCAGTTTGAGGAGATCCGACAAATGCAGCTCCCCGGTCAAGCCATGCTTCTGGCGAAGCTGTTCGGCAGCCTGCATATACCCGTCCACGAGCGCCCAGTCGACTGTTACCGATTTATTAGAAGCGGAATCCCGCTCAATCGTCACAAAGCAATCGGCACGGCCGCGTTTAATAAAGCGGAGCACCGTTTTCTTAATGGTATCTTCGTAGGCCATCCATTCTTTCGGCATACGCACTGAGATGTCGCAATAGCGGTGATTCACGGTTTTGATATCCATCGACACCCGGTAGCCTTGCGAAGAAAGCGAGGCATGTCCGAATCCGGTCATACTTCGTATCATATAGGGGCTCACATCCATTAACCTATTGTAATTCATTTTAAAAGGGGGGACAAGAGAAATTCACGGCGCTCGGCTTTTTGCCAAACGTACCGGGTAAGCTGCACGCTCATGTCATAAAACAGGAACGGTGTCATGAAATAAATGCCGTTGAACAGCGGCATCGCGGCATCAAGCAGTTCTTTGGCGATAGCCACGCCTTCCTTGCGTCCCTCTTCCCCTTCCAGCCCCGCCATTCTGGCGCGCACTTCGTCCGAAAGCTGGATACCCGGGACCTCGTTGTGCAGATACTCCGCGTTCCGGCCGCTGGCCAAAGGCATGATGCCTATGAAAACGGGAACATCCAGATGCTTGGTCGCCTCGTGCATGCGCTCGATCAGCTTGGGATCGTAAACGGGCTGGGTCATAATGTAATCGGCGCCGGACTCGATCTTCCGTTCCAGTCTTTGGACCGCCTTGTCCAAATATTTCACGTTGGGGTTAAAAGCCGCGCCCACGATGAAATTGGCTTTCCTCTTGAGCGGCTTGCCCGAAAAAGCGATGCCCTCGTTGAGCTGTTTGATCATGCGGATCATCTCGAACGAAGTCATGTCGTAAACGGAGCTTGCGCCCGGCAAGTCACCGAATCTCGCCGGATCTCCCGTCACGGCGAGCACGTGATCGATCCCCAGCGCGTGCAGTCCCATCAGATGGGACTGCGTGCCGATGCTGTTGCGGTCGCGGCAGGCGATGTGAATGAGCGGACGCGCGCCGTGCTGCTCTTTCACGAGCATGCCGAGCGCGAGATTGCTCATCCGCGTCACGGCCAGCGAATTATCGGCCATCGTAATGGCGTCCACGTGCACGTCCTGGAGGGCTTTCGTTCCTTCCATGAACTTGCCGATATCCAGATCGCGCGGAGGGTCCAGTTCCACGATCACCGTATGACGCTGCTTCACAAGGTCGACCAGAGTAGGCTCGGCATCCGCCTCCAGGGCGGATGACTGCGGAGCCGCCTCGGTCACGACGGCCCGCTCCGCTGCGGAAACGGATTCCGCCGCATACACTTCGCTTCGTTTCGGCTCGTAGCCCTTAAGGGCCTTGACCATAGCCGCGATATGCTCCGGAGTCGTTCCGCAGCAGCCGCCGATAATTCTGGCGCCTAAATCGGCAAAGCGAAGCGCGCTTTCGGCGAAGTATTCCGGCGTCGCGGCATACGAGTAACGGCCGTCCACGTAGTCCGGAATGCCCGCGTTCGGGAACACCGAGAACGGGATGTCTCTCAGTTGGGCGACTCCCTGAAGGGAACGCAGAATGCCGTTGGGACCCGTACGGCAGTTGAATCCGATTACGTCGGCTCCTTCCTCCTTCAGCCGGAGGAACGCGTCCTGCAGGGAAATGCCGTCATGGGTCGTGCTGATTCCTTCGGTAGCGAACTGGCAGATGACGGGAATCGAGCTAAGCTGGCGGATCAGGCGCAGCGCGATGAGCATCTCTTCGAGATCGTAGAACGTCTCCAGAAGCAGCCCGTCCACCCTTGTGTCGAGCAGCACGAGAATTTGTTCGCGCAGCGCATCCTCGACATCCGCCGTGCGGACGTTCTTGCGCATACCTGCCCGGATCGGGCCGATTGAGCCGACCACGTACGCATCCTCGCCGACCGAGCTCCGGGCAAGTTCGACGCCCGCTCTGTTAATGGCCTCGACTTCCTGCTCAAGGCCGTATTTGGATAATTTTTCCCTATTTGCGGAGAAAGTATTCGTTTCAATAAGCCGGGCACCGGCTTCATAATAGCGACGGTGAACGTCGGCAACCACTTCGGACTGAATCAGGTTAAGCTCCTCGTAGGAAATTCCGACGGGAAAGCCCTGCTGGTATAAGTAGGTCCCCATCGCTCCGTCCCCGATAAGGATTTTCTGCGCAAGCACCTGGCGGAGTTCCGGTTTCATGTTCTTCCCACCCCATCAAAATAGTACATTTACTTTAACACAAACGAACGGCAAACTTAAAGGCTTTTTACGTTCTAAAGTAAAACCGGCGGCTTCGCGCCGCCGGCCGTTACTCTTCGACTTTTCCTTTATAAACCTCCGCGGCCGGTCCGGTCATATACACCCGGTTGTCCGCCTCGTTCCATTCGATCAGCAGATCGCCGCCTTTAAGCGAAATCGTGGCGGTGCGGTCCGTTTTGCCCGTCAAAACGAGAGCGACAAGCGTGGCGCACGCTCCGGTTCCACAGGCCAGCGTCGGCCCCGCTCCCCTTTCCCAGACGCGCATATCCGCATAATCTCTGGAGCGGACCGTCACAAACTCGACGTTGGTCTTGTTCGGGAACAGCGGATGCTGCTCCAAGAGAGGCCCCCAGGCGGCCAGATCGAAGCTCGGCGCGTCTTCCACGTCGATGACACAGTGCGGATTGCCCATCGAAACCGCCGTAAACGTGAAGGTCCGTCCTCCCGCTTCGATCGGCTGGTCGATCACCTGCCGGGCATCAATCGTCGTCGGAATCTGAAGCCCCTGCAGGACAGGCTCTCCCATATCGACGCGGATCGCTTTGGCGACACCGTTCTCCGCCGTCACGTGTACCTGCTGCACGCCGGCTCCGCGCGTTTCGACAGTGATGGCTTCTCTTTTGCCGGGATCCCGGTCGTACACATATTTCGCGACGCAGCGGATGGCGTTGCCGCACTGCTCCGGTTCGCTTCCGTCCGAATTGATGATGCGCATCTGCACGTCGGCCTTATCGGAGGGCAGAATGAACACCATCCCGTCGGCGCCGATGCCGAAATACCGGTTGCACAAGCGGACAGCGAGTTCCGCCACGTTCTCAGGAAGTTCTTTATAGCCGGACAGCACGATAAAATCGTTGCCCAGACCGTTCATCTTTGTAAATTCCATAAGGATACCCTCTCGCTAGATCGATATAATGTCATTCCCTTTATCATAGCGTAAAAGAATATCTCTGGCTATCGCCAGTTTACCGAAAAAGAAAAACCCGCTGCGGCTTCCGCCGTTAACGGGTTCGGATCGTTTCACTGGTGATCCGCTCAGCAGGCGATTACCGGAAACTCGGCTTGGAGCTGTACTTTGCCGTTTTTTTCTTGGACGGATTCTGCATGACACTCCCCAGTCCCATCAGGAAGGTTGGAATACCTGCCGCAATCAGCACGATGATCCATTCTTTGAAGCCGATCGGAACGGTTTTGAAAATAGGCTGCAGCTTGCGGAGTGTACATAACGCCAAGCATCAGAACGAGCGAAGACAGGACTGCCAGGACGAGATACTTGTTCTGAAGGGGATTGCGGTGAAAAATGGAGCGCGAGCTGCGGCAGTCGAACACATGGATAAGCTGCGCCATCACGAGTGTCGCGAATGCGACGCTTTGCGCCTTGACGAGATGCTGGGCATCTCCGGGATTCTCCCGCAGGACGAGCCAGAAAGCGCCCAGCGTACAGATCCCGATAAGGAATCCTCTGGAAATGATTTTCCATCCCAGACGGCGCGCGAAAATGTTTTCTTTGGCCGAGCGGGGCTTGTGCTTCATAAGGTCTTTTTCCGCCTGATCGACGCCCAGCGCCATCGCCGGAAGGCCGTCCGTCACCAGATTGACCCACAAAATCTGAATCGGGATAAGCGGCAACGGAAGACCCGCCATCATGGCAAGGAACATCGTCAGGATTTCGCCGACGTTGGAAGCGAGCAAATAGCGGATGAACTTCCGGATATTCTCGTAGATTCCCCGGCCTTCCTCGATAGCCGCCACGATCGTCGCGAAGTTGTCGTCGCTGAGCACCAGGGACGAAGCTTCCTTCGTCACATCCGTACCGCTGATTCCCATGGCGATGCCGATATCGGCCGCCTTGATGGCCGGCGCGTCGTTGACTCCGTCGCCCGTCATCGCGACGACATGGCCTTTGGCCTGGAGCGCTTTGACGATGCGGAGCTTATGCTCCGGCGAAACGCGGGCGTAGACGTAAATATCGTCCACTTTGCTCTCAAGCGCCTCGTCGTCCATGGCAGCCAACTGGTGGCCGCTGATGCATAAGCCGCCCGCCGGGAGCATCCCGAGCTGCTTGGCGATGGCTTCCGCCGTCGTCAGGTGATCCCCGGTGATCATTACGGTTTTGATCCCCGCCTTGCGGCACTTGGCCATGGCTTCGCGGACTTCGCGGCGCGGCGGATCGATCATGCCGGCCAGGCCGACGAAGACGAGTCCGCGCTCGGCATCCTCGTGATCCCCGCACGACTCCGTCGGCTTCAGCTCCCGGTAAGCCGTTCCCAGCACGCGCAGAGCCGAACGCGCCATTCCTTCGTTCGCTGCCATCACTTTAGCTTTCAGCGTGGATGTGAACGGAATCACCTTGTCGTCCCATAAAATGTAGGAGCAGTGCTGCATAAGCACATCCGGCGCTCCCTTGGTCATCACGAGCTTGCGGCCTCCGCTCGAGACGACAACCGACATCCGCTTTCTTTCGGAATCGAAAGGGAACTCGGCCAGCCGGCTGAACTGTGGATCCAGAGCTTCGTGCGTAACGCCCGCCTTGGCGGCCAAAACGACAAGTGCGCCTTCCGTCGGGTCCCCTTTTACGTTCCATGCCGTTTCAGGCGGCTCGTCTTTGGCTCGCTTTTTCTTGACCGGCTCCGTTTCCTCCTTATAAAGGACGGCGTTGCTGCATAAAGCGGCTACCTGCAAAAACTGGCGCAGCATCGAATTTTTGGCGGGATTGACTCTCGTGCCGTCGCTGCTAATCTCGCCTTCCGGCGTGTATCCGTCTCCGCTCACTTCCAGCAGGCTGCCGCCGACCCACAGATGCGTTACCGTCATTTTGTTCTGGGTCAGCGTCCCCGTCTTGTCCGAGCAAATAACGGAAGCGCAGCCGAGCGTTTCGACGGAAGGCAGCTTGCGGACGATCGCCTTGCGTTTGATCATCCGCTGGACGCCAAGGGCCAGAGCGATCGTAACGATGGCGGGCAGTCCTTCCGGAATAGCCGCTACGGCCAGGCTGACCCCCGCGAGGAACATTGCGTAAGGAGGCTGTCCGTGCACGATACCGGCGACGACGACCATGACCGTCAGGCAGAGCGCCACGATGATCAGAATCTTGCCGAGCTGCTCCAGCCGGTGCTGCAGCGGAGTTTCAAGCGTCTCCGTATTCTGGATCAGATCGGCGATCTTGCCCATCTCGGTCTCCATGCCGATCCGTACGACCGTGCCCCTGCCCGTGCCCCGCGTGACCATCGTGCCCATAAATCCGAGATTCCGCTGGTCACCGATCGTCACGGTGCCGGAGTCCAGCGGATCGACGGTTTTTCCGACCGGAACGGATTCGCCCGTCAAGGCGGATTCCTCCACATAGAAGCTGTTGGCTTCGATAAGCCGGATATCCGCGGGAACCCTGTCTCCGCTCTCCAGGAGGATGATATCTCCGGGAACCAGATCGCGGGCCGGGATCATCTGAAGTTCTCCTCCGCGTATCACTTTGGCTCCCGGCGCCGACAGCTCTTTCAAAGCGCGGAGCGAACGCTCGGCGCGGAATTCCTGTATAAACCCGAGAATTCCGTTCATGATGATAATGGCGACGATTGTGATCGCGTCCAAATATTCGCCGAGCAGCCCCGATACGAGTGTCGCTCCCATTAATACGAGTACCATGAAGTCCTTGAACTGATTTAAAAACAACGTGACCGGCGAGACGCTTTTTCCTTCGGACAGTTCATTGCGGCCGGCTTCGGTCCGCCTGTTGTCCGCTTCTGCCGATGACAGACCTTCGGACGGATGAACGCGCTGCGTTTGCAGGACCTCATCCGCCGTCATCTGGAACCATTCTTTCTGACTCATCACCGTTTCCCCTCCCGGTTACTTTGAGGTGCAAGACCCGCTTCTCTTGCTAAATGTATTCAGACAAGCCGCAAAATATCCCAGCTTGGACGACGCTTCTAAAGAAAGAACTTAAAATTTCCTCGCATTTATGGCATGATAGAATGTAATGAACTTGGATAGGAGACTTTCATCATGGCATTAGACGGACTGGTCCTCCATGCAATCGTGCACAGAGCTGCAGGAATGTGTAGGAGGCCGGATTAATAAAATACATCAGCCTACGGGCAGTGACGTGGTTATGCAAATCCGCGCCCGCGGGCGGTCGCTTAAACTTCTTCTCTCCGCGAATCCTACATATCCGCGCATGCACGTGACGGAAGGGCAGTATTTGAATCCCCAGGAAGCCCCGATGTTCTGCATGCTGCTCCGCAAACACTGCGAGGGCGGTATTATCGATTCCATCGAGCAGGTCGGGCTGGAGCGGATCGTTCACTTCCGCGTGCGCCAGCGCGACGAACTCGGGGATGTGAGCACGAAAACCATCGTTGTGGAGATCATGGGCAGGCACAGCAACCTGATTCTCATGGACCCTTCCACGGGAACCATCCTGGACGGGATTCATCACGTGACGCCGGCGATCAGCTCTTACCGGATCGTAATGCCGGGCAGCGCCTATGTGGAGCCTCCGGCTCAGGACAAGGCGAATCCGCTCGATACGAGCGAAGCCGTCTTCCGCCGGAGCATGAGCGCCGGGATCGGCGAAGAAGCCGCGCCGGAGAAGCAGATGCTCGCTTCCTTCAGCGGCCTGAGCCCCCTTGCGGCGCGGGAGATCGTCTACCGCAGCGGTACCCGGCTGGGCGTGCCGTACGGCGAGGACGCGCTCGCTTCGCTGTGGCAATCTTTCCGCAGCGTGACGGACGCGGTGCGCGAACGGCGGTATACTCCCGTCATCGTCGAAGAGACGAAGACGGGCAAGCTTTTTTTCTCGGTCATGGAACTGACCCAGATCGAAGGGGAGTCCCGTGTATTCCCGACCGTAAGCGAGTGCCTGGAAAGTTACTTCGGGGACAAGGCGGAACGTGATACAGTCAAGCAGCGTGCCGCGGATCTCGTCAAGCTTTTGCAGAACGAGAAAGCCAAAAACATCAAAAAGATGGATAAGCTCCGGGAAACGAAGGAAGAAGCCAAAGATGCGGACCGTTTCCGCGTGATGGGAGAGCTGCTGACGGCCCATCTGCATCAAATCCGCAAAGGGGATAAAGAAGCGGCAGTGGTCAATTATTACGAGGAAGACCAGCCGCAGCAAAGCATAGCGCTCGATCCCCTGCTTACGCCCTCGGAGAACGCGCAGCGCTATTTTAAACGATATACAAAAACCAAAAACAGTCTGGCCTACGTGGAGGAGCAGATGGCTCAGACCGAGATGGAGATCCGGTATCTCTCCTCCCTTCTGCAGCAGCTCGGTTCGGCATCCATGCGGGATATCGAGGAAATCCGGGACGAGCTGGCGGAGCAGGGTTACGTGCGTGAACGCCATACGAAAGGCAAACGCAAGAAAAAATCCGACAAGCCTTCCGTCGCCTGCTTCACTTCGAGCGAAGGCGTTCCGATCTACGTCGGCAAAAACAACACCCAGAACGACTATGTGACGAACCGGCTTGCGAGCGCCGGAGATACTTGGCTGCATACGAAGGATATTCCGGGCTCGCACGTCGTGATCCGCAGCCAGTCATTCGGCGAAGCCACCTTGCACGAGGCGGCTCAGCTTGCGGCTTATTTCAGCCAAGCCAAGGAATCGAGCTCGGTTCCCGTGGATTATACCCTGATCCGCCACGTGCATAAGCCGAGCGGCGCCAAGCCGGGATTCGTAATTTACGAACAGCAGAAAACGCTGTTTGTGACCCCGGACGATCAGTTGATCAAACAGATGCCTCAAACCGTGAAGGCATAAAATTCGCATCGTGCCCGGCAGCCTGCCGTACCTGACGCGGCGGGTCCAGAGCCCCCGTCGTTGGTACGCCGACAGCCGGAAGGACCCACGGCCATATGCAGCCGCTTAGACGGAACTCCGCCGGGATGATGTCAGGATTTGTTTTCCCTTTTACATGCTCCGAGACGGAGTCCACGAAAGAGAGCTCCTTTAGTCTGGCTCCCGCGTCCACATTTTTCCCGTCCGTATCCACCATTACTTTGGCCGGAGCCAGAGTGCCCGGGGACACCGAACAAAAAAAAGCTGACAGCTCAATAGGCTGTCAGCTTTTTCAATTTCTGCGCGCAATCCCGGGCATCGCCGGAAAGCAGATAAACATGTTTGGTGCCGTGAAGCACCTCGTCGCGTTCGACCGCAGTTCCGCCGATGAACACTTTGGTCCGGCTGCCGAGCTCTTCGATTCTCCGGTCCAGCTTTGCATAGAACGGATAAGCTTCTTCCAGCATCGCCTTCATGGAAGAACCGAACGCGAACGCCGCGGGCCGGCTCTGCTCCAGACAATCGAAAATGCCTTTCTCCGAAGGCGAGGCTCCGAGATACAGCGTCTGAAAGCCGCTTTGCAGCGCGAAATAACCCAGAAACAAAATCCCCAATTCGTGACGCTCGTATGGAGAACAGGCCGTGATCAATTTGGGACCTCCCGGCGGAATGGAAAATAAGTTCTTTAACGCCAGCAGACGTTCACGGATAAAATGACTGCCGAAATGCTCCTGATACTCGGAGATTTCTCCCCGCTCCCACATCTCTCCGATGCGGATCAGAGTCGGCTGCAAAACTTGAAGCAGAATAAAGTCCATTTGATGCAGGGCCACGAGCTGGTCGAAAAACCGCTGGGCCCCCGCCTGATCCAGCTGAAGAAAGAAGCCGAGCAGTTTCTCCTGGTACTCTTTCAGTTCGCTGCGGATAAAGGGAAGCTCGGCCTCGGCCGGATAAACGATCTCGGTCGAAGCCGAGCTTTCGAGCCCCAGCTGTTGTTCCTGAACGGCGAGACCGATGGGAACACCGGAGTCCGCTTTGCTTTTCAGCCATATCAGCGTTTCTATATCTTGATTCGTGTAGCCTCTGTACCCGTTCGGAAAACGGTCCGGTTGAACGGCGCCGTAACGTTCCTCCCATTTGCGGATCAACTGGGTGGAAAGCCCGGAACGCATCGAGGCTTCCTTAATTGTATAAAGTCGGCTCATGTCTTTGTACCCCCGGCTAGCCTTAAACATGCCCCAATTATAAACCATTTACAAAGCTTATACAATGAACAGTTTAAACCGTTCCGGGGAAAATGGGGCGTCCGACGGATACATAAGTAAAGCCTTTCTCCGCCATCTCGGCAGGGGCAAACATGTTGCGCCCGTCGATAATCAGCGGCTCGCGGACAAGGCTTCGGAGCCTGCCGAAATCGATCCTCCGCAGGTCTTCCCAATCCGTCGCGATCACAACGGCTTCCGCATTTTCCGCGGCCTCGTAAGGGTCGGTCAGGCAGCGTACGCCGGGCAGCAGAGCGGCCGCCTTGGAGGCCGCAGCCGGATCGTACGCCGTCACGACCGCTCCCCGCTCCTGCAGGGAACGGATAATGTCCAGCGCAGGGGCATCGCGGAGATCATCCGTATTGGGCTTAAACGCCAGCCCCCACACCGTAATGCTCCGGCCGGACGCATTTCCGCCCATAGCGGCCGTCACCTTCTCGACAAACCGTTCGCGCTGAAGCGTATTGACCTCGATGACCGCCCGCAGGATGCGGAAATCATAATCGGCATTCTGGGCGATTTTGAGCTGGGCTCTCGTATCTTTGGGGAAGCAGGAGCCGCCATAGCCGATTCCCGCCTGCAGAAACTTGGGCCCGATCCGGTTATCCAGCCCCATTCCCCGCGCAACGAGACTGACGTCCGCGCCGACTTTCTCGCATACGTTCGCCATTTCGTTGATAAATGAAATTTTGGCGGCCAGAAAGGCATTAGAAGCGTATTTAATCAGTTCGGCACTCTCCGTATCCGTCCGCACCACTTCGCCCCCGAACGGGGCCTGCAGCTTCTCTACACGCAAAGCGGCATCGGCATCGTCGGACCCGATCACGACCCGGTCGGGATGAAACGTGTCGTGGATGGCCGTCCCCTCTCTTAGAAACTCCGGGTTGGACACGACGGAGAAAGGAACGGGGCGTTCCTGCCCCTCTTCTATCCACTGCCGGACGCGTCTGGATGTTCCTACGGGCACCGTGCTTTTCATCACGATGATTTTGCTATCGTCCATATGCCGCGCCAATGTCTCCACCGCGTGCCGGACCTGCTCCATGTCGACTTCCCCGTTCTCCAGCGTAGGCGTTCCTACCGCAATAAAAACGATCGAAGAAGCCCGCACCGCTCCTGCCAAGTCAGTCGTAAAGGACAACCGGCCGGCGGCCCGGTTCGCGGCCGAAAGCTCTCCCAGCCCCGGTTCGTAAATCGGAATTTCGCCAAGGCTGAGACGGCGGACTTTATCGGGATCGATATCCACGCAGATCACTTCATGCCCGATTTCGGCATAACAGCATCCCGTAACGAGCCCGACGTACCCCGTCCCAATAACGGCAATGCGCTCCATTCAAGATTCTCCTCCTTATCCGATATGAAACTCGTGACGGACGAGGTTCGTTAAATAGGAGCGCAGTTCCTCCTGCAGCCCTTCCCGCTCCAGAGCCATTTCAATGGTGGCCTGGATATAACCGAATTTATCGCCGACGTCGTATCTTCTGCCCTCGATCGGATAGGCGACCATCGGCTGCTTTTCGTTCAAAATACGCAGCGCGTCCGTCAGCTGGATCTCGCCTCCGCGGCCGGGCTCGCATTTTTCCAGGATATCGAAAATCTCCGGCATAATCAGATAGCGCCCGATAACGGCCAGGTTGGAAGGCGCATCGGCACGGTCCGGTTTCTCCACGAGATCCGCAATCTTCTTGTAGGCGGTAATTTCGTCCGATGGCGCGACAATACCGTATTTGCTCACATCTTCCCAGGGAACTTCCCGGACGCCGATAACGGACGTCTGAGTTTCCTCGAAAACGTCCATCATCTGGCGCAGAGCCGGTTTGGACGAACGAAGAATATCGTCACCGAGTAGAACGGCAAACGGTTCGTTCCCGATAAATTTGCGGGCGCAGTAAATCGCGTGGCCCAGACCGAGCGGCTGCTTCTGCCGGATATAGTGCACATCGGCCAGGTTGGTGACTGTACGGACCAGGGAAAGAAGCTCATCGTTCCCCTTCTCCTCCAGCATCATTTCCAATTCGACCGATTTATCGAAATGATCCTCGATCGCGCGCTTGTTGCGTCCCGTGACGATGAGAATATCCTCGATCCCGGATTCGATGGCTTCTTCGACTATGTATTGAATGGCCGGCTTATCCACCAGCGGCAGCATTTCCTTGGGCTGCGCCTTGGTCGCGGGCAGAAACCGCGTTCCGAGACCCGCCGCGGGAATAATCGCTTTACGAATTTTCACGGTTGTTCCTCCGTTCCTGAAGCTTCCGCACGGTTTCCAGCGACGTGCGCTTGGAACCCAGCGGAGCGTGAAATACGTGACCGGCACGAACGCCGTGAAAATCGGAGCCTGCCGTTGCAATCAGCCCATGCTCCTGTGCGAGACGCCCGTAGTGGGCTTCCTGCTCCGGCGTATGATCGGCGTGGCTGACTTCGATGCCATCTAAACCATATGCGACGAGCTCCCGCACAATGTCTTCGTCGCCGTAAAGACCCGGATGGGCAAGCACGGCGGCTCCGCCGGCTTCCTTAATCCAGTCGACGGCCGTGACGGGGTGAATACGCGGCGGATTGACATAGGCGGCCCCGCCTTTGCCCAAATATTTCTCGAACGCTTCGTTCATCGAGCTTACATAGCCTTTCGCAAGCAGAACGTTTGCGATATGGGGGCGGCCGATCGTGTCCTCTTCGCCTTTGCGGGCTTCCAGGTTTTTGACGACTTCCTCCATTGAGACGGCCAGGCCCAGCTCGTTCAGACGCGCAAGCATCATCTCGTTGCGCTTGGCACGCGTATTCCGGAGCTCTTCAAGACGCGCAAGAAAGCTTTCCTGCTCCGTATCGATAAAGTACCCGAGCACATGAATGTCCTGCCCGCCGGCCACTGTGCTGATTTCGACGCCCGGAACGACTTCGATGCCTATCCGTCTGCCTTCAAGCTGCGCCGCCCGGACGCCCGAGACCGTATCGTGATCGGTTATTCCTACCGCGGCAAGCCCCGCTTCCTTAGCCATCCGGACATTTTCTTCCGGTGCCTGCGTGCCGTCCGATGCGGTCGTATGCGTATGTAAATCGGCCCATTGAGTCATGATGGTGCCCCTCCTTTTTTTCTCCGGCAATTATATCCGGTTTATCTATTAGGAATAGTAAAGTCCGTTTCTAAAGCCATTTGACGAGATCGTCGCGGCGCATAAAATTCAAAAAGCTCACGGCCGAGAGCGGCAGAAGGGTTGAATTCAAATATATCGCGTAGAAACTGCGGGTAAAAGACACGCCCTCGATTTCCTTCACCTTTAATATGCCAAGCCGGACCTCATGTTTAACCGACGACTGCGATAAAATGGACACGCCGAGACCGGCCTCTACCGCCGATTTGATCGCTCCCGTGCTGCCCAGTTCCATGACAATGTTCATGCCGCCGCAAGGAATGCCCGCCCGCTCCAACTCCTCTTCCATGACGCGCCGGGTTCCCGAACCTTCTTCCCTGAGCACGAACGGGTACTGAAAAACATCCTCCATACGGATCGTCTGCAGCTCCGCCAGCGGGTGTTCCGCGGGGACGATCAGCTTCAGCTCATCGCTTAAAATGGCTTCCGTGTGGACATCGGGATGCTGAATGGGAGCCTCGACAAGGCCGAACGTCAGCTGATGGGCAAAAATTTCGTCCAGAATTTGCGTCGTATTCATGACTTTCATCGCAACCGAAATATTCGGGTATTCTTTGCGGAAAGGTCCAAGCAGACGGGGCAGGATATACTCTCCCATCGTCAAGGAGGCTCCGAGCTGCAGCCGTCCTTCGGCCATGGCCGTAAAGCCCGTCATGGCATTTTCGGTTTCCCGGATGAGCTCGACGCATTTACGGGCATAAGGAATCAGCGTCCTTCCCGCTTCCGTCAACTCGATTTTTTTGGTGGAGCGATGAAACAGCTTGATTCCGAAGTGATCCTCCAGGGACTGCACCTGCATCGTCACCGCGGGCTGCGTCATATGCAGCGCCTGCGCGGCGTGCGAGAAGCTGCCTTTTTCGGCTACCGTGTAAAAGATGTGAAGCTGATGAAAATTCAGAGCCATCGTCATCGCCGCCCTTTCTCCGCATTTATTATAGCATTTATGGGATGGAAAAAGAGCATGCCTGCAAAATGCAGGCATGCTCTTCGCCGTGCCGTAAATCCGTTAGCCGCCGGAGTTACCGCCGCTTACGGCTGTTCTTGATCAGCGTCATCCGGCGGGAGTGTCGGAGCCACGAATAGTAGGATTTCAAATCGCGCAGCTCGATGGTTTCCGACATTCTTCCGAGGAAGGTCACGATAATCATTTTATGCAGCGGATTGCCCGCAATATCGGTTTCGTTCTCAATGACGGAAAATTCGGCGACCATCACCAGATCGTCGTCCACCAGATAAACGTCCTGCTCGTTCTTGTAATACGACGCGATTTGTCCGTCTTTAAGTTTATCCCATAAAAAATCGCAAATGTCCTCGAAGCCCGTTTTCTCGCTTTCGACCCGGTCCGCCCAGCGGAGACGAGCGTGATTCGTAATGACAATGTCCGCAATTTTTTTGTCGTTCAGGATAACATAAAAAGGTTCGTACGTGCTCCAGCGGTCCATTGTTTTGTCCCTCATGAATCACAACTCCTCTCCAAGCGTTTAGGCCTTTATACCTACGGTTTTCACCATTGTAACTCAATATTTAAATATTTCCAAATAAAAACGCTCACTTAATTTATAAATATGGCGGGGCACAAGAAAAAATGTCACACAACTGTAGAAAATTCAAAATTAACAAAAAAATCAATCTTCTCATAAACTGCAAAGATGGCGAAATAAGATTTCAGAAGGCTTGTCCCGCATCCAGCGCCGGAAAGAGTTAACCACCGGTCAAATAACCGCTTCTATCCGGTTGCGCTTTTGTTCTACAGTGTGTAAAATTTTGATTTGTCAGGTCCGTGGCTTTCATACTCGGTTTTAATTTCACCGCGGTAAGAACGTTCCACTTTGCGTACGTAAGCCAATTTCTGAAGTTGGCGTACGGTTTCGTCATACCGGCTGGCATGAATATACAGCACCACATAGTGCATTTTTTTGGACATGTAGTGCACAGATCCGAAGCGCTCCAAATTTTTGGCGGCTTTCAAATCAGTCACCCATATGATAAGTCCGGTTCGCTCCGTTATCATGTCGTTTGACTCCTTCAGCAAGTTTCGCTTTTGATAAACTGATTCTATTCTACGGTTGGAGATGATCCTAAATGTCGGCTTCTTCGGCTGTCATTGCCCGCGTAATCCGCGGACCCATCACTGAAAGTATTCACCGGGGCCACATCGCTGCCGTCGATCATACGGGCCGCCTGCTTCACAGCCTGGGCGATCCGCACGCGGTTACATTCGCGCGTTCCACCGCCAAGCTGATCCAGGCGCTGCCCGTTCTCGAATCGGGTGCAGCTTCCGAATTCGGCTTGACGGACGCCGAAATCGCCCTGATCTGCGCTTCCCATAACGGGGAAGGCCAGCATGTCCGCGCGGCGCGCTCCATTCTGGACAAAGCGGGCGCGGAAGCGGACGATCTGCAGTGCGGGTCGCACTACCCGTTCCACAAGCCGACTTCGCGGCAGATGCGCCAGGAAGGGGAAGCCCCCACGCCCCTGCACAACAACTGCTCCGGCAAGCATTCGGGCATGCTCGCTCTGGCCGCCAAACTCGGCGTCGGCACCGAGCATTACATGTCGCCCGAGCACCCCGTCCAGCGCCTGATGCTCCGCGCCGTCGCCGATATGGCGGGCCTTGCCCCCGAGGAGATTCCTCTCGGCGTTGACGGCTGCGGCGTGCCCGTGTTCGGGCTCGCCATCGACCGCCTCGCGCTCGCTTACGCCCGGCTCGGCAAGCCAGACGGCCTCCCAGCCGAGCGGGCGGACGCGTGCCGCCGCATCGTTGCCGCCATCCGGCGCGAGCCGTCCTACCTCGCGGGAAGCGACCGCTTCGACACGCGGCTGGCCGAGGCAACCGGCGGCAGAATCATCGGGAAGATGGGCGCCGAAGGCCTCTTCGCCGTCACCGTGCCCGATGAAGGGCTGGGCCTTGTCCTCAAGATCGAGGACGGCGCCCAGAGAGCGCTTTACTGCGCGATGTTCGAAGCGCTTGTCCAGCTCGGTCTGCTGCGTGCGGGCGAGATGGAAGCCCTTGCGGAATTTCGTGAACCGCAGGTCACGAATTGGCAGGGCACCGTCGTTGGCTCCATTAGAGCCGACTTCAAGCTTACTTAAACAGCAGCCGTGTCCGCGGGTATAATCCGCAGGCACGGCTTTTTTTAAAAAAATCGGTTATTAGCGTCTCCATCAAGAGACATTATAATTGTCAAAGGATATTGTACGGAAACCTTGAGGGGGGCCGAGCCCCCCGGTTCCGCTTGTCCGGTTTCCTGCGCCGGTTAACCGCAGCTGGAGCAGCTCCCGCCCGATCCGCAGCTGGAGCAGCCTCCGCCGGAACCGGTATCGAGTCCGCCGGGAACTTTGATCGTATCGGATACGGCAGTCGCGATCGTCTTCGAAATGGTGTACAACAGCTGGTCCAGCCGCTCCTCCGCTTCCTTGAACTCCTTTATGCTCTGCACCTGCTCAAGCCGGGATTGTACGGCTTGGACTTTGTCCAGCGCGGCATGGTAATCCGGATGGAAATGGCCGAAACGCTCGCATTCCTCGAACAAATCTTTGGCTTTGTTGAACTCTCTTACGAGTCTTTGCGCCTCGAAATCCTGTTCTACCGCCTGCTTCCAATATAGATAATCCGCCACTTCGGCAGAGTTGTTAATGAGGTCGCCCACCTGATACGCACCCATAAGAATGGACGACATATCCATCGTCTTGGCTTCCGCCACACTCACAATCGATCACTTCCTTTTGTGTTTCCTGCATACTCCCCTATCATATCATAGTTCCCTAGGACTTTCTCCATTTTTTGAAAGGAACCGGGGTGACTTTTATTGGAGATTTTTCAGAAAAAGAGATCGTTTGCAGGCTTCCTGGTGTTTGAAAATAAAGAAATGATTCGCACAAAGCGAATTATATTACATAATTTCCCATAAATCAAACTTAACAAAATTTAACCTCCGGACACTCCGGGCAAAAGGATGCGGATACGGCTGATCCGGCCGGCTTGGACTGTTCTGTTTCGGCCGGTGTCGTCCGACAGCTCGATGCTGAGCTCGTCTCCCCGCTCCACAGCTCTGCGCGGTATCCATACCGCCGGCGGGCCGCCTTCGGCCTCCGCTAGCACTGGAGCTCCCCAGGAAATCGCCTGCCGTACGATTTTAAACGTGGTCGACGGGTGGTATCCCCTGCTTTCCTGATGCCACACCGCGGGAATATCGCGCATACCGGGATACATTTCCTCCACTGAAGGCAGACGGGTATCCAGTTCCAGGTACTGGACGGGGTCCTGATCGTACACGATGCCTTTCGGCGTCTCCGTTTCCGCTTCTCCATCCGGATCGGGCGCAGCCTTTCCATCCTGAAAATCCGCCGCTTGCCGGGGAGCAAAGCCCGCTGCGTCGAGCAGCTTCATCATCTCGTTCATTTTGTCTGCCGCAACGATAAAATCCGCGTCTCCGATTTTTTCGAGCAGCAGCCTGCCGATTTTCGGATGAAGCGAAATTTGTTCCGCCAGCCGTGCGTCCGCGCAGCGCAGAAGAGTCACATCGCCGAGCACGACCCGGCCGTACTGCTCGGTCCAGCCGGCGATCGTAAGCCGGACGGTTTCCGGCACACCGTGGCGGGAGTGAGCTTCGAGAAGCTCCAGAGCTTTCGTCCCCGGAGTTCCGTGATCCGCCCCTCTATGGACGCTTTCTTTGGTCAGCCGGTACACGGCCATCCGGTCGCTTTTCACGAGTTCGGCGATCCGGGCGATTTCCCAGCGTACTTCAAACGGGCATTCCGGAGCGACTATCACCTCAAAATCCGGCTGTACGTACAAAAAACCGGATGAATTAGCCGTTTTGCGTTCCTCATTCACTCTCTGTTCGCCCCGTACGGGATAAAGCCAGCTAACCGCTACATCCCCGACGTCTTCCGGCTCCCAGTCGAGCCATCCGAATGCCCGTAGAGGCTGAAGCCATTTCTGGATCAGGCGGAGGTAAAATGAGGCGCTCTCCTCCTCGCTTCCGGTCAGCGCTTCCCGCCTGATCAGCTCGGCCGTCAGGCTGCTAAGCCGTATTTTTGTGCCGACTGCGAGCTTGTCGAGCAGGCATACGGCATGCTGGAGCTCCGCTTCTTCGGGAAAGCGGTGTTCGCTCCACAGCCGGTACAGGCTTTCCGTCCGGGCAGCCTCATCCGCGGCGAGCCAGTCACGGAGCCGGGAATGGTGCAGCAGGAGCCGGTCCCCGCTCCGGTACAGAAGCCCGAGCCGCTGCAAAAAATCCAAAGCTGTCGCCAGCGATACCGGATACGTATCGGCATGCGCGAACTGGAGACCGCAGCCGGCGAGGTCGGTTTCGTCAAAGCCGAGAAGCGCCGTCATTTTCTGTACGTGGCGCTTGTGCAAAGCTCCCCGCTGTGTAAGCGGCAGCTCGTGCAGATCCGCGTAATTGAGCAGGAGAAACAAATCCCGTGCCAGTCCCTGCCGGGGCTTGTCGCCCTGTTCGTAAAGCTGCTTCAGCGTTCCGTCACCGCTGCTGCCGGAGCTCCGGTAGCTGCCCGTGCCTTCGCCTTGCCCATAGGGCGGTGCCATTGCAGGAGCCTGCAGGTCCGCCAAGCCCGAGTCAAAAAACACCGCCTGCCAGCCTCGCAGCCCATCCTGCGGAAGCAGAAACAGCCGGTCTCCCCACGATTTGCGGAAGGCCGCGATCAGCCCCCGTCTCCGCAGGCCCGTGAGGACCGTTTTGACGAGAGCCCCCGCCCAGCCCGCCGTTTCCTTCTCCAGCTCGGCCGGTGTAAAAGGCCGGCTCCCGAAACGGACGACGATCAGCCGCAGCAGCTTCTCTTCATCGGGATGCAGGCTTTTACGGAGCATGCCCAGCACTGCTTCACTTCCGAAAGCTTCCAAGGGCTCCATACCGTGCGCTGCCGCGTTTCTTATCCAATCTTGATGAAGAAGCTGCCTTTTAACGGCCGGCGGCATTTTATCGAACACTCCCGCATAATTCATCGCTCCCGTCCTCCTCTATCTTGTACTCGTACCCCTGCTCCAGCAGAAAAATCCGGCGCTTAAGCGCATATTCCTGCTCGCTCGTCCCTCTGCTGACCAGCGTGTAGAAAAAAGCCTCGTTTCTCCCCTTCTTGGGCCGGAGTATGCGCCCGAGGCGCTGAGCCTCCTCCTGCCTGGACCCGTAGCTTCCCGAAAGCTGGATGGCGACGGAAGCATCCGGGAGATCGACGGCGAAATTAGCCACTTTCGAAACGGCCAGAATGCGGACAAGTCCCGTGTTAAACGCTTCATAGAGCCGCTGCCGGTCCCCCTGGGGCGTTTCTCCGGTAATAAGCGGAACGTTCAATTTCCGGGCCGCATCTTTCAGCTGGTCCAAATACTGACCGATAATGAGAACCGATTCTCCCTCATGACGGGTCAGGAGACGCGTTAACGCGAGAAGTTTGCGGGAGTTCTCCCCGGCTATACGGAACCGGCTTCTTTTGTCCGCCTCGTAATAGCTCTGCAGCTCACCGGTCTCCATCTCCACTCCGATCTCCGTGCAGGTTACCCGGGCAATCCAACCTTCCCGCTCCAGCCGCTTCCAGGGCATATCGAACAGCTTGGGGCCGATCAGCGAAAAAACGTCTTCCTCGCGTCCGTCCTCGCGCACAAGGGTGGCCGTAAGCCCGAGCCGCCGGGTCGCCTGGATATCCGCGGTCGCCCGGAAAACGGGAGCGGGCAGCAAATGCACTTCGTCATAGATGATAAGTCCCCAATCACGGCTGTTGAACAACTCCATATGAGCTTGTTCGCCCCCTTTTTCCCGCCGGTGGGTAAGAATTTGATACGTCGCGATGGTGACGGGCCTGACGAGCTTAACGTCTCCGCTGTATTCTCCGACAAGTGAATCGTCCAGACTGGTCTTGTCCAGAATCTCTTTGATCCATTGGCGGACGGATGTCACATTCGTGGTAAGTATGAGAGCCGCACAGCTGAGCTTAGCCATCGCGGCGATGCCGATGACCGTTTTTCCCGCGCCGCAGGGCAGGACGAGTACTCCGCTGCCTCCCTCCGAACCGCCTGCCGGATGAAAACACTCTACCGCCTGGCGCTGATAATCTCTCAGCTCCACTCCTTTGAGCTCGGCCGGAAGTTCTTCCCCCGCATGATAGCCCGCCAGATCAATGACCGGATACCCGAGCCGCGTCAGCTCCTGCTTCATCACGCCTCTCATATCCGGGCGGACTGTCAGCGAGTGGGCTTGAAAGGCTTGCGGTTGATCCGGGTCTCCATCGAAAAACCGCCGGAACTCTTTTAACCCGCTCAGTTTGGTCAGTAACTCCTTGTCTTCGGATTGCAGATACAGCTTTCCCTTATCGGAAACGAGCCTAAGAAGTCCGTAGCGGCCGAGAATCGAGATCAGTTCATCCTCCGTTCGGCGGGAGATCCCGTATTTGGATTCCTGCTTCAGAAAACGGATAATATCGCCGCTCCGCAGGCCGGAAGCCGCCGCATTCCACAGGGACAGAGGTGTTATTTTGTAGGTATGCAAATGCTTCGGGCTTTTAACCAGATCCGCAAAAAGCGCCAGCTCAGAACGGATCGATTCGAAACGTTCATGATCCGCCTCCGCCAGCACGGTGAGGTCCCCCTGAACGATAAGCGCATTGTCAGATGCCGGATTCACGGCGAGGCCTCCTTTACAGCCGAATTCTTTCTTCCTGTTCCTAGTATGAAAGGAACCTCCGCGAAATAAACGCAGGCGCTTCATTTGTGCTCCATTTCGGAGCATTGTATAATGGCTAGGTTCCTTTTACCGAAAAGGAGCATTTAATCTGACAACAAGGAATGGATCCCATGACAACGAAAAAAGCATTTCTTTTGTTTATTCTTGCCGCACTTTTTCTTGCCGCCTGCCGCTCCGCCGGTCCCACAACGGACTCGGGGTCTTTTAAAGAAACCGTTCTAGCCCGCTATCCCGAGCTGAAAACGCAAAAAATGACGACAGCCAAGGTCAAAAGAGTAGTGGACGGAGATACGTTCCAGCTGGAAAACGGGGACAAGGTACGGATGATCGGCTGCAACACGCCTGAAACCGTAAAGCCCGACAGCCCGGTCGAGGCCTATGGCAAGGAAGCGTCGGAGTACACGAAAAAACGGTTAACCGGAGCAACCGTCTATCTGTTCAACGATGCCGGAGATACCGATAAATACGGCCGGCTGCTCCGCTACGTTTTTATTGAAGGGGAGTCCGTCATGTACAACGAGCTTCTCCTCCGGGAAGGGTATGCCAACGTGATGACCATCCAGCCCAATGTGATGTTCTCCGATCGCTTTGTAAAAGCGGAACGGGAAGCCCGAGCCGAAAACAAAGGCTTGTGGGGCGTCAAAAAAAGTTCAACCCCCGCCAAAACCGGCGATTCCCAAAACGAAGATTCCGGCAAAAATCAGCAAGATGCCAAACAAACGGCAGCCTGTCCCGATCCTCAAATCAAGGGCAACATCAATTCGAAAAAAGAAAAAATTTATCACGTTCCGGGGAGCTCGTCCTACGAGCAGACGCGGGCGGAAACGATGTTCTGCACGGAGAATGACGCCAAGAAGGCCGGATACCGCAAAGCCGGATAAGCTTTTTGGGCAAGCTGAAAAGACGCACCGGATGGCGGTGCGTCTTTTTTTTGGGGCTGCCGGGCGGCAATCATTTGTTGGAAGACGTGCTCCGGCCTTCCGAAATTCGGCTGAGCGCTTCTCCCGCCTCGTCTTCCAGCTTTTCCCGGACCGCAAGGTCCCCAATCGCGATTACGCCGACCAGATTGCCGTCCTCGACGACCGGAAGGCGACGCACCTGATGCTGGGCCATCACTTTGGCCGCTTCCTGTACGTCCGTATCCGGCGAGATCGTCGTCAAGTTCTCGGAAATGACTTGCTTAACGGCCGTGGAACCGCTGTGTTTCTCGGCATAGCCGCGGACGACCAGATCCCGGTCCGTTACGACGCCGATCAGCTTGCGGTCCTCCACCACGGGAATGAAACCGATATCGTGCTGTTTCATCTTAAGCGCGATTTCGTACACGTTATCCAGCAGCGTTACGGTTACGCAGTCGGTCGACATGACCTCTCGGACTGTAGGCACGAAGAATTCCTCCTCATCCTTGCACGACGGCAAGTTTTGTTAAGGCTGGAATTAGCGTGTCCCCGTTTCGTCCAAAACATGCAGAGCCATTCTCGTCAGAAGTTTGCCGGCGGTCAGCATCGCCTTCTCGTCCAGATCGAACTTCGGATGATGGTGCGGATAATCCGCACCCGTCTTCGCGTTGCCCGCGCCCACGAAAATAAAGCAGCCGGGCACCCGCTGAAGATAATACGCGAAATCTTCCGCTGCCATTACCGGCTCGATCGTCAGGACGCGGTCTTCCGGAAGCATGCCGGAAGCGACTTGCCGGAACCGCTCGAACTCGCCCGGATGATTGATCAGCGGCGGATACCCCAGCCGGTAGTCCATAACCGACTCGGCTCCGTACATCCTGCAGGTCGAAGCCACAATTTCCTCGATCCTTTCTTTTACCTGCAGCCTCAGATCGGAATCGAACGTCCGGGTCGTTCCTTTCATTTTGCAGGTTTCCGCGATGACATTGAAGTTGGTTCCGCCGTTAATGGAACCGATCGTGACCACGCAGGAATCGATAGGACTTACCGTCCGGCTGACGATGGTCTGCAAATTCACGACCGCGTGCGAACCGATGACAACGCTGTCAACCGCTTGGTGAGGCATTCCCCCGTGGCCGCCTTTCCCGCGGATCTCAAAATGAAATTCGTCGGCCGCGGCCATCATCGCCCCCGGATTCGATCCCACTACCCCGACTTCCAAAGGCGTCCATAAATGTACGCCGTATATAACGTCCACGCCATCCAACGCCCCCGCTTCTATCATGGAAGCGGCTCCGCCGGGGGTAACTTCCTCCGCATGCTGAAAAATAAAACGGATTCTGCCCTTCAGCCCTTCTTTCTTTGTACTCCATATTTTGGCGGCGGCGAGCAGAGTGGACGTGTGAGCATCGTGTCCGCAAGCGTGCATGATGCCGGAAACCTTCGACGCGTAGCCGCACTGCTTTTCATCCTGAATGGGAAGTGCGTCCATATCGGCCCGGAGAGCGACCGTCGGTCCGGGAGCGTCCCCTTGAAGATCGGCGACAAGTCCATGCCCGCCCACGCCCGTGCGGACCTGGAGTCCCCACTCGGTAAGCTTTTCCGCTACGAACGCCGCCGTGTTGACTTCCTTATATGAGAGCTCCGGATGTTGATGAAGATATCTTCTCCAGGATACCATTGTCTCGTACATCGCTTCCCATTCTTTATCCAGTTCCTCACCCTGTCTGATCAAGGTATCACCCGCCCCCGTATTTGATACGAACTTTCCTTTCATTGTACCAAATCCTCCCACGTCTTACACCGTCAAACCGACAACAATTTTACATGATTCCGGGTTTGCTCTTACTTGCAAGACGTAGGGAAACATACTATCATGGTTAAAGAATGTATAGAAATTGGAGGCGTCTGAATTGATTATTGAAACCAAAGGGTTTAAAGGCCTGAAAAGCGATCTTGCCCACCTCGACGAAGTAACATCCAAACTCGGTTTTGTACGTGGGCAGTGGGAATATACCCGTGCGACTTATGATTTGAAAATGGAAGACCCGACGACAAAATCCGACTACTATCTGCGTGTAAACACACGTGCCGAATCCGGCAAGCTGGAATCTCCATACGCGATTTTGTACATCGAAGAAGCATACATAGGAAGAGCTACTTTCCCGCACGGTCTCGACTATGAATCCCCGATTCCGGACGCGATCTTGAATAAAGCGAAGCAGAAGCTGTCCCAGCTTCAACAACTTTTGGCGTAACAGGAGACTCACTTGAGTACCCCGCGCAGAGGAACGCCAGATTTTCTGCTTCTTTTCCTAACCTTCGCACTGGTCTGCTTCGGCCTCGTGATGGTTTTCAGTTCCAGCTCGGTATACGCGTCGACCAAGTTCAGCAATCCTTGGTACTTTGCAACCAGACAAATTTTATTCGCTGTAGTCGGCACGTTCTTAATGCTGTTCACTATGAATATCCGGTATAACAAACTAAAGAACTGGGTCAAGCCCGGCTTTCTCGTTGTGATTGCCATGCTGATAGCCGTCCTGTTTTTTAAAGGGATTAACGGCTCAAGAAGCTGGCTTCCGCTCGGATCGTTCAGCCTCCAGCCCGCTGAGTTTGCCAAACTCGCTGTAATCGTTTACCTGGCGCAGCTCATCAGCAAGAAGGGCGACAGCATTCAGGATATGAAAAAAGGTCTTCTGCCGGCCGTGCTCATTACGGCTTTTATCGCCTTCTGGATTTTGCTCCAGCCCGATGTCGGCTCCGCCGCTATTCTCATTCTTTGCGCCAGCGTGGTGATCTTCGTGGGCGGCGCCCGGGTGAAGCATCTGTTCTCAATCGGTGTGGCGGGCGGCCTGGCCGCTACGGTGTTTCTCGGCTTCTATTTTCTGTTTAATTTTAAATCCGCTTCCGATCACGTCGGTCTAAGGATGAAACGTTTCAGTGCTTATCTGAATCCGAAGGACGATGTGCTGGACAGCGGGTTTCAGGTTATGCAGTCTCTTTATGCTTTCGGACACGGCGGCATTACCGGAGCGGGTTTCGGACAAAGCATTCAGAAGCTCTATCTGCCTGAGCCTTACACGGACTTTATTTTCGCGATTATCGGCGAAGAGCTCGGCATGATCGGCAGCGTGCTATTCCTCCTCGTCTACATCATCTTCCTGTGGCGGGGACTGGTCATTGCCGTCCGTTGTCCGGACCGGTTCGGGATGCTGACCGGCGTCGGCATCATGACCATGATCGGAGCCACGGCCATCATTAACATCGGCGGGGTTACGGGAACCCTGCCGATGACCGGGGTTACGCTCCCCCTCATCTCCTACGGGGGATCTTCCATGATGGTCACGCTGATCGGCATGGGTATCATGCTCAGCCTTTCCCGCGAGCAGAACCGGCTGGAGAAGAAGGAGAAGGTCGAGAAGGTCACGCAGACTACGCGCGTTTACCGCTAATGCCTCCTCTCCTTCTATCCCGCAGTCTGTACGACAAAAAAAGGATGCCCTCGGGGCATCCTTTTTTGTATGTACGTTAGCCGGCAGCCGTGCCGGAACTGGTTTATTTCACGCGGGTGGGATCATCAAGCGACACGGCTTCGTCTTCCTTGAAAGAAACGCCTTCGACTTTGACGTTAACCTCCACGATGCGGAGTCCCGTCATGTTCTCCACCGCTTCGCGCACGTTAAGCTGCAGTTCTCTGCATACGTCCTGGATTTTACTTCCGTAAAGGACGATGACGCGGAGATCGACGGCCGCTTCCACTTGCCCGACTTCGACAGAGACACCGCGCTGAACATTTTTACCGCTCAGACGTTTGGCGAAACCTTCCGATATTCCGCCGGACATGGCGGCGATACCCGGTGTTTCCAACGCGGCAAGGCCGGCAATCGTAGCCACCACATCGTCCGAAATGCGTATATTACCCGTTTGAATTTCTTCGACCATCCGAATCACTCCTTCAGCAATCGTTATCCTTATTGTAATTGCTGGCAATTGAGAAAGCAACCGAACGCCTCACAGGCGGGAGGAACGGGCTCGTTCCTGAACGCGAAAATCTTATTTTACAACATTGCCATTTGTGGGTATATTATTTAAAGCGTACATACCTGTAAGAAATATTACATAAGCGGAGGGATAGCTTTTGAGAAAAAACCTGTTCAACATCGGTTTAATTGTCACATTCGCACTTAGTGCCGTCGCGCACTATATGCACTGGGGCACGACGATTCAGTTCGCGATCTCGTGTCTGGCTATCCTGTTTGTGGCCGGATTCCTGGGAAAAGCGACCGAAAGCGTCGCCCACTACGCCGGTGACCGGATGGGAGGTTTCCTGAATGCGACTTTCGGTAATGCGGCGGAGCTTATCATCGCCTTCTTTCTCGTTAAAGACGGCCTGTTCGACGTAGTGAAAGCCAGCTTAACGGGAGCCATTATCGGGAACCTTCTGCTCGTTCTCGGATTGAGCGTGCTGGCGGGCGGTCTGAAGTTCAAGGAACAAAGTTTCAACATCAAACTGGCTTCGCACAATGCCTCCCTGATGACCCTTGCCGTGATCGCGTTATTCATTCCCGCGGTATTTGCGAAAAGCCTGACCCAGAAAGAAACGTCACAGATGAGCCTGATCGTGGCCGGCATCCTGATTGTCGCTTACATTTTGTGGCTCATTTTCTCGATGGTAACGCATAAGAAAGAGCTTTCCGATCAGGTTGTCGAACACAGCGAGCCCGCCTGGTCCAAACGGACGTCGATCCTCTTCCTTATTCTCGCTACGGTTATGGTGGGCTTCGAGAGTGAGTGGCTGGTCGGTACGCTGGAAGAATTCACTTCCCAATTCGGACTGTCCGAACTGTTCGTCGGCGCTTTCCTGATTGCGATTATCGGGAATGCGGCCGAGCACAGCGCGGCGGTAATGATGGCCCTGAAAAATAAAATGGGAGCCGCCGTTGAGATCGCGGTCGGGAGTTCGCTCCAGATTGCTTTATTCGTAGCTCCGGTTCTTATTTTCTCAAGCTTTTTTATGGGAAACACAATGGATATCGTCTTCACCACTTACGAGCTGGTGGCCATCGGGGTAGCCGTTATTATCTCGAAATCCATTTCCCAGGACGGTTCTTCCAACTGGTATGAAGGGGTCCTTCTGCTGGCGGTTTACCTGATCCTCGGTGTGGTCTTCTTCCTCGTCTAGCGAGCTGTCTTATAGTAACAACAAAAAAAGTAACCCGCCTGGTGTGGGTTACTTTTTATTTAAGGCTTCATAGAGTTTCGCCAAATTACGCTCAAGCTTATTCAGCAGTTCCTTGCCGACATTGGCGGGAATAAGTCCTGCACGGATTGCGAAATCGATTTCCCGCGAATACCCGTACATCTGTGTATCGAGCACTTCTTCGTACAAAGGGCATTGACGAGTCGTCAAGTTTTCCATTTGAATTTCAATCAGCTTTTCGATTTTATATGCATCTTCTTCAAGAAGATTAAGTGCTTTCTGGTTCAAACTCACCAGCAAATCCGATGAAGACATACTTCTTTTCCCCCCTGTACAGATTCCTACGCCTTAAGTCTAATATAGACGAAAATAAGCCAAGTTACAAGAGAAAGGGCCTTTGCCTTCCTTTTCCCGCCCTATAAAAAAAGCGCCCCGCAGCCGGGACGCCCTTATTTCTCGGATTAGTCTTCCACGATTTGAATCGCCAGTTGATGCTTGGCGAATACTTCGGCCATTGCTTTCTTGGCTTCTTCCGCATCCGGTCCGTGAACATGAAGCTCATAGTTGCCGGAGCTCAGAAGTGTCGTGAACAGACCCAGAATGCTTTTAACATCAATATACTTGTTATCGTATTGCAATACGATGGAAGATCTGAACTGATTGGCAGTCTGGGAAATTTCCACAATCGCTGCATTGTTGGCACTTGGCATGAAGCATTCCTCCTATACGGTTCAACGTCGTCATATAGTTCCATGTTACACGATGAAACCCCTTACACGCAACAACTTTTTCCATTGCGCGTTGCAAAAGGGCTTATTTCAGATTTTCGGGATTCAAGCCTTGAAGCTCGGGAATCACGAAACGTCCGTCTTTCCGGATAAGTACGTCGTCAAACCATACTTCTCCGCCGCCGTACTCCGGACGCTGAATGAGAACGAGATCCCAGTGCAGCGAGGAACGGTTGCCGTTATCCGCTTCTTCGTAGGCTTGTCCGGGGGTAAAGTGCAAGCTTCCGTCGATTTTTTCATCAAACAGAATATCTTTCATCGGATGCTGGATATAAGGGTTAAAGCCCAGGCTGAACTCCCCGATATAACGCGCGCCTTCATCCATATCGAGCACTTCGTTGATACGCGCCGTGTCGCTGCTCGTCGCTTCCACGATTTTGCCGTTCTCGAAGCGGAACGAGATATTATCGAACGTTACACCCGACTGAATCGAAGGCGTATTGAACGTGATCGTCCCGTTTACGGAATCGCGAACAGGCGCCGTGAAGCATTCTCCGTCCGGAATGTTATTTTGACCGGAGCACTTGATAGCCGGAATTCCTTTGATCGAAAAAGTCAGATCGGTACCGGGCGCGACAAGACGCACCTTATCGGTCCGCTCCATCAAAGCCTTCAGCGGGTCCATCGCCGCATCCATGTTGCCGTAGTCGAGATTGCAGACATCGAAATAGAAGTCTTCAAACGCATCCGTGCTCATGCTGGCCAGTTGGGCCATGGAAGCATTCGGATAGCGGAGCACCACCCAGCGGGTATGCTTGATTCTCTGTTCCAGATGAACGGGCTTCTGATAGTAAAGGCTGTAGAGCTTCATCTGCTCTTCGGGCACATCCGCCCACTCGTTCACGTTCTCTCCCGCTCTTACTCCTATGTAACCGTCCATTCTTTTCATGCGGGCAAGATCGGCTTCTCCCCATTCCTGCATTTGTTCCTTCGTAGCGGATTTAATCAGGGAACCGAGTACGCGCCGGTCGATCAGATCCACGTAAGGTTTGCCGCCGCGGGCATATACTTCTTCGATCAGGCAGCGGACGAGCTCCCGTTCGGAACCGTACATCTCGATCCATACATTTTCTCCAGGTTGAACGTCAAGGGAATATTGGACCAGATTGGCCGCAAGCTGTTGAATTCTCGGGTCGCGCATAAATGTTGTTTCCTCCTTGAAATGAGCGGTTGGTTTTGTATTTCCCCGGCTTTACGAGGACGGTTTGTCCTGTTTCCGGGCATCCAGCCGTTTTTTGAATAGACTGCCCAATACCATCAGAATAACAAAAATGGCAAGCAGAACGAATAATCTGCCCTTATAGGCTTTAAAATGAAATAAATCATGGGCAATCAGGGATTCCAGCAGCACCATCGGGATTTTGCCGATCGTCGTCCCCAGCACAAACTGGCGAAACGTTACCGAAGTGACACCGGCGCCAAAACTGATGGCGGATGAAGGAATAACGGGAATTAGCCTCCCCATTAGGATGTACAAAAAACCGTGATTCTCCAGTTTCTTGTTAAACTGCTGTACAAGCGGCTTCGAGCTCAGTTTTCTTTCGACCCAGTCATGGGCGAAATAACGGGCGATAATAAACGCCGTCACGCTCCCGAGCACCGACATCACGTAATTCACCACAAAACCCCATTTGATTCCGAACAGCGCAACGTTGGCGCCCGCTATGAGCACGAACGGCACGAAGGGAAACAGGGTTTGAAGATAGACCAAGGCTATACCCAGAGTTTTGCCCAGCATGCCAAGCGAAATAAGCCATGGAGTCAGCTGCTCCATAGACACGCCCGTATGCCTCCAGGCCGATTTTCTATATAGAATCGAAAGAACGGCAATGATAACCAGCACTATCGTCATCCCATAAACAAACCGTTTGGTACGAATAAATGTAAGCCATTTCAAACTCGCCATCCTCCTGACTTTTTTATTGTAACATTTTCTGGGATGAAGTAAACAATGAGGCCCCTTATAACAAAGCTTGTTATCTTATAACCGACGGAGATGCCGTACGAAGCATTATTATTGGAAATGAATGTAACCTACTTTAATGAAATCCCTTCTGAAATTCATCCTTACCGGCATAAAAAAAGCGCTCCTACGAAGTGAAGGAGCGGCTTTGATCCATAACAATTTGATTCCGGCCATCATGCTTGGCCTGGTACAGGGCCATATCGGCTTTGTAGAACAGGGATTCCACGCTGATCTTGTCGTCTTCCCAGAACCAGTCCGAAACCCCGCAGGACACGGTTACTCCGGGACGCGTCTCGTTCATGACTCTTTCGCGGATTCTTTCGGCGACGCGGAGAGCCTGCTGTTTGCCGACTTTCGGTAAATAGACGGCCAGCTCTTCACCGCCCCAGCGGGCCGCGATGTCCGTATCGCGTATACTTGAAGCGAGAATTCCGCTGACCTGCATAAGAATCTGATCGCCGACCTGATGGCCGTACGTGTCGTTCACTTGTTTAAAATAGTCGATGTCCACCACGATCAGGGACCCGCAGAAATCTTTCTTCTGCATCTCCTTGACCTGATTGTTTAAATAATGGCGTGCATACAGGCCCGTCAGCTGATCCATAATGACCAGACGCTGAAGCTCGGCATGCAGAGTCGCGTTCGTGATGGCCAGTCCGATATGGCTGCAGAGCGCCTGAAGCAGTTTGAAGTTATCGTAGGAGAAATAATGGGGGTCGCGGTGAGCGACCAGGATTACGCCAAGCACCTCTCCTCCTCCGAGAATCGGAGCCGCCATCAGCGACCTTGAGTTCGACAATTCCATCAGTTTCGACGAAACGTGGAACCGGGGATCGTAATCGGAAACGATGACGGCTTCCTTCCTGTCGTAAACGAGCCCCGAGTAGCCTGTCCCCATCTCCAGATGCTCGTAATGCAGCGGATTGAAGTTGCTCGCTTTGACGGTAAGCCGCTCATTCTCTTCATCCTTCTGGAGGATGCAGCAGAAGTCTCCTTTAAAAATATCCGTAAGCTCTCCGCAGGCAAAATCGAAAATTTCGTGGAGGCTCAAGCTTTGGGTAAGCTTCTGGGTCATATCGTTGATAAGCCGCAGCTCGTTGACCAGCAGATTGGAATGCTCGTAGAGCTTCGCATTCTCGAATGCCGTGCCGGCGGCGTCCGCGAGCAGCGTTATGAAGGACAGCTCGGCCGGATCGACCGTATCGCACGTATATTTAAGATGAAGCACTCCGTATACGCCCTGATTTCCCGATAGAGGAGCGGCAATTTCCCTGCGGCGGATTCCGTCTCCCAGTTCTTCCTCGTAGACGAACAGCTCGCCTTCCAGAAACGCCTTGGCGCAGATGTCCTTCTCCCCGTGCTGATAGCGCAGCAGCTTGAAGGGAAGCGCTCCGTTGTGATGATCCTGAGAAAGCAGGAGGTCGAGCATCACAAACGGGTACAGTTCCTGGATGCAATCGATCACGACCGTGAGAACGGCGTTGACGTCGATCTGGGCATGCAGCTTGTTCGTCATCTCGAACAGCATTTCCCATTTGCGGAGTTCCCGCTCGCTGCGGTTAATCTGCCCCGACAAGGAGAGCGCCGTACGGGCGGAATGGCCGCTCATGCTGAACTGCTGCAGCGACAGGATGTGAGATTCGAGCAGCGCCTCCAGCAGGCAGCTGTCCTCGACGGAACCGGCAAGAATGCCGATCGTTCCGATACAATCGCCGGACAGGTTGTACAGCGGAGCCGCACAGGTCACATAACCGCGCAGCGCCCCTTCGTTATATTCGGAACCGTCAACGGTAACAAGATTCTGGTGGCGCTTACACCGAGAGAAAGCGGTTTGTTCAAGCAGCTCATCCGTCCATGCTGTTCCGTTCCGGTATAGAGGGTGCAAAAAATGTTCCGCGGCATAAAATCCGAGCTTTCGACCGTAAGAATCGAATAGTTCCAAAGAACCATTAAATTTTCGCAGAGACCGAGTCGACCGGCCTATCCATTCTTTGAATAACTGATAGAGTTCGTCGCGCTGCGACAGAACGCCGCCCTGCCCGCCGAGATGGAGAACATAGGGCTCCAGGCTTGATTCATCAAGCTTTTTCGCGTTTTCGACGGGATGGTAAGGTAAGGGGTGGTGAAGTTTGTCGCTCATAGACAACTCCTTTTCCACTTCCGAATGATTAAGAAGTATACTCCTAATGATACTAAATTTTTAGTAGTTATGCACTATCTTTTCCAAGAGTTTATGCAGAGGTTTGCGCTTGACATCCGTCCTTATTTTGCATAAAATAAATAGTCGAGTACAAAAGGTTATCGGGAGATTTTCGTGACTCACCCTCTATAGCTTCGCTGCTGATTAGCCTGCGGCTGAACAAGCTTCTCAGAGGACGCCCTTCGCGTCCGCCGGCGAAACTATCACGTGATCTGCCCATCTATCCAAAATAACATTTGAAGAGGGGTAACATCCATATGTCACGTTATACAGGTCCTAAATTTAAACTCAGCCGTCGTCTCGGTATTTCCCTGAGCGGCAGCGGCAAAGAACTCAAGCGTCCGTTTCCTCCAGGTCAACACGGCCCGGGACAACGCAAGAAAATGAGCAACTACGGCATGCAGCTTCAAGAGAAACAAAAGCTTCGCCTCATGTACGGCGTACACGAGAAGCAATTCCGTAACCTTTACAGCTTTGCTTCCAAGCAAAAAGGGATTACGGGCGAAACGTTCATGCAGCTTCTTGAAAGCCGTCTGGACAACCTCGTGTTCCGTCTTGGTTTCTCCAACTCCCGTGCAGGCGCGCGTCAGCTTGTCGCTCACGGTCACGTGACTGTAAACGGCAAAAAAGTCGACATCGCTTCCTACTCGGTTAAAACCGGCGATGTGATCGGTCTTCGCGAAAGAAGCCGCTCTCTCTCCGTAATCAAAGAAGCGCTGGCTAACCGTAACTACCTGCCGGCTTACGTTGAATTCAACGAAGCTGCTATGGAAGGTAAATACGTTCGTCTGCCTGAGCGTTCCGAGCTTCCGCAAGAGATCGACGAGAAACAAATTGTCGAGTTCTACAACCGTCTTTCCTAGTCAACCGTCAGGTTCGACTGCAGAAAAAGCCCCGATCTCCGGATCGGGGCTTTTTCTGTGCTTTTTCCCGGCTTGGCCGGGAAAGCGTTCGAAAGCTGCACGTGTACTAAGCTAGTTTGATTTTCGCGAACTTGCGCTTGCCTACCTGAAGAATATCGCCGTCCTTCACTTCCACGGACGCATTCGGGTCGGTTACTTTCTCTTCGTTCAGACGTACCCCGCCCTGCTGGATGCTGCGCTTCGCTTCACCGTTGGTCGCCTGCAGGCCCAGCGTCACGAGCAGCTTGACCAGGCGGATACCGCCCTCTTCAAGCTCACCGGCCGCAAGCTCGACTTCCTCGATATCGTCCGGCAGCGCGCGCTGCTGGAATACCGTAACGAAGTGGCGCTCCGCTTCACTCGCGGCTTCCTCGCCGTGGTACATGCGCACAAACGTGGCGGCCAGCCGCATTTTGGCGTCGCGGGGATGAACGCTGCCGTCTTCGATTCCCGCACGAAGAGCGCTGAGCTCGTCGTGGCTCAGATCCGTAGCCAGCTCGTAGTACTTCAGCATAAGCTCGTCCGGAACGGACATCGCTTTGCCGTAAATTTCATTAGGCGCCTCATCGATCCCGATGTAGTTGCCGAGGCTCTTGCTCATTTTATTTACGCCGTCGAGTCCTTCAAGCAGCGGCATCATAATCGCCACCTGGGTCGGTACGCCGTATTCCTTCTGAAGGGTGCGTCCCATCAGCAGGTTGAATTTCTGGTCCGTGCCCCCAAGCTCCACGTCGCATTTCAGCGCAACGGAATCGTAGCCCTGCATAAGCGGGTAGAAAAACTCATGCACGTGAATAGGCTGACCGGAAGTGTAACGCTTGGAGAAATCGTCGCGCTCCAGTACGCGGGCAACCGTCAATTTGGCGGACAGCTCCACCACGTCGGCAAAAGTCAGCGGGCTGAGCCATTCCGAGTTGTAACAAACAGTCGTCTGCTCGGGATCGAGAATCTTGAAAATCTGCTTTTTGTACGTCTCCGCGTTCCTCTTCACGTCTTCTTCCGTCAGACTGCTTGCGAGTCTCGGATTTTCCCGTCGGATCCCCGATACGGCCCGTGAAGTCCCCGATCAGAAGCTGCACATGATGCCCCAGCTCCTGGAACTGCCGGAGCTTGTGAAGCACAACGGTGTGGCCCACATGAATATCCGGCGCGGAAGGGTCCAGACCGAGTTTGATTTTGAGCGGCCGGTTGTCCGCAAGGGACTCGGCGATTTTCACCTTCAACTCTTCCTCCGGCACAATTTCAACCGCTCCGCGGCGCAGGATCTCAACCTGGCGCTCCGCCTCGGCCTTCTGCTCGGCCGTCAATTTTTCCCATACGTCTTTCATCGTCATCTTGTTTCCATCCCTCTCATCGCTGAAGTATTCGCTGCATAACAAAAAGCCTTCCTGTCCACAAGGGACGAGAAGGCTTTAAACTCGCGGTACCACCCTAATTAAAGCACCTCCACCGGCATAAGGCCGGGCAGGCGCTTTCACTCCATTCGGATAACGGGAATCATCCCGGAAGAAAGCTACTGAAAGAAACTTCCGCTCATCCTGTCCAGGCGGCGGTCGCAAGCCGTTCCGGTAATACGGACGGGTTCTCTCCTGTTCACAATCCCTGCTCCGGACGGTATTTCGCTGAGGAGACCGGCACCGATTCACACCCGCCATCGGCTCTCTGTTCCCTGCATCTTCCCGCTACTGAAGTCCATCGACGCATTTTGATTAATATCCAGTTCCCTAAATTTATATCATAAAGAAACAAACGGTGTCAATCTGCGGCAGCCGGGACTAAAGTCACGACGGTATTCAAGATTTTGGCTTTGTGCTATAATTGAGGCGGTTATTAAAGGAGGAATCCTGGTAATATGGCAAAAAAACTCTCTTTTTTACAAAATCCGGGAGTCCGAAAAACGCTTAAAGTCACTTTTCATACGGTTAAGTGGTTGTTTGTGGCATTTCTTGTTGTCGGAATTGTGGGGGGAGCCGCGGCTTTCGGTTACGTAAGCGCCCTGGTCAAAGACGAACCCGTCCGGAATAAAGAGGAAATGCGCAAAAAAATCGAAGAGAACGCTATCACGGGCTTTGTCTACTTTAACGACGACGCCGTTATCGGGCAGCTTCGTACGGAAGAAGACAGGAGACTGGCCGAGTTGGCGGAGATTCCTCAGGTCGTTCTCGATGCGGTGCTCGCGATTGAAGATAACGATTTCTACAAACACAACGGGGTTGACGTTAAAGGCTTATCCCGTGCCGTGACACAGAAACTGCTGAACGAAGACGTACAAACTGGCGGAAGTACGATCACCCAGCAGCTGACCAGACGCGTTTTTCTGACGTTGGACCGGGATGCGGGGCGTAAAGCCAAAGAAATCCTGCTGTCCTTGAGGATGGAAAGACTTTTATCCAAAGACGAGATTCTGCTGGCCTATTTAAATAAAATCCCTTACGGGAACGGAGCTACGGGCTATAACCTGTTCGGCATTAAAGCGGCCGCCAAAGGCATTTTCAACATCGACGATCTGAATCAGCTGAATGTCGCCCAAGCGGCCTACCTGGCCGGGCTGCCCCAGCAGCCGAGCAACTACTCGGCTTACACGAGCAGCGGCGCGCCCAATCCGACGGGATTCAAAAACGCGCTCTCACGCCAGAAGCTTGTGCTGAAACGGATGCGCGAGGAAAACAAGATCAACGAAGCGCAGTACAACGAGGCACTCGCCTTCGATCTTGAAGCTTCCCTTGCCAAGCGCCAGCAGAAAGCTTACGCCAGCTATCCCTATCTCATGATTGAAGCCGAGAAGGAAGCCGTCAATCTGCTTCTGAAGCAGCAAAATCCGGAACTCGATCCCGAGAAAGACGCGGCCGCCTACAACGAAGCTTCCAAGGCGATGCATACCCAGCTTCTGCGCGGAGGCTATCAAATCTACACAAGCATAGACAAAACGATTTACGATGCCATGCAGACGATCGGCAAAGAAGCGAAGAACTATTCCCCGACCGATTCCAAGAAAGGCGAGGAACAAGTCGGAGCGGTTATGATGGACAGCAAGACAGGTGCCGTTCTCGGAATGATCGAAGGCCGCGATTTCAACAAATCGCAGATGAATAATGCGATCCAGGCCGTGCGGCAGCCGGGTTCCACGATGAAGCCGATTGCGGCTTACATTCCCGCCATGGAAAGCGGCAAAATCCAGCCGGCCAGCATTATCGACGATTCCCCCGTCATTTTGAAGGACGGAGCGAAAGGCTATCACATTCCCGAGAACTGGAACGACAAGTACAACGGTCTGGTGACGGCCCGCAAAGCTTTGAACCAGTCCTACAACATCCCGGCGATCAAGCTGTTCACGGACACCGTCGGAATCAAGGAAGCCTGGACGTTCGCGAAGAAGCTGGGAATCTCCACGATTGAAAAAGACGATTACAACGCTCAAACGGGTGTAATCGGCGGTCTTAAGTACGGCGTGACCGTCAAGGATATGACCGGTGCTTATGCCGCCATGTCCAACAAAGGACTGTACAATGAAGCGTTCATCATCCGTAAAATTACGGATTCGACAGGCAAAGTCATTTATGAGCACGAAATGAAGCCGACGCGCGTCTTCTCCGAGGAGACAGCCTACCTCATTACGGACATGATGAGAACCGTTATAACCGAAGGAACGGCGACAAGTATCAAGAAAAGCTTTAAATTTTACGGTAAAATACCTGTAGTCGGCAAAACCGGTTCTACACAGGACGATGCCGATGCCTGGTTCATCGGATATAGCCCGAACATTACGGTCGGTGTGTGGGCCGGCTACGAGCTTCCGGTGAATAAATTGAGCAAAGCCGGTACCCAGCGAGCCATGAACATGTGGTCACTCATTATGAACGCCGCAGTCGAGAAAAAGCCCGAGCTGTTCCCGGACAACTCGTTTAAGCGGCCTTCTACGGTCGTTCAGGCGACCGTATCCGACGTGTCCGGTAAGCTGCCGAGCGATCTGAACCGGCAGTCCGGACACGTCGTGACGGACTGGTTTAACCGTAAATTTATTCCTAAAACCGTCGATAATTCAATGAAATCCATGAATACGATCGAATACAACGGCATTAACTATATCGCGCAGGATCAGACTCCGGGCGATATGGTCAAATCCAAGTTTGTCATTGTCCGCGAGAAGTCGGTCAATTCCCTGCTGAAGGAACTTTCCGCGGTTCTGAACAAACTTCCGGCCAAAAACCGCCGTTCGCTCAGTTTCTACAAACCGAAAGATTACGACGAGGACGCGCCTTCCGAGATCGACCCGCGCAAGGATGACGGAAGCGATCCGGGCGCCCCTTCCAGAGTGGCCGCAACCAAATCCGGCGGCACCGTAGTCATCACGTTCCAGCCAAGCGGAAACAATGACGTAGTCGGCTACCGTCTCTACCGTTCCGATAACGGCGGACCGTATATGCGGCAGACGGGCAAGGTTGTCATGACCGGAAGCGACCGCAAGTTTACGGACAGTGTCAGCCCGTCTTCCGTCCAATCTTATTATGTCACGGCCGTCGACGTGGCGGGACGCGAATCCGCACCCGGGAAAGCTTCCTCGACAGGCTCCGACTCCTCCGTTGACTCCGGGCTGGTGCCTGGAGGCGAAGGCGGCGGCGGGTCAGCCGGAAGCGGTCAAACCGGCGGATCCGATCAGGAAGCCGAGACGAAGCAGACGCCTTCCTCTCCTACGGGACTGACCGCGAGAGGAAGCGGCAGCGGATTAAGGCTGAAATGGAACGAAAACTCTTCCAAAGATAAAGTTAAGCGATACAACGTCTACTATGCCGAAAAAGCGGACGGAAGTTACAAAAAGATCGATTCCGCCCTCTCCGGCGAATATGTGGTCTCGGTCGTAAAACACGACGGGTACTACAAAGTGTCGGCCGTAAACGATGCGGGCGAATCCCGGTTATCTTCCGCAGTCAAATATGCGGCGGCACGTTAAGTACCCGGGTCGCTCCGCAGAAACCCCGGCAAAAAAGCCCGTGAGCACGCTAAGCATGATTGCTTGGCCGCTCCGGGCTTTTTTATGCTTTTGCTTTTATATCCGGGAAGCTCGGGAAATACACGGGACTGGAAACCGTTTGATGAAAAAACGGGGAAATCTAAAAAAGAGCGGCCTGCCGGCCGCTCTTCCTCTGTTAATCTTCAATCGTCGACAGGTCGCCTGTCGGCAGGTTAAGTTCCCATGCTTTGAGCACGCGGCGCATGATTTTACCGCTGCGCGTTTTAGGAAGTTTGTCTTTAAACTCGATCTCGCGAGGAGACGCGTGCGCAGACAAACCTTCTTTCACAAACTTGGCGATGTCCGCTTTCAGTTCATCGGACGGCTCGAATCCTTCGCGAAGCGCGATAAACGCTTTGATAATCTCGCCGCGCATCGGATCAGGCTTGCCGATAACACCCGCTTCGGCAACGGCCGGATGTTCGACCAGCTTGCTTTCCACTTCAAACGGGCCTACACGCTCGCCCGCCGTGTTAATCACGTCGTCGATACGGCCCTGGAACCAGAAGTAGCCGTCCTCATCCATATAGGCGGAGTCACCGGATATGTACCAGCCGGTTATTCTGAAATATTCTTCGTATTTCGCAGGGTTGTTCCAAATTTTGCGCATCATGGACGGCCAAGGCGTTTTGACCGCGAGATTACCCATCCGGTTAGGCGGCAGCACATTCCCGCTGTCATCGATAATGGCGGCTTCCACACCGGGAATCGGACGGCCCATGGAGCCCGGCTTGATCGGCATGCTCGGATAGTTACAAATAAGCTGTCCGCCCGTTTCGGTCATCCACCAGGTGTCGTGAATACGCTGGCCGTATACTTTCAGCCCCCACCGGACGACTTCCGGATTCAGAGGCTCTCCTACGCTCAGCACATGGCGGAGCGAGGACAGATCAAACTGGCTGACCACATCGTCCCCGGCACCCATCAGCATGCGGAAAGCGGTCGGAGCGCTGTACCAGACGGTCACGCCGTATTTCTGAATCGTGTTGTACCAGTCCTGCGGACTGAAACGTCCTCCGCGGATCACGTTCGTAGCTCCGTTGAGCCAAGGCGCGAAAATACCGTAAGACGTGCCGGTAACCCAGCCGGGATCGGCCGTACACCAGTACACATCGTCTTCTTTAAGATCAAGGACAATATTGCCCGTATAGTAATGCTGAACCATGGCGTTATGAACATGGAAAACGCCTTTAGGCTTGCCTGTCGAACCGGATGTGTAATGCAGAATCAATCCGTCTTCGCGGTCTACCCACTGGATGTCGAGTTCTTCGGATGCCTGCGCCATTTCCTTGTGGAAATCCACTTGGCCTTCCTGCAGATCCAGATCTTCACCGACGACAATGACATGCTTTAAATTAGGCAGTTCGGCCGTAGGAATACGGTGCACAAGCGCGGGCGTCGTAATAATGGCGACGGCTTCGCTGTCCTGCAGACGGTCGCGTACCGCCATTTCCATGAATGCTTCGAAAAGCGGTCCGACTACCGCACCGATCTTGATGGCTCCCAGAAGGGCCATATACAGTTCCGGAGTACGCGGCATGAAAATAAAGAAACGGTCTCCTTTATTCACGCCAAGTTTACGCAGTACGTTCCCGAATTGATTGGATTTCGTTTTCAATTGAGAGAAGGTATAGGACTCGTCTCTCTGCTGGTCGCTATAATAGAGGGCAACTTTATCTTTTCTGGAAGATTCCGCATGGCGGTCGATCGCTTCGTAAGCCATGTTCACTTTACCCGTATCAAACCAGGAAAAATTGGATTCTATCGCTTCCCAATTGAACGATTCCCGGGCTTTCTCGTAATCGCCCAGGTTGCCGTTTTGTGAAACTGCATCTACTACTTCACCTTTTAATTGGTTCATTTCTCCTACCTCCCGACAATTGAAACGCTTTCAATCTTTTTTGAATGCCATGTGCCTGACAGGAAGAAAAGCGTGCTTTTCACCATGTACATTATATCACAGCAGGATATGTTTGCCTATTGCTTTTCAATTCCCCAATAAATGTGATATAAGAGAGTATAGAGAGAACTGCGTTACCGACGCCGCTTTTAAGGAGACTCCCTCTCATGGACCATAAAAAAATTTATCATTCGCACTCTTTCGTACCGCCCGGCCTGGATGCAGAGATTACCGTGGAGGGACCCGTATCCCCTGATCACCTGCGCAGCCTTCAAATGCATGCCGATCTTGACGCTTTCCGAAAACCGAGAGACCAGCACGAAGCCCTTGTCGAAATCGCGGAGCTGCCCGAAGGCCGCATTATTATCGCCCGTACCGGAGACTGGATCGTAGGCTACGTCACCTTCCATTATCCGGACGAAATCGAGCGCTGGTCGCAAGGCAATATGCCCGACCTGATCGAACTCGGGGCCATCGAAGTCGCTAACAGCTACCGGGACCTCGGACTCGGCAAGAAGATGATCCGGCTCGCGTTTACGGACGGACAGCTGGAGAACGTCATTACGTTCACCACCGAATATTATTGGCACTGGGACCTGGAAAGCAGCGGGCTCAGTGTGTGGGATTACCGCAAAATGATGGAAAACCTGATGAAATGCGTAGATATGGTGTGGTTTGCCACCGACGATCCGGAAATATGTTCGCACCCGGCCAACTGCCTGATGGTTCGCATCGGAAGCAAAGTTCCCCTGGCTTCCGTCGAGCAGTTCGACCGCATCCGCTTTCAACAACGGTTCATGTATTAAGAACCATTTCCTGGATTACGGGAGGAACAGCTCGAGATGAAGAACGAATCGGTTTTTGTATTTAACGAGCATGAAGCGACCTACAAGTTCAACGAGGAACATCCGTTTAATCCGAAAAGACTGCTGCTCACGATTGACCTTCTCAGAAAAGCAGGAGCGCTGGACGACTCCGAAATCGTCACTCCCCGTGTAGCCACGGATGACGAGCTTCTCCGCGTTCACCAGCCCGCTTACATCGACGCCGTGAAAGCGCTTAGCGAGCTCTCTCCCTCGCTTGAATGGGTAAACAGTGCCGCCAAGTATGGCCTGGACACCGAGGACACGCCCTATTTCGCCTGGATGCACGACGTGACCTCAATGGTCGTCGGCGGTTCCATAACGGCTGCAGATACCGTTATGTCCGGCAGAGCGAAGCGCGCGTTCCATCTGGGCGGGGGCCTGCACCACGCTCTGCAGAGCAAGGGTGCCGGCTTCTGCGTCTATAACGACGCTTCCGCCGCCATCGCCCATCTGACCGAGCATTACAACGCGAAGGTGCTGTACATCGACACGGATGTCCACCACGGGGACGGCGTGCAATGGAGCTTCTACAGCGATCCGCGCGTATGCACGTTCTCTATTCATGAAACCGGAAAGTATTTATTTCCGGGGACGGGCGATGTGACGGAGCGGGGCGAGGGCGAAGCTTTCGGCACCTGCGTGAATATTCCGGTGGAACCGTACACCGAGGACGACTCCTGGCTTGAAAGCTTTGAAGCGGTTCTGGTGCCGCTGATTGAGCGTTTCAAGCCCGACATCATCGTGTCGCAGCACGGCTGCGACGCGCATGCCCTTGATCCGCTGGCCCATGTGCACTGTTCCATGCGGATCTACAAAAGGATGCCCGAGCTTATCCGCGAGCTGGCAGACAAGTGGTGCGAGGGCCGCTGGGTTGCGCTCGGCGGCGGAGGATACGACATCTACAGAGTCGTCCCGCGTGCCTGGAGCCTGGTCTGGCTCGTCATGACCGGCAATCCTCTGCTTCAGGAGCTGGAGAGTAATCCGCTCCTTCCCCTGCCCTCCGCCTGGATTGCCGAGCATCAGCCGGGCAGCCCTGTGAAGCTGCCTGTCACTTGGCTTGATGCCGTCGACGATTGGGAACCGATCCCCCGCCGGGAAATTATTACCGAGAAAAACAAAAAAACCGTCGAGATCGCTCTGCTTTATTTGAAATAAGAGCGGTCCCTGCGGTTTTTTATTGAGTTTGCTTTGATTCCTGCGTTATATTTTGCCTGCTCTTCTTCCACATCGCGCGAAGCTTCCGGCGCGCGGTGCTCGGCATCACATAACGGTGGTCAACCACCCGCGGATGCCTGTCGTAAAAGCCGCAGACAAAACCGTTGATTAAAAAGGCCGACCGGTCGAGAAACCCGGTCAGCCTTTTTCATATGCCTCTGTTATAAAGAGCGCACCATATGTTCAATGATCCGGTGCGAATTTTCGGAAGCCTGCTTGGTAAACTCCGCAAAGTTAACGTGTGCCGAGCCGTCCGCTTTGTCGGACATGGACCGGATGACGACGAACGGCACTTTGTTCATGGAACAAACCTGCGCCACGGCCGCACCTTCCATCTCCGTGCAGGTCCCGCCGAGCTCCTGGTGAAGCTCCGCCACTTTGTCGCGCGAAGCGACGAACTGGTCTCCGGACAAGACAAGCCCCTGCTTCGTTCTTCCCTCGAACAGCTCGCGGCTCGCCGCATCCGCCAGCTCAACCAGGCCAGGGTCCGCCTGGAAGACTGAGATTTCCTCGTAAGGAATTACTCCGCGCGGGAAACCAAGGGGTGTTACATCCATGTCATGCTGCATACAGGACGTGGAGATCACGATATCACCGATGTTCAGCTCGGGATCCAACGCTCCGGCAACGCCCGTAAACAGAACGGCGTCTACGCCGAAGCCGTCAATCAGAATTTGCGTGCAGACAGCCGCATTCACCTTGCCTACTCCCGATTTGCAAACCACGACCGTTTTGCCTTCAAACTGGCCTTCCCTGTATGTAATGCCGGCTTTCGTCGTTTCGGTTACGCCGCTCATTCCGCCGACAAGCAGCTCGATTTCTTCATTCATCGCACCGATGAGACCGATTTTATTGATCATTCTTGTGTATCCTCTACTTTCCGCTCAACAAAAAGCGGCTCAACGAGGAGCCACTGAGCTGCGCTTAATGATTTCATGCGGGAGAACGACTTGAGTAAGTTCCATCGTTTCCTTGTTCATCAACTTCGTAAGAAGACGCATGGACACCGCGCCGATATCGTACATGGGCTGTGCCACTGTCGTCAGTTGAGGACGCACCATAGAAGCCATCCGGATGTTATCGATACTCATCACGGAAATATCCTTCGGTACGGAAAGCCCTTCGTCCTGGATTTTGTGAATGGCGCCGATCGCCATTTCGTCCGTCGCCGAGAAAATAGCGGTAGGGCGCGTAGGCAGCTTCAGGAAATAATCCGTCGCATCGATTCCCGATTCATACCGGTAGTTGCCCAGTCTTACGTAATCTTCGTTCACTTCGATGCCTGCGTTCTCCAGTGCCTTCTTATAGCCATGGTAGCGGGCAAAGCCGTTAGCCGGGTCCTGAAGCGGGCCGGAGATCATGGCGATCGTACGGTGGCCGCTCTCGATCAGAAGCTGCACGGCATCGTAGGCCGCTTTCTCGTGATCGATATCGACGGACGGCATTACGTTCTGCTCGTCGGCGGTGCCGCAGAGCACAACCGGAACGGAGGAAGTCCGGAACGCGTTGATGTGGTCTTCCGTCACCACGCCGCCCATAAAGAGAAGCCCGTCCACCTGCTTCTCCAGCAGGGTGTTGATGACGCGGATTTCTTTCTCCTTCTTCTTGTCGGCGTTGCTCAAAATAATATTGTAATGGTACATGTTGGCGATATCTTCGATTCCGCGTGCCACTTCCGCGAAAATCGAGTTTGAAATATCAGGGATAACCACGCCGACTGTCGTTGTTTTCTTCGATGCAAGTCCCCGGGCAACAGCATTGGGGCGGTAACCGAGCCGTTCGATTGCTTCGAATACTTTCTTCCTTGTTTGCGGCTTCACGTTCGGGTTATTGTTGACGACACGCGAAACCGTGGCCATCGATACTCCTGCTTCTCTTGCTACGTCATAAATAGTAACGGTCACGGTCACTCTCTCCATTTATTCGAATATTCGTCGTCCTTGCCATATTACAGACTATCATACGACATTATTTCCCTTTTCGCAATTAAAACACTTTCACACCTAATAGTAGCAAAAAATACGCATGAAAGCCAACTCGGCGATGATCTTACCCGCTCCGGCAGGAATCTCATCGTTCAAGTTGGCTAAGTAATCAGCTGAAATCCGTTCAAGCGCATCCGGCGGGCGTGTTTGTAAGGAAAATCGCCACCGCGGTCAGCTTCTTGTCTTATCCGCAAAAGCTTCCTGCAGCCGGTCGTCCGTCAGCATATGCTCGCTGATTTGAGCAAGTCTGCCGCGGACTTCCCCCGCCCAGCCCATATCCCCGACGGAGGTAGCCAGAAGCAATAGATCCAACAGCTCATTGACCCTTTCCTCCACAGCCTGCTTGAATCCGTACCCTTCCTCGGAGGAACAGGCAAGCCGGACGATGAGACAAGCCACTTCGGACACGTCTTCAAACCGCAGGATCTGTTTTTCCGGTTTCGGACCCAGCGTATCGATCAATTCCGTCACTTTAGGCTTTACGCTCGAATAAACAACGCTTTTCCCGCATGCTTCGCATGAGTAGATGGGTACGTTTTCAATCTCAACCTTTTGTTGAAACACGACGGTTCTAAGACATAGATGAACCGGTTGTCCGCAGCAGTACCCTTTTTGCATAATCACTCACTCCTTTAGCAGCCGATAGAAACTTGCTGTCTTCGTCTTACTTAAGCTACTTCTATCCGGGTGAATGATATTCCTGCTTTTCGGGCACTGTCACATATTCCCTTTTATGAAAAATTATATTTATTTCGCAAACGGCATAATCTTATGTGCAAAACGCTAATTCGAGGCTTTCTTCTGAATCAGCACCTCGATAAAAGCTTTCATAAAAGCGGGCAGATCCGGGGGGCGCCGTCCCGAAACGATATTGCGGTCGACCACGGCTTCCTCGTCCACCCAGATCGCTCCGGCGTTTTCAAGATCGTCCCGGATGCCGGGCGTGGAGGTCATCGTATAGCCTTCCACGATTTTGGCCGATATCAAAACCCAGCCCGCGTGACAAATCTGCGCGATCGGTTTTTGCGCTTCGTGAATCTCGCGGGTAAATTTCAGAACATCGGCATATCTGCGCAGTTTATCGGGTGCCCAGCCGCCAGGCACATACAGCCCGTCATAATCGGCCGCGCTTACGTCTCCGAAGGCGACATCCGTCGTAATCGGCACGCCGTATTTGCCGTGATAAATTTCCCGCGCTTTAGGTCCCGCGATATCGACGACTGCTCCCGCTTCGCGAAGGCGCAGAACGGGGTACCACATTTCCAGATCCTCGAATTCCTCATCGACAAACGCCAGTATGCGCTGGCCTTTCAAATCCTGTACGGTCATAGTAAATCCCTCCTTGTTTAGTGAAAACGGGTTAAGAAGCGCTTGATCTGGAATCCGCCTGCCGCAGCACCTGCTCGATTTCCTCGCTGGATCCGCATTTCAGCACTTCCTGAAGCAGGCGTTCGCTTTCGGCATGATTGCTCGTCAGCAGGCGGTGCTTGATCGGAAGAATAAGCTGAACAGCCATACTCAGCTCCTCGATGCCGAGACCGAGCCATATAGGCAGCGCGCGGATGTCCCCCGCGAACTCGCCGCATACGGCGACGGGGATACCGGCCGCCTTGGCCGCATCAATGGTCAGCTTCAGCAGACGGATAACGGCGGGATGATACGGATTATACAAATGAGCGATGCTGTCGTTCATCCGGTCGACCGCCAGCACGAACTGGGTAAGATCGTTGGTTCCGATGCTGAAGAAATCGACTTCTTTGGCCAGAACATCAGCAATCAGGGCCGCGCCCGGCACTTCGATGGTCAAGCCCACCTCGATGTCGGGATTAAACGGCTTGCCCCGGCTTCTAAGCTCCTGCTTGGCTTCGGCCAGCAGCGCGTTGGCCTGCCTAAGCTCCCCGAGAGAAGAGATCATCGGGTACATAAGCTTTACTTGACCAAAGTGCGAGGCCCGCAAAATCGCGCGGAGCTGGGTTTTGAACAGCTCGCGCCGCTCCAGGGAAATCCGGATGGCCCGGCAACCGAGTGCCGGATTCTCTTCTACCTGAAGCGGAAGATAATCCAGCTTCTTGTCACCGCCGATATCCAGCGTGCGGATGATGAGCGGCCTGCCGTCCAGCTTGACCGCCGCCTGTTTGTACACCTCGGTCTGCTCCTCTTCGTCCGGAAGCGAGTCGCGGTCCATGTACAAAAATTCCGAACGGAATAAGCCGACCCCGACGGCGCCGTTTTTGAGCACCTGGTCGATTTCTTTGATGGAGCTGATGTTCGCCGCCAGCCGGACCTGTTTATGGTCCTGAGTCATGGACGGGACATGGGCGATTTCCTGCAGCCGTTCCCGGTGCATCAGCCAGTCCGTCTTGCGCGACTCGTAGAACTCCACGGTGGCGCTGTCCGGGTTCACATAGACGATCCCTTCCTCGCCGTCCACAATCATCAAATCTCCGTTCTGAATGGGCCGGATAAGCTTGCCCTCCAGTCCCAGCACGAAAGGGATTCCCATGGCGCGGCTCATAATCGACGTGTGCGAAGTAAGCCCGCCCATCATCGTGACGATGCCGAGAACCCGGGCCGGGTCGAGATGTACGAGCTGGGAAGGGGTAAGCTCTTTTGCCACCAGAACGTACGAGTGGTCCACAGGAGGCGGGGTATCGTCCCCGCTGCCGAGCAGATGCTTCAGCAGACGGTTGCCTACGTCTTTGATGTCCATGGCCCGTTCTTTCATATAGTCATCGTCCAGCACGTCGAACATTTCGACGAATTTGTCGATCACTTCTTTGACGGCCACCTCCGCGGCTTTGTACTGCCGGCTGATAATGCCCTGAATTTCGTTCATAAACACGGGATCTTCCAAAATCGCCAGATGAGCGTCGAAAATGTACGACTGCTCTTGGCCCAGGACGTCCCGGATTTCTTGCTTGATATGTTCCAACTCGTCTTTGGACGAGCGAATCCCGTCATACAGCCGCTCGAATTCAAACGACAAATCCGTGGCATCCACCATTTTATCCGGGAACTCCCAGTCCCAGGCGGGGATCACGTATGCGGGACCCATGGCGATCCCCGATGAAGCTCCTATCCCTTTAAACATTTGAAGTCCCTCCGCTCTGTTCCGGTTTTTTCAGCACAACGGACATCACGGACGCCTGCCCTTTTTTAACGGATTTATAAGGGGCGAAGCTCCATGATTTGACACGGTCCGAATTGGTAATCACCATAGGGGTGGCCAGCGATTTGGCATGCTTTTTTAACTGATTGTAGTTAAAACGGATCAGCAGCTGCCCCGCTTCCACCTCGTCTCCGGGCTGCACTTGGGCCTCGAAGAAATTTCCGGTCAATGTAGATGTGTCGATGCCGATGTGCAGCAGAACTTCAAGTCCTTCCTCTGTCTGAATTCCAAGCGCATGCATCGTCGGGTAGACGTGCATGATTTTACCGGCGACCGGCGACAACAGCTCCCCTTTGTCCGGTATGAAAGCAACCCCGCTGCCGACGATTTTTCCGGCGAAAATACGGTCCGGAACTTCTTCCAGCGGAATCATTCTCCCCGTCATAGGGGAGCTGAAAAGCACGAGCTGGATATCTTTACGCAGCAGCTTCATGATTTCTTCCCGGATCAATTCCGAGAATGTGCCGAAAACAACCTGTACGTTGCCGCCTCCCAAACGGATGACTCCGGCCGCCCCCAAGTGCTTCAGTGCGGCTATATCCATGAGACGGTCGGATTCAAGAGTCAGCCGCAGCCTTGTAATGCAGGCTTCGATTTTCTTGATGTTCCCCTTGCCTCCGAGCGCTTGGACGATAAGCGGCGCCCGGTAAGGAATGTCGCCCGCCCATTCTTCGAGGGATGAGCCTTCTTCCCGTCCCGGGGTCGGGATGCGGTAACGCCGGATGGCGTACCTGAACATGACATAGTAGACCGCTCCGAACACAAGCCCGATCGGAATGAGCATCCACCCGTTGCGCGACAAATGCTCGTTAATAACAAAATCGATAGCTCCGGCGGAATAAGAGAATCCGTGCGAAATATTAAGCGCATACGCGATCCACATGGCAAAACCGGATAAAATGGCATGAATCACGAACAAGTACGGCGCGACGAACAAGAAGGCGAATTCAATCGGCTCCGTGACGCCGGTCAGAAAGGATGTCAGCGCCGCGGTCAAAAAGGTTACCCGTACATGCGGCTTTAAATCTTCCCGGGCCTCGTGAATAATGGCAAAGGCGATCGCGGGAAGCGCGAACATCATAATCGGATACAATCCGGCCATGTAGGCCCCGGCCGTGGGATCCCCCGCGAAGAAGCGGGGCAGATCGCCGTAAACCATATCTCCGTTCGGTTCTTTGTAAGCGCCCAGTTGAAACCAGAAGAAATTGTTAAGGATATAATGAAGCCCGGAAGGCACCAGCAGCCGGTGCGCGATGCCGTACAAGAAAGCGCCGAATCCGCCAAGGCTGAGAACCCAGGCTGTAAGCTGCTCCATTCCGCTCTCCAGAAGGGGGCCCAGCTTGATCATCAAGATAGACAATACAAGCGTAACGACCCCCATAATGAGAGGCACCATCCTCGGCCCTCCGAAAAACTGAACGTATTCGGGGAGCTGGATTCGCTTGCACCGGTGGTACGCGACCGCCGAGAGCAGACCGATCAGGATCCCTCCCGCGACGCCGAGCTGGAACGTTTCGCCCAGCTGATGCTGGGTCAGTACGGTGAATAAAAAATAGCTCATCAGTGCGGAAAGCCCGGCAATGCCCGCGTTCTCCGTCAACCCGAGCGCTACGCCAACCGCGAATACGAGCGGTAAATATGTAAAAATAGTATGACCCGCAAGCAGCATCATATCGCCGAGCCATGCCGCCCCCATACTGTCCCATGGCAGGATTCCCAGTCGTATAAGTACTGCGGCAACAGGGAGCGTAATCATCGGAAGCATTAAAGAACGCCCGAATTGCTGCAAATTTCCCATCCAGTTCAACTTAAGCCCTGCCTCCTCTCTATTTCGATCCTAATGGCTGCCGCACTTTTTGTCAAAAACAAATAAGCGGGTCCGAAGACCCGCTTGCTGGCACTTGCTGCCTAACGATGCCGTGAGCGATCGTCAGCTTTTGATTAAAACGTACCTGTCGTGTACGGAAGGCCGGAGTTGATACGGCCGGATTGAGCGGAACCTACGCTGCTGGAGAAACCGCCGCCGAACTGCTGCTGTGCAGGAGTCTGGGAATCGGAATTCAGGTAGCTGTCATGAGCCGGCTGGTCGCCGCGGTAGTTAGCCGTGTGGTAAGACTGTGGAGAAGCGGCTTGGGAGTAGCTTTGCGTACCGTAGCCTTGGCCGAAAGACTGGGAACCGAAGTTCTGGGAGCCGTAGCCTTGGCCGATAGCGGACTGGCTCAGACCGAAAGAAGTTTGGCCGAAACCTTGCTGCTGCGCAGGCGTTTGGGAATCCGAACGCAGGTAGCTGTCGTGTCCCGGCTGATCGCCACGGTAGTTAGCCGTGTGATAAGACTGAGGGGAAGCGAATTGGCCGTAGCTTTGTTGCTGGCTCGTGTAAGATTGGTTTCCTTGGTTGCCGAAAGCTTGGGAACCGTAAGATTGAGTCAGGCCGTAGGAGCCTTGTCCGAACCCTTGCTGCTGCGCAGGCGTTTGGGAATCCGAACGCAGGTAGCTGTCATGGCCCGGTTGGTTGCCGCGGTAGTTAGCCGTGTGGAACGATTGCGGGTTTTGGTAGCTGCCGTATTGGGAGTTTTGGAACTGGTTTTGACCGTACGAAGATTGAACATAACCGGTCGGCTGGAACTTGTTTTGGTACTGGGATTGAGAGCCGAGACCAGCTTGATTTTGATACTGGTTGTACATGCGGAGTTCCTCCTTTAAGGAATTAATGAGTCTTCCAGACAAGTCTTTCCTTGTTCTGGAGCCTCCCCTATTGTTTGCAGGACCCGCGAAAATTATGAACCCGCCCGAGAAAATTTTTAAGAAAAAAAATATAACCCGACTACAGCTTTCGCTTTAGTCGGGTTTTCATACTTTACACAGGAGCCGAACTGTAACGGTTCAGTTTCCTCTCGGATTCAAAATCGCATCTTCGACTTTGATGCAGCGGTCCATAACGACGGTCAGACCGCCGCGCTTGGCGATTTCAGCCGCTTCCTCGTTATATACGCCCTGCTGAAGCCACAAAACTTTGGCTCCCTTGCGGACCGCTTCCTCCGCAATCGGCACAACCTGGTCGCTTCTGCGGAAAACATTGACGATATCCACATTTCCGGGAATATCGGACAGACTGGGATAGCTCCTGCCGCCCAAAATCTCTTCCGCATTCGGATTGACCGGAATAATTTCGTATCCCCGGGACTTCATCGCGGCCGATACCATATGCGACACCCTTTCCGGGTTGTCGGACAAACCGACTACGGCAATAGGCCCGGCGGAAGCCAGCAATGTTTTGATTTCGTCTCTGGACGGATTTTCAAAAGGCATGAAAAACACTCCTTTTCGGTAGTATAAAACCCAGGCATTGCCGCGTTGTCTGAACTTAATCAGCCGTATAGGACAGGCCCTGCTTGCCCATCGCTTCCCAGATGCCGATGAACAGCTTTTTATCCAGCCGGACATTTTTGCTGCCCGTCCACGGGTCGTTCACGTATACGGACGTTTCGTCGTAACCGACCATTAGGACCGCATGTTCCGAGAATGTCGCGCGGATCGGACCGATGGATGTATTCCACTCGGACCAGCGGGTCGGCATTACGAAACCGATGGTTGTCCAGACGACGACCGGACGGCCGTTTGCGATCTGTTTTTCGTACATGTCAAAAGATTCGCCCGTTAAATCTACGGCGGAAGGAATATACGATTTTAACAGCGGAAACAACGCCTTGTGGTAAATTCCGAAGCCTTTGGACTTACCGGTACCGTCTCCCACGTAGCCGATGTTCGGGTGTCCCCAGGAGGCGATGGTTCCGTCCTTGTTCCAGACGATCGGAGTCGGATCCTTCGGCATTTCGTTGTACAGCTGCATTTTGTCCAGCTTGATGCCTTTATAATGAAGCATCATCGCGATCGACGTAATTTCACAGCCGGACGGCAGCTCGGGTTTCTGCGCGATAACGGGGGCATCGATCATGGCCTTCGTTTTCGGCTGCTCTTGAACCTGTTCCGCCGGCTGCTGCTCCGGTTCCGGTCCCGGCTGTTTTTCAAGTTTGGCGTCCATGGCCATGACGGTCTGAACGTCCTGCCCGCTTATTTTGGCATATAGCATCACAGACATGAAACCGCCTGAGAACAATAACCCGAGGATCAGAAAGAAACCGAATGTTACTTTCATGCCCCTCCAAATAATGCGCATCCTATTCACCCATTCATTCGTTCGTTAATTCGATGTGCGCTCCGAGTGAAATCATATGATCAAAAAACTGCGGATAAGATTTGGCCACATGGTGGGCGTCACGGATAACAAGCCCCTGCTTGCTCCGCAGACCTGCCACGGACAGGGCCATAATGACGCGATGGTCATAATGCGCGTTAATTTCCACGCCGCCTTCAAGACCTTCCGGCCGGCCGTGGACAATGATTTCACTTTGACGCTCTTCCACGTCGGCTCCGGCTTTGCGCAGTTCGTTCAGGAAATCCGTGATCCGGTCGCACTCTTTGTAGCGGAGATTCTCCACGTTGTAAAAACGCGAGGTGCCTTCCGCAAACACAGCGGCCGCTACCATAGCAAGCACCGCATCCGTAAAATGATCGCCGTCGAATTCACCGGCTTTCAGACGGCCCGTACCTTGTACGCGTACGATTCCATCCTGATGAGTCAGCGAGACGCCCATGGCACGAAGCACATCCACGCACGCTTTCTCGCCCTGACGGCTGTTTTCGTCCAGCCGGTGCACGGTTACATCCGAATCGGTAACCGCGGCCGCCGCCAGTATCGCGGCAGACCCCGGGTAATCCCCTTGTACGACATACTCCTGCGCACGGTAGAACTGATTGCCGGGAATCCGGTAATGCATAAGATCTTCGCTGGCCTCCACGCGAATCCCTGCTTGTTCGAGCACTTCCAGCGTTTGTCCGACAATGACTTTGGACTTCAGATCGTGAAGCACTTCGATTTCGCTGTCTTCTTGAAGCAGAGGAGTCAAAAACAACAGGGAACTCAAAAACTGCGAGCTTACGCTGCCCGACACGGTGATTTTGCCTCCGCGCGGTTGTCCCCCTTTAATAGTTATCGGCAGACGGCCTTCATTATGTTCGACTTCGACGTTCATTTGTTTCAGCGTATGAATGAGATCCAGATGGGGCCGCTTGCCCAGCGATTCCGGATATTGATTAATGAAAGTCACTTCGCTTTGGCAAAGTGCTGCGGTAGACATCAAAAAACGGAGAACCGCTCCCGCGTTTCCGACATTTAATTCTTTGACCGGAAGAGGGTTTTTGCCGAATCCCTTAATGACCATCTTATGCTCGTCTTCTTCGATAACCGCTCCCAAATCGCGGATGCAGCGCCGCATGGCGTCACTGTCTTCACTGTGGGCCGGATAATGAATGGTGCTCGTACCTTCGGCCAGCGCCGCAATAAGAAGGTAGCGGGTCGTGTAATTTTTAGAAGACAGCGCCTGAATTTCTCCCTGCAGGCTCGGTGTCGCTTTTACAATGGCTTTCATGGAATTCATGGTTGTTCTCTCCTTTTGATCGATGAATGGTCTGTGTACGGTCTTCTGTTTATATGTAAAAGCCGGCAAAAGCCAACCCGATTCCCGCCAAATAACTCACGGCCAGGTAGATCAGCTCCAGATTAAACCGCTTATTCTTTCTCAGCTTCCAGCTGTCCAGCTTTAAAGTGGAAAACGTCGTGAAGGCGCCAGTAAAGCCTGTGCCCAGTCCGATTAACAAGGCGGCGTCCGTCACATGCCCGAGCAGCCAGCCCAGAAAAAAACAGCCGGTAAGATTAACGGTTAACGTGCCGAAAGGGAACGGGGAAGCGCTACGGCTCTGGATCCAGCCCGCCAGCTTGTATCTGGCAATGGAGCCGACGAATCCTCCGGCCCCCACGAGCAGCACATTCATCCAGCCCGCGTTCATAAGGCTCTCCTCTTCCCGCGGTGCGCGGCCGCCGTGCCCAGATTGACGGCGATGAGTCCTCCGAGCAGACTGACGCCGATGTACAGCAGGGCGAGGAACACTCGCTGATCCTGGAGCATCCGGACCGTTTCTACACTAAAAGTGGAAAACGTCGTGAAAGCGCCGATAAAGCCTGTCGTAACCGCCGCCCGCAATTCCTGCCGCCATTTCGGCAGCAGAGCTTCGCTGAAATAACCGATCAGCAGGCAGCCGGTCATATTGCAGGCCAGCGTGCCCCACGGAAAGGAACCGTCCCCTTCGTTCCAGAGAACGGATAACCCGTACCGGGACAGGGCTCCGAACACGCCGGCCGTTCCGATTATCCAACTTTTCATGAGCAAGCCACCTATTCTGTCCCGCATTGCTTTAATGAAAGATTTTGGGGAAGTCAGGAGCGGTTTGACTCCGTGCTTCCGGGTTTTGTATAGTTACAGGGAAAACGAGAACACAGGAGGTGCGCTTTATATGAATAAGATTCAACCCTCGGAATTGAAAGCCCGGCTTGCGGCGGGTGAGCCGCTGTGCGTGATCGACGTACGCGAGCCCGAAGAAGTCGCGGCCGGCCAAATTGCCGGTGCCAAATCGATTCCGTTGATGGAAATTCACACCCGTCTTCACGAAATCCCTAAAGAAGGCGAAGTCATTCTGGTATGCCGCAGCGGCAACCGGAGCGGGAAAGCATACGATTTCCTGGAGTCCCAGGGCTTCGCGAATTTGAAAAACATGGAGGGCGGAATGCTCGCCTGGGAACAGCTTTAAGCCGCTGCCGGGCAAGAGGCCCGGTCAGCCCGAAAGCTCTTCCCGCTTCATCCGTTCCTTAGCCCAGGCGTTAAAGATGTGTTCGGCAATGTCGTCCGCGGCAAGCGGTGACGTATCGATTGTAAGGTCGGCAAACCTGTACGCATCTTGACGTTCCTGGAGCATCGTACGGACCTTTTCTTCCAGTCCGCTTCCCTGCAGCAAAGGCCGGTTGGAGTCGTTTTTAACCCGCTCCACGATAGTTTCCAAACTTGCGGACAAAGCCGCGACAAAGCCCCGCTCGCTCATGCGCGCCCGGTTTTCTTCCGCCAGTACGGCACCGCCCCCGGTTGAAATTACGCAATGGCTGCCGGCCAGCGTCTCCCGGATGACCTCACGCTCCAGAGTCCGGAAATAAGCCTCCCCGTGCGCGGCGAACAGCTCCGGAATCGACATTCCGGCTTTTTTTACTATTTCCTCATCGGTATCTATCATAGGCCAACCCAGCCGATCAGCCAACTTTAACCCGACAGTCGTTTTGCCAGTGCCCATAAAACCAATCAGCACTATATTTGATCCCGGTTGTGTGCTCATCGTGCCCGTCGATCCTCTCTCGGTTTAAACTTTCCACTATCATATCACAGCAAAAGCCCCGGATGAATACAAATTGCATCAATTTCATATGGTATAGTGAATAAACCTTTTCAAAGACAGCAAAAATGAGAGTACGTACGTAATCCGTAGAAGGATCAGTAGATTACAAGGAGCGATGTCAGATTGATGCCTCATCCCGGAATCCCCAATCCCGGCCGGAACGCTTCCTGCCGCTTGAATCAGATGCTTCAGCCCTCGTACATGCTGTGCAGAGACGACGTAGTCTGGGCGCTAGAGTTTATACGTAAAAAAATGGCTGAGCAGGATCCCCGGTTAAAGGAACTTACTCAGCCGCGTCTATTGAAAAACTTTGAATCTTTCGCCGAAGTGTCCATGATGCTTGTCCATCGCAGAAGCGCCTTCGATCAGGAAGCCGACCGGATCAAAAGCTGTCTGAAAGAGGCTTCGTACGGTCTCTTCGAAAATGAATCCCCTTCGAAGCGGGATTCCTAACCGGCAAACGATTAGGGAAGCACGGACGCTGCCGTTTCCCGTCTGTAAGCCGCAAAATCGGACGCAATGTCCGGAAAAGCGAAACGGAGCTCGGTTCGGGTTCCGTTTTTAGTTGCCGAGCCAGTTGTAGTGGAAGGTGCCTTCTTTATCCACACGCTGGAACGTATGCGCGCCGAAATAATCGCGCTGTGCCTGAAGAAGGTTAGCCGGCAGGCGCTCGGTGCGGTAGCTGTCGTAATAAGCCAGCGCGGAGGCGAAAGCCGGTGCGGGAATTCCGCGCGTTACGGCTACGGAAACGACGTTTCTCCAAGCATCCTGGTAATTTTCCACGATGTTTTTGAAATATTCGTCCAGAAGCAGGTTGCGGAGTTCCGGATCGCGGTCGTACGCATCCTTGATGTTTTGCAGGAAGCGGGCGCGGATAATGCAGCCGCCGCGGAAGATCATGGCGATTTCACCGTAGCTCAGATTCCAGTTGTATTCTTCGGAAGCTGCGCGCATTTGAGCGAAGCCTTGCGCATACGAAGCGATTTTGCTCGCGTACAGGGCTTTGCGGACCGCTTCGATGAACTCTTCGCGGCTGCCTTCAAACGGCTTCACGGCAGGACCGTTCAGCACTTTGCTTGCGGCTACCCGCTCTTCTTTCATTGCGGACAGGAAGCGGGAAAATACGGATTCCGTAATGATGGAAAGCGGAACGCCCAGATCCAGGGAGCTTTGGCTGGTCCATTTGCCCGTGCCTTTTTGTCCGGCCGAGTCGAGGATAACGTCGACCATCGGCTTGCCGGTCTCTTCGTCGTACTTCGTGAAAATATCACGGGTAATTTCGATCAGGTAGCTGTCCAGCTCCCCTTTATTCCACTCCGTGAAAATTTCGTGAAGCTCTTCCGTGCTGACATTCAGCACGTCTTTAAGCAGTTGATAAGCTTCGCAGATCAGCTGCATATCGCCGTATTCAATGCCGTTATGTACCATTTTAACGTAGTGGCCGGCTCCGTCGGGACCGATATACGTGCAACAAGGATCGCCGTTCACTTTGGCCGAGATGGCCGTCAGGATCGGTTCCACGAGCTTATACGCGTCTTTCTGTCCGCCAGGCATGATGGACGGGCCTTTAAGCGCGCCCTCTTCGCCGCCGGAAACGCCCGTGCCGATAAACCGGATGCCGCGTGCTTCCAATTCTTTGTTGCGGCGCTGGGTATCCGGGAAGTAGGCGTTACCGCCGTCGATCAGGATATCTCCTTCGGACAAAAGCGGAACGAGCTGTTCGATGGTCGCATCGGTCGCTTGGCCGGCTTTGACCATAATTAAGATTTTGCGCGGAGTTTCGAGCGACTGCACGAATTCCTCCATGCTGAAAGTGCCGACCAGGTTGCGTCCGGCCGCCTCTTCAAGAAGTTCTTTCGTTTTCTCAGGCGAGCGGTTAAAAACGGAAACGGTAAAGCCGCGGCTCTCGATGTTAAGCGCCAGGTTTTTACCCATGACCGCAAGACCAATTACACCAATTTGCTGTTTGGACATGAATCTAACACCCTTTCCTCTCATATTAGATCGTCACCGCTCCCACTTGGTGTCAGAACGGCTGCCGAAGGATGGATTCGACCCGCTCGGGATTAACGGCGGCATTCTCCTTTAAAGGACCATGCAGGAACCGCTGCCCCCGGCTCGAGGCAAAGCTTCCAGGCTTGCGTCTGCCGGCAAGATTCGGGACAGTACACGTTTAAGAACTGACGAAAGCTTGTGTGAAAAAAAGCACATTGCCCGGTGTTTTCCACATTCCCGTAGATTTCCCAAAGCATCTGCGCCTAATTCCGCATGCCTCATGTTGCCGTTCTTTTATGTACCCGTGCGCCCCGATAGCATAAACCGGCTAACCGCCCAACAGGCTGATTCCGCCCGCGAACCGCATTATGACGTTAAACCACTGCAGTCATAAACGAAACGCGGCATCACAAAATGTGCGGAAACCGCATCGAACTCATCGTTGACTTGATGATAAACGTTCCACGGAGGGGATGTCAATTTTATCGGACAATCTTTTTCGGTAGAGCGCTTTCTTGGTTCCGTGCGGAAAAAGCGGGAGTTACTTCCGTCCGTTGGTACATTCCTTCGGATAATAACCGGCAGCCGCAGCGGCTTTGGGGCTTGCGAAGGTTTCCAGAATATCCGCGGGACGCGGACATCGGCTGCTTGTGAAATAAGAAATGTTATTCTGGCGGTAGCCGTAATAAACAGGCCGCTTCACAATTTTTGCCCCTCCCAGCGCATAATTGTTATAGGTCCTGTATCCGACCGGTATCCCTTGTACAAAAGCGAGTATTCCCACATCGTCAATCGTATTGCTCCATTCTTCGCCCGACAGGAGGGGAAGCGTGAACGTATAAGCCGCCCCCATCCGGCGCGATTGAACATTGTGTTCCCGGATCGTGTTTTCGAGTTCGCGCCGGATCGTTTCTATAATCGCGCCTCTTCTGACTTCGTCAAAGCGTCCCCCGGGCTTTAAAACCGCCGCTTGCGTTTGATTCTCGATCTCGCTGCGGAAGCCTTCTGTCCAGCCCGTTCCGGAAGCGTTTTTTACGGTTACGTATTCATCCAGCGTAAAGGCGATAACTTCTCCCGTCTCATCCTTGTAGGCGTAAGGGCGTTTCGGTCCCTCCAGCCTTCGGCTTCTCTTGAGGCCGTCCTCTCCCGTGTAGGTTTCGAAGGTGTAGGAGTAACAGCCGTCATAGCCGACAATGAGAAGAGCCGAAAGATAGGAATCGAGTACCTGCCGCCCCGCCGCATCCTCCGACACACCGAAATTCAAATACAGGGTTTTATAGAAACTGTCAACCGCCGCCTTCCGGTTTACCCGGACTTTCTTCAAGGATTCATACCGCGCTTCGTCCTCCTGTTTCTCATTGACGGTCAGGGCCGCAGCGCCGTCCTGGACGGCCGCGTTTACGGCGGCATCGTATTTCGTTTCCAAAAAAAGCATTTGAAACTGGGCATGTGTATCGAATTTATTCATCCAGGCGAAGGGCATATAAATGAGGACAAAGAAAATGACCAGTTTAGCTGTCTTCATTGCGAACCATTCCCCCGTACGGCATAAAAAGCTGTCCGCCGGGCGTATTCGTCCCGTTTAAAGCGTCCTGCCAGACCTCTGCCGGAGTACGGTTCAGACTCCGTAAGGACACGGCGAAAAAGTCGCCCGTGCCGAGTCTGTACATGCGGTCCGTATGCTCGGACGGAAGCGGGTTTTCCGGAAACAGCACGGGAAGTATCTGCGCGTTGTAAAAGATTTCGTCTTCCGCCGTGTATTTCTCAGCGAATCGGCCTTGGTCATCGTATACCGGCACGTACCGCTTGTGTTTATGCTCTATCCGTATGTCAAACTCCTGACCTGATGCGGCCAGCTCCTTTTGAAACTGTCCGTACATGGCCGGTGTCAGGACCCCTTTATCACGCACATTGTCGACAAAACGTGTAAGGGTCTCAAAAGCGACTACACGTGTCAGATCGCCCTCTCTGGCGGCAGAATCCGACAGCGGATAAATGTACAACAGCAGAATCGCTAAAATGAGCACAAAGGCCTTGCTGATCGTATCCACCTTTTCTCTCCCCTTCTCACCCTAGCGATCAGGGCGTCGTGTACACGATTACTTCCAGCATTCCATCGGCATCGTGCTTCGTATGCGAACGATAAACCGCTGCCGGATCTATTCCGGCCGTATTCGTATCATCTTTGGACCGCCCGCCCGGGTACCGTTTGCCGTTCACCTCAACGTCGTACGATTCTCCGGCATTCAAATAAAGGGACATAATCAGATCCGACCCTTTCACGGCGGGCTCTTCAAGCCCAGCGCTAGCGGGCTGTTGGTTATAATCGAGAAGCTTGCGGGATAAATAAGTATGCGCAGCGGCTTCCCTTACGTTTTGAAGCAGCATCATCCCCGAGACTACAGCCGAGAGGAACATGCAGACTGAAACACCGGCAAAAAGCATGGAACGGACTGCATTGTTCACCGCTTCGCTTACTGCTGCATAAACTCAAGCGCACGGATTACATTGCTTTTGTCCTTAATAATGCGCGCTTTGAATTTACCGCTCGGATTCACGTAATCGACATGAGACTCCAGAGTGGCGTTCGTAACGGCATCCCTGGATATCGAGGCGATTACCGTACCGTAATTACTGCTTGAAGGTGAAGCGGTATCGATTTTGTTCGTATACCAGGAACCTACCGGATTTTTGCCGGTTTGTACCTGAATGCCGAACTGCTCTTTATCGGCAAATTTACGCAGCGCATTGACAACCTGACTGCCCGAAACCACGGTATTGTCGTATACGGTAAAAGCCGTTTGAGAAAGCTCCGTCTGAATATCCGAAAAATTGTTTTGTGCCGCTTTCGTGGCATCCTGTGCGGAAATAAACATCACCACGGCAATCGTAATCAGCGCGATCGCCAGAAAAAAACCTGCCGCCATTATCAGTGCTTTCTGTGCATTTCCCATCGTAATCCGGCTCCTTTGTTATTAAGAGATTCTACCGATTTGCTGATAATACAAATTCATCTGCTGCATGCTCATATAAACGAGCGGAATGACCAGGTACAGGAACACAAGAGCATACATGGGGGCAAAACCGATCCAGCGTCCCCAGCCGGCTTTCGTTTCGATTAACCGTTCATAATCCTGCTTGCGCTGTTCGAAGTGATACTGCTGCTCCGCTTCCAGATCGTCAAACGCCTGCTTGACCGGAATATGGTTAACCGCAGCCTGAAGCCGCTCAACCAAACGAACAAACGGAGTAAACGGAGCTTCCTCCTTCAGCTTTTCGAGCGCTTCATCCGCCCCCGCTTCATAATCGAGCAGACATGCGGAGAGCGGAGATTGAAACAGGACGGCAAAACGCTCCAGCCATTCCAGTATGTGCTCGACAGACATGCGTTCGAAATGAGCCAGGATGGTCAGCAGGGTATAAAACTGATCCACCTCGTTTTTCATGTCCATCCTCCGCATTCGTTTGTGCAAGTGCAGCAGCCAAACCGGACTATGGTAGCCCGCCCATCCGGCAATAAAAGAGAACACAAGCTCCCGCCAGTTAAAGTAAGCTTTCGAAATCCGGTCCAGCTTTTCTTTGATACGTTCTTCCGCCTTGTTAAGGGCGGCCGGATCAGGCTGAATTCCTTGCTGCCTTATCTCCTCGGCTATCGTTTCACGAAGCTCTCTGCCGGACCGTTTCAATTTCTCAATGACGTTCCGGTCAAAGGCCGCCGCTTCCAGCGCTTTCCGTTTTTCCATTGGAGAGAGGCTGCCGAACATCGCCTGATTCCGGTCCGGAGAAAAATAAACTTGCTGAAGCGTCAGTTTCTGCATAACAAGACACACGGCAAGTACGAGAAGAAAGCAAGCCAGTCCCGTAACGAGGCGGCGGAGTGTAAGCCATTCAAGCAGCAATGGAGAACCGGCCTCCTTAAGCAGCTTTTGCATCCTGACGCGTTCGACGGAACGGACTTCGGGAATGAATCTCTGCGTGATCGCGTTCACCAGCCGGTTATTCAGCCATTTTCGCTCAGGCGGTTTCCGCCCTGATCTGCGGATTCCCGCTTCATCTGCCGTGTCCTGGAGCTTTCTGAGAAGGATAAAACAGACGATGATCAGCACGAAAATGCCTGTTTTGACCGCAAATCCCGCGGCCCCCGTATAAAATTCATCCATCGCCGGAAAGTTATGCCGCGCCCACATTTCAATGGGTTTGGCAGCCATAATCGGGGTGATCGCAATAACGGAGAGTCCTTTTAAGAGGTAATGGAGTTTCTCTTTACGGAGTATTTCAAGGCGGATTTCCGAGGTGATTTTGCTGAGGGCATGCAAATACATGGAACCGTGCGGAAGCAGCTTGTCTCCAAATTCCCTGACCAGAAAAGAGACGCCCGCAAAGCTTTTCAGAAAACGGTTCGGCGCATGCTCGTAATAAATTTCCAGGCTGCGCTCGGGATGGTCGGAGGTTAACGTGCCGTACACCGCCTCTCCATGGGGCGATAGCTGTCTCGGTGCGATCTGGGCGGCGTCATAAACCGCTTCATCTACCATCCCGTGCTGGTGATAATAGTGGCGGACATCCGATAAAAATTCGGTCATTTGCCGGAGGAGCCGATCTTCGGACCGGTGAACAAGCGTATCGGTAAGAATACTGTGGAGAACAAGAGTTCCGAGCAATATCATGAGCATGTACGAAACATCCGGGTAGAAAAGAATAATCAGTACGAGCGTGAGCATGGCGATAAGGAAAGCAAACAGCGTAATTCGTCCGGCTTCCATACGTATCATGCTCTCGTCGTAAGAGTATAACGGAGCTATCCTCCGGCGTACACGCTGCGTATAGCGGGAAATTACCGGGGTTTTAACCGCCATGATATATAAATTTCCGTAAAGCAGTTCGATCCGTTTTCTTCCATCCCCTTTTAAAGGGGAGAGCAGCTTTTGAAGGTCATGCTCCCCGTAGCCGCTCAGCTTAGAACGTCTTTTTACCGCGTATATGTATAGAAGCCAGATAACGCATGCGGCACAGGCGCTGGTTAAAGCGATCCCAAGCAGCCAATCACGAAGCGGCAACCACATCGCCTCCCCAGTGCGTTTCCAAAAACATTTCGAATGCCCGGGCATCCGCGGGTGTCATATGGTCCAGCATTTCCCCGGCATTGCGGAGACTGATCGGAGCGCAGACCCGGTAAGCACCGTCCCGGTATTCTACAATGTTTCGCTGTTCGTAAAGTTTACGGTCCGTTGTCCGCCGGAAAAATTCGGAGGCATCATCGAGAAAGCCCCGAAGTTCAAGCGGTTCTTCGCCGGACGAGTGCTTTTGTTCACTCGGGTACAAACCGCTTTCGAGCGGGACGCATTCGGTTATGCGTTCTATAAAACGCGTGCCGTCGGCACTTTTACGCAGATGGATGTCAAAATGAATCACACGGATTACCTGCTTTTCGGCCATGATTTCATCTTGGAACATTCCCGTTTTGAGCAGAGAATTGCGGAGCGAGTCGATAAGGCTGGAAAAGGTTTTGGCATGATGGGTAAAAAGTGTGAACAAGCTGGCTACCTGAGCCATTTGAATCATCCACGCGGCTACCGTGTCGGTTGCCACTTCCCCCAGAATATGGACGGCACCGTCCGTTTTTTTCTGCACGTCGAGCCCCTGCTGCCCCGTAATGTGATCCGTTTCCCGGAAACTTAAAATATTGCGCTGGGGGTATAAGTTTCTCAGGTGAAGTTCGTACGCCATTTCTTGTACACGGAGGGTCAATGTCGCGGAAATGGACTGCACCATAGCCATCAGCAGGGTTGTTTTCCCGCTGCCCTGCGCCCCCGTCACAGCCGTGATCCGGCAGCCTTTGACAAGGTGGCGGATGAGCCCGACTGCCAGTCCGGCATTGCCGCCTTGAACAAGCTGGTCAAGCGAGGCGTTCGGCAGATCGAACTTGCGGACGAAGAACGCCCATGATTCCGAAAAGGGAGGCCGGACCACTACGACACGGGAACCGTCCTTCATATCGTTCACTTTGTATCCGTTCGTTTCGGAAAGCTGACCCGGATAATTGTATTTGTAGATATTTTGACAAACACGCCGCAGCTCTTCATGAGTACCGAAACTGAGAAACGAAAGGTGAATGGATTTTCCCCGGTAAAAAATCCATACGCTATCGTACGATGTAATATACTCTTCCCTATGCCCGTGAATCCCTTCAGCGACTCGCTCCGCTAGGGGACCTCCATGATAGCCGGCACTGTCCGGGAGCGCTCCGGAAACGCCTCCCGAAACACCGTCGATATGCATCTCGCGGATGGAATCGATCACACCGAAACCCTTGTAATGCTGATAGATCCGCTGGACTACAATTTCCAGTTTATCCTGGAACGACAATAGCCCGACTTCCTTGCGGAATACACGGCCGATATCTTCCGCCGTAACGATATAGGAAGGCGTGCGGCCGTCCTCAATTACCTGTTTAACGGCATCCAGCTTATGCTTCCGGATAAGCTCGTGAAGTCCTTCATATCCGTATTTCTTGCCATACAGATAAAGGAGTATGGCAAACCGGTCCTGCGCCGTAAACTGCTCGGGCTCGTGAAAAGGCAGAGAGAAGTGGACAGTCGTTTCGCTAAGTCCATAAACCCGCGTCAACAGATCCATCATGACCGATTTCACAAATCTTTTATCCTGCAGATCACCGTGTCCGCAGCCCTTCAAAGCTCTCTTCAGCTGAAGCCTCTTGTTCCGGCTGCGCCGGTATTCCTCCTCGGACATTCGCAGCTCGCCTAACTCGCCCGCCGTCATCTCGGCAAAAGCTTCTTTAACAAATCTCGTCATCGCTTCTATAGAGTAACTTTTCCCGGTTTTTGAACCCAAAGATTTTCTGCCGCGCCAGCCTCCCGTTCTAGTAAAAAGCCATATGGCCGCAAAAACGACCGCTAGGGCGATCAAAATGAAATTCAACCTGTCTGTCGGCATAAACGGCTAGGCTCCCCTTTCCTGCATCAGCTTCGAATCGAGGCCCAGCCGGTTGAGAAGAGCTTTGATCAGCTTCCTGACCTCCGTAATGAATGCGTAGGAAGAATGATCCGGGCCCGCATTTCGGCTCCTGAGAAAAAACTCAAGCAGATTTTTATCGCTGCAGGCATCCAAATAACCGGTGCAGTGCGGAATGGTATAGAGCGTCTGCTTCCATTTAAATTTCCGGGCCAGGTTAACCGCACTAAAGCGGGAGTTTTTGTCATAATCGCCCAGAACGAGCAGAAGCGGTTTATTTTGCAGAGATTCCGTCCATAGCTCCTTGTTAAAATAACGCTCCAGCAGCTCGAGATTTTGACTGAGATTGACGACAATCAGATCCGAGTTGCGAAGAATGGCTTCGGAGCTGCCCTCCTTATATCCGTCCCCGACGTCAACAAAGGTAAGATCATAGTAACGGCTGGCACTGTTTACGATATACGGCAGAGTCTCTTCCCGGAAACAATCCGGATCCGCAAGCGGCTTCCTCGATCCGGGAAGCAGGTCCAGCCGGTCCTTTACGATCGGTTTGGTGTAGTCCTGGATTGACTCGGGCGTCAGCTTGTTACTTTGCAGCAGCCTTTCCAGAGCATCCAGCCCGTACTCGCTAAACGACAGCAGGTTGTCGCCCGGTGAAGAGGGCCTCCCAAAAGCGTTTTCCAGCGCCGTTTTTGTTCTTTTCGTATGCGTAACCATAATCCGTGCGTAATAATCGAGCGCAAGCATCGTAGAGACGGCGAGCACATTCGATGTTGCGGCTCCGTGTCCCCTGACCGGGGCCCAAAACGCTACCTGACTCATCCCGTTTTCCTCCTAATGGCTTGTTTGATCGTCCGTTTGAGAACAGCTTTGTCCTCTCCCGTTATTTCGTTCGTAACCGCCAGAAGCACATTTCTGTACGTTCTGGACATGCGCCGGATTCCGATTTTTCCCTGATACTCATTTTCGATGCGCACAGCAAGATCCACTTCGTCAACAGGCAGTTTGTAATAGTCGTCAGGCGTTAGGAGCGGCAGAGGAGTCAGCACCTTATCCACATATTCTTCATCAATGCCGCATTCTACCGCATCCCGTATGACGACCGTGCTTGTAAGGGTGTTTATCTGGCAGACCTCATTCAGTGAACGAATCAGTTCCTCCGTTCTTCGCATCGTATACTTGTCATAAGCCGTTGTCAGAAAGAAACCTTCGAACGGATACACGCATTCCTTTCCCAGAAATTCGGCCCTGTCCGTGTCGACCATCACGAGATCGTAATCCTGCAAAACCGCTCCGCTTGCGGATGCGTGTTCCAAAGCTTCATACATGCGGCTGAAATGACAGGCCACATCAACTTCGTCATACTGAACCAGTTCGGGTTCCGGGCCGTGGGCGACGAGGCAGCTCAGCCTGCGGGATGCCGTCCCGTCTATAAGCAGCACGCGTCTTCCCGCAACCGACGCCACCCGGCAGATGCCGAGAAGCAGGTCGCTGTGTTCCTTCGCTCCAACACAAAGCAGTTTCATGTGCGAATCCCTCCTCTATGAGCCGATCGGGTCATGGCTGCACCGCTTCCCGGAAAATATCTTCCTGCCTCTCCCTGATTTCGGAAGGAGGCGTTTCGGGCCCGGCGTTAACCGCCGGATTGTTCCCGGACGATCCGGTTAACCCGGTCGAGAATCCGCCGGGTTCTGCGCCCGCCTCAGGTTTGGCCTGCGGCCGGGTAGAAGGCCCGGTGACCGAAGGGGGCTCCTCCCGCTGAGCGACGCCAATTCCGGTACGGTTACCGTCTGTTCGTCCCGAGCCTGCGGCGGCCGTTATTTTCTGCTTCGAAGTCTCGTCCATATTTTGCAGATCCTTATCCAGCAGCTGCCTCATATTTCTCATCAGTTCAAGCTTGGCCGTCTCCAGCACATTCGGGTCCGTTCGGATCAGCTCAAGCACCTTGGCGTTGACCGGGTAGGTAGGCTCGGCTTTGTCCTGCATCTGGGGGTCCACGTAAGGAAGCGAATAGAGCTTCGCTCCGTGCAAGTAAGCATCCACGACAGCGCTCGACATATCGAGAATTTCCCTCTCGCCGAGCTTAAGCCACACCGTGCCTTCCGAGACGTTGTCCACTCTTTTTTTGGCCAGCACGATATAATCCTGGCCGGTCGGAAAGCTGATGCGCACATCGACGAAATCGTCCTTCTTCAGCAGACTCGGAAGTCCGATTACGTTGAATTCCTCCTGACGGACATCCTTGGACAGCACGCCTTCCTCATACAGCATGGAAGAAAGTACGGGCGTGTTTTTGACACCGGCCAGCTTGAAGGTTTTGCCGGCCACCTGCCGCAGATCAAGGTCCGCTCCTTCGGGGGCATCCGCCGCATTCATTTCCAGATACTTAATGTCTTCGTCTCCCAGTCTTGTTCCCGCTTTGATATCCCGGGTCAAAACGACTACTTTCCTCCTTTCAGTCTTAGCGTCCGCAGATTTAGCTTCCGACAGATCGGCCTGATAACGATACTCAAGCTCAGTGAGCTTATTCCGGTGCTGAAAAGCCGTATACACAAATCCTCCCGAAGCAAGCAGGCCAGCCGTCAAAGCTCCTATCAACCCCGAGTAGATCAGATGTTTCGTTCGCTGGCGGATAATGGACACATTCTCTCTCCTTTCGTTATTTTGATGCTTGCGCACGGAACCATCTCCGCATGAACGAGCCCGCCCCCCGCTTAAGCGGTTCGGAGAATCCCAGCCAGCCGTCGAGCAGTTCGGACGTTTCCTGCTGATGGCAGAACGGGTCCGTATGCGCCGGAAGGGCGACAAGCCGCACGTCCGGCAGCATGCGGCGGATATCCCTCGCCATCTGCGGGGTCGCCAGCGGCACGAACAAGCTGCACTTGGCGGGATCCGGTACGAAATGGCTGCGGAAAAACTTCGCGATGTCCCGGCGCTTCCATTCGCATCCCGTACCTACGACGACCTGGACGGCGGCGCGCATAAATTCCCCGAACCACTCCGTTTCGTCGTAGCTTCCGAGGTCCAGCACGACGAATTCGTACGATCCGGACAATGTCCCGATCATGTCCAGCCCGTCGCCCGCCTTGGCGTACCGCACTCCCCGCAAATCAAATGCGGCGCTTCCCGGGAGGGGCTCGTCCGAACCTTCGTACACGGCCTCGATGCGGCCGAAATGGCCCGACGCGTTCGCCTCTGCCAATACGACGCTCCGCCGTTTACGCGCAAGGAAATGGGCCAGCAGAACGGCCGTATGCGTGCAGCCTACGCCGCGTCCAGTCCCGCAGACCGCGATTACAACCGGGCCGAGAAACCCGCCCGAACGGGCAGGCTGCCCCTCGTCGCCGCATAATTCCGCGTAAACTTCGGCCAAATCCGCCCGCAGTTTTCCCGCGTTCGGATAGCGGTTGTCCGGTTCTGGCTCCAGCAGCTTCCCCACGACGGCGGACAAGCTTTCCGGCACTTCTTTATTCAAGCGCGCCAGCGAAACCGTGGAGGAATACGGATATTTGCCTCCGCTAAGAAGGTAATACAGGACTGCACCCAATGAATACAGATCGGTCCTGCGGTCGGTTTGAAGCTGCTGAAACTGCTCCGGAGCGGCAAATCCGACCGTACCCACCCGGACCGTATCGGCGGGGCTGCCGTTTTTGAAGTGCCGGGCAATGCCGAAATCGATCAGTCTGACTTGCTCCTGTCCATCGATCATTATGTTGGAAGGCTTCAGATCCCGATAAATCATCGGTACCGGCAGCTCGTCATGGAGGTAGTGGAACAGATCGCAAAGCTGCAGCGCGTAATTCACCGCAGCCGCAGCCCCCACTTGGCCTCCCGTGCGGTCGAATCGTTCGACCAGCGTCTCCCCTTCGATATAATCCATCACCAGATAGCTGAAGCCCTCATCGTCCGGAGGAAAGTAATCCACAATGCCCGGCAGATGAACGTGCTGAAGGCGGATCAGCATTTCCGCTTCGTCTATGAACCGCTGATAATCCCGCGCATGCCGAAGAGTCTCCTTGACCGCCCACCGCTTTCCTTTCAGTTTCAGATCCTCGGCCAGGTACACGGTTCCCATCCCGCCTCTTCCGGCGACTGAAACGATTCTGTAGCGGCTGCCGAGAATATCTCCCGCATACAGCCGGCATGGATCGGTTTTCACCGCTGGCTTCTCCCCTTTTGCTGTTTCCCGGCGGCAGCACAAAAAACCGCCCACGGTATGCAGATAAGCATACTCATGGGCGGTTCTTCCGCACCGGTTCATTCAGTTCTTTTTTAAGATAGCACACCCGGCACAGCTTGACAACAATATTTTCCATAAAGTCTACATTTCGGCTAAAGGGGCTTTCCGGAAAGCTACATTTCAAGCAGGAGCATCTCCTGGCGCAGTTCCGTCAGCTTCTCTTTAGAATCAACTACAGCCTGGACATCGCCCTTCCGAATCGCTTCGTTCAGCACGGCCAGCTCATAATCAAGCTCAAGCCGCAGAACGGGAATCCGCTCCTCGGTCCGTCTGGACCGGAAAGCCTGGAGAATTTCCTCGAATGTGACGAGAGGCTCTTTCTGAAACAGCACCTTATGTTCGATCCCCGAAATCTCGACCATGCGGATGATTTCACCGAACATGATATTTTCGATCAGGATCTGACGGTCTTTAAAACGCTTGACGACTGCATGCCCCCGCGTGTCTCCGATCAGTTTTTCCATCATTTCGGCAAGCTTCTCATCTTTAAAAGAATAGTTGCCGACAATTTTATACCGTTCGCCTATGCGTTCGAATTTCAGCTTGACTAATTTTCTTCCGGAGCGGATCGAAATGACAAACTGGTGGTCATTTTCATTCCAGTAAAGGGAATATCCCTCTTGAATCAACGCTTTAATAAACTGCCGGATGAGCCGGCGGTCGAATCTCAGTTCCAGATTGCAGTATTCGACTTCGTGATTTTTGCTCACGGCAATCCCCTCCCGAAGGCTTCGATTGGCTGCTTTGACAGAAATTTCAGACAACTTCAAGTTTACTTTATCTTATTATGATTCATATGTTTTCGCAACTTGGATATTGACAATTTTTTACCCGAATTCCGAATAAAAATAACGCTCTCTCCCCAACGAATTTTATCGCCGGGAAAAGAGCGCCTTTTTCGGGCATGCCGCGCAGCCTGTTTAAGCCGGATCGGGTCCTGCCGCGGCCTACATTCTCACCTTGTTTTCACTCGGCCGTAAGATGGCCGAACCGACGGCGAGCAGCACAACCGCCATAAGGGCCAAAATCGCGAGGGGCAGGCGAACATCGGTCAGGGAGGCTCCGGCCGCCATTTTCTCGATGGCTTGAATGGTCCACGTCTGCGGCATGAAGTTGGACAGCTTCTGAAGGTAATCCGGCATAATGGATATCGGCCAGAAGCACCCGCCCAGCATGGAGGTCGGCGTCACGACCATCGAATTGATCATGCTCGCGTTGCCCGGGTTTTTGATAATGCCGGCTACCGTGCTTGCCAGTCCGAGGCTGACGAGCATAAATGCGGCAAGCACCACGAACTGGGAAAGAAAAGGCACGCCGTAGTCGTAGCCGATTACCAGCCGGGTCATCACGAGCACAAACAGGATTTGAAGGCTTCCCACAACAAAGCTGCCCAAAAAATTCCCCGCCGCGATTTCGGCAGCCTTGACCGGAGCCGTATACATGCGGGCCATCGTCATTTTCGCACGGTCCTCTATAACCAGAGACACCGTGCTGAGCACGAGACTCATCAGAAACATCAGCGTAAAGCCGGTGATATTGTTAAGACCCGGCTTCGGGGCCAGTTTCAGATCGCCGGTCTCCGCGCTTACCGTATGCTTGCCGGCCTCGGCAAGGATGTTTGCGAGCGCTGTGTCGCGGTCCTCCGCACTGCCTGTAGAAGCTTTCGCCGCTGCCGCCGCGGACACCATCCTTCCCGTAATTTCGTTGAGACGAACGTTCATGACGGCCGTCGCTTCGTTCACATTCAGTTCGTACGTTTGAATGACGGGGCTGCCTCCTTCAAGCAGTTCCCGGCTGAAGCCGGCGGGGAGAACAAATCCGGCCTGCCCCCGTTTTTCGATAATCGCTTCCTTAAGCTCTCCGGCATTGTCCAGCACCTCGATCGTATACTCCGGTCTGGCCGCCATTTCTCTCAACACATGTCCGCCGAAACTTCCCTGATCTTCATTGACGACCAGGATGTTCACGCGCCCTTCCTCTCTCCCGATAAAACCGATCGCAGCGGATACGACCAGAGAAGGAATGAGCAGGAACGCCATAAACCCTTTTTTGCTCCCGAGCGTCCGCTTCACCATATTCCAGGCGATATAAAAGCTATTCACGGTACCCCACCTTCCGATAAACGACCACCATCAGCAGCATGCACGCCGCCGTAATCCATAACAAAGGCACTATACTGGACATAATCCCGTTCAGTTCCCCGGCCAGCATAATCCGCAAAAGTCCCTGGAAAGCCCAGTGATTAACGGTAAACAGACTCAACTGGCGCATAACCTCTCCGGGCATGGGCGAGAACCCGCCGCTCAAAAACGTCATCGCGATGATGAGCACCTGAAGCAGGGCTTTCGCCGTGGCACCGTTAGGGAAAAGAAGGGACAGCATGACGGACAGCGACATCGAGACCAGAATCACCAGGCCGGCAATGAGCAGAACGAGCGGCAGACGATTTCCCCAATCCACCCCGTACGCAAAGCGGGAGAACCCGATAATAACGAGCGCCTGTATAACCGCTACGAATCCGTTTCCCAGCAATTTACCGGCAAAAACAGACGAGTAGGCGACGGGCAGCGAATGAAGCCTCTGGAGAGTGTGTCCGCTTTTTTCCAGGTTGAGACTGGTGTTGACGGCCATCCCCGAATAAAACAGAAACATGATCAGCATCGCCGCCGCATAGTACTGGGACGCGGAGTAAGTTTCTATCCCCTCGCCCAGCTGGCCGGGCTGTACATAGGAACGCGGCGCCGCAGCAGCGGCTGTCCCCGCCGGAGCGGCAGCCGAAACAGCCGCTTCCGGGCCCCCTACTATTGCCGCCGCCTGCCGGTAATTGATCTCTTCGACGAAGGAGCCAAGCACAAGTCCGGCGGTCAAGTTCCGCGACCGGTCTTTGCCGGGCAGCAGCGTCACGCCTGCGCCCTCTCCGCGCTGCACGGCGGAACCGAAGCCGTCCGGAAAGAGGAGCGCATAATCCGCCGATCCGCTGCGGAGCATTTCCTCCGCTTCCTGCCGGGAAGCGGCTTTTTCCGTGCGGATCCGCTTGGCGACTTCAGGTTCGGAGACGTAAGTCTCAAACATCTTAAGAGCAGGTTCGGTGCGTTCGCCGACGACGGCAACTTTGACGGTCCCGCCAGGCAGCTCCGTCGCATTAAAAATCCCCGATAAAGCCGAGCCCAGCAAAAAAATAAGCACCAGAGGCAGCAGAAACAAGTTCACCAGCACGCCCCGGCTCCGGATCAGTCTCCGGACTTCGTATACGGCAATGACCAAGCTGTTCATGGCATCTTCCCCCTAGTCTCTCAGCGTACGGCCGGTCAGATTCAGGAAAAGCGTCTCCAGATCAGGCTCTTCGATCGTTAGCGAATGAATGCCCATATTGTGCTTGGCGCAGACGAATAAAATATCCTGCAAATCGGTCTGGGAAGAGGGCACATGAAGATCAAGCTGCGTCCCTTCCACGGTCAGCCGGCCGATCCGGGGATGCCGCTTCAGCTCTTCGACCGCGCTGTCCACGACTGCGTGCACCCGGATGCGGATCACTTCCTCCTGGGCCACTTTCTCGCGCAGCTCCTCCTGGGTTCCGCAAACGATCACATGGCCTTTGTCCACGATGGCGACGCGGTCGCTGATGGCCGCCACCTCTTCCATATAATGGCTCGTATAGATGATCGTGGAGCCCATTTTGTTCAGCGTGCGCACGGATTCGAGAATATGGTTGCGCGACTGCGGATCGATCCCGACCGTAGGTTCGTCCAGAATAATCACTTTCGGTCGATGCATGATGGCGCAGGCGATGTTCAGCCTCCGTTTCATTCCTCCGGAGAACGTACGGGGTTCTTCCTTCGCGCGGTCCTGCAGGCCGACGAACTCCAGCGCCTCCTGTACCCGCTCCTTCAGGAGCTTGCCCCTTAACCCGTACAGCCGGGCGAAAAACGTGACATTGTCCGCGGCCGACAACGTTTCATACAGGGCAAGGTCCTGCGGCACAAGCCCGATCCGCTTTTTAACCTCAAGCGGTCTGGAGGCGACGGAAATCCCGTCGACGGTAATTTCCCCCTGGTCCATCTTCAGCAGGCCGCTGATCATCTTGATCGTCGTGCTCTTCCCGGCTCCGTTCGGACCGAGAAGGCCGAAGATTTCGCCTTCGCGGACAGACAAGTTTAAATGATCGACCGACAAGTTCGCCCCGTATCTTTTGACGACATCCTTAATTTCAATGAGACTCATCGTCTTCTCCCCCGTTTCTGTTCCAGTTTTGGTTTCGATACTCCTATTGTAGAGGAAGGACGGCCGGCCGAAAGGTATACGGAGTCACCAATCCGGGGTGACGAAAGTCATTTTCTCGATGAAGGGGGAATCCGGCCTCCGCACCTCTGTGCTATACTGTGGGAAAAATCCTATCCGGAAAAGGACGGTTACCGTGCTGCATCTGTCGCTCAATAAAGTCCGGTACATGCTTATTTTCGTTCCGGCAGTCGCTTCCATGTATCTCGAAAGTTTTACCGCTTACGGAATTTACACCCTGCTGGTGCTTGTGCTGTTCCTGCTCGTCGTGCTGAGACCGTTCGCCGGACCGCAGCCTTTGCAGGGGCTTCTTCTGCTCGCCGAAATCGGGTACGGAGCCTGGCTCTGCGGTCATTATGGAGGCATTTTGTATTTCAGCGCGCTCTCGGCCGTGTTTTCGTACGCTTCCTTTTCTGTGCCGAGAATGCGCGTCATTTTTCTAGGTGTTCATCTGCTTGCCTTGAACACGGCTCTGTACGGGCTGGACCCGAGGCTGCTGATCGCCGCGAACGGCACTCTTCTTCTTACGGCAGTACTGCTGGACAGATTAAACGCGGCCGCAACCGATCGGCAGACCGCCGTTCATTTGTACGACGAGCTGCGGAAGAAACATTTCGAACTCGACGAAGCCAAAAACCAGCTGCTCGATTACGCCCGCAAGGTGGAGAACGCCGCACAGGCCGAGGAACGCAGCCGTATCTCGCACGAGCTGCACGACGATCTGGGCCACCGCCTGATCCGCAGCAAAATGATGATGGAAGCGGCTATTCAGACGCTCCCCGTCAACTCCGAGCAGGGAATGAAGCTGCTGACGGCCGTCCGGGATCAGCTGGCCGAGAGCATGGAACAAATGCGCGCTACGGTCAAAAGAATGAAGCCCGGTACGGGTGAGCGTTCATACAGCCTGGACCGGCTGATCCATGAAATCGGTCGTGAAACGGGCATCGGAATTACGCTGGATATTGAGGGACTTCCGTACCCCCTGTATCCGAGCCTGGAGATCATTTTGTACAAAAACGCCCGTGAAGCGGTGACCAACGCCGTCCGGCACGGAAATGCGACGGAAGTCGCGATTAAGCTGGAGTACGCAAGCGAGCAGGTCCGCATGACGGTGAGCAACAACGGCGCCGCTCTCCCTGCCGGAAGCCTTGCCACGCCCGTTTCGGGGCTCGGATTAAGCGGGATGCGGGAGAGAACCCGGCTCGTAGGCGGTACGCTCTCCGTCCGCGGGGAAGCTCCTTTTACCGTAACCACCCTGCTGCCCGCTTACCGGAAGGAACAAATCATCTGAAGAATCAGGAGAATGCATGATGATCAAATTATGGATTACCGATGACGATCCCTTTATCCGGGAAAGTCTGAAACTGCTGATGGCCATGGACCCCGATATTGAAGTGGCGGGCACTAGCGGAAGCGGGGAGGAAGCGCTGGAAGCGGTCCGGGAAGGCAGCCTGCCCGATGTGATGCTCATGGATATCCGGATGCCGGGCTGCGGGGGCGTCGAGGCCACCAAGAGCCTGAAGCGGCTTGCCCCGTCCGTTCAAATTCTGGTGCTCACGACATTTGACGACGACGACTTCATCATCGAAGCGCTTAAAAACGGCGCAAGCGGCTACCTGCTCAAAAACATTCCACCGGACCGGATCGTCCAGGGCATCAAAACCGTTAAAGACGGCAACATGCTGATCCATCCGGATATCGCCCGCAAGCTGACGGGGTTTATTCACGCCGCGCCCGTTGCACCGGCTTCCGCCTCCCCCGGTCCGGCGCTGTCGGCTCACGGTCTGACCCAGACCGAGCAGACGATCGTGACCAAAATCGCGGACGGGCTCTCAAACAAAGAAATCGCCCAGGAATTATTCCTGAGCGAAGGGACGGTCAAAAACTATATTTCCGATATTTTAGGAAAACTTGCGCTTCGAGACCGGACGCAAATCGCCATCTTTTACTGGAAGCAGGCACGCTCGTAAACTTGGGCTCCGCCGGACGGTCCCGCTCCGGTCAATACGGATCGACGGCGGTTTTGCCCAGCAGCTGCTTGGAAGAGCTGCCTACAATATAAAGATCTTTCTGCATTTCGGTCAGTTTCAGGATAACCTGATAATACTGGCCGTTTTCTGTAAGCAGATACCGGTACGTGTTGGCCTCTTCAAGCTTCTCGATAAAAATCGGATTGTGGAAAAAGTACGTATCGCCGATTTTGTAATTCGACATGTCTTTGACATATCCCCGCAGCGCGCGGATTTTGAAATCGTCCTTCTCCCCCGCGATAATCGGAGGCATCTCCTCCCCGTACGTGAGGATCGGATTTTCCTTCCAAATTTTCCGGAGCTCCGTCTCATTGATGTAGACTTCTCCCGTATACTTTTCTTTGGCTTTCCGGAGGCCCTTCGTATCCATGCCCATCTTCTGCACGTCGCTCTGCCGGTAGTACATTCCTTTGCTGAGCGTCACGAGCACCGGGTAATCTCCGCCTAAATATTTCATGATGTACGCGGTCGGATTTTCCAGCACGATCTCGTCGTATGTGACGTCGCCCGTTTCGGGCTGCTGCGGATACAGCCGGGTGTTCACGTAAATCGTCTGATTGGAATCCTGCCAGTTTACGTTCGCGTTAAGGCGGGAAGCGATCTCCTTGAGCGGCAGATAGCTGTTGTTGTCGTAAATAAGAACCGGGCTGCTTAAATTGGCCGGCGTCCCGTTGACGACTACCTTAAAATCGCTGCGGACATAAGCCGTCACCTTCTGAATCCAGTCATCGGCGTAAACGCCGGCCGCGAACGAAACGCTCATCAGCACTCCGGCTGCCGCGGCTATCATTTTTTTGCTCGACATGTGCATGTGTTCTGTCTCCTTTTCGATTGAATACGGCGGCTGCTGCCGGGCCGCGTCTTCCCCGTTATGGCCTCGTCTAGCGTTTATGGTATAGTAAACTACGTAAGCACGCTTCATCTGCCTTACTTAAATTTTAACGAGCATTCATGCCAGGGAGGTCCCATGTCCAACTCCACAACCATCCGCCCCGACTTCAAGGGGTTTGATTCATCCGATTTCGAAACGTTTGCGATTGACGGTCTGGACGAGCGAATGAAAGCGATCCAGGAACGAATTCAGCCGAAATTCAAAATTCTCGGCGAAACCCTGTGCGAAGATATCGCCCTGCATGCCGGAACCGAAATGCACCTGCATATCGCGAAGCACGCCCGGCGCACCGTTAACCCGCCCAAAGACACCTGGCTGGCTATCGCCGCCAATAAACGCGGATACAAGCAGCACCCTCACTTCCAGATCGGATTGTTCGACGATCATGTTTTCCTCTGGTTCGCCCTGATCTACGAGGTGCCCGACAAGAAGGCGATCGCCGGACGGCTTCTCGCGAGCCGGGACGAGCTGTACCGGAGCATCCCGGAGCATTATGTATTATCGTTCGATCATATGCAAAAACGGAGCGTGCCCGCAGGCGACCTGACGGCCGAAACGTTCGGCGATGCTCTTGTCCGTTTCCGGGATGTGAAAAAAGCCGAGTTTCTCGTCGGACGGCATTTTGACCAGCAGGACCCGATTTTGCAAAAGGGCGACGCATTCATCCAAATGGCGAAGGAAACATTCGAATCCCTGATGCCTTTCTACCGGACGGCCCGGGGATAAGCCGCCGGCTGGACGGTCCTATCCCCTATATCGGCAATTCCGCACGAAGTGTGAACCCGCCGGTCATTTCAAAAAGAACCGCGGCACGCAAATAATCCGCTCCCGTTTGGGAAATACTAGGAAGGACATCCGATCTAAAGGAGGTTCTTCCTATGTTTTTACAAGCATCCAAGAAAAAATGGGCCGGTACGCTGGCACTCGCTTTTCTGCTCGGTTCGGTATCCCTCGGCGCCAGACAGGCCGCCGCCTTCGGCTCTCCGGAGGAACTGCCCGACGAAGCCGTTCTCGGGCAGCCGACTCCATCCGCGGGCGTGCCCGGACGCCAGGACTCACATAACGCGAAAGACAGCAGCGTCCCCGGTCTTCCGATTCTTGAGGAAGCCGCTTCTATTCTCGGCACCACCGTCACTTCTTTGAAAGAATCGCTGGAGAAAGGCAAGAGCCTCTCCGACGTGGCCAAAGAAAAAGGAATCGGCGAGAAGGAGCTGACGGCGAAGCTGCTTGCGATCCGCGATTCGAAGCTCGATCAGGCCGTAAAAGAAGGACGGCTCGATGCCGGGCGCGCGGCGGCCTTGAAAGAGAGAATGGCCGAGCATCTTAAACGGATGATGCAGGATAAGGCGCTGCTTGAACATCATAACCGTCATCTCCACGGAAAAATGCGTCACGGCCTCAAGCCCGATCAGGAAAAGCTCGCCCAGGCCATCGGGCTCAGCAAAGATGAGCTCCACCGCGAGCTCCGGCAGGGCAAATCGCTTCAACAGATTGCCGAAAGCAGGGGCATTACGAAAAGCCAGCTCATCAGCCGCATCCAGGCCCTGCTCGCTCCCGATCTGGAACAATATGTCGAGCAGCGCGTTCCGGCGCGGGACTCGTGACCTTCTGCCCGCCGCGTACGCGGACTGTCCGACCGCTTCAATCCTTACGATAAAAAAGGAGTGCCCCCAGGGGGCACTCCTTTTTGCGGTTTCACATTTCTTAATAGGTCGTCACATTGCCCTTGTACATGTTCCCGGCCGGATTCCTCACATTGCCGTGAGCCTTGGCCTGCGTCCCTTGAGAAGCGTTAATCACATAGGCGGAAGACTGATCCAGGTTGACCGTATTGCCCGAGAAATCATTGTTCACGCCCCAGCCCGCCACAATCTGGTGAAGCTGAAAAGCGTCGACGATTATACTGTTCCCGTTCCTCGATCCCGTATTGTTGCGGATTACGGCATTGTTGCCTTTCACGTCGATGAAGCTGTCCGCATAGTTCTCGCCGCTGATGCCCGTACCGTCGAACACACAGTTCTCGACCAGCGTTCCGCTCGTTCTTTCTTTAATGTCGATATGCTCGGCGGTGACATTGGGACCGATTCGTACACCCCGGATAATCGTATCGTTAACGGTCTGATTGTAGCTGGCTCCTTCGGCGGAACCCACGTAGACGCCTTCCCCGAATCCTTTGTTTACGGTACCTGTGTCGTGAATATACGAATTTTCGAGAATCCCCCGCGAGCTTCCGTCGCGGAAATGCACGCCTTCGTAACCGATCCCGTACACCTCGACGCCCGAAATCAGCGTATCGTTCGAATTGTCCAGTATGATGCCTTTCTGTGCGTTCGTAAACTTGAGATTGCGGATCACCCAGTTGTCGCCCGTAATTTTCAGGCAGTAACCGCCTCCCGCCGAAGTGCCCGATACCACCGCCTGATTGGCCGGGTCCCGGCTTTCAATCGTAATCGGGTTCGCTTTCGTGCCGTTGACGGCCGAGGAAAATGTCCCCTTGTACGTACCCGGCGCAAGCACGATGCGGTCCCCCGGCAGGGCGTTTTTCAAGGCACTCTGAAGACACGAGACGGTCGAGCACGAAACGGTACGGAGCGCGGCTGCGGCCTGCTCTTCTATGCCTGCGGCTGCTCGGTCCGCGGATAACCCGGTTTCAAGCGGTACGGCGGCATACAAGGCGGGTGCGAACACGGAGCCGAGCAGGATGGCGGACAGCAGGCTTTTACGCAGCTTTTTTTGCCGGGCGAACAAAATTTTCATTACAACAGCCTCCTTTAAAATAAATACATCGAAAGTTTAAGCGCTTTCATTTATAATTCGAATAATTTCTTTTATTCACCTCCTTTATCTTCCGGCTGCTTTCAGTATAGCACACCGCTTCGGGAGCACCGGATGGGTTTTCTTACGATATTCAAATTTAGTTGCTCCCCTGCAAGACGGAGTATGGCGGAGCATGAATGGAAGATGGGCAGCGAGCTTTGCGTTTATTAAAAAAGCCCCGCGGCTTACGCGGGACCTTTAGGGAACGGCTCTTTGCCGGCCGTATGCAAACGCCTATGGATTCAGGCAGGCAAACGCACGGGAGTGCAGCAGCTTTTTACCGCCCGCTCATCCGCGGCTCTTCGCCAATATTCTCCACTGGAGCACAAGCAGGAGAAGCAGCACCGAGCCGCTTACCGTGAAGGGCACGGACGGACCGAACGCATCCCACAGCTTGCCCGAAACGATGGGGCCCACGATCATGCCGAGCCCCTCGATGGTCAGAAAAAAGCCCCAGACGGCGCCTCTCTTCTCCTTGGGCACACAGGACGCGATAAGCGCGTTCCAGGACGGGATAATAAGCGCGTAGCCGATTCCCAGCAGCCCGACGACGGCGTAAACGGCCGCGAGCTGCCTGATAAACCCGAGCGCCAGCAGAGCGACCGAGCTGCAAATAAGCCCGGCGGTCAGCAGTCCCTTGATGCCCTTGCGGTCCACGAGCTTTCCGACCGGCACGAGCAGGGCCACCGCCGCGCCTCCTCCGAGAATGAGCAGCATGCTGTATTGTCCCGGCGAAAGATGCAGAACTTCACGGGCATAGAGCGTGAGGATGGGAGTCAGCACTCCGAGCGCAAACGTCTGGATGAACATGGCCGGAAACAGCAGCCGGCTGACGTTCATCTCCTTTAGCGATGCGCGGACTTCCATCATGTAAAGACGCATGCGCACTCCCAGCGGCTTCTTATCGGCGGCCCGCATGGCAGCCGCGGCAGACGCGCTTCCACCGGCCTTGACGGCCTCCCCGAGGGGATCGGCGCCCGCTTCCATCGCCGCTCCCGTGGGGAATACCGCCGTAGCCGGAGTGTGCCGGCTCTCTTCCCCGTCTGTGTGAAGCGGCGGTTTGCGCGGCAGAAACAGGGCGATCAGCAGCACAACGCTCATGGAAATGAGCAGCAGCCTGTACGCCGGTCCGTAATTCGACCCGTGAATAAAGAAATTGATCACAACAGGCCCGAGGCCCGTACCGCTGAGCCAGGCCATGTAGACCACGCTCATGATCGTTCCTTTCGCCTTGTCTCCCGCGACCTCGGTCGTTCCCGCTATAACGGCCGGCCACAGCGGAGCGGTACCGACGCCCAGCATGGCGCATGCCGCCACCATCCAGGCATGGTGCGTGAAAGTCGCCATGATCAGTACGGAGCTCCCCGAGAGCAGAATGCCGATCAGCATGGACAGCCGGTAGCCGGCTTTGTCGATCAGCCATCCGACCGGCGTGCGGAACACGTTATCTCCGATATATTGGGCGGCCAGGGACCAGCCTACGACGAACGCCGTGGCACCCAGGACCGTTTTCATGTAAACGGGCAGAATCGTCAGAAGAAGCGCCCCTTTTACGAATTCCACCACAAACATAATCACCAGCAGCTGTACGACAAAGGGCGCGGCCGCCCCCATCTTGTTTTTCCAACCGGCCAGATTCATCATGCTATCTCTCGCCCCTCTCTTGCAGCGTTCTTTTGTTAGGTTTTCCCCGGGATGGACAAACTATTTTCAAAAAATATACTTGCATGCCCGTCCGTTTTTGTTATACTCTACTTTGTTTGTTCAATCTCGTGATTCGTATCAGCGATTCGCAGAAATTCCACGCAGAAGGGAAGGGTTGCCGGATGGATCAACATCGCACACCCCTATTCTCGGCCTTGCGCAAGCATGCGGAGAAAAATCCGATCCAGTTCCATATTCCAGGCCACAAAAAAGGAGTCGGGATGGACCCTGAGTACCGGGAATTTCTCGGCGAAAACGCACTGTCCATCGATTTGATCAATATCGCACCGCTGGATGACCTTCACCAGCCCACAGGCGTTATCGAAGAAGCCCAGAAACTCGCTGCGCAGGCTTTCGGCGCGGAGCACACCTTCTTCTCCGTCCAGGGCACGAGCGGCGCCATCATGACCATGATCATGTCGGTAGCCGGTCAGGGAGATAAAATCATCGTACCGCGGAATGTGCATAAATCCGTAATGGCCGCTATCATTTTCGCCGGAATCAAACCGGTCTTCATCTCGCCCGCCCGTGACGCGAACCTCGGGATCGACCACGGAATTACGACCAAGTCCGTACGCCGTGCGCTGGAGAAGCACCCGGACGCCAAAGGGGTTCTCGTGATCAACCCGACCTACTACGGCGTATGCACGCACTTGAAGGAGATCGTCGACCTCGTTCACAGCTATGACATCCCCGTTCTGGTCGACGAGGCGCATGGAGTGCTTATCCACTTCCATGATAAACTTCCCATGTCCGCAATGGAAGCCGGTGCGGACATGGCGGCTACGAGCGTACATAAGCTCGGCGGCTCCCTGACCCAAAGCTCCGTGCTCAATGTGCAGGGAAGCCGCGCCAACCCGAAACGCATTCAAACGATCATGAGTATGATGACGACCACTTCGACGTCTTATATTCTGCTCGCTTCTCTGGATACCGCCCGCCGTCATCTCGCTCTGAACGGCCATGAACTGGCCGAGCGGACAATCGGGCTCGCGGAATATGCGCGGGGCGAGATCAACAAGATCCCCGGCCTTTATTCATTCGGGGAAGAGATTCTCGGCACGGAAGCCACGTACGCTTACGATGCGACCAAGGTGACGATCCATATCCGTCATCTCGGACTGACGGGCTACGACGTCGAGAACTGGCTCAGAGACCGCTATAATATCGAGGTCGAGATGAGCGACATGTACAATATTCTGTGTCTGGTCACGCCGGGCGACACCGCCGATAACATCGACATGCTTCTCCAGGCGCTGCGCGAATTGTCCGCCGAGCACTACACCGGCAATGCCGAGGACGATTTGATCGTGATCATCCCGGAAATCCCCCAGCTCTCCCTGATCCCCCGCGACGCCTTCTACGGCGACACGGAAGTCGTTCCGTTCAAGGAGTCGGCGGGAAGAATCATTGCCGAGTTCATTTACGTGTACCCGCCGGGTATTCCGATTTTGCTGCCGGGTGAAGTCATCTCGCAGGAAAACATCGATTATATCGTGGAGCACGTGGAAGTCGGGCTTCCGGTAAAAGGACCCGAAGACCGCAGCTGCCAATTCGTCAAAGTCATCGTGGAAACGCAGCCGATTTTCTAATTTTGCTCCAAACAACGCAAGATTGTCAAAATTGTCCACGGATGCTATGATGTGGGGGATTGCAGTTTTGGAGGTGCCAAGCAATGAGTCAAAGCGCATTTATCCGTTTTGTCACAGGCTCCACAATGACTTCCCCCACCCTGGACGAACTGAAAGGCCAGCTCGAACATTACCGCGAGCAGCTTTCCAGAACCGGCAGCCAGTTGAGCTGGGAATACGATTCGGCGGGCTTCCCCTACACGGTGGAAACGAAACCCGAAGGGGAGGGCAGGTGGTTCTACCTGAAAGGAACCACACCTCGTTACCGCAGCATTGTTCTCGGTGTCGGAAGCGAAACGCGGGAAGACACTCTTCAGCATTACGTCCAGATCGTTCTTCCGGATACCGCTACCCACGGGGACAAATCCAAAGCCAACGAACTCGGGAAATATTTGGCCCGCCAGTGGAAAGCCCAATTGGACCTGTTCAACGGCCGCACCATGTACTTTAATCCCCGCAAATAATGAAACTTAAAAAAGAAATGCAGAAATCCCTTCTCCTTATACAGGAAAAGGGATTTTTTATCGTTCGCACGCATGCCGTACGTATGTAAGCTCAATACGAACCTATTCGCGGTTTTCTTCCTCGATAATCTGATTGTAGACCGCTACGACGCGCTCCCATTCAGCTTCATCTTCGATGTTCACCAGGTAGGCATCATCGTTTTCTTCTTCTATACGGAAGATAACACCGTCTGCTTCGGGATCGTTTCTGTCCAGCAGTACCGCGTACAGCTGATCCTGAGAGTCAAACGTGTACACCATGACCATTTCATGCTCTTTGCCTTCTTCGTCCGTTACAATAAACACGCTTTCTTCATGCTCATGGTCGTGATCGTGTCCGCAGCCGCAATCCTGATCGTGTTTGTGATCGCTCATTGTAGAACCTCGTTTCGTTTTAAATTTGCATCTTTCGATGGTATCGTATCACGGAAACCGGAGCAGGTCAAACGCCCGTATTCAGCCGATTTTTCCTTATAAATCCAAGCTTTGCAAAAATATCGGCAGACCGATTCAAAAGGAATCAATTGAGGTTAATGGGAATTACAGGATAAAATCGGTTCAAAAGAATATGCCGACTCTTCGGAAACCGTTTTCTCAAGAAAAGCTATAACACGCCGGGCATATTCTGCCGATTCTAAATGGTAAGAGCCCACGTGAGGCGCATCTGCCGTCCGCCAGAAATCGAACGCGTCGGGATGGCATCTCCACATCTCTTCGGAAGAAGCTTGAGGGATAGCCCGGTCGTCGCTGCTGTGTATAAAGAGAACGGGCCTCGGGTAGATCGCTTCAACCGCTTTGACCGCATCGACTCCCTCGGGATCGATTTTGAGCAGAGGCGGAAATAGCAGCAGGATAAGCGGAGTAAACGGAATGTTCGGCAATCCCGACCATACCGGCAAATTGGTTTTCAAATATTTTTTGAGATGATGAAACGGACTGTCCGCCACTACCGCGGCAACCTTCTCATGTTCGGCAGCCGCCAAAAGAGAAGTCGTCGCTCCCATCGAAAACCCGATAAGGCCTATGGCTTCACCGGAGTACGTCTCCGTTACCCAGTCGATGACGCCCAGCAGATCGTGCTTTTCATAATAGCCCACGGAGGTCATCCTTCCCTGGGAGTTCCCGGAATTACGGAAGTCGAACATGACCACGCGAAAGCCCGCCGTAACGAGATCCCGTGCTAACGCGAGTGCCGGAAGGCCGCGTTCGAGCCGGTTTCCGGCGTATCCGTGAGACATAACGACAGTCATCGGGTTCTTCCTGACCGCCTTATCCGGAGGAGGAAGATGCCAGCCGCTGAGCAGAATGCCGCCCGTCCGGCTCCCTATCTCCACCTCTTCGAAAACAAGCCCGTAATTCCGCGGCGAGTCGTCGACAGGCTGTCTTTTCGGATGAGTCAGCTGCCAGCCTACATAAGCGGCAATGCCGACCGAAGCAAGTAACCCGGCTAAAAGGAGCAAAAGGACGCCCCATACGATCCATATCAATACGTTCACTCTCCGTACCTATCTAGTTTGCAGCCGCTGTTGTCCGGCTATACAAAAATCCGATCATGCAGGAGGAGATCCCATGCTCATGTCCATGAACCGATCACTTGACCTGGAAATCGAATACCTCAAAAGCGTCCTGACTTATATGGCCGCGCAATACAAATACGAATTAAATCATCCGCGTGTCGTTGAAGTCAGCCAGCAGCTCGACGGCCTCATCGTGGAACGAATGAAAAAACGGGCCGCCTCCTAACCTTATTCAGGCCGTGAAGCGGCTCGCCGACTCAGCTGTTCATCAGTTTGCGGTACTGCACGTACATGGCCACCCGCCAAGGAAGCAGCATTCCGAACGCGAGAATAAAGAATACGGAGGCCGTCTGGTACACCGTTATGTATTCCTCCACGTACGAATGCAGAAATAAACGGATGGCGAGCAGGACGATCAAGATGATCAAAAACGCTTTGGAACGATGAAGATACACATGATCGCCCTGCTTGGAAAATCCGGATGTCCGGATTAACGGAAGAGCGAACACAACCGCTCCCACCGCGAAAGCGATTAACCCCCAAGAGACCGGTATCCGCGTAAACGGAGCGACAAACATAAGAAATCCCGTGCTCATGCCGATGGGCGGCATTAATATTTTCATCGCGTTTACCGGCCGTTTGGAAGCTTTCATCCGGATGGCGATTACGAGAAGCGCCATGCCGAGCGTTCCGAACAGGGAAATCGCTTGTAAATTCGAACCCACTGAGAAAGCCAACTCCTTCCCCTTCCTTCCGTCACATAACTGCTTTCTTTCATCCTTTATTATACCACTCCTTCGCTTTGGGAAGAAGCCGTTTTACTCCAAACTCTCATGGATTCCGCAGATGAAAGCGGTTGAAATCCAACTTTTTCCGTGCTAGAGTGTGGGTAGTACGTTACTCTACAGATCGGAGGCTTATTCTGTGAGCTTGCAGACTGCAAATGATCGGAACCGGCAGTGCGTTCGCCAAGAAATATTTCAACAACAATGCACTTTGGACCTGCGGCGGTTTTACTCTCCTGGTCGATGCCGGGAATACGGCGCCGCGCGCTCTGCACGAGCTGAATATGAAGCCGGATGAACTGGACGCTGTCCTGATTACACATCTTCACTCCGATCACGTCGGCGGGCTTGAAGAGCTGGCCCTGCAAATGCGTTACGTATACGGACGCAAGCTCAGACTGCTGCTGCCCGCGGCGCTGGAGGCTCCTATCTGGGAGCACACCCTCAAGGGCGGAATGGAGAACACAGGAGAAAATTTAAACCGTCTGGCCGATTATTTCGACGTCGAACTTCTTGAAGAAGGCCGGCCCTTGGAAATTCATCCGGGCTTCTCGATCGAAATTATCCGGACGCCACATATCGGCGGCAAGCCCAGCTTTTCCCTGTTCGTTAACGACTCCATTTTCTACAGCGCGGATATGATCTTCCAGCCCGAACTGCTTTTAAACGAAGTCGTCGGGAAAAGAGACTGCCGTCATATATTCCACGACTGCCAGCTGGAAGGGCCCGGCGTCGTTCACGCGGCGCTCGAAGAGCTGCTCACGCTGCCCGAGTCGGTCCAGTCGAGGATCCGGCTTATGCACTATGGGGACAGTATGCCCGCTTATGTCGGTAAAACGGGAAAAATGTCGTTTATCAAGCAGCATCAAATTTATACGTTATAAGCCGTATCCATTTTAAGAAACCAGGTGACCTGCCTGGTTTTCGTGTTTTTTATGAAGACGGGACTAAAGTACTAATCCAAAAACTTTGGCCTTTCACGCTTGTGAGCCCGGTCCGTTCGCCGGCTCCCGCTGCGCGGCACGGCCTTTTTCAAGTGGGGTGGATTGTGTGATTTACAAATGGTTCGTTATCTTCTATGCCTCGGTCATCAGTATCGCTTCGTGGAACCTCGGATTATCCGTTACCGGGTGGCTGCCGTTAAGCCTCCTGTTCCTCGCCGCCGCCGTCCTCGGCCTTAAAAGATCCTCCGTCACCTTCTCAGCCGTCAAACTGCTGCTGTTTACGCTGTTTCACTGGAGCAGCCAGACCGATTGGTGTTTCACCCTTTATTTGCTCCTGCTCGCTTCGGAAGTGTACCAGTCCGAGTCGCGCAAAACCGTCTGGATGCTGGTAACGCTCAATCTCATCACCTTTCCGGTTATCGCGCTGATTACCGCACCCGCTTTTTCCATGTATCCGCCTTTCTGGATGGTTCTGCTTTACTTGAGCAACTTCGTCATCTTTATGGGACTCGCCTTTACCGTATTCCACACATTCAGACAAAGAGACAAACTGGCCGTGGAAAGAAGACAGCTGATGACCCACGACTCTCTGACCGGCCTCCCCAATTTCGAAGCGTGCCACGCGATGCTTCATAACCTGGTCGACAAGGAAACCCGGCTGCTGTTTATCCTGATTGACTGCACGGATCTGAAAGCGATGAACAAAACGCAGGGCTTCCACGCGGGCAACCAGATCCTGAAGCAGATTACGGTGCTGCTGAAAACTAAATTTTCCCAGGCGGCATTCATTTCCCGTTACGGGGGAGACGAATTCGCGATAGCCGTCACCTACGAAGACAAAGAAACGATGCTCGCCTATGTCGACCAGCAGCTCGGCTCGGAGCTCCCCAAATTGACGGGGATCCAAATCACCTACGGGATTGCGGTGATGCCCGAAGGCGGGGCTTCGAAGGACGATCTCGTGCTTCTTGCGGAAAACAGCCTGTTCGGCATGAAGCGGGAAATGTGGCTGAAGCGCGAAGAACACATGCTCCGCTCGGAAAAGCTCAGAATCGTCGGCGAACTCGCTTCCGGCATGGCGCATGAAATCCGGAATCCTTTGACGACCATCAAAGGTTTTCTGCAAATCTCGAAATCGAACGGCTACAACATCGAAACCTGGTACCCCCTGATTATGGACGAAATCAGCAGAATGAGCGAATTGACCGCCGAATTTCTGCAGTTCTCCAAACCCCACGCCGTACAGTTCAGGGTGCAGTCGATGCAAGTGTGCATTCAGCGCGTCATTTCGCTGACCTTATCCGAGACGTCCCGGCTGGGTCATGAAATCGTGTATCATCCTCCGGAAAAACCGCTGAATATTCGGATGGACCAGGATAAGATGGTGCAGCTGCTCATTAATCTCTTCAAAAACGCGTATGAATCTATGGAGGACAATAAAAAAATGGCGATCCGCCTTTATGAGCGAGATCACCATGCTGTGCTCGAAATCGAAGATCAGGGCAGCGGGATTCCCGTGGAACAGCTGGGCCAGATTTTCAATCCGTTTTTCACGACCAAAGACAGCGGAACGGGGCTCGGCCTGTCCATCTGCCACAAAATTGTCCAGGATCACAACGGTACGATCGAAGTGGAAAGCCTCATCGGCAAAGGCACGACGTTTATTATGACCTTCCCCCTAGCCGAGTCCGAATCGTCCTCCTGCTATCCGCTTAATTGCCGCAAGGACGCGGTGTGAAGCTTATAAAGATTTGACCATCCTTACGTGAGGAATACCGGCGTCATCGAACGGCTCCCCGGGAATCGTTTCGTACCCTATTTTTTTGTAAAAAGGCTCGGCTTGGCACTGCGCATCCAGAACCGCTCCCTTATAGCCGAGTTCTTTGGCGTGGGCTTCCATCGCTTTCACGAGAACGGATCCGAGGCCGGTACCCCGGTTCGCCTTGAGCACGGCGATGCGCTGCAGTTTCGCCCGGTTTTCTTCATAGGGCTTCCACCTGGCGGCCGCGATCGCTTTTCCCCCTTCCCGGATGAGAAAATGATGCCCGCTTCGGTGAGATGCGTCCAGCTCGTCTATTTCAAGTTCCAGCGGCACGTTCTGCTCGTCAACGAAGACTTCTTTGCGGACGCTCAGGCATTCTTTAAGCTGTTCGTCCGTCGTAACGCGAATAATTTCCATCTGCCATTGTTCCCCTTTCGTCCAAACGATACGAGATATGATAGCTTATCCGCGCATCCTTGTCCAGACGGAACATCCCCGGCATCCGGCCCTTTTCTCCGCCCGGCTCATCCGGTGCCTCCCCAAACTTTCCCCTCTGCGGATTCGTTTCTGACTCCCCGATATAGTATAATAGATCGTGAGAAATGATAAATTGCGCTTATTACGCAAAGGAGTATTATTCATGAATATTGCCTTTTTTCTTCTGCCCAAACTCGAAGTGATCACAACGACGATTGATGCCACACTAAGACAAACCCTGGAAAGAATGGAATACCACCGCTATACGGCGGTTCCTATTCTTACGGAGGATGGCAAATATATGGGAACGGTAACCGAGGGCGACCTGCTCTGGTTTTTGAAAAACTCTCCGGGTATCACCTTCGATAACGCTCATCGGCATACGCTGGAGGAAGTTCCCCTCCGGATGAGAAATAAACCGGTACACATTCATGCAAACATGGAAGATCTTATCGATCTTGCCAAGGTGCAGAACTTTGTACCGGTCGTGGATGACGCAGGTAATTTCATCGGAATTGTGCGCCGCAGTGACATTATCGAATACTGTGCCAAACAAATGTTTCAGGCACCCGTTTAGCGGCAAGCTGCGGGTTGAAGATGTTCGCGGCCTCTCCTACCCGGAGAGGCTTTTTGTATGAAGTCGGATATGTATTAAGACGGGGGGAGTTTGTAGGAAGGAAGGTGGCAGAGTAAGAAGATTGAGGTCCGAATCCTGCTGACATCCGTGTTAAACGGAAAGAGAGACAAACTCATCCGTCGGCCTGTTCTCGTAACAAGGACGGAGGCTTTCCGGATGGTAAGCCGGCTGTTTTTCCGGTTCCTGCTGCCGCTCTTGGGCCAGCCAAGAATCCAAGAATCCGGTACCAAATCCAAGCTGCTTGCTCATGACTCGAATATCGATGTTTCTCATACTCCCTGCTCATCCTCTCTAATAGTCCGGTTGTTGCGGGTCAAGCCTCTGTAAGTAAACAACACTATCATTACTTTATATGGACTTCCGGGAACTGTAAATAAGTGTATCTTGTCGAATTCTCTAAAGAATGAATCAATGGCCCTCCCCGTTTTCAGGCAAGAAAAAAAGCCGTTCTCACGGCTTTCACGCTATTGCAAAGGTCCGGAAGAACCCGATGAGGACTGGTTTTTTTCCACAAATTCACTGGTCCAGTCGATCATTCCGTTCATCAGATATAAGATCAGATTCACGACATCCTTCTCCGTCAAGGACTGGTTCGTCTGCTCGGATACATACTGGGACGTTTTTCTCTCAAGCTGTTCGACCATGTTTTTGATGACATAAAGATCGTCCGCCATTTCCGATACGGCGGCGGAGACTTCCGTTATTGCCGGAATTGCCGTTTTGCTGCCGGGAAGAGCTTTGAGCCTGCTCATTTCCGCTGCCGGCCGAAGAATCCTGCCCGCTTTGCCCGTCTTGGGATTGCTGGCCCTGGCCGTTCTGCGCTTGCTGTCTCCTACCCGAAGAAGCGCTGCGTCTGGATGAGTGGCTGCCTCCGGCTCCCCCCTGATCCTGATTCTCGTCTTGCTGCTGACTTTGTTTCTGTCCGTCGTCCTCACTTTGGCCCGATTCCTGCTGGCCGCCGCCCGAACCGCCGGAGTTATCGCCGGAATTTTGAGATCCGCCGTTCATAATCATTTTTTTTAATTGTTCAAATTCCACAAGAAGCATATCGTTCTGCTTGGACAGATCGTCCATCTGCTGCTTAAGTTCCTGGGTCTTGATCATGCTTGCTTGCCTCCATCCAGCTTAATCGCCTATTTGCCTTCGGATATCGTTCCGCATGCGATGCGGTTACCCGAATTTCCGGCCGGATCGGACTTCATATCATCCTGCTTTTCATGGATGACCAGCGATGTTCCTCCCTGCTTCAACAACGAATTCGGCTTGTCCTTCTCCAGAGTAAAGGCTTCCGAGACCGTATCCAATTTGGCTTCTCCGTTTGCTTCCGCTTTCAGATTCGGCAAGTCCCCCACGTGAGGACCCTGGGGATTTTCCATCCCGTGCATTTTGGAGTCGGGGTTAAAATGTCCCCCGGCCGTCTTGAAATCCGGTCCGGCGCATACGCCGCTTTCATGAACATGGATCCCGTGTTCTCCGGGAGCAAGTTTCGTAGCCTGAACCTGGATGCGGACCCCTTTGTTCTCTTGGGTAAACTTTGCCGTGCCGACCACGCTTCCTTGCCCGTCCTTGAGCTCAATCTCGACTCCGGACGAGGACGATGGCGAAGAGGACGGTGTTGCGCCCGGCGAAGCGGAGGGCGCCGTTGCGGCGGTAGGTAACGCCTCCGGCGGTATAGTGGAGTTCGGGTCCGCGTTTTTGTTGTTGCCGCTGCCGCAGCCGGTGATCGCCACTATGGCGGCCGCAGAAAGCAGCAGGGAAAGAATCGGTTTTCGCATTATGAAACCTCCTGATCCGATAATTTAGGATATGCCAACAAGCCGCTGCCTAAACGCGGCAATTTCCTTTTTTCTTACCCGTAATGACCTTCGGATCAAACGTTTTTGGTAAAAAACAGGAAATTGGTCCTTGCTGCCGGACCCCGGAGGCGTTTTCGCACCCGCACAAATAGGTCTCTCCGGTGTCGCAATCTGTCAAGCTGACTCCGGAGGACCTATTGATGTGAACCGCAAAGGGATCTTTATTTAAAAGCCATGGCGGCATGCACCGCTTTCTGCCAGCCTTCGTACAGCTGTTCGCTGCGCCGGGCCGGCATACCCGGTTCGAATGTGCCGCCGACCGACCACTGCGCGGCGATTTCGGCGCAATCTTTCCAGTACCCGACGGCCAGCCCCGCCAGATAAGCGGCTCCGAGCGCGGTCGTTTCATTGATGAACGGCCGCTCGACCGGCACGCCCAGCATATCGCTCTGGAACTGAAGCAGGAAATCGTTGGACACGGCCCCGCCGTCCACGCGCAGCTTCTTCAGCTTCGTGCGGGCATCCGCCTCCATCGCCGCGAGCACGTCCTTCGTCTGATAGGCGAGAGCTTCCAGTGTCGCGCGGATAAAATGCTCTTTGGTCGTTCCGCGCGTCAAGCCGAAAACGGCTCCCTTCACGTCGCTGTCCCAGTAGGGAGTCCCCAGTCCCACAAAAGCGGGGACCACATATACGCCGTCCGTCGATTCTACGCGCGCCGCATAAGTTTCCGTATCCTTGGCCGATTTGATCATCCGCAGCCCGTCACGCAGCCACTGGATGGCCGAACCGGCAACGAATATGCTTCCTTCGAGAGCATATTGCACTTTGCCGTTCAGACCCCAGGCAATCGTCGTCAGCAGCCCGTGACTGGAGGTAACGGCCTGCTCTCCGGTGTTCATGAGCATAAAGCAGCCGGTGCCGTATGTATTTTTGGCCATGCCCTTGTCAAAGCAGGCCTGCCCGAACAAAGCCGCCTGCTGGTCTCCCGCGACGCCCGCAACGGGCACTTTTGCGCCGAAGAAATGGGACTCGCTCGTATATGCGTAAACTTCGGAGGAAGACCTGACTTCGGGCAGCATGCCCGCCGGAATCGTCAACAGCTCCAGCAGTTCTTCGTCCCAGCGCAGTTCGTGGATGTTGTACATCAGAGTCCGCGATGCGTTGGTATAGTCCGTTACGTGGGCTTCTCCCACGGTCAGCCTCCAGATGAGCCACGTGTCGATCGTGCCGAAAAGCAGCTCTCCGCGTTCCGCCTTCTCTCTGGCGCCTTCCACATGGTCGAGAATCCATTTTACCTTGGTTCCCGAAAAATAGGCATCCAGCAGAAGCCCCGTTTTATCGCGGAATTTCTGCTCCAGCCCCCGCTGCTTGAGTTCGTCGCAAATTTGCTGGGTTTGTCTGGACTGCCAGACGATGGCGTTATACACGGGCTCGCCCGTTGCTTTATCCCAGACGACAGCGGTTTCCCGTTGGTTGGTGATTCCGATGCCCGCCACCTGCTCCGGTTTTACTCCGGATTCGATCAGGCAGGTTGCCACGACTGCCAAAACCGACGCCCAAATCTCGTTGGCGTTATGCTCCACCCATCCCGGCCGGGGAAAATACTGAGTAAATTCCTGCTGGGCGGTATGAACGATTTGACCCTCGTGATTAAACAGAATCGCCCGTGAACTGGTGGTCCCCTGATCGATGGACATAATATAGGATGACATGAGTCCGCTCCTCCCTGCCTGCTGTGAGAATAATCTTCGTCGGCCCGGGGCCGCGACGCTTGCGCAAAGCTTCAGAGACCGCCGGCCGACGCCGCAAAAAAAGAGACTCACGACAAACCAACCGGATTGCAAAATCCGATGCTTCGTATGAATCTCCATAGTCTCCGTCACAGTTATTAACTTTCTTGTAGCATAACGCGTAATAAAAACGCTGTCAACATTAACTCCACCTTCCGATTTCCGCAGACTGCCGTTAATGAATCAGGACAGGCATGGAAGATTCAAGCCTTTCCACACCGCGCGTTGCTCGGAGTCACATGACGGTGGTCAACCACGCGTGCTTTGAAAAAATTCCACCCATTCCCCGTCCGGCCCGTGAAAAAAGAAATAACGCGATCCGTTCGGCAGCGTAGTAATTTCCGTATCGATCATAACGACATCCGTCTTCCGGATCCGTTCCAATTCCGCTTCGATATCGTCAACCGTAAAAGCCAGATGATGGACCCGGCCCTCTTCGGTTAAACTTCCGCCGTAACCTTCGATTAACTCGACTTCCGTTTCACCCTTAGCGTCAAAGCCAAGAAACGCAAGCTTCATCGCTCCGTTAGTCACAGTATCTTTCAGCTTCAAGCCTACGACGGATTCGTAAAACGAAACCGATTTTTCCATGTTCGTAACCATAACCCCTACATGCTCCAATTTTGTAACCGCCATTTGTTCTGCTCCTCTCGGTATGACAAACTTCTTTCTGTCTTTATTTTGGGACAAAACAAAGGACGAAGCAAGTTTTGCTCCTTATATTTTCCGTTATTTTACGCAGCACAAAAAAGCCGCTTCTTTTCATAGCGGTTTCTTCAGAAGTTTTTGATATCCCGTTAAATAAAAGTCCCTACACATTAAAAAAAGCGCCCGGTGCGCTTCAATCGCCACCGCCGCCTCCCCCGTCTCCGCCTCCGGAACAATCGCTGCCTCCTCCGCTGCCGCTGTCACAATCCGAACTCCCGCCCCAGAAGCTCCATCCGGAATCCGTATAACCGCTGCTGCCGGAATCGGAAGAATGATACTTGTTTTTGCGCTTTTTTGGCGGGTTATACACGCTTGTGGCCAATCTAAGGACAATAAAGACGATTACAGCAGACCAGACTATCATTATCATATGTTTTCACCCTTTCTCTTGTTCTACCTTCTGTTTTCATTATAAAATACCTTTCTAATCTTTGCAACAAAATTATCTGAAAATTTAGATAATTATACGGTGACGGTTTAAATTAGCTCCGGAACGGTTAACTTAAAGAGACGAAACCGGTTACCCGGCTGTCACGTCAGAAACGTACGCTTACTTTATTTCGAAGGGAGTTTTCCACATGGACAAGCGATCGAACGATGATGTCGGTATCTATAATGAAACTTCAAATACAGCGGGCGGCATCAATACTCCTCCTGACCGCGAGGACAAAGCCGCAACCGATCCCGTCAGCGACGTCGTCGAAGAGATTATGGACAATCTTTCCGGCGAGCATCCGACCGGTCCTTCTTCTGAAAAACCGTCAAATAAGCGTTAATTGACTGAGCAGCGGACTCTTCCCGATTGGACAAAAAGCCCTCCAAAACCGTATAAGCGGCAGGAGGGCTTTTTGTGAGAAGCAGGAATTCCATGTTAATACAGCTTTCTTTTAAAAACACAAATTACTTCTTTGGAAGATCCTTGATGCTGGCTTGTATCAAAGCAGGATATCAGCTCCCAGCCCTGCGCCCCCATTTCGTTAAGGTCTTGATCAAACTCATCCAGATCCAACTTGCCACCTACAAAAAAACCTTTTGTAAAAAATTTCAACGTCTGATATTCCCAGCGTTCCATCCTTTTTCCTTCCTTTCTCCATCTAAATCGGGCCGTGTTCCAGGCCGCCTATTTCTCTACCGCCAATCTAAGCGATAAAAGGGCAAGCACAACGGTGAGCGGCGTCATGAACAGCTTTTCGGCACCGGAGATCGAGACCAGATTGCCGGCCGTATTTAGCAGCATGAATCCGAACAGCACCCACATTCCGATCCGTGCCGCTTTTTTGAACCTGCCAGGCAGCACATAGCCGGCTTTTAGAGCGATTAAGGCGATAAATACGATCTGCATAAGAAGGGAGATACTTTCCAGCATAATCAGCTCGGTTTTGTTATTTATTCGTCCGCCCCAAATAAAATGAGTAGGGAGAATCCTAAGCAGAATCAGAACGTGAACCGAAAGCATACCTGCATTTATGACCAGCAGGAGAATGCCTGCCAGCCTGGAAGATATTATCCGCTTCATTTCTCACCTCTTGAGAAGTCAATATTCAATCTGATAAGACAGATTTTTTCAAGCCTTCCCTCTGCTAATTAATCGAATTAATCATCGTATCGCTGTTTTCAGCTTAAATCACCTCATCTTCATAATCAATCCTATTTCTTTTGCATGTCCGAAAGTATCGCACATTTCATAAATCAGTGCTAGTAGCGGCACTTGATAAAGGGTTCCCCGTAAATGGTGGCTTCGCCCTTCAACATGTCCACACCTTTCCTCGTAAATAACATAGAATATATCATCTCAAAAGGAAGGGTGATAGATTTGGCAAACAAAGATGTAAGGCTTCAATTATTCTCCGGCATTAATTTTACAAATCGGCGGATTGTTTTTAGACGTGGAGGTGTAGCGATTCGGGATTTAGGCGCGTTTCGTTTTGATAACATCCTTTCCAGCTTTCGTCTTAGAAATGTGTCTACCACGGATTCAGTGACACTCGTTTTATTTTCGCGGATTAACTTCCAAGGATCTTTTCGCGTGTTTCGCGGAAGTCAAAGTGTGTCCAATCTGGGGAGCTTCAACAATCTGACTTCGTCCCTCATTTTAGTAGGACGTAACCTTACTAACTCGCAAATTCAAGAGATCCAAAGTACCGGTATTCCTCCTCGCGATATTTTGGTAATCAGACAATAACAGATGATTTAAACTTTAGTCAGAAACAAGTTCAACCTCTATCCTTGAAATCGAACGTTCACTCAAGTTATCGTTTAATAACCACTTCTAGGTTTTCATAGCCAATTTCGTAGTATAAAAAGCAGGGGCTGCTGTCCCCTGCTTTCTTTTTCATCACCTGCATCTGTGTTCGTTTTCTCCACCGTTCCTAAACACCAGTATGCGAGTAAAGGGAGCCAGGACGCGGTCCCCCTACACCTTCCCATGTAATCCTGTAGTTTTAATATCCAAAATAACTTAAATTATCTATACATACCAAAATCTGTTTTATATAATAAAACCGGAGGTGATAACCATGTATAGCAATATGACCAATAATTTTTTGATCTATGACCGCCAGCACCGTGGTATTGACAATGATCCGGATATTTATAACCGGTACAAAAATTTTTTAGTTTTTATTGGTTTTGATGCTGCCGAGGCGGAGCTGGAGGTCGCCTATTTTATGAATGCCGTCTTTGATACGATGGACTGAGGAAACTCAGTCTGTCATTCCGTGATTGGCAGTAAGAGAATCGTCACCAAAATTCAGCATTAGAATCTTTTCAATAATTGATAATCTTCATATTTATCAAGTCACTACTGATATTTTGTTCAGACGACTTTTCGTGTTTATTTTGTACTATGTAAATGTTTTATAAAAAAGGTGTTGACAGTGTCGAGAATCCTTGGTATTATACTACTTGTCACTAAGACAACTGAAGATTTTACAAACATGACTTGATAGCTCAGCTGGGAGAGCACCATCTTGACAGGGTGGGGGTCGTCGGTTCGAGCCCGGCTCAGGTCATACAAGAAAAACCCTTACTCTGTAAGGGTTTTTTGCCGTTTATAGGCTGTTTTTAAAAAACGTTCCACCCCATTACCCAATTAAAAAAGGTCCCTTCCGGGACCTCTACTCGTTTACGCTGTCGGCACTACCCTGCTTTTCAGAAACTGCAGCGTATGTTCGATGACCTGCTCCAACTCCGCGGAAGTGCCTGCAAACGGATGAACCGTATTGAACGAATGATTGGCGCCGGGAATTTGAATCCACTGGACTTTCGGCTGGTTCTCGACGAGTTTTTCCGACCCTGCCCTCAGGTTGGCGTGATCTTCTTCACCCTGTATGAGCACAACCGGAAAAGCGGCCCCCCTCATCCGTTCCAGAATGTTAAACTCCTCCTTGCGGGCCTCTATATCATCCAGGATGACCTTATCGAGCGGCATCTGCTGCTTGGTCCTCACGTTAGCGATATATGTGCGCCCTTCCCTACGCAGCTGCTCCTTAGCGGCTTCGTCGAAAATATCCACCTGCGTAATTCCGTTCCAGCTGACAACTCCGGCAATTTCCGTAGGATGATCCAGCGCATAGATCAAGCTTACGCCCGCCCCGCGGCTGTGACCGAGCAGAAAGACCGGCAGCTTGTTGACCGGATTGGCGGAGCCTCTATGCTGATGCTCCTCACTGGAAAGATTAATCCCCCTGCTGTGATGAGGGTAAAAAACTATTGGCTTCTCCCGATCGGATTTCAGCAGTTTGTTTTTAAAATCCCACTCATCCGTCAAGACGGAAATGAGGGTCGACAAGTCGTCCAGCTCACGGCTGTACGTGTTTTTCGCGAATTTTTCCAGTTCACTGAACGACTGCCCGTCCTCTCCCACTCCGTTATGTGTAAAATCGAAGGTAATGACATCCACATCCTGGGCCAGTTTCGCCGCCGCGTAAGGGAACATCCCCCAGTTCTTAAATCCCTTAAAGCCGTGCGAGACAATGAGAATGCCCCTTGCTATAGAAGACGCCGGATAAAAATCTCCGCGAATGACATTGCTCTGATCCATTACGATCTCAAACGGTATCGCCATGGTAACGCCTCCCCGCTTATTTACTTATTTGTCTACTTAATACCCTTACCCGTTATACAACCATTTGTTAACAGGAAAAATAAACTGCAAAAAACTCCCTTGTCTCATTCTGCGGTGTGCATAAGTGAAAGAAGGGAGTTTTCTGTTCGTTTAAACGTTGTTGCCATGATGCCGAAGACCGGACTCGAACCGGTACGATAGTCACCTACCGCAGGATTTTAAGTCCTGTGCGTCTGCCAATTCCGCCACTCCGGCTTATAATGGGCCCTGAGGGACTCGAACCCCCGACCAATCGGTTATGAGCCGACCGCTCTAACCAACTGAGCTAAGGGCCCGGATATGTAATGTAAGGCTGAAAACAGGCAAAAAAAATTTGATATATTGCGGGGGCAGGATTTGAACCTGCGGCCTTCGGGTTATGAGCCCGACGAGCTACCGGGCTGCTCCACCCCGCGTCAGTAATTAGCAATGTCGTATAGCGACAAAAATAAATATACAATACAAAGTACGGTTAAGTCAAGACTTTTTTAATAAACCGAATACCTGACACCGAAACGTCCTTTTTTGGACTTGAAAACTTCGACTTCGGACGGGCATTCATACCCGTAAATCCACCAGTCTTCCTCCATCCGCTTGGCAAGGACACCTGCCTGAAACTTACTGTCATAAAGTTTTACCCAATATACCCACTGCATGGTCCTCACTCCGTTGATGATGTTATTGGCCTAGAAATAGCATATCCAAAAAGGCATTCGCTTATTTGAAGGCCAACACCGTCAGCGGGATTTTTCATAAAAAAGAAGCAAGGTGTGCAATTTACACCTACTCGTTGTCTTCACCGGGTTCGCCTTTTTCGTTTTCGTCCCTGCTTCTATGGGCAATTCTTCCCGAAGCGGCCGAGGCAATGGCGGCTACCAGATCATCGAGAAAGGTATGCACGGCGCCCCCGCTCTTCGTATCCAGCCGTTTGATCAAGCCGGTCTTTTCTTTGTCCAGGTAGCCGAAAGTCGTGATGGCTATGCTGCCGTAGCCGAAAACGGAACCGATCGCGAGCGTTTCGTCGCACCCGAATAAACTCTCATCCGTTTCCAGAATGGATTGAAGCGGTTCTGTGAGCTTTTTCTGCTCAGCCAGCATATCGAGTTCGGTTCCGACCAGAATCGCGTGCTGAAGCTCTCTTTTGCCCAGAACGGCCTTAATGGACTGCATGCACGTATCCATCGATAAACCGGGGTGGTAGGGCGCCTGCATGGCGTATACGATCTCTGCGATGTCTTCCAGGCCCGCTCCCCGGTCGGCCAGCCTTTGCAGCACGACTTTTTTAATCTCCCGGCTGTGAACTTGTCGTCTCACGGTCTTCTCCCCTTAAACTTTCACGATATGTTCAGTATATGACTTCAATTAAGATGGGGTATGGGCGCCCGCGGACAATGTATCGCCTTAAAATGAAATTGTGAGGAGCCTGCAAACACGGTATAATAAGAACTAGTCGACCATAATTTAGGGAGGGATTCCATATGATGTACGGCATCGCCATTCTTCCATCTGCAGAGATTAATGAGTTTGCCAACAGTTACAGAAAAAGGTTCGATCCTTATTATAGGGTGATTTCGCCCCACATTACGGTTCGTGAGAAAGAAGATTGGACCGAAGAGCAGTCTGCAGACTGCCGTCAGTCATTTGGAAGATTTGAGCCGCACCGTATCCCCGTTCCAACTTACGTTCAACCGGTTCAGTTCCTATTTTCCGGTCAATAATGTCATCTATCTGGCGCTGGAGCAGGTGGTTCCGGTCATCGATCTTCATGATAAGCTTTGTGCGGGCCCTCTCTCGGAAACGGAAAAGGCTTACAGCTATCACCCTCATCTGACGATCGGTCAGAAATTGGGAGCCGATGAGCTGCACGACGTACTGGCCAGCGTAAAAAACACACCTGTGGATTTTTCGTTCAAGGTGGACAGCATTCATCTGCTCGGCAAGCAGGCAAACGGCGAATGGTCCGTAATCCGCTCATTCCCGTTTCAAGGGTAACGAACGCTTTACTTTAATAGAAAAAGGCCTTCCGGCTAAACCGGAGAGGCCTTTTTTTGGGTTATAGGAAGCGAAAGGACCGCCATACATGCACGGCCCGTTCCGCCACAGCCGCCGAGCTTCCGGCTACTGTTTAAAGGTTGTCAGAAGACGCTTCGCCGTCTCCCCTTTATCGTTCACGAAGGATTCATACACTTTAACGGTAACAGGGAAATCCAACTGCATGGAATCCGCATTAAAATTAATGACATTAGCGCCTTTTTGCAGTTTATTTTCTCCTACAAACGGGCTTTTGACCGAATTAATAAGGGTACCGCCGTTATCATACATATCAAATTGCAGTTGGGAGAATGTACGATCAAGCAGGACGTCTTTCTCTTGTTCGATATCCAAAAGAAGCTTCAGGCGGTAATTGTAGTTCTGCTGCTGGTTAAACATCGCCGAAATTTCCCAGTTGTTCACTTTCACGGTCAAAGGATACAGCTTGAGTTCATTCTTCGATTCCGGCTGCGGCTGAAGTTTTACATTGTAAGCCGTCAGAAGAGATTTATACGTAGCCCCCGCTTCCGCCGCACTTCCCTGCGCCTCTTGCGCCTTCGAGTCTTGCGACTTGGCGCCGGCAGCTTGTGCCGCTCCTGCAGCGGCGGCTGTTCCGTGAGTTTCATACAAGGCAAGCTTCAGCCCTTCTCCCGACTCGGAAGCCGGAACTACATACGAGTAAGTTACGACATAGGAGGCGTTAGGAAGCACGCGCAGAGTCGTCGTTCCCTGTCTGTTTCCGTTGTACGTATAGCCGTCGCTGCTCACGAGATCTGTCGCAAACGCAGGAACGTTCAGCGGACCGCCGGATTTGTTCGTCAGCTTAAACTTGGCGATAGCGGTATTAAAGGCGTCATCCTCGTTTTGCTCCATGTGAAGCTCCACGAGAGCAACGTCCATACTCGGGTGAATCAGTCCGTTGAGCGGGTCCATCTTCATGGCGTCACCGAAAGCGTATGCTCCCTGTACCGGCAGGGCATCGGCCTGCTTGGCCGGCAGCATGATATGAACGCGGCCCACGTTGTACGTGACCGGCTTCTCCTGCGCGTCAATATATCTCTCCGCAGTGACCACATTAAGAGCTTCCAGCTCCGTATTCAGTTCGGTAGGGATGACAAAATGAATATATTTCTTTTCGCCCGGCTCAAGCGAAAGGGTGGATTCGGCCCGGTTGCTGTCATACGTCTGCAGCCCGCTTTTGCCTTCCAGGGCAATGTCCGGAAGAGTCTGGCGCTTGGTCGAAGGGTTCGTTACGAGCACCTGAATGACCGAGTTCGTTTTCGTGCCGACCGTGTCACGGCTAATATTCGTGGTTTTGAACTCCAGCGGCGTATGCAGAGTAGGAATGGTGAAAGCTTCTCCCCACTTCTTCACGGATGCGGAAGGAATTTCGGACGTTTCCGTTCCGTTCCATACAAGATCGCTCACGGGAACACTGAGCTGAAGCGTTTCTTTTTTCGGATACACGTAAACATCGATGTCTACCCAGCGAAGCTCGCTCAGTTCTACGCCTTCTCCGCTGTCAACCGTGGCCAGGTAGCTGAGCTCAACCTGCGATTTGGGTTGAATGGAGCGGGGGCTTCCCAGACTTGCCTGCAGACGGAATTCAACGCCGTCCTTAGTCTTCATACGCACTTCATACTCGGGTACTCGCACAACTTTCGAACTGGTGTTTTTCATGCGGACGACGGCACCCAGACGGGTCCCGTCCGCTGTTTTTTCGTTTAAGACACTTTTCATTTCAACCTGCAGATCGTTCGTTAATTTATAAGCGGTCGGCGCTGAAGGCGATGCTTGTGCAGGTGCTGGCTTTCCCGCTTCTGCCGCAAGTGCCGGAACGGCGCTTGCGAGCAGAGCGGCGGACAGAAAGACGGACGATACGGTAGTTTTCCATTGGCTCTTCACGGTATTCTCCTCCATGTGTACCTTTGTTAGTTAGCTGCGGCTGCTGTCGTGACTTTTTCTTTATCTTTCAGCTGATGCTGGCCGGAAATAACGATCTGCTCGTTTTCGTTTACGCCGGAAATCACTTCCTGCATCGTTTCCTTCAAACGGCCGAGCTGAATTTTGCGTTTCTCAACGGTGTCTCCGTTCAGGACGAATACAAAAGATTCGCTTCCCTCCCTCACGATACTAAGCGTCGGGATAGCCGTAACCGTCTGTTCCGCCTCGTCGGTCAGTTGAAGCTGGACTTTCTGTCCGGGCTTCAGCTTTTGATCGGCGTTTGGAACTTCCAGCTCCAGCGTGTAAGCTTTCGTCTGTGAATCGAGCACATCCGAAATATACTTAATCGGTGCTTTCGTTAATTCTGTCGTGCCCGGCACATAGAAACTCAGTTCTTTTTTGTCACGCACCAGATTAACGGCTTCTTCCGTCAAATCGGCTTTAATAAGAATCGGATTCAGCTGCTGGATGACTCCGGCTTTGAACCCCTGCGCAACGGTCATCCCCGATTCAACCGGAAAATCCGTAAGCACTCCGCTCACGGGTGCTTTTACCACTGTATTTTCCAAATCGCGTTCCGCTTTCTTGACACTCAGACCCGATGTTTCGATCGCGACTTGGGCAGCGGCCAGCGAATCCGTGTTGTCCAGCGTTTTACGCTTCTGCTTCAGGGTACTCAGATCAAGTTTAAGGCTGTTGAGCTTCGTTTCCTCCTGCTCCAGCTGGATCTTTGTGATCGTGCCCTCATCGTAATCGTTGCGCATTTTATTAAAATTCTTCTCGGCGTCCCTGATCCCCTGCTCGGCTTTGACGATATTGTTGTCAAGGTCGGTCTTCGCGTTGGCCAGCTCTTCTTTGGCCTGCTTAAGCTGGGCCTGGGCGCTCTTGATGCCAAGCTGTCCCTGTTCCTTCTGCAGACTGCAGATCGGAAGGGTCTATGCGGAACAGAAGCTCGCCCTTCTTAACCATGTCGCCCCGCTTTTTGTATACCTGCTGGACGTCTCCGCCTGTTTTCGAAATAACATCCAGCTGGACGGAAGAGATGACATTGGCAACCTGCTCAAGCGGGTCCGATATTTTTTCTTTCGTCACTTTGACGGTTTTTACCGCCTTAATCTGAGATTCCTGGCCCTGCGTGCTGTCCTGAGGACCAGCCAGCGGTTTGTTCGAACAGCCGACGGCCAGGGCCGTAGTAAGGGCGACAATGCCTACCAGTTTCGTGCTCTGCTTAACGATCGTAGCTAAAGGACGTTTCATCAGTTGTACTCTCCTCTTCTCTTTGCTTGACTCAGGATTTTGCCGCAGGGACCGCATCCACCTTGTTTTTCTTTGGTTTACGGTGGAACGCGTTCGAGCTTCTGCGTTTAAAGGATTCGATCAATTCATAAATGATAGGTACGACAACGAGTGTAAGTACTGTGGAAGTGACAAGCCCGCCGATAACGACGACCGCCAATCCTTTGGAAATAATGGTCCCCTTGGACATTCCGAGTGCAAGCGGCATAAGCGCAAACACAGTCGCTCCCGCAGTCATAATGATGGGACGAAGACGAGTCATCCCCGCACTGATAAGGGATTCCCTGACCTCGACTCCCTGCTCGCGCAGTTGCTGTACCCGGTCGATCAGAACGATCGCGTTCGTCACGACGATTCCGATCAGCATCAGGAATCCGATGAGAGAAGTGATGTTAAGCGATTCTCCAGTGACCAGGAGACCGAACAATCCGCCGATAACCGCCAGCGGCAGCGAGAACAAGATGGCAAAAGGAGCGCTGGCGTTCCCGAACGCGAGAACCATGACCAGGTAGACGATAAAGATGGATGCGCCCATGGCGGCGAACATTTCCGAGAACCCGGAAGCGATATCGTCGGACACCCCTTTCACTTCACGGCTTACGCTGGAAGGAAGCTCCAGCGCGTTTAAAGCTGCGGCCACTTTCCCGCTGACACCGCCTTTATCCGCACTGTTGATCTTTGCCGTTACTTTCAGTGTTTGTGTCTGGTTTTCACGGGTAATGGCTGTAGGAGCATCAATCTGCGTGATTTTCGCGATTTCATTCAGTTGGACCGTCTGCCCCGTCGGAGTTTTCAGCAGAAACGTGCCGATTTTATTCACCGAATTTTTATACTGGGGATCAAGTTCCACTTTGGTCTCATAAGTAACGTTGTCAAACTTCAAGTCGCCGAGTTTGCTGACTCCGATCCAAGAGTTGACCATTTCAAGCACCTGGGCGGAGCTAAGTCCGTACAAACGCGCTTTGTTCTGGTCGACGGTGACTTCGACTTCCGTCTTGGAATCGCTGAGACTGTCCTTAACTTCGTACAGCTCGGGGAACTCCTTCATTTTCTCTTTAACCTGGGCGGCTGCCTGTTTCAGGTACAGCATATCTTCGCCTTTCAGGGCGTAAGAGAAATCCGTGCTGCTTCCGCCCGCGCCTGCGGCAATCAGCGAACCGTCGACTTCGGAGCCTTTTGGAAGTTCATATAAGATTTTCTCTTTGTAAGCATTGAAGACCTGCTGGGCGTTGCTGTTTTCGTTCGCTTCGGTAAACATCATCGTCCGGTACGGCGATACATCGCTGCTGAATGCGTAGCCCACCATAGACTCATTGTATGTAAACTGCGGGTTGCCCGAAGCGTCTTTCGCTTCCCTCATCATCTGCTCGAGCTGCTTGGACTTTTCATCCATCGTCTCGATCGATGTGTCGTTCGGCATCTTGATCTGGAAAATCATCTGCCGGGCCGATTGATCCTCCGGCATGAACGATACGGCAAGCTGCGGTATGATCAGCACCAGCGAGGCAACGAAGAGAATTCCCGAGAACAAAAGTGTCTTGATCCGGTTGTTCAGGGACCACTCCAATGCTCTTTTGTAAACCATCGCAAATTTGCCGACGTGATTCTCGTCGTGGTTGCCGAGGTTTTTGCTTTTCAGCACCAGCAGTTTAGCCAGCATCGGAATGACCGTCAGTGCCACGAGAAGCGAGGACAGGAGCGCGACGACCAGCGTAAGCGCGAATGGACGGAACACTTCTCCGATAACTCCGCTTACGAATGCAATCGGACCGAATACGCCGACGGTTGTGATCGTCGAAGAGGTAATCGCCGAGGCTACTTGAGCGGTAGCCAGCTTGATGACGGATTCTCCGCGTTCCTGGGCTTTCTGAAGCTGGCTGTAAATATTTTCGATAACGACGATACTATCATCCACGACCCGTCCGACCGCGATAGCCATACCGCCGAGTGTCATGATGTTGAGTGAAATATTAAGCGGCACCATCATCAAGAGCGTAATCAGAATGGATAATGGAATCGAGACCAAAACGATGAGGGTCATCCGAATATTTCTAAGGAAGAGCAAAATCATAACCGAAGCGAGAAGGGCGCCCATGCCTCCTTCCTGCACCATGCCATGGATCGACTTTTTGATTTCCACCGCTGAATTATAAACGGATTTGAATTTCACGCCCGGCAGGGTTTTCTCCCAGTTTGCCATCAAAGCGTCGGCTTCGTCCGCAAAGTTTACCGCGTTGGCCGATTTCGTTTTGTACAGCTGAACGCCGATCGCCGGTTTGCCGTCCAGACGGGTGATAAACTGGGATTCGCTGATGGCTTCGATTTTGCCTAGATCTTTAAGCTGGAGCACACTGCCATTCGGCGTCGTGAGCGTAAGGTTGTCAAGACTGTAAATCGTATCGATCTGGCCCGTCACCCGCACCATCTGGGTCGTGCCGTTAAATTCAACGGTTCCCGCAGGGCTTGCGGACAAGGCCGCCCGAATGCTGTTTGAGACATCCGTCGGCGTCAATCCATAGCTGTTGATCGTGTTTTCATTAAGCTTAATGGAAAGAGTCGCTTCCTGGTTGCCGACGGAGTCGACATGGTCGATCCCTTTGATTGTATTAAAGCCCGGTAAAATCGTATCTTTGTAAATTTTATCAAGCTCCGTCTGATTCATGCCGTCATTGCCGTATACCGCCAGGTAATAAACCGGCTGGGACGAGAATCCTTCCGTCAGTACCTTAGGCTTCTCAGCCTGCTGCGGGAGCTTGACGTTCGAAACCAGCGCTTCGAGATCCTGCTTGGCATTCTTCGGCTTGATGTCTTGGTCGAGTTCGATCGTAATTTGCGAATAGTTATCGCTCGACGTGGACGATATGTTTTTGATGCCGTCAAAACCGGCGACCGCTTTCTCCAGCGGCTTTGTAATCTGGTCAAGCACATCTTTCGGTGGTGCCGTGTACTGGGTGGAAATGACAACCATCGGAAACGAAATATCCGGCATGCTTTCCACCTTCAGTTTAGTCGTGGCGAAAATGCCGCCTGCAAATACCAGCAGCATTATAATAAAAAGCGCCGCCACGTTTTTCATTGAAAAACTAGTCATTTTGTTCATCCACTCTACTCCTCCGCACCGATTGAACAATCTCTCTGAAAATTGGCAGCTGTACCCATTCTTTTCCCATCATAAACGGTAAAGGTTAAAAAAATATAAACTGGCTTATTTTTTTTGCAATGATTTTTTTCTCATGCTCTTTACTGCCTTTCGCTGCCTCCTACCGTTTTGACGACGAAAAAGAGATATCCACTTCAACAGTTACGGATAAACATGAAAAAAGTTCCATCCGAAGATGGAACTTTGCCTCGCAAACCCGGTAATCTCAATAAAATTAGTCCGAATACGTAAACCAAGTAAAGCTCTGTTTGGCCAGCAGCTTACGCTGTCCCTGGAACTCATGATAGACGCTGAGATGAAATTTATCGAGGAACCGCTGCTTGTAAATCAGATCCGCGTCCTGAATCTGGATAGTGAAGTTTTCTTTTTTGCCGATTCTAAGCTCGTTGTCGGTTACCTGTTCGGCCGATTTGCCGTCGTGAGGCTCCCAATTTTTAAGCTCATATGCTTTCTCGAACGATTTGCTGCCTTTGTAATCTTCAAATACGAGAACGAGCTTATGTCCTTCGGGTGCCGTTTCGGTCAAAAGCTGCTTGCGGATATCGTAATCGAATTTAAGGGTAAACACATCGTTGTTGATGGACGTATTGATCCGGCTCATGGACACCGTATACGGGAACAGAGTGATGTCTTTCAGCTTGTCCTTGACATCCTTCTTCTCTTTGGGCAGCGCGAACGTCACGGGTCTTACGTAAGCATCCGTTTTAACGTTCTGCTGGTTTTCTTCCTGCTTGCCGTTTCCGGTTCCCAGTGTCACGGAATCACCGATGAGCAGACGGACATTTTCCATATCCGTGCCTTTGGGCAGTGCGGCCCACACGTTCAGTCTCGCCTTGCCTCCGGGCGCTACCGTTTTCTTGATCTCGGATACGGAAGCCGGGAATACGGTGCCGTCTTTCAGCTGAAAATGAGCGGTTAAGCCGGTGACCGGCGCAAACCGTTTCTCCGCATTTTCAATCTCCAGCTCGGCCGAAACGATGCTTCCGCTCAGGCCCTCGTAGGAATTGATCTCCGCAACCGTATACTGCGCTTTGCGGCCGATTTCTTCCCGGGCGTATTTCTCGCCCAGTCCCACAAACGGCAGCTGCTGCAGATCGGGCTTGGCGGTAAGCTCCAGCAGATCGTTCACCTGCGTGTCGCTTTCTTTTTCCTGGATGACCAGTTTTACTTCCTTAAACGCATACGTATACGGGATTTTACCAAGCGCTTCGACGGAAAGAGAGGCGCCCGGATCGATACCGATCACTTTGCCCGTGCGGACCAGCTTGGCCTCCACTTTCACGGCATTATCCAGCAGGAAGTAAGCCGTCATATCCGGTATGGGAAGCGACTGATCCCCTTTGTTCGACAGCGTGACGTTAGCGGTCAAAATATCCTGGTCTTCCCACGGAAGACGATAGATGCCTCCCAGCTTGGCCGTATAAAGTCCGGACTTGTTCATAAACTGCGTTTCCTTGCCGGCCTCGCCGCCGGCAGGTTTACTGACGGCGGGAAGCTGGTAAGCCGCCAGCAGCGTGTTGAACTTCAGTCTCGGGATGAATCCGGGTGATAACAAGCTCCCAGCCTTTCTCTCCGGCTTTGAGCGGAATAGCCCCCGAAAGCTGAACGGTTTTCGTTTCCTTCGGGCTGATCTTCAAATCCTTGGCATTCTTCGCATCCAGCGGATACAAAAGCCCTTCGGGCGTACGGACCGAAAACTGGACTTCCGGCAGGGTAACCGCCGCGCCCCCGATGTTCTCCAATTGCAGACTTATCGCGGGCAAGTAATATTTCTCGTTCTTTCCGTTTGTAAACTTCTCCGTGGATGCCCGCAGTTCGCTGCCGCCCGCCTGGAAGTCGGCATTCTGCCCCGTCGGTGTTACGCCCGTGTAAGAAGCCGGCACGGAAACTTGTCCGAGAACGCGCTCGGAATTCGGCTGGCTGAAATCCCACTTGATAAACTGAACCTGCAGATCCTGAAGCTTTTCTCCGCTCCCGACTTTGGCGTAGTATGACACCTGCCCCGAAGAACGGGCACCGATTTTGTTCGTATCTTTGTCTTGGGGCATCAAGCGCACCGTGTATGTATGGCCCGTTTTACTTTTGAGCCGGACCCAGTAGTCCACAAGAGGTAAATCCGCAGCGCCTTTGTTATGGACGCCGACCGTGAACGTGACGATATTGCCGTTTTGATCCGGCAGCAGCTGGATGTTCTGAAGCTCGAACGAGGCCGAACCGCCTGCCGCCACCGAACCGAGAGCCGGTTGTCCGGAAGCCGCCGCTGCGGGGGTTGCCGCAAGTACTCCTCCTGTGCTTAATGTCAGAATCAGCGCCAATGCGGTCGCACGGGCTGCCATTTTGTTACGCATATTTTCCACCTCAACCCATGATTTAACTACAGCCGGCAAGTCTGTTGCCGGAGTCTGGATGAAAAGATTACCATCCTGTTTCCACTTAGTAAGACGATTGAATCCCGGGGAAGTTTCTTTTTAGGCAAAAAATTATTTTTTCTCCCCCCGTTCCGGCGGCAGCTTTCCTTATTGAAACAATTTGCAGGATTTTAAGCGAAAATGGGGAAATTATGAGGATAGCTTTTTTAACCCATTGTCAAAAAAGGAGTCTTGTCATCATGAAATCCAAAACCGAATCATATGCGTCCCAGCATAGAGAACGCCATCTTGAAGAACTGAAAGAGCTGCTCCGAATTCCGAGCATCAGCACCTTATCCGAGCACAGGGAAGACGTTCACCGCTGCGCGGAATGGCTGTCCGGCGCCTTGACTCGTGCGGGTCTTGAACATGTCGAGATCATGCCGACGGCAGGACTGCCTATCGTGTACGGAGACTGGCTGCATGCCCCGGGCAAACCGACCGTCCTCGTCTACGGCCATTACGATGTCCAGCCTGCCGATCCCTTGAACGAATGGCATTCGGAACCGTTCGAGCCCGTCATCCGGGACGGTAAAATTTATGCGCGGGGAGCGACGGACGATAAAGCTCAGTTCTGGATCCACGTCAAAGCCGCGGAAACGTTCCTCAAAGCCGTCGGAAGTCTGCCGCTCAACATTAAATTTATTCTCGAAGGCGAAGAAGAAATTACAAGCCCTTCCCTCGCCCCCTTCGTAGAAGAGCATGCGGAGAAGCTTAAAGCGGACGCGATCGTTATTTCGGACAGCCCGATGCTGGAGAGAGGCAAGCCCGCTCTGCTTTACGGCCTCCGCGGCGTCGCCGGAGTCGAGATTGAAGTGCTCGCGGCCAGAAACGATCTCCACTCCGGCTTGTACGGCGGCGGCGTGCCGAATGCCGTTCATGCGCTAGCAGGCCTGCTGGATTCCTTCCACGACGAAGAAGGCCGTGTCACGGTGGAAGGCTTTTACGACCGCGTTATCCAACTGACGGAGCAGGAGCGCAGCGAGCTGGCACGCGTCTCGCAGGATGAGCGCAAGATCCTGGAGGATTTGGGTCTTTCCGAGCTTTACGGCGAGAAAGGATATACGTTCACCGAACGCACGACGGCACGGCCGACTTTGGAAGTGACGGGCATAAGCGGCGGTTTTGCCGGAGAAGGCATTAAACCGATCGTTCCGGCGCGCGCGTCCGCCAAAATTGCCTGCCGGCTCGTTGCGGATCAGCGCCCCGAAGAGATTTTCGAGCTGATCGAACGTCATGTGGCGGCCCGCACGCCTGCCGGTTTGAAAGTTTCGGTCAAAAGAGTGCTGCAGGGCAACCCCTTCCTGACGCCGGCCGACCATCCGGTTATGGTCGCTGCGGCTGCGGCACTCGAAGAGGCTTACAGAGAGAAAACGGCGCTTACCCGGGGCGGCGGCTCTATCCCGATCGTGGATGTTTTCGAGCGCCTGCTTCAAGCTCCCGTCGTTATGATGGGCTTCGGGCTCCCGGATGAAAATCTCCATGCTCCCAACGAGCATTTCGATCTGGATAACTTCGATAAGGGCCTGCAGGCCGTTTGCGGCTTCTGGGGAAAATTGGCGGACCGATAAAAATGCGGCTTAGCCCCGTTAACCGTGATAAAATGAAGGCATCGCACCCGAAAACGGAGGAACAGGTATGCAGCAGGACACTTACAAGCTTAGAGATGCCGTACCGGCGGATCTTCCCGCCATCGTACACATTTACAATTCAACCATTCCGGGAAGAATGGTTACGGCCGATCTTGAACCGGTGACCGTTCAGAGCCGGGAAAACTGGTTTGCCGAACACAATCCGGAAACCCGCCCGATCTGGGTGCTTGAAAAAGACGGCAAGATCTGGGGCTGGCTGAGCTTCCAGTCTTTTTACGGGCGGCCTGCATACAACGGTACCGCAGAAGTGAGCATTTACCTCGACGAGGAATGCCGCGGCCGCGGTCTGGGACGCTACCTTCTGGAAAAAGCAATCGCCGCCTGTCCGGAGCTCGGCATCAAAACCGTGCTCGGTTTCATTTTCGGGCATAACGCGCATAGCCTTGCTCTCTTCGACCGTTACGGCTTCGCCAAATGGGCCGAGCTCCCGCGGATCGCGGAACTGGACGGAATCGAGCGGGATCTGATTATTATGGGCAAGCGCGTAGGCTGAGTCCGGCAGCCCAAACGGGTGTCCCGGCGCCGGGGCCCCTTCCATGACACCTGTCAACCGTGAAACCGGCTAAGCTTTTGCGGTCACAAAGAAAGCAGCTACGGTGATCTTAGCGCATAAAACAAAAAAAGACCTCCAACGCCGCAACAGACGGATGGAGGTCTTTTCGTTTGGGAACGGATTTCATATCGCGCGCAGCTCCCGGTAAACGGTATCGTCGCGTGATGTTCTTACATTAAAGATAAGCGCCGCCGGAATTTCCGCTGCTTTATCTTTGCGGAAACATCTCAAAATTCGGCCCTCATGGGGCAACTTCTAGCTACAGCGGGCCGGTGGACAGGCGCACGGACATCGGCGAGCGATCCGGCATACGTCAGCCTTGTTGCTATTCTGACGCCGGATATTCACAACCGTTGGCATCTCCGCCCGCGGTCCCGCCGTACCTGTTCGCATTGCCGCTTATCTTGCCGCTTTAAACGCCGTAGGAGGCCGGATCCTGACGCCAGGAGCGGAGCTGCTCCAGATCATCCTGTGCGATGGCCCCTTGTTCCACGGCTACTTCAAGAAGCTTGGAATAGTTGGTCAGCGTGTCCAGCGGAATACCTGCTTCGGCGAACGCCTGAATGCCTTTGTCCAGTTGATAAGAGAAAATGGCCAAAACTCCCAGCGCCTGACCGCCGGCTTCGTTTACGGCCAGCGCCGCTTTAAGGGAGCTGCCCCCCGTCGAAATCAGATCTTCGATGACGATAACCTTCTGCCCCGCAGCCAGAGCCCCTTCGATCTGATTCTGCTTGCCGTGGCCCTTGGCCTTGTCCCGCACGTAGATCATCGGAAGCCCGAGCTTCTGGGCTACCCACGCCGCATGCGGTATACCGGCCGTCGCCGTACCCGCGATTACTTCGGCCTGCGGATATTCCGAGCGGATTTTGGCCGCAAACGCTTCTGCGATAGCATCGCGGATTTCCGGGTGCGACATCGTCAGACGGTTATCGCAGTAGATCGGCGATTTGATTCCGGATGTCCAGGTAAAAGGCTCGTGCGGACGCAAAGCTACCGCTCCGATCTCAAGCAGGGAAGCCGCTATCTCACGTTCTGTCGATTGCGCTGTATTCATGTCCAATCACTCCGTTCCTGTGGTTAAGGTTTTGCATGTATAGGATGAATCTTATTTTAGCTCCAGTGAATCCAAAATCTGTTCCAGCGCCTGGCGCGGATCCGGTGCGGCCGTTATCGGGCGGCCGATGACCACATAATCCGTTCCGGCCTGGAAAGCTTCCGCAGGCGTCATAACCCGGGTCTGGTCGCCCAAGGCTACTCCGGCGGGCCGGATTCCCGGAGTCACCGTAATAAAACCGGCGCCGCAGGCTTCTTTAACGGCTGACACTTCCAGCGGTGACGCGACGACACCCTGGAGACCCGCCTGACGAGTCAGACGCGCATAACGGACAACCGCTTCCTCGACCCGGCCGGCAATGCCGATTTCGTCGTTCAGCATCGCTTGGCTCGTGCTTGTCAGCTGTGTAACCGCTATGACTTGCGGACGGTTACCCCCGCCTCCGCCAATTGCTTTGTCCACGCCTTCCAGCGCGCCTTCCATCATCTTGATGCCTCCGGCAGCATGGACGTTGAACATATCCACCCCAAGGCGCGTCACGCTTTCGGAGCCGCCTTTTACCGTATTCGGAATATCATGCATTTTCACATCCAGAAATACGTTATAGCCCTCATCCTTCAAACGGGCTACGAAATGGGGTCCCGCAGCGTAAAACAGCTGCATCCCCACTTTCATGTAACACGGGATTCCCCGGAGTTCCTGAATGAGCGTGTCAGCCTCGGCTGCCGACGCGAAATCCAATGCTACCATAATCCGTCCGGCAGACTGTGCTCTTGCGGTTTCCATTTCAGCATTCTCCTCCCAAATGGCTGTTCCTTGCAGGTGTTCATAAGGAGGGGATGTTACGCTTCCGGCCTTTGCAGGCCAGTTATGCGCACATCCCCTGATTGGTTTGAAACTCGTCCGCTTACGCGTATACCGGCATAGAGCGCGACGAGAAGTTGATCGCTTCAAGCATATGAAGCAGGGCACGGACCGTGTCGAGCGAGGTCATGCAGACGACACCGTTTTCTACCGCTTCGCGGCGGATGCGGAATCCGTCGCGCTGAGGCGTTTTGCCCTTCGTCAAGGTGTTGACGACAAAGTGAGCTTCTCCGCTGCGGATCAGATCCAGAATATTCGGCGAGCCTTCGCTCAGCTTGTTCACGGTCGTGACCGGAACGCCGGCGGCTTGGAGCACTTGAGCCGTACCGCCTGTCGCGATGATTTTGTAACCGAGACGCTGGAATCCGCCGAAAATTTCCACGGCCTCTTCCTTGTCTTTGTCCGCTACGGTAGCGATGATGGCTCCGGCGGCCGGAATTTTCATTCCCGCACCGATAAGGCCCTTGTAAAGTGCTTTCGCAAAGTTGACGTCGCGTCCCATAACTTCACCCGTCGATTTCATCTCGGGTCCGAGTGTCGTGTCTACGCGGCGCAGTTTGGCGAAGGAGAACACCGGTACTTTAACCGATACGAAGCTGTCTTCCGGCCAAAGGCCGCCTTGGTAGCCCATTTCGGTAAGTTTCTGGCCCATGATTACACGTGTAGCCACATTGGCCATCGGAATGTTCGTCACTTTGCTCAGGAACGGAACTGTTCTCGAGGAGCGCGGATTTACTTCGATCACATATACCTGCTCGTTATGGATGACGAACTGGATGTTAACCAGACCGACCACTTGGAGTTCCAGACCGATTTTAGTCGTGATTTCGATAATCTGATTTTTGATCGCATCCGAAAGCGACTGCGGCGGGTACACCGCGATAGAGTCGCCGGAGTGAACTCCCGCACGCTCTACATGTTCCATGATGCCCGGAATGAGCACCGTTTCTTTATCGCAGATCGCATCGACTTCCACTTCTTTGCCGAGCATATAGCGGTCGATCAGTACCGGGTGTTCCGGGTTGATTTTAACCGCATATTCCATGTAGCTGAGAAGTTCTTCGTCAGAGTAGACGATTTCCATGGCGCGGCCGCCGAGCACGTAGGAAGGACGGACAAGTACCGGGTAGCCGAACTGAGCAGCCGTTCCTACCGCTTGGTCCACGGAAGTAACCGTGCCGCCAGGAGGCTGTGCGATATCGAGCTTGCGGAGCAGAGCTTCGAACTTTTTGCGGTCCTCGGCTTTATCGATGCTTTCCAGATCGCTGCCCAGAATGTGCACGCCCGCTTTGGAGAGCGGAGCCGCCAGGTTGATCGCCGTCTGACCGCCGAATTGAACGATAACACCGATCGGCTTCTCGCGTTCGATAACGTTCATCACATCTTCGAAGAAGAGCGGCTCGAAGTACAGACGATCCGACGTGTTGAAGTCGGTGGAAACCGTCTCCGGGTTGTTATTGATAATAACCGCTTCGTAGCCGGCAGCCTGGATGGCCCATACCGCATGGACGGTAGAGTAATCGAATTCGATTCCTTGACCGATCCGGATAGGCCCGGAGCCGAGAACGATAACCTTTTGTTTCTCGGTTTCCAGTACTTCGTCTTCCATCTCATAAGTGGAATAGTAGTAAGGTGTAGTCGCTTCGAACTCCGCGGCGCAGGTATCAACCATTTTATAAACCGGTTTGATGTTCTGGTTCAGACGGTATTCGCGGATCTCCGCTTCTTTTGTGAAGGTGCTGCAGCCCGCGAGGCTGCGGATTTCGGCGATGGCACGATCCGTGAAGCCCATCCGTTTGGCGTCGTAAAGCACTTCGTTATCGAACTGTTCCGAGGCGATTTCCTGCTCGTACCGGATCATCCCGTCCAGCTTGTGCAGGAACCACCAGTCGATTTTGGTCAAGTCTTGAAGCTGCTCGATGGTATAACCGCGGCGGAAAGCTTCGGCCAGCAGGAAGAGACGCTCGTCGTCCGGCTTCTGCAGGCGCAGCTCAAGAGTTTCTTGATCAAGCAGATCGGTTTCCTTAAGGAACAGACGGTGTACACCGATTTCCAGGGAGCGGATCGCTTTGTGAATCGATTCTTCAAAAGTACGGCCGATGGCCATTACTTCGCCCGTCGCTTTCATCTGCGTTCCCAGCTTACGGTTGGCGTTGATGAATTTATCGAACGGCCACCGAGGAATTTTGGAAACGATGTAATCCAGCGTCGGCTCGAAGCAGGCGTACGTTTGGCCGGTAACCGGGTTTACGAGCTCATCCAGCGTGTAGCCGACTGCGATTTTGGCCGCCATCTTGGCGATCGGGTAGCCCGTCGCTTTGGATGCGAGCGCCGAAGAGCGGCTTACACGCGGATTTACTTCGATGACGTAATATTGGAAGCTGAACGGGTCCAAGGCGAACTGGACGTTACATCCGCCTTCTATGTTCAGCGCGCGGATAATTTTCAGTGATGCCGAGCGGAGCATCTGGTACTCGCGGTCCGAGAGCGTCTGGCTCGGAGCCACAACGATGCTGTCTCCCGTGTGAACGCCGACCGGGTCGAAGTTTTCCATGTTGCAGACGACAATGCAGTTATCGTTGGCGTCGCGCATGACTTCGTACTCGACTTCTTTCATGCCCGCGATGCTTTTCTCGACGAGACACTGGGAAATCGGGCTGTAGCGGATACCCGATGCTACGGTTTCCACCAGTTCTTCCTCACTGTGGCAGATCCCGCCGCCCGTACCACCGAGTGTGTAAGCCGGACGAACGATGATCGGGTAGCCGATTTCGTTGGCGAAGTCAACGGCTTCCGGCACTGTCGTTACGATGACGCTGTCCGGTACCGGCTGTTCCAGTTCGCGCATCAAATCGCGGAACAAGTCGCGGTCTTCGGCCTTCTCGATAGCGGTGAGCTGAGTGCCCAGCAGTTTCACGTTCTCCTGTTCCAGAACGCCTGCGCGTGCAAGCTCCACTGCCATGTTCAGTCCCGTCTGTCCCCCGAGTGTCGGAAGAAGTCCGTCCGGGCGCTCCTGGCGGATGATCTGGGTAACGAAATCAAGCGTGATCGGCTCGATGTATACTTTGTCGGCCATGTTTGTATCGGTCATGATTGTTGCCGGGTTGCTGTTGATCAGGACAACTTCAAAGCCTTCTTCTTTAAGAGCCTGGCACGCTTGTGTGCCGGCATAGTCAAACTCCGCAGCCTGGCCGATGACAATCGGTCCGGATCCAATCACCAGAATTTTTTTGAGCTTCTCATTTTTGGGCATAGTGAAGTTCTCCTTTCGACTTGTTGTCAGACTGCTCGGCTTTCCAGGCGGCAAGCATTTGCGCTTGACGCGGAGCCTTCGGGTTATCGGTATGATGCGAGCGGATCATCGTCAGGAAATCGTCGAACAAGTAGCTCGAATCGAAAGGTCCCGGAGCCGCTTCAGGGTGATATTGGACGGAAAATGCCGGGTACTTGTTATGTTTAAGTCCTTCGATCGTACGGTCGTTGTTGTTAATGTGAGTAACGGTCAACTCCGTACCGGCGATGGATTCTTCTTTAACGGTATAACCGTGGTTCTGGGAAGTGATGTAGCAGCGTCCGGAAATGAGATCTTTCACCGGATGGTTGCCGCCGCGATGACCGAACTTCAGCTTCTCGGTATCCGCTCCGCAGGCCAGGGCAAACAGCTGATGACCGAGGCAGATTCCGAAGACAGGCACTTGGCCCAGAAGCTGGCGGACGGTTTCTACCGCATGCGGGACGTCTTTCGGGTCCCCAGGGCCGTTCGAAAGCAGGACGCCGTCCGGCGCCAGGCGCATGATTTGCTCCGCCGTCGTGTCCTGAGGCACGACGACCACGTCGCAGCCGCGCTTCGTCAGGTCGCGGACGATTCCGCTTTTCGCTCCGTAGTCCACAAGAACTACACGCTCGCGGTTGCCCGGCGCGCTGAAAACATGCGGCGTCGATACCGTCGATACTTGTGTGGTCATAAGCGGAGTCGTCTGCAGCATTTTCTTCAATTCTTCAACCGAGCGGTCAGAAGTGGTCAGCAGACCTTTCATAACGCCGTGATGGCGGATTTTACGGGTCAGCATGCGCGTATCGATATCGCTGATGCCGATAATGCCGTATTCTTTGAGCAGGTTACCCAAGGTATACTGCGCGCGCCAGTTGCTCGGCGCCTCTTCGTGCCGGCGTACGACAAACCCGTGTACAAACGGTCTCACGGACTCGAAATCATCCCGCGAGATGCCGTAGTTCCCGATCAGCGGATAGGTCATTGTCACGATTTGTCCGCAGTAGGACGGGTCGGAAAGTACCTCCTGGTAACCTGTAATTCCCGTGTTGAATACTACTTCGCCGACCGAATCCCCTTCGGCCCCGAACGATTTACCCGTAAAAAGCGTTCCGTCTTCCAGCAGCAGTCTTGCTTTTGCCTTCATGCCCCTCAGCTCCTTCTCTATATGTTTCGTGTTGTCTATTCGTTTGTTTCCGTCCAGGCGATTTTGCCTCCGACCATGGTCAGCACCGGCCAGCCTTTTAGCTTCCAGCCAGTGAACGGTGTGTTGCGGCTCTTGGATAAAAATGACGCCGGATCCACTTCTTTTTCGGTTTCCAGATCGACCAGCGTAAGATCCGCGTCGCTTCCGACCTGCAAACGTCCGGATTCCAGTCCGAACACTTCGGCCGGTTTGGACGTCATCCGTTCGATCAGGAAGCCCAGCGACCATTTGCCTGTCGCGACAAACTTTGTATACAGCAGCGGGAAGGCCGTTTCAAAACCTACGATTCCGAAAGGCGCAAGCTGCATGCCTTTGGCCTTCTCTTCCTCGCTGTGCGGCGCGTGATCGGTCACAATGATGTCGATGGTTCCGTCCTCAAGCGCCTCGATTACCGCATCCACGTCCCGCTTCGAGCGCAGGGGCGGGTTCATTTTCCAGTTGGCATCCATCCCCGGGATATCTTCTTCGGAAAGGAGCAGGTGATGCGGGCAAACTTCGGCTGTCACCTTTACGCCGATTTGCTTGCCCAGACGGATCAGGCGTACGGATTGCTCCGTGCTTACATGACAGACGTGATAGTGTACTCCCGTCGCTTCCGCCAGCAGGATATCGCGGCCTACATGAATCGCCTCCGACTCGTTCGGAATCCCCTTCAACCCGTTCTTATCGGCAAAGGTCCCTTCGGAAACCGGAGCACCGGCTACCAGCGTCTCGTCCTCGCAGTGGGCGACGATCGGCATGCCGAGTTCAGCCGCCCGCTTCATCGCGTCTTTCATCATCTGGGCGCTCTGCACCCCGACTCCGTCATCCGTAAACGCCACGACTCCGGCGTCTTTCAGGGCTTCGAAATCGGTAAGTTCGCGGCCGAGCTGGTTGCGGCTGATGCATCCGTAAGGAAGAACTTTCACGCCGTTCCCTTCGCTTTCCGCCTTCCCCTGGATGAGCTTAACCGTTTCGACGGTATCGATTACCGGCTTCGTATTCGGCATGCAAGCGATCGTGGTGTAACCGCCCCGTGCCGCGGAGCGCGTGCCGCTGGCGATCGTTTCTTTGTGTTCGAAGCCCGGCTCGCGCAAATGCACGTGCATATCGATAAAACCCGGAGATACAAGCTTGCCTTCCGCTTCTATAACCTCGTGTCCAGTTGTGTCGGGGAGCTCCTCCCCGTTTGTGATCGCCGCGATTTTGCCGTTGTCCACCAGCACATGACCGGTCGTTTCCTTACCGGAGGCATCCAGCATTTTTCCGTTTAAAATCCACATTCCCATGCCGTTTCCCTCTCCTCTATAGAAAAGCGGTTAGCTGCTCTCGCCGTTTGCCGCTTCTGAATTTTGTTCCATTCGTCCACGCCGTTTTCACTTTGTGGCCGGTTTTACGTTTCCCTCATGAACCGCTTTAGCTGAGTGTCCGTTCGATTACGGCCATGCGGACGGGTACGCCGTTATGAATCTGGGTGAAAATTTTGGAGCGGGCGTGTTCCACCAGCTCGTCGTCAAGCTCCACGTTCCGGTTGACCGGAGCCGGGTGCATGATAATCGCGTGCGCCGGCATCTGCTGCAGCCGTTCCATCGTGAGGCCGTATTGGGCGCGGTATTCTTCCGCGGAAGAGATCATGCCCTTCTCGTGCCGTTCCAGCTGGACCCGGAGCATCATGACGACGTCCGCCTGCAGCGCTTCTTCCATTGATACATAAGGAGCGTAAGCGGCCAGTTCGGGCGCCTGCATGTTCGCCGGAGCGCAGAACTTGACGTTCGCTCCCATTTCGCGGAGCGCCCACAAGTTGGAGCGGGCTACCCGGCTGTGCAGAATGTCGCCGATGATGGAGACCGTGAGCCCCCGCAGTTCGCCGAAGTGGCGGCGCATGGTGTACAGGTCGAGCAGCGCCTGCGTGGGATGCTCGTTGTTGCCGTCCCCGGCGTTGATCAGGGGGACGCTGATTTTCTCCGCGAGCTCGGCCAGCAGACCGACCGGCTTCAGCCGGATTACGCCCGCGTCGATTCCCATCGACTCGAGGGTCCGGACCGTGTCGTAGATCGACTCGCCTTTCTGTACGCTCGATTCCGCCGCGGAGAAATTCAGCACTTCCGCTCCCAGTCTTTTCTCCGCCATTTCAAAAGAGAAGCGGGTCCGCGTGCTGTTTTCAAAGAAAAGATTCGAAACAAAAGTTCCCCTCAACCGGTTCGTCACTTTATCGGGATGATTTTCCCAGAAATCCGCACGATCCAAGATTCCTTTGATTTCAGGAGCGCTGACTCCTTTCAGTCCGATGAAGTGATTCGCTGTGCGTGTTTTGACGGCTCCCATCATTCGTTCCCCCTCTGCTGCTGTATAATGACCACCCGGTCATGCTCGTCTACTTCTGTCAGGTGAACTTCGATTTTCTCAAGCTTCGAGGTCGGCACGTTCTTGCCCACATAATCGGGCCGGATCGGCAGCTCCCGGTGTCCCCGGTCCACGAGTACCGCAAGCTGGATCATCTCGGGTCTTCCGAGGTCGATCAGAGCGTCCAGCGCGGCCCGCACCGTACGGCCCGTAAAGAGCACATCGTCGAACAGGATGACTTTCTTGCTCTGAATGTTCAGGTTATCTCCGCCGGCGACCGTCTCCACGGACCGTACCTTCACCCGGTCGTCGCGGTAGGAAGTGATATCGATCTCCCCGACCGGAACCGGGACGCCTTCGATTTCCTGAATTCTTTCCGCCACCCTCTGGGCGAGATAAATGCCCCGTGTACGGATTCCGATCAGCATACAGTTGCCGACCCCTTTGTTTTTCTCCAGTATTTCATGGGCAATCCGGGTCAGAGCCCTTCTTACCGCCATTTCATCCAGCAGTACATGCATGTGTTCGCTCATGTCGACTGCCTCCTTCTGTCGGGTACGTGTTTCTCGAATTTCGGCCATAAAAAAACCTCCTTGCTCAGAAGGCAAGAAGGTTAGCGCATGTGCAGAAACAGACGGGTACTTGGAACCGGAGGAAGTTGCAGCTAATCGCCGCACTTCGCTCTCCCCCGGAGTCTGCTCCTGCTTAAACGTTGACCTTGCCAGCCTCTCTGGACTGATTTTAAAGGTACCCTATTCACTTGAAGCCCATTATCCCACTTTCGACAAAAGAAGTCAACCGCAAAAAAACATTCTTTTGCAGACGTCTAGGGGTGTTTGACCCTATTATTTTGTGGAGGTCCTGCGTATCCTGTCGTTTTTTCGGACAATCTATCGCGTAAGCGCTTTTCATCTGCTATGATGATAAAGATAAAGTACCCCAGGAGGAGTGGAAGTATGACACAGATGAATACCGAAGAAATTATCCAGTTTATTAAGACAAGCCAAAAGAAGACACCCGTGAAAGTATATGTAAAAGGAAACCTGGAAGCCGTTGATTTCGGAACGGGCATCCAATCCTTCATTTCCGGTAAAAGCGGCGTCCTGTTCGGCGAATGGACGGACATCCAGGCCATTATCGAATCCAATCAGCAGAACATAGAAGATTATGTGGTCGAGTCCGACCGCCGCAACTCCGCCATTCCTCTTCTAGACCTGAAAGGCATTAACGCGCGTATCGAGCCCGGCTCCATCATCCGTGACAAAGTCTCCATCGGCAACAACGCCGTCATTATGATGGGCGCGGTAATCAATATCGGTGCTTCCATCGGCGAAGGCACGATGATCGACATGAACGCCATCCTAGGCGGACGCGCTCAAATCGGCAACATGTGCCATATCGGCGCCGGAGCGGTTGTAGCCGGAGTGATCGAACCACCTTCCGCACAGCCTTGCGTGGTTGAAGACGATGTGCTGATCGGTGCAAACGCCGTTATCCTTGAAGGCGTGCGCATCGGTCAAGGTTCCGTTGTAGCCGCGGGTGCGGTCGTGGTGGAAGACGTACCTGAATTTACGGTCGTAGCCGGTACGCCTGCCCGCATCATCAAGAAAGTCGACGACAAAACGAAATCCAAAACGGAAATTTTGAAAGAGCTCCGCGAGCTGTAGAACCTCCGCAGGGATTACGTTCACGTTCCGCCAGTACATAAAAAGAACAACACCGGCACGCGCGCATCCTTCCTGAAGGCAGGCGGACTGCCGCTGCTGTTTTGGCCCAGCGCTTCCGGCGCCGGGCCCTTTTTCAATCCTGCGGACTTACATTTAAGCGAAAGAAGGAGAGAACCACTGTGACCAGCCCGTTTATTGAACTGCGGCGCGAGCTCCACCGGATTCCCGAGCCGGGTTTCCAGGAATTTAAAACCCAGCGCAAGCTCCTCGATTATTTGGAAACTCTTCCACAGGAACGGATGGAAATCCGTACATGGCGCACCGGTATCCTCGTGTATCTCAAAGGCACGAATCCTGTGAAAAGGTTCGGGTACCGGGCCGATATGGACGGCCTTCCGATTCCGGAAGAAACGAACTACGCGTTCCAGTCCGAACATCCCGGATATATGCATGCCTGCGGGCATGATGTGCATATGTCCATCGGCGCGGGCCTGGTGACTCAGTTCGCGCAGCGTCCGATGAAAGACGATCTCGTCGTCGTGTTCCAGCCTGCGGAAGAAGGCCCCGGGGGCGCGCTCCCTATGCTGGCGTCCGCCGAGCTGAAGGACTGGATGCCGGAGCAGATGCTCGGCCTTCATATCGCGCCGGAATATCCCGTCGGCACTATCGCCGTCAAGCCCGGCATCTTGTTCGCCAACACGTCCGAGCTGTTTATCGACCTTAAGGGCAAGGGGGGCCACGCGGCATATCCTCATCTCTCCAACGACATGGTCGTCGCAGCCTCACAGCTCGTCGGACAGCTCCACTCTATCGTGTCCCGCAATATCAACCCTCTCGACTCGGCCGTTGTCACAATCGGCAAAATGAGTGCGGGCACCAAGCAGAACATCATCGCCGAAAACGCCCGGCTGGAAGGAACGATTCGCACCCTTTCCGCCGAATCCATGCTGCTGATTAAATCGAGAATCGAAGGAATCGTCCGCGGTATCGAATCTTCATTCGACTGCACGGCGTCCATAGATTGGGGCTCCAATTATCTTCAAGTGTATAACGACGAAGCGCTGACGCTTGAATTTATGGATTGGCTGCAAAAAACGGAAACAGCCGCTGGAGCCGGCGGCTCCCCGGCTGACGAATCCGTGACCGGCACCGCCGGTGTCCCGGTTTCGGCCGTTATCGGTCAGGCACCGGCGGAAGACTCTTCTTCCTGGTCGGAGCCGCAGATCCCCGTCCGCCTGTACGAATGTACCGAGGCGATGACCGGAGAGGATTTCGGTTATTTTCTGGAGAAAATCCCGGGCTTTATGTTCTGGCTGGGTGCCGAAACGCCTTACGGCCTGCATCATGCCCGCATAGAACCCGATGAAAGAGCCATCGGTATAGCCATCCGGACGGTGGACAGCTATCTCCGCTGGAAATCCGGACAGTCCGTTTAAAAAATCCCCTTTATCCTTCCTCTGCCTCGCGGCGGGTCGGATAAAGGGGATTTTTTGTTAGCGGCGTTCGGAACGGCGTCAGCTCCGGTCGAGTTTGCGGACGAAGGCTTCAAGCCGGTCCAGCGCCCCGTCGAGCACTTCCGGCGAGTACGCATACGACAGCCGGATGTAGCCTTCGCCCAGCGGCGAAAACGCATCACCGGGAACGACGGCGACCCGGTGCTCATCCAGCAGCCTGTAGGCGAACTGCTCCGAGCCGAGCCCGAACCGGGCGATCGACGGGAACAGGTAGAAAGCGCCCTGCGGTTTGACCGCTTCCAGTCCCATCGCCTGCAGTCGGCCGTACACATGCTCCAGTCTTTTCTCGTAAGCCTGCCGCATCGGAAGAGCATCGTCACGGCCCGCGGAGAGTGCCGCGATTGCTGCATACTGCGAAATAGAACTCGCGCAGGTGACGTTGTACTGGTGCACTTTGACCATGTGCCGGGTCAAAGCTTCCGGGGCAAACGTAAAGCCGATCCGCCACCCGGTCATGGAGTGGGATTTCGACAGTCCGTTGATCACGATCGTCTTCTCTCTCATGCCCGGCAGGGAGGCTATCGAAGCGTGCTCCGCCCCATAGACCAACTCGCTGTATATTTCGTCGGAAATGACATAGAGGTTCCGGCTTTCCAGCAGAGCCGCCAGCTCGCTCAGTTCCGCCTCCGTCATGATCTGCCCCGTCGGATTGCTCGGATAGCCGAGAACGACGCAGCGCGTACGCTCCGTCAAATGAGGTTCCAGAGCGGCTGCGGTCATTTTGAACTCGTAAGGACGCGTGTCCACATATACGGGCACCCCGCCGCACAGACGAATCAGCGGTTCGTAACCGGGATAAATCGGTCCCGGCAAAATGACTTCCGCCCCCGGTGTCAGAATAGTCCGCAGCGTAATGTCGAGCGCCTCGCTTGCTCCCGTCGTCACGATGACTTCGCTGTCTCCGTCATAGGACAGCCCGTATTTGGAACCGACAAAGTCGGCCGCGGCTTTCCTGAGTTCCGGAAGCCCCGCATTCGGCGTATACACCGTTCTTCCTGCCTGGATAGCTTTCTGCGCCGCTTCCGCAATGTGGGCGGGCGTCGGGAAATCCGGCTGCCCCATCGTCAAAGCCAGCGCGTCCGGCATCGCCGCGACTTTATTCGCAATTTTACGGATACCCGAAATTTGAATTTCTTTTACCTGCGGATTAATGATTGGTTCCATGCGGAATGCTTCCCCTCTCCAAAGGTTCGCTTAGTTTTAAAAAAGAGGGACCGGCTTCCGCCTGTCCCTGAACTACCTTACAGATTGCGCAGACGGTGAAGAAGATCCGCCATATCCTCCGGAATCGGCGCCTCGAACTCGAGCCGTTCCCCTGTCCGCGGATGTGTGAATCCGAGAATCTGCGCATGAAGCGCCTGACCGTCCATGGTCATCCCCTTGCTGCGGCCGTAAGACGGGTCTCCTACGAGCGGGTGTCCGATAAACTTGAGATGGACACGGATCTGATGCGTCCGGCCCGTTTCAAGCTTAAGCTCCACCAGCGTATAACCGTCGAACCGCTCCAGTACGGCAAAATGCGTCACCGCGTGTTTGGAGTTTTTGTCCGTTACGGTATACAGCTTCCGATCATAGCTGTCGCGGCCGATCGGAGCATCGATCGTCCCGTGGTCGTGCTGCAGGTTCCCGTGGACAAGCGCCACATATTTGCGCGTCACGCTGTGTTCCTTAAGCTGCTCGGCCAGACTGGCGTGGGCCTGATCGTTTTTCGCGATCATCAGCAGTCCCGAAGTGTCCTTGTCGATGCGGTGGACGATTCCGGGCCTCATGACGCCGTTGATGCCCGACAAATCTTTACAGTGATGCATCAGCGCATTCACCAGCGTACCGCTGTAGTGACCGGGAGCCGGATGCACAACCAGCCCGCGCGGCTTGTTGATCACGACGACGTCCCCGTCTTCGTAAACGACATCCAGCGGAATGTTCTCCGCGGCAATATCCAGCGGCTCGGGGTCCGGGATCGCCAGGTCGATGACCTGTCCTTCGGACAGCTTGTAGTTAGGCTTTACGCTCCGGCCGTCCACCAGGGCATGGCCGTCTTTAATCCACTGCTGGATTTGCGTACGCGATACTCCATCCAGTGCATCGGACAGAAGCTTGTCGATTCTTTCGCCGTTCTGCTCCGCTTCAACCTGCCAGCGCGTCGGTTCGCTTTCCGTTTCATCCATTCCGTTTGGTTCCAAATCATAGTTGTTTTGTTCGCTCATGATGCCGTCCCTCTTTTTTCATTTTTCCAGCTGATGATCGAATCGATAAAAATCAGAATGACGCCGATGACGATAGCGGAGTCCGCAATGTTAAAGATCGGATAAATGTAGTCAACCGCTTTGCCGAAAAAGGAAAACTGAAAATGCAGCTGAAGGAAATCGACAACCTCGCCGAAAAGAAGACGGTCCAGAAAATTCCCTACCGCGCCTCCCAAAAGCAGAGCGAGCGCCAACGACATCAGCTTCTGCCCGGCTTTACGGGTCCTGTTGAGATACAAAACCACTCCGACTACGATCACCGAGGTTATCAGAATGAAAAACCAGCGCTGGTCCTGCAAAATTCCGAAGGCGGCGCCGCGGTTGCGGTGTGAGGTGAGCTGGAAAAACTCGCCGATCACCGGAATGGAGTCGTGAAGCGGAATGTTTTTAACCACGAGCCATTTGGTCCCCTGATCAATCAAAAACACGATAAGTGCAAGTAAATAATAATACAAAACGGGATTCCTCCTCTGACGACGGCTTGTCGCGTGTCGCCCGTTAAACGTTTGGCTGAGGTGCTTTCATTTTCCACACTAAAAAAGAGAGCGTTCGTAAACCCTATTGCTGCAGGCCACCTTCCGAAGGGAGATGTACCCCTATGCATATCCTGACATCCGATCAAACGGATCGGCTCAGACAGCAGCTTCTTATCGAGAAAAAAGAACTTAAAGAGCAGTTGGAGCTAGACGAACACTTCGGAATGTCCCAGGCCATGGGAGAAAACACCGGAGAGCTGTCCACGTACGACAATCATCCCGCCGATATAGGCACGGAAATGTTCGAGCGGGAAAAAGACATCGCTCTGCTGGAAAACGCCGAGCGTCACCTCGATCAGGTCAATCTCGCGCTGGAAAGGTTAGCTGCCGGCACCTACGGAATTTGCATCGAGTGCGGCCGGACCATCCCTTACGAGCGGCTGAGTGCTATTCCGACAACCCAGTACTGCCTGGAACATGTGCCCAACCGGCATGCTTCCGACAGAAGACCGGTCGAAGAAGAATTTCTCGCCCCGCCTTTCGGACGGACCAGTCTGGACGAACGCTCCGACCAAAACCAGTTTGACGGCGAAGATGCCTGGCAGATCGTGGAAAGCTGGGGCAATTCCAACTCGCCCGCCTTGGCGGAAGATCCGAACATCGGCGACTATAACTCCATGTATGTCGAGGCAGATGAGCTTGACGGGTATGTCGAGCCCTTCGAAAGCTTTCTTGCCACCGATATTTACGGCAATCATGTATCCGTTATTCGCAACAAAGCGTATCGGTCCTATATGGATAATCAAGAAGGAGATCCACTTCTTGAGCCCGATTATACATCGGAAGAAACGCAGAGCTGAACAAGCGGCTCTGCGTTTTCCTTTGTAAGGGGACGGACCGGCTCCCGGCTCCCGGCTCCCCGGTTTCCCGGTTTCCGCCTAACCGGCTCAATAAAACCGGCGCCCTTCCAGTCTGAAACTGGACATACTCCACAAGGTCCGCAATATACTCGCCGATAATAGGCAGGTTCAGAGCGCCCAGTGCTTTCAGAGCATAAAGAATAGTGCCGGCGAAAACCGTAATGCCGAGACCGAGCCCGACTCCCCGGGAAATTCCCGCTATAAGGTTCCCGACGATCAGCTTGCGCGGCTTATTCATCAGCGCCACATAATCGGCAATCTGCGTCCGTTCGATATGGGCCGCGATTTCGGTCACTTTCTCATGGATATGATGAATGAGCCGATTTTTCTCGTCTTCCGTAAGAGCGTCCTGGACCGGCAAATCCGAATCCCTGAGCTCCGCTTGTGAATCCGGCGGTAGCCCGTTTTTAGCGGGGTTGTTCCGATCGTTCCGTTCTTCGTTCAGGTTATCCATGGAAACCGCTCCTGCAGATTTGGTATCCCCTATCTCCGCATGACGGCGAATTCCGTTACCCGGACAGCGTTATTCGAGGTGGGAAACCACTTCCGCACATCTGGCGCACAGAGTCGGGTGTTCTTTGTTCTGCCCAACTTCCGGTGTGACTATCCAGCAGCGTTCGCATTTCTCGCCTTCGGCAACGGACACCTGCACGGCAAGATCCGCTGCCTCGTAGCTTCCTTCCGGCGCTTTCTCCGACGGATCATGCAGGGTTGCGGCCGAGACGATGAAAAGCGTGTCTAGTTTGTCAAAACCGCTAAGCAGTTTGAAAGCCGCATCGCTCGGGTACAAATCAACCGCAGCGCTCAGGGAGTTGCCGATCGTTTTGTTCTTGCGCGCTTCTTCCAGCGCTTTCAGCACTTCATCGCGAATGTTCAGGAAGCCGTCCCACTTCTGCTCCAGCTCCCGGTTATATACATCTGTGCGGACTTCAGGCAGTTCGCTGATCTGTACGCTGTCCAGCTCCACACCCGGAATGTACTTCCACACTTCGTCGGCCGTATGCGGCAGAATCGGTGCAATGAGCTTCGTGATAGCAAGCAATGCATCGTAGAGGACTGTCTGCGAAGCTTTGCGGGCGGAATCGCCGGCCGCGTCCGCGTACAGGCGGTCTTTGATGATGTCCAGATAAAACGAGCTCATCTCGACGGCGCAGAAGTGATGGACCGCTTGATAAACAACGTGGAACTCATACGCGTCGTAGGCTTTGATGACTTTCTCCGTCATCCGGTTGAGACGGATAACCGCATACCGGTCCAGCTCGCTCATATGGGCGAAATCCACCCGGTCCTTAACCGGATCGAAGTGACTTAAATTGCCCAGCAGGAAGCGGAGCGTGTTGCGGATTTTACGGTACACTTCCGTGATCTGGTTCAAAATGTTGTCCGAAATCCGGACGTCGGACTGATAATCCACCGAAGAAACCCACAGACGCAAAATGTCGGCGCCAAGTTTGTTGCACACTTGACTCGGATCCACGGTGTTGCCGAGCGACTTGGACATTTTGCGCCCTTCTCCGTCGAGCGTAAAGCCGTGGCTGAGAATTCCCTTGTACGGGGACTGTCCTTTGACCGCTACTCCCGTGATCAGGGAAGAGTTGTACCAGCCGCGGTACTGGTCGGAGCCTTCCAGGTACAAATCCGCCGGCCACTGCAGTTCGGGACGCTTGGCCAGCACGCCGGCATGGGAAGAACCCGAATCGAACCAGACGTCCATGATGTCCGTTTCTTTGCGGAACTCCCCATGGCCGCATTCCGGGCAGGAAAGACCTTCCGGCAGAAGCTCTTTCTCCGTCAGCGTGAACCACGCGTTAGAGCCTTCTTTTTCGAAAAGGTTCGCCACATGCTCGATAGTCTCATCGTTCACGATCGGATGATTGCAGACTGCGGCAGTAAAAAATCGGAATCGGCACGCCCCACACACGCTGGCGGGAAATGCACCAGTCACCGCGGTCCGCGATCATGTTGTGAAGACGAATTTCACCCCAAGCCGGCGTCCACTTGATTTTCTTGATCTCTTCCAGCATTTCGCCGCGGAATTTATCGATGGACGCAAACCACTGCTCCGTCGCCCGGTAAATAACCGGCTTTTTCGTACGCCAGTCATGCGCGTATTGGTGATTAATGGAGGAAGCATGAAGCAGGTGCCCGCTGTTTTCCAGCCATTCCAGAATCGTTTTGTTGCCTTTTTCGTAAAAAACGCCTTCCAGCCCCGGCGCTTCCGCCGTGAAATGTCCTTGATCGTCCACCGGACAAAGAACGCCGATCTTGTATTTCTGCCCGACGATAAAGTCGTCCTCACCGTGACCCGGAGCGGTATGAACGCAGCCGGTACCGGCTTCCAGCGTAACGTGCTCGCCCAGCATCACAAGCGAATCGCGATCGTAGAACGGATGCTTGCAGGTCACGTTCTCCAGCTCGCTGCCCTTAACCGTGGATACGATATCGTAGTCCGTCCATCCGATTGCTTTAGCGGCCGATTCGAGGAGTCCTTCAGCCAGCACGTACTTCTTGCCGTTTACCTGCACGACCGCATACGTGAAGTCCGGATGAACGGAAATACCGAGGTTTGCCGGAAGCGTCCAAGGTGTCGTCGTCCAAATGACGAAGGCGGCATCCTGGGGAAGCTTGCCTTTGCCGTCCGCTACATCGAAAGCGACGTAAATGGACGGGGACGTTTTTTCTTTGTACTCGATCTCCGCTTCTGCCAGAGCGCTCTCTGAAGACGGGGACCAATATACCGGTTTCAAGCCTTTGTAGATATAGCCTTTTTTCACCATCTCGCCGAAAAGACGGATCTGCTCCGCCTCATATTCCGGCTGCAGCGTAATGTACGGATGGTCCCAGTCTCCCCGGATTCCGAGACGTTTGAACTGTTCCTTCTGCCGCTCTACCCACTGAAGCGCGTATTCTTCACAGTATTTACGGAATTCGGCAACGGACATTTTCTTGCGGTCCACTTTGCCGCTGTTGGCGATAGCCTGCTCGATCGGCAGTCCGTGCGTATCCCAGCCGGGGACATACGGCGCATCATAGCCCTGCATCGTTTTGAAGCGCACGATAATATCTTTCAGAATCTTGTTCAGCGCATGACCGATATGAATGTCCCCGTTGGCATACGGAGGACCGTCGTGCAAAATGAATTTCTCCCGCCCTTTACGGCTTTCCTGCACCTTCGCATAAATGTCGTTTTCTTCCCAATGCGCCTGCATTTTAGGCTCCGCCTGGGGCAGGTTGCCTCTCATCGGAAAATCGGTTTTGAGCAGCTGCAATGTTTTTCCGTAATCCAAATCCATTCACTCCCTAGTCTTAGTACGCTGATCCCTTCCGGGATAAATTCCCTTACTCTCTAAAAATGCAAAAAAACTTCTCCATCCCAAAAGGGACGAGAAGTTAAGCTCGCGGTACCACCCTTGTTAGACCGTTCCGGCACGCTGTCATCGTCCCCGCATCCGAAAACGAAGTTTCCGCATGGAAGAAATGACGACCGGTTGCCAGTCTCACTCGACGAATCGATAACGGAATTACCCGATGCTCCCTACTTCGCTTTTCAAGAGACGCTCCTGGGGGATTTTCGTCCGCTGCAGAGATTAGGCTCACACCCACCCTAACTCGCTGACACTGCTGTACGGACTACTTGGCCCAGTCATCGCTTTACGAAAGATTCAGTTACCCGAAGTATATCGAATCCAGGTCCGGTAGTCAATGAAACCCGGCCGTGTTGAACGTCTACTTCTCGAGTTCAAGCACCTTGTCGTGGTCGAGCGTCTTCCAGGCTTCGTCCTGAAGAAGCTCCAGCTGCGCTTCAAGCAGAGTGCGGAAGCGTGTGCGGTAAATGCTGGCCTGCTTCTTGAGCTCTTCCGTCTCCATCGAGATTTTGCGGGATCGCGTTAACGATTCGTTAATGATCCGGTCGGCATTCTTCTCCGCTTCTTTGAGGACGAGCTGCGCTTCTTTCTTCGCGTTGTTCTTCACATCGTCGGCGGCTTCCTGCGCGACAATAATCGTTTTGCTCAACGTTTCTTCAATATTGGAAAAGTGATCCAGCCGTTCCTGGAGCGCCAGAATTTGGTTTTGCAGCTCTTTGTTTTCACGGATAACGGCCTCGTAGTCTTTGATGACCTGGTCCAGAAATTCGTTCACGTCATCTTCGTCATAGCCCCGGAAAGAGCGCGCAAATTCTTTGTTATGTATATCGAGTGGTGTTAAGGGCATGGTGCACCTCCTAGAATGTTAACCGGTGGAGAGTTTGTACGGTTTCGTTAAGAAATAGAATTTCGACAGAAAAGCGAAAAATCCTTTATTCCTCGCACTTAAAAATAGGTTAAACGTATTTGCCCACTTTCATGCGCGTTCTGCCTTTCTTCGTCACTCCTTCTATTTCCAGGACACGAAAACGCCCGAAGCCCTGCAAAGAAACGACGTCGCCTTCCTGCAGGGGGACGCTCGGATTCTCTTCGGGCTTCCAGTTCACTTTACATTTGCCGGCTCCGATCGGAATGAGAACCTTGGCCCGGCTTAATTTGAATACATCGCTTACAATTCCGTCCAGACGGAGGGAAGCCACGGAAAGCGTCATTTCCTCCAGTTTGACCGAAGACGGCTTCAGCCGATCGATCGGTAAAATTTCCGTTGTCACATGGACGCGATGCACTTGGCTGAAATGGAGATGAAGATAGTCGGCCGCTTCTTCCGCCACGACGAAATGGCAGCCCTGTTCGGATACGTTAATATCCCCCACCTTGTCCCTTTTCATGCCGAGTCCCAGAATCGCTCCCATATAATCGCCGTGACTGAGCGACTGGAACTTGCTGTCGCCGGATTCTACGGACAGCACTCTCAGTCCCATGTCTTCGCCGGAAAGATCGAGGTAATCCGGTCCTAGAATCGCCCTCTGCCGTTCAGCCTCCGGGTACCCGCCATCGAGGCGGCAGTTTACGTCGGGATTGCGGTTGACCAGCGTACGAAGGATAAAGGCTTGCCGGGGATCGAGAAAGTCTGTCCGTTTCACTTTGTGATGAGCGGCGTTCTCGACCCATTCTTGCGCCCGGTCCACGAAAGCATGTTCATCGGGATGGAAATGCCCGTAGATTTCTTTAGCCACTAGAATATCCCCACAATGTAGCCGACCACGACTTTAAGTCCTGCGACGACGAGCCAGAATACGCCCATGGCAACGATCGGAGAAATATCAAGCGGGCCGATCGGCGGGATAAAACGGCGGAATGCGCTCAAATACGGCTCCACGAGTTTCGCCAGCAGTTCGCCGATAAAGCTCTCACGTGCATTCGGAAACCAGGAAAGCAGCACGTAACCGAAAATCATATAAAAGTAAATTTGGGCCAATGTATCGATTAACCCGTAAATGTTCATGACCAACCGCTTTCACCTCAACCTTTTTGTCCAATGCTAAGCTTCATGCAAAAAATCCGAGATCGATCCCTGAATTTCTACGGAATCCGGGGCGCACAAGAAAATATTCGGCCCGATCTTGGAGATCGATCCGTTCAGCGCGTAAACGGTCCCGTTCAGGAAATCGAAAATTCTTACCGCTTGTTCGGGACGAACCCGCTGCAAATTTACGACGACGGTCCGGCGGGAACGCAGATGGTCCGCAATCTCCTGTGAATCGTCGAACGAATGAGGCTCGTGCAGCACAACACGGCTGTTTTTCTGCGAATGAATGCTCACAATGTTATTTTTACTCTGTTTCGTACGTTGTTCCTGCACCGGGGTTTCAGGTTCTTCCGGAGTTTCTACAATTCTTTCCCGTTCTACAACCTCTTCTTCTTCCTGCAGTCCGATAAAATTCATGAATTTATTCATAACGCCCATCCGACGCTCCTCCTCTGTGGACAAGATGGTATTGATTCAAGACTTTCCGACAAGTACGGTACCCAAACGCACCCAAGTTGCGCCCTCTTCGATCGCCACTTCAAAATCTCCCGACATGCCCATGGACAAATGCCGCACGGGTTCCGGCAGAATATGCTTCGCGTTGAGCTCGTCCCTCAGCTCGCGCAGCTTCCTGAATACGGGCCGGGTCGCTTCCGCTTCGGCCTCCAGCGGCGCCATCGTCATCAAACCGACGATCTCAAGATGCGGGTATTGACTGGAAGCTTCTGCGAATGATTCCAGTTCTTCCGGGGAAAGCCCGTATTTGGATTCTTCGCCGGAAACGTTCACTTGTATGAAACATTTGACGGAAAGATCTCGCTTGGCGGCCTCTTTCTCCAGTTCTTTGGCCAGCGAGACACGATCCAGAGAATGGATATACGCGAATTTACCTATGATGTCCTTCACCTTGTTCGTTTGCAAATGCCCGATAAAATGCCAGTCTCCCCGTTCACCGAGAGCTTCCCATTTCTCTTTGGCATCCTGCCAGCGGTTCTCTCCCACTTGTGTTAACCCGTGGTCAAGAGCTTCGCGCGTGGCTTCCAGAGATACATATTTCGTAACCGCGATCACGTTTATGTCTTCAGGGCTGCGGCCGGACCGCCGGCAAGCCGCCTCAATGCGGTGGTGCACATCTTCAATACGCGCCTGCAAATTCATCAGCAGCGGTTCACTCCCTCCATGCTGTCTATAGTCAACAAAGCCCGATCAGTCTTTTCTGAGGCCGATCCAGGCTGCCATACGACCGGTTGAGCCCCCTTCTTTGCGATGGGAAAAGAACAAATCGGTCGAACAGCTCGTACATAACTCAGTTACTTCTATATGCGACGACAAAATTCCTGCTTTCTCAAGAAATTGTCGGTTGCATTCCCGTAAATTTAACTGATATTTGCCCTCTTTACGAGGGATAACGACACTTTCCGTCTGTTTTTTGGAAATACCGGTATCCAGATGACTCTCATAAACGCGGCCCGCGACATAATCGTCCACTTCATAGCAGCAGACGCCGATAGAGGGGCCGATAACGGCATGCACGTCTTCCGGCCTGCTCCCGAAAGAACGGGTCATGGAAGCGAGCGCGGCCGCGCCGATATTCAGCACCGTTCCCTTCCAGCCGGCGTGGGCGATTCCTACAACCCGGTTCACCGGATCGATCAGATAAAGCGGAACGCAGTCCGCGTAGAGGGCGCAGAGCATGACCCCCTTTTCGGCGGTTATGAAAGCGTCCCTGTTCTGAATCGCTTCGGCTCGTGACAATCGTCCGCTTCCCATCTGCCCCTTTTCGATGACCACCGCCTCTTTGCCGTGCACCTGCTCGCCAAACGTGAGCGTTTCAAAAGGGACTCCGAGCGCTGCCGCAAGCCTCCTCCGGTTCTCGATCACATCTTCGTCCGCATCGTTCACGTGCAGGCCCAGATTAAGCGAATCGAATGGGGCTGAGCTCACTCCCCCGTGCCGCGACGTAAATCCCGCCTGAACGAACGGAAAACGTTCCTGAAGACTTTCCAATATAAAAAGCTCCGGCTCACCGGAATTTGATTTCTTGTGTACAAACGGTTCCACTGCTTGTCCCCTCCGTATCCCCCGGCCTACAGCGGCCTTTTCTGCTTGTTCAGTTTACCATACCGGTCATAAGACGACAAAAATTGGCGGACCGGCCTCACACGGAAAAGGCGCTTTGTTCCCTGGTTTCCGCTCTATATAACGAAGCGCCCTGACTCGTGGCTGTACTTCTTCTTATCCTCTTCTATTACCCGCGGGAACTGCGGTTGTAATCAACGGAATCGCTCTCCTCGACGGCCCGGTATGTTTTGGCTTCATCCAGCTTGACGAGAACGACATCGGCTCCGATTTTAACAATATTTTTCCAGGGAATGATAAGATCCGTTCCTCCTCCGAACAAACCGAAAAATTTACTGCTGTTCGGAACGACAATGGAATCGATTCTGCCCTGGCGGAGCTCAAGTTCCAAATCGCTGATCTGCCCCAGTTTTTTACCGTCCACAATATTGATAACGTCTTTCGTTTGAAAGTCGGATATTTTCATCTGCTTACCCCACGCTTTCAGGTTATTCGCCCGTTTATTCTAGTATATGAGGGTCCGGGCCAAAATGTCCTGCCAAACCAAGAAAAGCCCCTTATGTCGTCTAAACGGAAATGAAGACATAACAAAAAGCCCGGAATCCGGGCTTTCGATTGATGTGCGTGCAAGTAAAATGCGGCGGGCGGGAGACTAATCAGCTTTTGACATGTTTCTGCATCTGGGTGATTGCCGATTTTTCCAGCCTTGAAACCTGCGCCTGCGAAATTCCGATTTCATCGGCGACTTCCATCTGGGTTTTACCTTCGAAAAAGCGCATGGACAAAATCATCTTTTCACGGGAGCCGAGCTTTCTCATCGCTTCCCGCAATGCGATTCCTTCAATCCATGACATGTCTTTGTTACGTTCATCGCTGATCTGATCCATCACATAAATCGGGTCCCCGCCGTCATGATAAATCGGTTCAAACAGGGAAACGGGATCCTGAATCGCGTCAAGCGCAAATACCACATCTTCTTTGGGCACGTTAAGCACTTCGGAAATTTCGTAAATCGTCGGCTCGCGTGAATTTTTGTTCGTTAAACTGTCGCGGACCTGAAGCGCTTTGTAAGCAATATCCCGTAAAGACCGGGAGACTCGGATCGGATTGTTATCCCGCAGGTATCTGCGTATTTCTCCGATGATCATCGGCACCGCATACGTTGAAAACTTCACGTTCTGGCCCAGATCGAAGTTATCGATCGCTTTCATCAGGCCGATGCAGCCTACTTGAAAAAGATCGTCGACGAACTCGCCGCGGTTGTTGAAACGCTGAATCACGCTGAGTACCAGTCTCAAGTTGCCATTGACCAGTTTCTCTCTTGCGGATCGGTCGTTCTTCGTCTGCAGATTGGTGAACAGTTCACGCATTTCCACATTCGTCAGAACAGGAAGTTTGGCGGTATCGACACCACAAATTTCGACTTTATTTCGGGTCACGGTGATTTACCTCCCAAGGAGAAACATTACTGTTAATTATCTCCGCGACCGGTGTTTTTATGCGCCTTGAAGAGCACCGCTCCCCCCTTGACAAGTGCCCGGATGCTTGCTCTCTCCTGCCGCCGTTGGCTCGTATTCGCTTTCAATCTCCGATAATTTTTTTAAAAAGACTGTTTCGTTCACTATTCGCCGCTACGATCCGCACCTCAATAAATGTTCACGAAAAAGCCTACCACACAGGTGATAGGCTTTGACTTATACCATTTTGTTAAATTCTTTACGCAGCCGCTTGATGATCCGCTTCTCCAGCCGGGAAATATAAGACTGGGAAATGCCGAGCTGATCGGCGACATCCTTCTGCGTCTTCTCTTCACCGTCCTGGAGACCGAAACGGAGTTCCATGATCGTCCGCTCCCGGTCCGTCAGTTTATCGAGCGCTTTATGCAGCAGCTTGCGGTCCACCTGCTCTTCTATGTTGCGGTAGATGGTATCGTTCTCGGTACCCAGCACGTCGGACAGCAGCAGTTCGTTTCCGTCCCAGTCGATATTCAGCGGTTCGTCGAACGATACTTCCGTCCGGATTTTGCTGTTCCGGCGCAGATACATCAGAATTTCATTCTCAATGCATCGTGACGCATAGGTCGCCAGCTTGATTTTTTTCTCGGGATCGAACGTATTCACCGCTTTAATGAGACCGATCGCTCCTATGGAAACCAAATCCTCGATGTTAATGCCCGTATTTTCAAATTTGCGGGCTATATAGACAACCAGCCGGAGGTTGCGTTCAATCAGCATGGCACGGATGGCCGCGTCCCCGGAGGGCAGTTTTCCAAGCAAATATTCTTCTTCTTCCCGCGTCAGCGGAGGAGGCAGTGCTTCACTTCCTCCTATGTAATAAATTTCTTCGCCTTTCAGTCCGAAAAAAATAAGTATCTTGTAATAAAAAATTAGCATCTGCAATTTCCATTTGACCCGCATAACCGCTTCCTCCCACTCATAACCTTTCTTTAGCCGGCAGCAACCAGCGTCGGATGAATAATGGCATGATATGCCCCGTCTCCGGAGAGTTGCCCTCCGTCCAGTCCAACCAGTACTTTCGTCGTCTCCACTTGACCGCTGCTGTACGTGATGACCACCTTATCGGGTTTTATCGCCAGCATGAACTGCGTATTCCGGTTTACTCCCCGGTAGGGCACCAGCCGCAAACGGTCCTGCCATACAAAGTCTTCTTCCGTTCCTATCGCCGTGATGATTTGTTCCACTTCCGCTGCTCGGATTCGTTTGAGCCACGATTCCGGCAGCATACTCGAGAGCTGCGAAGCCTCCATGACCATTACCGGGGTCCGCGTCAGGGGATCGTAAAGCTGATTGCCCGTATCGATCAAGCCTGTACACCGGAAATCCGTACCGTCCACGATTACGCTAACTTCCGCCAAATGAACGGCCAGCTCTTCCTTCTTCTTTACTCCCGCCATCACCAGTCTGTGCAGTAACATAGAACCGGCACCCAGCACGACAACCGCCCAAGTCTCGATCCGGATACTGAACCTTGCCGCACCCGTCTGGCTGAACGAAATCCCGTTCATCACATCTCCCGATGTTTGAAACACATAGTTTAGGCCGAAAACGCCTCCCGCCGCCACAAAGTTCACCACATAGAAGGTTCCCGCGTTGCGCAAAAAGCGCTGTAAGCTGCCGTAACCGAAAGCCAGCCATACCATACAAAGTGACATGAGGATCTTTGCCGCAAAAGTAAACAAGAACGACAAGGAAGGTACGAACATGAGCAGCACATAAGATCCGCCCAGCCCCGAGGATATCGCCAGTTTCCAAGGTTTAAAGGACAATCGCCGCGTCCGCGCGGTAACCAGTAAAACGGCGGCATCCATGACGACATTCATCAGGAAAATCAGATCCGCGTATACGACCAATTTTCCTCACCCCCAAGCGGATGAGATTAGTATATTAAAAGACGAATTCAAAGTCTGTCTAAACGTGCCGGAGGCCGCCAACTATTTTTGTCGCATAGTGGGGAAAAGAAAAAGCCGTCACAACTGACCTAAGGTCAGTTGTGACGGCTTTTCCAGGAGGGCTCGGCTTGCTGCTCTCCACCTATGCCATTCCCGTAAGGGAATTATTTGTCGAGATTGTTACGCCCGCGGTTGCGCAGGAATGTCGGTACTTCCAGGTCTCCCGGTTGTCCGCCGAACGGCCGCAGATTGTTCACGCGCTGCTGAGTTTCAGCCGGTGTCTCTTGCTGCTGCTGCGGCGGCTGTACACCGCCTTGACGCCGGTTCTGCGGTTGAGGAGGCTGCTGCTGTTGCGGCTTGTCCTGGAATCCGGTAGCGATAACGGTTACCATTATCTCTTCTTTGAGATTCTCGTTGATTACCGCACCGAAAATCATGTTCACCTCAATATCGGAGGCCGATGCCACGATATCCGCGGCTTCGTTCACTTCGTAGAGGCTAAGATTTGTACCGCCCGTGATGTTCATCAAAACGCCGCGAGCACCCTCGATAGAGGTTTCAAGCAATGGGCTCATGATGGCCTTCTTGGCGGCCTCGGCGGCACGATTCTCGCCTGTCGCGATACCGATGCCCATAAGAGCCGAACCGCGTTCGGTCATAATGGTTTTTACGTCGGCAAAGTCCAGGTTGATAAGACCCGGTACGGCAATCAGGTCGGAAATCCCCTGCACCCCTTGACGAAGGACGTTATCCGCTTCGCGGAACGCTTCGAGCATCGGCGTCTTCTTGTCTACGATCTCAAGGAGACGGTCGTTCGGAATAACGATCAGCGTGTCCACTTTTTCTTTGAGTGCCGCGATGCCCTGCTCAGCCTGAGCGGCACGTTTACGGCCTTCAAAAGTGAACGGACGGGTGACAACGCCCACTGTCAGCGCGCCGCATTCCTTCGCGATTTCAGCGATTACCGGAGCGGCGCCCGTGCCGGTTCCGCCGCCCATGCCCGCCGTTACGAAGACCATATCGGCGCCTTTGAGCGTATTCATAATCAAATCGCGTGATTCTTCAGCGGCTTTCTTCCCCACATCGGGGTTGGCCCCGGCTCCCAAGCCGCGCGTTAATTTATCACCAATTTGGAGCTTATGCTCCGATTTGGCCAGATGAAGTGCTTGAGCATCGGTGTTGACCGTAATGAACTCGACACCCTGCACTCCATTCTCGATCATCCGGTTAACTGCATTACTGCCGCCGCCGCCCACACCGATGACTTTTATCTGGGCCAATTGTTCCATATCCAGATCAAATTCAAACATAGCAGTCAATGTCCCCCTAACTTAACTTTCCGTGAGCTGTACGCTCAAAATGGGTAACGTGCCTGTCGGCACGGTAATCGTAAGATCTCGCACAAAGCCTGAAACGCGTTTTCGAAGCGTGCCTGTGCGTGTGTCCCCTCCACCGGTTGCGGAATGCAGAGCCAGCGGCGGGACACTTGTATCCATAACCGGGAAAGATGCTTTCAGAAACAGCAGAGCTTCTCCCGTCAGATAAATTCCTTGAGGAAATTTTTGACTTTATCGAACCAGCCAGGGCTCGCTTCAGTCTGGGGTGTTTTGACACTGGCAGGTTTGTTGGCCGTTTGCTTCTTGGGCGCCGTAACCGGACGGTTACGCAAAAACTTGCAAACAAACTGGATGATCCCCACTCCGCTCGTGTAAGCCGGGTCGCGTACACCGATATAATCGGGCACTGCGATACGTACGGGAGCAGCCAGCTCTTCCTGTGCAATGACAAGAGTCCCCGGCAGGGACACGGTACCTCCCGTGAGGACGTAACCTCCGGCGGGGTCGCTGTATCCTAACCGGCTGGCTTCTGCGCGAATCAGATGGAAAATTTCCTGAACACGGGGTTCGATGATATTCGCCAGGTCGACCTGGGAAAATTCCTTGTCCACCTGGCTGCCGATCCGGTTCACTTTAAACACCTGATCCGGCGCGGAATCTTGAATCGTCGCGCAGCCGTATTTAAGCTTGATTTTTTCCGCAATGTCCATTTGGGTGCGGAGCCCGATGGATATGTCGTTGGTAATGAAATCGCCGCCGATAGGCAGCGTGGATGTTGCGACAAGATTGCCTTGATCGAAAACGGCAATCGTTGTCGAACCTGCTCCGATATCGACCAATACGGTTCCTATCGATTTCTCGTCCTTGGAAAGCGCAAGCTGTCCGGAGGCCAGCGACATCAAGATGAGTCCTGCTACCTTCAGTCCGGATTTCTCAACAACGCGAAGCAGGTTATGTATGCCTGTTTTGGCTCCGGTAATAATCGTGGATTCGACTTCAAGCCTGACCCCGATCATTCCTCTTGGTTCGTGTATGCCTTCCTGGCCGTCCACTAAGTATTGGTTAGGTACTACTCCGATAATTTCGCGCTCAGGAGGCAGCGCTATGACTCTAGCCGCTTGTATAACCCGTTCGATGTCTTCTTCGCCGATTTCGCGGTCTTCGTTGGATACGGCCACAACCCCGTGGCTGTCCTGAAGAGCGATATGGTTTCCCGTTATCCCGACGTAAACATCAGAAATTTGTATGCCCACCATGCGTTCGGCATGATCGATCGCGGATCGGATCGATTGAACGGTCTGGTCGATATCAACGATGGCACCTTTGCGGATGCCTTCCGAGTCGGCTGATCCTACCCCTATTATATTAATGGTTCCGTTTACGACTTCCCCAATAATAGCACGAACTTTGGATGTACCGATGTCTAAACTAACAATGATGTCATTGTTGCTCAAGCTTTGGCACCTCCTGTTAAATGAAATCAGGGCACAGCCCGTCTGCTTTCTACTTATTCAACATGACGGCTGGTTTCCCTCTTTATTTCTACATTTTTTTTGTGAACGCTGTAATTCCTCTTTTTTTGGTGCTAGACCGGGTAAAAATAGAATACCATAAAATCAATTCTAACACTAATCTAATAGACTGGATAGTAATATTTTCCTGAGAAATTCCTGAAAAATTCATGAATGACGCGCCTTTCGTTCGGCTTTCGGCCGCTTGAAAAGCAGTGCGCTACCCTATCGATTCCTCCCTTGAAAAATTCATAGATTGCGGGCGCAAAGATGCCTGTTACCAATCCCTTCCTTTAAATAAGAAGGTCTGTCAGGCGGGATTCACCTACTGGGGAGCGGATGATCCCTTCGGGGTGTTTACGGCGTCGTTGCCGTCTCCCCTGTCGCCTGTTTCGGTCTTCCCGGGAGTATTCTTCTTGGGCGTGGAAGACGGTTTTACGCTGCCGTCCGGCTTTGAGGTGGACTCGGGCTTTTTGGTCGAGGCCGTGCCGGCCTTGCCCTTGCTACCGGCGGAACCCGTATCCAGCGGCATGTGATCGTCTGTCTCCAGCAGCACCAGAATACCCGAATTCACTTCGCTTCCCTGCATGCTCGTGATGTAAGCGGACAAGTTCGTAATTTTGTTCGGAAGATAACCGACCGTCGTCACGACTTCGAACTTGGTGCGGGTATACATCTTGATCTTGTCCCTGTAGGCTTCCGACGGGTCCGGGCGTATCTCCGAAATGTCTGATAAATACCCGGACGGAATGGATGCCAGGGCTTTGCAAAGGGCGATGCGGTTAGGATCGTTCTCCGTCCAGCCGGTCAGAATGGGTTTATCCACCGGCATATCTTCTTTGGCGACGGGCACGACGGAGCCGTCGGCGAGTACCGCCTGCTTCACACCGTCCGCGCCGAACTGGAACGCTACGCGCGGATACTCATGCACCATGATGCTGATTTGTCCCGGAAAATGCTTGGAAACTTCAACGGACTGAACCATACGGAGTGCGGCAACCCTCTCGCGTACGCCCTCTGACCCGACCGCAAAAAAATGGTCGCCGTTCTTGACTGCGGCGGCTTGTCCGATTTCTTCGGAACTAAGCAGTTCGTTGCCTTCGATCTTGATTTCACTGACCCGGCTCAAAGACGAACGGAAAAAGAGCACGGCGAGAATCGTTACGAAAAACAGAAACAAGAGCGTAAGCAGCTTCCGGTTGGCGCGTGTCCTTCTCGGTTTAGGGTTCGGCAGCACCGGAACTTTATTCTCTTCTGGCAAGCCTGACACCCCCGCTTCCTATTGCATAACCTTGTGAACGTGTAAAATCCTCTTATCCCCTCCTGTTGGCAGGAAGGGACTAGAGGCACTGCATTATTCACCGGTAACCGGCGCTTCGTCCGGTACGGGAGCTTGTCGCCGAATGCGTGCACCCAGCCGGGTGAGCATTTTTTCGATCCGGTCGTACCCTCTGTCGACATGGTGGATTTGCTCCACGACGGTAGTGCCGTGCGCAGCAAGCCCCGCTATGACAAGGGCGGCGCCGGCCCGGAGATCGGTAGCCTCGACCGTAGCCCCGTAGAGCCTCGGTACACCGCGTATAAACGCCGAGTTAAAATCCACACGGATGTCCGCTCCCATCCGGGTAAGTTCATCCACATGCTTGAATCGGCTCTCGAAAATGGTTTCTTTCATTATACTGATTCCATCTGCTAGGGAAAGGAGCACCATAACCTGCGACTGCAAGTCTGTCGGAAATGACGGATGCGGCGCGGTTACGATACGCTCGACCGCACGCGGCCGAGCCGGAGCGTGCACGTTTATTATATCATCGTGCACCGTAATTTGAACACCTGCGCGTCTCAGCACGTGAATGGCGGCGTTCAGATGCTGGGGGCACACTCCTTCCAGCGTTACGCTTCCCTTCGTGGCGGTTGCCGCCACCATGAAAGTACCGGCGACGATACGGTCCGGTATGATCCGGTACGTGCAGGCATGTAAAGAGCGGACGCCACGTATAGTTATAGTATCGGTTCCCGCACCGATAATGTCCGCTCCCATCTCGTTCAGGAAGTTTTGAAGATCCTGGATTTCAGGCTCCCGTGCGGCGTTGGAGATGGTTGTGATCCCGTCGGCCAGAACGGCCGCCATCATGATGTTCTCGGTGGCCCCCACGCTCGGAAAATCAAGCGTAATATCGGCTCCTTTCAGATCCTCGGCCGTGCAAATAATCGTGCTCCCGGATTCCTTGATCGTAACCCCGAGAGCCTGCAGTCCTCTCAGATGGAGATCGATTTTGCGTTCGCCGATCGCACAACCGCCTGGCTGATAGACCTGGACGGTTCCGAAACGCGAAAGCAGAGGACCCATCAGAAAGATGGACGAACGCATCTGCTTCATCAGTTCTTCCGGAACGTGCGTGCTGTTCAAACTGGTTGTGTCCACCACAACCGTGTCTTCTTTATGCTCGGCGCTGCACCCCAGGGAACGGAGTATGCCGAGCATGACTTCAATGTCGAGCAGCTTCGGGACATTGCGCAGCGTGTGGGTTCCAGACGCCATTATGCTGGCTGCAAGAATAGGAAGCGCCGCATTTTTGGCACCTTGGATCCGTACGGCTCCCGAGAGGGGAATGCCACCTTCGATTACCAACTTCTCCAATGTCTCACCTCCGAATTACCTCTCGCCCACCACCAGTACCTCAGGCTGCAGTTCCACACCGGATTTCTCCCGCACGGTCTTCTGCGCCAAAGCAATGAGGGCCAGAACATCCTCGGCCGATGCATCTCCGGTATTCACAATGAAATTGGCATGCAGCGGAGAAATCTCCGCACCGCCTACCCGCGTGCCCTTCAAGCCCGCCTCTTCGATCAGCCTGGCGGCATGATTGCCCGGCGGATTGCGGAACACGCTGCCTGCGCAGGCGAGACTGAAGCGGCTGCGTTCTGAGCCGGCGGTCCTTGTACGCCGCCATCGCGCCCGCGATCTCCTTCCGGTCTCCCGGCTGCAGTTCGAAGACCGCTTCCGTTACGATACCCGGCAGTGTATGCAGCACCGAATGCCGGTACGCATACTGCAGATCGCTGTTCTGCATGGTGATCAATTCCCCTGTGTCCAGCAGCACTTCAGCCTGTTTAAGAATGCGTGACACATCAGAACCATGAGCCCCCGCGTTCATGTAAACGGCGCCTCCCACCGACCCCGGAATACCTCCGGCGAATTCGAGACCCGTTAATCCTTCCTTGCCGGTCATGACGGATAATTTGATAAACGAGTAGGCTCCTCCCGCATAGACGGTGCTGCCGTCGAAACGCAGCGTCTCCAGAGCCCGGCTTAATTTAATGACAACGCCCCGGATCCCCTTATCCCCCACAAGCAGGTTGGAGCCGCGTCCGATTACAGTCCAGGGAACCTTGTGCTGCCCGAGCAGCCGGACCGTCTCAACCAGCTTCTGTTTATCCTGCGGAATAACGAGCAGATCGGCAGGACCGCCGATTTTCCAGGTTGTGTACGGTGCCAGCTTCTCGTTCTCCAGGACCTCACCCACCTGAGCCGCTTGCAAGTCTGAAATTAACTGGTGCATGGGAAAACCTCCTTCACAGAACTCAAGGTTGTAAAGCCCCTTACCCGGATTCTTCGGTTCCCGGTTATACGTTACCCGCGAGAGCGAGAGCCGGTTCGGGCGGCTTTGCCTTAGGTGTCTGCCACGGTTATAGTGTAGTTTATGTTAAATCGGTTAGAGTGTGACAAAGGCCCATCCGGTTCGCTGCAAAAGCTTGATCGTGAAGCCTTCTAGGGCCGCCGCTGTCCGGCGGATACGATACGTTCCAGCTCCCGGAAGACAAGTGCGGCGGAATCCCGCTGGCCCATCCTTGCCGACTGCTTCGCCATATGTTCCCAGCGGACGGAATCGTCCATGATTTTGCTAATCTGATCGAAAAGGACCCTGCCGCTTAAATCTTTCTCAAGCAGCGTTACGGAGCCTCCCTCGTCGGAAAGAGAACGTGCATTGTGCTCCTGATGATTGTTCGTCACGTTCGGCGACGGAATTAATATGGAAGGAATTCCAAGGGCGGTAATCTCCGCCATGGTAGACGCTCCGGCGCGGTTTACGACAAGCTTGGACGCAGCCAAAACCTCCGGCATGTTGTGAATATACGGCAGCACTTGAAGATTGGCGGGAACCGAACCTGCCGCTTCCTGAATCCGCTGTGCGGTCGATTCGAAATAAGGCTGGCCCGTTCCGAATACGAACTGCACGCCGGGCAGTTCATGGACGAGCGGAGCCAGTTCGACCATCGCGTCGTTAATGGCTTTGGCTCCCCGGCTCCCTCCCACAACGACAACGAGTCTGGCGTCCGCCGCCAATCCGAGTGAGGAGAAGCCCCGGGCCGCGTCCGCATTCACCATGGACGTGGCACGCGGATTGCCCGTATAGACGACTCTTTTGGCCTGCGGGAAGATTCCTTCCGTTCCCCGGAAGCTGACGGCTACCGTCGACACGTAGCGGCTCAGAAAACGGTTCGTAAGTCCCGCGACGGCATTCTGCTCATGCACGAGCGTAGGAATGCCCAGTTTGGCGGCCGCATAAAGTACCGGACCGCAAACGTACCCGCCTGTGCCCACCACCGCATCGGGCTTGAATTCCCGGAGCAGGCTTTTGGCACGGCCCACACCGCGCAGAAAACGAAGCACGGTTTTAACATTGTCCAGAGACGCCAGCTTGCGCCGGAATCCTGTAATTTCTACGGCTTCAAAAGGCATATCCAGCCCGGAACGCGCGACAATGTCGCGCTCCAGGCCGGAGCTTGTGCCGATGTATAAAAATTTCGAATCGGGGTGGACCCGCAGACATTGTTCCCCAATGGCCAAAGCCGGGTAAACATGACCGCCGGTTCCTCCCCCGCTGAATACGATACGCATTCGTTTCACCTCGAATAGCGGGATATGTTGAGCAGCACGCCGATCGACGTCAGCATCAGGGTGAGAGACGAGCCTCCGGCGCTAATAAGCGGCAGGGTTATCCCCGTAACGGGAAACATTCCGATTACCACGCCGATGTTGATAATCACCTGCACGGCGATCATCCCCACAATGCCGACGGCAACAAGACTGCCGAACGTGTCGGGTGCCGTAATAGCCGTGCGCATGCCTCTCCACACGAGAATCGTGAACAGGATCAGGACGGCCGCACCGCCGATAAAACCGAGCTCCTCGGCGATGATCGAGAAAATAAAGTCCGTCTGGGGCTCGGGCAAATAGCTGTACTTCTGTCTGCTCATTCCGAGCCCCAGTCCGGCCAGCCCGCCCGGTCCGATCGCGTACAGTGACTGGATGGACTGATAGCCCGCTCCCAGCGGATCGGACCACGGGTCCATAAAAGCCGTAATCCGCTGCAGCCGGTAAGGGGCGGCGATAATCAGGCCGACGAAGCCCGCGACGCCCGCCATGGCAAGATAGGATAAATGAAGAATACGGGCGCCTGCCGTATAGATCACCAGCAGGGAAGCGCCGACCAGAACCGCCCCGGTACCAAGATCCGGCTGCAGCATGATCAATCCGAAGGCAAGTCCCACCAGCCCCAGAGGCGGAAGCAGCCCTTTCGTAAACAGGGTGATCTGGGACTGTCTGTCGGACAACAGCTTGGCCAGAAAAACAATCATGCCGATTTTCATGAATTCGGACGGCTGAATTCCGAACGACCCGATTCCGAGCCAGCTCCGTGCGCCGCCCCGGACCACGCCTATGCCCGGGATCAGGACCGCCAGCAGAAGGCCGAAACAAATGAGCAGACCGACCTTCGCGTACTTTTTCCAGACCCAGTAGTCGGTGTTCATCGTAAAAAACATGGCCACGATACCGAGTACGGCGAACAGCAACTGCCTTTTCAAATAATAAAACCAGTCGCCAAATTCACGGAAGGCCAGCACTCCGCTGGCACTGTACACCATAATTACGCCGATCGTCAAAATCAGCAAAGTCGAAACCAGAATCCATACATCCGGAGCGGAACGCGCTTTAGCCATAGGGACACCTCTTACGAATAAGAATATCGGGTGCCTGTAGCCTGAAACTAGGCTGACTGACGCTGCCGCAATCCGGAAGCGGACGAAGAAGGCTTGACTACCCGTTCCTTACAGATTATGCACGGACTCCTTAAACATGCGTCCCCGTTCTTCGTAAGAAGCAAACATATCCCAACTGGCGCATGCAGGAGAGAGCAGAACGATATCTCCCTCCCCCGCCAGCTTGCTCGCAGCCCGAACGGCTTCGCCCATCGCTTCCGTGCTGTTAGCAGTATCGACCGTTTCGATGGCGGTCAATCCGGCTTCACGGGCAGCACGGCTTATTTTCTCCCGCGTTTCGCCGAGGGTTACGACGGCTTTCACGCGCGATGCCAGGAGCGGAATCATTTCTTTGTAGTCAGATCCGCGATCCAGACCGCCGGCGATCAGTATGACGCTCTGGTCGAACGATTCGACGGTTTTCGTCGTGGCGGCCGGATTCGTCGCCTTCGAATCATTGTAATAGGCGGTGCCGCCGAATTCTCCTACGAATTCGAGACGGTGTTCCACGCCGCGGAAAGTCCGCAGGACGTCGGCGATCGCCTCGACCGGCGCGCCGGCGCTTAAAGCCACGGCGGATGCCGCAAGGGCGTTCTCGATGTTGTGAGAACCGCGAATGCCCAGCTCTTTGGCAGGTAGAATAGGGAACGTAGCGCCCTCTGCATCCCGGTAAGTCAGCACGCCGTCCCCGGAAAGGTAAACGCCTTTGTCCAGCTCACGCTGCCTGGAAAACAAAAGGACTTCCGAAGCCACTTCACCGGCCAGCTCCGCGCATACCTTGTCATCGGCGTTCAGCACCGCAATGTCATCCTGCTTCTGATTCGCAAACAGCTTGGCTTTCGAGGCCACATAGTCTTCCATGGAGCCGTGATAGTCCAGATGAGTTTCGTATATATTGAGCAGGCAGGCGATTTTCGGCCGGAACTCCCGCGTGCCTTTAAGCTGGAAGCTGCTCAGCTCCACGACCATCCAATCGGACGGTTTCGCTTCCGCCGCCGCTTCCGTCAATGCCCGGCCGATGTTGCCCGCCACGATAGGGTTCAGCTCTGCCTTCTCCAGCATCAGGCCGACCAGCGTCGTGGTGGTGGTTTTACCGTTGCTGCCCGTAATCCCGATCATCGGCGCCGAGCAGATATGGTACGCCACTTCCACTTCCGTCACCACTTCGATTCCGTGCTCGGCGGCCTGGACGACCGGCGGCGCCCCGTAAGGAATGCCCGGATTTTTGACGATGAGGGCCGTGTCTTCTCCCACCAGTTCAGGCGGATGCCCCCCGCAGACAACAGAAATTCCCAAGGCTTCCAGTTCGTCGGCCTCGGGACTCGTATCTCGCGTTTTCCGGTCATTGACCGTAACGTCCGCTCCCATTTGATGAAAAAACTTGGCCGCCGCAACCCCGCTGCGGGCCAGGCCGAGTACGACCACTTTCTTACCCCGGTACTCACTCGGATGCTTCATTTGCTACAACACCTCATTCATGTATAGTCCCAGTGCCGCCAGAACAAGACCCGCTGCCCAGAAAGTGGTGACAACCCGCCACTCGGACCAGCCGACCAGTTCAAAGTGATGGTGAATCGGGCTCATTCTAAAGACGCGTTTGCCTGTCGTTTTAAACGAAATAACCTGGATGACAACCGATAAGATCTCAATCAGAAAAACGCCGCCGATAATCGCGAGCAGAAGCTCCGCTTTGGTCATGATCGCCACGGCTACCAGCCCTCCGCCGATTCCCAGCGAACCGGTATCGCCCATGAATACTTTTGCCGGGTGCGCGTTGAACACAAGAAACCCGAGAACGCCTCCTACCATGGCCGCCGAAAAGATAGCCGCTTCCGGTTGAGTATTGTTCATCGCGATGATCGTAAAAGCGCCGAACGCAATCGCGCTCGTACCCGCAAGCAGCCCGTCAAGGCCGTCCGTAAAGTTGACCGCATTGGATGCTCCGAGCATCAGGATCGTCATCAGGGGAAAATACAGCCAGCCTGTGTCGAATGAGACGTCCAGCACGGGTACGAACAAAGATGTGCTGTGACCGGACGTAACAAGCAGCACGCAGACGACGGCGGATACGACCAGCTGGCCGATCAGCTTCTGCTTGGCCGTGAGTCCGAGAGAGCGCTTGAACACAATTTTGATATAGTCATCGAGAAAACCGACGAGCCCGTATCCGAGCGACGCGATCAGCAAAATCCAAAGCTCGGTATTGCTGTCTGCAAACCGCAGCGCCGCAATCGCGAGCGCGATCAGGATGATAATGCCGCCCATGGTCGGCGTTCCTTGTTTTTTCTGATGGCTTTGCGGGCCTTCCGTACGAATGGTCTGTCCGAACTTCAGTCTCCGAAGAAGCGGAATGAACAGAGGGCCCATGATAAGAGCGAGCAGAAATGCGACTCCCATCGTGAATAAGATCACTTTTAACTCCACGTTTGATATCCTCCTACAAGCTCTCCTGCCGGAAAGCTGCTCCGTGTTTCGATTCGGGTATAGAGACGGCAAGCGGTTAGCCCGCCGATTCAGCAGCTGCCGGTCCATGCCGGATGAGTTTGCTCTTCTGCTTCTCTGACGGCGGCAGACGCCGTCAGGTTGCGGCGCCTCCGCCTATTTTGCGAGAAGCGCTTCGGCCACATCCTCCAGCTTCATCCCGCGGGACCCTTTAATCAGAACGAGGTCCCCCGGCTTTAATGCGGTGTGCAGCTCGGCGGTTAACGCTGCTTTATCTTCGAACCAGCGGACACGATCCGGACCGAACGATTCTTCCGCGGATTCCGCGATCTGCCTGCCGAGCGGCCCGTAAGCATATACGCCTGCCAATGCGCCGGGCGACAAAAGGGCGCCGATTTCCCGGTGATACCGGATTTCATCCTCCCCCAACTCCAGCATATCGGCAAGGACCACATACTTGCGCGGATATCCTTCCAACTGCTCGACGAGCCGGATGGACGCCTTCATGGAGCTGGGGGAAGCGTTGTAGGCGTCATTGAGCACGGTCACTCCGCCGGGGGTCAGACGCTTTTCGATTCTCATGCCCGTCATCTGCATGCCGGCCAATCCTCTGCGTATGTCCGAATCGGGAACTCCCAGTACGGTGCTGACGGCGATAGCCGCCAGCGCGTTGTCGACATTATGTTCGCCAAGAAGCGGAATGTAGTACTTTTGCGCATCCTTGTCGCTTTCCGAGCCCCGCGGATTGATTGAGAAATGCGTGCCCTCCCCGTCCATTTGAATAAAAGTCGGGTACAAATCGTTCGTATGACCGCGCCCGAAACGGATCTGGCTCAAACGGGCGGGCTGCTTCATTTCCGGAAGCACGAGCGGCAGAAGCGGCTCATCCCCGTGGAACACGTAAGTGCCGCCGTCTTTCAGGCCGCTGAGAATTTCCGTCTTCGCACGGGCAATCTCCTCGCGGGAGCCGAGCTGCAACAGATGAGCGTCCCCGATCATCGTAATGACGGCGATATCCGGTTCGGCGATTTCGGAGAGCAGCTCGATTTCTCCGCGCCCGCTCATGCCCATCTCAACCACGGCCACTTCGGTCGTGTCGTCAAGCTGGAGCAGCGTCAGCGGCAGGCCGATGTGATTGTTCAGGTTGCCTCTGGTTCTGTGTACGTTGTATACCGTTCCGAGGACAGCCCCCATCATATCCTTCGTGGTCGTTTTGCCGTTGCTGCCGGTAATGCCGACCACTTTAACGTTCAATGTTTTCCGGTACGCGTGCGCAAGCTTCTGCAGGGCGGAGAGCGTATCGTCCACTAAAAGAAGCGGCAGTCCTTCAGGGCGTCCTTCCTGCCGGCTTTCCAGCCACAAAGCGGCCGAAGCGCCTTTCGCGGCGGCATCCCGCGCGAATTCGTGCCCGTCGAAGCGTTCTCCCACGAGTGGGACAAACAGGCTTCCGGGCGCGATCGTACGCGTATCCGTGGATACCGCGTCAATCACGATCCCGCCGGAGCCGTTCTCCGTTTCCTTCGGCATCAGAAGCTTCGCGCCCGCCAGTTCGGCTACAGCCGTTAAAGGAAGCTTTTTCATGAATGCAGCCTCCTTAAGGCGGCACGGGCTATCAGCCTGTCATCAAAATCATGCTTGACCCCGGCGATATCCTGGTAGGTTTCATGTCCTTTTCCCGCTATCAATACTACATCGTGAGGGCCTGCCTCTTCAATAGCCTTTTGGATCGCTTCCGGTCTGTCGACAAGAAGCTTGTAGCGGCTTTCATCCAAGCCCGCTTCAACCAGCCCCGGAACAATGTCGAGCAGGATCGCGCCGGGATCTTCCGTCCGCGGATTGTCCGAGGTGACATATACGTCATCGCTCAGTTCCCCCGTCACTTTCCCCATGAGAGGACGTTTCGTCCGGTCACGGTCACCGCCGCATCCGAATACGCATCTGATCCGCCCCTGTGCGAATTCGCGTATCGAACCGAGCGCGTTCCGGAGACCGTCGGGCGTATGCGCGTAATCCACGAGGACGAGAAACTCCTGGCCTTCATCGACAATCTCCATACGTCCGTCCACTCCCGGCATGCTGCCGAGGCTTTCCCGGATTTGGGACAGAGAAAGTCCTTCGGCAAGGGATACGGAAATGGCTGCCAGCGCATTATAGACGTTAAACAAGCCTACGAGCTTCATGCGCATCGGCTCCGTACCCGCAAAGGATACCACGTCGAATTCCGTTCCTTTGGCCGTGATGCGTATGTTGGATGCTCTAACGTCGCAATCCCGGTTAACTCCGTATGTAATGACTTCGGCCGCGGTTAATTTGGCCAGGCGATCCGCCGAAGGGTCATCCGCGTTTAAAACCGCATACTGCTTATCCCCGGCGTCCCCTGTAAACTCGTTCCCCATGCGCGAGAACAAAAGTCCTTTGGCCGCCTCGTATTTATCCATCGTTTCGTGATAATCCAAATGATCCTGCGTCAAATTTGTAAAAACGGCTCCGCGGAAACGGACGCCTTTGACCCGGCCCAGATCAAGTGCATGGGAAGACACTTCCATGACACAGTAGTCGGTGCCTTCGTCCGCCATAAGACCGAAGGTGCGCTGCAAATCGGAAGCTTCCATCGTCGTGCGTTCCATCGGAGTAAACTCCGAACCGATCTTGGCGGAAATCGTTCCCATTAGCCCCGTCCGGAAACCTTGGTCCCGTAATATATGTTCGACCAGATAACTTGTCGTCGTTTTGCCGTTCGTCCCCGTGATACCGATCACCTTCATCTTCCGGCTCGGGTACCCGTACACGCAGGCCGATAAAACCGACATCGCGTATCTGGCATCTTTCACAATCAGCTGCGGAACATCAAGCTCCAGTTTCCGTTCCGTCACAAGCGCTGCCGCCCCGAGCTCTACCGCCTTAGGAGCGAAGTCGTGGCCGTCGGATACGAATCCGGGCACACAGACGAATAAATCACCGGGGCGTACTTGACGGGAATCGGTAGCGATGCCTGATATTTCTGTTGTCTCTTCACCTATGAGTTGACAAATTAAAAGCTGAGAAGCCAATTCCTTCAGCTTCATGTCAAATCGCCTCCCACCATTGGCACGTTTCATTTGCTATTCTATGTGTTGTTTCTATCAGTATGGACAAAAGCCTGACAAGAAAGAAGCGCCGAAACAATCAGCGCCCCTCTTTTTTGTCCATAGCGCCTTCCGGCGGATTAGATAAGTATACACGAATTGTTGAACCCCGGTCTACTCTCGTCCCCGGCTTCGGCGCCTGGCTGATCACCGTATTTCCCGTGCCGGACTTGGCAATCAGGAAGTCGGAGTTCAGATCTTCGTAGATATCCTGAACGGTGGCTCCCACCAGATCGGGCACTTCTACAATCGGCGTTTCGCCATATTTATATTTTTTCGCCAGCTGGTTTTTGTCCGGCTCCACTTTCATGTACCGGAGCGCATCCTGCATAATATTTTTGACCAGCGGGGCTGCGATCAGTCCGCCGAACTGGATGCTCTGCGGATCGTCGACCGCGGCATAAACAACCACCTTCGGATTGTCGGCCGGAGCGAATCCGATAAAAGACACGATATGCTCATTCGGAGAATATCGGCCGTTTACGACTTTCTGGGCGGTCCCTGTCTTGCCGCCGACCCGGTACCCGTCAATGAACGCGTTGCCGCCGGTTCCTTTCGCCACGACGCTTTCCAGCGCCTCGCGGACCTGCTTCGACGTCGCTTCCGAGATTACGGTATCCACCAGCTCCGGCTTAACCGTTTCTATCACACGGCCCGTTTCGGGCTCAATCCATGATTTGGCGACATGCGGCTTGAATAACTTACCCCCGTTGATCGCCGCCGAAACGGCTGAAATCTGCTGAATCGGCGTTACGGAGACGCCCTGCCCGAAAGCTGTCGTCGCAAGCTCGACCGGTCCCACCTGCGAAGGCTTGAACATAATTCCGTTTTCTTCTCCGCCGAGGTCGATTCCGGTTTTTCTTCCGAAGCCGAATCGCTTGATATAGTCGAACAGTGTCTCTTTGCCTAGGCGCTGTCCCAGCACGACAAAACCCGGGTTGCAGGAATTTTCCACGACTTCCAGGAACGATTCGCTCCCGTGCCCGCCCCGTTTCCAGCAGCGAAGCCTCGCTCCGCCGACTTCAATCGCGCCGGGATCATGAAATCTTTCGTTTTTCAGGTCGACTTTCTTCTCCTCCAGCGCGGCGGCCAGCGTAATGATCTTGAAAGTCGAGCCGGGCTCGTACGTCATCCAGATCGGAAGATTCCGGTTATAGGTCTCGACCGGATATTCCGCAAAATTTCCCGGCTCGTAAGTCGGCCGGCTTCCCATCGCGAGAATCTCTCCGTTGTTCGGATCCATCATGATAGCGATGGCATGCTTAGGCTGGTATTTCACCATAGCCTGGTCCAGTTCCCGCTCAAGCACCGCCTGCAAGTGCTGGTCGATCGTCAGCTGCAGGTTCAAACCGTCTTTAGGCTCACTATACTGTTCGGTGGAACCCGGCATTTTGCGATTGGCAGCATCTGCCAGGTAAGAAACATTGCCTTTGATACCGGTGAGAAGCTTGTCATACTTGCTCTCCACACCCGTCAGTCCCTGATTGTACGTTCCCGTGAAACCGAGAATATGCGCCGCGAGACTGCCGAACGGATAATAGCGGCGGTTATCCCCCGCTACCACAATACCGGGCAGGTTCAGCGCTTTAATCTCCTGTGCTTTCTCCAGCGTTATTTTCCGTCCGGCGGGCTTGATCTCGTTGATGCGCTCCCGCTTCGTGATCTGCTTGTAAATCGAATCGACGGGTGCCTGTAAAACTTCCGCAAGCTTGGCCGCCGTTGCATTCGGATCTTTAAGCTGGACCGGGATGGCCATTACAGACGGCGTGCTGATGTTATACGCCAGTTTCTCCCCGTTGCGGTCCCATATCTCGCCGCGGTTGGCCGCAAAGGGAATCTCCCTCCGCCAGGAATCCTCCGCTTTGGCCGACAAGCCGGGGCCGAGCCACAGCTGTACGTACGCCAGCCGGATGATCAGAGCGACGAACAAGACCGTTCCCAAAATGAGTGCGGCGAACAACCGGCGCCGCACGGTAAAGCTGGACACTCGCATGGATACGCTCCCCTTCCAGACAAGTCATGACTGTTCTTCTCATGACTATTCCGAACAAGCAGGGGATAGAACAGGCACGTCCGACTTATTCGGACTTTTCCGGGACGGCCTGCTTCTCTTCCGGCGGTGTTAGAACTTCTCCTCCCAGAGGCTGAAGCTGAAGCGTAAGCACGCGTTCCGTCCCTTCGCCCTGCAAAGCCTGGGAAACCACGTAGCCTTCGCCGGTGCTGGCGGTGCGGATACCGAGCAGCGCGCACAGCTCAAGCGCGTCTCGCAGCGCCTTGCCTTTCATATCCGGTACCGCGATTTCCGCTGGAGCCTGCATGGCAAGGTATACCCGCTGGTAAGGACCGATCTCGGTGCCGGCTTTCGGGTACTGGGCTACAACCTTGGCCCCTTGGCCGACGGTTTCGATGTCCACCCCTGCGCGTTCCGCCGCGGCTTTCGCCTGGGCCGCCGTCATATTGCCGAAATCCACCGCCTTCTGCGTGGACGTCTGAACCGGCGTGACCTGCGCCTGCTGCTTGCTGGATGGAATGCGCAGATATCGGAGGGAATTCTGCATAATTTCTTTAAAAGCCGGAGCCGCCACATAGTGGCCGAGCAGGTAGTTATTTCCGAGCTCAGGCTCGTCGGCGATGATAATAAGAACGAACTGCGGATCTTCCACCGGCGCAAAACCCGCGAATGAAATGACCCACTTATTCGCGGCATACCCTTTTTGTCCGGGGATAACCTTATTCGCGGTACCGGTTTTGCCCGCGATCCGGTAGCCTTCGATGTAGGCGTCTTTACCGGTCCCCACAACCTGATCCGCTACTACCTGTTCCAGATATTCACCGACTTTTTTGGCCGTAGTTGCGCTAACCGGCTGTCCGACGACTTTAGGCTCTATTTTCTGAATAGGCTGCTGGGTCTTCGGGTCGATAATTTCCTTCACGACATGAGGCCACATCAGTTTACCGCCGTTAGCGATCGCTCCGTACGCGGCCGCTTCCTGAATGGCCGTCGCCGTCAATGCTTGTCCGTACGTAGCCGCCGCATAGTCGACCTCATAGGCAAGATTCGTCTGGCCGGCAACCTCGCCGTACAAATCGATATTTGTTTTTTTACCGAAACCGAACCGGTCGATATAATCTTTCAGACGCTCGACACCAAGCATTTTATAGCCCAAGTTGACAAAAGCCACGTTACTGGATCTTTTGAGTCCCTCTAGATACGTAATAGGCCCCCATCCGATTCTGTTGTGATCAAAAACCGGTTTTCGGCCGGGAACTTGGACCGAGCCCGACTTAAATTTAGCGCCCGGATCGAAAACTCCCTCTTCCACGGCAGCCGCCAGCGTAACCAGCTTAAACGTGGAACCCGGCTCATACTGGGACTGGACGTTGTGATTAATCTGGTCTCCGCCCTTCCAAAATTCATTCGGGTTGTAATTCGGGTAGCTGGCCATCCCCAAAATTTCCATCGTTTTCGGATCGGCCGCAATCGCCATCAGGCCTTTCGGGTGCCATTGATCCATAACTTTGGAAAGGGCGTTCTCTATATAGTACTGGATGTTTTTGTCGATCGTCAGCTTGACGTGATTCCCGTTAACGGGAGGCACAAAGACGGATTTGCTTTGAACGAGTTCGACGCCGTTCTTGTCACTGTTGTAGCTGAGCGAGCCCGGTGTTCCTTTGAGCTGGTCGTCCAGCTGCGCTTCGATGCCCATGCTCGCTTTGCCTTCACGGTTTGTATATCCGAGAATATGCGCGGCCAAAGAATTGCCCGGGTAATAACGCTTCTTTCCGGTCGTAAGATAAATCCCCACATCGGCCTGCGTCCCGTATTTCTTTTTATCTTTTTCATTCAATTTCTGCTGGAGCGTCTTGACGAGCTGCTGCACCTGATCCGCCTTCGCTTTGTCGATGTTTTTGCCTTCGTTATTGACCTCGACATTAACAAGATACGCATCCTCGGGCTTCGGCTCTTTTTTCGCCTCTTTCTTGCTGTCTTTCTTCTCGTCTCCGGCCGCATTCGTTGTACTTGATTGTGCAGCCGCGGGGTCTACCGCTCTTTTCTTCGTGGCCAGACCTTTGATTTTACCGGAGAGGTCGGGTGAATCCGAGTTGTCTTTCAAAATCTCCGTCAGACCGGCCGCTATATCGTCCGCCAGCCCTGTCAGGTAGATCACTTTCGGATTCAGCGAAACCGAATAAGCGGGAACCTCCTCGGCCAGAATCCGGCCTTCCCGGTCGAGAATCTTTCCCCTCTCGGCCGGTACGACCCTATCCGTTTCCCACCTTTTCTCCGCTTCGGTGAGAAGTTTGCTGGCGCTCACTCCCTGGATCCACAAAATCCGGCCTAAAAAGACAATAAAAAGAAGGGTAAAAAACCCTCCAATGAGTAGTGAGCGCATTTTCATTTTCTTAATCATGTACGTCCCCACCTCAAATCGAAATTACCTGTCCGCTAGCGACCCGCCGCGACGGAACTTTTCTTATCTATGGAGGCTTGACCCGAACCAGGCGTTACCTGTCTGACCTGATCGTCACCGGCAGGCTTAAGCCCTTTTTCTTTCGCGATGGCTTCAAGTCTTTCCGGGTCTTTCAACTTCTGAACTTCCTGCTGGTTGGCATCGTTCTCCGCTTTGAGCGTTGTAATATCTGTCTTCGCCGTCTTAATTTCGCTGTTGATCTGATAGATGGTTGTGTAGCGCCATACGATACCCGTCGCAACGAGTACGCAGACTATAACCAGAAGCAAATACAGGAGCTTCTCTCCAACAGGCAGCGGCTTGTTTTTGACAATCACTTTCTTCGTTTCCCGTACGGTCACGCGTTGACTGGTTGCTGTCGACTTTTCGGCTAAATTTCCTTGGATATATCCCGGCATAAGTTCCTCCTGATTACAGCTTTTCTGCGATTCGTAATTTGGCTGATCTGGCTCTGGTATTGTGTTCGAGTTCAGCAGAACCTGCTGTAATCGGCTTCCGGTTCACAAGCTTCACCACACCGGTGTTTCCGCATACGCACATGGGGAAATCAGGAGGGCAGGTGCACCGTCCCACATAGCTGCTAAAAATTTGTTTGCATATACGATCCTCAAGCGAATGGAACGTAATGACGGATACCCGTCCGCCGGGAGCCAGGCAGCGCACCGACTGATGCAGCGCGTCCTCGAAAGCCCCCAGCTCGTCGTTGACGGCAATCCGCAAAGCCTGGAAGCTTCTCTTGGCGGGGTGTCCGCCTGTTCTCCGCGCGGCTGCGGGGATGCCTTCCTTGATGAGCTCGACGAGCTGGCTCGTCGTTTCGATCGGGCCGGCGGCCCTGGCTCTTACAATCGCGCCCGCTATACGGCGGGAAAATTTCTCCTCCCCGTATACAAACAAGATGCGGGCGATTTCAGCCTCCGGCCACTCGTTGACGATGATCTTGGCGGTAAGCTCCGTGCTGCGGTCCATCCGCATATCCAATTCGGCTTCCTGGTGGTAGCTGAACCCTCTTTCCGCCTCATCAAGCTGAGGCGAGGACACTCCAAGGTCAAACAAAATTCCGTTTACCTGCGGAGCCCCGTCGCGGAATGCTCTCGGCTCATCCTTGAGCACTTCTTCAATCCGGCGAAAATTCGTTTTGATAATTTTGACCCGGTCCCGGTAGGGCGCGAGTGTATGCTCGGCGTTCGCAAGTGCCGCATCGTCCTGATCCAGAGCTATCAGAAGACCTTCCGGTCCCAATCTGGAGGCGATTAAGGAACTGTGCCCCGCCCCTCCCAGCGTACAATCCACGTATACGCCGTCAGGTTGTATGTGTAGACCGTCTACTGCTTCTTCTTTCAAAACGGTGATGTGATGAAACAAACCCAATTCCCTCCCTAAGTAACTCGCAGAGCTTACTCGTGATGTTATAAGTCAAAATCGAAATCAACCAGCTTCTCGGCAATTTCGTTAAAAGACTGTTCCGACTGCTCAAAATAGCTTTCCCAAACCGACTTGCTCCAAATCTCGACTCGATTGGAAACGCCGAGCACCACGCAGTCTTTCTCGAGTTTGGCATGCTCCACCAGGTTGTTCGGAATATTGACCCTTCCCTGCTTGTCCAGTCTCGCTTTCCGTGGCCCCCGAAAAGAAAAAACGCGTAAAAGCGCGCGCATCGGCTTTCATAAGCGGCAGTGCTTTCAGCTTCTGTTCAAGAACGCTCCACTCAGACTTAGGGTACACAAACAAACATTGGTCCAAACCGCGGGTGACGACAAAGGATACTCCGAGGGCTTCGCGAAACTTAGCCGGTATAATAAGCCGGCCCTTCTCGTCAATGTTATGCTGGTATTCCCCCATAAACATTGACCCTCACCCCTTTCGCCCCACTTCGCACCACTTTTCTCCACTTCAGTATGTTTACTTCTTCATTTACACGGAAAATCCTTCTCAGAAGCATAAATCGGTTAAAATTAATTTTTCTCATTTTGTGGATAAGTCGGCAGCAAAAACAAAAAAACCCGGTGCAGAGCACCAGGCTGTGGATAATTCATTCTTTCTCTTTATCCGCAACTGCGGATTCGTCTTGCAGAACCCGTTCCGTATTCTCTTCCGGGGCCGTTCCTTTTTCGGGCAAGGATTCCGGCTTCTGAGATTCGGAAGGAGGTTCGGAAGCTTGTGCAAATTTCTGAGCCTCCACTCGTCTCATCCTGCGTCTGCTTCTCGACCGGACTCCGAAATAAACCGGCAGTCCGATAACCAGAGCGATGGCCGCGACAGGAAGCAATGCCGTCACGAAAATGACGAGGCCTTTTAAAACCGTCACGATAAAGTCAATGCTCTTGGTAAATGTACTTCCGATCTGCTTTCCGAAAGGCGTTCCGCTCCCTTTTAAAATAGAGCCTTCTTTCGGTTGAACCAGTTTCAGCTCTACCGTCGAATATTCCACGTTCTGATCCAGATAACGCATCCGTCCCTGGATCCTTTCAATTTCTTCCTGGACTTTGCCGAGTTCCGCGGAAAAAGCGAGAAGTTCGTCGGACTTCGTCGCCTTCTCCATAAACGCCAGGAGCCTGGATTCCACAACTTTTTTCGCTTTAAGCCGGGAAGTCAGGTCCACATACTCCTCCGTCACGTCCTGACCCGTTATGTTTCTTTGCCGGGTGGGGCTGATTTTCTCGATTCCGTCAAGAAGCGAAGAAAAACCTCCCGCCGCCACTTTGATGGTAAACGTGCCCCCTATTTCGGAAGACGTATTATCCTCGGTGAACTGAAGGATATACGCGCCGCTCGCTGTGACCAGCTCACGCAGAGCCTTCTGGGCTTTGGCGTAGTCCTCTACTTCGGCTGTGAGATTTCCCTTATAGATTACCTTCCGGTCAAAACCGTCCCCGGCTGCCGGAGTTGAGGACGGATTAACGGCGGCAGGTGCCGGGGAACTGTTTCCATCGGCTTGCTTGGCTGCGCCTTCTTTCTTCATTAATTCCGTGCTCGCGGAAGTTGTTGCAGCGGTCCCCGATTTCTGATCGGCTGTGGAAACCAACTTATCTGCTGAGCTGCATCCCGTCAAGCTGGCACCTAGAAACAGAGCCGCGATCAATCCCCTTGCTCTCCTAAAGCCGTCCCGTTTCCCGTCTCTTGTCCCGTCCCGTTTCCGCTTCCTTTCCCTTACCGGATAGTTGTGTTTCATAAGACCCCCTATGATTATCCATATTTTTCTATATCATTCCTTTTGACGCATTCTTATCCGGGAAGTTGCAAATGGACGGAAAAATTTTATCTTTAATTACCTGCAATTTCTTTCCTAAATACGTTTATAAAAAAAGCCTCTTGTTCCGGTTAAGATACCGGAAACAAGAGGCTCTTCAAGGACAATTCAAGAAATCAATGCTCCTGCCAGCTTTGCAGGTAAGCCTTTTGCTCATCGGAAAGCCGGTCGATGGAGATTCCGAGCGACTCCAGCTTGTAGCGCGCTACCTGCTCGTCAAGCTCATAAGGCACGTTGACGACGGTCTTCCCGATCGCTTCATAACGGTCGTTCACGTACTTGAGCGACAACGCCTGAAGCGCGAAGGTCATATCCATAATCTCCGCCGGATGACCGTCTCCCGCCGCCAGGTTAACGAGACGTCCTTCCGCCAGAAGGTAGATTTTGCGTCCGTCTTTGAGCTGGTATTCTTCGATATTACGGCGTACCGTACGCACGGAAGAAGACTGGGCTGCCAGCTCGGGTTTGTTGACCTCCACATCGAAATGACCGGCATTGGACAAAATCGCCCCGTCCTTCATCACTTCGAAATGTTCGCCCCGGATCACATCGCGGTTGCCCGTTACCGTCACGAAATAGTCGCCGACTTTAGCAGCCTCGGACATCGGAAGAACCGTAAATCCGTCCATATAGGCTTCAACCGCTTTAATCGCGTCAATCTCGGTGACGACCACTTGAGCGCCCAGACCTTTGGCACGCATCGCGACGCCTTTGCCGCACCAGCCGTAGCCGACCACGACAACGGTTTTGCCTGCGACGACCAGGTTGGTCGTACGGTTGATCCCGTCGAAAACGGATTGTCCGGTTCCGTAACGGTTGTCGAACAAGTACTTGCAGAACGCATCGTTCACGGCCACCATCGGGAATTCCAGACGGCCTTCCTTGTCGAGCGCCTTCAGGCGCAGAATGCCGGTCGTCGTCTCTTCAGCCCCGCCGCGCACTCCTTCAAGCAAGTCTCTGCGTTCCGAGTGAAGAATGGTCACCAGATCGCCGCCGTCGTCAATGATCAGATCCGGCTTCGTTTCGAGCGTTTTGATCATGAGCTCTTTGTATTCCTGCGGGTCCGGATTATACTTGGCGAACACGGTAATGCCGTCTTCCGCCAAAGCCGCGCAAACGTCGTCCTGCGTGGACAGCGGGTTACTTCCCGTAATGGTCACTTCCGCTCCGCCCGCTTGAACGACTTTCGCCAGATAAGCGGTTTTAGCTTCCAGATGAAGAGAAATGGCTACTTTAAGACCGCGAAACGGCTGTTCTTTCTCGAACTGCTCGCGGATACGGTTTAATACCGGCATATGTGCCTTAACCCAATCGATTTTCAAATGCCCTTCGGGCGCCAGGGATTGATCCGCCACAATGCTGCGTTCTACTGCGTTCATCCAACTATTCCTCCTCGATTGCTAAAATCTTCTACTATATAGGCTGTCTAGTTAAATATAAACCAGGTAGTGGCCCCCGTCCATCGGCAAATCCGCATCCAGCAGCTCCCGGAGCCACGTATCCCCGTATCGGTTCAAATAGGCGCATACGTTATATACCCGCTCCTGCGGTTTACCGAGCGGCATCAAAGCGAGCTCAATGCGTTTCCACTGGGATAAAGCCGTATCGTGCCGGCGGATAAGGGCCTGTTCCGCCTTACGTTCCAGATAATCGATCTGGTGAAGAATTTTATCGAGGTTCGTATGCCCCAGCTCCGGCAGTCCCGCTTCGATTGCGGCCAGCGAGTCCACGAGCGGGGTGTAAACCTCTTTCACGCGCCCGCGCGCTTCTTCAAACCGTTCACGGACCGGGAACGGGCTTTGCGCGCGGAGCCATGCCTCTCTGCGCTCGTCGATACCCGCCGTAACGTCATCCATGGACAGGTCGTACCGGTCCATCCATTTCGTGACGGCATCCTCGACGAGTGTGAACTCCAGCCGCGGCATGACGATCGGCATCGTCATGCCGTGCAGCGCGAACGCTTCCCGCGTCATCGCCCAGTAGGCCACCTCCGCGGGACCGAGCACGGTGCCCAGCACCGGAAGCAGGAACTCCTGCATGAGCGGGCGGGAAAGAACGCCGTTGCTGAGGCGTTCCGGCTCCGTCTCCGCGAGGGCCAGCAGCTCTTCCCTGCTGTAGGCGCGCAGGTCTTTCTTGTCGGCGAAGCCTTCCCCGCTGCGCTGCAGCAGGACCCGCTCGCCGCTAGGATCGATGACGAACAGATGCGACTGTTCGCTGGTCACGTCCACTTGAGGCGTATAGCCGAGCGCCTCCAGCTCCTGCCGGCCGCGCATCAGGGCGGCCGCGAGATGCTCGTTGCCGCCGACGAGACGCGTGAACATCGGCGCCTCCAGCTTGCGCAGAGCGGGATCGTCCGCATCGAGGAGGACGAGCCCGCTGTCGCCGAACAGTGCGGCCATCCAGCCGGCGAACGTATCGCTGAGCGTGGCCAGGCCGTTCATGGACGAGCGCAGCCGGCTCAGCAGCTCCGTCTTATGCGGGCTGTCCGGCAGCGACTCATCCAGCGCGCGGAGCGCCTCCCCCCATGTCTGCTCATCCGCCTGCCAGCGGCTGACGGATGTCCGCAGATTCCATGGGCGGCGGATCGATAGTTTATGTACGTCCAGTTCGGGACGCTGCACTTGGATATGATCGACTTCGTCGAAGTCGTGATCCTCCCCGGCGATCCAGAATACCGGTACGACAGGCGTGCCCAGCTCCGCCTGGGCTTGCCTGGCGGCGATAAGAACGGTAACCGCTTTGTAGATGACAAGCAGCGGCCCTCCGAACAAGCCGGCCTGCTGGCCTCCTACCACGGTAAGTGAATTTTCCTCGGCCAGACCGGCAGCCGCACTCAGCGCCTTCTCCCGGTTGCCGATACGGCGGTTATATTCAATCAGCACCTCGGCCAGACGCTTCCGGTCCGCCCGGTTCGCTTCCGTATGGCGGACAGCTTCGGCGCGGCGGCGCAAACTTCCTTTGTCCCATGGATTATAATCAAACAATGCCGACACACGGTCGAAATGATGGATGTAATCCTCGGTTAAAGGTTGGCTCTTCTTCCATTGATAAGCTTTCCACGGCATCTCTCTGCAGCCGCCTCCCCCGTAACCACTGTCGGATTTTTACTCTTAATTGATTGTACACGGCAAAGACCTTGACGTCAAAATGGAAGTTGCTAATTTTTTTATATCAGGTACAAAAAAGGCTGTCCCTCCTTCTCGGTCTGCAGACCTACAGCCCTTACCGTCTCAGGCTGCAGCAATGGTTCATTCGAACGCCTCTTTTCTATTCTTCCAATATCTTCTATTATGAATAAAGAACCTAGCGCGCGAAAAAAGAAAGGATCGATACCGATGAATGTGTTCCAAAACCGTATGTTTGTCAAACTGTTCACCGCCAGCTTCTTTTCACAGCTCGGCACCATGATCGGAAATATGGCGTTTGCCTTCTTCCTGCTCGACCGCTTCAGCTCCCAGCCTTTCTATATGACGCTGGCGGAGATGATGTATTCCCTGCCGACCTTATTCGTGTTCTTTATCGTCGGAGTCGCGGCCGACCGGATGAATCGGAAGTCCATTTGCTTATATTCCAATTATATCCGAATCGGGCTGACCATCCTTCTCTTCCTCTCGCTTTTTTTGGAGATTTTGCCGCTCACGTTCCTGATTCTGTTCCTTCGCAGCGCGGTCGCAAAATTTTTCGCCCCGGCCGAGATCGGCCTTGTACAGGGCATTTTATCCAAAGAGCAGTATATGCAGGCTGCCGGTTTGAACCAGACGGTGTTCGGCTTGTTCATGCTTTTCGGAACGGCCCTCGGAGCTTTGGCTTATCACTGGATCGGAGTAGAGGGGGCCGTCGTAATCGACGGATTGGGGTTTATCCTCTCGGCTCTCCTTATCCGTTCCTGCAGCTTTGAAGAGAAGGTGGAGCAGCCTAACGGACCCGGGAAATGGCGGGATATGAGCGTTAAAACCGTTTGGAGAGATTTTGCCGAAGGCATGCGGTATATCTGGAGCAAGCCTCTACTGCTGTCCATGATTACGGGATTTATTCTTTTCGGTTTCGTTAACGGAGGCTTTGCCGTCCTTCCCTTGTTCACGCTGAAATATAAACTCGCAACCGGCGAGTATGAAAAATTCGCTTCGCTCTATTCCGTTTGCCTGGGTGTCGGGGTGCTGGCCGGCAGTGCTCTCGGGACTATTTTGGCCAAAAAAATGAAGCCGCACGTCATGATCATAGGCAGCGTCGCCTCCAGCGGACTTATGGTGATCGTAGGCAATTATATCCATGACGTCTGGCTGTTTATAATCGGCTTTCTTCTTATGGGGATTTTAATCGCACCCGCCAACATAGCCATAGGCGGCTGGATGCCGCAAATGGTGGACGGCAAAATGATGGGAAGGGTGAACGCGTGGATCGATCCGCTGATGATGGGAGCACAGTCTCTGGCACTCGGACTTATCGCCTTGTTCTACCCGAGGTTTGTTTCGCTGGATTGGATTTATATTGTACTCGGTCTTCTTATGCTAGTCGTCGCCGCCTTCTACACCATCATGCTTCCGAAGCAGGCTGCCGCTGAAGAGACGCTTACAAAAGAAGGCCAAGAAGAGGCTATGCGCGGGGCTGCGTCCGTATCGGGTTAAAGCGTAACGTTAACATAGGAACGGGCAGCAGCACGGCAAAAACCGATCGCCTTGTCAGCCCTAGCCATGGAAGCAGTATGATAAGTAATGGCCGGCTTGCATTTGCGAGCCCCAGGCATAGTAGCAGTAACGACAAGCCCCCCCAGCTTGCTAGCCCTCATGCACAGCAGCACAACAAGAGACGACCATCTTGCCGGCCACAGGCACAGCAGCCGCAGCACACAAAAAACAGCCCGTCGGCATCTCCTAAACCGGAGATCGGACGGGCGGTTCTATGTTAGAGGAATTATTGATTAGTACAAGTGGCAGGCCACGAAATGACCCGGCTCTACTTCTTTCATCGGAGGCATCGTGACCGCGCATTGATCCATCGCTTTAGGGCAGCGGGTCCGGAAAGGACAGCCGCTAGGCGGATTCAACGGGCTCGGAACCTCGCCTTTCAGGATGATGCGTTCGCGTCTGCGCTCGATTTCCGGATCCGGAATCGGAATCGCGGAGAGCAGAGATTCGGTGTACGGGTGAAGCGGGTTCGCATAAAGCTCTTTGGAAGTGGTGACTTCCACCAGATTCCCCAGGTACATAACGCCGATACGATCGGAGATATGCTTCACCATTGCAAGGTCATGCGCGATGAACAGGTAAGTCAGTCCCCGGTCCTTTTGCAGCTTCTTGAACAGGTTGACGACTTGAGCCTGCACCGATACGTCGAGTGCGGAAATCGGCTCGTCCGCAATAATGAACTGCGGTTCGATTGCCAGAGCGCGGGCGATCCCGATACGCTGACGCTGTCCGCCGGAAAACTCGTGCGGGAAGCGGCCGGCGTGCTCGGCGTTGAGGCCTACCGCATCCAGCAGTTCGACTACGCGCTCGCGGCGTTTGCTGCCGGTAGCGACACCGTGGATATCAAGACCTTCCGCGATGATGTTGCCGACCGTCATTCTCGGGTTAAGCGAGGCATACGGATCCTGGAACACCATCTGCATGTTCCGGTGAAAATCGCGCATTTTACGGCCGCTCAGTTTATGAACGTTCTCGCCGTTAAAAATAACTTCGCCGTCCGTCGCCTCGTAAAGGCGGATAATGGTGCGTCCTGCCGTGGATTTACCGCAGCCGGATTCACCAACCAGACCAAAAGTTTCGCCGCGTTTGATATCGATCGAGAAGTTATCGACCGCTTTCAGGATTTTGCCCTGGCCGAGGTCGAAGTGCTTCTTCATATTACGGATGGATAAGATCGTTTGATCAGACATGCTGCTTCCCTCCTACTTCAACGGGACGCTCGACTTTAGGCGCATCCGGGTGGAGCAGCCAGCAGGCTGCGCTGTGCTCGGCCGAAAGCTGGGTATGTTCCGGATCTTCCTCCACGCATACTTTCATCGCGTAAGGGCAGCGGGCCGCGAACGCACAGCCTTTCGGCGGAGCGAACAAGTCGGGCGGGGTTCCCGGAATCGGGACCAATTCTTCATCCGCCCGTGTATCGAGACGCGGAACGGATTTCAGAAGTCCCCATGTGTAAGGATGTCTCGGATCATAGAAAATCTCGTCTACGGTTCCTTTTTCCACGATTTTACCCGCGTACATTACGACCACGCGTTCAGCCATTTCGGCCACGACCCCGAGGTCATGCGTAATCAGAATGATGGAAGAACCCGTTTTGATGGACAATTCTCTCATCAGATCGATGATCTGGGCTTGAACGGTAACGTCCAAAGCCGTTGTAGGCTCATCCGCGATAAGAAGTTTCGGGTTGCAGGCCAGCGCGATGGCGATCATAACCCGCTGACGCATACCGCCCGAAAATTCATGCGGGTACTGCTTGATACGGCCTTCCACGTTGGAGAGGCCGACGAGGCGGAGAAGTTCCATCGAACGCTGACGCGCCTGCTCCTTGGTCATGCCCTGGTGCTTGATCAAGCTTTCGCTGATCTGTCTGCCCACGGTCATGGTCGGATTGAGCGATGTCATCGGATCCTGGAAAATCATGCCCATTTCGGAACCGCGAACGGATTCCATTTGTTTATTGGAAAGCTTGGTGATATCCACCTTGCCTTTTTTACCGTCAAAAAGGATGGAGCCTCCTTTGATAACGCCGGGAGGTGAAGGAATCAGACGCATGAGCGTTTGGGAGGTTACGGATTTACCGCAGCCGGATTCCCCTACGATTGCAAGCACTTCGCCTTTTCTAAGATCGAATGTGACACCGCGAACCGCCTGAACTTCACCTGCGTAGGTGTTAAAGGAGACCTTCAAATCCTTTACTTCCAAAATATTTTCTTTGGGCTTACTCAAGGTACTCCCTCCCTTTACTTACGCATCTTCGGATCGAGCGCGTCACGAAGACCGTCACCGAGCACGTTGAAGCTTAGCAGAATAAGACTGAATACAGCTGTCGGGAACAGCAGGCGGAACGGATAGTAACGCATGGAAGCCGCACCGTCCGACAGAAGGGATCCGAGCGACGCGAGCGGCGGACGGATACCGATACCGATGAAGCCCAGGAAGGCTTCCGCGAATATCGCCGAAGGAACTACGAACGTGATTTGAACCACGATAATACCAAGCGCATTCGGAATCAGGTGGCGCATAATAATCCGGCCCGTGTTGGCGCCCAGTGTGCGGGAAGCCAGAACGTACTCCTGTTCCTTAAGCTGAAGAACTTGACCGCGGACAAGCCGTGCCATCGGTACCCAGCCCGTAATCGAATAAGCGATAATAATGGACGTAATGCCCGGCTTAAGCACCATCATAAGGAGAATGGCGATCAGCAGGAACGGAATGGAATAAATGATTTCAATAAAGCGCTGCATAACGGAATCGACTTTGCCGCCATAGTAACCGGAAATACCGCCGTAGATAACACCGACGATCAAGTCAATGACAGCCGCCACAATCCCGATAAACAGGGAAATACGGGTTCCCCACCATACGCGTGTCCACAAATCGCGGCCCAAATCGTCGGTACCGAACCAGTGTACGGAATTCGGCTTCTGGTTGGCGATGGACGGATTCGTCGCACTATACTCAAATTGCGACAGGAACGGAGCCACGATCGAAACGAGAGTCAGAAGAATGAGTATAAACAAGCCGGCCATAGCCAGTCGATTTTTCTTGAGTCGACGCCAAGCATCCTTCCAGTAGGTCAGCGACGGGCGGACGATTTGCTCCTGTAAATGTTCGTCCTTAATCAAGGGCGCAAATTTACCGGATGCGTTTACAGTCGATTGTCCTGGATTTTGCATAGTTTACTTCCCGCCTTTCCCCAGACGAATTCTCGGGTCAATGTAACCGTAGAGGATGTCGGTAATAAGAATTACGATAATTAGAATCGCAGAGTAGAAAATGGTCATACCGGAAATAACGGTATAGTCATTAGAGTAGATCGCATTAACCAATTGCTTACCTAATCCCGGAACGGAGAAAACCTGTTCCACAACAAGCGTACCGGTAATCAATCCCGCAAAAACCGGTCCGATAATGGTGACAACCGGCATGATGGCATTCCGAATCGTGTGACGCCATACAACCGTGTGACTCGCCAAACCTTTTGCTTTCGCAGTTTTGATATAATCCTGATTCAATACGTCCAGCATGGACGTACGCATCATTCTGGCCACGTTGGCAAGCGTACCGAACGATAGAGCCAGGGTCGGTAAAACTTTGTAGGAAGGACCTTTCCACAATGCAGCGGGCAGCCAGCCCAGCTTGTTGCCGACATAGTAAGCAAGAAGCGGTCCAAGAACGAACGACGGAATGGACACACCGACAACAGCGATGAAGATAGCCGTGCGGTCCTGCCATTTGTTATGGTTGAGCGCGGCGATAATACCGAGCAACAAACCAAACACGAGTGCGACACAAATGGAGTAAATGCCCAGCTCAAAAGACGGTTTGAAACCCGAACTGATCATGCTTGTCACATCACGCGCCGGGAATTGGAAGGAAACCCCCAAATCGCCTTGTATAACATGTTTCAGGTAAAGCAGGTACTGCTGCCATTGCGGCTTGTCGAGCCCGTATTGTGCTAGCAGAATCTGATAGTTTTCTTTGGACATCTTCAGTACAGCTTCTCCGAACGGATCGCCCGGAAGCAGCTTCATCAGAACGAAGGTGACCGTGATGACGAGCCAAAGTGTAATGATGGCATAGAATAGCCGCTGTAGGATATATCTGAACACATAGGGTCCTCCTTTTGGAAAAATGAAGCCGGAAGGGGACGTCCCGCGAGGTGCGTCCCCTTCTGACTTTAGCTGCTTATTAAGCTAGCTGAGGAAGGTGAAGAATTACTTCTTCGCTTCCGTGATTGTTACCCCTTTAACATCCCACTCCATACCGTAGTTCGGAAGGATCAGACCTTGTACCGTGTTGCGCACGAGGTAAGGAACTTTACGGGAATAGACAGGCCCTACAGCCATATCTTCCATCAGGATTTTCTCTGCGTCTACCAACAGCTGAGAACGTTTAGCCGGATCCGCTTCTTTGTCAGCGGCTTTGATTTTCTCGTCATAGGCAGGGTTGCTGTAATAAACGTTGTTGAACTCGCTGCCCGTTACCCACATGTCGAGGAAAGTCATCGGATCGTTGTAATCAGCGCCCCAAAGTGCAAGAACGATATCGTAATCGCCTTTGTTTTGACGTTCTACACGCAGTTTGTGCGGAACAGGCTCGCCGACTGCTTTGTAGCCGAGGTTTTTCTCCCACTCGCCCATCAGGAATTCGATGGATTTCTTACCGGAGCCCTGCTCGTCGCCGAGAAGCTTCAGTTCAGGCAGTTTGTCGATGCCGAGTTCTTTCAGACCTGCTGCCAGGTATTCTTTCGCTTTGGCCGGATCTGCTTTCGGAAGCGTGTCGCCGGCTGTTTTACGGAATTCGTTCTTGTTGCCGTCTTGAGTACCGTCGGCTACAAGACCTCTTGCCGCTGCAGTACCGTTGTTGGCCAGCGTCTGTACGTAAGCGTCACGGTCAACGGCAAACGTCAGAGCTTTACGGATGTTAGCGTTGGCCAGAACTTTGTTCTTCTGGTTGAACATGAAGTACATCGAAGTCAATTCGTTCTTCACTTTAATGTTTTCTTTGTCCGTTTGAGACTTCGCTTTGAACTGGTCGCTGCTCAGGTTCGTTACGTCTGTCTCTTCGGTTTCATACAGGTTCAAGGAGCTGTTGGAGTCCGTTACGATGTTAACCGTCAGTTTCTCCAGTTTTACGTTGGCAGCATCCCAGTAGTTCGGGTTTTTCTCGAACACGAGGTTTTGGTCGTGGTTCCATTGTTTCAGAACGAACGGACCTGCACCGATAATTTTGTCAGCGTCGCCGCCGTATTTTTCACCGTTTTTGGTAACGAGATCTTCACGTTGCGGGAAGAAGATCGGGAAAGCAAGGAGATCTTCGAAGAAGGTAACCGGCTTTTCCAGAGTAATTTCGAGTGTTTTCTCGTCAATCGCTTTTACGCCGAGAGCTTTTTTCTTAGCTTCTACTTCTTCAGGCTTAGCTTTAATGATGTCGTTTCCGCCTTTAATCCAAGCCGTCATGAAGTTGTATTGCGCTTTAGTGCTAGGGTCGAGAGTACGTTGGAAGGAATAAACAAAGTCGCTTGCTTTAACCGGCTGGCCGTCGGCCCATTTCGCGTCACGGAGCTTAATGGTGTAAACGAGGCCGTCTTTGGAAATTTCCGGTTTGGCAGCTGCAAGTCCAGGCTGCGGTTTGCCGTCTTTATCGAGACGGTAGAGGCCTTCATTCAGTGCGTTGAGCATTGTAAACGCTGCATTTGTAGTACCTTTGGAGCTGTCGAGAACCGGTGGCTCAGCATTGAAATTAATGCGAAGTTCTTGCTTAGCGGCATTTGCTTTGTCTGTACCGCCGTTATCCCCCGTTGCTGCCTTGTCGTCACTGCCACAACCTGCTGCGATGCTGCCGACCAGCGTCAGTGCAACCGCAGTGGAAACCCACTTTTTAGCTTTCATACGGTAATTATTCCTCCCTTTGAATAATAAATCTTATGGTTAAAGGTGTTTGACGGAAAATTTTGAATTTTCCAATGACACCGCTTCCCCTAATTAAGGCACTTCTCCGAGCTAAAGCGACAATATCGGCCTTTCGCCCTTACATGTTACATTTTATAACACAGTTTGTCAGGAAGTCCAGAATCTTTTTATGAAAAAGAACTTTCTCTTGCAAAAATGTTAAAATGCTGTAAAGGCTAAACTGTTACTAATTACCTATTATACAACCAAAGGTCAATAAAATCTACTTGTAATTTTCTACATAGGATCGAGTATTTGAGACTTCAGAACCGCGCCTAACCTGCGCCAGCACTGCTTTAGAGCGTTAATTCGGCAATTAGTTGAACTGCGGTCAATTCATGTCGGCAAAAGGGAGACCGCTATCCCAGAACAGCCGTCCCCATGCGAACCACCATAAACATGACATACAGAAGAGAAAGTCCCATAAAACTGAGACGCCATACGATGCGCAGCGATTTCCCCAGTTCTATCTTCCCTTTCCTGTCATTCTGGTATCCGCCTATAAGCCCGAAAACGATGAGAATGACCAGCAGAAGAAACCATAATCCGAACGAGCTGGAGAACAAAGAATTCCACAGCGATGCGACGGAGCCGAGCAGCAGGAAGGTCGTGAGATCCATAGTAATCCGGGTGGATTTTTTCTTTTCTTTGGTTACAATATATACGATTATCCATATCATTACAAAGGAAAGAAAAGGGAGCATAGCGAGTACCGCATATATGCTGGATAATCCGTCTATGAATGAATCCAATCCCATCATCACCCACTTTGCTCCGCAGCTTTAATCAGCCGGTATACGGTTTCATGAGTGGGCACGGACATCCCGGCCCGCTCCGCAATACCGAGCAGACTTCCCGTGATCGCCTCAATTTCCGTCGTCCTGCCCGCCGCAATATCCTGCAGCATCGAAGATCGGTTGACAGCCGTCTTCCGGCAAACTTCCAGGATTTCGTCCCATAAAGATTCTTCCACCGTCACGTGCTGTGTAAGCGCCAGATCCCTTCCTTCCTCGAAGAGCCGCCTCATCAGCAGCAGTGAGTCCGAAGTCTCAGGCAGTTTCCCGTTAGGAATCCGGAGCAGAGCCGTCAGCGGATTAATCACCGCATTGATCAAAAGCTTGCTCCATATATGGCGCTCTATACTCTTCGACACACAAACGTCAAATCCTGCTTGCTCCAGACAATCTCCAACCGTTTTCAAATTTATTTGCGGAGTCTTCACCGGATACGGTTCCGTATCCTTGTCATGAATACGGCCGATCCGTGTCCAGCCGCGGCCCGTGTGGGCCACTTCCCATGGCGACAAACGTCTTGCCCCCTCCGTGGTCACGGCCTGGATCATGAAAGGACGGGCTTTCTCGCTGTCGAGCTTCTCCCAGTGGCCGATCCCGTTCTGCAGCGAAACAAGCCCCGCGCCACTCTCCATGGAAGAAATCAGATAAGCAGCCAATTCTTCCGTAATAGCCGTCTGTTTTACCGCCAGGAGAATAAGCCTCCCTTCGGATGCATCCGCGGATTCCAAACCGCTCATGGCATCCCGAAAAGCGATTGCGGGAACTTCAGCTTTTAGCTCCGTCCGGCCCTCCACACGGATACCGCTCTTGTTTACGGCTTCCGCTTGTTCCCTGCTCCTCGTAACCAGCTTCACCCGGCAGCCGGCTGCCGCCAGTTTGGCCGCAAACAGCAGTCCCAGCGAGCCGCCTCCGACAACTTCTATCCGCATGGCTCCCACTCCTTCATCTTATTTTGCATTCCGCTTCTTATTCCTGCCTGCATGGTTTGCCGTTTTTCAGCCATTCACCGCAAGGGCGGCGGAATCCTTCTTGACGCCTCAAAAAAAAATAATCCCCCCGGCAGTAAACCGGAAGGATTCCCAGGAAGATTTTTAATCTATTCTCTCTAAATTGCCGTTTGCGTCCATCTTGAACCTCGGCTTGCTCTCTTCCTCTTCTTCTACTAAAAAAGCCATTTTCCGGGCACGGTCCATAATTTGGATAAGTGCCTTATAATCATCGTTGACAACCCGGTAATCGGTTTCAACTTCATTGACCTGCTTATTGAGCTGCTCGTTCTCTCTGCGGTATTTGGAAAGCTCCTCTTCCTTGTCGTTCAAAGAGCGCTCCATCTGTTTGATATGACGCATCAGATCCTGATATGTCTGCTTCCACTGCCGCAGGAAGCGGATTACCGCATCAATGGAAAGAGCCTCTTCCGTTACTTCGCGGCCTGACGGATCCAGAACGTCCAGAACGGCAAGCGAAGCTCCCCCGGAAATAGTAGAAACGGCCGCATGCTTTTTCTGCTGCGCTCTTTTCTGCCGCTGGGATTTCGCAATGGAAATGGCGGCCTCGTATTTTTTGCGTACGAAGCTGTTCCACCGGAACCCGCATGCCGCGGCCGTCCGCCCGATACGCTCCCCCACTTCTTCAAACGCGGCCAGTTGAGTGCTGCCCTCCCGGATATGGCGCAGCGTTACCTCCGCGAGCATCAAATCATCTTCATCGCTCCAAGCATCCTGCCTGATTGCCGTCATGTTTTACAATCCTCCTAACCTATTGTCCAAAATAGATCACGTCCTACCGCGCATTCGACTTCCACGCCCAATCGGCCGGACCGTTCATAAGCCGGGCAGGAGATTTATCCGTGAACGGCTCCGCTCGTAATATCTCTATGCCCCTGGCAGATTTCATAGAATCTATTTGATACTATTTGGTATTTCCATTTTTTATGACACTCATACCTAAAAAGAAGACCGGTTAAGAGACAACCACGGGAGATTTCACCCGAACTGGCAATGCTTGTCACAACTTTTTAACAAAGGTGGACGATTGGATGTTTACACTATAGGGTCTGCTGGGTATAATGAAGATTAGATTATTTCGCATCGTGGTAGGAGAGGGGGAAGTTTTTCATGGATCGCATGTTCCGAGTTCTGGGTTTCTGGACTCTGGTGATCGCCCTGATGAGTCTGGCGGGAGAAATGTATCCCATGTCCATGCTGTTCTTTTTTCAAACCGTCGTATTCGTACTACTTGGCTATCTGAAGCTGTCGGAGCGTACATACATCGTATTGTTCTGGGGCTATATGGTTATTTCGTTTACCGGATTCACGTACTGGTCCGTGTTCAAAATGCCGCTCTAATTACATACGGCGCTTGAGCAAAAAAGGTGATTCGCGATTGAACTCGCGGATCACCTTTTTTTCGTTGGACACGGAGGCCTATCGCCCGCTCCGCCAACCGTTTCTCGCTTCCTGAACTAAGCTTGTTTGTACGCACGCACTCCGTGCCTCTACTTAAGAACCAACCGGGCCCAAAACAAGCTCGATATACGAGGGTCAGGGGAAATTTCCCGTTTTACTAATCCCTGCCTCGCCATCGTGTCCTGCCGTCTCGTTTCCCGTGTCTAAAGTCAGCTTAACGAGCCAAAATAACCGGCGGCCGGCCCGCGCTGTCTGACCTATCACGGATTTATCTATCAATGATATAAAAAGGCAGGCCCTGCCTGCATCGCCATATCCCTTGCCCGGAAAACCGGTATCCGCGAACATCAAGCGCGGATTCAACCCTCTTCTCGCCGGAGCGTCAGCACCTTGAACAGCTCGCTCATCCCGTCGCTGATGAGCAGCTGCCGGATCGCCCGGTTCGCCCTCGCTTCCGGGCTGAACGGATCCCGGCCGGCATGTTCCACGAGCCGGCCGAGAATGCCGCCCCGCACGAGGAACTCGCGCTGCGTCTCGTACCGGGCGACGGTCCATCCCGCCGCCCGGGCCGCACGCATGCACGCCGTGAAATCGACGTGCGCGGTTATATCCTTGCGCCCCGCGGCGGCGTAAGGATTGTCATCGGCGATATGCCGCCGGTAGCACATCAGCGTCCCGTTCATCCGGTGGGGCGCATAGAGCTCCGCGGCGGTATCGCCGTAGTCGATCATCAGCAGCCGTCCGCTGCCGATGCGCCCCGCGGCGCGGGTAATCCACTCCCCCACGCCCGGGTTCACTTCCGCCTGCTGCCCGTCGGCCAGGCGGATGCCCTCGCGGCCGAGATGCAGCGCGGCCGGGTGATCTTCCCCGAGCGGCAGCCACCGCTCGGTAAACCCGGTGCTGTCGTCCCATCCGACCGCACCGAGCTCGAGCCGGCCGTCCCGGCAGCGGACGCGGTGCACCGGCATCGCGTCCGCCAGCTCGTTGGCGACGGCGAACACGCCCTCGCCGGCCGGCTCGGCAAGCCACTCCGCCTCCGTCAGAAACCGGAGGCGGTCCGCATGCTCCCGCAGCGTCTCCCGCTGCAGGGCGCGGTGGTACGCGCTCGATTCGATCGACGTGATCGAAACGGACGCGTACCGCTCCGGGCTGCGGCTGCGCAGCGCGTCCAGCACGTGCCGGGCGAGGCGGCCCGTGCCTCCGCCGAATTCGACGAATTCGACGGGTCCGCCCGACGGCATGTCCCCGGCGTAAGCCAGCAGCTCGCCGGCGATGATCTCGCCCATGAAGCTCCCCAGGTTGGAGCTCGTGTAAAAATCGCCCTCGCGTCCGATTTTGGGTTCTTCGCGGCGGTAATAGCCGAACTCCGGGTGGTAGAGACAAATCGTCATATAGTCCAGAAAAGGAAGAGGTCCCTCTTCTTCTATTTTTCTTCTCAAAATCGCGACGATTTCCGGATGACCGGCATCTGCCGCAGTTTCTCCGGTTCCCGGAGGATTGCCCCCGGAACCGTTAAATCCGCTCATTTTCTCGCCTCCAGGAAAATTGTAGGGATAAAGACAAATAGAACCTGAATAGATATAATAGAAAAGGTAGAAAAGGAAGGGGATTTCCTGCATGTTCAAAGCACTCATTTCACTTTCTATAGCCGCCGCCATTCCCGCCGTTCTCATTTCCGGCTGTTCGGACCGCGAAGCCGCCAAGGCTGCCGTCAAAGGCGCCCTGCACAAGCAGGCGGAGATGAACGCCTTCGCTTTCGAGGGCGCGGCCGATCTTCATTTGGACGGGCTTGCGGCAGGAGATTCGTCCACTCTGTCCGGGCAGTTCTTCTCTTTTCTCCAAGACAGCAGGCTGGAATGGAAAGGCGCCGCATCCCTGAACCCGATCCGGTGGGAATCCGATCTTAAAGCGGCTTCACGCAGCGGTTCGGCCGAACTTACCGTGCCTCTTCTTTTCCAAGATAACAAATTGTTTTTTCATATGCCACTTCTCAACCCGGAAAACGAATATTTTGTAACATCGCTGGGGCTGCCTCCGGAATCTCCCGCTTCCGCCGGGGACAAGAGAGGCGCGGATTCGAAACCTTCGGCTTCTCCCGTGCCGGAACGCCTTTCACGGCTTTCTTCCGATTTGTCCAAGCTCCTGGAGGAAGGGGCCGACGAAGCCTGGTTTGAGCGTGACGGGGAAGTCAAGCTGGCAGACGGTTCGGATGCCTGGTCGTATACCGCCTCCGTGACCAGGATGAGCGCCGGCGCCTGGAATAAGAAGCTTCAGGAGAAGCTGCCCCGCTTGCTGGAGGTTCTGGAATCAAACGGACTGATTACCGAGACCCAGGCCGCACAATTCCGGCGCTCGGCAAGCTCGTTTAAATTGTCCGCTCCCGGAAAATGGACGGTCGTTGTCGATAAGGAAGGGTTCCTGCGCAAGCTCGAAATGGACTTTAAGTTTACCGGCCCCGGAGGAAATAAATCCTCCGCATCCGCCCAGACCTTCTCTTTCCGTCAGACTTTCGACGCCGTGAACCGGGTGCCCGAATTCCGCAAGCCCCTGCCCCGGCAGACAAAGTCTGTCGATGAAGTTTTGAAGCGTCTTGGCAGCGGCGGCGAACAATAGAGCATGCTGCTTACTTTCCGCCGGCGGGAGGTAAGTATTTTTTTGAACCCATCTTCATAAAATGGGATAATTTCGGAACTAAAGGGGTCGGCACATGATTTTGAAAAAGTTTTCCCTCACCATCTGTACCCTTCTGCTCGGGACAAGTCTTCTCTATCTTCCGGTTCGTGCGGAATATACGGAAGCGGAAAAGAAAGAGACCGAAGCGCTCTTGCAGAAAGGGCTAACGGTCCATGAAATCGACCGTGAAATCGACCGCCTAGCGGAGGAAGACGTCAAACTCGGCGATCAAATGAGCGAAACAGAGAAAAAGATCGCCGCCCAGGAAATCATCGTTAAAGAGGCGAAAAAAAGAGCGGGCAAGGTCATCCGCTCCTACTATGCCGGAGAGCGCGAATCGATCTGGTCCGTCCTGCTGTCGGTCCGTTCGCTGCCGGATCTCCTCAAAACGTACGAGTATCTGGACATCATCCTTGATCATGATCACCGTTCGCTCACGGCTCACCAGGACGCCTACCGTGAACTGGGCACGATGAAAACGAAACTGGCGAATCAGCGCACCGATCTGCAGAAAACCAAAGAGAATTATATTAAGCAGAAAGAGCGGATTCTCGCCCTCCAGTCCGAACTGAACCGGGAGCTTGACGCCAGCGGAAGAAGCGAACTTATTCTCGCACTGATCCAGGAACTCAACGGGCGCTGGGAACAGGAAGGACTGCCTTTGTTCCGTACTTATTTCCGCTCGCTGGCCGGTGTGATGGATTATTTCCCGGAACTTCTCACACCCGGCGGCAAAGACAGCCATTTGACCCTGGAACAGGGCGGCGGCAAATTTCAGATGACCGATCATCAGCTTAACGCATTTTTGCGCAGCAAAGACAGCAAGTTCGACGATCTCACGTTCCAGTTCAAGCCGGACGGTGTCATGGCCTTCGGCACCAAAGACGATATGGACGTCTCCATTAAAGGTACATACGAAATGGAAAAAGACGGCGACCAGCCCGTCATCGCCTTCCGCGTACAGGAATTAGTGTTCAATGGGTTTAAACTGCCCGATACAACGGGTAAATCACTGGAAAAGGAATTTAATCTGCGCATTTATCCCAAGAAGCTGTTCTCCTTCGTTTCCGTGGATCAAATTACGCTCGAAGACGGGCTTTTGGCCATTAAGCTCGGGCTGAACTGGTAAGCCGGTCCCGTGAGGATTATCCGCCGCTTTGCAGAACCGGTGTTTATTGTCCGTAAGGCTGACGAGATACACGGAATGAAGGATCGTCTTCATCGGGTGAACGTGAATGTGCCGGATATGAAAGCGAGGAATTGACGATGCAGCTTAAACCCGCCCTTATCGTGGATTTCGGCCAAGACGGATCGGCGGCAGACTCCGCCCCGTTTTATCCCGAACTTAAGGAAATTGTCGAACTGTTCGATCAGGATAAAGAAATCTTTATTTTTAACCGTGAGGAAGAGCTAAAGCAAGCGCAAGAGCTCGTCAGCCGGCACGGTTATGAAGCCGAGCCGATGAATCTCGTGCTGCTTCCTCCCCATGCGGAACGGACGGGACATTTTTCGGATTACGGTTTTGAAAGCGGCGCCGGGCACCTTTACCTGTACGAACCCGGCATCGCCGTTTTCCGCCTCGGAACAGGCGCAGTGCAAGATCCGGATTCTCCCATGAAAACCGCATCCCAAGCGGAACCTGAGCTGGCGCAGCGGCAGATGGATGAATACGTGATCGTCCGGTTTCACGAAGCGGACGGTCTTCATTTCGCGGTGGACCGCCAGCATGACGAACTGATGGGCCGGACCGCCCGCGCTTACGGCTGTACGGTGGATTTTGTCATCTCTTGAATAAGAAGTGCCGGACCGGAAATCTCCGGCAGGCACAGCAAAAAGCGGCAGGGCTTAGCCCCGCCGCTTTTTTTGCGCGCTACAGCAGATCGGCCGCCAACTGGGCAAGATGGGAGCGCTCACCTTTTTCCAGTGTCACGTGTCCGCTGATTTCTTCCTGCTTGAACCTCTCGACCGCATAGGTCAAACCGTTGCTGGCCGCGTCCAGGTAAGGATGATCGATCTGGCCGGGATCCCCCAGCAGAACGATTTTGCTCCCTTCGCCTACGCGGGATACGATCGTTTTCACTTCGTGCTTCGAAAGATTCTGCGCCTCGTCGATAATAATGAACTGTCCCGGAATCGAGCGTCCGCGGATATAAGTCAGAGCTTCTACCTGAATACTGCCGAGTCCGGCGAGTATTTTCTCGATATCGCCCGCTTTTTTCGTATCGAAGAGAAATTCCAGGTTGTCGTAAATGGGCTGCATCCAGGGCCGGAGCTTCTCGTCTTTCTCACCCGGCAGGTAGCCGATGTCTTTCCCCATGGGAACAACCGGACGAGCGATCGTCAATTTTTTGTATTTACGCTCATCTTCCACTTTGAGCAGTCCCGCCGCCAGCGTCAGCAAGGTTTTGCCGGTGCCGGCCTTGCCCGAGAGAGTGACGAAAGAAATGTCGTCATTCAGAAGCAGCTCCAGGGCCATCCGCTGTTGAGCGTTGCGTGCGGCGATTCCCCATACCGGCTCGTTGGATAAGAAAAGCGGCTCCAGCTTTTTGCCGTCGGACGACGTTTTGAGCAGCGCTGATTTCGAGGTGCCCAGTTCATCCCGGAGAATGACGAATTCGTGCGGGTTCAGCCGGTAGCCCAGATTAAGCGCGGGCACACTCAGGAACCGGAACGAGTAGAACTCGTCGATGACGGACGGATGAACATGAAGCGTCGTGGCACCCGCATACATTTCATGATCGGACACGACACGGTCGCTCAAGTAATCCTGTGCGGTCAGACCGAGCACATCCGCCTTGATACGGACGAGCGTATCCTTGCTGACCAGGATAACGGGGCGCGGCTCGGATTTCGTCTGTTCCTCCGTCCGGTAATTAAGCGCCACCGCTATAATCCGGTTATCGTTGGTCACTTCGGCGAAGACTTCCTGCATTTTGTTGAAGCTCTTGTGATTCAGCTCCACTTTCAGGCTGCCTCCGCTGTCGAGCGTAATTCCGTCATGCAGCCGCCCCCGTGCCCGCATCGCGTCCAGCAGTCTGGAAACCATCCGGGCATTGCGTCCGATTTCGTCGGCGTTACGCTTCTTGGAATCGATTTCTTCCAGCACAACGGCCGGTATGATGACCTCGTTATCTTCAAAAGAAAACATCGCGTTCGGATCCTGCAGCAGTACGTTGGTATCGAGCACGAAAATTTTTTTCATTCCCGAAATTCCCTCCCGAATCTGTAATGTTTACGGGGTTACCACGATACGGCCCCGGAGGAAAAGCTACAGGTTTGCTCCCTTTCCGCAGATCGATTCCGGGCGGCTTCCGGTTATTGTTCAGCTCATCCGCATTCCCCGATTCCGCAGAAAACGGCATTTTCAGACAAAGCGCCAAAGTGACAAAAAGCCCGGGCACAAAAGTGCCTAGGCTTTTTTCATCGCTTCAAATACTTGTCCGTCCAGCTTGTCGGCTGCACGTTTGTCATACGTTTTCTCGAATTCCGGGTCTACGGAAATACGGGCGCCATAGAACATCGCGTCGCGGACGGCACGGATGTTCAGATCATAGCAGGCCAGCTTGAAGGGAACCCCTTCAAGAACTTCGGCTGCCGGCGCGGCTTCCGCGTAAATAGCGTGTACGGTCCCCGCGGCAATCATCGTAACGGTAGCCGACGGGTTTTTCTCCAAGTTGGCAATCAGACGGGAACGCTTGTCAACAGCAAAGCGTATTCTCCCCGGGTCCGGCGCATATACCCACGAAATGGCATTGGCCGTGGGCGCTCCCGTTTCCGAGTCGATCGTATGCAGCAGGACGAGCTTTTCCTTTTGAAATTCCGCAATCAATTGTTCCGAGAGAGCTGTAATTTCTTCTGCCATGCCTGCAGCGCCTCCTGCATCATTTTAAATAAGTGCTGTTAGCGAACCAAGGCCCGCCTGATCTCAGTATATCACACGGAAAAAGCTTCACGCTATGTACAGCAGCGGTCAGATACGGATTCACACTCCTTTAGCGACAGATACAATCATTGTATTCGTCTCCACAAGGAAGATATGTCATCCTTGTCTATCCGGACGCGAAAAGTCCGCTATTCGTTATACTTGGGGTTAGAATCGATATCGGCCAGCAGGCGCTGGGCTTGCTCACGATCGAAGAAGGCGGACTGCTTCTCACCCTCCCGCACATAATCGATCCGAAGACGATGTTCATCCGCCTCCGTTTTCTCAAATTCGCTTAAACCATGATCTTCCCGCAAAATCTCTTCGAAAAAGTCGGCCGTTTTGCGGGCCGCCTCATCTAGAGGTCTTGCCTCGGCCACAATGAGGATCTGCAGCCAGTTGAACAGAGCGTCCTGAAGCGTCATCGTTCTCGGCCCCCCGGTTTAGAATATTGGTATATCCTTGTCTTCGTTACCGGCCCGTTTGTCCGGAGTCGTTCTTTTTGCGCCGTCCTTCGACAAAATAACGGATCCGCAGAATCACCATAAGTAAAATCGCTACGGCGAGCGAAGGGACAATCGGAATTTGCGGTCCGAGCACTTGGAAAAACGTAAGCATAAACGAACCCAGCGCAAGCAAGAGGTAAACGATCAGCGCTTTCAAAACCGGCAGTCTGCGTGTACGGAAAACCTTGTTATACACGAAAGACATCATGATAAAGATAATGAGGCACGTCAGCCAAAAATTTTCGGCAAACCATTGATACATATCGCTGCAACCCCCTTTGTATAGTTAAAAAAGAAGGGAAATAAGGCGAAGGAACACAAATTCCCGCTTATTTCCCTTCGTGGGTGAAAAGATGGATTCAATTGTTTACGCGTTGGCGTCAGCGGTTTTGCGCTGTTTCTCCGCGCGTTCACGCTCGTTCTTGTTCAAAATCTTCTTGCGAAGACGGATCGACTTCGGCGTGATTTCGCAATACTCGTCATCGTTCAGATATTCGAGAGCCTGCTCCAAAGAATAGATTCTCGGCACTTTCAGCTTAACGGTATCGTCTTTCCCTGCGGAACGGATGTTGTTCAGCTGTTTTTCTTTACAAATGTTAACGACGATATCGTTATCGCGCGTATGCTCGCCGACGATCATGCCTTCGTACACTTCGGTAGCCGGCGTTACGAAAAGCGTACCGCGGTCTTCGATCGACATCAGGCCGTAAGTGGTGGCTACACCGTTCTCCATGGACACGAGCACGCCTTCGTGACGGCCGCCGACACCTGCGCCGGCATAAGGGCCGTAGCTGTCGAAAGCATGGTTCATGATACCGTAGCCGCGTGTCAGGGTCAGGAAGTTCGTCCGGTACCCGATCAGGCCGCGGGCCGGGATCAGGAACTCCAGACGGACGTTGCCGTTGCCGTGGTTCACCATGTTCACCATTTCGGCTTTGCGCGTTCCGAGGCTTTCCATAACGGCGCCCATGCTGTCTTCCGGTACGTCGATCAGAAGACGCTCGATCGGCTCCATTTTCTGGCCGTCGATTTGACGGATAATGACTTCCGGCTTGGAAACTTGAAGCTCGAAGCCTTCACGGCGCATATTCTCGATAAGAATACCGAGGTGAAGCTCGCCGCGTCCCGATACGATAAACATATCCGGGCTGTCGGTTTCTTCCACGCGCAGGGAAACGTCCGTTTCCAGCTCGTTGAACAGACGCTCGCGAAGCTTGCGGGAAGTCACCCATTTGCCTTCGCGGCCCGCGAACGGACTGTTGTTGACGATGAACGTCATCTGCAGCGTAGGCTCGTCGATTTTCAGAACCGGCAGTGCTTCCGGGTTAGCCGGATCGGCAATCGTTTCGCCGATGTTGATGTCTTTAATACCGGAGATCGCGATAATGTCGCCGGCGCCGGCCTGCTCGATTTCCACGCGCTTCAAGCCTTGGAAACCGAACAGCTTCTCGATGCGCGCCTGCTTCATGCCGCCTTCGCGGGTCATAACCGCTACGGATTGGCCCTGCTTGATGATACCGCGGTTCACACGGCCGATCCCGATTCTTCCGAGATATTCGTTGAAGTCCATCAGGGTAACGAGGAATTGAAGAGGCTCGTCCACGCTTTCGGTCGGATGCGGGATATGGCTGACGATCGTCTCGTACAGATCCAGCATGTTCTCGCCTTGCTTCTCCGGATCCAGGCTGGACGTGCCCTGCAGGGCGGATGCGTATACAACCGGGAATTCCAGCTGATCGTCATTGGCGCCGAGCTCGATGAACAGATCCAGCACTTCGTCGATAACTTCGAGCGGACGGGCGTTCGGACGGTCGATTTTGTTCACGACGACGACCGGAGTCAGGTTCTGCTCGAGTGCTTTACGGAGCACGAACTTCGTCTGCGGCATCGTGCCTTCGAAAGCATCGACGACCAGAAGAACACCGTCAACCATTTTCATAATCCGTTCCACTTCGCCGCCGAAATCGGCGTGACCCGGAGTATCCATGATGTTGATCAAGTGGTCTTTATAGTTAATGGCCGTGTTTTTGGCAAGAATGGTGATGCCGCGTTCCCGTTCCAAATCGCCGGAATCCATGGCGCGTTCCTGAACGGCTTCGTTCTCGCGGAATGTACCGGATTGCTGAAGCAGCTTATCGACTAGCGTGGTTTTACCGTGGTCAACGTGGGCAATGATCGCGATGTTGCGGATTTTCTCTCTGGGAAACATAAAGGTAGGTCCTCTCTCCTTGGGCGCAGCGCGCTTTTATTGAATGGGCAAAGCCATGATGCTTGACATAAACGTTGTGGTACCGTATGTGACGCGGAAAGGCCGTAAGCCGAAGCTTCGGCTTTCCGGGGAACATGCCTGTCTGGGACAGCTTTGTATACCGGGCGGTCTGCCGGGACGGCTGCGAGAACCGTAGAAGCACCCGACCGGGTTCTGTTTCAAAATAAGCGCCGGATGCATTCCGACGCTACAACGTTCCGATTATACGCGATAGAACTTCTAAAAGCAAGGTTTTTCGGCAGTAAAAGAGGTATTTCTCCTCCGATTTCCACACTTTTTTACACGTTACCAGATTCTTTTGCCCGATACGATCAGTACGGCGCCGGCCGCCAGCAGGAGGACGATAAACACGTAGATGCTTACCGTAAACACCAGGTTGAAGAGCAGCAGCACAACGGAGACGAGCGCCAGCGCGATGGCAATCACCCGCAGCCCGTTATCCCGGCCTTTTTCGAAATAAACGAGTTCGTAGAGACCGACCGCGATTCCGAAAATGAAACCCGGCCACAGGATGGACATGAGCCCCCAGCCGAACAGGCTGCACAGGAAAAAGAGAATGCCGTACGTAACGAGAACGCCGCCCGGAAAGACTGCCGCGGACGGCAATGTCCGGTTGAAGACGAGGGCATGCAGCACGAGTCCGGGCAGCACAAGAAGCACAAGCGGCCACAGAAGCGCCCCGATAAACGTGAAAAAGCCGATTTTTCCGAGCAGCAGAACCAAAGCCACCCCGACGAGTATGATTCCCATAGATAACGGTTTGTTCGACATCTGCGATCCCCCTGTATTCGGACGACACCTTGGCGGATAACGGAGCTGTGACTGCCCCGGCCTGCGGTGAAGCTTTACGCTTCGCCATCCCCATATCCGGGAATTCCGGCATCCGTCCCGCCGTGCCGCGTGGAGCGTGGAACGGCATTTCCGCCCGGTATCGACACGCTTTTTATTTCCAGTTTATCGCAAACGGGAAATGCTGGCTAGAGCCAATCCTCGGGCGGAAACGGAGACATGCTATTCTTTTATCGATTCGAAAGAAGCGTCGTAGAGCCGGAACATCGTTTTGTAGCCGGACTCGTCGACTTTGATGCCGACGTCTAGTCTTCCCTTGATTTTGAGGGGGCCTGACGTATAGCGCAGCTTCGTCTCCTTTGGCACGAATACGATCATAATCTTGTTCCAGTACGTCTCGTCGCCGTTGTCAAAAGGACATTCCGCTCCGGGAGCCGGAATAAGCAGAAACCAGTGCTTGTCGAAGGACAGGACTTCGCCCATAAATCCCCGGATCTCCACGTTTTTGCCGTTGAGATCCCAGAACTTATCCGACGGCGTCGCCTGCTTCTCGTCGTCGAAGAACTCCGTCCACTTCAGCACGGGGGACGAAGATTTGGCCGGAGCCGCCGTCGGCTTCGCGGCGGCCTGTGTCTTGTCCGCGGTGCCGGTCCCGGCGGACGCGTTCTTCTGCGGCGGCGCGCTTGCCGCAGGTGCGGTTCCGGCGGGCGCTCCGCCGGAAGGGGCCGCGGACGGCGATACGGCGCCGCCCGGGGCTGCCGCGCCCGGCGCGGGACTCTGCCGCGGCGCCGAGGCGGGCATTGCGGACGCCGTAGACGCTCCGGCGGCCTCGCCGGCGGACGGCGGCGGTCCGCCCGCAGCGCCTGTGCCCGGCGCAGGCGCCGCCTCCGGCGCGGCGCTGCCCGCGGGAGCCGTCACTGCGGCGGGGGCCGCGCCGGTAGGGGCCGGCGTCTGCGGGGCCGATGCGGAGCCGAACGACTGCGCGGCAGGCTTCGGCGCCTCTTCTTTGCCGCAGGCGGATGTCAGGAGCGCGGCGGCGAGAATCGTCAAGAGCGTGCGGGTATAGTTCACTATGAATCTCCTCCTACATAAACGAATGGAATTGCTGTGAAGCCTTTAGGGTTTTTACGGTCAGGAGCGCCCCTGTCGCTTGCTCCGGCTCAGGAACGGAACAGATACAACGGGTCCACCCGGTAAACCTGCCAGGCCGGAATCGCGGACGCTCCTATGCCAAGCAGGACGGCTCCTCCTGCCAGAACCAGCTCGCCGGGCGCAAGCGACCACGGATCGATCTGGATGCCGGCGAAATCGAACAGCAGGGAGCTCCCCGCCGCCCCGGCGGCATGACCGAGCAGAAGGCCGACAACCAAGCCTCCCGCGGTCAGAAAAACACCTTCGCCGACAAGCGCCATCCATACATAGCGTCCCGGCTTCCCGATCAGGCGCAGCAGGGCGACATCTTTGCGGCGTTCATTTGCGGCCGCCAGCAGAGACAACAGCAGGGTCAAGGCGGCCAGAAGAACGCACAGGTACGTAACGATCTGGACGACCTGGGTGCCTTTATCCACCACATTTACGACATCCGCGACAGCTTTGCCGGTATACATGGCCTGAAGGCCTGTCATCGCGTCGTATTTATTTTTCAGCGACTGGGCGCCGAGAAGCGACTTCGGCTTAACCATAAGCGCGGTCACTTCGCGTTCCTGCTGCGCCGCTTCCCCGTGGACCGCCCAGGCGTAGTCGAGTGTCGTAAACACGGCACGGTCATCGGGAGAATGCAGAGGCGGCAGGACGCCGACAACCTTGTACATGAAAGCTTCATGCCCTTCATGCTCGTCATGTCCGCCTTGCCCGCCCGCATGTTCGCCTCCATCACTTGCGTTCGCATGCGAGCCGCTCTCTTCCTCATGGTGCTCTTCCGCATGCTCTCCCGTTTCTTCGGCGGAATGAACGAGGCCGTGCCCGCCCTTGAAGGTGTCTCCCACCTTCAGACCGAGCGTACGTGCCGCATGCGAGCCGATAACCGCTTCACCGAGCCCGCCGTACAAGCTTCCTGAAGCGAGCTGCTTATCCCCGTACCGGACGGCAAAATATCTCGCGTCTACGCCGACGATGGGATAGCCGTTCAAATTATCGCCCGTCGTTACGGCAAACACTTCTTCCGCTTCGGGTTCTTTTTTCACCTGTTCGTACAGGGTGTTCGGTATATTCCCCGTGGGCGCCCCGATGTGATAATAAGTGCTCATCGCAAGCTGGGTCTTGCTCCCCTCCGCACCCATCGTAAGCTCGAAAGGACCATATCCTTTCTCGGCGCCTTTCTCCACGCCCTCGTTCCACATCAGTACGAACAGCAGCAAAGCGGCCGTCAGGGCGACGGAAAGCATCGTCAGGACCGACAACGTTTTACGGTGAAGCGCATTGCGCCAAATAACCTGAAAGACACTCATCCCAGCTTTTCCCCTTTCCAGCCGGGAGTCCGCCTCGCTTCGTCCATGTCTGACGACGAAGCAGTGTCACGCCCCGGCCCGTCTGCCGGACGGACCGCTTCCTTGGGCGTGTACCACTCGTTGAGCTCCCCGATGTGCGTCCTTGTCCGAAAGCCCGCCGCCAGTTCAAGATCATGCGTCACGACCAGCAGCGTCGCGTTCTCGGACGCGGTAAGCTCAAGGAGCAGCCGCATCACGTCCTCGGCCGTTTCCCGGTCCAGACTTCCCGTAGGCTCATCGGCCAGCACGATTTTCGGACTGCGGATCAAGGCCCGGATCATTGCGACCCTTTGCTGCTGTCCGCGGGACAACTGGCCGGGAAGATGATTCATCCGGTCGGCCAGCCCGACTCGTTCAAACCACTGGGCCGTGAGCTCCCGCCTGCGCGGTTTCGACATGCTTACCGGCAGGGCAAGCTCCACATTCTGCCTGGCCGTAAGCGAAGCCATGAGATGGAAATCCTGAAAGATAATGCCCACCTTCTCGGAACGGAATCTGTCGCGCTGCGCCTGGGATTGGGCATGCAGCGGCACACCGTCGACGGTTATTTCTCCCTCGTCCGGGGCGAGGACGCCGCAAAGCAGATGGAGCAGGGTACTTTTGCCGCTCCCGCTTGGGCCGGTCAAGGCAAGCTGCCCGCCTTCACCGACTTCCCACTCCGGAACGGATAGAATGGGAAGCCTGCCTTCACCGGGCAGGCGGAACGATTTTTTAACGCCTGTAAGCTTGATCATCTCGTGTCAGCCTCCAATGAAAACGGACAGGAGCTTCATGCCCCTGTCCGTCGGATGTTGCCGGTACTGCTCCGCCCGGCCGATTATTTCAGCTTGATCCGCTCGGAGAGCGCGTCCCATGTCAAGTTTTTGCCCGTAAGCTTGTTGAATGCTTCCAGAGGAAGATAGAGGACGTTGTTATCGATGTTCGCTTTAAAGCCGCTTGCCTGGCCGTTCAACGCCGCTGCCTGCGTATCGATGTTTACGGAAAGACTGCTGCCGCCCGCGCTCAGAACGACTTCGCGTGCATCCCCGTTCCATTTCACTTCGGCACCCAGCGTTTCAGCCAGCGCTCTCGCCGGATAAAGCACCGCGCCTTCGCGGGTCACTTTGAATTTCGGGTAGGCATATTCGCTTTGCAGCTTGTCTGTCGCCGCTTTCAGATCGATGCCCGCCACGGAAGCCACGGCGCGCGCGATATCGGTGTTGTCGATCTGGCCTTTTACCTTCTCGGCGATCGGCCCGTAAGCCCATACGCCTACGTCGACGGCGGAATGACCGTGTCCCGACCAGCCTACAAGGTAGCGTTTGGACATGACGGCGTTAAACGCGCCTTCCTGTTTGTACGAAGAACCGTCTCCGGCGAGAATGAATTTCGCTTCGTCGTCGGTCAGATCCGTGTGACCGGTGTATTTGGCTACGAGCGCTTTTACGTCTTCGACGGTTTTGGCGTTTTTGAGTTCCCCGCCGATCAGTTCCGACGATTTTTGCTGATCGTCCCAAGCGTCCACGTTGATCTCGTAAATGTTGTCGCGTGAAAGCGACAGGCCGCCGGTTTCGTGATCCGCCGTAACGACGACGGATGTGTTGCCGTCTTTTTTCGCAAATTCCACGGCGACTTTAACGGCTGCGTCGAAATCCAGCATTTCCTGCACGACGGACGGCAGATCGTTCGCATGTCCCGCATGGTCGATACGTCCGCCCTCTACCATCATCGTAAAGCCCTTCGGATTAGCGGAAAGAATATCGATCGCTTTACTGGTCATTTCCGCGAGATTAGGCACGGTATTCGTACGGTCAAGCACATAATCCACGTGGGAGTTTCCGAACAGGCCGAGCGCTTTGCCGGTTTTTCCGTCCAGCGATGCCAGCCCTTGCTTGTCGTACACCACTTTGTAACCTTCTTTTTCGAAATCCGGAATGATCGTTTTGTCCGTCCGTTTGCCTTTCTCGTCCTTGCTCAGGAAAAACTGCTTGCCGCCGCCGAAAAGCACGTCCACATCGCCGTCGTTCAAATATTGGGACGCGATGGCGCTCTCGTTGTCGCGGTTGCGCACGTGCGAGGCGTATACGGCCGGTGTCGCGTGAGTAATACGGGCTGTGGTGACAAGTCCCGTCGCTTTGCCGGCGAGCTCGGAAGCTTCGATTACGGAAGCGAACGGCTTGGATACGTCTTCGTTCGAGACGCTGATCGCCGCGTTGTATGTTTTGTTGCCCGTTGCGAAAGCCGTTCCGGCCGAAGCCGAATCGGTCACTTCACCCGACACGATGGTGCCGCCGTCTTCCCCGCGATCCGCATATGTAGTGGCTTGTCCGACGTAGTAAGAGTCGAGCTCCAGATGATCTTTGCCCAGCTTATGTTTGGAAAACGTACGTCCGGCCGACACCTGTGCCGGTCCCATCCCGTCGCCGATCAGCACGATCACGTTCTTGGATAAAGCCTTCTGATCTTTCGCGGCATCCGGTGTGCCTGCAGCCAGGGCACCGCTTGCCAGCGTGAGTGGAAGAAGCGCGATTGCCGTTCCGGCAATAACGGAACGATGAATGATCTTTTTCAAAAGAATCCCCTCCGACTTTAAGTTCCCAACAAGTTTCATCGTACGGCTTTACTATTTCGGACAGTTAAAAGAAAGCGCGCAAGTTTGTTAAATTAAGGAGATACTATTAAGCCGATGTAAAAAGGGGATACTACCGGTAACCAGTAGAACAGGAGAACGGAGATGGCTGCGAAAAGAAATACCGGGAAAAAACCGCTCTGGACCCGAGACTTTGCGGTAACCTCCCTTTCGAACCTGCTTTTATTTTTCAGTTTTCAGCTGCTTATACCGACCATTCCGCTGTATGCGGCCGGAATCGGCGGCGGACAGACCCAGATCGGATTGGCTATGGGCACCTTCACCGTCGCCTCCCTGCTGACACGTCCGTTCGCGGGCAAAGCGCTCGACACCATCGGCAGAAAACATGTGCTCTCGGCGGGGCTCGCTTTGTGCGGTCTTTCCGTGCTCGGCTATTCGGCCGCCGCCGTTGTCGCCATGCTGCTGGCACTCCGGTTTATTCACGGAATCGGCTGGGGAATTTCGACCACTTCGCTCGGGACGGTGATATCGGATATTATCCCTTCCGAGCGCCGGGGCGAAGGAATGGGCCTATACGGCCTATCCAATACGATGGCGATGGCCCTGGCCCCATTGACAGGCTTGTGGATCGCTGCGAAGTACGGCTTTCACCCCTTGTTCATCTTCTCCACCGTCCTCGCTTTCTCGGCTTTGCTGCTCTCCTTGCTGATTCGTCCGGGGCAGAACAAACGAGCCGCTTCCGTCTCCTTTTCATGGCGCGAGTTTCGTAAAGGGTTGATCGAACCCCGGGCGCTGCTTCCGTCCCTTCTGCTGTTTTTCACGGCCGTCTGCTACGGCGGCATCGTCACATTCCTTACCCTGTTCGGCAAGGAAGCGGGGATCGGCAACGTCGGCTGGTTCTTCGTCTCCAATGCGGTCATGCTGCTGATCACCCGTCCGCTGACAGGGCTGGTCTATGACCGCAAAGGGCCGGCATGGGTGCTGTATCCGGGCGCCTTCTTTACGGGCGCGGGTTTGTGGCTGCTCTCCTACGCCCATTCCGCCACGTCTCTGGCTGCAGCCGCCGCTGTATTCGGAGCGGGATTCGGCTCCGTGCAGCCGGCCCTGCTCGCGTGGACGATCGACCGGACGGAGCCGTCCAGAAGGGGAGCGGCCAACGGCACGTTCTATTCCGCCAACGATCTGGGCATCGGGACCGGCTCGATGCTGCTCGGCGCCTTCGCTTCCCTGGTAGGCGGTTACGGGGCCGCATACCGCTGGTCCGTGCTGCTCATCGTGCTTCTGCTTGTCATTTACAGCACTTATCTGCTGCAAAACCGGCGCAAAAGCGCGCAACTCAACGCGGCTTAGCCAGGCACCCGGCATATCGGGCGCACGGCGGGCAAACGGAACGTCTCACCGTCCGGTGCCGACTCCCGGCGCACCATGCGGATCTCCATGCTCTGCATCAATCCTATGCACTCTCATGCGCCCCATGCATCAGCTTCGCCGCAATTTGACGCCGCAGCCGATGCAGGCTGCGGGTTTGCCGGAATGACCCGATCCTAAATAAAAACCGCCGTTACTCCGGAAGTAACGGCGGTTTTTATTGCGCAAGACGGTTTAAACGGCCGGTATCGGGCTCATCCAGTTCAATTAGCGGCGCCGATCGAGCGACGACTTCCGGCTTACATATACATATCCTTGTAATCACTAATGAGCACCGTTATCCATTGTGAGCATCTTCCCCTATCGCATCCCGCATGAAAAGGCCGGCCCCGAAGGGCCGGCCGATTGAATGCTCGGATTCCGTCCGCACTCTGGTAAAGCGGGCTAGAGCGCGAAGCCGCGTCAGAACACCGTTTTTCTTTTCGGCGGAAAGAGCCACTTTTTTACCAGGCCGGCGGCAACGACCAGAATGGCCCCCAGCCAAGGTACCGGCCAATGCGGCCATTCTCCGAGAAGCCAGCCGCTCAGCTTCGCATCGCTGAGAAACATCTCTCCTGCGGTAAAACCCAGAACGGCGGCTCCCATATAAATGAGCACCGGCATTTTCTCCAGCAGCTCGACGACGACGGCACTTCCCCAAATGATGATGGGAATGCTCAGCCCGATCCCCAGAATCAGGATGGTCAGATTGTTCCCGGCAGCGGCTGCAATCGCCAGAACGTTGTCCAGACTCATGACAAAATCGGCCGCGATGATCGTCCATACCGCCTTCGACAGCGTGCCTGCCTGCTGGACGGATGAGTGGGCGTTATTGTCCAGCAGCAGCTTCACCGCTATCCAGAGCAGGAATACCGAGCCTGCCGCCTGGATAAAAGGGATTTTCAGGACGCCCACGGCGATAATGGTCAGAATCAGCCGCAGGGCGATCGCCCCGAAAGCCCCCCACCATACGGCCTGTCTGCGCTGCGCGGCCGGCAGGTTCTTGCTTGCCATCGCGATGACGACGGCATTGTCTCCGCTGAGTACGATGTTGATCAGCATGATTTGCAGAAACAGTCCAAGCTGTTCGAGCACACCGCTTCTCTCCTTCCGCTTCCGGCTCCATTCGCGCGGTCAAAGCCGCCTGAAGCTTAGAACCTAAAGCTGCCCGCTGCCGTACCCCGTTGCGCTTTGTCCGCAGCCCCCGCGCCTCACTGCGCCGGACCCCGCCCGCCTTCTCATCTTCCGAAACCGGAAGAAAGAGTCAGAAGTAGGCGTCTTCCTCCGCCCCATCCCCGGGAGTCACGACGATGGTTTCCGCCTCCTGCACGGCCCGCAGAATCCATTCATGCAGCTGCGGAAGGCCTCTTTCGATCGCCTCGATGACCCGGAGGTTCGGGTTTGTGCTCGGCGACGGCGGCAGGAACAGCGTGCAGCAGTCTTCATAAGGCTGAATCGATAACGTGTACGTATCGATCTGCTCGGCCATGCGGATGATATCCTTCTTGTCCGTCGCAATCAAAGGCTGCAGAACGGGAAGCGATACGGCCCGGCCGATCGCGTTCAAGCTCGGCAGCGTCTGGCTCGCCACCTGCCCGAGACTTTCTCCCGTCACCAGCGCCAGCGCCTTCTCCTTCTCCGCAATCAGCTCCGCGATGCGGTACATGGCGCGGCGGAGAATGGTGACGAGCAGATTGTCCTTGTACGCGGCATAAATCGACGTCTGCACCTCGGTGAAAGACACGAGGTGCAGCTTGATGCTTCCGCCGCTGTACGCGGACAGCTTGCGGGCCAGCTGGATCACCTTCTCCTTGGCCCGCTCGCTCGTGTACGGGAAGCTGTGGAAATGCACAGCTTCCAGCTCAAGCCCCCGGCGCATCGCCTGCCAGCCCGCTACCGGGCTGTCGATCCCGCCGGAGAGCAGGAGCACGGCTTTGCCGTTCGTGCCGAGCGGGTAACCGCCCGCTCCCTCGAAGGTCTCCACGAACAGCAGCGCCCCTTTCTCCCGAAGCTCCACCCGGAGTGTCGTTTCGGGGCTGCGCACATCTACGCTGAGCTCCGGACAAGCCCGGAGCACGGCGCCGCCGACGATACGGTTCATTTCCGGCGTATCGAACGGGAAGCTTTTATCCACGCGCTTTACTTCCACTTTAAACGTCTGCGGGCGCTTCACGACTTTCTTCATAAGCGCGACCGCCACCGCCTGAATCGCTTCGCTGTCGGATGGAGCCGTGTACACGGGACTGTACGTTTCAATACCGAATACTTTCGAGACGGCTCTGCCTACATCTTCGGCGGACGCATCGGAGAGCCGGATATACACCCGGCCGTATTCGGTGACCAGCTTGACCTGCGTAAAAGGGGCAAGAACGCCGCGGAGCTGGCTCACGACTTTCTTTTCAAACCGCGAGCGGTTTTTGCCTTTCAGCATCATTTCCCCGAAACGGACGAGCAGCAGATCGGGCTTCAAAGGGGACATCATGATCAGCGTCCCCCTTTCGTCCGCGCGGACACCGGAACGAGTCCCGCGATTACGCCGCGGAGCGCTTCCACGAACCGGCGGGCATCCGCTTCCGTATGCTCTTCGGTCCAGCTCACCCGCAGGCCGCTTGAAGCATGCGCGCGGTCCAGTCCCATGGAAAGCAGCACTTTGCTCGGTTCAGGCTCTCCCGAAGAACAAGCCGACTTCGTTGATATATATATGCCGCGCTGCTCCAAAGCATGTACGACAACTTCGGAATTCATGCCCGGGTAACAAAAATGTACGATATGAGGCGCCATGTCTTCCTCATCGCGGGAACCTGTCAGAGCCAGCTCGGGCAACCCGAGAATGCCTTCGACCGCAATGGTGCGGAAGGCCCGCTTACGCCGGATATCTTCTTCCAGATTATCGGTAGCGATCCGGAGCGCTTTGGCCATTCCGACGATCAAGGGCACGTTCTCGGTACCCGAGCGCATTCCCTGTTCCTGGCCTCCGCCGGCAAGCTGGGCCTGAAGGTCGATGCCCGTCCGCTTGTAGAGGAAGCCCGCCCCTTTGGGCCCCTTGAACTTATGGGCGGAAGCGCTCATCAGGTCGATGCCCAGCTCATCCGGAGAAAGAGGCAGTTTGCCCACTCCCTGTACGGCGTCCACATGGAACAGCACGGTCTGCTTCCCGCGCAGCCACTTGCCGATCTCTCCGATCGGCTGTATCCGCCCCATCTCGTTGTTGACATGCATGACGCTGACGAGAATGGTTTCCCCGGTGACGGCGGCTTTTACGTCCTCCACACGGACTTGACCCGTTTCGTCTACGGGAAGTACCGTCACGTCAAAGCCTTCCGCCTGCAGACTGACGGAAAGCCTCCGTCACGGACGCGTGTTCGACCGCCGTCGTGATCAGATGACGGCCCCGGCTGCGGTAGCGGTAAGCCGCTCCTTTGATGGCCAGATTGCTGCTCTCCGTACCGCCCGACGTAAAAATGATTTCTTCCGGCCGCGCCTTAAGAACGGAGGCAATCACTTCACGGCTTTTTCTAACCAGTTTCTCGGCGTCCAGGCCGAATTTATGAATCGAAGACGGGTTGCCGAAATGCTGGAGCATGACGTCCGCAACCGTCTGTGCCACTTCCTTGTAAGGCTGGGTCGTTGCCGCGTTATCCAAATAAAGCATCTATCTCTGTCCTTTCTTATTGAAAAAAGATCGCGTTAAGGGTATTGCGCCTGTCACGTGCATATTCCTCATTAAATCGCAAAACTACCACGAACACAAGCCGCCCCGATCTTGGAAGCAAGCCGATTGCCTCTTCCAAGATCGCTCCCGAACCTTCACGAACCTGCCGAAAAACGAAAGAAGCGGCCTCTCCACGCCGGAGAAACCGCTTCTTTGCATAAGTATTCAGACTTAAGTAAACTCCCGATCGTACCGTTCTTTGGCATTCATAACCTTTTTCACATACTGCTGGGTTTCGTTCGGCAGCAGATGCATTTTCTCTAGTAAATCGGAATCGTTTTTGATGCCCAGCTTGTTGACCCGTCCGGGTCCCGCGTTATACGCCGCCAGAGCGACGCCGACATTTCCGTCGAAACGCTTAAGCTGGTAAGACAAGTACTGCGCTCCGCCCTGGATGTTCTGCTGCGGATCGAAAGCGTTCGTGACGCCCAGGCCGTTTGCCGTACCGTCCATCAGCTGCATAAGCCCCTTGGCCCCCGCTCTCGAGACCGTATTCGGGTTAAAGGAAGACTCCTGGCGGATCACCGCTTTAATCAGCGCGGGATCTACGCCCGTACGCTCGCTCGCTTGGACGATATAAGCGTCATAAGCCGCTTCGCGCGCGGAAGCGGGCAGGGAAGCTTGTACGGCTCCCGCGGCCGTTTCATAGGAACGGAGTGCTTTCGCCTGCCGCTGAACGCTTAAGCCTGTGCCGGCGGCAGCGGGAACCGCTCCTGCGGAGCCCGTCCATGCGCCCTGAAGCGCCTCCAGCGGCAGAATGCCGAGGCCGTCCTCCCCGGACGGTTCTGCGGACAGGCCGCTTTGCTCCATGAGAAGCGTGTTGAGGAGCGAGCTGAACTCCTCACCCGGTTCGGAGGCACCGGACACTCCTCCGCCGGCGCCGGAAAACAGCGACGATTTGTTCAGCATCTCCAGTTTTAAAAGCTCTTTCATTAATCGCGGATCAATTGATGCCATTTTCTCATCCCCGTTTGTAAGCCCATGAGCAAATTATAAACCTTATATCGGCAAAAAGAGCCCCCTTTTGAACCCTTTTTGCCAAATTCGCAGGAAATCCGTCTCCGTAACCTGAATTACCCGTTCATGCTACGTCTCTTTTCCGGAACACCAGGATCGTAATGCCCAGGAGAACGGCCAGATGCAGCACATAGATCGTCAGCGAAAACCCCAAAGTCATTCCCGGAAAAGGTGGCGGCGTACCCTGGTTGACAAGAGGATTCGGGTCATAGATTTTCCAGTTCGTATTGTTGAAAATCAAATACCGGGCCCAATTGTACTGCAGGGCCGCAAAAGCGGAACCCGCCAGATTCATGACGATGGCCACCGTAATCGCCAGCGCGCTGCTGCGGAACACCGTCGCGATAAAGAAAGCGAGCGTGAACATAAAAAGCATGTCCGGCAGCGAATACCAATACGCGCTGGACAGTACGACAAAATGCTCGTTAGGCAGCTCCGCCGTTCCGAATAAGGCTGCCCCTACCGCTACGGAGCTTACAAAAAGAACCGCGTAAGCGATGAGCACCATAATCACGCACGCCGTATACTTCGACAGCAGAACGGCCGTCCTGCTCGCCGGGCGAATTAGCAGCTGCTTGATCGTTCCGTCCTTGTACTCTTCCGTCACCGTCTGCGCCCCGAGTACGAGGGCAAACAAGGTAACAAACAGCGAGCAGACCATAAAAACGGTACTGGCAAAGCTGATGTAATTGTGGCCTTCCGAATAGCCGGTGATCCACAGTTTAATGGGCAGACCGACAAACAGACTGAGCAGCAGCAGAAAAATATAGAAAATCCATGTCGATTTTTTGCTTGTGATTTTCATCATTTCATTTTGTACGAGCGAAAGGAATTTCATCGGCTGTCCTCTCCTTTCGTCAGTTGGAGGAAGGTATCTTCAAGCGTCGGCTTGCGGATAGCCACCTGATACACGTCTATCCCCTGTCCGACAAGCCGGGCCACGACTTGCGGAATCGCCGACTTGGACAAATTGGCGGTGTACAGCCCGTTTTCGCGCCTCAGCAGCCCGTATTCCCCCGCCGTATGCTCGCCGGCCTCGATTCCTTTCAGTTCGAATTCGACCAGCACCAGCTCGTCCTCCGAGGTCGCACCGCCCCGAATAATGCGTTCGCCGACAAGCCGTCCTTCCTGAATGATCAAGGCACGGTCGCAGATCAGCTCGACCTCGGCCAGAAGATGGGAAGAGATGAGAATCGCAATCGATTCCGTCTTGGCCAGGTTCCGCAAATAATCGCGCAGTTCCCGTATGCCGGCCGGATCGAGTCCGTTGGTCGGTTCATCCAGAATAAGCACCGTCGGCCGGTGAAGAAGCGCCTGGGCGATTCCCAGCCTTTGCCTCATGCCGAGCGAGTATGTTTTGACTTTGTCGTGAATCGCATCGGTCAGCCCGACCAGCTCTACGATTTCGTCCATCCGTCCCGCCGGTATGCGTTCAGCCGCCATCCGGGCAAAGTGGACGAGATTTTTATAGCCGGACATATACGGGTACAGCTCGGGGTTTTCGACGATGGCGCCCACGTGGGCAAGCGCCTCGGAACGCTGCGTTTTGACGGGATATCCCGCAATCCGGATTTCACCCGCGCTCATCGACATCAAGCCGACCATCATGCGGATTGTCGTCGTTTTGCCGGAGCCGTTCGGTCCCAGAAAACCGCAAATCTCCCCCCGCCGGACGGAGAAGGACAAGTCCTTGATAATCGGTTTTCCGCCTATCGTTTTCGATACGCCTACCAGTTCCATAGCTTGTTCGTTTTCCATTTGCTCCTCCAATCCTATCCAGTACTAGCATGTCTGAGCAAATTATAACGGTTTAAGGGGGTTTCGTCTAATCGGGGCCGCCCTTTCATGTTCATAACCGCACGGAAAAAAGGGCCCGGGGGCCCTTTTTCGCCATTTGCTAGATCACAAACGGCACGAAAAATAAATGGGAGAAAAAACTGATCAGTCCGATCGCTATCGCCCAGCCGCCGGCCTTCCTGCTTCCGTCGGCAAACGCCATGTAACCGAGAATCGCCCCGAGGGGACCCAGCACAAACGGCAGGAAGAAAAAAGAAAGAACGGACGACACGAGCGCCATCATTCCGAGCGTACGGGCGCTCACCCACGAATCCGAGTCTGCTTCCTCCCTGCTGCGGGCGCCTGCGTCTTCTACAGGACGTCCCCCTAGCCCGGGAGCCAGCTCGACCGCATATTCCTCACGGTCCGAACGCCCGGCTTGCTCCTTAACCGCAGCTGAATTCGCTTCGGCCGGGTCAAGCTTTTGAGCATGTTCCTGCGTATGCTCGTGCTTCTTATGGCTCTTGTGGTGAGTCATACGTGAAGACCTCCTCTTATTGTGCTGAGGAATTCCGGGTGCGTATGTTTACTTCTTCTCTTTGAACGTGTGGCAGCACGTATTGGCACGGTCCGCAGCCTGATCCTTATGACGCGTATCAAATTCTTCACCGGCAAATTCGGAAGACAGGTCGGCATTCGCATGCTCGTCCACTTCGATCATAATGATATCCGCGCGGCAGTTGTTCCCCTGTCCCCAGTAGGCACAGTTCGCAACGGCGCATTTGACTTCTGGCATATCGATCACCCCCAAGCATAGGGTCTCACGAAGGCTCTGCGGATATCCGCGGGGAGTCCTGTCACAACCTGACAGCCCGAGCCGGACTTTGGCTCCAATCTAGACGCAACAAAAAAGCCCCCGCGTACGGAGGCTTCATTTCTCTTATTTTAAACCCGTTCGCCCTGCATGCGGCGCTGGGTAATGTAGTCATTTTCATAGTAAGACAGTTCTTCGCGGAGCTCTTCGAAAATTTTAGACAATTCAATCGTCAGATCGCGTACTTCACGATTCGGTTTTTTGCGGAAACGGATGGCATCCTGTCCGGTATAAGCGTAACGGCCGTCTTCGGAGTAGCACTCGTTCTTCGGGTAAAAGAAGGGGCTGATACAGTTGTGGTACGCTTCATACAGCACTTTTTCGGTAAAGTCCACATTGAAGGTCGGTCTGCGCAAGCTGACTCCAAGCTTCTCGTAAGCCACTTCGCAGAAAACAAGCAGATGACGAGTATCCTGCAAATAGCCGCGGTAGAAATCTTCCATTTCGGGATCGGACTCTGCATTCAACTGCGGAAGAGAGTAGGTGTTCAGAAACGACTCAATACGGTCCGCCGCTTCCTTCAGTTTCTTTCTCGTTGTCTCGCACGCCTTCTTAACATTATCCATTGCCATTACGGTTATGACCTCCTCTAGTTAACAGAGCGGGAACTCGCACCCGGCTCAGCCCATCCATATAGTATCACACTTTCTCTGGAAAAGGTACCCGATTCTTGAGGGGAAATGTCGGGCTTCGGTATAAAAAAAGCGCCCCTTTCCCACCCTACTTTTATTCAGTCCCAGACGAAGGAAAGGAGGCCTCCGACCATGCGACGCCCTACTGCCGCCATCGGCGGCATGATCCTCGGCAGCCTGCTTGTCGTAACGAGCGCCTGCCAGACGAAACCCGAAGCCCGTCACGTACAGCCGGAAGCCGAGCTGAAATATAAACAAGCGGTCGTGGAGCAGGATGTCGCCGTTACCGACCAATTGTGCCGGAACCAATGCCTTCTCCATGTTAACCGGATGTACGCCTCCCTGAACCAAGCCGATCCCAAGAAAATCAAAGAAACACTGCGTGAGATGCAGAACAAGCACGGCCATATCATTATGCTGAATTGGATTCCCGTAAAAACCGACAGCGGCACCGCTTCGGGCGGTTCCCCTTCTGCAGGCACACCTGTCTCTCCCGGAGCAGCACCGGCTCCGTCCGGTCATGGTGCGGGTGCCGCGGGCAGTTCCGGCAGCTCCTCCGCCAAAACCGGTTCGGCTGTTTCCGGCAGCACCGGTACGACCGGCGCCCCCCAGACTCCCGGCGCATCAGCTCTGTCCGGTTCCGCTTCCCGGGAAATCGTCTCCGGCAAACTGCCCCGAGAACTTGCCAAGGTTGCGCAGCCTTATATCGAAGAGGCAAAAAAAGCGGCCGCACAAGGAAACGCTTATCAGTCGCCTAATTTCACGGCAGCCGATAAACCCTACTTTGTACTGAACGTGCCCGCTCCCGACAAGAAGAGCTCCGTCGTAGCCGTCGTACGCCAGCATATTTTGCAGGAGGTTTCCAATCATCAGCGTAAAAATCTCCGCCTGCAATCTTTCCATTCTGATAAAAACCGCTGGAAAATCGAGAGTGTGGATACCGAAACGCTCCGCAGCAAGCGCGTTACTCATCCCGAGGACCATGAAGGCACCAGTCATTACGAGCGCCACGATGTCGTCGTCCAGTTTAACCGGCCCCTGCGTGATGCCGAGCTCTCCCGAATCCGGACCGAGATCGGCGCTACCAAAGTGAAGCTCATCGGCAATACGTATATTATTACCGCCCGGAGCCTGGAAGCCCGCCAGCTGATGGATTATTTCCGTAAGCGTCAGGATGTGCGTTTTGTGGAGCCGCATTATATTTACGAAACGAATGACCTTTCCCGCGGGGTCAAACCGTTAAGCTGGTTTTTTGATTGGTGGCCAGGCGGCCGGAACGACAATTCAGAATTGCAGCGTTCGGGAACCGGCGAGCAGGCGGCCGCGCAGCCTGACGTCATTCCCAACGACGTACTTTTCAACAAATATCAGTGGAACCTTCCGATCACGAATACGCTGAGGGGCTGGAATTTTAACAAGGGCACGCAGGATGTTACGGTCGCGATTGTGGATACGGGAGCCGACATCAATCATGAGGACCTTAAGGGTCAGCTCGTGGAGGGCTACAACGTGCTCGATACGGCCGCGCAGCCGATGGATGATGTCGGACACGGCACCCACGTAGCCGGAATTATCGGCGCGCAGGTCAACAACGGATTGGGAGTAGCCGGTATGACTTGGTATAACAAAATTATGCCGGTCAAAGCTCTCGACAGCAGCGGAGTGGGCAGCACCTATGCCGTCGCCCAGGGAATCATCTGGGCTACCGACCACGGCGCCAAGGTGATTAACCTCAGTCTCGGCAACTATGCCAGCTCGGATTTTCTTCACGATGCCATCAAATATGCCTACGACCGAGACGTGGTCCTGATCGCCGCCAGCGGCAACGACAACACGGAACGCCCGGGCTATCCCGCGGCTTATCCCGAAGTGTTTGCCGTCGCCGCCACGGATTCCGGCAACGAGCGTGCCTCTTTCTCGAACTACGGCGACTATATCGACGTGGCCGCTCCCGGTGTCAGCATCGCCAGCACCTACCCGCAGAATCAATATGCGGCGCTTTCCGGCACTTCCATGGCCTGTCCGCATGTGACGGCGCTGGCGGCCCTGCTCCGTTCGGCGAATCCGTCCCTCAAGAATACCGAGGTGATGGAACTGATGCGCCAGACGGCCTCGGATATCGGCGACAAAGGCCGCGACGCTTCCTTCGGGTTCGGCCTCATCAATGTCGACAAAGCGGTTGAGGCCGCCCTAGGCCGCGGACCGACACAGGCCGGTCTTCCGGGGACGGCACCGGTGCCCGCAGCCCCTTAACCCGCCGGCCGGCTGCATTCAGCCCGGGATTTTGGCTTCGCACTACGCGCCAGCCTCCCGCGTGCGATGTCCCGCTTAGATGACGGATCGGTCGAAGTGGGCACATGCCAGCGGCATCTACAGCTTTACAACTGGCAGCTCGAACCGAGTACATTCAACCGAGATGCAGACAGCAAGCCAGTGAACAAACGGCCCGGTAATAAAATAAACTCCGCCGGTTTTAGTGCACGGCGGAGTTTCAAAAAATACGCGTCCCTCTGCGCAACTCAAAAACCGCCTCGTTATCCGAAGATAACGGGCGGTTTTTCGATGTCGTAAGGATGGAAAGCTTGCCGTAAGCCGGGTTCTGTACTTCCGGTGGTGCAGCGGGCTACGATACCCTCCCACCATTGAAGTGACAATCATCTATCTAGGCCATACATTGCTATACAGCTCAAGCGACCAACCCGGACGCGCCTCGGGCTAAGGCTGTCTGTCAGGCAAAGCCTGCAGACCGCGTCCCATTAGGTCTTGCTCCAAGTGGGGTTTACCAGGGGTAAAGTCACCAGTACCCCTCGTGGTCTCTTACACCACGGTTCCACCCTTGCCTGTGCGTCTTGCGACGCCATCGGCGGTCCATTTCTGTGGCACTATCCTTCAGCTCGCGCTGACTGGACGTTATCCAGCACCCTGCCCTATGGAGCCCGGACTTTCCTCTCGCGATGCAAGCACCGCCAGCGATTGTCTGTCAAACTTTCCGAGAACATTTGCTAGTATACAGGTTATCGGCGCCGAATTCAACAACGAATGACTGGGAATGCAGCCAATTCACGTTTTTTTAGACAAACTGGAACGGTTCCGTGCTCGGTTCCGATGCCGCCGCAACCGTTTCGTATTTCTTTTCGGCAAGCGCGCGGTTCATGTAATCCGCCACCGCGCGCTTCATGATTTTCTCGACGTTGTGCCCCACGTCGATCAGGCACATGCCGGCGGCCAGCGCGTCATGCGCGGTGTGGTAGTCGATGTCCCCGGTCACGAGGACATCGGCTCCCGCAAACATCGCGCCGCGCACATACCGGCCGCCGGAACCCCCAAGCACCGCCGCCTTGCGGACGGTGCGGTCCAGATCGCCGACGACGCGCACCACCGGCACGTCGAAGGCCTCTTTCGCTGCCGCGACAAGCTCGCGCAGCGTAAGAGGCTCCGGCAGCTTGCCGGCGCGTCCAAGGCCGAACGTGCGGCCTTTGAGGTCCATCGGATAGAGGTCGTAAGCGACCTCTTCATACGGATGCGCCTTCAGCAGCGCCTGCACAACCGCCCGCTGAATGCTTGCGGGCACAATCGTCTCCACGCGCACCTCATCCGCGCGCTCCAGCTTGCCCTGCTCGCCCAGGAAGGGCTTCGTGCCCTCGCGGGGCATAAACGTCCCCGTGCCGGGAATGTTGAACGAACAGTGGCTGTAGTCCCCGATCCAGCCCGCTCCGGCCTGGAACAGCGCCTGCAGCACCTTTTCGTGATGGCTTTCCGGCACGAAGACGACCAGCTTGCTGAGCTTCTCCGTGTGAACCTCGTCCAGAGGCACCAGATCCTTCAAGCCGAGAGCTTCGGCCATCAGGTCGTTGATGCCTCCTTCCGCCACATCCAGATTCGTATGCGCGATATAGACCGCGATATTGTTCTTGATGAGCTTCTCGTACAGCCGTCCCGCCGGTGTATCCGTCTGAAGGTGGGCCAAAGGGCGGAAAATGATCGCATGATGCGCGATAATCAGATCCGCGCCCGTCCGGACCGCTTCCTCCACAACTTCGTCGGTCACATCCAGCGCGACGAGAATTTTTTTGATCTCCTTCTGCAGCGTACCGAGACTGCAGGCCGATTTTATCGTCAGGCACCGCATAGTGTTTGGGCGCCAGCTTTTCGAACAATTGAATTACGGTTTGTCCTTTCGCAAACATTCCAGAACCTCCTTGATGCGCGAGATTTCCGTCTCCAGCGCGGCGCGTTTCTCTTCCGCGTTTCCGGAAACCGAACGGTCGAGCTGTCTGCGGATCATAGCCAGTTTATCAAGTTCGTACTCCCACTTCGCAAACCAGACCGCGGGGGGATCTTGAGTCAGATAGGGCCCCATCTGCAAGAGTTTGTCGCCGGACAGCGTGAGTCCGTGAACAATGCGGTCCGCATATAACGCGGCATCCTTTTCATCCTCCGGCTTCATCCGGACGGCCGTCAAAATTTCATAAATTTTGCCGTCTTCTTCCAGGATGGTCTCGCCGGCCAGGTGCCAGCCGTGACTGCGCAGCCACCAGCGAACAATATCCTCGCCTACGTTAGGCTGCAAAATCAGCATGGACACGCCCGCAAGCTTGTCTTCGCCCGCATCGAGAATGGACGCGATCAAAGCTCCGCCCATGCCCGCGATTGTCACCACATCTACCTCGCCCGGCCGCAGCACGGAGAGTCCGTCCCCGAGCCGGACCTCAATCCGCCCGCTCAGGTTGGCGTCGCGTACCTGGCGCTGCGCCGCCTCGGCCGGACCGCGGTTCACTTCGCCCGCAACCGCAGACGGAACAGTGCCCTGCTGCACCAGATAAGTCGGCAGCAGGGCATGATCGGATCCGATATCCGCAAGTTTTGCCCCTTGAGGGACTTTTTTCGCAATTTCCAATAAACGTTGAGACAATTTTACCATATTTTAAGCAACCCATTCCGTCCAATTTTTACGGTAGGCGAACAGCGCGATTCCCGCCGCCGCCACCTTACCGGCCAGCGAAAGCTGGAGAAACTGCTGGGCCGAGGTGCCCCAGGCCAGTCCGAACAGCTCCGGCGCGATCCATACGGTCGCACCCGCAAGCAGAAGAACCAGTCCGGGTTTCTTCCAGCGGTGCTGAATCAGCCAGCCGATCCACATGAGGATAAAAGAAAGCGGGAGCCAGGCAAGCTGGAGCTTGTACCAGGTAGCGGGCTCCAGACGCTGGCTTAACACGAACCCGTAAGTGATAAGCAGCGCCAGCCATCCGCAGTATTGAAGAAGCGGCGTCCGCCCCAGAAGGCCGACAAGCAGCCAAATAAGGCCGCAGAGTGCCACGAAGGACCCCAAATACAGACTGCGAAGTAAGGCCGTTTCCGTAAAGTATCCAGACACCGAAACCGATCAGGGACGCCGAAGCGATGCCCGTCGAAAGCTGAGCCCTGAAAGGCTGCTCTTCTTTTTGCCGGAAGCCGATTATATACCAAGATACAACAAATACGGCGGAAACGCCAATTTGCAAAGAAATTCCAAAAGAGTTAAAATTAAGTAGAGTCAATGATAAAACAATGATGAGTACGACGGCTGCGGCCCAGAATTTCCAGTGGCTTCCCCGGATGGATTTAGTCGATATGCCCAGAACCCTTCTGGAATGGTCCGCACCCGTTTCCATATACAAATTGAGCAGAAAGTCGCAGTACTGTGCGGGCAGAAGCTTAGATCTCCGCCAGTGCTCGATTTCTTTAATAATAGCCGTTCGTTTCTCGTCATCCATGAGCTTCACCTTCCCAACAACTTTATCGGTTCGCGGCCTTCCGAATTTGAGAAGGAAATCCGATGTTCCTGCATTTGCGGATTTAAGCTTCAGACCGTGTCTGCAGGACCTTTTGCTTTTCTTCCAGGCATTGCTTGGCGAATTCGGTCACCCTGCTGCGGTAGCCGTCCTTGTCCGTCATAAAAGCGAGCCCGTGTCCCGCCCGGGGCACCATGAACAAATCTTTGCCCGCGGGAGCCGCCTTGTATAAGCCGTGAACCATAAAGAACGGAACGAACGTATCGGCTTCCCCGTGGATAAAAAGAATCGGCTTTTCCGTGCGCTTGACCTGCTTAAGCGCCGAAGCTTCCCCGAAGAAATAGCCCGCCTTTATTTTGCAGATCAGGCTGGTCAGGGGAATCAGCGGAAACGCGGGAAGCTTGAACATTCTTTTGAGCTGATAACTCAAAATGTCTTTGACGGACGTATAGGAGCAATCCGCGATGATACCTTTCACCTGTTCCGGCAGTCTCTCGCCGCCCGTCATCAGCACTGTCGCGCCTCCCATGGATACGCCGTGGAGAAGAATCCGGGCATCTTCGCCGCTCCGCTGAAGAATATAGCGGACCCAGTTGACGTAATCCAGCCGGTCTGTCCAGCCGAAGCCGATATACTCCCCTTCGCTCTGTCCGTGCCCCCGGTTGTCCGGCATCAGCACGTTATAGCCGAGCTCGTGATGAATTTGAGCAAAGCTGGCCATGTCCCTGCCCTGCCCGGAATACCCGTGCGCCAGCAGCGCCGTGACACGGGAAGGCCGCTCGGCTTCCAGGTACCAGCCGTTCAGACGCAGGCCGTCCACAGAATGAATGGACACCTGCTCCAGTGTCTTCCCGGCAAGCCAGTTATCCGCCGAAGCCGGCGATGGATCTACGGCGATTTCTTCCATATGACCCGCAAGGTCGGGGCTGTTCTGCAGAAATTCCTTGCTGCTCCGGCGTATCCCCAGCCCGAACATATAGAAGGCTGCCGCTGTCAAAGCCACAGCAAGAACCGCAAGTATGCACAAACTGATCAACAGGGTCTTTGACATCTCAACCTTCCTCCTTTGTTGAAAAAAAGAAACCCGCCGGAGGCGGGCATTCGGATTCTATTCAAGAAAATCTTTTAAACGTTTGCTGCGGCTCGGGTGCCTCAGCTTACGAAGCGCTTTGGCTTCGATCTGACGAATCCGTTCACGGGTGACCCCGAAAACTTTGCCCACTTCTTCCAGAGTCCGGGTACGCCCGTCATCCAGACCGAAGCGAAGACGAAGTACGTTTTCTTCACGCTCGGTCAGCGTGTCGAGAACATCCTCAAGCTGTTCTTTAAGAAGCTCGTAAGCCGCCGCATCCGCCGGTGCCAGCGCTTCCTGATCTTCAATAAAGTCGCCCAGATGGGAATCGTCTTCTTCACCGATCGGAGTTTCCAGGGATACCGGTTCCTGCGCGATCTTCATGATTTCGCGGACTTTATCCGTGCTCAGTTCCATTTCCTTCGCGATCTCTTCCGGCGTCGGTTCGCGCCCCAGTTCCTGCAGCAGCTGGCGGGATACGCGGATCAGCTTGTTGATGGTTTCCACCATATGGACCGGAATACGGATCGTTCTCGCCTGGTCCGCAATGGCGCGCGTAATGGCTTGGCGAATCCACCAGGTAGCGTACGTACTGAACTTATACCCTTTGGTGTGATCGAATTTCTCCACCGCTTTAATCAGACCCATGTTGCCTTCCTGGATCAGATCCAGAAACAGCATGCCCCGTCCGACGTAGCGTTTGGCAATGCTGACCACGAGACGGAGGTTCGCTTCGGCCAGACGGCGTTTCGCTTCCTCGTCGCCCTGCTCGATTCTTTTCGCCAGATCCACTTCGTTCTCTGCCGATAGAAGCGGAACACGGCCGATCTCTTTCAGGTACATCCGCACCGGGTCATTGATTTTAATACCCGGTGGGAGAGTCAGATCATCTTCAAAGCTGAATTCATCGTTCTCCTGATCGCCCTCCGGACGCATTCTTCCTTCGTCCTCATCGGACTCGTTCCCCACATCAATTCCCATTTCGGACAATTGTTCGAAAAACTCGTCAATCTGTTCCGGATCTTGATCATAAGGAGCCAGCCGTTCTGTGATGTCTTTATAAGTGAGCGAGGAACGCTTCTTGCCTAACTCGATAAGCTGCTCCTTTACCTGCTCAAGGGTCAACTCGGTTTCGATCTCAGTATGTTGATCGTTCGCCATAATCCAACTCCCTCCTCCCTAGATTATCCGGAACCTGCGTTACGAAAATTTAAGCTGTTTCTCTAGGGCAATAATTTCACTAAGAATTTGCGCAGCCCGCAAAGGATCTCCTGAGCGTTCCGCGCGGATCATTTCTTCTTTTTTTCTCGATATTTCCTGCTGCTTCGGATATTTTTTGATTTCTTTGATGTAGTCGTCGATGACGACTTCGTTCACACCGTGGTGCGCTCCCATCATTGCGATGGAACTCGCCAGATTTTCCAGTTTGTCGTCCTGAATCATCGCCATGTAACGGCTCACGCTCGGTGTGGAGTTTTGGGCATAAAAAGCATATAAATAAGCCGCCAGAACGGCATGAGCATCCACGTTAAATTCGTCGCCTAACCGTTCTTCCACGTAGGCGGTGACATCCCGATCGTGCATCATGACGGCTAGAAGCTGCCGTTCCGCGTTATGATAAGCCGGATAAAGCGGCGCTTTTGGCGTTTCTTTCCTATTATGCCTACCATTATTCCACGGAACGTCGATATTATCCCTGAGTGTCCGGTTTTTTTCCGATTTCATCCGGAGGTTGGCCAGATCTTGTTTGAGCGACTCGTAAGAGGTCTCAAACTCACCGGAGAGCTGTTTTAAATAATGCTCCCGTTCGATCGAGCTCAAGTCCGCAATCATCTTCAAAGCCGTTTGCTGGTAGCGTATCCGATCGCCTTCCTCCTGCAAACGGAAATGCCGGCGAATGTAGTGCAGCCTGTATTTGATCGAGGGTACGGCGTAATCAATGATCTCCCGTACAAATCTCTCGGAGCCGTATGCGGTAATGTATTCATCCGGATCTTTGGCATCCGGAAGCATGGCCACTTTCACTTCGCAGCCTGCCTGTTCAAGCAGGGGGATTGCCTTGTAAGCCGCATTCTGTCCGGCCGAATCTCCGTCGTAACAGATCACGACCCGTCCGGCGTTGCGCCGGATCAGTTCCGCATGCTCGGGGGTCAGCGCGGTACCCATCGTACCGACACCGTTTCTCACCCCAGCTTCCCAAGCTTTTACCACATCCATATAGCCTTCAAACAATACCATGGTATTCGTTTTCCGGATTTGCGGACGTGCCTGGTGAAAATTATACAGCACACGGCTTTTGTTGAAGAGCATCGTTTCAGGACTGTTCAAGTACTTAGGCTGCACATCCCCGAGCGCCCGGCCGCCGAAGGCAATAACTTTGCCCTGCGCGTCCCAGATCGGGAAAATCACTCTGTCCCTGAACTTGTCGATATAACCGTCTCCCTCGGAACGGGCCGATACAAGCCCTCCCCGTTCCATCAGCGGAAGATCGTAGCCCGCCTTCTGAAGCTGCTGTACAAGCGTATCCCACATGGCGGGAGCATATCCGATCTGAAAAGCGTCGATCAATTTATCCGACATCTGCCGGTTGCGCACATAATCGAGTGCGTTTTTGCCTTGATCGGTATTCATTAGAATATAACGGTACAGTTTGGCCGCTTTCTCATTGGCCTCCAGCATTTTGGACCGGTCCTTCTGCTGCGGATTGTCCGCGGATAAAGACTCTTCCCACGTAACGGGAATATCCGCTTCCTCCGCCAGATGCCGGACGGCTTCAGCAAACGTGTAGCCTTCGATTTCCCGGAGAAACTGGAACATGTTTCCTCCCGCTCCGCATCCGAAGCAGTGGTAAATCTGTTTCTCGGGCGTAACCGTAAACGAAGGCGATTTTTCCGAGTGAAACGGACAAAGCCCCTTCAGGTAGTGGCCCTGTTTGGTCAAATGGACGTACTTTCCTATCACATCGGCAATGTCATGACGCTGCAGCACAGCTTCGATCACTTCATCCGGAATGCGTCCGTAACCCATTTCCCCCACCTTCAATCCTTATAAAAAAGCTTCTTGTGCGGTAAACAACTATACGTATTCGCTAAACAGGCCTATTCTCCTGCAAACGAAGTAAAACTTTTGTCAAACCGTGTAGAAAAAATTCGCGGTCCTCGTCCGTGAAGGGCTTCGGTCCCTTGGAATGCTTACCTCCACGGCGCAGCTTGCCTTGTGTATGACGCCGGTCAAGAAGAAAATCAATCGTCCGGTCGGTGTATTCCTGCCCGCGGTTCGAGAGGCAGACCGCCCCTTTGCCCAGACCGATGGCGGCCAGACCGAAATCCTGCGTAACCAGGATATCTCCGCGCCGGATATGATTGGCAATAAACAAATCGACGGACTGATCCGAACGGTCGACTTGAATCACCTCGATCCCTTCCTGCTCCTTCAGCCGGTGGTCAAACGAAGCCACCATCAGCACGTGGACCGAATACTGTGCGGCCGCCCGGATGATTTCGGGCTTAACCGGGCACGCATCCGCATCCACAACAATTTGAAAGGATGAATGTTGGATGAATAAAGCCCCCGATACCTGCTAATAGTCCTGCTGTACTAGTATATACGCTCATCGCGCGAAAAATCCTGCATGATCAGGATTAATGGGGATTACGCCGGATTTGTTCGAGAACCAGGCTGGCCGTTTCTTCGACGGCGCGGTTGGATACGTCGATGACGTGGCATCCGATCCGGGAAAGCACGGTTCCCGCGAACTCCAGCTCTTGTTTAATACGTTCCGTTTTGGCATAAGTTGCATTGGATGCGAGTCCGAGAGTGCGCAGCCGTTCCCGGCGTATCGCATTAAGCTTATCCGGGTCGATGAGCAGGCCGATCACCTTGTTTTTGGGCACTTTGAAAAGAACGTCGGGCGGCTGCATTTCCGGTACGAGGGGAACGTTGGCGACTTTGAATTTTTTGTGCGCCAGATACATGGAAAGCGGAGTTTTCGATGTGCGGGACACGCCGACGAGAACGATATCCGCCTTGACGATCCCGCTGAAATCGCGGCCGTCGTCGTATTTAACGGCGAACTCGATCGCCTCCATCTTTTTAAAATAATCCTCGTCCAGGGGATGGTTGCCGCCCGGCAGATGCCGGGCCTTGCGGTTAAACGCTTTTTCGAACGTCTGAATAAGCGGTCCCAGCAGATCGACGTAAGCGAAGCCGGCTTGTTCCGCTTTCTGGGTCAAATAATCCCGAAGTTCGGGAATGACAAGCGTAAACGCGATGATCCCCTGCTGACGGGCAACTTTGGCGAGCAGGCGGTCGATCTCCTCCGTATCATGCACGAAAGGAACGCGTTCGATCACAATCGGGGCAGGGTAAAACTGCAGCGCGACGGCATTGACGACCGATTCTCCCGTCTCTCCGATCGCATCCGATACCACGTATACGATAACCGGATTGTTTGAAGGATTCATAAATGTTGTTCCTCCCTGTACCTATTCGGGAATGCTTAAGCGGAAACGAAGACAAAAGGACCGTGGTAGCTTCGAAAAATCAAAGCGGCCGCACGTACGACCCTAAGGTCCCGGCGGTTTATCACCACGGCAACAATGTATACTCTGTTCTTCCATTATCCGTACCAGTTACTGCTTCCAATCACTTACTATAAGGAACCCGCTTACATTTGTCAAACACGCCGGGTTAAATATTGTACTTATCCATCTGGTCCAAAAAGCTTCTGGCTTTCCAGCGGACATCCACGTGGGCGTCCATATACAGCCTCATGCTGTGTTTCAGCTGGGATTTGGTAGATGGCTTTACGTTCACGTTGCCGATCCGGGCAAGATCGACCTGCTGCAGCAGCCTCATAAGCTTCAGCGTGCTTTCCGTCACGGCGGCCGCATAAGGATCCAGATGCTTGCACCGGCTGCACATTGCGCCACCCGCGGCAGCGCTGAAAGCGGAAAGTTCCTCCGTTCGCCCGCAAGAGGCGCATTTATCGAGAACCGGCGTATACCCGGCGGCCGCAAGCATCTTGAGCTCGAAAACGTGCGCGACGATCTGCATGTCCTTCTCCTGCTCGATAGCCATGAGTCCCGCTTCCAATTGATCGAACAAGAAGAAACTGCGATCCTCCTCTCCCAGCATCCGGTCGACCATTTCAACCAGGTAAGAGGCGTACGCAGATTTATAAAGATCTTCTCTCAATTTGTGATGGGGTTCTATGATCTCCCCATGATTCAACGTTCCAAGCTTTCCCTGTCTATAAAAAACGTAGTCCCCGTAAGTGAACAGCTGGGTGACGGCGCCGAGCCGGCTTTTCACTTTCTTCACTCCGCGCGCGATCACCCCTACTTTGCCCAGTTCACGGGTATAAATCGTAATGATTTTGTTTCCTTCCCCGTAATCGACGCTACGGAGAACAATCCCTTGCACCCGGTGTAGCATCTCTCATGCGCTTCCTTTCCGGAAACGCCGGATCAGTCTCCAGGCGTTCTCAGGCTTCCAACGAAGGCACGGCCTCCTGCTCTTGCTCCATCAGTTCTTCTCCCGCAAGTTCGGGATCAGACGCCAAATTTTTGTACAGCAGGTATGCGTCCACTTCCCCCGTCGACCAAAAATAGTGCCAGGTAAAATCTCTCACTCTGGATCATCCTCTCCGTAAGATGTTCGTGTTGATGATTACCCTTAGGATGTACCCGTTGAAGCAGACTATGTCTAGCAATTAATGGAACGGTGGGGAAAGCCTTGCGGTTACTCGTTTCGGAAGCCCAGGTCCCGCAGTACGCGTTCCTGATTGCGCCAGTCTTTTTTGACTTTTACCCACAATTCGAGAAACGTTTTGGAGCCGAGCAGCGCTTCGATATCATGTCTCGCCTGCTTGCCGATTTCTTTCAGCAGCGAACCTTGCTTGCCGATAATAATGCCTTTCTGCGAATCGCGCTCTACATAAATAACGGCCGAAATATGAACCAGCCCGTTTTTTTCGACCTTCATATCCTCGATCGCTACCGCGATGGAGTGGGGGATTTCTTCCCTTGTCATATGGAGGATTTTCTCGCGGACAAGCTCCGCGCAGACGAACTGTTCCGGATGATCGGTGATTTGATCCGCGGGATAGTACTGCGGGCCTTCCGGCAAATATTTAACGACCTGTTCCAGCATCGTGTTTACGTTGTTACCGAGCAGAGCCGAGACCGGAACGATTTCCGCAAAAGGATACAAATCCTTATAAGTCGTAATGATCGGGAGCAATTGTTCCGGGTGCACCTGATCGATTTTGTTCAGGACGAGAATGACCGGTGTTTTAATGTTTTTCAGCTGTTCGATGATATAGCGGTCCCCGCCGCCGATTCCTTCCGAAACGTCCGCAAGAAAAAGAATGGCATCGACTTCGCCCAAAGTGCTGTGGGCGACTTTCATCATATAATCGCCCAGCTTGGAAGATGGTTTATGAATACCCGGCGTGTCCAGGAAAACAATCTGGGAGTTGTCGGTCGTATAAACGCCGTGAATTTTGTTGCGCGTGGTCTGCGGCTTGTCGGACATAATCGCGATCTTCTGCCCGATTACCTGGTTCATCAGGGTGGATTTCCCTACGTTCGGCCGTCCGATAATCGAAACGAATCCGGATTTGAATTTTTCTTTGTTCATGCTGTAATTTGTTCCTCCTAAGACTGCAAATCTTTAGACGTAAACGCTCCGGGCAGCAGTTCACCCGTAGTTGTTATGGTATAGTCACCGCTTAAGTTACCTAAAATAACGGGCATGTCCGGCCCGCAAAGTTCGATCAGAACCTGCCGGCATACCCCGCACGGCGAAATCGGACCTTCCGTATCGCCGATAACCGCGATCGACTGGAAGGAGCCCGGCTTGTGCCCGTCGGCGACGGCACGGAAAACCGCGGTGCGCTCGGCGCAGTTCGTCGGCCCATAGGCCGCATTTTCGATATTGCAGCCGTGATGGACGTGACCGTCTTGATCCAGCAGAGCGGCTCCCACCCCGAAATTCGAGTAGGGAATATACGCTTTCAGGCGTGCCTGCCGCGCATGTTCCAGCAGTTCTTCCGGTTTCATATGGCACCTCATCCTTTCGGTTATCCCTCTAAAAGTATACATCCAGGCCGGGCCGGGCATTTACCCCCAGCCTCTCCAGAGCCAGGCCACCAGGGTGACCGCGACCCCGATAACGGAACCGAGCAAGAGAGACGGCAGCGCCCGGTGCTTCCGCTCGGCCAGAACCATCAGGGCAAGCAAGGCAAGCGTACCGGAGAGCAGCGTCACGATCGTCTGGCCCGCGATCACGGCGATCAGCGTCGCAAGCGCCGTCAGAACCGCCGAAAGCAGACTGGGCCGGACCAGCTTGCCGCGGTCGCTGAATCTTGTCTCGATGACGATCGTGACAAGAGCGACGAGCGCGATAAGCGTCCAGATCATGCCCGGCATGTTCGCGGAGGCTGCCTCCTGCGCCCTGTGGAGCAAACGGTCCACAGGACCGTAGAACACCACCATGCCGACGACGACCGCGAACAGGGCAGCCACGAGAACGGCCCCGGCCGCGGTGTCCTTCGCGATTTTCGCCAGCGGGTGCAGATCCGGCATCGCGAGGTCCACTGCCTTTTCCACCGCCGTGTTAATGAGTTCGGTCATGATGACAAGAACGACTGCCAGCAGCAGGAAAAGAACGTCCCAGTGCGGCAGTCCCAAAATTACGGCGGCCAGAAATACAAGAAAGGCAACAACGAAATGGAATTTCATGTTGCGCTGAGTATCAAAAGCATATTTAATTCCTTCATATGCGAAGCGGAAGCCCCGCAAAAAACGTTGAAAGGAACTCAACGGGTAAGCCCCGCTTTCTGCAGGATCTGTTCCTGCTTCGCGAACATTTCCCGTTCGGCCTCCTCGTTGTCGTGATCGTATCCGATCAGATGCAGGAAGCCGTGAACGAACAAAAACCCGAGCTCCCGCTCCACGGAGTGACCGTATTCTTCGGCCTGCGCAGCGGCCCGCGGAACCGAGATGACGATGTCGCCGAGCGGCTCCTCAAAGCCTTCTTCCTCCTCGGCGCCGGCATCGTCCCCTGCCGTATCTTCATCCGGCTCTTCTTCGCCGTAGAGAATAGCAGGCTCGTCCTCCCCCTGCTCCAGCATCGCAAAAGACAGAACGTCCGTAGGACGGTCGATGTTCCGGTACGTGCGATTCAGCTCGTGAATCGTTTCGTCGTCTACGAACGTCAGGGCGACTTCCCCGTCCTCGACGCCTTCCTCTTCTCCCGCAAGCTTCAGCAGTTCTTCCAGCTTCTCGGCGAATTTAGGGGAGATCGGCAGAATGTCCTGCTCATCGTTCCAGGCTAAAATCAGGGCCACGTTTAATTCCTCCTAGATGTATAGGTCATATGGTTATTTCGCTTTGGCGGGAAGCTCGCTCGGATACTCGATCCGGGAGTGGAAAATGCCCAGCAGAGATTCGTTCAGCGTCTTCGCGATGGTGTCCAGCTCTTTCAGCGTCAGATCGCAATCGTTAAACTGGCCGTCATCCAGACGGGATTTGATGATTTTACGAACCATCGTATCGATCTGCTCTATGGTCGGATTGCGCAGGGAACGAACCGCCGCTTCCACGCAATCGGCGATTCCGACAACGGCCGCTTCCTTGCACTGGGCTTTAGGACCCTCGTAACGGAAATCTTCCTCGCGCACTTCACGGCCTTCTTCCTCGGCCAGCTTCCTCGCTTTGTGATAAAAGAACGTGAGCAGCGTCGTTCCGTGGTGCTGCTCCGCGATATCGCGGATCGGCTTCGGAATGTTGTATTCCCTCAGCATCTCCACCCCGTCACGGGCGTGGGCGGTAATAATGCTTTTGCTCAGCGCGGGATCGATCCGGTCGTGCGGATTTTCGATATTCGTCTGATTTTCGATAAAATAGCTCGGCCGTTTCGTTTTTCCGATGTCATGGTAGTACGAACCGACCCGGCACAGCAGACCGTCCGCTCCGATGGATTCGGCCGCGGATTCCGCGAGATTGCCGACCATAATGCTGTGGTGGTACGTCCCGGGTGTCTCCGTCAGCAGCTTGCGCAGCAGCGGATGGTTCGGGTTCGAAAGCTCCACGAGCTTGAGCGGGGATAAGATCCCGAACGCCGTCTCGAAAAAGGGCAGAAGCCCGATTACAAACACGGCGGTCAAAATTCCGCTGGCTGCCGAAAAAACTAGCGAGTAAAGCATATCCTGGCGGGTCACGTTATCGAGAAGCATCACCGAAACGATCGTAATCATTCCGATAAACGAGATAAGTATGCCCGCTTTCAGAATGGAAGAGCGCTGGCTGGCCTTCTGGATAACGAAAACCGAAGCGAAACACGTAACGAGTGTAACGAGCCCGTACCGGTAATCGAACAGTTGAGTCCCATGCATGTTGAATATGATGCTGGACATAATGCTGAACAGGACACTGGCGATAAAAGCGAGACTGCGGATTCAGCAGGATCGTAATCAGCATGCTGCCCACGGCCGCCGGAGCCAGATATCCGATGAACGGATATTCCGGATTTTGCCCAAGGGCCACCACTTTCATGCCGATCATGTTGATGGCGATAATAAGCACGAACATCAGAAGCTGCGAGTTGTTCGTCCGTATAGGCAGCGTACTCTGCCTTACGAACAGATAGATCATCATAACGAACAGCAGCACAAGCAGTACGAGGCCGAAGTGCGGCCAATAGTTTGCTTTCTCTTTAAGCAGTTCGGCCGCTTTCAAGCGTTTATAAATTTCATCGGTAATGACATCGCCTTCACTGACGATAATGTCCCCTTGATTGATATAAACGGGTTTGACGTTCTCGCGGACTTCGCCTCTCGCGTCGTCCGTCGCTTTCTGATCCAAAAATTTGTTCGGCGTGATCACGACCCGGGCAATCTCCTGAACGAGTTCGCGCAGCGTATTTTTGGACAGATCGGATGAATTGACAAGCTCCGCCACTTTCGCGCGGGCCGTTTGGGCGTCCGAGATTTGGTCATTCATCAGCTTGGAAACAATTTCCCGGGTAATGGGGGCCATCGCAGCTACATCTTCCTTGGTTAAACGCGGAAATTTGTAGTAGATTTCTTCCGGAATCCGGTACTTCTGGTCGCTGACTTTCGAATTGATTTCGTCGATTAGCGCTTCGTTGCCGAAGTTGCTCTCGGCAATCGTACGGATCGCCATCTTCTCCGTATCCGCGATAATCGCCGGAATCACGTTCCGATAGACGCTAACCTTATCCTCGAACTTTACGTCGGGATCCGCATTGATCTGCAAGATCCGGTCGTAAATCGCGTCGATCATGGCTTCGTTCCGTAGATTGGCGATTTTATAAACAGGCTGCAGTTTTTTGGCCGCATCTTCTTTCGCCTTTTCGGTCGCCACCGAGTTTTCGATCTGAAAAGGGGCGTAAATGTTCTTTTCCGCGACGGCGCCCAGCTTAATGTCAAACGTCTGGGGAATCAGTCTGGAAAACAACGTGACATAGAAAATGAGCATAAGTGCGAAAAGCAGAAGCAAGCGAACCGGAAAACTTGTTTTCCAGCCGCTTAGCTTCGTATTGGCTTGCCTATCTGGTACGGCAATTTCTTTTTTCATGATGGAAGGTCATCCCTCTCTTGCCTCTTCGTTCCCCGTAACTCAACCCGATATTAGCGAGTCCTCATTATAAGCGACGATGATTCTTTGAACTAAGGAATGACGGACGACATCCTGCTCCGCAAAAGTAATGAATCCGATTTCTTCAATGCCGTTCAGAATGCGCTGCGCCTCGATCAGGCCCGAAGTTTTGCCGCGGGGAAGGTCGATCTGCGTCACGTCACCCGTTACAACCATTTTGGAACCGAATCCGAGACGGGTCAGAAACATTTTCATTTGTTCCGGGGTCGTATTCTGCGCTTCATCCAAAATGATGAAAGAATCGTCGAGCGTACGGCCGCGCATATAGGCGAGCGGAGCAATCTCGATAAGCCCCCGCTCCAGCGATTTCACGACCTGCTCGGGGCCCAGAACATCGTTAAGAGCATCATACAACGGACGTAAATAGGGGTCAACCTTTTCCTGGAGGTCTCCCGGCAGGAAGCCCAGGCTTTCTCCCGCTTCCACCGCGGGCCGGGTCAGCACGATACGTTTGACCTTGCCTTCCTTCAAAGCCGTAACGGCAAGAACAACCGCCAAGTACGTTTTTCCCGTACCTGCCGGTCCGATTCCAAACACGATGTCTTTCTTCTGTATGGTGGAGACGTACTGTTTTTGACCGATCGTTTTAACGCGGATGGGCTTTCCTTTGTGGGTAGTCGCAATCTCCCCTTTGAAAAGCTCCAGCAGTTGATCCGCTTTCATTTGCTTGGCAAGCTCGACGGCATACAGCACGTCGCGTTCCGAAAGCGGATACTGGTTGCGGACCAGTTCCAGCAGTACCTCGAATAAATGTTCCAGCTTGCGGACTTCTTCCGCATCCCCCTGAATCGTAAGCTCCGCGTCCCGGGTAAAAATACGCGCGTTCGTTTCCTGCTCGATCAGATGCAGAAAGCGGTCCTGCGGACCGAATACGGCCTGCGCTACCGAAGTATCTGCAAGTGCTACTTTAATAGTCTTAGCGTTTTCTCCCAAAAGGCCTCATTCTCCTTGCTGTACGATAGGTTGCTCTTCCATGATAAATTCTTCCACTTCAAAATGCACTTCCATATAAACTTTACCATTCTCTGATTTTTCATGCAAAATTTTTTCGGTCACGATGCGTGCATCCTTCCCCGCTTCGCTTATAAGATCGGCCCGGGCCCGCTCCAAGCCTATGGCTTTCGCTTCGGCAAGGTCGAGTTTCCGCTCAACCGTTTCGGAAGCCATCAGCTTCTCGCTAAGCCAGCTCACCGGCAGCTTGAAAGAACGCCACTGGAGCGTTTTCTGTTCCGGAATCGTTTGAAAATGCTCGAACGGAAGCTTCCCGTAGCCGCTTACCTGGACTCCTTTGGAGCCGAACACGATATAATTCCGCGTTTTCGAATCGCCCGTATACGTCTCGTACGTCTGGGTCATCGGCACCTCGATTTTGGAGGTATACCAGACCATGCCTTTCACATATCCGTCCGCTACGACAATTTTCTGATTCGCCTCATCGCCGAGCGTACCCGAAATAAGCACGTCCCCTTTGCGGACATAAGCATTGGGCTGGACGAGCGGACGGCCTCTTTTCGCCTGGATCTCCGTCACGACGGCGTGTTTGGACGCCACAAGATTGCGCGGGCTGACGAGCGGTCTTTCTTCCGGCTTGTCCGCTTCGACGATTTTGATCGTCACCTGGGTTCCCTTAATCTCCACCCCGACCCAAGACGTGCCGGGCAGATGGGTCTGCAGGCCGAACGAAAGCTTCTCGGAGTCGCCCATCCGGTATTTCCATTGGTGAAGATACAGTCCTTCCTTGCGGGCCGCATCCAGAATAGCCTGGGTCCCGATCTTTACGTTGCCTTCCACCTTAATCGACCATACGAAAGAAGACAGGATGAAGAGGGAAGCGATAAAAACAACGCCGCCTGCCAGAAAAGTTTTACGCTTGGCCACTTTCCGGACAGCGAAAGGCAGACCTTCACGCTTTAACGGGTGCATCCGGCAGCCTGTCTCTTTCAAAAGCGGCCGGAGACGCAACGCATCCCGGCAGGGCAGGCAGAGCTCGACCAGCCTGTCTCCCGATACCCGTATGTCCCATAACGAAAATCCTTTGGAAAGTGCACGGTTGATAAACTCCGCCGCTCTTTCGCCCTTCACTTCGATCTTCACGTATCCCTGTATCCACTTTAACACCGCCGATTGCATGCCGAAACTCCCCTTTCCGGACCCGTTATGGCATATATCTGATATCCGCGATAATTCCTTCGATAAGCACTTCTTCCGTTAAAATGGCGCGGATCACCAATTCCTTCCCGCTTACCTCAAGCTTCCCCCGTGTAAGCTGCAGCCGCAGCATCTCGCTGGAAAAATGCAGAACGCCGCAGTGATTCTCCACGTAAAGCTGGACGTTGCCGATCATCGTGATCCGGGGAATATCTTGTACGACATCCTGCGGAAGGTCGAGCATATTAGCAGTCATTTGCTTCCACTTTTGCGTGAGCCGGCGCATTCTCTCTCGTCCCTCCCAGCCTTTGCCCCATGCTTTAAGCACGCAGGCGGAATTCAGGCGCTTCTTGTTCAGACGCTGCTTTTTCCAATCTATGCGGGCACAACCCGGTTTATGAGCGGAGATTCGTCCCTATCAAGCGGAGCGGCGGAGTTAAGGCGCAGCGGTGATTAAAAAAGACGCTAACATGTATGTGACTGCTGTTTCCAAAACCGCCCAAACCAAGAAGTCGAGTATAGGCGCAGAACGCTCCCAAATGCCTCCGGGAGGCGCCGATCTTTACGGCGAGTATAATATTGGAAAAGCCCGCAGAACGCCTCTGAGGGCATTCTACGGGCTTTTCGGTGCAAGCTCAGCGAGCGAGCCGGGCAACTCGGACGGCAAAAAAGCCGTTCCGGCCGGTATTACCGGCGAAACGGCTTTTTTGAACGCGGCGGGCCGAGTATTTCGGCCCAGATAACCCCCTGCACCGCTTGACGCGGGTGCAGGTCTACACCGGCAGCGGTGCTGCTGCCGGCAGCTTCTTCGCGCACGGCGCGCGCTTCCCGCATGCGCGGAGTCTCCGCCGGCGCAGCTTTGCTTCCCCGGCCATCGCTGGCGGCAAAGCCGCCGCTGCGCCCGCGCTCGGCCGCGGTCCACTCGTCCGCCGCAGTTTCGGCGGACAAATCCCCGCGCCGCGTTTGCGGCGGAGCGCTCACGCGGCGGTCCCGTTCCCGGCCGGTTCCGGCCTCAGACCTGGCGGGTGCGGCCGGTCGGCGCGGAAGACCCTGCCCGCTGAAATCCGGCATCCGGTTCTGGCTGCCGGTTTTTTTGCGCTTACCGGACAGCATCGATACCAGAAAAATACCGATCATTATGACAAAAAAGAAATTGTTCGCAATCAGTTCGATCAGACGCTCCATAAAGACGCCCCCTTTCCCGAGCAGGCTGCATCAGAATTTCCGAGTTGGCTTCTTTGAAACGATCAATAGAGAAGAAGCAAATTCCCTTCGGGAGCGAAGGGAACCTTGTCATCTGCCCGGGCAGCAATGCCCGGCAGATGTTAACCTCTTTTATTCCTTGCCTTCTTTGCCTTCTTCGGACATTTTGCCGATGGAACTGCGCATATGCGTATCGGCATCGATATTTTTATAATTCATGTAGTCCATCACGCCGAGCTTTCCGTTGCGCATAGCATCCGCCATAGCCTGCGGTACCTCGGATTCGGCCTCGACGACTTTCGCTCTCATTTCCACGACGCGGGCTTTCATTTCCTGCTCCTGGGCGACGGCCATGGCCCGGCGTTCTTCCGCTTTGGCCTGCGCAATCCGCTTGTCGGCTTCGGCCTGCTCGGTTTGCAGGTGGGCGCCGATGTTCTTGCCTACGTCGACATCCGCGATATCGATGGACAAGATTTCAAAAGCGGTACCCGCATCCAAACCTTTACCGAGTACGGTCCGGGAAATCATATCCGGATTTTCGAGAACATCCTTGTGCGAGCCGCTGGAGCCCACTGTCGTAACGATCCCCTCGCCGACACGGGCGATAATCGTTTCTTCGCCGGCGCCTCCGACGAGGCGGTCAATGTTGGCCCGTACCGTTACCCGGGCGATAACCTTCACTTCGATTCCGTCTTTGGCCACGGCGGAAACCGTTGGCGTCTCGATGACACGCGGGTTTACACTCATTTGGACGGCCTGAAGCACGTCACGGCCGGCCAGATCAATGGCAGCCGCCCGTTCGAACGGCAGCTGGATGTCCGCACGGTGTGCGGCAATCAGGGCATTGACAACCCGGTCTACGTTACCGCCGGCCAGATAGTGGCTTTCCAACTGGTTAATGTTGAGTCCCAGTCCCGCTTTCGTCGCTTTAATGAGCGGATTCACGATCCGGCTCGGAATAACGCGCCGCAGTCTCATCGCCACCAATGTCAAAATACTGATGCGTACACCCGATGCCAGAGCGGAAATCCAGAGCATAACCGGAACAAACGTGAAAAATACCATCAACAAGATCAGAACAACTGCGGCAATTAACAGATAGTAATAAGATTCCATGCGTCAAAAAACCTCCCTTTACGTAATTAAGTGGCGCTCCGCCGGCTGTACTTTATTTTTCTGCGCCGGCTTCTTCTTCATGCACCACGACTCTGCTGCCTTCCACAAGAACGACTTTGACAAGGCGTCCCGCCGGAATAAATCCGCCTTCCGTCACCACATCCACCCGGTCTTCCCCAAACTGGGCCGTGCCGGACGGGCGAAGCGGAGTAAGCGAAGTTCCCGTCTGCCCCACAAGATGCAGCTTGAACGAACTGGACACAAAACCTTGTTCGGTCGTAAGCTCCTCCTTGAGGATAAACCGGTTCCACACTCCCCTTGCCGGAAATTTCTTCACGGCGATAAAGAGTAGAACAACTGCCGCCACGAAAGCGATAACAAGCAAAAGCGCAGCTGTCTGAGGATTATCGGCCGCCAGAATCACTCCGCTGAACAAGGAGATGCTCCCGGCGATTCCGAGTATGCCGAAGCTTGGAATGACCAGTTCAAGCAGCAAAAGCAGCACGCCCAAAACAAACAGGCCGATATCTCCCGATCCCGCTCCCCCGGCTAGATAATTGCCGAGAAAATAAAGCCCGAAGCCGATAACCCCGATCGATCCGAGAAGACCGAACGTCCAGAAAAGCAGTTCAAGTCCGATTCCGACAATCCCGATCAGAAGCAGGATTGCGGCAACGGCCGGATGTGTCAGGAAACCGCCGAGCGCACTCGTAAAGCCCTGCTGCGCCGCAGTTCCGGCGGACGCCGCCGCCAGACCGGGCAGGCAGCCGACTGATCCGAGGACCGCGGCACAGCCCAGAAATGTTCTTCGTAAGCTGATCATGGCTTCTCCTCCTAACCCTGTAGCCTTCATTTAGTTCGTTTAGTTCTTATTACGTAACGGAATGAAAAACGTTTCACCAAATGTTCAAAATTTGGCGGCAGGCTCCACGGACTAACGCCATTAACCGCATAAGCTAGTTTGCTCGGCGGTGCCCGTTTTATCGTTTTCCGGCTATGAAAAAAGGCCGGAAGCATCGCTGCTCCCGACCCCGTCGGTTTATTACAGGTTTTGTTGCACCAGTTGGTTTACTAATTTCCCGTCAGCCCGTCCTTTTACTTTCGGCATGAGAGCCGACATAACTTTTCCCATATCCGCTTTGGAGGAAGCGCCAACTTCTTGGATGGTCTGCTTTACAATTGCGCTTACTTCTTCCTCTGTTAACTGCTGCGGCAGGTACTTCATTAGAATGTCGATCTCAGCGTGCAGGCTGTCGGCCAAATCGTCCCGGCCGGCATTTTTAAATTCTTGGAGGGAATCTTTGCGTTGTTTGACTTCGCGATTCAGAACATCAAGCACTTCATTGTCATCTAAGGCTCGGCGCTGGTCTATCTCGATATTCTTGATAGATGCTTTTACCATACGGATTACGGAGAGTGTAAACTTGTCTTGACTCTTCATCGCTTGCTTCATATCATCGTTCAAACGTTCGCTTAAGCTCATGAACTTGGGTTGCCTCCTAGAACTTTCTCTTACGAGCAGCCTCAGATTTCTTTTTGCGCTTAACGCTCGGCTTCTCGTAGTGCTTGCGCTTTTTAATCTCCGCCAATACGCCATCCTTAGCAATGGAACGCTTAAAGCGGCGAAGTGCAGCATCTATGGTTTCATTCTTGCGAACTCGAGTTTCTGACACCAGTTTTCCCTCCCTCCGAACAGACCGTCCAATCAAAGCGGTTCATCAAACTTCATTATAGGGGAAAACATTAATAGGTGTCAACCTAAAAGCTTTACTCCTATGACAATAAATTCTATGAATTATCTTTGAGCTACTAGAGGGCCCAAATTCGTACCGCCGAGCAGGTGGTAATGGATGTGGAAAACCACTTGTCCGCTGTCGGGTCCGCAGTTGTTAATGAGCCGGTAGCCGCTCTCTTCGATACCGGAATCCCGGGCGATTTGCTGCGCGGCCTTGTGAACCGAACCGATCAGCGCCCAGTCTTCTTCTCCCGCGTCTTTCATCGATGCGATATGCTTCTTAGGAATGATCAGGATATGAACCGGAGCGGCCGGCTGGATATCGTGAAAAGCCAGCACATGCTCGTCTTCGTATACCTGCTTGGAAGGAATGTGTCCATCCCTGATTTTGCAGAATAAGCAATCCACTGTTTCGTCTCCTCCTTTATCGTGTCGTACATGCTCATGAGCACATGGTTGTATGTATATTTTCATCATACTGAATAACGGGGGAAAAAGAAAATAAAAAGTGAGCGGCCTCCCCGAAAAAAAGGGAACCGCCGGAAGACGGTTTTGTCTCTCGGCGGTCATCGGGCTTTGTGTTAATAATACGGAAGCAGCGAAAGCGCGGTAAGAGCCGCCAGAGGGAAGAACCCCCGGTAAAAACGGCGCCGCGGATAATAGGGATAGCCGCCGTACGGAAAATACCCGTAATAGGGATAGCCGTAATACGGGTATCCCCAGCCGAACGCCCGCGTCTCGCTTTCGCCGCCGGCTCTTCCTTCCACGGGAATCGCCAGGTAAACATAATCATCGTCCACACTCTCGATAATGCCGTCATGCACCGTACCGTCGTTCAGACTGAATGAGAACGTACCGGTATTTATGCTGCTGACACAAGTTTTTCGCTTCGTGTTTCTGCATCAACAAACACCTCCTGCCTTCAACATATGCACGGCTGGGCGAAAGGCCACTGATATGCGCAATTTAGTTGAATTAGAGGAGGTGTTGCGTCTGCGTCGAATCCGTGCCGGCTGATTTTTGCCCGGATACGCAAATTTTATGGTTTGAAAGGCTTGCGCCTCATCTCCTTGTGAAGCTTCTTCCACTTGTCCTTCTCGACCGTCTGGAGAGCCTTGCTCTCCTTGCGGGCCAGGAAGGCAAGCTCCTTCTGCAGCTTGACATAGCTGTCATAGCGCGCACGGTCCAGCGTCCCGTCTTCTATGGCGCCTCTTACGGCGCAGCCCGGCTCGCTGTTGTGGCGGCAGTCCGGAAAGCGGCAGGAGGCCGCCAGCGTCCCGACATCGTCGAACGACTGGCTGAGACCGCTGTCCGCCTCCCACAACTGGAGCTCGCGCATGCCCGGCGTATCGATCAGCACGCCTCCGCCGGGGAGCAGAAGCAGCTCGCGGTGGGTCGTCGTATGGCGGCCCCGGGCGTCATCTTCCCGGATCTCGCCGGTTTCCATGGCCTCGCGGCCCAGCAGCGCGTTGAGGAGCGTGGACTTCCCCGCTCCGGAGGAACCCGCGACTGCGACCGTCCGTCCGATGCCGAGGTAGGCGGAGCGGAGGTCCTCCACTCCTTCGCCGAGGAGAGAGCTGACGGCATGGACGGGTACGCCCGGCGCTATGGCCTCCGTCTCGGCGACCCGGAGGGCCACTTCCTCGGGCGAGGCGCACAAGTCCGCCTTGCTGAGGATGATGACGGGAGAGGCGCCGCTCTCCCATGCCATGACGAGGTAACGCTCCAGCCGGCGGAGATTATAATCCCCGTTGAGCGCGTTGACAATGAAGATAACATCGACGTTCGCGGCGACAATTTGCTCTTCGTTCACGTTGCCCGCCACTTTGCGGACGAACATGCTTTTTCTGGGCAGAACGCCGTGAATCGTGGCGCGGCCCTCTTCCTCGCGGACGCTTAAAGCCACCCAATCGCCGACCGCGGGGTAATCTCCGCGGCTGCGCGCCTGGTAGCGCATACTGCCCGACACCTCGGCGAGCACCTCGCCGGAGCCGGTTTTGACCCGGTACATTCTCTTATGTTCAAGCGCGACGCGGCCTGCCGTGAGACCTTCCGCGGACATATCCGTTAAAGCTTGCCGGAGCTCTTCGTTCCAGCCCAGTTCAGTTAAATTCAATCCGTAAACACACCTTTCATCCTGTCTGCTTCCCAGTCTAACAGGAAGCGGTCAGAATTAACCGGGAAACAATCATTCATAGCTGTTTTTTACATCCCGGCTTCTGTATCCGGCATATAAGACTTATGCCGCATCGGCAAGCCCGGCAGCCGGCTGCCTATGCGCCTTCTCACCCGCAGCGGGAACGGCAAAAAAGACCCGGCAATCGAGCCGGGTCTTTTGTCGGAACTTCTATGTATACTCCGCCCCGTATAACGCTCGTGAGTGAATACGGGAAATACCGTAAAAGCCGCGTACCGCCGGACGGACCGCGCGGCGGCACGCTTGCGCTCCCGCTTTGCGCCGGGAGCCTGTGCCCGTGCGCAAATCAGTTCACGCATCCGGCTCAAGCTTGCCGCGGATAGCGGCCCTTGGAGGGACGCGCCGCGTCGTATATGCCCGCGCGTTCCCCGGAGAGGCTGGGTCAACCGCCTTATAGCAGCCCCTCACAAAGTGTCTCGGGTGAACGTGGGTCCGCCTCACGGCACCCCCTCGAGGATTAGCTCGGAGGTAAGGCTTGGCGGCTTGACGGGGTTCACGGGGTTCACGGGGTTCACGGGGTTCACGGGGTTTACGGAGTTTACGGCTTTACGGGCTTTACCGCTTGACGGCTGTCCATTTACAGGGCCTTTTCTTCTTCCGGCATGCGCGGCAGCTCGACCGTAACGGTCGTTCCCTGGCCGAGCTCGCTCGTAACCAGCAGCGTTCCTCCGTGCAGCTGGGCGATTTCCTGGCAGATCGACAGGCCGAGGCCGCTGCCCGGCTGCCGGTTGTCGGCCTTGTAAAATTTCTCCGTCACATACTTCACCGCTTCCGGCGAAATCCCCTCGCCTTCATCTTCCACGATCAGCTGCACCTGACTGCCTTCCACGCGGGTCATGATGCGGATGACCCCGTTTTCCTGCGTAAATTTCATCGCATTGTCAAGCAAGTTGATCAATACCTGCTTAAGCCGGTTCTGATCTCCGAAAACGTAAAGGCTGTTCTCCGCGAGAGAAATTTGCAGCTCCATTCTGCGCCGCTGGCAGTTGCCCGCGAACTGCTGGTAAATATCTTTCACAAGACGGTTGACGTCCACCGGTTCACGGTGCATTTTCATATTGCCCGACTGGAGCTTGGAGAAATCAAGAAGATCTTCAACCAGCCCGATAAGCCGGTCCGTTTCTTTGGAGATGACGGAAAGGCCCGTGAGCGTTTCTTCCTTCTCGTTGAGGTCCCCGGAAACCAGCGTCTCGCTCCAGCCTTTAATCGACGTCAGCGGCGTCCGCAGCTCATGGGAAATCGAGGAGATGAACTCGTTCTTCAGGCGGTCGTTGCGGAGAATTTCATCCGCCATGTAGTTAAGCGTATCCGCAAGATGTCCGACCTCGTCGTCATGCCGTTTGACGGCCTTGTTGTGAAAATCCCCCTGGGCCATGCTTTGGGCGACATCCGTAACTTCGCGGATCGGCCGTACGATCCGGTTCGCGAGAAGCAGGCTGACCGCCAGCGAAACGAGAATAACGGCCACCCCGATGCCGATGATAATCCAGGCGGTCCGCATGACCATCCGGTCGACTTGTTCGATCGAGGTCGTGTAGCGCAGGACGCCTACGACCCGGTCTCCGTTTTTAAGCGGATACGACAGTGCCATAATCCTCTCTTTGGTATCCGTATTCAATCCGATCCATTTGCCCGGTTCTCCCAGCAGAGCGGACTGGACGTCGGATGTATCGATTTTCCGCTTGGAGGTGAATCCGTACGAATCCCGGATCAGATTGCCTTCCAGATCCACGACTTCGACCCGGCTGATTTCGTCTTTCGCAAGCTCTTTTAAAATATTGCGGGCCCGCTCCTGAAGAGGAGAAAGCGAATTGTAGCGGTTATTGTAGTCGACGGTGAATTTGGCGCGTTCGCTTAACGCCTGCAGGGCGCTCCCGTAATAATATTGATAGATGGTTCCCAGAAACAAGCCTCCGAGAAGCAGCACAATAAATACGATGATGAGCAAAAAATTCCAGACGACTTTACTCCTTATGCTGCTCAAGGGCGGATTCCTTCTTCCAGAGGTACCCATAACCCCAAACGGTTTCGATATGTGCAGGGTGCGACGGATCTACCTCGATTTTTTGACGGATACGGCGGATGTTGACGTCCACGATTTTTAAATCGCCGACAAAATGCTTGCCCCAGACGGCATCCAAAATTTCATCCCGGGAAATCCCCTGGTCGGGCTGCTCCATGAACAGCTTCAGAATGGCAAACTCGGTCGGCGTGATATCGATTTCGGCCCTTCCCTTAAACAGTTTCCGTTCCTTCAATTGCAGCGTAAAAATGCCGGAGCTCAGGCTCTGTTTAACCGATTCCTGCTCGGGAATTTCCAGCCTCCGGTACAGCGCCTTAATTCTCGCGATGAGCTCCACCGGGCTGAACGGCTTCGTGACGTAATCGTCCGCTCCGATCTCCAGCCCTTCGGCTTTGTCCGTATCCTGCGATTTCGCGGTCAGCATGATGATGCCCATTTTCGGGTACATTTTCCGCAGACTGCGCGCACACGTCGAATCCCGATAGTTGAGTCGGGAGCATTACGTCCAGAATGGCGATGTGAAAAGGGCCTTCATCCTTTACAAGCTGGAGGGCTTCCTCGCCCGTCGCCGCTTCCGTAACATCAATATCGTTGCGTTTAAGATTAATCCGGATAAATCCTCGGATCGATTCTTCATCTTCCAAAATCAGTACTCTCATTCCGGTCTCCCTCCCCTTCTCTAATAATAGACCGGCTTCAGCCGCTCCTGTATATCTTTTAATCCGATTTTCATCTGGTTATATTCCTGCAAGGATTTGACGGACAGATTCGTCGGCTTCTCCGGTAAAAACGCCACGGTTTTGCGTCCGTAAGACGTATCAAGCTCCACGAAGTCGATTTCCTTCTTCTGCAGCTCGTTTTTCATGTTCTCCCACTGCTCCGTCGGATAATACCGGATGGTCAGCAGTTCCGCTTTTTCCTTACGGTTCGCGCTTAAATAATAAAAAGTCGTGTACCCGTCGGCACGATCGCTTTTGGACCGTTCCAGCGTAATTTTGCCTCTCCACGATTCGGGAAAATCAAACCGGTACGTGACGTTGTTATCGTAGTAATTTTCGTGCACCCATTTGAGCCCGTTCGCGCCGTCCCACTGGTACCACTGGTGAATCCAGGGCATATCGGTCGGGTTGCTGTTTTCGATAAACGGAGGGATCTTGAGCAGCTCGATCTCCATGATACCGTCCCCGTTGACGTCCTGGGATCTTCCTTTGTATTCTTTGAAAGTTTGAACGTTCCCCTGTTCGTCCTTGACACTGAAAACGTCTTTCAGTTTGCCGTTGTTCCAGACCAGGAGTGAGGTGTAGGACGTATTGGCACCCAGCCCCGCGTCCACGAAAATCCCGTTCTGCGAGTCGGTCGCTTTGCCGATCACGACCTGGTAGTAACCATTGACGCCGCCGTCCATGGGCAGCTTCTGCATCAGCTTCTTCTCCCCGTTCTTGAACGAGTATAAAGAAGCGGAAGCGTCCAGCTTGTCGCGGTCGAGAAGCAGGGCGGCCACTTCGGGCACTTCGTCGCCGGTCAGATCGCCGATCGCGATCTCGGTGTACGGTATTTTCTCCATCTGGCTCACTACCGAGCCTTTCATGGAATAAACGAACAATTCCTTGTTGAGGTTAACGGCCTCTCCGGCACTCCAGCCTACGAGCATTTCCGGAGCCCCGTCTCCCGTAACGTCCACGAAGTCGACGCGGTCGATTTCTCTGCCGAGCTCATGAATATCGGTGACCTTCCGCCATTCTTCGTTCACTTGCTCGAGAATGAGGGCCCCCAGTTCAAACTCGTTCTTCTGCAGCCTGTAAAAGGCGACGGCCTCCTTCTGGTTGTCCCCGTTAAGGTCCACCTGGTAAATCGGGCCGGCCGCCGAGTTGTCGGGCAGCTTGAGCGGCGTGTTGAGCACCGCGCCCGGAGGCAGATAGTGGGTCACCGCCTCTTTGAGCTGATACAGGCTTGAGCTCATGGCCGGGGCCTTCAGCAAAGCGGCGGGAGAAGAAGATATGAGCTGGCAGCCGCTGAGCAGCAGCATGGAGAGTCCGGCCGTCAGCAGGCCCGCTGCCGGTCGCGGTATCCATTTGATTCTTCTCTTCATGACATTCCCCTTTTCTAGTGCTGGTACCATTATAGCAAAGCTGTCCCGGAAGCAGGACCTGAAAATTCTGCATGGACGCGAACGAAAAAACCGTCCGATGCCGGCAAATACGGCATGGACGGCTCGCTTCCGCCGGTTCGGCAGCCTTCCGCAAAGCCGCTACCGGGGCACTTCATTATTTCGCGGCCAACAATTCCGGCACGGTAACAAACTGATAGCCCTGAGCCTGCAGATACTCGCAAATTCTCCGGGTGGCCTCCACGGTATTGCTGAGGTCCCCGCCTTTGCCTCCGAAGCTGTGCTGCAGGATGATGCTGCCGGGATGAATATGCTGTTTCACATTGTTCATAATCTGATCCGGCGTATTACCGGCCCAGTCTTTCGTGTCGATCGACCAGCCGATGATAAGCTGCCCCTGCTGGGCGGCTACCGCTTTGACGTTATCGTTGACGGCGCCGTACGGAGCACGGAACAGATAGGTTCCCTTGCCGAGCGCTCTCTTGAGCGCTTCGTCCGTGCTCGTCATCTGTTCACGGGCCTGCTCGGGCGTCAGCTTGGGCAGCTGCGCGTGACTCCAGGTATGGTTACCGATCGCGTGGCCTTCGGCCTCGATCCGCTTCACCATTTCGGGATATTTGTCGACCTGGCGTCCGACCAGGAAGAACGTCGCTTTCGCGTTGTACTTGCCCAGCACTTCCAGAACTTGCGGCGTCCAGTGCAGATCCGGGCCGTCGTCGAACGTCAGCGCCACGAGTTTATTCTTGGTGTGGACGGAATAGACCGGCGAAGCCGTATTTGCCGAGCCGCCTCCCTGCGGAGGTTGCGTCGTCTGCGGCGTAGGAGTCGGCGTGGGCGTTGCCGTCGGTGTCGGAGTAGGATCGGGCTTGCGCGTCGGCACCGGCGTCTTGCTCGGATCGGGACTTGCGCTCTTGTCGGGCGTATTCTCCGGTTCCTTCACGGTCGGCACCGGCGTCGGGATCGGCGTGGCCGCCGTATCTTCCTTGGTGGAGCCCGAAGCCGCTTCCTTGGTCAACAATGCATGGCTGACATTGTATGCAATAAACAACCCCAGCGCTATCATCAGGACATAGCGCAGTCTGAACACTTTTCTTTTTTTCATGATTCCTTCCATCTCCCATTTGTTACTCCGGCTGATTTCTATGAACCTACCAGCCTGTCTATGACTTCCAGCACATAGGAACGACAGACGCGGCATCGCGTCTTCTCCTGTATTTCCCGGGTCCGTTCCCTTCAACGTGTTACCTTACCCTAAGTGTACTCCAACTTTCGACACAAGTAGTTACGAAACCATTACATTTGAACAAAGATGACGTTACACGGCCGTTACAATTGTAAAAAAATGTACAAGCATGACGAAAAAAAGCTTCCGGCACGAAGGCCGAAAGCTTAAATATAGTAAAAGTTTTATTTCCTGTAAAGACCAATTTTTAGAGAGGCTGGCAGCTTTCCTTAGAAACGTCCCGGCTTTGGGCGCGCCCGATAAGCTCATACGCTCTCGCGACTTCTTCTTCCGTCGGCGTGCGGGCGTCTTTAAGCGGATATTCCCGCTGAAGAAGATCCCATTTATAGGTCCCCATCCGGTGATAAGGAAGAATCTCGAATTTTTCGACGGTCGCCAGACTGCCGAGAAAAGAACCGAGCCGCTCCAGTTCGTCTTCCGTATCCGTCATGCCGGGAACGAGCACCCGACGGATCCACATCGGCCTGCCGTGATCGGAAAGCCAGCGCGCCGTGCGCAGGATTTTGTCGTTGGGCTGGCTCGTCAGCGCGATATGCTTCTCGCGGTCCATCATTTTCAGATCGAGCAGGACCAGGTCCGTTTCTTCGAAAAGCTCGCGGACATGCTCGTGGCCCACTTCGCAAAAGCCCGAAGAATCGAGCGCCGTGTTCACGCCGAAGCGTTCCTTGCACGCTTTAAAAAGCTCCGCGACAAACGCCGCCTGCAGCGTCGGCTCTCCCCCCGTTACGGTGATCCCCCCGCCCGACTTCCGGTAATACGGAAGATAGGGCTCCATTTCGGCGAGGATTTCATCGACGGTCACCGTCCGTCCTCCGCAGGTGTCCCACGTATCGGGATTGTGACAGTAGCCGCACTGCAGGGCGCAGCCCTGCATGAAGAGAACAAACCGGATACCGGGGCCGTCTACCGTGCCGAACGTTTCGATGGAATGGATTCTGCCTTTCATGACTACACACGTCCTTTGCTTCGGCGTGCCCCGGTCCCTCGTTACATGGCGCCGTGGAACGTCCGGTTAATAACGTCGAGCTGCTGCTCGCGGGTGAGTTTGATAAAGTTGACCGCATAACCCGATACGCGGATGGTGAGCTGAGGATACTGCTCGGGATGCTCCATCGCATCCAGAAGCTGCTGCCGGTCGAATACGTTCACGTTGAGATGGTGCGCTCCGTTTTCGAAGTAGCCGTCCAGCATATGCACGAGGTTGTCTTTACGCGTCTGCGGTTCTTTGCCGAGCGCTTTGGGCACGATCGAGAACGTGTTCGAGATGCCGTCCAGGCTGTGCTCGTAAGGCAGTTTGGCGACGGAGCCGAGCGAGGCCAGGGCGCCTTTGCGGTCGCGTCCGTGCATCGGATTCGCACCCGGCGCGAACGGTTCGCCCGCTTTGCGGCCGTCCGGCGTGGAGCCGGTTTTTTTGCCGTAGACGACGTTGGACGTAATGGTCAGGACCGATTGGGTCGGAACCGCATCCCGGTACGCCTTGTGCTTGCGGATCATGCCCATGAACGCTTCAACGAGCGAAACGGCGATGGAATCGACGCGGTCGTCATTATTACCGTACATCGGGTAATCGCCTTCGATTTCGAAGTCGGTGGCGATTCCCTTCTCGTTGCGGACCGGGCGCACTTTGGCGTATTTGATCGCGCTCAGCGAGTCGGCGACGACGGACAATCCGGCGATGCCGCAGGCCATCGTACGAACGATTTCCCGGTCGTGCAGAGCCATTTCGATCCGCTCGTAACAGTATTTGTCATGCATATAGTGAATCACGTTAAGCGTGTTCATATACAGCTTCGCCAGCCATTCCATGACACCCTTGAATTTGTGCATAACCTCGTCGTAATCGAGCACATCGGACGTTACCGGCACGCTTTCGGGTCCGATCTGGATCCCGAGCTTTTCGTCCACACCGCCGTTGATGGCATACAGGAGAGCTTTGGCCAGGTTGGCCCGCGCTCCGAAGAACTGCATCTGCTTGCCGATTTTCATGGCGGACACGCAGCAGGCGATGCCGTAATCGTCGCCGTAGAAAGGACGCATCAGGTCGTCGTTCTCGTACTGGATGGAGCTCGTTTCGATCGAGACTTTGGCGCAGTACTTTTTGAACGCCTCCGGCAGTTGCTCGGACCAGAGCACCGTCAGGTTAGGCTCGGGAGCGGGTCCCAGGTTATACAGCGTATGAAGAAACCGCATGGAGTTCTTCGTAACGCGGGTCCGGCCCGACAGGGACATGCCCCCGATAGATTCGGTCACCCAGGTGGGGTCCCCGCTGAACAGCTCGTTATAATCCGGCGTACGCAGGAACTTGACAATCCGCAGCTTCATAACGAAATGATCGACCAGTTCCTGCGCCTGCGTTTCGGTCAACGTTCCTTCGCGGAGGTCTCTTTCGATATAAATATCGAGGAAAGAAGACACCCGTCCCAGACTCATGGCCGCACCGTTCTGTTCCTTGATCGCCGCCAGGTAGGCGAAATACAGCCACTGGAACGCTTCGCCGGCATCGGCGGCCGGCTTAGAGATATCAAAGCCGTGATCGGCCGCCATCTTCTTCAGCTCGCCGAGCGCCCGGATCTGCTCGGACAGCTCCTCGCGGGCACGGATGACATCCTCCGTGATTGCATCCACTTCGAGAAGAAGGAGATCCTTCTTCTTATCCGCCACGAGGGCGTCGATGCCGTACAGCGCCACTCTGCGGTAATCGCCGATGATCCGTCCGCGCCCGTAAGCGTCCGGCAGGCCCGTGATAATGCCGGCTTTTCTGGCGGCCCGCATGTCGCTCGTGTAGGCGTCGAACACGCCCTGGTTATGCGTCTTGCGGATGTCCGTGAACAGCCGGACCATGTCCTCCGGCAGCTTGAAGCCGTAAGCTTCGCAGGCGTCTTCCATCATCCGGATGCCGCCGAACGGCTGGACGGAGCGCTTGAACGGCTCATCCGTCTGAAGCCCGACTACCCGCTCCTTGTCTTTATCGAGATAGCCCGGAGCGTGGGACACGATCGTGGATACGGTGTTTACGTCCACATCGAGTACGCCTCCCTGTTCTCTTTCGCGCCGGGTCAACTCCTTGACGACTTCCCACAGCGCCTTCGTATCTTCCGTCGGAGGGGCAAGAAAAGCCTCGTCTCCCTCATAAGGCGTCAGGTTAAGCTCGATAAAGTCACGGACATCGATCCCGTGCTGCCACTTTCCTTTGCGGAACCCGCGGTATACTCCCTCTTCAGCAGACTTCATGCGCATTTCGCGCTCTTCGATAGCCATCTTTGTTCCCTCCTTGGAATGAACGGACGGGCCGCGGAGCGGCCGCCCGGCAAAGCTTATTTCGTTTCAGCGCAAACTTTTCCGCCCGCGCCCGTCGTTACTGCTGTCTTTATGCCTGTTTTACCTTATCGAGTGCTATGGCTGCTGCGGCTCTGTTCCGCTTATTCGGCCAACGGTCATTCCCGGTCTGCCCGCTCAGATTCTGCCGTAGAAAGCGTCCCGGTATACTTCGGCCAGCTCGCTGACGAGCGGCATTTTCGGATTGGCGGTCGTGCACTGGTCTTCGAACGCTTTGTCCGCCAAATAGTCGACGCGGCTTTCGAAGTCGTCGGCGTCGAAGCCGAGTTCCTTGAACGAAGCGGGAATGCCCAGCTTCTTGTTCAGCTCGCGGATGGCGTCGATAAGGCTCTTCACGCCTTCCTCCGTAGTTGCGGCCGGAAGCCCCAGGAACCGGGCGATCTCGGCATAGCGTTCGTCGGCGCAGTAGTGCGAGTATTTCGGGAACGAAGCGTATTTCGTCGGCTTCGCCGCATTATACCGGATGACGTAAGGCATCAGGATCGCGTTGGTCCGGCCGTGCGCCGTTCCGTACTGTCCGCCCCACTTGTGCGCCAGACTGTGGTTGATGCCCAGGAAGGCGTTCGCAAAGGCCATACCGGCGATCGTGGACGCGTTGTGCATTTTCTCCCTCGCCAGCTTGTCGCCCGTCGCATGGGACTCTTCCAGGTTGCGGAAGACGAGCTTGATGGCCTGGAGACACAGTCCGTCCGTATAGTCGTTTGCCATGACGGAGACGTAGGCTTCGATCGCGTGGGTCAGCACATCCATGCCGGTGTCGGCCACGGCCGTTTTCGGAAGCGAGTATACGAATTCGGGATCCACGATAGCCACGTCCGGCGTCAGCTCGTAATCGGCGAGCGGATATTTCGTGTGGCCGTTCTGCTTATCCGTGATGACAGCGAACGAAGTCACTTCGGAACCTGTTCCCGAAGTCGTCGGAATGGCAACGAACTTCGCCTTTTTGCCGAGCTTCGGATATTTGAACGTCCGCTTGCGAATGTCCATGAACTTCTGCTTCAGCGAATGGAACGTGACATCGGGGTACTCGTAGAACAGCCACATCGCTTTGGCCGCATCCATCGGCGATCCGCCGCCGAGTGCCACAATGCAGTCCGGCTGGAAGGCGTTCATCATGGCCGTGCCGCGTTCAACGGTATCGACCGAAGGGTCCGGCTCGACATCGCTGAAAACTTCGACGGCAACCGGCATTCTGCGCTGGCGCAAATAATGTTCCACACGTTCCACGTAGCCCAGCTTCACCATCATCGGGTCCGTCACGATCAGAATCCGGGTGATGTCCGGCATTTTGGCCAGGTACTGGGTGGCGTTTCTCTCGAAATAAATTTTTTCGGGCACTTTAAACCACTGCATATTCACCGTCCGATGTGCGACTTTTTTGACATTGATCAAGTTGACTGCCGTTACGTTCGAAGAAGTGGAATTGCGTCCGTACGAACCGCAGCCGAGTGTCAGCGAGGGGATATTGGCGTTGTAGATATCCCCGATCGCCCCGTGAGTCGAAGGCGCGTTCACGATAATGCGGCAGGTCGGCAGCTCCTTGGCGAAAGCCGCGATCACTCCGTCGTCATTGGAATGGATGACCGAGGTATGGCCGAGACCGCCGAATGCGGCTATCTCCGCCGCCCGGGCAATGCCCGCCTGAGCCGTGGCGGCCGTGTAGCAGGCCAGCACGGGGCTCAGCTTCTCGGCGGACAGCGGGTAAGCCGGACCGACGCCGTCGAGCTCGGCGATCAGGATCTTCGTCCCGGCGGGAACCTCGAAGCCGGCCATTTCGGCGATCCGTACCGCCGGCTGACCCACGATCGCCGCGTTCACGGCGCATCCGGCGTTCATGCCGAACTGGGACAGCTTCTTCGTTTCCTTGGCGCTCAGGAAGTGACAGCCCTGCGCCTTCAGCATCGCTTTGGCTTCCGCCGCGATCGCCTCGTCCAGAATAACGGCCTGCTCGGATGCGCAGATCATGCCGTTGTCAAACGTCTTCGAGAGGATCAGATCCGTGACCGCCTGGCGCAGGTCCGCGGTTCTCTCGATGAAGCACGGCACGTTGCCCGGACCAACTCCGAGCGCGGGTTTGCCGGCGCTGTAGGCGGATTTGACCATGCCCGAGCCGCCGGTAGCGAGAATCAGGGCCACTCCCTCGTGGTGCATAAGCTCGTGCGTCGCTTCCATGGATGGCTTTTCCACCCACTGGATGCAATCCTGCGGAGCCCCGTGGCTGACGGCCGCTTCATATAGAACGCGGGCCGCTTCGGAGCTGCATTTCTGCGCCGACGGATGGAAGGCGAAAATAATCGGATTCCGCGTTTTTATCGCGATCAGCGCTTTAAACATCGTCGTCGAGGTCGGATTCGTGACCGGGGTGACCCCCGCGATAATTCCCACCGGTTCGGCGATGGAGGTGAGCCCGGTCGTCGCGTCTTCGTCGATTACGCCGACCGTTTTGTCGTACTTCACGGAGTTATGAATATACTCCGTCGCGAACAAGTTCTTGATGATCTTGTCTTCATACACGCCCCGGCCCGTTTCTTCCACCGCAAGCTTGGCGAGGTACATATGCCGGTCTACCCCCGCCAGCGCCATCTCCTGGACGATCCGGTCGATCCGGGCCTGATCCAGTCCTTCAAATGCGGCCTGCGCTTTTTTCGCTTTCTGCACCAGCCGGTCTACCTGTTCTTTGGCCGCCCCGCCGGGTTTCAAAGACTCCTTTTCCTGTACAGCCATCTCTCCGCCTCCTCTGTTCTATCTACACCCTCATTATAGGACTTTGTGAATTTTTTCACTATGACATTTCTCACAGACAAAACATCTGCCGCGCATTATGGTGAAGACAGGAAACACGCGCGCGCTTTACCATCATCCGCAGGACCCGACAGGAGGAAATGACGATGAGCACAATGACCGTGGAACGTCTGCCGTATGCCGCCATGGACCCCGGCAGCCAGTTGTCCGACGCCCTATATTATTTGAAGCAGCAGCATGAATTTCTGGAGGCCGATCTGCTGGAGCTGCAAATGCTCGCACGCGGAATCGGAGCCGCCGGAAGCCGGGATACGCTCAAAGCCGATTTAAATCAGCTGAAGATACGCGCCGAACGGTTCTTGAAATTTTTCCAGCAGTACCAGCAGGATGAACAGGAGACGCTTTTCCCTATCGTGGATTTGTATACGGGCGACAAAATGGGCCCTACCGCCGTTATGAAGCAGGAATACAACATGGCCGTGCATAACCTGCGCCTGTTCTTCCAGGCATTCAAAGAAGACAGCCAGACCCTTGATCCCCTGTGCGCCAAGCGTTCGGTATCCCACGTGCTCCAGTCGTGCTTCATTCTTCTTGAGCATATGCGCAAAGAGAAAGAATGGGTGTTCCCCCTTGCCGAGCAGATGCTGACGGATATCGAACAGTTTTATTCGTAGAAAAGGGATCTGCGGCATAGCCGGACCGGTCGTAAAGCGAATCCGAACGCGGGGTTCCGTGCAAACCGGCCGCAAATGAACCGCCTTATCCCCTTATCAAAACCGGAGCCCCATTATGGATGGGACTCCGGTTTTTTACGTCCTTTTTTCTATAAAAGGAAGGTTTGCGTTGAGTGCGGACAGGCGTGGTAAACAACATTGTACGGAAAGTGTGATTTTTATCATATATGATTTACGTCATATCCGGTATACTGGAAGCAGAAGTCAAAGAGGAGGGAAGCCATCATGAACACCGGCACAAATCCCGTTTACTATACGAATCCCCGCAATACCGCTGCTTTTAAGACGGAAAATTTGCAGAAACTGACGGATATTATGCATGAGCAGAAGCTCCAACCCGGCGCCTATCTGTTTTGGGAAGGCGATACGGCTGACAAGCTTTATTTCATAAAAAACGGCCGGGTACGCGCTACGAAGTCTACGGACGAAGGCAAGGATCTCGTGCTTTACTTATACCAGCAGGGCGATCTCATCGGAATGATCGATCCCTACGACGACACGAAGCATTGGTACAGCGCGGAAGTGCTGGAAGAAACCACGATCGGCGTGGCCCATAAGAAAGACGTGGAAATGCTAATCTGGCAGAGCGGCGAGTTCGCCCTGGAATTCATGCGCTGGATGGGGCTCAGCCACCGGATGACGCAGACGAAATACCGCGATATGATGCTCTACGGCAAACCCGGAGCCCTGTGCTCCACCATCATCCGACTGTCGAACACATACGGCCGTCCGGAAGCGGACGGAGCGATCCGCATTACGAAGAAGCTCACCCACTCCGAGCTGTCGGATATGATCGGCTCGACCCGCGAAAGCGTCAACCGTATGTTCAGCGACCTGCGCAAAGCTCAAGCGATTGAAATGGATAACGGCTATATCGTGATCCGCGATCTGAATTATTTAAAGGGCATTTGCCACTGTGAAAACTGCCCCATAGAAGTGTGCCGGATGTAAACCGGCACACTTTTTTTGTTTGTACCGGATATGGCGGCTCACCGTGCGGAAAGTACGGAATTCCTGTGGCTTCCGGTTCCGGGAGCGGTTGCGGGAGCGGTTGCGGGAGGCGGTTCCCTGCAGCATAACGCAGACTTATGGCATTGAACCGAGTTCCCGTAAGGGATTCGTGAAAGGTGCCAGGAGTATCCACACCTGTATCCGCAGCTGTATCCGCACCCCGCTTCGCCGGAACCTCGTAAAAAAACTCCCTGAGTTCGAACTCAGGGAGTTTTTGCGCTTGCAGCCTGGCGTCTGCGTATGTTTAAAGCCGTCCGCTCAACCGTTTCGCAGGCGAGATGAAGTAATACAGCAGCCCGACAAACACGGCGCCGCCGACAATGTTTCCGAGCGTCACCGGAATCATGTTATGGAACCATCCGGCCAGTGTTACCGTTTCGGGGTGCGGGAGGACCAGGGCCAGCCCCAGCACGGTCATGTTCGCCACGCTGTGCTCGTACCCCGATGCGATAAAGCCGTACAGCATCCAGAAGATAAGGATGAGCTTTGCCGTGTCCTCTTTGGCTCTCGTGGATGTCCAGATCGCCAGACAGACGAACCAGTTACAAAGAATTCCCCGGAAAAACAACTGCACAGGGTCCATGGCCATTTTTTTGGCGGCAATGGTCATTAACAAATGGTCCGGTTTAATATTGGCGAACACTCCTGCACCGACGACCAGCAGAACAAGAACCATCGCTCCCGCCAAATTTCCCAGGTAGCACCAGAACCAGTTGACGAGCGTATCCTTCCAGGTGACTTTGCGCGAAAGGGTTCCGATGGTGAAATACATGTTGTTTCCCGTAAAAAGCTCCGAGCCGGCAAAAATGACCAGCGTGAGCGCGACTCCGAAAGACAGCCCCATAACCGTCGTCGTGACGGGCGACTTTGCGGCGAATAACGGCGCTCCTACGGAAAAGATAAGGACGATGCCGAGTCCTACGTAAGCACCGGCCAGACCGGCCGCCGTCAGGTAGCGGATAAGGCTGTCGGAGAGAAAATTCTTTTTCTGCAGGGCCGCGGCAGCCATTTTTTCCACGGTTTCAGTAAACATTATGCGTCATCTCCTCGCGGGTTGAAAACGGGTTGAGCCGGACAGTGAACATTCCGGTTAAGCGTGCTGTACGGAATAGCCTGAGGGGCGAGGGCCGGAAAAGGCTAGTTCAGCCCGATCCAGACATGCTCCCCGTCGACCTTTACCGGATAGGTTTTTACCTGCCCCGTATCGGGCGCCTGCACTTTACCGTCCAGCAGGTTGATTTTCCAGTCATACAGAGGATCGTACAGCAGGTCCCCCGATACCATCCCTTCGCAGAGAGGGCCTCCCTTGCGGTGAGGACTCCGGTTCTGAAGTGCGAAAAGGCGGCCGTCCGTCAAGTGAAACACCGCTATTTCTTCTTCTCCCACAAAAACGGTCTTGCCGAGCCTGGCCGGAAAATCTCCTTGCCGTCCGATGCAAACGTAGGTTTCCGGTTTTTCCTGAAGCTGTCGGGTCATCGATTATTCCTCCTTTTGGGGCCGCCGGGCAGCCCCTGAATGTCAGATTCGCTTTACTCCGCAGGCGGTCCTACCGGCACGTTGACGCCTTCGTACAGTTCCTGACGGAGCTGGCGGTCGCCGATCACTTTTTGCCAAGGATCATGAGCGCGGGTCAGGGCTATCTCCATACGGTTTACCAGCTCCCGCCGGTTTGCTTCATCCGTGATCGCATGGTGCTGGATATGAGCCAGGCCCAGCCGCTCCACCCAATCCGACGTTCTTTCCAGGTAATTGGCGGTTTCCCGGTAAAACTGGATCAGCGACGAGGTAATTTCCAGAAGCTCCTCATCCGTTTTCACTTTCACCGCAAGATCGGCAAGCCGCGGTTTAATGCCCCCATTGCCGCCGATGTAAATCTCCCAGCCGCCGTCATTGCCGACGATGCCGACATCCTTGGTGCACGATTCCGCACAGTTGCGCGGGCAGCCGTTTACGGCCATTTTAAACTTGGCGGGCATGTCGATTCTTTCGAATTTTTTCTCCAGTTGCTGTCCCATCCCCATCGAATCCTGGGTGCCGAACCGGCAGAAGGTCGAACCCACGCACGTCTTGACCGTGCGCAGCGCTTTGGCATACGCGTAGCCCGAAGGCATTCCGAGTTCTTCCCAAACTTTCGGAAGATCTTCCTTGCGCACGCCCATCAGGTCGATCCGCTGGCCTCCCGTCATTTTGACGGCGCGGACGTTATATTTCACCGCCACGTCGCCGATCCGCTTCAGTTCTTCCGCCGAGCTTACGCCGCCGTACATGCGCGGGACGACCGTATACGTGCCGTCCTTGTTGATGTTCGCATGCAGGCGCTCGTTGACGAATCTCGATTCCTTTTCGTCCACATACGTTTCCGGCCACAGCATCGTCAAGTAATAGTTAAGCGCGGGACGGCACTTCGAGCAGCCTTCGGGATTGTTCCAATTCAGAGCCGTCATAGTCTCGCGGATCGTCGTCAGCTTGCGCTCGCGCATCGCCGCCACGATTTCGTCCCGGCCGAGCTGCGTACAGCCGCAGATGCCATGGGCCGCCGTGCCCGCCTCGTAGCCGTCACCCAGCACGCCCGCTAAGATCTGCTCGACAAGCGGCTTGCAGCCTCCGCACGAACGGCAGGCTCCCGTGCAGGCCTTCACTTCGTCGACTGTTTTAAGCCCCTGCGTGCGGACGGCTTCCACGATGGTGCCTTTCGTCACCCCGTTGCAGCCGCAGACGATATCCTCGTCGGCAAGAAGCTCCGCTCCTCCGCCGCTTTCCTCTCCCGCAGGAATTCCCATCAGAGCGGCGTGCACGTCTTCGGTCATTTCGCGGCCGCTTCGTATCCACTGCTGAAGCTGGGTCGCCTGGCTGACATCGCCGAACAGCACGCCCCCGACGATCCGGCTGCCGCGGACGAGCACCTTCTTGTACACGCCTCTCCAGTCATCCTGCATTTTGACGATCGTAAGATCCGGACGATCCAGAAACTCGCCGGCCGAGAACACGTCCACGCCCGATATTTTCAGCTTGGTAGCCAGCACCGTCCCTTCGTAAGGAGCCGTCTGCCCCCCGCACAAATGCTTGGCGAGTACGCTGCCCTGCTCAAAGAGCGGAGCGACAAGCCCGTAGCACACGCCGCGGTGCTCGCAGCATTCGCCGACGGCATACACGTCCGGAGCCGAGGTCCGCATGAAATCGTCGACCACGATTCCGCGGTTGACCTCCAGGCCTCCGGCCGCGCCCAGAGCGCTGTTCGGCTTGATTCCCGCCGCCATGACGACAAAGTCCGTTTCCAGCATCGTTCCGTCCGTAAACGCCAGTCCTTCGACGCGGACGCCTCCGGTGAGCTCTTTCGTCTGTTTTCCCATCGCGAAACGCAGCCCCTGACGCTCCAGCTCCGCCCGCAGCATTCCCGAAGCCGCCGGGTCCAGCTGGCGTTCCATCAAATCTTCCATCAGATGAACCACCGTTACTTCCATACCCAGCTTCGACAGGCCCTTGGCCGCTTCCAGGCCGAGGAGACCGCCGCCGATGACGGCCGCCTTTTTATAAATCCGGGCCGCCTCCGTCATCGCTTCGCAATCGGCAATGTCCCGGAAACCGACAACTCCTTCCTTATCCGCGCCCGGAACCGGCAGAATGAAAGGCTTCGAGCCCGTCGCCAAAATCAGGACGTCATAAGGAAGGACATCCCCGCGGTCCGTCGTAACCGTTTTGGCCGTCGTATCCAGCGCGTTAGCCGTTGTTCCCGTCATGAGCTCAATGCCGTTTTCACGGTACCAGTTCCAATCGTTCAGAACGATTTCTTCCGTCGTTTTGCTTCCCTCAAGCACATAAGAGAGCTGAATCCGGTTGTAGTTCGGATGAGGCTCGCTTCCCACAATCGTTATATCAAACAAGCCGGTGTTGATTTTCAAAATTTGCTCGATCACACCCACTCCTGCCATGCCGTTCCCGATAAGTACCAATTTTTTGCGGTTCATAGTCTAACGCCCCCTGCCTTGATCAATCTTTCAAGAAATCATTTGTGAAATTAAGCACATACTTAGTATAAACGTCTTCCGTACCCGGCAGATGTGAGAAAAGTCACAGGACACGAGGCAGATGTGAACATCGCTTGAATGAAACGTGAACAGCCCCCGCCTTTTCTGCAAAAAAAAGCACATCCGCACCGTTAAACGGGGAATGTGCTTTCTGGCCCTGTTTCCAGGACAACCGGGAATACCGTTATCTTTTTTTTGAAAAAGGGGCACCGCCCGCGAGTCTGAAAACGCGGACAGGATCTCGGAGTGCGGCCGTTTAAGGATTCTCCAGCCTTACAGCAGCTCCAGTCTTACCCGGCTGCCGCGGCCGGACGGCTCGGCGGGCTCGACGATCAGCTTGCGCGGCAGCCGGGCCCTCAGCTCCGGCACGTGCGAAATGACGCCGACCGCGAGCCGGTCCATGTGAAGCTTCTCCAGGGAAGTGACCACCATATCCAGCAGATCCTGGTCCAGGGTACCGAACCCTTCGTCCAGGAAGAAAAATTCCAGCGGCACTTCGCCCTTGAGCTGGATCTGTGCCGACAAAGCGAGCGCCAGCGCCAGCGACGTCAGGAACGTTTCGCCCCCGGACAGCGTGCCGACCGGGCGCTTCACCCCGCCGGAGCCGTCATCGCGGATGACGAAGCCGCCGCCGGAGTCCACCTCGATCGCGTAGCGCTGCCGGGTGAGCTGCCCGAGCCGCTGGGAAGCGGCCCGGCTCACCTGCATCAGCTGCTCCTCCGCGAGGAACTCGACGAAGGCGTTCGCTTTCAGCACGGACTGCAGCTTCGCCAGCCGTCCGTGCAAAGTCTGCTGCGTGCTGCGCCGCTCTTCCAGCCGGCGCCACTGCTCGTGCTTCGCCTGCAGCTCCTCGCAGTCGCGCTCCGCTTTGGCGCGGACCGCGAGCGCGGCCTCATCGCGCTCCTGGGCTTCGCGCAGCTCCAGCAGCATGCCGGTCCAGTCGGCTTCGCTGACCGTCCGCCCGGCAAGCTGCTCCCGCAGCTGCGCGAGCCGGGAGCGGAGCGTCTGCTCGCGCTCGCGGTGACGCCGGGCCTCCGCGCTCCACTCGGCGCGCTGCGCTTCGGCGACGTACGCGCCCCGCACGGCTTCGGCGTCCGCGAAAGAGGACGGCTCCAGCGCGCGTTCGAGCCGCTCCAGCGCTTCGGAGAGCTGCCCGGCGGCGGAAGCGGCGGCCTGTTCGGCGGCGCTGAGCGCCTGGGCCGCCTCCTGCTGCTCGCGGCGGGCCTGCTCGTGCGCGAGCCGGGTCTGCCCCGCGCGGCCGCGGAGCGCGTCGAGCTCGGTTTGGGCCGCCGCGATCTGGCGCGGCACCGGCTCGTCGCCGACGCGGTCGTGCAGTTGCTGCGCCTTCTCGGCGGCGAGCTGGGACAGTCCCTGCAGCTTGGTCGCAAGCTGCAGGGCGGTTTTGTCGAGCTCCGCCGCTTCGGTGCGGAGCTGCTCGATCTTCGCGAGCACCCCGTCGATGAACGGGATGCTCTTCTCGATGCGGCCGCGCAGCTCTTCCGCCTGGCGCTCCTGCTCGTTCAGCCGCTTCAGGTGAGCCTCTACGGCGTCCAGCTCCAGACCCCTGGCGCCGAACTGCCGCTGCCAGGCTTCTTCCCGGCCGCGGATGCTTTGCTCCAGCGCCTGCGCTTTGGCTTCTTCGGCCTGCAGGGCCGCGCGCTGCGTGCGCAGCTCCGCCCCGGCCGCCTGCATGCCCGCTTCAAGCGGCTTCAGCCGTTTCAGGAGAGCCTGGAAGCCGGCTTCGAGTTCTGCCGCCAAGCGGCCCATACGCCCGGTTTCCGCTTCCAGCCGCTTGAAACCGGCCAATTGCCGCAGAGCCTCCTCGGCGGAAATTCCGGCTTTTTCGCCGGCGGCGCCGCTCTCTGCATCCGCTATGACAGCTGCTTCGCTGCTGCCGGCTCCGCCGTCCCCGCCCGCGGAACCTGCCGGGTACGCCTCCGGCGGAAGCTCCGGTTCCGCTTGAATCCCCGCAGCCGCTTCCGCCAGCATGCGGGCCGCTTCCGCTGCCGCATGACCGGTTTCACCCGTGGAACCGGTCCCGGCTCCGAGAACGGCAGCGGATTCGTTAAGGGCAACGGACGGATCATGCGTCCCGGCACGTTCGTGCTCAAGCGCCCGCTTGGCGAGACTGTCGAGCCCGAATACGTGACGATCGGCCGCCAGTCCCGCTTCCCGGATGACGCGAAGGAGCGATTCGCACTCTTCCATTCCGGGAGATGCCGGCTCCCCTCCGTCCTCCGTTTCACGGTATGGAGCCGGATGCTCCAAAGCCCCGCAAACGGGGCAGGGCTGCCCTTCATGCAACTCATGAGCCAGTTTCCCGGCCAGATTGCGAAGCTCGCGCTCACGGTCTTCCCGTTTGCGGACCCGGAGCAGCCCGGCCGCCGCTTCTTCCTGCTCCGTCAGCTGTTTACGCAGCTCCCGGGCTTCCGTCCGTCCGGCGCCGAGTTCGCCGAGCCAGCGGGCAAAATGCTCCGTCCATGCGGTAAGTTCCCCCGCGCGGGCCGCAAGCTCGCCCTCCCCGGCCTCCATCGTCCGGCGTCTGACGCCGGTCTCCTGCCGGAGTTCCTGGAGCTGGCGCTTCTGCATATCCAGCTCTTTCTTGGCGTCCCACGCTTCCTGGAGAAGGCTGCGCTGCTCGTAGCCGACCTCTACTTTTTTCAGCGCTTCTTTCAGCTCCGCTTGTTTGCCCAGCGCTTTTTCCTTCGTCTCCTGTTCCTTCCGGAACGCCTCTTTCACAGCGGAAAGCTGTGCTAAGAGCTGTTCCTCGCTCGTTTTGAGCCCGTCACACTGTTTGTGCAGATCGGCAAGCTGCCGTTCCTGCTCCAGGGCCTGGTTCAAATGCTCCAGCCGGATCAGCAGCGGCTCCTCGCGATCGGCCAGCTCCTGCCGTGCCTGCTCGGACGCTTGCAGGGCCGTGTCTAACTTGACTTCGGCCTGAAGGGACCGTTCCTTTGCCTGAGCGATCCGTCCGCGGCGCTCCGCTTCGGCTTTGGCCGAAGTTTCCGCGTGCTCGACGTAAGGACGCAGTTTCTCCGCTTCCTCCGCACGCTTCAGACTTTCTTCGCGCCGCCGGATTCCGGGCTCTTCCTCCTCGGTTTTGCGGAGCTCCAGCTCCGTCTGCCGTTCATCCTTTTGCACGCTTAAAATTTGCTTCATCTCTTCATAGCGGACGGACGCCTGCTGAAAAAGCTTGCGCTGGGCGGCGGCATGACCCGACGCTTCCTTCAGCCTTTCGGCAGCCCCGGCCAGCGCTTCCTCGGACGCGTCTCCAAGCCCCTGCTGCTCGGCGGCGATCTGTTTAAGCAGGCCGTCGGCTTCTTTCAGCCTGCCGCTTACGCGGGCGCTGAGATGATCTCCGTAAGCTTCGAGATGGAATAGCCGCTGAAGCATCTGCCGCCGGTCTTTGCCGGTCAGCGAAAGAAATTCGGCGAATTTTCCCTGGGGAAGCACCACGGCGCGGGTAAAATCCTGCATGGACAAACCGAGCACCTGATGGACCCGGCTGGTCACGTCCGTGGATTTATCGGCCAGCACGACCGGCTCCTCCCCGCTGAGTTCGACAAAACGGCTCACGGTATTCGTGACCGAAACGTCCGATCCTCTCTTGAACTGCCGGTCCACCCGGTACCGGACGGCGCCTGCCGGATGGCTGAGCTCGAAAGTGAACGAGACCGCCAGCGTATTTTCGGCATGGTTCATGATGCCCTGCGTACCGCCGGAAGCCCGTTCGACTTTGCCGTAAAGCGCCAGCGTCAGGGCATCCAGAATGGAAGATTTTCCGCTTCCCGTCGGACCGAAAATACCGAACACGCCGGCATCACACAATTGTGTAAAATCGATTTCCTGTGTTTCCCGGTAGCTTTGCAGACCGGATATTTGCAGCCGTATCGGACGCATACGTTTCGCCTCCCTTTATTCGGCCTGCTCGGGGCCGTCCGGATGATCCTGCAGCAGCTCCATGAAGAGCTGCACGAGTTCGGGCTCGGGCTTGGCTCCTCCCGTCTGCCGCTCGTAGAAACGGCGGAACAGCTCATCCACCGGCAGACCCGCGCTCGACAGGGCGGCGGCTTCTTCCTCGGCCGGCTGCAGCTTGCGGATAGACCGGTTTGATATGGATAAACCCGCCGTGCGCCTTGCGCAGGGCTTGAATGTCGTGCAGCGACATCGCTTCCGCGATGTGAATTTCCAGGTCGATCCACGCGTTCGCGTCCCGACCTTCGTCCAGCCAGCGGTGCACCTCCGCCAGCCCTTCCTTCGCTTTCCAGTTCACCAGCGGGCGGCCGGAGGTCAAATAAATTTCTTCAATCGAAGCCGGTTCCCCGGGCTTGACGTCCAGAACGGTCAGCGATTTGGCTTGTCCCGCTTCGGAAAAGCTGTAGGCAAGCGGGGAACCGCAATAGCGGATGGGACTCTGCCCTTTAAGCGTCTGCGGACGATGCAGGTGGCCGAGCGCCACATACTGCGCGCCGACATCGAGTGCCGACGTATCGACCGTGTACGCGCCGCCGACCTGAATCGGACGCTCCGATTCGCTTTCTTTTCCCCCGAGCACATAGATGTGGCTCATGATCAGGTTCACGGTGTCGGGACGAAAGCCCGCCGTTTGGGCCTTGACCAGTTCGCCTACCCGCTCGGAGTAAGCTTTCCTTAGCACTTCTTCGCCGGCATCGTCGCTAAGCAATTCGCCCAGCCTCGACTCGGACGGATACGGCAGCGCAAACAGCTTGGCCTTTTCCCCGGTTCTCGGAATTCCGATCTCCATGAGGCCCGCTTTCGGCAGCCCGATCAGGGTGATTCCCTGCGCTTTGGCAATCGGGGAGGACGCCCCCAGACGGTCGGGATGATCGTGGTTGCCCGAAATGACGACAACCTCCCTCCGGCCGTCCTCGGCGAGCCTGGACACGGCGTCATAAAAAAGCTGCTCCGCAGCGGCGGGCGGATTGACGGTGTCATACACGTCTCCCGCCAGCAGCACGAGATCGATATTCCCTTCTCTGACAATACGGACGAGTTCGTCCACGAAAGCAACCTGTTCCTCGAACCGGCTCCGCCCTTCCAGGGTTCTCCCCAGGTGCCAGTCACCGGTGTGCAGTATGCGCATACCAATCCCCCAAATCTGATTGTATCTGTAAACGGCCGGCCCGCCTTTACCGAGCGGTTCGTCCGGCCTCTTTTATTCAAATTTCCACCACGTGCCCGCCGTCAAAGAAAAACAGGTACGTTCCCCCAAGCTTGCGCTTCCAGATTTTTTCCACCGCCTGCCCGTACAAACCGAGCTGAACCCGGTATCTTTCGCGCAGCGCTTCAAGGCCTACGCCTTTGACACGGTCCGTCTTGTAATCGAGCATAATCAGGTGCCCCTCATATTCGAACAGGCAGTCGATCACGCCCTGTACAAGCACCGTTTCCTGGCGGGTCGACGCATCCGCATTCGGATAGACACGGCCGGCGGGAAGCCCCAGGCTGAAGGGCACTTCACGCCATACCCGGGTAGAGGCGGCAAGCTTCGAGCCGATTTCCGTCCGGAAAAAGCCCGCAAGGATGTCCTTATCCACTGCTCTCGCCTGGGCCGGGGTAAGCAGTTCTTTATCGGTCATATCCCGGATGACGGCTTCCACCGCCGCCGGAGTCACTTCCTTCAGCGGCATATGCTGCATGACGGCATGATAAACGGTTCCCCGTTCCGCCGACGTCAATTTCTTCTCCTCCATAAAACGGGGACGTCTCAGAAGCGACGTTCTTGCCGAGGAAGCAGCCGAAGGCGTACCCGGTATCGCAGCACCGGACGCAGCTTCCCCGCCTGCTTCACCGGGAGACTCAATCAGCTCGCTAGCTGCTTGAGTGTCCTCTGCCGCTTGCGGTTCATGCGCGTCCCATGCCGCTTGTGTAAGCTGCGGCCTTTCCCCGTCCTGCATGTTTCCTGCCGCTTGCGTATCCCGCGTGTCTTGCGTGTCTTGCATGTCTTGCATGTCCTGCATGTCTTGCATGTCCTGCATGTCTTGCGCATCCCGCGTCTCTTGCGGCTCTTGTGCGTCCCGCGTCTCGGCCGCTTCCCGCTCGTGCCGTTCTTCCGCCCCTGTAAGCGCAGGGCCGTCCATAAACGTCGTCAGACGGATAAGCGAATTCCCTCCGGTAAGGCTCCCTTGCGTGTCGCCCGGTAAGACAGGCATACCGGGCGAGTGCTCCCGGTTCAGCCGGGAAGCTTCCGCCGCTCCCGCCATTTTTAGCAGCCGGGTCGGCAGTATTAGTCCGCTACCCGTTGCGGGCAGCAGCTCGGCCGACGGAATTTCTTCGTGATCGGAAGCCGTCGTGCGGTCTGCCTGTCTTTTCAGCTCGGATACGGACGTTTTGGAAAAATAAGCGGTCGCCTGGGCAAACGGATACGTCCACGACAGCGATTTCGCAAGCGCAACGTCCCATTCCCCGGTAAAAGTCGGCACCTTGTTCAGGTGCTTCAACGCCTCCAGCCGGTCCCCCTGTATCGTGACGGATTCGTCGGCTTTGCCCATAGCCGCCAGCTCCTCGGGCGCAATCACTTCAAAGCTCCATGTGGAGCCGTCTGCCGCCAGCGCCGGCGGAATGTATTCCTGAAGCCCGGCCTTCTCTCTCCACAAAGACGCATCCCTGTGCCGCACGAGAGCCGGCCCCAGCCAGTCCATGTAGCTTCGCGCACGCGCGACTTCGTCGTCCGGAAGCGCCCAGCCGTCCTTCTCCAGGTTCCGGCCCCAGCCCTGGAGCTGCTTGTCCAGCGAGCGGACCGTGCCGAGCAGGAACAGCTTCTCCCGGGCCCGGGTCAGCGCCACATACAAGACGCGAAGCTCCTCGGCAAGCGTCTCGGTGCGCATCCGGCGCCGGATCGCAAGCTGCGGAAGAGTCGGATAGCCGACCCGCAGCTTCGTATCCACAAAGCGCGGACCAAAGCCCAGTTCCTTGTGGATCAGGAACGGGTCGAGCAGGTCGCGCTGGTTGAACATTTTGCCGAGTCCGGCTACAAAAACGACCGGAAACTCGAGTCCTTTACTCTTGTGGATGGACATGATCCGCACGACGTCTTCCTGCTCGCCCAGCGCCCGGGCGGTCCCGAGGTCGCCTCCGGTGTCTTTCATCCGCTCGATAAAGCGGAGAAACCGGAACAGACCGCGCAGCGAAGTGTTCTCGTACTGCCTCGCCCGGTCGTAGAGAGCCCGGAGATTCGCCTGGCGCTGCTGTCCTCCGGGCATCGCTCCCACGAAGTCGAAATAGCCGGTATCCCCGTACACCTTCCAGATGAGACGGGCGAGTGCTCCCTGCCGGGCTTCGCTCCGCCACTCTTCCAGGCGCCGCAGAAAGTCGGCGATTTTCCCGCGCAGCTCTTCGTCCGGCTTCCACTCGGCAGCATCCCCCAAGCCGTTTCCGCCGTCTGCGTTTCCCAGGGGACGGTTTCCTTGGGCGTAGGACCGGACCGCCTCGTAGAACGGGATATTTTTGCCCGAAATACGCAGGGAAGCCAGTTCATCCGCCGTCAGGCCGACAATCGGAGAACGCAGGACACCCGCGAGCGGAACGTCCTGGTACGGGTTATCGATCACTTTCAGCAGGGAAAGCATGACCTCGACTTCCGTCGCCGTAAAATACCCTGTATTCAAATCGGCATAAGCCGGTATCCCAAGCTGCCTTAATTCTTCTATAAAAATCGGCGACCACTGCTGGGTAGCGCGCAGCAGAATAACCATATCCCGATACGTGGCAGGCCTCATGGAACCCGACCGTTTATCGTACACGAGGTAAGGCTGCCCGTCCTGCGGATCCAGCATGGCCTGTATTTTACGGGCGATTGCCCGCGCTTCCATCTGAGCGGTTTCCAGCTCCTGGCCTTCCAGAATGCCTCCCGGCTCGCCCTCCTGCTCATCGGACGAAATCTCTCCGGCCGCTTCCTCCGCATCGGCCTCTTCACCTGCGGCCGCCTGTGCGGCCGCCGCACGGTCGATAAGCATCATTTCGACCGACAGGTTCTGGCCTTCGGCCGCAGGATAAGACGCGCCGTTCACCAGCTCCGCCCGCTCGTCGTAAGCAATGTCGCCGACGCCCTCGTTCATGATCTGCCGGAAAATAAAGTTGACGGCATCGACTACCTCCGCCCGGCTTCTGAAGTTCCGGGCCAGGTCGATCCGTCTTCCCGGACCGCTGCCGTCCCCGGTGAAGCTTTTGTACTTCTCCAGAAAAAGCCCCGGCTCCGCCAGACGGAAGCGGTAAATGCTCTGCTTCACGTCGCCGACCATAAAGCGGTTGCCCGGGAGCGGCTCGGCAATCAGCTCGACGATCGCTTCCTGGACGCGGTTCGTGTCCTGGTATTCGTCAAGCAGCACCTCCGCGAACTGCTCCCTGTATTCAAGCGCCGCCCGCGAGGGAACCAGATGATCCGGCGCAGACTCTTCGGCGCGCAGAATACGCAGGCAGAAATGCTCCAGATCGGCGAAATCGACCAGTCCCTTGGCGGCCTTGGCCTTGCTGTAGCGTCCCCCGAAGTCGATGACGAGATCGACCAGCGCGTGAATGACGGGCGCCATTTCCCGCGTTTCCTCCAGAAACTTCTCCGGCGGCCGCCCGAACAATTCTTCCTGGAGGGAAGTAATGCGTTCCTTGGCCCGGCTGCGCAGCTGCTTCACCTGTTCCTGGAGCTGCGGGTCCACTTCGTCTTTCTTGCACGGCTTGAGTTTGCCGAAAGACACGGACTGAAACGCCAGGAACAGGATCTCCCACGGGTGGCTCCCGGCGATATCCGCCAGTCCTTCGACCATGGTCAGGTCATCCTGCACGGCTGTCGCGTAAGGAAGCGGGCCGCCCGGCTGACCGGTAATTTCAAGAGCCTGCTTCAAAAGCTCGGCGGTCCCATGAAGCTCCAGGCGGACATCGTCGGTGAGCCCCTTAAGCCAGAACTCCGCTGAAGCGCCTGCCCCTTCTCCTGCATTATCGCTCCGTTCAGCGTTAACCTGATTGTCCGCAGCAAGCGCGCTTTCGGCCCCCTCGCTTTGGGAACCTTCGATATCTGCCGAAGAAGCCGCCCCGGATACCGCAGCTTCAGGCACCGGCTCCTGCTTAAGGCCATCCGGCCCCAAAGCCGCCGAAGTCTCTGCCCGCCCTGCCGCCATCCGTTCGGTCGTCTCCCTGCCGTCCGGATCGGCTGGATGCGTCCGTTCGGCCGCCGGATGCTGCGCAGGAACCACCTCATCCGCCGAAGCGGCGTCCTCCGTGGTTCCTGCCCCAGGCGGATTCGCAGCCGCATCAACGGCCGCAGCCGCTTCCGCATAGCCTTCGCTTACTTCCGCCAAGGCGGCCGTCCGCTCGTCTTCGCCGGGAGCATCGCTTCCCGTGATCAGTTCATAGTTCTTCGGCCCGAACATGTTCGCCATCTCGCGCAGCCAATGTTCCGGCCACGGATGACTCCGCGACTCGTCGTACAGCTTTTGGATCAGCAGATGAAGAGGAACGTCGCTCCGCTCGCCGCCGAACGTATCGACCAGCCGCCAGAACGGGCTGTCTTCTCCGCTTTCTCCGTAGTATTGTTCCATCATATCTTCGAGCTGGTCATGCCGCATCAATTCCGCTTCCGTTTCATTGGCGATCCGGAACCCGGGATCTAGCCGAATGAGGCTGTAATGCCTGCGGATCACTTCCAGACAGAAGGAATGAAGGGTCGTCACGGAAGCCCGCCCCATCAAGGCGAGCTGGCGCTTCAAGTGCTGGGAATCCGGATTCGCCGTCAGTTCTTTCTCCAGCGCCTCCCGTATTCTCTGCTTCATTTCAGATGCGGCGGCCTTCGTAAAGGTCGCGACAAGCAGACGGTCCACATCAAGGGGAGCAGCCTCGTCGGAAATGCGGCGGATAATCCGCTCGACCAGTACGGCCGTTTTCCCGGAACCGGCCGCAGCCGCCACAAGCATGTTTTGTCCCCGCAGGGCGATGGCGTCCCACTGTTCGTTCGTCCATGTGGTTCCCGCAGGTTTTGTTCTCGGTGTCGTTGTCATCGGTCTTGCTCCTCCTTTCCGCTTCCCGTCTCTTTCCTGGTAAGTTCGGCCCAGACGCGTTCGCGTCCGATTTTGGCCAGATGTTTGGGCTCGTTGCCGTCCAGCGCCGGATCGAATTGGCACACCGCCTTGTAAGAACAATGCTGGCAGGCCGTTTTATTGCCCGTGCGGTACGGGGTGATATCCACCCGTCCCTCCGTAATCTCCGTGCCGATATCGCGGATCCGGTCCCGCACATAACCGCGCAGGGTATCCCACTGCTCTTCCGAAGCGACGGAGGACGATTTGTAAAAGCCTCCGTCCTTGGACAAGGCGGCCGGGACGAGCTGGGAGTGGCCCGCTGCGCCCGCAAGGTCGCTGTCCATCATTTTCACGATTTCCGGATCCGCCATAAGGAGTCCTTTCATCTTGTACCGTTTGCGCAGTTCTTTCTCCACATCCTGCACGGTCATGCCGTTCGTAAATTGCAGCAGGGGATTGTGCACGTGAAAATACAGCACCCCCGCCGGTGTCGCGCTCATGCCGAGCCACTGGGTCGCATGAGTCAGAATCACGTCCAGATAGGTGAGCATCTGAAGAGACAAACCGTAGTAAACACTGGACAAATCCAGCGCGGTCGGACTTGACTTGTAATCGATCACGCGCAGCAGCAGACCGCTGTCTCCCTGCGCCTGGTCCACCCGGTCGATCCGGCCGATAATTTCCATCGTGCATCCGTTGTCGAGCTGGAAAGTCAGGGAGGGCAGCATGCCGCCCGGTCCGAAATCGATCTCCAGCCCCACCGGTGAAAACAGGCTGCGCTTCGCGTGCTCGCCCAGCATGACGGCCGCTTTGCCCACGACCTGCTTCAGCTTGTGGGAAATATACCTGTACCGCTTCGAGCTCAGGAGAATTTCGCCTTGCAGCCGTGGTGCAAGCCGGTCCACGACGTCGGATGTGCGGCGGTAGGTTTCTTCCGTGCTCAGGCTCGCCCAATCGACCTTGTCCTCCTGAAGACCGCGCACGAACAAGTTGAGCGCACCGTGAAACAGCTGCCCGATATCGGGAGCTTCCAGACGAAACACCCGGCGCTCTTTGAGCTTGAGGCCGTGCGTCAGGAAGTGGGCGAACGGGCATGCTACGTAGCGCTCCATCCGGGATACGCTCGCACGGAGATGACGCCCGTACAGAAGACGGCTCGTTTCCCGTGGCAGCTTGTCCTCCCGGTTGGCATAAAGCAGCCCCTGAACGAGGCGGTTCATGCTGCCTTTCCACTCCGGCTCTCCCGCAAAATAGTTGTAGGTGCCCCACCACAAGTCCCCGATGGCCGCTCCTCTCATCCACTGCTTGAGCTGGACACCGAGGTAAGACATGGCCCGCGACGGATTTTGCATATAGGAAAGCTGCTCTTCCGCGGACATAAGCGGCGAAGGCTCGCCCATCCACTGGATTTCCCGCAGTTCGGGAAACAATCCCTTCACCTGCCGGATCAGTTCCGAAGGAAGCAGCGATTTGCCTTCTTCATCGGCGAGCGGATAAGACAAAGACAGCCGTACGCTCGGTACGGCAAGCGAAGAATAGATCAGGAAGGACTCGTCGAGAAGCCGCCGGCGGTTGCCGTCCGCCATCGGCAGTCCCGTCTGCAGCAGCAGCTCACGCTCCGCTTCGGCCAGCACGCCGTCCTCCGTCGGCGACGCCGGAATGACTCCGTCGCTGACGCCGAGTATGAACGCGTACCGGATTTTCATGGAACGGGTGCGGTCCATGCTTCCGACCAGAACCTGGTCGAGCGCCGGCGGAACCAGACCGAGCTTGATGCTCTCCAGTCCGGTTTCCAGCAGCTCGCCGTACAGTTCGGCCGATATTTCTTCCTCGCCCATCAGCTCCACAAGCTGATCGAGCAGGTCCATCAGGCTGCCCCATATCTGGCTGTGCTCCCGGGCTTTCTCCGGCCGGCCGCCTGCGACCGCCTCGTCATGCCACTGCTCCAGCCGCTCCGGCGCGTGCACGTCTTCGAGAAGCTCGTACAGCGCTTGCGTTCGCGACTGGACCGTTTTGGCCCGCTTGAGATTTTTCTGAAAACGCAGCAGAGGTTCCGCCACCCATTCCCGGGTCTGCTGAATTTCCTGCAGATACAGCTCCTCCGCTTCATTCGCCGCCTTCTCTTCGTCTTCAAGCGAAGCCCGGCTGCGGTGCGTCCACGGCCTGCCGTCGGTCCAGCGGTTTCCCTGGATCCCGTAGGAAAGCACGTAATTCTCCAGGCGGTCCATCGCCGCCCGCTGCTCCGTCAGCGTCTTTGCCCCGTCTTCGGCGTCGCCGTTCCAAGGCAGGAGCAGGTCCGTTTTTACACAGCGGAATACCGCATCATATCCCCAGTTATGCAAAACCGTCTCCAGAGCCGAGCGGATAAACTCCGCAAGCGGGTGATGCAGCACCGTTCTTTTCTGGTCAAAAAAGTGAGGGATCCCGTAATCGGTAAAAGCGGTCTCCAGCAAATCCTCGTAGTCCGCCATATTGCGGACCATCACGGCCATATCGCGCCAGCGCACTCCCTGCTCACGGGCCAGTCTCGTCATCTCGCGGGCCACGCCTTCGGCCTCGGCCCTGCGGTTGACGGCGGCGTACAGCGACAGCTGCTCCCGCTCGCCGGGCCCGGCCGGAAGATACGGGCTGCCGTAACGCCCGATCCGCTGTTCGAACGAGCTCTCCAGATGAGCGAGCATGGGGCTTGCGGCAAACCGTGGCGGCAGGGCAGGCTGGACCGTGACCGTTTCGGCCGGTCCGGCGCCTAAGGCATCCACCAGCTCTTGGAGCTGCACCATCGTCCTTGCCGTGGGGTGGAACAAATCCAGCTCGTCCGGAATCTCTCCGGCATAGTAAGGCCGGTTCACGCAGAGCGACACCGTGGTCCGGGCACCGTGCTGAAACAGTTCTTTCACCACCATGAGCTCCTGTGGCGTAAAGCCGTGGAACCCGTCGATCCAAATCTGAGCGTCCCGGATAAGCGAAGACTGCCCCAGCTCTTCGGCCAGCTTGGCGAGCGTCCCTTCCCCGTCGAGATAGCGGAGCGAAATTTCGTGTTCGAAAGCCCCGTAAATCAATTGGAGATCCCGCATTTTGTCCCGCAGGAGCTGCTTCTTACTGCCGAGAAAATCGTCGTACCGGTCCACATGCTCGTGGAGACTCTCTCCCGTCACACAGTAGCGCCTCCACTCCGCGAACAGGTCATTGAGACGGTCGACGAAGCCTGTCTGCTCGTATACCGACCGGTAAAAGCGCAGATCGCCCTTCCGCTTATGTAAAAGCTTGTGAAGCAGCAGCTTTTTCCCCACATCGTCAATCGGCTGGCGGGCCGTTCCGCCTCTTTCCTGCATCACCCTCCAGGCCAGACGGCGGAAACTGAGCACCTGCGCGCGTATCGTTCCTCCCACGTCGGGGTGATCGACAAGCGCCAGTTCCGTCTGAAAGGTCGCCTGCTCGGGAACGATCAGAATCAAGGGCGGCCCCTCGGGCCGGTCTTTCAAGTTCTCTATGATTTCATCCATGCAGAGCTTGCTTTTGCCGCTCCCTGCACGGCCGGTTATAAAACGTACGGGCATTTTCGGGCACGCCCCTTTCGCCTTGTTACTTGCCCCTATGGGGAATCTATGTTCTCTATCGCTCTATTGTACCATAAGTTGCGAGAGGGGTGGCAAGCGGGCGGACATGGGACTATTTCCAATTTTACACGGCGGCGGCGCTGTTTCCTTCGATGACATCACGGTCATTCGTAATGTTATTGGGAACATTGTTAATGCTGCCGAAACTGTCACCCGGGGAGAACGAGTTGCTTCCTCCGTTCATTTTGTTGTTGCTGGACATCACGATATAGGCGGCATTTCCGATCTGTACATTGGAGCTGTTAGAGACACTGTTTATTTTGATGCTCCCGATAATTGAACCCAACATCCGAACCCCTCCAAACCTGATGGCCGTGTACTATCGTATGTATCCTCCCGCCCATGTGTCACTGCGCTTTTCATTTCGTTATAGAGACGGCAGCACGGCGGCGGGCAGAACTTTTTGCGCATAAAAAAAAGCGGTCCGGGGACCGCCCTTCTTATCACCTGTGTCTCGAAAAGCATGCGCCGCATCCCGGAACGAAAGCGGTCCGCCTACTCTTCGTCTTCCGGCTCCGCCTCGTAGCGGCAGACGAATCTTTCCGTGCCGGGATATTTCTCTCCCAGCGAACTTACCGTAAATCCGATGCTGCGGTAAAAATCGACGGCGTCCTCGTCCGTCTCCGCCACGATCTCCCGGGGCTTTTTCAGCTCGATCAGCTCCAGGATCTGCCCCCGGCCGTAGCCGGCTCCCCTGCACTCGGGATGCACCGCCAGATGGTGGATCGTCAGCGTCCCTTCCGCATCCGCCGAAAAACCGATCAAACCGATCAGGTCTCCCTCCGATTCGTAGCCGTACAGCTCGCGCTCCGGTGCCTGCCCGTAGAATTCCACCGTCTTGTCCACCGATTCGGGGTCCGGAAACACGGCATAGCCGAGCAGTTCCCTTACATTCTCCTCGTCCATCTGCGATTTTATGTTTTTGAGCATGGAAATCCCTCCATTCGTATCCGTAACATTCGTAAAATAAGGACCTGTAAATGTCCGATGTCTTATTTTGTCCTGCGCCCGGCTCTTATCGTCCGGCTGACCCGCGGCGTCTCTTACAAGCATGCCTGCATCATCGTCAAGTAATACGTGCACGGCTGTCCGGCTGACTGCCCCCGGTTGTCCGGCACTCTTTTGCAAGAAGTGTCCCAGGTTTACGTCCGGCCCGTTTATCCGATATAAGGCAGCAGGTAAATCACGAGCGTAACCGTAAACATACTGAGCACGGTTGACATAAACACGGCCTGTGAAGAAAACTCGGGCTCGTTGTCGTACTCGACCGCGAGCAGGACACTGCTGAGGGAGGTCGGAACCGCGCAGGACAGGACAAGCGCCTGTGCCATCACGCCGTGAAGTCCCAGCACGTATACAACGCCCAGACCGATCAGCGGGCCCATGCACAGCCGCAGGAAATTGGACCAGAGCACGTCGGAGAACCGGAACGTCCATTTCATGCCGCCGAGCTGCACACCCAGGGTGAGAAGCGCCGTCGCCATAAACCCGTCCGCGATATAATGCAGCGGAATACTAAGCGGCTGAGGCACGGGGATCTGAAAGTGGCGCAGAACGAAAGCGAGCGGAATCATGTAAATCGTCGGCAAATAAGCGACCGTTTTCACGATATCTTTCCAGTTGCTCTTGTGTGCGTTTACATTATAGACGCCGAGCGTATTGGGCAGCAGATTCTGCATCATCATCACGATCATTTGCACGGACAAAGTGAACGCGTCACCGACAAATACCATCTGATTGAGCGGAATCGCATAATTGGCGCTGTTGTAAAAAATAATGCTGTTGCGCATGGCTCCTTTCATTCCGCCCTTGTACTTCCGGATGCGCACGAATATTTCGGTCATCACGGTAATAGCCGTGAAAAACAGCAGGAAGAACAAAAGCACCTGACCGAGAATCGCCACGGACAGCTCCGATTCGTACAGCTTGACGAAAACCAGCGCGGGAGCAAACACGTAAAAATTCAATTTCGACAACGTTTTGATATCCAGGTGAAAAGCCCGGAACATCACCGCGCCGATCACAATCATCACGGCCAGCGGCATGATATTATTCAGAAAGATATGTATAAAATACGTCATGCTTTCATCACTTCTCGTCAGTTAGTCGGGAAAGATAAATCAGACAATAAGCCCTATATATGGTAAAATAACCAGGAGCAAATATAATTAATTCCCCTTATAAACAGAAAGGAGGTAAACGAATGAAAAAAATCGCCGTCCTGATCTTTGCCGTTTTTTTCGCTTTTACCGCTAACGCATCGGCAGCCTACACGGCCGTATCCCCCGACCTGTACGTCAGCCAGGCAGCGCCGCACAAAGCGAGCGTAGGGCTGTGGAGTACAAAGGACGAGATCGTCCAGCTAACGGTTTATTCCAAAAGCCCCAACGGACAGCTGAGCCCTGTCTTCTCCAAAAACGTGACTATCGGCCCCGCCGTAGCAAGCCCGGTAGAATTTACCGTAGGTTACTTGTCGCCGGGAACGTATGTGATTAAAGGAGAGTTTCAAGGCAGTTACGGCAGCCTGGGTCCCGTCAGTCTTTATCCGTCCTTCTAGACGGACGCCGGAAAACGCAGCAACCACTGATCGTTTCTTCAGTGGTTGTTTTTTGTTTTCGCTTGTTTTTAATCGGCCTTTAGCGCTCTTCCTTTGTCATCCAGGAAAAATTTCGCCTTCCGCACGGTATCTTCTTTAATCATAACCACTCTTCTAACGGAAGGATCCGATTTATCGACTCTGGTTTCCCAGCCTTCCGTATTCAACAGTTCCAGAATCTCGTCCAGGCTCATGGATTTATAGCCGTAAAAGCCGCTGAGTCCGGCCCATTCTTTTAAAAGGACCTTAACCCGGTAATCCAGCTTGTCCAGCGACTCGCTGCCTGCGTTCTTTCTTTTACCCATCTTCATTAACTCCCCTGTTTGTCCAAATTAAATTCCGTCAATAACGTTCCGACTCTTCACTTTACCACGATCTCGACCCGCGTTCCATCGGGAAGTTTATCTAGCTGATTGCCGATCCACGATCCGGCTCCCCGGTTGTCCGCAGGTTTGATATAAGCGATATCCGCTCCCTTGCCGCCTTCGGCACACATGGCCATCGGCCATTCGTCGCGGTCGTAATTTTTTTTGGTCGCGACACCCGCCAGGGACTGCCTGCGGTTCTCATCGGCTCCCTTGCGGTCGATCGTGCAGACAGGCGATGCGCCTTTTGCCACCGCGTCCTTGATATGTTTGGCGGTTTCCGGATATTTGTCGCTCGGAAAATAGATCGTCAGATCGGCTGCAGGGCTCTTGCCCGCCCCGCCGTCGAACAGACCGGTGTTTTGGGCGACGACCGAGACGAGTACAATCAGCAGAAAAAGAAAGATCGAGACCGTTTTCTTGTTCTTTTTTCGTGTTTGGGTCATGGTGTCCATCCGAATTTCTATAGAGTGGCGATCTTTGCCATTGTATCATACAAACGCGCTTTCCGGACGCAAAAAAACCGCCGCAGGGCTTCGCCCCGAGCGGTTTATTCCGCCGGCCGCCGCCGTATCAGCGGTTGGCTTCGCGGATTCTTCTGAGCTGATTAACGTGGGCCGTCTCGTGGATGGCGATAAAATGCGCCCACTGGGCGGCGTTCATTTCAAAGCCCGACGGATGCGGGAACAGGAGATCGTTGGTGTTCCGCTCGGCCAGTTTCGGAATAAGCGCCTTCGTCGCCGCGCGGACTTCGTCCAGCTTTTGCAGCGCTTCTTCGTAAGACACGGCGCCCGTCGGCTTGGCCGGGTTTGGCGCTTCGATCTTTTTGCCGATAATGCCGCTGGCTTGAAGAATGCCCATCACGTCCGTCACCTTCTCGTCCAGCGGCTCGGACGGTCCAGCCGGCGTCTGACCCAAAACCTGCTTAAGCTGGTACAGGATCATCCCTTCCAGCTTCGCCAGATGCTCCACCACTTCGGTCACGTTCCAGCCGTCCGGCCTCTCGCGGAGCTGTTTCTCGTCCGGACCGAACGAGTCCAGCACTTCCGTAAGCTGCCGGCGCACATTATCCATATAAGGCACGATATCTTTAAACGTTACCAAACCAATCCCTCCGGGTCTCATGTTGTCTGCTTATCTGTCTGCTTTCTCTTTTATTGTACCACGCCGCATCCCGGAATAAAAAAAGCCGGAGACCGCGGTCAGCGGCTCCGTACTTCAAAGATGGCGAACTTTAAATAATTTCCTTCGTCGACTCCGAGCAGGCGCGGGTGATCTTTGCCGGCGGCGCGGAATTCGACCAGCCGGAGTATCTTTCCGGCATCGACGGCTGCCGCGTGGACAGTCTCCAGGAACAGCTCGGGCGCCATGTGGTACGAGCAGGATGCCGTCACCAGGTAGCCGCCTTCGTTGACCAGCTTCATCCCGTGCAGGTTGATGTCCTTGTAGCCGCGGCAGGCGCCCTCAACGGCGCCGCGGGTCTTCGCGAACGCAGGCGGGTCGAGAATGACCACGTCCCACGTCCGGCCTTCTCCGACCGGCTTGGAGGTGTCGACCTTGGCGCCTTGTCCCGCCGACGCCCTCTGACGCCGTTCCTCGACTCCCTTCACCTGTCTGCGCAGATAGTCGAAAGCGTCGGCCACGACGAATTCGACCCGGTCTTCAAACCCGTTCAGCTTGACGTTCGTACGAGCGCTCTCCACCGCATGCTCGGAAATGTCCAGGCAGGTGACCTTTTTTGCGCCGTATTTGCAGGCATGCAGCGTAAAACTGCCCGTATGCGAAAAGCATTCGAGCACCGTGGCGCCGTCCCAGTACGGGAACGTGACGACCTTGCCGTTCGCGTTGACCGGCAGCCGCTGCAGGCGTCCCTCGTGTTCCACCTCGCGGACCCCGATGCCGCTTTCGGCTCCCCAACCCTTCATAAGCGGCTCGGTTGCCGCGCGGTTTTCCCGCTGGTCGAAGAAATAGCCCGTCTTCTGTCCCTGCTCGATATCGACTTCGATTTGAAGGCCGTTCTCCAGAATGCGCACATACCGCGGACACTCCCCGTAAAGCGGGCCCTTGGTCTGCGTCAAACCTTCCAGCTCTCTCACCGGCACGTCGCTGCGCTCGTAAATGCCCTGCGGTGCGAACACATCGACCAGAGCTGCCGTGATCGCCTCCCGGCACACATCCATGCCGAGCGTCAAAATTTGCACGACGAGCACGTCCGCAAACTTATCGACGGTAAGCCCCGGCAGAAAATCCGCTTCCCCGTATACGAGACGGTAGGAATCCGAATCATGCAAAAACCGCGACCGGTGTCTGGCGCAGCGTTCGAAACGCTCGACAAAAAATTCCTTCGTCATGGCTTCGAGCGGTTTATAGCTGACCACCCGTCCGGTAATCTGGGACTTCGGATTGTAGTAAGCCGATGCGAGCGGCTGTCCGGCGTGGGAGCGCACTTCCACGACCTGTCCGGGAACGGGCTCACCTTCCACGCGTTCGATTTCGCTCGCGAAGATCCAGGGATGACCCTGTTCAAGCCGTTTTTTTCTTTTTTTCTGTAAGACGATTGCTGCCATTGTAAGGCTCCTTCCTCCTGCCAAAGCCCCCGTCCTGCCCGGACGGGAGGCACATCAAATCGATCGGGGCGGGCGTGAGAGCTTGTCATGCCCCCGCCAGCCCGCTCATATACTGCTAAGACAACCCGTTTTCCGCGGAATAACGATCAAAGGAGCAGGACCTATGTGGCTATCACTGGCTCTTCCCTTACTCGCAGGGCTGTCTGTTTTTTTCTTCGGGATGAAAATGATGGAGCTCGCCCTGAACCAGCTGGCCGGGCCCCATATATACCGGTTTCTTGAAACCGCCACCCGGACGCCGGCCCACGGCCTTGTCACCGGAACCGCGCTGACGGCGCTGCTTCAAAGCTCCAGCGCCGTTACGGTGATCTCGATCGGCCTGGTCAACGCCGGCGTCCTGACCTTCCCGAGAACGCTCGGCATCATCCTCGGCACGAACATCGGCACGTGCCTGACGACCGAGCTGATCGGGCTGAACCTCGGCGCCGCCGCGCTGCCGCTGCTTCTGGCGTCGAGCGCCGTGTGGCTCGCCAGCTGGCTGCCCGGCCCCGCCCGGGGCCGGGCCGGCGCGGCGGCCGGCGGCGGGAACAGGCCCGGCGGCTCCGCTTCCGGCGCTGACAAAACGGGCCGGGCCGGTACTTCGGCGCCGGTTCAGCCAAGCGGCCGCCCCGCGGAGGGACGGCCTGACGGCTCAGCGCACGCAGGCGGCCGCGCAGCCGGTTCCCGCCCGTCGCCGAACCGCGCTCGCCCGGCGGTGCGCACGCAGGCGCCCGGGCCCTCCCCCGCGCACGATGTGGTCCGCCCGGCTTCTGTGCAGGCCGGCGCCCAAGACCCTGCGCAGGAGCCGCCAGCCGCGCGCGGCTGGCTGCACGCCGTCCGTTATGCGGCGCTGGCCGCGGCCGGCTTCGCCCTCGTGCTGATCGGCATCCGGATCATGCAGAGCATCGGTCCGGCGCTCCAGCACCTGGGGCTGTTCGCCTGGTTTATCGGGCAGGCCCAAGTCAGCCTGCTGTGGGGCGTCGTTGCCGGCGCGGCCGTTGCCGCCCTGATTCACAGCTCCAGCGCGGTTATCGCGATGGCGATGGGCTTTGCCGCCGGCGGCGTCATATCGCCGGAGCTCGGCATCGCCCTCACGCTCGGTTCCAACATCGGAACGTGCGTAACCGCCTGGCTCGCCAGTATCGGGGGCACGCGGGCAGGCGTGTTCGTCGCCTGGTCGCATATTTTGCTCAATGTGGGCGGCACGGTGCTCTTCTTCCCGCTGATCGGCCTGCTCCATGAAGTTTCGTCCTGGATGACCGCAGATCCGTCGGCTCAAATCGCGCGGGCCCAGACGCTTTTTAACGTGGCCAGTTCGCTGATTGCGCTGCCGTTCTGCTATCTTCCTATCAGTAGGAAGAAGAACCTGCAGCCCCGGACATAAGGGCGACGCCGGAGCTTGTGCCCAGACGCTGCGCTCCGGCTTCGATCATGCCGAGGGCCGTTTCCAGATCGCGGACCCCGCCGGAAGCCTTGACGCGTACGGAGGAGGATACGGATTGCCGCATCAGGCGCACGTGCTCTACAGTCGCGCCTCCGGGACCGAACCCGGTTGACGTTTTGACAAAAGCGGCTCCGGCCTCCTCCGCAAGACGGCAGGCCAGCACAATCTGCTCGTCGCTCAGGAATCCCGTTTCCAGAATCACTTTGACGATCGCCCGGCCTTTCACGGCGTCCACCACTTGCCGGATATCGTCCCTTACCGCTTCGGCGTCTCCTTCCAGCAGGCTGCCGACCGCCAGGACCATATCGATTTCTTCGGCGCCCCGCTCTGCCGCCTTTGCCGCTTCGAAAGCTTTAACCTCAGGCAGAGACGCTCCGAGCGGAAAACCGACGACCGCGCATATTTTCACCGGAGTGCCTTGAAGCTCCTCCCGGCACAGCGGCACCCAGCCGCTGTTCACGCACACGCTGTAGAAGCCGAACTCCTTCGCTTCCCCGCACAGCTTGCGGACAGCGCCGCTCTGCGCATCGGGTTTCAAAAGCGTATGATCGATATAAGACGCCAGTTTGAGAGCCTCCGTCATACAAGCCTCACCTCGTATCCGAGTTTTTGCAGTGCCGCAAGCACAACCCCGTCATTATTATCGTATCCCGATTCCGCCTGCTTCTTCCAGGCCGTTTCCGGATTCATCCATTCCACTCCGCTGATTTCTTCGATCTGAGCCTGCAGATCGCCGCCGACGGCTTCCACCAGATAATAGTGCACTTCCTTTTCCACGGTACCGTGATCGGGATGCTCATAACGATAGGCGATCACATCCAGCGGTTCCACGATTCGGCCCGTAATGCCGGTCTCTTCCGCGATTTCCCGCAGCGCCGTCTCCTCGATCGTTTCGCCGGGCTCCATCTTTCCTTTGGGCAGCGTCATTTTCCCGAATCGGTCCTGAATCAGCTGCACCTCCGTACGTTCCCCTTGTTTGCGGAACACTACGCCGCCTCCTGAAATTTCCTTCATCGGAACCATCCTTTCGGCCTCCGGCCTGTGCCGGGTCATTGTTACATTCTACCGAATATATAGGCAGACAAGCAACGGTGCAGGACGTGTGCGGCTTCTTTTTTTTGAGCGGCGGCAGCGGCTTTACGAATCTATCAAATTTTAGAAGCTTCCAATACGGAAGGAACTTTCAAAAAAAATGTTTATAAAATCTTAATCTGGAATTTATTGCTTAAAAACTTTTAATTATGTTTAATTATAGATGGGTACTTTACCCAAATTTACATTTTCAGGAGGTAACTTATGTTAGGAAAAAAATCTATGATCGCAGTCACATGTACGGGCCTCATGTTCTCTTCCCTGATGATAGCCAACTCCGCATCCGCAACCGAGACGTGCGGCGGGTATTTGTCGAATATGACAGACCCTCTCGCCATCAGAATGGAAAACGGAGAGAAAGTAATCTGGGATAATGTAGACCCCGTCCTGATTCAAAAACGGGACAAGTACGTCAGCCTGCTGAAGCAGAAAAACTGGACCATCACCTTCAACTCGGCTTACCGTCCGTACCAGTATCAGCGGCATTTGTATGAGATCGTACAGAATGCTTCCAAATCGTCCTGCGTAGCGGCGGAAAAAGCGGCGCACGGACTCGGTACGGAAGTCGCGAGACCCAGCAATACCGCACCGCACACCCGCGGCATCGCGTTTGATGCCACCGTGAGAGACTCGGCAGGCAATGCACTGAACGGCAGAACGTTCGTCAACAGCCAGCTGAGAGACGTGGCGGCGCAGGCCGGCCTCAGCTTCCCGCTTCCGACGACCGACGGCGTTCACCATATCGTTGCCGGCGGTTCCACCACACCGGACGACGGCGTGCTGAGAATCGGAGACCAGGGCCCGGAAGTAACGGAACTGCAGCAGCAGCTTAACAAAGTCGGCTACACGGTATCCACGGACGGCATCTTCGGCAGCGGAACGGACACCGCTGTGAAGCAGTTCCAGTCCGCACACGGCCTGACTTCCGACGGAATCGTAGGCGTAGCGACCAATGCCAAGCTGGACGCGCTCTCCACCACGACGGCCGTACTCCGCTCGGGCAGCTCCGGCGATGAAGTGAAAGTTCTTCAGCGTCTGCTGACCAAAAAAGGTTACACGGTAACGGCCGACGGAATTTTCGGCAGCGGCACGGAAACAGCCGTGAAGAAGTTCCAAACGGCTAACTCGCTTACTTCGGACGGAATCGTCGGTTCCGCCACTTGGTCTAAATTAAGACAGTAATTCCGGACTCAAATATTTCATACCTGACTATAAAAAGAACCCGCTCACTGTAACGTGAGCGGGTTTTGCTTTTGGGGTTTGTTTTACACCGCCGCTTCGCGTTCACGTTCCCCGGTATTCAGGTTTGCCCGCCTTCGGATTTCACCGGATTTCCTTAGCAAAATTTCAATCCTCCACATGAAACTCTCATTTCCGCGCACAAAAAAACCGCGATATACGCGGTTTCTTGATCGCAAAACGTTTTTTCCCGGCATCCTCGGACGCCAAACGGATTCCGTCCTTTAGGACATTTCCCCGTCTCAACCAGGCTCCCTGCCGGTTCAGTAACCAACAGCCGTTCCTGCGCCGGCAGGAGAAGGCGAAGGAACGGGGCTCGGGCGGGCAGCGCTCACACCGGTCCCCGCAGCGCCCTCCTCCTTCTTCGCCTGAGGCTTCGGAGTCGGCTTCGCGGAGGCCGAAGGCGTCGCCTCGCCGGAAGGCGGTTTAACTCCCGGCGAAGGCGACGGGGTTGCCCCTGCGGGAGGCTTCTCCGTGCCTTCCGGCGGCTCGGTGCCAGCGACGGGAGGTTTCACGCTTCCCGTCGCGTCCTTGGGTGGCGGGTTGCCGGTGCCCGCCGGAGTCTCTTTCCCTCCGGGAGAGGCGCCCGCCCCTTCCGCCGGCGTTTGCGACGGCGAAGGCGAAGGCGTCGCAGTCGCGGGAGCTTCCCCGGCCGTGGAGTCCGCCGTTCGCGTGCGGCTTCCGCTTTTGCGCTCTCTGGAATCGGCGGAGGCGTAGGCTTTGCCGTTTTCTCCGTTGATCCGCTGGATTTTTCCTCCGGCAAGGCGGTAGCCCCGGGGAGCTTTGAAAGCCGTAACCGGCATTCCCTTGAGCGCCTGACTCATAATTTTCTGGAAGATGGCGGCCGGAAGCTTGTCGCCGCCTGTCGTCAGGTAATGCTCGCGGTTCGTTACCGGGTAACCGACCCAGACGGCCGTCACCAGCTCCGGGGTATAGCCGACAAACCAAGCATCCTTGGAGCCGTCGATAACGCCTCCGGATGAAGTGCGGAACTCGGCTACATCGGGAAGCTGCGTCGTACCCGTCTTGCCCGCTACATCGCGGTTAAGCCTTGCGTTGCGGCCCGAACCTTCCGTAATGACCTTCTGGAGCATTTCCGACATCGTGTACGCCGTATTGGCGTCGATCACGCGCTCCGTGTTCGTTTTCTGCTCCAGAATGACGTTCCCGCTGCGGTCTTTCACCTGCGTGACCGCATAAGCGCGGGCCAGATTGCCGCCGTTCGCATACATCGTGTACGCCTGCGCCATCACAAGCGGAGAAGTCCCGTATTTCATGCCGCCCAGGGCAAGGCCGTAAACACGGTCATCGTCTTCCAGCGGAAGCCCGGCTTTGCGCCCGAAGGCCAGCGCCTTCTCGACGCCCACTTCCTTCATCATTGCCACGGCGGGGATGTTGTACGACTGGGCCAGCGCTTCCTCCATCGTCACCCAGCCATGGAACCGGTGACCGTAATTGTTCGGCTTGTAGCCCCCGGCGAACTCCGTTTCCGTGTCGTTGATCAGATCCTGGGGCTTGAATCCGGCCAGCAGCGCCGGCGTGTACACGACAAGCGGCTTGATCGTCGAGCCCGGCTGGCGTTGAAGCTGCGTCGCGTAATTAAACGCGCGGAATTCCTTCGTTTCGCTGCGGGAGCCGACCAGTCCTTTAACCGCACCGGTTTTCGCATCCAGAACGACGACGGAGCTCTGCAGCCCGCCTTTGTCCCCGGGGAAATTTTTCTTGTCCCGGTAGACGGCTTCCGCCGCATCCTGGACTTTAGGGTCCAGATTCGTGTAAATTTCCAGCCCCGACGATAAAATGTCCTGCTCCGACATTTTCGTTTTATCCAGCGTTTCCTGAATGACATAGTCCACGTAAGTGGGGTACTTGTTGCTTGCCGACAGAGACGTATTCTCCGTCAGCTTAATGGGTTCGTTCTGGGCAAGGTCGCGCTGCTCGGCCGTGATTTTACCCTGAGACGCCATCATGCTGAGCACGAGGTCCCGGCGTTCTTTCGCCTTATCGGGATTGTTAAGCGGCGAATACGCATTCGGCGACTTGGGCAGCCCCGCAAGCAGCGCCGCTTCCGCAAGCGTAAGCTCCGGCGTCTTTTTGCCGAAATAAATCTGGGAAGCCCGCTCGATTCCCCAGGCACCGCGCCCGTAATAAATGTAATTGAGGTACAGCTCCAGAATCTGCTCTTTGCCGTAATTGTTCTCGATCTTGAGCGCTGCGACCGCTTCGTTGATTTTGCGCTGAAGCGTCTGCTCCGAGCTGAACAGCTTCACTTTGGCGAGCTGCTGGGTAATCGTACTCCCGCCCTGCACAACCTCCCCGTTTTTCACATTTGTAAATAACGCGCGGCTCAAACCTTTGTAATCGATCCCGTCATGCTCGTAAAACCGGGAGTCTTCCACCGCTACAATCGCATCCGTGAGCACTTTCGGAAACGCCGAATACGGAACATATTCCATTCTGGAATTGGTCAGCTCCGTGATCAGCTCCTTATTCACATCGTAAACCCGCAGCGGCATCGGCGGCTCCTGCGCCAGCTTCGAAAGATCCGTCTGCCGGTACATTTCGATTCCCGTCTTCGCTGCCCACGCTCCTGCACCAAGTACAACGACTAACGCTCCCAGAACGACAAAACCGGCGATTTTACGTGCTTTTCTCTTCTTCTTCGGTGTCGTTCGGTCTTTTTTTCCGGGCTTATCCGTCTGCTCGGTGTCGGTCATGCGTCCCCCTCCATCCAGCTGTGTATGTAACATGCCTGCTACCTATTACCACCGGAAAAACAAGTTTCAAACACACGGCGCGTTTTTGCCCATGAAAAAACGGACCTCCGCCCCTGCAGGCAGCCGATCCGCAGCTTCAATTCTCTCTATTTTCCTATCCGATAAAAAAATGTGCCTCCGCTCTCCGGAACTCCGCAAAGCCTAAAAAATTTGATGTTTCTGCGCTCCGTCTGCCGCTTATTTGCCTGCCGCAGCCTGCTTCAGCGCCTGCTCGATAAACGAATTATCCACCACCCGGGTGACGTCGATCTTCTGTTTGATCGCATCCTGGGACAGCATAAAATCTGCCGTAGACTGCTGCGCCTCCACAAATTCCGGGGTGATGACCGCGTTCATCGGTTCGAGGTTGTCCAGCACTTTCCGGACGATTTCGGGGTCCAGCTTCTTGGCCTTGGCCAGAATACCGACCGCTTCTTCCTCGTGCTCCGCCAGCCAAAGTCTGGCTTTCTCGTACGTTTTTAAGAAAAGCACCGTCAAATCCGGATGCTCCTGTGCAAACTCGCTGCGCGCCACGATAAAACCCGGCCCGAGAAGATCGAGACTGCTTTCCGTCCGCCAGCACCGACGCTCCTCCCGCCACGATCTCGCTCGTTATAAACGGTTCCCAGACCGCCCAGGCGTCCACCGCCCCCGTCTGAAAAGCGGGCCGCGCCTCATCCGGCTGAAGCTGGACGATTTTGACGTCATCGGGCTTTAAACCGGCTTGTACGATCGCTCTGTACAGAAAAATCCAGCCGCTGCTCCCTTTGGCTACGGCAATCTTTTTGCCTTTCAGGTCCTTCACCGTTTGAAGCGGACTTCCTTTCGGAACGAGAATCGCGTTCCCCTTCTTGCCGTCGCCGCTTACGGCGATTTCTTTAAAACTAACCTTGCCCGCCTGGGCGGCGATGACAGGTCCGTTCCCGACGATCCCGAAATCGAGCCGCCCGGCCGTAATGGACTCGAAGTGGGGAGGGCCGCTTTGAAACTCCTGCCATTTGACCTCCGCCCCCGCTTCGGCGAATGCTTCCTCGAACCATTTCTTCTCCCGGGCGATGAGCAGCGGCCCCAGGCTCTGCTGGATTCCGATGCTGACCGTCAGTTTGTCCTTTCCGCTTTTCCCCGCCGGGGCCGCTCCTTCCGTTAAAGCTCCTTCTCCCCTGCCTATGCAGCCCGGCAGCAGTAGAATTATCAGAAACGCAATAGGTACGGCCCACCGGTATACGCCTCTGCCATCCGCCGCCGGGCGCCTTTTGCCTGCAGCTCTCCATCCTTTCTCCCCTTTCATCCGGTTAGGTCCTCCGTACGCACGCCTGGAGCCTACGCCTCAATCTTCTCCTTCCGACCGGAAAAAGCGATGTCCGCCGCGGCTCCGCGCTCCGCCAGTTTTCGCTTGAAAACCGGCAGCAGCAAATTCCCCGTAGTCCGGGCTTCTTCCAGATTCGGGTATCCCGAAAGAATAAACGAAGAGATCCCGATATCCGTAAATTCCAGCAGACGGTCCGCCACCTGCTCGGCGCTGCCGACGAACGTCATGGCTCCGCCGCCGCGCACGATGGAAATGCCCGCCCACAAATTCGGGCCGATGAGATATCCGTTCGCCCTTGAGCTTTCCCGCAGCGAGTTTTGCCGCTGCTGATTCGTCGCATCCGTTTCCTTAAAACGGTGGCTCGACCATTCGATCACGCTGTCGTCCACTTTGGAAATAATGTCCCACGCGTCTTTCCAGGCTTCTTCCTCGGTTTCCCGGACGACCACCTGCGCGCGCAGCCCGTAACGAAGCTCCCGCTCCTTCCCGGTGGACGCCTTCACCTCAGCCCGAATCTCCTCCACTTGCCGGATCTGCTCCCGTATCCAGTCAAGAGGCTCCGCCCACATCAGATAGACGTCGGAGGTTTCGACGGCCGTCCGTTTGCCCGCTTCGGAGCTTCCTCCGAAATAGAGGGGCGGATAGGGCTTTTGCACGGGCAGAGGAAGTCCCGCTCCGCCTTCGAGCCGGTAGTACTTCCCGTTGAAGTCGACCTTCTCCGAACCGCCGTACTTGTACCCGCCGCCGGCCAGAAATTTCTCTCCCCCGTCGTTTGACCGCGTCCACACGCTGCGGACGATATGCAGAAATTCGCGTGTGCGTGCGTACCGCTCGTCATGATCGCCCGCGAGCGGATCGCCCGTTGCCGCCAAGTCCGACGGAGATCCGCCCGTCACGACGTTGATCAGCGCCCGGCCGCCGGACAAGACATCGAGCGTCGCGGCCATTCTGGCGGCAAGCACGGGCGCGATCAGTCCCGGCCTCATCGCCACCAAAGGCTTGAGCATCTTCGTATGCGACGCGACGATAGAGCCCACAATCCAGGCATCCAGGCACGACCCGCCCGTGGGGATAAGAGCGAACGTGAAACCCGCTTCCTCCGCCGTTTGCGCCACCTGAATCATATAGGCGGCGGATGATTCTCTTTCCGGCTCGACTCCGATGTACTTGCCGTCTCCGGTGGTTGGAATAAACCAGCCGAATTCCACTTCCCGAACCGCGTTTCCCATGCTCCACGCTCCTTTTCTGTTGGTTCTTCCACACATCCATACTATACTTTTCACATATATTTAGTCGGATTTAAATCAAATAAGGTGCTCTTTTATATTCAAACCCCCTTCTCTGCAAAATGTCGCCCTTACCCGGGACCCGTCCGCTCCCTCCTCTCGGCTACGCAAAAAAGCCGGAAACAATAAGCTTTAGCTTATGTCTCCGGCTGTCCGGTAGATGGTAATCAATGGAATTGTACACCATCTTAACACCGTGCCCAGGGTCTGTCAACCCGCTACCTACGTTTCTCAGACAATCGCTTTGATCCGGTTCGCGGATGCGGATTGCTCTTCCGCCACGCCGATCAGCTTGCCTTTGGATTCGTTCACGCCGGCTTCCTGCACTTCCACCGTACATACGCGGCCGATCATTTCTTGCGGCGCTTCGAATACCATCTGCATATAGTTGTCGCTGTAACCCATCAGCAGGCCGCTGTCTTCGGCGGCATCTTTGTAGGCGCGCTCCGGAATGACTTCCAGTTGTTTGCCGACATACTGCTTGGCGTACTCCAACTGCATTTTCTCCGACAAGTCGATCAGCTCGTGAACGCGTGCGTTCTTGATCTCTTCGTCGATCTGGTCCAGCATCCGCGCCGCAGGCGTTCCGGTCCGCTTGGAATACGGGAACACGTGCATTTCCGCAAACTTCATCTGTTCCATAAAAGCATAGCCTTCCCGGAACATTTCGTCCGTCTCGCCCGGGAAACCGACGATAATGTCCGTCGTGATGGCCGCGCCCGGCAGCGCTTTATGGATAAGCTCGATCTTACGGCCGTATTCGGCCGTCGTATATTTGCGGCGCATCCGTGCCAGAACCTGGTCGTTGCCGGCCTGGAGCGGAATGTGCAGATGACGGCACATTTTATCGGAGGTGCCCAGCACTTCCAGGACTTCGTCCGTAATCTGGCTCGCCTCGATCGAGGAGATCCGGATCCGGTTCAGGCCGTCCACCTTGTCCAGGTCCCACAACAGGCGGGCCAGGCTGTAATTTTCCATATCTTCGCCGTAGCCGCCGGTATGAATACCCGTCAGTACGATTTCTTTGTAGCCCGCGTCAACGAGCATATGCGCCTGCTTGACTACGCTCTCCGGTTCCCGGCTGCGCATAAGGCCGCGCGACCAAGGAATGATGCAGAAAGTGCAAAAATTGTTGCAGCCTTCCTGAATTTTCAGAAACGCGCGGGTGCGGTCGGCAAAATCCGGCACGTCCAGTTCCTCGAACTGGCGCGTTTTCATAATGTTGCGCACGGCGTTGATCGGCTGACGCTCCTGCTGGAACTGCTTCACCAGGGAAATGATTTTGTCCCGGTCCTGCGTCCCGATAACGAGATCGACGCCGGGAATCGCCATGATTTCCGCAGGGGAAGTCTGCGCGTAGCAGCCCGTAACGGCCACGATGGCCTCGGGATTGCGCCGCACGGCACGGCGGATCATCTGGCGGCTTTTCTTGTCGCCGGTATTTGTAACGGTACACGTATTAATCACGTAAACGTCCGCCGTCTGTTCAAAATCGACCTGTTCGTACCCTTCGCCTTTGAACTTCTGCCAGATCGCTTCCGTGTCGTAAAAATTAACTTTACACCCCAAGGTGTGAAATGCCACAGTTGACATGATGTTTATCCTCCCATCTCTCCGGATTCGTATAGGATGCACGCAAGCCCGACCATCGCGGCCGTCTCCGTGCGTAAAATTCTCCGTCCGAGCGACACGGACACGCAGCCCGCAGCCTCGGCCTCGCGGACCTCCTGCTCGGTGAAGCCGCCTTCAGGTCCTACGAGCAGCAGCAGCCTGGCCGGCTTGCCGTCCGCGCCGGCTCCCTCCGCCGCTTTCCGCGAGGCTCCGGTTTCATCCGCCCGGCCGTCCCGGGAACCGAAATAACGGCGGATCGCCGTTCCGATGCCGAATCCGTCTTCTTTCTCGTAACAGATCCAGGCTCCGTCAGCGGCTTCGGACACCAGCTTCAAAAGAGCTTTCCACGAAAGCACGGACTCGATGACCGGAATCCGGTTCCGGTGCGCCTGCTCCGCCGCTTCCTTGGCTATTTTATTCCAGCGCTCGGTGCGCTTGGCTTCTTTCTTCGCATCGTACTGGACGACGGTCCGTTCGGACACGAACGGCAGAAAACGCGCGGCGCCGATTTCGGTCCCCTTCTGGATGACCGTCTCCATCTTGTCGCCCTTCGGCAGACTTTGCGCGATCCATACCTCGACGGCAGGCTCCGCGCTCATTTCCAGCGTCTCGATGATCTTCGCTTCGACGCGGTTTTTGTCGACCGCCGTAATCTCGACGATCGCTTCACGGCTTGCACCGTCGCTGCAGATGCAGCGGTCGCCCTCTTCGGCACGCATGACACGCGCGAGATGATGGGCATCGTCGCCTGTAATCACGACGGAATCAACGCCGAAATCTCCGGCTGGAATGAAATATCTTTGCATTGCGGCCACTCTTTCTTTGTCGAAAATGCGTAAAAATCGCGTACATTTCATCTTACAATGTTCTCGTGTCAAAAGCTACCGCTGGCACAAATTTTCATAAAACCGGCCGGGGCTGCCCGGCCTTCTGCGCCATTTATGAGAGGAGCCCGGCCCCTCCGCGGGAGTATCCCGGCGCCCTTTTACCCGATCAGCCTGAAAAACTGGTCGATGGGCAAGCGCTGCCCGAACAGCGAACCGATCAGATCGTTAAACGCATAAATGATATCGTACTGCAGCGAGAAAATCGGCCCCAGCGTTACCCGGTACAAAGGCGGGATAAACGCGACCAGCAGCAGGACCAGCATCCCCCACTGCTCGTATTGTCTGAGCTTTTCGCGCCCGGCGGCCGGGAGCACATCCTCCAGAATCCGGTATCCGTCGAGAGGAGGAACTGGAAGCAGGTTCAGGATGAACAGCAGCACGTTCATTTTCACGAACAGGATCATAAAAATGAGCACGGCTTTCTGAATGCCCGCGGACCAGCCCACGATTCCGGTGTAATTCAGCAGCACATAAAACACGATAATGCCGAGAAAACCGAGCACCAGATTGCTGAAAGGCCCGGCGAAGCTGACGATTACGCCCATGAGGCGGGGCTTTTTGAAATTCGAGCGCCGGACGGGAACGGGCTTCGCCCAGCCGAATCCGGCGATGACGAACAGCAGCGTCCCCAGCACATCGAGATGGACGCGGGGATTCAGCGTCACCCGGCCCTCCTTGTAAGCGGTAGGGTCCCCGAATTTGTAAGCCGAGTAGGCGTGCGCGAACTCATGCACCGTAAAGGCGATGATGAGCACGAGCAGCGTGAACGGCAGGAGCTGCAAAATGGCGTTGAAATCCCCCATGCCGCCGCCTACCGTTTCCGCGCGATCAGCACGACCCACTCTCCGTCGCGGCGCACGTCCTCAACTTCGAAGCCCGCTGCGAGAAGACCGTTTTCCACATCTTTCTGCTTGCTTAGGATGACGCCGGAAACGACGTAACATCCGCCCGGTGCCAGTACTTTGTACACATCGTCAAGGAAAAGCAGAATAATTTCCGCCAAAATGTTCGCCACGACCACCTGAACGGGGAGCTTTACGCCGAGATCGGCGCCTCCGCCCGCTTCGCTTTCTTTGAAAACGCCCAGGAGATCGCTCAGCTTCACGCTGATTTTGTTCTCCAGGCCGTTAAGCTTGACGTTATCGGTCGCGCTCGAAACCGCCACCGGGTCAAGATCGACCGCAAGAACGCTGCGGGCTCCGAGTTTGGCCGCCGCAATCGACAGGATGCCGGAACCCGTGCCCACGTCGATCACATCTTCGCCGCCCTTGATGACCTCTTCCAGCGTCTTGAGGCAAAGCGATGTGGTGGCATGGGTTCCCGTTCCGAAAGCCATTCCCGGATCAAGCTCCAGAATGATCTCGCCTTCCGATGCCTCATATTGTTCCCATGTCGGTTTGATCGTCAGACGCTCGGTGATACGGACGGGTTTAAAATACTGCTTCCAGGCGTTCGCCCAGTCTTCGTCGTCCACCTCGCGCAGCTCGTAAGTCGGATTGCCCGTATCGATGCCGAATTCGGCCAGTCCTTCAACCGATTGCTTCAGCGTACTCATGATGGATTCCGGCTCGGTTCCTTCGGAAAAATATCCTTTGATCACGGCACGGCCTTCCGGAATATCGTTAAAAGGCAGCTCGTACCACTGTCCGAGCGAAGTATCCCGCTTCTTATTCAACGTGCCGGATTCTTCGATAGAAACCCCTCCGGCTCCAAATTCATGAAGAAAATTAGAAATCATTTCAACGGCTTGTTCCGTCGTGTTTACCGTAATTTCATGCCAACGCATCGCAACTTGTTCCCCCTTGCGGATTTTAGCCTTGCTTATCCGCTCACATATCTTGTTATTGTACTATACTTTACAAGCCCGGTAAAACCGTCTGCCCCGGCCGCGCCGCCCTCCCTTGCGGAGCATGCAAAAAAGCCCTCACTCTCCGCTGGGAAACCCGGAGGTGAGAGCTTTGCCGCCGCCGCTGCGGGCTTTGACCGCCATCCGCCGTGTACGAGCCGCGGCGGTCTGCCGCTATGCGGGGCGCCTGCCCTTCGTCCGGCCCGTTACCTCGGGCAGGCCGTCAGATCTCGCCCCCGCATTCGCGGATCACGCGCATCGCCTGATGATGCACGCTCTCGTCCACCACGACCGTCAGCAGAATATCGCGGCCGGTCGGCATCCCCGACCCGCCGTCGCTCATTCCGCTGGCGGTAGGATCCGCCGCCGCGAGAATTCCCGCGTCGTGCGAATACCACTCGGCACTCTGCGTCAAGTTGCCGAGGCTGGCGAAATCGCCGGTCAGCGGATTCATCTGCCGCTGAACGTCTTCTCCCTGAAAGCGGTCGAAGCGGGCGATCTGCATATCGATCACCCGCAGCGCTTTCAGCTTGGCTGACGCCCCCTCGGCTTCCTCGGGGGAGCGGAAAGTCGCGAGTATGCTCTTCTCGCTCATGAACCCTGCCGCTCCTGACGGCTGTCCGCGGCATTCGCGCGCTGCAGGGCTTCCAGATCCTCCGCGTCGGCCGCTTCCGAACTGAATTCCACATCCTCGTTTTTGCCGATCGGAATCAGCTGGGAGATTTCTTCGGAGATTTCTTCCTGTTCGTTCCGGTTTTCGCTCATCGTATATGCCTCCTTTATGCAAGCTAAAAATTAGCATGCTTTACAGAAGCATTTTTTATGCAGCAGGGGGCGTGCTCCTCCAGCCCGGCTTCCCCCCGCGAGGCCCGCGGCGCAGTCTCTACTCCCACGACGGAGGCCGGCGGCAAGCCTCTCGTCCGTTTGCATCCGAATTCGACCCCGATACGGCCGGGCTCACGGATTGGGACAAGGGCCTTCTTACCACCGGCAAAAACAGCGGAGGAGTTACGGCGCAACCCGCTGCACGGCCATTGAGCCTATCGAGCTTATCCGAGGTTTCCCTTTAACTCCCCGAATCGTCCATTCGGATTTTTTTCACGTCTCTTTTCGCGACCCCCACCAGATAGATCAGGTAAATGACTCCGACTGACGTCCAGATTAATCCCAGTGTCATCGAGTGGCGGTCCAAATGCGTCCAGATGTAAGCCACAAACGCCGCTCCGATCAAGGGGGCGACGAGATAACGCATATAATCGCCGAAACTTCTCTGCTTCTTTTTAAACATATAATGAATGATGACCGAAAGGTTTACAAACGTGAATGCGATCAGCGCCCCGAAGTTAATAAACGAAGTGGCCGTAACGAGATCGAGCTTTAACGCGATCAGCGAAATACAGCCGATAAACAGGACGTTATAAACCGGCGTCCCCGATTTTGGATGTACATACCCGAAAAACTTTTTCGGCAGATAGCTGTCACGGCCCATGGCGTACAAAAGGCGGGTAACGCTCGTCAGCGAAACAAGGCCCGAGGCCAGTGTAGACGAAAGCGCCGCGGCCAGGAACACGAGCTGAAACACTTTGCCCCCGATAAACAAGGCGATTTCCGGCGAGGCTCCTTCCGGGTCCTCAAACACGGAAACGTCCGGGAAGAGCGATTGGGTAAAGTAGGAAGCCGTCATAAACAGGAGCCCCCCGATCATCGCGACGAGAATGATGGCCCGCGGCGTGTTCTTTTCCGGGTCCACCGTCTCTTCGGTCAAAGTCGATACCGCATCGAATCCGAGGAAAGCGAAGCACAGGATCGAGGCGCCCACGAGCAGGGCCGGGATAGACATATCCGGGGCGTAGAAAGGCTGGGCGGTAAATACTTCTCCGACTCCTTGCCCGTTCATAAGGCCTTTTACGGCGAGAGCGGCGAACAGGACCACGACGACGATCTGGAACAGCACGAGAAACGTGTTGACCGAAGCCGTTATTTTTACCTTCAGCAGGTTCAGCACCGTTATAAAGAGGACAAAACCGACGATCCAGATCCAGGCCGGAATCTCCGGGAAAACCGCGGACAAATAAATGCCCGTCAGCAGGGCGTTGATCATGGGCAGGAACAAGTAGTCCAGCAGCGCCGCCCAACCGACCAGAAAGCCCGCATACGGATGAATCGTGTTCCGTGCGTACGCGTAAGCCGAGCCCGCGGTCGGGTATACTTTCACCATTTTGCCGTAGCTGGACGCCGTGAAAAGAATCGCCAGCAGAGTCAGCGCGTAAGCGGCCGGGACGTGCCCTCCCGTTTCCTTCGAAACGATACCATATGTGTCGAAGACGGCCATGGGAGCCATATAACCGAGGCCGATGACCACGATATGCCAAAGCTTCAGCGTCCGCCGCAATTCCATGTTGGGTTTCAAGTAAGACTCTCCTTTGCGTTGAAAATTGCCGTCCGCGCTCCCGTGCGGGAGCGTCCCTGTAGGGGCACAACGAATTATTATACAGCAAATTGCATGATGTTCCAGCCCGAAATTTTACCCATCCGCAAAAGAAAAAGCACCTTTCCCCCAGGGAAAGGTGCTCGCTTCGCAGGCATGCGCCATGCGGTTATGTTCCGGGAATCAGTCTCCGCGGAACGCCTTGCGCATCCGGTCGAAGAAAGACTCCTCGTGCTCTTTCGTATCTTCTCCGCTCACTTTCGCGAACTCGCGGAGCAGATCCTTCTGCTCGTCGGTCATGTTTTTCGGCGTCACGATCACGACGCGCACATGCTGGTCGCCCTGTCCGTAACCGCGAAGCTTCGGCACGCCTTTGCCGCGCAGACGGAAATACGTTCCCGTATCCGTGCCTGCCGGAATCTTCAGCTTCACTTTCTCCGTCAGGGTCGGCACTTCCACTTCCGCGCCGAGCGCCGCCTGAACGAAGGTCAGCGGCATATCCAGATAAATATCGTCGTCTCTGCGCTCGAAATACTCGTGCGCCTTCACGTGAATAACGACGTACAGGTCACCCGCCGGGCCTCCGCGCGTACCGCTTTCGCCCTCTCCGCTGACGCGGAGCTGAGCGCCGTCGTCTACGCCGGCTGGGATTTTGATGTGTATCTTACGCTGCTTCTTGACCTTGCCGGAACCGCCGCATTCTCCGCACTTGTGACGGATAATTTTGCCTTGGCCGTTACAGGTCGAGCAGGGACGGCGGTTCACGATACGGCCGAACGGCGTATTCTGAACCACTTCCTGCTGTCCCGAACCTTGACAGGTGGTACAGGTCTCCGGGTGTGTGCCCGGTTTGGCGCCCGAACCCGAGCACTTGTCGCAGTTTTCCGTACGCGGAATCTGCAGATCCAGTTCCTTGCCGAATACCGCTTCCTTGAATTCGATTTGCAGGTTATACTGCAGATCGCTGCCGCGCTGCGGCGCGTTCGGATTGCGCCGGCCGCCGCCTCCGCCCCCGAAGAACATATCGAAAATATCTCCGAATCCTCCGAAATCGGCGCCGCCCATGCCTCCGCCGCCCATTCCCTGATTCGGATCGACATGCCCGAAACGGTCGTACGTCGAGCGCTTCTGATCGTCGCTCAGTACGTCGTACGCTTCTTTGGCCTCTTTAAACTTCGTTTCGGCATCGTCCGCCTTGTTCACATCCGGATGATATTGGCGCGCCAGTTTCCGGTACGCTTTTTTGACATCCTCCGCGGACGCGTCTTTGCCGACACCCAGCACTTCATAATAGTCCCGTTTACTCATCGCTCCACCCCCGCTGCTTTGCGGCAACCTCAACCGGACACTCTCCTCGCAACATAGGGAAAGTCAAAGCCGTTTTCGGACGGCTTTGACTTCTCTTTGTGTCTGACAATTCCCGGTGTGAAATTCCCTTATTTCTTGTCTTTGTCCTCGTCAACCACTTCGTAATCCGCATCGACTACGTTGTCTTTCTTGCCCGCGTCGGATGCTTCTCCAGCCGCTTCGCCCGCGCCTTGCTGCTGGGCCGCCTGCTCGTAGAGCTTCACGGAAAGCTGCTGAACCACTTCGGTCAGCTCTTCCGTAGCCGCTTTGATTGCAGCCAGGTCGTTGCCTTCGAGCGCCTGCTTCACTTTTTCTTTCGCGGCGTTCGCTTTGTCGATCTCGGCCTGGTCGACTTTGTCGCCCAGATCTTTGATCGTTTTGTCCGTGCTGTACACAAGCTGGTCAGCCTGGTTGCGGACTTCAACGAGTTCTTTGCGGTTGCGGTCTTCTTCGGCGTGAGCCTCCGCGTCCTTCATCATTTTATCGATTTCTTCATCGCTCAGACCGCTGGAAGAAGTGATCGTAATCTTCTGGCTTTTGCCTGTTCCTTTATCGAGAGCCGATACGTTTACGATGCCGTTCGCATCGATATCGAAGGTAACTTCGACTTGCGGAACACCGCGCGGCGCCGGAGGAATATCTCCCAGCATGAAGCGTCCGAGTGTTTTGTTATCGTTAGCCATTGCGCGCTCGCCTTGCAGAACGTGAATTTCCACGCTCGTCTGGTTGTCCGCGTAAGTCGTGTACACCTGGGATTTGCTTGTAGGGATCGTCGTGTTGCGGTCGATCATTTTGGTGAACACGCCGCCGGCCGTCTCGATACCGAGGGACAGCGGAGTTACGTCCAGAAGGACCACATCTTTCACGTCGCCGGTCAGCACGCCCGCTTGTACGGCGGCGCCCAGAGCAACCACTTCGTCCGGGTTAACGCCTTTGTGCGGATCTTTGCCGATCAGCTTTTTGATTTCTTCGACAACTGCCGGAATACGAGTCGATCCGCCGACCAGTACGACTTTGTCGATTTGGCTTGGGGACAAGCCTGCATCGCTCAGAGCCTGGCGAGTCGGGCCGAGTGTTCTTTCTACCAGATGTGCGGAAAGCTCTTCGAACTTGGCGCGGGTCAGGTTAAGCTCCAAGTGCTGAGGCACTCCGTCAACTACCGTGATGAACGGCAGGGAAACCGTCGTTGTCAGGACGCTGGAAAGCTCTTTCTTCGCTTTCTCGGCCGCATCTTTCAGACGCTGCACAGCCGCTTTGTCCTTGCTCAGATCAATTCCGTGCTCTTTCTTGAATTCAGCCGTCAGGTGATCGATGATCACTTGGTCGAAGTCGTCGCCGCCCAGCTTGTTGTCGCCGCTTGTCGCTTTAACTTCGAAGAAGCCGTCGCCGAGTTCAAGGATGGATACGTCAAACGTACCGCCGCCAAGGTCATACACGAGGATCGTCTGATCTTCGGATTTCTCCAGACCGTAAGCAAGTGCGGCCGCGGTAGGCTCGTTGACGATACGGAGCACTTCGAGGCCCGCGATTTTACCGGCGTCTTTGGTCGCTTGACGCTGGCTGTCGTTGAAGTAAGCCGGAACGGTGATAACCGCCTGCGTTACCGGGGAGCCCAGGTAAGCCTCGGCGTCAGCTTTCAGCTTTTGCAGAATGATCGCGGAAATCTCTTGCGGCGTGTAGTCTTTGCCGTCAATGGATTCCTTGTGGTTCGTACCGATGTGACGCTTGATGGAGATAATCGTACGGTCCGGGTTCGTGATGGACTGGCGTTTTGCCGTCTCGCCCACAACACGCTCCCCGTCTTTCTTGAAGCCCACTACGGAAGGAGTGGTGCGGTTTCCTTCGGCGTTAGGGATAACGACGGCTTCGCCGCCTTCCATTACGGCTACGCAGGAGTTGGTGGTTCCTAAGTCAATACCGATTACTTTACTCATAATAATCTATTTCCTCCTTATTAGGGGTGCGTATATATGAATTCGCCGGGCCCGAATGCCCTTCCGGCTTACATGCTCACTTTAACCATCGAAGGACGGATTACTTTATCCTTCAGCATGTAGCCCTTCTGGACTTCTTCCACAACGATGCCTTCTTCATGCTCATCCGATTCCACCTGCATGATCGCCTGGTGGAATTCAGGGTTAAAGGGCTGGCCAACCGCTTCGATCGGCGTCAGACCCTCCTGGGTCATCAGCTGCTCGAGCTGTCTGTACACCATTTCGATCCCTTTGGTGAGAGCTTCGAAATCCTGCGTCTCGCGGCTGGAAACCAGTGCACGGTCGAAATTGTCGATGACCGGCAGCATTTGTTCGATCAGCTTAAGAGAAGCGTACTTCGCAAACTCTTCTTTCTCCTGGCGGGTGCGGCGGCGGAAATTGTCGAAATCGGCCTGGGCGCGCAGCAAACGCTGCTGGCTCTCCTCAGCCGCTTTACGAAGTTCATCCAGTTCCGCGTTCCGGCCGGAGGCCGCGCCTTCCGCTTCAGGAGCCGCCGCTTCGGCTGCTTCCGCTTGTTCCGCGTCGTATGTAGCTTCTTCTGCTTCCGCGGTGTTCGTATCCGGGTTGATGTTCTTTGTTTCTTCGGTACTCACTTGTCGTGTTCACCTCCTTGAAAGAGTGGACGGGCCGGCGTCAGCCGGCCACGTTTAAGTTTGCCCCAGCTAATCCCGCTTAAACTTGGTGCAAACTCTTGTTGTAAGCCTGTCTCGTTATTTGTACCACCTGGACAGAAGAACTTCCATATTGGCGGACAAGTGCTCGAGAAGCCGGATCACTTTGGCATATTCCATCCGCGTGGGTCCGAGTATACCGATCGTTCCAAGCGGCTGATCGTCATACGAATAGGTCGCCGTAATCAGGCTGCAATCGTTCATGGCGGCCAGACTGTTCTCCGAACCGATCTTGATTTGGAGACCTGTGGGCGACGAAGTCACCAATTTGAATAAAACCGGAGTTTGCTCCAGCAGATCCAAAATATTTTTAACTTTATCCACATCTTTAAATTCGGGCTGTGTCAGCATATTGGTCGTGCCGCCCAGGAAAATGCGGTCTTTCTCGTCATTCTCAAGCACGCTTTCGACCATGGTGAAAAGCTCGTGGTAGCCCTCGGCGTACTTATTCAGCTCACCGGCCACTTCCGTATAGAGCTTCGACTTGAACTGCAGCAGCGGCACCCCCTGAAGGCGTGCGTTGAGCAGGTTGACGACTTTCTCGATTTCGTTCATCGGCAATCCCGGCGGGATCGCAACGGTTTTATTCTCGACATGTCCCGTGTTCGTCACGATAATCGCGACGGCGGTCTTATCGTTCAGCGGAATAATCTGCAGGTGCTTCAGCGTGTTCGTAAAAACCTCGGGCCCGAGTACAATCGATGTGTAATTGGTCAGACCCGACAGCATATTCGCGGTGTGCTGAATGACCTCTTCCATCTCCTGGACCTTCTCCGCGAAGAACAGTTTGACCGTCTCCAGCTCGTGAGCATCCAGCGTACCGTGCCGCACCAGGTGATCTACATAATAACGGTACCCTTTATGAGAAGGAATACGGCCTGCTGACGTATGCGGCTGCTCCAGAAAGCCCAATTCTTCGAGATCCGACATTTCGTTGCGGATCGTGGCCGGGCTGAACCCGACATCGCCCCGTTTGGAAATGCTTCTGGAACCGATCGGCTCCGCGGAACGAATATAATCATCTACAATGGCATTCAAAATCATCCGCTGACGCTCCGTCAACATACTAACTCCTCCTTTACATACAGGTAACCGCCGCATGAATGCGCCGCTCGTGCACAATCCGCTTCGTTAGCACTCAACCTTAACGAGTGCTAATTCCTATTACAAAAATAACAGACCTTTCGGCCTGTTGTCAAGTTCAATCCAACTCCCGGAGTACCGCAATCTCGTCGCAGCAGTACTGTTTTTTGCAATGGATGCAGTCGGTCCACACTTTTTCCGGAAAGATATGTTTCGGCACGATTCTAAAGCCGTTTTTCTGAAAAAATTTCACCTCGTACGTGAGGGCCATCACCTTCGTAATATTCAGACGGCGCGCCTCCTCCAGCAGGAAATCCACCAGTCTGGTTCCGACTCCCTGGCCTTTGTAATCCTCGGAAACGCCCAGCGAGCGGATTTCCACCAGATTCTCCCCCAGTCTCGTAAGGGACCCGCAGCCGATCAGCGCGTCTTCATCTACCGCCACGACAAAGGTATCCAAATGCCGCGAGACCATCTCGCGGTCCCGGGGAAGCATAATCCCCTGGCGTGCATATCCTTGTATAATATGTACGAGTTCTTCTATATCGTCTTCCGTTGCTCTGCGGCAAGCCACTGTCATCTCGCATCCCACCATTCGCCTGCTGAAAATGTATGAAAAAACCGGAGAAAAACAAAAAAAGCCATTTGTGCGATATTTACACGCAAACGTATATTGAATAAATATACATCAGCATGCATAATCGCACAAGTGGCTTTTTGTAAAATTTTGAATGGAGCCTTGCCGCTTTAAATAAGGGGCATTCCCGTGCCTGGGACGCGCCCTCGCTTACCTATTCGAGGAACGAAGCAAATACGTCGTTGCCGAACAAAATTCCTTGTTCCGACAAACGGATCTTGTTTCCGGCACGTTCCAGAAGCCCGCGTTGGATCAGACTGTCCAGAATTCCGCCGAACTTCTCCTCCATCGGAATACCGAATTGCGCTTTAAAATCGTCTCCGCTGATTCCTTCCAGGAGGCGCAGGCCGACCATCATGAAGTCCTCCATCGCCTCCTGCTGCGTGACGGGGAATCTTTCCAAATGCGGAAGGCCTTCCTTCGTGCGGTCAATGTACGGCTGAACTCCTTTGACATTGACGTGGCGATGTCCTTCGGCATAGCCGTGAGCACCCGCTCCAAGGCCGTAATAAGGCCGGTTGCGCCAGTAGGTCGTGTTATGCCGGCTTTCGTAACCGGGACGCGCGAAATTGCTGATTTCGTACTGGCCATAGCCCGCTTCTTTCAACCGGCGCATAATGAGCAGATACATGTCCAGCTCGTCATCCTCGCTCGGAAGCGGGAGCTGGTTTTTGTGATACATGGTGTGGAAAAGGGTATTTTCCTCCACTTTCAGACTGTAGATCGAATAATGCTTGAGATCGAGGGCAAGCGCTTCGTTCAGCGTTTTCTCCATAATCTCCGGCGTCTGGTTGGGCAGCCCGAACATCAGGTCGATCGACATGTTGTCGAAGCCCACTTTTGCCGCATTTTCCAGGCTCCGGTAAACGTCGTCCGTATTATGAATACGACCGATCGTCTCCAGCAGGCCGTTGTCGAACGACTGGACACCGAACGAAATCCGGTTGACGCCGCCCTCTTTCATCGCCGCCAGCTTTTCGAGGTCCGTTGTTCCGGGGTTGGCTTCCATCGAAAATTCAAGATCCCCGTGCTGATCCGGGAAATAAGTTTTCACCAGTTTCAGAAAATGCGCCATCTGATCCGGCAGCAGCACCGTCGGCGTGCCTCCGCCCACGAAGATCGTCGCGATCTTGCCGGGCGGCTGCGCCTGCACCGTACGTTCCATCTCACGCTCTAGAGCATCGAGATAGTCCATGACGGGTTGCCCTTTAAGGACGTAGGAGTTGAAATCGCAGTAAAAGCATTTGTTCGTGCAAAAAGGAATATGGATATAAACCGCCTCGGGAGCGGTATAACGTGTGTTCATTGCGGGTAGTTCCTTTCCAGAAAGGGTCGGCCTTACGGCCATTCCTTCATTGTACTATGAAAAGCGGAAAAGATCGAAGGCAATAAAAATAGGAGCACGCGGCTCCTATTTCTCGGTCGTTCCTTGTAATTAGTTGTCGTCGATACGGAGTACCGCCATAAACGCTTCCTGCGGCACTTCCACGCTGCCGACCTGCTTCATCCGCTTCTTGCCTTCCTTCTGCTTCTCGAGCAGTTTCCGTTTCCGCGAGATGTCGCCGCCGTAACATTTGGCCAGAACGTTCTTCCGCATCGCCTTGACGGTTTCGCGTGAAATGATTTTCTGTCCGATTGCGGCTTGAATCGGCACTTCGAACATTTGCCGCGGGATAAGCTCTTTGAGCTTCTCGCAAATAATGCGGCCCCGGTTGTAGGCGCCGTCCCGGTGAACGATGAAGGACAAGGCATCCACCTGCTCGCCGTTCAGCATAATGTCCATTTTGACCAGGTTGGATTTCTTGTACCCGGAAATTTCATAATCGAACGAAGCGTAGCCCTTCGTCCGGGATTTCAGCAGATCGAAGAAGTCGTACACGATTTCCGCAAGCGGAATGTCGTAAGACAGCGTCACCCGGTTCGTGTCCAGGTACTCCATGTTGATGAACTCGCCGCGCTTGCCTTGGCAGAGCTCCATGATCGCGCCGACAAAGTCGTTCGGCACGATGACCGACGCCTTCACGTAAGGCTCCTCAACGAAGTCGATCCGCTGCGGATCCGGGTAGTTCGACGGGTTGTCGATTTCGATGATCTCGCCGTTCGTCATCGTGATGCGGTAAATAACGCTTGGCGCCGTCGTAATAAGCGGAATGTTGAATTCGCGCTCGATGCGTTCCTGGATGATCTCCATATGGAGAAGGCCCAGGAATCCGCAGCGGAAACCGAAGCCGAGTGCGGAGGAAGTCTCCGGCTCGTACGTGAGCGACGCGTCGTTAAGCTCCAGCTTCTCGAGCGCTTCACGCAGATCGTTGTAATCCGATGTTTCGATCGGGTACAGCCCGCAGAATACCATCGGATTGATTTTGCGGTAGCCGGGCAGCGGTTCCGCCGCGGGTTTAACGGCGTTCGTGATCGTATCCCCGACGCGGGTGTCGCCGACGTTCTTGATCCCGGCCACGACAAAGCCGACATCGCCGACGTTCAGCTCGTCCACGATAGACATGCGCGGCTTGAAGGCGCCGACTTCGATCACGTCGAATACTTTGCCCGTCGCCATGAACTTGATTTTCGTGCCGGCCTTGATAGCGCCGTCCACGACACGCACGTACACGATAACGCCTTTGTACGGGTCGTAATGCGAATCGAAGATGAGCGCTTTAAGCGGCTCGTCCGGGTCGCCCTGCGGTGCGGGTACCTTCTGGCACACCTGCTCCAAAATCTCCTTGATGCCGATGCCGGCTTTGGCCGAGGCCAGAACCGCTTCGCTCGCATCCAGTCCGATCACGTCTTCCACTTCCTGCTTGACGCGTTCCGGATCGGCACTCGGCAGGTCGATCTTGTTGATGACCGGGAGAATCTCCAGATTGTTGTCCAGAGCCAGATATACGTTGGCCAGCGTCTGGGCTTCAATCCCCTGGGCCGCGTCCACGACGAGCAGCGCGCCTTCGCAGGCCGCCATACTCCGCGAAACCTCGTACGTAAAGTCGACGTGTCCGGGAGTATCGATCAGGTTCAGGATATATTCCTGACCGTCATCGGCCTTATAGTTCAGGCGCACGGCCTGAAGCTTGATGGTGATACCGCGTTCCCGCTCAAGGTCCATCTGGTCGAGTACCTGTTCCTGCATTTCACGGGACGAAAGCGCCCCTGTAAATTCAAGAATGCGGTCCGCGAGCGTAGATTTACCGTGATCAATATGTGCGATAATCGAAAAGTTTCGAATTTGCTTTTGTCTTTGCCGAATGTCAGTCATGCCTAACCCCCACACAGTTACATACAGTACCTTTTATTATATCAGTCCGGCGGGGCTGCGGCAATGCTAAACCGTTATGGGTCGTTTTACCTTATTTGACGACCCATTCGAACATCGAAACCACGCCGTCCATTCCGCTTTGAGCGGTCATTTGCAGCAGATCTCCCAGCTTGTTGCCGAGGTGGTTCATCGACCCGGCTTCAAGCGGATCTCCCGTCCCGAGCGGACGGGGGGACGGTTTCGGCGGCGCCGGCGTTTCGGCGGCCCGGTTCGCGCCTTCGGCTGCCCGGGCCTTACCGGCCGCCGCATCGGGGCCTGCCGCCGGAACCGGCTGGGCAGCCTCCGACGGCGCACCGCTTGGCACGGCAGGCTGCCGCTCTGCGCTCCGGCCTCCTCCGGTCCGGATGGAAGTCTCCTCCGGCAGGGAACCGGTCGCGGCGGGACCGCTCCCGCCCGTTTGCGCCGCCCCTCCGGAGACGCTTCCCGGCCCTTCGATGCGGTTCATGCCGCGCGAGGCAAGGTCCACCCCGAACATCGTGCAGAAGCAAAGAATAATTCCGTATACGAACAGCTTCCAGTACCAGCGCGGCATTTAGGGTCCCTCCGGTTCGTTAGTTGAATTCGCTTCTTTGAATCTCCCGTCGTCCGTTCCGCTTCCAGCTTTAACCCGTAAGCGGCTTACGACTTTTTGCCTTCCGCGGGCGCCGTTACTTTCTCCGCATCGAGAATCACTTCCGACACCGCTTTTGCCAGCAACTCCACCGTCCGGTAGCACTCCTCCAAAGAGTTGTAAGGGCCGCCCACTTCTATCAGCACGCTGTTCGGCGAGAAGTTCTGGTTATAGACGCCGTTTACTTCGTGCCCCGTTTTCGCGTGAATGCCCTTGGATACGCCCGGCGCCTTCGCTTCCAACGCATCGTGGATTTTACCCGCGAAAGCTTCGTTTTCTTTCCACTTCGGGTTGTCTCCCCCCAGGATAAAATACACCTGCGCGTAATCTTTGCCGTTCAGCGTAACCGTCGTCCGCTTGCGCTCCTGGGAATCCCGGTGGATGTCAAAGAAAAACTTCAGGTCCGGGTGCGCGTTCGCGGCGGCTTCGAGCGTCTGGAGAGAATATTTATAAGAATAAGCATATTTGAAATCTTTAATGGTGTTCGGGTAAATGGCATCCGAATGGACGGCCCCGACCCCTTCTTTCTCCAGCGCTTCCGCCAGCTTCTTGCCGACCATGATGATATTCGTTTTGGCGTCGTAGGCTTTATCCGGATCGGTAACGCCTTTGAGCTCGGGCAGGAACGATTCGTTGCTGTGAGACTGATAAATGAAGGCGATATTCCGCCCGGGCCCTTTGGGCTTCTGGTCCGCAGGCGCCTGGCTCGGCGCCGGAGACGGGGCCGGAGTCGCTTCCGGGACTGCGCCGCCCGTTGTCCCGTTCACCGCTCCTTCCGCGGGTGTGTATTCGACCGGACCGCTCCCATCGCCGTCTTTGCCCGCGCGCAGCACGGTGCTCTTGTCCGCTTTCAGGCCGGGCACCTCCTGGGCAATGAGGCTTTTCGGATCGCCGGGGTTCACATCGGTCAGAAACCGTACGGCAAAGCTCATCATATTTTGCTGGGAAAAAGTAAACTTACGGGTATCATTTCTCAAATGAGGAACTTCCAGACCGAGCATGTCGAGAAAAAACTGATTGGAGACCGAAGCCGCCAGCCCTTTCATAGACGATACGGGAGAGGTAGACAGCCTTGACTGCAGGATGCTCCCGACTCCAAGCAGAATAAACAGGCAGAGAGTAAACAAACTGAGCGATATCGTGGTCTTCCCGATGACTCCGGCGGTCTGGAACGTGTGGCGGATTTTGCTGAGATTGAAGGTGACGGCATTCCTTTTCATGAGAGTTCCTCCTAGCGAATGGGCTTGAACATGTCCGGATTCAGGCGGCTCGCGCCTCACGGCGGCGAATCTATCTACTCCCAATCTATGAACACCGCTCTATCGATAGAACTCTCAGTAAAAAAATCTCCGGCCGCCGCCCTGCCGGGCCGATCAAACGGGCGCCGCTTTGAAGTCGAACGGGAGCCTGAGAGCCTGGGAGCCGCCCGGCAACGCGCAAAAAAAACCGGTTCCTTGAGGAACCGGCCTGTCAGCCACGCCGCTTAATGCGTATAGGCGGCCACGTTAGCCGAATCTACCGCCTCGTGCAGAGACGCATTCAGCCCCGAAGCGATGATATTCGCGATATCTTCGATAAATTCGTCAATTTCCTTCGGGGTGACGAGCAGATCGTGCCCCAGCGGATTCAGCACCTCGCGGACAAGCGACAAACGTTCCTGCTCCGGCAGATCGTCCAGCATTCCGAGTATTTCATGCGTGTTGGACGTCTGGGTGCGGAAATGGTGCTGCATCATGTCTATGCACGAATTCACGATCGTGGATGCGTATACGACCGTCGGCACGCCGATTGCGATGACCGGCACGCCAAGTGTCTCCAGCGTTAGGCCGCGGCGTTTGTTGCCGATCCCCGAACCGGGGTTGATGCCCGTGTCGGCGATCTGAATCGTCGTATTCACCCTCTCCAGCGCGCGCGAAGCAAGAGCATCCACGGCGATAACGAGATCGGGCTTCGACTTCTCGACAATTCCCTCGACGATTTCGCTGCTCTCAATGCCCGTCGTGCCCAGCACGCCCGGAGCAACCGCGCTGACGGGACGGTAGCCGGGGCTGACCTGACCCGGCATCAATTCGAAATAGTGCCGCGTCACGAGGATATTTTCGACTACGAGCGGACCGAGCGCATCGGGCGTCACATTCCAGTTGCCGAGCCCGACAATGAGCACCTTGGAGTCTTTGCCGACTCCCGCTTTCTGCAAATACTGCTCGAACACCTGGGCGAACTTTGTAGCTACGCGGTCCTGGAGCTGCGTATCTTTTTTTCTCAAATCGGGCACTTCGATCGTCATATACTGCCCCGGCATTTTGCCGATGGCCTGCGCCCCTTCATCGTTCAGCACCTGAATCTGGGTAATGCGCATGCCGTTCTCTTCCCATATATCCGAAACCACCCCCGGAATTTCGGGGCTTTTTCTCGCTTCCGACGCCAGTTCTCTCGCCTCAAGCGCAAGATCGGTCCGGACCGTATACGCGCTAAGATCTGCCAAAAAGATCTCCTCCTGTCCATCATGAATGATCCTAGTTTGCGGACAGCCACCCTAATTTATACGGAGTTTATACCGCTAAACGTTCCCGGAAAACGGGTTCGGAAAGCTCCCTGACAGGTATTGATTTTTAAAAGTCAGCGTGGTAGAATACTTAGAGTTGTCAACAATCATGGAAAACGTTCGATTGTGTACCTGAAGTAGGAGGTGAATGTCAATGCCAAACATCAAATCCGCGATCAAAAGAGTGAAAGTAAGTGAAAAACGTCGCCTGCGCAACGCTTCCGAGAAGTCCGCTCTTCGTACAGCTGTTAAAGCTTTCGAAACAACGGTTGCCAGCAATAACGTAGATTCCGCTAAAGAAGCTCTGATCAACGCTACCAAAAAATTGGACAAAGCAGCTTCTAAAGGATTAATCCATAAAAATGCAGCTAGCCGCAAGAAGTCCCGTTTAGCGAAGAAGCTTAACGCTCTTTCCGCACAAGGCTAATAAGCAGGACCTACACATAGGTGATAAAAAAGACCGGAGCCCCTGGCTCCGGTCTTTTTTTGTACATATCGCTAAGCAGTCGGGCCGGCAAAGCGGTTGACCACCGTCATGTGACGCCGGGCACCGCGCCGGGATCTTCGCGCGGTGCCCGGCGTATCCTATGCCGCCTCGCCATGCAGATCCGGCTCTTCGCAAGGGCCGGCGTTATTTGCCTGACCGGCCGTACAAAACAAACGTCCTCAACGCCCGGCCCGGGAAGCGGATCCGGATTGCGGCCCCGCCTGGGCAGCAGGCCTCCCGCTGCCATTCTTCGGCCCGGTTATGCACCGCTGAAAACCCCGTTTCCCGGAAGGCTTTAAGCCGCCAGACCGAGAAGAAAGAGTTCAAGGCCGAGCACCTTGTCGATGCCGCCGGTTTTCATTTTAAAATCAAGATCCGCCAGCTGCGATACGATCCGGCTCAGCTTCGCGATATCATAAGCCCGGGCTTGTCCTTCCGCCACCTTGACGGCGTACGGATGCAGACCGAGCTGGCCCGCGATCTGCTGGTGCGAGTAGCTCTGCTTGGACAGTTCCTTGACCTGGAGCATGATCCGGAACTGGCGGGCCATCAGCATCACGATCTTGATCGGCTCTTCTTTCTGCTTGAGAAGTTCCTCCAGAAGCGCAAATGCCCGGTCCAGGCGCAGCTGAACCACCTGCTCGATCAGAATGAATACATTCTGCTCCGTACTGCGGACGACGAGAGAATCGACCAGCTCGGGGGTCGCCGTCCCTCCACGCCCGACGTTGAGGGAGAGCTTCTCGATCTCCGCGGCCAGCGACTGAAGATGCCCGCCCGTGTACAGCACGAGCTGGTCCGCGACTCCGTCCGCCAGATCGAAAGATTCCTTTTTCGCCTGGCGCCGTACCCAGCTTTGCAGTTCTTCGGCCGTCAGCGGCAGGCAGGGCACGAGCGCATTTTTTTCCTTGAGCTGCTTCACCAGCTTTTTCCGCTCGTCCAGCTTGTCCACGGGAACCGTAAAAACAAGGACGGTAAAATCGACGGGAGCCCCTAAATACTCGGTTAAACGATCCAACTGGTGGTCGACCTTCCCGCTGTCGCGGCTGCCTGTTAGAAACTGGGCATTTCCGGCTATAATCAGTTTGCGGGGCACCATAAACGGCAGCGTCTCGGCGTCGGCAATGACGTTCTGCACCGGCACCTCATTCAAATCGTATTTGCTAACGGCAAAATCCACATGCTCGGGTTCAATCATTTTATCGGTAAGTTTCTTGATAAACTGTTCAATTAAATAAGACTCGCTTCCGTAGCTGACATAGACCGGAGCGAATCGTTCTTCCTCTATGCTTTTCATCGCTTGTTTGTAATCCATTCGTTCGTTCCCCTCCGGTTAAATCCCTGTTCCCTATCTTACCAATGACAAAGGGATTACGTCAAAACGGAATCTCACCGTCTTGCCGTAATCCCTTTGCCCGAGCAGAAAGAGAATACGCTGCCACCGCACGTTGCCCATGCGAGCAGCATCTATTTAAACACCGGAAAAGAGCTCTAGAAACTCTTGACCGAGTGACAGTAAACCCGCGTTTTCTCCTGTCGTTCTCCTCAGTTTTGCGGTGACTTTTCATCAACCGATTGTTAATACAGCATACGCGCCAACCCGCCGAATGTGCGTGTCAGACACAAAAAGAAGCATGCCTTATTTGGCACGCTCCTGTTTCGTTTTTAAGGAGACGACATATTCCTGCTTCGTGCTGCCGCTGCTTACTTCGTAGACGAGCTCGTCGTTGCCGTTCCAGCCGACAAGCCGCAGCGTATCGGTTTCTTTCCACTGCTTGGCGGATACGTATACGGAACTGCCGTCCGTTTTGACAATCGTAAGCTTGCGATCTTCAATCTTCGCGTTCAGCTTGCCGTCGGGAGAAGTCTCCGTCGGTTCCTGCGGCAGTGAACGTGCTGTGGGTATCTTTCTTCTCCGGATCGGTCGTGGCGATCTTGCCGCCCGTCTCTCCGTCTGCCGATCCCGAAGTACCGCCGCTTGTATCGCCCGGTCCGGGGGATACTCCGCCGGCTGCGGGAGGATTGCCGGTACCGCCGGCTCCCTTGCTTTCGTTCGAAGAAGCATCGGACTGTTTATCCGGCTGCGGAGTAGAAGCCGTTCCCGGCTGTTCCTTGCGGGAACCTTCCTCTTTCGGAGAATCCGAACCCGGTTTCTGCTGCTGCCCTGAATCGGTTCCCTTGCCTGTATCTCCGGCCGATGCGGAACGGTCCGTCTGGTTCCCTTCGCCGTTCGAATCCGCCTGCGGTTTGCCGGCGCTTTTGGAATCTCCCGGTGACTGGGACGCGGGCGGCTGCGTCGGTGTACCGCCGCCCTGCTGGAGCGATCCATTCGCATCCGCTGTAGTTGTCGGCTGTACCGATTTTGCCACCGGCTCCGTATTCTCCGTCTTAGCTCCGGTTAAGGCCGAAAACATGCCCGCCGGACCCGATTGAGCCGGCCGGTCCATGTTGAACGCGAAAAATCCGAGTACAAAGCCGGCAGCCACTACGCCGCTGACTGTTTTCCAGGAAACATGCGCAGCGATGCGGCGAGTCCAAGGAAGCTGTTCCGGGGGACGCGGGGAACGGCCGACTGCGCGAGACAGACCTGCAGCTTCTTCGCGATGGTTGGACTTTTCTTCATCCAGCCGCTCAAGCTGCGGAAGAATTGAATCGACGATGCTGAACGGCGGCATGACTTTCGGAAGGTTTTCCAATTCCTTGGACAGCATGCGCAGCCGCTGCAGCATCGTGCCGCATTCCGAACACTGCTGAACATGCTGGTTGAGACGCTGCCGCTCCAGATCGTTCAAATCTCCGTCGAGATCTCTCTGCATCAGCTCTTTCACCTCTCTGCAATTCATCCCCGAACACCTCCTTTCTGATATTCATGAAGTAACCCTTGCAGCTGCTGCCTCGCCCGAAAAAGATAGGATTTAACCGTATTCAGCGGAAGCCCCAGGCAATCCGCAATCTCGTGATAGGAGAAATCCTGCAAATACCGCAAAACAACGACCGATCGGTGATGCTCGGGCAGTTTCTCGATAGCCTCTTGAATATCCTGCGCCAAGTAACCGATCATCACTTCGTCCTCAACGTCCTTGGGGGTGGTGAACGTAAGTTCGTGTTCTTCGATGGATACGGTCGGCTTCGTCTTGCGGAATTTGTCGATGCAAATATTGGTCACAATACGCTGAACCCACGTTTTAAAAAGAGCTTTCTCTTCATAAGACTGGATTTTCGTATAAATACGAATAAGCGCTTCTTGCGAGGCATCGAGGGCATCCTGCTCATTACCCAGCAGGTAATAAGCCGTGCGGTAGACATGGGTTTCAATTTGTCTTAATAAGGTAACTAGCGCTTCCCGGTCACCCGATTGTGCCGCTTTTACCATTTCGGGCGCTACCACAAGAATCCCCCTCTCTTGCAACTATACAGACGCATCTATGTTCACGAATGTTGCAACTTATCATCAAATTTAGGACTTTCATTCTACTAGAATATCAAAAATTTTTCCGGAGGTACACTTTTGGCGGAGATAATTAACAAAACGGGGAAAGTACGCGTAATAAGCGAACAATTCCCAGCTCCGAAGGAGCGGTCCGGATTCACACCCCGTCTCTTAACAATAGCACAAGAATGTTGCTAAAATGTTTCTTTTGGCTGAAAACAACCAGAAAATCGACTCCAGTCCGGAAGAAACATCCTGTGCACATAATCGTTCTGCCGCCGGGGCCGGCGGTGATGGCTCATGAGAACTTCAAACTTCCGTCAGAACGGTCCGTTAGCCACTGGAACGGAAGAATTTACGGATAGCATCGAACGCACGTAAATCTTCCCCCCTTTTACAAGAAGCCGGATCTCACCCAGTAAATCCGTCCGGAGAACCCGGATATCGTTTCTTTCCAGTCTGGCGACCACGTCCGGCGAAGGATGCCGGTACATATTTTTAACCCCTGCGGAAATTAGAGCGGTACGGGGCTTCCAATAGCCGAGCCAGTCGCTTCCGGTAGACGTTTTGCTGCCGTGGTGGGCCACTTTGAGAACATCGATCCCTGCAGGCGCCGAGGATCCGTTTTCCGTGCGGTCCGGTTCATCTATGCCGCTGCCAGACTGCGGAGACTTCGTTTCATGCATTTTTCCCGCGAAGTTCCCGGTCTGCAAAAGCTCCAAGACGCGGCGCTCCGCTTTAACATCCATATCCCCGGTAAAAAGCCACCTCGTCCCGTCCATTTCCAGCAGAAAAACGACGGAAACGCCGTTTTGCTCGTTTTCCAGCACAATGGGGCTGCCGGCGGAACCGGAAGCATCGCTTGCGGGCGGGGCTTCCGTCTTTCCTTCCGCCCGCCGAGCGGGAAAGGCGGATGTTCCAGACTCGGATGCGTCCGGGGACGAGCTTGTACCCGCAGAAAATGTGACTTCTCCAGGGCCCGATATGTCCGCAGGCGAGTCCGTTCCGGCGGAAAGCGGCGCGTTCACCGGCTGCGGGGCAAGAAAATCGAGCCGTGTCCGGCTGTCCATCCGGAGTGTTTTTCCGTAAGCGGCGGAAATAAGCGGTATTTTCTTATCCACAACGGTACGAAACAGTTTTTCCACTTGAGGGCCGGACTTGTAAGTGCCGTTGAAAATAAACGTCTCCACCGGAAAGTCCTCCAAAACAGCCTGGAGCCCTCCGCTGTGGTCGGCGTCTTCATGAGTCAGGATAACGGCATCCAGCTTGTGGACCCCTCTTTTTTTCAGCAGGGGAACCAGCGTTTTCCTTCCGACCTCATAAGGGTCCCTGCGCAGCTTCCATTCCTCTCCGGGCTTGCGGAAAGTTACGGTCCCGCCTCCGTCTACCAGGATGTATTTACGGGCCGGGGTCCGGATGAGGATACTGTCTCCCTGCCCCACGTCGATCATATCCACATAAGCCTCCGAGCTCCAGCGGTCCGGCGTGTACCCGTAGTAAAGGAGTCCGATCCAGCAAAAACCGAGCGTAATAACAGCTGCGGGAGATGTACTGAGCCTGTATAACCCGCCTTGACCGGAAGCGGGCACATCGAGCCGGGGCCCTTCCTCCGCTTCTTGAACACGGCGGTTAAGAACCAGACGTTCGAGTACGAGGCAAATACCGGCAAGCAGGAGATAATAGGCGGCAATCCAGAAAAACGAGGGGGACGGCCATAGGGTCCGGAATCCCTCCCACCGGTCCAGCCACTCTACGACACGGAAAACGAAGCTTGTCCCGGTTTCGGTTATCCAAGCTCCCAAACGGCCGAGCGGAACATACAAAAGTCCGAGAAAAGTGGCGATTAAACCCGCGGGGAAAATAAGCAGACTGAAGACCGGCACGAGTGCAGCGTTTGCCAGCCAGGAAAGCAGCGAAAATTGATTGAAATAATAAATAGAGACGGGAAATGAGACAAGCTGGGACACGAGGGTGATGGCGGCGGTATTCCGGAGCATGCCGTTCTTAAGGGGCAAAAGGGCGGTAACGCGGGGAACGCCCACGATCAAGCCGATCGTCACCAGAAAAGAAAGCTGAAAGCTGACATCCAGCAAATAATAGGGATTCCAAATCAGAAGCCCAAGCCCGACCAGACAAGCGATCTGCAAAATATCTTTGATCCGGTTTTTACGGACCGCAAGCAGGCCGATCATGGTCATAAGACCCGCCCTTACGATAGACGGGGAAGCTCCGGTCAGAAGAATGTAGAGGGGAAGGAGAAAGACGGCAACGAGCAGATACGTCTCCTTGGGCAGACCGAGCCTTTTCAGCACCCAGATCAGAACGCCCAGAAAAACAGCCACGTTCAGTCCCGAAATCGCGAGAATATGAGTCAGTCCGAGATTGGAAAATTGACCGTAGCGGTCCGGGTCCATATCATCGGTTAATCCGATAAGCATACTTTTCATAAAGCCCGCCTGCTCCGGCGTAAAAATCCGGTCGATGCGGCTTCCCAGATAGCCGCGGAGGGCATCCGTCGTCCGCAGAAGGCGGTCGGCCGCCAGCCGCGGACTTGCGAAAACGGCGGATAAGGACGCCGGCGGGCCGTGCTGCACCTGCTGGGCGCCTTTGACGACCAGCAGCCAGTGTTTGCCCTGCTGGCGCAAGTAGCGGCGGTAGTCGAATCCGCCGAAGTTCCGCGCGGCAGCGGGCTCCTGCAGCTCGCCACGCATGGCGAGCCGGTCTCCCCGCCGCCAGGATGCGGCGGCGGTCTGCTCCGCCGGACTCAGCAGGCGCAGGGACACCTGCACCCGCTCCTCCGGCGGAGCCCCTCCGGCAGCGGACGTACCGCTGCCGCCGCTTTCCCCGAGCTGCGAAACGCGCAGCTCGAAGGAAGCTCTGTCGCCGTCTACGGCGACAGGAGAGGCCAGCGTGCCCGCCACGCTCACCTGGCTGCCGCTGGCGGCAGCCGCGGATGCGGCGGGCAGAGCGGTGCTGTTACGCCGGTCCGTATCGGCGTAATAGCAGCAGGCTGCGGCGGCGACGAGCGCCGCAGCGATCCACCGGCGCTTCGGCAGGCGAAGCGCCATGACGCCGGCGGCCGCGGCGGCGAAAGCCGCGCCGCTCCAAAGCGTCATCCACGGTTTGGAGGCGTAGATGGCCGCAGCATAGCCGATAACCCACAAAACCGACAGACCTGTTATATCATTGCGGTTTAAACGCATGTCGTATCCCCCTGCATTCGATATTCGTTTGCCTTACCCCGCAGCTGATTTCTCCGCGGGACAACAAAAAGAACCTCCGCTGCTCATCTGGAGCAGCGGAGGTTCTTCCTCACGCTATTTGTGATTGTTCCGTGAAACGACTTGATCTGATTGCATTCCCTCTCAGGCAGCAAGCCGTCCGCTGAACTTCATTCAATTAACAATCCGGTGGTCCGTTCCTTCGGGCGGCTCGTATCCCTGTATTTGGCGGAAAGCGATTCCCCTCGCAGCCATCAAGGCATTCACCTTGTCGCTGTCTTTCGGATAAGGACGGTGAAACACGATCTCCCGCACGCCGCTGTTGGCCAGCATATTCGAGCAGGTCCAGCACGGCTGGTCCGTCACGTAGACGCTGGAGCCTTCACGGTCTTCGCGGTCGGTGAACAGGAGCAGGTTCTGCTCCGCATGAATCGTACGGATACAGCGCTGCTTGCGGATCATTTCTTCCTTACCGTCCACCACGTGCAGTTCATACTCTTCGACAAGCATGCATCCTTCTTCGGAACAGTCCGGGACACCCATCGGGGCCCCGTTGTACGCCGTGCCGAGAAGCTTCTTGCCCTGCACGAGCACAGCCCCGACATGCCGGCGGCTGCACTGCGAGCGCGTTGAAGCCATGTAGGCGATATCCATGAAGTAAGTGTCCCAGTCTTTACGTCCCGTCATGCCGGCACCTACTGCTGGCTGGCCCGGATGGCCTGCTCCAGATCATGCAGGATATCGTCGATCGCTTCCGTACCGATCGACAGACGGATCATGCCCGGCGTAACGCCCGCACTGAGCTGTTCTTCTTCGCTGAGCTGCTGATGGGTCGTGCTTGCCGGATGAATGATCAGGGATTTGGAATCGCCGACGTTGGCAAGATGAGAGAACAGCTTAACTTCTTCGATCACTTTGCGGCCGGCTTCGAGGCCGCCTTTGATGCCGAAGGTAAGGATCGCGCCCTGGCCCTTAGGCAAATATTTTTGCGCCAATTGGTAGGAGCTGTGGCTTTCCAGACCGGCGTAGCTGACCCATTCGACCGATTCATGGGCTTCGAGATAACGCGCCACCGCAAGCGCGTTCGAGCTGTGGCGCTCCATGCGCAGGTGAAGCGTCTCCAGGCCCTGCAGAAGCATGAAAGAGTTAAACGGCGAAATGGAAGCTCCCATATCGCGGAGAAGCTGGACGCGCGCCTTGATGATATAAGCGATCGGCCCTACGGCATCGGCGTAAACGACGCCGTGGTAGCTCGGGTCCGGCTCCGTAAGCCCGGGGAACTTGCCGCTGGCTTTCCAGTCGAACTTACCGCCGTCAACGATCACACCGCCGATGGAAGTGCCGTGTCCGCCGATAAACTTCGTCGCGGAATGCACGACAATGTCGGCACCGTGCTCGATGGGGCGGAGCAGGTAAGGCGTCGGGAACGTATTGTCGACGATGAGCGGCAGTCCGTTCTCATGCGCAATCGCGGCTACGGCTTCAATATCGAGCAGGTCCCCGCGCGGGTTGCCTACCGTCTCGGCGTAGAGAGCTTTTGTTTTATCCGTAATCGCTTTGCGGAAATTTTCCGGATCCGAAGGATCGACGAATTTCACCTGGATACCCAGTTTCGCCAGCGTCGTCGAGAACAAATTGTAGGTTCCCCCGTACAAGCTGGAAGCGGAAACGATCTCGTCACCGGCTCCGGCTATGTTGAGGATCGAGTATGTAATGGCTGCCTGACCGGATGCGGTAGCGAGCGCTCCCGCTCCACCTTCAAGCGCGGCTATCCGCTGCTCGAAAACATCGCTCGTCGGGTTCATGATGCGGGTATAAATGTTGCCGAATTCTTTCAGGGCGAACAGATCTGCGGCATGATCCGCGTCACGGAACCCGTAAGAGGTCGTCTGATAAATAGGCACCGCGCGGGAAAGCGTGGTCGGATCGATTTGCTGGCCGGCATGGACGGCCAGAGTTTCCAAAGAATATGGACGTTGTTCGGACATGGTTCTTTCCTCCTTATCGCATTTATGTGGCAATGAGTGAATCTGTTTGATTGGGCCTATTTTCTCATATTTCCTCGTAAAATGAAAGAAAGTTTAGTAGATTTTCTCAATTCCGACATTTTTACTTTCCTTTCTTTCCTTCTTACTCTCTTCTCTAAGCCAGTCAAGGGCTGATTTGCAGATAAGGCTTCATCTTCGCGAGCATTTTTTCGCCGATTCCCTTTATATCCAGGAGTTGCTCGGCCCGTTTGAACTTACCGTGCCGTTCCCGGTATGCAAGGATCGCTTTCCCCTTGCTTTCGCCGATTCCGGGCAGTTCCATCAATTGCTGCAAATTGGCCGTATTAATATCGACTAACGGACCGGCGGGGATTTTCTTGTCTGCTGCGGGCGCTTTTGCCCCTCCACCCGTACTTGTTTCCGGAACCGGCACGGCCGCCCTTCCCCCGGCTTTTCCGGATTCCTGCGGCCCCGGAGCCGATCCGTTCCCTCCGGCGGCAGGCTGCCGTTGATTCGCCTGCGCAGGCTGGTCATCAGCTGCCTCCTCTTTCCGGGCTGAAGCCGGTGCCTGCTCCTGGCCGCTTCCGGCAGCGCCTGCCGCGAATTCCTCCGCCCCGGCCTGCTTACTCCAGGCGCCGGCTTCTTCTTTCGCCTCCGCTTTGCCTGACGTTAACGTTGACGATGACGAAGACGGTGGCTTCTCTGCAGGCAATACAGGCTTGGTTCCTTCTATCGTTTGCGCCATGGAGGCGTTTAACGCCGTAAAACCCTGCGGTACGGTGCCTCTCGGGCTGACAAGCAGCCAGATGATCACTCCTGCTGCGATCACGGCGGCGAAAACAGTAAGAACGCCCCGGTTCTTCCAGCTCTGAAAATTCCAGTTCAATATAAAACACTCCTTTGATTTTGAATAAGCGAATGTACACTACAGGAAACCGTCATAATTGTGTGAGAATGTTCATACCGTTAAGAAAACGTTCCTGATTTTTTGAGTCCATACACAACGAGGTAAACATGTCGGCGCCCGCTTCTGTTATGGGTCGGGTGTAATGAATCCGTTCCGGTATAAGGCACCGGTCTTACTGCCGGAAGGAGACCTGTCCGACTATTTCATGAGGAGGGTTGTCGATGAAAGCGGGTTTTATCGGTACAGGCAGCATGGGAAGTATTCTGATCGAAGCGCTCATCCATTCGGGAGCGCTCAATCCTGAGCAAATCTGGGCCGCAAACCGCACTCCCGGCAAAGTACAACGTTTGGCGGAAACCTACGCCGGACTAACCGCCGCCTCCAGCAATGCGGAAGCCGCAGCGGGCCGTGATGTCGTTTTTCTATGCGTGAAGCCCCTTGATTATAAGAGAGTCATTGACGAAATCCGACCGGTTCTGGAGCCGGCCCAAATCGTCGTATCCATCACGAGCCCGGTCCTGCTGAAGCATCTGGAAAACCAGCTTCCCTGCAAGGTGACGAAGATCATCCCGAGTATCACCAATTACGTGCTCAGCGGGTCAACTTTGTGCATTCACGGAGAGCGCATGCATCCCGAGGATAAAGAATGGATCGAAAATCTTCTGACTCACATCTCCACACCTGTCAGAGTTTCCGAGGCATATACCCGGATCAGTTCCGACTTGTCGAGCTGCGCGCCCGCGTTCCTCTCATTTTTTCTCGAAAAGTATATCGAAGCCGCAGTGGCGGAGACGGGGATATCTGCCGAAGAAGCGACCATACTCGCTTCGGAAATGACGCTGGGGACGGGCAAGCTCTTGACGACGGGCGGTTTCGATCCGGTTTCGCTTCAAAAAAGAGTACGCGTTCCGGGAGGAATTACGGCTGAAGGATTGCGTCTGATGGAGCAGGATCTGGACGGGATGTTTAACCGGTTAATCGGAATTACGCATGCGAAATACGAAGAGGATCTGGAAAAAGTGGAAGCCGTATTTACGACAAAAAAACAATAGGGAGTGGAAAAAAGAGGTAAAATGGAAGAGGATAGAAAGTGGAGTTCCGGAAGATCGGACATTCACGTTTATAGAACTTCGTAAGTTTGAAAAAAAGGTGATTTAGCGGATCGGGGTAATTCCTAGTGGGAAGTATTGCGGAAATACATGCGAAGTAAGCAAATTGGAGAGATGGCCGGTTTTCCGGGGCCGTCCGACGGCGGAGGCCGCTTTTCTAAAAAGAAAGGCGGTTCCGCCGTTTCGGGCTGTCCGGAGAGCTCCCCTCTGATTATGTCTTCCTGAGGAAGAGTAAACCTGAGGGAATCCCTGAATACCAGGCTGTTTATCCGACTACGATGTTGACGAGCTTGCCTTTTACGGCGATGATTTTACGGACGGTTTTGCCGGCGCTCAGCTCTTTTACTTTGTCGAGGCCAAGCGCGAGCTCCTGCATGCCCGCTTCGTCGAGGTCTTTGGCGACTTTTATGCGGTCGGCGATTTTGCCGTTCACTTGAACGACAATTTCCACCTCGTCGTCCACCGTCCAAGCCTCCTCGTATACCGGCCACGCTTCATACGTGATGGATCCGGTTCCGCCAAGCTTCTGCCACAGTTCTTCCGCAATGTGCGGAGCGAGCGGAGAAAGCATTTGGACAAAATGCTTCACGGCCGTTTTCGGCAGCGCTTCTGTCTTATAAGCTTCATTGACGAAAATCATCAGTTGGCTGATAGCGGTATTGAAACGGAGAGCTTCGAAATCTTCCGTAATTTTCTTGACGGTCCGGTGCCACGTGCGTTTAAACGCGTCTCCGCCGGCATTCTCGTCATCGGAAATTTTGCCGCTGAGTGCCCCGTTCTCGTCTACGAACAGACGCCATACGCGGTTAAGGAAGCGGTAAGAGCCTTCCACGCCGTTGGTATTCCAAGGCTTCGTCGCTTCAAGCGGCCCCATGAACATTTCGTACATACGCAGAGTGTCGGCACCGAATTCATTGACGATATCGTCGGGATTCACCACGTTGCCGCGCGATTTGGACATTTTCTCCATATTCTCGCCGAGAATCATCCCTTGGTTGACGAGCTTGTGGAACGGCTCTTTCGTCTCGACCACTCCGAGATCGTAAAGCACTTTGTGCCAGAAGCGCGCGTAGAGCAGATGAAGAACCGCATGCTCCGCTCCGCCGATATAAAGATCGACCGGCAACCACTCTTTCTGCTTCTCGGGAGAGCAGATTTCATCGTTGTTGCGCGGATCGATAAAGCGCAGGTAATACCAGCAGCTTCCCGCCCACTGCGGCATCGTATTCGTCTCGCGGCGGGCTTTCATGCCCGTTTCGGGATCGACCGTGTTTACCCAGTCTTCCACGTTGGCCAGCGGAGATTCGCCGGTTCCGGATGGCTTGATGTGCTCGACCTGCGGAAGCAGAAGCGGCAGCTGATCTTCCGGCACGGTTTTCATCGTTCCGTCTTCGAGATGGAGGATCGGAATCGGTTCGCCCCAATAGCGCTGACGGCTGAACAGCCAGTCGCGCAGGCGGTACGTGACTTTGCCTTTGCCCTTGCCGTTCTCTTCCAGCCACGTGATCATGGACGCGATAGCCTCTTCCTTGCCCATTCCGTCGATAAAGCCCGAATTCACGTGCGGTCCGTCTCCGTCATAAGCGGCTTCCTGCACGCTGCCGCCCTGTACGACTTCGACGATCGGCAGGTCGTACTGCTTGGCGAACTCCCAGTCACGTTCGTCGTGTCCCGGTACAGCCATGATGGCGCCTGTGCCGTAACCGGCCAGCACGTAGTCCGCGATCCAGATCGGCAGCTTGGCGCCGTTTACGGGGTTAACGGCATAAGCACCGGTAAACACGCCGGACTTTTCCTTGGCCAGATCCGTACGCTCAAGGTCGCTTTTGCGTGCGGCTTTTTCCTGGTACGCCGTCACGTCGGCGCTCTGACCGGACGTCGTAATTTTGGAAACCAGGTCATGCTCCGGTGCCAGCACGCAGTAGGTCGCTCCGAAAAGCGTATCCGGACGGGTCGTAAAGACCGTCAGACTGTCGCCTTCATGCCCGTCGATAGCGAAAGTGACTTCCGCCCCCTTGGATTTGCCGATCCAGTTGCGCTGCATATCCTTGATGCTTTCGGACCAGTCCAGCTCCTCCAGATCTTCCAAAAGCCGCTCGGCATACTCGGTAATCCGCAGCACCCATTGACGCATCGGCTTCCGGATGACGGGATGGTTTCCGCGTTCGCTCTTGCCGTCGATCACTTCTTCGTTGGCCAGAACGGTTCCGAGCGCGGGACACCAGTTTACGGGGACTTCGTCCACGTAAGCGAGGCCCTTTTTGTACAGCTGGATAAAAATCCATTGGGTCCACTTGTAATACTCGGGGTCCGTTGTGGAAATTTCGCGCTCCCAATCGTACGAGAAACCAAGCGACTTGATCTGGCGGCGGAAATTCTCGATATTCTGCTTCGTAAATTCACGCGGGTCGTTGCCCGTATCGAGGGCGTACTGCTCGGCCGGCAGGCCGAAAGCATCCCAGCCCATCGGATGAAGCACGTTAAAGCCGCGCATGCGCTTAAAGCGGGAAACGATGTCGGTAGCCGTGTATCCTTCCGGGTGGCCTACGTGAAGACCTGCGCCGGACGGATAAGGAAACATATCGAGCGCGTAAAATTTCGGTTTACCCGCTTCGTCCGATGTCCGGAAGGTTTGGTTGTCGTCCCAGTATTTTTGCCATTTAGGCTCGATTACCTGTGGGTTGTAGCCCTGTTGTTCTTTTTCATGTGCCATGTGTGTAGGTCCTCCTGACGTTATCATCGCAACCAAAAAACCTCCCGTCTCTAGCTCTTACGGCTAGGGACGAGAGGTTGTATATTCCCCGTGGTACCACCCTAGTTAACAAGCGGCATGCTTTGCCGGTTGTTCACTCAAGTCCCTTAACGCGGGCTAAACGGTCCGGTTACTGGGCAGTACATCTTCGCTTCCGTCCGGCTTCCTGCCGGATGACAGGCACAGCTGCAAGGAAACGGCCGTACTGCGGTTCGCCTTCCGGCTCGGAGGTGAGCTCGCCTTCATCATGTACCGGCTTCCACCGACCGCCGGTTCTCTGTAAACATGCGTGCAAAGGGATGATCCTCTTCATAGCTGGTGCGATTACACAAATTTGTAATGATTATAGGCAATATCGAAGCTCTTTGTCAAGTAAAGCGCCCTTTTTAGGCCAGAGGCTTGCGGGCCGCGTAAAAAAACCGGCGGGAATCCGGCGAAATCTCCGCATTCCACTCAAAATCAGCGGAAATCCGGATGTCCGCGAAGCCTGCCGCCTTCAGCCTTTCCGTCAGCCAGCGCGGGTCGTACGCACGCTGTCTGTGAGTCTCTTCGATGCGCCGGAAAAGCGGCTCCCCGCCTCGTGTGGACGAAGCGTCCTCACGGACGAAAATCGTCAGCGCGTGCTCGATTTCCGTCCGTTCCTCGTCGAGCTCGCAGGTCCACAAGTACGCCACATCCTCTTCGTCGAAGACGAAAGGCTGCAGGGAAGCGTACTCTTCGAACTGGGCCGGGCTGTGGACATCGAACAGCAGGACGCCGCCGCCCCGCAGCCCCCGGTAAGCCTGCTCCAGGGCTTCAATTATCTCCTCTTCTTCGAGGAGATAATTGAAGCAGTCGCAGAAGGAGATGACCGCGTCCGCCTGCTCGGGCAGTTCCCAGTCGCGCATGTCCTGCTGCAGCCAAAGGATGTCCGGCTTCGCGCCGTTAGCGGCCTCTTCTTCGGCTTTGTGCCGGGCGACGGCCAGCATATCGTCAGACAAGTCGATTCCGACGACTTTGCAGCCGAGCTTCGCGAGCGGCACGGCAATGTTTCCCGTGCCGCAGCCGAGATCGACAACGGTTTCCGGACGGAGGCCGTAAGCCTCCCAGGCCTGCCGGGCGTAGGAAATCCATGCCTCGTACGGCATGTCCTCCATCAGCCGGTCGTACGTATAAGCAAAATCACGGTACGACATGTCAGTTCTCCTCTTGCTTGAGATACGTCCAGTTTTCTTCTTGGTACACCAGGCCATCCTTCATCAGCTTGCCGAGCGCGCGTTTGAAAGCGGACTTGCTGATGCCGAACTTGGATTTGATCAAATCCGCCTCGGTCTGGTCCGAATAAGGCATGGCGCCGCCCGGACGTTCGCGCAGAACCGCCAGCACCCGCTCGGCGTCTTCGTCCCGTCCTTTTTCCTTCGGCTGCCGCATCGACAAATTCACGCGTCCGTCTTCACGGATATACGTGACGCGTACGCTGACTTCCTCACCGACTCTGAGCAGGCGCGAGCGCTCCGCAGAGGGAATCAGTCCGATGACGCCGAAGCCGACGACTCCGCCGTCGCAAACGACGAACGTTCCCATTTGCAGCGGTTTGTACACGCGCGCGTCCAGCCACTGGTTTCTCCACGCCTGCGGGGCCGGAAAACATTTTTCAGAGAGAACGTCTTCTCCCGCAAGCCGGGCAACCAGTCTTCCCTGGCGGTCGTGGTCCATCGTCACGAAGACTTTGTCTCCCACTTGAGGGCGGAGCTCGTCAAGCTCCGGCATTTCCTTGAACGGCAGAAGAAGATTCCGGCCGATTCCCATTTCCAGAAAGGCCCCGAAGCGCGGATGAAGGTCCACAACCTCAAGCAGAGCCAGCTCTCCCAGAAGCAGCATCGGCCGGTTCATCGTGGCCGCCATGCGGTCTTCCGTGTCGTAATAGATGAAAACCTCGGCCTGCTGGCCGGCTTTCAGTTTCCGGTTCGTTTCCGCGTACGGGAGCAGTACTTCCCGTTCTCCGTCGGTTACGAAATAACCGTACGGCGATACTTCTCTCGTTACGTCAAGCGTGACGAGAGTTCCCGCTTCCAGACTCATACGCGTTCCACAACCCTTGCGTCCGACCAGAGACGCTCGATATTGTAATATTCACGGTCGTCCCTGTGGAATACGTGGACAACGACATCCCCCAGATCCACAAGTATCCAGCGTGCGGTATCGTAACCTTCAAGACCGCGGACGGTAACGCCGTGCTCATCCGCTTTTTTGCGGATTTCCGTAGCGATGGCCTGTACCTGTGTTTCCGAGTTCCCGTTGCAAATCACGAAATAATCGGCCACCAGGGAAATTTCCTGAAGGTCCAGAGCCACCACGTTAATGGCTTTCTTGTCTTCCGCCGCATCCACAACCAGATTCATCAATTGTTCCGGATTTACTTTCATCCCATCATCCTCCTTCTCGCTGGACGGTTTTTGAGACCGATCACGTTAGCCAGCATGTACATCCTCTATTAAATTCCGTTCGGTATCATTTTGTTCGTTAATTCCGTTCATCCAATCAAATGTCAAAAGGACTTATTACCCAGTATTACACGTCTAATTCGAGGACTAAACGGTTGCGCGTCAGCACGGTGAGCGGGTAAATACGCTTGCCCTTCTGCAGAAGAAACGAAAGCGTAGAGTCGAAACCGGCCAGCAGAGCCCGCTCCAGACTCGTTTCCGCCAGTTCGCGGATTTTATCCACACCTGGAAAATCTCTACCGGGCTCCATGTAATCGGCCAGGCACACGACCTTCTCCAGGACGGACATGTTTTCCCTGCCGGAAGTATGGTAGCGGATCGCATTCAGCACATCTTCATCCTTCACGCCGAACCGGGTGGAAGCGATCCAAGCTCCGGCATGAGCATGCCACATCTCTTTGTCGAAGGACAAGACGTCCGTCTGAAACCCGCTTTCGCGAATCGCGCCGGCCTGCTTCTCTACGGGCCAGTATTTGCACACATCGTGCAAAATCGCGGCCGTATCCGCTTTTTCCTCATCCGCGCCGAACCGGCGGGCCAGGATAACGGCGGTTTCCATGACGCCGAGAGTATGCCGCCACCGTTTTTCGGGCATTTCCTCTTTTACAGTCTTCATCATCTCTTCACGATTCATACAAACCCATCCCTTCGATATAATCGTGTACGGGAGCCGTGACGAGATAGCGGACGGTACGGCCTTCCCGCCTCCGGTTCCGGATATCCGTGGAGGAAATATCGAGCAGCGGCATCGGAGCCAGACGGACACCCTCCCGGATGAACTCCGGCAGCGCATCCGGATGAAGCTCGAAGCCCGGCCTTTGAAGACCGATGAAACCGATCATCTTCATGATCTCTCCGATATCACGCCACTTGGGCAAATACTCGACCATATCGGCTCCGATGATGTAGTAAAATTCGTGCTCCGGGTAAAGAACTTTCAGCTCCCGGATCGTATCGACTGAGTATGAAACCCCGCCTTTCCGGAGCTCATGATCGAACGGACGGAAAGCGGGATTGTCCGACACGGCGCGGCATACCATCTCCCAGCGCTGCCCGGCCGAAGCCTTGGGAGCGTTCGGTTTATGCGGCGGCACGTTGGCGGGCATATACCACACTTCATCCAGCCCGCAGGCGGCACGGGCGCATTCGCCCGCAACCAGGTGGCCGGTATGCACCGGATCGAAGGTCCCGCCCATGATTCCTATCCGCATGTCGCCACCTCCTCCGGCGGTCCGCCGTGATTTTTCACCGGGTCCGGTGCCATAAGGGCTGCTGCCGTCCCGTAAATTCATTTTAAAGCCGGCAGCCGGTCCGGTCCGGTATTTTTACCGGTTGTACCCGTCGTTTAGGACTTCGGCAGCTCGATCTGTTTGTTATCGCGCGATTCTTTATAAAGCACTATCGTGCGGCCGATAACCTGAACCACTTCGGCGTCCGCGCCTTCCGCCAGTTCTCTGGCAACTTCCTTGCAGTCGGCCTCATAGTTGTTGAGTACCGAGATTTTCATTAATTCGCGAACCTCGATCGCTTCCACGATGTGCTGGATCAAGTGCTCGTTCACTCCGCCTTTGCCTACTTGGAAGACCGGGTTCAAATGGTGCGCCAGTGAGCGCAGATGTCTCTTTTGTTTTCCTGTTAGCATAACTTCTGATTCCCTCAATTCCCGATAAATGATTGCTCTACGGCCTGCCGCATCGCCGCTGCAGGCGCAGGGACGCCGGTCCAGTATTCGAACGCGTAGGCCCCCTGATAAATAAACATGCCGAGTCCGCCGTGTGTGACGGCCCCTCTCGCTTTGGCTTCTTTTAAAAACCGGGTTTCCAGCGGGTTGTAAACGAGATCGCTGACAATCGCGCCTTCCCGGAGCCGGTGACCGTCCAGATCCAGAGGCATCTCTTCGATATTCGGGTACATGCCCGAAGAAGTCGAGTTGATGATCAGATCCGCGTCACTGATAATGTTTCCTAATTCGTCAAGGCCCATGCCGACGGCACTCGTTTCGGAGCGGACGGCAGCGGCGAGCTCCCCGGCTTTCTCCGCCGTCCGGTTGGCGATCGCGATAAACGAAATGCCTTCCTTCGCCAGCGCATAGGAAATCCCCCGGGCCGCTCCGCCCGCGCCGATCAGCAGCACTTTTTTGCCGCGGAGATCCAGGCCCGTTTCTTCTTTAAGCGAACGGACATACCCGATCCCGTCCGTGTTGTAGCCGATCAGTTTGCCGCCGCGGTTGACGACGGTGTTGACGGCGCCCAGGGCTTGTGCGTCCGCATCAATCTCATCGAGGTACTGCATCACGTTGACTTTATGCGGAATCGTTACGTTGACTCCGCCGAAACCGAGCGCGCGTATGCCGGCAACGGCCTCCTCCAGCTGCCCCGGCAGCACGTGAAATGCGGTGTACGCCCCGTTGATGCCCGTTTCGCCGAAGGCCCGGTTCATCATAACCGGAGAGCGGGAGTGCCTCACGGGATCTCCGAATACTCCGTACAGAATCGTACCGCTGTCCAAAGACGGCTTGTTACCCATGGTCGGTCTCTCCCCCGTGCAATGTTTATATGCCCGACTTTTACAGACGAAAAGTCCCTGAACCTTGTCGGGTCCGTTAAATAAGCGAATCGCGCTGGACGATTTTTACGCCTTTCGGCACATGAACGGCCAGTTCCGCGCCCGCTTCGCTGTTGATTTTGATCCAGCCGAGGCCGGAGATCAGCACATCGAGCTTTTTGCCTTTCGAAATGTGAATCGTCTGTTTGACGAGCGGAGGAAGCTCTTCCAGATCTTTCGCCGCAGGCGGGACAAGTAGAGTCCCTTTGTGGTTCGCGTACAGCTCGTCCGCTTTTTCCAATTTGGTGCGATGGATGGGAACGGCTCCCGAAGAGTAGATCGTAAAGGACTGGCGCTCGCCGCGGACAAAATCAAACCGGGCCAGCGATCCGAAAAACAGGGTTTGTCCTTCGTTCAATTGATACACCATGGGCTTAAGCGGCTTGTTCGGCATCAGCTTGCCCAGATCTTTCTTGGAGACAAGCTCCGTCAGCCGGTGCTTGTACACGATTCCCGGGGTATCGATAATAAAATGTCCGTCATCGAGCGGAATTTCGACCATATCAAGTGTCGTGCCGGGATATTGGGAAGTGGTGAGCTCCGAATCCAGATCGCTGTAATCGGAAATAAGCCGGTTGATGAGCGTGGATTTGCCCACGTTGGTCGCTCCGACGACGTAGACATCTTTGCCGTTACGGTGCTCGTCCACCGCCTGAAGAACCCGGTCGAATCCCATGTTCTTCTTGGCGCTGCAAAGGACAACCTCCACAACCTTCAAGCCTTGTTCCTTGGCCTGCTTGCGGACCCAGTTCACGATCCGGTTCCAGTTGGTCACTTTCGGAAGCAGATCGATTTTGTTGACGACCAGCACGATCGGATTGCCTCCGACGAAACGGGCCAGACCGCTGATCAAACTGCCTTCGAAGTCGAAAATATCGACGATATTGATGACGAGCGCTTCTTTGTGCCCCACATGCCCGAGCAGCTTCAGAAAATCGTCCTGGTTGAGCGTAATGCTCGATGCTTCATTATAGTTCTTGATGCGGAAACAGCGCTGGCAAATAACCGGTTCCTTCTCGAGAGCCTGCGCGGGGATGTACCCGAGCGCCTGAGGATCTTCGAGCTGAAGCTTGACACCGCAGCCTCCGCAATGGATAACTTCTTCCTGGGTCATGAATCCTCCTTAAAATTAAACGGCGGGAGCTTCCCGTCAAGCGTTGTTCTCCCGCAAGCAAAGTGAAGCTTTCCCGTGAAGGAAAGCTTTATTTATTCTTCGAGATGTAATTGTTGGCCAGCTTCTCGATGCGCCGGTTGATTCGTGTAAAGAAACCTTCATCATGGATGGAGATAGGCGCAACAAGAATGGTATATAAACCGAGCCGGTTCCCTCCCAGCACGTCTGTCAGCATCTGATCACCGATCACAACCGTCTGCTCTGCAGTTGTATCCATCAGTGCCAATGCTTTGCGAAAGGCCGTGTTCGTCGGTTTGCGCGCGGCATGAATGAACGGGATAGACAGCGGCAGGGCAAATGCGGATACCCTTGTTTCCTGGTTGTTCGATACGATGACGACCTTGAAACCGAGCTGCTTCACATGCCCGAGCCAATTCACGAGCTCCGGTGTGGCATCGGCCACCTTGGCACCGACAAGCGTGTTGTCGAGATCCGTGATGATCCCGCGGATTCCGCTCTGCCAAAGCTCCTCCAGATTGATATCGTAAATCGTCTGCACGAATTGTTTCGGCACCAGTTTTTTAAACAACAGCGTCACCCCAACCTCTTTCGAATCTATAGGAACTATACCATACATGCCCAATTCCTTGCAAAAAGAAAAAGGAAGCGTTTCAGGCCGTGCCCGGACGGGAAATTCCCGTATTCTCAGCATTCCCTTGCGGCCGCCCGTTCCATTCACGTGCCGCCGCGCGCCCCGGATTCTTCCCGCAGGACTGAAAAAGGCCGTCTTCCGGTTAACGGAAAACGGCCTTTCTCTTGCGTTTCACAACCGGCCGGCAGGTGCGTGCCGGTTCTATTTCATCTGCTCGCGCAGTCGTTTCACATGACCCTGAACGGCCTCCAAATCCTGCTCGGTTACGGATGCCCGGCTGTACTTGGCCTTCTCGAACATGGCGAGAACCGGCGAAAGCTCGCCCGACAGCCAGTAGCTCTGGGCCATCCAGCGGGAAGCGGCTTCCCGGAACGTTTCATGCTCGAACCGTTCGTATCCTTTGCGTCTTCCGTACCGCAAAAGCCGGTTGACCTCCTGGATGACCCCCTGCGCGTAATTGGCCGCTTTGGGGTCCCGGCCGAACGGAGGAAGAAGTTTCTTGCCGCCGCTCAGCCGGATCGCCGATACGACAACGGCGGTAAGCAGAACGAGGCCGCTGAGCGTATACAGCACATAACGGACCCAGGGAGCGGCGCCGGTTTGCGTCTGCTCCGTCTTAGTCGCGGCGGGTGCCGGAGTCGGCATCTCCGTTGCCGCCGACGATTCGGGCGCATATGACTGGGGCAGGGAAAATCCGGCGGTCGGCTCGAACGGCAGCCAGCCGTAGCCCTCGAAATAAACCTCGACCCAGGAGTGGGCATCGGAATTACGGACGGTGTAGGTGCCCTCCGCGTCGGGGTCGGACATACCGCCCGTGAAGGTTCCGAGACCGGCGGGACGGCCGTTATCGGAAGAACCGGATGCGTAGCCTTTGACCCAGCGGGCCGGAATGCCGAGCGACCGGGTCATGACGACCATCGCCGACGAATAATAGTCGCAGTAGCCTTCCTGGATTTCGAACAGGAAGCGGTCTACAAAATCCTTGCTTTTCCCCTTGGATACGTCGGGGGTGTTCGTATACGGATACTTGCTGGACAAGTATAGTTCCAGCTCGTGCACTTTCTCGTAGGCGGTCGGAGCTTCCTTCGTCACTTCTCTGGCTAGCTCCGTCACCCTCTCGGGCAGCCGGTCGGGAAGCTGGAGATAATCGTTCCATTCGGACCGGTTCAGCCTGCTCATATCGACTTTCTTGAGCCCGCTTAAATCGAGCAGCGGGATATTGGACACGAGCTCGTACTGCTTCGGATAGTTTGATTTCGCGTTAAACCGGAGCTCCGCCTGACGGGCGGACCACCGGAGCGATCCGAGCTGATCGGGATCGGAGCGGGTTCCGTCGGGACCCTCCTCCCGAATGTCCACCTTCGACATCGGATAAGCCCCGAACAGCACCGGGTAAACTTCGGCGCTGCGCATTTTGACCGTCTGCTTCACCTCTTCGGTCTTCAGCTTGGACGTGTCGATGCCGGTATCCGCGGGCAGCTTGCCGCTGGAGTCCACGGAGCTTTGGCGGGCCCGTCTGTCCGCCGGGCTGGCTTCCCAGCCGCTGCCGGTGTACAAAGCCCGCGTCTCTCCGCGGTAATACGTGCGGCTGGTCGTATCAACGGTGAAAACCGGCGTGTAATCGTACTGGAACTGGCCGCCAAGCTGCGCGTCGTTGCGGCTGTAACCGGACGACTTCAGCAGCGGATCGTTCGGGTCCTGGACCAGCGTCCGGCCGGAATCGTCGCTGCTGGGCAGGAAGGTTACGCTCTCGCCGTTATACTGCCGCCAGGCCGTGTACGGATCGGTAAGAACCGGATCGACCGCCGGCACGAGCGCTCCCAGGGTGAGCGTCAGGGCGATAATCAGCACGACCGGCACGATCAGAGGGCCGGGATTGTCCGAAAGCCGTTTCCAGCTTTCGGGCGCTTTATTTTTAAGCTGGGATAAATGCCGCACGACGAGCATACACAATCCGCTGAAAATGACCGCCGCAACCTGCGGCCATAACTGCAAAGTGCTGAACGAATCGCGGACGCCGAAAAACAAAATGGCCAAAATGACGATAAACGAAATCCACAGTTTGGAACGGGATGCCCACATGGCCATCAAGAACACCCACCAGGCGGCCAGCCCGAACCATAAATAAGGGAATAATTGCGAAACGTTGGCTTGAAACCACTCCATCGGACCGTTCATCTGGGACATGGGGACAAACCGGTATTGAAGCACAACCGCGTGAACGACAAGCACCAGGACGATCTGCAAAAGTTCCCGGACCAGATGGTGAATCCGCGGGATGAAGAACGTCGCGCAGACCGCAATCAGCGTCCAGTTTACGGCTTTCAAAGTTTCGGGCAGCCATAATCCGTCCTCGCGGGAAATCCATCCGGTGAACTGGAATAAAAACAGCAGGACGAAGAGGGCCATCCACTTCTTCGTTCCGTCTTCGCCGGCCATGAACCGGAAAACGTTCCAGATGCTACGCATAGATCTTCGTCCCCCCTCCCAGCACAGCCGGCAGCTCCGCCAGCGTGTGTACGCCGTAGCCCATAAAGCCCAGGCTGTGGAGGCGGCGGATCCACACGTCCGTGGAGCCTCCCTTGGCACCGCAGACGCACAGATGACAGGCGAGCATGCGCTGCTTGTCGGTCCAGTGGAGCAGCGACAGGAGATCGGGGTTTTTGGCCGGCGTGATATACACGACCAGCGCTCCCGGCGAGAACATGCCGTCCGCATTGTTGACCACCTGCTGCAGCGGACGGAAGCCGTCCGGCTCCACTTCCACCAGGTGATCCATCAGGACGTCCTCATTGCGTGAGCCGGTCTTGGGCACGGCCACCAGGGATTCGCGGCCGGAAGAAACGAGCCCCACCGCGATGTTTCTCTGCGTGCCGAAATGCAGCAGGGAAGCGGCGACGGAAACCGCCAGCTCGAATTCGGCCGCACTGCCGTAATTCTGCTTGCTCCGGTCGAGCACGATGACCATCTTCGGGAGCGTTTCCCGCTCGAATTCCTTCGACTTCCACGTGCCCGTGCGCGCCGTGGCGTTCCAGTGGACACGTGAAAGCTTGTCCCCGTGAATATACTCCCTCACGCCGTTGATCTGCGTCGTTTCCCGCTGCATCCGGGCGGTTACGGAATGGTGCCTCGCCCCGCGCGGGGACTGGGAAAATTGCGCCCAGTGACGGATCTCGATCATTTGGGGCATCACGACAAAGCCGTAAGGAAGCTGGACGCTGCCTTTATGTTCATAGAGCCCGAAGACGTCTTCTGTCGCGAATTCCGCGCGCTCCAGGGAGTAATGACCCCGGCGCAGGGGCGGCGTTTTGTATACGAACTCTCCCTTGCGCATCCAGTTGAGGACGACGGACCCCTTCATCACGGTCCGTTCCCCGCTGCTCCGCACCAGTTCGTCTTCGATGAGAAGGTACGGGATAGGCCAGACGCCGGGAACCTGAATTTTAAGCTTGATCTGGAGGGACTGCCCCGCCTGGACCTTGCCGGTTCCGTCCGCCGCCGATATTTCGCGCACCGCCTGCGTCTGGCGGATACCGCTCCATTTTCCGAGCACGAGATACGCGGAGAGCAGGCACACGACGGCAAACAGTGTGGAAGCGAGCTTACCGCCCTGAAACAGCAGAAACATCAGGCTGGCAAAGAACAGGAAGGATAATATCAGGGTAGCCTGTCTTCCCTTCTGAGCGGCGGTAGGTTTGAAAAACTTCATTTCGCCTTCTCCAGCCTGACGGGCACTTTCGTATGCGCCAGTATCGAAGCGAAGACGGAACGGGAGGTTTCTCCTTCCATCCGGGCTTCAGAAGATAGAATAATTCTGTGCCCCAGCACGTAAGGGGCCAAATATTTCACATCGTCGGGCAGCACATAGTCGCGGCCGTTCAAGTAGGCGTAAGCTTTCGACGCCTGAACGAGCGCCAGCGTAGCGCGCGGGCTCGCCCCCAGCTCGACGGCCGGGTGCTCCCGGGTGCCGCGTGTAATGTCCACCAGGTATTTCGCGATACCGTCGTCGAGGTAGACCGACCGCACCTCTTCCTGCATGCTTAGAATCTGCTCCGTATCGACAACCTCGTGAAGCTGCTCCATCGGGTGCTCTTTGCTTTGCGACGCGATCATCTGAAGCTCCGTCGCGCTGTCGGGGTACCCGAGGCTGAATTTGATCATAAAACGGTCAAGCTGGGCTTCCGGGAGCAGATACGTGCCTTCGAAATCGATGGGATTCTGAGTCGCGAGAAGCATAAACGGACGCGGAAGCGGGTACATTTCTCCGTCTACCGTCACGTGATGCTCTTCCATCGCTTCCAGAAGAGCCGACTGTGTTTTGGTAGTGGCGCGGTTGATTTCGTCCACAAGCAGGATGTTGGCCATAACGGGACCGGGGCGGAAAAAGAAAGCTTCGTTCTTCGGATGATAGATCGAAACGCCGGTAATATCGGTCGGCAGCAGGTCCGGATTGCACTGGATCCTGCGGAATTGGCCTTGTATGGAGCGGGCGAGGGATTTGACGAGCACCGTCTTCCCCGTCCCGGGCACATCTTCGAGAAGCACGTGACCGCCGGCAAGAAGTGCGGTTAACAGCAGCATGATTTCTTCGCTTTTGCCTAATATACATGAATCCAAATTGGATCTGATTCTGGAAATCTCACTCATATGAGGTTGGGACACGGCAGCCATTCGGTACGAATCCTCCTTCGGATAAACAGGGTTTGAAGTCCTATTTTTTATATTACAGGAAAGTAGAAAGCGAGTACAACAAAACCCCTTCTAAATTTATTAAAAAACCGACAGTTGGTGGAAAAGAAGCTAAAAGGAGCAAACGCCCGCGGGTTTTGTTACGGGAGGGTAACCGTGAGGTAACGCGGGGATTACGAACGTATGACGAAGGAATGACAGAGGAACGAATAATGAGTAAGCAGTGAAAGAAGCAGTGAAAGACAAATGTTAGAGCTGTGATAGAGCAGTGATAGAGAAATGATAGAGAAATGATAGAGCTGTGAAAGAGCGATAATAGAGCAGCTAAAGCAGTGCTAGAGCAGTGATAAAGGAGCGTCCGGAATAACGCAAATAAGCACCCCGTTTCCCGAGAAAACGGAGTGCTTGTTTTACGGCTGCGCATCAGCCTTTGGGACGGACGAACAATGCGGCGAGGAACGAAAAGATGATCGCCGCCGAAATGCCGGCGCTCGTCACTTTGAATATCCCCGTCACGATGCCGATCCAGCCGCTTGTCTGGATTTCGCTGATGGCGCCGTGGACCAGCGCGTTGCCGAAGCTTGTGATCGGCACGCTGGCGCCGGCGCCCGCAAAACGGACGAGGGGCTCGTACAGGCCGAAGCCGTCCAGAATCGCTCCGGCCACGACGAGCGTCGTCATCGTATGAGCCGGCGTCAATTTGCCGAGGTCCAGCAGGAGCTGGCCGATGACGCAGATCGCTCCGCCGACGAGAAATGCCCATAAAAACTGCATGATTAAAGTCCCTCCTGTCTTTCTATCGCGACCGCATGGGCAATGCAGGGAATGGATTCCCCCTGCTGATACGACAGCGGGGACAGCAGGGCCCCGGTGGCGACGACAAGCAGGCGGCGGATTTCTCCCTGCTCCATTCTTTTCAGCAGGTGGCCGTAAGTGACGACGGCCGAGCAGCCGCAGCCGCTTCCTCCGGCCTGCACGCCCTGCTTTTCGATATCGTAGATCATGAGGCCGCAATCGCTGAACGTGGTGCTGTTCATGGCGATCCGCTGCTCCTTCAGCAGCTCGTTTACGATCTGAAAGCCCACGGTGGCGAGGTCGCCCGTGACGATCATATCGTAGTAGTCGGGAGAGCGTTTCATATCCCGGAAGTGAGCGGTGAGCGTGTCGGCCGCGGCCGGCGCCATCGCGGCCCCCATGTTGAACGGGTCCGTAATGCCCATGTCGATTACCTTGCCGATCGTGGCGGACGTAACGATGGGCCCCGTACCTTTCGCGGCCACGACGGAGGCTCCGGCTCCGGTGACGGTATACTGCGCCGTAGGGGGCTTTTGGGAGCCGTATTCCGTCGGGTAGCGGAACTGCTTCTCTACGGTGCAGTTGTGGCTGCAAGTACCGCTCAGAACGTAGTCCCCGCCCCCCGAGGCGACGATCAGCGAGGATACGGCGAGGCTTTCCATCGACGTGGAGCAGGCGCCGAACACGCCCAGGTAAGGAATGGCCAGCGTCCGGGCGGCGAAGCTGCTGGAAATAATCTGGTTCATGAGATCGCCGCCGACATAGAACTGGATCTGATCCTTCTGGAGTCCCGCTTTCTTGATCGCGAGGTTGGCCGCGTCTTCCATCAGCGCTTTCTCCGCTTTTTCCCAGCTCTTCTGCTTCAGCGTATTATCCTGATGGATCAGGTCGAAGTCGTTGGCGAGCGGGCCTTTGCCCTCATCCGGACCGACAACCGTGGCGGTAGAGATCAGGACGGGAGGCTTGCGGAATTCCCAGGATTGCCCTTTGCGAATAATCAATGCGCCCCGCCTCCGAATATCAGAATGAAGATGCCCACGAAGAAAGCCGCCACGACGCCGAACACGATGACGGAACCGGCCAGCTTGAACATGTTGCTGGCGGTGCCGAGAATAAGCCCTTCACTACGGTGCTCGATGGCGGCCGAACACATCGAGTTGGCGAAGCCCGTGACCGGCACGGCCGTTCCCGCCCCGGCCCACTGGGCGATTTTGTCGTACACGCCGAGGGAGGTCAGAATGACGGAAAGGAGGATCAGGACCGCCACCGTCGGATTCGAAGCGGCTTCCTTGCTGAAGCCGAACACTTTCTCAAACAGCATCATGAGCGCCTGCCCGATGATACATATAAAACCGCCCACAATGAAGGCGCGGATACAGTTGGCGACGACCGGTCTTTTCGGTTCGTTTTTTTTCGCTATAGCCTGGTACTGCTGCTGGGTTAATGTCGCGTTTTTCTTTTTCTGATTGGCCACTGCCCATCCTCCTCTTCTTATTCCGTTCCGTTCGTGCTTTTCCCGCCGCCGGAGAGCTGCTTGAGCACCCCCCGCAGGGCCGATGCCGTCTGCTCGTACTTGATGCGGGCATTGAGATCGGTCGCGGAATGCGCAAACGAATCCAAATCCGCCGTGCATTGGCGAAGTGTGGAGAGCAGCTCCACCTGGGGTTTCTCCGGACTGATTCCTCTTGAATCGTCGTACAAATCGACGTACAGCTTATTTTGATCCCCTATCTGAGCGAGAAAAACATTGTCCGCGGTCGCGTTTATTTTAGCCAATTGTTTAGTCAGCCATTCCCTTGTAAGGGAGGAGGCGGCCAGCTCGTCATTATCGACGACCCCGTCCACGATGACCGTATGCGGAAGCTTGTCGGGACCCGTTTTGAGTCCAAGATCGCCGGGCGTAAGCGGCTGTTTCTCTTTCTTGAGGAGAACGCTGAGGTCTCCGCTGGCCTCCAGCATGGCGAATTCGACGTCCGCCACCTGAAAAACGCTCTTCGTGCGGAGCTGTTCCATGAGTTCGTCCGCGGTGTACCGCTCCCTCTTCAGCTCATTTTCCAGTATGCGCCCGTTGCGGATAACGACCGTACCTTTTCCTTCAAAAAAATGGCGGAGCCATTTGCTTTTCAGCGTCGTGATCTCCAGAAAGAACGGCACGAGAAACCAGACCGCCAAAGCCGCGATGCCGTGCAGATAGTGAGCTTCGATATCGGTTGACAGAAAGCCCGCGAGTTCCCCTAGCGTAATGCCCGTTACGTATTCGAAAAAAGAAAGCTGGGAAATTTGTTTTTTCCCCAAAAAACGGGTAATGGCAAAAAGAATGGCGACCGCACCGAGCGACCGCAGCATAATGACTCCAATTCCTTCCACGGCTTAACCTCCTCACTTAACCAGAGCAGTTGACTTGCATGATTCTCCATAGCATGTCCGCAGCGGGAACAGGTATGAAAGGAAGACGATGGAAAACAAAAAAACAGCTTCGTTCGAAGCTGTTTTCCGTTTGTATCCGTTATCCGAAAAGGAACAAGATCGCCACAAGCAGTAAAAACAAAACGAGTACAATCAGCATGTCGGGGTTCATAGCCGTTTCTCCTCCAAGCGGAATTCGAACATGGGAACATGGACCTTCAGGAATGCCCCATTATATGCGTCTAGCGCAGCAGATGATTGTTCGTAAGGGGATGGCCGTTCCGCCTATTTTATAAAAATGGACTATTGGCCCCTGCGCAAACATACAAACGCACATAGGATAAAGGGCGAATATCCAAAATCAGAAGGAGGAGGCTCCTCTTGTCTTTTCCCAGCGACAGTCAGTTTTTTCCCGTCACTATAAACGGCGTTCCCGTTGGAGATCCCGTCGGGGATGAGAGTCCGGCCAGCACGGACATCGTCGGAAACGCCCAGTTTCCGGCCGCCTACGTTTCCTACGATACGAATTTTGTCTACTTCCGTCTGAGGCTGAACGGAGATCCCCGGACTAAAACCGGGTTTGACAATTTTGCCTGGGGGGTTCTTTTTAACACGGACGGCAACCCGTCCACCTACGAGTGGGTGCTTGCCGTCAACGGCCTGAACTCCACCCTGGAACTTATCGAAAACAGAATTAAAGTGCCGAACACGTTCAACGATCCCGCCGAAGGCATTGACGGAAAAGGAACCCCGTCTTATACGCGGCCCATCATTAACTTTGACATCGCGCGGGTTAAACCGACCGGTGACGGTTCCCGTTTCGGCGGGAATGAGGATTATTTTCTGGATTTTTTCATTCCGGTGTCCGTTCTGTTCGGAACGCTCGGGATCACGAATCAGACGCCCCTGCAGTTTATTTTTTTCACTTCTACAAACAGTAATAACTTCAACAAAGACATTCTGATTACGCCAGGCAGCACATTTACGGGAGGTTTCAGCGATCCCGATCCGCCGCAGGACTTTAACGCCCAGGCAAAACTTGTCCTGGAGAAAGCCTTGACCTCTGCCCCGGGAGCAAGCGTCCTGGCCGGGCAGGTGGCGTCCTATACGGGGACCCTTTCGATATCGAACGTGGGAAAAAGCCAGGCCAACGCCGTGCTGGTGACGGATGCGTTCGGACTCGATACGGTGTCCTCGCTGGCGGTTTCTTCCGTAACCCAGGGTCTTTCGACGGTTAATCTGCTCGGCAGATCCATCAGCTGGAACGCGGGGAATCTGGCCCCCGGCCAGACCGTGACCCTGACCTTTACCGTGCAGGGTGCTTTCCTGACTGCCGGAAGCGGCAGCCGCGTCCTGAATACGGCCACGGGAACCGGATTCGACAGTCTGACCGGCCAGGTGATTACAGCCGGGCCGGCAACGGCTTCTATAGCCGTCATAACGGCCGGCGGCGTAACAGGCACCATCTTCAACGGGATGACCGGATTGCCTCTTGCCGGCGCATCGGTGCAGCTTACAAACGCCCAGACTCAGGTGCCGGTCACCCAAACAAGCGGAACCGGAGGGGCGTACGGCTTCTCGAATCTGGTGCCGGGAACGTACAATCTCACGGTTTCTTTTGACAGTTTCGTGTCCCAAACCGTACCGGTTACGATTAGCGCCGGGACCGTGACTCCGCTGGACATTACCCTGCGTCCACAGCCCGCTTCACTCAGCGGCACGGTCTCCGATCAGGCGGGGAACGTTCTTCCCGGAGCCGTCGTCCGCGTCAAATCCCCGTTCGGCGCCATCATTGCCGAAACGACCGCAAACGCGGCGGGACAATACCAGCTCTCGGTTCCCGCGGGAACGTATACGGTGATCGCGGCCGCGGACGGCTTCCAGTCCGAAGTCCGCACGCTGCAGCTCCAGCCGGCCCAAAGCGTGTCCGCGTCGTTTAGTCTCGCGGCTCTGCCCGGAACCGTAAGCGGTGTGATCACCGTCGCCGGCACGGGTACTCCCCTCCCCGGAGCTCTGGTGGAAGCCTTGAACGAACGGGGCCAGCAAATCGCTACCGCCGTCAGCGCCAATGACGGTTCGTATCTCATTAACAGTCTTGCGCCGGGGAATTACCGTATCCGCGCCAGCGAAGCCGGATTCACGACGGAAATAGCCGGCGCATCGGTGCGAGCGGGACAGACGACGACCGTCAATATCGGTTTGAATCCCGCTCCGGGCACGCTTACCGGCCAGGTAACGGACGCCTCCTCGGGTCAGCCGCTGAGCGGCACCGTCGTCCGTGTCGTGACGGTTGAAGGAATCACTGCGGCAACCGCGGTTACGGATGCTTCCGGAACTTATGTCATTAACAGTTTGCAGCCGGTCAATTATACGGTCACGTTCAACGAAACGGCGTATGCCAGCCAGACGACCGGCGTCTCGATCTCGCCCGGCACTCAAAGCGTGCTGAATATCGCGCTTAACCAGTTATCGGGTTCCATTACGGGCCTTGTGACGGACCTTAACGGGAATCCTTTGGAAAATGCGGTCGTACGCATTTTTATGAACAGTTTTGTCGTCGCCACGCTGAATACCGATCAGAACGGACGCTTTGACATCCACGGGCTTGCTCCCGGTTCCTACATGGTCCGTGCCGAAACACCGGGTTACCAGCGCCAGCTTATCGGCGCCTTCATTGAGCCCGGAGAAACGGTCGAGGTCGGTTTTGCCCTGGCTCCTCAGCCCGGCGCTCTAACGGGAACCGTTACAAGCGGAGGGGCGCCCGTGCAGGGGGCGGTCCTCGTGGTCCGCCAGACGGACAACAGCGTAATCGGACGGACGATCACTTCCTCCGACGGCACCTTCGTACTGGAGGAGCTTGCGCCGGGAACTTATACGGCCGCCGTTTTTGCCGACGGGCTGCAGACGCAGATCAAAGGATTCAGCATTACTCCCGGCCAGACGACGACCGTCTCCTATAACCTGGAGCCCTTGCCGGGTATTCTGTCGGGAGTTGTGCTCAACGCCTCCACCGGGCTGATCCTTGCGGACATTCCCGTTGCGGTACGCATCGTGGACACGAACGGACTGGTGATCCAGAGTTTGTTTACGGACCAGTTCGGCGCATTTACGGCGCCTAACCTGGCACCGGGCAGCTATACGGCGATATTCTCCTCGACCGACTTTCAGACGAATCTCGCCAGCTTCCTGATCACGGCCGGACAGACGACAACCGTCAGCGCAAGCCTGATTCCGAACCCCGGACAAATCAGCGGGACCGTAACCGCAGCCGACACGGGCACGGGAATTTCGGGCGCCTCCATCCGGATCAGCAACTACACGGGGACGCTGATCGCTACCGTGCTGGCCGACAGCAGCGGTTATTTCCGGGCCGAAGGTCTCGCTCCCGATACGTACATCGTTACGGCTTCCCAGACGGGTTTCCAGCAGGGCAGCGTCGGAGCGATCGTAAGTGCCGGGCAAACGGCGACGACCGCCCTCAGCCTTCTCCCGCTTCCCGGTTCGGTAAGCGGCGTGATTTCACCCGTCGTGGACGGGACCGTCATCCAGATTTACGACCGGAATAACCTCCTGATTAATGAAGAGCTGGTCAATACGGGGAACGGAACCTTCCGGTTCGATTCGCTCGCGCCCGGCGCCTATATCGTGACGGCAACGCCGCCGGGCTACGCCGTAGCGAAAGCGGGAACGATCGTGGAGGCCGGATTGGAATCGAACGTGTCGCTCACACTCTCCCCATTGTTGTCGGTCCTCTCGGGCCGTGTCACGGATACCGCCGGCAGCCCGGTAAACACGGCCGTTATCCGAGTTCTTGACGGCAATGAAACCTTGCTGGGAACCGGTCATTCCGACGCAAACGGCTTATATGTCGTCGATAACATTCCTGCGGGCAATCATTTCCTGGTCGTAACGGCGCCCGGCTTCTCGACCGTTATCGTCGGTGTCGCAACGCTTCCGGGTGAAGATTCGGCGGGAATCGATATCTCCCTGGTTCCTAATCCGGGCGCCGTCAGCGGGCAAATAACGAACGTTTCGGACGGAAGTCCCCTGCCTTCCGCCACCGTCCTGATCCGCAGTGCGGACGTCAGCAATATACTGATCGCGACGGCCACCACTTCTCTGTTCGGCAACTTCTTTGTAAGCGGGCTGGCTCCCGGCGCTTATACGGTAGTGGCCGAAGCCGAAGGGTTTGCGGCAGGAACTTCCGGTGCCATCGTAATCAGCGATCAGGAGACCGCCGCCAGTCTCGCTCTCCGGCCACTGAGCGGCACTGTGACGGGTACCGTCACGGACCGCTCCGGCACAATCCTGACCGGCTCGGAAACCCAGATCAAAATCTTCAGCGAAGCGGGACTGCTCCTGTTCGCTTACCTGGCCGGTGCGGACGGACGTTTCGTAACGCCCGAGCTGGCTCCCGGCAGGTACGTCCTTACGGCATCCGCCCCCGGCTTCGCTTCCGCTTCCGAGCTCGTTACGGTTGCGGCCGGTACGGCAGGCTCGGTCACACTCGTATTGATTCCGCAAAATGCGCTCCTGACCGGCAATGTCATTAACCGGAACGGTTCCGCTCCGGTGCCCGGAAGCATCGTCACGCTTCTTAACGAGGCCGGGCAGACCGTGGATCAATCGGTTACCGATTTAAGCGGAAATTTTGCGGTCGAGAACGTAACCGCGGGTGTCTACACGCTGACCGTTACCGGCGACGGGTTCGGCAGCACTTCCCTCGGCGTCACGCTCCGGCCGGGTCAAACGACTGCCGTCACCGTTCCGCTGGATCCGTCACCCGGCAGCGTCAGCGGCTTCGTCATCGACCGCACCACTTCTGCGCCTCTGGCCGGAGCGGACATCACGATCGAAGATGCGGCAGGCGTGCCGGTCAATACGGTTCAAACCGACAGCAGCGGCTTCTACCTCTTCAATAATCTCAGTTCCGGAGATTATAAAGTGACCGCCGAAGCGGCCGGTTTCAGTTCGCAAAACGGCGGAGCTCCCGTAGCGCCGGGACGGAATACCGACTACAGCTTCGCCTTGAGCCCGCTGTCCGCTTCTCTGTCCGGCACGGTAATCAGCGCCGCCGGGGCCAGACCGCTTGCCGGTGTGCTCGTCGAGGTCCGGCAGCTTAACACGTACGGCACCGTCCTGACGGATACGACGACCGATGCAGAAGGCCGTTATACGCTGTCCGGCCTCCCGGCGGGCAATTACACGGCCGTGTTCAGCCTTTCCGGCTTCGGCCAGCAGACGGACGCCTTTAGCGCCGCACCGGGGCAAAATACGATTGTGGACGCCCGGTTGTCCCCGACGTCGAACGATTTAAACGGGACGGTCGTGACTCCGCCAACCGTTCCCGTGTTCCCGCCTCCCCTGGTAGCGGACGTCTACGACGACCGGAACACGCCGGTCGTGACGGTTCCGACGGACCCGTCGGGACAATTCACGGCTGACGGGATAGCCGCCGGCGACTACACGGTCGTCGTGCAGAAGCCCGGCCTGTCGTACAGCCAGCAGGTTGTAACGGTGGTTCCCGGCTTCACGCCGAATATCGTTCTCGCTCCGGGAACCCCTGCCCTGACCGTTACGGGCACCGTGACGGACGAATCGACCGGCAATCCGGTTCCGGGCGCTTCGGTTCAGATCCTGAACGAGAACTTGACGCCGGTCGGGCGGACGCTTACCGACGGAACAGGCCTGTTCCTGCTGAACAGCCTGCGCGCCGGAAGCTACACGATTACGGTGTCCAGCGAGCTCTTCGGCTCGAAAGCCGCCGCGGTTTCCCTGGCTGCCGGAATCCCGGCTTCCCCGGTAACCGTGGCGCTAAACCCGGTATTCGGCACCTTGACGGGCACCGTGACGGACCGGAACGGACGGCTCTTATCCGGCGTGTTCGTCCAGATCTTCGATCCTTCCGGACTTTTCCTGAGAAGCGTGACGACAAGCAGCCGAGGCGTCTATACGGTCACCAACCTGGCTCCAGGCTTCTACACCGCCCGCTTCACGCTGGAAGATAAACAGCCGGCCGTGCGCACTTTAATCATCGCCGCAAATGAAACGACCTTTCTCAATGTCGTTCTGGATGACGATTCGGAAGAATAAAAGCCAAAAAATCCCGCCGATGGATCCGGCGGGATTTTTTGCGTTCTTTTTCACGGCATAAAAAGTTAAGAAGTTGGAAGACGCTATCTGTTGGCAGCGGGGACCCAGTCCTTTACTCCGTTGTCTTCGAGAATCCCCAGCGTCACGTCCGCGATATCGGGATCTCCAAGCAGCTTGTCCCGCACGCGGAATTTGACATCGTCCGCTTCGGCAAGCGTGAGGCCCGGTTTCAGCTCGATCAAGCCTTCCACATGATAGTAGCGGCCTTCCTGAAGAACACGCAGCTGATAAATGTCCGTCACAAGCGTTTCGGAAAAAATAATTCCGGATACCTTGTCCTCCACATCCGGAGGCGCGGATACGCCGATGAGACCGACCATATTGTCGTAGCCGACGCGGAATGCGACGAATATCATCAGCAAGCCGATCAAAATCGTCATCAGTCCGTCAAGGGCGCTGAAGTTCGTAAGCGAAGTAACGACCACCGCAATGAGGGCCAGCAGAGCGCCCGTTGTCGCAACCAGATCTTCGTAGAAAACGAGCCGCGTCGGAGGCGCCGCACGTTTCACGTGCTTGAAGGAAGCTTTGACGATTCCGAAGCCGGAAGCTTCCGCTCTCGATTCCTTGATAACTTCCTTCATCGCTTTGTACAGCACATAGCCGTCAATCACGATCGAAAGGACGAGAACCGAAAGATTCAGCCAAAATCCGTGGGATTCGGCCGGATGCTGCAGCAGGTGCAATCCTTCTCTTATCGTTTCATAGGCCATAAAGGTGACGACGAGTACCGCAATCATGCAGAAGATGTTGATGACGCGGCCGAAGCCCGTCGGAAAGCGGCGGGTCGCCTTTTTCTCCGCAAGCACGCTGCCCGTAAACACGAACATCTGGTTAACGGCGTCCGCAATGGAGTGCATCGTAGACGCGAACATGGCGCCGCTCCCCGTCAGTGATGCCGCAACTCCTTTTACGATCGCAATAATCGTATTTCCGAGGGCCGCCGTAGCCGAAGACATATTTCCTTTCTTGATCAGTTCCAGCCAATTCGTACGCTCACCATCCGGGCTCATAAGAAAATGAATCCTCCTAAGTAAAAAGGTAGTTAGGGATAGGTTACCACGAAACCATTCCGCCAAATCATCCTTACGCGGAACGGTTAAGAGCGGTTTCATTTTCAAAGGAAAAAATCCCCTTTCGTTTTGCGGCGCTTCGGACAAGTGGACCTTGCCGGCAGCCGTGCAATAGAAAGGGGATAACCTGCGTCCGGCCGGTCAGCTCCAGACGTTCTGTCTTTCCTTGGATTGAATCGCGCCCGACGGGTCCAGATCCACTTCACCGTCGGCCGCCGAATCGTCGGCCCGCAGTCCGAACCGTTCGTGGGCGCTGACATCCTCGAATATTTTGAGCGGAACCGTGTCGTCTGCGGACTTGCCGCCTGTCGTTACATCTTCAAAAGCGGACTGCCGGATTTCACCGCCCCGGGTATCGGTCAAGCCTTCGGCTCCGGGTCCCGCTTTTGCCCGCGTGTCCGCTTGCCTGCTGCTTTCGGTCTCCCTGTTCACTGGGCATTCCTCCTTGTCATCGTCGTCGCTGTTCTCACGGAAAAGGTTCCCGGTGATAGGTTTCCCGGCTGCGGACAATGCTACTCCCGCGAAGCTCCCGGCGTTGGGTGCCCCGGCACCATATGACCACCGGCGTGTGACGCCGACTGTCCGCCTCGCACCCCCCTTTTTCGCGCCGCGCGAAGCTCCCGGCGCGTGATGCCCGGCGTCAAATGACAGTGGTCAACCATGCCTCCCTCCCCCGCTTTATTTGAAGCCGGTCATGGTGATGCCGCGGAAGATCTGCTTCTGAAACAGCAGAAATACCGCAAGGAGAGGCAGAATGGAGACGGCGGCTCCGGCCATGATAAGCGTCCAGTTCCCGCTGTCGCCCGACTCGCTGGAGAAGAACGCAAGCCCGACGGGAATCGTCAGCTGCTCCGGCGTCTGCGTAACGATCAGGGGCCAGATAAACGCGTTCCAGCTGCCCAGAAACGTTAATATGCACAGCGTTGCCAGCGCCGGTTTGACCAGCGGAACGACCACGCGGAGCAGGATGCCCCACTCGCCCATCCCGTCGATGCGGGCCGCGTCGAGCAGATCGCGCGGAACGGATTCCATGAACTGCTTCATGAGAAAAATGCCGAACGCGGAAATGAGGCCAGGAAAAAGAACACCCAGGTACGTATCGACCAGCTCCAGCTTGGCCGCAAGCAGATACCACGGGATGATCAGCATTTCCGTCGGAACCATCAGCGTGCTCAAAATTCCGACGAAAATGACGGTTTTACCCGGAAACGTGAATTTCGCCAGAATGTATCCGACCACGGTATCGAAAAAGCAGACGGAGACCGTCGTAATGACGGCTACGATCAGACTATTGACGATCCAGGCCGTATACAGCGTTTCCGTGAAAAGCGTCCGGATATTGTCCAAAGTCGCCTCCGGGGGAATCAGGCTCAGCGAAAACACATCCTGCGGCGTTTTCAGCGTGGTGGCGATCATCCACAGAAAAGGGAACACCATGACGGCCGCACCCGCGCCCAGCAGGAAATAGGCCGGAAAGGCGGAGGGGCGGATACGAATGCCGGTCCGGGCGGTGCTCCTGTCGGTCTTGCCGCCGTCCCGCCTCCGGATTCCCGCATGCTCCGCAGCCCAATCATATTTGTTCATGGCCGTCCTCCTTAAGATTCGACTTTGCGGTTTAGCGTTTTGAGCTGGAGAAGCGACAAGAGAAGAATAAAGAAGAACAGGACGACGGTCGCCGCGGCCGCCTGGCCCATATTGAACTGCTTGAACGCCAGCTCGTATATATAAACCGCCACGGATTTCGTGGAGTTAAGCGGTCCGCCCCCTGACGTCATGTTTACAATCTGGCTGAAAGACTGCAGATACGAAATGCTGGCGATAATGACGGAAAACAGCAGGACCGGGTTCAGCAGGGGAAGCGTGACATGCACGAACCGCTGCCATGCGCCGGCCCCGTCGATGGCGGCCGCTTCCTCGTATTCTTTCGGGATATTTTCCAGACCCGTGAGGAAAATCAGCATTTGGAAGCCGAGGTTCTGCCAGATCATCGCGGCAGTGACGATAAAAATAGCCTGGTCCGGCGAGCCCAGAAAAAGCTGGGAAGACAGGCCCATTTTGAGCAAAAGGCCGTTAACGATGCCGTTCTTCATAAAAATCCAGCGGAACACCCAGCTTACCGCAACGACACTGGTGACGTAAGGCAGAAAATACACGGTCCGGAACAAACTTCTGAACCGGATAATCCGCTGAAGAAGCAGGGCGACGGCAAGTCCTGCCGCAAGCTGCCCGGGTACTCCGATCAGGACATAAAGAGCCGTGTTTTTGAGCGAAATCAGGAACACCGGGTCGTGGTATAAGGCCAGGTAATTGGAGAAACCGACGAACGGCTTCTCCTCGGACAGCAGATCCCATTCGCGGAAACCGACCAGAAAGGAATACACGATGGGAATGATCCGGACGCCGATGAAGAACAGCAGCGGAACAAGCAGGCACGCGTAGACGAAAAAGAGCCGCTGCCGCTTCATTTTTTAGCCTGCTTCGCCCAATAGTCGTCGTACAGCTTCTGGGTTTTCGCCACCAGCTCCTCGAAAGCTTTCTCGACGGGAACCTTGTTCAGCACGACGCTGTCCGCGGCCTGGACGAAATAGTCCCGCTCCAGCTTTTCGTCCACGAAGAAATGGGCGTTGGCGTCGCCGAGCTGGCGGATGAAGGGACCGAGTTTCTCGTCCTTGGCGTATTTATCCTGAAGAGCCACAGCCTTTGACGCCGGCAGCTCTCCGACTTTTTCCACCCACTGTTCCTGCACTTCTTTGCTCGTCAAAAACTTGAGAAATTCGGTGGCCGCCTCCAGCTTTTTGCCTTTGGCGTTTTTGGTGATTCCGTTGGCCCAGAAAGAAGCTTGCGTGGCCTTTCCTTTGTAGGCAGGCAGCGGAGCCACGGCGAAATTCAGATTCGGGGCGTCTTTCTTGATTCCCCCGAGCTGGAACGAGCCGTCGATATTCATCGCGGCGTGGCCGCCTTTGAATGCCGTGATATCATCGTTGTAAAAATCCTTCGTTCCGACTTTATGTACGGTGGCAAAATCAAGCAGATACCGGAACGCTTCAAGCCCCGCGGGAGTTTCGTTCCACAGGACGCGCTTGCGGTCTTCGCTGATATCCTTGCCTCCGGCCTGATAAACGAGCGCATCCCGGTACCAGTGGTGCAGCTGGGAATTCGGCTGCCAGGCCATGCCTTCGACGATAAATTCGCCGTTGGCGTCCTTCACGGTCAGTTTCTTCGAATAATCCACGAGCTCCTCCCATGTCGCGGGGGGTTTAGCCGGGTCCAGACCTACTTTGGTAAACAAATCCTTGTTGTAATACAAACCCAGCGTCCGGACAGCCGTCGGAATCGCGTAGTAGCTGTCGCCGATTTTGGCCGCTTCAACGAACGGGAAAAATTCTTCCTTGATCTTCGAATCAGGGAACGATTCCTTCGGTAAAGGCTGCAAATAACCCGAGGCCGTATACTTCGGAAGCCAGCCGTAATACAGGTTGATTACATCGGGCCCTTTGCCGGCCGGAATCAGCGTCGCCACTTTTTCGTTATACTGGTCGTAAGGAAAATTGGTTTGTTTGACGGTAATGTTCGGATGAGTCTTCTCGAATTCCTGAATAAGTGAATGAATGAGTTCCACCTTGACGGGATACTGGTACTGCCAGTACTCGATCGTCACTTTCCCGTCCTGCCCCGCGCCCCCGGTCTCCTTTCCCGAAGCGTCCTTTGAGCCGCTCCCCGAGCAGCCGGCTGCAAGGCCCGCGCTCATCGCGGCGGCCAGCGTTAATGCCGCAAGACGGAAAGTCCCCCTTCGCGGCTTGTCATTTTCTCTTTTGTCCGTGATCCTTTGGCTCATAGGATTTCCACCCCTCTAGGTTCTTGAACGCTTGCGGCGGTTTCCGGTATACGGAGCAGCCTTCTTGCGTTATTGCCGAAAATGCTCCGGATGTCCGTTTCGCTGAAACGAAGTTCCCTGCATACGCGGACCTGGTCCTGCAAATAGCGGTACACGTACCCGCGGGGAAACCCACTGGAATCCGATCCGTACACGACGCGTTCGGGCCCGATCAGCTCTACGGTTTTGCGGAACAGGGTTTCCAGTGTCAGGTCGTAAGGCATCCACCGCATCCACTGGTTGGAGCCGGACGTGTCGACGAGCACATTCGGGCATCCCCAGCACAGGTGCAGCAGCTCCTGGTAGTACCCCGCTCCGAAGTGCGGAATAAGGATCGGAATATCCGTAAATTCCCGGGCTACGTTAAAAATAGCCAAGGGATTGATGTTCCGGTGCTGCACGATGCCGCCCGTATGTCCCAATAACCCGAAATGAATCAGTACGGGCAGCTTGCGCTCCGCCAGAAAACTCCAGACGGGCCGCAGCAACGGATCGTCGAGCGATGTCTGAATAAGCGGGCCGAACAATTTGTATCCCCTGAGCCCCAGCTCGTCTACGGCCCTCTGCAGCTCTTCCACCGCGTCCGGCGCTTCGATGGAATGATGGGCGAAGCCCGTAAATTTGCCGGGATACCTGGAGATTTGCTCTCTCAAATCGTCGTTCCCCCGGGCCGTAAGGAAATTCAATCCCCCGATTCCGTACTTATCCAGCTCGTCGGCCCAGCGGTCGATAACCGGCCGCTCCGCATCCGGTCCGGCGTCCGGTCCCGACGGAAAATCCCAAGTGAGCCGCATCCGCTCTGCCCGCCTGGCCTGCGCGCCGTCGATCACTACATCGTGTTTGACAAACTGCTGCGCGTAAGGCAGGTGCCCGTGAATATCGAAGACTTTGAACCCGTCTTTGAACATGTCCGTTCCTCCTCCTGCTGCTCCGCTTGCTCGCCGGGTTCTCATCCGTCCCGTCGGAAACCGGGATTTTCCCGTCAGAGCAGGTGCCCGGCAAATAAAAAAGACACTATCCGCGTTAAACGGAATAGTGTCTCCAGTGGTCTGGTCAACAAGGTATTCTTTTATCCAATTGGAATACTAGGAATTATAAAACGCCGCCGAAAAACTGTCAAACCCTTTTTTCAGTTTCAGACGGAGACGCGGCCTTTTACCCGATTGTAATTTTTCCTTCCGGGTACCGGTACAGCTCTTTCGTCCCTTTCGGCGTCAGCGCATAGGCAAGTGTCAGCGGGCCCAGCCGGCCGACAAACATTAGCAGCGACATCAAAATTTTGCTGGGCGGGGTAAGATCGGGCGTCAGCCCCAGGGAGATGCCGGCCGTACCGAAAGCGGACGTGACCTCGAACAGGATTTTGATAAACGGCCCGTCCTGGAGAACCGAAAGAATCATCGTTCCCGTTACGACCAGAATAAGGGACATCAGCGTCAGCGTCGTCGCCTTATAAATGCGTTCCTCCGGGAGTCTTTTGCGGAAAAATACGATATCCTCCTTGCCCCGGACCATGGTAATGACCGCGCCGATGAGAATCGCGAACGTCGTAATTTTGATCCCTCCGCCCGCCGAACCCGGCGCCGCTCCGATGAACATGAGGATAATCACAAAGAACTGGGTCGCCTGGCGGAACGATTCGATATCGATCGTGTTCATGCCCGTCGACCGGGTCGTCGCCGACTGGAAGAAGGCGGCGAAGACTTTGCCCGGCAGGCTGAGCGGCTGCATGGTGAGCGGGTTCGTGTACTCGAAGATGAAGATCACGAGGGAACCGAGCAGAATGAGCAGCCCCGTTGCCGAAAGCACCACCTTGGAGTGGAGTGTGAGCTGCCGGGTCCGCTTGAATTCGAGTACGTCCGCTATGACGATAAACCCGATGCCTCCCAGAATCATAAGCCCGATCACCACAATATTCACGTAAGGATCGTTGACATACGCCATTAAGCTTCCCTGGGCGCCGGGCAGACTGCTGAACAAATCGAACCCCGCGTTGTTGAAGATGGAAATACTATGAAAAATGCCAAAGTAAACGGCTTGTCCGAGCGGCATGTCGAAAGCCCAGCGCACGCTCAGAAGGAAAGCCCCCGCCAGCTCGATGGCAAGCGCGTAAGTCAGCACCTTGCGGATCAGCCGCACGATTCCTTCCACAGATCCTTGATTCATCGCTTCCTGCAGAAGCAGCCGCTCCTTGAGCGTGATCCGCTTGCGCAGCACGAGCGCGATTAGCGTGGCCATCGTCATAAACCCCAGCCCGCCTGTCTGCACCAGCATAAGGATGACGATCTGGCCGAACAAGGAGAAATGCACGCCCGCGTTCAGCACGGACAGCCCCGTCACACAAGCCGCCGAAGTCGCCATAAAAAAAGCGTCCAAGTAAGAGATCGGCTCTCCGGAGGCGGAGGCGGCAGGCAGCGAAAGCAGCACCGATCCTATTAAAATAATAGCCAGGATTCCGAGCGCCAAAGTTTGCGGCGGCGTAAACCGGATCAGAATCCTTCTTTGTTTACTCATGTTTCTAATCTCCTTCTCACTGACACATTCCTTTCTATCCTACCCAAAAAAGAAAAGGAAAGCCACCATGAACAGGTGATCTTTCCCGAGATGAAAAGGCGGGGGTCTCTACCGGCCCATCGGCCTTTTTCTTATGGCCCCTATGGAGCCGCTATGTATTCGCGGACGTATTCTATCACTCTATCCGCCTAAGGCCTTATTGCCTGCTTCCGGTCAGCAAGACCTTCCCGGGCAGACCGGACTCGAAAGCCGCCACGGCGGCATGAACCTCGTCCAGCCCGCAGCGGGCGGCGATCTTCGCCAGACGCAGTCTTTCATCGCGGACGAGCTCCATGATCTCCCCGAACGTCCCCCGCCACTTCTCGGCGGAAACATGGCGGATCCAGTGCCGCAGCCAGAACGGCCGCGCGTCCACCCGGTACAGCCGGGACATCTGCGCCCAGTCCACCGGCACCCCGGACAACAGCCCGAGGCTGAACACGGTGCCGCCGGGCCTCACGCAGCCGGCGAGAGCGGCTCCGTCCAGGCCGCCTATGCTGTCCACGGCCGCGGTCGCACCCCGGCCGCCGGTCCGGGACAGCACCGCCTCGCGAAGCGGCGTATCGGGCCTGTCGATGACATGAGACGCGCCGAGACGCAGCAGCTCCTCCGTATGGGCTCCGCTGCGGGTAACCGCAATCAGCTCATAGTTGAAAACCGCCGCCAGCTGCGCGAACACCCGGCCGATCGCCGAGCCGCATGCGTTGACGACGAGCGTATCGCTGTATCCCAGGCGAAGGGACTCGCATACCGCCCAGGCGGTGACGGGGTTGATATAGAGCTGGGCCGCCGTCTCGTCGGGAATGTCCGCCGGAACCGGGATGGCCAGCCCGGCGGGCGCAAGGACGGATTCCTGCCAAGTCCCCTCGCCCCGCAGCGGCAGCACGCGTTTGCCGAGCAGCTCCGCCGGCACGGAAGGGCCCGTCTCCTCGACGATGCCCACGCCTTCATAGCCGGGTACGGCGGGAAGCGCAATCCGGTGGGCGTAGGCTCCCCGCACCGGAATCAGGTCCGAGGGGTTGACGGGCCGGGCCAGCATCCGTACCCGGATCTCCCCCGGTCCCGGCGGCACGGCGGGGGCGCTGCGGATCTCCAGCACTTCTGCCGGCGGGCCGAACCGGCTGTAATAGACGCTTTTGTTCAGCATGCTGTCCTCTCCCGTTGTGTAAATTTTTCCCAGCCCGTCCAGGGGCGGCGCATGGTAAAAAGGAACTGCGGCAAATGTGAGGAGGAGGCTTCTGCCCCGTGCGGCGCTTGCTGCGGCGCTTGGGCCGCCGTATGCCGGTACCGGTCATCCCTCTACAGCCGCGCCCTGTTTACGGCGTTCCGCGCATGTTCTCCCCGGGCTCTCCGAACGAGATCCCTGCCTTCGCGTCCAGCCGTACCGGACCTCTGTCCGTCCGGACGGCCAGCGGGTAAGGATAAGAGTTTCTTTCGCCCGCAAACCAGACCCGGCCTTTTTTCACCACGATAAAAAGCCCCTGCTCGTCGCCGACCGGCGCGAACGTGTCACCCGGTGTCATCCATGCCTCCAGACCCGCCTCCCGCTTCAAAGCGAGCAAAGCGGCGGAGACATCGTCTACCGGCATTCCGATTTCGCTGACGCACGCAATATCTTCCTCGCTGAACGGTTTCTGCGACGTATTCTCCAGATTATGCCGCGCAATCAGCTCGACGATATTGCCGGCGGGGTCTTTGAAATAGACGGCGTGGGCATTCCAGCTCTCAAAATGAACGATAGGCGTTCCCTCCCGGCTGAGCAGTTCAACCCTTTCCCCGAGCCAGCCGGCCGCTTCTTCGATTTTATTCTCGGGAATGTTGAAAGCGAAGTGATAGAAGTTATCTCCGGCCTCAGCCGCCCGGATGAACGTCACGTTCGTGATCCCGGCCCGGAAGGAAAAGGAGTCGCCGTTCTCTTCGGTGACAGGAAGCCCCAGCCGCTCTCCGTAAAATTGTTTTAATTCCGTTATATTTGCGGCGTAGAGGGTAAGCTCCAAAATTTTCATGATGTCAGCTCCTTAAAATGAATAAACAAAATGGCGAAAAAATTCGTCATTTACTATTATTTAGAAAGCACTATTCCCCTAAACCGCTTTGTGTCTGCGGTCTCCCAATACGACGGACGTTTCGATCTGACGGTCCGGTATGGTCCAGTACGTGCGCAGCAGGCGCTCCTTCTCTTCCTCCGGAATGAGAGCGAAGCCGTTTTTGAGGTAAAAGGCGATAGCCCACGAAGCGTCCGCCCACGTACCGATCAGGAACGGTTTGTCCGTCAGGTCCGTCAAATGAGCCAGTAGCCGGCTGCCGATGCCGCCCTTGCGCTGGTCTGTCCTCACATAGGCGTGCCGGATAAGGGAAACGTCGCCTTTGTCCTGGATGCCCATTACCCCGATCAGACGGCCTCCGTCCTCGTACCCCCAGAACACCACACCGCTCCGGATTTCGTTTTGCAGCTCCTCCATCGTCATGTAAGGCTCGTGAAACCGGTCGGCCGGTATAATGCCTTTGTAAGCGGCGGCCGCATCGTTAATTATGTCGTAAATATCACGGGTGTCATGTTCGGTACAAATCCGGATCATTAAACAATACCTCCCGTTAATCGTGAGTTTGCGCCGTCGGCAAGTGAAGACCCGGTGTCATACAAAGAGAACGTCTTGGGCTATACAGGTGCAAGTGCTCTGCCCGCCGTATTTCAAGGTTCATAGACGACCGGTCGTCCCGTCTCTCCCAACAACCGCCGGGCACGCAGTCATCCGTGGTGACAGCTTCTGCCTTACGGAATCTCATTACCGGCTGTCCGCCGGTTCAGCTTTTTTTCAGCCGATTCATGCCACAAGGCGCTGATTCCGATCGTTGTAGCCGTGAAAATCGGGTAAAAGGGCGTTAATAGCAACGTCATCACGTAAACCAAGTAAGCATGATCCTCTCCCGGAAACAAAGCTTCCATAACAGCGCTGAACAACATCCAGTAAGGAAACCACAGGACCACCGCCCAGAAGGCAAGCATACGCCCTTTCATCCACTTCTTGGTCATCCGCATACACAGCAAAGTGAGCAGGCCGGCTAAAAAGAGCGCACCTCCGACCACGATCTTCGACGAAGCGGAGTGGGACAAACCCAAAGGCTTGACAACGCTCATTCCGTAAAGCAGACATTGTCCGAACACGAGACAGATAAACGCATATCCTGCACTGATTCCGTTCAATTTGAGAAAAACGTTCACCCGTGTTCCTTCCTTTTGCCTCACAGCCGTTATTTTTCCTGATTATACCATACGCCTCTATCCGCGCCGCAACTGAAAAAGGCCCCCTGAGAGGAGGCCCGGAGGCGGTCAATCGCCGAATCCGGAGGAAGTTTCCTTCACGATGGCCTGAACTTCGATCTCCACCAGCAGCTCGGGATCGATTAACGCCCGAACCTCCACCATCGTGGATGCCGGACGAATATCTTTGAAAAACTCCCCGTGGGCTTTGCCGATCTCTTCCCAACGGCCGATATCGGTCACGAACATGCGCGTCCTTACGACGTCGGCAAGTTTGGCCCCCGCACGGTTAAGCGCGTCTTCGATAATGTCCAGTGCGCATTTCGTCTGGGCGTAAGCGTCTCCTGCGCCCACGACTTTCCCGTCTTTCATGGCGGTCGTTCCCGCCACTTCCACGATATTGCCGACCCGTACCGCCCTGCTGTATCCGACGACAGGCTCCCACGGCGAACCGGATGAGATATTCTTTCTTTTGGTCATGGTTTTCTCTCTTCCTCTCCGATAACTATGATTGCCTTCCTTTATTCTACCGGGGGCCGCGGCCGCTTATCTCCAGACCGGCTTTCTCCCTGTTTGCGGTCATGAAAATCGCGGCGCTCACGGCCCCTTATCCTTTCGAAAACCCGCGTTCAGCCTTTGGCAAAAACGGCCGCTCCGCCCGATCCGAGCACCATAAACGCCTCACCGGACGGAGAAAAGCCCGCCTTCAGCCAGCCGTCGAGCCGCGGAATCTCAAGCATAGCGGCCCCGGCCAAATACCGGTACTCCCTGGAGAAAACGTTCTCCAGGATCACGGAAGCTCTCGGCCACCAAGGATAAATGACCTCCAGCCGCCAGCCGTCCGCGCTCATCCCGATGCCGTCTCCCCCGTCGGGCCCGAAGACGCCTATCTCTTCCCCGGTATCCGGCACGGTGAATCTTAACCCGCCGCCGGTGAGATGCCGCTCGGTTTTCTCCGCGTCGCGTTCTCTGACAAGCCGCTCCCCGGTCCAAGCATCCGTGACGCTGCAGCCGCTTCCGCTGATCAGGACGATCCGGCCGCCGCCGTCCCAGCCGCCGGCCGTCACTCCCGCGGCGCCGATAACCGTCTGCAGCTGCCACGGCGGCGGCGGATCCCCGGGAAGCAGCTTTCTGGCCTGTAGAAGCAGATCCCGCTCGAAGTCCGTCCTTGGATCGGCCGGATCTTTTTTGGAAAATAACATGAATCCTTCTCCCTCCTCTCGGCTCAAAATAACCGCCTGCGAAATCTCTTAGGCGCGTTGTCCCGCACGGCCCGCCTGGTGAATAGCAAAATAAAACGAAACATAAACAATCCCGATCATAAGACCGAATAACAGGCTGAAAAGCAGCCCCCGGGTATGAAGGCTCTCCTCAACAATTTGTCCAATGAGGTGAATGTCCGTCAAGACATCCCAGCTGTTAAGCCGGTACACTCTGCCCAGCAGTACGCCGTAGCCGCCCAGCAGCGCCGCCCCCGCCGCAAAACCCCAGCCGAGCAGGGGGCCTGCCGCAAGCCGGATAAGCGAGTGGATCTGGTACAGGGAAAACACGCAGAGCAGCAGGCCGTTCCACGCGAATAAGACGACCACGAGCAGATCGTACCAGTACCGGAACGCAAACGTTCCTAGATCGGAGGCATAGAGCCCCTTCATCGCGGTTAAATGGACCAAGTCCGTCACGATATAAGGGGCGTTCGGATAGAACAGCAGCCAGCATGCCCCCAGAACGACGAGGATGACGGCTCTCATCCGGCCCCGTACCCGTCGTCCGGTCTCATAAGCGATAAAGGAGAAAACGAACGGGACCCAGGCGAGAAATAAATTCCACGTCAAAAAATCGTAATACGTCTTGTTCCGGAAAACGGAATAGACCAGCAGTGAAAGTGCCGACAAAAACGCCAGAAACACGGCCGACCTCCACGCAGACAGGTTTATCATTCATGCTCCTTCTTCCGCGGGGACAGGCGGCGCTATCGTCCTCTAATCCTGCAGGGAGAAAACCTCATAAGGTCCGGCGTAGACTAGGCCCAATTTCTCCGCAAGCCCCTTGGATTTCAAATTTGCCGCATCCCAGCTCGGATACAGATCATGTTCCAGGCAGTGCAGCAGGAAAGCCGCCGCAACCCGGGTCGCCAGACCGAACTTGCGGTAGTCCGGGTGTGTCATAATGCCGATTTCCACGCCCGTACGGCATACCATCGCGGTTGTGCAGGCGGCCGCGATTTCATTTTCCGCACGGATGCAGTAGCCGAACCCGGTCTCCATAAATTGCTCCGCCGTGTCATAATTTACGAAGTGATAATGCTGTAACGGGTCGCGGATCATATCCCGGGCCAGCTCCAGCGTAATCTGCTCCACTTTGTAATCCGAGTGCTCCGTCAGCTCCTTCAAGAGTCGGGGCTGCAGGGCCTCCGGGGAAAACATGTACCGCTCGCCGCGGATCAGCCTAGCGCCGTGGATGCTCTTGGCTCTCTCCACCCATCCGGGTGACGAAGGCATTATGTAACAGTGGGCGGGAAGCTCCTCCAGCCACCGTTTGGCGGAGGCACCCGCGGAATCGCCGGCGAAATAAGCGAAGCTCCCCTGATTGATCTGCACGCTCGAAGGCTCCGTCAAGGAATCGACGAAGATTTGAATCTCTCCGCCGGCCTGACCTTCCAGCACGCTGTCTATACAGACGTCCACCCGGCGGACTTCTTCAAACAGTTTGGTCAGATGCGGCCTGATGGCGCCGTTTACTTGTGTCATCGTGTACATGTCTTGAATGTCTCCCGTCTGTGTCCGTCGTGATGCCGCTCCGGCATCCGGAGCCGTCTTACTGCATGCTGTCCGTGCCTTCGGACAACTTTTTCATTTCTTCGTCGGTAAAATTGCCGGCGGATTTCTCTTTGGCGAATTTCTCGCTGTTGAATTGAGCGGATTTGTTTCTCGGAATGGACAAGCTGTTCCATTCTTCTTTTTTGAGCAGCTTGGCCGCATAAACGATTTGACCGACATGATAAGGGTAGTGGGCCAGCTGCCGGTTAATGGCTTCGATAACGGTATGCCCTTCATTACGGATGTAGACAATCTGCTCCAACTGATCGGGATTCAAGGAATCCAGCGCATGGAATAAGCAGTTCCAGCCTTCGTTCCACTTCTCCAGCAGCTGCTCTTGGTCCGATAGACTGCGGGCGAATTCAGCGTCGCGGTCGCGCCAGTCTTTTTCGCCGTCCGTCGTAAGAAAATCAGTCCAGCGGGACAGCATATTCCCGGCCAGATGAGACACTACCGCTGCAATGCTGTTCGTATCTTCGTTGTAAGCCGTAAACAACTGCTCCGGCTCCAGCTGGTCCATCGCTTTCTCCCCAAGTGTTTTGTAGTAGAGAAACTGCTTGCGGACACTTTCCAGATAAGTCTGATTCGCACTCATTTCTGTCACCCCGGTTATTCATTTTTTTCGACGCTTCCTGAAAGCCGGTACGACCGGAAGAATCGCGAAGATACGCGGAATCGTAACCGTCCTCACCGTCCTCCCGGCAAACGAAGCGAAAACCCTAAGAACAGCTATACCCCAAACAAGATACAGGCAACCTCTTCCGAAGATTCCGTCGTCTCGCCAGCCTTCCGCTTCTCCGCTCTTCTTCCGCCGGTTCCCCGGATGCCGCCGATGCGCCTTGGGTTCAAACCTTATAGAGGGTCTTGCTTAAAACGTCCCGCACAAACCCGGTTTTTTTGTCACAGTAAGTATCTCTATCATACCGGAATTCGGCCGCCAAATCTTCCTTAAGACGCTGATAAGCCTCACGGGCATCCGGATGGGCACGCAAATAATCGCGAAAAGCGATATGCTCCAGATATCCGCGTCCGTCCTTGGGACAAACGTAGAGGTGATAAGCCATAAAACCGTCCTCATACGCCCGTTTGAACGCCTCCCTGCCTTCCACGCCGAGATTCCCCTCATGCCGGAAGCCCGCATTCCCCAGACGTTCCACAATGGCGGGAAACACTTCGTAGCTGTCCATCACGACATCGATGTCTATGACCGGCTTGGCTCCCAAGCCTTCGATCGACGTACTGCCGACGTGTTCGATGGCGAGAACGAGATCGCCGATATGCTTTTCGAGTTCGGCTCTTATGCTCTCGAAAGCGGCTTTCCACGCGGGATCATAAGGCACCACGCGGACTTCTTTCGTCTTATTCCTCACTTGGAACCTCCTTCTTTATGTATTTCATACCGCTGGCAAACACCTCGAAACCGAATTTTTCATAATAACCGATTTCCGGGGCCCCGCAAAAAAGCTCCATATGTAATTGACGGTCGCTGCACCTGTTCATAAGACGCTTCATCAGCTCGCTCCCGATTCCCTGTTTCTGATAGTCCGGGTGAACGACAAGGCCGCATATAAACGCGTTCATCACGCCGTCCGATACGACTCTGCCCGTACCGATCAACCGGTTCCCGTCATAAGCGTTCGCCACGTACCAGCTGCCCCGCAACGTATCATAAAGCTGCTGTGCGGACAGCTTAAGGAATTCATTCCAGCCGAATTGATCATACAGGTCGTATATCGCTTCACCGGAAGGAAGTTCATCCGAATACACAATGTTCATGATTTCCCTCCTAAACCGGCCGTCCGGCTATTCTCTTTCGCTGTGCTCGCGAAGAAGGTCTATTCGCTATTTCGCTATTCCGCTGTCCCATGCTCATTCGCGCTCTCTCACCCACGCGCCGACAAGATCGGTCCGGGTCACCACTTCCGCCGTTCTCAGAAAAAACCAGAGAAATCCCGCGTAAAAACCGACGAGCGGATAACGGAAAGACGCCGGCTTGTTGCCTTCGAAATAAAAGTGTCCCGTCCAGGCTAACACATAATGAAGAACGGCAAACGCCAAAGTGAGCCGGATGTCGAACCACAGAAAAATCCAGGCCAGAAAGGCCGCCAGGAACGCGAAATAATGCAGCGTCCGGTTCACCGGATTCCGGTGCTCTTCCAAATAACCCTTCAAATCCCGTCTAATGCGCCCCATGCTCATCCCGCGATCATCCCCAATACCCCAGGTTTCTCCGCTGCCGCTCCCTCTCCCTGTGTTTCTACTTTACCATTGAACGGTCCCGTTAGGTATATTTTCCTTTGCGGCCTGTCCGCCTATCCGCCAGTACGCCTGTCCGCCTTCCCCCTTGCCTAAATCGGAAGGCAAAAAGAAAAATCCGCAGCGGGTGCGGATTTCATCAATTTTACGATGTGTGTAGTTAGCCAACGTATTTTTGCAGGGCCTGAAGCTTATCCTGCTGCAGCTGAACAATCTGCTCCTGCAGCTTGAGAACCTGCCAAATCACACTCACAAGCCGATAGTAAGGTTCATCATCGCTCAACCGGAAATTGTCGCGGATAACCTTCATTATTAAATCCAGAACGGTAGAAGAAGGCAAAAACAAATCATTAAGCCCGAATGTATAAGACTTTGTAATATCCGGTAGTGGGTAGGGCGAATCGATTTTGAAAGAGACGGGTACTTCGAGATCAAAACCTATTTTTTTCATTCTGAGTGATTTGCCAACCTGCGTTTGAATCTCGTCAAAAAGGTGGTTAGTAAACAGACGTTGAAAATGACCAAAAGAAAAATCGGTTACTCCCTTAAATACCTCAACAACCTTCAGCGGAGCTATTTTTAATTCTTCAAACGGTAGTAAAATGATAGGCAGTAGAGTTCCGACAGCGTTTTTTACAACCCCGTCCAATGCGTTAAAAACGGCTTTTTCGACCACTTCTACTCCAATACCACCTAAGACATTAAAGTTTAATGTGTCAGTAGCCTTCTTCTTGGCAATATCAAGGAAGGGGCCGACAAGCTGAGCTGCTATCTTATCCGCAACGATTTGCTTAATGGAATTAATAATTGTCTTGAGGAGTCCCTCAAGCACTTCTAGAAAATCATCGATCTTTTTTAACAGATCTTCAATTAAAGCCTGAAACAAAGCCGGAATGATCTTACCTGCAAAATCAATCATCTTTCCCCAAAGGTGTTTAAGCAGAAGTTTGGCGATTTCCTCGATCTCATCCCCTTGAGGCATGGTTAGAACATTATTTTTCAAACGCGTCGCATAATCCACGGCATTACCTTCGATCGGAGACATCAAATTAGCGGCTCTGCCGAAAAGTTCGTTCTGTACATCAGCAGGTAAGGGAGCCACTAGATCCGCAATGGCCTTGGCGGCTTCCTCAAGCGGTTTTTTAACGATCTCTTGAGCACCCAAAGGCTTCAGAGCGTTTGTTACATTTTGTACTCCGTCTCGCAAGATGCCCTCAATCTGATTATTTACGACGGAAGATACGGTACTTACAATATGAACGGCACTTCTGCCAAGCATCGTTAAGAGCGGACTGGAGAGTATTTCCATCATCGTTTTCTGGTCAAAATTTTGAAACCCGTTGACTGTCTCGGGGATCAAAATATCCGAAACGATTTGAATGGACGGAACAAGCGCTCGGTTAAACAATATAGCAATCTCCTGTTCGTCAGATAGGGTGTTTGAGATCGCCGCAGATCTGCCGCTGATTTCCCGATCCACATAATCGTCGAAGGATTGGCTTATGGCACTAAGAATCGATTTAAAACTTCCCATTGAGGCAATCACTTCTTGCGGACGAAAAAGCTTTTGTATAACCAAATGCAGGTCATTCCCAAGTGTAGGTGAAAGTATTCTTCCGACATGCCTGAGGTTTTCAGTACCGTGAATAGCACTTGCCACCGGCCTATCCAGCAAGAATCTCAAGATCTCTTCCACGTTTAAATTAGCGTCCTTGTCTCTTTTTAAGCTGGTATTGATCCAATTTTTAATTTCAGGATGGAATTGGAAAGGCAACGAGCCCATAAATTGATGAAAATCATCTGTCGGTGATGATGCGTAAGGAAATCTAATAAAATAAGAGGACACCCACAAAACAGACAATGCCTCGACAAATTTCTTTTTTGTAGGTTCATCCTGAAAAGAAGTGATAATCAAAGACAATGAACTGAATATTTCATCCGAATAGGTTAGAAATCGATTCGCATTGACGGCTTGAAGCTTTTGGATGAGTGCAGCGGTCTGGTCGCTTGAAAGGTTGGACCGATTCAGCATATCAACAACTTGTGCCCGGTAGAACAAACCCAACTGCAGAAAAACGACTTTTTGAAATTGGTCCCATATGATTAGGAGCACTTTTCGGGCTATTTCATCATTATTCGGATTCGTTTCGATACTCAATCGATCACTTACCTCATAGGACGCTTTTACTGCAATTTTGAGCATCGCTCCCAACATAATAGCCTGATCTTGCTGTGTAGTGATGACCTTTTGGACGACCCCATCGATCAATAAATCACTGAAAATTTGTACCAAATGCCTTGGATCCGGTATTTTCATTTGGATATAGCTCCGGTACCCTCCTCCAACGATAAAGCCCATGCCTGCTTCATATAAGAATTGAAAGCTTGGCTCGGGAAATTCTTCATTTTTGCGCAGAGAACCAACCGTGACAAAATTGGCGTATGCCATGAAGCCGATTGCATATTGACCGAATAATGCGGCCTCAAGTCTGGTTTCATTTAATAAAAGGTCTAATAATTGACCCGACAAGCCCCTCCCCTCAGATCTTGTTTTCAAAATTTCCGCCAGCTGTCCCATTGTTAAACCCATATTCAGCCCGGCGGCGACTGCCGCCTCCAAAACAATTTGCAGCTTGGCGGCCAAGCCTGCTTCGTTAAACAAATCGAGTGGTGTTTGAATTTTTACCTGCGCAATTGCAGAAACTTTAGCCTCGGCAAGTATTTTCAATTGAGCCCATTTGTTGAGAAGTTCATTGATTTGAGTCCTGAATCCGGCACCTAGTGCATAGTCCCCTCCTCTGCGCTGTTCGCTCTTAGCCGTCAGAATGCTCTGGCCTTTTATATTCCCCCAGCTTTGCGTTGATGTTTCTGATTTAAAAATTTGAAGATTTGGATCAAACGGCAACGATAGCACCTCCATAGGAATAAATTTCCTTCCCTATTCCTATGGCAGCGATCTTTTGTACTATACCGTTTTAGAAGGAAAATAAACTTGTTCTTCAGACGTGAATAGCTCCCGGATACCGCACGAAATAGAGATATGCCGTTATTATTCAGGAAATGACTCTTATATAACTCTCTCTAAACAAAAAAATAATCGACCTAAAAGGCCGATTATCATCATTAACTATGTCCGGTTATTGAATCAAAGCCGCCGCGTCCTTGGACACCCAAATTTTATTTTTGATGTGCAGGGTCGGCGTGCCCAGTTTGATCGTCTTGCCGTCCGACAGGGCGGTGTTTTTGTCTACCGGGAGCTTGATCGTCTTCGTCCCTTTCGTCACCACGACTACGGGGTTTTCCTTATCCGATTTGTCCAGGCTGACTTTGGCGCCTTTGGCTTCCAGGTCACTGGCGGGAAGGAAAAGGGTATTTTCCAGCACGGGCAGGTCCAGCCCCAGGATCAGCTGGAGGTATTTTCCGACGTCCGTGTTCTCGACCACGCCGCTTTTGGCGTAATCCGTCGGAAGGAAATTGTTCGGATGGTAAGCGAACAGTCCGACCTCTTCCGAGGTATGGTCACCGGTGGAGAACGAAACGCCTGCCCGCTCTCCCAATAGGCTTCCGATCACCGGGGAAAGATTGTCTTTCAGCCCTTTTTTGACGGCTTCTTCTTGTTCCTTCGTCAGGTCGGAAAGTCCGTATTCCTCTTCCAGCATCTTCTTGTAGTTGGATTCGTTAATTCGGCCCTCCAGCCCGTAGCTCGTGTGCTTGGCTTTCGTAAAGATAGGCTGAAGATCCTTCATCGTGTCATAGTTCGTCATATTAACTCCGCCCGTGGCATGGTCGGATACGGAAATAACCGCGGTGTTTCCGTCTTTTTTGGCAAAATCGATCGCCGCTTTCAGCGCACGGTCGAAGGCCTGCGTCTCGGTGACGATGCCTACCGGATCGTTGTCGTGTCCGAACCAGTCGATCTGGCTCGATTCCACCATCAGGAAGAACCCGTTCTCATTGGAAGAAAGCTTGTTCGCCGCGATGGTCGTCATTTCAGCCAGAGTCGGCTGCTTCTGCGGGTCCAGGTCCAGGTCGGCGTCCAGAGCCCCCTCGTTAAAAAGCCCCCAAATCTTGTTCGTCTGCGAACTGAGCAGATCGATCCGGCTCGTTGCATACTCGTAACCGTTTGCTTTCAGCACTTTCGTGAGGTCTTCCCCGTCCTTGCGGTTGATTTCATCGACGCCCGGCACGAGATAGCCCGACCCGCCTCCCAGCACGAGATCGACGCCGCTGTACACCATCTGCTCCGCGATGGAATGGGCGTTGTCCCGGCTTTCGGCATGGCTGGCGAAGACCGCCGGCGTAGCGTCCGTGAGCTCGCATGTGAAGACGAGCCCCGTTCCCTTGCCCTTCAGGCGGGCCGCTTCCAGGAGAGTCGGCAGAGGCTTGGCCGCCTCCTGTTCGCTCCGCTTGTCGATGAACGGCATCGTGACCTTGTCCGGCGTGATCGATACCGTCTCGCTCTTCACTTTATGACCGGTCGCGTAAGCGGAGGCCCCCGCGGCCGAGTCCGTCGTCAGCGAATCCGACGCGTACGTCCGGACGAGCCCTTTGAAATAAGCGTCCATTTCCAGCGGTTTGCCGCCCTGCACCCACCTCGTCAAATTCACGTCCGACAAGCTCATTCCGTCCGTAATAAACAAAATCACGTTTTTGACTTCCTTCTTCTCCGCCGGCAAAGCGCGTTCTGACTGCGCGTGTCCCGTACCGGCTCCCAGACTGCCGCACACCAGTGCCGAAGTCAACAGCATACCGAATATTTTTTTAACCATATTTTTCCTCCTAAACCGTTATGTAGAAATATCACTCCTTTATTATAAGCGAATAGGTTTCCGTTTTCTGCACATATCCTCCAGTAAGAAGAAAAAGACACCTTATTTTGCTGTTCTTTTTTATTACCTTTTTTGTTTTTTTATGTGATTTGGGGCGATAGGGTTATAAAGAAGCCGGAGGACGCGCTACACTGAATAGAGACACCCACGGGCGAGGAGGAGTTCAATTGAAAAACGTCTGTTATGACTGCGGTTCTCTGCATATCAGCCGCAAGGAGCTCGCATACACGAGTATGCCGTCGCGCCATACCCACGACGCTTTCGAGATGATGTATCTCGTATCCGGTCAATTGTATTACTTTATCGGGGACAAAACGTACCAAGTCGTAGGCGGCGTGCTTCTGTTCATCAACGCCAACGTGCCTCATCAGCTGGTTAACGCGGGCGACGCCGTCTTTGAGCGCGTTACGCTGCTTTTCAAAGAGGAATTTCTTCACGATTTTTTCCGTCTGCAAGACGGCGGGGAGCTTCTGTCCTTTTTCTCTGCGGACTTTCATGCCGTCAACCTTTCCGGATATGAGCAGACGTTTACGGAGGAGCTTTTTCATAAAATGCTCCATGAAGGCGTCCGCAAACAGATCGGGTTCGAGCAGTATCAGAAAGTGCTGCTGATGGAGCTGCTGCTGTTTATGAACCGCAAGGTGCGCGCAGCGGAAGGGGAGCAGGCCGGGAGCGGCGCATCGCCCACCCACAAAAAAATTTACGCCCTCGTGGAGTACATCAACAACCGCTTTTACGAGCGGCTTACGCTGGAAGATCTCTCGCAGACGTTCGCAATCAGCCCTTCCCATCTCAGCCGCACTTTTAAAGAAGTGACCGGCTATACCGCAATCGAATACATCAATAACGTCCGGATCAAAAAAGCGTGCGCCCTGCTCAGGGAGACCAGCTGGAAGGTGCTTGAGATCTGCGAGCGCGTCGGGTTCGACAGCCTGACTCATTTCGGGCGGACCTTCAAGCAGATGACCGGCTGCTCCCCCGTCCGTTACCGCCGCAGGCAGCCGTGAGCGGCGAGACGGGCGCGGAACGCAAATAATCCGCCGGGATAACGGCGGATTGGGGACGGCCCGCGCGGCGGCGGTTCGGCGGTTCGGCGCTTCCGGGCGGCCACGGCGGAGACGGCCGGTCACGGCCAATAATCCGCAGAGAACCCCGGCGGACCGGAAGTCGGCGCCATGCGGCAACGGGCGGGGCCGTTTTACAGAACGGATCAGTGATTCAAAAAAGGCTGGATTTCCGCCTTCCCGGCGTGCAGATTATAGAACGAATCCAGCCGCAGGTCCTTGACGAGATACAGGAGGAGGTCATCGTCCACACGCACCATCTCACCGGCGGCCGCCTCCCGGTTGCCCGACATAAGGCCGTTGCCGTCCGGCACGTAACCTCTCCGGCAGTAAATCCTCTGCGCCGCCCCGTAGTCTTTGTAAAGCCCGACCCCCAGCCCGATCCGGTGAAAATCTTCGCTTGCCAGCGCCTCGAACTGCTCCAGCAGTTTGGTTGCGATTCCGTTGCGGCGGTAGTCGGGAAAAACATTCAAATCATTGATCTCCGGAATCCGCCGCTCCCGGAAATACGCATACTCCGATTCCACCTTCAAGTGTCCGCAGCCGACCAGAATCTCTTCCACGAAAGCGAGAAGGGTGACACGGGTACCCAGCACATTTTCATGAAGGCATTGATCGTAGTAGGCGGCCTCCCGGTCCAGCCCGTGCTTGCCGAAAGCCTGCATCCAGATCACTTTAAGCTCTTCGCTGTCGAGCGGCTTCACTAAAATATTCATGCCCCCACCCTTTCTTTTTCCATCGCTTCTTGTCCTGTTTTATTCCAGATGCTTCGTACAGTTGTACAATCCGCAGGTCCAGTCCCGGTCATCCAGAACCAGAGTCGTGACCGATGTGTTCGATAAATGCCCGTCGTATCCGGAATCGGGCAGCACATGTTTCAGCATCGTCCGGATAAAAGAGCCGTGACTGACGATTACTATCTTTTTGCCTTTATGTCTGCTCAATACCTCTTCCAGAAAAGAACCGCCACGGGCTATGACGTGTTCCGGCTTTTCCATGCCCAGATCGAGCTCTCTCCAGCCCGCACCCCATTTCGCGATACGTTCCTGCTCGGTTGTGCCTTCGATTTCCCCTCCGCCGGCTTCACGGATTCTTTCGTCGCTCCACACCGGAATCCCGGCACGTCCGCCGATCTTGTCCGCCGTCTGTTTGGCGCGGAGCAACGGGCTGCAGTAAATATAGTCCCATTGCTCCGGCCCGATCCGTTCCGCCAGCTTTTCCGCGTCGGCCAGCCCTTCCTCATCGAGCGGAATATCGGAGCTTCCCTGCGCTCTTCCTTCTTTGTTCCAGTGCGTGCTGCCGTGCCTTATAAAGGCGATTGTCGTCATGTATACCGCTTCCTTTCCCGGTTTAACAAACTGTCTTTCCCGGATCAGCCCTGTCTTGGCAGCCTCGTGATCGCTGATAAAGGCCTGCCTTGCCGCTTGCCGGCGCAGGTTGACATGTTCGTCCGTTAAGCCCCTCCGCTCTCCGGCCCGCCGGGAATAAAAAAGACGAGAAAACCTGCCGTGTCTTAGGTTTTGTCGTCCGGTCTTTGCCTGCAAAGGCCTTCGGTCATGCGATCCGGAAAAATCTGCCGTAAATAGCCTTACTCGGCCCGAAGGTATCTCTCGTGAATAATCCCGATATGATGCCGCTCGTGTCCGGCTATGATCGCGGCGAGCGCTCTGGCGGATATGAGGCCGTTATTGGCCGTTCCGGTCCGGAGCCAAGCCTCTTCCGTTATACCCCGCAGCAAGGTCAGCGTGGAACAGCGGACGGCGGAATAATCCTTGAGAATGTCGGACAGGCCGCTTTCAGCAAAAGACGCTCCCGCCACATATTCGTTCTCGTCATAACCCGGAAGCGGCGTCCGGTCCCCTCTAGCGATACAGAGCATGCGGTAGGCCATGATCCGTTCCGTATCGGCCACATGGCCCAGTACTTCTTTGATGCTCCACTTGCCCGGAGCGTATCTGTAATCCCCCGTTTCTTCCGTAAGGGACTGCACCAGCTCAGTCGTGGTTTGAAGCTGTTCGACCAGAATTTCGGCGAGATTTCCTTCCTGAACCAGCTTAACGTACGCTTCGTAATAAGCGGGATATTCTTCGTGCGGCGGTTTTGTAAGCATGAACTCACTCCTTTATGTACTCCGGCCCGGTCAAATGTTTGACAAATCGGAAGCCGGTTGCCTCATCCCCGTACTAGGATCGTACGCAAATCTGCGGCATTTGTTTCGCTGCGGCCAGCAATTCCGTCAAATGATCTGGCGGCGGCTCGCCCTTTTATTGCCCGGGAGGACCGGGCGGGCGATCTTTCTCCGAAGCCATACGATTCAGCGTCTCGTAAATTTTGCGCAGATAGGCCGTAATCGTGATCAGGCTCATCAGAATAAACCCGAGCATAATGAACGTTACGACTTCCCCGGTAAAAAAAGAGACGATGGCCAGCACGACGGCAAGAACGGTATGGATGACGTTGTTCGTCAGAGCTGCCAGCTCCTTTCCGTTATTTGAACCTTCCATTTGGCAATTCGCGTTTCACTTCCAGATCCCATCTAATTTGTCGGCATAAAAAAGAATGGCTTTTTTGTAAGAAGCGATTCCTTCGTCCCCGCTCGTTTCGCCCAACTGCCGGAGCACCAGCTCCATAGCCTTCGCATGTTCGCCAAGGTTGTACAGCGTCATCGCATAAAAAACCCGAAATTCCCGGGCTTCCGGATATTCCCGGATCGCCTGAAGAAAACATGTCCGGGCCGACTCTTACTCACCCAGCGCCCGGTACGTGCTGCCCAGACCGAGCCAGGCGCCCCGTCTCTCTTCACCCGCCAGGCCCAGCTCCAGCGCTTTCACATAGAAAGGCGCGGCCTCCTTTTCCAGCTCCATGGCGTCATGAATCCAGGCGCACTGGTACCAGTTGGAAGGAACAAGCGGCTCCTCCCTGACAAGTTCCAGCAGTAAAGCCCGTGCTTCCTCATGCCGTCCCGATTCTCTCAGCCGAATGGCTTCTTCCAGCTTTGTCATGATCCACTTCCTCCGGTTACGGTTTGAACAGGCCGGCTATTTAAAACGGGGCCGGATGCTTTTATCGAAAACGCGCTGGGTTTTGACCGGCTCAAATCCCATCTGCTCATAGAACGAAACCGCGTCCTGCCGGTTTACGTTCATCCTGACGCGCAGCTTGCCGAGTGCGGCTGAGCTTGTCCATTCCCCGCATCGTTTTACGAGTGTCCGCCCGATTCCCTGACCTCTGAATTTGCGCTCCACGATTAATCCGGCGATTTCGGCAAAGGGCTCGGATTCCAGCAAACAGCGGGCATGGACGTGAATCCAGCCGATGATCTCTCCTTCGTATTCCGCCGTAAGTACGACGTGATCGGGGGAGACTGAGAATGTATTCGAGCCTCTCCGCAAGCCGGTTTTCACTGGCGGGATAACCAAGCTGAACGGACAGCCGGGCCATTCCGGGAGCATCCGGGACCACCGCTTTTCGGTAGATAACGTCCCCGCTGTTGATTACAAAATCATCAGGTTCGGTCATGTAGGTTTCTCCTAGATCAGCTTGTAATAAAAGATCGTCGTGTGCAGACTCCCGTCGGACGATTTGGCGAAATGCGGGATGCGGCCCGCCTCCATATAACCGAAAGATTTGTACAGTTTGTTGGACGCGTCTCCTTCACGGGTATCCAGCACAAGAAGCGACCTTCCCTCCTCCGCCGCCGTTTCCTCCAAAGCTTTCATCAGCATATGAGCGATGCCCTTTCGCCGGTATTCGGGATGAACCATCAGCTTGACGACTTCCGCCCGGTGCGTGGCATTTCTTTTCATCGCCAGGTGAAGCTGGACGGTGCCGACGATTTTGCCGTCGCATACGGCGTTCCAGGCCAATACGCCCGGCTCAATCACTTTTTTCCAGTAAGTGTTCGCGTCTTCCCAGCTTACCGGCGGCAAAAATCCGATCGAAGCCCCATCCTCCACTACCCGGATCAGCAACTCCGTCAAATCGTTCAGAACATTCCCATCCATCGATTCCAGTTCATGAATCGTCACTCCTTGAGTCATGGTCGTTAACCTCCTTGCGGCCTGCGGCCTAATATTTTTTGCGTGATGCAGGGATAATTTCGTTTCTTTCAAAAGGTATAAAATAGGCTGCGGTCCTCAAGAAAAGGCACACAGTAATTTTTACAGAAAGCAGGCATCCTTTCTTTCATCCACGGATGCTTATCGGGATTATGTAAATGGAACGAATAAAAACCGAAAATCGACAGGAGCATAAACCCCTCCAGCAGATCCGGCCGCTCCCCGGCGGCACCTGGCCGGATAAGCGAGTACCCCTCCAGCACGGAATCTCTCGATTCCGCTTGTACGGTGAGCGAGCAGCCCGCCAGATCATATCCGTAATACCCGTGTCCGAACAGGCAGAAATCGATGAACGCAAAGCCATGCTCCGTCACAATGAGATTGCCTTTATTGATATCGGCGTGAATCAGTCCCCAAGTACTCCCGGACCGGCTGTGCCGCTCAAGCTTGTCCGCTATGCGCGCAAAAGTCAGGCCGGCGATCTCCAGGTCCTCTTCCCTGAAAAGACCCATAGAAAGCCCCGACCGGATTCGTGCGAGCATCTCCTCGTTCTGTTCCGCATCCGCGTAGCGGGGTCTCTTCAATTCGGCGGCCCCGGCGTAGGTTTGCGAGAACTCGTGCATGATACCGAGCTGCCGGCCAAGCTCTCTTACCCTCTCCCGGGAAAAAGATTCACCATGACCGACATCCCGGCCTTCGATCCATTCGAGAAGAGTACAAAATACGGCGGATTGCGATCCGGATTCCCCTTCAAGGTTTACAGACGTCACCCATTCGCCCGCATGGCTTGCGACCGGCTTCTGTACCCGCATCCCCGTACCGGCGCCAAGATCGGCCAGCCACTGCATTTCCGCCTGCAGCCCTTCGAGTGTATGCTGCAGCCCGTACAGCTTGTCCGTAACCGGCTTATGTATCCGGAGCAGGTAAGATTGCCCCGTGATTCCGTCCGTTACCCGGTAGGTCCTGTTTTCATTGTGCCGGATAAACCGTACGGACGGCTCGCGGACCGGGTAAGCGGCCAGAATACCGGACAGGAGGCCCTTATCATTCATGGCTGTTCTCCCTCCTCCTCGGTTCTTCTGTATGTCCCTTCCATATATACCTTCGATATGCACGTGCGCCTTCCTCTTTCCGGTTCATAAAAAGAGGATATCCGGAACACTAAAGTTCGGATATCCTTCATAAATGTGCAGGCCTGTCAGAGCCGGCCGCCTGTTTTTAGAAACAGGTGAACGAGCTGATCCGCCGGAGATCGATTCCGAAGAAGACCCATCTGAACCCCGTCCAGCGGAAACCGGCTACCGAAGTGCGGCCGACAAAGGTCGGGAAGTACCAGAACCGGCTGCCGTTGTCCAGCCAGATGAATGTATTGCGGAACAGGCAGCCGGAGATGGCGCCCGGATCAACCGCAAAGGGAGTCACCTGCGGCTCGAACTGCGGAGGAGGCGCCGTCGGCGCCTGCTGGCCCGGGCTGCCCCCGGGAAATCCCGGAATTCCCGGCGGGGGAGGCGTTCCCGGTCCCTGGCCGGGAAACGGGAAGAACGAACCTTGGCCCAGTCCTCCTCCCGGCGGAAAGAACGGTCCCTGGCCGCCTTGAAACCCCTGACTTCCTTGCGGCTGTGTAAACGATCCTTGAGGGAAGAAAAATCCCATGCTGCATTCACTCCTCTTCCTTAAGTAGGCTCCTATACTGTATGCCGGGACGGATGCCGGGGACTGGGCGGATGCGGATAAATTTACGGAGACCGGTCTGCCCACAGGTTGATACCATTCAGGCAGCCATACACGATGTTTCCGAACGTCCGTATGTCATCCAGATAGCTATATCCGCCGGGATTCGGCCCTGTCTGGTTATACATGCGGACCGCAACGGCTTCCTTCTCCGGGATAACGAGGCAGGCGCAGCCCGTGCTTCCGAGAGATTGATAAGAACCCGCAGGAAGCTCGGGCTCCAATTCCGTCAAGGAGCGCGGACGGTCCTGTACGAACCAGAAAAAACCGTTTCGGGGCTGAGAATCCCCAAGCCCTTCCGGACTGATGATTTCGGCGGTCCGCTCCCATACCGGACGAGGGAGCATCTGCATCCCGTTCCATAGGCAGGGCAGTGTCCGTCCCTGCCATATAAACCAAACAAGCTGACCCCATAAGGGACAGCTCGTTTGGCATGATTTTTGGGGTCGGTTTACTTCGTAGGGACCGGCCTTCATGAAAGATCTTGTTTTGTCTCCGAAGCAGGCCTGTTGTTACTTCTTTTTGTGGTAGTGATACCCGCTGCATAACCCTTTTTGTTTAGATTTCGCGGAGCAGTTGTGGCCCCCGTTTTTGTCCAATCTTCCGGGATGTGCGTAAGCCGAAGCGGATGTAGCCATAACGACCACGATAGCGACGATAAAAATAACGGTTTTTTTCAATGTTCTCACCTTGGACATACCCTATTCGCAGGGCTTAATGGAATTCTATCCCATTCTAACCCAGTTTCGAAAATCGGGATACGATTTGGCCCTACAATTTATCAACTTTTTAGATTCAGTTGGTGGCGGGACTGTCATCCGATGTTCCGTCCGGACCCACCGAAAATAAGTATACCTTATTGTCGGCCGGGTTCACGTAGGAGATGGAGTAAAAGTGCAGTTTATCGTTTTTCCAGCCGATAAATAAACTCGCTCCGATTTTTTTGTTATTCAAGCCTTCGAAATCAATTACATGATCCGGAGTCCCCTCAGGGCGTTCGTAGCCGGCCTCTTTGAAGTAATAAACTTTGGAGAAAGAATCGCTGCCATTTTCAACATCTCCGTTGTCGGTGGCATCTTCAAGTTTGACTTGGAGCCGGTCCGCCGCTTCTTCCCGGGTCAGACTCGGCTTCAACTTCTCTTTGATCTCGGCAATTTTTTGCGCGATCTGCTTGTCTCTGTCCGTCTCGCCGGATTGCGGAGGAGAAACAGGTGCGTCTTTGCCGGGAACGGACGTGATCGCGATCGTTTTCGCGTCATTGTTCCACTGGACTTGACCACCCATCGCTTCCACGACCGCTTTGGCCGGAACATAGGAAGTGCCGTCGATAATGACCGGGGCCAGCGTTTTTCCTTCCCCGTTTTTCGCGGTCCAGGCTTCATTGTCGAGCGTGATTTTGATATCGTGGTTGAGATAAGCTTCGATTTTCTCTACTCCGCCGGCAGCGTAACTCGTCGCTCCCAACGCTGCGGCCAAACCGCATGCACCCAACAGGGTCATGTACTTCTTTTTCATCATCTTCTCTCCTTCTCCTTGTTTTCTGAAATCAATACCACTTCCTTAGGAACAGTACGGAAATAAGTGTAGCACATAAATACTGTTTATTTTTAACAAATTTGTTAATTAAACTGTCCAAAATCAGTCCTTAAACAGCGCTCTTAAACCTCTACCATCCCGCTTCGCTCGTACGGATAATCGATCTGTTCCTTCACTTGGTCCGAAGCTTCACGCCCGGCAAGCATTTCGACTACATAGAGCCCCAGATCGATGGATGCCGATACCCCTGCACCCGTGACGATATGTCCGTCCTTAACGATTCTGGCCCGGACCACTTCCTTGCAGTACGGTTCCAGCAGCTCATAAGCTTTCGGATGCGTGGTTGCTTTCCTGTTCTCCAGAAATCCCGCCGCCCCGAGCAAAAGCGAACCCGTGCATACCGAAACCACATGTTTGACTTCAATCGCCTGCCTAAGCCAGTCCACGAATTCGCTTCGGAACCTGAGCTTTCTCGTCCCGAGACCGCCCGGAACAAACAGCAGGTCATATTCCGACAGGTCCGGTTTTATTTTGCCGGCACGGATCGTCAAGCCCTGCTCATCCTTTACCTCCGGCGCAAGCGCGCAAATATCCCATGTCGTTCCTTTCGTCTCGTCAAACAGGCGGAGCCGGTTGACAACATCGTAGAAGCCGATAAAATCCAGAAAAGTGATCCCGTCAAACACGATAAATGCGATTTTCATTTCCAACCTCCTTGCGGCTTGAAAGCTGATGAGAACAGTCGACTGACTTCCCGGATCTATTATCTATTCATCCCGGATATACAGAAGCGCAGCGTCGTTTGCAGGTATAATGCAATCCAAGTACTCATTTGATGCCGATTTAGTACGAAAGAAATCCGAATCAATGTATCATAGGCAGAATTATTTCTTCCAAAAAACGTGCAGATGGCTGTGAATCCCGCCATCTTTTAGCTTTATGCAGGTAAGGAACTTGCTCCGCTAGGCACGGAAAAACGCTCCGGCTCATCGAAAACTGTGCCGTTTCAGGATGAGGAAGAAGCTGTCCGATCAGACGCAGTACGATTCGTATTTTGCGCGAAAGCTTGGCCGAGATCCCGGATTAAGGAAGCCGAATCGTAAACCGAAATTCCGATATTGCGGATTTCCTCCTTCCCCTTCTCGTACACGCCCGAAATGGCGTCCTCCACCATGATCGCTTTGAAATCACGTTCGCTCGCCTCGTACATGCTCGTCCGGGGACAGTTCGGAAAATTGCAGCCCGTGAAAATAAGCGTGTCGATGCCCCGCTCCTTCAGAAACTCTTCCAATTTTGTGTTGTAAAAAGCTCCCCAGCGGGGTTTGTATACAACCCACTCCCGCTCCCCGATCTCCTGGATCTCTCCGCCGAGCAGCGCATCGAACTGAAGCTCCTCCGATTGAGGCGGCTTTATCGCATCCGCGAGATCCGCGCCCCTTGTCCCCGGCGCAGCGACAGCCGCTCCGGCCTCGATCCTTTCTTTGCGGCACAAATCCGCATTCGAGCCGTCGCGTTCGTAGATCCGGATCACGTGAATAACCGGAATGCCACTGGCCCGGCACTGTTCAAGGATCCGGCTCATAACGGGCAGCACCTCAATCGTGCCGGGAATCTCGGCCGGAACTCCGGGAAGGCTGAAATCATTCTGGGTATCGATCGTCAATAACGCGCATGCCGCTAAATTCGGCTGGATATACCTGCTCATTCCTGCTCATCCCCCTAATTTCCACTGTAATGTTTGGCAGCTTGCCGGAAACAACGGCAGCCCTTACAAGCTCCTGAGCACGTTTCTGCATAAATACAGCCAGAACTGCTTCTTCCGCCTCTATTTTCCACAATTATACATTCAGTTTCATCCTTCGTCTAATATAAGTCCCTTTCCTTACAGCTTTCTCATCAAGGCTTCCAGCGGCCCTCTCGAAAATTTGCGTCTCCAGAGAAAACTCACCCCGACCGCAGCGGCAAAATAGCCGATAGAATACGAGACCGAGAAAGGCAGAGAGCCGTTCTCCAGCACCCCCAGCGCCTCCAGAAGACCCAAGCCCGCAAGGACATGCAAAACATAGTGGCTCAGCGCCATCTGTCCGGTTTGGACAAGAGCCGTAATCACCCGCCGCCCGGGCATCTTCTCCATCATATAATTACAAAAAAGAATGATCAGCAGGGCCGAACTCGCTGCGGAAACCATATACAGCAGATTGGGCGGCATCGGCTTCGTCTCAAAAAGATAGCGTGCTCCCTCGTCCCCTATGGAAGTTGCACTCATCTGTATGGCGAGCCGCGAGATCAGTTCGCTTCCGGCGAAAAGGATCAGGGAGGCGGTCATCCGCTTGATACGCATAGAAGAATCGGTAAGATCCAGCCGTCCGATCAGCATCCCCGTTACAAAAAAAGCAAACCAGGGAAGCGCCGGGTGGAACCCGTTAAAGAACAGATTCCGGATAAAACCCCCGGCCGTCCAAAAATCCGTATACGCATGAAAAGAGGCATCCCATCCCGCCCTGTAATCAAACGCGAGCTGCGCGCATTGACCCGCCACTACGGCGGAAGCGGCCGTGCCCGCAAGGAAGCGGCCGGATGAACGGAGGAAGAAAGATGCCGCAAACAAAAACAAGGCATAGTAGTGCAAAATATCGGCCGTCCATCCCGCTGCAAGCAGAAACAGTCCGAGCGCAAGCAAATAGGCGGACCTTTTGCGGATGATCAGTTTCTGTTTCGCCAGCTCGGACTCATCGCCCCGCCGCGCTTTTCGGGTCATCAGGGAAATGCCGATCCCCGCCAGCACGACAAAAACCGCGGAGGCTCTCCCTTCGAACAAGCCCGCGAATGCGGCCAGCCACGAGGGTCCGCTTCCGTCCGCCATCATCGCGATCTTGTAGTTCACCACGATCATTCCGAAGATGGATAAAGCCCGGGCCAAATCCAGTCCTTCAACTCGCGATTCTTTTTTTACAGCCAGCATAAAAATCCTCCTTGGCTATTATTTTACTTACCGGTAAGTAAAATAATAGCCAAAAAAAGACCGGTCTGCAACCGGACGTTTTTTGAGAGGGCACGGCAGCCTTTTTTTACTCGAAAAAAATCAGCTTGTTTCCGAACGGGTCGGTCACCGTGCATTCAGTTGTTTCCCAAGGCGTGCGCACGATCCCGGGCCTGGCGTAGGGATAATTTTTGCCGGCCAGCGTCCTCTGCAAGTCTTCAACGCCGGAAACTCCGATGCGCAGCGTCGCCCCGGGACTGCAATCCCCGTGATGCTCACTGAGGTGAAGGATGATTTTATCCTTGGAAATCTGCATGTACAAGGGCATGCCGGGCTCGAAACGATGCTCCCAATCCAGCGTGAACTCCAGAAACTCCATATAAAATTGTTTGGCCTTATGTTCATCGAATATGCGCAAAATAGGGGTAATATCCGTTAAAGACATTCTCGGCACCTCCGGAGATGTTATTCAGGATTTCGTGTAACCGTAAAAACGGTAAGATCGTATTCGTTCACAGTCAAAAATTGCTTGGATCCCGGGTGATAGGCAGCTGCGGTTAAGCCCGCATTGGCGTACAATTCTTTTCCCGAACCTGGATCATAAACTGTTAATCCTTTATCCGGAGATGAGCAGTAGATATAGTCGTCGTAATAGAGCTCACCGGGAACGATTTTGAAAGAGACTGACTCCAGCCCGTCACGTACATCCATAATTCTCAAAAGAAAATCCTCAGAAAGCGGCATTTCTTCCTCATCCGCCAACAGCCCGGGATCATAACGCCCGATGATTCCGATTTTTGTTTTTCCGACCCAGCAGATAGGTTCGTTCCAGTCGTATTTGCCCCACCAAAGCGTTTTTCTGCTTTCCCCATCCTCGGATTCCCAAACATTTTCCGTTAACCAATTCCGTACATTCCACGCCGTAACGGAACCCGCAGGATGCCATATCCAGCCGTTATCTGCTATCCAGTCACCTCCGGGCGATACGAGAAGTTGTCCGTGAAAATAATCCAGGTAATGCCCGGCTTCCCCGGAGCCGTTCTCATCCGCATCGAATTCCGCATCCGGTCGCGGGATCACGGATTCTCCGGTATGAACGTCCGTAATATCGAGACGATTCCATGCCGTACCGTGCACAAACAAGGTGCGTTTATTATGTTCCAGAAAAGCGGTAGGAAACTTCGACTGCTTGAAATGATAGTCGTCCCTTTCAAAAGCACGCACTATTCTTTTTCGCGCCAAATCGACCAGTACTCCGTGCTTGCCATACGTGTTGACGACCGAGAGGAAATCTTCTTGTACCGAAATCTCAATCGTCACACTTTCCCCGAAATCTATTTCCGGGCATTCGATGGAACAGAGCTTTTCCACCGCATCCGTCGCGGTATCCAGCGTATACAGATCTCCTTTTTCCGTAACGGTTATAAATTTATTCGACCGTATCAGCGGCTTTGTATCAACCGGACGTCCATCCGGACGCGAGCCGAGCTTCTTGGTTTGGACTTCAAACATGTAGACCCCCACTTTCCCCCGGATCAACTTATCCACGTCTTGATCATGGCGAAGTACTCCCGGATCATATTGACCGGTTTGAGATGCGCCGGTGACGGGCTCGAAAGACCGTACGCTTCATAGCCTTCCCGTTTCGCCAGCAGCTTGGCCCGGTACATGTGATAGTCGCTAGTGACGATGAGGATTTTCGGATCCGTGACGCCTTTTTCTTTCAAAACGGTTTTGGTGAACCTCAAATTCTCACTGGTGCTTGTCGATACGCTTTCGAGAAAAATCCGGTTTTCCGCAATCCCTTTCTTCACCAGGTAGTCCCTCATGGCCACCGCTTCCGGCACATTCTCGCCAGGGCCCTGCCCGCCCGAAACGACCACGGCAGCGTCCTTTTTCCCGGAGATGTAAGGAAGCGCCGCATCCAGCCTCTGCTGAAGCGTGAGCGACAGCTCGTATCCTTTCAGCCCCGATCCCAAAATGACAACGGTGTCCGCTCCCGATGATTCGGCTTCGTCGGCACCCATTTGCGAGATCACGAACGATTCTACGGCGACGAAAGAAAGGCCGATCAGCAGCGAACCCGCCCACAGCGTTTTCCGGAGCTTGGCGTACTTCTTGAAATCAATCTTCCGGATAATCAGCAAAAGAACGACTGCGGCGCAGAAGAGCAACATCCCGAACCGCCCTCTGAACAAAAAGGGAGCGCTCAAAACGGTCAGTGCGAGCAGCACGTCCGCGGCTTTCGGTTTTCCGAACCGGCGCTTCATCGGCAGACCATCAGCAGGTTCCCGTCGGGGTCCGCAAAAGTAAACCAGTGTCCGTTCTCGATCCCCGTGACCAGCCGGACGCCACGGCTTTTCAAGTATGCGTAGGACCGCTCGATATCCCCGGTCGCGAATTGAACGACGGGCGTTTTAAAAATCGCCTCCGGCGAGTAAATTTTGCTGTCCAGCACAATGCCGGCCCCCTGCATAGGCAGCACATACAGATGGCCAAACAGCACCTCTCCGTCCGGAGGCAGACCCAGTATGCCGCTATACCAGGCCGCCGCTTGTCCGATATCGCTTACCGGAATAAAGACGGTGCGAATTTTGTTGTGAATGGGACTATCCATCCTCCTACCTCCTGTTCGATCAAGCATTGCGATGACGGGTGACGGCCGCTTCCCGAAACCGGGCGGGCTCTAGGCCGGCACGACCTTCTTCCCGAGCTTATGCCCGGCCAGCACGACCGGCAGCAGAAGCAGTCCCGAAGGCGCGCAGACGAGCAGATCCTGCCAGGTGGCCGCCCCGTCTCGGAGCAGCCTGTAGAACAAATAAACCGAATACGGCAGGACAACCATTACGGCCGTCACCACGCCGGGTGTGTAGGCTCTCAGCAGAACCGACTGGCCCAGATGGGTAAACACGTGAATGAACAAAAGCGCGTTGAACCCGATAAACAGGGCCCAAATCCCCCGCTCCGCCGCCAAATACGCAACCGGCACGAAAAGAATAAATTCAACAAACACGGCCACCGCAAACTGCGATGATGTGACGCCCGACATCTCCTGAAACAGCCTCTGCCAAGGTCCCGGAACTCTCGGCCGGAGCCGCTTGTAATTTTTTTTCATCCACGGCTCCACAAAAATGATTTCCTCGAAATCGTGAATCATAAACGCCGCAAGAAACAGCCAAACGACCGAGTTCAGCGAGATATAGTCATCTATGAGCATACATGTACGTCTCCTTCTTTCTTGCCCGGGACCGTGGAGACGGGAATGCGGAGCCCTTGTCCCCGCTCCGTATCGGAGACAAGACTTCCGTCCCGCTTCCCGCATCTGTGCCCTCTAGTCTTTGATGCCCCGGTATTTCGCGGTACGAAGTTCCTTGATATAAGCTTCCAACGCAGGCATCCCGGAATTCACCGCCAGACTGACGGAGCGTTCGATGTCGTAAGGAACCCGGACGAACCGGATTTCGAGCGGAGCAGGCGTCCGGGACTCGAAGCTTCCCTCCAGAATGACGTAGGAAGCCTGGGTCAGATCGAGCGGATTTCCGACGCTTCCGGCATTAAACAGCACTTTGCCGTACAAATGCTGGAGGTACGCGTTGTGAATATCGCCGTAGCCGGCGATATCGGCCGGAATCTCCTCCCGGCATTTATCGGAGGATTCGAAAAGAGATAGCCGCTTCTCCAGCTCGTCCCACGGCTGCACGCGCTCGTACAGGCTGCGGGGCGAAGCATGGAACAGCCGGACGTATTTGCCGCTCATATAAAATTCGAGCGAAAAAGGCAGCCCCGATAAGTATTCCAGCCGTTCTTTCCCGAGCACGTTCTGATGCCACTTCAGGTCCTCGATCTCCGTTTCCCGGGTGATGAAATCGTCCCAGTTGCCGCTGACGACCTCCTCGCAGTACTCGCGGATCAGATCGACCGCACGGTCGGAATCCGGTCCTTTGCCTATCAGATCGCCCAGGCAAAAAATTCTCGTGATGTCTTTGCGCCGGATATCCTCCAGCACGGCTTCCAGAGCCGGTATATTTCCATGAATGTCTGACAGGATCGCTATTTTGTCCACACGTTTGTCCTCCGTAAGTCCGGCAGGTTAACCTGCTCTCTGTATTGGGTTGTATCTACTTTCGATCCGTCCGAGGCGGCTTCCTTCTTTTCCCTCCCAAACAATCTTCCACTCCTTAGACGAAATATACGAAAAAAAGACTGCAATGATGACTCATCGCAGTCTCTTCCTTTAAGCTTTTTCAAATAAGGCCGTACTGATTTTGAACACCGCTTTGCGAATCGGGGAAGGAGCTTCCCCGCCTTCGCTTCCTAAACCGGGCCGGTGGATATCCTCCGGAAAAAAAACCGCATACATCCCCGGAGTCAGCCGGAGCCGTTCTTCTTCCGCGGCGGGCTCGAACAAGGTGTAATCCTGCTCCGGACTGCGCTCCGTTACGGCGCTCTTTCCGTTATCCGCCGACCATCCGATAGTCTCCATCCCTTCCAGTAGGAAATGAACGTCGATGTAGCGCTCGTGCTTCTCCGCTTTTGCTTCCGCAGGATCTTTGGATTCCAGTTCCATAATCGTGAAGAAAATATCTTCTCCCCGGACCGGATGCCTGCCGTTCTCCAGTTCCCGGAACGGAATTTTTTCCAGCCGGTCCACGACATCCGCCAGCGCGGGATGGGCAAACTTGCGGTCCTGCTTCCAGTTGTTGAGGCTTCCCAGTATCATGTCGTTCTCGCACCTTCGCTTATCAAATTCCGTGCACGGCTCCCCGCGCACAGTCTGGCTCCGCATGGCGGAAATCACCGCCGGACCTTAGTCTACTTGGACGTGTGGGCGATAATTTCGTTCGCTTTGCGGGCCCAATCGTCCAGCGCCTGCTGGGCCGTTTTCTTCTTCGTGAAAGCCGCCTGCAGCTCCGGATAGAATGCGCTTCGCGTTTCCGGGTAGCCCGGTACGGACAGACCGATGTTGCCCGCGTATTTAAACAGGCCGATGGTTTTGTTCTGAAGCGTACCTTCCGCGTAGTTCGACGCCATGGATTTGCGGGCGCCGATGACCGATTCCGCCTTGGCCATCTTGGCCATATTTTCCGGCGTGTTCATATACTTGACGAATTCTTTCGACCACTTCATCTTCGTTTCGTTCTTCGTGTTCCATGCCCAGGTTCCATACCCGAACAGAACGGTGTTGGAGCTTTGGCCGTCGAGAGACGGATAAGGCACGAGGTCGACCTCGAACTTCTTGGCGTTGCCTTCGGTAAACGCTTTATTGAGCACCGGCAGGTTGCCGATATTGCCGAACATCATGCCGAGCTTGCCCTGCACGAACATATCGCTGAATTCGGTGCTTGCCTTGAGGCCGGCCGCTCCCGGAGGCACAACGCCTTCGTCGACCATCTTCGTCATGAATTCGACGCCTTTGGCCCCTTCCGGCGAGTTGAGAACCGCTTTGCTGTTGTCTTCATTCCACGATTTCGCGCCGAATCCCCACAGGAACGAATGGTTGCCCTGGTCCCCGCCCGTATCCCCGGCATAAAGGCCATAGCCGTATACCTGCTTGGCGGGGTCCGTCACCGCTTTGGCCGCTTTCATAAACTGGTCGTACGTCCACGGCTGCATATTTTGCGGCAGCAGGTCGAGCGCGCCTTTTTCCTTGAACAAGTCCTTGTTCACCAGGAGCCCGATCGCTACCGTGCTGTTCGGATAGATGTACGCTTTGCCGTCGACGGAGACGCTTTGGAGCGTCTTTTCTTCAAAATCCGCCTTGTCGATAATGTCGTCGAGCGGCACGAGCAGTCCTTTTTTCGCATAGGAGAGCGGCCAGAAAAAGGAGCCCTGCTGGATGTCCGGAATTTCGTTCGTGTTGGCCGCAATCGAAATCCGTTCGTTGATTTTGTCGTCCGGCGTGCGGACCATGTTGATCTTGACGTTTGGATTCGCCTCTTCGAAGCCTTTCTTGATCTCGTCGTAGGCAGCCTGAACGTCGCCGCGGGTATCGACCCACCAGGTCAGCTCGACCTTTTCTTTGGAACCGCCGGCGTCACCGCCTGACGACCCTTGGGCGCCGGAGCTGTCCCCGGACTTGGCGCAGCCGGCGGCTGCAGTGACGACAAGCGCGGACGTAAGCAGAGTGAGCGCTAACTTTTTCAAAAGAATTCCCCCATATGTTCATAGTGATTGATGCAGGATTCATCCATCCGCGTGATGGTCACGCGCAGGAACTCATTGTACCGGGCGGAGGAAGGCGGTCAGCCTTTCACGCCGCCCAGCGTAATTCCTTTGACAAAATAGCCCTGGAAGAGGACGAACACCGCGAGCACCGGTACGAACCCGATCGTGGCTGCCGCCATCTGCATGCCATAGTTCGCGACATATTCCGAAACGAGTGTGGCGATGCCGACGTTCATGGTCATTTTGGTGTTATCGCTGAGCATGATGAGCTGCCACAAATAGTCGTTCCAGGCGTAGGTGAAGGCGAAAATCGCCAAGGCCCCGATGGCCGGTTTCACAATCGGCAGAAACAGCCGGAAGAAGATGCCGAGCTCCGAGCAGCCGTCGATCCGCCCCGCCTCCAGCAGCTCCGTCGGAACGGAATCGCTGAACTGCTTCATCATGAAGACGGCGAACGGGATCGTCAGCACCGGCAGGATGACGCTGAGCAGGTTGTTGACGAGCCCCAGATCGCGCATCATCGTAAAGAGCGGAACGAGCGTGATCTGCCGCGGGATGAACATCGCGATGAGAATGACGGTGAACACGATCCCCGCGCCCTTGAACTTCCGCTTGGTCAGCGCGTAGCCTGCCATCGAAGCGACGAGGCAGACGCCGACGGTCGAAACGACCGAGATGATCACGCTGTTGGAGAGCCAGTAGAACACGGAGCCGTCTTCGAACAGGCTTTTGAAATTGACCAGCGTCGGAGAGGTCGGGAACCAGTCCGGCGGTATTTTTACCGTTGACGACTGGTTTTTAAAAGCGCCGGTGACCATCCAGTACAGCGGGAACAGGAATACGGCGGCCAGTGCATAAAGCAGGATGTTGGACAGGAGCTTGTACGCCCAGTAAACGGATTTTGCCATAACGGTCCTCCCTTTCTTAAAAATCCACGTCGGACTTCATCAGCTTGAACTGCGCGATAGCCACGACCGAAATGAGCGCCGTAATGACGATTCCCATCGCGGAAGCCAGTCCCAGCTGCCCGTATACGAAAGCGGTGTCGTACAGCAGGTACATGATCGTCGACGTCGCGTAGTTGGGACCGCCGCCCGTCAGCATCTGGACCACAACGAACGTCTGGAAAGCCCAGATCGTCGACATGACGATAATATACAGCGAGGTCGGCTTGAGCAGCGGCATCGTGATGTGCCAGAACTTCCGGAACGAGGAAGCGCCGTCCAAATCGGCCGCCTCGTAATAGTCCGGGGAAATGTTCCCCAGCGCGGCCAGGATCAGAATGATCGGCTGCCCGACGTTGAAGGTCACGACGACGAAAATGAGCGCGAGAAGCGCGAATCTTTCGTCCGACAGCCACATGACCGGCTGCATGCCGATCAGCGACAGCGTGTAGTTGGCGATGCCGTTCACCGGGCTGTAAATCCAGGCCCAGATGAGCGAAAGAATGACCTGCGACGTAATAACGGGCAAATAAAAAGCACCCCTGAAAAAAGAAGCCAGATGCTTATGCTTGCCGTAAATCGTAACCGCTGCGAATACGGCGAACAGAAACGTCAGCGGCACCGTGCCGAGGACAAAACCGAACGTGTTGGCGATCGAGCGCAGAAACACGCTGTCGGTAAAAAGCTTCGTGTAATTCTCCACGCCGATCCATGTCTGCTTGCCGAGCCCGTAATCGAAAAAGCTGAGATAGAACGCTTTTATAATGGGATAAATCTCGAATAAGACGAACAGGATCGCGTACGGCGCGATAAAAAAGAGACCCCAGAAATTGCCCTTCAGCGAGCGGGCCGAGCGAATCGTTTTAGCTGCCAAGACCACCCCTCCATTCTCCATGATTGCGTTTACATCTTTGATTATAGAAGGGTCGGGCTTGCGCCGACAGGAACGCTTCCCTTTAAAATGTTCACTCTGTTACGGACTTTGCCGCACTGTTCACTCCTCTACGGAAAATGTTCATTTTATTAAGAAAAAAGAACCCCGGTTACGCTGCCGTCACGAGGGCGCATGCCTGATCAGACGGTCCGGGGCATTCCTCCGCACAAGTATTTCGAGCGGTACTGCTGGGGGCTTTCCCCTTTTATTTTTTTGAAAAGCCGCCCGAAGTAATTGAAATTCCCGAAGCCAACTTTCTCCGCAATCTGATACACCGGCAGTCTCGTTCCCGCAAGCAGCTCGGCGGCCTTCTCGATGCGGATTCCGTTCACATAGTCGGTAAAACCGACCCGCGTCTCTTTCTTGAACAGGGAGCTTAAATAATTCTCGCTCATCGCGACCATGGACGCCGCCCGCCGCAGCGACAGTTCTTCCGCATAGTGGACATTGACGTACCCGATCAACTGCCGTATTTCGTCGCGGAAGCTGCCCGGCACGACAATTTCCCCCTGTCCGCAGCCGTAATCGATCAACTGCCCGAACCAGTCCCTGGCCTCCGATACATGACGGAAACCCAGCACCTGCTTGTACAGGGGCAGTTCACGCTCAAGCGGCTCCAGCATTCCGGCGTGATGCGGTTCCAGCGCCTGCTGGATCGTGTGCAGGAGGCGGAGGCACCACGGCATGAACTGTTCGACCGGACCCGCCCACTCCAGAATCCGGTCGAACAGCAGTTGCAGAAGATCCTTCGCTCCCGCCGCATGCATCTGCCTGACGGCGGCCCGCAGTTGCCGCTCGTCTTCCGGCGTAAGAAGAGGCGCTCCCTCCCGCTGAATACCCCGGGGCGTATACACATGGATGCCGGGCCGGGCATCGTAGAAGCACCGCTCCAGCGAAGCCGCCGCTTCCCGGTAGGCGCCCGCAAGCCCGGACCGGCCGCTGAACGCTCCGCTGACACCGCCGGCGACGGCAAGGTTCAGGAAGCGGCGCGCGGCCGCGGCGAGCTCTTCGCCGAGCCGCTTCGCTTCCTCCGCGGAGCCGTCGTCCGTGCCGGAGGCGGGGATCAGCAGCGCGATGTCGCCGGTGCCGGCCGGCTGGAACATCGTCCCAAACCGGCCGCCGAACTGGAGCCGGACGAGGTGAGCCAGCCGGTCGTGCAGCGCCGCGGAAGCGCCGGACATCGGCTCCGGGCGGACGGCAAGCAGCCGCAGCCGATCCGCGAACGGGTCCGGCTGCGGCGGGGCGGCGTCCGCGGGCAGGGAGCCGGGCGGGGCTTCCCCGCCGGCGGCACTTGCGGCAGGCAGGGCATCTTCGGCCGGGCTGCCGGCTGCCGCTGCCCCCCTAGAGCCCGCCGCAGGCCGCTCGCTCCGGCCTGCGCCGCTCGCGCCGTGCCGCTCCGCCAGAGCTTCTGCCGCCGCCCCGCCGCTTGCCGTTCCTCCGCCGGAGCCGGCCGGGGGCCGTTCCCCGCGAGCCGCTCCGGGAGCGTACTCCGGCGCTGCCAAATCCAGCAGCGGGAGCACGCCCGGGGTACCGGCGCCGCTGCCCGTACCGTCTCCGGCCGGATTGTACCGCCGAAGCCGAACCTCGGCGCCCGATACTTCCTCCGGAGCCGGGGAGCCCTGAGACCGCCCTTATTTTGGCCGCTACCCCGGCAAGCATGTCCACCAGCTCCTCCGGCTTCAGCGAAGCTTTGAGAATATAGTCCTCCACGCCCAGCTTCATCGCCTGCCGCACGTAATCGTAATCCGTATGGCTGCTGAGCACGATCATATGAATGTGCGGATAGTCCCGCTTCACGTGCCCGATCAACTCGATTCCGTCCATCCGGGGCATTACGATATCGGTAAGCACGATATCCGGCTTGACTTCCCCGATAAGAGCCAATGCTTCCCGGCCGTCCTGGGCATCGCCCGCATACGTGAATCCGTGCCGCTCCCAGTCGATCAGCGATTTGATCCCCAACCGGACGAGAAACTCGTCGTCTACCAGCATAATTTTCATGTTCCGTCTCTCCTTTCTCCTGTCTGTCTGAGCGGAAACTTAAGGGTGACCGTAGTCCCCGCCCCCGCCTCGCTGTCCACTTCCAGTCCGTAACCGCCCCCGTAGTGCAGGCGAATCCGCTCCTGCACGTTACGCAGCCCGACACCCGGGGAGGAGCCGTCCGGGACCGCCAGTTCCTTCCGCAAAGCCTCCAGCTTAAGCCCGCTTATGCCGCAGCCGTTATCCGCCACGGTAAGGATCATGAGGCCCCGCTCCCGCCTGACCTCCGCCCCGATCGCAATGACGCCCGGGCGGTCGAGAAGCTCGATGCCGTGGCGGATGCTGTTTTCAACCAAGGGCTGAAGCAGCAATTTGATCATCTCCTGGTCTCCGCAATCCGGAGGCACATCCACGTGCAGCGTCAGCTTTTCGGAAAAACGCAGCTTCATCAAGGTCACGTAATGTCCGATATAGTCCAGCTCTTCTTTCAGCGGAATCAGGGTTTCCCCTCTTCCTATACTCGCCTCCATCATGCTTCCGAGACTGGACAGCATTTCACCCACTTCCCGGTCCTCGCGGATATAAGCCATCCATTTGATATTGTTGAGCGTGTTCAATATAAAATGGGGATTAATCTGCGCCTGCAACGCCCGGAAGCGCATTTCCTCCTTCTTCCGGTATTCCTCTTTCAGGCGCCGAAGCAGATCGCGGATTTGCGCGGACATGCCGTTATAGGTGGCGATCAAGGTCGAAATTTCGGCCGGTCCCGCTTCATGCAGAGAGCTGTTGAAATCGTTTTTCTCGATTTCGCTCATTTTTTTGTTGAGCAATTTTAGCGGACGGGTGACCCGGTGGGTAACGGTGACGGCAAGGAGCATAAACACGAGCCCGATGCCCGCGACCGTAAGCCGGTTTGTCCGCCGGAGCTCATAAATTTCGCTGAATACCGTCTCATGGGGAATATATTGGACGAGCTTCCATCCCGTCAGGCCGACCGTCGCGTAACCCGCTATCCATTTTTTGTCCCCGATTTCCATGATGAGCTGACCTTTGGAGGACGTCTGAATCGTTTGCAGCGATTCGGGACGCAGCGAGATTTCTTCCATGCCCGGGGGTACCGAACTGGAAATAATACGGCCGGTCTGGTCCAGCAGTACGACCTCGCCTTCCAGCTTGGCCAGCATTTTCTGCAAATCGCTGTCCTTGACGCTGAGCAGCAGAGTGCCGATATTTCGGTTGGCGTCGGTAACCGTTTTGACGAGCGTGAGCAGCCTGCTTTTGTCATAGTAGAGATAATGATCCCGGTCGTTCACCAGCCATTTGATTCCGTAAGGCTCTTGGAGCGTTTGCCGGTACCAGTCGGACTTCAGATATGTTTCATACAAATCGGGTCCCACATACTTCGTGCTCATCCAACTGCCGTGCCTGTCCAGCAGGGTGACATAGGTTTCCGTAAAAAAGGGAGTATGCAGCTTGTCCAGCACACTGTCGGTTATCCGCAGCTTGTCGTAGTACGTCGTCGCTTCCGGCTGTTTCAGCATGGCGGTGATCCCGGGGTTCAGCGATAAATCCACGGCGGCTTTCAGCACGTCCTGAAAAAACAGTTCCAGATTGCCGTTGGCCTGATTGAGCGCTTCCTGGGCGGAATTGCCGATTTTGGTTTCGATTACGGTTTCCAGCGGCTTATCGATCCAATAGGAGCTGAGCAGAAGCGGAAAAATCAGAACGAGCGCGATCACGAGCAGAAACTGATTATGAAGGGAATTCCACTTCTGCAGCAGCCGTGATGTATTTTTCATGGGAACCCCCTGCGTAAGGCCGTTGAAGGCCGGATAAGTAGACGGAGGAAAAAAAGATTCTTTCAAACCGTCACAATCAACGGCTTGAAAGAACCGGAACCAACCCTGCGGGTAACGTAAAAAGTACAATCCCTCCTTCCCTTGAAGCGGAAAAGTACCGCGTCTTCCATCCGCCTGTAGCGGGTTTACGGATTTTTAATCCAATCCAGATTAAAACGGGTGAACATGATCTGACCGGACTCTCCTTCGTAAAGGAGGCCGATGCTCTTGTCCGGCAGCACCGTCATGGATGAATATGCGTAGCTGCCTGGGGTTAAGACCTTGGAGTAGGACCAGGTGGAGCCCCCGTCCTCGCTCAACCGCACCGTGCCGTTGGTCCGGCTGCCCGTGCTGGCGGGATTGGCGAACAGGACGCGGCGTTTGCCGTCTCCGAGGTCGGGGAAGTTCACGGCCGTAAGCTGGCAGTACGGTTCCGGCAGAGCGGCGTCGAAGGTGACATTGTTGTCCCATGTGGCTCCGCCGTCCGTGCTTGTCGCTACCGCCACCCGCTTTTCGCCGGCGGTGTTGCGCATGAACATCTTCAATCCTCCGCCGGGAAGCTCGATGACCGCATCCTCCGTGAGTTGAGCCGTGCCGACGTTAAGCGTCTGCGCGTTCAGAACGGCCCCGTTGAAGACCCGGCCGTCGTTCGGCGACTCTCCTCTTTTCCAGGTCTTGCCGTGATCGTCGCTGTAGATGACCGCACTGGACTGGAAACCTCCGGTGTTCGTGTAATAAACCGGGAACACGAGCCGTCCCGCGTAAGGACCCGAACCGATCGCAATGCCGTTTCCGGGACCCGTGCCCATAAACTTCATCCAGCCGGCTTTGACCTGCGCGTTAAGGTCGACCGGTGCGGACCATGTCAGGCCGTCGTCGGTGCTTTGAATAAGCTGAAGGTAGGACGTGCCGTACTCGTGCAGACTTTCCGGAGCGATACCCATCTTAAGATAAATGTTGCCCGCATATGCCGTACCGTTGTACACGTCTCCGTTATCGCGGACGGTATAGGCCGTAACGGCTCCCGCGCTGTTGTAGACGGCGCCGTTTCCTCTCAGCGTGTAAGTTCCGCCGGCATTGTCGGTAAGAATCTTGTAGCCGTTTGCATCGGAGCCGGTTCCCGCCTTCGCCTGCCCGAACCCGTATCCGCCCGGGAAATGGTCGATCAGCGCGAAAAGCGTGCCCGTCGCCGGGTCCTGCAGAAGCTCGGAGTCGATCACGGACGCCCCGTTCGCACCCGAGCCGGGATAGTCGACCAGCACCTGGATGCTGTTCCAGGTCTGCCCCCCGTCCGTGCTTCTGCGGATGGCGAAGTTGATGTCGTTCGGGCTGTCCGCATTGCCCGGGATGCGCTGGTCTATGCCCGCGATCAGCGTTCCCTTACTTGTGGTGAGCAGGGACGGAATGCGGTAGCCCGCGGAGCCGAACATATTCGGACCGAAAAGCGCGGCCGGAACGGTTTTGAACGCGCTGCCCATGAAGGTGACCGCTGTAACCGGAGCGCTCCACTGGCCCGCGCCGCGGCTGTTGCGGGCACGGATTTTATAAGAATGCGTGGAACCCGCCGCAAGGCCCGTATGCAGGTAAGGCGAGCTTACGCCGCCGATGACGGTCCCGTCCGCTTCCAGATCGTAGCCGGCCGCACCGGGAGAGTCGTTCCAGCTCAGATACACCTCGGACGCCTTCGTCGCTTTGGCGCTCAAGCCCGCCGGAACCGGAGGCGTACCGTCTCCGCCCAGCGCGTAAACGCCGATTTCGGCGGCGGAAGCGAAGCCCCCTGCTCCTGCGAGCGCTTTCAACTTCACGTAACGGGCACCGTTTGCCGCGAATACCGCTGTCTTCAGCGTCTTGTCGTTGGCCCAGGTTCCGGAAACCGCTTTGGTGAAAGCCGTCCCGTCCGCGCTCGTGTAAATCTCGTAGCTTGTGATCGTTCCGTTCGATGAGCTGTCCTGTCTGGGCAGATAAGTCAGCTTGGAGAGACTGTATGCACCGCCCAGGTTAAGCGTGATTTCCCGGGTCGTATCCGTGCCGTTCCAGAAGGTGTGCCACATCGTGGCCGTATTCCGGTCCAGCGCTTTGGCCGGCTCGTCGCCGGTCTGGAAGCTCGACGCGGAAGCGGTCATGGCGCTTTGCGCGAGCGCGCGGTCCGTGCTGACGGCCAGCGCTTCGTCCGCGGACAGCGCCTTGTCGTAGACCTGGACGAAAGCGATGTCGCCCGCATAATACCACTGGCCTCCCCCGTCATCCGCGTTGCGGCCGATCCACATGCCGTCCGGCGTTTTCACGTTCGGGAAAAAGCTCGCCGACGAGTCCGAAGCGCTCAGTGCGCCGTCGATATACATCGCCGTTCCGCCGCTTCCGGCGGTCAGCACGACCGTATGCCAGTTTCCGTCATTGGAAACGGAGGAAGCCGGTGCGCTCAGCCGGGTGGCGTACACGCCGTTTTCCCGGTTTTCGAAATACAGCGTGCCGCCGTTCATCGTCAGCGACATGTTGCTGGAAGGATCTTTTGTATCCGAAAGGCTGAAAATCGTTTTCACGGCCGCGCCGCTGGACGTTCTTACCTTGGCGGCAATCGAGCCCTGTGCGAGACCGGATACTTTTGAAATATCTGCCGTTATATCCGTGAAATCCGTAGTTCCGTTAAACGTTTTGTTCACCGGATAGTCCAGGACGGGCGCACCCGGCAGGGCAGCCGAGGCGAGTTCCGCTGTCAGGCCCGAACCCAGCAGCCATAAGGCAAGAGCAAGCGATAACACTTGAACAACCGGCGAAAACATTCTTTTTTTCTTCAATAAAACGACCTCCTCGGGTACATGTTTTTGAAGCTGTCTTCATTTTAGGCCCTGCCGGACACGCTTGAAATCCCTTACTCTTTACTTTACGGGGTCGTATTTTGACCTGTTCGAGGTACAATCCCCGCGTTTAAGCCGTTTGCTTCATTAATCATCCCGTTTATTTCCCTCAAGTTCATGTTCTTTCGACCCGCTTGCCGTTTACAAAGAAATATCGTTTCGGCTTCGGTTTTGGTTTTGGTTTCGGTTTTGGTTTCGGTTTTGGTTTCGGCCGGATCTTGGGATACAGAAATCGTTCGAAAAACAGGGGGGGTGTTTGTAAAAAAATACACCGATCATGTTTTCGGACATAATCGGCGTACTTGTTTTTTATGGATATACCTTTCGCCGGGCGACTTAATTCCGGCGGTTTCAGACTTTATTCGCTCCCGGCATACTCCCAAACCTGAAGGGCCGCGCCGATCATGCCGCTCCAGTTGCCCCGGTAAGCCGGCTCGATCCGGACGCCCTTCCACATGGAAGGCATCGTCCTCTGCGCGGCTTCTCTGCGCACGCCCTCGAAGAGATCGTCACCCGCCTCGGCTACGCCGCCGCCGATGACGATCAGCTCGGGATTGAGCGCGTGGATCAGGGAAGCCACGGCGGAGCCGAGGGCGGCCAGCGTCTCTTCCATGACCTCGGCGGCGACCGCGTCCCCGGATTTCCAGCGGGCGAACACCTCCCGGGTATCGATCCCTTCGTCCGGCAGGCCGTATCCGGCAAGCTTCTCCCGCATCCGGCGGGCGATGCTCGTCCCGGACGCGTACTGCTCCAGGCACCCCCTGCCGCCGCACAGGCAGGCGGGGCCGTTGAAGTCGACGGAAAGGTGGCCCAGCTCCCCGCCTCCGCCCCAGGCGCCGTGCAGCAGCCGTCCGTCCGCGACGACCGCGCCGCCGACGCCCGTGCCGAGCGCCAGGCAGACGAAGCTGGAGGAGCCGCGTCCCGCTCCCAGCAGTCTCTCGGTCAGCGCGAGCACGTTCACATCGTTGTCGACGACAACGGGGAGGCCGAAGCGCTGCTCCAGGATGCGCCTGAGCGGGGTGCCGGCATAGCCGGGGATCAGATCGGAGGCGGACCTGACACTTCCGGCCGCCCAGTCGATCTGACCGGCGCTGCCGACGCCGATTCCGGCGCAGGCTCTGCCGGCAGACGCCGCGCTTGCCTCGGCCATGAGGGTCTCGACCGCCTGCAAGACGCGGTCTTCCGTGCGGGCCGTCCCGGCCATCGTGCCCAGGCTGACCGTGTGCAGCACGCCGCCCTCGCGCGTAACGAGCCCCGCGTTGATCTTCGTGCCGCCGATATCGACACCGATGGCGATGTCGCCGCCTGCGGCGCTTGCCGCGTTCGTGATCGTCACCGTCTCAGCCCCCTTAGCCCAGACGGCTGCTCAGCGCGTCCACGTAACGGGCGGTGATGAGCTGCGGACGGGTGATCGCGCTGCCTACCACTACGTAGGAAGCTCCCGTGTCCAGCGCCCGCGCCGCGTCTTCCGGGGTCCAGATGCGCCCCTCGGCAATGACGGGTACCTTCACACGCTCGCACAGTCCGCGCAGCAGTCCGAAGTCCGGCTCCTCCTGCTGAGTGCTGTAAGGGGTATACCCCGAAAGGGTAGTCCCGATGAAATCGGCGCCCAGGCTTTCGGCCGCTAGCCCCTCTTCCAGCGTGGAAATGTCCGCCATCACGAGTCTGTTCATCGAATGAACATACTCAATGAGAGGCTTCACCCGCTCCAGCCGGTCTTCCCGGTCGGTCACGTCCAGCGCGACGATGTCCGCTCCCGCCTCCACGATGGCTTTTACTTCCTCCATCGTCGGCGTGATAAATACGTCCGAGCCCGGGATGTCCCGCTTGATCAGGCCGATTACGGGCACGTCCACCGTCTTTTTGATCGCCGCAATATCGTGGGCGCCGTTGGTGCGGATGCCGATCGCGCCGGAGCGTACCGCAGCCCGGGCCATTTTGGCCATCGTGTCCCCGCCGTGCAGCGGTTCGTCCTCCAAGGCTTGGCAGGATACGATCAGTCCCCTGGAAGGAAAAATATCGTGCATATTCATCGCGTTCGCTCCTCTATGTCAGTCTTCAAGTTAGTGGGGAATCCGTGCTTCCAATACCTGCTTATTACGGCCGGGACGCCTCCGCCTGGGCGATGCGGTCCAGCATTTTATCGTTCAGCGCCCCGATGCGCTCCATATCGGCTTCACGGACAGGCAGCAGAGGCAGTCTCGGCTCCCCGGAGTCGAGTCCGCGCAGCTTCAGGATCGCTTTGCAGGCCCCGTAGAGGGACGGGAACGTCAGCAGTTCGGAGATCAGCTCGTTGACGATAAACTGCCATTTCTGCGCTTCGGCCAGCTTCCCTTCCTTAAAACATCTTTCGATTTCGAGGAAAAGCTCGGGCATCACGCCGTACGTTCCGCCGATTCCGCCGTCCGCTCCGATGCTGCGCCCCGCCAGATACTGCTCGTCCGGGCCGTTCAGCACGAGAATGTCGTCTCCGCCCGCCGCCTTGAACTGCTGAAGCTCGAACGTACTTTCGGCGGAAATTTTCACCCCGATAATTTTGTCCTGCATGATCAGCTTGCTCAACAGGGGCTTCGACAGATGGAAGCCTGTCGTCTGCGGAATATGATAGATGATAAACGGCAGCGATGTGCTGTCCACGATCGACTGCCAGTGATGCTCCACGCTCGCTTCCGAAAGACGGTAATAGATGGCGGGCACGGCGGATACGGCATGAGCGCCCGCTTCTTCCGCATGCTTGGCGAGCTCTACGCTGTCACGTGTGGACGGCGCTCCGACATGAGCGATAATGGTGAGCTCCTGCCCGACCTCAGCAATAACGGCTTCCAGCGTCTTTTTGCGCTCTTCCACGGATTGCAGCATGCCTTCGCCGGAGCTGCCTCCGACGTACAGCCCGTTCACCCCCGTGTTCGCATAATGGCGGGCCAGCTTGCGGGCCGCTTCGGCGGATACTTCCCCGTTATCGTCATAGCAGGAATACATCGCAATCGTGATACCTTTAAAACGTTCCAGATCAACCGTTCTCATTTGATAACAACCTCCGTTTTTATATAGTTAATATGGTGGATATTTTCACCTAAATCGTGTAAATATGTGCCTTTTTTTTATTCGCATTACGATTTTCACTGTGTCCTCAGCACCGCAGAACAGTCTATCCCGGACTACCCTTTTACCGCGCCCATCGTAATGCCCTGGGTAAACGATTTTTGGAACAGGAGGAAAATCGCGATCATCGGCACGGACGCAAGAGCCGCTCCCGCCATCATGACCCCGTAGTTCGTCGTGTACTCGCCCTGCATGGTCGCGACCCCGAGCGGAAGGGTCATCATCGAAGTGGAACGCGTCATGATCAACTGGCTGAAATAATCGTTCCACGAAGCGATGAATGTAAAGATGGCCAGTGCGCCGAGCGCCGGTTTAAGCAGCGGTAAAATGATCGTGGCGAACAGGCGGATCTCCGAGCAGCCGTCCATCTTCGCCGCTTCCATCAGCTCACCCGGAATCGTCTGCGCGAACTGCTTCATGAGGAAGACGCCGAACGGCCAGCCGATTGCCGGAAGAATGAGTCCCCAGTATGTATTCACCCAGCCGAAATCCGCCAGCATCGTAAACAAGGGAACGAGAATGACCTGCTTCGGCAGCGCCATGGCGGCCACGAACAGCGTGAAGATCGCCCTTCGTCCCGGAAATACCTTTTTGGCAAGAACGTATCCGGCCAGCGACGAAACGATGCAGACCGCGATCATTTCGCAGAAGGCGATCAGGAAGCTGTTGAACGTCCAGCGCCAGACGGGGTTTTTGAACAAGTCCGTCCAGTTCTGCAGCGTCGGTTTCAGCGGAAACCATTCCGGCGGAATCGCGGTCGCGACCGTCTGGATTTTAAAGGCACCGGTGATGATCCAGTAGAACGGGAAAATAAAAAAGACGGTAGCCAGCAGAAGCAGGATGAGAGAGAGCACTTTAACGGGCGAGATCTCCTTCAACCGGCTTTTTTTGCGGACCGCACCTGCAGTCCCTTGACTCAATTCCAGTGAAGCGTTCATAGTATCCCTCCTAGTACTCTACATCGCTGCCGAAGTATTTGAACTGGATGACCGAGATGATGCCGATCACGATCGCCAGCAAAATTCCCATCGCCGAAGCGATCCCGAAATTGCCGAGCACGAACGCCTGTTCATAAACGCCGTACATAACGGTAGACGTGCTGTAAACCGGACCGCCCGCGGTAAGAAGCTGAATGAGGGCGAAGCACTGGAACGTGTTGATCGTCGTAATGACGATAATGTACAAATTCGTCGGCATCAGCATGGGCCAGATGATTTTGCGGAAAATCTGCCACGGCGTGGCCCGGTCGATCTGGGCGGCTTCGATGTAGGAGGTCGGAATGTTGCCCAGGGACGCGACGTAGAGAATAATCGGCTGCCCGACCGATGTCGTGATCAGCACGGCAATGATCGCAAGCAGTGCGGTGCGGGTATCTCCCAGCCAGAATACCGGCTCGGCCCCGGCCAGACCCGTCAAATAGTTCAAAATCCCGTAGTTCGGGTGATAAATCCAGCCCCACACGACGGTAATGCTGACGACCGAAGATACGGCCGGCAGGTAGAAGACTCCCCGGAAGAAGGACCGGGAAAATTCCTTCATTTTGTAAATATTGACCGCCACGAAAATCGAAAACACGATTACGATCGGCACGGCAATGACGACCAGCAGCAGTGTATTTCTCATGGACTTGAGGAACGTATCGTTTTTGAGCAAAGAAATATAGTTGTCCAGCCCCGTAAATTCGAAATGCCTCAGTGAATAATCGAAGAAACTGATATAGATGCCCTTAATCATCGGATATGCCACAAAAAGCAGGAAAAATCCGAGCGCCGGCAGTAAAAACAGGTAACTCATCAGCCAATCGCGCCGCACTGTTCTTCTGGACTTGCGAACCGCTGCTTCCATCCCCTATCCCCGCTTTCTCTATTGGTTGTGAAAAGAGCGGAGTACACGCGCACCCCGCTCCCACGCTTCGCCTGCTTACTTGGTTTGGCTTTGCGATTTCGCTTTCGTAATGGCTTCGTTCGCTTTGGCGGCAAAAGCGTCAAGCGCTTCCTTCGCCGTTGCCTGGCCCGTCAGGGCACGCTGCAGTTCCGGAAACCAGAACGTGCGGATTTCGGCGAACCCGTCGGCAATCGTCGGCGGATCGGTAATAAAGTCACGCGCCAGCTCGGCGTATTTGTATTCCGAATTGTCATACAGTCCCGTAACCGAAGTACGCGCGGACAAACCGCCGGTCTGGATCAGGTTCTTCTTGGCCATTTCCGGATCGCTCGCGATAAAGTCGATGAGCTTCTTCGAAGCCGCAATCTTGTCTTTGTCCCCGTTGTTGAAAATCGCCATTCCTCCGAGATACGGTTCAAGCTTGGGCTTGGAACCGTCCAGCGTCGGGAACGGAAGCAGCACGTCGTCGAACTTCACCTTTTTGTTCGGCTCGTTCTGAGCTTTCAGCACCGCGGAGTAGTTGATCGTGAACGCAAGCTTACCCTGCAGGAACAGATCGTTCACGTCGGCTGCCGCAAGGGAAACCGCACCCGGAACGACAAGCTTCTCTTTGCTTCCTTTTACGATCCAGTCCAGCGCTTTAGCCGCATTGTCGGTGTTGATGGCGGCTTTGCCGTTGTCCTCGCTGAGGAATCTGGAAACGCCCATGTTAGCGATATAAGCGCGCGTTCCCTGATCGCCCGCCGTGCTCTTGGCGTAAAATCCGGACGGGATAATTTCCGGCGCTTTCTCCTTGACCGCCTGCAGCGCCTTCTCATACTCGGCCACCGTCCACGTCCGGTCCGGCCGGTCCAGCGGAAGCAGGTTCGTCGCGCCGATTTTATCGAATACGCTCTTGTTGACCGCCATCATGAAAGGAGCGGTATTGATCGGGTACATGTAAATCTGGTCTCCGACACTCGACTGCTTCCAAAGCGCCGGAGAAATGTCTTTCTTCACTTCTTCGGATACCATATCGTTGAGCGGAGCGAGCAGGTTCTTCTTGCCCCAGTCGATGATGCGCCCCGGAGCGTCGTAAATTACGTCGGGAGCTGTATTGGAAGCAATCGCCACGTTAAGCTTCTGGGGTCCGCCTTCGTACGTAATCATCTCCAGATTTACTTTGATATCCGGATACTTTTTGTTAAACGCGGCGATGATTTGCTTCTCATATTTGCCCACTTCGCCGTCAAGCGGCTGGAAGTTAGGAAAGTTCCACCAGGTAATTTCCACCGGTTTGGTTGACGCCTGGCCGGATGAAGCGCTTGCATTTTGGTCGCCCTGTGTCTGATCGCTGCCGCAACCGGCGAGCTGTGTTCCGATAAGGGCAATGCTTGCTGCGGTCATGAGTCCTTTTTTCCAAGATCTCATTTCTTATCCCCCTCTGTAGTTAAAAATGAATCGCTTTCATTTCCTGCGTTAAGCATAGAACATATCCGCCGGCTAAAGAATCCCTTAGATTTTACCTTCATGGGCGTATTTTGACCTGTTCGGATTTGGAACTGTCCTCTGTGTCCGGTGTTTAGTATACTAGTTTTACATCTAACTATCAGCATGATTAACTATCGGAGGACATCCATGTACAAATTGATGATTGTCGAAGACGAGCCTTTGATCCGCACGGGGTTGAAACATTATTTTGCATGGCAGGAGCTCGGATTCGAAACCATTCTGGAAGCGGAGAACGGCAAGGAAGGCTTCCATATGGCGCTCGGGGAGAAGCCCGACATGATCATCACGGACATCCGCATGCCCGAAATGGACGGGCTCCAGATGATCGAAGAGCTGCGTCCTATGCTGCCCGATACCGTTTTTATCATTTTAACGGGGTATAACGATTTCGCCTATGCCCAGAGGGCCATCCGGCTCGGCGGTGTGCACGCGTTCCTGCTTAAGCCTCTGGAGTACGACGAAAGCCTGTCTACCCTGATGCAGTGCCTGGACACGCTGAAGCAGAAAAAGCTGGCGCAGAGCCGCCACAACCTGCTCGAACGGGAAGCCGGAGAAACGATGAAGCTGAAGCGTAGCCAGCTGGTGAAGCTTCTCCTGGAGGAGCACGAGCCCGGAGAGGTGCCTCTGTCCTCCTATGGGCTTGACGACGCGCCTTACATGTATGTGCCGATCGTCGTCACCTGGTTCGCGGAGCAGCCTCTGAGCTATCCGGCCAGACGGCGTCTGAGAAACCGGGCGGAAGAGCTGGCGGAAGAGCTTGCCCGTTCCCGCGCCGAAGAAGCCGATCGCGTGCAGGTGCTCATCTATTTTGATCACGCCAAAATGTATGCGCTTGCAGTCTTGCACGGAGAAGTCTCCTGGCCGGAAGCGGCCGAGCCCGCCTTTGCCCGCCTCGGGGAGCTGGTCCGCCGGGCGGGACGCGAACAAGCCGCGTTCTGCGCGGCGCTCGGCACGCCCGCCGCGGACCCGGCCGGCGCCGGCGCTTCCCTCCGGCAGGCCGAGAAGGCGCTGTACCGGCGCTTTTTCCAGCCGGAGCGGTGCCTGTTCGAGCCCGCCGGGTCCGGCGTTCCCGCGGCGGCAGGTGCCGCAGACCCGCTCGTCCGGCTCGACGACGCCGACAAGTCCGAGGTCGAGCGGAACCTGGAGAGCGGCGACGCGGACGCGGTCCGGGCACTTATGGCGAGGCTCGTCGGGGAGAAGCTGGCGGGCACGCCCGGAGCCGCTTACGGCAGTCTGCTCGGCTTCCTGCAGGACCTCGTCTCGGTCACGCTGCGCTTCGCCCACAGGCACGGCATTCCCGTCGAAGGCGTCTACAGCGACAAGCTGCTCACGCTGAGCTGCGTGGACGACTTCCGGACGCCGGAGGCGCTTCTCGGCTGGCTCGGCGAATGGATGCTTCACCTGAACCGCATCTACAAAGCCTCGTCCCAGACGAGCGGTTCGGGGGACGGACTTATTTTCAAAGGGATCGAAGCCTATCTCCGGCAGCATCTCGACCAGGACGTGACCCTGCAGATGGTGGCGGACCGCTTTTTCTACAACCCCTCCTATCTCAGCCGGCTGTTCAAGCTTAAATTAAACAAAAACTATATGACGTTCGTGTCCGAAATCCGCATTTCCCATGCGATGGACTGCCTGCACAAACCCGAATATCTCGTGACGGACGTCTGCCAGATGTGCGGGTACAAAAGCTACAAGCACTTCGTGAAAACCTTCAAGAAGATCACCGGGCTGACTCCGACCGAATACCGAAAACAAATAGGGTTGTGACCGCCGTGAAGAAATGGAAGCCGAATGTGAAATTTTACCGGATGAGACATGTGAATCACCAGATTTTTCTGCTTGTCATTCTGACCATCACCCTGCCCCTGCTCCTGATGTCGGGCATTATCTATATGTTCTCCATCAAAGCGGTGAAGACGGAGTATCAGACGAGCGCCAATCTGATCTTGAACAACCTTTCCTTCAACATCGACCAGTATTTACAGAGTATCGAGAAAGGAACGCTCAACGCCCAGCTCGACGCTCAGCTTCAGAACGCCCTGGAAAAGTACAGCTACCACATGGAAGACAACGGCGAGGATTTGAAAATCCAGTACCGGAACGTCATCGAAACGTTCATCACCTCCATTGAAATGACGATCAAGAATGTGGACAGCATCCGCATTTATGCGGGAGACCGCGTGTTCTACTCCGCCGATTTCAACCGGGCCGATTATTCGGGCGGCGATTTCACGAAGGAGCCGTGGTATATCCGGACCGTTCAGCAGGGCGGCGGGGTCGTTCTGTTCGGGACTCATCCCCCTTTTCAGCGGACGGACGTCCATGATCCCGTTATCTCCATCGCCCGGGTCATCAACAAGGTCGGGAGCAAGCAGCAGCTCGGCGTTATGCTTGTCGACATCCGTCTTGATTCCCTGCGGGAGATTTTGAAGCTGTCGGAGACGAGCATGCGCAACTTCGTCATCATCGACAGCGGCGGCGGGATCGTCTATTCCTCGGCGGGCAGCCAGATGGACCCGGGAAGTTCCTACAAGCTGGACGCGGGTACTATCGATACGGTGCTGAGAGAACGAACGGGCAGCTTCTACGCGCCTATCTCGGGCAAAAAATCGTACATCAATTTCCTTACGTCCCCCTATTCGGGCTGGAAGGTCATTCAATCCATCGAGGAAAAAGAAATGACAAAGCCCGCCGGCCTGCTCGGCAATCTCATTTTGGGGCTGGCGCTGGCCTCGCTCGGAACCGCCGTCCTGTTCATGTTCATCCTGTACAACCGGGTCACGAAGCCCATTATCCGGCTTACCCGCCAGGTCAAGCTGGTCGGCATGGGCCGCTTCGACGTGAATCTGAGCAGCAGACGGCAGGACGAATTCGGAGTGCTTTTTCAAGGCATTCATAAAATGGTGGAGGAGCTCCAAAATTACATCGAGCGCTCTTCCATGGCGAAAGCCCAGCAGAAAATCGCCCAGTACGGGGCGCTGAAAAGCCAGATCAACCCCCATTTTCTCGCCAACGCCCTGGAAACGGTCCAGATGAAAGCCATTATCAACGGCCAGCGGGACATTTCGGAAATGGTCGGCCTTCTCGGCAAGCTGTTCCGCATTCATATCCAGACGGGCAAAGAGACCGTCTCCCTGCGGGAAGAGCTGGATCATATCCGGCTCTACGTCCGGGTGCAGCAGATGCGCTTCGGCGACAAAATCCGGTATGAGGAAAATCTCGCCCCGGGCAGCGAGTCCGTGGAAGTGATGCACTTCTCGCTCCAGCCGCTGATCGAAAATGCCGTCGTTCACGGGCTTGAGCGCAAAACGGGCCCCGGGCTGCTGGAGATCGGCTCCTCGTTCACCGGGCACGAGCTGATTATTACCGTGCGGGATGACGGTGCGGGTATGGAAGCCGGGGAGCTGGCGAAGCTGCGCGAACGGCTGAAGCAGCCTTCGGACACGCTGGACCAGCGGCACATCGGGATCAAAAACGTGCACGACCGCATCCAGTTCTATTTCGGCGAAATGTACGGCCTGGCCGTGGACAGCGCTCCCGGCGAAGGCACGGTCGTCAGCATCCGGCTTCCGTCCGGGAAGTGAGCAGGCGGCGCGGCCGTCACCGAGCATATGCACGTGTCCGGAAGGAAGCTCACGGCAGCCGGGGGGCCGTTTCCCGGCGTACGCATTATGCGCGGACAAGAGTGTACGTCGAGCGGCCGTCGGGCGGTGGCAGTTACCGGGCTGCCACGGTTACCGCTGCTTGGCCGGCGCGGCTGATCGTGCGGGTGTCCGTCGTCTTATGCCGGCGCTGCGGGTGAAACGCCGTGACAGATGTACGTGCCGTATCCCCTCTGCCGCAAATCGGTTCCGCTGTGCCGCATGCCTTACAGCCGGTGAACGAACTCCGGCGAGGGCGCGCCCGAACGCTTGCGCCGGAATGCCCAGCACCGAGAATCGCGCGGGCGTCCGTCATGCGCCGGTCCGCACCGCACACGACAGCCTCGTCCGCTCCTTTCCCGACGGCATATACGCTACGCGCAAAAAAAGCCTGCCGGTCCCGGCAGGCTTTTTGACGTGTACGGTGAGAGCCCGCTTCCGGCTCTCCCGTCATCAGATTTTGAAATTGGCGATCGTTTGCTTCAACTGCTCGGCGCTTTCGCGTGTTCCTTCCACAATTTCCAGTACCTTGTCCGAGCTGTCCATCGCAACGCTCGCTTGATCGGAAATACTTCCCGTGCCGGCGGCCGATTCGTTGTTGGCGATCGAAATTTCGTTGATCATGAGCGCCATATCCTCGATCGCCCGGCTCAGCTCATGCGCGGTCGCGTTGAAGCTGCCCAGCAGATTTTCGTAAAACTCCGCATCCCGGTAATACTGCTGTCCCGTCTCAACCATCGCGTTGTAATCGTTGATTACAGCCGTGTCAATAAAGGCGAGCATGCTTTCGGAGTTCGCCTTCAAATTCTGCACCGAAGAGGTGACGATTTGAACGACCTCGCGAATTTTGTTCGCGGATTGTCCGGATACCTCAGCCAGCTTGCGGATTTCTCCGGCCACGACGGCAAAGCCTCGGCCCGCTTCCCCCGCTCTCGCCGCCTCGATGTTGGCGTTCAGGGCGAGGAGATTGGTCTGCGCTGTAATCTCCAGAATGGAATTCGCCAATACCTGGATCTGCTCGACGGCCTTGGACTGCTCGATGGCGCTTTCCAGCTTCTCCCGCATTTGCCGGCCGATTTCGACGGCCCTCTCGGACGAAGCGACCGCCGTTTCGCGCAAATCCTCGGCCCGCTTGCTGACTTCCTTCGAAGCTTCTTCGCCCTGCTTCGCCTGATCCGCGATCCGGTCTACGGACTGGCGGATACTCGCGGACGAATGGTTCATTTCCTCCGTCGACGCGGCCGTCTCTTCCATGGCGGCGGCCATTTGCTGCGTCGTGCCGGACACGTTCTGGATCTGGCCGTTCAAATCCGTCAAGTGACTGCTCACCATCGTTACGGAGCCGCCGAGCTTGTCCGACTCTTCCACTACCGTACGGATCGTTTCGCTGATCGACGACTGCATTGTATGCATGGACTTGAGCAGGACGCCCGTCTCGTCCTTCGATTTCATATATTTCTGCGGAACCGGATGCGAGAAGTCCCCGCCCGCGATAATTTTCAGGTGTTCGGATGCGACCTTGATCGGCGTCGTAATCCGGTACGACAGCAGCACGAGAATAACCGCGAACACCAGAATACTGCCGATGATCACGATGCCCAGACCTTTTTGCAGGCTTGTCACGTTCTGTCTGTACTCATCGACCGGCTTGAACGAAATAATGTACATGTCCTGCAGCTCTGACTTTGCGTAGGAAGCGATTTGCTCCTTTTCGTTCAGCGTAAAATACCCGATTCCCTTCTTGTTCGCGGTCACTTCCTTGAAAAAGGCGGGAACGTCCCCTTCGGCTTTGGTCATGTCGTATTTCAGCACTTCCTTGCCGCTTTCTGAAGCGACGAGAACTCCCGCCGCGTTGACCATAAACGTCTTCACATCGCCTTCCTGCGTGGGCCGGACAATGTTTGCGGAAAGCTTGGTCAGATCGACAGCCGTCCCTACGATGGACGGCACCGTATCCGGACTTCCGTCCGGTATGTGCGCCAGCAGCGCCATGATAGGACCGCCGGTTACCGGAGACTCGACAGGTCCGTACAGGACCGGACCTTTTTTCATCCCTTCGAGCAGGGACTTGTCCAGTTCGGCCACGCCGATATCGATGCCTACGGATTGCCCGCCGATGCCGTCGGACACGATCGAGCTGTTGTACGCGGCGTAAATATTTTCATACAAGCCGTTCGCGTCCGTAATAAGCTTACCCAGATAAGCGGATGCGGCGGCAGCGTTTTCCGATTTCGGATTGCCGGTTTTTTTAATTTCCTTGAATGTGTTGATCAGAAAAGGATTGTTCGCGATCGTCGAAGAACTTAACGATAAGTTGGTGAAAGCCAAATCCATCTGGTTCACCTTCTCCGACACGATATTCGTCATCGACTGTTTCGCTTCGGCTTCAAGCGAATCGGCTGAAGAACTGCCTGCAAACCACAACGCGATAAGCATCGGAATGGTCATACAAGCGACCGATATCAGCATGATCTTCGCGAATAACCCGGTCAGGTTCATTTTGCCTAACATACTTCTTACCCGTTTTGTCTTGCCCTTTAACATCATGCTCCCCCTCGTATAGCGGCGTACGCCAAAAATAGATATCTACTTTATCGACAAAAAGAGACAAAATGTTGATAGTAATTTTATACAATTCGACAACTATTTATAGTATTTTATTTCTATGGACCTATTGTATATAGGACAAAAGAAACAGCCTCTTTAAAAAGAGGCTGTTTTTGTTTAATGGGTCATATGGATAGATCCGATATTCCGAAAGACACTCAAACCCGGACTATCTTTTTCACAGCGAAAAGGTAAACCCCGTCCGTTCGGCTAAAGAGCTCCCAGCACGTCGAGCAGAGCTTTCTTCTTGTCTTCCGGAACAGGTTTATCCAAAATTTCCTCCAGCAGCCGGGTCAATTGCTCCGCCCGCTCCGTCTGTTCCGCTCCGTTTATTTTCTCCAGTCCGCCGTGCGGCAGAACGATATCGTCCGGAATTTCATCGGAAATCTTGACGCTTGCCTCCTCCCCGCTCGAACCGCTTCCCAAGGGAACAAAATAATAAACCGTACTCGGGTTCACCTGATTGTCTTTAAAAAAGCTTTCTCCTACCCAGTAACTCGCTCCCCTTCGTACGGGAAACATAAACGTGTTCGGATTCGAATAATTGTACTTTGTCCAGCCGCTCGTAAAGCCTCCCGTATTTCCGCCCGTGGTCTGCACCATATATCCGTCGGTCCCTCCGTAAATCCAGCCCACGGATAAAGCGAGCTGCCAGGGAAGGAAAACATAACCGATCACAAAGCCGTCCGTTCCCGCCATATGCGTACCGGTGCTGATCCGCTGATTGTAGCCGAGCATCCCTACGCTGCCCGCGGCGCTCAAAGCTCCTTTGACCGTGGTATCGGACAGGCTTGACCCGCCGCCGACCGACAGTGCCCCCTGCACGGAAGAGCTTCCGAGCGATGCGGAGCCTTGAACCGTAAGCGGGCCCGTAACCGTCCCGCCGGACATTGTTGCGGTGCCGGTTACGTTCAGCCCGCTCTTTGCGTTCAGCGCACCGTTCACATTCAGCGTGCCGGTTATATCCGCGCCGCCATTCAAAGCAGCGGAGCCCGACACCTGCAGCGTCTTGCCGTTCAGTCCGGCGGCCGTCGTAATGTTTCCCGCCGCGGACACCGTGTTCGGCGTCTCGTCCGGATTCGTAATATGCACGGTCACCGCTTCGTACAGATACAGCGATTCGCCGCGCGTCTTGTCGGTCCGGCTTGCGATGAGGATGAAGGTCGTCGTCTGAGTGAGGCCCTTCGTCAGAACGAAGGAGTTGTCCGTCCCGCTGTAAAGCGGAGCCGCCCCTGCCGTCGTTACAATCTGGTACTGGCTGGCGTTGCCCTCCCAGCTCAGCTTGACCCCCTGACCGTTTGCAAAGCCGCCGCCCGGCACGATGTCCGGTTTGGAGCTGTCATAGGCGCCCGCCACAAAATTCCGGACGAAAAATTCCGGAAGCCCGATCGTCAAGCCGAACGGCAGATCGCGCTGCTGATAATCACCCGAGAACGGTGAAGATGTCTCCAGGATATGCAGGTTCCGGATGTCGCCGAAGGCAGCGGAGACGGAGCCGACGCCGACCGTCAGGATCAGCGGATAGTCGATCAGGTAATCCTGCGACGACTTGGCCGTGAATTTAAGCGGAATGTAGGATATGCCGACGGCAAGACCCACCTCGCTGCCTTCGACGACCTTTCCGACCGTGTACTGCCACTTATCCGTATTGACCCCCGGGTCAAAGATATCCTTCTGGCTAAGCACCCCCGAAGGAATATACAGATCGATTTCCTTACAATAAACTTCCTTCCCGGAAGGAGGGCTCACGACCAGTGTTACGGTGCCCGAAGCGGAAGATGTCTGCGTACTTGCCTGCAGGGGACTCGGTGACGTCAAAACGCTGTAATTCAAAAGTGCGGGAAGATCAGCTTTGCTCATCGTTTAAACCTCCATGGGTTAAAATGTCTTTGCGGTTTAATTTTTGTTTCCGGACGCGTATCCTTTGCCGGATTCAGGAGCGTCGGCACCCGAATCCGGACCGGACCCGATCCGGAATTGAAGCGTTCCTTCGCGCAGCGACACGGACCTGGAGCTCATCCGGGCCTGCTGGCCGATTTGGGCCAGCGCATACGTCAAATAAACGGATGAACCGTCCTCACGTGCCTGCCGCTCCAGCCATTCCCACCGCCCTTCGTTACCCGTGGGGATGGGGAGCGTTATTACGGCAGACGGTCCGCCTTTCCCTTCGGCCGTCTCTCCCGGACCCAGCTGAAGCTCGGTCAAAACCGGGCCCGTCCGGAATTGCAGATTCAACGCACTCAGTGCGGGGTCGACAAAACGGCCCGGCAGCTCCAGTGCCTGCACCGGAGCGATACCCGTTAACGCATGAACCGATGCCCGCGGATCGAGCAGCATCAACACCTCGGCCTGAAGGGTTCCGTCAAAACGGAGGGAGAAATAATTGCCGGGTCCGACTGGCTGCACGTAACCGGCTCCCGCCTCTCCCGCATCGGGCGGATGAACGCTGTTAAACCGGTCATAGCGGCCGTTCAGAAAGTAGCCGATCAAGCCGTCTTTGCGGATTTCCGTGTCGCCCAGCCGCACCTCGTAATCGTTGCCGGTAAAATCGGAAGCGGGCGGGTTAAAGGTGGCTCCCCATCCGGTATCTCTTACCGCCGGACCGTCAAGCGCAAGCTTCAAACTCGCGCGCACGAGCGCCAGCGGTCTTCCGGCAAGCACCGACGCGCTCCGGTCGCCGCTTGCGGCATAAGGATCGATCGTCCATAAGGAGGCGTCGATCGCTTCCAGGAACCGGCTGAAGGCGTCTTTGTCCACGCCTGCCAGGCTTTGCAGCATTTTGGCCAGCTCGGGTGCCTCCTTCTCGATATCCGCAAAACTTCCGTAAGCTCCCGCCGGCGCATAAAACAAGTGAACCCGCTTGACGCCGTCTTTCCCCGTGATCAGGCCCACGTCTCCGATTGCGCCGCCCTGCGGGTCGTATACGGCGACCGAGCCGTTGAGATGATTCGGCAGCAGCCAGCCCGCGACGGGATTCGCTCCGGTATCCAGGTCGATGAACTTTCCCCGATCCCGTGCATCCACGAGACGGAATTCCAGACGCAGGTGCTGGTTCGGCCTCGGAGGCACCTGAATGAACCGCTTGGCATTTTGCTCCAGTATGGGAGTGTCCGGTACAAGCCCTTCCGCCAAAATCGGTTCGAATACGTCGGAGCGGCTGAGCCCCGAATCGCCGACCACCTCCAGCACTTGCCCGAACGTATCATATAAAGCCAAATAGGCAAAAAAGAACTGTCCCTGCCGCACTCCCTGAAAGTCAATCGTATCCCCGGTCGAGCGGATATAAGGGAGATCATGATATTCGTCTCCGACGAGATCCGCCAGCGTTTTTTGTCCGCCGTCCTTGAACGTAAAGGTCAAGCCCGCATCCGGCGACCGGTTTACACGCGTATCGCGTACAGCCAGCTGGCTGCCGAACCCTCCAAGCGATTGCGAGATAAAATCCCAGCTGTCGATATCCTCGATCAAGCCGTCGAGCTGATCCAGCAGCGCTTCGTCCGTGTCTTCCGGTCCGCTTGGGCGGGTACGGACGAGCTTTTCCAACCGGTCCCGGAAAATAAAGCTTGTCTGTGGCGTAAGCAGAATGTCGCCCCCGATCTGCCGGTCTTTCGATCCTGCGGCCTTGCCGTCGTACCGGTAGTCCGTTCCGTCGAACGTCCAGTTCGCATGCCCGATCGGATACCAGTCCGCCACCCATTTCAGCATGAACGGGTTCCAGGGCTGGCCCCATTCTCCGGGAACGAAGACGGGAAGCGTACCTAGAAAATTGGCGGGATTGTGTCCCGCAATCAGCTCCCGTGTGAACGCGGGGTGAGCTGCGGAAATGGCCGGGGCGTTAGCCGGATCGAGCAGGAAAAACTCGGCCAGAAGCAGCCCGATCGCGCCGGCCAGCCCGGCGGCCGTTTCCGGCGGGATGTAATCCCCTTGGAGGGCGGAAGCCAGCTCCGAAGGAGTCAGCGGCAGCTTGGGCAGCGCGGCCGCCAGCTCATCCGCCCTCACGCGGTCGTCACCGCTGACGATGCCGCCGACGACCTGCGCCGGCAGACGGCAGTACAACGGCCGGTCCGGCCCGTTTATCCGGCCCGTATTGCCCGCCCCGCTGATGAAAACGACGGGGTCGCCGGCCCGCCAGTAGCGGGGTCCCGCCACCGGCTTGAGCTTTCTATCGTCCGCAAGCTCCCCTTGGGCCCGCTTCGCCCGCTCGAAAGCCTCGATTCCCGCTGCCAGTGCCTCTTCGGGCGTCCGCCCGTCCCCTTCCACCGGAAGGGGCACGCCTTGACGCGCGATTGAAGCGATCTCGTCCATGAGATTCATAATTTTCCTCGGCAGGCTGGCGATGTTGTCCGGCCCCTCCGGCTTCGACGGATCGTAGGACGGGTCGTTTTCGGCGGAAAGCGCCTTGGCGAACTGGTCTTCCGACAAGCCGTCGGGCCGCGCGAACACCGGATAAGATTCGAATTTCCCCCGCTTCCACCACGTGTCGTAAAGCCGTCTCCGGGCAGCCCTCAATTCGCCAAGCTTTTCGTCCAGCGCGGCCTGCGTACCGTTCAGCGCCGTCAGCCATTCTTCCGGCGGCCGTTCCGCCAGGCTGTCCGGCCGTTCCGACTCCGCATCCACCACCGTCCACCGGTATCCGCCCGGCTTCGATCCGAACCATTCCTGCCGGATACGGAGATCCAGCAGGTCCCATCCGCTCGGCTGATCAAGCACATGAAGCATATCGTATTGAAACGCTTCGAGCAGCGCGGGCACGTCGGGCAGCTTCGCAAGAAGCTGCTGCGCTTTAGCGTCGCCGTTCTTGGCACGGTCGTTCAATTGGCGGTCGATCATGGCCTTAAAAGCGTCGGCCGACGTGTTGCCGACCGCCACGTGTATCCCCTTGCCGGCGGGGTCTTTGTATTTGTCCTTAACTGTCGGCAGCGCGCCCGTGCGGCTCCAGTTCACGCCAAGCGCCATACCGTGATACAAGCTGGCCTGCGGAATGGCGCCGTCCCGCACGGCCTTGCCGTCTCCGGCGGAAGCATCGCCGGGGGAAGTGTCGCCTGCCGGCCCTTTGCCTGGCGAAGCATTGTCCGGGACCTTCCACGAGAACGCGTCAAGCTGCCGCTTGTAAGCGTCGGCCGGAGAGCTGCCGGAAGGCTTGGCGCTTTGGCATTTCTGCAGGGGATCTTCCGCATGGTTGGAATACCAGCCTGTTACCAGATAGCTGACCGTACATTCCGGCTCGGTATCGTCCAGCGGGTCCCGGAACGAAAACACCTTGCTGCAGTGGCTTTGAAAAACGCTGAAAAGCGGATTGCCGGGGGCCACGGCCTTGACGAACAATTGCTCGATGCCTTTTTCCGACCAGCCGCCCAGATCGAAAACTTGTCCGAGCACGTCCGCGATTTGCCGTCCTTCGCCGCCTAACCGTTCGCCGGCCTGACGGCGCAAAGGGTCCTTGCTCCCTTTCCACGCTTCTATAACGGCCGGATCAAAAACATAAGCCGCGGAACCGGCGCCTCCGGGCGCGTCGCTTTCCACGAGGTACGCTTTGGATGCGCGTCCCTCCGCGGAAGCTCCGGCGAAGCGAACGATGAGCCAGCGGTTCGGGACCAGGGGAAACTCAACGCGCCGTGTGACCGGGTCTTGAATGCCGTGCTTTAACGCGTCCGGAAGCGTCCAGTGGACATAAACACCGGTATGATCTTCCGGATTTCCCGCGAAGCCCCCGCCCCGGTCCGTCGGATCGGGCTCAGAGCTTCCGAAGCTTTTGACATTCGTATAATTGTGCTCCCATCGGCGAAATGGCTGGTTGGCCCATACATACGCGTTTACCGCAAGAGCGCTGACCTCGACGGGAACCAAAAGAATATAATCATCCATGACTCTTCCTCCTCTCTACTGCGGATTGTCTACTGCGGATTGGCCGGCGTGCCCGGCTGAAACACGATGCGTTCCGGAGATTTGACGAGCTGCAGGGCGAAATCGGAAGGATTCAGCGTCAATTGCTCCGATTTCAACGCTTGTTTGATCGCATCAGCCGACTGCCGCACAAGTCCGTCCTCGTGGTCGGGCCGCAGGTCCAGAACGCGTCCCGTTCTCAGATGACTGGCGCGGACCTGCAGATGAACGCTCAGCTCCGAACCGAAGGGGAGATCGGAACGGTCCGTCAGCACGCTGCGCAAGTTGATCTCCCCCTCCTCGTTCAGCCCGAACTGGAATCCCTCCTGAGGCTCGCTCAGCTCGATCCGGTCCGGGATGCCGCGGAACAAGGCGATCAGCACGCCGGACGAGAGCCGCTCCAGACGGGCGATCCCGAGCGGCTGGTCCTTGGCGTCGAAGGCGCGCACCGCAAGTCCAGGCCACCCCGCAACCGCCGCGGACCGCAGCAGGAAACCTGCCAGGGGCGGAGACTCCCCGCCGGATGTTCCGGCAGCTTGAGCCCCCGGACGGCTGCGGATGGCTTGCACGGCCGCTTCGGCCGCGGCCCGGATCGTTCCCTTGGTCATGCCGTACGTAAACGAATCGCGGCTGGAATGCACGGCGACGGCCAGCATCCCGTCCAGCATGGCGTCGAGCCAGTTCGGATCCAGATAGAAAAAACGGATGGATTCGGACGGCAGCATCCGCTCCTCCGGCACCAGATAATAGAAAGGCACATCGAAAAGCAAAAGCTTGTGTGCAAGCCAGTCCGCGATCGGCTTCAGATCGTCGTGCGTCAGCTCCGCAATCGTCTCTTTAACCTCATCACCGGCCAAAAACTGCTGCAGCGCGGCAACAGGGCTGGCTCCGGTGCCGCCCGTGGTCAGCCGCCGGCCGTAGGTTTTCCCCGGAGGTTCATCCTCGTCCCGCGTCAATCCCGTGAGAGGGGGCTTGGGGATTTGCTCAAGCAAATCCCCTTTCACCGCGTCGAGCAGCGCTTGCTGCATCAAGCCGGACTGCGCCAGCTCCTTCAAATCGGCGGCATCCGTCAGCCCCAAAGCCTCCAGCCGGTGATACAGCAGGTCCGTGAGCCGGTGACAGCGGGTGCGGTAGTCCAGAAGCAGCGAGCCGAACGTGGCGTCGGACAAGGCAAGGCTGCGCCCGATTTGCCAGGCGGCCGCCAGAGACGCGTCGAACAAGCCGTTCGCCTTGTCGTAAATGAGGGCCGCGTCCGCTGTGAGCAGCGGCTCCGCAAGCTTCAGTGGAGCCGGCCGGACCGGAGCGAGCGGCCCGCGGTACCAGGCGAACGTGTCCTCCCCGCTCCGGATATGGAACGGAAGAGGCACGTAGCCGCGGCGCAGCCGCTTGCCCGCTTCGGCCGCGGCCGCGTCTTCCGGTGCCGCCGGTTCTCCCGCGCCGTCCGGCGTCGCTGCCGGCAGCCGGAGCCAAAGGGCTTCCGGGTCGTAAGCGGAGCCGGACATCTCCTCGGCCACCAGGCGGTGCATAAGGCCGACGAAATCTTCCTTGCCGTCGGGGCGGCAATGGAACGTCCACCTGGCCAGAGACAAAAGGGCGACTTTAGCTTTAGGCGGCTTTGCGCCGGGCTCCAGGAGGTCGTCGAACTTTTCCAGCGACACAAGATGAACGATGTTTTTCGAACCGCCCTCATCCGACTCCTGCGCATAAGGAAACCGGTTGGCCGTCACAATGCCGTACCATCCGTCTTCGTCCGATCCGGCCGCTTTATCTTCCGTGCTTAGTTGCCGGACATGGGCCAAATAAGGCAGCTCGCTGCGCTGAGGGACTATCGTCCCGAACACGCCGGCATCCATTTGAATGTAAAAACAGGTCTGACTGTCTGTTACGTCTGCCTCCCGGACCAGAGCTTGGGGGACATATACGTCGGGGCTGTTTTTCAGCCCCATAAATTCGCCTGCCGTCGAGCGGATGGCCAGCGTTTCGGCGTCCGTCCGGTCTTCGGGGCCCGCAAGAAGCTCCCCTTCCTGAAAAAGAAGCAGGGCCAGCCAGGGGATGTTCGGCCCGCTCATCTCACGCTCCCACGGCAGCCCCCGTGTATTCAGCACCAGATGCGGAAGCTCGTCGGCAAACTTGCCGGTGCTGCCTGCGGGCGGCACCAGGCTGTGTATCTCCGAAGGATCGATCGCGAACTGCGGAGCGTGCACGATAAACGGCTGCTCGGCCGTCAGAAGTGCCTGTTCCTGCCCCGTCATCCCGATATCCTTCACGGTCTGCTTGACGGTTACCTTGTAATTTCCGGCAGGTAAGCCGGGTAAGTCGTGATCATAAAACCGGATATGGCCCTGCTGCGGTTCGTCCTTCATGTTTTCCGCTCCCATCACGGCTTCACCTCCAAAGGCGAATCGGTAAACGAATCGCCCGCTTCTTCGGCAAGACGGGCCAAAGACCCGTTCGTGCCGCCGTATACCTTCATGTTTTGCAGCGCCGTAAAAATGGCGGCCCGGTTGGCCGCGGATGGGCCCATAATGTCCGCAATGTCGCCCGGCGACACGTCCGCCGGAACGGGCATATAATCGGTATTCGCGGCCCCTCCGGGCTCGAACGGGAGCCGTCCCTGCGGCACCACGTCGTCGTAAGCGAGAAGCTCCGACGCGATCCCTGCGGCCGAATAGCCCAGCTTCGATGCCGGGGGAGTTACCGTTAAGCCTGCCGGCGTATCCCGGGTCGTATCGCTGCCCGGCACTTGCGGGTTGCGCCTAAACCGGCCGTCCGCATCCTTCAGCGGCTCTCCCCACAGCGCCGTCGGCATGTTCCGGTAATACGGAACGAGCTGCCATCCGGAAATATCGTGGTCCGAGCCGTCTTTTTCGACAGTCAAATGGTGCTCGGACGAGACGTTCGTTTTGTTCATCGTCCGGATTTGTACGGGGTAGGCATCCGGATATTGCGGGTCCGTCACCGGGTTCATCGCATGGCCCGCCGTGAAATGACTGGCCGGAATCGCCGTCTGCGTCGTAAAACTGAAGGAGCCCGCACGAACTAGCCAAATATCCGGCCCCGGTTGTTCAGACAGGGAAGACGGTTCGGATGACCGGGGCAGTTCAGATGTTCGGGTTGACCGGGACACTTCACGCAGCTCAGACGGTCCGGCCGTCCCGACCGGCGGTGCCGCCGTGTCCCCCTCGCGGCTCCCCGCGGCATTTTCGCTGCCTGATTTTAGAACCGTGTCCGAGACGCCGGGAGTGAGTGAACCTGTCAGACCGCCCACGGCCGTAATTTTGCACACATTGTCCAAAGTCGGCAGCAGCGATTTGAACTCGCCCCACTCGATCGGGCTTTCGTCCCCTTCCGAGCGGTCGGCTCCGAATCCGACCGTGAACGAGATGACCCACCAGTGCACATGGGCCTTCCCGCCCGTCGGCGGTCCCCACAGCTCTACGGATGCTCCCAGCTCGACGCTGATCGTTTTGGTTACGAACAGCAGGTCCAGACGGTAAGAGGCTCCGATGCTCACCCCGATCTCCGCCTCAAAGTGGAACGGATGGAAGGTAATCAGCAGATCCGCGTGGGCGGTAAACCAGGCTTTCAAATCCCCGTCGTGGAAAAGAACCTCCAAGCCGCCGCCCGCCATAACGGCTGCCGGAGTGAGGGCGAAATAGGCTTCGCCGTGAATATTCACTTTGTCGCTGATGGCCCAGTTGAAGCCGATCCGCGGTACGGCGGGGTAAAAGGACGGAGGCTTGAACCTCGGATGGTAGCCGCCGAAAGTGACGACGAACTGCCCTTCCCTCTCCCCTTCGTACCACAGGTAGAAAGCGAAGCCGCCCGTCAAATGGCAGTTCGGATCGATCAGGAACGAATTCGGCGTCAAAAGAGCCGTCAAGCCGAAGAAGCCGGCGGAAGGCTTCCAATCCGCTTCCAGCTGAAGCTCCGCGTAAGCGTACATGGTGTTTCCCGCCTGGGGCAGACGAATGGAGGAAAGCCCGAGCAGCGCGAGCTCCAGCTCTCTGCCGAACTTCGCGATCAGCAGGGCGCGGGTATGCAGCAGCTCGTACGACCAGAAGTCGACGCCCACGGCCAGCCAGTACTCGCCGGTTTGCGGCCGGATCCACGCCTTCTTCTTGCCTGGCGCGTATTCCTCGGTCCCCTCCAGTTGGGCCATCACTTCGTTTATCGACGGCCTCGGGCCCGAGTCGCGGGTCAGGGCAAGCAGCGGAAATTCAAATACTTCCTCCGGTGCCGGCATATCCACGTCTCGGTTGTAGCCGAAGCCCGCGGATAAGCCCGTCACAAACAGAGCGGGCGGTCCGCCGAGCGGCATATCGATATTCGCGAATACGAAGAGCGACGGCTGCCCGTCCAGCATTTGCGCGTAGGAGCCGAGCGCTTCGAGGGCAAAATCGGCGGTCCGTATGACGGCGGCGCCGTCATACATAAACCGTGCACCCTCCGGCGGGGGCACGACTTCCATAAAGCTGCCGCCGATCTCCAGCGGCGCCTGGACGTAGTCGACGCCGATGCCGAGCAGCTGGAATTTAAGTTCGAAACGATCAAGCGGAGAACCGAAACCCATGCCCGTCAGGCTGATCGTCAGACCCGATACGGTTAAAGAGCCGTCCAGCATAAACCAGAGAGTCCCGTCCGCGTACCCGATGCCAAGCCGGTTTAACGACACGGGGCCGAACGTTTTTTGCACGAGGAACCATTTGGCCGATGAAGAGGGGGATACGGACGTCACGGACCGGACGAATGGAGCGGGTGGACCCCCGGGAGCAGCAGACGCCTCGTATGCCGCAGACGGCGGGAGCGCATCCGGATTGGCCGCGTCCTGCTGCCCGGACGCTTCCGCGGCCAAGGACTCCCGGAGAGCGGGCGGTTTCTGCCCTCCCCCCGGTATAAGCGCGAAAGACAACGTTTGCGGCGTCCCGCCGAAACGGAGATCCGCGCCCGCGGTCAGACCCGCCTCCACTCCGGACGGCAGCGGATGGACCGCTTCCGGCAGCAGCTTGTTGATCTGTCCCGCCTGGACCGGCGTAAACGGGGCGGATGCGTACAAAATTTGGAGCTGCTGAACGGCAATCGTATCGTCGGCAGGAAGCTCTTTTCCGATAAGGGGCAGATCGGTCAAGCTTACATGCGCATCGAGGTCAAGCCCGAGGGCAAACTTGCTCTCTTTCTCATCCTTGTAAAAAATGAATTTCACATCCCGGAGATCGATCGCCAGGCTCTGCGGGATTTCCGCCGCCAGCTCCGGTGACAGGGACGCAACCAAATCGCGGATGGAAACCGCGGGCGGAGAGCCGGTTTTGCGGCTGTACGTCGCTATGAAGGTTTGCGTCGTCAGATCCTTCCGGTCGAACAAAAGATCGAATTCCAGCGATCCGATAACGATTTGACCGCCGAACAGCGCCTCGTACCCGGCTTGATCCGGCTCAACCGCTCCGTCCTTCTTCGAATCGACGCGGATGCTTAAGGTTACGGCAACCGGCACGGAATTCACTTTAAAATCGCTCTCAACCGTAAAAAAGAAGCTGCTCGCGGAAGCGGAGGAAGCGTACTTCAGCTCCAGATTTCTTAACTTCATCCCGCGTATGGCTGCAGGGATGCCCACATCGAATTTGGCCGCGAGATCGTCCAGCAGCTCCCCCATCAGGATCGGGTTCTCTTCCCCCGCTTCTACCACGATGGACCAGCCTCCCGGGGACGTGCCGTCGGAAGAGCCGCCCGAAGTACCATCGGAACCGGCCTCCAGCGCCAGACGGGCGTCCACTCCGGCGATGGTCATCGTCCCCTCCAGACTGAAGCTCGGCTGGCCGTCGTAATCCAGTTCGAACACGAGATTGTTCATCACAAACGTGTTCGGGCCCGTTCCGAGCGGATGCTGGGCCAATCCGGCGCGGATAAAGTATGTTCCCCCGGTAGAGCCGCCCATCTGGAACTCCTCCACCGCTATTTTGTATGCGCCCGTCGGCAACCCGAATTTGGCGGCGATCATCGTGAGGTCGATTTCGCTCCACGGCTCCATCCGCACGACGACCGACAAATCGGGAATCCGCGGCGAGGGCACCAGATTAGCCGAAACGAGAAGATCAACGCCGCCGATGTCCAGAATACCGGACATTTTGTAGGAAGCGCTCGGGTGATCGAACGGGTTCCGGACGGCCACGGCCGCCTCAATATCGCTGATTTCGACCCATTCGGGGACGATCGTCAGCGGCTTGTCCTCAAGTGCGGTAAGCGTCACCCTGACGTACTCCACGCTTCTGGAGCCGAGGCCTATACCCAGCGCCAAACGTCCGATCTTGACGGACTCAAGCATGCTTTCAAACGACGGAGGAAGATACTCCGTGATGCTGACGCCGCCGAACCAATGGGCGATGTCGTCAGGTGAAGGAAGATCCACCGGGCCTTCCAGGGAAAGCTCGGCAATCCCTCCCCCCGCAGGCGAAATAAGCGAGGTAATCCGTACCGGCTGTCCGTTCCACTGGATCGTAGCCGTGATTTCCAGTCCGGACGGCGCATGGGCTGCCGCAGGATCGTGGACGAGTCTGGCGTCGACGGGCACTTTCATCGCTTGAAAAAGCCCGGATAACCCGCCGCCGTCATCCGGCAGCTTCAGGTCGAGCGACAAGCCCGGTGCGCCTGCATCCCGCAAAACGACGGGGCCGAACGCCAGCGGACTTTCACCGACCACCCAGTCCGCTTCCAGCAGCAGCCCTTTGGTTCCGTCGAGCACGCCATAGAAATACACGGCACCGTTCAATTCAAGGCCCAGCTCCGGCTCTGCGGCTTTTCCGGCGGCGATCAGCCATCTCGGAGATGTTCCGTCCGTACCGGGTTTAAGCGCCAGGTCCTGCCAGAACGTGTTCGTCAGCCAAGGCAGCGCATCCCCGAAGCGCCAGTCCGGCGTTACGAAAACCGAGAGCACGAGCACCGGTTCCGAGTCCGCCCCGTATACGGCGCCGCGGATCGAAACCGTCTTTTTCGGCGGAAAAAACATCCTCGCCGGGCTGCCGGCCAGTTGAAGACCCGCGCCTTCAAAGGTAATAATCCCTCCCGATTCCGCAGGAGCCGCCTGTAACCCGGTCACGGTCAGCGTGCCGCTTCCCGTCAACTGCCGGAGCGTCTCGCCCGTCGGGCCCAGCTTCGCCGTATCCAGCGTCAGCGTCCCGCTTCCCGCTGCGTACATAGTTTGAAGATCGGATAGAAAGCTCAAGCGCACTCCTCCTTTCCTTTTTTACACAAGTTCCAATACACCCTGGAGTTCAAGCGACTCAAGCCAGCCTTATACATATTGAAGCTCCATCCGGATCGGCAAATGATCGCTGATGGCATGATGGTACACGTAATGCGCTTCGAACATCGAAGCCGGCGGTCCGCCCAGTTTAGGCGCGGCATTGAGCATGTCGGTAACCGCTTTCGATTTGCGCTTCTTCGCGTTTTGGCGGTCCCACCAGTTGTTGTAGATCGTTTGGGCCAGACTTCCCAGTTCCGGGGAGTAGGAAGCCGTTGTGGTGGAGCGGGTAACCATAATGGGGGTGCCGTCCTGCTGAACGCCGGTTTGTACGCTTTTGGGGATCATCACGTCCATCAGGTTGACGACAAAAGCGGCCGAAGGATCGGCTTTGGGGGCTTTTACAAAAAATTTGTCGTACTCGCTGGACAGTACACTTTCGATATTGGTGGGACTTGCAACTGTGGTGGAGGGATTCACAAGGGTTGAAGTGAGGCTCGTTTTGCTGCTCCACAGCCTTTTTCCGTAATTGAGTACGGTGGATAAGGCCGGATTGCTGGCGGGTTTGGGGAAATCGGGGCCCGTGATGCGCTGAAAAGGGTGGGCATAGATGTAGGCGTTCTGGGCATCGCGCACATACTGGAGCCTGCCGAGGCTCATGTCAAAATAATTGAGCGCCCATTGTTTGGCCGCGTCCGTCGCGTTTACGTTAAAATCGCCCATAATAACGCCGACGGCCGCGTTCTCTACGGTGGGATTCAATTGGTTGCTGGCGATAATCGGCAGGCTGTCTCCGGGTCCGGGTGCGTGGTAAAGGACGAGGGTGAGGTCGACATTCGTTCCGCTCGTCAGGGCACGCAGCACGAAAGGGGGGCGGGAACCGCGAAGCGGGAACGCTTCCGGCGTTTCGGCCAGGAGCAGATCGACGATGTCTTTTTTCTGGGCGTCAGTCAAGGCGATCGTGGGGGCTTTCTTCGTCAGATCCAGCTGTTTGTAATCTTTCAGCAGCAGCTCGAACTTTTTGTAAGGAATCATAAAGGCCGCATCGAGCCATCCGTTTTTGAACAGGCTTTTCCAAAACAAATCCTGATCGCTTTGCTTCACTTTGTAGGTTTTGAAATACGTGTCGAACATGGTCTCGCCTACGACGTTCCAAAGTAAGCTTGCCTGTCTGCTGAACAGCCCGCTTTTCCATAGAAAAACATACTGCTCATTGGGACGCGCCGGCGTCATTTCACTCGCTTCTCCGGTCCAAGTGATGCCGCTGCCCTTACCGCCGTTCTTTTTCTTCTCCAGGTTGTTAAGGCAGGTGACGAGCGTATCCCGGATTTCGTTGCCGAGCCAGCCGACCAGCTCCATAATTCCGACGACATCCGATTCGGTCAATTGAATGACCCGGGCGACGTACTCGATAAACGACGTGTCGTTCATCTTGTCCTCCCCGAATTTTTGAATGTTCCACGATAAAAGCTTGAGTGAACCTGGCACTGCTCATGCCTCCCGTCTTGAATCCCGCTTCGTGAAGAAAGCAGGGAATACGATCATTTATCTTTTTCTACTAAATGTTCCATTTTCCTCCTGTGAGTGAACTGGAATTTGGAAAGATTTTGGGGAAAAGGTTTACGTATAGATACGTAAAATTGCCGCGATTCGGAAACGAAAACAAAAACCCCCTGACAAATTGTCAGGGGTCATACACGGCCATAAATATGGGATGAAATTTCGTTGGGTCTGTTAAACGGTATATGTATTTCTCACACGCTCCGATTTCACAAAATACAACGTCCATATCACACAGGTGATCCCGGTCTTTATTAAATCCCTCAAAGCCCCGTCCATAAAATCGGGAGCCGCTTCAGAGACGAATGAGTAAGCGAGATAAGCAAGGCCCGAAAGCCCCAGGCTCGCCAGCAAAAAAGTGATGGACATCGTTTTGAAAAGCCGCTTCCGTTTGTAACATAAATAGCCCAGAACGACCGGAACTACCGCATAGAACAGATGCGAAACCGTCTCCACCAAGATGGCCGCCCCCAGTGCGGGATAGTCACTGAAATAAACGGCCGCTTCGCCCGACTCGTACATAGGCCAGAGGTAATCGACTAAGCTGTAGACGGCGGAAATAAACGTAAGAATTAATCCGATCGAAAACACAATCAGCCAACCGCCAAATCCCGATATCCCCGCTCCCCCATAATCGCCCTCGTAAACTTCTTTTTCGTTATTGACGTTTAACTCTCTGACAAAAGGCTCCATATTTCGATCCGCTCTTTTCCTGAAATTTGCTTCCCCGTTCATTCAAGCATATTTTGTGTTCATTGAGTAAGGGCCTATTTTGTCGAAAACGATAAAGAAATCGAAATAAAAAAACCCTCAAATTGAGGGGGGTTTTGGGACGGATAACTTCCTTTTACCGCTTCGCTTTGTAAAACTCGTGATACAGCTTCATCAGCGCACGCTTCTCGATGCGTGACACATAGCTCCGTGATATACCCAATTCCTTTGCAATTTCCCGCTGAGTCCGCTCTTCACCGCCATGTTCCAGACCGAAGCGTCCGACCACCACTTCTTTTTCACGTTCGTCCAAAATATCCAGGTTCCGGTAAATCTTGCTTTTCTCGATCTTCAACTGCACCTTATCGACCACGTCGTCCGCTTCCGTACCGAGTATATCGATTAATGTAATTTCGTTACCTTCCTTGTCGGTTCCTATCGGATCGTGTAGAGAAACGTCTTTTCTTGTCTTTTTCAGGGAACGTAAATGCATCAGGATCTCGTTCTCTATACATCTCGCCGCAAATGTCGCCAGCTTCGTCCCTTTGGTCGGGGAAAAGCTCTCGATCGCTTTGATGAGGCCGATCGTTCCGATCGAAATGAGATCTTCCAGATCCTCACCGGTGTTGTCAAACTTCTTGACGATATGTGCAACAAGCCGAAGATTATGTTCGATGAGCAAATTGCGGGCGTGGGCGTCGCCTTCCGCCATTTTTTGCAAATACTTGCTCTCATCCGCCTCGGTGAGGGGCTGCGGGAACGCGTTGTTTTTGACATACGACACCAGTAGAGTCAGTTCTTTGATGAAAAAGGCAATGGCGCTAAACAATCCTGGCAAAGAGGACACCTCCTGCTCCAATTCCCGTACCAACCATGGATTAACGGCTGCGGTCTTCTCATTGTATGAGGGCAGGTGCCTAATTGTGCCTGTACGGGCGGAATTGAGGGGGAAGGTTTTAGAGGGGTGGAAACCGTTAGTCTATGTCTATCCTATACAAGTAAACTCATTGCCTTCCTTGTCTGTTGGAAAAATTGTCTCCAAACCCATTGATTGTAGCGTAGTGCATGAGGTTCTCAATATTTATGACAGTAGTGCAGCTAACCGGAAGATTCGTATTGCTATCCGTTTTCGACAAAATAACACTATTTCGCGGACTGGAAAAATACGCTTAAATGAGGTTATACCCTAGCAAAGCAAGCAATTTCTCTGGGAACTACTGATTTCATTTTCGGTGATATGCTTAATCAATCCATAGCGGGAACAACAGAGAATGCTCGAGCTTTCCATAACGGGAGACTCACGGAAACTCAATTTTTCGAAACCCTTATAAGAGAAAATCTGGAGGAAGAGAGCGAACTCCCTTCCTAAAACAAGGTTAAAAAAGGGTCCTCATCGAGGACCCTTTCTTCTATCTCTCGCAAGCGACTCCGTCACCATCGCGGTCTAATTTCGAACTGTAACCCGGCTCTCCCTCATAAATCGGCGCCGCTCCGGCCGCTTTTGCTTCCGAACAGTTTTTAAAGTACACGCTGCTCTGCTTGGGCTCTGCCTTAGGCTTTGCAGTCGGTTTCGGTGTTGCCGGCTTAGGTGTCGGGGCCGATGTTGGCTTCGGTGCAGCTTTGACCGGTTCAGGTGTAGGGGCCGGCGCAGCTTTGACAGGCTCAGGTGTCGGCTCCGGCGTAGGTGACGGTGTTGCCGTCGGTACCGGTGTTGCAGTAGCTGCTGGTGTCGGTTCCGGTGTCGCTGTAGCAGCTGGTATAATCGTAGGCACCACGGTCGCTGCAGGTGTAGGAGTCACTGCTACAGATGCAGGAGTAGACTGAGGGCCTGAAAGAGGCTGCTTCGTGCTCCCCGTATTTCCTGCCCCGATAATCATAACGATAAACAGCGCAAGCGAGCCTGTGAACAACTTTTTAGCCTTGCCATTTCTTTTGAACAACGAGACGACCGCCCATACGAACATAACGACAAAACCCAATAAACCAATGACGCCAAGTGCATCCCACATAACTCTCTTGTTTCCCCCTTAAAGTTCATAAGATCCATTATATGCCCCTTACCACTATTTTCCTACCAGTTAAAATATAAAGGATTAATAAAAAAAGACCCTCCTTATTATGAAGGGACTTCATTGATCGTTAACTTGTACCATTATTTTTTAAACCGTCTTCGAGCGTGTACGAAATGTGTTCATTTATTCTAATTTCATCATATTCTCCGCCGAATTCAAATCCGAAGCTTCCATCTTTGGCTTCCATTCTTGTGACAAATTTTCCGCCGACTCTTAAATCATTTTCCGCTTTGGGTGCATGCCAGTCATCAGAAGCAAAGGACCATTTCGTAATATGCCGGGATTCTGACACGCATTGTTTACGAAGATTCCTGTAGAAAATAAATTAAAAACTCCCTCAATAAAAAGAGAGAGTTTCATAGAAAAGTCAGTCCTCTTGCCCCCGCTGATGTCCCAATAATGCCATCTTCACCCCTTGGAAGTCTTGGGAGTCGGTTTCGGCGTAGAAGGCGGCGAAGGTGTTGACGGTTTGGTCGCGGGCGTCGGAGTCGGCTTGGCGGTCGTTTCCGGCTTTGCAGTCCGCTTTACCGTCGGCTTCGGCGCGGTCGTCGGTTTCGGCGATGCGGAAACCCCAGGCTTAGACGAAGGAGAGGCGGCCGGCTTGGGCGAGAGCGTGGCTCCCGGTTTTGCCGTTGGCGGCGCCGTCGGTTTTGACGTGTTCGTAGCCGTCGGTTTCGGCGTATTCGATGCCCCCGGTTTAATCGTCGGCGATACGGTCGGTGCAGGCGATGTTTTTGCTGTCGGCTTAGGTGTCAAGGTCGGTCTGGGCGTCATGGTCGGCTTTGCCGTCTTATACGGTACGATAACCGTAGTATCTCCATCGGCATCGTCTTCCCGTTCTTCATCGGCAAGCGATCCGCCCTGCTGCGTTCCCTGGCCGGGAGTGGTAACGGGATCCTGATCCGCTGACGGCGCTTTGGCACCGGCAGGCGTCGATACCGGCACGTTCAAAGGCTTCTCGGGTCCGGCATTTACCGCGCCCACGATCATCAGCACGAAACAGGCTCCGGATCCCATAAAAATCTTTTTGGCTTTGCCGTTTTGCCGGATAACGGCGACAACGGCCCATACAAACAAAGCGACACAACCGAGTAAACTTACCATCCCAATCGAATTCCACATAAAAAAGATACAGCCTCCCGTGTAGTTTCAAGACCCTTAGTATAGCAGAATCCGGTTCGTTTTAGAGGAAAAATTTTGCACGGATCGTCCATTCTTTTCGCGCATCGGGAAAAAGAAAAGAAGCCCGGAACGGCTTCTTTTTTTACCTTGTCAAATTCGGTTGATACCGGTGCTGCGCTCAGGGTTCATCCGCGTCCGCTTATGGACACAAAAGCAGGCGTTAAGCACGCTGCAAACCGTGCAAATTCCGCGCGATCTCTTCGATCTTCCCGCGCATGGTCAGCTTTTCCCGCCACGATTCCGGTATGCCGCCATAGCCGTAATAGGCTCCGGCAATCTGCCCGTAAACGGCTCCCGTCGTATCGGCGTCGTCACCGAGATTAACGGCCAGAAGCGCGCCCTCCTCAAAGCTTGAGGACTTGTCAAAAGCCCACAAGGCGGCTTCCAGCGACTGGACGACATAGCCGGAGCCCTTGATCTCCGGCGGCTCCTTACGCCGGTAAGAGCCGCCGAGAATTTCGGCGATGCCGCCGGACAGCTCCAGCCCGGCCGCCTCCAGCCATTCGCGGTAAGCGCCCGGCTCCAGGAGCTCCGCTTTGCTCCGGCCGTGCAGGCCCCCGAGGAGATAGCAGGCGAGCAGCCCGCACGCCTGCAGGCATTCCGCCGTGCCGTGGGTCGTGCGGGAGCTCTGCACCGCGAAGCGGACGGCAGCCGCCGGATCGGCGGCATAGAACATCGGCACGGGAGCCAGCCTCATAATGGAGCCGTTGCCGGCGGAGTATGGGTCGAGCGAGCCGCTGAAGGGCTCGCCCGTGCGCTCGAAGAGCAGCAGCGCTTCCCGCGTCGCGTTTCCGATATCGAAGCACGAGCCCGTGCTGCTCATGTATCCTTCTCTGAACCACCTTACATAGCGGCTCATCTGGTCGGCGGGGTCGAAACCGCCTGCCGCCAGCAGGCTTTCCGCCAGACACAGCGCCATCGACGTATCGTCGGTCCATTGACCCGGCTGCAAGCCGAAAACTCCACCGCCGACCATATCGAGAAGGGGTTTGAACGACCCCGGCCTGCTGAATTCCACAGCCGTCCCCAGCGCATCGCCCGCGGCGAGACCGGCCAGACAGCCGTGATAACGATCCAGGGTTAGTTCCATAACGTTTCAGCCTCCCAGCATAGTTGTATGTATTAAAATTCTTCAGCGGGCGGCTGTTTTCCTTTCTACACCCTAAAACAAGCCCTGTGGAACGCGGCGCATCGCGTGCAGTTCCGGTGCGGGCTACCGCCGTCTTGCCGCACATCGCGCGCAGTTCCGGTGCGGGTAGCCGCCGTCTTGCAGCGTATTGCACACAGTTCCAATGCGGGTAACCAACGTCTTGCGGCACCACGGTGGAGAAGACAGGACGATGCTCATTTTCGCTTCCGCACATATATAAAAAAGACGCGCCCGGCAGTCCGGGCGCGTCTGTGCCGCAACCATACGAGTCTCCAGCGTGCGGCGAGACCCGGCATTACAGTGATCCGCCATGCGCGAAGTGTACTACTTTCGTCCCCTGTAGGCAGAGACGGCTCCGTGCTTGACGAGCCTCTATTGAAACAGGACTTACGCCCCTCTCAGCGCTCACTAAGTACGTTTGCGGCTGAGCTTCAGCTCCTGCATCATTTTCTTGCCGGTCGGCGTCTGGGCCAGACCGCCCTTGGCCGTTTCCCTGTACTTCTCGGGCATAGCGGACCCGGCCTCGTACATCACCTGGATGACTTCGTCGGACGGAATCGCGCTGCGCACGCCGGCAAGGGCCATGTCCGCAGCGGCCAGCGCATTGACGGCGCCGAAGCCGTTGCGGACGATGCATGGAATCTCCACGAGGCCGCCGACGGGATCGCAGATGAGCCCGAGCGTGTTTTTCAGCGCCAGGCCGACTGCGTGCACCGCCTGTGCGGGCGTTCCGCCACGCAGCTCGACCATCGCGCCCGCCGCCATTCCGATGGCGGAACCGACCTCGGCCTGGCAGCCTCCCTCGGCGCCGGACACGAACGAGTTGTTCGCGATGATGTAGCCGATGGCGCCGGCGCTGAAGAGGCCCATCACCAGGTGGTCGTCTTCCCAGCCGAACCGCTGCTGGGCGCTGACGAACACGCCGGGGATGATGCCGCAGGAGCCTGCGGTCGGTGTCGCGATAACGCGGCCCATGGACGCGTTCACTTCGGACACCGCAAGCGCATAGGCCATCGCCCGGCACGCTTCCTCGCCCACGGACGGAACGGAACCGGACATATAGCTCATGACGCGCTGGGCGTCCATGCCGGTCAGTCCGCTGCGGGACGTCGTGTCCTCGGTGAGACCTTTTTGCACAGCTTCCTTCATAATCTTGTAGTAATCGGCCATCTTGCCGAATTCCTGCTCCGTGCTGCGGCCGGATTCTTTCGCCTGTTCCTCCAGCATAAACTCGGAAATCGATTTGTTCTCGGCCGTGCAGATTTCCGCCAGTTCTTTTAGCGTCCGAAATCTCATGATTGCCCTCTTTCCTTCAGATCCACGATCTTCACTCCGTCTACTTCGCTCAGCTGCAAAATCTCTCCGATCAGCTCATCCGTAATCACGGAATCCGCTTCAATCACCGTCATGGCGTCGCCGTCGCGGCCTTTGCGGTCCAGATCCATATATCCGATATTTATGCGGTGTTTCTGCAAAACGGCGGTTATATCGGCGATCATTCCGGGCCGGTCATGGTGAGAAACGACCAGCGTCGGAAATTCCCCCGTAAATTTCAGGTCGAATTGGTTAATCCCGAGTATTTCGATATTGCCCCCGCCTATCGATGCCCCGACCATGCTCATTTCCTGGCCTCCGGCATAGAGAACGATTTTCGCTGTATTCGGATGAACGGTCAGCCCTTTGCTTGTATGAAAAACGATTTCGACTCCCGCCGCTTCCGCATCCTCCAGCGAATCCGGAATCCGGCTGTTGTCCGTTTCATAATCCAGCAGGCCGCCGACAATCGCCAGATCTGTCCCGTGGCCGCGGTACGTATCGGCAAAAGACCCGTAAAAAGTCAGCTCGGCTTTCTCCGGCTGCTGACCGAATAGCTGCCTGGCCACACGCCCAAGGCGGATGGCTCCGGCCGTATGGGAGCTTGATGGGCCGATCATCGAAGGTCCGATAATCGAAAAAACATCTTTAAACCGCACCCGGTATTCCTCCCTGTCGTCATCATTTTAGCAGGGCGGTAGCGTTTACACGCCTTTCCGCTCGGCAGGGCTGATCCGGCAAATTAATTGACCAGCACCTAATTCCTATTCTATTGCGATTCTCGTCTCTATTCAACTGCCGGATCCTGTAACGGGCCGCACATTTTGCAATCCCGGGTAGCTGTTGGCCTAAGGGGGATGGTTGAACCGTTTGCGGAGATGATGGTCCGGAAGATTACCTGGCCGATAGCTTTCCCGGAATCCGGCTGGTAACCTTCCTATGACAGAGCTGCCCGCACACCGGCGGAAGGACGCGGAAGAAAGTGCGGGATGCGGCGGGAGGAACGGCCATATAAAGCAAGGACGCAGCCGGGTAATTGTCAGAAGCATACGGAAGCCCGGATCACGTTCACCCGCTTATAGACATGTGCCTATTCATGCTTTTATATACCGGGAAAGCGCCTAGTATTTCTGCGGTTGTTCCGGTTTTTCCGGTTTCTGCGGTTTTTCGGTTTTTTCGGTTTTCCGGTTTTTCCGGTTTTTCCGGTTTTTCCGGTTTTTCCCGTTTTCCGGTTTTTCCGGTTGTTCCGGTTGTTCCGGTTTCTGCAGTTCTGCTACTTCTGCAGTTTCTGCCGAGCGGTCCGTCCGGTCCGACCGGCCAGCTCGGCCTCCGGGCATCCGCCTCCTGCTCCCCTTAGTCGGCGAGCCACTCGCTAAGATGCGCCTTTACGAACGCGTCGTCGTTCAAATGAGGATAATCCCGGTAAACGCGGTCGATTTCCTCCATTTGTCCCGGAGAGAGCTCTTCACGCGGGTTAAGGCACCAGCGGCCCTGCAAAAGCCCCTGTCTCCGCAGCACCTCGTGGATACCCGGAATACAGCCTTCGAAATGATGGGCGGGATCGAAAAACGCCGCGTTCGCATCCGTCACCTCCAGGTTACGCGTCAGCCATTCCGCCGGAATATCGCGGTTGTCCCGCACTTTTTTGACCGCTTCCAGCAGCTCTACCGCTTTATGCGTCCAGACGGCCCAGTGCCCCAGCAATCCGCCGACGATTTTTTTCTCCACCGGCATTCCGTCCACCTGAAAGCGGTAAGTCGTCAGCAGGTCCGCGACGATGTTGTCGTCGTTGCCCGTATACAGCGCGATCTCGTCCCTACGCTCCGAGCAGCAGACCGCCCGTACGACGTCAATCGTCTGATAACGGTTGAACGGAGCCATTTTGATCGCCACAACGCCGGGAATGTCCACGAACCGCCTCCAGAAATCGAAGCTGAAAATCCGCCCGCCGACCGACGGCTGAAGATAAAACCCGAACACCGGAATAAGCTCGGCGACAGCGCGGGTCCGCTCCAGAATTTGAGCTTCGTCGTATCCGGTCAAGCCGCCCATGCTCAGCAATCCGATATCATAACCAAGCTTTACGGCAAGCTCCGCCTCCCGGACCGCCAGTTCCGTGGGACCGCAGATTCCCGCGATTTTGAAAAAAGGACGCCGGAGCTCCGCCTTCTCCACCTCCTCGGCCGCAAGACGCAGAACCGGCTCCAACAGGCCGACCTCCTTGTCGCGGATCTCGAACTGGGTGGAATGGACGCCGACGGCGATTCCGCCCGCGCCCGATGCGATATAGTAGCGGGTCAGCGCCCGTTGATGCTTTTCATCGAACTGTCTGTTCTCGTCGAGCGCGAGAGGATGGGCGGGAATCGCCACGCCGTCATGCAGCGCGGCCAGCATTTCGGGACTTAAGTTTTTACGGGCTGCCATGATCAGAATTTCCCCTCTCTCTCCTGAAAATGGGTCGGTTTGTTCCACGTATGGCCGTCCGCCTCAACCCATTCCGCAATCCAGTCGATCATTTGCAGAACAGACACTTTCGGATAACCGAACGTTTGGCTCGCTTTCGATGAATTGCTCAGCAGCGCCGTATCCGATTCGCTTCCCTCAAAAATCGGCTCGACTCCGAGCCTGCTGCCGAATTCGTTTGCGACCCAGCGCAGCGACAGCGTCTCGGGCCCCGTGACGTTAAACACCTGCGGCGGCGTGCTGCAATGATGGAGGCAGCGGATAGCGATTTCGTTCGCGTCTCCCTGCCAGATCACGTTGGCGTGCCCCATCGTAATGTCGATCGGCTTGCCCGCTTTGACGGATTTGGCGATTTCCAGCAGCACCCCGTAGCGCATATCAATGGCGTAATTCAACCGGTAGATCGCCATCGGAATGTTGTATTTGTGCGAAAAGTACGTGAACACCCGCTCGCGTCCCAGACTGGACTGACCGTATTCCCCGACGGATGCGGGCGGTGTGCTTTCCGTGGCGCCCCCCAGATGAACCGGGGTAATCGGATAAACGTTCCCCGTAGAAAACACGACGAATCTCGAATCCCGGTACTTCTCGGCTACGCGCCCAGGCAAATACGAATTCATCGCCCACGTAAAATGCTCGTTGCCTGTCGTTCCGAATTTGTTGCCCGCCATGTAAATGATATTTTTCACGTCCGGAAGTCCCCGGAGCTGTTCGTCGTCAAGAAGGTCCGCGGCAAACGTTTTGACCCCGTCCGCTTCCAGTTCTTCACGCAAGCCTCCGGAGGAGAACCGGGAAGCTCCGAATACTTTTTTGTCCACTCCCGCTTCTTTAATGGCATTCATCGCCAGTCTCGCCAGGCTCGGTCCCATCTTCCCCCCGATACCGAGGAGCATGATGTCCCCGTCCAGCTTCGCGATATCGTTGATAAGCGCCTTCGACGGCTGCGCCAGTTTTGCTTCCAGGTCTTGAACGGTTTTCATAGAAGTCTCCCCTTTTGCTTTCCAAGATAATTCAAGTATTTCATGGCACACGATATAAAGACAAGGTCTTTAAAACGTCTAATACATACGATAATTTGTCTTTAAATCATTAACCGAAATGTGCATGCTTCGGGAGAGCGAACCGGATCAAAAAATTTTAAAGCCTGCATAAACCAACATTTTCAGCTATTGAGGAGCCATAACCGGGGATTTACACCCAATTAGATCAGAAAACTATATCTGCCATTTAAAGACATACCATTCCGCATCGGTCTAAAAATCCGCCTCGAATACGTCCCAAATTCGTTGCCGGCACCGGCCTGAATAATTCTTTTTTTGAAGGTACAGAAAAGCTTCCTCTTTCCGTATCCGCTTTTTAACGTCTTCCTTATCGACAGCCAAAAAAAGCCCTCCGGCTAAGATCCGGGGGCTTTGCCATGTCTGCTTCATTCTTTACCGCCCGCTTACGCCGAAGACGGCTCCCGCGCGATAAAGCACCGCAGAAAGAACAGCGGATAAATCATCAAATACAAGTTGAAGGCCCACCATGCCGCGTCGAAATCGCCGCTGAATCCCCAGAATGCGATCGCCTGTAAACCCGAGCAGAACGTCAGGACCAGAGAAATGAGCGCCCAGCTGCGCCATGCCGCCCTCTTTTTCTTCTGAAGATACAAACTGAGCAGCCCCGTGAACGAAATAAGAAGATCCAGAGGAAAAAATGACCAGTTCCAGGCGGTGATGACGGGATTGTCATAATCTTTGAACAGCATGCTGTCCGGAAGCAGATGGAAAAACGTAACCAGCCAATACACGATAAATCCGATATCCGTAACGAAAAAAAACGGCTTAAGTCCTTTCATGATGCAACCTCCGTGACGAAACTTTTGGAAATCTCATTCATAATTCCGAGCGGTTAAGGAAACCTATACAAAATATAACAAGTTACTGGAGGCATAGACAAATGAAATCTCTGCGCAAAGGCGGCTTCGCTCTTACCGCCCTATTCGCCTGTACCCTGCTGCTCGGCGGATGCGGCAAAACCGCTTCCCCCGCACCGTCTCCATCCGCTTCGCCCGGCGCCGCCACTCCTTCCGCCGGAGCTGGCGCGTTGGACGCGGTCAAATCGAGCGGAAAAATCCGCATCGGCACGGAAGGGACTTACGCGCCTTTCACGTTCCATGACAAGTCCGGCAAACTGACCGGATTTGACGTGGAACTCGCGGAAGAAGTGGCGAAAAGACTCGGCGTCCGGGCGGAGTTTCAGGAAACGAACTGGAACGGCATGCTGGCCGGACTGGATGCCAAACGCTTCGACCTCGTAGCCAATGAGGTTTCTATCCGCGAGGACCGCAAAGAAAAATACGATTTTTCAGATCCCTACATCGTCTCCAAAGCGGTTCTTATCGTGCGCGAAGACAACAAGGACATTACGAAACTCGCGGACCTGAAAGGCAAAAAGTCCGGACAGTCCCTCACCAGCAACCTCGCGGATATCGCCAGGAAGAACGGTGCGGAAATCGTCACGATCGAAGGATTCAACCAGGCGATCGAGCTCCTCATTTCCAAACGTATCGACGCGACCATCAATGATAACCTGTCCTACCTCGATTTCAAAAAGCAAAAGCCCGATGCGCCGATCAAGGTTGTCGCGGAAACGACGGAAGCGTCCCAAAGCGCTTTCCTTTTTAACAAAAACAATACCGATCTGGTGAAGGCGGTCAACGAAGCGCTTGCTTCCATGAAGCAGGACGGCACTTACCTGAACATTTCGAACAAATGGTTCGGAACGGACGTGTCCAAGTAACAAGCACATGACGAAACGGGGTTGAGAACGTATGTCCGAGCGCAGCGAACGGCTGCTTCAAATTTTTATGGAATCTCTTTGGCCGATGCTGAAAGCGGGACTGCAGTACACGGTCACCTTGACGCTGATCTCCTTTGCGCTCGGTCTGGCCCTCGCGTTCGCGACAGCCTTGGCAAGGCTCTCGCGCTGGAGGCTCCTGGCGGGCATCGCGGCATTCTATGTCTGGATCATCCGTGGAACCCCGCTTCTCGTGCAGCTGTTCATCATCTATTACGGCCTGCCCAGCCTCGGCTGGACCATCGATGCGTTCCCGGCCGCCGTGTTCGCTTTCACGCTTAGCGTCGGCGCGTACAGCTCCGAAATTATCCGCGCGGCCATTTTGTCCATTTCCAGAGGACAATGGGAAGCCGCCTATTCCATCGGCATGACCCGCAGGCAGGCTTTGCGCCGGATTGTTCTGCCCCAGGCCGCAAGAGTTTCGGTTCCCCCGTTGTCCAATTCCTTCATTTCCCTGGTGAAGGACACGTCGCTTGCGGCCACGATTACGCTGACGGAGCTGTTCCAGATCGCCCAGCAGAGGACGGCGGTATATTACGAGCCTATGCTGCTCTACTGCGAGGCGGCACTGCTGTATTTGCTGTTCAGCACGGTACTCACGTATGCCCAGCGGCTGCTGGAACGGCGCTTCGACCGTTACGCCGCCAGATAGGAGGCCCTTATGATCGAACTCTCCCACCTGAAAAAACAGTTTCAGTCTCAGGAAGTGCTTCGCGGCATCAGCCTGAACATAGCCCGGGGCGAAACGGTCGTCGTTATCGGCCCGTCAGGTTCGGGCAAGACGACACTTCTCCGCTGCATCAACCTCCTGGAAGTGCCGGATGCGGGTTCGCTTCGGATCGGCGATGCCGGACTTGACTTTACCGGCGGCGGGAAGCCGTCTTCTCAGGACATCCTGACCCTGCGCAGGCAGACGGGCATGGTGTTCCAGTCGTACGAGCTGTTCCCCCATATGACCGCGCTGGCTAACGTTATGGAGGGACCCGTCACGGTACAGGGCAAGCGGGCCGCCGAAGCGCGGGATAAGGCGCAGGAGTTGCTCGCCAAGGTAGGGCTTGGCGATAAGGCGGGGCTTTATCCCCATCAGCTGTCCGGCGGCCAGCAGCAGCGCGTCGGAATCGCCCGAGCCATGGCAATGAACCCGCTCGTCCTGCTGTTCGACGAGCCGACCTCGGCGCTCGATCCCGAGCTCGTGGGAGACGTCCTTGAGGTCATCCGGCAGCTCGCCCGGGACGGAATGACGATGGTTATCGTCACCCACGAAATGAAGTTCGCCCGCGACGTGGCGGACCGTATCGTGTTCGTGGACGGCGGGATCATTGTCGAGGAAGGTCCTCCCGCGCAGGTGCTGGACTCGCCGTCCCATGAGCGGACTCAGCGCTTTCTGCACCGCATTTCCGGAGGCTAGCCTCCGCTGTTTTTTGATCGGAGCGTGCATGGAGGCGTATAATGGAACGAGCAGCGTACATAAATTTGTCGGAAAGGCGGGATTTCTCATGAAATTGTTCGAACCGTTTACTATCGGGAACGTTACCCTTCCCAACCGGATCGTCATGTCGCCGATGTGCATGTATTCTTGCGAAAACCGGGACGGCAAAGTGACCGACTGGCACCGGACCCATTACTCTTCCAGAGCGGTCGGAGGCGTCGGTCTCCTCGTTCTCGAAGCTTCCGCCGTCACGGAGCAGGGCCGCATCTCCCCCCAGGATCTCGGCATCTGGAGCGACAGCCACGTCGAGGGACTGCGCGAGCTCGCAGGGCTTATCCACAGCCACGGATCGAAGGCGGGCATCCAGATCGCACATGCCGGGCGCAAAGCGGAGCTGGACGGGCCGATCGTCGCTCCGTCCGCCATCGCTTTTCCCGGCTCCAAGACGCCCGAAGAAATGACGACGGCGCAGATTTCAGAGACTGTCCGGGCGTTTGCCGACGCGGCCCGGAGAGCGAAAACGGCCGGGTTCGACGTGATTGAGATTCACGGCGCTCACGGCTACCTCATCAGCGAATTCCTTTCGCCCCTGTGCAATCACCGGACCGATGAATATGGCGGAAGCAGACAGAACCGCTACCGCTTCCTGCAGGAGATCATTAACGCCGTCAAGGAGCAGTGGGACGGCCCGCTCTTCGTCCGCGTCTCGGCGGAAGAGTATGATCCGAACGGGAATACCATTCAGGATTACGCGTTCTTTGCCTCCCTCATGAAGGAGCAGGGCGTTGATCTGATCGACTGCTCCTCCGGCGGCATCGTTCCCGCCAAGATCGACGTCTACCCGGGCTATCAGGTGACCCTGGCCGACCAGATCAAGAACACGGCCGTCATTCCGACAGGGGCCGTGGGTCTTATTACGGGCGGCAAGCAGGCCGAGGATATTCTCCAGCGCGGACAGGCCGATCTCATCTTTATCGGCCGTGAACTGCTGAGAGATCCGTACTGGCCCCGCACGGCGGCACGCGAGCTCGGAATCGAGCCTGCGTTTACCCCGAAGCAGTACGCGCGCGCCTGGTAAGGCCACATAAGCCGGCCCGGCAGGGGGACTCATACGAGTCCGTCTGCCGGGCCGGCTTTTTTGTGTGCGAGCGCGCTGCGCATCCCCCACGCTCACTACCGCTAACGCTGCGCTTACGCTACCTGCATGCCCACGAATGCTGCCACTGCACTGCGTTGCCCGTGCATCCCACGGTCGCCTCATGCTGCCCCCACGTCCACGGGCTCTATCGCCGCAATACACTATCCATTTGCCCACGGAGCATCCGTTGTGCTGCATCTGCGCTCTCCGCGCATCCCCACGGACGCCTCCCGCTCCCTCTACGCTGCCTTCGACTCCTTCCACCCGACCTGCCGCGGCAACCCGAATTCCGGCGAACCGCCCGGGTGAAGCCACAAACAAAAGCCCCCGCCTCCCGGCAGGGACCTCATCTTACAGCCTCAAGGCAGCACAATATCGGCCCGGTACAAGCTCTGATTCCACTTGACCTCCGCCCCGATCTTCTCGGCCGTAAAACGCAAAGGCACGTACAAGTAATTATCCAGCAGCTGCGGCGCCGCAGGCACCCAATGATCCGTCCCGTTGACTCGGATATAGTAGCTGCCGACGGTCATCACCATCTCCACGGTCCCCTTTTTCAGCGTCAGGGAATGCGCGGCGTTGTCCCACTTGTATTCGGTATTCATCGCGTTCAGCAGCGGACGCATGGGAACCATCGTGGTCTCCCCGCCGATAAAGCCCTTGAAGCCGGCCGAAAGCTGCCCGTTTACCGCCACCTGCACCTGCGGGGTCGAGTGTCTCTTCACCACAAGCGCGTTGCTCAGAGCCCGTCCCGGGGTCGTCAGCATGCTTCCGTTGGCGTACAGACCCGAGCTGGCCCCGCCGTCCATGTTCATCGCATCGGTCAAGCCCATCGCAAGCGCGATCTGTGCGAGATCGTTCATGGTGGCGCCGTTTACCGTTCCCATGACGAGCCTGCCCTGGGCATCCGCGCCTACAAAACTGCGCATGGCCGCACTCTTCGTAATTTTCGGATCGGAAAATCCGTCCCGCGCGGGGTCGATATCCACTCTGCCGCCGGTTACGAGCTTGGGGCCGACCCCCGTGGCGCTCTGCCAGAGATCCGCTCCCTGAACGCGCTGGCCGTTCTCCGTCACTTCCAGCTTCGCTTTGACGGTGTCGCCCACATTTAGGTGAGGAAGCAGATTGTTTCTGTTGTTGGAACTGTTGCCGATCAGACAAACGTACCCGTCATACGGCACATAAACGGCGCCGGTTGTAATGGCCGTAATTACGCCGTCCCGCACAACCACTTTCGTCGTCCCGCTTTTGCTGACGGCGGCTTTGTATTCGGGCGTAAACCAGACCACTTGATCGGGCTGGGAATCGCCGTAATCCTTATTCGTTCCCCACGGAGAAAACGTATAGTCCTTCCCGCCGTGAGTCGCCGTAATCGTATAGGACATCTTGAGTTTCCGGATATCCACCGTTTTGTCCGCATCGACAATCAGGGACTGATTCTCCCCGGAATGCAGCAATTCCCCGTCCTTCAGCATAAGGCCGTTCGGGTACCGGATGGAGGCGTCTTTTTCATAGGCGTTGAAAAAAGTCCCGTTCACCGCGGCGACCGCTCCCGTTCTTGCGATCATCGACGAGAAGCTCTCGTCATACCCGATGCCGCGTGAGGCCGTAACGGGCACAACCTCCAGGTAAGGGTCCGTCACATCGACGCGCACCCATTTCACGGCGAAGCTTTTCCCTCCGGCGCTGATTTGCCTGCTTCCGCTTGTAACCGCATCGTCGGCAAGAGCTTGGCGGACGGGACCCGCCGCAAGCAATACGCCTCCGATCAGCAGCGCAGCCGCTCCGGTCCGCAGAGCTCCTCCGGCTCCAGCATACACGGCTTTCAGCCAAAGCCCCTTCCGGCGGTCCCCCTCATTCATTACTTCCGCTCCGGCACTAGTTGTACGAAGCTCATTCCGTTTACCGGCGCTTTTCGTTAAACTTTTGCGCCCGCCTAACCGCGAAAAAGCGTATCCCCCTATATACAGACCGCGTCTCATGCTGCATGTCTCCTTTGACTTTGGATTCCGGCCCCGTCTGGTTGAACCGTCAACCAGCGTCCGCTCCTGCCGAATTAAATTCGCCGCCGGACCCGCCGGATTCCTCCCCGAATCAGCCCTTCTCCCCGCGAAAAAGCCTTCATAACCCTTTACCGGCAAAAGGAGCAAGCACTTTTCCGATCGGCTCCCGGATAATGCAGGAAGCGTACGAATCGTATGGAGTCGGGTCCAGGTTGATCAGGGCCAGACGGCCTCCCCGGAAGCGGCCTACCATGCCTGCGGCGGGCTGAACCGTCAGCGAAGTGCCGCCGACGATGAGCAAATCGGCCGCGGCGATTCGGTCGGCCGCTTCGCCCAGAACATCCGCATCCAGCCCTTCCTCATAGAGGACGACGTCAGGCTTGATGATGCCCCCGCACGCCGTGCAGCGGGGAACCGTCTCGATGCTTTCCATGACCGCATCCAGGCCGTAGCTCTCGCCGCAGGCGAGGCATTTGTTCCGGAGCACGGAGCCGTGCAGTTCCAGAACGTGCCTGCTTCCGGCAAGCTGATGGAGCCCGTCGATATTTTGCGTAATGACGGCGGTAAGCTTGCCGCTGCGCTCCAGTTCCGCAAGCGCCAGATGGGCCGGGTTCGGCCTGGCCGCGGGGTGAAGCATCTCTCCCCTGTAGAAGGCGTAGAACTTCTCCGGCTCGCGGATAAAAAAGCTGCGGCTCAGCATAACTTCCGGCGGATAATCGTACTCCGCCCCGCTGTTGTACAAGCCGCTTGAGGAACGGAAATCCGGGATGCCGCTTTCCGTAGAAGTACCCGCGCCGCCGAAAAATACGATGCGCTCGCTGTCCTCTATCAGACGACGGAGATGTTCCGCAGGATTTTCAATCGATGGCAGATCGCCCATTGTGAGCCCTCCCTGAACTGGAATAAAATACCCCCGGCCGTTTGCAATCCCCGGGAATTGTGAAAGCTTTCTCCTTATTGTACCTTATTTCAGACACCTTCCAGAAAGCGATTGCAAATATTAGGTAAAAGGAAAGGAATTCCGGTAAAGCCGGGCGAATAAGTGTGTACATGAAATAAATTCGATTAAAGTAAAGGCTTAACATTTTTTAACCCGTAAAAAAAGGAAGGTGCCTCATGCCTCAAACAAACCCGGTCACACCGGCGCCACTCCCCGCGAAAGGACGCAAGCTTTTTCTGTCAAGGCCCGTTCTATCCTGGGGATTAAACGATGTGGCAAACACGATTTTCTCCTCCAATATCGTCACGTTGTTCTTCCCGTTCTACTTGACTCAGGTGATCGGCGGGGATGCACGGATGGATCAGGTGGCCAGCACGTTTATTACGTACACCAACGCCCTCTCGGGACTGCTCATCGTTCTGCTCAGCCCGCTTTATGGCGTGTGGATGGACCGTACCGGCCACAAGAAAGGACTTATGGTCCCGTTCACGCTGCTCGCGATCGGTTTTACGCTGCTCATGGCATTATCGGCCAACTGGCAGGGCAGCGCCTCGTTTATGGGGCTTCCCCTTGCCGTGGCGGGCGTTCTGTTCTTTTTCGTCATCGCCAAGTTTTTTTTCAGTTCGTCGGTCGTGTTCTATGACGCGATGATTTCCGATCTCGGAAATTCCAGGGAAATCCCTCTCATTTCGGGGTTCGGCGTCGCGCTCGGTTATATCGGAACCCTGATCGGGCTTTCCGTATATCCGCTGGCCAGCGGACAGCAGTACGAGCAGACCTTTCTGCCCAGTGCGCTGCTTTACCTGCTGTTTGCGCTGCCGCTTATGCTCTTCTACAAAGAAGCGGCCCCGGCTCCCCGTTCCGGCAGGCAGTCCGGATTTTTAAGCGGCTACAAGGAAATCGCGGCCACCTTCAAAGAAATGAAGAAATACCGGCCTATTTTCCTGTTCATGGTGGCCTACTTTTTCTTCAACGACGCGCTGCAGACCGCCATCTCCGTGATGGCCGTGTACGCCAAAACCGTAGTCGGCTTTACGACCGCCAGGTTTCTCATCCTGTATCTCGTGGCGACCGTATCGAGCATCTTCGGTTCCTTCGTCTTCGGCTACCTGACGCGTAAATACGGGGCCAAGCGCGCGGTCGTCTATGTCGCCCTGCTCCTGATCGTCGCCATCGGCCTGGGAACGACAGCCGTCAACGAGCCGATGTTCTGGGCGGCCGGGGTCATCTACGGGATTTCCATGGGCTCCATGTGGGTAACCTCGCGAACCTTGATCGTCGAGCTGTCGCCTCCGGACAAACGCGGCCAGTTTTTCGGCCTTTTCGCCTTCTCCGGCAAAGTGTCCTCGATTGTGGGACCGGTCCTGTACGGGACGATTACCTTCCTCCTCCAGGATCAGGGGACGTTGGCCAGCCGGATCGCACTCGGTTCCCTTCTCGTTATGGTCGTCATCGGCCTTGTCGTGCACAAGCGCATTCCGGAGAGGCACGAAACAGTCTGACCGGACGGCAGGCCCGCTTCACTCTTTTTCAATCCTGCCCTTATGCAAAAAGCAGCCCCGTACCCGGCGGACAAAACACTCGTCCCCCGGTACGGGGCTTTTGACAAATCAGCTGAAATTGAAGTTTTCAATCATTTTCATTTTCATTTCCCACGTCATGGTGCTGAGATCGACGGCATATTTCTCGGGATTCAGCTTGCGGAGATATTCCGGCCAGAACTGATTGAGCTGTTTCCGGTGATGAGCTCTCATCTCTTCCAGAGAAGGCACCTCGTATACCTGCCTGCCGTCTTCGAACACAGGTTTCAGCAGCTGAACCGCCTGATAATCGTCCACATATTTATAAATATACGGATGAACGGGATCGAAAAGCTTGATCTTTCTGCCTTCCTGGACGTCCGTCTCGTCATGCAGCACGATATAGTCGGCGATTGCTTTGCCCGTATCGGAGCCGATAATCCGGTAAACATCTTTCCAGCCGGGTGTCGAAACTTTCTCGGGATTGCCGGAAATTTTGATCTTCGGCACCATAACGCCGTTTTCCTCGATCGCCACAAGCTTGTACACCCCGCCGAGTGAAGGCTGGTCGGCCGCGGTGATCAATTGAGTGCCCACTCCCCACGTGTCGATCCGGGCTCCCTGCGCCTTCAGGTTCAGAATCGTGTTCTCGTCGAGGTCGTTCGACGCCACGATTTTCACATACTCCAGCCCCGCTTCGTCGAGCATTTTGCGGGCCTGGATGGACAGGTAAGCCAGGTCACCGCTGTCAAGACGGATCGCCTGCATCCGTTTTCCCTGCTCTTCCATCTTCTTCGCGGTGCGGATCGCATGCGGCACGCCGCTTTTCAGCGTGTGATACGTGTCCACAAGCAGCGTTACCTGATTCGGCAGCGCCTCGGCGAATTTATCGAACGCTTCCTGCTCCGAAGCGTGGCCCTGCACCCAGGAATGGGCATGGGTACCCTTGGAAGGAATGCCGAACATCATGCCCGCCAGCACGTTCGAAGTGGCATCGAAGCCGGCGATATACGAGGCCCGCGCTCCCCATACCGCGGCGTCCGCCTCTTGGGCCCGACGTGTGCCGAATTCCAGGAAAGTGTCTTCCGGAGACACATTTTTGATGCGGGAAGCTTTGGTCGCGATCAGCGTCTGGTAATTGATAAAATTAAGCAGCGCGGTTTCGATCAGCTGGGTTTCAAAAATCGTGCCTTCTACCCGCACGAGCGGCTCGTTCGCGAAAACGAGCGTTCCTTCCTCCATCGAGTAGATCGAACCCCCGAAACGGAACGCTTTTAATTCTTCCAGAAATCCTTCGTCGTAATTCTCTTCCTGCTCGCTCAAATAACGCAGAGCCGGCTCGTCGAATTTCAGGTTATGCACGTAATCGATGAGGCGCTGCAGGCCCGCAAAAACCGCGTACCCGTTCCCGAACGGAAGCTTCCGGAAGAACGCTTCGAACACCGCTTTCTGGCGGTGGGTACCGTTTTTCCAGTGGGCGTACATCATGTTGATCTGATATTTATCCGTATGTAAGGTTAAATTCGGTATGCTGCTCATGAATTTCTCTCACCTGTTCCTTGACGATGTAATGGTTAATCCTGCTGTTAGACCGGTTCGCTGCCTCTCACGACTTGAGCGCCCAGCGAAGTACGGAAATGATTCAGGGCAAACGTGTGCCCGTCCGGGTTAAAGCTTGCCACGGCATCCTCGTGGATAATCAGCTCGAATGCCTTGTTGTAGGCATCCACGGCCGTATGCAGAACGCAGATGTCCGTGCAGACGCCGGCCAGATGAACTTCACCGATCCCCCGCGCACGCAGTCTGCAGCTCCAGATCCGTGCCGCAGAACGCGCTGTACCGCGTTTTGTCCAGCCATAAGATCTGGCCTTCCTTTTCCCGGTACAAGGCATTTAAACGGCCGTACAGCTCGCGTCCGCTCGTGCCCTCAATATTGTGAGGCGGAAACAGCTTCGTTTCCGGATGAAAAGGCTCGTTCAAACGATGAAAATCAACCGCCATAACGACAAATCCGCCCTGTTCCAGAAATTCCTCCGTAAGCGCCGTAATTCTTTCCTCAATGGCAATGGCGGGATCTCCGACCGGAAGCTTGCCTTCGACAAAATCGTACGTATAGTCAATCACGATCAAAGCTTTCATAACCCGATAACCCCTCCCCCGAATCTTAGGCTTAAAAGTTTGTAACGATCATATCACTCCAACCCTTTAAAATCAAACGTTCCGCGCCCCTTCCGGACGACAAAAAAGACCGCTGCGCCTCATGCGCGGCAGTCCTGATTCTATTATCCTTCGCTGCCTTGCTATTTGGCCGTATGATCTTACGCAGCCGCGGATTTCTTTTCCAGATAATTTTCCGTCCAAGCGAGCAAAAGACCGAGAGCGGCAAACACAAGGACTCCGGCTGCCGGACCCAAGCCTTGTTGTCCTTCCTGGAATCCTCCGTATTGCCGGGCTAAAAGCAAGTAGCCGCCCAGCCCTCCCGCAGCCGCATAGGCCAGCGCTTTGACCGGCCGTGTGGAGCCCATGTATCCAAGCAGTTTGCCGAGCGGAAAGAACGAAATAAAATAAAACGGAAATGCCGTGAGAATTCCGAGCAGAAGGAAAAAGCCCCCCAGCAGACTCCCTTCCGGCGATGTTGCCCGGGTGCCTGCCAGCACATCCGCGGCCCACAGGCCGGCTCCCGCATACAACGGGAAAATAAGGCTCAGAAATAGTGTCATCTTCGCTTTGTTTCCGGCAGGCATGGGTTCTCCTCCTTCGTAAAAGGTTAAGTTTACAAATGATCCTGGATCAGCTCGGCCAGCACGCCGGCCATGTAGGAAGAACCTCTGCCGAGATCGGCCGGATGAATACGGAGCCGGAGGAGCGTTTCGTCCGCGTCCACCGCCTCGGCGAGAAAGCCCGCCAAACCTCTTGCTTTGCGGTCGATCTGCAGCAGCAGCTCCAGCCCTTCCGCTGCCGGCAGGAAACTGATCTCCAGCTCATCCAGTTCGCCGCGGAAACGGCCCGCCGGGACAAATTCGAATTCCTGCAGCAGGCCGACCCGGCCGCCGAATCTCGGCGACTGCTTCACTTCCGCCTCCCGGAGCCGGAAGCCGAGCTGGTCCGCGGCATCGAACACCACTTGCATGTCCGGGGAAGGAACGACCTCGATCCGGTCGGAATCGCTCGGGTCGACTGCGCTGGCGATATCCAGCCCCGTCGAGAACCAGACCGGAGTATGCCCGAGCGTAAGCGGCGTATGCTCGGCCAGCCTGAACCGGAACGGAACCTCCATCTCTTCGTTGGGTCCGAGCGTAAACGGGTCCGAAACGAGATATTTCGCAATTTCTCTCGTTTCCTTTACGTGCCCGTTATTGACTTCGCGTTTGTATTCGGTGACCAGAGAAATATAGATCTCCTCAATATGCTGCTCAACTTGGCCTCCGCGGATATGAACGACACCTTCAACCTCTTCGCCCGGGTAATAGGCATTCTTGCTGAGGCGTGTGTCCACTTGAGCGGAACCGAAACCGATACTGGCCAGCATCCGTTGAAAAAAAGTCATTCTTCATCCTCCTGCACCTGCTAAAAAATAGAAATCTTTGAGGAAATTATACACGATTTAAACAATCGTGTCTCCGGAACAATTCCACGCGAACGCAAAAAAAGGCTCCTTGCGAAAGGAGCCGGAACCTACGGAAATGCCGATTTTACTTGCTTTCTGACTGAAATCTCGGACCTTCTACCCTGTTTCGGGACACCCCTTCTTTTAACAGTAGGACGAAAGCCTCTATCAGATGGAAAGGAACAGGTCATTTTTATTGTTTTTTGGAAGAATAATGTGCATGAAAGTGTAATGATAAACGCGCAATTGCGTAATCAATTTGCGCTGACGAAACGATTTGAATCTTTTATTATAGGATTGTACCCACGTTTACCATTTTATTCATAAAGGATGAATGTCATGTTAAAAAAATCAGCTGTAGAGCTGCTTAGTGATTATCAGCTGCTTGACTGTTTCGTACAAGCCCTACAAATGAAGTTGGGTGCCGAATTTCTTCAACAACTTGCCTCCGAGATTAGACGCCGCAATTTATATTAATCGGCGGCTTGCCGGCCTCGTTTATTTAATACCGGGCCGATACGCCGCAGAGTCTATCGTTTGACTGAGTAAGGCTCCCTGTCTGTGCCAATTGTCGGAAGCGGAGCGAAGCAGCGCGATGGTACTGCTTATGTCCTTCATGTAGTGAATATCGTGAATATCCGCAGCCAGCTGATACAAGGTATTGAGGCTTCCGGTTGCCTGTTCTTTACCGATTGTTCCATTCCGGATGTTCGATAATGTCCTTTCTTTTTCATTGGTAATGAATTTACGTATTCCGGCCAACCTGTTCGATCCCATACCTCTCCTCCTTAATAACCAAAAATGACGAGCGCCGGGTCTTCGGCTAAGTGAAGACCATTATCACTATATGCGCCAAGATTCACATTTCATACGTTTATAGAGAAGCTGCTATACAGGAGGAAATTACCTTGGCCCAACTGGAAATCCGAAAAAAAATACATTTTAAAGATGAAGCTAAAAAAGCCCTGTAAGCAAACGGAAGTTCGCTTACGGGGCTTTTCGATTATAAGCGGCTAGCTCCGCGAAGAAGCTGACCAGCCATAAGGGTATTCAGGCGCTACCGTAACAGGCAGTTTGCCGCCCGCCTCGAACTGCCCGGTCAATACCCCGGCAACCGCGTTCATGGCATGAGGACGGTTTTCGTAGCTCGCCAGGAATGTTTTTACTTCCGGGAACTCTTTATAGTCAAACGGATTGCGGCCGGCCACGACGACGAGCTTGCTGTCTCTGGCAGCCAGTTCTTTTACGATGCGTACCTGGTTGGGCGAAAAGCTTGCATTATACGTGACCACGATGACCTGGTCGTATCCTTGACTGGCCTTGAGAACACGCGCCACTTCCTCTTCGGAAGGATTCGTGTGGATTCTTTCTTCCGTTACCTCATGAACGGTTTCCGCTAGGAAGGCTCCGAGTGTTTCCTTCTGTTCCACCACTTCGTCGATTTGGGTCCACTCCCGGACTTCGGTCCAGATGACGAACGTTCTCTTGTCTTTCGCAAGCGGAAGCTGACCCTCGTCTTTAACAAGCGTTACGCTCTTCTTGTAGGTTTCGCGCACAAGCTCGATATGCTCAGGGGATCCCACGGAAGAGATATCGCCGGCCGCAGCGCCCACCGTAATATTCAGCCCTTGTTTCAAGGCGAGAATGCGGTCCACCGACTCGTTGATCCGTTCTTCGCTGATGCGGCCGGATTCCACCGCTTCCACGAGACGTTCAATCGTTTGAACCTGGGTATCGTAAGTATGGCTGACCAGCAGCAAATCGGTGCCCGCTTCTACTGCCATTACCGCTCCTTCAGCCGTTCCGTAATGATCGGCGATCGCTTTCATCTCCAGACAATCTGTCACGATGACGCCATTGTAACCGAGCTCACCGCGCAGTAAATCGGTCAGAACACGCTTGGACAAAGTGGAAGGAAGTCCATCGGGCTCCAGCGCCGGGAAAATAACGTGCGCCGACATCAGCACGTCGGCTCCTTCCTGAATCGCTTTCACGAACGGAGCGAATTCCAGCTCCCGCAGCCGTTCCAGGCTGTGGGGAATCGTCGGCAGAGCATGATGGGAGTCCGAGTGAGTGTCTCCGTGTCCCGGGAAATGCTTGATGGTCGGAGCCACGCCGGCCGCCTGATAGCCCTTCACGGCCGCTGCCCCCAGCTCGCCGACGATTTCCGCGGTTTCGCCGAAAGAACGGACACCGATAACCGGATTCATCGGGTTGTTGTTGATGTCGAGGCATGGCGCGAAGTTCAGGTTGATCCCCATCGCACGAAGCTCCACCCCGCTGATCCGCGCTGTTTCATAGGCCGCCTGGGCGTCTCTCGTCGCCCCGATTGCCATGCTGCCCGGCATGCAGGCGATGCCCTCGTGGATACGGGCCACCATTCCGCCTTCCTGGTCGATGCTGATCAGAAGGGGGCCTCCCGCCGAATCCTTGGCCAACACTTGCAGCTCGTGATTGAGCTCGCTCACCTGCTTCGGATTGTCCAGATTGCGGCGGAACAGGATAACGCCGCCGATTTCGTGCTTCTGAATCAGGTCGATAATTTTCTTGTTAGGCTTCATCGCCGAATCAAATTCATTCGATGTGGAAAAGCCGCACATCATCATTTGTCCGATTTTTTGCCGGAGGTTCATTTCTGACCGTTGTTTCATTCTACTCATCCCCTATCGGTAATTTAAGCGTTTGTAATCTGTTCGCGGTATTCGGAAGGCGTCATGCCGGTAAATTTATAGAACACCCGGGTAAAATACCGGCGTTCCGCATATCCCACCTGCTTGCCGATCTGGGTAATGCTCTTATCGCTCATGCGAAGAAGAGACTTGGCCAGTTCGATCCGCTGGCGGGTCAAATTTTCCAGGAAGGTCTCCCCGAAATGCTGCTTAAACAGCAGACTGAAGTAGCTGCAGCTGATCCCGAGATGATCGGCAATTTCCTCCACGCCGAAATCGTTGGACAAATTCTTGGCAATGTATTCTTTGGCATTCACCATAAGCAGCTCTGCTCGGCTTCCGGTTCATCCCCGCATTCATGCAGTCTTGAATAAGCTGATGGATCGTCGCAAGCAGATCCTTGACACCTACGCTGCGCTCCAGATTGGACCAGAGGCCTCTTTCTTCCTCATCGGACATGATGTTAATCTCCCGCATCTCCCGGATGAGGTGAAGGATCAGAAAATGCAAAATTTGTTCCACACGCACATAGGATTGCTCGGAAATAACCCGCAGGCTCTGATTGAGTTTTTCAAAGGTTTGTTCCATTTGCGCTTTATCCCGCCGTTTCAGGCTGGATACGATTTCTTCCACCAGTTCCCACATGGAGTTGTTCCATTCGTTCCGGCTGGGATGCACTTCCTCCAGAAGCAGAATCTGCTCGATGTTGGGAGACAACTGAAGCGCGCGCTGAAGTTTCTTGTAAGCGTCTGCAAGCTGGAGAACGGACATGTGCTCGGGATAAATCCCCAGGCTGACCGTCAGTTTAACGTGCTGCTTCACCGCCAGCTGGAGCGCTTCGCTCCATCCTTTCGCCGTGCCCAGATTGAAGGGCGTCTCCCTTTGATGGCGGATAAGCACGCACCATTCCCCTTCGCGGGTCTGTAAAACCGAGTACAGGAGCTCATACGGCTCCAGCGCATCCTGCAGCACATTCCGCACCGCGAAATTTTTGAGCTTGCGTTCTTTCTCGTTCCATGAACGCGAAAGCTGGGAATAATTGTCCAGGTCGATGAGCAGAAGGGTAAACTCGGTCTCTTCCAGACTGTTTTCATCCTCGAAAAAATGCCGGGTCGTCACGTTCGTATAATCCAGCAGAATATCGAACAAAAACTTCTCGTACGCCAAGTGCCTGACCCGGCTCCATCTTTTCTGCTCGTCAAGCTCCGCCTTGCGCTTCTCCCGGATATCAAAGGCGACACGTTCCACAACCGCTTCCAGCTCTTCGTAATTGATGGGCTTGAGGATATAATCCTTGGCCCCGTATTTTAATGCCGACCGCGCATATTCAAATTCCTGAAACCCCGTCAGCAGAATAACCTGGATATCCCTTTCCAGCTTGTTAACCTGCTCCAGCAGCGCGATGCCGTCCATCAATGGCATGCGGATATCGCTTAAGATAAGATCCGGCTGGTGCTCCTGGACCATTTCCAGAGCTTTGACTCCGTTCGATGCGAGCGCAACGACTTCAATGTCGTGCTTCTCCCACGGTATGACGGTTTGCAGATTGCGCAAAATATTGATCTCATCATCCACCAATAAAGCTTTTAAATTCATCATCATCACCTTGCTGTCGTTTTGGGAATTATACATTTGATCCGTGTACCTTTGTTCGGCTCGCTGCAAATATAGAGCCCGTAGCTGTTTCCGTAATGAATGCGCAGACGGTCGGCCACATTAAGTACACCTAATCCTACCCTTGGCTCATTCGTATCGAGGTTAGAATTCTTTTTCCGGTATTGGAACCTGGCAAGAACGTCTTCAGGGATGCCGATGCCGTTATCTTCAACCCACAAAACGATGTGATCCCCGCCGTCTTCGACACGAATGGTAATAATCCCCTGGTACGTAATTCCTTCGAATCCGTGCTGAATACTGTTTTCAACAAGCGGCTGCAGCGTCAGTTTAAGAATGGAGTGATTCTCCAGCTCTCGGGGGAGTTCAATCTCAAAATCGAAAAGTTCTTCAAACCGGTATTTCTGAATTTCCATGTAATTTTTCAAATAGTCGATTTCCAGGCCCAGAGCGATTTCTTCTTTGTGATGGAACGAAATTCTTAATATCGTGCCCAGCCTGTAAACGAGCTGGCTCACTTTTTTGCCTTGATTTTGCACGGCCAGCGCATTGATCGACTCCAGCGTATTAAACAGGAAATGCGGCTTAATTTGTGCCTGCAGCAGAGAAAGCTCCGCTTTGTTTTTGTGCTCCTGCTCCTGCTTGACCTCTTCCACGAGGTCATGAATACGGGACACAAGGCTGTTGAAGCCTCTGGCAAGAACGGTCATTTCATCATTCCCCTGTACTTTGACCCGCACGTCCAAATCTCCCCGTTCCACTTGTTTCATGGAGCTGACGATCCGGATAATCGCCCGGATATACCGGTTGACAAACAGCAGGTTGAAGAGGAGGGCGGAAATAAGGAACAGGAACATGATTGTTCCGACCCATTTCAGAATAACGGACATTTCGCCGGAGATATAATCCCACGGGGTCACGGAGACGAGCGCCCATTTGGGGGTTCCGTATTTTTCCAGCCCTATATCATATACCGTCACGAGACTCTCTATACCGTCAAATTTGACTCTGGAAGTGGCGTAACTTTCCGTCAAATCCACTTTTTGAGATAAAAATTTATTTAAATTGGAGCCATTTGTAAGCTTACGGTTGTCGTACAAAATAACCCCTTGCTGATTTACTAACAGAAAGTGGCTGTTCTTTTGATTATAAAAGTTGAAAATTTTATCCATTTCTTTGAAGTCAAACTGAAGGAACATAGTTCCGATTCTACCCGAACCGGGTGTTTCATAATAATTGACTGTGCGAACCTGGCTGAACAAATTGTTATCTCCGGTCAACTCCGGATTTTCATAAGGCCCGATCCATCGGGGAAATCCGTTCAAATTCTTAACTTCCTCATAAATCGGATGATCTCTTAACGTTTTAAAAGGAATCGGCGTATATGGAATAACACCGCTTGAATAGTTTTCCCCATATAAATTATATACGGAAAAAGTCCCAAGCGGCTCATAGGTAAGAAATATTTTTCTTAAGCTATTCGTTACGTTATTCAGTTGTTCATCGGACGGCGGGTTCTCGTTCAATTCAACGAGCTGGGACTGTAAATTGTCCCCCAGCATCCAATAATCCGAATAATAGTTGGCTTCTTTAAAAAGGCTTGCAATGTTACGGCCGATCGACTTAATGGTCAGCTCGGACTGCTCCATGTATTTCTCTTGGGTGATATCCTGGAAAATCATATAGGTAAAAATCGAAATAGATAATAAGGGAATAATGATGAATCCCATGAAAGCCAGAAATACTTTTTTTCGTAAATTCATCATTACTCCCATGTCCTTTCAACTTAACCCTTGACGCTTCCGGCAGCCAAGCCTTCGATAATCTTTTCTTGTAGTATAGCATAGATCACAACAACCGGCACGATACTAAACATAGTAGCCGCCAGTAGAGCTCCGTAGTTCATCGCCATACCGTTATTCATCGCCGCCATCGCTACAGGCAGCGTTCTCAGCGCCTCTTTGGACAGCATCACGTTAGCGAGAACGTACTCGTTCCAGTGACCCAGGAAGTTGATGATAAACACGGTCACGATGGCAGGCGTCATGAGCGGCAGAACGATTTTCCAGAACAATCCGTAAATCGTAAGTCCGTCCATAACTCCCGCTTCTTCAAGCTCTCTCGGAAGAGATTTGATGAAAGCCATGATAATGATAATGGAGAGTGACAAACCGAATGCGATGTAAGGCAGGATCAACGCAAGGTGTGTATCGTAAAGCGGAATGTGCAGGACGTTTGTAACGTTCAAAATGAAACGGTACAGCGGTATAAGCAGGGAACCCGCCGGTATCATGATAGCCAGAAGAAATACCCCGGTAACGAATTTGTTCATTTTCGGGAAGTACATCCGCGTCAGCGCGTAAGCCGTCATGCTTGCGAGCACAATCGTCACGACACTGGCCAGTACGGAAATATATAAGCTGTTGACAAAATACCGGCCGATGTTGGCGCTGGTCCATGCGTTCACATAGTTATCCAGCGTGAAGTTTTTGATTAAAGCGAAGGGATTCGCGACGATATCAACATGCCTTTTGAACGAGTTTTGAAAACCCCAGAACAAAGGATACAAGGTTACAAAAACGTATAGTAAAAGAAAGGCATGGAGAAATCCATTTTTCAATTTGGACATATCAGTTCTCCACATCCTCTAATTTTTTTGTAAGCAGGTTGCTGAACAGCGTAATAATTAAGGTGAAGACGAAGATCAGGATCGCGATTGTATTCGCGTAACCGTAATTTCCTGTCGTCATACCCACTTTATACATGTAAGAGGCCATAACTTCCGTGCTTCCGTACGGCCCGCCTTTGGTCATAACCATGACGATATCCATCGCTTTCATCGCACCCGTGATAGACAGCAGGACGATAACGGCGAGGATCGGACGGATCAAAGGAACCGTAATGAGAAGCGCTCGTTGAAACCCGGTGGCTCCATCGATTTCGGCAGCCTCGTAGACTTCTTTGGAAATTCCGAAGATTGCAGCCAGGACGAGAACGATATAAAATCCGGTCCACTGCCAGGCATTCGTCAGAAGAATGGAAAGCATAGCTGTGCTTTCGTCAGCCAGCCACAGATGGATAAATTTATCCAACCCGATCGTTTCGAGCAGCTTGTTCAGCAAACCTACTGTCGGGTCAAATACGACAACAGTCCAAAGTACCCCTACGACGGCAGTCGACAAAATACTCGGCAAGAAAACGGTCGTTTTATAAAAACCGCGTAATTTTCTGACTTCCGAGATCAAAACCGAAAAAATGACGATAACCGGAACTTGAATAAAGACGGAAAACAAAATAAAGTAAAGGTTATTTTTGACTGAGATCCAGAAAAACTCATCATTAAAAGCTTCTTTAAAATTATCCAATCCGTTGAAAACAGGTGCAGTCAGACCATCCCAGCTAGTAAACCCGTATCTGAATGTTGTAAGAAGCGGGAACATATAAAATGTCAAGTAGAAAAACAGGGTTGGAATAATGAACACCAGGTATGCTAGAGGATTTCGATAAACCTTGTTCATAGCAGCCTCCATCCTTCACACTATGCGAATAAGAACGGGTACCACGTGGTGTGATACCCGTTATTTTTTTATCTGCTTATTTTAGATTACGTTACTAATCTTACTTTGCAGTCTTTTTGTTTTCTGTTTCTTGGGACTTTTGAACATCAGCCAGCAGGTCCTGAACGGATTTCTTACCGCCTACGAAAGCTTGGATTCCGGATTCAAGATCAAGCTTAACTTTAGGCTGGATCAGGGAGTCGAAAGCCGGGAATGTTTTCTTGCCTTCGGATGCTTTCAGCATTTCGGCAATGATCGGCTTGTCGCCAGTGGAGCTAAGCTTCATGGAAGGGAAGAATCCTTCTTCTTTCAGCTGACGAAGTTGATATTTTTCGGTGAAGAAGACTTTGATGAATTCTTTTACCGCTTTTTTCTCGTTTTCGTTCAGCTTAGCGGAGAAACCGAAGCCGTTGGAGTACGAACCGTTGATCAGATCGTTACCTTTGCCGCCTTCTACAGTCGGGAAGTTGAAGAAGCCGAGGTCAGCAGCCATTTTGGATTGATCCGGGTTGGAGTACTTCTGGTTCGCCCAGCCTCCGTCGAAGATCATAGCGGTTTCGCCGTTAGCGAAACGGTCTTGCGTTTGAGCATATTTCAGAGCAAGAGCATCTTTGTTGAAGTAGCCTTTGTCAATCAGGTCTTTAAACATGGTGTGACCTTTGACGTAAGCTTCGTCCGTCCATTTGCTTTGACCGGACTGGAGGCCGTCTACGACGGATTGGCCGCCTACGCGTACGTACAGGGTGTTAGGAAGCATGTTCAGTACCCAAGCTTCGTTGCCGCCAAGTGCCATCGGAGTGATGCCTTTGGCTTTAAACGTTTCGCAAGCTTTCAGGAACTCTTCGTACGTTTTCGGAACTTCTACACCGTTATCTTTGAAGATCTTCTTGTTGTAGAACATGCCTTCCAGGTAACCGGCGATCGGAAGACCGTAAACTTTGCCGTCATACGTGAACTCGGAAAGGTCAACGAATTTGTCTTTCAGGCCAAGTTCGTCAAGGATCGGCGTCAGGTCAAGCAGGTTGTTTGTTTTCGCATAGTTCTTTGTATCGGTACCACCGAAAAGTTCGAAAATTTTAGGAGGGTTACCGGCGGCCATCTCGGCTTTCAGCTTTGTATCGCGGTTAACAATTTCGTCCACGCCTTCGGATTCGAATTTCAGGCCGGGAATGTTAGCTTCAACTTCTTTAAGAGCATCCTCGAACATAGCCTTTCTTTTCTTGGCTGTGTCTTTGATTTGCGTATGACGGAAAGAAACGGTAAATTCTTTCGGTGCTGCGCTTCCACTAGGAGATGTTGTGCTGCTAGCGCCACCTTCATCTTTGCCGCAAGCGGAAAGAACGGTTGTCAGTCCCACGGCTACGGCCATGATTGTCGCCAGTTTCTTTTTCATTTGTAGACCTCCCCAAAACGTTTGAATTTGTGTCTTACAAGTTTGATTATAGGGACGTTGCGCTTCTTACGGCAGGTCCTCATTTCAACAATACAGGGATAAAATCCTCTCACTTGAGGGGTAAAATAGTGGGCCCTTAGTCCTTGATCCTATTTATAGAAATTAAGGATTCGTTTTACATTTTCTTAGGAAGTAATCCAACTGAAACTCTGGGTATTTACCCCCCTGCTCCTTTCCTAATCCTCCCCTTGATTCGACAGGTTTAGCGCTTTCCGGCCGGTTTTACAAAACCTTCAAGCCCAATTGATCTGAGCAAAATAGTCCGTACGTACACTTAACCCTGAACGAAAGGGGGATAAAAATCGATGAATACCGTCGATGAATCGTTACCAATCCGGGTCGCAAACGCGAGAGGCATCCGGACCGCCTCCTGGTGGAACCGTGTCCGCGAAGCGGGGATCGGCTATTTGTTCCTGCTGCCGTCACTGGCGGGGTTCGGGATTTTTTTGTTTTACCCGTTCTTCCAGTCCTTGTATTTAAGCGTACACAGCACGAATCTCCGGGGAAAAATCGCCGAATATGTCGGCTTCGATAATTACCGGGAACTGCTTACCTCGGAGAAATTTTATCATAGCCTGGGCGTTACGGCCCAGTTCGCTCTGCTTACCATCCCGACGACGATCGCCGCGGCTCTGCTCCTTGCCGCGCTGTCACACAGAGGGCTGAAGGGCAAGAGAGTCTATCAGTTCATTTTCTCCCTGCCGATGGCCCTATCGGTCGGCACCGCTTCCGTAATCTGGGCGCTTCTCTTCCATCCGACCGCCGGAATGCTCAACTACTGGCTCGGCCTGCTTGGACAGGCACCCGTCGCCTGGCTTTCCGACCCGAGCTGGGCGCTCGTCTCCGTCTCTCTGATGACGATATGGATGAATCTGGGCTTCGCTTACATCGTTCTGCTCAGCGGTCTGCAGAGCGTCCCCGAAGATATGTACGACAGCGCCAAAATCGACGGTGCGGGTCCTATGCGGACATTCTTCAAAATCGTCCTGCCGCTCGTTTCGCCCACTTTGTTTTTTGTCGGAGTGGTATCCCTGATCGGGGCTTTTCAGTCTTTCGGCCAGATCCAGATTCTGACCAAGGGCGGTCCCATGGATACGACTAATGTCATGGTCTATTCCCTTTACCAGGAAGCGTTTGTCAACTTCCGCTTCGGCTCCGGCAGCGCGCAGGCCGTCCTTTTATTCGTGATCGTCCTGTTCTTCACTTTCGTGCAGTTCGGCGTTCTGGAAAGGAAAGTGCACTACTCATGATCCGTTCCCTGCAAAAAACCGCCGTCTACATCTTTCTGACCGCGGCTGCCGCACTCGTTCTCTACCCGCTTTTCTTTACCTATGCGTCCACATTCATGACGGCGGGTGAAGCCGGCCGGTTTCCGCCGCCGCTCCTTCCCGAAAGCCTGTACCTGGGCAATCTCACGAAGGTAATGGAGCTTGTGCCGATCGGAGCCTTTCTGACCAACAGCTTTACCGTCTCTCTGCTAATTATGGCGGGGCAGCTGTTTACGGCAAGCCTGGCCGCATACGCTTTCGCTTTCGTCCGTTTTCCGGGAAAAAAGTTCGTGTTCCTGCTGTTTCTGAGCACTATGATGATTCCCTGGGAAGTGACGATGATTCCCAATTACTTGACGATCCGCAGCTGGGGATGGACCGACACTTATGCGGCGCTTGTCGTCCCCTTCCTTACGACGGGTTTCGGAACGTTTATGCTGCGGCAGTTTTTCATGCAGCTGCCGGGCGAGCTGTTTGAGGCCGCCAAAATCGACGGCTGCGGGCATATCCGCTGTTTTTTCTCCATCGCGTTTCCGCTGTCAAAGCCCGGTCTGGCAACCTTGGGCGTATACAGTTTCCTCAGCGCCTGGAACAGCTATCTCTGGCCGCTGCTCGTCACGAACGATCCCGCGAAACGCACCGTGCAAATCGGCATCTCCATGCTCCAGTTTGAGGAGTTTACCTCTTGGAACCTGGTGCTTGCCGGAGTGGCGCTCGTTCTGCTTCCCTCTCTGCTTCTGCTTGTGCTCGGGCTTAAGCAGCTCGTCCGCGGCCTCACGGTAGGAGCCGTCAAAGGCTGACGTTTATCCACCATTTTGATTGATAAAAAGGAGAGACAAACACATGTTTACGTACAAACCGTCCCGCCGCACTTCCGTAACGGCTATGCTACTGGCTTCCGCTCTGCTTATGCAGGCCTGCGGCGGCGCAAGCGACACTGCACAAACTTCCGGCAAAGAAGCAACAGGTTCGGCCGCCTCTAAAGAAAACACCGCGTCACCGGTGAAAATTACCTTCTGGCACTCCATGAGCGGCGAGCTCGGGAAAGTGACGGACAAGCTGATCTCCGACTTTAACGCTTCCCAGAAGAACGTTCAGGTTGAAGGCATTTTTCAGGGAACTTACGACGAAAGCCTGAACAAAATGAAAGCGTCCATGGATTCCAAAAGCGGACCGTCGCTCATTCAAGTTTATGAAATCGGCAGCCGTTACATGATCGATTCGAAAGCCATTACCCCCGTACAAACGTTCATAGACGCCGATAAATACGATCTCTCCCAGCTTGAGGAAAACATTACCCAGTACTACACCATCGGCGGCAAGCTGAATTCCATGCCGTTCAATACGTCCAATCCGATTCTTTATTACAACAAAGATATGTTCAAAGCTGCCGGTCTTGATCCCGAGAAGCCCCCCGTCACGTTCGATGAAGTCACCAAAGCGGCGCAGGCTCTGTCCAAGGACGGCAAAGCGGGCGCGTCGTTCGCTATATACGGCTGGTTTATGGAGCAGTTCTTCGCCAAGCAGGGAGCGGAATATGTCAATAACGGCAACGGACGCACGGCTCCCGCGACGGAATCCCTGGTAAATAAAGAAGCCGGCCTCAAAGCTTTAACGTGGTGGAAATCCATGGTCGACAATAAAACCGCGCTTAACCTCGGACGCAAAACCGACGACACCAAAAAAGCCTTCGCGGCGGGACAGATCGCCATGATGCTCGATTCCACCGCTTCCCTGAAAGGCATCGTCTCTACGGCGGAAGGCAAGTTCCAGGTAGGCACGGCTCCCCTGCCCAAACCGGCGGACGCCAAAGACGGCGGAGTTATCGTAGGGGGCGCCAGCCTTTATATTACGAACAATAAATCGGAAGCCGAGCAGAAAGGGGCTTGGGAGTTCATCAAATTCCTGACTTCCCCGCAATCCCAGGCTTACTGGCATGTGAACACCGGCTACTTCCCGATCACCAAAAAAGCCTATGACGAACAAATCGTGAAAGATAACCTCGTCAAATACCCGCAGTTCAAAACGGCCATCGACCAGCTGCATGAAAGCAAGCCGAATACGGCCACCGGGGGCGCTGTAATGGGCGTATTCCCCGAAGCCAGACAAATCGTCGAGGGCGCCATTGAAGAGGCTCTGAACGGCAAGAAAACGCCTCAGGCCGCTCTCGATGAAGCCGCCAAGTCAATTACGGAGAAAATCGTCAAATATAATCAGACGGTTAAATAGTTTAAAACAGCTATCGGAGCGGTGAGGATGACCAGACGAACCTCCCGTACCGGCAAAAGAGCACAGCCCCAGGGGCCGTGCTCTTTTTGTACTCCCGCTTCAGTGCCGCTCTGCTCAGCAAACCTGATTGCGCCCGTTATGCTTCGCGCGGTACAGCGCTTTATCCGCTTCCTCGATCAGAAGATCGGGCGAAACCTGCGGAAAAGTAGCCGCCCCGATCGAGATCGTCAGGCGGATCGCTTTGCCGTCCGCTAGCAGGAAGGAATTGCGCTCTACTCTGGAGCGGATCTGCTCCGCATAGTGGAGAGCTTCTTTACGCCCGCAGTCCGGAAGCAGGACGGCAAATTCTTCCCCTCCGGTCCGGCACACTTCGTCCATCCTGCGGGATGAATCTCTAAGCAGAACTCCGATCTGCTGGAGAACCGCATCCCCTGCAGGATGACCGTACGTATCGTTTATTTTTTTAAAATAATCGATATCCAGCGTCAGCAGGGACAGTTCCTCCTGTTTCCGCTCCGCCGTTTGAACGAGCTCGTTAAAGAGCCTGTCAAAGGAGCGGTGATTGTTCAGCCCCGTCAAAAAATCGACATGAGACGCTTCTTTCATCAGCAGAAAAAGCTGGTGCGCTCTCACGATATAATTGACCATATATCCGATAAAAAATCCGCCTACCGCCAGCGTACCGAGAATAACCGGCATGATAGGCAGGCTCGTCGTGCCTACGGCGGAAAATATAGAGGCTCCGGTCGTGACCAGGAGGACCGCCATCATTTTCGTCCAGCGCGGCCAATAACGCTTGTCCGCACTTCTTAACACGAGTCCTCCGGCGAGAGCGATAAGAAGTACATTCGCCGCGCCGATGAATGCAGACAAGTTAGGACCGCCCAACAAGGCGATGCGCGCCGCGGCAATAAGGACGGCGGCAATAAAACCGGAATAGATGCCTCCGAAATGCAGCGCCAGCAGAACGGCATACCCGCGGAAATCTACAATGGTGTGGGGAGCGATCGGAATACTGAAAAACATCAAGACGATTCCGAATGCACCGGTTGCCAGACCGGTTTTTATGCGTGTCCATGGCTTGGTGAAATCCAAACGTTCATCTTTGTATAGCTGACTGACAGCGAAAAGAAAAGCAAGCAGGAGAGCAAAATTGACGATGAGTTCCTTTACGATGCAGAGGCACCTCCATAGAGGTTTAACTCGACTATATAAGCCAGTGTACCTATGATTTGTTATTTCTTTAATACTGCGGACCTAGTTCAAATTCCTGTAAAAAAAGACATGCGTCAGAGAATTATCTCCGCCGCATGTCTAATTGTGTCTATTTTAAGAAGAATGAATGGAAATTACTTGCCCAGCATGTGGATCGGGTGACCAAGCGCGCCTTCGGCGGCTTCGGCTACGATCTCACCAAGCGTCGGGTGAGCATGGATCGTAAGCGCGATATCTTCCAGCGTAGCGCCCATTTCGATTGCCAGACCGATTTCGGCAATCAGGTTCGATGCTTCCGGTCCTACGATTTGGGAACCGACAACAAGACCGGTATCCTTGTTCGCTACGATTTTGACGAAACCTTCGGTTGCGTTCAGGGAAAGAGCACGGCCGTTAGCGGCATAAGGGAACTTGCCTACGGAAACGTTCATGCCTTTCTCTTTGGCTTCGGTTTCATTAAGGCCTACCGAAGCGATCTCCGGATCGGAGAATACAACGGCCGGGATAGCCTTGTAATCGACAACGCTAGGCTGTCCGGCAATAGCTTCCGCCGCCACTTTACCTTCGTAAGAAGCTTTGTGCGCCAGAGCCAGGCCCGGAACGATATCGCCGATAGCGAAGATGTGCGGAATGCTTGTGCGGCCCTGCTCGTCAACTTCAATCAGACCGCGGTCGGTCAGTTTCACGTTGATCAGGTCGAGGCCAAGCTCACCGTCCGTGTTCGGACGGCGTCCGACGGTTACGAGTACGTAATCGGCCGTTACTTTCTTCTCTTCGCCTTTAACCGTGAACGTTACGGTTACGTCGTTCTCGGTTTGCTCGGAGCTTTGAGCGAGAGCTTCCGTGAACACTTCCACGTTCAGCTTGCCCAGGTTTTTGGCAACCAGGCGCGTCATTTCTTTCTCGAAGCCCGGAAGAACCGTATCGGAACCTTCAAGAACCGTTACTTTCGTACCGAATTTCGCGAAGGTTTGACCCAGCTCGATACCGATGTATCCGCCGCCGATTACGACCATGCTTTTCGGAATTTCTTTCAGTTCCAGAGCTTCGGTCGAGGAAAGAATACGCCCGCCGAACGGGAACGGCTTCAGCTCGATCGGACGGGAACCCGTCGCGATGATGCAGTGCTTGAAACGGTAGCGCGGAGCTTCCTGCTCATTGAAAACACGTGCTTCGTTTTCGTTGATGAACATGACTTCGCCCTGGAACATTTGCACTTTGTTGCCTTTGAGCAGACCGGCAACGCCGCTGGTCAGCTTTTTCACAACGGAAGCTTTCCACTCTTGGGTTTTCGCGTAGTCCAGCTTAACGTTCTCCACGCTTACTCCCATTACTTCGGAATGCTGGGCCGCCTCGTACTGGTGCGCCGCGGAAATCAGAGCCTTGGAAGGGATACAGCCGCGGTTCAGGCAGACGCCGCCCCATTCGGATTTATCCACGATCAGAACGCTTTTGCCAAGCTGTGCAGCGCGGATGGCAGCCACATAGCCGCCGGGACCCGCACCAATTACCAGAACGTCAATATCTAAAGAAGCATCTCCTACTACCATCGCTTTATACCTCCATCACGAGCAGCTCGGGATCGTTAAGCAGCTGCTTGATATAGTTCATGAAATTTTGAGCTGTTGCGCCGTCAACCAGACGGTGGTCGAAGCTGAGAGACAGAGCCATTACCGGAGCAATGACAATTTCGCCGTTCTTCACGACAGGCTTCTCGGAAATACGGCCGGTGCCCAGAATGGCGACTTCCGGATAGTTGATGACCGGTGTGAAGAACATGCCGCCGGCGGAACCGATGTTGGTGATCGTAATCGTGCTGCCTTTCATTTCGTGCGGAGTCAGCTTGCCGTCGCGGCCGCGTGTGGCCAGATCACGAATGGAATCCGCAATCATCCAGACATTTTGACGGTCCGCATGATGAATGACAGGTACGAGTAGACCGTTATCCGTATCCGTCGCGATACCAACGTTATAGTACTTCTTGTAGACGATTTCCTGCTTTTCTTCGTCGATCATGGCATTCATGACCGGGAACTGGCGGGTGGCCGCCACGAGCGCTTTAACGATAAACGGCAGGTAAGTAAGCTTAACGCCTTTCTTCTCGGCAAGCGGCTTCGCTTTGGTACGGAGCGCCACGAGTTGTGTTACGTCGACTTCGTCCATAAGCGTTACGTGAGGAGCCGTATGCTTGGATTTAACCATGGCATTGGCGATCACTTTGCGGATGCCTTTGAACGGAATGCGCTCTTCTTCCAGATCGCCTTGTACCGCAGGTGCGGAGGCCGCTTTGGAAGGAGCCGCTTTCTCCTGTGCAGGCTGTCCGGACTCAGCCGCGGGAGCGCCGCCGCCGGATACAAAGCCTTCGATGTCTTCGCGGGTAATGCGGCCGTTCTTGCCTGTGCCGGAAACTTCCGCGATGTTAATGCCCTTCTCGCGCGCAAATTTGCGGACGCTAGGGGTGGCCAGAATGTCTTTAGGTGCCGCCGACGGCTTGCCGCCTTCGGATTTCTTCGTTTCTTCCGGAGCCGGAGCGGTCGGTGCGCCTTGGTCTTCCTTCTTAGGAAGTTCAGTCGAAGGTGCGTTGGAAGGAGCCGGTGCAGCCGCTTCCGGTGAAGGAGCCGCGGCGGAAGTTTCCGATTCCGGAATCTCACCTTCCGCATCAATGATCATGACCACTTCGCCGACGTGGCAAACTTGGCCTTCCTTGATGAGCACTTCCTGAATCTGACCGTTAACCGGGCAAGGAACTTCCACGACAGCTTTGTCGTTCTGAACTTCCATCAGAATCGTATCGTCATCAACCTTGTCGCCCGCTTTAACATTGACTTTGACAATCTCGCCTTCATGAATGCCTTCGCCAAGTTCCGGGAACTTATATTCAAAACGTGCCAAGAAGAACAACCTCCTATATTGAGTAGTAGATTCGTGGAGCCGCAGGCAGGATTAGAAATCCAGCACTTGGTTCAGCCCGTCGATAATGCGGGCAGGTGTCGGAAGCCACTGATCTTCGATTTGAGCAAACGGATAAACCGTATCCGGAGCGGCCACGCGGAGAACCGGCGCCTCCAGATGCAGAATAGCCTTTTCGTTGATTTGTGCGATAATTTCAGCAGCAGCACCCGATGTTTTCTGTGCTTCCTGCACCACAATGGCACGGTTGGTTTTCTTGATGGATTCGACAATCGTGTCGATGTCCAGAGGCATCAGCGTACGGACGTCGATGACTTCCACTTTCACGCCGCGGGTTTTCTCGATCTCTTCCGCAGCTTTCAGGGAAGTGTGAACCATAGCGCCGTAAGTGATGATCGTAGCGTCGGAGCCTTCGCGAACGACGTTCGCTTTGCCCAGCTCTACCGTGTACTCGCCTTCCGGAACTTCCTGACGGAAAGAACGGTACAAGTTCAGGTGTTCCATGAAGAATACCGGATCGTTGTCGCGGATTGCCGCGATCATAAGACCTTTCGCATCGTACGGGTTAGAAGGAATTACTACTTTAATACCCGGTGTCTGGATCATCAAACCTTCCAGGGAATCCGTGTGAAGCTCGGCTGCCTTAACGCCGCCGCCGAAAGGCGTACGGAATACGATCGGCGCCTGGTAGCTGCCGCCGGAACGGTAGCGCATACGGGCTGCCTGTACGGCCATCTGGTCCAGCGCTTCATAAATGAAGCCCACGAACTGGATTTCCGCGATCGGACGGAAGCCCTGAGTCGCCATACCTACCGCCAGACCGCCGATAGCGGATTCGGCCAGCGGAGTATCGAATACCCGATCCTCGCCGAATTCTTTCTGGAGTCCTTCCGTTGCACGGAATACGCCGCCCACGTGGCCTACGTCTTCACCGAACAACACAACGTTCTTATCTCTTGCAAGCTCTACGCGCATAGCGTCTTGAATCGCCTGAATCATCGTCATTTGTGCCATGACATCTACTGCCTCCCATATCGTTCTTCTATCTGTCAGAGAACACGGCCCTAGACCGGATTATTTGGTGTAAAAAGGTTGGCGGCCGTCTAAAGAGGCCGCTGACCATTTGCTGGTTTGGTTTCTTCAAGCGGTTTCTCTTAGGAGAACTGCGCTTTTTGCTCTTCGAGGTGCTTCGGAGTCGTTTCGAACATGGAATCGATAAGCCCGGCTACCGTCATTTTCTCGGTTTGCTCGGCTTTTTTGATCTGCTCCGCAACAGTCGCTTTCGCTTCTTCTTTCACTTTCGCTTCTTCTTCCTCGCTCCAGAGGCCCTTCTGCGTCAGATAAGCACGGAAGCGCACGATCGGATCCTTAGGCGCCCATTCGCCTTCTTCGTCCTTCGTACGGTATTTCGTCGTGTCGTCCGCCATGGAGTGCGGTTTGAAACGGTAAGTAAGGGATTCGATCAGCGTAGGGCCTCCGCCGTTGCGGGCGATTTCAGCCGCTTCGGATACGGCCGCGTAAACCGCAAGAACGTCCATGCCGTCAACCTGTACGCCGCGGATACCCGCCGCCAGCGCCTTGTGGGCGATGGATTGCGCTGCGGTCTGCTTGGAGAACGGAGTCGTAATCGCGTAACCGTTGTTCTGTACCATGTAAATAACCGGAAGCTTGAACGCTCCGCCGAAGTTAAGACCTTCGTAGAAATCACCCTCGGAGCTGCCGCCGTCACCGGTGTACGTAATGGCAACGCGCTTCTCGCCTTTCTTCTTGAACGCCATACCGATACCGGTAGCGTGCAGGATTTGAGCGCCGATGATGATTTGCGGCATCAGGACGTTCACATCCTCAGGCACCTGGCCGCCGTGCTGATGACCGCGGGAGTACAGGAACGCCTGGTACATCGGCAGACCGTGCCACACGATTTGCGGCATATCACGGTAGCCCGGGCAAATGAAGTCTTCTTTGTTCAGGGCGAATTCGCTGCCGATCATGGATGCTTCTTGTCCGGAAACCGGCGCATAGAAGCCGAGGCGGCCTTGACGTCCCAGATTGATCGCGCGTTCGTCCCAAACGCGGGTGAACACCATACGGCGCATAAGTTCTTTTAATTGGTCGTCACTAAGTTTCGGCATTTTCTCTTCGTTTATCACGGTTCCGTCGGGCCCGATAATGGTCAAGGGCTGTACTTGCTCGGAACTTACTTCATACTGCGGCTTGCTCATGTGATTGTCACCTCATCTATGATTTTCATGCCAGGAAAAAGACTTTCTGTTATACTAATTATTATAAACCTGTTTCGTATGGAATATCAACAGGTAACTTGGTACATTAGCGCCCCTTTATCAATTCGGGATAGTACAGCTGTTTTATATATATAATACAGATCAACAAAACCTTTACACTATTATAATACAACCTCCTTTAGAGGAGTAAAGAAAGGATACCCGTTATGACCGATTCCAGGCTTTATAAAAGAACCATTGTAAAAGAGGAAATCAGCTCCAAGCACCTTAATTCGACAAGATCCCTGCGTATTTTTCTGCCCCCGGGTTATAACGAAGTCCTGTCGTATCCGGTCATTTACTGTCAGGACGGAGAAGAATTTTTCAATTTCGGCCGGATAGCGACCACCATGACCGCAGGCATTCTCGATCACGGCTGGGAACCGGCCATCATCGTCGGCGTCGATGTAAACGTCAAAATCCGGACGTCGGAATATTCCCCGGACGGTGAAAAGCATGAAGCCTATATCCGTTTTTTCGCGGAAGAAATGCTTCCCTTCGTCGAGTCCAAGTATGCCGTGCGCACGGACAAAAGCGAACGCGTGCTTGCCGGCGATTCCCTCGGAGGCACGGTTTCCCTGCATCTTGCCCTAACTTATCCTCACCTCTTTGCGAGAGTTATATCCCTTTCCGGCGCTTTTTTGGAACCCACACGCAGCCGTCTTCAGTCCGAGGGCGATCTGTCCTGGCTGGAGCTGTACATGCTGATCGGATTGGACGAGGAAGAGGTCAAGACCGAGCGCGGCACCTTTGACTTCGTGGAGGCGAACCGGCTTTCGAAAGCTCTTCTCGAGCAAAAAAACGTCCGGCTCTTCTATGAAGAAAAGCCGGGCAAGCACGTGTGGGGATTCTGGCAGAAAGAGCTTCCCGCGATTTTAGAAAAGTTTTTCGGCTGATCGGCCGCGCGATACAATCAAAAAAACCTCCATTCCACGGATTACAAGGAATGGAGGTTTTTTTGATTGCGAAGAAAGCGAGCATGGCCGCACCGCGCCATTGTGTTCTCAGGGCCGCCTGCCGTGCGAAGTTGCACCCGCTGGAGACTAGCGCCAGCCCGCTGCATCGCGCTGGCCTTACGTGCGGCCCCGCTTCTGCGAGGCTAACGAGTCCCGAGAACAGCGCGGCAGCTTGCGGCCCATGCGGAAAACAGCCGGAGCCCGGCGTGCCGGAGATGTGCACGGTAGAGCGAAGGCGAAGATGCCTTCCCGCCCCTGCGCCCGGTCACCGGCCGGAGCATCGGCTGCACCTCACCTTTGCGCGCCCAGGACCGCCCCCGCTTGCCGCGCACAGCCGGTCTTCCGGCGGCGCAAAGCCGCACCGGCCGGGCTGACAGCGCAGCCGCTAGTCCGCGGCTTTGAAGCCGTAGCGCTCCCGCATCGTGCGCATCATCGCCGCGATGTCTTCGTCCGCAGCGAATTCACGGTAATCCGCTGCCCGCACCTGCGACTGACGGGAGAGCCACTCCTCCGTCAAGCGGCAAAACGCGGACGAAGTGAGCCCGGCGCCCGCGTACTCGGCGAGGCTCGTCATCCGCCCGGGCTCCACGTCCGGGTAGCTGTCCGGCGCCGCGCCCTGCCCCGCCTCGTCGTAAAACGAGCGAGCCACGGCGGCTTTCTCCGCCCCGGTGCCTTCGACGACGACGAAAGCCTGCACGGACAGCGCGCGCGCCTGCCTGCGCTGGGCGATGCCGCAGAACTTGCGGCCGCCTACGCTCAAATCGAAATCGCCGGGACAATAAGAGCCGGCGATTTCCCCTTTGGCGACACCCGTGTTCCAGTCAGCCAGGACTCCGCCCAAAAAACGGTACATCGTTTCAAAATCGTCATGAAAATCTATTTTTCCCACCGGCTTGGGGGTAATCAGAGTTACGTTCACCACTCCCGGGTCCAGCGGCACGGCGGCTCCTCCGGAATTGCGCACAATCACCGCTCTTCCTTCCCGGCCGATTCTGGCCGCCGCTTGCGGGGCAGAGGGCAGCCGGCTGTCCCTGAGACCGAGCACAAGCCCTCCAGGATGTCTCCACAAATGAACGATGGGGTCCGCTCCTTCCCCCACTTTGCGGATGAGCAGTTCTTCGAGGGCAAACGGAAACAGCAAATCCGCCTCCAGATCCCCGGAGCGGTCAATGAGCGTAATCTTTTCGGGTAAAAACGGCAATGAGTCCATTCGTTAATCTCCTTCTGTCTATCGGTCCATCCTCTGCTGCGGTTCGGCACGGCTTAAAGCCGTGTTTATTTGTTTATTGTAGGGGAAACCGGGCTCATGCCGCAAGGTCAGGTTCATTTTCCCCCGTCAGGATGTGAGGTATGGCATTTTGCAAGTAGGAAATTTGTATAAGTCTATCGAAGTAATACACAGCCCAACAATTGTGGAAAATACTTCCTAGGTATGCTGTCCTAACCTCAGCCAAGATATGGGACGGATTTCCTATAAACTTCTAAAGATAGTAGGCGAGCCGTATGTCGATCAGTTTTCATGAGGTATTGTTTAACGTCCTGATATCGTGTTCACCTGTCATCGTCTCCCCTTTCTTCGATGAAAGTAATCCGTTAAGCAAAAAATCGTATAAACCTATGATGACGCTCGTCAGCATTCTGGCCGCACTCGTGTGCGCCACATATCCCTACAGCTCCGGCAGCGGTATCAAGCAGAGCTTGTTCATGATTCCCCTCGCCAGCAGCTTTCTTTACGGGGGGCTTCTGCCGGCATTGGCCGTCACGGCCAGCCTCCTGCTTCTCCACGGATTCGTTTTTCCGGCCTCTCTTCCGACGGACGCCGTCTTTTTGCTGATTTGCGCCTGTTTTGGCGGCCTGTACCTTAAATTTTGCAAAAAAAACGGACGGTTATCCTCCTTTTTATGTCCCGTCCTGCTGTCCGGCGGCCTGGGCTTTACGTTTATGGCTTTTCAAATGTACTTCCATCGCAAGCACCAGTTGTCTCTTCCTTCCGATTTTTATTCCTTTCACGCGTTCTCTATTTTATTGCACTGTGTTTCCATGGCCATCGTCATTTATTTGTCGGGATTTATCCGGGAAAGCCGGCTCAGCCGGATGGAATCGCAGCGGGCTGAAAAGCTAGACGTCGTCAGCGAGCTGGCCGCTTCCGTGGCGCACGAAATCCGCAATCCGATGACGGTTGCCAGAGGCTTTCTGCAAATCTTATCGCAGACCGAAGTGAGCGAAGAAAAGAAAAAAATTTATACCACCATGGCTATCGAGGAAATGGACCGCGTCCAGCAGATTATTACCAGCTATCTCGCCTTTGCCAAACCCCAGGCCGAAATAACCGAGCCTTTGTCCGTAAACGGCGTTATAGTCAGCCTGGTTCAGCGCATTCAAGGATACGCCGGCAGCGGCAGGGTCCAGCTTGAAACGCACTCTCCCCCATCCTTATGGGTTACGGCAAACGCGGAAAAATTAATCCAGTGCCTTGTGAATCTGTCGCGGAACGGAATCGAAGCGATGCCGGATGGAGGACGGCTAAGAATAGAAGCTTATCCCGAGACCAAAAGCGTCTGCATTTCCATTGAAGATACCGGAATCGGGATGAATGCGGAAGAAATCGCCCGGCTCGGCTCTCCTTTTTATTCCACGAAACAAAAGGGGACGGGACTTAGTGTCATGGTGGCATTCCGTATCATCGAAACGTTCAGCGGCAAAGTCCAGGTAACGAGCGTCCCCGGCCGGGGAACCCGGGTGCTGATCACACTCCCTCAAGCGGCGGCCCCATCCCAGCTCGCTTCCATGCAGGATCAATTGGGCTGATCCGCCAACATATCCATGATCTCGCGAGCCAGCGGAACCGCTTGTGAAGGCGCTTCCGGCGCAACCCCGCGAATGACGACTGCCACGGCATACCGTGGAGAGTCGACGGGACCGTAGCCGATAAACCACTGGTTCACGGTTTCGCGCAGCCCCGATTGAACCTGCGCCGTGCCTGTCTTTCCGGCCAGCGGCCATTTCGCCTCTTCCAGACTGCCTGGCCGTTCCGCTTCGTACAACGAGCCTCATCTCCCGGAGGAGTTCGTTTCTGGTAGAAGGAGAGAGAAATTGTTTCGCGCCCGGAAGAAATTTGGGGGCAAACGAGTCGAGCGTCAACCCGTCCCTGAACCGGACTTCTTTAACGAGGCGCGGGGCACGCGCTTTTCCCCCGTGCAGAAGGGTGACGACCAGATTCGCGGCCTGCAGGGGCGTCATTTGGACGTCCCTCTGTCCGATCGCGGTCTGCAGCCGCACCCCTTCATCGTTTCTCGGCGTTTGCGCCCCGAAAATACGCCCGCCTTCCTCCCCGTCGATTTGAGAGAGCGCGCTCCCGCCCGTTAGGTTCCCTGTCCATCCTACGGGATCCAGCAGCCCCAGATTCCGCGCATAGGTTTCCAGCTCCTCCGAATCCAGACGCCGCATCACTTCGCCGAAAACAATATTGCACGACCCAGCAAATCCTTCTTCGAACGTAAGCTTTCCATGCCCCTCCTTCTTCCAGCAGGTAAACCCGTATTTGCCCCAGGCCCCGTGACAGTCAAAAGTCTCATCCGGTTTGACAACGCCTTTTTCAAGAGCGGCTGCGGCAACAACTGTTTTGAAAATCGAACCCGGCGCGGCGGCCTTGACACCGAGATTGGCCCAGTCTCCATCGACCCCGTTGATTTCCCCCGGATGAAAAGACGGCTTGGACGCCATCGCCACGATATCCGCATTGGCGGCGTCCAGAACGACGACCGCCCCTTTGGCTATTCCCCGTCTCGTCATCCGTTCCTCGATGCTCCGCTGAATATCCGAATCCAGTGTAGTCACCAGCTTCAGGGGATAGCGGGACTGATCCGGAGAGATCAGTCTGGCGCTCAGAGCGTCCAGCGGCCGTTTTCCCGCATCCGTAAACACGGATAAAGAACGTTCTCCGATGCCCCGAAGCCGGGATTCGAACGTTTTCTCCAGTCCGGCGGCCCCGATCTCGCTCGTGAGCGTCAAATGTCCCGCCGCAAGTTCGCGTGCGTACATGCCTGAGATGCGTTCGGGGTTCTGGCCGATATAGCCGATCACCTGCGCGGCGGCGGGATGATCCGTATAACGGATTTTATAATCCGTCACCTTTACGTAAGAAAGCCCGCTTCCCTCAAGCAGAGCGATCTGGGCAGGGGTTAATTCCAGCGGCTCTTTTGCTGGCTCGCCGGTTTTGGGAGAAGCCGGTTTGCCGCCGTTCTTTCCGCCGCTTCCCGGAGACGTCAGGCTTCCCGTCCATAAAAGCGGCTCTTTTACCTCTTGAATAAAAGATTTCCAGTCCTCCGCTTTCACCCCGAAAGCTTTGCTGATGTTCCGAAGCTGCTCCGCAGATCCCATATAATCGGGATGAACCGGAAATATAATGGCGGTCCTGATTGTTTTGCCGGTCAAAGGCTTCAGATTCCGGTCGTAAATGTCTCCTCTTCCCGTATCAAGCACAATGCTTTTCTGACGCTGCAAAACGGAATTTTTGACGTAGTCTACTTCGTTAGACGAAAGCCCGTGGGGTCTCAGCACTTGAATCCAGAATAAGCGGGCGGCCAGAAGCGCCAAAACGCCGGTTAACCCGAGCAGCAGCAGGAGCTTGCGGCGCGGGTCCGTTTTGCTGCCGTTAAGACAGCTGATAGCACTGCCGGCGTTGCTGCTGACACCGCCCCCAAGCGAGGTCCCCGTTCCGGCATCTGTTTTTTCATTACCGGCATTCCCGGGTATTTCTTTGCCCATACATTCACCGCTCCCGTGTCCGCTGCTTTTGTTTCCAGTATAGACAAGGGGGGATTCACCCAAACCTGCCTCTGCGAAGCCGCAAAATGAAAACGCCCCTTCCGGATTTCCGGAAAAGGGACGTTTTAGGACTCACAATGTAAATTTGGACAAGGTGTCTTTCAGGGAGTTCGAGAGGTTCTCCAGTTTGTCGGACAGCTTCACCAGATTTTGACTGATACTAAGCTGCTCGGAGCTGAGGGAAGCAACTTCTTCCGAAGTGGCCAGGGACTCTTCCGCCACCGCGCTTACATTCGTCATTGCATCGGACAGAACGGCTTGTGACTGGTCCAGCTCGCTTATCGATTCCGTTACCGCGTTCAATCGTTCGATAAATTGACTCATATGGTTCTGTACCTCGGCAAAAATTCCGTCCGCTTCTTTCACGGCACCGATTTGCTGATTGAAAAGCGGATAGGCTTGATGAAGCACCTGGACGGTTTCATCAATCTCGCGCTGAATCGTTTCCGTAATCTGAGCCACAACGTCAATGGACTGCTTGGACTGATCCGCGAGTTTACGGATTTCATCCGCGACCACCATAAATCCTCTGCCGGCCGTACCGGCTCTTGCCGCCTCAATCGTCGCGTTAAGGGAAAGGATGTTCGTCTGTTTCGTCAGGTTGTGCAGCATCTCCAATATTTTGCGGATGGACCGGGTGCTTTCTTTCAGATTGTCGACCTTCTCCACCATGGAGCGGGTCATCACTTCCGTCTGGCCGGTTTTGTCCCTAAGCTCTTCCATGTATTTCGTGCCCTGCTCGCCCGAGCTCCGGACGTCCGAGGCAGCCGTTCCCATCTCCAGGTTAGCGGACATTACCTGCTTCATTTTCTCGCCGATATGATGCGTCAGCTCGTTCCCGCGTTCGGATTCGGAGGCAAGCCCTGCCGCTCCTCCCGAAATCTCGTCGGTTGCCACGGCGATTTCCTTCGCGGAAGTCGCGGTAATCTTGGAGGCGTTCGCCACTTCGGATGCCGTGTTCAGCACTTCCTGGGCGGATTCGTTCGTCTGGCGGACCAGCGTCGTAATCTGCTCCATCATCCTGTCGAAATTCTCACCAAGCATGCCGATCTCGTCCCGGCTTTTCAGATTCGCCCGGACCTTCAGATTGCCCTGGGCGCCCTGCTTCATAAGCCCGGCCAGTCCGGCCAGCGGCCTTCCGATCATTCTCGCCACGAAAATGCCGATCAAAGCGGCGATAACGGCCGCTGCAAGAGCAATTACCAGCGTCAGGTTAAAGATGACGTTCGCATCCTTTACCAATTCTCCGACGGGCATGCTGCCAACGAGGAACCAGCCTGTGCCTGCGAACTTCGAGTAGACGTTCTGCGTCTGTTTATCCTCCGAGAGAAAGTCCCCGGAAGCCGTCTTTTGCCGCTCCTCGCTGATTGTAACCGGAGAAGGTTTGGCAAGGAGTTCCTGTTCTTTCGCGTAAATCAGCTTGTTGGACGCATCCGAGATGTACATCGTGCTGTTATCGCCGAGCTGGATAAGTCCAAGCTCTTTTTCCAGAATCGACGTAGGAATTTCCATCAGCAGCATCGCGATCGGCGTGGAAGTGCTCGTCGAGTTCAGGTAGCGGCCCATAGCGACAGTCGGTTCACCGCTGAAATAACCTTTCGGTTTCGTTTCCAGCCACAGCGGTTGTCCGCTGGTTTTGGCGATTGCCTGGAACCAGTCCGTTTTTGTAATTTCGTCCGTCGAAGCGTTCAGGGAAGATCCGTTTGAATTGATCATTTGACCATCTGTCTTGAGCAGCGTCAAGCTTTTGATCGATTTGTTGGAAAATAAATACGAGTTTACTTTTTCCGTAATTTTACGGGTAACTTCGAGCTGCTCATATGTACCTTCTTTGACCTCGTTGCGGATATCCAGCAGGCGCTGCAAGTCGGCATCGAGCATCATCTGCATCGTTAAATCTTCAAATCCGCCGAAAAGAAGATCAAGCTTCTGGCTCGCCTGGATCATGGTCTGCTTCGACGCTTCGCTTACTTTGTCACGCACGACGCTCTTCGAAAGCTGGTACGAGGTAATTCCCACGGTCAGAACAAAAAACAAAATACTGACGATAAAAATAAGAAACAACTTCATGCCTACGGACTTTGCCGGGTTGGTCAACCCCATGGAGGAAGAAAGAAAGCCTCCCCCCGGTTGTCCCGGCTCCGGAGCGCCCCCTGAAGGAGCTTGCTTCTTTTGAAAACGCTCTCTTAACTGGGCTGCTGTCTGTGTGAGTTTTTTGTTCATGCGCACCACCATCCACTTTTTTAGGAAGAAAGTCTTATGCAAAAACTTATTATCCCCAGTATTTTCTACTTTTGTTTTAATGTTCGACGACGATTTGTGTTTTTCCTCTTTGATTTGTGCCCTTTTTCCTATAAAAAACATCTTTTTTTGATTACACAGACCTAGAAATAAAAAAAAATACCGCCCGGCTTAAGCCAGTCGGTATTAATATCCATTAACGGGTCCGTTTGCGCATCATATCCAGCGGTTTCACCGGCAGTTCGGTTACAATCCGGATGAGCTGAAGCGGATGACGCGCGGCATCGAGACTCCGCACCTTCCTCATCGCGGATAATGTCTACCCGCTGCTTGAAATGCGTGCCTCCCGGGCCGAAAAATTCCACATCCGTACCCGGTTTAAAGTAGTTGCGCTGCTGAATGACCGCCGTCCGCGTCTTCTCGTCATATTCCATGACTATGCCGACGAAATCGTAGCTTGCCGCTTTATCCTCGGGGCCAAAAATATGATCTTCGGGACCGGGCGCTTCATAGAAAAATCCGGTATTCAGCGGACGGTTAGCCGCTTTATTGATTTCGTCGCGCCAGAGCGGCTTAACCTCATAAGCCTCCGGATTTTCAAAATAGCTGTCGATGGCCTGGCGATAAGCATTTACAACCGTAGCCACATAATGAATGCTTTTCATTCTGCCTTCGATTTTGAAGCTGTCCACGCCGGACTCGATCATATCGGGTATATGCTCGATCATGCACAAGTCCTTGGCGCTCATCATAAACGCGTCTTCCTCTTCACCGTAAAGGGGAAAATCCGGCGCGAGCGGGTCGGACAGGGGAGCTCCGTTGGCGTACAGGTCGTACTTCCAGCGGCAGGACTGGCAGCATCCTCCCCGGTTGGAATCGCGGTCCGTAAAATGATTGGAAAGGACGCAGCGTCCCGAATAGGAGCTGCACATCGCCCCGTGTATAAACGCCTCGATTTCGATATCGACATGGCGTTTGATCTCGTCAATATCGCTCATGCTCACTTCGCGGGCGAGAACCACCCTCTCAATCCCTTCTTCTTTCCAGAACTGCACGGTCTGCCAGTTCATCACCGACTGCTGGGTGCTCAAATGCACTTCAAGCTTGGGAGCGACGCGTCTGGCGGTATCCATAATAATCGGATCGGCGGCAATGATAGCCGAAATACCGGCTTCCTGGAGCTCTCTCAGGTAGTCTTCGATTCCCTCGATGTCCTCATTGTGGGCATAAATATTCGTCGCCACGAAAACTTTTGCGCCGTATCGTTTAGCGAACTCAACGCCTTCTCGCATTTCTTCGAAGGTAAAATTGTCGGCATTGGAGCGCAGGCCATACTTCTGGCCGCCGATATACACGGCATCCGCCCCGTAATGTACGGCAAACTTCAGCTTCTCCAGACTACCCGCCGGGGCAAGAAGCTCCGGCTTATCCAGACGAACGCGTCTGCCGCGTGCACGCTCGTTAACAGCTGCGGCAATACTCATGGTGGTTCACCTCAATATACTTGTTCTTTGTAGAAAAAGCCGAAAGACAGTTCCCTGTCGGGGTCCTGCAGGCGGCGGATGGGTTCCAGCATTTCTTCATCAAATTTGTAAGAATCCGGATCGGCGCAGCAGGCGTCAATCACTTGCCGGTATGCCCTCACCACGGTTTCGTTATACTCGGCGGACTTCAGCAGTCCTTCAATCTTGAGACTGTCTATATTCCCCTTGATCAGCTCATGAAGATCTTCCAGCATACAGATATCGTCGGAACTCATCACGTGGGTTCCGTTGCTGTCCTCATAAATCGGGTACCGTTCCTCCTGCCGTTCCTGCTCTATCAGAAAAAGTCCGTTGTCCATGGAGCGGTCGAGGCTGTCCGCCTCTTTCCCCAGATGCTCCACGTAATTGGCGACCAGGCTGCGGCGGGAATGGTAAATATTCGTCATTCCGTGTACTTGAACCTGGACTTCCAGTTTCGCGTGACGCTTGAATTCAAGCGTTTCCTCGAGATTCAATTCCCTGGCCAGAACCGCGCGCACGGCTCCGCGGGAGGCCCAGTAATTCGCCGTTGCGTAATTCGTCGTCGTCATTTCCGCATTCCAGTGAAGGGAGAGGCCAAGCTCCCCCTTATTCACCATGCGCAGTACGGCGGGGTCTCCGTATACGGCCCCGTCGACTCCGATTCCGGCGATAGCCGCGAGATATTTCTCTACCTCCGGCAGCGCCTCATTATCGAACACGTTGTTGACGGCCGCATAGATTTTAGCGCCTTGTTCATGAACGTAAGGAACCAGTTCCTTCAGTTCTTGAATCGTGATGTCGCCCGGAAGCCGCACGCCGAATGCCGCTTCGCCGACCAGTATGGCGTCCGCTCCGGCTTGTATGAACCGCTTCGCTTCTTCTATCGTTCCTGCCGTTATAAGCAGCTCGGGTTTTGGAATCAACCTCGTCACCTTCTTATTTCGCGTTTTTCTCGGTTTGCTTGCTTTTCTCGATGTTGGCCAGATGCTGGGCGTAGGTTTCCCCGAACAAGTGCCCCTGGCTTCCGTCTTTTTTGGTTACGTAATAAAAATATTTCGATTCCGCCGGATACAGCGCCGCCTTGATGGACGCCAGGCTCGGACTCGCGATGGGACCCGGAGGCAATCCCGGATTTTTGTACGTATTATAAGGGCTCTCGATCTTCAGATCGCTCTCCAGCAATCTTTCCTTCTGTTTGCCCAGCGCATACTGAACGGTCGCATCGATCTGCAGGGGCTGTTTGATTTTCAGCCGGTTATAAATGACGCTTGCCACTAGCGGACGTTCTTCGTCCACAACCACCTCACGCTCGATCAGGGAAGCGATCGTCATCATCTGATGGAAGGTCAGCCCGCTTGCTTTCAGCTTGTCCTTCCAATCCGCAGGCAGGTTTTGCAGACGCTTGTCCAGCTGATCGACCATAAGGGTGATCAGCTTCTGTTCGGTAGCATCTTTGGGAATATCGTACGTGTCCGGAAAAAGGTACCCTTCCAGCTTATGCTTGAGTTTGGCATCCGCCGGAATTCCGGCAAGCAGTCTCTTCCCCTTGCGCAGGTTTGTAAGCTTCCGCCGCCTTGACGAAGGCAGACGCTTCCAGTCCCTTATGCTGTCCGACTTTGTCGGCAATCTGCGTGACCGTGTATCCTTCGGGGATAGTCAGGCGATTCGCTTTTGCCGTCTGCCCGCTATTCAGTATCGCGATGATTTCGTCCGTTCCGATGCCGGGCTTCATCGCATACTCGCCGGCCTGGAAACGGCCGCCTTCGTTTTTCCATTTCAAGTAATACATAAACACGGAGGCGTTGCGGATAAGACCTTCCTTCTCAAGCTTGGAAGCGATATTTTTCACGCCGTCGCCGGAAACGATCTCGACCTTCTTCTCCTGGTCGGAAGCGGCGGCCGGCTGAAGCTCTCCCCGTATATAATAAGCCGCGGCCGCAGCGCAGCCGGCTATGAGCAGGACAATGACCAGCAGCCCGGTCATCAAGCGTTTGAATCGTGATTTAGGACGATGCATAAGTTCCTCCACAATGGTCATCTTGGCCAATCATCTGCATGAAAAAGAGCGGATTTGACTCCGCTCTGGTTTGCTTTAGATTTCTTAAGGTTCGTCGTGTTCCGGAAACGTGAGCTCGTCGTACAATTCGGAGACGGTTTCCCACTCCTCGTCATCTTCGATGGTTTCCAGCTCCAGAGTTCCTTCCGAATCCCGGGATACCCGGAATACGGACACTTCGCCTTCTTTCTTCATCTCTTCGGATTGCAGAACGGCGTAGTGGCGGTCTTCATGTAGAATCTCCGTCAGGATGCGGTAGACGGTGGATTCGTCCTGTTCGTCGAATAAAATAATATCATCTCCGAAAGAACTCCGCAACTCGTTCGTCTGGTTCACACTCATGCTTCTTCTTCCTCTTCGGCAATTAGTGTATTAAACGTTTCTTCAACGATATTCCATTCTTCCTCGTCCTCGATGGTGTAAAGCTTCAGATCGTCGCCGTTTTCGTCTTCCTCGTAACGAAATGCGTACACTTCGTCGGATTCCTCGTCGTCTTCAACCGGCACGACCATCATGTACTTTTTGTCGGAACCATCCACTTCGAATTTCATGACGACTTCGAATTCTTCTTCGTTGCCCTCATCATCGGGGATATAAATAATTTCCGCTTCCTCTTGCTGAAAATCCTCTTCTTTAGCCATGGTTCCATCACCTCATCGTTTAGAGTCCATATATCCCTGCAGAATCAGCACAGCGGCGATCTTGTCGACCACCTGCTTGCGCTTCTTCCGGCTAACGTCCGCCTCTAAAAGAGTGCGGGTCGCGGATACCGTAGTCAATCGTTCGTCCCACAAGCGTACGGGCAGATTAAACGTCTCGGTTAACTGTGCGGCGAATTCCTGGCAAAGCTCGCCGCGCGGCCCGATCGAGCCGTTCATATTTTTGGGGAGGCCGACCACGATCTCCGTTACTTCGTACTCCCCGATTAACCGCCGCAAGTGGTCTAAATCGTGTTGCGGACTGGCTCTGCGTATAACCTCGATCCCTTGGGCGGTAAGCCCGAGAAGGTCGCTTACGGCAACGCCGATTGTTTTGTCGCCATAGTCTAGGCCCATCGTTCTCATACGTGTGAACTCCTAAGCCGGACCCGTCTGCCGGGAATCGGCGCAGGCCCGTTTATTTATGCTCTTTGAGATAAGAGCGTACCAATTCTTCGATCAGTTCGTCGCGTTCCCGTTTGCGAATAAGGCTCCGGGCGTTATTGTGCCGGGGAATGTAAGCCGGGTCCCCGGAAAGCAAGTAACCGACGATTTGATTGATCGGATTGTAGCCTTTCTCCTGCAGAGCGTCATAGACAGTTAATAGCACTTCTTTGGGGGATGTTTCGATCTCATCGGCTTTGACATTGAATTTCACCGTTTTATCCATAAAATCCATGAAAGGCACCTCCAATGTTTGCTTTTTCAAATTCTATCGGCTGCAATTGCCGCTGATCCCGCTATTGTCATATATTCTCTGCGGGACGGAAAATTCCTGTTCCCGCAGGAAAATTTAAGAAATCTGTCCGGCCACCAGCGCTTCCACGTCGTCCAGCGCCTCCTGGAGCTTGGACGGGTCCTTGCCTCCGGCCTGGGCCATGTCGGGGCGTCCACCGCCGCCGCCGCCGCATTTGGCCGCGGTTTCTTTGATCAGCTTGCCGGCATGAAGCCCTTTGGCAACCAGATCCGGCGTAACGGCGGCGACGAGGTTGACCTTGTCGCCTGCTGCGGCGCCGAGCACGATCACGGCCGAGCCCAGCTTCGCCTTCATCTCATCCACGATGCCCCGCAGGGAATCCATGTCGGATGCGCTCACCTGGGCGGCCAGGACCGGTACGCCCGCCACTTCTTTCAGGCGGCCTTCCAGCGCGCCCGCTTCAATGCGGCCCAGCTTGGCCCGCAGCGATTCGTTCTCGCGCGCCAGTTCTTTCATCTGCTGGAGCGTGGAGTCCAGGCGCTTCGGCACGTCCGCGGTGTTCGCCTTGAGAACGCCGGCCGCATCCTTCAGCAGCTGCAGTTGGCCGTCCACGTACTCGTAGGCCTGACGGCTTGTTACCGCTTCGATGCGGCGGATACCGGAACCGATTCCGGATTCGCTTACGATCTTGAACAAGCCGATCTCGCCCGTACTCTGTACGTGGCAGCCTCCGCAAAGCTCCAGGCTGTAATCGCCGACGCGGACGACGCGGACGATGTCGCCGTATTTCTCGCCGAACAGCGCCATGGCGCCCATCGCTTTCGCTTCATCGATGCCGCGCAGGGAAATGTCCACCGCCGTATTCGCCCAAATTTGGGCGTTCACGCGGCGTTCGACCTCTTGCAGCTCTTCCGTCGTAATGCTGCCGAAGTGGGAGAAGTCGAAGCGCAGGCGGTCCGGCTCAACGAGGGAGCCCGCCTGGTTAACGTGCGTGCCGAGCACTTCCTTCAACGCTTTATGCAGCAGGTGAGTGGCCGTATGATTCTTTACGGTCTCTCCGCGAAGCTCGGCGGAGACTTGAGCCGTAACCGAATCGCCTGTGCGCAGGATGCCCTGCTCGACGGTCACGCTGTGAACGTGCTGGCCGTGCGGCGCTTTGCCGACTTCGAGTACGGCCGCGCGTACGCCGTCGCCCGCGATGACGCCGCGGTCGGCTACCTGTCCGCCGCTTTCAGCGTAGAACGGCGTCCGGTCGAGTATGACCTGGCACGTTTCGCCGGTTCCCGCCGCATCCACAAACTCGTTGTCATGCACGATAGCCAGCACTTTGGCTGGAACTACCAATTCAGTGTATCCAACAAATTCACTTTTATCCGTAAACTCGGAGAGCGCTCCGCCCTGCACGTTCATGCTGCCGGACTTGCTCCGGTTGCTGCGCGCACGCTGGCGCTGTTCTTCCATCGCCGCTTCGAAGCCTTCGCGGTCCACGGCCAGTCCCTGCTCGTTCGCGAAATCCTCCGTCAAATCGACCGGGAATCCGTACGTGTCGTACAGCTTGAACGCATCCGGCCCGCTGATGGCACGGCCGCCGGCCGCACGCGTGCTTTCAACCATGCCGGCAAGAATAGCGAGACCGTCGGACAACGTCTCGTGGAAACGCTCTTCCTCGATGCGGATGATCTTCTCGATGAATTCGCGCTTCTCGACGACTTCGTTGTAGTAAACGCCCATGATTTCGCCTACGACCGGTACGAGCCGGTACATGAACGGCTTATCCATTCCGAGTACTTTGCCGTAGCGGACGGCACGGCGCAGAAGTCTGCGGATCACATAGCCGCGGCCTTCGTTAGTAGGCAGTACGCCGTCTCCCACCGCAAAAGCGACGGTACGGACGTGGTCGGCAATGACCTTCAGAGCCACGTCAAACTCTTCGTTCTCCTTGTACTTTACGCCCGCGATGCGGCAGGTCGCTTCAATAATCGGCTGGAACAAATCCGTATCGAAGTTGGAGTCCACATCCTGCAAAATCGAAGCGAAACGCTCCAGCCCCGCGCCCGTATCGATATTTTTGTTCGGAAGAGGCGTGTAGCTGCCGTCTTTATTATGATTGAACTGGGAAAACACGAGGTTCCACACTTCAAGGAAACGCTCGTTTTCGCCGCCGGGCCAGCATTCCGGATCGTTGAGATCGCCGTACTTGCCGCCGCGGTCGTAGAAAATTTCCGTACAGGGTCCGCATGGGCCTTCACCGATATCCCAGAAATTCTCGTCGAGCTTGTAAATGCGGGCTTCCGGCAAACCGATTTTTTTATTCCAGAATTCGAAAGCTTCCGTATCCTCCGGGTACACGGTGACCGACAGGCGTTCCGGATCGAATCCGATCCATTTCGGGTCCGTCAGAAACTCCCAAGCCCACGTAATGGCTTCTTCTTTAAAGTAGTCGCCGATGGAGAAGTTTCCGAGCATTTCGAAAAAGGTATGGTGCCGGCGGGTTTTGCCGACATTTTCAATGTCGTTTGTACGGATGCACTTCTGCGCGTTAACGATTCTCGGATTCTCCGGGACGACACGGCCGTCAAAGTAAGGTTTGAGCGGAGCCATTCCGGCATTGATCCATAAAAGAGAAGGGTCGTTGTGAGGCACGAGCGAGGAGCTCGGCTCGATTTTGTGTCCTTTGCTGGCGAAGAATTCCAGCCACTTGGAACGAATTTCACTTGCTTTCATTGCGTTTCGAGCCTCCGTTTGTTGGAATGGTTTGGGGTTGATAGGCATGGGCTGCTGCTCCTTCGGCCCTCTCTACAGGAAACAAAAAACGCCCCTGTTATCAACAGGGACGAAAAAATTCGCGGTACCACCCTGGTTATCGGATGACGTGCAGGCGGGTGCCTTCCGTTTCATCCAATCTCCTCGTTGCGGACGATAACGGATCCGCTTGCCGTTGGGCTTATGTGACTTGTCACCCACACTCCGAAATGAGCGTTCGGCCATCCTTCATGAAAGGTTCTCGCAGCCTTCTTCTATAGAAGAAGGAACCTTCTCTCTGCCAATGGGCTATGGCGTACTGGATTTCTTCAGCGCTTTGTTTATCGAGTTTGACTCAGTTACCGAAAATTATAGTTCATATCTGGAAACGATGTCAACCTGACGGGCGCGGATTAAAGCCCCTCCCTGCCGGGTACACGTTCTTCTTACAGGCTGACAGAGAACGGGCCCGTTCGGCTGTGACTGATGCCGCACTTGTTCGAAGCTCCCAGCGCGCGGAGCGCGGCGTCACATTGACGCGGTCAACTGCGCCCGGCCACTGTTTCGAGCGGAAGAGCCGTTAGCGCCTAAGCTCAAAAAACCTTCCGCAGCTGCTTAAAGCTTGCGGGATCGAGTCCCTTGATGCTGGCCACTTCCAGTCTCCGGTCCCCGGTGTCCACCAGGAGGAGACGATCCTCCCCCTGCCGGAATACGTGATCGTGCAGATTGGGCAGACTGAGCCGCTCGGGGCCGAACTGGGTAACGATGTCCCACTGCCAGCCGGAAATGTTCTGCTTGATGCTGCGGATAGCTTCGATACGGGGAAGCAGGTATCTTACATGCAGCTCTTGCTCCAGTTCCCTCCGGGAAGCGTCGTCCAGTTGCTCCATCTCGGCGATAATACCGATCTCTTCCCCCTCCTTCGTACGGATGGAGATGTACCGGTCCGGCTCGGTAAAGGGGAACGTCCGGAACACGAGAATTTCCTCGTGAACCCGTCCGGCGCAGGCCAGCGAAAGCAGGCCGCCTTCCGTGCGTTCGATCCGGCATTTGTCCGCTTGAAGCAGGAAGATATCGAAGGACTCCCCGCCTTCCGGAGAACCGGCGTATTTATACGGGTTCGGCACTGGTATCACGCTCCCTGATCAACGCTGTTTCGTTCTGGGCCTTCACAAGCTTCCAATAGATACCTTCCAGTTCCATCAGCTGCTCGTGAGTCCCCGTTTCGGCTATCCGTCCTTTATCGATCACCACGAGACGATCCGCGCTGCGCAGAGTGGACAGGCGGTGGGCGATCGCAAAGGTCGTTCTTCCCCGGACAAGCCTGGAAATCGCCTCCTGGATGAGACGCTCCGTTTCCGTATCCACGGAAGCGGTAGCTTCGTCCAGAATAAGGATGCGGGGATCGTGCAGAATGGCACGGGCAATGGCGATGCGCTGCTTCTCCCCGCCAGACAGCCGGTGGCCGCGCTCGCCCACCCGCGTGTCGTAGCCGTCGCTCATCCCCACGATAAAGTCGTGGGCGTTGGCGATTTTCGCGGCCCGCATAATATCAAGCGGCGACGCTTCCGGCTTCGCATAGGCGATATTCTCGGCAATCGTCCCGTCAAAAAGGAACGTTTCCTGGAGCACGACTCCGATCTGGGCACGCAGGCTTTCCTGGCTCAGCTTCTTCAGCGGAATTCCGTCCATTAAAATCCGCCCCCGGTCCGGATCGTAAAACCGGCAAATCAGATGAATCAGCGTGGACTTACCGGCGCCCGAATGTCCGACAAATCCGATCATTTCACCGGGCTTCACTTCGAGTGAAATATCTTTCAGGACCGGCTTATGCTTCTCGTAACCGTACGTGACCCGTTCCAGCGAGACGGAGCCCTGTAGCCGGCCGGGAGCAACCGCATCCGCCGTATCGGCCACTTCGCGGGGCGTATCCATAATTTCAAAAACGCGCTCCGCGGCCGAGACGGCCCGGTTCGTCCAGCTTATTGCCTGCGTAAACCACTGCAAAGGACCGAAAAACATCGTGAGATACACGGTAAAGGCCATCAGAGTGCCCAGCGTCAAGCCTCCGTCCAGCACCTGCAGGCCGCCGTAATACCAGACGATAATCCCGCCTGCACCCGTGACGAGCATAAACAAAGGGGTCGCAGCCTGCCACAGCCCTTCCATCCGTACGGTTTGCGTCATCATTTCCCGGTTCGCTTCCCCGTACCGGGCCTGTTCGCTTTTTTCCCGTCCGAATGCCTTGACCACGCGAATCCCCTGCAGGGAATCGCCGACCAGTGTCTGAAGCGTATTCAGCGCTCTCCACTGCTTGTACCAAAGCCGGCGGACCTTCGGCCACAAAATCCAGACTCCGGCAAGCAGCAGCGGAGTCGGCAGAAGCACGGCCAAGGTGAGCTTCCAACTGAGGGCAAGCATCATCGACAAAATGGCAACGACGGTCAGCACCTGGCTGGCCACCCAGATGACGCCTTCCGTGAGGAACTGTCTCATGGAGTCGGTGTCCTGATTGAGCCGGCCGATGAACTGGGACGTCTGGCGGCGGTCGTAGAAGCCGAGTGACTGCTCGGTCAGCGCCTCGAACGTTTCGCGGCGGATATCGTTCATCATGGCCGCTCCGACCTTGACCCCGATAAAGCCCCGGGCAATCTGCAGCGCAGACAAGACCAACCGGGCCCCGAGCAGAGCGGCTACCCATATCAGCAAGGTCTCGGCCATCCCTCCCGGATGCAGCACGTCGTCGACAATAATCTTGGTCACCAGCGGCGGCGCCAGTTCCAGCAAAACCGCGATGATCAAAAACAGCGCGGCCAGGAACATTCTGCCCCGGTACGGGCGCGTGTAGCCCAGCAGCCGCGTCATCACCCGACGGCGTCCCGGGCCGCTCCGCGGCGTCGGATCTTCGGCCGGACACGCGTGGTCCTCGCCTGCCGCTTCTCCGCACAGCGCGCACAGTCCGGCATCGGCGCCTTCGGAGACGCCACTACGGTCAAAGCCGCCGGCTTCCAGCATCATCCCGGCCTTGTGCACCGCCGCCTCCAACCCTTTGGCGCAGGCGCCCGTGTAGCGGACGAGCACGACCGGCCCCGCCTGCGTATCGGCGATGAGGCTTCCTCCGCCCTGCGGAGCATCCTGGGTCCGCAGGCTCCGGACCTCTCCCGGCGCGAAATTGCGCAGGCAGTGGCCGCCGGAAGTGTAGACGCCGATATGCCCGGCGTCCGCAATCAGCCAGCGGTCATCCGGGCGGCCGTTCTCGTCCACGTCCGTGCGGGCGGCTGCCGCAGGCTTTGCTCCCAGACTGCGGAGAAGTTCGGACGGCAGTTCTTCTCCTGCCGCATGCCGCTCCTTGAGTGCCATGGCAACCTCCTTGTGCCGCCTTATCTGTGGCGGCAGAATCGTTAGTCTGATCGTAACGCACGCCTCCTGCAAGCGCAAGAGAACGGCCGGGATCACTTTGGCGATTCTGCTTATGGGGACCACTAAACCTAAGGCTCTTTATATCGTAAGGAGTGGCGGTTGCCTTTCACACGTAATTCCCAGAGTCCTCCCTTTACCGGAGCAGCCGCAAACTTACCTGTTTACAGTGCATTCTTCTTTAGTCCGCTCTTTCCTGCTCCCCTCTACCCGCACGCTCTGCTGCAGACTAACGGCCGGGTCCCGCCTCGCAGACTTGCTCTTGTTATGCAGAGCAGACATTCGGCACCTGCATTCCGCCTCCCGTACGGCAGCGGCATTTCCCTCCGGCAACGGCTCCTGAACTCTCGCCTACACCGTACGCCGGTGAATGTAATAGAGAAACAGATGCTGGAGCACCACTTTCAGCACGGCAAAAAAAGGAACGGCCAAAATCAGCCCCGGTATTCCCGCAACTTCTCCGCCGACCAGCAGCGCAAAAATAATAAGCAGCGGATGCATATGAAGAGTCCGTCCGACAACCTGCGGAGATACTACATTGCCTTCGAGGATCTGCACGATCGTATTGACGACGATAACGAGCAGAACCATTTTTACCGAAACCGTCGCCGCCATAATGACAGCCGGAGCCGCCCCGAAGAACGGGCCCAGGTAAGGAATAATGTTGAACACCGCCACCAGACCGGCCAGCAGCAGCGCATACGGCATGCCGATGGCCCAATAGCCGATATAGGCCAGAACCCCCACAATGACGCACACAAGGAATTGTCCCCGGATGTAGTTGCCCAGCGCCGTGTCGATATCGACCAGCACTTTGACCACCTGCCTGCGCCGCGATTTCGGAACAATGGTCAGCACGGTTTTTTCGATCAATTGAAAATCCTTGAGCATATAAAAAGCGAGAAAAGGAACGATGAAAGCCGTCAGAAGCATATTGATGGTGCCTCCGATGCCGTGAATCGTGTCCGAGATTTTGAGCGATAAATTTTTTTGCAGTTTAAAAATCGCATCGTGAATGCCCGAACGGACGGTATCCGGAAGAAGCTGGCTGTTTTTCATGCCGTCCACGAGCGACTGGGCTTTGAGCGTCATTTCCGGCATATGTTCGTTCAGTTCCCCAAGCTGATTGACGAGCATCGGCGTCACATTCATAAAAACAACCGTCAGCGAGGTCAGAAATACCGCATAAATGAGCAGAACGGCAAACGTCCGGGGAACCTTACGCGTACTCAGCAGATTGACGACGGGGTTGAGCACATAGGAAATAATCATCGCGATCAGAAAAGGGGTAAGCACTGCATTCAAAAAATGAAGGACACTTCCCAGAATCGGCCTTATTTGCAGCAGGAAAAAAAGAACCAGCAGACCGAGCAGCGTATAAATAAGGCCCGCAAACCAGCCGTTTTTAAAAATCGAATTCATGGCGATCCCTCCTGTTGGCACTTTCAGACCGGTATACAAACGTCCCGCTTCATTTCTTCAGTATATGTACAACCTTGGCAATTAATCCAAATCCGTTCGCCTCCGGCCCGGCTTCCTCCGTCGCCCAAACTCCGCGCAAACCAAAAAACGCCGCTCCTGCAGGGCTCAAGCGGTTAAGCTTGTCCATACAGAGGCGGCGCCTCTTATTTATGGGGGGCATTTCAGCTAATCAAGTTGTAAACCCTTATTGGGCATGAATTTGCGGCATTTCTTCCTCGAAAAACAGATCGTCGAGCGAGCTCAGCGTACCGTCTTCCTCCACTTGGTAAACGGACATTTTCTCTCCGTTCACAGCGAGTTCAATGAAGCAGCCCCAGCAATAAAATTGATGGGATCCGATTTTGCCGATATCCTTGGAACTGCAATTTGGACAGCGCATCATGTGCAATTTTCACCCTATTCTTCTTTAGATACGAAGATTTCCTCCGCCTCAAGCCGTGAGTTAAGCGGAACAATCACCGCATCCTCACCAATGGTTACCGATACCGGCATTGGGAGCCACTTGCGACCTTCCGTCAAATCGGACACGAAACCTTCGGACAGTTCAAAACCTATTATCTTTGTACCCAATTTCTCAAGCAAATAAACGTCCTCGATCGTTCCCAATTGCTGACCGTTTGCCGTAATAACGGGGAGTTCTTTGAGCTTGTGCTTGCCGCCGTTCAGCGGGATCAATCCCAGACTCTCGGCCTCCGCATAACTTCGCACGGCTTTCATGTCGGCAATGATGACAGCGTCTTGTCCGCAAGCCGTAATGCCGCCGGCAGGAATATACCGGCAAGAAGAATACCAATGCTGCGCGTCAAGCATAATTCCGAGTATCGTCCATTCGTTGTCCAAAAGAACGTCTCTCACAGTTCCGGCACGTTTACCTGTGGCTAAACAGAAAACAGGCAATCCGATAATGTCGCGGGCTTTACGCAAGGGGAATATTCAACCTCCTCGTGACAGCTGGCGGCCGCCGTGGACGCACCCTTCTCTTATCTACGAATCCGCTTCACGATGGTTGCGGTTTTACGGGCCGCCGTCTCAATTTGGTCTATAGAATTCCCAAAACCGAAACTAAAACGGACAGCCGACTTGCACACAGTTTCTGGAAGGTCCATAGCCCGCAGGACGTGAGAAAGTTCAAGAGAACCCGACGAGCAGGCGGAACCGCTTGCGGCCGCAATACCTTCCAGATCGAGATTCATGAGCAGGGTTTCCGTATGAGTCCCCGGAAAGCTCACGTTAAAAATATGGGGAGCGGAAGCATCCGGATTGCCGTTGACCACAAAACCGTCCGGCCCCAGTTCCTCTAAGAAAATCCGCTCCATATGTCGGCGGTACTCGGAAGTTTGTTTATTGTATTCTTTGTAATTATTTCTATATAATTCCAGTGCTTTCGTGAAACCGACTATCCCGGCTACATTTTCCGTGCCGGCTCTTTTTTTACGTTCCTGAGACCCTCCCAATACTTGAGGAGCCAGTTGAAGCTTACGGGAAGCGAATAAAGCGCCTATCCCTTTGGGTCCGTTGATTTTATGAGCCGAGAAGCTCATGAGGTCTACGGGCAGCACGGAAAGATCGATCGGAAGCTTGCCCAGCGCCTGAACCGCATCCACATGAAAAGCGATGCCGCGGCTTCTGGCCAGCTTTCCGATTTCTTCGATCGGCTGGATGGTGCCTACCTCATTGTTCACATACATCACGCTGATCAGAACCGTTTCGGGGCGGATGGCCTCCTCCAGATCCTTCATTCGGATAAGACCGGTCATATCTACTGGCAGAAATGTAACGTCGCAGCCCATTCGCGCCAGACGCTCTGCCGGATGCAGCACCGCATGATGCTCGATCTGTGTCGTAATCACATGAGCCCGCCTGCCCCCGAAGGTATCGACGATCCCGTACAAAGCCGTATTGTTGCTTTCGGTTCCTCCGCTCGTAAAAAGCAGATCGGCCGGTGAACAGCCGATTGCCGCCGAGAAAGCGCTCCTGGAACGGTCGAGCGCCGTCTTGGCGGCCCGGCCGTAGCTGTGGATGCTTGAAGGGTTGCCGAAATAGTCCGTATAGTAAGGCATCATGGCTTCCAGCACCTCCGGATGGAGGGGGGTGGTAGCGGCATGATCAAGATATATTCCCATAGTGGTCACCCTGCAATCAAATATAGAACATATAGCTGTCGCGTTTGCCTTCTTCTTGATACGAAATCAAAGAAGCCAGAGTTGTGGAATCCAGAACTTCCGCGATGCTGTCCCGGATACGTATCCACAAATCCCGCTTGGCCGGATCGTCTTCTTCCGTAAAATCGACCGGTGAAATCGGTCCCTCCAGGACGCGGATCACTTCACCCGCGGTAATTTCTTCCGCGTTTTTCGAAAGGATATAACCGCCGTAGGCACCGCGGATACTTTTAACAAGACCTGCGTTTCTAAGAGGAGCCACGAGCTGCTCCAGGTAATGTTCGGATAGTTGGTGTTTCTCTGCGATACTTTTCAGCGAGGTCGGCCCTTCCCCGAATCTTGCGGCCAGTTCCATCATTATAGTGAGACCGTAACGGCCCTTTGTTGAAATTTTCAAATTAACACCTCTTCTACCCCTGCTTATGTGTAGGATTACTAGCTCTAGGGTATCCTATTTCTCTATAATTCATTCCATTTAGGCATGTTCTTTACTATGTTATCACAATTCCGATTAATTTGGTTACAAAACCATGACATCTTGATGAAATATTTTCACTTTGCGAAAAGCGCGCTATAATGGGTAGAACCCTGAAGCTTACGTCAGGTGTCACAGCCAATTTTGGCAAGAAAGGAAAACGAACCGGCCATGAGCAAACAGAGAGTCATTCTCGGTATGTCGGGCGGGGTAGATTCTTCCGTAGCGGCTCTGCAGCTTAAAGAGCAGGGCTATGACGTTATCGGCGTCTTTATGAAAAACTGGGACGATACCGACGAGTTCGGCCATTGTACCGCCGAGGAAGACGCGGAAGACGTACGGAGAGTCTGCGACCAGATCGACATTCCGTTTTATACGGTTAATTTTGAAAAAGAGTACTCCGAGAAGGTGTTTCAATACTTCCTGGATGAATACAAAAGCGGGCGCACCCCGAACCCGGACGTTATGTGCAACCGTGAAATCAAGTTCGGCGAGTTCCTGCAGAAGGGTCTGGATCTCGGCGCCGATTATATCGCGACCGGCCACTATGCCCGCCTGGAAGAACGCGACGGCGAGTTCGTTCTGCTCCGCGGAAACGATTCGAACAAGGATCAGACCTACTTCCTGCACGCGCTGAACCAGTACCAGCTTTCGAAAGCCATGTTTCCTATCGGGCACATGCCGAAGCCGCAGGTACGTGAAATCGCGGCCGCCGCGGGCCTTGCGACCGCCAAGAAGAAGGACAGCACCGGCGTCTGTTTTATCGGCGAACGGAATTTCAAGGAATTCCTGAGCCAGTACCTTCCCGCCCAGCCGGGGGACATTCAGACGCTGGACGGCGAAGTAAAGGGCCGCCACGACGGCCTGATGTATTACACGCTCGGCCAGCGCCAGGGACTCGGAATCGGCGGTTCGGGTACCGGCGAGCCATGGTTCGTTGCGGACAAAGACCTGGAGCGCAACATTTTGTATGTCGTGCAGGGAGACAAGCATCCGCGCCTTTACAGCAAGGGCCTGTCCGCCACGGACGTGAACTGGATCAGCACGCGGAAGCCGCAAGGGGAATTTACCTGTACGGCGAAATTCCGCTACCGCCAGCCCGATCAGGGCGTTACGGTAACGCTCGGCGAGGACGGAACGGCGGAAGTCGTGTTCCACGAGCCGCAGAAAGCCATCACGCCTGGCCAGTCCGTCGTTTTGTATGACGGGGAAATTTGCCTGGGCGGCGGAATCATCGATAAGGTTCACCGCTGAAATAAACCGTCCCGGTCTCCGGGCTCATAAAAGCGGCCGCGTGGCCGTGTACCGCCTGACGGACATCGATCCGGAGAGCGGCGGCTTACGCGGAATAGAGACGCAGCATATCCGCTGGAATATTCGCGCGGGCGGCTTCGGCTCCTGCACTACGGCCGTCCCGGCTTGAACCGGACCGAAGCTGTCGGTCTGCTCGGCTGCTTCGGTCCGAGCGGACGGTCTGCTCGGCTGCTTCAGTCCGAGCGGACGGTCTGCTCGGCAGCCGTAAAAAAAGAACGCTAATCCTCAAGAGGATTAGCGTTCTTTTTGTAAGTATATAAAAGGTTTCCGGATACTTACGATGAAACCGCGATTGATTACCTGGGAAATAATTTACCCCGTTAGCTGTCGCGGCTTCCAATTACGATCACAATCCGTTTTCAGGTTCAAGATCAGCCGGTTTTATGGCGGGAGTCTCCTCATCATAAAAGATTTTCTTGACCTTCTCCCTCATCGGCTTCGAAACAAGCGTATACAGAAGGTCGCCTTCAATAAGCTCCGTATTCCCGTGCGGAGTTATAATTTTACCTTTTCGGACGATGGCTGTAATCAGAACTTCTTCCGGAAGCTCCAGGTCGCTGATCAGCCTGTTGTTGACCGGTCCGCTTTCCGTCACTTTGATTTCGATAATTTCCGCATTCGCTTTCCCGAGAGCGAGAAGCTCAAGGGTGTGAGTATCGTTCTTGGCCGAACCTTCGGTAAGACCGAGCTTTTTGGACAGGACGGAAATGGTGGAACCCTGAACCAGCGTCGACAGAAGCACGATGAAGAAGACGATGTTAAAAAACATGCGCCCGTGCTCCAATCCCGCAATCAGCGGATAGGTGGCGAGTACGATCGGAACGGCCCCTCTCAGACCGGCCCATGAGATCAGCAGCTTTTCCCGGTATTGGAATCCCGTCCCGAGCATGCTTCCGAATACCCCTATAGGCCTCGCGACGAACATCAGAATCAGGGCAAGAACGACTCCCTGCCAGGCAATGCTGATAAGATCGTCCGGGAACGCCAGCAGTCCGAGCAGCATAAACATCAGGATCTGCATCATCCAGGCAAACCCTTCGTGAAACCGCGTGATCGAGAACCGGTAGGCAAAATCCGCGTTGCCGAGCCGCAGTGCCATCACATAGACGGCCAGCAGTCCGCTTCCGTGAAGCAGCGCCGTAGCCCCGTAGGTGAAGATCGCAAAAGCAAGCGCCAGCACGGGATATAGCCCGGAGGAATCCAAATCGATTTTGTTCAGGCTCCAGACGGCCAGGCGGCCGATGACCAGACCCAGCACGAGCCCCAACCCCATCTCCCATAAGAAACTTCCGATCAGAAGAAGGATGCTTGTGTCCGGCATTTGAATAAGTTCGATCAGCGACACGGTCAGAAACACCGCCATCGGATCGTTCGTGCCGGATTCCGCTTCCAGCGTCGAAGTGAGCCTTCTTTTCACGTTCTGATTTCCCAGAACGGCAAATACCGCCGCGGCGTCCGTAGACCCGACAATGGCACCGAGGAGAAGCCCTTCCTTAAGCGATACCTGCAAAATCCAGTAGGCGCTCAGCCCCACGATAGCCGTAGTCAGCAGGACGCCTACCGTAGCGAGCATCAGGGAAGGGCGGATCACTTCCTTCACGTGCGGCCACTTCGTGTGCATGCCGCCATCGAACAAAATGACGATAAGAGCCATCAAACCGAACCACTGCGTCAACTGGGCGTTGTCGAAATAAATAAAGCGGTTGAGCCCCATGCCCACCAGCATAAAAAAAACGAGTGCCGGAAGTCCGAACCGGGACGAAAACTTGGACATAAGCACACCGGCGAACAGCAGGACGGCAATGAGAAAAATATATTTCTCCGTCATAATCGGTCTCCTTCAGCTACCTGCAGTTCCTGCCGGAAGCCGCAGGCTCTTATAGAAGGGTCATCGGTTCCGGCGCTGCTGATTTATTTTCATCTTCTCTTCCATACCCTGTTCGGTGGCATTAAAAAACACCTCTCCCTCCAATTGTTCCGGCAAATACGCTTGTTTCACGTAATGGCCCGGATAATTGTGGGGATACATGTAGCCTTTATGCCCTAATTTGTCCGCACCCTTGTAGTGGGTATCCCTCAGATGCAGCGGCACTTCCGCCTGACCGATTTTGTCCATGGCGGACATGGCTCGTCCGATGGCAAGCGGGATGGAGTTGGATTTCGGGCTTTCCACGGCAAACAGAATCGCCTGGCAGACGATATACTTAGCCTCCGGCCAGCCGATTTTATGGTAAGCTTCCATCGCCGAAACCGCCTGAACCATAGCCTGCGGGTTCGCCAGGCCGATGTCCTCACTGCATGCGACGGTCAGACGGCGGATGAACGTCATCGGGTCCATGCCGAGTTTCTCCACGGCGTACAGGAACCAGAAGAGAGCCGCGTCGGACGACCCCCGCACGCTCTTGTGGAACGCGGAGAGAACGTCATACTGCGTCGACTCGTCCGCTTTGACGGTCGGGCGGCGGATAGACTCCTCCGCGATGTCCAGCGAGATGCGGACAACGCCGTCCGCATCCGCCGAGGTTGTCAGCGCGGCGATTTCCAGCGCATTGAGCGCGCGGCGGATATCGCCGCCCGCCATGAACGCGATATGCGCAAGCGCCTCTTCTTCGGCTTCGATGTTAAGGAAGCCGAGGCCGCGCTCTTCATCGGCGAGGGCGCGCTCCATCGCGATGCGGGCATGCTTCTCGGTCAAGCCGTGAAGCTGGAACAGCGTGGAGCGGGAGAGCAGGGCCCCGTTCACATAGTGGAACGGGTTCTCGGTCGTCGCTCCGATGAACACGATCGTGCCCTGCTCCACGGCGGGCAGCAGGGCGTCCTGGCGGGCCGAGTTGAAGCGGTGCACCTCGTCGAGGAACAGAATCGTCCGCCGGCCGTACAGCGCTTTGGCAGACTTGGCCTGCTCGATCACCTCGCGCACGTCCTTGACCGATGCGTCCACGGCGTTCAGCCTCACGAAATCGCCGGACGTCTTCTCCGATATAATGTGCGCGAGCGTCGTTTTACCGCAGCCGGGAGGGCCGTACAGCACGATCGACGTGATCTGGTCGGCCTCGATCGCCCGGCGCAGCAGCTTGCCGGGACCTACAATGTGCTCCTGGCCGATATATTCATCGAGAGTGCGCGGCCGCATCCGGTCCGCGAGAAGCTTTCCGCGGGAATCGTTCTCGGCAGCGGCACTGAATAAGTCCATTTCCATCTGCAATTCCGCCTTTCAACAGCATATAAAGTATCTGTCTATTATACTGTTGACGCCTCTTGTTTGTCGAAGTGCCGCCTGCTATGCTAATGCGCCGTTCCCGCAGAATGAATACGGACGTGGGTATCGACCTTGAATTTCAGCTCGGGATATATTTTTTGCCAGTCCTCCCATTCCGATGCATTGTTCCAGCGCCGGGACATGTAATGCAGTCCGAAGCCGATCGGATCCGTTTCCTGTTTCTGAAGCTTTCTCAGGAAACGTTCCACCTGCTCGTTTATTTCTTTTTCCGTCGCTTCCTCCAGCCTATCCAGAACGGGCCGGGTCATTTTCTCCTGGCTCTCGTTTTCTTCCAGCGTTCCTTTGATACGAATCCGGTACGTAAGCAGAGGCTCTTCTCCCGGCTTACCGGTTATTTTGTACGTGGCCCGGGAGTTTTCCAGATTCAATTCATATAGGATTCCGTCCGATTTGCCGCTCATATTCGTTTTCAGATTTTTGGTGGTAAGCAGATTGTACAATTTAGTTTCGTTGGGATTGAGCTCTACGCCGATGCGGTGTTTTTTCATCAGAGCGAGCTGATCGATAATAAAATGATCCCCTTCCGCTTTGACGATCGGCAGAATAGGATCGATCCCTCTCTCCTCTAGCCGCCGCTGGTAATCGAATAAGTACTCCGTCACGATGTAGGGCGATTCCGTTCCGCTTTTGGAAAGAGCGAGGATGAGAGCGTTGGAAGGGATACGTTCGGACAAAGGCTTCACTTTCTGAACGTCATAAGCCGTAGGCTTAGCGATGGCCAGAAGGGTAACGAGCTGGATATCCCGGCGGCGCACCCCCCAGTTGATGATTTGATAAATATCGTCGCGGGCCATTTTCTCCCCGATTAGAAATACCTTCATATGACCGAAATCCAGCTCTTTGTCCACTTTGGACTTCGCTTTCCTCACCGCGTCCGCCACGGTCTTGGTCTCTTCTACGATAACGTCGAATTGCTCGGTCCCTTCTTTCGGGTTCCCTTGGGGAATGGCCAGCTTCAGACTGACCCGAAGTTTGTTTTCCTGGTCATCCACCTTGTCTATTCCCATCGAGATTACAAAAATGCGTTTGTCGATATCTTTGAAGTTGCAGCCGCCCAGCAGAAGCGGGAGCAGCAGAAACGGAACGAACAGCAGCAGCCTTACCCTCACTTTTTCTTCTCCTTCCTATACATATAGAAAATCAGCAGCACGAAAAAAATTTCTGCTACGATCCTGACTTCAAGAAAGAGCTCACCGGCTCTTATGAGCCCTTCCTGATTGAATTTGAGCATCACCAGGCAGGCTGCCGCGAAAACGAGAACGACTCCCAGCGGAAGGAATTTAGCGCTCCGCGAAGCGGCGGGCAGACGGATCAGCCCCCGGGTGAGACTTTGCGCCACATGCCAATGGACGACCGTACTGATCAGAAACAGGGAAATGTACACCAGATAAAAGACGAAGACGAGACGTTCGACGAGAAACATATCGATCCGTATGGCATCCGCCAGTGAAAACCAGGGGTAGACGTAGGTCGATACCCCCATGGTGCCGTGCATTCCGATCGGTACGATCATCGTGAGCAGCAGCAGGAGCAGGCCCGACAGCGAAATGAGCAGATAGCCTCTCATATGAAACTTTTCGAATACCCGGTTAAATACGACCAGATTGATATAGCCGGTAAAAAGAAAAGTCGCCGCCGCCACCGCTTGGAACGAGGGCCACTGCAGACTGAAAGTGAACGTTTGGAGCACGGCGTCCCAATCGAACATCGGAGACGTGATGGCCCGGATAATGAAAAACGCGACAATCGGACAGTTCAGCACGAGCAGAATTTCCAGGCCAAACAAAATCGAGGCGGGATTGAGCGTACAAGCCCAGCATACGACGATCAAATAGCCGAGCATAACCAGAAAAGCGGGAACGTCGGGGCTTATGTAACGAAGCGTGATATCCACGAAGGACAGCAGCGTAACGGCGCCGACAAAAAACCAAAGCGCGATCATAAGCAGCTGGACGGCGATATTCAGCCATTTGGGGAGAGACCGCTCCATCAATTCCGGAAACCCCTGCCGGGTGAAAGGAACCAGCATTTTCGTAAACCCTCTTATAAGCAGAGAGCTGATAACGACCGAAAGGAGAATCGAAGTCCATGCCCCTTCGAAGCGGTGCTGCAGCAAAATTCTCGGCACATAAATGATGAGGCTGATTAAGGCGTTAATCGCGATCAGATAGTACACATATCTATTGGTGACCATCCGTACCTCCTCCGCGCTGCTCGCGTATATGAAACAGCCGCATATAAGGGCGTCCGAAGCTGCGAAGATTGCACAGGTATAAAATACTGCCGATCACCCCGACGACGACGCCGAGCAGGCCGAAAATGGCGGCCAGCAGAACGAACCAATACTTCGCGAAGCGGACCGAAAAGCTCATCATGTTGATCGGAATAACGAAGTTGGAAATGGCAACCGCGGCCACGAGAATAATCATGATGCTGCCGACCAGCCCCGCTTCCGTGGAAGCCGTTCCCAAAATCAGACCCCCTACCGTCGTCGCCGTCGGTCCGATCGCTTTGGGCAGCCGCAAGCTCGCTTCGATCAGAAATTCCATCATGACGAGCATAATCAGTACCTCGACAAAAGAGGGGTACGGCACGCTCGCCCGGCTCCCCGCGATGAGCAGTGTCAGGTTCATTTTCAAAATTTCGGGGTTGTAGGAAGTAAAGGCCACGTAGAGCGCAGGCAGGGTCAAGGTCATAAACAGGCCCACATAACGGAGAATGAGCAGAAAAAAACCGACGAACGGAAGCTGCACTTTATCGTCCATGGCCGTAAAAAAATCAAAAAAGGTGGACGGCAGAATAAGCGCAAAAGGACTCGTATCGATCAGTATGACAATTTTGCCTTCGCTCAAATTATCGATGACCCGGTCGGGACGTTCCGTCGTCATCATCGTAGGCACCAGCCGGAAGCCTTCCGGACTTAGCGCTTTTTCCAGTTCGCCGGAAGATTGGATTTTGTCCACCTTCAGCTGTGAAAATTTGTCTTTAACGTCCTTAAGGATTCCCTTGTCGACTTTCCGGTCGTCGTAAACGAGCGAGATGGCGGTTTGGGACAAATAGCCGATCGTTGAATTTTCGATTTTGAGATTGGAAGATTTATAACGGCGGCGGACCAGGTTCAGGTTCGTAAAAACTGATTCCGTAAAAGCGTCTTGGGGCCCCTGCACGATCGCTTCCACGGTGGCGTCCCCCACACTGCTCTTCACGTCCTGCAAAGCTTCCAGCAGGTATATTTTCCCGTCGACAAAAAGCGCCACCGAACCCGACAGAATCAAATCGAGCGCTCTGACCACATTCGTAAACTCCATGCCGCTGGGCAGGGACGAAATATACTGAATATAGAGGTCCATGGACCCGATTTCAAAAAACGGGGCGATAAAAAATCTCCGGATCATTTTCGAATCGCACAAGCTTTTCATATAGATCAGCCGCATGGTTCTGCCGTCCGAAGTCAGCTCGCAATTTTCCAAATCGGCGGAAAGCGCCAGCTTCTCGGCCAGCCATTGTTCGATCTGCTCTGTCGTCGCTTTATTGCCGGTCATCCGCCGTTCCCCTCCCTTCGTTCTCTTATCCGTAACGGTTCTTTGGTTTACGTTGCCCAGCTTGCTTCCATGTCATTCCAAAGCTTCGCATTTGCAGCGTGCCGTACAAGCCGGGACCCCGTTACGCCGAGGTGTGCTGAAATTTGAACCTCTCTGCGGAAAAGCGCGGTTCCAGAACAGGCGGGATACAAAAAGAATCGAAAAAAAGATGCCTCCCGCTATCGGGGCATCCTTTTTAATTCGGGGTACGATGGTTCTGTAAATTCGTGTTTTACCGATAGGTCCCGGCCCATGCAGGTTCACATGCAGGTTCACATATAGGGTCTCATGTCGATTCCCGTACGACCAAGGCAGTCGGAAACAGGGTGACTTCCCGCTTCAAAGGGAGCTCCTCCTGCAAACAGGCAAGAAGCTTCTGAACGGCTTCCCGCCCAAGCTGCTCCACCGGAATATCGATGCTCGTAATGGTCGGCGTCGTTACCCGGCAAATCGGCTGATTGTCGTATCCGATAACGGCCAAGTCGCCCGGCACGCCGTATCCCAGATTTACAGCCTGTTTGATCAGCCCTGCCGCCACTTGATCGCTGCCTGAGAAAAGGGCGGCCGGCTTCTTCTCCAGCAGATGAATCTCATCCATAATACGGATGCCGTCCAGGATCGAGAAGGCCCCTTCAAAGATCCATTCCTCATGATAAGGCAGGCTGCGGTCCGACAGGGCGGCCAAATATCCCTTTTTCCGCATATTCTGCGCTTCGCTGTTGGCCGTATCGAAGCAAAAGCCGATATCCCGGTAGCCCCTGTCGATTAAATGCCGCACTGCGGTATAACCGGCTTTGAATTCGTCATAGCACAGAATCGGGACCGATGCGGTTTCATGAAATTCGTTGCACATGAGGATAGGGCCCCCCTTCAAGTAAGGGGCGATATCGTCCCACATGTTCTCCAGTGCGCCAAGAATGATTCCGTCCACTTCCCTATTCTTAAGAAGCTTCATCAGCTGAAACTCGTTTTCTTTGCAGTAAAAAGTTTGAAATACACACACCTTGTAGCCGAATTCCAGCGCTTGCAGTGAGATTCCCTTGATCAGGCCGGCGAAAAAGGGATGATCCGCCTTGGGGACGGAGACGGCGATCAATTTGGAGCTGTTGGTACGCAGCCCCCTGGCCAGGGAATGCGGCGTGTAGTTCATTTCTTCAATAACCCGCAGTACTTCCTTCCGTTTTCTCTCGGAGACGTACGGATGATTGTTCAAGACTCTCGACACCGTGGATGTCGATACTTTGCTGAGCTTGGCGATTTCTTGTATCGTAGGCATAAATTTTCCTCCAAAAAAATGTCTTGACCTGTCATCGATTTCATAATTTACGATGATTACGGATAGGAATTGATAATAAATTCAGGAAACGGAGGAAAAAACCATGCTGATCACCAAAAATAAATATCAGGGAACAAGCAAAGACCTTCTTCATCTGATGAATCGTATCCAAACAGGACGTGACGTAGAGCCCGATTGCTTTGAGAATCATTTGGTAAACAAGAAGATAATAGAAAAATTATACAATTCAGGTAATAAAATTACAATTCATACTTGGATTCGATCTTTATTTTCCGCTCTTCCCCAATTTCCCGGAAAAGTCGATTTCCTGCCTCTGAACAGGCTGATTTCCGAAGAAGAAGTGGAAGCGATCCTGGCGGTCATGAAAGAGGTGCTCCCGACCGGGCAGTTCACCAGCGGACCGTATGTCAATCGCTTTGAAGAAATCCTCTCCAGCTACCTGCAAAAAAAATATATCGTGGCCACCTCCAGCGGAACGGATGCGGCCATGGTGGCTCTGCTCGCTTTGGGCCTCCGCCCCGGAGATGAAGTTATTATGCCGGCCAACAGCTTTGCCGCAACCGAGAATGCCGTGCTTGCCGTAGGCGGCGTCCCCGTCTTTGCCGATATCGACCCGCACACGTATACGCTCGATCCGGCAAGCACGGAAGAAGCCATTACGCCCCGGAGCCGGTTTATCCTTCCGGTGCATTTGTACGGGAAGAAGGCTGATATGGCAAGGCTCCGCGAACTTGCGGACCGGTACTCTCTGCTGATTGTCGAAGACGCCTGCCAAGCCATCGGCATAACGGGACTCGGACGCGAGGGAGATGCCCTCATTCTGAGCTTTAATCCCTATAAGAACGTAGGCGTATGCGGAAAAGGCGGCGCGATAGCTCTGGACAATGAAGAAGCGGCGCAGCGGTGCCTGCAGTTCAGTTATCACGGCTTTGAGGTCAACGTCAAGAACCGCAAAGTAAGAGACTTCGGATACAACAGCCGGATGGATAACCTGCAGGCCGCCATCGGGATCGAGCGGATAAAGCATCTTTCCTTGAACAACTTCAAACGGACGGTTCTGGCCGACCGGTACCGCCAAGGCTTGCAGCCGCTGGCCGACAGCCAGAAAATCCGGCTGCCCGACATGTCGGACGACCACGTCTGGCACCACTTCCCCATTCAAATCCTGGGCGCAGACCGTGACTTTGTACGGCGCGAGCTGAAGGACAAGTATTCGGCCGAAACCGATATCTACTATCCCGTCTTGTCCCACAGGCAGAATACCACGTTCGTGAATACCCGCTATACGGATGCGCGGCTTCCGCAAACGGAGCAGGCGCACAGCCGGCTGCTGCATCTGCCGATGTATCCGCATTTGACCTGGGAAGAACAAGACCATCTGATGGAGGGACTGCGACGTGTTATTGGAGTATAAAGACAGCTTCGTCCGGCTGGAACATCCCCTGAAACCGAAGCACCTCGTGTTCTGTGACTTTGACGAAACTTATTTTCCGCACGTTTTGCTGGAAGAGCACCGCAGGGAACTCGAGGAGCTTGAAACGTTCATCGAACGGAAAAGCCGTGAAGGAGAATTGATGATCGGCTGGGTAAGCGGCAGTAAACTGGAAGATATTTTAAACAAAATGAACAAAGGAAAATTCCGGATTTTTCCTCACTTTATCGCAAGCGACCTCGGGACGGAACTTACCTATATGACTCGGGAACGTTACGGCACGAGGGACGAACAGTGGGACAGCCGGCTCACAAACAGCGGGTTCTCCGAAGAATCGGTTAGCACCGTTGTCCGGCGGTTGTTTCATGAACACGGCGTGGAATTAACTCCTCAGACCCAACTGGGCAGTTCCCGCTTCAAATGGAATTTTTACTATAGGCAAAAAGATCCCGTAACAGACCGGCATGCGGTCGAGTATATCCGCCATTTGGCCGGCCGTTACCGGCTGGACGTCAACATCAACCGGTGCAATCCTCTGGCGGGCGATCCGGAAGACTGCTATGACGTGGACTTCATTCCCCTTGGAACCGGGAAGGCGGAGATCGTGCGATTCATGCTGGAGCGGTACGGCGTCGGGCCCGAGCGTGCGTTTGCTTTCGGCGACAGCGGGAACGATCTCCTTATGCTTCAGGCTGTCCGGCACGGCTACCTGGTTCACAATGCGACGGAGGAAGCCAAGGGCCTGCATCCCCTGGTCTCCGAAGGGGCTTATGTGAAAGGCATTCTTCATGTGCTTCAAGAACACTTGCAGGCGGAAGGCTGACGATTCGAAACGCTGTGTTTGATCAGAGAGAATATCCACGGATAAGGGAGAGGAAATCAAAATGATCAAAATTGGGATTATCGGAGCCGGAAATATTGCCAAGACGCATGCCAAAGCTTTGTCAACGGTCAAGGAAGCTGTCCTTACAGGCGTTCACGATATAAATCAGCCGGCAGGCGAGCGGTTCGCAGCCACCTTCGGCGGACGAGCTTTCGAACGGATCGAAGATCTGCTGGATTCCTCGGACGGCATAATTGTCGCCTCCCCTAACTTCAAACATAAGGATCATGCCCTGCAGGCCTTGGCTGCCGGCAAGCATGTCTTGTGCGAAAAACCGATGGCCATCACTCTTGAAGAAGCCCAGACGATGCGGGACTTTACGGAGAAAGCCAATGCCATCGCCATGATGGGATTCAATTACCGGTATTTGTCGTTCGTCCACATCCTGACGGAATTTATCCGCAGCGGCGAGCACGGCGGCATCATTTCGTTTAATATTTCTTTTAAGAAAGACAGCGCGCTGAGAAAAAAAGCCTTCACCTGGAGAGACAGCGAAGCCAGCAAGCAGACTAGCGGCGCACTCGGCGATCTCGGCATACACCTGATCGATATGATCTGGCATCTGTTCCGTTCGGAGTTCCGCCCCGAATCGATCCGCGTCAAAATGGCCACCAATGTGAAGGAAAAAGAAAACAGGGAAGTCCAGGTCGATGACTATTCGGAAATCCTGGGACAACTCCGTAATCAGGTGTTCATTCATATGATTACCTCCAAGAGCACGGCCCCGGAAGACTGCGGGTTTGGGATTGAGGTGATCGGACACCAAAAAAATTTCCGTTACCACACACGCGATCCACTGAGCTATACCATCACGGAAGGAATCTCGTCCACAAGCTTCGACCTCCCTCCCGCCTTGTTGACGGACCCGGCGGGCGAGTTTCACGGCTGGGCGGATTCCTTCCGGATCGAACAGATGGCATGGGTGGACGCCATTCTCCGGAATAGCCGGGTAGGCCTGCCAAGCTTTGCGGACGGACACCGTTCTCAAGCTGCGCTGAATCTGTTCTTCGAAACACACGCGAAGGATCTTTCAGGCACGCTTGTGATGCAGGCCTAATCCCCTGAATGCCTTCCGCAGATAGGAGGCCGACGATGCGAATCGTCCTTTGGATGGGCTGCGCCTTTTATTTTCTGGTTGGCGTCGTTCATGTGTTTATCGGCAGTTTGTCCCCTCATCTTTTTGCAAGATACGGAATCGGGGCCCGGGAAATCTCTGTGATCTTGTCCGTACAGTTTATCGGTTTTCTCATCGGCGTCCTGTTCTCTCCCGTTCTTTCCAAGAAGCTCGGTCCGTTCGGCGTCATTACGATCGGTCTGTGTATGGTCGGGGCCGCGTTGGCCGGCTATCTGTGGATCGACAGGTGGGAGCTGCTCTCTCTGACCGGGTTCCTCATCGGATACGGGGCGGGCACGCTGGAGACGACGGTAGGAGCTCTGATTATAGGACAAGGGGAAAGCGGCAAGTCAGGGATGGCGAAGCTGGAGGTGTTCTTCGGCTTCGGCGCCCTGCTCTTCCCCATTCTTATCCATCTGCTGGCCGGCGAGGACGTGCTTCCTGTGGTCCTGTCCTCCCTGCTCGTTACAATCATGGTGCTGCTGGCGGTATGGGTGTTCTTGACTTCAGTCGCCCGGCCGAAGCAGAGATTTCCCCGGCCCGAAAGAACCATAAGCGGCACGGAAGAGTTTTTCCCGGGAAACACATCCATCAGGGAGAAGCGCAGCTTGGGGCTGCTCATTGTGTTCGCTTTCGTATATGCCGGAATCGAAACCAGCTATGCGAACTTTCTGCCTTCGCTGATGATTGCCGGCGGATATGAACCGTACAGCCTGATCGGAGTTTCCGTATTCTGGGCGTCGATGGTTGTCGGCCGGACATTGCTTGCCGTCAAAGGGAAAAATATTCCCCCTCTGCCGATGCTGCAGATTTCCGCTCTGAGTCTGATTTTATTTTTAGGCGTGTTCCCCTTTCTCCATGATGCCATCCTGGTGCTGGCGGTCATTTTTCTGACAGGCATTGCGGCAGCTCCCCTGTTTCCGGTTGCGATTACATTTGCGGCCTCCGTTAGCCGGGGGCATGTGGATGAGGTAACGAGCTACTTTATCGCCGCCGCGAGTCTGGGCGGGGCGCTTATTTCACTTCTGGTCGGCTGGAGTCTGACTCTGGAAGAACTCCCGGTTACGCTGTTTCTGTTCGCCGGGCTGGCCCTGCTGCTCTGGTTCATTTCCTTCCGGCTGAAAGACACGGGCAGCAGCTTCTATAAACCCGCAGGCAAGAGCATGGACCGGTAAGGTCCGTGCTCTTCGTCTTGCCGGAAAGACTCGGTCGGCGCAAAAAAAGCCCTCACTCCGCCGTAAAACGGAATGAAGGCTTCTAACATTCAATCTCTAACAAATGTATTCGAATTTATTTGCCAAAAGCGGGGCTGCCGGCGAGTTATTCAGCTTTCTTCCAGCGCCAGAATTCCTTTGGACTTGCTGACGGATAACCGCAGCTTCTCCCCTTTGTCCGTTACGGTAAACAGATAACGGTCGCTCTCTTCCCGTTCGAACAGACTTGCGCCCGTTCTGTAATACCGGGCCACAATTCCTTCCGCCTCTTCACGGGTAAACGGCTCCGTCAGCTTCTCTTCCTCGCGCCCGCCGATGACCCAGCCCCCGTTTCGTTTGAGCAGCGTATAAGTCAGAAAGGCCGAATCCGTGTAAGCCCCTTCCGGTCTCTTGCCCCGTACTTTGACCCGGTCGTCCGTCACGCTGACGATTTTAAACGAAGGCCCCGGCATCGATGCGGCGGGAAAAAGGGCAACGGCTTCGTAAATCCCGCCCAGATGACGTTCATAGAACGCTTTCCAGCTTCCCGGGTCCGCATAATACCGGCTGAGGGCAGGCTGGATCGCTTCAAAGGGCGGCTTCGTGCGGGAAGCCAGTTCATGCTCAAAGAGGCTCAGCAGCAGCTCCGACGTCTTCTGCTCGTTGTACCGGATCAGGCTCGCCGCCTTGTCTGCCGTCAGCGGCCGAGCCGCTTTGGCCGCCCGTTCCTCGGCCGTTCTCTCCAGCAGAGCGAGCGCCCGCGAAACAAGCGTTGCCGCATCCCCGCGGGTCATGACGCGCTTCGGTTCGTAGCCGGCGCCCGAATCGCTGCGCAGCCCCAGCGTCATGATGTTCTGCACGGACGCCTGCGCCCACACGTCCGCATCACCGGCGTTCCGGGCCGCCGCATCCGCCGGGGCCTCGATGCCCCGGGCCTCCAGCCAGCGCCACACCATCGCGGCGGCGGCCTGGCGGGTTACCGGCTGCGCGGGCATGAACTTGACGGCGGTTACGCCGTCAACAAGCCCTGCCGCATAGGCAGCCGAAATATACGGCGTCGACCACGAGGACACGAGGTCGACGAATGGGGTCGGCCCTTCGGACGTTCCGAGTCCGAAGGCGGATGCGAGCAGCTTGGCAAACTGCTCGCGGGTCAGCGCCCCGGCCGGGTCGAACCGGCCGGGTGCCGTTCCTTCGATGAGGCCCCGCGCAGCCAAATCCGCAATCGCGTCCGCGTTGCGGTCATCCGGGGCCACATCGGCGTAGAGGCGGCCTGCGGCCGGCCGCTCCGCGGAGCCGCTGACCGCAGCTTGGGGCGCCGCCATGCCGGGGACACCCGAACCGGCACCTGCCGTCAGGGGCCCCGCTGCATGGCCTTCCTGACCCGCGGGAACCACCGGCAGCGCCGGGGCTTCAGCGCCCTGCGGTCGTATCTGCGCTGCCAAGACCCCGCCTGCGGCCGGAACCGGCCGCTGAGCGGCAGCAATCGCAGCGCCTGATTGCGCCGCAGCCTGAGCGGCTGCCGCTTGCGCTTCCGCCACTGCGGCAGCCTGTCCCGCCTGCGGCACTTCAGCCCTCTTCCCGCCGGCTCGATCCGCCTCCGCAGCCAGTCCCTGTGCCGTCAGGCTAAGCCCCGCTGCCGAAGTCAGCACGGCCGATGCGGATAGAGTGAGGAAAACCTTTTTCCAAGCCATATCTTTCCTGCCTCTCTAGGTGCGATTGTGACTTCGAAAGCCGTTTAAACGTCGATACCGGCATTATGCAGCAGATCTTTCACACATACGCTGACCATGATCAGACCGGCAACGGGCGGCACAAAAGCGTTGCTCGCCGGAGGCTGCTGCGCTTTACGGATTTCCGGCGCATTCTCCGGAACGATACGCTGAGTCACATCTTCGCGCGGCTTCTTAGGCTCTTCCGTGGAGAACACCACTTTCACGCCTTTTTTGATGCCTTCCTTGCGGAGCTTCGTCCGGATAACACGGGCAATGGGGTCCATCGTCGTTTTGGAAATATCCGCAACCTGAAACTTGGTCGGGTCCATTTTATTCGCCGCGCCCATGCTGGAGATCATCGGAATTTTGCGCTCCAGGCACTGTTTGATGAGATGAATCTTATAGGAAATGGTATCCGAAGCGTCCAGAACGTAGTCCGGCTTGTAGTCAAACAGCTGCTCATACGTTTCCTCCGTGTAGAACATCCGCAGCGCGATGGCGTCGCATTCGGGATTAATCAGCTTGATCCGCTCCTGCATAAGCTCGGCCTTAGGCTGACCTACCGTCGTCGTAAGGGCATGAATCTGACGGTTCACATTCGTAATATCCACCACATCTTTATCGATCAGTATAATTCGTCCGACTCCGGTCCGGGCCAGGGCTTCCGCCGCTATGGAACCGACTCCGCCGATCCCGAGCACGGCAACCGTGCTGCCTTTCATAACCTGGAGCCCCTCGGGTCCGATGGCAAGTTCCGTCCGGGAGAATTGATGAAGCATTCGGAATTTCCTCCTCTGTCAGCTGCAAAATGATAGGTTTACGCTAAGTTTGACCTGATTCGATGGTCAATGTCAAGTCGGGCGCTTGGTTTTATCTGTGCGGCCCGAAAAAAGGGACCCGAAGGTCCCTCCCTGTTTCCTCTATACTGCCCTGCGGCCTGTAAAATTTTTCGCGGCCGGGAGAGCGTCGCGGCTGCCGGAATTTTAAGCCTTGGCGGCCGGTTGTTTCAACGCGATGCGGATGGAAAGCTGCTCAAGCTGCTTCTCGTCGACTGCACTCGGCGCATCGGTAAGCGGATCGGACGCGCTCGCCGTTTTCGGGAAGGCGATCGTTTCACGCAGGTTCGTGCGTCCCGCAAGCAGCATCACGAGACGGTCGAAGCCGTAAGCCATTCCGCCGTGCGGAGGCGTTCCGTATTCAAACGCTTCAAGCAGGAAGCCGAATTTTTCTTTCGCTTTTTCAAGCGTGAATCCGAGCGCCGCGAACATTTTTTCCTGCACGTCGCGCTGGTAAATCCGCATGGAGCCGCCGCCTACTTCGTAGCCGTTGAGAACGATATCGTAAGCCTGGGCGCGCATTTGGCCCGGGTCCGTTTCGAAGAGGTGCAGATCTTCGTCCTTCGGACGGGTGAACGGGTGGTGCATGGCGACATAACGCTTCTCTTCTTCGTCATACTCGAACATCGGGAAATCGACGACCCACAGGAATTTGTAGGCTTTGTCGTCGATCAGACCCAGATCGCGGCCGACCTTCAGACGAAGGTTGCCCAGCACGTCGTACACGACTTTCGGTTTGTCGGCGGAGAAGACGAGCAGGTCGCCCTCTTCCACGTTGAGGCGCTCGGTCAAAGCGGCGATCTCTTCTTCTTTGAAGAATTTGACGATCGGCCCTTTCCACTCGCCTTCCTTCACGGTGATCCAGGCCAAGCCCTTGCCGCCGTAACGGGATGCGAACGGCTGGAGATCGTCAAGTTCTTTGCGGCTCCACGTCGCGCCGCAGCCCTTGGCGTTCAAGGCCTTCACGATGCCGCCGTTTTTGGCGACCATGTTAAACACTTTTACGTCGCTGTCCGCCACGATATCGGTCACCGTGGACAGCTCCAGACCGAAGCGCAGATCCGGCTTGTCGGAGCCGTATTTGTCCATCGCTTCCGCATACGTCAGACGCTGGAACGGCGTCTGGATTTCCGCACCGACCGTTTCGCGGAACAGACGCACGAGCAGCTGCTCCATCATGTCCAGGAGCTGGTCCTGGGAAAGGAAGGACGTCTCGATGTCCACCTGCGTGAACTCCGGCTGACGGTCCGCCCGAAGATCCTCGTCGCGGAAACAGCGCGCGATCTGGTAATACCGCTCCAGGCCGCTCACCATCAGCAGTTGTTTGTACAGCTGCGGGGACTGCGGCAGCGCGAAGAATTCGCCCGGATGCACACGGCTGGGCACGAGGTAATCGCGCGCGCCTTCCGGCGTGCTGCCCGTAAGGATCGGCGTCTCGATATCGAGGAAGCCGTTCTCGTCGAGGAAGCTGCGGAAAATCCGGGCCGCTTTGGCACGCAGCATGAGTGTCTGCTGCATTTCCGGACGGCGAAGGTCCAGATAGCGGTGCTTCAGGCGCAGCGTTTCGTCGATTTCGATCCCGTCTTCGATGAAAAACGGGGGATTTTTAGCCGCGTTCATAATTTCGATTTCCGTGATCCGGACTTCGATCTCGCCGGTCTGCAGGTTGGTGTTTACCGTTTCGGCGTCACGTTCAACGACGGTTCCTTTTACCGCCAGCACGTATTCGTTGCGTGCGCGGTCGCCGATTGCCAGCGCTTCGCCCGAGAAGTCCGGATTGAAGACGATTTGCACGAGTCCGCTGCGGTCGCGCAGGTCGATGAACAAGACGCCCCCCAGGTCGCGGCGGCGCTGTACCCAACCGTTTAGAATAACCGTTTCTCCGATGTTCGCTTTCGTTAATTGCCCGCAATGATGTGTTTTGAGCATCATAATGACTGAACCCCTCCATTTTCGTTTCCGGACTTTGTCCGTTTCAAAATAACTTCCGCAAACTCCTCCAGCTTGATCGTTTCCTGCTCGCCGGTGGCCATTGTTTTAACCGTTATTTCCCCGCGTTCCAGCTCGTCGTCTCCCAGGATTGCGACAAAACGCGCTGCGGAGCGGTCAGCCGATTTCATCTGCGTTTTCATTTTACGGCCCTGGTAATCCTTCTCCGCCAGGATGCCGTGCGTACGCAGCTCGTAGAGCCGCTTCACGATCTCGTCTTCGGCCGCCTGACCGAGTCCGATCAGGTACACGTCCAGCCCCGGAGGCTGAGGAAGCTGCACGCCCTGCGATTCCAGGACGAGCAGAACGCGCTCCAGGCCGAGGCCGAAGCCGACGCCGGGCTGGTCTTGTCCGCCGATCTCGGAGACGAGGCCGTTGTAGCGGCCCCCGCCGCCGATCGTATCGATGGAGCCGATGCCCGCCGCTTTATATTCGAAAGCGGTGTGCGTGTAATAATCAAGCCCGCGTACGAGGCGGGGATTGATCGTAAACGGAATCTCCATCGCCGTCAGATGGCGTTTTACCGCTTCGAAGTGCGTCCGGCACGCTTCGTCCAGATCGTCCAGAAGCTCGGGCGCCCCTTCGAAATACTTCTGATCGACTTTACAGTCCAGAATCCGCATCGGATTGCGGTCGAACCGCGATTGGCAGTCCTTGCAGAGCTTATCCTTGAGAGGCTCCAGGAACGCCTGCAGTCTTTGCTTGTAATTCCCGCGGATCTCCGGTGTTCCGACCGAGTTAATCTCGACGGACACGCCCGTCATCCCCAGTTCGCGGTAAAACGTATAGCCGAACGCGATGACTTCGGCATCCAGCGAAGGATCCTCCCCGCCGAAAGCTTCGATCCCGAACTGGTGAAACTGCCGGTAGCGTCCGGCCTGAGGCTGTTCATACCGGAACATCGGACCGATGTAGAAGAGCTTGCTGATATCGGGTTCCCCGTACAGTTTATTTTCCACATACGCGCGTACGACGCCGGCCGTTCCTTCGGGACGGAGCGAAATACTGCGGTTTCCTTTGTCCTGGAACGTGTACATTTCTTTCTCTACGATATCCGTCGTCTCTCCGACACCTCTGGAGAATAGCTCGGTGTGTTCGAAAATCGGCGTACGGATTTCCCGGTAGCGGAACCGGCCGCACAGGTCGCGGGCTTTGCTTTCCAGCGCCTGCCACTTTTCTACGGTACCCGGCATAATATCCTGGGTGCCCTTCGGCTTTTGTATGCTCATTTGAGCTTCCTCCTTGTCTTCCTTGTCGACTTCCCCATTGTCCTGCGTCTGCGATGCTGCTTTTTTTGCCATTAAAAAAGTCCCCCATCCCTAAAACCGCAAAACGGTCAAAGGGACGAGAGACGTTAGTAACTAACCATCACCCGTGGTGCCACCCACATTCCGAAAATCGGCGGCCTGCGGCGCGGAAAGTCCGGCCGGGCTGATTTTCGCTTCATACGGTTAACGCCCGTCTACGCATATCGGCTAATGGGAAACGGTCTGCACGGCACGTTCCAGGGAACAAGCTCAAGCAGCCCTCTGTTCACCGACTGTCCTCCGGGAGGTCTTACGCTCGGCCATCATAAGGAAGCTTGCAGCCAGGGCTTCCCTCTCTGAGTACGTGGAGTCGAACGACTTCATCCCTTCAGCGGATCAAAGTTTTTCAGGGTTGTGTTAGAAATGATTGTAATCGGCTCATCCGGTAAAGTCAAGCTTTTCCCTTACCAAGTTTCCGCCCATTTCTGCAGCTCGTCCATGACCGGCTCCAGGCCCTTGCCTTTCTCGGTCAGTTCGTATTCGATCCGCACAGGCGTCTCGGGGTATACGTGCCGGATCAGAATGCCCGCCGCCTCCAGCTCTTTAAAGCGCTCGGACAGCATTCTGTCGCTCATGCTCGGTATCATATCGGATATATCTTTAAAACGTTTGGGACCGCTCAAAAGGACCCGGATGATCAATCCCGTCCAACGTTTTCCAAGCAGCTCAAACGCGTTCTCGAATTTGGGACACAAATGAAAATCTGCCATGCGACATCATCTCCTTAGTAACATCTTACCATAGTCACTTGTCAAAAGTAAGTCTATACGGCTAATATCCCGCGGACGGGCTCCTACAGTCCCGAACCCGTGTAATCGCTGCCGGACCGTCTTTTATTTACACCTTTTTCAGGCATTTGAAAAATGCGTGTTCTACTCTAGCGGCCCCCTCATAGAATAGGATCATAGAGTAAAAGAATCGTAGAGCCGAACAGAAGGAGGGTTGGCTATGCTTCCCCGTTTTTTTGCCCGATTAGACAAGCTGCTTGTCATTTACGGCGCCGTCGCGGCGGCCAGTTTTGCCGTCACCCTGCTCTTCGCCCATCAGTCCGGAGAACAAGGCCCTCCGCCTCCCGCTTACGCCTATGCGCAAATAACGGCGCCCAACGGAGTGGAGCTGCATGTGGCGAAAACGAAGCCCGAACGGATCGCGCTTAAAGCCGTGAAAGGCAACATCATGGAGGTGCCCGAGTTCGGGATCAACGGCGGCTTTTTCTGGCAGGGCAATCTGCTCAGCATCGCCGTCATGAACGACCGCCCGGTCAAGGGGGCGCAGGGCGAATACGGCTCGGGCTGGTTCAATACCGGTCATAAGCGGGGAACCCTCGTCTGGGACGGCGCAGCCCGGCGGTTTACGGTTCAGCAGGCGTCCGACGCGGCCGAGCTGCAGGTGACGGACCGCACCCGCTACTGGGCCCAAGGCGGGATCTCCATGAGCCTGCAGAACGAAGCCGATTGGCGCAAGCTCGCCAAGGAGGAGAATATGCCGGCGCTGAACGAAGCCCGCATGCGGACCGGCGTGGTGTACGACAAGAGCAATGCCGTCTGGCTCGTCGTAACGCCTACACCGTGCACCGGCGAGCAGTTCCGCGCCGCAATCGCGGGATCGCTGGGCAGAAGCGGACTCGTCGACGGCGTATTCCTCGACGGCAACGGCTCCTCGCAGTTGAAGGTGGCGCAGGCCTCCCTGCCCGGCGACAAGCGGCAAATCTATCAGATGATCGCCCTGCATTAACGATCCGTTTTTAAGAGAAACCCGGCCTAAAAAAGAAAAGAGCCTGCAGCACGAAGCTGCAGACTGTCCATGGATATCTATATCGTAAAGGGGGTCGATATTTAGTATAGGGTGCGAACATTAATCCCAGATGAAAATCAAGTTACAATTTCGTTACAATGTCGGACCCGCTTATTGCGCCGCAGGTTTCGCGCCTTTGCTTTCGGCGTATTTATGCAGATCCATGATCAGCATAAAGGTATCGCCGTTGGTCAGGTTCTGCTTGTCCTTGATTGTCGCGAGCGACAATTCCTGCACGATTCCTCGTTTGGAAAGCTCGGCCAGGGCGCTTTCCTTCGGAACGGCGATGCCCAGTCCCTGCGTCATCGTATACGCGGCCTGATCGAGCGTCAGCGCGGACTTCTTGCGCGCTTCCTCGTCGATTCCTTTCAGCGAGCCGCTCGGGTCGCCGCCGTAAGCCGACGGAATGATTTTCTTCATCCGGGTGATGTAGTTCACCATGCGCTGGGGGTTTGAAACTTTGTCCAGCTCAAACTCGTTCTTATATCCGCCGCCCACGAGGGACATGGATACGGCCGATTTAAGGCCTTCATACTGCTTGTGGGTCATAAAAGGCTGCGGCTTCATGCTGAACGGCTTCAGATCCATGCCCTGCTTGTTCAGCATTTCCTGAAGCTTCGCCACGTTTTCCTTCGAAGCGGCGAGCTCGCGGAAGCTCAGGCCCGCATCCTTGGCGAGCTTGGCCGCGGCGCCTGCCGCTTCACCCTCGGCCATGCCGACCGGGATGACACGGGCGCTGCCGTGCGGAAGCGTGTCGTAAGAAGCGGCCCGCCCGATGACGAGCAGCCCGTCCACCTTCTTGGGCACGATGCTCCGGAAAGGAATCGCGTACTGCTCCGGCTGCGTGACGACCATTCCGGTGTCCGTCGGAGCCAGACGCTGAATGTCGACCGGATACGAACCGAAAGCGATCCGGTCCCACTGGTCGCGGTTTTCCAGCAGGTCGATAATATTCAGGCGGTACTCCCCTTGAATATGGCGCGTTTCCCTCACGTACAGCTCGGGAGCCGTTCCCGCCAGTTCGACACCCGCGAATTCGGGATAGTTCTTTTTCAGGAAAGCGACCACGTTCGGGATTTCTTTCTTCGCGATTTCAAATGCCTCGGCCCGCGACTTCGCGTCCAGACCGTCGATATTGAAAATTTGCAGCGCATTGATCAGAACCATGTCGCCGTCCTGGCGGCCGATATTCAAACCGCGCATCTTCACGCGTTCGGGGTTGAGAGCCGGGTAATTGTAAAGTTCCTTATAGCCCCATGCGCTGACTTCGTTCGCATCGGACATCGGATCGTCGTCCGTTTTCAAATGCTTGCTGATCTGGGACCAGACGTCCGGGGTCACATTTTTCAGCTTGAATACGAGCGTAACCGCCATTTTGGCGTTTTTGTTGCCGAGGTCTTCCAGACCGTATGTAAAAGGTACTCCCGCCGCAGCGGCGATATCGCCGTCTTGGGTCGCATCGATCACCGCATTCGCACGGATTTCCTGCTTCGTTCCGTCTTCTTTTGTAAGGGTGATGCCTTCTACGCGGGTTTGCTGTCCCTGATTGGATAAGAGCGGCTCGATGGATTTAAGTTTAAGCATCAGATCGATATTCTTCTCGCCGCGCACCATATCGTAGAAAGCGTTCGCCGCCGTGTTAATGCTGAAGGAATCGCCTTCGATTTTACTGTACCATTCGGAAAAAAGGCCTTTGTTCAGCACATCGTGCGGATTGAGCACGGACGGGTTCGGCACATAGTTCATGTCGATGCTGTTCAGCCATCCGAGCGTCATCAGGCCGCCGAGAATTTCCCGGTCGTGCCCGTCCACCAGCAGGGTCTTCTGCCCGTTGCGGGCGGCGGACACCGCTGCCGTTATGCCTTCGGGGTCCGTCCCGACGACGATCACGTCATACTGCTTTTGCAGATTCGCCGCCGACTTCACTTCGGACAGCGTATGCTGAGCGATCGGCTTCGGTTTGTTGTGATGGCGGTACTGCCAGTAAAGTGCGGCCGCGGCTGCGATTACGGTCAGCACGATCAGCAGGCACATCCAGACGATCCAGGATTTTGATGCGGCATGCTTCGAATTATTGCTCTTACTCTTTGTCATGGGGCACCTTCCTCATTGTATTCCAACTGCTTACGTTTCTGCTTGCGTCCCGGCCATGTAGTCCTCTGTGCATGGATTTGTTCCGGAGCTTCTCCGGCTTTGCCGAACTAATATGATTACGCCAGGGACAGCGGAGAGTAGGGGAGTTGAACCCGTTATCCGCCTTGGTGTACCTATCGGTTTTGTAGGGCCGCGAACTTATTTGAACCCCCCGGAACCGCGGAAAGTTCAAGCACCGCTTCTTCTTATACGGGAATGAAGCCGAACGGTCTCCGTTTAACGGCAAAAAGCTTCTTTTCCTCCTAAAAATGACCATGACTAGTGTAACATATTTTGCAAGGGGGACAAAGGCTTATGGCCGGGTGCGCCGCCGCGGTCTTCTTATCCGTGCAAAATGAAAACCGGCCTTCCGCTGGGAGGCCGGTCTCGTTAACGGGGCGGCACTTTGGCCGTCCGTTTGAATCTTCCTTGCACGGGGGCGATTTCCCCGCTCGCTTCCATCCCGGACAGCTCCGCTCCGGCGCGTATTCTTTCGGAATAAGCGGAATGAGCGAACTGGCTCTCCGGCTGGGTCATTTGCTTTTCTTTAAAGGATCGGCGCATGGTTTAGGAAGGCTCCTCTGTCTAGTGGCACGCCGGCGAAGATTTATCTCTAAAAGACACCCCTGCGGCCGACGGCTTCGACTTTTAGCCTGTCCCGGGAGCTGACGGATTATGCCGGCCCCGTGCCGGATCAGGCTTTGCTTTCGAGAATAAGTGTAACCGGTCCCCAGTTCGTGAAGGCGACGTCCATCATTTTTCCGAAAGCGCCCGTTTCCACATGAAGCCCCTGAGCGCGGAGAAGATCGTTGAATGTATCGTACAAAGCTTCTGCCTGCTCCGGACGGGCCGCTCCCATAAAATTCGGCCTTCTGCCCTTCCGGCAGTCCCCGTACAGGGTAAACTGGGATACGGAAAGAATGCTGCCGCCGATGTCCTTCACCGAAAAGTTCATCTTCTCCTGTTCATCCTCGAAAATGCGCAGGCCCGCGATCTTGTCCGCCAAATATTTGGCGTCCTCTTCCGTATCTTCATGGCCTACACCCACCAGAAGCATCAACCCCCGGTCGATGCGGCCGACAATTTCCCCGTCTACCGTAACCTGCGCTTCCTTGCTGCGCTGTACCACGACTTTCATGATTCCACTCTCCTTGCCGAACGTGCCTTGCCCGTATGTTTACTGCATGATCCGCTGAACGGAATATACATCCTCCACGCGCTTGATTTTCTCCACGACAGCATGAAGGTGCTCGATGTTGCGGATCAGGATGGTCATGTGAATCATGGCCATTTTGTTCTTGTCGGAACGGCCGGAAACCGCCGAAATCATCGTTTTGCTTTCCGAAACGACCTGAAGCACTTCGTTCAGCAGGCCGCGGCGGTCATGGCCCGTGATTTCGATTTCCACGTGGAAATTCGATTCCACGGAATCCGCCCACTCCACCTCGATGACGCGGTTTCCTTCCTCTGTGTTTTCACCCGGTATGTTCGTGCAGTCCGTCCGGTGCACCGACACCCCGCGGCCTCGCGTGATGTAGCCGATAATGTCGTCGCCCGGCACCGGGTTGCAGCATCTCGCGAAGCGGATCAGCAGGTTGTCCACCCCTTTGACCCTTACGCCGCTGACCGGTCTGCTTTTCTTCTCGGGCGGAGCCGCCTTGACTTCCTTGACCTCGTTGGTCAGTTCCATCGCCTGGGCTTCTTCCGCTTCCTTCTCTTTGCGGAGCTTCTCCGTAAGCTTCGTACAAATCTGAGCGGCGGTGATTCCGCCGAATCCGATAGCCGACATCATATCTTCGATATCGTTAAAAGCGAATTTCTTGGCCGCTTCCAGCAGCTTCTCGTCCGTCATAAGCGCCTGCGGGTCGAAAGACAGCCGCTTCAGCTCGCGTTCGATGGCTTCGCGCCCTTTGGCCACGTTCTCCTCGCGCTTCTCTTTCTTGAACCACTGCTTGATTTTGCTGCGCGCGTGCGAGGACTGGGCGATTTTCACCCAATCCTGGCTGGGTCCGTAGGAATGCTTGGACGTCAGGATTTCCACGATATCGCCCGTTTTGAGCTTGTGGTCCAGCGGCACGATACGGCCGTTGATCTTGGCTCCGATGGTGCGGTTGCCGACTTCCGTATGAATGCGGTAAGCAAAATCAAGCGGAACCGCACCCGCCGGAAGCTCGATAACCTCCCCTTTGGGGGTAAACACAAAAACGAGATCGGTAAAGAAATCCATCTTCATGGATTCCATAAATTCCGACGCGTTGTCTGTTTCTTTCTGCAGCTCGAGAATTTCACGGAACCACTGCATCTTGTCACTGAACGTTCCCTCGGGGGACCCGTTGCCTTCTTTGTAGGCCCAGTGGGCCGCGATTCCGTATTCGGCGGTCTGGTGCATCTCCCAGGTCCGGATCTGGACTTCGAGAGGCTCGCCCTTCGGGCCGATCACCGTCGTATGAAGCGACTGGTACATGTTCGGCTTCGGCATGGCGATATAGTCTTTGAAACGCCCAGGCATCGGCTTCCACAGCGTGTGGATAATTCCGAGCGCGGCGTAGCAATCTTTAATGTTGTCCACGATGACGCGCAGGGCCATCAGATCGTAGATCTCGTTAAACTGCTTGTTGCGTGAAGACATTTTTTTGTAAATCGAATAAATATGCTTGGGCCTGCCGGAAATATCGCCTTCGATGCCCATTTCGCGGAGCTTGTCCTGGATATTGCGGATCACGTCCTCGATATACTGCTCCCGCTCCGTCCGCTTCTTCTGCATAAGATTGACGATCCGGTAATACTGCTGGGGATTCAGATAACGGAGCGCGATATCTTCCATTTCCCATTTGATGGCGGAAATACCGAGCCGGTGGGCGATCGGACAGAAGATTTCGAGCGTTTCGTCGGCAATCCGGCGCTGGCTTTCTTCGGACTGATACTTCAGGGTGCGCATATTATGCAGCCGGTCGGCCAGCTTAATAAGAATGACGCGGATATCCTGCGCCATCGCCACGAACATTTTGCGATAATTCTCGTTCTGCTGCTCTTCTTTGGTTTTAAATTTGATCCGTTCCAGCTTGGTCAATCCGTCTACCAGCATGGCACAGGTTCTGCCGAATTTATCTTGGACGGCCTCGAGCGAAACCGTAGTGTCTTCCACGACATCATGAAGCAGAGCCGCAATAATGGACGTCACGTCCATCTGCATGTCGACCAGAATGTCGGCAACGGCCAGAGGATGTAAAATATAAGGCTCTCCGGATTTGCGCACCTGCCCGTGATGAGCATGTTCCGCGAACTCGTACGCCTCTCTGATTCGGTTGAGTTCTGTCTCTTTAAAATACTGTGCCGCCTTTTCCAGCAACTGCTCTATTCCCATGAATAAACCCTTTCTACGAAACATGGATATTTCTATTCATTATGCCTAAATTGTGCGCCTTGCGTCAACTGTCAAGCCCGCTCAAAACAAGAAAATTCGGGAAATGGCGACCTTTTTCCGCAAAATCTCCCTCCGGTCCGAAAAAAGCTATAGACGAATCCCGAAAATCTGCTACACTTGTCGATGGAACTCTAGCTATCATCGCTTAAACGCGATAAAGGAGGAAATGTTCGGACATGAGTAACCGTACCATTGGGGTTGATGAACGGCCATCCCTGGGCAAAACAATTCCGCTGAGTCTTCAGCATTTGTTCGCCATGTTTGGCTCCACTGTTCTCGTTCCCGCGCTGTTTCAAGTAAACCCCGCCATCGTACTTCTGATGAACGGGATCGGAACACTTCTCTACATCTTTCTGTGTAAAGGAAAAATTCCGGCCTATCTGGGCTCCAGCTTCGCCTTTATTTCGCCGGTGCTCGGCGTGCTCGCCACCAAAAGCTACAATTCGGCGCTGGGCGGCTTCATCATCGTCGGGATCGTCTTCGTCCTTGTCGCCCTGCTGGTCAGACTGGTCGGGACGAAATGGATCGACGTCGTCTTCCCTCCGGCCGCCATGGGTGCCATCATCGCCGTTATCGGACTTGAACTGGCCCCGACCGCCGCAGGCATGGCAGGGTTTCTGCCGAAGGACGGCGCTCCCCTCGACGGCAAAGCGCTGCTCGTCTCCATCGTTACCCTGCTGATCGCTCTGCTGGGCAACGTCCTGTTCCGCGGATTTATGAAAATCATTCCGATTCTCGTTTCGATCATTGCCGGGTACGTTCTGGCCGCCATCGTAGGAATCGTGGATTTCTCCAAGGTTTCGGAAGCGAACTGGTTCGCTCTGCCGCAGGTATACACCCCGCAGTTCGACCTGACTTCCATCGTGCTCATCCTGCCTGCGGCCCTTGTCGTGATCGCCGAGCATATCGGGCATCTCGTCGTAACCGGCAATATCGTCGGCAAGGACTTGTCCAAAGATCCGGGACTTGACCGCTCGCTGCTCGGGAACGGGATCTCTACTATCCTGTCCGGTTTCGTCGGTTCTACACCGAATACGACCTATGGTGAAAATATCGGGGTACTGGCGCTCACCCGTGTATACTCGACCTGGGTCATCGGCGGCGCGGCCTTGTTCGCCATCGTGCTCTCCTTCTCCGGAAAACTTGCCGCTCTGATCATGACGATCCCGACTCCGGTTATGGGCGGCGTCTCGCTCCTGCTCTTCGGTGTTATCGGCGCATCCGGTATCCGCATGCTGGTCGAAAGCAAAGTCGATTATTCCAAGGCGACTAATCTGATTTTGACATCCATCGTACTGATCATCGGTCTGAGCGGAGCGATGCTAAAAATCGGTTCCTTTGAGCTGAAAGGTATGGCTCTGGCGACCGTCTGCGCTATTGTGCTCAGTCTTTTCTTCAAACTGGTCGAGGTGCTGAAGCTTTCAAACGACTAGATTCGTGCCTCTGCTTCAAAGATATACAGTCCATTATAAAAAGCCTGTTCTCCTTGCGGAGAGCAGGCTTTTTTTGTATCGGAACATAAGCTTAGTACTGGATCAATGTGAAGACATCTTTGCCCTCAGGCAGCTGGTCGCGGCCGTTCAAGTAAGTCAGCTCGATCAGGAAGGCCGAACCTACGACTTCTCCGCCCAGTTGTTCAATCAGATTGACGCAAGTTTTGATAGTGCCACCCGTGGCGAGCAGATCGTCGGCAATCAGCACGCGCTGGCCGGGCTTGATCGCATTGTCATGAACCGCCAGCTTGTCTTTGCCGTACTCCAGGGAGTAGTCCGCCTCAATCGTTTTGCCCGGCAGCTTGCCGCTCTTGCGGATGGGCACGAAGCCTACACCGAGCGCGTAGGCAAGAGGAGCACCCACGACGAATCCGCGTGCTTCCGGACCGGCGATCAGATCGATTTGCTTGTCTTTGACGAAACGGGCGATCTCGTCGATCGCTTCTTTGTATACAGCCCCATTTTGCAGCAGGGTCGTGATGTCTTTGAAACGGATGCCCGGCTGCGGGAAATCTTCGATGACGCGGATATACTCTTTGAAATTCATGGGGATTCCTCCATTTATGTGGGTTGCGCGGATGACAGCTGCCGCGGTGAACGGCAGCCTGCAATCCAGTCGCTTAATTCTTTGGCGGACGTATACACGCAGACGCGGTCGACTTCCGCGCGCGACAGACGTTCCTGGTATTTCCTTGAGGTCGTCAGGTCTCGCTTGGACGGAGCCGCTACGGGCCGGACGACGCCTCCGGCTTTCTCGATGAAGCCAAGCTCCTCGAATACATCGAGGACGAAAGAGATCATCGCGGCCGACAAGCCCGACCGGCGGCTGAACGATTGCAGCAGGGCGGGATTGCGCATATCCCACATGCCCTGCTGCCTGACCGACGCGTAGACCGCTTTAAACTGGTCACGCGTCGGCATCGCGCCGCCGTCCTGCGGCGCGGGATCGGCGAAGACGGCATAGCACCGGCGTAAGCCGTCCGCCTGCGCAAGCGCCCGCTCCAGCTGCGGGAGCGAGCGGGGAGCCGTGCAGAGGACAATGTCGGTCATCTCCGGGAACTGAAGTTCCCGGGCCGCTTCATTGTCCGCCGCCAGGCTCCCGTCCGGCAGGCACCGCCACACGGGGCCTGCCGGACGCCCGCCGGCGCCGGGGGCCCTGTCCTCTTCCCCGAAGAGGACAAGGGCCGGCGGCCGCGCGGAGCCGCGCCCCGGAAGGGCGGCGAGCCGCTCGCCAAGAGCGGCCAGCTCTTCGCCGACGCGCGCGGCGGGTTTGCCTCTCCAGTCGAAGACCTGGAGAGCGGGGATGCGCAAGTCCTGCAGCATAAGCTGCGGCTTGCGCACGCCGTTCCACTCATTGACGGAGAGTTCTCCGACAATGTCAACGGGCGCCTGCGGCGTCATCAGGCTGCCGAGCCAGCCCTTGCCGAAGCCCACGGCCTCGACTCCGGCCGCAATCTCGGCGGCGGCATCCGTGAGAACCAGCTTGAGATGCTGGCGCTCCCGGCCCATCAGCCTGATTTCATCGAGGCGGAGGCCGCTGAACAAAATTTTCGGCGCCGGGTTGCCTACTCCGAAAGGAGCCAGTTTCTCCAGCTCCTCGATGCATTCGAGGGGCACCTCGCTGAGGCTGCATTCCGCATCGACGGCAAGCAGCGGGATAAAATCTTCCGCGCTGAGCCATTCGCCGGCAAGCGCGTTCAGCCTTCGTTCAAACTCGGCGATGTTCTCCCTGCGAAGCGACATGCCGGCAGCGGCCTGATGCCCGCCGTAATGATCCAATAGATCGGCGCAGTGCGTCAGCGCCTGATACATATCGAAACCCGCAATGGATCTGGCGGAGCCTTTGGCCATCCCGGTATCGGGATCTATGCTGAGCACGATGGTCGGACGGTAATAAGTGTCGACCAGACGCGAAGCCACGATACCGACAACGCCGACATTCCATTTTTCGCCGGATACGACGAGAAAGTTTTTGGGCGTTTCTCCCCGCTTTAAAGCCCCGTCCTGTTCTTCTTGAACGGCGGCCTTGGCAAGTCCCGTCAGCTCGTCTACAATGAACTGTCTTTCTTTGTTCAGCAGATCAAGCTCTTCCGCGATCGATACCGCTTCGGCTTCGTCTTCCGTCACCAGAAGCTTCAGTGCCGTCGAGGCATGCTCCAGCCTGCCGCTGGCGTTGATTCTGGGCGCGAGGCTGAATCCGATATGCGTAGCATTTACCGTATCTCGCTCGACACCGGAGACGTCCATCAAGGCACGCAGTCCGGGATAAGCCGACTTCCTCATTCTCTCCAATCCGAGCTTAACGATAAGCCGGTTCTCGTCATGAAGCGGCATTAAATCCGCTACCGTACCGATTGCGGCAATTTCCAGCAGTTCTTCGGGGAGATGCCCCAGCAGCCCTTGGGCCAGCTTTAAAGCCACCCCAACACCCGCAAGCCCCTTAAACGGATAGGGGCAGGTTTCTTTCTTGGGATTGATCAGGGCAAGCGGCTCGGGAAGCGTGCCGGGCGGTTCGTGATGATCCGTCACGATGACGTCCATGCCGAGTTCCTGAATATAAGCGACTTCCTCTACCGCGCTTACGCCGGTATCGACCGTAATAATGAGGGACACTCCCTGCTCTTTGGCGAGATCGACGGCCCCTTTATTCAAACCGTAGCCTTCTTTGACGCGATGCGGAATATAGGTGTCGAAATTGGCGCCGAGCCCGCGCAGCAGGTGAGCCATAAGCGCCGTCGAGCTGACCCCGTCCGCATCGTAATCGCCGTAGACACGAATTTTTTCTCCGCTGTTGAGGGCGGACCGGATCCGGCCGACCGCCGTTTCCATCCCTTCCATCAGGAAGGGATCGTGAAAATGACCGCTTCCCCCGCTGAGAAACTGTTCGGCTTCGGGAACGCTGCTAACTCCACGCAGCACAAGCAGCCTGGCAAGCAGCGGATCGATCCCGAGAGCATCGCAAAGCTGCCCGGCAACGGCCTCGTCTCCAGCGCCCAACCGCCATCTTGCTTTGGATTCCAGCACGTTGTTCCTCCTAAACTTGCATAATGATTTTTTTGCTGACGTATTCGTTAGTGAAGCATCTGCGCGCTGTCAGTTGCGGCGGCATCGATACCTTGTTTGTAGGGATAACCCGAATCGTAAGGAAATACGTGAATCGTGACATCCGAAAGATGAATAAACTTTTTCATGAGCTGATATTTGACCGACCTGGCGATATCGTTTCCTTCCAGAACGGAAATGCGCGGGTTCACGCTGATCCTGAGCTCCACAATAACATAATGCCCGTGCTCCCGGGCACGAAGATCTTCTACGGAAATAACACCCTTTACGCCTTGTACGGCGTCGATCATATCCCGCGCATCTTCCTGATGCAGGGCCCGGTCCATCGTTTTCTGCAGCGCGTCGGTAATCACCCCGTAGCTGTTTTTAACGATAAGAAGCGTGACGGCGACAGCCGCCGCAGGGTCCAGATAGTACATAAAACCCCAGCCCATTTTTTCTCCGATCAGGGCGCCTCCTACCCCGGCCAGTGTCATAATCGAAGAATACACGCCGGAACGGTGTTCCCATGTGCCCGTCACTAAATCGCGCAAGCCCAGCTTTTTCCCGACCCAGTAATTGTACCGGAACATGACTTCTTTGCAAACAAGGGAAAGGATAACGGCGATAAGCGCGTAGCTTTGGGGCGCGTTATGCACACCGGAGACCATATCCTTCACCGCATTCATGCTGATTTCCACGGATATGATCGTCATGATAACCGCAATCAGAATAGCGGCTATGGATTCCGCTTTATCACGGCCGTAGGAGCGGCCATGGTCGACGGGAATTCCCGGCGCTTTCAGACACCGCAGCGAAGCGAATGAACCCGCCGTATCCGAAGCGGAATGAACGGCGTCCGCCAGAAGGCTGCGGCTTCCCGCCATCACGCCGACCACACCCTTAAGAACCGTAAGGCCGATATTGCCTCCTATTCCGATCCATGCGGCGACTTCGGCTTTCTGAAATCGTTCGTCTGACATTTCGACTCTCCTAATGAATAGTTTGCTGGGTGACGCTTCTATCTCATGTCAAGGAAAAGCCGCGGGAACAAGAATTCACGCGGCAGTGAGCTTATTCTTTTGCGGCTGCGGCTGGAGCGGCTTTGCGCTTGTTGCCGAGCGAATTTCTTTTGAGCAGGTACCACAGCGGGCTCGCGATACAGATGGAAGAGTAAGCTCCGCTTGTCAGACCGATAATTTTCGCCAGGGCGAATAATTTAATAGATTCGCTGCCGAAAATAAAGAGGCAGACGGCTGCGATCAATACGGTAAGAACCGTGTTGATGTTCCGGGCCATCGTTTGCCATGTGCTGTCATGGACAAGCTTCTCCAAATCTTCCGGCGTTTTCAGCTTGGCGAAACGAAGGTTTTCACGAATCCGGTCGAAAATAACGATCTTATCGTTGATGGAGTAACCGACGGTAGTCAGTACGGCGGCCACGAACGGCAAATCGACCTGGAAACGGAAGATGGCAAACATGGCGACGACGATAAACGCATCGTGAAGAATGGAAATAATGGCGGCTAACGCGAATCTCCATTCGAACCGGATACTCACGTAGATGCTGATCGCCACACTTGCGATGAGAATACCGATGATCGCTTTAATGGCAAGTTCCTTGGCAATGTCCGGTGATACGGTGTTGACTTCCATGGACACCTTATCTTTATAAGGGGCTTCGAAAGCCGCCTTGATTTTATCGACCTGTTCTTTGCCCAAAATTTCATCGAAACGGGTGGAAACGCGGTCGCCGTTGGCTCCGCCGATCGTTACCGTCTGATCAAAGCCCGCGCCTTTGTAAATTTCCTGCGCCTTTTCTTTGGTGATCGCTTGTCCCACCGATACGTCGATGGAAGTACCCGCTTTAAAGTCGACGCCGTAATTCATTTGGAACAGCAGGAGTGTCACGATACCGGCCAGTATGAGTACCCCGGAAATCGCGAAGAAGATGTTCCGGTGTTTGACAAAATTGAATTTGTTACTATAGTTCACGGATTTCCGCCTCCTTCACGCCAAAATAGCCGGGCTTTTTAAAGACATTGCCCTTAATGAGCAGGTGAATGAGGAATCTCGAGAAGAACACGTTCGTCAAGATACTCACGATAATACTGAGCATCGTGGTCAATGCAAAGCCTTTGATAGCCCCGTTGCCGATATAGTAGAGCACAAGGCTGGAAATGATATTGGTGATATTCGCGTCCATAATCGTACGGAAAGAGGCTTTGGAACCCGCTTTAAGCGAAGAAGGAATGCTCTTGCCGCTGCGGATTTCTTCTTTGATCCGTTCGTACGTAATAATGTTGGCGTCGACCGCCATCCCGATCCCAAGCACGAGCGCCGCAATCCCCGGAAGGGTCAGTGTCGCGTTGATCCAGTCAAACAGCACGAGAAGCAGCCAAGTATACGTGATAAGCGTAAAGGCCGCGATAATACCCGGCAGACGGTAAAGAAGAATCATAAAGACCAGAATGATAACGGATGCGATAATACCCGCGCGGACCGTTTGCTCCAGAGACATTAGTCCGAGGGAGGCGCCGACTACCTGCGTGTATTTCTCCGTCAGTTTCAGAGGGAGGGCACCGAGGTTGATGGTGTCGGCCAGTTTTTGCGCTTCTTCGAAAGTGAAACTTCCTGTAATCGTAGCTACGTCGCTATCGATCGGAGTGTTAACCATCGGGGAGGAGAGCTTTTCCTCGTCGAGGAAAATCGACAGGGGCTTTCCTACCATTTTTGTAGTCACTTCTTTAAACTTGCTGCGGTCTTTCATCTTAATTTGTACCACCGGCTGGTTCGCCTGATCGTAGCCGACCGAGGCTCCGCCTTCGACAAAATCCGTACCGATCAGCATGTTGTTGCCTTCCGGATCGCGGAACGTAAGGGAAGACGGTTTGCCAATTTTCTGGCGTACTTCATCTTCGTTCTTGACGCCTGCCAGACGGACGCGGATGCGGTTTTCGCCTTCGGCGAGAACTTCAGGTTCCGTTACGCCGAGTTTGTCCGCGCGCTGCGCGATGCTTTCCGCCGCTTTTTTCAACGTTGCGGGGGTTACTTTCTGACCGGCCGTAAACGGCTCAGCCACGTAGAGGATCTCAAACCCTCCTTTTAAATCCAAACCGAGCTTGATCTTGCCAAGAAGCCCGGGACTCGTCGTTGCGATCACGGCCAGCGTGACAATGACGGTTATGAAAAACGCCGAGATCCGTTTTACATTCATGCCTTGATAATCTCCCTTCCCAACTCAATATTCCTATTATACCCACACGCGAAAAACGAGTCAATTTGACGTTTTTTACCACGCCAAACAAAAAAAGGCCCCGAAAAGCCGATCAGGACCTTCGATACATGCTTAACGTCAAATAATTCATAAACTGATTGGGTTTAAGCGACAAAATATCGTTGACAACCTGATGAAGAGGCGGCGTCCCTTTCTTCTTGTACCGGTCGTTTATGCACTCCCAGATTTCTTCCCCGGTGACATGCTCGTAACCGATCATCTGGAACTCCTCCGCCTTGCTCAGGCATAAGCCTTCGATCATCTCGTTGAGTTCCCGATCGTTCAGGCGCTCGGGCTCGGCTTCTTCCTCCTTGATACCTGGGGCATCCCCGGTATGAAATTCGCTTTCGGCTGCCATGTCGAATGCCGGTTCCGCTTCCACAGCAAACGAATCCGCAGGGTCGATCACAACCGCTTGCACCGGTTCTGCTGCCGCTGACGTTTCCTCCGCGGTACTGATTTCGACAACCGTTGACGTTTCCCCCGCGGGGTCTGTTCCGGCTTCAAAGTCATATTCCGCCGCTTCGCCGCTTTCTGTACGTGCGTCCGGGTCGTTCGCTTCTATTTCTACATCTGTCTCTTCGGGATTCAGCATCGTTTCCGGGGGCTCCGCTTCGGCCAGCGCTTCCGCTTCCAGAAGTCCTTCCGGCAATAGCGGGGCTCCCGTTTGTTCTTTGGCATCCTCCATGGCCCCGGATTGCTCCGTTGCGGCAGGTGCCGACTCCAATTTGTCCGTTTCCGAATTCATAACTTATCCCCCCTTAGTTGCTGTAACGGCAACGTACACGTTCTGTTCCTTACCTGCTATATTCGCTTACAAAAACAGGTTTTCCTGCATGGCCGGTCCCGTCTCCCCAAAAAGTTTGGCATGAGCTTGGCCATTGCCCGCATATCCTCTAACAGAACCCGTTACGGAAGAGGGAGTTAACGTTGACCAAGCAATCTTTTCTAAAAGGGACGATGATTTTGCTGGCCGCAGGCATCGTAAACCGGATTCTCGGTTTCATCCCGCGGATCACGCTTCCCCGGGTAATAGGCGCCGAAGGCGTCGGCCTCTATCAGATGGGCTGGCCGTTCCTGATCGTTATTCTTACGATCGTTACGGGAGGCATCCCCCTTGCCGTCTCCAAACTCGTGGCCGAGGCGGAAGCGGAGCATAATTACCGCCGTTCGTCGCGCATTCTCAAGCTCGCTCTCACGCTTTCCGTCGGCATTTCGGGAATTTTTACCGCGGTCTGCATTCTCGGAGCGCGCTGGATAACTTCCCATCTGCTGACGGACGAACGCGTCTATTTTACTTTTCTCTGCATGAGCCCGATTATACCGATTATTGCGGTATCCTCCGTTCTGCGGGGCTATTTTCAAGGAAAGCAGGACATGATCCCCACGGCGACTTCTCAAACTATAGAAACGCTGGTACGCATCGTCATGGTGCTGCTCTGCTCCTTCGCCCTGCTTCCCTACGGAATTTCCTGGGCAGCCGCCGGTGCCATGATCGGCGTAACCATCGGTGAAATCGCGGGCATGCTCGTTCTCCTCATTCATTACAGGCTGCAGCGGAACAAAAACAGGCCGGTAAACAAGGTGCAGATCGGCACCAGTGCCGCGCAAGGCCGGTTGACCCAGCTGCGCCGTCTGCTGACGCTTTCCCTGCCGATCACGGCCAGCCGCCTTGTGGGAGCGGGCTCCTACCTGCTTGAATCTATTCTCATCGCCCACAGTCTTGCGGCCGCAGGTATCGCTACGGCACTGGCGACCGCGCAGTACGGCGCCCTTCAAGGGATGATTATCCCGATCATCCTGCTGCCGAGCGCTTTAACCTCCTCGCTTTCGGTTTCGCTCGTTCCTTCGCTCAGCGAGGCGGCGGCACGCAAGGATTTGAAAACCATTCACAAGCGCATGCACCAGTCGCTCCGGCTGGCGTTAGTAACCGGCGCTCCCTTCGCCGTCATCATGTACGTGCTTGCCGAGCCTCTATGTCTCATCATGTACGGGCAGAAGGACATCGCCGTAATGCTTAAAATGCTGGCGCCCGTCGCGATTTTCATTTACCTGCAGGCACCTCTGCAGGCCGCCCTGCAGGCTTTGGACAAACCCGGCAGCGCTCTCGTCAACACACTGATCGGCTCCCTCGTCAAGCTCCTGCTCATCGTATGGCTGGCGAGCAAGCCGGAATTCGGCATACTCGGTGCCGTTATGGCCAGCTGTGTGAACATTGTGCTGGTCACCTTCCTTCACGGGCTAAGCGTGCTGCGTCATCTGAAGTTTACTCTGCGCGGCAGCGACGTGGCCAAAGTGTCCGCAGCCATGGGAATCGCCTCCTTATGCTGCTACGCCGTTTACCGGGCCATTGCGAGCCAGCCGGCCGGCATCGGTTTCCTGCTCGCCTCGGCTGCCGCCTTAACCGCGTATCTGGCCGCCGTAACGGTTCTGAAAATCGTCAACAAGTCCGACTTGTCCCGGCTGCTGACGCTCGGCCGCAAGATCATCCGCAAATCTTGACCCGCCCGTTTCACGGTTGACCACCGTCATGTGACGCCGAGCACCGCGCGCTGGCAGCTTCGCGCGGTGAGGAAAAGAGAAAAGCCGGTACGCACAAATCGTTGTGCAGTCCGGCTTTTCATCGTTTAAACCCGGTCCTTTTTATCCACGTACAAATAGCCCCGGTGATCGACAGAACAGAAGAAAACTTCCTTGAAGTCGGATATTCCCTTCTTCTTAAGCTCGCTCTTGAGCCAGAAACGGGTCTGGCCCACTTTTTGCAGATTGTCCTCCTGGACTTTGCCGTCCATGACCAGAGCTACGGGCAGCCCCGCATAACGGATGCGTCCGCTCTCGACCGGCCCCATTTCAGGCTTGCGGCTGGGATGGTATTTTTCAACCACACTCAGCTTGCCGGACGGCTCCAGGATGGCGAATTCGACATCGGCCACGTTCATGACCTTATGCTGCCGGAGCTGCATCATCAAATCGTCAAGGTTATAGCGCTGTTTGCGCATCTCTTCGCGGTTCAGCTTCCCGTGTTCGATCAGGACGCTGGGACGGCCTTCGAATAATGTGCGGAAACGCTGGCTTTTGAGCGTGATGAATGCCATCAGCAGTTGAATGAGCACGAGTGTAATCATCGGCACGATTCCGTTCGACATGGGCATCCGCACATCTTCCAGTACAAATACGGCGATCTCCGCGATCATAATCGAAATCACGAGATCGAAAACCGAAAGCTTGCCGATTTCACGCTTCCCCATAATGCGGAGCATGACGAAAACGACAAAATAAATCATAACGGTGCGCAAAAAAATCGTCAGCAGTTCCATGGTATCCTCCTGGACCGTTCGTTCTCGGAGTTTACCCGGTAGTCTGACCGTCGCCCTTCCCCTTCATGCGGGGTGGAGGCCACTCAATTGTTCCCAAACCAGAATCCGACTAAATACAAGGATGCCAGGGTAAGTGAAAATAGAGAAAACGGCACGCCGATCCTTGCATATTCCCGGAAGCTCAGCCCGTTCTTCCTCACGGCGGCGACTCCGAAGGCCAGCAGACTGGAAAAAGAGCTGAAGCTTGTCGCATTGGCGCCCAAGTGGATGCCCGAAAGCAGGACATACCAGAGTCTCCCCGTGTGTTCCGTAGACACTTCCTGCAGCTGTCCGCCGAGACTCTGAACGACGGGAACGGCGAAAGCGGTCCAGGCCGTCCCGTCCGATAAAGCGGCTCCGGCCGCGGACATCCACAGAACGGACAGCACGGCCCACTGCCCGTCTCCCGAGCTTAGCGCCATCAGCCAGCCGGCCGCGGCATCGAGCACGCCCGTCCGTACGAAAACGCCGGCGATAAGAAGCCAGCCGGCCGTGAGCGCCAGCAGAGGAGCGAAGCCCGCCGCGAAACTTTTGCGGCTTTCCTCTCGTTTTATTAGCGATTGGACTACGAGGGCCGCTCCGGCTCCCGAAATCCATATCAGGTCGATCCCTGTCAGATCGGCACAAAGATAACCGAGCAGGATCAGTCCCAGGGCGATGGCCGGATTCCGCGCGTCTCCCCTGTTTCCTGACATGCCGGAAACCGCGGTTTGAAGCTCCCGCAGCCTTACCGGGCCTAGATTCAGCTTATCGGCGTACACCGTCCGGATCATCAGATAAGCGAGAGCCAGCAGGACGGCATGGAGAGGGCCAAGCACGAGCCAGACGTCCGGCAGGCCAAGCCCGCCGGCTGTTCCGATCAGTCTGGCCGGCATGGTTCCGGCAACGGAGAGGCCGCTTCCGAGGTTGCAGGCCAACATCAAGCCGATAACGAACGGAGAAGGCGTTATTCTCCAGGCTCTCGTAAAAGCCAGCATAAGCGGCAGAAGAGCCGCCATGGCCGTCAAAGCGTCCAGAAGGGCCGAGGCCGAGGCTGCCAGTATCATGGACACGGCCAGCATCTTCCGCGGATTCGCCGAAGTGAGCCGGTAAAACCTTACGGCCGTCAGCTGGAGCCAGCCCGCTTCTTCGGCTGCTGTGGCGATTATCCCCATAGTCAGCGCAAGCGCAAGTGCCCGCCACGGGACCGCCTCTACCGCAGCGGCAGGAGAACCGGCTATTCCGGCCGCCAACAAGACAGCTGCCCCAGCCAGCGGAAACCAGGCACGGAAGCGGACAAACTTCAGACTCAGAAGGACTACCGTCAGGGCGACAACGGCAGCGGCAACGGTGGCGGCGGCTTGCCAGCCGGCATCCTGCAAAATTTCACGCATCTTGTTCCCGTCCCCCTTTCCCGCGGGCCGCCGTACAAGCGGAACCTGTACTATTCTTATGAACAGGCCCATAGAATGATGATACCGAAATGTTCCTAAGGGAAAGGGAGGATACTGTCATGATTCCGATTAATAAGGTGAGCCAGGTGCGTTTATCATCACCATTTCTTTCCGGTCTTCTCTATGCGTTCGTTATGCTGGTTGCGGGAACCGTAATAACCTCGCTGATCCTGCTTCTCAGCCGGACACAGGAGTCTTCGCTTTCTACTCTGGCTTATATCACACACGGTCTTTCCGTTTTTATCGGAGGCTGGGTGGCGGGAAAACGCGCGGGGCGCAAAGGCTGGTATTACGGCGGCATGCTGGGTATTTTCTATGCGCTGATCGTCTGGATTATCGGTTTTCTTGCGGTTGATACCGCATTCGATCTGAAAACGCTCACCCTGGCCGGGTTCGCTTTCGCTGCCGGCGCCCTGGGCGGTGTTATCGGCGTGAATTCCGGCAGTAAATAATGGAGCGGCCCCTGAAATTGCACACCTACTACTCCGACTATGATATAATATCTTAGTTCTCTTATACCTTTTACAATTTTAGGGGGAAATGCAATGTATCCGTTACAATCCATGACCCACGCAACCGTATATATTGTGATTTCCATCTACGTTCTCCTGTATTTGTCGCTGCGGAAAAATCCGTTTCTCGTTGCAGGAGCATTCGTACAGGACTTTTTCACAAAGCGGAAGTTTTTCCTTCATTTTGCGGCGGTCATGGCGATTCTCTTTTTCAATAAAGTCGAGCTTTGGATTGAATCCAAAATGCACTACACGGCCGATTTCACGGCAAAAATACATGGGCTCGAAGGAGACTTCGTCGCGGGTTTCCAGCACTTGTTCTATAACAACACCGTCACTCTGGTTACGAGTATTTTTTATGTGATCGTATTTCCCTGCCTCATGATCGTGTCGATCCTGATTTATACGTATCAGAAAAAATACAGCCTTTTCTACGCGCTCTGCTATACGGTCATGATTAACTACATCATCGCCATTCCGTTCTACCTGTTCTTTCCCGTTCAGGAAGTGTGGGCGTTCCATCCGAACGTCAAGCTGCTGATTATGGAAGTGTTTCCGAAATTCGAAGCGGAATACCGGCCTTTGTCCGGACTCGACAACTGTTTTCCGAGTCTGCATACCTCCATTTCCGTCTCCATGGCGCTGCTTGCCGGGCGTTCCCGGAACCGGGTTTGGAAATGGTTTTCCCTTCTCGAGCTGCGTAGTGATCATCTTCTCGATCTTCTACCTCGGCATCCACTGGCTGACCGACATGTTCGGCGGCGTCCTTCTCGGCGTGTTCGCGGCCCGTCTCGGCCTGAGCATCAGCGAAGAGCGTCCGTTCTTCAGCAGAGTTCTGCTGCCGCAGCGCAGGCTCCAGGAGCAGGAAGTCAGCGAATAGAGCGCCGGCATCACTTGCCGCGATATGCAAAAAAAGGCGAGTTCCTCGACCGTCCGGTCCGGGGAACTCGCCTTTTTGTATGTGATTCGCGTTTATTTTTTCTCTTCGGCAACCGTGCTGCTCGTGACGACAGTGTTAACCGCGGAACGGTCGAATGTCATCTTGGTCGCGTCGTTAACACGCAGAACGACGATGTCATCGGTAATTTCCAGGATCGTGCCGTGCAGGCCGCCGATCGTAACGATCTTGTCGTTTTTCTTCAGGTTAGCAAGCATCATGTTGCGGGTTTTCGTCCGCTTCTGCTGCGGGCGGATCAGAAGGAAATAAAGAACCAGGAACATCAGAATAAGCGGAATGTACGTCACTAAGCTTCCGTACGGACTTGCATTGGCTGCTGTGGCCAGATTGGACATCGTTGGGATCCTCCTTCAGTTAAAAACCTTTGTCGTTGTCGTGAAGACCATACTTTGTAAAAAACTCGTCCCGGAAATCGCCGAGACGATCTTCGCGGATGGCTTGTCTGACACCCCTCATCAGTTCAAGCAAAAAATGCAGATTGTGGTACGTGGTCAGCCGGATGCCGAATGTCTCGTCAGCCTTGATCAGGTGACGGATATAGGCGCGGCTGTAGTTCTTGCACGTGTAGCAGCTGCACTCCGGATCAAGCGGTCCGAGATCGTCGGCGTGTTTCGCGTTGCGGATAACAAGGCGTCCGGCGCTCGTCATCACGGTGCCGTTGCGGGCAATCCGTGTCGGCAGAACGCAGTCGAACATGTCCACGCCGCGGATAGCGCCTTCGATCAGTGCATCGGGTGAACCCACTCCCATCAGGTAGCGGGGTTTCCCGGTCGGAAGCAGCGGCGTCGTGCATTCCAGCATCTCATACATGAGGTGCTTGGGCTCGCCTACGCTCAATCCTCCAATAGCATACCCCGGGAAATCCATGGAAGTCAACTGCTCCGCGCTCTGCTTGCGCAAATCCGCGTACATGCCTCCCTGCACGATGGCGAACAGTCCCTGATCGCCCGGACGGGCATGGCTCTTCAGGCAGCGTTCCGCCCAGCGGGTCGTACGTTCCAGCGAATCTTTCACGTACTCGTAAGTCGCCGGATAAGGCGGACATTCGTCGAAGGCCATCATAATATCCGAGCCGAGCGCGTTCTGGATCTCCATCGCCTTCTCCGGCGAGATAAAGAGCTTGTCCCCGTTCAGGTGAGAACGGAACTGCACGCCTTCTTCCGTAATTTTACGGATATCGCTCAGGCTGAATACTTGAAAGCCGCCGCTGTCCGTCAAAATCGGACGGTCCCAGTTCATAAATTTATGAAGGCCCCCCGCTTTTTTTACAAGCTCATGACCCGGACGGAGGAAAAGATGGTACGTGTTGCTCAAAATGATATGAGCGTCCATCGCTTTCAGTTCTTCCGGGCTCATCGTTTTTACCGTCGCCTGGGTGCCTACCGGCATGAATGCCGGCGTTTCGATCACACCGTGCGGCGTATGCACGCGGCCGAGCCTTGCCCCAGTCTGCTTGCAGGTCTTGATATGTTCGTAAGTAACCGCAGCCATAGTTGTCTTCCCTTCTCGATTCAATAAATAAACATCGCGTCGCCGAAACTGAAAAAGCGGTACTTCCGCTCGACGGCTTCACGGTAAGCGTTCAAAATACTCTCCCTGCCGGCCATGGCGGAAATCAGCATCAGCAGGGTCGATTTCGGCAGGTGGAAATTAGTCAGCATCGCATCGACAAGCTGGAATTCCACGCCCGGATAGATAAAAATGCTGGTCCAGCCGCTGCAGGCGCGAATGTAAGGCTTCCCGCTGTCCGTATGGGCCGAGACGCCCTGCGCCTCGGATGCCTCCCGCGACTGGCGGGCCGTGGTTTCCAGCGTTCTCGTCGAGGTCGTCCCGACCGCGACGATGCGTCCGCCCGCGGCGGTCGTCTCGTTAATGAGATCCGCGGTTTCCTGCGGAAGCTCATAATACTCGGCGTGCATTTCGTGCTCCTCCACCTTGTCGGCGGATACGGGACGGAACGTCCCCAGTCCGACGTGAAGAGTCACGAAGGCCAGACGGACGCCGCGGCTTTTCAGCTCCTCAAAGAAATCGCCGGTAAAATGCAGGCCGGCGGTCGGAGCCGCCGCTGAACCCGCATGACGGGCGTATACCGTCTGGTAGCGCTCCTTCTCGGGCAGCTGCTCTTTAATGTAAGGAGGCAGCGGCATTTCTCCCAGCTTATCCAGGATCTCGTTAAAAATACCTTCGTAGCGGAAGCGAACGGTACGCGCCCCCATCTCCCCCTCCGCTTCGACGACCGCCGAAAGCGGCGCCTGCTTCGGAACGACCGGCGTACCGTCCGCAGCCGTTTCCGGCTGTACGCCGAACAGCAGCTCGGTACCGGTTCTGATCCGCTTGCCCGGGCGGGCCAGGGCTTCCCAGCGGTCTTCGCCGAGCGGTTTGAGCAGCAGAAGCTCCACTTTGGCTCCCGTGTCCGCCTTCACGCCAAAAAGCCGGGCTGGAATGACTCGCGTGTCATTCATCACGAGCAGATCCCCGGCTTTCAAATAATCGGCCAACTGTTCAAACGTATGATGAGCGATGGCGCCCGACTGTTTGTCGAGCGTCATCAGCCTGGACTGCGTCCGTTCCAGGAGCGGAGTCTGGGCAATCAGTTCTTCCGGTAATTCATAATCAAAATCTTGTACGTCCATTTATGTCTCTCATTCCTTAGTCGTCCAAACTCCGGTATAGTAAGTTTGTAAAATTTCGGTGTAGGTTTTCCCCTGCTCCGCCAGGCCTCTGGCTCCCCATTGGGACATCCCGAGCCCGTGCCCGTTGCCTGTCCCGCGGATAACGAAGCTGGCCGCACCCGATGCGACGCTGCGCACCTGGCTGTCCGCACCCATGACGAACAGGTCGGCCCCCGCTTGTTGCGGTTTCGCCTGGGTTCCCCCGATAACCTGGACAGCGCCCGCCGTTTGAGCGGTGGGCTTACCGTCTGCACCAACTATAGTATACCTTCCCGATTCCTCAATTTCAAACAGGGTACTGGGCAGACCGCCCAAAACGTTCCGGAGGTCGTTCGGGTATTTGACCTTCACCACTTCCCCGTTTGCTTTCAGCTCGGTCGCGCGTCCCGACGGGCCTCTTTTGCTTACCTCCAAGGACTGGAGCGGACCGTTCAGCTTCACGCCCGCACCCGTGAGCAGCTTCTCCATCTGGGCCCGGTCGTAAACCCGGAACCAGCTGTAAGAATTGGACTCCGTTACCTGCTCCAGCAGGGTAACGCGCTCCTTGTCCTTAAGCTGGGCGACCGCCGGAGAGCTTGCGTTGTCCGTGCTGGGCAGCTTGCGGACATTTACGCCTCCTTGGGTGGATGCCGCTATTTCAAGACCGGCCGCGTTCTTGTCGCCCGTTTTTTTCAGGTATGTGCCGCTGACATAACCCGTTTCACCCGATAGAAGGGCGACCCGGTACCAGACGGCCTTCCCTTTGGCTGCTCCCTCGTCGGGGCTGGCTACGCTTTTCAGATAGGGAACCGCATTGCCCCAGATTTCCGACGCGTCGGCGGTCTGCCCGCCGGAATTGGAGGAGTACAAAGGATCTCCGATAATACCCGACTTATCCACCAGAACTTCGCCTTTAGTGGCGTCGACGGCCTGACGAACGATTTCGGCTTCGCGGAGCATGCCCCGGTATGCCTGGTCGGTCGTCGAATCGCTGAGGTGCGCGATGCCGTATTTCATTCCTTTTTTAATGGCAAACGTTCGTGCGGCAACCGCCTGTGCCTTTAAGGCTTCCAGCGGAAAACTGCCGTCCATTTCGGAGCTGACTACGGAGTACAGGTACTCTTCGAACGGCAGCTCGTTAACGAGAGCGAATTTACCGTTGTAACGGCTGATCTCCATGCTTCCACGGTATACCTGGTTCGACTTTTCGGCTACTTTGATTCCGGCGCCGTTACCGTCCAGCCATGTTTTCTGCGAGCCCGCTCCCGAGAAATAATGAGGAACCGCGGCTGCCGCAGCCGTGGCGTCCGCCCGCTTGATCAGATACGCCGATGCCGTATCGGCCGGCTGCAGGGCCACCCCCGGCAAGGCCGCTTTGACGGCGGCCAGTCCGGCCTCGTCCGCTTCGCCGCCTACCCATACGCTGTATCCGGCTTGACCCGAACCGTCCGACGTCAGGACAACGTCGGCGTCCGCTCCCGCCAGGGAGACGGCCGCGGCCTGCATATTGGCTTCGGCGGCCGTGGCGTATGTGCCGGCAGACCAGTGCAGAGGTCCGGACAGAACCGCTTGCGCGGAGCCGGTCGCTTTGACCGCTTTGGCTTTCGCCGCGTTAGCCGTTTCCTTCGAAGCATAGCTGCCGTAATAAACTTGATACACGGAGGCTCCTTTTTTGGAACGGCTGATGATGTAGGCACGGTCGGAAGGCGAGCTCTGGAGCTTGTCATAAGCGGCTTTCGCTTCATTCCAGTTCGCCGTTTCCAGCACGCGGACCCCGTAAGCATCAAGCGATGCTTTCAGAGTCGTGCCTCCTTCAGTTGTGAGGCCCGCAACGCCGGCAGGAGTGCGCACTCCCAGCTTGAAGCCTTTGTCCGATGAAAGTGTGACCACCTGCTCGGATGTGCGGTAACTTTCATGTTCGATAAAAAGGCCGACCCGAATCGTATCGAGTTTCGGAACCGCTGCTTGTAGCGGGAGCGCGGCACTGCCGAACAATCCCGCTGCCAGCACCAGCGCCAGCACCGCGGCCGTGACCACTTTCCAGCTTATCCGGCTGTTCTTCATAGGTGCAAACAATCCTTTCCGTTTTGGGGATATGAGTCTGGTAAATGAATCCAACTCTAGTATTCTATCAACTATTAGACGCCGCTTTCAACGATAAGTTGTGACAAAATACGGCAAAAGTCCGAATACCGAGCCGGGTGTCTCTATTTATATCGGCTGACGGGAGCGTAAATGCAAGAGGAGATTGGGACGAAATGGTGGCCAGCCGGTATCTTCGGCTGGCCTTCTACAATGACTATCAATGTGAGCTTTGCAGCCGATTTCGATTTTCACATCACTAGCAAAATGAGAAAATTTTAAGAACGGTGTCGTTGACAAGAGAAGAAGGAGCGATCCCGGCGCCGGTCGCGAGCAGATTATTTTTTATGCAATCGCTGACCGGCTTTAGGAACAAAAAAACGTACATGCACCGACCGGCACCGAAGGCGCACGGGTCTTTACATGTACGTTATGTGTTCGGGTCTACAGCCCGAAAGCAAAGGACATACGGCCTTCGGCCTATAGGCTTATGCCTGTAGGCTTCTGTCTGCGAGCTTATGCCTTCGGCCTGCGGGCCCTACCTGTGAGTTAATGCCCCCATCCGTTCCCGTTCCGCTCAGGCTGCTTCCTGCACCAAGGGACCGAAACCGCCAAGCGAATGTGACGGTCCCAACCGGACGGCAGCCCGCACCGGTCAGTTCTGCTCCGGAATCGGCAGCCCCAAATGGCTGTACGCCTGATGCGTAACCATCCGTCCGCGGGGAGTCCGCTGCAAAAAGCCGATTTGCAGCAAATAGGGCTCATACACGTCCTCGATGGTCTGGCTCTCCTCCCCGATGGTGGCTGCGATCGTATCGAGTCCGACCGGTCCACCCCGGAACGAAGTGATAATCGCTCTCAGCATTTTGTGGTCGATCTCGTCAAGGCCGAGATCGTCAACCTGAATGTGCCGGAGCGATTCACGGGCCAAGTCGACGGTAATAATCCCGTCGCCTTTGACCTGGGCGAAATCACGCACCCGCTTCAGCAGCCGGTTCGCGATCCGAGGCGTGCCTCTGGAGCGCATGCCGATTTCGCGCGACGCCTCCCCGACGATCTGCACCTGTAGAATGTCGCAGGTGCGGCTGACGATATACGACAGCTCGTCGACGGTGTAGAACTCCAGCCGGCTGATCACGCCGAAGCGGTCCCGCAGCGGCGCCGACAGCAAGCCTGCGCGCGTGGTCGCGCCGATCAGCGTGAAGGGCGGCAGATCCAGCCGCACGGAACGCGCGCTCGGCCCTTTGCCGATAATAATGTCGAGCGCAAAATCCTCCATCGCCGGATACAGCACCTCTTCCACCGTCCGGTGAAGCCGGTGGATTTCGTCGATGAACAGCACGTCGCCTTCCTGCAGATTCGTCAAAATCGCGGCGAGGTCGCCGGGCCGCTCGATAGCGGGCCCGCTCGTCGTGCGGATATTGACGCCAAGCTCGTTGGCGATGATATTCGACAGGGTCGTTTTTCCGAGCCCCGGCGGTCCGTAAAGCAAAACATGGTCAAGCGCTTCTTTGCGCATTTTGGCCGCTTCGATATAGATCTTGAGATTTTCCTTCGCCTGCGTCTGTCCGATATATTCCGCCAGGTACCGGGGGCGCAGGGAAAATTCCACGATTTCGTCTTCCATCATCAAATTCGCGGATATAATGCGGTCTTCCATCGTCATCTCCCCCAAAACTTACATTTGAAACAGAGCCTGGAGGGCTTGTTTCATGATGACATCGGCAGGATCGGTATCTTTGACCTTCGGCTGGATGCGGGACCACGCGCGGTCCGCTTCCGCTTCTGTATAGCCAAGCGCAAGCAGACCCTGCTTAACTTCGCCCCAGACTCCCTGGGTGCCGAATTCATCCGACGGGTCGACCAGACCGAACGATACGGCCAGATCTCGCTCCGTAACCGGCAGGGCGCCAAGCTTTTCTTTCAGATCAAAAATAAGCCGCTGTGCGGTTTTCTTCCCGATACCGGGCAGCTTTGTAAGAAAAGCGATATTCTCCTGCTGGATAGCCGCGACTACCGTTTCCGGGCGGCCTCCGGCAAGGATGCCGAGCGCGACTTTAGGCCCGATGCCGCTGACGTCGATAAGCTGCCGGAACAGCATCTGCTCCTCCCTTGTCGGGAAGCCGAACAGCAGGTGTGCGTCTTCGCGCACATGATAGTGGGTAAACAGCGTGATTTCGCCGTCTTCTTTCAGTCCGAACGCGTACGGATTAGCGCAAAAAACGCGGTAGCCGACTCCGTTCACATCGAGAACGACGTATTCCGTTTCACGTGCAGCTAACTTGCCTCTTAAGAAATCAATCATCGTTTGGTAACCTCTTTGATTTTATCGTGCAGCGTGGATGAATGTGCGTGGCAGATCGCCACGGCGAGCGCATCGGCTACGTCATCCGGCTTCGGTATAGCGGACAGCTTCAAAAACATGCGGACCATTTCCTGCACTTGGATTTTCTCCGCCTTGCCATAGCCGACAACGGCCTGTTTAACCTGCAAAGGCGTGTACTCCCCGACGGGTATTCCGCGCTGAACGGCCGCGAGTATAATCACGCCGCGCGCCTGGCCGACGGTAAAAGCCGTCGTGACGTTCCGGTTGAAGAACAGCTTCTCGACGGCCATCGCGTCTGGTTTATATTTGTCTATGAGCTGGCAGGCCGCATCATAAACCTGCTTGAGCCGAAGACCCGGATCGGTATGGGCTTCGGTTTGTATACAACCGTACTGAACGGGCGTTAGTTTGCTGCCGGTCTTGTCGATAAACCCGAAACCGACGATCGCAATGCCCGGGTCGATTCCCAGAATACGCAAAAGAAGTTCTCTCCCATCCCCTGTATGTCCCAAAAAGCGAACATATGTATCGATTTCCATTATAGCAAATTCTCGCCGAAAGGGATAGCGTGTTTAAAGGCGGTGCAGGCCGTAAATATTCACCGTCTTGTTCACGGTCTATCCGTCCTCTACATTACAGGTATATTCATGACCATGTCCGTCTAAGTCTTTAAAAGAGCCTCCGGATCTCCCCTCCCTCCTGCGCCTGACGCAAAAAAACGGCTTCCTAAAAGGAAGCCGTATCTTCAATCCCGTTCGTTACGCTTCGACAACATCGATAAACACGTCGATATTATCCCGCGTTGCTTTCGAATAAGGGCACACATGATGAGCGGCGGCAACCAGCTCGTTGGCCGTTCCCATTTCAACTCCCGGAATGCTCACTTTGAGTTCGACGGCCAGCTTGAAGCCTCCGTCCTGCTCGTCTTTCCCTATCGTCACGTGAGCCGTTACCCCTGTTTCGGAACGGATCTGTTTTTGCCGCATCACAAGATTCAACGCGCTGTCGAAGCAGGCCGCATACCCTGCCGCAAAAAGCTGTTCGGGATTCGTTGCCGCTCCGCCCGGACCTCCCAGTGCCTTCGGCATTTTGACCTCCAGATTCAGTACGCCGTCATCCGAAGTTACTTTCCCGTTCCGTCCGCCTTGAGCCGTTGCAACCGCTGTGTACAAATGTTCCATAGTTAAACACCATCCCTATAAAAGTTTAAAATGTGAAGGCGCCGCAGGAGGCGCTTCGTTGTATACCCGAATAATAACACACTATTATATTGTATACAATATAATTTTAAACAATTAATTAACCAAAAAAAAATCCCGCCTTTAAAGCGGAACCTTTTTAAGAGATTTTTCGCTAGCGGCGGCTTGTCTCCCCATAGCTTTAGTAATTGGGCGACATCGCCTTCTCGCTCTCCTGTACCGCATAATCGCTGAACGTGGACAAGACGCTGTTGAATTCAGCCACATCCGACACCCGTATTCCTTCATGAAGCTGATGAACCGTTTCTTCGGGCAGGGTGCTTTCGAGATATTGGATATTGAGCTGAAAAAAAGTACGGATCACTTTATCATTAGCCGGCAGTCCGTCAAACAAAGACAAGTTTCCGCTTTCGTCCACACCGAAGTAAGCGCTCTGCTTGCATTTCGGCGACAAATCGTCGATGTGACGGGTAAAAATGACGCTCCCTTCGGAATTCAGGCTTACGATCCAGTCGGGATGTTCTCCGTTCAAAGCCGTAATCTCCTCCGCGGATTTCAGTCCCAGCTCCTGCTGCTCTTCTCCGCACACGTACGAACGCTGTATATAAGTCAGCCGCTGCCCGCCTTCGGAGCGGATTTGCCGGAGCGTTTGTTCCTGCTGGGCTTTCAGAGCCTGGTCGATTTCCGGCGCTGCGGCTTGTCCGAGCGGCGCGGCAGCTTCCTTGTAAGCCGGCTTGGGGAATTCATTGGCAGCCAGCATGTATGCGGCCGCAGCGAGCAGAACGTAACTGCCGAATATCAGCCGTTTGCGTTTGAGACGGATTTTTTTCTTCAATTGCTTCAGCAAGTTGAAAACCATCACGGCAATCCCCTTCTATCCTCTGTTTTTCCTTATTGTGCCCCCCGCCGAAAAGCTTATACATGTATTGCCAGTGTGCCTTGATGCAGGACTTGAACGGGAAAATCAAGACCAAAGACTATTCTGCCGTATGAAAAAGAAAACTCCGGCGTTCCAAAAGGAACTGCCGGAGCTGAAGATCATCCTTAACTTGTTTGGAAAAGCAGTACGGACAGGTCTAGACGTTCATCCAAGGAACATTCGCACTGACCGCCTGTTTCGGTGCGCTGCGGCCCGATTTGCGGATAACCGTGCGTACGGAACTCTTGGATGTTTTGGCCTTTTTGGGAGCGGACGACTTCTTCGCTTTGGCCTCCGGTTCGAAAAAAGAGCCGGATTCATCATCCTGATCGACCAGATGAATTCTCGCTTCATTTTCTCCGGTTCCCTGTGCGGCCTCCTGGAAACCCTCAAAACGGTCAGCGGCCTCCTGGGTCTGCGAACCCGAAACGGCATAAGCCGGTTGAGGGATCGGAGCGTACGGATTCACCGCTCCTTCTTGCCCGCTGCCGTAGCCGTACGGGGCAAGAAACGCGGGCGGGCAGATCCGCTGCCAATCCGGCTGGCCGTAGTTCGTAAACGGCGTGTACGGGGATGGCTGAGCGCCTCCGACATAAGGTGCGAACCCGTAAGGGGATGCCTGGAAGTCAGCCGCTTCCGGTGCCCGGCCGTGCCCCTTTTTCGCTCCTCCGCACCCGCAGCCGCAATCTTTCTTGCCCGTCAACGGCGGGATAGAGGCCAGACCGGCGGTAAAAGCCTGCTGCCCGTAAGGCTGCGGCGCATAGCCCTGCGGCCATCCGCCGCCTTGCCCGTAGCCTCCCGGCGCGTACTGACCTTCGCCCGCCTGCTGCTGCGGTGCATAGCCCTGCGGCCACACGCCGCCTTGCTCGAAGCTTCCCGGCGCGTACTGGCCCTCGCCCGCCTGCTGCTGCGGCGCGAAGCCCTGCGGCCATCCGCCGCCCTGCTCAAAGCCTCCCGGCGCGTACTGGCTCTCGCCCGGCTGCTGCTGCGGCGCGAAGCCCTGCGGCCACACGCCGCCTTGCCCGTAGCCTGCCGGTGCGTACTGGCCCTCGCCCGCCTGCTGCTGCGGCGCATAGCCCTGCGGCCATCCGCCGCCCTGCCCGTAGCCTCCCGGCGCATACTGGCCCTCGCCCGGCTGCTGCTGCGGCGCATAGCCCTGCGGCCATCCGCCGCCTTGCTCAAAGCCTCCCGGCGCATACTGGCCTTCGCCCGCCTGCTGCTGCGGTGCGAAGCCCTGCGGCCATTCGCCGCCCTGCCCGTAGCCTCCCGGCGCGTTCTGGCCTTCGCCCGGCTGCTGCTGCTGCGGCGCATAGCCCTGCGGCCATCCGCCGCCTTGCTCGTAGCCTCCCGGCGCATACTGGCCTTCGCCCGCCTGCTGCGGCGCAAAGCCCTGCGGCCATCCGCCGCCTTGCTCAAAGCCTCCCGGCGCGTTCTGGCCTTCGCCCGGCTGCTGTTGCGGCGCATAGCCCTGCGGCCATCCGCCGCCTTGCTCAAAGCCTCCGAGCGCATATGCGGCTTGCTCCGCCTCCTGCGGCGTCGCATAGCCCTGCGGCCACACGCCTGCCTGCTCGTAGCTCTGCGGCCATCCGCCTACGTGAGCGTAACCGCCTTGCTCAAAGCCGTCATCATGGCCGAACGGCGCGTATGACTCATGGAAGCCCGGCTGGTGTCCGAATACCGGTTTTTCCGCACAATAAGCTCCGTCCGTGTAAGGGGTGTGCAAATCCGGTCCGGATCCCCCACCTCCGTACAAACCGGGCTGGCTTGGAAACCACGGCTGGGACGGATAGGGTTGACCATGAATCTGTCCGGCCGGCTGGATGTATTCTTCCTCAGAGGCGACCAGTTCCTGGTAGGACGGGATGCTCTGCGGAATCTCCACATTCGGATACGGAAGCGTCTGCGGTTGCCCCCAGCCGCCTTCGTAGGCTCCGTGGTCTCCATACGGGACGGGCAGTTCGCCGTCACATCCGCATGGCTCTTTTTTCCATGGCTCCTGATGCTGCCCGTACGGAGATACAAAAGGCGCGTAAGGAGGGCACGGCTGAATCAGCGGAAGTGTCCCCGGATATCCTCCGAAGTGCGGAATCGCTTCCGCCTCTTTTACATAAGACGGATATGGAGCCGGAGCGACGGGCTCGCAAGGGTGCTGGGGCGGAGGCTGCGGTGTGTAAGACGGCAGCTCGACCTGCGGCAGCACAAGTTGGGGCAGCTGGTATTCAGGCACCTGCGGCTGTACCGGAGGCTGCATCGGTGGCTGCGGAGCCGGCTGCACCGGTGGCTGCTCGACAACCGGAAGCTGAACCGGCGGCTCAGGCGGAGCCGGTTGTACGGGAGGCTGCTCGATAACCGGCGGCTGTACCGGAGGCGGCACCGGTTGTACGGGAACCTCTGCCTCCGGCTTCAATTCCACCTTCTCTTCCTGCACCGGCGCGGGTTCCACTATTTCCGGAATCTCATTGATTTCCGGCAGCTCCGGAATCTCCGGAAGTTCGGCCGTTTCCGGCTCCTGTTCTGCTGGTTCGGGCGCGGGAACAGCCGGCTGGATCGGGGAAGTATCCTTCTTGCCGTGAGCTGTTCCGCCATGATGAGGCTGACTTCCTTGCGAACCATCTTTCGCTTGAGACTTTTTCGGAATATAGACCGTTTCGCCGGTCATCAGCACATTCGGGTTTTTGAGCTGGGTATTCGCTTCGATCATTTCCTTGAGCGGAATTCCCCATGCTTTCGATAGCTTCCACAGCGTATCTCCCTGCTGCACAATGTGCTTCACCAGATGATCCGGCACGGGATGATGGGGCGTGTGAGGCTGCTGCGGTTTCGTCGGCGTTCCCGGAATTTTCACCTTTTCACCAACGTTGATTTGGTCCGGGTTCGCGATCTGAGGATTCGCTTCGATCAGCTTATCGAGATCGACGTCGTATTTTTGGGCGATTTTATACAGTGAATCCCCTTTTTTAACCATATGGATTTTCAACGGGTCTTACCTCCCTCTTCTAAGTACGTATCCGTCTTCCCCAATCCGATTGACATTACATCTTATGCAGGCTTATGGGCATTTGACATCCCCTGGGCGAAAAAAAGCCGCGGAAAATTCAAGGGGACAGGCGCAAACACAGCAAATCCGGGCATAAAAAAACCGCTGCCGCAGGAAGTGCCCCTTCCCGGGAAACGGTTTTTGAAAGTTGGTTGAGTCGTTTTGAGAAAAACCGGTCCAACCGATAAAAAATCGGCACCGGATTGAAACGAACCGCGCGAGACGGTTTATTCGTATACTTTAACCCCGTCGACATTCACAATGCTGCGGAATTCCTGCAAAAGCTTCGTCGTGATCGGGCCGGCCTTGCCTTCCCCGATAGTGCGTCCGTCCACTTCGCGAACCGCGATAACTTCGGCGGCTGTGCCCGTAAAGAACACTTCATCGGCCACATACACGTCATGCAGGGTAAACGGCTCTTCCTTCAAGGTGTAGCCTTGGCGCTCGCAAATTTCGATGATCGCCGCACGCGTGATGCCTTCCAGCGCACCGATGTAGCAGGGCGGTGTGAACACGACGCCTCTTTTTACGATAAAAATGTTATCCGAAGAGCCTTCGGCCACATAGCCTTGCGAATTCAGCATGATCGCTTCGCCCACGCCCGCCAGATTGGACTGGATTTTGACGAGAATGTTATTCAGGTAGTTAAGCGATTTGATTTTCGGATTTACCGCGTCGGGAATGTTGCGGCGGCTGGAGACCGAAACGGTTTTGAGACCGTTAACGTAGGCCTCCTCCGGATATATCGACAGCTGCTCCACGATAATGATGACGCTCGCTTTGGGTGAACGGCGCGGATCGAGTCCAAGGTCGCCGGGCCCGCGGGAAACGACGAGACGGATATAACCGTCACGAAGTTCGTTGCGCCGGATCGTCTCCACCAGCGCGTCCTGCATTTCCTGATAGCTAAGCGGGATGTTGAGCATGATCGATTTGGCCGAATCGTAAAGACGGTCGAGATGCTCTTTGCATTTAAAAATGTTGCCGCCGTAAATGCGGATGCCTTCAAAAATTCCATCCCCGTACAAAAAACCGTGATCGTAAACGGATACTTTGGCTTCTTCCTTCGTCACGAAGCTGCCGTCCAGGTAAATCCACTGCTTTGCCATATTCGTTGTTACACCTCCGGGGTTTGGGTTTCGTACTGATACGTCGGGTAGCAGCCCAGAATCCGGACCTGGCAGCCGATCGCTTCGATTTCTTCGAAAGCGGCGCGGACGAGAACCGATTCCAGTGAGCCCTCTACGTCGATGTAAAAATAATAGTTGCCGAGCTTGCGTTTCGTCGGCCGGGATTCCAGCCTCGACAAGTTGATCCGGCGCCAAGCGAAGGCCGACAGCACCTGGTGCAGCGCTCCCGGATAATCTTCGGGCGGCGTGACCAGAATGGTCGTCTTTGTATGGCCGGAGGCCGGCAGCTCAAGCTTTTCACGCCCGATCAGAATAAAACGGGTCGAATTGTCGGGGTTGTCCTGTATTTTCGTCGCGAGAAGATCCATTCCATACATACTTGCGGCATTTGTCGTCCCGATCGCTACCACGTTCGGATCTCCCAGCTCGCTGACAAGCCGGACGCTCTCCCCGTTGGAACCGGTTTGCTCGATCTCCGCCTGCGGCATGTATGTACGCAAAAACTTGCGGCATTGGGCAAGTGCGACCGAATGGGACAGCACTTTGGTAATGCTTGACCAAGAGACGGGCGGGGAGCTTGCCAGTTCCCCGTTCTCCAGCCTCGCCAAGCCGTTCTGGTCATCGGCCGCCCTGTGGGCACTGTCCGGAAGACCGATCAGGTTCATATCTATAGGATAAACCCATTCCACCTGCATCGGCAAATCAACCTCATGAACGAGCCAGTCGATATGCAGGGTAACGGAGCCCTCAATCGTATTCTCAATCGGAATGACGCTGTAATCCGTTTCTCCCGAAGCGGTCGCCAGGAATACATCGGAGATGAGCTTGAACGGCACATACTCGTACCGTTCTCTCCCGAGGAAATGGTGCACGCTCTCTTCGGAGAAAGTACCCGGTCCCAGCATCGCTATCCGTTTCTTCCTCATGCTATTCCGCTCCTCCCGCAAATTCCTCGAAGGACGGTTCCCCGCCCGTCAGTCTTCCAGACGCGGACGCCTTCGCGTGAAGGCCTCAGCCATCTCGTTTCCGCCTCGATACCTTCGGCGCGGAACGTCTCCCGGAGGAACGCTTCCAGTTCCTCCTGTCTTCCCTCGCTCTTATCCGCGAACGCGATAAGAGTCGGTCCCGCGCCGCTGAGCGCAGCTCCCAGCGCGCCGTGGTCGGCCGCTTCCCGGAGAATCTTCTCCATGCCGGGAACGAGAGCCGCGCGATACGGCTGATGAAGCGCATCCTTCATCGCGTGCCGGATCATGCCCAGCTCGCCGGCGGCAAGGGCCGCGACGAGCAACGACGAGTGGCCGATGTTGAAGACGGCGTCTTTCATCGGCACCTCGGAAGGCAGCACCCGGCGCGCAAGCTCCGTGGAGAGCTGGAACGCCGGCACGGCGACCAGCGCCTCCAGACGCTCGTGCGGCTCTATGCGCACGTGCTTCGCCTCGCGGCCGTCCCAGTAGGCCGCGATAATGCCTCCGAACAGCGAGGCGCCGACGTTGTCGGGATGCTTTTCCATGCCGGAGGCGATCTGGAAAAGCTCCTCCGGCGGAAGGTCCGCTCCGCTCAGCGCGTTAGCGGCCGCAAGCGCTCCGACGATAGCGGAAGCGCTGCTGCCCAGCCCCCGCGTGAGCGGAATGTCGCTGTCCATGCGGATGCTCAGCTCCGGCATGGACAAACCCGCGTGATCGTACAAGGTGCGGGCCACTTTGTAGATCAGGTTCGTCTTGTCCGTCGGAATTCCCTGCATATTGCTTCCGAAAAGATCGATCTGTGTCCGGTCCGCTTCGCTCATCTCAATCCGGGCGTACAAATCAAGGGCCATGCCGAGCGCATCGAAGCCCGGTCCCAGATTGGCGGTGCTGGCCGGAACGCGGACGCGTACCGCTGCGGGGGCCATTAGCTGCCCACCTGCTCCAGCTTCCGGATCGCGTCCATGACGGCCGCTTCCGAATCTTCCACGACGAGCGGCTCGGCTTTCACGCTCTGAATGGCGTTGTGCGGATCTTTAAGCCCGTTGCCGGTCAGCACGCACACGACGGATTGTCCCTGCCGGAAGTGTCCTTCCCGCTTCAGCTTGATAACGCCCGCAAGGGATGCAGCCGATGCAGGCTCGGCAAAGATACCTTCCTGCGAAGCAAGCTTGCGGTAAGCCGACAAAATTTCTTCGTCGGTGACATAGTTGATCTGACCGCCGGATTCGTTTGCCGCATTTACGGCTCCGTCCCAGCTTGCCGGGTTGCCGATCCGGATGGCGGTCGCCACGGTTTCCGGGTTGAGGATGGGCTCTCCCTTTACGATCGCCATGGCGCCTTCCGCTTCGAATCCGATCATTTGGGGCAGCGAGGATGATTTGCCTGCCGCCTGATACTCCTTGAAGCCCTTCCAGTAAGCCGTGATGTTGCCCGCATTGCCGACCGGTATCGCCAAATAATCCGGCGCTTTCCCGAGCTGGTCGCACACCTCGAAAGCGGCTGTCTTCTGTCCTTCAATCCGGTAGGGATTAACGGAATTTACGAGTGTAATCGGCTGCTTCGCCGTAATTTCGCGGACAATTTCCAGCGCCCGGTCGAAATTCCCTTCGATGGCGATCACTTTCGCCCCGTAAATGATCGCCTGCGCCAGTTTGCCGAGCGCAATGTTGTTGTTCGGAATAAGCACGATGCAGTTCAGCCCGCCGCGCGCGGCGTAGGCGGCAGCGGCCGCCGACGTATTGCCGGTGGAAGCGCACATGATCGTGGAGCTTCCTTCCTCCATCGCTTTGGCTACGGCCATCACCATGCCGCGGTCTTTGAACGAACCCGTCGGGTTCAGGCCTTCATATTTGACGTAAAGGTCGAGACCCAGCTCCTCCGACAATTTTTCCGCGCGGATAAGCGGGGTGTTTCCTTCGTGCAGCGTAAGCAGCGGTGTTTTTTCCGTAACCGGAAGGTAGGATTTATATTGATGCAGCAAGCCCATGTATCTCATTTTCTTCTGCAGCCTCTTTTCTTAAAAGTTAAAATTTAGCCTTCGACGCGGTATACGCTCTGGATCGTCTGGATGACATCCAGGCTTTCGAATTCGGCCAGAACTTTATTCATGCCCGCCTGGTTGGCGTCGTGGGTAATGATAATGATTTCCGCTTTCGGATTATGCTCGTTCGGATGCTGGAAGACGGACTCCAGGCTGACTTCGTGCTTCGCGAAAATTTGCGTAATCTGGGCAAGAACTCCCGCCTTGTCCTCCACGTGGAGAAGCACGAAATATTTCGAAGAAATTTGCTCGTCCGTTTTCAATTTTTTCTCCAGATAAGGCACCGTGCTGCGCTGGCCGTTTACGCCGAGATTCAGGTTGCGCACGACAGCCACGAGATCCGCCACGACGGAAGTCGCCGTCGGCATTTCACCGGCGCCGGGGCCGTAGAACATCGTCTCTCCCACGGCTTCGCCGTACACGTACACGGCGTTGAACACGCCGTTGACCGAAGCGAGCGGATGCGACGTTTTGACCATGGTCGGCTCGACCGATACGGAGATATGATCGTCATGTTTCTCCGCGATGCCGAGAAGCTTCACTTCGTAGCCGAGCTTTTTGCCGTATTGGATGTCTTCCTTGCTCACACTGGAAATTCCTTTGACCTTCACGTCGGTCAGCGCCACTTCCGAATGGAAGCCCAGCGTGGACAGAATAGTCATTTTGCGGGCGGCGTCCAGTCCTTCCACGTCGGAAGTCGGATCGGCCTCGGCATAACCGAGCATCTGCGCTTCTTTGAGCACGTCCGCGTAAGCGGCGCCTTCCTGGCTCATTTTAGTCAGGATATAGTTTGTAGTACCGTTGACGATCCCCATGATTTTCGTAATCCGGTCCGAAGAGAAGCCTTCCACCAGCGTACGAATAATCGGGATTCCCCCGGCCACGCTTGCTTCATAGAATACATCGCAGCCTTTTTCGGCGGCTTTGGCAAGAATCTCGGGCCCGTGCATCGCCATCAGATCCTTGTTCGCGGTTACGATGTGCTTTCCTTGCTCCAGCGCTTCCAGAATGTACGCTTTCGTATCCTGGACACCGCCCATCACCTCGACGACCACGTCGATTTCAGGATTGCGGATAATGTCCCAAGGCTGGTCGGTAAGCTTCTCGCGGTCGACGGTCACCGAACGCAGCTTGCTCAAATCCTGCACCAGCACTTTTTCCACTACGATGGCGGATCCGGTCTGCTTCTCCAAATCTTCCCGGTGGCCTTCCACAATCCGGACTACACCCGTCCCGACGGTTCCGAGTCCAAGCAAGCCGATTTTAATAGGTTTCTTCATAGTCATAATTCCTCCCGTATACGTGATGTTCTTTTTCTGTTCTTCGAGTTTGTACCCGGCTTTATCCGGTTACCTGTTCTGCCGGCCGGGGCCCGGGAGTTAAATCGAGCTTCCCTGTCCGATTACGGCGGCTTTCTTGACCCCGTCCTGCGATTCCAGCAGTTGTATCAGCTCTTTCGCTTTATCGCCCATCAGGGACGTTTCCACGGAAATGACCACGTTCGCCATTCCCTGCAGCGGAATGCTTTGATTGATCGTCAGCACATTACCTTCCTGTCCGGCAATCAGCGCCAGCACCCGGGACAAAATGCCCGAACGGTGCTCCAAATTCATGGAGATGGTGACAATGCGCTCTTTATCCAGCTTGTTCAGGGGAAATACGCCGTCTTTGTACTTATAAAAAGCGCTCCGGCTCAGCCCTACCTGCTCTACCGCCTCGTGAATCGTTTTTACTTCTCCCCGGGCCAGCAGTTCTTTGGCCTGCACCGTTTTGAGAATGCCTTCGGGCAAAATCTGCTCGTTGACGAGATAAAAGCCGGACTCGCTCCAACCTGCAGCCTGTTTAGGTTCCATTACAGAAAGTCCGTCCTTTCCAGAAAGACGTGTGTTCTTATATAGAGGACATTATACTTCAAATCTACAAATTTCGGCAATAGGAAAATGGCATCGTTTCCGTTCGCCCTGCGGTTTACCCTGATTTCCGCCGATTGAAGAACCCGAATTATTCGCGCCGTACTTCGCTCGGGCCCTTTAATGACCGCTGATTCTATGGAAACCGGCCGGGCTGACCGTTGCCGAAACCGGAAAATTTTCAGACGTCTTTCTTTTTATCGGTTTTTTCTGTGTTCCGTTTGAAAAACAAGCGCCGCTCAGGCACTAAAGGCGTCAAAATGCTTTGCCGACAGGGGTTTGCCTGGCCTTCTTCCCCTATGGTAAGCTGAAAATCAGCAAGGAGGCGACACGTTTGATCACATTGCGATTAATATCCGCCGCTCTTTTGTTCAACAGCCGGGGCGAACTGCTTATGATGAAACGGTCCATGAAAAGGACGCTCTCGCCCGGTATGTGGGCGGCCGTAGGCGGACATTTGGAAAGCTTTGAAATGGCGCGCCCCCGGGCCGCCTGCCTGCGCGAAATCGAGGAAGAAACCGGCATACGCGAGGACGAAATTTCGGGACTCCGTTTGCAGTACATTCTAATGAGGTTAAAAGATCACGATATACGCCAGCAGTTCATTTATATCGGTCATACGGATATCTCTCCACGGATCCGGACCTCCGAAGGCGACCTGCACTGGATCCCGCGGGCCGAGATTCTGAACCGGGAGCTTCCGTTTATTTTCCGCTATGCGCTCCATCATTATTTGTCTTACGGAGACACGCCCCATACGTGGATCGGAACGGCTAGGCTCGGCTCCTCCGGCATTCCTGAAGTGAACTGGACCCCGCTCCAAGATCCCGAAATAACCTGAGTCAACGGACCCGGAAAGGACGAAAATCTCTTGAATCGGATACACGCGCTGCTCGATAAGCAGAGAAACTTTTACGCAACGGGTGCGACCAAACCGCTGAACTTCCGGATGGAACAGCTCCGCCGGTTAAAAGCCATGATCCGGGACCACGAGGAAGCGATTATGGAAGCTTTGAGGCAGGATCTCGGAAAATCCGATTTTGAAGCGTTCGCTACGGAAATCGGTATCCTGCTTGAAGAAATCAATCATGTGCTCAAACATCTTAAACGCTGGAGCAAGCCGCGGCGGGTCAAAACTCCCCTTACGCATATCGGATCGCAGAGCCGCATTTATGCGGAGCCTTACGGCATAGCGCTTCTCATATCGCCGTGGAACTATCCGTTCCAGCTGGCAATCTCCCCTTTGATCGGGGCCATGTCCGCAGGAAACTGCGCGGTACTGAAGCCTTCCGAGCTTGCGCCGCATACATCCGCGCTGCTTGCCCGGCTTCTCGGGCAGACCTTCGGCGAAGAATATGTAGCGGTTATCGAAGGCGGAGTCGAAACGAGCAACGCGCTGCTCGCGGAGAAGTTTGATACGATCTTTTTCACGGGGAGCGTCGGGGTCGGACGGATCGTCATGGAGGCGGCCGCCAAACATCTCACCCCTGTCACGCTGGAGCTGGGCGGCAAAAGCCCCTGCATCGTGCATGCCGACGCCAACATCAGGCACGCGGCTAAGCGCATTGTCTGGGGCAAAACGCTGAACGCGGGACAGACCTGCATCGCGCCGGATTACTTATACGTCCATGAAAGCGTTAAGGATGAGCTGCTGGAGCGGATGAAGGAAGTGGTAGATGCCTTCTACGGCGATCCGCTTGCCGACGGCAGCCCGTATCCGAAGATCATCAATGCCCGTCATTACAACCGGCTCAAAAGCCTGATGGAGGCCGGACAGCTCGTATCCGGAGGAAGAACCGACGACCGCTCTCTCAAAATCGAACCGGCCTTTATCGACGGAGTCGGCTGGGAGGACCCGGTTATGCAGGAGGAAATTTTCGGCCCCCTCCTTCCGGTACTCACCTACCGCAATCTGGAGGACGTGATCCGGGAAGTAAATGCCCGTCCGAAACCGCTTGCCCTGTATGCATTCTCCGAAAGTGAAGAAATTCAGCAGCGGATTATCCACTCGACTTCGTTCGGCGGAGGCTGTATCAACGACACAATCCTCCATATAGCAACTCCGTATCTTCCTTTCGGAGGCGTCGGGAACAGTGGAATGGGCGGTTACCACGGCAAAGCGAGCTTCGATGTGTTCACTCACCGCAAAAGCGTGCTGAAGCAGACGAGCCGCTTCGACCTGCCCTTCCGTTATCCCAATGCCAAAAACGCCTTGAAAAGATTAAGAAGCGTTTATAAATAAGCCGTTATCCGGCTATCCTGCATGAAGTATTATCTTGGCCGGCAGCCTGTTATGTCTTGAAGGATGCGATGCGGGATGATATCGCTGCGCTCTCCATATACGGAATCACCCGTTATAACGGGACAAGCCGGACGATTGCGTTTAAACGAAAGCGATTGACATGAGCCTATTGAAACGATGCCAAAAACCCCCTTGCCCGACGGCAAGGGGGTTTCTTCATTTTAAGATTTTTCTACGAATTCGAATTCATAATCGTTCAGACGGATCGTCTGTCCGTCGACTGCGCCGCGTTCGCGAAGCGCCTTGTCGATCCCCATATTCCGCAGAATCCGGGCGAAACGAAGCACGCCCTCTTCCGTTGTAAAGTTGGTCCGTTTCATCAGTTTCTCGATGCTCGGGCTCTCTACAACGAAAACATCGTTCTCGCGGCGAATAACGAAATCGTTGTCGGGTTCGCTCTTCTTCTCCATCCGGTACACTTTGCGCTCTTCGACTTCCCGTACTTCTTCAAGAAGCGGAGCGTCGGGAATCGCGTCCAGCATATCGGCTACACGGTACAGGAGAGGCTGAATGCCTTCCTTGGTGACGGCCGAAATGGCGAAGATTTCTACCGATTTGCCGTCTTCCTCCATCTGTTGACGGAATGCGGCCAAGTTCTCCTGAGCTTCCGGAATGTCCATCTTGTTGGCGACTACCACCTGCGGACGTTCTTCCAGCTTGGCGTTGTACAGCTTGATTTCCTCGTTGATCTTCTTCCAGTCCTCGTACGGGTCGCGGCCCTCGGTGCCGGCCATATCGACCACGTGCACGATGATGCGCGTTCGCTCGACGTGACGCAGAAATTCATGACCGAGTCCGACACCTTGGCTGGCGCCTTCGATGAGGCCCGGCAGATCGGCCATGACGAAGCTTCTGCCTTCGCCGAGATCGACGACGCCCAAGTTCGGCGTAATCGTCGTGAAGTGGTAGGCTCCGATCTTCGGAGTTGCCGCCGACACGACGGACAGCAGCGTCGACTTCCCTACGCTCGGGAATCCGACAAGGCCTACGTCGGCCATCACTTTGAGTTCAAGAACGACCCAGCGTTCCTGGCCTTCTTCGCCGTTCTCCGCGATTTCCGGAGCGGTGTTCTTGGCCGTGGCGAAACGCATATTGCCGCGTCCGCCGCGCCCGCCTTTGGCAACGACCACTTCCTGCTGATGACGCGTCAGGTCGGCGACGATTTCGCCGGTGTCGTCATCGATAACAAGCGTGCCGGGGGGAACGCGGACGACCATATCGTCCGCATTGGCTCCGTGCTGGCATTTGTTGCGGCCTTTTTCGCCGCGTTTGGCTTTGAAGTGCTTCTGGTAACGGAAATCGACCAGCGTCCGGAGACCTTCGTCCACGCGGAAGATCACATCTCCGCCGTCGCCTCCGTCACCGCCGCCGGGGCCGCCTTCGGGTACATATTTCTCGCGGCGGAACGCGACAAGACCGTCGCCTCCGTCGCCGCCTTTTACATAAATCTTCGCTTTATCTACAAACATGTGCATCACACCTCAACTGATGTCCGGTAAGGCAGCCGCAGGGCGAAGGCCGCCTCCTGTTCCTGATAGTCATTCTGTTCTACAACCGCGGCCAAGGTACGGCCTGTCCCCGATTCCAATGCAAGCGACAAAGCCTCTTCCAGAAAGCTCCGGTTATACGGTCCCTGATATACAAAATCGAGCAGCAGCGAATCCTCTTCGGGAACGAGACTGCATGCTGAGCATGCCGCCTTCTTCATTTTCTCCCGCAGACGCTTGTTTGAAACCTTCAATCAGCTCGGGAATCAACTTGCAAACCGCATCGCCGTCCAGTGCCAGCCTGCGGATATTTACTTCCTGGTCAAGCTCGACTTCCAGCTTCATGTGCCGGCCTCCCGCCTTCGCGGTCAGCAAAAACACGATAAGGCCCGGATCGCCCAGCTTGGCCATAAAGCTCTCATGCTGAAGCTTTCCCATCACGGAGGCGACTACCCCTTGGAGATGATCGTATTTCTTCAATTGAATATACCCGAGCAGTACCTGGATATCGTTCATCCAATCGTGCCGCAGATGATTGATCGTCAGAAGCATCTCCTGCTGTGCGAGCCGCTGAATGCGTGTGCGCTCTTCATCCGCTTCCTTAAGCTTCATCCGGTGCTGCATATACAGAGCCGCTGCAAAACATGCGGCGGTAAAGGCAACCGCGGCCAGACGAAGTCCTGCCGCCATAGGCGCGGCAGCCAGCATTACCAAACCGAGCAGACCCAGCAAGGCTGCCGGTATCCACAACCTGTTCCTCATGTACGCATACGCTCCGTTTCCGACTTCCCATTAGCACATTATACCATTTCCGGTCCCAAAACGCATCCGGCATACAGATGGTCTCAAGATTCCGGATGGATGCCTCTAAAAAGCAAGAAAGCCCCAGCAAACATTACGTCGCCAGGGCTGTACATGCATGAATTTTTAACTTATGCTTCTACAGTAGCCGCTACTGGAGCGGTTTCTACCGGGTAGACGCTAACTTTCTTGCGCTCACGACCCCAACGCTCGAACTTAACAACGCCTTCCACTTTAGCAAACAGCGTGTCATCGGAACCGATGCCCACATTGTTGCCCGGGTGAATTTTCGTTCCGCGCTGACGCACGAGAATGCTGCCTGCGGTAACGGTTTGACCGTCGGCACGCTTAACGCCAAGACGTTTTGCAATGCTGTCGCGACCGTTCTTTGTGGAACCTACACCCTTCTTGGATGCGAATAACTGAAGATCCAATTTCAACATGGTGTCAACCTCCTTCATTATAGGCTGTATGAATTGCTATATAGTCACTGTAGGAACTTGCAATAGTATGAAGCATCACGATCATGGATTCGATGATCAACTGAACCTGAGCCATCTGTGCCGGTTCCGCATCAAGAGGAAGGATAACGTCAAGCCAGCCCTTCTCCATCTCTGTACCCGGTACAACTCCGGTTAGCGCTTCGATCGAATTGACCGTCCCGACCGCAATGGCCGATACCGCGGCGCAGACAAGGTCTTTGCCGGGAACGTCGAATTCCGCATGGCCTTCGACCTGGTACGCTTCTATCGTCGGGTCTTGTTCAGACCGTCTTGAAACCGTAACGTGGATCATCTGATGGCCTCTTAAGCTTCGATTTTCTCGATTACGACTTTCGTGTACGGTTGACGATGACCTTGCTTACGACGGTAGTTCTTCTTCGCCTTGTACTTGTAAACGATGATTTTGCGTCCTTTGCCTTGTTTCTCGACTTTGCCGGAAACTTTAGCACCTTCTACGACTGGAGCTCCTACTTGAAGACCGTTGTCGCCAGAAACAACCAGAACACGATCAAAAGTGACCACATCGCCTGCGCCGGCTTCCAACTTCTCGATGTAAAGAACATCGCCTTGTTGTACTTTGTATTGCTTGCCGCCTGTTTCAATAATTGCGTACATTTCGTTGCACCTCCTCATGTCTCAGACTCGCCAATATCCAGGTGACGTTCAGCGGCAGAGCCTCTGCCCGTGCTTCACAAACCCGATCCGTGCGGTTACAGCGCATGCCTAAAGCAACGCACTCATAGTAGTATAGCAAAAGGGTTCGTCCTTTGCAACGTTTTATTGCAAAGCGCAGGAGGCGATGCTCCCTCGGAAGTTCCGGCCCGGCAAAGTAGCGGAACGCTGTACGGATGACAGGATGCCTGGCCGGGCGCCGGATCAAAAAACAAACCGGACAGCGTGAATTTCCGCTGTCCGGTGTTATCCGCTGCCTTTGCCGTGTTCCGGCTGCCGGCCGTACCGGCTCCGGGTAAGCCAATGCGTACCGGCTTATGCTAGCGGCTTTATGCCAGCCACTTCAAGTTGGCGGCAGTGCTTGTACTTGTACCTATACTTGTGCCTATCAATATGGCATAACGATCGGCAGCTTCGGCACAGGCAGTCCGGCTTGACCCCGGTCGCGCGTGGCGGCCGGGTTTAAACGTGGAGATTTCCGCTTGCGCTTGCGCGTTATTTCCGCTAATCAGTCTAAACAAGCTCCAAGCTATCCGACAATAATTCCTACTTGCGCTTGCGCGTTATCTCCAGCAGGCCGAGCTTTGTCCAGCCGAGGAGTATCGTTTTGGAGCGGTCCTTCTTGACCGCCTCCGTCATGCACTCCAGCACGCGGTCGCGGTGCGCGGACTGCTCCATGTCGATGAAATCGACAATGATGATGCCGCGCAAATTGCGCAGCCGCAGCAGCCGCGGGATCTCGGCGGCGGCTTCCATGTTCGTGCGGAACACGGTCTGCTCCAGGGACGAAGTCCCTGTAAACCTTCCCGTGTTCACATCCACGACCGTCAGCGCCTCCGTCGGGTCGATGACGAGGTAGCCTCCGCTCGGCAGCCAAACCTTGCGGCGCTGCGAGCGGGAAAGCTCTTCGGCGATGCCGAACCGCTCAAAGAGCGGGGTCTCGCCGCCGTCCAGACGGACGCGCGCCGCAAGCTCCGGGCTGCGCTGCCGCAGCAGCCCCTGCAGCTCCGCGCGGACGGCTTCGTCGTCTACCCAGATCTCGAGCACGTCCTCCGTGATCACGTCCCGCGCGAGGCGCGGGAGCAGCTCGAGATCTTGGTAGATGCACGCCGGCGCCCCGCCGGCCGCCGCCCTCTGCCCGATCACCGCCCAGAGCTCCCGGAGATCGAGCAGGTCGCGGCGCAGCTCTTCTTCGCTGCGCCCCTCGGACACCGTGCGGAGAATGAGCCCTTCTTCTCCGCCGCGGAGACTGTCCGCCACCTGCTTCAGGCGGACTTTCTCTTCTTCCGCTTCGATTTTGCGGGAGACTGCCGTATACCCCGCTCCGGGCATATATACCAGCCAGCGGCCGGGGATGGAATAATGGGTCGTGACACGGGCTCCCTTGGCTCCTTCCGGTTCTTTGACAACCTGAACAAGCACCCGCTGGCCCGGCTGAAGAAGATCTCCGATAGGCGGTTTCGTCTTCGGCTGCTTCTGCATATTGACAGGCAATACGTCATCTATGTATAAAAAAGCGTTCTTGTCCAATCCGATATCTACAAATGCGGCCTGCATGCCGGGCAGTACGTTTACCACACGGCCGATGTAAATGCTTCCTGCGCGCTGCGTCTCGCTTGGATGCTGGGACTCGTATTCCACGAGCTTGCGATCTTCGAGAAGAGCCGCCTGAAGCGAAGCCGCTTCGCAGCTTACGATCAATTGTTTCATGGCGTTCACCCCATCATTATTGTACATGAAGGAGGGAAGTTTCGCACTTTACTGAATAAAAGCAGGAAAGCGGGACAGACAGCCACACCCTGTCCGGGGAGCGGAAAGAAAACCGGAGGCCGCTTCTCTCTTCTCCTTCAAGGAAGCAGCTCGGAAACCGTGCATGAACGGTTTGTATGTGTGAGATAAGTATCGACCACCTGCTGCTCAGGGAGAATCCCTTCTATCGTCCCCCCGCTGCCTACTACGTAGACGGGATGATATTTTTCACGCATAAACAGCTTCACCACTTCCCCTACTTTCCGCTGTCTTGCGACCGCAATCGGCCTGGCCTGCGTCCCCTTCCGCATAAGTCGTTCCGTGCTTGCTTCGCGGTTCATCATAAACCGGAGAAAATAAAAAGGCAGATGCCTCCGGCTCACCCAGTTTTGATAGAGCAGAAACAAGCCCACAACAAGGACGTTCATTTGAATACGTCCCGTCCCGGCCGGCCAAACGGCGGCAGCGGTCATCGTGAACCCGAGTACGATAGAAATCCAGACGGTGCACACGAGAGTGCGTTGGTAGGGGAAGCCCAGGCTGAGCAAGCCTTGCAGCAGTTTTCCACCGTCAAGAGGCAGAATCGGAAGCAGGTTAAACAAAGCGATAACGGCGTTAATTTCGATAAAATAGGACCACCATTCCGGGTCCCCCGCTTCGAGGAAGCGGCAGAGGAAACCGAGAGCGATCAGCCAGAGATGCTGGAGCGGCCCCGCCAGCGCAACGATCATTTCTTCCCGCAGAGGAACGGAAGCCAATTCGTCAACGACAAGTACGCCTCCAAACGGCAGCAGACGGACCTCCCGCACCCTCCAGCCGAAAGCAACCGCCGCTCCGAAATGGCCAAGCTCATGAAGAAAAACGATACCGAACAATGTGGCCGATTCCAGAAAATGTCCGGTTGCCAGTGAAAGCAGCATCACGATGGTAAAAAGGGGATGGAAGCGGAAGCGTACCTGCAGCCGGTTATTCAAACGGGATCACACCTGCCGGGTCCACGTAACGGCTTTCCTTTTGGACGGCAAAATAGAGAAGCCCTTTATCGCTCTTGCTGTCTCTGGACACTTGACCGATGGCTTCGCCCCCTTTGATCCAGTCGTTAACCTCGACGCGGGACTGCTCGATCTGTCCGTACTCGGACTGCAGCCCTCCGGGATGACGGATGATGACCGTGTAGCCCGTCTCGTCTTTGGGGCCCGCAAAGGTGACTTGTCCCGCATCGAGTGCGTACACGGGAGTATGAGGCTCGGCCGCCACGCTTATAAAAGGCTTGTCAGCCGTGTAGGTCTCGTGGATTTTTCCTTTCAGGGGGACAAAATAGGAGCGTTTCTGGGCATCCGCTTTTACGGCCGGATTTTCTTCATCCGAATGAAAGGCCGGAATAAAAGAGGGAGCCCCGGCAAACGTTTTCTGATACCAGGCGGACAACTGCTGAAAATCGAGCGGTTCACGGAGGGCCGCCGTGACATATCCTTTCCCTCGCTCGATCAAGGGATGCTGAAGCTGAAACATTCCCCAGATCAGACCGAAAAGCATGGCACTGGCGACCAGCTGCCGCAGGAACCGGACGCGGTAAGGAGTACGCGGATTGTATCCGCCTCCGTCCCCAGTGTCCTTATCGCCGGGTCCGCGGGCATAGTAACCGCCGGGCAGCCCGAGCTCGCGCTGCATTTTTTGCTTCCATACATATTCAGGGTCGTTCCATCTGTCGTCAAAATCTTGCCCCTTCCCGATTAAAGGAAGAATGGCAGGCATAGGCTCCACTTCTGAAGCCCTGCTCTCAAAGGACATAAGTTCGTTTGGCTGCCGATGACGTAGAGATTTATCAGGCGGGTTCTCCTGCAGCTTCCTGATTTTTTCCAATCTGCGCTGGCGCACGTTATGCTTATTCTCCATGACTTAACCTCCTGTGAGGCGGGGCTTGTTTACTACAGCATATGAGCGGCTTGTACGAAATATGAGCATACAAAAAACAGGCCTCACCGGCCTGTTTATTTATCGTCTTCTATGGCGTGATCGTGGATTTTAACGCTTAGTACCATTCCTATACAAAGCATATTGATTAACAAAGACGTTCCCCCATAGCTGATAAAAGGAAGTGTGATACCGGTCAAAGGCATCAACCCAATCAGCATGCCGATATTCTCGAATATCTGGAAGACATACATGGCTACAACTCCGACAACCAGATAGGAGCCGATTCGGTTCTTGCTTTGTATAGCTATCAGGATCATTCTGTAGATGAGAAAAAAATAGAGCATCAGGAGCACGGCAGCTCCGCGGAAGCCGAATTCCTCCCCGACCACGACAAAGATGGAGTCCGAATACGCGTAAGGAATAAAGTTGGAATGAATGGAGCTTCCGTTCAAGTAACCTTCACCCGTCAAACCGCCGGAACCGATCGCTCTGTATGAGTTTTCCATCTGGTAACGGTCGTTTAAGCTTGCCGTAGACGGATCTAAAAACGTGTCGATCCGTTTAAACCAGTGCTGTTTAAAATGGAAATTCTCAATCAGGTACCCACTGATCTCTTTCGGATGCATGGAGTAGAAATAGAAGAATAAAAACATTCCGCCCCCGAAAACGATAAGACCGATGAGCGCATGAGAATATTTAACGTTTCCTATCCATAGCATTCCGATAAGAACACCGATTAGGATGATCGCATTCCCCAAGTCAGGTTGAATAAAGACTAAGGCAAAAGGAAGTAAGGTTAGCAATCCCATCGGGATCACATCTTTAATGATTTGGAGGTCTTCTTCATTCTTTCTGCGGAGCCAGGCAGCAAGTGCAATGATGACACAAAGCTTACAAAGCTCGGCCGGCTGAAACAGGAAGTCCCCTATTTGGATCCATCCGCTCGCCCCATTGATCGCTTCTACTTTAAGTACAAAAACAAGCAGCCCGATGCTGATCAAATAAGGAAACATCCAAAACCGGATAAGGATCCTATAATCCAAAAAGCTGCAAGCGGTTAGGGCGAATAAAGCAATAACGTAAATGATGATCGTTTTCGTCCAATTTACATGAATGTTAGGGTCGTCTATATCCGCGCTGTATACCAAAAAGGAACTGATAGTAATTAACACCATCAGCAAAAAAATGATGGTCAAATCTAATTTTTTTAATTTGGCAAGCATATCGCACTCATCCTAATTTAAAAAACTTTTTCAATTTAGCCAGCATACCCGGCTTTTCGTCAAGCGGCATAAGAGGGACCGATTCGCCAAGTATGCGTCGTGCGACATTGCGGTAAGCGATAGCTGCCCGTGAGGTCGGATTCATTACGGTCGGTTCGCCGGAATTTGCCGCCTTAATGACATGCTCATCATCCGGCACGATCCCCAGAAGGTCGATCGCCAGTACGGAACAGATCTCGTCGATATCGAGCATTTCGCCTTTTTTGACCATGTTCTGGCGAATCCGGTTAATAATCAGCTTCGGAGCATGAATTTTCTCGTTCTCCAGCAGGCCGATAATCCGGTCCGCATCGCGTACGGCCGCATTTTCGGGGGTCGTGACGACGATCGCTTTGTCAGCTCCGGCCACCGCGTTGCGGAAACCCTGCTCGATTCCGGCAGGGCAGTCGATGATGACGAAATCGAAATCTTTTTTGAGTTCCAGCACGATATCCTTAACGCTCTCCGGGGAAACGGCATGCTTGTCTTTGGTTTGTGCGGCCGGAAGCAGATACAGTTCTTCAAACCTTTTGTCCTTGATCAGCGCTTGAGGAAGCCTGCAGCGTCCTTCCACAACGTCAACCAGGTCATAAATGATCCGGTTCTCCAGTCCCATAACCACATCCAGGTTTCGCAATCCGATGTCGGTATCGACCATACATACTTTCTTGCCCTGCAGAGCGAGTGCTGTCCCCACATTGGCCGACGTGGTCGTTTTGCCGACGCCGCCTTTTCCGGAAGTGATAACGATTGCCTCTCCCATGGTATTCACTCCTCAGCGTTACGATAATTGCGTGCAGCCGGTTTGCAAAAAGGCCATCCGGCTATTAAGCAAGCACCATACGGTGCAGTCCGTTCAATTTATCAATTTCCATACGCCCTTCTTTGATGTAGGCGTATTCCATAAATGCTTCCTGGAATCCCCATTCGTCCGGAGGACGGCTGATTACGCCGGCAATGCGCAGCTGAGTCGGACGCATATGCGACGCCGCAACGATCGCGGCCTCGTCCCCGTCCACACCCGCATGTGCCATTCCCCGCAAGGAACCCATGATATAGATGCTGCCGGTGCACAGGATCGTGCCTCCGGGATTGACATCCCCCATGTACAGCAGATTGCCTTCATGTTTAAGTGTCTGTCCAGACCGGACCATCCCTTTAAGCATCGTAATGGGAGCAGCCGTTCCGACAAGCGGCTCCGGTTCATCGGATTCAATGGACTGAATGAGCAGGTTGCCCTTCTGTCCGATGATGGCCCGGATTTCTTCCTTCTCCTCGTCACTGACGCTGCGTTTGCCGAGTCTGACATGAACACGCACGATAGGTCCGGTCAGAATGCGGTCGTGAGTACTCTCCACCTTGTGCCGCAGTTCTTCGAGGACAGTCGCAAGCTCGCATGAATCGTCGAGAAGAAAGTTCAGGCCGTCTTTGACTCCTTTTATAATCACATGATGTTTACCTGCCGTCGTCATAAACGTTCCAACCTCCCAACCCATACAATTCGGCCTGCTGTCCGGATTTTCCTGCCGGGTGAAAACGAACGGTCAAAATTAATGTTCCGCCCGGGATCCTTGGCCTTGCAGGGCTTCCATGAGCTTGCGCATCGGAATGTACACCGCCAGGGCGAACAGCATATTGAACAGCACGCTCGGCAGCATAATATGGGTAAACGCAAACTGGAAATTCACCGTTACGATGTTAAATAACCGGTTGATTCCGAATTTGATAATTTCGAAAATAAGAACGCCGACCCCCATCGTCATCAAAGTGGTGAAAATGAGGTTCGTCTGCCTGCGGGGAAGAAGCCCCGCTATGTAGCCGACCAATCCGAATCCGAAGGAGTAGACGCCGAGTATGTGTCCGAAATAGACGAAATCGTGAAGCAGCCCGAAACCGAGGCCGTACAGCAGTGCAGAATGCCGGTTCAAATAAAGTCCGATATACAAAATAATGATCAGCATAAAATTGGAAGAGATCCGGACGCTTTGCTGCCAGGAATCCGGAATCAGCCAGTGAATCAGCGATCCTTCCAATATGAGCAGCGAGAACAGAATGAGCCAGAGCGAGTTGCGTACCATGGCTATTTCACCTCGGGTATTTCGATGATAAATACTTCCCGGATATGTCTGAAGTCAGCGAAAGGCTTAATCATCGCTTTCTGGGTAATCCCGAAATCCCCGGGCTCGCGGGAAACGACCGTTCCTACCGGAATACCGCTCGGAAATACTTTGCCGATATCGGAAGTAATGACGGTGTCACCGACCGCAAGCTGGTCGTTCTGGTCGATTTTGTTCATAACGAGCAGGCCCTTTTCCTTGTCGTACGACTCAATGATCCCGTAGGAACCTTGACCCTCGGCGGATTTGTACTCCTTGCCTTTGACGGTTGCGGAAATAGCGGGAGCCTTGTTGTTCGTATCGCTCAAATCCGTAAGAAGCTGTACGTTGGAGGTAAATTCCGTTACGGTGAGCACCCGTCCGAGAAGACCGTCTACGTTAATAACGGCCATATTGGGCCGGATGCCGTCTTTCTCGCCCAGATTTACGGTGATGGTTCCGTTATAAGGATCGGGACTCGCCGCGATTACATCGGCAATCCGGTATTTATAATTGGACACCTGTTTCTGGCGTTCCGTGAAGCCCAAGGCTTCTTTATAGCGTTTGTTCTCGTCTTCAAGCGCATTTAGCTGCTGGGTGGCGAGTGCGTAGTCGGTCAGTCTTTTTTTCAAGATCTGATTCTCGTCATAGATGGTTTTAAGCTTGCCGACGTCCTCGAAGAAGCCGGCCACGCCCGCTGCCGGTCTGTAAAACACGCTCTGCGTCCAGGCGATCGAATCTTTCAGAAATTTTTCCGGCCAGTAAAATTTCGTCCGTCCGCTAAGCGTAAGTCCCATCAGGATGAAAAAACAGATGAGACCCACCAGCAGAACCATCAGCCTCTTGTTCCCCATGAATTTCAACAATTCAACACCTTCTCACGTCGGCACAGTCAGACTTAGCGTCTGTATTTGGCGCCGGATTTGGCACCTTTGAACAGATGGATATGATCCAGGGCGCGGCCGGTCCCGATGGCTACACAATCAAGCGGATTATCCGCAACGATAACCGGCATTCCGGTTTCGCCCGCAAGCAGCTTATCGAGATTGCGCAGAAGGGCTCCGCCGCCCGTCAGCACGATACCGCGGTCCATAATGTCGGCGGCCAGCTCCGGCGGACACTTCTCCAGCGTCACTTTAACCGCGTCGATGATAGCGTTCACGGTGTCGGTCAACGCTTCCGTAATTTCGTCGGAAGTGACGGAAATCGTCTTCGGCAGACCTGTCACGAGGTCACGGCCGCGGATTTCGAGAAATTCCGGCTGTTCCATCGGCAGGGCGGAGCCTACTTCCATTTTCAGCGTTTCGGCCGTGCGTTCGCCGATCATCAGGTTGTAGGTGCGTTTGATGTACTGGGTGATGGCTTCGTCCATCTCATCGCCCGCGATGCGGATAGAACGGCTCGTCACGATTCCCCCGAGGGAAATAACGGCCACTTCGGTCGTACCGCCGCCGATGTCCACAACCATGCTTCCCGTCGGTTCCCACACGGGAAGATCCGCGCCGATTGCGGCCGCGAACGGCTCCTCGATCGTGTAAGCGTCACGTGCGCCGGCCTGCTTGGTCGCGTCTTCCACGGCGCGCTTCTCGACGGCCGTAATGCCGGAAGGTACGCAGACCATAACATTCGGATGGCGCTGGAACATGAAACGATCCTTCTGTGCCTGACGTAAGAAATAACGGATCATCGTGGCGGTCGTTTCGAAATCCGCGATTACGCCGTCTTTCATGGGACGAATGGCACGGATGTTGCCCGGCGTACGTCCGATCATTTTCTTCGCGTTGTCGCCGACGGCCTCAATGATTTTCGTATCCGTGCGGATGGCGACTACCGACGGCTCCCTCACGATAATTCCTTTGCCCTTCAAATACACCAATGTATTTGCAGTACCCAAATCGATACCTAAATCCTTTGTAAAACCTCCGAACATAATAAAACGGCTCCTTCCCAAAATCCATCTTCTCTCTGATTAACTGCTTAAAGCTTAAATGGCAGCAAAAAAATACCGACGGTTTATTGTTTCGTCATAGTTTTCGTAGTCATTGTCGAAATTAGGGGTCTTTCCACGAACATAATCTTTATTATATTACATATGACCATGCTCCTTCAAACTGACATAGCGGTCATCTCCGATGACAATATGATCGAGGACTTCGATTCCTATAATATCACCGGCTTCTGTCAGCCTGTGCGTAAGTTCAATGTCCTGTGGACTTGGCGTTGGATCCCCGCTGGGGTGGTTATGTACACAAACGATGGAGGCGCTGCTGCGCTGAATCGCGGCGCGGAAAACTTCGCGCGGATGCACAATGGAGGCGTTCAAACTTCCGATGGACAGCGTTTCGCGTCCGATGATGTGGTTTTTCGTATTGAGGAACAAACAAACGAAGTGTTCTTTCTGCAAATAGCGCAGTTCGTCCTTAAGCAGATCAAAAACATCAAACGGAGATCGCACCGTCGTGATTTCTTCCGTGCGTGTCCGGGAAATCCGTCTTCCCAGCTCGATTCCCGCCATAATCTGGAGCGCCTTGGCGTCGCCTATCCCCTTGATTCGGACAAGCTCTTCCCGGCTGGCTTCGACTAACCCCCGGAGTCCTCCCGTTTCGGAAAGAATCCGCTGTGCAAGCGCCAAAGCGGACTCGGAGTATGTTCCCGTACGGACCAGGATAGCCAGCAGTTCGGCACTGCTGAGCGACGAAGCCCCGAGCTGCATCATTCTTTCGCGGGGTCTCTCTTCCGGCGGAATTTCACGCAAGGTGACAATTGATGATATCATATATTCCCCTCTTCCGGTATGTTCTCAGGCCAATTTCCAACATTTCCTTCAAAACCGTTACCCATTGTCCGGAAAGCGCCGTCTGCCGGGCTTTTTGCTGTCTTCATCCGGCGTTATCCGGATCCGGGTTTACGGGATCATCCGCAGACATAAGACTGCCGGTGACCGGATCGGAAAGTCTTGCGAAAACTTGCATGAGATCGTTCATTTATACCTATGCGGTCCCCATATAAAACCGCACTAAACCATTAAAAGACAGAGGGGCTGTTAAATAGGACGACACAGGTCCTAAAAAAGTCTGCACACCTCGGCAAAAAATACAAAAGATGAAGCGCAGGCAAACATTCTGACGGCGGGTTAGGTTCGGTTCGGGAGACAAAACGGATGGCTTTTTTAAGACACGGCAGGTTGATTAATAGCGGTGTGGCGGAGATCTGACAAAGTGAAATAACGGATTGGGAGAACAACTCTTTTTTGCGGAAAAGGAAGATAAAGCGGAATGCGAAAGAGACAAGCGGAAGCGGTTGACGCGTGAAGGAATGGAGACAAGAGGTAAAAAGCAAGAGCGCTGGGGCTCAAAAGCGGAAGGAAGACGGAGTACACGGAAGAGTACAATCGGGTTAAGGCATTTAAACAAACCAGGCAATGTAATAGCGAAAAGGACAGCAGGAGGGAGATGCCCAGGAAGACAGGCGGTCGGATCGGCAAGCGTCTCTCTGACGAGAAATACCATGTCCGTGAAAGCCGCGGCCGCGCCGCCTTCGCAGCACCGGGTGTCTTTTCCTCATGTATCGTACAATAAAGCGGGTCCTATGCCCTTTTGAATGCGAAGCGCAGGCCAGGACCGCTTCAGGAAATCAGATTCTTCTCGGCATCGGCGGATTTCTTCTCCGTCTCGTTCAACGTACGGAGCATGCTGCCGATCGTCACGCCTTTCAAATATTGAATCATGTTCTGTTCGGCTCCATCCAGCATGTTGTCCATCACATTCTGCATGTTCGCAGAAACAAGACAGTCATTCCCCTGGTCGCCTGAGCACCAGTTCGGTTTGAGGGTGCCGAGCGAAGTTAGCTGATAAATATCGCCGAGCGTAATCTCATCGGGATCGTGATTAAGAATAAATCCGCCTCCGCAGCCTTCTTTGGTGCGGACAAAACCGGCTTTGCGCAGACAGCCCATAATTTTGCGTATACGCGCGGAATGGGTGCAAACGTTGGAAGCAATATCATCGCTCGATGCCATGTGTTCCGGCAGATGGGCAAGAAGCACCAGACTGTGCACGGCAATCGTAAACTCGCTGTTCATGACATAGCCCTCCTTTCTCCTGATGTTCTCTCTATTGTAGCAGAATCGGCTCTTAATGAAAACGGTTCAGTGCTAGGGACATTTACCTAGACGACACGGATGCCGAACGGCTCAAGCATCTCGCTCAGAAGTGACACCGGAAGACCGACGACATTGAAGTAATCCCCTTCTATCCCTTCGATCAATGTGGCGCCGATCCCCTGAATCGCGTAAGAGCCCGCCTTGTCCGAAGGCTCGCCCGTCGCGATATAACGAAGGATCCGTTCCTCGTCCATCGGCTTCATCGTGACTTTCGTCCGGCGGTGCCTGACCGATATGCTGCTGCGGTCCGCGCTCAGGCAGGCGACTCCGCTGTAAACCTCGTGAGTGCGGCCCTGCAGTGCGGAAAGCATGCGCAGAGCATCCCCTTCGTCCTTCGGCTTGCCCAGTACTTCCCCGTCCAGCACCACAATCGTGTCGGAACCGATAATGACGGTTCTGTCCGGTGCGTATGAACCCGGCAGGGCGGCCGTTACCGCTTCCGCTTTGCGCACGGCAAGCGTCTCGACGATCTCCCGGGGACTCAGGCTCTCCTCCACGGTCTCATCCGCATCGCTGGATATAATTTCAAAATCCAGCCCCATCCCTTTCAACAGCTCCCGCCGTCTGGGCGAGGAGGATGCGAGAATCAGTTTAATGCCCTGCTCATAGGGCGCGCTGCCGGATCGGCTCATAAGGGTTGCCTCCATTTTTCTCAAAACATTTAAATGCGTTTTCTCAGGGACTATACCTTACGGTACAGCCAGAATGCGGCCGCGAGGCCCAAAATGCTGCACAAATTCAGTTTAATCTGCAAAAGGATATCATACTGGATGACCTGCAGGTCCGCTTTGGGTTGCCAGACGATATCCGTCGTTTTGGTCAGGAACGCCAGTGCTTTGACCGGTGCGAGCAGTTGTCCCACAATGATGCCGACGACAAGACCGATCAGTAAAAACAGAACGAGGGTGAAGCCGTTTTTCTTCATCCGTTATCCTCTCTCTTCCCTTGTTTCTCCCTTATTATACGAAGCGGCACGTTAGGCATCAATCCGTAAAAACAACAATTTGTAACATATTTCCGGCTTACTAACCTGGAAAGTCCCTGTACAATTGGAAACGGGAGGGGAAAAACAGGATGAAAAAAACTACAAAATTAGCAGGGCTGACCCTCGCGCTTCTGCTGGTCTTTCCTTACGAGGCGATGGCTTACAAGGTTGTCGTCGATCCCGGTCACGGGGGGAAAGATCCGGGAACCATCGGTGTAAACGGTCTCAATGAAAAAACGGTCAACCTCGACGTGTCTCTGAAGCTCCGCGACGAGCTCAAGAAGAAAGGCGTCGAAGTCGTAATGACCCGGTCGGATGACCGTTATTTGTCCCTTGACGAGAGAGTTCAATTTACAAATGCCCAGAAAGCGGACGTTTTCGTATCGGTGCATGCCAATTCGAATCCGAGCTCGGCCGCTAACGGTTCTCAGGTTCTCTATTACGACAGCCGTTATCCCCAGGAGGACTATCCCGCCAGTCCGGAAATGGAAGCCCTTACGCCTTCCAGCAGGCTGCTGGCTCAAAAGGTGTTAAGCTCCGTTCTGTCCCAAACCGGATTGAAGGATCAAGGCTTGGTGCCGAGCGCGGTTTACGTCGTCCGTAAAGGAAACATACCGAGCATTCTTGTCGAAACCGGATTTTTGAGCAATAAAAAAGAAGCGGATATGCTGGCCGATCCCGCATTCCGCACCAAAATGGCAAAAGCGATCGCGGACGGAGTCGTTTCCTACCAGCCGCCGGTTTTCCCGGATACGGCCGGGCACTGGGCACGCGAAGCTATCCTGCGCATCAAAGACAAAGGCTGGATGGAAGGCATCGGGAACAGTTTCGAGCCTAACCGGGCCCTGACACGCGCGGAGTTCGTAACCGTGATGGACCGCGTCTTCGGGTTCGACGGCCTGCTAGGGACGGGAAATTCCGTACCCGCACCGGCTTTCAGCGATTTGAAAACGACCCAATGGTCCTATCCGGTGATGACCAAAGCTGTCCGCCTCGGACTGCTCGACGGGTACGCGGATCGTACCGTACGCCCGAACCAGTCGATCACCCGCGGCGAGGTATCCGCGATTCTTCAGCGGCTTCGCGAAATGAAAGGCTCGCCTACTTTGACGCCTCCGACCGGCCAGGACGTTTACTCCGACGTTCCCGCCTCGATGTGGTGTGCGGGCGCGGTCTACACGCTTGCGAAAGCCGGTATCGTCGACGGGACAAGCCCGGCGGAATTCAAACCGAACCGTTACATAACCCGGGCGGAGATTGCCGTCATGATGGACCGCTACTCCAAGCTCCAGCCCTAAAACAAACACGGCCCGCAAAATTCGCAGGCCGTGTTTTTGTGTGTATGGAGTTGCGGCTTGAGCCTACGCCGATGCGGCCGTGAGCTGCTGCATCAGACGCTTCTCGGCGAAGACGTACCGCATCAGCGCCTCCTGGGCTTCGGCCAGAAGCGGGGCGGACGGCGATTTGCCGTACTCGCCGAGCTTTGCCACCGCCTTGGCGAGAGCCGCGTTCATCTCCTCGATCTGCGGCTTGGCCGCGTCGGGGATTCCCGCGGCTACCGCCGGCTGCAGGGCCGCCCACGCCTTGGCGGCGGCGTCGAGCGGCTGCAGCGCGGCCGCGTCGAGCGCGCCCGGCGCAGCCTCCGCCATCTTCGCGGCGGACAGGTTGCCGGCCGTGCCGGCGACCTTCGCGCCCTGCGCGAGATAATCCGCGAGCGGCTGGGCGCTGCCGCTCTTCCAGTACACCTTGCCGACAGCGGGAAGATCGAGCGGCTTCGCGAAGACTTCGATTTTCTTGGCGGCAAGGGCGGTTTTCAGCTTCGCGGCGTCCTCCTTGCTCCCGGCCAATCCGACGTATACCGTCGTCTTCGTGCCGGGTTCCGCTACCGCCGCGGCGCCTTTGCCCCGCGCGTCGGAGCGGGCGGTCTCCGCGCTCTGCGGCGTGCTGAAGATGCCGTTCTGCAGCACGGTGTAGGAGCGCGCCGGGATGGACGCCGCCGCAGTCGGCCCGCCGGCCGGCGAGACGGCGGCAGGCGCGGAGGCCGCCGGTGCGGAAGCGGCCGGTGAGGAGGCATCCGGCTTGAGCGGCGTGACCGTACCGGGACTCGGCTGGGCCTGGGCGGTCGCGGCGGGACCCGCGTCGATCGTGATCGGCTTTTCCGCGCCGCCCGAGAACATGGAAAGGACAAAATAGCCGAAGGCCGCCCCGGTTACCATCGCTCCCGCCACCGACGTGGCGATGCGCAGTAAGCCTCCCCTACCGGTCCGGGAAACGCGTACGCCCGATTTTTGGGGTTCCTCCCAATGAAGACGGTTGTACGGATCCTCATAGACAGGCTCCCTGCGGTACGCCGGCGGCTCGTCTTCATAGTAGGCGGACTCTTCCCGGTTTCGGTTCCCGCTCCGGTTCCGCCCGGAAGAGGAAGGGGGCGATTCCGCAAGCTGCCGTTCATAGTAGTCCCTCTCCCCGGCGCTCCTTCTCTCCCTCGTATCCGGCACCGGCACACCGCCGGGTGCGGAACGGGCTTGACGGTCATCTTCCCGCTCGTCTTCTTGTGGAGCATACAGGCTGTTATAGCCCGGCAAGGAAGCCGTCCCGTGATCGATAAAGCCGATGGGATCCTCCGGCCAGCCCAGGTTGGACGGTAGGGGGTAGCGCTCCCGGCGTCCCCGTTCATCCTCATGGGCTCGCTCTGCTGCCGGTTCTTCCGTAAACCGGTAATCCGTATAATCGTCTGCCTGTCCGGAAGGACCCTCAAAGTCCCTTCTCCCCCTCCCGGCATCTTCGTCTCTGCGTTCCCCGAACGCGGTCCGGTCCAAATCCCCGTATTCCCGCCTTCTTTCTTTTTCTTCTCTGAAGCGTTCGTTGATCGTGCTTTCAAAATAACCGGAATCTCCCCGGTAACCCGGTTCCGCTTCCCGGATAAGATTGGCGATCCGTTCCGTTTCGGCATCATAAGGACTCTGCCACGTACCGAAATCGGCCGTATACTCATTCAGCTCTTCGGGGTGCGCCGTTGTCCCTTCCGGTTCCTTACGATTTTGCCGGTTTCTTTTCGCCCGATCCGCCTCCGCGTCTCTCCAAAGCGTTTCCGATACCGAAAACTCTTCTCTCGTTAAGGGAATAATTTTGCCGCCCGATTTATCTTCCTTACGGTTTGTCCGGTCGTTTCCGTCTATACGATAAGAAATTCTCGCTTTATTCATAGGGCCCATCTCCTTATCCGCGTTCTGCTATCAGCCTATGAACGGGAACGGCAAAATATGTCCGGGCCTCGGAAATTTTACTAGACTGGAGATTTCCCAAAAGTTGGTATAAGGTATACGTATGCAGACCACAATAACGGAGGTAACCCAATTGTGACGCTTGGCGATACAAGAAAAACTTTGCTGCTTGCAAGTATACTCGCTGTCTTGGGCTTTATCGTTTTTACGGCAAACCCGGGCTCCAAACCGTCCACGACTTTGTACGTATTCAATCCCCACGCGGATTTAACGAAGGAACAGTTGGAACAGCTGAATGGGGCGCGAATTAATATCATTTCTTACAACCCGCCTCTGGAAACGTTTAAGATCACGTCGTTCCCCACCTACATTCTGGTAAAAACCGAAACACAGGAATTAATAGGGATCACAAACGATTTTGCGGAACTGGCGAAAATGAGAAAGACTAGCAAGTAGACTTTCAAGTCCGCGATGCGCCTCACGCCGTTTTGGATAAAATGCCGTTAGTTGCGGCGGAAAAATCAAGCGGCCCTTCTCCTTTTTACGAGCGGACGAACTTACTAATCGGCCTGCCCCCTGCCCGAAATGTCTGCTTTCCCCTCAACAAAAAACCTCCCGTCAGCGAGTGCTGCGGAAGGTTTCGTACTGCGGGCGTGCCGCATATTTCCATTGTACTGCAAAAAGAGTTCTCAGTTCGCCTCATAGCGGGCGCGAAGCGTTTTCGCGAGACCGTCCGCCGTTTTCCAGATGTCTCCGGCTCCCATCGTGATGACGAGGTCGCCCGGTTTAACGCGGTCCGTCAAATAGACTTCCGCTTCGCCGCGGGTCGGAATGTAGGTGACATTCGGATTGCTGTTCTTGCGGATCAGTTCGACGAGCTTCTCGGAGCTGATGCCTTCGATCTGTTTCTCGCCGGCCGGCGAGTAGATGTCGGTGATCAGCACCTCGTCCGCCTCTTTGAAAGCATGGCTGAACTGTTCGAATAAGTAAAACGTACGCGTATAGCGCTGGGGCTGGAACACCGCGATAAGATGCTTGCCGGTGGCCTTGGCCGCCGAGATCGTCGCTTCGATTTCCGTAGGATGATGGGCGTAATCGTCGATTACGAGAATGTCGTTCACTTCGCCCAGCACCTGAAACCTCCGTTTGGCGCCGCGGAACTCCTCGATCGCCCCGGCGATCTGTTCGAAGGTAAGGCCCGCTTCCAGACACGTGATCAGCGTCGCCATCGCATTGTATACGTTGTGCCGGCCCGGAACCGACAAGCGCACCTTGCCGAGCGTTTCGCCGCCGCGGCGGACGTTGAAGGATACTTTCCGGTCGCCCAGCTCGATATCCGTCGCCACATAGTCGGCGTCCCGGTCAATGGCGTAAGTAAGGGTCTCGCTTTTGATCTGCGGAAGCATGCCCCGCAAATATTCGTCATCGAGACAGATGATCGCCTTGCCGTCTTCTCTCACCTGGCTGAGAAACTGGGCATAGGCTTTTTTCAGATTCTCGAAATCTCCGTCATAGTTTTCAAGATGATCCGCCTCGATATTATTCACGAGCGCCAGCGTCGGATGATACTGCAGGAAAGTGCCGTCGCTCTCGTCGGCTTCGGCCACTACGTAGTCGCCTTTGCCCGCTTTGGCATTCGAACCGATGTTCATGATTTCGCCGCCGATGATATACGTCGGATCGGTTCCGCAGCGTTCCATCACAAGCGCGATCATGGAAGACGTCGTCGTTTTGCCGTGCGCTCCGGCGACCGCGATCCCTTTGCGCTCATTCATCAATCTCGCAAGCATTTGCGAGCGGTGAATGACCGGAATGTTCTGCTCTCCGGCCGCGACCATTTCCACATTGTCCTTGGACAACGCCGTGGAGTAGACTACGAGGTCCGCTCCGTCCACGTTCCGGGCTTCATGCCCGATATAGACGCGGGCGCCTTTGGCCCTCAGCTTTTCCGTCAGTTCCTGCTGGGCCAGATCGGAGCCGGACACCTGGTAACCCATTTCCAGCATTACTTTGGCGATCGCACTCATACCGTAGCCGCCGATGCCGATAAAATGTACGTGTTCTGGGGTATTCAATGTCGTTCTCACCATCCTTTTTCAGAGTCGGTCGTGTATAAGAGCCAAGAACGAACATCGGAAATCAAGTAGAGCGTGCCGGATACGACCGCCAGATCATCCTGTCCCGTTCGCTGCTTCAATTGTTCCAGGGCTTTCTTCCAATCCGGTTCCACCACGATATCGATATCCCGGTTCACGTCCAGTTCCCGGAGGGTCTCCCGGGCCCGGTCGGCCAGACGGGACGCACTTTCTTTTTTATGAAAATCCGGTTCCGTAAGGATAAGCGTATCCACCATTGGTAGTATATGCCTGAAATAGCCGGGTTGATTCTTCGTGGACAACATGCCGGCCATCAAATGAAGTTTCTTGTAGGAATACGTGTCTTTCAAAGCGGCGGCCAGTGTCTGCGCCCCTTCGGGATTATGGGCTCCGTCCAGCAGAATCCGCGGATTGCCGGAAACCATCTCAAGGCGGCCGGGCCACTGCGTTTCGCTCATGGCGGCGAAAAGATCTTCGTCGTCCACGATAAGCGCGTTATACTGGCGCAGGACTTCGAGCGTCATTAACGCTGCGGCGGCATTTTTCAGCTGGTGCGCCCCGTTGAGGGAAACCGGCACGTTCTCGATCGAACGGAACGGCCCCGTGAAGTTCAGCTTCTGGCCGTCCAGCTCCGTCGAAACGGGCTCGTAAGTAAACTGCTTGCCGAGGAGATAGACGGTCGTCCGTTTGCTCTTCGCATCCCGGATAAACAGTTCCGCAAGCTCGGGCTGTTCTACGGTCGTGACCAGAGGCACGCCGGGCTTAATGATGCCTGCTTTCTCAAGCGCCACCTGTTCCAGTGTATCGCCGAGAATGTCCATATGATCGTGGCCGATATTTGTGATAACGGAAATGACCGGCGAAACGATGTTGGTGCAGTCAAGCCGGCCGCCGAGCCCTACTTCCAATACGACATAATCCGGGAACGTGACCGTGCCGAAATACAAAAGCGCCAGCGCCGTGCAAATTTCGAACATGGTCGGGGAACCCAGCTCGGTCTCCGCCAGTTCGTCGGCGATCGGTTTCAGCCGGTTCGCCAGAAGCAGCAGAGCCTCTTCTTCAATATCTTGACCGTTATACTGTATACGGTTCGTAAACTTTTCGAGATATGGGGACGTAAAGGTTCCGACATCGTATCCGCTGCGGACAAGAACTTTCGTCAGGAAGGCGCAGGTCGAGCCTTTGCCGTTCGTGCCGCCGACGTGTATAAACTTCAGTCTCCGGTGAGGATGACCGAATTTCTCCATCAGCAGGTCCATTCGTTTGAGTCCGGGTTTGATGCCGACCGGCACGAGACCGGTAATCCAGTTCACTGCTTCGGTGTAAGTCTTGAACGGGGAAGCTGCTTCTGTATGTTGTTCCATGACTATCATCCCTTTGATTGATGTGAATCGCGGTGCTCCCCGCCAACCGGACGGGTGCACCGCGATATAATGCAGGCTTAGGCTTTCAATTCGGCCAGACGGGCAACGACTTTGTCGCGCTTGTCCGCGTAGTCGGCCATTTTCGCTTTTTCTTCTTCAATGACTTTGGCCGGAGCTTTGGCGATGAAGCCTTCATTGGAAAGCTTCTTCTCGATCCGGGTCACTTCCCCGATGAGCGTCTGCATTTCCTTCTCCAGACGGGCCACTTCCTGGGCAATGTCGATAAGTCCCGCGAGCGGCAGGAAAAGCTCCGCTCCCGTCACGACAGCCGTCATCGCCTTATCGGGCGACGCCAAGCCTGCGGAAATGCTCAGCTCCGAAGTGCTGCAGAAACGGCGGAGATACTCTTCGTTGCGGGCAAGAATCGTCTCCACATCCTGGCCGGAAGGCTTGACGAGCAGCTCGATTTTCTTGCTCATCGGAACGTTCACTTCCGCACGGATGTTGCGCACGGAGCGGATAATGTCCATGAGCAGCTCCATTTCGCGCACCGCTTCCGGCGCTTCGAACTGCGCGTCGTACACCGGCCAGGCGGCAAGCGTAATCGTATCGCCTTCGTGCGGCAGATGCTGCCAGATCTCTTCCGAGATGAACGGCATGAACGGGTGAATCAGGCGCTGCGTCCGGTCAAGTACATAGGCCAGCACCGATTTCGTCGTTTTCTTGGCCGCTTCGTCCTCCCCGTACAGAGAGAGTTTGCTGAACTCGATGTACCAGTCGCACAGATCGTCCCAAATGAAGTTATACAGCAGACGGCCGGTTTCGCCGAATTCGTATTGGTCGATCAGCCGGGTCACATCGCGGGCCGTTTCGTTCAAACGGTGCAGAATCCAGCGGTCGGCCGTTCCAAGCTTGCCGCTCAGATCGATGTCCGCGGCCGTGAAGCCTTCGAGATTCATCAGCGCGAAACGCGAAGCGTTCCAGATCTTGTTCGCGAAGTTGCGCGTCTGCTCCACGCGTTCGATACGGAAGCGCAGATCCTGTCCCGGCGTGCTCGAAGTCGAAAGCATATACCGCATCGCATCCGCGCCGTATTTTTCGATAATTTCCAGAGGATCGACGCCGTTGCCCAGCGATTTGGACATTTTGCGGCCTTCCGAGTCGCGGATGAGGCCGTGCAGCAGTACGTCTTTAAACGGAACCTGATCCGTAAATTCCAGGCCGCTGAAAATCATGCGGGCGACCCAGAAGTAAATAATGTCATAACCGGTTACAAGCACATTCGTCGGATAGTAACGCTGCAAATCTTCAGTCTGCTCCGGCCAGCCGAGTGTCGAGAACGGCCACAGCGCGGAGGAGAACCAGGTGTCCAGAACATCCTCGTCCTGGCGGATATTCTCGCTTCCGCAGTGCCCGCAGGCATGAGCGTCCTGCTGAGCGACGGTCACCTCGCCGCAGTCCGCGCAGTACCAGGCCGGTATGCGGTGTCCCCACCAGAGCTGGCGGGAAATGCACCAGTCGCGTACATTTTCGATCCACTGCAGGTAGATCTTCTCGAAGCGGTCCGGAACGAAGTTGACGCCGGTGCCGTTCTTCTGCGCTTCAATGGCGCGCTCGGCAAGCGGCTGCATTTTCACGAACCACTGTGTGGACAAGTAAGGCTCTACAACGGCGCCGCTGCGCTCGCTGTGTCCGACTTGATGCACGTGTTCCTCGATTTTGACGAGGACCCCCTGCTCCTGCAGGTCGGCGACGATTTTCTTGCGGCAGTCCGCACGGTCCAGTCCCTGGTAAGGGCCCGCGTTCGCATTCATCGTGCCAGATTCGTCCATCACGAGAATTTGCGGCAGGTCGTGGCGCTTGCCTACTTCGAAGTCGTTCGGATCGTGCGCCGGTGTGATTTTAACCGCGCCGCTTCCGAAATCTTTCTCGACGTACTCGTCGGCGATCACCGGAATTTCACGGCCGACCACCGGCAGCACGAGCATTTTTCCGATCATATGCTTGTAGCGCTCGTCTTCCGGATGAACGGCAACGGCCGTATCGCCCAGCATCGTTTCCGGACGGGTAGTCGCTACCGTAATGGAGCCGCTGCCGTCTTTGAGCGGATAAACGAGATGATACAGATTGCCCTGGATTTCTTTGTATTCGACCTCGATGTCGGACAAAGCGGTCCGCGCTTTCGGGTCCCAGTTGATAATATATTTTCCGCGGTAAATAAGACCTTTGTTGTACAAGCTCACGAAAACTTCGCGCACGGCTTTGGACAAGCCTTCGTCGAGCGTAAACCGTTCACGGGAATAATCGAGGGAAAAGCCCATTTTCGCCCATTGCTCGCGGATGGTTTCCGCATACAGGTCTTTCCATTCCCACACTTTCTCCAGGAATTTCTCACGTCCGAGGTCGTAGCGGGAAAGCCCTTCTTCGCGCAGTTTCTGCTCCACCTTGGTCTGTGTGGCGATACCCGCGTGGTCGGAGCCCGGAAGCCAGAGCGCGTCATAGCCCTGCATCCGCTTCGTGCGCACCAGAATATCCTGCAGCGTAAAATCGAGCGCATGGCCCAGGTGCAGCATTCCCGTTACGTTCGGCGGCGGGATTACAATCGTATAGGTTTCCGCGTCCGGACGTTGTCCTGCACGGAAATATCCGTTAGAAATCCAGTAGTCGTACCATTTTTTCTCGCTTTGCGAGGGATCGTAGGTTGTCGGCATGGATACCGAGTTTTTATCGCTTGTTTCTGCCATAGTCCATTTCCTCCATTCAAGTACCTTGCGCAGCTGTTCCAGCTAACAAAAAAATCCCTTCGCCGCAAAGGACGAAAGGATGTGCTTCCGTGGTACCACCTTCATTTCACGCCTGCTCCCGATACGAGCGAAACGTGACACTTGAGACGCATATAACGGTGCGGGCCGGTTCACGCTACACTTTCCCGCCTTAAAGCGGATGAGTGCTCACGCAAACAACTCCGGGGCGACTTCGTACGGCCGTTCGTTTCCCTGTGGAACCTTCCAGCGCTGCAATTCCACTCTCTGAAGGGCTCGCCGTCTACTACTCCCCATCCACGTCGATTCAACGTAATGAAAAATGTTTGTAAAGCAAACCGTTAAATTACACTTTATGATAAACCAAACGGACTAAAAACGTCAATCTTTTCAATGCGAAAAGGCTATTACCCATCATATCCATGAAGGCGCCCGCATAAACTGGTAGCGGAAATTTTTATTATCGGAGGGGGATACTCATGCAAAAATGGTGGTGGAAAACCCGGTACACCGTTCGGGGCGTGCTTTTCCCGCTCATCTGTATTCAGTTTGTCCGCACGCTGATCTTTCCCAACGGCCTGGATGTTTTTCTTTTGTTCGTGCTTTTTTTGGCCTATCTCGGGTTTCTTCTGGACGTCTATTAATAATAGAAGGTTTGCGAAAAAAGACGGAAAAAACCGGCAACGCTGGATGCGTCACCGGCCGTACTTTTTTACTTCACAATGGTATCAAGCAGCATGCGGCCCGTCTCCATCTGAATATCGTACTCGCGTTGATACTCGTTGATAATGTCGGTGCTGAATCCTTCATTCTGAAGCGTATTCCGGGCACTGCCCACAATATCCCTGAAATCGGACACGCACTGGGCGAAGCGCTCGGAAGCTTCCTTATAAAGAGTGGATTTCTGATGCGTTGTCCTCGCCTGTGAAAACTGGATCGCGTAAGAAACGAGATCACGCTGGCACGCCGATTTCAGCGCATTCAGCTTCTGAATCGTTTCTTTGTTGATGGAGTCGTACCGGTCGTCACGGTCCTTGCCGCCGTTACCGTTACCTTGACCGTTGCCGTTGTTACCATTGCCATTGCCATTGTTACCATTGCCATTGTTGCCTTGGCCGTTGCCGTTGTTGCCATTGTTGTCGTTACCGTTATTGCCATTATTACCGTTGCCTTGGCCATTCCCTTGGCCGTTGTTTCCATTGTTTCCGTTGTTTCCGTTGTTTCCGTTGTTTCCGTTGTTTCCTTTATCTTGGCCGTTGCCGCCGGTCTGGCTGCCTTTGTCGGTATCCTTGTCCGGACCTTTGTCTTGGCCGTTTCCGTTATTCTGCCCTTTCCCGTTACCGGAATCCGGAACCGGTGTTGGGACCGGTGTTGGAACTGGTGTCGGGACAGGCGTCGGAACCGGTGTCGGGACAGGCTTAGGCTCCGGTTTAGGGATAGGGAACTTCTGATTGGCGCCCGTAAGAATCGGGAGCAGGTATTCATTCAGGAAGCCCCACACGTTATTGGCGAACTGGTCGAAACTCGCACGGGCATTCTGGTTGACCGCCGCTTGCGCATTTGCCTGTCCCGGCTGGAAAGCCGGGGATAACAGGGTCAGCAGCAGTGCGGCCACGAGCGCTTTATTTAACTTTTTCACACTTACACTCTCCTCTTGGCGTGCGTTCTGCCGAAACCGGAGCTTACTCGTTAACGGATTGCCGGTACGACTTGCCTTTGCTTAAGCCGTATTTGCCCGCAATGGCGATCAGCTCGTTATACTCGTCTTCGCTCAGTTTGGCCAGAATAATCGCTTTCGCCTTTTTCTTTTCCTCACGTGACACGCCGTTCTGCATCAGGAGGCTTAGCTGCTTGATGTCGCTTGCCTGCAGCCGTTTCAGCAGCACAGATGTAATTTTCATCCGCTCCGCCCAGGAAATCTCCCCGCTTACACGCTCGGCCCGGTCCGCCGGTATGGCTGCCGGATCTTGGGAGCGGGTCTTCGCGCTTCCGCTCCCGCTTCCGGCCTCCGCCGGTCCGGACGTTCGGCGCTCTGCCTCACCCGGGGACGGCTTGGCGGACGGCACCGCAGATGCGGGAGCTTCCCCGCTGCCCGGCACGGCTTTCACGCCCGGGAAAGCTTCCTGCGGGCGGGAGACGTCCTGCGCGGCCGTACCGGGCGAAGCCGGCACCCCGCCATCCGAATCCGTGCGGCTCTCGGGCGCTTCTCTGCCCGGCGCGGCCGCTTCGGCGTCCTCCCGACCTAAGCCGGCGGAGGCCGCCGTCCGGATTATCTCATCCGAAATCATGTCAGCGGCAAAACTTACCGCCATTCCCGCTAAAAGGATGCCTGTCCCCAGCCAAAGGAACAAGCGGCGTCGTTTGTTCATCTTCCGGCCTCCCGCCTTTTAATCCGGTTGCTTGCCCGCCAAAACCGAATCCCCTCCGGCACCGCCCACACGGCTGCCGCAAGTCCCGCCAAGCCTCCGGCCGTATCCAAGATAACATCCTGTATTGCGCTGGTACGCATTGCTGCAGCCGATTGAACCCATTCATCGCCCGTTGCGATCAAGATGACATACAACAAGGAAAAGAGCAGCCGCTTTCCGCGCCCGTTTCCCATAAGAGAAAGAGCCCGGTACGCAAGTGCGGCAAGTACGGCATAAACAACCAGATGGGCTGTTTTACGGAAAATAAATTCGATGAATCGCATCGGATCGGACTGCGCCCGGATAATCGTATGATGATAGCGCACCGTCACCTGCGGGAAATAATCATGAATCTCCTCCTTTGTGAAAAGTTTATGCAATAAAGGCTGCATGCTCTGCTCGCGAAACGATTAATGAGACCAATGGAAGACGAGCAGCGTCCACAGCAATACAGGCAAATCCACAAAAGCTTAGAGTGAGACGGTTTTGGCCGCACTGGCACTTGCGCTTCCGGTTGTGACGGCGGGGCGCCCGACGGAATAATAGACGAACTCCCGTTCCTTCATCTCCCGGACAGAGAAACAGTTGCGCCCGTCCACGATAATCGGAGCCGTCAGCAGTTGTTTCACACGGGCCAGATCCATTTCGACGATCTCGCTCCATTCCGTCAAAATGAGGCAGGCATCGCAGCCTTCCAATGCTTCTTCAAGCGCCTCGAAATCTTCGTAATACTCGGCGATCTGATTTCGCGCGGCCTGCATCGCGATCGGATCGTAGGCACGCACGGAGGCGCCGAGCCGGACCAGTTCCGGAATAATCGTCAAGGACGGGGCGTAGCGCATATCGTCCGTGTTCGGCTTGAAGGCCAGTCCGAGAACGCCGATCTTTTTGCCCTCCAGGCAGCCGAGCGCCTGCTTTAATTTGTCCACGACGACGAACCGCTGTTCGTCGTTCGCAGCGATAACCGATTTCAGCAGAGAGAAATCGAAACCCGCTTCTTCGGCGATATAAGAAAGCGCGAAGGTGTCTTTGGGGAAGCAGCTTCCCCCATAGCCGATGCCCGCCTGCAGGAATTTAGCGCCGATCCGGCTGTCCAGACCCATACCAGCCGCAACCGAAGTGACGTCGGCGCCGACACGTTCGCAGACGTTGGCGATCCCGTTGATAAAAGAAATCTTGGTGGCCAGAAAAGCGTTGGCCGCATATTTGATCATTTCCGCGCTCTCCAGATTCGTCTGGAAGATGCGGGTGCGGAAAGGGGCGTGAAGATCGGCGATCCGCTTGGCCGCCTTGTCGCTCGTGGCGCCGATAACGGCACGTTCCATATTCATGCAGTCCTCGATGGCAGACCCTTCACGTAAAAACTCGGGATTGGAAACGACGTCGAACTGGACGAACCGGTTTTTCCGGTTTTCCATAATAATCTGCCGGACCTGCTCCCCGGTTCCGACGGGAACCGTGCTTTTGTTCACGATAATTTTGTAGCTGTTCAAATGCTGGCCGATCGTACGGGCAACCTCGTGCACATAGCGCATATCGGCTTCGCCGTTTTCACCCATCGGCGTACCGACCGCGATGTAAATGATGTCCGACGCCTCGATGGCGTCGCCGATTTCGGAAGTAAAAAACAGACGGTCGGCATCGACGTTTTTCTTCACCAGCTCTTTGAGACCCGGCTCGTAAATCGGAATTTCGCCTTTGCGCAGCATCGCGATTTTGAACGGATCGACGTCGCAGCAGATAACCCGGTTGCCGATTTCAGAGAAACAAGTTCCGGAAACAAGCCCTACATAACCACTGCCGACTACAGTAATTTTTTCCATTCTACTTCGCCACCTTACTGATAGGATTGTGAAGCGCAGCATGCTGCTCGTGAACCGATTGAATGTAGCCCAGCAAATCCTGCTGTAAATCCTCGCGCTGAAGAGCGAAATCCAGGGTGGCCTTGATAAAGCCGAATTTGTCTCCGACATCGTAACGGACGCCCGAGAAGTTGTAGGCGACAACCGGCTTCTGCTCGTTCAGGCTGCGGATCGCGTCCGTCAGTCTGGATTTCGCCGCCCGCTCCCGGAGCCTGGTTTTCCAGAATTTCGAAAATTTCCGGAGTCAGCACATAGCGTCCCATAATCGCATAATTGGAAGGAGCCGCTTTGCGCGAAGGCTTTTCCACGAGTGTTTCCAGGAAAAAGACATCCGGCTCGATGGAGGAGCCTCTCGGCGCGATCACGCCGTACTTGGAAACATCCTCGTCGCTGACCCGCTGCACGCCCACGACGGACGAGGAGTAACGGGAATGAATGCGGAGCAGCTGCTTCAGGCAGGGCTCCTCGGACTGTACGATATCGTCGCCGAGCAGAACGGCGAACGGCTCGTTGCCGACGAAGCTGCGGGCGCACCAGATGGCGTGACCGAGACCTTTCGGTTCTTTTTGCCGGATATAATGAATATTCGCCATGTCGGAAATGGCCTGAATTTGTTTAAGTTCTCCGTGTTTGCCCTTCTTGTCCAGGGTTTCTTCCAGTTCGAACGACTTGTCGAAATGATCTTCAATCGCGCGCTTGCCCCGTCCGCTGATAATCAGAATATCTTCGATGCCGGACGAAATGGCTTCCTCGATAATGTATTGGATCGTCGGTTTGTCCACGATCGGGAGCATTTCCTTCGGTTGGGCTTTCGTAGCTGGCAGAAACCGGGTACCGAGACCTGCCGCCGGAATTATCGCTTTACGCACTTTCATGATTCATTCCTCCTTATGGTCGTTAACTGCGGGTCGCTCTAAGCGTTCAAAGCATGAAGCAGAAGGCCGATGACAAAATCCTGATCCGATTCGCTGAGACTCGATCCGGAAGGCAGGCACAAACCTTGTTCGAACAAGCGGTCGGACACGCTTGCTTCCTCTTCGTGCGGGTAGTAGGCGCACTTGCCGTACAGCGGCTGGCGGTGCATCGGCTTCCATACCGGCCGGGACTCCACGTTCTCGGCCGCCAGGCGCGCGATAAGCTGTTCCGTTCCGATGCCGGCAGCGGCCGGATCGACCGTCAGCGCGGTAAGCCAGCGCGTGGAGCGCCCGTATGGGGCCTCGGGCATAAACGAGACGCCTTCGATGCCGCCAAGCGCCTCGCGGTACCGGTCGAACACGGCCCGGCGGGCGTTCACGCGCTCATCCAGCACACGCAGCTGCCCGCGCCCGACACCGGCGAGAATGTTGCTCAGCCGGTAGTTATAGCCGACCTCGCTGTGCTGGTAATGGGGAGCCTGATCCCTCGCCTGCGTTGCCCAGAAACGGGCTTTCTCCAAGGCTTCCAGATCGTCCGACACCAGCATTCCTCCGCCGGAGGTCGTAATGATCTTGTTGCCGTTGAACGAGTAGACGCCGAAACGTCCGAGCGTTCCGCTCGACCGGCCGGAACAGGTCGCCCCAAGCGACTCTGCCGCATCCTCGACAACGGGAACGCCGTAGGCGTCGAGCAGTTCCAGGAGCGGCACCATGTCCGCGCTCTGGCCGTAGAGATTGACGACCACCGCCGCTTTGGGCAGGCGCCCTTCCCGCTTCGACTCGGCGAGAGCCCGCTCCAAGGCGGCCGGCGACATGTTCCAGGTCGCTTCGTCCGAGTCGATCAGCACAGGCTCCGCGCCCTGGTACATGATGGGATTGACGCTGGCGACGAACGTGAGCGAAGAACACAGGACGCGGTCGCCCGGGCCCACGCCCAGAAGGCGCAGCGCCTGATGAATACCGGCAGTACCGGAGCTGAGGGCCACGGCTCCCTTCGAGCCGGTGTAAGCCGCCAGCTCGGCTTCGAACGCGTCCACGTTCGGTCCGAGCGGAGCGATCCAGTTCGTCTCGAACGCTTCGCGGACGAACTTCTGCTCTTCCTCACCGATATGCGGAGGAGACAGGAGAATACGGCTCCGGCCGGTTCCCGGCAGACCATCCGCCGTTCCGGGAACGGCACTTGTTTGCAGCCGTGCGGCGCGGGAAGGTGAAGCATGAGTTTGAAGTTGAGCAGCCATATTCGATCCTCCTTTTGATTGATCCGGTCATTCATTGAAATGGAGTATGGGTGTTCCGTGTTCATCTGTATGTTTCGGACGGTTTAGCCGCCCGTTCTTTCAGCGCGCGCGGGACACGATATATGAAACGAAATTGGAATGATTGCGCTAAACCCCGTCGCACCGGGAACAGCTCATCTCAGCTCAGTTCCCGGTGCAGGAATACGGTGCGGTGCGGCATGTCACCGGTCGCCCGCAAACCTTCCGGCTGCCGGACAGCTCGCTCGGCAGCCGCGAAGCGGCATCGCCGCCCCATTGCCCCGCCTCGGACGGGTCGGTACAACGCGCGCGGATGATCCCGGTGCGCGCTGCGGCCTTCCGCGGCGTTCAGTCCCCTCAGCCGCTCAGCCCTGCCGGATTACCCGGGCAGGCACGCCCGCCGCCGTACATCCGGCGGGGATATCGCGCACGGCCACGGCTCCGGCGCCCAGCGTGCTCCACTCGCCGACGGCGAGGCCCTGGATCACGGAGGCGCCGATGCCGATGTGCGCCCCGGCGCCCACGGTGACACCGCCCGCCAGGGCCGCGTTCGGCGACACATGCGCGTAGTCGCCGATCACGCAGTCGTGCTCCACGACGGCGCCGGTGTTGACGATCGCGTGGGCGCCGATCCGGGCCCCCGCGTTGACGACCGCGCCCGGCATCACGGCGGTGCCGGGCGCCAGGCTTGCGTCCCCGCTCACGACGGCGCGGGGATGGATCAGCAGCGCGAAGCGGCCGGGCTGTGCGCCGAGCGATTCGGCGACTCTGCGGCGGACCGCGCAGCCGCCGATGGCGACGAAGACGCGCAGGTCTTCGTCTTCCGCGAGCATGCGGGCGGCCAGCGCTACCGGTCCGCGGAGCAGGCCGTCCGCTCCGGCGGCCGGAGCCGTGTAGCGGTCATCAAGCAAGGCGGCCAGCTCGTAGCGCCCGCCGGCCCGCGCGATGTCGCGCACGACTTTGGCGTGGCCCCCGTCGCCGATCAGGAGAAGCCTGCTCACGACGGGCTTCCGATACCGGAGGCGGCGCTTCCGGTGTACTTGGTCGTCGTGGCCTGTCCTTCCTGCGACACGCCTTCCCTGCGGACCACTTTAACGGCGGTTAGCAGAAGAATTTTGACGTAAAGGCGGAAGGAGCGGTTGTCGACGTACCACACGTCGAGTCTGAACTTGTCTTCCCATGAGATCGCGTTGCGCCCGTTCACCTGCGCCCACCCGGTAATCCCCGGACGTACCCAGTGGCGCCGCTTCTGCTCATCGGTATACAGGTCCATATACTCCATCAGCAGCGGACGTGGGCCGACCAGGCTCATATCGCCCTTGATCACGTTCAAAAGCTGCGGAATTTCGTCCAGGCTGAGCTTGCGCAGCAGTTTGCCGAATGCGGTTAGCCTGACTTCGTCCGGAAGGAGATTTCCGGATGAATCTCTCTTGTCGGTCATCGTCCGGTACTTGTAGACGTAAAACGGCTGGCCGAAACGCCCCGGTCTTTTCTGCTTGAACAGCACCGGGGACCCCAGCTTCATCCGGACAAGAAGCCCGACGACCGCGTAGACCGGAAGCAGCAAAAGCACGAGAGGCAGTGCGATGGCAAGATCCGCCGTACGCAGGACGGTATGCCCGAGCCATCTTCCGATGCGGCTCTTTTCCTTTTTTCCCGCGCGAAGCTCTGTGTACATCGTTTCCAGCCGCTTGACGACGATCTGTTCGGTAAATTCCCGCTCGATTCTGCGCCGTCCGCCCTGGCCCAGCATGATGCCGTACGCTTTGTTCTCGATGAGTATCCGGAACGCTTTGGCGAGCGCCCCCGTATTTTTGTAAGGAACGAGCAGGCCCGTATCTTCATGCCGGACCAGCTCCCGCGTACCGAGCACATCGCTTGCGACCACGGGTTTGGAAAAAGCCATCGCTTCCATCAGAAAACGAGGAATTCCTTCTTTCTCGGAAGTCAGGACGACGATGTCGGCCATTTTCAGAAAGGCGTACAGGTCGGAACGGTGCCCGATCAGCAGCACTTCCTTTTGCAGACCGAGCTCGGCGATCCGTTCGAGAATCTGCTTTTCCAGCGGTCCTCTGCCGGCCAGCAGACAAACGAAATCCGTAATTCCCTGGCTTTTGAGCAGGGCAAGCGCGTCCAGCAGAAAGTGATGATCCTTCACCGGCTCCATTCTCGCTCCCATGAGCAGAACGGTCTTGTTTTGCGGGACACCGTAGGTCGCCTTTAACGTTTCCAGTTCTTCCCGGCCGATTTTGCCCGCCGCCTTGTCCAGCTTGTCCAGATCGACGCCGTTGCCTTCGTAATAGACGATCTTGCCCGCGTTCAGCGACTGAAGCTTCGACATGTCTTCCCGGTTCTGGGAAGCAAGCGCGTCGCAGAAGTAGGTGCCGATTTTTTCAAGTGTCCGGTAAATCGTATAAGCCGTCTTGGACTGGCCTTCATAGAACGGAAGGCCGTGGCTCGTGTGCATAATGACCGGAGTGCGGGCCAGCCAGGCGGCGGCTCGTCCGATAATTCCCGCCTTGGCCGTATGGGTATGGACGATATCATAGCCTTCGCGCTTGATCAGCCGTCTCATCCGGAGGATCGACCGCACATCTTCCACCGGACGTATTTTACGGTTCATCTGCACGAATTTCAGTTTGAGTCCGCTGTTCTTCATCGCCTGCTCATCGTAGCCTTCCGGGGATGAAATCAGGTGGACTTCATGCCCGGCCCGCTGCAGGACGGACATTTTGTCCGCCAAAATTTTGTGAGAGATAGCCGACGTACAAATATGGGCGATTTTGCTCAAGCGAAGCCTCCCCTTTCCGACTTAGATGCGTTTGCTTTAAGAACCGGCCCCGTAATACCCGACATACCAGTCGGCGAACTTCCGGAGCCCTTCCGAAATGGGCGTCGACGGGCGGAATCCGACATCTCTCTGCAGAGCGTCGATGTCCGCGAAAGTCGCCTTGACGTCTCCCGGCTGCATGGGCTTGAACTCGATATCCGCCCTCGTGCCCAGGCTCTCTTCCAGCGTCCGGATAAACGTCATGAGCTCAACCGGCGAATTGTTGCCGATGTTGTACACTTTATAAGGCGCATAGCTTGTACTCGGGTCTGGATTTTCCCGGTCCCAGTCCTTGTTCGGCACGGGCGGGCGGTCGAGCAGCCTCACGATGCCCTCGACGATGTCGTCGATATACGTAAAGTCCCGCCGCATTTTGCCTTCATTAAACACTTGAATGGGCTTGCCTTCGAGAATGTTGCGGGTAAAAGAGAAATACGCCATATCCGGGCGTCCCCACGGTCCGTATACCGTAAAGAAGCGCAGCCCCGTCACCGGTATCCCGTACAGGTGGCTGTATGAATGAGCCATCAGCTCGTTCGCTTTTTTGGTAGCCGCGTACAGGCTGACGGGATGGTCGACCGGGTCGTCCGTCGAGAACGGCATTTTGGTATTGGCGCCGTACACGGAGCTGGAGGACGCGTAGATGAGATGTTCGATTTTGTAGGTCCGGCACGCTTCCAGGACGTTCAGAAATCCGGTCAGGTTCGAATCGGCGTAAGCCCTCGGGTTCTGGAGGCTGTACCTCACGCCCGCTTGAGCGGCAAGATTGACGGCCACCCGGATGTTATGCTCCCCGAATACCCGGTTAAGCTGCTCGTGGTCGCATAAATCAGCCGTATAATGATGATAATTCGGGTAATTTTGAAGCTGCTTCAGCCTGTCTTGTTTGAGCGTTACGGCATAGTAATCGTTGAGATTGTCGTAACCGACTACCTCCGCCCCGCTTTCCAGCAGCCTTAAAGCCAAATGATAGCCGATAAAACCGGCCGATCCGGTGATCAGAATAGACACTGCCTACACTCCCCTGCTTACATATTGATGAAAAGACTGCCAGAACTCGCTGCGGTCGCGGTCCAGCTTCGTCTTGGTGAAATTAGCCGCTTTGGCAAAATTCCGGCTTGCCTGCTCCAGCATCCAGTCCCGGTTGATGACCGTACCCGTAAGCAGAGCCGCAAGCTGTTTGTCTTGGCCCGGCTTGAACAGGCAGCCCGGGTCGAGAAGCTCGGGAATTCCCCCGGCCGTCGAGCCGATAACGGGACAGCCCCTTCCCATCGCTTCGATCGTGGCTCGTGGAAGTCCTTCCTGAAAGCTCGGCTGGATGTAGATATCCACGCCGTCCAGCCAGCCGAACACCGCGCTGCCGCTCGGAAGGACGCCGTCGAACTGGACGTTCTCCTGCAGCCCCAGGCTGCCCGCCATCGCGATCCACCGCGACTTGTCTCCGTCCCCGAGAATGCGGAACTTGAACGGGGGCAGCTGGCCTTTGATCCGGGCCAGCGCGTTCAGAGCGGTGTCGATGCCCTTAGTTTTGCCGTTCAACGAACCGATCAAACCGATCGTGACCGGCGTTTTCATGCTGCGGATCCGCTCCAGCCTTCTTTGCAGCACGCCCTCGCCCATCTCGGGGAGCTCGACGTTCGAGCACGATTGCGTACGGCCGCTCGGGCACGGGTACCTTTTCTGCAAAAATTGTTCCGTCACATAGATCGCGTAGGGAGCTTCCTTGACGTCGGACTTCGTTTTCCACGTGGCGATCGGCGCGTACAGCTTGCCCTGCACGCTCCCGTAGTTCCACAAACCGTCCCAGGCGCAGGCAACGACCTCGACCGCAAACGGTTTGCCGAGCTTCTTCGCGATGGCGATCGCTTCGGAGCCGATTTCGCTCGGCAGCCGGGCGATCACCGCGTCCGCTTTCATGACCGCTTCCGTCAGTACGCGCTCGACATAGCCTTTTTTCGTAATTTTATTAACGGGATTGCTGAGGGACGGCAGGACGATAAAATTGACGCCCGCTCCGCTCGACAAGCTTTTCTTCTCCATTTCATGGGCGGAGGTCATTCTCTTGCCCCGGGACACGACCGTGAGAGAGTCGAATACGGAAAGATACCTCTCCCATACGGCGTAAGGCAGCTTGCCGCTTGAGTAAAATTTCCCCGAATCCGTAAAGTAAAACGTATGATCATGTGCCCACAGAACGTTCATAGTGACCCTCTTTTCTGATTGACTTAATGATTTTGGCCGGCACGCCCGCCGCTACTGTCATGGAGGGAACCGGTCTCGTTACGACGGCACCCGCAGCGACGATAGAACGGCTTCCGATACTCGCGCCCGCCAAGATCCTGCATCCGCAGCCGATCCAGACATCCCGGTGGATATGGATTTTGGAACAGACGACCGGATTGTCGCGGATGGGCAGAGACTCGTCCTCCCAGCTGTGCTGGAAGGAAATCAGCGAACTCTGGTGCGCGATGGACACTTCATCGTCGATCTGAAGCTCGCCGCACGCGTCCAGGTAGCACTGCTTGTGGATGCTGACATTGCTGCCGATCCGCAGGCGCTCCCAGTATTTGATCTCCACCGACCGGCCGACGAAGACGTTGTCTCCGCAGCTCAGCGCCAGACACTTCAGCAGACAGTACCGCATCGCCACTCCCGCCGTGTCCGGCAGAAGATCGGTCAGCGTCCAGGCGTACTTAAGCGCCGGCCTCGGGAAGAGACGGAGAATGCGGATGACGATGTCCAGCACCGTTTTGAATTTGTGAAACCGGTCTCGGCCTCTCATGGATTCCTCTCCTTTTGTCTCGGATAGACTTCAGCCATTTCAGCGTCCAGCCTGCCGTGTAAGCCTGAAACATATACAGCAGGGGCAGAATGGGCAGCTTCTTGCGCACCATGTTGTCCCCGATCGTGCCGACGCCGTATTCAAGATCCCGGCCCGTTACGGTCATATAGCCGACGAGCACCAGCGTGCAGGCATAAGCGAAGAGCAGCACCACGACAATTCCGTAAAACGCCCTCGTCTCTTTATACCGGATAAACATCAGCACCGCAAAAGCAAGCGCCACGAGCATCGCGACGGCTTCCATGGAACGGTACATCACGTTCGTCTCCCAATTTTCCAGATTAACGGGATTGGGGCTCAGGAACAGGAAAGCCGTCAGCAATACCGCATTGACGATGCCCAGTCCGCCGATTTTGACGGCGAGCACTCCGGCCGATACGACCAGCATGGCGACAGCGGTTTTGAATCTTTTCGTAAACAGCAGATAAAAGCACAGCGTGTACACGATGGCATAGTCGCGCAGGCCGGTTGCATACAGCATCACGAGCAGGAAAACTACGTACTTCCGCTTCAGGAGCAAGTGCGTGCAGTACAGGCCGAGCGCCACGCAGGTGACGTCTTTTGCGAAGAGCGAAGTCATCATCATGAACGACGGGCTGACGAACAGCCCCAGAATGATCCAGCCTTCATACAAGCGGCGGTTTGCCTGCTCATAGCCGAAAAACGACCGGTTCAGCGCATAAACCAGATAAGCGATCCAGATCAGCATAACCGAATTGTACGTGATAATGACAAGCGGATCGGACACGTCGAGAAATTTAAAGAACGGCATATACATCAGCCCGAAAATCGGGTAGGCCGACGAATTGAACAGATAGGTCGAAATATGCTCGAAGGCGTAGTTCAGAAAATCACCCAGTCCCAGGTACGTGACGACCTGCTCGTAATAATGATTTTCGTCGGGCCCCGCCAAGGGAGTCGCCGTAAGCGCATAAACGAACTTCCCGATCAGCATCACGCAAAAGCCGATATACAGCAGGAACGGCTGATCCGGCCAACGGATCATGCAGAAGAGCGGCAGCAGCAGAACGAAAAAAGAAATGATTCCCATACGCTCATCCAGCAGAAAAATTCCTTTTTCCAGAAGCAGCATAAGGAGTACATATCCGATCACAAACAGGTTGCGAAGGGGAGGCGCTCCCTCCGGCAGCCCGGCTGCGGAGCTATGGCGCCGCAGCGTACATCCGCTCCAGTCTCCGCACACTTGTCTGAATGTCGTATCCGCATTCCCGCAGCGCCTCCAGCCGGACGGGCCAGTCCAGCCGCGACCCGGCGGTTTGCTCCCGGATCGCCCCGGCCCACGTCTCGGCCGTTTCGTTCAGGGACAGGCGGCTGACCAGCCCCAGCTTCAGGTCCGCTTCCGCCGGCACCTGATCGGAGATGAGGCAGGGAACGCCCGCAGCCTGCGCCTCGATGACCACGATGCCGAGTCCTTCGTACAGCGAAGGCAGCAGGAAGAGGTCGAAGGCTCCGATCAGCTCGGGGATGTTCTTGCGGACCCCGAGCAGGTGCACATTGTCCGCGATTCCCAGCTCGCGGACCCGGGCTTCCATCTCGCCGCGCAGCGGTCCGTCCCCGATCAGTACAAGCCGGGCGTCCGGACGGGTCCGCAGGAAGCGGGCAAAGATCTCGAGCAGAAACCGGTGGTTCTTCTGCTCGCTGAATCTTCCGATGTGCCCGATCACGGGCACATGAGGGTCCGTGACCCCGACCGCTCTGCGGTAAGCCGAGCGGTCTCTCTCCAGCTGCCCGTAAGGCTGGACCTGGATCGAGTTCGGGAACACGACGACCCGCTCGTCCCGCCAGCAGTCGGGCCCGAAAAGCGCTTCGCAGGCGGAGCGGGAGCAGCCGAGCATCGTCGTGGAGTTGCTGCGGATCAATCCCCGCATATACCTGCGGTAGAGGTTGCGCAGCCACGATTCCCGCTTGCTGTCATGCGTGTTGTGGCTGTGGCTGATTCTTACCGGGACGTTCATCTCACCCGCAAGCTTCAGCACATAGCCGCTGAACTGGTAAATGTGGCTGTGTACGACCTGATACGGCCCGTGTTCCTTCAAGTTGGCGAGGAAAGCACGACGGAAGGCGCGCAGCCCTTTTTTCGGATGGGGCTGCCTGAAGATGCGGCCTCCCAGCTCGATGATCTCGTCATCGTAAAATCCTTTTTCCTCAAACTGTACGGCAAAATGAAATTCATATTTATCCCGGTCAATCGTCCGGTATAAGTTCATCAATAGCGTTTCGATCCCGCCGGGATGCATTTTTCCGACGACGTGAAGAATTTTTGTTTTAGGCTTCATGCAGAATCCTCCCGACGTAAGTAACAAGCTCCCGTTTCTTCTGGTTGACGATCCGGACGGAGCCTTCCTGGCGGCTCTTCTCCGGGACAAGCCCGGCAAGCACCGCTTTGGGGTCCGTACGGAAATCGAGCACGTGCCCGGAGAGGCCCAGATCTTTAAAAATGCTCGCCAGCTTCTTGTCCCAGGCGATGCCGTAGGTCGGCTTGCCGAAGGAGATGGCCGGGATGCACGCATGCAGGCGCTGCGCGATAACCGTATCGCAGTCCCGGATGCTCTCGACCAGATCCCCGACATCGTCCGGATAAGGGGCGAATTCCACGCCTGGCATTCCGGCCAGCCGCGGTTTGACGTACCGCTCCACGAAGGCGTTGTCGGTATCCGCCCCGTTCGTAAAGATCCGGACGCGGCTGCCGCCGTCGGCCGCCCCTTTCGCCAGGCTGTACCACCAATCGGCGCAATCGTCCCGTTCCCATTGGTAAGGGGAATGCCGTCTCATCTCATTGGGGTCCATGATGCCAAGACCGATGGTCCGGGCGGTAACGGCCCCTGCGTCCCCGGCCGAGCGCCTTCCCGGAAATGCTTCCAGGGTAACCAGCGCCGGATCGGACAAAGCCACGGCCTTGTGCGCCAGAGACGGAGCGATGGAAAGTAAATAAGCCAGCGAATCTTCGTCTCGGACTGATATTGTTTTGGCGTAATGCAAAATATCGGTAAACCACTTCCGGGCCAGAAAGCTCCAGGGCCCTCTCATCCCGACGAACACGACGTGAAGCGGCTTGCCCTGTCTCTTCACTTCCCGGACCAGACGGCGCATGGCGATAGGAAACGACAAGTACGTGTCGATAAACAAATGTCCTCCGCCGATCAGCACCGCATCCGCCCGGGTGACAAGCTCGCGGATCTGCTCGCCGAGTACGGCGTCTTTGCGCTTATGGACCGAATACGACTTCATGTAGCGCAGAAAATCCGGCGTCAGCTTTTTTTTCACACTGACTTCGTTCAGTTTGTAGTCGCGCGTTAACGCGGGCCTGCCGGTTTCCCGGGTTGATTCGCGGCTCCCCGCGGGTTCTTTGTACAGACCGGCCGTCAAATCGAAGTTGGTGACGGTATATTCCCCGCACGTGCGGATCAGTTGATTGACGGTCATCGCGATAAGCCCGTCTCCCAGGTTCGTCGAGTGGGGCACACCCGCAAGCAATATATGTTTCACATTAATTCCCTCGCTTTTTGTTGGCGGTCATCCAGGCAAACATTCCAATGGAAATATTCAGCTTCCGCCGGATGACGATCACCATGGCTGTTTTCCAGCAGACGGTGCAGAGCAGATTCGTAACGGCCGCTCCCAGCATGCCGAAGGCAGGGATCAGAGCCAGGTTCAGCACGATGTTCAGAACGGCGGAACCGGCCAGAATCCGTCCGAGCGTTTTCTGCTGCCCCGTCATCGTCATCAGCGTACCCGTCTGTCCGCTGAAAGCGGAGACGAGCTGGCTGGTGGACAAAATCAGCAAGGCCAGCGAACCCTGTTTAAACTCTTCTCCGAACAGGCCGAGAATGGGATCGTTCAGAAACAGGAAGGCGACGTAGATGACGCCCGCAAACAGGAATCCCGCCAGGTTGCTCAGACTGAGCACTTGCTGGAGCTGCTTGTCGTCCTTCTTGGCGTAAGACTCCGAAATAAAAGGAGCCGCCGTCATGTTGATGGCCGTCAGGCCGAACGAAACGAGCGTCGCGATCCGGACGGCCGCCCCGTAAATCCCAGCCTCGGTCGTCCCTTCCATCCAGCCGAGCATCAGCACGTTAAGCTGGCCAAGCACGAGGTACATGCCCGAGACAAACATAAGCGACAGGGACACGTTCACCCATTCGCGGGTGTTGTAGGCGGTGCCGGCATCCCGGATCTGCGGGGTCAGTCTGCGCTTGAGCACCCAGGCGCCTATGGCGTAAGAGACGGCCATGGCGGCCAGGAAGAGCAGCATCGCCTCACCCGCTCCCGCCTTCGACTCCGCGAAGGCGTTGTAGAGGAACAGCAGCGCGATGAACACGACCGGGCGGATGATTTTCTCCGGCAGCTGCGCGTGCAGCATCTCCTTCAGCGCCTGAAGGGAGCTTTGGCGGAGCAGGGCCAGGGCCATCACCGGTATGCCGAGCAGTCCGGCTATGTAGGTGTAGAGCAGTTCGCCGTTCATGGTGCCGCTCATCAGGAGCACGACGAGAAGCGATATGACCGTAACGGCCAGCGACAACCCCGCCGTGATCTGATTCGCCCGGCGGAGCAGGCCTTTTACCTCCGCCCACTGCCCGTGCGCCCGGTAGGACGAGACGTAGCGGACGATGGCGGTGTCGAACCCGAGCTTCGTCGGGAAAACAAGGAACGTCACTACGGTCGTGACGAACGAATAATAGCCGTAGCTGACGGCGCCCAGCTGTCTGGCCAGCAGGATTTGCAGAATCAGCGCGATGCCGATTCCCCCCACGTTGACCAGGAAGGACAGCGAGCTGCTTTTCATCAGCATTTTCGATAAAGAACGCTGTGTAAGTGGTTTCGCGGTTGTATTGGTACTCATCCCGGATTCAATTCCATTCCTGCTTGAGTTTTAAGAAACATTGCGGTAGGTCGGCACCAGATGCTGAAGCAGCGCGCGGATTTCATCGGGATCGCTGCCGAGCACGCGTTCGAGACGGCGCATTTCGAATTCCAGCTCTGTCCGGTTGATGTTCATCGGCTTTCCGATAAAAATCCGGTCGTGCATCGTGGAGGACATTCCTTCCTCGCTGGTCAGCAGCTCCTCGTACAGCTTCTCGCCGGCGCGGATACCGGAAAATTCGATATCGATGTCGACGTTCGGCTCGTAGCCGGAAAGCCGGATCAGGTCGGTCGCCAGATCGACGATTTTCACCGGTTTGCCCATGTCCAGAATGAACACTTCGCCGCCTTTGGCGAAAGCTCCGGCCTGAATGACGAGCTGCACCGCTTCGGGAATGGTCATAAAATAACGCACCATCTCGGGATGGGTTACCGTCACCGGGCCTCCCCGGGCGATCTGGTCCTTGAATCTCGGAATCACGCTGCCCCGGCTGCCCAGGACGTTCCCGAAACGGACGGCCACGAATTTCGTCTTGCTGTGCTTGTCCAGACTCTGGATAAACATTTCCGCGATCCGCTTGGTCGTTCCCATGATGCTCGTCGGGTTGACCGCTTTGTCCGTGGAGATGAGCACGAAACGCTCCGCACCGAATTCGTCCGCGCATTCCGCGACGTTTTTGCTGCCGAACACGTTGTTCTTGATCGCCTCCGACGGGTTGCGCTCCATGAGCGGCACATGCTTGTGCGCTGCGGCGTGGAAGACGACCTGCGGGCTGAACTCGCGGAACACGTCCGCAATGCGGGTCCGGTCCTGCACATCGGCGATCACCGTTTCGATCGGCAGGTTCGGGAACAGCCGGCGCATTTCCATTTCGATGCCGTAAATGCTGTTCTCACCGTGGCCGAGCAGGAGCAGCCGGGCCGGTTTGAACGGGGCTACCTGACGGCAGAGCTCGGAGCCGATAGACCCGCCCGCGCCGGTAACCAGCACGATTTTGTTCTGCACGTAATCGGCGATATTTTGTAAATCCGTCTGGATCGGATCACGTCCGAGCAGGTCTTCCACCTGCACGTCGCGCATCTGGTTCGCCGCCATTTTTCCCTGGATGTATTCCTGGATTTGCGGAATGATTTTCAGACGGGCTTTCGTCGTTTTGCAAATATTGATAATGTCCGAAATCTGCGTCTTCGACACCGAAGGCAGCGCGATGATGATATCGTCGATCCGCTGTTCTTCCACGATCCGGGGAATATCGAGGCGGGTTCCCATAACCGGTATGCCATGCAGTTGGAGCTTCTGTTTGTAGGGATCGTCGTCCACGAAGGCGACCGGCTTCATCATGAAGCTGTCGTTGTGTGCAAGCTCCTTCACGAACATGACCCCGCAGCTTCCGGCTCCGACGACAAGCGTCCTTTGGGCGGGTTTGCCGCCGCGGGATTTTGAGCTGCCGTAAAAATTGTCGCAGAACACGCGCCATACAAATCGTGAACCGCCCAGCATCAGCAGGATGCCATTCAGATTCTGGAGGAACATGTACAGCGTAATCTCGCCCGCAGACAGGAATGACGTCACCGCATACGAAATCAGGCAGGATACGATGACCGCTTTGGCGATCGCTACCATCTCACCGACGCTGGCATACTGCCAGATCCGGTTATAGAGCTGGAAGTAGAACATCGCGCATGCCAGCGAGATACCGGATACCAGTGTGTAGAGCATAATGACACTCATGACTTCCTGCGGAATGCCGCCCCGGAAATGCGCCAGGAAAGTCAGGTAAATGCTCGCCCATACGATAATCATGTCGATCAGGACAAGCATGGGCGTCCGTTTAGAATAACTCATCTTTTCCCCTCCCCATAGTGTTGAAAACCGTTTTGATCAAAGGATGATGAATCTAAATGGATAATGGATAATGGATAAAGCCGCCGTTTCCCAAACCAGTCAGCTGCTGTAGTCGTAATACGTATTCATCTTGGCATCCTTGCGGGCGACTTTGTTCAGTACGACGCCCAGGATTCTTGCATGGACGAACTGCAGGCTGTCCCGCGCTTTCTGCACCAGCTCGCGTTTGACGCCGCCCGCGTTCACGACGAGCACGACGCCGTCGCACTGGGTCGCCACGACCTGAGCGTCGCTGACGGCAAGGACGGGAGGCGTATCGACCAGAATCACGTCGAACTCCTGTTTAAGCCGCTCCAGCAGATCCGTCATCCGCCGGGAACCGAGGATCTCGGACGGGTTGGGCGGCACGGTGCCGCAGGTCATGACGTACAGGCCCGGGATGTCCGTCTCCTTGAGCGCTTCCTCCACTTCGGCCTGCCGTGTCAGCACGTCCGTCAATCCGGTGCGGTTCGAGAGGCCGAACGTGCGGTGAGCCGTCGGCTTGCGCAGGTCCGCGTCGATAAGCAGCACCTTCTTGTCCGTCTGGGCGTACACGACGGCCAGGTTGTCTATTGTGGTGGACTTCCCTTCCCAAGGGCTGGCCGAGGTGACCATCAGCGTCCGGATTTCTCCGTCCACCCCGGAATACTGGATATTCGTCCGCAGGGTGCGGTATGTTTCGGATATCGGCGACATGGGATTGCTGTGGGCGATAATCGGCCGCTGTTTACTGGATTGGGACACCGGATGCTTCACCTACTTTCTTCCCGAGCGGGGTGCGTTTGGGCTTCATATCTCCGGCCCGTATTTCCGGGACGGCTACCAGGGTCGGAAGGCCGAGATAATGCTCCACGTCTTCCTCCGTTTTTAGGGTGTCGTCGAAATATTCGAGTGCGAAAACGAGTCCGATCGCGAACATGAGCGAAGCCAGAAAGCTGATGGCCACGTTAAGCGGCACATTCGGCTTGACCGGCGCCGGCGTTTTGGCCGGGTCCGCTTCATGGAGTACGAAGACGTTGTCGATTTTCATAATGTTCGGAATCTGCTTCTGAAACATTTGCGCCACCGTGTTAATCATCTGGGCCGCTTTGGAGTAGGAAGCATCTTGAAGACTCAGCGTAAAAATTTGCGTATCGCTGACCGAACTGAACTGGATGCGCCTCATGAGATCGTCGGAGGTCACTCCGTATTCCGGATGCTCCTTGACGACAAGATCCATAATCGCCGGCGTTTTGATAATTTCTTTGTAAGTGTGAATCAGGGAAATATTCGTGTTAATCGCATTCATATCGAGCCTCAGCATTCCCTGGTTGTCCGCAGGGGAATTCACGATCAGCTTTGTGGAAGCCTGATAAACGGGCTTCAAGTAATATTTGCTTACGACGCCGGTAATGAGACAACCCGCCGCCACGATCAGCAGAATGAGCCACAATCTTTTACGGAGGACAGCCAAATACCGTTTAATTTCAAAATCTATACTCACCGAATTGAATCCCTCGCTTTCCTTTGGTATCCGTATGACGCGGCCCGGATGAAGGCTTACGGGCAGCCAGCCGCCGCTCCATACGCTTCATCGCATTAAAACAATGGTTAATTGCCGCTTTGTAACCCTAAAGCACAAAGGTGCGCCATCTAGCGGAACATCGCAAAAAGCCTTCGCGGCCGGCTTGAGACCGGCTCCAGTTTTTCCAAGGGGAGATCGTTCGCTACCCGGATGGCGTTGCGGCGGCAGTATTCCGCATAATCACGGCCTATCTTCGCTTCTATCTTCGCGTAGGCTTCGCTCAGCCTGAACGGTCTGCGGACCAGATCGTGCGCATCCGACGCAACCAGATGGATCAGCCGGCGGGAACAGAGCTCATAAGCGAGCGACTGTACTTTCGAGCCGAATGTACCCAGGATGGAGTCTGAGGTAAGCTGAAACACCGCCCCCCATTCCGCCAGCCGCAGCAGCTTGTCGGGATCTCCCGCCACCTCGGCGTTCCTCTCCGGATGCGCAAGGACGGGGACGAGCCCCAAAACCGAACATTCGTGGCAAATCTCGGCCAGCTCCCCGGGAAGGGAGTAAGCGGGACATTCGATCAGCAGATACCGGGTTCCTCCGAGCGTCAGCAGCGTATCCTCGTACCAGTCGTCAATCAGATTCGGGGTAACGCGGATCTCCTGGCCGCTTTTAACGTGAAGCGGAATATTGTGCTCCAGCAGGGAGGCATTCAATTCTGCAACCGCTTCTTCTATTTCAGCGGGAGAGGTGAAATATCGGCTTGTCCGGTGGTGAGGGGTAGCGAATACCGTCGATATTCCATTCGACACCGCCATTCGCGCCATTTCGAGTGAATGCTCCAGGCTGCCTGGTCCATCATCCAGACCGTGAAGGATATGGGTATGGATATCAATCATTCATTTTCCCTCCAGATCCGAATGTTACTAAAATTATGTCACAAATCGTATGGATTGCATGAGGGTGTATAGTTATAAATTCATGTAGTTACTACTGCTTATTTTGCAAAGCGAAGTATGAGCTGGATTTCCTGTTTGTTTTTGTTTTTATTTATCACATTTTCCAGTTATTTATAATTTTTTTCGAGTATTTTACGGTTAAAATGCTTTCTACAGAGGCTTGTAAGGTACAACGAATCAGACCTTTGTCTCTACGCCGTAACTGTCCGGACATGTTTCATTTTCACGGTAAAAGTTCCCCCGTACTTGTTAAAGACTGGCCCCGCGGGCTTTCAGGGGGTCGTAAACGTATTTTTAACAGTTGCTACCAAAGACAGGTCCCAGGGAAAGCCATTCGGCTCAATTTTCGATTTGGGGGTGGGACGGGGTAACTAGGCTAGGTCTTAGGGACGGATTTAGGGGCGGAAAAAGAGGGACATTTAATTCCCACAATTTTACTTGGAATAGTCCCGGCTTGTACCTACCTCCTCGGGAAACCGGGACAAACTCCTTTTTTTCGTCCCATTCTTCCGGGCAATACCGCTACTAAATTCCCTCCCCGTGTGAGCTGCGCATGCGAAAAAGCCGAGATGTGGCTCTCCCGTGAAGTCTCAACCCCGCGGAAACCGCCGTTTTTCGGCCGATTCAGGTTATATTAGCCTCTCGGCAGTGACTTAGGGCACAAGGAGGCGCACGCCTTCCTTCTTTCAGCCCAATCCGACACGGTCTCAAGAGCTGTTTTTTGCAAGCGTTTCCATTCAAATTTTTAGGGGCTTCTCCTGTACTTTCCTTTTCATAACCCAAAAGTCTGTCCGGCTTCCCACCGGCAAAAGAAAAAAGCCGCACGCGGCGGCTCCTCTTTCAACCCCAATTATTCGGTTCATAGGCGCTATCGGAATTTAACGGAGTTTATCGGACTTATTGAACCCCAACAACCTTATCGCACCTTGCGGGAACTTGCCCGGATGCCTGCCGGATTATTGATCGGAGGAAGAAAACACGGCTTTCCCGGGGATATAAAGGATCTGTCCCGGGCTGACTTCCTGATCCTCCAGCCGGTTGTAAAGCTGCAGCTCTCTCGGATTGATCTCATACCGTTTCGCGATAAGATCCAGCGAGTCTTCCTTCTGGACGATGCACATCGTCACTTTGCGGAACTGCTGATCTTCTTTTTCCGCTTGGATAAAAAGCTTTTTCCACTCCAGGGAGTCTGCCTTGGATTCTTCCGAACCCGCCGCGGCTGCGTATTCCCGCTCATCCTTATCGGTGCGGTCGTGAGAAGATGCGCCGCTGCTGCCCGCACCGTTTGCGAAGAGCGACTGGAGGCCGGAACCTCCGGACGATGGCGCATCCTGCTGCTTCTTGCTTCCGAACGCCACCTTCAGTTCCTTCGTTTCTTCCTGCGCGGCAGGCTCTTCATCGGCGAATACTTCCAAGCTCTCCTCGGCGGGAGCGGAAGCATTCACCGGCTCTTTCTCGGGCTCGATGACTTCCGCCTCGACGCCGAAAGCCGGCGCCGTTTCTTCGCCCTCCGCTTTACCGGCCGCCTCCTGCTCCGCCGGGGAGGCCGAAGCGGGGTCCGCCGCCTGGGCAAGCGCCTGCTGCCCCCCAGCCGCGGACGGCGTGCGCTGCTCCTGCGTCTCTTCCTCGCCCGCGCTGCGGTAGGAGCGCTCGGACGAGAGCTGGTTCAGCGTCAGCTCGCCGAAAGACCGCTCCGCATACGAAGCGGACGAATCCGCCTGCGGCGGAGGTGACTTCGGCGCGGCCAGCCGGTCCCAGGCGCTTGGCGCCGGCGCGGACGGCGCCGCGGCCTGTGCCCCGGGCTGCTCCGCCCGCATCTCGCGCAGCCACGGGTTCTCGGCCTTGTACGAGCTGCCCGGATAGACGGGAGCCTGCGGTTGGGCCTGGAACTGGGCCGATGCCGGCGGCTGCTTCCCCGGCCCGTCCGCCGCGGCCGCATATTCCGTCTGCTGGCGAAGCTGCAGACCGTCGCTTGCTCCCGCGGATTCAACGGACTGCTCCGCCAGGGTAATACCGGGCTGCTCTGCCGGAACATGCTGCGGAGCGGAAGCCGCCTCGTGCACGAAAACAACCTCTTCGTCCTCTTCGCTCCACCCTCCGGCTTCGTATGCCATCTCCACGCCGTGCAGGGAAAGCACCCCGGTCACATTCAGGCTCCGTGAATTCAGTACGTCCACGTCAAACGTTTCGATATCGACCAAAATATCTTCGATCCGCTGTACCCGGCTGAGCGGCAGCGTAATCTCCACCGGAATGGAATGCTCCAGCGAACGTTTCGTTTCCTGCTCATCCAGATAGCTTCCGTTCAGCAGCAGGCTGCCTTTCAGCAAAGCTTGTTCCTGCTGGGGTATCACCTCTATGCGGGGAATCAGTTCCACATCGTCCAGATCCCGTATGCCGGCGGCTCCTTCCGCCAAATGTACGCGTTCGTAGATGTCGAATCGCAGACCGTTCTGCTCTTCCGTCAACGTTGCCATCCTCCCTTCGGTTGTCCTCTAGTAAAGCTGCGCCTTATCGCGGGACTCCGTTCTTTACTATGTATATGAGAGATGGAGGACGGCATGACTGCATTTTCTCATTTATACGTTCAATGCGGCCAGAAGCTCACGAAAATCTTCCGGATAAGGGGCATCGACGGCCAGATCCTCGCCGGTAACCGGATGACGAAGCAGCAAGCGTGCGCCGTGCAGCGCCTGCCTTCCGAAGTCGTTTACTCTCCCGCCGTACAGCGAATCCCCGAGCAGCGGATGGCCGATGTGGCTCATATGCACGCGGATCTGGTGCGTCCGCCCGGTTTCCAGCCGGAGCTCCAGCAGGGCCGCGTCTTTAAAGCTCTCCACCGTGCGGTAATGAGTGACCGCCGCGTCTCCTCCGGGAGATACACGGCGGCGCGCCCGGTGATGACGGTCTTTTCCGATCGGAGCCGAAACCGTTCCCGCCGGAGGTGCCGGCCTGCCGTTGCAGACGGCCGCATAGATGCGCCCGATCGCCTTCTCCCGCATCGCTTCATCAAGCAGAAGATGCGGCAGCTCATACTTCGCGTACAGCACGGCACCGCTCGTGTCCTGATCCAGCCGGTGGATGTGGCGGACACCGCAGCTCTGGCCCGTGGATTCGTAATAGCCGGATACCGCGTTCGCCAGCGTCCCTCCCTGCCCCGGTTCCGACGGATGAACCGCCATCCCCGCCGGTTTGTTGACGACAAGCAGATAATCGTCTTCAAACAAGACCTGCAGATCGGTCCATTCCCCGGGCACGGATGAAGGTTCGTCAGGGAATACCTTCAGCAGGATCTTTTTCCCCTGGCGGCGGATTCCGTCTTCACGCTCCAGCCTGCGCCACAGCTTAAGCGGAACCGGCAGTACGGCGCTGACCTCTTCCCACGTACACGCATCGCCCGGCAACGTCAGCTCAATCCATTCCCCTTTTCTTCTGCCCGTCACGATAACGCCCTCCCTTCCGCAGCCCGACTGCCATGACGGCAAGCAGCACGACAAATACGAATACGACAAAAATCAGATCAATCGGAAAATCAAAAAAATAATACCGTTTCATGCCAATAAACAGCTCCGTTCGTTATCGAAAGTCTTCCCCATTTTATCATCTCCGCCTTTTAAAAGAAAACAAGCCCCGCGCGAAGCGGTACGCCCTTTCCCTTAACGGCATCAACCGGCTTCCCGGCATCGGTCCGCCTCCAGGCAGGAAATGAGAGCTGCCCAGCTGTGGTTGACCACCACCATGTGACGCCGAGCGCTGCGCGCTGGGAGCTTCGCGCGATGCGGAAAAACGGCTGATCTCTCGGGACGGAACCCGATGAAAGACCCAACACCAAGCCTTATGTGCATATCGATAGGCACAAAAAATCCCCGGTCCTGACAGACCGGGGATTTATCGTACATCATAATAAAAACCATGCAAAACAGCCGGCTAACGCCTACAGCCGTTTTAAAGCTTCACGGTTCGCCTCAATCGTCGCTTCGATGTCTTCATCCGTATGGGCGGCCGAAACGAACATGCCCTCGAACTGGGAAGGAGCTACCGAGACACCCAGATCCAGCAAGTTGCCGAAATAACGGTTGAAAACCGACAGATCGGACGTTTTGGCCGTCTCGTAATTGACAACGTCCTGCTCCGTGAAGAACGGGCATACCATGGACCCGACGCGATTCAGTGTGCTTGCAACACCGGTTTCCTTGGCGTTGGCCAGGAAGCCTTCCGCCAGCCGGGCGGATTTACGCTCAAGGTCCTCATACACGCCCGGCTGTCCGAGCAGCTTAAGAGTCGTATACCCCGCCGCCATCGCGAGCGGATTTCCGGACAGCGTACCCGCCTGATAGATCGGGCCGCTTGGCGCAATCTGCTCCATGATGTCTTTGCGTCCGCCGTAAGCGCCGACGGGAAGCCCGCCGCCGATGACTTTGCCGAGACAGGTCAGATCCGGCGTCACGCCGAACAATCCCTGTGCACAGTTCAGGTGAACGCGGAAGCCCGTCATCACTTCGTCGAAAATAAGCAGAGCGCCGAATTTGGAAGTCACTTCGCGCAGTCCTTCCAGGAAACCGGGCAGAGGAGGCACGACGCCCATGTTGCCCGCAATCGGCTCGACGATGACGGCCGCGATATCTTCGCCGAATTTTTCGAATACCACCTTGACGGTCTCCAAATCGTTATAAGGCACCGTCAGCGTGTTCTGGGCGACGGATTCCGGCACACCGGGGCTGTCCGGCAGGCCCAGCGTCGCTACGCCCGAGCCCGCTTTAATCAGAAGCGCATCGGCATGACCGTGGTAGCTTCCCTCGAATTTTAGAATCTTGTTGCGCTTGGTGAAACCGCGGGCCAGCCGCAGTGCGCTCATCGTCGCTTCCGTACCGGAATTCACCATCCGCACGATATCGATGGAAGGTACGCGCTCGGCGACAAGTTTGGCCATTTCCGTCTCGATCAGCGTGGGTGCTCCGAAGCTCGTTCCCTTCTCCGCCGTCGATTTGACGGCTTCGATCACTTCGGGATGGGCATGACCGAGAATGAGGGGGCCCCAGGAACCGATATAGTCGATATATTCGTTGCCGTCAATGTCATATACCCGCGAGCCGCTTGCGCGCTCCATGTACATCGGAGTGAGACCGACCGATTTAAATGCGCGGACCGGGCTGTTCACACCTCCGGGGATCACTTTCTTGGCTTCGGCAAAAGCAGCCGCGGACTTCGTATCGTTGCGTTTGTGATTCAGTTCCATAATAGCCGGATACCTCCTGGTTTCAGTCATCATTAAGCTCAATCGGGCCGATCGGACAGACGAATGCGGTAAAACCGCCAACCACCGCCGTCCTCTGCCGCCCGCTTGACTAAAGCCGGAACGCTTCAACGAACAAAGGCGGCCCGGCTCCTGCTTGTCAGTATTTTCTATTATACACGCTTCCTCACGCGATTGCTTTAAGTGACACATGACGTTCGCTATCTCCGCGTGCGTTACCTATGACATAGTCAGCTTCTTGCTTCATTTCGGCAAGCAGCTTTTTGCGGTGCGGGGCTGAGCGACTGTGTGACTTGGTCTTGGTCTTGGTCTTGGTCTTGGTCTTGGTCTTGGTCTTGGTCTTGGTCTTGGTCTTGGTCTTGGTCTTGGTCTTGGTCTTGATCTTGGTCTTTCATCTTGACCTTCATCTTGACCTTCATCTTGATCTTCGCCTCGACCTTGATCCTCGTCTTGCTTTTGGGCAGCGCCCTCAACGGACATCTCGCGTGGAGCCCCGAGCCGGGAGTTAACCATGGCAGCAGCTTACGCCTTGGCTGCTGCGTCCCCGGCCTAGCATCCGGCTCCGCGCTAGACCTTCGAAGCCGCCTTCACCCCGTCCGCCGATGCTTCCGCCGCCGTTCCTCCAGCTCCGCCCGTCAAGCGCTCGGCCGCTTCGAATGCCGCTTCCCGTCCCTGACGGATGCAGTCCGGCAAACCGACGCCGTGGAAGCCCGCGCCCGTCACGTACACGCCCGGCATACGTCCCACGAGATCGCTCCGCAGCTCCCGGACATGATCCAGATGACCGACCGGATACTGGGGCATCGACCGGTAAAGGCGGGTCACTTCGTAGAACAGAGGCTCCGCCGTGATGCCCATCAGCTCCGCAACATCCTTGCGGACTTTCGCCACGATTTCTTCGTCCGTGAGATGAACCCAGTCTTCCTCGCCTGAGCGTCCAACGTAACAGCGGAGCAGAACGTGCCCTTCCGGCGCCGTGTGAAGCCACTTCGTGGACGTCCAGGTACATGCCGTAATGGAGCGCCCTTCGGATCTCGGGATAAGGAAACCCGATCCGTCGAATTTCACGTTCGCGTCTTTCTCCCGATAAGCGATGACTACGTTCGCCACCGATACGTAATTGATCGCCTTGAGCTTGTCGACGGCCGGGTGATCGCCCAGCAGCTCCGCGGAATGATACGTCGGCAGGGTCAAAATGACACTGTCGGCCGTTTCCCGCTTCCCGCCTTCGTAACCGATCTCGTAGCGGTCCCCTTCCTTACGGAGTTCCGTTACTTTCGTGCCCGTCCGGATCGCAACCCCTTCCTCCCGCAGCACTTCCTCCAGACGCTCAACCAGCGTCTGCAGGCCGTTCTTGTAAGTCAGGAAGACGGAGTTGCGGCCGGGTGCCGGCAAATTCAAAGCCTCCTGCTGGGATTTCTTCCTGTTCGACATCATGCCGTAGATCAGACTGCGGTACTTCTGCTCCATTTCGCCAAACTGCGGAAAAGTCGACTGCAGGCTGAGCGCATACGTATCGCCTGCATAGATGCCCGCCAGAAGCGGTTCGACGATCTGATCCAGCACTTCTTTGCCCAGTCTCCGGTGAAGGAAATGGCCGAGAGATTCGTCACTGTCGTCTTCCTTCTTGGGCAGCACAAGATCCATCAGCGCCCGCGCCTTGCCTTTTGCAGAAACGAGACCCGTTCTCATAAACGGTTCAATATCCGTCGGAATGCCCAGCACGAGTCCCGCAGGCATCGGATGCAGAGTGCCGTCGCGCAATATATACGTCTTCTTCGCCTCCGGATTCGTACCGGTGAGCTCCTCTTCCAGTCCGAGCTCGCGGCTCAGTTCAATGATCGGAAGCTTCCGGGCCAGGAAAGAATCCGGCCCCTTCTCGATGACGAACCCCTCTTTACGCAGGGTATGGATTCTGCCGCCGAGCTTCTCCGTTCCTTCAACCAGGGTAACATCAGCCGCGCATCCGGCCTCCTTCAACCGCTTCTGCACGTAATAAGCGGCGGTCAATCCGGTGATGCCTCCGCCGACAACGATTACTTTACGGGCCTCGTTCATAGGGCTACGTCCTTTCCGCCCGGACTGCATCTTAAGGCCGTCCGGATTATAAAATCGCAAAGAGGCGCATCCGAATGTCTGCGCTCTCTTATCGTCACATTTAAACTTGCTTCGTCAATTCGCCGTACTGCTTCCATACGGCATCGCTGAGCGTTTGCATATACAGCGGGTCCGTATTGAGCGAATCCGTGCGCTCCAGGTGCAGGCCGATTTCCTTGGCAAGCTGCTGCGCCTCGATGTCCAGATCGTACAGTACTTCCAGGTGATCCGATACGAATCCGATCGGACACACGAGTACGCGCTTCTCGCCTTCCTGAGCGAGAGTTCGCAGTACATCCAGAATGTCCGGGCCCAGCCAAGGTGTAGCCGTTTGGCCCGCGCTCTGCCACGCAAACTGCCAGTTCTCGATGCCGGCTTTCTCTGCGATCGCCCGCGAAGTTTCAAGCAGCTGCTCCGGGTACGGATCGCCCAGCTCCAAAATCTTCTCCGGCAGACTGTGCGCCGAGAACAGGACGCGGACGGAGGAGCGGTTCTCCTCTCCGAACTTGTCCAGCGCACGTTCCACCCGCTCGATCAGAGCTTGAAGCAGCTTCGGATGCAGGTGATAGCTGTCGACAAACGTCATGGCAATGCCGTGTTCGTCCGCTTTTTCGCGTGCGCGCTTGTTGTAGCTGCCGATACTCATCGTCGAATAGTGGGGAGCCAGAACAATGCCCACGCCTTCGGTGATTCCGTTTTGAGCCATTTGCTCAATGCCGTCTTCGATGAAGGGATAGGCGTGCTTCAAGCCTTGAAAACAGACGAATTCCACCTCGTCATGCTCGGAAGCCAGTGCATTTTGCAGACCCGCTACCTGATTATCCGTATTTTCCCGCAGCGGAAAAACACCTCCGACAATCGCTTCGTAACGGCTGGTCAGCTCATGCAGCTGTTCCGGACTCGGCTTGTTGCCCCGCCGGATATGCGTGTAATAAGCTTCGATATCCTCCATGCTCTGGGGCGTGCCGTAAGACATCACCAATACGCCGACTTTCTTCCTGCTCATGTTCAACCCCCCTTGCCCGCGTTCCGCCCGGCCAGCACCTCAGCGGAATAAGCGTGTATAAAATCAGTGAGTTCCTTCAATTTATCCAGCGACGCTTCCGGGAACAAGCCATGACCCAGGTTGAAAATGTATCCCGGCTCCGTGATTCCCTGATCGATAATGCGCTTCGCATGCTCCTGAATGACCGGCATCGGCGCCGTAAGCACGTAAGGATCGAGATTTCCCTGAACGGCAAAGCGTCCTCCGGTTCTTCTCCGTCCTTCCGGGATGGATACGCGCCAATCGAGGCCGATCACGTCTGTCTGGAGGTCTCCAAGCAGAGGAAGCAGCTCGCCCGAGCTCACGCCTGGGAAGTAGATCTTCGGCTGTTCCAGATCCCCGAGTTCGCGGAAAATCCGTTGGATCGTAGGCAGGACGAACACCCGGAAGTCTTCCGGTGCAAGCGCTCCGACCCAAGAGTCGAACAGTTGGACCGCTTTCGCGCCTGCGGCGATATGAGCCCGCAAATATGTAATAACCATGTCTCCGAGCTTATCCATCAGCGCGTGCCAGACTTCCGGATTTCCGTACATGAGTTCTTTCGTGCGAATATAGCTTTTCGAAGGGCGGCCTTCTATCAAATAGCTTGCGATGGTGAAAGGCGCTCCGGCAAACGTAATGAGCGGAACCGTAAGCTCACGGTCCAAAATCCGGATCGTCTCGATGACATGGGACAAATCGCCTTCCACGTCGATCGGTTTCAGCTTCATCACATCTTCACGGGAACGGATCGGATTATCGATCACCGGTCCCACGTTTTTTACAATATCGAATTGAATGCCGAGCGATGCTACGGGATTCATAATATCGGAATACAAAATAGCCGCATCCACGCCGAGCTTCTTTACCGGCATCAACGTGACTTCAGCTGCCAACTCCGGCTGTTCGCAAATTTCAAGCAGCGAGTATTTTTCTTTGATCTTGCGGTATTCGGGATCATAGCGTCCGGCTTGGCGCATATACCACACAGGCAGCCGGTCCACTTCCTGCTTGCGGCAGGCTCGAATAAAACGGTCATTATTTATCACAAGACACCTTCTCCTGACCCTGTCATGATTTGTTACCATTATGCCCTAATTATACCCCGGTCACAACCGCAGCCGCGCTCCGACTTCCGACAAATGTTTGACAAAGCCGCCGGCAGCGGGCCTTACTCCGTTCTCTTCCTGTCACAAAATCAAATGAAAACCGCACTTTACCGGAGGCACGTTCCGGATGTAAACGGCTGCGTCAGCCGCTCCCGCTTTTTTTCACCCTCATAAAAAACGCTCCGCAGTTTCCCGGCGGGCTCCTGCGGAGAAAGAAAGTGGAATGTACCTTCGTTAAACGTTTTTCAACCAGCGTGCCGCATCCTTGGCATGATAAGTCAAAATGATATCGGCTCCCGCGCGCTTAAATCCAAGCAGCGTTTCCAGCACGATTTCTTTTTCGTTGATCCAGCCGTTTTGGGCCGCAGCCTTGACCATCGAATATTCCGCGCTTACGTTGTAAGCCACGAGCGGAAGGTCGAAGTTCTGCTTAAGCAGCTGCAGAATGTCCATGTAGGCAAGAGCAGGCTTGACCATCAGAAAATCCGCGCCTTCCAGCACGTCGCTCTCGGCTTCGCGCAGCGCTTCACGGGAGTTCGCCGAATCCATCTGGTACGTTTTGCGGTCCCCGAACTGCGGGGCGGAATCGACCGCTTCACGGAACGGTCCGTAGTAAGCGGAAGAATACTTGACGGAATAGGCCATGATCGGCACATGTTCCAGCCCTTCCGCATCCAGTCCGGCGCGGATCGCATGCACATAGCCGTCCATCATATTGGACGGAGCGATAATATCCGCGCCGGCCTTCGCTTGGGAAACGGCTGTTTTAACGAGCAGTTCCAGCGATTCGTCGTTGGCGATATCCGTGCAGCCCGTTTCCGGATTATGATGTACCACGCCGCAGTGGCCGGTATCCGTGAACTGGCACAGGCAGGTATCCGCAATAATGAGCAGATTGGGGTTGATCTTCTTGATCAGCCGCGATGCCTGCTGGACGATACCTTCCTCATGAAAAGCCGATGTTCCTACCGCGTCTTTCGTTTCGGGAACACCGAACAGAAGAATACCCTGGATACCCAGCTCGGAAATCTCGCGGATTTCTTCTTCCAGACGATCCAGGGAAAAATGGTAAACGCCCGGCATGGACGGAATTTCGGATTTGATATTATGACCGGCCTCAACGAAAACCGGTTGAATCAGATCGTTAACGGACAGCGCGTTCTCACGCACGAGGTTGCGGATTGCAGCCGAACCGCGCAGACGACGGTGACGCACTAATGGGAAACTCATAATAACTTCCTCCTTTTAATCAATGCCGGCAGGACACCGGACCCGAAATTCCAGCCCGGCGCTCCCGCCGCATAACGAAAAGTATAGTGGATTCAAGAGCCCGCAGGCTCTTCCGCTTTAACGGCACGGCCTGCGGCAATGCTTTCCACAAGGGACGAAATGGTCGCTTCCTGCGGCATATAGGCCGCCGCCAGCTCATAACGGGCCAGCGTCGCTTCCGTCTTCGGACCTATGCAGGCGATTTCCGTGTTTTTCAACAGGGATACGGGATTTTGGACGCCAAGCTTCTCAAGCGCTCCGATCAAATTCGTAACGGTCGAGGAGCTGGTGAAAGTCGTAATGTGCAGCTGCCCTTCTTCCAGCAGCCGGACCACATCTTCGCCGCCTTCGACTTCGGGGACGTTCTCGTAAACGTCCACCTCGTTTACTTCGAGACCGAGTGAACGCAGCCCCTGTGGAAGTGCGTTGCGGGCAATGTCTGCCGTAGGCAGCAGTGCGCGCTCTCCCGCTCGGACGACTTTCTCCAGCTCTGCAAGCAGTTCGTCCGCATGGAACTCTCCGGGAAGCGTTTCAACGAGAAGGCCCCTGGATTCCAGAGCTTCCGCAGTCTTGGGTCCTACTGCCGCGATCCGTACGCCGGACAGGCTGCGTATATCCAGACGCAGCTCCCGCATACGGCGGAAGAAGAACTCCACTCCGTTCGTACTCGTAAACACGACCCAATTATAGCTGCCGAGCCCCCGAAGAGCTTCGTCCAGCAGACGCTGCGCGTCCGGACTGCTCGGCGGCTGGAGCTTGATGACCGGAAACTCGACCGGTTCTCCTCCAAGCTCTTCGATCATCGCGACGAGCTCGCTGGCCTGGCTGCGCGCCCGCGTAACGAGCACGCGCTTGCCGAACAGCGGCTTCTTTTCGAACCAGGCCAGCTTTTCACGCAGCTTGACCACTTCGCCGATAATAATGACAGCCGGAGACTGAAACCCCGCCTCCTTGGCTTTGGCGCTAATGTCAGACAGGGTGCCGGTCAGCGTCTGCTGCTCGGTCCAAGTCCCCCAGCGGATCAGGGCAACCGGCAGATCGGCAGGCTTTCCATGGCGGATCAACTCCTCGCTGATCTGCTCCAGATTCGCCACGCCCATCAAGAACACGAGCGTGCCGATCCCTTTGGCCAAATGCTCCCAATCTAGCTTCGTATACGTTTTGTTCGGATATTCATGCCCGGTTACGATGGCGACCGAAGAAGTGAAATCCCGGTGTGTGACGGGGATGCCTGCATAAGCGGGAACCGCTATGGCGGAAGTAATACCGGGAATGATTTCGAACGGAACCGCATGGTCGGCCAGAAGCTCGGCTTCTTCCCCGACACGGCCGAATACGCTCGGATCGCCGCCCTTCAGACGGGTCACGACTTTGCCCTGGAGGGCCAAATCTACGAGCAGGCGGTTAATATCTTCCTGTTTCATCATATGTTTGTCCGGGAGCTTTCCTACAAACACCAGTTCCGCATCAGGTTTGCGGTGTTTGAGCAATCTGGGGCTCGCCAGCCTGTCATAGACAATCACGTCGGCCCGCTCAATCGCCTGAAGCCCGCGGACCGTAATCAACTTCGGATCGCCGGGTCCTGCACCGACTAAATAAACTTTCCCTCTCTCCACTCGCCCACTCCCTCTCAGCTGCTTCCGTCTCTGCGGGAAGGGCCGCCATTTTTTCCGGCGTTCCTTCTGCCGCTTCTCGATCGGAAGCTTTCCCCCGCTGCTTGCTGCTCGTTCTTCTATCCCTCAACTGCTGCTTGCTTAATTCGATGAACGGGGCAAAATACCAGCCGCACCCGTCAAGTTCTTGCAGCCGGACCGGCCGATTCCATTCAATATGAGCGGACCGGCTAGGGCGGTTTCGCACTGCTTCATTCATCACGGCCGTTCGGTATTCAGACGTGAACGCCGGCCCGGCCGATAAGTTAGAAAGGATTTTCCGACTTCATGGAAACCCTGTCTCTAGCCAACCTCTATTTGTAAAAGTAAGAAAACAGACCGAACTGCAGCTATCGTAAGCGGCTCGGAGTGGATTCAGCATGCCGTGTGAGTTACAACACGCCATGGAAAATCCCCTGTACGCCGCCAAGCTGCTCTCCGGCTACTCGATCTGCCCGCTTTCGTAAGCTTCGGCCAGAATCCGGTCCGCGCCCCGGGCGATCAGCTTTTCCGCGGCTTCTATGCCGAGCGCTTCCGGATCGCTGCCCCGCAGCGTCTCCTTCAGCAGCTCGGCGCCGTCCGGCGAACCGACCATCGCCGTCAGCGACAGCTCCGTGCCGCCGCCGGTACGTTCGATGGTCGCGTGAGCGCCGAGAGGCACCTGGCAGCCTCCGTTGAGTCTGCCGAGGAAACTGCGCTCGGCCCTGACCGCGAGCGCCGTATCTTCATCTTGAATCTTGCCCAGCAGATTCAAGACGAATTCGTCGTCCGCCCGGCATTCGATGCACAGCGCGCCCTGCCCTACGGCAGGCACGCATACTTCGGGCGGAACGTAGGCGCTGATGCGATCCTGCCAGCCGATCCGGTGCATACCGGCGGCGGCCAATACGATCGCATCGAAGCCTTCCGATTCGAGCTTGCGCAGCCTCGAATCGATATTGCCGCGGACCGGCTGGATGCGCAGGTCCGGGCGGCTGTGCTGCAGCTGGCTGGAACGCCGCAGCGAGCTCGTGCCGACGAGCGCGCCCTCGGGCAGCTCGTCCAGCGACTTCTCCCCTTTCGTGATGAGCACATCACGCGGGTCCTGGCGCTTCGGTACCGCGCCAACCATCAGCCCTTCGGGAAGCTCGAACGGCATGTCCTTCATGCTGTGTACGGCTATGTCGATTTCTTTATCCATCATCGCCTGCTCGATTTCTTTGACGAACAGCCCTTTGCCGCCGACCTTGGACAGCGTTACATCCAGAATCCGGTCTCCTTTGGTCACGATCTTGCGAAGCTCAAACTCGCATTCGATGCCGTATTGCCGGCTCAGTTCCTTTAATTCGTCGATAACCTGATTCGTTTGAGTGAGGGCCAGTGCGCTCTGACGGGTGCCCACGACGATCGTACGCATGTGTAATTCCTCCGTTTCTACTATGAAGCCGTGAAGATGTCTATTCCCTGCCGGGCCCGCAGCCGGGTGCCGGCTTTAATTCCGATCCGCTTCCATCCAGGTGGCGGCGAAAGCTTCTTCCGAATTCTGCGCCCGGAGTCTGTCCAGCAACGCGGTTTTCCAAACTTCGTATGTACCGGCGGCGATGCGCTCCAGGACACGCCAGTGCGGCAGCTCTCTCAGCAGTTCATGCCGCAGGGGCATATCGCCGACCCGGCGGCGGGCGAGTTCTCTCAGCTCCGCCAAAAAATCCACGTAAGACTCATACTCCGGTCCGTATCGCTCCAGCAGATCGCGGCGTATGGCCGCCGAAAGCGCGGGACTTGCTCCTGACGTCGATACGGCCAGAGTCAGCTTGCCGCGCCTTACCACGGCCGGCACGACCAGGCTTCCGCCGTCGGGCTTGTCCGCCACGCTGACCAGCTTTCCCGCCTCGTCTGCATCGGCCCGGACCCGCTCGTTGACCTGCGGATTGTCCGTCGCCGCAAAAACAACGAGATATGGAGAGAGGTCCGGATATAAGGCGGCCTCCTTGCCCGGCCGGCCCTTATCCGAACCCTCACTATCTTTTGTGTAAAAATAACCTTGCTCTCCGTAACATCCGCGGTGCCAGACGATCCGTCCGGTTTCCGCCCACTTCTCTACGGCCTCCGCGGCCGACGGGCTGATTACCGTTACGAGCGCACCCGCTTCCAGCAGGGAAGCGATTTTTCTTTCGGCTACGGCCCCGCCGCCTACAACGAGGCAGCGCTTGCCCTGAAGCCGCAGCATCGCCGGGTATTCCTTCATCCTCCGACCCCCGTCTGCTGCCAATTATGAAACCCGGAGAGCACGTTGGAAAGAATAAAATTCAGCAGCACGATGACAAAAGCCGCCAAATTCCACTTCGCCAGCTTCGGACCCGACATGCTTAGCGAATGATGCTGGAACAGGTAGAATCCGTACGCACACAGCACCAGGAGCGAATTGATGACTTTCGAGTCGAACAGCACGTTAACGTTCTTCTCGATAAGCACCCACACGACCCCCAGTGCCAGCGCCAGCATAAGCAGAGGTGTTCCGATGACGACACTCACATACGTGTACCGTTCGATTTTTTCCAGGGAAGGCAGCCGCTTCATCGTATTCGTCCAGCTCTTCTGCTTCAGCTTGCGGTGCAGGAACAAGTACATGCCCGAGAAAATGGCCGAGATCGTATAGGCCGCATAACTTCCGACAGCCAGTGATACGTGAATGAACAACAGCTCGTCGTTAATGTTCCAGGAATCAATCATGGGAGAGACGTTTGAATCGCTGAAAAAATTTAAGGCCAGTACGGCAAGCCCGAATAAATTGACGAAAAAGACCACAAGTTCAATCCGGAAAAACCGGCTCATAATGAGCGATACCGTAACGAGCACCCATGAAAATAAAAACAGCGTTTCGAACATGGAGAACACCCATCGTCCCAGGTGCTCATATAAATTGTAGCCCAGATAGCCTGTCTGCAAAACCCATACAAAAGAAAGCAGCCCCGTACCCATCCGTTTCGCACTCCGATTCGCGCGCGCAACATCAGAGAAGTAAAACAGCAGGCTCAGGGCATATAAATAAATTATCGCATCGTACAGAAAGCTGCGAGTGAACACGGCATTTCTCCTTCCTCTATCTCGGAGAACCGGAAATCAGGAGCGTGCAAGCGCCGGCTGCATCGTAAATCCGCCGGTCAGCTCTTCTTTGGCATGCTTCTGGGCAGCCGTCTGGACCGCTTCCGCTCTGGCTTCTTCCAAAGCTTCGGCTTGTGCCTGCTCCGCCATAAGTTCCTCTAAAGCGAACATTTTCGTAAACATTTCAAGCGCTTCGTCGCCCTTCTTCTCCGCAGCCATTTCCTTAATGGCCAGAATCGGGTCCCTCAGCATCTGATTGACAATGCTTTTGGTCAATTTCCGGATCACTTTCATTTCACGCTCATCCAGATCCGGCAGCTTTTTAAACAAGCTTTCCATTGTTTCCTGATGCACCAAGTTTGCTTTGGCCTGGAGAGCGTGAATAACCGGGCTCACTCCGAGCGTCTTCGTCCACTGTTCGAAAGCCGCAATCTCGGCGCCGATCATTTCCTCGATTTTGACAGCTTCTTTCTTGCGTTCCTTGAGATGGCTGTCCACGATAGCCTCCAGATCGTCAATGTCGTATAAGAAAACGTCCGGAAGATCGCTGATGTCCGGATCAAGGTCGCGCGGAACCGCAATGTCCATCATGAACAACGGACGGGACTTCCGTTTGGGCAGCACGGACTGCAGACTGCTTCTTCGTCAGCACATAATCGCTCGATCCCGTGGACGAAATGACGATGTCCGCTTCGGCCAGCCGCTCGTAAAGCTGCGCCATCGGGTAAGCGTGGCCGTTGAACTTGCCCGCCAGCTCCAATGCCCGCTCATACGTGCGGTTCACGACGTCAACGCGTTCGGCGCCGCTCGCGTACAGGTGCTTCACCGTCAGCTCGCTCATCTTGCCCGCGCCCACGATCAAGATTTTTTTGCCCTCGTAGCTTCCGAAAATCCGTTTGCCCAGTTCCACGGCTGCATAGCTGACGGAAACCGGGTTTTCACCGATCGAAGTCTCCGAGTGAGCGCGTTTGGCCATCGTTACGGCCTGTTTAAACAACGTATTAAAAATCGTGCCCGTGGCGCCTAGACGCTGGGCCTCCAAAAACGCGTCCTTCACTTGCCCCAAAATCTGCGTTTCGCCGATAATCATCGAGTCAAGACCGCTTGCGACCCGGAACAAATGTTCAATGGCCCGGTCATGTTCATATATATACAGATGGTTATTGAATTCCGTCCGCGGAATCTCGAACCACTCTTCCATAAACTTGCGAATGTAGTGCCCGCAAATGTGTACACGATCGACCACGGCGTAGATTTCAGTACGGTTGCAAGTGGCCACGACAACACATTCCAGTATGCTTTTTGTCTGCCTCAGCTCCACGAGCGCCTGCGACAACTCTTCCTGTGTAAAAGTAAACTTCTCGCGGATCGCGACGGGAGCTGTCCGGTAATTTAATCCGACGACGACAATATGCATGGGGCACACCTACCTTTCTTTGCAGCTAACAATAATTATTATAACATAGCCGACGTTCCTGACCGACAAATATTTTGACTAAATTTTGAATGCTGCCGGCAGCCGCTATGCCTAGTGTGGTCTATGTTTCTTGTAGATATACCGATTATTGGAGGAGCTTTTTTTCAAGCAGTTCTCTCAGCGCTTCATCATTTTTCGACACGGCTTCACTTTGTGAACTTACGACACTCCCCGAGGAGGTCATAAGCTTGCTGTAAGCCTCGTAGAGCTGCGCGTAAAGCTTGGCGGATTCCTGGAGGACACCCTGTTCATCCGCTTTAAGAGCGCGTTCTCCGCCGATCTGCAGCCTCAGTATGTACTGCATCAGTTGAGGCAGGCTGCCCAGCGTATGCAGCTTCTCGCTTCCTTCGGCAAGAACGAGCCGCTCATGCGTATAACTGGCCGTGTACAGGGCCTGTTTAAGCGAATCCAGCTCCCGTGTATCGGCAGAACGTGCGGCGTCCTGCAGAAAACGGTTCAGCAGTTCGATCTGAAACAAAGAAACCTGGAACAAAAGACGCTCCGCGTCCGGCTTAGCCGGGCCTTTCGTCATATAGCCATACAAGCTGGTAAGCGGCCAAGCGATCAGCCCGGCTGCCAGCACAAACACGATGATCTTCGATTTGATCCGGCTTCGCACGGCACCTCTCTCCTTCCGGGCCATTAAGAAGACCCGTACCATTGTATGAGAGGCCTGACAAACAAATAACCACGGAATGCGGACTCCGTGGTTATCTTACTTATATAAACGCTTATCTTGTATACTGAAACAACGAACTCTAACTTACTTAGCCAATACGGCTTGCTTGATTTCCGGCGTTTCGACTTCAAACTCGCCCATTCCGCGAACCAGTTTCTTGGCATAGACCTTCTCAGGCTTAAGCAGCGAGATCATGTGGTCGATGGCCAATTGAGGATCTACCGTTTCACCGCAAGTGTAGCAATCCAGCGCGGCAAAACCTCTCTCAGGATACGTATGAATGGAAAGATGACTCTCAGACAGCAGTACTAGTACTGTGGCACCTTGTGGCTCAAATTGCTTGGACTGAACAGACATGACCGTTGCTCCACACGCTTCAGCTGCGTCTACCATTTGGGCTTGCAGCCACTCTGCATTGTTCAAAAGTTCAAAATCTACTCCCCAAGTATCTACAGCAACGTGTCTTCCGAAAGTTGAATATTCCATCTTCCGGTTCCCCCTTCCTAGGAATAAAATTGTTCTCGCATTTCATCCGCTAGGACCTACGTCATTCACTTCCCGAGGGAATAATCTCTCGCAACATTCAATGTCCTGAGTGAATCCTGGTTCCTATATTGTTTTCAACGAAATTAAAAATAACATCTATTGAACAGAAATGCAATAGTTTTTTTCATATTCGCAAAATTCATTTTCGAAAGCTTTCCCCCGCATTTCTGTCGTAATACACTATGTAGCGGCACCCCGCTTGGTGTCAGCGGAAGAGCATCGGCCGAATCCATTTTTTTCTTCACGGAAAAAATAAAAAAAGAGCCTGTGGACAGGCTCTCCGCTTCTGTATATAGAGCTTAACTTGCACGTAAAATAGTAGGCCTACTGCCGGGCTTGTGCCGGTCTACGCTTCGAGTACGAACAAACGGCGGGTCAGCATGGTGAGCCGATCGTCGATGTCGCGCTTGAGCGATGGGCAGGGAACTTCATTGCGCATATCCAGCAGATGGTTGATCTGATCCTGGATCATGCCGATTTCGCGTTCGATCTCCGTCCGTCGGAACAGGTTCTCCAACTGGCCGAGCGTATCGTGATACTCATAGACAACGTTCGTATGCTGTCCTTTAATCTCGACGATTTTGACGACTTTGCCGTTCTCGTAGGTGTACATCATCACAAACGTAGCGTATATCCGCTTAACGATGGCCGAACCTTTGAATTCCGCTATCGCCTTACGCATAAGATTAGTCAAACGCAGACTCGTTACACGGCAGGATCCCGAGCTAATATACTGCTTACCGACGCGTTCAAACGAAAGAACGATCTCTTCTCCCGCTTCTTCCTGAAAGACAAACTCCTGGTTTCCGTTCTCGATGACTTTGACCTGAGCCGTGATTTGCTGATCGGCAAACATTTGGACAAATTTGGACATTTCGGCTTCCGTTAATTGCAGGCGGGTTTTGACATATTCAGTCGCTAACCTCTGTGCCATGGAAATCCCTCAATTCTATTTTTTCAACGCCTTTGATCTTGCCTACTTCATATTATACTACATCAAGACTTAATATTCCTGCGTGCGATGCATGAAAATCCGGCGAAAACAGGAAAAAACGCTCTCCTGCCTGAAAAAATTGGCTATCAGCACCGTTTAGTCTCCAATTGCCTTGAAAACTCATCGCTTTCCACATAGACTTCCCAAAATAGTCTTCCATACGGCTGTTTACCCGTTTATGCTTCCGATTAAACAAAAAAAGCGCGGAGTGCGCGCTTTTCGCTTTTAAGGCCGTTATCGACCGCCGGTCAGGAATTTAATTTTTCAACTGCTTGTATTTAAGGTAGGAATACAAGGTCGGAGCGAGTACGCTCAGCAAAATAACGACCAGACCGAACCAGACGGGAACGAACGCCGGAAACAGCGAGACTCCGATAAATACGATTCCCGCCAGCATCCAGACGGGACCCGCCATCCGGTGGGTCCGGCGCCATACCTCCTCGTCAGCCAGCGTCCAGGGAGTCCGGATCCCGAACGTATAGTTGGGGCGCGCGCGTCCCATATAGTTGCCGACTACCATCCAAAGAGCGCCGACGGCGAGGGGAACCCAGAAGTTGACGGGCACGTCGTACCCGAGATTGGTAAGCAGGGTCATGAAGAAAATACCGCTTAATAAAACCGTGATTAAAATCCGGAAAAGATCGTAAAAGCCTTGGAATTTCTCGTAGTTCGTACGTTTCGGATCCAGGGAAGGCGACCACTTCATCAGTAGAGGAAGTCCTAGGCTAAGGAGGGATATCAGAATCAGGAATGCCCCTTTGCTCTGGTATCCGTTGGCTTCACCACCCGTTCCGAAGTGGACCGCCATCCGTTCGGGTAACTGGTCGTAGACCCCTATGGCATAGAGAATGGGCGCGGCGGCAATGATTAGCAGCAGAGTGTCTTTCCACGTCCATCTCGGCGTTTTACGAATATCGTTGGTCATTGTTGATTTCCTCCTTCGTCTTTATGCGTAAAATCCATCAACCATCCCAGCGCATCCTGGATAACGGTCGTGTTCAGCGAGTAGATAATGCTTTGGCCCTTGCGTTCGTCGAGCACCAGCTTAGCCTGCTTCATGACGCTCAGGTGATGGGAGATACTCGGTTTGGACATTTGAAAATGGTCGGCGATTTCGCCCGCGGATAAATCCGTCTCCTTCAGAAGCTTCAGGATTTGTCTCCGCGTCGGATCCGACAGGGCTTTAAAGGTATCGTTCACCACCCTCACCTCCTCATGAAAACTTGTTTGAACAGCAGGATGGAAAAAAGGAATCGGGGCGTGCGGCAGCTTCCGGGTTAGGAGTACAGCTGCCAGCCGATCGCAAGTACCGTCGTGCCGACGAAAGCGGCGATGGCTTCGGCCTGGGGCAGCGATTTTTTGGCGGCTGCCGTTACGGCCAGATTCAGCAGGGAATGAACCGGGATCAGAATGACCACCGACCAGGGGTAGCGGGCTATGCACAAGGCGGCGCCGATGTGGAAAGCGCTGGCGAAAACCCGCTCGATGAGTCCCCATGCCGGATGGGCCCCGTACGTCCCCTGCGCCTCCAGCATAGCTTTGGCCTGCATCGCTTTCTCATCCGTGCGCCTGGAAAGGGAGATGACCGCGAAAAGAGTTATGAGCGTGTACACAATCTCGATAGCGGCCCAGCCGATGCCTATCGAAGCCGCGGAGCCGATCGTCATACCGGCGGCAAGCAACGTAAACAGGCGGACAAGTTCCTCCAGCGGTCCGGAAGACGACACGAGCAGCAGGCGCCCTTTAGCTGCGGGCATCCGGGATGCAAGAAGATTTACCGGCCCTCTCAAAACGAGAGCCGCAATCCAGCCGGCTGCGCCCAGCAGGACAAGTTTTACGGTTACAGCCACGCCCTGATAGTCGAAAAACGCCCAGAAGGCAAGCGGTATCAGGAGATAAAGCGGAGACATGAGCTGGGACAAGCGAATGTGGTGATTCTGGAGTTGTTTGGAATCGGCAGGCTGATTCATGGTCGGCTGCACATCCTTATCGTTCTTAATTAGATATTTAGATAAATGTCTAAATAAAGAATACAACGATTTCCACTTCCCGTCAAGAGACCGCTTCGCCCTTCTTATTGCGGCTATGCAAGGCTTCTGACGCGCGGCGCTTGGAATTCCATGGCGACCATCCCTCCCCCAGCGGACAGCAAAAAACCGTCTCCGTAAGAGACGGTTTACGCCTTGCAGCCGCAGCCTAACGAGAGACCGCCGGTATTATTGCTCCGAAGAAGCCGATTCCGGCAAAGCTTCGCTATCCGGCTCCTGTTGTCCCCAGCCGATGGCGGACTCCAGGATCTCCCACAGCTCGTCCTTCCCCATTCCCGTTTCCGACGAGAATATGATAAAAGGACCGGAACGGTCAAACTCCAGATCGTCCTTGATAATCTTGGCATGCTTCTGCCATTTGCCCTTGGGCACCTTGTCCGCTTTGGTCGCAACGACAATAACCGGCACGTCCATATGTTTCAGCCAGGCATACATGGCCTGATCGTCCTTGGACGGCGGGTGACGCAGATCGACCAGTCTGCATGACCGCTTTCAGCGGTTCCCGCTTCAGCAGGTAATTTTCGATAAACTTGCCCCATTCGGCACGTTTCGTTTTGGAAACTTTGGCATAGCCGTAACCGGGAAGATCGACGAAATATAAGTCATCATTAATGCGGTAATAATTGAGGGTTTGCGTTTTGCCCGGCTGGGAGCTTGTCCTGGCCAGATTTTTACGGGAAATCATGCGGTTGATGAGCGAAGACTTACCCACGTTGGAACGCCCTGCCAAAGCAATCTCCGGCAAGGCATCCTCAGGGTATTGTCCCGGTCCCACCGCACTGATAATAAATTCAGCCTGGTTGACCTTCATGTTTCACACTCTTTTCATCGATATGCGCCGGTCTTCCGCTTTGAGGAAGACGGGTAGATCTCCGGCGGCTTATGCCTTCAGATCCACTTCCTTGACGAGCGCGTGTTCCAGTACCTGGTCCATATGAGAGACCGGAATAAACGTAAGATCGTTACGGACGCTTTCGGGAATATCCCGGATGTCTTTCTCGTTGTCCTTCGGCAGGATGATGGTGCGGATTCCCGCGCGATGCGCGGCAAGCGCCTTCTCCTTCAGTCCGCCGATCGGGAGGACGCGGCCGCGCAGCGTAATCTCCCCGGTCATCGCCACTTGGCTGGACACGGGAATGTTCGTCAGCGCGGAAATGAGCGCCGTTCCCATCGTAATCCCCGCCGACGGTCCGTCTTTGGGAATCGCGCCTTCCGGAATATGAATATGGATATCATTCTTCTCATGGAAATCCGGCGCGATTTTGAGCTGCTCCGCTCTCGAGCGGGTGTAACTGAACGCCGCCTGGGCGGATTCCTTCATCACGTCGCCGAGCTTGCCCGTCAGCGTCAGCTTGCCGCTGCCCGGCATAACCGTGACTTCGATGACCAGCGTATCGCCGCCCACTTCCGTCCAGGCAAGACCCGTCACCGCGCCGATCTGGTCCTGTTCTTCCGCCATATTATAGCGGAATTTAGGCGGACCGAGGTCCTCTTTGACGGTGTCGACCGTGACCTCGACCGTCCGGCCGGGTTCGGAGACGATTTTCTTGGCGGCCTTGCGGCAGATCGCGGCAAGCTGCTGCTCCAGGTTGCGGACGCCTGCTTCGCGGGTGTACTCGCGGATCACCTGGAGCAGAGCATCGCGGTTCATCACCATCTGGCCGTCTTCGAGCCCGTGATCGCGTTTCTGCTTCGGCAGCAGGTAGCTGTCCGCGATTTCAAGCTTCTCGATTTCCGTGTAGCCCGGAAGGTACAGGACTTCCATCCGGTCGAGCAGAGGCCGCGGAATGTTGTGCAGCGCGTTGGCCGTCGTAATGAACATCACGTTAGAAAGATCGAACGGCACTTCGATGAAGTGGTCGCTGAACGTGTTGTTCTGTTCCGGATCGAGCACTTCAAGAAGCGCGGCAGCCGGATCTCCACGGAAATCCATCGCCATTTTGTCGATTTCATCAAGCAGGAACACCGGGTTCACACTGCCGGCCGTCTTCATGGCCTGGATAATCCGTCCCGGCATAGCCCCGACATACGTGCGGCGGTGGCCGCGGATTTCGGCCTCGTCACGGACCCCGCCCAGCGAAATACGGACGAATTCACGGTTCATCGATTTCGCGATCGAACGCGCGATGGACGTTTTACCTACTCCCGGAGGACCCGACAGGCAGAGGATAGGCCCTTTCAGCTTTTTGACGAGCTTCTGGACCGCCAAATATTCCAGCACGCGTTCTTTCGGTTTTTCCAGTCCGTAATGATCGGCGTTCAAAATTTCTTCCGCCTTATGAATATCAAGATCGTCTTCCGTCTTCTTCGTCCACGGGAGAGCGAGCAGCCAGTCGATATAATTGCGGATAACGCTTCCTTCGGCCGACGTGGAAGGCATTTTCTCGAGACGGTCGATTTCCTTCTCGATTTTTTCCTGGACGTTCTCCGGCACTTCCGAAGCGGCAAGCTGGCTGCGGAGTTCTTCGATCTCTCCGGCCCGGCCTTCTTTATCTCCGAGTTCCTTCTGAATCGCCTTCATCTGCTCGCGCAGGTAGTATTCCTTCTGCGTCTTCTCCATCTGCTTCTTCACGCGCTGGCTGATTTTGCGTTCCAGTTCAAGCACTTCGCGTTCGTTATTCAAAATACTAAGCAGTTTCTCCAGACGGCTTCGCACGTCCACCGTTTCGAGAATGTCCTGCTTGTCTTTGATTTTGAGGGAAAGATGGCTGCAGATGACATCGGCAAGTCGCCCCGGCTCGTCAATGTCGGATACCGCCGCCAACGTTTCCGGCGTTACTTTCTTGGACAGCGTAATATAGTGCTCGAACTGATTGAGCACCGTACGCATCAGCGCGTCGATCTCGGCATCGTTCACTTCTTCTTCGGGAAGCTCTTTCGCGTTGACCTCATAAAACTCGTCGTTGGCGACATACTCCGCGATTTCCGCACGAACGACTCCTTCTACAAGCACGCGAATCGTACCGTTCGGAAGCTTGAGCATTTGACGTACTTTCGATATGGTCCCCACCCGGTAAATATCTTCCTTGGCGGGTTCTTCTATATTCACTTCGGCCTGGGAACAGAGCAGGATCATACTGTCTTCGATCATTGCTTTTTCCAAGGCTTTGACCGACTTTTCCCGGCCTACGTCCAGATGCAGTACCATGCTCGGATATACGAGCAGTCCCCTGAGAGGCAATAACGGCAGGCGGCGTATCCGCGTTTTATTAGGCCCCATGTTCCGACACCTCCACTTTTTTACTGGTGGGCTAATGCTGTAGATAACATTTTAACAAAATTGTCTGCAAAACACCAATTGGGCACAAAACGGCCCCCGGAAAGGAATTTCTCCCTGCCGAAAGCCGCTTCTGCCCGGAGACGGAATATTACGATTTGGCGGATTCCGATCCGTCGGTCGGTCCCGCGTGCAGGAACGGCATCGTGCCCGTCATCATCTGCTCTCCCGCCGCAGGCATCGGAATGACATTGCCGCCGATCTGCAGGCCCAGGGCAAGCGAAAGTACCTCTTCGACCGACTCTACCGCGACCACCTCGACACCCGGCAGATCCGCGAAGAGCTCCTGCCAGTTCTCCTTCGGAATGAGCACGCGCGTCGCCCCCGCCTGGAAGGCGGCTTCTACCTTGGCGACCACGCCGCCCACCGGCTTCACTTTCCCGTGTATGCTCATCTCGCCGGTCATGGCGAGCTTGTTATCCACGGGAATCTGGTGAAGGGCCGAAGCGATCGCCGTGGCCATGGCGATTCCCGCCGACGGTCCGTCGATGGGCGTACCGCCGGGGAAGTTGATGTGCAGGTCGTAGTCGGATGTGCGCAGGCCCATCCGTTTCAATACCGTCAGCACATTTTCCACGGAGCCGCGGGCCATGCTTTTGCGGCGAAGCGTCCGGGCACCGCCGCCCATCTCTTCCTCGTCGACGACGCCGGTGATGTTAAACGAACCGCTTCCCGGACGGGCGGCGGGGATCGCGATAACTTCCAGCTCCAATAGCGTGCCCAAATTCGGACCGTATACCGCAAGCCCGTTAACAAAACCGATCTGCGGATCCGAAGGGATTTTGCGCTCCGGTCTGGGCTGGATCTGGGAGCTGTTGACGACCCACTCGATATCGGCCGCCGTCACCTCTTCGCGTTTGTCCGTCAAAGCGAGTCCGGCCGCGAGCTGAATCACATTGACCGCTTCGCGGCCGTTTGTGGCATAGCGTTTGACGACGTCAACAGCGGATTCATTCGCCGGAAATCCGATTTTGGCCAGCGCGTTGGCCGCGATTTCGCCGATTTCCTCCGGAAGGAGCGGACGAAAGAAGATTTCCATACAGCGGGAACGGATAGCCGGAGGAATTTCATTCGGCGTGCGCGTCGTTGCCCCGACAAGACGAAAATCCGCAGGCAGCCCGTTTTGAAAAATATCATGGATAAAGTTCGGAATGTTGTTGTCTTCCGAATTGTAATAGGCGCTCTCCAGGAAAACTTTACGGTCTTCCAGCACCTTGAGCAATTTATTCATCTGGATCGGATGGAGTTCCCCGATTTCGTCAATGAATAAGATACCGCCATGAGCCTTCGTAACGGCACCCGGCTTCGGCTGCGGAATTCCGGCAACGCCCATCGCGCCCGCGCCTTGGTAAATCGGGTCGTGAACGGAGCCGATCAGCGGATCGGCAATCCCCCGCTCGTCGAAACGGGCGGTAGTCGCGTCGATTTCGGTAAATTTCGCTTCATTACGGAACGGCGATTGCGGATTTTTCTTCGCTTCTTCCAGAACGACCCGGGCCGCCGCCGTCTTCCCCACGCCCGGAGGGCCGTAGATCAGCACATGCTGGGGATTCGGACCGCACAGAGCGGCTTTTAACGCTTTAAGCCCTTCTTTTTGGCCGACGATATCCTGCATGCTGGATGGTCTTGTTTTTTCCGCCAGAGGCTTGGTCAACGAAACGGACCGCAGTTTTCTCAGCTTCTCCAGCTCTTTCTTCGACTCTCTATCGATGGCAGACCGGTTGGTCTGCTGGTTGCGCAGCAAATTCCAGAAGTACATCCCGATGACAACGGCAAAAAACACCTGAATCAACATTAAAATCATGCTAAAGCTCATATCCATTTTATCTTCAGTCCTTTCCGGTCCGGTCTCATACATGGCAGTATTCCCCTCCTGTGACGGAATAATCATGCCGTGCAAATGTTTTCTCCCCCAATAGTGAATGAGAGGACCGGCGGCGTAGAAAGCTACCCGTATACTTATTTCCGGAAAGGATGGACCGGATGTTTACCAAGCGTTTACTGACGGGCACTTGTCTGGCCGCCTGCATAACCGGCCTTTCTTTGCTTTCCGCGGCTTGCGGAACGCAAAACCGGTTGGCCGAAACTAATCCTCATACCGGTAATCCCGCAGCACAGGCATCCAGGCTTGCAGCCGATGCCGGAAAATCGCTTGCTGCGGGGAAAGCTCATGCGGAACCGGTGCCTCACATTGAGGCACACCCCGCGCCGGCGCCTGACACAGAATTTTCCACGGTTCCGCAGCCAAAAGACGCTTCCAGAACCAACAGCCATATAAATCCGCCGGATGTGCTGATTGATGTCGGGCACGGCGGCATTGACGGCGGGGCCGTTCACGGCAGCCTGCTCGAAAAAGACATCAACCTGGCTGTCGCCAAACAGACTTATCAACTGCTGACGAAGGCGGGATACCGGGTCGTTTTGAACCGCGACAAAGATTACGCTCTGAGCGACGACAACAAATGGCTCAATAACCGCAGCCGGCACATCCGGGACCTTGCCCAGCGGATGCAGATGGCCAACGACCTGAAACCGAAGCTGCTCATTTCGCTTCATGTGAATTCTTCTTTCGTCCGGTCCAAAAAAGGGCCGTATGTGCTGCATCAAAACAATGCGGGTTCACTTTTTCTCGCCACCCAGATTCAGGAGCGCTTAAATGTCCTTTCCGGAACCCGGCATCTTCCTATCCACGGGAAAACGTATTATCTGCTTAAGAGAGCGCAGAGCCCCGCGGTTATCGTGGAGATCGGATTTATCACAAATGCGGAGGACCGGACACGGATGACCAGCGATGAAGGTCAGCAAAAAATCGCCGCAGCGATCCGGGATGCCGTTGCCGCTTATATCGCGCATGGAGATTTAGGACCAGGACCCGACGGAAAAACAGGCAGCGCTCCATCACCGGTAAAATAACGGACAGCGTCTCACTTGCCAAGAGATCGGGCTATAGGGCTAGAGCCGGCCAAAGGATTTCGGCAAATTGCCGGGGATAACCTCCAGTGAACGATGATTCAAACTCCCGGTATACGATAAGAGGGTTAGATTCTCACACAAGGTAACGATGACAGTTAAGATTGCGTTGCCGGCATACAATAACTTTTAGAAGAAGCACCAGTTAGAGCTAATGTCAGTTCAAGCTTCAACAAAAAAAGTCACGATCCCAGGGATCGTGACTTTGCTTTTTTAACGCTTATAAAGTTCTTACCAGTTGCAGGCACTCCAGCTAGGCCGGAGAGTTCTTCAGCATTAGGAATGCTGAGCTTGAGCCTGCTTCTGAGCGAGCTCGATACGTTCTTGATGCTGGCGGCGTCCCGGAATTTCACCCGTACGGTTGAATTCATGGACAATGATGTCGATTTCCTTCTTCAGTTCGTTCAGAAGCTCGGCCTCCGGTACCTTACGGACCATTTCCCCGTAACGGAAAAGCAAGCCCTCGCCTCTCGCTCCGGCGATTCCGATATCGGCTTCGCGGGCTTCGCCCGGTCCGTTCACGGCACAGCCGAGTACGGAAACTTTAATCGGCACCTTAAGGTTGGCAATGTAAGCCTCGACTTCATTCGCGATGGAAAAGAGGTCGATGTCCAGACGTCCGCAGGTCGGACACGAAATCAGCGTCGCCGCATTGGTGATGAGGCCGAATGTTTTCAGCAGCTCGCGGGCGACTTTCACTTCCTCGACCGGGTCCGCGCTGAGCGAAATCCGCATCGTGGAGCCGATGCCCATGCTAAGCAGCGCGCCCAAACCCGCAGCGCTCTTCACCGTGCCGGAGAACAGCGTTCCGGCTTCGGTAATACCGAGGTGAAGCGGATAATTAAATGCCTGTGCAGCCTGGGTATACGCGGCGATAGCCATAGGCACATCGGACGCCTTCAGGGATACGATGATGTCGTGGAAATCGAGCTCTTCCAAAATGCCGATGTGGAACAAGGCGCTCTCCACCATCGCTTCGGGCGTCGGGTACCCGTATTTCTCCAAGAGGTGGTTTTCCAAAGAACCGGCGTTTACGCCGATACGGATCGGAATTCCCCGCTCTTTACAAGCTTTCACAACGGCTTCGACTTTCGAGCGGCGGCCGATGTTACCCGGGTTGATCCGGACTTTATCGATGCCGTTCTCAATGGCAGCCAATGCAAGACGATGATCGAAATGGATATCCGATACAAGCGGAATGTTAATCTGCTTCTTGATTTCCTTGACGGCGTCCGCCGCTTCCATATTGTTGACGGTCACACGGACGAGCTGGCAGCCGGCTTCTTCCAGACGGTGGATTTCGGCTACCGTCGCTTTGACGTCCGCCGTTTTCGTCGTACACATACTTTGAATGATAACCTCATCGCTGCCGCCGATCGTTAAATCTCCGACACGAACCGGTCTCGTATCTTTTCTGTGAAACATACGTGTCTTCTCTCCCATGAACCAAACATCCTCCGCGCCGCATCGGCAGAAGCCGCACCGGCCTCAAATGATGAAGCGGGCAGCCAAAGCCGGGCAGCTTGGAGGCTGTCGGTTACTCTATAGTATGAGCTCCGGTCTCAACCGAGATCAGGCGCTTTCTTCTTTCTTCTTGTTGACATCTTGGCCTTCCTGAGAGGAAAGGATAGGAGTCAGTTTGTCCTGAACCGTGTCTTTCGTAACGGTGCAGTTCGTTACATCCGTGCGGGACGGCACGTCGAACATCACATCAAGCATAATGCTCTCAATGATGGCACGAAGACCGCGGGCACCGGTGTTGCGCTTAATGGCTTCTTTGGCGATAGCATCCAGTGATTCCGCATCGAATTCAAGCTTGACGTTATCCATGTCCAGCATCTTCTGATACTGCTTCACGAGCGCATTCTTCGGTTCGGTAAGAATACGAACGAGCGCGGCTTCATCCAACGGTTCCAGAGTGGAAACAACCGGCAGACGTCCTACGAACTCGGGAATCAAACCGAATTTCAGCAGATCTTCAGGCAGTACCATGGACAAGTATTCGCCCGGTTTCAAATCGGTTTTCAGTCCGTCGGAGCTGAAACCGATGACTTTCTTCCCGATTCTGCGCTTGATGATTTGCTCCAGGCCGTCAAAAGCGCCGCCGCAGATGAACAGGATGTTCGTCGTATCGATCTGGATAAATTCCTGATGCGGATGCTTGCGTCCGCCTTGCGGCGGTACGGAAGCGACCGTACCTTCCAGAATTTTCAGAAGGGCCTGCTGCACGCCTTCGCCGGACACGTCGCGTGTAATCGACGGGTTCTCGGATTTGCGGGCAACTTTATCGATTTCATCGATATAGATGATGCCGCGCTCGGCTTTCTCCACATCGTAATCGGCCGCTTGGATCAGCTTCAAGAGAATGTTTTCGACGTCCTCGCCCACGTAGCCGGCTTCCGTAAGGGAAGTCGCATCCGCGATGGCGAAAGGAACGTTGAGAATTTTGGCAAGCGTCTGGGCGAGAAGGGTCTTCCCGCTTCCCGTAGGACCGACTAGAATGATGTTACTCTTCTGCAGTTCCACTTCTTCCAGCTTGCTTTGGGAGTTAATCCGCTTATAGTGATTGTAAACGGCAACGGAGAGCGATTTCTTCGCCTGATCCTGGCCGATTACATATTGATCGAGAATGCCGCAAATGTCTTTCGGCTTCGGAATGTCTTTAAGATCCAGCTCTTCCTCGTGTCCGAGTTCTTCTTCCACGATTTCCGTGCACAATTCGATGCACTCATCGCAAATGTAAACGCCGGGACCCGCAACGAGTTTACGGACTTGATCTTGGGACTTTCCGCAGAAAGAACATTTCAACTGACCTTTTTCATCGTTGAATTTAAACATTGGATCACTCCTTTAAGATTTCAGGTCGCTTCGAGTGATGACTTCGTCGATCAAACCGTACGCCTTCGCATCTTCCGCGCTCATGAAGTTATCGCGGTCTGTATCGCGATCTATTTTATCATACGGCTGGCCGGTATGCTTCACATAGATATTATTCAGCTTCTGCTTCGTTTTAATGATCCAGTCGGCGTGGATTTTGATATCCGACGCCTGCCCCCGGACACCGCCCAGCGGCTGATGAATCATAACCTCGCTGTTCGGCAAGGCAAAACGTTTGCCGGGTGCACCGGCCGTCAGAAGCAGAGAACCCATGCTCGCTGCCATGCCCACGCAAATCGTCGACACGTCCGGTTTGATATGCTGCATCGTATCGTAAATTCCGAGTCCGGCCGTTACCGAGCCACCCGGAGAATTAATGTATACGTGAATGTCTTTCTCTGCGTCCTGGGACTGTAAAAACAGCAGTTGGGCAATGACAAGGTTAGCCACATCATCATCAATCGCGCTGCCGATAAAGATAATACGGTCTTTGAGCAGGCGAGAATAGATGTCGTAGGAACGCTCACCACGGGCTTCTTGCTCCACAACCATAGGGATAAGACTCATTGGACCAACTCCTTTGCGGGTACTTACTTTTCATTTTACCATGTTTAAAAGGTAAAGTCATTTTTAGGATAAATCCCGCCAAAAATCGTTTCCGCGGCTGTTTTCGGGTAAAACAAAGGCACGCTTTGGATTACGTGCCTTTGTATGTGTCCTATTATACAGCTTTTGTCGGGATCGTGCAGTGCCTGGGAAGGCGAAGCGATTACTCGGCCGCTTCTTCTTCTTTAGCTTCCTCTTTCGCTGCTTTTTTAGCTTTCGTTTCTTTCTTAGCCGGCTTTTCCTTCTCTTCCGTGCTGTTGGCCAGCAGGAAGTCTACGGTTTTGCGAACAGCCAGATCCTGCTTGATGCCTTCCAGGCTGCCGTTAGCTTCGAAGATCGAACGAAGCTCTTCAACGGATTTCTGGTACTGCTCGGCAAGACGCTCCAGCTCGGCGTTCACGTCTTCGTCCGTCGCTTCGATTTTCTCCGCGACCGCGATCGCTTCGAGAACCAGGTTGTTGCGGACGCGTTTTTCGGCGTCTTCTCTCATCTGAGATTTCAGCACGTCCACGTTCTGGCCGGAGAATTGGAAGTACAGGTCCAGCGTCATGCCCTGCATGCGCAGACGTCTTTCGAATTCACTTACCATCTGGTCGAGTTCGGTTTCGATCATGGAAGCCGGGATTTCAACGTTTGCGTTAGCTGCGGCCTTCTCGACCACGGAAGTCTCACGCTGAGCTTCTGCCTCCTGCTTCTTCTTCTCTTCCAGGTTCTTCGCGATGTCCTGCTTGTACTCTTCGAGCGTGTCGAATTCACTTACGTCTTTAGCGAACTCGTCGTCGAGCACAGGAAGGTTTTTGCGCTTGATGTCATGCAGCTTCACTTTGAAAGTAGCCGCTTGACCTTTAAGCTGCTCGGAGTGGTATTCTTCCGGGAATGTCACTTCGATGTCCTTCTCTTCGTCCTTGGTCATGCCGACGATTTGCTCTTCGAAACCAGGGATGAAGCTGTTGGAGCCCAGCTCAAGGGAATACTTCTCCGCTTTGCCGCCTTCAAACGCTTCGCCGTTCACGAATCCTTCGAAGTCGATGATCGTGATGTCGCCGTTAGCCGCCGCGCCTTCTTCTACCACGACAAGCTCAGCGTGTCTTTGCTGCAGGCGTTCCAGCTCTTCGTCGATTTCTTTCGGAGTTACCGCGCTGTCAGTCTGCAGGAATCGCGATGCCTTTGTAGTCGCCGAGTTCCACTTCCGGCTTCACGGCTACTTTCGCTTTGAACTTCAGGGCTTGGCCTTTGCCGAATTGTTCAACGTCCACTTCAGGACGGTCAACAGGCTCGATGCCCGTTTCTTGAACGGCCTGCATGTAAGCTTCCGGCAGAATGATGTCCAGTGCATCCTGGTACAGGCTTTCGATGCCGAAACGCTTTTCAAAGATGGACCGCGGTACTTTACCTTTGCGGAATCCCGGAACGTTTACTTTGGCTACGACTTTCTTAAAAGCTCTGTCGAGAGCGTCGGCAACTTGCTCCGCTTCCACTTCGATATCAAGAACTGCAGTGTTCTTCTCTATTTTTTCCCAGCTTGCTTTCATTTTATGCTTTCCCCTCCAAAAATGTACCCTGACAAGTATTTTTTCACGTTCTGACCTCGTAAATAAGCTTATAAGCCTTTTAGTGGCCATTATAACCATTCTAGTATACCACAAAACCTTGCTTTTTCAAGCGACTGACTGGAATGCCTTTATTTTACCCGCCCGTGTACAAAGCCTGGATAAAAGATTGCAGACAAGCGTACGCTTCGCCCCACGGCTGCAGCATGGAAGCGGTGATTCCGTACTGCTCCCGCAGGTGCTCCCTGTCCGCGCTTCCGAACATAGATTCGTGAAGAACGGTATGCAGGGCGCTTGCCCATACGTCCACCTCTTCTTCCCGGCAGTTGCTCATGGACGTGTACAACTCCGTGCCGTACACCGTCTTGAGAAATTCCAGCCAGGTCTGCTCGGCAAAAAAACCGAAGTCCGGCTGCTCCGACTCGCTGATCTGCTGAACCCGGTACACCATTTCGCGGATCCGCTCCGGAAAATCTTCGAGCTTCAGCGGCGTATCCTCGGTGCGGAGCACGATTTTGTCCTGCGCGCGGGCAAGCACGACCGGCCCTTTGCCTCCCCGCTGCTTCAGCATCTGCAAGGCTCTGAACTGGACGAAAGGATGGCTCCGGGCCGTATGGAGCCACTCTTTTACAAACTCGTCGATCCGGTCGTCCTCCGCAAAAGCAAGCTGCTCCAGGGCGATCATCTGCCGCTCCATATCCGTACCGTCTTCGAGCATGTCCAGCAGGCGCCCGACATACTGCCGGCCTTCCGCGGATTTTCCGGCCACGGACTGGCGCTTGAGATCTTCCTCGGTAATCTCCTCCTCTTCTCCGCCCTCCTTCATGATGGCGTCGTCGTACAGAGTTTCCGGGAACATCGTTTCCAGCCACTGCAGGAGTGCTCTCCACTGGGCTTGTTTCTCGGCGTCCTCCCTGGCGAACTGCAGCAGGTAACGAAGCAGGCGGACCGCTTCTTCATAGCGTTCCTGCTCCAGCAGCTCGGTCATCTGCTTCTCGTAGGAAGCGGCCGTTTTCGGAAATAAAACTACATTGTCGTAGGAATGAGTCAAAGGTTCCACCTCAAAGCCGGACTCGTCCCGGCTGATTTTGAAAATTCTCTCGCAGACGCTCCTGCAAAAAGATCATCCATAAAGTGTACCGGATTACCGGGAGGAAATCAAAAGAGCGGGATTGTATGCCCTTGTATCCCCCTCAGGTTAAAGATCCGGCGGGGGCGAGGCGCGTCCGCACGTCTTTCCGAAGAAAACGGCTGCAAAACGCCCGGACCGAAAAAAAAGCCAGCCTCCCGCCGAAAGGAAGCTGACCCCGTTTGTTAAGCCGTTTAGCAAGTAAGAAAATCAGACCAGTTCCACGACCGGAATTTCTCCGGCGCATTTGTTTAACCCGGCGGGCCGGCCGCCTCTCCGCACAAGCGTAAAGTATTCATAGCGCCCGATAACCGAATAATCGCCGTGCATGACGCCCGGGTAAGCCCGGTCTACGGAATAAACCTGGCTTTTATGCGCCTGGAGCGCTTCCCCCTTGCGGCTGCGGAATTCCGATATGTTCACGCGTGAAGTGATGGGGCAGCATTCGGACGGCCCGCAGTCTCCGCAGTGATCATAATAATTCGGAATCGACGCGTAATAAAGGTCGGGCGCGGCCCCTCCGTCCGCCGCCATATGTTCAACCGCCCGCAGCACCGCCCTAGAAATGGCGATATGGTCGGGATGCCCCGTAACTCCGTCCGGGGGAAACGTGACGACGAGATGAGGCTGCAGGGCCTGAATCGTTGCGGCTACCCGGGCGGCCAGCAGATCTTCGCGGACCTCGGCAAGGCCTCCGTCCGGGTAACGGTAGAAGTGAACCTGCTCCACGCCGAGAACGCCCGCCGCCCGGCGGAGCTCCCCTTCCCGGTACAGCGCGATCTCTTCCCTGCAGGTAAACGTATACTCCCCTGTTTTGCCTTTGCAGCCCGACGTGGCGCAGGCCAGATGGACAGCATGTCCACGCTCCGCATATTTGGCGATCGTGCCTCCGCAGGCAAACGATTCGTCGTCCGGATGCGCAAAAACAAAGAGCAGCGTTTTCCTCATAACGTCCCCCACCCTCCTCCGGTTTACGGCAGTAGGCTGAGCCCCTGGGCAATTACCCCGTAAATCGGTTCTTTTTTTATTTCTTCCAGATTACATGAAGGGGCGAATTCGCGCAATTTTTTCGTTAAACGGCTTCGCACAAATTCATTATTCTGGAGAACCCCGCCCTGGAGTATTAAAGTGAAGGAAGAGTCTTTCATTCCAAGCTTGTCGATAACGGCCCGCCCCCCGTAAAAAAGCTCATCCGCCGCAGCTTCAAGGATACGCAGGGAAGCCGCGTCCTCCTCCCGCGCGGAATCGCTGACGAGAAGCGACAGCTCCGCAACGGTGTCTACCCGGTAGTCCGCCGAGTAGACCCAGTTGTAAAGCTCCTCCTCCGAGCGGAGGTCAAGATAGGGAAGCACTCTGCGTGCGAGGCTTGTCGGCCCCTGTCTGCCGTCCAGACTTTGCAGAATGGCCGTAAGTGCCTGCTTGCCAATCCAATACGCGCTTCCCTCGTCTCCGACCCTGTAGCCCCAGCCGCCCGCGCGTGCGCTGCATCCCTGCGCGTTGACGCCGTAGACGATGGAGCCGGTGCCCGCAATGAGAAGGACGCCCGGCTTGCCGTCCGTCGCTCCGAGCAGCGCGGCAAGCCCGTCGTTCTCGACGACGATGCGGTCCGCCCGAATCTCCGCCCTGGCAAGGGCTTCGCGGACGAGCGCCTCAATGATCTGCCGGTCATAGCCGGTATCCAGTCCGGCCATTCCGAAGACGGCGCATTCGACGCTCAGCGTTTCGTCCGGGCCGGAAGGCTCCGGCAGATCCTCCCTGGCGATCCGCATGGCCCGCACCAGCTCATCCGCGGCCGCTTCCGTGCCTGTCGTCTGATAATTGCAGGAACCTCCCCGGCCGGTTCCCTCTATTTTTCCCCGCTTATCGGTAAAAACAGCCAGGCACTTGGTTCCACCGCCGTCTATGGCAAGCAGCGGAATTTTGCGCCCCTTCATTGGCCGGAGCTCCATCCTTCAAGCGCGGCATCCAGATGCGACAGCGCCTCTTCCGTTCTGCTCTGCGAGTCCCGGAGCCAGTCTTCCTGGGTTTGCTGGCGGCTGCGGCGGTCTGCGATCGTGCGGCGGATTTCGTCCGGGGCAGGGCCTCCGGGCAGGGTGCGGATGTAAACGAAATGGACCGGGTCCAGCGAGCTGCGGAACGCTTCCTCCGTAATCGACAAGTCGCGGCCGATCACCTGGCGGGCAATCCCGTTGACCATCTCCAGCGAGATTTCGTTGGCCGCCATCCCTTCGGCTACCGCTCGTTTCACGACGCCGCTCACGATGTGGTGAGCTTTGCGGAAAGACAGATTGTCGGTCCGCACCAGCGTATCGGCAAGCTCGGTCACCGTCGCGAAGCTTCCTTCCGTCCGCTTGCGAAGCACTTCCTTGTCCACATGAATCGTGCCGATGACGCAGGACAGGAGGCGGTACATCTGATCGAGGACGGCCAAGGCTTTCCACGCGTAAGGCTGCATGTCGTCTTCGGTATCGACGATGTCGCCGAAAGGCGTGTTGTGCATCATCGTCAGAACGGTCTGGGTGTTCCCCACACAGCTCGAAAGAAGCGAGCGCATGTGTTCGAACGAGACCGGATTCCGTTTCTGCGGCATGATCGACGAGATCTGCACGTATGGGTCCGCAACGCGCAGGGCGCCGAATTCCTGTGTGCACCACAGCAGGAAGTCCTGGGAGGAACGGCCGAGGTTAATGGCCGCCAGCTGCACGGCTGTCGCAATCTCTCCGACATAATCGGCACCGCCGATGGCGTCGTAGGAGTTGTAAATCAGCTCGTCGAAGCCGAGCAGCTCCTGCATTCTCTCCCGGGAAATATTGAATCCCGAGGTAGTCAACGCGGCCGAGCCCATGCTGCTGCGGTTGCAGTTGGCGTAGGCGGCCTGCAGGCGGCGCACATCCCGGTCGAGCGAATCCGCCACCGCCATGATGTAGTGAGCGAGCGTTGTCGGCTGCGCCTGCTGGGTATGCGTATAGCCGATCATGATCGTTTCGGCATGCTCCTCGGCGAAGGCGAGCAGCTGGCTTTTCAGGGCAAGCGCTCCCCGGATCGTGGTCTGGAGCTTCTCCCGGAGAACGATCCGGTAAATCGAGATGCCCATATCGTTGCGGCTGCGGGCCAGATGGAGATTGCCGGCGATGTCTCCCGCCGCTTCCAGCAGGTCGCTTTCCACCTGGAAGAACAGGTCTTCGAACTGTCCCGTATACTCCGCCCGGCGAAGTCCTTCCAGATCCAGCCCGCGGATCGCCTTCGCGATTTGCGCCGCTTCCTCTGGGGTAACGAGCCCCTGGTCCTTGAGCATAATCAGGTGTGCTTTGTTAATCGCCATCATGGGGCCGAGAAGGCTTGCTTTCGCTTCGTTGAATGCGGGTTTAAGCACCGCTTCCGTATAAGTCAGTCCCGGGAAAGCTGCCCCTTCTTCCTGTAAAATCTGTTCGCGGTTTCTCATGCGGTCCATTCCTCCTAATGGTACTTTTTATATGTTTATGACCGGCAGACCGTGTGCGGTTTCAGGGAGCGCGGCGGCCGAGCCAGTTCGCGATAAGGGCGTTCATGTTGGCCGTAACCTCGCCTACAATCCAGTCGCCCGCCTGAAGAGAAATCTGCCGGATGTGTCCCGTGTAGCCCTCCCAGCCTTCCGGCGTGCCTTCCACCAATGCGTAAGGCATCGGGGAAAGCGGGGGAGGCGGGGTCAGTTCCGCGTCTTCTTCCGAAACATGAACCAGGTCGGGACGGAACGCTTTGACGGCGGACATTTCGTAAGGCCCGCCATGTCCTCTTCCTGTCGTCCCTTGAAAAAATCCGAGCTTTTCCGGAGCGTCAGCGGCAGCCAGCTGCCACCAGTTGATCAGGAGAAAGCTTGCATCCTTCCAGCGGGAAGTCACTTCCTCGGCTACCGTCCTGGAGACTCCGATATTGCCGTCGTGGGCGTTGAGCAGCACGATTTTTCTCAGGCCCGAACGGCAGATGCCTTGCAGCACATCGCTCAAATACCGGTGAAACACGGCCGGATCGATGGAGATGGTACCGGGATAATCACCTGTTTTGCCCGGACATGCCGTGTAAGGAACGGCCGGGTATACAAGCGGTTTTAACCCCGGGTCAATAAGGGAGGCGAAGCCTTGAGCCAGAAAAAAATCCGTCCCCAGCGGAGAATGCGGACCGTGGTATTCGAAACTGCCCAGCGGAACGACCGCAAAAGCCGCACTCCCGAAAGCGGCCTCGGCATGCCTTCCGTGAATATCTAGCGCCTGCATCTTATCCCCTCCGGTTTCTTTGGGTTGTCACTGCTCTATTGATCAAGCCGACCGCGATAGAACGGAGGATCGGAAGATCCCCCGCTGCGGTCTTTCTTCATTAAATAATGACGGGCCCCGAAAGGCTGAAATCTTTTTTCATTCAAAAGAAGTACGGATAAAAGAACGGTACAAGTTCAAATCATGCTTGCCTTTTTTACTGCTTCAGGCTGATCATGTTCACGAACATCCGGATGGAGCCCGGAACAAGACTAGGCATTTCACGGTACCACACAAGCGAGCTGTACGTGTACGTTCCTTTGCCGTAATCGGCGGACAGGAAAGTGCCCGTAAATTCTTTTTCACCCGGATCGCCGTTGGAAATCAGCTCGGTGTACTCCTTGCCCCACTCAGCCGGATTGTAGGCCGAACGGTCCTGAATCCAGTTCTGCCAGTCGGCGTCCGTAATTTTGTTCGGCGTATTGAAAATCTTGTGATCCGGTGCCAGCATGGTGACCTTCGAATTCTCGTCGGTTACCCTCCACTGAATGAGCGGCTGGCCGATTTTGATCGGGTACGGAGCGAGGTCCGGCGTCCATTTGTCTTCCGGTTTATGGTACTGAACGACCAGGTTGCCGCCGTTTTTCGCATAATCCAGCAGTCGCTGGTTGCTCGGAATCAGTTCCGGACGGAACGCGTAAGCGCGAATGCCGAGCACGATCGTATCGTACTGGGACAGATCCCCGAACTGGATCGCTTTCGCGTCCAGGTTCGTCACGTTAACGCCAACCTGGCGCAGAACGGCGTCGATATTGTCAAAGCCGCTGGAAACATAGCCGACTTTAAGATCTTTCGGCAAGTTAAGATCAAAAGCTTGAATCGTCAGAGTGGCCGGTTTCACGTAATAGGTCGTGCCGATATGCGGGTACGAAATGACCTGCACCGTCCGGCTTGTGTCGGTCTGGCCTTCTTTGGCCACGGCGGAAATGTCCACCTTGCCCGGTTTCACGCCCTTCGGCGCTTTCACGGTAAACTCGACGGCTTTCGTTTCGTTCTTCGCCGCAAAGCTCACGTCTTGGGAAGCGGGCTCGATCGTCCAGCCTTCCGGAGCTTTCAGCGTCACGGTCGTTTTGGAAGCTCCCGGCGCGTAATTGCGGGCGGTAACTTTCACCGGTACCGCTTCGTCCGGCTTAAGCGTATTGAACACGGCCGCTTCCGGGCTGAGGGTCAGGGAAGTTGCCGGAAGAACGGCAACCGCGTTGTCCGGTACCGCGTGGACATCTGCCTGCGTACCGTAGGCTGTGTATGTAACATCAGCGCTGATAAGCGGCAGGGCGTACGGGTTGAAATCGGCGGCTTTCGCCGGAACGGTTACATCGAACTCGGTTTTGACCGTCTGGTTGTAGCCCAGTTTCTTGAACTCGGCGGAACCCGCCGGCTTGGCCGTCCAGCCTTCGGGAACGTTCAGCTTCATCGCGATGTCCGAGACATCCACGCCGCCGCCGCTGTGTGCGGTAACCGCTACCTTGGCCGTTTGTCCGGCTACAAGCTCACCCGATACGGGCTTCACTTTAACGGTCAAAGAGGCCGCTTCCATGCTCGCTTTGTTCAGCTGATCGGTTTTTACCTGAAGTCTGTGAAGGAGATCTGTTTTAACAGAAGTTTCTAAAGTGGATTTTTCCACGTTTTGAATCGCTGACTTTACGTCCGCTTTCATCTCGTGAACCTCGCGCGCGACGCTCGCGAATTTCGGATAAGCGGCTATCACTTCATTGGCATCCTGCTGCAGGGTTTTCAGATCTTTGACGATCTTGTTGTCCTTGCCTTTGGTGTCCAGTTCTTTGGCAAGATCCTCGAACGTGAAGGAAATGCCGTCGAAGAGCGAGCTGCTTTTCGAAACGGCCGCCTTGTCGTTCCCCGCCGTCCCTGCAAGCTTGTAATAAGAATTGCCGGGCCCTTCGTCTACGTGACGGCCCATGCCTTGGCTTTTGTGCATAAAACGCGACTCTTCACCCAACTGGGAGTAGGAGGCTCCGTAAATCTCGTTATAATCTCCGACCGGAAGCGCAACATCGTAATCTTTGTCGGTGGCCGGGAGATACAGCTTCTTCGGCTGCCATACGGCAAGGCCTTCTTTAAGCTGCTCCGGGAAAATGGCCGGATTGCCGGCGTCTTTGAACGCCCGCACCGTCAGCACGTTGATGGCCCGGTGATGACCGTGCGTGGACGCTTCGTTAAGGAAAGCGGGAATCAGCACATCCGGCCGCTTCTGGCGGATTTGCCGGATCAGGCGCTCGTAGGCGACGGACTCGCCCCATTTCTCCAGCGTTTCGTCCGGGCTTTTGGAAAAGCCGAAGTCGTAGATGGGATCGTCGAGCTTCACGCTAAGGTTAGCCAGCGTAATGTTCGTGATCTTGGAAGCTTCCTGCAGTTCCCGGGTCCGGATAATGCCGAGGGCATTTCCGAGCTCGCTGCCGATTTCATTCTGTCCGCCTTCTCCGCGGTTGGCGATGACACTGGAGGTGTCGACCCCTTGACCGAGAGATACATACGCGAGTGTAGCACTGTGCTCATCGTCGGGGTGAGCCCCCGTATTCATGGCACTGGCGATTGTGGTGAGCGGCTTGATCGATTTCCAGAGATCGACAACCCCTCTGTCGGCCGAGGCTGTCTGCGGCGCCGCCGGTAAGGCGACGGTTCCGACAACCGTCAGCGAGACGGCGGCTGCCACCCACTTTTTCATCCATCTGTTTGCACTTGCTTGACTCAATCGCTTCTCCTCCTCAGGCGTAAAAGTGGCGGCAGGAATCGTGCGTGACTCCCTGCCTTTATCAAAATCGCGGGGACGCGGCGTTCCGCGGGGGAACGGCCGGCGCCCGTGCGACAATGAACCGTAGCTGGGTCAGATAGCGGATCCGGCGTTGCCGCCGGTCAGCTTTCTGGAAACGAAAAGAACGAGAATGATCATCACAATCTGCAGAACCCCGTAGGCGCACGCCGTACCGAATTCGAACGCGTACATGCGCTGGAAAATTTCAACCGACATAGGTGTCGTGTTATTCGTATACAGGAGAATCGACGCCACGAACTCTCCGAGGCCCTCTACCATGGCGAGCAGCGTACCCGCGAGAATACCGCTCAGGGCCATCGGGAAGACGACCCGCCGGAAGCTGTACCACCAGGAAGCTCCCAGGTTGCGCGCCGCTTCCTCTACCGAGCTGTCCATCTGCATCAGCGTCGATGAAGTCGACCGGAAAATCAGCGGCAGGTGACGGACGAAATAGGCGAGCGGCAAAATCCAGAAGCTGCCGATCAGAACCTGATTAAACGAGAAGACGTTCGGCTCGCTGAACGCCGTGATCAGGTTGACGGCTACGACCGTACCCGGCAAGGCCCACGGCAGCATGATCAGGATGTCGAGCAGCGTTTTGCCCTTGAATTTCATCCGTACGATGGCATAAGCGGCGGCAACGCCGAAGAGCAGGTTGCCGATGGTCGCCACGAAGCTCATCTTGAAGCTGTTGGCGATCGGCCGCCACGTTTTCGGATCGGTAAACAGGTCTTTAAAGTGCTGGAGTGTGTACTCCGGCGGAAGGACCTGTACCGTCCATGTGCTGTCTTCGGAGAAGGAAAGCAGGACGATGACGAGAATCGGCAGCATCAGCACGAGCGTGGCGATAAAGGACAGCACCATCGCCGTGTACTTGCCCGCCTTGCTTTTCACTTCGGTCCGGTGGACGCTGACGCCCTTGCTCATGTTCTGATAGTTCCGCGCGTTCTGGTACCAGCGCATCATAATCAGAAACAGGATCGAAACGATCGACAGCAGGGTCGATTGGGTCGCCGCCATGTCCAGGTCCCCGTTCGTGCGGGACAAGTAAATCTGCATGGTGAGCGTCCGGTCGATCCCGAACACGAGCGGCGCCGTATAGGACGCCATCGAGATCATGAAGACGAGCAGCGAAGCCGCGATGATCGCCGGCGTCAGCATCGGCAGAATGACTCTGCGCCAGATGAGCAGGCGCCCGGCGCCCAGATTGGCCGCCGCTTCTTCCAGCGACGGGTCCAGGCCTCTGATGGCGGTGGACGCCGTCATATAGAAATAGGTGTACATCGTGAACGTATGAACGACGATAACACCCCAGATGCCCTTAAGCGCAAGCGGCGCGTGATCGAGGTCAAACAGCTTCTGCAGCGCGCGCGGGATAATCCCGCTGTCCCCGTACAGGAACGAGAAGGACAGCACCCCGATCAGCGGCGGAAGCGCCATCGGCACGATCGCGAGGACGGACAAAATTTTGCGTCCGGGAAACTCGTAACGTTCCAGCAGGAACGCCATCGCGACACCGACGATGCCGCAGGTGACGACGCTGAGTACGGAAATGTAGACGCTGTTCCACAGCGCTTCCAGATTCGATGTATGATCAAGGCTGAAGAAACGGGCGTAGTTTTTGAACGAAAAAGCCCCTTCCAGCCTCACACTCTGCAAAAACGTTTGAAAAAACGGATAAATGACATAGGCAAGCAAAATCAGAAACAACGGCGCGATGAGCACATAGACGAAGTATGGCGACGTCGTGATCGTGGTCCATCGGCTGTTCGGACGGATGGCCGGCTGCTGCTTGGCTTGCGGTTTGTTCGTCTGCACGGGCGCACCCTCCTTATTCTACGAAATAGACGCTTTCCTTCGGGACGGCAAAAGCGATATCCTCATCGCGGTGGCGCATGCGCTGGCCGGGGCCGATAAACATCGCTTTCACCGGCAGCGTGCCGACCTGCGCGACGTAGTTGACGCTCACGCCCGTAAACTCCGACATCAGTACTTTTCCGGCCAAAATGTTTTCCAGGCCTCTCTCCGAAGCCGCGGCTTCGCGGATCGATTCCGGACGGACCGACACCGTCACCTTGCTGCCCATGGACAGGCGGCACTCGGGAGAAGCGTTGGCGGCAAATCCCGTGATAACCGTGCCGGACGAAGTGCGGACGTACACCGTGTCGCCTTCCAGGCGCTCTACGGTTCCTTCCCACAGGTTCGATTCCCCGATAAAAGAGGCGACGAACCGGTTGACGGGACGGTTGTAAATGTCGTGCGGGGTGCCGATCTGCTGCACGATGCCGTCTTTCATGACCATGATCCTGTCGGACATGGACATGGCTTCGGCCTGGTCGTGCGTCACGTAAATCGTCGTAATGCCGAGCTCAAGCTGTAAGCGCTTAATTTCCAGGCGCGTCTCTTCCCTCAGCTTCGCGTCAAGGTTGGACAGCGGCTCGTCAAGCAGGAGAATATTCGGTTCGATCACCAAGGCGCGGGCCAGTGCCACACGCTGTTGCTGCCCGCCGGACAACTGGTCGATTCTGCGGTCGCCGTATCCGTCCAGGTGGACGAGCTTCTGGGCGCGCGTCACCTTCTCCATAATTTCCGATTTGGACTGTTTGCGGACTTGGAGACCGAAAGCAATATTCTCGAATACGGTCATATGCGGAAACAAGGCGTAGTTCTGAAACACCATCCCGGTGTTGCGTTTGTTCGGAGGCGTGTAGGTCACATTGTTCTCGCCGAACATAATGCGCCCCTCCGTCGGGTAATAGAAACCGGCGATCATGCGGAGCGTCGTCGTTTTGCCGCAGCCGCTGGGTCCGAGGAACGTGAAGAATTCGCCCGGCTGGATGTGGATGTCGACGTTCTCGACGCCGCGGGCGCCGTTAAACTGCTTGCTTACTTTATCGAGCTTGACTTCTATCAAGTGGAATCCCTCCTAAAAAGTAAAACTTCCCTGCCTATCCGTACGTCTCTCCCGCCGGCACAAAGGCACAAATCGTATACGGCGCCCGGCCTAAACGGGTCCGGATGAGGTTTCCCCCACCCGGATCTGTCAGGCTTCGGGCTTTATTTCTTGCCTTTGCCCTTGATGTTTTCATCCCAGTACTGCATCCACTCTTTTTCTTTGGAGGCCAGTACTTTCCAGTCGAGACTGCAGCGGTTTCGTTTCGATTCCTTTCAGCCAAGCCGGGAATTCATCCTTGTTGATGTCAGTCCGGGTCGGGATCTGGAACAGCTTCTCCGCTTTCTTCTTCAATTCATCTTTATCGAAAAGGAACTCATAAAACTTCTTGGCGGCGTCCATGTTCTTGGCGCCTTTGACAATACCTACGCCGTCCACGAGAATCGGCGCGCCGCTGGCCGGATAGATGAAATCGAACGGCTGCTTCTTCATTTCCTTCTGGATCAGGATGTCCTGCAGGTTCCAGAGGGAGAGCGTGCCTTCCTGACGGGCCATTTTCAGATACAGGTTAGTCGGGTCCTGCGTGTATTCTTTCGTGTTCGCGTCCAGCTTTTTGAGCCATTCATACCCTTTCTGCGGGTCCGCAGGGTCCTGGCGGTAAATCATCGAAGAGTAGATCGTGCGCATCGTACCGGACGCCATAACGCCGCGGATCAGAAGCTTATCTTTATATTTCGCGTCGAGCAGCTCATCCCAGTCTTTCGGAGCGTCTTCTTTCTTCAGCGCCTGGGAGTTGTACATGATTACTTCTGGCAGGAGCATTTCGCCGTACCAGCGGTCCTGGGCGTCTTTGTTCTCGGCGGCTACATTATCCGCGAAGGTCGGCTTATACGGCTCAAGCAGGCCTTCCTCGGCTCCGGTTATGAAAGAGGACTGCGTGCCTCCCCACCAGAAGTCCGCCTGGGGATTCGATTTCTCGCCGCGGATACGCTCCAGAACCTGCTGGGCGCCCATCGTCATGACTTCCACGTCGATGCCCGGATTTTTCTCTTTGAATCTCGGCAAAATCTCGTCTACCACGTTCTTGTCGCGGGCGGTATAGATCACGAGCTTCTGGGAACCGGAAGCGTTCCCGCCGCCGGCGCCGTCGGCACCCTTCTTCGCGCCGTCGTCACCGCCGCCGCAGGCCGAAAGGCCGACAGCCATCGCCGCGATAAGAGTCAAACTGGTCCATTTGGTCATCTTCTTCTTCACTTGTACTCCCCCTAGTTCTAGATTGTATCGTTTAATCCGCGCCGGCAGATCCGGAGGATCTTGCCGGCTGGGCGGACGGAAACGCTTCCAGCACACTGTGCACGGCCCCCAGCAAACCGGCCCGCTCCCGCAGGCCCGCCAGTTGAATGTCCGGCAGCACCGGTACCCACTGCCCGAGCAGCTCGCGTATACGCGCCAGGCCGCTTTCACTCAGATGGACCATTTCGCCGCTCAGGATGAGCAGCTCGGGGTCCAGCACGCTGACGGTATTGGCGATCCCCGACGCCCAATGCGTGTAGACATCTTCGAGCAGCGTCCGGGCCTGGCGGCTTCCCTGATCCGCCTGCTCGCCCAGCTGCCGCAGGATGCTGCGCCCGGGATCGACGGTCAGGCCGGCCGCCTTCGCTTTGTCGCAGATGCCGGTAACGGAGTAGTTCTTCTCGAACACGCCGAATTCGCCTTGTCTGCGGAGCCGGTCGCCGCCGATGAGCATGTAGCCGATTTCGCCGGCGGCTTCTTTGCTGCCTCTGTAAAACTGCTTGTCGATGATAATGCCGGCCCCGATCCCGGTTCCCACATACATGTAGACGAGACTGGAAACCCCCGAGCCGGCGCCCCCGTAAAACTCACCCATCGTCATCATATTGACGTCATTGTCGAGAATAACGGGAAGGCCCAGCCGCTCTTCGATTTCCTTCCCGACCGGCAGGTTCATCCAGCCCGTGCTCGGCGCGTAGCTGACGGTGCCGCTGCGCTTCTGGGTAATACCCGGCAAGCCGACGCCAATCCCGATGACACGGTCGCGGCCGAACCCGCTTTTCTCAAGCAGCGTGTCCAGGTTGGTCTTGAGCGCTTCCAGAGCGGAATCGCCGTCAACCGGCTGCTCCAGACGGGTATGTACATGATGGAGCAGCTCGCCTTTCATATCGGCAATGGCCATCTCCAGTTCACTGCCTTCAAAAACGGCCCCGACGACCGTATACGCCTGCACATTGTATTCCAGGAGAATCGGCTTGCGTCCGCCTTTCGACTCCCCGGTTCCCACTTCATGAATAAGCCCTTCATGAATCATTTCGTCGACGAGAGAGGAGACGCAGGGTCTGCTCAGCTTCGTCCGGACCGACAATTCGGCTCTCGACAAACGGGGATGCTGGCGCAGCTGGTACAGAATGCCTTCCCGGTTCATTTGTTTCACTAACTTCGTATTTCCCGTTTTCCCCCTGCCGATCACAAGCCTCATCACCACCTTACTTAGTTAAAATGACTAACAAACTAATTAAATCAAGTATATGTATCCGTTTACATGATGTCAATATAAAAAGTAAAATTAATCATAGAATATAAATAATAATCGCGTTATTATAAATAATTTCACCTATTTCCTACCCTTTTCATCCTTAATAAGCTTATATTCTTTCCCTTCAGTTTATTAGCTTCTCCGCTTCCTTATGCGTGCGCGCCGAAAAGCCCGCTGCCGGCGCAGCGGGCTTTCCGTGTTCCCTACGCTTACTTCTCCGTTCCCTGGCTGGGATTGTTCTGGGCCGCATGCTTGACGTTTTTGGCCTCCATCTCCTCGGCAAATTCCGCGTTGACTTCGTACTTTTTGCCTTTGGTCGCTTTTGAAACCTTCGCCATGTTCATCACCCCCGCCCGATTGTCGATTTTTCGTTCTCCGGCTTCCGTCCCAAGCGGACGGTGCAACCGGATTACTCAAAGCGGCACGACTCAGTGCTGTTTGTTCGGGAGCCGTTTTTCCGGGCGGTTATTGCCTTGTGTCCTCCGGTTGCGTTCGTCTTTACGCTGAGTGTCATGCAGTTTGCTGATGAAATGACTGTCCATCTCCGCAAGCCTCCCCGAGAAATAAGTTTCGTGAAGCCGTCTTAGTATGTCCGGGCTTTAGGGGATACCATGCCGGGTCCCTGAAAAAAGAAAAAGAGCACCATCCGGCGCTCCTCGGTTCTTTATACGTATAAGTGCGTGTCCATTCGAAAAAACTTAAGCTTCCGCTTCCAGTCTCATGGCCATGTCAACCAGAACCGCGCGCGCTTCCGGCTTCATTTTCACTTCGCTGTAAAGCTTCTCGAAAGCCGCTTTGTTTTCTTTGAACTCGCCTTCGTTCTTGATCGTGAAATGACTCCACTCGATCAGACGGTTCTCCGCCTGGCGCAGCTCATTGAAAGCTTTATGGAAACCGCTGCGTTCAATCGCGTCTTCCATTTCTTTCTGACCGATCTCCGCACCGTCTTGTCTCATGTCGTTCAGTTTCTTGTCAGCCTGCTGGCTGGCTGCGAGAAATTGTTCCTTGGCCGCCAAATAATCGATTTGCGCCCTGGCGTATTTACGTTTCATCAATAACAGTCCACCTTTAGCATGATTTCCCCGATAGCGCTTGCAGGGGGAGTTTTCTTCTACCGGATTCTATTGTAACAAAATTTTTCTGGAAACAAAACCGATTTTGCCCTTCCAGTTCTTCCGGACGTTCCCGGATGGACAGACATTTTCGCCTCCGGCGCCGCATACCTTTTAATCATCGCATTCGGCAGTCTTCTCGAAAGGCTCGCTTAGAACGTATTTGGAAAGGGTGAACATCATGTGCGGAATTACAGGATGGATAGACTGGCGCAAAGATCTGACCACATCTTCATCCATTCTCGAAAATATGACGGAAACCTTGGTCCACCGCGGTCCTGACGCTTCCGGCACGTGGATATCGGGCCACTGCGCCCTGGGACACAGACGGCTGAGTGTCATGGACCCGCTTAACGGCGCCCAGCCCATGATCCGCAAGGACGGGGACCGGACATACTCCATCGTATATAACGGCGAGCTGTATAACGCTCCCGAACTGCGCAGCGAGCTTGAACACCGGGGCCACCGGTTTACGACCTCCTGCGACACCGAAGTTCTGCTGGCCGCATTCGTCGAATGGGGACGAAGCTGCCTGGAGCGGCTGAACGGCATTTTCGCATTCGCCGCCTGGAACGAACAGGAACAGACTCTGTTTCTGGCCCGGGACCGCCTTGGGGTCAAGCCGCTTTTCTACAGCCACACGGACGGTGCGTTCCTGTTCGGTTCGGAGCCGAAGGCCATTCTGGCCCATCCGGATATCAAAACCGAGGTGGGCGCCGAAGGCCTTGCCGAGATCTTCGCCGTCGGACCCGCGCGCACGCCCGGTCACGGCATTTACCGCAACCTCGCGGAACTGAAGCCGGGACATTTTATGGTGTACGACCGCAGCGGACTGACGGTCCGTCCGTACTGGAAGCTGGAAAACCGCCCCCATACGGAAAATGTGGAGGAAACGGCTCTCCATATCCGCGAACTCCTGGCCGATACCGCCAAGCGGCAGCTCGTCTCGGACGTCCCGGTCTGCACCCTGCTCTCCGGCGGGCTGGATTCCAGCGCGCTGACGACCCTCGCCGCCCACCATTACCGGGACAGCGGCAGCGGCGTGCTGGATACGTACTCCGTCGATTATGCCGACAACGACAAGAACTTCAAGGAGAACGCGTTCCAGCCGAACTCCGACGCCCCGTGGATCAAGCGGATGACGGAGTACCTCGGGACGGAGCATCATTACATCGAGTTCGACACGCCGGAGCTCGTCGAATCGCTCCGCACCGTCGTACTCGCCCGCGACACGCCCGGAATGGCCGACATCGACGGCTCGCTTTACCTGTTCTGCCGCGAAATCAAGAAAGGCGCCACCGTGGCGCTTTCCGGCGAAGCGGCCGACGAAATCTTCGGCGGCTACCCCTGGTTCCACCGGGAAGACGCCCTCAATGCGAACACGTTTCCGTGGTCGCTTTCTCTGCCTCAGCGGGTCGGCATTCTTGCGCGCGATTTCGCCGACTGGATCAAGCCCGAGGCTTATGTCCGCAGCCGCTACGAGCAGGCGCTGTCCGAGGTGCCCCGTCAGGCGGGGGAAACGCGGGAGCAGAACCGGATGCGGGAGATGTCCTACCTGAACATTACCCGCTTCATGCCGACCCTGCTTGACCGCAAAGACCGGATGAGCATGGCCGTCGGGCTTGAGGTCCGGGTGCCCTTCTGCGACCACAGGCTCGTCGAGTACGTGTGGAACATCCCGTGGAACATCAAAACGGCGGGGGAGCGCGAGAAAGGCATCCTGCGGAAGGCGCTCGCAGGCGTACTGCCGGAGGATGTGCTGGCCCGCAAAAAAAGTCCGTATCCCAAGACGCACAATCCGAACTACGCGACCGCGGTCAAGAGGCAGGCGCTTGAAATTTTAAGCGATCCGTCGTCACCGCTGCTTCCCTTTGTGGATGCCAAAACGCTGCGTGCCATGGCGGCACCGGGAGCCGAATCGACGGAATTCCCCTGGTTCGGCCAGCTCATGTCCGGGCCGCAAATGTTCGCGTATCTGATCCAGGTGGATACGTGGCTCCGCGAGTACAAGGTATCGATCCGCTAAGGAGCCATCTTACTGGCGGGCATAGGTGCCGATCCGCTGAGAACCTTACAAAGCGTAGGTGCCGATCCGCTAAGGACCTAAACGCGCGTCTGCACGCTTGTTCCTGTGTTTGCTTCGACGAAAAGAAGGCGCGTACTGCACATGTAGGCGCGCAGTGCACGTTCTATGCGTACGTCTGTTTACACGCACACGGTCTCCCGATGGGAACTTCAAAAAAACCTCCAGCCGCCATAAAGGGGCACTGGAGGTTTTATGCTTTTCACCCGAGCTGGAGTTTCCGTTTCTCTTGCTCTTCCGCCGAACCTTTGGGACACGCAATACAGCAAAAAACCGGTCCCGAAAAAGCTCGGAGACCGGTTTGGTTCGTGCCGCAATGAAGGCACGTTGTCTATACGGTTAAATCAAGCGGCCGGAGTGGCGCTCGAAAAACTGCCTCAGCGCCGCAGCCCGGTGGCTGACCGCATTTTTCTCTTCGAGCGGCAGCTCCGCCATCGTCTTTCCGCGCTCAGGCACATAAAACAGCGGATCGTAGCCGAATCCGCCCGTACCGCGCGGCTCCGCGATAATGACACCCTCGCAGGTCCCCTCTGCCTCGAGCGTGTCCCCGCGGAGCGGGTCGACCAGCGCCAGCGCGCAAACGAAGCGCGCGGTGCTGAGCACCTGCGGCGCAGCCGCGTCCGCGGCCTCCGCGAGGCCCGCCGCCCGCGCGGCTTCGCTGTCCGCCGCCGCGTTCGCACCGGCTGCGGAAGCCGGATGGCCGGCGGAAGCCGCCTGCCCGGCAGCGCCGGTCCCGGGCCGGCCGTCCGCGGCCGAAACCGCGCCAAGCTCGCGCAGCAGCTTGGCGTTGTTGTCGGCGTCGGCGGCGTGCTCGCCGGCATACCGGGCGGAGTATACGCCCGGGTCGCCGCCGAGCGCGTCGACGCACAGCCCGGAGTCGTCGGCCAGCACCGGCAGGTTCAGCCTGCCTGCAATCGCCGACGCCTTGATCCGGGCATTCGCCGCGAAGGTCGCGCCGTCCTCGACGATTTCGGGCATATCTCCGAAATCGTCGAGGCTGCGCACTTCCTTGCCGAAGCGGGCGAAGTAATGGGCAAATTCGCGGACTTTGCCCTTGTTGCGCGTCGCGATCACTACGACGCGGGAAGCGGAAAGATCAGACACGGACACCCGCTCCGATCAGGCCGCTTACGCGACCGAGCGCTTTTTTCTGCTCCTCGACCATCGTGTGGATACCGCCCTCGGCCAAGGCCAGCAGGGTGTTCAGCTCTTCGCGCGAGAAAGGCGCCTCTTCTCCGGTCCCCTGCACCTCCACGAATTTCCCGGTTCCGGTCATGACCACGTTCATATCGACGTGCGCCTGGGAATCTTCCGTGTACATCAGGTCCAGCAGGGGCTTGCCGTTCACGATTCCGACGCTGACGGAGGCAAGGTAATCCGTAATCGGCAGCTTGCTCAGCTTGCCGCCCGCCACCAGCTTCTCCATGGCAAGCGCCATTGCGACGAAGGCTCCCGTGATGGAAGTCGTTCTCGTTCCGCCGTCCGCCTGGATCACATCGCAGTCAAGCGTCACGGAACGCTCTCCGAGCGCTTCCAGATTAACGACGGAGCGCAGCGCGCGTCCGATCAGCCGCTGGATTTCCATCGTGCGGCCCCCGAGCTTTCCTCTGGCCGCTTCTCTCTGGTTGCGGACCTGGGTAGCACGCGGAAGCATCGAATACTCGGCGGTTACCCAGCCCTTGCCCTGGCCTTTCATAAAGGGAGGAACCCGCTCTTCCACGGTTGCGGTACAAATGACTTTCGTCTCTCCGATTTCTATTAGAACCGAACCTTCGGCATGTTTGATATAGTGCGGCGTAATTTTCATCGGTCTTAGCTGGTCATTCTGTCTTCCATCGGCTCGCATTCTGTATCCTCCTGTACGATCATAGCATCCATTTCTATCCTTCCTATTGTAGCAAACAAAGGAGCCGAGCAAAAGCGCCGCGGAATTCGACGAAAAAAGGGAGAGCTCTCCTCTCCCTGAAATCTCCGTAAGGTCCGGCTCCGGGGCCTCGCAGTGCCGCATTTCAGCCTGCTCCGGCGGCGCGCTCCCCCCGGCTGCCCCTACAGCTTTTCCGGGTTCGGGTTCAGATGAAGCGGCCGCGATACGGGCTGGCTGTAGGTCTGGGAATCGGAGGTTTCCACCTTCGGGCTGCCGTTTACCGTAATTTGCACTTTGGCCGCGTTCGTATTTTCCGTCAGGGACAAAATAACCGACTGGAGCCCGTCCGCAGGCGCTTTTTTGTTCTCGTCCAGAAGCTGATCCGAGAAGTTTACCGTCAGCACCGTGTCCGACGTCTTTTTCACATCCAGCACTTTGGCGGAAGCGTTAAGCACCGGCTGCAGGCCCTTCGACGTGTTCGGACCTTTCAAAAGTTCGTCCATGACCGCCTTGGCGACGTCATCGGTCCTTTTTACAAGGCGTGTAACCGGTACATAATATTTGCCGTTTTGCGCCGTTGCATTCGTGAAGTACAGCGTTACGGGCGTGGACTGGCCGTAATCGACCCCTTCCTGCTTCTCCAGGTTGATGCCTATTTTGCGCGAAAGCGGTTCGTCCAGCGGGGTGCGGGCCACCGGCATTTCCTTGAGCTCCTGCCCGTTTATTTTGATTTTCACCTGTTCGACGGTTGAAAACCCGGTCATCGCCCAAGTGATTCCCTCCATGATTTTGCGTTCTTCTTTGGCGTCGTATTTTTTGAAAGCCTGGTTGAAATTGACCGTGGCCAGTTTATCCTTTATATCCACCGTCAGCGTAGTCCCTTCAGGCAGCAGAGAGGCAAACCCGGCGGGAAACTGGCTCTCGCCCGGGCCTTTGGCCACCATATATTCCAGCGTAGTTTTTGCCACCGACTGTGTTTTAGGCAAATCCAGACTGACCGGAACGACGAAGCCTTTCGGGTCTTTCGCATAAACGGTCATTTTGGCGGTTTGCGACGTTTTGGCGCCCGCGTCCGCTCCCGTTCCCCCCGTGCCGGTTCCCGTTTCCATCGCGGTTTCGGTACCGGGCGGCGGAGCGTCGATCGATTGGGACTCGGTCCCCCACAAGCTGCATCCCGTCCCGAGAATCGCGATCGCCCCTGTCATGGCTGCCGCCTGAAGCCAGCGTACTTTTCTCAATTCCATCCCCTCCTGTTCGTATGTGCCCTGCGCAAAGGTTCGGTACGGCCTGGGCCCGCCGCCGGCAGCGCCTTGTTCCGGGTGTTTCCTGCCGGTCCGGATGACGTTTGTCCTTCGTACTCCTATGTATACAGGAAGCTCTCCTACTTTATGCCCTAGTTGTCCGAAAAAACGGGACAATTTCCGGGCTTGGCCCTTCCCGTCCTCTTTTCCGGAACATAAATCCGAACCAAAACGATACTCTTTCCTAAAATAAGGGTATACTAGGGTATCTGCTTTCATTTGACAACGGAGGAGAAGCCCACGTGAAATATTCCCTGGATAGTGAAAAAGTAGCTTCGGCTACCCGCGAACTGCTTGAAAAAAGAGGCGTTCAAACGTCTCAAATCGCCGAACTTACCTATTTTCTGCAAAAAGATTATTTCGAATCGCTGACGCTGGAGCAGTGTCTGGCGAGCGTCGAATCCGTCCTTGCCAAGCGGGAAGTACAAAACGCCGTCCTGACCGGCATTCAGCTGGATATGCTTGCGGAAGAAGGCAAACTGATCTCCCCTCTGCAGGAGATGATTCAGCATGACGAAGGGTTATACGGCTGCGACGAGATCCTTGCCCTGTCGATCGTGAACGTCTACGGCAGCATCGGATTTACGAATTTCGGCTATATCGACAAGCTGAAACCGGGCATCCTGAAAAAGCTCAACGATAAAAGCACCTACGAAAAACATACGTTTCTCGACGATATCGTCGGCGCCATCGCCGCTGCCGCAAGCTCCCGCATTGCCCACCGCAAGCAGTCGGAAGCCGAAAAGAAAGGCGACGCGCCGGGAAGCTGAGAAGCTTTTCTTCATTGTGAGTGCGCCTTCCGTTATGTGCCATGTCCATTCGCGGCCTGTCCAAATACCGCAAGCTGCCGGGAACTGCGAGCAGGGAGAAATGCGGACCTTTTATGAAGGAACGGATAAGGCGGGGACAAAACCGTCCGTCAGGAGAGTTGTTTCCCTTCTCGCAGCGGTCGCTTTGAATATAGGAGCGACAAAAAAGGAACCGCCGTTATGGCGGTTCCCTTTTCTTTTTTTCATCGCAAATGGCTCTGCGGCTTTCTTGCGGCCCCCACCCCATATATAGGCGGCATGCGGCGGCCCTGTCCCGTTACCGGTACTTCCGGGCCACGATATATTCCGCCGCCGGGAGAAGCACGATGCCCAGTCCGAGCAAAATCAGCACCCCCATGTTATCCCGGCCGAAAGCCAGCTTCTCGACCATACAAACGATAAGGGCGGCCGCAAGCATAATAAAATAGGCCGCTTTGGCGCTGACGAATGTGCCTGCCCATCTCTTCCTCCTGCATAATGCCTTCCCCCTCCTCCTTGCTCCCCCAGGTCAGGGCTCCGAACATGGCTGCCAGCGCAGCCGCTATACTCGTTAATTCGCTGGTACCGACCGGTTCTCCGGACCAGCACTTGTTAAGCGTAAATCCGATGACAACCAGTGAAGTAAGCCCGAATCCCGCGGCGATGAGCCGCCGCTTCGGCGTTTTCCGTCCGGTCAAAGTTCCCGCCTCCTCATATCCTGCCGTTTACGTCGCTTGGTCTGCCTGGAACAAGTCATCCACGGTAACGCCCAGCGTCCGGGCCAGATGAAAGGCCAACTGGAGACTCGGATCGTACTTGTTGTTTTCAATGGCGTTAATGGTCTGTCTGGACACGCCGCACGCTTTGGCGAGATCTTCCTGTGACAGCCTGATTCGTTTGCGCAGCTCATGAATCCGATTTTCCATAACAAGCTCCAATGTCAAAATGTTTTTACAGCCTGATTGTAAGCAAATTGCGTTTCCAATGTCAAATGTTTTTTACATTAAGCCGGGCAGGACGGCATCTGGCGGGGCCAGATGCCTCGGCAGGGAAGACAGGGAGCCCCTGCCCTGCGGATGCACCAAAAAACGGACCCTCTATCACGAGAGTCCGCCGTATAATTTTTGCGGGGCGCAAAAAGCGCAAGAAAAAAAGTGTGTACCGCCGGCACAAGGTTTCTGCATGAACAGACACGAGTCCGCGCGGGGCATCGGCACCGTCTGCGGTCAGCCACGCCGTTACGTGTTATGAAGCCTGACGGAACGTCTGCCCCGCTTTTACGAAACCTGGCGGAACATCAGCCGCCGAGCTTGAAGTGGTGCAAGATTCAAGGGAATCCGCGCACCTGGAAAATCAAGCTCGCTTTCCATTCGCGCAAGATTGAAACCGCGCGAGACATGAGGATCTTCAGGTCCCCTGCTTAAACCCGCGCCCGGTACACGATGACGCCTTCTCTCTCGCTCTCGGCCACTCGGCCGTCAAGGGCAAGACGCACCGTGTGGGCGATCGTCTCCGCCATAGCGAAGCGGGGACTGATGCAGCGTAAGCCGGTCGCCGAACGTATCGCGGCAGAGCGCGTAAGCCGTCATCGGCTCCCGCAGCTTGTCCGCCATGAGCGCAAGCCGCTCCTCGTGATGGCGGACCAGTTCTTCCGCCCGCTGGCCGAAGGCCGCGAAGGGCGAACGATGGCCCGGGTACGCCATCTTGACCGGCAGCCGGCCGATCTCCCGCAGGCTGCCCATGTACGCGCCGAGCGGGTCTTCTTCGACGCCCGGCATGAAGCTCACGTTCGGCGATATTTGCGGCAGCACATGATCGCCGCAAAAGATCTCGTGCGTCTGCGCGTTGTAGAAGCACAGATGCCCGGCCGCATGTCCGGGCGTCTCGATCGCTTCGTACGACGCGCCGCCCAGACGCACGCGGTCTCCCGCCCGCAGCGCGGTAAGCTGGGGCTGCGGAGAAACGAGCGGGACGAAGCTGTCCATATGCTTCGCCAGCTCTCCGCACAGCGCGGCATCCATGCCGTGCCGCGCGAAAAGCCCGGTCAGCTCCTCCGTCATCGGCTGACCGGCTCCCCACAGGAGACGCACCTGACCGATCCCGGTTTCCGACAAGTAAACCGGCGCGCCCGTGCGCTCCTGGAACCGGCCCGCCATCCCGTAGTGATCGGGATGGTGGTGGGTCAGTACGACCTGCGCGATGCGGTCGTATCCGAAGCCGAGCTCTTCCAGCGCTTCGTTCCACAGCATCTCTCCGGCTTCCGTCCGCAGGCCCGGATCGATCACCGTCAGACTCCCGTCCGGCTCCCGAAGCAGATAGCTGTTGACCCAGCGCAGGGGAAAAGGCAGAGGGACTTTGATCTGCCAAAGCCCCTCCCGTAAAGCGATAACCGTTGTAGTTGCATGACTCATTGCAGGCTTTCTCCTTCCCTTCCTCCGACAAAAATCATCCGGGGAGACGACTCCCGGTCGTAATCCTTTCCGTCATAGTTGCCGTAGATCCGGTCGACCCGCAGGCCCGCCCCGTACAGCATATCGACAAACGCCTCGCAGCTGTACAAGCGCACCTGTTCCGAATAATGGCGCGGACCGTCCTCTTCATCCGTGATGCAAATTTGTTTGCGGACATAGCCGTTCTCGATAGAGCGTGTCTCTTCTATAAAAAGACCGTTTTCCTCTCGGCTTGAATGGGGAACGAGATTATTTTTGACATAAGCCGGATTTAAATAATCGATAATAAATTTCCCGTCCGGCCGCATAAGCCGTGCGATTTCCGACAACACCAGGCGGTTTTCTTCCTCCCGCTCGAAATATCCGAACGACGTGAACAAATTGACGACGGCGTGAAAAGGCTGCTCAATCGGAACCCTGCGCATATCTCCGTGCAGCCAGGTTACCCGGCCTTCCGGGTCCTGCCTCCGCGCCTCCTCAAGCAGGGTATCGGACAAGTCGATCCCCGTCACCGTATAGCCGAAATCGGCGAGCGCCAGCGAATGGCGGCCCATGCCGCAGCACAGGTCCAGCACACGGGCGCCTTCGGGTAGATGAAGCCAGTTCATCATCCGCTTGACTTCGGCGTAAGCTCCTTCGAAATTGCGGTGTTTGTACACTAGCAAGTAGTCTTTTCCGAAGCTTTCCCGGTACCACGCGCTTTTTACTTTCATGCCCGCATCCTCCCGATCTTTTTTAGTACGGATTATTAATAAGCTGCCGGTTTTCAATCGAACCAGCCTTTTCGCTTAAACCAGACATACATGGCAAACCCGATTCCGAACATAACGAAAAGAATAACAAAATAACCGTAGTGCCAGTGAAGTTCGGGCATGTTGTCAAAGTTCATTCCGTAAATTCCCGCAAGAAACGTCAGCGGCATAAAAATCGTCGTGATGACAGTCAGCGTTTTCATAATGGTATTCATCCGGTAAGAATTCAATGAGATGAAATTTTCCCGCATGTCCGCGGTCGTGTCCCGGATCGAATCGATCATTTCCGCCAGCTTCAGCAGATGATCGTAAATGTCCGCATAATAAACTTGCTGTTCGCGCACGTTGGGCAGCTTGTCCGAATTGACGACCCGGTAAAGCAGGTCGCGCATGGGAATGATCGACCGCCGCAGATGCGCCAGCTTGGAGCGGATATCGAACACGCCGCGCATTAGCGCGTGAATGGACGTACCCTTCTGGTCGGAATCGAAATCGTTCATTTCGTCTTCCAGCATATGTATACAAGGAAAATATTCATCCACAAGCTTGTCCATGATGAGATACGCGCCGAAGGAAGTGCCTCTTTTCCAGTTATCCGGTTCGGATTGAAGCTTCTGCCAGGCGTCGTTGATCTCTTTAAGCTCGGTGAAGTGAAACGAAACGAGGAAGCGGGGCGTGACGAACAGATTGACCTCGTCGGCTTCCAGCGTCTGGGGATGAATGGCGTGTAGAACGAAAAAGTGGACATCCTCATAGTGGTCCAGCTTCGGCCTCTGCAGCAGATGAAAGCAGTCTTCAACCGCAAGCGGATGAAAGTGAAAATGGGTGTCGAGCAGCAGAGCTTCTTCGTGAGTCGGGTTGTTGAAGTCTACCCAGTACCAGTCGATAGAATCCTCGTTCAGCTCCCGCAAAGGCAGGTCCAGGACCAGTTCTCCGCTGCGGGTAACAGCGACCGTGCGAATCATAAAGGGCCTCATTTCGTCCGTGATCAAGGTGAAAGCATTGGGTATATCGTACCATGTTTTGCCTGGAAACAAAACGGTGCCCGGCGCGGAAGCGATTGGAGCCGGTCTCCTTGCTGAATCCCCGGGCTCTAAAGATCCGGACGGGACAGCCATTCCTTCGAAAACCGGAGCCATTCACGGGCGGCATAAGATAAGTAACCCTCTTTGCGCCAAATCATAACAAGATGCCACGGAATCCGCGGAGAAACCAGGGTAACCGTGGCCACTTTGTCCGGATTCAGCTTGCGGCAGATCGTTTCGGGCAGCAGGGCGACGCCGAGACCCGCCTCCGCCATTCCGCTCAGAAAGTCCCACTGGGAGCTTTCGTAGATGATGTCGGGCTTGAAGCCCGCCTGAATGCAGGCTTCGGGAATGCTCTCGTGCAGGGTGAAGCCTTCGCGGAACAGAAGGAACTTCTCGCCGCTCAGCTCCGCAAGGCGGACGGTCTGTCTGCGGGCGAGCCGGTGCCCGGGATGCACGACAAGCCGGAGCTCTTCCTTGACGAAGGCGAACATCCCGAAGCGGTCCGCATCGACGGGAAGCACCGCGACGCCCAGATCGAGGCTTCCGCTCTCCACTTCTCGCTCGACTGTGCGCGCCCCTTCCTCGATCAGCCGGATTCCGATTCCCGGATACAGCCGGTGGAATGCTGCGATCAGTTCCGGGAAGAAAGGCGCCCCGGTCATGGGCGGCAGGCCGATCCGGATCTGCCCTTTGCGCATGGAAGTGACGTCAGCCAGATCGACGGACAGATTTTCCAGGGAGCGGACAATCTGCTGCGCCTGGATCAGCACGGCTTCGCCCGCATCCGTCAGCACAATCTGACGGGCCGTGCGGTCGAACAGTTCGACACCGAGCTCCTCCTCCAGGATGCGGATCATTTTGCTGATCGTGGGCTGGGTGACGTGCAGGGCTTCCGCCGCTTTGGTGAAGCTCTTGCGCCTCGCCGTCTCCAGAAAATAGTGCAGATGCCGAACGTCCATGCCATCGTCTCCTTTATGCGTCTGCATTGGTTCCCCTTCCATAGAGAAAAGGAATGAAAACCATTCAATATATGTATTTTACCTATCCTTGTCCCCTGCGTATACTCGAATTTATGGAAGGGGATTATCCGGATGAACAAACAACCCGCACCACCTTTAAGCGGTCCTCCTAAAAAACAACGTTTCGCTTGGTCGCCGGACCGGTTTGCCCCGGTTCACGTCCGGCGCGCGCTCGTCACGACCGGTCAGATCGGCCTGCTGATCGCGTTCGCCTATCTCGGACGTCTCGTATCCGAGCGGCTGCACCTGCCGGTGCCGGGAAGCATCGTCGGCATCCTGATCGTCTTCGCCGCCCTGCACTTCGGCTGGGTCCGGCTGGATTGGGTCGAGAAAGGCGCCGATTTTCTGCTGTCGAAGCTGCTGCTCTTCTTCGTCCCGCCCGCCGTCGGCATTTTGGAGTATAAAGAAATGTTCTCGGTATCGGGAAGCCGGTACCTGCTCATCATTATAATCAGCACGTTTTTCGTCATGGCCAGCACGGGACTCGTGGCGGAGTTTCTGGGGCGCAGACGCGCCGTCAAAGACAAGAAGGAGGAAGCGTCCTTATGACCGGAACCGGACTTCTGTATCTGCTGATCACCGTCGTCGTCTTCTGGGCGGCCAACCGGTTGTACCGGAAGACAGGCAAAGCCTACCTGTCGCCGCTCGTCGTCGCGCCGGTTCTGCTTATCGCCGGCCTCTTCTTCACCGGTACGCCGGTCGAAGCCTACAACGCGGGCACGAAGCCGCTGACGGATCTGCTTCAGCCCGCCACCGTGGCGTTCGCGATCCCGCTGTACCGCCAGTTCAAGCTGCTGCGCAAGCATGCCATGGTGCTTGTGGCGGGCGTGCTGTGCGGCTCCGTCGTCGCCGTGCTCACGTCGGTGCTGCCTGCGGGCTGGATTCACGCCAGCCCGCAGATGATCGAGAGCGTGGCGCCGCGCTCCATCACGACTCCCATTGCCATGGAGGTGTCGCGTTCGCTCGGCGGCATTCCTTCGGTCACGGCCGTGTTCGTGGTCGTGACGGGCATCTGCGGCTCGGTGATCGGGCCGCTGGTCATCCGCTCGCTGCGCATCCGCAGCGGCATCTCGCGGGGGCTGCTGCTCGGCATGGGCGCCCACGGCGCCGGCACGAGCAAGGCCCACGAGCTCGGCAGCGAGGAAGGGGCCATCGCCAGCGTGGCGATGATCCTGGCCGCGCTGTTCTCGCTGGGGCTGATCCAGCCGATCATGGCGCCGTTTCTGTGACGGCGGCAGCGTGGAAAGACCGCTTCCTCGGGGAGGCGGTCTTTTTTTGTTCCGCGACCGTTGGCGGATGGCCGGCATCGGCGCTTTTCCTGCGGGAGGCGGTCTTTTATCACGCTCTCGCTCCCATCAGGCGGCGATTACCATTCGGCGATTTCCCCGCAGAAGGAGGCGCCGCAATGCGCTTTTCCCGCGGGAAGGGAGCCTCACAATGGCGCTTTTCCCGCAGGCGAAGCGGCAGACGTCCGAAGCGGACGAAACACCATCGGGCGACTGGCTGCGGGACGGCGGATAGGGTCTGCGGGCGCTCACTCTCGCAGCCCTGCCCGTTCGGCGCTCGGTCTTACTCCGCGGGCAGGCCGTTTCCTCGGCGCGAACCTAAAAAAACCTCTCTCATGCCAAGCACGAGAGAGGTTTTTCGTAACATTCGTCGGAATCCGGCAAATGATGCCGCGCCTAGAGCAGGCTTACCTGTCGACGCGGTATACGTTTCCGGTTACCGTCGCCGTTTTGCCGTATTTATTGGACACGACGATCGTATACGGATTGGCGCCTTTTTTCAGATCAAACCATTCCGAAAAGGTTCCGTCATAAGAAGAAGTATAAATTTTGCGGTCATTCAAGTAAACCACCGGATAGCTGTCGTTCTTATCGGTTACGTTTCCCGAAATGGTCATATAGCTGAGCGTCGTACTGCCCGGGTGATAGTTGACCCGAATAACGGGTGCGCCTGCTTCCAGGGTGACCGTTCTGGTCAAGGTCGTACTTCTTCCCGCTGAATTGGTCGCTTCGAAAACGAGCGTATTCTCGCCTTCCGACAGCGCGATTTCTTCGGAGAACGCTCCGCTGGCGTAAGAGGTGTAATACACTTTCTTTCCGTTAATCCTGAACGTCGGTATGCTGTCGTTCTTATCCGTTACATACCCGGAAACCGTCAAAGTTTTAGAGGCGGTTTTCTCGGGGACGGCATTCAGCTTCAAGGTCGGCCCGTTGACGTTAAAGGTCACTTTTTTGGTCACGACCGTCACTTTGCCGTTCGCGTTCTCCGCTTTGAACGTCAGCGTGTTTTCGCCTTCTTCCAATGTGACGGACTCGCTGAAAGAACCGCCGTACATATATACTTTCTTGTCGTTGATATACAGGACGGGGTAGGAATCGTTGGCATCCTTAACGGTACCCGAAACCCGGATCGAAGCGACCTGCGTGCTGTCCGGAATGGAGCTTACTTTCAGCTCGGGACCACCGGAGCTAAAGGTGACTTTCTTCGTAACGACGGTTTCTTTTCCAGCTTCGTTTTCCGCTTTAACGGTGAACGTGTTTTCGCCTTCCGTCAGCTTTACCTCTTTGGAAAAGGTGCCGTCCCAGCTGCTGACGTACATTTTCTCATCGTTGAGATAGACGGTCGGGTACGAATAACCGGCATCCTTCTTCACCTTCCCCGAAATGGTCAGATACCCCTTCGTAACCGTATCAGGCGTGTTGTCTACCTTTAATTCCGGACCGTTCACCTGATACGTTACTTTCTTGGTCACGGTTGTCGTTTTGCCGCTCGGGAGCTTGGCCGTAACGCGGATTTCATACGTGCCTTCCTTCTCCAGACGGTAGCCTTCCTTAAAAGAGCCTCCGTCGGTCGATACCGCCTTCTCATTGATCTGCACCTTGGCGTCGCGATGCGTTTTGCCCGAAACATAGAACGTGCCGCTTTCTGTTTTCTCCGGTACGGATACTTCCAGGGAAGGGCCGTCAGTCTGATCTTGAGCGGAAGATTTAATGACCCGGAAAAGAAGAGTGGCTACTTCCGCCCTTGTAATCGGCTTCTGCGGTCTGAACGTTCTGTCCTCATAGCCGCCGATCAGCTGCTTTTCCGTTGCAATGGCGACATAGTCCCGAAGGTTATAGGAAATTTCATCCACGTCGCTGAAATTTCTTCCGAGCGTACTGCTGCTCTGCAGATCATCGGTCGTGTAACCCATCGTTTTGACGAGCGCAACGGCAACATCTTCACGAGTGGCCTTGGTATCCGGGCTGAAGAACGGCTTACCTTTCGGCGGATAGTAGCCGGTCAAAAATTCTTTCGTGGATTCGACGTAACCGAACGACCATTTGTCCGGATTCAAATCCGCAAAGGTAGGCTCTGCCGGCGTTTGCAGGTTGATCGAAAACGTCAGGGCAATCAGTTTGGCAAACTCTTCACGGGTGATGGATTTCTCCGGTTGAAAGGAGGAATCCTCGTAGCCGCTAATAATGCCTTTTTTCGCCATATCATAGATAGCGTCGTTCGCCCAATGATTATTTACATCAATAAAGACGATATTCTGGTTAATCGTTCCGCCGTTCACGGCCTGATTCTGGAGAACCGTTTCCGCATGTACCAAAGGACTGATCTGAAGCAAGCAGACGATCATCATTAAACTCAACAGCTTATGTAAGTGTCTCAAAAAAATGCCTTCTTTCCTCAATGAATAGTATGAACCTTACCGCCCGTTCTATCGGGCTTGTTTTCTCTACCCCTCCTGAATTAATAGGCCATATCTCCTATATTATATCGCCAAAAAGATAATATTTGTATATATTTGTTTAATTTATCCTGTAATGGTCATGACTTTAGAACCAGTCTAGTTTTTAGACGGAAAGAATTGACTTTGAAAAACAAAAAAACGCCCCCTCCCGGAGACGTTTCGTCGCTGCGCCTGTAAATTAAAGGATTATCTTAATGATTTCCTGCCCGCTTATGTGCCGCTCAAAGTAAAGTAATATTCGTGCAGATCCAGCCAATCCCGCAAATCCCCGAAGCCTTCCGCATCCAGCGTTCCGGGCTCGTATGGATTCTCCGCGGCCTTCTTCGCGATATACACATATCGGTCGTTCTCGCCGAGAACTTCTGAGCCGGCCGCCGTTTTCTTCACCTCGGGCCAGTCTTCTTTCTTGTACACTTCGATCCGGGCCGCCACATCGTGCAGGCGGTGCAGGTTCTCATCCTGAACCATATAATGGATCAAGGTCAGCGACTGGGCTCGCTTATCCAAACGGCCCTCTTCAATCGACGTTTTCACGTTTTCCTCCGGTATGACGCTCACCATCACATTCTCCATCCACCGCGGAAACCGGAATCCGTACCCGTATTTCTCAAGCAGGGCCTCGTCCTCTCCGGAAAATTCCATGTAAGGTTTTTCTTTCAAAATGACTTTATTGTTGGTGCCGTCCCAAGCGACACTCAAATCAAGCCGCTGCGCGAGATCGCGGAGAGGCAGGTATGTGTTGCCTTCATACGTGATGGGAACCAGGTCTTTCCCCTGCTCATCTTTCAGTGTAAACGCCGTGCCGTTTAGCTCCACCTGCAAATCCGGGTTTAAAAACGCCTGGATCTCCTTCAAATTACTCGTCGCGTAAGCGCCCGCCGTAATGCCGACCAGCAGCGCCGCTGTCATGCCTGCCGCCGTCCATCTTTTCCGCATCGCCCGAATCTCCCTCCCTAATGCCCTCCAGACCAGTGTACAACAGAGCAGACCGGGATTTGTTACAAACGATTATCAAAATCGATACGAAATCACGGGTATGATAACAGCCGCTGTTCCCGCCTATTTTTCCCCCGCCATCGCACCATTGGTAAGCGCCCTTCATACACTAAGTTGACTGTATCCCTTACCCTTGTAATTACTCCAAAACCCGAGCAAGGAGGGATGACAACTTGAAGGGCAGCGATCATAAAAACAAATTCTTACTCACAAATCGTGAACGCGAAGTCTTTGAATTACTCGTACAGGACAAAACGACGAAGGATATCGCACAGCAGCTTTTTATCAGCGAGAAGACCGTGCGTAACCATATCTCGAATGTCATGCAGAAGTTGAATGTAAAAGGTCGTTCACAGGCGGTAGTCGAGCTAATCAAGCTCGGGGAGCTAAAAATCTGACGCAGCCACCCTTGCCAGGGCACAGAAAACCTTCCGGTCATCCTTTGGGGATAACGGAAGGTCTTTTCTTGTTTTGGGGTTGTAATCTCCTGGTCACCATTTTTTCAATTATTAACCATTGTTTCAGTTAGAAGAGTCATCGCAACACTATCATTCATCAACGTATGTACATCATTAATACCATTTCCAATAAAGCTGCTATTTTTATATAAAATACTTAAATAACGTTCTACCTATTCCGCCACCGCAGTAATAAAAAAGCCGCCCAGATTGGACAACTTTGGTTTGATACATTCGGTTAGTCGTGCTTTGAGTCTGCATTTAAACAATGGCGGCCTTTATCCTTCATTAACCTTTAAATTGCTTACTATTTTTATTTTTCGAAATATATTTGCTTATCTTTCCAACAATCGCAGGAACACCGAAACAGATAACGGCGATAATCACCAAAAAAGAAATGCTAAAGGTATTTTCAACAAAAGAGGAGGCTATTGTTGTAAGAATTGCGATTACCATTGCGGCTATTACGTCTTTCACGATCACAAAACCTCCTTGCGTATCGAATCAATCAGCCCAACCCATGAACTCAGTCTTTACATGGATTGGAGTCGTATAGCTGGAGTCTGTATACGATACTTTCGTTGCGTAATAAGCATATTGATATCTTTTTGCCCGTTCTTTATTATTTTCTGTTTGCACTTTTACTTGAATGATTTTTCCTTTTTTTTAAAATTAAATCCATCCCGGCCACCAAAATCACTATACAAATAGAATGGATTAAAGGTTTAAGGAACCGGGAATCGTCATAGATAAAGTAAGCTAATATAAAGTTAAAGGTAAAAGTAATAAAATAGGACAAAAGGTAATCAACTCCCGTTCATTCTCCTTGGATATATTCATTTAAGAAAACAACCATTTCTCACTTATTCAGGTTTTGTTTCGCTTAATCTCAGGCATTCTTCGTTCTCACTTTTTTCTTTAGTCATCCAAATCAGTTTGATACTCTTCGTATTTTTCCAATTGTTAACCGAAGTTCTGGTTGGAAGAGTCATCGGAACGCTGTCATCCATTAACGGCTCTACATCCGTAATTCCATTTCCGGTGAAGCTGTTATTGTTATATCTAATATTTAGATCAACGTTGATTAGCCTCTCATTACCGGTGTATCGTATTCTCGGCGTCTCTATAAACTTTCCATCGATTTTGTCATAGGAAAGCTCGACATACCAATCCGAAGATTGGGCGTATAGAGTCTTACTTTCTATATCTGATGTGGAACAACTCGTTAAAAAAATTAATACAAAGCTTGCGCCAATTAATTTTATAATGTGATTCACCTTCTCCCAAACCATACTGCTGCAATTTCTATTTGTCCGGAATTGAAATATACTGCTTAACAAATTCTCGTTATTTTATGATGTTTGTATCTTCATCATGTTTGTGCCTAGGCAGATTTCCATATTGATCCCGAGACTCCTTCGAGTTGAACCCATTTTTCTCGTCATAACGTCTCTTTATCGGTATGTTTGTGAAGAATCAGGTTCCCGCGAGCATCTCTGGTGGGAGGAAATTGAATGTACTTATCGTCCCTGTGTAAGTAGATATACGTGATATCGGGTTCGTCCGCGAATTTTACATAGATCGGATATCTCGGAGTTTTACTGACTTTTGCCTGAATGCTGAGGATTTCCTTCTCTTCGTAGTGTTTCGTTTCGGTTAAATAAGCAAGAATTCCTCTTTCGAGTTTATAAAGGGTATACCGGGAATAAGCAAAGGGGGAAAGCGCAAGCAGCAGGATAACGCCTCCGATGATCAAGGAGGACTTTTTGATTCGGATAGACGGCACGGTTCCACTCTTTTTCGCCAAATAAGGCCGAGGCCAAGGCAAGATAAGTTCATAAGTTCATGCTACCGCTGCAAGTATATTGTGTCAAATTTTGGAATAAACCCTCAACTCCCCCCCCTACGGCTCGCTCCTATTTCAAAAATCCAACTAAAAAAAGCCCCCCGTAACCGGGGGACTTATCCAGCCGTTCTAAGCGGCTGGCCTTACGCTTGCAAAAACTCAATGATCAGACCCGCCGTCTCCTCGATGGCTTTGTCCGTCACGTCAATGACCGGGCAGCGGAGACGCTTCGCAATGCTGCTGGCGTGCTCCAGCTCTTCGTTGATCCGGTTCATGGTGGCATACTGGGAGCCGAACGGCAGACCCAGCGTCTTCAGCCGCTCGATCCGGATTTTGAAGAGCTTCTCCGCGTTCATGGTGAGGGCCACGATGCGGCTGCCGGGGAACTCGAAAAGCTCCTTCGGAAGCTTCACTTCGGGCACGAGCGGAAAGTTCGCGACTTTGTAGCCCTTATGCGCCAGGAAGATGCTCAGCGGCGTCTTCGAGGTGCGGGATACGCCGATGAGCACGATGTCCGCTTTCATCATCGAGGTCGTATCGCGCCCGTCGTCGCATTTGACGGCGAATTCAATGGCCTCGACCCGCCGGAAATAGGCGTCGTCGAGCTCGTGCATGAGGCCGGGCTTGCGGCTCGGCGCGCCGTCAAACGTGTCGATGTACGCCTGCATCATGGGCCCCATGATGTCGATGGCGCGGACGCCGAGACGGATCGCCTCTTCTTTCATCATTTCCCGCAGTTCAGGCTGGACGAGCGTATAAGCGACGAAGCCGCCTTCGCGCTGCACTTCTTCCATTATCTCGCGGATTTCATCTTCATGCTTAATGTGTCCGATGCGCCGCATCTTGACATTATGGCCGTTAAATTGGCGGATTGTGGCGCGTACGACCGTCTCCGCCGTCTCTCCGACGGAATCGGAGCAGATTGTGATCGTTTGCTGCGCCTCATGTGCATCCTGAACCATCCGGTATGTGTTCCCCTTCCTTACCACTTCCTGGCTGCGTCGAGCAGCACTTTGGTCATTGTTGTTTTGGAGATGCGCCCTACCACTTCCAGAGACGGCGTATCGGTGCCGTTCTCATGCGGCACGACCACAGGCAGCATATCGACCTGGTTCTCCGCCATTTTACGGGCGGCTTCGATGACGTCGTCATCGGGAGTCACCGTAACAAGCTGCGGCTTGCGCGTCATGACCAGCGAGACCGGCATGGAGGCGGCCGCGGGGTTGCCCAGTGTAACCTTCAGCAGGTCTTTCGGCGAAATGACGCCGAGCAGCATGCCTTCTTCATCCGCTACGACCAGACCGCCCACGTTATCCACAAAAAGGGCGACGACGGCATCGCCCACGGTAGCGGTTTTGCGTACGATGACAGGCATGGACTGCACCTGTTTCACTTTCAGTTTCAGCCCGCCCGCCTGTTCTTCGCGAAACGATTTATTCGGAAAATAACCGACTTTCGGCTTCGCGTTGATATGGCCGAGCATCACCAGAAGAGACAGATCCGAACGGATGGTCGGACGGCTTACGCCAAGCTGTTCGGCAATCTGCTCCCCGGTTATGGGCGCTTGCTTATGAATGAGTTCCAGAATTTCCATCTGGCGCTGAGACAGCTGTATGACTCTCACTCCTCACGGGCGGATTCCCGCAGGTGAATCGGGGTTATCTCCATGATATATAAAATGCGGTCAGGATACAATCTTTTGCTGCCCCGAGGCGGCTTCTTCCGCGGCGATCTCGATTTCGGCCTGCGCGGCCGCTATGCGGGCGAGCGGCACGCGGTAAGGGGAGCAGGACACGTAATCGAGCCCGGTTTCCCGGCAGAACCGGATCGATTTCGGGTCTCCGCCGTGCTCGCCGCAGACGCCGGTTTTGAGCTTCGGCTTCGCGGCGCGCGCACGGGTAACGGCCAGTTCGATCAGCTGGCCGACGCCGTCGCGGTCCAGCACCTGGAACGGATTGTCCGGCAGCAGCTTGCTGTCGACGTAATGCGTGAGGAACTTGCCTTCCGCGTCGTCGCGGCTGTAGCCGAACGTCATCTGCGTCAGATCGTTCGTGCCGAACGAGAAGAAATCGGCATGCTGCACGATCTGCGGCGCGGTAAGCGCGGCGCGCGGCACCTCGATCATCGTGCCGACGCGGTAGCTCACCTGGGCGCGCAGATCGCCGAGCATGCGGTCCGCAACCTGGTCGACCAGCGCGCGCATAATGCGCAGCTCGTTGGCGTGTCCCACGAGCGGAATCATAATTTCCGGCGAAACGTCCACGCCGTCTTTCAGACAGGCCAGGGCCGCCCCGAATATCGCCTCGATCTGCATGCTGTAAATTTCGGGGAACAGGATGCCCAGCCGGCAGCCCCGCTGCCCCAGCATCGGGTTCACTTCGTGCAGACCGCGTACTTTACGGATCAGGAACTCCAGCTTCTGCAGCTCGGCATCCGGACCGGAAGCGCCGGACCGTGCGGCTGTAAGCTGCGCATGGCGGGCCACAAGCTCCTCCAGGTTCGGGAGAAACTCGTGCAGAGGCGGGTCCAGCAGCCGGATCGTCACCGGCAGGCCGGCCATCGCGCGGAAGATGGCGTCAAAATCCCCCTGCTGCATCGGCAGCAGCTTCTCCAGCGCGGCTCCGCGGGCCGCATCCGAGTCGGCCAGAATCATTTCCTGGACGATCGGCAGCCGCTGCGGCGACAGGAACATGTGCTCCGTGCGGCACAGGCCGACGCCTTCCGCTCCGAAGCTGCGCGCTTTCGCCGCGTCTTCGGGATTGTCCGCGTTGGCGTACACCTTCATCTGCCGCACGTCGTCCGCCCACTGCAGCATGAGCTGAAGCTCGGCGGACATATCCGCTTCCTTGAGCGGCACTTCGCCGATCATAACGCGCCCCGTGGCGCCGTCGATCGTGAGCCAGTCGCCTTCCCGGATCGCCTGTCCGCCGATGGCGGCCTGCTTCTCCTCGCTGTCGATGGCGAGCAGCTCGCAGCCGCAGACGCACGGCTTACCCATGCCCCGCGCCACGACCGCCGCATGGCTTGTCATGCCGCCGCGTGACGTCAGCACGCCTGTCGCTGCGAGTACACCGTGAATATCTTCCGGCGTCGTTTCCGTGCGGACGAGAATGACGGCTTTGCCCGCGCGGGCCCAGGCGTCAGCCTCGTCCGCCGTGAAGACGGCCTGTCCGCAGGCCGCTCCCGGCGATGCCGGTAGACCCGTCGCCAGCGCGGCCGGGGCTTCGCTTTCATCCAGGCTCGGATGAAGAAGCTGGTCAAGATGCGAAGGCTCTACGCGGAGCAGCGCCTCCTCCTTCGTCAGGATGCCTGCCTGGACGAGCTCTACGGCGATTCTCATGGCCGCTTGGGCCGTTCTTTTGCCGTTGCGCGTCTGGAGCATGTAGAGCGTCCCGTTTTCAACGGTGAATTCGATGTCCTGCATATCCCGGTAATGCTTCTCCAGCAGCTCCGCCATCCCTGCAAGCTTCTCGTAAACGGCGGGCATGTCCCCCGCAAGCTTGGCGATCGGCTGCGGCGTGCGTACGCCCGCGACGACGTCTTCCCCCTGCGCATTCGTCAGGTATTCGCCGAACAGGACTCTCTCACCCGTGCTCGGATTGCGTGTAAATACAACGCCCGTGCCGCTTTCTTCGTTAAGATTGCCGAACACCATCGCCTGGATGTTGACGGCGGTTCCCTGCTCGTCGGGGATTCCGTTCAAGCGGCGGTAAATTTGGGCGCGCTGGTTGTTCCAGGAGCGGAAAACCGCTTCGACGGCCAGCCGGAGCTGCTCGTAAACGTCCTGCGGAAACGGAACGCCCGCTCTTTTCAGAATAAGCGCTTTATAGGTGCCGATCAGCTCCTGCCAGTCCTCAGCCCGGATCTCCTGGTCGGATTCCGTCCCGGCGGCCTGTTTCAGCGCGTGAAGTTTTTTCTCGAACCAGGCTCCCTCGATTCCGAAAACGACGCTGCCGAACATCTGGATCAGGCGGCGGTAGCAGTCATAGGCGAACCGCGGGTTTTTCGTGGCGGCGGCCAATCCTTCCACCGTGTCGTCGTTAAGGCCGAGGTTTAGAATCGTATCCATCATGCCCGGCATGGACGTGACCGAACCGGAGCGGACCGAGACGAGGAGCGGCGAAGCCGCGTCCCCGAAACGCTGTCCTTTGCTCTGTTCAAGCTCCGCCATCGCTTCGCGCACTTCAGCGAGAAGTCCGTCCGGCAGCCGGCTTTCTATATAATAAGCTCTGCAAGCTTCCGTAGTCAGAGTGAACCCGGGGGGAACGGCAAGCCCCGCCCGGGTCATTTCGGCCAAATTGGCGCCCTTGCCGCCAAGAAGCCCCGCTAGTGATTGATTTCCCTCATAAAAATGCATCAGCCATTGCTTGCTCATTGTGTCCCACTCCCTCTTTGTCTACGGCCGCCCTGCAGGCGCCATCTTTACATTGCGTGTAATACAAGGTCACTTTCTCCGTATCCAATTCCCCTACGATCTCATTGCACCATTTGCAGAGCAGAGTTCCCAGCATGACGTCCGATTTCGCCTTGCTCATTGTTTTCATCGCTCCTCTGTGATTGGTTGTTGGTTCTTAATGAAGATATATGACGTCATAATCCCGTTCATGATGAAATCCCTTTCATTCTTTTAAAAAAAGAGGAAAGTTCGTCCCATCATGAGCATAACATGCAGCATTTGGGCTGCACATTTCAAAATAATCCTCAAACAAGGATTGATTTCACTTATTTTATATCATATATTAGTATTTAGTACAACACATTAATTTAAATATGAGTCATATTAAACGTGTGGAGGGAAAAACAGAAGATGCAGAGAGAACTGTCTTTGGAAATTGTACGCGTGACGGAAGCCGCGGCTCTTGCGGCCGCCCGCTGGATGGGGCGCGGGGATAAGAACGAAGCGGACGGCGCCGCGACAGCCGCCATGAGGGAATCCTTCCGTTCCGTTTCCATGAAAGGAACCGTCGTAATCGGCGAAGGCGAAATGGACGAGGCTCCCATGCTGTATATCGGAGAGAGCGTAGGCAGCGGGGACGGACCGGAGGTCGACATCGCCGTTGATCCCGTTGAAGGCACGGAGCTCGTTTCCAAGGCGCTCAACAATGCCCTAGCCGTTATCGCGGCGGCAGACAAAGGCAAACTTCTGCATGCGCCCGATATGTATATGGAGAAGCTGGCCGTCGGACCCGCGCTTTGCGGAAAGCTGAGCCTGGACGAGCCGCTGGAGAAGACGCTGCGCGCGGCGGCCCGCCTGCTCGACAAGAACATCGCCGATCTGACGGTGTCGATCCTCGACCGCGAGCGCCACGCGGAGCACATCGCCGTGCTGCGCCGGGTCGGCGTCCGGCTCAAGCTGCTCAGCGACGGCGACGTGGCCGGAGCGATGGCGCCCGCGTTCCCCGAATCCGGCGTCGATCTCTACATCGGCTCCGGCGGCGCGCCGGAAGGCGTGCTGGCCGCGGCCGCGCTGCACTGTCTGGGCGGCGAGCTGCAGGGCCGCCTTATGCCGTCCGGCGAAGAAGACGCGGCGCGCTGCCGCGCGATGGGCATCGACGATCCGGCGAAGCTGCTGCGCCTGCCGGATATGATCGGCGACGACGATGTCATCTTCGCCGCAACGGGCATTACGCCGGGCGATTTCCTCGGCGGCGTGCGTTTTCTCTCCGCCGAGCGGGCGGAGACTCACTCCATCGTCATGCGCGCGAAAACACGGACGATCCGGTACGTCCGCTCGATTCACCATCTGCCGAGCAAGCCGGTGGCGGTGGCTGTGGTGGGTTAGGTTTTGAGGATTGTTATGCACGTAAAAAGGACGCGATCCGATTGATCGCGTCCTTTTGTTGTTTCTTGCGGCTTTCCCGGAAGCAGGCTGGACAGCAGGCGCAGCCGGACAGCTTGAAAGTGGTTCCGCTACCACCGGGACAGCGGCCGCCGCTAAATTTGATGATCCTCACTTTACCGTTGAACGTTTGCGCATACTGCCATTCGCATAAAAAACTCTGCATCCCGAGGGCCGGCCGACCGGTCCGGGCGGCTCAGAACCCCCGCGAATCGGTATGTTCCTTCATCGGCCGTAAACGCCGAACACCTCCCTGAAATCGCAACTCGATTTCAGGGAGGTGTTCGGGATGCCGGGCATCGTCCTAAGTCCGGACAGCGGAGGAAAATTTTTTCCCCTATGCCGGACCAGAGGGGTTTTAGGCCCCGTCCGTTTACTTCGTCGGCTTGGCCGTTACCTTATAGCCGGCTTTAACGGTGACGGAAGCTTTCGCTTCGGTCATGACGGCCGGGTACATTTTGTCTGGATCGGGCTTGCGCAGCGTGTAATAGGCTACGGCTTCCGATTCCGAAACGTATTCGACCCGGTCGATGGTGATAGCGTAGCCCGGGTTAGGCTGAAGGCCGCGGGAGAGGGTTACCTTGTTCAGCTCATCGCTTTGTTTCTCCACGATGACCCTAACGCCTTCTTCCTCCGAAGGAGCTGTCGCAGGCTCCTCCGCCTTGCTGTGCTTGGCGACGAATTCCATCGCGTTATAAGCCATTACAGCCGCTTCGGCGCGGGTAACGGGCTTCTTCGGATTGAACTTCGACGCATCGTCCAGCTTGGCGATTTTGGTCAGGAGCAGAACTTGAATCGCGTTCATGCTGCCCGGCGTCACTTCCGCCTGATCCGCAATGTTCACGAACATGCTTGCAACCGGATAAGGACCGGTTTTCTCCACCGCGGTATGCAGCCATTCGGCGAACTGCTCCCGTGTCAGCGTCTGCTGGGGATCGATATCCCGGCCGATCGGAAGACCGTTCATGGCCGCAATAATGAACGATTCGGAATACCAGACGTCATCCTTGGCTTTTGTGAAGCTGTCGCTTGCTTTGGGCGCGCGGATGAAACGGATTTTGCCCAGATTCAAATCAAGTGCTTTCACGATCAATTGTACGCCCTGAGCCGCCGTCATCGATGTATTCGGTGCGAACCGGTCGCCGTCCATACCTTCAACGATTCCTTTGTCCTGCAAAGATTGAATAGCCGCCTCATCGGGGCTGCCCTTCAGATCCGAAAACGCGAAAGCCGAGGAACCGAGCGAGAACACGAGCAACGAGGCCAACAGGACGATATTCGTCATTTTTTTCATAATGTTCACCTCCACTCCTTCTGACGAGCCGTTCTTGCGATATGTTGCATCTCTTTTACCTATTTTAACCGATTGCATGAATTCCTTCTATAGATAAAGGAGCGGCTTTCGACAAAAAGAATGGAGGTCTTCGGGCTGTTAGCGGACTCCCTTTATAACGTCGCCCTGCTTGGGTGCGGCTCCCTCCTCGAAACGGATGCGGATAGACTTGGAACCGGATAAATCCGCCCCGTCCGCAACGTGAAAATGGATATGAGGCTCGCTTGTATTGCCCGAGTTTCCGACATGTCCGAGAACCTGTCCCCGTTCGATTTTGTCTCCCGGTTTCACCGTAATGGTGCCTTTTTGGAAATGGGCGAGAAAGCTGTATTCCCCGTTTCCGTGATCGATGACCACGTGATTGCCGGCGGGATTTTTCTCGTCGGTCTTACCGATTTCGTTATCCGGCCTGCCGTTCTCCACCGCTTTCACGATTCCGGGAGCCGGTGCCGTCACTTCCTGACCGTACGCGTAATAGCTCTCCAGCTTGCCGGGATCGCCGCTGTAACTGGAGGTTCCCTTGATTTGCACAAGGTCGTACGCGTACCTCTGCGATTCATGCTCGTAGTGATAATTCAGAAGCACGTTTGTGCCGCCCCAGAATACGGTCCACTCTCCCCGGAAAGGAAGGGAAAATTCCGTGCGGCTGAATGCTTCGTCCGAAGCTGGATACGTCTTGAGAGGCAGGAATTGAAGCCCCCCGATGATCCCTTTGCCGTCGATAGCGGCCATCATCCCTTTTTGCCCGGACTCGTCCGTCCACACGTAACGATCCCCGTCCCCCAGGGGCAGCTTGCTCTGCATCTTATACTCGCGAACGTCTTTGTTAAAATCCCCGGCGAGTTCGCTTAACTGCTCTAAACTCACTTTTTTCCTGAATTCAGGACTGAAACGGCTGTAGATCTCTTTGATTTTCCCCTGCAAAAATAAAGCCCCCAGGTTCCCCGGCTCAAATTCCGCCTCTTTCTCCGCTTCCGGCGAAGCTGCCGGGGATGCAGGCGGCGAAACGGCGGAAGACGGCTCTGCCGCACCGCATCCGGCAAGCCCCGGAAGAACAAGCAGTACGGCGGCCATTCCCCAGATCGTCGTTCTCAGTTTCATATCTCCCTCTCCTTTACGATTGCTTAAGATCGCGGAGCTCTGTCTATTCTGTCCGCTCCGGCAAATTCAGCGTACCACCCGGATATTACCGCAGCCGAAACTCCGCATTACCGGCAGCTTATTTTCAAAGCCCCTTTTTCCGAATCGTTAAGATTCCGTTAAGGCTGCGTTTCAGACGGGTTCACCCGATCGTGATATGATAAGCAATAAGAATGGATATAGAGGAGCGGTTTCCTATGAAAGAAGTCCGGCTGCTGATCGTCGACGACGAACCGGCTCTCTTGCATATGCTGGAGAAAGTTCTTGCCAAAGAAGGTTTTACAAAGATCGATACGGTCTCAACCGCCGAAGAGGCCCTGGAAGCCTGCAAGCGGCAACATTATGATCTGATTGTTCTGGATGTCATGCTCCCCGGCAAAAGCGGCTTCGATATTTGTCCGCTGGTGCGCGCCGAAACGGATGCGCCGATTCTTTTTCTGACCGCCAGGGACTCGGACCTCGATAAACTGACCGGTTTCGCTCTGGGGGGAGACGATTATGTGACGAAGCCGTTCAATCCCCTGGAAGTAGCGGCACGCATCAAAGCCCGCTTGAGACGAGATCTCCGCACCGCGCCGGATGCCGGAAGTCCGAAAGCCGGCGGCGGAGCGGCGGAAGGAGCTTCCGAACACTACGACTACGGTCGCTTCCAGGTTCACGTGCCGGCCGGGGAACTCCGTGTTGGGGATGAAAGCCTGGCGTGTCCGGCGCTCGTGTTTCAGACTGCTTGTTTTTCTGTGCCGCCATCCGAACCGGATTTTCAGCAAGCAGCAATTATACGAGCAGGTTTGGGGAACGGACAGCTACGGCGACGACAATACCGTGATGGTACACATTCACCGCATACGAGAGCGGATCGAGGAGAATCCCGGCGATCCCCGCTTTCTCGTGACGGTGCGCGGACTCGGCTACAAGCTTGTGCGCCCGGCGGCCCCGCAGGAGGTAGACGTACCGTGACGGTCCGAAAACGGCTGATTCTCCGTTTTGTCATCCAGCTTGTGACCGTGAGCGGTTGTATTCTGCTGCTGATCGGCGGAGCCGTCGCCTATATGCTCAAGGGTATGGAGAAGCTGGAAATGAACCGTGATTTCAGCAAAGCCGGCATGTCCAAGCTCGTCCAGACGGTGCGGACGGAGAACGGGGAGCTGATCTTCGACGAGGCTCTGCTGGACAAAGCGCTGCGGTCCGGCGGCTGGCTGCAGGCGGTGGACGAAACCGGAGCGGTTATCCGGTCTTACGGGACGCCCTCCGACGTTCCGGCCCGGTACGAGCCCGGGCAATTTATGGATTACTGGATGGGGAACAAGCCCTTCCCCTACTCCCTTTTTCTCTGGATCGAGGAAAAAGACGGCCGCATCTACACGCTGCTTTACGGAAAACGCAGCGCCCAAAATGTCCTGCTGGACGAAATTCTCGCCGCAGGTCCGCCCGGGGACAAGCAGCCGGAGATACCCGCGTTCTTCCGGGAGAAGCTGGACCGGTCCGGCGCCGTTCTTCAGCTGCTTGACCGCAGCGGCGTCGAGCTTGCTTCGTATAACCGGCCGGATTCGATCCCCGCGGTGTATACGCTGCAGGATCTGGCGCTCCGCCGCCAGTACAGCGAGCGCTACGGGTACGCCTCCGCTTCGCGCAGCCTGGAGGACGGCCGCACCTGGGTCGTGCACGTTCCCTCGCGCGGCGCGGAGCCGGACGTTTTCCCCGCTACGGAGGCGCAGGTCATGCTCACGGCATTCGCAGGCCTCGCCGCCGGAATGCTGGTGCTGCTCGTCGGAGCGGCGTTCTGGTACGGCCACCGCTTCGGTACGCCGATCGTGCATATACTCGCGTGGCTGCACCGGCTCAGCCGGGGTGAATATACGGAGCCGGGAGGTGCGGAAGGAAGATCGGGCAGCCGGCGCAAGGACGGGCGCCTCAAGAGGCGCTACCGTCTTTACAGCGATGTGATGCAGTCGATGCAGCATCTGTCGGGCGCTTTAAGCTCCGCCGAGGAAGCCCGCGGGCGCCTGGAGCGGACGCGGGACGAATGGATCTCCGGCATCTCGCACGATCTGAAGACCCCTCTCGCGTCCATCAAAGGGTATGCCCATATGCTCGAAACGCCCCATTATACGTGGACGGAGCGGGAAATACGGGAATTTGCCGCCATCATCAAAGATAAGGCGGATTTTATGGATGAGCTGATCGGCGATCTCAGCCTCACTTTCCGCCTTAGCAATGACGAACGGCCCCAAAGCGCGGAACAGACGGAACTCAACGAATTTGTACGCCGCTGTATTCTCGGCGTCGTGAACGATGCCGAGTTCGCCCACGCCAACGTGTCGTTCGAGCCGGAAAAGGAGGCGCTTGTCCGCTCTGTCGACCGGCAGGCTCTCCGTCGTATTCTCGACAATCTCGTTGCCAATGCCGTGCGCCATAATCCTCCGTTCACCCAAATTCGGGTGCTCCTTCGGAAAGTGCCCGAGGGGGCCGCTTCCCCGCCGGGCGGTTTCCTCCTGCGTGTGGAAGATAACGGAGTCGGCATGGATAAGCACACCCTGGATAAGCTTTTCGACCGCTATTACCGGGGAACGAATACCGAGGGCACCACCCGCGGGACCGGACTCGGCATGGCAATCGCCAGGCAGCTGGCTTTGCGGCTGGGCGGCTCCATTACAGCGGAAAGCGAGCCCGGACGGGGGACGGCCGTTACCGTGACGCTGTAGAAGCGGCGATCGCGGCTCCATTACAGCGGAAAGCGAGCCCGGACGGGGGGACGGCCGTTGCCGTGACGCTGTAGAAGCGGCGGTCACGGCGACATTACAGCGGAAAGCGAGCCCGGACGGGGGGACGACCGTTGCCGTGACGCTGTAGAAGCGGCGGTCGCGGCGACATGCCTGCGGTCCGCGCTTCGGCGGCAGCGGCGCAGACGGACGCCGCAGGATCGCAGCCACGGCGGGGGCCCGTAGCGGCATGCCTGCGGCACGCGCGTCGGCGACGGCACGCAGGCGGACGGCCTTGCGAGCTGCCGAAACCGCTGCCCCTGCCGCAAGGCAAGCAAAAAGCCTCTGACAGAGGAGATGCGTATACAACGCATCGGCCTGTCAGAGGCTTTTTTACATCCCGGCGGTTTACACCGTCCCGGAGGATTCTTTTTTACGCGCGGAACGTTCCCGGTAGAGAAAAAACTGCTCCAGGACGATGCAGACGAGCATCCCCAGCACGAGCCCGTTGTTGGCCACCGTGCGGACCAGGCCCGGAAGCTGGGCGATCGCCGAAGCGGGAACGAACAAGCTGCCGATACCGATCATGAGCGATACCCCGATAATAAAGTAATCGCGGTCCCCGCCTTTTAATGAATGGTATTCGCGCAGCGCGAGACCGATCATCGAAGCGAAGGGCACGAAAATGACCGCGTAGCCCACCGGCATCGGCAGGGAGGTGAAAATAGCCGTGACCGGCGGAAACAGGCTGATCAGCACCATCCCGGCGGAAGCCAGCACGAACGGCAGACGCTGAACCAGCCCCGTCGTCAGTATGAAGCCGGCGGTTCCCGAAATGGGCACGCAGCCCATCGCGGAAAACAAGCCGCCGAGCGCCGTCGAGACGCCCATCATCAGGCTGGTGCGGTTGTAGTTCACGGGAGGTGCGGCCGCAGTTTTATCGGCGGACACTTTTTCCACGACCTGAATGCTGGCAATGAGGTTCGCGAGCAGCAGCAGGCCGATCAGAACGGATGTCGGCAGAATGCCCGCATCCCACTGCGGCAGGCCCCACGCAAAAATCCCCGGCAGGGCGAACGCCGAATCCGAAGCCGGTACGTCGGGCGCGATACCCAGCAGCATAAACAGAACCCAGCCCGTCAGCAGCGAAAGCAAAATCGAGTAATTTCGGAGAAACCGGCTGCGGGTCCGCGGCAGGAGCATCGAAAGCAGAAGCACGGCGAAAGCAGGCAGAGCGACCCGCGAATCCACGGCATCCTGCAGATAGCCGATTCCAAGCAGTCCTTTCATAAAAGAGCCGCTGAGCTGGGCGACCAGAATAAGCAGGTACGTGCCTGTAACGAGAGGCGTGAACAGTCTGCGGATTTTTCCGATCCACCCCAAGGCACCGAGCAGCAGGAACAGCGCCCCCGTCAACAACATGCCCATTTCAAGCTGGCGAAGACCGTCCGCGAGCGCCAGAGCACCCGAAGAGATCAGGCCCGCATATACAACGAAAATACCCCACCACAGGCCGGCGGGGCCTTCCATCATCGGCAGTTTATGGCCGAAAAGCGTTTGCAGCAGGGCGGAGACGCCGATCAGCAAAAAAGTCCGCTGCATAAAAGTCGCGATATCCGCGGGCGGCAGATGCAGCGCATTGCCTACGGCTAGCGGAGCGACCAGGCTCCCGGCCAGAATAAAGGCCAGCCACTGGATCGTAGAAAAAAACAATTTCATCGGAACAAGACTCCTTATCGGGCTCGACTATAAACAAATCTTTACAGTCTTAAGGTATGTTAAAAAAATAATCATATCCCACCCGGACAAAGTTTGGCAAGGAACCCGGAAAAATCTTTTCCCGGATACCGGCCGCTTCCGTCTGCTTAACTCCCGTCAAATAGGGCCTCTCCCGCAATAAAATTTTCAAGAGAGATCAGTCGATTGACAGAGGGGCCTTTTGTGGAGTAAATTAAATTTAGCACCTGGTACTAATATCAACTACCAAAACTTTTGATGAGGTGATCGTATGAACTCAAAAGCAAGAATTTCCGCGGTCGGCAACTATGTTCCCGAAAAAAGATTGACGAACTCCGACCTGGAGCGCCTGGTGGAAACGAACGACGACTGGATCGTGCAAAGAACCGGTATGCGGGAAAGACGGATCGCCGCTCCCGGAGAGTTTACGAGTCATATGTGTATCTCCGCCATCGATAACATGATCGCCGAATACGGGGTTACTCTGGAAGATGTGGATCTTATCCTGACGGCGACCAATACGCCGGATCTCCCTTTTCCCACGGTATCCTGTCTCGTACAGGCGCACTTCGGCATCCCGTCAACGGGCGCTCTCGATCTTAACGCGACCTGCGCGGGTTTCGTTTACGCGCTCCATACGGCGAACGCTTTTATAACGGCGGGCCTGCACCGCAAAATTCTCGTGCTCGGCGCCGATCATATGTCGGCCATTACCGATTATACGGACCGGACCACGTGCATTCTGCTTGGCGACGGTGCGGGAGCCGCTCTTGTAGAGGCGGCACCAAGCGGTGCTGCCGGTGCTTTCCTCGGGCATCATCTGGGCTCGGACGGTACGGGCGGCGTGCATTTGTACCGCACCGGATTGGCGGACCGGATCGGAGAGAAAGCTCTGGACGGTGCGGGAAAGCTTGTCCAAAACGGCCGGGAAGTGTACAAATTCGCAGCCGGCACAGTCCCCAAAGGGGTAAGCGCTCTGCTGGATTCGGCCGGCATGACGATGTCCGAAGTAGACTGGTTTATTCCGCACAGCGCCAATCTGCGCATTATCGAATCCGTCTGCGAGCGCATGGATTTCCCTGTCGGGAAGACCCTTTACAGCCTGGAGTATTACGGTAATACATCCGCGGCCACCATTCCGCTGTCGCTTCATATGGGACTTAAGGAAGGCAAAATCAAGCCGGGCGACCTGCTACTGCTTTACGGCTTCGGCGGCGGGCTCGTCCACGGCGGGCTGCTTGTGCGCTGGGGATAAGCCGCAGCGCGTGATCTTGTAAGGATCTTTCTTGACTGATCTTGCAAATAGACCTGCTCTTTGCTGTCGCTGTTACTGTGGCACGGGCATTTGTCCTGCACTTACCCTCGCCCTTGCCGCAGTGATGTACCTGCCCTTTTACCTTCGCTTGCGCCCGCCACACCTGCGCGCCTTGCGCCTGCCCCTCATCGGCACAGGGTGCCGGCCTAGAGCACCGGCATAGGGCTCTGGCCTAGAGCACCGGCACAGGGCACCGGCATAGAGCACCAGCACAGAGCATCGGCATAGGGCACCGGCTTTCTCAGCCGGACTCACCCGGCCGGCCCCGAAGCCGTCGCCCCGATGCGTTCCCGGCGGGCTCTTCCGCGCCTGGACCGGCGAGTGCCGTGCCGGAGCGGACCTGCACCCGCGTGTTCAGCCAAGGCTTCGCGTCGGTCTTCGACCGGCGGCGGCGCGGCGGCAGCAGCAGGTCTATTTTGCGCTGCAGCACAAAATGATAGGCGGCCAGCGTCTGGAGAAGCCCGCCGGCCGGCGAAACGGGTCCCCGGCCTCCGGGAAACGCCTCCGGAGAAAGCAGCAAGTCGGCGGGCTGACTCCGGCCCGCCGTACCCGCTTCTCCGCCGGAGGAGGCCGCAGCCGGCACACCGGTTCCCGGCATTGCGGCGGCGGCCTCGGTTATGCGCATCATCGCCCGCTGGCTGCGGGCCAGAGCCTGCAGCATCTCGAGCTTCCAGGCGTCTTCCGTCAGACGCGGGTTCATTTGTTCCCGCCTCCGAGCAGTTCGGAATAGTCGCCAAGACCCCCGCCCTGATTTTCCTGTTCTCCGATTACAATCTGCAGATGTCTGCCCAGCGATTGCTCCATCCTCGTCATTGCCTCAATAAGCTCGATCAAACCGTCATGAACTTCCAGCGGCTGCTGCACCTGATCCTGGTGCGTGGCAAACTGCCGCGCCGTCAGATGACTGCATATCCACGCCTTCGATTTCTCGGCTTCCGCCGCTTTCGCTTCCAGTATCGACGCGATGCTCACCTGCATTTGCGCCACGGACTGGAGAATCCGTACATAGGAGACTTCCCTGCTCACAAGCTCCGCCCGCCTTTCTTTCTTTCTTTTCGTGCCTTGCGTAATCCGCCCTGCCCGACTTGCCATTCCGCATGTCCGGCCATCAGCACCCGCTTCCGGCCCCCGCGTCAGTCTTCATTTTCCGGTGTCCGCTCCAGGCATCCGCTTTTCAGCTCACGGCCCTCGCCCGCCCGGTGTTACTCGCTCTCTTCGCTGTTTTCCAATTCTTTCACGGCAAGCCCGAGATTGGTCGCCAGCGCTTCCTCCAGATCCGCGAGTGAGGACAAATAGCTCGTTACATTCCGCGTCACGTTAACCGACTGGGTGAGAAGCGTTTCGATATCCGCGAAAGCCGGGTTTTCATCCGGAATTTGTCCGATTAGTCCCGCCATATGCGCGGCTACCTCGCTTTTATAATGAAGAATTTTGGCAAGCTCTAGATGGGATCTGGAAATATGCCTTACCAGCGTGTCTTTTTCGCGTTCCATCCCGCACCTCCTTCCCCCCGTACCGCCCTTGTTTCTTTATTCAAAAGTATATGCACGGAGAACCGCCGTTGTCCGCGGACAAGACGGCATCCCCAGTTTGACCGGGTTTGCCGGCCCGCGTTTCCTCTATTCCCGCTTCACACGCTTTCCCGTGCAAAATCCCCGCTCCCGCCGGCGGACGGTTCCTCCGGAACATCCGCATCCGCGGCATAACCCCGGCGCCGCCAGTTGTCCGGATAGAATAGCCGCGGACCGAGCCTTTCCATGGCGAATCCCAGCGCTTCCAGATGGTCGGAAGCCCGGCTCCGGTCCAGCCAGGCGGAGGGCCGGCCGCCCCCCGCGGTCTGCGCATTCCCGCCGGAAGGCCGTACGGAGGAAACCGCGAGCCCTTCGAGCAGAGCGGCTCCATGCGCTCTGGCGGGACGGGAAAGTTCCGCGCCGAGCCTCGTCACGGCCTGCCGGGACAAAGCATGGGGCAGGACCGTCAAGCTGTCCGCCTGCAAATCCCGGCGGCCCAGCGCGTAGTTGACGAACTGCTTCGCCATGATTTCGGGCGTCCGTTTGTGAAAAAGAGGCAGCTTCGCGGAAACGCCCCACAAAGCGGCATCGCACCCTCCGGCTACCGCGCCGGCCAGCGCGGCGATTTCCTCCGCCGCCGTGGGCACGGAAGCGTCGAGGAATACCAGGATATCGCCTTCCGCCGCAGCCGGCAACCGCAGCCGCCTGCCTGCCGTCTCCGCCTCCGGTGGTCCCGGCCGCGGCGACGACATGCTTCACTTCCGCCCCGAGGCCCGGAGCCCCGGCCGCTTGAACCAGCACATGCGCAGCGGCGGCGTCACGCGATGCGAAAACAACTTCGTACAGAGCCAGCCTTTGAAGCTCCCCGAGCAATCTGTGCAGGGACAAATCCTGCCCGGCAAAAGCTTCCGGGCCTAAGCCGTGTAAAAGGACAACGGCGGAAACCCGCTGATCCGAAGGAAACGGAAACCAGCCCTTGTCCAGCAGCCCCGCTTTCTCGCAATAGCCCTGCGCAAAAGCCGACGCCGCAGCCGCATACTCCGGCCCCGCAGGATTCAGGCCGCTCAGCACTCCCCCGTGCCGGACCCAGAGATCGTTCATCTGTCTGCGCGCCGTCGCAGCCGTCGGGCGGGAGCCCGCTTCGTCTCCGTCCCCGGAAGCCGACGGGACCGGCAAGCCCGCGGCCAGCAGACCTCCCAGTCTCCTTCCGGCCGCGGCAAGTTCGGCAATCCCCCGTCCCTTCGGGGGCGTTCCCGCCTTCGTGTTCGGGCCGGTTTTGCCGGCTCTTCCGCTGCGGGACCGTACCGGACTCCGCCGTTTCTGGCCTCCGGCCATACCGGACAGCTTCTTCTTAGTCCTCTGCCGCTTCATCCGCTCCCTCCTTCCCTCTCTCTGTCCGGAGGAGCTCCCTCCGCCCCCGCTTCCGTAAGCGCTTCGGCCTCGATCCAGGCATACAGCGCTTCCAGATGATCGCCTATGATCAAGTCTCCTACGGGGTCGGTTCCGGCGCTTTTGCGCCTCCTCGGATTTTTGGCTCCCACGGCCGCATACTCCACGGCTTTAACGTTCAGCCCTTTACGCAGCGCAAGCGCAAGCGCCTTGGGCGGTACAGCGAGCGACTCCGCTCCGATTTCGCTTATGGCCCTGCGGCTTAACGCGTGCGGAATTGTCGTCAGCGACGTCCCCGCAAGGTCCGGCCGGTCCAGCATCGCGGTCAGCGCATGCTTGGCAAGGATGACCCGGTGGACGCTGTCGCGCTTGACCGGCCCCACGTAAGTGTTCATGGCTACATCCGCCCCGTCTTCTACGGCTTTGACGAAAGAGGAGAGCTTTGCGGCAGGGATGACGATATCCCCATCCGTAAAAAGCACAATATCCCCTTTCGCCGCCCGCGCTCCGACGGCTCTGCCGACATCATGGCCGAGAGCCGTATCGAACGAGATCATCCTCGGCCCCATTTTCTCCACGATGCGGCGGGAACCGTCCGTAGAACCGTTCACTACGGCAATTACTTCCACGCTCGGATGAACGCGGTACGCTTCCCTTATAACAGCCGCAAGAGACCGCCGCTCATTGTAGACCGGAATCACCACGGATACCTTCGGAGCGGGATCGTTGCTGTGCGTGTGCAGACTCCTCCCGCCCCGGTTTTGCGCAAGCGGTGTCTTCCGTCTCTTCTTCACCTGCCGCTCACCTCCGTCTCCTTCTCTGCGCCTTTTCTTCTTATGATATGGGCCGGCTTGCCGGATCGGGAGGGCTGATGTGGAGACACGCAAAAAAAGGGCTGTCTTTTTCTCCGGAGAAGCGGCATCACACCCTGCGAAAATAGCGCGAACCCGCCTTGCGGCCGACAACGGCTTGCAGGCACACAGCCGGAGTACGGCCCGTCTTTTTTCAAAATCCGCCCCGGTTCAGCTCAGGCTGACGTCTTTGAAAAGCTTATCCCAGCAGTCCGGGTTGATGCTGTAGCAGCCGACCGCGCACGTTCGGGGCAGGGGCCAATTCAGGTCGGTAATGCCGTCCGCGTTGCTGTGGTTGATGATCAGCACCCGGTAGTCCTGTTTCACCAGCCCGTTCAGCACCCGCTCCAGTTCCCGCGCCTCCTCGTAAGACGCGCTCGTGCGGACAAACAGCAGCCGTTGGCCGTACGTCAGATAATGCAGGGTCCGGTAGATGCGGCGGTCAAGCCTGCTCCTGAATTCCGGGTAGGAAGCGAAATGGAAAATATGATTATGTTTTTGCGGAAAGTCATGAGCTGAAATGATCCGGGATTTTCGATCTTTAACCAAAAAATTTCCACCTGCATAATCGACCCCGATCGCTTTCAGATTGGGGAGCTCCATAAAACCTTGAAATCTTCTGTCCAGTACTCCGTTTATATCTTCCAATTCCGAGATCATCCAGTCGAACACGCCTGAAAACGAACGCAGGTTCATTCTTTTCAACTGTATGGAGGGAGTGCAGTTTTCTCCCAGGCTGTAAATCATATCGTACTTTCCGGCTATTCCGCTTAAGTCCATGAATGCTCCGTCTCCCTTCCCACGAGCCTTATTTCAGAGTGATATCCGCAAAGAACGTATCCCACCAGCGGTCGCTGTTAAAATTCCAGATGTCGGCATAGGGCACCTGGACGGCGCACGTATGCGGGAGCGGCCATTCTAATTCGACGAGTCCCGGAACCTGATCATATTCCACGAGCAGGATCTTGTATTCGTGCGTGACCAGCCCGTTCAGCACCTGCTCCAGCTCGGCGGTCTCTTCATATGTTCCGTGCATGCGAATGAACAGGATCCGCTGTTCCTCGCTTAATTTTTTTAAAAACCGGTTAATCCGGCGGTTCAGTTTCTCCTTGAATTCTCCGTAGGTGAAAAGCTGTTCCGGCGAATTCCGGTTTACCGGAAAATCGTGTACCGATATTACGCCGTAAGCGGAATCCTTCACTTGATAGTTAGGCTGAAGGGTAACCGGCTCCACCACGCTCATATTGGCAAGCTCCATGAATCCATCAAACCGTCTGCCGAGCAGCCGGTTCACGTCCGAGAGCGAATCCGACATCATCCAATCCAGCACTCCCGCGGATGAACGCAGGCCGTGCTTCTCCATCTGAATCGCCGGCAGGCAGTTTTGTCCAAGGCTGAAGACGGCGTCGTAGCCGCCCGCCAAATCTTGTAAACGCATCGTACTCCCTCCTTTGGCATCCTCTTGTATACAATGCGAGAAAGGGACATTCAGCGTGGACCCCCGTCCTTGCCCGGAAAAATGGACGCGCACATCCAGTCCGGCGATGTGCCCCGGCCATACTCTGTTAGAAAGGATGCGAAACGGGAGCATCCGGAACACGGAGGTGAAGGTATGTACAAGTACTATCAGAAGGTGGAGATAGACCGGCACACGCACGCGCTGCCCCTTCAGGCAAGCGATCAGGAAGTGTTTCTGTGTCCCCTTTATTTATACGGAATAACGCCGGGCATCCGGATTGCCTTTAAAGTAAGCGTAGCCTGGACCAATCCCGTCACTTACGACATCGGAGAGCTGGAACTCAAAATACGGCGCGACCACCCGGGCGGACCCGTCGTCGAGAGCAGCGAAGATTCACGCTTCCGCGGAGGAACGGCCAAGATGGAGGGAGAGGACGAGGGAGGCTCGGCGGAAATCGCCGTGTACTACTTGACGGTGCGTTCGCCCGGGGGCAAAGCGCTGATCGAGGGGCCTATTCTTTTCGAGGGATTTGTTCTGGAAGAAGATTGAGGTTTGACGAAATGGTTGTTTCTCCCCTGCTACTTGTCCGTATCGAAACGGTCCGTTCTTGAATTTACTAATCTTGTAAGAATAATTTTTCCAGAAGGGAATGACATACCATGGCTACCATTTTGGACTATCAGACAAATGATGCTCTCATAGGCGGAGGCTCCCTCCCTTTTCCGGTGACAAATCCGCTGCTCGGCGGCGTTGAGCTCGAAGTCGCCACAATCAACCTGTCGCCTGCGGCAACGACTAACATCCTCCGTTTTGAGGGAACGATCGGCTGGCAGCCGGATCTTCTTCTGCTCACTCCGCTGCTTCCGGTTCTGCAGGTCAGAATCCGCGTGGGCAGCCCGACAGGAACCGTCATTTATGAAACGGACGATTCCGCTCTGATCGGGACCGGTGTCCTGACGACTATCACGGACAACATCATGACGGTTTCCTTCCAGCACTCGATTTCAGCCGCGGTCGTTCCGGCCGGCTCGCAGCCTTATTTCCTGACCGTTGCCGTCCGCGGACTGGGCAGCATATCGATTCGCGGGCCCGTTCACTTCGGGGCATTCGTTATCGCTCCGTAAGGGGATCTTTGCGGCAAAGGCAGACAGGGCAACATCCTGTCTGCTTTTTTTGCGTCCGCCGGCGCTTCGTCCGAAACAAAAAAACCTCACGTCTAACGTAAGGTTTAGAGGCGGTCATCCGCATCGGTTAAAATCGTCCCCGGCTGCGTCCGGCCGCCAGATAAGCTCTCATGAAATGCTCGGTCATCCGGTCCAGGGACCAGCGTTCACGGCCCGAAACACGGGCGGCTTCGCCAAGCCTCAGCCGGAGGCTGTCGTCGGCAAGCAGCAGCTCCAGGTGAAAAGCCAGCGTGCCGGTGTCACCTACGCCCGAAACAAACCCCGTCTCTCCGTGCGCGACCATCTCCGGCAGCCCGCCCGCATTGGACACGACGGCCGGCTTGCCCGCCGCCTGCGCTTCCATGACGGCAAAGGGCTGGTTATCCTGTACGCTCGGGTGAACGAAAATATCCGAGAGCACCAGGATAGCCGGCACGTCTTCCCGGTGGCCGAGGAACGAGACGTCACCCTCAAGGCCGAAAGCGTGAACCTGAGCGATAAGCTCCTCGCGTTTGTCACCGTCGCCGACCAGCCAGCAGACCCAGTCGCTGCGTTTTTGTTTCAATTTGGCCAGGGCCTCGATAAGAAAGTGAATACCCTTGATCGTTTCCAGACGCGCCGGGCACACGATCAGCTTTTTTCCTTCCGGACGGGCCAGAGGGGTTCCGGCGGCGAGCTTGCGCGCGAACGGCTCCATATCGAAACCGTAAGGCGATACGTCGATATGCCCGGCGGGCACGCCGTAATCCCGGGACAGGACGTTTTTCAGCCAGTAGGAGGCCGTTACCGCCTTCTCTGCCGCCATGGCGCCGTGATATTCAAGCGTCCGGTAATACAGATGCGCAAGGGGCCGCAGCGTCTCGGAATCGAGTCTGCCGTCCTCATCCAGCAATATTTTAATTTCCCTTGCCAGAGAGCCGTGAATGCTCGCCACCAGTCCGGTGCTTGGCGGCCTTACCCGGTTTAACGCGATGGAGGCGATCACGTCCTGGGCATGGATAACGTCGTACTGCTGAAGTCCGAACGAAGCGGCTGCCAGTTCCATGCAATAGCGGTCCATTTCCACGCGGTACACGAGCGGGTCCTGATGAAGGAGCGGCAGCGCGCCCCGGTTTAATTTGGCCTGAAGCATGTGCATCAGGTCGTCTTTCATCACCTTTTGTCCGGTTCCGTAGATGTAATATTTGGGTTCGTCCGGTCCGTTTCCCATTAAATCGACCTGATGCCCCCAGTTTTCCAGGCGGTGTTTGAGCTGGAGCATAAACGGCCATACCCCGCCGACATGCGGAACCGGCCAATAGGTCGCAAGCAGTATTTTCAAGAACCTTCCCCCCGTTTCGCCTCTGTATCCTTCTTAAACGGCATCTCTGCAGCCCGCATCTTTTGCGCGGAGAACAAGCATCTTCTTCCATCATATGGACGGGATAACCGGATTGACATGGAGAGCGGCCTTTATCCTTCAAAAAAGGCGGCGGAAACCGGCCGGACCCGCCGTTTCATCCGCTTGCGCCCGGACCTTCGCCCCGCCGTTTTCATACCATATGAAGGATACAAGCACAGAGAAAAGAGGTGCGTTATGAAAGCCTTAATCACCGGAGGGGCGGGATTTATCGGCTCTCACTTGGCGCAAACGCTCGCGGACGGGGGCCACGAAGTCCACGTGCTCGACAACTTGTCGAGCGGAAAGGCCGAATGGGTGCCCGGCCAGGCAGTTCTTCATGTCCTGGATATCAACAGCCCGGAGCTTCACGAGCTTGTCGAACGGATTCGGCCCGATGTGGTGTTCCATCTGGCCGCTCAAGCAGACGTTCAGCGGTCTATAGCCGATCCCTCTTTCGATGCGCAGGTCAATATCACCGGAACCGTGTCGCTGCTTGAAGCTTGCCGGAAGTCGGCTGTGCGGCGGTTCGTCTTCGCTTCGACGTCCGGAGTGTACGGCGACAGCGTGCACGAAAAATTAACGGAGGATATACCGGCCGCTCCCATTTCGTACTACGGTCAGTCCAAGTTGGCGGCGGAAGGATATATCCGGATTTTTCACAAGCTGTACGGGCTGCCGTACACGATTCTCCGTTACGGAAACGTGTACGGCCCGAGACAGACGCCGAAGGGGGAGGGCGGCGTAGTGGCCGTGTTCCTGCAGCAGCTGCGCCGGGGGCAGCCCATTACGATCCACGGAGACGGCGGGCAGACGCGGGATTTCGTCTACGTCCGGGACGTCGTGGAGGCGAACCTGGCGGCGGCCGCATCGACGGGCTGCGGGCTTTACCACGTCAGCACGGGCCGGAGCACGTCCATCCGGCAGCTCGCCGAGCTCATCCGCGAAGCCCGGGCGGCGGACGTTCCGGTCGTGTTCGCCGAAGCCCGGCCCGGCGATATCCGCCACAGCTGCCTGGACAACGGCCGGGCACGGGAAGCGCTGGGCTGGAGCCCCCGGTACCGCGTCGCCGACGGCTTGCGGGAAACCTGCGCCGCTTTCCTGGCCTAAGCCGTACGGGACGCTGTCATGCCCGCGCCCCAAACAGCAAGCCCCGGTCTATTCCGGAAAATCCGGAATACCGGGGCTTGCTTTTGCACAAAAAGATCAGCGGCTGTTCCATATATCGTGAATAGCTTGGGCGAACGCGTCCACACTTCTGGCCCACGGCCATTGATACGAATCGTACTGGCCCTGAAGAGCGAGACGGGCCCGGAGCTCCTTATCGTGGATCAGCCGGACGACGTCCGCCGCCAGCCGGTTCTGATACCGGTACGAAAGAAGGCAGTTGTACTCGTGCCTCGCGTAATCCGCATTTCCGCCCGAATAGGTCGTGACGAGCGCCGCCCCGCATCTCATGGCCTCCAGACCGGGCAGCGAACCCGAATCGTAAAGCGAGGAACTGACGTAAATGTCGGTTTTATTGTAGAGGTAGCGCAGTTCCTCGTCGTTATTGGGCAGACAGAACTGAAAGCTTCCCGTATCGCGAAGACGCTGCAGACTCGGTGCGGTGTGGAATTCGTCGGGCGGACAGATCAGATTGATCTCCGTATCCGGATAATGGTGTTTGACGAACGCAAGCTGGCTGACCAGGTAATCCTGATCGCGGTGCCAGGCGATTCCCCCTTCCGAGTTGCGGACGACGGCGGAAATTTTGACTGCGGGCGGGGTGGAATCCCGTAGATTCAGATTTTGCATAAACGGTCCGAGTCCGATCGGGACGATATGTCCGCGAATGCCGTGATTGAGTTCGATCAGCTTTTGCTGCCATTCGGACAATACGATAAGATGCGGCGTGGAATGATAAGTGGGGAACGTGATATGATCGTCCGGCAAAAAAGTCGGCTCGTAACAAAGACTGAACCGGGCATGAACACTCCGGTCCCGCTCGCTCGCTTCCACACAAGCGGGCACGGTCGTGTAGAAGTTGGAGATCACCACGTCTCCCGGAGGGATATCATCCGCGTCCAGCGTAATACTGTGACGGCCCCGGACAATCCGGGCCCGGATATCGAACTTCACTTCGGCATGAGCGGGCATCACGATGGTGACGTCGTAACCGCGGTCCGCCAGTCCGTTCGTAATTTCCGCCAGCATCCGCTGGGCTCCGCCGAAATTCAACGTGAGGATGGGAAACACGAGTCTCATGCATTTCCTCCTTTCATGGACGCGCCGGCCGTACCGGTTTTCTGCGGAACGGCGCTTACCCGTTCGGGTGGCTGTTCAAAATATGCTGGATTACCGGGTCCGGCATCCGGTAGTTGTCCGGGAGCCCCGCTCTGATCTGGTTCCACAGCTTGTAATCGACGAGATAATCCGGGTTGGACACCTGCACGGAAAAAAGCGAATTGTACAGGTCGCCCATCACATACACTTTTTCACTCATGTTCCTTCTCCTTTCTGTCCCCGCAGGGAAAATCAGGATTGAGCGGCTTTGACGATCGCCCTGCCGTACACATCGAGAAGCCGCTGAATCATCAGATCCATGGACCAGTGGACGGCCCCCCACTGTCCCGCCTCTCTGCCCATCGCTTCCCGCATGGAGGTATTCTCCAGCAGCGTGTACAAGTGGGTAAACAGCTGCTGGCTGTTGCCCGACGGGAAGATAAGACCCGTACGGCCGTGCTCAACCATCTCGGGCACGCCCGTGGCGTCGCTGACTACGGACGGCTTCCCCGCAAGCTGCGCTTCTATCAGCGACAAAGGCTGATTGTCCACATAGCTTGGCTGTACGAAGATATCGGACTGGGCAAGCAGGTAGGGCACGTCGCTCCGCCTGCCCAGAAACTGGACCGTATCCAGCAGCCCGAGCTCCGTGCACTGCCGGTTAAGCTCCGCCGCCAGGTCCCCTTCTCCCACGATCCAGCAGACGAAATCGTCCCGCACCGTCCGCAGCAGGCCGACCGCCTCGATGAGCAGGGATACGCCTTTGATCGGAATGAGCCGGCCGGTGAAAATAATGGCCTTTTTGCCCGGAGGCTTATAGATCGGGGTGGCTGAGCTTGACATCTGCGCATAGAAATCGTCCGTAGCGTATCCGTACTGGAACACCTCGACCTGATGCTCGGGAACGGAGTACTCCGTGGTCAGCAGCCGTTTCAGCCACTGGGAAGAGGCGATCGTAATATCGCTGCTCGTGGCGCCGAGATGCTCGATAGCGGACTGGAACCGCCAGATGACGGATTCTCCCAGATTCACGTTATTTTCCATCAGATGCAGCTTGATCTCGTGAGCTACCGACCCGTGCAGGCTGGCGACGAGTCCCGTCCGCGGAGATTTGACCCGCCGGAATGAACGCGTGGACAAGACATCCTGCGTATGAATCACGTCGTACTGCTCCAGCCCGAAATAGGCGGCGGCCAGCTCCATGCACAAGGTATTCATTTCAAAATGCGACAGCCAAGAGCTGGAGTGAAGGACCGGATACAGTTCGGGGCTTATTTTCTTTTCCAGAAAAGGTCTTACCGCCTCTTTATGAAAAACACGGCCGCTGAACGGCATATGAAACACACTTTCGTCTTCGCTGTTGCCGAATACATCGACCTCGTGGCCGAGCGCCTCCAGCTTTTCCTTCATCTTGACCATAAGCGGCCATACTCCGCCCAAATGCGGTAACCGCCAGTAGGTAGCGAGCAGTATTTTCAAGAATGTCCCCTCTTTTCTGCGCGAGACTCACAACGCTGCGTGTCCGCACCGGCATGCCTTTATCCCTACACTATATGCGGCTGTTCTCCTCCTTCACGGGTCGTTTGCCTCACCGGGCTCAAAATGTGTACGTGTCCATACGTCTGCGCCGCAATTTCATATACTGGACTATGCCGGATGGAACGGAAGGAAGGTGACCATGTCCATATACCGTTTTGACGCCTATGAGTACGGGCCTTACGACTCGCGCTATATCCAATGCTTCGATCTTGTTTTTCAAAATATCGCCCAGCGGCATTTCGACGTTCTAATTCAGGGCTATCAAGGCCAGAATCGTTTTCTGCTGGGGCTCTATCATCTGGACCCCGCTCCGCAAATGGGGTCGATCGCCCATCTGCCCTCCGCCTATAACCATAACCAGCCTTTTACGCTCTATATTCACACGAATCTGACCAATCCTTATCCTCTCGCGATGACGATGTACGCCAAAAACGAGGGGGCTCTTGTCGCAACCTTCACGACGAATGAATTGACGCTAGTCGATCCCTTGTAACCGTCTGTGCCGGAACTTACCCGTAAAAAAGAGGCCCTTCTTCCGGAAGCGGCCTTTTGAGGGTTATTATTTTTTGCGGCTTTCGGCTGCCGGTGCCAAGCGTTCGAGTCCGAACCGGCGTCATCCCAGCGACGGAATCCGGGTCAGCTCGGATTGGAGAACACGATGCGCAGGCACGATATTGTTGAAACTGTCCAATCCGAATACGGAAGCCACAATAAGCCCCGGCTGAGGGGTAACGACCGCTATCTGAACTTCATAAGCCAGAACACCGGAGATAAAAAACGTGCGGATATCCACAAATTTCGGGGGCACCGAATACGTTTGGAAAAAGAGCGGCGTCTTGGCAACCCCAGTGCTCAGCGTATAAAAGATTTCAACCGTAATTTGAGCCGTATTTACAGCGTCTTCGCTGACGATGGTAACGGCCGCATTAGCGGAAGCTGTACCGAAATCCCTCGTATTAATAAGCATTCCTGTTGTAAAAGCCATTCTCTTCACCCCCTCTCTGTCAATCTCTCAAGCAGTATATTCTTCTTTATCGTCAAAAGATTGGACGACCCCGGGGCCGTCCGAATTTTGCCTGTGTGCCTGCTTCAGGATTCTGAATGTGTCTCCCGCCCGGCTTGCATACCGTTTAATTGCCCGAGAAAATGGTCTGGACTCCGGTTCTCGTGTCCGTCCATACGCCGACAAACCCGAAAGGCGGTATCGTGCTTATCGTCGTGTAATTGCCAATCGACGGAACCGGCGTGGCGCTTCCCGCATTCGGGTTGCTGGATACGGTGCTTTCCCTGCGGTTGAAGAAGCTGTTTCCGCCGTCCGCCGAAATGGCTACATACGTATCCAAATCAAATCCGTTAATCTGATTGGAATAGTACAAAATGGTGACCAGTCCGCTTTTTGGAGACACGTCTATGGAAGGGAAAAAGTTCTGGGTACCTGCCGGAGCCGACGTAACCGAAACCGGAGCCGTCCAGGTTGATCCCTGATCGAAAGACCGGGACAGGAATACATCCGCATAGCCCTGCCGGTTATCCTGCCAGACCGCATAGAGGGTTCCGCTTGTGGCCAAAGCCGAATTGTCGACGGCGATATTCGCGCCGGTCGGCACCTCGAAGCCGTATCCCGTAACCGGGAGGATGGCGGGGACCAGCGCGACGGGCGAAACGATCACGGGCGTCTGGAAAGTAGCCCCGCCATCCAGCGAACGGCTGACCTCGAAGCGCGTAAACGGAGTTAACGAAATGTACGCCACATAGACTATCCCGGTCAATCCGGCGGCCACGTCTCCACGCGTTACATAGTCGGCGTCCGGCGAAACGAGGGCAGGGCGCTGCCAGGTCAGACCATTGTCAAAGGAGCGCTGGAAGAAAATAACGGAGCCGCCCACAAAGTCCGTATTGTATTGATGAACATAAACCAGATAAACGCTGCCTTGATACGTGCTCGCCTGGGAATTATCAAACGCCGCATTCACCTGAACGTTGTTGATAAACGTCGTAAACCCTTGAGCCGCAATGACCGGCGGTCCGAAGCTGAAGCCGTTGTCGGTTGACGTATAGACGGCAATCGAGCCGTTGCCGGCCGCATCGAAAACATGAGACGCCACGATGAATACGTCCGGGAAACCGTACGCGACGACGTTGGATTCGCCTCCGATATATCCCGCCGGAAGCGGCAGAATAAGAGGCCCCCAAGAAATGCCCTGGTCCACGGAACGGTAGACGGCTATCCTCGCCGAGCTGGTCGTAAAATCCGTCGCCGCCGCCACGATATTCAGCGAAGTCAAGTAATTGGCAGCCACGCTGGGTGTCTGTGCAAGCGACCCGGCAGGAGATACCTGCGAATCCGCCATGTAAGACCGCCTCCTCTAGTAAATATTAAAATCCGCCCCATGTCGTCTGAGTGCCTGTTCGGGTATCGGTCCAGACGGCGTAGAAATTGTCCGGCGGCACCGTATCGACATCAATGTAATCTCCGATTAGCGGCGTCGGGATGGGGCTGTCACCGTTCGGGTTAAAAGATGTCGTCGTCACACGAAAATTGGCGAACGTGCTTCCCCCGTCCCGGGATTGAGCCGCAAACACATCGAGATCAAAGCCGTTAAGCCGGTTTGTGTAATAGACAACGGTGATCGTACCGGTTTTGGGCGATACCGTTATGGCCGGGAAAAAATTCTGGGCGCCCGCCGGACTCGCCGTAATGGGAACCGGCGTGCTCCACGTTGTTCCCTGATCCCGTGAACGGGACAGAAACACGTCTGCGTAGCCCTGCCGGTAATCCTGCCAGACCGCATAAATATTGCCGCGTCCGGGGGACACAAGGGCGGTATCCGCCATAATGTTGGAGCAAGTCAGGACACGGAACTCGTATCCCGGAACGGGAAGCACGAGCGGAACGACCGATACGGCGGAGACCAGAATGGGCGGTCCGAATGTTTTCCCTCCGTCCAGCGACCGTCTGATGTAATAGGCTGCGGGGGTTGTCGTGTCGATCCAGGCAAAGTAGAGGTCTCCCCGCAGTCCGATACCTACATCGGGACGCTCGGTATTCCTCATCACATTCGATAAAATCAACGGAGCTTCCCAAGTGGCCCCTCCATCCAGGGACCGCTGAAAGGCCGCCACCGAAAAGCCCCCCGCATCGACATTGTACTGCCGGTTATAGGTCACATAAGCGTTGCCGAGATGCGGACTTGATTGGGAATTGTCATAGAACACCTTCGTCCAGTCGTCATTGATGAACGTTCCGTAGCCGGGATTGACAATCGTCGGTGCCGAGAAGCTTAGCCCGTTGTCCGTGGACCTGTAACAAGCTATCGTACCGCTGGAATTACCCGGGAAAACATGCGCGACGATCAGAAACTGATTCGGAAATCCGTAAGCCGCAAAGGCGGCCTCCGCTCCGACAAATCCCGGCGGCAGGGGGAGGAACGAATTCGTCCAGTTCACTCCCGCATTCTGCGACCGGTATACGCCGGTAAGCGGCGGCCCCAGCGTAAAATCGGTCGCCGTTGCGATCATGAAATTGGCGTCCAGCAAATTGACGGCTAGCGACGGCTCCTGCTTCGGGTTGCCCGAAGCACTCACTTGAAAGTTTGGCATAGGGGCCTCCTTACCCATTCGATTCTCTTATAGTCAGCTTATGCCGGAGAAGCTGTAAGGCAATGGACAATCCGGAAATTAATCGCCTTCCCCGCCAATGTCCACACCCGTCAAATGCGGGGGAATAAACTGGAATAAACATCCGGCGCATCGGCGGCACGCTTGTCCGTCCGGACAATCAGCCGGGAAAGAAGGGATCTTATACATGAGTGATGTCGGCATTGTCATGCCGGTCTATCTTCAGAGACCGTCCTACTTGAAGGAAGCGATCGAAACTATCCTTAACCAGACGTATGCGGATTTCCGTTTTGTCCTCGTGATCGACGGAGTATCGGAGCAAATGGGACCGCAAATCAGGGAGTTGACCGCACATGACAAGCGCGTGGAAATTTTGGAGAACGAACGGAATTTAGGCGTATCCGCTTCACTAAACCGGGGATTTCAGCGGGTTTTTGAAGATCCCGGCATCCGGTACGTAACCTGGGTGTCGAGCGACAACCGCACCCATCCTTACTTCATCGAGCTCCTGCGGCACGAGCTTGCGCATGCGCCCGAGGAAGTCGGGCTGATCTACAGCTGTTTCCGTGAAATAGACGCGGACGGAAAACCTCTTCGCGACGAGGCTTTTCAGGAAGAATTCCGGCGGTATCAGAATAAGCCGAAAGAAGAGCTTCTCGACGTGTGCATTGTCGGCGTTTCTTTTATGTATAAAGCGTGCTACGCCCGGAAAATCGCCGGGTATCACATGGAGCCCGTCGAAGATTACGAATATTGGCTGAGGTTATCTCATTTGTGCGACCTGCGGTACATTCCCGTAGAGCTCGTGGAATACCGGGTCGACTCGGATTTCAGCATTTCCGCCAAGCTCAAAGGTTCTATCGAGCAGCACCGGCGCTGGCGGCGCGCCTTCCGTCTGACCAAAAAACAGGCAAGGGAAAGGCAAGGCATTCCTCTGGAAACGACCGTTTACGTGCCGGTGGCCGATGCGTCCGAAAGCCTTCCCGAGAAGCTGGACCGTCTTCTGGACCAATACTACAGCAATTTTAAGACGGTCGTGGTTGATGTGACGCCGGAAGGGGCATCAGCCGGTCTTCTTCGCGGGATAAGAGATCCTCTGCTGAGCACCCGCTTTTTTCCCGGCATGCCGCCGATCGAAGCCGTCCTTGCCTGCCTGGAAGATCTCACGACCCCATTTGCCGCCATCGCTTACAAAGAGCGTGATTTTGAATACATGGATCTGCAAGTCTTGACGGCCGCCCTGCGAAGCGCCCCCGAAGGAGCTTATTCCGTCTGCTACAACGGCGACCGGAGCGACCTCGCGTACCGCTTCTTTCCGCAGGCGGCTATGCCCTCGACCGAGCTGTTCCGTTCAGCGAAGCTAAAGGAACTTCTGCTCGGGTAGAAGACCGCCTTCCGCACGTTCCGGCTCCAGCACGCTTACACAAAATAACGCTTGGCGGATTCCGCCAAGCGTTTTAAACGTGCTGCTTCATAAGCCCGATTCCAAGCATGCCCAGCATGTGGGAGAACTGCCCGGCATACAGGCCGGGTGAAAACTGCTCCGCCGCATGCCGGCATGCTCTGAAGCGGATTTCCTCGCGCAGCGGAACATTGTCCATCAGCTCCGAAATTTGCCGGAACGCCTCTTCATGGTCGTCGTGGGGATAGAACCTTCCCGTTACGCGGTCCGCGATAAAGCTCCTGACTCCGTCCGAATCCGTCGAGACGACCGGGCAGCGGCAGCACATGGCTTCGAGCACCGCATATCCGAAGCCCTCCACGCGTGAGGTGGAGAGCAGCACGCCGCCGGAATCGCCGATGATGGAATACTGCCTTGCCATCTCTTGGTGGGGAAGATTCGGCACTACCGTCAAGCAGGACCACAACCGGTAGTCCGCGACGAGCTTGCGGAACTCTTCCTCTTCCGAACCCAGCGTATTGTCCACATACATACGGATTTCGACCCGGCGGCCCCGCATCCGGAACAAGCGTCCGACCTCCAGAAGACTCCGCCAGTTCTTGTTGGGCTCGATCCTCCCCACCCAGCCGATGACGGGAACCGGAGCGACGGGATGGCTTTCAAAACGGAAGCTCTCCATGTCGATACAATTATGAAAGCTGAACCTTTTCATCCGGGTGTAATAGGTCTCGAAAATCCGCATCAGATGCGGAGTCCGGGGATACAGCACGGCATCGGCGTGCAGAAGGAGCAGCGGGGCGATCCGCTTCAGAATAAACTCCGCTTCCTCCACGCTCCCCAGCCCCTGGGCCTCGTAAATGATTTTGCCCTTGTAGCCGCTTGACCGCAGGGGCAGAATGAGTTCGGCCACCGTTGAGATGATAACCGCCTCGAACCGTTCCCGGTTGACGATCTCCGTAATCTCCCTCTCGTCTTTCGTCACGTAAACGGGCACCCCGTCCAGATTCTGCATTCCCGTCCCTTTGTGCAAATAAAGCAGACTGCACGAGATGCCGATCTTCTTAAGCGCGATAACCCGCTGGCGGTTCAGCGTCTCCATTCCTCCGCTCGGGATGTAGAACACGAATAAAAGCTTCATGGTACACCTTCCTTCTAGCTATTAAAAAAACATGGCCGCCGCCATGCAAAAGTCCACCCTTCTCCCACCTCGGCGGAAAGGGTGGACCTGAGCAGTCCGCAGGGACGCACCCTGTACGCGTATAAGGCGGACTGTGCGGCGGAACTTGCGGCGGTCCGGCAGCCGAGGCCCTACGGCACCGGACAGCAATCCGCACAAATCCCGCAGACCCGGCGGCTAAACGCGTGCCGACCGTGCAGCGTGCGTGACCCGTATGCCGGACCGGACGAATTTCCGCGTGCATATACGGCGGATTTCCGGGCGGTCCCGGCAGCCGGTCTGCCCGCTGAGCCATGCGGCGTACCGCACGCGGTTGCGGCGCTGCGCGCTGAGCCATACGGCGTACCGCACCCGGAAACAGCACGCTATGCGCTGACCGCACGATGATCTCACACGGATGCGGCGCGTTGTGCGCCGTGCGTACGTGTGCCGTGCCGGGCGGCTTGCCCGCAGAACCTGGGCTGAATCGCCGATAGATTCGGCCGCTCGCGCCGGAGATTCTATCTCCCGGCCTCCATGGCAGCGATGCGGGCGGTAAGCAGCGGGTTGTACCGGGCACGCAGCCTCGCCACTTCACGCTGGATGGCCGGCTGGTGATTCCGGTTGCCCATTCCCCCGTGGAACCGGTACTGGGTCAGTTTCTCGTTCAGGAACTCGATCCGGACACCGGCTACGGCAAGGCGCAGCCACATTTCCAGGTCCTGCGTATATCTGCACGTCTCGTCAAAATAACCGTAGCGCCTGAACAAACTCTTGTGCATCAGGACGGTGCAGCCGTTAATCGGATTGTACTGGAGCATGTAGGTGTACAGCTTCGTGGACGTATTGAAATAGTGCGTATTCCCCGGATCAGTGGGAAAATTCGGCGCGTACCGGACGTGTCCGCCCTCATCGACAACCTCGTAGTTCGTGAAGCTGATTTCCGCTTTCGCCTCGGCCAGCCCGTAAAGCTGGGCCGCCAGTTTATGCGGATGAAAACGGTCGTCCGAACTGAGCCACGCGATATAATCGCCCGAAGCATGGCGGATTCCGTGGTTGAGCGCCGAGGCTGTTCCACCGTTCGCTTTTCCCAAATAATGAATCCACGGCAAGTACGGCGTTATTTTGTCCTGATGCAGGGTCGAGCCGTCGTCGACCACGATGATTTCCCGTTCGGAGTATGTCTGGCTTAACGCGCTGACGATCGCCTGATCCACATAAGCGCAATTGTAAAAAGGGATTATGATGCTCACCCGGGGCGGCATTCCCCACCTCCTTCCCGCAGACGCCCGCCCAATTATCTGCGTTTTTTAACCCCTTTGCCGGCCTTCTTCCCGCGGGCTTTGACCGCCTTAGCCGGGTGTTTGCGGGACCGCCCGCCCGGTCGTTTGCGGTGCCGGACCGCCGGACGCCTTCCTCCGGGCACAAGCCGCCTCTGGCTTCGCGAATGCTGCAGCAAGTACGGCCGGTAACGCCCGCGGACGCTCAGCACTTCCTCCCAGATAGCGGGCTGGTAGAGCATGGTCCCCATGCCGCCGTGAAGGCGGTACAAGGTCAGCGGGACATCCAGGAAATCCAGCGGAAAACCGGCCAGCAGCACGCGGATCCAGAACTCGTAATCCTGGGTATACCGGAGCGTCTCGTCAAAAAATCCGACCGCTCCGAACAGATCCCGGCGCATCATGACCGTGCAGCCGTTGACAGGACAGATTGACAGGAAGGCGTGCGTAAATTCATGAGGATACCGGTATCTGGAAGCCACATTCGCCTGCGTGACGGCTCCCGCCTCGTTGATCTGGTCGAAGGCCGTATGGCTGAAAATCGAGTTCCGTTCCAGCATGAACTGCACCTGACGCCCGATTTTATCCGGATAAAAAAGATCGTCGGAGCTGAGCCAGGCCACATAGTCCCCAGTGGCGAGTGCAAACCCCATATTCAGAGCGGACGCGGCCCCCCCGTTCTCTTTCCCGATATAAATCAGCCGGTCCATATAGGGTTCCAGCTTATCTTTGTGCTGCGTGGAGCCGTCATCCACTACAATCAGCTCGATGTTCGTATAAGTCTGGTTCAGCACGCTGGAAACCGCCTGATCCACGTACGGACAGTTGTAGAAGGGAATCACGACCGTTACTTTCGGCAGCATGCATTCACCTCTTTTCCTTCAAAGGTGGGGCGGCCGTCAGTTCCGCCTGTAATAATCCAGTGCATCCGCCAGGGACGTTTCGAAAGGAATCCGCGCCGACCAGCCGAGCGCCTTGAGTGCCGAGACATCCACCGGTCTGACGGGCTCCGGACGCGGCTTGTTCTCGACCTCCAGAGGCAGCGCCGCAGGAGTCAGCGAGCGGAAGACCGAAACGATCTCGCCGAGGGGGCGCAGCCGCTCCGATCCGATGCGGTAGACCGCTCCGGGTTCCCCCCGGCCGAGAATCGTTTCGTAGGCCGAAACCGCGTCCCGCACGTCGAGATAGTCGCGCTCCTCGCCGAGGGACGACAGCCGGAACGCATCCGGCGGTCCGCCCTTCTCCAGCGCCGCGATTTTGCGGGCGAGCAGCCCGCAAATGCCGCCGGAAGGACCGGGGCCGACCAGATTGGACGGCAGCGCCACCATAATCTGCTGCGAGAACCACCGGTGCCAGGACCGGGCGGCGTACAGCAGGAGCATTTTGCTGAAGCCGTACGGATGCGGGAGCGGCTCGCCAGGTTCGGCCGCGCCGAGCATGGAGCCCGCGATGAGAATCCGCGTGCCGGGCCGCGTACGCAGCGCTTCCAGCAGATACACGGAAGCCATCAGATTCGCCTGCAGGAAAGCCGCCGGGGCCTCCCACGATTCGGCGACGGAATTGCGCCCGGCCAGGTGGAGCACCCAGTCCGGCTCCACTTCGGCTACCAGCGCCAACACGTCCTCCTGCCGGGTCAAATCGCAGGCATGGAGCGTACCCGCAGGCATGGAGCCGGGCCGTCCGGCGGAATACTGTGCTTGAGGCGCACGGAACGCATCCGGCGGATGATCCGCATGCGCCTTTCCGGGCCCGCCGGCCGCGTGCGGTTCGCCATGCGCCTCCGTACGCTCCGGTACGGGCTCAGCACCTCCGTCCGGTTTGCCGTCCGGGACTTCCGCGCGCACCGGCTTCCCTTGCCGCGAGCCCGCGCCGCGGACGACAGCGGCGACTTCATAGCCTTTGGCGGCAAAATAATCCCAAGCGGCGCGGCCCGTAAACCCCGCCGCTCCGGTGATCAGGATTCGAGACATTGCGCACACATCCATTCATCCAGTTCCTTCAGCATCGTTTCATACCCCGGAATAGCGTAGTTCAGATCATCGCGCGTATTTTTGAGCGTCCGGTTCAACCGGACCGAAGCGTTTTTCCGCACCTCGATATCCGTGCGCCCGAACTGCTTGCGGAACAAATTCAGCAGCTCGTATTTGCTCACCTTAACGGGGGCCGTCAAATGTACGAGACCCGTCAGTTCCGGACGCTGCAGCGCATGCTCCACAAATTTGGCAAGCTCCAGCGTAGTGACGCCGTTCCAGTAAGCTCTCGTATAGCCGCCCACTTCTCCTTCCTGGCTCAGAAACCAGTGCAGCAGCCCGATTCCCGATTCCCGGATTTCGGGGCCGATGATCGACGTGCGGACCGTCAGGTGGGGCGCTTCCCTCACTTCCCCGAGCGCCTTGGACCGCCCGTATACGCTTGTGCCGTCCGGCACATCGTCCTCCGTATGATCTCCGCGGCGGCCCGAGAAGACACAATCCGTACTGATATGAATAAGCCTGCCCCCAGTCTCCTGGGCCGCTTCCGCCAGATCGTGCGGGAAAATCCCGTTGACGCGATAGGCGTTAACGGGGTCCGCTTCGGCAAACTGGTTCAGCACACCGATACAGTTAATGACGGCGTCGGGACGGAACGTGCCGATAATGCCCCGGATCCGGGCCGTATCTCTGGCATCGGCCAGCAGCCCTTCCCGGTCGCTTCCGTCCCTTGTCGTGTAAGCGACCTGAAATCCGGGCAGACGGCGCAGATACCGGACCATCACATGTCCCGCCATCCCCTGCCCGCCGGTGACGAGCAGCTTCATGCAAGAAAACCTCCTTTAACGAGCAGAGCACGGATCGCCTCTTTTTCCATCAAATTATCTTTGGAAGAAAAGCTGCTGATTTCCGCCTTCGGATAGGGAGCGTAATGATCCTTGAGACCGGGAATTTCGAGCGTCGGCAGAATAACCAGATACTCCTCGTCGTAAAGAACCGTCGTCTGGCTTTCAAACTCCGTAAGCAAAATCTCGTGGATCTTCTCGCCGGGTCTCGTTCCGGTCTCCACTATCCCCACTTCCGTCTTGCCGGAAGCCTCGATGAGCACGTCGGCCAAATCGAGAATTTTGCAGGTCGGCATCGTCATGACGAAGATTTCGCCGCCCACACTTTCCTCCGAAGCTTTGAAAAGCAAGGAAATCGCCTCTTCGAGTGTCAGGAAGAACCGGGTCATGGCCTTATCCGTAATCGAAATCTGATTTTTCTCGTGGATCTGCTTGTGGAACAAGTGGATGACGCTGCCGTTGGTTCCCAGTACGTTGCCGCCCCGGACGCAAACAAACTTCGTATCGGTCCGCAAAAGGTTCGCGTGCACGATCAGCTTCTCTCCGATCGCTTTGGTCATGCCGTAGAAGTTAGAGGGGTTCGCCGCTTTGTCCGTGGAGATGTAAATCACTTTCCTGACCTTGTTCTCGATGGCCGCTTCGATGACGTACTGGGTGCCGACGACGTTGGTTTTAAGCGCTTCGTAGGGCTGCTCCTCGCATACCGGAACGTGCTTGAGGGCAGCCAGATGGAACACGTAATCCACCTCCTCCGTCGCGCGGATCAAAGCTTCCCTGTCACGGATATCCCCGATGCAGAAGCTGAGACGGCTGTCTTCAAAAGAGCGCTGCATCGCCACCTGAGTCGATTCATTCCGGGAAAACACAATGATTTCCTTGGGGTCCTGCGGAAGAAGCTGCCGGATCAATTCATACCCCCAAGAACCCGTTCCTCCGGTAACCAATATCCTCGTATTACGAAACATGAAGGTTCCCTCCCAGTACAAATTTCACGACTTTTGCCGATACGTCCGTATCCAGATAGCCTTCCGGGCATTCCCAGTCCCGGGGCATCCGCGTCATCAGGTCCGCGGCGGATACGATCCGTTTCGCGTCCAGTCCCGACACCACATTGCTGCCGCAGTCAATCGTCTCCGGCCGTTCTGTCGTCCGGCGTACGGTGACGGTCGGCACACGGAATATGCAGCACTCTTCCTGAACCGTTCCGCTGTCCGTCAGGACACAGTCCGCATTCTTTTCCAATTTCACGAAATCGAAAAACCCGAAAGGCTCGTGAAACTCCACCAGCGGATGAACACTCAGGCTGTCTTCCGCCTCCAAGCGGGACTTGGTGCGGGGATGCAGGCTGCACAGGATGCGTTTGCCGAAGCGTTCCGCCACCCCGCTCAGACCGTTCATGATTTCGCGGAGATGAACGGGGTGATCCACATTTTCCGCCCGGTGGATAGTTGCTGCAAAATACTCTCCCGGCGTCAGGTTCAGACGCTCCAGCACGTCGCTTTCTTCGATCCGGCCGCTGTAATGCTTCAGCACCTCGTAGATCGGATTGCCGGTGCGGACGATGCGCTGGCTCGGCACACCTTCCTTGACTAAATGCTCCTTGCTCTGTTTCGTGTACGGCATGTTTATCGTGGACACCGCATCGATAATGCGGCGGTTTTTCTCCTCGGGCACGGTCAGATCGTAACAGCGGTTGCCCGCCTCCATATGAATGACGGGAATCCCCATTCTCTCGGCCAGTACGGCGCCCAGTGCGCTGTTCGTATCGCCCAGCAGCAGGACGCGGTCGGGCCGCTCCGTGTTCAGGATCGTCTCCAGCTCGCCGAACATCGTCGCAAGCTGCGCACCGAGAGACTGCTGCCGGTCCTGGAGCACATGATCAGGCTGCCGCAATCCGAGTTCCCGGAAGAACACGTCGCTGAGCGTATACGTAAAATTCTGGCCCGTGTGCACCACGACATGTTTCTCCGCCAATTCGTCAAGCTTGCGCATGATCAGGCTCAGCCGGATAATTTCCGGACGCGTGCCGAGCAACGTCACGATTTTCAACGGTCCCACCTTCCTTCCGTGATAGGCTTCTCTACTTGCTCCCCAGACCGGCCGCCGAACGGAATGTCAGGCCGGCTTGGCGCCGGAGCGCCCCTTCCGCGCCGTGCGCGCGCCTTTGCGGCGGGCCGGCTTGGCGCCGGAGCGCCCTTTCCGCGCCGTGCGCGCGCCTTTGCGGCGGGCCGGCCTGGCGCCGGAGCGTCCTTTCCGCGCCGTGCGCGCGCCTTTGCGGCGGGCCGGCTTGGCGCCGGAGCGTCCTTTCCGCGCCGTGCGCGCGCCTTTGCGGCGGGCCGGCTTGGCGCCGGGGCGTCCTTTCCGCGCCGTGCGCGCGCCTTTGCGGCGGGCCGGCCTGGCGCCGGTCCAGGGCGGCGGAGCGGCTTCGTCCGGGAAGCTCAGGCCCGTGCCGAGTGGCCGGGAAGCCAGCAGCGCCTCCGGAAGCTGCACCACGCCCGCTCCGAGCCGCTGCCGCTGCGCTTCGGTGACCGGGTAGCGGACGCCGTCCCGCAGCAGGTAGAGGCCCGGCTGCCCCCCTCTGGCGATGACCAGGGGACCCGGTACACTTCCGAGGACGGGCGGCGCCTGCAGCACCGGATTGTTCTGCCGGGCCGCCAGCCTGTTTTCCAGCCTCGCCAGAAGCTGCTCCTGTCTGGACCGGTAAGCTTCGATCCCGAAGGCATTCCGTACTGCGGAGAGGTTGGCATTTCCGGTCTGCATCCGCAGCAGCGGGTCCTCAATCAGCTCTCTCATCCGGGCCGCCAGGTTCCGGGTATCTCCTTTCGGCACAAGAAAACGGGCATTCCCGGTATACGCGAGAATTTCCCGCAGTCCGCCGGATTCGAAAGCGATCACCGGCTTACCGAACATCATGCCTTCCAAAGCGGTCATGCCGAAGCCTTCTTCGGTCAAGCTCGGAACGACGACGAAATCCATGGCCGTGTAGAGCGAGGCCACCTCTTTTTCGAACGCGGCCCAATGAAATCTTCCTTCGTAACCCGACCGCGCCGTCAGATCCCGGCACTGCCGGTAAAAAACGGGGTCCGTCGGTTTTCCCGCAATCAGATAATGAACATGGGGGTAGGCGGGACAAAGCTCCAGAGCGGCGCCGATAAAATGATCCAATCCCTTGAGCGGATAAATGTCCGAAGCGATATAGCCCGCCAGCACTTCACCGTCTCCGATGCCGAATTCTGCCCTGCGCTGCTCACGCAGCGGGCTCCAGCCGCCATTCTTCGCCTCCTCCGCATGCCAGGACGGATAAATTACAATCTGCGAGCCGGCTTCCCTGGCGCCGAAAGGGGCCAAAGTCGCTTCCGAGATGCCCGCCACCAAATCCGCATGCCGGTGAATAAAATCCGCCGAAACGGGCGTGAAAGCCGTATCCGTCATTTTTTCCGTAATCATCCAGAGCACCGGGATTCCGAGAGCCTTGGCCGCCATGGGCGGCAGCACGTTGACGCATGTATTGGAGATGACCAGATCAGGCCGGTATTGACCGAGCACGCGCAGCAATTCCACCAAAGCTCCCGGCTCCCGGGCCGGCAGCCCATCCAATTGTCCCGCGAGACCGGCATCCGGGGTGTACACCTCCCACACGAGAGGGAACGGTACAACCAGGGTATAGACGCCGGCCGCCCGCGCCTCCCGGGAAAGAACACCTTCGCCCGGTACGACCAGGATGCAGTCATGCCGTTCTTTCAGTTCCCGGGCCATGAAAAGCAGCAATTTCTCGGCACCGGTTATATGCTGCCTGGAGCACAAATGCGAGAACAGCATGATCCTTCGTGCATTCATCGGATACATACCTGCGGATCAGATATGGTGTTCACCTCCTTATCTGTGTGGGTAGTACAATATATTAGCGGGACATTCTACACGGCACGACAGTTGAACCCCTAACATTCGTACAATTTGGAAAAAGACCGGCCGTTTTCACGAGTACCCGCCCCTCCTCATGCCGGATTGCCACGGCGGACATCCCGCACATGCGGGGCAACGCGGCGGTTTGGCCATTTCCGGCCGCAAAAAAAAGGACTTCCCTTAGGAAGTCCCTGACGGGTATCCGCACCCGAACGCTATCCCGCCGGTGCCGCAGCTCCCAGAATCTGTTCCCCGTCCGCGACGCCATGAGATAAGCCGGCCTGGAAGCCGAAATCGTATCCTTCGTTAAAAGCCTGATTATAGGCGGCATCGGCCGCGGTTCTGCGTCTCACGGCTTCGGAAACAGGCCCTTTTTTACGCAGATTTTTCCCGCGGGCGCCTTTCTTCCCGCCGGTGCGTTTTCGGGAAACCGCTCCCGCTTTCCCGCTTTTCGCTGCGCCGGTCCCCGACGCTTTCTTCGGCCCGGACTTCCGTTTTACGGGAGCTTCCGATGCGGCCGCGGCGGCCGGAGTCCGCCGTTTCTTTAAAGATTTTGCGGCGGCCGCTCCGGCCGTCCGCGCTTTTTTTACCGGTGCCGGTCCGGCTCCTGTCTTCTTGTTCATAGTTGCTCTCGTCCCTTCCCCGCTAGCGGTATGGGCAGGCGGCAGCCGCGCCTACGCGCTTCCTTTACTATATGCCGGTGCAGCCCCCGCCGCTTTCCGCTTGCGCCCATTACCGGGTTTTACGAATGATTCACCCGAATACGACCCGGAACAAGTCCGTCAGCCGGTTCGTAAACGTATGCTCCCGCATCGTTCTGCCCAGTCCGCGCAGCCCGATTTCCCTGCCTTCTTCCTGGTGAGTCATGTAATATTCAAGCTTGTCGCGAAGTTCCTCCGCCGATCCGTAGGTCACGATCTCCGTACCGGGCTCGTAGAAACGGGACAAGTCGTTCCGGATATCCGTCAGTTGAAGCACGCCGCAGGCCGCAATCTCGAATGTGCGGGGATTGGGAGAAACGGCTTGGATTCCGCGGCTGTTGTTATTGAACTGTTCATCATCGTAGGCTCGGTGCAGATTGATAACGATTTTCGAGCCGTTATAATAATCGGCCGTTTCTTCGGGCCCCATCCACTTGTTAAGATTGATTCTCCCGGACAGTTTGGAATAAGCGGCGAGCCGGTCCCACCACAAGCCCGTAAAATGAACGTCGTGCCTGAGCAGCGTCGGCGTCAAGGAGTCGAAAATCTGGATCCGGTTCCAGTATCCCGAGCCGACGAAGCAGGCCCCCCTGTTGTTCCCTGCGGCAACGGCTCTGGGGCGGTAGACGGAAGGATTCACGGCGAGGGGCAGGTAGTGAACGTTCGGACATCCGCTCTCGCTGTAGAAGCTGACACAGTTCAGCTCCATCGTGAACACGTAGTCGAAAGACAGCGCCAGATTCAGCGTCACATCGGTATAATACGGATCGTCCAGCAGCCAGACGGCGGTCTTGATTCCCCAATTGCGGATAAGCTCCAACTGATCCATCGGGAGCATCATCGCATCGAGCACCAGAACAAAATCCGGCATTTCCCGGGCTGCCGTCAGCGCCAGGTCGGGAGTAGGCTGGGCAAAGACGAGTTCCCGCACCATCGGCCGGATGGTGTCGATAATCCCCGTATCCAGCGGGGAATAAGGAAGCCCCTTGCCGGACGTTACATAGAGCACTTTTTTATCCCAAAAAGCCGTAGACGCAAGAGAAATCCGGTTCATGATCGACTCGCACCGGCCCAGCCTGTAACCGGCTTCGGCGCCCAGGGCGTACCCGTTCTGCCAGCCTTCCGCTTGTTTTACGGCAAGAGACCGGCTCGTTTTGGACAGAGCAGCCATCTGCCCCACCTCCTTCTGCAAATTCCGTCTAGCCGAAAACGATTTGAAGCAGCTGGCTAAGCCTCGCTTCGAAGCTGTGGCTTACCCGCGTTCGCATCATTCCCCGGACGGCTATCTTTCTTCTTTCATCCTCATTCTGAAGATAATAGAGCAGCTTGCCTGCGCAGTCTTCCGGAGACTGGAACGTCTCTATTTCCGTTCCGGGGGTATAAAATTCCACGAGATCTCCCCGCAAATCCGTTAATTGAAACGCTCCGCAGGCCGCGATTTCATAGGTGCGCGGATTGATCGAGCCCGCCGGCAGGCCGATCGCATTCTTGCTGTACACGGGATCAAGCGGTGCCCGGTGCAGATTTAATACGATTCTGGCCCCGTTATAAAACTTTGCCGCCTCGTCCATCGGCTTCCACCCCAGATGAATGTCCGCGCGCAGCTGCTTGTAATGCTTCAGCCGGTCCCAGAGCGCGCCGATCAGCACCACTTTGCGGCCGGCCAGCACGGGAGCCAGTCTGTCGATAAAATCAATCCGGTTCGGAAAGGCGTTGCCGATGAAGCACACATCGCTCAGATAGGACGGTTCCGCCGGCTGCGGGAAATAAATGTGGCCTGCGGCGGCAAGGGGCAGATGGAACACGCGCTCGCAGCCGAGCGATCGGTAATACGCGACGGCATTGCGCTCATGGGTGAAAACGTAGTCGTAATGAGGCACAATTGCCGGCGTCAGATCCATAAAATACGGGTCATCCGCGAACCAGATCGCCGTCTTGATGCCGAGCTGCCGGACTCCGTCCGCCTGGGCCAGATGATCTTCCGGAAACACGTGGAGTCCGTTAAGCACCAGCATCATATCCGGCCTGGAGGCGGCCGCCGTCTGAAGCATATGCTCCGCCTTGCATACGATAAGCTCCCGCGTCAAGCTTGCCAACCCCTGCTGAATTCCCGCATCGATCGCCTCGAACCCCTGCAGGACGAACATGACGCGCTTATCGAAGAAGGCAAAGGCCGGTACGGGCAGCCGGTTCAGGACCGCCTGGCTGCCCCCGAAGCGGCGGCCCTGTTCCCAGCCCCGGACATAGCCTTCGCTCCGGGCCTTCTCCGCCGTTTTCGCGGGGCGCAGGCGGCGCTCTCGTTTACCCCGTTCACGCATGGCTGGCTTCTCTCCCGTCCGGCAGGTCCGTCAGCAGAAACTGGCGGAGGGCTTCCTTCCACGGACGGAGCGGCGCCACGCCGATCGCCCCGGCAGCCGTATCGGCCAGCGCCGAATGTGCCGGTCTCGCCGCCGGGAGAGGAAACATGTCGGCCTTGGCGCGCCTCAGCTTCACGCCTTCCAACCCGAGGACCCGGATAATCTCGCGGGCGAATTCGTACCGGGTGCAGACGCCTCCGTTCGAGCCGTGATACGTCCCGTATTCCTCGGTTTCAAGGAGCGATCCGATGAAGACGGCCAGATCGTAGCTGTAGGTCGGCGACCCGTACACGTCGTCGACGAGGCTCAGTTCGGCTCCTCTCCGGGCCTTCTCCACGATTTTCGAGACGAAATTGTTTCCGCCGCGGCCGTACAGCCAGGAGGTCCTGACGATAAAATGACGCTCGCAAAGCATCGACGCGAATTTTTCCCCATGCAGCTTGGAGGTTCCGTAAACACTGAGCGGATTCGGTTTATCCCGCTCGATATAAGGGGCGCCTTTGCAGCCGTCAAACACGTAATCCGTGCTGACGTAGACGAACTTCGCCCCGATGCTCGCCGCCGCCTCCGCCATGTGCCAGGTACCTGCCGAATTGACACGGTAGGCCCGGTCGATCTCGCGTTCCGCCCCGTCCACGTCCGTGTAGGCCGCCGCATGGATAATAATTTCGGGCTGTTCCCGGAATACGGCGGCCTGGGCTGCAGCTCCGTCTCCCACATCCAGCTCGTGCCGGGTCAAAGCCGCAAGCTTATGCCGCGGAGACAACACCCGGACAAGATCGTTTCCGAGCTGTCCGCCTGCTCCGGTGATCAATATTTTCACAGGAGACCGCCTCCTTTCAACAGAGGATGGCCCCTGTATTCCCCGCTTAAAATCCGTTCCCACCAGCGGCGGTTCCGGACATACCAGCCAACCGTGGAGCGGATCCCTTCCTCAAACGTGTGAGCGGGTTTCCAGCCCAGCTCGGCCGTGAGCTTGGAAGCATCGATCGCGTATCTTCTGTCGTGACCGGGCCGGTCCGCAACGAAAGTAATCAGGGTGTGCGGCTTTCCCAGTTCCTTCAGGACGCTCCGGGCGACCTCCAGATTCGTGCGCTCGCTGCCGCCCCCGACGTTGTAAACTTCACCCGGCCTGCCGGATTCAAGCACCGCGGCGACAGCCGCACAATGGTCCTCGACATGGAGCCAGTCGCGCACATACTCCCCGTCTCCGTAAAGAGGCAGCGGCAAATCCTGCAGGGCCCGGATAATAAGCGTCGGAATCAGTTTTTCGGGAAACTGCATCGGTCCGTAGTTGTTGGAGCAGCGTGTCACGATAACCGGATAGCCGTAAGTTTCGTAATAAGCCCGGGCCAGCAGATCCGAACCGGCTTTAGAGGCGGAATAGGGACTGTTGGGCGCAAGAGGAGTCTCTTCCGTAAAAATGCCGGAAGCTCCGAGAGTCCCGTATACTTCGTCTGTGGAAACATGGACGAACTTCGGAACGCCCGCACGGCGTGCGCTTTCCAGAAGCTGCTGGGTACCCAGAACGTTCGTCCGCACGAAAGCGGCAGGCTCCCGGATGCTCCGGTCCACGTGAGACTCCGCCGCGAAATGTACGACAGCGTCTATGGAAGTCCCGCCCATCAGCCGCTCCAGAAACGGGGCATTCCCGATATCACCGCGGATAAAACGGTAACGGGGCGAATCCTGCAGATCCGTCACATTGTACGGATTGCCGGCATAAGTAAGCAGGTCCAGATTAATCAGCGAATCCTGCGGATGACGGCTGTGCCAAAAGCGGATAAAATTGCTCCCGATAAAGCCCATACCGCCGGTTACGAGGAGAACGGCCATTACACTTCCTCCTCCTTCCACATGTGGCGGATCGCCTCATACAAAGATTCGTGAGTTCCCGCATCCACCCACCAGTTTTTCAGTATCCGGTAAGCGAGCCTCCCTTTAAGGGCGTATGCATTGTTGACGTCCGTTATTTCCAGTTCCCCCCGCTTGGAGGGCCGGCAGGATTTCAGAACATCGAATACCCCGGTATCATAGAAATAAATCCCCGTCACACTGTAAGAGGATTTCGGCCTTGCCGGCTTTTCATCGATACGTACAATCCGTCCTTCTTTCAAAACAGGTACTCCGTAACGTTCCGGATCCGGAACTTCCTTGAGCAGGACCAAAGCTCCTTCAGACTGGCTTTCGAAATCGCGAAGAAACGGCTCCAGAGAATCCTGAAAAAGATTATCCCCGAGCAGCATCACGAATTTCTCATCCCGCCCGACAAAACGCTCCGCAAGACCGAGCGCTTCGGCGATCCCGCCGGCCTGCTCCTGGACCGCGTACGTAATGGTAACGCCCCACTGCGAGCCGCTCCCCAAATATTCCGTATACAAACCGGCGGACTGCTTGCCCGTGACCAGCAAAATTTCTTTCACGCCCGCTTCCTTCAGTTTCATGACGGAATAATGAATCATCGGATATTTCCCGACAGGCAGAAGATGCTTATTCATCAGGTTCGTCAGGGGACGCAGTCTGCTTCCCGTTCCACCCGCCAGTATAACTCCTTTCACCAGGCATACCCCTTTCCCGCATGCTTTCCGGAAAACAAGAAAGCCGCTGCCAAACTTCACGATTTATTTTCCAGTTCATTCCTGAGGGTCATATGGTAAATCATATGCTTTTCCCCATTCCGCGAATAAGGACTTCCAACCACTCCGCTTAAAATTGGCTTTTGTACGGGGTTATTTATCCCGGTGTAAAAAGAAAAAACCTTCCCGTTAATGGAAGGTTTTCAGTGAAAATAATTTTTATAAGCTCAGTCTGCCGTATCAGCCTTGGAGCCGACCGCAATCCAGTTTAGCACGACGTCGAACGCGATCCCCGGCTGTGTCCGGACAATCGAGAGGACGGCCGTTTTCACCGTTTTCTGTTTGCATACCGCATAGCAGGCCGGGTGGCTTCCGGTCGCCACAAGCACGTAAGAGGCATTCGCAAAAGGTTCTTCGAAAGAAATCCCGATTTCCAGCACGTCGTCCTGCTCCTGGAAGCTGAAGGGCGCCAGACCGAACTGCTGAAGCACGGCCTTCTTGCCCGAAGGAGCCTGCACCGGCCGGAAGGCCAGCTTGCTCTCATCGACGGCCTCAGCCGCCAGATGCCCGGCATGCACCGATTCCGGGGCCAGCTTCTCTTCCGTTACGGAGCCTTCCGCCAGGTGGATGGGTTGGACCGCACCTGCGGAAATTTTGCTGAACGTAACGCTTCCGTCTGCCAAATGTCCGTTCTCGACGGATTGGCTCCGGAGGTGCACCGTTCCGACGGAATCCGCAGCGATTTTGTCTTCCGTGACAGAACCGTTTACAAGGTGCTCCGTGCCTACGGCATCGGCTTGCAAATGCGCGCTCCCTACGGCCGATGGCGCCAGCTTTGCGGAAGAAACCGCCTCGTCCGCAAGCTTTTCACCGGTCACCGCTTTGTTCGCGATAACGAGAGAGAGAACCGAGGAAGCCTGCAAATGCTGACTCGACACAGATCCCATCGCCAAGTGATCTTCCGTAATGCTCTTCGGAGTGAGCTGGCCATTGCCGTAATCGGCAGGCTCCCGGTTCGAAAGCGCGTCGGGATGAAGGTGCGCCCGCGTGATAGACCCCGGCTGGACATGATCGCCGGTCACCGCGCCTGCCGACAGCGCTTCGCTCGTCACCGCGCCGTTCGCCAGCGCTTCGCTCGTTACTGCGCCTGCTGCCAGCGCTTCGCTCGTCACGGCGCCTGCCGACAGCGCTTCGCCTGTCACGGCGCCTGCTGCCAGTGCTTCGCTCGTTACCGCGCCTGCCGCTAGCGCTTCGCTCGTCACCGCTCCTACCGACAGCGCTTCGCTCGTCACCGCGCCTGCCGCTAGCGCTTCGCCCGTCACCGCGCCTACCGACAGCGCTTCGCTCGTCACCGCGCCTGCCGCTAGCGCTTCGCCCGTCACCGCGCCTGCCGCCAGCGCTTCGCTCGTCACCGCTCCTGCCGCTAGCGCTTCGCCCGTCACCGCGCCTGCTGCCAGCGCTTCGCTCGTCACCGCGCCTGCCGACAGCGCTTCGCCCGTCACCGCGCCTGCCGACAGCGCTTCGCCTGTCACCGCGCCTGCTGCAAGCGCTTCGCTCGTCACCGCGCCTGCCGACAGCGCTTCGCTCGTCACCGCGCCTGCCGACAGCGCTTCGCCCGTCACCGCGCCTGCCGACAGCGCTTCGCCTGTCACCGCGCCTGCTGCTAGCGCTTCGCTCGTTACCGCGCCTGCCGCCAGCGCTTCGCTCGTCACCGCGCCTGCCGCTAGCGCTTCGCTCGTTACTGCGCCTGCCGCTAGCACTTCGCTCGTCACCGCTCCTTCGGCCAGCGCTTCGCCCGTTACGGCGCCGTTCGCCAGCGCCTTACTCGTTACCGAGCCATACGCCAGTGCTTTGCTCGTCACCGAGACCGCTTCCCAGCGCCTTACTCGTCACCGAGCCGTACGCCAGCGCTTCAATCGTGACCGAGCCGCTCGCCAGCGCTTCGCTCGTTACCGCTCTTACCGCAAGCGCTTCGCTCGTCACCGCGCCTTCCGCAAGTGCCTCGCTCGTTACCGCTCCGTTCGCCAATGCTTCGTTCGTTACCGCGCCGTACGCCAGTGCTTCGCTCGTCACCGAGCCATACGCCAGCGCTTCACTCGTTACCGCTCCGTTGGCCAGTGCTTCGCCCGTTACCGCTCCGTTCGCCAACGCTTCGCTCGTTACCGCGCCGTACGCCAGTGCCTCACTCGTCACCGCGCCTTCCGCCAGCGCTTCGCTCGTCACCGCGCCGTTCGCCAACGCCTCGTTCGTTACCGCGCCGTTCGCCAGTGCTTCGCCCGTTACCGAGCCTGCCCCCAGTGCTTCGCTCGTCACCGCACCATTTGCCAGTGCCTCGCTCGTCACCGCGCCTTCCGCCAGCGCTTGGCTCGTCACCGCACCGTTCGCCAGTGCTTCATTCGTTACCGAGCCATACGCCAAGGCTTCGCTCGTCACCGCGCCGCTCGCCAGCGCTTCGCTCGTCACGGCGCCTGCCGCCAGTGCTTCGCTCGTCACCGCACCGTATGCCAGTGCTTCATTCGTTACCGCGCCGTTCGCCAGCGCTTCGCTCGTCACCGCACCGATCGCCAGTGCCTCGCTCGTCACCGCACCGATTGCCAGTGCCTCGCTCGTCACCGCGCCGCTCGCCAATGCTTCACTCGTCACCGAGCCGCTCGCCAGTGCCTCGCTCGTCACCGCGCCTGCCGCCAGTGCTTCGCTCGTCACCGCGCCCGCCGCCAATGCTTCGCTCGTCACGGCTCCGCTCGCCAATGCCTCGCTCGTCACGGCTCCGCTCGCCAGTGCTTCGCTTGCCACCGCTCCGTTCGCCAGCGCTTCACTTGTCACCACGCCTGCTCCCAGCGCTTCGCTCGTCACCGCGCCGTTCGCCAGCGCTTCGCTTGTCACCGCTCCTGCCGCCAGTGCTTCGCTTGTCACCGCACCTGCTCCCAGCGCTTCGCTCGTTACCGAGCCGTTCGCCAGCGCTTCGCCCGTCACCGCGCCTGCCGCAAGTGCCTCGCTTGTCACCGCGCCGTTCGCCAGTGCTTCACTCGTCACCGCTCCTGCCGCCAGCGCCTCACTCGTCACCGTGCCTTCCGCGAGCGCTTCACTCGTCACCGCGCCGCTCGCCAGCGCTTCGCTCGTCACCGATCCGCTCGCCAGCGCTTTGCTCGTCACGGCTCCATACGCCAGCGCTTTACTCGTCACCGCGCCGCTCCCGAGCGCTTTACTCGTCACCGCGCCATATGCCAGCGTTTCATTCGTCACGGCTCCACTCGCCAGCGCTTCGCTCGTTACCGCCCCTGCCGCCAGCGCTTCGCTGGTCACGGCTCCTTCCGCCAGCGTTTCGCTCGTCACCGCGCCGTACGCCAGTGCTTCACTCGTCACCGCTCCTGCCGCCAGTGCTTCGCTCGTCACCGCGCCTTCGGCCAATGCCTCACTCGTCACCGCGCCTTCCGCCAGCGCCTTGCTCGTCACGGCTCCATACGCGAGCGTTTCACTAGTTACCGCGCCGTACGCGAGCGTTTCGCTCGTTACCGCTCCGTTCGCCAGCGCTTCGCTCGTTACCGCTCCGTTCGCCAGCGCTTCACTGGTCACCGCTCCTTCCGCCAGCGCTTCGCTCGTCACCGCGCCTTCCGCCAGCGCCTCACTCGTCACCGCTCCTGCCGCCAGCGCTTCACTCGTCACCGCGCCTTCTGCCAGCGCTTCGCTCGTCACCGCGCCTTCTGCCAGTGCTTCGCTCGTCACCGCGCCTTCCGCCAGCGCTTCGCTCGTTACCGCTCCGTACGCGAGCGTTTCACTCGTCACCGATCCTGCCGACAGTGCTTTGCTCGTTACGGCGCCTTCCGCCAGAGCCTCACTCGTTACCGCGCCATACGCCAGCGCTTCACTCGTTACCGCTCCGTACGCCAGCGCTTCGCTCGTCACCGCGCCTTCCGCCAGCGCTTCGCTCGTTACCGCGCCGTACGCGAGCGTTTCACTCGTAACTGCGCCTTCCGCCAGTTCGTCACTCGTCACGGCGCCCGCCGCCAGCGCTTCACTCGTTACCGCGCCTTCCGCCAAAGCCTCGCTCGTCACCGCTCCATACGCCAGCGCTTCACTCGTCACGGCACCTTCACCCAGCGCTCCGCTCGTTACGGCGCCTTCCGCCAGAGCCTTACTGGTCACGGCACCGCTCGCCAGCGCTTCGCTCGTTACGGCATCTTCCGCGAGTGCTTCGCTCGTCACGGACCCGTTCGCGAGCGCATCTCTTGTTACGGCTCCGCTTGCCAGAGCATCCCTCGTCACGGCACCTTCCGCGAGCACCTCGCTCGTTACGGCGCCTGCCGTCAGCGCATCGCTCGTCACCGATCCTGCGGCCAGTGCCCTGCTTGTCACCGATCCTGCAGCCAGCGCTTTGCTTGTCACGGCGCCTTCCGCCAGTACTCTGCCTGTCACCGAGTCTGCCGCCAGCTTCTCGCTCGTCACCGAACCCGCCGCCAGAACGTCCCTCGTCACAGCCCCGCTGGCAAGCGCATCACTCGTCACCGCGCCGCTCGCCAGCGCCTTGTTCGTCACGGCACCGTTCGCCAGCGCTTTGCTGGTTACGGCGGCTTCCGCCAGCGTTTCGCTGGTCACGGCATTGTCCGACAACGCTTCATTCGTCACGGCTCCGCCCGCCAGCGCCTCGCTCGTCACCGCACCTTTGGCAAGATGCTGCTGCTTGACAGCGCCCGCCGCCAGATGGCGTCCTTCCACAGCGCTGGAGGCAAGATGGATACCGCTGACCGAGCCTTCCTTCAGGTGGCTTCCGTTCACGCCCTGTTCGGATATCTTAGCCGCCGTAATGGCGTTGTTCGCGATATGAACGGATTGAACGCTGAACGGCTGGATATGCTCGCTTTCAACGGCTCCGCGGGCAAGCTTTTTACCCGTCACACTGCTGTCATTCAGTTTGGCCGTGCTCACTGCGTAGTCCGTCAGTTTATCCGTCGAAACGGATTCCGTCGCAAGCTTCGACGTGGTGACAGCCTGATTCGCCAAGTGCGTCGTCAAAACGGCACTTTCGTCAATATGCCGGCTTTCGACGGCTCTCCGGCCGATTTTACCTGATTTAACGGCCCCGTTCTCGATCAGCTCCTCGGTAATCTGAGCTCCGCCGATATGACCGGAACGGATTTCTCCCTCCGCGATGTGAACCGAGAGAACGGAACCGTCCGCCAAGTGCTCGGGACGCACCGATTTTTTCGCAAGCTCCCGGGAGCCTACCGATTCTTCCGCCAATTGGGCGGAATTTACGACACCCGGGGTCAGTTTTTCCCGTGTCACGGAACCCGGTTTCAAATGCTCGCTCCCGATCACTCCGCTTCCGATATGCTGATCCCCTACCGACCCTTTCGCCAGGTGGGCGGCATTTACCGCACTTGCGGAAATTTTGTCCCCCGTTATCGTTCCGGGCGCCAAGTGGGAAGCCGAGATGCTGGCCGGCGCTATTTTTTCCCCGGTTACCGCTTCATTCCGGAGCTTCTCGGTAGTAATCGCATCTTCGGCAAGCTTTGCCGAATTGATGACATAGTTGCCCAGATGGCGGGACTGGACGGCGCCGCTTTTGATTTTATCCGAAGTCACGGCCTGATCTTCAAGAAGCTCAGGGGTGATACTGGCTTCGGCCAAGTGGTGCGACTGAATCGAATAAGGGGCCAATTTGGCGGCATCAATTGTTCCGTCGGCCAATTTTTCCACCGTGATGCTTTTGTCCGCAATCTTATCGCTGGTAATCGTGCGGATCTGAATATGATCGCCGTTCACAATGCCGTAAGCCAAATGTTCGCGGAGCACCGCACCGGGAGCAAGCTTCTCGCTGGTCACGCTGCCGTCGGCCAGTTTCGAGCGCTCAACCGAAAAATCCTGGAGAGAGCGTGTGCCGATGCTGTTCGGCTTCATTTTCGACTCGTCGATGGCTCGGCTGGCGATTTTCTCGCCCGTAACGGCGGCTTCCACGATATCGTCGGTGTATACGACACCCTCGCTGCCCCGTTCTTCTTTGCGCTCGGACAAAAGCAGCAGCGGCGAACCGTTTCTGCCGGTTTTCACGGTGTCCGGTCGGGCCTCGCGCTTTGAATCTCCGGCATCCTCCGAAGCTTCCGAAGCTTTCGAAGCCGCTTCAACTTCCGGCACTTCCCGGGGCGCCGGAGCTTTCGGCGCTGCCCGCACCTCCGGAGGTGCCTGGGCTTCCGGTACTTCCGGTACTTCTTCATCTTCCGGATCATCGGAATCCCCGGCTGTTTCATCTTCGTCCTCTTCGCTTACCCGCAACTCCCGCTCCTCGTCCCGCAGCAGCAAATCTTCTTCGAAATCCTCGGGCATTTCCTCCCCGGCCAACATATCCTCTTCGGACATCAGCTCGGCGGCAACCGACTTGATCTCGCTTTTTCCGCGGGGGGCTGACGTGTATTCCTTCGGGACTTTCCTATCCGGTTCCGTCTGCTTTCCTCCCCCGGATGCTCCTTCTGCTTTTGCCCGGAGGAGGCCTTGAGGCTTAGACTTCTCCGGCGCCCCTCTTTTGGGTTCCCCCGACGGAACGGCTTTGCGGACCGCTTCGGCTTCCGCTTTGGAAATGACCGCATCGGCATGCCCCTTCTTCTTCGGCTCTTCATCGAGCCAGCGCAATTCATTCATGCTCGCGTTGTATTTACTGGAGGCCGGACGCTGCGCGCCTCCCGCCGGATTTTTCTTTTTTTTCATTCCCATCTCCCTTTCCGGTTCTTCTCCCTCCTATATCCTATGCAGCGTTCCGCTCCGGTGTTTATGCCTATTTATGAAAAAAAAGGCGCGGACATCGTCCGGCCCCGATCACTTATTTTTTTCAGGGAAGCAGGCTGTAAAAAGCCCGCTGCCTCTCCGCCATCTTCTCCCACGTGTAGAGCTCCGCCACCCGCTCCAGGGAGCGCTGACCCATCTGCCGCCTCAGCTCGTCATCGGCCAGAATCCGGGTGATAGCCTGCGCCAGCTCCGCTTCCACCGACTGGAGGGGCACCAGCAGCCCCGTCGCTTCGTGAAGAACAATCTCGGGAATGCCCCCGACCCGCGTGGCGACAACCGGCACACCCGAGGACATGGCCTCGACGTTGACGAGACCGAACGCTTCGATCCGCATGGAAGGAACGGCAACGACGTCGGCCAGACGGAACCAGGCCGGGATTGAATCGTGCGACACGTAAGGAATGAAGCGGATGTGATCCGGATACCGGGCCGCCAGCCTTTTCAGCTTCCTGACGTAAGCGGTCTGTCTCGTGCTGCCGTAGCCCGCGCCGCCGATGACGAGCAGCACCGCATCGGGATGAGCCGCAAACACGGCGGGCATCGCGCGCAGCAGCTGCTCGACGCCCTTCATCGGCATAAGCCGCCCGGCGAAGACAACCACTTTGCGCCCCGACAGCCCCAGGGACGCCAGCATCTCCTGCCGGGCCTCCTCGTGGAACATCCGGGGAGCGAAAATCGAAGGGTCCGCTCCAAGCGGATTCACGACTACCTTGTGAGCGACGGAAGGGGCCCGCCGTATAACCTCCCGGCGCAAATAGTCGCTGTTGACGAAAATGAGATCGGCGCAGCGGAGGCATTCGGCGGCCTCTTTGCGCCCGATATGTGGCTTCGATATGAAGGTGATCGAATGCAGGCCGAGGCAGATGGTCGCCCGTTTCATCCGCTTCCGCAAATAACGGACGAACCGGGGCCGGTTTTCCACCTGGATGAGATCGGGGTTCATCGGCCTGAGCTTCCGGTAAACCGCCTCGATGTAGGGCAGACCGCTTTTAAAGCTGGGCCGCACATAGGTGACGCCTCCGATCTGCTCCCTTGCCGGCCTGCGCCTCGTTCTTCTTCCCAGAACGGTGACCTGCGCCGTCTCGCTGAGCCGGTCCGCCAGACGCTCCACCACATGCTCAACCGAACTGCTGGTTCCGGAAGGAACGGCGAACGATCCCGGCGACACGATAGCTATGGATGAGATGTTCATCATTCACCTTCCTCTCTTATGGGTGAATCCGCACGACGGTGCCGATCGGAACGAGGCGGGACAGCGCCAGCACATCCTTGTTGTGCATTCTGATGCAGCCGTGGGAAGAACGCTTGCCGATGGAAGAAGGATCATTCGTTCCGTGGATGCCGTAATGCTTCTTCGACAACCCCATCCAGAAAGCTCCGAAAGGTCCGCCGGGATTCGGCTCCTTGTTGACGATAGTGAACGTGCCCTCCGGGGTGCTCGTTCCCACCTTCCCTACACCGACCGGATAAGTCTTCACGGTTTTGCCGTCATCGGATAACGTCAGGACAAATGTCGAGGTATTGATATCGATGCGATATGCCATCTTGTGACCTCCTTAGGTACTGCATCCAGACCTTCTAACCTTCTGCAAAACGCTCCTCCTATAAGATATGACGGCCGGACTCGCCTTGGTTGGGTAAATTGCCAATAGAAAAACACCCGCAGCCGCGTCCGCCTGCAAATAAAGGGCGGTTCGAAACGGAAGCCGGGTATCTTTTTAACGCTATAAACATCCGATAAATTAAGTTTTATTGATTTTTACAAAGAAGCTTCCCTCTCCCTTGTGCTATGCTGACCATAATGCCGGCATTTTACATTTTAAATAGAAGGGGAAGAAAAGTAATGAAAAGCGGGTTCACTTCCTGTCTGCAAATTTTTCCGGTTCCCCGTCTTCAGGAGACGGCGGGCTTTTACGAACGCCTCGGTTTCAGGGCCGTCTACTATCTTGAAGCCTCCGAACCTCACGTCTGCCTTTATAAAGACGCCGTCGAAATCGTGCTGACGGCCTCCAAGCTGGGTGCTATCGTGCCTAACCGGGTCGTTCACGGCTGCGGGTACGATGCGTATTTGATCACGGACTTCCAGGAGGACATCGAAGCCGAACTCGTCCGGCTGGGCGTGAAAATCGTCCGCTCCCTGTCCGTAACGGACTACGGCAACCGCGAGCTGGTTTTCGAAGATATCGACGGACGCTGGATTGCGGTCGGTAAAAAACTGAAAAGGGCCGCTACCGGGTAGCGGCCCTTTTTATTGTCGTTATATCGGCATGCCGGTATAACGGATGAATTCTCATCGTCATGCGATTCCTTCGCGGATGAGGTTATTTGATGCCCGACTGCATAAAGCTGTTCATAAACTGGCGCTGGAACAGCAGGAAACCGGCCAGAAGAGGCGCAATCACGATCAGCGTAGCCGCGCTCACCTCGGCCCACTGGGCTCCGGTTTCGAACGATTGGGCGAAAATGGCCAGACCGACCGTCAGCGGACGGTTTTCTACCGAGTTCGTTACGATAAGCGGCCAGAGGAAATTGTTCCAGTGATAGCTGACCGATACGAGGGCGAAAGCCACGTAAGACGGGCGGGCAAGCGGCACATAGATGCGCCACAAGATCTGCCACTTCGTGCAGCCCTCCATCACGGCGGCTTCATCCAGTTCGGGAGGAATCGTCTTAAACATCTGCCTCAGCAGAAAAATACCGAAAGCCGAAGCGAAATACGGAAGCATGATCCCCAGTTTCGTGTCGAGCAGGCTCAGCTCTTTGAGCACGTTGTAGTTCGGGAAAACGAGCACGTCGGCCGGAATCATGATCTGCACGAGAAACAGCATAAAGACAAATTCTTTGCCTTTAAAATTCAGCCGGGCAAAAGCAAAGGCCGCCATCGTTACGGTTAGCAGTCTGAACGATCAGAATGCCTCCCGTAATGAGCAGCGTGTTGCCGTAGTAAAGGCCGAACGGAGCGGCCGACCAGACATGCCGGAAATGCTCCAGGGTAAAATCCCACGACAGCGTGGGATTGATAACGGAATCTTTGGGCCGGAATGCGGTCCACAGCATCCAGACCAGAGGTACGATCCAGACGAGCGCGACGATAAACATGAGCGCATTCAGCCAGAAATCGAGGGTCAGCGGTCCGCGGGCGAGCAGCCTGCGTCTGGCGGATGCGGGCCTCTCCGTGCCGCCGCGGCGTGAAGCTTCGGGTGCCGCAGTCCCGGCGGTTGTGGAAGTCATAAGTTCCACCCTCCTTTTTTAGCGCAAAATTAACGGTAGTGAATGTTCTTGTCGAGTCCGAAATATTGAAGCGCCGCAAACGCCATCAGCAGAACGATCATCACCATCGTCAAAGCCGAGGCCAGTCCCTGATCCCAGAAGCTGAACGCTGTATCGTAAATATAGAAAAGAAGAAGGTTGCTCGCGTTGTCGGGGCCGCCTTTTGTCATAATGAACAGGTGATCGACCAGCTTGAACGAATTCGTCAAAGCCACGATCATCACAAACAGCGTCGTCGGCATAAGCAGCGGAAACGTAATTTTACGAAATACGGTCCAGCGTCCGACCCCGTCCATTTCGGCGGATTCATACAAGTCCTTCGGAATATTCTGCAGACCGGCGAGATAGAAAATCATCAGATATCCCGCTTCTTTCCAGACGATCATCGCAATCATCGCCCACATGACCGTTTCCTGGCTTCCCAGAATATTGACCGCCTGGGATTGTCCCAGCCAGCCCATCGCTCTGCTGAGCAGCCCGTACTGCGGCGTATAAATGAACAGCCATACGTTGGCGATGGCGATCATCGGTATCATGTTCGGGTAAAAGAAAGCCGTACGGACGAACCCTTTCGCCCGGAGCGCTTTATTGGCGAACGCCGCCATGACCAGCGCGAGCGCGATAGCCGTCGGCACCGTGCCGATCGCAAACCAGACGTTGTTGCGCAGCACTTTCCAGAAGACGGCGTCCTCCGCCATATGCTTGTAATTGTCGAGTCCCGTAAAAATCGGCTGCGGCGTAGCCAGATCAGCCTGATGGAAGCTTAGGATCAGTGTCTTGAGCATCGGATAAAACGTAAACAGAATAAGAAACACCAGTGACGGCAGCAGAAGCAGCCACGCAAACCCGTTTTCTTTCCAAACCGCGACTTTCCCGGTCATTGTCTTCCCTCCCTGCGCTTTCCGGCCGGTTGAATAAAGAATCGGCAGAGCCAAAGGAGACCCTGCCGACCGCATTTCCGCTCCGGCCCGCTTACTTGTTGAACGGCGCCAGCGCCTTGTCCGCTTCTTCCTGTGCTTTCTTGAGCGCAGCCGCCGGTTCCGCCGCACCGGTAAGCACCGCCTGAAGCTGATCGCTCAGCGCTTTGGACACTTTACCGTTGTTGTGCGTGGACAGCTCGGCTGCCGCATGCTGGAGCTGATCGCGGGCGACAAGCGCCGGCGGGAACTCCGCTACGTACTTTTTCATCACGTCGGTTTCGTAAGCGGACTTGCGCACGCCCACGTAGCCCGTTTCGATGCTCCATTTGGCCGCACGTTCAGGCTCCGTCATGAACTTGACGAACTTCCAGGCCGCTTCCTGCTTTTTCTTGTCGATATCTTTGAAAATGTAGAAGTTGCCGCCGCCCGTCGGGCTGCCGTACGATTTCTTCTGCGGCAGGAACGTCACGCCGAAATCGAACTTCGCGTTTTTCTTCACGTTCGTCAGGTTGCCTGTCGTATGGTACATCATCGCGGTTTTACCGGCGATAAAGTCGGACGGCACCGTCGCCCACTCCGTTACGCCTTCCGGCATAATTTTGTCCTTGCGGGCCATATCGGACCAGAATTGAAGCCCTTCGGCGTTTTCTTTTGTATCGAAAAAGACTTTCTTTCCGTCTTCGCTCATCAGGTTCTTGCCGTTTTGCAGGGAGAACGTCTGCATCATCCAGTAAGCGAAACCGGATACCGGAATTTCAAGCCCCCAGCGGCCTTCCTTCTTCAGCTTCTTGCCGTATTCGGCCATCTCTTCCCATGTTGTCGGCGGTTTGTTAGGATCAAGACCCGCTTCCTTGAACATGTCCTTGTTGTAGTAAAGGACGATCGTGCTGCGCTGGAACGGGATGCTGTACGTTTTGCCGCCCGTCTGGGAGTTGGCCAGGAAAGCCGGGTAGAAGTCCGACAGCCAGTTCTTGTCTTCCTTGGCGATAAACTCGTCCAGCGGAATGATCGCATTCATGTCCAGCAGGCTGTAAAGCTCCGTCGACAGGTTAACGGCCACGTCCGGAGGCGTTTTGCCCTGTACGCCCGCCTGGGTTTTCACGGTCGTATCCGCGTAGCTTCCGGTGTATACCGGCTTCACGGTGATGTCCGGGTTTTCTTTTGTAAAATCGGCCGCCATCGCTTCGATCGTGGCCGTCAGAGGGCCGCCTACGGCGATCGGGTAGTAGAACGTCAGCTCGGTTTTCTCTTTCGCTTTTTCCGTTCCCGCCCCCGGGGTGCTTGCGCTCGTTTCCGCTTGAGGCTTGGCGCAGCCCGCCATCAAACTTGCCGTAAGCAGTGTCAACACACTCATTTTCGCGATTGTCCGCATTGGATAGTCTCCCCCAAATAAAATGATTTCGGTACTTGCAGTACACCGTGCTTGTCCCCAATGTAACACTCGATTTCCACCGCTGCGTTAACGTTTTGTAATGGGGATGTTAAATATTTCTTCATCGGAAGGCTTCGCAAACGCCTCCAGTGTCGGTACGATCCAGTCCGGCATGACCGTCCCCGCTCTCACCTCCTCCAAAGTCGCCGCGCCCGTCAGTACGAGCGCGGTGCGCATGCCGCTGGCGCGGCCCAGCATGATGTCCGTCTCCAGACGGTCGCCGATCATGACGCACCGCTCCGCCGCCTTGCCGGTCCGGCGGAGGGCCACCCGCGCATAGTGCGGCGACGGCTTGCCCGCGACGACCGACGCGCGAACGCCCGAAGCCGCCTCGATGGCGGCGGTCATGGCACCGGTGTCGGGCAGCTCGTCGCCTTCCACCGGACAGAACGTGTCCGGGTTGCAGGCGATGAGCTCCGCCCCGGACCGCAGCGCCCTGGACGCGGCATGAAGCTTCGCATAGTCGAAGCGCCGGTCCATGCCGACGACCACGTGCGTGGCCTCCAGGGGCGACCGCACGACGCGGATACGCTGCGCGTCCAGCTCCGCGATCAGCGCTTCCTCGCCGACGGCGAGCACCCGGGCCTGCGGAGCCCGCTCCGCCAGGTAGGCGGCGGCGGCCGCCGCGGCCGTCACGACCTGCTCGTCGCGGACGGCAAGGCCCAGCCCACGCAGGCGGCGGCCGCAGTCCGCGGCCGTCTGCGTCGTCGTGTTGGTCAGGAAGCCGACCGTCTTGCCGGCTTCCTCCAGCGAGCGGAGCAGCTCCGCCGCTCCGGGAAGAAGACGTCCTCCGAGGAAGATCGTCCCGTCGAGATCAAAAAAATAAGCTTCTGCGTCGTTCCATTCTGTCAGACCCCGCAACCGTTTTGCCTCCTCAAACACTTCACCGGCGGGAAGAAGACAACCCAAAAAACCCTTCATCCAATACGCGCCTGGCACAGGAAACAAGCGTACAAACGGCCCCCCGTCGATAGCGGGACTTCCGTCGTGCCTTGCCCTTGCGGCGAATACTGCATAAAGGGTTTTCTCCTCATCTCAACCCTTACCGATTCAGTTGGTTCTCTCTTTGCTTCTACTTTATCTCTCCAGTGTTAGCGCTGTATGAACGGGGTTTTAAAGATTTGTAAAGATAACGGATGCCGTCGGCCAAGCCCCGCAGGCCCCTCTGCGGATTAACGCACAATCGCCTCGTCCGCGCGCGGACGCTTCGCTTCCTTCACCCACAGAGCCCGGCTGCCCATGGAAACCGCCGCAGCCCCCGCCTGTAAAGCCGTTTCAATCTCTTCATGGTGGTGGATCAACCCTCCCGCTATGACCGGCACGCTCAGCCTCTCGCTGACTTCCGTAATCACGCGCGGAATCAGCCCCGGCATAATCTCCACGGCGTCGGGCGCGCTCTGCTGGACGTTGGCGATGCCGTTCTCCAGAGCCGCCGAATCGATAAGGAACAAGCGCTGAACGGCCGCCAGGCCATTCTTTTTCGCGTGCTTGATCAAATGCGTTTTCGTGGAAATAATACCGGTCGGCCTGACCTTCTCGGCCAAATATTTAATAATGATGGGATCGCTTCCGAGCCCGGCTATGAAATCAACGTGCAAAAACACCTTTTTGCCGCTGTCGAGCACCTGCTTCACATAATCCTGAACGGTGAACAAATCACCGACCAGCAGAAAAACGACCGGAAGGTCGCTTGCGCAAGCCAGTTTCAAATCCTCCGAATGCCGGACGGCCGCAATGATGCGTCTCGGTCCCAGATTGCCGATTCCTTTATCCATAGTCACCCTTCTTTCTTCCGTCCCCATTATCGTAACCCCGGCCTGTTTGCCCTGTATTAACGGCATGTTTTTTCGTTGTAAAATCAGCCGGAAAAATATTTGTATCCGTTTCCAGTTTCTCCTATTGCCACTATTCCGCTTTTTATCTATACTGAACGATGTACCTTTTTACAAAAACTTAATAGCAAGTTCCTCATCCATTTTCGATGAGGTAGAGGTTGCGGGTGCTAGGAGTATTCCGGGGGAGACGATAGAGACGTCAGTGAAGCCGGGAGAAAGGAGCAGCCGCCGAAATTCGGGCCGTCTCTCTTGCGTCCGGATTGGGTCCGTTCCCGAACAGGGGCGGAACTGTCACTGCTGCCCTTCCAAGCAGCGGTGTTGCGCTATCTTCATGGAAAAGGCGAGATAGAAGCAGCAGCCGCGAAAACTCCTTTTCGGGGCTTTTTATGTTTTCCTTTATTAACCGACGGTTAGCGCGGCAGGCAAGAAACAAATTATTGACAGAGGTGTTCCTTATGAAACAACCGAACTCCGGTTCCGAAACTACGGAACTTAAGCGCGGCCTGAAATCCAGACATTTAACGATGATTTCGCTCGGCGGTTCCATCGGAACCGGACTCTTCCTGGCGAGCGGCGGCGCCATTCATTCCGCGGGTCCCGGCGGCGCTTTAATCGCTTACGCGGCTATCGGCATCATGGTTTACTTTCTCATGACGAGCCTCGGGGAACTGTCGGCGTACATGCCGGTATCCGGCTCCTTCTCCACCTACGCTTCCCGGTTCGTCGATCCGGCGCTGGGATTCGCCCTCGGCTGGAACTACTGGTTCAACTGGGCCATCACGATTGCCGCCGAATTATCCGCAGCCACCCTTATTATGAAATTTTGGCTGCCCGACAGTCCCTCCATTCTATGGAGTCTGCTGTTCCTGGTGCTGATGTTCTGCCTGAACTACTTGTCCGTCCGCGGATACGGGGAGTCCGAATACTGGTTCGCCCTGATTAAAATCGTGACGGTCATTGTGTTCATCATCGTCGGGGTTCTGATGATTTTCGGCATTATCGGCGGCGAGTCCGTCGGATTCAGCAACTTCACGCTGGGAGACGCACCCGTCAGCGGCGGATTCATGGCCGTGCTCGGCGTATTCATGGCCGCGGGCTTCTCCTTCCAGGGGACCGAACTTGTCGGCGTGGCGGCCGGTGAGAGCGAAAATCCCCGCGAGAACGTGCCCAAAGCGATCCGCACCATTTTCTGGCGCATCCTGCTGTTCTATATTTTCGCCATCTTCATCATCGGCCTGCTCATTCCTTACACGAGCGATAACCTGATCAGCGGCGACGTCGAAAATATCGCGATCAGCCCGTTCACGCTCGTGTTCGAGAAAGCCGGCCTGGCATTCGCCGCCTCCGTCATGAATGCCGTTATCCTGACGTCCGTCCTGTCCGCCGGCAACTCCGGCATGTACGCATCCACGCGGATGATCTGGACGCTTGCCCGCGAAGGCAAAGCACCGCGCTTCCTCGGCAAGCTCGACAAGCGCGGCGTACCGGTACTGGCGCTGATCGCGACGGCAGCCGTTGGCATGTTCGCCTTCCTCGCCTCCATGTTCGGCGACGGCGTCGTTTACATCTGGCTGCTCAACGCCTCCGGCATGTGCGGATTCATCGCCTGGCTCGGCATCGCCGTCAGCCACTACCGCTTCAGACGCGCTTACACGGCGCAGGGCCGGGACCTTCGCGATCTGCCGTACCTGGCGAAATGGTTCCCTTTCGGCCCCATCTTCGCCCTGATCGTCTGTATCGTCGTTATCCTCGGCCAGAACTATTCCGCCATCTCGGAAAGCGGCGTCGACTGGGCGGGTCTGACCGCTTCATATATCGGAATTCCGCTGTTCCTGATCGTTTGGATCGGGTATAAAGTCAAGAAGAAAACGAAGGTGCTCCGCCTCGAAGAATGCCGTTTCGACGATTAACTTTGAGAAGTACCGGCCAAATAGAACAAAAGAACCTCCCGTCCGCCAAGGACCGGGAGGTTCTTTGTTGTGCCGGGCATTGCCGCGGCCCGCTTACATGTTGATATTGCCGACGTTGGCTTTGACGACGATCTCGTCGAACTTCGCATCGGAAGACTTCTTCTTCGACAGGACCGTTCCGAGTATGGCACCCAGAAATCCGAGAGGAATGGAGATGATGCCCGGATTCGTGAGCGGGAACAATGGCGTGCCTACGAAGATGGCTTTACCCGCTTCCGGACTCCACACGCTCGGGCTTACGGCCACGAGCACCAGGGAAGAGATCAGGCCGACGAGCATGCCCGTTACCGCGCCCGCCGTGTTAAAGCGCCGCCAGAAGACGGTGAACAGAATGACCGGCAGATTGGAGCTCGCCGCAATGGCGAAGGCGACGGACACGAGGAACGCCACGTTCAGCTTGGATGCGGCCAGCGACAAGATGATCGACAGGATGGAGACGCCGACCGACGCCCAGCGGGCTACCTTCATCTGCTCGGACTCCGTAGCTTTTCCCTTGCGCAAGATATGGCTGTAGAAGTCATGCGCGAACGCGGAAGCGGCGGAGAGAACGAGACCGGTGACGACGGCCAGAATCGTCGCGAATGCGACGGCCGCGATAAAGGCGAAGAAGAAATCGCCGCCGAGCGCTTTGGCCAGTAGAGGCGCCGCCATGTTGCCGCCCTTGTCTTCCGCGATAATGTTGTCATACCCGACAAACGCGGCAGCGCCGAAGCCCAGGAACAGCGTCAGCACGTAGAAAATGCCGATGATCCAGGTCGCGTACACGACGGAGCTGCGCGCGGTCGGAGCGTCCTTCACCGTAAAGAAGCGGATCAGAATGTGCGGCAGACCGGCCGTCCCCAGCACAAGCGCCAGGTTAAGCGAAAGCGTGTCGAGCGGTATTTTATACTTGTTGCCGGGGTCCAGAAACTTCTCTTTGAGAGGAGTAACGGCTTTCAGCTGATCGAACATTTCGGTCACGCTGAAGTTGAACTTCGAGAACACGACAATCGAAAGAATGAAGGTCCCGCCCATCAGCAGCACCGCTTTGACGATCTGTACCCAAGAAGTTGCCGTCATCCCGCCGAATACGACGTAAACGGTCATGAGCAGGCCGACAATGAGCACAGACGTCGTGAAATCGAGTCCCAGCAGCAGTTTGATAAGCGCTCCCGCGCCCACGAGCTGCGCGATCATATAGAAAGTGGAGATCGTGATCGTATTCAGGGCCGCCACGCCCCGGATTTTCTTTTCGTTGAAACGGGCCGCAATCATATCCGCCACCGTATATTTCCCTAAATTGCGGAGAGGCTCCGCCACGAGATAGAGAACGACCAGATACGCGACCAGAAATCCGATGCTGTAAAAGAACCCGTCAAAGCCGGCCAGTGCGATCGTGCCCGCGATTCCGAGGAAAGAAGCGGCCGACATGTAATCTCCTGCGATGGCCAGACCGTTCTGCCAGCCCGTCAGACCTCCTCCAGCCGTGTAAAAGTCATCGGTGGAATTGGTTTTTTTGGCCGCAAAATATGTAATCAGAAGCGTGATCGCCACGATGCCCAGAAATAACCAGAATGCCGTCAGATTCACTTGACTTCCCTCCAAGTATGAGAAATGAGATCAGCCTTTCATTTGCTGCCGGATTTGCTGTACCATCACATCGAATTTAGCGGCCCGGCGCGAGTAAAGGATGCACAGCACCCAGGTCATAATAAACTGCGCAAAGGCGAATACCCACGCCCAAGAGACGGAACCGAATGCGGGGGTGTTAAGCACGGTGGTATAAGAGGTGAGAATCGGGAGCGTAAAATAAAAGGCAAAGAAGAACAGGGAAAGCGGTAAAATGAACTGTCTTTTTCGTTTCAACAAAGCTTGGAACTGACTGGACTTCGCGATTTCCGTGTAGTTGAGCTCTTTGGCTCGCTTTTTCATCAGCTTCCTCCTCCTAAATTTCTTTTTGTGTCAGTAAGCGCTTTCATCAAAGCTAACCTTATTATATATAATCTTTACATTTTGTACCAGTTTTTTATCCATAAAAAATACGGATTCAGTCTCTCTTTGCTCTTCCCGGAAAAATTGCTTCTACTATAAGACGCTGAAGAGCATACAACCCCAGCCACCCTCCGCTGGCCAGAAAGAGGGGATTCAGGAACACTTTGTGCACGCTGGTCATAAAAACCGTGCCGTTCACAAGAATCTCTGACACGGTTACCCCGGCAATCCCCGAAAAAAGTACCAGTGCGGCATATGCCGCGGTATCCATGATTCTTTTGGCCCCGGTTACTTTATTTTGAAGCCAAACGAGCAGCCACGGAACGGTAAAAACCGCTCCCCACACCAAGCCGGACATAAGATCTTCCCCCTTTTCTAACCAGCTTGCGCAGCCTTGCTCCGAACCATACCTGTCTGCCCGAGGATAAGGGCACGGTCCCGGCGAAAAGGCGCGTTTTCAGCGGATGAGCGCCCGAAAACGCCGGGTCGCGGCAATTGTCAAAACGTTCATTCTATGGCAAGATAAAGCGAAGACTATAGTCATGACAGATAGGAGCATTGAACCAAGCATGAAACCATTGTTTCGACTTATGACGGAACTCTCATCCCGCAAATGGATTTCCCGGATGACCGGTTCGTTTTCCAAATCCCCGCTCAGCCGCTCACTCATCCCGTGGTTTGCCAAGTCTTACGGCATTCCGGTTGAAGAAGCGGAGAAGGCCATCGGGGAATACGCCACACTCAACGAGTTCTTCACCCGCCGCCTGAAGCCCGGACTCCGTCCGGTCGATACGGATCCGGCCGCGCTTGTCAGCCCGGTAGATGCCGTTATTACCGGCTACGGTCCCGTAGAAGCGGGCCAAATGCTCAGCGTCAAGGGGCAGGATTACACCGTCGAGGAGCTGCTCAACCGTTCCCCGCGTACGATTAATTACGAGAAGGGCTTCTTTATGGTGCTTTATTTGAGCCCCACGGATTATCACCGTATCCATTCCCCGGTTACCGGTGAGATTCTGGAGAAAGAACATGTTCCCGGCAAAGTATACCCCGTGAACGAATTCGGCCTGCGCCACATGACACGCGTGCTCAGCCGCAACGAGCGCCTCATTACCGTGATGGAGCACGAAGCCGGCGAAATCGCCGTCGTGAAAGTCGGCGCGCTGAACGTCAGCTCCATTCAGTATGTGGAGGGCCTTCCGTCTCATCTGCAGGCGGGCGATGACCTCGCTTATTTCGAATTCGGTTCAACGGTAGTGCTCGTTACCGAGAACGGAATCCTGACGCCGCGCTCCGATCTCCAGGTGGGCAGCAAAGTCCGCATGGGCGAACGGATCGGTACGCTTCAGCGTCCTACACATTAGCTTCACGAAAGGAGTTCGTGCCCTATGGCGTCGCAGGCGACAGTCAGCGCCGGCACCGCACGACCCTCTGCAGGAATTCCTTCGTCGAAACCGACGGTTTACAAGGTACTCCTCGCCATCAGTCTCGTGCATTTGTTTAATGACTCGATTCAGTCGGTCATTCCGGCTATCTATCCGATTTTAAAAGACAGTATGACGCTTTCATACGCCCAGATCGGCTGGATCTCGTTCTATTTCAATCTTACCGCTTCCATCATGCAGCCCGTAATCGGCATGTATACCGACCGGAAGCCTAAACCCTACATGCTGCCGCTCGGTATGGCCGCCACCTTCCTCGGCATGCTGCTGCTCGCGTTCGCGCCTTCGTACGGGTTCGTGCTGCTGGCCGTCTCGCTGGTGGGCCTGGGATCGGCGGCGTTCCATCCGCAGGGCTCGAAGGTCGCCCACCTGGCCGCAGGCTCCCGCAAGGGACTGGCCCAGTCGATCTTCCAGGTCGGCGGCAACGCGGGGCAATCGCTGGCTCCGCTGCTGACGAAATGGATCTTCATCCCGCTCGGCCAGTTCGGCTCGATCTGGTTCACCCTCGTGGCGGGGGCCGCCATGCTCGTGCAAACGTTCATCGCCCGCTGGTACAAGGGCGTGATCGAGGCCGGAGCCGTCACGGCGAAGAAGACCGTCCAGCGCGCGATGGACCCCGCCAAGCGGAAGAAGATCGCCGCCGCGGTCGTCGTGCTGGTGTTCCTCGTCTTTACCCGCTCGTGGTATGCGGCGGCCATGACGAGCTATTACGCCTTCTATTTGCGCGATGTCGTCGGCACGACCATCGATCAGGCGCAAATCTATATTTTTCTGTTCCTGGCGGCCGGCGCGCTCGGAACGTTCTTCGGCGGTCCTCTCGCCGACAAGTTCGGACAGAGAACCGTCATCTTCGTCTCCATATTCGGTGCGGCTCCGCTTGCCGCGCTGATCCCTTACGTCAGTCTGGGATGGGCGACCGTGCTGCTGACGCTGACCGGATTCGTCATCTTCTCCAGCTTCTCCGTCACCGTCGTGTACGCGCAGACGCTGATCCCGGGGAAAGTCGGCATGGTATCCGGCCTGATTACGGGCTTTGCGTTCGGCATGGGCGGAATCGGAGCGCTCGTTCTGGGCAACCTGATCGACGCCCACGGAATCAGCCTCATTATGAAGCTGTCCAGCCTGCTGCCGATTCTCGGCATCCTGACCTTGTTTCTTCCGTCAGACCGCAAGCTTCGTGAATGGTCCGCAGAAGTATAAGCAAAAGCAAACCGGTATCCCCTTGCGGGAATACCGGTTTTTTGTCGTCCCAGCCGCTCCTCCACTTTTTCCATATGATGTCCCCCCTGCATGTCCCGGCCCTAATCCGTTTTATCCGGTCAGTAATGTACTCCGTCCGTTCCCCGCACAATCACTCAAGCCGGAAGAAATATCGTCCAAACCGTCGCACATACACTTAAAAAGCGGGGGCTCTTCAAAACCGTCCGGGCTTGCTTCAAAGAGAACCGTGATTTTTTTTCGTGCAATCGCTCACCGGCGGCAGGCCATTTCCCTAACGCATTGTATTTTCAACCAAAGGAGGCGCAGGATGGGCATCTACATACCCGTTGAGCAGGGAGTTAACCTTTACGTCGAGGATTGGAACCCCGGACCCGGGGGCGGCGGCAAAACGATTTTGTTCATTCACGGCTGGCCGCTCAACCATACGATGTTCGAGTACCAGTTCGATCAGCTTCCCAAAGCCGGATACCGCTGTATCGGCCTGGATTTGAGAGGGTTCGGCAAATCCGACCGCCCGTGGGGAGGCTACTCCTACGACCGGATGGCGGACGATATACGCCGCGTAATCGAGGCGCTCAGGCTTGAAGGCATTATCCTGGCGGGGTTTTCCATGGGCGGAGCCATTGCGATCCGGTATATGGCCAGACACGGCGGATTCGGCGTTTCCAAGCTGGCTCTGTTCGCCCCGGCGGCTCCCCTGTTTACCAAACGGCCGGATTTCCCGTACGGCAATTCAATCGAAGAGGTGAATCATCTCATAGAGGGAACTTATACCGACCGGCCTAAAATGCTCGAAGATCTCGGCGGCCGTTTTTTTGCCCGGTATGTGTCGGCCCCGCTTCAAAACTGGTTTCACGGGATCGCTTTATCTTCCTCCGGGCATGCGACCGCGATGGGGGCTGCGCTTTTGAGAGATGAGGATATGCGTCCCGATCTGCCCAAAATTTCAGTGCCCACGGTGATCTTCCAGGGAGCGCAGGACATGATCTGTCCTTATCCGCTCGCCCAGGCGACACAAGCGGGTATTAAAGGCTCGGAGCTCGTGCCTTTCGCATACAGCGGACATGGCTTGTTTTACTGCGAAATGGGCAAGTTCAACCGGGAGCTGATGCGGTTCGCCGGCTCCTAGTTCCGGTTCTTTGTACCGCCGGGTATTCGGCTTTGACCGCGCGAAGCTCACACCTTGCAGTCCTCGACATCCGGTTCATTATTTCGGTTCATTATTCCGTTCATCATTACGCTTGCGATTCCGATCAAACGATTCGGGCGCATGGTGAGAAGACATTTTTTTAACCGTTCAACCCCGTGTTCCCATTGCCAAATATTGTTAACCTTGCTATACTTCATAGAAAACTTCGGACGGGGTGTCTATCATGAAAAGAAAACTAGGCTGCTATCATGCCCACTATTCCAATATCGAACATATCGAGAAAGCCCTCGGCTCTTATGACATCGAGCTTGTCCATTTCGTCGATCCCGGTTTGGACCGCATTAAGAACGACAGCAATTTTACCGAGGAGCTGGCCATGAACAAAATAAAATCCACACTCGACTGGTTAGCCAGCTGTCATGTGGATGCCATTTTGATTACCTGTACGTATTTTACGGCTCATCTGCCTGAAAATTTCTCCTGCCCAGTGCCGATTATTAAAATCGACGATCCTTTGTTTCATAAAATTTTGTTGCTGAACCGGCCTTCGGTTCTCGTTTTTACCAATCCTTCGACTGTCGAAGGCACGATGGAACAGCTCCATAAGTTTGCGGCCGCTGCCGGCCAGGAGATTCAAGTCGAGCCGGTTCTCCTGGAAAATACGTTCCAGCTCGTCATGCAGGGCAAGAAAAACGATTATATCGAAGCGGTTTCCAGAGGCTTGTTCCATGCCATCGAAGACCATCCCCGCAAAACGGTGTTCGCGGCCCAGCTGTCCATGGTGCCCGCCGCCCAGCGGGTCGGCAGGGAAAGCGACGCGTTCCTCGGCAACCATCTCGACGCCCTTCCGGGCTATCTGAAAGATATCCTCAGCCTCGAAGCCGTGGGCCGCTGACGCCGGTTCACAAGCCCGCGAGCAATACCTACCGGTTCTCGTAATAAGAACTCGTCCGGAACACGCCTCCGCTTTCCGCGTAGAAAGCTTCGTCCAGCTCGAACAGTCCGCCGCGCGTGCGGGTCCAGCCAGCTCCAGCCGCGGGATGATAGCTTACGAGCCGGTCCCAGCCGCGGTAATTTTGCCCGCCGTTGGATTCGATCAGGCCGTACGCCATCCCCGGCAGAGGCCGGAGATGAGCCGCCAGCACGCGGGTCCACTCCACGAGCAGCGGATTGGCCGTAAGGTCGGCGCAGAAGCACGGCACTCCCCGCTCGGCGGCCAGAGCGGCCACCTTCAGGCTCAGGCTCATCGACTTCGCAGCCGGTTTAAGGGCAAGCGCGCCATAGCCGAGATCCATGTAATAGCGGGCGTCGCTTTCGGACTGAATGCTCTCATCCCCCGCAATACGGGCCGGTACATCCTCGACAGTGATTTCCCGTCCATCGAGGAACGGTTCTTCCACCAGAATGACGGAAGGCAGCGATCCGCTGCGGTCCGCATCCTCCAACAGCCGCAGAAGATCGTCTTTACCCGCGTAACGGCCGTTCAGATCGAGATAGTAGGACACCTCGGAAGGGGCCCGGCGGGTCTGTAAATACGTCTCGGTCAGTTTATGAATATGCCGCAGGCGTTTGCTGTCCCAGTCGATCATATCGTCGCCGCCGGACCCCAGCTTGATTTTAAGTACGGTGCACCCCTGATCCAGCAAGCCGGTGATTTCGCCGTCTTCCGTACCGTAAGCAACGGCCGGTACGGCTGCAACCGCCTCCGTCTTCTGCTCGCCCAAGCCGCGGAATTCTTCCGGCAGCAGGTCAGAGAAGCGGTAGATCCCCCGCTCCCGCGCGTACAGCACCCAAGCCGCGAAATCGACTGCCGCGAGCGCGTTCAGCACATAAGTGGGCCGGACATCCGGATGCCCGTGACGGGCAAACCAGGACTTCGAAGGCCGTCCATACAATTCCTCGAACAGTTCCATCGGATGCGCGAAGGAAGCTCCTTTCAGTGACTTTACAGTCTCCTCCGAGAATTTGTACATGAGCTCGTTAGCTCCCTGTTCCCCGAGAGAAGCCATCAGATTCGCATCGGACCATAACGGGCTTTGCACACCTACTCCCGTACCCTTGTGACCGCTTTCAGCAGTTAGCGTGACAATCGGCTGCCACAGCTCCGTCAGTTGTCCTCCTTTAAATCCGAAAGGATGAAGCAGCGGCTCCCGGTCGGCCCGCAGGTTGCTATCCGCAATTGTCAGCATGTGTTCTCGCCCTCTTTCTCCCCGTCCGCCGGGGTTTTCTTTAACGGGCAGCGTAAGTTCATACCCGCACAAACTACATTTCATCGTACCCATATCTTAGGAGCCACGGTAGGGCCTGTCAATGAATCGGCCATTTATCGCAACTTTATAGACACGGATGCAGTAAAATGTGAGGATAAGAAGGGCTTAAAAACATGCGTACGCGACCGGTTTTTTTGCTCTACGGAGGACTCTGTCTTTTAATGACGGCCGTATACACGACCCGGTTTATCAGCGGCATGCCTGAAGTTTACAAGCAGCGTACCGGACCGCTGGGAAACGAGCAGCAGTTTGATGACTTGTTCTCGAAAGGTTTGCCCTGCGCCGTTCTGGCCCAGATTATGACGTTTTTTTATCTGATTCTATATTTGGCAGACAGGCCGAAAAAAAAGCCGGATCAAGAGCCCGGATAAGGCACGATTCGGCATTCCCGGGTTCTGCTGGCGATACCCTGCTTAGAATCACCCCCTTGCGAAGAACGGCAGGCTCGTTTCAGTCCGTGTTCACCGCTTGCGGGAAATCCTTCCGGTTAGCCGGACAAGACCTCCAAAGCCAGCAGTTGACCGGTTCTTTTCGTTACGGTAGCCTTCACCTGATTGCCAGCCTCCAGAAGCTCTCCGCTTTCCCCGGGCGGTATTTCCTTGGACGGCAGCCTGTAGCGCTTCACCTTGCCCTCCCGCGTTTTCAGCGACAGCCTTCCGTTGTCATAAGACGTTACCCGGCCTTCAAATTCAACGTGACGGGATTCGATCATATCGAACAGGACACATCCGGCGGTAAAAAGCGCAAAAAGCAGGCCCAGAACGATCAGCGGCCTAAGCGAGGCTGGCTGGTCCCAGCTTTGAATCATCAGCGTGACAAACATAAAAACGCTGAATAACGACCCGGCCAGCAGAGGCAGCAGCGGATTTCGTATTTCAATCGTCTTCATAAGTTCTCCTCCTCGGCAAATGAGTGCTGTTTCGCGCAAGCAAGCTTTGTCCTCTGTGTATTCATCCTCCGGCTGGAAACATCGCCGTGTTCTCTCCCTCTACTCTAACGAATTAACCTTGGAAAATAAATACATAATTACAAAATGCTTTACAGCTCCGTAAAAAAGCCCCCGCACCGGCCGGTACGAGGGCTTCTCGAAACTAAAATTCCTTCCTTGCGCTACCTTTACTTACGCCGTGGAAAGGCTGTCTCATCAAGAGCTTACAGATGAGCCGCCAACTCCGTCACGAACCGCTCCAGCATAACGCGGTCGGTTTCATCAAAACGGGCCAGGTTCGGGCTGTCGATATCCAGGACGCCCAGCAGCTCGCCATCTTTAACGAGCGGTACGACAATCTCCGAGCGGGAGGCCGCATCGCAGGCAATATGCCCGGGAAACCGCTCCACATCCTCAACGACCAGCGTCTCGCGCTTCTGCGCCGCTGTACCGCATACTCCGCGTCCGAGCGGAATACGCACGCAAGCCGGAAGCCCCTGGAAAGGTCCGAGCACCAGCTGCTCTCCCTCCAGCAAGTAGAAACCTACCCAATTTATGTCCCGGAGAAACTGGCCGAGCAGTGCCGAAGCGTTCGCCAGGTTGGCAATACGGCTTGTTTCCCCCTCAACCAGCGCCTTCAACTGGGCTATGACGAGCGTATACTGCTCTTCACGGGTTCCTCCGTAAGTTTCGGTATGAAACATAATATCGCCTGCTTTCCTAGTAAAACTGTAACCAGGAATTTATTATAGCATACCCGCGCCGTCCGCGGACTGCTCGGACTGGGCGCTTTCGTCACCGCGGATATCCGCGCTTTTCCGTCTGGCTACGCCGGTTTCGTAAGCGGCCGCAATTACGGCCTCGCGGACCTTCTTCACGACCTGTTTATTGAACACGCTCGGGATGATATAAAGCTCGTTGAGCTCTTCTTCCGAAACGACGGACGCGATAGCTTTGGCGGCCGCCAGCTTCATCTGCTCGTTAACGCGCGTGGCGCGGCAGTCCAGAAGACCGCGGAACAGGCCCGGGAAGCACAGGACGTTGTTGATCTGGTTCGGATAGTCGGAGCGGCCCGTCGCCATGACGCGCACGTAAGGCTCCGCTTCTTCCGGCGCGATTTCCGGTGTCGGATTCGCCATGGCAAATACGATCGGATCAGCCGCCATTTTCTTGATGTCTTCCACTTTAAGCACACCCGGTCCCGACAGGCCGACAAAAATATCGGCTCCTTCGATCACGTCGGAGAGGCGTCCTTTTTCCTCATTCGGATTCGTATTCTCGGCATACCACTGCCACGATTGGTACGGATACGATTGGCCGCGGACGAGTGCTCCTTCACGGTCCACTCCGATCACGTTCTTAACGCCCGCCGCGAGCAGAATCTTGGTGCACGCGATACCGGCCGCTCCGATGCCGCAGACGATAACCTTGCAGTCTTCGAGCTTCTTGCCCGCGACCTTGACGGCGTTCAGCATTCCCGCAAGCAGAACGACCGCCGTACCGTGCTGGTCATCGTGGAAAACCGGTATATCCAGCTCTTCGACAAGCCGGTTCTCGATTTCAAAACAGCGCGGGGACGAAATATCCTCCAGGTTGATTCCGCCGAAAGCCGGGGAAATCGCTTTCACGATCGATATAATTTCTTCAGGGTCCTGTGTATTGAGGCAGATAGGAAAAGCGTCTACGCCGGCAAACTGTTTGAACAGCATCGCCTTACCTTCCATAACCGGCATGGCCGCTTCCGGACCGATATTGCCCAGTCCCAGAACCGCCGTACCGTCCGATACAACGGCAACGGTGTTGCGTTTAATCGTCAATGAGAACGCTTTCGAAGGATCTTCATGAATAGCCATACAAACGTTTGCCACTCCGGGTGTATACACACGGGACAAATCATCACGGTTTTTGATCGGTATTTTCGGCGTCGTTTCGATTTTACCGCCCAAGTGAAGCAGGAACGTCTGGTCGGACACGTTAATGACTTTTACGCCGTCCAGCTCGTTCAGGGCCTTCACGATGGCACCCGTATGATTCTGGTCGCTTACATTAACGGTAATATCCCGGACGGTAACGGTTTTCGTCGAACGGTTAACGTCAATTGCCACGACATCGCCGCCGGCGTCTCCGATCGTAGTCGCGATCTGTCCGAAATTCGTGCGTTCTTTCATCATCTCAAGCCGCAAAATAATACTTGTACCTCCGGTAAATCCGGCCATATCCAATCACTCCTACGGTAATTCTATAGTGCGGAAAAGCCTCGGCGAGTCAAACCGGGCTCGTCCTTCATTCACATCATAGCACAAACCTTTTGGAGATTCCCGCATGCCTATAAAAAAGTTTCCCTCAGGACTTCCCCCATTACGGCGATGCCGCGGCCGATCTCCTCCCGTGACAAATGTCCGAAACCGAAACATGCCGCGGGTCTTTCTCCGCAGCGGACATGTCTTCCCGCGTCCCGCCAGTAAACACCACGCCCGGCACATGCGGAGGTGAAGCGCATGTACTCCTCAGCGCCGCCTTTCCACCAGCCGAAAATATGAAGCCCCGATTCGCTCGGCATCCATTCGAAAGCGGAATCCAGCGCGGCCAGCCCCGAACGCAGCAGGGCGGCTTTCTCCCCGTATACCCGCTGCATTTTGCGCAGATGGCGCTCGTAGGCTCCGCTGTTCATAAAAGCGGCCAAGGCCCGCTGCTCCAGCATCCCTGTCGTCAGCGGCTCATAATGCTGCTTGGCGCGCCGGAACGGCTCGACGAGAGACGGCGGCAGCACCGCATAGCCGAGGCGCAGGCCCGCGTACATCGTCCGCGAGAACGTGCCGACGAACAGGACGCGGCCTTCGCGGTCCAGCGCCTTCAGGGGCTCCAGCGGCCGGCCCGCGTAGCGGAACTCGGTGTCGTAGTCATCCTCGATGATGACGGCGCCGCGTTCCTTCGCCCAGCGGAGCAGCTCCTGCCTCCGCTGGAGCGGGAGAACCGCCCCGGTCGGAAACTGCCGTCCGGGGGTGACGAACAGCAGCCGCGCATTCCACGGCTGCGGGATGATGCCCTGCGCGTCGACGGGCGCATCGACGGCCTTGCCGCCTGCGGCGGAGGCGGCGCGTACGGCGCCGCTGTACCCGGGCGATTCGACGACTACCTCGTCGCCCGGGCCTACCAGCAGCTGCATCGTCAGCGCGATCGCCTGCATCGACCCGTTCACGATTGCGACGCAATCGGGGTCCGCGTCGATGCTTCGAGACCGCCGCAGATGCAGCGCGATCGCCGAGCGCAGCGAATAATCGCCTTGGGGGTCGCACAGCGGACCCTCAAGGAAGGCGGCGCTGCGCACCTGCTCGTGCAGGCAGCGGTTCCAGGCCTGCCGCGGGAAAGCCGCGCTGTCCGTACCGGACAGCTCGAAGACGACCGCGTCCGGGGCCGCGGGTATGCGCGGCTCCGCACTCCGGGAGGCTTTACTGCGGCTGTGCGTTTCGTCCGCCCGCAAGCGGGGGCCTGAGTGGGCCGCGGGAAAGCCGCTCGCTTCGGCATAATCCGCAATCCCTGCTCCTGCCCGCTCCACGCCGTCATTGTACTCTCGCCCGGCTGCGCCTGTTCCTGCCTGCTCCACACCGTCATTGTGCTCTCGCCCGGCTGCACCTTCTCCTGCCCGCTCCACGCCGTCATTCTGCTCTCGCCCGGCTGCGCCTGTTCCTGCCTGCTCCACACCGTCATTGTGCTCTCGCCCGGCTGCGTCTACTCCTGCCCGCTCCACGCCGTCATTGTACTCTCGCCCGGCTGCGCCTGCTCCTGCCCGCTCCACGCCGTCATTGTGCTCTCGCCCGGCTGCACCGCCCGGCCTCCGCTCTGTTCCGCCATACTCTCTCCTCGGGCGATCATCCTTATTTCCCGCCGGGCCGCTCTCTTCCTCCCGCCTGCCGGCCCCGCCTCCCGGCTGCATCAGAAAGTGCCCCCACGCCGACAACAGAAGAGGCTCCTCCGATAGGGAGCCGGTTCCCGCGCCCTGATCGCTCCGGTAAGCGACGAACGTTCCTTTACCCGGTCTGCCCTCTATGTATCCTTCGGATATCAGCATCTCATACACTTGCGTAACGAGTCCCCGGGACACTCCGTACACCTCCGCAAGCTCCCGGCTGGAAGGGAGTTTGGAGCCCGATTCCAGTCTTCCTTCTACTATACTTTCCCGCAGCGCATGGTAGAGGGCGGTATTTTTATGGGGAAACAGTTGTGCATAATGATTAAAAGGGATTAAAATCTTCACATAAACCTCCGCCGAATTACGGTGCAAATATTAAGCCGCCTGTTCTTTTCTCTGCTTCTTACCATCTCACAGAGCCGTGTTTAAAATCAACGGTATTTTAGCGGGCTCCCGGCTGCGCGTAAGCCGAGTCCCATTCCGGGCGGCCTCTGCGAACTTTTATAGGGGGAAAGTAAAGCCGGGGAGAGCTTTCCGCTTCTTTTAGAGGAAGCCTGAACCGCTTCACCCGTTCGATTAGGCATATTTAAAGCCGCCGCCCTGCTTCCCCGGGGCTGTTCCGGCAGCGGAGCGAAGCACGGGTTCCCCGCCCGTCTCGTCTCCGGCACCGTAACAGGACAGACGCTAACGGTCTGCAATCGGCGCACAGAAAGGAAAATGATATGATTTTGCCTGGTTTGCGTATAACCATCCGGACCGCTCGCGACCGGTTTCGTACCCATTGGAAAAAAAGAGCCGCGCAGGCTCCGCGCTTGTTCGCTTTCTACTCGCTTTTATCATGGCTGGGCCTGGCCGTCTTATGCCTGTCCCTGCCTTTTATGAAAGACAGCCGCACGTTGGTTGTGCAGGCTTTTGCCTCTTTTTACGTCCTGTGGCAGCTGTGGATCGTCTGCCGTTCCAAAACCGTCGGCTGGTCCGCTTACGCCGCCTTTTTTATCATCGGCACCTGGATCGTGGCTCCGCTTAACACGCTGTTCATTCAGCTGGTCTTCCTGCCGTTCGATCCCGCGGTTTACGCCGTCTGGAACGCTTCCCTTGTTTCTCCGCTGACGGAGGAGCTGATGAAGCTGGCCCCCCTGCTCCTGTTTTTGTGGGGTTCGCGCAAGGCGACTTCGCTCAGTCTGGCCGACTTCGCCCTGATCGGCGGCGCTACCGGTGCCGGACTCCAGTTCCTGGAGGAATATTGGATGAGGCTGCATGCCAGTCTGGAGCCGGCCGGCTCCGCAGCGGTTTCGCCCGATAACGCGATGAGCTGGAACCTGTTTCATTTCCTGCCTTCCCTTGAACAGGGTCTGGCTTCGCCTTGGACCGGGCACACGGCTGCGACCGCCCTCTGCGCACTCGGCCTCGGAATCGCCATCCGCCTGCGCAGGGTCATCGGCAAAGCCGCTTACGCGCTGCCCGTCTTTCTGCTTGTCTGGGTCGCTGCGGATCATGCGGTGCATAACGGGACACAGGCTACCTGGCTGAACGGGTTTCATATGACGCTCGGGGGCGGCGCTTATACGAAAGCGTTGTTTATCGTGCTGCTGATCGGTGCGGTCGCATATGATTATGCCGACTTGAACCGCATCCGGAAGGGGCTGACTTTGCTCCGTTCCGAAAATTTGATCGAACCGTTCCGTGAGCTGTACCGTTCTGTGGATACGCTGCGCGAAGGCGCCAAACGGTACGTAAGCCTGCTCCGTTTCTACCGGATCCGGCGCCGTCTGGCCTTCACCCTGCTGTACGGCAAAAAAGACGCCAAACGCAGTCTCGGAACTCTTCAGGACGAAATGAAAACGCTGAACAAGGCGGCTGTTCCCGTTCTGCTTGCGGCGGGATTCCTGCTGCTCAGCGCCGGAGCCTGGAGCGGCGGACTTGCCGCCGCAGGAACAAGCCCCGCAGGCAGCGCCTGCGTTTCCTGCCTGTATGCTCCCACCGCGGCCTGGTGGAGCGGACAGAGTGCCGCCGGGAAAGGCGTGCTTCTGCTGGGCACCGCCTTCCTGTTCACTTCCTTCTTCCCGCTGTGGGGCGCGGTAAGCGATACGCTGGCGGGCAGCTCCAATGCCCGCCGCAAACATGCCGGGCGGCTGCAGCCCGGCGAGATTTTGCCGCTGCTCGGCGCGTTTCCTCCGCGTGCGGCGGCGGCGGCCGGCCTGCGGCTGCTCCTCGACCGCCTGGCAGGTCTTGCGGCCGGGAGGGAGCCGTCCGCGCCAAGCGCGCAGACGGTTTCACCCGGCGCGCAGGAGCAGGCCACCGCGGCCCCGTCCGCTGAAGCCCCGTCTGCCGCGGAAAACGCGGCGGACGCCGATCACGGCGCTGACGATCCGGCTAGCGCGGCTGGCGCGGCTGGCGCGGCGCGTGCCGGTTCCACGCCGGAACGCCGGAACCGTTTCACGACGGCGCGCACGCGGCAGAGCGTCCACCGGGGTGAGCAGGCTTATTCTCCCGCCGGAACACGCTACGGAGGCAGGTGGACGGTGAAGGGGCTGCGCAACTGGAACGGCTTTCTGAACGCCGTCAGCCGGGACCGCTGCACCGTGGTAAGAATCGAGGAATTGCCGGAGAACGGAATCCGCAGAGCCGTCATCAGACGGCAGGGAACGGACCCCCTAACCGGAGAAACGTTCACCTCCCTGACGTACGGCAAAACGTTTTATCCCAGCCACTACAACGATTCGGAAATCGACCGCTTAGGGGAAGACGCGCTGAACAAGGCTATTCTTCATAACCGGCTGCAAACGCAGAACGACCATCGCGGCCGCCTTCAGGCGTATACGTTTAAAGAAGAAGTCGTCGGGCCCGACGGAAAAATCATCGGGGTTCAGGGCAGAGTCCTCCCCGATGCCGAAGGCAATTTGACGGAAATTAGCGACCATTTCCCTTACAATCACCGCCAGACGGTGTCATTCCGCACGCTTGCGGCGGATCAGGACTGAATTTTTCCGGTTAAACGCCGTGTGCCGCTCTTGTATCCGTATGGAGGCAGGCGCTGCGGATGCGGAATGTCCGGAAAGGAGGATACCCAATGGAAGCCAGCATGGAGCTGCTGCGGCATTTGGCCCAGATTCACCGCCCCATCGATACGGAAGCCGATGATATCTGGCACTACATCATTTTGAATATGGAAGAGGATGCCCTGGATCCACCTGCGCTTCAAGCCGTCGCCTCCGCTCTGGAGAGCGAAACGAATCAGGGAATCGGTTTCCGGGAAATTCAGTTCGAGCGTGTGCTCGAACACCCGGAACTTGTCGAAATGGAATATTACGAGACGAATCTGGTATGTCCCCGGGATGCGCTGGCCGCACATATCCGCAAGGTGCTTTTGCTGTACGATGCGGGAATGGAAGCCTAGCCTGCCGCCTTCATTATCCCTTCACCAAACGAATTCGACATACGCAGAATTTGCCGGCGGCATGCTTGCCTATCATTCGGCGTTTCTTTTCTTCCCCGCACGTTTTCCGGAGTTTTACTGCCGGTTCTTGCGGGCTTAAGCGGCTCCCGGATACCGGGGGCCGTTTTTTTTAGGTAACGCAGTGACGCATTCCGGTAAGAAGTGCTATAATAATGGCTAAAATGAATTTCCATAACCCCGGAAGGATGGAGCGGAATGAACCCCCTTGCTAAGCAGTTGAATGAAACCATCGAAAAAGAAAACGCCTATGTGTACGAGATGTTGTCGTCGCTCGGCAAGCAAATGTATTTCCCGAAAGTCGGCATTTTGAGCCAATCGGCCGAGGCTAAAGCGAAAGCCGGTAAATATAATGCCACGATCGGTACTGCCATCGAGAAGGGTCAGCCTATGCACCTGAAGGTCATTCAGGACACGCTGTCCGCCTATGACCCCAAAGATCTCTACGAATACGCGCCTCCCGCGGGCAAGCCCGGTTTACGCACCGCCTGGCGCAAAAAAATGCTGGAGGAAAATCCGTCCTTAAGCAACAAAACGTTCGGCAATCCGATCGTGACCAATGCCCTTACACACGGCCTGAGCGTTGCGGCCGATCTGTTCGTGGAAGCGGGGGACCGCGTCATTATTCCGGATAAAAACTGGGAGAACTACGAGCTCACCTTCGGAATCCGCCGGGGTGCGGAAATCGTGACGTACCCGCTTTACAATGAAGACAACACGTTTAACTCCGCAGGACTCCGCGAACGGCTCCTAGCCCAGAAAGAGAAGGGCAAAGCGTTCGTCGTCCTGAATTTCCCGAACAATCCGACGGGATATACACCGGGTCCTGAAGAAGGACGCCAGATCGTTTCGGTGATCCGCGAAGCCGCGGAAGCGGGCATCAATGTCGTAGCGGTAACCGACGACGCCTATTTCGCCCTGTTCTTCGAGAACTCCCTGCAGGAATCTCTTTTCGGCCAGCTTGCCGATCTTCACGACCGCGTACTGGCCGTTAAAGTGGACGGCGCTACGAAAGAAGAATATGTGTGGGGCTTCCGTGTAGGTTTTATCACTTACGCCGGCAAGAATGAAGCGCTGCTCAGCGCACTGGAGCAGAAAACGCTCGGGATTATCCGGGCCACGATCTCTTCGTGCTCGCATCCTTCGCAGACGTTTGTCCTGCACGCCCTGAATTCTCCGGAATTCAACGCTCAAAAGCAGGAAAAGTTCGAAATCATGAAAGGCCGCGCGAACAAAGTGAAAGCTCTGCTCGACAGCGGCAAGTACGGAGACTCCTGGGATTACTATCCGTTCAACTCCGGCTACTTCATGTGCCTGAAGCTGAAAACCGTTGATGCGGAAGCGCTCCGCCAGCGCCTCTTGGAAGTATACGGCGTCGGAACGATCGCCCTGAGCGAAACGGATCTGCGCGTCGCCTTCTCCTGCATCGACGAAGAAAATATCGAGGAGCTGTTTGACCTGATCTATCAGGGAGTACGCGACCTTGAAACGGTATCCGCGAATTAAGCGAAAGCTCCCTTCGAGATACTCAAAAAGCCCGGCTGCTGCAGCCGGGCTTTTTTTTATCTTATATCCAGGAAGTCACAGAAGCGGTTCCACGCCGTATTCCTATGCGTGCTCCAGGTCGTGAAAGTCATCGGAGCCGCAAGACGCGGTAGCGATCAAGAGGGCCCGGAGCCGGTTCACCTTAACGGTATCCACATAGTTCCGTCCCACTGAACAGGCGTTCCCGCGGCCGTCCCGGACGCGATTTTAGCTGCGGGCACCCGCACCCTCTTCCCCTCGATCTCCAGGACCGCCGACGATCCGTCCAGTTCCAATACGACACCCGGACGCCGGATTTTGCAGCTGCTTTTCTCTTCCACTGGCTTTCCTCCATTATCTTGTCTTCGGCCTACTTGTCTTCGTTCGGGCGGCTCCGTCTCCTGTCTCTGTCCAACCGGGTGCTTTCCGCACCGCGCAAAGTTCCCGGCACGCGGTGCCCGGCAGCACACTATGCCTGCGCCGTCCCTTGGGTCCGGTAATTACCGGCCGCATGACGAATTCACAGCCGGCAGACGGCGACGGTACGTTCATCCCCCCGTCACAGCTCATGGACGGTGACTTCGCTGCGGACCATAAACCGGGCGTTAGGGCCTGCCTGACCGATTCCTTTGGAAATATAATAGGTCCCGTAAGCGGTTTGATGCAGGCCTTTCGTAATCCCCCTTGCCGGGAGCTCTCCCTTCCGGATAAACCGGAACAGAAACGGCACATGGAACTGCATGCCGTGAAAATGCCCGGCCATCAGGTAAGTGAAACGACGCTGTAAGCGAAGGACAAGATTCGGATTGTGGGTCAGCACCACGACCGGCTTGTGTAAAGCGGCGCGCCGGAAAGCTTTCCCGATCCGGCTGTGCCCGGTTCCGAGATCATCGATGCCGATGAACTGGAAATCGCCGAGATCCGCGGACGAGTTGTTCAGCAGAACAACGCCCGCCTCTTCCAGGATCCCGGTCAGCTTCCTCATCCCGGCCGGGTCCAGGCGGTGATCGTGATTGCCGAGAACGGCGAACGCCGGAATTCCGCGGGAAGCGACCGCCTTCAGCACCTTTTCAACTTTCGGCAAATATTTGCTTCTGCGGGTAAAATCGCCGGTAAGCGCGATATAATCCGGCTTCTCCTCATCGATCAGCCGGACTAGCCTGCCCGGACGGATTCTCAGCTTTTCAACATGAAGATCGCTGATTTGCAAAATCTTAATACCCAGCCCGGCAGGCACCCTTACGCGCTCAACTTTGAGCCACATGGTGGGGACGATTAAGAACAGATACGCGCAGGCTGCCGCGAGCAAAAGCCACACAAGTATGGTCATACATCTCATCCTGTTCCAGATAAAGGTTCCTTCCACCATAAAGCACGCATCCCGCGTTCGTCAAGGTACCGGATACCCCCGTAAACGGCTATAAAAATAAGCTCAAATTGTGTCTTTTTTTGTCGAAATTTGATACCTTGTACAAACAGGGTCCGGAAGCTATAATGGGAGTACATAATGGCATTTTATACCTATTATTTTAAAGGATTGGAGGTAAACGCGATGAAACGCTGGGTTTTTGCTATTGTTACGGTTGCGGCATTGGTTTACTCATCCGGACTGGCTTTTCCTTGGGGTCCGTGAGCCACTTAGAGGAACTGGGCTGAGCCTGGTTCTTTTTTTTATTTGGAGGTTAATATGATCTACTTCATCGTTCTGGCTGTCATCATTACCCTTCTTTCAGGACGGAACCCGCTCTCCCTGGTAGAGAAAGTGAACTTCAAACTGCCCTATCTCCTGCTCGGAAGCTTTGCCGCCCAGATCTTGATTTTCACCCTATCGGTCCGGACAAACCGGACGTACCCTTATTGGACGGAAGCGGCCATTTTGGCTGTGCTTCTGTTTTTATGGCTGAACCGGAAAGTTCCCGGCATTCCCCTTATTTTCCTGGGCGCTCTCTGGAACTGGACGGCTCTTGTCATACATGGAGGACTGATGCCCGTATCCGATACGGCGCTGGCATGGGCGGGACTTGCGAGCCTGCCGGAAAACGAACCCCGCCATCAGCTTATGGAGGCGTCCGCTTTCTGGTGGATGGGCGATTGGATTCCGCTTGTGCGAAGAGTAATCAGCATCGGCGATATAGGGATCGGAGCCGGACTCGTCCTGTTTCTGCTCGGAAATACGGTGAAGAGGAGGAAGAATGAAGGACCATAACCCGTTTACATTCGTGCTGTCGGCTTTCGGAATCCTCACCTTGATCACCGCATCGGCTTTTATCGCGCAAAACACTTATGATCTGAAAATTTTGCTGCCTATCGCCGTCATGGTCATCGTCTTTGAAATGATGCCCCTTAAAATGCCCAACGGCACTTACTTCAGCGGCGTCACGATCGGTTTTATTGTTTCTCTTTTTGAAATGGGATTTTTTGCAAGCACTTTCTTTCTTGTTCTGAATACACTTACGTTTTTTACGCTGCATTCCAAGCCTTTTTATAAAATCAGATGGTTCCGCTTCTTCTCCACGCTCGGCATGTACGGCGTCAGTATGCTGGCCGCCTGGGGGACGGGCGTTCTGACGGTTCAGGCCCCTCTGTATGTCAAAATCGTCTGCGTATTTCTCGCGTTCGAGGGCGTGAACCTCCTGCTGAGGCTGGGCATCATGCGTTCGGTCACAGGTACACCCGTTTCCGCAGGCAAAGCCATTTATGAGGCGCGCAGCCTTCAAATCGGCATCCTGATCGCCTCGGTCGTGCTTTATAAAATGCTGAAACAGCCCAGCTACGAGCTTTTCATTTCGGAAATCGTCTTCACGATTATTGCGATCAAGATTATTCATTATTTTGTTTCCGGGTATTTGAAGCAGATCGGTATCATTGAAGAGAGCAACAAGCGCTACAAAAAGATGGCTTATTACGACTCCGTCACCGGTCTGCCCAACCGGGCTCATTTTAACGAACGCTTGACTCAGGACATTGCCGTGGCACGGGAAACGAAAGGCAAAGTCGGGCTGCTTTTTCTCGATCTCGACCAGTTCAAAAATATTAACGACACCATGGGTCACATCAGCGGGGACGCCCTGCTCGTTCAAGTGGCCGGACGGCTGCAAAGCTGTCTCGGGCAGGACCATACGGTATCCAGGCTGGGGGGCGATGAATTTACGATTATCGTGCGGGATATTACGGGGGCGCAGGACTGCGTGCTGGTGGCCGAAACGGTCCTTTCCGCTCTGAAAACGGGCTTTTTCCTGCAAGGTAAAGACATTTATATTACGCCGAGCATCGGCATCAGCCTGTACCCGGACAACGGATACGATTCCGAAACGATCGTGAAAAACGCGGACACCGCCATGTACAGGGCCAAGGAGCTCGGCGGCAACTTGTACTCCATGTTCACCTCCGACCTGGAAGAAAATATCGAGAAGAAACTGATTTTGCAGAGAAATCTACATAAAGCGCTGGAACGCGGGGAATTCCATCTCGTCTATCAGCCCCAGCTCGAGCTGGATACAGGCCAAATTCAAGGCATGGAGGCTCTTGTCCGCTGGAACAACCGCGAGCTTGGCCTCGTGTCTCCCGAAGATTTCATCCCGCTTGCGGAGGAAAGCCGGCAGATTCTTGCGATCGGCGAATGGGTGCTGAGAACAGCCTGCGAGCAAAATAAAGCCTGGCAGAACGAAGGCTTTCCGCCCGTCAGGATGGCCGTTAATTTGTCTTCCATCCAGTTTGAACACGACGAGCTGATTCCTACTATCCGGCGCATACTGGGTGAAACCGGACTGGAAGCCCGGTGGCTGGAGCTGGAAATTACGGAGAGCCTTCTCCTCCGCAATAAAATCAAAACGATGCGTACGCTCAGGCAGCTCAAAGAACTCGGCGTTCACATCGCCATGGACGATTTCGGCGTCGGCTATTCCTCGCTCAGTTACTTGAACTACTATCCGTTCGACCGGCTTAAAATCGACAAGTCCTTCATCCGGCATATGAATGAACGCACGGGAGACGAATGGATCGTCCGTACGGTCATCCAGCTGGCCCACGGCCTCCATATGACGGTCGTTGCGGAGGGCGTCGAGACGGAAGAGCAGCTCGCTTATTTGAAAGAACAGGGCTGCGATTGCATTCAGGGCTTCCTGATCAGCAAACCGCTTGCCCCCTCCCGGCTGAAGGAAAAGATCTGGAAATCCGCCGGAGCGCCGGAACCCCGGCCGGATTAATACGGAAGACCCGCAGGCGGCTGCGGGTCTTTTCAGCGTTGGGGCGTGGCGGGTGCTCCTCCTATGGACGGCGGCATGGACGGGGGACCCGGAAGGCCCCTACGGAACGAAACGGAATTTTGACCTTGGAATGCAAATTTGTTACAGTTAAGATTACAGTTAAACCGTTTTTGTTACAGTTACCCACAAGAGGTGAGCTTATGTTGAAATTGGGAATTCTGGATCAATCGCAAGTAGCCGAAGGCCGGACGGCCTCCGACGCTCTTAAAGAAACGACCCGGCTGGCGCAGGAAGCGGACCGTCTCGGCTTCAGCCGCTACTGGGTTTCGGAGCATCACGCTTCGAAATCACTGGCCCATTCGAGCCCCGAGGTGCTCCTGGCCCATCTCGCGGCGGCGACCTCCCGCATCCGCGTGGGCTCCGGCGGCATTATGCTGCCGCATTACAGCGCCTACAAGGTTGCGGAGAACTTCCGCCTGCTGGAAGCCCTGCACCCGGGCCGGATCGACCTCGGGCTCGGCCGGGCGCCGGGGGGCATGCCGCTGGCGACCCGCGCCCTGCAGGCGGACAAATACGTCAGCATCGACCGGTATCCGGATCAGGTAGCCGATATCGCCGGCTACCTTCACGAGTCGCTGCCTTCCGAGCACCCCTTCGCCGGGCTGCAAGCCTCGCCCTCCATACCGACGGCGCCGGAGGTATGGCTCCTCGGCTCCAGCGGCGAAAGCGCCCGCATAGCCGCCAGACAGGGCGCCGCGTTCGGCTTCGCCCAGTTCTTCGGGAGCCCCGGCGGCGAGGAAGCCATGCGCCACTACAAGAAGCACTTCCAGCCTTCCGTGCTGGGCGACAAGCCCCGTACGCTGGCAGCCGTACTGGCCGTCTGCGCGGACACTGATGAAGAAGCGAATCAGCTCGCTTCGAGCACCGATTTGTACTTCCTGCGCCTGGAACGCGGCCTGGAGCTCGGTTTCTTCCCTTCCGTGGATACGGCGCTGAATTATCCTTACACGGAGTATGACCTGGCCCGCATCAAAGAGCGCCGGGAAAAACGCATCGTCGGCAGCCCCGAGCAGGTCAAGCGTCAGCTTCATGCGGTTGCGGAAGCTTACAGCGCGGATGAGCTGCTGATCGTGTCGCCGATCCACAATTTCGGCGCCCGTCTCCGCTCTTACCGCCTGATCGCCGAAGCTTTCGGCATGAAAGCCGAGGGATAAGAAGGCCGGGCCGCTCGCTTAGTGCGGACTAAAACGGCCGGGCCGACACCGCGCGCCAGAAGCAGTTTGTTCGTGCCGGGCCTTACTCTTGCGGCCTATGCAAACGATTTTCACACGGCGGCCGCACCTTCATAAAAAAAAGCCCGGAGCTTGGGATTCCCCCAAACACCGGGCTTTTTGCCGTGTTTTTTTTATTTAATGACAATCGTCTCGACGACTTTGTCTTTGCCTTTCAGCTCAACCGGAGTCGGCTTAACCAGACGGCTTACGTCGCCTTGAATCACAACGTCGGAAGCTACCTTATACGTTGCTTTGTCCGCATTTCCGTACACCTGATTCGTGACGGTAACCGTAGCGATACGGCCATCTTTATTCAGTGTCATGGAGTCGAACAAGCCGCTCACCTGCAGCGTCCGGTCTTCAACCGCTTTTTTCGTTACTTCGATAAAAACAACGGTGTTGTTGTACGAGCGCAGTCTGACGACATCCCCGTTTTGAAGCTCGGACGCGCTCACTTTGGCGCCGTTGCGGTAAACGAACACTTCGGGATGCAGCGCATACGTCTTCAGCGTGCCGTTCTGATCGAGCACCAGCGTATTCCCGCTTACGGTACCCGTTACTTTGCCGACAGCCGTGGTCTGGTCTTGTCCCGGCATCTGGCTATCCGTACGATCCAGCAGCGCGGCGAGCTGAGCACGGGTTACCGGCATATTCGGACGGAACGTTTTGTCTTCGAAACCGTCGATCAGCCCTTTCTCGATAGCGACGGCTACATAACCGACGGCTCCCGCCGGAATCTGTTTCGCATCCTTGAACGAAAGCTGCGTGTTGACTTTCGCTTTAGCCTCGGCATCCAGCTTCATCGCTTTCACGAGAAGGATAGTCGCCCACAGACGGTCGGCAGGCTTGGACGGCTGAACCATGTCCTCGTTTTCGCCGAACAGATCGTTCTCAAGCGCTACGGCCACGTAACCTACCGCCCAATCGGGAATTTTGTTCGCATCCTTGAAGTTCAGCTTCGTCTGCTTCTCTTCGTTAGATTCCGCTTTATCGCGCAGGCCCATCAGGCGGACGGCAGCCGTAATGGCTTCAATACGGGTAACCGTGTTCCGCGGTTTGAACGAACCGTCTTCATACCCTTCAAAAACACGCTTCGAAGAAAGGCTGGCAATATTTTTCAGCGCCCACTCCACATCCGAACCCTTCAAATCGTCGAACGTAATCCGGAAATCGAAAGAGCCGTGTACGCCTCCGTTTTTGCCTTCTTTCCAGTCTTTATCCTTATCGTGGTCCTTATCCTTGCCGTTTCCGTTAGCGAAAGCGGCAGTGCCTCCGCCCATTGCCATAGCGAGTACGAGCGTGGATAGAACGGTTTTTTTCATGTTAAGTTTTTTCATCGGAAAACTCTCCTTTGTGCGTGTGGGAATCAGCCCCGGCCCGGGCTGGATGAACCGGCAACTCTTCGCGAAGTATTACGGTTTACACTATAGCAATTCTGGCGGTCTCGGCTTTTTAGGGGGGTCCGTTTCTAGAGCAGCCGGTAAAATGATGAAAAAAAAGTCCCACTCTACCTGAGAGTGAGACCGATCACGATATATTCGGGATCAAAACGGACTTCCTTGATATGCACGAGAGAAGGCAAATACGAATCCAGCGAAATCGCTGCGGGCGCGATAGAAACCAATCCCTGCGGCACTTGGAAACTCCGGATATGCGTATCCGTATGCGTTACGGTCAGTTCCTTGCCTGTCCAGGCCAGTTTAAACGTCATTTGCGCCCCGACCGGAACGGTATTTTTCCAAAGCAGATTCACATCCGCGGTCAGATTGTCGCCGTTTCGCGTAAAGTCGGCTCCGGTTATCGTTACATCGGGAGATACCCGTGCATGTTTGGCGATCGCCTTTTTGCCGAGCTGATTGAGTTCTTCATCGGATAAACGGACCTCGGGCTTCTTGCTCCGGATAATATCCACCAGCTGGCTTTCCAGCGATATATCGGTATACGCCAGATGGAGCTGCTGCTGCGGTTTGATATACGTCAACAAACCCCAAGCCGCCAGCCCCGCCGCAACGGCCAGGACGAGCAGAACTACGATGATGCGCCGAATGATTTTCACGTTGATTCCCTCCTTGCCGTAATAACGCGTACCCTCTATTTACCCTTCGGACCCCAAATGAAAAAGCCGGTTCAACCGAACCGGCCTGGAGTCTGATACGCGTGCCGCGGCTCCTGTTATTTCCCGTCGCCGTCTCTTTTGGCTTTCAGCCATTTCGGTGCGCCTTTGTTTTTGCGGTCCTGGGCGGTCTCCTGCTTGCGGGCGGCCTTGCGCGAGGCCGGCTGCTGCGCGGAGCTTCCGCGCGCCGCTCCCCCGTGTCCCTCGGCCCCACCGCTCCGGGCGGCTCCGCCCGCGCTGCCGCGTCCCGCCGGCGAGCCGCTGCGGCCGCTTTCCCCGCGGCGGTCCGCGGAAAGCCGCTCCCCGCCCGCGCCGGAGGCTCCGCCCCGGCGTGCTCCCGCTTCGGCGCCGGTTGCGCTGCGGGCCGTGCCCGCAGCGCGGTCTGCCCCGCCGCCCGCGTCATCGCGGCGCGGTGCGCCGCGGAAGCCGCTGCGCGGGCCTTGGCCGGCGTCGACCACCCGGCCCTCGTACATCTCCTTCTCGTCGATGGAGATGCGCAGAGCTTTGCGGAACTTATCGATGATGAACCGCTCCTTCGGAGCGACGATCGAGATCACGGTTCCGCTGCGGCCCATTCTTCCGGTACGTCCTGCACGGTGCAGGTAGTACTCGGCGTTAAGCGGCATGTCCAGGTTGATGACGTGCGTCACTTCCTCGATGTCGAGCCCGCGGGCCGCGACATCGGTAGCCAGCAGCAGCTGGAACTTGCCTTCGCGGAACGACTGCATGACGTTCGCCCGCTGCTGCTTGCCGGCCTCGCCGTAGAGCGCCTCCACGGACAAGCCGAGGTGCTGCAGCTTTGATACGACTTCGGACACGTCTGCCGTCGCATTGACGAACACCATCGCTTTAGGCGGTTCGTACAGGCGGACGATCCGGCGGAGCGTGTCGATTTTATTGCGGGCTTCGCAGTTAAAAGCGAGATGCTCCAGCGTGGAAGCCGTACGCTGGTCGGGATTGATGCGGATCTCGGCGGGATCGTTCATCAGGCTTTCCGCCGCTTGTCCGATCTCGGCCGGAATGGTCGCCGAGAAGAACAGCGACTGCGACGAGCGCTGCAGAGCTTTAAAGATCGCGTAAACTTCTTTCATGGAGCCCAGCTCCAGCACGTGGTCGACTTCATCCACGACAAGCGTGGATACATGATGCACATTCAGTTTACGAGCCTTGATCAGCTCGTTGATGCGGCCCGGAGTTCCGATAATCAGATGCGGAGAGCCCTTCTTAAGCTTCTCCACCTGCCGGGCAAGAGCCGCTCCTCCGATCAGAGCCTGGCACTTGATGGGACCGTCGCCGATCAGATCTTCCGCCACGCGCAAAATCTGCATGCCGAGTTCCCGTGTCGGAACGATGATGGCCGCCTGGACATGCTTCGCGTTCACATCGATCCGCTGCAGGGCCGGAAGCAGGAAGGCGAGCGTTTTGCCCGTTCCCGTTTGCGACTGCACAATAGCGTCCCGTCCCGTAAGAATGAGCGGGATCGCCTCGGCCTGAACGGCCGTCGGTTTGGCTATCCCCCGTTCCTTCAACTTTTCCGCCCAGACGGGGGCGATTTGCAGCTGTTCAAAATTGTCGTACATGAAGAACCTCTTTTCTGTATACCGTTGTTGTTTGTCTACATTATACGCGAGGAAGCTCCCGGTAACAAACCGGAATCACGCCAAAAAAGGATGGGCTGCGGGGCTTGACCGCTTTTCCCACCCCTTAACGGGTAGTATTGGCCTGTGTGAAGCGCTTATTTAAGAAAATCCCATTCTTCCAAAAGCATTTGCCGGATCGCTTCGCGCGCACGGTACAGACGCTGCCGGATGACGCCTTCCGTCACGTTCATCTCCTCGGCCATTTCCTTGTAGGACATGTTCTGAACGACTTTCATGGCCAGAATCTGCCGGTAAGCGGGGCTGAGCTGGTTCACATAATGGCTTATCGCTTCCTGCATGATCTTCAGTTCAACCTCCTTCTCCAGCGGTGTGCTGCCGGCCTCGTAGGCCGGGGCGGTTTCCCTTAGCGTCAGCGTAATCTCCGAATCCAGTTCGTTGCGATTGCGTTTATGCTTCTGCAAGTAGTTAAGCGTCACGTTGCGCGTCAGCTTCTTCAGCCAGCTCTCATATTTCTCCGTTTCTTTCAACTGAGGAGCCTTGTCGATCGCGCGGAGAAACGATTCCTGAATAATATCCTCGACCAGATTGTGATCTTGCAGGATAAAATAAATGGTCGGATAGACCATGACATGGAATTCTTTATATATTTTTTCCTGGAGACTTTTATCCAGGTGGAAGTAATTCGATGTAAACAAATGAATCATGTACTTTGACATGAGACATCCCCCTTATGTAAACCATTCCTAAAACTCATATTAGGCTATAGCGAGGGAGTTAACAATATTAAACAGCAAAAAAAATCATTATATTTACAGAAAAAGCTTACATTTCTATCCAAACCTGCTTCTAAGTCTCATTTCGTATATATACAAGCGGGATAACGCCATTTTCAGCTCTCAAAATGGAGGTTTTTTTCTATTTTGAACTAGAAAATTTAAACTAATTTTCTTCTTTTTTACTCTTCTTCCCTTCTATTTCAGTTCTTTTTTGCTCCATCCAGCGGAATACCTCGTCCAGCGCCACTTCGTCCATTTCCTTCGGAAAACGGTGTTCAAGCCCTTCGTAAATAAGCATGGTGTGATCTTTGCCCGCATGTTCAAGGGCGGCGGCCAGCTTGTAAGCATGCGAAACTTTTACCTGAGGATCGGCCGTTCCGTGCACGATCAGCACGGGAGACTCGATAAGGTCGGCCCATCTGGCCGGCGACCTGCGGATATATTCATCGGCCTGCTTGAGGGGATGGCCGACTACCCGTTTGAGCATGCGCCGCAGGTCGACCCGCTCCTCATATGTGTCGTGAAGGTCGCTGACGCCGCCCCATACGACGACAGGGCCGACTTCCTCGCAGTCTCTGGCGGCCAGCAGCGCCATCAGGGCGCCGCGGGAGAAGCCGATCAGAGAGACCGGTACGGAAGCGACCTCGGGCAGATCCCGCAGCATCAGCAGCCCGTGATACACATCGTACCGGTCCTCACCGGCAAAGTCCTCGCGTCCTTCTCCCCCTTCGTTGCCGCGGTAGAAAGGCGCGAAGACTACGTAGCCCCGCCGCGCCATCGAAACGATCCGGCGGATACGTACCATCCCGACACGCCGGATGCCTCCCCGGCAGTAGACGACGGCCGGCAGCGGCTCCGCGTGCTCGGGTACGGCCAGGTATCCTTTCACGCGAAGTCCCTGGGCCGCATACGTCACAACGTACAGCGACACGTTTCTCGCGTGCCGGGACAACAGCTCCTTCTCCAGGAGCTGGCCGTCTTTAAGGGTTCCCGCTTCGCTTCCGCCTGCCGCGCGCACGGCAGGCGAGAGGGTGACTGGCGAGAGGGTGCTGATTTTTTTACCCGATTGAATGGATTCCGACATGTTTGTACAGCCTCCTTGTATGTAAACGTCGTGATTGCAAGAATGAACAGATGCGGATGCGGTTGCCCCGCGGAGGAAACTTTACAGTCCCCCTGGCTTCCGATAGACTGGAAGTATCTTATTTTCATACGGAAGGAATGATCTTATGAGTCAAGAATTCGAAAACGAGTTTAACGCCCTCGTATCCAAAGCGGCCGAGCTGTTGACCGGAGACGATTCCTCCGAAATGACCGAGAAAATAAAAATCTGGGCCATCTATCAACACTTACATAAAGCGATGCCCGCCCTGACGAATCACTGGAACGGCTCGCATCCCGAAGCCAAAGCGCAAATGCGGGCGATTTTCGAGGAAATACGCGATCTCAACGAACGGCAGAAAGCGAGCCGGGGCAAGCCTGAATAAGATTCCGTCCGCACAGCCACAATAAGCCGGAGATCCCTTATAAAGGAGCGAAGGCATATGTCTAAAATCGCAGTAGAAGACACCTTGTCCAGTGTCAAGCAGGCCCTGCAGAGCAGCGGCTACGAAGTTACCTCGTTAAATCAGGCGGACGGAGCGTCCTGCGTGGTTATTTCCGGTTTGGACCAGAACGTGATGGGCTTTGCGGACGCCGTCACCTCCGCTTCCGTCATCAACGCTCACGGTTTGACGGACGAAGAAATCGTTCAGGAAGTAAGCAGAACGACCGGTCAAAATCAAGGTTTCTGACCGGAGCGGCCGGTTCCCGTTTTTCCCGCAAGTTTTGCCTCACCAAACAACGGATTAAAAAAGCGATTCTCCTTCTCGGGAGAGCCGCTTTTTTTCTTGGCTTATTTCTTGTTCAGCATACGCTGCGCGGTTTTATCCAGCAGGCGGGGAAACAGCGAATACAGTTTCGTGCCTACTCCCGCTATAAAAGGTAGGTCGATCTCCGCTTTGTCTTTCTCGACCGCGCGAATAATCGCCCCGGCCACCTTCTCGGGCTTCAGCATAAACCAGCTGATGTTCTTGACGTAGTTCCCTGTCGGGTCCGCCCGTTCGAAGAACGGGGTATCGATCGGGCCCGGGTTGACGGCGCTCAGCCGGACGCCCGTGCCGGCCAGCTCCTGGCGCAGCGAGTTAGTCAGGCCGAGCACGGCGTGCTTGGTGGCGGAATATCCGGACGATTTCGCCGATCCGATTTTGCCGGCCATGGAAGCGATGTTGACGATGTGGCCCGAGCCCGATGCGATCATAGCCGGGAGAACCGCTTTCGTGCAGCGGACGATGCCCAGGTAATTCACGTCCATCATCTCTTCGAACTGCTCCAGCGGCGTGTCCACAAACCGTTCGAATATGCCGAATCCCGCGTTGTTGATGAGAACGTCGATCCGGCCGTATTTCGCCGTAACTTCGGCGAATACCCGGTTCACTTCGACGGTGTCCTGTACATCGAGCCGGTACACGCCGCACTGCCCGCCGATCTCCGCCGCCAGCTCTTCCAGCTTGTCCCGTGACCGTGCCATAAGGACGGGCACGGCTCCGCGCTGCGCCAACGCCCGCGCGGTCTGCGCGCCGATTCCGCTGGAAGCTCCGGTGATGACGACTATTTTGCCTTCAATATTCATGGATGTGCTTCTTCCCCTTCCGGTGACGCTTGTAGGCTTAGTATACCTTACGCGGCATTTCTTCACCAGGCTGGGGCGGGCGGGATGGACTTTATTCCGCTGTGTTTACTGAGAGCGGCGCTTGAGTCCCGTGCGGCGGGTCGGAGAGGGCTGGAACCGTTCACACCCACCGCCGAGATCTTAACCTGGCGCATAAAAAAATTCCCTTTGAAGTCAACAGCGAAAGTTACACTGTTTATTCAAAGGGAATTTTGGGGTTACTCTTTCGGGATTACTTTCGTTAGAACAGGCAGGTATTAAACGTTAGCTTCGTAATGACCGATATAATAGCCGCCCGAGTACGAAATGCTTTTCAGGTACCAGGTAATTCCGTTTTCCGTGAAGGAGTTGGCAAAAACGTTTTCCGTTTTTACAACATCACGTTTAATGATGGCTTTAGGCGTTACGCTGGATGCAACGGCGTTCGGGGCGACCGTGCTTGCAAAAGCGGGTGCGGCGGAAACCAACAGCGACAGGGCGAGTACGGAACTTGTTGCGACTTTTTTGAAATTCATGATTAACACTCCTTCAAAATGGTTTTTTGTGGTACATGCCAAGCGTAGCATCCGTTTCGGGGGCCGCATAACTACCTTTTTGCGTTTGGAAGGCCTACTAATTTGGAATTGGTAGGTGGCGGACATAAAAAAACTACCCGCTATGGGGGTAGTTTTGCGCCCGGCGGGCACTTACACATCGAGCAGACCTTTCTGCGCCGCTTTTCTCGCAGCCTCGAACCGGCTTGCGGCGCCCGTTTTCTTTAGAATGGAATTCACGTGGTTTGTAATCGTTCTTTCCGTGATGTTCAGTTCTTTCTCAATCTGCGAATTTGTCAGACCCTGATGAATATAACGGAGAATACGGGTTTCCTGCTTGGTGAGCAGAGGCTTCTGCATCTTCTTAAGCTGCAAGTGAGCGTCGATCCGGGATAACAGCTCTTGTCTGGTGAACGGCTTCGTCACGTAATCGTTGGCTCCCGCCTCGTACCCGGCCGCCATATCCGCCGCCATGCCTTTGGCCGAGATCAGAATGACGGGCAGCTCGTGAAGGGTAAATTGTTCACGGATTTTTTTACAAACGTCATAGCCGGATTTAGAAGGAAGCACCACATCGAGCAAAACAAGATCGAACCTCGACGATTCGATGCGGGATAAAGCCTGCTCGCCGTCGGTCGCCAGCGTCAGATTATACAGAGGAGACAAATGATTAATCAGTACTTGCAGAATAACCGGCTCGTCGTCGACAAGCAGCAGGGAAGCCCGGTCTCCCGTCTCCGCCGGCAGCAGGATTTCAAGACTTTCTCCTTTGAAGTCAAGAGGATTGATTTCCGGCGGATTCTCCTGACCGCAGGCGGTCTCCGCTTGGACGGGAACGGAACCCGCATAAAGCGGAATGGAGAACGTAAAGACGGAGCCTTCTCCAAGCACCGAAGAAACCCTGAGGTCCCCGCCATGCAGAGCAATCAGCTCTTTCGATATGGCAAGTCCCAAACCGAGCCCGTCCGAAGGGATGAGACCGGAATGGCGGTCCTGCTCGAACGCGTCGAAGATGGCAGGCAGACTTCCCTCCGGAATACCCGGGCCCGTATCGGTTACGGAGATGTCCAGGTAGGCCCCTCGGACGGCCGCCGATACCTCAATGCGTCCCTCTTCCGTGAATTTGATCGCGTTGCCGATCAGATTGTACATCACCTGCTGAAGACGATCTCCGTCTCCCATGACAAGCGGGAGGTCTTCCGGCAGCCTATTCAGAAGCTTCACCGGCTTCTGTTTCAGCAGAGGGACAGCGAATGAAACGACGGTATCGGCAATCCATTTCATGGAGGTCGGTTCAAGCTGGAGAGTCATCTGCTCGTGCTTGATTTTGGAAAGATCCATGACCTCTTCCACCAGATGGGATAGTCTTTGGGCGCTTCTTAAGATCAGCGATAAGTTTGCGGTCGTCAGGTCGTCTTTCTCCATCTTCTGCCCGTAGTCCAGAAGCGATTCGGACATGCCGATAATCCCCTGGAGCGGGGTCCGCAGCTCATGAGACGTTTTCTCCAGAAATTCGTCCTTTAACTGGTCGAGCTTAGTCAGCTCGCTGTTCAGCAGCCGCTCTCTTTCCAGCTCCTGTTCCCTGATTTCCAGCTCCTTCTTCTGCATAGCCATTTTGGCTTCCTGCCGTTTCGTTCGCTTCCTTGTCCAGGCGGAGTAGCCCAATGCGGCGGTAACGGCGTAGAGCGAGTAGGCCCACCAGGTTTTCCAGGGCGGCGTTTCCACCGTAAGGGTAAAAGATGCCGTTTTTCCGCTCCACAAGCCGTCGCTGTTCGTTCCTTTCACATGGAGGGTATACGTGCCGGGCTCCAGATTGGTGTAGCTGGCAAAGCGGCGGCGGCCCGCCGGAACCCAATCCGGGTCGAAACCTTCGAGCCGGTAGGCGTACTGGTTATTTTCCGGATTCGTATAATCGAGCGAGGAGAACTCGAACGAGACGGTCCTGGTCTGATAAGGCAGGGTGACGGGGCCCCCCGCTTCGACAGCCGTTCCGGGCTGGAAAATCTGTCTTCCGGGAACGTCGAATCGGGTAATGCGTACCGGCGGCTGATACGTATTACTCTCGATAAGACGGGGCCGGAACAAATTGAAGCCGTTGACCCCGCCGAAAACCATCATCTCGTCATCCGCCTTTATAAACTTAAAGAAAGCGTTCGCATTAAATTCATTGCTCTGTAATCCGTGACTGCTGTCATAATTGGAGAAGGTTTCGCGGTCCGGATCGAATTTGGACAAGCCCCGGTTTGTGCTCAGCCACAAATTCCCCTCCCGGTCTTCCAGGATACCGTATACGGTATTGTTGGCGAGCCCGTTTTTTTCCGTATAATGAACGTAATGGTCGGTCGAAGTCTTGTAGCGCAGAAATCCCGAGCCGAACGTCGCTATCCAGATCGTGCCGTCGGACGCTTCTAGAATGGAACGGATCCGCGGTTTGTCCGTAGTCGCCGCTAACGGCGGGATGTTCATTTTAACGCTCATACTGTCTTTCATCCGGAATAATCCCTCGTTCGTTCCGATCCACAGATTGCCGGAAGAATCCTCCAGCAGCGATGTGATCCAGACACTTGCAGCTTGCTCACCGTCCGATGGGACGGGAACGGACTGGAGACGGGTGCGGGAAGCGTCCAATTTGCCCAGTCCGTGCGAATAGGTCCCGATCCACAATTGGGACTGCTTATCCTCATACAAGAAACGGATGCGTTCGTCCTTCAATCCGCCCAGCAGCTCCAGTTGAAACCGGTTAAACCGCTCCGAATGCCGGTCAAACAAGAATAAACCTCCGTCGCCTCCGGCCCAAATATTCCCCTGCGCATCCTTTATAATACTGCGGACGGTGCCGGCACCATCTAATCCGGCCACCTCCTTCGAGTTCCCCTGTGCCTTACCTGCTGAAGCATCGCCCTCATTCTCCGCGGCTCCCGTTCCCCAGACAGGATGAATCTCGATGCCCTTATCTGTTCCTACCCATACACGGTCCAGCGCATCCACATACAGGCTCCATACGCCGCTTCCGTCCAGATTATCGATTCTTCCCTGTGAAAACATGCCGGGCTTCGCTTTGTTAATGCCCTGGTCTCTCGTTCCGATCCACAGGGATCCCGATGCGTCTTCAAAAATGGAAAACACCCAGTTGCCGCTTAAACTTTCCGGTTCCTTCGGATTGTGCCGGTAAGAATAAAAAGCATCCTTGCTGCGGACATACAGGCTCAGTCCTTCCGTCGTGCCGATCCACAATTGGCGGCTCGAATCTTCGTAGATGCTGGTGATTTCATTTCCTGGAAGCGCCCCGCTTGCGCCGGTGCTTCCGTAATGTGTATAGATCTTGCCGTTCGGATCGTACCGGTCCAGTCCTTCGTCGGTTCCGATCCAGATGTACCCGTCCGAGGCGCGGTGAACAAATTTAACACTATCGTTAACGAGCGACTGTCCTACGCCAGGAATATGACGATAGGAGACGAACCGCTCCTTCTCCGGATCGAACTGCATGACCCCCGCATTTTCGGTCCCGATCCAGATGCTGCCGTCGGGTGACGTCGTCATACTGCTTATGCGGGCCGGCATCGGTCCGCCGGAGTCTGCGGCCGTCAGATCGTAGACCTTGAACTCATTCGATTCCGGATCCAGCAGGTTGAGTCCGCCGTCTTTGGTCACGATCCAGATTCTCCCCCGCGCATCTTCTTTAATCGACTTTATGGAGTCCGAACTGAGACGGTTCGGCTGTCCCGAATCGCTCCTGTAACGGTTGAATTTCCCGGAAGCGGCATCATAGCGGTTTACTCCGCCGTTGTAGGTCCCGACCCAGAGATTCCCCTTAGAGTCGACAAAAAGGTCCGTGACCCAATTGTCCGATAACGAGTCGGGATCGTTCATGTCGTTTTTGTAAATAACAAACGAATACCCGTCATACCGGTTAAGACCGTCCTGCGTGCCGAACCATAGAAAACCCGAAGGATCCTGGACGATGTCGATAATGCTGTTCTGGGACAACCCCTGATTAATGGTAAGGTTTTGGAATCGCAGCGGGTAAGACAAGGCTGTGGTGTCGGGGGGCGGCTCGGCCTTCGTTACGTAAAGGGAGGAGAGCACAGCTACGCCAAGGGTAAGGAGCAATCCCGTTTTGATAAAAAGCGCATAATAGTAGCCGAAATTCAGCATGCTTGACTTAGCGGACCCCCTTCCATAAAAAGCTGAACGATGCTTTGCCTTCACCATAGTACTTATTTACTTATATTGTCAAATATGTAATTGATGATTATAAAATTTCGTAGAATTTGGCTTACAAATGGGCCGCTCCCTCTTCTCCATCCCGCGAAAAAAGGAATCAAAAAAAGACTGCTTCTATAGAAGCAGTCTAATCGCGGTTCTCCGGCTTGGTCCGGTTAATCTAAGCGAGCAGAACCTGAATATCCAATTCTCCGATTCCGTCCATGAGCAGAGGAACCGTCAGCGCCTTCAATGCATCCACCTCATGGATGTCTCCCGTGACGACCTTGGGGGGCGTAATGTCAACCTTGATGCCCTGATTGTACAAGATCGTGCTGGCATTGCCGCTGATCATGTTTCCGAGCTCGGAAATCGCGCTGTGTCCCATTTCGTCCAGTTCGGTCAAAATAAATCCGCCCATCATAGCGGAAACCATCCGCAGTGCCGTTGACTCTTCAAAGCCGAAGCGTATGTTTCCCTGCATTTGACCGGTCATACCGATTTGTATCCATACATAACGTTCGATAAAGTAAATATCTTTGACAGACAATTTACCGGTAGTCGGACGCACGTTCGCCACTTGTTCGATAACAAGCCGCGCGGATTCCAGAAAAGGATTGATGTATTCCGCTTTCATGTGCTCTTTAACCCCTTTACCAACATATAGGAACAACAAATTGATTTCACGAGGTGATAAAACCGTCCCTCCGGTTTAGGCACTCATGTCGGATTTTTCACGAACCAACTTACACATTTTTCTACATTATATAGTAAAATTCTTTGTCCGTATACTTCTTTTGTCCTATTTTATCCATGTCAGCTTTGAGACTTTCTTATCATTGGACCTATAAAGCGGAGGCAATCGGGAAAGGAATCAAGCGGCGGTCCTACTTGCCCATTCCCGTGGTTTCACCATGTGGGTCCGAAGCGAATCGGTCATTTACCGGATTAGACGCCGCCGAACCGTTTTGCACGTCAGAAATGACCGCGCTTGTGAGGAAGCATTCCGTTTGGTACGATTAAAGGTGAGGTGACCAAAACATGCACGGATTTTTGATTGATTTGGACGGCACATTATACAAAGGGAACGAAGCCATACCCGGCGCCAAGGAGTTTGTGGAGCTGCTCAACGAGAACGGGCTTCCTTATCTTCTTGTAACCAACAATTCGTCCCGCTCGCCGGAACAGGTAGCCGGTCATTTGAACGCAATGGGCATAGAAATCGGCCCCGACCGCGTGTACACGACGGCCATGGCATCCGTCCAGTATTTGCTGGAACACGGAAGCGGAAAGCGCGTTTTCTGCATCGGCGAAGAAGGACTGCGGAACGCTCTGCAGGAAGCGGGATTCGAGCTCACCGAGAAGGAACCGGACTATGTCGTTCAGGGTATCGACCGGCAGCTCACCTACGACAAGCTGGCATCGGCGGTCAGGCATCTGCTCGGCGGCGCCCGGTATATCCTGACGAATCCCGACCACCTGCTTCCGTCCGACGGGGGCCTGATTCCCGGAGCCGGCTCCATCGGTGCCCTCATCCGGACCGCTTCCGGTGCCAACCCGGTCGTCATCGGCAAGCCCTCGCCGGTTATTATGAACTATGCTTTGGCCCGTCTGGGGCTGCAGGCAAAAGACACGTGGGTGATCGGCGACAATACCGCGACGGACATCGGCGGGGGGATAGCGGCCGGCTGCCGGACTGCCCTCGTGCTTACAGGTCTTGCCACAGAGACGAACGTTCAAGAACAGATTTCGAAGTCCGGGAACGAACCGGATCTGATTTGCCGCGACCTGCCTCATTTATGGAACAGCCTCATGAAATAATCCGGCCCAATGCCGGTAAGTAACGGAATCTTAGCTATGTGAAGCGGACTTTCTTCCGAGGAAGGATGCCCGTTTCCCCCTCATTCGTCAAACACGGTCTACCTGATCGTACGCCGACTTCATTGTCATTTATTTACAAACGTTCGTTGAACTCTCCCCGGCGATCCTTTATAATAAAACTAAATTTAAGTTATCTCGTTACATGTTTCGATAAATTTTACTTATATCGGAGGGCTGCCCATGAATCTCAATCAATTGGAGACGCTCATCACGATTTCCAAGACGATGAGTTTCCGTAAGGCAGGCGAACTTCTCAACCTGACGCAGCCGGCCGTTTCTGCGCAGATTAGAAGCTTGGAAGAAGAGTTCGGGACGATTCTGATCGACCGCAACCAGCCTGTAACGCTGACGGACAGCGGCAAGCTGTTTCTGGAGCATGCCGAAAGAATCCTCCGCACCGTCGAGGATTTGAAGCAGCGGCTGGCCGATCTGAGCCAGACTCCCCAGGGCCATATCCATATCGGGACGACCACGTCCATTGCCATGCAAATTTTACCGCGGGTTCTGTTTTATTTTCAGGACCAGTTCCCTTTAATCAAAACCACCATTCATTCCATGACCTCTTCGCAAATTATGGCCAGTGTCGACAACGGCAGTGTAGATATCGGCATTTCATATCTCTACGAAAAATATCCGTCTTTGGAAGCTTCCGTCCTGTACTACGACACGTTCGAGCTCATCGTCTCCACCAGTCACCCGCTCAGCCGGTACGCACATATTTCCATCGAGAAGCTGCGTAATCTGCCCTTTATCATGCTGTCGCCGGAAACGGCGGGACGCCGGTTCGTGGACCAGGTGTTCAAGACATACGATATCAACCCGCAAATCGTTATGGAGCTGTCCAGCAGCGAAGAAGTCAAACGGATGGTGGAACTGAATCTCGGCGCCGCCATCATCTCCAAGTTGTCTGTCGTCAACGATCTCGACCACGGAACACTGAAAATGGTGAAAGTAGACGAGCTCGATATCACTCATCCCGTCGGTGTTGTGTACAAATCCGGCCGCTATCTCAACTCCGCGATGCACCAGTTCCTGCAGGATTTGAAAGGAATGCCGGAAACTCAATTTCTCGGTTCCGAATAGGAGGGCTACTAATGAAATTCGATCTTCATACGCACAACGAAAGATGCGGGCACGCAACGGGGACCATTCGTCACTACGTAGACGCGGCGGTTGAAGCGGGCTTGTCCGTGATCGGCATTTCGGATCACTCCCCTTATTTTTACAGCGAGCAGGACCAGTTGTTTCCCGGGATCGCCATGGGCAAAAGCGCCTTTGCCGCCTATGTGGATGAAGTGCTGAGCCTGAAGAAAGAATACGCGGGCACAATCGAAGTGCTGCTGGGCGTCGAATCCGACTTTTTCCCGGAGCATCTGGACTTGTACCGCTCCATGTATGAGAAATTCCCGTTCGACTATATTATCGGATCGGTCCACTTGTCCGGAGGCGTCAGCATTTTCAACAAGAACCGGTGGAAAGGGCTTGACGAAGCCCAGCATGTCGTCCATAAAGAAACTTACTATGATCTCATCCAGCAGTCGGCCCGGGCCGGATTGTTTCAGATACTGGGTCATATCGACGCGATGAAAGGATTCTATCCCGCCTTCTCGGACATCCCCACTCCCAAAGTGGACGAAACTCTGAAAGTCATCGCGGAAGAGGACGTGGCGATTGAAATCAACACCTCAGGCAAAACCAAAACCGTCGGCGGCTGGTATCCGTCCGATCTTATACTGGAACGAGCCCTTCATTACGGGGTAAAAGTCACTTTCGGCTCGGACGCCCATGTTCCTCAGCGTGTCGGCGACGATTTCGAGACTGGTAAGCAAACGCTTGAAAGAAATCGGCTTTAAAGAATGGTGTTTCTTCCGCAATAAAGAGCGGGTTCTCGTCTCCCTGTAACACTCTCCTTATTAAAAAAACAAAAAGAAACCGGCCCTCAAACGGCCGGTTTCTTTTTTGATTTCGAAGCTTAGTTTGCTTGAGCATTCCACTTAACGGAAGCAGTTGAAAAAACGCTCTACCTGCATGAAGCCTCAGCCGTCTGCTTTTGAACCGTTATCAGACAGTAACGAAATTACTGGAAGCGGTAATCGGCGGAATTGTTATTTTGCTGAGAGTAGATAGCGGTATTGTTGAAAGATTGCTCCAGCTGCCCGCAAATTTGCGACACGTGCTGCATTTGCTGGACGGCACGGCTGTGGCCTTGAAGAGCCGTTTGGATAATCTGGCTGGCTTGACGCTCTCTTTGGGCAAGCTGTTCCAGCTGCTGGGCGTTCTGCTGCTCTTGTTGAAGCAGCTGCTGATATACGGCACTTGCCTGCTGGGTTTGCTGGATAAGCTGTTGAACCGTTTGCTGACAGTGCTGCAGCTGTTGATTGTAATTGTTATACATCGTGTAGTCCCTCCGGTAACGTAGTTTGGGCGCCTTCTCGGACTGCCTGGAATAGCTTCCCCTCCCTACCGAAGATCATGCAGGAAAAAAGCGTCTCAATATCAGAGACAACTTCAAATCAGCGTGCTCATTATGAGGCTACCGGACGTTATTGTTAGAGGAAAAAAGGTTTCCGGACAAAAAAAGCAGGCTTACCAACGGGGTAAGCCTGAAACGTTGTATATTAAAAAGGGGGTCTTGGTTATTATAATACCTCCCTTACATTATAGGAACGTAACAGAAATGTTTCATTTATGTAACAAAATTGAAAGCGTTCTCTTATATTCCGACAGCAGCTTCCCCGGGTTCGGCAGCATTCGCCTATGAAAATCCGCTTTTGCCTATTTCATAGAACAGCCGTTGCAGGATTTCGGGACGTGACGTATAATTCCAACAGAACAACCTGGTGAAGTGTCTACTATCGTCCGTTCATCCATATAAAAAAGCCGGAAAGCAGGTACAAGCTATGACCGATTTTCATCATCTTGACCATGTAAAGGAACAATCCACGTCCAAGCGTACGCTGTGGATTACCCTTCTGCTCACGTTATTTTTCACCATTGTCGAAGTGGTCGGAGGGATTATGTCGAATTCCCTCGCCCTTCTCTCCGATTCCGCCCATATGATCTCAGACGTTATTGCGCTCGGACTCAGCATGACCGCCATTTACCTGGCCTCGAGGGAACCCAACAGCCGGTATACGTTCGGCTTTCTGCGGTTTGAAATTATCGCCTCCTTCCTCAACGGTCTGGCCTTGGCCGTAATCGCTATCGGAATTCTTATTGAAGGAATCAAGCGGTTTTACGATCCGCAAAACATTGATTTCAAACTTATGCTCATCATCTCCTCCATCGGATTCGTGGTCAATCTGGTGCTCACGCTTGTTTTGCACCGCAGTATGGAAGAAGAGGAGAATCTCAATGTCCAGAGTGCCCTTTGGCATTTTATCGGTGACCTGCTCAGCTCCGTAGGGGTCATCATTTCGGCGGTAATCATTTACTTTACGGGCTTGCTGTGGTTCGACCCGTTGATCAGTATCGTAATCGGGGGCATTATTTTCATCGGCGGCAGCCGGATCATTAAAGAATCTTTCCTCATTCTTATGGAATCCGTTCCCGCGAAGTTTAATCTGGAAGAAATCCGCCGGGATATCGGTAAAGTCGAAGGCGTCGAAGATGTTCATGAAATGCACCTTTGGGCGATTTCGACCGATCATTACTCTCTGACCGCGCACGTTTTTATCGACGACAAAATTCAGCCTTTCTGCATCATTCTCGCCATTAACGAAACGCTGAAAGAAAAGTACGGCATTACGCATTCCACCATTCAAATGGAACACGCGGGCATACATCCGCACGGTGAATACGGCCGGGAATTTCTTAAACACCGGGAGGAGAAGCACCAGGAAGATGCTCCGGCTCCCGTTCATAAACAAGCTGTGACGTGATACGAAAAACGGCATCGCAAACACCGGTCCCCCTTCGGGGAGTCCGGTGTTTTTCGCTTTTCCGGGCTTGTACCATTCTTATGCGGGGTGTTTTATAATGAATCTAATGGTTCCATCCCAGTCAACCTATCGGAGGTGCTTCCCATGAAAGCAGTTCTTCTCGAAACATTCGGTGCTCCGGATTCCTTCTCCGTCGGAGAGATTCCGACTCCCGACGTCCTTCCCGGGCACGTGCTTATCCGTGTCGCCGCCAGCGGCGTCAACCCGATCGACACGCGGATCCGCCAGGGACTGATGCCGCATCTCGCTCCGCATGCCCCTGCGGTCCTGCACGGAGACGTGGCGGGCATCGTCGAAGCCGTGGGCGAAGACGTGACGAAGTTCCGGCCCGGCGACGAAGTGTACGGCTTTGCCGGCGGCTTCAAGGGCTTCGGCGGCGCACTCGCCGAATATATGCTGGCCGATGCGGAGCTCATCGCCCGCAAGCCCGCCTCGCTTTCGATGAGCGAGGCGGCGGCCCTGCCCGTCGTGGCGCTTACCGCCTGGCAGGGCCTGTTCGACCGGGCGCGGCTTCAGCCCGGCCAGCAGGTGCTCGTGCATGCCGCCGCGGGCGGCGTCGGCCATATCGCGGTCCAGCTCGCGAAATGGGGCGGCGCCGACGTCTTCGCGACGGCATCTTCCGGCGCCAAGCTGGACATCGCTTCGCGGCTGGGCGCGGACGGCGTCATCAACTACCTGACGGAGCCGGTTGAGGATTACGTCCGCAGGTGCACGGCCGGCGGCCAGGGCTTCGGCGTCGTGTTCGACACGGTCGGGAAGGATAACCTCGACCGTTCCTTCGCCGCCGCGCGCACGGGCGGGCATGTCGTCGCCATCGCGGCCCGCTCTACGCATGATCTCAGCCCTCTTCATGCGAAGGGGTTAACGCTGCACGTGGTGTTCACCGTGCTGCCGCTTCTGACCGGCGTCGGCCGCAAGCATCAGGGCGAGACGCTGGAGCGTCTGGCGCGCCTGGCCGACGAAGGTCATCTGCGCCCGCTGCTGGACGAGCAGCGGTTCACGTTCCGCGGCGCGGCGGGAGCTCACCGCCGCCTGGAGTCGGGCAGCGCGATCGGCAAAGTCGTGCTGACGAACGATCTGTAAGAGCAAGAAAAGAGCCCGAACGCAGGCGCGTTCCGGCTCTTTCTGTGTTTTTTCGCAAGAAGGGATCGGCTGCGCCTTAAAATCAAGCCGGCTTAAGCTCCCCTGCTTTTCCTCTCCGCAGGTGAGGGTAGGCGATTCCGAAAAGAATAAGCAGGACGCCCGCCCACTGAATCAATGACACGTTCTCCCGAAGCACCGCCGCCGACAGCACGACCGCTACGGGCAGCTCGGCCGCCCCCAGGATGGAACCCAGACCCGTACCCAGCTTCGGCATACCGTAGTTAAAGCACACGGTCGGAATAACAACTCCGAACAACCCCACGAGCAGCGCATATTTCCATAGTCCCTCCCCGAGCGCGCCGTTCCATATAAAACTCGGCGTATGATAAACGAATACGAGCAAAAGCCCTCCCATATTCATCATCAACGTCCGGTTGATTGCCGGAACTCCCGTACTCACCTTGCCGCTGAAATAAATAAAACCGGTGTAGGTCACGGCAGACAGCAGGCCGAGAACCACCCCCGTTACGGGTAAATCGATGGAGCCCAGATCGGCCACGCCGGAGGCCAACCCCGTTCCGATCAAGAGCAGAACCAGGGAGACCGCCTTCGCGCGGCTCGGTTTTTTGCGTTCCAGCACCGCTTCCAGAATAACGCCGATCCAGGTGAACTGGAACAGCAGTACGATGGCGATGGAGGCCGGAACCGTCTGCAGCGAATTGTAATATAAAATACCGGTCGAACCGGTTGTCAGCCCCACCATAAGAAGCGGAATCCACTGCCCCGGCTTCATCTTATGGCGGGATAGCGTCAGAACGAGTACAAGCGAGATCAGCGTGCCGAACAAGTTCTGGGCGCCTACTACCTCACCCGGCTCGAAACCCGCGTCATACGCGAATTTAACGAACGTAGAGAGCATCCCGTAACTGCATGCTCCCAGGAAGACTAGAATAATCGCTTTCCACATGGTGTTGCTCCCCTTCTCTCTTTCCGAACTAAACGGCGTGGAACGCTTACGCTTTATTTCATTAGCATGCCGCAGATTTTCTTTTCATAACAAAAGCACTTCCGCGCGGAAGTGCTGCGCGGAAGTGCCGTATTCTTTATTCTATGCGGGGCAGGCGTGATTACATGCCCAACCATTTTTTGAAAAGACGTTTCGTGGTGTCCTTGTTCATCTCCGCGATGGAAGTCGTGAGCGGAATGCCTTTCGGGCAAGAACGCACACAGTTCTGCGAGTTACCGCAGCCCTCGATGCCTCCGTCTTCCATCAGCGTATCGAGACGCTCATCCTTGTTCATTTCTCCCGTAGGGTGAGAGTTGAACAGGCGGACTTGCGAGACCGCGGCAGGACCGATAAAGCTTGTCTTCTCGTTCACGTTCGGGCAAACTTCCAGACATACGCCGCACGTCATGCACTTGGAAAGCTCATAAGCCCACTGACGCTTCGATTCCGCCATACGCGGTCCCGGACCCAGATCGTACGTACCGTCGATCGGAATCCATGCTTTCACTTTCTTGAGGGCGTTGAACATCCGGGTGCGGTCGATAACCAGGTCTCTTACGACCGGGAACGTACGCATCGGTTCAACGCGGATAGGCTGTTCCAGCTTGTCGATCAAGGCTGCGCAGGCTTGACGCGCTTTGCCGTTGATAATCATGGAGCAGGCGCCGCATACTTCCTCGAGACAGTTGGACTCCCAGCAAACCGGAGTCGTTTCGCCGCCGTCCGATTTTTTCGGATTGCGCTGGACTTCCATCAAAGCGCTGATCACGTTCATATTCGGACGGTACGGGATTTCAAACTCCTCTTTGTAAGGAGCCGATTCCGGGCTGTCTTGACGGGTGACGATAAACTTGACCGTTTTGCTTGGTACTGCTGTTTGCGCTTCGGCCATGATCAATGCCCTCCCTCTTTCTCTTTCTTCTTCTTGTCCGTAGTGTAATCGCGTTTACGCGGTGCGATAAGCGATACGTCTACGTCCTCGTATTCGATAACCGGACCTTGAGGGGTCCACTTCGCTTTGGTCGTCTTCAGGAAGTTGTCGTCATCGCGTTCAGGGAACTCCGGCTTGTAGTGAGCGCCGCGGCTCTCGTTACGCAGAAGAGCGCCCAGCGTCATCGCTTCGGAAAGTTCGAGCATGTTCCAGAGCTGTCTCGTGAAGGCTACGCCCTGGTTGTTCCAGCGTGCCGTATCCGTCATGTTGATATTCTGGAAACGTTCTTTATATTCTTTAATCTTGACGATCGTATCTTCGAGATTTTTGTTGTAACGAACGACAGTCATGTTCGAAGTCATCAGCTCGCCAAGCTCTTTGTGGATGACGTAAGCATTTTCCTTGCCGTCCATTTTAAGCAGGCTTTCGTAACGATCGGTGTGCTTCTGCTTCTCGCGGTCAAACATGGCGGTGGACATATCTTCCACGTGCTTGTCGAGACCTTGGATATATTCGATTGCTTTAGGACCCGCCACCATACCGCCGAAAATAGCGGATACGAGGGAGTTCGCGCCGAGACGGTTCGCCCCGTGAACGGAGTAATCGCACTCGCCTGCCGCGAACAAGCCCGGAATGTTCGTCATTTGGTTGTAATCGACCCAGATGCCGCCCATCGAATAGTGAACCGCAGGGAAAATCTTCATCGGAAGCTTCCGCGGATCGTCGCCTGTGAATTTCTCATAAATTTCGATGATGCCGCCCAGCTTAACGTCCAGTTCTTTCGGATCTTTGTGGGACAGATCCAGGTAAACCATGTTCTCGCCGTTGATGCCGAGCTTCAGGTCGTTACAAACGTGGAAAATTTCACGGGTCGCGATATCACGCGGTACCAGGTTTCCGTAAGCCGGGTATTTTTCCTCAAGGAAGTACCAAGGCTTGCCGTCTTTATACGTCCATACGCGTCCGCCTTCACCGCGCGCGGATTCGGACATCAGGCGGAGCTTGTCGTCGCCCGGAATCGCGGTCGGGTGAATCTGGATGAACTCGCCGTTCGCGTAGTAAACGCCCTGCTGGTACACGGCGCTTGCCGCCGTACCGGTGTTGATAACGGAGTTCGTCGTTTTGCCGAAAATGATACCGGGACCTCCGGTTGCCATAATAACGGCATCGGAAGAGAAAGTCTGAATTTCCATGTTGCGCAGATCCTGGGCCGCGATCCCGCGGCAGACGCCGTCGTCATCAATGACCGCGCCGAGGAATTCCCAGTGCTCGAACTTCGTGACGAGTCCCGCTGTTTCGAAACGGCGGACCTGCTCGTCGAGCGCGTAAAGCAACTGCTGGCCTGTCGTAGCGCCGGCAAATGCCGTACGGTGGTACTTCGTACCGCCGAAACGGCGGAAATCAAGAAGACCTTCCGGTGTCCGGTTGAACATAACGCCCATCCGGTCCATCAAGTGGATAATGCCGGGAGCCGCGTCACACATCGCCTTAACCGGCGGCTGGTTGGCGAGGAAGTCGCCGCCGTATACCGTATCGTCAAAGTGCTCCCAAGTGGAGTCGCCTTCGCCTTTCGTATTAACCGCACCGTTGATGCCGCCTTGGGCGCACACGGAGTGGGAACGTTTTACAGGAACCAGGGAGAAAAGCTGTACGGGCACACCCGCTTCCGCTGCCTTAATGGTTGCCATCAGGCCGGCCAGACCGCCGCCGACGACAATTACTTTTGAATTAGCCATTGCTGGTCACCCCTCCGATCATTCCGCTAACGACAGGAAGCTCCTGAAATTGCGGGTCTTTAAATGCTACGAGAGATGCGATGAACATCACGGACATAACAAGGAACAAGCCGATCCAGATATAGGAAGATACGCGTTGGGCACGCGGGCCCACCGTGATGCCCCAGCTGACGAGGAACGACCACATGCCGTTTGTAAAATGGAAAGACGCGGCGATAACGCCGATTACGTATATAGTCAGCAAAAGAGGCTGAGATACGATGTCATGCATCGTCTGTCCTAAGCGTTCATGCTCTACGTTGCCGATTGCCACTTGAAAACGCGTTTCAAAGAAATGCCATGCCACGAACAGGAAGGTAAGAACCCCCGTGATCCGCTGCCACAAAAACATCTGGTTGCGGAAATAGCCGTAGCGGCTTACGTTGTTGCGGGCCGTGAACGCCACGTACAGGCCGTAAACGGCATGGTACAGCAGCGGAATCCAGATCCCGACGATCTCGAGCACAAGCACGAGCGGCAGGCTGTTCAGCCAGTTGATTTGATCCACAAACGCTTCAGGTCCCTTAGTTGCTTCAAAGTTGGTAAGCAAATGCTCGATCAAGAAGAAACCAACCGGAATAACGCCAAGCAAGGAATGCAGCTTGCGGTTAAAATACGAGTTCTTGCCCATTAGTAATGCTTCCCCCCTCAAATTTTCGCCTCGACACGATACGTCTCGACAATTCCAGACAAAACCAAATTCCATTGTACTCCCCTGTCCGGGGACCGTCAACCGCCAAAAAAGGCACACTCATCGCTTTTTCCTGCCTCGGATTAGCGACAATGAGCCGAAATTTTTGTGAACAACTGGTGACATATACATCGTACCTCTTTATCGCTTATAATGGAATTGCTGTTTTTTTATATTCATTATAATATTTTTGCATAATAAGAAGAAATTAAACCCCAGGGAGGCACGGATTATGGAACATCTCGACGTTTTTGCTGTCGTTGTCGAACAGGCCAGCTTGAATAAAGCGTCGCAGGTGCTAAATTTGTCGCAGCCTGCCTTATCGCGCAAGATCATGAAGCTCGAGGAGCAGCTCGGCGTCCAGCTCTTCTCCCGCAAAGGCAAGCGACTCGATTTGACCCGGGCCGGCGAGATCGCATACGAGTATGCTTTGGAGCAGAGACAGGGCGAACGCCGTTTCATGCAGACTCTGTACGAATATAAAACCGCCGGGCGCCATATGAGCCTGACCATCGGAGCGAGTCTGACTACGCTGCAGACCACACTCCCCGAGCTCGTGACGATGTACCTGGCGGAATATCCGTCTACGGACATGAAAGCCCTCACCGGCAAGACTCACGAGATCGTCATGATGGTCAAAGAGAAGAAAGTCGACATCGGCCTCGTCGCCTCCTCTATCGACCAGCCCGGCCTTGCCTGCGAGCCTCTTTTCGACGACCATCTCTGTCTGGTGCTGCCGCAGGGCCATCCTTACCTGGAACGCGAGGAGCTGTCCATCGCCGACTTGAACGGCCTCTCGATGATCCTCTTCTCCAAGGGCACCTGGTACCGCGTGCTCACCGACGAGCTGTTTCACCGCTTTTTTATTTTTCCCGACGTCAAAATGGAAATCGACTCGTTCGAAGCGATCATGCGGCTCGTCGTTACGTGCCAGGCGGCCACACTGCTGCCGAGGTCGTACCTGCACGACCGTTCGTCCGAGCATGACGGGCTTTGCGTCCGGGAACTGCCCGAGCTTATGAAAACGCCGCGGACCACCTCGCTGATTTTCGTGAAGGAAACCCACCAGAACGAGGCGGTCGCGCATTTCATCCGCAAGGCCAAGGCGCATTTCGCGGGCTTAAGCCAATAAGCCGGGACCAGGCAAGGGCCGCAGCCGCGCGAGCGCCTGAAACCCTTATGCGGTGAGGCCCCATATCTCGGCTATCCTCGCAAGTTGGCGGCCCCATCTTGGTTGTACCCGTACGTCTGTTGCACCCGTATGTCACTTGTGCCTTATGCCGATTGTGTCCTTATGCCGATTGTCCATATCTCGATGAGGCCCGCATCTCGATTGTACCCGTATATGGGCTGTGCCCACTCGGTGATGCCCACCGTAAAGCGGCTATACGTCGTGCTTTTCGGTTAAGCCTGAATGTCGGCTGTGCCGTCAAGCACGCCGATGCTCCGGAGAGGCCGTCTGAGCGCCCCTGCCAGCACTGCATAGAACCTGTCCGCCCCACGGCCTGTAGGGGTTCTTTTTTTCGTCAAAAAAACCGCCCCTGCGGGAAGCAAAGGCGGTTACGGTTTCCATTGGTTTTATTCTCCGAATGCGAAACTTTCCATTACTGCGGTCTCGGCTTCGCGGGCGGAACGCTGTCTGCGCCTCCAATGCCCCCTTCAGCCTCCTCAAGGCCCAGCTTACGCGCCACAAAGGCCGTGGTGCTCGCCTGGAACAGGATGGTGATCAGCACCGCCATAAACGTAACGGACGCGATCAGATCCGCTTGGGCGATGCCAAGCCCGGCCACCATGCCGGAAAGAGCCGCAGGAATAACGCCGGTTTCCCTCACCCAAAACATGAACACAATCTCTCTCCAGGTCCATTTCGCTTTGCGGTCCGGCAGCGTGCAGACAAGCACGGCCAGCGGACGGGCGATTAACATAAACACGAAAATAATGCCGAGACTCGGCCACAAATACTTGAGGAGCAGCGGAAAATTAACCTGGCTGCCGAGCAGAATGAAAATCAGCATGCGCATCAGAACGGTCACATTTTCCGAGAAATGGTTCATCTCCTGCTTCTTATCTTCCATATGCAGCTTGAAGACATCGGAATTGCCCCAGATCAGCCCGGCCGTGAACGTGGCCATAAAACCGCTGACTCCCAGTTGCTCACCCGCGAGGTAAGAGCCGAAAGCCGCCGCCAGCATCAGAATGGTCGCGTAATCGCGCAGGAAACCGATTTTGACGTGCGCGGTCAGGAAGGCTCCCGCATACCCGATAACGGCGCCGACCGCCAGCCCGCCCAAAGCGGTTTTCACAAACTGCCATGCGCCGGAAGCGACGGATACCTGCTCCGTTCCCAGAAGAACGGCAATCAGCGAGAAAGTAAGAATGGAGCCCGTCGCGTCATTGAATGCCGACTCGCTCTCCACCGTCTCCCGCACCTTGGTGCGGATGCTCACCTGCTTGAACACGGGAATGAGCGTAGCCGGATCGGTGGAAGATATGATGGCACCGAGCAGAAGCGCGTGCAGCCAGGGCAGGCCGAGAAACCAGTGGGAAGCGACCGCGACCGCCCCGCACGTAAGAATGACGCCCGGGATGCTCAGCAGCGTGACGGAGATCCAGACATTCTTCAGCCCGCTCAGCCGGATATTGCGTCCTCCGTCGAACAGAATGAGCGTCGAGCCTACGACCAGAATGAACTGGTTGGTCAGCGAGCCGCTCGGCTCGGCGATCCAGTGAAACGCTTGTCCGAAAATCATCCCCGCGATCAGAAAAAGGGCCACATCGGGCAGGCGGAGCCACCCCGCCAATTTGCCGAACAGCATGCCCAGCACCACGATCAGGATAAATAAATACAGCTCATAATCAATGAGCTGTGTAAAACTGTTCTCCATGCGCATACGCCCCTTATTTTACCGGATTACGCGGCTCTCAAACGTATCGATCTGCTCTTTCGTGCCGATAACGACCATAACGTCTTTCTCGTGCAGGACATCTTCGGCGGTAGGTGCGATAATCACGTCGTCCGTTTTATTGATGGCGACGATGCTGCATCCGTATTTGGCCCGCGGATCAAGCTCCTTCAGGGTCAGACCGGATATACGCCGGGATACGACGAGTTCGGCGATGGTGTAGTTTTTGGACAACTCGATATAATCGAGAAGATTCGGCGACACAAGCTGATGAGCCACCCGCACGCCCATGTCCCGCTCCGGAAAAATAATCCGGTCCACGCCGATTTTCTCCAGCACTTTGGCATGCTGATCGGTCAGCGCCTTCGCGACGACCGTTTTGACGCCAAGCTCTTTCAGCAGAATGGCGGCCATGATACTCGCCTGGATGTTGTCCCCGATAGCCACGACGGCGCAGTCGAAATTACGGACGCCGAGCGAGCGGAGAACCTCTTCGTCCGTCGCGTCCGCCACTACGGTATGGGTGAGCTTGTCGCTCATCTCGTCCACTTTCTCTTCGTCTCTGTCGATGCCCAGCACCTCATGCCCGAGCTGAGTCAATTCTTTGGATAAACTGGAACCGAAGCGTCCGAGTCCGATAACTGCATATTGAATGAAAGCCATTGTTTTGTTTCTCCTTAACCTATCGTGATTTTTCCTTCGGGATAACGGTAAAGCTCTTTCTCGGCCTTAGGCTGCAGCGCGTAAGCCAGTGTAAGGGGACCGAGACGTCCGGCGAACATGGTGAGGGCGATCATGACCTTACCGAACAGGGTAAGCTTCGTAGTCAGCCCCAGGGTGAGTCCAACGGTGCCGAATGCCGAAGTCACTTCATATAAAATCATAAGAAACTCATGATCTTCCGTCGTAGACAGCAGCATGGTGACAAAAATAACAAGAAAAAGTGCAAACATCGTCAGCGTGATCGCCTTCAAAATTCGTTCCTTGCCGAGACGGTTGCGGAAGAAGACGATATCTTCTTTGCCTCGCACCATCGCGACGATGGCTCCAACAAGCATCGTAAACGTAGTCGTCTTGATGCCGCCCCCGGTAGATCCCGGAGAAGCCCCGATAAACATCAGGATGATCATAAAAAATTGAGTGGCCTGGCGGATAGAGGCGAGATCAAGCGTGTTCGCCCCCGCCGTACGCGGTGTGACCGATTGAAAAAACGAAGCGAGAATCTTGCCGCCGAAGTCCAGCGAGCCCAGCGTTTTCGAATTGGAATACTCGAAGATGAAAATCACGAGTGCTCCGGTCACGATCAGAATACTTGTGGCGCTCAGCACCACTTTGGAGTGAAGGGTCAGCCTCTTCGTTTTCCGGTAATCCATCACATCGGACATCACGATAAAACCGATTCCGCCCAGAACGATGAGCCCCATCGTCACTACATTGGTAATAAAGTCGTCGGCGTAAGCGGTCAGTGAAGTGAAGGGGCCCGTGATCGGACCGAACAGGTCAAACCCGGCATTGTTGAAAAAGGAAACGGCGTGCCAGATGCCATAGTACAGTCCCTTCGGAAAACCGAGATCCACCGACCAGCGGGCCGTGAACAGGACAGCCGCTACTCCTTCGATCGTCAGCGAGTAAATCAGTACTTTCCGGAATAGGCGTACGATACCTTCCATGCTGCCCTGGTTCAGGGCTTCCTGGAGCAGCAGTCTTTCGCGGAGCGATATCTTCTTGCGCAGGATGAAGGCAAAAAGCGTCGCCATGCTCATAAAACCGAGGCCGCCGATTTGAATGAGCGAAATAATTACGATTTGCCCGAACGTCGTAAAATGCGTTCCGGTGTCAACCACGACCAGACCTGTCACACAGGTGGCCGAGGTGGCCGTGAAAAGGGCGTCGATAAACGGAAGCGGAAGCCCGTCCGTTGACGAGATCGGCAGCATCAGCAGGCCGGAGCCGATAAGAATAATGAGCGCGAACCCGAGAACGAGAATCTGCGGCGGCGTAAATCTCGACTTTTTTAACACATGATTTCCTCCTATATGAAGCACAAAAAAGACACTGGAGTCCCACTGCCCTTTCGGTTATGGTTCCTGCTGGTCGCCTACGAAGTTAGCTGACGGATTCGGATGTACAGGCCACCCTATTTACCCTGCCCGATTCAGGCACAAGCGGTAAAATTCACCCCAATGTATGGTTCCCCCGTTTTCCTGCGGAAATTCGGCGTATGAAGTTGTGAGAAGAAATGATCATCCGCATTATATATCTGTTATTAAACAAGCACAAAGCCCTTTTAACCGGATTTTACGGCAGGAAACTTAGACAATCTTCCTGCAGCTAACTGGGAGACACGAATTGGCATCCTTACGCAAACTGTGATACGGTAAAAAAAACGATCGGAGAAGGAGCTGACCATGAAAAAATACGGTCCGGATAAACCGCTGCTGCTTCTGGCCCTGACCGGATTCCTTCTGTATGCGGCCGTGGTTTATATCTACAATACCGGGGCCGCTCCGGCCGGTTCCGATCCTTACGAAACGGCAGCCACCATTACGAAAGAACAGGCCGCGGACGCGGCGGTCGAATGGCTGCGGCAGCGGACTGCCACCGATGTCGAAAGCGGTACCGGCAGCGTTACGGCCGGAGGCTCTCCCGGCACTTTCGTCAGCTATCAATCGGAAAAGGAACTGAGCGGCTACCTGACCAAAGAGAAGCTTCAAAAGGTGTATGACAAAAGCTACGCCGGCCGGATACCCGTCGATTATTACCGGGTAGAGCTCGCCGAGCCTTCTCCCTCCGACCGCAAGTGGATTATCGATATCCATATGACGACGAAAGCCGTCATCGGCTGGACGGGCACCGGCGGCGAAAAACGGGCGGCCGTGACCGCTCTCGATGCGGAGAAGCTCGCACGGGAAGCGATAGCGAAGCAGGGCTACGAAGAGGCGGAGTTCAAGCGGATCAGTCCGCCTGCCGCCAAATCCGGCCAGCTGCTGTTCGAGCGGCAGAAAGAGCCGGTCGGGGACGCGAAGCTGACGATCGGTGTGGAACTGGAGGGCGCCTCCGTTTCCTCGTTCACCCAGTCGTTCGCTCTCCCAGCCGCTTTTACCGCATGGCTGGAACACCAGGAGGATACCGCCTCCATATGGACACGCATCAGCTTGTGGGGCAATGCCCTGATGGCCCTGATTGCTCTGGGCTACACCGTGCTTAAATGGAGAACGGTCGATTTTTCCCGGGGCGTCCTGTTAACGGCCGTGTATGCCGTGATCTACGTCATGAACAACATCAACATGTACCCGGCCTACAAAGCCGGCAGCACACTGACGAGAAGCGGCCAGGAAGCGATGCTTTCGATCGTGCTGATCAACTTCGTCACACTGTTGATGGCCGCAGCCGTCTACTTCTCTTTCACGGCGGGCGAAGCCTTGTGGAGACGCGAAGGAAAATCCGTCATCCCCCGCTGGCGCGACGCCGACTTCGGTTCGCTCGTCACCCGCGGCATGGTGCAAGGGTATTTGCTCTGCCTGTTCCTGCTCGGTCTCCAGCAGGTGCTGTTCCTTGTGGCGGAGAAAGGCTTCGGCGTCTGGTCGGTGAACGACCCGATGTCCTCTCCCCGCAACATGCTTCAGCCCGCCCTGCTTCCGCTGATGGCTTGGGCGGCGGGCATATCGGAGGAAGCCACCTTCCGGCTGCTCGGCATCGCCCTGTTCAGCAGGCTGCTCCGGTACAGATGGCTGGCCGTGCTTGTGCCCAGCCTTATCTGGGCGGCGGGGCACACCGCCTACCCCATCTACCCCGTTTACACCAGGCTGATTGAGGTAACGGTGCTCGGCATCGTATTCGGCTGGGCCTTCCTGCGGTACGGCTTCCTTACCGCCCTGTTCGCCCATACGGCAATGGACAGCATCCTCATGGGCCTGTCCCTGCTAACGGGCGAAGGAATGACGGCAAGCACGCCTGCGCTCGGCCTGCTCTATATGGCGCTGCCGGCAGCCGTCGCCCTGGCGGTATCCTGGCTTCACAAGCTGGGGATGATCCGCGCAGGCAGGCACAACAGGCGGCCCGTCTAGGATCTGCGGCGGCTTCGTTAGAAGCGGCTTCGATGTGTCCGAATACATCCGTATATATCCGCATACAGTAGAGCCGCCGCAGTCTTCCAGGGACTCGGCGCTTACACGGCAGCGGCCGTATGATCGGCCCTTATTACGCGATGCCGTGGTCCGGCCCAGCCCTTAATAAAGCCGAGTCGGACATCACGGCGCAAGGGGCATCGCCCTTCGGCACTGAACCGGCCGGAAGGAAGCTCAAGCGGAAAGCAGGCGATTGTTTATTACGCAAGCGATCGTCCGTACTAAAAAAGAGGAACCGTCTAAATGGACGGTTCCTCTTGTTCTTGTTCTCCCCGTAGAGCGGTCAATATTTGTGCGGCGAGTTTCTCGCCGATTCCCAGCGGCCGGAAGTCTTCGACTGCGGCTTCTCTGATTTTTTTAACGGAGCCGAAATGCTTTAGCAGAAGCTTCCGGCGTTTCTCCCCGATACCCGGAATGGCATCAAGCTGCGAAACGACCATCGACTTCGCCCGCCGCTCCCGGTGGAACGTAATCGCGAACCGGTGGACTTCGTCCTGGATCCGCTGAAGCAGGTAAAACTCCTGGCTGTCGCGCGGAATCGGCACAACTTCGGCGGGGTCGCCGGCCAGCAGCATCGCGGTTTTGTGCTTCGCGTCCTTGGAAAGGCCGCACACCGGGACAAACAGCCCCAGCTCGTTCTCCAGCACGTCGATCGCGACCGACATCTGCCCCTTGCCGCCGTCCACGATGATCAGATCCGGCATCGCGAGGTTCTCTTTCAGTACCCGCTCGTAACGGCGGCGGATAACTTCCCGCATGGACTCGTAGTCGTCGGGTCCCTGTACGGTCTTGATCTTGTACTTGCGGTACTCCTTCCGGTCCGGCTTCCCGTCCGTGAAGACGACCATCGCGGCCACCGGATCGGAGCCCTGGATGTTCGAGTTGTCGAATGCCTCGATCCGTGTGACCGGCCCCGTACCGAGCCAGCTGCCGAGATTCTCGACAGCAAGCACCGTACGCTGGGCGTCCCGCTCGATAAGGCGGAACTTCTCCTCCAGGCCGACACGCGCGTTGTCTTTAGCCATGTCAACCATCTGCTTTTTCAGCCCGCGCTGCGGAAAATGCACTTTCACTTTCAGCCAGCTTTCCAGCGCTTCCTTCACGTCTTTCTGCTCCGCGGTCGTCGGCATGCTGCGAGAATCGGCAGCAGCGTGTTCCTCGGCTTCCCCGGCGAGCGGCGACGGCGACGGCGAGGCCGCCTCTTCCGGAGTTTCCAGCAGGCTCCCGGCCGTTGATCCGCCCTCATCTCCGGCCGGACGGACAGCCGCTCCCGCCGCTGCCTCCATACCGGCGCTCAAGCTTTCTGCCGGCAGCTCCTCACGGCTGCGCCCGGGCAGGAAGATCTCCTTCGGCAGCGCCGGATTCTCACTGTAAACCTGCATCACGTAAGTGATGAAGTCCTCGTACTCGTCTCCATAGTAAGGGAACATGGTGACATGCCGTTCGATCAGCTTGCCCTGGCGCATGTACAGGATCTGCACGCACATCCAGCCTTTATCGGCGACATAGCCGAAAATATCGCGGTCCACGACATCCGTCGTGGTAATCTTCTGCTTCTCCATCACCGCGTCGATGTTCACGATAAGATCACGGAGCTCCTTCGCCCGCTCGAAGTTCAAATCCTCGGCCGCGGCGTGCATCTTCGAGGTCAGCTCCTGCTTGACCTGTTCGTGCCCGCCGTTCAGGAAGCGTACAATCCCCTGCACCATTTCGTCATTCTGCTGCTGCGTGATATCATGCTCGCACGGAGCCAGACATTGGCCCAGGTGGTAGTACAGGCAGACGCGGTCGGGTATCGTTTTGCACTTCCGCAGCGGATACAGCCGGTCCAGAAGCTTTTTCGTCTCCTGAGCGGCAAACGCGTTCGGATACGGCCCGAAATACTTTCCTTTATCTTTGACGATCTTGCGCGTCACTTCCAGACGCGGGTGTTCTTCATGGGTAATTTTGATATAAGGAAACGACTTGTCGTCTTTAAGCAGCACGTTGTAGCGCGGATAATGCTGTTTAATCAGATTGCATTCCAGGATAAGCGCCTCAATGTTGCTTGAGGTCACGATATATTCAAAATCACGGATTTCCGACACAAGCCGCTGTGTCTTCCCGTCATGGCTTCCGGTAAAATAAGAACGCACGCGGTTTTTGAGCACTTTGGCTTTTCCCACGTAAATAATCGTGCCTTCCGCGTTCTTCATGAGGTAGCAGCCCGGCTTATCCGGCAGCAAGGCCAGCTTGTTGCGGATATGCTCTTCGCTTTCCTCGCGGGTCATTCTGTGGAGAGGTTCTCCCCCCCGTTCTTCTGTCACTGCCTCTCCCTCCTTAGGCTTCCTGCATCGAAAAAATTATGTCTTTATCGGATAAATGACAAAAAAAGCTCCTTTTCAGCATAGCAGAAAAAGAGCTTTTTCTCATCGTTTGATTGCGCGAGGCAATTATTGGTGACGGGAAAGAACGTTCTTGAGCGCGTCCTTCGATTGGAAACCGACGACTTTATCGACCGGTTGACCGTTTTTGAATACGATCAGGGTTGGGATGCTCATAACGCCAAAGCGGGAAGCGGATTCCGGATTGTCATCCACGTTCACTTTCGCGATTTTCAAGTTTTCTTCCTCTTTAGCCAATTCTTCCAGAACCGGTGCAATCATCTTGCAAGGTCCGCACCATGGTGCCCAGAAATCAACGAGAACCGTGCCTTCTCCTTCTACTTCACCTTTAAAGGATTGGTCTGTTACGTTTACGATCGCCATGATTTCTTCCTCCTCATTTATCTAAAAGTTCATCGAAATCCTCAGCGGATCCGGATATTGTCAACATGTAAAGTATACCACAATGTGTCGGTTTTTCAACCGAACAGGACAAGCCCTAAAATCTGGTATCCCTCCGGGTTGTGCCAACTTTGTCATGCTTTGAATCTCCGGGCATCTTTACAAGTTTCGCGAAAAATGGGTATACTGGCAATAAGCCTACGTCTGCTTATTTTCGGGCGGACAAGTGAGGAGGAACAGGCATGAGCGATCCTAAACATCCGGAACTTCATCTCAATGAAGAGCCCCGCAACGACTTTATGGATGTTGCCCTCGGTTTTGGCGGATTCTTCGCCGTTTTGATGATCATTTTCATCATTGGGGTCATTATTAAACTGGTGATCGGATAATCCGGACCGCCTGAAAGAAACCTGCTGCATATGCGGACAGGTTTTTTTCTTGTTTTCATCCGCGGCAGCGGGATAAAATTGCCTTTTGTCCCCGATCAAGCAGGACTTTGGTCTCAAAACGGAGAATTCTGGTAAGAGGCCGTTTTACGCCCTTCCGAATAACTGGTGAAACTAGAGAAAATGGGGTGCCCTTTTTGATTCAATTGTCTGATGACCGGATGAAGCAGGTGCGTTTTACCGGCATAACCGAGAATGACCTGCAGCTGCTAAAAGTAAATGAACCCGCTTTCAAGGAAGTCGTGGAAGAGGTGGTGGAGCAGCTCTACGAGCAAATCGCCGCCGAACCCGAGCTGAGAGAACTGATCACGCGGCACAGCACGCTGGAGCGTTTGAAGCAGACGCAGGCGGATTACTTCCTGTCCATGGCTTCGGGCGTACTGAACGAACAATATATCCAGAACCGGCTTATCGTAGGCAGAGTGCATTCCCGGATCGGTCTGACAACGGAATGGTACCTGGGAACCTACATGCTTTATCTTGATCTGTCCCTCCGTCATTTTAAACGGGTCCTTCCGGACGGAGCCTGGCTTGAAGTGGTTCATGCCCTGACGAAAATGTTTAATCTTGACTCGCAGCTCGTTCTGGAAGCGTACGAGCATGACGAGAAAGCTAAAATACAGCAATTGGCCGATGATCAGGCCATTATGCTCTCCGGCATTTCCAAAGCCGTTCAGGACCTCGCCTCCATGATGGTCGAACTGAGCAGCAGCAGTCAGATTGTGGCCGAGACGGCTATACAAACCGCGGAATCCCAGGACAAGTCGCATCAATATTTAAAAGACCTGGAGGAAGAAGTCGGCCATATCCACGCGATGGGCTCTCTCATGAAGGAAGTGTCCGAGCAGACCCACCTTCTCGGCCTCAATGCGGCCATCGAAGCGGCCCGCGCCGGCGATGCCGGGCGCGGCTTCGAAGTCGTCGCCAACGAGGTGCGCAAGCTCGCCTCCCGCTCCCGCGAATCGCTGGAGCTGATCGAGGACAAGCTGACCGCGATCCGCACGATTCTCGGCACCGTACACGGCGAGTCCGAGCAGACGTCCATCTACGCGCGCACGCAGGCCGCCAGCTCCCAGGAGCTGAGCTCGTTCGTCCAGATGGTCGAACAGGTCGCGCACGATCTGGAGCGCCTCAAAAATAAATAAGCCGGACTACTTTCCTCCGGCTTCACCTTCCCCGCTCCGCGGCATGCTGGCGGCATACCGCGGAGCGGGACCACAAGAGCCGCCTGCGGATCGCATTCCGCGGCGGCTCTTGGCATTCACGAACAAACGGGCGGCACTAGGCCCCCCGTTTGTTATATCCGTCTACGGTCACGACCTCGACATACGGCCGCACCCGGTCCATAATCCGCTGGCCTTTGTACTCTTCGTCACCGTCTTTGTTCGTAAAGCTGAAATGCTTCTCCAGCGCGTCCAGATCGTAATTGGACGTAAAAAATGTCGGCTTGCGGTTCATCCGGTAGTTGAGAATCGCTCCCAATACATGGTCACGCAGCCACGGGTTAAGATTTTCCGCTCCGATATCGTCGAAGACCAGAAGATCCGTTTCCTTCAGCAGTCTCGATCGTCTCCTTCAGCTTTTGCGGCTCCCCGAACATCCCCTTGAGATCCTCCGCAAAATCCGGCATGTACACGATGGCTCCCGTGAAGCCTTTTTTCGCCAGCTGATAAAGCATGTAGCACATCAGAAACGTTTTGCCCGTACCGAAGGAGCCCTGCAGGTACAGCCCTTTCTTCTGCAGCCCTTCTTCCGTTGTCCGCATCACATAGTCGTTCAGGAAATCGACCGCTTTGGCGCGCTCCATATCGGTCCGCAAAATATCCGTATACGTATGTTCCCGGCTGAGCGCCTGCTCGTCGATGTGAAACGTGCGGATCCGGCTGCGGATCGCATCCTGGGACTGCTTCGCTATAAATTTGCGGCAGGCCGTCTTTTCTTCATGGATATAAGTGCGGCCGCCGTTATCTTCCACGTTAAGCATCGTATAATGCCCCTGCATATCGTTCGGGCAACGTTCCAGTCCGGGGCAGTTCAGGCAGTTCTTATGCTCCGTCGCATACTGGTACAGACGGTTCATGTTGATTTTCAGCGTATGATCGTCGAGCTGCGGATACTGTCCGCGAAGCTTCAGAATCAGCGGATCCTCCAGCACCTGCTTGGCCTGTTCCTCCGCCCTTTGCATCCATGTGCTCTTGGGCATTTGTTTCAGCATTTCGGACAGGGATTCCATCGGGGTTCCTCCTCCCGCCATTGTCTAGAACTCTCAGGAATTAAACATTTCATCGAGCTTCTTCGCTTTGCGCAGCATCGCTTCCAGCTCTTCCTCCGTCACGCGGGACGTCTGCCCTTTGTTCTGGACGATCGGTATCTGCGGCTTCATCTGCTTGCCGGCCGTGCGGGTTTTCCCTCTGCCCGCGTAACCGCCGGAAGCTTTGGCCGCCGCCGCTTTGGCAGCCGCCTGCTGCCGGAACTGAAGCCGTTGGCGCACATATTCGACGGCCTGCTCGAACGAGGCGATCTGCTTGCCGAGCATGTCCGACGCGACCGCTTCGATGGACGATTTGGCCCACGAGCGTTTGTCGATATGAATGTAATGAATAAGAACGTTAATGACTTCTTCTTTCAGCTTATAATTGAGATCGATTTTCTCGAAAATGTCCAGAACGCCGTTCGGAACCGGCCCCTGGGTGAAAAAGCTCTGCAGAACGAGGGTGTACGGCTCGTTTTTAAGGAGCGAATTGTACTGGTGCTCATTGTGCGACCCCTGCAGGAACGCGGGAACCTCCAGGTAGTACTGCATTTCCACCGACCGCGCTTCTTCTTCGGATTCGGCCGTGTTGTCCCCGGGGGCGGCTGACTCCGCACGGTGAAGGAAACGCTCGCGCTCCTCTTCCCGCTTCTTGCCCTGGCGGAAATACAAATTCGCCTTATACTGCAGAGAGTCGATCTGAAGTTCGCCGTCCTCGTCGAACATCCCGTCCTCATCCAGCAGCCGGACCGTTTCCTGCAAAGTAAGACTGTATTTTCTGGCGACCATATTAATGGAGATCATCGTTTCGGGCTTGTACTTGAGATTCTCGACATAAATGCGGTTAAACGATTCCCGGGGATACCGGGTGATGAGATCCGCATAGGCATAGCCTTTGGTCGTCACGTCAAGCGCCTGTGCCGTCTGTTTGCCGGCCGACGCTTCATACAGGGCCTGCTCCAGCTCGTAATCGATCACCTGGGTGTTCAGGCGGAACAGTTCGTAGAAAGGCACCGACAAATTCTCGCTGTCCGCCCCCGCCAGCTCCGCGGGTTCCGGCATCGTAAGCTCGTCGCGCAGCGACAGCAGCAGAAACTTGCCGATTTTGTCCCGCAGGAGCAGGGTGAGATGCTGATTGCGGAAAAATTCGTTCGGCGACAGCGGGCAGGACAGCGTGTATTCATAAATATAGTCGTCCTCGTCCTGCATGTAGATGCGCGACGTCTGAAGCAGCCCGACGGCCTCCAGCTTCGAGGACTGCTCGATGAACAGCTTGCGGCTGCGCTCCCCGGGATCGAGTTCCAGCGATAAAAAAAGCTTGCGCTGCTGCTCCAGCCCGGCATAGCCCGTCTTGTCCGACGGAACCTGCTGGTAGAGCGTATGGTACAAGCTGACGGCATAGCCCCCGATCATCGGCTGATAGATCGAAGACAGCATTTTATAATCAAGACTGCTTAACGCGAAATCCCGGTACACGCAGAACCGGTGATTCTCTGTAAAATGCAGCAAATTGGTCAATCGCATAGCATCAAACTCCATCCGTACCTTAAAAGGTCTGAACATCATTTTACCACAAATCTCGACAAGGAAGGGAATGAAAAATGTTACCTGGCCTTTATGACGAGGGGCCGCCCCGACTAAAGTCTAACTCCAAAACCGCCTTAGGGCCGTTTTGGCTCTCCTCCCGATCCGGTAAGATAAAGACATGAAATACGGAAACGGCGCAAGACAAACGAGCCGGACCGGTTCCGGACAACTAATCGACCCAATCGACCAAATCAAAGGAGAGATTCTATCATGAATAAACTTTTCCGTTCCAGAACAGACCGTAAGCTTACCGGACTTTGCGGAGGGCTTGCCCGATACATGAATGTAGACCCGACCGTCGTCCGCCTCATCGCCGTAATCGGCGCCCTGTTCAGCTTCGGCACCTTCACCCTGATTTACATCGTCGCTTCCCTGTTCATTCCCAAAGAGCCTTACGCGGGATACGGCTACCACGATTCTTACCACTCGTATTAACCCGCTGCGGTAAGCCGACAACTGAATATCCGTTCTAAAAAGAAAGCCCGGAGCTGATGCTCCGGGCTTTTGCTGGCTGTATTTACAGCGCGTTCTAGAACATTTTGAAGCCTTTGATTCTGAGCGTGCGGATGGTTGTCCCGCTCACGACGGCCCCGATGAGCCCGCCGATAACCGGCGCGATATCCACCGCCGTAATCGATGTCATTTTGTCGCTGTAATAGAAGCTCAGCCCGATGATCAGCGCCACAAACGCATAGACCGGAAACCAGGTCGTTTTCATCAGCATATTTAGAATAAACCCGAGTCCAAAAAACAGCACGAACATCAGGACGATGACGATGACCAACTGAATCAAAATCGGTCCACTCCTTTTACGCATTCTTCTCTCTATTGTAAAGCAATTTCCACAGTCAGGTAAAGTGTCCACATCATGAACATTAAAGGCTTGACACCTTTTGTCCATTTGCCTTTTGAAAGCGGAGCCGATACAATGAGAAAGATTGGTAAGACCCGAATTTCCCTAGATTAAAGGAGGGTTTCCGTTTCTTATGAGTGAAGCCATCGAAACATTAGAAGGTTGGTACGCCCTGCACGATTTCCGCCGGTTGGATTGGAACGCCTGGAAAGAAGCGTCTCCCGAAGAGCGCAAGCGCGCAGAGGACGAGCTTCGTTCGTTTATCGGCGAATGGGCAACAATTGAAGATAATAAAGAAGGAAGCACGGCGCTGTACAGCATCGTAGGCCAGAAGGCCGATATTCTGTTCATGCAGCTTCGCGAAACGCTCGAAGAGCTGAACGATCTGGAGACCGCCTTCAACAAATCGGCGTTCGCCAAATACACAATCCCGGTTTACTCGTACGTATCGGTCGTCGAGCTGAGCAGCTACATGGCCAAGCCGGGCTCCGATCCGATGGAAAATCCCGAAGTGGTCGCACGCTTGAAGCCGACGCTGCCTAAAGCGAAGCACATCTGCTTCTATCCGATGAACAAACGCCGCGAAGGCGGCGACAACTGGTACATGCTCGACCTCGATTCGCGCAAAGCCATGATGCGCAGCCACGGTATGATCGGCCGCAGTTATGCCGGCAAAGTCAAACAGATCATTACCGGCTCCGTCGGTTTCGATCTGTGGGAATGGGGCGTCACGCTGTTCGCCGACGACGCGCTGCAGTTCAAGAAGCTCGTGTACGAAATGCGCTTCGACGAAGTGAGCGCACGCTTCGGCGAGTTCGGCGACTTCTATGTCGGCAACCTGCTCGACAATGACCGCCTCGGCCGTCTGCTGGACGTATAAGCCGCCCCGCGGCAAGCAAAAAAGCCTGGACGTTTTCCTTAGGGAAGACGTCCAGGCTTTTTTGTGCCCTCCGGGAGAGAGCCGCCGGCGTTCGCGGTCAACGTGCGTGCCGGTCACCGCCCGCGGCGGCCCCGCACGGACGCGCCGGGCGGTAACCGGCGCAGCGGTGCGGCGGCGATCCGCCGCAGGGGACCGCGAGGCAGGCGAGCGCTTGCGCGGGACTCCCGCGCACAGCACAGCCGCTGCCTCGCAGCGCGGGGACGTCTCCCGGCGCGCACGGACCAGCGGGCGCAGCCCTGCTGGCAAGACCGCGGATAGAGCGGCTCCCGCAGCCAAGATGCCCCGGCGCGAAGACGGCAGCCTCTCGCCTGAAATAAACAAAAGCCGCACCTCAGTGCGGCTTTTGTTTATCCAGTTCAGTCCTCGTCGTCTTCCTCCGCGATCCGTTTCATCTCGGCTTCCATCTCCGCTTTGCGGCGCAGGTAGTCCTCCGTGTCGCGGTCGCGCTGGCGGCTCTTCTCCTTAAGCCGTTCTATCGCCGGAAGGATGAGAATGTCGATCTCCTTCTGCACGACGGCCACGTGACCGTACTCTTTCTGGTTCTCCAGATAGTGGCCGACTTCAATCAGCGCGTTGTAACGGTCCAGCTCGCTGCGCGTCAGAAGACCGCGCACCTGTACACTGCAGTGTCTCATTTCGTATGTACTCCTTCCCTTGCTGCTTTATCCCATGGTACAGCAAAAAAAGCCGCCCCGGCACGCCCTATGCGGACGGCTGCCGTTGGCGGCTTTCGGTCTTGATCATCCTGGCCTGGCCGGGAAGCCGGTTAACGCAGCTTTCCTTTGCGGACCACGAGCGGAAGACCGCCGATCGTATACAGATAGCGCATATCGATGACTTTCTTCATAAGAGCCGCCGTACCGCCCTTCATTTTCTTCGTCCCGACAATGCCGATGGCTTCGCCCTTGCCCAGGGAAGCTACCGTGCCGCGGTTTACGAACGCGAACTCTTTCAAAGCGTTCCCGCGGATAGAAGCGACGAGGTTGAACGCGCAGTTCTCGCCCTGCTGGGTCGCGATTTGAGCCGTCGGCGGGTAGGGCCTGCCTTCGGGGTTCATCACCAGGGAGCAGTCGCCCGTTACGAAAATATTGTCGTAACCCGGAGCGCGCAGAAATTCATCGACCTGGATGCGGCCGCGCATCGTTTCGAAGCCCGCGTCCTCCAGAAGACGGTTGCCGCGGATTCCTCCCGTCCAGATGACCGTCCCCGCTTTAATGAATTCGTCCCCGGCGATGAGGACGCCTTCCGGCGTACATTCCTTGATCGCCGTGGCGATTTTGAACGTGACGCCCTTATCGGTAAGCAGGCGCATCGCATACTCGACCAGCTCCGGATCGAAGCCGGGCAGAGCCGTCGGAGCCGCTTCGATATTGTAAATGTGGACAAGCGCAGGGTCCACGTCGAACTCTTTACACAGCTCGGGAATACGGTCCGCCAGCTCACCGACGAATTCGATACCGGAGAAGCCCGCCCCGCCTACGACAAAAGTGAGCAGTTCCTTACGGTCCGGCTCCTGCTTGAATCTGGCGAATTGATATTCGATATGTTCGCGGATATGCCGAACGCTGTTAATGCTGCGGATCGTCATCGCATATTCTTTCAAACCCGGGATTCCGAACGTTTCCGGCTCACCGCCGAGACCGATAACCAGATAATCGTAGGACAAGGTACCGTCTTCGAGGATGACTTTCTTCTCCCCCGGGCGTATTTGAACTACGGTCGATTTAACGAAGTCCACTTTGAATTCATCGATCAGAGAGGAAATATTGACGCGTGCATTATCAGGTTTATCCGTTCCGGCTGCGGGCATATGCAGATGGGTCGTAATATAATGATAATCATGCTTGTTCACCAGCGTTACGTCCGCTTCGTTATAATTTAACAGTTTCTGAAGACGTAAAGATGTTACAACACCACCGTAGCCAGCGCCCAATATGACTATCCTTGGGACTCTACTCATTGGTTCTCTCTCACTTCCATACTTTTTTAAGGGCTTGCATTGTGAAAATTAACACATATCTTCTGACGGATATGTCCGTGAAAATGTTTCTCTCTCTATCCTTCAAGCGGGGCTATTTCGCCATTTTTCACGGAAATGCAGCACCAATCTCATGCAATCATATAATGTGCCCTGTTAAATAGCAAGGGACAATTTCCTCAAAAACGAAGGTTTTTCGACCAGTAATTCCCACTAAATTAAGGGGCAGTTAGTCCCAAACAAGCTCCCTTGAAAGAGCCTTCCCGGATGATAGCCGACCGGTTTGCTCGGCTTTTCTTCATCTATTTGGTTTATTTCCTCATTTCGGGCGTTTATAATGGAACAGAAAGCAATGTGCAGAACAGTGGAGGTGTCCGAGTAGTGAGTGAAACCGGAATTCAGCACGACCAAGTGAAAGACCTGATCATCATCGGTGGCGGACCGGCCGGTATGTTTGCGGCGTTTTACGGGGGAATGCGCCAGGCATCCGTTACGTTAATCGAGAGTATGCCTCAGTTGGGCGGACAGCTTGCCGCTCTATATCCGGAGAAGCATATATATGATGTGGCGGGATTTCCCAAAGTGACCGCCCAGGAGCTTGTAAACAGCCTCGCCGTTCAGATGAACCACTTCCCCATTCACGTTTGTCTGGAAGAGAAAGTTCTGCAGGTGGTCAAGAAAGAGGAGCGCCTGTTCGAGGTTATCACCGATAAGGAATCTCATTTCGGCAAGGCGGTTATCATTACCGGAGGCGTCGGCGCCTTCGAACCGCGTCGTCTGGAGCTGCCCGAAGCGGCCCGGTACGAGAAAACGAATCTTCACTATTTCGTCAGCGATCTGAACTCGTTCGCCGGGCAGAAAGTCCTCATCAGCGGAGGAGGCGATTCCGCCGTCGACTGGTCGCTTATGCTGGAGCCGATCGCCGAGCAGGTTACGCTCATTCACCGCCGGGATAAATTCCGCGCTCACGAGCACAGTGTGGAGAAACTGATGAATTCACGCGTCAACGTCGTGACGCCGACCGAAATCACGGGACTCGAAGGCGACGACGCGATCCGCAAAGTAACCCTCAAGCATGTCAAGACGGGAGAAGAAACGGTGCTTGACGTCGATGCCGTTGTCGTTAATTTCGGTTTCGTTTCTTCCCTGGGCCCGATAGCGGAGTGGGGGCTTCAGATCGAGAACGGCTCGATCGTAGTCGACTCGCGGATGGAGACGAACGTACCCGGCATCTTCGCGGCAGGGGACATCACCACTTACCCGGGCAAGCTGAAGCTGATCGCCGTGGGCTTCGGAGAAGCGCCTACCGCCGTCAACAACGCGAAAGTTTATCTGGATCCGTCCGCCAAACTTTCACCGGGACACAGCAGCAACATGAAGTTCTGACGCAAGAGCTGCCGGTCAACTCTTACAAATGAAAATAAATCCCGGAGGGCATTCTAACTTTGACGCCGCGAACCCGCGAGCCGATCAAAGGAGGAATGCCCTTTGTCTTCTTTCTGCACCGTTTGCAACGGAATGGAAGCGCTAAGCGCCGTTTGTCCGCACTGCGGAAGCGGCAGCGCGTCCGACTACGGACGGGTTAACGATTATTACGGCCCCTACGCTCCCTACCGGCCCATCGAGGATATTTCCATGACCAACGGCTACCAGGATGTCGCACGAAACGAATGCATGCATATGCTTTATTGCGAAACATGCGGCGCAAGCTCCGTGCTGGCCGTTCCGGAAAGCCTGACTTGATTCCTCTCTATTGACCGCGGAACAAAAAAAGAAGCTACGCAAGCGCAGCTTCATCACTATGATAAGCTTCCAGCACAATATGTCTCCGGTTAATTTCGCCTAGTAGTAAATCGACAAATTCCGATTCCAGTTCAAGGTCAAGGGCTTTGAAATAGGATTCAACGAGGGTCTCGTCGCTAATCTGTCTCATACCAACCACCTTTCCTGCTTAACTTGTCATTATATTACCATGTGCCAAAAATTAGAACAATCGTTCTGTTATCCACAAACCCATGTGCATATCTTGTGGGTAATTTGTGAATAGGCTCTAAAATTGGCGAGTTTTGTAGGCGGATAATGTGGACAAAGTTATACACACCTTTTTTCACTTTACTGTGATAAAAACAAATAATCGGAACTTGTCCTTCTATCAACAGAATTCATTAATCTTCATTTGCGGATTTAACCAAATCTCCGCACCGATTTCCCATATAACGGGAATAATCCGACTCCTTTCGCATATATTGAACATAGTTGTCGTCCATACACTCTATCGGGACCTGTAAATTTCACAGGATGGACGATCACATTTAACGTAGATTTAATACTGGCCGTTTATACTGGGTTCAGTAAGCGAAAGGAGAAGTGAGTCATGATCGTCTACGACATCGTAGTCAACGGAGAAGTGAAAGAGACCATCCGGCCGCAGAAGCTCCGCTTGAAGGAATTGTATGCGTACATGCTGGAACAGTCCAAGCAGATGAAGATGAAGTACGGTGAGAACACACGCGTTCTCAAACGAATCCTCTATTAATTGTATATTGATTCCCTGCCGCCCCCTTTGATAGACTAGGAGGGTAAAAGGGAGGCTGTATAGAACTTGGAAAATCAACCAAAGAAAATTCAAATCATCGGTGAATTCAAAAAATTTATTATGCGCGGCAACGTTGTGGACCTTGCGGTCGGCGTTATCATAGGGGCCGCTTTCAATAAAATCGTGACCTCGCTCGTCAACGATATCCTTATGCCCCCGATCGGTCTGCTGCTCGGCAAGATGGACTTCAAAAATTTAAAACTTCCTCTGTCAGGCGGCGTCACGATCAATTACGGAGCCTTTATCAACAATATCATCGATTTCCTCATCGTTTCGGCCGTGATTTTCCTCATGATCCGCCAGATGAACAAACTGCGCAGGAAAGAAGAGCCTCAAGAGGAGCCGAAGTCGGAACCGACGAAGGAATGCCCTTACTGCATTTCGGAAATCGCCGCCAAGGCAACCCGCTGTCCGCGCTGCACCTCGGTGCTCGAACCGGAAGTCTCTGCCCCAAACTTAGGGCCGGTTCGCTCTGCTTGCATTTTGCATCTCAAACTATCGAATTTTACAAAAAGAAACCTGCTAGATGGCAGCCTTAGCGCGCCTCTTGGCAGGTTTTTATAGTTTTCCGCTACCGCGGATCCCAAAGACTTCCGAACATAAAAAGAAAGAACCGAAGGAAAGCCGAATCCCCCGGTTCACTATATAATCGCTAATTAGTCGTCGCACTTCTCCGCTTTGCCTTCTTCGCCTTTCACCTTGAAGGAAGCGCCGCAGCCGCAGGATGCTACCGCGTTGGGATTGTCAATCGTGAAGCCTCCGCCCATACCCGCATCCTTGTAATCAATCTCGACGCCATACAAGTATTTCGCGCTTTCCGGGTCCACGACCACTTTCAGACCGCTGAAGTCGAGAACCGTATCTTCTTCTTTCTGGTCGTTATCGAAACCCATGCCGTATGAAAAACCGCTGCAGACCGCCTTCTTTGACACCGACGCGCAGAAATAGATCCGGCGTTTCCTCGGCCGCAAGCATTTCTTTGATTTTGCCTGTCGCTTCCTCACTGATCTTGATCAGACTCATATAAATAAACCTCCTTGTACGGAGCGGCCTTAGTCCAGCGCCCGTCTCCTGAAAGCAGTCTTTTAGTAATCCACTTATCTTCCTATAGTATACTCCTATTCAAGCTTCGTCTCAAGAGGTGACTCTCCCCGCTCCAGCTGGTAGTACCGCAGTATAAGTTTGTCGAGTCTTCTGCTGTCGTGCTGTACACTCGGGTGCAGGAATCCGTATTTCATCCCGTTCTCTACCATCTGGGACCGCAGTTGCTCGATTCTGACGTCAAGCTTCTGTCTGCATTCCCACTCCTCCGATTGCTGCATATGTACCTACCATCCTATCCCAAAAAAGATCACCATTTCAGTGTACATCAAACACCGAAGGATAATAAAGACCTTTTTACCAGTTTTTGTCCTTCTCTGCGAATAAATTTGCCAATAAACGCTTATAAAAGGCTCTGTCCCAAGCCTGCTGGAAGAGCTGCAAGCTTTATCCTTATTGCCCCTTTGAGATGACAGGTTTATAATAGGAAGGATGAAACCGGACATTTATCGCTTTTTTAGTATGAAATCCTGCAGCCTTCGTTATACGGTTGACGGGATATGTTTCTATGTAGAGGTTCTGATTTTGAACGTACGGCGAAAAATTTACACAGGATGGATTCAAAAGATCCTACGGGGAGGGTATACTAGTGAATGTCATTATAGACAGTACTGACCGCCGAATGGCGGAAATTGCAGAAAAGGTCGAGAACGGGGAACGTCTTTCGCGGGAGGACGGCCTGTTTTTGTACCAATCCGACGATTTGTTGACCATTGGTCAATTAGCCAATAAGGTCAACCTCCGGAAGAACGGCAAAAACGTGTATTTCGTACAAAACATGAGTTTGTATTTTACAAACGTATGCGAAGAACACTGCGCGTTTTGCCATTTCCGCAGAGACGAGGGCGAGGCAGGCTCCTACACGCTGACGCCTTCCGAGATGCTGACGTATATCTCTGAAAATTTCCACCCGGATATTCGCGAGTTCCACATCAGCCAGGGCCATAATCCGCATGTTCCGTTTCAATACTACGTGGACGCCCTGCGCACCCTGAAACAGCATTATCCGCAAGTCGCGATCAAGGCTCATACGGCTGCCGAAATCGACTTCTTCGCGCGGATCAGCGGACTCAGCTACAAAGAGGTGCTTCGCACCCTGATGGACGTCGGTCTTGACACGCTGCCCGGCGGCGGAGCCGAGATTTTGACCGAACGCTACCGCAAGAAGATGAGAGTCGAGAAAGCCGACACGAACCAGTGGCTGGATGTCCACCGTGCGGCTCACGAGCTCGGAATGAAGACGCACGCGACGATGCTCTACGGCTCGATCGAGACGCTCGAAGAGCGCATCGAGCATATGGCCCTGCTGCGCGATCTGCAGGATGAAACAGACGGATTCCTCGTATTCATCCCGAATTCGATCCAGCCGGCCAGCGCAAACGCGGGTATCCGCCGGCGCGTGCCTGCCGTCGATGAGCTCAAAACGATTGCGATCAGCCGCCTGATGCTCGACAACTTCCCGCATATCAAAGCCTATTTTATTAACATGGGCATCAAAGTGACTCAGCTTGCGTTCCAATTCGGCGCATCTGACGCTCACGGAACCATTGTGAAGGAGCGTATCTCCCATGCCGCGGGCGCTCAATCGCCGGACGGAGTCACGAAAGACGATCTGGTCTGGCTGATTAAAGGAGCGGGACGAATTCCGGTAGAACGGGATACCTTCTACAATGTGGTTCAAACCTACAACTAATTGGGGTAAGAACCTTTAGAAGCCTTTGACAGAAAGATGACGCAACGAACAAAAGCCATGGCAGAAGGGATTCATGTAACATGAACAAGTTTGTTATTCTGGGAGGCGGTTATGGCGGCATTACCATAGCCACGGAGCTTCTGGAAAAAGAAATACCCGACAACTGGACGGTCACGATGGTCGACCGCTCGCCTTTTCAAGGGCTCAAGACGGAATATTACGCGCTGGCTGCCGGAACGGCCGCCGAGACGGAACTTCGCGTTGCCTATCCGAACGATCCCAGATTATCGCTTAAATACGGAGAGGTTACGGAAGTTAACCTGGAAACGAAACAGGTGATTTTTGCCGACAAGGAACCGCTCGATTACGATTACCTCGTGATCGGACTCGGCTGCGTGGACAATTTCCACGGCATACCGGGCGCGCAGGAATTTTCCAACGGCATTCAGACGTTCTCGCAGACCCGCATCACGTACCAGCGTGTCAATGACGTCGTGCCATACGGTCAAGTTACGATCGTCGGCGGAGGTCTGAGCGGAGTGGAGATGGCGGCGGAGCTTCGCGAAAGCCGGCAGGATATCAATATCCGCATCCTGGATCGCGGCGCAAGCATTCTGTCCTCCTTCCCGACGAAGGCGAAAGATTTCGTACGCGACTGGATGCTCGATCACGACATCGAAATGCGTTCCCACGTCTCTCTGAAGAGACTGGAAGGCGGCGATCTCTACAACGAAGAAGAGATCATCCGCACGGACGCCACGATCTGGACGGCCGGTATCAAGCCGAGTCCGATCGTCGAACAGCTTCCCGTGGACAAGGATCCTTCCGGACGCGTTCTGCTGAACGAGTTCCATCAGATCCCGTCCCACCCGAACGTATTCGTCGTCGGCGACTGCGCCAGCCTGCCGTTCTCCCCGAGTGCGCAGGCGGCCGAATCGCAGGGCAAACAGATCGTGGAAGTGATGCAGGCGCTTTGGAAGAACGAAACGCCTAAGCTCGGCCAGATCAAGCTCAAAGGAGTTCTCGGTTCTCTGGGCAAGAAAACGGGCTTCGGCCTGATGGGCAAGAAAACCGTTATGACAGGCATGGTACCGCGTGTCCTGAAAAACGGAGTCCTGTGGATGTCCAAACACCACTGGGGCTAAAAAACGCAAAAAAAGCCCGGTTTGCACCTTGTGCAGACCGGGCTTTTTGTTATTCAGTCGCCGAACAAATCGTACATCTCTTCGACTTCCTTTATTTTTTTGGAAATTTCGTCAAACAGCTTGTCGGCAGTCTCGGCCGCCACGATTTCACCGTTAACCATAGCGAACGGAAAAAGGTAACATTCCCCGCAGTTTCCCAGACACCCGTATTCGATAACGTCGTAATCCGGATTGCCCTCCAGCTTCTTCATGACGTCGTCCGTACCATGATGCATATTGCTTGCGCAAAACTCAATGATAGGTCTCATGTTTGATCTCCACCTGTTTCACAAACTATCTGTATTGTAACACATCCCGGGAGATTTGAGCACAAGAACCGCTTACGCGAGGCAGGCATTATCTTCCCCTCGTATACTCCGGTCTGAAATACAGGCTCCGCATAATGTCGGTGATCGAGTCCTGAACGTCGAACGCATCGGCCACTACGCCGCTTCCGCTGCAGCGCGCACAGGCCGTCTTTCCGCTTCCTCCGCAGGATGTGCAGATTCCCCGGTCTCCCCGGCTTCCTTCACCCGAACAGCTTTGGCACTCCGTCTCCCCTTCTCCGTAACAGTGGCAGCAATCGTTAGTCTCGTTCATGCGAATCCGTCCTTCCCATTTTTAAATGTTATAATACAGTTTCGATTTTATATGATTTGTATTATATAACATATGCCACAGAATAAGAAGTGTTTTTTTGAAAAAAAATAAACGGCCGATCCGAACGTCCGGCCGCCCCTTTGAATGCGGGGGGATATTTTTTTTTCCCGAAATGTACTATAATAAAATAAGAAAGGAGTCGATTGAAATGACTGAAAATACCCAAAGTGCAACCATGTATGATGAAGTACTTGAGGTTCTAGATAAGCTTCGCCCGTTCCTGCAGCGTGATGGCGGTGACGTGGAACTGGTGGACGTGGAAGACGGCATCGTAAAACTGAAGCTGATGGGTGCATGCGGAAGCTGCCCGAGCTCCACGATTACTTTGAAAGCCGGTATCGAGCGTGCGCTTGTCGAAGAAGTAGAAGGCGTTGTCGAGGTTGTTCAAGTATTCTAATAAAAAAACCGGCCCTTTGAGGGGCCGGTTTTTTTATTGGGCGCGAAGCGGGCGCGCTTATTTGCCCTGCTTCAGCATCGGCAGCGTCTGGATCGGATCGAGGCCGCCGTTCACTTCCATGATGTTCCCCGTCAGGAAGTCCGACTTGGGATCGCACAGGAAGGACAGCACGCGGGCTACATCCTCTCCCGTGCCGGGCCTGCCCCGCGGCGTCTCGTCGTCGGTGCAGTTCTCCACTTCCTCGATCCGCTTCTCCTTGTTGGCTCCGCGGATATCGCCCGGACAGATCATGTTCACGGTGATCCCGTTGGCCGCTTCTTCTTCGGCCAGTGTCTTCGTGAACGAAACCAGCCCCACCTTGGCGGCCGCGTAGACGGCCCTGTGGGGCCAGGCGCGCGCTTCGGCGGCATGGCCGAAGCCGAAGTGGATAATGCGGCCCCAGCGCTTACGCCGCATGTGAGGCAGCAGGGCGTGATCCAGCTGGATCACGCCGAGCAGGTTGCCGCGGATGAGATAATCAATCTCATCGCGCGTATAATCCGCGAACAGCCTCCGTTCGCGGATGAAAGGGCCGGCGTTGTTGACGAGCACATCGACGCCGCCCATCGTTTCCCCCACCGTCTCCGCGATGCGCTCGATATCCTCGCCGCGCGAGACGTCCCCTTGAATAGCGGCGGCGCGGACGCCCGTATTCTGGATGTGCCTGACCAGATCATGCGCTTCCTCTTCACTATGTACGTAATTGATTACGATATCATACCCTTGAGTGGCCAGCGTCAGCGCCGCCATTTTGCCGAGCCCTTTCGCGCTGCCCGTGATAAGAGCCGTTCTGCGTACCTCCGCCATGATTCTCCTCCCCGTTCTCCCCTGTGCTTCCCCTGGATATATACTGGAATACAAGATCCATCGTCATGCAAACCATCTCGTATCCGCGGTTCAGCTGCGCCAGATTGTCCGCAATATCCTCCACTTGGATCCGGTCGCCCAGATAAGAGTGGGATTGCATCAGATCATCCAGCATCTCTACATTCACATAGTGAATTTCCATATTCCGCTGGTTTCGAAGAACCTGAAGCGGCTGTTTGGCTTCTATTTTCAGTTCGTACAGTTTTTGCTGCAGGGCGGGATGAACCCCGCTCTCTCTCATTTTACGCAATACGGTAAAAAAGGAAAAGTGCGTTTTGAGCGTCTCCGTCTTGAGATCGAACAAATCGTTCAAAAAGTACCCCAGCTTATCCAGCACCGAAAAAAGACGGATGAGGGCATTTTTATAAAAATAAACATACCGCCTGTAGTCGTCCAGCTCCTCCGGCCGCATTTCATCGAGATAAGATTTTTTCACCCGCTCCGCAAAACGGCCGGCGCAGTATTTACTCTCTTCCAGCTCATCCAGGGCATCCAGGAACCCTTGGGTCCATACATAGAGTCTATGCAGCTTCTTGGGGCTGTATGAGGGCGAAGAATGCCGGCTTTGCTGAAGGACGTTCAAATAACGCTTGATCGAAGTGAAAGCTTGTTCCAGCCGCTCGTCGGAGCGTTCGCTGCGTTTCGTCTCGTTGAAAATCGTTCTTAGCATGGCTTTCACCCATTTCCTTATTTTTTTCAGTATGAGCTCCGTCTCCGCGATCCATACATGGGGATACGGCCCGCCGGAGCTTCACGTGAAGAGGCCGCTCCTTCCGGAACGTCTACTCCTGAATTACCCTAAATGAGCCTTTTTCGAAAAAAGAAAATCGCCGGTGCCGGGTCCGGGTGTCTCAACCGAACGTTAATCCCCTTTCACCGGCCCTTCCGGGAAGGCAGGTAAAAACAGTATCCGTCTCCTCTATCGGATGCTTTTCAGCTTCGCACCGGGTTAGCGGCTGTGCAGGTTATCCGGACTCCGCCCGGCATTCCTTCGGGAACTATTTCCGGCAAAAAGAAAAAACGGCTGCCCTTCACTTTCGTGAAAAGCAGCGCGTTATCCTCCTTATGAAGCGGGCAGCCTATTCCGCAAGCTTCGGGCTACTCAGGCTTGGAGACGGCCGGGGCCGTAAAGTCAGTCTGCAACGGCTCCCTTTCTTTTAACGGAAGCCTCAACCGATGCCGGACTTTCTTTCTTGGAACGGGAATGTTCCGCGCCGACCGGCACCCGGGCATTCAGCATGACGACGCAGAGATAGCTGATCCAGCCGAACAAGGCGCAGATCAGGACGGCGTGGATCATGCCGGTGAACAAGAAAGCCGTATCGTGTCCCAGGGACCAGGTAACGGTAGCTCCGCTGAAAATTTGCGCGATAAGGAAGCCGAGCACCCATCCCGCGCCTTTGTACACATTTTCAAGATGGCTGTATTTCTTGCGTGCGACCAGGAACAAAGCGAGTCCGCAGAAAAACATAATCATGGCCGCAATGCGGTGGAAAAAGACGATTCCGGTGGCGCCCGTCAGTTCCGGGACGACTTGTCCGTTACAAAGGGGCCAGCCGATACAGCCTCCCGAAGACTCCGTATGCCGGACGAAGGCACCCACATAAACGACGATGTAACAGTAGACGCCGACAAACCAGACGAACCCGCGGAAACCCCGGCCGATCGGAGCCGCATTCTTCGGCAGAGCCGGTGTGCGGCCGTCCGCCGTGCGGGCGACGGAAACCGTATAGTTCCCCCATTTCGTAAACGTCAGCCAGAGCAGCAGCGTCATCGCGAAAGCAAGCAGCGAAAGGCCGAAGTGAAGCGCCATAACCGCGGAAGACTGCGAGAAGACAACGGCCAGGGCGCCCATAATCGCCTGCAGCACGGTGAAGAAACCCGCGCCCGACACGAAATATTTGGCGTCTTTACGGCTGACCGTTTTGAAAACAAGAATAAATGTGGCGAGCAGCAGCAGACCCACAAGGCCCGTCACCGCCCGGTGACTGTATTCGATTACGGATGAGATCGTGTAGGCAGGGACGAACTTGCCGTTGCAGAGCGGCCATTCGTTACCGCAGCCCAGACCCGACTCGGTTTTGGTTACGAGCGCGCCCATAATCACGATCAGGAACATGCCGACCATGGTCAGAAAGGACAACCGCTTCGTTAATTTATACATAACATGCACCTACTTCTCTATAATCAATGAGGCTGTTTTGCAAGAGATTTGGCCGCGAGCAGCAGCAATGCCGCTCCTATTCATTATAGCTACTATTAGGGGCCAATTCCATTCGCAAATGTTACAAAGCCTTGAAAGAAGCGGAAGGTACGCGGCCCAGTATTAGGGAGTCCCTAATGGACGCAAATTATACGAAGCGGCGGAAGATGCGATAAAGCGGTGCAGTCAGCGGGCGGATGAGCTTCGGCAAACCGGGTGATATCGTCAGGCGAGACGAAGAATCAGAAAGCCAAGAGCCGGCACACAAAAAAGCCGTTTCCGAAGAAACGGCTTTGGGGCTTATTCCAAAAGGAGGCCGAGGCGCTCCGGCTCACTTCGCCAGCGCGTTGCCCACTTCGATCGCACGGTCGAGGAACTGCTCGATCTCTTCGCGCGTTTTGCGCAGTTTGCTCACGAAACGGATCAGTTCCTGTCCGCTGCGGAAAGCGATAAAGCTGGGAATGCCCAGGATGTTCAGCTCTTCGCACAGATCCGGCACTTCGTCACGGTCCAGCTCGATGAACGTGATGCGCCCGGCATACGTCTTTTCCAAGTCCGGCATAAAAGGCTCGATATAATGGCAGTCTTTACACCAAGTTGTTTTAAAAACGGCAACGGTAACTTCGGATTTCTCCACCGCCGCCCGGAAATCTTGTTCATTATGGACTTTTTCCATGGGGATCACCTCGAATAGAATCGTCCGGCCTTATTCCCGACCGGCTTCATCGGAATCTGATAAACTTGTTTATCTTATAGCATGCTCCTTCGGGCGTGTCAATAACAGTGAAATTTCAGTACCTCAGTCTATTTACAGACATTGTAAAAAGTGATATCATAAAAATATCAAAACGATATTTGAATGATAGACAATGAATGAATTTCTCAGAGGAGATGAACGCGATGACCGAACGTCATGTATGGAAAGTCAACGGATTTGCCGGCCTGCTTGCTATGGTCGTATTTATCGGGGCGGGCATTTACTGCTTGAGCGCGGAGCTGATCGTTCCCGCCGTACTGCTGTTTGTGCTGGCAGGCGTAGTACTCAGCTCATTTACCGTCGTGCAGCCTAACCAGGGGATGGTCGTCAATTTCTTCGGGCGCTACAGCGGCACCGTCCGCGACAGCGGCTTCTGGATGACGATTCCTTTCAGCGAGCGCAAGAAAATATCGCTGCGTGTCCGCAACTTCAACAGCGCCAGGCTGAAGGTCAACGATGTGGACGGCAATCCCATTGAAATTGCGGCCGTCGTCGTTTTCCGTGTAGTCGATACGGCTAAAGCCAAGTTTGAAGTCGATAATTACCAGGCCTTCGTGGAAATTCAGAGCGAGACCGCCCTTCGTCATGTCGCTTCCAAATACCCGTACGATTCTTATGCCGGAGAAGCCTACTCTCTGCGCGCCAACAGCGAAGAAGTTGCCAAGGAACTCACCTTCGAGCTGCAAAGCCGCCTCAGCGTGGCCGGCGTCGAAGTATTGGAGTCCAGGCTGACTCACCTGGCCTACTCCACCGAGATCGCAAGCGCCATGCTCCAGCGCCAGCAGGCTTCCGCCATCATATCCGCGCGTGAGAAAATCGTGGAAGGCGCGGTCAGCATGGTACAGATGGCCATCGCCCGCCTGCAGGCGGAAGGCGTCGTCGAGCTGGATGAAGAACGCAAAGCCGCGATGATCAACAACCTGCTCGTAGCGGTTGTCTCCGACAGGTCCGCCCAGCCTGTCATCAACTCCAGTTCCATCTACTAAACGGACGGATGGCTGTTAAGAAGAACTTCCCGCTGCGGCTCGATCCGAAGCTCCATCAAGCTTTGGAGCGCTGGGCAGCCGACGAATTCCGCAGCGTCAACGGGCACATCGAATTCCTGCTCCGGGAGGCGCTGGTACGTGCAGGCAGAATGCCGGGGCACGCCCCTCCTCCTCCGGACAGCGAAACCGGAGATACGAACTGAAGAACGGGACGCGCATGCCCCTTCTCGCACTGAAGAGCCAATACCTTCGAAAGGGTATCGGCTCTTCATTTAAGACCTTTATTTAAGCACGCGCTGCTTCCTCTCAAACGCCTGTGCTTAAATTTTTCTTCATTTTAAAATTAATCAGCTTAATCCCTCTGCGTTCCACACACTGCTCCCGGACTAATCCGTATCCCCGATGTTCAAAAAAACGTTTGGCCGTAAGACTTGCATCCGTTTCCAGTTCGGCAAGCCCCCGTTTTTTTGCCTCATGTTCAAGAACGTCCATTAAGGCGGACGCTATCCCCTGTCCCTGAAAATCTTTATCCACATACAGTCTGTCCACATACCCGTTTACAGTCATATCCGCAAAGCCCCTGATTGTGCCATCGATTACAGCTACATAGGCGGTATTGCGGCTCATCGACTCCTTCCAGGATTCCAATCTGAGCTCCTTTTCCTTTTGGGATGCCCATGCATGAAGCTGCTCAGGGGTGTAATCTTTCTTATTTACGGAATGAACGGTTTCGTAAAACAACGAGACGATACGGTGAATATCCGATGCCTGAAACTTTCTGATTTCCATGTTAGTCTCCCTCTTCGTCATATCTTTGCAGGATAAGCCGTGTATATCCGGTTTAATCCACCGGAGGCAAAAAGGAGCGGACTGTACACAGCCCGCTCCTCTCCTGCTATTCGGCTTCTTCCTCAAATTTCGTCCGTGTTATGGACGTGTAATGATGACAGCATCCTGCTCGCTGTCCCATTTCGCTTCTCCACCCAGCGTTTCGGCAAGGAATCTCAAAGGGACGTTCGTGTAATCCCCGTTAAGCTCGACTGCCTGCTCAAGGGCAACCGGCTTACCGTCGACCAGCGCTTCGGCACTGCCCAGCGTAAACACGATCGTATGGCCGCCGAGATCGTCCGTTACCGTAATTTGTTTCGTTTCGCCGTCCCATTTCACTTTCGCGTCCAGCATATTCGCTACATACGTCACCGGCGCCATGGAAACGTCACCTTTGCGGTAGCCTCCAAATCCGAATGAACTCATGTCTTCGTCGTCCAGCGGCAGCGTAAAGGAACGCTTCGTAATCTGGAGATCCTCTTTAAGCAGCTTGTAAATCGAGGAGTTCTTATCCACCGATTTCAGGAAGCTTCCGAGAGAAGGAACCGAGTCCGGATCAGCCGCATCGTACGTGAAACGGTCTCCGTCCGCTTTTACGGGATTGATCGTAACCGGCTGGTTGATATTCCATCTTTCTCCGGTCACGCTCAGCTTGATCCCTTTCAAGCCGGTTTCCGCTTCAGGCAGCGGAATGGTAAGGCCCGCGCTGCTTTTGCGGATATGCTGGGAGCTGTCCACATACAAATCGACGTTTACGGACGAGCGGTCGCTCAAGATGTCGCGCAGCGGCTCGCCTGCCGGTCCGTTCAGCATCTCTTCGGTCGTTTTGTCATAGCTCTCCAGAACATCCTTCAAGCCGGTTTGTACGGCGGCATACATCGTTTCAACCGCAAGCGTTTTGTTAGACAGATAAGTATCGAGCAGCTTGTTTTCCTCGCCTGACTGTTCGGCGGCTTCCTTGGCGATCGGTCCGAATACGTCGAATACGGTGCCGAGGAATTCCTTCAGGCCTTTCTCATCCGCGGCAATGTTCTGCAGGAAGGTTTTGACCAGACCGAGCGCTTCGCTGCCTTTAATTTCGGCATGAAGCTTCTGCAGGGAAACCGTCTCGTTATATACGCTCTCCGAAACGGACGTCACTCCGATCGTCTTCGGGTTCGGTGCGTGGCCGATGAAGAACGACGCAAGCGACGGAAGTTTGTCTTCAAGCACCTTCTGAAGCTCCTGAATGCTCTTCTGTCCCGGTACGAGCAGGCCTCCGTTAAGCGGACTTGTCTGCGCGTTGCGGATGTAAATCGGCTTGCTTACGCCTTCGATACGGATGATGATATCTTCATTCTGAAGGGACAGTTCGAAAGGAATGCTTCCTTTGCCGTATGTAAATTCACCTTTCATCGATGCGTTCCGGGGATCCTGGATTTTCTCCTCCGTAAACTTGACCGTCACTTCTTTAAAAAGGCCTATCAGCTTCTGCGCCTCAGGCGGCAGCCCCGCAAGATCTCCCGTCAGAAGTTCGAACTTGAGCGTCTCCTGCGATTCCGCCGATTTGACGGCATACTGGTTGACGAGTGCCTTGTTCACGTCAAGACCTCCTACGGATTCGCAACCCGTAAGAACGATCATGAGTGCGCCTGTACCCCCGCACACAACCTTTTTCCAGTTATTCACTTTCATTTTCCCGGCTCCTTTCCAGCTCCCAAGTATTGCTAACTCTTTTATATACGCGCAACTAAGCAAAAAGACTCACATTCCCGGTAAATTTTCCTCGAAAGCAGGACCGCTGCCCATTTGTTTGCATATCGTGCAGGAAGATGAAAAATCGGAAAAACCGGGCATCCTATTCATGGACGTTACGGCTGCTTCATCAAGTAATCCGGGGAAAAGAGGCTGCAACAATGAACGGCAACGGGGTTAAAGACAACAACCCGCTCAAAGCGGTCGGGCACTGGCTGGCAGGAATGCCGCACACGATTACCCAGCTTGCATCGGGCAAATGGGCTTCTTTGCAGTCCGCTCTTCACTTGGGCCAAAGTGCCCAGAAGCTTGTACCCGGCAGGGACAGCGTCAAAAGATTGCGCAGGGCATGGAAAGGGCTGGCGGCACTGTCCGCTCCCCCGCAGCCGGCTCCGGAGCTTTCCCTGTCCGATCGGGAGCGGCGGCTCGTAGAACGCATCCGCCTCGAAACGCAGCGGAGGAACCGGAACAACGTGACCCGCACCCGGGCTTACTGGAACCTGTATGAGCAGCATCCCGAGCTCCACTGGGCTCTTCTCGCCCATATGGTCTCGCGGAACGGCGGCTGGAACATGACGGATCTGGAAGGTGAGTTTCTTCCCTCCCTCCTCAAACGACCCGCACGAGAGGCTCTTTTCGCTTTTCTGGAGAGAGCGAATGTGCTCATATTCGGGGACGCTTACCCGCAAGCTGCTGCTTTACGAGGAGTCCAAACGGTCCGGTGAGCCTCTCTTTCATCTGCTCCCCGCCTTCGGTGTGTCTGTTTTTATGAAGCCGGTCTGGGAGGAATTCTGGAAAGTTCACGATCCGGTGCTGCTGACGGTCTCTTTAATCGTGAATGAACAGCATTTTATAGAAAATCGGGTAGTGAAACAGCAATATTTCATTACAAACGTGCTGGAAACGACGGAGTTCCAGGCTCAGGCTCTCCTTCAGCTCAATCAGGTTTTCTTTCCTTTCGCCCTGCACAAAGATCCTCTTCACAAGTCCGCTGACCGTCTGAAGCTGGCGGGTGAGATCCTGGAAGACTTCACGGATATCAGGGAACGGATCGAGTTCGGAAAAACGCTGTACGCCGTCTTGTTCGGCATCCCGGCGGTCCACCAGGGCGTCGTGCTTTTCGCTTCCGCGCAGCCGCATACCGGCTCACGGGCGGACTATTGGCCGCATCTGTTCGCCCGTATCCGTAAGGACGTCCCGGGTGTAAGCCCTGCGGGACCGAAGCTCGAAGGCTGCGAGCTGAAGGCCGGAGCGGCGGGCATCTACAGTCCGGAGCTCGAACGCACGTGGAAGGACGTCCCGCCGGCAGCTCCGGAACCGGGGGACTGGTTTCCCTCCAATGCCGGGAGCGTGACGGGCTACTTCGGGGACATCGGTGTCCCCGCCCTGTTTGAGATGAGCGCCGAATGCTGCTTCGGCCTCCACAAAATTCAGCTGGCCGCTCTGGCGTCCGTTCAACTGAAAGGAGATTAAAAAAACGCCCGGCGTCCACTCTGCTGAAGCAGAGGCACATCGGGCGTTTTTTTGGGGGTCCGGCGGCTGGGAGGCCTCGCCGGGCAGAGCCTTGAGGGCGCGTGCCGCAGCGCAGCGGGCGCAAGGCACGCCAGTGGGGCTATGCACGCCAGCGGGCGCGAGACACGCCAGCGGGCGCGAGGTACGCCAGTGGGCGCGAAGCACGCCAGTGGGCGCGTGGCACGCCAGTAGGCGCGAGGCACGCAAGTGGGCGCGAGGCACGCCAGCGGGCGCGAGGCACGCAAGTGGGCGCGAGGCACGCACGGGCGTAAGCCGCACGCGGCGCTGGCGTACCGCCGCCCCGCGGAAGCTTTACCCCCTGCGGCCGAGCAATCGGCCCGCCTTGGCGTAAAGCTTCTGCATCGGTGCCGGGAAGGTCTTGATGTCATCCTTCGTAACCACTTTCGTGACAAAAAGAAGGATGACATAGAGCACGCAGGCCAAGGCGCCGATTACGACGGCGTTGACGGTTGCGTTCACGACTCTCCACGGGAACAGGTGGAGATGGTCGAAGAGCAGCCGCTCCGCGAACACGCCGATCACCACGACGACAACCGTCGTGACGGCAAGGCCGGTCCAGCGGCGCGGAGCCATGATGCGGAAAGAAACCACGTTGCGCATCACGGCCAGGTTAAAGGCGGACATGACGATGAAACAGAGCATCGTCGATGCCAGAATGCCGTAAATGCCGAGCCACGGCGACAAAATCAGGTTGCCGAGCAGCTTCACGGCTATGCCGAAGACGACGCTGGACACGAGCGCGCGCATTTTGCCCATGCCCATCAGAACGGCGCCCGACGTCTGCATGATGATCTGGAACATCGCGCCCGCGGTCATCATGGCAATCATCGGAGGGCCGTACTCGTAGCCGGTCGGCGTGCCGCCGTAATCGAACATGCCCGAAAGCGGGCGTGCCGCCGTACAGATCGCCAGAACCATAGGCAGGCCGGACAGGATAGCGAGCTGCATGACGCGGGAGGACTGGTTGCGGACCAGCTCCAGATCCCGGCGCGAGTAGGCTCCCGAGATAATCGGGACGACCGACTGGCTGAGCGCGATCGCCAGCACGATCGGCAGTCCCGCGAGCGATTGGGCCTGCCCGCCGAGGATACCGACGATATCCTTGGCTTTGGCTTCCCCGATCTGATCCCGCAGAAGCGGGATGATGGTGGAAGAATCAATGTTGTAAATCAGTGTAACCGTAATGGAAAAAATAACGATCGGAATGGACAATCTGAGCAATTGGCCGTAAATTTGCCCGTAACGCAGGTTTCCTCCCGATTGGCGGTTTTGAGCGGTTTCCGTATACACGGGTTCGGAGACCGGCAGCGTCCCCCTGTCTTCTTTTCGGAGCTTAAGCGCGTAATACAGCATAACGGCTAAAGCCGCGATACCGCCGGTTACGCCCCCGAAGGAAGCGCCCGCCACGGCCCAGTCCAAAGAGACGCCGAGCAGCACATAAGCGAGACCCACCGCCGTAATCAACCGGACGATCTGCTCGATTACCTGCGAGATGCCGTTGGGCATCATCCGCTGGCGGCCTTGGAAATAGCCCCGCATAATAGCGATCAGCGGGAAAAACAGCAGGGCCGGGGCAATGGCCAGCGTAGCCAGCGTGGCATGAGGATCTCCGGACGACTGCGCATAATGCGGAGCCAGAAGAAACAAGACCAGGCACATGACAACGCCGGCTCCCGCCGCGAATATCAAAGCGGCTTTGTAGATCCGGTTCGCTTCGTCCATCCGCCCGAGCGCGGTCCGCTCGGAGATCATTTTGCTCAGAGCACTCGGAATGCCCGCGGTTGCGATAACCAGCAGATTGCTGTAGAGGTTAAAAGCGATCGCATAACTCGCCATTCCCTCGTTACCCAGCATATAAACGAGCGGAAAACGCTGAAATACACCGAGAAAGCGGGCAATCAAAGCCGCGACCGTCAATATCAGAGTGCCTTTGACTAGCGAATCCTTAGACAATGTCGTTCCTTCTCCCCTTACATAATAAGACCGGAAAAGGAGATCCTTTTCCGGACGTGATCGGCTGACGCCGGTTTACTTCGTCTGAAGCTTCTCCAAAGGCTGCGCGTTCCCGTAAACGGGCTTCGCCGTATTTACCGGAGCCGCCCATTTCACGCCGTTCGTAATAACTTTCAGAACGTTCTCGTTGTAATAAGTCGGATACGTTTCATGACCCGGACGGAAATAAAAAATCCGGCCCTGTCCGCGGTGATAGGTACAGCCGCTGCGGAATACCTCGCCGCCTTCGAACCAGCTGACGAAGACCAGCTCGTCCGGCGCGGGAATATCAAAATGCTCCCCGTACATTTCTTCCTGCTCCAGCTCGAAATATTGTCCGATGCCTTCGGCGATCGGATGGGAAGGATCCACGACCCACAGGCGTTCCTTCTCTCCGGCTTCGCGCCATTTCAAATCGCAGGATGTGCCCATCAGCTTTTTGAAAATTTTCGAGAAATGACCGGAGTGCAGCACGACAAGACCCATACCGTCCAGTACGCGCTGGTGTACACGTTCGACGATTTCGTCGGCGACTTCACCGTGGGCCTTGTGTCCCCACCAGATCAGAACGTCGGTATCATCCAGAACTTCCCGCGTAAGCCCGTGCTCCGGCTGTTCCTGCGTTGCGGTGCGGATTTGGAAAGAGTCTCCCGCAATCCCGGCCGCAATGGCTCCGTGAATGCCTTCCGGGTATACTTCGGCTACTTTGGCATTCGTTTTCTCATGCACGTTCTCATTCCACACGGTTACTTTAATCATGTCGGACTTCCTTTCCTATGGGGAAAATAAGGCGTATTCCGCGTGCTTCCGCAGTCCGCCTTTTTCTGACGGGTATCCCTGAACGGGTTAAATCCAGATGAAGAAAAGAATGATCATCAGCAGTTGAAGAACAACTTTGACGACAACGCTGGAGAAGAAACCGAGAACCGATCCTACCCCGACCTGGGCGGAATGCTTAAGGTTGGAACCGTGGATCAGTTCACCCAGCACAGCGCCGATAAAAGGCCCCAGGATAAGCCCGAATGCCGGAATGACGAACGGGCCGACGAGGAGACCGATCGTGCTTCCCCATACGGACGCCTTGGAACCGCCGAATTTTTTGACGCCGAACGCACTGACGAGATAGTCGGCGATGGTGATGGCGATAACGACCGCCGATTGGATCAGCCAGAACCAGAAGCCGAAAGGCTCGAAGCTGAAGAAAAAACCATAGACGAAAAAGGCTCCGAAAATAGCGAGCGCGCCCGGAAGAATGGGAAAAACCGCACCCAGCATTCCGACGGCAAACAGCAAAATAATGAGGATCCATCCCAAAATAGCCATGTCTGCTCATCCTTTCTTCCCGAAAAACGTCACCGGTGGTCTTAGTGGGCGGATAACGGGTCCAGCACGTATTCCTGAATGATTTTGGCGACTCCGTCCTCGTCGTTGGAAACCGTAACAAGGTCGGCAATCCGCTTCACGCCTTCCTGGGCGTTGCCCATCGCAACGCCGAGACCCGCCGCGCGGATCATCGCGATATCGTTCTCACTGTCGCCCATGGCGATGACCTGCGACATTTCGATGCCGAGAAGCTTGCACACTTCTTCAATGCCGCTTGCTTTACTGATTCCTTTCGGGTTCAACTCGAGATTGTCCGGGTGGGAGTTGGTGATTTCAAGCTCTCCCCAGCGGGCCAGCTCTCCGCGGATAATCTCCAGGCTTTCTTTATTTTCCGTATAAAAGCCGAATTTGAGCCACTGGGGCTTGGTAATGTCCTCCGCCCAGTTATCCCGGTTGTACATGCCCTCGACCGAATAAGCCCAATACCACGTATCGTGCTCGATCGCCAGGTCGTACATCCGCCGGACAAGGTCCAAATCAAGCAGCGTACGTTTCAGAAGATCGTGCGGAGCTTTCCAGACTTCGCTTCCGTTGACGGAAACAATCGGCGTTTCCAGCTTAAGCTCTTCCGCATAGGGGAGAGCGCTTTGCACGCCGCGCCCGGTCGAGAAAATAACGGTGACTCCCGCTTCCAGAGCCGCGTAAATCGCTTCCCGGTTCGCAGGGGAGACCTGCTTTTCTTCGTTAAGCAGCGTACCGTCCATATCCAGCGCTACCAGCTTATATTGACTCAACTTGTTTCCTCCTTCAAGCTTTCCTTCAAGGAAAGCTGCTTCGTAAGCTTTTGCTTCGGACTTTCCTTGGGATAACCGTATCGCAGCCTGGTGCTTGCGACTTTTCCCGCAGATCATCCTTTACATCAGCCTGCATGCCCGTCTTTCCGGCAGAAAAACCGCTCGTAAGTATTGCCCCAGATTCCCTGAGGGAACCTGGAGCTGGGGAATTTTTATGTCAGAATGCGGCTACGGCTTTCTTCGTGGTTTCTTCCATGTAGGTCGCATGCCAGAGAGCGAACATGTAAATGGTCCACAGTCGGCGCGCATAATCGCCTTGTCCGTCCTGATGCAGCTTGGCCATTTTTTCGACCGCGTCAAGCCGCACATAGTCTTCGATGCCGCTCGCTTTAATCTGCTCCACCATCGTGGAACCCGTCGGCCCTTTGAGCCAGTCGCGCAGCGGAACCGGGAACCCGAGTTTCGGACGGTTCAGGATGAAGTCCGGCACGATGCCTTCCATCGCCTTGCGGAAGATGTGCTTCGTGGTTCCTTCGGCAATCCGGTATTTCGTCGGGATACGCCGGGCAACCTCGAACAGTTCCTTGTCAAGCAGAGGAACGCGCAGTTCCAGGGAGTGGGCCATCGTCATTTTGTCCGCTTTCATCAGGATATCGCCCGGCATCCACAGGTTCATGTCGATGTACTGCATCCGCGTTACGGGATCCTGATGCTTCGTTTTGTCGTAATATTGGGCGGCTATCTGGAACGGATTCTGATACCGCTTGAACATCTCGCTGTCCACGCGCAGCACTTCCGCCTTCATATCTTCGGTGAAAATCTTCGCGTTGCCGAGGAAGCGCTCCTCCAGCGGAGTCGTTCCGCGAAGCAGGTAGTTGCGCCCTTTCATGCCGGCGGGCAGCATTTTGACCATCCGGTGAAGCATGCGGCGCACGGATAGCGGCAGACTCTCCAGCGGAGCCAGCGACAGTGGCTCCCGGTAGATCCTGTAGCCGCCGAACAGCTCGTCCGCCCCTTCGCCTGACAAAGTCACGGTAACGTGCTCACGGGCAAGCTGAGCCACGTGATAGAGCGCGATGGCCGAAGGATCGGCGACCGGCTCGTCCTGATGCCAGACGGCTTTCGGCAGCGTGTTGAAGAAATCTTCGCGCGTGATGATCTTCGAGTAGTGCTCCGTACCGAGCGCTTTGGCCGTTTCGGCCGCGATCAGAGTCTCGTTGTTCGGCCCTTCGAAACCGACGGAGAACGTCCGGATAGGCTCGATCTGGCGCATATGCGCCGCAATCGCGGTCGAGTCGATTCCGCTGGACAGGAAGCAGCCGCGCTCCACGTCGCTGACCATGTGATGGACGACGGAATCTTTCAGGGTTTCGCGGATTTGCTCCACATATTCCCCGAAAGGACGGTCCACCGGCTCGAACATCGGATCCCAGTAGCGGTGAATCGACATTTCGCCGTCAAAGGACGCTTTTATGTAGTGCGCCGGCGGCAGCTTCTGAATCCCGTCGAACATCGTGTTCGGTTCAGGGACATATTGGAACGTCAAATAATTCATCAGGCTCTCGGTCCGGATCGACGGACTTACGCTTCCCGATGCGACAAGGCTCTTGATTTCGGAACCGAAAAGCAGCTGCCGGTCGTTGTACTGGTAATAAAAAGGTTTGATGCCGAAATGATCACGGGCGGCGAAAAGCTGCTTCTTGCGGCGGTCCCAGATGGCAAAGCCGAACATGCCGCGAAGATGCTTCACGCACTCTTCACCGAATTCTTCGTACAAATGGACGATGACCTCGGTATCGCTGTTCGTCCGGAAAACATGGCCGAGGTCCTGCAGCATGCTCCGCAAAGATTTATAATTGTAAATTTCCCCGTTAAAAATGATCCAAACGGATTCGTCTTCGTTGCAAAGCGGCTGATGACCCTCCGCAATATCGATAATCGACAATCTGCGGAACCCGAGCCCGATTCGATTCTCCGTCCAGAAGCCCGAGTCGTTCGGGCCGCGGTGATGAATCACGTCCGTCATCTGCTGAAGCATGGATACGGATGGCTCTCTATCTTCAAAATACATAACACCGGTGATACCACACACGAGTGATTCACACCTCCACTAAAGCTACAACTAGTCTTGTTGTTATTCGATAAACTAGTATAGCACACCCGGTCGCCTTTCTGAAAATGAAAACTCGCGGCCCCCTTTAACCGCGGCTTTTCAAGCCTGCCGGAGACGCTTCATTTCTCGCGGAAAAGAAGCGTCCGCGCCTTTTTCGGGGACCGCGGGCCGCCCTCGTTTACAAGAACGCAATAACCCACATGAGGCGCTTAACAGATGAAGCCAGCCTCCGTTTTTTCATGTCCACCGCCCCTTTTCCTTCGTGCATAATTGTTGGCAACAGGCAACTTTTAAGGATAAAAAAACCGGGTTCCCTGCTCTCAGTCTATGTCCCTTCCCGTTAGAAGTGACAAACATGAGCGGGAGCCCGGTTTGGATGAATGATCTGGGCGGCGGACGTTCTCCGTTACACGAAGCCCCCTGAGGGCAGCGCACGGTGTCCCGGCTTAGTTCTTGGCCGTGCCGTCCGTCTTGCCGTTCGCCGATCCGCGCGGAGTGCCGTTCAGGCCGATGTATTCGTCGTACGCGTCGAACATTTCCCTCGCGATCGGAGCGGCGCCGTAGGAACCGTAGCCCCCTTCGGGGACGACGACCGCAACGGCAAGCTTCGGTTTATCGGCCGGAGCGAACGCGATAAATACGGCGTTGTCCACCTCTTTGGAGCCGATCTGCTGCGTCGACGTACCCGTTTTGGCGGCTACGGTATAGTTCACGCCGTCGAAGCCCTGCTTGCTGACTTCTTTCATGCCTTTGAAAATCGTGTCCCAATACTGCGGCTTGAACGAATTTTCTTCGCTAAGCACTACCGGATCGAATTTCTTGATGGTCTCGCCTTCGTACGTCGTAATACGGTCCACGAACAGCGGCTTCATCCGTTTGCCCCGGCTGGCGAGCATGGCGGCGTGCTGGGCGAGCTGCAGCGTGGTCGACTTCTCGTTCTGCCCCCAGGAAGCGTAAACGAGAGCGGACTGCTTGCTGTCGAGCTTCGCGTTGGCAAGCGATTCGTTGGAGCCCGCATACTCGTTCGGAAGACCGCTTTCCGTGGAAACGACGAGGCCGAACCGTTTCAAGTAATCGTCCCACACCTTGAGCCCGTCTTCCCGGTCGAAATACAGCCGTTCCCCGACCAGTGCGGACATAAACGTATTGGAGGAATGCTTAAGCGCGTCGGCGGCATTGATCGGACCGAACGCTTTGCGGCCGGAGTTCCAGATCGTGCTCTGCGAGCCCTTTTTACCGAACGAATAAGAGCCTCTGTCGTTATAATAATCGTTTACGCCGAAAAAACCTTCTTTAAGACCGACAAGCACGGTCAGCGGTTTAATCGTCGAACCCATGTATACGATGGAATTGGCGTGCTTTTTCAGCTCGTTCTCCGGATAATCCGGATAGGCCGTCGTAATGGTCCCGTTGTTGACGAACGGCTGGATTTTTTTGTATTCCGTGGTCTTAATTCCACCGGTCCACAGGTTGGGATCGTAATCCGGCATGCTGGCCATAGCGACGACACGCCCCGTATCGACTTCCATGGCGACGGCGTAACCCGAACGGGCATTGGGCGAATAGCCGTAGGAGCTGGATTTCGGCTGACGCAGGTAAGCCAGGTGATCCATAATTTTCTGTTCCGTGCGGTTCTGGATGTCCTTATGAATCGTCAGGTACAGGTTGTTGCCTTTTTCCGGCTTGGTGACGGATACGGGTCCGATAATTTTCTGCGAGGAGTTTACGGGATATTTCTTGTAGCCGTTCTTGCCGCGCAGCTCCTCCTGGTACATGAGCTCAAGCCCGTCATAGCCGACATCTTCGGTATCGAGATATTCGGCCGTGTTTTCTTTGTTCTTATAAAAGCTGAGCCCGTACTTAGATTCGCGCGCGGTCGAAAACTGCCGCATGTATCCGGTCAGCTGGACCGCGATTTTATCCTGGTCGTAAGTCCGGATGCTCTCTTCCATCACTTCGATCCATTTGAATTCATCCCGGTGTTCCAGCAAATAGGAGACCTCTTCCTTCGTGAGGTCGGCTTTGATCCTTCTCGGAATCGAGTAATAGCTCGGCGCCTTCGTCTGCTGCTGGTTGATATCGTAGCCCACGTCCATCAGCTCCACGATTTCCTCGGGCGTCAAAGGTTTGGCGGTCTTGGAACCGTACTGCTGGAAAACTTCCGCAAGCTTGCGTGCGAGACCGATTACCTCTTCCTTATTGTTCTGCCCCGATTCAATCCGGAAAAAGACCGACTGAACGGGAATCGTATAAGCGATAGGGTAACTGTTGGAATCATAAATATTGCCCCGGATCGGAGGGATCGGAGTTTCCCGGTTGGTTGCCGAGTTCTCCTCTTCCGCGAGCCTGTCTCCTTCGACAAACTGAAGAATAGCCAGGCGGACGATCAGAACGGAGAACAAAATAAACGTCGTGAAAAAGAATAAATTAATGCGAACAGAGAAACGCGTGCGTTTAGAGGAATCGGGTTTTTCTAAATCTTCGTTGTGCATCCTTGCTTCCTTCCTTGTGTCCTTTTCTATCCTTGCTCTATCTACCAGTTTACCATAGACCGGTACCGCTAGAAAAATGTAAGAGAATGGGAGAATCACTCCGCTGCGATTCCGGCAAAAGAAAACCGCCCCCGTAAGGGAGCGGTCCTTTAAGCTTCACGGATGTGCGTCTGGTTGAAGTTCGACGGGTTAAACCAGTCGCCTCCGCTGGAAAACCAGGTGGAATCGAGCGGAATCCATTCTTTGGAATCCGCCAGATACACTTCGTTCCAGGCATGCGGACCGTATCCGCCCCGCCCGTCGTACCCGAGGCCGGTCACCACTTTCACGTCGAGACCGACGGAACGGGCCATAACGGCGTAAAGACGGGAGTAGTCGATGCATACTCCTTTGCGCGTAGCAAACGTATCCTCCGGCGTCTGTTCCTTCCAGATACGCTGCTTCTCGTAAAGCTCGACTTTGTTCCAGTCATATTCGACCCGGCTGCCGACCCATTTGTAGAGCAGCTCCGCTTTCTCCTCGTCCGTTTTGCCCGCCTTCGTGACTTCCTGCGCGGCTGCGGAAATATTGTTCGGAATGTTCGCATCAAGCACTTCGTATTTGCGCTGCAGAATCTGGCTGAATTCCTGCTCAACGGCCCTGGTGAATACCGGCACCTGATTTTGCAGAAAATCGCCCGTAAACGGCTGGATGACTTCCTGCGCGCCTTTCTGGTACAGGGACGAAGCCTGAATATACCCGGCGGGCTTCGCCTGCGGGAACAGCGTCACAAAGACAAACAGCACGGCTACGACGAGCAGGGCCCGCCAAACGCCCGTTACGGACCCGATCAGCCCGCCTGTCGCCGCGCTGATGACGGAAGGCTTGTCTTCCCGGTCCCAGCGGCTTTGCGCCCATCTGAGCAGAACGGGATCGACGAACCAGTACAGAGCCTGACGGATGATCAGATAAGCCAGCAGGAACAGGACGCCGAAGCGGAACAGCTCGAAATCGCGGATAGCCGTAACCGCCGTGTAATACGTCTGCTTCCAGACCGGCATTTCCTGGGCCGGTATTTGAATGGCAAGGCTGTTCAGCCAATTGCGGACGGGGTCCGAAACCAGCATCGCGGTCTGCCAGGCCAGATAGATGGCCGCTACCGTGATCAGAATTCCGCAGACCATATGAAGCAGATGTTTGGCAGAACCGGAGGCTCCGCGTATGATGCCTTGAACGGCTGAAACGATCACGATGAGGATAAGTGCAACCGAGATGAAATTGATCGTCGTGTCCCCGGAAAACAACGAGGTAAACATAGGCGCGGGCCTCCTTTTGTACGGATATGACTTCGCTTTGTATTATTGGCCGGCGTTCTTCTTCGCCTGTTCGACGAATGCGCGGACCGCTTCTTCTGCTTTAACCTTAAAAGTCTGATTCATAAACGTGACGGACACCTCGGACGAGCCGGGTGTTCCTACAATTTTAACATTTTTGGTTGCCGCTGTATAAGTACCGTCCGGGTTAGCGGTGTAAGTGGCATCCTTGGCTTCGTTCTGCACGGCTTTGACCGCTTGGCTGCTGAGCTCGGTTAAGGCGGCGTTTCCGATACTTTGCAGCGTTTCCTTATAGTTGGCTCCGTAAACTACCAGCGCCCCCACAATGGCGATAACCAGCAGCCACTTGACCACGGTTTTGACGAGACTGACGACGACGAGCAGAACGATGACAGCCACGAGAATCAGCAGCCAGCGCTCCTGAAAAAACGCTATCCAGGCATCCATTTTCTTGTATATCCCCCTTTGTAAAATATAATACCGGCTCCGCCCGGCGAAAGGTCTTACTCCTCTTCCCGTTTTCTGCGGAGCTCTTTCAGTTCCTGCCGGATCTGTTCCTCGCGGTCGGTTTCCTGCCGCACACTCCGTCTCGTTCTCAGAAAACGGATAACGGCCAAAGCGCCGAGCGCGGCCAGCAGTGCGACGATGAACGTGTCCATACGGCCACCTTCTTCCTTTCCTAATACGTGCCTGAACGTTAACGGTAGCATAAGTACGGGACAAGGGGCGTACATCTAGAGAAGACGAACGGAACCGAGAAGTTGTTTCGCCAGCAAAAATAACGAGGCGGTGTGCTACGTATGAAAACGGCAATATGGCTCTATTTCTTCATGTTTGTCGCATTCTTCGACTTACATGCCCAATACCCCATCCTGACGCCTTTCGCCCTGTCCCTGGGCGCGGCGCCTTCGTTTATCGGTCTGATCATGGGGATGTATTCCCTCACCCATCTCCCCGGCAATCTGCTCGCCGGCTACGGGGTCGATAAATACGGAAGCAAGCTCTTCATCGTGTTCAGCCTGATTGTAGCAGGTATCGTGCTTATCTTTCAATCGCAGGTTAAGGACCCCTGGCAGCTTCTGATGATCCGTTCCATCAGCGGCTTCGTGCTCGCCTTCCTGTCTCCCGCCTGCTTGTCGTTGCTCGCCAAAATCGCCAGAGACAGTGTGCACCAGAGCAAGCTTATGGCCGGAAACGGGCTGATCCATACGCTCGCGTCCGTCGTCTCTCCCGCCGCCGGAGCCTACCTTGTCGCCCAGTTCGGCTTCACGGCCTCCTTCACGCTTCTCGGCTGGCTGCTGATCGTGACGGGCCTGCTGTCCATTCCGTGGCTGAAAGAGACGCGTCCCCAAGGCGCGCTTCCGCCGCTGCACACGGGAACCGGTTCGGCCTCCGCTTCCGCACGGAACGGCGTATCCGTCGGGATCCGGAAACCGGGAAGCGGCGGCACGGATTCCGCCGCGCCGTCACCCGGATCGCAAGACGCCGGACGGAAGGCCTCACAGCTTCATGCGCCGGCAGCGGACAACTCCGGAGTTCTGGACGGTAACGGGGATGCGGACAAAATTCCCTGGATGTTCTATTTCGTTCCGCTGGCAATATCGTGTTCACAGGGAATTTTATTTTTCGAGCTTCCCCTGATGAAAACGGCCCAGTCCTCGCTGCTTACTTCCGGGCTGTTCTTCTCCGTGATCAGTCTCGGTGCTCTCGTGACGCTCAGCATGCTGTTCCTGAACCGGATCCCGCCCGCCCACCGGACCGTTGCCGGAGCTCTTTCCCTGGCGGTGCTTTTCTTCGGGCTCGCGGTGGACTGGCCGCTTCCTTTGACGGTCACCCTGTTTATGATCGGGATGGCCAAAGGGCTTATTTTCCCGTCGCTCGCGACCCTGCTCGCGGGAATAACGAGCAGCAACCGCTACGGCAGAGTGTTCTCGCTCCTCTCCATCGCCTACTCCATCGGCGCTTTTATCGGTCCGATGGTGGCGGGCAAAATGCGCGACTCCATCTCGCCCTTCTTTCTTGCCTTCGTTATCCTTATGGCGGCGCTCACTCTGCTTCCGTTCCGGGTTCTGAAGCACAAGCCCGTGGCCGTCTGATCCCGCCCGTTTCGTTTGCCGTCATCTTTTGGGCGAGGGCACAGGAAATCCTTATCGCGCAGACATACGGTACAGGGTCAGGTGATCCATCGTACAAAGGAGTACAGACGAATGGGAGCAATCGGAGTATACGGCGTTTGGACTTCGGCGGGAACGATTCTCGTTCTGTTCATTTTGCTCGTTATCATTTCGCGCACATTCATCTAACCATACAGCATAGCGCCTGCAAAAGGACGCGAAAGACGGCTTGATTGTTCAAGCCGTCTTTTTTGGCGTTTCGACATTTCCCAGGAAATGCCCTTCATTCTTTGCCGATCGGACTATTTGTGAGCCGGAATTCTGTCTATTATAATAAATATCGACACTTATCTGCACCATGAACAGACAAGCGGAATGCGCTCGAACGGAGGAACCGGGAATATGTCTATCGCCATTATCGTAGAGGGAAAAAACGACCGCAGCAGGCTCCGGCGTCTGCTCAGCGGTGAAGTCGATATTTACTGTACATACGGGACTCCCGGTACGGAAGCTCTGGAACAATTGAGGAAAAAAGTCGGGACGCGTGAAGTGTATGTGTTTACCGACAATGACTCTTCCGGCAAAAAAATCCGCGGCCGCCTCCGGGACTTGTTCCCGGACGGCGAGCAGATCTACACGAGACGCGGGTACGCGGGCGTGGAAGGCACGCCGGAGGAATATTTGATCCAACAATTGGAAAAGGCGGGGCTCGAAGAATACATCCTGTATCCCCCGGCTCCCGCCTTGTAAGTGCTTATGCTTTTTCCTTGCTTAAAGCTTTGATGTCCTTCACGATCGTTTTGTAATCGAGATCAGGTCTGCCCGGATTGTAATACGTGCGGATCTGGCCTTTTTTGTCTACGAGCAGAATGACGTTGGAATGAGTGAAATTCCCTGTGTTGTCCTTGGTGACGCCGATGGAATACTTCTTGGCCAACTGCGCCATGGCCGCTTCATCCGTACCGGTCAGGAATTTCCATCCCGTGAAATCGGCGCGGTTGCGGACCGCATACTCTTTGAGAGCGGCAGGCGTGTCTCTCGCCGGATCGAACGAGATCGATACGATGTCCGCTTTGTCCGCAAACACTTTCTGGGCTTTCATCTCATCCTGGACTTTGGATAAAAAATTAGTCGTTATGGGACATACGTCCGGACAACTTGCGAAAAAGAAATACACCAGTTTAACCTTGTTGTCGAAATCGGAAGAAGAAACTTTCTTGCCCTCCGTATCCGTCAGTTCAAACGGCGCCGCAGTGCCGACCGGCTTATCCTTCAAATACTCGCTGGCCTGCTCCTGGCCGTATAATTTGTAGGCAAACGATGCGATGATCGCAAGCAGAACGACGGTAATACCTACCTTAAACCAGTTTTTTGCCCAAAATCCACCCGCCATAAATACAATTCTCCCCTCTAAATAAACATCCCATGTCGCCATGGGATGTCTTGTTCATCTGGATTCAAGTTTGGGTAATCTATCTTATAAATTCATAATGGTCGAATCGACCACCATGATCAAGAACAACAGCGTCAGGTAATTCACGGAATAAATGAACATGCCTTTGGCCCATTTGTCGTCATCTTTCGCCTTAAATCCTTTGTAGCACATAAAGGCCCAAATCAGACCCATAATCGTCGCCGCGAAGAAATACAGCGGTCCAACGTGAGCGTCTCCGCTGTAGAAGAAGAGAAGCTGGGAAACCGGCACAAGCAGGACGATGTAACGCATCATGCTGACCTTAGTGACGTAATTGCCTTTCACGACAGGCAGCAGCGGATATCCGGCCGCACGGTATTCTTCCTTCCTGCGTATTCCAAGCGCCCAGAAGTGCGGCGGCTGCCACAGGAACATAATGAGAAACAGGATCAGCGCGGTCATATCGAGCTTGCCCGATACGGCGCAGTAACCGATCACCGGCGGAACCGCTCCGGAGAAGCTGCCCGCGAACGTGCTCCATACGGAAGTACGTTTGAAAATTGCCGTGTAAACCCACACATACAGGAAAAGACCGGTCAAACCGAGAAGAGAACTTAACGGGTTCACGGCGACAAACAACAGGGCGATACCTGCTATGCCGAGAATGATCCCGTAGCCCAGCACCACGGACGGCTTGATCTTGCCGCTTACGGTAGCGCGCTTCTTCGTCCGTTCCATTTTGGCATCCATGTCGCGGTCCAGGTAATTGTTAAGCACCGTTCCCGAAGCCATCACAAGCGCCGTACCGATCAGGGTGAAAATCATCAGGAAAAACCAGTCTATCGTAAAGTTTCCCGCCGATGCGATCCAAAATCCGCCGAAAGCGGTAATCAGATTGGAAAATATAATCCCCGGCTTGGTCAGGGCGAAATAATCTTTCCAGGTAGCCGGCTCCGAAGGAACATCAGTCTGCGCCGCCGATCCGACTTCCGCTTGATGATCCGCGTGAAGCACCGTATCGGGAGCAGCCTTGTATCCTAATTGTTTATCCAAGGATCTCAACCTCCATAGAAATTCATCAAAACCATAACGAGTCATCTGTCTTTCGTACCCACTCATCATATCAAGCAGGACAACGTTTGACAATGTAATGGCATGAGTTGTCATCATATTGTCGAATTCGGACAGACCGACCCGCCGCGTCTCCGACGAATTCTTTCCTAGACGACACAAAACGGATTTAGTATAGTTATAGATAAATTAATCGTTTTAGGAAAATTAAAGAAAGCAGTTAAAAAAGTTTTAGATTCCTAAACATTTTCCTAACAATTTTCATCAACCTCATGCAAGGAGGGTCCCCCTTAATGTCGAGCATTCTGATCATTGAGGACGATAACAGCATTGGGGATATGATGTCGATTTACCTGGTGGAGGACGGGTATACGGTAAAACGCGCTTCGGACGGCGGGTCGGGGCTCCGGCTATTCAAGGAATTCGAACCTGACCTGATCGTACTCGATATCATGCTCCCCGATTCCGACGGGATGAAGCTGTGCGCCGATATCCGCAGTCTATCTTCCTTGCCTATCCTCATGGTTTCTGCGAAGAACGATGTGTCCGACCGCGTAAAAGCCCTGCTGATCGGCGCCGACGATTATTTATGCAAACCTTTCAGCATGCGGGAACTTTCCGCCAGAATTCAGGCTCTGCTCAGACGGTCTCAAATCGTACAGGCCAAATCCGCTCCGGCGGTGCGGGAGGCTCCCCCGTCCATCCATGTGGATACCGACAAGCGCTGTTTATACGTCAACCATGCGCCTGTGGAGACTACTTTTTCCGAATTTGAACTTATTAAACTGCTCTGGCTCCACGAAGGGAAAGTGTTCAGCCGCGAAGAGTCTGCTTAACCGGATCAGGGGCATTGATTCGTTCGTAACGGAACGGGCCATTGATGTACATATCGCAAATTTGCGCAAAAAGATCGAAGTCGATCCCAAAGATCCCAAATACATCAAAACCGTGTGGGGAGTCGGATACAAATTCATTCTCGCCGCGGAGTAGCCCTTATGAATAACCTTGAATACGGCCTTGTGCCGGCTCAAGGTTTTTTTTGTGTCACGAGACAAGCGCCTAGCCCATATGCTAAGTAAGGAAAAACGCCCATCCGGCAAAAGCCGGCGCAAAAGCGAATTTAATGGGCATTACAAGGAGGGTGTACTCCCATGACGATCAGTTCAAACCCAGGCAGCAAATCGAACGGTACGACAGCAGCTCCCGGTTATACGACTTACCCGTCTTATCCCGGCTCCTCGCAGGGCGGCTACCCGTCTTACCCCGGGTCCGCTCAGGGCGGCTATCCGTCCTACCCCGGATCCCAGTACCCCGGAAGCCAATATCCCGGTACGCAGTTTCCCGGTTATCCGTCCTTTCCCGGTCCCGGTCAGGTGCCCCCGCCGGGTGGAACGAGCCAGCTTCCCCTGGAAGAGTCGTACATCGAGAATATTTTGCGGCTCAACCTGGGCAAAGTCGGCACCTTTTACATGACGTATGAGAACAACAAGGAATGGAACGCGAAAATTTTCCGCGGCGTCGTGGAAGCGGCGGGCCGCGACCACATCATCATCAGCGATCCCAAAACGGGCATGCGCTTTCTGCTGCTGATGGTGAACCTCGATTACGCGACGTTCGACGAGCCGCTGAACTACTTCAACACGCCGATTCAGCCCCGTTAACGGAGACAGGATGAAGCCCCGGCAGACTGCCGGGGCTTTCCTCGTGCCCGGCAGCTTTATTTCGCTTAAGCCACAGGCTTTGCAGGTTCTAACCGGTTATTAAAGGTTAATGAAAAGTAGCAGGAGCGGCCTTCTATTCATCGGGACCGATGGACCGGAAATGCCAGATGTGCAGCTTTTCCCGCCCGCCTTTGATCCAGGGATGCACAGATCCCCATACCGGATCTCCGCTCCCGAGACGGACTTCCCGCATGTGAGTATATTCGTCAGGGGAAACGGGAGTCCATATCTCCACGAACAAGTTAGGCTGGTCTGTCCCTTCCAATAAGGAGAGCTGCCCGTTCTCCCGGAGTCTCTCCCGCATAAAGGACAGGTAAGCTTCGCGTGATTCCGGCAGGATAGCGTATTCAACAAAAACTTTACTCATTTTTCCCCTCCGCTTGATTTAAATTCACACTGAACATGGTAAACTATAATATACCGTCAAAGACAATTCCAGCTTAGGAGGAGAGCCAGTGGATACGGGAACCCATTTAGTCATCGGCTTCGGCCTCGCCGGTTTATCCATGGTGGATCCGGTGGTAGCCTCCAACCCTTCGGTCATGACCGCTGTTTTCATCGGGACCGTATTGGGCTCGCAGGCTCCGGATTTCGATACCCTGCTCAGATTCAAGAACAATGCCGTCTATATCCGCAATCACCGCGGGATTTCCCATTCCCTGCCGTTCGTCGCGCTTTGGACCCTGCTGATCACGGGGATTCTCGCCCTTATATTCCGGGGAGTGCCCGTCCTGCATCTGGGGATGTGGGTTTTGATCGCCGTGGCGTTCCATGTCTTTACCGATTTGTTCAACACGTACGGAACGCAGGCCTTCCGGCCTTTTAACCAGAAATGGATATCGTGGAACATTATCCACATTTTCGATCCGTTCATTTTTACCGCACACCTTGTCGCGATATTTCTGTGGGCCGTGCATGCCGCGGAACCCACATTGATTTTCCCTGTGCTGTACGGGCTGATCGCTCTCTATTACGTATGGCGGACTCTCGCCCACTATCTCGTGGAGAAGAAACTGCCGATCCAGGACCCCTCACACAAAGCCGGGGATAAATATATGGCCATTCCCACCTATAGTTTAACCGCATGGAATGTGGTCAAGCAGGGCGAAGATGGCCTGTACACGCTCGGGGACCTGCGCAAAGGGAACCTCCGGTGGATCGATCAGGTCAAATGCGACATTCATCCGGCGGCGGAAGCGTCCAAAAGCCACAAGGACATCCAGGCTTTCCTTTATTTCTCGGGCCATGCGTGCGCGCAGGTGATTGAAAAGCCTTGGGGTTATGAAGTAAGATGGAGCGATGTAAGGTACCGGCACCGCAAGCAGTATCCGTTCGTGGCGGTGCTGCTGATGGACCACAGCTACAAGCCCCTTGATTCCTATATCGGCTGGCTCAGCGACGACCGGCTCCAAAAGAGGCTCCGCGTGGACAGCTATTAAAGCGGGACCCGGCACAATTCCGAACAACAACTTATGTAAGAACGTATCGAATGTATTGCATGACGACGGTCACTTCCGCGCCGATGAAGGCGCGGTTTTGCCGTGTCCGCAGCTTCGAAATTCACATGGCAAAGCCCGAGGAACAAGTCCCTCGGGCTCATATGAAGACTGCGTATTACAGTTTCCGCAAGATTAGCGGCCTTGACCTGCCAGCTGCTGCTCGGCGATTTGCACCAGACGACGAGTGATGTGTCCACCGATCGCGCCAGTGTCACGAGTAGCCATGTAGCCGTAGTAACCGTCTTGAGGAATTTGAATGCCGAGTTCTTGAGCGACCTCATATTTCAATTGTTCCAAAGCTTGGTTAGCTTGAGGTACTACCAGTACGTTGCTGCTGCGAGATTGTCCAGTTCCCATTGGGATCAGACTCCTTTCGGTCAGTTAAGATTCTTGATGTATTTGCAAGCTTGCAAAGATAGTATGTGACGGTTGAAGAATTCTATACGCACCGCAAATAAAAAACTTTGAAAGCAGGGGATTTTCAATGAGTCGCGGACTCGCACTACTTTTCGCCGTTATCGGCACTCTACTTCTGGCGGGCATCAGCTTCGCCATCGCCCTGAGGGAACCGCTGCTGGTCGTGCTGTTTATCGTCTTGTCCATCGGTTTTATGGGATTCGGTTTCGTTACAAAAGCAAAAATGCGCCGCAAGCGGGAAGCCTCGGGAAAACAATAACCCGAAGCGCCGCTGCGGCGCTTTTTTTATACGTGCTAATTCACGGACCGTAAAGCGGATGCTTACAGAAGAACAAAGCCCATCCGTTCTTTCACCCGCTTGACCGTTTCTCCCGCAAGCTCCGAAGCTTCGGCCGCCCCCTTGCGGAGCACATCGTAAAGCTCTCCGGATTCACGGATCTCGCGGTAACGCTTCTGAATCGGTTCCAGCGCTTCGACCACGACTTCGGCAAGATCTTTCTTAAAAGCGCCGTAGCCTTGGCCTTCATATTTCGCTTCTACCTCGGCAACGGTCATATCCGCACATTGGGAATAAATGCCCAGGAGATTGCTCACTTCCGGCTTGTTCTTGGGATCGAACTTCACTTCGCGGCCCGAGTCCGTCACGGCGCGGCTTAACTTTTTGCGGATTACCGAAGGATCATCCAGCATAGCGATGTAGCTGCCCGGGTTCGGATTGCTCTTGCTCATTTTCTTGGAAGCATCGTCCAGCGACATGATGCGAGCGCCTACTTCGGGAATGTACGGTTCCGGAATCGTGAACGTATCCCCGTAGCGGTGGTTAAACCGGGCCGCAAGATCGCGCGTAAGCTCCAGATGCTGCTTCTGGTCATCGCCTACCGGTACGAGGTCCGCGTTATACAGCAGGATATCCGCCGCCATAAGCGAAGGATACGTGAACAATCCGGCGCCGACGGACTCCTTACCCGCCGACTTGTCTTTGAACTGGGTCATCCGTTCCAGCTCGCCGATGTAAGTCAGCGTCGTCAGGAGCCATCCCAGCTCGGCATGTTCCTTAACCGAGGACTGCAGAAACACGCTGGCTTTGGCGGGATCGATTCCGCAAGCCAGGTAAAGAGCGGCTACCGACTCCGTCTGTTCTTTCAGAGCGGCCGGGTCCTGGGGAACCGTGATGGCATGAAGATCCACAATCATGAAATAACAGGAATGCTCGTTCTGGAGCTTTACAAAGTTGCGGAGCGCCCCGATATAGTTGCCGAGAGTCAATTGACCGCTCGGCTGAATGCCTGAGAGTACACGTTTCATAACAAAAACCTCCTGAGTGAATCGAATTTGGTATTGGAACTGGAAAAACGAACGCAAAAAAGGCCTCTCGTCGAAGGGACGAGAGACCGCGGTGCCACCCTTATTCGTTTGTCCGCTTGCAAGTACCGGATCTGAATCCGTCACGCACCGCAAAAAGAACAAACCTTCGTCTCCGATAACGGGGAGAAAAACCGTTTCCGTATACTGGGAAAGGCTCCTGCGGCTTTGAAAAAAGCAGCTGGTTCCGGAGACATCGCATAGTCCCGCTTTCCGTTCCACTTTAAGCTCGGGGATCCATTCGGCCTGCATGTTCCGCCGGTTCACACCACCCACCGGCTCTCTGAACGGAACGTATGCCGCTTACTTGTTCCCGTCTTCGCGTTAACTGCATTGATTTTTATTTATTATACCCCGTTTGCTCTTAAAGTCAACGGCAGCCTGAAACTACATCCAGGTCGTTTTCTCCTCATACGGGGTTCTTGCCGTAGGTTTCGCGGGCTCTGCCGGGTGGCCGATAAAAAGAGTCCCGACGACCTTCCGGTTCTCGGGCGAACCAATAAATTCATGCATGCGCCCGTCATGGACGAGCCCAACCCCGCGGGTGCGCCAAACAAGACCCAGCCCCAATTCCTCGGCCGTGAGCCACATGCCGTAAATCGCGCAGGCGGCCGCATATTCGTTGTCGCGGCTGGACGGTTCGTCGCCCGGAATCACGTCGGACGTAACGACGATGACGAGCGGCACGCCTTTGACGGCCTTCATCGTTTCTTCCACCAGATGCGGCTTGGTCGGAAATCTTTCCGTCAGAAAAGCTTCGGCCGCAGCCTCGTAGCGTGCTTTGGCTTCCCCCCGGATGACGTAGAAATGCCAAGGCTCCCTGAGTCTGTCGTTGGGAGCGCTGACGGCGGCTTGCAGAAGCGTCCGGACAGCTTCTTCCTCAACGGGTTGTCCGGTATATCCGCGCACGGCCCGCCTTCTGTGCAGCAGGTCCAGAATAGATGCAGCGGCTGTAGTCATATGGTTTGCACCTCCGTAGTCGATTTAACTTTCATGTTATCCGGCCCTCCCTCATTTTGCGGAAGTGAAGGCATTTCTCGATCCATCTGCGCGGCATGTCCGGATTGGAAGCGAAATGAAGATGGGTGTACCCCGATATGAGGCTACCGCTAAGTGCTCCCTCTTCCTTCGATCCGCGCATTCCTTTGGTTTTGTAAGCGGGCGGGAGCGCAGCGGACGGCGCAGGCTCGAATACGGAATAGTGAAATTCGTGCCCTCTCGCCGTATCGCCCGGACCGAGCAGGAAATTTCCTTCGGTCCCCGTCGCTTCCCTGTACCCGAGTGCCGCAAGCTTGGTCTGCATGGTCACGGTTCCCGGAACGAGGCCCAGCATCGGGTACCGCCTGCCGGCGGTATCCACGATCGCGTCCGTCAGGAACATGTACCCGCCGCATTCCGCCAAGGTCGGCAGCCCCGCTCCGATGGCCTCGGCAATAGACCGCTTCATCTCGTGAAGCCCTGCCAGACGCTCGGCAAATTCCTCGGGGAAGCCCCCGCCAAGGTAAAGTCCGTCCATCCCTTGGGGCAACTCCTCTCCGGCAAGCGGGGAGAAATAAACAAGCTCCGCCCCGTAAGCCTGAAGCAGCTCCAGATTCTCCGGGTAGTAGAAGTGGAAGGCCGCGTCCTTGGCCACCGCGATACGCACTAGCGGGACAGGCGGTCGGTCTGTGCCGGGGGCTCCGGCTCCAGCCACATCCCTATCCCCATCCGAACGCCCTGGATGTATCTCTGCCGCTTTTGACGCCTCGCCGCCTCCGTCCGCTTCCTGCGGCCGGAAAATCCGGGCAGGCGCCTCCAGCGGCTCCGTAACGGCTGCCTGCAGCAAACGCTCCAGATCCGTATGGGCGGAAACGCGTTCGGCCAGTTGCGAGAAGAACGGCGACAGCTCGCCCCGTCCGATGGACGGGACCAGCCCGAGATGACGCTCGGGCATCGCCAGGTTCTCGTCCCGCAGCATATAGCCGATTACCGGAACCCCGCACTCCTGCTCGATAGCGTCCCGCACGATCCGGTAATGCCCCTCGCTGCCGACCAGATTGGCGAAAACTCCGGCGATCTTGACGCGCGGGTCCAGAAGCTGGAACCCCTTCACGATCGCGGCCGCGCTGCGCGCCATGCTTTTGCAGTTCACGACCAGAATGACGGGGCACTGTAGCAGCAGGCTGATTTCGGCCGAGCTTCCTTCGTTCGTTTTGGGGTTTTTGCCGTCATAAAAACCCATTACGCCTTCGATGACGGCGATATCGGCGTCCGCAGACGCCCGGCAGTAAATTTCGCGCACGGTGTCCGCCGGCAGCATCCAGCTGTCCAGGTTCCGGGACTGGCGGCCCGTTACCGCGGTGTGATAGGTCGGATCGATATAATCCGGACCGCATTTGAAGCCTTGCACGGACAAGCCTCTCGCCTTCAATGCGGCCATAATGCCGATCGTGACCGTCGTCTTGCCTACCCCGCTGCCCGTTCCGGCGATGAGGAGCCGCTTAGCCCGGCTGACGACCGGACGGCCCGCATCCGGGACAAAATCCGCCGCGGAGGCTTCCTTCGTTCCGGAGAGGATCCCCGGTTCTTTTTCGTGCTCAGCAGTCATTTCTGCCCCTCGCCCCTCTCTTTGCATATGCCGCATGCCGCTGCGTCCACCTGCCGATTGCTCACGCTCACAGTGGAAGCTCCCCGGTGAACGGCTGAATACCGACTGAAATGGTTACGTTGCCGGATTTTTTCTTCACAAGGGCCAAGGATGCGGAGCCGCCGATGAATCTTTTGACGGCAGGCTCGCTGACTCCGTAGGCGCCCGTATATTTGAACACCGTAGAGGACGGCTGATCCATCGGCATCTCGTTCAGCTCCTCCGGCGTATAAGTGACCAAAGGCCAGCCGTACTTGCCGCAGACCGCCAAGAGCCCTTCCTCATCCGCCTTCAGGTTAATGGTGCATACCGTCTTCACGCTGCGGATCGAGAAAGCCAACTCCGCCATCGTGGAGGCGATCACTTCCTCGATCTCTTCAGCCGGCGTTCCCCGGTTGCAGCCGATGCCGAGTACGATTACCTTCGGCCGGTAAAGGACGCCATTGCTCAGAATCGCCCGCTCGTCCTCCGCAAGCAGCCGGTGCGTGACGACGAGCGCCGCATGCGGCGCCGCTGCCAGCGCCTCACGGACACTGCCGTAGCTGGTTATGTTAGGCGGGACGGGAGTGTCCAGCGTCCACCAGCCCGGCTCCCCCGATTCGTTGACGACGGCGACCTGCTCCTCGTTGACTACCGAAGCGCTGACCGGGGTCAGTTTGTCGGCGGACTCCCACTCCCAGCCGAACCGCCGGCCGAACAAGTCGACGGCGATCGTTTTCTGGACATCCGAAGCGGTCGTGATGACCGCGCGGGCCCCCATCGCGGCGGCGATTTCACGGGTCAGCTCATTGGCGCCGCCCAAATGTCCGGACAGCACGCTGATGACATGCTCCCCTTTATCGTCGATCACGACGATGCCCGGGTCTTTCTTCTTGTCCTGCAGCAGCGGAGCAATCATGCGCACGACCGCGCCGAGCGAGATGATGCAGATAATCCCTTTGTACGCGGGAAATAGCGCCGGAAACAGCATCCTGACGCTGCCTTCGAAGAGCTGGATGCCCGAGTAAAGGCTGCCGGCCGTCGCGGGTGCAGTCCCGATTGCGGCGGAAGCCGCGGATACTGCCGCATCTGCGGCTTCCGCCGAGGCCGGTGCTTTCGCTCCAACCCCGCCGGAGCCCGCGGCCCCGGATTCGGCTGCACCCGCGGAAGATACACGCTCCGTGCCTCCGGGAGAGACAACGTCCTCATCCCCGCGCGCGAACTTGCTCATGTAATAAACGTCCACGCCGCCGAATGAGCGGAGCAGGCTTCTGGCAAGCTCCACTCCGTGCTTCGTGATGGCGACTACCGCATAATCGGACCGTACCCGGATTTCCGGCACGATTCCTTCCTGGAGGGAAATCATGGTTTCACCCCGCGGCGGTAGCGGTGCGTAAACGATTTGTCATACAGCTTGGAGCGGTAATCCTTGTCATGAATATGAGGGTCCAGCGCCCAGCCCGCCAAAATCATCGCGTGGGAGCGGATTCCGTTGCTCCGCATATCCGCTTCCAGATTTTCCACCGTCGTGCGGACGATAAGCTCGTCGGGCCAGGTTGCTTTCTGGACGACGGCTACCGGCGTATCCTTGCTCCAGCCCGCCTCCAGCAGGTCACCGACGACCTTTTTGACCAGAGTTGCGCTTAAATACAAGGCCAGGGTGCAGTGATGCTTGGCCAGCTCCCGGAGCTGCTCCGCTTCCGGCACTGGCGTTCTGCCCTCCGCCCGCGTCAGAATAAGCGTCTGGGTGAGATCCGGAATCGTAAGTTCCGCCTGAAGCGCCGCGGCGGCGCCGAATACCGAGCTTACACCCGGAATGATTTCAACGGGAACGCCGGCTTTTTTGAGCTGAGACATCTGTTCCATAATCGCTCCGTATACGGCAGGATCCCCCGTATGAACACGCGCGACAAGCTTTCCTTCCCGCACCCGCTCAATCATAAGGGCGACCATTTCGTCCAGCTCCATGCCCGCGCTTTTGAGCACTTCGGCCCCGGGTTTGGCCCGCGCGATCAGGTCGTCGTTAACAAGCGAGTCCGTATACAAGACGACATCGGCCTCCTGCAGCAGACGCAGCCCTTTTACCGTGATCAGATCGGGATCTCCGGGACCCGCACCGATGATAACTACACGGCTCATTTTCTCACCACCATTAAAGTCAGATATTCAAGCTGCCGGCCCTGGAGTTCCCGCACGTCCAGCCAGACGGATTCTTCGGCGGACGTCACTTTCGTGAGAACGGCCGCTTTGTCCGTGAGACCGAGGTCCCCGAGCACCTGCAGCATAAGATCGATCACTTTCGCGACCTTGATAAACACGACGCAGTCGTGCTCTTCGATCGCTTCCCGGACTGCCGTGTAATCGTCCGTTGCCGGAACGATGGCGATCCGCTCGTCTCCGTCGGCCAGCGGGATGCCGAGCCGGGATGCAGAAGCGTTGACGGAAGAAATTCCCGGTACCGAGACGGTTTTCGCTTCGGGATGACGCTGCTTCAGAAAACGCATCATATGAATAAACGTGCTGTAAAGCATGGGATCGCCCTCTGTCAGAAAAGCGACGTCCCGGCCGGCGGCCAGGTGTTCCCACACGGCATCAACCGTCTTGTTCCAGCTTTTTTCAAGGGCTTCCCGGTCTTTCGTCATCGGAAAAGTAAGCCCCAGCATTTCCTTCGCCGTCGTGTCGACGTAGGTTTCGGCGATCGTAAGCGCATAGCTCTGGGCACCGCTTTTTTTGCGCGGATACGCGATAACCGGGGACTGCTTGAGAATGCGGAACGCTTTAACGGTCAAAAGCTCCGGATCTCCCGGACCAACTCCGAGCCCGTACAGGGTCCCTGCCCCTACGGATTCCGCGCGGCCCTCAGGCTGTCTTGCACCCGCCGCCCGGGTGTCGCTTGCTGCATATTCGCTCATGTGGCTGCGTCTCCTTTATGTTCAGATATGTCGGATGTGTCCGTAGTTTCTTCGGGAATGTTCGAAGCGGTCACGATATAGACCGGATTCAGCGCTTCAAACCGCGTCAGCTGTAAAATCGGCTTGCTCCGCGAAATCTGGAGAAGCTGAATATCCGTGCGCATCCCTTCTTCGGCAAAAGCGCCCATCGCGTCGCTTAAATTCTCAATGGTCACGGCATTAAGCACAATGCGGCCCCCCGGTCTCAGCCGTGAAGCGCAAAGGCGCAGCAGTTCCCTCATCTCTCCGCCGGTGCCGCCGATAAAAATCGCATCGGGGTCAGGAAAAGCCTCCAGCCCCTCAGGCGCCCTTCCGTGCACAGCCGTAAGATCGACCCGGAAACGCCGCGCATTTTCATGACAGTTGGCGAGATCTCCCTCGTTTTTCTCTATCGCAAAAACCGCCCCCTCACGGGCGATTCTTCCCGCCTCGATGGCAACGGAGCCCGTGCAGGTGCCGATGTCCCACACGACGCTGTCCGGACGGAGAGCTAGCTGGGTAAGACTGAGGACGCGCACCTCGCGTTTGGTGATCAGCCCTTTGTCGGGCTTGCGCTGGGCGAACTGCTCGTCGGGGATGCCGAGCGGCCATACCGGAGAAGGGCCCGTGCTCTTCAGCACCACGAGATTAAGCGGCGCGCACTCCGTACGCGCAAGCTGCTCCAGCTCGTACCAGCCCGTGCGCTCTGCGGCCCCCCCGGCGTTTTCCGCTACGAAAACGCGGTATTCGGTCATGCCGTACTGGAGCAGATAAGCGGCGATAGCGGCCGGCGTATTGTGCTCGTCCGTCAGCAGCGCCACCTTCGGCCTGCCGTCGATGCGCTGCGCGAGCCCTTTGATGCTGCGGCCGTGCAGGGATACGACGTGCGCGTCCTGCCAGCTCTCGCCCATCCGGGCGAATGCAAGCTGAAGCGAGCTCAGATACGGGTACAGCTCTACCCGGAGCTTACGCGCAAGCAGAGAGCCGATGCCATAGAACAAGGGATCGCCCGATGCCAGCACGACAACCGTCCGCTCCTCTGCCGCGAGCTCGTCCGTCATGGCCGACAGGCCGCCTTTCAGCACTTTCTTCTCCCCCCGGTAATCCGGAAAAAAAGCCAGGTGCCGCTCCCCTCCGACCAGAACCTCGCTGTCCTCGATCCACTGCCGGTAGGCCGGCAGCAGGCTTTCCGCCCCGTTGTCCCCTATCCCGATCACTTTAATGGGTTTGCTCACTCTTCTTTCCCCTTTCCGTATAAAACAGCCCGGTCCAGAAGCTGGGCTTTCATCGAGATCAGAATCGTTTCGATCGCGACCGTCCCGTCCTTCTCCGGCGCCGCCCGATCGAGCCCCATTTCTTTCAAGCCTTCCCGACAGCAGCGGCTGCTCATTTCCTCAAAAAAAGCCGTCATCCCCAGCTCCTGCATGCGGTCTCCGACCTGGGAAGCGGTGTTGGCAGAAAGCACCTCGCCGACGAGCTCTTCATCCGCACCGGCCGCTTCCGCCAGCTCGGCCAGAAACCCGAAATCCACGGGAGCGCTTTTGGAATGGACCATCATGACGCCCTGCGCCAGCTTGGAAAACTTGCCCATCATGCCGACGAGCGTAATTTTCTTCACGCCCTGATTGCGGCACTGCTTCAAGGCGAAGCCGACGAAGTCCCCCATCTCCACAAAAGCTTCTTCCGGGAGCTCCGGATACAGGTCGATGCCGAACTTCTCCGAGCGTCCTCCGGTCGAGAGCACGATGTGTTCGCAGCCGCAGCGTACGGCTACCCGGATCGCCTGGGCCACGCTCGCTTTGTAGGCCGACGTGGAAAAAGGGACGACGGTTCCCCGCGTTCCCAGAATGGAAATGCCGCCGATAATCCCCAGACGGCCGTTCAATGTTTTCTTCGCGATTTCTTCCCCGTCCGGAACGGAAACGACAACCTGAACGCCCCGGCCGGAACCGTACACGTTCAGAACGTCTTCTACCGCTTCCCGGATCATTTTGCGCGGAACGGGGTTGATCGCCGCCTCACCGACCGGAACGGGCAGACCGGGTTTGGTGACCCGTCCGACTCCGATTCCGCCGTCAATGACGATACCGGGTTCCGAAAGCCACTTCACCTCGGTAATAATCTTGGCGCCGTGAGTCGCGTCGGGATCGTCTCCCCCGTCTTTGATCGTCTCGGCCGAAGCCGTGTCCTCTCCGACCGAGCAGGCCGTCATCGTAAACGTGACGACCTCCCCGATCGGCAGCCGGATCGTCGCTTCGCTTTGCGGCTCCTGCTCGATCAGCGCGGTCAGAGCCGCTTTGGCCGTTGCGGCCGCACAGGAGCCTGTCGTGTAGCCGTGTCGGAGCGGTTTGGCTGCCTGCTCTTCCATAGGCGTAAGCTTACCCCCGCTTCTCTGCCATCAGGGACAGCGCGTTGACCGCCGCCACCGCGACCGGGCTGCCTCCCTTGCGGCCAATATTCGTAATGAACGGCACGTCGAGCTGCAGTAGCTCTTCTTTGGATTCCGCCGCGGAAACGAAACCGACCGGAACGCCTACGATAAGGCCCGGGCGCGCTTCGCCTTCCTTGACGAGACGGATCAGCTCAAGCAAAGCCGTTGGAGCATTCCCGATGGCGAAAATTCCGCCTTCCGCTTCACGGATCGCCTTGCGGACCGAAATGATCGCGCGCGTCGTATTGAGCCTTTTGGCCTCTTCCATCACATCGGGATCGGAGATATAGACGTTCACTTTACCGCCGAATTTCTCGATGCGGGGCTTGCTGATCCCCACCTGCACCATCTGAACGTCCGCTACGACCGTACGTCCCGCCCGAATCGCTTCAATCCCGGCTTCTATTGCACGGGGATGGAAAACAAGGCTCCGGCCCAGCTCGAAATCGGCCGATGCGTGAATGACCCGCTGTACGACCGGATACTGCTCCTCGGTAAAATCGTGAGAGCCCAGCTCCTCCGTAATCATCTCGAAGCTTTTCGCTTCGATTTCCTGCGGCTGAACCGTCAGCGGTTTAAATTCGGTACGAAAGTCCATTAGGAAGATACCTCCTGCAAAAGATCGGCGGCCGCTTTAAGCACGCCCTCATAATCGGAAAAATGAATGCCGTATTCCAGGCCCGGACGGCCGATGACGATCGTCTCGATGCCCATCTCCAGAGCCGCTTCCAGCTTCTCGTCCACCGCGCCGACTTTTCCGCTTTCTTTGGTAATCATCAGCGTGACGCCGTAATGCGCATAAAGCGCTTTGTTGAGCTCCTTGGAAAAAGGCCCCTGCATCGCCACGATATTGCGCTGCTCGACCCCCAGCTCCTCGCATTTCTCCATATTGTCGAGGCGCGGAAGCATGCGGGCAACGAGCCTTACGTCCGGCAGCCCGCCAAGGCGCCGGGCGAAAATATGCAGCGTCTTGCTGCCCGTCGTCAGCATGACCACACCGCCGCGAACGGCCGCCAGCTCGGCGGCGTGCGCGTAATCGTCCGCAAACACGATACCGGGCCGGACCCTCAGGTCCGACCCTTCCCGTTCATAGCGGACGTACGGCACAGCCGCCGCTTTCGACGCCGCCATGGCGTTGCGCGAAGCTTCCTCGGCGAAGGGGTGGCTCGCGTCTACGACGAGCGAGACCTCTTCGCGCCGGATGAGCGCCGCCAGCGCTTCGGCGTCGAGGCGTCCGACGGCGGCGGCGATGCCCGCGTCGGTCAGGCTCTTGGCGGCGCTGTCGGTGACGACCGTCGCCAGCACGCGGTGCCCGGCCTGCGCCAGCAGCACCGCGAGCTCGCGGGCATCGCTCGTTCCGGCCAGGAGGAGGATCATCGTCCTCCCTCCCCGCCGGACGTGCCGGCCGCTACGGGGCCCGGCACAGGCTCTGACGCCGCCGCCCGCTGCCCCGCTTCGCCGCCGGGAACGCCGGCCTCGCCTGCGGTACGGAGGTCGTCCGCGTGCGCTTCATGCGCATGGGCTTGTGCATGCTCATGACTGTGCGCATGCTGCCCGTGGTCGTGAGCATGTTCATGATCGTGAGTATGTCCGTGAACATGATCATGCTCGTGATGGTGTGTATGTTCATGCGCGTGCGTATGTTCATGATCATGATGATGTTCATGCGCGTGCTCGTGGTCGTGATGGTGATCGTGATGATGATCGTGATGATGCCCATGATGGTGGTCATGGCCGTGGTCATGGTCATGGTCGTGATGATGGTGATGATCGATATGTTTCATCGCCTCCAGGCGGAAGGAACACATGTCACAGTTCATTTTCACCTCATCCTGAAGCGCCTCGCCCGCACGATCGCGGAGAATGCCGCCAAGAATAGGGTCCAGGCCGAAATAATCGGTCATCTCGAACGCGCAGTCGGGGTAGCGCAGAGAGAAGTCGAGCAGCATGCCTTCCATCCGTTTGATCAGAATTCCCGTAAAAAGGAAATACGGAAGCACGATGACTTTCTTCGCGCCCAATCTCAGGCAGCGTTCAATGCCGTTTTCCAGAAGCGGCGCCGTTACGCCGATAAAAGCCGTTTCGACCCAGGGAACCTGAAGCTTTTCCCAAAGCAGACGGGAAATCTTGAACAGCTCGCTGTTCGCATCGGGGTCGCTGCTTCCGCGTCCGACAACAAGCACGGCGGTGTCTCCCGGCGTCTCTTCGCGGAAACGGTCCGCTCCGCCCAATCTAGCCGTCATGATGTCGACTACGCCCTCATGTACGCCGATCGGCCGGCCATAAATGAACTGCACGCCCGGGTAGCGCTCTTTCGCTTCGTCAATGGCACCCGGAATATGAATTTTGGCATGACCGGCGGAAAATAAAATGATCGGCACCACCGCAATCCGTGTGGCTCCCCGGTTGACGCAGGTTTGTATGCCTTGCGAAATAGTCGGTTTTTCCAGCTCCAGAAAACAGGTTTCGATAATGCCCTGTTCCATCGATTCGGCGAGCCGGTTTACAAACGCCCGGACCTCGCTGTTTCCTTCCGCGTCACGGCTTCCGTGACCTACAAACAGTACCGCATCCATCGGTTCTGCCTCCTTTTTTGTATACCTGTATTTGAAATGAAAGCCTCTTATTTAAGGAATGATCGTTAATCTCCGCACAAAGCGTTTTCGATTTGAAAAGCGGGGACTTCCCGGTGCCGGTAGCCCTCCAGCTCTTTTACGCGGGCAAAAAACTTGTGGAACCGTTCGTTCGGGTGCCCTTCGTCCCGGTATCTGGCGACGATCCGTTCGATGGTCTCGACCAGCTTGTCCGGCTCGATGCCTTCCGCAACGGGCTGCGCCGCGTGGGCATTGCGGCCGACGGTCTTTCCGCCGAGGAACAAATCGAACTTCTCCCGGCGGTACACGATGCCGATGTCCTCCTTCACCGCCCCGTAGCAGGCCATTCCGCAGCCGTTGAAGCCGATTTTCATCTCTTTGGGTACGGCCGTCCCGCCCAGAAGATCGTGAAGTTCCTCCGCATACGGCACCGCGTCCCCCTTGTCCATATTGCAGAAGTCGCAGGCTTTGACCTGAACCACATCGCCGACCGGAGCCAGCAGAAGCCCTTCGCCGCGAAGCCGTTTCGTCACGGTATCGGGATCGTCGGTCCGCAGCTTGACGAGAAGCTGGTGATGGGGGGTATACTCCATCGTTCCTTTATCGCCGACGGCCTCGGCGAGGACCATCAGCTGTTTGGCGGTCAGGTTTTTGTTCGCAAGACCGGGACTGACGGCGAACTCGAGAATAGCCTGCTGACGGAAAAAACCGCTCGGGGAAGCGGAAGCAGCCGGCCCGCCGGGCTCGCCCGTAACGAGACGGAGGGCTTCCTCCGCAAGCTCAAAAGCAGTCGGAGCGGCAGACCGTGCGGGTGCGGCAGGCGGACGGACCGCCACGGCAACCGCCGAGTCCTCATACTCCCCGGTAACCGCTGACGTATCGTACGCGGAGCGTGTGCCGGCCGCTTGTGTGCGGACCGGCAAATCTTCGCGGCCGTAGTCTTCGGCCGTGCCGGTCCCCTCGGCTTCCGGGCTGTATTCGCCGTATCCGTCGTCCCCGTATTCGTCCTCGTCGAAGAGGGACGGCAGACCGGTGTCCCGCGCTTCATCCGGCCGCAAAGCGGCATCGGACTGTTCCTCCGAGGCACAAGCGGATTCCTTGCCCTCCAAGGCCGGCGTGTCTTCCGCGCCGGTTTCCCCATCCTGCTCCAGAGCCCACGGCTCGGCCTCCCGCCGAAGACGCTCATGAGGACGCAGGGGCTGGATATCGCTGTCCAGCGTATACTTGCGCTGATAGCCCCGCGGCGTAATCATGAGCCCTTCATAGTTGCGGGTCGCGGAGTTGCCGATGATCACCGTGGTGAGCATGCCGATGTCATGCTCCAGCATCTCCGCAAGCGTCGTCAGCACGACGTGCTCCCTGTCGCGGTAGGCGCTTTTGACGATACCTACCGGGGTATCCGGAGAGCGGTGCTTCAGCAAAATCTGCTGCGTCTCCACGATCTGCCGTGTCCGCCTCCCGCTCCGAGGGTTGTACAGCGCAATGACGAAATCGGCGGATGCGGCCGCCTCGACTCTGCGCCGGATGAGATCCCAAGGCGTCAGGTGATCGCTGAGGCTGATCGTGCACGCGTCGTGCATCACGGGGGCTCCCAGCAGCGAAGCGCATGAGTTGATGGCCGAGATGCCGGGTACGATTTCGACCTCGACTCCCCCGTCGGGCTTCCAGCCTTTCTCGATCAGCACCTCGTACACGAGACCCGCCATGCCGTATACACCCGCATCGCCGCTCGATATGACGGCTACCTTGCGTCCGGCCTCCGCCTGTCTGACGGCTTCCTGCGCGCGGCTTACTTCCTCGGTCATGCCCGTACGCACGACCTGTTTGCCGTCGATCAGGCTGCGGATCAGATCCACGTAAGTGTTATAGCCAATAATGACTTCGCTTTCCGAAATCGCCTCGCGTGCGCGTTTTGTAATATGGGCTTCGTCTCCGGGGCCAAATCCGATGATAAGCAGTTTACCGGCCATTCCCATTCCTCCTCTTCGCTGTAAAGAAAGCTGCGGCGCTTACGCCCGGCAGCCGCTATCGTTCGATCCGGCTTTTCTACAGACAGACCTTTGTATATACACGTCGGTGCCTTCCGGCATACCCGCCGTTCCCCTTTTCATCCCGTCCGGGCCATAAAAAAAAGCATTTCCATCCTCCTTGGATAGAAATGCTTCGAACTTTCGAGCCATTCAGCGGGAAAATCCCGCATATGCTTCCAACCCGTACAGACCGCCGGTCCGCGGGCTGTCTTGTATGACCCGGGTCCGGCAAGCCGCTGCTGGCAGCGATTCAGCCGTTCTCAACACCTCCCTAAATCCTCGTAGGTTATCTAGTGTTATTCAAACAGGCAGGTCTCCTGGCTCGGAGCTTTCTTCGGCGCCTTCCCGGATAAATCCAGTGACGTTGATGCCGAAAAAATTTTTTCCCTGCAATGCGGGGAGCTCCTTACAGTGGCGGGTCCGCGTCGGTCTTTCACCGAACTTCCCGTTTTAAGCGAAACCCTGTTCTTACGGACTGTCTGATCCGTTCGAATGGGCTCCGCACCTGTTTTTACCATATTCGATTGTGTTCTGTTCATCATAACATCCGGTCAAAGAACTTGTCTATGCCGATAAAACGGTCACCTCAGCCGAGCCGATAAACCCTCGCTTCGTAAGGCCGCAGCTTGAGGACCCCGATATCTTCGCCGGAGACGGGATCGTAATTCGAAATCAGAAGCTCCGCGTCCTTCCCCTCCCCCAGCTCCTCCGGCCACGAAAACTCCGGCGTTCCGCCGAAAAAGTTCAGCACGACCAGCAGCTTCTCCCCGTCCAGCGTCCGCGTGTACGCATAAATTTCCGTGTCCAGCGGAAGCAGCAGCTTATACTCGCCGTATACGGCGACGGGGTGCTTTCTGCGAAGCGCGATCAGGCTCCGGTAATAGTGGTAGATGGAATCGGGATCGGCTGCCGCTGCGGCCGCGTTAATCTCGCGGTAGTTCCGGTTGACCTTCATCCACGGCTCCCCTGTCGTAAACCCCGCGTTAGCCGTACCGTCCCACTGCATGGGGGTGCGGGCGTTGTCCCGGCTTTTTTTCCAGATGGCCTTCATGATTTCGTCCTGGGGTTTGCCGAGCAGCTCCGCCTGCTTGTAGTAATTGATCGTTTCCACATCGCGGTAATCGCCGATCAGATCGAACGCGACATTGGTCATGCCGATTTCTTCCCCTTGAAAAATATACGGCGTCCCCTCCAGCGTCAGAAGAAACGTGGCCAGCATTTTGGCGGACTCCACCCGGTACCGGCCGTCATTTCCGAACCTCGAAACGGGGCGGGGCTGATCGTGATTGCCGAGATAGTTGGCGTTCCATCCTTTATCGTGAAGGACCGTCTGCCAGCGGCTCATCACCTTTTTCAGCTCCGGCAGGGTCCACGGCTTCGACTCCCATTTGCCCGTCCCGGCGGAAGCCGCATCCAGATTCATATGCTCGAACTGGAAAACCATGTTCAGCTCGTGGCGCTCGTCCCCCACGTATTCCAGTGCCTGCTCCGGACCGAGTCCGGACGTTTCGCCCACCGTCATGATGTCATAATCGAAAAGCACCTGGTCATGAAGCTTTTGCAGCAGCGTATGTACCTTCTCCAGATTGGAAAAAAGCTGATAAGCCTGCACGACGGGCAGATGCTTGGGATTATCGGCATCCGGCAGCCCCTGCGCTTTTACGATATGAGCGATGGCATCGAAGCGGAAACCGTCGACTCCTTTGCCGAGCCACCAATGCACCATCCGGAACAGCTCATCGACCATCGCCTCGTTCTCCCAGTTGAGGTCGGGCTGATGCTTCGAATACAGATGCATGTAATACTCGTCCGTCTCCGCGTCGTGCTCCCAAACGCTTCCGCTGAAGTAAGACTCCCAGTTGTTCGGAAAAAGTCCCTTTTCCCCCTGCCTCCAGATGTAATAGTCCCGTTTGGGGTTATCCCGGGAAGAGCGCGATTCTTTAAACCAGGCATGCTCGTCCGAGGTATGGTTCAGCACAAGATCCATCATGATTTTCAGACCGCGCTTGCGCGCTTCCGCAAGAAGCTCATCGAAATCCTCCATGGTGCCGTACTGCGGATCAATTTCATAATAATCGCTGATATCATAGCCGTTGTCGGCACCCGGCGAGCTGTAAATGGGACACAGCCAGAGGACGTTGACTCCCAGCTCCGCAAGATAATCAAGCTTGGAAATAATCCCGCGCAGGTCTCCACGGCCGTCCCCGTCCGAATCCTTGAAGCTGGACGGATAAATTTGATACACGACACTTTCTTTCCACCACGTTTTGTTCAAGTGAATCCCTCCTCTCTCTGTCAGCCTTTTCCTCCCTGGAACGACGGATACTTGGTCATTCCTCCGTCCGCAAACAGCGTAATGCCGGTGACATAGCTGGACTCCGACGATGCCAGCCAGGCGGCTACGGCCGCAATCTCTTCCGGTTTGCCGATATATCCCATCGGAATCAGGGCTTCCACACCGGCGCGCGCCTCCTCGTCGGCGAATTTCGTTTCGTTGATGGGCGTATTGATGGCCCCCGGTCCGATATTGTTCACCCGGATCCCTTTGGGCGCGAATTCCAGCGCCAGCGTTTCGGTCATCATTTTGATACCGCCCTTGCTCGCCGCATAATGGACGAAATGGGGCCACGGGATCATTTCGTGCACACTTGAAATGTTGATGACGGCCCCTCTGATTTCATGTTCCAGCATATAGGAAATAGCTTCCCGGCTGCCGAGAAACGCCCCGGTCAGGTTCACGTCCAGCACTTTGCGCCAATCGTCGGCGGACAGTTCCTGAGAAGGGACTTCATTCTCGATTCCAGCGTTGTTAATCATCACGTCCAAAGACCCGAAATGTTCGTGTGCGGCTTCGACAAGCTTCTTCACGTCCTCTTCTTTCGTCACGTCTCCCCGGAGCGCCAGCGCCCTGCCACCCGCGCCTTCCACTTCTTCGATCAAAGCGGGAATGCTTTCCTCGTGGCTCAAATAATTGATCAGAACATTCGCTTTCTCTTGGCCGAAACGGACGGCGGCCGCTCTTCCTATCCCCGTGGACGCTCCTGTAATGACAATCGTCTTTCCTTCCAGATCCTTGTACATGGCGTTACCTCCTGAATGTCGGAATGCGGGCCTTATTGAAGACCTCCACCTTACTTACACGTTTCGGAAGGAAAAAACACATAAAAAAAGAACAAACCCCGGCTCTAAAAAGCCTGGAGTTTGTTCATGAACGTTTACCGCCGTTGATCCGGCCGCCGGAACTTATAAGAGAATTAGTACAGGAATGCGCGGGAAATGATAACCAGCAGAATAAACAGAACCAGAATTGCACCCGCGCTCGTACCTATGCCCACGGGTTTTCCACAGCCTACGCCTACTCCTCCGTAATAACCCATCTTTCGTATCCCCTCTCGGTGAGTTATTGTCTTACCGTACACTATATGTGGGTGCGAAAAGATGGAGTGGACGTCAGCCCGCATTCGTTCAAAATGAACGCTATTCCGCCGGAGCCTACTCCAGGTTCTACTGGGGGGATTCTACTGAGGGGTTCTGCTGGCGGTCCTTTGGGGAGTCAGCGGAGTTACAGACGCTTTTTTAACGTGAGCACCGTCAGTTCCGGCCGGCACCAGAACCTCACGGGGTGCAGGGTCATCCCTATCCCCCGGTTCGTATACACGTGAAGCTTGCCGCCGCCGAGTTTGTATAAGCCGTCGACGTACTTGCGGCCGTACATCGGCGTCGTAATCGCGCCGTAGAAAGGCAGCCGCACCTGCCCGCCGTGGCTGTGCCCGGACAGCTGCATATCGACCGGTGCCTTCAGCGCGATATCCGCGAAATCCGGCGCATGGGAGAGCAGGAGCACGAAGTCGTCTGCGCGTGCGCCCTTCAGCGCCCGGTTCAAATCCGGGCGGCCTTCCCACATGTCGTCAACGCCGGCCACCCGTATCAGCGACCGGTCTTTGCCGACCGCGACGGACCGGTTCGTGAGCAGCTCGAAGCCACCCGGCTTCAGCACCTTCTCCGTCTCGCCGGGAGTGCCGTAATAATCGTGATTGCCAAGCACCGCGAATTTACCGAGCGGAGCTTTGAGCGCAGCCAGTGCCTGGCTGACTGCCGGAGCTTCGTACACGCGGTAATCGTACAAATCACCGGTGAAGCACAGCAAATCCGGCTTGAGCGCGTTGATCCTATCCACCAGCTGCGGAAGGTCTTTCGGCGCCAGATAAGGGCCGATGTGAACATCGCTGAACTGGACGACACGTACGCCATCGAACGCCTGCGGCAGCCGTTCCAGCTCCAGCCGGACATGCTTGGTACGGATCCAGTGCGGCTCGGCAAACCGCGCGTATCCGTAGGAAACAAAAGGGGCTGCCAACAAAGCGCCTGCCACAAATCTGCCTTTTGCCAGAAAGGCTCTGCGTGTCATCTTCGGATTGGGGTCCATCGTGTTTCCTTTTCCTTTCTCCGGTATTATTTGTACCCGATTTTACCATGTCTCCTGCCGGAAGGCCAAAAGTGCAGGGGTTCTCTTTCTTCCGCATAGTTAGCGCAGCGGAAAAAACGCCCAAAAACAGAAAATAGAAACAGAAGAACCCGCCAGCCATGCTGACGGGTTCTTCTTATGTTCGTTTTACTGCCTGTAGCGGTTATGTGTCCATCTGCTTCTTCCTTGTGCCATGGCTACTATGGCGGAAAGAAACCCACTGCCGTTTCTATAGAAAATGTCGTTAGTATGCTCATATAGAAGGCTCGAAGAAACGGCCTTGTTTTCTAGTTCCTAATGATCTCTGAATAAAGAAATGACCAATTAGTGTTCCTAAAACAATGAAAGCCCTGCCTCTCTTTCATCCTTGCGGCTCCGATGACCGCGCCAGTGTGAATCAAGTAACACGGTAAACAAATTCTTAGGGTTGTTGGAATTTGATTCGGTGGAGGAATGTTATTCATAAAAGAGGAACTAAAAAAGAGGGTTTAACAATACAATTACACATTATATCACAGGTGGTTAGCATTTTTCAACACCCAATTTTGATCAGACGCGCTCATCCGCTGCAAAACCCGCTCCAGGCGGATTCGATTATAGCGCTGGGCAAGTACACAGGGCACATTAACAAGTACGGCATAAACCAGCATAATAACGCCCACCCACGCCTCATTCCATAGAAAAAAGAGCGGCGCCGGCAGCATCACCAGGTAATGGGTAAACTCGGCCCGGCGTGATTCGGCAATAAACGTTCGGAAATAAGCCGGATTTTTGGCCGCCAGATGTTTTTTGGCAAATCCGCCCTTGAAAACGTCGCCGCCGTCCGGCAGAAGTCCTTTCCACGCCTTGATGCGGAAGACACGTTCGTAAAACTTCCCGCTTTTCTCCCATCCCCGCTGACTGTACAAAGCACGGTCCTCCAAAAAATGTTCGGCCGGAATCCGGAAAGCCCCATAAGAAATAAGAAGGTGAAAAAATAGCCAAGCCGCCGTATTGATCACCACCGTCCATAACGGCGTAAACACAATGAGCATCAGGACGCCCCCCGATTCTTAGTTACGGAAATATCTCTTCCTTTCCAGGAGACCCGTTTTCTTAGAAAGGTCAGAACCGCCGACCAGCCGAACAGGCCGAAGAAAAAAATTAACGGCACCGGATACAATAAGCCCGTCAGCAAGTGAAAATTTCCGGTTCTTCGCAGCAAAATCGTTATTTGCAGCGCATAAGCGGTGTAGATCAGCGCCGCAATAAGCAGCGGCTGGCCCGCGCCGGTCTTCGGAATGACGGGCTGCACGGCCGATGCCGCAGAGACAGCAAATCCGACCGTACTCGCAGGCCGTACGTCATCGACCGGGGCTGACGCACCTGGCCGCCCGACAGACACCGCTGCGGAAACCGGCGTCACGGCCTCGGTGACGGACGAGGCGGGCTTGGCAGCCGAATCGGCAGCGGACCGGCTGACGGACGAGGCAAGCTTGGCGGCCGAATCGGCAGCGGACCGGCTGACGGACGAGGCGGGCTTGGCAGCCGAATCAGCAGCGGACCGGCTGACGGACGAGGCAAGCTTGGCGGCTGAATCGGCAGCGGACCGGCTGACGGACGAGACGGGCTTGGCGGCCGAATCGGCAGCGGACCGGCTGACGGACGAGGCGGGCTTGGCAGCCGAATCAGCAGCGGACCGGCTGACGGACGAGGCAAGCTTGGCGGCTGAATCGGCAGCGGACCGGCTGACGGACGAGACGGGCTTGGCGGCCGAATCGGCAGCGGACCGGCTGACGGACATCGCCGCCGTGACGGCCGTTTCCCCCAGCCGGATGCCGGCCGAAGCTCCGCCGGCCAGCCACAGCACGACGGCCAGCAAAACCGGCAGCGCCGTCGTCCGTGCTCCCGAGGCGAAGCTTTTGCTCCAGCCTCGCACGAGAGACCCCATGCCTTCCGGATACATCCGGAAGGCGACGGTACCGCGGCCCGCCCGGCAGACGAGCGGCAGGCCCGATGCCTGGAACCGGCGGCCGAGCGCCAGGTTCTCGAGCACTTCGCCCCGCACGGCCCAGTGGCCTCCGGCGGCGGTGTAATCGGCCCTGCTGCATACGATGCAGGGCCCGAAGGACGCCTTCGGCGCGACCATGTCGCCGAAGGGAGTGAACGCGGCTGTCGAAGCCGGCACGATGAGGTTGAAGAAGGCCGACAAGTGCTCGTACGGCCTCTTCACCTCATGGTACGGCTGCACCGACAGCAGCCCGCCCTTTCGCGCCTGCACGGCGAGCAGGCGCTCCAGCCCGTCTTCCTCGAGGCGGATGTCCGCATCGAGGAAGACGAAGACGCTCCCGCGGGCAGCCTCAGTCCCGCGGTGGCACGCCCACGGCTTGCCGAGCCAGCCGGCCGGCAGCGGGCCCGGAGCTACCACGCGGGCCCCGCTCCTGCGGGCAAGCGCGGCTGTGCCGTCGGTGGATCCGTCGTCGACGACGATGATCTCGCCGGGTGGAACGCTCTGCGCCGCGAGTGACGCCAGCAGCGGAGGGAGGCGCCCCTCCTCGTTGCGCGCGGGCACGATGACCGACACGTGCCGGCCGCCGGACGGACTCTTCCTCTCCGCCGGACTGATGCGGCACACGCCGGTCCTCCAGAGCAGGAACCACCCCGTCACCCAGCCGAGTATTACAATGATCGAGCCGTAGAGCATGAATTCCCTTCTCCCTCCGGATTCAACTGTAATTTGCCGGTGTATGTATACGTAACGGTTATTTTTGACAAACCTTATACAAACAAATTACAACCCGGGAGAAGCCTTGTCAACATACCGTCCTTTTTCAAGAAAAACCCATGAACAAACTTGGCCGGGTAGAAGTGTAAGTCGGGGAGGTTACGGTTTACGGTTTACGGTTTACGGTTTACGGTTTACGGTTTACGGTTTGCGGTCTGCGGTTTACGGTCTATGCACTATCATCTGCGGTCCGTGAATTCCCCATCCGTCACCCCCGAGTGCGTAGACGCACAATCCAGTTACATATCCGAATGGAGGGTTAACACATGAGTAAAAAAGTTGCAGTCATAGGAGGCGGCCTCGGCGGTCTTTCCGCCGCGATCCGTCTGGCGTCCGACGGGCACAAGGTCACCGTTCTGGAGAAAAGCGCCCGGGTCGGAGGCAAGCTGAATCAGCGCAGCGGCCAAGGATATACGTTTGACACGGGCCCCTCCATATTAACGATGCCGTGGGTGCTGGAGCAGCTTTTTGCCAGCGCGGGACGCAAGGTGGAGGACTACATGACCTTCGTGAGGATTGAACCGCAGTGGCGCACCTTTTTCGAAGACGGAGTCCAAATCGATGTAACGAGCGATCTTCCCGCGCTTTTGGAAGAAATCCGCAAGGTGTCTCCGGCGGACGCCTCCTCCTTCCTCAGCTATGTCCAATATTGTCAGGACATGTACGAACTGACCCAAAAAAGCTTTTACAAACGCAGCTTGGCGGGTCTCGGCGATATGCGCAGCCTGCACACGCTGAAAGATCTTATTGCCATGAATCCTCTGAAATCGATGGATCAGACGACCGGCAAATTTCTGAAGGATAAGCATCTGCAGCAGCTGTTTAATTTTTTCATTATGTATATCGGCTCCTCCCCCTATCAGGCACCCGCCATTTTGCACCAGCTTATTTATGTCCAGCTCGGGCTCGGCATTTATTACGTGGAAGGCGGCATGTACAATATTGCCCGGGGAATGCAGAAGCTTTGCGGCGAGCTCGGAGTCGAGATACGCACGGATGCTCCCGTTGCTCAAATTTTAACGGAAGGGTCCCTTGCTGCGGGTGTACGGCTGTCGGACGGTGAAGTCGTCGAAGCCGATCTCGTCGTGTCCAACCTGGAAGCCGTGCCCGCCCATCGGTACCTGCTTAACGAGCATACGGGCGCGAAGCAGACCGAAACCAAACTGAAAGAGAAATACGTGCCGACGGTTTCCGGTCTTGTTCTCCTGCTCGGGGTGGATAAAATCAGCGAAAGTCTCGCTCATCACAACTTTTTCTTCTCCGAAGATCCGGCCCAAGAATTCCGGCAAATTTTCGAAGAAGGCAGAATGGCGGACGATCCGACCGTATACATCGGGATCTCATCCAAGTCCGATCCGACCCAGGCCCCCGAAGGCCGCGAGAATCTGTTCGTCCTGACGCATGTCCCCCCTCTCAAGGAAGGGGAAACCTGGGCTTCTCATAAAGACGCCTACCGCGAAGTTGTATTGAACAAGCTGGAACGGATGGGCCTGACGGGACTTAGGGAACATATCGAATTCGAATATACATTCACACCCGATGATATTCAATCGCTCTACGGATCTAACGGAGGCTCCATATACGGCGTCGCCACGGACCGCAAGCTGAACGGCGGCTTTAAAATTCCGAGCCGGAGCGAGCTGCTCGGCAATCTCTACTTCGTCGGAGGCTCGACTCATCCGGGCGGCGGCGTACCGATGGTGACACTATCCGGTCAGCTTACGGCCGACCTGATTGCGGAGGACTTGCAGCGGAGCACGGAGAAAACCGGCTGAAGCGACATTCACTCTCGCTGCGGGGGTGATCCGTCTCGGGCCACACTTGGCGTAAGTCTCACCCGGCAGACCTACTGCCCGTGCAAGAACCTCGCCAAGGTGTCTCAAACGGTCATCGCGTGCAGCCATCCGTGAGCCTTTTGCCGGCGGGAACAAACCAAAAAGAGCAAACATCCCTTAGGGACGCTTGCTCTTTTTGATTTAAGAAGAAACGGTCTCTTTTTCCCGGGTCACATCCAGTACGTCCAGCAGGAACATAAAGATCGGAATCCCGATAATCAGCCCCCACACGCCCATAAAATGCTCGGAGAAAATGAGGACGATGAAAGTATAAAACACGGGGAGATTCGTTTTGGCCGACATCAGTTTCGGATTCAGCATGTAGGCTTCCAGCGCATGAAGGACAGCGACCAGAATAAGCACATACACCACCATCATGATCCCGCCTATGCTGTAGGCAATCGTACAGAGCGGAATCAGGGATATGATGACGCCCGCCACAGGGACAAGACCCAGCAGGAAAATCATCAGGCCGAGGCCGAACAGCTGAGGAAAACCGAGAATCCACAATGCGATGACGGACAAAATGCCGTTGACAAGCGCAATGAGGAACTGGGCTTCCAGCACCTTACCGAAAGAGTGGACAAAACGGCTGCCGAAATAGGCCACCTCTTCGTAAAACGCCGCGATTTTGCTGTCTTTGAACTTCGCGGTAAAACGGATGATTCTCGGCTTCTCAAGCAGGAAAAACAAGCTGAGGAGCAGGGCGATGAAAACCTGCAGCAGCACTTTTCCGATGTCGGTCACCGATTTGAACACAAAACCGAAGCCCTGGTTCATATACTTCGAAAGCTCGGTCTGTTCAATGTAAGGTTTAACGAGGTTGATGATATAGCTGAGCACTTCGTTGTCCTGCGGCTGGGTATAAAATTCATACAGCTGCCTGACGACCTGCGATACCTGGACGGCCACGACAGGCAAATACCTGTACATCCCTATCCCCAGCAGCGCCAGTATAACCACGTACAGAATCGCCACGATCCAGCGCCGGTCCACTCTCATATACCGGTTCAGCCTGGATGAGACGAACGACTGCATACGGTCCATCAGAAAAGCGAAGATGAACGTAAGCAGAATGAGATTGATCATGCTCTGCATAGCATAAAGAATAAGGGCAAGCAGGGCGAAGATCAAAATTCTCCGAAAACCTTTGCTTTGAAAATATTGTCTGGTAAACATGTGCTGGTGTGCTCCTATCCTCACAAAACTCGGGGCCTTTCCGCCCGCTCTAACTCTCTCTACTATATAACGAATTGACGGGAAGATGGTTCCGGTATTTCAAAACTTTCAGAAAAATTTGGCGGGCGACAGGCCCCTGCCTGGCGATTATGATAAAAAGTATGAAAAAGGAGGCGGTTTTATGCGGGAACTTCCAGCGTCTTTGCGGCAAATGTTGCGCAACGGCTGGTTCTGGGTCGCTGTGGCGGCAGGGGCGGTTGCCGGAAGTTTGAGCTGGCTGCTGTACATGAGGCTCTAGCCGGCTTGTTTGTTCCATGGCGCCGTAAAACAGGCAGGACGCTTTCTCTCCTCTTATACATCCTGTCTAACAATCGGTCATTCTAAACCCCGGAGAGTGAAAGTTTGATAGAATCCGAACGTTTTAAAAGCAGTCCGCTTCAGCCGTTAGCTGGAGTTGACTGTTTTTTTCGTATGTAATGCTTATTTGCTGCAAGGAAGCTTCCTTTTTTACAAATACTAAATTTACATTTTTACCTTTTTATGCTATTTTTTAAGGAGGTTGGCCAACCTAGCATTTATTATACCCTGGAGGTGTCATTAATGAAAAAAATCGTTGTTCTCACACTTCTTTTACTGCTGACCTTAGGAGCTTCTTCCGCTTACGCCGAAACCGAGCCTAACGATACTTACACAACTGCCAATGTGTTGTCTCAAGGAGCCAACTACGGCAAACTGAGCGGTTCGCTCGACAGAGACTGGTGGTCCGATCAAGTTCCGGCCGGCAGCGTACACAAAGTTACTCTCACGTCTCCTGCCAACTACCCTTACCTGATCACGCTTTATACGCTTTCCCCGCTCGGTCTGCCCGTTTACCACTCCTCCGCCAGCGGTAACGGTTCGGTCACGCTGAACGGCGGCGCGTCCGGAACAAATTATTTCGTTAAAGTGACGCCTGCTTTCCTGAACGTCGATACGAGAAAAAATTACACGCTGACTCTGTCCACGGTCGAATAAAACGATTCGTTTTCGGACGGCGCCGGATTTTGTAAGAGTCTGATTTTCAAAAAAGACCTTGAAGGATTTCCTTCAAGGTCTTTTGCCCGTGCCCGCCTTATTGGCGCCGACGGTTCAAGTGAACGAACGTAACGGCAAGCGCCGCAAGAAGCACGCCTCCTTTGATAATATCGAAGGAGTAATACGGCACGTTCAGCATCGTCAGGCCGTTCAGCAAAATGCCGATCAGCACCGCGCCGAAGAAAGTGCCGATTACATTCGGCTTGCCCGCGCCCAGGACGGAGTAGCCCACGAACACGGCCGCCACCGCTTCCATAAGCAGGGGAGCCCCCGCGTCGATCTGGCCCGAGCCGATCCGGGCCGCATACAGGATGCCCCCTATCGCGGCGAAGAGCCCCGAGAGCACATAGGCGGCCGTCCGCACGCGGTTCACGCCGATGCCGGACAACCTGGCGGCTTCGCGGTTGCCGCCCGTAATATACAGCTGACGGCCCCAGCGTGTGTACGTCAGGAAAATATGGACGGCCGCTACCGCGATAATCATCAGGACGACGGGAACCGGCAGGCCGATGATTTTCCCCTGGCCCAGCCATTTGAAGCTCTCCGTCACTACGCCTTTGGCCGTTGTGCCGTCGGGCATCGGCATGTTGTTATAGACCGAGAAGCCTTTGGTGTACGTTTTGTGCGCCCCTGCGATTATATACATCACCGTCAGCGTGGCAAGCAGGTCGGGAATGCGCACCTTCACAATCAGGAAGGCGTTGAGCAGACCGATTCCGATTCCGATCGCCAGAGGCACCAGCAGAACCACGATCAGGGGCTGCTCGTACCAGACCATCAGCGAAGCGGCCACCACGGTCGTGATGGAGACGGTAGAACCGACAGACAAGTCGAACCCGTCGACAATCTGCGACAAAGTGACGCCGATCGCCACGAACGTGACAATGGATATGGAACGCAAAATATCAAAAATATTGTCGTAGCTTAAGAAGTTCGGGTTTGTAATGGAAAAAAAGACAAAAACCGCGGCGATGACGACAAGCGTCCCGTAGCGGAACGAAACGTCCAGTGCTTTATCTTTCAACGTGTTCGGCCTCCCCTGCGCTGGCGTAAGATAAAATGGCTTCCGCCGTCGCTTCCTCGCGGCTGAGCTCGCCGGTGATCCGGCCGTAGCTCATGACGAGAATCCGGTCGGCGATCCCCAGAATTTCGGCAATTTCGCAGGACAGGTAGATAACTCCCTTGCCTTCCTGCGCCAGCTGGCCGATCAGCCGGAAAATGTCGCTCTTCGCGCCGACATCCACACCCTTCGTCGGCTCGTCGAACATGTACACCGAAGCGTCGGTCGGCAGCCACTTGCCTACGGCCACCTTCTGCTGGTTGCCGCCGCTCAGATGCTTCACCGGCCGGTCCGGCTGAGACGGCTTCACCCCGAGCTCGCCGATCAGCCGCTCGGCGTGGCCGCGCTCCTCACGCCTGCGGACAAATCCGCCGGCGCTCAGGCTCCGGAGAATCGGCAGCGACAAGTTGCGCTGGACCGATTCCTCCACAAGCACCCCCTGCTTGCGCCGCTCCTCCGGCACAAGCACCACGCCTGCGCGTACGGCATCCTCCGGCTCACGGAGCCGCAGCCGTTTGCCGCGCAGGGAGACTTCGCCGCCGTCGGCACGGTCGGCTCCGAAGAGCAGCCGGCTCAGCTCGGTTTTGCCGGCGCCGACCAGGCCCACGATGCCGAGGATTTCGCCCTCGCGGAGCGTGAAATCGACCCCGCGCACCTTCGTTCCGCGGCGCAGCCCCCGGACCTCCAGCACTTCCGCGCCGAGGTCCGCCGGCAGCTTGGGAAACTCCTCGGCGAACGTCTTGCCGAGCATCGTTTCAATGATTTCGGCGTGGCTTGCATCCCGGGCGGGCTTCGTGAGCACGCGGCTTCCGTCCCGCATAACCGTGATCCGGTCGCACAGCCGCGTCACTTCCGCCAGCCGGTGCGAGATGAACACGCAGCCGACACCGTTTGCCTTCAGCCGCTCCATAATGGCGAATAGCTGCTCCGATTCGTCCAGGCTGAGAGGCGCCGTCGGCTCGTCGAAAATGACGCACTTCGCCGCATGAGCCACCGCCCGGGCGATAAGCACGAGCTGCTTCTGCGCGATGGTCAGTTGCGACGCCTTCAGCTTCACCGGGATGTCCGAGCCCATCGAATCGAGGATTCTCGCCGCCTCCCGGTTCAAGGTGCCCCAGCTCAGCCAGGCGCTCCCGTGCGCGACGCTGTCCAGCAGCACGTTCTCCGCCACCGTAAGCTCCGGAACGAGTGCGGTATCCACTTCCTGATACACGCAGAAAATACCTTGGCGCATCGCATCCTTGGGAGACGCAATCGGAACGGGCGCGCCGTCGATTTCGATCGTTCCCGCATCGGCCGTATACGCGCCGGACAGTATCTTCATGAGCGTGCTTTTACCCGCGCCGTTCGCGCCGAGCAGCCCGTGAATTTCGCCGCCTTTTACTTCAAAATCCACTTCCGACAGGGCTTTGACCCCGGGAAATGTTTTCGTAATGCCGTTCATCCGCAGCACGGATAGTGAAGTCGTCGTCATGGTGAACCGTACTCCTCCCCGAACTTTCAAAATCCCATCGTCAACAACCCGATGGGATTTCGCGTGTTCTTCTTATTTGCCCGACTGTTTCTCGGCTTCTTTGAGCCAGTCAGTATAACCCTGCTGGCTGTTGCCCCAGCCTTTCACGTACTGGCTGAGCTCCGCCGTCGTAACTTTCTTGTCTTTCGGCAGCTCGTCTCGGGAGACGAACACCGGCTCCAGGACGACTTTCTCCGGAGTCTGATCTCCGTGAAGCTTCTGATACAGGTAGCGGACTTGAATGCGTCCGATATCTTTCGGATCGACAGCGGCGGAAGCTACCCAGGAGCTGTTCGCATCCTGAATGAGCTGAAGGTCTTCGTCGCTCATGTCGATGCCGTATACTTTAATTTCCGTACGGCCCGCCTGCTGAATGGCGCGCGTCGCTCCTTTGGCGAACTCGTCCCAAGCCGCCCATACGGCCGTAATATCGCCTTTGTTCGGATATTTTTTCAAGATCGCTTCCATTTGCGCCTGCGTATCCAGTGCCGGGTTCTGCGCGTTGCCGAACGCCGCGATTTCTTTAATGTCTTTGTTCTTATCCAAGAATGCTTTGTAAGCGATCTGGCGGCTCTCCATCGGAGGGAATCCTGCTACCCACACTTTGACGATGTTGCCCTTGCCGCCAGCGTCTTTACCGAGCTGTTCCAGCGTCAGTTCGGCCAGCTTCTGGTCGTTCTGCTCCAGGGCCACGATGCCGGGTCCTTTGACGTTGGAATCGAACGCGACGATCGGAATTTTCTTCTCCACGGCTTTGTTGATTCCGTTCTGAAGGGCATCCGGTGTTCCGTGATCGAGTAGAATACCATCGAATTTCTGGTTGACGGCCGCATCCAGGTTGGAAGCCATCTTCGTCAAATCGCCGTCCGCAGGAATTACCGTTACCGTACCGCCAAGCTTGGTAACCTGCTCTTTCACGCCTTCGACGTACTGAGCCGAGAATGTGCCCAGGTTCTGACGCATAATCAGCGCGACTTTCTTGCCCGCCAGGGTATTAGCTTTATCTCCGCCAGCCGGCGAGGCGCCCGGTGTCTGCGCGGCCGATCCCGTAGTTGTCTCCGTGTTTGCTTTGCCGCATGCCGCCACCAGACCGACGATGAGAATCATCATAGTGAAAACATGGACAACTTTGCGTATCCCTTTCATAGTTCCATCTCCCCCGTTGTTCATTTTCTGTGTAAAAATCTCTTTAATCCAAGTATTCCAGTTGGATTAAGGCATATCATACTGTACGTCCTTCTTTTCGTCAACGAAAATTTTAGGTGCTTTTGCGCAGCTTCCCGGGCGGCCTTTTTGCGCATAACTAAAAAAAGCTCTCAGCCCGGAGAATGTTCCGGTCTAAGAGCCTGGCTTATTTACGGCCGAAATCGGCTTTGATTTCGCCCCACTTTTTGGTATCCCATTTCACGATTTTATTGGCATAGGTGTTGGTGCGGACCCACTGGAGCGCGCGGTCTACCAGGGTCCATATTTCTTCGGTCGAAGCGTCCCTGACCAGGTTGGAGGCTACCTCTTTTTTGCGGAGCCAGCTAAGGGCCGTCATCGAATCGGTATAAATGGTTTTGCTGCTTCCCTGCTTCTGCAAGTACGCGAGGGCGTGAACGATGGCGAGAAATTCTCCCATGTTGTTCGTTCCTTTGGAAATCGGTCCCCTGTAAAAAATCACTTCGCCCGTTCTCGTATCCACGCCTTTGTATTCCACGATTCCGGGATTGCCGGAACAGCCCACATCGACGGAAATGCTGTCGTAATCCACCTCCGGAGGCGCCTCGGATTTACCGGAAGCCCCCGTTCCCGCGGACTTTTTCTTCGAACCGAAATCGAGCGATTTCTGCCAGCCGCGTTCAAAAGCGGCCCGCGCCTCGGCCTCCGTCGGATACGACTTGTATTTGGCCTGCGGAAACGCATCGGTTTGCTCCTTGCACTGGGCCCAAGTCGAATAGATTCCCGGGGTTCTGCCCACCCACACCACATAAAACTTTTTATCGGCCATACTTCCCTTCCTTTCCATGCAAAGGGGTCGTTCCGGACAAGCTTGTGAAACTTTGTCCCAATCCCCGGCCTATAGTTTATCACAAAACGCCGGGGTTACGCCTCTCACTCAAGCCTCCTTACCGCCCTTCGTAAAGAAACGCGCATCTTTTATTTCATGGATGCTTTCGACTTTTTCTACCTATTTATACACCTCTATCCAGGCGCTTTTCGACAAGTTAAAAATTTTTATAAAAGCATGAGTATTTTTAACAAAACGGTTCATACTACCCATTACCGAAGGAGGTGACATCAATGGGTGCAGGACAATCCCGCAGCAGCAACACACTGGTTGTGCCACAAGCTAACCAAGCTTTGGACCAGCTGAAATACGAAGTCGCTCAAGAACTGGGCATTCAAATTCCTCAAGACGGTTACTACGGTTACATGGCTACTCGCGACACAGGCGCGATCGGTGGACACATCACTCGCAGACTGGTTCAAATCGCCGAGCAACAGCTGGCAGGCAAATTGGGACGTTAATCGTCTGATTCAAACATACTTAAGCACGACCAAAAAAGGTGGCCGAAGCAGCCACCTTTTTGCTTTGTTCTCATCCTTTTATCCGCGGATAAGGTTGGACATGTTATAGTTCGATTCGAACATGACGCTGGCATACAGCGTTTCTTTTTTTAGCGTAAAATCGAACGTAATTTCTCCGTGGGTCCAATTCACCTTATACTTCAAGGAATCCAGCGCCAGCTGACGGAAAGCCTGCCACTGCGATTCCGCGAGCCCCGTTCCGCTCTTCTGCACAACTCCGTCTCTTGCTTCGAGAGGATTATGCCGGACGCCGAACTTTCCTATGGCATTGTTTCGGATCTGCAAAAAGACCGTTCCCGAATTTAACTCGCTCAATTCCTGGCGAAGCTCGATAAATACAATTTCAACCTGACGCACCAATGAAACCGGTTCAATAATCATGATTTTCCCCCTTAATGTTCCTTTCAAACTAGCGTTAATGCGGCTGTTCTAGGTATGTAGCCACAGTATAATGTGTCTTAAGATCTAATACAACAAAATTTTACATTACTTTTATTTTTTTCAACCTTTTTCTCGCTAAAATACGTCAAATAGGCACATTTCACAGCTTTCTTTTCGCAAAAAATTTACTGGGAATTAATCTAAAGACCTATGTCTTCTTTTGTTTTTATGGGCCTTTCAACTCACTTCATGGACGCCGAATAAAACTATAGACCCCTATAAAGGCCGGTGATATAATGGCCGCAGGAAATAAGTTACATTTTGAATTTATTCTGTCTATAGGAGTGTTATGTATGAAGAGCTGGTCGTCACTCTCCTTCAAGAGCAAGCTTCTCACCGGATGCTACGGCTTGATCGCCGTTTATTCGGCCGCCCTGCTTCTCCTTCTCCTCCTTCCGGGCTCCAACCGCTGGATCGGCTTTGTTTTTCTGGCCGTCATGCTGGCCGCAAGTTTTCCATTCGTACGCTGGTTTGAGAGAACGCTTACAGAACCCGTAGCAGACCTTACACGCGCGGCACTCAACATCTCCAAGGGAGATTTTTCCCGCAAGGTGGACGCGACGACCGACGATGCTCTTGGCGATCTCGGGCGCTCCTTCAACAGCATGACCGATAAGCTGCGCGGCATTTTGGGCGAAACCGGGGCCATTACAAAACAAGTCGCCGATACAAGCCAGAGGATCTACTCCCAGAACTTGCAGCTCAAGGACGTTTTGCAGCAGGTGACGGTTTCCGCCCAGGAGCTTGCCTCGGGAGCCGGACAAATTTCGGAGGAAGTCTCCACCATCTCCGTCTCCACCAAAGATATCGAGCAGAAGGTTTCCGACTTTGCAGGATCGACCCAAACGATGAATGCGCGTTCCGAGCAGATGCTGTCGCTCGTCGACAAAGGCCGGGAAGCTGTCGAAATTCAGGGACAGGGCATGCAAAGAAATGTCGAAGCTGCGGCGCGCGTTTCCGACACGATCCGCACGCTTGCAGAGCAAACGGCAGGAATCTCCAAAATCACCAAGGCGATCTCGGAAATAGCCGAACAAACGAACCTTTTGTCGCTGAATGCCTCAATCGAAGCGGCAAGAGCGGGAGAACAGGGACGGGGATTTGCCGTAGTGGCGCAGGAGGTAAGGAAGCTGGCCGAAGAAGCGACGATCCAGACGAGGGAAGTGTTCGGGCTGGTCACTAAAAAAGAACCTTCATCTCCACCAATGGCGGATTTGAAGGTTCTTTTTGCCGTAAAGACCGGGTTTATCTTATTTCACTTTGCTTTCCGTCAGGCGCATGAATTCGTTCACGTCTTCGATGACGGTATCGACCGCGCTTTGCCAGAAATCCGGCCGGGTCAGATCGGCGCCGAGGTGCTTTTGGGCCAGCTCTTCCACCGTCATGCTGCCGGTATCCCGGAGAAGCGCCGCGTATTTGTCTTCGAACGCGGCTCCTTCTTCAAGCGCACGCGCATAAATGCCCGCGCTGAACAGGAAGCCGAACGTATACGGGAAGTTGTAGAACGGCACATCCGTTGCGTAGAAGTGCAGTTTCGCCGCCCAGAAATGAGGGTGATAAGCGCTGAGCGAGTCGTTGAACGCTTCTTTCTGCGCTTGAACCATCAGCTCGCTCAGACGGTCAGGGCTTACGAGTCCTTTGCGGCGCTCGTCATAGAAATTGGTTTCGAAAATAAACCGCGCGTGAATGTTCATGAAGAACGCGACCGCGCGCTGAATTTTATCTTCGAGCAGGACGATGCGCTCGTCGTCGCTGGATGCCGCTTTTACGGCCGCGTCGGACACGATCAGCTCCGCGAAGGTGGAAGCGGTCTCCGCCACATTCATGGCGTACTCCTGGGCCAGCGCCGGCATATCGTCCATCAGATACTGATGGAAGCCGTGGCCGAGCTCGTGAGCGAGCGTGGACAAGTTGTTCAGCGTTCCGCTGTAGGTCATGAAAATACGCGTCTGCTTCGCCAGCGGGAACGACGTACAGAATCCTCCCGGACGTTTGCCTGCACGGTCTTCCGCTTCGATCCAGCGGTTCTCGAACGCTTGCGCGGCATAATCGGCCAGTCTCGGGCTGAAGTCGCGGAACTGGTCGACGATCAGCTTGGCGCCTTCATCGTAGCCGACGGTCTTCGTTCCGCCTTCCAGAGGGGCGTCCACATCCGCCCACGCCAGCTTTTCAAGCCCGAGCAGTTGTGCCTTGCGGTTCAGATAATCGACGAGCACGCCCTTGTTGCGGGTAATGACGTCCCACATTACATCGAGCGTCTGCTTGCTCATGCGGTTAATTTCAAGCGGCTCTTTATGTACGGAATCCCAGCCGCGCTGTTTGTAAACCTGCAGCCTGAAGCCGGCGATGTGGTTGAGCGCTTCCGCCGCAAAGTCGGCCTTCTCCGCCCATGCTTCTTCCCACTGGCCGAAGAGCTCGGTACGCTTCGCAAGATCAGGCGTATGGAGGCGGTTGAAAGCCTGGCCCGCCGACAGCTCCTGGCGCTCGCCGTTCTCTTCCACCACCATGCGGAACTGGCTCACCGTCGTGTTGTAGAGGTCGTTCCAGCCGTGATAGCCGTCAACCGCCAAGTCGCTGATCAGAGCTTCCTGCTCAGGCGGAAGCTTCTCTTTCGCCTGGGTTCTGCGCTCGTTCAGGGAGAACGCGATCTCGCGGAGGCCTTCCTGCTCAAGCAGAGCGCTCCAGACGTCATCCGGCGTTCCCGTGATAACCGGGTCAAGACGGGTCAAAGATGCCAGGAAATCGGCATAGAGCGTTTTCACTTTACCGCCGAGCTGCACGGCTTTCTTGTCCTTCTGATTATCGGCCGCAAGGCAGCCTACGAATGAATCCGCTTCACGGATCCGTTTTAAGATACCCTGATATTGATCTATTAGCGCTTTAAAGTCAGCCGAATCGCCGGCGGTTTGAGGGGACGACGCTTTCCCGAGACTGGCGCGGAATGCGGCGATATCGCCGTCCAGGTCGTTCAGAAACGAGGCAAACTGGGGAGATTCGCTGCCGCCCGGAAAAAAAACGTCCAGATCCCAGGTCTGATTCAACGGTGTATGCATGTGTAATCCACCTTTCCGATTAGAGGGTAAAGAACAAATTGACCTACGGTAACATTAAACCATAATCCACCTTCAAACAAAAGAAGGGTCTTCCGTCTTGTTGTGAGAGGACCCCCGATAGGATACAGTAAAGAGGAGGGACCGTTTATTCACCCAATTGCTTCTTCTTAAGAAATATGCTATCAATAGATAAAAAGAACCATTTTTCCCGAAGAAAGGATAGGTCTAATGAAACCCCTGAACATTTCTCCGGATACGGCGGTCAAGCTTGCCAAGCACCTGGGCGTACCGCTTGAACACCTGATGCATATGCCTCAGCACATACTGCTGCAAAAGCTGGCCGAACTCGCTTCGTCCAAGCCCGATGAGGGCCGCACACCGGATTCCGAAAGTGAAAAGAAGTAAAATGATGCTTCCTTTTAGTCATACATGGCCTTATGAAACCGTTTTGAAAGATATTTATGTAGCCGAATGCCCGTTCTGCAGCCAATCTAACGTTCTCCTGCCTCTAAGGACTAAAGACTTACTTCCTATTCATGAAGGCAAGAAAAAACTTCTCGTGTTTCCCTGCTGCCGTGAGAAAGTGACGCTGGTGGATACGGACACGGATTATTTGCTCGCGGACAGGCCTTTCAGAAAACGGTAAGACGAGCCATCCATTGCAATAACGAGGAGTGGTTCCGCTTGAGTGAATATCTGGTTGCCCTCACCATTGCTTGTACCCTGGTCACCCTCAGCTATCTGGCGCTGAAAATACAGCGCATGCATTTTTTTGAAAATTATGAAAAAATAGCTTCACCTGTCCTGACCGGCCTGGCGTGCATTCTGCTGATGCAGCAGCCGCTCTCGCTGGACACGGGTGCCGTAGACCTGCGCTACCTTCCGGTCGTTATGGCGGGACTGCGCTACGGGCTCGGCAACGCCCTGTTCTCCACCCTGCTCCCCACACTCTACTGTTTCCTGACGGCGGAGGATTCCATGTGGGTGATGCAGACACTGCAAAGTCTGATTATCCCGGCTGTTCTCAGTTCGGGTTTTCATCGTTCCGAATTCAGAACCGGCAGCAGGCCGATTCCGATCCGGGCCGGTTTGAAAATCAGCGTGCTCCTGTTCCTGACCCAGGTCGTCATCTACGCGGCCGTGCATACGGGAAGGCATGCGCTGAGCGAATCGTATCCGCTGCTGTTTATGTCCGCGGTGTCGGCTGTCTCCGTCTGCATCCTGATCGGCATGAGCAACGACGAGAACGCCAAGTGGCTGACTCAGCGCAAGCTCGAAATGAAGGCAAGCCAGGATCTGCTGACGGGGCTTCCGAACCTGAGGAGCTTTTTTGAAATAGCGGGTCGTACGCTCGGCTTCCGTGCGGTTTCCATCTTTATGATCGACATCGACAATTTCAAGCAGTATAACGACTGCTGGGGTCACCTGCACGGGGATCAGCTTCTCCGGGAAACGGGACGCCTTCTGAAGAACGAGCTCGCGGAGCATGATTATATCGCCCGTTACGGAGGCGAAGAATTTATCCTCATGAGCACGGAAACCGATCCCGTCAAGCTCCGGGCGTACGCCGAACAGATCCGGCTGGCCGTTGCCGCATATCCGTTCGAACATGCCGAGACTACGCCTGTCACCGTCTCGATCGGCATATCCGCGGCCGCGGATGCCGCCACCGATTTGCAGCTGCTGATCGACGAAGCGGACCGCGCCCTGTATATTTCCAAAAATACGGGCAAGAACCGGATCACCCTGTGCACCGAATCTCCGGAGCATTCGCTCCTGGAACAGCAAAACGCTTATTGAAGTACCATGCGGAAAAGAGCATGCGTGTTTCAATAAGCGTTTTGAAATTTTCGGGGGAATCAAGACCATACTCCTGCCGGAAACGGATTCCTCCCTTTATTCCTGATTCACGAAATGGTAGGCCGGCGCCTGCAGCCTCGCAAGCAGAATCCCCGCCAAATCATCGGGAAGGCCGATTTCACGGGCAGCCTCACGCATACAGAACAGCCAGGCATCCGCCCTCTCTATCGTAACGGGAAAAGGCATATGGCGCGCACGCATCATCGGATGTCCGTGCTCCATCGTGTAAAGCATGGGTCCGCCGAAAAATTGGGTCAGAAACTGAATCTGTTTCTCCATAACCGGACGGATATCCTCCGGAAACAGAGGGCCGAGAAGCGGATTCTCCTGAACCTTCGGATAGAAGGCTTCCACCAGCCTGCGCAGGACAGGCTCCCCGCCCATACGCTCGTAAAGCGTTGTCGTTGAATCATCGATATTCATGCTGCGGTCATCCTTTAGCAACTATTATCGTCGGCGCCGAACAACCTGCGGATACTGCACTGAACAGACCTGACTGCCCGGCTCAATATCCTTCCAGATCGTCCTCCGCCGCATTTATAAGGGCTTCCCTTATCACGTAAACAAAAAAGCATACCAACAGTCCAGAAATTACTCCAGCCATAAGTTTCACTCCCACGGTTACAGGATGAAAAACCAGGTTTAGTACCATTGTACCATACTTAAGTTCAACTTCCAGTGTTTTCGAAAACAAAGTATACGCTTACAAAAAGCATGTTTGCCTCCCGCCGCTCATATACGTTAGGGAGGAGGTGTACAAACCCCATGTCAAGGCGTTCCGTCTTTACCCTTATTCCTTTGTGTGTACTGATCATCGGCATCGCCGCGCTTATGGTTGCCTACCCCCGCGAAAGTCTTGCGGCAGCGGTTCACGGCGTCGCCATCTGGTGGGACGTGCTCTTCCCGGCCTTGTTCCCTTTCTTCGTTATTTCCGAGGTGCTTCTCGGATTCGGAATCGTCCATTTCTTCGGAATGATTTTCGATCCCATGATGCGTCCCGTTTTTCGTATACCCGGAATCGGCGGATTCGTTATGGCCATGGGCTTTGCCTCCGGCTATCCGGTCGGAGCGAAGCTGACTTCGCAGCTATGGAAAGACAGGCTCGTCAACCGGGAGGAAGGCGAGCGCCTTGTCGCTTTCACGACAAGCTCCGATCCCATCTTCCTCATCGGGGCCGTCTGCGTCGGCTTCTTCCATGACGCTTCCCTTGCCGCCGTGCTTGCGGCCGCCCATTACGGGAGCGCCCTGCTGGTCGGCTTTCTCATGCGCTTCCATGGAAGAGGTGCGCCTTCGACGCCCGCTCCCCGAGCCGCCGCAGACCGTCGTTCGTCCGTCTGGACCCGTGCGTTCAAAGCGATGCACAAAGCACGGCTGGAGGACGGGCGGCCCTTCGGCACTTTGCTGGCCCAAGGGGTCCGGAATTCGCTGAACCTGATCTTCCTGCTGGGCAGCCTCGTCGTTTTTTTCTCCGTCGTGCTTGAAATGCTTACCCTTAGCGGCGTCATTCAGATGCTCTCCGGGCTGCTGCGCATGTTCCTGAGCGTGCTTCAGCTCCCTCCGGCTCTCTCGGATGCGCTGATCGGGGGCACCTTCGAAGTAACATTAGGCGCCAAAGCGGCCGGGGGCATGGATGATTCGACCCTGCTCGTATTCAAGACTGCCGCAGCCGCCTTCATTCTTTCCTGGGGAGGGCTATCCGTTCATGCCCAGATCGTAAGCGTCCTGAGCGAGACGAACATGCGTTACGCGCCATTTCTGACAGCCCGCATTCTGCATAGTTTACTTGCCGTGCTGCTCGTGTTCGTGCTCTGGAAACCGATGCGGCCGATCGGAGTTCTTCTGGAGAACACCCTGCCTGCCGGAACATTCGGAATGGGCGGCGGCAGCGGATGGCTGGCTCTTTTTCCTCTCGCGTTCGTGGTCTTCGCCGGTTCCCTGCTTATTTTATTCTCGCTTCGCCTCCTTCACTCCTTCCTGAAACGACCCGTTTGAAAGAATATTCTGTCAATTCATCCTATGAATCGGCCTTGCAAAAAGTGACCCTCCGCCCAGGCTCCGGCAGCCTCTTCGTATCTTAAAACACCTCACCCGCGGCACGGAAAATGGCGATTTACGGGCTTTCGGGCAAATAAGCATTCCCGTTCCTGCTTTTTCCGTTAAAGCTTTACAGGGTCTAAGCATTGTGTTATCGGCCGTAATTGATTATTATGAGAAAAGAAGGTTCGTTATGAATGAGTGTACCTAATCTGGATGCCGCCGCATGGAACCATGGTGATAATGATGAATTGGACGTATGCGCTGACCCAACATATTCTCGTGCCGAAAACGGAATGCAAGCTGATCATTGTCGGAGAAAACGCCGATGGTCAGCCCTTTTGCTTGGAAACCCGCGTGTTTTTGCGGGAGGCCGGCTTGGACTTTTTTTCGGTACATGTATATTTTGATCTCGCCAATCCGCTTGATAAGCTGGAGCAGATTTCTTTTATCGAATTCTCTTTCCAGGATCAGGGGATCAACTATTATTCTTTTGTCGATCTTGTACAGCTTGACCCGGGAGTCTCCTCCTGCGTGCTGAAACTCGTCTCTCCGCAGGAGCTGTACTCCTATCAGAACCGCAGGCACTGCAGGAAGCCCCTGCCTCCGCACACGACCGCCACATGCCGCGTGATCGGAGCCCGGCAGCGTTCCGCCGGGGAAACGCAGGCCTTTAAGGGGCAGCTTCTGGAAATCAGCCGGAGCGGCACTTCTATGATCACTCCGTACAAGATGACCGAATCTCTGATGTTGGAATTATCCTTCCATTTGCCTGAAGTTGAAGCTCCGCTTCTCCTGACAGGCGAAGTTCGTAGCAGCACGCCCTTCAGCAGCGATTCTTATCGCGTCGGCATTGAATTTCATGACGTTCCGCTTTCGTCATTGAATCTCATTGATACCTATTGCGAACAAACATCTTCTTAGGAGGAACCGTGTTGAAATATTTTTTAGTGCAGCGTCAGGATGATGTATCCGCCGGTCTGGCCCGCCGTTTTCACGAACTGGCCGGGCAATACGGCATGGAGCTCGACGAGCAGGAACCCGAGGTTGTTGTATCCATAGGCGGGGACGGCACGATGCTGATCGCCTTCCATCAATTTGTGGATAAACTGGACCGTATTTCTTTTGTGGGCATTCATACCGGGCATCTCGGTTTCTTTGCCGACTGGAAACCCGATCAGCTCGATTACCTGGTAGAGCTTATGCACAACGGAGAAATCAATCAGGACTTGCGCATTGTTCAATACCCTATTCTTGAAATTGAAATTCATTCTTCTCAAGGTGTCGAGCAGCGTCTGGCCTTAAATGAATTCACGTTAAAAGGCATCGAGAACACGCTCGTCGCCCAGGTCGACATCAACGACGAAATGTTCGAGATGTTCCGCGGAGACGGCATCTGCGTGTCCACTCCGTCGGGCAGCACCGCCTATAACAAAAGTCTGGGCGGCGCCATCGTGCATCCGTCTCTGGCCGCGATTCAGATAGCAGAGATTGCATCCATCAACAATCGCGTCTACCGAACGCTCGGATCGCCGATGCTGCTTCCGATGCATCACCACTGCGACATTTATCCCAAATCGAAGCACCCGGTTTACCTGGCGTTCGATTACCAGTATGTGCAGCGCAGCGATGTGGAATCGATCCGGTGCCGGGTAAGTCCGAATTTGAAGGTGAAATTCGCCCGCTACCGCCCGTTCCCGTTCTGGAACCGGGTCCGCGAAGCGTTTATCGGCCAAGAATTTCAGTAAAGCTCTGACGGGCGCCTTGGGGCCCGTGTAATAACGAACGGGACGTTCCGGCAAGCTTAAGCTGCCGGGACGTCCCGTTTTTTGTGTTGGGTTTACGGTTTACGGTTTACGGTTTACGGTTTACGGTTTACGGTTTACGGTTTACGGTTTACGGTTTACGCACTTGCCCTCACTTAAACTTCCCTTCATCCGCAATCCTGCCGATTCCCTCCGACGCGATTTCACGCGACCGTTCTATAATTCCCGCCGGCATTCCCAGCTTCTGCGCGATCAGAAACGCATAGCTCCGGCCGGCCTCTCCTATGCGCAGCCGGTAGAGGGGTTGAAGCGTTGCCGGGTCAAACTCCATCCGGGCATTCTCAAAGCCTTCCGCCGCTTCCGCGAAATTTTTGATTTCGTTAAAATGGGTCGTTACCGCCACCGTCGCTCCCCTCCGCTGAAGCTCTTCCAGGATGGCCACCGACAGTGCGACTCCTTCGCCGGGATCGGTTCCCGTCGCCATTTCGTCGATAAGGACCAGTGTCGACCGGTCGGCGCTCTCCAGAATCTCCATCATGTTTCGGATATGAGCCGAAAACGTGCTGAGGTTATTTTCAAGACTCTGACCGTCTCCGATATCTACGGCTATTTGCGTAAATACGGCCAAGGTACTCCCTTCCGCGGCAGGTACGAGCAGACCCGACTGGGCCATCAGCGTCAGAAGTCCGACGGTTTTGAGCGTGAGCGTTTTTCCGCCCGTGTTGGGCCCGGTTATAATCAGGGAATTGTAGGCTCCCCCGATGATAAAATGCAGGGGCACCATCCGGTTTCCCAGCAGCGGATGCCGCGCTTCGCGGAGATCGATTCTGCCATCCCCGCTTAATTTTACGCTCGCCCCCCCGATTTCCAGACCGTACTTCGCTTTTGCAAACAAAAAATCATAAATACCGACCTGCTCGACGTTTTTGCAGAAAGCGTCTCTGTTCTCTTCCATCATGGCCGTCAGCTCGCTCAAAATTTTCATTTCTTCGTCGGCTTCTTCCCTTCGCAGAAAAGAAAGCTGGCTTTGAAGCTCCACGATCTCGTGAGGCTCCATATACACGGTTTGGCCGCTTGCCGACTCATCCAGTACCGACCCCTTTACCATCTTCCGGTGCTCCTTCTTAATCGGCAGCACATAGTGTCCTCCCCGCATGCTGATCAGGTTTTCCTGCATAATCGACCGGTATCTGTTAGCCAGAGAAGCCAGCTTGCTTTTAAGCCGTTCTTCGGCGGTCGCCTTTTTTTTGCGGATTTTCGCCAGCTCCTTGCTCGCCGTATCCAAAATCGCTCCGCTGCGGATACACCGTTCGATCTCTGCCTGCAGCGCGGGGAGGTCGTTCATATCGGCCGCGTACATGTTTACCAGCGGAGCGGCTTGCGCGTGAGACCTCATATAGCGGATAAGCTGGGTGCAGCTGTACAGAAACTGTCCGATATCGGAAAAATTCCGCTCACTGAATACATAGCCCGATCCGAGCAGATCGAGAATGTCCCGTATGCCTTCAAGGGAGGGAATGGGAGCTCCCCGGCCTTGTTCCAGAAGCTTTTTCGCTTGCTCCGTCTCGTCGAGACTGCTGCGGATATCCTCTTTCCGGGTCATGGGCACCATATTCTCGATCCGTTCTTTTCCCAAATAAGAAAGGGCATATTCCATCACATTCTGTTTAATGATCTCGTAGTTCAGCCGTTTATACGTGTTTGGATTCATCGGTGGTCTATCTCTCCTTTTAATGGGTAATAAAAAAAGACGAAGAATGAGCATGCTCATTCTCCGCCTTGTGGGTAACCGGCTTTACGGGAGCTAACTAAAAAACCGTGCTTTTAAGAAAGCACGGAATAAGCTCAAAGCCGGGTATGCACCTGGGGCGATGATTGATTTCCGCTGTTCTTAACTAATCCACTGGAATCCGGTACGCACAACAAAATAAACATCGCTTTAAACGACATTTGACCTGCGCGATACGTGTTCGAACTCCGGTTATGGAATTTGTTTAGTTAAGAACGGACACCGACATCAAAATTTCCCCTTTTTGTAAGAAGTTATCTCTTATTATAGCCAGCGCCCGGTGCCGAGTCAATACGAGTGCCGCCCGAAAAAACAGCCCGGACCGATTCAACCCGGAATCGTGAGGGTAAGAATGTCTTGTAACATTATACTAACCTTATACAAGGAGGCGTTAACGATGACAGAACACAATCATATGGTTGACAAAAACGGAACTTTGGATACAGGTAAAGTGAATGATGTCATGAATCGCATGGATGCTGGTGAGAAAGATCAGATTCTTAAAAACTTCGAAGAATTTAAATCCTACCTGGGAAGCCGCGTTCACTTGGGCGAAAGTCTCGGCCTTGGCGAAGAGCAGCTCGCAAAAACGGCTGAGAAAGTGGCAGGCTACCTGGCCGCTCACGAGGAGCCTCGCAACGCGGAAGAAAATCTGCTTAGAGAGCTGTGGAACGTAGGCCGCGACGAAGAGCGCCACATGCTTGCCCACATGCTCGTCCGCCTGGCTCAAAAAGCGAACAAAGCAAACTGATTGGCGCGCCCTTTGCCGGAAGGGCACACACATAAAAACCCTCTGTTTGTCCTTATGTATATAAGGAGGAACAGAGGGTTTTGCTTTTCTCCAGCCGGTATTATTCGGAAGATTCCGGGCCCGCGGGCGGAGCCGGATTTTGGACAGCTTGGGAAGGCTTAGGACGGTTGTTGTTCTGGTTGTTGTTCTGGTTGTTGTTCTGGTTGTTGTTCTGGTTGTTGTTCTGGTTGTTGTTCTGGTTGTTGTTCTGGTTGTTGTTCTGGTTGTTGTTCTGGTTGTTGTTCTGGTTGTTGTTCTGGTTGTTGTTCTGGTTGTTGTTCTGGTTGTTGTTCTGGTTGTTGTTCTGGCCTTGGCCGCCTTGCCCGCCGCTCTGCCGCTGGTTGTGCGGCTTGCCTTCGGACGAACGCTCGCCGCGCTGCTGGTCTCCGCGGGGTTGTCTCGGCGGACGAGGCTTGCCCTGCTTCTGGGAAACCTGGGCATCCGGACGGCCTCCGTCCTGCTGGCGCTGGGAGCGGTTCGAAGAACCCCTCTGCTCCTGCCGTGATTCCCTCGCCTCCTGCTTGTTGTCCGCACGCGGCTCACGGCTGTCGCTTTTGCCCTCCCGGGACTCCTGTTTGGCTTCCGCTCTGGAAGCCCCCTGGTGTCTGGAAGGCTTGGGAGCTCCCTCCGCGGCAGCTTCTTCCTCCGTTTGTTCGGGCGGAGTATGCTTGCCCGGGAGCTTTTCAAGAATAAAATAAGCGCACCCGAAGTTGCAGTATTCGTTCAAATAATCCTGAAGATAGACAATCGAAGATTCCTTGCCCGCTTTGCTGTGATTCTCACGAAAAAATCCTCTTAGGCGCAACTGATTGTAACCCCAGTCTCCCACTATATAATCGTAGCGTTCGAGCACTTCGCTGTAACGGTCCCGGAAAACTTCCTGATTCCAACCGTTCCGGTGTTCGGTGATCAGCTCGTACGCTCTGCCTCCGATATGAATCATGTCCCAATTCCTCCCCTGTATCCCGGCGTCGGTTACGGAGCGGACGTCTGTGAGGCCGATCGAACCTGCTCATGTGCATGGTACGAGCTGCGGACGAGCGGTCCGGATTCCACATGCTTGAACCCGCGCTTCATTCCTTCTTCCTTCAACAGAGCGAACTGCTCCGGCGTATAATATTTTTCTACGGCCAAATGTTTTCTGGTCGGCTGCAAGTATTGTCCGATCGTCATAATGTCACAGTCGTGACGGCGCAGATCGTCCATGGTCCGCAGGATTTCGTCCCACTCTTCGCCGACCCCGATCATGATGCTCGACTTCGTCGGAATGTCCGGGTTCATCTTCTTGGCCCGGGCCAGCAGCTCAAGGGAGCGGCTGTATTTGGCTTTGGCCCGGACGTGATCGGACATGCGTTCAACGGTCTCGATGTTGTGGTTCAAAATGTCCGGTTTCGCGTCCATCACGATCTGCAGGGAAGCTTCATCCCCCATAAAATCGGGAATCAGCACTTCCACGCTGCAGAACGGCACTTTGCTCCGCACGGCACGGATCGTCTCGGCAAAAATCGTCGCTCCGCCGTCCTTCAGATCATCGCGCGCTACGGACGTTACAACGCAGTGTTTGAGCCCCATCTGAGCGGCGGCGTCGGCTACGCGTTCCGGCTCCTGAAGATCCAGCTCGGTCGGCAGGCCCGTTTTAACCGCGCAAAAGCGGCAGGCACGGGTACAAATATCCCCGAGGATCATAAAGGTTGCCGTACGGTTCGCCCAGCATTCGTGAATGTTCGGGCATTTCGCTTCTTCACATACCGTGTGGAGCGTTTTGGAACGCATCATGTTTTTTAAATCTTTAAAGTTATCGTCGGTGTTCAGTTTTATTTTCAGCCATTCCGGCTTACGCTGTAACGGTTTAGTTGCCATTGCTTGCTCCACCTTTTGTTCGCAAGGGTTGTAAGGCCTTGCGTTTTTCTTGTAACGTTCCCGATCCGAATACTTGCCAATCCATCCAAAGCAAGAAACCTGACGGAAGCCGGGCTTTTTTCATTATAGCACGAATGGACAAACAATCCACGCCGCTTTTCTTCACTTCCGGCGGCATTTAATTGAACCCCTGCGGGATAAATCCACCAAGCCTGTACATCCTAATGTCATCAGCACCAAAACGAGGTGATCGCATGAAAGGAAATCTGCCGTCCAAAAGGCTGTTTGCAGGGTTGTTAGCGGCGTGCCTCGCGGCATGCCCCCTTACGGTGACGGCAGCCGAGCCGGTTAAGGCCCCTCCACCGGCCGCTAATACGAAGCAAATACCGGATGCGGAACGCAAAGAACTGATGCAGAAAGTCAGTGAGATCACGGGGATACCGTGGACTCTGCTGGCGGCTGTCGACCGCTATGAATATACCATGAACAAAAGCCGCAAAAAAGACGCGCCCGAAAGGCTGATCGGCATCGACTTCCCCGAGCTGACCTGGGTCGGGATGCTTAACCCCGACCACGAAGACACCGATCCGGGAAGCATCTCCTTTTTCGGCGGCGTCGGGGTGGACGGGTCGGGTGACGGTCTGGCCGACCGCGGCAGCGACCTTGACCGTCTGGCCTCCATGGCAAGGCTCATGCTTCGTCACGGAAAAGATCCCGAAGATATCCGCATTTCCTTGTGGGAGCATTATTCCAATACGCGCAGCGTCGAACGCATCGAACAATTTGCGGATATCTACGAAAAATTCGGCACGCTCAGCCTCCACGAGCATGCTTTTCCCCTTCCGGTCAAATCGGAATATTCCTACCGCAGCACTTGGGGAGCCAGCCGGGGCTGGGGCGGCTTCCGCATCCATGAAGGGACGGACCTGTTCGCGGGTTACGGAGTGCCGGTACGCAGCACCGGCTACGGCGTTATAGAAGTAAAAGGCTGGAATCCGTACGGAGGCTGGCGGATCGGCATACGCGATCTCGACAACGTTTATCATTACTACGCTCACCTGTCCGGATTCGATAAAAAAATCAAGGAAGGCGACGTTGTGGCACCCGGACAAGTCGTCGGCTGGGTCGGCAGCTCAGGCTACGGAAAACCGGGGACCTCCGGCAAATTCCCGCCCCATCTGCACTTCGGCATGTACAGGGACAGGGGCTTGGCGGATTGGCCCTTCGATCCTTATCCGTCGCTGAAGAAATGGGAGCGCGAGGAATTCAGGAAAAAAGCGGCGGGAAAATAACCTTCACTTCTGCTTCTGCTTCTGCTTCTGCTCCCGCCTCCGAATCCGCCCGACCGTACGGTCGGACAAACAGGCCCTTCTCCGTGGAGAGGGCTTGTTCTGTTCCCGGACCGGGCTACTCCGCTTTTTTATCCTCCGCTCCCTCGGGTTTGGACACCCCTTCCGCAGGCGCATCCGGCGGCAGCTTACCGCCGCTCCCCGCTGTAGGCTGCCCCTTGAGATTGGGAAGCGAGATGCTCGGCGGCACCGCGTCCTTGCTCGATCCGACCGGGTTCCCCTTGTTGTCGAAATAGTACATGGGCACGTCGCCGACAACAAGCGAGTAGGAAATCGGAATTTCGGTTTCGACGATTTCCGGTTCGGAATCGAACGGAATGATGACGGAAACCTCGGCGACGATCCGGATATAGACTTCAACGAGAATCATGTTGATGCCGGCATTTTCATGCCGGGTGCTGAGGTCCACCTTGACGGCTCCGGCGGGCGTAATCCGGATCGGGATATTCGGACCGAAAGAAGCGAGAATGGCGCTTCCCATCGCCTGCCCGAGAGGAATATGTTCGGGAATCGCCGTCAGGCGGTTCAACTGGCTTTGAACGGCTCCGCGGGTTTCGGCGGTAATCCGCATATGCTCGGAATAATTAAGCATAAAGCCGGATACTTTGCCGCCGCTGTCCGTTTTCCAGTCGATCAGCTTCTCGAAATCCGTTCCTCTGGAAATCCTATCGGAAATCGCTTCATTGATGGATTCGGTGGCGATCTGCTTGATCCGCACTTTCGCCAGATTCATCAGCGGCGGCTTCAAATTCCGCTCGATGATAATAAACGACTGCAGCGAGACAAGCGTAAAAATGAGCAGCACGATGAACAGCCTTTTTTTCCAGCCTTGCTTGCGGGTAGGCCTGCTTTTCCATCTTTGCCGGATCATCCGTGTTCCTCCCTGTCCTGCGGCATTACTATTACCCTATGCGGGCTCGTTTCAAAAAAGAAGGCCCTTCCCGGTTGTATGTCCCGTTCCGACAGGATATGATACAATCAGCAATTAAATCATGGAAGCTATAACGGAGGCAGCTATGCTCACTTTTGATCAAAAAATCGCCATTATGGAATCTTTCCCTGAACTGCAGCGGAAAAACGTGTCTCTCGGACGTGTAAATTTTCATTACGAAGACAGTGCTTATGATAAAAAAACGGTCGGCTACCATTTCCATCCGAACGGAAACGGGTATATTTATGCCGGGCAGATTGAGGGCGCCGAAACGGACGACAAGGGCCTCGTCAACATCCGGGATTACTCGGAAGAACAACTGCGCGAACTCGCCGGAGCGGCAATCCGGTCGTTAACCGCCCCTGCCGGAGCGTCCCGTCAGGCAGCAGACAAAGCCGGCTCTTCCGGCGCGGACGAACAGACATGGGAAAACGCAGACGGTCATGTGTTAACGGTCAAGCCGGAGGATGACATGTGGTTTATCCATGCGGGGCTCAATCTCGACTCCGTTTTTGAAAGTTACGAAGAAGCGGTGGAGTATCTGGAAGAGGAAGGGTTTGCGCGCAAGAAGTAGATTCGGCCTTCGGTAAAACGTGTGATGGAAGTAAAGGTCTTGCGGATTGAACGGGCAAGGCGTCTATACAAGTACCGGATCGGCGGCAAGTGAAAGACTACCGTGCAGGCATATTCGTTAATCACTCCACAGCCGGAAAACCAAAAAAAGAAAAAGAGTTCTTCCTTGCGGAAGCGGCTCTTCTTCTTTATTTCGTTAAATTCAAATAAGCGATGTGAGTTATATGATCATTTGAGACATAAACAGCCCATTTTAGGCTGTTTTTTTTAACATCAATGTGAGACTGTTTATAATATCCGATTGGTCAAACCTTATATTTTTATAAGATAACGTCATCTTGAGCACGACTTCCATTTGGGCAGGCTTAGGTGTTAGGGGAAAACGGCAGCATAAACCAAGGGAAGTGGAGCGGTGTTCATATGTTCAGCGCCGTCTTATGCCTTAAAACAGTGGAGTAAGAGCGAAGAGAACATGCAATTCCTTGTCCGGAATTAAAGAACAAGAAATGGCAAATATTAATGACGTTCGCCGCGTACAGATCGATATAACTGTACATTCTTGTTCCCCTATAGGGAAACAACCGCGTTTTTGTATTGCTCTGCTTCCCTAATAAAATTGTATATCGAAAATAAAAGATAATGCTGCAAAAGCAACTCCGGATTGTTTAATGAGATGGTTAAACTCATGTAAGTTATTCAAAAATGGAAAAAATCCCAAATTCCCAGCATCAACAAGTCGTTCAAAATATAAACGAAGCCAATTGTATATGCCGCACGTTATCATCCGAGTTTATGCGATGATTCCAAGTTCCAAAGCTTTCATAACAGCTTCTTCCTTGTTGCTGACACCGAGCTTAGTATTAACTGAGCTGGCGTAGTTTCTGACCGTGCCGACCGACAAATACAATTTGGACGCTATCGTCTTGTACCGGTAACCTTTGGCGACAAGCTGCAATATTTCGATTTCTCTGGGTGTCAAATCATAGGTATCGGCCGTATTCGATCGCGGTAATGCGCTACTCTCATCGAGCTTTTCAAATATTTTGCGGGACATTCCCTGTTCGATCAACGTGTCTCCACGGTGAATAATCCGTATCTTATTGGCTAACTCAAGCGGCTCCGTCGTTTTCAGCAGGAAACCGTCCGCGCCGTTGCGCAGTAAATCCCGCGCTTGCTCGCTATCCTGAAACGTGGTGAAAATCAATACCCGGATATGAGGCCACTGCTCCTTGATGATCGTGGTCGCTTCCGCTCCACCCTTGCGCGGCATGTCCAAATCCATGAGCACCACGTGAGGCTGAAGACGTTCGCACAAGTCGACAGCTTGCTCGCCGTCCTCAGCCAAGCCGACTATGGCCAAATCCGGGAATTTGTCCAGCAGCGTCCGCAAACTTTCTCGAATAAACGGTTGGTCATCGACAATCAGCAAGCGTATTTCCTCTTCCAACGTCTCCGCTTGTCGGGGCAAAGTACAAGCGACCCGTGTCCCGTCCCCCGGTTTCGTAAAAACGGATACTTGGCCCTGCAAATTCATCGCTCGTTCCTTCATCGCGTTAATGCCGAACCCCTCCCGCCACTCTTCCATCCCTCGCCCGTTGTCCTGCACCTCAAGCCTCGTAAATTGCTGTTCGAATTGTAATGAAACGGTCATTTCCGTCGCCTCGCCGTGACGAACGGCATTTGTAAGCGACTCTTGCACACAGCGAGTCAAGGCCATTTTCGCTTGCCGTGACAACATATACTCCTCTCCCAACACTCGGAAAATGACATTGACCTGGGCATGCTCCTGAAATTCATCTCCAAGCAGCTGGAGAGACTGAATCAGCGAATCCTCTGCTGATCCCATTTGATGCAAATAGCCCCTCACTTCCTCGATGCTTTTGCGGCCCAGTTCAAGCAAGGAATCTAGTCTTTGTATGCCTGTTTCGGTAACAAGCTCGGCACGCAATGTCTCCATTCCCATGATGATGGAAGTATACGCATGCCCAACCGTATCGTGAAGCTCCCGCGACAGCCTATTTCGTTCTTCCGTCAGCGTAATGCGCTCGATCTGGGACATATATTGCTCGAGCACCGCGTTCTGCTTACGAATCGTTTCATTTTGCCGATGATTGACGATCAATAAATGAAAGGCGAAGCCCATCACATAAGCAAGCCCATAATAACTGATCGTAATCCAGTAATCGTTGCTTTGCGCTACCGTATAGAACAAGGCGGGGAAAATAAGGATCGTGACCGGAGCCGTCCAACGATAAGATCGGTGGGCGCTATTCGCCGCGATGAGAAACGCAGAGACAAGAAATGAGACGAATGCAACAGGGAACAATGAAGTTAAATAGATGCACAGTCCGCCATAGATCAGCATTTCCGTGAACAGGTAATATTTATAACTGAGCCGCAAGCAAAGCCAAGGAATGGAGAAGGCAGCGACTCCCCAGAAAACAACGATCCAAAGCGGTAATGTCAAACCTTCCTGAACACTGATCATCGTGATGATGAGCGTAGTGCTGTTTATAAAGCGGGTCGCCAACATAATCCAGTCATACCATATCCACTGTTTAACGATGTCCAACAATTCGTTTCAACCCCTGTATCTAACGTCTGATATTTTTCATAGCTATCATTTTAACTGTCGAATCATGATACGAGTATAACCTCCGATCGATTTCACCAAGCGATCGGCTAGCTTGAAGCTGATCAAAGCAAATGCGGCTCCGACCGCCATCACAATGAGCGATTTTGCCAAAGTATCTACATGCATGATAATAACATTCATATCAATGTAACGATACAGCAGTGGAGTCAGGAGTAACATAAAAGGAGCTACATAGAGCGCTGCGGCACTAACGAGGCTGATAAGCCCAATCACTAATTTCTGCATCAACCAATAGACGGCGACCCAATTGCGGCGATCCGTTAGCTCGGATTTGGCTTGAGTCCACACCGATCCTTCCGTTGTCGCTTTCTTGTCGTATAGGGCAATCGTAACATCAGTATAAATTTTTGTTTGCGTTCGCTCAAATTGAATAAACGTTGCAGTTGTTCGTAAAACATGAGTGACTAAAGGAATTCCAATGACTGTAAAAGAAAGGCTTAAACTAAACGATAGAGCAACCAGATAGAAGCAAAAGTAAAACAGACCTGTAGCAAAAGTCAATAATAAAAAATAACCATTTTGGATGAAACCTGTCACTCTGTTTTTCATGGGTTCATCGCTCCTCTCCAGTAATACCCGCATCGTACAGCTTCCTGTGTCATTTGCGCCAGTGTAAAAATGTCATGTGATACTTTCTAAAGAGAGGATTATCCCGAAAACAAAAAAACGGCTGTTTAATCGGCATGCTTCAATGGATCGTTGACTCCTCTCTGGATAATGACTACTTGCGTAATCCAAAATAACATATTACAAATAAGCGGAAGACGAAACGACAAAGCCATCGTTCCCATTCCAGTTAAAGCGAACCACCTGAAAGCTTTAACTACGCATTCGGCCAAGTCGGGTTCTCGCAATATGCCATCGATCTTCACACGTCAACATAGCCTTGGAACAAGAGTTCGATATTGTCGTCCATATTCAGAATGTGACGGCATCGCAGATGAACTAATGAGGATCAACCTGCGGACCATTCGTGCTTCGTATCCTCAAGTCGGATTTGAATCCATTTCGTTGACTGAATCCAAATAACTTATCATTTGACAATCCAGGACTAGTATGATAAAGCGATGTACGAAAATGCCAGATAGACGGAGGAGAAATTTGGGAAGTCGATCGTCTGGGCGCACAACGGCCACACCGCGAAAACAAATCTGCTCCCGCAAGTATATGACGAGATCGCCGGATAACATCTGACAAAGCATTACGGCCCTAAATACGTACTGTTCCAGCAACCTACAAATTTCTTCGGTGTCTTCATGATATTTGTTTTTCATTTATTCCGAAAGATTCATGTAAATGTACGCATCCTTCGTTCGGGGATAAGGTCTTTAAACTTATCGTTCAAAAGTGGCACAAGTTCCGGTTTATGCGGTTGCACATACTCTATGATCGATTCATAGACATTTTCGCTAATCGTTTTCACATGCCTATGGTACGCACTTTTGATCATTGTCTGGATTGTTATTATAGACCCGAATTCATTCAATCAGATCGGTCATTTCTTTCGTATTAAATATAAGGTAACCCCACTGCTCCGGACGACAGCGCATGCCTTGCCGCGAACGGTTCCCTGCGTCGACGGCTAGCTGCGAATCGTCGCAAGCAAATGTCGGATAGAACCGTCCGAGACCGAGTCTGACACGCCCGCCTTCACCTGCTTCGAACACATCTCCCACGCTGCGCATCAACGATGACGGCAACAAGCGTCTCCCCCCAACCCAACTCTAGCAGCCGCTTCAGAACGAGGGTCAAATCCATGCTAGCGCCTGCCGCGGGTTATCGCCGGTATCCGACAAAATGACCGATCTCGCCGCCTCCTCTGCCGCCGCTTGTAACGCTTCATCCAAGGAATAAGCTTCTGTTCGTGAAGCCGAATTGCTCACTCGGTCCCAGAAAGCATTGGACGATAAGCCGTCATATGACAGTAAAAACGCATCATGGTGACATAATGGCATCTTGGCAGTATGACAATCACTTTGCAATACTCGGGGAGACAAATCGCTTCGCAACGAATGTCAAACAATAACTCCGGGGAGGTAAAAATGAACAAGAACTTATTAACGAAGCTGGCGCTTACTACAATATGTAGTATAAGTTTGGCCGGTTGTTCCACAGAAGAAATCCCATCAACACCATCCAGTTCGGGCAATACGCCTGCATCTAAACTTGAAACTGCCATGAAGGACGACCAGACTCCATTACAGTGGCTGGAGAAGAATGCAAGCAAATTAACAACAACAGAGCCTCGTGCTTCTTTGGAAGATTTACAACCACTTAAAGAGATGATAGGATCTGCTTCTATTATTGGTTTAGGCGAAGCTTCTCATGGCATGCATGAAATATTCACGATGAAACACCGTATCGTACAGTATATGATTACGGAATTGGGGTTTACAAACCTTGTCTTAGAGGAGAACTGGGGGAAAGGATTGATGCTTGATCAATATGTTCTTACAGGTAAAGGGCATCCAAGCAAAATTCTTAGCCCCATGTTTAACAATAAAGAAATAACGCAAATGTTGGAATGGATTCGTGACTACAATGCCGATCCCAAGCATCCCAACAAAGTACGTGTAGTCGGGATGGATCAAAAAAAATTAGATGAACCTGTGTTTAACAAAATTTCAGACTATATCCAACAATATCATCCGAATTTGATTTCTCAATTAAATGACAAAATGAAAGAGCTTATTTCCGCAACAAAAGATGAAGAAAGTTTTGAGAAACTGCCGAAAGATGAGAAAGAAAAACATCTTTCCAATGCCCGGTCTATTATTGAGCTGCTAGAAAAAAATGAAGCTAATGCCGGCAAGCAAAAAGAAGCTTACGAATGGGCATTGCATAGCGCCCGTATTATCGAGCAATTTATTCATATGTTTTCAGCTGAACAAACGCCGGAGTTCTTCTTAAGACATGATATTGCAATGTATGAAAATGCGAAGTGGACACAAGAACAATGGGGGAAAACCATTGTATGGGGTCATAACGGACATATATCCAAAACCAATACTCTTCCATTCGTATATCCGGAGATGTCAGGACAACATTTGGCTAAACATTACGGCGACAAATACGTATCCATCGGGACTTCAACCCACTCAGGTTCATATAACGTTGTTAATGAAAGTGGCAAATTCGGTCCTTATGGAACGGTTAAAGTCGATGACCCCAAAAGCATTAACTATACCGTCGGACAAGTCAAACATGATCAATTTTTTGTAGACTTGCGCAAAGCAAGCGGTTCGGTGAAAACTTGGTTAGATGAAACCCGTCCTCTACTTGCCGGAGTAACAACATTGGGACCTCAAATACCTTTGTTTGTAGACACTGCATTCGGCAAGACATTTGACATCTTTTTCTATATCAAAAAGGTCACTCCATCACAAATGAATGAATAATACGATTCTTTAATCAAAAGGAGAAACGAAATGAACAAAATTTCTATGCTCACTGTATCGACAATGATTACCGCGACTCTATTACTGCCATTATCAGGAACCGGTTTTGCAAATCAGACGGATCCCCTCGTTACTACTTGCATTCAAGATTCGCAGACCAAAGCCAAGCAACTTATCGATGAAGCTGCTAACAATCAAAATATACCGGGCATAATTGTAGCTTCTTCAAACAAAGGATCAAAATGGGCATATGCTTCCGGTGAAGCAAGCATTTACGGTACTGACCGGGTTAAAACGAACTTTACTTTCCGGATCGGTAGTCTAACAAAGACGTTTACTGCAATGGTCGTTCTTCAGCTTGTTGATGAAGAAAAACTGAACCTGGATGACACGATAGAAAAATGGCTGCCTGATGTTGTTAAGGGTACTGAATATGAAGGGGATCATATCACGATTCGGCAACTATTAAACCAAACAAGCGGTATTCCTGACTATTCAGAACACAAGGATATTCTCGATAAATTACTCCCAAACCCGTTACATTCCTTTACTGCTGACGAATTAGTTCGTACTGGACTGAACATGAAGGCAACCTCTAAGCCTGGAGAGAAATGGGTTTATTCCAATACGAATACGGTACTGGCAGGGATGATTATTAAGAAGGCTACTGGAGAAACATACGGGGAACATATTAGGAAACGTTTCATAGCTCCCCTTAATCTAACGAGCACTTATGTACCCGACGACTACTCGTTTATTCCAGGTGAACATGCACGAGGATACTTCGTACTCGACGGTCAATTCATAGATAGAACCGAAATGAATCCCTCTTGGGCAGATGCTGCGGGATCTATGATCTCCACAGCGGATGATATGAATACATTCTTCAGAGCTATACTTAGTGGCAAGCTATTAAAACCAGCTACTTTAGATCAGATGTTAACTGGGGTTGAAACTCCAGTAGGTGAATACGGTTTGGGGATCGCTGGAATAAAGCTGACGAATGGTATTACGATTTGGGGGCATGGCGGCAACTTTCCAGGATTCGCAACGTTCGCAGGTGGAACTCGCGGCGGGGATTATGTACAAACCCTTAATATTAATGCGATGCCTTCTGAAATTAATACGTTGCCTCTTTCCAAAAGCATTGCCGAGCAACTCATTGGCTCTTCATCACATTAAGAACACCAGCAGCTGGCACCGGAAATTTCCTATTCAGGTGCCAGCTTTCTGCCATCGCGGCCCCGACCGTTTCCTCTGCACGCGACTCCCAACTTGATTGTTAGTTATAAGATCAATTGAGACAAAAATAGCCCATTAAAGGCTGTTTTTATAATGTCTATTTGAGATTGTGATCTAATTTCAAACTTCAATTGAAAACCAAATTATAACAGAAGGGAAAGCATGGATGGAACTTTTTCTTAAACGTGGTTATTGTATAATACATCAACTAGGTTGATCCACAACAACGACTTCTAGAATTGATTTTTTATATGCAAGAAGTAATCCTCAGAAGAATCAATCAAGTCAACTAAAAACTCATCCCCGTTTCCGTTAGGAAACGCATTAATTCACGATATTCTGACGTGCCACCATGAGTGGCAGAGCCCGCCCAAACTATTTTAGCAAACGTATGAAGTTCGCATGGACGTATCGATACTTCCCATCCATCAACAATCTGAATAGGCATTGTCTTTCCCATTATGTCAATAACATCATTTCTTACCGAAAGCTTGACAGCATAATTAGGTGAAATTTCCAGTTTAGTTAATACTATTACTCTATCAAATTTGCTTGCCTTATCATTAGCAACGTGAATATAGTATCTATCACTATAAGAACTTCTGGTCTTATTGGATTGAGATTGATTTATTCTAGCAGCAATTTTTTCATAGTATTCCGATAGATTAGAATCAGTGTTACGAGGGAAATTATTGATATTTCCGAGTACATCGAAAGTGGATATGACCCTTCGGTTTGTCCGAACTTAGGATATAAAATTTTACCGGGTCTTAAAGTACACTTTTTTTACATTCATCTTAAAATTTTTAAGATCATATATAAACCAAATGGCAGCAAATCCTTGTATTACAAAGGTTTTGATGCCATCCGGTTGTCTCGTTTTGATATTATAATCAGTCTCAATTTACGCTATAACTAACAAGTGACTTAAACGGGCGAGCCGGCGAGCCGCTGCCGCGACGCCTCGAAAAGCAGCACCGTCGTCGCCATCGCCACGTTGAGCGACTCCGCCTGCCCCTGCATCGGGATAATGACCCGATGCGTGGCAAGCTCTCCGGCCGCCTCGGACACGCCGCGGCCCTCGTTGCCCACCACGAGCCAGGTCGGGCGGGTCATATCGAGCGCGTAGCAGCTCGAATCCGCCTGAAGGCTCGTGACGACAATCTGCCGCCCCGCCCCGCGCGCGGCCGGCAGAAGCTCCTGCAGATCCGCCTCCACGATCGGCAGATGAAACAGCGATCCCATCGTCGAGCGGATCGCTTTGGGGTTGTACAGGTCGACGGTCCCCCGGCCGAGCACGACCGCAGAGGCACCGACCGCGTCGGCGCTGCGGATAATCGTGCCCAGGTTCCCGGGGTCCTGGACTCCGTCGACCACGACCACGAGATCGCTGCCGGTATCCCTCAGCAGCGTCTCGGCCGGCTCCGCCGGCTTGTCCACCACCGCGAAGATTCCCTGCGGTGTCTCCGTGTCGGTGCAGCGCTCCATGATCGGGCGCGTCACCGAGACGGTCTCTATGCCGGCCGCTCCGGCATGATCCGCCAGCGCGCCGGGCAGGCCCTTGTCCGCCTCGTATACGAGAGTGCGGACAGGAGCGCCGGCGCGGACGGCCTCCTCGACGAGATGAATCCCCTCGATGAGGAAAGCGCCCGCTTTCTGCCGGCCCTTGCGATCCAGCAGCGAAGCCCATTCTTTGACTCTATTGTTCTGCACGGACGTGATGTCCGGCTGGTTGTATGCTTGTGTCATGATTCATTTACTCCGAATATTCGACTTCAAAACGTTTTAAATCTTTGTTGTTCCCGAGCACGATCAGAATTTCTCCGGGCTGGATAGGCGATTCGACGGGCGGAGGAATAATGAGCTGCTCCTGCCGCTTGACGGCGATCACGTTGCACTGAAACTTCGCGCGAAGATCGAGGTCGCGTAAATTTTTGCCGATCATCCGGTCGTTGGCCTTCATTTCAAGAATGCTGTGCTCGCTCGACAGCTCGATATAGTCCAGAATATTCGGCGAAATGAGATGATGGGCGACCCTTTGCCCCATATCCCGCTCGGGATAAATGATTTTATCCGCGCCTATCTTGCGCAGTACCTTGCCGTGTAAATCGTTAGCCGCTTTAACGACGATGGTCGGAATCCCGATGTCTTTCAGGAGAAGCGTAGCCAAAATGCTGGCCTGTATATTTTCACCGATTGCCACAACGACAACGTCGAAGTTCCGTATTCCGAGCGCTTTCAAGGCTTCTTCGTCGGTACAATCCACTTGTACCGAATGCGTGACAACCGTGGATATCTCCTGGATGCGCTCTTCACTGTGATCCAGCGCCAAAACCTCGAAACCGAGTCCCGTCAAGTTTTTGGCTACCGACGATCCGAAACGGCCCATTCCGATGACCGCAAACTGTTTTTTCATGGCATTCCATCCTTACGCTTTAGGATACCTGATTCTGAACTTAATTATAGCATGATTGCCCCCGTTTTCGAGCATATTAAAGACGAAACCACACGGAAGCGAGGCGTATAAGGCATGATCCTCAGTTTGCGGCAGGCGATTGTTCAACGGGTCGAAGGAAAGTCCAACGATGAGCTCAAAGAAATCATCAACGATTCCATTGACGGGCAAGAGCAGGCGCTTCCGGGACTCGGTGTTTTGTTCGAAGTGATTTGGAAGAACATCGATTCCGAGAAACAGTCCGAGCTTGTTACGGCACTGCACGATCATTTGACTTAAAACCGGGCTTATCATCGCCGGTCTATTCCCGCCCGGGCGGTCTTCAACCGAAAGGCGGCAGCCGCTGTTCGCCAGCCGGCTGCCGCTTTTTAACTTTTTAATAAGGATCAGAATTTACAAAAGCTGTGCCCGGCCGGTTCCCTGCGCTCGGGGGTTCCGGTCAGGAAATGCTCTTCCCGTTCCCGCACAACCTTCAAAATATCATGAAAAGTGGCGAACGGATAAAAAGGAATCTCTTCACGCGTCAAATAACGGGCCAGACTGCTGCGGGCAAAAACCCAGTCGGCATAAGCCGAGCCGTATATGTCACTGCTGCCGTCACCTATATAAATGACCCGGCAGCCTTCTTCTTTCAGCTTTCGCACAACTCCCGATTTACAGCAGCCGCACCAGGAACAGGCCGGGTTCGTGTTTTGCGTTCCCAATGTGTAAACGCCGTCCTCCCCGTATTGAATGGGATTGGAAATAACGGTGTCGACCGTTACATGATTGGCGGCCATAATGCGATCGATATAATATTTCATCCCGTCGCTGAGTACGGTTACGGGAATGCTTTTGCTTTTGCAGTACGCCAGAAAATCCTCGGCCCCGTCCCTCAAATTCATACGGTCGGCGATGGCGTTCACATCCTTCTGCCGGTCCCCCAGCAAGCCGTAGGACGTGTGAATCCACTCCCGCGATCCGATCTCCTTGTTCAAAAAACGCTCCAGCTTCCCCCGGACATCCGGGCGGTCTTCCACCCCGAGTTCCTTCATCAGGGTCGCCCCTACATCCTGCTCCATCAACGTGCCGTCAAAATCGGTCACCACAACCAGCTGTCCCTGCTCCAAACGGTATCCGCTCCCTTGTAGACTCCTTTATTCCTCCGCTAGAACCGCCTGCCGCGCGGCGTACTTTTGTCCGCTGTATCCACTCGCTCGGGCTCCTTTGGAATGAGTCTTTTTTCTCTATTATAGCATACCGGAATTTAACGGAATGAATGAGAGAGATCCGGGCGGCAATCGCATTTGCAAAAAGCTGTCCGTCCCGGCGTACTTTTATTCCCCTGGCCGGGAGCTGGAGGAAGCACGAACGACGAGCTTCGTGGAAAGACGTTCATGGAACGGAGGAGACAGCTCTTCGGTTTCCGGAGAAGCGTTAATCCGCTTCAGCAGCGCATCGGCCGCCAGAAGCCCCATCTCGAAGAACGGGACATAGACGGAGGTCAGCGGCGGATCGCTGAGCTTGGCGGCTTCGGAATCGTCGTAGCCCACGATGGCGAGATCTTCACCGGGGATGATGCCGCGCTCTTTCAGACCCTGCATGAGGCCGACCGCCATCCGGTCGTTCGAGGAGAACACCGCATCCACCTCACCGCCGAGTTCGGCAATCCGTGCCGCGGCTTTATAACCGCTTGTCCGGCTATAGTTGCCTTCCAGAATAAGCCCGGGCTCCGGCGTCAGTCCCGCTTCGTTGAGCGCCCGGTTATAACCGCGCAGACGGTCCGCGCTGTTCGAATACTCCGGGGCCCCGTTCAAGAACGCGATCCGCCGGTACCCGACGTCGAGCAAGTGCTTGACCGCCTCGTAGCAGCCCTGCTCGTGGTCGGCGTCCACAACGCTGTAGGTCTCCCCTTCGTAGTGCTGATTGATCAGCACGAACGGCATTCCCTGACGGTCAAGCTCCCGGAACCCTTCCCGCTGCGAGGGCACGTCCAGCGCGCCCAGAAAAATACACCCGTCCACTTTCCGGGAACGGTAAGGCTCCGTGTAATCCACCGATTCGTGGGGAGAACGGAACATAACCAGCATATCGCAGCCGTGCCTGCGGACCCCTTCCCCGATTCCGCTCAATATTTCCGAGAAATAATACGTCGAGAACAGATGCACCTTCGGCACGTAAGGCAAAATCAGACCGATGTGTCCGCTTTTCCCCAGCGCGAAGCTGCGGGCCACCGCGTTGGGATGATAATTCAGCTCCTTGGCGGCCGCCAGCACTTTCTGCTTCGTATTCTCCTTCATAGGCCCTACATTGTTAAAAACGCGGGAAACCGTCGCTTCGGACACCCCCGCCATTTTTGCCACATCTTTTCTCGTTACCATACCGCTACCCCTCAGTCGGCGTTCCGTACCGCCCGGTTTCTGTAGATCATTCCATGTATATATACTTTGTACATCAAAATCTTGCGATCCGATGAGATCATTATCGTTTATTGTAAAAAATTTTTCGGATAAAATAAATGAACACGCGTTCATTTTCTCATGTTCCGCGGCTTCCTGTCAATCGGCGGAAGGCGCTTTCCGCCGGTTTCCTGCCTACTTGCACTCGTCTATCCGACCGACTATGCTAAGATTATGAAAGCGCACTAACCTAAGCTGCGCTTGCGCATCGAACAACAAGGTTGCGGCCGAAGCCCGCCGGGACAACCGCTTGTCATATAAGGAGTTGAGCGAAAAATGAAACTGCTCGTCGTAGAAGACGACCGGTCGGTGTGCGAAATGCTCCGCCCTTTTCTCGAACGGGAAGGGACCGTTACGTTCGTGCACACGGGTTCCGAAGCCGAATCTTTGATCCGGGAAGCTTCCTGGAACCTGATTATTCTGGACTGGATGCTTCCGAACCGGAGCGGGATCGAGCTGTGCCGGATGATCCGCCAGACCCGGGACACCCCCGTTATTCTGCTGACGGCCCGCGGAGAGGAAAGCGACCGCGTGCTCGGGCTGGAATCCGGCGCGGACGATTATATCACGAAGCCGTTCAGTCCCCTGGAGCTTCTCGCGCGCATCAAAGCGATTATGCGCCGGTATCACAGCGGGCCCGGCAGTATGACCGACAACAGTGCGGCAGATCCGGCGTTCCCCGAGGAACTTGCCGAAGACAACGGAGAACGGCTCGTCTACAAAGATATCAAAGTCGATACGAGCACGCGGGAGGTCTACGTCGGACCGGACAAATTCACGAACCTGACGCCCCGCGAATTCGATCTGATCTCTCTGCTCGTCCGCTACCCCAAGCGCGTGTTTACACGGGAACAGCTTCTCGAAGCTGTGTGGGGATATGACTTTTACGGCGATGAACGTACCGTCGACGTCCACATCAAGAGACTCCGCACCAAAATCGGCAGCGCCGAGAGGCCGCTGATCGCTACGGTTTGGGGAGTCGGCTACAAACTGGAGGAATAAGATGAAATTCAGGCTGATTCCGACCCGGCACCGCTTCACCTTTTTCCAGAGACAATTCGTCTCCCTGCTCTTCCTGTCTCTGCTCGTGCTCGTCCTCGTCAGTTTTATTTTCGTCTATCTGTTTAAGATTCATATTTACGATGAGAAAACGGAAGAGCTCCAGAGTGCCGGCGACACGATTTCGCGGCTGATCCTCCGGGAGGAAGTCGTGCCCGAATTGACCCTTAGCGCTTACCGCACCGTTCTGAGGGAACGCGGCATTTCCTTCATCGCCATGAATGCGAAGGGGCAGCTTTATTTTAAAGACCAGCGCACCACGCCTCCGACGTTCCGGTCCAAAACCTTTATGGACAGCCTGCTCGCCCAGATCCCCAAGCTTCAAAGCGGCAAGGCCCTGATTGTGGAAGAGAGCGGACCGGACCCCTATCTCGTGTATCCGTACGAGCTTAAATTAAAGCATTCCGACGGCAAAAATTATTTGTTCGTCATGTCTCCGGTTAAAGGAATGACACAGACGCTCTCCCGCGTGTACGAAATGGTGGTGCTCGCCGGCGTCGTTGTTTTCGTGCTCGCCATGATCGTCGCGCTTATCGTTTCGCGCAATATGAACGCGGCCGTTCTTTCGATCCGGCAGGCAACCCGGCGCATCGCCGACGGGCGGTACGACACGCGCTGCGACCTCACGCGGACGGACGAGCTCGGGGATCTGTCCCGGGATTTCAACCGGATGGCGGAGCAGTTGGAGGTCACCTCCCATAAGCTGGAGCGTATCGAAATCAAACGGAGGCGTTTCATCACGGATGTGACGCACGAACTGAGAACGCCGCTCACCTCAATCCGGGGTATTGTCGAAGGCTTGAAGAGCGAGTATATTACCGGACACGACGAGCAGGTCAAATACTACGGCATCATCGAGCAGGAAACGCTCCGGCTCATCCGTCTTATCAACGAACTGCTGGATATGGAAAAAATCCAAAACGGACTCATCACCCTGCGCCGCGAGCACTATCCGCTGAATGATTTGCTGGAAGTACTGAAAGAGTCTTTCGAATTCCTGATCGGGGAAAAAGACCTTCATCTGGAAATCGACTGTCCTCCGGATACGATGATTTACGGCGATTATGACCGTTTAACGCAAATCTTAATTAACCTGATCAAAAACAGCATCCAGTTTACATCTCACGGCACCATACGCATCTCCGCAAGGCAGACAGTGAACGCCACTGAGCTGAGCATCTCCGACACGGGCCGGGGAATGACCGCCGAAGAGATGGAACAGATCTGGGACCGGTTCTATAAAGCCGATCCTTCCCGCTCCAAGGACCGGAGTGAAACCGGCCTCGGACTTTCGATCGTGAAACGGCTTATGGAGGCGCACGACGCCGACATACACGTATCGAGCGTGCCCGGCGAAGGTACCACCTTCCGCCTGCGGTTCCCCGTTAAGCCGGCAGAAAAGGCTCAAGAGGGAACAAGTGCCGGAGAATCTGAGAGCGGCATTTGACGGCGCGCCCGTCTGTTGACCGATCTGACGGAAAAGAAGCTTGTCTGCTTCGCCGGTCCTCTACGTATCGAATTTGGTTTCCCGTTACGGTTTACGGTTTACGGTTTACGGTTTACGGTTTACGGTTTACGGTTTACGGTTTTCGGTTTTCGGTTTTCGGTTTTCGGTTTTCGGTTTTCGGTTTTCGGTTTACGGTTTTCGGTTTACGGTTTTCGGTTTACGGTTTTCGGTTTACGGTTTTCGGTTTGCCCGTAATGGCTTTCCCGCAATTTCAAGCGAACGCGTGACGCGAAGTACTGTACCAAAACAAACCGAAACGGCCCGGCTGACGCAGCCCGGCCGTTTCTTTTATTTCCGTTTGTTGAACTTGTAGTACCGGTGCACCTTCGCGTAGATTCGCTTGTTTTTCAAAACTTTGAAAATATACGGGTCCGGCTTCGTGTTCACTTCCAGCACCCAAGGCTTAAACTCCCGGTCCACAGCGACATCCAGCCCGATTTCCCGGATACCGGGATATTTCGAACGAAGGGCATGAGCGGTGCCGAGCGCCAGCCGTTTTAACCTCGCTTTGAAGCGCTTCACTTCATCGGCGCCTAAATAGGGCCCGAGCAAAGTCTCTACGGATCGCAGCTTGCCTCCGCTGTGGTAATTCGTAACCACCTTGCCGGCTTGAGAAACTCTGCCGATCATACCGGTTGTCTCCCATCGTCCGGCCGGATTGGTCTGGACCATAACCCGTAAATCAAACACGTTGTGGTTATGCTTCAGCATCCGGATGCCCTTTTGAACCAGATACTTTCTTCCTCTCACTGCCGCTTTTAGAGATTGATACAAATCCTCGAAAGTATCGAAGCTTCGGCTTGTCTTGAGGTGCTGATACCGGTAAGGATTGGCATCTTTCTCGTTATAATCCACCCGCATGACACCGCTGCCGAATGTCCCGCAGTCGGGTTTCACATATACCATTTGATATTCGTTCAGCATTTCCCGCAGCGATTCTTCCGACAAGATCCGCGTCGCCGGTATATGGGGACGCACAGCCGTGCTGTGCAGTACAGCCTCCGTCTTCACCCACTTGCTCACGACATATCTTCTCATCCGGTGCCTCCTCCTATCCTTTCCGCCGGCTTGCCTGCTTGAATCATATCTTTCAAACCTACGATCAGCTTATGAGGCCGGGCCATGGACCGTCACGGACAAACGCCTGCCGACGGGAAAATGCAACCTTGCGGGCCGAACTGCCGTTAAGTAGGAAAAAGAACCGAGGTGAATCCCGTGAGAAGAAAGTACCGTTTAACGACGGCCGTCTTATTGGTCTTGGCGGGCTTGATCGGCGTGATCATAATCCCGTATCAAGCGTGCGCGCTGGATTATGCGCTGATTCCGCTTAAACAACTGGAGGAAGAATCCGACGTCATCGTAACGGGGACAGTACTGCGGGAACAGAAATCCGGTACGGACAACATTTACACAATCCAGCCCGAACAAATCCTTAAGGGCGATGCGGATGTCAGAACACCTATCAGGGTTAACGTGCTTCAATTTTCCAACGAAGGCACAATGTTTCCGGGCGAGCGGTACCTGCTTCTTCTCAAAGCCGGAAACCCTTTTATCGTAAACGGCAGCCGGCACCTTAACCGCTTTTGCAGCCGAAAAACGGGCCCGTAAACAACAAACCGAACGGGACAGCCATAACCCGGACTAGCGCCGAATCATCAAAAAAGCCATCCCGCCCAAATCGGCGGAATGGCTTTTCGTTTAATAAGGAAGCCGGGAAGCAATCACCGCCCGTGCCTCCTTATTTATTAAGGCGCGTTTGTCAGGAACTGCGCGTTCGGATTTTTCTCCATAGCGGACCGCAGAGCGTACTCGCTCTCGAACAAGGCGACATAGTTGCCTTTCTTGTCGGTGACAAGCTGCGAGTTGATGCGGAAGCGGGACGGATCGATTTTCTCGTCGATAATCCATCTCGCAAACTGGAAGCCCAGACGCTGAAGCTGGATATCTACCCCGTACTCGGCTTTCATCCGATGCTCGAACACTTCGAACTGGAGCTGGCCGACTACCCCGAGAATCGTATCGTCAAACGCTCCGGTAGTCCGGAACACTTGAATGGTTCCTTCTTCCGTAAGCTGGTCGATCCCCTTCTGATACTGCTTGTGTTTCAAAGCGTTCTTGACGGTCACTTTGGCGAAAATTTCCGGCGAGAACGTAGGCAGCTCGTCGAACACGATCTCTTCCTTCTGGCTGAGAGAGTCTCCTATTCTGAAAATACCCGGGTCGAACAACCCGATAATATCGCCCGGATACGCTTCTTCCACGATGTCGCGGTCCTGAGCGAGAAACTGCTGCGGCTGAGAAAGCTTAATTTCCTTCCCGGCGCGCACGTGTTTCACGGACATGCCTCTCTGGAACTTGCCCGACACGATACGCAGGAACGCGATGCGGTCTCGGTGAGCCGGATTCATGTTGGCCTGGATCTTGAACACATACCCGGAGAAATTCTCTTTGGTCGGCTCTACCATTTCGCCCTGCGTGTTTTTGCGCGGCTCCGGAGCCGGTGCCAGTTCGAGGAAGTTTTCCAGGAACGTCTGAACGCCGAAGTTGTTGACGGCACTGCCGAAAAATACCGGCGTCAGCTCGCCTCTCATTACTTTCTCGTAATCGAACGGATCGCCGGCCACGTCCAGAAGCTCCAGCTCTTGACCGAGCTGCTCATACAGATGCTCCCCCGCGATTTCCTTAATAACCGGGTCCTCGTAGCCTTCCACCTTGCGGACGGCAACCTGCTTGTGATCGTCCCCCTGGAACAGCTCAAGCTGGGTCCTCTGGCGGTCGTATACGCCGGAGAACCGTTTGCCCATGCCGATCGGCCAGTTCATGGGATACGAGCGGATACCGAGCACCTGCTCCAGCTCTTCCAAGAGTTCGAACGGGTCCCGGCCCTCACGGTCGAGTTTGTTGATAAACGTGAAAATCGGAATGCCTCTCATGCGGCATACCTGGAACAGCTTGATCGTCTGCGCCTCGACGCCCTTCGCGACGTCGATCAGCATCACTGCGCTGTCTGCCGCGGTCAGGGTGCGGTACGTATCTTCACTGAAATCCTGGTGACCCGGGGTATCCAGAATGTTGACCTTGTGTCCGAGATAATCGAACTGCATCACGGACGACGTAACGGAGATCCCCCGCTGTTTCTCGATCTCCATCCAGTCGGAAGTCGCATATTTGCCGACTTTACGGCCTTTAACCGTTCCGGCGAGACGGATCGCGCCTCCGAAGAGCAGAAGCTTTTCCGTCAGAGTCGTTTTACCCGCATCGGGGTGAGAAATAATGGCGAACGTGCGGCGCTTGGCCGCCTCGGTTTGAAGCTCTTTTTGTAAGGGTGTACTCATGGTTGGATCCTTCCTGCTTTCTCTATAGTTCATCTTATGCCGCTGCCCGCTCCCGGTGCCTGCGGCGTCATACGCTCTTCCTGTTCAATGCGACCGTCCAGTTCGCTTCCTTCAGCCATCTGCGCCGGGCATAGTCGCGGCCGCGGACCACGACCTTATTCTCGAAGACCTGGACATAAAGGCCTTGCGTCTTCGATTTTCGGGCATCCGGCAGAGCCTTGTTCAATGTCCGGCCGACCGAAGAGTTGTGAAAATAATGGAACGGCTCCTGCAAATAGTGGGCCGATCCGTTCTGGAAATCCTGGTGCCGGTGCCCGCAGAAAACGAACACGTTCTTGTACGGGGCGATGAGTTCCCGGATTTCCTTGCCGCGGACGATCTGGTGGCTTCCCCCGCTTCGTCCCTGCATCGGCAGAGGCTGGTGGATCATAATGAAGATCCGCGCCGTTTTGTCCAGGCCCGCCAGCTGGGCTTTGAACCACTCCATCTGCGCGTCCGTGTACCAGGCGCCTTCGCCAGCCTCGGGCTTCTCCTGCATATAGCCTTCCTGCGATAGCAGCAGAACGGTACAGCCTTCCAGGTCCATCCGGTTATACGGCTGCTTGTATCCGAAAAATGTTAAAAATCTTTCCCTGGCCATCGCGTCGGTTTTGCCGTTGGGCATGCCCTCCCGGTTAAACTCGCCGGCTTTGTCCAGCCAAAGATCGTAATATTCGTGATTCCCCATGTTGGCATGCACGGGCGGAAGCTTGTGTGCCTTCATAATACGGCCCAGCTCCTTGTAATCCCGCGCTCTCCCGTAGTCCGTACAATCGCCGGTCAGAAGGAGAACATCCACCGGCTGCTTCATGGCGGCCATATCGTCCAAAGCGGATTTAAAATGCTCCAGAGTCAACGGATCGTCAGGCGAAGCGTGAATATCGCTCATGATCGCGAAAGTGGCGAGCGCCTTCCCCGCCTTCGGATCATCCGGCAGCTGAAGATCCTCTCCCGCCGGGAGCTCTTCGGCTTCTTCCGCCTTGGCCACGGATGCTTCACGGTCGGGCAGCCCGGATTTCCGCCTTAATCCGCTTAATACGGTTCCCGCACCGGCGCCGAGCAGAATGGCAAAAAATGCGGTAAGCCATTTGAGAAACGCGCGCCTGTCCATCTGCCAGCTCCTTCCGGCTAAGCTTCCCCCTATTATAACCCGTTTTTTGCCGCACTGCACGCGGATTCTTCAAACGCCGTCCGAAAAAAATCTTAAAAAAAGACTAACATTTATTGGCGGAATCTATAAACTTTTTACGGTAAACAACCGATTAGGTGAAAGTAAACAAATATTAAGAGATGAGGGAAATCATGGAATCGAACCATCTGCTTTTTAAAAGGAACAAACTGCTCAACCGCATTCTGTGGATTATGCTTGCCCTGGGTATCGTAATCGATCTTATGACGGCCAGTTTAGAAGTAGTTCTCGTGCTTGCCGTTGTCGGTATAGTGATCTGCGGAATCAGCACCCTGATGTCGGTTAAACACATAGCGCCCCGGCTCGTTATGTATATCGTTCCGGTGAACATCACCGTGTTGACCACCCTGCTGATTTACGCCGAACCGCTGACGAGCACGTATTACCTCATCTTCGTCAACATTGCGCTGATGACCCTTTACTCCAATTATCGGCCAATCGTATTCTCCGGCATACTTGGAGCGGCTTTAACGGCCTTTCTATTCGTCCAACCGCGTTTTTACGAAGCCATGTTCCCCAAAGAATCCCTCGCCAACCTGCTGCTCTATGTCGTCATGATTACCGCGGCTTCAGCCGCTTCCGCACGTTTTTCGGAAAAACTGCAAACAGAAGTTATGGAAAAGCAGGCGGAGACCCTGGAGGCAAAAACTCAAACGGACTCGCTGCTGGAACAGGTCGGCTCTAGCGTGGAAGTATTAAATGATTTCAATGCCACTCTCAAAACCAATGTAGCCACAGCCGGTAAAATTTCACAAGAAGTCACCGCCACGTTCGGCGAAGTCTCTACCAGCGTCGAGCATCAGACTCAAATTGTGGTGGATATCAGCGGTTTCGTCCAGGAAGTCGAACGGGTCGTCTCCAGCGTAGCCGACGGCTCCGGTACGCTCCAGCGCCTGTCTACGGAGAATATCGGCCTGACGAATCAGGGTAGCGAACAGGTTCACGCTCTCAGCGCGGAAATCGAAACCGTCTACAGCATCATTCACCGGACCGTCCATTTGATGAATGATCTGAATGAACAAGGCGTACGCATCGGCAGCATGGTCGGGTTAATCAATGACATCACATCTCAGATCAACCTGCTTGCGCTCAACGCGGCAATCGAGGCCGCCAGGGCCGGAGAGCACGGCAAAGGCTTTGCCGTCGTCTCCGACGAAGTCCGCAAGCTCGCCGAGAATTCCCGCCGCTCCACGGAAGAGATCAACGACATTCTTCAGGGCATCCGCCATACGAGCATCGAGGTGACCAAACAGGTGAATCTCGGGAAGCAGGCGATTACGGCGGGACGCGCCGCCAACGAACAGGTCGAGAGCATCATCCAGCGGGTAGCCGACAATACCGGACTCGTCAAAAATCAGTCCGATCACGTGGAAGAATCCGTTGCGCTGCTGCAGGAAGAGTACCGCAAGATTTCCCACGAAATCGTCGCCATCGCCGGAAGCACCGAACAGAACATGGCTTCCTTCGAAGAGATTATGGCGGGGCTTGAGAATCACGATTCCCGCATTAAAGATATCGTGACGAGCTACCAGCGTCTGGACAGCCTCATCACGAATTTGAAGGCCATGACCCGCGGTTAAAGAAAACAGGAACCCCCCGGCACGAGGGTGTTCCTGTTTTCTATCTCAAGAGCCGACGGCAGGCAGGACGATTTCCGGCCGTTCCGGATTCGGAAGCAACCAGCCGTAGGCGGATTTATTGGAATAAAGGCGGCTTACGTCGCACACGACCGGCACGACCATCCCCCCCTTGTAGTGGAAAGGCTCCGCGATACGCTCAAGCTTGATTCGAAACGCCATGCGCAGAGCCTTGCACAGTTTGGGTTCCATCAATGCGACGATATGCGTGCAGCCGCGGTTTTCACAATAATGTACGATGAGCGAAATGAGCTTGTCCAGGTTGCGGCCCCGGTATTCCGGAAGGAGGGCTACCTTGTCCACTTCCACGACCTTGCCCGGCGCAAGTGCGGAATGTCCGCAGAACGGAGCGAGAGCGTCCAGCGGATGACGGCCGGGGTCGTATCGCTTGAACTCGACCGTTCCCGCCGCTTCACCGTCATCGGAGAGAATCAGGTAGCAATCCGCGTCCCTGCGGGTAAATTCCAGCTCAAAGCCCTGCTGCCGCCAGACCCGGGTCCAAATGCGGTCAAATAAAATGAAGTCGTCCAGACTGTCCCCTTTTCTATACATCGCTCTTCTCTCCCATCTTAAAATTCCATACATTTACAATTTAGTTATACATCCTTTCTTTACTTTTATCGTCAATATACATAATAATTTACATATAAAATAATTTGCCCCTTAAAAAAGAAGAAGGCTTTCCCTGCCCGCCAACCTCCGGCGGGAAAGAAAAGCCTTTTTTCACAGCTTAATTCTACTTAAATCATCGGACCGAATGCTCTAAAATTCTTTTCATGTAAGAACGTCTCGCAGCCAGGAAATAGAGCGTCTGCATCAGAGCAAAAATGACGAACACCACCGCCGCGTAAGACCATATGTTCGAAATGAGCATATTGCCGAGCGCCTTCATCGCAAAGACCGTATGGACAAGTCCGACTGCAAGGGGGATAAAAAAGATCATCCCGACCTGCATGGATACCGTCCGCCTGATCTCCTGGTCCGTAATCCCTATCCGGGTAAGAGCCCGGAATTGGGCCTGATCTTCTTCGATCTCGGTAAACAGCTTGAAATATATCATGCTGCCCGAAGCGATAAAGAAAAGGAAACTGACGAAAATTCCGATAAACAGCATCAGCGACATCAACTGCTTCGTTTCCAGATACTGATTGACGCGGGTCCCGAAATTTGTCTTCTCCTGCTCGGGAACCATATTTTCGATCTGATGGACGGTCGGAGAGGCTTCCTCCCAATTTTTGATCTCATAGCCGTACAAAACGCTTTTGTCCTCGTCCGCAGTAGAGTCCATCATTTCCTTGTACTCCGACGCGTCCGTCACAAGCAAAGTCGAGATATCGAACTGGGTCGGGACAACGGACCCGTTAATTTGTTCTTCCAGCTTGAACGTTCTTGTTCCCGTTTTCATTTTCGCTACCAGGTCTTGTCCGGGGGTGAAAGACTTGCGCTGCTGCTCTTTGTACGGATAAATGTACGAGGCATGCCCCCGTTCCACCCGCAGCTCCGGCTTGTTCAGCCGTTTGGCCTGGGCGTTGTAGTCATCCTCCGACACGATGAACAGCTGCTGCTCGCGGACTCTGCCCCCCAGCTCGACGGGGACCCGGACCGGAATGCCCGCCATCCGCACTTCGTACTCCAGCTCGACCCCGTTCTGTTTCAGGGTCTTTTTTAATGCTTCCGGGTCTACTACACGGTGGCTGTTCAGCCCTTTTTCCGTAAAGGCGATGGACTGGGGATAATGCTCCATAAGCTGGTTGCGGGTATCCTTAAGGATCACGTACACCGTACCCGATGCGGACAAGATGACAGCGGACAGGATGGACACCATAAACAGCATCCGCGCATTATCTTTCAGCTTGAACGTGAGCTGCGATATCGTAATCAGATTCGTCTGATTGTAATAAAGCGAAGTCCGTCGCTGAAGCCTCCGGAGAATAAACACGCTGCCCTGGGTGAACAAAAAGTACGTTCCCAGCACCGTAAGAAAGACGACCGGCATGAAATAGAGAATAAAATTTCTCAACGTAATCTGATAAGCCAGCGTATAGCCTGCGACCAGACAGACGGCCGAAAGCAGAACGAGCCAGACGGAGAAAACCGGCATTTTTTTCGGCTGCTTGGAAGCCCGGAGCAGGTCGATGATTTCCGAACGTCCCACTTGGTAAAGGGTCAGCAGGGTAATGGTCAGAAACAACAGCACAAATCCGATAACCGTCAGCAGAACCGCTTTAACCGGGATAACGAACCGGATGGGGGAATCGACTTCAAGAAGCCGGGCCAGCCCCATAAAAAACAGCTTGCTGAACAGCGATCCGATTCCGATACCGGCGGCAACGGCCAGAATGGAAATCAGGACATTTTCCAGCAGCACCATCCGGCGGATTTGTCCTTTGGTCATGCCGAACAGCGTCAGCAGGCCGAATTCTTTTTTCCGTGATTTAAAAAAGGCCGACATCGAGTACAGGATAAAAAAGAATGAAAAAATGATAATGATATAATCGCAGGCGATCATCACTTCCCGGATCTTAGAAGCGGCCGGCATTGAACCGTTTATGACGTCCGGATGCAGAATAAAAGCGGAGTAAATATAAAAAATCGTAACGGAGAACACGCTGCTCCAGAAAAAGGCGCCGTACTGGTGCCAGTTGCCGCGGATATTTTTAAGGGCGAGCTGTCGAAAATTCATCGAAATTCCCCCCAAGCACGCTTAACGAATCGAGAATCTGCTGGAAAAAGGCCTGCCGGTTCGCCCCCCGTCTCAGTTCGGAGAAGAACTTCCCGTCCTTGATAAACACAATCCGCTTGCAGTAGCTCGCCGCAAAGGGATCGTGCGTAACCATCATGATGGTGGCGCCGAGCTGCTCGTTCAGCTCTTTGAGCGATTCCATCACATCCTTGGCGGCTTTGGAATCCAGGTTGCCCGTCAGTTCGTCCGCAAGCAGAATGGACGGCCTGTGGATGATGGCCCGGGCGATGGCCGCCCTCTGTTTCTGTCCGCCGGACACTTCGTATGTCCGTTTGTCCAGAATCGCCGTAATTCCGAGAAGTTCGGCGCAGGGCTTAAGCCGGCTTTCGATTTCCGCTACCGGCTTTTTGTCCAGGGCAAGCGGGAGGATAATATTTTCCCGGATCGACAAGGTGTCGAGAAGATTGAAATCCTGGAAAATAAATCCCAGCTCACGGCGCCGGAACAACGCGAGCTGCTTTCCCGATAAAGCCGCGGGATCGGTTCCGTTGATTTCGATATGGCCGCTTGTCGGCTTATCGATCGTGGCCAGTATGTTAAGGAGCGTCGTTTTGCCGCTTCCCGAAGGCCCCATAACGCCGACGAACTCCCCTTCGCCGATTTCAAGGCCGATGTTCTCCAGTGCTTTGTACGTCAGATTGCTTTTCGTTCCGTATATTTTCGTTACCTGCTCGGCTTTCAAAACCGCCATCCGGTATCCCTCCATTGATGATGTCTATGTTCCTAGTATAGACCTCTGAAGAGAAGCCACCTATTGATTTGCCTTTCAATGCGGCAGGTTAACCTTACATTTTCGTCACCCGGACTATTCTCCGTACTCTCCGTCCCACTCTCGCCCTTCTAACCGGTGGAGGCCCTGGCTCTGAAACATCAGGCTGACCGCCGTCCCGTGGCCGGGCTCGGATTCGATGGCAACCCGGTGTCCCAGCCGGGACATCACCTGTTTGACGAGATACAGCCCCATCCCCGTCGACTCCGTAACGACGCCCCTTCCGTTCTCTCCCGTGAAAAAAGCGTCAAAAACCCGCGGCAGGTCTTCCGGAGCGATACCGATGCCGCTGTCCTGAACCGTAAGCCGGATGCCGTAAGACTGCTCTTCGATCCGGATAAGAAGCAGCTTGTTTCCTTCCTGCTTGCGGGAGTATTTAATGGCGTTGCCGATAAGCTGGTGCAGGACGAACGAGAGCCATTTTTCGTCCGTTTCCACATAGACGCCGGAGGCGAAAGTCTCGATTTTCGGAAAAATGGAAGCGCGTATACAGGCTTTCTTGTATTCGTTTACGACCCGCCGGGCTACGGCCGTAAGCTCGATCCGCCGCGGATGGACATCCAGCTCGAATTTTTCGAGCCTTGCCGTATAGAGCATCATCTGAAGACCCGAGGCGATCTTCTCGTTCTCCTCTTGAATGCTTGTGAGAAGCTCTTTCATCCGCTCCGGCGCCTCAGGGGGGATCGGCCTCCCTTCCGACTGCTGGATAAGCAGGTCGATGACGGACACCGGTGTTTTGAGCTGGTGAACCCATTGGTTCGTAAAATGCAGATGCTGCTCCTGAGCCGAGCGGTAGGAAGACAGCCTGGATAAATAAGCCCGGTGCTGCTTCTGCAGCAGCTCGTTTACCGCCTGCTGCTCCCGCGTCCGGAACGGCAGAAACACCGCACTGTCCAGCGAGCTTTGATCGGATTCGCCGAGCCGCTTGTTCAGTGCGTTTGCATACCCGGCCTGCCGGACATAATCATAAATCAGGACGGCCGCCCACACGGTTCCGGCGAGCAGGAACAGGTACAGCAAATTGTCCGGTTTAAGAGGCAGCCCCGCCTCCATACGGTCCAGCCACAAAAGGACCAGAATAAGCAGGATAGCGAAAAAGAAGGCGGCCGTATACAAAAGCCGGTCGAGCAAAAATTTTTTCCACGTCCAGGCTTTGTCATGCATCGCCGCTCTTCCCCCATTCCGTCTGAAGACGGTAGCCTTGGCCCCGGACCGTTTCGATAATCCCCGGCAGGCCGATTTCTTCCAGCTTCCGCCTTACCCGGGTGACGTTCACCGTCAGCGTGTTGTCATCGACGAAATGAACGTCGTCCCAGAGAGCCTCCAGCAGCTCCTCCCTGGCTGTAATGCTTCCCGCCTTCTGGGCCAGGCAGTCGAACAGCAGCAGCTCGTTTTTCGTCAGTTCCATCCGTTTACCGCCGAATTCCAGGCTGTTTTTCAACCGGTCGAGCTTCAGCCCGTTGAGCTCCCATTCGTCTCTGGACGGCTGCGCCTGGGCGTATTCCCCGTACGCGCGGCGGAGTGCGCCTTTGACCTTGGCCAGCACGACGTCCAGATTAAACGGCTTCGTCAAATAGTCGTCACCGCCGTTTTCGATCGCCATCACCTGGTCCATTTCTCCCGTCCGCGCCGACAGGAAAATAATCGGCACATTGGAGAACGTGCGGATTTGACGGCACCAGTAGAACCCGTCGTAGCGGGGAAGATTGATGTCCAGTAAAATGAGATCCGGTTCCAGCTCGGCGGCCTCTCCCTTAATATCTTGAAACCGCACCGCGCGGAAAACCTCGTATTCATATTTGGTTAACGTATCTTTCAAAATGTGGGCGATTTTATCATCGTCCTCGACAATCAGAATGCGGTACATGACTTCCCTCCCGGTGTTTTCTGATACGGTCCCACCTTTTTTCAATGGACTAAGCGGCCAGCAAAAGAAGCACCCGTCAGCCTAAGCCGCAGGGTGCTTCCGTAAACCTCTTGTTCATGTAACCGGAACGTCCGGTTATGACTGGCTCGCCCAGATGACTTCGCCTTCATGCTGGCCGTTAACCGGCCACCATTTGAATCCGTCCGCGGCGAGCAGCTCGTTGGCCGCATCCGGTCCCCAGGAGCCTGCCGGATAATGGGCCAGGTCCCCGCCGTTTTCTTTCCACGCCTGGGCGATAGCGTCCACGAACTGCCATGCGTGCGCCACTTCGTCCCAGCGGGTGAAGTAGGTGGAATCTCCGCGCATAGCGTCGAAGATGAGACGCTCGTACGCTTCCGGCGTGTTCAGTCCGACCTGACAGCTCTGGCAGAAATCCATCGCGATCGGGATAATGACGCCTTCGGCACCCGGCTTTTTGGCATTCATCTGCAAATAAATACCTTCCATCGGGTTCACGCGGAATACAAGCAGATTCGGCTGCAAGTCATGCTTGTTAGCCAGGTAAACGTTGTCCGGCACGTTTTTGAACTCTACCACAACCTCCGTGGATTTCACGGGCAGACGCTTGCCGGTACGAATGTAGAACGGAACGCCCGCCCAACGGAAGTTGTCCACAAAAACACGTGCCGCCAAATACGTTTCCGTGTTCGATTCGGGATTGACGCTCTCTTCGCTGCGGTAAGCCGGCATTTCCTTGCCGTTCAGCTTCCCGGCCGTATACTGGCCGCGTACGACATTCTTGCCGACCTCTTCGGCGGACTCGAAAGAACGCAGGGAACGCAGCACCTTCACCTTCTCATCCCGGATATCTTCCGGATGAAGACGGCTAGGCGGCTCCATGGCCATCATCGCAAGCATCTGGAGCATATGGTTCTGCGCCATATCGCGCAGAGCCCCTGAATGGTCGTAATAACCGCCGCGGTCTTCGACGCCGACGGTTTCGCCTAGCGTGATCTGGATGTTGGCTATGTACTTGTTATTCCACAGCGGCTCGAAGAACGCGTTAGCAAAACGCACCACTTCAATGTTCTGAACCATTTCTTTACCCAGGTAATGGTCAATGCGGTAAATATCTTTCTCCTCGAACACCTGACGGAGCTGCTGGTTCAGCTTGCCTGCGGACTCCAGATCGTAACCGAACGGCTTCTCGATCACGAGACGATGCCAGCCGGTGGTTTCCAGCAGGCCGCCTTCGCGGAGGTTGTAAGACACGTTGCCGAACAGCTCCGGCGCAAGCGCCAGGTAGAACAAACGGTTGCCGTTGGTCTGGAACTTGACGTCAAGCTGCTGCGTCAGCGTATTCAATTGGCGGAACCCGTCCACATTGTTAATGTCGAGCGGTAAATATTCGAAATGTTCGGCAAATTTAGCCCAGTCCTCGTCGTCCTGCACATGATGACGGGCGAATTCGTTAATGGAATCACGCAGATCTTCGCGGAACTGCTCGTTCGTCCTGGAACGGCGCGCAAGTCCGATTACGGCGAAATGTTCATTCAGCTTGCCTTCACGGTACAGGCTGTAAAAGGCGGGAAACAGTTTTCTCTTGGCCAAATCTCCTGTAGCTCCGAAAATCAGAAAAACAGCACCATTCATCGTCGCATCATTCTTTCTCTTTGGTTTTAGATTAGAATAAGCATACCGAAATTGCAAAAGGGATTCAACTTTTTTTCACAAACCGGGCATCTGTCCAATCCGTTCCCGCTTCCCCGCCATAGGCTGTTATCAGAATTCTCCCCATGGAGGTGCAGTACGGTGCAGCGAATCGATCCTGCAAACAGTGAGCAGATCCGGCCCCATATCGGCAGCCCCGTTCTCGTTTATTTAAGAGACGGCGCGGAAATTTTCGGTATACTCAGCCGGCTTGATCAAGGAAATCTCATCTTAAACGAAGAACCCGTTGTAGAACGTCCTTCTGCAAAAACGGGCAAAAAATTAAAAGTGGCCAAGACCGGCCGGAAAAAATCGTCTCCCCCGGCCGACCGGGAAAGTCAGGCCGTTATCGCCCATTCGGCGGGATATTCTCCTATCGTTCTTGACCGGAAGTTTGTCGCCGCCCTGATCGCACTTCAATAGAAAGCGGTCGTTTATCTTACTATCCCCAAAAACCAGGAATGGACACATTCCCGGTTTTTTCTTTTACCACCTCAGGGAAACGTTTTTACAGCTTTTTTTCCATTAAATGAAGACGCAGTTGAGGCACATAGCTTTTAACGGTATACCCTTTCGCCAGATAGAAGGAAATGGCCTTCTCATTCACAGAATCTACATATAGCCGCGAAGTCCGGCATTTCCTTTTGCGGCCGTATTTTTCGGCCTGCTCCATTAGGGACGTCCCCAGCCCACGGCCCTGAAAACGCGCATCGACCGCCAGCATATCGACAAACAGGCTGTCATCCGACACCTGAACGCTCACAAAACCGGCAGCGAAAGCCCCTTCGTCAGCTACGAAAGTTTCTCCCAGCTTGAATCTTTTCTTCATTTCCGAAAGGTTAACGTCCGCTTCCGGCACAGTCATTCTTGTGTAAGGCAAAAGCTCCTTTTCGGTCAGACGCACCAGTATCCTGTCATCCTTGGCCGGAATTCGTTTGCGGATCAAGAAACATCGCCTCCACATGGTTTGCAGATACTGCATGGTATGCGAAATGGCAGGCTTTGCTCCGTAAACAGGTATTTATCCTCCAAGTTTTTACCGGTTTTACTTCTTATACTTTTTGGACATGCCCCACATAAAAACCACGCATAGGACAAGAAATCCGATGATGACTAATATCGTTGACCCGTTCACTGTCAAATCCCCTTTGTTTACCCTATCTGATATGCCTTCATTGTAAGTCGCCGGACGGGAAGCGTCAAACCGGCCGTCTGACCTTTCCAGATCGGAATGAAAAGTCGGCAGCCAAAGCTCCGGCAAGCAGCGATAAATAAATTTTATAAACTTGTCCAACTTGATGCTTTCAAAACGTCGAAAACGTGGTAATATGTTTGTAACTATATGGAAATCGAAAAAAGAAGGAATTTATAAAAGCACGTTCCTGAAAGGTGGCGGACGGTTATGTATATAGTTACACCCCAGTACGTGAATGAGACGTACCGCAGTCATTCCAGTTTATTTCGGATTCAGGCCATCCGCCGTATGAACGGGCTTGGTCCCGTAAGCCCGCGCGGGCCCTTTCCCGAAATGCTTTATACCCGGCAGGAACGGAGCGGCAAGGCAGCCCCGGCGGAACAGAGTTCTGCCGGCACACTTCCCGCCGACCAGCGGGACGCCGCTGCCGGTAAAGATACCCGGCAGCAATCCGGCATGCCGGCTATGCTCCGCAGGCTGGGGGAAGCGAACGAGTGGAAGCGGCCCAAAGATTATGACCGCCCGGATCGCTCGGAGTACACGGAAGAAGCGGATGAACCGCTGTTTCAAACCGGCGGAGCTATGCACCAGATGCAGCTGAACAAAGCGCTTCAAGCCTACCGTCCGTTCATCAGGAAGCAAACTGATCCGGAGCCGGCCGCTTTATAAGGGAAGCCCGTACCGCCATCTCGCGGTACGGGCTTTTAGGTTGCGCTTTATTCCGCCAGTCCATGCTTAAACGCATAAATGGCCGCTTGGGTGCGGTCTTCGACGCCCAGCTTGGCCAAAACATTCGTTACATGGAATTTAACGGTTTTAATTCCGATGAACAGATCATCGGCGACTTCCTGATTGGATTTGCCCGCGGCAATGAGCCGGAGCACTTCCATTTCGCGTTCGGTCAAATCTTCATGAGGAGCGGCTTCCGGTTTCGGCTGCCGGAAACGGTTCATCAGCTTCGAAGCTACCTGCGACTCCAGAATGGATTGTCCTTTCGCGGCGGCGCGGATAGCCTGGGCGATTTCCGTGGCGCGTGATGTCTTGAGCAGATAGCTGAACGCCCCCGCTTCCAGAACCGGATACATTTTCTCGTCATCGAGAAAGCTCGTCAACACGATAACTTTGCAGTCCGGGTAAAGCTGTAGCAGCTTCCGCGTCGTCTCGATACCGTCCATGCCCTCCATGACCAGGTCCATCAGCACGACGTCCGGCTTGTATTCCTGTGCCAGCCGGATTCCGTCCTCCCCGTTGCTGGCTTCGCCGACTACCTCGATTCCCTCTTCCGTACCGAGAACGGCCGCCAGCCCTATCCGGACCATTTCGTGGTCGTCGACCAGCAGCACTTTAACCATGTCCACTATGCTTCCTCTCCTTCCGTCATTATCGGTACCCGGATCTCGATACGGGTTCCTTTTCCCGGAGCCGTAACCAGTTGAAGAGATCCTCCGACCTCATTCACCCGTTCGCGCATCGTTGATAAACCATAAGATGTCTGTTTTTCCTCGTCAAGGTCGAAACCTACCCCGTTATCGCGGATAAGCAGGCGTACCCAGCCCGCTTTCTGCTGCATGCGCAGCTCCAGTCTGGTCGCTTTCGAATGCCGCAGGGCATTCGACATGGCTTCCTGGACAATCCGGAACAGGTGGTCCTCAATTCCTTTGGACAGTACAATTTCATCGTCCAAATCCCATGTAATCTCCATGGGAACTTTCGCTTTCAATTCCTGAAGCAGCCGGATCAGCCCTTCGGAAAGCTGTTTGCCTTCCAAATGAACCGGACGCAGATGAAGCAGCAGCGCCCTCATTTCGGATTGAGCCACGGAGGACATTTCCTCGATGAGGTGAATCTGCCGCTGGGCTTTCTCGAAGTCTTTGTCCAGTGTTCGTAAAGCCGCAGTAGCCGTCATCGAGATCGCGAACAGCTGCTGGCTGACCGCATCGTGCAGCTCTCTGGCCAGACGCTGCCGCTCCTCAATGATGGCCGATACCCGGGCCTTCTCCGCAAGCTGGGCGTTATTGTTTGACAGACGCTGGAGTGAAGCTACCTGCTCCTCCCACTTTTTCAGGATGCGGCCGAGCTGTTCGCCCAGACGCCCGATCTCATCCTCACCCAGCGGGGGCAGGGTCGAGCGGGAAATGCTGCCGATCTCCAGCATCTGCATCGTTTCCATCAGCAGCTCCAGCCGGCGCGTCGTCCGGTTGCTGCTCCAATACCCGTAAGCCGCCCCCAGAATGATCGAGCCGCCTACGAGCATGGCACCGATTTTGATCCCTTGCGCCCACGTCTCGGGCGGAGTTATAAATTTAGCGGTATACAGCATATAAACGATAAAAGTAAGCACCGCCAGACAAAGAACAATGGATTCCGCCATGCTTCGCCAAATCATATTAGTCAGTCTTTTCTTGTAGCTGTCCACGGCACCATTCTCCTTTCTTGTCAGCAGACGGTTTCGTTCTAAAGCATGCGAACGTCTATATCCCCTACGATATAAGAGACGATTAGTTTCACCTGTTGTTCTCTCGTTTCGTAATTAGGAGATATCCAATTAAGTTTATTAATAACTCCGGATTCTTTTTCCAGAGGCGAACTGATTTGTCCGACCGTAACCGACGCTTCGATGGATACCCCTATTTCTTCGGGCACAATGAGCCGCACATCTCCGATAATCCCCTGCAGAACGAGCGTCGTTTCTTTTTTCTCCAATATCGCATACGAAAGGTCCAGATGAGCTTCACCGATAATGAACCAGATGCTGCTGTCTTTAAGCACCCAGGGTTCTTTGCCCGGACGGATGCTGTCGATCAGGGTCTGCTTCTGGATAAAATCGTCTCCGGGCTGTACCTTCTTGGACTTGATATAGAAAATCCCGAGCGAAATCAAGATAACCGCCAGCACGAGAGAGAAGTTGTTGCCCAGCAGAATGACGGCCCCGACGCCCATAAAGGCGATGCCTTTCTTCTCATTCTCATACCGGATTTTATAAAAACCGAAAAACATCAGCAGCAGGGCAATCACCACAAATATACCGACCCACCGTTCCAGGATGAGGAAAATCCCCATTGCGATCAACAGCATAGCCGTGTTCCGGTGGCGTTTATTTTTCATTTGTTGTTCCATGGGGCACCTCCTTTGCGGGCTGCAGTCTGCCGAAAAATTTATCCGTCCGTTGTATCGCCTGACTCTTACCGGTCCCTAGCGTCATTTAGAGCCGCGAATCCTTACATAGCATATCACAATCGCCTATCCTCTCCAAGATAAGAAATGATGCTTTTATTGTAGCGAATATGGGGCGTATCCGACACCGCCTATTGGCGGTCCAATCCCCTGGACCAAGGTCGGGGGAAGGCGTTTTTGCCGCTCCCGGCAAGGAATAATTCACGGGACTTTATAAGAAAATAAGTCCAACCACAACAACGGCACAAGGAGATACTTCCATGACTAAAAGAAACGTTGGAGCGCGCACCGCTCTTATCGCCCTATTGTGCACGACTGCAGCCGGTTTCGTGCCTTCATCAGCCTTCTCCGTACAGGCGGCCGGAAACGGATCTTCCGTATCCGCCGCAGCCGGGACCGGAGCCTCAAGCATCGCTTTGCCCGGGGGCACTTGGACAACCAGACTGCAGGCGACGCCATCGCACGCCGTTCCTCCTTCTTCCGGAGGCTTTTCCCGGGAAGTTCGCGCACAGCTTTACGATGTAGATAAACAAAAGGTCGTGGAAACCCTTATCGTTACCGATGAAATCCGCTCCGAAGCTTCCCGTTGGCTGGCCAGTATTAAAGATATTGCCGTTCAAACGAAAATCGACAATGTGCAGGGAGTCGTCCTGAAACTCCCCCTTGACCCTCCGCTCGCCGTTAATAACCGCTGGATGCAGGGAAGCTCCAATGAATTGTTTCTGTTTCTTGATCCTTCGCGGTTAAACGAGCCTCTGCTCCTCGTTTTCTCTACGGCAGGCAAACCCTTTCTGTTTAAGACCTCCGTCCAGGTTAAGCCCTTTCTTGAAAAAGAACGTCTTCTTCGTTATTTGAAGCCCGTACCCGCCTCCGGCTAAACCCGGCTGCACGGTATTCCCGCTTTAGCGTTTTTCAACCCGTATACCCGAATGCAACCCTATTTTCCCCAGAACGTATTGTAGGTGAAGAAGGTTATCGGCTCATTAGGGAGGGCGGGGTACGCATGGAGGAGAACTGGAAATACCGGTATGACGAAGTTTTGAATAAAGAAAGCCTGCTTGGAACGGTTAATAAACAGCTGGAAAAAGCTCAAGCCCGGCTGAAGCAGGCCCGGGAGCAGCGGATGGCGGCAGAGAAAGCTTTGCTGAATGAGACGCGGGATGTCGAGCGTTTGGAGAAAGCATCGCTTGTCAATTTGTTTTATACCGTTCTGGGAAGAAAAGAAGAGAAGCTGGAAAAAGAAGAAGCCGAAGCGATTCAGGCACGTATCCGTGCCGAGGAAACAAGGCTGGCGGAAGAAGAGTTAACGCGGACGACTTCGGAACTCGAACAACGCCGTTCTTCCCTGCTCGGCTGGGAGGAAGAAGCCGCCGCTCTGCTTCAGGAAAAAGAACAATGGCTGCGTGGAAGAAGCGAAGTTTTCCGTGGTCAATTGAATGCCCTCTACGACGCCAAAAGGCAGGCTCTCTCCGAGGTCAAAGAGCTGGATGAAGCGCTCCGGGCGGGACACGAGCTCGCCGAATCTCTCGAAGAAGCGGAAAGTCTGCTGAAATCGGCTAAAAGCTGGGGAACCTACGATATGTTCGGCGGAGGCGTGATCGCCACTCATCTCAAACGCAGCAAAGCCAATGAAGCTATGGAACAGATCGAATACGCCCAAGGACTGATGGGCCGCTTCAAGCGAGAGCTGGAGGATGTCGGGGGCACTGCGGAGATGAACCTCGATTATAACGGGTTTCTGGGGTTTGCCGACTATTTTATGGACGGTTTTATTTTCGACTGGATCGTCCAGGGACGGATCTCCGATCTTAAGGATGCGGTATCCGATAATATCGAACGCCTCCGTCAGCTGCTGAACGCGCTTCAGCAGCGCTATGAAGCCCGCCTAACGGACAAAGCCGAACTAACCCGGGACATCCATCTGCTCATTGAGCGTTCTTAAGCCAAGCGCCGCTGACCGACAATCCCCCGCCAACTCGCGGATTGTCGAATTGGCTCTTGCCGGGGGGACGCCCTGCGCCAAAAAGCCGCACAGCCCGTTATTGCTGGGCTGTGCGGCTTTTTCTTGTGCCGGACTAGAAAAAGTCCGGCAAGTAACAGGTGCGGCGCGGCAGAGCCGCCGCAAGCAGCTCTACGGATCGTTCGTCGCCTTCCAGACGTCCGATCCGGTAGAGCTCGCCGGCGCTCTTGGCGCCGAGCAGCAAGACGGACAGCGTGCGGATATCGCACGCCAATCCGTCCGCTGCGGCTCCGCTGCCGCCGGCCGGTTCATCTGCGGTCTTCACGACGGCCGCAGAGCCTTCCGGCGCGTTAAGCCTAAGCTCGAACGTGCCGTGGTTCCACGGTGCCTGCCCGTCCGTTACGTGCAGGCGCAGAGACGTCTCCCGCGGCAGTCCCGTATGCCGCAGCCGCAGCTGGCCCAGGAGGCCCTCCACATCGACGATCCGCGCCGAAAAATACGGGACGAGCTCTTGTTTAATCCTCGGATCGTTCAGCTCAAAGGCCAGATCCTCGTCCGGGGGCGCCTGCATGGTCAGCTTGTCGAACATGGAATCATGATCGCCGATAAACTTCCACAGCCCGCGCTTTGCGTCCTGATCGAGATAAACCAGCTGATGAACTTTGCACTCATGGTTTTCGATCCAATAATGCACGTACCCTCTGGGCTCCCCTGCCTCATTCAGATACACCGCCACGTGTCCTTTCTTTTTGAGAAGACGGTTTTCCCACCACTCTTCGGTACGCGTAATGGGTCCGTTAAATCTTGCCGCATACGCATCGTAGATCGGATTAAGCGCGGCCGCGCTGGGGGCTGTCCGTATGACCCGCCCACTCGCATTGCCAAGCTTCGGAAGCTGAGAGGTTTGAAGCTCGATTTTTTTATAGGTCATGCTCAGCTCCCAGCCGTACTTGCGGTAAAACCCAAATGAAAACGGATGAAGATACGAAAGGATCTGCCCGTTCTCTCTCATCACTTCCAGCGCTTTCGACAGCAGTTGTCCCACCATTCCCTGCCGGCGGTTTTCCGGCCAGCTCGCAACGCCGGCGATCCCGCCCATTTTCAGCTTCCGGCCGTTTATCCACGTTGTAAGATCCAAAAGGGTTAATTTCGAGGCCAGTTTCCCATCGATAAAATATCCCCAGATTTCCTCGGGGTTCATAGTAGCGAGTCTTTCGACAAGCTCTTCCTCCGGAAGTTCGTATTGAAAAGCATACATCGACAAATCGAGGCTGTCCCGGAGTTCTTCCCGGCGCAGTTTTCTGATTTCACTCATGGAATTACCTCCTTCTAGGCATAAAAAAACGCGGGCGCATCTCCGGCTTAACCGCCGATTTGAGACATACGTCTCACGGTCGGGAGGTGGGACGGCTCGTCCCCTTCGAGCGCTTTCGCCATTTCATGGCTTTCCGGCTTTATATCCAGTGCTTTATAAAATAACTCCCTGATCGCACGGTCATCCCCGATGAGCGGCCTCACGTTAAACTCGTGGGACCAATATAAACATGGCTTGATATTGCCGTCCGCCGTCAGCCGCAGCCGGTTACAGGAAGCGCAGAAATGGTCGCTCACCGGATGGATAAGGCCGAAAGAGCCTTTGCCTCCCGCGATCCGGTAATTTTGAGAAGGACCGTTCCCTTTTACGGACTGTATCTCCTCCACTTTCCACCCGCGTTCGGAACACCTGTCCAGCACGGACGAAAGAGGAACATACCGGAGCTTCCAGGCATCATCCTGATGACCGATAGGCATATATTCGATAAAACGCACCTGAATGTCCTTGTCGAGCGTCATTTGCAGGAAGTCGTCAATTTCATCGTCGTTCAGTCCCTGCATGAGCACGACATTCAGCTTTACGGGATAAAGTCCGACCCGCTGGGCAGCCTCGATCCCCGCCAGCACACGGCCGACGTCTCCGCCCCTTGTAATAAGCCTGAAACGGTCCGGACGAAGAGAATCGAGACTGATATTAATCCGTGTAAGTCCGGCTTCTCTCAAGCGCTCCGCCTGCTGGGCGAAAAAAACGGCATTTGTCGTCAAAGCGATATCTTCGATACCCGGTATAGCGGACAACTGACCGACCAGTATGTGCAAATCTTTCCGGACAAGCGGCTCGCCGCCCGTAATCCTCAGTTTGCGTACGCCTAGCTCCGATAATACACGGACAACTTCGGTAATCTCGTCATACCTCAGCAGACGCTCATCCGGTTCGAAGGTCATCCCTTCCTCCGGCATGCAGTAGACGCAGCGCAAGTTGCAGCGGTCGGTAACCGAAATACGCAAATAATCGTGAATACGGTTAAATTTATCTATAAGCAGACCGGAGGATGTCATTTCTCCACCCCGCCGCTTTGCACAGGCTCCGGTAACTCTCCCGCTTCCGTAAGCTTTTTCTCAAAAGAACCTCTCCAGCTTTCGGCAAGCGCTTCGTTCGCCAATATCGTCCGGATGCCGGAAATATTGTCCTTCTCGTGATATTTGCATGTATTTACAAACTCAACCGTTAAGCCTTGAGTATGTCTCGTCACTAGTCTGAAAACGGGATTCTCGGGAATGATACCTTCTTTCAACACGCGGAAGTAGAAACCGGTGTACCCGGTATCCTGCAGCTTTACGGGCAGTTTTACATCCGAATGGCGTACGCTGAGTTTAAAGCAGGGACGTCTCGGCTGTGAAACCTGTACAACCGCTTCTCCAAGCTGATAAATATCTCCGATACATACCGTTTTTTCATTAAGACCGCTTATCGTGATGTTTTCTCCGAATGCTCCGAAAGAAAGAGGTTGTCCGAGACTCCTTCTGCCAGTAGTCATAATAGTCCGCACTATATACGCAAAGCGCCTTATCGGGCCCTCCGTGAACTTTCAGATCCGCCTGGCCGTCTCCCTCCAGCTGTGTCTTCGACAAATACAAAGGCTGATGTACAGGCTCTTTGTATATACCCGTTTCAACTTCTTTTCCCTGATAGACGATTCGCTTGGGCTTGCCTACGTTTATGGATACGATTTGAGGTGTCACAGGAACACTCCTTCCCCTCTTTTTTATCCACTATACCAAAAAAGAACGGGCGAAGTCTCCCGGCCATAAAAAAATCTCCCGCAAAACCTCGAAAGGTCCCGCAAGAGATGTTTATTTAACCGCCCAGCTTGATTTTACGGTACGTATCTATAAAGGACAAAACGTCCACTCTTTTTCCCTTTTTCTTGGCCACGCTGGCCATCGACAACAGTGTTGTCCAAAATTCATTCAACACTTGCGCTTCCTCGGTCAATTCCTGCTTGTTTCTGCGTGGAAGTTCTCCGCGTGCTTCGTCAGAGATCAGCATTTGAACCTGCTTCCGCTTCCACTCGTCTCCCTTTACATACGTGACGCCGATCTCACGCAGCTTCTTCCGTACGGAGGTAACCGGGCGGGCAAGTTCCTTGGCAATTACCGATGGAGGGCATTCTTTGGAAAGCATACAGAGTCTTTCCATCTCCTGTGTCGACCAAGATTTTTTCGCCATACACATCATCCCCGTTCATTTGTCGTATTCGTTGTGACCAACGTTCCGGTAACTAAAGGATAGCAATAAATTGTTAAAGAAGTTTTAGGAAAATGTAATGCTGCCCCCTAAAAAGGAAAAAGCCGTCCGAAGTAAGTAAAAATGTGGCATAAATCTTTATTTTATAAGCTTTTTTTAGATATAAAAAAAGAAGCTTTTCAAATGTATGAAAAGCTCCTTTTATAACTTTAAAGAATTAGCCGGATTGCACCGTTTAATTTCATTAAATTTTCTTAACAAATTCTCCATGATTCATGAAAAGTGTTTAGACACCCAGAGTACGGCCTACCGGTTTGCCCTCTTCGACTTTCGTTTCCGCCACTACTTTATTGGACAAGGTGCCGATTTTCTCAATTTCGACACTGAGTCTGATCCCCATCCTTAAGATAGACTCGCTGCTCCCGCGGGTAACCGATGGTTACTCCTTCAGGCGTACCGGTAAGAATGATATCTCCGGGCAATAGCGTCATATGACGGGAAATGTAACTGACAAGCTCCTCTACCTTGAAAATCATATCCGCTGTCGTCGAGTTCTGACGCTGTTCTCCATTGACCAGAGAACGGATTTTTAAATCGTTCGGGTCCCCGACCTCATCTCCCGTGACGAGATAGGGTCCTAACGGAAGAAAGCCATCGCAAGATTTGCCCAGCAGCCATTGATTGGTTCTTCTCTGTAAATCTCTCGCGGACAGATCGTTTCCGCAGGTGTAGCCGAAGATGTATTGTGCAGCCTCTTCCTTCGGCACATCTTTCGCCTTTTGTCCCATTACGATAACGAGTTCAGCTTCATAATCCAGCTCAGAAGTTACGTTAGGCAGAGGTACATCGCATTTATGCCCGGTAAGAGCGTTATTGAATTTGTTAAACAGCACGGGATGCTCGGGAATCGGAGATTTTGTTTCCTCGGCATGCTTCTGATAGTTTAAACCTACACAAATGATCTTACCCGGCTCTGTGACACAAGGTGCGAACACCAGCGGAGACTCCTCCAGGAGATAGGGTTCGTTTACGGAGGTTTCCGGAAGATCATCGATAAGCTTTTGCAGAGACTGAATAGCCTCCGGCCCTCCCTTGATCACTTCATCCATGTGGGTAGGCACACTGCCTTCCTCGTAGTCCTTCATATTTTTTAACGCTTCGGCTACGTCCAAGACACCTTGTTCGAGCCTGATGCCCAGTCTCGGTCCATGTTCACCTAGAAAAGTAAGCAATTTCATGGGTAATCCTCCTCCTATAAGCACGCGTGTATATAATCGATTCTGTCTAAAGCAATATTCGCTATCCTTCTTATTACCCCTTCCCAAATTTCCACAAACAGGACCCAAACCATAAAGGAAGCGGATCACAGCCTATGTCCAGACCTTTACCTCTTTCCTTTCATCCTTTACCTGTCTGCCACTCCTAAATAGACATTAAATGTCCACTCACTAACAAGACTTCTTATGAGATGTGCGTATCCTAATGTGACTTTGAGAAAATATATGATAAATATCTTGTCGAGGAGTTTCATTCCATCCGTATACGGGTAATATTTTTAGATAGCCAATTTTGCATTATTCGCGTGCTTTTCTTAAATTATACGTTAATATGCCAAAAATTTCCGGGGAAATAATTTGGGGATATGACAATGACCGGTTATATTGCTGCCTCCTGATACTGGATGACTAATTTCCGAAGAGACATGTTAACCGTTTGTTGCACTAAACACCTACAAAAAAGATACCAGTTACGATTACAAGACTCCGATGAGTCTTTTTTTAAACACGTTAAATCAAGTATCTCGTTATTGACCTGTCCGGTTTCCTAACCTGCACGCTTTCAAATGTGCAAGAAACTTGCCCACTAATCTTTCGTTCATTGCACAGCTAATATTAAGTTCGGCAAGCACTCTTAACATGTTCCGTACCCGGGATGAGGAGTAAAGAGATCATTAAAGAGCAAGCTAACATTAAGACGACTTTTGCCTCTTTGGGGCACTACCTCTGACAAAACAATCCCAGACTTCCGTGGTCGAAGTAATACTTGTTCCTTGCTCTTAAAACTCAACTGTCGGAGCGGTAACGCGTGCCCTATATGCACTCAAGTTAAACCTTTACCTTCTTGCTTCAGTCGTAAGACTTTGCAATACCTCGGAAGAGAAAGAGCCGACAAAATTTTTCAGCTTCCAACAAGTTCATATTCACTTGCTGCCATAGGCATATAAATAAGGCACACGTATGATCTTGTGTGAAAACCAAACTTTTTTGTATTTAAGGAGTATGAACATTTAGACAGCCGCCTAACCCTACCGACTTTCGTTTATCCGCATTCAGGTCATACATATAAAATAACTCGATAATCTAAGGAGAGATACGTTATGTTCACAACAATTCATGGCTTAAAAACTTATTATGAAGAGCGGGGAAGCGGCCCGGCGGTCCTGCTTCTTCACGGTTTTCCTCTGGACCACCGGATGTGGCACGAACAGATTGCAGCGCTGGAATCGAATTATCGGGTCATTGCTCCGGATCTGAGAGGATTTGGACAATCAGAGCCTCACAAGGACCTAATTACGCTGGAACACATGGCAGACGAATTGCTGCTTCTTCTCGATCAACTTCAAGTGGAAAAGGCTGTTCTTGCCGGTTTCTCGATGGGCGGCTATGTAGCGTTTAATCTCCTGCGAAAAGCACCACAGCGTTTCAATGGACTCATTCTCGCTAATACACGCCCTGATGCCGACCCACTGGAGGGACAAATCAACCGGATGAAAATGGCGGCTTCACTCTTGGAACAGGGTTCCCAGGCGGCCTCAACAGCTATGATTCCCAAGCTTTTATCCGATGGAGAAAATTCGGAATTAGCCGGTGAACTCCAGGATCAAATCAAGGGGATGAATCCGCTGGGACTTGTCCATGCCTCTCTAGCCATGGCGTTTAGAAAAGACTCTACAGAGCTTCTGTCGACCATACAAGTGCCGACTCTTGTTATCGGTGGCGAGAAGGATTCGATCACCACACCGATCGTTATGAAGAAGATGGTCGATTCAATTCCTAATGCGGTCTATACCGAAATTAAAGACTCTGCCCATCTAACAGTCCAGGAACATCCCGATCAAGTAAACAAAGCCATTACGGCCTTCCTAAGCCAATTGCATTCTTCATAAGCTGCTGCCGAACGTTCTATATGAAGGAAGCCGACTATAACCTTCTTAAAACATCTGTGTTCTTAAAAAAGAAAAGACAGGGAGCCTACTGTACTTAACAGTACACAAGCTCTCTGTCTTTTAATTAAAATGTTAGCTTTTCCCCATAAGATCCGATCCGCCGGAAAAGGAAAAAGCCTGACTCCAGTAAATCTGGAACCAGGCTTTTATGATGCCGGTGAAGGGACTTGAACCCCCACTCCCTTGCGAGAAACGGATTTTGAGTCCGTCGCGTCTGCCATTCCGCCACACCGGCTTGTGTATGGCGTGCCCTAAGAGATTCGAACTCCTGACCTTTTGATTCGTAGTCAAACGCTCTATCCAGCTGAGCTAAGGGCACACATTTGTTTAGCACTTTTGGTGCCGAAGACCAGACTTGAACTGGTACGGTAGTCACCTACCGCAGGATTTTAAGTCCTGTGCGTCTGCCGATTCCGCCACTCCGGCAAAGAATGGTGGAGGCGCCACCCAGACTCGAACTGGGGGTAAAGCTTTTGCAGAGCTCTGCCTTACCACTTGGCTATGGCGCCTTGTTATAATGGAGCGGAAGACGGGAATCGAACCCGCGACCCTCGCCTTGGCAAGGCGATGCTCTACCGCTGAGCCACTTCCGCATATCATACTGGGGGTATAGGATTTGAACCTATGCATGACGGAGTCAAAGTCCGTTGCCTTACCGCTTGGCTAACCCCCAACACTTGCAATTGTCAGTGAGTAATAAGTGGGGCGGACGAGGGGAATTGAACCCCCGAATGTCGGATCCACAAACCGATGCGTTAACCACTTCGCCACGACCGCCATACAAGTATAAAATTGGCAGGGGCAGCAGGAATTGAACCCACACTAACGGTTTTGGAGACCGCTGTTCTACCTTTAAACTATGCCCCTAAAACTGGTGGAGGCTGATGGATTCGAACCACCGAACTCGTAAGAGAACAGATTTACAGTCTGCTGCGTTTGGCCACTTCGCTAAGCCTCCAGGGATGGTGCCGTCGAGAGGACTTGAACCCCCAACCTACTGATTACAAGTCAGTTGCTCTACCAATTGAGCTACAACGGCATATGAAATTATCAATGGTGGCTCGGGACGGAATCGAACCGCCGACACGAGGATTTTCAGTCCTCTGCTCTACCGACTGAGCTACCGAGCCTTATTATGTTCTTAAAATCCATTTGTATACAGAGATAAAAATGGCGGAGCTGACGGGATTCGAACCCGCGGTCTCCTGCGTGACAGGCAGGCATGTTAGGCCTCTACACCACAGCTCCAAGTATTGCGGGGGCAGGATTTGAACCTGCGGCCTTCGGGTTATGAGCCCGACGAGCTACCGGGCTGCTCCACCCCGCGTCAGTAACAAAGCTTGTATGGTGGACGCTGACGGGATCGAACCGCCGACCCTCTGCTTGTAAGGCAGATGCTCTCCCAGCTGAGCTAAGCGTCCATAGATTTACATTATAATCATAATTATCAATCTTGTCAAAGATTAAATTATGATGGTGACCCGTAGGGGATTCGAACCCCTGTTACCTCCGTGAAAGGGAGGTGTCTTAACCCCTTGACCAACGGGCCATATGTAAATGGCGGAGAGAGAGGGATTCGAACCCTCGAGACGATTTCTCGCCTACACGATTTCCAATCGTGCTCCTTCGACCACTCGGACACCTCTCCATATGGCTCCCCGAACAGGACTCGAACCTGTGACAACTCGATTAACAGTCGAGTGCTCTACCAACTGAGCTATCAGGGAATAAACTATCAGGGTTGCTCCCTGAAAACTAGCAGCGAAACGTGCAGTCGATCCATCCAAAGATCTTGTGGTGCATACGCTAGGTATGCTTCTGATGCGGCTTTTACTGTCGTAAGTGCCTAAGCATATGCTTTCGAAGTAACCTGTACTCCGCACATGTTTGGTGGTCAAGCCCTCGACCGATTAGTATTGGTCAGCTCCACACATTGCTGTGCTTCCACCTCCAACCTATCTACCTCGTCGTCTTCAAGGGGTCTTACATACTGGGAAATCTCATCTTGAGGGGGGCTTCACGCTTAGATGCTTTCAGCGCTTATCCCTTCCGTACATAGCTACCCAGCGATGCCTCTGGCGAGACAACTGGTACACCAGCGGTACGTCCATCCCGGTCCTCTCGTACTAAGGACAGCTCCTCTCAAATTTCCTGCGCCCGCGACAGATAGGGACCGAACTGTCTCACGACGTTCTGAACCCAGCTCGCGTACCGCTTTAATGGGCGAACAGCCCAACCCTTGGGACCTACTTCAGCCCCAGGATGCGATGAGCCGACATCGAGGTGCCAAACCTCCCCGTCGATGTGGACTCTTGGGGGAGATAAGCCTGTTATCCCCAGGGTAGCTTTTATCCGTTGAGCGATGGCCCTTCCATGCGGTACCACCGGATCACTAAGCCCGACTTTCGTCCCTGCTCGACCTGTATGTCTCGCAGTCAAGCTCCCTTATGCCTTTGCACTCTTCGAATGATTTCCAACCATTCTGAGGGAACCTTGGGGCGCCTCCGTTACTCTTTAGGAGGCGACCGCCCCAGTCAAACTGCCCACCTGACACGGTCCCTCTACCGGATTACGGTAGTAGGTTAGAACTCCGATACGATCAGGGTGGTATCCCAACGGCGCCTTCACCCAAGCTGGCGCTCAGGCTTCAAAGGCTCCCACCTATCCTGTACAGATCGTACCAAAGTCCAATATCAAGCTGCAGTAAAGCTCCATGGGGTCTTTCCGTCTTGTCGCGGGTAACCTGCATCTTCACAGGTATTAAAATTTCACCGGATCTCTCGTTGAGACAGCGCCCAAGTCGTTACGCCATTCGTGCGGGTCAGAATTTACCTGACAAGGAATTTCGCTACCTTAGGACCGTTATAGTTACGGCCGCCGTTTACTGGGGCTTCGGTTCACAGCTTCGGGTTACCCCTAACCGCTCCCCTTAACCTTCCAGCACCGGGCAGGCGTCAGCCCATATACTTCGCCTTGCGGCTTCGCATAGACCTGTGTTTTTGCTAAACAGTCGCTTGGGCCTTTTCACTGCGGCCCCCTCGTGCTATTCACACTACCGGGGCACCCCTTCTCCCGAAGTTACGGGGTCATTTTGCCGAGTTCCTTAACGAGAGTTCTTCCGCGCGCCTTAGAATTCTCTTCTCGCCCACCTGTGTCGGTTTGCGGTACGGGCACCTTCGCCTGGCTAGAAGCTTTTCTCGGCAGTGTGAGAT
>NZ_JBDFMM010000001.1:4675000-5842633 GCF_047238265.1 Paenibacillus canaveralius
CCCCTAACACCTAGCATGCATCGTTTACGGCGTGGACTACCAGGGTATCTAATCCTGTTTGCTCCCCACGCTTTCGCGCCTCAGCGTCAGTTACAGGCCAGAAAGTCGCCTTCGCCACTGGTGTTCCTCCACATCTCTACGCATTTCACCGCTACACGTGGAATTCCACTTTCCTCTCCTGCACTCCAGTCTCCCAGTTTCCGGTGCGAACCGAGGTTGAGCCTCGGGATTAAACACCAGACTTAAAAAACCGCCTGCGCGCGCTTTACGCCCAATAATTCCGGACAACGCTTGCCCCCTACGTATTACCGCGGCTGCTGGCACGTAGTTAGCCGGGGCTTTCTTCTCAGGTACCGTCACCCAAAGAGCAGTTACTCTCCTTGGCGTTCTTCCCTGGCAACAGAGCTTTACGATCCGAAAACCTTCATCACTCACGCGGCGTTGCTCCGTCAGACTTTCGTCCATTGCGGAAGATTCCCTACTGCTGCCTCCCGTAGGAGTCTGGGCCGTGTCTCAGTCCCAGTGTGGCCGTTCACCCTCTCAGGTCGGCTACGCATCGTCGCCTTGGTGAGCCGTTACCTCACCAACTAGCTAATGCGCCGCAGGCCCATCCGTAAGCCACAGATTGCTCCGTGTTTCACAGTCTCTCCATGCGGAGAAACCGGTTATCCGGTCTTAGCTACCGTTTCCGGTAGTTATCCCGATCTTACAGGCAGGTTGCCTACGTGTTACTCACCCGTCCGCCGCTAACCATCGGAGAAGCAAGCTTCTCTTCAAGTCCGCTCGACTTGCATGTATTAGGCACGCCGCCAGCGTTCGTCCTGAGCCAGGATCAAACTCTCCGATAAAGTTGTGCTAGCCCTAAGGCCAGCGGTTTATCTCAAGCTGATTAAGCTCAAACATTCGTTGCTGACGAGAATTTCTTCTCATTTTAATGTCTCATTACTGAGACACTTCAATCACTCGTTGTTCAGTTTTCAAAGGACAATTTGTAAGTTCTTATCGTTCCTTGTCGCTTTGCCTCGTTTGGCGGCGACTTGACTACTATACCACATTCGGTGTTAGTAATGCAAGAACTTTTTTTGAGCACTCCGTTCGAAGTTAGCGGCTTGTCCTTAGTTAGCGACTTGCCTTTCGAAGGGGCGAAAATTAATTTACCATGAAACCTGTTATGAAGTCAACCCTTTTGGGCAATGGAAAAACATGACTAATGCTGTCTCCTTATTTAACAAGGGTTTGAAGCTTAGAAGAAAGAGAAAAGGCAGCCTATGCAGGCCGCCTGACTTTCTCAATCCGTTTCGGATGAGCTTAATGTTTGAACAAGGTATAGCGCAGCAAGAGCCGGGAACATTCGGCGTCGGCAGGAATCGCGACTTCTTTTACCAACGTTTTTTTGACGAGCTTATTCAGGAGCTGCTGAAGATTGTTGCCCAGGATTTGAATTTCGGGCCGCTCCAGAAGTTCGTCCGTACTCCACGGCTCAGGTCTCGAATCCAGAAGCTGAATAAGCGGCTTGCAGCAGCGTTCCATTTTGGACATCACGGAAAATTCGCATGCCAGAAGAACAAGCTGGATTCTTTGCTTCAGCGTTTCTTTGCTCGTAGTCAGTTCTTCATATAATTTGTACACACCGGTGTTTATCGGACGAACCTGATTCCAGACCGCGTCCTGGACAGTTTCCCCTTCTTCTATGATGACAATGCGCGCCCAATGTTTCAAAGCTTCCAGCACGTTCTGGTAAGCATCGAGCAGATGTTCCTCAAGTATGTAGGACTTGCTCTTCAAATACTTGTTCAGAAAAAGCGAAAATTCCGACAGCAGCTGGCGGTCGCGCAGCTCTTCCGGCATGGAAAGCGCCCGCTCCCGAGAGTCTTCCAAATACAATTGACGATCCAATCGGATCTCCCCTTTCAAAAGACCGTTAACGATATTCGATCTAATCGCTGCAGCAGCCCTGTTCAAGTACGGACGAATTCAACCATCTTCCTTGTATACCATGATTGTCTTCTATATAATGATGTATGGAGTTGTAAGTGTCCGGATGATTGGTAGTAAACCAGCAGAAGGATTACAAATCCCTCTGTGATGAAAGCAACCTGCTGCGGATCACGAGACGAAATGGCCGCGCTTAACGGGCTCCGGTAAATGCCGGCGGAATTATCTTTCCCGCAGCGTGTACATCCGGCTCCCGCAGCCGTCATACGTTCGTTAGAAATGTAATTCTACTTTCCTCAGCCGTTTCCTGCTTACATGAGAACATATTGTGTTTAAATTCCGAAAATGCTTGTAGAAAAGAGGGGAACACCGTTGCTTCTGAAATCAAGTAAAATCAATGAATTCCGCTTATGGGGCCTGCTGTTGACTATGGGCGGCATGCTTATTATGATCATCGGCCTGGCCGGGGTCGTGTTCGACTGGGGCGCCGCCGGACGGATCATTGCCGTCATCTTCTTGATTCTGGGAATGATCAGCATGCTAGGAAGTATGGCCATTTATTTCTGGGCGGGCATGATGTCAACCTCCGCCGTAGCGCTCGATTGTCCCGAGTGCGGCAAAAGGACGAAGATGATCGGTAAAACGGACCGCTGCATGTTCTGCAAGACGATTTTGACGGTTGACCCTTCCATGGCACCCGCGGAGGCCGAGATCGTAGATGAAGACAATATCCGCAAAGCGGAAACCGGTTCCGCTCCGTCCGCCATCGACTCTTCTAAAAGTTAATGCAAAAAGCTGCCATCCATTACGGATGACAGCTTTTTTTGTAGGAATTTAATGATTCCGGACGGCGCGTTCCAAAAAGCAGCCATCTTTCATTTGTCCAGATCTGTTTGACCGCAAAGCCGTTAAGGTTTATTTCGATTGCAGGGCATCGGCAATGACCTGCCATATGGCCGGTTCTTCAAAACCGCGCCGCCATGAGGCGACCCCTGCCAATTTGTATTTGCTTACGATCTCCAGACGGGCTTTAACGGAAGTTTCGTCCTCCAGCCAGATCCGGTTAAGTTTGCCGTCTTCTTTGTACTCGACGTAATTTTGACCGGTGTCCTCGCGGAATTCGGGAGTGAGCCCTTTTTCCTGTATGATCTTGCGGGGTTTCTCCATAAATACGGCTTTCGAGCTCACTTTGGTCCCTTCATCCTTCTGTTCTTCCGTCCATATCCGCGTATAAAAAGGAATCCCCAGCACAAGTTTGGAAGGCGGCACTTTGTCTTCATCCAGTATCTGTTTGAGAGAACGCTCCACCCAAGGAAGGGATGCGACCGATCCCGACTTCGGACTGGTTGCCCAGTGTTCGTCATATGCCATAAGCATCATATAGTCCACTGCCGCCGCCAGTGCGGGCCGGTCATATACGCGGCTCCACGCATCACTGCCCGATTTTGCCGTAACGTCGATAGACAGAACCAGTCCCTGCTCATGGAGCAGCGGAGCCATTTCTCTCACGAACTGGACCAGATGGGGTCCGTCGGATTTGTTCATGTTCTCAAAATCAATATTGATGCCCTGCAAATTATACTGCTTTGTAAAAGAAAGAAGCTGGTTGATCATATTCAATCTGGTTTCGTAGCTTCCCAGCGCCTTGCCTGTCATGTTCGGTTCAAACGAGTTATCGAAAAGCGCCCAAATCTGATAATTGCGGCTGTGCGCCCATTTGATGTAGGCGGGGTCCGCCTGATTCTTGATGCTCCCCTTCTCGTCTGCGAGATGGAACCACGTGGGGCTCACGACATTGAGGCCGGGCATTTCGGGAATAGAGGCCGTTTTGGGCGTCGCCGTAACAACATGTTCCCATGTCATATTGAGCTTGCCTTGAGGTTTCCAGCGCGGCTTCGCGGCGGGAGGCTGAAAAGAGGGAATCTCCTCCCCCTTTTCTTCAACCACCAGCGGCGTCTTCACGTAACCGGCCCGCCCGCCGGTCAGTCTGAACTTTGTACCAGCCGTTCTGTTCGCCCCAAATCATGAGACGCTCGCCATCCGCCAGGCTGCCCATGATCGGGCTGGTAACCGAACCGCCGCTGCGCAGTTCGCCTCCTTCTTTTCCGCGAAACGTCCCCCAGCGTATTTTCTCACCGGGTTTAAAAAGCGATACGGCGCCTGTTTCCGCATCTTCCCTGAGTTCTATGCCGTAAAGCTCCTTAAGGATCGAAACGGGTACATAAAACTCTTTTCCCTGCTTGATCATAGGCGATGTCAGCGGGATTTCTTTGAGATTGCGGGACGCATAAGCTTTGTCGGTCTGGAGCCGCACTACAGCCTGTTCCGTCGTCAAAATAACGGAATTAGCGGAGGGCTCGCTGATAACGGCCGGGTCGATCCATTCAGATATGAGTCCGAGGGGGAGCTTCATGGCGTCTTTGGCCCCCAAGGCGGAGACTTTGTAAGCTTCTCCCTGATAGAAAACCGGCTTGTCCAGCTTGGCGTAGAACGGCGTTATATGGGTATTATTAGGCAGCCGGTTCATGATCAGATAAGCGATGGCCGCCAATAGGATAAGCAAGAGAATAAACGAACGGAACCGGCTCTTTTTGCGCTTCGAGCCGCTCATGTGAGGCTGCTTCAAAAGCTTTTGCACATCCTTTCGAAAAAAAGAAAAACGTATCGGCACGCCCGATAACGAAGAGCGGCTAATACGTTCGCGTAATAACGTGTATGGAAGTTTGAAAACGACGAATCAATGCGTCGCCTTTCCTGCACAATCCGGACAAAGTCCGACGACTTCAAGCCGGTGTCCGCCTACCCTAAAGCCGGTTTGCTGAGCCGCAACGTGCTCAACGTCAACGATCGGCGAGTAATCAAAATCGGATATCTTGCCGCAGCTTTGGCAGCGGGCATGATAATGATCGGACAAATCGGCATCGAAACGGCTGGAATCGTCCCCGTAGGTCAATTCCCGTACTAACCCCGCGTCTATGAACACTTTCAGGTTGTTGTAAACCGTGGCCACGCTCATATTCGGAAATTTGGATTCCAACGCCTTGTAAATCTCATCAGCCGTAGGGTGGTTGAAGGAGTCGAACAAGTACGTCAAAATCGCGTACCGCTGCGGAGTCATGCGAACACCTGTCGTTTTAAGTTTGGCAAGCGCTTCTTCCAAATGTTCGGACATGATTCTCACCACCTGTTAGTAAGGGGCAGTACTGTGTACTCTGTGGACACAGATACAACCTTTCTTCTATTGTACGTGTGAGAAATTGCACTTGTCAACGCCTGTTGAGGGCGTAATGCGTTTAATTTACGGTTTCCAGGGAAATCTCGCCATCCGTCCGGATCGTAAGAACATGTTCACCGCTTCCCACAGTACCGCTCAAATTTTCCTCCACGAGTTCGACAGGAAGTCCCGTCCGGAGCGCTCTCGCGGAGCCTTGGACCTTAAAGCCCGCACCCGCCGGAAGGCGGACTGTAATCCGGCCGTTGCTTGTGCTGGCCTGCCAGTCTCCGGCCATTTCGGCGGATTCGAGCCGGACCGATCCGTTCTCCGTCTCCGCTTGAACGCGTCCGGAGACATCTTTGATTTTGACGCTGCCGTTATCGGTACGCGCCACCGCGTCTCCCTTCACAGAAGAAAGGGTGACTTTACCATTGGAGGCGGCCGCTTGTACGCCCGCTCCGGCTTCCCGGATAACGACTTCGCCGTTGACGGTTTGCGCCTTGACGGCTCCCGAGATGGAGGCGGCACTGATTTTGCCGTTTGACGTAACCGCTTCTACATGCCCCCGGATATCCGTTAATTCCACCGATCCGTTGCTCGTATGGGCGGATAGCAGGTTCACGGTCCCCAGGCCCGCCGCGTGGACGGCACCGTTTTCGGTTTCGGCCAGGTAATCCAGAGAGGCCGTACGCGGCAGCGTAACGGTAAAGTCTATCCTCGCTTTATTTTTGACAAACCAAGCCTTCGTATATTCTTCTCCAACCGCTTTAAGCGTTAATTCAGTTCCTTGAACGCTCTGCTCGACATGTGAAGCATCCGCGATTTTGCGGGCTTCCTGTTCATCGGAGGCATTCACCCAGACCGTTGCCTGTATCCGGACGGTATCCGTGTCTCCGGCTGCCAGTTCAATGCGTCCGTTCGTGTTGACCGCATGAACTTTGGTTATCGCCGGAGCCAGCGCGAACTCCTCCGGTTCTTTGTCAAAGCTCTGCCCCTGTACCGAGCCGATCTGAAGGTTAATTCCTGAGAGCAGTTGGCTCGCTCCCTGGGAACCGACGACGACGGCACAGATTATGACCGAGAAGAAAATGGCCACGGGGTCGAGTTTGACGGCAGTTCCCTTGGAATTGGACAGGAATTGCAGCAAAATCAGTTCCAGACCTGCGGCCACAAACAAAAGGGGCCACCATTTTATCAGCTGCCCCAGCATATGGGTACCTGCGGCCCGGTCCAGAAGCATCGACACGCCAACCGTGACGAACAGCACAGCCGCGGTGAATCTGCCCGCTTTTATCAACCCGATCACCCAATCTATTGTTTTCTTTTGGTTTCCCAGACAAAAAGAGCAATTCCGCCGATAATCAGAACGATGGCTCCGAAATAGGAACCGAACAGCTTAAAGAAAGATTCCAGCCATACGGGCTTGCTGCTGGCGAGAAAAAGGAATCCGCCGGCCGCAATCAGCAGAATACCCAGGTTACCCCCTTTAGCCAGCTTTTGCAGAGGGTCGGTCAATTCTTCGGATTCTCCGTAAAAACGACGCCTGTTAACGATATCCGTAAGCTGTAAAGCTTCAAATACGTTATAGAAGTAAATAACCGGCAGAATGAGCGAGAACAACGTGATCATGGCCACGTTCGACCCCTCATCTCTCGTTGCGAAGAGCACAATCGCGAAAATATCCATAATGACGAGCATCATGATAAACAATCCGCGCTGCATCATCCCCACATAGAACTGGCCGGTTCCCGGCATCATCAGAGAAAGAAGCATAGCCAGCCATTTCTTCTTGGGCGGCTGCTGAAAATACGGGGGATATGGCGGTATGCCGTAAGGGGGGCCGGGCGGATAATTCCGCTGCTGCTCCTCATAAAAGTGCGGGTCTTTCAAGTCATCCATCTCGGGCGAGCCTCCTGGGGTGTAAGAAAATTGTTGAGACATTCCGTACCTCCTTGCTGCATGATCGTCATGCACGTTATCCTATCCTGCTGGACAAATGTTGAACAAATTCGGACCAATCGGCCACATGCGAATTCAAAAGCTTCAAAAGACCGGTGTTGATAAATATATAAGTAGCCGCTGTGGCGACGAAAAGATTGACGAGTTCCGAATGTCTGCGTTTCTTCGGCGCTACGGGCCGAAATCCAGGCACGGTATTTCCCGCGGCAACATCCTTCATCACACGATCGGTGAAATTCGCGGAAGGGTGGAGCACCTTCATGCCGTTAAGTTCGGCTTGGAGTGCGGGCGGAAGTTCCGGGCTATTGTGAAGCGCGTGAAGCCGGGGCTGACTGGGACGTCTGGGAGTTCGTTCGGGCATCTGGATACACCTCCAACCATTTTTCTTTAAGCATGGCTTTGCCGCGATATAAGCGCGTCTCGATCGTCTTCAGAGGAAGATCGGTCACATCCGATATTTCCTGGTAAGACAATTGTTTGAAGTGATAGAGATACATCACCAGTTTGTATTTCTCCGGCATTTCGGCGATCAACCGGTGAACGGAGTCGCTCTCTTCATGACGGATCGCCTGCTGTTCGGGCTCTGTCCTGCGGTCGGCCAACCAGGTTTTGAGCTTGTCGAGCAAGGGGACTACGGGACGCCTGCGCTGGGCACGGCGGTAATCCGTAACGAGGTTAACCGTCATCCGGTATAACCAAGTCGTGAATTTGCTCTCCCCTCTGAAATGGGATAAAGAGCGGTACAGTTTAAGAAACACTTCCTGGGACAAGTCTTCGGCGGTTTCGCGATGGTTCACCATCCGGTAAATCAGCGTATACACGTAGCTTTTGTGGCGGTCAACCAAAACGCGGTACGCTTCCGCCTGCCCCCGGTTAATCTGATCCACCAGCTGTTCGTCTGTCAGGTGCTCCATTGCTTCACCGCCCTTTCTCTTGTGCCCTCTTTACTATAACTATAACGCGCTTAACATCCGATTTACATATCTTTTGACGATGCGGATACATACACCCCTTCAAACTCATTAAAAAAAGAAAAAGCAGGGCTTCCGCCCCGCTCCACATTTCCAACTATTCCATCGTTACCCCTACCACGCCGTCCAAATGCCGGATATCGTCCAGCAGGAGAGGAATCATGTGATAGTCCGGAATGACGACATTCAGATAGATCATGACCGTCTGCCGGTCGTCCCTCTCTCCTCTTTCTTCTTCATCCACACCGAATTTGCGTATCTCCACTTTATTATTTTCGAGGATGCCGGAGATTTTGCCCAGGTTGCCGGGCCGGTCCAGTGCATGAACCCGGATCAGATGGCGCTTCTTGGCGCCGAAATATTTATGCTCGATTTTATTTAAAATCCACAAAGAAAGAATGACCATAATCGTGGACAGGATGGCCGCGTAATAAAAACCGGCGCCCGCTGCGAGACCGATCGCGGCAACGACCCACAGGGAGGCTGCCGTCGTAAGCCCGGATACGGAAAAGCCGTTGCGTATAATCGTCCCGGCACCAAGGAAACCGATTCCGCTGACTACTTGAGCCGCCAGCCGGGAAGGGTCCATCCGCACATTCAACTCCTTGGAAAACTCGCTGAACCCGTAGATGGAAAGCAGCATGATTAAAGCGGAACCGACACAGACCAGGATATGTGTCCGGAATCCGGCCGCCTGGTTGCTCAGTTCCCGCTCGAAGCCGATCAAGCCTCCAAGCACTAACGCCAAAATCAGTCTAATCGTCAAATCCAACTGCCCGATTACCCAAGGATCATTCAACTTCGTTCCCACGCTCCTTATCTCGTCGTGACCTGTCCCGCCTCTGTTTCATTGTATGCCCCGCATCTTCTCAAATGTCACCAAAGCGACGGAAGGGGAAATCGTGCGTTTACCGGTACGGTGAAAGCCGAATTTCTCATAGAGAGAGACGGCGGGCAGGTTAGCTTCTCCCGTAGACACGACAAATCTGCCGGCCTGCGGGTTAGCCGCAAGCGCATGCCGAATCAGTGCGGAAGCAATTCCTTGACGGAAATGACGGGGATGGACCATCATTCGCGTTATCGTCAGCTCTGTTCCGTTCTCTTCCCATGCGATAGCGCCCGCAAGTTCTTCCCGCTCCTCCGGGTCATTGAGATAATACCCCGTAAACGTCTCTTTGGAACATTTCAGAGTTAACGGGCTGTCCTTTAGGGGCGGAATGTCTTTGTACCCGATCAGCTCCGCTTCCACGAGATAAGCGGATGTCTGCAGTGCAAGCAGCTCAAGCACGGCCTGAACATCTTCCAAGGGAATTTGTCTTATCATCGTTTTCATCTCCTCCTACCCGTTTTATGCCATTCTTATTGTAAAAAAACGGCATATCCTGATGGACATGCCGTTGGGTGTGCTTAACATTCTTTAGCTGTTCGGCTTATTGCGCCTGCAGAGTCTCCACGATCAGCTTGTTGACCAATCCGGGATTGGCTTTGCCTTTCGTTTCCTTCATAACCTGGCCGACAAGGAAGCCGACCGCCTTCTCTTTGCCCGCTTTATAGTCGGCTACAGACTGCGGATTACCCGCTACAACCTGCTCGACTACGGATTTAATGGCACCTTCGTCACTGATTTGTACGAGGCCCTTCTCTTCAACAATCTGCTGCGGAGCTTTTCCGCTCTCGATCATTTCTTTAAACACGGTTTTGGCGATTTTGTTCGAAATGGTGCCTTTCTCGATCAGACCGATCATTTCACCGAGACCTTGACCGGTTATCCGGATATCACCAAAGTCCAGTCCTCCGGCATTGAGATAACCGAGAAGGTCACCCATGATCCAGTTGGAAACGGCTTTCGCATCGGCCGTGTACTGAAGGCTTTCCTCAAAGAAATCAGCCATTTTCATGGAAGCGGTAATAACCTCGGCATCGTAGCTCGGAAGTCCATACTCGCTTACGTAGCGTGCTTTACGGGCATCCGGAAGCTCCGGAATCGACGATTTGACCCGCTCTTTCCAGGCGGCATCGATATGCAGGTTCACAAGGTCCGGATCCGGGAAATAGCGGTAATCATGCGATTCTTCCTTGCCCCGCATGGAAATGGTTTTGCCTTGGCCTTCGTCCCAGCGGCGCGTTTCCTGGACGACTTCGCCCCCGCCGTTCAGGACTTCGGCCTGGCGGATTTCTTCATATTCAAGACCGCGCTGTACGCCGCGGAACGAGTTCATGTTCTTAAGCTCCGCGCGCGTGCCGAATTTCTCCTGACCTGCCGGACGGATAGAGATGTTGGCGTCGCAGCGCAGGGAGCCTTCTTCCATCTTGACGTCCGAAACGTCACAGTAAAGCATGATGGCGCGAAGCTTCTCCAAATACGCGCGGGCCTCTTCCGGAGAGCGGAGATCCGGCTCCGAAACGATCTCGACCAGCGGCGTGCCGACCCGGTTGAAGTCAACCAGTGAAGCGTATCCGCCGTCGACGTGAGTCAGCTTGCCCGCATCCTCTTCAAGATGCAGCCGGGTGATGCCGATGCGCTTCGTCTTCCCATCCACTTCAATGTCGATCCAGCCGTTCTCGCCGATCGGCTTGTCGAATTGGGAAATCTGATACGCCTTGGGCGAATCCGGATAGAAATAGTTCTTGCGGTCGAATTTCGTCACGTCCGCGATTTCGCAGTTCAAAGCCATGGCGGCTTTCATCGCATATTCGACCGCCTGCCGGTTAAGCACCGGCAGAACGCCCGGATGTCCGAGACAGACCGGACACGTATGCGTGTTCGGAGGCGCGCCGAACGAGGTTGAGCAGCCGCAGAAGATTTTGGAATTTGTATGCAGTTCAACGTGAACTTCAAGCCCGATCACGGTTTCGTATTTCGTTTCAGTCGCTGACAAAAAAGATCCCTCCTGTTACGCGTTATAGCTGCGGACGCTGCTTGTGATGATCGGTGTTCTGCTCGAAAGCGTGAGCTACGCGCAGCACGGTGGACTCGTCCAGCGCCTTCCCGATAATCTGCAGTCCTACAGGCAGGCCAGAGGCCAGACCACACGGTACGCTGATGGCCGGAATACCTGCCAGGTTGACCGGAATGGTCAAAATATCGTTCAAATACATCGTAAGCGGGTCGCCTACCTGCTCTCCCAGACGGAACGCCGTCGTCGGAGCCGTAGGACCGATCACGACATCGTAGTTGGCGAAAACTTGATCGAAATCCTGTTTGATCAGCGTGCGGACTTTCTGCGCCTTCAAGTAATAGGCATCATAGTAGCCGGAGCTGAGCGCATAAGTACCGAGCATGATCCGGCGCTTCACTTCCGGACCGAAGCCTTCGCTTCTGGACATATGGTACATTTCCAGCAGGTTGTTCGCGTTGTCCGTGCGGACGCCGTAACGGACGCCGTCGTAACGCGCGAGGTTGGAGGACGCCTCCGAGGAAGCGAGCAGGTAGTACGCCGCGACGGCATACTCGGAATGCGGCAGGGAAACTTCCTCGACGACCGCTCCCAGACCTTCCAGCACGCGGAGCGCTTCCTGGATCTTCTCCTTCACCTGCGGGTCGACGCCGGCACCCAGGTATTCTTTCGGCACCGCGATGCGGAGCCCTTTCACGTCGCCGGTCAATGCGGAGACGTAGTCGGGAATCTCCACGTTCGCCGACGTGGAGTCCTGCGGATCGTGGCCCGCAATCGACTGGAGGACGTAAGCGGAATCTTCGACGTTCTTCGTCAGGGGACCGATCTGGTCCAGCGAAGAAGCGAATGCGACAAGTCCGAACCGGGACACGAGCCCATAGGTCGGCTTCAGGCCGACCACGCCGCAGTAGGCAGACCGGCTGGCGGATCGAGCCGCCGGTATCCGAGCCCAGCGAGAAATACACCTCGCCGGCGGCTACGGAAGCCGCGGAACCGCCGCTGGAACCGCCGGGTACGCGGTCGAGATCCCACGGGTTGCGTGTCGCATGGAACGCGGAGTTCTCGTTGGAGCCGCCCATGGCGAACTCGTCCATGTTCAGCTTGCCGACCGGAAGCGCCTGAGCTTCCTTCAGCTTGCGCATTACCGTCGCGTCGTAGACGGGCGTGTAGTTCGACAGGAACTTGCTCGCGCAGGTGGTCGTGACGCCTTCGGTCACGATGTTATCCTTGATTCCGGCCGGAAGACCGAACAGGATTCCCCGGGATTCTCCAGCGGCAATCCGCTCGTCCAGAGCTTTGGCGGAGCGGCGGGCATTCTCCTCGTCGAGCTTAAGGAATGCTTTTACTTTGCCGTCCACTTCGGCGATCCGCCGGTAAGACTGATCGACCAGCTCCGTGACGGATACCTTTTTATCCAGCAGTTGGGTATGTAATTCTTGTAATCTCAACTCAAATAGCGACAACGTAAGGTGCCTCCCTTCAAATAACAGACAACCGTGCAAAATCAAAAGTCAGGTTAATGATTCGTATTTATTCCATAACGGCAGGCACTTTGAACTGCCCGTCTTCTTCTTCCGGAGCGTTCAGCATCACTTTGTCCAAAGGCAGGGACGGACGCACTTCGTCCTCCCGCGTCACGTTCTTGACGGACATCGCATGACTCGTCGGCTCCACATGTTCCGTATCCAGCTTTCCAAGCTGCTCGGCGTATTTCAAAATAGCGTTAAGCTGCTCCGTAAATTGTTCCTTCTCATCGGCAGAAAGATCAAGGCGGGCCAGCTTGGCCACGTGTTCGACATCCTTAATAGTAATGCTCACAGACGATTCGCACCTCTCTTTGTATGTACACGCCAAATTCATTCTACCTATTATAGCCTAGTTATTTTTTGATCTCAATTGATTCCCGGCCGAAAACGCAGAAATAAGCGCCGGAATTTCGCGGCTTTCCCGCAGCGCATCCGTTCTATCGCAAAAAGAGCCTCTCCCGGGTCATCGAAGACGGAAAGGCTCTCTTTGCATTCTTTTGTACGGGAACATGCCCCGAAAAGCTCAAACGGTCATCTATATCCAAGCGCGAAGGTTCACCTGTTTGATGAAATCCTCGGCGCTTTGAACTTCTTTGCTCTTCTCTGCAACGATTTCAACCGGTTCGCCGTTCATCACTCGGTTAAACAGTTCTTCATTGCGCGTCGCCAGCGCGAAGTCGATCAAGGCTTCCTTCTCCAAACGGTCGACTTCCTGACGAAGCAGGACTTCTTCCAGTTCGATATCTGAGGCGGGCACGAAAAAATGTTTATTCAGCTTCGGCACTCGGATGACGTAGTCGAACAAGTTGTCGTTGTTGCGGTCATAAGCGATGATGTAGGCGTAATCGCCGATCGGCAGATTCTGCTCCAGCCGGTCTTCCACGATGATGACGCGCGCTCCCAAAGACAGCATCCGGATTCCCCCTTTCCCATGCAGAGCGGGCTGAGCTGCCCTGTTCCGATTCTTCTGAAAAGCGATGCGGTTAAGCTGCGGCTCTACTATCGAATCTAGCATGGATTAGTAACATCGTACTAAAAAAAGAAGAAGCTGTCCATAAACGTATCCCTGTTTTCGGGAAGGATTGTGAGAGTTTTTATTGACCTCCGGTTGAACCTCTGCCGCGGAAACGGGGCTGATCTTAAAGGACTAGAACGCCCTCACGGGATACGGTCAACTTCTCAAAGCCGGTTTCCGTAATTGCATATGTGTTCTCGATTCCGACAACGCCCTGGCCGGGGAATGTGAATTTCGGTTCTACGGCGATTACCATGCCGGGCTCGAGTTTGTATTTAAACCCTTTCGCCAATACAGGAAACTCGTCGATTTCAAGCCCTATCCCGTGCCCGAGGAACTTAACCTGATCCATGCCGTACCCCATAAAATGGCCGCCCAGCCCTTCGGCGGAAGCCGTGTCCAGCGCTTGCAGGTAGAGATGCTCCGCAACGGTACCGGGCTTCATCATCGCCTCGGCTTCCTTCAAAATTTTCTCCGATATTTCGTAAGCGCGCTGAAGCTCATCTGGCAAAATGCCGATCACCGCGGTCCGCGTCTGATCGATCACGTAGCCTTCGATGTTGCAGCCGATATCGATAAGGATAGGCTCGTTCCGGCCGATGGGCCGGCTGCCCGCGCTTTGCGGACTTGCCGGGCTGAGCCCCCTTCCTCCCGCGGGACCGTCAAAATATGTCGGCTCGGCCGCAGCCGCGCCCGCCGCCACGCAGCCCGTAATAAGCTCGGAGTTATACGCGCGCATGCGCATAAGCCCAAGGTGGCCTTGCAGGCGGTTCTCCCGCTCGATGATACTCATCAGCTCGAACTCGGGCATCCCTTCACGGATACCGGCCAGCGCCTTCTCCAGCGTCCGGTCGATAACGGCCGCGGCCTTGCGGATGAGCGCGATCTCATCGGCGGACTTGATCATCCGCAGCTCCTTCGACGAGCAGCGAGCCGTCCTTCCACTTCACGCCCGGGAAGGCTCCTTCTAGACGCTGGAACTGCTGGACGGGGAGCACGTCGAACTCCGTGGCGATAACGGGTTCTTTCCCGGACCCGAATACGTCGGGGTAACGACCGGCGAGCCTGTCTTTGAGCGTACGGAGGGAGCCGAGTTCCTCCACTTCCGCGAGCGACTCCTGCCGCGCTCTCGTGATGCTGCGGCGCACAACGAACAGGGCATCGCCTTCGGCGGGCACGAACAAGTACCCGTTCTGCATGGAGCCGTTAAAATAGTACAAGTCCATATGGTGATTGACCAGGAAACCGTCGATTCCGCCCGCCTGCATCGCCTTCTGCAGCCTCCGCTGTCTTTCCGCGTACGGATGATCCGTTGTTTTCATTAATTATCCATCCCTTCCTACGGTTCTTATACCGTCATCATACCCCGCTCCGGCATGGGGGCGCAAACAGATTCGGGGCGGCAAAACACGGACTGAAAGCGCCGTCGGGAGCTACGGGGCGGTCATGGGCAAGGTCGCGGGAACGTTCATTGGGACGGCCATGGGGACGGTCATGGGATGGTCATGGGATGGTCATGGTTCAGTCACGGGTTCTGCCTTACTTATGCTCATCCATAACTGGCTCCATTTGTGGAATCGTCTAGGCTGCTGCCGGGAATGAGCCGGTAACGATAAAGGCGGTTCGGCATTGATTCAAGTTCATTGGAATGCCGCGGGGGACACTCCCAGGTTAGCCGGCAAAATGTTGCGGGGCTGGTCCGGGGCTGCAGGAGCACACTGCATGCAGCCTTTAAGCCGGACCGATAAGCGTATGTTGGTGCGAGGGATGAAGCGGATAACTGAAATTTAAAAACGGGAGCCGCCGAAGCACCGCTTCAAGCGGGCTTTTTTTAAACGGGGGGATTATGAATCCACAAAACGAAAATAAAAAAACGCAAACCCGCGGCATCTGCCGAAAGCTTGCGTTCTTCGCAAACAAACGTATTCGTTTCGTGACTTCTTTTTCCAAAATATCACATTTGTGTCATACAGGCAAGCTTTTTATTTCGGCTTAATTAAATCATCTTCAAACCGGCGCCCCGTGCGGATACAGCCTCGTCAAAATAAGAACCCGGACGCTTTCGCATCTGGATTCTTCGTGTTGTTCTTAACCGGTATTTGTTTCGGACTGCCGTTCAACTAACATTTTTTGACGTAACCGAAACCGCTGGAAATGATGACGAGGAGGATAAAAAGAACAAGAATATAGGCGGAATTGTCGGTCCAACACTTTTTCGCGACCGGCTTGACGGGATGACAGACAGGATAATGCGGTTTACAGCTTGCCACATACACCGGTTTTACGATAGGCATAGGCGGCGTATGAATGACCGGAGAAGGCAGCGGTCCGGGATAAGGCAGCGGAGTCGGCTGCATGGGCATCGTTTGAATAGGCATAGGCGGCATAGGTGCTGGCATAGGTGCCGGCATCGGCGGGGGTGTTACGGCCTGGGGCATGGGCGCCGTCTTTTTGGGTGTGTAGACGGGACCGGTGTACGTTTTTTTAACATATTCCATTAGTTATTCCCTCCTGTATGTTACCGTTCCGTATTTGGATGACATTACGCGGAAAGTAGGCTTACAGCCTTACACCAACAGTCTATGGGTTTGTTCCCGCCCGGAACACGGTATATACCCAGCCCCTCAAAATTAGGCCTCCTGTATGAAAAAAAGCCTCCGGATGCCGTGCCCCGGCAAATGCCCGTCCGCTGACGCCGGTTGTCACGCAGGATCCGCTGGTCAGCAAAAAAGGTGTTCGCCCGGCTTGCATTCCGGAAGCTTTTTGAAGCAGTAAAAATTTACTGCCCTTAAATATAAGGATTGTTCTGTTTTTCGTAACCGATCGTCGTCTTCGGACCGTGGCCCGGATAGACCGTAACGTCGTCGCCAAGCTCAAAGAGCTTGCCGTGGATGGAGTCAAGAAGCGTGTTCCAATCGCCGCCAGGAAGATCCGTACGGCCGACGGACAAGCGGAACAGCACGTCTCCGCCGATCAGGTGGTTGTCGAACAGGAAGCTGACGCTGCCCGGCGAGTGGCCCGGGGTGTGAAACACTTTGATCTTGGTGCCGAAAAATTCGAGCACTTGTCCCTCGTCAAGCGCATATTCGGCCGGCTCGACCACGATCGGGTCCGTAACGTCCGGCCAGCGCGCGGAGCCGTTCAGCTTAGGGCTGCCCAGCCAGTCGCTTTCGGCGTCGTGGAGATAGACCGGGCACTTCTTCAGCTCCCGGAGCTCCTGCACGCCTCCGATATGATCGAGATGCGCATGCGTAAGCAGGATGGCTTCGATCTCCATGTCCTTAACGCGCTTGAGCAGCGGTCCGGGCTTCATGCCGGGATCGATGACAGCACCCTTGCGCCCGCTTTCGTCGGTCAGCAGGTAAGCGTTCGTTCCCATGGGGCCGAGCGTAAAAGTTTCGATTCGGATCATGTCTACCCCTCCTGTCAGAACGTGGAAAGCAGCTGGCGGAGCTCGCTTACGATGACGGACTGGTAGCCGACACCTTCGCCGTACTGGCGGAGCATTTCCGCGCGTACCGCCTGGATTTTATCGTTATAGTCGGGCGCTTCGCGGTCCGGATTCTCTTCTTTGAAAGCTCTCATGACAGCCTGTACCCGTTCAGGACGCGGTCCCCATTTGCCAAGCACGTGCCCGCCCGTATCCGTGAAAATCACGACCGGAATGGAGCGTCCGCCGAAGGTCAGGAACTGGTCCATAACATCGGTATGTTCCTCCATAATCAGGACTTCCACCGGTATTCCGCTGTTTTCCAGCGCCTTGAATACGACCGGAATGTTGCGTACGACATCGCCGCACCACTCTGCCGCAATGATCGCACAGCGCAGGTCGTCGCGATTGTTGAGGGATTCGAAAAATTCACGGTCTTCCTCCGTCTCCCACTGGAACTTGCCGGACCAGTCAAGAAACGCTTCCTGATTGCGCTGCATGCTGTCGATAAACTGTTGAGGCGTCAAGCCTTTGCCGATAACGGCGGATAAGTTGGTGCTCATAAAATCCATCCCTTCCTTGGCGGCAAACGGCGTTATTTACGCTTTGCCCGCATTTTTTTGGCTACCAGATAAATGATCATAAGACCGATAGCTGCGATTAGAATCGGAACTGTGTATTTGCCTGCAATGTCGTCGATGTTCTCCCAATTGTCTTTCAGAGTCATCCCCAGATAGACAAACAGCATGGACCACGGAATAACCGCCAGCGTCGTATAGAACGTGAACAGTCCCAGCGGCATTTTGGCAAGCCCCGCCGGTACCGAGATCGCATGCCGGACAACCGGTATGAAACGGGCCGTAAAAATAACGCCTGTTCCGTATTTGTTGAACCAGGTCTCCGCAACGTCGATGTGATGCTTATTGATGAATATGTATTTGCCGTACCTTTCCAAAATAGGACGTCCGCCGTAACGGCCGACCCAGTAGACGAAAATCTGGGCGATAACTCCGCCCACGGTGCCGAAAAAGACGGCGCCCGCAAAACCGATCTCGCCTTTGGCTACCAGATAGCCCGCATACGAGAGTACGATTTCACTCGGAATGACTTCGATCATCAGCCCGAGCATGACCCCCCAGTACCCGAGGCCTTCAAAAAATACCAAAAGCGAATGAATAATCTCTCCCATCTCCAACCCACTTTCCCCAGCATGATTGTCGATTCGCGGTTGTTTCCGCGCTTTCTTCTCGTATAATCTCCCCTATTCTACCATAGAGAAAGGCCGTCAACCACTTCCTATACTCCCGGGTTTTGTAAAGAGACGTAAACCTCCCGCCCGTAGGCCGATAAAGCCGCCGGCTTATCCGGCCTTCCCCGGCGCGTCTCTTGTTTGCGGCGTAACCGGGTCGCCGGGTGTAAACCGTGCCGGACGCAGAAGGCCGGACGGACAAATTTTACTTGTCCGGTTATTTTCATCATGACCTTACAAGCCCGTGCATATAGTGTACAAACTGGTCTGGGGGGAAAGCTCATGTTCAAATCTTTTGTGCTTAAAAAATATCACTTCGTCATGTTTCTCGGATTTCTTTGCGTAGCGTTTGCGGCGGTTCTGTTTTTCCGTAATCCGCAAATCTTGTCTACGGCGGCGGAGCCTGCAGCGACTACGGAACGGACAATCCAGCTCGTTACGGGGGAATTTTCCACAAAGCTGGATAACGGCAAAGAAATCGAGGCTTACCGGTGGGACCCCGGCACGATTGTCGTCCGCAAAGGCGAAAATATCCGGCTCAGCATTTACGGAGTCAACGGAGCCAGCCATCCTTTTATTATCGAAGGTTTGAATATCAAGGGTGAAGTTAAAAAAGGCAAGGAAACGGTCGTCAGCTTTAAAGCGGAAAAAGCGGGAACTTACCGGCTCATCTGTACGACTCACACGGATATCGCCCACAGCGGGCCGATGATCGCTTATATTAACGTCATTGACTGACAGGGAGCCTCAGGCTTCCTTTTTTTTATTGTCCGCCGGTCCGTTCACCGGGCTCGTCACCTCCGGTTCCCTCCTCATCCCTACTTTCCCTTACTCTTCGGGCCGGTCCGCTGCCTCTCTTCCCTTCTCACTTCAGGCGGGCCGGCCGCATACAATGAAACAGAGTCAGGAGGCGATCCGGTTGAAAAATAAAACAAACGAAAAGCACAAGCCGCAAATTCCGAGCGCCCGGGGAATACGCCGTTCGTGCAGCCGCGAGCTTTACCGAACCGTTAAAAGGCTGAAAATGTATGTCGCTCCGGAAAAAATCGAGGAAGCGGAGAAGATATACACCCGGAAAGTAGCCCAGCACATCGCGTTTATCGTCGAGCATTCGGATAACCGCAAAGTCCAGGCGGACTGGTGGGAAGAGCACGTCGCTCCCGAGATAGCCGCTCTGTGGGACGTGAACGCCGATACGCTGTCCAAAGCGTTCCGCAGTGCGTATGGGGGTTAAGAATGGGCCGGTCCGCGTTTGCGGAGCCGGTTTTTTTTGCGGCAGAGCGGATCCGGCAGCCGGATGAAACGGGAATGGAAGGGCAGGATAACCATATCGGATATGCAAACGACAGGAGGATTCAATCAGCATGAGCATCAGTTCCGGGCCCGCCAAGGCCCTTCCTTTACGGCGTACGGCCGCGGCCTGCGCGATTTTCGCTTTCTTCTCCCTGGCCCCCGCACCCGCGCTCGCATCCGGCAGGCTTCCTGCCTCAAGCGGGTTATCGCCGGCGGCGTCCGGTACGGCGGACGCAAACGAACAGCGGCTGAGTTCAACCGCTTCAGCGGATTCGATACCTGCGGGTGAAAGTTCGCATGCCGCCGCTAAGCCCAGAGACCGGGATTATTACGAGCAGCGCGGAGAAATCGTATGGGAGGTTCCGTCCGCGGGCAAAGTGATCGCGCTGACGTTCGACGACGGGCCGAATCCGGATCAGACGGCGCAAATTTTGGACGAGCTGAAAAAGTACGGGGCCAAAGCCACTTTTTTCGTGGTCGGCAAGCGGGCCGAGAAGTTTCCGGAACTGCTCAAACGAGAAGCGGCCGAGGGGCATGAGATCGGCAACCATACGTACAGCCATCCTTTCCTGACCAGCAGCCGGTCCACGGAAAGCATACGCGCCGAGATTGCGGCGGGGCAGAAGGTGATTAAATCCATAACCGGAAGCGCACCTGTCCTGTTCCGCCCGCCGGGAGGCTATTACCATGAAAGGCTCGTTCATGTCTCCCTGGCGGAAGGGTGTCTGCCGATTTTATGGTCCTGGCACCAGGATACGGAGGACTGGAAAGCTCCCGGCGTGAGCCGGATCGTGAACAAGGTGCTGAACAACGCCCGCAAGGGTGACATTGTCCTGTTCCACGATCATGTCCAGGGTTCTTCGAACACGGTAGACGCGCTCCGTAAAATTCTGCCGGTGCTGTCAAAGCGCGGCTATCATTTCGTAACGGTTTCGGAACTGCTGAAACTGCGGGGTTCAACCAGCGGAGTGAGCAAGCCTTCCGATTCCAAAACGGAATAGGTCGGCCCGCAATTTCATCTGTCCTCCCCCCTTCTTCCGATGTACAATGGGTAAAAGGATTACGGCTGGAGGACGGTGGCTTTACATATGGACGTTTTAAGCTGGGAGATGCTGCTTTTTCTGATCGTAACCGGGTTTCTGGCCGCTTTCGTGGATTCGGTTGTCGGCGGAGGCGGTTTGATTACGGTTCCGGCGCTGCTGTTCACGGGCCTGCCGCCCGCGCTAGTTCTCGGAACCAACAAGCTGTCGGGAACGATGTGTTCGCTGACCAGCATGACCTCGTTCCTGCTTTCGGGAAAAATCCATTTCCGGCTGGCGGCGGCTCTTTTTCCCCTGGCCCTGGCCGGCTCGATGCTCGGGGCGATGCTGGTGCACCGGATCCCGTCCGAGTTCCTTAAACCGCTGGTCGTGGTGCTGCTCATTGCCGTGACGGTCTATACCCTGCTCAAAAAAAACTGGGGAGCGGCGTCCACCTTCAGCGGACTCACTCCGCGCAGCAGGTTATGGCTGGCGGCCGGTGCTTTCGTAATCGGCTTTTACGACGGCTTTTTCGGACCCGGAACGGGTTCGTTCCTTATTTTTCTGTTTCTGCTGCTCGGCTTTGATTTCGTGGGAGCCTCCGCTAATTCGAAAGTGCTTAATTTCGCCAGTAATGTCGGGGCCCTGGTCACCTTTCTGATGCTGGACTCCGTAAACCTGACTTACGGAATTCCCATGGGAATCGCCATGATCGGAGGTGCGCTGGTCGGAACCCGTTTCGCGATCCGAAAGGGAGCCTCCTTCGTTAAGCCGCTTTTTCTGATCATGACCACGGTGCTGATCGGCAAGCAGCTGTGGACGCTGATCGTGTCGTGACCGGCAGCCTTCCGGATGCCGCGCAAACCGAAAAGAGCCTTGCCGTTCAATCGTGAACGGCAAGGCTCTTTCGCATTATATCTGGTGCGATTCGTAGATGCGGATACTTTCCCCTTTTTGCTTGGCGGCTTCCGCCATTCCCGCGGCGACCCGCTGAGCCGTAATCGGCCTATATTTACGAAGACCCCCCGCCATCAGGAAAGAGAAGGCTTTCGCGGCAACGGCTCCCGCTTTCTCGCCGAAACGGAATTCCTCCCTGTCTCCCAGCAGAAGGGACGGTCTGAATATTCGCAGTTTACGAAGTCCCAATCCGGATAAACCATGCTCCAGATCTCCTTTGACCCGGCTGTAAAAAAATTTGGAATCCCGCTTCGCTCCCATGGCGGAAACGACGAGAAATTGGCGGGCCCCGTACTTCTTGGCCAGCTTGCCCAGCAGCATCGGGTATTCGTAGTCGACTTGGCGGAACTGTTCCCGCGTCCCGGCTTTCTTAATCGTGGTGCCCAGCGCGCAGAAGACATCCGCCTGCTTTAATTCCCCGCGCAAAGCTTCCTCCAGCTCCTCCGGGTTCCAATCCGTCACGATCTGATGAAACTTGCTTTCACTGTCCCGCCCCTCGATAGGATTACGGACTAAAACGATAATTTTCTCGTAACCGGGATCGGCGATAAGAACAGAGATCAACTCTCTGCCTATGAGTCCCGAAGCTCCGGCTATTATGGCAGTTTTTTTCATTAAGCAGCACTCCTGGTTTAAAAACGTAAAAACGGGTTAAATACATGAAGATTTTGCCATCCGGCGCTTTGTCATTCCACGGGAAGTGCGGAACTTAGGCCTAAAAGGCACCTCTACAAATATAAACAGCCCCGAAGCGGGGCCGTTATTCTATAAACGAATAGATGCGGGTTAAAGTTTCGGATGCTTTGCCTTAAATGAGCGTCTCGCCTTCAAAATACGATAGACGCGCTTTCGGTTTCATCTCCTGGCCTCCGTGCCCGCCGTGAGAACGTTTGAAAACCTCGCTTTGGGTGTACGCCTCGAACGCATCTTTATTCTCCCACTTCGTGATCACTTTAATCGACTGTTCGTCGGTCCAGACTTCCAGTCCGAGAAAGCCTTGGAGTTCTTTCATGTTGGGCGCCTGCTTGCGGAACATTTCGACCATTTGCGCAGGATTGGGAACTTCGATGGTATTTACGGCAATGTACATCTTGGACATCCTCATTTCTTATTTAGGGTACGAAACTTATGTATAGTGTAGACCATCGAGAGCGGAGAAACAAATAAACGCGGATATTAACCATTATTTACCTTGTAAAATAATTAATAAGATATATAATGAACAATATTTAATAAATAAAGGATTTATAAACAAAGGAGAGAAAATTTTGAAGCTTCCCAAGTTAATATCCCTGGTAACCGGCGCAGCCCTCTGCGTCTCTTTATGGACGGCTCCCGTCTCGGCTGAAGAAACCTTAAACTGGGTGGAAGGGCCGAAAAAAGTGGAACTCGGCCAAATCGCCGAGCTGGACCTGGCCAAAGATTTTGTGTTTTTAAACGATACCGACACCAAAAAGTTTGAGCAGCAGAACGGTTCCCACGTAAACAACCGTGAAATCGGATCGATCTTCCCGAAGGACGAAAATCAGAACTGGGCGGTTATTTTCGAATACGACGACACCGGTCACGTCAAAGATGACGAGAAAGATAAAATCGATGCGGACGAGCTTCTTGAAAGCTACAAGACCGGAACGGAAGAAGCGAACAAAAGAGGGGATGTATCCAACCGCCTGTTCGTCGACGGCTGGGATGTGAAGCCTTTTTACGACAATGACATACATAGCCTTTCCTGGTCCCTGCTGGGCCATGACTCCAAGGACGAAAAATTCGTCAACTATAACGTCAACGTACTTACCCGGGAGGGCGTGATCTCCGTCGTTCTCGTGTCCGACCCGAAAAATCTCGCCGCGGACCGCAAGGTCTTGACCTCCTCCATCCTGCCCAAGCTGCAGGTTAAGGCCGGAGAGCGGTACGAAGAATACAACTCCAAAACGGACAAGCTGGCCGAATACGGTCTGTCGGGCTTGATTCTCGGAGGCGCGGGCCTGGCGGTCGCCAAAAAAGTCGGTCTGATCGGCCTGCTGCTCGTCTTCCTGAAAAAGTTCGGCGTCATCCTTGTCGCCGGCCTCGCTGCCTTGTGGCGGTTCCTCCGCGGCAAGAAAAAGAAAGCGGCGGCCGAGCAGGCAGCCGAGGCGCGTGCCGCCGAAGCGCGGGCAGCTGGACTGACGGCAGCCGGAAGCACCGCAGCCGCGGCCGATACGGCGCTTCCCGCGCAGAACGCGGACCCCGCTTCCGGGCCTTCGGCGGAAACGCCGGCGCTGCAGGCTGACGGCGCAAACGGGCGCCCGGTGATGCGGATGCTGTCCGGCGGCGAAGCTCCGGCGGGCCTCGGTGCTCCCGCAGACGCCCGGGCTGACGGCGACGCCGGGACTGACCCGGCGCCGGAACGGTCCGTATCCGAGGCGGCTCCCGCAGACGGAGCCGGAACCGGCCGCACGCCTCTTGCGGAGGAGGATTCTCTCCGTAAGTCCGGCCGGCCCGAAGATCCGGACAAGAGCAAGTAGCCGGCGGCTGTAATCGCCGCGCGGCGCAGAAGTATAAAAGGCAGTTCCCGTATGATGACGGGAGCTGCCTTTTTCAATGCGGAGACGCGATATGCTGCGGTATGTACTCTTGGCACGCTCTCGGTGTGCTCTCACGCTATGCACTCTTGGTGCGCTCTCAGAACGCCCTCACGTACGCGCACTCGTCGTGCTCTCTCGATACACTCTCTCGATACACTTTTTCAAAATGCTGTCCCAGGTATGCCTCCGGTTTGTCCCCGTAATGCCGGTCCGTTATCCCCGTTCTGGCTATATCCGCGATATTCCGCCTGGTATATCTTTTAGAGTGTAAAGGATTTGCCCAATGCCAGACATCAGACTCAAACGGAGGTGACGGTGCAAAACGTATAAAAGCCCGAAAGCACTTTATTTTATCCGGACGGAATCCGCCGCCATTACATCCACTTAATTTAGGAGGGAATTTATTTATGATGCTTAAAAAAATGGTCACTTCTCTGCTGCTGATTTCCGCTTTTACGACGTCTTCCGCTTTTGCCCAAACCTCCCCTTTAAACGCCAAAGACGACCTTTACCGGAAGGCCGTTCAAACGGAAGTCGAAAATTTCGTCAAAAAAGCCTATAGCCCTTATTACACGATTAATTCCATTGAATTATCCACGTCGGATTATGCGGTTAAAGACAACCGGTTGACGGCCCGTGTGAACATTTCCTTGAATAAAACGCTCAAAGCGAAATCGGTCGACGAGCTGCCTTACGTGAAAGGATTGAAGAGCAAGCTTAATGTCTTGAAATTGCGCAAAGACGCAAGCTCCGCGGATGCGGAACAGGTCGTCAACGACCGGATGAAAGATCTCCAGGAGTATATCGGAACTTCGACGGAACAGAACGATTCCTTCCGGATTACGGCTCCTATCGTAAACGGCAGCCCCGACCTTAACAACGCCAATCTGGAATTTTTGAACGGTCTGGTCGACTGGATTCCCGCGGATTATTTTATTCCTTCCAATGAGTCCGACATGATCGAAAACGGCGAAGAATTTGTCACGGAAGCCGTAACGACCAACAAAAACTTCCTTGTGAAGAATCCCGCCGAAGCTTCTCTGGTCCAGCCGCTTGCGGCCGTTACCTACGACCGGATTGCCGCCAGGGATTATGCCAACAAGTGGACCTCGAACACAACGAACGCATCCGGCTATGACACGAGCAAATGGAATCCGAAATATGCCAAGCATACCGAAAACGGCGGGGTGGACTGCGCCAACTACGTTTCCCAAGCGATTTTTGCCGGCGGAATCCCGACGGACAGCACCTGGAAACCCGAAAGCCTGGCTTGGGTAAACACCGGCCGTAACATCTCCAACGGATTGAAGCAGTATATGGTCGACAAGAAAGGCTACTTCTATAAGACCACCAAAACGACGACTCCCGCAGGCGGCTTCATCAGCGCCTTGAAATACTCGCATGTCATGTTTGTGGTTGCCAACGATACGGTCACGATGCAGTTCAGCGCTCACACCAACGACAGACTTAAAGCTTCCTTCGCCAACTTCTCCGCTTCGGACTATGAATTCTACTATATTAAATCGGCTTATTTAAAATAAAAGACGTATCGGGCCGGGGCAATTGCCTCGCTGACGGCTTAATCTCGACCCCTGTCCCGCACCCAAGCGGGGCAGGGGTTTATTCTAGACGCCGGGTAACGGCGTACTCCGCCGGCTCGCGCTCTTTTACATACATAAATCCGCCCAGCTGCCTGGAGGAAATCAATATGCGGGCAGGCCCCAGCTTGTTCTTCATTCTGGCGATCACTTTGGAAATCCCGTCCGGCTGGATGTACCCGTCCCACAATTTTTCCGCGATCGTGTGTTTGGTCACGACAATCCCTTCGTTTTCCACAAAAAACGAAAGCAGCGCCGCTTCTTTCTCCGAAAGCTCGGTCCTTGCATGACCGTGTTTGATGCAGAACTGTTTCGGATGAAAATAGGTCCCTTCTCCGAGATAGACAAGCTCGGAACCTGCCGCGGATTCATACATACCGGGACAGGCCAGCACGGAGATCAGCTTATCCGGCGTTTCGGCAGCCTTGCTTTTGAGACGGGCGACGGGGTCCATTAATATTTCGCTTATGCCGATTTCTCTGGCATAGACCGCTTCCAGCGGAGTCATGGGCTCACGGATCATCAAGAAAGTCGCCGTTCCCTGCTTGACGGACCGTTTAAGCCGGAGCCAGTCGGACTCGTCCGGGCTGTCCACAGCCAGTATCGCCTGCCCGCTGTCCGGTTCCGGGAGGCTGCCGAGCCGGGATCTCGCGTAAACGGAACAAGCCGTTTCATTAAACAAATAGGAAAGTACGTGGGCCATATCCGGGTCATCCGTGTAGATCGAGATTGTCATCAGCGGAGCCTCCCCCTTGCGTAATGTATAAAACAAGCCGGTTTTAACGGCGTTTCAGGTTAACACAGTAAACCTAGCAGAATAGTCTTATCCTATAGATACCAGAATTAGCCATAGTTTTCAATTATTTTTAAAAAATAATTCCTTTTCATAGATTGAAAAAGAAAGATTATACCTGAATAAAAAAGGCAGCCCCCGCTTTAAGACGGGAACTGCCTTATTTCATTCGAGTGCGGATTCCGCTAACTTGTCTTTACTCCGCTTGGGCCGCAGCCGCTTCCGGCTCAGAGTCTACGACGATCTTCACCGCTCCGCCGATAGGAGGCAGGCTTTTCGTCATGACGCCGTTGTAGAAGCCGATGACTTTCGCGCCTTTCACGAGCGCCTTCTTGTCCGCTTTGGCGCCTTGTCTATCAATCACTTCCGTGTTATCGGAAAGACGCAGAACGATTTCGTTCTGGGACTGCTCGGTAAGCCCTTGACCTTTAATGGTCAAGCTTTGGCTGCCGTCATCCCCCGTACGCACTTCTTCTACAGTGCCGGAAGTGCCAAGCAACTTCTCGGCATCCGCCGAGTAGCCGGATACGGTAATCTTGTATGTAGGCGTTTGAGGCGGCAGACTCATTGTCATGACCATGGCGTGCTCCGCTTCGACGATTTGACCGAGCGCAAGCTGATCGAACGTAAGCTTGTCTCCTTTGTCAGTGGCAAATACCGTGTCGTCGCCCACGTTGAGTACGATTCCGGCCGTACCGAAGCCTTGGATTTGAACGGCTTTATAGCCTTCCGCGTTGCGGATGGACGTTACAACGCCTTTAGTCATGACGTTCTCCTTCTTCTCGTCAAAAGAAATGGAAACGGAATTGCCTTTCGCCGTTACCGTTCCATGAAGAATTTCGCCGGCAAACGAAGCCGGTACGTAAAGCTTGCTGTTTACAAGCTCGGGAGCGGTGCCGAGCGTCTTGTACATTTTGTTCAACACATAACGGTCTTCACCGGTTTTCACGAGCGTCCAGATACGGTCCTTGGACAGTTCGACGGAGTAATCCTCCTGGTTCCATTTCAGTTCCATACCGATTGCTTCGGCCACGGCGCGAAGCGGAATCATTGCCTCCTGAGCACCCGCTTTCACGTATCCTTCCGCTTCCAGAACCTGATTGTTGACGGTCACTTGTACGGACTCCGAAACTGCCGCACTGATCGGGACGATGTTGTCCGCCTTCGTAACGACAGCCGGCGATGCGTATGCCGCCCCCGTTGTCATGGCCATGGATACGGCCAGAACGGCCAGTCCTTTTTTCATTCCATTGTTCATGCTGTTCTTTCCCTTCTGTGTGTGATGAAAGTGACTTACTTAATTTCAGACGTAAATCATGCATAATTGTTGCATAAAGATGCAAAGTTATAAGGGATGTAATGGATATTTAAAAGCGTAAAAATAAAAAAAGTGTATGTCCCATGCGGGCATACACACTTTATAGGATTTAGTTTCCATGTGCCATGACGGTCAGATCGTCCAGTTCGATCTTGCGGATCTGGTTGCTCATAAATTCCTTCACGGGATCGAGCACCTGCATCGGATTCGGCACATCCCTCATGTCCTCCCACTCGCATTCCACGCCTTTGCCTCCCGCAAAGCCCGCAAACATCTGACAGCCGCTGCAGAAATCGCTCTTCTGCCGCTCGTCCAGCTCCACGACTTTATTTCTCAAGCAGCAGTATACCTCATTATGTTCGTTCCGGTAGTTTATATGATGAATCGGTGTCATCGTCAACACTCCTTTTGTTCGTATATGGAAACAGCGGAGCTGAAGCTGCCGGAAAAAACGCAATCAGAAAAGACCCGCGCCGCAGCGGGGTCTCCTGACCCTTTCTATGGGAGCTACTGAATGGGATCGGGAATCAGTCCGGTTTGCTTCAACTCGCTGTTGGTTTTCATTTTTTTCATTTCGTTGCCCAGCCTGCGGAGATCGTAAGAATCCGTCGCCATGTACCCGTTGCTGGCCGTCTCGACGGTGTGAGGGCGTTTGTTCGGCTGGTTCAAATAGTCGGCAAGCTCTTTCATGCGGCAGATGGCCGCTTCCACGACACGGGAAGGCGGCTGCTCCTCCGTATCGAAACGGGTGTGGCCCAGGTATACTTCCGTATGCCCGTTCTCCAGAAGCCGGGTCGGTACGGCCAGCGTGTAGATCCGCTGCGTAATGGAATCCGCAAAGGTAGTGACATATAGTTGGTTCTCATGGGTCCGGGGACGCACGAAACCAAACTCGCTTAACGTCTTGTGAACAAATGAAAAGGGCCTCGTCATCGTTGCCAGCGTCTTACTGAACTCCTTCATTGGAAATTCCTCCTTTGAATTCGTTACAGTACGCATCTCCCGCCGTACTCCGAAATATCCGATTGGAACCATCGGTGTTCTTTGTTTAGATTCAAGGGGCCATTGTGTCATTTGTCTGTCCGCGAAACTGCGTCCGGTACAGACGTGCGTAGAGACCGTCAACTTCCATCATTTCCTTGTGGGTGCCCGACTCCACAATTCTTCCTTTCTGCAGAACCAGAATACGGTCCGCATGAAGAATCGTCGAGAGGCGGTGCGCAATGACCAGCGTCGTCCGTTCTTTCATCAGCTGCTCCAGGGCAGCCTGAACGAAAGCTTCGGATTCCGAATCCAGGTGGGAAGTCGCTTCGTCCAGAATCAGGATGCGCGGGTTTTTGAGCAGGGCTCTGGCGATTGCCAGACGCTGCCGTTCACCGCCCGAAAGACGGTGTCCGCGTTCGCCGACCATGGTGTCGAATCCCTGCGGCAGAGACTGCACGAAGTCGTAAATATACGCTTGCCTGCAGGCATTCGCAAGCTCTTCCTCCGTGGCGTCTTCTTTGGCGAAGAGCAGATTTTCCCGCACGGTGGCATGAAAGAGGAACGATTCCTGCGTCACGTAGGCAATCTGACGGCGGAGCGACGACAGACTAACCTTTTTCACATCGAATCCGTCTATCTCTATAGTGCCCTCCGTCGGATCATGGAGTCTTGCCATCAGACTGATAAGGGTCGATTTGCCCGCTCCGCTGGGACCGACCAGTGCAACAACTTCACCCGCTTCCGCTTGGAAGGAAATATCGGATAGAACCGTATTACCCGGCGAGTAGGCAAATGAAACATCGCGTACGGCTATGCTTCCGCGCACCGGAGGAAGCCCGGGCGCTCCCTCCTTCTCCTCCACTTCGGCCTTCATATCCTGATAATCGAAAATGCGCTGGAATACGCCGAGCGCGGTCGCGACTTCCACATGCAGGTTAAGCAGGGTCCCGACGGGACTGTACAGCCGTCCGAGATAAGCCGCAAAGGCCACGATACCGCCTATGCTCATACTCCCCTGGATGACGGAGTAGCCTCCGTACATATAAATGACGGCGGTGCCGAGCGGGCCCAGCACTCCGAGAAACATCATATACCAGCGGCCGATCAGGTTAAGACGGAGCTCCAGATCCATCACCTGCTGGTTCATACCGTTAAACCGCTCCTCCTGCTCTTTCTCCCGCGTGAAAATCCGGGTGAGCATAGCGCCGGAAACGCCGAAAATCTCTCCGAGCTGCGCCGACATATCGGCGCGGACTTTTTGCGTTTCTCCGCGCAGGCGTTTGCGGACGCCGGAAACTTTGCGTACGGGCAAAATGAAGGCGGGCAGGATGATCAGCGCCACGATGGCCAGACGCCAGTCGAGGGCGAAAAGGATGCCGACGGTCGTGACGACGACGACGATCTGGGTAATCGACGACACGACGAGGCTGGTGACGACGGTCTGGACCGCCTGGATATCCTCCGTCAGCCTCTGGACCACTTCCCCGGCCCGGGCTGCGGTAAAGAAAGACATGGACTGCCGCTGGAGATTGCGGAAAAGGGTCATCCGCAGGTCTCTCATGACGCCTTGGGCGACTTTCGTGTTCAAGTGATTCTGCGCCACTCCGAGCATGCCGCTGAGCAGCGGCAGAGCGACAAGCAGTACGGCAAAGACGGCAAGCAGCCGGAAACTCTGCTGCGGGATGGCGATGTCGATGATTTCTTTCATAACGAGCGGAGGAACGAGGCCGAGTACGGCTCCTCCGAGAGCAAGCAGGACGATCACCGTCAATTGTCCCCGGTAAGGCCGGAACAGTCCCAAAATGCGGCGCAGGGATACTTCTTTGAGGGTCGCTTTGGGCATTCTTCCCCCGTTCCGATCACCCAGTCCTCCGCCAAATCCGTTTCTCATGTGTATGGTTCATCTCCCTGTTTTATTCGTGTGTGCGGCGAAGAAAGTTTACAAAAGCATACAAGCCTGCGGCTGGTTGTCCGCGGGTTCATCGGGCGGACTCAGGGACGCAGGCTTCGCAACTTAGCGGCGCAATTGTATAATGATAGCATATTGAGGGGGCCTTCACCCGCCGGGGCAAAACCGCTGCAGATTTCCACTGGGGGCGCAGCCTAGAGGCAGCCGCTTTTGGCGCAGCGGGCGCGGCGGCGTTAGGAGCTTGTACGACCGGCGCGGGCCGGAATTCCGCACGGCGGCGGGGCTATCATCCGCCGGAAGAACCCGTAGCGCCGCTGCTCACGGCCCCGGCAGGCTTAGACGCGGGCAGGCGGCGGGAATGCCGCTTGGACGGCGCCGGCGATCTCCCGGGCCATGCCGATGACCCGGTTCAGCGAGGTCGTCTGAAGCACGGCGTACTGCCTGGGGCCGTCGGCGTTCACGATGGCGGCGACGGTGTAGTCGCCGACGAGCGGAAGGTTCTTGCCGAGCAACTTGCCCGGGAAAATCGGCCGGTTCGACACCTGGTACAGCCCGACGGAAGACGGCTGTCCCAGACACGCGTCGATGCCGATGACCGCGGCTCCCGCCGGGATCTCCGCCAGGCGCCGCACGAGATTGCTCGCATCGCAGGGATGCTCCAGGGTGCCGATGACGCTGTAGCCGGCTTCGGCCAGCATGGAACCGACGAGCGGACCGAGGGCGTCTCCCGTCGAGCGGTCGGTGCCGATGCAGACGAACACGCACGGAAGCCCGGCGCCCGCTTCTTCCCGGATTTCCGAGAAGAAGGCGGGGAGCTGTCTTCCGGCTACTTTCTTCCAGTAGCCGTCTTTGGAGGCTTTGGGAGCCGATGGTTTGGCGAGGCTTGCGGCTTCCGCGTCGTTCCGGGAAATGTCCATGCGAGGGCCTCCTTTCTCAGGTTACGTTGTTTGGGCATCAGGTTACGTTGTTTGGGCAAATTGTCAGGAACAGCTGTATGTCACGGTCGTGACGTATCGGCAGGAGTACTGTGAGAACGAATCGGCAAGGGCGCCGCAAAACACCCCGTTATGTGGTGCCATGGTCTGCCGTTATCATGTACCCTGCAATTATACGGTGCCGTGTGCGCCGATATCTTGCGATATCCGAACACCAAAAAAGGAAGAGCCTTGTTTATACAAGGCCGGATGTGCGGACGGCTTCTACTCACCTGAATTTCGCCGCAAGCTCCGGCCACTCTTTTATCCCTAGTTCCCTATTATTGTTCCATAAGGAGGCTGCTCATGTCCATAGCCGGAATATTCGCTCTGGTTATTCTGCTCTACTGGCTGGCCGTGCTGGCGGATCACCTGCGGAGCGTGAAGCTGTTCCGCGAACTGCCCCCTTCCGGTCCGCTCCCGGAACCTCCTCCTCTCGTTTCGGTTATTATCGCGGCCAAAGAGGAAGAAACGACGATCCGCGATACTGTGCGGCATCTGCTCGCGCAAACGTATCCCCGGCTGGAGCTGGTCGTTGTAAACGACCGCTCGCAGGACGGGACCGGGCGCACGCTGGACGAGCTCAAACGCTGGTCCGAGGAGCGCGGGGATGTCCGCATTCCCATGCGGGTAATCCACGTGACCCGCCTGCCGGGCGGATGGCTCGGCAAAAACCACGCCCTGTACCAGGGCTACCGTCAGGCCCGCGGTCAGTGGCTGCTGTTTACGGACGCCGACATCCGCTTTCACCCGGATACGGTGATGGAAGCGGTAGGCTTTGCGCTGAGCGAGCATGCGGACCATCTGACGCTTACGCCCCGCATGACGGCGCCCACCTTCTGGCTGCGCAGCTTTATCCGCCACTTCCTCTTCTCCCTGAGCCTGTTCATCCGGCCGTGGCGCGCGAATCTGGACGGGGAACGTAAAGGCGGCATGGGCATCGGCGCGTTCAATCTCATTCACCGGCGGGCTTATGAAGCGATCGGGACACACGAAGCGATCGCCCTCCGGCCGGACGACGATCTCCAGCTCGGCGCGCGGGTGAAGCTGGCCGGTCTCCGCCAGAGGCTGGCATCGGGGCGCAGCAGGCTCCAGGTCGAATGGTATCCGAGCATGATAGCGGCAATCCGGGGGCTGGAGAAAAACTTGTTCTCCGGTTTCGGCTACAAGGTTTCTCTGGCCGCCGCCGCAGGAGCCGGCCAGCTCCTGCTGTTTACGTTTCCCTGGCTCGGCATGCTTCTCTACGGCGACTGGCGCAGTCTCGTCCATCTGGCCAGCGTATTAATTATGACGGCTCTTTACCGGAAGCAGATCCGGATGATGGCAGGTACACCGGGCCTCGATATCCTTGCGATTCCGGCGAGTGCGGCTCTGCTCGTCTACGTGCTTGTCCGGTCCGTAGGACTGGCGCTCAAGCAAGGCGGTGTCTACTGGCGCGGAACGTTTTATTCCTTGACCGATCTTAAAAAAATGAAATAACGATCATTTGTGAAAGAAACCATTACAGAATGTTTACAACTGAAGCATTTTGTTTATTGTATAATGAAGAGGAATAAATAAGAGGAGGAGAGTCTTCCATGTCCACTGTGCCGACAAGAATGTACAAGTACGCCTTTGGCGCGCTGCTCCTTACGGTCAGTCTGCTTACGGCTTACACAAACATCCAGCCGTAAATGGGAAAAGCGGGATTAAGACGACGATTCGGTCTTCCTGCAACAGCTGCCCGGCTTAACCTGAGTTTCTACCCCCCATGATCGAATATGCAAAAAAGGCTGCCTCACTTTAAGTGGGACAGCCTTTTTTGCCTATCCGTCTGGCGGACGGGTTAACGGGAATCCGCCTTTTCGAGCAAGGCTCAGAACATATCAGGTCCGGCAGGCAAGGCCCGTTCCGGAAGCGGCACCGCTCAACTTAGGCTCAGCATGCGCAGGGCATCACTTTTAAGCTCAGCACGCCGCTCGATCCCTAGGGGCCGACAGCCGCAACCGGCAAACAAGCCGGTTTCTCCCCGTTAAGGAAAAACCGGCCTGCCTGTAAGACCTTTTCGGGGGCCGCTGAAAGGCGGGCGGCTCCCGCTGTCAGGGGGCGGCCGGTTCTTTTAAAAAAATCGGTCCCGTCCGTCCCGCACCTTTCCCGTCTCACGGGGCTTGTCTGCTAACAACGCGCCAGTATATCGCGGATCTCCCCGATTTTCTCGGCGGCGATATCGTCTTCCACGCCTTTAGGACCGCGGACGGCGCCGCCGAAGTGAACTTCCGTCACGCCGGTATCTTTTACGAAAGATTCGAGGGATTCCGCATTCAGTCCGCTGCCTGCCAAAATCGTGATGTGAGAATCGCGGCTCAGCTCCACCAGTTCTTTCATCCGGTCCACGGCATCCAGCGCGCTCGGTTTACCGCCCGATGTCAGAATGCGGCTGATCTGCTTATAACCGGAGAGCAGCCGGAAGGCCGCAATCTGATCCGGCACGGCGTCGAACGCCCGGTGGAAGACCACTTCCAGCCCATCGGCTTCCTCCAGCAGCGCTTCGAGCACCGGAACGTCGATCTCGTTCTCCGGCGTAAGCGTGCCGATCACGATACCGGCGGCCCCGGCTTCGCGGATAAGCCGGATATCCCTGCGCATCGCGCGCACATCGTCCTCGTCGTAAACAAACGATTTGCTGTGAGGACGCACCATGACGGCGGAAGGAATTTTCACGCTGCGCACCGTGCCCTCGATAAGGCCCGCGCTCGGGGTCAATCCGCCCTCCTTCATGCCGGTCACCAGTTCCAGCCTGTCCGCTCCGGCTTTCTCGGCCGCGATTGCGTCGCCGACTGTCGTTGCGATCACTTCCAATAGCATACAATCTCCTCCTGATCCGTTCTGATTTTCAGGCGCAATAACGCCGGTCGACTCTTATTTTAGCACGGGAACGGGCGGGATTCTTCTTTTTATCCAAAAAATTCAATCTTCCGGCCACTCACTCCGCAGAATCGAATAAAGCGCCATATCGCGCTTCCCGCTCTCTTTGATCTCCCACTCTCTCATCACACCTTCGAGAGTAAACCCAAGCCGCTCCGGAATAGCCCGGCTTGCCGCGTTCTCGACATCCGCCATAATGACGATGCGGTTGAGGTTCATTTCGGACCAACCGTAACCGATGAACGCCCGGCACGCGCGGGTCATAATTCCTTGTCCTTGATGGGCCTGCCCGAGCCAATACCCGATCTCGGCCCTTCCGTGAGGGGAAACGATCGCATGATAATCGATCACTCCGGCCAGTTCACCCCGGACCATGATGGCGGCGGCCAGCGTTTTGCCTTCCGCGAACGCCTGCAGCGTAGACCGGATAAAGACGGCGGAATCTCCGGCTTCTTTCGTATCGTTCGCCCAGAACAGCCACTGTCCCAGCTGCTCCCGGTTCTCGTCCGTCAGGCGGAACAGGGCTTCCGCATGCTTAAGCTCCAGTAATTCAAGACTGATTTCTTCGTCGGCACGGCATATTCTCATCTCGGCGCCTCCCTATAAATTTTTATTTACTTTAGGGGCTGGCCTTCTTCTTGTCAAGAGAAAAAGGAAGGATGCCGCGCACGGGGCCATTCCCTCCTTTATGAAAACAATCCCGCTAGAATTTGTACACGGCCGGGCAATCTTCGCTCGTCGGCGAGAAAAAACAGTGGTTCTTAAAGCGGCCCGAATTTTGCTGATGCTTTCCGCCCGGTAAAGCAGGGCCCAAAAACAGCCGGATGCCCACGCCCGGAAGGGCGCCCGCACATATGCTGGGGGGAAGAGTACGGAAAACGGAGGGATGTTCGCTATGTATAAAGAGGATTTCTATTGTTTGTGCAAATCGTATCTGAACCGTCACGTCCGGGTGCAGACCAAATCGGGCCGCACGTATGACGGAGTGATTATCGGAGTGGACCCGAATTATGTCCGGCTTAGAGTATCCGGCCCTCAAGGCCAAGGCGAGGGGCACGGTTACACGCCGTATCCGGAATACGGGCAGGGGTATATTTCCGGCCACGTCAACGGATACGGAAAGACCCGGGAGAACGGCCAGACGCCGACGCCGGAGCAAACCGAAGAAAGAGGCTACTTCTATCCCCCGAGGCCCCCATTTCCCGGATTCCCGGGATACCCCGGTTTTCCCGGAAACCCTCCGGGTTATCCCGGTTCCGGAGCCAACGACGCGATCCTGACGCTGGCCCTGTTCGATCTGCTGACCCTTGTTCTTCTGATGTAGAACAAGGGAGGGCCGCAGCCGCGGAGAGAGGAGCCTGCTCCGCGGGCTGTCGCGCGCACGGAAACCGCCTGCCGCAACAAAGCACCGCCTCCGGAAACAGCCCGTTTATGCGGCAACTTCCGTGGCGGTGCTTTGTTATTTCCGGCGGCTTTCCGCGGGGATAGGAGGCCGTAAGGGCAAACTTCCCTTACGGCCTAAAGCTTTAAGCGGGCTTCGAAGCCCCGGCTCCGTGCGCGGATTCACAAGCCCGCTTCTCTCAGCTTTCGGCGCGGCCCCCGCCCGAAGCGGTCTCGAACCAGGCCCAGTCCGCGCCCACATGCTCCGGCCTATGCGTGTCGGAGCCGTAAACGAGCGGAATGCCCCGGCTTGCGCAGGCGGCAAAGAACCACTGCGGCACATAGGTCTGCCCGCAGGTCGGCACCCGCAGACCGGCGACGTTCACGTCGATGCCGACGCCGGCCTCCTGGAGCTTGGGCAGCAGCGCGTTCAGCCTGCGCTCGATCAGTTCCGGGCTGATCGGCGGGAGCGCCTGCCGGAACTTCTCGATGAGCTGCACATGGCCGAGACGCTTGCGCATGGGCAGCTTGGCCGCCCACTCGATCGCCTTCTCGACGTGGTTGTAGTACTCTTCCGCTACGGCATCCATACTTCCGTAGTGAGCGAGCAGGCCTTCGCGGAAATCGTCCGCGGTGTAGTCGATGCAGCGCATGCCGCCCGAGCCGGGAAGGAAATGGACGGATACGACGACGTCTTCAAGCCGGCTTCCGTACTGCTCCAGCAGCGCGTCGGAGAAGTCTTCCCTGCCGTGCAGGTAATCCATTTCAAGGCCCACGGTTACTTCGATTCTGCCGGCATATCTGGCCTTCATCTCTTCGGCGTATGCCAAATAGTCCGGCAGCTCCGCCATCGGCATGGCCATCTCCGCCATCAGCTTCGGATCATCCAGCCACTTATCCGGCAGCGGCGGATGCTCGCTGATCGTGTAGCGCTCAAATCCGAGCTCCACCGCACGGTCCAAATACGCCGGTTCTTCGGCGGGATTTCCGTGATAGCAAAACTTCGTGTGCGTATGACCGTCCCATTTGAATGTCATGACGTCCTCATCCTCCTCAGCCTGTACGGTTTGTCTGACTTGAGTATAGCGCGGCCCCGTAAACACGGCAACGCCGGTCTTCTCACCGGCCTGCAAAAAAAGCCCGGATGATCTTCATCCGGACCTGCCCGCCCATGCTCTTCGCACCGCACCGCGCGAAGCTCCCGGCACGCGACGCCCGGCGTCACACCGGGTTGATAGAGGCATCCGGCTTGAGCCTATTCCACCTGGAGCTTCACCTGCGGCATCGTGTGCATCGTTCTTGCCGTGACGTGGGAAATAATCAAATACGTTCCCGGCTCCTCAAATTTCTTTTTTAGCGTATATAAGCCGTCTTTGCCGTGAATTCCTTTGATTTTCTCATGTTTGTCGTCCGCCGTTCCTTCTTTCCATACTTCGAAAAGAACCTCGTCCGCATCGTCCACGGGCTTGCCGTCCTGCGTGACGGTCACTTCAACCGACGCTTCCGTCCCCGTTTTGACCGGTTCAGCCGGCAGTTTTACTTTAGCCTCGATCGGATTCAGCGTGTCGATTGTCCCTTGGCCCGCGCCTTGACCGCCGTGCCCTTCATGTCCGCCGCCTCCCGAGCCGCAGCCGGCGAGCGCCGCCGTCAGCGCCAGCAGAAGAATGGCCGTGCCGATCCCTCTTCGCCCCATGAACTTAAAGCCGGAGGAACCGGCGCTATATTCCCGTTTATAAGCCTTCATATATGTTCAATCCCCCTAAATCGCATAGCCTTATGCCTTACGGCTGCTTTCATCTTTTCCCGCTGACCCAACCTATTATACCGGGAAGCCCGTAAAAGAGGGATAGCTCACCTGGGCCCTATTTGTAACGATTCCGTGAACAATCCTCTGCGCCCGTTTTCATCGGCACGGCAAAAAGACTTACAGCGCGGGGCTGCAAGTCTTTTTATATGTCGAGTGTCTATTCATCGTCTTAACTGCGGCCGCCTTTTCTTCCCGCTTCCTCGCGGCTCATCTTGCCGTCATTGCTGCCGCTGTCGTTTCCACGGGATTCGCCGCCTTTACGGCCGATTTCCTGGTAGAAATCTTTGTCGTGCGTGCGTGCGGTTTCTTCTCCGCCTTTGCGTCCTGCTTCTTCTCGAGACATTTTGTCAGCCATGATGATCCACTCCTCAAACGGTAAATTTGCAGGCTTCTTGGAAAGTCTTGTTTAACTGCCGCCTACGCCTATTACTTACCCGGTTGAGAGATTCCTAAACAGACATCTGGTAATTTACTGGTTAAATTCATTGATCGGTGCGGTGAAAAGAGAGACGGGTCCACCCGCTTTGAGAACGTGTCAAACCCGTCCGGAAGCGGAGCATATTTGCCAAGCCTTGCCACATATGTCTAACCGTAACGTTATCTACATTACGCGGTTTGGAGGAAACTGTCTTGATTAAACGCTTTAACCGTCTGGCCATCGAGACTGCCGAAGCCGGATAAGCCCGATGCCAATGCCGCTGCCGCCGTTCAGGAACTCCTCGGGGGACGTTTCGGTGAAATGTCCACGCTGAACAATTATATGTACCAGTCCTTTAATTTCCGCAACAAAAAGAAACTGAAGCCCTTTTACGATCTTGTCTCAAGCATTACCGCGGAAGAATTCGGCCACGTCGAGCTTGTCGCCAATACGATCAATCTGGTGCTGACGGGCTCGACCTTTCCGGGCGACCCGGATATTACCCCCATGCGGGATGCCGTCGACAAACGGAATACCCAGCACTTTATTTTCGCCGCCCAAAATTCCATGCCCGTCGATTCCATGGGCAAGCCCTGGAACGGGGATTATGTGTTTACCAGCGGCAATCTTATTCTCGACCTGCTGCATAATTTCTTCCTGGAGTGCGGCGCACGGACGCACAAAATGCGCGTGTACGAGATGACCAGTCATCCCGTCGCCCGGGAAATGATCGGCTATCTGCTCGTCCGGGGAGGCGTGCATATTGTCGCTTACGCCAAAGCTCTCGAGGTGGCCACGGGCGTGGACGTCACGAAGATGCTCCCGGTACCCAATCTCAGCAACAGTGCTTTCGAAACGACGCGCAAGTTCGAAGCGCAGGGCATTCACCGGAAGCTGTACACATTCAGCGATACCGACTACCAGGATATCCGCTACATATGGAAAGGCGAGCATCCCGAAGACGGCCAGCCTCTTGAAGTCATCGAGGGAATACCGGAGCATACGGGGCCCGTTCCCGATTTCGAGGAGGTTCCCGAAGAATTTGCGCCCGGCATTTCCATGGAAGATTTCATGAAAATCGCCCAGCGCCTTCAGCGCTCCGCAGGGTTATAACGGCAGCCCGAAGACCCTTCCGTCAAATTGCTCCGGGAGGGTCTTCGGGTCTTTTACTGCTGTGCCTTAAGGGAGGAACCGTCAGGAAGGATCCAGCACGGTGGAGTGCTTTTCCTCGTAACGGTCTTGTGCGACTTTGTTTCCTTCTTCCAAAATAACCACTTTGGGCACGTAGTCCGCCGCCGTTTCCTCACTCATTAAAGCGTAGGAAATAATGATGACGACATCTCCCGGCTGTACAAGCCTTGCCGCCGCCCCGTTCAGACAGACGCATCCCGATCCCCTGGGACCCGTTATCGTGTAGGTCTCCATCCGCGATCCGTTGTTGAGGTTCACGATCTGTACCTTTTCGTTAGGCAGAAGATCCGCAAGCTCCATCAGGTCTTCGTCGATCGTGATGCTTCCTACATAATTCAGATTGGCCTCCGTAACGGTGGCCCGGTGGAGCTTGGATTTCATCATCGTTCTGAACATGCCGCGCGTCCCCTTTCCTCGTTCTTTACTGGCCTTCGCCGTAAGCCTTGATGCGGCGGTACATCGTCTTGTCTTTGAGCTTCACGAAATGAGACATGGCCGGGTACAAATTGCCTTCGAAAATCCACACATTCCCGCGCCTATCCAGCCCGATATCAATGCCGTAAATGACCTGCCTCGGAAAATGTTCCGTCAGTGTCTTCGCGCACGCTAGGGCGACCTCATCGATCCGCTCCTGAAGTACTCTCCGGGACAACCTGTAAAGCGAGGAGCGGCCGAGCGCCTCGTCCAGAAGCAGGAGTTTGCCCTTCCTGGATGTGTTGGAGACGAAATAGCCGCTGCCCACGACTTTCGCCACCCGCCCGGTGACGATCCAGCGGCTTGAATTTTTTTTCCGCTGAACGATAATACGCAGATCGAAAGCTCTCTCCCCGACTGTCGCACGGTCGATACTCTGCTGGACGATATAGCTTTGGGAGCCGACTTTCTTACTCAGAAAAGCGTAAGTCTTCCTCCTGCCCGCCAGCTTGATCTTGCGGTTTTCATGCTGCACTTCGTACTGGCCGTCCGGCAGGCTCGATACATGAAAAATGCCCTGCCCCTGCATCCCGCCAACGGGTTTCACAACGACCCTGCCGTAACGCTCCGCCATTTCCCGGAAGGCACTTTCCGACAGCGGGCTCGTTGCCGGCAGATGGGGGACAAGCCCGGCGGTTTTTCTCATAAACTTATATTTGGACCACTTGTTAAACCTCGCGGGTACCGCCATGCTATCGGCCACCTTTCGGATCCGGATAGATTTTCTTTCATAGACCGCTCCTTTATATATATGAGAGCGGACACCGGATGGAAAAGGCGTCTGTTCTAGCCGCGGTGTGCAGCCGTTCCTATTTTTACAAAGATCGGGAAACAGCCTTCATTCGTCCCTTTTTCAAAGAAGCGCGGCTGCGCATTTTCTCCCTTCCGCATTTTCAGATCTTGTGATGCATACGCTGGGTATTCTTGTGATGCCGTGAACACGCTCGTGAACACGTTGTGGTCAAGCCCTTCCGCACCACGCGTTGCTTGACGTCACATGGCGGCGGTCAACTACAATTCCGCTTATTTCGTCCGTTTCGTATACGGGACTTTGTACCTCCGGGTGATAGACCAAAATAGTTGCTTATCCGTTTCAAACCCCGAAGAGCCTCCGTAAACTAAAGTAATGCTTTCCATGTGTAGCCGCAAAGCGCGTATCTCCTTAAAGAGAGTAAGAACGGATGAAAGATTTTCTGCCTATATTGCGAAAAAGGATGGATAACGGTGAGTCATTATCAAGTCATATGGAACGGGCCCTTACTGGGCGACAACGGAATCGGAACCGCCGGCCGTGAATATGTGCTTGCGCTGCACCGGCTGGGCGTCAACGTCAAAGTAACTCCCAAGCGCAGGCGTTCGGCCCTCTACACCCCGTCCAAAAGGCTCATGCTTGCCTTGGCGCGCAGACCTCTGGTCCGCAGCAAGCCGAAAGTGCTGGTTTACCATCGCCTGCCGCATACCCTGAACATCGCCCAAGCGAGAAAGAAGTACGATTATCTCATCTTGAATGCGGTCTGGGAAACGACGAAAATCCCCCGGAACTGGCTCCCGAACATCAACCGGTTCGATGCCGTTTGCGTGCCTTCCGTTCAGAACCGGGCCGCCATGAGAAGAAGCGGGGTCCGCGTACCCGTATACATCGTTCCGCACGGAGTAAACTCACGCGCGTTTCATCCCCGGAATAAGAAGCTGTCCGTGAAAAAAAAGGGCTCTTTCCTGTTCGTCTCCGTCTTCACTTTCCAGCACCGCAAAAACCCCGAAACCCTGCTCAGGGCTTTCTGGGAGGAATTTTCCGCCCGGGACCGCGCGGCGCTGCTGATCAAAACAAGCGGATTCAGCGCCAAAGAATCGGGCACATGGATTCGCGGCCGCATTGCCTCTTACAAAAGAAGGCTGGGAATCCGGCACAAGACGGCCCCCCTTCATCTCCTGACCGGACCTGCCAGCCCCCGTACGGTGCGGGGGATTTATACCGCCGGCGATGCGTTCGTGCTTCCCACGCGCGGCGAAGGCGTCGGTCTGCCCTTCCTGGAATCGCTGGCCAGCGGAACCCCGGTCATCGCGACAGGCTGGGGCGGTCACATGGATTTTGTGACAAAGGCCAATTCTTTTCTCGTCCCGTATAAGCTGAAACCGCCCGCGGCCGGTATGAAGAGAGCGATCTCCCGCTCTTTCCGCTATTTGTTCGCACAGAAGGGTCAGCTGTGGGCGGAGCCCGATCTCGGCTCGCTGAAAAGGCGGATGAGACACGCTTACGAGCACCCCGGGCTGTGCAGGCGGAAGGGACTCCGGGGACGCAGAGATATGAGCCGATGGACATGGACACGCGCCGGACGCGCGATGAAAAGAGCCATCGAAAAAACGATCGCTTCCAAACGGCGTTGAGGCCGGAATGACGTTAAGGCCCTGATGGCGCATGGATGCTTGGGAAACGCATGAAGATTGAGGGAGAACAGTTATGTTAACGATAAACGACAAACGGAGCCATTTGTGAAAAGCAATCCGTAACATACGTTCCGCTGATAGAGAACGACTGTGGAACAAGCGGCAAGCAAGGGGTGGGGGATTCTACTGAGGAAAGGAAAACTTACAAAAGTGCCTTTGGATATGCCGATAGGCCGGATTAACGAACGGGAAACGTTCGTTTAATGAATTGTGCCGGGAAGCCCCGGTAAAAGCCACGTGCCGCAGCAAAAAACGTTCCGGATTCGAAAACGATCCGGAACGTTTTTTATGAGCGGCTTCACTCGTCCTGCGAAAAAAAGCACCCTGCCGGAATATTTCCCGCAGGGTGCCGCAGCCCGGAGCGGCAGTCGATTACTGCCCCGAAACGATATAAGCCTGATACTGTTCGGCGGTCATAAGCCCGTCCAAGGCTTCTTTGCCGGAAATGTCGATTTCGGCGACCCAGCCCGCGCCGTACGGGTCCGTATTCACCAGCTCGGGAGATTCCTCCAGAGTGCCGTTGATTCCAGCAACCGTTCCGATAACGGGGCTAATCAGGTCGGAGACCGTTTTCACCGATTCCACACTGCCCAGCATATCGTCGGCTTTGACGGAAGCGCCCGTTTTCGGCAGTTCGACGAATACAATGTCGCCAAGCTGCTCTTGTGCAAAAGGGGTCATGCCTACACGGATTTTCGTGTCGGAAAGCACTTCGACCCATTCGTGTTCTTTGGAGTATAACAATCCGGATTTTACTTCGCTCACGTTATTACCGCCTCACTTTTGACTACCGTTAATAAATTTAGCTTACCCGAATGAAAACGGCGAAGTCAAGCCGGGAACGGGCAAAGTTCTTACCTTGTATTGACAGCTTATTTAAAGGGTGATACCATCCTGATAAATTCCCACTTTTCTGATTGGAATAAATATGTTTGAGAAAGGGGTTCATTCCATGAACGCATCTTTACGGCTTAACGCCACCCGCTTCGGCTCCGTCCTTGCCGCCAGCGCTCTGCTTCTGACCTTGTGGTCCGGCCAGGCTTACGGTCAGGGAACCCAAACTGCGGCGGCTGCCGCTCCGCTGACGGCAGAGCAAATCCATCTTTTGTCCGGGGAATACCGGCAGTTTTTGAAAGACCGTTTCGGCTACACGCTTCCTTCCGCACCGACAAAGGGCGACTTCGTCAAAGCTCTGGCCGCGGTTCTTAAACTGGAGCCGTCAGGCAAACCGAATCCTTTTCAGGATCTTAAGGAAAGCAGTCCTTATTACAAGTCCGCTCTGGCGTTGTATGAAAAAGGAATCCTCACCCAAGACCGGCTCGATGGCGATCAGCCTCTCACCCAGAGCACTGCCGTGTACATGGCCGTGAAAGCGGCCGGTTTAAAAGAGCTCGCCTATACTTATCCCGCCGAAAAAACGGCGCGTTCGCTCGTCAAGCTTCATGCGGACGATGAAATCTCCCAACTGTCGCCGCAGGCCGCCCAGGAACTCGCCGCAGCCGCGGATACGGAGCTTCTGCCCTCCGGACTGCACGGCGCTTTTCAGCGTAACGAACCTGCGTCCGCCTCTTACGCCGAAATTTTGCTCGGACGCGTGCTGGAATTGCAGGGCCTGTACAAGCATGAGCTGGGCCGGGTGTCCGATCCCGACATACTCCGCAAGGTACGCGACGCCTGGAATGTCCAGAACCTGATCCAGCAGCCCGATCTGCAAAACATCGTGGACAAAGCGCTGCAAGCCGATCTCATTACCGGCTACAACGTAAAAGACGACCGGTATACGCCTCACTTTGACAGCGAGCGTTCCCTTACATACGGACACAGCGAAATTGATCACGCCCTTCAACTGATCGGACTGCTCCGGAGCGAAAATATCGATGCAAGCGTCCAACTGGAGCCGAAAACCTCCGCTTTCATTTACTTGAAAGAATGGGGCGAGCCGGTTCAAACCGACGATTACAAAGTTGTGCAGATCGAGAACGGAAACTACATTGCGTATGCCAAGGAATACGACCTTTCATTCGAATTCGCGACAGTCGGGCAAAAAGACCGGTTTCAGGAGATCGTCCTGAAGTACGCCAAGAAGAACAGCGAAGACCAGAGCGGCCTTCTGGCCCATTCCTGGTGGCAACCGCTTTATTATTCCCGGACCGAGCTGACGGATTACAAGGTCATCGCCAACAACAAAATCGCTAAGGGCCACTACTATGCACAGACTTTTTCTCTTACCGACAAGTCTGCGGCAATAGCGGAGGGCATCCGTAAAATCAGCCCCGCAACAGAGATCGAGTCCTACCGGTTCTGGGTCGACGAGCCTTTTTACAACTATTTGATCGGGGAATACAAGTAAAAAATCATCCGGATACATCAGGTTTTATCCGTGAAGAAGGAGAAAGGGCAGAGAGCCCATTCTCTTTCTTTTTTTGTGGTAAAAAAAAGCCCTCTGCCGCAAGACAGAGAGCCCGAAAAACATGACGAGCGCGGGTTAATCCAGTTTTTCTATCGTGATCTGAGCGTTCGTGCCCGTGCCGCTGAGCGTCAACGTCAACCCGGACACGGATACCGTAAGGCTCCCCGTCGTTACCGCCTGGAAGAGCAGACTGCCGGTCAGTACGCCTCCTGCCAAAGCCAGTGAAAAGACCGAGGCACTAGGCTGCGGCACCGCCGTACCGCTGAAGTTTACGGCCACCGAAGACAGCAAGCTCAGAGTACCCGTGTAGATGTCAAAGCTTACCCGGTAATACCCCGGTTCGTTGACCAGGAAAGTCGTCGTCGGTGCAGCCGGACTAAACGTAATGGCCGTACCGTACTGGACGCCGGCCGTGTTGAACGGCACCAATCCGCCTGCGGTGACCGTTGTTCCTCCCGTATTTCTCCGGCTGGCGAACGAAGTGAGGCCGGTTCCTGCCACACCATCGGCTCCGGTGGCTCCTGTCGGCCCGATTAATCCTGCCGTTCCGTCAGCCCCCGTTGCTCCTGTGGCTCCTGTCGGTCCTGTTGCGCCTGTTGCTCCATCGGCTCCGGTTGCGCCTGTCGCTCCTGTCGGCCCCGTTGCGCCTGTCGCTCCTGTCGGCCCCGTTGCGCCTGTCGCTCCATCAGCTCCGGTAGCGCCCGTTGCTCCGGTAGCGCCCGTTGCTCCGTCAGCTCCGGTAGCTCCATCGGCTCCCGTGGCTCCTGTTGCTCCATCAGCTCCGGTTGCACCTGTTGCTCCGTCGGCCCCGGTAGCTCCTGTCGCTCCATCAGCTCCGGTCGCACCTGTTGCTCCGTCGGCTCCCGTGGCACCCGTCGCTCCATCAGCTCCGGTTGCACCTGTTGCTCCGTCGGCTCCCGTGGCACCCGTCGCTCCATCAGCTCCGGTAGCACCTGTGGCTCCATCGGCTCCCGTGGCACCTGTCGCTCCATCAGCTCCGGTAGCACCTGTGGCTCCATCGGCTCCCGTGGCACCTGTCGCTCCGGTAGCACCCGTTGCTCCATCAGCTCCCGTTGCTCCTGTTGCTCCGTCAGCTCCGGTTGTACCTGTGGCTCCATCAGCTCCCGTAGCACCTGTGGCTCCATCGGCTCCCGTGGCACCTGTCGCTCCATCAGCTCCGGTTGTACCTGTTGCTCCGTCAGCTCCCGTAGCACCTGTTGCCCCGTCGGCTCCCGTGGCTCCATCAGCTCCCGTGGCTCCTGTGGCTCCCGTTGCCCCTGTCGCTCCTGTCGGCCCCGTTGCGCCTGTCGCTCCGTCAGCTCCCGTGGCTCCTGTCGCTCCGTCAGCTCCCGTGGCACCTGTGGCTCCATCAGCTCCGGTAGCTCCTGTTGCCCCATCGGCTCCGGTCGCACCTGTCGCTCCATCAGCTCCCGTTGCACCTGTCGCTCCGTCAGCTCCTGTGGCTCCTGTCGCTCCATCGGCCCCGGTCGCACCTGTTGCTCCATCTGCTCCCGTAGCACCTGTTGCTCCATCGGCTCCCGTTGCACCTGTTGCTCCGTCGGCTCCCGTTGCACCAGTCGCTCCATCAGCTCCTGTTGCACCTGTCGGCCCGATCGCACCCGTTGCTCCATCTGCTCCGGTAGCACCTGTTGCTCCGTCAGCTCCCGTTGCCCCTGTGGCCCCGGTTGCTCCTGTGGCTCCATCGGCCCCGGTAGCACCCGTCGCTCCGTCAGCTCCCGTAGCACCCGTCACTCCATCGGCTCCGGTCGCTCCTGTTGCTCCATCTGCTCCTGTTGCTCCGTCAGCTCCTGTTGCTCCTGTCGCTCCATCAGCTCCGGTAGCACCTGTCGCTCCATCGGCCCCGGTTGCTCCTGTTGCCCCATCGGCCCCGGTAGCTCCTGTCGTTCCATCAGCTCCCGTGGCACCTGTCGCTCCATCAGCTCCCGTTGCACCTGTGGCTCCGTCAGCGCCAGTTGCACCTGTCGCTCCATCTGCTCCCGTTGCCCCTGTGGCTCCGTCAGCTCCGGTAGCTCCTGTTGCTCCGTCAGCTCCCGTGGCTCCTGTCGCTCCGTCGGCTCCCGTAGCACCCGTTGCTCCGTCAGCTCCCGTGGCACCCGTCGCTCCATCGGCTCCGGTCGCACCTGTTGCTCCGTCGGCTCCCGTGGCACCCGTCGCTCCATCAGCTCCGGTAGCACCTGTGGCTCCGTCGGCTCCCGTGGCACCCGTCGCTCCATCAGCTCCGGTAGCACCTGTGGCTCCGTCGGCTCCCGTGGCACCTGTTGCCCCGTCGGCTCCCGTTGCACCCGTTGCTCCATCAGCTCCGGTAGCACCCGTTGCTCCATCAGCTCCGGTAGCCCCCGTTGCTCCATCAGCTCCGGTAGCCCCCGTTGCTCCGTCAGCGCCAGTTGCTCCTGTCGCTCCATCAGCTCCCGTTGCACCTGTGGCTCCATCGACTCCCGTGGCACCTGTTGCTCCTGTCGGCCCCGTTGCACCTGTCGCTCCGTCAGCTCCCGTTGCACCTGTTGCTCCATCGGCCCCGGTAGCTCCTGTCGCTCCATCAGCTCCCGTGGCACCTGTCGCTCCATCAGCTCCGGTCGCACCTGTCGCTCCATCGGCCCCGGTTGCTCCTGTCGCTCCGTCAGCACCAGGTGCTCCTGTCGCTCCATCAGCTCCCGTAGCACCTGTCGCTCCGTCAGCTCCCGTTGCACCCGTCGCTCCGTCAGCTCCTGTTGCACCCGTTGCTCCGTTAGCTCCCGTTGCGCCTGTCGCTCCATCGGCCCCGGTAGCACCTGTCGCTCCATCAGCTCCCGTAGCACCTATCACCCCATCGGCCCCGGTTGCTCCTGTTGCTCCGTCGGCTCCCGTAGCACCTGTCGCTCCATCAGCTCCGGTCGCACCTGTCGCTCCATCGGCCCCGGTAGCACCTGTCGCTCCTGTCGGCCCGGTAGCACCCGTTGCTCCATCAGCTCCAGTTGCACCTGTCGCTCCATCGGCTCCCGTAGCTCCTGTTGCCCCATCGGCTCCCGTTGCACCTGTCTCTCCGTCGGCTCCCGTTGCTCCTGTCGGCCCCGTTGCGCCTGTCGCACCCGTTGCTCCCGTTGCTCCGTCGGCTCCCGTAGCACCTGTCGCTCCATCTGCCCCGGTAGGACCTGTCGCTCCATCAGCTCCGGTTGCACCCGTTGCTCCATCAGCGCCCGTTGCCCCTGTCGCTCCATTAGCCCCCGTAGCTCCTGTCGCTCCATCTGCTCCCGTAGCACCTGTCGCTCCGTCAGCTCCGGTAGCTCCTGTGGCTCCATCAGCTCCCGTGGCACCCGTTGCTCCATCAGCTCCGGTAGCTCCTGTTGCTCCTGTCGGCCCCGTTGCACCTGTCGCTCCGGCAGCGCCAGTTGCTCCTGTGGCTCCGTCGGCTCCCGTAGCACCCGTCGCTCCATCAGCTCCGGTCGCACCTGTTGCTCCATCAGCTCCGGTCGCACCTGTTGCTCCATCGGCTCCGGTAGCACCTGTCGCTCCATCAGCTCCCGTTGCACCTATGGCTCCGTCAGCGCCAGTTGCACCTGTCGCTCCATCAGCTCCCGTTGCCCCTGTCGCTCCGTCAGCGCCAGTTGCACCTGTCGCTCCATCAGCTCCCGTAGCACCCGTCGCTCCATCAGCTCCGGTCGCACCTGTTGCTCCATCAGCGCCCGTTGCACCTGTCACTCCATCGGCTCCCGTAGCACCCGTCGCTCCATCAGCTCCGGTCGCACCTGTTGCTCCATCGGCTCCCGTAGCACCTGTCGCTCCATCAGCCCCGGTAGCACCCGTTGCTCCGGCAGCGCCAGTTGCTCCTGTCGCTCCATCAGCTCCCGTTGCACCTGTGGCTCCATCGACTCCCGTAGCACCTGTCGCTCCTGTCGGCCCGGTTGCTCCTGTTGCTCCATCGGCTCCTGTTGCTCCTGTCGGCCCCGTTGCACCTGTCGCTCCGTCAGCTCCCGTAGCACCCGTCGCTCCATCGGCTCCCGTTGCACCTGTCGCTCCTGTCAGCCCCGCTGCACCTGTCGCTCCTGTCAGCCCCGCTGCACCTGTGGTTCCGGCAGGGCCTGTCGGCCCCGTCGGTCCTGCAGGACCGGTTGCTCCCGTCGCCCCTGTGGCGCCCGATGCACTGGAGTTTGCATTCATGACAACGACTTCGTCCACCAGGACATTCGATGAATTCGGCAAAGGCGAGAGGGTCACCAGAAAAGAAGCATACACCGCATTGGCCGGTACCGGATCGGTTATCTCGTAAAGCATTTTCCACGACCCGGTGGATACGTCGGGAAGGGTGCCCTGCTGGATTGTGCTCGCTATTCCATTCGAAATGAACAAATACGAGGAATCGTAGTAAGCCAGCGTCACGTTAACTTCGGGACTCGGTCCGGTTCCGGTTTTGGCAAAAGAAGCGGAAACCGAGTAACTTTCTCCCGGCAGGGCAAAAACCGCTTGAACGATCCCGGCTCCGACATTTCCTCCCGTCATCCGAGAGGCATACACGCCGACTTTAGGATTTGTACTCGTTACAACGGCATTATAGGCTCCCCAGGATTCCATGGTTCCCAGTTCGAAGCCGCCGTTTTGAATCAGATTGTTAAATGAAACAGTCATACCCTCACCTCCTCTATTAATCTATTAACAGCAGGAAGAGTTGGTTTGTAGAGTTAGCCTTAGCAAAAAAAATCGGGCTCACGCCGAGCTTCCTTCTTCACTCAAAGGTACGAAATGCTTTTCGGGGCAGAACGTTTTAACCTTTTCTACGACACGACTCGGGTTGTATCCCGTTTTTTCCAATTCAATCGCAGAAACTTCCAAATTCCATTTGTTCCGGAATTTTTCCGCATTGTACAGCCCCTGCTCGTTCCAGGCGAGTCCGTTGGCCGTAAAGGTCGCGTGGCCGTGATGATGCACATAAACGTCGCAGGCCGCCCACAATATTTTTCCGCTGAGGCGGGCACGAAGGCAAAAATCGTCATCCTCATACCCTCCTGGATAAAAACGCTCATCCAAGCCTCCGATGGTTTCGATCAGTTTTTTATGGAAAAGCATACAAAAACCGATCAGCCGGTGCGGATAAAATCCCATCCCTATGTTCTGCTGTCTCCACTTGCGCGCAAACTGCTGCATTTCGTCCATAGTCCGGTAAGGGTCCGGTTTGATCCGCTGAATCGGCGCCACGTTGCAGGAGACAGGTCCGACGATGCCGATGGTCTGATCCCAATCGAGCCAGCCGCGCAGCCCTTCCAGCCAGCCTTCCGTAACGACGACATCGTTGTTCAGGAGCAGCAGATAGTCGCCTTTGGCCGCCCGAATCCCCTGGTTGCAGCCTCCCGCAAAGCCTTTGTTCACAGAGTTGGCCAGCACTGTCGCATTCCGGACGTTCGATAAATAGGTCAGAGTCCCGTCGGTCGATCCGTTATCCACAAAAATAAATTCGTACGGCAAAGACGTATGCTTTTGCACACTTTCCACACAAGCCCGGGTATGCTCCAGCCCGTTCCGGGTCAGTATAATAATCGAAGTTAAAGCTGCCATTCTATCACTCCTTTTTTGGATTCCTGCTAGAATATGTATGCGGATAAGAGACAGCGTGGGTCTTAAAAAAAATAAACACCCGTACAAAAAAAGCCCCCTAAAGAAGCCGTCTTCTTAGCCGGGGAAATAATCTCGACTGTTTTGATAAACTGTAACCATTATGGTAACTTAACAGAGTAACCAATGATCCCTCAAGGGAATAAAGGAGCGACAATCATGGAACTTAAAAATAAAACGGCCATCATTACCGGAGCCGGCAAAGGCATCGGCAAAGCCGCCGCCGTCGCGCTGGCCAAAGAAGGCGTTAACCTCGGACTGCTCGCCAGAAGCACGGCTGACCTGGAAGCCCTCCAAAAAGAGCTTGCCGGTACATACGGAGTTAAAGTTTTCCACGCCTCGGCCGATGTTTCGAAACCGTCCGACGTGCAGCAGGCTATCTCCTCCTTAACCGGAGAGCTCAGCCATGTCGATATTTTGATCAACAATGCGGGAATCGCCCAGTTCGGCACGGTGGCGGATATGGACCCCGACCAGTGGGAGCGTATCATTCAGGTCAACCTTATGGGAACCTACCATGTGACACGCGCCGTTCTTCCCGGAATGATCAGCCAAAACAGCGGAAATATCATTAATGTGGCCTCCACGGCCGGAGAACGCGGCTTTGCGACCGGTTCCGCTTATTGTGCCTCCAAATTCGGGGTTCTCGGCCTGACCGAAGCGCTCATGCAGGAAGTGCGTAAATCCAATATCCGCGTAACGGCGCTGACGCCAAGCACAGTCAATACGGAACTGGCAAGCAATGCGGGCCTCAAAATCGGCGACGAAGACCGGATGATGCAGCCGGAAGACGTAGCGGAGCTCATTACGACTACGCTGAAGCTTCCGCCGCGCGTGTTCATTAAGACCGCCGGAATCTGGACGACCAATCCCCAGTAACGTCCGTTTTTAAAAATTTTTCCGAATTTTTCACGGGTCGGCTTTCAGAAGCGGAACCCCTGACAAGACCTCTTTCGTCCACAACGGAGGGGTCTTTTGTCCGTTTTTCTCTTATTAAAAAAATATCAGGAAGGTTAACTATGTATAGAGTCAACATTTATTCTCAAAAGTTTTAAACGTTTATTTTGGCGGTTGATTTAGGAGGGATTTAAAATGAGTTCGGCAGAAGCGAACGTGAAAACATGGTTTTTCAAGGAAGACGGCGGAATTCCGAACCACCCCCGTTTGCCCGTGCTTCTTTACAAGGGAGCTTTTTCGGATAATACGGAGCGGACGGAAAAGCTGTTTAACCGGCACAACTGGCTGAACAGCTGGACCAACGGCGTGTTCGACTACCATCATTACCACAGCAACGCGCACGAAGTGCTCGGCGTCATCAGCGGAAGCGCGGTAGTCCTGCTCGGAGGCGAGCACGGGGAACAGATAGAGCTGAAGACCGGCGATGTCGTCGTGCTTCCTGCCGGAACCGGACACAAAAAGCTGTCCGCCAGCTCCGACTTTAAGATCGTAGGGGCCTATCCGGACGGCATGGAGCCTGACCTCCACAAGGAGAGCGAAAGCGTAACTCCCGCCAGCCGGGAAAAAATCGGCAGCGTTCCCGTGCCGGACACCGATCCCGTATTCGGTGAGGACGGGCCGCTGCTCCGCTTGTGGAAATAAAAAGAACGGACCGGGCAAGGAGATGCCGGTCCGTTCTTTTTTTAGACTGGTATGCGGGCATGTGCATAACGGCTGAATACCTGAAGCGGTCGGGACGCCGAAGCGTACTGGCGGCCCCCCGCTATGAGATGTCCCGTCCGAGCGAGCGGCTTGTACAGCGGCCGCCGGAGCGGAAAAAGCCTCGTACACGCGCTTCGGAGCCGGTTCCCCGGCCGCCGGCCTAGTTCGCGGCGCGCTTCAAGCCGCGTCTCCGGTGCCCGCAGCCCGCATGGCCGCTTCCCAGCTGTCCGGGCGGGACGCCGACCGCGGGAGCGCAGCCTTCGGCCCGCGCAGCCGGCGACCGCCGCCGGCAAGCCGGCCCTCTGCGGCCCTCGCGCCGGGCCCTCACCGGCCTGCCGCGCGCACGGCCGCTTCCCGGCGGCCCGCCGTCATCGGCGCCCCGCACAGCGGGCACGCCTTGGCCGGGGCACCGGAGGCTTTGCCGCGGGCGGCGGGTTCGCCGGCCGCGATCCGCACCCAGGCGTTGCAGCCGGGTCCGGTGCAGAGCCACGCGGGCACCGTCTCCGTGCGTACCGGCGCGGCCGGTGCGCACCGCTCCGGTGCCCTGCCGGATGCCGGTGCGGTGCGGGCCACCGCCGTCACCGTCCGCTTGCCGGAGGCCGGCTGCGCGCGGCGCCCGGAGACCGGGGAATCGCCGCTCCGCCCCGTAAAAGCGGACACGACGAACCGCGAGACGCCCGCTTTTCTTCCCCGGTAAAGGGAAGGCGAGCTTACGATAAGCTCCTCGCGGGCCCGGGTCACGGCCACGTAGGCGAGGCGCCGCTCCTCTTCCAGATCGGCGGCGCCACCCTCCGCTTTCGGGTCCAGAGCGGAGCTGTGGGGCAGGCTCCCTTCGCAGGCACCGAGCAGGACGACTACCGGAAACTCCAGCCCTTTGGAGCGGTGAATGGTCATCAAAGCGACCCGGTTGCCCTGCTCTTCGGAGAGATGGCGGCCGCTCTGTCTGCTCCGGGACAGCACATCGTCCACGAACAGCACGAACTCTGCCGTGGTGTGGAACCGCTGCGCCGACGTTTCCAGCTCGTCCAGCATCTCCTTCAGCATTTCCTTGTGCTGGGTGGGTTGTTTGCGCCCGTCCGTCTCGACGTAGGCATCGTAGAAATGCACCCTCATTTTGCGGATCGCATCCAAGGGCTTCAGCTTTTTCAGCTCACGGATCAGTTCCAGTCTGGCCTGGATCTTCTCTTTCTGAAAGTCCTTCCGGTCCGGCATCATCAGCAAATGGACCAGCGGCCCTTTCTTCGGCTGCCGGGCCTCCTGCTGGCGGATATACGCCATCCCGTGCTCGCGGTTGATGTACAGCGACGGCAGCACTCCCTCCATCGCCTCGAAGTCGCGGCGGTTCAGCGACAGGCGCATATGATCGAGAACGGGTTTAATCAGCCAATGTTCGTACAACAGCTGCCCGTCTCCGTAATCGATATAGGGAATTTCCCGCAGAACGAGCTGCTCCAGCAGAGCGCGGTTGTTGCTTGCGGACCGGTAAAGCACGGCGAAATCCCCGTAACTCCGCTTCCCCCGCTCCACATCCTGACGGATACGGGAGAGGACGATTTCCGCCTCTTCGTCGGTCGTCAGCGGCCGGATATACTGGGGCCGGACGCTGTCCGCGTTCGCGGCTTTCAGCGTCTTCACGCGCCGCATTTTGTTATGCCGGATGATTTCGTTCCCGAGTCCGACGATGGCCGCTCCCGAGCGGTAATTAATCGCCAGCGTGATCACCTTGGCGGACGGGAACTCTTTTTCAAAATGAAGAATAAATTCGCTGCGCGCCCCGTTAAACGAGTAGATCGTCTGGTCGTCATCCCCGACCACCATCAAATGGTTCTGCGGCGCCGCAATCATGCGGATTAGCTCGTACTGGATGCCGTTCGTATCCTGGAACTCATCCACCATGACGTACTGGAAACGGTTTTGCAGCGAGCGCAGCAGGCTCTCGTTCTCCTTGAGCATCCGGTACGCCCGGAGAAGCACGTCGTCGAAATCGATTTTGGCGTTGGCCCGTTTCCAGTCTTCATAGCGGATCAGAATACTCCGGATTTCTTTCTCTTCCTTCGTCTGCTGCGGGAGATCCTGCAGCTCCGTCCGGTTCATTTTATAGGAGGAAAGCAGCGTTAAAAGCGTTTCGGGCTGATACGTATCGGGAATGCCCAGCTCCCTCATAATCTGTTTAAGCAGGATATGCTGCCTGCGCGTCTCGTTAAAAATCTCTTCCTGAACGCCCTGACTCCTGATGATCCGCAGAAAAAAAGAATGAAACGTCCGCGCTTGAAGCCGGGAGGCTTCCTGGGCCGTTATTCCCGGCAGCGCGGCGATGCGTTCTCTCATTTCGGCGGCGGCTTTGCTGGAAAACGTGACAAGCAGAATGCTCGCCGCCCGGATCCCGCGCACCGCGAGCAGATAACCCGTCCGGCAGACGAGCACGGACGTTTTGCCCGAACCCGCGCCCGCGAGCGTCAGCAGCGGTCCTTCGAAATGTCTGACCGCCCGGATTTGAGGCTCGTTCAGGGCGATGCCCCGTTCCTCCAGCCGGCGGAAGTAAAAAGCGTCCCGGTCTCCGTCCGGAACCAGTTCCCTGCTTGTATGTGCGGAAGCCATGACGGCTTGCGGAATGTTCGTATGACCCGTACCCGGAGGCACGGTGTAAAAAGGGGCCTGACTCAAAACCGTTCACCTTCAACTTCTGTCTTTTTTTATCTCTGTGCTGCCCTTTGTAAGCCTGGTTTGTAAGCTCACCTTAGAACTATACCACTCCGGGGACGAAGAGAATACATTCCGATAACAATTTGTAACATAACTGCAATCCAGTTTTCATCTTCCTTTAATATAAAAGCCCTATACTAAAACTCGACCCCCTTTTAATAAATAAATCTTAAGGCCCGCAGCCCGTTGCTGCGGGTCTCTTTCTGTTCAAAACTGGATCGCCTATCCATTTTTTTCGTTCCTACGGAAACAATTCGGCGGGGCTTTCCGAACAGTATAAAAGACGAGCCGGAATCGAGCCGGTCCCCGTCACTCCCCTGCAGCCGCCGATAAGCGTGGGCGGAAGCTTTTGATGACCATCGTAGGCCCTCAAGTCCCTATCGCACGTACACAAAACGTGGTCATAAAAACAAGAGGAGGTTTTCCTTTAACCATGAAAAAAATGCCTATATTTCTATCTGCCGCCGCATGCGCCATCGGCCTTGTCAGCGCGGCCCCTTCGGCCTCGGCCATGTCCCTGTCCACGGGAACCCAGAGCGAGCACGTTCTGGACCTTCAGGAGCGGCTTGACGCGCTAGGGTACTTTGACGCGGGCGTCACCGGCTATTTCGGAATGAAAACGGCGGAGTCCGTGAAAAAGTTCCAGCGCGCCTACGGCCTTCCCGTCGACGGCGAAGCCGACTCCAAGACCCTCGGGAAGCTGGAGAAAGCGGCGGTTCCGAAGCAGAACGCTCTGGATCAAATGGCACGCATCATTTATTCCGAAGCCCGCGGCGAGTCTTACCAGGGGCAGGTTGCGATCGGCGCCGTCGTTATCAACCGCGTGCAGTCCAACCAGTTCCCGGACTCCATTCCGGGCGTCATTCACCAGCCGGGACAGTTTTCCGCCATCCGTGACGGCCAGTACTGGCTGAAGCCTAACGAAACGGCTTACAAAGCGGCACGTGCCGCTCTTAACGGCTCCGATCCGACCGGAGGCGCGCTGTTTTACTACAATCCGGACGTCGCCACTTCGTCCTGGAGCAAGTCGCGTCCGAGAACGGGCGTGATCGGGAACCACGTTTTCACGAACTAACCGAACTTTCATCATACAGGGCATCACCTACAAAGGTCCCCGCACGCTAAAAAGCCAACTTTGCCCCGACCACGCAAAGTTGGCTCTTTCCTTTCCAGCCGGCTTTACTGCATAGGCAGCCAGCTCACTTTCCAGATCCCGGCTTTATTCCGGATCAGGCTGAAGCCTTTCTTGTCCTCCGCTGAAACGGAGCCCCGCTTCGTCATGACAATATAAGCGGAATCTCCGCTGATTTCCTGGTACAGCGTGTAGTCCTTGCGTAAAGTGTCCCATTTCTGTTTCGCCTGTTTATCCGCTTCCGGTTCCCTGCCGATGTCGGCCAAGTATTGTTCCCGGCTCGGCGTGGCGTAATCGCTGCCTTTTGCCAGAAGGGCATAGACCGTCTCCCAGTCCCCTTTTTCCGAAGCCATCACGTAATAGCGGAAAATATCGATCGGCTCCAGCCCTTGGAGGGAGTCGTCCGTCCGGGTTTTGGCGAAGTCTTCATACTTGTCGAAGGTTTCTCCTTTCGAAAAGTACCATTGATGGTCGACTTGGGGCACTTGATCTTTCCCTTCAAAGGGATTCGGAATAAAATCGGACTTAAATAACGTTCCTCGAATGCCTTGAAAAGCTGTAAACGTATATTTTTTCTCCGAAAAATTTTCAATCATTATCGGTGAACCTTCTGTTACGTAAACATTTTGACCTGTGGGATCAGTGCCGATAGCTCTGCTTTTTAGGAGTCCTTCCGTGGCTTCGGAGGAGTTGTATGCAGTCAATTTGTTTTTAGGTATCCAAACGTCCCCGTTGTACTCCAAACCATCCGTGTACATAACTCTGACACACAGCCAATTTTCATATTCGCGTATTACCTTAACCACCCTTCCTTGTTTAAGAAGAAATCCTGATGGTTTTTCCTCTCCCGGATATAAAGAAAAATTTAATGAACTCTCAACAAGCATATAATTAGAATTTACATTAACGACAGGCCTTTTATTAAGAAATTCATCAAGCTCAATACCTTCCAAAAATTTATCCGTTTCTTTAAGCACAAACCACTGGGGAATCCAGCGGTCATTATTAACCTTAATAAACCCGTTTTGTTTATCCAAAATTTTAACCGGATGATTCGACAAGACCAAAAATGGGCCCGAACCATAGTTCGATGTTTCGCCAGGTCCTGGTAAGGAGTAAGTATCCCCTTTAAGGTAAAAAAAACTCATTTTCTCCTGCTGCAAAGGAGGAGCGGTCGCCTGCGGCGGCTCCGTGGGCTTCATGAACCCGGACCATGCTTTGGTAACGGCGGGCGCCAATTCTCCGCGGAACAGGAACGCAGCCGCCGCCAGGCACAAGAGCACTGCCGCCAGTACAGGCAGCGTTTTCTTTCGTCTTGGGATGCCCGGCTTACGGACACGGCCGCCCCGAGCGGATTCCGACGCCTTTTGCTCGATGCGGTAAATATCGTCCATCGTGAAGGTTTTTCTCGGAAAAGGTCCCGATTTCAGCTTGTCGTACCATTCGGGTTTAGGCCCGTTCATAAGCAGACTCCTCCTTCCATACTGCCGACACTTTCTTGCGTGCGCGCGACAACCGCGATTTTACGGTCCCCTCCGACACGCCGAGCACCTGAGCGATTTCCCCCATCGTCATGTCGTATTTGGCGTCCAGCACGAGCACTTCTCTGAATTTAGGGGAAAGCTTCATCACCACTTCCCAAATCTCGTCCGTGAAAGCCGCTTCCATCACTTCGCTTTCCGCCGACGGATGGGTGCTGCCGGACCTCGCACGGCCGACCAGAATCACCCTGCGCATGAAAGCCGTCCGCATATGATTGCGCGCCGTGTTGCGGGTTATGGCGAACAGCCACGTTTTGACGGAAGCTTTTCCTTCGAACGTATCGAGGTGGCGGAAGACACTCAAAAAAACATCCTGAGAAATATCGTCCGCCAGTTCCCTGCGTCCGGTCAGAAAGAAGGCGTAGTTCCACACGTCCTGCCCGTACTCCAGCATCATCGTCCGAAACTGTTCTTTGGCCGGTTTTCCCTCTTCGTTCACCTGCTGAGCCCCCAACGCCTTCACCTCCACCCATTAGACAACAGAAACCGCGAAACCGTTCCCGTTTTAGAAATTTTCCCGAAAAAAGTCCGATTCGTCCGTATCCGATCAGCTTAAAGAATCCGGTGTGGCGTTGCGTAACGGCAGTCACCCCTATGGGGCTTAACCGTCCGTGCCCGCTGATCCGCAAAAAAAAAGCCGCCAAGGCAGCCTTTTCAGTCAGATTCCGTTTTGCTAGGAACGGCTTTCGTTCCTTCTTCCGTCCAGGTTCTGTAAGCGTCTATGTTGGCTTCGGAATCGTCGCTCGCATCCGACGTTTTATAATAACGGGCGGAATACGCGTGCTCCGCGTCCGTTTTGTTGTCATCCGTATTGAGCCGTAAGTGGAATTCGGAAATCTCCAGATTCCAGTTTACGCTGCGGGCGATTTCCCGCATATGCTCGGGCGTGACGAAAGCCTTGACGGTATTAATCACGGCCGCATGCGTATCCGGGTCCGGCTCCCCTTTCCAGTCGATCCTGCAGGTCACATCGGGCCGGGTAAACGTACAATAGAGCCCTTTATACCCCTTCAGGTTCTTTTTCATGGACTTGGCGGCAGCCCGGATGGTTTCCGTTTTCACACCGTGCGTCACACTGCATGCGGACAGCGCCGCGACAAGCGGCAACACGAAGACGTTCCGTTGTATAAAAGACCGCTTTTTCAGCGGACTTTTCCCGGGAATCGGCGGGACAACATCCCGTCGGGTCTCTTCGGTTCGTTCGGTTCGTTCGGTCCCTTCCATCCGTTCTATCCGTTCGTCCATATTCGGCCCCCCTCGTCTTTTAACGTCCGTTCCCGCTTCCCGTCCCGCCCGCCGCCTTGGTACACCGGCATTTACCGCTGCTGTGCGGCCCGTCTTTTCCGGCCATTAGGTCTTCCTTATATTTCCTTCTACAAGTACGATCTTACCAAGTTTTCGCTTATAATAGAACCAACTGTAACAACACGATCAACATTTATCTTATGTTCTGAGAAAAAGGAGACTGCGACCATGAATTCCGTTATCGATCTGCTGACCCGGCACCGCTCCATCCGCAAGTTTAAACCGGATCCCATTCCCGGCGATCAATTGCAAGCGATCATCGCTTCCGCACAAATGGCCTCCACTTCAAGCAGCGTTCAAGCCTATACCATCATTGCCGCCACCGATCCCGCGCTCAAAAAAGAACTGGCCCGGCTCGCCGGCAACCAGGCCTACGTCGAGCAGTGCGGACTCTTCCTCGTGTTCTGCGCCGACCTGAACCGGCTCCGCAAAGCGACCGAGCAGTCCGGGGAAGTGTTCCACCAGAACACCGAAAGCTTTCTCGTCGCTTCAATGGACGCCGCGCTGGCCGCCCAGAATGCCGCAATAGGGGCCGAATCTCTCGGCCTCGGCATCTGCTATATCGGAGGCATCCGCAATAACCCGGACGGTGTCGCCGAAGCGCTGAACCTTCCGGAGCTCGTTTATCCGGTGTTCGGAATGTGCGTCGGCGTGCCGGATCAGGAGCCTTCTCTCCGCCCCCGGCTTCCTCAAACGGCCGTTCTTCACGAGAACGGCTATCAGAGCGGACGCTCGGACGAAGGTGTCCGCCAGTATGACGAAACGACGCGGAAATATTACGAGGAACGGACCGGAGGCAAACAAAGCGTTACCTGGTCCCGGAGCATGGCGGACAAGTACCGCCAGCCGGTACGCGCTCATTTGAAGCCGTTTCTGGAAAAGCAGGGGTTTAAATTGGAATAGTCCAGCCCTCCCGGCAAAAACAAAAAGACCCCTTCTTTTGGGGTCTTCATGCGGCTAGGCATGTCTTATTTGGCTCGATGGACGGTCAAGTTGACCCGGTTGGTCTCACACATGAAGCTGGAGAGGTGAACCGGCTCATCATTCGCGTCGAAAGCGATTTTTAAGATCCGGAACAGATTCGCCCCGATATCACATTCAAGCAGCTTCGCGTAATCTTTGGTCGCCCCAATGACATCGATAATCTTATCATTGCTTACAATTTCGGTATGATACTCTTCCGACAAAATCTTGTAGGTCGATTCGTTCATCGCAATCTTCTTCTCCAGATCGGGGAACCGGGTGAGTGAATAATGGGCAATATCATAGAAAAGAGGGCGGTCATCCACGTACATCAGCCGCTCCAGCTCCAGCACGGGACTGCCTTCCTCAATTTGAAGATGCCCGGCTACCTCCTCCGGGGCCTGAATGACCTCACTCCGGAGAATACGGGAGTTCGGGATCATGCCGAGCTGATGGCTGAACTCCGAGAATCCGCTTACAGATAACAGTTCATTGTGGAACTTGTTTGAGGCCACAAAGGTTCCTCTGCGGGGAATCCGCGTCAGCGTGCCGTCCCGCACCAATTCCTCGATCGCTTTCCTGATCGTAATCCGGCTTACCTTATACGTATCGCAGAGCTCCGCTTCGGTTGGAATCTGTTCATCCGGTTTATATCTTCCGTCCTGGATATCATTCTTCAACATTTGCCGGATCTGCATATACAGCGGCTGGGGGGTTGAAGGATTTAAATTCATCGTTCATTCATCCTTATCCATCAATGATTATATACTACGTATTATACATTGATGGCCTACTACAGTCACCATGCCCCGAAATATCCTATGGTCTTCGCCGCCGTCGACGCGCCCTGCTCCAGACAAGCCTCAATCGAAAGTCCACTCAATCGGCCATAGATGAACCCGGCAATGAATGAATCCCCCGCACCCATCGTATCCACCACATTCACTTTTCCGACCCCGCACGTATAGAACCGCTCTCCGTCATAGGCAAGTGAACCGTTCTCACCCAAGGTAGCCACGGCAATCCGGGAACCTCTCTGCTTCACTTCGGTCAGCAGTCCCCGGATATAGTCATCGTCCCGGGTATACGAAAAGAACGGATAATCCACATGGGGCGTTAAAGTCTGTACGAGCTCGTCGCCAAGCTGATCCGAGAAATCAAAGGAGGTGACCAGCCCCTTTTCCTTAAACGCGGCAAAATACGTATCGGCATGCCCCCATATTCCCGAATGTACAAGCTGATAATTTCCTGCAAAGCTGATTTCCTCCGGAGTAAGAGAGAACCGCGCCATAACCCCTTCGTCATAATCGCCGAACTTGCGGTCATTGCCGATCATCTCGACCCGGGTTACCGCTGTTTTCCCTTCCTTTTTGGATATTCGGGAAGTATCCACGCCTTTGTCCTTAATAGCCCGGATCATAATCTCCCCATAGATGTCGGTGCCTACCCAGCCTATATAAGCGGTCTGTGCACCCAGTTCCGTCAAATAAACGGCCACATTCACCGGATTGCCTCCCGGGTAGGCTTTGCCGCTGGCCTGATAGACATCCATGCAGTTATCTCCGACTGTAACGATTCTCATCTTGTTCCCGCCTTCCCTGCGATTAAAAGAGGAGCACTACAAAGTAGTGCTCACGACATCTTAATATTCCATTTGACGATAGTATCTTCTAAGCGTTAACGGATGATTTCTCTCGCGCTCCAGGTGGACGCTGATACGGCTGAGCACGGACCAGTTGATATTGACGGAAAAGTGTTTTCTGAACTCTTCGCTGATGCCTTCCATTTTGAATTCCTTGGTATCTATAAGGGTCAATTTCTTCGTGATTTTCTCGGCAAAACGCTCTACACGATCCATGAGCGGACGGGTTTCGTCTTCACCTTTGAGCAAAATCACACTGGTATCCTCAAGCACCAGCTCAAGCGTGCCGTGGAAGAATTCCGCCGCATGGATCGATTTCGCATGAATCCACTGCATCTCTTCCAGAATGCACATCGCATAGGAGTACGTATTCCCCCACAGATTGCCGGAACCCACCATCATGTGGTAGTCCGTCTCCTTATGTTCCTTAGCGAAGGCTTCCGCTTTCGGATCGAAATTCTTAACCGCATCCAGAATCGCACGCGGCAGCAGGGAGACTTCCTTGACGAACTGATCGTATTGAGGGAACTCGTTATTGTTATACATGAAACGGAACACGACCATATGCAGCAGCATGAAGAACGTATCGAAGGAATGTTTCTCCGAGCCCGTAGTAATGCAGTGATCCACAATCTTCGTCAGCGGCGTATCCGGTTCGGCCACAAGCGCGATGGTAGTGGCCCCGCGTTCCTTACAGAATTCGGCTGCGGCCACAGTCTCCTGAGTGGTCCCCGATACCGAGGTGAAGATACATACGGAATCTTTGCTGAAATGGCGGTTGTTCATCACCATGAACTCAGCGGCGATCTCCGCATGAACGTCGATCGTCGAATTCGATTTCAAAATATATTCGTAAGGATACATCATCGCGATCGTGCCGCCCGCACCGATCAGAAAGAGGTTGCTGTACCCTTTCTTGCAAATTCCGTCCACAATCTCTTCAATCTGCCCTCTAAAGGCAAGGCCCTCTTGTTCCACAAGCTTAAGGAATAACTGCTCATCAAAGTTCAACATGTTCGTTCCCTCCCCATATTAGAGGCGATCCCCAATATGATCCATTTTATTTGTTATGTCTTGTATTATAAAATAACATTACAATTTAAACAACGTTTTTTTTGACTACACAACGACTCCGCTGTCCCCCGTCTTTTTGGAGCCGTATTTCTTCTCCCAGTAATAGTACACGGGCAGGCCTGTCGCGATAACAATGGCTGCCGCAATCATGCCTTGAATCGGGGCCCACGTAAAGGTTCCCCATGCCAGCCATGCCGCCCCGGCGATCGCCAGGATGGTCGTTACTCTCCACATGGGCATCCGGTAAATCGGGTTATAATCGTCTCTCTTCCGGCATTTATAGACGGCGGCAAAGTCGAGAATGTTAATAACCAGCTGAATGAGTGTAAAGTAACCCAGCAATTCCGTTAGATTGCTGAAGAACACAAGAATACAGGCAAAGGTAACCTGGGCGATAATCGAGAAGCTGGGTGTTTCGAATTTAGGATGGACTTTCCCAAAGCGTTGGAAGAACAGTCCGTCCTTCGCCATGGCATACTCCAGGCGCGGCTGAAACATAATACACGAGCTCAAGGAACCCAGAATAACAATGATTGCCGTAACGGCCACGAAGGATGAAGCCATACCCGATAGTCCCGGAATGTATTTCACGGCGTCGGACACGGCAGCGCTGGAACCCATCAGCTTGTCGAAAGGCATCAAGCCGGTGACACACACCGCAAGCAGGGTATACAGGCCAAGTATAATCAGCACGGAACTGATTAACGCCTTAGGGAGAACTTTCCCCGGATTTTTGAATTCTCCGGCCATAAAACAGATGGCGGCCATTCCGGTGTACGCCCAGGTCGTAGCGGATACGCCTCCGATAAGACTTGAGCTTCCGGCTCCCGCCGCCGGGGTGTAAGCGAAGTTATCCACATTCATATACATAAGTCCGAGCACAATAACAATCAGGAAAGGAATGATTTTAACGGCGGTAATAATGACTTGAAAGCTTCCGCCCCCCTTAACGCTGCGGTAATGGATGGATGTGATAATCAGAATAATCGCCACCCCGAGGAGCTTGCCCGCAAACCCGGCAAAGAACGGGAAGAAGCTTGCCAAGTAAGCCACGATGGCCAAAGCCATAATGGAAATGGACGGCGGATCGAGCGCCCAGAATGTCGCCCAGCCGTACAGGAAGGCCAGTGGCCTCCAGCCCGCCTTATTCAGGTATACGTAACCGCTTCCATTTTGCGGGTAAGCCGTTGATAATTCAGCCAGCACCATGACCTGCGGAATCGCGATGATCCCGCCGATAATCCAGGCCAGGATTGAAATCGAGGGAAGACCCGCCGCTTTTGCCACATCCCCGGAAGAAACAAATATTCCGGAACCTACCGTAGTTCCGACTGCGATAGCCAGGGCCGACCAGAAACCCAGTTTTCGTGTAAGTGTGTCTTTACTCATAGCGAGTTCCTCCAAATCAAGATGAGTAGACTTTCATATCCCTTATTTTCCCGATTGATTTCTTAAGTGCCTCATGCGGATTCTCGTAATAACCGGCTCCCATAATCTCTAAGGTGCAAGCTCCTTTATAACCGCGGCTTTGAAGGGCCGTTACATATTCTCTCCAATTCAGCACCCCGTCATCTAAAGCCAGATGCGCATCGGACGAACCGTCTCCATCAATCAGATGGAAATGACAAAGCTCCGGCAGTTTCGTAAAGTAATCCTCCGGTGTCTCTCCTGCAAGCTCCATCGCTACGGAATCGATCATTCCTTGTAACGAAGGGGAATGGATGTCCCTCATCACCCTCAGTATTCCCTCCACGCCGGTCAAAAGATTCGATTCGAACCGGGTCAGAGGTTCCAATGCAAGCGTCACCCCCTCCTTCTCAGCCACCCGCGATACCTGATAGATCGAATCGGTTGCATATTTCCACGATTCCGCCAAGGATACCGAGAAGTCCCCGTTTCCCGAAGTCATTAGCATCTTATCGGTCCCCAGCTCCAGCGCGGCGTACAGATTATCGATAAAATAATCGACGCTCTTCTGCCGCAAATGCGCGTCTGAGGCCGCGATGTTGAACGGATAAACGCACTGCTCCGGCGTGTAACAGACAACCTGAATGTCTTTGGACTTCAGCTGCCGCCTGATCTGCCTTAAGTTGCCGAGGACATTCCGGTAAACATACAGATGGGGCTCACCCGCCCACAGTTCGATATGGCGGATGCCGAGCTCCGACATGGAATCCAGGAAGTGCTCGAAAGGAAAATGCTTGTACGTAATGTTCATTCCGGCTAGGTTCATGGCTTCACCTCTCTTAATGAAAACGTTTTATTATTTGTTATGCTTTGTATTATAACTAGTAGTTACATATATTTCAATGCTTTTTTTAAGAGGCAAAAATTCCTGGTTGGCGTCTTAAAAATACGACTTGACTTGCAGTTCGTTTAACAGAGCACAAAAGAGCAAGCATGGCGGTGCTGCCCGCTGTGCCTGCTCTTTTCGGAATAAATCCGAGTCAATACGTCTGCCCCGGCTTATCGATCTAAGGTAAACCGTAACAGAAAGCAAGGGATGCCTTTTCTCGAGGACGGGTACACTAGGTTGGGACCAGCGCCGCTCCAAACAAGCTGTGCTTCCATACCACGTACAAGGAGGGAAACAACATGTCCGAGAATAACGATAAACAGAACCGCGGCCGCAATGGCCAAGACGGCATTAATGCCGGTGAAGCCGTTGGAACCGTCGGAGGTGCCGCGGCAGGCGCTGCCGTGGGCTCCATTCTAGGCCCGTTGGGCACTTTGGCAGGCGGGGTTGCGGGCGCCGCATTAGGCAACAAAGCCGGTGAAGGATTAGGCGAAAACGATAAGCAGTCGGGCCATGAGGGTAGAAACAGATCATCCTCAGGCCAAGAATAACCTCCACGCCAGAACAAAAAAAGGAGAACAGGATTCACTGTTCTCCTTCTTGACTTTGTAACTTTCTCCACTCAAAGCGACGGTTCATTTCCTAAAATGACGCCTTCCCGTCCGTTCTTCCTTTATCCTTACTGGGCCGTTAAAACCAGCGGTCCATCCGGTGTGATTGCAACCGTATGCTCATATTGCGCCGACAATTTGCCGTCGGCCGTTCTCGCCGTCCACTGATCGTCGTCGATCGTGATACGGAACGTACCTTCGTTGAGCATCGGTTCAATCGTAAATACCATACCTTCCTTTAACCGAATGCCTTTGCCGGCTGCGCCGATATGCTCGTAGTCTCGGTTCCTCGTGCAGGCTCCGCCCGATCCCGTGCGCCAGCAGATCGCGTACGACCGAAAACCCGTTCGCTTCCGCATGCTTCTGAATCGCCGACGTTATGTCTCCGAGCCGCCCCCCGGGGATCGCCCGGGCAATCCCCAAATCCAAACATTCTTTGGTTACCTTCATTAATTTTTGGGCCTCCGGCCGGATATTGCCCACCGCATAGCAATGGCACGAATCGCCGAACCATCCTCCGTATTCCACGACGATGTCCAGCTTCAGCAAGTCGCCGTCCTTAAGTGCCAGGTTGGAAGGAATACCATGGGCCACCACATCGTTGACCGAAGTGCAGGTTTCGGCGGGAAAACCGTTGTATCCTTTCGTAAACTGCCTGCCGCCCAGCTTGGTGATATGTCTGGCCACAAAGTCATTGATTTCGCGGGTAGTAATTCCAGGCTCGATCAGTTTGCCCACTTCGCGGTAACAGTCCGCAACGATTTGGCTCGCCGGCTTCATTTCTTCGATTTCCCTGGGTGATTTTAAAATGATCATCTATGTTTATTCCTTCCTTCTTTTATAATTTTAAAAACCGGGCGATATCCTCCGCCTCCTCGTGAAGCTTTCCGCTGCGAAGCGAAACCGAGGCGCAGCCGACCAAGGCGGCCAGCAGCATTTCCGCGTGCCGCTCCCGGTAAGGCGCTTCCGCCGCGTTTTCGCCGGAAGCGGCGATCCCGTCCGCCGCACGCCCGGTTTCCAGCAGCTCGGCAAGCGGCGCGAGCACTTCCCGGCGAAAGGCGGCCGTGAGAGGGGCCGAGCGTGCTTCAGGCAGCCAGGCAAAGCCCTCACCGGCCTGCTTATGCAGCAGGTACAGGGCGTGGTCCTCCGCCCAAAGCTGCAGCAGCCGGACACAGGCGGCGGCAGGGCCAAGCTCTGCGGCAGCGGCCGTTTTGCGGGTTCCGCTCGTGGAATCCGCGGCAGCCGAGTTCCCGGCGTCCGCCTCTGCAGCGGAGCCGAAAAGCCCGCCTGCAGGCTCCTGCCCCGAGGCCGAAGCGCGGGGGACACCGGGCGGGGCCTTCAGTTGGGCCTCCAGCGAAACCTTCGGCCGTGGTTCCAGCGGAGCCTTCGGCAGAGCCTCAAGAGAGACCTTTGGCCCGGCCTCCGGCGAGATGTTCGACCAGGCCTCCAGCGTAACCTTCGGCAGGGCCTCCAACGTGGTCTCCAGCCACCCACCGGCCCGCTCCAACGCGTCCCACAGCAGATCGTGGAGCAAATCACCCTTATTGCTGTAATAATGGTATACCGTGCCATAGCCCAGCCCCGCCTGCGCGGCCACATCGCGGATTTCCAGTAAAGGTCCTTTATTCAAAAACACATCGGCAGCGGCTTTCCGGATTTGTGCCAGACGCCGCAGCCGGATCTCTTCGTTTTGTTCCTTCGTGCGCGGAGTCATTCCGTCCGTTCACCTCTTTTATTTTTGACCTGCTATTATGTCAATATAAAACATCAGCTTGCGAATAACAAGAGTAAGCCGGAGGATTTCCGGCTCAAACCTATACCTGAAAACCGTGCTTGACCGACGGGTTAATCTCGAACGAGCGTCCCGTTTGGAAACTTGCTGCGGTAACGGTTCCTGTTAACCCCCAAGCCGGGGCTTAAGATGTTAGCTCAGGACCTTACTGCTAATTGTATGATGGGGCCTGACTGTTGCTATCATATTGAACTGTTGAACGGTAAATAAAAAAAGCGATAGACCGCCCGCCAAGGCAGGATCCATCCCTTTTTATTATCATGGTTTAAAGATTTTACCGGAGCTGACCACTCTTTATGCCGATGTTGTGCGCCAAAGCCAGAGTCCTTAAATGGTCCGCGCACCTTGGGATTCTTTTTTGCCGCTGACATACCGTTTTAACTGCGTATTACGCAGCTTTTTAGATATCCGCCTCCCTGGCGTCGTCCCGTTCCGCCCCGTCCTCCCGCCGCTCGCACACGATAATCTGCCGCTCGAAGCTTCCTTTGCGGACGACGCAGCGGTCCTTCACGGCGAAGCCCGCCTGCTCCAGAGCGGCGTCTACCGGCTCCGCCGAAATGACGACCGCCCGCGGAGACAGCCTGAGGGCGCTGCGCAGCATCTCGAGCTGCTCCTCCGTGCTCAGGACCGAGCACAAATTGTACGGCATATCGAGAAGCAGCGCATCGTAAGTGCCATCCAGCTCACGGATGTCGCAGATCTTCACCACATCGGGATACCCGAAGTGGGCAAGATTTTCCCTCGCGCCGCGGACGGCAAGCGGGTTGAGATCGCGGCCGACGATGTCGATGCCCATCGACAAGGCCTCCACCAGCACCGTGCCGATGCCGCAGCACGGATCGACCGCGCGGATGCCGGCCGGGTCCGGCACCGCGATGTTGACCGCGGCGCGGGCCACGCGTGTACTCAGCGCCGTGGAGTAATGCCGCGGCTTGCTGTTGTGCGCCAGCCAGACGGCTTCGCTCCGGCGGCACGGGCCCAGCACCCAGCGGCCGCCGGCGTAAGCCGCGCCGAGCAGGTGCCGGGGCTGCTTCATGTCCGCTTTGCCCCGGACATGCCGGCCGATCCGGCGCTCGATGGCGCGCCGCTCGTCGTAGGAGGCCTTCTCTTCGGCCTCCACGTAGAGAAGCTTGAACGTGTCCCCGTTCAAATCGAGCGTTTCGGCCTCCTCGGCCAGCTCGTCCAGGCTGGCTGCCTGGAGCCGTACCTCCAGCCGGTGCCGGATAAACGGGCTCCGGCTCGGGTCCAGCTCCAGCGGGCTCTCGGCCCAGCCTTCCTGCGGCCGGACGCCCAGCATGGTGCGAAGCTCCAGCAGGCAGAGCTCCTTTTCGTCCTCGTGGCAGGCAAAACTGTATACAAAAGACGGCACAGACCGGTCGTCTGCGGATGAATTCATCAAAATCCCTTCCTTGCTGTTAAGTGACTGGTATCCCCGTATTTTATCGGATACCCGGATCCGCGTCTACAAGCGGCTTTGCTTCCGCGTGAGGCATCATCATTGAAGCGCTCTTGCAGGACGGGGGTCGGGTTAACATTAGACTCTCTGTTTCAAAGCAGCCTTCAAGCTTTCCGTGCCGGCACTGTTCCGTTAAGGAATTGACTTTTAACGAACAGAATGGTTTAATTGTTTCCAGGAAACAGTTTCCCGGAAACAAAATCATTCAGGAGGTGTCCTTTATGCCGGATGCCAATCGCAAACAAACTGATTTTCTCCTGTATTTACTCTCTATCAGTGCTTTTCTGGCCTCGCTGACGCAAAATATTTATTCCCCCATCCTGCCTCTGCTGAGGGATTCCTTTCACGTTTCCCTCGCCTGGGTTAACGCGTCAGTCTCCCTTTTTATGCTGATTTTAGCGGTCATGCAGCTTCTGCTCGGCCCTTTGATCGACTCTGTCGGAGCGCGTAAAATTTTGCTTCCCGGCCTCTTCCTGACCGTAATCGGATCGGTTGGCTGCTCGCTTGCGACCCGCTTCGAAGGCTTCCTGTTTTTCAGGGCGCTGCAGGCGCTGGGCACGGCAGCCGTCCCGCTTATCGCGGCGATGACTATCGGAAGCCTGTTTTCCGGGCATGACCGCGGCAGAGCGATGGGAACGTATCAGACCCTGCTGTCCTTCGCACCGGCCGTCGCTCCCGTACTCGGGGGTTTTATCGGAAGCCGGGCCGGTTACCCCGGCATTTTCTGGCTTTTGACGGGGATCGCGCTCCTTATGCTGTTCGTTCATGCCCGTTATTTTCCTTCAGGCCGTGATGAAAAGGAAAATCTGTCTCCCGGGATGAAGCCTCTTTCAGCTTCCTCCGCCTACCGGACAATATTCGGCAGCAAAATCGGCCTTACCGTTATGATTACCGGGTTCCTGCATTTCTTCATCTATTTCGCCCTGCTTGTGTATCTTCCGGTTCTGCTTACCGATCATTACGGACTCAGCCTCGAACGGGTCGGGCTGCCTTTCTTCCGATGGCGGTCAGCACTATTGCGGGAAGCTGGCTGTTCAAAAAAATTCAGCACCGCACCGCTATGACGGCGCTGCTTTTTTGGGGCAGTCTGTTCATTTCCGGATTTGTCATCCTGTTCGCCCTGACCGGTATGGTGTCCCTGGCGGGATTATCCGCGGCGCTTGTTTTCTATGGAATTTCATCCGGATTCACCCTCCCGGTCCATACGACACTGCTTACCGGGGAATTCCCGTCCATCCGGGGCACGGCAGTCGGATTGTACAACTTTATCCGCTATGCGGGCATGGCGGCAGGCCCCGTCGCTTTCGGATTTCTCCAGGCTCATATTCATCCCGCCTTGCTGTTCGCATTGCTCGGATGCGCCTTTGCCACAGCCGTATTTGTCCTGTTAAAATGGGAAAGAACCGGAAAACCGGTCCGTTCCACTTAAAAACAGGAGGCGCTCCACATGAACGAAGGCACCGCCGAACATGAACTTTTACAAGCCAAGCTTCTCCAGTATCTTCATTCGAGAGATAAGGCGGCTGAGCTCAAGAAACAGAAAGCGTTCGACATGATCGGAGACCTGCGGACGGAAGAAACGGGACCGGCTGCGGACCTGAGCCAGCTCACCTTGACACAAATGCACGTGCTCCACGAAATAGCGGGCGGTGAGAACGCGAACGTCACCCAAATCGCGAACCGCATCGGCGTGACCAAAGGGGGCGTCTCCAAAGCCGTAGCCAAACTGATCCAGTCGGGACTGGCGGCAGAAGCTCCACGGCACGGAAACAAACGGGAGATTCATTATCTCGTCACGCCTCAAGGCGAACAAATCGCGCATGTGCACGATAAGCTTCACCGGCTTCTGGAAGAGAAACATTTCGGACTGTACTGCACTTATTCGGGGGAAGAGCTTTCCGTCATCACAAGGTTTCTGGACGATCTTACCCGGTTGAACGAAGAGCCTCTATAATAAAATGTATCACGTTAAGCGTCGTGTAAACGTCGTTTAGCGTCGTTTACGCACAACAACTCCTATTCAATAGACGCATGCGCCTTTCTCAGTCATTGCGATATACGGCTGCGGCTGCCTTCCGGCTCTTGCCGCAACAAAAAATCCCCGACACAAGTCAGGGATTTTTTACTTACACAACTGCCGGACGATGCGGGCCTTGCTTAACGGACCCGCTCCTTCCCTTTAATACCGGATCACCGTATCAAGTGCGACTTCGATCATCTGGCGGAACGTTGTCTGGCGCTCTTCCGCCGTCGTTTCCTCGCCGGTCACGAGGTGATCGCTGACGGTCAGAATGGAGAGGGCGCGGGCTTTGTGCTTGGCGGCCAGCGTGTACAGCGCGGTGGTTTCCATCTCTACCGCCAAAGTGCCGTACTTCGTCAGCAGGGCCGCCGTCGCCCCCTCGTCGTCGCGGTAGAACGTGTCGCTTGTGAAGACGCTGCCCACGTGTACGGGCATGCCTGCGGCTTCGGCGGCTTCGTATGCGCTCTTCAGCAGCCCGAAATCGGCGGCCGGGGCGAAATCCAGCCCGTTGAAGCGGATGCGGTTAACCGCGGAATCCGTGTGCGAAGTCATCGCAAGCACAAGATCGCGCACCTTCACGTCTTCATGAAAGGCTCCGCACGTACCGACGCGCACCAGCGTCTTCACGCCGTAGCTTTCCAGCAGCTCATGCACGTAGATCGAAATGGTCGGCACGCCCATCCCGGTCCCTTGAACGGATACGCGCTGGCCTTTATAGGTTCCGGTAAACCCGTACATCCCCCGCACTTCGTTATAGCAGACGACATCCTCCAAAAAATTCTCGGCGATGAACTTTGCCCGCAGCGGGTCTCCCGGCAGCAAAATTCGTTCCGCGATTTCGTTTTCCTTCGCTCCGATATGTACACTCATGATGGGTAGGCTCCTCTCAACTTCCGCATTATTGTTCATCCGGCCGGTACCGGCACTTCCGCCGGCTTCCGGCCTCCTTTTCACGGTACGGTGCCATAGTTATTTCCAGTGGCTGCCGATAAATTCGTCCCGCCCGGATTGGGCCCGGTCTTCTTTGTAATGCTTCGGATTTTTACGGTGGTAATTCTGATGATACTCCTCGGCTTCGTAAAAAGGCCCCGCCGGAACGATTTCCGTCACGACCGGCTTGTCGAAACGGCCGCTTTGCGCCAGCTCAAGCTTGGACTGCTCCGCAAGCTCCCGCTGTTTTTCCGTATGAGTAAAAATAGCCGCCCGGTAGGAAAGCCCCCGGTCCTGAAACTGCCCGAACGCATCCGTCGGATCGATCTGCTGCCAGAACAGCTCCAACAGCTTTTCATAAGGAAAAACGTCAGGGTCGAACCGGATTTGTACCGCTTCCGCATGGCCGGTCTCTCCCGCCTTCACCTGTTCGTAAGTCGGATTGACCTCGCTGCCGCCGGTATATCCCGATACGATGCCGTGAATGCCCGGCAGTTCCTCGAAAGGAGTCACCATGCACCAGAAGCAGCCTCCCGCAAAGGTGGCCAGCTCTTCTGCAGGCGCCTTTTTCCCGGTCTCTGTCATCTATATCCCCTCCCGTCTAACCGTCCAGGTTAAAATGTGTGCCGCATGGCCTAAAAATAGCACGGCTTCCACCCCTATGGCAAGTTTCCCGCCGGGTCGGTCCAGCATAAATACCCGCAACCGGAATTGCGGGCATCACATGTATTCGGAAGCAAAAGCCGGACCGCGTGAAGGAGACTACTCCCCCTCCACACCTCCGGAAGAATCTTGTTCCATACGGCTGAGCGCTGTCTCCACAAGAAAATCAAAAAGATCGTCATCTTCCTCCAACTGCTGCTCGATAGCGACAATCTCTTCTTCCGTGCCGGATTCGGCGGTAAAGTTCAAACTGTACATCCATTCTTTCCCCTTTTTGCTGAAAAGGGCCACCTCGTAAGCGGTCTTGCCTTCCGCCAGTTTAAATTCCACTTTGCCGATATATCCGTTCTCCGCATCGTGAATCATGCTTGCGTTCAGCACTTGAATCGTTTGTCCGTCCATTTCACCCATTATGTCACCTGCTTAAATTAGATTTCGTTATAAAAAAACGGCTTGTTCCTATGTGTTGGTTTATATTGTACAGGAAGAATCGTCTGCGGGATAGAGCGGAGGTCTCATGGATAGAAGCCGAAAATGCCCCGCCGCCCGTCTCCATGTTATCCGGAGCGTCGTCCCTTTATTCCCGCCCGATGATGCCGGATGCAAGCAGCTCGTAAGATTTCAGACGCTGCGCGTAATCCGGCACCTGGGTCACGATGAGGAACTCATCCGCCCCGCAGGCTTTCTGCAGCTCGTGCAGCTGCTCCTTGATCTGGCCGGCCGTTCCGATCAGCGTGCGCCTGTCGTGCGCTGCCGCTTTCTCGGGCCGAGTGCCGGCCGCAGCGGCCTCGTCCTCCGCCGGGGCGGCATCCCGCTGCCCTTCCCGGCCCGGCGCATGAGCGGCTTCGCTTCCGGCTGCCTCCTCCGCGGCGGGAAGCCCGGCGCTCATCCAGTCCGCCGCTTCTGCGGCCAGCTCGCGGGCCTGCTCCTCCGTCTCGGCGCAGACCGCGCCGACGGCGACGATGGCTTTCGGCTCCGCCAGCAGGCGGGAGGGCCGGAAAGCGCTGCGGTACTCTTCGAGCACGGCGGCGCCGTCGTTGTCGCTCATGAACCGGCCGAATACGTAGCCTGTCCCGTATTCGGCCGCGTAAGCGGCGCTTTTGGCATTCGTTCCGAGCAGCCACAGCTCCGGCGAATCGGCGGGAACCGGGCGGGCCGTGACCCGCTCTCCTTCCACGGTAAATTCGCCTTCGATCAGCGCCGTCAGATCGCGGATTTTGTCCGGCATCTGCCGCACATTCTCCAGGAAATTGCCGCTCAGGGCAAGTGTGACATGCGCGGAGCCGCCCGGAGCCCGGCCGATGCCGAGGTCTATGCGCCCCGGGTGCAGCGTCGCCAGAAGGTGGAACGCCTCCGCGACTTTAACCGGCTGGTAGTGCGGCAGCAGAACGGCGCCCGATCCGATCCGGATATGCTCCGTGTGGGCCCCGATGTGGGCCAGAAGCACTTCCGGACACGCGGAGGCGAGCTGCTTCATATCGTGGTGCTCGGATACCCAGTAGCGCGTGTAGCCGAGCTTCTCGGCTGTCCGCGCCAGCGTGACGGCCTGTCCAAGCGCCGTGTAGGAATCCGCTTTTTGCATGACCGGCACGAGATCCAGCACGCTGAGACGCAGCGGTAACGGTTTCATCTGTCTTCCTCCTTCGCGTCTGTCGTCAGAACCCGTAAATGGTCATGCCGCCGTCCACATAAAGCGTCTGTCCCGTCACATAGCTGGCCGCATCCGAAGAGAGGAACACGACCGGCCCGACCAGCTCCTCCAGCCTGCCCACCCGTTTCAGTGGCGTGCGGCCCGTCACTTCGGCCACGAAAGATTCGTCGGCCAGCAGCTTCTCCGTAAGCGGCGTCGGGAAATACCAGGGACCGATGGCGTTGACCAGGATATCGTATTTCGCCCATTCCAGCGCCAGGATTTTGGTCATTTGAATAAGTGCCGCTTTGGTCGAGCCGTATACGACTCCCGTGCGCAGCGCCATATGGCCCGCAACGGAGGCGACATTCACGATCCGTCCGCCCCCGTTATCCTTCATATGGCGCCCGACGGTCTGTGACATCAGAAAAGCGGACTTGAGATTCGTCTGCACGATCGCGTCCCACTCTTCATCCGTTACTTCGAGCGCCGGCGTGCGGATGTTCATACCCGCGTTATTGACGAGAATATCGAGGCGTCCCGCTTCGCGTACGGCACGGCCGACAGCCTCCGTCACGCCTTCGCGCGTTCCCGCATCGGCCGCTATCGCGTAGGCTTTGCGTCCGGTCGCTTCGGCAATTTCGGCCGCTACCGCGTCCAGATCGCTCTGTGTCCGCGAAAGCAGCACGACATCCGCTCCGGCTTCCGCCAGACCGATCGCCAGCGCTCTGCCGATGCCTCTTCCCGCTCCGGTCACCAGAGCCGTTTTGCCTTCCAGCTGAAAAGACGGCAAATACATTCCTATCCACTCCTTTTATATAACCGCACCCGTCCATACGGGAACAGAACAGTAAACTAAATTTAGTTTTCATGATAAAAGATTAACCGCCAGAAAGCAAAGGCCAGCTTTTCAAAATCAGGAATTGATTGCATGAAGCGGATAAGCGGGAAAAGACCGGAACGGTGCGGACGGACAAACGCCGGACGTAAAAAACAGACAGGTTTCGGACGGCCCATGCTTTCCTGCGCCTTCCGAACCTGTCTGCGTGTCTGTCTGTCTAAACCGTCAACCGTCTTTACGCGTGGTGAGCTTGCGGGGGTCCATGCCGTTATCGATACGGAGAGGAGCGTGGAACGACTTCGCCAGCTTATCCCACGATACGATTTTAAAGTTCTGGTTGCGTTTGTTTCCGTTATCCGCATTTTCATCGTCCTGCGCCACGAAAATTCCGTTAGGATAAGCCGGGCCCAGACCGAATCCGGCGACATCGATTCCGTCCGTCTCCGTTGTTCCGTCGATGAGACCGTCCTTAACGGCGAAGCTGCCCAAATAGCGGTTTGTGCCCTGGCGGTTGTAAACCGCGTAAGTGCTGTCTCCCTGGCTGGAAGCCAGCAGATAGCCTTTGCCGTCGGACCCGTAATACAGTGTTAATCCTTCAATGTCGGCGGTTAAATGCCCTTTCCCTGCCTCATCCACCTTGGCGTAAGGCTTCAGGCCGCTGTCCGGTTCGGCACCGATTTTCCAGATGGCCTTATCTTCTTCCGCAATATAGATCGTCCCGTACTCGTCGTCCGCTACAATTCCTTCCGCTTGGGACGCCAGTTTGAAGTGGCGTACAAGCTTGCCTTCCACACCGGCCGGTCCGGGTATCAGCTCGATTTGTTCGAATTCCCCCTCTTTGCCGAGCACAAGCGCGTAGTACTTGCCGGTTTTAAGGCTGTGATACAGGCTGAAGCCGTACACCTCGCCCATGTCCGGCTTGATCGGCTTGGCCGCGATATTCGTGAGCGCACCCGTCTCCGGGGAGATCGAGAAAACGTCGATCGTATTACTCGACCGGTTCGTCGCCGCCGCAATGTCCATTCGCTTGCCGCCGAGCTCATATCCGTAGCGCACGTCAATATTGTTCATTTTGCCGAGCTTGTAGGACTGGACCTGCTTGCCGTTCAGGTCATAGACCAGAATGCCGCCGCCCTTGTTGGTGGCCATCAGCTTGCTCTTGGCAGGATCGTCCGGATGGACCCAGATAGCGGGATCATCGGCCGCATCCTCCCCCGTGTCGACCGCTTCCGTTTCACCGTCCGCCGTTACCCGGACAAGCTCCCCGCCGGCAGCCGTCTGATCCCCGCCCCCGCTGCGCAGCTTGCTGAGCACGAGCTCAACGAAGCCCGGCGGCACATAGGTTTTGTCCCCGATCAGCTTCACGCGCCCGTTCAATTTTCCATCCGTTCCGTTTAGCTTATATCCGTCGTTCCCGATGGTGACCGAACCTTCCGGACCGTTCTGCAGAGCAAAATCGGCCGTTTGTGTGCTCTGATTCCACGACACGCGTGCCCCTGCCTGCTCCAGCATATCCCTCAGCGGTTCATAGCCTTCCTCGACCGAAGCCCAGGCAGCCTGGCTGTAAAAACTTGCGGCGATCAGCAGTACGCTAAAGCTTTTGAACAGTTTCATCGTTAAGGTCCTCCCGGCGTTACCCGAATAAGCTTCTGCCCTTATTATGAAGATTGAATATTAGGGGAAATCACGGAAGGCATTAACGTTTTGTTAAAACGCGTTTCATTTATAAAGCCGATTGCCGGAGGAAAGTATTGACAGAGAGCGTGAAATGCTTTTTAATAACGATGAGAATGAGAATCATAATCAATTTAGAACATACAAACATTCTCTGTACCTACATAATCCTTGAGGGGGAACCATGAAATGAACCGTCGTAAACGGTCCTTGTCTACACTGGCTCTTTTGATTTTCACCATTTTTGCCCTTGCTGCATCCGGGTGCGGCAAAACGCAAACGGCACCCGCCGGTTCAGCGGCACCGAACACGTCGTCACCTGCGCCTGCCGCGGCGGATACCGCGCGTAAAGTAAAGCATGCGATGGGAGACACCGAGATCAAAGGCACTCCGCAGCGCGTCGTGATTCTGACCAACGAAGGAACCGAAGCTCTTCTGGAACTCGGTGTCAAACCTGTCGGCGCGGTTAAATCCGGTGTCGGCAAAACGTGGTATCCCCACATTAAAGATGCGATGCAGGGCGTCACGGAGCTTGGAGAAGAAGTCCAGCCGAATCTGGAACTGATCGTGACTCTTAAACCCGATCTCATCATCGGAAACAAAGTCAGACACGAGAAAATATACAGCCAGCTCCAGCAGATCGCCCCGACCGTTTTCGCCGAAACGTTAACCGGGCAGTGGAAACAAAACTTCAAGCTCTATGCCGAAGCCTTGAATAAAAAAGCGGAAGGTGAAAAAGCCCTCGCCGCTTACGACAAGCATGTGGCGGATGTGAAAGCGAAATTCGGCACCAAAACATCGGCCAAAGTATCCATCGTCCGCTTCCTCCCGGGAGCCGTCCGTATTTACCAGAACGATACGTTCTCCGGTATTATCCTGAAGGATTTGGGCTTCGCACGGCCAGCGGCCCAGAACAAGAACGCCTTCATGGAAGTCATTACAAAAGAACGCATGGTCGACATGGATGGGGATATCCTCTTCTACTTCAATTCCGATTACGATGATTCCAAAGGCGGCACGAAAACCCAGCAGGAATGGATGTCGGACCCGCTCTACAAAAATCTTAACGCGGCCAAAAACAACAAAGCGTTCCAAATCGATGAAATCATCTGGAATACTTCAGGCGGGATCAAAGCCGCCAACCTGTTGCTGGATGATTTGGTCAAGTACGCGGATAAGCTCTAAGCGGGAAAGGCTCCGGCCTTTTCACGATTGTGCCGTTTGATCCGCATCCGCAGGACCTGCCAAGGTCCCGCCCCGTAACTCTCCTCTATACGAGCGCCGCCTTACAGCGGCCCCGTGTACAGGGGAGTTTTTTGTCTGCCCTAAGCGGGAACCGGGTGCTTCCGCACGCTCAGCTCGCCCTCGTTTTCCGGTGCGTGCTCCCGCACTGCATAGCAGCTCCAAACGCCGAAAAAAAGAACCTTCCCCATTAAAATGGAGCAAGGTTCTTTACAGAAGGTTAGCGTTCGGTAAAAGCAGGCTCTGAAGCCGCCTTACCGGATCTTTTTCTGATCAGCCTGGCCGCTATATAGGCAAGCAGGGCCGATTGAGGGAGCAGCGTTTCCCAAGTCGGATAAATTCCAAGCCAGCCCACGGAAGGGAGGCCGGAAGCCGAGTGAGCGGGTATCACCGATGCCACCTGGAGGGAGTGAATACTTTCTCCGAGGAAGCGGAAAACGAGGTAATAAATAAGCGCGGACGCCGTCATAAAAAAGGGCCGGATCGGCATTCTGACACTCAGCCGGATAATGGCGAAACCGATACCGATCAGCAGTAGCAGCGTCACTCCGATACCGAGAAAAAGCTGAGACGGTGCAATCGAAGGCGCCATACCCGCGTAAAAGATCGTCGTTTCCGCCCCTTCCCGCAAAATAGCGAGAAGAGAGACCGCAAACAGCGACCATAAGCTTCCGCCGGCCAGAGCGCTGCCCATCTGCCGGTCAATGTAGCTGTTCCACGCTTTCACATTAGACTTGGCGTGAAGCCAGTTGCCTACGGTCAGCATAAGCACGACGGAAAGCAGCCCCGTTCCGCCTTCTATGAATTCCCGTGTACTGCCCGAGGCAGCCTGGGAAATCGTATAGGAAAGCAGGAATGCCATCGCTCCGCTCAGAAGCAGTCCGCTTCCGACGCCCGACCAGATCCATCCGCGCTTATCCCCGTTGCCGGTGCGCTTCAAATAAGCGAGCAGCGCCGAGATGACGAGAATCGCTTCGAGGCCCTCGCGCAGCAGGATAAGCCCGGCGTCTACGGCCGTGTACCGCTTCTCGCCTGTCATCGGCTGCAGTTGTTCCCGCATGGCCGTGATAACTTGCTCCGCTTTATCGCCGGCGGGCGGAACCGACAGCAGATAACGTGAAGCTTCCGTCATCTGGTTCTCGATCTGTGTGTAGACGTCCGCGGAACGGATTCTGACCTGGCCTTCGGCCGAAGGCCACTTCCGAATAAACGCCTGCATCTGCCCGGCGGCTTCCGTATGGTGCCCGGCCGCAATGTCCGAAGAAGCCTGGTCGAGAATCCCGATAAGCTCCGCAACGGACATATCGGCAGGTTCCGGGGTTTCGGATACGATTTTGCCTGCCGTATAATCGTTCACGAGCTGAATGAGAGCCGCGGTTTCCTCCGCCGCCTGCTCGGGCTGTTTGGGTTCGGCCTGCAGCGCCACGCGGATCATGCTCATCTGCGTCTCCATCCCGCTGTATACGGTAAAATTATCGCTCCGGATGGCCTGCTCGACTTTGAGCCAGCCGTTGTTCAACGTTTTGTAATCATTGTAAGCCCGGTTCAAGTCTCCCGACCGGATGCTCTCGGCAAGCTTGGTCATGACGGGAAGAAGACTTGCCGCGGTATCCTGCCCGGACTTGCCCGTTTTTGCGTCCTGCCGGCCTTCCTTCGCATACTTATTCACGGCCTTGGCAAGTTCGGACAGGGCCGCAGTTGCGGCCTTGGGGTCCTTCTCCCCGCCGGCCACCGCTTTCTTCGCATGCGCCAAGGCCGAATTGACGTCCGCCGCGGCAGCGGAGGACTTGGCGGCGTCAGCCTGCCAAAGCCGGTCGGCCTCCGCCAGATGCCCGGCCGCTTTGGCCCAGCTTCCCTGGCCGGCCTCCACGAGCGCTCCCCCTACAACGGGAAGCATAGCGTCGGCGCCGGACGCCTTGCTTTCACCGGCTGCATAAGCGGGAGTGTACCCTGCCGGGCCGGCCGTTACGCTGATCAGCAGCAGAAGCGCGGCCAGGCCGATTTTGTAAAGGCTCCGGCTTGCGGCCGAAGAAAGACGGCTTTTTTTCCGTTTAAAAAAGGGTGTCGCCAATATAACCGCCCTCCTTCACGCCGGGAAAGCAGGCAAAAACCGCACTGCCGATGTGCACGATATATTCGTTAAGCTTATCGCTCTTGCCCAGCGCCTTCTGAATGGGAACGAACTGCTTGCGCGGATCGCGCTGGTAGCAAACGAATAAAAGACCCGCATCCAACTGGCCTGTTTTGTGATCGATTCCGCTTGAATAGGAGTAAGAGCGGCGGAGAATTTTGGCGGTGCCGTCCCCACGGGCCAGTTTCATATGGGAAGTGTCCGGAATAACCGGCTTGCCGGAGGCATCCTTCTTCTCCATATCGGGCGGATCGAACTCGCCCGCCGCGCCAAGCGGGGCGCCGCTGCTCCTGTGGCGGCCGAAAGTCGCCTCCTGATCCGCCAGACTCGACCGGTCCCACACCTCGATACGCATCCGGATCCGGCGGACGACCATATAGCTCCCCCCGTGCATCCAGCCGCTTCCGTCCGAGCCGTCCGCCCACACGACCTGCTTCATCTCCCGCTCATCCTTCACATCCGGATTGCCGGTGCCGTCCTTGAAGCCCATCAGGTTGCGCGGAGTCGCCTTGGCCGGGTCCGAATAGCCCGTGCGCTGGAAACCTTCCTGCGTCCAGCGCAGAACGGCCTTGCCCCGTGCGATGCGGGCCAGATTGCGGATCGCGTGGAACGCGATCTGCATATCGTTGGCGCACACCTGCACGCACAGATCGCCCCCGCACCATTCCGGCCGCAGCTCGTCGCCGCCGAAAGCGGGAAGATCCTGGAGCGCCTCGGGCTTCTTGCCCCCGAGACCGAAGCGGCCGTCGAACAACGACGGACCCGCCCCGAAGGTAATGGTCGTCCGGGACGGCGTAAGCCCTGCCGCCTCACCCGTATCCGCGGGAGGCAGCAGCTCATTGCCGTCGTCAAGGCCGACCATTTTGCCCTGGGCCATATTAGCCGCGGCGGCCGTCCACGCCTGAAACAGCTTGCGTACCTCCGCAACGGAAGAAGCCGTCACATCAAACGCCGCAAAGCAGATAAAATCCTGCACCGGCGTAACGATCCCCGCCTGGTGGCCGCCGTAGAAAGGCACCGCGCCCTGGGGATCCGTTTCGGCCCCCGAGGCGGAAAATGCCTTTTCCGTTTTGGAAGCCTGCGCCGCAACGAGGCCGCGGACGCCGCCGGCGCCAAGCAGAAGCCCGGCGCCGCCAACTCCGGCCAGCTTCAGAATATCTCTGCGGCTGACCGGTTTATCGAAAATTCCTTTTTTCCGCTCGCTGTCGTTCCCGCTCATTTCGCAGCCGCTCCCAGAATCGTTCCCATTTGAGAAAGAGGCTCGGCCAGCGCGTCCAGCAGACGGCTCAATTTTTTCGTATCATCCTGTTTCAAATTCTCGTAAGAGACGTATCCGTCTCCTTCTTTGTAATCGGCAAGCGCTTGTTCCAGGTCTTTGAACTTAGCGCCGATCGTTTCTTCAAGCGCCGCGTCCTTGCTCTTGAGCTTAGGCTGCAGAAGGGTATAAATCTTTTTGGCTCCCTCGACATTCGCCACGAAATCATACAGGTCGGTGTGCGAATAACGCTCCTCTTCCCCCGTCACTTTGGAGGCGGAAACTTCGTTCAGAAGTTCAACCGCACCCGTTACGAGCAGAGCCGAATCCACCTCGACCGTTTCTATCAGGGCACGAAGCTGCTTCGCGTCGTTCAACAGACGGTCCGCATATTCTTCCTGGCCTTTCGTCGTGTTTTTCTGCCAGAGCGCTTGTTCGATACGGTGAAATCCGCGCCAGTCTTTCTCTTCCACGTCGTTCTCGCGGGCATCGATATTCGGGTCCAGGTCACCGAGTGCCTCGGCGATCGGTTCGATTCTTTCATAATACATCCGGGTCGGCGCGTACAGTTTCTTGGCTTCTTCAACCTTACCCGATTTAACGGCGTTCACGAACTTCTCCATCTCTTTGACGAACAGATCGGATTGTTCCGTGGCGTACGTGCGGTAAGCGTCGAGAATCGGTTTCCACGATTCGTCGCCTGCCGGAGCCGGGGAAGCCGAAGCCGCGACCGGAGCCGCTTTGGTATCCGGAGTTGCAGGAGCACCCGCTTTTTCATTGTTTTTGGAACCACATCCCGTAAAAAGCACCGTACAGGCTGCAAACAGCGCGACATAACGAATCTTCATAAAGACAACTCCTCGAGTTCTTTTGGCTGATTTAGCTGAAAACAGGATGATAAAAGCATGGTTCTCATGTCCGTTCATCACAAAATCCCAAAACGAGTATAACAACATTGAGAATCATTATCAATATCTTTTTTTGGAAAAACGAACGTTTTCTTGCAATCATTTTATTTCCGCCTAAAAAAAAATTGACAAGAACATGCGTTCCTAATTATACTTTTTTACAAGAGATTCCAGGAGGTTTTTATGCTTCATCACGTCGAAATCAATGTATCCGATTTGAACGAATCGGCGCTGTTCTGGGAATGGCTGCTGAGTCAGCTCGGATACGAGAGATTCCAGCGCTGGGACAAAGGGATCAGCTGGAAGCACGGGGACACGTATCTCGTATTTGTCCAGACCGAAGACCGTTTTCTGGACCTTCCTTACCACAGGCGGCATACCGGCTTGAATCATCTTGCCTTTCACGCGGAATCCCGGGAACAGGTGGACAAGCTGACGGAAGCGCTGACTGCAAGAGGCGTCCGTGTCTTGTACCGGGAAGAGCATCCCCATGCGGGCGGCCCGGGGCATTATGCCGTCTATTTCGAAGATCCCGACCGGATCAAGGTGGAAGTGGTTGCTCCCGGCGTTTAGAGGGGTGCCCTCACTGTTAGGCATTGCGAGCGTTTCTCACGGATTTACAAGAAGGAAAGTCTTGTCTTACCCGCGAAAAAAGAGAGCCCCGGCAGGACTCTCCCACTTCCTCTCACTTCCCCCTCTCCCTCTGCTGCTCCCTCTTCTGCTGCTGCGGATTTATACCAGCATTTCGGCGAGGCTGCGGTATTTCCGGTACCGGGCCAAGACGGCATTAACCCGGGCCGCCCGTTCCTCCAGCGTGCCCTTGAGCACAAAATAAGGGATACGGCGCATGTTCAGATCCGCCAGAATCTGTTTCTGAAACAGATTCCTCTGAGCGTCGCCCGACCGGTCCCACGTGTCATCGTAAGGGATGTCGATGTCGCATACGAACACTAAATCGTAGCGTGCCGCGGCAGCCTCCGCCAATTCGTGAAGCCGCGGCAGCGCCTCGCCGTGATAATACATCGAGAACCGCAGCGTTGTGCGGGCGTCGGTATCAACGAATACAACCTTGTCGGCTTCTTCCGTCAGCCTCTCCTCCCTCTGCACGTGGCCCTCGGCGATTTCCAGGAGCTGTTCCTTCGACAAACGGCGGCCGATCTGGTGCTCCGCCCAATATTCTCTTCCGTATTCAGGCATCCAGCTCGTTCCGTGAAGATCCGCCAAGTAACTGGCAAGCGTCGTTTTTCCGGTGGAAGGGGCTCCTAGGAACACAACCTTCGTGATCAAGTCCCGATAGACGACAGGATCTACATATCCGCGCCGGCCGTACGGATCGTGACGGACCCGGGTACCGGAGACCGGAACCTTCAGACGACCGGGATCTACCTGCCTGTTCTGCGCCCCCAGCGCCGCGCTTACATGCTCTCCGTATCTTTCGCTCGAATAGAAGCGGGTAATCTTCTTTCCGCCAAGCATGGCGAGAATGTGTTCTTCGTGCATTTTCTGAATTTCGGGTGTATATCCGTTTTCCGCCGGTCCGTCCCAGGCTTCGATCACTTCTACGCCGGGATACAGCTTTCGTATCCACCCCGCCCTTACGGGGAGCGGAACATCCGTGACTTCCGGGCTGTCATAGATGAGCACGATCACTTCGTCGTTTTCCTCTATCGCCGTCTCGATCATCAATTGATGCCCTTTATGAAGCGGTGCGAATTTGCCCAGAGTAAGGCCCGTGGTTACTGGTCCCTTTTTCAATTCCGTATCGTGTGTGTTCCTCTTTTCCGTCTTCATTTCCATGTACCTCCCTCCGTGTTATGAGGATCTCCCGCAGGTTCCTGCGTGAGCCGAAGTCCGTTCTGTCCCGCTGCGGCATAGTTTCTTCTCCACGTAATCAGTCCGGATATCGCGATGCCCAGGTAGATCAAATACAAGAACGCGATCGCATCCAGCCCCTTATAGGCGTACATGCCGATCGACAGCACATCCACCGCTATCCAGACCGTCCAGTTTTCCAGAATCTTAGCGGATAAAAGCAGTTGGGCAATGATGCTGAGTGTAGCGATAAACGCATCAGCATAAGGGATGGAAGCGTCGGTATACGTGTGCAGAACATATCCCCAGCCTGCCGTCGCGCCGACCAGAAACAAAATTAGAGGAAGGATCAGCCACGGCACTATTTTCTTCGTGGGACGCACTTCCGCGCCTCCCCTTTTTGTCAGCCAGACGATCCAGCCGTATATGCTCAGCAGGAAAAAGAAAACTTGAAGCGCCATATCCGCGTAGAGCTTTACTTCCCAGAACATATAGAAAAAACAGGCCACATTAATCAGGGAAATCGGCCACGACCATATATTTTCCCTGGCCGTCAGCCAGACGCAAAGCAGTCCTGTCGTAGTAGCTGCGATTTCCAGCGCCGACGATGATGTCAACCATGCGACCGTCAGCATAGCGGCCAGCAGCACGAGCATAGTTCCCGTCTTCTTCATTTCAATCCCTCCAAATAATTATTTTAATAATATTAAATAGACAATATCAAAACTTAAAAGAAAAGCCTAGCTGTACAAGGACAGCTGAGGCACATCACCGGTAAACCGGTAAAGCTGGGCCGCACGCTGGGAGTAGCGGTTAGAGAACTTGAGCTCACCCCGTGAATCCCTCACTTCCTCTATAATGCCTTTGCGGCTTTGAGTGGAAGTAATTTTCCGGATAAAATTTTTCTCCTCAAACTCCGGCACCAGCGTCCGGATAACCTGATACAATTCGCTGATCGTGAATTCATCGGGCAGAAATTCCTTGGCGATAATCGTTGTCAGCATCTGCCTGCGAACCTGATCCAAGGCATCCTGGAGAATCTGCTTGTGATCGAAAGCCAGCTCCATCTCCAGCGCCTCTTCCACGGAAAAAAGCTTAACGTCGGCTGCATCGTCCGCCGCCTGCCTGCCGGCCAAGTACTGTTCATGCACCAGCGCGAAAAAAGCATGCGAGATGATCCAACCCCGCGGATCACGGCCGGGCGTGCTGTACACATTGAAGTATTGAATGTGCACCTCCCCGACTCCTGTTTCCTCCTGCAGCTCACGTTTTGCGCAATCGTAGACCGTCTCCGTCTCCTTGCAGAAGCCGCCGGGAAGCGCCCACTGGCCGGCGAAAGGCCAGCCTTTGCGCTGGATAAGCAGAACCTGCAGCTCCCGGTGAGGGAGAGATTTTTTGATCGTGCCGCGTTCGGTCGAAGTGATCGTAAAAATCACGATATCCGCGGGAGCTCCGTCCGGGGTTCTGTATTTGTCCGCTGAGTAGTTCCGGGCTTCGGAATTCGGGTCCATGTTTTCACCTGCCGTTTCCTAGAGAAAATAATATATTATCAATTTGATATTATCATTATGACATATTAAAACTAATTGTCAAGATGGGTTTCTCCTCTTTTTTCTATAACAATGAGACAAGTGCTGTCCGGAAGGGGAACCGGATCGCCGGTCTCGTCCATGAAAACGACTTTGTCCGCAAGCGCGTCCGTGTAACCTTCCTGCAGGAAGTGCCGGAACTCCATAATAACGGCTTCCGGGCCCAGCACCTTTCCGATAAAATCGGCATAGTCAGAGGGCGTAAAATAACCGAACTGCTCCTGCACTTCGTGAACGTAGGCTTCCTCTCCCCATGTATACGTATAGAGAAATTCCATCGCATCATTCACCGGCATTACCGCATCGCCATCTGCCGTATACTCGACTTGTATCCGTCTGCCGGCAAAATCGCCCGCATACCGCTCCAGCCATTCCTTGTCTTCTCGGGCCAGAAACCGGATGCGCCGTTTTGTTTCTACGGGTTCCGTCATGATACCGTCACGGATAATGATTCTCCCTCCCACGGCCAGGACGTCGTAAGCACTGCGCAGAGCGGCTGCAATCGTATCCCGGTTGAACTTGGACCCGTTCCATTCGATATAAGAATACAATTCATGCAGGATGGAGGAGAAAATGACGGTTCCGACGGTTCCCGGATGCACATAATCTTTCAGGTTGAGCGCGTCGCCTTTCAGAACCTCCCAGCGGTGTCCTTCCAACTGCTTTTTGCGGTTTAACGCCTCAATGACATTGGTGGAAATGTCAATCCCGACCGGCTGTTTATCCGGCAGCCTTTGCTCGATCAGGTCCAGCATAACTCCGCCGCCCGGCCCGATATCGAGCACTTTTTCCCCCGTTATAAATTCCAGCATCACGCTCTTGTAGTCTGCGGTCCGGTTCATCGTCTCCAGATATTCGTCCTCGTTATGAAACCGGTCGTACGCGTCGCGTCGCAGCTCGAAAAGATCGAACAAAAGCAATACCGCTTTCTCGTAGAGCGGAGACTTTTCCGCTTCCATACAAAATTCAATTAGTTTTTCGGCGGCGGCCGAAAATTCGAAGGTGAAGAAGACCGTGTCCGCAGACGAAGGGCTGCGTTCCACCTTATAAGCCAGGTGGGGATTTACAGGCGCCCGATTGGTTCCAATATGTTCAAAGGCAAACTCCCGCAGAAACTTCTCGATGATACGCTTCTTGTAAACATTGATTTTCTTTACGCCTTTGTAATCGTAATACATGGCGTTCATCAGCTTCTCGAAGCTGATATGGTGGACCGGCTCCTCCGGCATGGCGGTAGTTGTTGTTCTCGTCTGCAATGCGAGCATAAAGATCTTCACAACTTCCTCCAGGCTGAAGTCCTGAAGCGCGGATTCCACATACCACAGTGTTTTCCCGGCCAGCGGTTGCAGCGCTTTTTCGAGGATGTGTTCGGTGTGCCGGGCAGTCTCCGCAGCATGCCCGGTCTGCCCGTTCACGGCTTGTCCACTCTTCGCAGCATGCCCGGTCTGCCCGTTCACGGCTTGTCCAGTCTCCGCAGCATGCCCGGTCTGTCCGGTCTGTCCAATCCCAGCGTCAAGCACTACACCGCTCAATACGTCCAGGTTCCGGGATTCCCCTTCTCCCGGTGTTTCCCTCCGGGCGAGTTCAGCCGCTTCCAGCGCTTCCGCTACCCGCTCGTATTCGGCTTCGAAGTTCTCCCCCTGCCGGATGGAGCCGCTTCTCAGTTTACGCAGCCGTTCACGGACCGACCATTCTCCAGGGCGCTGTCCCTTTGAGATATGCCCGGCCAGCTCCTCCACATCGCTGTGCACCGTGTTCCACAATTCGGGCGAAACGGCGCCGATGACACAATGATTTAAAGGAAGCAGAAGACTTTGGAGCTCTTCCGGAGTCAGAAGCCCTTCCTTGACGATTTCCGTCAAAGGTTCGTTTCCTTCGAACGGAACTTCACCCCGTATGTACTGGCCGATCAAGCCGTGCGTTTCGATCAGGGTACGGATTACGCGAAGCTTATCCGCCTCCGTCTCACCCATTTCGTTAAGACGGTCAAAGAGCTGCGCAGACCCGATATTATGTACGAACAAATTGATCCCGTCAGCCTGCCACTGCATCCGCTGTCGGACCGTTCCGCCCTTGGCCGTTTCGGACCAGACGAGCACGGTTTCCAAAATTTCTTTTACCCAAAAAGAAAGCCCGATCCCGTCCAGAATGCGCAGCGTTCTTTCCACATAATCGAGTACCGGGTTGGCTTCGGCCAGCTCATGAATGGAACGGATTCGTTCCAGATTGACGATCCGCTCTTCCGCCGAAACGAGAAGCCGGAGCCACGTATACGCAGAAACCGAAGTTTCTTCACCCCGGCGGTATGCTTCGATAGCTTTTAGTGAATTAAGCATAAATAAGGTCCTCTCTTCCTGCAAAAACATAATAGGCGTTACAGCAATCATATGATGTTTAACCCAAAGGGGAAAGATTTAATTCACCTCATGAATAACAAAAAGACGGAAAGGAACTTTCGTTCCTTTCCGCCCTGTATCTTTAAAGCAGCTTGCTATGGAAGAGCACTTACACTCTTCGCGATTCGGCTGAACCGGATCGTTGGACGTAAATCTTCCGCTTCCATAAGCTTTTCCAAGCAGTCTTACAGTTTTCTGGAAGTCAGTTTAGCCTGTGTGAACAGAAGCAGATAGTCGTAGCCGCCCGCTTTGGAATCCGTGCCGGACATATTGAAGCCTCCGAAAGGATGTACGCCGACCAGCGCACCCGTACATTTGCGGTTGATGTAAAGATTGCCGCAGTGCATATCTTGCAGTGCCGTCTCGATACGGCTTTCGTCTTTGGAGAAGAAAGCGCCGGTCAAGCCGAATTCGGTATCGTTGTACATGGCAATCGCTTCTTTCCAGTCTTTCGCTTTCGCGATGGCCAGAACGGGACCGAAAATTTCCTCCTGCATGATGCGCGCCTTCCCGTCCACATCGGCAAACACCGTCGGCTGGATATAATAGCCGTTTCCTTCGGCTTTGCCGCCGCCCGTAACGAGACGGCCTTCTTTTTTGCCGATTTCAATATATTCGAGAATTTTATTGTACGAGTTCTCGTCGATTACGGGACCTGCGGCGTAGTTGTCATCCTGGACACCGATCTCCAGCTTCTTGGTCAGCTCCGCAACCTTCTCCACGATCTCGTCGTAGACGGATTCCACAATAACGGCACGGGAACCGGCCGAGCATTTCTGGCCTTGGAAGCCGAAAGCCGAAGCGGTAATGGCTGCGGCAGCCGCATCTAAATCGGCGGTTTCATCGACGACGATTCCGTCCTTGCCGCCCATTTCGGCGATAACGCGCTTGATCCAGATCTGACCCTCCGCCGTTTCGGCGGCAAGACGGTTGATGCGGAGACCGATTTCCTTGGAACCGGTAAAGCTGACGAAACGGGTTTTCGGATGCGTCGTCAAGTAGTCGCCGACTTCGGCGCCGCTGCCCGGAATGTAATTGATTACGCCGGCAGGCAGGCCGACTTCTTCCATAAGAGCCACGAACTTGTGGGCGATGACGGGAGTAGTGGATGCCGGCTTCACAAGCACCGTGTTCCCCGACACGACAGCCGCCGTAGCCATACCGGCGCAAATCGCCAGCGGGAAGTTCCACGGTGGAATCACCACGCCGACTCCCAGCGGGATGTACGTCACGCGATTATCTTCACCGTCGAGCTTCGTGAGCGGCTGATGCGTGTTCGTCTCGCTCAGACGGATCGCTTCTCTCGCGTAAAATTCCATAAAATCGATCGCTTCCGCCGTATCGGCATCCGCTTCCGCCCAGTTCTTTCCGGACTCCAGGATCATCCAGGCCGAAAATTCATGTTTGCGCTGGCGCATCAATTCCGCCGCTTTCAGCAAATACTCGGCGCGTTCGCGGGCAGGTACTCTTTTCCACGTTTCAAAGGTAGTCAAAGCCGTCTGCATAGCGCGCTCGGCGAGCTCCTGGGTGGCTTTGCTGACACGGCCGATTACCTGGTCGATGTTTCCGGGATTGATCGAGACAATTTTGTCCTCGGTCGTTACTTTATCCGCGCCGATGTGAAGAGGGTACTCCCGGCCAAGTTCCTGCTTAACTTTAGCCAGTGCTTCCCGCATCGCTTTTTTGTTATCCTCTTGCGTGAAATCCGTAAACGGCTCGTTTTTGAATGGGGCAATTGTCGTTTGGTTCGTAGACATAGTAGGCACCTCTTCCTAAGGAATAATGTAGGTTATCTAAAAAATTATTTAAAAAAGTTTTTCAACACAAACCAGACGTTGGCCGGGCGCTCGGCAAGCCGCCTCATAAAGTACCCGAACCAGTCGATTCCGTAAGGCACGTAAGCGCGTACCCGGTATCCTTCCGCAACCAGCTGCTTCTGGAGATCCTCGCGGATTCCGTAAAGCATCTGAAACTCGAATCGATCCCCCGAAATCTTCATATCGCGGATAAAAGCTTTCATTTCATTAATGACCGCTTCGTCGTGGCTGGCGATAGCGGCATAATTGCCGTTTAACAAGTGCTGTTTAATGATCTTTTTATAATTGTCGTCGACGTCTTTCTTCTCGGGAAAAGCAACCTTCGGCGATTCCTTGTAGGCGCCTTTGACCAGACGCAGATTCGCGCGAATGCTGTTCAGATCGCGGATATCCTGCTCGGAGCGGTACAAGTAGGCTTGGATGACGGTACCGACGTTATCGTATTCGTCGCGCAGCTCGTGCAGAATATCGAGCGTGATCTGGCAGTGCTCGTAATCCTCCATATCGATGCGGACGAAATTCCCGTGCTTCTTGGCGCAGTCCAGAATCCGGCGCATGTTCTGCAGACACAGATCCTTGCTGATATCCAGCCCCAGCGATGTCATTTTAAGCGAAAGATTCGAGTTGACACCGGACGCTGCAATCGCTTCCAAAGTCCTGATACACATCTCGGCCGATTCGTTGGCCTCTTCCTCGCTGAATACAAACTCGCCCAAATGATCCAGCGTGGCCAGACGGCCGTCGCTGTTCAATCCGCGGACAGCTTCAATCGCCTGTTGAATGGATTCTCCCGCTACGAACCGGGCGGCGCCAAACCGGAGGCCGAACCTTTTGGCCATTTTGTTTGCCGAATGGCTTTTGCCCAGCGCTTGGAACATATTTCTCATGATGGCTTCCATAAAGATGCCTCCATATTCCAAATTATAGAATAATGTGTTCACATAAATGAACACATATGTTTAATATATGTCCAATAATACAATAATGTTCATCACTTGTATACACTTTCTTCTAATTTCAGCCAACAAAAAAACACCTCTGAACAGTTTTCTGTCCTGAGGTGCTTAAAACAAGATACATGTGTCCGTATTCCGGTAACTGCCGCTACTCCGTCTGAATATCGTATTCTCTCATTTTCTTATAGAGAGTTCCCCGGGAAATACCTAGCAGCTTGGCGGCCGCGCTTTTGTTGCCGTACGCCCTGCGCAGAGCTTCTTCGATCAGATGATCCTCCTGCTGAAAAGAGGAATGAGGCTTCCCCGCACCCGTTTCCTCTCTTTCCGGGAAATTCCCGGCATGCTGCATTTTGGAGGAAAGACCCGGCGGCAGGTGGATGCCCGTAATCGTATCCCCCTCACAAAGGATGACCGCGCGCTCCATGACATTCCGCAGTCTCCCGGATATTGCCGGGCCAGTCATGGTTCATAAGTACGTTCAGCACGTCCGGATCGATCCTGGGAACAGGCTTGTGATAGTGCTCGGTAAATTCCCGGATAAAAGCCTGCACCAGCTCCGGGATATCTTCTCTCCGTTCGCGCAGAGGCGGGATTTCGATGCTCATCACATTGAGCTGATAAAACAAATCTTCCAGAAAAAGCCCCTGCTCCATAAGCGGCTGCAGCGAAGTATGCGTCGTGGCGATAATCCGCGCATCCGTACGGATGCTCTCTTCCCCGCCTGAGCGATGGAAGGACTTGTCTCTTAAGTACTGGGAAAGCTTGAGCTGGATATCCAGAGGCATTTCCCCTACTTCCTCCAGAAAAAGAGTGCCGCCGTCGGCAAGCTCCAGCTTCCCTTCCTTGCCGTGATCTTCCCCGCTTGTAAAAGCGCCTCCCTGGTAGCCGAAAAGCTCCGTTTCCAGCAGACCGCCCGGAATGGCTCCACAGTGCAGAGAGACGAAAGCGGCGTCTTTGCGTTCGCTGCTGTAGTGTATGGCCTGGGCGAGCATCTCCTTGCCCGAGCCGGGTTCCCCGACAAGCAGCACCGGGGTGCTGAAACGGGCGAATTTACGGGCGACCTCCAGGGAACGCTTGATGTCGTGGCCCATTCCGATAATGGACGAGAAGGGTTTGTCCTGCTCGATCCGCAGCGGTATGGCCGAATACAACTCTTCGTTCAAACGAACGATCCTCGTAATATCCTGCTCCGTGGCTATTCCGCCGATAATCTGATTATTTTCCACAATCGGGGAAGCGCTGATCAGGACATGAGTGTCCGGAGCCGGCTGATGATAGACTTGGCGGATCGTACGGCCCTCGTCTAATATTTGATGAAGCATGATCGATTCTTTCTCAAAATGCTCGCCGATCGTCCGGCCGATAATGTCCTGCTTGCCGATCCCGTATACTTGTTCCGCCGTCCGGTTCCAGTAAATCACGCGGCCTTCCCGGTCCACGGCCGTCACCGCGTCGTTAACGGTTTCCACAAGGGTGTCCAAATAAGACACCAACTGCCTTTTCTCCTGCTGCAAACAATTCATCATCGCTTCGGCCGTAACGATGCCGAGCTTTTCCGAATCATCACCGAGAACCAGAACAGGCTTCTGCCAATCGGTTTGAAGCCCGCCCAGCCTGGACATCGGCAGAACGGCCGAGCAGGGCCAGCCTGTACGGCGGACCCACTCCTCTATAGTCATATCCGGATGAAACACATCCAGAAATTTGGCTTCCTGATAGGAAATAATATAAGCTGCGCCGGGGGCCGTGTCCACGATCACAAAACGGACCTGTTCCAGCAGAGCCTTGGCTTGCGATACCGGACAATCCCCTTCCAAAGTAAGGAAAGAGGTATCCGGTTCAAGGTGTTCAAGACCGAACATGAATGTGTGTCCTCTCGTTAATAATCTCTATATAAAATTAACACAGTTACATAACCAAATCCATCTGGTCGGGTTAATTTGGCGCGTCAATCCGAGGCGCGCTGCGCCGCCGGTCAGCAGCCGGTCTCACCGCACGGTCTCACCGCATAAGGAAAAGACCCGCTTCTCCGGAGAGAAAGCAGGTCTCATTCTAAATACGGTCAAATTTTGAATTTGGAGAGGCTCTCCTGCAAATTCTGAGCCATCCGGCTCAAAGACTCGCTTGCGGAGGAAACTTCCTCCATAGAAGCAAGCTGCTGTTCGGATGCCGCCGAAATCATCTGGGCATTGTCGGCCGCCCCTTGAGAGATTTGCAGCATTTCCATCATAGATGCGCTCACTTCCTCGGAGCCTGCGGACATTTGCTCCGTTGCCGCGGAAACCTCACGGATCTGATCCGATACGTTCTGAACGGCCGTGTAAATATCCTGGAAGACAATCCCGGCAATATGGATAATTTCCGCACCTTTGCCGACTTCCGCGACGCCCCGGTCCATCGTCGTGATGGCATTATCCGTGGACGTGCGAATGTGCGCGATCAGCTCCGTAATATGCGCGGCCGATTTAGCGGACTGCTCCGCGAGCTTCTTCACTTCGCCCGCGACGACCGCAAAGCCCCGCCCATGCTCGCCCGCTCTGGCCGCCTCGATAGAGGCATTGAGCGAAAGCATCTGGGTCTGGCTCGCGATTTGCGTGATCGCCTCGACGATGTCGCCGATTTGCCGCGAATGCTCGCCGAGCGTCTTAAGCTCTCCGGAAGTCGCGGTTACGGAATCGCGGATAGAATCCATCTGACGGACGGCCATTTGGATAGCGTTGTTTCCCTGCTTCGCTTCGGCGGCTGTCCGGTTGGTCGTATCGGCAACCGTCGACGAAGACTCCGCAATCCGCTGGATGCCTCCGGCCATCTCCTCCATCGCCTGCGAACTTTGCTCGGCGCTCTGCACCTGCGTTTCCGAGCCCCGGACGATTTCTTCGATCGACTGGCCCACGTGCTTGGATGCTTCGACCGATTCGGCCGACGAAGCCGTCAGCTCTTCCGAAGAAGCGGCAACCTGCTCCGCCATGAGGCTCACGTCCCCGATGATCGCACTCACCGATTCGAGCATCTTGTTCGTATTTTGAGCGATATCTCCGATTTCGTCTTTCGAAGTTACCTTCAAGCGGGGAGTCAGATCTCCTCCGGCAACTTTCTTCAACACTTCCGAAAGATGCAGCATAGGCGCAACGGCCACCCTGCCGATCTGCCAGGATATGAGCAGAACCAGGATGCACACGATCAGAATGATGAGGGTAGTCGTCCGGACAAACTTCTGGAGTGTCTCCAGAACCTCGACGTCATTGGTCAGGACAATCATCTTCCAGCCGGTGGCCGATACGGTATGATAGGAAGCCGTGCGGGCTATGTTTTCGACCGACTTGTACTCGACTTCCCCGTCATTTTGCACCAGTACCTGTTCTTTGAACTTCTTCAGCTCGGTCGGCTGCATGACCTCATCAAGCTTCTTCCCGATCCGTTCTTTTTCCGGATGAGTCAAATACGTCCCATTACCCGAGATCAGGTAACCGAAGCCGCTCTCACCCACCTTGACTCCTGCTATGAGCTTTTGAAGAATGTCCGGGTTAATGACCGCATGAATGGCGCCGAGGAACTCGCCTCCCTCCACGATCGGCACGGCGATGACGATAACCGGTTTTCCCGTTTTGGAATTGATCAGCATGTCGCTGACGACCGTTTTTTTGGTCTCGGCCATTTTTTTGAAATAATCGCGTTCCCCGACTTTCGATACGAGGCCCGCGGTGTTTGTACTGGTACCATCCTTCTCCACGTAGGCGTAGTACTCGAATTCTTTGTCGATTTCCCCTACCGTCTTGAGCACGCTCAAAATTTGGGTCTTTTCCCCTTTAGCCATCTCGGGATGCTTCTGTATCATCTCTTCGACCAGCGATATTCGCTGGCGCACCCAGTAATCTACGCTATCGGCATTGGACTTCGCCAGGTTTTTCATGTTGTAGGCAATCTCGTTCTCCGTGTTGGTTTTCGCCATATTCAGAAGAACGACGGATGTCACGACCAGCGGCACAAGCGAAAGCAGCAGAAAAGCGGCGATCAGCTTTGTTTTCAGGGAATTTTTCGGCTTCATTTTCTTCCACACCTGATTCATCTGCTTCTCCTCCAGTTATGTATGTCAGCCTTTTATTTATCGGAGGAAGACGGGTAAGAGTTGAGTTCATTTTTTGCACAAAAGAGAACCTCGCGTATCTTGCCGGTCTAGTTCCTGTGGCCTATACTTGGAAAAGAACAAAGAGGAGGCAGGTGCCCGCATGAAATGGTTCACGGACTATAGAGAAGAACTGGAGCTTGTTTTCGATGAGGCGGTCCGCCGGATTTCCTCCTTTCCCGTCCCGCTGAACACGGCCGGTCTGGACTATCTGGACAAGTTTCATCCCCTGAAAAAAAACAGCACGAAGAACTACATCTGCTATCTGCTGCCGTTCTGGCTGAGGGAACAGACCAAACTCCCCGCCGGTACGTACAGAACGCTTTCGTTAGCCAATGTGTTCGTCATGCTTCATTTTTTCGTCCAGGACGATCTCATGGACACCGATACGGGAGCGGAAGAGCGCCGGATGATGCTGCCCCTCTCGAATCTGTTCCAGGCCGAATATTCCCTTCTCTACCGTGGGTACTTCCCTTCCGATTCCCCGTTCTGGGCGTACGCGGACACCTGTCTTCGGCAGTGGGCGGAATGTGCGGTCCGGGAGAACGAAGCGGATTATTTCCGCGTAGATCCCCTCCGCATCGCACATAAAGCCGCTCCCGTTAAGCTGGCAAGTACGGGCGTCCTGTTGTTAAGCGGTCAGGAAGAGCTGATCCGGCCGTTCTCGCGGCAGACCGATCATACGCTGCTGGCCCTGCAAATGGCCGATGACTGGGCCGACTGGCGGGAAGATCTGGAGATGGGCAGCTACAACTGCCTCCTCTCTCTGATCCGGACACGAAAAGGTTTGAAGCCGGATGAGCCGCTTACGGAAGACAACGTCAAACAAGCCGTGTTCACCCACGGCTGCCTGCGCGATTATGCCGAGGCCGCTGCGGCCTACTCCGCCGGTGCCCGGACCGGCTCGTTCCATACCCCGCATATGGATGCCTTTCATCAATCCCTGCTGGATGATCTCCTGACGGAGGCTGCGCGGATCGACAAAGAAAGGGGACTTTTGGAACTAGGAGGATTTACCTATCTGCTGTCAAAAAGAAACAAACCATAATGACATTAGACCTATACCCATGCTATACTCAGGGCGGAATGTGATCCCTTTACTTTGAAAGGATGAGCCTTGTGTCAGCAGAAGAGATTTTGAAAAATCAAATCATTGAGAAAGCTTGGGCGGACCCTGAATTCAAGAAAGCGTTGCTGAACGATCCCAAAGGAGCCTTGAAACAAGCCTTTGACATCGAGCTGCCGGAAACGGCGGACGTCAAAGTCTTGGATGAAGCACCGGGCCGGTACTTTCTCGTGATTCCTCCTAATCCGGCTGAAGTGCTCAGCGCCGAATCCGACCCGAACAGCGTCTGGTAATCCCCCTACAAAACGACTAGCCTAGAATCGATGGAAACCGGACGACCGCTTCAGTGCCGACACCTTTCTCGCTCTTAAATTCCAGACGGCCATGCATAACCTCGATGATCCGGAAAGTGACCATAAGACCCAGGCCAGTCCCCTTGGTTTTCGTTGAGAAGTAAGGCTCTCCAAGTTTGGAGAGCTCTTTTGCTTCCATCCCCTCCCCGTTATCCCGGATATGAATCCACACTTCATTCTTCTCTTTGTACGCCCAGATCCGGATCTGCCCCTGCCCGTCCAAAGCCTCGATACTATTCTTAATGATATTAATAAACGCCTGCTTGAATTTCGAAGAATTGCCCTCAATGTACAGGTCCTCCGGCACCTCCAGCGTGATTTCACCGCCTTGCAGATTAGCCAGCGGAACCAGGATGCCCTCGATTTGCTTCAATTCCTGACAGACGTTAAGAGACGTGATATGCTCCAGCTGCGGCTTTGCGAACGTAAGAAAGTCCGTAATAATGTTGGAGGCCCGGTCAAGTTCCTCGATCGCCATGTTCATGTACCCTTTTTCCTTCTGATCCAGCTTCTCCGCGGCCAATTGAAGGAAACCTCTCGTCACCTGCAGAGGGTTGCGCACTTCGTGAGCCACGGAGGCGGCGAGGTCGCTTATGATCTCCATTTTCTCCGCCCGCTGAAGCTCATTGTTGTACATGACCAGTTCCTTGGAATATCTCACGATTTTCTCGTGATCGCGGGCAAATCCCCTGCCGAGAATAATGATCAGTGATGTCACGAAGCACACGATCCCAAACTTCCAGTAAACAAATTCGTACTGTTCGTTCTTGGCATAGAATACGAGCAGGTCGACGATTCCGGATGCCGCGAACAGACCGATTCCCGTCGTTAAAGTCACCCCGTCCTTGCTGCCCTTGGCCGCGTGGGTAATGGCCATTCCGATCAGCAGCACGAATTGAATCAGCATCGTAACCCCCAGAAGCGTAACCGTTACGAAATAATAAGCTTTGTCATACCGGTAGGAGGCCAGGTGGTTAACCAGCTGGAACAAAATACAGATAGCCGAGAATCCGATCTGGAACCAGCGGTACTTCGTCAGCATCGACCAGGTTCCGTGACCCAATATTTGTTCGAAATATACCGTCAGAGTCGGCAAAAACACAAGCAGCGCCAGGTCGAACAAGCTTTCGACCCACTTGCCCTGATCTTCAAAAAACGTATACGTAAACTGGGATGACCCGATCATGAGCATCCCGATGGTCAAAATGACGAGACTGAGCGAGAGCCATTTGGCAAGCTGCCCCCGGTTCAGAAAAACGGTGCAGATCAGCATCAGAACGGCAATGAACACGAAGGCGCAGCCCAATAAAACATCGGACAGATTCGCTTTGACATAGCCGGGAAGCAGCGCCTGATAATCTCCGATTTTCACGTTTTTCTGAAGCCCGATCCGGTCGCTGTTCGTTTCGATATGAATATAAACCGTTTTGCCCGATTCTTTGGCACTGAGCGGAATCAACAGCCGGTTCTTATCGTACACGTACGTGTGTCCCGCTTTATAGATTTTACGTTCATCCGTAAAAACTTCGATGCGGTGGCCGTACAGTTTTCCGATCAGCATGCCCGGCTCGTCCCAGTCCAGGCGGGGCAGCTCGATTTTCACCCAGAGTGCGGAAACGCCTTCCGGCTTGACCGGCATGTCTCCCTTCTCGTTGGCGGGCATCCATCCGTCAGTGCCGGCAGGAGCCTGTGTCTCACCAGAGCCAGTCCCCTGACTGTCCCATTTATAGGCCCATTCGGTAATCTTGAATGTATCCAGCGGAGATTGCCCCCGCGCCGTGGCCGGGACGAACAGCAGGGTAAGCAGCACGATCCCGATATACATGGACGCCAGGAACGACGTTGCTCTTGATTTAATCATTATGTATGCACCTCTGAAGAGAATTAGAAAAAGAACAGTCTTTATGCAGGTTTACCTAAGATGACAAAATTCGCCAAATCCACTTATATTTCCTGCCTATTCGGAAAAATAAATGACAAAGCGTGATTTTATTCGACAAACATCGCTTTACCGCACTCTATTTCTCCTTCTCTACGGTTTCCAGCAGATAAATCCTGTCGCGGAACCCTCCGCGCTTGTCCGCTTTCCGCCTGCGTACAGCCTCCAATTCTTCCGGAGAAGTACCGTGCACATCCGCCAGGGCATGCAGAAGCTCCAGCAGATCGGCCAGCTCCTCCACGGCATGGGCGTCATCCCCGGCTTCCAGATATTCGTTCCATTCTTCCCCGAGCTTCCGCCTCAGTTCAAGTCCGTATTCTCTTTCGCCGAGCACACGCGTGCGGCAGCTCTGTCCGTTTTCCCGGATGATGGCCGGTATTCGATCCCGAACGAGTTTATTATAAATGGTCATACGCAGCCTCCGTCCTAACGGTTCCGTTTGTTCTAAGCTTACCATTTTGCAAGTGACGTCAAAACATCCGAGGGCAGAAAGCGCAAATTTTCTTTCTTAAGAACCGCCGTGGGGACCGAACGGCCGAAAACGGCGCCCCTTCAAGGATTTTCTTGCACATTCCGCCGATTGCCGATACATTTATAAGTACTTGGGACAAACAGATCGGAGGAAAACACCATGGACGTTCTTATATTAGGAAGTGCCAGCGCTTCGGGAAGCAGAGAGAGGGACAACACTTACCTGCTTCTTCAGCATGAGGAAGGCAATTGGATGATAGACGTGGGCGGCAATCCGCTCGGCAAACTGAAGCAGGCTGAAATTCCGCTGCCGTCCATCCGGGGGGTCATTCTTACTCACTTTCATATCGACCATATTTTCGGTCTCCCTTCCCTGCTCTGGGGCATGTGGCTCGGCAAAAGAAAAGAGCCGCTCATCATCTGCTGCCCGCAGGATCACCGGGACCAGCTAGGCGACATTCTCCGCGCCTACCGGACGGACGAATGGCCGATCGGCTTCGAGATCACGGTGCAGCCGTTCGACTGCGCAGAGCCCGGAACCCTGTTCGAGCAGGGCGATATGACCGTCTCCGCCTTTACGAGTCTGCATGCGGGCTCCACGTCCGGCATCCGGGTCGAATCCGGAGACAAAGTGCTTATCTATTCGGCGGACACGGCGCCGAGCGAATGGATACGCAGCCAGCCCCGGATAGACGTTCTGATTCATGAAGCGACACAGGCACGGGGCGATATGAGCATCCATACCAGCCTGGAAGGCATCCTGACCTACTATCCGGTCGACCGGATCCCTCAAGTGATCGCCATTCATCTTACGGATGACGAGCCTTATGAAGAGGTTTTAGCCCAATATAAAAAAACCGGCACACCCGGTGTGAAGCTGGCACACGATATGATGAGGGTTTCTCTCTAGGAGGTGAGTTTCTTTGAAAGTAATTGTGTATGATCTGGAGATGACCGTTACCCGCAAAAAGATCCACGTTTCGGAAATTATCGAAATCGGAGCGGCGGCCGTTGAATTCACGGACGGCAAACCTGCCGTAACCGGCACGTTCCAGTCTTTCGTAAAACCGGACCGGTCCCCGGTTGTTTCCGCTTCTACCCAGGCCCTGACCGGCATTAAGCAAAGCGATCTGCAATCGGCGGAGTCCTGGCCGCTCGTACTGGAACGTCTGCTGGAGTGGATCGGAGACGGAGAATACTATCTGTGCGCGTGGGGTCCCGACGACCTGATCCAGCTTGGCAGCGACTGCCGGATGCACGGAGTCAAGACGGATTGGATCTGCAACCATAACAACCTGCAAAAGCTCATGGCCGGACTCGTCCAGCAGGAAAAGCAGCAGCAGATGGGCCTCAAAACCGCCCTCGAATACTGGAATATCCCGTTCGACGGCTCCCATCACCGGGCCCTGGACGATGCGATGAATACCGCCAAGCTGTTCATCCATCTGCATGACCGGCTCGCGCTGGAGCGCAACCAGGCGGGGGATCTTCCCCTGTATACGACGGAGGTCGTGTACAAAACCGGCGACAGCTTCACGAACAACCCGTTCGAAAAGCTGGCCCTGTTCGCACAAAAGGAACCTACGACGTAGGTTCCTTTTCTTTTGGGCGGATAAGGTTCTCCGGCAGACATGCTGCTCTTGCTTCCGAGTTTTGTTACAGGACCGCTTCGACGGCGGGCTGCATATCCAGAGGATCGACACCCGACTCGAAGCGCTTCACGACGCTTCCCTCGCGGTCGATGAGGAATTTGGTGAAATTCCACTTCACATCGTTGCCTTCGAGCAGATGCGGCTGCTTTTCGGACAGAAACGCGTTCAGCATTTTACCGCTCGGATGATTCAGGTCAAAGCCTTCGAAAGGAGCTTGTTCCGTCAAGTAAGCGAAAAGCGGGTGCTTCTCTTCACCGCGCACGTCGATTTTCTCGAACAGGGGGAACGTAACGCCGTAGTTGAGCTGGCAGAAGGTGTTGACTTCCTCATTCGTGCCAGGCTCCTGCCCGCCGAACTGGTTGCACGGAAATCCGAGAACGACCAGTCCCCGGTCGCGGTATTTTTCATACAGCTTCTGCAGATCGGCATACTGCGACGTAAACCCGCATTGGCTTGCGGTATTGACGATCACCAGCACCTTGCCTGTGTACTCTTCAAGCTTCGTTTCCGTTCCTCGAATGTTTCTGGCCGAATAAGGATATACGCTCATCGTCAACTTCCTCCATGATCTCGCGGTCCCGCACTGCAGGGGCGGCTGCCCGGCGGCGGTACAGGTACCCCGCTTTTATTTGATTTGCAAAAATTGAATTGTCCACAATTTATGTACGAATTAAATGTAGCATAGTCCGGGAACCAAGTCAAAAACTTGGATACATACGTTTTTGCGGTTCCCAAAATTTCCATCCGGCATCCAAACGCGGTATGATAGAAACGAAAACATGCAGATAAGGTGGTAGAAATGACATGACAGGCAAGCGTAAAGGTTTTACAGGTCTTCTGCTTCTCGTGATGGCTCTTCTCGTCATCGCCGCGGGATGCGGGAAAGCGAAGACGGACAGCAGCGGTACGGCAACTCCGGCTCCGACACCGTCCCCGACGACAGCCGGCTCCGCGGGCGGTTCGGAACCGCCGAAGACGGACGGTAAAAACCCCGTCGTGACCATCGAAATGGACAACGGCAAAATCATCAAAGCGGAGCTTTATCCCGAGGTGGCTCCGAATACGGTGAACAATTTCATTTCACTTATCAAAAAAGGATTTTACGACGGCAAAATCTTTCACCGGGTCATCCCCGGTTTCATGGTCCAGGGCGGCGACCCCGAAGGAACCGGCGCCGGCGGTCCGGGCTACGGCATCAAGGGCGAGTTCACCTCAAACGGCTTCAAGAACGAGCTGAAGCATACCCGCGGCGTCCTTTCGATGGCCCGCGCCCAAGATCCGGATTCGGCCGGCTCCCAATTCTTCATCATGGTAGCGGACTCTGCTCATCTCGACGGCCAGTACGCTTCCTTCGGTAAAGTAACCGAAGGCATGGAGGCGGTCGATGAGATCGTCAACCAGCCTACGGAAGCCAACGACCGTCCGAAAACTCCGCCGGCCATGAAGAAGGTCACGGTGGATACGCTCGGAGTCGACTACCCGGAGCCGAAAACGGTTAAGTAATCTCCGCGGCACAGGCTGCTCGTTTCCGGCAGCGAAACCGTCCGGCCCGCATCTTGCGTGGGGACCGGAAAAGCCCGCCAGCATATACGCTGGCGGGCTTTTGTATGCGCGGGACCTCCGGCGGAGCCTGACGACGTGAAGGCTATTCGCGCCCCTTAGTGCGTGATGTCGGCCGGAATGGCGTCCGCCGCCGCCGCAAGATCCCTCCCGCTGAGGAAAATCTGCAGCCCGCGCCGGCCGGCCGAAATGCTGACCGGCTCGGTGTCCAGGGCCGCCCGCTCCAGATACAGCGGGTAGTTCTTTTTTGCGCCGAGAGGAGATACCCCTCCCCGTATGTACCCGGTCAGCGCCTGCAGCTCCTTCACCGGGACCATATCCACCTTCTTGTTGCCGCTTACCGAAGCGAGCGCCTTCAAGTGAAGCTCTTTGTCCCCCGGTATGCACGCCAGCAGAACCCCGGTTTTGTCCCCGCGCAGAACGAGGGTTTTATACAGGCTTCCGATTCCGATGCCGACTTTACCCGCCACGGTTCCGGCATCAAGCTGATCTTCGTCCCACTCGTATTCGTGAAGGGTATACGGGACAGCAAGTTTGTCGAGCATCCGGCACGCGTTAGTTTTGGCTTGTGTTCCCACCGTTTCGTCCTCCTTGCCTTGTTCGATCTTGATTACACCCGGCCGTCTTCCGGCCCCATTCTCGCTTTCACGGAACGGGCATATTCGGACGGACTCATGCCGGACGCTTTCTTGAACGTTTTGGAAAAGTGATGCACGCTCCCGAATCCGAGCCTCCCGGCTATTTCCGTAAAGTTGCACGTTTCTTCCCGGATAAGGAGCTTGGCCTGACTCATCTTGATCCGGCTCCAATATTTCATGACGGTGGTTCCGGTCTGCGCTTTAAAAGTCTCTTTAAGCACCGTTTTGCCGATATGAAAATGACGCGAAATTTCATCCAGCGTGACGGGTAATTCCACATTCGCTTCCAAATAGGCGATCACTCTCGCCGCCAGCTCTTCCTGATTTTTCTGTCGTGCCGGAGAGGACATCTGAGCCCGCGAAACCTCCCGGTCAAACGGCGCCCGCCTCAGCAGCCGGATCAGGAACGCTTCGAAATAGCAGCGGAGCAGCTGCTCGGAGCCCGGCAGAGCCTTCTCTCTTCGCTTCAGCGGATACTCGAACGGAAATTCGAACGCGTTCTCCCCCTCCTCGACAATCCGGGCCAGCAGCTCCCTTTCTTCGTCCTTCAGCCTCAGCACCCCGCCCGCGAAGGCGTTCATAGCGGGGGAATCGCAGTCAAAGGTGAGCACGATAACATTGGGCGCTCTGCCCGGGGCGGCACGAAAGCTGTGAAATTCGTTCGGTTCGTGGAAGATGGCCATGCCCTGCTTCAGAACGTGCCCCGCGTCATCGGTCACTACCTCGATCTCTCCCTTATCCACGTACAGAAGTTCCCAGAAGTTATGCCGCTCTCCCCGGAACACATAGTCCTTCCCATGCTCGAAATAGTACATCGTGATAAGGCTGCGTATCTCGATTACCTGCTCCAGATGCGTCCTCTGCATCCGGTTAAGCCGGGTTTCCCGGGTTTCCCGGGCTTCCCAAGCTTCGCGAGCCTCCCGGTTTTCTCCGCTCTCCCTAGCTTCTTGAAATTCCCGGGTGCGAGCTTCTTGTGATTCTTGCGCTTCCTGTGCTTCTTGTGCTTCTTGTACTTCTTGCGCTTCTTGTGCTTCCAAGTTTCCCTTTTGCACCTCTTGCTCCTCCAGCTTCACCTGGTCATCCCGAATTTTCCGGTTTTCCTGCTTTTTCCCGGCAGTCAGAACTTCCCGGACACCGTTTTTGTTCCGTGATTCCTTCTTCCCCATTCTGACACCCCCCACCGTTTTCATCTAAAAGGGACAAAAAATCCGGCCCTTCGGACAAAGAAAAAGAAGGCTTCCCTTTTTATACTGAACGTAAAGGACGTTAACTTTATCCAAATGCGCTTTCAGAAAAGAGGAGCTTCTATGAACCTGGGAATAATCGGCTATGGCGACCGCATCCGCCACGTTGCGTCGGAGATCATGAAGGAGGACCCCGACTGCAAAATAACGGCCGTCACGGATATCCGCCTCGGAGAACTGCGGGAACAGTTTCGTGAAAAGGGCCGGGAGGACATCTCTTTCTACGAATCCGCCGACGAGATGCTGGACAACGAAGGGCTGGACGGCGTTCTGATCGGAACGCGCTGCTCCCTGCACACGCCTATGGCGCTCAAGGTGCTTTCCCGCAATCTTCCGTTGTATCTGGAAAAGCCCGTCGCGACAACGATGGAGGATCTGCTGACGCTGAAACAGGGCTACGAGGCATCCCGTTCGCCGGTTGTAGTATCGTTCCCCCTGCGTGTCACGTCTATCGTCAATATGGTCCGGGAAATCATCGATTCCGGCAAAATCGGCACCGTCGAGCACGTGCAGGCCGTCAATAACGTGCCGTACGGAGCTGTGTACTACCAGAACTGGTACCGGGACGAAGCCGAAACGGGCGGACTGTTTCTCCAGAAGGCGACACACGACTTCGACTATATCAATTCGGTTCTCCGCCTCGCTCCGGCGGACGTGGCCGCCATGACGTCCAAGCAGATTTTCAAGGGCACGAAGCCTGCGGGACTGAAATGCGCCGATTGCGAAGAGAAGCGGACTTGCCCGGACAGCACCGCGTTCCCCTCCAAGGATATCCCGGAGACATGGGAATACTGCGTATACGCCGAGGACACCGGCAACGAGGATTCCGGGAGCGCGCTGATCCGCTACGAATCGGGCATGCACGTGTCGTATTCGCAAAACTTCTTCGCCCGGCGTGCGGCCGCTTCCAGAGGAGCGCGTTTCCTCGGGTACAAAGGCACCGTCGAGTTCGATTTCTACACGAGCCAGGTGAAAGTGTTCATGCATCACACGCCCCGCGTGGAGACTTACGAGATCGGAGCGGGCGACAATCATTTCGGCGGCGACTCCGCCCTTGCGGCCAATTTCGCCGCGATTATGCGGGGTGCTGCTTCCCCGGTCGCTACAATGGACGACGGCCTGTTAAGCGCCTTGATGTGCGTCCAGGCCCGTGAGTCCGCCGCATCGGGAAAGTTCCGGCCCGTCCGGTACGATACGCCCGCGGAATGTACGCCGAAACGATAAATCGGAGCGCGCATCGTGCCCCTGAAGCAGCCCGTCCGCCTCCGGACGGGCTGCCGCCCTTTTACTCCATCTCGTATACGAGCCAGTCCGTAGAGACATGCCCTCCCATTTTGTCGTACAGCGACTGGGCGGCCGTATTGTCCTTGGCCGTCTCCCACGTCATATAGGCGAAGCCGTGCTCCCGGATATAGGAGAGGCAGGAGCGGAACAGCCGCTCTCCGACTTTATGCCCGCGGGCCGAAGCATCGACGAAGAGATCGTTCAGCACGGCCGTCCTTTTGACTTGAAGCGTGCTGAACGAAAAATACAGCGTCGCGAAGCCGACTAGCGTGCCGTCTTTTTCCGCTACAAACTGCAGACCGGCGGACGGGTTCTCCCGCAGATGATCAATGAGCTTCACCAGTTCGCGTTCGTCCGGACGCGGTCTTTTATAGAAATCGACGATATATTGGATCATAAGATCGTAAAGCTGGCGGGTATCATCCGCCGAAGCGGGTCTGATGAGGACCGGGTCCGTAGTCATGGCAGGCGTTCTCCTTCATAGAGGGTATCGGGTTTAGGCTTTTCTATCATTTTAGTTACGACGGACTCGGGTTACAACCTTATTTTGCGAACCGGTCCGTTTCTTCCTGTCCTTCCGCGCACAAAAACATCGTGTGTTTTCCGCTTCACAAGTTTATAATAAATGGAATAAAACTTCATAGTTGCTGGAGGATTAGGAAATGAATGCCGTCGAGAAAAGAATTCATACTCTTCATCAGTACAAGCCCGCGCTGACGCTTGACCCGTCCGCAGCCGATCAATTCTGGGACAAGAAGCTGGACCTTTTCAAAAACAAACCCCTGAACGCCCGTGTCGAGCGGAGAGACTCGCTCATGAACGGAGTCGATACGTATCACGTTGCCTACGAAGGCTTCGACGAAACTCCTGTCTACGGATGGTTTCTGGTTCCCTCTTTTCTGCAAAAGAAGAGCTACCCCTGTCTCGTTATGTTCCCGGGGTATACGGCCGACAAAGGCTTGCCGGAACGATATGCGGCCTGGCTGCTTCAAGGTTTTGCCGTTTTTGCCGTCGATGTGAGGGGCCAGGGAGGCGAAACCGGCAACCGGCTCGACTACGATGCGGGAACCAGCACCGGCTGGATAACGCAGAATATCCTCGACAAGGACCGCTGCTATTACATGGCGGTTACGATGGATGCGTACAAAGCGGTCGACTGGGCCGCCGGACGGCCGGAAGTGCAGACGTCCAAAATCGCGGTAGCGGGCGGCAGCCAAGGCGGCGGCCTCTCGCTGATCACGGGCGCGCTTCACGAGAAGGTGTCGCTGATCGTTGCGGACATCCCGAATATGTGCCACATGGATTTCGGCGTGCTGAACTCGGTCGGTTCTCTGAAAGAAGCCGCCGATTTCATCAAGCGGAACCCCGATCGGCTGGAGCCGGTATTCGAAACGCTCGCCCATTTCGATATGATGAACCTGGCCCACCGCATTCGCGTGCCTGTCCGGATGACCGTCGGGCTCAAGGACATGGTGTGCTGGCCGGAGGCCATCTTCGCGGCTTACAACCGGATCGAAGGGGATAAGCACATCGACGTGCATCCTTTCTCCGGCCATGAAGTCAGCGAGCGGCAGCAGCAGGAGCACAGGAAATATCTCGCCGAGTGGGCACGCGAGGAGCAGGCGTAAGCCGTTCCGCCGCTCGGCCGGCAAGGCCCCGATTTATCCGTCGGCAGCATATGTGCGACGGGATAACTCGGGGCTTGTTTTTTGCACAACGGCCCCCTGTTCTTTCTGGATCCGACAGATGCCGTCAGCATGAAATCTTCCAGCATCTGGCTTGTTTTTCATTGACGCGTATACGTGTATACACGTATACTTATTTTAAACACAAACTGATTCAAGGAGGTGAGTCGTATGCCATCTACCCGGCAGGTCCCCCGCATAACAAGCGGCAAGTCGTTGGGCGAACAAGCGTATGAAGCATTGCGCGATTCCATCGTTACGTTAAAGCTGGAACCCGGCCAAACGATTTTCGAAAGTGAAATCGCCGATACGTTCAAGATCAGCCGGACTCCGATACGGGACGCGTTCCAGCTTCTTGTAACGGAACATCTGATCGAGGTGCTTCCCCAGAGACATAAGAAGATTGCCCTTATTTCGGAATCCAAAGTAAAGGAAAGCAGCTTCGTGCGGCTCAGTCTGGAGAGCAGCGCTTTCAAGCTCGCGGCAGGAGGCTGGGACAGCTCCGAGAAGTTCGTGCACGCGGAGAGGCAGATCGGGCGTATTCTCCGGGAGCAGAGCGAAGCGGCGGAGCATCAGGATGTCGTTCAGTTTCTGCAGCTCGACGAGGCTTTTCACAAATGTATCCTCGAACTGACCGGAAACACGACTCTGCTGGAAGTGGTCTATCACATGCGGGGCCATCTGAACCGTCTCAGATACCTTGCGATGAAAGAACTGGTGCTGACGCGGAAACTCGTCGAAGAGCATCTGGAGCTGTTCGACAGCTTGAAAAAGAACGACGAAACGGGCACTGTTCGGCTGCTGGAGCGTCATCTCGGCAACCTGGATCATGAAATCCCGCAGCTCCGGGAGCAGTTTCCCCACTATTTCACCGACTGATAACACAGGAAGGATGAAAACCATGAAAATGACTTTTCGCTGGTTCGGCGAGAACGATCCCGTCACTTTATCGAACATCCGGCAAATCCCCGGCGTAACCGGAATCGTATCGGCCATTTACGACGTTCCCGTCGGAGAAGCGTGGCCGCTCGACAAAGTTACCCGCTTGAAGCGGACGATCGAAGATCACGGCCTCCGGCTGGACGTCATTGAAAGCGTCCCCATTCACGAGGATATCAAGCTCGGTCTTCCTTCGCGAGAGACCTATATCGACAATTACAAAACCACGCTGCGTAATCTGGCCAAAGCCGGCATCGATACCGTCTGCTACAATTTCATGCCGATCTTCGACTGGACCCGGACCTCTCTTCATTACGAGCTCGAAGACGGTTCCAACGCCCTTATCTACGAGGAAGAAGTCGCGCAGAAAATGAATCCGCTTACAGGTGAGCTTAAACTACCCGGCTGGGATACGAGCTATACGGACGACCAGCTCAAAACCCTTTTCGACCATTATAAAAACGTCGACGAAGAGAAGCTCTGGACGCATCTCGCTTATTTTATCCGGGAAATCATGCCGGTCGCGGACGAGGAAGGCATCAAAATGGCCATTCATCCGGACGACCCGCCCTGGCCGATCTTCGGGCTTCCCCGCATTATTACCAACCGGGAAAACCTGGACCGTTTCCTTGGGCTCTATGACAGTCAAAATCACGGCCTGTGCATGTGCAGCGGTTCGCTGGGCGCCCATAGAGACAACGATTTCCCGGCCATGCTCCGTCATTTCGGACACCAGAAGCGCATCCACTTCGTTCATGCCCGCAATATCAAGCGGATCGGGGAGAAAAGCTTCTGCGAAACCTCCCATCTCTCGGAGCACGGTTCCGTCGACATGGTGGAAGTGATGAAGGCGCTCAAAGAAGTCGGCTTCGACGGTCCTCTGCGTCCCGACCACGGCCGCATGATCTGGGGCGAAACGGGAAAACCCGGCTACGGGCTTTACGACCGCGCCCTCGGCATCGTCTACCTGAACGGCATCCGCGAAGCCCTGAACCATTAACTGGTTCACTCCGCCCGGCGTAAGGGTAATTCCTTGAAGGACTTATCTCGTTCCGCTATCCCGTTCGGATTTTGCAAACGGGTGGAACTCACGCTGACAAGGAGGGCATACACATGCCGGATAAACGTTTGGAAGGTAAAGTGGCCGTCGTCTCCGGCGGCGGCTCCGGAATCGGTAAAGCTTCGGCCATCCGCTTGGCCCAGCAGGGAGCTAAGGTCGTTATGCTTGACCGCACCCCGGATAAAGCGGAGCAAACGAAAAAGACGATCGAAAGCGCAGGCGGAGAAGCTCTCGTGATCGAGTGCGATATTTCCAAGCCGGAGATGATCGAACAGGGATTGCGGCAGGCGGCCGGCAAGTTCGGGCGCATCGATATCGTGTTCGCCAATGCGGGCATCAACGGAACCAAAGCTCCGATCGAAACGCTGAAAATCGACGAATGGGAGCAGACGATTAACATTAATCTGCGCGGAACGTTCGCCACCGTCAAATACGCGATCCCTCATCTGAAAGAAAAAGGCGGAAGCATTATTATCACCAGTTCCATTAACGGCAACCGCGTTTTTTCCAATATCGGATTTTCCACGTATGCGACGACAAAAGCCGGCCAGGTAGCCTTTATGAAAATGGCGGCCCTGGAGCTGGCCCGGTACAAAATCCGGGTGAATGCCATCTGTCCGGGCGCAATCGACACCAATATCGACGAGAACACGTATCCGACCGACGATTTGAAGGAAGTTCAAATCCCGGTTGAATTCCCCGAAGGCGATCACCCGCTCAAGGGCGCGCCGGGAAAACCCGAGCAGGTGGCCGATCTCGTGCTCTTCCTCGCTTCCGACGAGTCCTCCCATGTCACGGGGACGGAAATCTACGTCGACGGGGCGGAGTCGCTTCTGCGCGGCTGATCAGACGAAGGGCGCTCTCCACGAAATATGGAGAGCGCCTTTTTTGACATTTGCCGGACGGAAGGCGCGTATATCCGCCATCATCCGTGCCCTATGTATTGTCTGACGGATGCGGCCGGCCTTCATAGGCGCGGTCGCGCTCCCATTTTTCCATCATCAGCACGTACAAGTCCTCCAAAGGCATCTTCACGGCAACCTGCGTAATGTTAACCGTAGCCTGCACCAGCCCATGGTTCGCTTTCATAAGCGTTTTCTTGAACCCGCTCTGCCGGGCGAGGAACGTTTCCGTGTCGTGAAGACGGATGCCGATAAACCGCTGGCCCATGTAGTCGTACAGCATAATTTCCCCGATATCGGCCCATTTCAGCTCACCTCCGCCGATAGCCGACGAATGGTCCACAATTCCCTCATCGCTTACGATAAGAGAAGGCTTCCGGTTGAAGAGCCGGTAAACCAGATACACCAGACACGCCCCGAAAAAGACAACGCTGATGCCCCCGATCACCACTAGTCCCAGGGAACCCTCCTCTCCCGTCTGTCCGACTCCTATGAATACGACGCCCAGAACGACAAAAACAAGTGCGGCCAAAACAAGCCCGATCGTTTTTTTGATACTCGGATAAATGATCAAATCATTAGGCTGATGAACCGGCAGCAATGCAATCCCTCCTAATTTTTCTCTATCCGTTATATAACAAGCCGTCCGCAAGTTGAAACACAAAGACACATTTAAGACAGATATACGTGTCCCTGATACAGCTCGGTAATGCGCCGTGCCGCTCCTTCCAGTACCGTCTCGTTCAGCCCGTCAAGCTCTTCCAGATGTTGAAGTCTTTCTTCCAGCGAAAGCTCCGGGAACGTGAACAAGCTCCAGTTGGCCAGATTCTCGATCGCCTCCGGGAAATCCAGCCGGCCGTAATCCAGATAAGCCTTGTAAATATAACAGGCGCCGTAGGACGGGTCCAGAGCCAAAGCCTGGTCGAAAGCGTTGCGTGCCGCATCTTCTTCCCCTTCCAATTTGAAGCAGACGATGCCCAGATTGAAAAAAGCCGACGGGCTGTCCGGATGAAGTCTGGAAAACTGGCTGGCGAGGTTGCGGGCCTCGGCGTATTCTTTTTTCAAATACAGCACATTGCCCCGGAGGCTGATCAGATCCGTATAGGAGGCGTCCTTATCGTAGCCGACGATGCAGTCCAGCTCCGCTTTCTCCAGCTCGCGCAGCGTGAGGTAGCATTTCGCCCGGCTCTCGTAATAGGCCGCATGCTCCGGCTGTATGTCGATCGCTTTCGTAAAAGAAGCGATGGCCATGTCCAGATGGCCCATCTCCTCCAGCACCCGGCCCATCGCATGATGGTAACCGGCTCCTTCGGAAATGGCGGGCTCCAGCTCCGCCGCATGATGCAGATCCATCAGGGCTTCGTCAAAGCGGGAGTCCATAAAATAAGCGTAGCTGCGCTTCATGCGGAAATCCGACCGGTCCTGCATCGCGATCGCCCTGCCGTAAGCGGACGCCGCCTGCCCGTAGGCGCCGGTTTCTTCCAGAATCAGCCCCCGCTGCTGTTCGTTGAGAGGATCGTCGTCCTCCAGTTCCAGCAGACGCTTGTTGAACTCCAGCGCTTTCTCTGTCTGGCCCAGATCCAGGTAAGCATCCGCCAGCCAGTAGCAGACGATTGGGTTCGCCGAATCCTGCCCGTAAAGTTTAAGCAGCAGAGGCACCGCTTCCGAATCCCGGTTCTGCGCCCGGTAGAGAAGAACTCTTTCCATCCAGAGCACCCGCTCTTCCACGTCCCGCTCCTTCTCCAGAACATCCAGCTCGCGTTCCGCGTCCTCCCAGCGCCCCAGGCTGCGGTAGACCGCCACGCGCTGCAGGTACAGACCGTCGTTGTCCGGATAGGCTTCAAGAGCACGGTCGATCTCTTCCAGAGCTTCCTCGTACCGCTTCAGACTCGTATACAGGCCCGCCAGGTCTTTGCGGAATCCGCACGTACGCTCCGTCTCATCCATGAAAACACGGAAAGCTCCCGGACCGTATCCGGTCCGGTTGAGCACGAGCCGCTGCCCTTTATCCGAAATGTATTCCCATTCGATCACCTGATCGACGGCTTTGCGCATGTAACCGACGGCTTCTTCCGGGCGGCCCAAAATTTCCAGCGTCTTTCCCATCCTGTAATGGAAAATGGGAATATCCCGTTCGGGGTACGACAGCACTTTGCGGAACGTTTGCTCCGCCCGTTCGTATTCATCCATCCGCCAATAGCACATGCCCAGCTCGTAGTACGTCGATACGACGGAATCTTCGGGCTCGCGCTTGACGCATTCTTCCAGATCTGCGGCCGCCGCCTCGTAATCCTGAAAATCCTTGCGCCATATTCCTCTCGTATACCAGTACATGTAAGGCTCGGGATTGAGCCGGATGGCCTCGTCCATATCCCGCATGGCCTCTTCTTCCCGGCCGATTTCCTGCAAAATATGCGCCCGCCGCTCATGGGCCTTATCCGAGCTCACCCGTCCGATAATGTCCCCCAGGAGAGACAGGGCGTGTTCCGTATGCCCGCACTCGTGATAAACCTCCGCGACCCGAATCTTTTCGGTGGTGTCCAGCTTGCCGTAATCGGCTTTTTCGTAATACTGGAGCGCTTTCGCGAAATTTCCTTCTTTTATGTACTGTCTGCCCTTTTTTATGTAATAGCCGTTAAAAAGCTTCACGGTCTTCCCTCCCTCTGTTCTGTCCTCCGGCAGTAAGTAAGTATACCTGAAACCGTTAAAATGAAACACGGTTTCATACGTCGGCTGTCCCGGCCCGTTTCAAAAGCCCGGAAGCCCCGATGCAGGAAAAGAACGTCAAAGGAACCCGCCTTCGTACGCTCTTCCGGTACAGCTATCCTTTTATTATACAAATTTTTACTCGGGGGAGGTATACGTTTTTACGACGGGGCGATAAAAGAAAATAAAAATAGCCCTTTAACCGGCAGGAGGCCGGCAAGGACTATTAAGACTATCAAGAAAGAAGGATTGCAGGGAAATGCCGGATTAATGCGGACGGACGCCGCTGCGGCCGATGATGGAGGCGATCTCCAGGATAAGGGCCACGTTACCGTCGCCCAGAATTGTCGCCCCGGCGATGCCGTCGACTTTGCCGATATAAGGCCCGAGCGACTTGATGACGATCTCCTGGTTGCCGATCAGTTCGTCGACCACCAGAGCGAGACGTTTCTCGGCCGATCCCACGATAACGAGCGGGATGTGGCTCCGCGTATTTTCCATGTACGGGATACGGAGATAATCATGCAGCCGGGCCACCGGAATCACCTGGTTGCGAAGCACAATGACCGATTGTCCCCGGATACTCCGAATGTCGTCCGGGCTCACACGGACAATCTCGGCTATATTGCTCATCGGGACGATAAAGGTGCGCCCGCCGAGCTTGACCTGAAGCCCTACGATAATGGCCAGCGTCAGAGGAAGCTTGATCTTGAAGCAGGTTCCGTGGCCCAGGCGGGTTTCGATGTCGATCAGCCCGTTCAGCTTCTCGATGTGGCTGCGGACGATGTCCATTCCGACACCCCTGCCGGATACGTCGCTTACCGTGCTGGCGGTTGAAAAGCCCGGGCGGAAAATAAGCTCCACGGCTTCCCTTTCGCTCAGTTGCTCCGCTTCTTCCCGGGAGATTACCCCCTTCTCCAGCGCGGAACGGATCATCCGGGCGGGATCGATCCCCGCTCCATCGTCCTGCACGTAGATGACGACCTGGTTGTCTTCGTGGGCGGCCCGGATGGTGAGGACGCCTCCGGCGCTTTTGCCGGACAGCGTCCGGATCTCCGGCTTCTCGATTCCGTGATCCACCGCGTTGCGGATCAAGTGGATAAGCGGGTCGGCGATCTCCTCGATGAGCGTACGGTCCAGTTCGGTATCTTTTCCTTCGAGCACGAGCTCGATCTCCTTGCCCAGCATGCGGGAAAGATCCCGGATCATGCGCGGGAAGCGGTTGAAGAGCTGTTCGATCGGCAGCATCCGCGTCTTCATGACGCTTTCCTGCAGATCGCCGATGATCCTCGACAGATGGTCGGCGATCTGGCCCAGCTCATCAACGCTCTCATCGGCGAAACGCCGCCTCTGCGTGCGCTCCACCTGATGAATGCGGGTCTGGTCGATCACGAGTTCCCCGACCAGGTTCATCAGGTGCTCCAGCCGCTCGACGCTCACGCGGATCGTCGGAGACTTGGCCTTGGCCGGAGCATCCGCGGCCGCCGGCCTGGAGGCCGGTGCGGCGGCTTGCGGCGTTGTCGCGGGGGCCATGGCGCTGCCCGCCGCTTGCGCCGGGGCGCCTGCGCTGCCGCTCACGCCCGCAGGGCTGCCCGCTTGGCCCGCCGCTTGCGCCGGGGCGCCTGCGCCGCCGCTCACGCCCGCGGGGCTGCCCGCTTGGCCCGCCGCTTGCGCCGGGGCGCCTGCGCCGCCGCTCACGCCCGCGGGGCTGCCCGCTTGGCCCGCCGCTTGCGCCGGGGCGCCTGCGCCGCCGCTCACGACCGCGGGGCTACCCGCTTGGCCCGCCGCTTGCGCCGGGGCGTCTGCGCCGCCGCTCACGCTCGCGGGGCTGCCGGCTTGGCCTGCCGCTTGCGCCGGGGCGTCTGCGCTGCCGCTCACGCCCGCAGGGCTGCCCGCTTGGCCCGCCGCTTGCGCCGGGGCGCCGCCTGCCCGGTCTCCGGCGCCCGCCGCATCCCGCGCGGCCCCGGGTACCGCCGCTTCTTCGTGCGCCAGCGGCTCCACCACGGCCCGCTCGACTTCCATGAGGCCGTCGGCGAACGCTTGCAGTTCTTCCCGGGACTGCTTTCCCGCATACAGGAAAAGCAGATCCCCGGGACCCTCCTCGTCCAGACCTTCCGGCTCCGGATCGGCCAAAAGCACGTCGCCGCACTCATTCAGCGCGGAATGGATAACGTATGCGCGGGCTCCGCGGATGAGGCATTCGGGAGCGATCCGGATATCCACCCAGAACAGCTCTTGCCCTTGTTCCATCCGCTCCTGCACCCTCAGCTCCAAATCAAGCGAAAGAGACGGTTTGCCGCGGTGAACGGGCATTTCCGCTGTCTCCGCCCTGTCTCCAGGGAGACCGGGATTTTCGCTGCCGAAACTCCTCAACGCGCGGACACAGTCCGAAATATCCGCGGAAGGCGGCTCCCCGCCAACGATGTCCTGCTTAAGCTGCTTGAGAATATCCAGCGCGGTGAACAGGAGATCGACCAAAGCGCCGGACACGCCAAGCTGCCCGCTTCTGACCCGGTCCAGCAAATGTTCCATCTCGTGGGTTAACTGCTTCATCTCTTCGAAGCCCATTGCCGCCGACGATCCTTTGATCGTATGAGCGGCCCGGAACAGGCTTTGAATGACGGTTCCTGACTGACCGGACTGCTCCAGCTTCAGAATCTCCCCGTCCATGACCTGAAGCTGTTCTTCCAGCTCCTCCAGAAAGATTTCCCTGTACTCGGACAACATGCCAGTCAACTCCTATTCGTGAAGCAGAACTTCGTCCAGTTTTAAAATCCCCGCCAGGCCGCTGTCCGCAAGCCCAATTCCCGTAAAAAACCCGCCCTGTACGCCGCCCACCCGCTCCGGCGGAGGCTGTATATCCGTGAAGGTCGTCACTTTGCTCACATAATCCACCATAATTCCGACGGTGTCTTCCAGGTGATGAACCACGACAATCCGGGACGCCTTCGTCGGCTCCGCCTCCTCCATTCCGAACAAGGTCCGGAGGGAAATTACCGGGACGATCCGCCCTCTCAGGTTGATCACCCCTTTGACGTAAGGCTTAACGTTCGGAATAGCCGTAACGGCCTGCATTTTAATAATCTCATGAATATCGTAAATCCGGATGGCGTACTGTTCCCGGTCGATGCCGAACGCCACATACTGCTCGTGCCCGCTTCCCTGCATAAAAAGGTCCTCCCTCTCGTTCATAAGGAATCCGGCTCCCGCCGTTAAAAGAATAACCCCAATCAGGCTGACTGGGGTCCCTGCCTCGCTAGGCGGATTTGCTGATTTTGAAAACCGCTACCGTCCGGTTAAGCTCTTCCGCCAATCCGGCGAGCGACTGGGCCGTGGAGGCCGTCTCTTCGCTGCTTGCCGCCGACTGCTCGGTTACGGCGGAAATGCTTTCGATCGACGACATGACCTCGGAGGACTGCGCCGCCTGCTCTTCGCTTGCCGCGGCGATCTCCATCACCTTGTTGGCGGACTCGTTCACCATGCCGATAATGTGATGGAACGATTCGCCCGTCTGGCGGGACAGGATCACGCCGTCGCCGACCGCTTTGACGCTCTGGCGCGTATTCTCCTGCATGCCCTTGATAATCGCGGTAATCTGTTTCGTCGCTTCCCCGCTCCGTTCGGCGAGCTTGCGTACTTCGTCCGCAACGACCGCGAATCCTCGTCCCTGGTCCCCGGCGCGTGCCGCTTCGATCGCCGCATTCAGGGCAAGCAGATTGGTCTGCTCGGCGATATCGTCAATCACTTCGATAATCTCTCCGATTTTGTTGGAATCCTGTTCCAGTCTGGATACTTGCTCATTGACCTGGTTCATGCTCTCAATGGAAGAGTTCACGATCTTGCCGCCCTGCTGGGCGATATCCAGCGCATCTGTCGAAACCTCCGAAGCCTGCTCGGCGCTCGTCGCGACCGACGTAATCGCGGTCGACAGCTCCGTGAACAGCTCGTGGATGGTCTGCGCGGCGTTAGCTTGGCTGACGCTTCCGCTCGCGATTTCCTGCGTGCTCGCCGAAATCTGCTCGGCCGCCGCCGACACGCTTTCGGCCGACGTCAGGATGCCGCCTACCGTGCTTCGCAAGCTGTAGACCATTTCGTTCACGGATTTGGCCAGCTGGCCGATTTCGTCACGGGTGTCGATATCGGTGACTTCGGTCAGATCGCCTGCGGAAACTTTACCAACCAGGCCGACCACCTTGTTAAGAGGCCGGGAAATGATCCGCGCGATCGCGTAGCCCAATCCGATGGAAATCAGGAAGGCCGCAATCATAACCGCAAAAGTCACATTGCTGGAGCTTTTGTACAAGGCGGCGCCTTCGGCGTTGCGTTCTTCCGCCAGTTTCACGTTAATCTCGAACATGTCGTCGAAAGCCTTCATGACTTCATCGCCTTTAGTTTTCAAGCTGCCGCTCGCGAGCAGGGCTTTAAACGCTTCACGGTCATCGCCGTAGCCGATTTTAACGGCTTCCTCCAACTGCTTCTGATAACTCTCCCATACGGGATGAAAAGCTTGAAGCAGATCTTTTTCCCCCTGGGTAACGTCCGTTTTCTCGTAAGCTCCTATTTTTTCGCCGATTTTCTTCACGTTCTCGTCGATTTTCTTCTTGTACTCGTCTTTCTGGGCCGGAGTATCCGCAAGATCGTTCAAGTCCCGGAGATCCGTTCTTATGACCTGATAATAGAAGGAAGCGTCCGAAACGACCCGGAGCGGAACCAGATTATTTTCATACATGCTGCTCAGGCTGTTGTTGAGCCTGCTCATGTTGACAAGCCCGAAAAAACCCGTGAATACCAGCAAAATGGCGATAAATACAAAAGCCGATACGAGCTTTGCGGATGTTTTTAAATTGCGGTACCATTTCATTGTCCGTACCTCCTGCCTTTGCGTCCTTCAATCACTTTGAGCTCGGCTTCCAGGTCGTGCAGAATGTCGTCTATTTCTTCGCTCGTTAATTCTCCCTCATTTCTTTCCGGATGATAATCGCTTCTTCCTCTGGAATTGTCCCACAGCGCTCTTATAAATCTCGTTTTTTCCATGTGTGCTTCCCCACCTTAAAATTGTTGATGTGCTGCGATGTTTTTTATGCGGCTTCGGACTTCTGAAGAAGCAGGATCATATGGATCGTCCCGACTTCCGCAAGGGAAACCGCTATTGAAATCCCTTTTTCGAATCCGTAAAGCTTCATTTGTCCTACCATGACCGTCGGCGGGGTAATATCGATTTTGTGTCCTTTCTGATAAATAATCGCCGACGTATTTCCGGCAATCATATTCGCCATTTCCCCTACAAAACTATGGAGCATTTCACCTTCAAGAGGCATGCCAAACATGGATTGTCCCAGTTTACCGAACGTTTCGATATCACCTTCGATAACAAGCCTTCCTTCAACATCCCCGACGATTCCGATCAACACTCCGATTTCGCCCTGGATGACCGCATTTTGCAGCATGCTGGGAGGCTTCGTGTCGATAGGGATGGGAAAAACCTGGCTCATCGATGCAATGGTGCTGTTCAGCAAATCTTTAACTCCGTTGGGATTCTGCACTTCAATCAACCACCCTTTATGTGTATAAAATGTTCTCTGCCCTTACCTTCGTTGCCATCCGGCCGCGGATAAGGGCAGGCATTTACCCGCAAACTCGCTTCCTCCCTTTCGGGAGCATGAAGAATCTGAGCAATCCGGCTTAGGTTAAAAGACCTAGAAGCTGTTTTAATCATAAACCGCAAAAGAGCGGTGGTAACCGAAAAAGCTTTGCGGGAACACGCAAAAATATTGCGGAAACTTGTAAATTCCTGTCGGATTAATGGTAATAAATAGACAAAAAAAACCGTATCACAACTGTGTACGGTCGGTTTTATGTCGAACTTGATAAATTTTTTATCATGCCATTTTCGGAAAATCTTCATCGGACAGCAGGCCCAGCTGCTTCGCTTTCATGGCCGCTTCAATCCGTGATTTTACGTTAAGCTTGTGAAAGAGGTTCGTCAGGCAGTACTCCAGCGAGCGCTGGCTCATCAGGACGGATGCGGCGATTTCCTTGTTGCTTCTCCCTTTCGCGATCTCTTTCAAAATCTCGTATTCCTTGGAACTTACCGCCTGCGTTTCGGGACTCCCGCCTGCGGATTCCGCAAACTGGCTGCCCGTCGTGCGCCTCAACTGCTTGACCAGGGACAAAGGCAGTACGGCTTCCCCCCTGAGAGCGCACCTCACAGCCGTTACGAGCTGTTCCTTGTTTGCCGTTTTGAGAACAAACCCGGCAATTCCGGCTTCAATCATCAGATTGAAATGGTTATTGAATTCAAAGCCCGTGTAGATCAGGATGACCGCGTCCGGAATAAGGTGCAGAATTTGTTTGGCCAGATCGATCCCGTTCATCGTAGGCATATGCAGATCGATCAGCATCACGTCAAAATGCTGGGCAACCGCCAGCTCCAGCGCTTCTTTGGCCGTATGGGCCAAGGAAACTTTCATATTGGTATCCTGCTCCAGCAGCATTTTCGTCCCCTCCATGACGGAAGGATGGTCGTCGACCAATAAGATCTCAATCATCGTTATCCCTAACACTCCAATTTCTGATTTCGAATTTCTGATTCTGTTTCACCGGTACGTTAATGAAAACGGCGAGCCCATTGTTCGGGGAGGAGTAAAACTCAACGTCGCCATCCATACTGCGAACCCTTTCTTTAATGCCATAAACTCCCATACTGTTAAAGGACTCCACCATTCCACTAACATCCATACCGATTCCGTTGTCCTCATAACTCAAATGAATCCGGTCGGAGTGAGCCGACAACTTGAATTGAACTTTCGCTGCGTTAGAATGTTTCGTCGCGTTGGCCAGAAGCTCCTGTACAATTCGATATAAGCCGATCAACAAATCGTCGTCGTGCAGGGAGCCGTGAAAGTCTGTGTAGTCAAAAGCAATGGAATAGTCGGTCCGCAGCTGCGTAAATTCGAACAGGGCCTCCAGAGAAGCCACCAGGCCCTCTTCCTTGAGCATCGGCGGCCTCAGCTCGTTGCACGTGATGCGGATCTGGTAGATGACATCGAGCAGCCCCTGCGTGATCTGGGCCAGTTTCTCCCGCAGATCCGGCGGAACCTCGTCATCGGATGATATCTCGTCAAGCTTGCGGTACCAGATAATCTGCTCCTGCAGAGCCCCGTCGTGCAGATCCTGGGAAAGACGCTTGCTTTCATTCTCGGATAGAGCGAATAAAAGCCGGATCAGCCAGGAAGGCGTCTTTTGCCGGGTCGCCAGCTCACGCAGCTCCTGAGTCAGATCTTCGATGACTCTGAAATTATCGTACAGGACACTCGCGTAGCGGGCGATCGTTTTAATCCATACCCTTTTGGATTGTAACACGAGAGAAGGGGACTTCTCTCCGATGCACAGCAGGTAGCTTTTCCCTTTAATATCCCCGATGCGGATCAGATGGCCGTCCGGCGTATCGATAATTTCGCAGACGGGCAGCGGGTCGGAACAGCCCTCCACAATTTCCTCCCAGACGTGCTGGGGAATATCCGAACTGCCGTTTTTAACGGTAATCTTGTTCTGCTTGTCCACCTCAACGAGACTGATTTTCTCCGTGCGGATCATTTCCCGCACTTCCTGAATAAGCCTCCGGTCCAGCTCCTGCACGTTCATCAGCCCGAATAAATCGCTTGAGAAGCGGTCCAGGCTTGTCTGGAGCACATAGTAGCGGTCCTTGCTCTCGCGGACGATCTGTTCCGCATAGTCCCGGTCCTTCTCCGCCTTCTTCTGTTCGCTTATATCCCGGATGATGGTCATGGCGACATCCCTGCCGATATACGGAATGGGAATGGAAACGACTTCGGCGTCGATGATCCGGCCGTCCAGCCGGACGATTTTGTGTTCGGCGATGCGGGTGGCTTCCTTGTTCTCGTAAACCGCGTTCAGACGGGCGCGCACCTTGTCCTTGGAATTCGGGTGAACCGTGTCATAGATCGAGCGGCCGATCAGGCTGCAGGTCGTTCCCGCTCCGAACAGATCCAGGCCCGCCGGATTGACGTAATCGAATTTGTGGTCCCGGGTCAGAATCGTCGGAATCGGCGACAGCTCCACCAGGTGGCGGCTCAGCCTCTCGCTTTCCAGCAGGGCGGTTTCGGCCTGTTTACGCGTCGTAATATCCTCGAAGAAAACGAGGAACGCTTCGGAACGCGCGTCATAGATCGCCGTCGCCAGCATATCGACCACATTGCCGTCGCGCCGGGTAATGGCCAGATCGATAGGGGCGCTGGCTCCGCGTTCACGGATAGCCTGCTCTCCTTCGAACCGCGCATCCGGCTGAATCCAGTCCTGCGGCGTCGTCCCGATGATTTCCTCCGCGCTTCCCGCACCCAGCACCCGCACCGCGGCTGGATTCGCGTAGATGACCTGCCCGTCTTTATAGAGCGCGATCGAAACCGGGGACAGCTCCACAAGACTGCGGTAGCGTTCTTCACTGTCCCGGAGCGCCTGCTCCATCTGCTTGCGTACCGTAATGTCCGTATGCACATGAAGGGAGGAAAGCGACAGCCTGTCGTAGATGCCCGTCACTTCCACGTCGATGACGCTCCCGTCGGTACGGACCATCTTGTACTCCAGCGGGGGAGCATACCTCTCCTGGGCCACCGCAAGAGCGCGGCCCCGGGCCTGCTCCACATAATCCGGATGCATGAACTCGTAGATGCTCCGGCCGATGACATCGCAGGGCAGCGCGGCGCCGAACAGTTCCAGCCCCGCGGGGTTCGCGTAAATAAACCGCTCGTCGCGGATCATCGTCAAAGGCTGGGGCAGCAGCTCGATCAGATGCCTGTACCGCTCTTCACTCTCCATCAGCTCCCGCTCGATCAGTACTTTCTCCGTGATGTTCCGGGATACGATGATGATGCTCTCCGTTTTCCCGTCGGCTCCCCGGACAGGGTTGGCTACACAATCGAAATGCAGCTGGGAGCCGTTCGCATGGATAAGCCGGCAGCGCGCCGTCCATACGCAAGCCGATTCCGGCATTCCTTCCAGCTTGAGCCGGATCAGCTTCCCGTCTTCGGGATGCATCATATCGTACAGCGACAGGCCGGCCGCGGTGGAATCGTCCAATCCCAGCCTCGCTTTATAGGAAGGGGACGTGTATTGGAACTTTCCGTCCCTGCCTACCACGGCCACGAGGTCCGTCATATTTTCCGCGATCAGACGGTAGGTGGCCTCGCTTTTTTGTAACGACCGCTCCGTCAGTTTCTTCGAAGTAATGTCCCTGCACAGCACGAAAACTCCCGTCACCGCGCCGTTTACATACACGGGCACCATTTTTATATCCCAGTGATACAGGCGGCCTTCATTATGGTAAGAAGTCATCTCGAACGTCTGGGTCGTACCCTGCACCACTTCGTCGAAATACACCGACATCCGTTTCAGACTGTCCACGCCGAACAGTTCGATAAGCGACAGCGGGTTCACGATACTGTGCCGGCTTCCCGTAATTTCCAGGGCGGCCGAATTGATATCCACTGCCTTCCCGTGCAGATCCAGCTCCACGATCACATCCGAATGATGTTCGAAGAGAGAACGGTAGCGCTGTTCGCTTCTCTGCAGAGCCTCCTCCGCCGCTTTCCGGGCCGTAATGTCCAGCACCACCCCGTCCAGACGGAGTAACGCGCCGCTCGTCTCATCCCGCGTGGGAATCATCCGGACCTGCACCCACCGGACATCGCCGCAGGCGTGAACGATCCGGTATTCGCTGAAATCGGAAATCCCCTCTTTGACGTTAACGCCCGATGCCCGGTACCGCTGAAAATCGTCCGGGTGGATAATTCTTTCCCAGGCTTCCCGGGTAGCGAAATATTCGGGCCGGTAGCCGGTAATCTTGAGCAGGGCTTCCGATGTAAAAGGAACGCGCCGGGACGAATAATCGTACGACCAGGTGCCCACATCCACGGTATGCATAATATTGACCAGCAGGCCGTGCTTTTTGACGAGCTGTTCATGATGTTTCCATTTTTCCAGATTTCTTTTGTAAACAATAAGAAGGATTTGGACGGTCAGAAGAAGGATGCATACAGCAGCGCCGATGATAAATTCATTCAAGGTGTGTGTCTCCTTTATGCGTGAAGAGTGAGCCCGGGGATGCTGTGCGGCAGATGAGGCTGCCGCGGAACAAGAAAGGCACGAAATGGATTCAGATAGCTATTAGTTCGGAAAAAGCGCGTTCCAGTCCTTCCCGATCCGTGCGTATAGGCGGATAAATTTGACAATGGGGAAAATTTGTTTAGCCCTAAAGTTTTTATACTGCGAAGCATTGGTTTATAATATAGCTTATCCGGATCAGCATTTAAAGGAGATCTTACAAATGAGCCCTGATTTTTATTCGGCCTCTTCCCCGCTTCCTGCGGGTGAAACGCCTCCCATCAAGCGCGTCCTGATCATGACGCCTGTCGAAGCCGAGCGGGACGCCGTGCTCCGCGGTCTCGCCGGAGCGCCCGGCTTCCGGGTGGAGCTAGCGGGCGTCGGTCCCGTGGCCGCGGCTGTCTCCACGACGGCGGCGCTCGCCGCTGCGGAATACGACCTCGTCCTGGCCGCCGGAATCGCAGGCGGCTTCGAAGGCCGGGCCGAGGTCGGCTCGCTCGTCGTGTCGAGCGAAATACTCGCCGCCGATCTGGGCGCCGAGACGCCCGGGGGCTTCCTCAGCCTGGACGAGCTCGGCTTCGGCTCGGCCCGCGTGCCTGTCGACGCGGCGCTTGCCGGCCGCGTCGCCGAAGCCCTGGCGGCCGCCGGGCTGCCCGTAAGCACAGGTCCTGTGCTTACGGTCTCCACCGTGACCGGCACGGCGGAGCATGCCCTGGAGCTTGCCCGGCGGGTGCCCGGCGCCGCCGCCGAGGGCATGGAGGGCTTCGGCGCGGCTAGCGCCGCCCTCGCCCGCGGCATCCCGTGCCTGGAGCTCCGCTCGGTCTCCAACGCGGTAGGTCCGCGCAACAAAGCGGCATGGCGAATTCCCGAAGCGCTCGCCATGCTGGAGAAAGCCAGTTCAGTCTTACCGGAGGTGCTGTTATGAACATCGCGTTTTCCCCGTGTCCGAACGACACGTTCGTCTTCCATGCCTGGGTGCACGGGCTTATCCCCGTCGCTCCCGAGCTTGATGTCCTGTATGCCGACATCGATATTACCAACGGCCTGGCCGCCGGTTCCGGCGGTCCCGAAGTAATGAAAATCTCCTACGCGGCTCTGCCGTGGGTTCTCCGCGACTATGCCCTGCTCCCTTGCGGCGGCGCTCTGGGCAGAGGTTGCGGACCGCTCGTGCTGTCGAACGGCTCCGCCGATCCGGCGTCCCTCTCGGGTAAGCGCGTCGCCGTTCCGAGCGAGCGCTCGACCGCGTACCTGCTGTTCCGGCTGTGGGCCGCCCAGCAGATCCCCGGGGGCGTCGGCGAGATCGTCGTGATGCCTTTTCACGAGATCATGCCGGCCGTCCGGGACGGGAAGATTGACGCGGGCCTCGTCATTCACGAGGCGCGCTTCACCTACCCGTCCTACGGGCTCAGCCTGCTGGCCGATCTCGGCAGCTGGTGGGAGTCCGACACGGGACTCCCCATTCCGCTCGGCGCCATTATCGCAAGGCGTTCGATGGACCTGAAAGCGGTGGCGGGATGGATCCGCTCTTCCGTGGAGTATGCGTGGGCCCATCCCGAAGCGTCCCAGGCATACGTGCTCCAGCATGCGCAGGAGATGTCTCCCGAGGTTGCCAAGGCGCATATCGACCTGTACGTGAATTCGTTCACTGCCGATCTCGGCGAGGACGGCTACGGAGCGGTCGAAGCGCTGCTCGGACGGGCCGCGAAGGAAGGGCTTGTGCCCGAATTCGATCTGAAGCTGCTTCGCGCCTAGCCTTCGGGCTGCTCCTCCCTCATCGGAACGCGTCCAAAGGTTTCACCGGCTGACGGTGGAGCATGCCGATATGAAGCCGGTACATGAAAGTTTTCCTTCTTAATAAGACAGCCCAAAAACAGCCTTGATTCGGTAGTTGACCGGACCAAGGCTGTTTTGTTTTTTATAAACAAAAGTTCTCCAAGTCCCGGGAATTTCCCGGCCGTTCCGCCGTCCCCGGACTTTTTTCATTGATTTGCTTTTCTGCCGCGGGTCCTTGTTCTATGCTGGTATCAACAATTTTCAAACCGTTTTGTTAATGCTTTTCCCTTATCCGCGTATTAACATACGTAAATTTCCTCGACCAGAATACTTACCCGAAGAAAGAAAGGAGGAAAGGAGTTGGAGAGCGTTTCAATAAATAGGGAAATTTACCGCAATCAAGATGAGACAACGCGTGAAACTATTTTAACCTCCGAACAATTTTCAGAGCTGTATGAAATGTACATCGACCGCGTTTACAAGTACATCTACTACCGGATTCACAATTCTTACGAGACGGAAGATATTTGCAGTAAGGTTTTTGAGACGGTCATTTCCAAGTACAACAGCTTTTCGGAAGAAAAAGCCAAATTTGATGTGTGGCTGTTCGCGATTGTAAGAAACGCGGTGACCGATTACTTTCGCGCCCGGAAAAAAAGATTCCATTTCTCACTGGATTCCATTACCGGCCACATCCTGCCTAAGCCGTCACCCGAAGAGCTCGCTATCCGGGGCGATGAACATCAGGCCCTGTTTAAAGCGCTGGAAAAACTGCGTGACAAGGAACGCAATATCATCGCAATGAAGTTCGCGGCCGGTCTGAAAAATTCGGAAATCGCCGAATTGATGGGGGTTAGCGAGTCCAATATCGGCGTCGTAGTCTTCAGAAGTTTAAAAAAGCTGCAAAAAATTTTGGAGGCGGGTAGGTTCAGGAATGAGTGAAAAACAGAATCCGGAAGCATATGAAAAAGTCGTTGATCTGCTTGAAAACATGGAGGTCGATCCCTTGACCAAAGAACGTATTTTCAAGCGTGTGGCAAACAAAATGGAGACGGGAACCATTCAACCCGAAAACACGAAAAAGGATGCGATCGCTATGTTGAATAAAAAATGGAAAACCGCTGCCGCGACGGCGGCTGCTGTAATTATCATTGGAGGCGCTCTTTCGACCACCTCGTACGCACAGGGGATGTTCGAATCCATCCTTGCACGTTTCCAAGTGGGCAATATGAAAATTGTCCAAACCGACAAGGAACGGCCGGCTCCTGAAACTAACGTACCGGCCCGGCAGGATAAAGCCGCCGAATCCGGAGAGATCAAGCTTCCGGAGCAGCCGAAGCTGACTGTGCAGGAAGCCCGTGCCGCAACAGGCATGAATTTCCCTGTGCCTGCCTGGACAGCCGGATTTGAATACTCCAACACGGTTATTCAAGCTAAAACCATGGTAGAAGTGCAGTACAGCCAAGGCGAAAAAACCGTTAACTTCCTGATCTCTAAGGGAGGCGAGAACGGCATTGAGACAACTGGCGAGGTTAAAACGGAGGTTATCGCCGGGAAGAAAGTCTATTTTGCGAACGGGATTGTACTCTGGGAAGATAATGGCTTCACCGTAGAGCTGTACGCACAGGAAGATTTCGACACGGCCTCGCTCGAAAAAATCATCAAAAGCTTTGCCGTCGGAAAGCCGTTGACGCAGGACGAAATCGACAAAGCGAAATCCGTCTTGGACAAGGGCTTGAACTCGGAAAAAACGGGACCCGCTCCGGCTCCGGCTTCGAACTGACAGGGAATTCAATCGCAGCAGCTTCTCCGGGACAAGTGACGCTCCACAACCCTTACGGGTTGCGGGGCGTCTTTCTTTTCTCTTTTATACCGTGAAGTCCGGAATTACGGCGGCTGAATCCAGTGCGGGCTGCGAGGTGCGGACTCGTTTGTCATTCCGTCAACATGATTCAAAAAGAAGAAGCCCGCATTATACACGGGCTTCTTCTTTCTTCTTCCTTCTAACGCGAAGCTTCCGGCGCGTGATGCCCGGCTTCACATGACGGTGGTAACAGGCACGGTCCGCACAACGTGACATTAGGCTAACGCCATTCGGCTTTCAGCTTACCTGCCCCGCTGCCGCGATGCGGCAGCTTGCCCGCCGTTGTCGCCGAGAAGCAGGTGCGGACGCGGTTTAGACGACCGGGAACCAGCCCGGTGTATTTATGATCGCGTTCCACAGCGGGTCGGGAATGACCAGACGCTCCTGATCGTTCCGGGTCAAGGTCGTCTTGATTTCGGATTCACGTCCGTCCGCGACTTTACCGACCCAGTCCGGTTCCACGATCAGCTCGCGGCCCAGGGCAATCAGAGGCACGCCGGTTTCCAGCGCCTTCAGGGCGTCGTCGGCCGTATGAATGGAGCCTACTCCCATTACGGGCGTTCTGCCGCCGACGGTCTCGAGAATAATCTCGATCCGCGGACGATTATCGTCCTGCGTTCTCGGAGCCGACCAGAAATCCATCAGGGAGACGTGGATATAGTCCAGTCCTTTGTCGGCCAGCGTATTTACGAGCTGAACGGAATCGTCCATGGTGATTCCGGGTGTCTCCGGCTCTTCCGGCGAGAAGCGGTAGCCGACGGCAAACGGCTGCTTCGCATGCTCCGCCACGACACGCTGCACTTCGTCCACGATCGCAAGGGGGAAAGTCATCCGCTTGTTCACGTCTCCGCCCCACCGGTCATCGCGGCGGTTGGAATGCGGGGAGAAGAACTGCTGAATGAGATACCCGTTCGCTCCGTGGATCTCCACACCATCATACCCCGCTTCGATGGCACGGCGGGTCGTTTCGCCGAAGCCGCGGATAATGTCTTCGATTTCGGCATCCGTCAGCGCTCTGGGCACGACGCTTCCCGCTTTCTCCTCCGCTACTGCGCTTGCGCTGACGGTTTCACCGTTCGGCACCAGTTCCGGCGGGCAGCTGCGGCCGCCATGGAAGATCTGCAGAATGGCTTTGGCTCCCTGCCCCTTGATTGCCAAGGCTAGGCGGGCAAGGCTCGGAATCATTTCATCACGGTCTCCGGCGAACTCCCCAGGGAACCCTTTGCCGTTAGGCGTCACGTACGTACAAGCGGTAATTACGAGACCCGCTCCATTGGAACGGCGTTCATAGTACGCGATTTCCGCATCCGAGACGGTTCCGTCCTCGTTAGACGAATAGTTCGTCATCGGAGCCAGCACGATCCGGTTATCCAGTTCCACACCGCTCGGGAACGTAAAAGGTTCAAACATAGCTTTATACTTGCTGTTCATCTGGTTTCTTCCTCCTCTATATCCGTTCACACGTACACAATTAGCTTGCTCCAATTTGTCCGGAGATATAAAACGTCTTGCGGCGTAACTCTGCCCGTCGACTTCTCCAGCCTATGTTCTGACGCCTGTAAAAGCCGACTAGTTCAGGAGGCTTTCCGGCGCCTGACTGTTATTTTATTGGTAACAGTTACTCGTTGTCAAGCGCCGATGCATCGGTACATCCCGACTCGACCGTTTTTTTCTGTCTATTCCGCCTGTTTCTCTAGGAATTTGGCGGCGGAAATTTTATTGCCGCATAGAACCTGGTATGCCGGCTTTTCCAAAGCAGCCTTGCTTTCCGGAGAAACTGTAACTATAATGATTACAAGATAACATGAAAAAACTTTCTGTTTGCTTCTAACAAACGGCCCGAAATAGAAATGTGGAGGTTTATTAAGATGAAAATTGAGATTTGGTCCGACTTCGCCTGTCCGTTCTGTTATATCGGCAAACGCCGGTTCGAGCAGGCGCTTGAACAATTTCCGCGCAAGGACGAGCTTGAGATCGTGTACCGCAGTTTCGAGCTGGACCCGAATTCTCCCCGGGATATCGGCCACGGCGTCCATGAAATGCTTTCCCGGAAATACGGCATGAGCGTGGAGCAGGCCAAAACGATGAATGCCAACGTGGTCGCGCAGGCGGAATCCGTCGGGCTCGACTATCGTATGGATACGATAGTCCTGACCAACACGTTCGACGCGCACCGTCTGGCTCATTTCGCAGGCACACACGGCAAAATGCACGAGATGACCGAGCGGCTGCTGAAGGCTTATTTCACCGATTCCCTCCATCTCGGCGATCATGCCGTGCTGGCTTCTCTTGCCGAAGAAATCGGCTTGGATAAAGCCGAGGCCGAACGGATTCTTGCGGGTGACGCCTATGCAAGCGAAGTGCGTGCCGACGAGCAGGAGGGCGCAGAGCTGGGCATTACCGGCGTTCCGTTCTTCGTGATCGACCGCAAGTACGGCATTTCGGGCGCCCAGCCTCTTGAAGTTTTCGTGCAGTCTCTGGAGAAAGCATACGGCGAATCCAAGCCTCTTACGATTTTGAACGGTGCGGAAGACGGTCCGGCTGACGGAGCCTGCGCCGACGGCGTATGTACGCCTCCTTCGCGGGACAAGTAACGCTGCCCCGCTTCAGATTGAACGCCAAAAGGCTGTCCCGCAAGGGACGGCCTTTTGGCGTTATTGCCGCTGCGGTCCGCGGCGGCCGCTCTCGGCCCGCAGCGGACCGGTCCTGGCTAAACACGGGAGACAACGCACCCTGTTCTCACCGGGTACGCAAACCGCGCCGGGCCTTCCTTTACAGCAGGAAGGCCGTATGCTTAGCAGCGCGGAAGCAAGCGCGAGAAGAAGAAGACCGGCTCCCGCCTCCCGCTTTCACACAAAAGAGGCACGGAACGACTGTTTTCCGTGCCTGTTTTTTGTGCCTCTTTTCCCCTTCCGCCTGTCTCAATCTTTCCGGTCTTCCTCTTCAATCGTCGCCGAATAAATATTTTTGCCGTAAAAAATTTCGTCCATTTCCAGCGTCAGGCTTTCCGTAATTTCTTCCTGCTCTTCGGCTGTCAGCTTGTCCTTCGTATACCCGAACAAATAGTTGTTCAAATCGAATTCACGCAGTTTACATTTCGTGTGGAAAATATTTTCCTGATACACGTTCACGTCGATCATATGGTACTTATCCTTGACGGACTGGGGAATGTAATTCTGAATGGAGCTGATTTCATGGTCGATAAATAATTTATGCCCATGAATGTCCCGCGTAAAGCCGCGGACCCGGTAATCCATCGTAAAGATATCCGTATCGAACGAATGGATCAAGTAGTTGAGCGCCTTCAGCGGGGAAATTTCGCCGCAGGTGGAGACGTCGATATCGGCCCGGAACGTGGAAATGCCCTCGTCAGGGTGGTATTCCGGATACGTATGGACCGTGATATGGCTTTTGTCGAGATGAGCGACGACAACCTCCGGCAGAGGCCCCGGGGATTCCTCGAAAGATTCCGTGGACGCCGTATCGACCGGCCCTTCCGATACGAGCATCGTAACGCTGGAGCCCTGCGGCTCGTAGTCCTGCTTGGCGACATTCAGAACATGGGCGCCGATGATGTCGGAGACGGTATTTAAAATCTTCGTCAGCCTCTCCGCGTTATACTGCTCGTCGATATATTCGAGATACGCCTGCCGCTCTTCCCGGGTACGGGTGTAGCAAATATCGTACATATTAAAACTCAATGACTTTGTAAGATTATTAAAGCCATGAAGGGTGATCCGCTGCTCGGGTGTCAGTGCCATGTTTGATTTCCCCCTATCCCAGTTCAGGTTAAAAAAAGACTATTTTTATTTTTACCCACTCAGCCCAATAAAAAACATGTCGAAAAATAAGGAAAGTGTAAACATCGGAATACAAAAAGACCGCCCTTGCGGGCAGCCTCTGTCACAAGCTTTATACAGCCTATTTGAACCCGGGAAGACCCCGTTCCTTTAACCATTTTTCCTCGTAATAATCAAACACGTTATTCTGGGCGAGCGCTCTCCGCTGTGCGGCATATTCACGGCCCAGCTCCACGGACCGTTTCAGAACCGATTCGACTTTAAGCCTAGTGATCGGCTCCGTAACGCCGTGTTCCTGGACAAACGCGTACAGAGACTCCGCTTCTTCCTGCCTGCCCGCCATACTCCAGCCCATCGCTTCTTCGCACAAGATGTGGGAAATAATCATTTTGTTGTGTCTGCTCCCGGTTTCACTGCTGAGGGCATCCATAAGAAACGGCATAAAATCTATCGCGTTGATCCGGTCCCTGCCGATTACCTGACTGAAATATTTCGCGTAATAGAGCACAAACAGATCCGTAAACTTTTCCGTAATCCCTTTCTTGTTGCCGATATATTTATCGAACAAATACGTTTCCGACTTCAGCAGCAGAAATTTGAGGCTTTCTTCTTTAACGTTCGGGATCGTGAATAAAATATTCCAGTAATAATAGAGCGATTCGTACGGATCGGAAATCGTTTTGGCGAGCCTGCCGTCCGAGAAGATCAGCGTTCCCAGCCCCATCGCCAGCGATAAAATGCCGAACAGCGTCACCACGAGGTAGTCAAAGCTGCTTTTAAGCAGCGTCAAGGCCAGAATGCCCGTCGCCAGGCTCATCACAGGTCCCAGAATAAAAATGACCGACTGCTTCTTATTATTTCTTTCGTAGGAAGCCTCGTCCCGGAAATCGGCCACATCTACAAGTACATTCCCGACGTAATAGAAGTTTTTCCACGAAAAAAACAATTTTTTCTGCGGAACGGACAGGGTTACCGGCCCCAGACTGAATTTGATTACTTTCCTCCGCGTAATAAACGCTCCCAGAACATGACCCAGCTCGTGGACAAAAAGGGCGGCTCCGCCCGCGGCCGCGAAAGACAGGAGGAAAATGACGATATTCAGAGCCATCCCGGGGCTCGCAACGGCAACTGCCGTCAGCACAACCAAACAGCCGATCAGAAACTTTACTTTTCCCTTCATTTCTCTCTCCTTTGAAGACCGGCAGATTTGCGCCGAACGCTCCCTGCCGTTTGTTAAAAAGTCGTGTCAGGTTTATTTTACCTCATAAAATAAAAAGTTAAAAATATTAAAGAGGCACATCCGCCTGAGCGAATGTGCCTGACATGCCGGAATGGCCTCTACTTATCCGGTTTATCCGGTGCGTGGTAGTAATCTTCTTTTAGCATCCCGTAGATTTCCAGGTCCACGATTCCTTTGCCCGACCACAATGCGGCCTGACGGAGCGTTCCTTCTTTGCGGAAGCCGTTCTTGAGAAGCACCTTCTTGGAAGCTTCGTTCGCCGGCATCACCTCGGCCTGAATCCGGTTTACCTCCGCTGTCTCGAACAGATAGGAAGTCAAAGTCCGGACGGCTTCGGAGGCAATTCCCATGCCCCAGTAATCTTCGGCCAGGAAATAGCCGATCGTCACCATATCGACTTTCCGGTTGAAATCGAAAGCCTCGGCGATTCCCGTCATCCTGCCGTCCTCTTTCCGGAAGATCCCCCACTTGATTCTCGATTTTTTGCCGAAATCTCTGTCGAAGTGGCCGATCATCGAGCGGACCGTCTCTTTGTTATGCTTGGGGATAATGCCGCAATACCGGAATACTTCCTCGTTGTCGTATATGTCGAACACCTCGTCGAGGTTGTCTTCTCCGATTTTTTTCAGCACGATCCCGGATGACTCCAGAACAGGAACTTGTGCAAAAACAGCTTCAATGTTCAAATGTTGCACCTTCTCGCAGCGGAATAAGTCAGTCTTTGGGCCGAACGGGAATATACAGATCCACCTTCGCTTTGCCTTCCGGGTCCCGGAGCGGGTCGTTCATGCAGAACTCCAGACCGTACCTGTCGTCCGCTTCGTACCCGCTTCCCGGCAGCCAGTTACCGTACAAGTTTGCGTAAGCGAGGGCCAGCTTGTCCACGGTATCGTAAAAAGCGTACCGGCCGTACAGACCGCCCTCCAGCGTTTTGAAGCTCACCTCGGTGTGGCCTTCCCGGTCGAAACCGGGCGGCAGCGTGACGCAGGCGTCGTAGCGGCAGGAAAATTCGCCCACGAGAGACGGGTCGTCCAGTGAAATCCCGATGAATTGCTGGCGCTCCGGGGTGATGCCGTTCCGGGCGGCCCAGCTCCCGAGCTTCTCCCAGGCCCGGCCCGTTTCCAGATAGCTTCCCGTATGGCGAACGAAGGCTGCTTCCAAATCCGGCAGTTCCTTTAGCGTGACATTCATACTCCAAATCCTCCTCAGAAAGTGATTTACGTTACCGGCACTTTCATCATACGCTCCGGAGGAAGAGGATTCTTCCCGCATCTTGCGGTCTCCTAACGAAAAATTGCGGTTGTGTAACTCTTTGCGGAGTTCGCTCGGAGACTTTCCGTACTGCCTTTTAAAAACACCGTTAAATGTCGATAACGATTCGAACCCGCAGGAATTTGCGATATCCAGTACCGTCCTGTCGGTATCTTCCAGAAGCCGGACGGCGTTCTCCAGCCGCTTTCGGGTCACGTAAGCCGCCGGAGTAACGCCTGTCACGGCGGCAAAAATACGGGAAAAATGATATTTGGAAAAGTTCGATACGCCCGCCAGCGTGTCCAGATCGAGCTTGCGCGAGCTGTTTTCCTCGATGTAGGCCTTTACTTTGCCGATGCGGTCGGCATATTCGTGCTTCATGGTAGAGTTCGTCCTTTCGGGCGGGAATCTTGGCATACGCGTGCGGTTCGGCAGGGCCGTCTCGATGCGGCAGGGCGACCGTCAGGCAGGACCATCCCGCCGGGTGAGCCGTCCCCGCACGGCGAGCCGCCCCGCCAAGAATGCACTGTCCGGCACGGGACGCGCCCGTGTCAGCACGGGATTGACGGCACAAGGCCCGCTTCGCGTCAGCCGGGCCACACGGACAAGGCCCGCAACGTATCAGTCCGTGCCGTCCCGGAACGGCGCCTCGAACGCCTCGACTTCGTCTCGGGCGGGAAGAGAGGTCTGCGCGCCGAACCGCGTCACCGTCAGAGCCCCCACCTTCGAGGCGAACCGGACCGCTTCCTCCAGCGGTGCCCCCTCGCTCCACCGGACAGCCAGTCCCGCGTTGAACGAGTCGCCCGCAGCGGTCGTATCGGCCACATCCACCCGGTAGGCCGGATGTGCCCCCTGCTTCCCGTGCAAGTCGTAGAGCACGCCCTTCCCGCCGTACGTTACGACGATGTCCGCCCCGTCCGTCATCTCTTTAAGCCGCCTCATGCTGTCAAAGACGGACGTCCCGTCCTGTCCCGAGTCATCGGCAGTACCGCCGGTCAGAATAAGCGCTTCCGTCTCGTTAGGCGTGATGAGATCGATCTGCCGCAGAAGAGAGAGCGGAAGCTCCGTGGCGGGCGCCGGATTGAGAATGACTTTCACGCCGTGAAGGCGCGCGATTTCTACCGCTCTGCGGACGGCTTCCGGCGGAATCTCCAGCTGGACGAGCAGAACGTCCGCACGGCGGATCGCTTCTTCGGCCTGCGATACACGCTCAGGGGTCAGAGCGGCATTGGCTCCGGGCACAACGACAATGCTGTTGTCTCCGCCGCCCTGCACCTGGATCAGCGCGACGCCCGATGAAGTCTCCTCCGCCGTACTGACGAAGGCGGTATCGATGCCTTCCCGGCGCAAGCCTTCAAGCATCTGGGCGCCGAACGTGTCGCCGCCCACACAGCCGATCATCGACACCTGCGCGCCAAGTCTCGCTGCGGCCACCGCCTGATTGGCCCCTTTTCCGCCCGGAATCGTCCGAAACTCGCGGCCCATTACGGTTTCACCTGGAACGGGGGCACGCTCGGCCGTCACGACCAAATCCATATTGATGCTTCCTACTACCGCTATTTTGGCCTGTTTGTGACTGTTCACGTTAAAGCTCCCCTTTCTCACAAGACTTATCAGGTACAGTGTAACATGTCTGCCCGAAGTTCTGCTTAACGGTATTACGGCGTTTTCCACCCCCGCTCCCGCAAAAACCGAAGTCCATCCTCTTTACATATAGTTGCCCCCGATGCAAAATATGGATATAGGTGATCCAAGCCTAAAATCCTTGTAGGAGTGATCGAATGTCCAAGAAGATCCTGATCATTACAGGCGATGCAGTCGAGGCTTTAGAAGTGTACTACCCATACTACCGCGTGCTGGAGGAAGGCTATGAAGCGGTTCTCGCGTCTCCCAAGCAAAAAGTGCTTAAAACCGTCATTCACGACTTCGAAGGCTGGGACACCTATACGGAGAAGCCCGGATACCTTCTCGAATCCCACGTTTCGTTCGCCGACGTAAATCCGGCCGAATTCGACGCCCTGATCATTCCCGGCGGCCGTGCGCCCGAATATATCCGGCTCGATCCCGACATCCCCCGCATCGTGGGGCACTTTTTCGAGGAAGGCAAACCTGTCGGCGCTATCTGTCATGCCGCTCTCGTGCTTGCCGCGCTGAAAACCAACAAATACTTCGAAGGACGCACTCTGACCGCTTACACAGCCTGCCGGTACGACGTGGAAAGCCTTGGAGCGACCTATACGGAAGAAACGCTGCACGTGGACGGAAACCTCGTCTCGGGGCATGCCTGGCCGGACCTGCCGGGTTTTATGCGTGAATTTTTGAAGCTGGTGAGAAGCTGACCGGACTTAGTAACAACTCTTATCATTTATGTGATATAACAAAAACCTGCCGAAGCTTCAGCTCCGGCAGGTTTTTTTAGGTATGGAGGGACGTTCCTACAGACAGCGGGAAGGCAGGCGGAAAGCGGCTTCGACTCGGCAGTCCTCCGCTTATTTCCGCAGCAGTCCCGCCTGCATCAAATAATCCTTTGCGGTCTGTTCGGCCGAAACTCCCTGAACGTTTACCTTATAGTTCATTTCACGCATCTCGTCGTCGGTAATCTTGCCGCCCAGCTTGTTCAGGATTTCCCGCAGTCCCCGGATGCTCTTCCAGCGTCTTTGCGAGCAGCACGGGCGCGCCCTGATACGGCGGGAACAAATGCTTGTCGTCCTCCAGCATCGTCAAATTATACTGCTTCAGTTCACTGTCGGTGGAGTAGGCGTCCACAAGATTAATATCGCCGGACTGTACGGCCTGATAGCGGATTTTCGGCTCCATCTTTTTGACGTCCGCAAACTGGAGACCGTACAGCTTCTGGATGCCTCTATACCCGTCTTCGCGGTCGGAAAATTCCAGCGTAAAGCCGGGCTTAATCGTCTGCCGCACGTTTTTCAGATCGGAAATGGTCTTCAGCCCCCGCTCTCCGGCAAGCTGCGCGGGCACCGCCAGCGCATAGGTGTTGTTGTACGCCATCGGCGTCAGCATCTCCATGCCGAATTTGTTCAGCATGCCGGTTTTCGCCTGTTCGTACACCTGCGTGCGGTCGGTGCTGACCGGCGTCTCCTTCAGAAACTCGGAGATGGCGGTACCCGTAAACTCGGGATAAATGTCGATTTCGCCGGCCTTCAGCGCGTTGAAAACGAACGACGTTTTCCCTAAGCCCGGCTTAAGCTCGACCTTCAAATCCGTGTCCTGCTCGATGAGCTGCTTGTACATCTGGATCAGAATTTCCGGTTCGGAACCGAGCTTGCCCGCGATCACGAGATTTTTGTCCTTGCCGCCCGTAAAGTACGGGACAAGCAGAAGCAGAAGCACAACCAGGACGGCCGCCCCGGCTGCAGGCACGAAGCGACGGAAAGACATCCGCTCGAACGCCCTCAGCAGCAGGTCGAACAAGATCGCGAGCAGCGCCGCCGGAACCGCGCCTAGAATGATGAGCGCGGAATCGTTGCGGTCGATACCGAGCAGGATGAGATCGCCGAGACCGCCCGCTCCGATGAGAGCGGCCAGCGTCGCCGTACTGATGATAAGCACGGTGGCCGTGCGGATGCCGGCCAGAATGACGGGCAGCGCGAGCGGCAGTTCCACCTTGAACAGACGCCTGCGGCTATTCATGCCCATCGCTCTGGACGCTTCGATCAGCGAGGCGTCGACCTCTTTGATCCCCGTGTACGTGTTGCGCAGAATGGGAAGCAGCGCGTAGATGACGAGCGCGATGACCGCCGGCAGCCGCCCGATCCCGAACAGCGGAATGAGCATGCCGAGCAGCGCCAGCGACGGAATCGTCTGCAGGACGGCCGCGATGCCGATAATGCCTTCCGCTCCGCGTGTCTTCCGGGTCAGGTAAATGCCGAGCGGGACCGAAATGAGAACGGCGAAGAACAAGGCGATGACGGACAACAGAATATGGTCCGCCACGGCGCCGAGAAGCTGGGACTGCCTCTCGCGGAAAACTTCGGCCAGCGTATTCATGTCCGCGCCCCCTCCTTCAGCCGCCCGGCCATGAACTTAAGCAAGGCTTGCCGCGAGACGGAGCCCACGATCACGCCCGCCTTCTCGACGGCGAGCACTTCTTCATCGGCAAGCAGCTGCAGGGCCGCTTCCAGCGGCACTTCCGCCTTGGCGATGGCCGCGGGACGTGGAGGGAAATCGGACGGGCCGATTTCCAGCAGCACGTCTTCCAGCGTCAGCCGTCCGCCGAAGAGCGGCTTCTGCCCGCCGACGAACTGTTCCACGAACTCGCTGGCGGGATTTTGTAGAAACCCCTGCGGGGTGTCCAGCTGGACGATTCCGCCTTCGTTCATGAGGCAGATCCGGTCCCCCAGCTTCATCGCTTCCTGCATATCGTGCGTGACGAACACGATGGTCTTCTTGATCCGCTGCTGAAGCTCCAGAAGCTCGTTCTGCAGCTTCTCCCGGCTGAGCGGATCGAGCGCGCTGAACGGTTCGTCCATCAGCACGATCTGCGGGTCCGCAGCCAGAGCGCGGACAACCCCTACCCGCTGCTGCTGTCCGCCGGACAGCTCCTGCGGCTTGCGGGATCGGTAGGTCTTCGGCTCGAGTCCCACCATATCGAGCAGTTCGTCCACACGCGCCCGTATTTTCGCGCGGTCCCATTTGCGCATTTCCGGCACGACGGCAATGTTCTCTTCGATCGTCATATGCGGAAAGAGCGCGATCTGCTGGAGCACATAGCCGATATTCCAGCGCAGCTCGTGGATGTCGTACTCGCTCACTTTGCGCCCGTTGATCCACAGCGTTCCCCCGGACAGCGGGATAAGCCGGTTGATCATTTTCAGCGTCGTCGTTTTTCCGCACCCGCTGGGCCCGATAAAGACGAAAAATTCCCCTTCGCTGATTTCCAGATTCAGATCGTTTACGGCTACCGTATCGTCCGCGTAACGTTTAGAGACGTTCTCGAAACGGATCATATTTTTCTCCTCTGCGGCACTGACTTTTATTGGCCCTTGTGTACCTATCTCTCTTTATAATAGCCTTACGGGCAAAAAATGAATCTGCGAAAAAACCTTGATAGGCGCGGAGACCCGTCAAGGTTTTAAAAGAGGCTATCCGGCAGACAGTTAAGACTTCACGTCTTGAGCCAGGGCTCGGACATCCTCCGGCTTACGGCGCAGGCTGTTTATTCCCCCAAAAACGAAAAATCGCCGCCCTCTTTTCACAAGAGAAACGGACGATTTTTACATGGGAAGAAGAACGGTGAAGACGGTGCCCAGACCGAGCTCACCCGCACCCGGATGCTTCCTCCGTGCAGCGGAACATTCTGCGGGCGATAGCAAGACCGAGACCCGAGTCGCCGCTCGGACGGGTTCTGGAATGGTCGGCATGGTATAGAACCGGTTAAAAATGTGCCGAAGATCTTCGGGCGCTACTCCGCTTCCGTTGTCTTCTAATTAATCATAAGAAGCGTTTTCAGCTCATGCGCCACGTCGGACAGCATCTGCCTGCACGAGCGCTCCAGGCTCGCGAGACTGCCGTTCAGCTCCTGCATAGCCCTCGCGATGGCGCCGAATGCAGACGCAGCGAAAACGGCTGCCGCGTTCCGCTGCCGACGGCCTGCGACGTGCGGCCGCCATCAGACGGGACCGGGGTACTGCACGCTTAGTTCCGCAATGAGCTCCCGGATGGCGGCTACCAGAGCCGCCGGCTGCTCCACGCGCGCTTCCCTGCCGAAGCTCACAAAAAAGCGGGCTGCCCAGGGAATGAAGTCCGGCCGGATCATCCGGCTGATCGTCCCGGTGCCGTCCCCGTAAACGGTCAGCCCTTCGGCCATCCAGGTTTCCGTCCTGCACCGCCGGACACCTTCCTTATCCAGCTTCACGTGCAGAGGCGAGGCCCCCTCTTCATCGGATACCTCCAAATAATCCTGAACGGTAAACTTGTCATAGTTCCGTCTGCCGCTCTGATCCTCCACCGGCTCGATGGAGGTAATCCGGTCCACGCGGAACACACGGACCGCGGAGCGTTCGAAGCAGTAGGCCGGGCAGTACCATAACCCGTTCGTCGCATAGATGCCGATGGGCTGGATTTTTCTAGAGACGACATTCGTATTCGCGTCATATCCGATCCGGATGATCCGCTGTTCAAGCGCCTGCTCCAGCAAACCGGCCAGATGGGGAGCTTCCACATGGCGCTGCGGGGTCCAGAACGTAAAACGCGTTTGGAGCCCGTTAATCCGCTGTCGGGTTTCCTCCGGGAGATAGTGGTAAAACTTTTTAAGCGCGGAGATCGACTCCGGCTGAAAAGGCAGGTCGGGATAGTCGCGCAGCGACTGGTAAGCGAAAAACATCGCGACCGCTTCATTTTCCGAAAATAAAATAGGCGGCAGTGTCTTCTCTCTCAGCATCTGATATCCTCCGGCCGCCCCCGGCTCGGAATATAAGGGAAGACCGGCTTCAGCCAGTTCCTGCAAGTCCCGGAGGATAGTTCTTTTGGAAACACCGAACTCCTGTGCCAGTTCGCCTGCCGTAAACCTCCGCTTCGTATTGAGCGTAATCATCAGTTCAATCTGTCTTCGGGATTTGGACAATGTCAGGGGCTCCTTGCCGTCGATTTGATTTCAGGCACTGCTTTAATAATTGCTTCCGGAACTGCTTCCAGTATACCTCACAAACGTTGACAATCCTTGTCACCATTCCATGATAAGTTGTTTACAACCGCTGATTCAGGAAAGGGGCAAGTCATGGAGCTGCTTAAAGATTTATATAGTCCGACTTTTTTCGAACGTTTTATTCACTACGTTAATGAGAAGTATCCCGCATTTGACGGGGAACGTTTCCGTTCCTCCATTTATGACGACAACTGGGATCAGGAGGCATTCAAACAGCGGATGCGGCATATTACCCGTTCGCTTACGGAGACGCTGCCTTCCTCTTATCCCGAAGCGTTGGAAGTTTTGGCCGCAGTCGCGCCACAGTGCCGGGGAGTGGAGTATTTGTTCTTCCCCGACTTCATAGAGCTTAACGGCCTCGGTTCATACGAGTTGTCTATGCAGTTTTTGCAGTTGTTCACTCCGTACTCCAGCTCCGAATATGCCGTCCGTCCTTTTCTTCTGCAAGAACTCGGGCGTACCCTGGAACATATGAAGCAGTGGGCGCGCCATGAGAACGAGCATATCCGGCGTCTGGCCAGCGAAGGCTGCAGACCCCGTCTTCCGTGGGCTTCCAATCTGCCGGCTCTGCGGAAAGATCCCCGTCCGATTCTTCCGATCCTTGAAACTCTAAAGGAAGACCCGTCGGAATACGTCAGAAAGAGCGTGGCGAACAACCTCAACGACATATCCAAGGACCACCCCGAGCTCGTGCTGGAGCTTGCCAAGGGATGGTACGGTAAAACCGCGGCCACCAACTGGATCGTGAAGCACGGGTGCCGTTCATTGCTAAGAAAAGGCGATTCCCGCGCGCTCTCCCTGTTCGGTTACGAAGAGATCCGAAGCGTCTCGGTTCATGGTCTGGACGTGAAAACCGGAAGCATAGCGGCGGGAGAAAATCTTGAATTTTCTTTCCGGCTTGTGAACGAATCGGAAGACGTACAGGCCCTGCGGGTGGATTATGAAATCGGGTACCGGAAGAAAAACGGGACGCTTGCGCCGAAACGCTTCAAGCTGACCGAGAAACCGTTTGGACCGGGGACCCGCCCCCTCGTCAAACGGCACTCGTTCAAGCTTCTTACTACCCGCACCTATTACGCCGGACAACATGAGGTCCGCATTCTCGTGAACGGGACCCCTATGGCCGCCGTATCGTTTGAATTTACAGGGTAACGCGATACGGCTGCTTCCCGCCTGATTCGCCTGCAGTCCGCTTTTTCCTTTTCCGGCCGGTCTGTGCTGCCGTTTGCCGGTAGTTATTCCGATTAGCAAAAAGACCCGGGCCCTCTCCTCCGTAGGCGGCTTGAGCCTTTATTTCCGCTTTGGCGCCGGAATGCAAAAAACCTTTCCGCGGCATTTGCGCCATTTTCACGAGGCACACGTTACGGAAAGGATCGTTTTGTATGGGTAGTGGATGAGCGCGTCCCGGCACACATGAATGGTGCTGCTCCGGAATCGGAACGGCTGCGGCTCTGCGTTCCTGTTTATTTGAACCAGCCCTTCTCCTTGAAGCGGGTGATGGCTTCGATCCGGTTGCTCACGTCGAGTTTGTCGAGGATCACCGAGATGTAATTGCGGACCGTCCCGGTCGTAATGTACATTTGGCTGGCGATCTCTTTCGTATTCTTGCCGTCGGCGATGAGAAGCAGCACTTCCTTCTCCCGCTCCGTCAGCGGATTCTCCTCGCTGTAGGCTTCGTCCACCAGCTCCGAGGCGTAGAGCCGCCGGCCTGCCATCACACTGCGGATGGAAGCCGCCAGCTCCTCGCTGGGGCTGTCCTTGAGCAGATAGCCGTTAACCCCGGCTTTCAAGGCGCGCTCGAAATAACCGGAGCGGGCGAACGTCGTCAGGATGATGACCTTGCAGCCGGAGCCTTTCAGCTCCTCGGCCGCGTCCAGCCCGCTTTTGGCCGGCATCTCGATATCCATGATGCAGACGTCCGGCTTGTGCTCCTGCACAAGCTTAAGCGCGTCTTCCCCGTTGCCCGCAACGCCGACAACGGTCATATCTTCTTCCAGATTCAGCAGGGAAGCAAGCGCGCCCAGCAGCATCCGCTGATCCTCGGCGATCACAATGCGAATCATTCTCCCGCCTCCTTTGCCGGTTGTTTCAAGACGATCGGAATTTTAATAACGACCGTGGTCCCTCCGTCGGAGACGATATCCAGCGTGCCGTTAATAAATTCCAGGCGCTCCTTCATACCGCGCAGCCCGTTCCCGCGGAAATAATCGAACTGCTCCGCCCGGCCGTTCCCGTTGTCCTTCACCTTGACGACGAGGTCCGTCCGCGACGGTTCGATCACGACCGTGCAGGCCGTTGCGCCGCTGTGCTTAACCACGTTCGTGACCGCTTCTTTGAGGCACATGCTGACGACATTCTCCGTCATCAGCGAAGTATCGATCTGCTTCGGGTCGCCCTCGAGCTTGAACGTTATCTGCGCCGCTTTCAAAATCTGCTTGACCCGGAACATTTCCTCGGCGACCCGCGTGCTGCGCATGTTGGTCACCATTTCACGCACTTCCTTCAGCGCGCTCCGTGCCGTCTGCCGGACATCGTTAATCTCGGCCCGCGCCTGGTTCGGATTCTTGGCGATAAGCTTGCCCGCAAGATCGCTCTTGAGTCCGATGAGGGAAAGCTTCTGCCCGAGCGTGTCGTGCAGATCCCGGGCGATGCGCTGGCGCTCCTCCAGTTTGACCAGCTCGTCAATCCGTTTGTTTGCGTCTTCCAGCTGCTCCTGCAGCTTATCCCGCTTGTTCTTCGTGTACGTATTGACCGGAAGCAGAATGACCCCGATCAGGGAAATCAGCACGAACGGAAGCTGCGTAATGAAGATCGGATTTTGCGTGACGAAGCCGAAATTGATCGTGGCGATCGTACTTACCAGATGAATGGTATAGAAGGTAAAGAAGCCGATCTTATTATGGATATTCCCGATAAAAAAAGCGAGAAACAGCGAGAAGTACACATACCCGAACAGCAGCGTCATCGCGATCGAAACGACGATCTGCACGCTTGTCCAGAAATACACAAGCCACCCCTTCGATACGACGGACAGCACATAACAGCAGAAAAATATAATAATCATGCCGATGCCGAAGACGTTCTTGAGGGTGGAGCCCGAACTGAATATGAAATAAAAAGGAAGGATGTAAAAGACTACCCACACGTAAGGACTGAGACCGGTGTTTTTCTGAAAAATTCGAATCCAATTCTGCATGGTCTCTTCACCTTTTCTGCGGAGCCGTTTTACATCCATTTTAGCATAAACCGTTAAGTTTGGGACTATTCGCCCTGGAAACCCGGTTTCGGATTTTTCAGGACATCGCTTGCGGCTCCCGGCCTGCGGAGCACATGTTTGACATCTTTAAAGCTTACAAATGTCTTCCCTTTTTCGTCCCACAGACGGAAACGGAGAGACTGCAGGCTCGTGCGGAGCGTAATGGTCGTCGCTTTTTGCAAAGGAGGCGTAGAGTTATGAGCCTTCTCCAAGTTGTAATTCGGCACTCTCGGGCTCAGATGATGAACATGATGGTAGCCGATGTTGCCTGTGATCCACTGCAAAACTTTCGGAAGCTGGTAGTAAGAGCTGCCGTCAACGGCCGCTTTCACGTAGCTCCACTCGTCTTCTTTCTCGAAGTAGGAATCCTCGAACTGATGCTGCACATAGAAGAGCCAGATGCCCAGCAGTCCCGATACGAAGAATACCGGCGCCTGCACAAGCACGAACGCCTGCCAGCCGATCAGCCAGCACATCAGCGCGTACAACAGGACGATGGATACGTTGATCACATACGTGTTGATGCGTTCCTTGCGCTTCGCTTTCTTGCGGTTGAAACGGTACTGGATCAGGAAGACGGCGATCGGCCCGAGGCCGAACATGACCAGCGGATTGCGGTAGATGCGGTAAGCGGCCTTGCGGAACCATGGAGCCGCGGCATATTCTTCTACGGTCAGCACCCACATGTCCCCGGTGCCGCGCTTGTCGAGATTGCTGCTGGTCGCGTGATGAACGGAGTGGCTGTATTTCCACTGCTCGTAAGGACACAGCGTCAGAATGCCGGTGATGGTGCCGAGAATATCGTTGGCCCGGCGGCTTTTAAAGAAAGACTGGTGACAGCAGTCGTGGAATATAATGAACGTCCGGATAACAAATCCGGCTGTGATTAAAGCGAGAGGGAGCGTGAGCCAGTACGAGACGGCAAGGCTTGCATAAGCCGCGTACCACAGCAGGAGGAGAGGCACAATCGTGTTGAAAACCTGCCGGATGCTTGATCTTGTATCGGTTTTTTCGTAGGGGGCGACATCTTTTTTCAAATTCATAACTTTCGTCTGAGACATTAGTATGTGTCCTCCTCGTTCTGACGCGGGGTTAGATTCCGGGCATCAGCGCGCTATTCTAACTCCATTATAGAGAGAACCGTTTGGGCGCAGTAGTCATAAACGTCATGAGAGCACATGACAAATGTCATATAGGACGGAGGGAAAAAGGTCGGCGGAACCGGCCTGACAGCCGGTCTCAGGGAAAAGTCGCCGATTCGGCAAGAGGCGGAAGATGCCGCCAGGGATGCCTGGGATTTCAGCGGAATAAGTGGCGAAACGGGCGGAAATTACGGAGCGATGCGGTCAGTAAAAATCGGCCCGGTTCTCTTCATCCGCTATGTCCTGAACCTCTTCGGGCGTGATAATCATGACGGCGTATCCGTCTTCGTTCTGCTTTTTGAGAGCCCGCTCTTTCATAAAACGGGGACTCCCCTCGCCCGCTTCTTCGTCATAAAAAAGAAGAAGGCCGTCCGTTTTGCGCAGGAGAAGGTCGTCCCGGGCCTGAAGCTGCCACACGCCGGCATACGGCTGTTTGCTGACGGCTCCGTAGAAATCCACGTCCTTCAGGATGCCGCGGTAAAACTCCTGCTTGTCTTCCTTCCACTTCTCTTCCGGATTGGCATAGGCGGTCAGAATCGACAGCTTCAGCTGCGGATACTGCTTCTTGAGTTCAATCACAACCTCGCATGCCCAGAGATCGACCCCGTACTGCCCCGGCGTGATCACCCACTCCAGCCCGTCTTCGATGAGCGGGATCAAACGGCCCGCTATCGCTTTTTTGATATATTCAATGCCTTCGTGCTTTTCGTTAAAAATGTTCAACTCATGCGCCCGGTAGCCGGTCACGAGAAGGTTTTTCAACTGCGGACACTCCTTTGATGCTGGTGATGACATACATCTTCCAATATACACGAAATGGCGGATGGGCGGACATCCGTTCGTTAATAGAATTCGGATAAAAACCGCCGGATATCACCGTTCATTTTTTTCTTTTCTTCCGCTGCCGGAAAGTGTCCGCAGTTATATACATGGGCAAAGGTAAGATGCGGAAGGATCTCTCGTGCCCGATGCACGACTTCTTCACCCGGAAAAAAGATATCCCGCTTGCCCGCCAAGATCAGGGTAGGCGCGGAATAACCCTCTAACTCTTCCTTCTCCGCGATTTTAGGCATATTTCGTTCAAGCTTGACATATCGAAAAATTTCCCCAAGTATCCGCCTATCTTCTTCATCCATGGAGCCTGACGATAAGGCATCCGCTACCCGCCGCAGTGCTCCGGACGAAGCACGCAGCTTAAAGTCGAGGAGCGGAAGCAGTACTTTGAGAATCATGGGCATTTTGGGTCCCGTTTTTATTCCTGCGGGGTTTACGAGAACCGCACAGGCGATCCGCTCCGGTATATAGGCGGCCAAACGCAAAATAATCCCGCCCCCGTACGAGGGACCGATAAACGCACATTTTTCAAGACCAAAATGCTGTAACAAATCCGCTATCCAGTGAGCGAAGCTGTCATCCTGAGCCGATATTCGCGTCTCGTCGCTTAAACCCGGGTGCCCTATTGTATCCGGAGCAATAATTCGGTATTCCTCAAACAAAGGACGGAACCAGGCCAGCGTCATCGGGTTGATACAGTTCCCGCCCTGCAATATTACCAGAGGCTTCAACTCGGAAGATCCTATTTCCAGAACATGCGTTGAACCGTAGCGTGTCGGGACATAGGTCCGCTTCGTCTCTGTTTGAAGGAGCGACAGGTAAAGCTCGTAGCTGTTGAGCAATATATTTTTCCCTCGGTTGCTTTGATAGATGGTGTTCACAAGCATTCCGCCTCTCCCGCCTCCGAATCCTAAATAAGAAAAAGAACCCGCCATCAACGGCAACCGTGTGCAGACACAGTTAACCCTTGATGACAGGCTCCTCCGGGGTCATACAGGTTATTATGAATCTTCCGTAACGCGTGTTACCTTCATCATAATGCATCCCCCTAATCCTGTAAACAGTACGGGATCGAGGCGGAGCAAGCGGCCTCCGGTCTGACGGACTTACGCGTTAAGATCGTACAGGCCGGGGCTGTGCTCGTTGGGCAGTTCCGGCAGATAGGGCAGCGGGAACCCTTCCGGCGGCGGTACAACTTCCAGGGTGCCTCCGTTTCGGCTCGGCGACTGGCCGCTGTAAATCTCGCCGATCCGGGTGTTATCCAGCCGGAAGTTAAACTGGGCGTTATGGAAGCCCATATCGACATATTTGCGGCATTCCGGATATTTGTTGATGTCATAATTCGGGACCGGGAACAGCTTGCCCCAGTTCACGCCGAGCGACTCCAGCGCTTTGGCGAAAGCGTTCTGATGGGCATTGTCGCGGACGATCAGGAACGCCAGCGTTTCACGGAACGTTTTGTTCGAGCTCATCTCGTAAATCCGGGATTTCTGGAGAACGCCGGTCGATTCCAGCACCAGATTATCCAGCAGGTCGCTGATCAGATTTCCGTGATCGTAAACGTAATTGCCCATCCACGGGTTTCCTGCCGCATCGACGGGGAGCGAACTTTGGGCGCCGATAATAAAATGGTGCGGATTGGCATGCTTGACCGCTTCGTTCAGCGGAGCCCCGTCCACGCCGGAATCACCGGGCATTTCTTCGCCCGATCCCGTGAGCAGCTTGATTGATCGTATGCTGGACGAGTTCCACGTGGCTGAGCTCCTCCAGGAAAACGCCGCGGATCAAATCGCGGAACTGAGTTGCCTTTCCGCGGAAATTGTTGCTCTGGAAAAAGAACTGCATCATCGTGCGCATTTCACCGAAACGGCCGCCCAGAATTTCCTGGATCACTTTGGCAGCCGCCGGGTCGGGCTTGTCGGGAACGATCATATTGATTAAATCTTCTTTATAGAAGTACATCGTCTGCCTCCTGGTCCAGATAAGTAGGTACGGTTTAGTTTGGTTCGGAGGAAGGAGATTTATTCCACTCTGCCGCTATCCAGTCAATCGCCAAAAGAGCTTCCGATTATAAAATTAATTTTATAAGGTTGTGAACCTTTCCTGCCTCCCGAAGGTCTAATGTATGAGAAAGTGTTGGAGAGAGGAGTAAAAAATGCTTATAGAAGATGCCAAACTGGCCATATCAGGTAATAAAGATGCATTCGTTCGAATCGTAAAGGCCAGCGAAACCACTATGTATTATACAGCCAAGGCCATTCTGCAGGATGACGCGGATTGTGCCGATGCTATTCAGGAATCTATCCTAAAAGCTTTTAAATCCATACATGACCTGCGTGAACCAAGCTATTTCAAAACATGGATAATCCGGATTGTCATAAACGAGAGCAAGCGAATCAAGTCCAGAAAAAAACAAGTTATTCTATTTCATGATTTGCCTGAACATTTACTTTATGTGGAAGGAGAACAGGAACGTTTTGAATGGATCGAGCTTTTTAATATTTTAGAGGATGATTTAAAGATTCCGCTCACCCTCTTCTATGTCGAAAACATCTCAATAAAAGAAATTGCAAATTTATTGGACCTGCCGGAAGGTACAGTTAAATCGAGATTGTACAGGGGACGAGAAAAATTATCTAAATCAATAAAGCCCATGGAAGGGAGAAAAGTAAAATGAATGAATTAGATGCGAAAATACGAACATTCGTAGAGCAACATCCTACTATAGTTCCTTCTATTGTTAGTGAACGCTTGGATGAAACCTTAGAATTACTTAAAGCTGGTTCAACCGTTTATGAATCAACACCTCTTAAAAATAGAAATTCCTCTTACTCAAAAAGATGGATTTCAGGGATTGCCGCCGCTGCCGTGGCCGTTACTGTAGTTGTTTCTTCACCAGCCTTGGCCGCGTCCTATCTGGCTCAGCAAGCGGTAAATCACAAGGCCTACATTATTTGGAACGATCATTATTACTACTCAACAGGAAAACATGTAGATCCGTCTTTGATCGGAAACCGGATTGGAGAAGTTAAGCGGGTAGGTGATTGGACTGTTAAACAAACAGGAGATTCCAACGAGTTTGTCCCCTCTTCTCCCGTTTTTGAGATGAAAGAAAATGAGAACAAATTACTTGTTAAAACTTCCATCAAAAATATGGATTATCTTTCCGCATATATTGAGCTTCAGCAAGGGGAAGCCGTTCAGACACAAGCTCCCGACAAGATTCTCTCCTCTAAAAATAGCCCGGACGAAGTAGGTACAGTCGTAGATAATATAACGAAAACATCACCTTTGTTTTATACCTTTCAAGGTATCGATTCACGGATAAAGGTTAATAAAGCAGACCTTATTAAGGATGTTGGAAACATTACTTATTATTTGGTCCCTGAAGCAGACACTTCAATAAACAATATCCATGTAGAAGGAAGCTTGTTTATTTATCAATATGGAAAGCAAAACCAAACCAAAATCTCTCAGTCGAAGTTTAATCCCAGTCAAATTAAAGTACCGCTTGATGGAGGAAACAAAATCCAAACTATGGATGATCCGAAGTATATCCCGCCTAAGGCGACTGAGACATTTGTGATGAATGGTATCGAATGGAATTACTATTCGGATCAATTATTAAGGGGAACAAAGGAAGATACTTTTTATGAGGTTCAAACTCAGGGGAATTTTTCCGAACAGCTTTTGAAAGATTTGCTTCAGTATTTTAAACCTCAAAAATAAGAGAGAGGCGCCTCGCCTCCCTCTCTTATCCTGTTATTAAAATTTTTTTGGTGAAACTTCATTCCAACCGCTTGGTATATTGAGTTTTATCATTTTTTTGTCACTTTCTTTATCTAACTGTATATCTTTGACTACTATACTGTTAACCAATTTTCCATTTTGGTCATTATCCAAAAGTTTAAGCAGAATACCTGTTTTTGAATCAATCCATAAAGTAAATGTTTTTGAAAGAAGTTTATCTGCCACGTATTGATCATGTGTACCACTAATAATAGTGGCATCTCGACCTAAATATTTATCATAACCAGTTATTTTCGTATTTTCATTTTTTAGCCAAAATGCATAATTCTGCGGCAATAGTACTTCACTTGCTGCATGAGCCGATATAAGATCTTGCCGGTGGAGGTAAACATTTTCTTTGTCCTTATTTTTAAAATGTCTCGCCCCTTCTATCTTTGTCACTTTATCTATTGGTAAAAGACTTTTTTCATATTGCTTTTTATTATGATCTAAATCCAAAATACTTTTACCATCTGAAATTGTTTCATTCACAAGTCCATTTTTAGAGTTGATTTTAACATAGCTATTAGGTTGATTGCCCAGTTGTACATCAAATTGAACATTTTGTTCTTGTTTAATATTTGAAAAAACAATATCAAATGAACCTTTGGCATTTTGAAAATTATCAGTAGCATTAAGCATTTTTTCTTGAATCTTTTGGATTTCAGGATTAGTATGATACGTTTCATCAGCTGCAACTTGGGAGTCAGTAATTTCTTGAGATGCTAACGTATTCACTGAAGTGTCAAAACGAATGTAATCTGCTCCTGTAGATGTATTAGTATTACCATTGTAGTCTTTTTGATTTATACTCAACGTTGCATTATTTAAAAAGACCTTTTTTCCGCCTCCAACATAATTCCAACCGCTACTAGCAGTATTTTGATTAATAGAGCCAACTATCTCGAGGGTTGAATAATTTGTATAGCCAATATAATATCGCGCATTAGTATTGGTAAATTTGGAATTCGCAAGCCATACATAAACAGACGGATATTGATCATTCAAATCGGTAGTAAAGTTCCAATCATAATATCCACTATCGCCATTGGCAGAAATAATTCTATAGTCATTATTCCAATTACCAGCCCCTGTATTTCTAACCCAAGATCCATTAAAATTATTTGTACAACTGTAAGTGGAAGAAGCATCATTATCACAGTAATACGAATTGGCTGATACACTAGTACCAGAAGCTCCTGCTATCATACAAATGCTAGCTAGACTAATTAATTGTTTTTTCATCAATTACACCCTCCAATATTTTAAAAGTAGACCACACAAATAATATAGTAATATTTTACATTTTTGTCAAATAAAACACACTCTTCTCCTATTCTTTGAATCCTTATTTCTAGCTAGTCTTTCTAGACGTAAGTTGATTTGGTCGCTTTAATTTGGTTTCTCATGCCCCTTCCCCCCATACCAAAAACCGCCCTAACGTAAATGTCAGGACGGTTTAAGTGCCTATGTGCGCTACCGGTGCTCTGGGCGCCGAGCAGGCGCTCTACAGCCTCGGGTCGATCTCTTTCTCCTTCGCTACCTCAAACAGCACATTGGCCGCCGCTTCCTTATATCCCTCATGGTCCGGTGCGATATCGCCGTATTTCACGGCAAGCATCTTCTGACCCAGCAGGTATTCGTTCAGCGAAGTCCGCAGCTTAAGCCTGATGTTTTTCTGCTTCATAAGTTTGGCGTATTTGTGCGGAAAGCGGTAGTCGTATCCGTAAACTAGGGTCAAATAATCCCGGCTGCGCACTTTCATGTAAGGCACGGTCTCAGTGCCGGGCAGCTCCGGTTTGATGACGACTCCTTCCATATGAAGACCGGTCGTCAGGCTCTCGAAGTACGCTTCCGCTTTCGGATAGCTTTCCGGATCACTCAAATTCAGCAGCAGAAATTTATCTTCGGACAAAAAGGCGTACATCTCCGACGTCGCAAGCTGCGGGATTTCCTCCTCGCCGTTTTCGTGGATTATTTTGAGGATCGCAAACGGCTTGTATTCCGGCTCGCCGGGTTCTCCGTAAAGCTCCAACTGCCTTTTATACGTGCGGTATGCAGCCTCGTGCTCCTCCAGCGGGACTCTCTTCTCCAGAAGACCGCGCATGTGCTTGTAGTTCTGGTAGACGCTCGCCCCGTATTTTTCGCTTAAGCGGGCCTTTGGCATCGTGAACTGGTCTTTTTCAAAGCCGCTTGCCGCATAGGTTTCCGCTAGTTTGCCAAACGCCTCCTCGAATCCGTTCGCCTTCAAAAAATCCAGCTCCGCTTCCAGCGCCTTCTCGATCGGTCTGAACTGGCGCTCGATAAGCCCTTCGCCCAGCGCATGCCAAGGAAGCAGCTCGCCGTCCAGCAGAAGCACGGCTATTTTATTTTCTTCCATATAAGAACCGAATTTGTCCAGCAAGCTTCTGAAAATACCGCTTAAATCGGCTCCCTTGATCTTGTAGCCGTTCCGACTGACGCCATAGCAATGATCGGGGTCGCGGTGCAAGTAGATCTGGCATCGGGAGCCCATATATTTGGGCTGAAGCACCACTTCATCCACTCCATGATCCGCAAAGTAGCGCAGACCCTGCCTCAGTGATTCCAGTTCGCCGGCAGCTTCGTCTTTGTCCGCGGGAGACATGGTTCCGGAAATGGTGTTGATCCGGTTCCTGGAGCAGTAATGCAGCCTTCTCAGTTCCTCGGCGTCCAAGTCCCCGAGAGTCACTTTGCGCTCTTCCCGGAACAGAACCGGCAGCTCCTCCGGCAGGACCGCCTCTCCGGCGGCGCGCGATTTGAAAAACGGCTTGAACGAAAGGCTTACCGCCGTCAGCTTATTGCCGTTTACGCAGCCGGTGTCCACATGGACCTTGTTTCCGATCCAGAACGCGTTCTTCGCCGCAACGTGTCCGAACACGTGAAACGGATGATTCTTCACGGCCTCTTCTTTGAGGAAAGCGAGCTGCTCCTCGAAAGGCTCTCCACGGTCCAGCCTGAAATTGCGCTGATGACGTGCCGAATTCCCGTCCAGCTTCCCGATATATTTATTGCGGCAAGGCGAATGTGTCACATAGAAAGAGGGACCCCGGGTACCTACCTTCCGGTAAAACGGCTTCGACATTTCGACGAGCTCATTGAATTTCCGCAGCAGCTCGGTATCCTTTCTCAACGTCTCCACGGACGTGAAGTACGATTGAAAAAGCTCTTCCTCGACGCCGCCGATTTCGCCCTTCAAATACTTGTACACGAAGTTTTCGTGGTTGCCGAGGACAAACAAGAAGTGTTCGCGGTTTTCATAAAGGAACTCCACGGTGGCTCTCGTCTGACGGCCTTTATCGATCCAGTCTCCCGTCAGCACGATTTTCGTATGACCCAGCTTATCCGGGAGTTCCAGTGAATTGCCGCTGAACTTGAAGCCGTAATCAAGCAGGAGTCCTTTCAAATCGTCCACGCATTCGTGCACATCCCCGACAATGATGTAGTCGTCTTCCTGCGGAAGTACGGCGGCTAAATATTCCTCAAGGTCCGCAATTTCAACCGTGTAGGCTTCGTTAGCCTTCCCTTCCTCCGGAAAGTAGAAGTCTTTGGCGCGCACCTTATGGATTTTCGTATACCCTTCACGGGAGAGCGAGCCCATCACGTCTTGTTTCAACCGGTTGATATGAGATGTAATCAGCTTTTTGGAGCGTTCCGAGGCGTAATAATCGTGCCGTTTCCGGTAATCGAAGAGGATGACTTCCAGGTTGTAGTTGTTCTCCTTCGCCACCGCGCGGACTTTCTCGCGGAAATCCTCGGCCAGCCCCGTCGTATCGACCACCACAAATTCGGCATTGACGGGAAAAGAGGTCGCCATCTTCAGCCGTTCGAACAAAAACTGAAAAGCCTGGCCGCTGGATTCCAGCATAATCTGGTCGTATTTATCGTAATCGAATCCGAGAATTTCCTGCCGGATACGGTCCGAGGACAAATATTGGATGTTGGCTCTCACGGCTTTGCCGGAAGCTTCGAATTGAAGCCCGGGAATGAGAACTTCTTTGGCAAAAGTCGTCTTGCCGCACTCGGTCGAACCGACCAGCATGAAAATGGTATGGATGCGGGTTTGAATGTGCACGGGTTATGCCTCCTTTTTCGTTAAAATAACGCCCTGTGTCGTACGGATCGAATTGACTCCGTCCCCGATAGCTGCCGGTTCGGCCTGACAGCCTGTCGTCCCGATAAAACCGCCGATCCACTGCCCGAATTCTTTCTCGCCCATCTCCCATTTATGATCGGGATGCCTGTAACCGTCCAGTTCATAGAAGGGATTGAAATCGGCATTAGGCGTCGTAATGATAAACCGGTCGAAATCCACTTCCGTACAAACTTGCAAAATCAGCTCCCGCGCTTCCTCGCGACTCATGTGCTCAATGACCTCCGTCATAATCACATCGACTTTTTCTCCGTTGTACTGGTCGAGGAAATGCCCGATCGAAGGCAGGGTAACGAGATTATCCAGCTCCTTGGCCCGGGCCTTGCGGCGGACCGTTTCCAGCGTTTCTTCATGAATATCCACCGCGTAGTAAGTGTCCTCCAGTTTGGCCGCGAAAGGAATGGCATAGAAACCTTCCCCGCACCCGATATCGAGAATCGCTTTATCAAAAGGAAGCCGCCCGCGGATAAAGGACCGTCTCTGGTGACCGGTCCCTCCGAAATCGAAATCGATGGCGTAGCGGTCCGTTTTTTCCAGTTCTCCCTTATACTTCTTAAAACGCTCACGCGAATTCAGGAAATTCCGCACAAACAGGCTCCGGATATAAAACGGCGCGTCGATCACTTGAACACTCCGGATATATTTCTCGAGCAGAAGATCGGAAATATCGATATATTCGTTGCCGAAGGTGGACAGAAAGAGGCAGAGCACGCTGACGGCATGCAGCAGGTGATACAGGCTGAGACCGGTCGTCACCGTCAGGGAGTAGGTTTTGTGTGCCTGATGGACGATTTCGAATGAAAAATCCGGCAAATGCTTTTCAAAAAAATGAATGTAACGGACCAGCTCGATATGAATCATCGGAATCCGGACGGTATGCGTATATCCTGCTGAATCCCGTTCGTCTCTGATTTTAAGCGGTGCCGTAAAAAATTCGTTCCACGCGTTCAGCGGAAACAGCGGCGTATTGTAGCGGGAAACGTTGAGATATTCAAACTCTTCTTTGTCATGCTGTTTGTACGAGATTTCGTTGTCGGCGTCCTTGAAATACACGTTAAAGGCGGATTCGCCGGTGTACCAGCCGTAAGCCGTGCCTTTGCGGACCGGTCTAATCAGCATCCCGGATTAGGGGTTTTTACGGATGAGATATGAAAACTGCGGATTTGTCGAGCTCAGCTGTACGATAGCCATAACCATCTTCTCCCTGCCTGATTCTTTATACCTTCATTATCGCTCATCCGGCGGCCTCGGAACATGGCGAAAGTATTACGACGCCGGAGAAAAGTTTTCCGTTCCCCCCGCCTCGCGCCTTTGATACAATGAAAAGATGACAGATTTTAGGGCATAGAAACGGGGGAAGACCATGGCCCGCGAAAGCTTCGATAAAGAGATCCAATTCCTTCGCCTGCTTGTTCTGACAAGCGGCGCCTACAGCCGGCAGCAGTTTGCCGAGCGGCTGGGCATTTCCGTACATACTTTCGATAAAACGTTACGGCGGCTGAAAGAAATAGCGAGTACCGTCTCTTATCCCCTGGCCGAAGGACAGGACCGGGAATTCGCGGAGATGCTCCGCTTCAATTACTACGAGTCTTCCGATCCTCTGCTCCTCTTCCTCTACCGGGCGAAATCGATGAAGGAATCCGAGAGCCGGCGTCTGCCCTTCCTGCTGGCGGCCATGCAGGATCGGGACGGGGCCATGTCGGCCGGGGAGCTGATCGACGCATGCTGCGGAGGAATGCCGGACGATGTTCCTCTCCCCGACGAGAAAACGATCCGCTCCGACCTCAAATATTTGGAGGAAGTCGGCGTGATCCGCAAAGAAGGCGGAAGCCGACCTTACCGGTACCGCCTGCACAACGATCTGATCCGGCGGCTGAGCCCGGAGGAGCTTCTGGATCTGTACGATTTCGCCGACGTGATGGCCAATACACGGCTCCCCTCCGTACAGGGCTATCTCCTCCGGGACAGCCTCAAAAAAGCGATCCGGCAGCAGGGGCTGGAAGCGGCGATTGCCGAGCCTTTTTTATACAAATATCACTATTACTCGCGCATTCTGGACGAAGCGCATCTGTTCCCCCTCTTTCAGGCTATCCGGCAGCGGAGGAAGCTGCGGTTTCTGTATTTTTCGCCGAAAACGCACAAAAGCTATGCCTCCCGCAACACGAATCCGCTCTTTGAACGGGAAACGAACGGGAAGCAGTCGCATGTGCTCCCGCTAAAGGTTGTATATGACCATCAATACGGCAGATGGTATCTGCTTGCAAGTGACGCCCGGCAGGGGATCATGAAGTTCCGGATCGAAGGGCTCACCCAGATCGAGGAACAGAACCCCGTCCCGGAAGAAGAGTTCAGGCGCAAGCTCGCGGAACTGGAGGAGAAAACGCGCTACAGCTGGCTCATCGATACTTCCGAACCCGTCAAGGTCCGGGCGCGTTTCTACAGGCCCCTGGATGCGCCGGCCGATTTTATCAAGGAGAGGGTGCTGCTTCAGGGACAGTGGGGAACGATTACCGAAGAGAACGAGGAATCGTTCGTCTACGAAATCACAGTCAACGGATGCACCGAGATCAAACCCTGGCTCCGCAGCTTCGGGTCCAGCTGTGAAGTGCTGGCACCCCGGCAGCTTAGAAAGGAATTCATCGCGGAATGGAAGGAGATTCAAGCCTACTATGAACCTGTTCGAGAAAATCTTTAACTACCAGATGATTTCCCGGCTGGAGGAATCCGGTGTCGTGGCGCTGACCTCCCATGAGCGCACCTGGTTAAAGTCCGCTCTGAAGCATCCCGCTGCGGAAGAAGCTTTTGCAGCCGAAACGCTGGCGAAGCTGCGCAGCCTTCTCGAAGAGGAGCCGGATCTGGGGACGGCTTCCCTCGTTACGGAGAAGGCCAAAAGCCCCGACAGGCAGGTGTACCATACGCTTCTGCGCCCTCTGCGCCGCCTGATGCGGGAACGGCAGGGAATCCGGCTCAGCTACCGGATCCGGAACGGCCGCACGATGGAAAGCCAGTCTGGCATCCCTTACAAGCTGGAATACTCCATGGTGAAGAAAGAATGGTACCTGCTCTGGTACCAATTGCGGAACCGCATGTATATGGCGACCAAGCTCGGCAGCATCCTTGAGCTGGAGGCTGAGGCTCCGGCGGACGGCGTGTATGAGGAGATTACCGCCAAGCTGGATCAAAACACCCTGCTGCGCAAAGAAAGCTCGGTCATCGAGGTCGTCCGCACGTATAACCGTGAGCTGTCCCGGATTTTGTACGCTTTCTCCTGCTTCGAGAAAGAAGTGAACTACGATGACGAGAACGATTTGTACCGGATCCGGCTGACCTATATGAGCGAAGACGCGGAGTACATTTTATCGAAAATCCGATTTCTCGGAATGAGAGTAAAAGTCGTGGAAGGGCGGCATCTGCGGTGGCGGATGGCCGATTCGGCCGCGCGGGCGCTCGCACGCTACGCGGATGAACCGGCGGAACCCGGCGGAATAGCGCCCCCCGAAACGACGGAACAGCATACCGAAGCGCCAAAAGCGCCGGCTCCTGGGAGCTGACGCTTTTTTTGTGTGCGCTATTGCGGTTATTCCTTTCGGCAGCCGGTCAAGAAGAGAATCTCATCGACTACCTGCCGCTTTAGAAAAAAGCCTATTTCTCCGAACGGAGTGCCATGCATCCCCCCTCCCAAGTAACTTTTTTTAAACGATTGTAAGCAAAGAACAATTTAAGGTATAATTTACCATAAAATACTTTTACCGATTCAATTATACGCAAAAAGTTGAAAAAAGTAGGGATTCATCGAGGACGGCCGACATGATTCCAAGCGATAAAAGGATAGGTGAGAAAATGAACGAAACCGTATACAACCCGGACTTTTTCAAATCACAGCAGGACGGGTCAAGAAAATCGGCCATGGAGGTAGTTCCTATTCTCTTGGACCTTATTAATCCGGAATCCGTCATCGACATCGGATGCGGCACGGGCGCCTGGCTTTCCGTATTTAAAGACGGCGGAGTCCGGGAAATCCTGGGGGTAGACGGTGATTATGTGAACGAGGACATGCTCCAAATACCTAAAGAGAATTTTAGAAAACATGATCTTACCACGTTTTTCTCTTCCGGGAAGCAGTTTGATCTTGTCGTTTCCCTGGAGGTGGGTGAGCATCTGCCTCCCGCTTGCGCCGAAACCTTCGTCAATACGCTCGTTACCCACGGCGATGCCGTCTTGTTCTCGGCCGCCATTCCTTACCAGGGAGGCAAGAATCATATCAACGAGCAGTGGCCGGACTACTGGGCCGGGCTTTTCCACAAAAAAGGATTTGCCGCCATCGACTGTATCCGCGGGCGCATCTGGGAAAACGCTCACGTCCAGTGGTGGTACGCGCAAAACACGCTGCTCTACGTGAGAGAAGAAGCTCTGAGCCGGTATGCTTCCCTTCAAGATTACCGCCCTTCAAAATCGGATCAGTTATCGCTTGTTCATCCCCGCTTGTACATGTATCTGGCAAAAGATTTCTTCGGAGACGACGGGTACAAGGACGGCTGTATTACCGGCCGGAAATTTACTCCCCGGATATAGCCTCCGGTTTCCCTTCACCCTCAGCACGGGCTCCCGCACAAAAAAAGGCTGCCTCCTAAGAGACAGCCTTAGCCTGGCGGGCGGAACTCCGATCCGCCCCGGCGGGTGTTTCTGATCGCTATAGCGAAGGAGCCTGCCTTACCCGCCGTACGGACTTGCCGCACGGGAGATTCCGCGCCACGCGCAGTCTCCCAGCGTGCGGTGCCCGGCCATGACGGCGGTCCATGTCCTCTTAATGGAACGCAGCCGCCCGGAAGCCCCGTTGTTCCCACTTTCCCTACTCGTTCAAATGGTCGCCCAGGAACTTCACAAGCCCGTCGTCCGCATCCTGGGAATATTCCCAGACCATGGCGCCGCCCAGATTATGCGCCTTGATATAGGCGATTTTTTCCCGGAGCGCTTCTTTATCCTCGTAAGAGATGAACGTTTTGCCGTCGTACAAATAAGCGGCCTTGGCCTTCTCGTCGAAATACCGTTTGAACCCGTTCTTGTCCATGTATTTCTCCTCGATGGTCTTGTAGCTGAGATCGGTCTTGTCGATGTCGATCGGCTTGCCGGGCGAGAACGCCCCGTCGCTGTCGCTCTTGACGTCTTCCCATCCGTACGAATACGCGGGAACGCCGAGCAGCAGCTTGGCCGGATCGATATGGTGGCTGAGATAGAGCTGGACAATGCTGTCCACGCTGTCTATGGATTTGTTCTCCGCATCTTTGTACAGATTGGAGTTGAGCCCCGTCGTATCCGACCATTTGCCGGTCAGGTCATAGCTCATGACGTTGATGTAATCGACGTATTTTTCCACTTTCTTAACCTCGACGTTCTTGAAGTACCAGTCCTGCGTCCCCGACGCGAAGGTGAGGATATACTTCTTGTTCTTATGCGGAAGCCGGTTCAGCTTCTCTCTCAGTTCCTTCATCAGGTAGGTGAAGTTCTGTGTATCTTCGCTGCGGGATTTCTGCGTGCCCCAGGCATCGGAGGCCGGATATTCCCAGTCGATATCGACGCCGTCCAGACCAAGCTCTTTGACCAGGGCGACTATGTTGTCGGTAAACGTCTGGCGGTTCTCCTGCAGGCTGGCGTCGGAAAAACCGTCCGCCCCGTATCCTCCTACCGCGAGCACTAGGCTCGTTTTGGGGTTGTTTTTTTTGAGTTTTTTGATATTCTCCTTGATTTCGGCATCCGCGGCTTCGTCTTTGTGGAACGCTACCTTGTACTTGTCCCCTATTTGGGCGAAAGCCAGGAACGCGATGTCGATCTTTTTCTCCTCAAAGTTGATTTCGGCCATATTGTCCCCCGTCGGGATGACGTAGACGGAATTGATTTTATGGTCTTTGGCCTGAGTGGTGTTATAAAAGTAAAGGCCCATTCCGGAAATCAGCAGCGCGACGAACAGCTTCGTATACAGGTGTATTTTCATCGTTACCCTTTCCCTCCGAATAAGACATTCGTCACCAGTTTGTTAAGATTGAGGATTTTGACGAGCAGATAGCTGACCACAAAAACCGCGCCGAGGTTAAACAAAAGCGTGACGGTCGTCTCGACCAGACTTCCTTCGACCTCCGTTCTCCGGGAGACCATAATTTCGATAAGCAGGTGAATCAGGTAGATGCTGAAGCTCGCTTTGGAAATGGAGCCCACGAGCCGCTTGACTTTATCGTTGACTCTCGCGTTGATTGCGGCATCCTTTTCTTTGAAAAGAATAAAGAGACCGGCCGCCATAAAGAAAGTCGTGACGGAGTAATTGCCGTAGAACATTTCGTCCAGCACCCCGCTGTACACGGAAGCGAAATACGTGGCCACCGGCGTGAGAAAGAAGGAGACGATTCCCAGATTGAACAGGATGTTTTTCAGCTTGGGCGATATTTCGTAATGGAACAAATAATAGCCGAGGATAAAATAGCCGAGGTACCCCATAAACAACGGAATGTTCATGATGGGCACGTACAGGCTTTCCGATGTAATCCGCAGCACGCTGTCCGTAATGAAGCGGTACGCGATGCTGACGGTAAACCAGAGCAGCAGGTAATACCGCAGCTCCTTCTCGGTGCATGCCTTGACCAAGCGGCTGATGAGCGGCACCGTCAGGTAGATGGCGATGATCGCATAAAGAAACCACAGGTGGATATAGTTGCGGTCCAGCATGAATTTGTAAGCGAAGCTGAGCAGGAATTCCCCCGCTCCCATCGTGCTTTTCTGCAAATAATACTGGGTGAAAATGCTGTAAATGAGGGACCAGCTTACGAGCGAGACGACAAGCGGCATGATGCGCTTCAGGAAGAAAGTTTTGTAGGATTTGACTTCCGACCGCAGAATCATCGCTCCGCTGATCATAAAAAAGACGGGCACCGCGAAACGCGCGGCGGAATTAAACAAGTTGCTCACCCACCAGGAGGCGGTATCGAAATCGTTCGTGCTGGTCAGCAGGGTGGCGGTAATATGTAAAATGATCACGGCGAGAATCGAAAGAATCCGCAGGAGATCGATGTAAATGATCCGGTTCGTTTTGAGCACTGCGTTGTTCATATAAGGTTTCCTCCGTTAGCTCTGGGATAGTGGGGCTGCAGCGGGTGCGGCAGGCGCGGCGGTTACGTTGCGGGAGATAGACGCGATTCCTTTTCTCTCGACATACCCCCAGCCTTCGTCGTTATCGAAGTATTTGAATGTCCCCACAATGTTGATATAGAGCAGCACGTTCCGGTACGTCAGCAGTTCGAGCTGGCTGAAAATAAACATGCGGATGTAGTCTTTGAGCGTGTAGGTGCTCCCGTATTTCTTGCATAGCGCAAGCGCGATGACAATCTGAACGGCGTTAATGAGCAGCGTCGCCGACAGGATAAGCAGCGCCATCCATATACCGTCCCCCGCTATAAGGAGCTGGAACAAATACACGAACGTCGTGAACGCCGTCAGCGTTCCCAGCACAAAACCGTCAATGGCGAAAAACAGCCGGACGCCCAGATTGAACTTGCGGGGCAGGTCCGACCAATAAATGAGGATGCAGTCGACAAAAGCTTTCTGCCAGCGGATCCGCTGTTTGTAAAAGTTCGGCATATTCTCGGGGCATTCCGTATAACAAACGGCCTCGGGGGCGTACACGAGCTTCTTCGAAAGCCCGTTCGCTTTGATGTATTCGTGGATTTTCAGCGTGATGTCGATATCCTCGCCGACTGTGCTCCTGAACCCGTCCACCTGGATGAGCACTTCTTTGTAAAAAGCGCCGAAAGCGCCGGAGATGACCACGATCGAGTTAAGCGCGGATTGGGTAAGTTTTCTGACGTAAAAACCGTGAATATAAGAGATGATCTGACTCTTGATGAGACCTTTGCCGGTGAATCTCTCCTGGATTTGCCCGTCTTTTCTTTCCGCGCCCTGGACAATCTTGACGGTACCGCCAAGCGCCATCACGTCGGGATCGTGGAAATACTGGTTGACGTATTGAAGGGAGCTCGCTTCCAGCATCGAATCGGCATCCAGTGTAATGACGATATCCGAAAGAGCGTAATCGATTCCGGCGTTGAGAGAGTCGGCTTTGCCGCCGTTGTGCTTATCGATGACATACATATGGGGATACTGCCGGGAACGGTAGAAGGCTCTGACCGGCTGATAGGTTAATTCCTGCATGACCTGGCGGTCGTCTTCCTGCAGATCCAGCAGCTCGTGCAGCTTCCGGAGAGTGGCGTCTTTCGACCCGTCGTTGATAATGATGATTTCATGGTTCCGGTACTTCAGGCCCTCCATCGCTTCGATACAATTGCGGATCGTCAGTTCCTCGTTGTAGGCCGGCACAAGGACGGAAATCGATTTTTCCTCCAGACCTTCCTCCAGCTTCTTTACCTTGCTGAACAGCAGCGGAATAAAGGTATACAAGAGCTGAAACGCCAGAAAAACGAGGGTCGTTACGTATAACAGTATCTGCATCTCTCTACTCCTCCTATCTTTTCTCTTTGTCTATAGGTTTCCTCCGGTTAAGGCACGCATTACAGCGTTAAAGGATTTATCCGATAATCTCCTTTCTTCTGGAAATGTAGTTCTTTTTATCTAATTTAGTCTAATCTAGTAGTAGTGTAAAACTCTTACAAGAACCGATAAAGCGAATACATCACACGTTTACTAAAATTTTCCTCCGTTTTGCTTCGATTTTCTAACCCTAATAAGACGATGTTTTAAAATTTTCGCTATTTGTAAAGAAAAAAAGACTCAAAAGCGCTTACTTTGAGTCTTTTAAGGTATTTATTGGATTTTTTATTATAATTATAAATAAAATTTAGTATTCTGTTCGGACGTTCAAAAAATCTACATATATGTCAACTCCTCAAAGCGACCATCTGATAAACGGGGCGCGCCCCCTCGCTCTATAGGCGAAAAAAGGGGCCCGTTTCAACCTTCAGGCGGCTTTTTCATACCGCAGATTGGGGAAAAAACGGCGAATACCTCCGCGGGACCTAAGCCATACTAATAAAATCTTTCCATACAAAGGAGGAGGATCTGTTTTGTCCACGCAAAAATGGCGGATTCCCGCAACCGAAGGGCTCGGGTTCCGGATGCGCAAAGGCCAGACCGTGCGGATTACGGACGTTGAAGGCGAGCAGGTGGCCGATATCGTAGCCTTCCGTGCGGACGATCCCGCGGAGAAGTTTGACCCGACCGTCACAATGGATGCCCTGCGCAAAATGAAAGTGGCCCCCGGCGATATTCTGTATTCCACCCGGTATACGCCGCTGCTCACCATTGTGGCCGATACCGTAGGCCAGCATGATTTTATCAATTCCGCCTGCCGGCCGGAAATGTACGAATTCACGTATCAGAAAAAAGATCATGCGTGCTGTTACCACAACTTGAACGGGGCCATCGCCCGGTTCGGCATCGAACCTCCGGAACAGCATTATCCGTTTAATTTGTTTATGCACACGGTGATTCAGCCGGACGGCTCCATCGAGGTTAAACGGCCGCTCTCCAAGCCCGGCGATTACATCGACCTGCGCGCGGAAACCGACCTATTTGTCGCAATGTCGGCTTGTCCGGCGTCGGAAAGCGTCTGCAACGGTTACGTCTGCACGCCGATCGATGTGGAAATTTTGTAAATTCTTCTAAGCGGGACATCCCCTGAATACAATGACTTGTACGCTTGTACCTGTCATCCATTTCTAAGGGGAGTGTTGCTTTTTGAATGCCTTCTTGACCTACATCGTGCTTGGCATATCGCTGTCCGCGCCCGTAGGCCCCATCAATGCCGCCCAGCTCGAAAAAGGGGTCCGTTTCGGCTTTCTTCACGCCTGGCTGGTCGGAGTGGGCGCGATGTTTGCCGATCTTTTTTACATGCTGCTAATTTATTTCGGCGTTGCCCATTTCCTCGATACCCCCTTTATGAAAACCTTCCTCTGGCTGTTCGGCTGTTTTGTTCTTCTCTATACGGGAATCGTTACCCTCAAAAACCTCAAAATCAGGGAAAACAGCGAGATGCGCGAGTCTCCTTCCGAAATGAGTTCTTTCCGGTCCGGTTTTTTTATGGCGCTTACGAGCCCGCTGACCATTCTTTTCTGGCTGGGTATATACGGCTCCATCCTTGCCCAGAGCTCCCAGAGCCACGGCGCCGGACAAGCGCTTTGGCACAGCCTCGGCATATTTGTCGGCATTATGGTCTGGGACGTCTCGATGGCCCTCATCGCAAGTTCTTTCCACCGGTTCGGCAACCGCCTGATTCTTCAGATCATTTCCCTGCTCGCAGGGATCTCGCTCATCCTGTTCGGACTTTATTTCGGCTATCAGGCTCTTCTGATGCTTGCGGGCTGACCTCAAGCCGTCTCGGATAACACGGTCCGGAGGGCATACACCTATTCCCGTCTGTCTTCATACACTGGTTTGTGTAAAGAGGGAGGGTGTGAAGATGGCAGAGCTTCGCAGCAAGATCTGGTTCGAGGAACACGGGGCGGAGCTTCCGGAATGGCAGCGGACGGCGTTCGGGGAATTCGCCGCGATGATTGCCGGGCCCGGCAGCGAGTATCCGTGTGTACCCGGACACAGAGGCTTCGTCTCGAACAATCTCCGGTACGGCTTTGCACCCGATCCCCGGTCCGACCGGGCCGTTTCGGATACGGCTGAGCTTCTTAACGCATACGGAGAATGTGCGCGTGAAACGGGGAGATATGCCTCGCTCGTTATCTTCTATGAGACGTCCGAGGACTTGAAGAATACGGCGGACGTCCGGGAGTATGAGCTCCTTTTCTGGTCCCTACTCAACCGGCTGCATGACAAAGATCCGGCCCCTTGGCCCGGAGATATCCCGCAGGACCCCCGAATGTCCACGTGGGAATTTTGTTTCGCGGGTCAGCCTTATTTCGCCTTCTGCGCGACACCTGCGCACGGACGACGCAGAAGCCGGCATTTTTCTTCTTTCCTCATCGCTTTCCAGCCCCGCTGGATTTTCGACGAAATTAACGAAACGACCGCATTTGGCCGGAATATCAGCAAAATGATCCGCCAAAAACTTGCGGCCTACGACGATGTACCTGTGCATGCTTCCTTAAAATGGTACGGCCAGCCGGACAATCAGGAGTGGAAACAGTATTTCCTGCGGGACGATGAGACGTCCCCTTCCCGGTGCCCGTTTATGGCGATGAAAAATAAGCTCCAAAAAAATGACCCCTCCTGAACAAAAAAGAAACCCGGTAAGGTTCAAAGAACCGCAACCGGGTTTCTTCTGTATTTTTACTGGTAGCGCGGAGCGAAATTCGCCGGAATGCCTTGATTGCCGATAGGCGATTGCGGGTAGCCCGGCGTCGGTACGAACGTGTTCAGCATACTCTGCATATCGTTTTGTTGAAGCTGAGGCACCTGATAGTACGCATGCTTGTTTTGATACAGGAAAATCTCGTAAGCCAGTTCGACGAAATTCTGAACCTGGGAAGCAAGCACGCGGCGGACGACCGGGTTCGTGACCTCCAGAGCGGACATGGTCAGAAGTGCCGCATGCGTTTTGATCAGTCCGAGCATATGGCCGCTGATTCCCGCGTCCTTCACGTCCGCCAGAGACTGGTTCGGCTTCTTGGGCTGGCTCGGCTTGATGCCGTACTGAATGTTGGTCGGCTGCTGCATCATATACGTGGACGTCTCGTGGCTCGGCTTGCGGCCTGTCGCGAAACATTCCGCGGTGAGGTTGTACTGGGAAAGGATAAAGCTGTACTGGCGGTCAATGATGTCCAGAAGCTCCGGATCTTTGACGAAAGTCCGGAACAGCATAAACTGGTCGAGGACGTTGATCGTGCCGGAAAGCACCTCATGCATGTCGAAAAATTCGTGGCCGCCGTGATTAAAGTTAGGCAATCCTTGCTGGTTTTGATTGTTGAAATAATTTTGCTGCTGCATGTGAAATCCCTCCACTAGGTTGATGGTTAACAACTTGAATAGTTTAGGTTTCGAATCGTCTTTTTATGAGGAGGACTTTCTCCCCCGACGTTCACAAAGTCAAGACAGCCTCGTGGATACGATTGTCGTCCGCCAGCGGAACGAACGGGCCGCCGGCCGAAAAATCTCCGTCCGCTTCCTGTCCGTCAAGCGTCAGCCGCGTATACCCGCTTGATTTCCGCGACGGATTAAGGACCGTAATCCGGTATTCGGATTTCCCGAAACGATAGACGGCCCTGAACTCCGGCCATTCCGGAGGAATACAGGGGCGGATATACAGCTTCGCTCCCCGGCGCCGGATGCCGAGAATCCACTCCAGCCCCGCCTGATACATCCATCCGGAAGCGCCCGTATACCAGGTCCAGCCCGCATGACCTCGATGCGGCGGCTCCGTGTATACGTCGGCGGCCATGGCATACGGTTCGCCGACATACTTCCGGACCTCCGCCGCCGTCTTGGTATGCATGATAGGGTTGAACATCTGGAACAGTTCCAGCGCCTTCTCCCCGTTCCCCAGTCCGCACCAGGCGACAATGCTCCAGATCACGCCGTGCGTGTACTGTCCGCCATTTTCCCGTATACCCGGAGGATAGCCCTGAATATAGCCGGGACTCGGATCGGTCTTATCGAAAGGAGGGGTCAAAATATGAGCGACGGACAGGTTCCGGTCAACCAGTTCCCGGTCGAATGAATTCATCGCCTGCCGGGCTCTGTCGTCCGGAGCCATGCCGGAGATAACCGACCATGACTGGGCGATAGAGTCAATGCGGCATTCCGCATTGTGGATCGACCCCAGCCACTGGCCGGCATCCGTGAAGGCGCGGCGGTACCACTGGCCGTCCCAGGCGCTTTTGTTCAGCGCCGCGGCCAGTTTCTCCCGTCCGCTCCGGAAACGTTCGGCAAGCTCTTTTTCTCCGCGGATTATGCAAATTTCGGCCATGCCCTGGAGCACATCTCCAAGGAACCAGCCGAGCCAGACGCTCTCTCCCCGGCCCTCGGGACCGATCATGCTCATGCCGTCGTTCCAGTCGCCGATGCCGATCAGAGGCAGCCCGTGCTCCCCGAACTTCAGAGCCCGGTCCACCGCCCGCAGGCAGTGATCGAAGATCGTGCCGCTGCTGGCGGACAGGACGGTTTCCTCGTAGCGTTCGTGTTCCTCCGGTCCCAAAAGCTGGCTGGTCAGGAACGGCACCGTTTCATCGAGAATACTCCGGTCCTCCGTATGATCGATATACCGGGATACGGCGTAAGGCAGCCAGAGCAGGTCATCCGAAAAACGGGTGCGGATACCGCGGTGCGTCTCCTCGTGCCACCAGTGCTGGACGTCCCCTTCTTCGTACTGATGGGACGCGTGAAGCAGAATCTGGGCCCGGGTCAAGTCCGGCCGGCTGTTGAGCAGGGCCAGCGAATCCTGAAGCTGATCCCGGAACCCGTAAGCTCCGCCCGCCTGATAGAATGCGGTACGGGCCCACATGCGGCAGGCCAAAGTCTGGTACAGGAGCCAGTTGTTCAGCATCATATCCATTTCCGGCACGGGAGTGGAAACGGTCACGGTTCCAAGCAGATCGTCCCAGAACGCATGAACCTCCTCATATGCGGCCCTGCAAGCCTCAGGCTCCCCGTACTTGCGGGCCAGCCTCACCGCTTCTGCGCGGGAATCCCCGCAGCCCAGAAGAATATAGACCGTCCGCTCGGCGCCCGGTTCCAGCTCAAACTTCGTCCGCACGGCGCCGCATCCGTCATAAACGGGACCGGTCACGCCCGACAGATCGAGCCGGCTCATCGCGGCCGGATCTTCTATCGTCCGGTTGCGGCCGATAAATTCGAGCCTGTCTCCCGTCCAGGATACATGGCTTCCCCCGGCATGCACCGTAAGGAAGGCGGTGGCATTCCGGAAGTTTTCCTGATACGCGTTGCGGGCGATCAGACTGACCGCCTCGTCGTCCCAGCCGGTCAAAACGAAGGAGGCGTTCCCTTCCCTCTGGACGCCCAGCACCCATTCCGCATAGTAGGTAGCGGATAAAGATTTACTATGGGAGGTTGTGTTGCGCAGCTTCACTTCGATAATCTTGACGGGATCCTCCAGAGGAACGAACACCGTCATTTGCTGCCGTATTCCCCGGCTTTCATGCTCATAACGCGAATATCCCCTGCCGTGAGCCACCCGGTATACGGACGGGTCGTCTTTTCGCCGGGAAGGCGTCATCTGCCAATAGTCGCCGTTTTTTTCATCGCGCATATAAAAGACTTCGCCCGGCGGATCCAGGGCGGGATCGTTCGACCACGGGGTCAGCTTGCATTCCCGGCTGTTGCGCCACCACGTGTATCCCGTATACAGCTCGGAGGCCAGACAGCCGAAGCGCGGATTCGCCATCACGTTAATCCACGGAGCCGGAAGATGCTCCCCGTTTTTAAGCGTGATCCGGTACTCCCGGCCATCCGGAGAAAAGCCTCCCCACCCGTTGAAAAACACGGTGTCGGCGGCAGCTTCCGCCCCGGCGGCCTTTCCGATAATGCCGGAGACTCCGGTTGTGTCCGCTGCGCTACCTTTCGTTTCATCGGACGACGCGGCTTTACCGGTCGCTGTAGTTGATTCCGCGCCGGTTGCGGTTGCCGTGCCGGGATTACCGGTTGTGCCCGAAGCGGCGGTACCCGGGTCTATGCCGGCAGCTTCCGCCGAAACTCCGTCCGCACCGGAGACGGCGGTTGTGCCCGCTGTGCCGACGGCCTCAGCCGAACCGTAGTCTGCTGACACATCCGGAATGAGCGGATTCGGCACCGTTTCAGCCGAAACCGGCAGCGGCACATCGTAGGCTTCCTTGCGCGGCCAGATCTTCAGCTGAGCCCGCAGGCTCGGCCCGTCCGCACGGAGGACGACCCGCGCCGCCGCAAGCAGAAGCGTCTTATCCTCTTCGGGCATGGTGGAAGCGGGAACGACGTGAATGCCGCCCTGGCCGGCGGCGCCCGGGTTCCCGGCTGCCTGCTCCGACAGGCGGACGAGGGCATCCCTCAACTCCTGCTGATACCCGCCCGGTGATTCGTTAAACAGCACGAGATCGAAAAACAGCCCGTGCCGCCGCAAATACTCAAAGCCTCCGAGCAGCTTCTGCACAAACGGCAGATTTGCGCTTTCGGCAATTCTCGCCAGCACGATGGGCCTGTCCCCGGAAACTCCGTAAGCCCAGAGGCCCTGCTGTCCTTTGCCGTTGGCCGCTATGCTCTCCGCCTGTTCGGGCCGGAGCGGCCCCGTGTAGAGTACCCGGCCCGCCAGCGCCCGGTAGACAGAGGCCTCCGCCTGCGTGATATGCAGATGCTGCAAATCGATCTGGCTGCGGGTCCAGGCGAGCTGGAAGGTTCTGTCGACCTGCCGGACATCGGAAAGCCGCCGGACCGTCTCCAGGCTCTGTTCCCTGGAATCCGCGACACCCGTAACCGCGCAGAGCCGGACGCTCTCGCCAGGGTTAAGCCGAAGGCGGCGGCGCATGACGAAGGCCGGATCGGCGACGGAACCGACCGTGCCCTCCAGACGTGCGGAGAGCCCTTTCGGCCTTGCAAGAGAATGGCCGCGGCCGATAAAAGCCGCCCGGTCCGTCTCGAATTCGGCCGGGCCCAAGTCAGCGCCGAAGGCCGCCAAGTTGTGAAAGGCCCAAAGCGACTTGTCCCCCGCATTCCGCGGGCGTTTGCGGGCAAGCAGGCAGCCCGTTTCCTCCTCGAGCTGCGTTTCGACAAACAGCTTCGTGAAAGCCGGGTGAGCTTTATCCGCATCGGGCAGGGCCAGAGCGATTTCAAGAAACGTCGTCACTTCGACGATGCGGGCCTCGCTGCTTTTATTCTCCAGCGTCAGACGCCGCACCTCGGCGTTCATTTCGGGCGAGACCGTAATTTCAAGAACGGTCTCCACGCCGTCATCTTCGCGCCGGAAGGTTGTCCGCTCCTGCGAGAAGCGTATGCTCTGAGAGGCCGAAGGAACGCGGCAGGGCTGGAAAGTCGGGGACCATACTTTCTCCCGGGTAACGTCGCGGACGTAGAGGTATACGCCCCACGGGTCCCCCACCGGATCTTCCCGCCAGCGGGAAACGGCCAGTCCGTTCCAGCGGATAAATCCGCTTCCGCTGTTGGTAACGGCCGTCGTGAACGTCCCGTTGGAGTGGATGCCCACTTCCGGGGCCGGCGTGTCGGCCGCTACGCTCTCCGATGAGGAATGGGCGCGTTCCGCTTCCGGCTTTTGAATCCGCGACTTTCCGGTCAGTTCCCGGGACAGTACCGACTCGCGCGGCGGAATGCGCTCAATCAGGAGCAGCTCGGCCGCCTGCACGCGTTTGTCGCTGTGAAAATAGTCGAATATTTTAACGGGAAGCAGCAGGTTCGCGATCGTCAGCAGGCTCATGCCTTGGTGATGGGCCATAAAACTGCGGATAATTTTGCAGTCCTCTCCCTGCGGCATTCTGTCCGCCGTAAAATCGATCGCTTCGTAGAAGCCGTACTTCCCCCTCGCTCCGAGCTCTTCCATCCGGTCCAGGTCCTTCAGTCCTTCCCGGAGGGCAAACGGAAGCGCCATAACCGCCGCATAAGGCGCGACGACCAGATCCTCTTCCAGCCCCCGCTTGAAGCCGAGGCCCGGCACGCCGAAAGCCCGGTACTGGTAGTTCATCTGGTAATCGAACGCGTAATAGCCCGATTCCGAAATTCCGAACGGGACGCCCCGCTCATGGGCGTATTCCATCTGGCGCTTGACGACGCCCCGGTAGGTGCTGTCCCAGAGCGTATTGCGGTAAGTCCGCATAATGAGCCACGGCATCATGTATTCAAACATCGTGCCGGACCACGAAATCAGCGTAGTGTTGTTTCCCTGGAGCTTCACCGTGCGGCCCAGCGCCATCCAGTGGGATACAGACACCTGACCCAGCGCGATAGCGACAAAACTCGTCTGCCTCGCTTCAGACGCCAGCAGATCGTACAAAATGCTGTCCCGCTCCCCTGTCGCGGCATGGTAACCGAGAACAAACAACTTCGCTTTGTGATCGTAAAGCTGCGTAAAATCGGTCGCCGTTATGAGCGTTTCGATTCGCCGGAGGAGCTGCTCCCCGCGTTGCAGCCAATTCGGAAGGTTCACCGGAGCCGCATGAACAGCATGCCCGGGCTTGCTTCCGCCAGCCGCGAGAACTGCCTGGCGGCTGCAATTTAGTGGGGATTCTCCCGACGGAGTCTGCTCCAGATCAACGGCAAATTCCGTGCCGTAAGCTCCTGCGGCAGACGGCTTAATCCCCGGAAAACCGCCTTGCTTTTCCGCTTCTTGCTTCAGCCAGCTTGCCAGCCCCTGCTTAACGGTCATGAGGCTTGCGACGAAATTCCCGGAATCGACGGTGGATACATAGGCCGGCGGCAGAGTTTGGAGCGTCAGCGTATCGTACCAGTTGTATAAATGACCGTGCCATTTATCGAGGTTTTCGACCGTGCCGATCGTATTTTCCAGCTTTTCAACCAGCGTCGGTGTATCGATAAAACCGAATTCGCGTGCCGCAAGTACCGAAGTCAGCAAAAAGCCGATATTGGTCGGGGACGTCCTGTGAGCCACTCCGTTCGGCGGGTCTACCTGGACATTATCCGGAGGCAGGTAATGGTCTTTGGGGCCGGCATAGTCTTCATAAAAAGACCAGATTTGTCTCGCCAGCACCCGGAGCTTCTCTTGTTCCTCCGCTCCCAGCGGTGCTTCCTCCCGCGCCACAGGCCGGTCCAGCCACGAAACGGCAAGAGGAGCCAGCGCCCAGAACAGGCTTAGCGCAAGGCCCGCCCACAGCAGGGAGGCCGAGTCCTGCACAGCCGAAGCAAGCGCAAACACGATAATGAACGCATAGCCCCAGCCCGCTTGAAGAAGCGGTGTGCGCTGCTGTTCCCGGCTTTTTCGCTCGATGTGGGACGAGCTTGTCCATTCCAGAAGCCTGCGCTTGCTGACGAACATCCGATACAGCGTCCGGCCGATCGCGTCCAGCAGAACAGCCGCTTGAAAAGGCAGCGTCCAAATCTGTACAAGGACATGCAGGGCCGTTGCCAGCAGCCGCCTCCGCTGCCCGTAAACCCGGTGAAGCATAAACAGCTGCCGCAGCAGCGGCAAAAACATCGTCGCCAGCAGTACGGCGGCCCAGCGCCACGGAGAACCCGGGAGAACGGTCCAGGCAAGAACGAACAGGATGAAAATCGCGGGCGGAAGCAGGCTTCGTCTCAAGTTATCGAGCATTTGCCAGCGGGTCAGAAAAGATAAATCAATGGGCCGCAGCACTCCACGGCGGTCGCATATGCTTGCGAAAAGCCAGCACAACAGCTGCCAGTCCCCGCGTACCCACCGGTGCAGCCGCTTCTGGTAGGAAACAAACTTGGCCGGATGATCATCGATCAGCTCGATATCAGACAACAATGCGGCACGCATAAAACCGCCTTCCAGCAGATCGTGGCTGAGTACAGTGTTGTCCGGAATCCGTTCGCACAGAAGTTCGGCGAATACATCCACATCGAAGATGCCTTTTCCCGTAAAAATGCCTTGGCCCAGCGCATCCTGGTAAGGGTCGGAAGCCGCGAACGCATAGGGGTCCATGCCCGGCTCCGACCAGAAATACGCGAGCCGCGAGCGCATCGCCGAATCGTGGCTGATCCCGATGCGGGGCTGAAGTACCCCGTAGCCTTCCACGACCCGTGTCCGGGCCTCGTTCAAGCGCGGACGGTTGTACGGCAGATGCAGAGTGCCGATCATCCGCTGCGCGCTGCCCATCGGAAGCTGCGTATCCGCATCCAGCGTAATCAGATACCGGATATGCGGAAGAACGGACGCATCGCCGGCTTTCACCTCATAACTGGTCTCACCGCTGCCTTTCAGCAGCTCCACGAATTCCACCAGTTTGCCGCGTTTTCGCTCCCAGCCCATATACACACCCTCACGGGGGTTCCAAAGCCTGCGGCGCTGGTACAAATGAAACGTCGTTCCGCCTGACGGGGAGTACTTTTCGTTAAGCGCACGAATTTTATCCTGGGCAAAACGGACCAGCCGGTCATCCCCGGGAAGCTTTTCTTCCGGTGCATCCGTAAAATCGCCCAACAGAGCGTAGTGAATATTGGGATCGCGGTTTGCCAGATAATGAACTTCCAGGCGGTCGGCAAGCTCGGCCACCTCATCGGGCGAGGACCAGATGGCCGGTATAACCACCATCGTGGCGGCTTCCGCCGGCACACCGGCGGAGAAATCGTACCGGAGCAGAGGACGCGGCCGGCAAATCCGCTCGATGCCGAAATGCAGCCAGGTCATTCCCCATTCGCTCACGGGCAAGAGCAATGCGGCTAGAACGGCTGCCCAGGCGGGAGCGGATAAACCGTACCCGCTTCCGATCCACGCGGCCGCGATAAGCCAGAGAACGGCGAACAAGCCGAGCATCGAGGCGAAATAAGTGCCGGCCGGGCGCTTGGCCAGGGCCTTCTCCGGCATTGTCCGGGGGGAACTGCATGTCCGCAGCGAGGCAATCAGCTTTTGTACGCCTTCCGCTTCGAACAAATAATAGGAAGGAAACTGCGGGCGGGAACGCTCCCCCGCGGCCAGAGGCGCTGTAACTTCTCCATTCTCATGGAGAATAAGGACTCCGCTTGAGGCGGAAGCACCCGCTGGTCCGGCGGCTTGCGGCTGCCGGAGGAACGCGGCTGCCTTTGCGTCCGTAACGCCTGAGGCTGCCGCATCGGCTGCTCGTGCCTGAGCAGACTGCTCCACGGGCGCAGAGCCAGCCCCCGCAGTCGGGCGGTCCACCTCAGGCGATGCGACGCCCGGCCCCGGCGTATGCGGCCCGGCGGCTTCTCGTGCCGGCGCAGACGCCTCTATGGGCGCAGAGCCAGCCCCCGCAGCCCGCCGGTCCGCCTCAGGCGATGCGGCGCCCGGCCCCGGCGTATGCGGCCCGCCGGAACCGGCGAGTGCGGCTTCGGCCTTTGCCGCCGCTTCCCTGGCCAGCGCTACCGCCTGGCCGGCAACCAGATTCTCAGGCACCCGGAGACGGCGGGCGAGCCGCTCCACTTCGGTGAGAATCCGGTTCCGGCTGTATGCGTCGAGCAGCGGGTACACGCCCGTATACTCAAGCCGGAGCGTCCGGTCAGGCAAGCTGATCCGCTCGAACAGATCGTTCCAGTCCCAGCGCTCGTTTTTGCGCAGGCTCGTGATGACACTACCCGCCCGGACCTGGTAGGCCGCTTGAAGCTGATGCTCGTAAGAAACGACGCGGTCCAGGTCCTCCGCCCCGTTCTCATAGCTGCAAATCAGCCATTCCCGGACGGAAGCGGTATCTCCGGCCCATTCCCGCAGGTGGCCGATTAAATGGACAATCCACGGGCCCGGCAGAGGAAGCGTTAATCCCGTTGTCTCCAAGCCGGCATGAACCGTTTCGGGGCTTAAGTCGGCTGGCTCGATCCGGGAGAGGACACGTCCGACGTCTATGCAGACTTCACGGCGTTCCCGGACGAAAGCCATCGTCTCCGCCAGCTTTTTCACCAGAACCACGCGCAGAATGAGCGGAACCGAACGGGCTTCGGTCAGCGTTAGGGCGCTCACTTCCTGGTATGCGTGGATATAAGCGAGAATCGTTTCCTCACTCAAAATCCCTTCGACATGCGTCAAATAATCTTCCATCATGGACTGAATTCGGAGAATTCCGTTCCCGCGAAGTCTTGGCATCCGGCCCGGCGCATCCTCAAGCAGCAGAGCCCTGACTTCCTGGGCCTGCTCTTCGATAAATTCGGCGTTATCCAGCAGCCATTGCTCGGCCGGTTGGGTACAGCCCGCATGAACCCTCTGGAGGGAACGTACAAATTCCCTCAAGCTTTCTATGTCTTTCGTAAAATGTTCTTCGATATAAGCAGGCCGTGTACGCGGCAGAGTCGTTACGTGCTGCAGCGCAAGCTCCCGCGCTTTCTGGCAAAGTTGTTCGTTCGTATAGGTCATCGGTTCCTCCGGAGATCAGTTATTCAAAGGTGTACTGTTCGTCCGGTGTAACTAAACAGTCCGGGACAACTAAATTATTCCCAGCTTTGGCTCGTTTTATGAGCCGTAAGCCTCCTTCGAAGGATCGGCCTTGAACGGAACCTTTTCGCCTTCATGCCGTATGCAGTAAATAAAGGAAATTCTTGTTTTTGGAAGGAGTGAATGAAAAATGGAACTTTACTTCAAAGACAATTTTTTCAGTTCGGGTAAAAGCCCTATTCTGGAGGCAAGCGGTCTTCCTACCGGTACGCTGGACTTGAAGCACATGTTAAGTTCGTCTCTATCCGTGCTGGATAACAGCGGGCGCAAGGTATGTTCCGGCTCATTCCGCTTCTTATCCCTGGGACGCAAATGGGAAGTTACGGACAGCCAAGGAAACATGCTCGGTGTTCTGCGTCCGCGTTTTACGCTGCTGGCCAAGAAATACGAATACGATGCCGGGAGGCGCGGATTATTTCACATTGAATCGCCGCTCCTGTCCAAACAGTACACGATCCGGGACGCATCGGGCGCTCTCGCTGCCGAGTTCCGCCAGGTGAACGGATGGCTCCAATCCGGCGCTTTCCGTCTGAGCTGCGACTCGCCCTTGCTGGACGGCTTCGAGCTGATCGCCGTCGTAATGGGCGTCCACGAGTTCCAACGCAGGAATCATATGACGGGCAGCACGACAGAGAGCCAGACATACACGCCGAATCAATTTTAACGGGCAAGGTACCGGAAACCTCAGGCAGACGCGCCCCCCCTTTTTTACACTTCAAAGATACGGGCAGCTTGCGTTACCCCATGCTTAGACATACTTATCTTTGCACTGGTAATTGCACTTGTACTTGTACTTGTACTTGTACTTGTACCTGCACCTACACCTGCACTGGTACTTGCACTGGTACTTGCACTTGCACTGGTACTTGCACTTGCACTTGCACTTGCACTTGCACCTGCACTTGCACCTGCACTTGCACTTTCACTTGTACTTGCACTTGCACCTGCACTTGCACCTGCACTTGCACTTTCACTTGTACTTGCACTTGTACTTGTACTTGCACTGGTACTTGTACTCACGCTTGTACTTGAACTCACGTTTGGACTTATGCTTATACCTGCATTTATGCTTTCACTTGCCTGTACTTGGCACTTGTCTTTATTCTTGCGTTTACCTGTACCGTTTCCCTCCCGCTCAAAACGCACAAAAAAAGGCCTCGTTCCGGTTTGAACGGGCCTTTTTGTCTAAACCGGATGCGGCTTAGACCATGATTTTGCAAATATTGTTCGTAAATTCGACCGGGTCGTTCACTTGAAGACCTTCGATAAGAAGAGCCTGGTTGTACAGCAGATTCGTGTACAGGTTCAGCTTGTCTTTATCGTTCGCATACGCCTCTTTAAGGGAGCGGAAAACGTCGTGGTTAACGTTGATTTCCAGCACTTTGTCGGCCTGGACTTCTTGTCCGTTCGGCATGGCCTTCAAAATTTTCTCCATTTCGATCGTCAACTCGCCTTCGGTGGACAGGCAGACCGGGTGGGATTTCAGACGTTTGGACGCTTTAACGTTCTTCACTTTATCCGACAGGATCGTTTTCATCGCCTCGAACAGATCTTTGCTGTCGTTTTCCTCTTCTTCCGTCTGCTTGTCCGCCGCGTCCGGCTCGATTCCGAGGTCGCCGCTGGAAACGGATTTGAATTCTTTCTCCTTGTAGGCCATCAGCATTTTAATGGCAAATTCGTCGACATCGTCGGTGAAGTACAGAATTTCGTAGCCTTTGTCAAGGACCATCTCGGTTTGCGGAAGCTTCTCGATGCGCTCAATCGACTCCCCGGACGCGTAGTAAATGTACTTCTGGTCTTCCGGCATGGCCGATACGTACTCATCGAGTGTGACGAGCTTTTTCTCTTTGGAAGAGGTGAACATGAGCAGGTCCTGAAGATCGTCCTTATGGGTGCCATAGTCGTTGTAGACACCGAACTTGAGCTGGCGGCCGAAAGAATTGTAAAACTGCTCGTACTTCTCTCTCTCATCCTTGAGCATGCTTTGCAGTTGGCTCTTGATTTTGTTTTTGATATTTTTGGCGATCAGCGTAAGCTGGCGGTCATGCTGAAGCATTTCCCTGGAAATGTTCAGGGACAGATCCTCCGAATCGACCATCCCTTTTACGAAACCGAAATAATCCGGCAGCAGATCCCCGCACTTGTTCATAATCAGCACGCCGTTGGAATACAGCTCCAGGCCCTTCTCATACTCCTTCGTGTAATAATCGAAAGGGGTACTTTCCGGGATAAACAGGATTGCCTTGTATACGACGGCCCCGTCCGCGCTGATATGAATATGTTTGAGCGGCTTGTCGAATCCGTACCGTTTTTCCGTATAAAAGTTTTCATAGTCTTCCGTCGTCAGCTCATTTTTGTTTTTGCGCCAGATCGGAACCATGCTGTTGATCGTTTGCTCTTCCTGATATTCTTCGAATTCGTCGTCGCTGCCTTCTTTGGGCCTGCGTCCGGATACGTCCATCTTGATTGGATAGCGGATAAAATCGGAGTATTTTTTGATAATCGCCTTGAGACGGTACTCTTCCAAATACTCGTCGTAGCTGTCATCTTCGGTGTTTTCTTTAATCTTCAAAATGATTTCGGTTCCGACCGATTCTTTGTCGGCAGGCACAATCGTATAGCCGTCCGCGCCTTTGGACTCCCATTTGAACGCTTCCTCGCTGCCCAGCGCCCGGGAAATCACCGTAACGACGTCCGCCACCATGAAAGCCGAATAAAACCCGACGCCGAACTGCCCGATAATGTTATGGCCGTCTTTGGCTTCGTTTTCTTTCTTGAACGCAAGCGACCCGCTTTTGGCGATTACGCCCAGGTTATTTTCAAGATCCTCTTTGGTCATGCCGATTCCCGTATCGGTAATCGTCAGCGTGCGGCTCGCCTTGTCAGCATTCAATTTAATGAAGTAATGGTCGGCGTTAAACTCCAGACTGTCGTCCGTGAGAGCTTTGTAGTAAATTTTGTCGATCGCGTCACTGGCATTCGAAATCAGCTCTCTTAAAAAGATTTCCCTCTGGGTGTAGATCGAGTTAATCATCATTTCCAGCAAACGCTTGGATTCCGCTTTAAACTGCTTCTTGGCCATGAGTGAATCCCCTTCCGTAAGATCATAGTTAGCACTCCGTTGACTTGAGTGCTAATTCCTAGTTTTATAGTACCTATTCCATTTTTTGAAGTCAACCGCTCCGTTAAAAATACCTGTCCTTGTCTTCTATCTTTTTGCATAAAAAAAAGAGCCATCCCCCGGCTGTCTGCAAGACCGCCGAAGGAATAACTCTCCTCTTCTTAAATCAGTTCGGATTTCTGAAGAAGTCTCTGCACGATGGCGGCGACTTCCGCTCTTGTAATCGAAGCTTTCGGAGCCAGCTCCGTGGCGGTTCTGCCCGCAAAGATTGCGCCCTGCAGGCAATCGGCCACGCCGCTTTTCGCCCATTCGGCAGTCGCTGCGGCATCCGCATAAGGAGCCAGCGATTCCGCCGCTTCTTTAGTCGGCAGCTTGTCCCGGAGGCCGGTAGTCTTCATCGCTTTTGCCATGATGACCATAGCTTGTTCACGGGTGATCTTGTCGGACGGACGGAACGTTCCGTCTTCAAAACCGCCGATAAGCTTGTACGCGTAAGCGGTCTGTACCGCAGAGCTGTACCAATCCGCTGCTTTCACGTCCGAGAAAGGCGCGGACGCTTTTTCCTGTTTAAGTCCCAGCGCACGTACCATGATGGCCGCAAACTCCGCACGCGTAATCGCCGTATCGGGGTTAAACGTGCCGTCTTCGACGCCATTGATAACCATGCGCGAGCCCATATCGTTAACCGCATTCTGAGCCCAGTGTCCGGCAACGTCCTTGAATTCGAGCGGATGCCAGATCACGGAGTACGTGCTGTTCGTCAAACTGTTGATTTTCGCAAAATAGTGCCCGTCCACGTTTACGATCCGGGTCGGCACGTGACGGACGGTACCGTCCGCTTCCACGACAACGCCGGTTGTAATCTTACCGGGATCCACGCCATCCGGGATGGCAATGGTGCGCTCCACGTAAGCGTTGAAGCGGGATACTTCAACCGTTGCGCCGCCGTAAGTTCCGGTAACCGCAAAGTTGAGGGCCGGCGCTACAAGTGTGAAATTCCCTGCGGACGCCGAATTTTCGACGATTTTCAGCGTTTCCTTGGACGGAGCGGCAACTTCGATGCGCACCTTGATATCGTCCAGGGAAGCCGGATTGCCGAGTTGACCCGACAGGGCGCCGACATTGATCTGCTCCGCGGGAATCGTGTACGTAATATCTCCGGCGGAGATTTTAACGACAGCCTGCTTCTGCTCCATGGCTTTCACCATTTGGCCCGTCAGTTCGCCGATGAGCACATCCGCTTTCTTGTCTTTCGCAAGCGGGATGGTCACGACGGCATGCCGGCCTTCGGACGCCAGTCTCTCGTCCAGTTTCTTCGGATCGACTACGATCGTCAGAACAGATTGACCGTTTACTTCGGACGACTTCAAGGTTCCTGCACGTTCCGTCTTCCCGTTAACGAGGATATCGGCTCCTTCGTTAGCCGGTACTTCCGTAACGGGCGGTACGGTCGGCGTTGACGTGCTCGGTTCCGAGGAACCTCCGCCACCACCACCGCCTCCGCCGCTTGACGGAGCATAAGGCGTGACGGAATCCGATGGAGCCGAAGCCGCGCTGCCGCCTGCCGCGTTAAGAGCTTTAACGGTAAACGTGTACGCGGTTCCGTTTGCAAGCCCGGTTACCGTGATCGGACTTTCCGTGCCGCTCACGACTTTGCCGCCGGGCGAAGCGGTGACTTCGTAGCCGGTGATGGCGCTGCCGCCGTCGGTAGCCGGTGCCGTGAAGGAAACGACGGCTTGTCCGTTGCCCGCTGCGGCGCTTACGTTCACAGGAGCGGACGGAACGGTGTACACCGTCAGAACCGCTTCCTTGGACGTTACCGGCTGGTTCCCCGGATTCGCTATGACGACGCGGTACTTAAAGCCGTTCATCGCTTTCGTTACGGGAGACACACTGAGAGAGCGGTTAGTTTCGTGAGGGATTCCCACAAAACCCGAACCCGTATCCACCTGCCATTGATAGGTCAGGCTGAGTCCCGAAGCTTCGACCGAGAGCTTGAAGTTGCCGCCTTCGGCCACTGCATCGCCCGCAGGCTGTTCCTTAATGACCGGTGGCCGGAATGTCGGCAGCACGGTCAATACTGCTTCCGCGGACGTTACCGGCAGGCCCAATTGGCCTGTCACAATAACACGGTATTTGTAGCCGTTCATCGAATAAGAAACGCCCGGCAGATTGAGTGTCATGCTTGTTGCGCTGCTAATATTCTGGAATCCGTTGCCGTCTCCACTATCCACTTGCCATTGATAGGTCAGAGCCGTACCGGAGGCACCGACAACAAAGTTTGCTGTGCCTCCATCCGCCGCGAAGGTGTTAAGAGGAGGACTGACAATTACAGTCGGCAGGATTGGAATCATCGGCAGCACGTTCAACACCGCCTCATTCGACGTCACCGGCTGGCCGCCCATGCCTGATACGACGACGCGGTATTTGTAGCCGTTCATGCCCAGCGACACGGCCGGAATGCTCAGCGTGGCGTTCGTCTCGCCAGGCAGGTTTTGGAAGCCTGATTGCGTGTCCACCTGCCACTGATACGTCAGCCCCATTCCTGTAGCCATAACGCTGAAAGAAGCGGGGCTTCCTTCAAACACCGGCAGCGGGCTTTGCGGATGCAGCGTAATCATCGTAGGGAACGTCGGAACCATCATCACGTTCAGCGCCGCCCCGTTCGACGTTACAGGCTGGCCGCCTGTGCCCGACACGACGACACGGTACATGTAGCCGTTCATACTCGACGAAATCGCCGGAATGGTCAGCGTGGCGTTCGTCTCGCCGGGAAGGTTCTGGAAGCCTAAACCGGTGTTTACCTGCCACTGGTACGTCAGTCCCGTTCCCGTGGCCGTAACGCTAAAGGAAGCCGGCATTCCCTGCAGCAGCGGCGGCGTGTTTTGCGGTTGCGCCGTAATCGCCGGAGGTAGTGTTGGAATCGGCGCCTGCACGTTCAGCACCGCGCCGAACGACGTGACCGGCTGGCCGCCCGTGCCCGACACGACAACACGGTACATGTAGCCGTTCATACTTGACGAAACCGCCGGAATGGTCAACGTGGCGTTCGTCTCGCCGGGCATATTCAGGTAGCCCATGCCGCTGTCTTCCTGCCACTGATACGTCAAACCCGTGCCCGTAGCCGTAACGCTAAAGGAAGCGGGCATTCCTTGCGGTACCGGCGGTAATACGTGTTGCGGTTGTACCGTAATCGCCGGAGGGAATGTAGGAACCGGCATTACGTTCAGCACCGCTCCGATCGACGTGACCGGCTGGCCGCCCGTGCCCGACACGACGACACGGTACATGTAGCCGTTCATACTTGTCGAAACGGCCGGAATGGTCAGCGTGGCGTTCGTCTCGCCGGGAAGGTTCAGGTAGCCTGAACCGATGTTTACCTGCCACTGATACGTCAAACCCGTGCCCGTAGCCGTAACGCTAAAGGAAGCGGGCATTCCTTGCGGTACCGGCGGTAACACGTGTTGCGGTTGTACCGTAATCGCCGGAGGGAACGTCGGAGCCATCGGCATCACGTTTAGCACCGCTCCCATCGACTTGACCGGCTGGCCGCCCGTACCCGACACGATTACACGGTACATGTAGCCGTTCATACTCGGCGAAACCGCCGGAATGGTCAGCGTGGCATTCGTCTCGCCGGACATATTGACGTAGCCCATGCCTCTGTTTTCCTGCCACTGGTACGTCAGCCCCGTTCCCGTAGCCGTAATGCTAAAAGAAGCGGGCGTTCCCTCAAGCACCGGCGGGGTGCTTTGCGGATGCGCCGTAATCGCCGGAGGCGTCGCAGGCGGCGCCGAGCTTTTAACGGTCAAAGTAAAGTCCTTGATCAAACTTTCGTTATTTCGGCTGATCTTCGCTTGCAGAACAGCCACCACATCTCCGCCGGCCGAAGGCGTCACTGTGCCCGTCGCGGGATCGATGACCCCGTTTCCTCCGGTCCAAGTGATCTGTGTAAAATGCGTACCCGCATTCGGAAGGTATAGGTTCTGGGTAACATGTGCGTCGCTGTCTCCGACGGCATAACCGATTTCCAGAGCCGTTTTGTCATCCTGGAGGGCTCCGGACACAATCTGGCCGATCGTCGAGTCTATGATGGCTTGAATCCCGAACGCGGCGACAAACCCGTTAGCAGGTATGCCGTCAAGTATCGCCTGGTCCACGACCGCTTGTTCCGTATAGTCGAGAACGGAATACTTACTCAAATCCAATCCGGGATTGAGGAAGGTTCCGTCGATAACCCAGCCAAGTGCGGCACTTACTCCCGAATTATCCGTTGCTTCATGAAGAAACAAAAAGAAATTCCGGTTATCCAAAGCGCTGCCGTAAGCATCGCGCAGATCCGTAACCGTCGCAAAAGGACGCTTGCTGATCAGGTCATCCACGATAAAGTCGTTATCCGCTTTCCTGTTCGCGTAAAAACTGTCTTTATCCTGTTGAGTTGCGAAAATATCATCCGGATAATCAAGAATAGCCTGATGCATTTCCGCAGCCGTTGCCGCGGCGTTATAGGCAGAAAGCCCGGGAGACGTCGCCATAACCGGCCCCGCCGCACCGAACAAAACATTAAGAACAATCACGCTCATCAACAATACCGAAATCCATCGGAAAGAGGATTTTCTCTGATGCATACATTCACCTCATAATTTGTAGAAAACTTTTCACGTACTGACAAAGCGGCTATCCACACAATTTTTTCTCTTTATCTGAGCTTAATCCAGTCCCTTCCCCCTGTTTTTAACATGGAAAATTGTATCAAACGCCGCTGAACGGATTCTGGACAAAATTCGTCATTTTTCGCCAAAAAGATCTGTTTCGGATTCGCCGTCCGCAAATCTCCCTCCCTCGTCATTCCACATCGCAAAAAAAGCCCCCGCCGCCCAACAGCGGCAAAGGCTTCGTCCGGGACAACCGGAATCGCTCAGATGCTCTGCATCAAGTGTTTATACAGGTTGGTCGTTTCACGGCCGGGCTCGGATTCCAGCTCATCGCGGAGAGCGTTTGCGAACGCCTCGTAATACTTCTTCAGCGAAAGTTTATCTCCCATACCGGCATAAACATTCATCCCCGCCCGGCAAATTTCTTCCGAGAACGGTTCCTTTTTCTGAAGCAGCTCCAGCCGCCGGAGAGCGGATTGGGGTTGGCCTGCCCACACTTCGTAAGCAGATGCCAGAATACTGGCCTGGACATACTGTTGAAGAAGCTGCGTACGGTACGACCTGGCCCAGAAATAATCGTGCTCTTCCAGATAATCTCCCCGGTACAGAAGCAGCGCGCGGTCGAGCCGCCGCCACTGCTCCCGCGACGTAATCTCGCTGACGGAGGTATCGGCCAAGAACATGTCCACATCAATGCGGGCATCGTCCGCCGTGAAGCGGTAGCTGTCGTGAGAGTAATCGATGCCTGCGCTCATTCCCCAAGCTTTGAGCATTTTGCGCACCTGGTAGACCGAGGTGTGAAGCTGGGTTACGGCTTTGTCCAGAGAAAGCTCCGGCCACAGCGTTTCCAGAATGACGTCTTTGGCCACCCTTTTGCTCCGGTGGTGAACGAGGAGGGCGAACAGCTCCTGCGCTTTCTGCGTGCGCCATCTCAAGCCGCCCCCTGCCCCGCCGCTTCCGGCCAGCGATAACTGCTTGAAACACCGTACGGCCGGTTCGCCCGACGGCACCGCCTCCCGGCGGATGGCCTGAAGCTGGCTAAGACGCGCTTCCAGGCGGCTGACGGTCTTGGCGAACCGTTCCGGATCGACGGGTTTGAGCAGATAATCGAGCGCGCCAAGCTCGAATGCTTCGATCGCGTAGTCATTATAGGCGGTCACGTAAACGATCTGAACTTCCGGGTTCAGCCGGTACAAATGCTCCGCCGCTTCGAGACCGTTCATTTCAGGCATCTCTATGTCCAGGAAGACGATATCCGCCTTCTCGGAAGCCATATGCTCAATCCCGTGCCGGGCCTGGGTATACAGGCCCCCGACCTCCATGCGCCCGTCCGTCAGGAGCAGCCGCTCCATCTGAATCAGAGCGGGCTTTTCATCGTCAATCAGAATCGCCTTCACTGTTATTCTTCTCCTCCCGCAAGGCCCCGGCTCCCCCGCTATTCGGTACACGGAAGCGGACGGTCGTTCCCTGTCCCTCCTCGGTGCGGATGTCCAGCCCCTCCCCGAACATCGTCAGGAGACGGGTATGGATATTGATCAACCCTACCCCTTTCCCGGTTTCCGCGGACAAAAGGGAAGCCGCGCGTCCGGGTTCCATCCCGACTCCGTTGTCCGTGATTTCCACAAGGAGGCCATCATCCCGCTCTTCAACGGTAATGCCGATCGTTCCGCCTTCCGCACGCCTCATAATGCCGTGGCGAACCGCATTCTCAACGACAGGCTGAATGCTGAGCGGGGGGATCAGCCGGTTCGGCTCGGCCCGAATATGGTAATCTACCTGCAGCCGTTCTTCGAAACGTGCCTTCTCCAGAAATAAATACGACTGCACAAGAGCCATTTCCTTCTGTAAAGGTACCAACTGGTCACGATTCTGAAAATCGAAGCTGCCGCGGAGGTAGCGGCTTAGCTCCAGCAGAAGCTTGGTCGTCTTGTCCGGGTCGGAGGGCAGGAGCGCGATAATCGTATTGAGCGCATTGTATAAAAAATGCGGCTTGATCTGCGCCTGCAAAAACGCCATCTCCGCCGAAACCGCGTTCCGCACGGACTTGCGCATCTCAAGCAGGGTACGCACCCGGGCTCTCAGCTCGTCGGCATCGACCGGCTTGCGCAGAAAATCGTTGGCGCCGGCCTGGAAACCGGTACGCACATCCTCCGGCAGGCTCCGCGCCGTCAGCAACAGAACCGGCAGTTCGGCCAGCGAGACACGGGCGCGGATCGCCCGGCACAGCTCCAGGCCGGACATGCCCGGCATCATCCAGTCGGCGATGACCAGGTCGATAGACTGCCCCGAGACGATATGGGCCATCGCTTTGGCTCCGCCGTCCACCGCAATGAGCCGGTATCCTTCAACCGACAGCAGGTTGTACAGCACCTGCAGGTTGACCGGATCGTCGTCGACGAGCAGGACGGTCGCATCCATCTTGCGGGACGTCCGGTCCTCCCGGCTTGCGGGCAGGGCGGCGGCCGCCGTTTCGTCTCTTGCCGTCCGGGTCCGGGAACTCCCGCCCGACAACCGTGCCGCTACGGGGACATCCGTAGTCGAAGGAACGGTAAACCGGAAAACGGAGCCTTCCCCGAGCCGGGACTCCGCTCCGATTTCCCCTCCCCCCAGCTCGACCAGCTTTTTCGTAATACTCAGTCCGAGACCGGTTCCCTCGTAATCACGGTCTTCGGGTCCTGCGGCCTGGTCATACGCATGGAAGATGTCTTCCAAACGATCCCCCGCAATCCCGATCCCCGTGTCTTGGACGAAGACCAGCACATGGCCGTTCTTCGTTTCCGCACCGATCGTGATGCTGCCACGGGATGTGAACTTCACGGCGTTTCCGAGCAAATTGTACAAAATCTGCTGGAGCCGGTCTTCGTCCGTAAGCAGCCAGGGAAGCCGGTCCGGCCAATTTTGCTGGAACGTGATTTCTTTATGCCTCGCGACATGCGTCATGACTTCCAGCACCGCATTCGTTGCGGCTTTAAGATCGACCGGCTGGCGCTTCAGCACAATTTCGCCGTTTTTAAGCTTGCTGAAATCCAGAATATCGTTAATGAGATAAGTCAGCCTCCGGCCCGTCGATACAATCATGGTTAAATCGTTCCTCTGCTTGCCGTTCAGATCGCCCGATGCGCCCTCCAGCATAGACTGCGCCATGTTGACCATACCGTGAAGAGGCGTGCGGAGTTCATGGGACGTGTTCGCCATGAATTCATCCTTCAACCCGTCCAGGGAAAGCAGCCTGCGCGACAGCTGTTCCACTTCCACGAAAGTCCGGTTAAACCGCTGCGCAAGCAGGACGGCCTGGGTAAGCACGAACAGCAGCATTTCGGCCGGAACGAGCAGCAACCCTTCGTACAAGCCGACCAGGTTCAGCACATACGCCGCTATGACCATCAGAATGCTCATCACACCCGCGATCATGAGCAAGGTGTCCTCGGAGCGCTTGCGCACGTCTCTGAGCAGAACGAACGCCATATAGCACATGCTGAGGAAAGAAACCGCCAGAATCAGCCCTTCCAGCCGCGAGAAAACAGCCGGCGGCAGCAGCAGGCCCGCGAGCAGACCGGCCGCCGTCACGGCGGAGCTCAGACGCATTGCCAGCGGATGAACGCCCCCCGGTACGGCAACGGCTACATAACGGAGCAGGAAAAAGTACACGAATGAAGACACCATGAGCTGCACCTTAAGCAGCCAGGTGTAGGAAAACCCCGGCCAGGCGGCGGCAAGCAGCTTCTCCCCGTGCGTAAGCACAAACAACAGCCCCACGAGACAGAACAGCCCCAAATACAGCGAAGCTGGATCTTTTCTCCGCATCCTGTACAAAACCAGAAAATAAAGTCCCGGAATCAGAAAACCCGCCATCGTCATCCACTCGGAAAATAAGGCCGCTTCCCGGCTTTTCATGACGGACTTTTCGTCTCCGAACAAAATCGGAGTGAACATACCGCCGGAGGAATAACTGTGATTGGAAATCTGAACCACGATTTCGGCCTCACTGCCCTGCAGATAAGAAAACCCCGTATACGGAACGTTGTCGGGACTTTCTTCGGCGGCCGTACGGCCCGGCGTTCCGCTCGCTCCCACTTCCCGGCCGTTCACGAATACCCGGTTAGCCGTGCGGATATTGCCGGTACGGATGCCGTACAGAGCCCCGCCGGTTTCGTCAAGCCGCACTTTAAGCCGGAACGTGGCGTACCCTTCCGCGCCGGAATCCCCTTCCGTGCCCATATACGCATTCCATTTCCCCGGAATTTGCGCCATGCCGGTCGGCACGGGAGGCGTCCTTTCCGCTTCAGCGGAAGACCGAAAATCTCCGGGAACGAGCAGCTTCCCCCTGTAAAACTCCCACTCGCCGCTCAGCCGGACCGTGCCCCGTTCCGCAAAGTTCCAGCCCCTGAGATCAAGCTCCCCCCGGACCGCTTCGGGATTCCGGCCGACCGACACAACGTGCTGGAAAACGGAATACACCGGCAGCAGCAGGATAAGCGCAGCCCCGAGAATAAAAAACAGTCCCTGTTTTTTCATAGGCTTTTCCACAACCCATGAAACCGTTTGCAAAACCTCTGTAAGCCATCCGTTCGGCTTCTGTACCGCTTATGGCCGCCATCCGTGCACACCACCGTAAACAAATAGCGCTCCTGTAAACTTCTATGATATAAAATCCTCATTGATTTTCACCTGCCGGAAAAAAGTAGCGATGCTGTTGTATTGTACCACAGCCCCCGCCGGGTTTTCTTTGGTTTATAGGGATTCAACGCAACAATTAAACCGCGTCCTTTTCTCCACGATACGAGGGCAGCGCCTCGGGTAGACGCCTGTTTTCCTACGACAAAAAAATAAAAAAGCCCGTCATAGAGCGGACTTGTTCACCTCATTTAATATTAAAAGCCCTGATTATTGAGCGTGCATGATAGGATCCGAAAAAAATACGCCCGTTTATCTCGGCAAAAACAAAAACGGCCTTCCTCCCGTCTCTTCCTTTCTGACCAACAACTTACCGGAACCTTTATACGTCAAAAGCTTGCCGCCCTCTGTGCTAAAATTTTTATCCAGCATGGCGTAAGAAACGGCTTTTCCATCCTTGGAGGTGACCAGAAATAATTTTCATAGGATGAAGCTTGCTTATAAATATATGTCTTGCTTTGCTCATCCACTTCCAAACTATCGAGCGCATCTCCAGCCGTGTAGGGCGGAATGATATAAACCCAATCGTATTCTTCGAAATGGTCCGGTTCGACGGTTTGTCCGGCTTCAATCTCACTGATACTTGCCTTCAACCGGTCCGATATTTTATCGTCGTAGGGAATTCCGGCAGCTGAACAGCTCATTAACAGCACAACGATCATAAGCAGAATCAAATTCTTTTTCATGGCGGATCTCCATTCGGCATTTAATGCAAATATATACCATACCTTACATGATTAACAACTCCTGTGAAGTCCCGCTTCCTGCCAAAAAAGACTCAGCCTAATTTAGCCAAGCCTTTGCTTTGATTATTTCGTTGCTACTGTCAAAAAGGCTAAACGCTTTACAAAAGGCCGATCTTCAGCCCCTGCCCGGCAAAAATCTTCTCGACGGCCTCCTGCAGCCGTTCCTTCTGGATCGGTTTGACCACGAAATCGTTCGCTCCGCACCGGATCGCTTCCATCACAACCTGCTGCTGTCCCATGGCGGAACACATAATGATCTTGGCATCGGGATTCGCGGACCTGATGGATTTAACGGCTTCGATCCCGTCCATCTCGGGCATGGTAATATCCATTGTCACAAGATCCGGTTTTAAAAGGCCGTATAACTCGACCGCTTCCTTCCCGTTCCGGGCTTCACCGATAACGGTATACCCCATCTGCTCCAGAAACAAACGGATCAGCGTTCTCATAAACGCGGCGTCATCCGCAATCAGTACGTTCAAAGTGCCCCCTCCTTCTGTCTGTTCTCCAAATGTATCAAAACAAACTGAACAAAAACTAAACATGCCCGGGAAAGGATCATTGACTGACCGGAAAAGCACAAAAAAAGCCGGCTCCGCAAACCGGCGGGCGGCTTTGTATTCTTATGCATGCGGTCTCTGACAATCGCATGTTTCCCGGCGTGAAAGCGTCCCATGACGGTATTCACCGCTCTCTTTGCCTGGCGGCCGGTCGGGGCCTCATCCCCTTACGCAAAATAACCCCGATTTACTCAATCAAGTGCCGATTCTCGTAAACCGTAACCTCGCAGACCGGGTCGAATCCCGCGCGCTTGTAGATCCCGATTCCGTCCGGCGATGCCTGCAGAACGCACAGCCGGGACTTTCCTTTCCGTGCTTCCTCCAGCAGAAAGTGAAACATGGCAGAACCGAAGCCTCTTCCCCGGAAGTCTGTCAGGGTCGCGATATCGTAGACGCCGACGCTGTCGTCCGTGAACATCAGCGTACCCGTGCTGACCGGCCGTCCCCGGTACAAGCCGGTGTACATCTTCAATGGAGAAGGCCCGCTCAGCGGCAGACGGGCTATTTTCCGGTAAAAGGCCCTGACGTTAGCTCCCTCCTCCGACTCTCCGAATAACGAAGCCAGTACGTCTCCGAACTGCTCCGTTTCCGCGAGAGATGTAACTTCCCGGATACAAAAATCCGGCGGAAATTGCTTTTCGGGCTTCCAGGCATCCAAATCCGCGTACATCGCGATGTTCGTTTCCGCCTCTTCCAACCCCGCCTTCCTTAAAGTCTCAAAAGTGACACTGTTCTTGTCTTCCCAAGCCCATATCGCCATCGGGTATTTTTTGTCTGTAAAATAACGAACCGCCTCTTCGAGAATAGCTTCGTTCTCCGCAGAGAGGCGGGGCTTGAGCAGAACCGTCACGTTAAACGTATCCGAAGGGAGGCCGCTATCCGCTCTTACGTAATCGGTTGTTTGCTTGAGCGTGCAGCCATCTGCCCGTCCGGCGAACCAGGCGGCCTTCGCGATGAAATTTTCCCGGGTTAAACGGGCTGTCGTGCCTAGTGTGGAACTCATGTAGAACACCCTCCTTGCGCTTACATGTTTTTGTGCGGCGTTACCGTTTCTAGATCGTGCAGGCGATTGTCTTTGTATCGGTCCTAAGTCCCAAGGTAATCAAATTCCTCCCATCTTGCAACTAAAGCCCCTATTTCCAATCTTCATTTTTTCGCTCAAGTTAAAAAAATAGGCCTACCGGTTACCCGGACTTCCTCCACCCACCGAAATTTCACGGGATTAACCAAAGTTAATTCTCAAGTCCTAAAGTTTCTGCTACACTGGACCCTGCCAATTGTTTGCTCCGGATAAAAGATGCTCCATCTTGACCGGCGGCAACCGTACTTTTCAAAGGAGGAATGACCTCTATCATGTCTAACAAGCTGCGCAAATTATTGGGGACGACAGTCCTGATAGGAGGAATATTGGCCGGCTGGTCTCAAAATACACGTGCGGCCGTCATCATGGAAGCTCTGCCCGCTTCGGCCGATTTGCCGGGGGATCTGTCGGGGGTTACGTCAAGCGGAGTAGTGAACGGCGGCAATATTCTCGTAACCGGAGGCCAAAACCCCCGGAACAATACGTTCGCCAACAATTCGTACACCTTCACGCCCTCGTCCCAGACCTGGTCGGCCTATGCGCCTCCGCTGAACGTGGCTTATCATACCCAGTCCGAGCTCAAGGACGGTAAGGTTATAGTAACGGGAGGCAACGTTTTTCTAAACGGGACCGGCTACGTTTATAACAATTTGACGCGCATCTACAGTCCTTACACCAACACGTGGACCCAGGCGTCCAATCTGCCCAAAAATATGCTCGGCAACTCGCAGAGCACACTGCCCGACGGCAGAGTCGTCAGTGTCGGCGGAGCCGATTCCATTTTTTCGCCGAGCACCAGCACGCTGTACAACAATACGTACATCTACGATCCGGGAGCCAACACATGGACGGAGAAGGCTCCCCTGCCGATCGGCATTTACGGGGCCGCGCAGAGTACTTTAACTGACGGGCGCATTTTCGTAACGGGAGGCTTGAGCGGATATGTGTACTCGTTTTCCTCCTACATTTATGACCCTGCCTCCGACACCTGGACGAAAGCGGCGAACATGCCCTATAAAGACAGGGATATTTTTTTCCGGCATGCTCAAATGACTTTGCCCAATGGCAAAGTGCTGGTCATGGGCAATTACAATTTCTATTTGTACGATCCGGTCAGCAACACTTGGACCCAGGACACCCCCTTGCTCAAAGGGCTGGTGAACGCCGAAATGTCGCTGTCCGGCGGCAGGGTGTACGTGATAGGCGGGTACGATAACAACTACGAGCTTAACAAGACCGTATACAAGCTGTCTTTTGATTTCACGGCTCCGACCGCTCCCGCTATCGCCATGTCAGCGGCAGACTGGTCTGCCGCTGATGTCACCGCGACCCTGACGGGCGGAACGGACACGGATTCGGGCGTCAAGCAGACGGAATACAGCTTGTCCGGGGCCACCGTGCAGGACTGGACTCCGTATACGGCGGGTGATCAGATCACCGTCACGAATTCCGGAGAGACCACGATCAGCGCCAGAACGGTGGACAAAGCGGGCAACGCGAGCAGCGTCACGACCGCCGTTGCCAAGGTCGACAAAACGCCCCCGACTTCTCCCGTTATCAAAGGAGCGGGTTCGGCGTGGACCAACCAAAGCGCGTCGGTTACGCTTACTCCCGGTACGGACAAAGGCGGGTCGGGCGTACAGCGGACCGAGTACAAACTTACCGGCAGCACCGTGCAGGACTGGACTCCGTACACGGGAGCGATCGCCGTCGGCAGCGAAGGGCTGACAACGGTGCACGCGCGGACGGTCGATAACGTAGGCCACGTCAGTGCGGAAAGCACGGCCGACGTGTCCATCGATAAAGCACCGCCGACCGTTCCCTCGGTCCAGCCTGCCTCGGCCGGCTGGAGCAAAGACAACGTGGCCGTTACGGTCGTTCCGGGCACGGACGCCGGGTCCGGCGTCAAGCGGACCGAGTACAGCCTGTCCGGAGCAAGCACGCTCGGCTGGACCGCTTATACCGATCCGATCACGGTCAGCGCGGAGGGGCAAACCACCGTCAGCGCGCGAAGCGTGGACGAAGCCGGCAACATCGGCCTCGTCGCGACGGCTTCCGTAAGCATAGACAAGACAGCTCCCGGAGCGGCGACCGTGACGCCGGCGTCCTCATCCTGGACGGCGGCCGGCGGCGTCGGGGTTACCCTGAAGCCGGGAACCGACACGGGTTCGGGCGTGAGCCGGACCGAATTCAGTTTCTCCGGTGCGACGACGCTCGGCTGGACTACGTATTCCGGCCCGCTCACCATCACTGCGGAAGGAATCACCACGATTCACACCCGCGTCGTCGACCGGGTCGGGAATATGAGCCAGGAAATTTCGGCAGACGTGAAAATAGACCGGACGGCTCCCGGAGCCCCCTCGATTTCTCCGTCCGGAAACTCCTGGCTACCCTCGGACGTCTCCGTGACGCTTACGGCAGCCGCCGACGGCGGTTCGGGCGTAAACCGGATGGAGTACAGCTTGTCCGGGGCGGTCACTTCCGGCTGGAAAACCTACACCGGACCTGTGTCCGTAACGGCCGAGGGGCAAACTACACTCAACGCCAGAAGCATCGATAACGCCGGAAACGTAAGCCAGACGGCGACGGCAACGGTTCGAATCGATAAAACGGCTCCCTCCGTTCCTTCGGTCACGCCCGGGACGATAGGCTGGACGGCTGCGGCAAGCGTACCGGTCGAGATTCAGCCGGGCACCGATACGGGCGGGTCGGGCGTCCAGGTCACGGAGTACAGTCTGTCCGGCGCGACGACGCTCGGCTGGACCGCCTACACCGGGCCGCTCAACATTACGGCGCCGGGACTAACGGCGGTCACCGCCCGGACGAAGGACGGAGCCGGAAACGTCAGCGGACTCGGAGCGGCTTCCGTTTCCATCGACCGGACTCCTCCGGCCGCTCCGGGCATCACGCCTTCCGCGGCAGGCTGGACGTCGGCGGTCGCCGTTTCGGTCACGATCACGGACGGCGCGGACAGCGGCGGTGCGGGTGTAAACCGGACGGAGTACAGCCTTTCCGGAGCGGAAACGCTCAGCTGGACCGCTTATGCCGGGCCGCTGGCCGTCAAGGCCGAAGGACAGACCACCGTCACGGCCAGAACGGTCGATAAAGCGGGCAACACCGGTCCGCAGTCCTCGTCCGTTGTCAAGATCGACCGTACGCCTCCGGACGCTCCGGTGATTACATCGCCTGCGGACGCGGCGCTGTTGAAAACCGTTCCGTCCGTTACAGGCACGGCGGAGCCTTCTTCCTCCGTCATCGTTACCGTAGACGGTAAGGCATCTCCCGCCGTACAAGCGGACACTGCAGGCAAGTTTACTTTCAACTTGCCCGCCCAGCTGGCGGACGGAACGCACACCGTTACGGCATCCGCATCGGATGCGGCAGGCAATACGAGCCCGGCCGGCGGTGCGGTAAGCTTCACCCTGGATACGGCCGCCCCACCGGTGCCTGTTATTTTGACTCCGGCGGACGGATCGCTTGTAAAAGACGTCAGAACGGTTTTCTCGGGGATGGCGGAACCCTTTTCGACCCTTTATCTTTTTGTGGACGGGGCGCCGAAACCAAGCGTAAAAGCGGACGGCAGCGGACGCTGGAGCTATACGAGTCCCACAGCGCTGCAGGACGGCAAGCACAGCCTCCGGGCATACGCAAGCGATGGGGCAGGCAACAGCAGCGCTTCGACGAAGGCGCTTGCCTGGACAATCGACGCCACGCCGCCTGCCGCGCCTGTCGTGACGGCCCCGACCGGCGGTGAGCACACGAACCGGAATCAGCCGGTGTTTAGCGGCCTAAGCGAAGCCGATGCCTTAATCCGGATCGAGCTGGACGGCATCCCGGCGGCAGGGCCCGTGACGGCGGATGGAGCCGGAAAGTGGACTTTTACCCCGGCAGCGCCGCTTGCCGACGGCGTCCATTCCCTCCGGGTCAGCGCCGAAGACAAGGCGGGCAACGTCGGCCCGTATTCCGGTCCGCTAAAGTTCACTGTAGATACACAGGCCCCTGCGGCTCCGGTTATCCGGAAGCCGCTTGCGGACGCGCTTTTGAATATAACGAGACCTAAAGTGGAAGGTCAGGCCGAACCCGACGCATCCATCCGCATCGTGCTTGACGGAGGTATCGTTCAAACCGTTACCGCCGGCCCGGACGGCAGTTGGGTGTACATCCCGGCTTCCGCGCTTGCGGACGGACCGCACACCGTGAAAGCCTCTGCGGCCGACGCCGCAGGCAACACCGGTCCGTACTCGGCCGAAACGGCCTTCCGGATCGACGCCACGGCGCCTTCCGCGCCGGTCATCACCGAGCCGGCGGCAGGAACCGTCACGAACAGCAGCCGGCCTGTTATCAAAGGAACGGCTGAAGCTAGCGTAACCGTCAACGTATATGTGGACGGCGTTTCGGCCGGCACGGCAACAGCCGGTTCGGGCGGCGATTGGAGCCTCACTCCCGGCACCGCTTTATCCACCGGGACGCACCGGCTCACCGCTTCTGCGGTCGACGCCGCAGGCAACGAAAGTCCCTTGTCGATAGAAACGGCCATTACCATTGTTTCGTCCAACACTGCTCTTCATTCGCTGAGCCTTAGTGGAGCCGTTCTGAACGAAACGGTAACCGGCTCCACTTACCGGTACACGGCTCAAGTGCCTTATTCGGTAACGGTTACCTCTATCCAGGCGGCGGCGGAAGATGCGCAGGCGTTCATACGCGTGCTGCAAAACGGGCAGCCGGTGACCAACCCGGTTGCCCTGGAAGTGGGCGATCAGACTTTTACGGTTGAGATCACCGCCCAGGACGGAGTAACCGTTACTCCCTATACGGTCACCGTAACAAGGGCGGCTTCTAGTGAAGCGACCCTGAGTGAACTAACGGTGACGCCGGGTGAACTCACTCCGAGTTTTAACGGCGCGACTACCGTTTATTCGACCACGGTTGCCAACGATGTATATGCCGTTACCGTCGGAGCCAAAGCTTCGAGTTCCGTGGCGACCTTGACGATCAACGGCACTGTTTTTAGCGGAAATGCCGGCAGTCTGCCTCTTCAGTTGAAGGTCGGCTCCAATCCGGTCACCGTCACGGTAACCGCACAGGATGGCGTCACGACACAGAGCTATCAGCTGGAAGTGAGCCGCGCTCCGAGCAGCAATGTCCTGCTTGGCGGGCTGACGCTTTCGGAAGGCAGCCTGGAGCCCGCTTTCGACAGCGGCATGGTGCGTTACCGGGCGGCTGTCGATCCCGAGACGTCCAGTCTGTCCGTGACGGCTTCCGTCTACGAGCCGAACGCGACGCTCACCGTCAACGGCTTGACCGTTGTCAGCGGACAGCCATCCACAGTCATCCATCTCAAGCCGGGCGTGAATCCGATCACGATTGTCGTGACGGCGCAGGACGGCGTCTCTACCCAGTCATACGTGGTGGACGTGACCCGCAGGCTGAGCACGAATGCCGGTCTGGCCGGTCTTGATCTGTCGGCCGGCCGGTTGAACCCGGCTTTCGACACGGATACCGTCCGCTACGAAATGAGCGTCGATTACGGGACCGACCGGACGACCGTGACCGCATCCGTCTATGATCCCGACGCGCTTGTGACGGTCAACGGAATTCCGCTCATCAGCGGAAAACCTTCGGCGCCGCTTGCGCTACGTGTCGGAGTCAACCCGGTGCAGATCGTCGTCACGGCGCCGGACCGGCAGACAGTACGGACGTACGACGTCCAGATCACCCGTCAGCCCCGGCAGGATTCCGGCGGCGATAATACGGGCACTTCACCCGGAGGAACTTCTCCCACCGAGGAGCCCAAGACGCCGGTTGACCCCGGCAAGCCGCAGCAGCCGGGAGAACCCGTCGGCACCGGTAATCCGGGCGAGCCGGGGGTTCCCGGTAAGCCGGAAGTTCCGGGAGGACCGGGGTGTCCTTCCCCTGCTCCGCATCATGCCGCCTTCACAGATATGAAGGGCCACTGGGCGGAGAAAGAAGTCGCGCAAGCGGCGGACTGCGGCATCGTCAGCGGCTTCGAGAACGGAACATTCCGTCCTCAAGAGCAGGTCACGCGCGCCCAGTTCACCGTGATGCTGACGCAAGCTTACGCGGAGGCGCTGAAGCAGCCGGAGAAGCCAGCTTCCGCCTCGGGCTTTGCGGATAGCGGCGACATCCCGGCCTGGGCCGCCGAAGCCGTGGCGCTTGCGCAGCGTGCAGGCATCGCCTCCGGATACGAGGACGGCACGTTCCGGCCCGATGCGCCGGTCACCCGCGCCGAGATGCTCACCTTGGCGGCCAAAGCCGCCAAGCTGCAGCCGGTTGCGAGCGATGAGCTCCGCGGGCTGTACGCCGACGCGGACGAGATCCCCGGCTGGGCCGCAGGCTATATCGCCGCCGCCCAGCAGAAGGGACTCGTGCAGGGACGCGGTCCCGGCGTCTTCGCTCCGCAGGGCTACACGACGCGTGCGGAAGCGGTCACGCTGCTTCTTCGGATGCTGGAGGCGAAGTGAGCGGCGGCGCTTGTCCGTCAAAGCGGTTTGACGCTTTGATGTTCGCCTAGCCGCAGGCAGTTACAAAAAAAGGTTGCCGAGTTTGTGATATGATCCCCTTTAAGTAGACACAGTGTAAAAAGCACACTAAAGTCTAACTTGGAGGGGATTTTTTTATGGGACAAATACGAAAGACCTACGATATAGATTTTAAACGCCGGGCCGTCATCATGTTCCTGGAAGAGGGACTTGGCTATAAAACAATAGCCAAGAAACTTGGTATTAACGACAGAATGGTGAGAAGATGGGTCGCTCACTACGAGCAAGAAGGAATGGAAGGGCTCAAAGAAAAAAGAGGAACCGCGGTCGGTTCCAGAAAAGGAAGGCCTAAAAAGGCAATGTCCCAAGAGGAAGAATTGGTGCGGCTAAGAGCAGAAAATGCGCTGCTAAAAAAGCTATGGGAACTGCAAAGGGGGCAAAAGAAAAGCGGCGTCAAACCTACCAAGCTATCGAAGCGCTAGCTGTCGATTATCCGGTCGTCCTGCTATGTGAGCTGGCAGGCGTTGTCCGGAGTAGCTACTACAAGTGGAGAACCGCAAAACGGAAGCCTTCACCCAAACGTACAGAAGAGCACACAATGAAGGAAAAAATCTTGGAGTGTCACACACGGCTCAAAGGAATCTACGGGTATCGCCGGATTCGGGTATGGCTGAAAAAAACCTACGGACTAAACGTCAATCACAAACGTGTGTACCGGTTGATGAATGAGTTAGGGATTCGTTCACGGATCAGACGCAGAAAACCGTATTTTGGTCGTCGGGAGGCCACGGTCGTATCCGCCAATGTACTGAACCGGGCGTTCGGGGCGACAGCGCCGAATACGAAATGGGCTACGGATGTGACCTACCTGCCGATCGGCTCTCGTTTTCTATACTTGTCGGTCATTTATGACTTGTACAACAACGAAGTCGTTTCCTTCCGAATTGGGCGCCACAACAACCTAAAGCTTGTGCTGGAAACGGTAGAAGCAGCCGTACACAAACGCCGCGTAACGAATCTGCTGCTTCACAGCGACCAGGGCTTTCAATATACCCATAAGCAGTACCATGCCCTGTTGAAGCGCAAGAAGATGAAAGCAAGCATGTCGCGTAAAGGAAACTGCTGGGATAACGCCTGTATCGAGAGCTTTTTTGGGCACTTCAAGTCGGAATGTCTTCGGCTCCACACTTTTTCGAACGAAGGCCAGCTGGTAAAAGCTGTAGAACAGTACATCCATTTTTACAACCACGAACGTTTTCAAGGAAAACTAAACAACCTTAGTCCGATAGAATACCGAACTAAGGTTGCTTAAGGACGCTTTTTTAAGGCTGTCTACTTGACGGGGGTAACTTCACTTCACAGGCTGCTTTTTTTTGTTTATTCGTGGGTCATTTGGCTTCTTGCAATTATACCTTTGTTGAGCGGCTTGGCTGCGTACCGGACAGCCGCCTCAACTAGGCGACCTACACACCGCAAAACTGCTGTATCAGCACGGCTACAAGTTCAGCAGCTGTGCCTCGATTGAGCAAGACCGCCAAGGTGCTTGGTCAGTTTCCTCGATTGGGCGGCAGCCTGCCTACGTGCAGATCAGCTGTCTCGGTTGGCAGCACACCTACACGCCGAGTTGCTTCGCCAAACGAACCAGCAACACGGCCGCTTCGGCCCGTGTCGCCTGATCGTTCGGCGCGAAGCGGTTCCCGCCCCGGCCGTCGATCAAGCCGCGTTCGGCCGCCGCCTGCACGTAAGGCCGGGCCCACGCCGGGATATCGGCCTCATCCGCGAAAGCCACGTTTTCCCCGGCTCCGGCCGCAGAGCCGTTCACGGCTTTGGCCAGCATCACGGCCAACTCTGCACGCGTGACGGACGCCCCGGGACGGAACGTTCCGTCCTCGTAGCCGCTTACGATGCCTTTGGCGGAGACTTCCGCTACCGCCCCGGCAGCCCAGGCAGAGATGGCACCTTCATCGGCGAAGGAAAGCGGCTCGGTGTTTGTCGCAGACTCCCTTGCAATTCTTGCCGCTGTCGCAGCCGGTGTTTTTGCCTCTTCTTCCGAATTTGATCGCATCGTCGTTTCCGCGACGGCAGTTGCAGATACGCTTACCGATGTCGCTGCGGGCGCTTTTACGACTATCTCTGAGGCTGATTGCAATCCCGCTACCTCCGCCACATTAGCGGTCAGGCTTGCCGCTTTCGCTTCCTCCGCTGGTTCTGCCCCGCTTCTGACCGCCGTTTCAGCTGCCGCATCCGTAGATGCCGCACTCCCCGCTTCCTCATCTTTCAGCAGCCGCTCCAGCATAACAACCCACTCTGCCCGGTTAATTGTCGCCTCCGGGTGAAATGTGCCGTCTTCATAGCCGTCAACGAGACCGAGAGCAACGGCCCGACCGATATCCGCTTCCGCCCAGTGCCCGGAAACATCGGCGAACCGGCTGGTGCCGGCCCCTCCAGGCTCCGTTCCCGGCTCAGGCTTTGTACCCGGACTCGGCGTTGTCCCCGTGCCATTACCTGACCCGGAATCGGGTTTCGTTCCGGAACCTGTTCCGCCCTCTGCGGCCTTGCGCGTAACCGTCAGCTTATACTCCCGGGTGGAACCGTCTTCCGCCTGAACGGCTATTTTAAACACATTGACGCCTTCATTCAGCGAAATCGGATATTCCCCACTAGATGCGCTAGTGGTCTGCCCGTTCACTCCGGCTCTCGCTGCGGAATCCATCGTCTTGTACCGGATAACGCCACGGTCCACATTCGTCTCGGCCGCATAATCGCTTACTCCCGGCTGAAAACTCGGCATCATCGCAGCTTCCTTTTCTCCCGTCATAAAACGCAGCTCCTGCAGCCTGCTCTCCGCCGACAGCGACGGTGAAGACCCTGACGACCCGCCCGAAGCAGGTACAGCAAGAGTCCAGACCGTTCCGGCGAGCTCCACGCTGGCATTACCCGCCCCGTCCTTGCCCTTCACAGCAAACGAGTACAGTGTGTCGCTCGTCAGACCTGCCGCTCTATAGCTGTACGTATCCCCGCTGACCGTTGTCAGCAGCGTACCGTTCCTATAGATGTCGTATCCAACAACGGCTCTGTTGTCCGCCGCTTCCGGCCAGCTTACATCCACGCCGGAAGTGGTAACGCCCGAGAAGGCCAGTGCTGCGCCCGCAGGCCAAACCGGCGCTTCCGTATCCGGCGACACTCCTTTCGCCAGCGTCACCGTCAGCGCAGCCGAGCCCCCCTTCACCGATTCGTTCCCGGCCGCATCCATCGCCGTTATCACGTAAACGTAGCTGCCCGGGATGAGGTCGCCGATGTCCGACTCCGGGACGGACCCGTCAGCCGCACTGCTGCCCAGCGCTATCGGCGTCCCAAGCTCGCCGGCGCTCACGTTGCCGTCCTTGTCCGTGTCCGCCCACGGATACGCTTTTACAGCCGCCCCCGCTTCACCTACAGCCCCGGGAGATCCATACAGGCGATCCTGCGTACCCGCGAAACTATCTACCACTCCAAATTTAGCTGCATCCACCGTAGGCGGTGTTGTATCCGGCACGGTATCGTCTTCCCGGATCGTCACGACCGCTTCGTCCGGCGACCCGATTACGTATCCATTCGCCGGATCGCTCAGCTTGACCGTAAAGGTCCTGTCCCCTTCATAGACCCCGTTGTCCATGACCGTGACCGGATAATCCCGGCTCTTTTCACCGTCCTGGAGCACGACAACCTCGTTGATCGCGGCATAATCTTTTCCCGCCACCGCCGTTCCATCCGCCGTCCTGATCCGGACTGCAGTCTGACCTGTGCCGGAGCCTGTCCGTTGTATCGTCACGCTGACGGTTCCGCTGTTCTCTGCCGTTTCGAACGTATTCGAAGCAAGAGAGAAAGCCCCTTCCACTCTACTGTTCATCACGTTTACCGACGTATTGGAAGGAGAACTGCTCGCCAGAACAATATCCGATCGGCCGTCCCCGTTAAACTCTCCCGTCTCCACAGAAAACGCATAAGGGGGATACGGATAACTTATCGCAGATTGAAACGTCCCGTCTCCGTTGCCCATTAGAATGGCAAAATCTTGGGCTTGCGTTTGTCCAAGAATATCTATGTGCCCGTCGCCGTCGAAATCCCCAAGCGCAACATCAAGCGGGTAATTTCCAGCCGGATACAGGGCCGCTTGCCCAAATCCTCCGCCTGCCGCACCGAGCAGCACCGCAACACCGTGATCTCCGTTGGCGGCAAACACCATATCCTTCAAGCCGTCCCCGTTGAGATCGGCTGCTTTCATTTTGTTGGGGGACGAGCCCGCCGCATAATCAACCCGGCTGAATTGAGTGCCGGTACCGTCATTTTTCAATATACTGACCGTATGGCTTCCGGAATTTGCGACGGCAAGGTCCACTTTTCCATCGCCATCCATATCCCACGCTGCAAGACTTCTCGGGTAAGTCCCGACAGGGATGGAAGCTCCAAGCACAAAATTCCCGCTCCCGCCGATATTAAACAGAACCGAAACTGTAGCGGATACGTTGTTGACCACTGCCAAATCCGGATAACCGTCTCCATTCAAATCCGACACAGCAATCTCCATAGGTTCTCCGCCTACGCCCGCAACGTTCCCCCATGGAAGGAACGTCCCATCCCCGCTGCCTTTAAGAATACTCACCGTACTCTCCATAAAATTGGCCACTGCCAAATCCGGGTGATGATCCCCGTCTAAATCCGCAATTGCAACCGCACGCGGGTTCCTACCTACCGCAAAAGCTGCCGGCGCTCCAAACGTTCCGTCCCCCTTGCCGAGAAGCACGGCCACCTGATTGTTTTGAAAATTCAGCGACACCAGATCATCCAGCCCGTCCCCGTTCACATCTCCGGTCGTTACGTCATAAGCCCAGCCGCCCGCTTCGTAAGCTACCGCCTTTTCAAAAACCGGATTCGCCCCGTTCGCTTTTACCGGCCCAACCGGCACTGCGACTAACGACGCGCCCAATACAAGGGCCAGCCATTTTTGCGCATGACCTTTTTTTGCAGATCGAATCAACTCTCTCACGCTCCCTAGTAACTGCTAACTAACTAAGTATATCGGATTTTGGGCATAAAAAAATCACCCTTGCGGGTGAATTCGGGTTAAAAGTGCTTAATGGGAAAGCAGCGCAGCTTCAACGAGTAATCAGCAAGTAAATCAAATAAACCGGAATAAAACAAGGGTTTTCCTTTTATTTAGAGAAATTAATAATATATTCCATCCAAAACGAATTTAGACCGATCCAAGGGGATCATTTATCGAAAGGAGACTATTGATGAACAAATATGTCGCCTATATTGTGGTCAGTATCATCGTCATTCTCATTCCTGTTATCGGCTTACTTTACGGGTTATGGGACATGAACCGGCCCAAAATCGGTCCAATCGGAAACGGCGTCAAAATCGGTCCCACCTTCCCTCAACTGATCGTCATGATTATGACCTTTCTCACCGGCATCCTGAATCTGATCGTCGCGATAAAAACGTATATGGATCATAAGGCAAAAGACAATTAAAAACCGCCCGCCCAAGCGTTTGCAGAGTTACATGACAATAAAGAAACACGGAGGTTTCTTATGAAATTTTCTTTTACCCTCTTGTTAACCTTGTTGTTGTTGGGATTTTCATTGATCTATAGTCCCGTCCTTCTGGAGAAAATACCTCTTATCGGTGCTCTGGCCAATGAAATCGAATTCATGCGGAAAAGTCTGCAGCAGTGGTCGAACACCAACCTAGTGTTAGCTGTTTGTTTTGCGCTCGTCGGTTTATTTTATTTCATTCAAAAAAACAGATTCGCGATTCACTTGCAAAAATGTATACTCCTTCTGCTGGTTACCGTCCATCTGGTTCCTTTTTTCTTCTGGTCCAGCACTTCCATTTTAAGCCTAGATGGGGTTGTTTTGGCTGCGGCACATCTGCTTTTTATCGGGTTCATGCTTTATGCCATGTTTTCCTCGAGGGCGCTTGTCAGTCCGTCGGAGCGGAGTGTGTAGGGTGGCTTGCTTGCAAGTCCATAACGGTCCATTTTTGAAAAGGCGTCCATTTAAAGGAGAATAAAAAAATCACCCTTGTGGGTGAAATAGCATAGCTTTCTTATCTATTCAAGAGCAATAAAAGTATTGAAAATACCGATAGCCCTAACTTTATTTTCTTGGGAAATGTAAGTATTACAGTAGGAATATACAAGTAGCTTCGTGCATCTTGATGAATTGTCCAGTATACTATCCCCGACTAAATTCACACCTATATTGACCATAACGCTGTTTGCCTCTTCTTTAACTTTATCTTTAATCCAATCGAAATAATCTTGTTTAGACGGCACAGTAAGGGCCATAAGAATAAAAATCAAGATAACACCTGGAAAAAACCACTTCTTCATATAATTCCTCGTTTTCTTTTATTTACATTGAAAGTTTATTTCACCTTATCACCAACTAATCTCAATCTCGACCCCCAACACTCGTTTCGCCAAATCCACATCCTGATGGTCCAACTCTACCCTCACAGACCCCTGCCGTCGTTTCTCGCGCCACTGCGCAAGATCTGCCTCCGACTCTAATTTAAGCTCGGCAATTTCTACAGCACGATCCAACATGTATTTTGACGTGAGCAATAAGGTGTGAATTCCCCGACCGCCAGGCATAATGGGCCGCTCCATCCGCTTCCACTCTTCGACGGTAAGCTTAACGTAGAGGTCATCCGCTGTGCCCGGTCTATAAGGAATTTCTGTAATTTCACAGCGCCGCACCACCTTCCAAGCTGAAATACGGCCGTACCAATGCACGCCCACTTTCCCGTTCCTGCCAAACCCTTTGATCGATTGGTAAAGTGCGACGTACTCCAACTGCGTCAATATTTTTTGCTCCGTCAAATTTTTAAGAGGCAAATGATAAAAGCCATGCTTTAGCGCGGCTTCCAATTGTACAGGCCCACTCCTCATGGACCCGACGATTACGTTCTTGCCCGTAAGCTTGTTCCGGTAGTAATCCTTTGTACCACGAGGACGGATAGAACGCTCGTAGGCTTTTTCGGGACTATCCAGAATGATCTCGTCCAAGAACGCTTCCATCAAAGAAGTCGCATTAGGCAAGAAAGGAAACGCACCAACGTTGACTAACCCGATGCTCCGGTAGAACTTGTGCTCACGAAACTTCTCCTCGTCTCCGTATGGGAATAGCACATACGCGCCGAACATGCTCCGTTCGTACTCTCGCTCCAGCTCTTGCCCCGATCCCTCGGCATACACTATGGCGTCTCGATAGCGATGCATCGTGTTGATATCGTCCTCGACCGGACCAGGAGACTTGTAGGCATTGTAGTAAGGGGTGCCCTCTACAGCCGGGTTCATGCGGTATTTTGCGTCAAAAATATACTTATACTCCACAGGCGAATCGTTCTTCTTAAGTGTCAGTACATTATCCGGCTTCTGTCCGAGGGTCTTGCTATGGTCACGGGGAGGCAGTGCGTTGTAATAGAGCGTGAACACTTCGCCACTGGCTGGATTCCGGTAGGTCATTTTCGCTTTCTGCGTCCGGTCCAGTGTCACGAACAGTCCGGTCCGGTTCACCCGTACCAGATCCTGCGACACTAATTCGTATTTGCGACGAAGCAGCTCGTGAATTTTCAAGAAACACCAGTACTCATATAGCTGCGCCACGTCCTTCATCGACAGCTTAAACAGATCGCTCTGAACCGACAGACCCTTCATCAGCATCAGATAATGGCGGTGTACCTCCCGGTAACCCGGTGCCATTTGAAGCACCAACGTCACAGTGAGTTGTCTCATCTCCCCCACCTGCAAAAAATCAAGTCCCAGCAGCCGCTGCAGCTGCCCCTGCATTCCTTGAATCCGTTTCGCAAGAAGCGGATCCTGCATTCGGCCGCCCTGCGTCAGACGAGTTTTCAGCTCGTTTAGCTTTTTCGATACACGTACCAGCACCCACCGGACAAAACGGTTCTCCTGGGTGTTGTAATCCACCTGCCGCCTCGCCTCCAGCGCATGACTCGGTGTGTACATCCTCTCGTTCATCGAGATAAAACCTTGCTTCTTATCCTCTACCAGCAGATGTGGGCGTTTGGTCAAGTACGCAGCTGTTTCTCTCCCTGCTTTCCGCACCCGGGCTGCGTCCACGACGCGGTTCTCTATCCTCATGCTGGCATGGGGCGAAGCCTGAATCCGCTCTACAGCCTGCACAAGCTGCCCAAATACCACTTGCAGAATCGTAAAAAACTCCGTCAAGCTCTGGTTCCCCGTCTCCCTGAGCCCCGTCTTGTGATATGTCTTCCGCAGAAAATCAAAAGACAAATTATAAATTTGCTGATTCACATCAAGAAGAATTTGTCGGTAGTCGTTTTGGTAATCCATTTTAGCTGGAAAGATTTCAAGCTGTATCTGGAAAATCGGTTCACCGTGTAACCTAAGCTGAAGCTCCGTCAAACCGACTTCATTCTGAAAGTTCAGTTCTCCCGCCAAAATCATTTGTCCCAGTGGCTCCACTGCCCCACGCAAATGCACATTCTCATGATGGAATGTCAGGGCAAGATCCTCTTTCTTTTCCACCACGACTTGGTAAGCCTGAGTTTCATAGAATAAGGGGTTTCTCCACTCTCCCTGCTGCCATTCCGCCAGCTCTCCCATCTCGGAATCAAACACAGACACCTTTTCAATGGTCACAGATGAACCCAGAGCCGACACCAGGAGATGCGCATCCACCCCCTGCCCTTCCCGGTGCAATTGGAGCGATTCAACCGTCGGATGAAACGGCTTCCCTCGGATATAGAAATTAAACCAATTCGTCTCCACATGCAGCAGCACCGCGCTTTGATTAAGAGAGCCAGAAGGAGGTAAACCCATCTTCCTCTAACCTCCTGATCATAAAAGCAATCTTCCGCGCGCTTTGCGGATATAGGGCCACTTCTGTCGACTGCCTCGATCCCCATTTGCGGGTCAACTCCGACGCGTCGTCCATCAGCGCCCCTATGTTCAGCGGCTTACCTACCGCCACCTGCATGAGACCTAGTAACGCTCGTTTCACAGATGAGCTACTTCCCTGAACCCGAGGCAGAAGCTTTTGTAAAAGCTGCCAATCAAACGCTTCATTCTCGGAAAGCAATTCGAAGCGTTGATTATAAACCATATAAAAACACACGGCATCCCGGATCCTAAATCCAACATGCGAATGAATGTCTTCCAGAATTTCATTGATGGTTACCAGTTTCTCCGTAGTCCTCTGGATCAGTTCCGAATAATACCCATACGCATCTACCAACTGCAAATAATCCGCCCGCAGAAAACCATTCGAAGCTGGCACAACTGACGCCGCTTCATCCAGCTCCTCATAATCCGGATACTGCATCAGATTAATGTAGTTAAATTCGATCGTATTGGCGCGGTCCAGCACCTTTTTGCTAAAAGGATGCGTCGTCTCGTCCATATTCACTGTCCCGACCAGATACACATTATCCGGTAGAGCCAAGCCACCGTACACAGACTGATCCTCCGTGCCTAGTTCTTCCGCATGGATTAAAGGCGATGTGACAATCCGTTCCTCCTGCCATTTCTGCGTCTCTATGATACTGAGCAGGTCGCTGAAATAATGCTCCACCCGAGCCAGATTCATTTCGTCCAAACAGATGAAGTACGGTTTGTGTCGATTCTCTTCTTTCGAAGCCTCCACCAACACCTTCGCTATACGTCCCGGCCGAAAAGCCCCAGATAGATCTTTATACCCCAGCAGATCTGAAGGATCGCTCCAATCCGGTCGTACCGGAATCAACGTGTACTGGTTATTCTCTCTTATAGCCCCAATCGCCTCCGCGAATAACTTAACGAGCTTCGTCTTCCCTGTCCCCGACACCCCTGCCAGGATGACGAATGGTTTTGTTTTAAAAGACAAATACAAATTCTCAATGAGCGCTCCTGGGTAGTGAAAGCCCTTCTGCTCAATGTAAGATTTGATCTGCTCGATTCTCTCAGGAACCGTAAGCGTATCCGTAGGGATCGGCCTTTCAATCTCTTCCACTAGTTCTTCACCCACCTCGGCCGTCTGCCCGACGACATGATCGACGTATAGCTTATAGTTGTTCATGACATTTTCTAGATCAGCTAATAGTTGACCCTCTTCCGGCAAATGATCTTTGTCGTAGCGAATGTAAGCCACGGTTGAAACCTGGTAATCCCGCCCCAATCCGCTTGGGGCTAAAAACATGTTATTGTCTTTCTGCATCCCTTCTAAAGGCAGTAGCTCCCGTAACTCTTTTACTTTTTGTGCTAAGTAACGATGGCCTTCCTTCCTACCTCGTTCTTTAAGGGGATTATCGACACCCTGCATCAAGGTCAAATAAACAGAACTCATATCAGCGGAAAATAAGTACGTAATATACTCTCCACATTGTATTTTTTCTGTAATACGCTTGTCCAATATGGCAATCCAAGGAATCGTAACCCACTTTCCCTTACCAATTGACCCCTCCACCATGTAGTTCTCATTCATAAAAGGTTGGCCTTTTATATACTGCGGAATCGTTCGTCGAAACAAAGTCCCTAAAGCGTGATTCGCGAAAGGTTCGTTTTTAGCCACTGCATAGGTGTTAAGCGTATCCTCCAAAGCTTGTCTTAGCGAAAAAACTGTCCTCAGTTGAAGGTTGTACTGTTCAAGTTCTTGTTCCGCATATTGCTCAAGCTCCGCCAGCTCTTGCTCGTTTAACTTATCCCAGACTGATTCCTTGAACGTGATCGTCTGCTGCTCGTTATTAAAATCTAGAATGGCAGATAGAGCATTCAAAGGTGTATTCAACAGAGAATTCGTCTGGGTCAGCGATAAATTACTCCATCTCGCCGCAGCACCGCCAGGAGGAATATCTACCTTATTCCCTCTGTCTTCGTTCGTTTGGTAATAGCTCAAAAACCTTTCAACCACCTGGCCAAACGGTAGGAGTCGTTGTTTAGAATTTCGGTACTCCCCTAACATAGAGAGAATGAGGACCATTTTATAAGACTTTTGTTTATGACGAAAAATCGAGGACAATTCACTTGGTAAAGTCACGATGGTTCCTCCAAAAAGAAAACTAAATTTAGATGTAATGACAGTATTCGATAAGTTCCATGGTTTTCCTTCGATTGAAAGTCTCATGCATCCCATATCCGTAAAAGAAAGCACTCCTTTAGAGTGCTTTCACTTTTTAAGCTCTAACTTAACCCGTACCTCAAACCGCCTCCACGATCTCTTGCTCCTCTATAAGATCCAGGCTTTGGCTCTGACGATATTCCTGTGCAACCATGGTTGTAATAAATTCAACAGTCGGGTCAATCTCCTCTACCGTAGCTTGAAGGCCCTCAATATCGGAATAGAAAAATTCCTTCCGCAGGTTCACTTTATTCACCCGGTTATCCGATAAAATTCGGTGTAAATCCTGCTCCAACTGGACCGCATTTTCGCTAAACACCATGGCATGAATATCGAATTTAAACGGTACGGAGGCGTCCCCCAGTTCTTCGATACGGTCCAGCGGATTCAAGCGACGCGTCATGCCGATTTTGAACATCCGGTCGCCGAAGGAACCCAAATTCGAAATCACATACACATATCCGGCTCTTCCGTTAGCCCGCTTTGTAATTTCTTCTTTCTGCTCTTCCACCCGTTGGACCTGTTCTTCCAATTCACGTAACCTGGCTTCCAGAGCGGCGATTTTACCCAAATCAGTTTCCTTGCTGAGCATTTCTTTGTTTTTCTCCATCTCTTTAAAATATTTCTGTTCTTCCTGCTCGATCTTCTTCCGTTCCTCATTAAGCAAGCGCTGCTCTTCTGCTTCTTGGCGCATTTGCTCCCGGATCAGCTTTTGCTCTTCCTTCTCTTTTTCCTTTTGGATGTAATACTGATATTCCACTAAAATAGCATTTTTGAACAGCGGCTCAATCTCAGATAAAAATCTCGTAATGGTCGGCAAAATTTGCGAGTTTCCGCCTGCACAGATCACCTGGTACTTGTTAATCAGTTCGCTTGCGTTTGTAACTGCCTTTTCCAAATTCGTATAGATCAGGGTATGCAAAATATTTTGAAGCTCGGCCTGCAAACCGATCACCATCAAGTGATAAATTGTTTTGTTCGCTTTCGTCGTATAGCGGTCTTCATAGGATTTGAGCAAAGCCTTAATCTCTTTATTAATGCCGGACATCTCCTGCCGGAGCTTCTTGGAATCATGATGATGCAAATGAAGCTCGACGATCGGCTTTAGAGCGCCCTCACCCAAACTCTCTTCAAGTACCGCCAGTTCTTCTTCGATCACTTCAAACTTAACGGCGGCCGGAAACTTCTCCAATAAATTTTTAATTCCGAGAGATTCGCTTTTCGTTTTGGCAAGAGTCTTCTCTAGTTTGGTTAGAGCTTTCTGCCTGGACTCCAGCTCGGCAGAGACGCTTTCCGATTGTCTGAGTTCTTGCTCCATCTTGGTTTGAATGTCTGCCAGGTGCCCCTTTGCGATAGCCAGACTCGCGTCCGCTTCCCTTCTAGCCTCTCTCAGGATGTGTTCAGCTTCCTGCCTGACGGACTCTCTCGCTTGGTGTATCGTAGCCTGGATTACATCCTCTTTCCCCTGGATCTGCTTATTGATTCTTTCCAAGTGCAAGGTTTTCTCCGCAATCGACTTATTCAAATTCAACATTTCCAAAATCTTTTTAAACATGGGTAAGTCTCCTTTAGCATAAAAAAGTGAGTAGATCATTTAAGCAGCGTCAATTTCTGTCCTTAGTGTCATGTCGCCCAAAAAAAGGCTCGTTTCTTCATCCTGTCTCGTTACACCCTATACCGCCTTTTGTAAAATGCAGCCTCTCGCATGTAACGAACGCTACGCTTTTTTGCTTTTCGCGATATGCTCGGCTCTGATCCTAGTGTCTGTAATATTCGCTGCCGCGATCAGCTCGTAAATCCCCCTAATATCCTTTTCCGAAAGCGATGGTTCCGGATTTTCTGCCTGCATGCGAACCATCTTGCGCCCGATAAATTCCGAAAGCTCGACATCGTACACGATAAGTTCATCGGACTGAATTTTCCGCAGTCTCCGGATCTATGCTAAAACGGCACCGCATCGTAAACGAAATCATCGAAATGAATTTGACCCGCTTGTAAGCCGGAATTTGCAGCTCTACCGCTTTGATATGCCCGTAGTTCTGCATCAGCGGATTGTACATGTTGAACCGGTTGCTTACACGCCAGTAGCGGTCCTTACGCGCACCCTTGATTTCCCCGTTGTAATTCTTCGTTTCAATGACAAAAAGCCCAAAGGGGGAAATGACCAAATGATCAATTTGAGAGTATCCTGACCGTGACTTTGGATTCGGAATCAGCAGATCGCTCAGATAACGGCATTCCTTTGGAAGCTGATCCAATTGAATGTTGATTTTGTGCTCCCCCAGTTCCCCAATCCGGGTGGCTTCCACTTTGGGGCGTCTCGCGGCAGGTGCCTGTTTAGCTTTCTGTTGGGGTGGTTCTGATGCGGGCTTGGCAAAAAGCGCCCGTAATTTAGCAAACATACGTCTTCTCCTCATTCATAAAACGATATAAGACATCATTCGCTAAAATTCCATGGATTTCCTTTCTTGGAGGGCACAAAACAAAAAAAGCCTAGGTCTCGATACCTATAAGGTAATGAGAACGAGGCTTATCGAAACGATAGATTAGGGAGTTGTTGCACAAGTAGATCATGAATAATTACCTCCTTCACCTCAAACTATACGCGATAGCGTGCCAGATCAAGATTTATTTTATGTTACGTTTTTGCGTATACACAGGCTTTAAGGAGGGACTTTTTATGTCTAAGAAAGTCGTGATCAAAATTGCCTCACTCACCAAGAAAAGAGGCATTTCTTTACGAGAATTGTCTCGTTTGTCCGATGTAAGACATGCCGCGCTAAGTGAACTTTCCAACGGCAAACGTACCAACATTAACTTCAGTCATATAGAAAGAATCGCCGACGCACTTGGCATCAGCGATATACGGGAAATTATTGATTTGGTTGAAACATCCGACAAAGATTAAATTCGACAATCATTCGCTGTAAAGCTGGGATAAAATCTTGATGCCGTCCTGCACACCTCTGACGTAAATCCATTCTTTTTTCATGTATTCCAGAGCCAGTTCCTTGTCCTGCCACTCCCGGAAAAGCATTTGCTGATCAGGCTCAAGAGATTGCAGCAATTCCACTTCTAAGACACTAAGCTGCTCCGTCATAGGTTGAAAAACCATTGAGGTATCGGCCTCATCCGAAAGCTTATCGAAACGGTGAATTAGAGAGTTATTACGCCAGTGAAGTGAGGACATGAATAAATTACCTCCAGTAGCTCATATTATACGCAATAGCGTACCAGTTCAATTTTTATTATATGTTACGTTTTTGCGTATAGCAAGGCTTTAAGGAGGGATTTTTTTGTCTAAGAAAATTGTGATAAAGATTCCTGAACTCATCCAGAAAAGAGGCATCTCTTTACGAGAACTGTCCCGTTTATCGGATATAAGACATGCCGCGCTAAGCGAACTTTCCAACGGCAAACGTACAAACATTAATTTTAGTCATATAGAAAGAATCGCCGATGCACTTGGCATCAGCGATATACGGGAGATTATTGATTTGGATTGTATAGACGATAAATAAAACATTGTGAAATTGGCTTTTATCTATTGTCTCTTAAATTTTTCGAGCATTACTACTTTAGATAATCATAGGTATAATCCCCCTACAATTTTAATGATCAGCTTCCTATAAGTTATCAGATTCTTATTTGATAAAAAATCTCGATTTAATCTAGCAATTTTTTTTCATACATATTTGGTACATCGCTGAAATCTTTTTTTTCAACCGAGAACTTTCTCCAATTTAAAATTTTTGATAACTTTTTGTCCAACCAATCGATTTGTTTAGTATTAGATGACATATTTGAGTATTGAGTATTTATAATTGTTAAAAAAGCAGCCAACACAACACTAAATCCAAAAAAAAGTAAACTATCTACTAAAAATTCTTTTGCAAAAACACCCAAACCAAAAAATTTAAATAGACCAGAGAAATAAATCAATATCAGTGAAACGGCGATCATTCCTATTGCAGTATCGTACAAGAATTTAACAAGTTCAAAATATATTCTCTTCCAATACGTTTGTACATGTATATATTGCTGCCATTTAAATTGATGATAAACAAGACTTATTGAACCTCTATATTCTTTCTTTATAGTATTAAAGAAATTTTCTTCTAAAGAATGCCAGAACTCATTCCACTTTGTCACATCACGATTTTGCTTAAATTCTAAGTACTTCAAATTTAAATCATAAAATGAATCTAATACGTTTAAATTTCCTAATTTATACACAAAGGTATTGTTAGACATATACATTTCAAAAAAATTATCCAGTAAATCTTCTCTCTGTTTAGGTTGTAACGACCGATTCATAATACGTATCATTTCGTGATAAAATGGGCTCACCACGTCTTTTAGATTTTCTTGCGTGTAGAGAATTATCCTATCGTTCTTTTTTGTTCTTGATCCAAAAAAATAACCAAGCGTCGCAGATACAACTGCAACAGCAAACGGTAAATAAGTTGAATAATTAATTTCCATATTCACACCCATGTCTAATAAGTTTATAGTAATGAAGCTACGTTTTTAGTAAATTTTGTATTGCCTTTTGATAAAGCATCTTGATAGCATTCTAAATTCAACAGAGTCTGCTTTAAAACGTTGAACGTTTTAGTTACAACCTCTCAAATACCTCCTCAACCTGCTCTCTCTCAATCAGTTTCTTCCAATATTCAATATCTCTCGCTATTTTTTGCTTGTGCTTTAGAAAAGCTATTCCAGTAAGAGAAGGAAGCAAGGATTCCAGGAAAGAAATCCTTTTCTCCATGTCAGCAATCATATCTCCACTTCCACCTACAATACTCGGAACTAATTGAAGTTCATCAAATAACTCATAGTTTTGATTCAAACGAATTAAGTAGAGAACATGCTTCTTCCTTCTTTCAGATGGAAGTTCTGCAATAGCCGAATAAATGATAAGCATCACATTTACTTTTTGATGATTTTCATCCACGAAATGCGCGATCCATTCATCTTGTCGTTTCTCGATAAGCTTTTTTCGATCTGAATAAACTAGTGCATTCGTGAGATGTCTCACCATTGACCAGGTTGAAGTTTCTCTGTCCAAATAGTAGGTTTCCATAATTTCATTGGCCAGTTCAATATAATTATCACATTCCCATATCGCGGAAAGGCGTTCTTCATCTTTCTTAGATGCCCATATATCATTGCTTTTGCTCATAACAAACTGGATATAATCTTGCAAGAAGGTCGGATCCACTTTATTTAAATTGATAAGAAATTCACCACTACGATCTACATTCTCGCTATAAGAAATCAACTTAAAATAGATATCCTTTAAGAGAGGAGGGTCACTATCAAAACGTTTAAGCAGATCGTTAAATTCAATTTTATTGTTCATAAACAGTAGGGTTGTATAAAGGGAAAATGTATAAGGCGAGTGCTCATATATTGCTGCTATTAGCTTAAAAGTTGATATATAAATATCCTGATCATGGGGTACATAATGATCTAAGAAATCTAGATCCCTGTAAAAGATTGCTTTCTCAGATGTCTCCCCGTTAGCCAAAAAATCATAAAATTCCTGCACATAATGCTCTGTAACTAGATGTTGCGGCAACTTTTTGAAGAAGGAGAACTGCCAATCTCCCTTTTTATCGTAAGTCCTTTTAGTAATGATGCTATAGGTTTCTTGATCCCCAAATAACTCGAACATTTTAGCTACTATCGGGTCAGGGAATATATCAAGAGGGGTATTGTTAACTAAATACATATTTACAGCATTCGAAAATCCTCCCTTATTTCGCGAAAGCACTTCGAATGCATATTGGACCCCTTCTCTGAGTTCCCGGTCTTGATGGGTATCGTACGTCTCACTAAATAAGCATATTTCCATGATTGTCTGAATTGTGGTTTCAGTGCAATCTTGTACTAATGTTTCAATATCTGCTTCCTTTAGTTTCTTTTCTTTGTAATAAACGTATTCTTCTAGATGGCATTCCCCCTTTAAAATCCTATACCATTTATAATTCATAGAGTTTGTATAGTGAGATAAACAATCAAAGGGATGCATGTTCAAAAATTTCAAACGGTCCAACAATTTCTGCGCGATAATACAATGGAAAAGGTTTTGCGTCGAAAAGAACTCATCAAAAAATTTAAGGATATATTTGAAGTCATAATGTACTAACTCATGGCTGACCTTTTGGCCTTCCCCCTCTCCGTAACCTTTCAGTATTTTTTCGATCTCCAGCTGATGACTCTCATTCCTGTATAGCTCCAAAAGGCCGTTCCAAATCAAACCCCGGTATTGTTCAGATCCTTCGCTTAATTCAATCGGGATCGTATAGAATGTGAAGGAGTTACCTCTCCCTGCCTCGGTTGGTGAAGAAACGAGCTTTAGAAACTCTGCCGCGATTTTTAAAAATAGTATGTTTACTGCTTCGTTTCTCCAAATATCCGAGTGTTCAACAAATTTAGTAATCAGTTGTTTCTGAGTCCAAAAGCCATAACGATATGAATCTTTCTTCACTACAAAAGCATTGCAAATAGCTTGATATACGCTCACGAAATTTTTCGGTTGCCTTTTGTAATAATTGAACATCAAATCTAGTGCATCTGGAAGGTCAGTTGTATCACAAAAATCACGGAGAATATGGAGAATAAAGTCATCTTCGCTTCTTCCTCGCCTTTTTTCCTCTTCAAAATTAATGGAACTAACATCATATGCTTCATAAGGTAAACTATCTATTTTTTCTTTTACAAGTAATAAAGTTTCAGTTGGCCGTATACTATGAAAAACTTTGACATATTCCAAAAAATACGTCTCCCCAGATTTTTGAAAATCATCCCATACAATACCGATTTCTTTTTCTAGCTGCTGGTGCATTTCATTCGAGGCAAAAATATTAGCTAACGTACTAACCGCATTAACAACACGAGGTCGGTAACTAATAAAACAAGCTTTGATCATAACGGCCAATGGCACAATCTTCTTTTGAACGAATACATAATTCAGCAGATAATTACCAAAGCACTGATCAGAGATCTTAGCCGCTTTATCATGATAAATATCTACTATTTCTAATTCATGGAGCTGATAGACATATTTAATAAAGGACCTTTCGGATATGTCTAAACTTTCTAGCAATGAAGCTAATCCTTTTAAATGCTCAAGATGGATAGCAGATACAAAAGCGAGTATACCCGCTACAGCGCATAATTCTTTATTCTCACTCAAAATATAGCGGCTTATAACATTTCCATAATAGCTTTCGTATAGTTCAGTGGCATCATTGATGCTATCAAGTCTTTGTTTATCAACAGCCAATTTTCCTGCAAGTACAGCAAGCCGGGCATTTCCTTCAGCAATACGCACAATTTTATCCAAATAATTAGTATTTAGGATCTGTAAGTTTTCTTTTAATAGTTCTTTTATTTCATCATCTTTAAACACACCAATCCCATAAACTTCTGGTTTTGTGAAATTTCTTGCCTCCTGCACAATACTATATTTCGCATAGTCTCTGACCGTTATAACAATTTTTATTTCATAGCCTTGCTTGGCTTTCGTTAAGTACTGAAGAACGTGGTTGAGGCCAGAGATTTGATTTCCATCATCAATAAATAGTAGATAATTATCAGGTTTATTTAAAAAGATTTTCAAATCTTCATAAATGGGAAGACGATTACTCTGGATACAAAACAATCTGTAATTATTCTCTTCTGCATACTTTTCGCAACACTCCAAGGCTAGCCGTGTTTTTCCTACTCCCGCAGGACCTGTGAGAATTGTAACCTTGCTCTGTTCAATCTTTTCTAAAATATCAACGGTTTCTTGTTTTCTCATTTGAAAAGTGGTAGAGAGTGGAGTTGCCATACCGTTAGAGTCATAAGCCATTACAAATTCACGAAGATCAAAAATTTGCTCCGTGCTAATTGGAACCCCTAAAAAGTCACGCGCGATTCCATGGAATCGGTTATAAATATCACTAGCAAGCTCATCGATCCCCAATATTTTCAGTAATACTCCTTTGTTCGAGCATACCTCATATAAATTGTTAGTCTTGCCTGCTGGGATGTTAGAAGATGTGTGACAGAGAATGATTTCGCTTATATCTGACACTTCGATTCCTGTTTTCTGGGAGTTAAGACAGTCAAAGATATCTTCTTTCAGCTTTTTAGGGACTTCTGTCTGCTGGGCTGTATACATAACAAAGATATATTTATCGTTTGAATCCAGAAAATATGTATCTGGAATGCCCTTTGTTGTTTTTAAAGTGCCCGATTTCGTACCTAACGATGTTACATCTCTGTAACCCAGTTTATATAGATATGCATCACAAAGTTCCTGAAAAGCACCACCATCGAACTGCAGGATTTTTTGCTTGATATCGGTTAGTTTGGACATGTCAACACCTCCAGTGTATGAATTTACTCATAATCTCTATATATCTATTAAATAAAACTCACAAAAAAGCTAAATTCTTCTGCCTCCCCGCTAAAGAATGAGGGGAGAAAATTAACTCTTCCTCGATCATCTAAACTAGGAGGAATTGATATGGAAGTTGAGTACGACAATAAAAACAAAACTTTTTCTTTAAAAGTACAACCACGGGTTATTATCATGTTGCTACTGCTCATTTATGAACTTTTTAACTAACACAAATCCAGGGTGGCCTAATAGGCTCCCCTGGATTTTTTTATTAAAAACACGAACTCAGCTATACAAATCACCGCGAATCACGGCCACTTTTCACAAAGAGCCCTGAAACAAACAAAACGATCCCTAACAGAGGAAGAATAGCTTCCAGCAGATACAGCTTGATCCCCATTGTATTTCCCATAAAATCGGTCAAAAGGAATACGAAAATTCCCGACAGCATTAATTTCATAGCCATTCTAAACCCTCCTGATCTAAATTAATCATGCACTGCTAAGGGTGGTTAATAATTCCATTGTAAACGATATTTTCATTCTCTTCATTAAGTTAAAACAAAAAAGCACCCTCTTTTGCCATTAAAGGGAGTGCACCTACGAATTATTTTCCAAACCCATTTGATGTCAAAAACATACTTAAAGCATACCCCAGACCAAATACTACTCCGGAGGAAATAAAAAACACATAAAACAGAAACGCCTCCGCCGAAAAGAGATTCCCGCCGCCAAAAGCAGCAAATATAAATAAGGTGGGAATAACAAACACGAGTGCGCACCCGATAGGATAAAGCAGCAGACGCATAATTCCCGATTTTATTTTGGATGCAACATAGGAGCATATCAACAGATAAGAGGGAACCAAGATGATGAGATACGCGATTCCCGCCCAATACTGAACGGCTCGTAAGTCCCCTTCGCTAACGGTTTGCTCCCAAACTAACCATAGAACTTTTTCGTAAGCCCAAAAACCTGCGTAAAAAGACAACAAACTATTCAAGGATAGAAAGAGGTATTTAAGAACTTTCATTCTATCGCCGCTCCTTGTATGTTGATTTGAAGTCAATCTGCTGACCTGGCGCCGACCTGGCTGATAGAGCAATTGTATTTGACGGCCTGTGTAAAATGTAGTTCTAACTTTTATAGAACCTGCTGTCATTTTGGGCCTTTTTATCCTATCCCCACAGAAGGTATTTACGTATAATTGTTATAACAGTTGAATATCCTTATGAAGGAGGAAACAAGATGGGTAAGGTGAACGATATGGAGAGAAAAGTGACGAAGTTTGGGAACAGTCTCGGGATTACCATGACAGATGCTTTAAAGCAGATTGGCCTGGACCAAGGGGACACGGTACAAATTGATGTTAAACACGCCAGCGGGGAAATTGTCATTAAGAAAGCGACTAAAGTTACGCTGCCCGAGGGCATCAGCGCAGATTTTTTGGATAATTTGACCGAGGTAATCAGTGAGTACGACGAGACCCTCAAAGGCCTTAAAGATAGATGAGCACAAAAACCCGTTATTTAACCGCCCAAGAGGTTATCGCTATCAACGTCGCGATGATTCAGAGGTACAGCCCAGGAGAACAAATCGGAGTCAAGACCTCCAGTCTTCTCGAATCGGCCATACATCGCCCCTTGTCATCGGCATTTGGCGAAGATGCGTATCCGGCAATTTGGAATAAAGCTGCCGCGCTGTTCGAGTCTCTCGGCCAAAACCATCCTTTTCAGAACGCCAATAAAAGAACCGCGTTTACGGCACTCCTTATTTTCCTGCGCTATAACGGATACCATTTCAAAATGAATCCTAAAACTGCTGAAGATTTTACTGTAGATATGGTCAATCACAAGTATACTTTTGAGGAACTTGCTTCACTTATCGAACGGCATTCGGTGAAAATTAATTAAAAACCTTTCAGTAGAACTTTCAAAAATAAGCAGCGAGTAACCTTGCTTTGCTATTCATCTTCTCTTTTTTGTTAGGAGGATTATAAGCTGAATAAAACTGTGGTTTTAACTTTGATGATAAGCTTGCTCCTTATAGGCGGATGTTCTAAAACATCGGACACGGTTATTAACGATAGCAGTCCTGCTGCGACTACGAATAACAATTCTTCTTTAGCTTTCGGTCCTTTTTCAATAAAAATGTCAAAAGAAGAGATCATTAGTCAGATGGGAAAACCTACATCAGAAGAAGCAAAGGATGACCTTAAGGAGATTTTTTACAAAGGGGAAAAAGGCCCTAATGCCACTTTTTTAGTAGGAAAAAATGGCCTAGTAAAGGCAACCTGGTATCCATCCGTTTATGATGGTAAAGCCGCCATACCTAAAACTAAAAAGGATATAGAAAAAAACTATACCGGAAAATACACCATTGAGAAAGTGGATTGTTACGAAACAGCTACATGCACGAATTATATTGTAAAACAAGAGGGAACAAAGATCGAAATGACACTGGATTGGGAAGATAAAATGATAGATCGTGTTATTTTGGAGGAGTAATATAAGTTTGTGATTCCAAACTTGTACAATGAGCATAATTTAGATCTTGATTGTACATCAAGATTTAGTTATCACAATAAACGGATAGGGGATACTTTTTATATGTCCAAAAAGGTTTATTTTGTATGCAGCCTGCTTGTTTCCGTTTTGTCCGTCCTATCTGTTTATTCCAAATATATGGGGAAGCTTGATGCGGGTCTGTTCACAACAGCCGGAACCGACAATACTTTCGCACCTGGCTTAGGAGTGCTTATCGTACTGATTATCGTTTTTTTTGTAACCGCCATCTTACATTTAGCCCTGCATGCTTTTTTGTATTATTATGTAGTGGCGAATGCAAGATTCAGCTTCATAGAACTATCCATCATTTATATTCGAAAAGATTCCGTTATATTAAATGTTATCCGACTTCTATGCTACATTTGGGTTCTATATACGCTGATATTGTATGGGAATTTAAATATATATCCCTACTGGATTTACGCGGCTTCTATTTTGACCACATTTAATTATGCCGTATGGATCTTAACTATTGTAAAGGAAAGAAACAAGAGTCAGCTTGCGACTTAACTTTTGCCATACTCATACATAGCGTTTCTCAACCGACATAGCAAAGCAGCCGCATTGGGGTATTGTTTACCCGTGCGACTGCTTTTTTCGGTTCCGTTAGGAAGCCTGTAACCTACCGCCTTCCCCCCACTGTCCCCACAACCCCATACCGCGCCAAAAGCTTACGCCCGAGCAGCGCCACAGTGTCGTCTACACTATGCAAAATATTCTTCAAGCAAAAAGCGATCTATCCCCTCATCTGACTTTGTCAGATCACCTTTTTATAAATATCGTCATTAATATGATTTATGATGTAATTAACCGCTTATCAGTTTGCATGCTCAGACTTATAAAGATATTAGCTAACCCTTTCGAATTGTCATCGAACTCTTTTCTTAGGATCTATGAAATAGGTAGTTATAAAAAAGTAAGCAAACCCTATAAAAGTCCCAATTACACTAACTACTATACGAATAGTCAAGTTCTGCTCTATAATTGAAACTGAATAAATAAAAACCGTTATAATGAGTACCGCAAAAAGAAAAATACGCCAGTAACTATGTTTAACGAGTTTATATAGGATATGCATTAAGACCCCATAAAAAAGTACGAATAATAAAGGTATATATATTCCAATCAGCATAGCGTCATTAAATAAGGGAAACTCATCGTCTGAAGGATCCAAGTATCGTCCATATTTAAAATATAAATAAATAATTCCAATAGACGGTACAATTAACCAGATATAATAGAGAATTTTTTTTAACTTCAGGGACAAAGTCCTTCCTCCTTTCTAAACTTTTTGCAGATAACACGCCTCTATTTTAACACAAATTAGAATCCCAACAAAAAAACCCCAGCATAGCTAGGGTATAAGAAATTTTTGCTTAGTAAGTATACCATTGATTCTGCCATACCATGTTGTATTGATAGTCTCCTACATATGCTTCATTTAAAATAAGGTTATTTTTCCCCTTGTCTTGTAAAAAAGCACTTGTATAGCTTGCTCCAGGATAATCAGTAGGGCCAGATCTTCCCCATACATTGTTGCTCAAATCCATGATATTTGCAACACTGAAAAATCCTTTAAAAAAGCTGTAGCTTGATTTAGCGGCTGTAATACAGTTTTCTTTGAAGCCGGGAGCCCATTGAATTACATCATTCATTGCCGCGTTACTTGCTGTATCTGACGGTTTACCTTGCTTCACGTACTTTTCGTAACCCTCATTAAAAACACTTAGCGCAGGATTTACCAACCGGAGTCCCCATTCATGATTAATTGTTGCTGTTCTCGTTTTGATCTTTCCCACTATGGAATCTTTAGTAGATATGAAATTCCAACTATAGTGACGAAAAGCATCTTCTAGCTGTGAATCGTTAGGATATTGTTGTTTAGCTGCCGATTTTGCAGTGTTTCCATTAAGAACAACTTTGGATATTTGGAGATCATTCATACCTTCATTTAAATCTAATATTGTTTCTATGAAATTTCCTTGGCGAAGTTTAGCTGTATTATCATCATGGGTTCCTTGTATAGTTATTCCTCTGTCATTTGAATTGTATATTTTATTGTATCTTTCAATGAATTCTTTCCCTTTCTTAGATTTTTCTTCAACAGACTCATCTTTATTATTTGCAAGGGACTTCGAAAGACTACTTTTAGTCTTCTCATTCAGACTCTTTAAAATTTGATCGACTTCTTCTTTTGTCATAGCTTTATCCGTTTTCACTACCATAGTTTTAGGATCAACTATATGCTCATTAATTTCACTTTCCGATGCATTTACCGACAGAGGACCGAATAAAGTTACAGCAAGACTACTACACGTGATCAGTGTTGCCATCTTTCTTTTAAACATAAAAAAATACCTCCCAAAATTTTACTTCAGTATATCAGACGAACCAATTAGTTAAAATGTTTCAATAAATTGGAATTTAATGAAATTGATTCATTTGTTCGATAAAGTTTTCATATAAAAACCTCGTCAGAATCTAGTTCTGCGAGGCTATAATTTATTACATTAGTTGTCTCCCCTACCGCCGTCCCCCCACTGTCCCCACAACTCCATACCGCGCCAAAAGCTTACGCCCCAGCAGCGCCACGGCGCGATCTGTTATGAAGCCCATCAGCCCGAGGCAGATCAACCCCACAAAAATCCAGTCCGTGCGGAAGAACAGCCGCGAGTTCCAGATGAGATAGCCGACGCCTTCGTTGGAGGCGATCATTTCGGCGCCGATGATGGCCATGAAGGAGGTGCCCATGGCGAGACGGATGCCCGTGAACATGTACGGTACGGTAGACGGGATGATGACGTGCAGGACGATCTGCCATTCGGAGGCGCCCATGCTGCGGGCGGAGCGGATTTTGTCCTCCTCCACGGCAAGCACGCCGGTCAAGGTGTTCAGCACGACGATGAAGAAAGTGGCGTAAAGGATGAGCACAACTTTCGACGTTTCCCCGATACCGAACCAAACGAGAAACAGCGTAATAAACGCGATCGGCGGAATGAAGCGGATGAAGTTCAAAAACGGCTCCGCAAAAGCGCGAATGGCGTCGACTTTGCCGATGACGAGGCCGACCGGGATGGCGATCAGACTGCCGAGGGTCCAACCGAGCAGGACGCGATACGAGCTGATGCCGATGTACTGCAGCAGGGTGCCGTCAGCGAGCAGCTCATAGCCGCCCTGGGCGGTCAGGATCGGACCGGGCAGAATTTCCGGACCGTAAACGAGCGACAGCCCGTGCCACAGAAGCAGTCCCGCGACCCAGAAGACGAGGGTGAGCAGCGTTTTTTTGAACCAAGGCTTGCGGATGAGCGGTTTGCGGGCTGAAACAGCCGGTATGGACGGCTTAGTCGTGATCGGTTTTTTTGCGGTAATGGCGTTCGTGTTCATATCGGCTTCTCCTCCCTATTCGTCGAAATGCGCCTGGATGCGGTTGTAGAGCTCGTAAAACTCCGGCGACCCGAGGTCCCGCGGATACGCGAGGGGCACGTCGTAGATGTGCGAGATGTTGGACGACGGGCCGGCGGACATTATGCCGATGCGGCCCCCGAGCAGCAGCGCTTCCTGGATATCGTGGGTGACAAAAATGACGGTTTTGTCGGTTTCCTGCCAAATCCGCTGAAGCTCTTTCTGCATGGTGCGGCGCGTCATCGCGTCGAGCGCGCCGAACGGCTCATCCATAAGCAGGATGGCCGGATCGTTCGACAGCACGCGGGCCAGCTGCACGCGCTGCTTCATACCCCCGGACAGCTCGCGCGGGAACTTGCTCTCGTGTCCCTTGAGACCGACCAGTTCGATGTACTGGTCGGAAATTTCGCGGCGCTCGGCCGCCGGGACACGCTTCATGCGCAGGCCGAATTCCACGTTCTCCCTGACCGTTAGCCAGGGGAACAGGGACGAATCGGCCTGCTGGAAGACGACGGCGCGGTCCTGGCCGGGCCGGTCGACCTCGCGGTCACCGACGCGCACCTGGCCGGATGTCTTGGAGACGAAGCCCGCGATGAGACTGAGCAGCGTCGATTTGCCGCAGCCGCTCGGCCCCAGCAGGACGAAAAACTCGCCGCCCCGGACCGCCAGATTTACGTCCTGAATGATGTAGTGCAGCTCGCCCGCGGAAGGCTGCATGTAGCTTTTGTCCAGGCGTTCGATGTGGATTTCGTTGCGTTTCGGCGCTGCCTCAGTGCTCATATTTCATCCCCCAGTTCAGTTTTGTTGCGTTATGTTCTTGCCGTGTTTCGCTGTGTGACAACGGTTGGTGCATTGCTGCGTAAATAGTGACCGGTGTACGTTGGGTGTTTCGGTTTATAACGGTGGTCGGTGTTACGATCGGTGTCACGCTGCATGACAGCGATCCATATGCCGGTGCAAGATGGCGTTTGACCGACAGCTACCAGGCTTGCGCTGCGATACTGCGTGGTGACCGGCGCAGCCCCCGCCCCTTTTTCCGATATCCATACTACTTCACTTCAATAACCCGGTCCGGGAAGGCTTCCCGCAAAATGTCCAGGTACAGCTTGCTTTTCAGGTCGAAATCCTTTTCGATGATGGCGTTGTCGACCATGTATTTTTTCTGCTCCTTGTAGCCGTTGTACGCTTTATCCGTGAATCCGACTTTCCACGGGTTTTTGGGCAGGTCCTTGAGGGTCGCCTCTTTCGGCTGCTTGACTTCCTTGTACATGATGTCCGCGGTCTCCTCATGGTGCGCCTGTACGTAAGCGGAAGCCTCGTCGATCGCTTTCAGGAAGTTGACGAACCCGGCTTTGTTCGCTTTGAGCAGCTCGGTGGGAGCGATGAGGCCGTTGCCGAGGCGCACCGGCGTTTTGGACATGTCGGTCAGCTCGTGGGCTTCGGCCAGCGCGCCGAATTTTTCGTTGAGCACCGCGCCGTATACCCATGCGCCGTCGATTTCGCCTTTTTTGAGCGCGACATACGCTTCATCAAAACCGCCTTGGCCGATCAGCTTCACCTCGGACAATTTGACGCCGTTCTGACCCAGATACACATCCCACAGGTAAGGGACAAAAGTGCCGCGGGAAAAGCTCAGCTTCTTGCCTTTGAGATCGGCTGCGCTCTTGATGTCCTTGCGGACAAACAGCTTCCACTCGCTGGCGCTCAGATCCGTTGCCGTACCCGACGAGGCGAAAATGGCGTAATCGCCTTTGCTCACGGCGTTTAGCAGTGGAAAATCCGCGCCGAACGCGACGTCCACCTGTTTAATAAACAGGGAGTTGACGCCTTCGGCCGGTGTGGCGAACGAGACGAGTTCGGCGTCGATGCCGTGCTTGTCGAAGATGCCTTTGCTTTTGGCGACGCGGAAAATCGAGTTGGTGGAAATGTCTGCGATTTTCAGCTTCAGCTTGGCCGCGCCGCCCTGTTTGGGGTCGGCGGCCGCTTTGCCGCAGCCGGCCAGTACGGCCAGCATCGCGGCGGTAAGCACCAGCGCGAGCAGCGTGCGGGCGTAGCGGTGGGGATGGACATGGCGTCGGCTAGCTGCCGGGTAGGTTGCTGCATGGCTGGGCTCGTTGGCAAGTCTGCGGGCTTTTAGGCCGCGATCGTCTGCGATCGCGTCATTGGCACCGCTCCCCTCGCCTTGTCTGCGCGAGGCTTCGCGCGCACTCTCACCTCGTGCCTCGTGGGCGGCATCATTGTCGCCTGCGGTTGCCTGACTTAGTGTAGCCGCGATCCCTAAGGATTCAGCCTGCCGGGAACCAGCATGGCTCGCAGCCTTTTTACTTTTATCTGCAGTCTCTCTCATCATCCCCACCTACCCCTTCTCCGGTTCCGGCTGTCCTTCGTCCGTCCGTGCCACGCACAGCGCGCCCTCGCCGTAGGAAACGGTTCCTTCCACTTCCACTGTCGTGACCGCTCCGCGGGCAGCCGCCCCCGGCAGACGGAAGTCCGCTACGTCGATCGGTGCGATTTCGACTTCTTCCGGCAGTTCCAGTTGCGGCACCCACTCGTAAGGCACACGATAGGCGCGGTAGACCATGTTGGAGTTGCGCTTGTTTTTGTAAGGAGATATGTACTCCCACACCAGCTCATGCTCACGCGTCACTTCAAAAATCCGGCCGTCCGCGCCTTCGGTAATCAGCGTGTTGCCGTTCGGCAGACGCTGGGCGGAGCTGATGTATGGGCTGTAGAAACGGTACGAATCGAGCGGAGCCTGGAAACCCGCTTCCGTCGGCGTGTACTGCCACTCGATTTCGAGCGTGACCGGGTTGATCTCCAGGATGCGGGAGTGATCACGGCGGGCATTTTTAATGCCGTCGGGCGATTCCGGATTCGGTGCGCCGTAGCCGCCCCAGCCGCCGTTATCGAAAATAAGGATGTTGCCTTCACCCGGCAATCCTCTCGGAATAAGGTGCGCGTGGTGCTGGCCGATGATCCATCCGATATGCTTCGTCTCTTCGGTATTATAGTTGGGACCGAACTTCCAGACGATTTTACCGGTCTTTTTATCCGTGATGGCAATGATGTTCGTCTCCCGCGCGTCCCAAATGATGTTGTCCGGGTGGAATCTTTCGTCCCCCGCATCGTAGTGCTTGTTGGGTCCGAGGACCGAAGCGGAGTTGATGTGCATCCAGTCGCCGGCATTGGCACCGAAAAACCGCGTGTTCGGATCGTTGTACAGCGCCTTCCGGGCATCCTCGTCAAAGCCCAGCTCCTCGAAATGATCGCTCGTTGTCCACTCCCAGACGACATTCCCTTCCCAATCGACTTCCAGGATCGTATCGTCCAACAGCTCTTTATCCGAAATTTCGGGACGTTTCACGTTCTTGTGCGCGAGCACGATTGTGTTCCCGGAGTGGACTTTCGGCTCCTGCCCCGGCGCATAGTACCCGACCGGATTGCCTTCTCGCTGGTAATCGTGGTGCTGGCGTGCCATCCACTGGGGCTCATGCCCGGGGTCCTCGATGTGCTGGTAGCGGTCAAACTTCCACACGATATTGCCGTCCCAGTCGACCTGCACCAGATTCACCTCATCTTGAAACCCGTACTTCGGATCGCGCTCCGCCGTACTGCCAAAAACGTACCCGCCCGGGAGCAGCTTGTTCGGGAACCCCCGCAGGCCTTTCCACAGGTGAACCTCCCGCCCGTTCATATCGATCAGCAGCGCCCCCGTCTCTGCCGCCTGATACAGCGTGTAGCCGCTCCAGCTTTTGCCCGGTTTATAAACCGTCGTTCCTGTCGGATAAATCGTCGGATGTCCCATATGTACAACGTCCTCTCTCTTTTTGGATTATGTTTTGGTTTGTAAAAAAACGCCGGCACCCCTGTGCGATACCGCCTCTAATAAGAAATGAAATTTTTCTTGCGCGTGGTCTTGCTTGATTTTGGAGCAGGCGGCTGATCCGCCGGAGGCTGTGATGACGTTTTCGGCCGTAATTCCGCTGACGGGTCGGTTGCAGCATCGTTTGTAAAAGCGGCAGCCAGGCTTTCATCCCCGGACCCGCCGGGCAGGCTTGCGGGTGCAGGCACCTGGTCGGCTGCGGTTCTCTTTGCCGTCAGTCCCGGCGAATGAGACGGCACCTCTACGGCTGCCGGTTGCGCTGGCGGATGGGACGGCGAAGCAGCAAATGCATCGCCTTTCACTCTCGGGGCTGCTACCGCTGCGTCTGCCGGTTGCACCGGCGAATGCGACGCCGCAACCCGCAGCGCATCAGCTCCCACACTCACGGCCGTTAGCGGAGCTGTCGCAACCATGTCACGCTCTCCTGCCTCCGCTGCTTCCGCCACTTCCGTGTTCTCCGCGTCTTCCCCTGCTTGTGCTACTCCTGCCACTTCCGTGTTCTCCGCGTCTTCTCCTGGGTAAGCCAGCACCGCTTCCGCAAAGCCATCCAGCTTTTCCAGCAGGCTCCGGAGAAATACGATCTGACGCCCCAGCTCCTCCGGCGTAAACCCGCCGAACAAAATACCGATCATATGCGCACTGAGTCCGGCGTTGCGCTGAAGCAGCTCCCGGCCTTTGTCCGTAATATCCAGCGCGATAGATCTCCGGTCCGACTCGCTTCGTTTACGAACCGCGTAGCCGCCCGCCTCCAGCTTGTCGCACAGTGCCGTTACGGCGCCAGATGTAAAATCCAGCTGCTCCGCCAGCTCACCCAGTCGCTGCTCCCCTTGACTGTGAATCGAGTTCAGGATGAGCATGCCCGGTAAGGCGATGCCTTCGACGGAAATTTTGTCTCGTTCCTTCACAAATTTGCGTACCAGTCTGCGGAAGAGCCAGTCAGCCTCTTCGTATAACGCCCAGTCTTTTTCGTGCATGCCATTCCTTTCTTCATGAGGCCCATGGAAACAGAAAAGCTCCCGAAATCTCCTCCGTGTGTCGGCAAGAGATTACAGGAGCCTTTGGCGGTCCAATCGGCTGTCCTCATTATTTTAGTTATAAAATAATGAATACTCGTTTAATGAATATTCATTTGCTTAAAATTCATCTAGTAATCTTGAAGTAAGATTAAACCAATTAATCATACCTGTCAAGTAGGTTTTAAATTTTCTTTTTAGCTCACAAAAAAAGAACCCCTGTGGAAGGATTCTTTTCAAAGACTAGTTATGCTCTCCGGTTATTAACCGAGTAGGACTGAACAGAAGGAAATTCGGATGCCTCGAATTTATAATAAATGAAATCCCGTCCCCAATCTTCCCATCCGATTGTCTTGGAGTGCGGAACGGTTGAAACATAATAGCTTAAATCATACCGTCTAATTAAGCTGCTCAACTCACAGGGGATTTTTAACGTGCTGCTGTTTACGAGCATTCTCGTCTCTGTCTCTTCCATAAGCTTCTTCCGCCAGTGCGCGGATGTACTAATACGATAAACAAGCTCTCCTAAATACCGCTTGTGCAGTTTTTTTCGAATTCTTTTTTTCATGGAGTCGTCACCTTAACATTCGATCATCCTAGTGTATACCGTGGGCGTATACACCGCTTCTTCTTCCTTTGCGTTAGTCGTGTCCGAATCTTCTTCATGCCGCAAAATTTGTATGCCGTCGAAACAAACTTTCTCCCGATAGGCCAGCAAAACTTCTTTACGATCGCTGACCTGATTCACCTTACTTGCGAAAGGCAGCCCCCGCCCCACCTTATAGGAGATGACGGAAAACCGAATCGCAGGAATTTGGTAATCTCCCCACAGGTAAAAGATAAATGTTTTTTCTCGATAAAATTTCACCAAGTAAGCGGCCCACGCCGACTCTACAAAAGCGAATATATCTTCCAGCTCACCCAGGGACAATTTGTTATTCTTAATGATTTTGTTCAACCGCTGAATGGTGCGCATGTTGTAAAGGGCTTCCGCTTCCATCTGGAGCGGATCATTGGAGAAAAGCATATCCGGACGCTCCGCTATCTCCACAATCTCGGCGTAAGCCTCACTATTTTTTGTTTTCAGAAAATCGATCATACCCCATGCAGCGCATCCAGCGCCTCCGCTTCGGTTCCTTTGAAAAACACGTTGTTCCCCTGGTTACACTCGTAAATAAAATCGTTAAGGCTCTTGCTGTCGTACCCGCTGAAATCCCCCACGATGGCAATCTTAAACTGGTAGTTAATATATTTCTGCAAAATGTCTCCGGCCAATTTCGTTTTCAGCTCAAAAAAATCTTCCGTAAGCTGTTCCTTTTTGAGAAGCATTTTATCGCTTTCGTAGTTGTAACGAATGTCGGCCATTAAGTCGAGCGCATCGTTTACGCTGCTAATGATCACGTCCTCGCTTGAAACTACGGCGATTTTCGAATTCTGCCGCTGATCGACGGTGATATTCATGTTCATTTCTCCTTCGTTCGATTGATTTTTTATGGATGGTGGGTCGTGGAAGAACGTTCTGTCTGAACGTCGATCTGCTTGCCCTTCCTGACATCAGCTAAAATCGACGAATACGGCAAACAGTTGTCTTTTAAAATCAGCAGTTTGTGCTCATACGGCTGTAGCAGCTCCATCGCTTCCAGCCTGCCTTCTCTCTGGAATCGGTGATTCCAGCAGAACATCCTCCACAGGATGGTCCACGTCGGCTTATAATTCGCCTGCTCCCGCCCGGTCTTCTGCCGGATAAACCGGCTGATGCGTCTAAGCCGCGTGGAATACGGCGTATCCAGAAAAACGATCACTTCCGCGCGTTCCAGGCAAGGTCCGACCCAGCCGGCTTGATGAGCACCTTCCGTGATCCAAGCGCCAGTTTGGACAATTTCGGCCAGACAGGCATCGCGTTCCTCGTCCGTTCGTCTTACGTCTCCCGTTGACGTTCTTTTCCAGACCACGTTGTCCAGCTCATAAAAAGGAAGCCCCATCTCCGATGACAGCCTTCTGGCCAAAGTCGTTTTGCCGCTCCCGACCGACCCGATAATATGAATTCTCTTCATTTAGACCACCGCTTGGCAAATTTATTAATCTTTTTCCCATCCTACAAACCAGGCATCTTCCCTAAACTCGTTCCACTGGAGGACAAAACCTTCCGCCCTCACTTCCCACTCGCAAAACTGTTCGTCTGCTCCAAAAATTTTGAAGATTTGAGACTCACCCGATTGGAAATGTTCGAATTTAAGAATCTCTAATCTTTTAAAGTCTGTGCACGGAATTGGCTGCGAAACATTCTCCTCTGGGGAGTAGATGACAGCTTGATTTGAAAGGACCTGCCGGAAAATTAATCTGCATCTGTCCGTGTTTTTAGCAACATCGTAGGGATTGAGCGGGTGCCCCGGCAAAATGTTAACTGATTCAAGTTCAACAATAATCTCCCGTTCTTTTACCTCAATCCGCTCCACTAGCGCGTCATGAAAATCTATGTCATCAAAATGTGCATCCGTAGAGGACTTTTTCCATAATTTCATGTTCATTCACCGCTCACCTAATAAAATACCGCAGCACCAGCACTCTTGCTTCTTCAAAACTATTGAGTTCTTTCTGAAAGGCTGGATAGTCAGAGACCTTATTTTCTATAAATTATAAGTGGGGAATCTTTCAAAAAAGTTCATCTTCATTAAATGCATCTGCCGTGAAGGAATACTTTCCTCACTCCCGCTTAAGACAGAACTAATCGTTCCCGCGACAGTCGCACAATAATCATTAAAATCGGCATTTAAACAAACTTCCTCAGAAAGTAAGGACAGTTCAAGCGCAAAGTCTTGCTTGATTAGCTCAAGATCTTTATAGGGAAAAGGTCTGGACAAATCCATCGTATACAAAAGCATCAATCGATCCATGATTTTTTCTCTTTTTATGTTCGATCACCTTTTATTCATATTGGACCTGATATTTCAGCAGAGTTAGCAGCCTCCAGGCCACCCTCATTCCGTCAACCACACTTATACTCCTCTTGAAGGATCCCCATATGTAAAATGTCGTGCCACTGCCCCTCCCTGAATAGCGCCTGCCGGGAGATTCCCTCCCGTTTGAACCCTATCTTTTCGTACAAAGCCACGGCTTTATCGTTAAAAGCAAACACCCGCAAGGATACCCGGTGCAGATTCAATTCAAGAAACGCGTAATCAAGCAGCAGTCTTAACGATTCGGTTCCGTAGCCTTTGCCCCAAAATTCTTTCTCACCGATGTCGAGAATGCACTCTGCGCTGCGATTTTTAAAATCAAGCCCAGTCAAAGAGGTGATTCCGATGGGCCGCCCGGACGGCTTATCCAGGATCATATAGCTTTTGGACGTGCCCGATCCCAAAATCACCTGCTCCACAAACTGCCGGGTATCCGCAAATGTAACCAAATCCAGGGAAGGATTGGTCGTTCTCATCACTTCCATGTCGTTTCTCCAAGTATGGTAAACGACTGCGTCATCTTCTGTCATTTTTCGAAAAGCTACTCTCGAAGATTCAAATATCATCCTCTTTGTTCTCCTTTTCCGTCGCCTCCGCCTTATTCCCAACCGGACCGAGCATAGCTTCCAGTGTAAAAAGCAGAGCATCCAGCTGCTCCTTCACTTTCGTTTTTCCGGGACCCATATGGGCCGTATCCATGATTAACCCATCCATAAACGAAATCAGATACCGTGCAATGGTTTCGGCCGGAAGACGCGGTGCAAATTCGCCCAGCGCTGCCCCTTTTTCAAAAAATCCGGTCAGCACTTCCAGGGTCCCCTCATAGCGTGCCGCGATGTAAGGATAGGCGTCTTTGTTGTTCCGGTATTGGGCCGATGAGAAAAACTGCGAGTTCGCCAGTACTAAATTCTCCTCCATGCTCCCGATTTCGGCCTGCTGATTTTTAAGCCAATTCTTTACCTGCTGCCAGCTGTTCTCCGTGTCGTCACTGCGAAAATAGTTCTCATGCTTCCGGTCCTCATGCCGCAGCAGTTCCAGATAAACATGCTCAATGTTATCGAAGTAGGCGTATAAGGCTCCCCTCGACACGCCAGCCTCTTCCATGATGTCCTGCATGGTCGCTCCGTTATACCCTTTGCGGATAAACACCTGTTTGGCCGATTGCAGCAAGGCGGTTTTCTTTTGCTTTTTGTATTCCTCGTTCACTTTGGGAGACATTTTTTATAGCTCCGTTCAAAGAAATGTGTGTATGATGCTAGCTCGATTATAAACGACATTCATGTCGTTTTTCAATAGTTATTCCAAAATTAAACAGCACGCAACCAGATGGAAGCGTGCTGTATTGTTAAATTCAGTTACTATAAATGATCCAGATATTGGAAATATTCATCAAGTTAACTTACTTTAAAATTAAATTTATACGGGTTAGATTTATCGTAATCATAACCGCTCGCTCTAATTTTAAAGTAAATTGTATCTCCGGGTTGAAGAGTCGAACTGAAGCCATCATATTGACCCGGACCGTTATCGTTGGTGTTGATAACATGCTCCCATCCTCCCGAAGTTACAAGAACAAGCTGCAAATTAAAATTTTTTCCTGATGGAGATAGTAGAGAGCCGGATAAACTTTGAGTGCTGCTGGTAGAATTGGTCCAATAGAACCAATCTTCATCCCCCGCCGTATCCAGCGTCCACGCATAGTCTGTATTTGGGTATACATTTAGGGCCTCGCTTCTTGTATCCGCTAACCCCGAAATGGCTAACGCGGACTGGGACGACAATAATAGAGACGCGGTTATCACTAAGGCCGGGACAATTTTCTTCATTTTGAACACAGTTGATCATCCTCCATTATTTGGTTTATGTTTATATAAACACCTATAATATACCATTTATATAATATGAAATCCATGATAGTGGATTAATATATACTATTCAGAGAATATAACACATGAGATCAGAATGAACTGTACACATCAAAAAAAACCGGGCCAAATCCAGGCTTTCGCCCGAATTCGCCCGGCTCTTTTAGCCGATTACGCTTCCTCATTTTCTCCGGCTATCTGCCGCTTCCCGATACCAAAAACATAGAACCCCACGATGACGACCGCAATGAACACGGCTCCGACGATCAGGGACACCCGGGTATCCGGGTTGAACCACATGCCGATGATGACGAGGAACAGGAACACGATGGTGATATAGTTGCTGACCGGGAAAAAACGCGATTTGAACGGATGATCCGCCATCTCGTGCTTCCACTTTTTCCGGAATTTAAACTGGCTGAAGGCAAGCGCAAACCAGGGAATCATCCCCGGCAGAACGCTGGCGCTGTAAATGTACAGGAACAGCTTGGAATCCGGCGCCAAGTAATTGAAAAGCACACCGATCAGCAGCAAAGAAATGGTCGTGATAATGCTGTTTCTCGGGACGCCGCTTTTGGATACCTTGCCGAAAAATTTGGGGGCCTGCCCGTTCTGAGCCAGCGTGTACAACATTCTGCCCGCACTGTATATCCCGCTGTTGCAGCCCGACATCGCCGCTGTGAGAACGACGAAATTGATAATGCCCGCTGCGGCGACAATGCCCACTTTGGCGAAGGTCATGACGAACGGACTGCCGATTTCACCGACCTGGTTCCACGGATAGATCGTCACGATCACGAAAATAGCGCCCACATAAAAGATCAGAATGCGCCAGATGATGTTTTTGATCGCTTTGCGCAGCGTATGTTTCGGATTTTCGGCTTCGCCCGCCGTAATACCGACCATCTCGATGCCCTGGTAGGCGGCCGTTACGATGCAGAGCGCAAACAGGAACCCTTTCAGCCCCCCGGCAAAAAAGCCCCCATGGCTGTACAGATGCGACAGACCGATAGGCTGCCCGCCGTTCCCGAACCCGAAGAAAATCATGGCCGTGCCGATCACCAGCATGAACACGATGGCGACAACCTTGATCATGGCAAACCAGAACTCGAATTCTCCGTAAAATTTTACCGCCGCCAGATTAGCCGCCGCAATGATTCCCACGCCTATCAAGGCCGGAATCCACTGGGGAATGTCCGGGAACCAGTATCCCGTGTAAATTCCGATCGCCGTAACCTCGGCCATGCCGACCGTGACCCATAAGAACCAGTAGCTCCAGGCGGTCACATAACCGGCGAGCGGGCCGATATACCGGTGGGCAAACGTCGCGAACGAGCCCGTCACCGGTTCGAGCAGAAGCATTTCCCCCATGATCCGCATGACAAAAAACATAATAATTCCGGCCAAAAGATAAGCCAGCAGCACGGAAGGTCCGGCCCATTTAATCGTACTGGCCGATCCCATAAACAGCCCGACGCCGATCGTGCCCCCGAGCGCAATCAGCTCGATATGCCGCGGCTTCAGTCCTCTGGTTAATTGTTTGGCTTCCAAAAGAACGCTCCCCTTCGTATGTGTTCGTTATCTGCTTTTCATGTTTTTCCGTTTCCGGTTCGTAACACCGTTCCCCCTAACTTAGTGTGATGCAATCCGGATGAAGCGGCAGCGCTGCGTTTTCTGCTTGGCGCCCCTTTCACGTTACAAAAAATTGTATGACAGAATATTGGCAAATACAACTGCGGGCAAGCAGGCATTTATTGGAATTATGCAAGCTGAAAAAGCAGATGGGAAAACAATCGCCCAACGCTGAATTGTTCCCATTGCGAAGGATTGCCGTAGACGCCGACAAATTGATGCGGCTCCGCCCGCCGGAAATATGAGCCCTGCATAATCAAAAAGGCCGTAGAGCTTATGCTCGTGGCCTTTTTGGTAGAGCTATTCTCTTCAGTCCTTATACGGATCAAATTCGTCCGCCCCTGCCATGCACACGCCGATCGGCTTTAAAACGTGCAGAACTTCGATCGTTTCCGCGTGCGCGTCCAGTACTTCCTGCAGCTTGCGGTAAACAAACGGACTCTCGTCCGTTCCCGCTCCACGCAGCTCGACTCCGAACTCCCGCACCGCTGTCAGCATTTGAGACGTCGATATTTGTCCGCCCGATCGGGAACGGGTTTTCCAGTTCATTTTGCCTGCCGCCTGGGTGCGGCTCATGATCCGGCCGGCCCCGTGAACGGTGCTGTAACAGGCATCCCGGTTTTCATCCGTGTCTCTTCCCTTCACGATGACGGAAATGTCACCCATGCTTCCGCCGATAAAACCGAGCTGTCCCGGAGCGGAAGGGGTTGCTCCTTTTCGAACGACAACTACGCCTTTCCCGTCATGTTCCTCTTTCCAGGCATAGTTATGGTGATTGTGCACCTCGAAGTCTGCTTCCGTCTCCAGAATGGACAAAACTTCCCTAATCACGAAATCCCGCCCGGCATAAGCGTAGCGGCCCGCCAGCTTCATGGCGCGGTAATACATCTCCCCAAGTTCGCTGTCCAGATCGAGCAGGACGGGGGCCTGGTCCATCTTCTCGCCCGGGGCGTTGGCAAGAAATTCTCGACCCGCTGCGAGGTTCATGAACCCGCTCGCCGTTTTGTGCCCGAAGCCGCGGCTGCCGAAATGATTGCCGATCCACAGCCGGCCGGTTTCCGCTTCTTCAAACAAATCGACATAGTGGTTTCCGCTGCCGACCGTGCCGAGCTGGTCACGGGCCAGCGTTTTTAATTTATCGTGCTCCTGCTTACCTATTGCCGCATAAACGCTCCAGTCCGGATCGTCGAATAGGGCGTGGTCGACTTTTTCTTTGTTTGTGCGCCCTACCCCGAACGATATTTTGCGGACAATCCGGTCCATAATTTGTCCCAGCTTCGGTTTGATATCCGCGGCATACAACGACGTTCTCACCGCCTTGTTCCCGCACGCAATGTCATACCCGACTCCAGAAGGAGAAATTTGGCCATCGTAGACAACGACGCCGCCGATCGGCTGGCTGTAGCCTTTATGGTGATCGGCCATAAGCAGCGATCGGACGACACGGCCTGTCTGTGCGCACATTTTCGCCTGTGCAAGCGCGCCTTCGTCCGGTTTTCCCCAGACGAGTACTCCATCTATATTTTGATACGCCATCTTGATTTAATCAGCTCCTTGTTTACATAGGTGCTCATGCCCGCTCGTCATCGGGTTTTATCCCAAACCACAGGCGTATGCCCCATTTATAGCTTACAATCCCCGCTCCTCAACCAGCTTCGAGATACGCTCCTTGACCCTTTCGTCCGTTTCCTTAGCGGCTTAATTCAAATTCTCCAAATCCAGCGCCGCCACCTGCTCCGTCAGTCCCGAATAACCCTGCACAGTCTGGGCGATGTAGGACAGCACCGTGTCGCTCCAGCCGTAAATGTAGTAGGTATGCGGATCTTGGACGGGAACCATCGCATGGCGGTAAGGCGCAATGTCGATGATGAACGCTTTAACGTCGCGGTTCACCTTGGAACGGTACCGTTTCAGCTCCTCGTAGAACGCGCTGCCGCTGTTCTGCTGCTCGTCTGTGATCATCACGATCTGGTCCACTATCTTGCGCTCACGGATAAGCTGGCGGACGGGCGCTCCCGTATCCGTGCCGCCCCGTGCATGAATCTGCGCAGCCTGGGTCAAAATGCTGTCTTTGCGGGAAGGCTTCGCATCCATGACCTCCGTGTCGAACAGCCAGAACAGGGAACTTCCGCGGGTCTTTTTATACAGCGCGAGGGCAAAAACGGCGCCGGTCTCCAGGTACTGTCCGTTCATCGAGCCCGAGATGTCGAGGAAAATCGCCGTCTGATCGCCCAGCTCCGGCAGGTTGTCAAACGTAAGCTCCGCCGCTTCGCGCAAAGCGTCTCTCAGCTCAGGATGCTCCACCTGCCGGAAAGCCGTCGCCAGCCGGAACGGCAGGATCTTCGCTTTGCGAAGCGCCTGCGGGTCGGTCAACCGCCGCACGATATACTCCACGTGCCGCGCATCTTGAAGCACACCCGCCCGCTGCATCGCGTTCAAATGGAGGAGCAGCGCAAACGTCGGCATCTGGTACAGCAGCGCCTCCCAGACCGCCTTCGACGGCTTGATCGCTCCCGTCACCGTCTCATAAGGCAGCTTGCCGCGTTCGATCCAGCGGATCTGCTCTTCCTCGGTTGCTGCCGCCTTCAAGCTCTCCAGCGCCTCGACCTGCGGCAGCAGCGCCAGATTGGCCTCCATTCCGCGCAAATAGCGGAACAGCGCTTGCTGCTGCAGATCCTTCGGCTTCGGATGCGCCGTCGCAATAGCGTCGCCCAAGCTGTATCCGCGACCGCGTCCGTTGTACTTCATCGCCCAGTATTCGGACACCTCGGACAGGAACCGGTTCACCTGCCGTTTCACGGCGCGACCGCCTTCTCCACGACCGAGCCCGTTCAGAATGGTCAGAAAATCAGCCAAGTCCGACGGAATCCGAACCACCTGCCGGAAAATTTTTGCAAACAAATCCGGACGGTACATGGAAAGGATCGCGAGCCCGAACAAAGGTTGAAGCCGCATAAAACCCGCGTTTCGGGCAAACACAATCGCCCTGGCCATAAAATTCGGATCGGTTTCGGCCATCTCATGATGAAGCTGCGCCGCATCATCGACCAGCTCCTGCTGGTCCGCATAAAACGTGTTCCCCATCGTATTCGTCATCAGCGTCTGCACGTACCGCTCTTCCGCAGAACGCGTATAAGCGGGATAGCCGTCTTTATTGTAGGTGTCCGGTCTGAGAGCGCCGAACAACTTTTTTGCCATACTCATGATTCACACACTCCTTTTTTAGAAAGAACTCCGGCGAAGAAAAAGCGGAACAGGTCTGCTGCAGGAGTCGAACCTGCCGTACTGCCCGGGGTATTGCCATTGGTCGATAAGCTCGAAGGAACCCGTCCAGGCGCCTCGCCGGATATTCATTTTTTGAGTAGAAGCGGAGCGAGGAAAGTGGTTGAAAAGGTTCGCGGCATCCGTCGGACACCGTCATACTTAACCCTAATAAGTCGAAGAAACCCTTTCCGACGCCTCGCTCCGCATTTCTTTTGTAAGTATCACCGAGGAAATAGGTCGGACAGGTACATGCTGCTCTACCATCTGAGCTATTCCTCCCCATGGAGGAAGTTGGACTCGAACCAACGACCAGCCGATTAAAAGTCGAAGTAACCCGTCCAGGCGCCTCGGTGATTTTATCCAGTGGGCCGTTTAACGTGCCCGCCTTCTGTACCTATCTTCGCTCATTTTTGGCCTCGCGAACATGGCGAAAGTATTACGACCGGAGAAAAGTTTGCCTTTTTTGTGTGAAAAAGATTCTGGTTTCCGCTTGCTCGAAAACATCCGGGAATTATTATGGGTATACGTTCGATGGCTAATCGTGAGGGGTAAGGAAGTAGAAAGGCGTACCGTTGGAAGGATGCAGAGGAGTGTACAGAGTGAGCGTTTGAAGTACGGTTAGTACTTTTATTGCCTGACTCATTCGCGGGCCCTGTTAATTGTCAGTTCAATTGAGAGGTAACGAAATCCGATAACTAGTAGAGAGAAAAACCCGGCTAAACAATCTTCTGCAGTGCAGGCTTCTCAAAATGACACTAGCCAGAGGAATGAGTTTAGCTGCGTACGCCGATTAAGCATACCGTTTCAGGAGGAAACCATATGGAAGTCAATGTGAAGGTGAATCAAACCACCCTGACGCTTATAAAAGGAGACATCACCAAGGTAACGGCCGATGTCATCGTCAATGCCGCTAACACAAGCCTGCTCGGAGGCGGCGGTGTGGACGGAGCCATCCATCGAGCGGGAGGCCGCAAAATCCTCGAAGAGTGCATCAAAATCCGCGAACGGCAGAGAGGCTGCCAAGTCGGCGAAGCCGTCCTTACGACAGCGGGGAATCTGCCCGCTTCCTATGTCATTCACACCGTGGGCCCCGTCTGGAACGGAGGAACCGGCGGCGAGGCGGACAAGCTCGGAAGCTGCTACCGGAATTCGCTTGCGCTGGCCGCTGGACAACACGCGAGAAGCGTTGCTTTTCCAAACATCTCCACAGGCATTTACCGGTTTCCGAAACCCCTTGCGGCTGACATAGCTCTGGCGGCGGTGAAGACTTTTTTGATGGCCGGTCCGCAAGGGCTGGAGCAGATTTATTTTGTTTGCTTCGATGAGGAAAACTACGGGATTTATAAGGAGCGGTTGGCGAAAATTTGACGGATGGAGAATGGCGGAGAGCATCCGACGTGGAATTTTCGCAGCGCACGGTGCTCGGCGTCACATGGCGGCGGCCATCTCCTTCCCCTTCGTACGCATGACTGCTATGCTCAACCACAAGAAACTCGTTCGAACGGATTGAACAGCCGGCAACAAAAAAAGGCTTGGAGCAGAACTCCACGCCTTTTCAGCGATCAGGTCACGTAGTTGGAGACCTCACACGCTTATTGCTTCTTGTTCAAAGCCTGCACATCATCTCTAAAAGCATTGCTGTACTGCTGAAATAATCCCGTATCGAACTTGTAGCTTTTATCGTTGGCCTTCGGTGTATTTTCCTTCAGACTGCTTATACAGGCTGTCGGTTTCTTTTGAGAGCTTGGTCCATACTTGCTTCACGTTATCGTACTTGGCGTCCAGTCCCTGAATGTACGTATCGTATTCCGCCTTTTTCTCCATCGCTTTGCCCAGGCGCTCTATGGTGAAATCAACATCCAGCTTTTTACCTGTGTTGCCTGTGCCGTTTTTGACAAACCAAGTGATGTCCACAAATCCTTCATTCCAAAAAGACGAAATCATAAAGTTGCTGATCTCACTTAGTTTAGACTCTGGAGCCGGCTCTTTTGGCTTAGCCGAGGCATTTGCCGGATTGGCGGTATTTGCAGGCGAACTCTTAGCCGTCTCCGCCGGTTTTACATCTTCAGTCTTTTCCTTGCTTCCACACCCCGACATAACAACCAGCAGGACAACGGCCATTCCGATCAAAAAACTCATTTTGCTGCGTTTAGACATCCCAGTACTCTCCTTTTTTTACAAGTGCTCCTTTTATATCGGTTTTTCGACAGGAGTTTTGAAGGATTTTACAGAAGAAAGTCACTCTTTCGAACTGCGAAAGTCGTCCCAGTTGCCGCTCCCCTATAAATGTTCTTAACGTGCCAGAAGAGAATTCATGACGGCAATAATTTTTTGTTTACTCACCGGTTCGGCATGTCCGACTACACACGTCTCAAAATCAAATTCTTCAATCGCTGTAAGTAAAGAACGCAATTTATCTTTATCCAAGTAGCAATCCTTATAATAATCCACTCCAACAGCATCGCCGATAAATAATACGCGTTCTTGAGGCACCAATATGCAGACAGAATCGTCACTATGCGGAGAGGTTACATGATGTAATTGTACCGTAATGCCTCCCAAATCGATTTCCATCGTTCCGTTGAAAGAGATATCAGAAGTCACCACTCTTATCTCCGAAAGCGAAGGGTACTCATTCCGAATGCAGGTATCCGCAAATTCAATCTCGACCCCTGCCTCTAATCTCTTTTTCATTTCCGTATCTGACCATTCCCACTTAGCTTGTTCCGCTAGTTTATCATTCGTTTTTTCGTGGGCAATGGTAATCCCCTCCACCGCATGCATCCCAAAAGTATGATCCCAGTGCCAATGCGTAATCGCAACGATTTCAGGTATTCTCAATCCTTCCTTACGTACTGCTTCGTTAAATGATGCAACATGGAATTTAGAATTGCCCGAATCCACCATTAAAGAACGCTTTTGTCCATGAATATAACCGAGAACCGGTCTATCGGACTCTTTGCTGAACATCGTATAAAAAACACGATCCGTTAATCGTTTTAATTCCATAAAATTAATCCTCCTGATTATGTATTTACTATTTCTTTTCCTTAAAAAGTAACTTTTCCTGTATCGATTCCGTTTATATCTACGGATTGAATAACTCAAACGCCGGGGTGAACTATGAAAATATTAGACGGTCTCTAGCTTCCCAAAAGGAGGAGTTAGAGAACCCAATGAGCAGAAGTGTAAAAAAGTCGCCGGTATTTAAAGACCAACAGCACCTAAGCACCGGTTGGACCAAAAGGCAGGCCGGCAAAGCGGCACATGAATGGAAAACATTCCAGTGGCTAAGAGAACAATTATTGACACACGCGGAAGTAATAAACGATTGGGAAAAGTTCTATAGAAGAAAATAAGCGCAGGCGTCGGCTAGGGAAGCCCGGCGTTTGCGCTTTTCATCCAAAGTTCGCGGATATCCGGATTGCAATCATACCGGATTTCATCCCGCAAAGCGGCAGGCAGCATGTGATTGGCCAGCATAATTTCTACAGCTCGCCGTCTGCAAGGGGAGCAAAGTCCTTTTTGGTACAGTTCGATCATAATCTTTTGACACGATACTGTAGGATTTTTTTCAAAAATGTTGACCATATCCAACTCCATATTATGAAACGAGTGCTTGTTATGCTTCTTAAAAGCGACACGTTCCAATAAAGGCAGGGCATTCTCCTCATAATTAAGAGTGAATAGCTCCAGAGCCTCTATCTCTGTCTCCCGTTGACAGATCAGTTGGACGGCAAGCCGATGGATACGCTCGTCCTTCAGATTGCGAAGTGCACGAATGGCCGCTGAACGCAGACGTTTATTTTTGGATTGTGCCAGCTCTATAATTTTTTGCGGGTCAAGCGGAAAAGACGGTTTAACGAATATAGACAAATAAGCTTCCAGCTTTTTCGGATTTTCTTCTTTCAATAAGTCCTCAGCAGCTTTGAACAAGTCTTCCTTAGACGCACGCATGCCCCATGCAATGTATGGGTACCGGGCTTTTCCACCCGCTTCAATGGAAGATTTAAATTCATCATAGGAAAGAGCCTTGCGGCCGTTTAATAGAGAGTAATCATACTCGTCCCGGAGTGCGGATTGATAAAATGCCTGAATTCTTTCGTCCTTCGCGGATTCTACCAGGAGAGCCGCTGCCTTTTCCCCGCCTAGAAACTCCTTGGCAGATTCCCATACGAAAGTATCCCCTTCATAGCCGGAAGACAATATCCGCTTGCCGATCTCCTTTGCCACAAACAAAAAACCGTGTGCTCCCTCGGCCTCAATAATCTCTTCCCCGCCTACGAAACAATTCCATTCTTCATCGTAACGGAAGCCTCTTTTCATGGCATCTACCGCCGCCGGATTGCCGTGAGAAGCAAAGATTTTCGCCAATCGATACACTTGCAGGAGGTCCCACCCATTCACTTCGTCTCCCAAAGCATCGAGAATTCGTTCCTGCAAAATAGGGGAAGCCTTGGAGAGCTGGATGACCTCCCATAGATAGGCTTCCCTGCTTCCATCACATTGGGGATCGTACGCGGTGTTACGAATGCAAGCATCTGCTATAGCATCTAGATGCCGATATGTAAGCGCGGGGGCCTCCTTCAGATAGAGAATAATGCTTCCTAACCCGCGGGTTAATTCGTAGCGAAACTTTTGAATGTGCATTTATCTCCTCTCGCCACACTTACTTTTATCCTGGAACCACCTAGGGGCTCTGGTTATATCGATTATAACCAGTGTAATTGATCAAATGTTAGAGAATGTTTAGTTATAAATGAAATGGATATCTAAGATTGTAGCTAATTGTAAAACAATTCAAAACATAAAAAGCTAAATAGGTATGCCCAATACTATGGCCTCCCACTCTCTACTAATGCAAGACAATAAACACATATCGATCTTCATCCAATACAGGCGAGTTACTTTCCCATGTACTTAACGGACCTCTTTATTCCGAACTTATTTTCACATCCCTGTTATGTAAACTTTTATGTTAATTTTATGTTCGCTAGTTCTCTAGTCATGGTAAAATAATCCTATCACATCATTGGTATAGAGGTATGAAAAAATGAAAATATCCCACAATATACCTGCTTATAGGATAAATAACACGCTGCAAAAAAATTCTAAAGCAAGTTGGAGTAGTCTGGAGAAACTTTCTTCGGGGTTACGAATCAATAAAGCTTCTGACGATGCTGCCGGGTTGGCTATATCCGAAAAAATGAGGGCACAAATCAGAGGGTTATATCAGGCATCCAGAAACGTTCAGGATGGCATTTCGCTTATTCAAACTGCAGAGGGCGGTTTACAAGAGATAACGGAGATTTTACAAAGACAAAGGGAACTGACCATTCGAGGATTAAATGATCCCCTTACCGATGAAGACCGGCGAAAAATTGACACGGAAATCCATCAGCTTACGGATGAAATCGAAAGTCTTTCAAAGAAAACCTCGTTCAATACGATGAACTTGTTAGCAAGAAACGATTATAAAATATTGGCTGATCGTTCAAGCAGCAGCAGTACTTTTTCGGCAAGTGACCCACCACCGGTATCTTCCATAAACAAAACGATCGTATACAAACCACGAGGAACACCGGATGAAGCAAAACATGTAATCAGTAGTTCCGATACATCCGAAACGACCCATACCTTCTCAAATACGAACAATATTACACCTCTTGTTTTACCGGATGGAACAGAAGCATTTAATGAATATAATGTTGACACACTAACCACAACCAAAACAGACACCAATAAGACTGTTTATGAATCGCTGACCGCTGTGAACGATCCCGAGTTTTCCAAACCTGCCTACTGGTACTCTCATGGCATGAATAAAACCAGTTTCGGTCCTAGAAACTTTATTAATGCATACGGTTCGATGCTGGAGGATATTGAAGTTAACGGAAGCTCGAGAGAAGTTGTATATACAAACCGCAGCAACGAAGGCAGTGATCCCGCTTGGGATCATATGTGGTTTCCCGGTACAGACCTGTCCATTCTGAGATACAGGACTCTTTTAGCCGATAACTCGATGGAAATCAGATATGAAATCACTAATAAAGATTCATTCGACATGAATATTAATCTAAGTAATATAGTTAACCCGCCGACAAATTCAGTTATCACCGGTGCCGGTGCAAGCCCGTTGGCTAATGGCCATACCGTAATAAGTCCACCCGGGGGCAGCTCCTTTACCATGACGGGGACAGAGGCTAACGCAGGCATACAGTTTCCGCCTGGATCTTTATCGCCAACAAAGCTTTCCATAGATAATCCCGCGGCAGGACAGCCCCAAGTAAATTTTAATTGGCAGCTAAACGTACCTAGCGGTTCGAGTGTGACTTTTGCCTTTACATATGGCCCATTTTCATTAAATTATGAACCGTTTGAGCAAACGCTAGAAACCGTTGAAACTAAACATATTGAAACCACCGTGGATACAGACATTACGGATATCGACTATCTCCCGCCAAAACTTACCATTCAAGCAGGAGCTAACAAAGACGAGACCCTTGTTATCCCCCTTTTCAATGTGGGCACACAGGGATTGGGCATCAAGGATTTAGGGCTGCTTCCCCCCTCCATACCAGAACAAGCATTAGCCAAAGCGGATGGAGCCATTGAAAAAGTTCTGCACTATCGGGCGATTTATGGCGCATTGCAAAACCGTATGGAACACACCTTAAACAACGTGAATAATTCTGCCGGAAATCAAATGACGGCCGAATCACGTATTCGTGATGCAGACATGGCCAAGGAAATTTCGAATATGACAAAATCCAATATGCTTATGCAAGCGGCCCAAACGATGTTGGCCCAGGCCAATCAGAATCCACAAGCGGTGTTGCAGTTACTTAAAGGATGATAGAGAAAAGAACCTGCCTGTGAGGTAGGTTCTTTTGTTGTAGGAAAAAGAGGAGTTCATTCCTCTCTCTGTTCTTCTGTATAGAAATAGAAATCTAAATTTACTGGATGAAAAAGCAGGGATTATCCTTTACATCAACTCCAAGTTAGTAAACTGTACACCTCCACTCTTGCTTTCGACGGTATTTGTGAAGCCCGTTTTATAAATGAACTTCAGCCCGTGTGGTTCTGGCTGTGTGTAGGATCAGCAAAGTCTCCTACAATAACCTTCTCGACAATGCTTTCGAATACATTAAGGTCAAAGGAAGAAAGCACTTCATGCTTTTGCAGCACCCTTCTCAAATGCTCCAATCTCTTTTCCAAATCAATTTCCTGCTGCGAGCCTCTCTCTAGCTGAGCTTGCTCAGCTAAAAGCTTATTGAGTTGGACTTCCAGTTCCTCATAAGTAACTCGATCTATTTTTTCATCCAAGCAAAGATCAATGAGCTTACAGCGCTTTTGCTCCAATAGCTTGATTTCATTTTTCACTTTATTTAGTTGCCGAATATGGTTCTGATTACTAAGAACCATTTCCATATTTCCCATCAACTCATCTAATACATCCGTATGATTACTGCACAATCTTTGATAAGATTCAAGAAAAGCACCTTCAATTACATTTTCGAATAGAGCCTTGCTATGCGGACAATGCTTCCTGCCCTTTTTCGTTGCGGTCACGCATTGCCAAATTACCTTTGTATGATTCGTTCCACTATGCCAGTTTCTCCTGGATAAGTTACTACGACAAAACGCGCATTCCAGCTTACTGCTAAAAGCAAACTGTCGGCTATATTTATTACGTTTGCGCTCTTATACGAAAAGGCGGGCAAAGTAAGCTAGCTAACAGCCGAAGTCCTTATACTTCTTGGCTATAACGAGTACTTATGCCCTCAGATCCTCCATACCAAATTTCTCTATTTTTCAAGAAACTTGTGTTGTAACTATATTTCCATTCTAACTCGCATTCAAACTCATAGCATACTCCTCAAGTCGTGTAATAATTCCCGCCTCTCCAGAACTTCTAGGATAAATTGGCTCATACGACAAATGGTCTTTAATACCATACGTTAGAGCATGGGAGATACATGCCGTAACCACAATTGATAAATCAGAATTTCTAGCATATGCCGTCGTTTGATCTGTAGCCCGATCACTCGTACAAACATTAACTGTAATAAGGGAATTTCGTTTCATTATTTGGTCAGCAGCGCGATTAGCTGCCTTCTCTCTACAGGAAAAAATGGTGATTTTCATATTTTGCAATTTTTGTAGTGGATCGCTGTTATCTTGTGCAATATCCTGAACCTGTTTACGAAGCAGTTCCAATACGTCATAATTACCAGATACCTCTTCACCAAGTAGAATCAGATAATCTCTCAATGAATCCATATCTTTTTCAAACTTGTCATATAGCCTACCAACCCATTCATCCCAAACGGGCTTGATTTCCATTCCCGGAACGCCATAGTCCCGAAATAACTCCATACAGTCAAATATTGAAGATAGCAAACGTAGAATCGGCTGAAATGTTAGCCATTCTTTCATGTAGCGCCACTGCGCATCGGCTTCTCCCGGTTTCTTAAGTAAAAGACCATCCAAGAGCTTAATTAAGCCCTGTAACGTCTCCTCGTTCTTACTGGAAAATATACGCATTGCTTCAGCTAAGTTTTCGTAGAGATCAACATCATCAATTCTTGGAAAATCACGGTAATGAACAATGAATTGAACAAAAGGTAGAAGAGCACGTGCTAGTATTGATCTTTTTATCGACTCAGGCTCTTCAACAATCCAATCAATAAAATAATCATTGACTCGCAGAGCTGACGTAGGTGTCCAATCTATATCCTTATTTTGAATCTGCTCATACCAATCTGCTAAGAACTGATAGTCATTTTGGGCAGAGTGCAATAAACCAAAATATGTGTCCCAATCCTTTGGTATTAATTTATCTTCAACTTCTGCCCATTCTTCTATCCCAAAATTTTTATTTTTGGATGCCAGATCTTGAACCTGATGTACAAGACGACATCTAGATAAGAGATCTGGACAAGGAATATCTGCAGATTGACTAAGAACTGGCACTAAAGTGCTAAAATACTCTCTAGATGCATATTTTCTCCACGTCACTGTCAGATCTTCAAATAAACTTCGATATTGATCTTTTGGTAAGCCTAAATTAAGTAGTGTATGCAACCAAACTGACGAGATTTTCATCTCTTCTGATGTTCCCTGCATATGAGAAAGAAATATTCGATGAAGTTCTCCATACGTATCTTTTAATTCTTCGCGTGGCCATTGTGTATCTTCAGAAAAGAATCGCAACAAGTATAACATTGACAAGTTCAATGTATCTTGTGTTGTCTTACTGCCATCTTTCAAAAAATTCTTAAACTTTTCCATTTCAGCTGAATTATCTAGAAATCCATCTCTATGCCATTCCACTGCCCCACGTCTAGCTAGCATTGTTGCTTGATTAAGATCAAAATCCTCTATCTTATCAAACCATTCATTCCATGATCCTGGAAGCGCAACACTAACATTAGATTCCTGTATATTAGATTTTTTATCATTCGAAGGATATAAATACTCGAAACAGGTGCGCAAATGTCTAGTAGTTAGTATTGATTTCCAGTCTATTATTGTTGTTGACTGCGATATTGAATCCACTACTTGTTTATCTATGGTCAGATCTTGTAGTTCATAAGCACATATTAACAATAACTGAATCTGTTCTTTGGACAAAGGCAACTGCACAGCTAACTTAAATGCTTCTTCATATCTACTATTAACCGCTAGACTTTTTGCTTCCTCTAAAGTAGATACTACCATTTCTAATGTTTCTGTTATAGAAGTTGAACCGTTTGTTAATGATCGAAGTAGCGGTTCAATTGCCTGTCCAGAAGCCAATGACAATATTTCATTACGCAATTCATACATTGGTTCCTCCGGCATGACCGAGCGTAACATGAAACACATTAAAACATGAGGATGTGTTAGGGAACCGCGTACTCGAAACAATGATTGATACACCGGCCAAATCTCTTCACTAAATACTTTTTTCATACTCTCAGAATCTGATTCTAGCATCTCCAGATACTCCGAGTACACCGCACGTATGATCCCTTCAGTTACTTTTGCCGGTCGTGGTGATTTTAATAAATCTTCCATTTGTGGATGAATCAAAATTTCTTTCCAACAATTCAATCTTGATAACATTTCAATTCTCATAAACAATGCATTACGAGGATCAATTAAGTTATGACGTTCCAAAATTACTATTTGTGCTTCAGCAAGATCATGTTCACCGGCTTGTAAAGCTAGTTCAAAAGTTCTTAATAGCGGACTTGGGTCAGTCGGTATACTTACTCCGCGTTCTGGTCGTTCTCGGAGTAGACGAAATAAATCTTGAACCTTCTGTCCAATGGCCTTATCGTTTCCACGAAATTTAAAAAAATGTCCATTAGTAAAGTTTCTAACATTTTCATCTTGAATATGATTAAAATTATCTACTTGATAAAAATCCATACTGCTGTATGTGGTTCCAACAAAAGATCGAATCACTTCTCGCACTTGTGTAAATGAGTTTTCGTTGAAAGCGATTGCAAACCATGTGAATGATTTATCTTGCTCCATGTAAGGCAATACTGTAAAAGTAGGATACTCTCCTTCTAATCTAGCTAAATATGGTTTAAATCTGTCTCCATAGTCCCCAGTATTGATTTTGTCCCATATGAGCAAATTGGGTAATGCATAAAATCGTTTTAGAAAATCCTGAACTATCTGAGATAACATTTATTCTCCCCCCTTCCCCCATGATCGTCCCCATACAATTCTGTTCTCCGAAACTTCAGATGGGTCAACCGTATATTGGACAAACTCTTCAAGTGTAGTAATTCCGTTATTAGTAAAGTTCATCGATCCACTCAAAAAGTAACCGTCCCCTAACAACCCTTTACGATGAAGAACAGCATTTTGATGAAGGTTATTCCATGGTTTGGTAGTCTTTCTCTTAATAATATCTATGAATTGCTGATTTGATTTAACGGGGCGTGTTTCAAGAAAAAATTCAGTTCCCCTCTCCATTAACTCCACAATGACATCAGTAAAAGTAATGTTTTTCCGAGCCCATTCTGGATTAAGTAACATGAATTCATTGGCTCTATTATTGATGACTGGAATATCTGAAATCCATGGTGAAGCAAGGAAGAGCCAACGGCTCGGCCTAATTAGTTCGGCGACGAGGATGCTTTGTAATAAATCCGGTATCTCTCGAGAAGCAGCATTGGTATATATATATCGTGTCATAAAAGTGCCTCCCGAATTTCAAAATGAATGATAAACATTCCATTGTCTCTCGTAATTCCTTCTACTCGAGGGTAGGAATGTAAGAAGCCTAAATCAAGAGGTTCTGCAGTAAGACTTAGAATAATATCATTGATTTCTAGTTTGTTATCCTGCTGAACAAGCAACTGAACAGATCCATATGAGATAAGAAATTCTATCATCTGATCTCTCCAATTAGGTGCACAATATTCGACGCGTTTATGGAGTTTCACTGTATTCAACAATAATTCACGATCCGTCGGAATCGGAGACGTAAATGGATTGTATGACTCTAATGCTCTACGACGAATTTGTGAACCTCTTGGCCAAATCATGCCGTAAATCACATTAAATCGCCAATTAACATCATCAGATGCACGAGGATCAATGTGATCAAGTGCTGATATTAAATTTGCTGACTTCCCACTATCTACACTAGCGACATAAGCAAAGACACGAGCATCCATTTCGATACCAAGTCTACTTTCTTCTCTCTCCCATAATTGTAATAACTCGAACATAAAACAATCAGTTTGTTGATTACTTCCAGGTCTTAGCAGACGGTTAAATAGTCCATTCATCACAGGATGTGTCACTAATATTCCAGAACGCTCCATAACTTTCTTAATTCCCTCTACCGCTTTAGTAGTTTCCTTATATCCATTAGCGTTACGGAACTCGTAAAGTTGACTTTGAAGTTCTTCATTTATCTGTGTTTCTTTGAATATACGTGACAACTCACTATGAACAATTTCGGCATCAGACGGTGTAAGAGAACTTTCTATTAATCTGAAAAACCTCCGAGGATCTCTTTTATACTGCTTAATAATCTCCTCGATAATGCCACTCCCACCCTCAATTGTTTCCGTAACCCAGATCTCTTGATCTTTATCCAACCAACTTCCGTCATCTTGTCTTTGAGGTCCACCACCAATATCGAGAAGCAATTCACCATTACGATGAGGACCAGCAATTTCTAAACATGCTGCCAATATTGCTTCACCTAACGTAGCGATCCAACGCTTTTTAGCCCATTTTTTCCAGTCTTCTGTTTCCTCTGACCAAAGAATAACCGCTAATGATTTTAATCTTTCGCCTACTAATGGGATCTCGAATAAAGCTTTTAACTTGAGATGAGTCCGCTGATAGTGAGCCTCCTCTTCAATATCAGAGATCTCTTCCTTTTCTAATACTTGAAAAATAACATGCATCACATTATTCATTATCTTTGGAAAATCATTTGAATGAATATAGTCACAAGCTTCTGTTAAAGAGAGATCATTGATTAGTGCAATTTGTAACAAAGCAGACAGGTAGATCTCCGCCATACGCTCCAGCACAAACATGTTCCCTTGTTCCATTAAGCATGGATCATTCATAACAGAATGCTGAAAATACATTGTCCGAAATGATCGAAGTTTCGCAGTATTTAAATCAGCAGATGAAATAATAGTATCTGGAATATTCATCAATTCGAAGCGAATACCATCAACTTGTTGGACAAATCCTAAAGCCGCCGCTTTTCCAGGCTCTAAACCAAATCGAATAGAAAGTTGCACCGGATCCGATTGAGTAACTAATCTTACAGATGCTTCCGAACCGATAACAAACCTTCTTACTGTAACAGCGCTAAATGTATCATGTGTAAAAAAACGAATATCCTTCAAAAGAGATGACCAATACAGTCCTGTAGGAACTTCTACATCTCTACCGTATTCGCCATCATCAGAGGGTGTTTTTTCTTCATTTTCAATAAATGCTTGTACAGACGGAAAAATCTGAGACTTCCAAACCAAATGAGCATTAGATTTAGTATCAACATTAAAATTAGATTGTGCAGGTTTCAATTTCCACGGTCGGATTACTGGCAGTTCAACAACACTACCGTCTTTGTTAATATATGAAAATATGCCAAGAATTGAATATTCGTCTTCATTACAAAATGTTGAGATCATTAACTCTGATGACTCTCCAGTTTCACTCGGTTTAAGCGTAGGTGGGGCAATCCAATGACTTTCTCTACTATGATCGATTCCAAACCTTCTAGATACACGTCCTGGCGCAAAAGTATTCAACGCCTGTAGAATATCCATTGATTGATCTTCAACTTTATCAGAAGGCAGAACAATGCTGACCTCTGGCAGGCTAAGTTCACTGAATAACGTCGATGGCACAAACTCTGGTAGTGGATGATTAGATATGTGTGTCTCTTTAGCGCGAGAATCTCCTACTACCCCCCAATTCGTTTCTAACCGCCTAAGCAGCGTTGGAAGAACCTCTAACATAAGTGAACGAGGAGGATCCCATAAAATAGCTCTAACATCTTGCTGGGATATACTCAATGCTTTCCGAATATAAGTTTCCATTCTAGCCCGCAATGAGCTATCATCTATCACTTTCTTAATTAATTTACGTGTTTCTCCCCGTGGTTTTTGATACTGATCTTGATGGCTTTGATCAAGAGGTTGTGCAAACATTTGCCACAGGCTTCCTACCTTAATTTTTTCCTGCCTTAATTCATAAGCGATCCAATCCATAAAAGCAAAAACAACTTGAATCCGCAACACATAACGATTCATAATTGGTAACTCTTGTCTCTCTAGAACAGGTTGAAACAGTGTTTCATAACTTTGATACATGTATCTATCTCGGCCAAAGTCAGATAAGACAGTGACCATCCATGGACGCATATCTGGGCCCCGACCAGCACGTCCTTTTCTCTGTACAAATGAAGCCAAATCACGTGGGGCTTTGTGCTGAATAACTGCTCCAACTAATTTATCGTTGAAACCCACTTCAAGTGAGGGAGAAGCTATAATAACTTCCGCTTTTGGATCCACACCTGTGTCCTGTGAACTGGTCCTTCCAACAATTAAAGATTGGGCCAAGTCGTGACCGATATCTTCAGCAAATAACCATGATTGCCCATTCTGCATTCGTTGTTTTGTCTCATCATTATTATGACTCCGTAAAGCAGCAAGTGGATCTCGGTCAATTTTTATTGGATAATTGTTCTGATTGCTATCTCTAGCTTCAGCATCAAGAAGTGTGTGAAATAGTCTATTGGTAACATCCAAGTCGTCCGTAAATAAAAACAATTTTGAACCAAATGTAGTGCCATTCCCATCTAGTGGTGTTCTATCTAACATTCGACGCAGTAGCATAGCCGTCTGAATTGTTGTTGAGAGCAACGAAGTACCCGATGCCGGATCTCCACGTAGTAACAACTGGTACTCCTTTCCCTTTTCTTCAGAATCACCATATGATGAATCAATTTCAGCAACTTTGGAGCGTGCCAGCCCTGTTAACTGGCTAAAAAAGTCACCTGAATCCCGCAATGTTGCGGATAAGCCAACAAATTGAAGCGGCACTCCACCTAGAGCATGCTGCCATCTGCGTAATAACAGTGCAACTTGTGCACCGTGGGTTCCAGTATAGGTATGAACCTCATCAAGTAACACAATTCGAGGAGGTTGAGATGTACCAATTCCAATAAGCGAACCATAATTATGATCACTCATATAACGATTCATCATTTCCGTTGTTGTAAATAAAATATCTGGTGGGTTTCTTCGCATTTTGTTTCGGGTTAACGGTAAAACTTCACCCTCAATAACAGTATTACATTCCCTCTTAACACAAATTAGTCGTTCGAGATTACTATCATGATCTGACTTACTCCAAATTAGATCACTTTTGCAACCAGGGCATTTCAGGAATGGACAGACATAGCCTTGCGCTGTCATTTTCCATTTACTTTTTACCTGATTTTGATTAGTAGGTGTGTCTCCAAAAACTGCACCGATTGAGATAGGACGTTCCAAAGATTTCATTTTATTTAATTCGAGAACCTCTTTAAAAGTGTCCATAAACTGATCTTTTAAAAGTTCATTTCTTGGATATAAAGCAACTGCTTTTATCCAATTTGTAATATCAATGCGCGCAGCAATCCACGTTAAAGCTGGCAAATAAAACGACAATGTCTTACCAGTCCCGGTGCCAGCTGTCACGATAAAGCCTCGAGATTGTTCATCTTGAAGATCTTTAAACATTTGAAGAGCAGCTTCTTGCTGAAAGTCAGACAACTTATAATCAGAGCCCTTGCCTTCCAAGAAATAACGAAGCACATCAACCTCTAATGAATTTAATAATCCTTTAGTGGTGTCGATTAGTGATTGGGCTTTGATATGTCTTTTGGGATAAATACGCAACCTCTCCTGAAAACGAAAATCGGCAACCAAAGTTGGAGAGGATTGCCATGCCTTTGTAGGAAACCACTGCCGCAAACGTGCGATTAATCTAACCGTTTCCGCCATCCGCGTTCGCCATACCTCACCATCTCTAGATGGCAACATCGAGATATGCAAGTCTTCAAGCAATGCATTTATTAATTCCTCTGCTGAGAGATCATGAATCTCATGCCTCTCAATAAAAGATTCGGCCATACTTGTCAATTCTTCATCAGTGAAATATCCTTCCACATATCCCCAAGAAAGATATTTAGCTTCTTCTGCTTCCAACTCATTCAAGAATAATTGCTTCCAGTCCATCTTAGGTCCCCTCAATTCAATAGATCGTACTATAAGCAGTTAACGCTTAAATCCGAATAGTGCAATCATTATAAATCCCATGTTCATTAAGCCATTTCAATACATCTTCCGTTAAAATTGACAAAGGTGCTCCCGTCGAACTTCCTGCCAACCTGAGAAATTCTAGTATGTTCGGAGGAAAATTCCCTTGACCAAACTTAATCCAAAGTTGATGTAGCACTTTACTCACTTCTCTTAAATTTTCAATTTCGGCACTATCATTCGGTAATTTACTCTTATGAAATCGTAATGAATCCATATGTTGTTCTATAAGTTCAGTTTCCCGTTTGAAAGCAGGCACTCTCTTAAATATACTTAAAGTATCTTGCTGTATATTGGGCATTAAACTTTCGATATATAGTTTCCATTCTTGCAATAACTCTTGGCCAACTGATGTCACAGTAGTACTAATGACCTTTATAAATGCATGGAAAGATGTCTTCTCCAGAACCACCTGCGGATTCTCAATAAATAATTGCGCCTTATCGTTTGCTATTACTTCTACAGGGCTAAGCATCTCTGTTAATTCTGGACAAGGTATCCCAGCATCTCGCATTAACAAGTATTTAGACCGAATCTTTGCTAATTCGATAAGAGCATTACGAAGTTCACCTTGACGTGTTTTATACAATTGAATCTGTTCTTTATTTTTTTCAAATAGCTTTTTTTTCTCTACTAACTCAATGAATGTTGCCGCTTTTACAGCAAGCATTTTCCCATCTCCTTTAAAAAGATTTAAAAGCTAATTCAACTAAATCCAAATCCTTTTGTATATCATTTCTAATTGTTTCGAGTTCCAGTACTGCTTCATTGCCTTGTAGGTGAACCAGATCATTTTCAACTTTTTTAGTAGACTGCTCTAAAAATTTTTCTATTATTGTTAAGCTATTCGTAATATCTGTTATATGTTTTGTAGCCAATTTACCTAAAGAAACTGCCAGTTCTAAACCATGTTTTTTTTCATTATCACTAATAATTCGGACTATGTTGCTAATTGATCTAGCTTCTAGAGTAGCAGTAGCCGCCTGAATTTCATGTTGATCTCCTCGTAATGTTGCAGATGAAACAGCAGTTTTTAATGCTTCGTTGACTTGCATAGCAGTTGCCTTTCCGTCTAACGTATCCCCAAAGGTCTCCTTCATTTTTTCCGTCCACTTCAATTTATCTTGATGCTCAGACTCCATCACCTGGCATACTTGCATGCGTAACATATCCGAGCATTTAATTAATTTATCAAATGCACCCACCTTATCATCTGGAGGTAAGGTTAAATTACTCAAATTCAAATTCATAACATGATTATAAACTATTGAAGCATCCACCATTCTCACACGATTTCTGGTTTCACCTTTAATGATAGACAACCTTGCTAGCGCTATACTTTTTATTTCTTCTCTATGAAGGAGTAATAATTCAAATAATTTAATCCACTCTGATGTCCTTACGCCACTTGGTAAAGCGATAGGGTTAAAAAGAACTTCAGTTATGCCTTCAGGAGAATTATTCTTAACTGCCCCCCCCATTGCGGCAGTTATTGCAAGCACATCTAAAGCCAGTGGAAGAGGGTCGAATGCTTCATTATTTAAAGGAATTTGACGCATCTGCTTTATTAGCATGGAACACCATTGCTCAAGATAACGGGCAGAGTAACGTAAAAATTCAGATCCTTTGTTAAATTCCCAGTGCTTATAGTATTGATGGTAGATCAACCCTTGAAGAGTAAGTGCTGTATCTTTTCGTTCATTTTCCCTACATGGTAAATTCAAACGAATTTGACCTAACGCTTGCTTTTGCTGTGTAGATTGAGATTCAAAATTTATACTTCGTTTTGACCATAGGCCGTTATCTTGGAACCATTTCTGATTTATTTGCTCAAAATCCCAGTTAATATAATCATTAACTGCCTCAAACAAAATATCACGCATAAATTGTGTATGACTTTGACTTAAAGAACCCCCGTTAGCCCATTGATCTAGGATCTGTATACGTTCCATCAAGGATTGCGGTAATTCATCATCAAGCGACCTTGAGATAGACTCAATTTCATTTTTTAAATTTTGCTTATTCTCTGGAGAGTGCTCTCTTATTGAAAACTGATCTTTTGACGTATAATCAACAACTAATTCTCCGTTTGCTTGTTGACTAGTTGCTGCCTCTTGCAAGAAAACTCTTCGATCATGTAAAGGTGGAAGGTTGAATGCTTCATGAATAAAAGTATGAAAATCAACTACATCGTATTCTTCTGTCCACAATTCAATTAAAGCTAATCGTCGGTCATAATGAACTGGATCAAGGCGTTCTATCTCCTTTTGGGCTATTACGGAAAGTCGATTTATGGATTTGCCACCAAAATGGTCGAACAACGCCGGTGATGGAAATTGTCCTTCACATATTGGTTCTGCGTAATTCTCTAAAATATAACGCAATACTTTTCCTATTAAGAGACGAGGATTGAAATTCTCCTCTGAGGTTCCTCTTTTGTACATTATTTGAAGTGCCTTTTTGTTAAAAGGATATAATCCAATCCCATCTGTTTGTCCGAATGCTTCGTGACATGATTCAACAAAAGAACAGTCCTCACATGCAGACCTCAACGGTTTAGTATTCTCTTTATCTAAAGCCCACTGCCTAATTTCTTGCTCAGGAGTACGCAAAGCATTTAGATATTTAGCAGAAAATCTCTCTATCTCTTCCGGGGGCACTAAATCTTCTCCAACATCAAGCGTCACCCTAAAGGAGATTCTTGTTAGGACAGTATCTTCAAACCTTTGGAAATATCCAGTTGTACAGCCAAGAGCAACGCGCATATTACATAGTTTGTCTTTTTCCTCTTCATCTTCTAATGTTTTGGTATCATTATTTTTAGCGGATGTGTAGATAAGCGCATCAAGTAGTTGATAATCAATGCCTTGTAGTACAGTGAAATCTTCTATGAGTAAAATAAGTTCAATATTTTTGGCTGCTAATTCAATACGTATCTGTTTCATGATTTTTACCAAATCGGTACTAGACAAGCTAAGCATTGTAGAAATCGCTTGATCCAAATTTCGATTGATCCATTCAACTGCCTCTTGCTGTAGTTGATAATCTGCTACAAGTTCACTATAAACATACTGAGCATCTTCGCTTGCACGGTTAATATATGTCAGATTTATTGGTAAATCCTGAATAGTGAATTCTCGACGTTCATTTAAGCGGCCTCCGTTACCACCAACAATATGTTCCGCCAACTGATGGATAATCCCATCTCCTTTAAACCACTCGGGAATGAATGCTGGATCACGAAATAGATGAGGTAAATTTTCCATGAGAAACAGTTCAGCATCACTTAAGCGTTCAACCACATGGTTACCATTCTTACCGATGGCAAGAGTAATGTTGTTATGTAATATTTCTTTTGCTTGTTCGGACGTTATATTACCTACTGAATGTCGGACACGTTGCCGATATTCTTCAAACAATGGATCTTCGAGATCTTCCAATATCATAAGGATGATTTCTTTAAGGTTTGTTAACCTAGGAATAAGCAGGACCTTACGTCCTCTTTTATCTATCTTTGCATGTAACCAGCGAATAAGATGTGATTTCCCTGTTCCTGATTCTCCAAGAATGGGAACAAAAACTTGATCTTTTCCAGATGTAAAGTTATTTAAGAAAGTTGTCTCATCGTAAGATGCACCTTTGTCGTGAACTTTTGGGCTTGCCGTCTGTTTATACATCTTAATTGGATGGTGAGTAGCAAGAAATAAGTGCTGCTGAACATGTAGCGCATCCTTATCCATAACTTTATATACTTGCTCTGTCTGCCAACACAACAATGGCTTCAAATCTCTTCCTCCTATCCATTCCATGTTATTTCAGAATAACGATATTTTTTCTCTTGTGCCGTTAAAACGTAAACGTCTGCATCCGATTTCATTTTCAAATCAACAATGCCTTCGTCCTGCAACCTCAGCCAAGCATAAGAGGTTGACTGTGATAAGTGATTCTGAAGCAGTTCTTCTGTTCCATATATGTCATTCATTTTTCTCCGATAACTACCATGCTCAAATACCGGGCATAACTTTGCCAATCTATGAACAATCGTATCTATAAGATGAGTTTGACTGTCATGAAATAGTTCAGGTAGAAAGTATCTAATTACTTTTGTAGGGTCTGGTATCAGTTGTTTCAATATACGAGTAGTAAAACCTAAATACAGAGACCAATCTTCAAACTGACCATAACGAGCATCACTAGAACATTCCATTTTGTCGTTTAATTGCTTTAATAGTGCTTCTTCAACTTCTTTCCAATTACCAGGTGCTCGATATGGGTTCTGTGACAAGTACCATGCAATGATTCTTCCTAAATCATCATTTTGCCCTTCCTCTGGAACTAATGCTCTTTTTCTAATGGTATGTGGCAGAAGCATAGCTATTTGGGAAGATATTGATCCCTTTGGAATCGTTGTATCGGTTATTTCCAAGAAGTTATTCTCTTGCTGAATAAGTCCAAGTGAAATCATCTCAGGGATTGTTTTCCCAATAAAATCCGTTTCACTACGCTCCAGATTTTGAGAAGCAAAAACAGATGGCATAATCATCTTCTTAAGTGCATCAATCTCTAATCGTTGTCCATTCATTTGAGCCATCAGTGCATAAATGGCATATATACGTGCTGGAGAAGCTTCTGGTGTTTTAATTAAACTCATATTCCGACCTCCTGCTTAAAAACTTCATACTGATAAAATCGTATATTCGAGGTATTCTGCAACAACGTTTCAGGACGTATTGGATTCGCCATTGTACTAGAAACTATAAAGATAACAGGATTTTCTTTGGTAGTTGGTTGCTCCATCCAACGAAAAACATTTACTGAATCTTCTGGTTGTTCATTAATAACCAATGTAGGTATTTGCCACTTTACACGTGCACGACGTGAATGTTCACCTAAAGAAGATGTAAAGAATATATGTCGTTGTGACAATGCTTCATGTTCCTTTATCCATTGAATCCATTTTGAATCTGCAACAATATGCCGGATTCCTTGATGTAGAAACCATTGAATTGTCCTAAACATATTTTGTTTTTCTCGCATACTGTAAGCATTTTGCATACTTCCTTTTGCTTCCCTAAACAATAACAACTGATGTCGGACAGGATCTAAGTACTTTTCAAGTAATTCTGTTGTAGTATTTTCAGCAGGCCATTGAAGGGGGTACGATGTGCCAGGAACTCCTCTAGGAAGTTTGTTCGTTCTTCGACATGCTGGACATCCTCCACAAGCTGGTACAGCAACAACAGAATTTTTTGTGTATCTTCCTTCAGAATGATCGTTAATAGAATAGAGATCTTTCAACACATCAGAAACACATTCTTCACCTTTCAGTAACCTATTAATAAGATCGAACTCTTCTCTATCATTCCCCCTGCTCGACCTCCTATATTTCTCCACCTCATTCCAGAAACTTTCTTCTTGATGATGGTGTTTTAGAATCCGTACAACTCGTGTAATATTATCATTTGAATCTGAAATCTGTCCCCTTACTCCCCAATCAAATTCAATTATCCCCATACGCGACATCATTGTTAGAATACGTAGGTTCCACTGTTCATTATAATCATTTCTACCATTAATTCTTTTAGAGCGCTTACCAATCGGGAATAGAAAAGTATCTATTTGCCCTGGAAGTTGCTGTTTTCGTGCAAACATCCGGTCCCAACGAAGACGCCCTTTTTCTACTCCAATCAGTTGAGCAGCACTCATTCTTCTTCCGCGACTAACATCTTCTTCATCATAAATAAGAAGAGAAAGGCATGCCTTCCCATCTCGTCCACCACGACCTACCTCTTGATAAAAACGGTCTATGCTTTCAGGAATACAGACATGGATGACGGCACGAACTTCCGCTTGGTCAACACCAAGTCCAAACGCTGATGTAGCAACAATAATATCCAACTGCCTTTTGCTCCATAATTGAATAATTGCTTCTCTATCATCTTGTCCCGTATTTCCATGAAAAACACGAATTCGTTTGTACCCATCCGCCAGAATTGCTGAGTATATTTCTTCGGCATCCTTAACTTCAGTGGTATAAACGATAAGAGGACGTGGTAGACTTCGGATTGCCTCCAACATCTTATTAATTTTCTCCGTTCTGCTTGAACACTTTCTCATCCAATAAGCCGGTTCTGGTCGAAGAGTTACCGATGAGAACATCTTAAGTTGTACCGGACTACCGAATAGAATTTGTAATGTTTCCAAACAATCTTCGGTCACAGTTGCAGAAAGTAGTAACGTACGGAATGGAGTAACTGAATGACGCAACATCATTTTACGCCATCCTGCAAGTTCTTGAAATGCAGGACGAAACCCCTCACCCCAGCCAGAAACAATATGCGCTTCATCAATGACTAACATCTTGAAATAACCACGCTCAGCAGCAATCTGCAACGAATAATCTAAAGATTCAAGAACACTTTCTGGAGAGGCAAATACGATACGCTGCGTTCCATTCATTATCGATTCTTGAATTTCTTTATTTTCTCTTTGACGTGAACTACTGGAAAAATATGCAGATGGCCGATTAATCAGTGGCATTAATGCACGTTCCTGATCCAAAGCTAGTGCAACGGTTGGAACTACGACGACCGTAACGCCTTCTTGTCTTGAGAACAGGAGCGCTGGCAATTGTCCACACAAACTTTTTCCAGTTCCAGTAGGAAGGTTTAATAATATTGTTGCATCTTGAGGTGAAGTAAGCACAGTGCGCACTGCAGCACGCTGTGCATTACATCTGTAATTCAGTCTATTTACTTCCTTTAAAAATGGATCTCCTTCTACTTCCTTCATTTGATTACGTGGTTTCAATGCAAAAAGTGGTCTTTCAGGACCTTCTTTATCGGCCTGTGGGAGCCAATTAGGCAACCAAGTCTCAGCACACAATAAATACGAATCCCGAACTTCATCCAATATAACTATTCCAACTAATTTATACATTAATTCATTTGGCCAATTGGCTCTGCGAGGGACACGCAGAAATATGCGCTCCCCTCCACTTCTTTCAGATTCATAACGTAAAACGCCCCGAATCAGTGCTGCTAAATCCATCCCAATGGCACCACTCTGAATTGCTTCAACAAATCTACTAATAAAAGGATTGCTTGGTTTAAAGATTAAGTTTTCATTTAGAATCCATTCCTGCAATTCATCAAATTCATTCAAAATGTGGTCCCTCCTCTTCGCACTGACTTCAACAAGTCCCTTCCTGATAAAATTATAAATCCTGCCGAATCCAACTGAACTTTGGGTTGCTTTATACCCTGGACTATAGCCTCATACTGCTCCTCGTCAAATACATCATATGTTACCGAATCACCTTCGAAAAGTTTTCTCATCTCCACTTGAACTTTTAAATAATTGAAATGGTTGATTGCAACTTCTGCTTTTGTTCTGCATTTTTCAATAAACTTAGGATCCTCATTTAAATATTGGCGTGACTGGGATGAAATCAAATCACATACTTTTTGCCATTGCTTTGTTGTAAAAATGTCACGTATTACTTTTAATCTATCTTTTATTATACTCGTATCCGTTCCACCGTCTTCCACATCACAATAGGGCCTAGCCAGCAAGTATTCAAGTTCGTCATCTACTCTATTGCCTTGATAATCAAGTATAACTTCGACATAAGTAGGCTCGAAGAACTTATCCAATAGTCGTTGATATACTTTTGAATCCACTTGGAGACCCCTTACCTCTAATAGATTTAATAACGGTTTAAGATCCCCCTCTACAATGTAAAGGAGGCGAAATCCTAACCAATCTGTATCTTGTGTCCAAGACTTTACTTTTCTCCAAAATGCATAAGTTTGACCTCGATCATCCTTACGTAAATATTCACTAAGAATATCAAAGAATGGATCACCAAGACGAAACAATTTGTAGTTGTTGTTTTTAATCACAATTTCGCGATCAAAGCAACCTGGTCTTTCCATCTGCTCGTTAAGAGCAACCAAGTGTTGCGTAGGTAAAAGCGTGCCAAAAGCGGGCTTGTAAATAATTCGGCCTTCTTTTTCAATTTTTTTAAATCTCATAGCTTCACATACCCAAGGCTCAAGTGATTGCTGTATTCTCTCTGGATTGCTTTCGTGAAGAACTAACTGATCAAAGAAACCATTTGCCTGTTGCTCATGAGCATCGATTTCATCAATAATCTGTTGTTCAGCAATCCGCACTTTCTCATCATGAATTTTAACCCTCATTCCCTCTATGCTTTTTTCTAACCCTGGTAACCCATCAATATAAAGATCGCGTAAAACGTCGGGTAGGATAGCATCAATGAAAAATTGCAAAGATGATATTGAATCGTTATAAATATTTAGGCCTTCTTTCAAAAATTGATGCCATCCCCACTGATAATTGACCTCTGCATCTGGGCCAGTTAGAACTGATATTCGAAATGGCTTATTACGACCTATACGATCAAGTCGTCCAATTCGCTGTTCCAGTTGATTTGGAGCAAACGGCAGGTCATAATGAATCATTTCATCTGCAAACTGAAAATTACGACCTATTTCACCAGTTTTATCACATACGAGTATCTGACACTCGCTATTATCACGAAAATTAGTTGTAACTAACTCAATTTGCTCTCTATTCAATCCCATATAATATCCGCCTACTGCCTCATCACCAAACGTTTCTTTCAGAAACTGAGTAACCTGCTTACAGACACGAGTATGTTGAGTGAATACTATAATTTTTTGAGGGGACTTTTTTTTGTGTTGTGCCCGTGTTTGAGTATGTTGAATCATTGTCGCTAGTAATTGATTTTTATCCCCCATTTCACTAGGGTAAGCAAATACTCTCAATAGGCGATCCAACATTTCTGATTCTCCCTCAAAATGCGGAGTCTCAACAATATACTGCAAATTAATTTTACTGAAGATTTCAGACATATCTTCTATCAGTTTTTGTTCTTTACGAATTTTAACTAGATCACGAAGCAAATTTTCATCGGTGCATACTGCTTCAAGAAAAGACCTCCAAATACTAAGCCGAGGGGAAGTGACTGCACTTTCATCCTCCCATACCTCCCTCTCTGCTGCCCACGATTCTATACGATAATCATCCAAAATAAGATGAAGTTCTTCCGTTCTCTCATCCAGATCCCACTCTTCCATAACCGGTAGCTCTCCCCTGTGATGTTGAAACAAGGATGTAGCATTATCCCTTCGATTACGAAGCATCCGACGATGTAAGCGATAGGTTTCTGATATATGTATACGTATGCGGCGAATCAATTCCTTCCGTTTTTCTTCATACTTAGAATCTAAAGTCATTTCCAATTCGTCTAATAATGACATTAATAATTTATCTTCACTAAAGAGAATTCGGAAATTTCCAATTCGTCTCTGAATTAAGAACGGTTTCGTCTCCTCTCGAAATGACAATAGACCTTTACCTACTTCTTGTCTCTTATTTAACTTGTATCTAAAGGCATCAATGTCCTCTAAACGGTGTTGCTCAGGCGCTAAAATATGCAGCATAGACAAGAACTCCCATTCATTGTTTAACACTGGAGTAGCAGATAACAAAAGCAATGTTTTAGCACTATGACACATATTTTTCAAAATGTCATAGTTTCTTTGTTCAACAGGATCCTTAGAGAAAGCCATTCTTGCTAATTCATGTGCCTCGTCTACAATAATGATGTCTGGTATGTTGTTGTAATTATTATCAATAGATTCTAACCCAGCAAAATGAATTCGCTCAGGAAATTGATCTATTAGACAACGCTGTGTTAATTCGTCTTCCCACTGAGTTAACAAATAGTTAGGAGCCAAAATGATTGCCTGATGATTTGGATAATCCAATAGCTTCTGACGAAGGATAACTCCTGCTTCGATAGTTTTCCCCATTCCGACCTCATCGGCAAGTAAGTATCGAGGTATAGGATCCTCTAAAACTCGGCGAATTACCTCAACTTGATGAGGCAGTATCTCAATGCCCGAAGAAATCAATCCCGTCATTCCGCTAGCAACTGCTCGCTGTTCTATTAACATCTGTAAAAATGAATTGCGCCTCTGATAAAAAAAAGACGTCTCCTGCCCTAGAATTGACAAAACTTCCATAGGATTAGTAGTAGAATCAGCACATCGGACAAATAGATCTTCTTGAGGAATATAACGAGAATATGTATCAGGAAAATCGACTTCGTACTCATCATTAAGTTTGCGAAGAGCCCTCCCCATCTTCCACTCTTCTTTTTCCACATCATAGTAGTAACATCTCGTCTGGTGCTCCAATACTACCGATTGAATATCAAGCACAGAAAACCAGTCACTCGTTTGTTTATTAATTGAGTGAAAATAAGTTACCTCGGCTGTTTTCTTGTCTGCTGAAATGGCAGATAAACTTCCAATTCCCATTGAATTAGAAGTCACTTTAACAAATGAACCTACATAGATTCTAGACATTGAATTTCCTCCAAGTAGAAATTAACTCTAGTAAGAAACGACGATCTGATTAAAAAAATAAGACCCTACAAAAGTAGGGTCTCTCTAAGTCCAAATTATAGTTTAATATATTTCAAGTGCCACTACGCCCTTATTATTAGTATAATCATACCAAATACCAGGTGATTGTCAATCTCTGTATTGTAAAAAAACGGATGAAGATTCTTTCGAATTACTTTCATAGAAGATCACGTCTGTTCCAAACAAATCACTTCAAACCCCGCGTTTGTTACCCCACAACAAAGTGTGTAACTGCGGGAGAACTTTAACTTGTCTCAAATCCGAGGAAGCCATGACTTGATTAATCAACCATTCATACTTCTCTAATAAAGAAAGCACTAATCCTTCTCTATCTACTGTCGTTACATCGCTATTACCCACCTGCAAAACTAGCCTCATGTGAGGATACCGTTTATGAACTTGTACAGCATACTGAAGATCATCTTCATCAAAAATGACTACTTTAATACATATTTCATTAGAACTATTGTTCAAGTTCTCGATAACCTCGTCTAATTTAACCCAATCGGTTATCATTCCTGAACTTGGTGCTTTCGGGGAAATCGTCAAATCATCAATATCTGCCATCCACTCTTGCCATCTGCTTCCTTGTGTCTCTAATCCAACTCGAATCCCTTGGTCATGAAGGAGATCCACTAAGTATCCAATATTCTTTAAAAGTGCTGGATTACCACCAGAGATTGTTACATGCTCAAAAGTGGTTCCACCAAGAGTCTTCAATTCATCCCAAACCATTTGGGCAGATAATTGTTTAATTTCATTCTTTGCAGAACCATCCCATGTAAAGGAAGAATCACACCATGAACAGGAATAGTCACAGCCGGCTGTTCGAACAAACATTGTTTTTTGTCCAATCACCAGACCTTCTCCCTGAACGGTTGGACCGAATATTTCCAGCACCGGGATGGGCTTTTCCTTATAAGTCAATCTGCCATCCACTCCCGTCTTGCTTCGGCACAGCTGGTTGGTGTTTCAAATAACCGAACAAATTCAGTTCTTGCATCCACGTCTTTTGATGAGTATTTATCAGTAGTTAGCGCTGCTTCCATCTGCTCATAAAGCCAAACAACCAAGTTTTCAGCAGTCGTATTCATTAACGGCAACGTCTCATTTAAATATCTGTGGTCTAAGTATGGCTCTATTTGCTCACGCCAAATTGTTTTTATCATTCCAAAATCTATCGTCATGCCAATTTCATTTGTATATCCACTTACTCCAAAAACAACTTTATAGGTGTGACCATGTAGATTTTTACATTTGCCCTCATATGCATGTAAGTGATGCGCCGCGTCAAAAGTAAATTCTTTACTGACTAATACTCTGCGCTGATGATATTTCAACTGTTCTTGAGTAATATCCTCTTTAAACTTTTGCAATGCATCTACAATAACGAATTGCCCTGGTATTTTGTTCATAACAACTACTCCGAATTTTTTCCCTGTAAAAATTTTTCCAAACCAGCTTTTCTCAACTGGCAAGCAGGACAAGTGCCACATCCATCACCGATAATACCGTTGTAGCAAGTCAAAGTCTTTTGGCGTACAAATTCAAACGCTCCTAATTGATCTGCCATTTCCCACGTCTCTGCTTTATTAATCCACATCAACGGAGTATGAATTATAAAATTATGATCCATCGCTAAATTTAACGTCACATTTAGGGATTTGATGAAATCATCCCGGCAGTCAGGGTATCCACTAAAATCTGTCTCGCAGACGCCCGTTACAATATGTCTAGCATCTACTCCTTTAGCAAATACCGCGGCGAAACTTAAAAACAAATGATTACGTCCTTCCACAAATGTGCTCGGAAGTTCACCATCATTATGAACAATTTCGAGGTCATTACGTGTCAGAGAATTCTGAGTTAGTTGACCGAGCAAGCTCATATCAAGTAACGTCCACTTTACTCCAAGTTCATCAGCGATTTGTTTAGCACATTCAATTTCTAAAGCATGCCTTTGTCCATAATTAAAGGTGATTGCTTCAACTTCGTCAAAGTGCTTCATTGCCCAAAACAAAGAAGTTGTACTATCTTGACCGCCACTAAAAACTACAACGGCTTTTCTGTTTTTTTGTTCCATAATCTTACCCACTTTCTCACCATTCTCCCTTAATGATAACAGATGTACTATTTTATCGAAAGTTGCCTATTTATCGTTGCTCACAACTAATCTTATCTCTACAACTTCAAACAGATTAGGAAACTTCTCTTTAATCTCTTCTAACAGACGCTTACCTTGAACTGGTGGAAGGGTACTATAACCATTCTCAATGAGTAATCTAATATGTCTTTTTATAGAAGGCCTGATTTGAGAATTGTGATTTATTCTTTCGAGCAGGTGATAGATATTACCAACGTCTTCATATTCAAGATCATTCCGAATGACTTCAAGAAGGTTTATCTGGATTTGCTCATGTTGAAGTTTTCTTTCGACCAGTTCTTTTAATTCATAAAAGTCCATCGACTGCCACTCATCAATTACGGAATTGAGTTCAGATTCAATCTGTGAACCCTCCATTAAGAGTTCAACACATGCAATCATTTTTAATCGAAGTTCCTTAATTGGCTTTAGAATTTTTAATTGGACTTGAAGATTTAACAAATACTTAACTATAGTGCGCGGAGTTAAAGCAAGACAGTTTTTTAGATTTGATACCTTTTGCATATTAGCTAGAATTATCCTTTTTTTCTTCTCTAATTCAGACAAAGAGAACTTACCATCATCAACGATTTCTACTCCGACTTCTTCATAATTCGCATGCATACCACACTCAATAAGGAAGTCAACTACTTCCATTAAATCCTGGTCAAATTGCTTTAATAACTGATCAACTTCATTGTTTAAAGCAAAGAACCTATTAAATTGGATGACTAGCTCTGGTTGTTCTAATTGTTGTTCAAGCAGCGTATAGTTCACAAGGTCTTGTTGTCGAAGAAATTTCTTTTCGTTAAAAGTACAGATTTGGTCTGCAAGTTTAATCCATTCTGCTCTACTAGAACCCATTAGAAATGGTATCATCATTAGTCTTTTTTCAATTGATTGCCTAAAGCTTTGATGAAGCAGTTCAAGATAACCACTATAGCTTTCTTTTAAATTTGATAGGAATTCCTTCAAGGTTAGATTGCCTATTATATAGCTTTCTAACGTTTTAGAAGGTACAAGATTTAATAACCATAGATCAAATTCTTCATTCGCTAATACATCATCATCTGGTGTCTCATAAAAATTTTCACGTAACAAATACCAATCTGAATAACATTCATCAAGCAACGACATTAAGTCTTTGTTGAAGGGAGATTTTCCTTTCGCATCGTAAGTCCATGAAGATTCACTATATATTCTGGCTTGTTGCGCCCAATTCCTCATTCCATACACAAATACAGGTAACTTCAACCCAAGAGCCTGCTCGAGAGATTCAAACCATAATTTATGAATATTTTCTGCCTGATATATCCACTTTGAAGTTTCATATTCATTTGAGATTTTTTGAAATATATTTAATTTTTCTGAATACTTCATCGTTTGAAAGTTGGATATTTGAATACCAATGTAATCACGATTTACATTTATAGAGAACTCATCATTTTTGTCTAGTTTAATAGGATATCGCGTTCGATGTACAACTTCATTCCATTGAATAACTGAGGAGGTTCGAGATGTGAATGCGCGGTTCATATGTACCCCCTTTATAACATCATGTACCAGAGCAGCCACCCCAGATCTAACAGGTAATAATAGTTCATCGTTTACTTCTTTTCCTTCTATCCAATCTCTGACTACCTCTTTTTCATTGAAGACAGTATTATCATTTTTATACTCTATATGAAGCGGTTGTTCTTCCCTTGTATTACCTGCTGCTATCTTGTTTAACTTAATAGATATTTGAGTTTCGCTATAACCAAAGTGCTTTAACAAAGGTTCAGAAATTATCATTTGACTTGCATCTTCAGACGCATACCATTCAGATAGTGTTTTAATAAACATATCTTCATGCTCCGCAAACATTTCCCTGCGTATAAGTGGAAGGACTCTACTAACATGCTTTTTACCTTTTAGAAAGAAGCGTAAGATTTCCTTGCTATTCAGTATCATGTAACGTAATTTACCTTTTCCTATAGGGATAGCATCGTATGTGCGTCTTAGCATATGACTATTAAATGGGAGCACCTGAACTCCAAGATAATTAAAATTAGAATCTTTATTGCTTTCCTCTGGCAGAATACCAGAACATTGTTTGAAGTGCGGACATTTGAGAGAGCAGTTAAATCCCTGTGTCGCTTTCAGTTGGGTAAGATAATTTGCTATATAGGGTACTACTTGCTTACGATCAAGATTGAAAAAGTCTTTCCCCGACTCATCCGATAGCCATAGCTTTTTTACACGATCATTAATAGTATCAAGATTCTGTATTCTTTGTGTGAGACTAAACCCCTTCTCTGTATCCTGAACTGCACCAGGTGTCAAACCAATGACCACATCCCAGTTTCCTTCTTCTAATGTGATAAGTTGATCAAGGATACTGGTTGCGTAAATATTTACTGATTGAACTAGATCATCAATCAACAACAAAGGACGGATTCCTCTGCTTTTTATCTGCAAAGACATTTGTTTAAAAAGGGTTCCGATATCTTGTCCCTCAAAAAGAAAATGGTCCAACTGCCGCGAGAGATTTTGTCGAAATGCTGCGTATTCTAATGGAATATGAAGGGTTGTATTGGCGAGCAAAGTTTCAAACTGTTCCCGATGCAGCACCTCTAATGGATTTTTAATTTTTCCTCGTTTAACTTGTGATGTAAAATCAATAATATTTTGCTCAATCACCGGCCTTAACAATAGTGCTGTTGGAACGATCTCCTCATCGGACTCCATAGCTTCCGCTAATGTTGTCCAAACCATTTGGTTAACAAGCGTTATAGGCTTTTTAAGCAAAATCCCCCACCTGTCTTCATCAATACAAACATCTAGGGATAAATTCAGTGTGTCTAAACATTTTTTGATTAGGGTCTGAGGATTTAGTTCTGTTCGTGAGATTCGTATCACGGGTCTATCTGATACCTCCACTAGCCACTTATCTTTTAACCAACGAAGCAATTCGGATTTACCCGATCCTGTCGAACCGAATACTAAATAAACTCTGTTGCCGCTAGCATCAGTTTCTTGAAGTTCTTCCAACAGTTCATCTTCCGTAACCTCAGCGACTAACTGACTACCATTATACCTATGCATTACTTGCGGAAAATGTGTTTTTCTGAAGTATTCAGGTGATAGATCATATCGCTCATCTGCAGTACCAGCTAAAAGTTTAAGCGAATTTTTGTTGAGACAAGGAAGCATTAGTATCACATCTCCCCTCTACTTTAATCCAGTTCAACGTATTTTTTGGCCCATAGGATTTATATGGAAGGTCTTGCACATAACTCAATTCTATTTCCCCTGCCTCAGCTAATCCCATCAATGAAAAAATAATCGCCTTGTATATTTTCCCTTCTGATGTCAAGCACGGAATAACTGGATGAATAAATTTTTCACAGAATAGATGTAACCCACCCTCCCATGTCTCACTTCTTTCAATGATACTTTTTATTAATGAAAGTTGTGGAAGGGCGTAAAAACCGGAGTAGACACGTCTTCCCAATCCCCAACATTCCATCATTCGCTTCCATGCATTTATTTTTTCATGACCAACTACTGTCTTAATTAACTGACTATTAACTTGGTAATGAATATTGCTCAAAAATAGTCTATCTGGCTTTACAAATAACTGTTCAAAAATAGTCGCAAATATATGATCAAGAGAATCGCTAGGTATAGTATCAGAATTCGAGATTTTCCTTAACCTTAGAAAAATTTCTTTGTTAGTCCAAGCTTTATTTTGTGACACATAAAATTGTGCTTTGTCTTTATATATGAATTGCAAATCTTCTAATACCGTCAAGGCACATTCGATTAAAGAGGTAATGTCACCCTCTTCCCTATACTGGAATTTTGTTTTCAACCCATTTGTATCCAATCCAGGCTTAGTTCTTAGTTCCTCATAAATTACTTCAATTTCTGGCCCGTAACACATCTGGAACAACATGTTCGTCCCTCCTCTGCTTATTTTCTAAAATATCTTTAAATGTTCTTGATAAGTGATAATAATTGTGGACTGATCTTAACTTCATATATTCTCTTGGTGAAGGAATAAAAATCTGTTTTGCATTAATTTTACACACAGGGCATTCACAATGAAGTGGGTTTTCCAATCGAGGGCTTGTGGGTTTTGCTCTGGATTCTGATAGAAAAAAAGTTCTAAATGGTCTACTGTAAAATACCTGAAAGAATGCAGCGGCCATTGTTGGTCGAGTTGAATCAAATGACTTTACTCCAATATCAACCATCGCATTAAGTTGAGGAATCCCTGTTACTCCAAAGACATGAAGGTTTGCAGATCCAACAACATCTGAAGCCCTCCTAATCATTTCAATTTGTTCAGTCTGATGTTTAAATAACAAGGACCCAATCCCAAAATTTTTATATCCCATCTTAATTAACTCATAGGCTGAAAACTCTATACTAAATTGGTCATAACCTTGTATCACTCCCATTGGTTCAACAAATTTAGGAAGCTTATACCTATTAAAGAGATTTAAATATTCGTAGGCATTAAATAGTGTTCTTTCAATGGCCATGTAACGTTCAGATAAAGAATTCTTATTCAGCAGAGGTTCATCAAAATGAACCATTTGAATTTTGGCCGTTGAATCACAATCTTCCAAGATTGATTGTTGAATATCAAAAACATCTTTTAGCGGGGGCCTACTCTTTTGTTTAACATAAAAAACTGATCCACAATCTAGTATTAACTTTTTGGGTTTGTTTCTATACTTCTTTACTCCTCCTCTATTGTCTGGAATTGCACTTATTAACACCGAACACGTAGGAAAGTAATCACAAAAAATTGCATCACTATGTGACCAACCAATATAAAAATCCACACTACGCCCTCCTTTTTATACGTGATTATACGTGATAATTGAATTTTAGCATATTTTTCTTCATACAACTACTCTAAAAATATAAAAAAAGAAGCCCTCAGGCTTCTTTTATCCATTGTCTCCATATTTCATATATTAATCCGCGTTGTTCATCATTAAATTTAAATCGGCCATTATTTACATGTAAAACAGGGTTATCTCTATCAAAAAACTTGCCACTCCATTTTTCAAAATGAAATTTCTTTAATAGCAATGGCCGCGGCAAATTCGTCATTTGAGAACCAGCAATCCATTGTTCGATGAAATATCTAATATAGCAGTACCACGCTATAGAGGAGTCAGCAATAGATTTTTTTCGGAACTGTTTTCTTTCTATTACAGAAAGGTATCCTAATTCAGGGTAATCATTCATTAAAGAGTCAACGTATTTAATTAAATCTTTGGCTAATTGAGGGTATAAACTACGCTCAATTCGATAGTTTAGAAAATCTTCAAAAATATCATGTAGCGATCTAATGGTCATTAGCTTAGTGGAGTTGCTACTTATTTTTTCTCCCATCTCAATTAACCGTTCAAAACGCTGATAGGACATTAATTGATGTACGCAGTAACTAGGGAATTGTTGGACTTCAGATACAATTAGAACAACATATTCATCACCTTTACTACCGTTGGGCAATTTGTATGTAAACTGTGGGTTTGTCACTTGTAATTTATTGTTCATTAAATTTACAACAGTATCATAATTGATTAAAATGACGTCTTCGCCAATTACATCAGACTGAATTACAGGAAAACCCCAGTCTTTAATAGCACCTAATGGCAGTACTGTAAAATAAACATCATCATTCTTTCTGGTTAAATTGCTTACGTTTTCAAAAGTAAAAACCATGGAATTTCCCCCAACGCAAATATGCCTTAGTGTACCACACTAAGGCATATTTGCGCACTATTTATTCCACCGTTTCTTCAATTCCTGAATCTGACTGTAGTATACATGAGTATTATGAAAGCCTCTTCGTCTGTTCCTATTGTTACCTCTGAATACTATCACATCAATTCCAATTTCCCTACATATATTACAACTGCATTGTTCCCATGGTCGTTCAGATAAAACCTCTCTATACAAATCCTCATGAACATCGCGCTTTTCGCCAAGTATTTTGTCATATTCCAGTATAGCTTCAAGTGTAGAATCTAACTCCCTTGTCCCCGTGCTGAATTCCCTAAGAGCACCTAATGCCTCTTGTTCAAGCCTTCTATATTCCACAAACTCTATTTCATCACTATTTTGCAACATTTTTTTCACTCTTCCAGATGTTTCTTTCGCTTCTGGAATTCTAATTGCTGTATAGTGTTTACCACTCAAAGAGTGGTAATTATGTCCTGTTCCTAACCATGCCCTTCTCAACGGTGAAGAAGAGTCAAATGATGTTACACCCAATTTATGAAAAGACTCCATTGTTCTCACATCTCGCGCAACCCCGAACAAGTGCATTCGAAACGTAGGACTTGGAATAATAGGAGCTATCTCTTTTAGAATTTCATATATTTTTTCAGACTGTTCTCTGGCTAAACCTCCTAAGGCAATATAGTCATAACCTAATCCAATAAGATACTCGACCGCTCTTCGGAAAGAGGGTGGGTCCCAGCCTTGGACTATTCCTATCGGATGGAACTGATAGTTCTTTGTTTCTCTATTTTCCCTATACATACGTAAAAATTCTTCCGCCATCGTAAGGGTTAGTTCATAGCGCTGATTTCGAGTATTTTCATCTTTCTGGAAGGGTCCCACTATTAGATGGTCAATAGATACACCATAATCAAAACCTAAAGTATGATAGTAATCCATAATTTCTTCGGTCGTATAAGGTGGTACATCTTTATCAATATAACTAAAAGCGCCACAATCACCCATAATAGGATACTCTCTAGGTAGTTTATAAAAATCGTGCAAGCCCATATCTTTAATCATCTGATTTTTTTGTTTGGTGGCACTATCAATATTCACTTTAGAAACGAGCAACCCATCAAACTGAGGTCTATCAAAAATCTGATGAGCATACACATCATTTTCTAATGGATTTCTATTTTTTTCTGAGAAATCAGCCATAAAATCATAATTAGGATCTACCCTATCATCATTTTCTGGAAGATAGAACCTTGGTTCCTCGATGCAATTTATAGCAACCAACTCATCTGGTACAGGGAACATTTCATTGTAAAACTTTAATAGATCTTCTTTATCCGATGAGTCACTAAATAGCTCAGGTTGTTTAATTGAAGCAATTGAATCTAAAATAAACGATCTAATTTGATCAGGATGATGGGCTATTGTATCCCATTTCTGATCAATATTAGCTGTAATAGTACTCCTCAATAAATGTGCGAAAAGATACCCTTTAATACCTATCAATCCATATTTAAATGTTTTAGCTTCTTTTTCTCCAATAGTTAATACATGATAATCGTCCCAATTTAGAATTCTAGAACGACTGGATGCTCCAGCAAAAAAGATAGCTTTTTGATTTTTTTTAAGCTTTAGTGGCCACTCTACAGCTTGTAGATACTTATCTCCGAGCAAGAAAAAAATAATATCGTATTCAGCAACCTTTTTTTGTAGTGCCTGTGTGATTTTGAGTTCACGCGCCCATTTTTTTATAGTCTGCGAATCCATTGTATTAAAAGTCACTTCATAGGGAACAATTTGCGCATCTTCATTCAGAAGGCCATAACCCGCTGAAATTATGCAAAGGTCAATATTTCCACCCTTTTGCCTATATTCTTTAATACCAGTCATTAGCGCAAGATGCTGACTACCTGTGTACATTTCATCAGCACGTTCTTTGAATTCCAATAATTCTTCTTCTCTTTGTTTTAATACATCTTTATTCTTGAAATCATCAAATACAAGCTGATTTATCGGTTTATGCAACTTCTCTCCAGTACAAGAAGTGACAACAAGAATACGTTTCGACAAAAACATCCCATCCTTTATTAACACAATATAAAATAGGGCGAGAGCGCCCTATTTATAAACAGCTTTTGCTTTGTTTTAAAAAAATTTTTTTACAATCATTGCAGCGAATAATTGAACCAATGTTTTAACAATGATTTGACCGACAATAGCCAAAAACACAGCATTCCATGCAAGAATATTGGCTCCCAATGGGGATAGACCAACAACAACAAAAATAATACTATCTAATATTCCTCCAACAATCCCGCTGTATGCTACCCTCATATGAAAAGGTAGTTTAAGACGTGAATAGATTTCGGTATCTGTGGTCTCAGATACTGCGAATGTAATAATTGAAGCAAACACAATCCAAAGTGTGTCACCAAGTAAATATGATGTTAATGCTGATAAAACCATTGCTATTAAAATAAATAAATAAGTCTTCTGCCGACCAACATAATTTTGTACAAAATCGCGGAATATAAATGTTGCCCCTATTATAAAAGTCCCTGCCGGAATAATGAAAGGACCGATAAAAAACGGGGGTACTCCTGCTGTCACGACATTTGATGAAATAATAGCTATTAAATAAGCTATAATTGTTAAGTATTTAATTTTACATCACCTCTTCATTTCTATCCATCACTAATTATAACATCACTTTTTGTTCCGAGCTACCCTCGCCAGACTAATTAATTTATCCAATCGTTGGCTAGTTTGGGGTACAAAAACATCTCGTTCTTCTTGATAACCTATCAAATCGAGTTAATTTAATTGCTATATTAACCTTCCATACATTACCCTACTCATCCCCATCAAACAATTCCGATAAACCACCTGTCCACGGATGAAGGATACATCGGCCACCTTGCCATTCCCATTTCCGGAACAACCTTGACACAGAAGCATTACTACAACAATGAACATTTATGGCCACGCTCATGGGACTGTCGATCAAGCTGCTGCTGCTGATAAATTCGAATTATTCTTTACATCTAAACCTCCACAAAGACAATAAGAAGACGCCTAGGTTCCCCTGGCGTCTTCGGTTCATTTAGGCTGATTTCTAATCGATTTTCACATTGATTTTACATCAAACCTATATTTCGCCCCATGTACTACTGATATTTTTTATCTCTACCATATCGAATAACCCAGTAAATATACGGTTTTTAATGCTCTGTACCATCCATCACCAACAAAGCCACCGACTCGACATGCACAGTATGCGGAAACATATCCACCGGCTGAACACAGACGGTGCGGAAAGCACCATCCTCGAGCACGCGCAAATCGCGCGCGAGGGTCGAGGCGTTGCACGACACATAGACGACCCGCTCCGGACGGAGCTGGAGGATCGTGTCGAGCAGTCGCTCGTCGCAGCCTTTGCGGGGCGGATCGACGACGATGACGTCGGGACGAACGCCCGCGCGCTGCCACTCGGGGAGGACGTCCTCCGCTCCTCCCACAGCAAACTCCGCGTTGCGGATACCGTTCAGCTCCGCGTTGCGTTTCGCGTCTTCGATCGCCTCCGGCACGATCTCGACGCCGTATACCTTCTTTGCATGCTTGGCCAAGAAGAGCGAAATGGTGCCGATGCCGCAGTACGCATCGACCACGGTTTCGCCGCCAGTCAGCCCGGCATATTCGAGCGCTTTACTATAAAGCGCCTCGGTTTGTACCGGGTTGACCTGGAAGAACGAGCGGGCTGAGATAGCAAACTTGACGTCTCCGATATAATCGTAGATGACTTCCCGGCCCCAGAGAACGCGCGTCGTCGCTCCGAAGATGACATTGGTCCGTCCAGTGTTGACGTTCTGGCAAATGCTTGCCACGCCCGGTATCGCCGCGCGAATCTGCTCGATCCATTCCTCCGCATGCGGAATCTCTTTGCCGTTTGTAACGAGTACGACCATGATCTCGCCCGTGCGGAAGCCGACTTTTACGACGACATGCCGAAGCAGTCCTTCGTGTGTTTCTTCCCGGTAAGCGCGAATACCGAGTCCGCGGCCAATTTCTTTGACCTTGGCGATGACTTCATCGTTGTTCGCATGCTGGATCAGACAAGCTTCCATGTCAATAATCCGGTGGCTGCCCTGCGCGTAAAATCCGCCGACAAGCCCGCCCTGCTCCTCGCCAAAAGGAACCTGAGCTTTATTCCGGTATCTCCACGGATCGCTCATGCCAATGGTCGGATACACGACGATACCGTCCTCCTCGGAAGCACGCTCTGGAGTAGTATTGCCGTCAACCATACCAACACTTAATACAGCGGCATCTCCAACTACATTTCCTGCCTCCGCATCCGCTTCTTTAGCCACCTTAAGCTTCCCGATCCGCTCCAGGTTGTCCACGACGAGCTGGCGCTTTACCTTCAGTTGAGCCGCATAGTCCAAGTGCTGTAGCTGGCAGCCGCCGCACTTGTCGTAGATCGGGCACGGCGCGCCGACACGGTCCGGGCTCGATTCCAATACTTCAAGCAGTTTGGCGTAGCCGTACTGCTTTTTGAGCTTGAGCACCTTGAGACGCACCCGCTCACCCGGCAGGGCACCGGGAACAAAAAGGGTGAAGCCTTCGACGCGGCCCACGCCTTCTCCGTCATGCCCGATACCGATGATCTCGGCGGTATACTCGCCGTTCTTCTCCACCGGCAGACCTGCCAGCGCAGCGGAGCGTTTGCTCCCGGCTTGAGGTGCGGATGTCCGCTCTGCCCGGGCTCTTCCGCCGAGATTTTGCCCCCGCGAAGCCTCACCCTGCCGCCTACCCGACGTCACCCCGCCCTGCGGTTTCCCCGCAGACGCGCCGCCCCGCCGTTTATTTTTACTCATATCGTTTAACTCCCTAATCTGCGTTGATGTTTATACGTGGACTGGCCGGACTCATCCACAATGATCTCGATGTGCGACTGCAGGTTGGTGAAAACCGCCGGCAGCGTTCCGCCAAGCTCGCCGTCCAGGTTGATCTGCACGTAATCCGGGGACGAAATTTCGAGCTTTCTCGTCTGAAAATAGACGACATTCGGATCGTTCGTGTGCTCACCTTTGAGCGCCATGGTGGCGATTTTGATAAACTCCGGCAGGTTGCATTTCTTGAGCACGATGACGTCAAAAAGCCCGTCGTTCAAACTCGCGTCGACAGCCAGCTTTTCAAAGCCCCCGACGGAATTGCTATTGGTAATGAGGAACAGCATAACGTCCTCGTTGATTTCCATTTCATCGGACTTCAAATGCATGTGAATCGGCCGCAGGCGCGGCAGCATTTCGAGTCCTTTTACATAGTAGGCAAGCTGCCCGATCATGGTTTTGAGCTTGCTGGGCACTTCGTACGTCAGCTCCGTCATGGAGCCCCCGCCCGCAATATTGATAAAATATTTCTGGTTCACTTTACCGACATCGATCGGTCTCGAATACCCGCGGACGATAAGATCCACGGCGTCTTCCCAGTCGCGCGGAATGTTCAAAGCCCTGGCAAAGTCGTTCGTCGTTCCGAGCGGCAAAATACCCACCGGAGGCCGGTTAGGCTTCTCGCCCATCCCGTTAACCACTTCATACAGCGTTCCGTCTCCGCCCGCCGCAATGATCAGGTCGAACCCGCGGTCCACGGCCTGCGAGGCCGCCAGCATCGCGTCTCCCTCGCCAATTGTCGCATGGGTGGACGTTTCGTAACCGCCCCTCTCCAGACGCTGCAAAATTTCCGGCAAACGCTTGCGCATTTCTTCCCGCCCCGAAGTGGGGTTATAGATTAATCTAGCACGTTTGGCCATTTCTCTTTATCACCTTTTTTGCTCATAATGGTCCCGGTTAAAAAATGAGGCAACCTGCCGCTCCAGCCACTCGCTGACCTTCGGACTCGGCAGTATAGATTGCCCGTTATATCGGTAGTCAAACCCTTCCAGCCTGGAAGGAATCACTTCTCTCGTAAAATAGCCCTCACTTAAAAAAAGCGGCGCAATGATGACCGCATGCCCGGGCTTCCGCTCCCGCCACCATTCCAGCTTCCGCTTCGTCTGGTCCGGCAGCAGCATCGCCACGTCCGTCGTTCCGAAGCCGCCGGTCTTTTTCAATGCCTGGGCAATCCGCTCCAGACTTCCGCGCCATGCCAAATGAAACAACTGCTCGACGCTGCCATGCCCCACAAGCAGCACGATCTCCCGCTCGGGGTCCTCCGACAGGCTGCGGATTTTCTCGTACACCATCTCCGCCAGCAGCTCGGCGTCCTCATCCATAGGCGGCGTCATATGCACGCGCGCCCTGATTTCGAACGGATCCAGATCCGTCGGCAGAAGCGGCTCGGGCTTCAGGCCCAGCGCGTACGCGATCTCGTCGAGATGCGTGCTTCCTTTGGATACAAAAAGCGGGATTACGATCAGATCGGTCACACCACGGTTTTCTAACCAGGTAATCCCGTCTTGAATCAGCCGTCCGTCCACAAGCTCCAGGAACGAACCGAACAACGGAACGCCCTCCGGAACCCGCATTCCCCCTACGGCTTCATCCACCAGCTGCACCCATTCCCGGCTCCGCGAGCCGTGGCTGATTACCAAAACTCCATACTTCCGCATGGCTTTCACTCCGCTTCCGTTCATCCTGCTTTCATGCTATCTAAACTGGCCCCTTATGTCAATAAACAGGAAAAATCCCCATTTACGGGTGTAAAGAGGGGGATTTTAAGCCTTTTGCGGTCTGCTGTTGTGAGAATGGATTCGTTTGTAAGCATCCGACTATTACTACCATTATAAAAGAGGTTCCGCAGTATTTATGAGCCCCGGCTTATCTTACCCGAAGATGCAGCGTAAAGAAACTCAAAGCCGGACCGTTCAGACAGATAAAAGCATCGCGCAGACGCTTCTTTCCTAGTCTAGCCGCCCCCGGAAAAATAAGGCTCCGCCCATCCCCGCAGGTGTTGTAAACTCTCGTGGTGTGACGGGCGGTGTGTACAAGACCCGGCGGTAACTCTCATGCCTTCGGGTATCTTCTAGAACGACAAACGCCTTGATGTGTCAGGTGACGAACGAATCCATTTCTTTAAGGCCGACACCCCATGACCGACATGAATCAGTACTTTCAGCATCATGATCGTGTTCCGTTTGAAAGATCATTCGTCCACTACCAGTGGACACCATGAAATTACGAGGTCATCGAACGTCACAGCCTTACCGTCAAGCTGCCCATCATCGGCCCTCTCTCGGCATCCGGTTCCGCCCTTCGAAATTTGTACCGAACAGACAACAAAGCAGCCAAAGAAGAGTCTTTATGAACCGGTCACGATCCTCGGCCAACTTCCCTGAAGCATCTGGCTCTTGCCAACCATCACTGCTTCGCTTTTGCAGTTTCCGTCTCCTGACTAGGGAGCAAAATCCGGTGACGCCCCTCCGGGCCGCTCTAGCGGTTCAGACGATCCAGCGTCAGTACGTAACCGTCGTTTCCGTAGTTCAGGCACCGTTTAACGCGCGAAATCGTTGCTGTGCTTGCGCCCGTCTCGGCTTCGATCTGATTGTACGTGCAACCTTTGCGCAGCATGCGCGCCACTTCCAGACGCTGCGACAGCGACTGGATCTCGTTCACCGTACAAAGATCGTCAAAAAATGTATAGCATTCCTCCAGGCTGTTCAATGTAAGAATCGCCTCGAAAAGCTGGTCAATCGCTTTATCATTTAGTTTTTTCAACTGCATATCTTCAACCCCTAGCATTCCATTTCATCTGGTATTTCTGGACAATCGGTAGAGCAATAACTTCTATTTCGACAGGTTTATTATAATCTCCTTCCTTTACAATTGCAAAACAGTAAAATTTTTAAGCGTTACCGCTCTAAATCGCGACCTTCTCCTGGTAGTGTACATTTGGCCGTTCCGGTTCCCGTGACATTTTCCCCGTACCCGTGATATCCGTCCAGTCCAAACGTTTGCCTATCACATAGGATACAGCAGTAAATCCTTTGCAAAGGATCGTGAATTCAAGTGAGCTATCGTTATCCGACACACGGCCGACAGCCGGAGGTGCAAACCAGAAGCTTGTTCTCGCCGGGTCCGGCAGGAGGGCAGGGCGGAGCTCCTTTCCAGGGCGGCGGAATACCGGGAGGAGGCTTTGCTGAAGGCGGGTTCCCGGGGGGCGGCTTTTCAGGCGGCGGGTTCCCGGGAGGCCCCGGGGGCGGAGGTTTTCCTCAGGGCGGTCCCGGATTTTCCGAATTCGGCCAGAATTTGCCCGTTCCCGTTAACTCCGCGGCACCGGCCGCCGCAGCCGGAAGTTCGGCAGGAGGAGCCGGCGGCCTCTTAGGCGGGATGAACATCAACCAGATCAAAGGCTTCATTGACCGCATGGGCGGAATTGAAGGCGTCATCGGCACCATGGGTAAAGTGCAGAAATTCGTCGGCTCCGTCCAGCAGTTCGCTCCCATGATCAAACTGCTGTTCAGCGGCTTCGGAGCCAAGGCGGCCACCAAACGCGCAGATTCCGCATACACTCCCAAGCGCAAAAAGAAAAGAAAATCCGGGTCGGCCAAACGTAAAGGCCAAACAACTAAAACAAACAAGCGCCGCAAACGGTCCACGCGCAGGTAATGCATCATTCCGGGTCCCCGGCAGGGGCCCGGGTTTTTCATTTCCGCCACAGCCAACTAGGAGCCCTAGTCAAAAGATCGCTTCCACAATCAAGAACTATATCGGTTCCGGCACAAAAAATATATAGAATCCTCCTCCATTTACATAAAATAAACAGGAAAATGTTTTGGATATAGTCTCAGCGAGCTGTCCGTCATCTCCCGCTTGAAATAAGGATCACAATCTCAACACATCACCTACGCTTTTACAACCGTCACTCACAGCTTTCGCAAGGTTACGGTGCTGTATGGGCTGCGATCCGGAAACAACAGCCGGCTACCCCGCAAGCTAAAGCTGAACGGGCTAGGCAGACCGCTGTGCATGAGCGCTATGCAGAGCGCTATGCAGATCAGTGTGCAGACCGCTGTACGAGCGCTATGCAGATTGCTGTGCAGACCGCTGTGCATGAGGGACACTGTCCCGCCCAAGCACACGCTAAGCTCCGCCCGCCTTCATCTCCGCCTCCCCCGCTCCCCCTGTGATATACTTGACGTATACTCACTAGGACGGGCGGGTGATCCCTATGAAGGCTCCAACTCCCGGCCCGGAAACTGTCTCCGGGCCGGTGGTCTTGTTCGACGGCGTCTGCAACCTGTGCAATGCCGCCGTCCGGTTCACCGTGCGCCGCGACCCGGCCGGACACATCCGGTTCGCGGCGCTGCAGTCGGAAGCCGGGCAGCGGCTGCTTGCCCGGCACGGCCTGCCTGCGGCCTCCTTCGATTCCTTCGTACTCATCGAAGGAGGCCGCGCCTACACGCAGTCGTCCGCCGGACTGCGTGTGCTGCGCCGGCTGCGGTACCCGTGGCCGCTGCTGTACGGCTTCATGGCGGTGCCGAAGCCGGTCCGCGATGCGGTGTACCGCTGGATCGCGCGCAACCGCTACCGCTGGTTCGGGCAGCGGGACGCGTGCATGGTCCCCACGCCGGATCTGCGCCGGCGTTTCCTCGACTAGGGACCGACCCCATGCCATAAAAATAAATAACCGGCATCTCATCGCGAGACGCCGGTTATTTATTTTTACCCTTTTATTGGAAAGTTACTTCCATTTGGTTATGCGTATGACTCAGCAGTTGAGATGCCGCGGATTTTTGATTCGATTGGGATTGGAAGCCTGTCAGAGTACGCGCTTCAGCTTCAGCCTGCTGCTTCGGTTGTCCGTTTACGAACTCGCCTTCGTACAGAAGCTTTCCGCTGGCATCGTACAAACGACCGTAGCCTTGTGCAAGGTTTTTACGGAATCCGCCTTCATAGATGACTTTTCCCTTCTCGTTGTATTCCGTTCCGAAGCCTTCACGCTTGCCGTTTTTATACATACCGACATATTTCCAGCCGTCCGACCAATGGAAGACACCCGCGCACTCAATGCCTCCTTTGGAGAAGAAGCCTTCGAACTTGCTTCCGTCCGCCCAGTTGATTTTGCCGACGCCGTGGAATTCGTCTTTATCGAAGAAACCGACATACTTGTTATAACCGGTAATGCTGCCCGGCGGTTCGCCGCAAGGTTCCCACGCCCAGTAGTAGGTGCCGTAGCCCTGCTTTTTACCCGCTTTCCACAGACCGTCGTATTCCAGATGCTTATCGGCGTAATACGATTTGCCTTGTCCGTCGAATTTGTTCGCTTTCCAGTTACCGTCATAACGGAGCACGCCATTCGGGTCGTAGTACTTGCCTTTGCCTTCAAACTTGCTGTTTACCATATACCCGTCGTAGAATACCTTACCGTTCGGGTAGAAGAGCTTGATGTAACCGGTGTAACCTTGATTCTCCGCCTTCAGCAATTTCTGAGCTTGTGGGGATTGTGTCAGCGTACCTGTGTAGAGGGTTTCCAGCACATCCGTAAGCAGGGTATCATTCAAGGAAATGAGTGCATTCTCCCCGTCTACTTTCAGCTTGCGTCCCGTCAGGTCCGCGAATGCCTGCAGGTTGAGCTTGTTCCCGCTTTGAAGAACGGCGGCACCCGCATTGACCGTCTCGCCATTCACTACAAAAGAACTGGAGCCGGATACCAGCTCGATTTTGGAGCCGCCTTTGGAAGCGATCCAGCCTTTACCGTATACGTTTTCCTGCACCGTGTAGCCGAGACTGCCAAGAACCGGCGCCAAGTCCACATAAGCTGTTTCTCCTGAAATTTGAGGTTCCGCCGACAGTCCGATTGCCTTGTCGTTGACTTCTAACTGCGTTCCAGAGGCTGCGGAAGCCGCAAGCGGAAGCAGGAACAAAGCCAGCATCAGAGTCAATCCGTAAACTAACTTTTTCATTTCTCGCCCTCCCAGATACAAATCTTTTCTGTTCTACTTTACGATACATAATGTAACTTGTAAATAGGTTATTTGAATTATTGATACAAAATGTTTCAAAAATAGAGTAGAACTCATTTCCTGGTACCTGCCGCCCTGCGAATAGCCCTTTCGTTTAAGGTCATACTAAGCCAAATTGCTCTGTTTTTCCTTCTTTGAAAACCGCCATCCTAGCAATTTCGTTCTTAAAATTCCGGCTTCTTATGCTTTCTTATTAAGTTTATAAAGAAATAATTTTTCAGAGAAATTTCGGCGTATTGGAGGGTTTCGTGAATGAGTATGATTGAGGCATTTATCCGGGCACATTGGATTCCGATAGTGCTGGTAATCGGCTGTTTATATGCCGTCTATCTTGTATACAGCAAAAAAAACGAGCTCCAACTGTATTGGCTGAACAAAAGGGAAGCGAAAAAGCGCCGGTCATAAGCCGGACCTCTCCGATATCCTTTACAATCTTTTTAAATGAAGGAAAACGATCTCCCTGCATGCGGGCTGAATGTATACAAACAGGCCATTTTTCCGCACCGTGCGAAGCTTCAAGCGCGCAGTACTCGGCGTCGCATGACGTTGGTCAACCTTTCGATATGCCCCCCTTTGCACACCTACAGAGACGTAAATGGAGATACGGTAAAAGACAGCAACCACATACATGTATTCTTCCCCTGGCCTGTGAAAAAGTAAAAAACGCACGGTTCTTCCGAAGAAGATCCGTGCGTTTTATTTGGTTAAACCGCTGAAACCAAAAACTGTCCGAGCCCAAGCAAAAACCGGAGTGGAACAATTGCCTACATCGGTATCGGCCTGGAGCGGCGCCGTCTATATGCCGGCCAGCTCGGCGATGGTGGCGGATTGCGAGGAACCATCATCCTCTGCCGCCGCTTCATCGATGTCCATGCTTTATCGTGAATTCCGCCCGGCCTCTACTTCATGGAGTATAATGCTCCAGCACGATATCGTTCCGGTTCTGCCGCCGCTTCACGGCCGCTCATGCTTTAAGCGTGGTTTCCGCCGGCCCTTACTTCATCGCATTCAAAGCCTTCAACGCGATATCCGTCCGGTTCTGCTTCCCTTCGAAGGAGATGCGGTCCGCGGCGGCATACGCCTTCTCGCGCGCATCGGCAATGTCACGGCCCAGCGCCGTGACGCCAAGCACACGGCCGCCGCTGGTCACCAGCCGGCCGTCTTCAAGCGCCGTACCCGCATGGAACACGAGGGCGCCGCCTGCGGCGTCCAGGCCTTCGATGGGCAGTCCCTTCGGGTACGAGCCGGGATAGCCGCCGGATGCGAGAATCACGCATACGGCCGCTTCCTCGCTCCACTCGATATCAAGGTCCGCCAGGCGGCCTTCGAGTGTCGCCAGAATGATCTCCAGCAGGTCGGTTTTCAGCCGGGGCAGAATGACCTGCGTCTCCGGATCGCCGAAGCGGGCGTTGAACTCGATCGTCTTCGGTCCGTCCGCTGTGATCATCAGTCCCGCGTAGAGTACCCCGCGGAACGGGCGCCCTTCCTTCACCATCGCCTCGGCCGCCGGCTTCACGATGGTGTCCAGCGCCTGCTGCACGATCTCCTGCGGGATGTGCGGCACCGGCGAATACGTGCCCATGCCGCCGGTGTTGGGTCCCTTGTCGCCGTCGAAAACCGGCTTATGGTCCTGGGAAGGCACCATCGGCTTCACGACATTGCCGTCAACGAACGCCAGCAGGGACATTTCCTGTCCTTGCAGGAATTCTTCGATGACGACGCGGTTGCCGGAAGCGCCGAACTGCTTCTCGACCATAATTTCCTTCAGCGCTTTTTCCGCTTCCTCCAGCGTCGAGGCCACGATTACGCCTTTGCCGGCGGCCAGCCCGTCCGCTTTAATGACGATCGGCGCTCCGAGCTTGCGCAGGTAAGCCAGCGCAGCCTCGTAGTCCTCGAACGCTTCATAAGCGGCCGTAGGAATCTCGTATTTTTTCAGCAGATGCTTCATAAACACTTTGCTTCCTTCGATCTCCGCCGCCGCCCGGTTCGGGCCGTATGCGCGGATGCCGTGCTCTTCCAGGTAATCCACGATGCCTTCGTAAAGCGGATCGTCCGGTCCTACCACGACCAGATCAATGCTGTTCTGGCGGACGAACTCCGCGATCTCGGCAAACTGGAACTCCGTAATCGGCACGCATTCCGCCAAATCCGCAATGCCTCCGTTGCCCGGTGCGCAGAACAGAGCCGTCACCTTCGGGCTTTTGCGAAGCGACCAGACGATCGCATGCTCCCGACCTCCGCGGCCGATAACCAATATGCGCATAGTGTCCCGCCTCCCGCTTCTAGTGTTTGAAATGACGAACGCCGGTCATTACCATGGCGACGCCTTTATCGTTTGCCACTTTAATCGATTCTTCGTCTTTAATCGAACCGCCCGGCTGAATGACGGCCGTAATTCCGGCTGCCGCGGCAATTTCCAGCGTATCGCCCATCGGGAAAAACGCGTCGGAAGCGAGTACCGCACCCTTGGCCTTCTCGCCGGCCTGCTCAATCGCAATCTTGGCGGCGCCTACGCGGTTCATCTGGCCAGCGCCGATACCGATCGTCATATCCTCGGTCACCAGCACGATCGCGTTGGACTTCACGTGCTTGACGACTTTCCAGGCGAGCAGCAGTTGTTTCAGCTCGGCTTCCGTCGGCTCGCGGTCGGTCGCCACCTTAAGGTCGCCTTCCGAGATCGCGTGAACATCGCTTTCCTGTACAAGCATGCCGCCTTCTACGGAAGTAACCAGGTGCAGCGCTTTGCGCTCTCCTACGTTAAAGTTGCCCAGCTTCAGCAAACGGATGTTTTTCTTTTTCTGGAGGATTTCCAGCGCTTCGGCCGTAAAGTCAGGCGCAATAACGATCTCCAGGAAAATTTCGTGCAGCAGCTGCGCCGTTTCTCCGTCGATCGGACGGTTAGCCGCGATAATTCCGCCGAAAATGGACGTAGGATCGGCCGCGTATGCTTTCTCGTACGCTTCCTTCACGGACGTGCCGATTCCGACGCCGCACGGGTTCATATGCTTCACGGCGACGACAGCGGGCTCCGTAAATTCCTTCACGATTTGCAGCGCCGCATTCGCATCGTTGATGTTGTTGTAAGAAAGCTCTTTGCCGTGGATCTGCTCCGCTGTCGCGATGCTGCCTTCACCCGCAAGCGGTTTGCGGTAAAACGCCGCTTTCTGATGAGGATTTTCCCCGTAACGCAGGTCCTGAACCTTCTCGTACGTAACCGTATAGCGTTCCGGGAACTCTTCTCCCACTTGACCGGACAAATATTCGGAGATCAGGGAATCGTAAGCCGCCGTGTGACGGAAAACTTTTGCCGCCAGGCGTTTGCGCGTTTGAAGTGTCGTATCGGCATTTTCACGGACTTCGGCAAGTACCGTATCATAATCGGCCGCATCCACCACAACCGAGACGAAAGCGTGGTTTTTCGCTGCCGAGCGCAGCATCGTAGGTCCGCCGATATCGATGTTTTCCACCGCATCCGCATACTCCACATCCGGCTTTGCGATCGTTTGCGCGAACGGGTACAGGTTGACGATCACGAGGTCGATATACCCAAGACCCAGCTCTTCCATCACTTTGCGGTGCTCCGCATCGTCACGGATGGCCAGAAGGCCGCTGTGTACGGCGGGATGCAGCGTTTTTACGCGCCCGTCGAGAATTTCCGGAAATCCCGTCACATCGGAAATGCCGATGACCGGTACTCCCTCTTTTTCCAGAAGGGTCTTCGTTCCCCCCGTCGAAATAAGTTCGACGCCCAGCTTTGCCAGCTCCGACGCGAATTCCACAATGCCCGTTTTGTCCGATACGCTGATTAACGCTCTTTTGATTGCCACGATTTCTCCTCCTATGGGTTGGAAAGTCTGGTTTAAACCTTTGTATACTTCATGCGATTAAATCTCTCCGTACAAAAAGCTCCTTCTATTGTTCCGCAGCCTCGGCCGTCTCCGGTTCCGAAATACGCACAAGCTGGCCTTCCAGCGTCACGCGTCCTTCCGCGATCCAGCCGATCGCAAGAGGAAGCAGCTCATGCTCCGCCGCATGCATGCGCCCGGTCAGGCTTTCTGCCGTATCGTCCTCCCGGATTTCGATGGCGCGCTGGGCGATAATCGGTCCCGAATCGAGCCCCCCGTCGACGTAATGCACCGTAACCCCGGTCACTTTAACGCCGTATTCGAGCGCCTGATCGATCCCTTTGATTCCCGGAAAAGACGGGAGCAGAGACGGATGCACATTAATCATCCGGCCGTAAAACGGCTCCACCAGCACCGGCGTCAAAATCCGCATATAACCGGCGAGCACGATCAGATCAATTTCTTTCTCACGCAGAAGCTGAAGAATTTCGGTTTCGTAAGCTTCCCGGCTGTCGTACGTTTTGGGAGAAAAAGCGAAAACAGGCACGTCCGCCTGTTTTGCCCGTTCCACCACTTTCGACTGCGGCCGGTCGCTGACGAGCAGCGTGAGCTCCGCTTCAAGTCTGCCGCCGCGAACGGCGTCCGCGACCGCTTGAAAATTCGACCCGCTTCCCGAAGCAAACACGGCGATCCGCAGTTTCCCCATTCTAAACCTCCGCGCCTTCGAATGTCACGATTTTATCGCCTTCCGTCACTTCCCCGATCCGGTAAGCTTCATGACCGTACGATGCGGCAATTTCCAGCGCCTTCTCCGCATCTTCCTGTGCCACGATGATGACCATGCCGATCCCCATGTTGAACGTACGGAACATATCATTGTTCGTAATGTCGCCTTCACGCTGCATAAGGGAGAAAATCGGCAGAATCGGCCAGGAACCGTACTGAATGTTGACGTTCACGCCTTCCGGCAGCGTACGCGGGATGTTTTCTAGGAAGCCTCCGCCCGTAATGTGAGCGGCGCCTTTGATCTCCACCTGCTCCAGAATGCCGAGAACCGGCTTCACATAAAGCTTCGTCGGCTCCAGCAGCACGTCTCCGAGAACTCCGCCAAGCTCTTCGATGTTGTCATGGAGGCTGTGTCCCTTTTCTTCCAAGAGCAGCTTGCGCACGAGCGAGAAGCCGTTGCTGTGCACGCCGCTCGAAGCAAGCCCGATCACGGCGTCGCCGGGGCGGACGGTGGAGCCGTCGATGATTTTTTTCTTATCCACGATTCCTACGGTAAAACCGGCAATGTCATACTCCCCTTCCGTATACATGCCCGGCATTTCCGCCGTTTCTCCGCCGATCAGCGAACAGCCGGATTCCGCGCAGCCGTCGGCAATCCCTTTTACAATCGCTTCGATCTTCCCGGGAATGACACGGTCGCAGGCCAGATAGTCCAGGAAAAAGAGCGGCTCCGCACCCTGCACCACGATATCGTTGACGCACATCGCCACGGCATCGATCCCGATCGTATCATGCTTGTCCATCGCAAACGCGATTTTGAGCTTCGTTCCGACGCCGTCGGTGCCCGATACGAGTACCGGCTCTTCGTACTTGTCCTTGTTCAGGCTGAACAGCGAGCCGAATCCGCCGAGTCCCGTCAGCACTTCCGGACGGAATGTTCTCTGCACATGTTTCTTCATCCGTTCTACGGCTTCGTTACCGGCCGCGATGTCGACACCCGCTTTTTTGTATGCCTCCGACACTAGTCTCACTCCCTATTGGTTTGAAAAGCAGACCGCCGATAAGCGGCCATGCCTTCCATGCTTGGTTATCTTCTGATTCATCATTTGTCGCTCTGTGGCAGACTTAACAGCCGCAGCCCACCGCATCCTCACTGTCGTTCACGTACGTAACGTAGCGGTTATCGAAGCAGCCCGTACAGAAGCCGCCGTTCTCCACGCCGTCCTTGCGGCCGATCGAGTCGATCAGTCCTTCCTGGCTGAGGAAGTAAAGCGAGTCCGCATTGATCGCCAGCCGGATCTCCTCAATCGTTTTCTGCGCCGCGATCAGATCTTTGCGGCTAGGCGTATCGATTCCGTAGAAGCACGGGTTCTGGAACGGAGGCGATGAAATGCGCACGTGCACTTCCGTTGCTCCCGCCTCCCGGAGCAGGTTTACGATGCGCAGCGAAGTCGTTCCGCGGACAATCGAATCGTCGATCATGACGACGCGCTTGCCTTCCACAACCTTGCGCACGGCGCTCAGCTTCATCTTTACGCCCTGTTCGCGCAGCTCCTGGCTCGGCTGGATGAAGGTCCGGCCCGTATAGCGGTTTTTGATCAGCCCGAGCTCGTAAGGAATGCCGGTCTGCTCGGCAAAACCGATGGCGGCCGACGTGCTTGAATCCGGCACGCCGGTCACCAGATCCGCGTCCACGAACGCTTCCGCCGCGAGACGTTTACCCATCCGCTTGCGGGCGGAGTGGACGTTGATCGCATCGATGTCGCTGTCGGGACGGGCGAAATAAATATATTCCATCGCGCATGTAGCGCGTGTCTGACTTTCCGTGAAACGGTCTTCCGTGAGCCCGTTCCGGTCCAGGACCAGCAGCTCGCCCGGCAGAAGATCGCGCATATACGTGCCGCCGACGATGTCGAAGGCGCAGGATTCCGACGCGAACAGATACGCGTCGCCCAGCTTGCCCATCGCGAAAGGCCGCAGCCCGTTCGGGTCGAGCGCCGCGATCAGCTTGTCCTTCGTCAGGATCAGGAACGCGTAGGCGCCGATTACCTGCTGCAGGGCGTCTTTGACCGCGTCGACGATATCATCGTGCTTGGAGCGCGCGATAAGATGCGCGACCACTTCGGTGTCGCTCGTCGTCTGAAAGATCGAGCCCTGCTTTTCGAGCTGCTGGCGGATTTCGCCGGCGTTCACCAGGTTGCCGTTCGTCGCTACGGCGAGATCGCCTTCGCGGTATTTGAACACGAGGGGCTGAGCGTTCGCCAGCTTGCTTTCGCCCGCCGTCGAGTAACGCACGTGGGCGATGGCCGATGTGCCGACAAGTGTAGGCAGGTTCGACTGATCGAACACTTCCTTCACAAGGCCCATGCCCCGGAAGTAGTTAAAATTATCCGCGTCCGCCGTACAGATGCCGGCGCTCTCCTGTCCCCTGTGCTGCAGCGCGTGCAGCCCGTAGTAGGACAAGGAAGCCGCGTCCGGATGCCCGAAGACACCGAACACGCCGCATTCCTCTTTTAACTTATCGAACAGACCGTCATGTCCGCCGTGGCCTTCGTTATAGTAAGAACCAGTCCACAGCCCCTTACCCGATGTTACTGCATCAGACATGGTATCGCGTCCTTCCAAACCTGCCTCAGCTCCGAAATAGAGGCTTGAACGGCAGGTTTTCCGTTAATGTCGACCTTCACGTTCGTTCCGGTTACCGTTCCGATAACTTCCGCCTGTACGTTCTTCTCTTGAAGCAGGGCGATCAGCGCGTCCCGCTTCTCCGGACGGCAGCTGAGCAGGATGCGGGACTGGCTCTCGCTGAAGAGCGCGTGATCCGCGCGCAGCTCCGTGCGGAAGTCCACGTCCGCGCCAAGTCCGCCGGAGATGCTGCTTTCCGCCACGGCAGCCGCCAGGCCGCCTTCGGAGAGATCATGCGCCGATGCGACAAGACCTTCGCGGATCGCGGCCAGGACGCCCGCGTGCAGGCGCTTCTCGGTCTCCAGGTCCAGCTGCGGCGGACGGCCTTCAACCACGCCGTGCACGACTTTCTGGAACTCGCTTCCGCCAAGCTCGGCTTTCGTTTCGCCCAGCAGGACGATAACGTCGCCTTCGTTCTTGAAGCCTTGGGTCGTAATATGATCCGTGTCCTGGATCAGGCCGACCATGCCGACAACCGGCGTCGGGTAAATGGCGCCCTTCGCGTTCTCGTTGTACAGCGACACGTTTCCGCCGATAACCGGTGTGCTCAGCTCGCGGCAGGCTTCGGCCATGCCGTCGACCGCTTTTTCAAGCTGCCAGAAAATTTCCGGCTTCTCCGGGCTTCCGAAGTTAAGGTTATCCGTCACGGCAAGCGGCTCTCCGCCCGAACAAACGATGTTGCGCGCCGCTTCGCTGACCGCGATGCGTCCGCCCACTTCCGGATCAAGATACACGTAACGGCTGTTGCAGTCCGTTGTCATGGCAAGCGCTTTGCGGGTGCCGCGGATCGTGACGACCGCCGCATCCGAGCCCGGCTGTACGGCCGTGCTTGTGCGTACCATGTAATCATATTGGTTATAGACCCACTCTTTGCTCGCCACGGTCGGAGAGCCCAGGATGCTTTTCAGCGCCCCGTTCAGATCGGTCACTTCTTCATAACGGCTCGTATCCGTGTTCGCCTGCTCGGTGTAATAAGCGGGAACGGCGGACGGCTTGTTGTATACCGGGCACTCGTCGACAAGTGCCGTTACCGGCATATCGCCTACGACTTGGCCTTGGTGGAAAAGCTTCAAGCGGCCGTCGTCGGTCACCTTGCCGACTTTGGCGCAGATGACGTCCCAGCGCTCGAAAATTTCGAGAGCCTGCGCTTCATCCTTCGGATCGATAACGAACAGCATACGCTCCTGGGATTCCGACAGCATCATCTCGTAAGGCGTCATGCCTTCCTCGCGCTGCGGCACTTCATCCAGGTACAGCTCAAGACCGTTGCCCGCCTTGCTCGCCATTTCCGCGCTGGAGCAGGTAAGGCCTGCCGCGCCCATGTCTTGAATGCCGAGCACGATGCCCGTGTCGATCAGCTCCAGGCAGGATTCCATCACGAGCTTCTCCATGAACGGATCGCCTACCTGCACGGCAGGACGCTTCGCTTCGGATTCGCTTGTCAGCTCTTCGGACGCGAAGGTCGCGCCGTGAATACCGTCACGGCCTGTTGCCGGGCCGACGTAATAAACCGGGTTGCCGACGCCTTTGGCCACGCCGCGCTGGATTTTGTCATGGTCGATCAGACCGACGCACATGGCGTTAACGAGCGGGTTGCCTTCATAGCTTTCGTCAAAGGTAATTTCGCCGCCTACCGTCGGAATTCCGATACAGTTGCCGTAGCCGGCAATACCGGAAACAACGTGCTCGAACAAATATTTGACCCGATCGTTCTGGAGACGTCCGAAGCGCAGGGAGTTGAGAAGCGCCACCGGACGCGCGCCCATCGAGAAAATATCGCGGATAATGCCGCCGACTCCCGTTGCCGCGCCTTGGTACGGCTCAATCGCAGACGGATGGTTATGACTTTCGATTTTGAACACGACAGCCTGGTTGTCGCCGATATCCACGATACCCGCGCCCTCGCCGGGACCCATCAATACGCGTTCGCCGGTCGTAGGAAAACGGCGGAGAAGCGGCTTGGAATTTTTGTAGGAGCAGTGCTCCGACCACATTACACTGAAGACGCCGATTTCCACGTAGTTCGGCTTGCGTCCGAGAAATCCGCAGATTTGATCGTATTCCGCATCGGTTACGCCCATCTGCTTATAGATTTTCTGCTCGGCGATCTGCTCCGCGTTCGGTTCCTTAGCGGCTAACTGCTGTGCCATGTTGTTCCCTCCAAGCGTTTAAAATCGACGTAAACATCCGTTTGCCATCAGCCGAACCGAGAATTTCGTCCACGGCCCGTTCCGGATGGGGCATCATGCCCACAATGTTGCCTTCTTTATTGCAAATTCCCGCAATATCGTCAACCGAACCGTTCGGGTTCGTGTCCGTTTCATAACGGAAAACAATCTGATTGTTCTGCTGAAGCCCGCGCAGCGTCTCTTCGTCGCAGTAGTAGTTGCCTTCCCCGTGCGCGATCGGGATGTTGATCACTTCGCCTTCCGCATAATCGGAAGTGAACGGAGTCGCGTTATTCACCACTTTAAGCAAAGTGGAATGACAGCGGAATTTAAGCGAGCGGTTGCGCAGCAGTGCGCCGGGCAGCAGACCCGCCTCCGTCAGAACTTGAAAACCGTTGCAAATGCCAAGAATATATTTGCCCTGCTCCGCCGCCTTCATAAGAGCCTGGGTTACCGAAGCAAAACGGGCAATCGCGCCGCAGCGCAGATAGTCACCGTAAGAAAATCCGCCCGGTACGAGAATGCAATCGTATTCGGACAAGTCCGTGGCCGTATGCCACACGTAATCGACGGGTTCGCCCACCGTGTCCTCGACCGCTTTGTAGCAATCGATGTCACAGTTCGAACCGGGATATACCAGTACCGCAAATTTCATGGGAATGTCCTCCTGATCCGTTAGTTCAGCTCGAAGCGGTAGTCTTCAATGACCGTATTCGCCAGCAGTTTCTCGCACATTGCTTTCAGACGCTCTTCCGCTTCCGCGCGGTCCGTCGTATCCAGTTCCAGCTCCAAATACTTGCCGACGCGTACTTTGCCGACTTCTTCAAATCCCATCGAGTGCAGTGCGCCTTGAACGGCATTTCCCTGCGGATCCAATACACTTTGCTTAATCGTCACATAGACGGTTGCTTTCATTACGGTTTGTCCTCCCTTGGTATCACGATCGCCGTCTGTTTACATGCGGCTGTCTGACCGTTCTTGGCATCTGTTTTTGTAATCTTCTGACTCTTTATCCTTGAAAAAGTTAATCTCCTGAAAAATAAAGCTGATTTATTCTTCAAACGCTGTGCCGTAAAGGCGGTTAATCGTCCGCTCCCTCCATCTTTCATGACAGAAATCGTTAACGGACCGATAAACCCAGCCTGCATGACGGCTTGACCGGATGCCTGCACATCTTCCCGGATAACGGACCGCGTCCCGAAAGTCTGTACCGGGCTCCGCCTCACTCGGCAAAACCCGGCGCAGCTTCTCTTACTCGGTTTCTTCCGTTAAACGCTTTAAAATCTCGCGGTACCTGCGGGAAGTTTCCTCCACCACGGAATCCGGGAGCGGATCCGGGGCGCTGTTCTTGTCCCAGCCGGAGTTCGCCAGATACGTACGGACAGGTTCTTTGTCCATCGAATCGATCTCCGTATCCAGCTCGTACTTATCTTTAGCCCAGTAGCGGGAAGAGTCCGGCGTGAAAATTTCGTCGATCAGAATCAGCTCGCCGCCGATAAATCCGAATTCGAACTTGGTATCCGCCAAAATGATGCCGCGGTGCTCGCAATACGTATGAGCGAGGGTGTAAAGCATGATGCTCTTGGTCATCAGCTGCTCCGTTACCTTCTCGCCGACCAGCTCGCACATTTGATCGTAAGTGATGTCCTCGTCGTGACCGACATCGTTCTTCGCGGCCGGAGTGAAGATCGGGTGCTCCAGCACCTGGTTTTTGCGCAGACCTTCCGGAAGCCGGATGCCGTTGATCATGCCGGTTTCCTGGTACTGGCGCCAGCCTCCGCCGGTAATATAGCCGCGCACGACGCATTCGACCGGAATGCGGGTCGCTTTTTTGGTAACCATTACGCGGTCTTTCAGAAGCGCTGGCTCCGTAACAAGATCTCCCAGGAGCTCAACGTCGCAGTGAACCACGTGATTTTCCATAAAAGGCGTCGTCAGCTCAAACCAGAACTTGCTCAGCGTGTTAAGCACGTTGCCCTTATCCGGCACGGCCGGGTCCAGCACATAGTCGAAAGCGGAGATGCGGTCCGTGACGACGATCAGGAAATGCTCGCCCAAGTCGTACAATTCACGGACTTTGCCTTTGTATACCAAAGGCGCTTTAATGAGATGTTCGGCGGTCGACAATGCGACGGATGCGCCCATGTTTGCGTCCTCCCAAGCAGATGTTCTGAATTATTTTAAGCCCAGACGGTCAAAAATCGTATCCACATGCTTCAGATGCCAGCTTGGGTTAAAGCAGTCTTCGATTTCCTCCGCATTCAGCAGCTCGGTAATGGCAGGAGTGTTTTCCACGATTTCGCGGAACGAACGCTGCTCTTCCCAGGCCTGCATGGCGCGGGGTTGTACCGTGTCGTAGGCCTGCTCGCGGCTGAAGCCTTTGTCGATCAGCTTCGTCATTACGCGGCCGGAGAAAGGTACGCCGTACGTGCTTTGCATGTTGCGCTTCATATTTTCAGGGAACACCGTCAGGTTCTTCACGATGTTGCCGAAACGGTTGAGCATGTAGTTAAGCAGGATCGTCGCATCCGGTAAAATAATGCGCTCCACGGAGGAGTGCGAAATATCGCGCTCGTGCCACAGCGTGACGTTCTCATAAGCGGAAACCATGTGACCGCGGATAACGCGGGACAAACCGGAAATATTCTCCGATCCGATCGGATTCCGTTTGTGAGGCATGGCCGACGAACCTTTTTGTCCTTTGGCGAAAGCTTCTTCCACTTCGCGGAATTCGCTCTTCTGAAGGGCACGGACCTCTGTCGCGAACTTGTCCAAAGACGTGGCGATCAGGGCGAGAGTAGCCATATATTCCGCATGACGATCGCGCTGAAGGGTCTGTGTGGAGATCGGAGCCGGATTCGTACCCAGACGCTCGCACACGAAGCGTTCCACGAAAGGATCGATGTTCGCGTAAGTACCGACAGCACCGGAAATCTTGCCGTACTGCACACCGTCCGCGGCAAAACGGAAACGCTCCAGATTCCGTTTCATTTCCTCATACCACAGGGCCATTTTCAAACCGAAGGTAGTCGGCTCGGCATGAACACCGTGGGTGCGCCCCATCATCGCCGTATGCTTATGTTCGATCGCTTTGTTTTTCAAGATTTCGATGAAGTTGAGAAGATCTTTTTCAAGAATTTCATTCGCCTGCTTCAAAAGGTAGCCCAGAGCCGTATCCACGACGTCCGTGGAAGTCAGGCCATAATGCACCCATTTACGCTCGGGACCGAGCTTCTCGGATACCGCGCGCGTGAAGGCAATCACGTCGTGACGGGTTTCCTGCTCGATTTCATAAATGCGGTCCATATCAAAATCCGCTTTGGCGCGCAGTTCTTTCACGTCTTCCTTAGGAATGACGCCAAGCTCTGACCAAGCCTCGCAGGAGAGAATTTCAACTTCAAGCCAAGCCTTGAATTTATTTTCTTCCGTCCAAATTTTGACCATTTCAGGCCGGCTGTATCTTTCGATCATCGTTAATCCTCCATCTGTATTCCGATTGGGTTGGTACCCTTGTTTTGTGCTTCCGGTTTTGACGAAGCTTATGTGTTGCATGCCCCTTAACGGGCTGACCTGTATCTAACGGCTTTCCCTTCTTGTGCCTCCGACGCTCGAATTGTCCCTGGTGCAGGTTTACTACACAAGGTCACCATCCGCGTTCAGGAAATCGGCTGCTTTTAACGTATAGAATCCCAGATACCGGTGCGTTCCATCCATTCGGCTGCTTTAGCCGTATCGTCCGTAAGAAGGTTAATGTGCCCCATTTTCCGCTTCGTCTTGGCTTCATCTTTTCCGTACAAATGAAGCTTGGGCGTCACACCGCCGGATGCCGCGCTTTCTTCCGAACAGAACCATTTCAGCAGGGGTTCCATATGCTCTCCCAGCACGTTCACCATTACTACCGGTGTCAGCAGTTCCGTCGGACCAAGCGGCAGATTGCAGATGGCTCTGACGTGCTGCTCGAACTGAGAAGTCAGGCAAGCCTCCATCGTATAGTGCCCTGAATTATGCGGCCTAGGTGCGAGCTCATTCACGAACAGCTCCCCGTCCCGGGTCAAAAACATCTCAACGGCGATCAATCCGACCGCTTCCATCGATTCCGCGATGCGGATCGCCAGACGTTCGGCCTCTTCTTGAACGGAGGCGCTGATCCGAGCCGGCACAATCGACATATGCAAAATATTCTCGACATGAATATTCTCCGCTGCCGGAAAAGCTTTAACTTCTCCGCGGGGACTCCGCGCCGCGATTACGGATATTTCCTTCTCGAACCGGATGAACTGTTCGAGCACCAGATCCGTACCCGCCCGGCTCAGTTCGGCAAAAGCATCCGGAATCTCATCCGCCGAGCGGATGACCCACTGGCCTTTGCCGTCGTATCCGCCGGTTGCGGTCTTCAGCACGCAGGGCGTTCCGAATTTGCCGACAGCAGCGCGAAGATCCTCTTCGCTAGCAATCTCGGCATACGGGGCCACCCTCACGCCGGCCGCCTCGATCGCACGCTTCTCGCGAAGCCTGTGCTGCGTCGTGTACAGCAGGGCGCTTCCCTGCGGCACATAGGCTTCCTGCGTCAGCAGCTTCGTCACCGCGGCGTCGACATTCTCGAATTCGTACGTAATGACGTCGGACACTCTCGCAAGCTCGCGCGCCGCGTCCACGTCTCCGTACGAAGCCTGGATCTGCCGGTCGGCCACTTGTCCGCACGGCGAGTCTGCGCCCGGTTCAAGTGTAACGAACCGGTAGCCCATATTGCGGCCCGCAAGCGCCAGCATGCGGCCGAGCTGTCCGCCGCCCAGCACACCGATGGTGCTTCCGGGCGGAATGACTTTGTGCTGCGCGGAAGATGCGCCAGCAGCCCCGGCAGCCGCATCCTGCGCCGCAGTGCTTGTGTTCTGCGCCGATGTAGGAGCTGCAGTGCTTGTGTTCTTCGCCGATGTAAGAGCTGCAGGATTGGCGTCCTGCGCCGCGATTTCAGGCCCAACGTTGGCGTCCTGCCCCGGTTCGGTTTCGTGGCCCGTGAAGGTGTTAGGCTGTACCCGAACGGACTTCTCGACTGCTGCCTCCGAATCTGCTCTCTCCGCCTGTCCTGCTACGTTTAAGCCTTCGCTGCCGGTTAAGCTTACGTTCAGCTTAGCCTTTGCCGTTTCTTCTCCGCTGTTCTTCGCTGTCATTCAAGCTCACTCGCTTCCAATACTTGTGCTTTGATGCGTTCGCGGCGCTCACGCACTTTAATTTGAAGCTCGGGCTCGAATGCTCCGAGAATTTGCGCCGCCAGCAGTCCGGCGTTCGCGGCTCCTGCCTCTCCGATCGCGACGGTAGCCACGGGAATTCCCGCCGGCATTTGTACGATCGAGAGAAGGGAATCGAGCCCGTTCAGCGCTTTGCTTTTAACGGGAACCCCGATGACGGGCAGCTCCGTCTTCGCTGCCACCATGCCCGGCAGGTGAGCGGCTCCGCCCGCTCCGGCGATAATGACCTGCAGTCCGCGCTCGGCGGCCTGCTCGGCATATTGGAACATCAAGTCCGGTGTACGGTGCGCCGACACGACTTTTTTCTCATAAGGGATGCCGAATTCGTCCAGCACATCGCAAGCATGCTTCATCGTTTCCCAATCCGATTTACTTCCCATAATGACTCCAACTCGTGCTGACATCTCCGTAACCCGCCTTTTCTATCATATTGGTAACCTCTTTAAATAGAAAGCCCCAAGCTCTGCTTTCCATCCCCGGACGCAAAAAAAGCCCAGAGATAGATACTTCACTTCTATCTGCCGGACTGCAAGAGACACAAACATAAGGCACCCCCTTCCGGGATCCCCTCGCTTCGCTCTCGTAGTCCAAAAATTTACGGCTTTTGGGTAGAAACTTTCGGGCCATATCCCCGATGATTATACGAGATTGTAAACAATTATATTTACGTGTTTTGTCAGGTATTGTCGCTCCTCTAGTGTACCAGTTACCTTTTTGCCTGTCAAACGAAATAACGAACATTCAAATCATGAAAAAGAAGTAAAGTTCGCTTTCTGTTCTCAAAAGCCTTCCGAAAGCCTGTTCAAAAACGCTTTTCTTAAACAGTTTAATAAAAAAGCACGCTTATTTATCCTCCTGCAGCGCCGAGTAATCCCGGATTAACCCAAAAACTTACCTGTGCTCGCTCTTAAATTTACGATTTTTTATAAGATTTCGGTCTTTCGAGAACAATTTCTTATTCCTTTTCGACTCCGTTCAACAATTCGCTCGCTGTCGGTTCGGTCCACCAGGCTCTGGCCAGTTCAGCGCACCTACAAGCAGGCCTGTACTCTCTGTGCTTCATCACCGTGCGCGAAGCTCCAGCGTGCGATGCCCTTGTCCCATGACGGAGGTCATCCACAGCACTCCGTACACAAGAGCAGGGGCTCGCGGATGCGTGCGCCATGCGTGATGCGCCTGCTCAGTACGCTCTATCATGACACTCTTTAGATTTGACATACTCTATAGATTGTAAGTTCTTAATATGTAAAAAAACAAAACCTAAACAAAAAGAGTCCTTTTGAACGGTTACGTTCAAAAGGACTCTTACGTGCTTGGCAACGTCCTACTCTCCCAGGACCCTTCGGTCCAAGTACCATCGGCGCTGGAAGGCTTAACGGTCGTGTTCGGGATGGGTACGCGTGGTTCCCTTCCGCCATCGTCACCAAACAGGTGTCTTGTCAGACACATCAGGGTTGCTCCCTGAAAACTAGCAGCGAAACGTGCAGTCGATCCATCCAAAGATCTTGTGGTGCATACACTGGGTATGCTTGTGATGCGGCTTTTACTGTCGTAAGTGCCTCGTGGTCAAGCCCTCGACCGATTAGTATTGGTCAGCTCCACACATTGCTGTGCTTCCACCTCCAACCTATCTACCTCGTCGTCTTCAAGGGGTCTTACATACTGGGAAATCTCATCTTGAGGGGGGCTTCACGCTTAGATGCTTTCAGCGCTTATCCCTTCCGTACATAGCTACCCAGCGATGCCTCTGGCGAGACAACTGGTACACCAGCGGTACGTCCATCCCGGTCCTCTCGTACTAAGGACAGCTCCTCTCAAATTTCCTGCGCCCGCGACAGATAGGGACCGAACTGTCTCACGACGTTCTGAACCCAGCTCGCGTACCGCTTTAATGGGCGAACAGCCCAACCCTTGGGACCTACTTCAGCCCCAGGATGCGATGAGCCGACATCGAGGTGCCAAACCTCCCCGTCGATGTGGACTCTTGGGGGAGATAAGCCTGTTATCCCCAGGGTAGCTTTTATCCGTTGAGCGATGGCCCTTCCATGCGGTACCACCGGATCACTAAGCCCGACTTTCGTCCCTGCTCGACCTGTATGTCTCGCAGTCAAGCTCCCTTATGCCTTTGCACTCTTCGAATGATTTCCAACCATTCTGAGGGAACCTTGGGGCGCCTCCGTTACTCTTTAGGAGGCGACCGCCCCAGTCAAACTGCCCACCTGACACGGTCCCTCTACCGGATTACGGTAGTAGGTTAGAACTCCGATACGATCAGGGTGGTATCCCAACGGCGCCTCCACCCAAGCTGGCGCTCAGGCTTCAAAGGCTCCCACCTATCCTGTACAGATCGTACCAAAGTCCAATATCAAGCTGCAGTAAAGCTCCATGGGGTCTTTCCGTCTTGTCGCGGGTAACCTGCATCTTCACAGGTATTAAAATTTCACCGGATCTCTCGTTGAGACAGCGCCCAAGTCGTTACGCCATTCGTGCGGGTCAGAATTTACCTGACAAGGAATTTCGCTACCTTAGGACCGTTATAGTTACGGCCGCCGTTTACTGGGGCTTCGGTTCACAGCTTCGGGCTAGCCCTAACCGCTCCCCTTAACCTTCCAGCACCGGGCAGGCGTCAGCCCATATACTTCGCCTTGCGGCTTCGCATAGACCTGTGTTTTTGCTAAACAGTCGCTTGGGCCTTTTCACTGCGGCCCCCTCGTGCTATTCACACTACCGGGGCACCCCTTCTCCCGAAGTTACGGGGTCATTTTGCCGAGTTCCTTAACGAGAGTTCTTCCGCGCGCCTTAGAATTCTCTTCTCGCCCACCTGTGTCGGTTTGCGGTACGGGCACCTTCGCCTGGCTAGAAGCTTTTCTCGGCAGTGTGAGATCAAGACCTTCGCTACTGTAATTTTCGCTCCCCATCACAGCCCAGCCTTATGATGTGCGGATTTGCCTACACATCAGCCTCACTGCTTGGACGGACATCCATCAGTCCGCGTCCCTACCCTGCTGCGTCACTCCATTGCTCATAACGGCTTACGGTGGTACAGGAATTTCAACCTGTTGTCCTTCGACTACGCCTTTCGGCCTCGCCTTAGGTCCCGACTTACCCTGAGCGGACGAACCTTCCTCAGGAACCCTTAGGCTTTCGGCGGATCAGATTCTCACTGATCTTTTCGTTACTCATACCGGCATTCTCACTTCTGTACAGTCCAGCAGTCCTCACGATCTACCTTCACTCCGTACAGAACGCTCCCCTACCCATGCACGCAAGGTGCAAGTCATAGCTTCGGTGGTGTGTTTAGCCCCGTTACATTTTCGGCGCAGAGTCACTCGACCAGTGAGCTATTACGCACTCTTTAAATGGTGGCTGCTTCTAAGCCAACATCCTGGTTGTCTGTGCAACTCCACATCCTTTCCCACTTAACACACACTTGGGGACCTTAGCTGATGATCTGGGCTGTTTCCCTCTTGACAATGGATCTTAGCACTCACTGTCTGACTCCCGGGGTAATGTCTGTGGCATTCAGAGTTTGACTGGACTTGGTAACCCTTGGCGGGCCCCGCACCCAATCAGTGCTTTACCTCCACGACACATCCCCCGAGGCTAGCCCTAAAGCTATTTCGGGGAGAACCAGCTATCTCCGAGTTCGATTGGAATTTCTCCGCTACCCCCACCTCATCCCCGAATTTTTCAACATTCGTGGGTTCGGGCCTCCAGTGCGTGTTACCGCACCTTCACCCTGGACAGGGGTAGATCACACGGTTTCGGGTCTACGCCTGCATACTATAGTCGCCCTATTCAGACTCGCTTTCGCTGCGGCTCCGCCTTTTCAGCTTAACCTCGCATGCAAACGTAACTCGCCGGTTCATTCTACAAAAGGCACGCCATCACCCGTTAACGGGCTCTGACTTCTTGTAGGCACACGGTTTCAGGTTCTTTTTCACTCCCCTCCCGGGGTGCTTTTCACCTTTCCCTCACGGTACTGCTTCACTATCGGTCGCTAGGGAGTATTTAGCCTTGGCAGATGGTCCTGCCGGATTCCGACGGGGTTTCACGTGTCCCGCCGTACTCAGGATCCGTCTAGGCATACGTTCACTTTCGGCTACAGGGCTGTTACCTTTTGCAGCGGACCTTTCCAGATCACTTCACCTAATGAACTTTTGCCATGTTGACGTCCTACAACCCCAAGGAGCAAGCTCCCTGGTTTGGGCTAATCCGCGTTCGCTCGCCGCTACTGACGGAATCACTATTGTTTTCTTTTCCTCCAGGTACTTAGATGTTTCAGTTCCCTGGGTGTGCCTCCAATGCAGCTATGTATTCACTGCATGGTAACTGCGCATTACCACAGCTGGGTTCCCCCATTCGGACATCCCCGGATCAAAGCCTGCTTACGGCTCCCCGAGGCATTTCGTCGTTCGCCACGTCCTTCTTCGGCTCCTAGCGCCTAGGCATCCTCCGTGTGCCCTTATTAGCTTGACCAGTCGCTCCGTTATATGCCGAATTCGCGCTAGCAAGCAAGCTTGCCAAATCGCTCATGCGCCATACAACTTCGCTTTGCATCAAACCATCAAGGTTTTGGATGATTCTAGTTACATGTTTCGCTATCTAGTTTTCAAGGATCAACGGTTGAAAAGAGAAGCAAATTCTCCTTTCAAAACTGACAACGAGTGATTGAAGGTTGAAGGCACTGCCTTCTTGACTGGGTCCGTTGCAGGACCCGAGTCTCCATAGAAAGGAGGTGATCCAGCCGCACCTTCCGATACGGCTACCTTGTTACGACTTCACCCCAATCATCTACCCCACCTTCGGCGGCTGGCCCCTTGCGGTTACCTCACCGACTTCGGGTGTTGTAAACTCTCGTGGTGTGACGGGCGGTGTGTACAAGACCCGGGAACGTATTCACCGCGGCATGCTGATCCGCGATTACTAGCAATTCCGACTTCATGCAGGCGAGTTGCAGCCTGCAATCCGAACTGAGACCGGCTTTTCTAGGATTGGCTCCGGATCGCTCCTTCGCTTCCCGTTGTACCGGCCATTGTAGTACGTGTGTAGCCCAGGTCATAAGGGGCATGATGATTTGACGTCATCCCCGCCTTCCTCCGGTTTGTCACCGGCAGTCAACTTAGAGTGCCCAGCTCTACCTGCTGGCAACTAAGTTCAAGGGTTGCGCTCGTTGCGGGACTTAACCCAACATCTCACGACACGAGCTGACGACAACCATGCACCACCTGTCACCTCTGTCCCGAAGGAAAGGCTTATCTCTAAGCCGGTCAGAGGGATGTCAAGACCTGGTAAGGTTCTTCGCGTTGCTTCGAATTAAACCACATACTCCACTGCTTGTGCGGGTCCCCGTCAATTCCTTTGAGTTTCACTCTTGCGAGCGTACTCCCCAGGCGGCATGCTTACTGTGTTAACTTCGGCACCAAGGGTATCGAAACCCCTAACACCTAGCATGCATCGTTTACGGCGTGGACTACCAGGGTATCTAATCCTGTTTGCTCCCCACGCTTTCGCGCCTCAGCGTCAGTTACAGGCCAGAAAGTCGCCTTCGCCACTGGTGTTCCTCCACATCTCTACGCATTTCACCGCTACACGTGGAATTCCACTTTCCTCTCCTGCACTCCAGTCTCCCAGTTTCCGGTGCGAACCGAGGTTGAGCCTCGGGATTAAACACCAGACTTAAAAAACCGCCTGCGCGCGCTTTACGCCCAATAATTCCGGACAACGCTTGCCCCCTACGTATTACCGCGGCTGCTGGCACGTAGTTAGCCGGGGCTTTCTTCTCAGGTACCGTCACCCAAAGAGCAGTTACTCTCCTTGGCGTTCTTCCCTGGCAACAGAGCTTTACGATCCGAAAACCTTCATCACTCACGCGGCGTTGCTCCGTCAGACTTTCGTCCATTGCGGAAGATTCCCTACTGCTGCCTCCCGTAGGAGTCTGGGCCGTGTCTCAGTCCCAGTGTGGCCGTTCACCCTCTCAGGTCGGCTACGCATCGTCGCCTTGGTGAGCCGTTACCTCACCAACTAGCTAATGCGCCGCAGGCCCATCCGTAAGCCACAGATTGCTCCGTGTTTCACAGTCTCTCCATGCGGAGAAACCGGTTATCCGGTCTTAGCTACCGTTTCCGGTAGTTATCCCGATCTTACAGGCAGGTTGCCTACGTGTTACTCACCCGTCCGCCGCTAACCATCGGAGAAGCAAGCTTCTCTTCAAGTCCGCTCGACTTGCATGTATTAGGCACGCCGCCAGCGTTCGTCCTGAGCCAGGATCAAACTCTCCGATAAAGTTGTGCTAGCCGTAAGGCCAGCGGTTTATCTCAAGCTGATTAAGCTCAAACATTCGTTGCTGACGAGAATTTCTTCTCATTTTAATGTCTCATTACTGAGACGCTTCAATCACTCGTTGTTCAGTTTTCAAAGGACAATTTGTAAGACCTTGCAGTCTTCGTTGTTAACGCTTGTCTCAGCGACAACTTTTATACTATAACACAGTCGCGCTCAGTTATGCAAGCTTTTTTTAAATTTCTTTTTGCGCGGCGTGTTTCGTTGTTGCCGGCAAGAAGTAACTTTACCAGCATTCAAAGTCTTTTGCAACAACCATTTTGTGGAATTCGGAAAGAGCCGTGATTAGACTCTTCCCTATTCCGCTTGCTTTCTTAACATTTGAGCGGATGCCCTTAATGCTAATGAGTACCGTTAGAACCGAAATCATCATAGCTAGAAAGATCACCATGGTAGAAAACAACGTCTCCATCCGTCACCGGGAATGCATGGCCCTTGGCGTCAGTCACACTCCGAACCCCTCCCTCCATCTGCCATTGGTTGCTCAAGGGAGCATGGATATATTGCAGATAAGGCCGATTAACATCGCCCGCACGAATGCTTTCAATATTGAAGTTCACGACGATGTAGCCGTTTCGCAGAAAGATCGGTGATCGGTCGTCAAGTGTTTGCTTCCGGCCATAAGCGGCCAGGTCGGTTCCTTGCTGTACGGCATACACCGCCGCGGGCAGGCTGTACTCCCCGTACCATTTTTGATCGGAAGCGAGGACCCGGGCTTTGTCCACTCCGGCCGGAATACTCTGATTCTCTCCAATAAAAGTCCGCACCTGTCGGGATAAAACGAGCCAATGATAGGTTCCGACCCAGGCCGGTTTAGCCGCTTTCTTTAAATATTCGGCCGTAAATGCCGCCCGGTTCGCGAAGGAACCCGGAGCCTGATCGAAAAGATAGCCTGCCGTCTGCTCAAGCTCTTTCGTACTCACGTTGCGAAGTCTGTCGCTTAAAACAACAAAACGCTTTTCCTGATCCTGCCGGGAACCGATACGGACAAAAGGTTGATTCTCAGTATGATAATACAAATCAACGGGTTGTCTTTTGCCTCCTTCATTAGAAATGAAATAAAAAGCCGGTGTAATCCTCAAACCATCGTCCGGGCCGAACATATTGCCTTTGGTCTTGAGGTCAAACTTGATGTGATAGCCTGTTTTTACCGCTATGTTTTTATATCCCGCTTCGGGATGGCTTCCCGGATGTATCGGGAGAATGAAGGGATAGCCCGTGGGCCGGGGTTGACCGTCGATTCCTTTTGCCCCTATCCAATAGTTCGTTCCGGTGTGCGCCGCACTGCCTCTAGTCGTACGAAACACGCTTTCCCAATTGTAGTCGGCAATGTCCGTCACTTTAAAATCATAAAGTCGCCCGATCACATCAACCGGAACCGTATCTGTGGCAACATGATTGGTCAAGACCAGGTTAGCCTGCGGTTCTGTCGCAAACGAGGCGGGAGCATTTTCTGCTATAGAGCGGAAAAGAACACTGTAAGGACCTTCGTCTACCCATACCGGCATATAGAAGGTGGACGACAACTGTCCTACCGGTATGTCGATCCACGTGTGCTTTGGTATGAATTTCATAGATGCGTCGTAAGTGTCAAAAGGGAACCACACTTGTTTCTGTCTGGTGTACTTGGCGTAATCTCGAACTCCGTAACCCGGTATGCCGCGGTGCGGACCGGTTGTGGGTATGGTTACACTAAAGGGACGGTCAAGGATCAGCGCGGAACGGTCGTGGGCGGGAGACGTTTTCTGATTATGCGCCTGATCGTCGGAAACCGAAGGGACCATAATGACCGGCGTATGAACCGTAACGGGATTGATGCCCGGGATATCGAAGGTTTTGTCCGCTCCTCCTTTAACGTTTCCCGGCAGAAGCGTGTAAGCGATTGTTCCGGATGTGGGCTGGTTTTGCCGGTTGGCCAGTGATTTGCTGATCATATAACCCGTCCCGTAAAAAGTATCGGCACCTAACCTGGCAGGCTCCGGAACAGGCTTGGGCAGTGGAGCCGCGGCGTCGTGAATCCGGTTGTCCATAAGCGTAACACCGTTAAACACCAAATGATCATTACTGACTTTGTTAGCGCCGACCGCAGCTTCCGCAGAAGCTTGAAACAAGCCGGTTTCGTTCATAGGCGGACCTCCGCCGGTACCCAAGTTAACCGAATTACAGTTCGAGGGTTGTACGTGTGCGGAAACGTCGTCTTTATTTATGCTTGTTATTACAGGAGGGGTGTAATTTTTAGCGTCCAGGGTAACCGAACCGCCATATCCGCCAAGCGCATAGTTGCTGAATTGTACTTCCTTGGGCCGGTAAACTTCTAAATTATCGATTTGCCAGTAGCCGTAAGGACGCTTGACGGTCATCGTTTGAGTAACGGTTTGGCTCATGGGGATCGGCAGGCCGGGCGGAGGTACGGGGATGGTCCATACATACGTTTTGGTGACGGGGACGTTGTAGGTAACCTCTCCGGTCATATTGGTGAATTTGTTTTGAAAAAGGTACTGGAGACTGAACGCGTTCGCGTAGAGGCTTTCGGAAGTGGGGATACCTTCGAGGATATTAAAAGTTTCGGCACCGCGCTTGTCGGCACGAATCATGCCGCTTGCTTGAGGATTCATGGAGGCGCCGCTTTGTGATGCGCCTTTGGAAGGCGGATTGATTACCGGGCTGCACCCATTAGTTCCACCGGGAGGCTGGGGACTACCCGTACCCGGGTTTCCTCCACCGGAAGAACCGCAATCTTTTACCGTCAGCGTAGCCGTTTTTTTCTCGTCCAGATGCTGAAGATCATCTTTAAAATGCGCGGTTATTTGCGTGGTTCCTACTGCTGCTTTCAGGGTGATTTTGCCCGATTGGTCAATGGTTGCAATGGAGGGATTGGAGCTGGTCCAAGTTAGTCTATCGTGTTTTTGAAGGGGCCATGAGGAGCCGTCAGGCTTAGTCAGCACGGCTTCCGCTTGCTGTGGAGAGGAGTCGGAGGTGCAAAAATCGGGTTGAGGGAAATTGATCACAAGTCCCGGATCTGTCGTAACGGTAATTTCAGCATTGTCCGAAATGCGGTAATCGCCGTTATCCCAAGTGGCTCTTACCTTGACTTTCCCGGCTTTTTTGCCTTGAACTTGACCGGAAGCGTTCACTGTGGCGATAGTTTCGTCTTCGGATTGCCACGTGGTTTCGGTTGTTCGGGCAGCTACGTCGTATTCCTTCCCCCAGTCGCTTGCTCCCCAGTCTTTGGTTTTGACGTTTGCCTGAAGTTGAATTTTTTGGCCGACGGAGATGGTCGAGTCTGGTGTTACGGTGATTTCTTTTTCTTCGTAGATGTCTCCTGCCCAGGTGATCATTACAGGAGTATCATACTCAACAATCATTTTGGGACAACCATTCGGTCTTTTCATAAATTCTTCAAGATATGTGGGAATTTTGTTGCCTCCAGTATTGGTTCTAATGAGCGCCGTTTCATTACCAGTTATATCCGGCTTTATATTAGCGGGGTCGTATGAATCACTCGGTTCATACTCAACACTATCTAAATGTACTTTAGCAATGTTTTCGGCTTTAACAATCCTCCCACTTTCGTCTTTCCATATCTGGGCCGCCCATTTAGAAAGATTAACATCATCAGGTATTTTAGTATACGCTGGTCTCGGATTGTAACAATCTCCATTCCAACCTACATCATTTTGACCACCGGAATAATCTACTCTAAACCCCCCTGAATCCAATTGATACCAGTACACTCCAGGAGTAGCTATTCGTGGTTCTGAATATATAGTTTTGGGACTCGATTTTTGCATTTTAGGTGGCGGTTGAATAACAGCTTTCACGTTGTAGTATGAACTTGTCAGAGTTAATAATAGTAAGCTAGATATAGCTAATAATATTCTTTGAAGAATATAAAACCACTCCTTAAGTTTATATTATTTTCTTAGAATTATCCCACCGTTATCGCCGGAATCTGTAGTTATACTATATGATATGTATTCTCTATTATTGGGCGGTATTTTTGGCATTGTTTGAATGACCCAAACTGAGTTTTCAACTCCTTTTTTGAAAAATGCAGCAGATGCTAAGGGGATCGTTGGCACTCCGTATCGTGTAGCTGAAGCATCGCTTAATCGGGTAGCAGACGTAATTCCATTTCCCATACCATTTGCTAGTGTGTTAGGATCAATTTTATCTAAATTTGAAATAACTGAAATTTCAGAAACAGCAATGTATCTATTGTATTGGTATTTTTCAACTTGATCTAAGAACATTTGAGCGTAAACACCTGAAGCTTTTGTGTCGATTGTATCAATAAATATAATTCTTTTAACTTTCATTTTTGCGATATTATTTTTAAGAGTTATCTCTTTATTCTTGATTTTATCGAAGCTTGCTTCCTCATTATTAAAATTCTTAGAGTACAAATATTTTGTTATCGAAAGTACATTCGACCCTGTAACTCCAACCTCCCTCAGCTCGTTAAGAGCCTTGTATTGTTCGGCTTTGCTGCCCTCCACCTCCATAAAACGCAACAAAATGGCGGAAACTTCCGCCCTTGTAGTCGCTTGTGCAAGCCGGAACGTGCCGTCTTCAAAACCGTCCACGATGCCGGTGCCTTTTACAAGGGCCACGTAAGGAATCTGCTCGCCGGAAATACCTCCTTTGTAGGTTTCGGGTGTCGGCAGCAGGGTTCCCTCCGAGTCTTCCAATGCCTGTTTGAAGCTTGGCTCAGATTGGACGAGCCCTGATGAGATCCATTTGATCATTTCATAGCGCGTCAACTCCCGGTCAGGTGAAAAGCCATCCCTGTAATCGTTCCGGTCGATAAAACCGATAGCCGCTAGCTTAGTAACCTCCTTCTGGCTCCAGTGGTTTTGTAAACCCGGGAGTGTGCTTTCGGCCTCTACTCCATCTGCTTTCTGTTTTGTAGCACGGTTCAGCATAGCCGCGAATTCGGCACGCGTAATTTTCCCATCCGGATGAAAGGTTCCATCGCTGTAGCCTTGTACCAGGTCAAGCCCGGCTGCCTGGCGGATGACCTTTTCCGCCCAGTGTCCCCCTACATCGCTAAAAGACCCTGTCTGCACAGCCGCGGCTGGCTCGTCGGGAAGGCCAACAGCTTTTGCATCATGCGGAAATAGAGCGGCTGTTCCTAAAAAGATGGCGGCGCCCCAACTGCTTTTGCTTTTTTTCCAAAAAACCATGTAAAAACCCCCTTGGCAACAGTAAATAATAAAATTAGGCACAGCAAACAAACATAAAGAGCCAATGGACAGTAAATAAACAGCTTCAGCTTGTACAACCATAAAAAAGAGATAAAGAGATGAAAAAGAAAGGAAATGGGAGGGGCGAACGGGAGGGGGATGAGGAAAAACAAAGGCACAAAACCAAGTATATACGATTTATAAAAATTTGGAAATAGTGAAAATATAATCAAATTATTGTCTATAAAAAAACCGGCCTGTCGGATTTAAATCCGAGGCCGGTCTGCTGCTTTGCAGCCTTTTAACCGCTCACGCCTATAAACACGTAGCGCGCGATAACAAGAACGAACAAGATCCACATGAGCCAGTGAATGCTGTGTTTCTTTTCAACGCGGCTGCTCATCTGAGAAATAACCGCAAGAATGACATAACCGACGATGCCGAGAGAAATACCGTTGGCAATGCTGTAAGTGAAAGGCATGAACGTGATGGTCAGGAACGCCGGAATCCCGATTACGAGATCCTGGAAGTCGATGTCACGCACCGCCTGCATCATCAGAACGCCTACGACGATCAGGGCAGCGCCTGTCGCGGAACCCGGAATCAGAGCGATAATCGGCGCAAAGAACAGAGCGAGAATGAACAGGATACCCGTCGTGAGCGAAGTAAGACCGGTACGGCCGCCTTCCGCTACACCGGCGGAGCTTTCCACATAAGCGGTTACGGTGCTGGTACCCAGCATGGCGCCGCCGCTCACTGCAAAAGCATCGACGAACATCGCTTTACCGACGCGCTTGTTGCCTTCTTCTTTGTTTTTCATGATACCCGCACGGTTAGCCGTACCTACAAGCGTACCGAACGTGTCGAACATTTCGACGAAGGTAAAGGTCACGATAACCGATACGATGCCGACGCCCATAATACCGGCAAAATCAAACTCCCAGAAGTTAAGCTGGCCAAGGTCCGGAATCCAAGGCGTTTGCGGATTGTTCAGCGAGCTAAGGTCAACGTATCCCATGAGAAGAGCGATAATCGTCGTGCCCAAAATACCGAACAAAATCGCACCGCGTACACGGAGCACCATCAGAATGGAAATCAGGACGAGGCCGATCAAAGCCATGATCACGTCCGGGCTTTTAAAGCTGCCAAGCTCAATAACGGTTTCGAAGCTCTTAAGCGGAGTAAACTGGCCTTTCGGAATATCATTAACGGTTTCAGCCGCAATTGTCATGAGACCGGTGTTTTTCAACCCCACGATGGTGATAAAAAGACCGATACCCACGGTTATCGCGTGCTTGATTCCGTCCGGAATCGCGACGAGCAGCATCTGCCGCAGTCTCGTAATGGTCAGAATGATAAAAATAATCCCCGAAATAAAGACGGCGGTCAGAGCCATCTGCCAAGTAATCGGGTTGTTGGTGGAAGCGGTGGATACCACGACAGTCGCAAAGTACGCGTTAAGTCCCATACCCGGCGCCAGAGCGACCGGAAAGTTCACGAACAGACCCATGGCGATGGTAAAAATACCGGCGGCCAGAGCCGTCGCGAGAAACACGGGATACCACTCCATGCCTGTTTTGCCGAAAGCGGTCAGGATGTTCGGATTAATAACCAGCACGTAAGCCATAGCCATAAACGTGGTGATGCCCGCCATAATTTCGGTCCGTACGTTAGAGCCGTTTTCCTTTAATCTAAAAAAACGATCCATTGCAACGAAATCCCCCTTAAATTGGATGAGAACAACAAAAAGCCCGGGCGACGTTTTATCACCTGGGCCGGTTGCAAGAAAGAGCGGCTCCCACGGTCATCGGTCACTTCCTTTGGAAATAAACTTCCCTAATCTGCCGGAGCAAATTCGCGATCGTCCATTTCAAAAAGAGGCGCCAAAGGCCGCTGGGCTGCACGTTCTTTTCGTAGCCAGATCATTACGGTGACCTCGTAGAAACTTCCGGGCCAATCCCCGGAATTATACGAAAAGCATTCAATTTTGTCATTCCTCTTCATTCTAGTAAGCGAATCCGATCTTGTCAATACGGAATAACGAATATTTAACTGGCAAAAAAGAGTTAATGTTCGGGATTTTTTCCATGTGAGATGACGCGGACAAAGCCGACAAAAAAGACCGGAGCCCTTTCGGAAGGGTCCGGCCTTGATCTTTTTAAACTATTCCCACTCGATCGTTGCAGGCGGTTTCGAGGTTACGTCATAGACGATACGGTTGACGTTATCGACTTCGTTGACGATCCGTACGGAGATTTTCTCCAGAACGTCCCAAGGAATACGCGCCCAGTCGGCCGTCATACCATCGATAGATGTAACGGCACGGATGCCTACTGTGTAAGAATATGTCCGGGCATCGCCCATAACACCCACGCTCTTCATGTTAGGAAGAGCCGTGAAGTACTGCCAGATCTCGCGGTCGAGACCGGCTTTGGCAATTTCTTCGCGGAGGATCGCGTCGGAATCGCGGACGATTTTCAGCTTCTCTTCCGTTACTTCGCCGAGAACACGGATCGCAAGACCCGGGCCCGGGAACGGCTGACGCCATACGATGGCGCCCGGAAGGCCGCATTCTTCGCCGACTTTACGCACTTCGTCCTTGAAGAGCGCCTTAAGAGGCTCGACAAGCTGGAACTTCATGTCTTCGGGAAGTCCGCCTACGTTGTGGTGAGATTTGATTGTGTGAGCCGTTGCCGTGCCGCTCTCGACAATATCCGTGTACAGCGTACCTTGAGCGAGGAATGCGAAGTCGCCCAATTGTGCGGATTCTTCTTCGAAGACGCGGATAAACTCGTTGCCGATAATTTTACGCTTTTGCTCCGGATCGCTTACTCCGGCCAGTTTGCCGAGGAAACGGTCGCGAGCGTCGATTTTGACAACATGCATATCGAATTTGCCTACAAAAGTCTCCATGACGCTCTCGGCTTCGTCCTTACGGAGCAGGCCGTGGTCGATGAACATGCAGGTCAGTTGATCGCCGATCGCTTTGTGGATCAGAATGGCTACAACGGAGGAATCTACGCCGCCGCTGAGTGCGCACAGCACTTTACGGTCGCCGACTTGTTCGCGGATATCGCGGATCGTGTCTTCGATAAAGCTTTCCATGCTCCAGTCGCCCGTACAGCCGCAAATGTCGAAGATGAAGTTGCGGATCATTTCGTTACCCTGCGCCGAGTGACGGACTTCCGGGTGGAACTGTACGGCCACGATGTTTTTGTCCGGGTGGCTCATCGCCGCGATCGGACAAGTTTCCGTACTTGCGTCAAGAACGAAGCCTTCCGGCAGATCGCAGACGTGGTCGCCGTGGCTCATCCAAACCACTTGCTTCGAATCCAGGTTCTTCGCAAGACGGCTGTGAGACTGGAATTCAACTTCGGATTTACCGTATTCGCGCGTAACGGCGCGCTCTACTTTACCGTTCAACTGGTGCGCGATCATCTGCATGCCGTAGCAAATGCCCATAATCGGAATACCGAGATCATAGACACCGGGGTCTACGACCGGAGAACCTTCGCCGTATACGCTGACCGGTCCGCCCGAGAATACAATCCCTTTCGGGTTCAGTTCGCGAATCTTGTCCGCCGAAGTATTGTAAGGGAGCAATTCGCTGTAAACGCCAAGGTCGCGAATGCGTCTGGCGATCAGCTGGTTGTACTGCCCGCCGAAGTCTAAAACGACAATCAATTCATGTGTTTTTTGGATATCCATGGTCCGCCTCCTAGTATAATCTTGATCATTATATATAACAAAGGCGGATGAATCAAGGCGTACCCCGGCCTTTGATCCGCTTCCAAAGATCTAAAATGCGCCCTTTGCCGATAATCCCGGCGCCGCTGCGGTCGTAACGGACTTCCTCGTACAAAGCGGCAAATTCCTCCAGCGCCCGGCGGCGGCCGGGATCAAGCTCCGCGAGCCCCGCGACGTACTCGCGGAGGGTCTGCTGCGGGGCCAGGCGGCCGTGGCTGCGGAACACTTTCAGCCACAGCCGCTCCATCAGCGCCGCGCTGCCCGTGCCGCGGCGGAGCCCCGTGCTCGCCCGCAGCGGCGCATGGGATGCTCGTCGGGGCCGGAAGCGCCGCAGCAGCCAGGCCGCGCCCAGCAGGGCGAGCAGCGCGGCCGAACCCCAGGCGGCCGGCGAATCGGCCGCCCGGGCCAGTGCGGGCAGCAGCTGCGCTGCCCAAGGGCTTGCCGTGTCCGCGGCGGCCGTCTCCTCTACCGGTGAGGAGACGGCTGCGGGCATGGCCCCGGCTCCGGCGCCGGACGGAGCCGCGAAGCCGGGCGTCGGCTCGAACGCGAGCCAGCCGGCGCCCGGGATGTAGGCTTCGGCCCACGAGTGGGCGTCGCGGCTGCGGACGGTAACCGCCAGGCTGCCGTCCGGGCCGCGCTCGCCCGCTTCGCCGGGGGCGAAGCCTTTGACCCAGCGGGCGGGAATGCCCGCCGCGCGCAGCATGACGACCATGGCCGACGAGAAATGGTCGCAGTACCCCAGCTTGTCGACGAACAGGAAGTGGTCGACAAAGTCTTCGCCGGCGGCGGGAAGCGTCGGCTTGTCCATGCTGTAGCGGTACTCCGTGCGAAGGTACCGCTCCAGCGCAAGCGCCGCCGCGAGGGGGTCCTGTCCGCTGCCGGCGGTCACGCGCTCCGCAAGGTCGCGGACGCGCTGCGGCAGCATGTCCGGGAGCTGGAGGTACGCGGAGAGCGCCGCCGGGGAAGCCGAAGCATGCGTGTTCCGCTCGGAACTTCCGGCTTCCGCGCCCATGGTTTCACGAAGGCTGCCGGTGACGTTCGTGCCGCCGGCACCTCGGCTTTTATTTGCTGATGCGCTAGAGTTGCCGCCTGTAGTCCCCGTACCATTGTCGGCGCTCCCACTACTGTTGGCCGGACCGGAGCCGCCTCCTGCGATCTCCAGACCGGCGGCATTATCGCCCACAGTCCCATTCTCCATACTTTTCCCACGCTGCCCCGTGACATCCACACTGCTGCGCAGTCCGCTTCTGATCTCGGCGTCGCTTACCGGCGTAAAAGACGACGCTTGCGGGCCCGGATCGGGCATCGACCAGTCTCTGCCGAATGCAAACGGCGTAACCGTCACACGGTAGGATTGCAGCGGTTCATCCGTGACGGGGAGGGCGACTTTGCCGCTTTCGTCGTTCAGCCAGAAGGCCTCCGGCTTGACGGGTTCGCCGGATGTATTTCCGGCTTCTTCGAGCTTCAGTATCCGGCCTCCGGCAAACAACTGCATCCCCAGTTGTCCCGAAAGCCCCGTAATCTCTTGGGTTAAGGGGGGGTTCGGAACGGCGACGATAGCGGCGGTATCTGAGGCATCTGAGGCATTAAGGGCACCAGGGACATAGGATTCCACAAACGACGAAGCCGTAGTGCTTTCCGCTGCCGGCTGCCCATCTCCGGAAGCTCCCGTTTCAACTCCTTCGGTTGACACGCCGCCGTCCGGAGATACCGTCCCGCCCCTCCCCGCCGACTCCGTCTCACCCGACAACGCCGGGAATGCCGGGCGGAGCATGCCGGAAGGCTGGGACCAGCCGCGCCCGTCATAGACGCTTTTGGCTTCCCCGCGCCAATACGTGAGAACCGGCGTCCGGGCGGTAAACACAACCCGGCTGTCTGGAACCAGCGCTCCGCCCAAGACGGAATCATCGGCTCCGTATCCTGAGATTCTCAGGGACGAGCCGCTAGTTTGTCCGGCACCCGGGCCCGCGACCGTATGCCCGCGCATAAGCGAAGCCCACTTGTCTGCGGCGGCGGACAAGCTCAGTGGTTTCATTTTTGCCGCCGGTCCCCCTTCGCCGGCTGCCCAGTTACCCGCCGCATAGAAAACCGCCGCAGCTAACAAACTGATGCCCATCCATGGCAAAGACCCGCCGCGGCCGGTTTCGGCGATGCCGAATTGTCTCCGCAGACGGGGAACGGTCAGGCCCGCAAGCAGAAGCAGCCCGAGCGCCCCCGTGCGGATCAAGCCGGGCGTCGTGTCGATGCCGAAGCCGATTTGGAGGAGAAGTAAGTAACCGCCGGTTGCGGCCGCAAACCAGGCCCCGTTTTGCCGGTGCAGCAGCAGTTGATGGGAAGCCGAAATAAAAGCGGCCGCACCGAACAGAAACAGCAGGGACTCGGTCAACCCGCTGAGTGCGTCGAGCTGGCCGGACGCCGCATAGCCGAGGTCAGTCATTAACAGCTCCCAAAGCCCGGGCGGCCAAGCGCCGAAAGGGAAAAGTTCTTTCTGAAACTGATAACCGGAAACGGCCGCCATCCCCGCCAGATTAAAAATCCACAACAGCGCAAAAGAACGCACGCCGGCCGAGAGCAGCAGGAAATAGCCGAACATGATTGCATAAGGTTCGATGCCTAAAGGCTGGAACCCGCCGGCTCCGAGAGCAAGCGGATTCAGCCATTCTAGCAGAAGCATGTACCAAATCACCGTTAGTGCAGCGTCCCGAATCCAAGAGAACTCCCCCTGCTTTTCGTTCTCAACGAGGCGTCCTGGAGCTCTATGCTCATCAGCCGAAGTCTCGGAGCCTCTTGCACCATAGGACGAAATAAGCGGATTTTTAACCGATTGCATCTTCCGTCCCTCCTTCTTCGGGCTTCTTTTTATCTGACGCGATGCTGCGAGGGACTGACGAATGCTCATTGAAAAAATCAGCGCTGCCGAATGACCCGGACTCTCCCCAAGCGTAAGCGTTACTGTGGGTTCTCTCCACTTCCATTCCCTGAACACACGCGGAATTATGTGCCGCTTCAGCAGCAATTCTTGACTGCTTTGTTTTATCTTTTTTGGTGAAAAATCTTCGTTTGCTCACGGCCGGACCGGATTTGTGCGCGCCTTGTCTGCGTCCCGCGACCGGGGTCCCGGCGTCCCTGTCATCTTCCGCTGCGGTAAAGCAGGCCGTCTCCACCCCGGCTTCACGCAGCACGGAGAGCCTTTTTTGCTCCTCGGGCGTAAGCATGTGTGATTGCGAAACGTACACCATATGCAGAGGCCGTCTTGCGGCAAGCAGCTCCATGGCACAGGCTATTACGGCATCATCCAGCCGTGAAGTCAGATAGAGCAGCGCAACGCCCGGGGGTCTGGAAGCATGTTCCTTGCGCAGCATGTAGACCCCTTTGCCTGTCTCGCCACGGACGGCCGCCAATAGTTCCAGAGGCGCGTTTGCAAACGGAGCCGAGGCCCCGTCATCCGGATTGAACGAGGACGTGCCCTGGAACCGCGCATGACTATACGGCTGGTCCGATTGAGCAAGTACGGCTCTTTCCCGGAAAGAGGTTCCCGTAACAATCCCGCCGGTTCCCGTTTCCGGTTCGAGGACGGCATAGGCGGCGATACGGATTCGCTTCTCCAGCATGGCCTGTCCCAGACGGCAGGAGCCGGATGCCGAATAATTGCCGCGGACAGGTTCGCTTTTGCCGAAAGCGAGCCTGCGTTTTGCTTGCGGATGCTCATCCGTACTATCCAGATCGCTCCAATATGGTGAAACGGCGTCGGATGCGGCCTCATTGTCCTTGCCGCTCTCGGCGGATTTTCCATACCTGCCGCCGAAGCCGCTCGCTGCGGTCATGCCCTTTATATCGTTTATGCCGATCATGCCGGCCATACCGGCTATGCCGTTCAAACCGCTTTTTCCGCTTTTTCCGCTTTTTCCGCTTTTTCGCCTTGTCCCGCCCTTGCCCGGCGAAAGCGTGCAGCCGCAGCCGGTGTCCGCTCCCCTGCAGCCCGGATCCGTGTCGAGCACGATGATCCGGGACGGTTTAACGGCTCCGGTACGCACCTGTGTCTGCAGCGAACCCCTGCGGGCAGTCGCTTTCCAATCGATCCACGACAGGGGATCTCCGGCGCCATAGGCGCGTACGCCGGCCGATGTGCCGGCCGTACGGTGCCGGGACGGTTTCCCGCGGCTATCGCTTTCCGCACCAGCCGCCCCGCGCAGCCCGAATGGTTCGGGCACCGGATAGACCGTGAAGGCGGCCTCCGTTTTCACGACGCGCCTTTTAATGAACAGTCCGAACAGATCCCCGCAAAGCAGCTCTGTCCGCTCCAAAACATACTTTCCCCTCTCTACGGCATCCATGCTGTAAGAAAGCGAAACAACAGGCGAGATCCAGGGAAAACAAAGCAGCGACTTGCTGTTGGTCTCTTCCCGCCCTTCATGCACCCAGTGTTCGCGGACAACCATCCAGCATACGGGCAGCAGAGAGCGTTGAGCCACGATAAGCTTCAATTCCGCCTTCTGACCGGCAAAAAACCGGGGCGCCCCGAGGCTGCGTGAAACCTCCGCCCCGTTAAGCGTGAAGAACAGGACGGAAGCGCCGGAGGCCGCATTCGCCCAGAGCAGGCACTCGATGATCAGGGGAGCCACTCCCCCGAATACGAGGTAAAAGGCGTGCGCCCCCGCCGCTCCCGCTATACTCCCCGCCAGATTCAGCCAAGATTTCATCATGGCGTTCTCCTAGCGGACGGCCGCAAAGCGCAGCACGGGAATCGGCACGGATGCGACGGCCGCTTCGACCGCGGCGCGCGGGGTTCTGCCGCCGATAAGCGCGTCGGTCGAGGGCAGCATCCGGTGGGCGAACACGGGCACCGCCAGAAATTTGATGTCATCGGGCACGACATAGCGTCGGCCCTGCATCAGCGCCCTGGCCTGGGCGGCCCGCATTAAGGCCGCGGATGCGCGCGGACTGGCTCCGAGCCTTAGATCGGGATGCCTTCGCGTAGCTGCGGCAAGGCTCACGATATACTCGCGCAGAGATTCATCGACGTTGACGGTGGCGGCCTCGTTTTGCAGCTGCACCCATTCCTCCTGCAGAAGAACGGGCCTCAGGCTGTCCGGCGACCGCCTTTGAAGCTGCTGCTCCAGCATGCCGACTTCGTCCCCGTGCTCCGGATAGCCGAGCGACAGCTTCATCATGAAGCGGTCCAGCTGCGCTTCGGGAATGGGGTACGTCCCTTCATGATCGAGCGGATTTTGCGTGGCGAGCAGCAGGAAAGGCTTCGGCAGCCCGTAAGTGACTCCATCCACCGTTACGCTGCGCTCCTCCATCGCTTCCAGAAAAGCCGCCTGCGTCCTGGGCAGCGCACGGTTCAGCTCATCGGCCAGAACGACCGGATTCATAATCGGTCCCGGCCTGAATTCGAAAGCGGCGGTTTGCGGCTGGAATACGGAAACGCCGGTTATATCCGACGGCATTAAATCCGGCGTGCACTGAATTCTTTTATATCCGCAGCCCACAGTGGCGGCCAGACTGCGGACGAGCAGCGTTTTGCCTACGCCCGGCACATCCTCCAGAAGAACATGGCCTCCGCACAGCATGGCAATGACGCTTTTCTCGATGGCATCCCGTTTGCCGAAAACGACTTTGGCGACTTGATCGACTACTTTTTGCAGAAGAGTATGGGGCTGGTCAAATAAGAACGTCCGATTGGAAATCACGGGGAAAGCCTCCTAGTGAAATGATATATTCCCAGTGTTCCCCGTTCTCTATGGAAATAGACTTATAGGCTGCTAGAAAAAAGAGCGGTTCCGCCGGATATCGTTACTTGCCTCCCGCTTTCGTCCGCGTGATAGTCCAGTATATCGCCGCCCAGCAGCTCTACCGTCTTCCTGAGAGGGACATAGAGACTCCCGTCAAGAAGGCGCATATTCGGGAAATGATAGACGGCCGTCACCTCGGCCCACAGACGAACCGACAAGGTATAGTCTCGCAGATTGTAGTCCAGCCGGATGAATCCGTAGTCAACGCTCGCCGTGGAGGCCGCCTGGTCCCAGTCGACCTTGGCCCCCAACTGCTGTGCAAGCACCCGCAGAGGCACCTCCAGTCGCTCCTCCCGAAAAAGAGCCTGTTCGGCCGGAATTACCGCTCTCCTTCCGTCTACGATCAGCGTCAGAGGAAGCCGGGGCGCCGCCTGCCGGGACCGGATAGAGCCTGCTCCCACGGCCGCTTCTTCGCCGGAAGGGACAGGCGTGCGTCCGCCGGAGACTTGAGCGGCCCAGGCTCTCATCGCCGCTGCCGTCCGGTCAAATTCCGCTTCGCCCGGTGCGCCGCGCTGCCACCGCCGGGCTTCGCGGACGGGGAACTGCGCGGGCTGCACCCGGTCGTCCAGCTTCGCGAAAGCGTAGCCTTTGTCCCTGAAATAGCGGATGACTTCCGGGAGCGCTTTTACCGTTTCCTTGTGCCCGGTGCCGTCATGAAACAATACCGTCAGCTCGTGTTTCAGCGGAGCCTTACGGACCGAACGGATAATTTCCGCCGCGGGGACTCCCGTACGCTTCGAATCCTCGCTGTCGATATCCCAGTCGTACAGCGTATACCCCGCTTCCTTCATGTAGTAGAAGTAGAAGGCATCGAAATTCTCGGCGGTTCCGCCGGGCGCCCGCATTAAACCCGTCCGGAAACCGGCCGCTTTCTCGATAGCCCGGTCGGTCTGCTCGACCTGCTTCCAGAAGCCGCTGTAATCCGAATATAGCTTCTTGTAGGTATGGTCATAGCTGTGATTGCCGAGCGCGTGGCCTTCGGAGACAATCCGTTTGACCAGTCCCGGATGATCTTCCACCTGCTTACCGACGACAAAAAAGGTAGCGGGAATGCTTTCTTTTCGCAAAATATCCAGCACTTCCGGCGTATATTTGCTCGGCCCGTCATCGAACGTCAAATAGACCGTCGGCTTGTCGGGAACCGCGTAGGTTTGGTCCGAGAGCGATTTACTCCCGGCTTTAAGCGCTTCATAAATATTTTCTGCCGGTTCGCCGTCCGCTTCGGCTCCATAAACTTTTTGCGCAGGCTGTATAGTGGGGAAGGCAACGAAAATAAGGAGAAGGATAAGCGCGATCCGGGTGAAGCGAGTGTGGGACAACTTCGTTTTCAGCATGACAATCCCTCCGCATTATTCAATCATTTGGCTGCTGATAGAGTATATGAGAGAGTTGCCGGAGGTATGCTTTCCCACACAAAAAAGAGCCTCGGCTGACGCCGGACTCCATCCATAAGCGGTATGCGATTCATAAATCTAGCAATCTATTTCCAGACGAGAGTTAAATAGCGGCGGTATAGATCGTCAAGCAGAGGCGTCGGGTCCGCCAGCTCCGCCTTGCTTGCCGCGGCCACCTCCGTCAGATGTTCGATCTCTTTGCCGATGAATGCGTGAATCTCCTCGACCCTCGCTTCCAGGTCCAGCTCATCCCCGGCTATTTTTCGTCTCAAAAGCTCATTGATCCCATCTTTCAATCCCGATTCGGGCAGAAGCCTGTCTACCAACTCCTGAAAAAGAATAGGCGGGTTCGTATCGTTTTCCTCGATCCATTTGCAGGCCAGAATCGGGCGGAGCACGTAAAAATATTTTTTGATCCGGACCTGGTCCCTCTGAAGATACTCGCGGAAATTGCCTTTCGCCATGCTCAGATAATGATGAAGAGACGCCTTGGGCGAGAACACCTCGCTGCGGAGGCGGAGCATCTCTTCCTTGAAACCGTAAGCTTCCTGATACACGATATCCGAGATCAGCCACTCCATAAGAGGCGGATTCGATTTGCGGAACAGCTTCAGCGCCTTGCGGATGTCCCAGCCGTTTATATCGAGCATCTCATTGATCGGCACTTCGATCACGTCTCTTTTGTCGTCGATGGAAAGGTACCACTCCGGTCTGCGGACATAAACAAACCGGACGTCGTAGTCGCTGTCCTTGGAAGGAAACCCCCAGGCGCGGCTTCCCGACTCTACGGCAAACAAGACTTTGACCTGCTCGTTCTCTTCGATTTCTCTTAATTTTTCACGTATGACCGCTTCCATAAAAGCCCTCCGGTTTCCGAAATTTTTCAGTTCTTCAATCAATCCGGCGCTTTTTGGGGTAAAAGCAGATTAAAAGCTATATCTTTAACCTGCTGCCTGTTCCAGGGAGTTGAACATTAACCCAGTTAACCGCAAATCAGATAAATACCAGACTAATTGAAGAGGTGAAACGAATGGGAGATATTAAAGTCGGCGTGATCGGGACCGGATTCTCGGCCATGGCCCACATCGAGGCCCTCCAGCGGGTGCCTTCGGTTCAAGTCGTCGCGGTTGCTTCTTCCAAACTGTCGCATGCGGAGGAAGCAGCGGCCCGCTACCGGATTCCCATGTATTACGGAGACGCCATGGAGCTTATCCAGGACCCGGATATCGACGTCGTACACAACTGCACGCCCAATCATCTGCATTATACGTTCAATAAGGCGGCTCTGCTTGCCGGCAAACATGTCTTGTCCGAAAAGCCGCTCTCCGTTACCGTCGAGGAATCGGATGAACTGCAGAAGATTGCGCGTGAAAAAGGTCTCGTCGCCGGCGTGGCGTTTATTTACCGCCACTATCCCCTTGTCGAGGAAATCAAGCAGCAGATCGCATCCCGGAACTACGGCAAGCCGCACTACGTGCTTGGCGGGTACCTCCAGGACTGGCTGCTGTACGAGACGGATTACAACTGGCGGATGGATTCGCGCCTGAACGGGCCTTCACGGGCGGTGGCGGACATCGGCTCCCATTGGTGCGACACCGTCCAGTACGTACTGGGCACCCGGATCGTGTCCGTATTCGCGGACCTCGGAATCGTCCATCCCGTGCGGTATAAGCCCAAGGATAATCTGGCCACGTTTACGAACGCGGCGCCCAAGCCCGAGGACTGCGAACGCGTCGAGGTGGACACCGAGGATTTCGGATCCATACTGGTCCGGTTCGAGGACGGCACCAAAGGCGTCTTCTGCATCTCCCAGGTCAGTCCCGGCCGCAAAAACAAGCTGTATTTCGAAATTTCCGCCGAAAAAGGCGCCCTGCGCTGGGACCAGGAGGAAGCGAACCGGCTGTGGATCGGTTCCCGGGATGTTCCCAATCAGATTCAAATGCGGGATGCCAGCCTGATGAGCTCCCAGGCCGCCTCCATCACCCATTATCCCGGCGGTCATGAAGAGGGCTGGCCCGATGCGCTCAAAAACCTGCTGCTCGACTACTACTCTCTCATCGGCAAGCGCAGAGCGCACCAGACGGATGAAACGAGCTCGAAGTTCGCTACTTTCAATCAGGCCTGCGGTGTTATGAGAATCGTCGAAGCGGTTCTGCAAAGCCATGAGCGCCAGCGTTGGGTGGATGTGTAAGTTTCGAGACGTGTAAGTTTCGTCACGTGTAGTTTCATCGGCGGATTTCTTCAAAACATCTTAGTTTTCCTTCAAATAAGCCAGCGCTTCTTCGATATGGCCTTTGACTTTAACCTTGCGCCACTCTTTGACAAGGATGCCATCCTCGTCGATGAGAAAAGTCGAGCGTTCGATTCCCATAAACGTTTTGCCGTACATGCTCTTCTCTTTCCAGACCCCGTAGACCTCGCATACCGCGTGGTCTTCATCGGCAAGAAGGAGGAAAGGCAGATTGTACTTGTCGATAAATTTCTCGTGCCGTTTCAGAGAATCCGTACTGACGCCGAGAATGACGGCGTTTAAGGCTTCGAATTCCGTATGTTTGTCCCTGAAATCACACGCCTGTGTCGTGCATCCCGGCGTCATGTCTTTCGGATAGAAATACAGGACTACTTTTTTCCCTTTGAAATCGGACAATTTTACGTGCTGCCCGTTGTTGGCCGGCAATTCGAATTCCGGTGCCTGCTGCCCCATGTTCATACTCATCTTCGGGAACCCCCTTCGGTTCATCGTTTTTTGCATTAGTTACCATTATACCCACCTTGCGTATGCATGGGAAATCGGGCTGAGCCTTGCACGCAAAAAGACCGGCAGCGTTTGTTCGCTGCCGGTCTTTTTTTAAATCCTCTGCCTGCCGCTGCAGCCTGTTCGGCCGTCTTACCCGGCCTGCTCCGCTTGGGCTTGTTTACGGTCCTGCTTCTGAGGCTTGTCGCCCTTCTTCGCGTCGATAAATTTCTCCAGCGAAGGAGTCAGCTCCGTTTTCAGCTTCTCGAGAAGCTGCTCTCTCGTGATCCCTTTGGCTTCCGCAATCTCGGCGACGGTTTTACCGGCTTCCTGCTGCGTTTTCAGCTCGTCTTTCGTAATGCCGAGGATAGCCGCCAGCTTCTCCGGATCTACAAAGCCGCCGCCGCGGCCGTGTTTGCCCCCTTTGAAGTCTTTCAAGCCGGTAACCGTGACGGCCTTCTCGATGCGCGTTTGAAGATCCGCTTTCAGTTCGGCCGCCTTCGCGCCGTCGATTTTGCCCTCGGTTACTTTAGCATCGATTTCTTTCGTGGAGGCTTCCACCAGCTTTTTCACCAGGTCCGCCTGGCTGATGCCCTTCGCTTCAGCGAGTTGGGCCAGGGATTTGCCCGCTTTCAGCTCGGTGATCAAAGCGTTTTCTTCCAGACCGAGCACGGATGCCGCGTCTTTCAGATAAGATCCCGGCCCGCCGAATGGTCCGAAAGGTTTGCGGTCCTTGCCGTCATGCTTGAACGGTGCCGTTTGCTGAGTCGACGTTTGGCCCGAATCGGTGCTGTCTGCTGCGAATACCTGGCTGGAAACAGCGGCTCCGCCGCCGAGCAGAAGTGCCGCGGCCAATGTGGATACCATCAGTTTGCTGCGTGTTGTATTCATTTTTATTTCCACCTTTCAAATGGGGGCTTGTTTATGCTACATCCCAAGTATAGGCAGAAATTATGACGGAACTTTTACGCCCAGCTTAGCGAAACCTAAAACTTTGCTGAAAGCAACCTGAAAATTGTGGCAGTTTCCGCTGCGCCGCCGGATCAGGACCCCGCTCCCCGGTAGCGCTTGACACCGATGTTCCACACGCTGAGGCCGATCGTAATGAAAATAATCCCCATAACCGGCGTCAGCAGGGCAAAGCCCTTCCAATTGAGCGGATCCAGGAAATAGGCCGCCGGATAAAAACCGACGAAAGCGAACGGCAGAATCCACGTCAAAATTCCGCGCAGCAGCTTGTTGTAAATCGTGACCGGATACCGGCCGTAGTTCTGGATGTTCCAGATCAGGGGCATTATGCCGGTCGGTGAATCGGAAAAGAACGCAAGCGCGCTCAGCGAAACGTAAATGCCGCCGTAAATCAGCACGCCGGATACGACCATCATCAGCATAATGAGCGGATCGCTCCAGTGGACCGGTAAACCGAGCTGGCCCCAAGAGTAGATCATCACGACCAGTCCCGCCAGAGCGCTGAACAAGGAGGCCGGGTCCATGTTTTCCAGCATAAGCTGCCACAGGCTGTGGGCCGGACGGGTCAGGATGCGGTCCATTTCGCCTTTGACGATATAGCGCTCGCTGAAATTCCACAAATTGAATATCGTCGAGAACAATCCGTACGGGATCATAAAGAAGCCGTAGATGAACAGAATCTGATCACGGTTCCAGTCGCCGAGAAGCTCGGTCTGCTGGAAGACGACGAGAATAAACACCAGGTTCAGCCCATTGAACAGCAAATCCGAAACGACCTCGATCCAGAAATCCGAACGATAGGTCAGCCGGGTTTTCAAATAATTTTTGAGATAATCAAGAATAAGCGATAAGTAAAACATCCGTTAACCCCCCTGCACGAACAGCCGGGTTCTTGCTTTATGCCACATGAAGGCAATCGGCACAAGAAGCACGACGAACCAGATGACTTGGATCGAAACCGCCTGCCATACGGCGTTTCCGGTCATTTTGCCGGTAATCACCGAGCCGGGCAAATACGTGATGGCCTGGAACGGCAGCCATTCGAGGAGCTTCGCCGTCCAGCCGGGAAACATCGTGATCGGCAGGATCAGCCCGGAGAACAGATCGACCGCCACCCGCTTCATCCGCATCATGCCCTCGCTGTTTTCCAGGAAAAACGCGGACAATCCCGTCATAATATTAATCTGGGAATTGATTAAGAATGCGAAAAGCAGCATCAGCAGGTAGACAAGCCACAAGGATAGATCCGTCGGCAGCTCGACCGGGAACAAGAGAGAGACGATAACGAGACCCGGTGTCGTAAAAAGAAGCAGCCGGAACAAGCCTTCTCCGAGGCCCTGCATCATTTTGTACACGACATAATTGTAAGGACGGATAAACTGGATCGCGACGCTCCCGTCCCGGATTTCATTGGCGATTTCCCGGTCCAGGTTATTGAAGTAAAAAGCGCGGCTCATCCAGGACACGACGATATACGTCGTCATCTGTCCCAGCGTCTGTCCGCCGAGCGTTTCCTGGCTGCCGTAAATCGCCTTCCACAGGAAGTAATAGGAACCGATGTTAAGCGCGTACACCAGAATGCCGCTGTAATAGTTAACCCGGTAGGCGAGCATCGTGATGAACCGGATGCGGATCAGCTCCACATAAGCCTTATACATGCGGCACCGCTCCTTTGTCCGCTTCGGCCCCGGTGCCCGGCTCCCCCGCTTCCGGCGCGGACGTCTTCCGGACTTCCGCCGAACCGGATTTATAAATCTCGCGGACGATATCGTCGGTATTCGTCTCCAGGATGCCGATATCCGCAATCTGGACGACGCCGACGATCCGCGCCAGAACATCGGACACGTTCGCGCTCCGCTGCGGGATGAATACGCGCGCGTCCAGCGGGCTGTCCTGCTCCCAAGTCACGTCAAGGCCTTCCGTGAGAAGTTCCAGACTTTCAAGCGGCACCGGGTCGTTGAACTGAAACACCACTTCCTTGCCTTTCCCCCACGTCTCCTTCAGCTGATCCAGACCGCCGTCATAAATGATGCGTCCGTCGTCCAGCATAATGACCCGCGAGCAAAGAGCTTCGATGTCTTGAAGATCGTGCGTGGTCAGCAGGATGGTCGTCCCGTAGCGCTGGTTCAGCGATTTCAGGAACTCGCGGATCTCGGTTTTTACCACGATGTCGAGTCCGATCGTAGGCTCATCGAGGAAAACGATCGCGGGGTTGTGCAGCAGAGAAGCCGCAAGCTCGCAGCGCATCCGCTGGCCGAGGCTCAGCTTCCGGACCGGTCTGCTCAGCAGCTCGCCCAGCTGAAGCCGGTCGGACAGCTCATCCAGCCGCTCTTTAAAATCGTTTTCCGGCACCCGATATACCTTCTTGAGCAGCTGAAACGACTCAATGACGCCGATGTCCCACCACAACTGGCTCCTCTGGCCGAAAACGACCCCGATGCCTTTGACGAAAGCTTCGCGGTCCTTATAAGGAATATAGCCGTTCACCTGGAGATGACCCGAGGTGGGAACGAGAATGCCCGTAAGCATTTTGATCGTCGTCGATTTGCCGGCGCCGTTCTCTCCGATATACCCGCAAATCTCTCCCTCGGGAATTTCAAAACTGATATCTTTAACGGCCGTAACCTGATTATATTCACGGTCGAACAGATCGCGGAACGCTCCTTTGAGACCGCTTCTGCTTTTCTGCACGCGGAACTCTTTACGGAGATCTCTCACTTCGATAGCTGGCATGTTTTCCTCCTGCTGTTTAATTGGACTGGGAAAGTTTGAAAGCCCTGTGAATTCATGTGTAACTTGCGGCCGAGAAGAAGTTGCCCCTATAATGAAATACATGAGTTCGCCATTCCCACCCCTCATCATACAACAAAAGAGCTTTTTATAAAAACACCCGGGGGCGCCTCCGGTACAAATCACGGGAATACGGAAGCCTTGTTTCAGCGGCCGGATATCCAGTTAATCATGTACAGACAACGCCTATTTTTTAGATGGAAAGGGAATGAACTCACATGCCGAAGCCTAAAAAAAGACGGGTAAGACCGTGGCGGATGCTGATTGTCGCGGTTGTTTTCGCCCTGATCTGCACCGCAGGCTATTTTGCTTACAGCATATACAGCTTCGCCGATAACATTAACAACAAAGACGAGATCGGGAATTTCGATCCGATCTATCAGGGAGATGACTACAAACCTCCCGTCTGGGAGGGAACCGGGCGTGTAAACGTGCTGCTGCTCGGCGCGGATTCCAGGGGTGTGGAGAACGGGGAGCCCCCGCGCTCCGATACGCTCATGATCGCCTCCATCGATCCCGTCACCAAAAAAGCCTCCCTGATGTCGATCCTCCGGGACACCTGGGTTAAAATCCCCGGCAACGAGGAAGGCCGCATCAACTCGGCCTTTACGATCGGGGGGCCGAATCTGGCGATGAAAACCGTCAGTGAGCTGACCGGGATTCCGATCCAGTACTACCTGTACACGGATTTCAAAGGCTTTATCGCCCTAGTGGACGCCATCGGCGGAATCGATCTCGAAGTCGAGAAGGACATGAAGTACACCGACGCCGCGGACGGGCACGTCTTCGATATTAATTTGAAGAAGGGCATGCAGCATCTCGACGGCCAGACCGCTCTGCAGTACGTGCGGTTCCGTCACGACGCCCAGTCCGACTACGCCCGCACGGAACGCCAGCGCAAATTTTTGACAGCCGTAGCCGACAAAATGCAAACTACGCAGTCTATTCTCAAGCTGCCGTCCATCTTGAACAAGATGGAGCCTTACATTCATACGAACTTGTCGGTCGGCGATATGCTCAAGCTCGGCTCGCTTGCTTTCGACGCCAGGGCCAAGGGAATCCAGAGCATCCAGCTGCCTCCCGAAAATCTGCTCATCGAGCGCAGAATCGGCGGTGCCCAGGTCCTGTCCGTCGATAAAACGAAGCTCAAACGCTATCTGGACGATGTGTTCGAAGGCATGGCGGACGTTCCCGGAACAGGTACGGGCACGGGCACCGGCACCGGCGCGAATTCGAGCGGCGGCTCGTCCGGGGGCAGTTCGGGAAGCACGACTTCCGGAAACTCCGGCGCCGCTAAGAATACCAGACAGTAAAGCATTCTAACGTGACTGTCTCCTCCAGGGAGACGGCACGTTATTTTTCTTCCCGGCCTCCGCCATTCGGTGTTAGGCTATAAAGGACACGATCTCACTACATAAACAAAGGAGTTACCAAGCCATGAATCATACACGTTCCGAAAAGCTCCACGAAGAAGCGCTCCAGCATATTGTCGGCGGAGTCAACAGCCCGTCCCGATCGTTCAAAGCGGTCGGAGGCGGCGCCCCCGTATTTATGAAACGTGCGGAAGGCGCCTACTTCTGGGACGAGGACGATAACCGATATATCGACTATCTCGCCGCTTACGGACCGATTATTACGGGCCACGCCCATCCGCATGTCACCGAAGCGATCATCCGCGCCGCTCGCAACGGCACGCTCTACGGCACTCCGACGGAGCTTGAAATCACCTTCGCCCGGATGTTGAAGGAAGCCATCCCTTCGCTGGACAAAGTCCGCTTCGTCAATTCCGGCACCGAAGCCGTCATGACGACTATCCGCGTGGCGAGAGCTTACACCGGCCGCACGAAGATCATCAAATTCGCCGGCTGCTACCACGGCCATTCCGATCTCGTGCTCGTCGCGGCCGGTTCCGGCCCGTCCACGCTGGGCACGCCCGACAGCGCCGGCGTGCCCGCTTCCATCGCGCAGGAGGTCATCACCGTGCCGTTCAACGATATCCCGGCACTGGAAGAAGCCCTGGCACGCTGGGGCGGCGATATCGCCGCGGTGATGGTCGAGCCCATCGTCGGCAACTTCGGCATGGTCATGCCGCAGCCGGGCTTCCTCGAAGGGCTCTGCGCCGCCGCGCGCGCAAACGGCTCCCTCGTCATCTACGACGAGGTGATTACCGCGTTCCGTTTCCATTACGGAACGACGCAAACCTACGCGGGCCTGAACAGCCGGCCCGAGGAGATTGAGCCCGACCTTACGGCGCTCGGCAAAATCATCGGCGGCGGACTGCCGATCGGCGCTTACGGCGGCCGTAAGGAAGTGATGGAGCAGGTCGCTCCGCTCGGACCTGCGTACCAGGCCGGCACGATGGCGGGCAACCCCGCCTCCATCTCCGCCGGCATCGCCTGCCTCGAGGTGCTGAGGCAGCCCGGCACGTACGAGCGCCTCGATCAGCTCGGCTCGATGCTGGCGGACGGCCTCCGGGAATCGGCCTCCCGCCACGGCGTCGCGCTGACCGTGAACCGCATCGCCGGCGCGATCTCGACGCATTTCTGCGACCATCCGGTCACGAACTACGACGAGGCGCAGGATACGGACGGCGAGCGGTTCGGCCGCTTCTTCCGGCTCATGCTGGAACGCGGCATCAACCTCGCGCCGTCGAAGTACGAGGCGTGGTTCCTGACCACCGCGCACACCGACGCAGACGTGGCCCGCACGCTGCAGGCGGCTGACGAGTCCTTCCGTCTGCTGGGCTGACGCCCGGGGCGAAGACGCGTGCTTGCGGCGTCTCCCCGCAGCCCGGTCCGTCTCTCGGCCGCCGCAGTTGTGATGCCGGCGCAACTCTTCCGCACCGTGCGAAGCTCCCAGCGCGCGGTGCCCGGCGTCACATACTGGCTTCATCCCCGTGAGCGAAAAGCCGGACATCGGCGCAACCGGCGGCCGCACCAACGTATCGCAAACGCTGCTTTTGCCCTGTTTGCGGTGCGTTCGCAACTGGCTGCCCGCAGCCGGTCTCTGTCCGCCTTCAATCTAGCGGACACGTGAGCCGACATGTAAAGTCGACCTGTGAAGCCGGTCCTTATCACAGAGGCCGCTTCTCCCGCGTGATTCCATACCAAAAGCTCCCGTTCCGCTTATGCAGGACGGGAGCTTTTTTAGCAGGGTCACTCTGGTTTTTTCGTGCTTGTAGGTCGCATGCTCACTCTCGGTTTTTCTTGTGCTTATAGGTCGGTATGTGCAGCAGTACGGCGGTGCCGATGCCGGGCCGGCTTGCGAGCGAAACGCCGTACTTTTTGCCGAAATGAAGCTTGATCCGCTGGTCCACATTGCGGATGCCGTAACCGGATTCCACATCGTCCAGAGGGTCGAAAAGCTTGCGGAGCCGGTCCTGCGGAATGCCGTTGCCGTCATCGATAATTTTCAGATGAATATCCCCGCCGATGATTTCCCCGCTGATCCGGATGTGAATATGATCGCCGCACCAGGCGTGCTGGAGCGCGTTTTCGATAAAAGGCTGTACGATGAGCTTCACCGTATCGTACCGGTTCACTTCCGGCTGGATGTCGAAGAGAACTTCCATGCGGTCGCCGTACTTGATCGATTGAATGTCGACATAAGCCTGCACCTGCTCCAGTTCCTTGCTCAGCGGGATGAAGGTGCGTCCGTCGTTCAATGTAAGCCGGTAAAATTTCGCCAGCCCGATCACCATCCGGTGAAGCTTGTCGATATCGCCGAACCGGGCCAGGCGGCTGATCGACGATAAGGTATTATACAGAAAATGCGGGTTGATCTGCGCCTGCAGCGATTCCAGTTCGGCCTCTTTTTTCTGGAGGTTCGTCAGATAAACTTCCCGGATGAGCCCTTCCGTGTGCTGTCCCATATCGTTCAGCGCGGCCGCAATCTGGGCGAATTCGTCCCGCCCTTCGTACGCCATTCGCTTGCGGAATTCTCCCTCCCTGAACGCGTGCAGGACGGAGACGATTTTGGTCACCCTTTTGGAGAAGAACCTTGAAAACATCCAGCCCACGAAAAAAATAACCAATACGGAAATCAGGCATACGACTGCCGTCAGCATCCGTACTTTGTCCGCGTCCTGTTCCATGATCGCCGTCGGAACGAGCGAAACAACGCTCCAGTCCAGACCTTCGAGGGGCTGGCGCAGCACGAGATGATTTTGGGCCCACGATTCATCCCATGTCTTGCCTGTCATGTTCGTATCGGCCGCCGACGAGTAGAGGATGTCTCCCTGGGGACCGACGATATAGATGGCGCTGCCTTCCCCGACTTTCGTATAGTCCACGCTTTCAAAAAGATCCTGCAGATGGGCGGTAACGCGGATGAAGCCGATCTCCCTCAGCTCCACCCCGTTCGTCGTATCCACGATTCTGCGCAGCAGGGAAAGCCTGCCGAATTTCGCGTCGTCCTCGATCTGCCGCCACTGCATCGTCGTTCCGTAGCGCTCGGGCGGGAAGTTTTTGTACCAGTCCGCGTCCACGATCCGGTTCATATGGTAGAGTTCGTACAGCTTTCCCACCGTCATAAGAGGATCGATATTTTCGTGATTGTAGTACACTTCCGGCAGAGTTTCATTGTGCAGATAGACGGAAAGCCACAGCCTGAGGCTGCTTGATTGAATGGTCTGCATCATTTTGGGAAGCAGGTAAGTCGTCGTCGCGTCGTAGCTTACCCAGCCTTCCTCATAATGCTTCAGATGCTTGGCCAGCGTCGTATCCCCGTAAATCATATTCGTCAGACGTCTCGTATCCTCGATTTTGTACTGGATATTGTCCCTGATCTGTCTCATCGTGCCCTGCACGCTGCTCTCCGCCTGCTCACGCACCGACTTCACCAAAGTAGAAACCGCGAACGAGCCTACAATGATCACCGGCACGAGAATACAGAGCGCGTACGAGAGCATGAGCTTATATCCGAACGGAACGAACCGCCGGCGCTCTTCCGGTTTCATACGTACCGGCTCCTTTCCCGCACCCGGGGTGCATTCCGCTGTTAGTGGTTTCTTCTGAACTGCATGGGGGTCATACCGAACGTTTCCTTGAACTGCCGGCTGAAATAAGGCAGATACCTGTAGCCGATCCGGTCCGCCACCTCGTAAATTTTAAGCGTCGGATCGCCCAGAAGCTCCTTCGCCTTTTCCATCCGCAGCGCAATCACGTAATCGCTGAAATTTTGGCCGGTTTCTTCTTTAAACACATGGCCTAAATAGTTCGGGGAAAAAGAAAAGCGGTCCGCCACGTCGCGAAGCGTCACATTCTCCTGCAGCCGTTCCTTGATATATTCCATCATATCGCGGATCAGCTTGCGGTTTTTGCTCTGATTTCCCATGTTCAACTTCTCCGAAATTTCAAAAAGCATGCGGCGCATCCAGCTGCGTATGTCCTCAATGGTTTCGAATTGCAGCAGGATGTCAAGGTTTTGCAGTTCCATTCCCAGCAGCGTAAACAACTGCTCGTTTCTCGTCTGGAGATAGCCGTCCAGCTTGACGATCAGGTACGTGGCGAAGTTATGGATCGTAAAACGCGATCGCAGACACACCGCCACGTTAAACAGCCGGTCGATTTCATCGTGAATGCCGACCAGGTCATACTTGACCATCGCGTTAAACAAAGCGTCGAGCCGGAATTCCAGCTGCTTGGCGTCGGCGATTTCTTCCTGCGGAATTTCGCGGGTCTCGATAATCTTCGCTTTGCCGTAGAACATCTTGGCATCGAGAGCGGCAAGCGCCTCGCGGTAAGACTCCTGCAGAACCGCCGGATCGCCGGCCGGGTTGCCGAGCCCGATCGTAATCGTAAAAGGAAAATGCTCTTTGACGTAAGCGATCACTTCCTGAAGCTCTTTGGTCCCCTTCTCATCGGCCGTAACCAGCAGGCCCAGGCGCTGCTTCGTAATCCGGCACATATGGGTAATTCCGCGCGGCCGGCACAAATCCATGATTTGTCCGCCGAAATCGTTAAGCATATCCTGACGTTCCTTGGCCGTATACGGATTCAGCTTCCACGACAGATCGTCGGTTTCCAAAACCGCGGCCCGGATGGGATAGCGGATCGGTTCCAGACCTTCCTCGGTCAACAAGTCATCGAGTTCCTGCCGGCCTGCCGTGCCTTCCAGCAAACGAAACACATATTCATTGTGCACAATCGGTCTCATCTGTTCGAAGGCCCGTTCCGTTTTGCGGCGCTTTTGTTCGCGGTTGAGATCCCCGATAATCGTTTCGAGCGATTGGATCAGCTCGTTATCGTCCATCGGCTTCAGCACATAGCTGCAAGCTTTCAGAGAAAGCGCTTCCTTAACATAACCGAAATCCTGGTGCCCGCTTACGAAAATAACCCGCAATCCCGTATGCCGCTCCAGCGCCTTTCGGGCCAGCTCAAGACCGGTCATGCTCGGCATCCTTACGTCCGTCACGAGGATATCGACCTTCTCCTGTTCCATAACCCTTACGGCATCGAAGCCGTTATTGACTGCTCCGACTACATGAAGACCGAGACGCTCCCAAGGGATAAAAGTCTGCATGCCCTCCAGGTCCAATATTTCATCATCTGCCAGCAGCACGTTATACATGTTGTTCTCCTTTCCCGGCGAATAGCAAAAGAGGTATACCCCAAGTATACCTCTTCTGCCCGCCTAGGCGGCATTAAATTTCCAATGATCTTCTTATTTGCCGATTTTCTTCTTGTTTTCCTGCCAGCGTTCCGTTTGGTATTTCAGCAGTTTGGCGTATCCGGCAGCTTGAGCGTCTTTTTCCGCTTTATCCAAGATGGATGTCACTTCGGCATCGCTTTTCGCGAAGAGAGCTTTTGCACGGGATTCGATGAAAATATCTCTGACGCGCTGTTGAACCATACCTTCTTCCGTGTTCGCAGCCGGATCAAGGTTTACGAATTCCGTACGGTTGAATACGGTTTTCCATGCCACTTGAGTCTGGTTGCGTGTTTCCCAGCTTTGCTTTTCAGGAGGAAACTTCAGCTCGATATCGGTCTTGGCCGTATCGATGTAAGTCGTGTTGCCGACCCATTGCAGGTTGACGAGAGAATCCATCAGCTTGGCGCGTCCGGTTGCGTCGCTGTAGTATTTGTCCGTGAATTTAGGCGTGCCTTTGTCGTCTACGCCCTTCCAGTATTCGCCTTCAGGACCCCAGAACATAACGCGCTGGCCTTCTTCTCCGGTCATCCAATCGAGGAAGGCGAAGATCGCTTCCGGATTTTTCGCGCTCTTCGTAATAACGTTTACGTTCCAGCCGAGTGTCGCGTAGTGGCCAGGGAATACTTTGGTTTTGTCTACGCCTTCTTTATGAACCGGCCAGATCATTTGGTAACCAGGGTGGTTCGGGTCTTTGGTTTGAAGAGCCGTCGTACCTTTGGAACCGAATTCCGTCACGCTGGATGCCGCCATAACGGCAACTTTACCGTTGTTCACTTTCTCGTCGATCTGGTCTTTCGTTTGAGTCAATACGTCTTGAGAAATCAATTTCTCGCGGAAAAGCTTGCTTGCGTAAGTCAGAGACTCCCGGTAAACCGGATCCGCAAAGATCGATTTCAGCTCGTTGCCTTCCGGAACGGCACGCATCGAGATGTTCGTAACCGGATGATCGTTGGCGAAGCCAGGGTACATGATCTCAACGTTCTGAGCCTGCACGCCGGAATCGAACGGAATCACGTCCGGATATTTCGCTTTCACTTGTTTGAGGTAAGCATACAGATCATCGAACGTTTCGAGCTTCGGCTCGCCCAGTTCTTTGTAAATTTTCAGGTTGATCATATAACCCGCGTTGCCCGCAGGGCGCTGCGTATACCAGTTCGGGAACTGATAGAGCTTGCCGTCGCTGGAGCGCAGCATGTTGAGGGTCGCTTCTCCCGCCCACTTCTTCAGGTTAGGATATTTGTCGAGGTATTCGTCGAAAGACACCAGCATGCCTGCCGCACGCAGCTTCTCTACCTGGGCTCCGCGCTCCAGCCAGATGACATCGGGCAGTTCTTTGGAAGCCATCAGCGTATTGAATTTCTGCTCGGCGTTGCCGCCGTTAGGTACGCCCGTTACGTTGACTTTTTTGTTTTCTTTCACCCATTTTGTAGCGAGATCTTGGCCCCATACCGGCATGGTGAACCAGTCATAGTTGCCGTAGAAGCTTACGTCGAGCTGCTGCTCGCCGAACTTGACCCCGGTCGATTGAGTGGTACCTTGTTTACCGGAATCCGAAGCGGCCGGCTTGCTGTCGCTGCTGCAGCCGCTAAGCACCGCTATGGAAGACAGCACGGTAATGAGCGTGAGCGAGACCCCTTTTTTCCATTTTGCCATTTGTGACACTCCCCTTAATCGATATTATAATCTATGTGGTCAATCGTGTTGCACGTGGTTGCGCTTACAATCCGTTTGAAAAGCGAAGATCTACTCCTTGAGGGAGCCGATCATAACGCCTTTGGAGAAATATTTCTGAACAAACGGATAGATGAGCATAACTGGCAGGGTAGAAACGACCATCGTAGCCATCGACAACGATTTCGTTGTAATCGACTGCATCTTGGACAGTTGGGTCAATGCCGCAGAGTCCAGATTGGAAAGCTGTTCCGACATAATATTGGAGTTCAAAATTTGTCTCAGCAGCGTTTGCACCGGGTACAAATCGGTGTTGTTCAGATAGATGCTGGGCAGGAACCACTCGTTCCAGTGCTGAACCGCCGTGAACAGTCCCAGCGTGGCGATAACGGGACCGGACAAAGGAAGCACGATCCGGAAAAATACCGACCAGGTTCCGCAGCCGTCCAGTTTAGCCGCTTCTTCAAGCCCTGCCGGAATACTCCGGAAGAACGTCATGAAGATAATCATGTTCCAGACGTTGATCATAACCGGCAGGATCATGACCCAGAACGTATCCATCAGGCCAAGTCCGCGGATTAACAGGAAGTTCGGGATCAGACCGCCGGTGAAATACATCGTGACCACGGCCAACACCATATAATACTTGCGGAAGATAAGCCCTCGTCTGGACAACCCGTAGGCAAATAGAGAAGTCGCTAGAATGCCTACAACGGTTCCTATTACGGTACGGCTGATCGTGATCAGAAAGCCTTGAATGATCCTCTTGTCTTCGAAAACGACGTTGTAGTTTTCCAATGTAAACTCACGAGGCCAGAAGGTGATTCCGCCCATCATCGTGTCTTTGCCGCTGTTGAACGAAATGACGACCGAGTTCCAGAACGGATACAGCGTAATGAAGGCCAGAAATATCAGCAGTGTATAGATGACGACCGTCATGAACCGGTCTCCCAAGTTTGCTCTCAACATGTTGTTTCCGCCTTTCTTTCTCCAGCTACCATAGACTTTGCCCCGTTCTGCGGGCAAGAAGGTTGGCGCCGCTCAGCAGAACAATACTGATTACCGCTTTAAACAATCCGACTGCCGTCGCATATGAGAACAACTGGTTCTGAATACCGGTCCGGTAAACGAACGTATCGAGGACATCCGAGTATTCTCTGAGAACCGGATTCGCACTGAGCAGGAGAATATCTTCGTAGCCGCCGTTGGCACCCGCGTTCATCATACTTCCGATCTGCAGAATGAGGAAAATCATGATGACCGGGAAAATGCAAGGCAGTGTAATCAGATAGATTTGTTTAAAACGCGATGCTCCGTCGATCGAGGCGGATTCGTATAAAGCAGGATCGATTCCCGCGATAGCCGCCAAGTATACGATCGATCCGAAACCGATATCTTTCCATATCCCCGTGGAGATCAGGATCGTCCAGAAATATTCCGGAATCGCCAGGAAGTTGACCGGTTCGTCGATCATGCTCAGCTTCTGCAGAGCGATGTTCAAACTTCCGTTGTCCGTGGACAGGAAGGACATCACGAATCCCGCTACGACAACCCAGGACAAGAAGTGAGGCAGGTACGTGACCGTTTGTACGACATTTTTGAAAAGTTTGTTCCGGACCTCGTTCAGCATGAGGGCCAGGATGATAGGCGCCGGGAATGCGATCAGAAGCTTGAACAAGCTGATCATGATCGTGTTCCTCATAACCCTCGGAAAATCCGGAGACTCGAAAAACATTTTGAAATGCTTAAGTCCTACCCAAGGACTTCCGAAAAACCCGTTGAAAAGATCATAATCTTTAAATGCGGTCAACACTCCGTACATCGGAATGTAATGGAAGATAAGAAGAAAAACAATTCCTGGAAGTACCATGAGCTGAATATCCCACTGTTTGAAAAAACGCTTCCATATCGACGGGCTTTTCGCCTCTTTACTTACGCTGGTTTCTACTGCAACTTGTGCCATTGTCTCCCCCCTTTCCGGCCTTAGCCGATAGACTTATTGTATCCGCTTTCGCTTTCTCCGCCCATTTGCCGGATCAACGAAAATTAATACTATTCAATGCAATTAAGCCCGTTTCGTATAAAAATGCAAAAAAAGCAGAAGGACTTCCGTCCTTCTGCTTTTTTTCTGTTTTCCGATGCGGCTAATCGGCTTAAATAGGCCGGTCTACAAGGCGCACAATTCGATTTCGAAGCCGAGATCCTCCAGCATCCGGTGGTCTTCGCCGGCTTCCTGGCCTTCCGTGGTCAGATAATCCCCCAGGAAAATCGAGTTGGCCGCATACAGACCCAGAGGCTGCAGCGATTTCAGGTTCACTTCCCGGCCGCCGGCAATGCGGATTTCCTTCGCCGGGCAAATCAGCCGCATGAGCGCGAGAATTTTGAGGCACTGGCGCGGATTCAGGCTCCGTTGGTCCGCCAGCGGCGTGCCGGGAATCGGGTTCAGGAAGTTGACCGGAATGGAGTCGGCGTCCAGTTCGCGCAGCGCAAAGGCCATCTCCGCCAATTCCTCGTCCGACTCGCCCATTCCCGCAATAATTCCGGAGCAGGGCGACATTCCCGCCTGCTTCGCCTGCTCTACCGTCCTGACCCGGTCCTCGTATGTATGCGTGGACGTAATTTTGGCGAAATGTGAAGCGCTCGTGTTGAGATTGTGGTTATAGCGGTCTACCCCCGCCTCTTTCAGGCGCACGGCCTGCTCGTCCGATAAAATGCCCAGACAGGCGCAAATTTTCAGGGGCATTTCCCCTTTAATCGTCTGCACGGCTTCAATCACCTGATCCAGCTCGCGGTTAGTCGGTCCTTTGCCGCTGGCCACGATGCAATAGGTGCCCACTTTCATCTCCAGCGCTTTCCGCGCTCCCTCGATCAGAACGTTCTTCTCCAGTAGCGGGTACTTCGTAATCGGAGCTTTGGATACGATGGATTGGGAGCAGTAGCCGCAGTCCTCGGGGCACAGTCCGCTTTTCGCGTTAATGATGAGATTGAGCTTCACCTTGCGTCCGTAATAATGCTTGCGTACACGGAAAGCCGCCTGCATAAGGGGCAGCAGCTCATCATCGTCGGCCCGGAGTACGCTCAGCGCCTCTTCCGTCTCCAGCTTGTCACCCCGAAGCGCCTTGTCCGCGTAGTGCTCCCATCTGGACAAGGTTCCGGTTCCCCCGGCCGTTTGTTGTTCCGTATGCATGCTCAGCACGTCCTTTCCTGCCAAAAGAAAAGTTGAATAAATAGCCGAATTTTCGGTTTGTAAATTCCGCTTGCCCGTTAATTGTTAACCTAATAAACCAAATTAAGGTTTACAATCATTTTCATTGTAACAGGATTTCTTCCGCACGGAAAGTTATTTCCTGCCCCGTTATTGCTACCGGCAAATCCTTTACTTCCGCTATGTACAAAAAAAGAGCATTTCCCGTTCGGGGAAAATGCTCTTCCTGCACTGCCGGACGTGCGGCGGATTATCTGCTTAACGGTAATTCTGACGCAGCCACTCCCGGCTTGCGGCAATGCTTTCAAACGGCGGATTCTGGCACTCGTCCTGCTCGACGATGAACCACTTCGTGCCGATTTCTCCGGCGGCGGCCAGCACCGGTTTCAGGTCGACTTCGCCTGTACCCAGCTCAACCGTGAGCAGCTTGCCGTCTTCCCGGCGCAGGTCTTTCACATGAAGAAGCGGCGTTCTTCCCGCATACTGCTTCATAACCTCTATCGGATCCAAGCCGGCGTTATGAGCCCAGCACACATCCAGTTCCACGAACAGCTCATTCTCGGGGAGCGCGGAGAAAAATGCGTCAAACATGGTCTGATCGCCGATTTTTTCTTCAAACTCGAACGAATGATTGTGATACCCGAAAGCGATTCCGTGTTCCGCAAAGCGGCGGCTGCTCTCCTTGAGAATCTCCACGATTTCACGGAAGCCTTCCTCGGTGCGCTCAGGCGGAAACCAGCCCGGGCAGACGACATACTTGCTGCCGATGGCCACGTTCATTTCGATTTCTTCATCCAAGTTTTCCTGAAGACGGTGAATGCCCACATGACTGCCGACCGAAGTCAGGTTCAGTTCTTTCAGAAGTTCACTCAATTCACGGGGAGCAAGCCCTCCGTAACCGGCAAATTCTACCCCTTCATACCCGAGCTCCGCCACTTTCCGCAAGGAGCCTCTGAAGTCCTTCTCCGTTTCCGAACGCAGGGTGTATAACTGCACGCCAATTCCGATCTTTGTCATCTTCGATCACCTTTCCTCTGTCCTGGGTTATGGAAATGCCGGAAGGCAAATGCTTCCCTCCGTTAAAAAACCTCTCCTTCTATTGATACCATACCTCGTTTATAATGAGAATGAATGATCTACGCGGAACATGAACTATTTTGCTAAATTCTCAAAAAGGAACGATGCCTCGTGACAGGAATTCAGGACCCGGCGTCAGCCGTAAAAGATGAGGTCCATATTTTGTCCGCCGGTTATTCGGTGCACCGCAAGCCTTTCGTCTCCAATCAGCGGGACGGAATCCAATACTATTTGCTGCGTCTTCAGACGGAAGGCACCTGTCAGGTTTGGCAGGAGGGCCGCTACGTAACCGCAGAGCCCGGCGATCTTCTGCTGTATCGTCCCGGAGACGCCTACGAGCTCCGAATCGGCAGCCAGCACGAGACTTCGCCGCCGGATGCCGGTACCGTGTACAGCGGCGATTATTATCTGATGTGCAGCGGAAGCTGGATGGACGCCTGGTGGGAGCGTTTCAAGAGACCCGGCATCATCCGGGTCGGCCTCGACGACAGCTGGCTGAACGTCTGGCGGGAAATTTTCCGCGAACGCCGCCGGCTGCACGACAACCTGCAGGAAATCGGCGACTATCTCGTTCGCGTGCTCTGCCTGTCGCTGGACCGCGTCATCGGCGATCTTGCGGACCTGGGGTCGTTTCCCCAGAAACCGCGCTTCTCTTATATGGTCCAGCGGATGAAAACATACATCGAGCAGAACGCCTCGGAAGCCTTCACGCTGCAGGATCTGGCCGACCACGTCGGACTAAGCACCTCGCGCGCGGGTCACCTGTTCCGCGAGACGTTCGGCCAGTCCGTCATGGATTACGCCATCGAGGTGCGGATCTCGATGGCATGCGAGCGCATCCGCTTCGGCGCGATGACGCTGGAACAGGCTGCGGAATCTTGCGGCTTCCACAGCTATTCGTATTTCCACCGCACCTTCCGGGCGCGGATGGGCCTCTCTCCCCGCGAGTACCGCGACGGCAAGCTCGGCAGCCTGGAAACGCCTCAAGAGCATGGCGTTACTTGAGACGCGGGAACAGGCTTGCTGCATGTTGAAGCGGAGCGCGAGCGGGGCCGCTTTTTGCCGCAGATGCAGCGCCGGTGCGGAGCGCCGCCCCACGGCCTAGCAGGCGAAAAACGCGAGGCTGAAGCGCATTTGCCTTGGCCTAGCGGGCCTGTGCTGCGGCGCTGCGGCTGAAGCGATCGCGCAGGCGAAAAACGCGAGGCATAAGCGCCTTTGCCCCTGGCCTTGCGAGCCTGTGCTGCGGCGCTGCGGCTGGTGCGATCACAGTCTCAGCGCTGGCGCTGATGCGGCCGCCGCGTTGCAGCTGAGACGCTGACTACTTGACGCAGACGCGCCTGGGACTACAACCGACCGCAGACGCGGCTGCGGCGTTGCAGTCCCAGCATCAGCGCAGCGCCGGTGCGGAAGCGTCGGGCATCGGAGGCATAGCCGCTTCGTTCTGCATCTACCGCAGCGCACCGCACAGTAGCGGCCCAAGCATCAGCGCAGCGCTCCGGTGTTTGGAGGTACAGCCGCTTCGTCTGCACCTCCCGCCCGCAGCCCGCCATACCGCCCGAAACGGCGGCCAAACAAAAACAGCCCTTGTCCTCTCCCGGACAAGGGCTGTTTTGCTGCTGCGCCGAAACGGCATTTGTATGTGTTCCTGCGCCATGCCGGAGCACTTATCGAAAGCCGGCGCTCCACGGCGGAGTACCCCGCGCCATGCTTCTAAAGATACATAGTCAGCCGCTCAGTGCACTCCGCTCATACGCGCGCTGACCCGCTTTGCCTTTCCCGAACGGCTCAGCCGCAGGTTACGGAGCGACTTTCACCGCTTTGACCCAGCTGACGTCTTTGCCCCATTTTTTCTCGTGATAGGAGAAAAGAATATAGGTCCGGCCGTCCTTCGGATCGGTTCCCGCACCGGCTCCGGTCCCCGCTTCCGCATCCTTGGCGTAGTAGCGCACCTTTGCCGGGAAAGCCTCGCCGGTATAGACGAATGCGCCGGACATGCCCGCCTTCTTCGCTTCCTCTTCGTTCGTCGATGCGCCCGTCAGCCGCTCGATCATTTCCAGCGCGCGCGGCATCGTCACGTTATCGGCGCCGAAGGCGTAGCTCTCCGGCTTTTGGCCTTTGGCGAGCGAATCAGGCGCGGGCTCCCAAGCGGCCACCGTGCCGTTCTGCACGTAAGGATACACCTTATAGCTGTAGCCTTCCTGATTCAGCGCTTTACCGCCGGTGCTCTCCAGCTCTACCTCGATCACAGTCGCATAGGCCGCGGCTGCGGATGCCTGGGACGGCACCTCGGCAGGCTTCTCCGCCGCAGGCACGATCCGCGCCCGGAGTTTAACGTCTTCGGGCGCCAGCGTCGGATCTATGTTGAAACGGATCACCGCATATATCCCGGCAGCCAGACACAACAAAATGAGCCCGATCAGCCATCTTTTTCTATTCATCCGTTTCCCTCCGTTTCTCTCTTTGTCCATGTTACTTCCTCCACGCAAAAAAAACAAACCCCGAAGTAACCTTCGGGGCCTCGGGCCTAAGCCTTGGCATTTCCTTGCGTCCCGGTACCTAGCAGGTCCCGTCGGCGCCTCAATCCAACAAGTCCGAAAAGCCTATAAACCCGTAGCGCCGGCCTGCTGAAGCTCGTTTTGCAGTTCGTCGTGAATGAGACCGTTTGTCGCCATCACATTGCGTACGCCAAGCGTATAAGGCTGTCCCGCCGTATCGGTGACCCGGCCGCCCGATTCCTGGACGAGCAGCGCACCCGCCGCTATATCCCAGGCATTGAGCCCGATTTCGTAAAAGCCCGACAGACGGCCCGCCGCCACGTAAGCCAGGTGCAGCGCCGCCGAACCCGCATTGCGGAAATTGCGCACCTTCGGCATGAGAGCGTTGATACCGGCCAGGTTGATCGGCAGAGCGCCATCGCGGTCGGCCGGGAAACCTGTTCCGAGCAGGCTTTCGGACAGCGCCGCTTCACCCGACACGCCAAGCTTGGCGGCCTTCAGGTAAGCGCCCTTGCCTTTTTCCGCCACAAACAGCTCGTCACGCATGGGATCGTAGACCACGCCCACAATCACTTCGCCTTTGTAAGCAAGCGCAATGGACACGCTGAAGAACGGAAATCCATGTATAAAGTTCGTCGTACCGTCGATAGGATCGACGATCCATAAGTATTCGGCATCGCTTACGTTCTCCAGGGCGGCCGCCGACGCTTCGGGTCCCGGCTCCACGCCTTCCTCGCCGAGAAACGCGTGATGAGGAAAATGCGTCAAAATCAGATTACGGATCATTTTCTCCGATCCCTTGTCCACTTCCGTTACAAGATCGTGGGAGGAATACTTCACATCGACCCGGCGGATTTCTCCCACCCGGCTCTTAATCCATTCGCCCGCCTTCGCGGCGGTATTGATAGCGACGGCCGTAAAGCTTTTGCCGCCGACACGGTAAGGTTCCTGATTTACAGTCGTCATTGGATATCACTCTTTTCTCTCGCAATCTAGTATAGTTCTAGTATAGTAAATGAAACGAATTGCGTGCCACATCGTTTCACCCAAATTTCCTCGTAGGATCTGCCAAAAAAATAAAGCCGCGTGCGCGGCGCATTCATCCACCGGTCAATTTCTCCGCCCGCGGAGCCTTCCCGCATAACGCGATGCCAGACGGAATCCCCGTGACAATGCCGGAAAAACCGTCATGAGCAGGCCCCAGATCCGGAAGCCCGGCGACAGCCTCGACGAAACGCGGCCGTCCCGGCTTATCGTCTCCAGCCGGGCCAGCACTTTGGCCGCGGGCACGGGCGGGTCGAAGCCGATGTTCGCGTCGCCCTTGCAGAGCAGCGGGGCCTGCGCCCCTGCTCCTCCCCGCCGGATCAGGCGGTGGGCGATAAGCCCGCCCTCTTCCCCTTCGAAGAGCACGATATCGCCCCTCCGCAGATCCGCGGCCGCCACCGGCACGAACGTGCAGACGCTGCCTTCGCGGATCAGCGGAAGCATGCTTGTGCCGCGCGAAGGAATCTCCACGCGCCCTTTAAGCTCCAGGGCGCGCCGCACGACAAGCGCCTCCGCGCCGAGTCCTCCGCTCCCACTCCGGCTAGGCGCGACGCCGCCCATCAGACGCCGGCCTCTCGGGGAGCTATAACATTCCAGAAGAGATCGTTCTTCTGGAAGAAAAGCTCACGGACCGGTACCCGCTCCAGGAAGCGCGTGCACAGCTGCATCACCGCGCGGGTCTCCTCCGCCCCCGTCGTCCAGAAAAAAACCTGGCTCATGACGATCGGCAGGGCATCCGACGCTTTCATCGGCTCCGTCCGGACTTCCTCCGACTGTCTGAGCACGTACATCCCTTCCAGCGGAGCGGCCGGAATGCCCTCGCCGATATCCCAGCGCGAATCGCTGCGGAAAGGCGAGTTGTACGCCAGCGCCTCCGATCCGCCGTCCGGTCCCGCTTCGGGAAGGGCAATCACCGTCGCTTCGTCGCTGAGCAGGACACGCGGCCTGGACAGCAGCGCGGCCGTAGATTTGCCCGCTCCCGACGGCCCCGCGAACAAATAGCCCCTCCCGTCCTGAACGACGCACGAAGAGTGCATGAGCAGGCCCAGCCCGTTGCGGATGAGGAAAGCGCTGTAGACGTTCATCAGCGCATGCTTCAGCGCGAACTCGTCCTGCACGTCCACGGAAGCCGCCTTAAGGTCCTCGTCCGCTTCGATCCTGTAATCGGCCCGGGTATAGATAACCTTACCGCCGCGCTTCTCCGCGGCAACCTCGAAATCGACGAACGGCACACCGTAGCCGTCCTTTATGTTCAGCCGCAGACGAGGCTCCTCCCCGTCGTCTCCGAAGCCTCTGTCAAATGATTCTCTCAACCACTCGCCGAGTACCGGAGAATCCGTTTCAATGCCGATCCGCTCATTTCCGATCCGGGTCAAAAAACGCGTCATGGAAGGTCCTCTCTTTTTGCAAAATAAGCTTGATTTTCATAAATTTTACCTGATATCGAACCGCTTCACAACAACAAAAAGCACAAAAACCCCGAGGCGGCGCACACCCTCCCATTTTCTCAAGGTGTAACCGCCCGAAGGGGTTTTCATGTATGTATGAACTTGCAAATTCGGAAGGACTATTCCTTGCAGGCCGCGCGGTTTTACGCGCCTACGATGTTGTAACCGCCGTCTACGTGAATAATTTCGCCGGTAATGCCGCGGGACAGATGGCTCATCAGGAACATGGCCGTATCGCCCACTTCCGCCGTTTCCGTCGTTTTGCGCAGCGGCGCTTTTTCTTCCACCTGATGCAGGATGGAGTTGAAATCTTTAATGCCTTTCGCGGCAAGGGTACGGATCGGACCGGCCGAAATGCCGTTCACGCGGATACCGTGCTGGCCAAGATCGGCCGCCAGGTAACGTACGCTTGCTTCCAGCGCAGCTTTGGCCACGCCCATTACGTTGTAGTTGCGCATGACGCGTTCCGCGCCGAGGTAGGTCATCGTCATGATGCTGCCGCCCTCCGTCATAAGCGGATACATGTGCTTCGATACGGCAACCAGCGAGAATGCGCTGATGTCCTGTGCCAGAGCGTAACCGTCGCGGGAAGTATCCACGAACATGCCTTCCAGCTCTTCCGTACGTGCGAACGCGATGCTGTGTACCACTCCGTGCAGAACGCCGAACTCGCCTTTGAGCGTATCAGCCAGGCGTACAAGATCCTCGTCAACCGTTACGTTGCAGGGCAAAATAAGCGAATCCGGAATATTCCCGGCCAATTTGCGTACACGCTCTTCCACACGCTCGCTCTCGTAAGTGAATGCGAGGCGCGCGCCTTGTGCCGCCAAAGATTGCGCAATCGCCCAGGCGATGCTGCGGTCGTTGGCAACCCCCATAACCAGAATGTTCTTGCCGTTCAATAAACCCGATGTCGTCATTCGACAATCTCCTCTCGGTTCGAATTGGACAATCCTTCACTTTAACAAGGTACCCCATTTGACCCGCAAAGACAAGAAGAACAGGGCAAAAACATGCGGCTTTGCCTGATTAACACGGAATTCCGGAGATTTTTACAGGTTTACCCGGAAAAACACAGCCTATGTGGGCCATAATCTCGCAGAGTCCGATTCCCTCGCCTTCGCGGCTCCAGGCACGATCCTAAGGAACGTTTATTTGCACGGAAGCCTCCGTGAGCACTTCCACGTCTTTTTCCTGCTCGAAATCCTTCATCAGACGAAAAAGGGCGGCATCTTTCATTTTGGCTTCAATCATAACGTCGAGCCGCGGAGTGATTCCGGCAATGCCTCTGAAAAATTCCAGTAAAGGCCCGGCTTCCACATAATCCGCATGGCTTCGGATGTCTTTATCGTTCTTGGGACTCGACACATGGATTTTGGGAGGCAGCGGCTGATCTGCGCTATCCGGGAGGGAAACGCAGAGCTGCCCTTCCCACGTCGCCTGTATCCGGGGCCACAGCTCCAGGATGTCCTCCCCTTCGTTGTTCACTTGATGATGATGGACATCGAGCACCATGGGCACGCCGACCTTCTCGCAGATTTCCAGCGTTTCCCGGGCGGTGAACGTCTTGTCGTCGTTCTCCAAAGTAAGACGGCGGCGGGCTTTTTCGTTCAAATCGGCAAAATGAGCCAGAAACCGCTTGGCCGCTTTCGGTTTGTCTCCGTAAGTTCCGCCTACGTGGATATTGAGCTTGGCGTCTTCTCCGAGCCCCATTGCCTCCAGCATAGCGGCATGACGCTCCAGGTCCGCATAAGACTTGAGCAGAACATCTTTGCGGGGGGTGCTTAGCACCGTAAAGTGATCGGGATGGAAGCTCGTCCTCATTCCGTGCAGCTTGGCGTAATCCCCCACCTCTTTAAATTCTTCGGCAAGAGCCGGAATAGGGTCCCAATCTCCCAACATTTCATGGCCGAGCAGGGGAATCAGTTTGGACGAATAGCGGTAAACCTTGATATCGTAAGCGCGGTTGTGCCTGAGGAGCCGGAGTGTATTGTGGAGGTTCTCGGCTCCTATTCGCTCCAGCTTGCGGACAGCCGCCTCCCGGTCATTCAACTGGCTGAACAGTGTTGCCGTCATCGTCTTGGACGGGGACGCATTCTTCACTTCCGTGGACATCGCCACATACCCCAGGCGTACGATCATGGCCGTTGGTCACATCCTTGCTCCTGATTGGTCTATACTCATAAGATGCCCCGAATAAAAGGCTCCTATATTTATGAAGGCAAAATTTTAACGATCTGAAATTTCAGCGGCCCAAAATAAAAAAGCAGCCGTTTTCTCAACCGGGGCCGAGATCAAAGCTGCTTTCCATATTCACGGATAAGTGGATGAAACGGGTAGGGAACAAGATTCATTTCCCTGAACGTTTTTCTGCGTCCATAACGGACTATAGCGGATGGTCCGAAACGGTCCGCCTTCTTATTTGCTTTCTTGTTCGCTGAAAAACATCTCGTGGGCCAGCGCCGTCTGTACGCGCGCCTCTTCCTCGGTCAGCTTGCGTACCAGATCCATCTCCACGAGGGTGACTTCATCCCCTTGAAAAGTGATCTCCGCAATGGAAGCGCTGATCTTTACGATAGCCACCGCTTCGTTGGCGGGTGAATAGGCGATTACTTTCTGGCCGGTCGGATACACGCGGAATCCGCTTTTGCGCATTTTACAGCGCCCGTATTCCAACAGCTCGTACAGTTCCTGCTCGGATTTGAATTTGCATACGGAATTAAATTCGGTCTGAAAGCCCATAGCGCCCTCCCGGCTGATCGGAATAGTAGTCATGATCTAAAAACAAAACGCATGAAGGAAAGCGGCTCTTTCACTTCCTCGCCGGCCCCGGTCCAGTGTTCCGGTCCCGCGGGGTTGTACCCGCGGACGGCAGCCTGCTTCCCCGTCATGCGATGACCGGTGTCCGGCAGCGCCGTTACTCCACCGTGTACTTGATTTGCTGTTTGGCCGCGTGGCGTTCAATCGCAAGCCGGATAAGATCGTCCAGCAGCTCCGCGTAAGGTTTGCCGGATTCCTTCCAGAGAAGGGGATACATGCTGAACGGGGTAAAGCCCGGCATAGTGTTGATCTCATTGATATAGATCTGCCCGTCCGTCCGGGTCAGGAAGAAATCGACCCGCGACAAGCCCGATCCGTCGATGGACTGGAACGCCTGAATGGCGAGTTCCTGAATCTGCGCGGCGGTTTCTTCCGGCAGGTCCGCCGGAATGACCATCGTCGACTTGCCGTCGACGTATTTGGCCTTGTAGTCGTAGAACTCGCTGGAAGACACGATCTCTCCCGCAACGGAGGCCAGAGGCTCTTCGTTGCCGAGGATGGCGACTTCAATTTCGCGAGCGTCCACGAATTCCTCCACAATCACCTTCCGGTCAAACTGGAAGGCGTATTCTACCGCTTCGATCAGTTCCTGACGGTTGCGGGCTTTGGAGATCCCTACGCTCGAACCCAGGTTGGCCGGCTTGATGAAGCACGGGTAGCCGATGGAAATCTCGGTTTCCATCAGGAAGAACGGCTGGTCCTTCTCCCACTGGGAGCGGGTGAAGTGCCGGTACACGCACTGCGGAAGGCCCTCCTGTGCGAACATTTTCTTCATGGCGACTTTGTCCATTCCGACGGCCGAGGCGAGCACGCCCGCTCCCACATACGGAATGTTCGCCATCTCCAGCAGCCCCTGGATGGTACCGTCCTCTCCGAAGGTACCGTGCAGCAGCGGCAGCACGACATCGACAGCGTCCGTCCGGGCGGCTTCGCCCGCGGCGGCCACTTCGGACAGAACGCCCGCCTGGCTCGTAAGGCCGGAGAAGAAAGGAGCCAGGGCCGCACCGGCCGCTTCACCTTCCGAAGCGTCGAACGCGAGCAGCTCCTTGCGCTCCACCCGGCCGTTCAAGGCCGCTCCCCGGCGCCATTCCCCCTGCTTTGTAATATAGAAAGGCGTAATTTCATACTTCGATACATCCAATGCTCCAATGACGGCATGCGCGGTTTGCAAAGATACCTCATGCTCCCCGGATTTACCGCCATAGATCAGTCCTATCCGCAATTTCCGGCTCATGTTTCCCCTCCGCCTGATTTCCATAATCTGTATTTATCCATCCATTTGATCCGAAACACGGACAAAGGCATACCGGGTTTTATCCGTCCACGCGTACGAGTCCTTATAATCCCAGTAGCGGTGCTTGCTGCTGACGGTATGCGCGTTCACGAGCGGCATGCCGCTCGCATCCAGTGCGGTTACGAACGTATTGTGCTGAAACCTTCCGTCTCCATCCCAGTCATAGCTGATAAAATCGCCCGGCCTTAATTCGGCGGCCGAGGAAACAAGCGTTCCGCTTAATCCTCTGCGGGAAGCGGGCACATGAAGCTGAAGAGCCTGGGCGACCGCCCAGCTGTAACTCCAGAGCTCACGGCTGCCCTGCTTGCCGGCGTACCACCAGCCGGCGCCTCTTTTTCCAGTATAGTTCATCGGTGTCCCCCCTGCAAAGAGACATTGGGAGACGTAGCTTGTGCAGTCCACTTCAAATTCAATAAAAGCCGGATTGTACCGGTTCCACCAGGTGTCCGCATATTTGACAGCTTTGCCGCGGTCATAAAGCTTCTTCCGGGTTTCGGGGTAAGTTCCGACATGGTTCAGTATACTATAATTCAGGTAGGGCTGCGACGAAGAGATTTCACCTTCGGGCGTGTAAATTCCTTCCTCCGCAAGCCAGGAGTACGGTTGTCTCGTTTTTTCCCGTTCACTCTCCCGGGCGGAAATCCGCGAGATTTTCCAGCGCGTACCCTTACGGGTCAAACCTACCCGTTCCCGGATGACCATGCTTTCGGTCCGTTCCCTGCCCCCTTGCTCGTAAAAAAACTGCCGCTGGCATTCGACATCCGCGGAAACGCCTTCTTCGTGTTCGTACACGTGCTGAAGCTTGAGCCGCATCTCTCCCCGCAGCGCCTTAATCCCTCGTTCTTTGCGGCTTTCGGCCAGCCGGTTATACCGGGCGTCGGTTTCGCGGCTGAACTCTTCGTCTTCCACTACGTTTGCCAGCACTCCGGCCGACGCTTCCGTTTCCGCCGTATTGCGTGCGTGCAGATAATCGTACAGCGCTGTTTTCCAGGACATGCCTTTACCTCCCGAGAGCCTATGGTCCGTTGCGGGGACCGGCTTTATACGCATCGTTCATACGCATGGATATTCGCTTAAATATATGAAAAATTTCAAATAAAAATGAGTCATTTTATTCTTTACGCGGCAGGGGGAACACGGTATACTAAGGATATAGCGAAATATGAAATTAAGTTTCATCAGATGAAACATCATCAACTATCCAAACGTAAGACCCGGACAAATTTCAAATTCGCCATTTCAAAGATCACAAGGGAGGCTTTGCAATGCCGCAAAAAGACGCTTTTAACGTACGCAAGCAGCTGACGGTAGGCGGTAAATCGTACCACTATTACAGCCTGCAGGATCTTCAGCAGCAGTTCGCCGGAATTTCCAAACTGCCTTTCTCCATTAAAGTTCTGCTTGAAGCCGCGATCCGCCAATACGATGGCCGCGCCATCACGGACGAACACGTGAAGCAAATCGCGACTTGGGGCGACGAGAACGCTGACCACAATAAAGAAATTCCTTTCATTCCTGCCCGTATCGTGCTGCAGGACTTTACCGGCGTTCCGGTCGTAGTTGACCTCGCGGCAATGAGAGACACCGTTGCACGCGCAGGCGGAGACCCTAAACGCATCAACCCGCTCGTACCGGTTGACCTTGTAATCGACCACTCCGTTATGGTCGACGCTTTCGGTAACGGCATGGCGCTTGAAACCAACATGGAACTCGAATTCGAACGCAACGAAGAGCGCTACCGCTTCCTTCGCTGGGCGCAAACCGCATTCGATAACTTCCGCGCGGTACCGCCGGCTACCGGTATCGTTCACCAAGTAAACCTGGAGTACCTCGCTTCCGTTGCGGCTACCAAAACGGTAGACGGCGAAACGACCGTATATCCGGATTCCCTGGTAGGTACCGACTCCCACACCACTATGATCAACGGTCTCGGTATCGTTGGCTGGGGCGTAGGCGGTATCGAAGCCGAAGCCGGTATGCTCGGACAGCCGCTTTACTTCGTAACGCCTGAAGTTATCGGCTTTAAACTGACCGGACGTCTTGCCGAAGGCGCAACGGCGACCGACCTTGCCCTCACCGTCACTCAAACTCTTCGCAAGAAGGGCGTTGTCGGTAAATTTGTCGAGTTCTTCGGTCCCGGCCTTGAAGACCTCGTCCTGTCCGACCGTGCGACGGTTGCCAACATGGCCCCTGAGTACGGTGCAACCGTAGGTTTCTTCCCGGTTGACAACAGCACGCTGGAATACCTGAGAAACACCGGCCGCAGCGAAGAGCAGATCGCTCTCGTTGAAGCTTACTATAAAGCGCAAGGCATGTTCCGCACGAAAGACATGGAAGATCCGATCTACTCCGATGTAATCGAAATCGACCTGTCCACCGTTGTACCGAGCCTTGCAGGTCCTAAACGTCCTCAAGACCGCGTCGAGCTGACGGCGATGAAAGAATCTTTCAACGACATTCTGCGTACGCCTGTAGACAAAGGCGGATACGGCCTGTCCGACGAGAAAATCGCCGAAGAAGTCGAAGTGAAATACGCCGACGGCAGAACCGCCAAAATGAGCACGGGTGCCGTTGTAATTGCAGCGATCACCAGCTGTACAAACACTTCCAACCCGAACGTTATGCTCGGTGCGGGCCTTCTCGCGAAGAAAGCCGTAGAGCGCGGTCTGAAAACACCGGCTTACGTGAAAACTTCCCTGACTCCGGGTTCCCTGGTCGTTACCGACTATCTAGAGAAAGCTGGCCTGCTTAAACCGCTTGAAGATCTCGGTTTCTTCGTAGCGGGTTACGGCTGTGCGACTTGTATCGGTAACTCCGGTCCGCTTCCGGACGAAGTGAGCCAAGCCGTTGCCGACAACGACATGACGGTCGCTGCCGTTCTGTCCGGTAACCGTAACTTCGAAGGCCGCGTTCACGCACAGGTTAAAGCGAACTATCTCGCTTCCCCGCCGCTGGTTGTCGCTTACGCACTCGCAGGCAACGTGAACATCGACCTGACGAAAGATCCGATCGGCTACGGCACGAACAACGAGCCAGTCTACCTGAAAGACATCTGGCCGAGCAACAAAGAAATCGAGGAAGCTGTTGCGACAGCCGTTACGGCTGAAGCTTTCCGCGAGAAATATAAAGACGTGTTCCGTGCCAACGAGCGCTGGAATCAAATCGCGGTACCGGAAGGCGAACTGTACGAGTGGGACAAAAACTCCACTTACATTCAAGAGCCTCCGTTCTTCCAAAACCTTGGCCAGACCCTGGACGATATCAAAGACGTCCGCGGCGCCAAAACGCTTGCGCTTCTTGCCGACTCCGTTACGACGGACCATATCTCTCCTGCCGGTAACATCAAGGCAGACAGCCCTGCGGGCAAATACCTGATCGAGCATGGCGTGGACAAGAAAGACTTTAACTCCTACGGTTCCCGCCGCGGTAACCACGAAGTCATGATGCGCGGTACGTTCGCGAACATCCGCATCCGTAACCAAGTGGCTCCAGGCACCGAGGGCGGCGTAACGACTTACCTGCCGACCGGCGAAGTCATGTCCATTTACGACGCTTCGATGAACTATCAGGATAAAAACACTTCCCTCGTTGTTATCGCGGGTAAAGAGTACGGAACCGGAAGCTCCCGTGACTGGGCGGCTAAAGGTACGCTTCTGCTCGGCGTCAAAGCCGTTATCGCGGAAAGCTTCGAACGTATTCACCGCAGCAACCTGGTAGGTATGGGCGTACTTCCGCTGCAATTCCTTGAAGGTCAAGGCTGGAAAACGCTTGGTCTGACCGGCCGCGAAACGATCGAAATCTCCGGCTTGTCCAACGATGTACAACCGGGCGAGCAAGTAACCGTAACGGCTACCCGTGAAGACGGCACGTCGTTCGAATTCAAAGCTATCGTCCGTCTGGACAGCATGGTGGACGTGGATTACTACCGTAACGGCGGTATCCTGCAAACCGTACTGCGCCAAATGATGTACAACGCGTAATAGAAGCTTGTAAAAAAAGAGAGCCCTCAGGGGCTCTCTTTTTTCCGTTTAAAATGCGGATTCTTTTCCTTATAAAGCTCGGCATGCGGATCCTTTCCCTATAGGGCTCGTGTGGAACCAAAAAAGGCCCCGCTGCGTCTTTTACTCCTACTCTTACTTACTTGTTTCCATATACGTGATATGTATGTGCTTAATAATCAGTTACCTTACCTGTCTATTACGCTTCCGTCCTTGTTTACTCTAACCTAACGGACAAGCAGCGGCAGTTAACGGTGCCCGCGGTCTCCGTACCAGCTCCCCCGAACAATTGGGGCAGATATGCTCCCTCTCTTCGGTACATGTTCTGCAAAATGTGCACTCATGAACGCAAATATAAGCTTCCGACCGGGCATCCAGCGTGTGCCCGCAAATTTGACAATCCGTATTCATGGCAAGACCCATATCCCTATCCCCTTTAGACGCGAAATTCGATCTCGATGCGATGATCTAACTTCAGTGTATAAAAGAAAAGCCGCCGCATACAGGCATCTTCTAAAGCTTTGGGGATTTATGGACTTATAAATTTTAGTAAACGACCCGATAAAACTTAAATTTTAAAATCAAACTCCTCGGCCTGCAAAATCCGCTCTATGCGGCATAAAAAAACGGCTCTTCCTTCCCGGGAATGTCGTCTTTTTCCGCTTTTTAAATCGTCAAAATTGAAAGCCCGTAAACTCGCATTCCCTTCCGGTTGCCGCGCTTCCGGTTAGCATCATGGACAAATAACCCCTCCTAAGAAGGGTTATCCTTATTGGTTAAGGCTTCATCCGGATACCACGGATTCAGATGCACAAGCACCTCATCCACTTCGGGATGCTTGGCCCGGATCGCTTCTTTAATACTGCGCCCGATATCATGCCCCTGCTGAATGGTCAGCGTTCCCATAATGCCTAGCCGCGCATCCACGAGTATGTAATGGCCGTGTTCGCGGGCGCGCAGCCGGTCGATGCGTTTGACATCCGGGAACGACTCAATGATCTCCTTGTACTGCTGCAGCTTGGCGTCCTCAACATTCGTTTCCATTAAAATATTGACGGCTTCCGTCCCCATCGTATAGGCAAGCTTGATGACGAGGAAGGAGACGATAATTCCGGCTGCCGGATCTCCGTAAGCCAAGATAGGAATATCAAAATAGTCTCCGGCCAGGGCAAGCGCGATTCCTGCGGAAGCCGCAATGGAAGCATATACGTCAGCCAGATGATCGTAAGCCGTGGCAATAAGGCCTTTACTGTTTGCGGCTCTGCCCAGTCTCATCGTATACACGTACAGCCACTGCTTCCAGACCAGGGAAATTACTGCCGCGATCAGGGCAAGAATATGAGCTTCGCCCGGCGGCTCGAAAAGCGCCATAACCGCATGATACCCCATGTAAATTGCCGCGGCGCCCAGCAGGAGCGCGACGGCCCCCGAGCCGAGCACCTCCGCTTTGCCGTGTCCGTAAGGATGATCGTGGTCGGCCGGGCGGTTGGAAATCCGCATGGAGCTGTAAGCCGTGGCCGTGGCAATCACGTCCCCGGCATTATGTATTCCGTCTGCAATCAGAACCTGGCTGCCGAATAACCAGCCGACGACCAGCTTGATGCCCGTTAGGATGACATTGCTAATCAGGCTGATCCAGATCGCAATCATCGACTTGCGCTGTTCCATCAACCCGTCCCCTTCCGTTTGTTCCGATCTAGTATTGCCCCCGCGGTGGGATAAAATGCCTGCAAGGCGCCTCCCTCATTGAATATATGGAAAAAAAGGGCCGCAAGGGAAAGCGAAGGCCAGCTGACGCGGGCTCAGCTGGCCTTATGTATTTGTTACGCCGCCGCGGCGGGTTTGAAACAATGGGAAACACGAGAGCCCCATCCGATTCCGCTCCCGTTCAGCGGCCTTTCGGCTGAAGAACGCTCTCGGCAGTCAGTGCAGGGCTGTTCTACGGTTGTTCTCAGTTGTTTCATTTGCCTTGGCTGTTCTGGCTGTTCTGGCTGTTCTGGCTGTTCTGGCTGTTCTGGCTGTTCTACAGCCATTTTCGGATGTTTTGAGATGTTTCGGCTCTTCTCCGGCTGATCTCCGGTACTCATCTCGGGTGCTTCTCCAGTTCTCCCGGCTATCCTGCCTCGGATTACCTGGTATGCCCGCATAACCGCCATGCCGCTATCTCAGCATGGTACCCATCCGCCGGGCCGCCTCCATCACGACCGGAGCCTGCTCCAGCATGGCCTCCAGCGTGAGCCGGTTGGACGGCCCCGACACCGCCAGCGCGGCCACGAGCTTGCCCGCGCGGTTGAACACCGGAGCGGCAAGCGCCGCCGCTCCGGGTTCGCGCTCCTCGACGCTGGTGGCGTAGCCCGCCTTCCGCGTCTCGTGAAGCTGCTGCAGGAACGGTTCCCGCAGGATGCCCGCCAGCTCGGCCTCCAGCATCGCCTGTTCCTGCACCTCCGCCTCGCCGAAGGCGAGAAGGACCTTGCTCGATGCCCCGACGAACAGGGGCATTCTCGCGCCGACCGGCGCGACCCGCCGGATCGCGTGGTTGCTCTGTACGGCCTGGACGCGTACCCGCTCCCGGCCGTCGCGCACGTACAGCGAGATCGTCTCGTTCACCTGATCGCGCAGGCGTTCCATCTCCGGCAGCAGGATCATGCCGGGATCGTCGCTCTGGGACAAGTGCGCGGCAAGCTCCCAGATGCTGAAGCCGAGTCTGTACTTGTCTCCGTCGGATTCCCGCACAAGGAACCCCTTCGCCTCAAGAGACGCAAGGAGACGGTAAACCGTGCTTTTATGCAAAGAGACTTTGGATGAAATCTCCGTTAACGTCAGTTCGGTTGCGTCGGTATAACACAGGAGTACATCCAGTGCCCGTTCCACGGCGCGGACAGTCGATTTTGCTTCCTCCATCGGGTTTCACCACCGCCTATTCTTGTTTCACATAGTGAAACTCTGTTTCTTTTATTATACTTGATGAACCCCTGAAAGGCAAAGGAAAAAACCGTCCTGAAGCCTTGTATTACAGCGAGATTACAAGACAATTAACATTGTGTTGCACATATTGACGAAGCATGTAAGTTGACATAATATAAGAGTACCACGAGGTCCTTTTCAGAATATTTAGTTAATTATAAACCTTCTAATATTCAGGTTCCTACTAACTAAATTCTCCTACAAAGACCCATTCTCCAAAGGAGGGAACCTATATGAGCATGAATCCCGTTAACTCGACTCCCCTTCAACCCGCACCGCTGGATCATATCCCGGTCAAATCGATTTCGCGACGCAAGAAGGTTGTCCTGCTTTCCGTTCTCTGCTTCTTTGTGCTCTGTTCCAGTCTGATTCTCGGCTTCCACGGTTTTATCGCTTGGACCCTGGCCCGGCCTACCATTGCGCCGTTAAGCTCGAACCCTGCTAAAGCGGCCGGTCTGCCTTATCAGAATGTGACTTTTCCCAGCTCGAACGGCAGCAGCACCTTGAGCGGCTGGTACATTCCGACGGCCCAGGCTTCCGCCCAGACGGTTATTTTCTCGCACGGGTACGGCGGCAACCGCGAAGAACTGTGGGTTCCCATCTATTCTCTTGCCAAAAAACTTCATGACAGCGGATACAACGTCCTGATGTTCGATTACGGCTATGTCCATCCCGAAAACGACCGCATCGTAACGGCCGGAATCCAGGAATCCAAAGAGCTTCTGGGCGCCGTTAATTATATTAAAAACAAAGGCTCCGAGCGTGTTTATGTATGGGGCTTCTCCATGGGAGCGGGCACTGCCCTCCAGGCCGCCCTGCAGACCAAGGATATCGACGGCATGATCCTGGACAGCACTTTCCTGCTCAATCCCGATACGCTTTATCATAATATGAAACAGTATGTAAATATTCCTAAATTTCCGTCGCTTCCTCTCGTCCGTGTATTTTTCCCGCTTCTGAACGGGGTCAACATGAACCAGATTCCGTATCAGGCCGTCACGACACATGAATATCCGATGCCGATTTACTTCATTCACGGCGATGAAGACGAACGGGCTCCGCACGAAATTGCCGAAGGGGTATATAAAAATCAGCACAATGTATTCACCAACTACTGGATGCTCCCTACGGGCAAGCACGAACTGATCTATTCCGCAAAACCCGACGAATATATCACCCGTACCTTCGGATTCCTGAAAACCATCTCCCGCCCCCAGCTTCCGGAATCCGGATTCGTGGAAATGTAAATAGAATAGGCCAATCCCTCCCTTGAATAAGAATAGGAATAACGCTGATTCCGGGGAGGTTAGTCCTGATGCTTTCGGTCTACGGCAGCTTGATGCCGCTTAGGATTTTAGAAGAAATCCGCTTCTGGAAAACCCAAGAGAAGGAACACACCGTCGTTATCCGGGAGCTTGTTCCTGCGCTGGAGCCTGTCTATGTGCAGGCGCTTAAGGATTGGGAGGAAGTCTTCGCCAAGACGGAGGCCGCTGCCGTTCAATGGGTGGAATGGGCGATCCGCACTCAAAATCCCACCGATCCCTTTCTCCAGCAGCAGCTGCGGCAGCTGATCGACGTCTCCACCAAGCAGTCGGTCCAATTCATTGAATTTTTGCAGATCGTTGAAAAAGAGAGCAAGCCCGTCAGCTCGAATCCCGTTGTCAAAATCGTCATCGAGCACATTATCCGGGAGTCGGAGTATTTCCTCGGCACGCTCAAAGGGCTTGAAACCGCCCAGAAAAGCAGCCCGTACGGGACGGGGAACTGGGGCTTCGGCGTTCCCGGCCAATGGCCGCCCGGCGGGCATCCCGGCCTTAGCGGCTACGCGGGTCAAGCGGGTGAGGGACCCGGAGCTTTCGGGGCGCCCGGCAGTGCGGGCTTTCCCGGAACCCCGGGGGGCTGGGGCTCGCCCGGCTATTACGGCCCCGGCGGCGTAACCCTGCCCGGATCCGGCCCGGGAGGCGGGCCGGGCTTCGGCGGAGGGCCGGGATTTGTCTCCGGCTCGCCAAGCACGTCCATCAGCGGCGCCGGCAGCTCGCTGAATGGCGTCAGCACGCCGGTGCAGGCCGGCGGCGGAGGACCCGGGACCGGGCCAGGACAGTACGGGCTCTACAGCGTCCCCGTCCCCGGTCACGATTCGGACGGTCCCGCGCCCGTGCCCGGAGGACTGCCGGGTTATTCCTCCGGCGGGCAGGGCCATTCCTCAGGCAGCTCGGGCTTCTCCGCCCCGCAGCAGGGCACCTGGCCCGGCACGAACGTGCCTCCCGGCTTCGGAGTCGGAGCGCCGGGTCCTCCGGCGAGCTACACGCCGGGCCCGTCCGCCTATCCCGGCGCGGGGATCGGGCCTGTCGGGCCGGATGGCCCCTGGGACATCCGCACGGAGGGCGGCCCTCCGCCCCTGAGCGATCTGGCGGCGCAAAGCGGCGCGGCGCCCCCTTCGGCGCAGACGGCCGGACAGGGACAGACCGCTCCCGCTCTGTCGCCCTATAAGCCCGTGCCGATAGGCGGTCACAAGCTGCCTCCCCTGCCGTACGCCTACAATGCGCTGGAGCCTCATATCGACGAAGCGACCATGCGCGAACATCACGACAAGCATCACAAAACCTATGTCGATGATCTCAATAAGGCCGAGCAGATGCTCGCGAAAGCCCGTGACAGCGGCGACTTCGATCTCGTCAAGCATTGGGAGCGGGAGCTGGCCTTTAACGGTGCGGGCCATTACCTGCACACGATTTTCTGGAACATCATGAAACCTAACGGCGGAGGGAAGGCTTACGGTCCGATTGCCGCCGAGATCAACAAATCGTTCGGCAGCTTCGACCGGTTCAAGAAGCAGTTCACCGAAGCCGCCAAGAAAGTGGAAGGCGGAGGCTGGGCCATTCTGGTCTGGAGCCCGCGCAGCCACCGGCTTGAAATTTTGCAGGCGGAAAAACACCAGAATCTGTCCCAATGGGACGTCATTCCCTTGCTGGTGCTCGACGTGTGGGAACATGCTTATTACCTCAAACATAAAAGCAACAGGGCCAAATACATCGAAGACTGGTGGAAAGTCGTCAACTGGGATCATGTCAACGAACGATTCGAGCCCGCGAGCAAGCTCACCTGGCTCCCTTATTAAAGCGAGGGGCTGTTACCGAGTTCATTTTGTTTTTACAGGCCCCGCTCCAAATCAACTGGGCTATAAAAAAAGATCTCATCTCCACCTGACGGTGGGGCTGAGATCTTTTTGTTTTCCAGTGTCCTCTACTGTCCTGCAATACGCACGCTTTCTGAGACAGCATCTTTCTCCAGGAAGGGTACGGATGCAGCCGGCCCCTTTTTTCGCCTGCGGTTGAGCACCGTCATGCGGGGCCGGACACCCGCTCTTCCCTGAGGGTTATTCAGCCACGATCCACTTCGTATCTATCGATTCGAAATCCGGGTTCCACTCGGGCGGATGCTCCGCATCGCAAATAACCGCGTGGACCTCCTTCAGATCGGAAATTTTGTAGAAGTGCGTCTTGCCGTTCTTCGTATGATCCATCAACGCGATTGTCTGCGCCGCATGCTCCATAAACTTGCGGACGAGAAGCCCTCTTTCGGCATCATAGCTCGTTAATCCGCTTTGCGGGTGAAGCCCGTCGACGGCAACGAACGCTTTGTCCACATAGAACGATTCCATCATGCTCTCGGCTACCGAGCCCGATGCGCGGTAGTGCTTCGCATTGATTTTGCCCCCGATAAAATAAATTTCCCCGGAGAACATTTCTTTGTTCTTATATTCGATCAGCAGCGACAAAGCGGGCACCGACGGCGTCAAAACGGTCAGATTCCGTGTATTCGCCAAGTAATTGATCATCTGAAGGGTCGTCGTACCGTCGTCGATGACGATGACGTCATTATCCCGGACCATGGCGGCGGCCGCCCGGCCGATCCTCTTCTTCTCCTCCGCTTTCGTGACTTCCCGGTTAAAGGGGGAGGGTTCTTCCCTCATCAGGTCAAACTTGACCGCCCCGCCGTACACGCGCTTGAGCTTGTTTTCCTGCTCCAGCTCCTCCAGATAGCGCCGGATCGTCTCCGAAGAAACTTCGAAATGTTCCACGAGTTCGTGTGTCCGGACTTTATTGTGAAGATTGAGCAAGTGGAGGATGTGTTCCTTGCGTTCTTCCCCTACTAGAGACACATTCCCGCCTCCGTTCTTTCGGTTCTTTGGTAGTTTCCGGATTCATTATACCCAACCTTGCGGCAGGACGACAGCCTTTTGTGGACAGGACCGTCTGGATAAGGGCCGGAACGACGGTAAACAGATGCGGCTTAGCCGCTTAAAATATCGGCCGTTTCGAAAAGTTCCCTGCATCCTCTGCGGCTTGCAAAAAAAAGCAGCAAGCTGCCGCAGCGGACGCTTAGAAGGCACCCGGCGCGATTCACGCTTCTACCGGTTCCCGTTCCTTCAAAACCTCGGTATCCTGATGGATGCGGATACCCCGCTTCTCCAGCTCGGCGAATACCGCCTGCGGCTCGAAAGCTTCTTCCGGCGTCAGAATGCCCGCCTTGTTGACACGGCCTTCGGCGATCATGACGGCCGCAACGGCCATTGGAATGCCTACGTTACGGGTATAGGCTCGCAGCCCTTCCCAGCCCGGCACGGAGCCGTCTGAGGCCGGATGGGTGTGCGTAAGCGTAAGCCTCATCGGCACTCCGTTCCGGACTCCGGTGACTTCGATATGCAGCGCATAGCCGTACAGCTCCGTCTCCGAACCTTCGCGGGATTCGTACAAATATTCGCTGATGCAGTCCATGATGCCGATCTCCGTCCCGTTGATCCGGATCTTGTCGTTGCGCATAAAGCCGTACTCATAGAGCGCCTGGACGAGTCTCATATTCGGCTGCGGCCACGTACCTCGGACTTCGATCAGACGCACGCCTTTGCCGGCCAGAGCTTTCGCCAGCGTCTTCGTTTCGGCATGCGGGATAATATACTGGACCGATGTTCCGTAAGGCTCGGGGAGCCGGACCTCACGGGGGCGCGCAAACGGCGGCACCTGGACGAACTCCCCGTTTTCGTACACGACGCGGCCCGGAAGGTTCGGATCGTACTCGTAGGTCGTCGTTTCCGTAATGGACCTGGAAAAGGCGATCGGCCGGTAAGAGCCGTGGCTGACACGGACGGTATCGACCGTATCAAGCTGCGAGGCGGCGTGCATCGCCATCATCTGGGTTACGCCCGGGGTCATGCCGAAGCCGGGTACGCATGTTTTGCCGTGACGCTCGAACAGATACGCCGAAGCGTCCTCGTCCCCGAATCCGTTGAGATTGATGCCGTGGCAGCCCGCTTCCGCTATGCACGCCGTAGACAATCCGTTAAGCGTAATCGCCGTCCCGTCCATGACGATATCGTAGCCCCGCATCTGCGCGACGGTCGCTTCTTTGTCATAAACGTTCACTTTGATGAAATCCACACGCGGGTCGTTTAGTTCCCGCACGATCTTGCGCCCTTCTTCTTCGTTGAAATCGGCAACCGTAATTTGCTCAAAAGCGGAATACCCGACAAGGTCCAGTATCGCTTCCCTGCAAATCCGGCCCGCGCCGCCCAGACAAAATACTTTCATGATGCACCCCTCTCCGGCAAATGATCAGTCCGCTCCGTAAAGCTTAGTCCGCGCCCTTCCCTCAGTTCCGTGCCGCCGCCGATTTAAAAGTACCTTCGGTGACGTCCGCTATCATGTCGACAAGACGCCGCATATCCCCAGGATGAATATCGCCGATCGAACCGATCCGGAAAGTCTGGGCGGCGGATATTTTGCCCGGATAAATGACAAACCCGCTCTTCTTCAATTCCTCGTAAAAGGCCTGGAACGTGAAACCCGGCATGTCCGGATAATAAAAGGACGTGATGAAAGGAGACTGCACGGACGCGTCAAGCAGCGGACGGAAACCGATCGCCTTCATTCCCTCGGCAAGCACCCGCTGGTTCTCGGTGTAACGCAGGTGACGGGCCCCGATGCCGCCTTCGTCCTCCAGCTCTTTCAGCGCCTCGTGAAAAGCTCTCACCACGTGCGTGGGAGATGTGTATCTCCACTTGCCCGACTGGAGTTCCATCGTATTCCACTGGTCATACAGATCCAGAGACAGAGACCTTGCCTGCCCTTCGCAGCGCTTGAGTTCCTCTGTGCGGGCCAGTACGAAGCCGAACCCGGGAACACCTTGAATACACTTGTTCGCGCTGCTGATCAGATAATCGATGTTCAGCTCGCTCATGTTCATTTCAATGCCGCCGAACGAGCTCATCGCATCCACAATGAAGGTTTTGCCGTATTTCTTGGCTGCCGCTCCGACTTCGGCTATCGGATTAAGCATACCGGTCGTCGTTTCCGAATGAACGACCGCCACATGGGTTATCGCCTCGTCCCGCCGAAGCAGCTCCTCCAGGGCAGCGGGACTGACCGGGCTGAGCTCTCCCGAATCGAGAACGGCCGTCTCAATGCCGAGCACCCGCGCCATCTGGGCGATACGGTCTCCGTAAGCCCCGTTCGTCAGCACCGCCAGCTTGCCTCCCTGCGGAATAACGGAGCCGATAACGGACTCCACGCAGAACGTTCCGCTGCCCTGCATCAGCACGCAGGTGTAGCCTTCCGCACCTCCCGCGCCCAAAGCGACAAGGCGGGCGCGGATATCCTGGACCAGTCCGTTGTAATCGCGGTCCCAGGTGCACCAGTCCCGCAGCATGGCCGCTTTGACCCGCTTCGTGGTCGTAAGCGGTCCCGGCGTCAGCAGCAGGTATTCGTTGTCCGGCATTGCCGAGTACATGGTGTCCGTCTGTGCCATTTCCGCTTCCTCCTTATGCATGCCGCACACCTTCCGGCTTCGCAGAGGCAGCCGCCCCCTCAGATACGCTTTCGCCGGCCTTCAAGCGCGCTTCAATCAGTTCCAGTACCTCATCCAGTTTGCCTACGGATTCAATCACATAGTGGGCTCCCGCTTCATAAAACCTTTCGCGCAGTTCCTCGCATCTGCGCTTCAGTTCCTCCGGCGCGCAGGCCGCTACCTCCGCTTCGCTCATACCGAGCTCGCTGCTCCCGAGCACAATCCCGACCGTCCAGACTCCCGCGTTCAAGCCTTCCCGGATGTCGCTCAAGGTATCTCCGACTTTAACGACATGATGAAGCGGGTAAACTCCGAGCCGGATGCAGTTTTCGTAGATCATCCAGGGATACGGACGGCCTGCGGGCATTTCCGTAGGCGTAACGAGCACATCGGGACGGTAGCCTCTTTTGCCGGCTTCCTCTACAACGATATCCATCATTTCCTCGGTATACCCGGTGGTGGACCCGATTTTGATCCCCCGTCCGCGCAGTCTTTCCATAAGCTCAAGCACGCCCGGAACCGGCTCGCAGTGATTGCGAAGCGAGGCGAACAAAAGCGGCTCGAAATCCGCATACAAGGCATCAATGTCGCGATCGTCGGGGCGGCTTCCGAATTTCTGTTCCCAAAGGTCGGCCACGCGAGGCATTTTCGTAATTTCACGAATGTGATCCCATTTCAGGAGTCCCATCGGCTCGCGCGCTTCCTTCGGTGTAATTTCAATGCCTTTGCGGCGGAAAATTTCTATAAAAACGTTCAAGGGAGCAAAGCAGCCGTAATCTACAGTCGTGCCAGCCCAGTCCATAATGACGGCTTTGATCATGTGAAGTCTCCTCCTGGTTAACGGGCCGGGGCGGCACATCCGCACGTCCGGCTCCGTTTTCGCTATGATGAAAATAAGAAATAATGACGTTTACAGCAGAGATGGTTAACGTTCAACCCCGTTAAACATATTATTTCCGCTGCCAGGCGGAAGCACGGTTCCGCATCACTTTCGTAAGCTGCTCATAGCCGATCCTCACGGCAATGTTGGTCAGCAGAATAAGGACGGACATGGCGGCGGCCGGGGCGGTATCCCCCGCATCGTCCATATTGACAATGGCTACCGAAGCCAGCTTGAAATCGGCGGAGTACAGAAACACGACTGCCGACACGGTTACCATGGAATTCACAAAGTAATAAACGAACATTTCCAGAACAGCCGGCAGGGACATGGGGACCGTTACCCTCGCGAATGTCCGGTAGAACGGAACCCGCATCGATTCCGAAACCGTCTCGAATTCTTTGTCGAGTTTTTTGAGCGCCGCTGTCGCCGTAATAAAAGGAACGGCATAGAAATGCACGATGTTGGCCAGAACGACGATCCAGATGGTGCCGTAAATTCCGCTCAGCGGATTGTCCGGCCGGTTGAAGAAGAAAATAAAGGCCAGTCCGATTACCATGCCCGGCAGCGCGAGCGGCAGAATGGACAAGAAATAAGCAAACTGCCGCAGAGCGTGCCAGTGGCGCACTTTTTCAATAAGATAAGCGAAAATGAATGTAACTGCCGTGCCGATCAAAGCGGTATAGAGAGCCGCCTGCATGCTGTTCCAGAAAGGAGCCAGCCCTTCACCGGCCACGGATGTGAAATCGAAATGGTTCCACGTAAACGACAAATCATAGGGCCATACTTTAATCACGGAAGCGAAAACTACGGCTCCGAGCAGGAGCAGGATAGCGCCCCCGATGGAGCTGCAAATGACGTAAAAGAAGGCGTTGCGCCAGCTTCCTTTCTGTATCCGGTAAGGAACCGATTTGGAGGAAACGAGCGCCTTCTGCCTGCGTTCCACGAAGCGGTCTACCGCAAAAGCGAGGATAGCCGGCAGGGTAAGCAGTATGCCTACGGCCGCTCCCATCGTCATGTTCTGCTGGCCGATCACCTGTTTGTAAATATCCGTCGCGAGCACATTATAGTTGCCCCCGACGATTTTCGGAGCGCCGAAATCCGTAAAGCTCATCGTAAAGCAGACGAACAGGGCGCTGATGACGCCGTACTTTACACTGGGCAGCGTCACGCTCAGGAAAGTTCTCCACTTCCCCGCCCCAAGCGTTTCGGCCGCTTCGTACAATCGGTTGTCGGTTACCGCCAGCGACACGAGCATAATCATCATCGCCTGGGGGAACGTGTAAGCCACTTCCGCCAGCACGATTCCGACCGGGCCGTACAGGCCGATATCCAGCCCTGCGGGCAGAAGACCGAACAAACCTGTCGTCACCAGCCCCTGGTTGCCGAACAAATAAATAAGACCGATCCCGTGCATCATCGTCGGGGCGAAAAGCGGAAGCAGCGCAATATAGCGGAAAAGCGTCCTGCCTTTGATATCCGTGCGGGTCAGCGCATACGCATACAAGAACGCGAGACCGACTGAGATGACTGTAGTGAGTAAAGACACGTTCAAGGTATGGATCAGGGACCGGAGAAGGGCCGGTGTCGTGAAATACACGACAAAGTTTTCCAGACCGACGAACTGCCCCGCTTTATCGTAGAACGCTTTGGAAAACAACCCGATCAGGGGCAGCAGCACCGTAACGGCCAGCACCGCGATCATGAGGGCGATGAGAGCCTGCTGTATCCGCTCCTCTTTGCCGTGCCGGCGCCTGATCCTTCCCCCCGTTCCCGTAAGACCGGAACGAAGGTCTCTGGCTGCGCCCTGCACCCTGCGTACGAACATCATGACAAGGACTCCTTTCTCTTACTTCGCTGCGGCCTGGGATTCGAAAGCGATCAATTTTTCTTCCGGCAGGCGGAGCGACAGCTTCTTATTCTTCTCTAGGCCCAGCTGCTGGTAATGCTGGGCGGATACGTGGATCGTCATCGGGCGTCCCAGCGGCTCCCCGCCGCTGCCGAGTACGTCCAGCATGACGTGATAGAAGGGTCCGCGGAATTCGATGCCGCGGACGACGGCCGGTATGCCGCCGCGCGAACCGGGCTCTTCCGCGCCGATATGCTCGGGCCGGACCGCCATCATGCCGGAGCCGCGTACACCCCTTTCCTGGAGTTCGGCTCCTTCCAGGAAGTTGATCGCGCCGATGAAGTCGGCTACGAACGGCGAAGCCGGCCGTTCGTATACCTCTCTCGGCGTGCCGATCTGTGCGACCTCCGCATTGTTCATCACCACAATGCGGTCCGCCATCGTCAGCGCCTCCTCCTGGTCGTGCGTCACCATGATAGTCGTGACGCCGATCTTCTCCTGCAGCGCGCGGATTTCTCCGCGGAGCTTGTGCCGCACCTTGGCGTCCAGCGCCGACAGCGGCTCATCCAGCAGCAGGAAGTCCGGGGAAAGCGCGACGGCGCGGGCGAGCGCGATACGCTGCTGCTGGCCTCCCGAGAGCTGGGACGGGTACTTGTCCCGCATCTCCCAAAGGTCCACCAGGTCCAGCGATTCTCTCACCTTCTCGGCGATATCGCGTTTACCGAGCTTTCGGCTCTTCAGGCCGAATGCGATGTTCTGCGCGGCCGTCATGTTCGGGAACAAGGCATACGACTGGAACATCATGCCGAAATTTCGTTGAGCCGGAGGAAGAGCCGTGATGTCTTTTCCTCCTGCCGATACTGTGCCCGTGTCCGGGTGCTCCAGTCCGGCGATAATGCGGAGCAGCGTCGTTTTGCCGCAGCCGCTGGGGCCGAGCAGACAGACGAATTCGTTTTTACGGACATCCAGGTGGATGCTGTCCAAGGCCGTGAACGAACCGAATGTTTTACGGATGCCCCGGATCGATAAGTGAGCCTGATTCAAATGTTTCTCTCCTTCCGGCTGCCGGCTTGACGCTTCGGACTTGTTGCCGCTAGCGGGGTTGCCGCTTTATTTTAAGATTTGGGCTCGCTTTTGGCGTTGTAGCGTTTTTCCCACTCTTTCAAAATGCTGTCTCTATTCTTCGCCGCATCGTTCAGATCGTATTTGATGAGCTGGCTGAGCGGGTCTTTGGAGTAGCCTTCCGGAATCGTGCCCGAGCCGTCGTTCACACTGATGATCGCATAGTTTTTGTTGTAAGCTTTCATCGCTTCGTCGCCGATCGCCCAGTCCAGGAACGCCTTCGCTTCGGGCTTGATCGTCGCTTTCTTCATCAAAGCGTTCGCTTCCACATCCCAGCCGGAGCCTTCCTGCGGGAATACGACCTCAACCGGCGCGCCTTTCTTCTTCTCCTGAATGCCGCGGTAACCGAACGAGATGCCGATCGGGTATTCTCCGGCAGCCGCCATCTTGGCCGGTTTGGAACCGGAGTGTGTGTAGACGGCGATATTTTCATGAAGCTTGTCCATGAACTCCCAGGACGGCCCTTTGCCGTAAAGCTGCTGCCAGCCCGTCACATCGAAAAATCCCGTTCCCGAGGAAGCCGGGTTAGGCATCACGATCATGCCTTTATATTCGGGCTTGATCAGATCCTGGTAAGTTTTCGGAACCGGAAGCTTCTTTTTCTCCAGTTCCTTCGTGTTGACGATAAAAGCCGTTTCCCACGCGTCGATGCCCACCCATTTCGCCGGAGTACCGGTGCTCTTGAACATCGGGGAGACACGTTCGATCCCTTTGGGCGAGTAACCCTCCACCATGCCGTTCTGATCGAGCACAAGCAGGCTGGTCGTGGCTACGCCCCAGACGACGTCCGCTTGCGGGTTATCTTTCTCGGCCAGCAGCTTGGCCGTAATGATGCCCGTCGAATCCCGGACGATATTTACCTTCACATCCGGGTTCGTTTTTTTGAATGATTCGAGGTAAGCTTTAATCTGATCGTCTTCCAGTGCGGTGTACACCGTCAGGTCGCCTTTCAGGGCGGCGTTTTGGGAAGTGCCCTCATTGCTTCCCGCCTTCTCGGGCGGGTTGGTCGCGGCGCCCGCTTCGCTGCCGCTTTTTCCGCAGCCTGCCAGAAGGGAAATCGCCATAAGAAGAGTCAGGCAAAGTGATGCTGTTTTTTTCATGACCGTCGTTCATCCTCTCGAATTTGTAAAATGGGATAAGCTGCGTTTGAATTCGTTTCTCTTACAGTTGTTATGGTAAAGAAGTTTTGTAAACTCACGATTAAATACAAGTAAAGATTGTGTGTTTTATTTTATTTAATTGTTTTTAGTTGGTATTTGTTCGTATAAACACAACAAAAAAAGACAGCCTTTACGGCTGCCTTTCCCTGTGATTTCATTTGCAGTTGATTGGAGAAGCAGTTTTACTTGCGTTTTACTTGCATTTTTCTTGGATTTGCTTGCGTTCTGCTTGGGTTTGCTTTGCTGGGGGAGAGACACCCCCGTATCCTGGACCGGCTATCCTTCGGATTTCTCCGCAGGTTGTCCAATTTACTTAATCAGCGACAAAAACTCCGCCCGCAAAGCCGAATCCGTCCGGAACGAGCCGCGTACGGCCGACGTGACGGTTTTGCTGCCGGGCTTCTTAACGCCGCGGGAGCACATGCACAGATGCTCGCCTTCCACGACGACCATGACGCCGTGCGGTTCCAGCACCTCGTCCAGCGTGTTGGCGATCTGGGAAGTGATTCGCTCCTGCACCTGCAATTTGCGGGTGATGGCTTCCACCAGACGGGCGAATTTGCTTAAGCCCGCGATTTTCCCGCTCGGAATGTAGCCCACGTGGATTTTGCCGAAAAACGGCGCCATATGATGCTCGCACTGGCTGTAATAAACAATGTCCTTGATGATAACGAGCTCTTCGTGCTGCTCATCGAAGGTTACGCCGAGCACGTCGTGGAAATCCGCTTCGTATCCGGCGAAAATTTCCTCGTACATACGGGTTACGCGCGCCGGAGTATCCAGCAGCCCCTCTCGTTCCGGGTCTTCGCCGATCAGACGCAGAATCTCCCGGATGTGCCCTTCGATCTGTTCGCGGTTATCCGTTACCTTGGTGTTTTTGTATTCTTTAGCCGGCATGTTGCTCTCCTTCCGATCCGTCTCCTATGATATGGTTCACCAGCTTGCCGCCGTACTGCAGCGCGAAACTGCTGCGGTGCGCTTTGCCGAGAAGCATGCCGCCCTGCAGCAGGGCAGTCAGCGCGACGGCCGTTTCCCTGGCTTTCATGCCATGAAGGTTGATCTCCTGATTAGCCGCCCCTTCCTGCAGGCAGGCTTCGATTCTTTTCTCTATGTCTTCCAGAAAATGCACCAGCAAGCGGCGCAGTTCTTCATACCGGTCGCCCAGTTCGAGAACCAGGTTGCCGATATAGCAGCCCCTGCGGCAGTCATGCTCTTCCGCAGCAGCCTGCATGAGACGGAACATTCGTCCCAGCCTCTCTTTCGGGTCCAGCGTTCGGTTGTCCAGCGACGGCCCGAATATCTGCTCTTCCATCAGCGCGATCTTCTGCTGAATGACTTGCCGGCCAAGCTCTTCCTTACTCTTAAAATGATAATAAAAGTTGCTTTTCACTACGCCGCACTGGGAGAGAATTTCTTCCAGGCCCGTAGCCTGAAAGCCTTGCTCGTGAAACAGCTCCATGGCAGCAGCGATAATTTTGTCTTTGTTGCTGGGCATAAGCCAACCACCTCTGGATAATACTGGTCCGTTCTACTCAAAGGGCCGAGCAGCCTGTGAAACAGGACTCCCGGCCGCTTTCATGCGGATCTTTTATTTGGATCTTGCATTTTTATTCGGCTTTTTGCTGGTCAGGTTCTGGTTCTTCATCATGGTCTGCACTTTGTTCATCTGCTGCTTGTTCATGTTGTAGCCCATCTGTTTAGCCATTTTCTGGATCATTTCCGGGTTGTTCTGCATCGATTCGAGTTGCTTGCGGAGATAGAACACCCCGATAAAAAAGCCTCCGACCAGGCCCGCGATCAAGGTCAGAATCGGAATGATAATTTGCCACATCCTGCTTTTCCCCCTGCGTTCAAAGATTGTTTTCAGACAAACCCATCATAGCATTATAAAGCCGAAAAACCAAGCATCTCAGGCCAACACGTGTTCGATAAAAAGCGTCGTATGTTTCGCCAGATCCATTTCCTTCACATCGTACTCTTTACCGCCGTCCTGTTTGATGATGCGGACCACCGGACGGCCCGGCAGACCCCGGTGCTGGCCGACCACAACACCCGTTTCGCGGGTGGACAGACGTACGGAAATACCCGTCGGATAAACCGATACGGTGCGCAGGAAGTGAATCAGGACGTCCCTGTCCAGCTTCGTGCCCGCCATAGCCATCATATGCTCGATCGCCACATGGGGAAGCAGTCCCGTGTTCAGACCGCTGCCGTGAAGCAGATTGTCGTAGGTGTTGGCCGCACTGACGATCTTCGCGTACAGATGAATCTGTTCGCCGAGCAGCCGGCGCGGCTTGCCGAGCCCGTCAGGCGTTTCGTGATGCTGGAACGCGACGTGCGCGATAAGCAGGCTGTATTCCCGCTTGGCTTTGAGCAACTCGAAGCCTCTCCACGTATGATGGAGCCGGTCGTCCTTGGACTCGTCGTCCGTAATCCGGTCCAGCTTGCCCACGTCGTGAAGCAGCGCTCCGATAGCAAGCTCTTTCAACTGCTGCGCATTCAAATTCATATTGATTCCGATCATTGTGGAAATCATGCAGACGTTGAGCGCATGCAGGTACATGTCATTGTCTTTCGTGCGGATATCCGTCAGTTGGATCAGAACATCCTTGTTTTTTAAAATTTCATCCAGCAGCGTATCCACGTTCTTGCTCATGTGGCGGGTGTTAAAGTCTTTGCCGGACCGGATGGAGTCGAAGGTGTCCAGCATCTGCCGGATAACAATCCGCTTCGTTTCCTCGCTGACGACTTCGGGAATCTCGATATCGTCCGTCTGCGCGTCCTGGATATAGAGCATGGACACTCCGATACGCCTTAGCGTATTAATCATATAAACGGTAAGCTGAACCCCCTCGGCCAGCATGACCGCCCCGGACGCCGTAAAGATCGTCTTCCCCAGATACTGTCCGGGTTCTATGGAATCAATTGGAACATATTTCATGCTTTCCACTCCCGATTCTTCGATGTATGCCGGACATCCGCCGGCTTCCAGCCCTCATGCTCAAGCAGGGCCGTCTTGACGGGAAGCCCGCCCCCGTATCCTACCAACTGCCCGCCCGCGCCGATAATGCGGTGGCACGGGATGACGATCGGGACCGGGTTGCGGTTGTTGGCCCCGCCGACCGCCCTGACAGCCCGAGGCGATCCGATGGCGGCGGCGATGTCTTTATAGGAAGCGGTGGCTCCGTACGGAACGGACAGCAGCGCCGTCCAGACCCGAAGCTGAAACTCCGTGCCCCGCAGATCGAATGCGAGGTCGAAGGAGCGTCGTCGTCCGCTGAAATATTGTTGGAGCTGTTCACGGATTTCCCCGAGTCCTCCGGGGTTCGGGACAATGATGCCGCCCGGAATCCAGCGGTCTCTCCGCAGTCTCCAGTCTGCGGACCGCTTCCGGCTCGCTGCCGAATTCGATCGCGCAGAGTCCCTTCGCCGTCCTCGCCAGAAGCAGAGGACCGATCGGGGAATCGAGCGTATCGGTTTCTATCCGGACAGATTCTCCTGTCGTCATGACCGTGTTCCTGCCGTTACCGTCCATTCCGCATTCCTCCGCTTCCGTTAGTCGGCTGCCGCGTCCCGGCTGCGCCGCTGAGTGCGGACGAGGCCGTTCAGGCCCCGTCTATCGCTTCGCTGCACCCGCATGTACAGCAGCTCCCACGCTGTCCGCGCTCCTCCGGGTTACTGCCCGCTTGTCCTGCGGAAGCCGTACTAGTCCCCGGCAAGAAAGCCTCATTACCGGAGGCGAAGGCGCCTCCTCCCGGCAGAAGCTCCGCCCTTATGCCGTCCTGCTGCACAGCCGGACTTTCCGGCTGCCCGCGGGGCTATCTCGCCGCCGGTCCCTCCCCGGCGTCGTCCGCCCGGGGCCCTCCGGCCGCTCCGGCTGCCGGGCCGCCGCCGCTCGGCGTAAGCCCGGCGAGCTTCCGCGCCGCCTGGTCCAGCTCGGCAAGCACCGCTTCGTCACGCTCGCCGCGCTGCGCCCGGAGGACGGCGTCAAGCGCTGCCTCGCCTCCGATCTTGCCGAGCGACCAGGCCGCCGTGGCCCGCAGCTCCGGACGCGGATCGTCCTTCAGCAGAGAAGCGAGCACCGGAACGGCGGACCGGTCCTTGAAATTGCCCAGCGCCAGCACCGCATTGCGCTGAATGGGCTTGCGCCCTCTCCAGGCCGCCGAGCTTCTTCCGAAGCGCTCTTTGAATTCCCGGTTGCCCATGGTGAGCAGCGGGACCAACAGGGGCTTCACGACGTCGTGGTCCGGCTGAAGATCTTCGTGGTGCGTCCAGTTCTTGCCCTTGTTCACCGGGCAGACGATCTGGCATGTGTCGCATCCGTACAGCCGGTTGCCGATCTTCTCCTTGAACTCGTCCGGGATCATTCCCTTCGTCTGCGTCACGAAGGAGATGCACCGGCTGGAGTTCAGCTGACCCGGCCCGACAAGCGCTCCCGTCGGGCAGGCGTCAATGCAAATCCGGCATTCCCCGCACTGGTCCATAATAGGAGTATCGGCGGGGAAAGGAAGATTTGTAAGCAATTCGCCGAGGTAAACCCAGGAACCCCATTCCGGTGTGATGACGGCGCAGTTTTTGCCGATCCAGCCGATTCCCGCCCGCTCGGCCACGGCACGGTCCGCAAGAGCGCCGGTATCGACCATGTCCATAAACCGTACCCCGTCGACGCGTTCTTCCAGAAACGCTCCCAGCCGCTTCAGCCGGTCCCTCAGAACGAGATGGTAATCGTCGCCCCAGGCGGCCCTGGCCAGCATGCCCCGGTAAGCGCCCGCTTCCGAACGCGGAGGGTTGACCAGCTTGGAGGGATAGGCAACCGCGATGGCCACGATGGATTTGACGCCTTCGAAGCTGCGTTCGGGGTTGACGCGTTTATCGATATCCGGTTCTTCAAAGCCGGATTCGTAGCCCTTCTCGCGGTGCTGAAGAAGAATATCCTTCAAATCGTGAAAAGGCTCCGCCGAAGCGAATCCGATTTTATCGATCCCTAGCGACGGCGCCGCCTGGATGATTTCCTGCTTCAGCAGAATCAGCTCCCTTTCGGAAGCATTCGCGAGTGTTATCCGCATGTCTATCCCTCCTTCCGTATGCTCTAAGATGAACCCGCTTGTCAGCTCCGTCTGCCGCAGCGAGTTTAAAGTCTGTATTCCCGCCTCACGGGCTCTTCAAGAGTCTCTGCTCCCCAAGGTATTATTTGCAGTCGCAAAGCTTTCTAAAGACCTCTCAGGGCGTCTGGAGGCCATATGATCCATTCTGCCCGCCCGACCAGCGAACTAACGGCTGCGGGGCCGAAACTCCGGCTGTCGAGACTTGCTCCGTTGCGCCGGTTATCGCCCATGACGAAGCAGTAACCGGTTCCTACGGTAAACGGACCGTAATCGCCGTCCCCGATCCTTTGATCCGTATAAGGCTCCTTCAGTTCCTCCCCGTTTACGAAAACCTTGCCGTCGGTAATTTCAAGCCGGTCACCGGCCGCAGCCACGATTCTCTTGACCAGATACGGGCGTTTTATTTCCGTGCCCGTCCCATCCGGTTCTCTCAGAACCACGACGTCTCCCCGGCTGAAACCTCCGGTCCAAGATACCGTTTTATTCACAAAAAGCCGCTGCCCTTCATGCAGGGTCGGCTCCATCGATATTCCGCGGACGGCGGAAATGTTGAATCCGTACCGCTGAATAACGGCAGCAGCCAGAATAATTACAACGAAAGTCCCGAGCCTGCTCCAGTTTCTCTTCCCGGTAATCCGCCCGCCTCCTTGCACTCCGCCCTTCTCCGGTGTGTGTATGGAAGAAGACCGCGGTTCCCGTCCGGAATCCGTCACCTTAAGCCTCCGTTTCCCTGTCCTTCCACAGCTGATAGTACCGCCGGACGCTTTCGTCCCCGAACGGGGCGTCCTGTTTGCCGATCCGTTTCAGCAGAGCGTCCAGCCCCGCCTTTACTTTCGACTCGACCAGCGGAGTATACCTGTACAGCGCCTTATGCTGCTCGTACTCCTCCCGGTCCACGACATGAACGTCGCCTCCGGCCATCCGGATCACATCCAGATCATAATCGATGTAGGTAATGACGTTGCCCGCCCGGTAAAACGGCGAGGCCACGTTGCAGTAGTAGCGCACGCCCCCTTCCTCAAGAAGAGCGACGATATTGTACCATTCCCCGGGTATAAAAAAAGAGACGCCCGGAATCCGGCTTGTCCATTCCTTCCCGTCCGCTTCCTGGATTTTCGTCTGGTTGTTGATAAACACGTACATGTTTTCTCTCTGGTGTTCGGGATGGAGCTCGTGCCGGGGCACTTTCCAGTTCTCCAGCCACATCCGGTGCAGGTGACCGTCGTGCTTAAAGCTCTTAATGACAAAGTGTTCGAAAGATTCCATTGAAATTGCCCCTCTATATAAACCGTCTCATCCGGCGAATGCTGCTTATGCTCATAAATTCATTGTTGTTGTTCGTCCGTTGAAATTCAATAGGTTAAAAACGGTTGAAACGGAATAGCCGGTTCCGCGTAGAAAAACTAAACGCAGCGACTAAAAAAGCTCCCTACGGAGCCCGTTCTTCCATGCAAAAAAGAAGTGGTTACAATAAAGGCATACCTTCCTCCCGGGAGCGGAGCCTGTCCGCCAGCGACAAAAAGATATGCCTTCATTATACTATAATTGACCCCTACATGCTTGCTTTCTTTACAATGCTGAGCCGGTTTGCCGTTCTCGTAAAATCGGAGTGATTGTATCCCGCCGACTCGTAAACAGGCAGCACCATTTCATTGTGATGATCGACTGTGACAAGAATGCGTTTAACCTTACGCTGCATAAAACGCTGCTTCATTCCTTCAATCAAAGCCTTGCCGATTCCCTTGCGGCGATGCCCGGGTGCAACTGCCAGACGGTAATAGTATCCTTTGTTGTCATCGATGGTTCCGATAACCATACCGACCAGCTCATCCTGCTCTTCCGCAACCAACACTAATTCGCCGTCCCACGACAGCTGCTTGGCAAACGCCTGCATCGTTTCCTTGTAACAAGGATCGCTGAGCGCTTCCTGAAGCAGATCGGAGATCAGGCTGTAATCAGACAATCGAAAAGAACGAACACGCATGAGGTCCACTCCCACAATATCAATTTTTCGGTGTAAAAATAATTTTACGACAAAAAACGCCGAAAATCCTCCCTTTTTTTCAAAAAACACCGCCTTTTCTTAATAAATCTCTTGAAAGCGCTTAATAGGAAGCGTTTACATGTGTTTTTGTGCTTTTTTTCGCCTAAAAAGTCCTTCTTCTTCCAGCAGTTTCATAGGCCTCATCTTGAGGGGGATCATATTAGGCGCCTGCTTCTTCCTTTTATCCGGAAGCAGTTTCCGAAAAATAGCTGCCGCTTGCGCATAAAAAAACCGCCGGGTTCTCCCGGCGGTCCATTCGCTTCTTTCCATCAGCGGAGTTGTCTGTTCGATTATCATTCGTTCTTTTTTGCCGGCAATTATTAGGGGCACACAAAGTTAAACGTTCGAATGTTCGGCGGGGGGAAAGAAATTGGGCAGATACGCGCGGTTCTGCTCCAGCATTTCATCCAGCATTTTTTCGGCCGTATTGACCGATGAAATGAGCGGGTGGTGGGCAAGCGCCTGGAGGGCGATGCTTCTGTCTCCCGTAACGGCCGCCTCGATCGCGAGGATTTCGTACGTTTTCACGGCATGGATCAAGCCTTTGACAGCCTCCGGCACGCGGGTTACCCCAACCGGAATCGGTCCCTGACGGGTCACCACACAGTTCACCTCGATGCTGGATTCGTTCGGAAGGAAGTCCAGTATGCCGTCGTTGCGCACATTTAGGGTCTGAATATCCCTTGTGTCGTTATAAAGGGAGCACATCAGGTTAACCGCGGCTTCGGAATAATAAGCACCGCCGCGCTTTTCCAACTGCTTCGGCTTCTCGGCCAGATCCGGGTCCTTGTAGAGCTCGAAAAGCTCGTCTTCGACCCGCTTCACGACCTCGGCGCGCGTGCCGTCTTTCTTCGACGCCTCGATTTGTTCTTCCAGCATTTCATCCTTCAGGTAGAAATACTTGAGATAGTAGGAAGGAACCGCGCCCAGACCGCGGATAAAGCTTACGTTCCATTCCATCTGAGGCACGTTTTTCGCGGAATATCCGCTGCCGCTGCCGACGAGCTCCTCCAGCTTCGATTCCCCGTTCACGGTAATCTGTGTGATCCAGTGAAGGTGATTGAGACCGACGAACTCGGTATAAATGCTCGACACCGGAACGTCGTATTCTTTCATCAGCCATTTGTGCATGCCGATCGGAGCGTTGCAGAGGCCGATCGATTTGATGGAGCTGTGCTTGGAGATTGCCTCCGTCACCATGCCGGCCGGGTTCGTAAAGTTGAGCAGCCACGCGTCGGGGCACAATTCTTCCATGTCGCGGCAGATGTCGAGCAGAACCGGTATCGTCCGGAACGCCTTCATCATGCCTCCCGGTCCGGTCGTTTCCTGGCCGATGACGCCGTATTTCAGCGGGATGGACTCATCCCAGGCGCGGGCTTCGAGCATGCCGACACGCATTTGCGTGGAGACGAAGTCTGCGCCCGGCAGAGCTTCCCGGCGGTCCAGCGTCAGATGAACCTGGATCGGCAGGCCGGATTTCTCGACCATGCGCTTCGCCAGGCTGCCGACGATGTTCAGCTTCCATTCGCCCTGCGGGATATCGACGAGCCAAATTTCACGAATCGGCAGCTTGTCGTAATTCAGAATAAATCCTTCCACGATTTCCGGTGTATAAGAGGAACCCCCACCGATGACGACGATTTTCAAGCTTTTGTCCATCTCTCTCACTCCCCGATTTTGGTTTACATCTTTAACTGTTTCAGTTTCCCGCTGACTTCCTCGCTGACCGTCAGACCGCCGCGTTCCATCGCAAGCAGGACGGAACCCACTACCGGCTCGGCGTCCAGCCGGCGGATCGTGCTTGCCGGAGCCGCTTTCTTCGCCGCGTCTACGATGTATTTCTCGATGTAGTCGCCGTTTCCGCGCATCAGCACACTGCCGGCGAGCACGACGTCGAACTCTTCTCCGGCCATGCCGAGCTTGTTCACGATCGCTTTGACCGAGAGGCCGATTTCCTCGCCCTGCTCCTTCAAAATATCGCGGGCTACCCCATCCCCCTGACCGGCGGCCGTGAAGAGCAGCTTGGCGAGTTCCAGCGGAACGGACTTGTTATGGTCGAGAAAATCGTGGAACATGTCCCCGACCGTCTCGTAACCGAGCTGCTCCAGCACAAGTCCCGTCAGCAGGGTCTGCTCTCCCCGTCCGTCCCAGGCGCGGACGACCGAGCGGAACGCTTCGACGGCAAGGCCGCCCCCGCCGCCGAAGTCGCCGTACATGTAGGTGAAGCCGCCGCACTGGTAGGCTTCGCCCTGCCGGTTCATGCCCGAGCAGTTCACGCCGGTGCCGCAGATGGCGACGACGCCGTAAGGCTTCGTCGTGCCCGCCCTCATGGCGACGATCGTATCGCAGGCGAGATCCCAGTTCGCGAAGCCGATCGGCTCCAGGAGCTTCCGCAGAATGCGGAAGTCGATCTCGCGGTCCGCCCCCGCCAGACCGAAGTAAGCGAATGCGATATCCGCTTTCGTCAGGCCCGCCTCGCGGAGCGCCTCGTCCACGGCGGCGCCGATGCTTGCGGCCGCCCGGTCGTGATGAATTTGATGATTCCCCATGCCGCTTCTGCCGGTGCCGACCACCCGGCCGGTTTCATCGGCGATAACCGCGTAGGTTTTGCTGCCTCCCGCATCCATACCCAAATAATAGTTCACAGTTCTCCATCTCCCGTATCAAGCGATTGTTCTTCTATTTCACAGCTCCTGTTTTTATCTATCTATTTCGATTGTTCTGCCGTCCGGAGACGCCGTGGATTCACGCACGATCAATTTCGGCTCCAGCTTCACCGATGCATTCCGTTTCTGCGTGCCGTTCACGATCTTCAGCAGCAGCTTCACCGCCTCCTGGGCCATCCCCTCGGACGGCTGACGGACTGTCGTCAGCCTGGGATGTATCGCCGACGAGAAGGCTTGGTCATCGTAACCGATGACGGAAAGATCGCGCGGCACGTGAAGTCCCGCGTCGCGGAAGGCCTCGATTACGCCCAGCGCGATGAAATCGTCGGCGGCGAATACCGCCGTCGGCCTCCCGCCCTCCGCCAGCCAGCTCTTGGCGATGTCGAAACCGCTCCGGATATCGAAATCCGAATCCACCAAAAGAAACGGGGGATGCCCGGCTTCCGCCATGGCATCGATATAGCCCCTTTTCCGCTCCCGCGCGCTCCGGTAAAGTTCAGGACCCGCGATATGCGCGATTTTGGTGTGCCCGAGACTCAGCAGGTGGCGCGTCGCCTCCAGTCCGCCCATATAGTTATCGACGTTAACGACCGAGGCGCTCATGTCTTCCTGCTGGTTATCCACCAGAACAAATGGGATCTTTTTCCTCTTCAACTCCAGGACGTCGTTTTCCTCCTTCAGAGGAGAAAGTACGATAATTCCGTCCACTCTGTCTTCCTGGTACAGAAAGTTGCTGCCTTCGCCCCAGTCGGAATCGCTCGTGTCCGGTCCGATGGACAGCGCCAGAAAATAGCCGTGTTCCTTCAGCGCGTCGTTCACGCACTTGACGATCCCGTCGAACAGGGAATCTTGCAGGGTCGTAAGCGTAAGACCGATTACGCCCGTCTTCCCTCTGGCGAGGCTCCTTGCGGCCGAATTGGGCCGGTAATCAAGCTCCTTGATGGCCTGGCGTACTTTCTGCCGGTTGTTTTCCCTCACCGTAGGCGAGTCGTTCAGAACGCGGGAGACGGTCACGACCGATACTCCCGCTCTTTTTGCTACGTCAAATATGCTTATTTTCATCCAATCGAACTCCCAACGTCGGAATCCCACCATGCAGCGGGGCTGGTCAAGAGTCCGACTGTGTTATTTTTTCTGCCTTTTCGCCAAAACGTCGTTAATGTGCTTCTCCAGATCCGGCATAACCTCGTCGACCGATTTTTTGCCGTTCTCGATCGGCTCCATTTCGTTTTTGATGATCGTATTAAGCTCCGCGTAGCCCGGGATCATGTGATTCCAGGATTCCACGCCGTACTTCAGACCGCCCTCGTATACGTTCTTAAGGTCCTTCGGATCGATGTTCTGGAAGTAGCTGAAATACTTCTCGGCCGCTTGCGAGTTTGACGGCGGTGTGCCTCCGCTGAGTTCGACCGCTTTCTCCTGCGTTTCCTTGGAAAGCTGGAATTTGATCCACTCCAATGCCTCTTTCGGATGTTTGGAGTCTTTAAGGATGAACAGGGGATCGACGAACAGCACGTCTCTCGCTTTCTCGTTCTTGCCGGCCGGGACGGCCGCTACGCCGACTTTAAAGCCGAAATCGTTGGAGCCGGCAAGCAGCCAGGCACCTCCGACGGACATCGCCACTTTGCCTGCGGCAAACGGATCTCCGCCTTCGCCCGCGACTGCTTTGGACGTAACGGGATCGATCATGCTCTTGTCTTTGTGCATCATGTCGAAGATCGTGCGGTAAGCTTCCTTCACTTCGGGCGAATTAAACTTGGAAACTTCCGGGTTGCCCCCGTTCTTCGTAAACGTTTCTTCCGGATACGGGCTGGCACCGAAATAAAGCGGTCTCATATCTCTCTCGGACCATCCCCAATCGATGCCGTATTGGGTATCGTTCAGGTTTTTCGATATTTTGGTCAGCTTCTTGGCATTCTCCTGCATCTTCTCGAACGTCCACGATTTGTCTTCATAATCGGACGGAGGGTACGGAATTCCTGCCTTGTCAAACATATCCTTATTATATACGAGAACCGATACGTAACTATAGACAGGAATTCCATAAGTTTTGCCATTGACTTTGTAGATATCCATCAAATGGTCTGAAATCCCGTAATCGGAAGCCTTGAAATTGTCTTCTTTCAGAAGATCCGTGATGTCGCGGACCAAGCCTTTGTTGTAATATTCCGCGAAGCCCGCATCCCCCCAGTGGGAAGTCACGTCCGGCGAGTTGCCTGCGGCCACCATGCTCTGAAGCTTCGACTCAAACTGCTCGTAAGGAGCTTTGACCACCTTAACCTTGATATTGGGGAACTTCTTCTCGAATTCCGGAATGAGCTCCTCCACGTAGGCTTTGTCAGGCGCATCCTGGGTATAGTGAGTGATCGTGACGGTTTCTCCCGATTTGCCGGAGCCTTCCTTCCCCTCGGTCTTCTTGTCTCCCCCGGAACAGCCTGCCAGCGTTACCGACGCCGCCAATACGGCCGCGAGCGTCATATGATACGGTTTTCTAGTCATCCACATTTCAGGTAGACCTCCTTATAGTTTCCCTCTGTTATTTCACACCCGTCAGCACGATGCTTTGTACGAAATAGCGCTGCGCGACGGAGAATAAAACCAGAATCGGTACCAGCGCCAGCAAAGATGCGGCCATAACGACGTTCCAGGAAGGAGGGCGCGTGGTCGAGGACACCATGCCGGCCATGCCGATCGGCAGAGTGAACTTCTCGGTCGAGTTCAGATAAAGCACCTGCCCGAGCAGGTCGTTCCAGCTCCAGATGAAGGAGAAGATGGCGACGGTCGCCAGGGCCGGACCCGACAGCGGCAGCGCGATGCTCCACCATTGGCGGAGCTCCGAACAGCCGTCGACCTTGGCCGCTTCGAAAAGTTCATTGCTCAGAGAGGTATAGAACTGCCTGAGCAGGAATATAAAATAGGCGGAGCCCAAGAAAGCCGGAACGATCAGCGGCAGGAACGTATCGATCCACCCCAGTTCCTTGAACAGGATGAACTGCGGGATCATAACGGCCGGGTAAGGCAGCATCATCGTCGCCAGCAGAAAAGCGAAAAGGGCGTCCTTGCCCTTCGCTCGGTACCGCGAAAAGCCGTAGGCGACCAGTGCGGAGGAAAGCACCGTGCCGATCACCGTCATAATGCCGATGAGCAGGCTGTTTTGATACCAGTTGAGAAAATCGAGCTCGAACAATTTTTTGAAGTTTTCCGTTACGAATTTATCCGGCAGGATCGTCGGCGGGAATCTCAGCGATTCCGCCCGTGTCTTGAAAGCCGTGGACAGCATATGGACCGACGGCAAAATCATCAGAACCGACAAGACGATCAGGATGGCGAAGACGCACCAGTCGAACCATGTTCTGCGTCCAGCCTTCAGCCTGGAAGGTTTAAAGGCCCTCGCGGGCTGTGTAGGAACCGTGCTGCTCAAACTCCGTCTCCCCCTTCGTAATGAACGAATCGTTTAGAGCCTTTCATAATAATCAGGGCAAGAACCATGACGACGATCAGCAGCAGCCAGGCCATCGCGGAAGCATAGCCCATTTTGAAATTCTTGAAGGCGTTCTGATACAGGTAATACACATAGAACATCGTCGAATAGTTCGGGCCGCCCTTGGTCATGATGAACGCTTGGGTAAAGACCTGGAAAGATTCGATCAGACTCATAATCAGCTGAAAAAGGAACACGGGCGAGATCATCGGCAGCGTAATGTGCCAGAAGGAGCGGAGGCGCGTTACTCCGTCCAGTTCGGCCGCTTCGTACAGACTTGGCGGAACGCTTTGCAGACCCGCCAGGAAGATGACCATTCCCCCGCCTACCGTCCACAGAGACATGAGCACGAGAGCGAAGATGGCCCACTTCTCGTCGAACAGCCAAAGCGGTCCCGGCAGCCCCAGCAGGCTGAGTCCCTGGTTGAGCAGCCCGCTCTGCGGATTGAAAATCCACATCCAGATCAGAGCCATGGCCACACCCGAAATCATGCTCGGGAAATACATGACCGTCCGGAAAAAACCTTTGAACGGGATTTTCTGATTGAGCAGGAGCGCAAAAAGAAGCGAAAGCCCGAGCTGGATCGGAACGCTCAGCAGCGTATACCGCACGGTAGCCCAAATGGAAATCCAGAAGATATCATCGTGAAACAAATCGACGTAGTTCTGGAAGCCGACCCATTTCGGGGGATTCACAATGTCATACTCGGTAAAACTGTAATAAGCGGACGATACGATGGGATACAGGGCAAACAGGACAGCTCCGATCAGCCAGGGTGAAATGAAGATGTAAAACCAGAGCGTTTGGTGCCTTGCCGTTTTGGTTTTCATGGCATCCTTCCTTCCGAAAGTTAAAACGCTTTAATTTTAGTCTAAAAATAAAAGACATGATTTCCATGCAAACCGATTCGGATTTCTGGATATTATGCCCATTTTTCAGCCTAAAACCTCTTAAACCACTTCAAATTCATCTTCTGTCTTCCGTGTCAGCCTGTTCTCAAAATTAAAAGGGTTTAACTTTTATAGTTTTAAGATAAACGCTTTCATGCGGGGTGTCAATCCCTTATTTGCTTTTTGCAAACAAAATGTACAGCGCTTACAAGTCAGGTTTTAAGTAAAACGTTGTGCTTTCCGCCTCTTCTATATGACACCTATGTCTGCTTCACATCTTCCAGACCCCTTCTTACAGAAAATTTCTGATAATAACTCGCGTTTCCGGTCATTCTTAATAAAAGGAGGTGAAAAAAATGGCACAGCAGGAAAGACGGCATCTGCACGAACTGAGTTCACTGGACGCTTCCGCCTGGGATGAAGAAGAATTATCTTACCACCATTCGGTGATGAGCGAGCTGTCTCCCTGGCTCAACGCACAGGGTACGGCTATACATGCGCAGGTCATCCGGGAGATCGAAAGAAGGCGGGAGAATACGGTCTAACCGACTTAATATACATAAATGTTGATTTACTATCAAAAATCGTCTTATAATAAACAGGTAAGTGTTAACATATCGCTTAGGAGGTATTTAAATCATGGCACATCAATTACCGGCTCTACCTTACCCGAATAACGCACTGGAACCGCACATCGACGCAACAACGATGGAAATTCACCACGACCGTCATCACAACACATATGTAACGAACCTGAACGCGGCACTTGAAGGCCATGCCGACCTTCAAAACAAATCCCTGGAAGATCTGATCAGCGATCTGAACAGCATTCCGGAAGCGATCCGCACTGCAGTGCGCAACAACGGCGGCGGACACGCCAACCACTCCCTCTTCTGGGAAACTATCGCTCCTAACGCCGGCGGTCAGCCTACCGGCGCTTTGGCTCAAGCTATCGACAGCGAGACTGGGCGGTTTCGATAAATTCAAAGAAGATTTCGCCAAAGCGGCTACTACCCGTTTCGGCAGCGGCTGGGCTTGGCTTGCTCTTGGCAAAGACGGCCAGCTGAAAGTATACAGCCTGCCTAACCAGGACAGCCCGCTCTTCGAAGGCGACACTCCGCTTCTCGGACTGGACGTTTGGGAGCACGCTTACTACCTGAAATACCAAAACAAACGTCCGGACTACATCTCCGCTTTCTGGAACGTTGTTAACTGGGATGCCGTTAACAAGCGTTACGAAGCAGCTAAGAAATAATTCCGGTATACGCAAGACGCCCTCCTCAGGGGATAAGCCTGGGAGGGCGTCTTTTTTTATAGTCGGCTGCATGTTGTTTATGAAATGTTATCTGCAAGACATAGAGGCTGTCTGCCTCCCCCATGCGGCTCGCGTTCTTCGTGCCTTGCGCGGCTGAGCGGGAGCGGACAAACGGTGCAAAGGAGAACCGCTGCCGTCGGGCGTGACGCTTCCCAACAGATCCGGAAGCGTTCGGGACGCCACGGCTAATGACCGATGCACTGTAGGAGCTGCGAAGGCACGCTTAGAGCCCTTGTTCCGCTTAGCTTGCTTCCCTGTGAAGCGCATTCAGACGGCGGCGGTCGGTAAGGCCGGGTTTACTTCCCCCATACACCCTGTTCCTCCGCGTACATCTTCAAGACGCGCAGGAACACGTTCGGGAACGCGTAGCGCTCCAGCTCCTCGGGCGACATCCAGCGGTAGCGGTAAGGCAGTTGTCCCGCGGGAGCGCCTCCCTGGCCGCCGAGCCGGCACCGGTACACCTTCATGTCCCAGTAAAGATGGCTGAAGGTGTGGTTCGTGTCGGCGATCCAGCCCTGCGGGAGCACGTCCACGTGCTCCTCATCGGCCAGCGCGGCGCGCAGCTGCTCCATGCTGTACGCGTCGCCCGGCCAGGCTGCGGGAGCGTCGCTCCCCGCAGCGGCGGCTTTGCCGCGGCGGCCCCGCTTCGCCGGCGCTTCCGGCCCGGCGGCCGCGCTGCCGACGGCAGGCTGTGCCTCCGCCGCCGGCCTGTCCGCGCCGGCGGATGCTGCTGCGGCCTCATCTGCCGCAGCAAGAAGCAGCCCCGGCCCACCGGCCGGGCCGGGAGGTTCCGCTGCCGCGAGAGCGCCATGGACTCCGCCTCCGGCGGGCGTCCGCAGCTCTACGTGCGGCAGCTCCCACATGCGGGCGAGGAGGCCCTCCTGGGGCCGCTGGCGGATGAGAATTCGCCCGGCGTTCTCTCCCTCGCCCTCGATCAGGGCCACAAGCCGCCGCTCCGGCTTCGGCGGCTTGGCCTTGCTCTTCACCGGCAGGGTCTCTTCCCTGCCGGCAAGCCGGCCCGAGCAGTGGTCCATGACCGGGCAGGTCAGGCACTGCGGCGAGCGCGGGGTGCAGACCATGGCGCCGAGCTCCATCAGCGCCTGGTTGAAGTCCCCCGCGGAGCCCTCGGGGATGAGCTCGCGGGCCAGCCGCTCCATCCCCACTCTTGCGGCGGGCTTCGCGATATCATCCTCGATGAGGAAGTAGCGCGAAAGCACCCGCATGACGTTGCCGTCGACGGCGGGCTCCGGCTTGTTGTACGCGATGCTGAGAATCGCGCCCGACGTATACGGGCCTACCCCTCTGAGGGAGGAGATATCCTCCTTCGTGTCCGGCACGACACCCCCGTAGCGCTCGTGGACCTCTCGTACGGCCTGCTGGAGGTTCCTGGCGCGGGAATAGTAACCGAGCCCCTCCCACGCTTTCAGAACCTCATCTTCCGGAGCTTCGGCCAAGGCCTCTACCGTCGGAAACAAATCGACGAAGCGGTGAAAATACGGTATCACCGTATCCACTCTCGTCTGCTGGAGCATCACTTCCGAAATCCAAATATAATACGGGTTGCGGCTGCGTCTCCAAGGGAGATCGCGGCGATGTATCAAATACCACGCCAACAAATTGGCGGAGAAAAATTGTTTTTGTTCCATCGGATATTCCACCGGCGGTGTTTTTTCCGTTTTGGATGCCGATTTCGTTTTCTTCGGCTTTACCGGAACTTGTCCTTCTTCGGCCGCTGCCGGCTCATTGCGTTCCTGCTGCCGTTCAAGCTCTGCCACCTGGATTCCCTCTCCTCTCCGGGGCTCACGTTTTGAACACCCACAACCTTTTATTATAAAGCAAATGAGGGAAGGATGGAACCGCCCGGCCTTTGCTTGTTTTTGCGGGCCGAATTGGGTATTCTTGTCGTATTCGGACTTTTTCGGATGATTGGATTCGGGAACGGAGGTTGTACAAAATGAAAGAAGCCCGAACGGCAACCGGCAGACCGGCCGTGATTCCTACCGGTTTCCGCTGGCTCGCGCCTTATCTGGCTGTGTGGGGCATTCAGGGAGTCGTCGCGGCGGCGGTCGATTTCTTCCAGGACTGGATCGACTTGGACTGGCTCGCTCAGGCAGTATTCGCGGCCGCCGTGCTTGCCAGCATCGCGATTTGGGTAAAAACGCGCCGCAAAGCCGGCGCCGCGCGCGAAAGCTCCATCACTCTGGTTATGCTCGCCTTCCCCGCCGTTATGCTGATCGGCGCCGTGGCCGTGCTCGAATATGTGCAGGCCGTCGGCCCTTATTTCGTCGCTCTGTTGAGAGCGTTCCTGCTCTCGGCCGTATTCGTCCTGCTCGGAGCGGCCGCCGACCGCCGTCTCTTCTGGCTCGGCCTGTGGCTCTTCGCGCTTACGATCGTGATGGCCCTCTGGTATTTGGGCTACTCGGGCGTTATTTTGCAGGGAATGAGCGGGCTCAGCCTGCTTGTGTGCGCCTGGTCCCTGACAAGGCCGCCGGCATTAGTAACGAGATAGCGCCGCAAGTTCCTGCAGCCGCGTGTCTCGTGTGCCCCGTCTTACGTGCCGCATGCCAAGCACTCCGCTTGGCCGCCGGCCCGGCACAGACATGTTTCATCTTTGTGGCGAGGAGCGCCGAGCGCGATGCCGCGCTCGCCTCGTTTGCCGCCGTCAGCCGCAAGGCCGCACACATGGTCCTCCGGGCGCAGACCCGGACAGCACGAACAGCACGGACAGCTTCCGGTAACGGGCTGTCTTTTTTTTGCGCCCGAAAGTTATAAGTTACACGACGTCCCGCCCCTTGTACAGCGCTCAGTCGGCCACTTTGACGCATCACGGACTGCAATCGGGAGAGCGTCCGGCTAACGCTTCCTCTTCCGGCTAAACCCGCTCGACAACCGCATAAGCCGCCGCCATCGTTTCCGTGTGCGTGATGCTCAAATGAACGACAACGTCCTGTCCGAGTCCCAGACGCTGCCTGGCCCCCTCGGATAAAAAGCAGTGGGGCTTGCCCGCTTCGTCCGGCAGGACGCTGACGTCATGAAAGCCGGCCTGGCGTCCGATCCCGCATCCCAGCGCCTTTACCACGGCCTCTTTCGCGGCAAAACGTCCTGCCGTAAACTCAGCCAGCCTGCCTCTTTTTCCCGCCGCAAGCCGCTGTTCCTCTTCCGTTAAAATTCTCCGCATGAAGCGCTCGCCGCTCTCTTCCCGCAGAAGCCCCGCTACACGGGCGATATCAACCATGTCCATTCCGACCCCGATAATCATCCTCAAGCCTCCGTTACTCTTCGTTATTTCGGTTCGTTCACCTTGCCTGATTGTGGCACGGCCATTCCGCAAGGTCAAGCCGGGACGTCCCGCACAGGGCAAGGATGAGAAATCCGCTCAAGACAACCGCATTGCTGTCCTGCCGGTATCATGCTTAACCATCGCCATGTGACGCCAGGCACCGTAGGGCCGGAGCTTCGCGCGGTATGGAAGGGATTCTCCCGCCGCTGCTCCCGGACTTGCGGATCCGTGCGGCTTCACTTGTGTCGATCTCAGCCGCAACTTGTTCCGCTCCGCTAAAAGAACAACGGAATCGCTCTCTTCCGTTCCTTTGTTAGCCGCGCGCAAATGCCAAAGAAGCGGAAGAGCCCGGCTCTCCGCTTCTTCATTTCCTTTTACCGAAAAGAACGCTATCTCCGATATACACCGGCCGGACAGGCTCTGCCCGAATCCCGGTTTAGATGCCGGGAATGCTGTTGCGCTTATGTCTCGTCTTCATATAATGCTTCTCAAGCTTCTGCGCGGCTTCGGGATTAATCTCTTTGCCTTCCAGATAGTCGCTGTTATCTTCGTAGCTTACACCGAGCTCCTTCTCGTCCGTCTGCCCTTCCCATAGTCCGGCAGTCGGCGCTTTATGCAGGACGCTGTCCGGAACGCCCAGTCCGGCCGCCAGAGCTCGTACTTGACGCTTATTGAGGGAGCTGAGCGGAGTGATATCGACCGCGCCGTCGCCCCACTTCGTAAAGAAGCCCGTAATCGCCTCGGAAGCATGGTCCGTACCGACGACGAGCAGGTTCATTTCGAAAGCGATGGCGTACTGGACGACCATCCGGGTTCTCGCTTTCACGTTTCCCTTGCCCTCTTTGCTCATATGGCGGGAGTCTCCCGCATTTTTCAAACCGAATTCGACTTCGAGCGCGATTTCGTTCACCGCTTCTTCGATGTTGGTTTCCATACGGTATTTGAGGTTAAAAGCATCTGCCGTCGCATAGCTGTCATGAATATCCTCTTGAGTCCCGTACGGCTGGAAGACGCCGACCGTCTTACACTCTTTGCCGCTCTCCTGCGTCAGCTCGTCCGTCGCTATTTTACACAGACCGGCGGCTACCGCGCTGTCGATGCCCCCGCTGATGGCGATAAGCAGGCCGGATACGCCCGCCGTTTTTACATACTGCTTCAGAAAATCGACACGTTTACGGATTTCTTCCTGAACGTCGATCTGCGGTTTAACGCCAAGTTCCTGGATAATCTCCTGCTGCAGGCTCATTAAAAAAATCCTCCTTCTCCACACCTAAGGTTTGAACTTATATTACCACAAAGAAAACCGCCCCAACCACCAAAAGGACGGCCGGGACGGTTTTTCATGTCAGATTACCTTACTTCAAAAAGCCGCGCAGCGTTTAGCTGCCCGTTACGACAATGTTCGTCGGCTGGGCTTTAACTAGTCCCGCGCCTCCGAAAGTAACGGTTGCTCCGGGCTGAAGCGTGTTGTTCCAGCCTGCGCCTTTAATCACGAAGTGGTTGTTGGCGGAGCTGACGATGGACGCATCCCAGACGGATGTGATGCTGCCCGTGTAGTCGAATTCCAGCTTCCAGTTCGTAATCGGGGTCGTACCCGTATTTTTGATGGAGAAGCTGAAGTTGTAGCCGGTTCCCCAATCGCTCGTCACCGTGAAAGTCGGCTGAACCGGAGATCCGGGGTTCGTCGCAGGGTCCGTCGTAACGGATACGGATGCCGGGGCGGAGACGTTGCCCGCCGCGTCCTTCGCTTTGACCGTGAACGTATAAGCCGTGTTCGGCGTAAGATCCGTCACGTTGAGGCTTGCAGCCGTTGTGGAGACGGTTTTCGTGCCGTAAGTGACGTCATAGCCCGTAACGCCGACGTTGTCCGTGGCGGCCGTCCAGCTCAGTGCAACGCTGGTGGATGTTTTGCCGGTAGAGACGAGATTCGTTACCGCTGTCGGTGCTTGAGTATCCGGAGTGGTCGTGCCGCTCGCCGTCGTAACGGTTACGGAAGCCGGGGCGGAGACGTTGCCTGCCGCGTCCTTCGCTTTGACCGTAAACGTATAGGCGGTGTTGGCCGTCAGCCCCGTGATATTGGCCGACGTTCCGGTCGCATTTACCTTCGTCGTGCCGTAGGACACTTCGTAACCGGTTACGCCGACGTTATCCGTGGCGGCCGTCCAGCTCAACGCTACGCTGGTCGACGTTTTGCCGGTGGAAATCAGATTCGTAACCGCTGTCGGTGCCTGAGTGTCCGGAGTTGCCGGAGTCTGAAGGTCGGCGGCTACTTTATCGAGCAGCTTGACGGTGCAGGAGAATTTAGGGCTGGTGCGGCAGTCGGAGCTGGTTTCCCAGAACATCGCGCCGGCCAGTCCTTTGCTTTTGATATAAGCCGTTTTGGCGGCAATGGACTGCGTGTCTTCATAGGAGATGAACGTGCCGCTCGTCGGGTTGAACAGATACGGCGTTTTGGTCGTGTCGTTCCAGTAGCGGGTGAAGCCGTTCTTGTTTACGTAGTTGGCCATGAGATCGCCGTAATCGAACGTGCCGCTGTTGCCGGACGCCCAGTCGTCCCATGTGCCGGTCGGCAGAACGTTGCCGTCCCAGCCCCCTACGCACGTCTGGTACTGGCCGTCATTGTTCGGTCCGGGAGGGCAGCCCTTCCAGCCTTTGCCGTAGAAAGGAAGACCGAGCACCAGCTTGTCGGCCGGAACGCCCGACTGGAAGTAAATATCAACCGCGTCGCTCGTGTTGAACTTCTTGATTTCGCCCGTGGACGGATCGTTCGGGTCCGGGTAAAGCGCCGCGTTATGGTTCGTCGACTTTTCCCAGCCGCCGTGGAAATCGTATGTCATGATGTTGATCCAATCGACGGTTTTGGCGATCTCGGAAAGCTCCGTGTTGTTCGCATACTTCTGGCTGGCTCCGGATGCGATGGTCAGGAGATATTTCTTGCCGTCCGCCGTTCCGGCCGCGTCCAATTTCTCGCGGACTTTTTTGAGCAGAAGCGTGTAGTTCTGCTTATCCGCAGGGCTGTAAGTGTTGCCGGACAGGCCGCCGGCTACCGGATACTCCCAGTCCAGATCCACGCCGTCAAAGCCGTACGTGCGGATAAACTCGACAGCGGAGTTCGCGAAAGTTTCGCGCGTCGCCGCGCTGGCAGCCGTTTCCGAGAAACGGTTGGACCAGGTCCAGCCGCCCACGGAGATAAGCGTTTTGAGCGACGGGTTCTTTTTCTTGAGGTCGCGCAGACCCGCGAAGTTGCCGCAAAGCGCCTTCTGGTCACACTCCTCGTATGAGTAGCCTGCATATGGCGTATTTACGTCCGCCCATGGCTCTCCAAGCACGATCGTTCCATTCGGTACGGGTTTGGACTGAAGGGGCACGTGAGAGTCCGTGCAAGACCACGTTTGCTTGTTAGGGCTGTCGGCGGAATTGTTGCCGTGCACGCCGCCCCAGCAAATGTCCGCAAAGGCATAATTCAAATGAGTCATTTTGGAGCCGTCGATATCTTTAACTTGATAATTGCGGCCGTAAATTCCCCAGGAAGTAAAATATCCGACGATTTTGGCCGGTTCGGCTGCCGAGACTCTGCCCGCGCCCGTGTTAAACAATGGGAGCAACGCCAGCAAGAGCGCAAAGAAGCTCAACCAGGTCATTTTTATTTTTTTGTTGCTTTTCATTCATTTCCCTTCTTTCTCGTTAAAATGGACAACCTTTTCATTCTTAGTAAACGCTTTCAAAAACCCTCCTTTGCTTGCTTCGTTCCGCCGCTTTGCAGTCGGCGTCCTGCCGCCGTTTGTACCTCGCCGCTCATCCCGATCATTATCCGCATAATCACCTCCTCCGGCCGCATGAGAAACCCATGCCGTCTCCGGATTCAGCCGTTCAATGTACACTCACGTCCACGGACGTTCCCCGTCCGGGAAAAATCGCAGCCCGGCTTAAAGCCCCGGCCTCTTTTCCCCACATTTTGGAAACGCTCTCTTTATATTAAAACTTTACTCAATTCCTCCGGGATGGGCTATAGTCTGAAATGCTCATCGTGTTAGGGCCACATGACTAATTTAAGCCGTTCGCCGCCGGAAAACCGTTTCGCCCCGCAAGAAAAAAGCCCCCGCATCCGTCAAAAGACGGCCGCAGGAGCTTGCTTTATCGAGAACGGACCCGGTTAACGGCCGCGTTCTTATTTGCAGTACTTCTCGAAGGCATCCGTCAGATCGCCGGCAATCATGTCGGCGGAACGGTCTTCGATCTGGTGGCGCTGGATAAAATGCACCAGCTGGCCGTCTTTGAACAGCGCGATCGAAGGCGACGAAGGCGGGTAAGGCGCCAGATATTCACGGGCTTTAGCCGTCGCTTCTTTCTCCTGACCGGCGAAAACGGTATACAGGTGATCCGGCTTCACTTCGTTCTGCAGAGCTTTGGCAACGCCCGGACGGCATTGGCCCGCGGCACATCCGCAAACGGAGTTGATAACGAGCAGCAGCGTTCCTTCGGCGTTCTCCAGCGTCTCCGCTACCTGCTCGGGCGTCAGAAGTTCCTTCACGCCGATGCGGGTCAAATCCTCACGCATTGGTTGTACCATGTCTCTCATATATGAGTCAAAAGACATCACCATAATCGGTTCACTCCCCTGTGATCAATGTCATGGACATTTTCTTTTCCATCCCATTATACAATTGAGGGAAAAGAAAGCAAAGGGGCTGGATCAGATCCGCCGCATCCGCAAGGACCTAAGTGCTGCTACGTCGCGGGAAAATTCGGCCCGCTCAGTTTTTTGTCGACACCGCCGGATTCGGACGGGGTGCTTTTGCGCTGCTTGTTTTCTTTTTCGTGAATATCCTGCTCTTTGGAATTGTTGGATTTAGTCATTCGGGGTTCATCTCCTTTCTTTTCCGTAGTATGCGCTCCGCATCCGGGTGCAATTCGCTCCTGCCGACCGTGCGCGGCGCGCCGTCCGAGAGGTCAATCGCCCCTAACACAAGAGTACGGACAAAAAAGCCTCCGGAGTCCGATCTCCGAAGGCCAGAACAGGTATAGCTGTGCAAGAGGTACCGCTTACTGCGGGGTTGAACCGGCCGGGGCCGCGGAATTCCTGCTCTGAATTCCGGAAGGCCGCCGGTCAATTAAAGCTGCGTGCTTCAGCCGATTACTTCTCGGCTTTCGCTCCGCCGCCGATTTTGTTCTTCAGCTGCTGGAGCTGCTCGTCGACTTTGGCCTTTTTGGCGGAGTCGGACGGGTTGTAGCTGGAAGCGCTGCTGTAGCCGGATGCCGGTACGTAAGGCTTGCGGGCGATTTCCGCTTCCACTTCCAGCTGGATGATTTTCTCTTCGATACGCTGGAAGCCTCTGGAGGCATTGCCGCTTTCGATTACGCCGTTGTAGCTCACTTGCGCCATCTGCTTCTTCGCTTTAGCCAGTTGCGTGCGGGCCGCAAGCTCGTTGCGCTTGTTGCGCAGCTTGTAATACTCGTCTTTCATGTCGTGAAGCTGCTGGGTCAGCTCGGATGCTTGACCTTTGGAAGCTTCGTGAAGATCGGTATACTCGGCGATTTTCTCGTCGTGATACAGCTTCTCTTCAAGCGCTTGGCGTGCCGCTTGCTCTTCTCCGTCTTTCAGCGCGGCAGCCGCTCTGCCTTCACGGTCGGCGGACAGGCGTACGCTTTCTTCCAGGCGCTGTTTCAGCTTGCGCTCGTTGGCGATTTGCTTCGCCACGGTAACTTCCGCTTTCGCGATTTCTTCTTCCATGTCGCGGATATACTGGTTGAGCATAACGACCGGATCTTCGACCTTATCCAATACCTCGTGAATAGACGCCTTCGTCATATCTTTAATTCTCGAAAAAACTCCCATGTTTATACATCTCCTTTGGAATCGTTATTGGTTGGTTTTTGGTGCTTTTCCAGGCGGTCGAGTTTGCTTCTGAGCTCCTCGATTTCGCGCTGCATCGCTTTTTTCTCGATATCTTTCATCATTTCATCGATATTATCGGCCTTGGGCGCTCCGAAAGAGGAACCCGCGGCGGACTGCTGTCTGCCGTTTCTGGCTTCTTTGCCGTTCCAGCCGTTGTAAGCCTGGTTGCCGCCGTAAGAGCCGCCGTAGTTATTGTTGTTGGGATTGCCGTAAGGACCGTAGGAGTCTCCGCCGTACGGGCCCGGTCCGTAAGGGCCGCGCGGTGGGTCGAAGCCCGGTTCTTTAGGCACGATAAAGCTGGCGATGAAGTAAAGCAGGATCAGCGAACCGCTGGTGATGAATACCGCGACGACTGTGAGCAGCCGCAGCAGGGTTGCATCGACGTTCAACACATCCGCAAGTCCGCCGCAAAGTCCCGTTACTTTCTTGTCGGTGCGCGAGCGGTAAAGTTTTCTCATGTATTATGACTCCTCCCGGTTAATCTTGCGGCGCAGTGCCTCAAGCTCCTTCTCTAAAGCCGGATTCGGGTTCTCGGAGCCGCCTTCCCGGGTTGCACGGCGCAGGTCGCGAAGGACGTGTGCCTGCATCTCCATATCGGATACGTGCTCTTCCATCCGGTAAAACATGCGGGGCGACGAGGAACCGTCTCCGTAGCCCAGGCGGGCGTTCAGCCGCTGCTGCAGCCTTGCCGACTCCATGCGGGCCATGTAGTAGCCGCGCTTGTCGAGTACTTCCTGGTAATCGGCGCGCATGGCCTGAAGCTCTTCTTCCAGCTCGGCGGCCGACTGTCTCGCCTGCTCGTAGAGGCCGCGGTACTGGTCGCTGCGCTCTTCGGCTTGAAGCTTCTCGTGAAGGATCATGCGGGCCATGTTCTCTTCGCCCGCTTTCAGGGCGAGTGCGGCTTGCTGCTCGCGTTTCTCTTTCGTTTCCAGTGCGCTTAAGTATTGTTGTCTCAGCGAAGAGGCGTGTGCCGAACACTGCTGATGCAGCCGCTCGCTTTGCATGAGCTGTTCTCTCTTGGCCGAGAGATATTGGTCGATCAGGCGGATGGGATCTTCGCTTTCCTCCAGCCGCTCGTTCAGCGTTGCTACCGTTATATCACGAATTCGTTTCAGAATGCTCATTGTATTTACCACCTTCTTTTATCAGCGTCTTGGCCTTATGAATTGGATGTGCCTTTCAGCATCGATACACCGAACGCGATCATGGCGACAGCGATCAGGATAATGAACAATGTCGTCATTTTGCCTAGAAGGGCGAAGATCCCGAGGAGGGCGATTACCCAGCCCAGCTTGCTGCCTCTTTGAATCCCGAAGTAGCCGACCACGATCATTCCGATCGGAATCAGGTAACTCATAATCGGCCCCAGGTGAATGCCCAGTTTGCCGAGAATCAGCCAGGCTCCGAATGCGATCAGCACGATCGCGAGGCCCATGTTAGGATTGCGTTTCATCTTTTTGCGTCACCGCCTTTCGTTGTCGTTATCTTATGTCTTTATTCTAGTCGACAGCGGCATTCGCCAAAACGGACTCGCGGCGGTTTTTGGTCCTGGACCTAAGTCGGGGCCGGTATCAGACCTGAGGATAACCGGGCTCCGGCCGGGGTCTTACGCATAGAAAACAGGCGGCAAGGAACACTAACCCAAATGATCCTGACGATGGAAACGGAGGGGTTGCTCCGTGAAGTGTTTACCCTGCGCCGCCGCGGTTTTTCTGCTCTGCTGCGCAGCCATCTGCCTTCCGGCGCAGCGCCGGCAAGAGACGCCTGCGGCAAAAGCGCTGCCTGCCGCAGCGGCTGCGCAGCGGCCCGGGCAGCAGGCCGGAGCGGACGGCGGACGTCCGTCCGCTTCGGAAGATACGCCGCCGGCGCTGCTGACGTTTTCCGTGCTGAGCGATATTCATATCGAGGCGCACGACAAGCTGTCGCAGGAACTCCTGCGGACGGCCTTGCTGGATCATGCCGCTTTGGCGCCTGAAGGCGGCATGATGGTGCTTAACGGCGACTTGACCGGCGGCAATCCGGCGGATTACGACGCGCTGGCGAAGGTGCTGAACGCCATGCCCCACCCGCCTCTTCATGCGACGATGGGCAACCATGAGTATTACCGGATGTGGCGCACGCCTTTCGGCTCTGCCGATACGTCAAAACTCAATCCGTTCTGGTCCACCCGGCAGGCGGTGGAGCTGTTCACCCGCTCCTTCGGCTACGAAAAGCCCTATCACGCGGCTGAAGCGGCCGGATACACGTTTATCTTCCTTAGCGGGGAAGGCTACCGGGACGTCGATAAAGATGCCCGGGAAGACGCGTACTTGTCGGCGGAGCAGATGAACTGGTTTGCCGGCCGCTTGTCCGAAGCTTCCCGGACGCATCCCGGCAGGCCGGTCTTCGTCTTCCTGCACCAGCCGCTTGTCCATACGCTGAAAGGCTCCGGGCAGGAACGGGGGGTTACGGACTATAAGGCGTTCCGCCGGGTCTTAGAAGACTACCCGCAGGCCGTTCTTTTCTCCGGCCATTCCCATTATGACTGGAGTCTCGGCGGTCAGGCGGTCCGGACCGGCTTTCTCTCCGTCGGTTCTTCCTCGGTACGGAAAGTGCTTGATTTCAGCGAAAAGCCGGTGCAACCGCCGAAGAGCGAGAGTCTTCTTGTCCGGGTATATCCCGACAAGCTGGTCATCCGGGTCCGGGAGCATTACAGCCGGTCGTGGATCGGCTCTTACGTTCACAACCTGCGCTAAGAAGCCGTCCTCGGACACACGGCCGGTTCCGGCGCCTTGCTTTTTACAGATGCCGTCCCTTGACTCCCGCTCCGTTCATCCAAGCCGTTCATTTAATAAGAAAGGAGAAAGCCGCGTGGTCTCATCGTTCATTCCGTTTCCCCGCCCCGGCTATTCGGAGCTGTACCAGGAAAGATTAAGCCGCAGCCTTCCGTTCAATATTCTTCGCACCCGTCAGGTTACCGGAGACAGCGTGGATATCCAGCATCGTGAATTCCGGATAGGGGAAGCCGGAGAGAACGGGGTCAAAGCCGCTCTTTTCTATACGGAAGGGCTTGTGGAGAACCAGGGAGTAGACCAGTTTATTCTTCAGCCGATTATGACGCAGATGAAAAGCATGCGCATCGAACCGGGCCATACGCAGGAGGTGATGTCGCTGCTGGAGGATTACTATATCACCGCATCCGGCGTGCAGCGTGCCGAAAATATGGGGCTTATCATCGAGCTGCTCAACAGCGGCAGCGCCATTCTGTACCTGGACGGTATAGATACGGCGCTGGCGGTCGATCTTACCGGCTGGAAGGAACGCGCCATCGAGGAGCCGTCCAGCCAGGGAGTCATCCGCGGGCCGAAAGCCGGCTTCACGGAGTCCATCAAGACGAACCTGTCGCTGGTGCGCCGGAGAATCAACGACGCCAGCCTCCGTTTCGACGGGCAGAAAATCGGCGACGTAACCAAGACGAGCGTGGTCGTCGCTTATATCAGCGGAATCGTGAACGAAGATGTGCTGGCGGAGCTGAAACGACGGCTGAGCCTGATCGAGACGGACTCCATTCTCGAAAGCGGGTATGTAGAGGAATTCATCCAGGAAACCGCCTGGAGCCCGTTTCCTACCTTGTATTCAAGCGAGCGTCCGGACGTGGTCGCCGCGCAGCTGCTTGAAGGCCGGGTAGCCGTATTTGTCGACGGCACTCCCTTTGTACTGGTGGCGCCCGCCCTGTTCGGGGAATTTTTTCATTCTCCCGAAGATTACTATAACCGTGCGGACATCAGCTCGCTGCTGAGGCTGCTCCGGTTCGTCAGCTTTCTGATCGCCCTGCTGGGCCCCTCCATTTATATTGCCATTACTACGTTTCATCAGGAAATGCTGCCGACGGACCTGCTGTTCAGCCTGGCTTCCCAGCGGGAGGGTGTGCCGTTCCCCGCTCTATTGGAAGCTTATTTAATGGAAATCACTTTCGAGATCATCCGTGAGGCCGGTATCCGCATGCCCCGGGCAATCGGGCAGGCCGTATCCATCGTGGGAACGCTTGTCATCGGTCAGGCCGCCGTAGATGCGGGCATCGTGTCGGCGGCCATGGTTATCGTGGTCTCCATCACGGCGATCTCAAGCTTCGTTATTCCCGCATACAATTTATCCATCTCGGTGCGGATTTTGCGCTTTCTGTTCATGCTGCTGGCGGCCACCTTCGGGCTGTTCGGCGTTTCGACGGGACTCATCCTGCTTGCCCTGCATCTGTGCCATATGTCCTCCTTCGGAATTCCATATATGGCGCCCTTTGCGCCTTTTCAGCTGAACGAGCAGAAAGATACGCTGATCCGGCTGCCGCAGTGGCTGCTTAACAAGCGGCCGAGACTGCTCAGCCGCAATACGTGGCGTCAGCCGCCTCCCGGCAAAAATCCGGCACCCCGAAAATAAAGGAGGCTGCTTCCTATGCTTAAACGGCCGGCCGGCTTGCTTGCGCTGATCATGGCTGTATCGCTCCTCACCGGCTGCTGGAGCAAAAGAGAAATGAACGAACTGGCCATCGTGGTCGGCATCGGTGTGGATAAGATCGGCCCGCAGATTAAAGTCAACTTCCAGGTCGTCGATCCCGGGGAAGTGGCTCCCAAGAAGAGCTCCGGAGGCCGCTCCCCCATTACCGTCTACGAATCGATGGGAGATACGTACCTGGAAGCCATGAGAAAAATCACAACCAAGAGTCCCCGCCAGATGTATCCCTCCCATTTGCGTGTGCTGGTGATCGGAGAATCCGTCGCGAAAGAGGGCCTCTCGGATATCCTCGATATTTTCACAAGAGATTGGGAGCACCGGTCCGATTTCATCGCTCTGGTATCCAAAGGAAGCTCAGCCAGCGAGGTTTTGAAAGTCCTTACCCCACTGGATAAAATCCCGGCCAACGAACTGTACAGTTCACTGGAAACGGCGGAGAAGAAGTGGGCTCCCGTCTCGGTCGTTACCCTGGATATGCTGATCAAAAATATGACGGCGAAGGGCAAGGAAAGCGTCCTGTCGGCCGTTATACTGAAAGGCCCTCCCGACAAGGGCGAGGAACGGAGCAATATCGATCAGATCAAACCCGAAACCTACTTGCAGTACGCCGGCTTAAGCGTGTTTAAGAAAGACAAGCTGCTGGGGTGGATGAATGAGTCGGAGAGCAAAGGATATAATTACATAACAGATAATATACACAGCACCGTCCATCAAGCGGCTTGCCCCGACGGCGGCATCGCCGTGCTCGATCTTATCCGCAGCAAGACCACCGTTAAAGCCGGCATGAAGAACGGGAAGCCTCTTATCACGGTCTCACTCCGTTCCGAAGAAAATATAGGGGAAATGAGATGTATCATGGATTTGGGCAAAAGAGAAAACATTCAGTACCTGGAGAAAGCCGTTGCGGGAGATATCCGCAGAAGAATGCAGGAATCCATTGAGAAAGCCCGGGAACTGGGGAGCGACGTATTCGGCTTCGGCAAAAAGATGTATCAGAAATACCCGGCTTACTGGAAAAAGGTCAAAGGGGACTGGACATCCGCCTTCCGGGAGCTTGAGATCGAGTACGATATCCAGGTGAATATCCGCCAGCTCGGACGTTCCAACAATTCGTTCATCAACCGGCTGGAGGATTAACGTATGCTGACCGTTACGATGATATGGCTGACGGGTATCGTTCTCGGAGCGTTTCAAATTCCGTCTCTCTGGAAGCGCAGGATGCTGAAGGACTTGACCGCGTTCGCCGTTCTCCTCTTGACGGGAATGATCCTGTCCACCCTGCTGGCCCTCTTCATTCCTTTTCCGAAGCCGCTGGATATGGTAAATTTTCTGATCGGACGCAAATAACCGGGTTCTCCTAAGATTCCCGGCAGCCAGCTCCGCTTTTTTACGGCTTCTGACCCTGCTTCTTATCGTTCTTGCAAAACTCAGCCTGCGGCACGGCTGACAACCGAGGGAGGTGTGCCTGTTGGACCAGCTGAATCCCAGACAACTGACCGTGCTCGCCACCATGTACTATATAGGAAGCGCCATTCTCGTTATACCGGCGTATCTCGCGGATAAGGCCGGAAACGACGCATGGATCTCGGGCCTGCTCGGTTTGATGATCGGCTTTCTCCCTCTTATCCTGATTTACGCTTTGGAGAAAACTTATCCCGGCAAACACCTTGGTGAAATTCTCGAAGCCGCTCTCGGCAAAATATTGGGGAAAGTCATGGGATTTGCGTTCTTTCTGACGTATCCGTTAGGCATCATCACGCTATCCCTGAGGGATATCGGCGATTTTCTGACGACTTCCCTCCTTCGGGACACGCCGCTTGAAGTTCTCATTTTATTTACGCTTGTCGTGATCAGCATCGCGGTACGCCTCGGCATCGGTACCATAAGCCGGACAGCGGAGCTTTTCTTCCCTTGGGTACTCCTCCTCATCATCCTGCTCATCGTGTTCGTTTCGCCCAAAGCCGATATCGAGAACATTCAGCCCGTGCTTGCCTCCGGATGGCAGCCGGTTATGCTCGCCTCCTTGACTTTGGCCGGTTTTCCTTTTCTGGAGCACAACCTGTTCATGATGATTTTTGCGAAAGTAAAAGGAAGCGCCTCTCTCGCTCTGCAGTTAGCTAAAGGATCGCTCGTGTCCGGCCTGCTTATCGTACTCGTCATCTTTATGTGCCTGCTTGTGCTGAACCCCGGCCAAACGGCCGCTTACGTGTTTCCGACCTATGAGCTCGGCAAAATGATCGAATTCGGGCAATTCGTGCGCCGTATCGAAGTTATCGTCGCTTTCATCTGGTTTTTCACGATCTTTTTCCGGGTATCGTTCCTTCTCTATACGATGGTGACGGGCCTTTCTTACCTGCTCAAGCTTCACGATTACCGTGTCATTACGTTTCCGGTGGCCGTTATTTCAGGCGCCTTGTCGCTCCTGTGGTACCCGAACATTACCGAGCTGAACAACTTTTCGAGAATCTGGACCTACATCTCATTCTTATGGGGGTTCGGGCTTCCTCTGCTGCTGCTCGTGGGTTCCGCTGTTCAAAAAATGTTCCGGGGCCCCAAATCCCCTCGTGAACCGGCCTGATCCCTCTTCAAGGGGCAGCTCTTATCGGTTTGAAAAGCGGGCGATCCGTGATATGATCGAATAAAAATTTGAAGGTTCAGGGAGTTTACACCACATGATTTACGATGTCATCATAATCGGCGGCGGATCGGCGGGCCTTATGGCCGGCGTTGCCGCAAGCGCGGACGGAGCCAATGTACTTCTGCTGGACAAGGGCAACAAATTGGGCCGGAAGCTCGGAATTTCGGGCGGCGGACGGTGCAACGTCACGAACAATAAGGAAATGGACGAGCTGATCCGGCATATTCCCGGCAACGGCCGTTTTTTATACAGCGCCTTCTCACATTTCAACAACCAGGATATTATCGCTTTCTTTGAAAATCTCGGCATCCGCCTCAAAGAGGAAGACAACGGGCGCATGTTTCCCGTCTCCGATAAAGCCAAAACCGTCGTAGATACGCTGATCCGTCAAGTACGCAGCCAAGGCGTGTCCATCCGGACCAACTGCTCCGTAGACCGCGTGCTGTACGAGAACGGACGGACAACCGGCGTGCGGCTGCCATCCGGAGAGACGCTGCGCGGCAAATGCGTGATCGTCGCTTCCGGCGGCAAGTCCGTGCCTCACACGGGTTCGACGGGCGACGGATACGCATGGGCGGAGGCGGCCGGACATACGATTACCGAGCTGTTTCCCACGGAAGTGCCTCTTACCTCGGCCGAGCCTTTTATCAAAAGCCGGGAGCTTCAGGGCTTGTCGCTGCGCAATGCGGCGCTGACCGTATGGAACGCCAAGGGCAAGAAGCTGACTACCCACCAAGGCGATATGATTTTTACGCATTTCGGGATTTCGGGGCCCATCTCGCTGCGCTGCAGCCAGTTCGTCGTCAAGGAACTCCGCAAGTCGCAGAAGGACAGCGTGGAGCTGACCATCGACCTGTTTCCCGACCAAAGTACGGAGGAAGTGTACGAAGAGACTTTGGCGCTCGCCGCGGCCGAGCCGAAACGGGCGATCAAGAACGTGCTGAAGGGCGCCGTCTCCGAACGGCTCGTTCCCCTGCTGCTCCGTAAAGCGGAGCTGGACGAGTCGCTCACCCATGCGAACCTGCCCAAGCAGAACTGGATGGAGCTGAGCAAGCTCCTGAAAGCTTTCCCCCTGCGCGTGAACGGGACTCTATCGATCGAGGAAGCCTTCGTCACCGGCGGAGGGGTGAACTTGAAAGAAATCGATCCCAAAACGATGGAATCCAAGCTGACGGAGGGCCTGTTTTTTTGCGGAGAGGTTCTCGATATTCACGGGTACACGGGCGGCTACAACATTACGGCGGCTTTCGCTACGGGGTATACGGCCGGCAAGCATGCGGCCATGCGGGCGGAGGAAACAGGGGTTTAGATGTGTAAAAAGAGAACGGGAAAAAACCAGCTCCTCCTTCGGAAGGGCTGGTTTTTTTGTCGTTGGGGTGCAGGTGGCTCAGCCTGCCGCGGTTCGGCCCGGGTTCCTGCCGATATGCGCCGAAAACAGCGGAATGACGTGACCATGCGGAAGATCATGCGAGTAGATCATGCAGCGGATCATCGCCATGCGGCACTCTGCCTCTGCCCTGCTCCGGAAAATCGCAGGCGGACCGGCGGAAGACGAACCCCCGGCAGCTCCGTCTTACAAATGGATCCCGGCCGAAAACCGGTCGAAATCGTCGTCGGACGGGTCAAACTGCCGCTGCGGCTCTTCGTACGAGCCGTCGGCGCTCGCACCCGCCGCACCGGAGTATTCGCCCGGAACGCTGCCATCCCCGTCTCCGCCGCGCACAGCGGCCAGAGTCCCCTCCGGCGCGTCTTCTTCCGGGTCCTGGATCAAGTGAGCCGGGATCCGGATCGTGTCGAGATCGTACGCCGCCGCGTAAGCTTCCGGTTCGCTGTAACTTGCCTCGGCTGCCGGCGGCGCGTCGATCAGTTCGCCCGCATGGGCCTGGGCGATCTGCATGGCGGAAGCGAGGTCCTGCCCTTCCACATGGATATGCAGCGCAGGCTTCCCTTCCGAAGCGCTGACGCCCGGCCGGTAGCCGAGCTCGAACAACGTATCATAAGCAAGCCGCATATCCCGTTCCTGCGGAAATTCGAAAAATATCGGTGTATCGCTCATAAGGCATCCTTTCCGGTGCTGTCAGATCCGCCGTGCGCTCTTCATATTGGTAGCACGCACGCTTGCCGGTCGCCCTTAGTGTTCGCCAAACCCTGGCGTTTAATACCAGATGGTCACCAGAAAGGCGGCCGCATACGCGGCGGGCACGGAAAGAACAAGAGCGGCGATCCCCAGCGGCAGCGAGATGCTCGCGCCCGCGACAAGACCGACCAGCGCGAGTCCGGGCACGGCCAGAGCGAATGACGCTTTGCGGAGCGCTTCCTGCTTGCTGATTTCGCTCCACGCGAACATGCGGAAGAAGGAAGCGCCCAGCGTTTCCCGCGCGACCGACTTCATCCAGTAGGCCAGCACGAAAGCGGCGACGGCCCACAGGACGACGTGCATCGGACCCGGAAGCCGCCACGCGGCGAACGCGAGCACGGCCGTCAGCTGCGCGTACAGCTTCCACTGGCCGGGACGGCGGAGGACCGATTTGACGAGCGAATCGGCCAGCACCGCCGAAGCGTCCGTCCCGCGGACCACCCGCTGCGAGCGGCCCAGCAGCAGCGGCGCCCGGCGCTGGCGCGGCTTCTTGCCTTCGACGATGCCCCGGAGCATCAGAGAGGCGAGCTTCAGCCTCGCCTCCCGCTCCCGCTGCACGTCGGGGTAGAACGCTCCCGCCGCCCGCAGACGGCGGCGGGCAAGCGCTGCCGCGGCCGCAAGCAGCAGCGGCCCGGCGAAGTACCCCGCGGCGGAATCCGCCAGAATCAACTGGACGCAGGCCCAGTAGATGAGAAAGCCCGCCGCGAACAGCACGATGGAAGCCGCCACGCGCTTCCATCCGGCCCAGGCGAGCGCCGCAAGCTGGCGCAGCAGGCCCAGGTTCACCTTGGCCGCGTAGACGGCCAGGAACAGGGCCGCCAGCTTCAGCGCTCCGCCGGCGGGGTCTTCCGCCCGCAGCAGGGGCATCAGAGCGCCGGCCAGCAGGGCCGTCGTCAGTGCCTGCAGCCCGAGCGAGTACAGAAGCCCGCGGCGCTTGATCGCGGGCATCCAGCCTTCGCTGCGGACGAGGAAGAGCTGGTCCGCTTCCTCGATAAAGAAGCGGATGGTGCCGGACCAGGCGAACAGATACAGGAAAACGGCGACCAGCGATGCCGGGATATAGCCGAACCACTCGGGCGGCGTCCGCCACCACGCCGAATAATAAATGAAGGCAAAGATCAGGGCCGGAACGATCAGATAGACGGCCACCGTCCAGTCCACGGCCGTGCGCACAATGCGGTACTGGTAGGTCCAGTCGTCGAGCAGCCTCCGCTTGAATAATTTTGCCGGTGTCATATTCATTCCCTCCTCCGCCTCAGACCAGCGCATGGAAGCAGTCGAATAATGTGCCTTCCGGCAGTCCCGACTTCCGGCGCACATCGTCCAGCGTTCCCTGCGCCACGATCCGTCCTTCGCTGAGCAGCAGGAACGAGTCGCAGATGCGCTCCGCGGTGTCGAGCACGTGAGTGCTCATCAGAATGCCCGCTCCCCTCTCCCGCTCCTTCCGCAGCAGCTCCAGGAAGTCCTTCGTCGCCCTCGGGTCCAGCCCGATGAACGGCTCGTCGACGATGTACACCGAAGGCCGGTTAAGGAAGCCGATGATAAGCATCACTTTCTGCTGCATGCCTTTGGAAAAAGCGACTGGCAGCCGGTGCCGGGCATCCGACAGCCTGAACTGGGCCAGCAGCGTTTCCGCCCGTTCTTCGAAAACGGTGCGCTCCAGCCCGTAAGCCGCCGCCGCGAGTTCCATATGCTCCCACAGCGTGAGTTCTTCATACAGAACAGGCTGCTCCGGTACATAGGCAACCGAAGCCCGTCCGTCGGCAAATTCGATGCTCCCCTCGACATCCTTCAACAGGCCGAGCATGCTTTTGATGGTCGTGCTCTTGCCGGCACCGTTGGGCCCGATCAGACCGATCAGCTGCCCTTCCGGAATGCGGAAGTCGATATCCTCCAAAATTGCCCCGGAGTCGCCGTATCCCGCTTTTTTTATATGAATCGAAGCTTTTTCCAAATAAATTCCTCCATTTCCCCGTCCAGCCTGCGTCTATCCCTTTTCAAACGGGGTATGCATATTCTATAGTAGAAGTATAGCAGAAATTTATCCGGCTTCATGTTTTCGATTCTGAGTGTGAGGTGTCCGCGTATGCACAATCACAAGTCCTCTGATATCGACAGCAACAAATCTGCCGCCATGTCCGCTTATCTCATTTTTTGCCTGCCGCTGATGGTAGCCAGACATTCCAGATTCGCGATGTATCATGCGAACCAGGGGCTGCTGCTCCTGCTCTACGCCGTTTTCGCGCATCTGATGCTCGGGCTGCTTCCGGGTGTGGAGAACCTGCTGATGCCTCCCCTGGACATCTCCGTCTTCGCGCTGGCATTTATCGGGATCCGGAACGCCCATGACGGCAGAATGAAACCGCTGCCCCTCATTGGTAAGTTTGTCCTTGTCCGGTAAATCCGGACTTACAAAGGCGGTACGCGGTGCCGGAACGTACAAAAAAGCGGAATTCCTTAAGGGGACCCGCTTTTTTATTTGACCGTTTGTCAGTTCTGTCATTTGTCCGACAATTGCGCCGATTGATTGACATCCCTTATCAGATGCGTGATAATATAGCAAAATATGAGCCGGTATGCGGCTTTTGGAGGGTACCGAAAATGAAACACGATCAGCATAAAATTCTCGATTGTACGATACGCGACGGAGGGCTCGTCAACAATTGGGATTTTAGCGTGGAATTTGTTCAGGATATGTATCGCGGCTTGAATGCGGCCGGCGTTGAATATATGGAAATCGGTTACAAAAATTCGGCTAAACTCCTGAAAAGCGACAATGCGGGTCCGTGGCGTTTTCTGAATGAGGATTTCCTGCGTGAGGTCATCCCTACCAAGAACGATACGAAGCTTTCCGCGCTCGTGGATATCGGCCGCGTCGACGAGAACGACATTCTCCCCCGCGAGCAGAGCCAGCTGGATCTGATCCGCGTAGCTTCTTACATCAAGGATGTGGACAAGGGTCTGCAGCTCGTACAGAAATTCCATGACATGGGGTACGAAACGACGCTGAACATCATGGCGCTCTCCCACGTGATGGAGAACGAGCTTAACGAAGCGTTCGAGCTCATTAACAGAAGTCCGGTGGATGTGGTATACGTCGTCGATTCGTACGGCAGCATGAATCACAAGGACATCGATTACATGGTCAATAAATTCCAGCGCCTTCTGCCGGAGAAGAAGCTGGGCCTTCATATGCATAACAATATGCAGCTCGCGTTCTCCAACACCATCGTCGGTGCCGAGAAAGGCGTCGAGTTCCTCGACACCTCCGTCTTCGGGATGGGTCGCGCGGCAGGCAACTGCACCACCGAGCTGCTCGTCAGCTACCTGAAAAACCCGCGTTACGATGTGCGTCCCGTTCTGGACCTGATCGAACGCCACATGGTCGCCATGCGCGAGAAAGTGGAATGGGGCTACATCATTCCTTACATGATCGCCGGAACGCTCAACGAGCATCCGCGCGTAGCCATGGCCGTCCGCAACACCGCGGACAAAGACAAATACGTCGAGTTCTACGACAAGCTGACGACGCCTGAAACTATCGCCAATAATTAATCCCCTTATAAAGATCCTTTCCTCCGGGAAGGGATCTTTTTTGCTTTTCACGTCCCGGGAATCCGCACTTCTTTCATTAACTTTCGTTAATATCCTTACTAATTCCGGTTTGGTATAGTGACTCATGGAAAAGTACCCATCCTACTAACCACTGGAGTGAGACCATGTCTGCCAAAACCAAACACGATGCTTTCGAGGAGTTTTATACGAGGGCATCCAATACCGGCCCGGCTGCCGGTACGTTTTTCAATGATAAAGCTTATCTTTTTTACACGAACGGGAATCTGCTGGATCTCATTTGCATGGAAACTTATCTCGGCGACGATAAACGGGAAAAAGTCAGAGTCGTTAACAGCCCCAACAAAAAGAAAGGGCCGCTGGGGATTGAATATTTGACCAAAGTGGCCTATGGAGGCGACGGAGTCGGCGGAGGCCGGATACCGGCTCTGGCGGCTTGCGTGCATGAGGGCGTCCTGTATCTGTTTTACGCGGATCAGAGAGGGACGCTGCACCAAATGACCTCCCCGGACGGGACCGAATGGTCGGCGGCTCTTACCTTGGGCGAACGCATGCGCATGCGGGCGGACAGCCGGTTCGCAGCCGTCTCGGCCGGAACCCGTTTGTATCTCATCGGCTCCGATGCGGACGGCAAGCTGGCGTTGAACTGGACGGACAACGGGGGGCAGACGTGGGAGCGAACCGAAGCCCGTGAACAGCGGAAGGGTAAAGACGGCAGGACGGAGGAAATCCCGATCGCGGACGTCACTCATACGGCGGCATGCAGCTACCGGGACTCCGGCGGCAACGTGCGGATCATGGCCGGCTATATTCAGCGGAGCCAAGATACGAAGTCGGTTCTTTCCCGCAAAAAAGAAACGCTGAAAACGTGGCTCCTGCACCACGAGGAGCAGGCGCCGCCCCGGAAAGTAAATGAGCCGCAAGCCATAGCGGAAGGCGAGAATGTCAGCCACTTCGCGCTCGCTCCGGGCTCCATCGAAAACGGCTCTGCAGGCAGCGTCCTTCAGTTGTTCGTCAGCGGCAAAACCGAATCTGATGTTAAAGCGAGAAGATACGAATACTCCGTCTCCACGGGCGTCTGGTCGGCCCCCATTGTCCGCGGCTGGGGGCATATGTCGACGCCTAACGGGCACCATGTCGACGCCTTCTCGTTTTTTATCCCCGAGGAGGAAGGACATATCCGGTCCGAAATCTGGTTTACCCAGACGTTCGACGGCTCCGGCCGGAAAAAACATCTCGGCATAGGCCGGTACCGCTCCGACCGGCTTACCTTAACGGACACGCTGACGAACTGGGCGAACGATGACCATCTGACGTTTCTGGGCGTCGTCGAAAGCCCCCCTCCCCACGTGCTGAACGGCTCCGAGCTTAAAGATTCCATCTGCTCCTTCCGGTTCAAGTGGTCGAAGGAGGAGCAGGCGGCGGTATCCGCCAAGTACAAATTCGGCGCTTCTCTCAACTTTAGCGGCAAAGTTCCGGTCGTAGGTCTCGGTGGCGAGCTGAAGATCGCTTATGAGCGGGCGCGTTCCGTCACTTCGGAAATGAAGAGCATCAAAGAATTTTCGATTGAGCTGTATCCGTCCTTCACCAAAAAAACGGCTACGCATTTGTATATCCGTCCCAACATAACCCGGCACACCTACAAGCTGGGAGATTGGCAAAATCAAGACCTGGGAGTGCAGCTCAGTCTTTTCTCCGTCTCGGATCTGAGCATCGAGGCCCGTAAAGGGAAATCCTTGAGTACGTTCCCGAAGCGGCCCGATCCGAACCATATCGAGAACTATGTGCGGCGGTTTACGGATCTGCCCGATTATACGAATAAGCAGCTTTCGTTCAGTATGCCGGTCAACTGGTCGGAATCTATGAAAATCGAAGAAAATTTTATTAAAATCAGCAAAACCGTCACCTCCGTCTCCAACAGCGTATCCGTCGAATGCAAGCCTGCGGGCAAAGCCCCCGGCGACGTGTTCTCGATCGGTGTAGGGTCCAGCTTCATGTACACGTATGAAGTGAACGTATCCACCCAATTTTCATCGCAAATGGGCTGTACGGTCCGTTACCCGAATCCTCGCACGGATGAACCGGACGATATCAGCGAAGTGAAGCTGCTCATGTATGTGTTTTACCCCGATAAAAACAAAACGGACCGCTGCTACTGGATTCCGGAGGAAACGAAGAACCAGTATCCCTGGTGCGTGGCGTGGTCCGTGGATGAGCTGGTTAAGCAGGGCAGCGGCCAGTAAGGCAGCCGGATAGTTTTTTTCCATCAATCTGACGGCCATGGTTTAGGACGCCGCCTCTTTCTTTTGGCTGCTGCGGCTTCAAAAAGCTGTATACCGCTTCCGCAAGCTCAGCCGGAGGGCTCGGACCTTTGGAAGTCCGCTTGCGGTACAGAAGCAGCTCAGCCGTTATAAAACGGCACAGGGAAATTTCTCTGTGCTTTTTTTGCTCTGGGGCCTCCTGCTTTCGCTGCGTAAAATTGATTGACTAAATACATTCAAAAAAGCAAAATAGTTACATATACTGCTGTACTCATGATGTGATCGACGATCATTGACACGCAGCGAAACAGCACGCCGGGAACGGCGCGATACGAAAATTCACCCGGAGGAAAACCTTTATGGTTAGTTACGCTTGGCTCACCGGCATGCTGCTGCTTTTGTTTTTCGGTTTAAACGTCCTGCTGAATTATTTATCGCGCCGGGACCACGAACCTGTGCCGTCCTTGAAGACGAAAATTTGGGCGATTCCGGTTTTTTCCTTGCTCATCATCGGGCCGGTAATCGGTTTTGCTTTCTTATATATGACATTTTTCCGGGGGTTTGAACATACCGGCTCCCTCATCAGTTTTACGGGCAAAGCGGATCTCTTCACTTTTTCCCTGGTCATCTTGCTGAGCTTCCTGATCTTCGAGACTTTTATTCATCCCCTCCTCCATGCCATGATCCGTTACGGACTCAAGAGGCCCCCTTCCGTTTACGGCAGACAAATCATCACGATTATCGCGGACTGTCTTCTGATCTATGTTTTTGCTCATCTGATTCCCGGCGTATATATCCAAGATTTTTTGTCCGCTCTCACTTTGTCTGTCGCTCTGCACGTGATCGAATGGATACTTGCAGGCATAATGAGTCTTTATAAAAAGAACAACAAAAAAAATGTAAACATGTAAAAAGGGATCAAGCTCTATCCAAGGAGCTTGATCTTTTTTTAACGGGCTGCACCTGAAACCACCCGTTCAGCATATGAAAATCAGCTTGGCCGTATGGCTTGCCGGCGCCCGCAAACTTTGTCGAAATAAAAAGAAACGGAAATAAAATCTCGCCCGTTTATCGGCAGGTTATCACACCTTTTTCGCCTTTTATCTCGGTTTTTCTCCCCTTGTTGAGTCCTTACGCACAGTTGACAAACCACAATATATTGAGGTAAATTCATATCTATCACCTACATATTCACTATATATAGACTATATATAGATTGGACAGGTTTCCCGCCCCCGAGGCGGGAATCAAAAGGGAAGTCCGGTGCGAATCCGGCGCGGTCCCGCCACTGTCAACGGGGAGCGCCCCACCCATACCGCCACTGACGGATGCCGTCGGGAAGGCCGCGGAGGGGCGCAATGAACCTGGAGCCAGGAGACCTGCCTGTCTGAAAGACACCGCTGAACCTACGGGAGATAGGGAGGTGTCCGGACGTTTTTCACATTGCAGCCGCTAGCACGGCTGTCCCCTCCACCGCCTTCGGGCGGGGAACCGGACGGCCGGCTTGTACGCGCGGCTTCAGCCGGCCTTTTCGCCGAGCCGTCAGAGGCAGGCGAAGAGGCCGGGAACTGACTGTGAATCCAGAGCCGCTCTTTGTCACAAAGAGCGGCTTTCATCCGGGCGCGCCGACTACTTCCCGTAGCCGGCGCGCCCCGTATTTTTGATAGAGTGGAAAGGAAGATGCTTCCATGCTGGTAGTTTACGATTCCCGTACGGGAAATGTTCAACGATTCATTAACAAGCTGAATTTGAAGGCCGTACGGATCGAAGAGGATTTGACGATCCAGGAGCCGTTCGTCCTTGTTACTTATACGACCGGATTCGGTCAAATTCCCGGCAAAGTGCTGGACTTTCTGAAACATCACTCTTCCTTTCTGCGCGGTGTCGCCGCAAGCGGCAACCAGAACTGGGGACAATCTTTTGCCCTGAGCGCCGACCGCATTTCATCGGCATACGGTGTTCCGGTGCTTGCCAAATTCGAACTTTCCGGCACGTCTAGCGACGTGGAACGATTCCATAAAGGGGTGCGCCATCTTGAAGCATATTGAACTGAACAACGAACTCATGATACCGGGGGAAGACGGTTTTTACCGTCTGGAGAAAGACCGCGAAGCGCTGGACGCCTTCCTTGAAGAAGTGCAGGGGCAGACCGTTCCTTTCGGCAGCATCAAAGAACGCTACGATTATCTGATCGGCGAAGATTTCTACGAGAACGTGTACGAGCAGTACACGCTGGAGCAGATCGAAGCCATCCACGAAACGATCCGCGAAAGCGGCTTTAAGTTCCAGTCCTACATGGCCGCTTCGAAATTTTATAAAGATTACGCCCTGCGCACCAATGATAAAAAGCAAGTCCTCGAATCGTACGAGGACCGCGCCGCCATCGTCGCCCTTCACCTCGGTGAAGGCGACTTCGGCAAAGCGCAGCGGATCGCCAAGGCGATCATCGAGCAGCGCGTCCAGCCGGCCACGCCGACGTTCCTGAACGCAGGACGCAGCCGCCGGGGCGAAATGGTCTCCTGCTTCCTGCTGGAGATGGACGACTCCCTGAACTCCATCCAGTACGTCATCGGCACCTGCATGCAGCTGTCCAAAATCGGCGGCGGCGTAGCCGTAAACATGTCCAAGCTGCGCGGACGCGGCGAGCCGATCAAAGGCGTCGAAGGCGCCGCCAAAGGCATCATGCCCGTCATGAAGCTGCTTGAGGATGCCTTCTCTTACGCGGATCAGATGGGTCAGCGCCGGGGCTCCGGAGCGGTCTACTACTCCGTGTTCGGCTGGGACATCATCGAATTCCTCGACTGCAAAAAGATCAACGCGGACGAGAAATCCCGTATCCAGACGCTTTCCATCGGCCTGATCGTGCCGCAGAAATTTTACGAGCTGGCCGAGCAGAACAAGCCGCTGCACGTGTTCGCCCCGTTCTCCGTCTATAAGGAATACGGCCGTCACCTCGACGATATGAATATCGACGAGATGTATGAAGAGCTGCTCGCCAACCCGAACGTGAAGAAGAAAGTCGTAATGAGCGCCCGCGACATGCTGACCAAGATTGCCGTTATCCAGCTCGAATCCGGCTATCCGTACATCATGAACCGTTCCAACGCAAACCGCGGACATGCTCTGAAAGACATCGGCAAAGTGAAAATGTCCAACCTGTGCACGGAGATTTTCCAGCTTCAGGAAACGACGGAGATCGGCGATTACGGCCAAGGCGATATTATCCGCCGGGACATTTCCTGCAACCTCGCTTCGCTTAACATCGTGAACGTGATGGAAACGAAAAGCATCCGCGACTCCGTCCACAGCGGCATCGAAGCGCTGACTTCCGTCAGCGACAACACGACGGTAGCGAACGCGCCGGGCGTTGTAAAGGCGAACAAGGAGCTTCATTCCGTCGGTCTCGGCGCGATGAACCTGCACGGTTATCTGTCCAAAAACCGGATCGCCTACGAAAGCCCGGAAGCGAAAGAATTTGCCCGCGCCTTCTTCATGGCCATCAACTTCTACTCGCTGGAGAAAAGCATGGAAATCGCACGCGACCGCGGCGTCACTTTCGCCGATTTCGAACGGTCCGAATATGCGAAGGGCACCTATTTTGCCAAGTATGAAGTGAAAGATTACCGTCCCGAATCCGATAAAGTCAAAGCTCTTTTCGAAGGCATGGATCTTCCGTCTCCGGAAGACTGGAAAGCTCTCAAAGAGCAAGTCATGAAGCACGGCCTGTACCATGCTTACCGTCTGGCCATCGCGCCGACACAGAGCATCTCGTACGTGCAAAACGCGACTTCCAGCGTTATGCCGATCGTCGACCAGATCGAAACGCGCACGTATGCAAACTCGACCACTTACTATCCGATGCCGTACCTGTCCAAAGAAAACATGTTCTTCTACAAGTCGGCTTACCGGATGGACCCGTTCAAGATCATCGATCTTATCGCGGAAATCCAGGAGCATGTGGACCAGGGCATTTCCACGGTGCTGCACGTAAACAGCGACATCTCGACCCGCGAGCTGGCCCGCAACTACCTGTATGCCGCCAAAAAAGGCCTCAAATCGCTCTACTACACCCGCACGAAGCGGCTGACCATGGAAGAATGCCTGAGCTGCTCCGTTTAAGAGAGAGCCGGGTTAAGAATAGATTCGTTTAAAAGAAGCCGGCTCGCGGCACGAACGTAATAAACGCTCCGTGCAGGCCGCAAACATCCGTATGGCGCTTACCCTATAAGCAGCTTTATGCTGGGCCCGAACTTGGAAGCCCCGCATAAAGCTGCCTACGGTTATGCACGGCAGCGACTCATGCCGGATTTGCAGCGCGCCCCATCCAAAGGAGAGAAAATGATGAAAGCCGTCAATTGGAATAAACCCGACGACGATTACACCTGGTCGTTTTGGCAGCAGAACGTGATGCAGTTCTGGACCGAAGAAGAAATTCCCCTTTCCGACGATAAAATGGTCTGGATCGAGATGAGCCCCGACGAGCAGGATGTCTACAAGAAGGTTCTGGGCGGCCTGACGCTGCTGGACACCCTTCAAGGCGGAGTCGGCATGCCGAGGCTCGTCGAGCACATGGACGGGCTCCAGCGCAAAGCGGTGCTGTCGTTCATGGGCATGATGGAGCAAATTCATGCGAAGTCCTACAGCAGCATCTTCACGACACTGGCGAGCAACGAGGAGATCGACGGCATTTTCCGCTGGGTCGAAGAAAACGGACGCCTGCAGCAGAAAGCGGATCTCATCAACCGCTACTACAACAGCATCCAGTCCGACAAAGACCTTTATCTGGCGATGACGGCTTCCGTTTATCTCGAAAGCTACCTGTTCTACAGCGGCTTCTTCTATCCGCTCTACCTGGCCGGACAAGGCAAAATGACGAACAGCGGCGAGATCATCGACCTCATTCTGCGCGACGAAAGCATCCACGGCCTGTACGTCGGTACGCTGGCGCAGGAGCTGTTCGCGACTCTGAGCGAAACCGAGCAGCAGGAAGCCGCCGAAGAGCAGATCAAGCTGCTCCTGGAGCTGTACGAGATCGAGAAGCTTTACACCGAGGAGCTCTACACTCCGCTCGGCCTGCAGGACGATGTGCTGCGCTATGTGCGTTACAACGCCAACAAAGCGCTGATGAACCTCGGACGCGATCCTTACTTCCCGGAAGAACCGGTTCATCCCGTCGTTCTGAACGGAATCCGGACGCAGACGAAGCAGCATGACTTTTTCTCGAAAAAAGGCAACGGCTACGTCCGCGCTCTCCGCGTCGAGCCGCTTAGCGACGACGACTTCAGCTTCGAAGGGCTGTAAGCCGCCCCGGCGGTGCCCTTCACAGCCCGGCCGGATACGCAAGCGGCCGGGTATACGCAAAAAGACGTACAAAATTGGAGACAATTTTGTACGTCTTTTTTGCGTTCGGGCAGCGGGGCTGCCGGAGGCGGACGCTCGCCGTGCTCGATGTGCGGTGGTGTGCATGCGACAGACCCTTGCATAAAAGCCACCCTATACCGGTGATGCCTCTCATCTGCCTTGATTGGTGCCATCCCGTTTCCGGCAGTCAACCCTTCCCTAGATACAAAAAAAGGCCGATCCCAAGGACCGGCCCCTTCCATTCATGGCAGCCATATTAAGTTCGTATACATTTAACTGCATAAAGCTCCGCTATCCGCTCATCAGCCTAATTTTTGAAACGGCTGCTTTTTACGAAATAAATCCTCTGTCCATCGCTTCGGCTTTGCGCACCAGCGCGAAGTATTTCAGCCGGGCACCCTCCAGCGTGGTTTGAGCCTGCTGAAGCTTGAACGAAAACTTCTCGTAATCATGCTTGGAGACAAATCCGTTTTCGTAACGGATTTTCATTTTGGCGACGTCGGCCTGCGCGTCCTTAAGGTTACGCTGCTCGTTCAGCACGGTCTGATAAGCGTTCTCGGCATCGCTGTAGGTCGCATAGATCTTTTTGACCAGCTCGGCTTTCGTCTGTTCCTGCTTCTGGTAAGCGATCCCCGTGTTGATGTTCTGATACTGGCCGCCGTACGTATTCTTGGTCACGGTATTCTGCTGCTGCCAGATGGCTTCGTCGATGCCGTTGTGATCCATTTTCAGCTTAAAAGAATTGGCCAGCAGCGTCTCGGTATCTTTCTTCGCAACCGGCTGCACGTTTCCGGACACGGCGGACGGCTCTTCAAGAAGCAGATCCGGGCTGTATTCCACGCCGATATCGAAGCAAAGCTGTACGAGACCCAGCCGGTAGTTGTTCTCCAGCGTCTGAATATCGTCGCCGATTTTGTTCACCGCTTTGCGGGCGGTTTCCACATCTTCGGGAGAGGCGAGACCGGCGTCGCTCAGCACCTGGGCGCGTTTCGTCTCTTTCTCCGCCACGCCTTTGTACTCATGCATGAGGGCGATCTGCTTCTTGGAGCCGAGAAGCTGCACGTATTGCGCCGTCACTTGAAGCTTGATGCCCTCAATCGCTTCGTCGGTCTGGAGCAGGTTGTTCCACATATCCGTATCGAGCTGATGCGAGGTAGTTTTCATCTGTTCGCGCTGGGCCTGCAAAATCTGGTTAATGCCATTAACCATTTGGCCCTGACCTTCGATGACCTTGTTCAGCACCGTATTCGTTTCGACAACCGGACCGATCCAGAAGAAGCTGTCCGGAGTCGCTTTAGCCGGGTCGATCTGATACTTCTTCATCGCCTCGGGCGTCATGTAATCCTGCGGGGAAGCCGGAAGCTTATAGCCTTCGAAACTGCCTCCGTACAGGTTTTCGCTCTGATTCTTGAGATCGCTGCTTTTACTGCCGAGCGCGGCTGTTTTCAGGTAGAGCAATTTCATATTGTAGGAGTTGTTAAGCGTCCGTTCCAGCACGCTGTCCAAGGTCAGTTTGCCGGTTTTCTCCAGCGCGGGCAGGCGCACCTCGTCTTTATCGAGAGGCTTATCGGTTGTCGCGTGAAGCTGAACAAGGTTGCCGTCTTTGATCTCGTAGTAGGGCGAATGGGTATCCGCCGCCCATGCGGCCGGCATCATGCCGAATACAAAAGCGGACGCGGTCAGCGTAGCTATGATTTTTTTCATCGAAAATCCCTTCTTTTCCAAGGTATGATAAGAACTAAACGCAGGCTGAGGGACATGGGACCGAAAACGCTGATGACTGAGACTTATGTAAACGGCGCGCCTGCTTTATAAAAGAAACAGCTTTCGCGCGCCGGTGAAACGTTGTTTGACATGGTGCCGGCCGGAACAAAACTTTTACACCGTAAGAGAGGTGCTCTCCGACTGGACAGCAGGCAGCCCGGCCTGAACCGGCTCATCCGTCTGCTTGCGGAACATGGCGAACCGGGTGAGCAGGAAGGCCGCGAAGTACGTGATGAATCCCGTCAATGCAAGCGCGATGCAGTCCTTGACGATCACGTCGTAGCCGTTGCCTTTGACGAATACATGGCGGACACCCTCTAAGAAGTAGGTGAGCGGCAGCATATGTCCGAGAATGCTCAGCGCCTTCGGCATCGCTTCAAACGGCCACGTGTAGCCGGACAGCATGAACGACGGCACCGCAATCAGCATCGCGATCTGGGTGGAGCCGAGTTGAGCGCTTGAGAACAGGGAGATGAAATACCCGATGCCAAGCACCGCAAAGTTGAAGCAGGCCGAGAGCAGCATAGCCATCAGAATCTGTCCGCGCATCGGAAGATCGAATCCGAACAGCATGATCGTGAACACCACGACCGCATTCAGCATGCCGATGATAAAATACGGGACCGATTTCGCGTAAGCAAGACGCCACGGCATCTTTTTCCACTCGGCAAAGCGGTTCCAGAGCCCTCTTTCCTTATCGCGGGTGATGGTCAGGGCGATACCGAGCAGAAGAACCTGCTGCAAAATCGCGCCTGCCAGGCCGAAAATCATAAAATCACTGTAGTTGAACGTCGGGTTGTAAAGCACCCGGTAGCGGAACGGGACCGCGGAGAACGTCGTGCTGACCTGTTCATCCTGAAGGCCCTGCTGCTGGAGCTTCTTGCCGCTGACGCCGTAGCTGTATGTCGTGACGATCTCATTGGCCGCACGTGTCGCGGAGTTGGAGATCATCATGTTGGCGCCGTCGATAAGCGTCATCACCGGCTGCACATCGCCGTGTTTGATGCGGGCTTCGAATTCCTTCGGGATAATGACCCCGACCTTCGCTTCTCCGCGGGAGATGGCTTCCGTCACCTCCGCCTCCGAATGGTAGGCGTTAATGACCTGGAACGTTTCGCTCTGATCGAACGCCTGCACGATCTGGCGGCTCAGTTGACTGTTGTCCTCGTCGAAGACGACGGTCTGCATTTCGGTTACTTTATGCTGGATATAAATCGATCCGAATAAGGTTGTGTAAAGGATCGGCACGAGGAACAGGATTGCCATCAACCGGCGGTCTTTGAAAATTTGCCGCCATTCCTCGGCGATCACGCTTCCGACTTTAAGGGGCAACGGTATCACCCGCTTTTCCTTCCCATTGTACCGTCATTCCCGTCAGAACCGATTCCGGCAGCTGAGGCAGCTCGACTTTCACGCCGAACGAGCGGATATCGGTATCGGACGCGTTCTGCGTCGCTTTCTTCACGGCGAAGTCCGCAGCCGGTGCGACCGTGCTGACTTTACCGGTCACGGCGGCGCCGTTAGCCGTCACTTTTACGGTCACGGTATCCCCTGCCTTCAGACCGGCCGCGTCCGTTTCTTTCAGATAGAAACGCGCCCATTTCGTCTCCGCGGAAGTTTCCATCGTAAATACCGGGAAGCCGGAGCCTACCATTTCGCCCAGTTGAGCGGATTGGGAAATGATGATGCCGTCGGATGGAGCAAGCAGCTCGGTGTAGCTCAGGTAAGTCTCGGCTTCGCTTTGGGCCGCCTGGGCCTGCTGCTGTCCGGACTGGGCGGATTTGACGGCGCCCTGCGCCTGCTGGATCGACGCCTGAGCGGCATTCACGTCACCTTGGCGGATTTTCACCTGATCCATGTTCGCCTTAGCCAGCTCGACGGCCGCTTTGGCCTGTTCCACCTGCGCTTCCGCGGCCTGGATTTCCTCCGCGCGCGGTCCCTGCTGGGCAAGCGCGTACTGCTGCTGCGCCACTTCGTATTTGGCTTTGGCCTCTTCGTAGCTGACCTTCGCTTTATCCACGTCCGTCTGGGCGACAAGCCCCTCTTCCTTCATTTTTTTCACCCGGTTGTAGCTTTCTTCCGCTGTCTGGAAAACCTCTTTGGTCGCATTGAGCTGAATTTCAGCCTGCTTTTTCTCTTCCGGTCTCGCCCCGTTCTTGAGCGCGTCTACTTTCGTCTGAGCGGCTTTCACGACCGCTTCGGCCTGTTTCACTTGTTTCGCGGCCGTTTCCGCGGTCAGCGTCACCGCTTCCTGACCCTGCTGTTTTTTCGCTTGAGCCGTCGCTTCCGCGCCCTTCGCTTCGGCGATTTTTCCTTGGGAAAGCGCTACGGCCGCTTTGGCCTGGGCTACCTTCGCCTCGATTTCCTGGCTTTGAATCCGGGCCAGAACCTGGCCTTTCTTCACGGTGTCCCCTTCTTTGACCAGTATTTCGGTCACGCGGCCCCCGGCTTTAAAGCTCGCGGCCACCTGATTCGCTTCGATATATGCGGTCGGCAGATTCGCCGGACGGTTCTGGGTGCTGCTCAGGGCCTCCTTGGAAGACAGCAGGAAAGTTCCCCCGCCGATCAATCCGGCCATCACTACGTATACAACAGGTCTAACAAACTTCATCTAACATTTCCCTCCCAGGATGCTTTCTCTAGTTCATAATTTAGGGTGTAAACGGACAAACCGCCCTTAGAGGGCGATTCCGTCCATCATATAAAGCTGGATTAGATCCGAAATCTGCTCGTTGGTAAGAGGCGGATGCTTTCTTTCCCAGTCGACGAGCAGGACCAGGTACATGCGCACCAGGACGAACGCGGTAATTTCGGGATCACACGGCTTGATGCTTCCGTCCGCGACGGCAATTTCCAGATGCTGCTTGATATAGCCGATGACGCCTTCCTCGATCTCCCGGAGAGCATGCTGCGCCGCCGGCGTACCGAACTGGGCGACTTCCTGCGACAATTTCAGCAGCAGTTCATGCTCCTTGCGGTAAACCAGAATGCTGTATGTAGCGGAATGCAGCTTCTCCATGATCGTACCGCCCTTGGAAATGCTGGCATCGGCCAGTTTTCTCATCTCGGCGATCAGAGATTTGACGATCTCGTTTAACAAATCTTCTTTTGTCTCAAAATACAGGTACAGCGTTCCCTTCCCTACGCTGGCGATTTTGGCGATCTGATCGACCGTCGTTCCTTTGTATCCGAACAAAGCAAACGATTTTTTCGCCGCATCGAGAATGTTATCGCGCCGCTGATCCATTCGGCACCTCCGTTTTGACCAAAATCCTATTTTAGTTCTGTAGTCAAAACAATATCATCTTTAATTTGCAAAATCAACGGGTCCCGGCAGCGAAACCGCTATACAATTTTGCCCTTTTGTCTAAAAGCGGCCCTTTATTTGCAATACTTTGCCGGATCCTCCTTTAATTTTCCTCCCTTCCGTATGGAAACGGCCCCCACCACAAACACTATCTGTAAAAGCGGAGGTGCGGGATGAGCAGCAAAATTTTGTTGGTGGAAGACGAAAGTAAAATTGCACGCGTCCTGCAGACTTGGAGCTGCAGCATGAAGGCTATGAGGTCAGTCTGGCCGAAGACGGGCGCGAAGGTCTGGATATGGCGCTGGCGGAGCCGTGGGATCTCATCCTGCTCGATATCATGCTTCCGGAGCTGAGCGGGCTGGAAGTGCTGCGCCGCCTGCGGCAGCAGTCCGCGGTCCCCGTCATCCTCCTGACGGCCAGGGACGCGGTGCCCGACCGGGTAAGCGGCCTCGACCAGGGGGCGAACGACTACGTGACGAAGCCGTTCGCCATCGAAGAAGCTGCTCGCCCGCATCCGCAACCTGCTCCGGCTGACGACCCAGCAGAGCCAGGCGGAGAACGAGCAGATGCTTCAGGCGGATGACATCGTCATGAATCTGAAGAGCCGCGAGGTTACACGCACGGGCAAATCCGTCGATCTTACACCCAAAGAGTTCGACTTGCTCCAGTATCTGATCCAGCACAAAGGGGAAGTGAAATCCCGGGAAGATATCATCTCCGATGTATGGGGCTACGATTTCGTCGGCGACACGAACATTGTGGACGTGTACATCCGTTACTTGCGGCAGAAGCTCGAAAAAAATTTTCCCGGCAAGCTGATCCATACGATCCGGGGTGTCGGTTATCTCATTAAAGGAAGTGGCCCCGATGAGTCTTAAGCTGCGGTTTGCTCTCCTTCAGACCTCCCTGCTCTTTCTGATTCTTCTGGGGGTCAACTTTTTTATCTACTACCTTTTTATCGAAAACAACTCACGCAACGAGACACAAAATATCGAACGCAAAGCGGCCAAGCTGCTGCTTCAGGAAAATGTGGTGCAGCACCCGGAATATTGGGAAAATCCTTTTCTGCTCAAAGACTTTCTCGTCGCCAACGAACTGATCCGGCTTATCGGACCGGACTCCACGGTGCAAAAAGAAATTTACACGGACGAAACGCTCCTCCAGCGTCCCGCCAAGTTTATAACGTCTACGGGCTCCATCTCCAAGCTGGTCTCCACGGACAACGGTTTTTGCCTGTATGTGCAGGTGCCGGTCATGGAAAACGAGCGTCAGATCGCTTCCCTGGAAATCGCCCGCAAGCTGGTCACCCTGAACGATAATGTGCAGGTGCTGTTTCTCGCTCTTTTTTATACGACGCTCGGCGCGCTTGTCTTATCCGTTATCATCGGGTATATCTATGCCAGTCTGGTGTTTAACCCCATCCACAGGCTTGCCCAGACGATGGAAAGCATTGAACGGAGCGGAACATTCAGGCGGCTGGAAATCAAATCGACGCGCAAAAAAGACGAAATCGCCCAGCTCGGCCAGACGTTTAATGAAATGATCGGCCGCCTGGAGCAGCATTTCGAGCAGCAGAAGCAGTTCCTTGCGGACGCCTCCCACGAACTGCGCACCCCGCTCACGATTATCGAGAGCTACGCCAGATTGCTCAAGCGCTGGGCCAGCAACGATCCCCAAATCCGCGACGAAGCGATCGAAGCCATTCTAAGCGAATCCGTCCGGCTGCGGGAAATGACGAAGAGCCTGCTCACCCTGGCGGATTCGGACGAAAGACAGCGCACCGAATGGCAGGAATTCGAGCTGCGCTCTCTGGTTCAGGCCACGGCCGCTTCCATTCAGCTGACGTTCGACCGGGAGGTGCGTCTGGATCTGCCGGACGAGGACACGCCTCTGAAGATGAAAGGCGATCCCGAGAAGATCCGCCAGCTCCTGATCATTCTGCTCGATAACGCGATCAAGTACAGTCAATTGCCGATCGACATTATCGTGCGGGAGCAGCCCCGTCACCTGCAGATTTCCGTCGTGGACAAAGGAATCGGCATTGAGAAGGACGATATCCCGCAGCTGTTCAACCGGTTTTACCGCGTCGATAAAGCGCGCAGCCGCAAAAACGGAGGCGTCGGACTGGGACTCGCCATCGCCGAGAACATCGTCAAGCTCCATGCCGGAACCCTCAAAATCCAGAGCGAGCCGGATATCGGCACAGAGGTTCATGTCCGGCTGCCGAAAGATTAGGATGGCCTGGACGGGACGGCCTCATGGAATTGCAAGCAAGAGACGGCTCACACCGGGGACGGCTCCTTCTCACCATCTTAAGCGGTGCGTTTTTCGACCGGCTATGACTGGCTCCGACCGGCTCCGACCGCCAATGGCACGCTTTCCGGCAGGCCGCCCGGATGATCGCACTCCGCGTCTTTCGTCAGCATCCGCATGAACGATGCAAGCTTGTCAACCCGCTGCCCCAATGATTGCCGTTTCCGCATCTTTCGTTCCGCCGCCCGGCCGAATCAAAGAAGCCAACGGCCTGAAGCCTGCTTTCGGCACAAAAAAGAAACCGGTCCCTTATAGGCCGGTTTCTTTTTCATTTTAATACTCGATATACGCTTCATGGTAACTGTCTTTATACCTCCGCCTGCGCACCTGTATTTGCAGAACGCCTTCCTTGTAAGTGGCCTTCGCCGTCTTCGGAAGAACCGGGCTGGGCAGCTTTATGATTTTCCTCGGTTCGTCCGTCAGTCCGAGAATTTTGACATGGCTCGTTTTCACCAGTACCTGCAGCGAACGCGGATCTTCGCGTTTCGGAATTTTAAGACGGACGAAAACGTCCGTATGGGTTTCGAACGTATCGCCGTTAACGGGTTCTCTCCCCTGATGGGACGATGTCCTCTGGGTCTTTTGCTGTGGTTTGGACGGCGTCTGCTGAACATCCGCGTTCATCTGGGGCGGCGGTGGCAGTGTACGGTCGAAAACGTCACGCACAAACCCTTCGATCCATTTGATATTCTCAATATATTTCTGGGGCTGATCGAGAAATTTTTCGACATGCTCCCATTTAAGCCATTTATTCATGTCCGGCTGATTCATCGCAGCTCCCCCCGCTTCTTCTGCATTATATGAACGCGGACCGCCCTGAGGTGAACATTCTTTGCAGAAACCGTTAAATCGCCGAAAGCAGTATGAACATCTGGGCGCTCCCCCACATAAGCTATAAAAGAAGACGCAGCAAAGGAGAACGCCTATGCCGGCCATCGTCGGAAACGTAAAGATACTGACTGTAGGCCCCAGCTCTGTCGTTCAATTCGGGGACTGCCTGGTCATATCTCCCAACAGCACATCAAAGACGTATGCAGGAGCAGGTTCTTTTAATACCGGTGATTTACCGCATGTATATAATGCTGTCAGCGCCACAAATACGAACGACGGTGATGCCATCGAAGCCGAGGCAAATAAAACGGCGACGGCATGAGCTGGACCATTCACCAGACGATTACGATCCATCAGCTCCGGGTCGATGCCGTGTCCAACTCGTCCGTCCTGCAGGTCGGGAGCGCGGGCAGCATTCGTGCGCTCTCGAACCAGTACAACACGGGCGGCTTCACCGCTCCCGCTCCGGAAGTGGGCAAGGGCAGCCTGGCCGGCTTCGGCGGAGCGGCCGGCGGCGGCCTTCCCGGTGCCGCCCCGGGAGGCGAGCCTTCCGGCACGGCCGGTCCTGCCGGGCAGGGCGCGCCCGGCAAGCCGGCGGCGGGACCCGGCTCCGCCGAGGCAGATGCGGCGGCGGGCGACGGAGCGGGCGGCCTGCTTGGTCCGGGCCCCCACCTGCAGCCGCCGTTCCCGCCGTGGATGCCGTGGCGGCCGCCGCAGGGCCGGGGCGGCAGCCGATGCGCCGCCCGGGCGCCTCATAGGCCGGAGCCTGCCGCGAGGCTCGCAGCCGGCATGGCGGGCGTGGCCGCTCGCGCGGGAGCAGCAGGCGGCGCGACCCACGCGCGGGGCGGCGCTGGCGCCCGCTGCCACAAGCCCGCGGCTGCGGGCACCGCGGCGTTTCGCGCAGGACCCGGCTGGCGCTCGTGCCGCGGCGCTGTGCACGACCGCTGCAAGGCGTGGCCCATGCGCGGACCGACGCAGGGCGCGGCAGCAGGCAGTGCGGCCGCTCGCGCGGGTCGCGCCGGTGGTCGTGCCCCGCGCACCGTGCACATCCGCTGCAATCGCGCGCCGATCTGCCGTTTACCCGGCCGTTCCGGCCGCATCACACTTCCGCCGGAGGTAAGCTCCGGCGGCATTTTTGCGAAAGCGAAAGAGAGGTGAGCTTATGTACGGCTACGGGCCCGGCGATCCCAATCTGTATGCCTACCAGCTTCAGCAGATGTGGACGCATATTCAGCGCCAGGAAGCCCGCATCGCCAAGCTCGAAGAAAACGCCGCCGCGATGCGCGGAGAGATCGAGGAACTGAAACGGCAGCGCGGCATACATATCGACCGCATCGAGTACAAATTCGATCAGTTGAAAGTAGAGCAGCTTGACGGCACACTGACGATCGGCGTCTCGCCCGCGGCCGTGGACGAGATCGAGGATTTTGCCGTAAACGGAATGGACGCCGGCTCCCCGGATAACGAAGATCCGTCTTCCGGCGGCTTCTATCCGCATGAGAACCGGGAACCCGCTCCAACCGGCGAAGCCAGAGCATCCGCTGACGAAGGAGCCGCCAACCGGCACCTTCACGATTTTCTCGACCGCGAAGCCATGGAAGAGCTGATTGAGCTGGCGGCCAAGCGCCACTTGAACATAGGGGCGGATGAGAGCAGACGGGTTATGGACGATTTGCGGCGGCAGATCGAAGCGAGAGTCCGGCAGTATGCTTCCTCTCCGGATCTCTTGCATGGGGGCGGACAGGAGCCGCCGGGGAGCGCAACATGGAAACTTATCGAAAAAACAAAAGCCGACATACGCGCCGGCATCCGCAATTATTTGGCTCATTATGAGGAAGGAAAAGGAGATGGACATCCGTGAAGGTAGATTTGTATGTGGAAAATAAATGTCTGCAGGTAGGCTCCGTCTATATCATCGGGGTATCCAGTTCTTCGACCTTCCTTATCGGGGACACGGACTCCATCACCGCATCGTCCATGTTCGATACCCCTCCGGAATCGGTCATTGTGGGACCTCTCGTTCCGCTGCCCCATACCTGATCCATGGCCAGAAGGCTCGTTTGGCTCGCTCAGGCAAAGGTACTCTCGGTCTCCAGCGCTTCGGTTTTCCAGGTCGGCGACAACGGCGGCATACACAGCCGGTTCAGAGCGCTTGCCCTTCAGCGGGAAATTCCCGTTTATCTGGACGAAGAAGGCGCGTTCGAAGCGTATTCCCTCTTCGCCCGGCCTTATCCCGAAGTACGGTTCCCGCCGGAAGCGGTTAAAACAACCTGCAATCTCGGCCCTATCCGGGTAGGCCCCGTCAAAGTGCTCGGCGTATCCGCCTCTTCGGTGATGCAGGTTGGCGGCAGCGGCCCGGTCAGCCTGCAGGCGCGGATCAAGCATATCCGCCAGTTCCGGCCGATCGGCCCTTACACCAATCCGACCGGCACGATCGCTTACACCGGTTCGGGTGAAAATCTTGAGGCCGAAAGCGGGCCGCCGGAACCCGGGGCCTCCCCTTTGAACCCTTACGGCTTGAACCGGTAACCCGCTCCCCAAATCGTCTCGATATAGGCGGGGTCCGACGGGTTCGGCTCGATTTTCTCACGGAGCTTGCGGATATGAACCGTGACGGTCGAAATATCGCCGATTGCGTCCATGCCCCACAGATGATCGAACAGCTGATCTTTGCTGAACACGCGGTTGGGATGGGTAGCCAGATGGGTCAGCAGATCGAACTCCTTGGTTGTGAAAGGAATTTCTTTGCCGTTGACATAGACCCTTCTGGAAGCCCGGTTGATAACGAGACCACGGATACGGATTTCGTCCTTGTCCTGATCCTGCTGCCCTTTCAGCCTCTCATACCGGGACAGATGCGCTTTCACGCGAGCTACCAGCTCTCCGGGGCTGAACGGCTTGATGATATAATCGTCGGCTCCCAGGCTGAAGCCCCGTATTTTATCCAGGTCCTCTTTTTTGGCGGAAACCATCAGAATCGGAATATCCCGTTCCACCCGGATCCGCTCGCAGATGGCAAAGCCGTCGGTGCCCGGCAGCATCACATCCAGCAAAATAAGATCGTAGTATTCGACGAGAGCCCGCTTAAGGCCCGTTTCGCCGTGATGCTCCATATCGACCGTAAATCCGTCCAGCTCCAGATAATCGCGCTCCAGCTCGGCAATGCTTACATCGTCCTCGACGATCAGAATGCGTCCGCCTTCTTTCATGTTGCCATCCTTCCTTTCTCTTTCCGGTTTTTGCACACGGTAAATTGAATGGTCGTCCCTTCCCCGAACCGGCTGTTGGCCCAGATCGTGCCTCCGTGCTCTTCCACGATCTGTTTCGCGATGGCGAGACCCAGCCCGCTCCCCCCGGTTTGCGAGCTGCGCGACGGGTCCCCCCGGTAAAACCGGTCAAAAATATGGGGCAGCACATCGGACGGGATGCCCTGCCCGTTGTCGTGAATGCCGATTACTACGAATTCCGGCCGCTCCAGAACGAAGATACGGATGTGCCCTTCCGGCTTATCCCGGTACTTCTGGGCATTTTCCGTAATATTCGTGAGCACCCTCCTCAGCTTTTCCCTGTCGATTACGACCGGAAGAGGCTCCTCCGAAGAGAGTTCAAGCGTAAGCCTGATTCCCTTTTTCTCCATATCGAACTGCATGTCTTCGACGCAATCTTTCAAATAAGCCGTTAAATCCGCCTCCTCGAACTGAAAAGGCAGCTTACGCAAATCCAGCTTGGAGTACAGAAACAGCTCGTCGATCATCCGGTCGATATCGACCGTTTTGGAATAGACCGTCTGGAGATAGCGGTCGAATTTGGCCTGGGAGTTCGTAACGCCGTCCATAATTCCCTCGACGTAGCCTTTGATGGCCGTCACCGGCGTTTTCAGATCGTGGGAAATGTTCGAGATCAGCTGCTTCCGGTTCTCTTCGTACTGCATTTGAAGCTCGATGGATTCTTTAAGTCGGCGGCGCATCTCTTCGAAAGATACCGCCAGTTCGCCGATCTCGTCGCTGGAAGCCGGACGCACTTCAATATCCAGCCGCCCTTCCTTGATATGCTCCGCGGAACGCTGCAGGGCGCGGATCGGCGTAATCAGGCTTCTCGACATCAGGTACGTCATCATCCCGTTCGTCACTACGAGCACGGCGATCAGCACGGCAAGGAAAATAAGACCGTATTTGATAAAATATTTTTTGCCGATCGTATCGTGCGTCCCGATAAAAAAGCTGCCTTTCCCCCCGTCGGGAAATGCAAAATCGTGGTGCCTCAGCAGATAAAAATTGTTCTCGAGCTGAGAATCCGTCAAGCCCGAATAGTAACTGAACGCCGGCAGCGAATTCAGCACGTCCGGGTGATTCATCCTCGGTGAAATATACAGGATCTGCTCGTCTTTACGGATAATAAGCCCCATGTTTACGCGTTCCACAAGAGCCTCCCACTGTTTCCACTGCTCGGGATCGCCCGCGCTTCCGGGGTCCTCCGCGATGGCGCTGCGGATTTTGTTGTAATTGTGGTCTTCCATCTGGGCGACTTCTTTGAGCGGATTGCCGTGGGTAATGTCGATGTGGTACTCCCGTTTGAGATCCTGGATGAGCATAAAATACAGCCCGGTTACCGTCAATCCGACCAGAATAAGCGGGATTACCAGCATGGCTATGTAAGAAAGCAGCAGCCGGGTACGGATGGACATGAACGTATCCCCCTTGCTTTGATTTTCGCTTGTGAACCGGCCGGTCGTTTAACCGGGTACAGCCGGCGCCGCCGTAAAAGCTTATGTCCTCAATATACTACGCCGCAGGCCGTGCGGGAAGCTCAGTCACCTGCGCAAAGATAAAAGGGTCCGCCGGCTCAACCGGAACAGACCCTTTCGCCAAACAGCAGACCCTTTTGTAAAAACCTGATATACCGTTCAATTTACCTGTAAAATGCCGATGACGCCTATTTCGTTCTCGTCGGGATCCAGCAGGCCGAACCGGTCCCGGTTGAACTCTCTGGTGAGCGCGGACAGTTTTATTCCGTCGGCCCGCAGCGTTTCGAAATCGTTCCGGGGATCCGTCGATCCGATCGTAAACGCCATATGAGACAAGGCGGTAAATCGCGGAGTCTCAAACAGGCATACGTTAAAATTGTCGAAGGAAACCGCTTCCACTTCCTGTTCCAGGGCAGGCGGCTTGTAAGCGAACCGGTGAAGTACCACGGCGCCCAATTTGCTCTCGTACCACTGCACGGAACGCTGCAAATCCCGGACGGGCAGGAAAGCCCCGCCAAGCCGGATGGCTCCTTCGCTCCCGGCGTGAGCTTCTTCTCTCCAGCCCACTACGCCGATGGGATTGCCGTCCGGATCGCTGATTTTGAAGCACTGCATATGGTGAAAAGGAGCGAGCGCTTCCACGATCTCCACCCCGCTTCCGGTCATGGCCTCATACGACTTCTCCGCGTCGTAGACGTTCACGTTGAAGGGAGCGTCGTCGTACCGGTTAAGCTCCGCCTGCTCAACCAGGGTGAGACAGGTCCCTTCGAGGAAGGAGAGTCTGGCATGCCGTTCGTCCCGGCCCAGTAAACGAAGGCCCAGCACCTGCTCGTACCAGGGCACCGACCGCTTCAAATCGGTGACGGGCACGAATACATCCACCAGTTTGGTAAAAGTCATTGTAATTCCTCCTGAGCGTTGATGGAACTCCGGGCGCCCCTTGTCTCGCTGCGCCCTCCAACCTGTCCCGGACGCCCGGAATTTCTCTAGATTTCTTCATCCATTGTACCTTGTTTTGTACTAATACACACGATGTACAATATCTTCGAAATCCGGCTCCTGCATATGTACGTCGGCAATTTCGCCCCATCCGCCCGCAAGCTGCAGAACCTCCATCGGGCCGATATCCGTGCGGTTAAATTCCAGCACCAGCTCCCCTTCCCCCGCCGCATTGACGCGGAACGGATACTCTCTCCCCGCCTCTCCGCCGCCAAAATCGTACGCTCCCCGGTACCGGATCGTCATGATCGTCGGCAGTCCGATCCGATGCCGCATGCCTTCCACGGTACCGTCGTATCCGATGTTTCCGCCGTTAATAACGATTACCCTCTCACACAAGCTGCTCGATATCGTCCATATCGTGCGTAGTGAGCAGAATCGTTTTACCCGCCTCCCTGTTCAGCTTATGCAAAAAGCCGCGGATGCTTTGCTTGGCCGCCACATCCAGGCCGATCGTCGGCTCGTCGAGGAAGAGGATATCCGGATCGTGCAGCATGGCTGCCGCCAGATCCGCTCTCATCCTCTGACCGAGCGAGAGCTTGCGGACCGGCGTATCCATAAATTCGCCGAGGCCGAGCAGTTCGCCGAGTTCCGCAAGCTTGCGCTTCAGGTCCTCGTCCCGGACCCGGTACATAGCCCCCAGAATCTCGTAGGAATCCCGGACCGGCAGGTCCCACCAAAGCTGGCTTCGCTGGCCGAATACCACGCCGAGCTTGGCGACCACCCGCCTGCGGTCGCGCTGCGGGCTGAGGCCGGAAATCCGCACTTCTCCCGAAGTCGGATGCAGAATGCCCGTGAGCATTTTGATCGTCGTGGATTTTCCCGCTCCGTTAGGACCGATAAACCCTACGAAGTCTCCCCGGCCGATCGTGAAATTAACGTCGTTCACCGCCGTTTTGGAAAGGTATTCCCTGGATACCAGGCTCCGAAGACCGGCCATCCGCCCTTGACGGACGACCGGCGTACGGAATGTTTTGTTTAAATTCGTCGCGGTAATCAGTAATCTCCCCTCCTTCTGTTCGCGCCCCCATTCAGCGCATCATGTCTTTAATCCATTCCGTCAGAGTCCGGCTTGTGCCGTAGCCGTAATTGAACAGTTTGCGTGTTTCTTCGAACCGCTTCTCCGCCGTTTCCGTTCCCATTACGACAGAGACCAGCCTTTTGCCGTCCCGGACCGCCGTTCCCGTAAAACAGTAACCGGCCTGATCCGTAAACCCGGTCTTCAGCCCGTCGGTCCCCGTATAGGAAAAGGAATCTTTCGTACCCGGAAGCATGCGGTTGGTCGTTTTCAGCGTCCCGAACCTGCCCGGCATGGCATAGTCCGCTTTGGCGGTCAGCTCCAGGATTCCGGGATGCTCCCGGATGAGATAAGCCGCAAGTTTGGCCGCGTCTTTAGCCGTCATGAGCGTCTCATCCGAATTTTTCCGGGGAGCGAAGGGCCCCAGGTCAGCTCTTGTCAGCCCGCTCGCGTTGGCGAATACCGTTTTGCCTGACAGCCCGATTTCTTTCGCCTTCGCGTTCATCTTCACGACAAATTCATCCTCGGTTCCGCCGAGATGCTCGGCCACCGCTACGGCGGCATCGTTGGCGGACACGATGGCCATCGCGGCCAGCATATCTTTGAGGGCAAGCTCCTCCCCGGTCTCAAGCCCGATCTGGGCACCGGTCACCTCGCTGGCGTACGGGCTCGCTTTCACCCGATCCTCCCAGGAAGCGCGGCCCGCCTTCACTTCCTCGTAAACGATCAGTTCCGTCATCATTTTGGACATGGAAGCCGGAGGCAGACTCTCCTCCGCGTTCCGCTCGTAAATCACGCGTCCGCTCTCCGCTTCCATCAGCAGAGCGGACCTGACCTCAATATCGGGCACCGCATTTTTTCTTTCGTTCCATAACCAGACACCGGCCGCCGCAAGGACAGCCATCAGCAGGGTTCCTCGTTTGATCCGTTTCACGTTCGTCACTCCGCTCCTTCGGTTCTTGTCTATCTCTCTCTATGTAGAGAAGACGAACCAGGCTCCCAAAAGGACTCGCCTCCTTCGTTCATACGAATCCGTTGCGGAAGGACGGCAGGCTCCGCTGACATCAGGCCGCAGCCGCACGGCCGTTCTGTCTGAGGGAAGGAGCGCACGATCCGCGGCAAAACGGCATCACGGCTTCTCCTACGTTCCCGTACTCTGGTAACGTGAAATGCCCAGCTTCCACAGCCTGCCGGCCAGCAGGACGAAGACGAGGGCCATGACCGCTACCGCTGTCAGCGCCCATGTGCCGTATTCATGCCGGATGATGACGGAAGCCGGCACATAGTTGGCCAGTCCGACCGGGAGGAACGTCAGCAGAATGTAGCGGAGCCAGCCGGGATACACGTCCAGCGGATACTGGGCGGCGGATCTTGCCGCGTCCTCCGTTACGTTCTGCAGCTTCTTCGATCCGGGTCAGCCAGAAACCGGCCGAAGCCGTGGCCAGCCCGATGGCGAACAGGATAAGGGCTCCGGAGCCGATGGCCGCGACTGTCAGCGGAACGGCCTGCCATCCGATCTGGCCCGCCCGCATCATATGGGACATCGCATACGCGAGGATGAGCAGGCCCTGCCCGAATTCTCCGACGAGCAGACGGAAATTTTGAGTCATCAGCACGAAAAGCACCGGCAGAGGCCGGATCAGAAGAGCGTCCATATCCCCGCTCACCAGATACTTTTCCAGGTGATGCACATCGGAAGCCAGGGACCGGTAGATCGCTTTGGACAGCATAATGACCGCGTACAAATAAGCCACCTCATACAGCGACCAGCCCTTTACGCTTCCGAAACGGTCCAGCACGAGCGCCACCATCAGAAACTCCGCCGCATTGACGAGGGCCGCCATCAGAGAAGAAAAAATAAAGTTGAACTTGTACTGCATCCGGCTTCTCAGAGAGGCTCGGATCAGCAGCACATACATCCGCAGTCCGCTTCTCATCCTCCCTGCACCTCCAGCTTTCTGCGCATTCCGCCTGTCGCCAGCAAACACAGCCCGGTAAAAAGAACGCACCAAAACAGCGCTGCCGGCAGAGCGGCAGGCGTCGTTCTTTCCGTGAACAGCGACACCGGAACGTACAGCAGATAAGGATACGGAGTCAGCCAGCTAAGCTGGCGAAGCCAGGCGGGAAGCCATTCCAGCGGGATAAAAAAGCCGGAAAGCAGCATGGAGAACGCATAGTTCACCCAGTAAAGCCAGCGGGATTCGGTCGTCCACATGGCGGCGGCGCCGATCAGGTAATTCATGCAGATGGAAATATAAGCGGCGAGCAGGAGCGATAGAGCGGTCCAGCCGTAAACGGAGAGCTTCCCGGGAACCGGGATCGAGAACAGGAAAAAATAGAGGATGTAGATCGGAAGAAATTTGTACACGAACTGGTAAGCGATCTGTCCCCATTCCCGGTACATCTTATGCAGAAACAGGGGAACGGGACGCATCAGATCCAGGGCAATTTGTCCGGTGCGTACGGACTGCTCCATGCCGAGACCGTTCGTGATGAAGAGCACCAGCCATAAAGAGGCCTGGTTAAAAGCGATATAAGCGGTCATTCCTCGGACTCCGTATTCACCCAGCGAATGACTCTCGCCTATACCTGCCCATAAGGACACGTACACAAATCCGAACATAAAACTGGACACGTTATGAATCATATGCGCGCCCCGGTACTGCAAATTCCGCGCGTAAGCTTTACGCGCCAAGACAGCAAAAAGCATCCAACACCTCCGGTTCATCAGTAGACGATCGTTTCAGCGTGAAATGCGTGTAGAGGGATTTTATCTTACCAAATGCCGCCAATAAAAATCAACCCTGAATTAGATTCAATTTACCCTTTCCGACAGTAAAGAAATATAGGATGATAAACAGGAAGCCGGATTCCGCGGCCGAAAGATTTTGAAGGTAAGAAAGGAAGCTGTCACCGTGGAAATAACCAAAACCGCTAAGCTTAAAAAGGCGATCTCGGAAGGCGGCATTTATAAATCGTTATTTCAGCACCATCCCGATGCTATCTACGTCATGGATACGCAGGGACGTTATCTGGACGCCAATCCTTCCGCAGAGCGGATCAGCGGCTATTCCAGAGAAGAATTCATAAGCCTCGGCCGTGAAACTCTTTTTAGCGAGCACGTCGAACAGGGCAGAAGCTATTTCGAGCGGGCTCTTCGGGGAGAAACGCCGAGTTTCGAGGTAGAATTTTGCCGGAAAGACGAGGCCGTATTCCATGTGGACATTACTTATATTCCGATCGTCGTGGACGGAGAAATAGTCGGCGTTTACGGAATGGGCCGGGATATTACGGAGCAGAAGACCGTCCGCAGTAAGCTGCTGGAGTGCGAGGCGCTGTACAACCTGATCTCCGAAAACGCCGGCGACATTATTACGTTTACGGACCCTCAAGGGATTTGCGAGTATGTGTCCCCCTCTATTTATAAACTGCTCGGGTACGAGCCCGGTGAAGTCGTCGGCACCTCCATCGGCGATTATTACATTCCCGAAGAAATCAGACCCGGCTGCTCCGAAAACCCGGGCGAAGACGCCGACCTGCTGACGGGCCGTTTCCGGCACAAGGAAGGGCATTACCTCTGGTTCGAAACGACCGTGAAAGCCGTCCGCAACGCCGAAGGACAGGTAGAGAAGATTCTCGGCATCGGCCGCGATATTACCGAACGCAGAAAAATGGAAGAAAGGATACGGGCCAGCGAGAAGCAGTACCGGCTCATTTCCGAAAATTCACTGGATTTCATTTCGCGGCATTCCGCCGACGATCAGGCCGTCTATCTGTATGCCTCCCCCGCCTGCCGATCTCTGCTGGGGTACGAGCCGGAAGAATTGATCGGCATGAGCGCATACGACTTTTTTCACCCTGACGACGTGTTTCTCGTCACCGAATATTTACAGGCCAATCTCGCCGAAGTCGGCATGTATACCGTCTCCTACCGCATCCGTTGCAAGAACGGAGAGTATATCTGGTTCGAAAGCAGCGGCCGGTACACCTACGACGAGAACAGCGGGGCCGTCCAGGAAATTATCGCGATTTCCCGGGATATTACCGAACGCAAGATAGCGGAGAACAAACTGAAAGTAAGCGAGCAGAGATACAAGTCCCTCTTCGACTATAATCCGTCCAGCGTCTACTCGTTCGACCTCGAAGGCAACTATGTTTCCTTAAACGCCAATCTGGAAAAAATGACCGGATTCACCCGCGGAGAACTGCTTCATCATTCGTTTGCTTCCCTAATTGAGCCTTCCCTGCTGGAAAAAACTTTAACCCATTTCCACAACGCCAAACGGGGCATCCCGCAAAACTACGAAACCACGCTGATTCGCAAAGACGGGTCGCTCATCGATATCAGCGTCACGAACGTTCCGATCGTCGTCGACGATGAAATCGTGGGTGTGTACGGAATTGCCGGCGATATTACGGAGAGTAAAAAATATGTCAAAGAAATCGAGCACCTGAGCTATCAGCATTCCCTGATTCTCGGGTCCGTGTCGGAGGGCATTTACGGCCTGGACCGGGACGGCAACGTCATGTTCGTGAATCCGGCGGGAGCGTCGATGCTCGCTTATTCGCAGGAAGAGCTGATCGGGATCAATATCCACGACGGTATCCATCATACGAAAGCGGACGGAAGCGATTATCCCCACGAAGATTGTCCGATTCACGCCACAATGCTGGACGGGCTTTCCCGGCTTGTCCAGGAAGAAGTTTTCTGGCGGAAGGACGGATCAAGCTTCCTTGTCGAATACCGGGTCAATCCTCTCTACGACAAAGGGGAGATTATGGGAGCGGTCGTCGTTTTTACGGATATCACCAATGAAAGAGAAATTATCCGCGCCAAAGAAATCGCCGAGCAGGCCGCCCGGGCGAAATCGGAATTTCTTGCAATGATGAGCCACGAAATCCGTACCCCGATGAACGGCATCATGGGCATGACCGACCTTCTTCTCGATACAAGGCTAGACGATGAACAGCGGGATTATGCCGACATCATCCGTGAAAGCAGCGACGCCCTGCTGCAGATTTTGAATGACATCCTGGATTTCAGCAAAATCGACGCCGGTAAAATGACGCTCATTACGGAGCCCTTCGATCTTCACGCTGTCGTAAAAAGCACACTGGAGCTCTTCGCTCCGAAAGCCGCCGAGAAAAAGCTGGAGCTTATCTCCAGGATCGAGCCCGATGTTCCGCATTTGTATACGGGGGATGCCTCCAGGGTAAGGCAGGTGCTCGTTAACCTCGTCGGAAACGCGCTCAAATTTACGGACAGCGGCTCTGTCACGGTCTCCGTGGAAAGTCTGGCCGCCGTAAACTCCAAGCCCGTCCTGCTCGGGTTTTCCGTCGCCGACACGGGAGTCGGCATTCCCGCCGGCAAGCTGGACCACCTGTTCCAGTCATTCTCCCAGCTGCATCCGGTGCTGAACCGCAAATATGGCGGAACGGGACTCGGTCTGTCAATCTGCAAACGGCTTGTCGAGCTTATGGGCGGCACGATCTCCGTGGAAAGCACGGAGGGAACCGGGTCCGTGTTCCGCTTCACCCTTCCGAACGCGCAAATAAATAAGGAAGAAACCGAAGAAGAACAGGCGCTTGGCGAGGAGCAGCAGGATTGGATGATCACCCGGCTGAATTCCCGTCCCGCTCCGCTCAAAATTCTCGTGGTGGAAGATCACCCCGTAAACCGTCAGTTGTTCATCAAGTTTCTCGAAAAGCTCGGCTACGGGGCGGATATCGCGGAGAACGGGATGGAAGCCGTGGAGGCCGTTACAAGGACGGAATATGACCTTGTTTTTATGGACATGCAGATGCCCGTCATGGACGGTCTGCAGGCCACCCGGCTGATCCGCCGGCTGCTGCCTCCCGGCCGTTATCCCGCCATTATCGCCGTTACCGCTTCCGTTCGTCCGGCCGACAAAGAAAAATGTCTGGAGAGCGGCATGCAGGATTTCATCTCCAAGCCGATTCTCTTCGAGGAAGTGAAACGGGTATTCAGAGAGTGGGGCCGGAAGAACCCCGATCAATAAACCTCCTCGCGTCTACTAATCCGATTCATTCGGAGCTCTGCCGGGTAACGATGGGTAATCCACTTTTAAGGGAGGTTGCCTGTAATGACACGAAAAGCAAGAGGTGTTTTTCATTCGAGCGGGGATGCCCTTCGAGCTATCGAGGCGTTAAAACAACATGGCTACAGAGACGAGGATATATCCGTTCTCGCCAAACATAGAGAAGAATTCGGACCCTATACGGAAAGACAGGAACTTCCGGGCAAAGAGGATACGAAAGCAGAAAAAGGCGCCATCGGAGGAGCCGCTATCGGCAGTGCCGCGGGGCTTATCGCGGGAATCGGCCTGATGGCCGTGCCCGGCATCGGCCCTATTCTGGCCGCGGGACCGCTGGCCGCCGCTCTGTCCGGTGCGGCGATCGGAGCCGGAGCGGGCGGAGTAACGGGCGCCCTTGTCGGTGCGGGCATACCCGAGGAAGAAATCGAGAATTATCACAACCGCGTGGAACGCGGAGATATTCTCATCGTGGTCGATACTCCCGAAGACAAGTGGGAACTGGTCACCGAGATTCTTCGTGAAAACCGTGACGACAGTCCCGCCGCCGACGGGCAAACGAAGAGTGACGTATACGAAGCCACTCCCCATGCCGCTCACGACAATCCCGATCTTCTGAGCAACCGGGAAGATGTAAACTTCCGCCGATAACGAAGCCGTAAATGTTTACCGGCGATCGAACTCCGGCAGCCCGCGGCGGTAATTTAGCGGGCGCAGCAGGGCTGGTTTTCAAGCGTGTTTAGCCGCTTGGGGGCCCGCCCTGCTTTTTTGGTGAAAAGGATCGCACGAGTATGGGAACGACAAGGCAAAGGAGAATTGCCGCTTTCAATTAAGAAGAACGTATAAAAACTGCGCGCTCCGGCAAGGCTGTTACTAGATTGCTAGATTCGAACGGAAACGGAGCGATAGTGATGATGAGAAGCGCGATGACGAAGAGCCTCCTGCAAAAGAGTCCGCTGACGCAGGCACGGAAAGAGCTGACGCTGAACGGCACCGGCACGGGACAGCCCCCTACAGCGCAGGCGGAGCCGCGGCTCCGCAAACCCGCGCGCGGGCTGCTCTGGAGCATCGCGCTGCTGGCCGCGCTGCTGCTCGCCGGCTGGTCCGCCGCCGCTAAGCCGACGCCCGCGGACGCAGGCCGCTCCGACCTCGCCGCGCTGCTGGCTGCCGCGGACGGCGTGCTCGCGCCGGACGCCGCCGTCACGCTGCGCTACGCGGCTCCGCTGCCTGCCGCGGCAGGCGACGACGCGCTCGCCGCAGCGGGCGACGCGCTGGCGGCGCGGCTGTCGCTGCCGGCGGGCGCTGTCAGCCGCGCGTCCGGCCACGCCGTCTATGCGGCGGGCGGCGGCTCTGCGGCGGGCGGCGGCTCTGCGGCGGGCGGCGGCTCTGCGGCGGGCGGCGGCTCTGCGGCGGGCGGCGGCTCTGCGGCGGGCGGCGGCGGGCTGTCGCTGCAGCTCGCCCGCCTTGACGACGGCAGCGCGTTCGTCATCGCCCGGCTGGAAGCGCGCACAGCCGACGGCCTTCCCGCGCTGGAAGCGCGCCGTGAGAGCCTGGAGGGCGCCCTGCAAGCGGCGGGCGTGCAGGCGGACTGCAACGTCGTCCTGCAGGGCGCCGCCGCCCGGCCTTCGGCAGGGGCCGCGGCTCAAGCCGACGGACTCCAGGCGCTGCTCGCGAAGCGTCTCGGCGCCGCTCCGCTGGAGCGTTATGCCGACGGAGAGACCGTCAGCATAACGATGAGCGCGCCCAAGCTTCACGCTTCCGTAATCAGCGGCGGAAAGCGCGTCAACCTGCAGGCCGCGGTTCACACGGTAACCGAGAACGGGCTGCAGCGTATCACCATCGGCACGCCGGTTATTACAACCGAATACTGAACTTCCGCCCTTTCCCACGAAAGCCAGGCAAGCTGCATAAAATGCGGCTTGCCTTTTAGCGGGCCCCGGCGTCCGTATGCCGTGCGGCTCATTTTGCACACCGGTTCTTTGAATCCAAACCGAAAAAAACTTTTTTCCAAAATCAGTGTCTAACCAGTGGAATCCGTTTAAATATGCTTTACAGATGAGTGGTGATTGGTAAGCGGCAAATGATGAATATTGGTATTAGAGGTAAGCGGCGAGTGTGCGGCGGCTCCTATGAATCCCAAGCATGATGTATACGCGTACGAATCGTCAGCACAACGTATGAACGGCACCAGTATAGAAATCTAAGCATTCGTAGTCTACATTCAAGCTTTATTGAAATCGCTTACAATTATAATCCGGGAGGCGGTACAATGACACTGCGTTTCTTTCAATGGTTCGGTAGATGGAGTTTTCCCGAAGGTTTCGGGCGTAAAGTGGCGGCAGGACTGATCATCACAGTTGTCCTGGTCTCGTTGGTGTTAAGCGCGCTGCTAAACAGGCTCGTGCCGGGTTCCATGAGTTATGGCGACCTGATGACCCGCTCGCAGCCCGCTTCTTTTTATCTGCCTGATGAAGATTTCACTTACCGTGACCGGAGTGTCATTGAATCGTTTACCAGCCTGGCCCTTACGAAGCAAGCTGTATGGAAAGAAGAAGCAACCTCCGCCTTTATTCCCGGCCAAGAGCCTCTCCGGCTTTCTTATGAAAATTCCAAAGGCCGGATTATTCTCGTCGATGCGGACGGCCGGATTTATACGCCGGTATCCAAAGCGGAGCTTCGTAATGAGTCAAGGCTCCACTGGCTCTGGTGGAAGCTGGATACCGGCCGTTCGTCCTACCTGTATTATGTAACCGAGCCTGATGCGGCTGTCGCCCGGCTCGCTGAGCAGATCAAAAGTTCGGCATCGGCTCCGGAAGCGGCGGGCTGAACCTCCGCACCAGTTCCGGCCTTCTGCGCCGCGCAAAGCTCCCGGCAAGCGGTGTCCGGCGTCACATGGCGCCGGTTCAACCACCAGAGAACATTGTCCGGCCCCGGCCTCCGCCTTGCCCGCCCGCCGTAATTTTTCATATACCCTATCTAACAGGCCCATGAAGAACCCCGGCTTTCCTGTATGCGCCGCATCCGGTTCCGGCGGTTCTCTCTCCGGGGCTTTTTTCAACCTCCGAGCAGGGTAATCAGCTTTTGCAGAAGTGCAGGCTCTTCATCCCGGAATTGGTTGAACCGGAGCCTTAACCGTTCGAAGACTTCCTTATCCTCGCGGATTTCATGGCGGATATACTGGTCCCTCAGCTTCATTGCTCTCTTAGCCAGATCTTTATAGCCTTCCGATAGCTCCTCGTCATACGGAATGATCCCTTCATTCACCAGATATTCGATCCGGTCGCTCATCATTTTTTTATGCTCCCACAGGAGATGAAGGTGCCTCACATCGTTGCGCATTCCCAGCCGGGGATCGTTTTGCTCTACGGCGTCATAGTACATCTGCAAATAGTCGTAAACCCTGATCCCGAAAGCTTCATCCTCGTCGGGGTTATAATTGATCCGGTTTAAACGGGTCTCCCCGTTAAGATAGTCACGCAATTGGTCGATCGCGGCTATTTTGTCAAAAGGATAGTGGAATTCCGCCTCGTATTTGTAAAAATACGTATGGTGATCAGACGTTTTTCCCTCCTTCAGCAGCTTTTTCATGGAATTTACGGCATCGAGAAACTCTTCGAAAGAAATCTCCAGATTGCGGTATACTCCCGTATGGTCGAACATGGACGCATAAAAGACCCGTTCTTCCCAATTGAATCCATACAGAAAAAGGTGATGGGGAAACGGTTCCTGCTGATAGCAAGCCGCCGGCGACAGCCTGGATTCGTCCAGAAAAACGATACAGTAATACTCGTTACGAATCTGATCCGCAAAAAATTTCGGCCAGTCATCCAGCGCCAGATTTTCCATAAACGTATAATTGACGGTGCATGTGAGCAGGAACGGATTGTTGAAATTCAGTTCATTGGGCTCGCCTCGGAAAAAGTCGACGTAGCACTGCCTGCCGTCCTCCAAAAACTTCTTCGTGCAGGACAACTGGATAAAATTGCTGTAAAACCAGGGAACCGTTTCTTCGTGTCCGCTGGTAATGGAAAGTGTGTAGCCCCACCGTAAAAAGCCTTTAAGTGGCGGATTCGATAACGGAAGCTGAACGGCGTTCATCTGATTCTCCCCTTTCTGAGATGTAATCCGGAACGGTAACCGGCAGAGTTCCGGCAGGCTCCGCCGTACCCGTCAGAACACGGGCCAGGGCCTGCAGGGTATACGGATGAGGCTCATAGCAGGCCAGGAAGCCTTTGGCCTCCGGGAATGCCGCAAGGTCGACGGGATTGCGCAGGGAGACCGGAATGACTTTAGCTCCCCCCTCCAGCAGCCTGCGGACCAGTGCAGTTTGTCCCGGGTTGGAAGCCGTGTGGAAAATGCCCGCGACGATCTGCCCGTACCGCTGCGCTTCGGATGCCAAGGCCGCAATCTCATCCGGCTCCGGGCTGGTTCCGTACACGCGCTCCGTAAGCTTCGCCCCGATAAAAGGTTGCAGGAAGGCGGCCAGGGTAGCCTCGTGTACAGGCTCGTCTTCGGATTTGCAGGCGGCCGAGACTTGCGGCCAAAGCACCAGCGTCTCAATGTCCGGAGACAGCCTGCAGAAATCCGGTTCACGGTTGACGGCCGTGATGCTTTCTTCGCGGAGCCGCTCTATCGCCTTCAGTGTGTGCGGATTTTCCAGCAGATGCCGCGCTTCTTCCCAGCTGCGCTCCCGCAGCTCTCCGATGCGGCGCTCCTTCAGGCGAAGAATCCGCTCCACGGAAGCGTCGATCCGCTCTCCCGGCAGGCGTCCGTCCGCCACTGCGCGCTCCAGGGCGGCTACCGCCTCCAATTGGCTGTCGTACGTGTGGCTGACGAGCAGGAGATCCGCCCCCGCCAGCACGGCACGGACGACCGCCTCGCCTACGCCGATGCCCTGCGTCACCGCATCCATTTCCATACAGTCGGTCACGATGAGCCCGTCGAAGCCCAGCTCCTCCCGCAGCAGTCCCGTCAGGATTTCCCTGGAGAGCGTGGCGGGAACAGGCTCGCCGCCGCTAAGCAGCGGAATTCCGACGTGCGCCGTCATGACGGCTTCGGCCCCGGTCAGGGCTGCCCGCCGGAACGGCACGAGCTCCACGGACCGCAGACGTTCGAGGGAGTGCCTCACGACCGGCAGCTCCGCGTGGGAATCCGTCTCCGTATCTCCGTGCCCGGGAAAATGCTTGATGACGGAGGCGATTCCGCCGTCCTGAAAACCCGTCATGGCGGCGATCCCCAGCTCGGAGACAAGCTCGGCGTCGTCTCCGAACGAGCGGACATCAATGATCGGATTTCGCGGGTTGATGTTGATGTCCACCACCGGCGCGAAATTCATATTAATGCCCAGCGCCTTCAGCTCTTCCGCCGTTCCCTTGGCGGCCTCGTAAAGCAGCCCGGGGCTGCGTGCCGCTCCGAGCGCCATTGCCGCGGGAAGCTGCGCGATCCCCTTTCTGACCCGGACCACCATGCCCCCCTCCTGGTCCGTCCCGAGCCACAGCGGTATGCCCGTCGCCGACACAGCCATCCGCTGTAGTTCTTCCGCTAAAGCGAAAGCTTGTTCGGGATTGTCCAGATTGCGGGGAAAAAACACAATCCCGCCGGCGAAATGGTTCTGCAGAAGATCCCGGATATTCGCGTCCGGCACAAGACCTTCGAAACCTACCATCAGAAGCTGGCCGATTTTTTCCTTCAGCGTAAGTTCGTTACACGCTTTCATTCATATCCCCCCTCTGCCGTTTACATTTGCGTCCAATCGAACACCACGCCCATGGCATCGGATTTCCGCCCGGCGAGCCGGGTATACACCGATACCGCTTCGAGCGGGCTTACTTTTTCGCTGATGAGGCTTGCGACGTCCAGTTTCCCGCAACGGATGTATTCGAAGATGAATTCGTTCATGTCCGCTTCCGTCCAGCCTTTAAAGCTCTCCATCATCCGCCCGTGAATCCCCAGTATGCTGACCGAATTAAAGACGACCTTCGGACCGATCGTCTGCTTCGAGGGCTCCGTCGAATCGCCCAGCAGGATCACTTTGCCGAGGTCCCGGGTCAGCTGCGTACAATGCGGCAGTACGGCATAGGAACCCGTGACGTCGTACACCGTGTCCAGCATTCTGCCACCGGTGAGCTCTTCCACGGATCCGAACGCTTCAGCCACCGGAAGATTCAGCAGATCCGTCGCCCCGTTCCGGCGGGCTTGATCCAGACGGGTGCTCTCCGGAGCAATCGCGATAATCTGACGCGCACCGCTTGAATTCAGATACTGGACCACGAGCTGACCGATAAGGCCGAGCCCCACGACGCCTACTCTTTCTCCGAATGCGGGTTCCGCGCGCAGGACACCCAGCAGGGCGACCTTCGCGATCTGCGTAAAAATCGCCTCTTCGTCGCTAACCGTATCGGGAATAAGCGCCGCTTCCCGGGATTCCGCCACAAAGTACTGCCGGTGTCCGGCAGGGCAGATAATCCTGTCTCCGGCGCGGATCCCTTCGACCCCGCTGCCCGTCCGCAGCACTTCCGCCGCCATAGAGTAGCCCGGATAGAACGGATAGCGGACCCAAGAGGACCAAACCGTACCCTCGTCAAAGCGTCCTCTCAGACAGGCCAATTCCGTTCCTGTACTGATCAGCGACTTTTTGGCCGCACATAAAATTTGTCCCGGTCCCGGCTCGGGCACCTTCTCCTCCAAGAGCTCGATCCGTTCCGGCTCCTGAAATACGCAGTTTAACGAAATGATTCCCTCGCTTGTCGCAACATCCGGCATGCTTTGGCACTTCCTTTTCTAAGTGTAGGATAAAAATCCGGAAAAACTTGAAAACGCGGACGATGGGAGTTTCCTGTAAACCGGGTATGCTCGTGGCGATCACTGCTCCTGCAAGCATGAACCGGACGAGAAACGGCAGGGGCAGCCGCTCCGAGCTCGGCGTCACTTGACGGTGGTCAACCACATGCACGAAGCGGATCACCGGGCACCCGGTGCCGTAGTCAGCTCAAATACAAAGCGGAAGCTCCCCGCCCTGATATCAGCTCAAGCTCAAGCAGAGAGCGGAAGCTCCGGATCGGCGGTTTCGGCGGGATGGCTTTACGCGAAGCGAACTGCCCTTCCCGGCCGTATATCGGCCATAGAGCCGTTCTAACTGCTCGCGCTGCTGTAGCCCCTTACGGCCTGCTTCCAAAGCAGCCGGACGGCAGCGAAGAGCAGCAATGATCCGGCCAGCGCCAGTCCCGCATAAAGCCAGCTGAGCTGCCCCAGCAGAAACATCGGCCCGAAATTGGTAATCAAGAACAGGGGAATAACGAACGTGCCGATCCGGCGGACCCAGACCGGATAGATGGCCATCGGAAAATTGTTGGCGTCCCAGAGGGAATGGGCGATCTCCGACACCGAGCCCGTCTGGACGAACCAGAACGACAGCAGCGCCGGGATAATCATCACACAGTACGTAATGACGACCGAGACGACAAGCAGCAGGGCAAATCCCGCGAGCTGCATGAACGACAGCGGAATGTCCATGGCATGCCAGCCGATGCCGACCATGACGAACCCGACCAGAATATCGGGAATCGGAAGCGCCAGATCGACATAGCGCAAGGAAGCCATAAACTGGAGGGAGACCGGCTTCGTCAGCATGAGATCGAGCGTCCCGTCCTTGATATACTCGGGAATTTTCATGAAATTTGTAAAAAACAGACCGACATAAATTCCGGTCGCCACCGTATGCATGCCGATAAAAAGGAGCAGCCCCTCGGGCGGTATCCCGTCCACGTGAAGATCGGTACGGAACACGACGAGCACATACAACAGCTTGGCCAGCAGATAAACGGATTCGACCAGCAGGCTCATCACAAAGTTGCCCCGGAATTCCATCTGGGCGATGAGGCAGTTTTTGATGAACATGCCGTACAGGAGCGCGTATTTTCTCGCGATTTTAACCATATGGAACGTCCGCTACCCCCCAACCGCCGAATATTTCTTCATGGATACACGCCATGTCAGGCGGGATAGCCAGAAGAACAGCACGATCCACCCGCATTGTATCAGCAGCCCCTGGTACATGGCCGCCGCTTCCGTCTTGCCGCTGAGGACGTTGACCGGAAAATAAATCGTATACGGAAACGGCGTGTATTGAAGCGCCTTCACAACCGTGTCCCCGAAAATTTCCAAAGGAAACATGCCTCCGCTCAAAATATTGACGAGCAGACTTGTAATGACGAAAAAATACGAGATTTCATGCAAATAAAACGCGCTGGCGCAAATGCAGTAGGCAATAAGGAAATTGAGCAGGAGCCCTCCCAACAGCGTGACGGCGAACAAGACCAGACGTGCGGCCTGGACATCCAGCACATTCCTCGCCGCCGAAATCCAGATAATCCCGATAAGCAGCAGCATCGTAATTCCGTAATAGATCGCCTTCTGTCCGAAGAAGGACACCAGCCGGTAACCGAAATAACTTACCGGTTTAATCAAATATTTGTTAAGGCCGCCGTTTTTGATATCGTCGGCAATCTGGTGCTCGAATTGCGTGGCGATCAGCTTGGAAACCAGCCCCGCCAAAATCGTATACAAAATAATTTGGCCGTACGAATACGAGAAAAGCGCCGCCTGTCCGGAATGCCGGTAGACCGCCGTCCAGATAAAATACTGGACCATGATCGGAAAGGCGGCCCCGAGCAGACCGAGAAAAAAGTGAAACCGGTATTCCATCGAATGCTGGACGCCCATCGAAAAAATCGCCGTATACAATTTGCGTCTGTTCATCCGGCGGATTCCTTGCGGTAAAGCATCGAAATGCTTTCCTCGATCGGCACGTCTTCTATCGTCCAGTCCACGATCGGAAACGCGTCGAGTACGGCGCGCGACACTTCCTTCAGGCGGTGCTTCGGCAGTTCCAAAACGGCATTGTAGCCGTCTCCGCTGACGATTTTGCCGAATTTGGCCAACCGTTGTTCCGCAACGGGCTCGGAAAACTGCAGCCGGATAATTTTCTGCTCGCCGAAAAGATCGTTGATCTTATGGAGGTCCCCGTCATACAGCAGACTTCCTTCGTTGATGATGATCGTCCGCTTGCACAGATCCTCCACATCCTTCATGTAGTGGCTCGTCAGCAGAATCGTCGCACCGAACTGTTCATTGTAATATTTCAGAAACTCCCTGACCTTCTTCTGGGAAGGAAAATCGAGGCCGATCGTCGGCTCGTCGAGATAAAGCAGCCGTGGCCGGTGGATAAGAGCGGCGATCAGCTCCATTTTCATCCGTTCACCCAGGGATAACCGGCGCACCTGCACATTCAGAAGCTCCTGAACATCCAGCATTTCCGATAATTCCGCAAGGTTTTTGCGGTAGAGATCGTCGTCCACGTCATAGATACATTTGTTCAAATAAATCGATTCGCTTGCGGGAAGATCCCACCATAGCTGGTTTTTCTGGCCCATCACAATGGAAAAAAGCCGTTTAAACTCATTTTTTCGCTCCCACGGCACATAACCCAGCACATCGGCTTCACCGCCGGTGGGATACAGAATGCCCGACAGCATTTTGAGCGTCGTGGTTTTTCCCGCCCCGTTGGGCCCGAGAAATCCGACACACTCGCCGGGACCGATGTCGAAGGAAACGGATTTAACCGCTTCCTTCACCAGTGACTTACGGGCGAATAAATTTTTCAGCGAATTTTTCAGCCCGGCTTCTTTCCGGTAATATACGAACGATTTGTGCAGCTCCCGCACACGGATGAAGTCCATCCCTGCTCCTCCTGAACGATTGCCTGTTTTGCCTGATAGGGCGGCATAAAGTTTAAACGTTTAAATTCCGTTGTTGTAAAGCAGCACGCATTTGGAACAAATCGGCATCAGACCGCAGGCCAGTACTTCACGCTGCTTGCGGAGATCCTCGCCGTGGAAAATATCCGCCACGCTCTCTTCATTCAAATTGCCGACGCTGAATTCCGGGAAAAATTTGCACGGATTCACTTTGCCGTCCGGCATAACGTCCATCCGGTTGGAGATCGAGAAGCATTTCGTCCGTTTCATGGCCGGCTTCTCGCTGCCCCGGATAAAGCCTTCCACTTCCTCGGGCTCCAGAGCGGGCTGGTAGCGGACGCGAACATTCCACACCCGGGAATTGACACGGTTCAGATCTTCGATCAGCGTATCGAAATTGTCGGGAGAGATGTGGAACGTGAACGAATGCCAGCTGTTTTTGTGTCCTTCCTCGAAACGGGCGGCCAGGTGCGGGAAATGGGCGTCGAAGTAGGTGTCCATTTTCTCGGCCGTATCGTTGGGGATGTACCAAGGAAAGCAGAAGTAAACGGAATCGACGCCCATCTCTTCGAAGTATTCCATAAAATCGTAAAGCTGCCCGACCATCTGATCGTTTACGGTCAAGGCTACGGACACCTTGCCTTTGTAGATACCCTGCTTTTGCAGATCCAGCAGCAGCTTGACGGCGTGAATCACTTTCTTGAACGTGCCTTTGCCCCGGATCGCGTCATTTTCCTTCTCGAAACCTTCCAGACTGACCAGCATGACCAGGTTCTCCGACATTTTCAGAATGGAATCCAGTTTCTGCTCAATAAGGATCGCATTCGTACAAATGGTTGTGTACCGGTCTTCTTTGGCCAGCAGTTCCGCCAGTTCATCGAACTTGGAGTAGAAAAGCGGCTCGCCGCCCCACAGGAACACGCGCGATTTGCGTTCTCTCGTTTCGGCCAGCAGCTTCTCCACCACGGGAATTTCGATTTCGTCGTTCTTCACTTCTTTGGCGAAGCCGTGGTGAAAACCTTCCGGATTCCATTCGAAACAATGCTTGCAGCGCAGGTTGCAGCCGTTATTGAGCTTGATTCCGATCTCGTAAGGCACGGGGGCCGCATAAGCCGGGTCTTCCCTGCGCTTCCTTCCCGTTTCCGCCAGCGGAACGAGGGTCCTTTTCATATTACGGAACGTAAGTTGGTCAAACGTAACTGCTGTTTTCGGCTGCATAAGTATTCCTCCCAAAATGGTTGATTTTCGACCGCTGTTCCAGCAATCGCGTGCAAATCCCTTCCAGCAGATGCTCCGAAAAATTCCGGGCTTGCCACTCCGCAAACCGGATACCGAAACCGCAGGATTCCCAGTAGGCCGAATTATGGAGCTCGTGGTCGCCGAACGGCTCCAGCATGACAAAAGGGATTCCGAACGAAAGCGAATCGTTCAAGGTAGCTCCCCCGGGCTTGCTGATGATTGCTGCGCAGTCCCGCATCAAGTCCGTGTACTCGGAGTAATCCCGGAGCGGATACTCCCTGAGAACTCCCTGCTCACGGACATAGCGGACCATCGGCGGAAACGTGTGCCGCCCCTGCGCGTCCCGGCTCCACGGGTCCCAGGAGGCATCCGTTCCGAAGTAGCGCGTAATCCCGTCGTCCTCCTCCACTTCGGAGGGGTCGTAGACGATCACATCGAGCCGGCGTCCCAGCGCGCGGAGTTCGCGGATCGTTTCGGCGTAAGTGCCGATCCCCCAGCCTCCTCCGTGGATCAGGATGCGTCCGGCGCGCTGCGCGTAAGGCAGGGGCTCCGCTTCGTCGGAAGCGATGTAGCCGCTTGGGGACAGCCCCGAGGGCTCATAGAACCAGACGTTGTCGTAGCCGGGATACAGCTGCTTGTGCACCTTGAACGACGGCGTATCCCACGCGTCAAGCCGGATCAGCCGGATATCCAGGGGCCGGCCCGCAGCAGCCTTGTAGCGCTCAAGAATCGGCAGCCAAAAGCCGGTGAACACCGCAAACCGCGTAATGCCGGCCCGCATCCAGTCCTCCAGCAGCCTCCGGACCGCTTCCTCGTTCAGGGAAGTGTCGACGGGTCTGGCCAGCTTATGCCCCATACGGGCTACGGAAAAGTCCGCATGAAACGCTTTTTTGGTAGCCCGGATCTTGTTCCTGACTTCTTCGTGATACAAGTTCTCCAGAACTTGAACGTCCGATCCGACTCCCCTGCCCCGCAGATACGTGTGCAGATGCATAGCCGGAATGTATGCGCCGAGTGAATTCCCCGACGCCAGCAAGGTTACCGAAGTTGAGTTCATGCGCAGTCTCCCGAGTTGCAGATTTAGTTGTATACTTTAACGGATAAGTCGGCGAGAACGTGCCGCAAGCCTTCGATCAGCCCGCTGCGGTGTTCGTCGTCACGGCCGACTACCGATACATACAGCCGCCCCTTCGGCATGCCCCGCTTGCTCAGCGTTCCTTCGGCCATGCGGCGGCGGGTGAGGATCTCATTGACCATCAAGGTATTGGATGAAAGAGGAACGATCCCGTACCCGCCAGGGTCCGCCAGCAGCAGACCGGATGTCCGCAGAGCGTTCAGCAGACTGACGAACGCGAAGCCTTCCGGAAGCCCGAGGGAAAGGAACGTAAGCCAGCCGGTACGGCCCTGCTTCTCCCAGCATTTATCGAGATAAGCGTTAATGAGGCCCATCGACTTGCGGGCGTTGATTTCCACGATGGATACGACTTCCCCGTCTTCAAGTATCATCGAGTCGAAGCAGACGAAGCCGTGATAGCCGTCCTCCGCCAGCAGCCGGAGTGCCTTCTGCATAGTACCGAAATAGCCGGCGTTCTCCAGCAGGGCAATAAACGGTTCATCCGCTTTGATCGATCCACCGTAATTTTGCTGGTGGTTGATCATCCGCTGAACGGAGACCAATTCCGCTTCACCGTTCTCCCGGATGAGCCAGTGAGAGCTGAAATCGACCGCTTTATTCAGCAGGGGCTCCAGCAAGAAATGAGAGCGCAGTCCGCTTCTCTCCTGTTTGTGCAGGTGCTCCGCGATTCTTCGCTGCATCGCTTCGCTGTCGATGAGCAGATTGCCCTTGCCCGAAACGCCGAAGGGGTCTTTCAGCAGGTAGGGCCCCTGCTTCAGAAGCTCGTTCCCGGCGGCCTCCACTTCCGCTGCGCTGCCCGCCTCCGTGCCGTAGCACGTCTCACCGATGGCGGCCAGGAGACGGTTGGAGTACATCTTCGAATTGACGCGCACAACCGTCTCCAGGTCGGGCAGGGACCCCAGCGGCCCGGCGGCCCGCACGTATTCTTCCGTCTCCGCCGTAATCGCGTACGGAGACAAGATTCCGGCGGCACCGGTTTCTTCCCCCGGATGCGCTTGCCGGGAAGCTCCGGCAGCCGTAGCGGGAGTTACCGGCGGTTGCGCCGCTCCGGCGGAATAACCGGAACCGGCGGCCTGTAGCACCCGGTTGTCCGGAGCGGCAGGTGCGGCCTCACCGGCCGCGATCCGGAACACGCACCGCCTGAAGTCTTCCGGTCCCGGCATGGGCTCCCTCTCGTCGTTCAAATCGTAGAGATAACGATTCCGGAAGGAGAAGCCTAACCCGTCCAGGTACTCGTGCAGCGCGGGGTCGATTTTGCATCGGCTGTATAAAACATCGTCCGGTCCGCAGAACGGAAACAACAGGTCGTCCATACAAAGGACAATCGATTCACGGTCCTTATCGGGCATTGCCGGCAGCCGGGCCAGATCCGGATCCCTCCAGCGCGTTTCGGGATCAAAGGTTCCCATGACGGTTTTCGGAATCGCGCCTGCCTTACTGCTTGACATCTTCGTACAGCGGCTGCTCCTGAGACTGGCAGCTTTTCAAAAAAGAGATAAACGCTTCGATCGATTCAAGATGCTCGTAATCGAATTGGTCGTAGTCGATGGCCACGTTCAGTCTGATCCTCGACTTTCAGCATAAACTGGATCATTTGCAGAGAATCGAGGCCTATATCGTTATTAAGGTCCGTTTCGGGGGACAGGGAATGACGGAGTTCCGGTTGATCTTCTTTGATAGCGCACAAAATGTCTACGATTTTATCGTACATGTCTACACTCCTTTAAAGGGTTAATGTGTGTGGGTACAACCGATTCTTGCTTTCACAAACTCCAATACAAACGATAACCTGCTCGCTGTCACCCCTCCTTTTTCCATAAGTTACAATTATTATCCTCCGCCTGTTAAAAGCTGTCAATGTTTACAATCCTGTATATTTATTAAGTTTTGTTTACAGAAATATTAAAAAAGGGGCTTATTCCGACATTTTTTATCTATTTTTAAAGCAGCAAGAGAATGGTCATTTATGGTAATTTGTGTTAAAAGATTTCTTTCCGTTTCATCCTTTTCCCCTCCGGTTAAGAAGAAATACAACAGAACAAGAGAGGAGAATGAGTCATGAAATCTTCCTTGATGCAAAAGGTTGCGACAGGAGTTTTAGTGGCGGTGCTCCCGAAACTCGTTGACATGGCCTTCGAAAAAATGAGAAACAAAAAACAGAGCCGCGTCCAGTAACGGACCACGGCCCTGCCTGCCTCCGGGCAGCTGATTCCCTCACACCGTTCAAAGCCTGTCAGGCGCGCTGTACAAGGCCCGAACGTTCGCATAGAAGAAAGCGGAAAAAATCCCTTGCCGAGTAAACAATTGTTTGCTTGGAAGGGATTTTTTTCTGTCTTTACTCGAGCGGATAGGGCGCTTTTCCGGATAGAATTTATGGTAAAATATACAAATAAAAACGTAATTTTGGCGTAGTTCGATGGCCCGGAGGTGATGGTTTGATTGCTCTTCTTTATTCCTTCTTCAGCATTGCCGCATTGTTGATGTTAAAATTCCTGAATTTCAGTCCCCTGTTTACACTTGCTATGTCGTGCTTGCTGATCGCTGCGGCCTTCCTGTGTGGGTACCTGGATTACAAAAGAAACAAAGGCTTTAGCTCTTACATGAAAAATGTCGGGATAACTTATTTGATTTTTATCGTGATTTTCGCGTATGTGGCTGTGAGTCTGTAGATGCTCGGCCTGCTGCTACCTATCCAGCACAAAAAGCCTCCTGGCGGAACACTCGGATGTGTCCGTTTACGGAGGCTTTTTGATATTTATTGCTGTGCGTACGTATCTTCCTTACCCTTTAACCGCCCCGGCAACCATGCCCTTCATGATCTGCTCCTGGAACGCCAGGTAGATCAGAATGGTCGGGATGACCGAGATGGCCATGGCCGCCATTGTCAGACTGTAGTCCGTGCCGAAGCCGGTAGCGAACTGCGACAAGCTGAGCGGAAGCGTCTTGAGAGACGGCTTGTTAATAAACACGAGCGCGAACGCGAAATCGTTCCAGTAGCGCAGGAACGCGAGAATTCCGACGGTGGACAGCGCGGGAACGGACAGGGGCAGCAGCATTTTGGTGAAAATGCCCCAGTAGCCCGTACCGTCGATCAGCGCCGCTTCCTCGATTTCCTTCGGCACCGACGTCATGTAAGCCGCGATGATGAAGATGGCTACCGGCAGCTCGAAGGCGACGTACGGCAGGATCAGCGCACCGTACGTATCGAGCATGCCGATTTTCTTCAGCATGATGAACAGCGGCACAAGCGTACTGTGCACGGGGATGAGCATGCCGAGCAGGAAGTAGCCCATCAGCGGTCCGCGCATGCGGAACGAGAAGCGGGAGAGCACGAACGCGGTCAGTGCGCCGATCGCCAGGGTAAGCACAAGCGCGACCAGCGTGACGATCGCCGAGTTGATGACGGCCGTCTCGATGTCGGCCACTTTCCAGGCCTGCACGAAGTTGTTCCATTTCCATTCCGTCGGAAGGCCGAAAGGCTTAGCGAAAAATTCGTCGTTGGTCTTGAATGCGCTGATAAACAGCCAGATCAGCGGGTACAGCGTAACGAGCGCATATACCGCGAGCAAAATATTTGAAATCGAGCTTTTGGCAAGCTTGCCAAAAACGCTATCTTTGCGGGCGGGTTCCGTCCCTTTCACGGGAGGAACGGCGGTTCCGGTCATCTGTGGCATACTAGCCCTCCTCCTTTCGTCATACAGCCTGATTCCGTCTCATGAGACGCTGGCTTCCCGCGATCAGCACCAGACTGATGATGATAATCAGCGTGGAAATGGCGCTGCCGTAACCGAAGCGGTAGACGGAGAACGTGTTGTTGTACATATAGGAGGCGAGCAGTTCCGTTGAATGCGCAGGACCGCCCCCGGTCATGACATAGATCAGGTCGAAAGCTTTCAAGCTTCCCGAAATACAGAGCACGATCGTGACCTTCACGGTATCCCAGATCATCGGCAGCGTAACGGAGAACAGCTTGCGGCTTCCCGTCGCCCCGTCGATCATGGCGGCATCGTCAATATCCGAAGGAATATTTTGAAGCGCCGCGATAAACATAATCAGATAAGGCCCGATATAGTTCCAGATAATCGGAACGGTCAGCGCGAGCATGGAGACCGATTTGTCGGAAAGCCAGGCTTTCTTCCACGATTCCAGCCCTACCGCATCGAGCAGGAAATTCAGAATCCCGATTTGCGGGTGATAAATGTAGCTCCAAATAATCCCGACAACGACCGACGAAAGCACCATCGGCATAAATACCGCCGAACGGATGAAACGCTGGAAAAAGTTACTCTTGCGCAGCACCAGGGCCAGCACGAGCGCGATCGGCACTTGTCCGAAGACGGAGGCCGCTACCACGATCAGGTTATTTTTTAACGCGAGCCAGAAGATCGGATCCTTCAGAGCTTCGACATAGTTATCAAATCCGTTGAACTTGGCTTCTCCAATCCCTTTCCAGTCGAAAAATCCGTAATACGCCGACCAGAAAATCGGGATAATGACAAATACGCTGTAAATAAGCAGCGCGGGCAGGAGACCAAGCACGATAAAGTTGGTCCTTCTTGACGTGGAAATCATGGCGTCTCTCCCCTCCTGTTGGTGTACCTTCTAGGCGGTTCATAATATCTACTAAACCTATCAGGAAGCATGGTTATTCACCGGTGAAGCAGCGTACGGAAACAGCGGCAGACTGCATAATGCGAGGCAGGCTGCGGATCCGTTTCCGCCGTGCTTTTTTCCTACCGGAATTTTAGTGCCCGGCTTTTCGCCGGGATCGTTTTGTTTATGAGCTCCATCGTTTGTATATCTTCCGGCTTCCCGGAGGCGCCGACATCGGGCCGTCCGTTGTTCCGTCGGGTCTTACTCCGCCGTTCGGGTAATCTCTCCGCTTCTCTTTGTTAAAAACGGGGCGACCAGCGCCCCGCTTCTTTTACTGAAGAAATCGTGTTATTTGCCTAGGGCTTTCGCCTGGGCATCTTGCAGTTTCTTCGCGATATCTTCCGGTTTGCCGCCCATCAGAAGCTCCTGGATTCCGTTGTTGATCACTTCGGAAGCCGCGGAGGAAAGCTGGGAATCATAAACCGGCGTACGTTTTACCTGGCTGACCAGATCGTTCACTTTCGCGAAAAGAGAGGAAACCTTGCTCTTGTCCAGCTCGACTTTATAGGAAACGAGCTGGTTGGACTCCAGCGTGCGCTTCTGCGCGTCCGGTCCGGCCATGGCCTGGATCAGCTTGTCAGCCGCTTCTTTCTTCGCACCCTCCACTTTCTTGTTGAGGCCGAGGCCAATGCCTACAACGCCGGAGAGGGATTTCGGATCGCCTTTGCCGTTAGGAACGGAAGGCAGCACCGTGACTTCGATGTTGTTCAACGCTTCCGGCTGCGCGCCGTTGGTCAGGTTCGTCAACGCCCATCCGCCGTCGATCATCATAGCCGCTTTGCCTTGTGCAAACATTTGCTCCATTTGAGTGTTGTCGATGGAGTTAAAGCCTTCCTGGAAAGCTCCCGCCTTGCCAAGGTCCTGCAGCGCTTTCAGAGCAGCTACGAATTCGGGATCCGTGAACTTCGCGCCGTCTTGTGCCGCCGCTTTCATAAACCATTCCGTACCTGTGTAACGGTCGGCCAGAGAGCTGAGGATACTGGACTGCGCAAGCCATGCCGCTTTATTGCCCAGAGCGATCGGGGTAATTTTCTTGGATTTGAACGTTTCGACAGCTTTCATCATTTCATCCCAAGTTTTAGGTACCGTTACGCCGTTATCATCAAAAATTTTCTTGTTGTAGTAAAGGATAGAGGTCGGGGACAACGACATCGGGATGCTGTACACTTTGCCGTCTACCGTAAAATCGTCGAAGGAGTTCGGGAGGAAACCGTTCTTCCATTCCGGATTTTTGTCGAGCAGATCGCCTACAGGCTGAAGCAAGTTACCGCTTACAAATTCTTTGGTCATAGCGCCCGGCCACATTTGGAACAGATCCGGCATTTCGTTTGCCGCTGCAACCGTTTTCAAACGCGTTTTGTAACCGTCCGGCGGAATCGCCTGTACTTCAAGGTCCACATTCGGGTTCGCCTTTTTGTATTCTTCGATGATCGCCCGCATCGTTTTGGCGCGTGCGTCTTCTCCCGTAAAGTTGTGCCACAGGGACAGCTTTACTTTCTCGGTTCCTTTAGCGGCGTCGCCCGTGCCCGTTGCTGCCGGCTCTTTGCTGCATGCGGATAACAATGAGAGTGACAGAATCAACGCAATACCTGTTTTTGCCGTTTTTTTCATCATGTGTAACCCCTCCTTATCTCTATTCTTTTTTAGTATAAAAGGGGACAGCCATTGTCAAAAGGGGGTTGATTTCGGGGATAGGGTGGGGTAAATTCAGCCCTTTTATACATCGCCCCCATCCAATACCTGGAACAAAGGAAGGCTCCGCAGATGCAGGCAAGCATCGCGGAGCCTTCCTTTTAAACACCTGCAGGGCCGCGTGCAACCGGGGCCTCCTGCTATCCACGGAATCGGGGAGCCTTCAACCTGCCGAATCCGGGGCCGGAATTTCCTGCTTGCGGACGTTATCCGATTTCCCAAAAACACAAATCCGGTCAACGGCCGGGACCGGGTCCCCCGCTCACTGCTTGCCTTCGCGTCCCGCACGGAATTCCGTCGGCGTCTGTCCCGTGTATTTTTTGAAGAGTTGGCTGAAATATTTAATATCCTCGTAGCCGACCTTCTTGGCCACCTCGCTGACCTTGACGGGAGTCTCGCTTAATATTTCGGCGGCACGGCGGATACGCTCCCTCATGACGAATTCAATGTAGTTCACGCCCGTTTCCCGTTTGAAAACTTCACTGAAATGATTCGGATGAACATGAACGTGCCCCGCCACCTGCTGAAGAGTCAGAGTCCGGTCGAGATTATCCTGGATATAAGCTATCGCCTTCTTGATATAGAGAACGCCGTCTTCCGACACGTATTGATAATAAGTTTCCATAATGACGCGCAGGCGCAGGTACAGGTTCTCCTGGAGATCGCCCTGTCCTTCGGCACCCGCTCCGTCTCCCGCCAGAGGATCTCCCTGAACGCGTATGGCCGGGTCCTTCTCGGGCAAGCGGGGAAGCTGCGGCATGCCGAGCGCCGCGGCGGTCCGCTCCAGCCAGCGGTGAGCCGCGACGACTAGCGAATCCGAGTAGGCTTTCAGCGAAGCGGGCGTTGCCTCGGCATCGGCGATCTCGCCGTCAAGCGCCTTCTGCACGAAGCTGCGCAGTTCGATCGGGTTGCCATTCTTAAGGAGAATCGTCAGGCCGGATTCTTCCTCCTTCGAGCAGACCGTGCGCCCGCCCTTCCGGCCCTTCACCGTTTCGTAGGCAAGCAGCGTTTCCGCTCCCGCGAAGCCGCGGAACGATGCGGTATAGACCGCTTCCCGGTATGAGCGGGGCACCTGCCCCAGACCGGTTACACGCGAGCCTGCGGCGGTGAACAGCATGCACTTGAGCTTGTCCGAGATGCGGCCGAGCCTGCTCCGCAGCGCATCCGCGTCCCTGCTATCCGCCCGGAGCAGAACGACGATGTCGTCTCTGCGCCGCAGGGTCTCGCAGGGCAGCAGTTCGCCGAGCATGTTGTCGACGGCGAACTGGAGCAGGCTCCCCGCAGCGCGGCTGTCGCCCCAGCCCTGCACGCTGATCAGGATGACCTGCAGGCACACGCCCGCCGCCGCTTCCGGCGGATGAGGAAGGCCGAGCTTGGTCAGTACCTGGGGCACCTGCTCCAGCGAATCGGCGTCGTCGATGCCTTCGGTCACCAGACGCTCCAGCAGCCTGCTGCGAAAGGCGCCGCGCTGCATATTGTCCGCCTTGCGGGCGTCCCACTTGCTCACAATCCGCTGCTTGGCTTTCATCACGGCCCGGATAATTTCTTCCGGCCGGCTCGATTTCAGCAAATAATCGCCTATGCCGCCGCGGATAGCCTGCTGAACGTAAGCAAAATCGTCGAAGCCCGTCAGCACGATAATTTCACTGTCCGGGAGGATCTGTTTCATCTTCTCGGACATCGTGATTCCGTCCATGCCGCCCATCCGGATGTCCGTCAGCACGATATGGGGATGCTCGGCGGCGGCACGTTCCAGCGCTTCTTCCGCCGACTCCGCGGCCGGAAGGAGACGAAAGCCCAGCTCTCCCCACTGAATGACCGTGCTTAAACCGGTGCGGATAATGACTTCGTCATCGACAATCAGAATATTCATGCTGTCCCCGCCCCCTCCACAATCGGTATCATAAATGTGATCACCGTGCCTTCTCCGACGATGCTGCGGATATGCAGCCCCGCCTCGCTGCCGTAATGAAGCTGGAGCCTCCGGTGAACGTTGCGCAGTCCGTAGCTGCCCGGCACGACAGGCTCGTCCGCGGCCGACAAGGCCGCCCGGATTTCGTTCAATTTATCCGGCTCGATTCCCACCCCGGTATCTTCCACCATAAAAGTCAGCTCCGTGCCCATCCGCTGCGCGTAGACGCGGATGCTGCCTTTTTCGCGCTGCTTCTGGATGCCGTGTATGAGCGCATTCTCAATGAGCGGCTGAAGCAGCAGCTTCAATACCTGCTTCTGCCGGATATCCGGGTCCACGACAAACTCGATATCAAATTTATCGGGATAGCGGACAGCCTGAATGGCGGCGTAGTGCTCCGCGTGGGAAACTTCCTGCTGCACCTCGCAGTATTCCGCCCCCTTGTTCAGGCTGAACCGCAGAAAATCACTGAGGTGGCCGACCATCTCGGCTATTTTCATATCCTGGCTCATCAGAGCCATCCAGTGGACCGATGAGAGCGTATTGTACAGAAAATGCGGATGAATCTGCGCTTGAAGAGCAAGCATATCGGTCTCCTTCTTCCGCGCTTCGTTCAGCTTCACCTGCTCGGTCAGCCGCTCTATCCGGTCGCTTAACCGGTTGTAGCTCCGCATCAGCTGCCCGACCTCGTCGGCCGACGTGACCGGAAGGGCTTTCATAGGTTCCTCCGGATCGGTATCCTTGAGGAACCGGGTCAGCATAAGCAGCGGCTTCGTCACGCGCTGGACGAAGAAAATGACGAGCGAGGCTACGAGAACTACCGCGATCGCAACGGCCGCCGCCGTTAAGAGCAGCACGTAACGGTTCTGCTCGCGGAAGTTTTTGTACGGCATAATACCGACCAGCTTCCAGTCCACCCCGGGCACCGTATCGTACAGAACCGTGTTCCTGTCGACGCCCTGTCCCACATTAAAGGACCCCGAGGTCTCCGTTATCCCGGGCATTCCCGGCATCCATTCGGACAAGGGACGGTTCAGCCACTCCATACCGGCACCGGCGATGATTTTGCCCTGTTCGTTCACAAGCAGGACGCTGCCGCCCTCGCTGATGTTTGATTTGCGCAAGGTGTCGGCGATCACTTTCTCATCCAGGCTGATCGTCAGGCTGCCCAAATGGGCGAACGTATTCACGCTGCGGATGGGCCGCACGAGGGAAATCACCGTTTTCTCGCCGATCGTCGTCTGGTTCTTATACATCGGCGTCCACCATTTCGGACGGTTGCCCGGTTCAGCGTCTTTGGGTCCCGGCCAGTCGGGCATGCCGGAACTGACGATGCTGGTATTGGATAAAGAGGGCAGGTCTCTCGCCGACTCTATCGTAATTTCGGCAATATAAGGTTTCGAGAACGCCAGGTTGGTCAGAAACCCTATAATAATGGTAGGCCTTAGCGCATCCCACTGGGTATCGGACAAATACTGCTGCACGTCCCGCTGCCCGATCAGAAAGATGGACATATTTTCTACGTCCTGGACCATAAGCTCCATGTTGGTTCTCATCTGGGTCAGAAGCCCGAAACCGGACTGCTTCGCCTTTTCTTCCGTTACCGACGAAGCGATTTGATAGGAAAATATCCCGAAAGACAACAGCGGAATCCCTATGGATACCAGCATCAAAAATGATAGTTTCCGCTTCAGCGAACGATCCAGCCAGCGCCTCATTGTCTATCCCCCGCTTGATAAGTTGTTCAGATCATGCCGAAACATGCAGATAGCACCATCCTAACATACATTTCGGTCCATTATCTTAACTTTTTAAGCCTTTCCGCGAGCCAGACAATTTCCAATTATGCCGAAAAAGGGTATAATGATAGAAACGTCCGAGTTTCCCGTCTACTAAAATGTGGTATCGACGATGCCTTTAAAGGAGGTCACCCTATCATGAATCATGAGGAAACGGGCAGACGCCTTTTTCAAATGGCGGAGGATTTAGCGGAGTATGTGACTCAGCTTCAATACAAGAAGCAGCCGGATCTTGTGGAACGGTTCGGCGAGCGCGGACGTTTGCTGACGATTCAAGACTCCGGTTACAGCATCAAGTACTTGGCCGAGAGCGTATATATGAGAAGTCCCGACTTGTTCAATCACTACACATCCTGGATGACGGAGCTGCTGTCCGGCTATCAAGTCTCCAGGGAAGATTTGGCGCTGAATTTCCAGATGATCGAACAAGCGATTAACGCTCATTTCGGGGAAGCGGACCGCGCGCTGATCGGCGAGTACCTCGAAGTCGGACTTCATCAGATTCAATGTGCCCAGGCTTCGGAAACTTTCTTGCCCGAAGAAGGGCCTTTCTCGGAAACGGCTATCGCTTATACCGAGGCTATCCTGCGGGCGGACCGCCGCGAGGCGCTGAAGCTCATTTTAACGAAGCTGGAGGAAGGCATGGCTATAGCCGACCTGTACCTCCATGTCTTTCAACCGTCTCAACGAGAAATCGGCCGGCTGTGGCAGACCAATCAGATTACCGTCGCGCAGGAACACTTGTGCACGGCTGCCACACAAATGATAATGTCGCACTTGTATCCGCACTTGTTTGCAACCGAGCGCAGCGGTAACACGATGGTGGCCGCCTGCGTGGGACAGGAGCTGCATGAAATCGGATTACGCATGGTCGCCGATCTCTTCGAACTGAACGGTTGGGACACCTACTATCTGGGCGCCAATGTCCCTACGCGCAGTTTGATCCGCACCCTTGTCGAGAAGAAAGCACAGCTAGTCGCCATCTCGGCGACGATGACGTTTCACGTGCATCTGGTGGAAGAGCTAATTGCCGAAATCCGCAGCAGTGAAGCAGGACAATATGTGCACATTCTGGTGGGCGGACTGCCGTTCAATATTGACCGCGATCTCTGGCGCAAAGTCGGAGCGGACGGTTATGCGAACGACGCGCAGGAAGCCATTCGGCTGGCGGACCACTGGAAACACCACCGTATCGGAAACGAACTAGCCCGGTCCACCTGAGACCGTTCGTTTACCGAGGAAGGAGGATTCTACGTGGATCCCAATATGAAAACAGAGGACGAACGCCTGGAAATCGCCCATTATCGCCAAACGATCGAGAAGCTTTCCCAGCAGGTCATTCAGGCAAGACAGCGCGAAGAACAAGCCCTTACCCAATTCAGCTCCCTGAACAACGAACTGATTACGCTGCAGAGACAGCTTTCCAAAACAAATGTAGAACTGGTCCAGTCCAAAGCGGAGGCCGAAAGAGCCAATGAGGCGAAAAGCATGTTTCTCGCCACCATGAGCCATGAAATCCGCACACCCATGAACGGCATTCTCGGTATGGCCGAACTCCTCGCCGACACTCTGCAGACCGAAGAGCAGAAACAATCCATCGCCATTATCGAAGAGTCCGCTTCGCTTCTTCTGACGATCATTAACGATATACTTGATCTTTCCAAAATCGAGGCCGGCCATATGCAGCCGGAACCCGAAACCTTCGAGGTCCGGAAACTCCTGAATCACGCCCTGAGACTTCTGGAACCGAACGCTTCCCGTAAGCGAAATAAGCTGAGGGGGACCGTCGATGAATCCGTAGGCCAATTTCTGACCGGAGATGCAGGAAGAATCCGACAAATTCTGATTAATTTAGCGGGAAATGCCATAAAATTTACCGACGGCGGCGAGATTCACATCCGGATCCGCCTGCTGCAAAGCTCGGCGAGCTTCCAGACTCTGCGCTTTGAAGTAACGGATACAGGGGTCGGTATCCCCGAAGAGCACGTCAATCGCGTGTTTGAGCCGTTTTACCAGGCTCATACCCAGCGGGAGGACGCTCAGAAGAGCACGGGCCTCGGGCTCTCGATCTGCAAGCGGCTTGTCGAATGGATGGAAGGACGCATCGATGTGACGAGCAAGGTGGGCATCGGCTCCTCCTTCTGGTTTGAGCTGCAGCTCGCGATTCCGTCTGAAGCGGAATACCGGCAGGAAGCGGCTGCCGCCCTGCAGCCGACCGGAAACGGCATCGGCCCCGCCTTCACGGACGAAGAGCGGAGCCAGCCGCTCCTGCTTGTCGAAGACAACGCCATCAACCGGCAGGTCGCCCTTCTCCAGCTCCAGAAGCTGGGCTTTATGCACATCGACACGGCGAGCAATGGCGAAGAAGCTCTGGAAGCGCGCTCCCGCAAAGATTACGCGCTCGTGCTGATGGATTCGCAGATGCCGGTCATGGACGGACTCCAGGCGACTCAGCTCATCCGCGAATGGGAGAATGCCCGCCGGCATCCGCGGAGCGCCATCGTCGCGCTGACGGCAAGCGCCATGCAGAGCGACCGGTTGCGCTGCCTGGAAGCCGGGATGGACGACTTCCTGACGAAACCGATCCAGCTCTCGAAGCTCCAGTCCGTCATCCGCAGATGGCTTCCCGCCGGTCCGCCCGAGCCCCTGAGCGAGCATGTGCTCATCCCGGAGGTTATCCGGGAGCTTAACGGGCTGGATGAACCCGGCTCTCCCGGCGTGCTGGCCATGCTGCTCGGCATGTACCAGGAGCAGACGCCTTCCAAGCTGAATCAGCTGGAAGAAAAAATGCGGGCGGGCGATCTGACCGCCGTCCAATATATTTCACACGACCTTAAATCGACAAGTCTTAGCCTTGGAATCGATCAATTTTCGAAGCTCATCGAAAAAATCGAAAGTCAGGCCAAGAACGGAACCGTTCATCTATCGGGCACCATCTTTAAAGAGCTGTGGCAGGCATACGATAAAGCTTGCCGGGAACTCAAAGCACTTCTCTAAATTTCCTAAAATAGCTGTCTAAAGGCTGGCGGAGAACGATATGAAATGTCGAAAACGAATGAACCTACCCTGAATGGCGTTTAAACTTCCCAAAGTTTGAACGCCATTTTCATTTTGCCTAAGGAGGATTGTCCATGAGATACGGAATATCACCCATTTGATTACCTCCCCGCTTCATTAACAGATAGCGGAATAACGCAATATTATAGATAGCGGGGGATATCAATGAACAACGAACACATACAAAAAGCAGCGGACTATTTGTCGGACAAGTACGAAGGGCATTCGATTATCCTCTACGGCTCCTACGCGAACGGGGATTATACGGACGAAAGCGATCTGGATCTTATGATCTTCTCGGATTTTAATTTCAAAAGAAACGACACCTCCCGGATAGACGGCCTGCTGCTCGATGCCTGGATTCATCCCACATCGTCCATGGACGATCCGATCCGTTTTCTGCATATTCATGATGGTGTAATTGTGACCGACAGCTGCGGGCTAGCTGCTCCTTTTCTGGAGAAGATTAAAGCCATAGTCGCGAAAGGACCGGAAAAATTAGGTCCGGAAGAGGCTGATTTTCAGAAGGCATGGCTTCAAAAAATGTTGAAACGGGCAGGAAAAGGCGACGCCGAGGGCGATTTCAGGTATCACTGGATGCTCACGGACAGTCTGGAAATATACTTTAAGCTCAAAAGCCGCTGGTATTGGGGGCCCAAAAAGTCTCTAAAATGGCTGGAACAGCATGAACCCGCCACTTATCAGCTTTTCAGAAAAGCGCTCTCCCCGCTCGCCAGGCAACGGGATGTCTCAGAACTTATCGGGCATATCATCGAGAGCTGACCTGAAACCTGACAAGGGCGTTCGGCAGAACGTCCTTGTTTCGGATATCCGGCGTAAAGCAGGGATATGTCTGCGCTTTTCAGGGCAAGGATAAGTATTCCGGAACGGCTGCGTTAAGCCGAAATACGGAGGAATTTGTGTTCGGGGTCCGCAGCCTGTAAAATTTATACCAACCGTACCTTTCGAAAACCCGGCAGACTTTCCGGCCGGTTAGGAGGATTTATTTTGATTGTGGATATAAAAAACATGAAAAGCTGGGCGCATTTTCTGCTCACCTACAAATTTGCTCTGGATGAGGTCGGCACCAAGCTGCAAATCCTGAACGAAGAGTTCCAGTTCATTCACGATTACAACCCTATCGAGCATATGAAAACGAGAATCAAAGCGGCCGAGAGTATCGCCGCCAAGCTCAAACGTAAAAATCTCGAAATCACGATGGACAACACCCGCGCCTATATCCGTGACATTGCCGGCATCCGCATCATCTGCTCGTTCTCGACCGACATCTACCGGATCCATGACATGATTTGCGGCCAGAACGATGTGCGGGTTGTCCAGACGAAAGATTATATCAAGCACCCGAAACCCAACGGCTATCAAAGCCTTCATCTTATTATTGAGATTCCCGTTTTTCTCACCAACCGGATCGAGCATGTGCCCGTGGAGATCCAGATCCGCACGGTGGCCATGGATTTCTGGGCAAGCCTGGAGCACAAAATTTACTACAAATACAACGAAGGCGTTCCGGCTGAGATTCGTCAGGAGCTTAAGGACACTGCCGATCTGATCGCCTCCTTGGACGCCCGGATGCTCGCGCTGAACAACGAGGTTCAGAGCCAGAAGGCGCTCGTCAAACCGGAAGCCTGACGTACCTGGTAGGCGGGTTCCCGGCTAAGCGGTTCCTTAAGGCGATCCGGAGCTTTTGTACGGCAGCCGCCGCTTTGAAAACGAACTCGGATTCGGAATACGGAATACGGAACACGGACAACGAACAGCGGACACTTTGCCGGTATCGACAGCCCGCACTTTCATCTGAAGCAGGAGTGAAACCATGGTATCGTTTATACTCACCCTTAAAAGACTCGTCAGCGGTTTATGGCACGCTTTTAAAGAAAAGGATTTTCAAGTTCTGTTCGTGCTGATACTGCTGATTCTTATGTCCGGCACGATTTTTTACACGCAGGTGGAGGGGCTCTCGGTCCTGGATGCCCTTTATTTCTGTGTGGCGACGCTGAGCACGGTCGGACATCCCGAGTTCGTTCCCCATACCGAGCTGGGTAAAATCTTCACGATCATTTACATCATTGCCGGTACCGGCCTGTTCCTGGGGCTCATCCTGCGGGTCGCCTACGGCATTATGACAAGCAAAAAATAACCCCCTTCCTACGGGAGAAGGAATCCGCTTAATGAAAGAGCCGTTTTCGCGAGAAGGCGGCTTTTTGCTGTGCGGCCCGGCCTTAATAAAGAAAAACCCCGTCCTCCCTTACGGGAAAAACGGGGCTTGGCACCTCATTTATTTTATCATGGCAAAAATGTCGTCGTAGGTCAGGCTGGACGGAATGATTTTGTTGGAGAACGGTTTGTTATCCTCCAGGTGGTACTCGCGGAGCGCATCCGTATCTTTCAGCATGTTACCCGTCAGAATGCAGGCCACGGTCTCGTCTTTGTCCACAATCTGCTGGGAAACCAGCTTGCGCAGACCCGCTACCGTCGCCGCGGAAGCCGGCTCGCAGCCGATGCCGGACGCGTCGATAACCGCCTTCGCGTTCAGAATCTCCTCGTCCGTGACGGATACGGCAACGCCGTTCGTCTCCTGGAGGGTGCGCTGCGCTTTGCGCCAGCTCGGCGGATCGCCGATGTTGAGGGCCGAGGCTCTCGTGTACGGATTCGGCTCCGCTTCCAGCGCCGTTTTGCCCTCCGCGACCATCTTGTAGAAAGGACTCGCACCCTCCGCCTGCACGAGCGCCACGCGCGGCAGCTTATCGATCAGACCGAGCGCATAAAGATCGGAGAGCCCTTTGCCGAGAGCGGAAACGTTGCTCAGCGCGCCGCCGGGTACGAAGATCCAGTCGGGCAGCTTCCAGCTCATCACCTGCGCCAGCTCGTACACGATGCTCTTCTGGCCTTCGATGCGGAACGGGTTGATCGAGTTGCAAATATATAAACCAAGCTTCTCGCTGCTTTCCTCCAGAAACTTGATGCCGTGATCGTAAGTTCCTTCGATGGAGAAAATATTAGCGCCGTAAGCTAACGTTTGCAGCACTTTGTTCAGGGAAATGTTCTTGTTCGGCACGAACACGTAAGATTTGCGGCCCGCCAGAGAAGCATACATCGCAAGAGAAGACGACGTGTTGCCCGTGGAGGTGCAGGTAAACCGGTCATAGCCCAGGGAACGGCCGTGCGTAACCGCAACGGTCATACCGTTGTCCTTGAAGGAACCGCTCGGATTCTCGCTCTGAGCCTTAAGCCAGACGCTTCTTGTCCCCGCGTAAGAGGCAACCGCATCGCTCCGGTACAGCCCCGTATTTCCTTCGTATTTGGTCACGATCGCCGAATCTTCCACTTCCGGGAAAATCAGTTCTTTATAACGCCATACTCCGCTTGCATAAGGGGAAAGTCTGTCGGAAAGCCGATTGTGGAAACGCTGCTTCAGTTCATCGGCATCCAGACCGGTAAAATCCTGAGAGATATCAAGCATTCCATTGCACGTACAGGTATAACGGAATTCGGCAAACACCTTGTTGCACTCAACGCAGACAAATTTCATCGCGGTTCGATAGACTAGCGCCTATCTTCCTCCTAACAAGATTAGATTTATCGCCTCATAAGAGTGGCGGACATACCGGGACGGGTCAGCTTTTAGTTCTACGTCAGATCTGGACCGGAATGATTATCCAATGCGATCTTTTGTGGTATTTTTGCATACTCTATGAAAAAAATCAATCATTTCCGCTCAGAATGCGCCTTCGATTTCATTTTTATAATGAGAGATATCGGCGTGCAGAACGATCCGCGGAACGCCGTCCTCCAGCTCCACCTTGCACAGGCAGGTCGGATGGATATAAGGGAGCTCCCACAGATCGCGCAGATCGCGGCTTTCGAAATACGCCATGATCAGCTTGAGGGCAACCGTGTGAGTCACGATCAGCACGCTTTTGCCCGGATTCTCTTCCGTGATCCTCAAAATCTCACCGACCGCTCTCTCCCTTACGTCCTCATACGATTCGCCTTCACCCGCGCGAAATTCATGAGGCGCTTTCCAGAAAGCATGATGCCGCTCCGGCTCGCGCTGCTCGATATCCGATAAAATTTGTCCTTCCCACTCCCCGAGGTTCATCTCTCTGAGGCTGTCCCGCTCCGCAATGTCCAGCTTACGAGCGCCCCGGATAATCTCGGCTGTCCGGACAGCCCGGGGGCTCGAACTGGAATAGATGCGGTCCAGCGGCACCTCCTCCAGCGCTTCGCCCAGCCAGACCGCTTGGGTTTCGCCGAGGGAAGTCAGCGGAGAATCCTGATGCCCCTGCATTTTGCGGAGCACGTTCCATTCGGTCTGCCCGTGACGGGTCAAATATAAAGTCGTTACCGCCATTTTGTATCCCTCCCCTTATTGATTTCATTCTTTTTCCTCACCACGCGAAGCTCCCAGCGCGCGGTGCCCGGCGTCACATGACGGTGGTCAACCGGTAATCTGCCGCCTTTATCTGTATCCTGCCGTCTTTATCCGCATCCTGCACCCTATGATCGGAGCTTTGCCCGAACCGGCCCGAATTGCTTCTGCTTCTACCCGGTAGGAGCTTTGGAAGATTGGGCAGGCCCGCCCGCCAGGCGTTTCTCGAAACAGATACTCGCTTCACTGCCGATATATTCGCCGTATCTGTCGATTTCCGCATAGCCATGCTTCTTATAGAAATAGAGGGATTCCGGCTGTTCCGGGCCCGTTTCCAGTTTGACCGAAACGAAATTCCGCTCCCTTGCCCGGTCCTCCAGAAACGCGAGCATGCGTCCCGCGGCTCCTCTTTTGCGATAATCCCGGTCCACAAAAAAGCGCTTCAGCTCCGTGCTCTCCGCATCAAGCGGACGAATTCCTCCGCAGCCGACCGGCCGGTCGCCATCGTATGCGACCACAAAAACAGATTGATCCAAACGGGGATCGTCCCGGTCAAGGCCGAAAATGTCCTCGGCGGGATAGCGCTGAAGCAGCTCCTCGTCCAGTTTTTCAATCAGCATCCATAGATCGGAATGCTTGGCGTCCACGTGTTTTAAAGTAAGCTCCTTCATTTTGCGCACTCATTCTATGCTCCGGGCGGGTTTCTGGCAGGTTTCCTGCGGGTTTTTACATGTATCCCGTAAAAGTGTCTCTACATACATTCGATTTTGCCTGCCCATCTCCTTTTTCCGGTTCTTTGTAAGCAATGGGCGAACCTCCTGTGGACAAGTCTTGTTGTGGATATGTTAATAATGAAATTCCATTCTATGCACAGATGGGCTTTTAAAGGTGTAGATTATGGGGATAACTTTGTTGATAACTTCTGGTGAATCGAAAAAAACCGCCTCCCAGGAAGAGGAAATTCTCTTTGGGGAGTACGGTTTCTGGGGATAACCGGAAATTCTCGGTTACTTTTCCATCGAAAGTTCTGCCTGGGAGCGGGCTGCGGGCCGCTGATGAGACACATGGCTGTGCAGTACCATACCGGCCACAATAATCCCTATGCCGAGCCACGACAATGCCGAAGGAAGATCGGCGGACAGCAGCAGCACCTCGCCCGCCAGGGCAAAAAGCACTTCGCCCGACTGCGTCGCTTCCACGGCAGCCAGCTTGGACACGTCTTCCCGGACCATGTCCGTGGCCCGGAAGAAGAGAATCGTGGCGATGACGCCGGAAGACAGCGCGACGGTGAGCGACTGGAAGGTCTGCTCGGGGCTCGGCAGTCCTGCGCTCGCGTAAGCCCAGCCCGCCAGGAGCAGCCAGAACGGCAGGCTGGCCAGCGTCATGCCGAGCACGCGCTGGAACACGTCCAGCTTGCCGCCGCACAGCTCCATCATCTTGCGGTTGCCGAGCGGATAGGCGAAGGATGCGACCACGATCGGCAGGACGCCGAGCAGCAAATCCTTCGCCGTCAGCGAGCCGGCCTGCTCAAGCTGGAGCAGGAAGATGCCGGCCAGAATGACGAGCGACATCGCGAGCCCGCGCAGCGGAATCCGGCTGCGGACTTTCACGGGACCGCCCGGAGTCATGGCCGTCTCCCAGAAGAGCGGGGCGAGCAGGGAGCCCGAGATGATGGTGAGCTGCCACGTTCCGGCGGTCAGCCAGCCGGGGGAATAGGCCGCGGCGAAACACATGGGCGCGTAGAACAGCCCGAAGCCGACCGTGCTCCACAGGAGCCATTTCCACGGATGCAGCCGCATGACGCGGAAGAGAGGCTGCAGGTTGTGGCGGCCCGCTACGATCAGGAGCAGGAACGGAACCATGAAGAGGTAGCGCAGAGAGCCGCTCCAGAGCCAGCTCCCTCCTCCCAGCTCCATTTTACGGTTAAGCACGAACGTAATGGCGAAGAAAAAGGCGGATAAAATACCCAGCAGTATCGGTTTCATGGATGTTCAGCCTTTCTCTGCTTGATTGCTCCCGGTCAGCCGCTCCCCCAAGGTGAGCCAGTTCTCTTCGACCAGACGGGAGACGGCCGCCGCATCGCCCTTCCGGCAGGTTTCGGCAATTTCGCGGTGCTGCTCGACGGATTGAAGCCCGTGAACGGAAGCGAACCGGGAAATTTCCAGCCGCTGCACTTTAGGCAAGATGCCTTTCAGCGCGGCCATAATTTCCGGGTTGCCTGCCGCCCGCAGAAATACGGCGTGGAAAGCGCCGTCCGCCTCGATGGCCGCCGCAACGTCGTTCCGGCCGAGAGCCTCCTCCAGCGCCCGGTTGGACTGTTCCAGCGCTTCGTAGTCTTCGGGGCCCAGACAGGGCACGGCCAGACGGGCGGCCAAGGCGTGGAGCGCCGCCACTACGGTGAAGGCGTGCCTGCCTTCCTCGGGCTTCAGCGGCGTGACGCGTGTCGCGGAGCCCGGAACCGCTTCGACAAGCCCCTCGTCTTCCAGGCGCTTGAGCGCCTCCCGGACAGGCGTGCGGCTTACGCCGAACTGCTCGGCCAGCTCCTGGTCGCTGAGCTTGGCGCCCGGCTCCAGCTCCAGCGAAACGATCGCCTGCCGCAGCGCCTCGTAAATCTCGTCGCGGAACGATTGGCGTTTAATTCGTTGTATAGTTGGTTTCGTTTTCATAAAACCAATATATTGGTTTATAGATGAGTTTGTCAACCTCTTTTCCGGGCACAGAAAAAGCAGGCGGGCGTTATCCGCCCACCTGCCTCATCCAGTTCACAAGTCCGATCCCGTATTCGCTTTGAATTTGTTCAACCGATTCGTCCCCGGCGACCTCGCCGTCCCGGATCAGAATAACGCGGTCCAGCAAAGGCTCAATCTCGTCGACTTCGTGAGTGGACAGGACAAGCGTCTGTTCTTCCATGTCCACGAAAGAAATCACGGTCCGGATGATCGATTCCCGCACCAGCGGGTCCAGGCCGGACAGTGGTTCGTCCATCACGATCAGGGGAACCTGTCTGGCGAGCACGAGCACGATTTTCAGACGCGCGCGGTTGCCTTTCGACAACCGGCCGACCTTTGTCTTCAAATCCAGCCCGAAAACGCCGGCCAGCTCCAATGCCTTCGCAATGTCAAAATCCCGGTACATCGCGGTGTAAAAACGCAGCGTACGCTCCACGGTATGAGCCGGGTAGAACACGTCCTGCTCCGGCAGGAACGCGATCCGCCGCGAACTGATCCGCGATACCCGCTGTCCTTCAAGCTCCACCCTTCCTTTGGAAGGCTGCAGCAGACCTGCCATCAGCTTCAAAACGGTTGATTTTCCGCTTCCGTTCGTGCCGATGATGCCGATTATCTGTCCCTTCGGTATGCGGAAAGTGACGTCTTTCAGCACTTTTTTGCCGATAAAACTCTTGCTTACCCCATCGAACGCGACGATAGGTTCCGTACCGTACCCGGTTTCTGCCATTTTCATTTCCTCTCCTCTGAAAGACCCTTAATTCAGTTTGAGAAATTTCTGTACATTCTCTATAATCTGCTCGTTGGAATAGCCCAAATCATGCATTTCCTCCGCGAATCTTTTTAATTCTCCTTCTTTCAGCTCATCCCGGAGCCGCGTTAACAACGGCTCGTCTTCCGTAACAAACATCCCCTGTCCCCTCCGGCTTTCGACTATGCCCATACGCTCCAGCTCCATATTCACTCTCTGGACCGTATTGGGATTAACCCCGAACTGTACGGCAAGTTCCCGGACCGAGGGCAGCTTGCCTCCCGGCGGAAATTCCTTGCGGATGATTTGCCGGCATACCCGCTGAACCAGCTGCAGGTATATCGGCTGCGAGCCCGAAAACTGTTCAGGCATGAACTTACACCTCCACTTTGCGATCCAAAAGCCAGGCCGGTATATACACAACGACAGCCAGAGTTGCCAGCGACCAAATCATTTCTCCCGAGTAAAACGGGTCGCCGTCCAAATCAAAGGCGTAGCCCCACTTGAACAAGAATTGGTACACCGGGCTCATTTCAAACGTATATTCCACGAGCATGACCGCCCCGATCAGAATAATCGCCGCCATCCACCGCAGCCGGCCGACGCGGTTGCTTAGTGCCAAAGCCGTGAAGTACACCAGAACCGCCATGGCTGCGATGTAAAATGCCATAAAGAAAAAGATAAGAGCCTCTTTAACCCCCGAGCCGTGAAGGAGACCCGTGAAATAATTGACGTGTCCCGCTAAATAAAACGGATCCTCCCCCGCACGTTCGATCAATGTCGTTTTCTCCACCTTGTACATCCACAGGAACATCGTAATCGAGACGAGCAGACCGCCGATCATCTCCGTCAGCGCGGCCGCATATTTGGCCCCGATCAGCTTCCAGCCCGGCTGCGGCAGCTGGAACCAGAGCGGTGCCCGCTCCCGTTCTTTACCGAAACTGATCAGCAGATAAACGGACGGAAGAAAAACATGCAGATAAATGATGCCCAGCCACAAGGGGGTGACAATCCCCGACTGGTAGCGGTAAGCCATAAACGTCATCAAAGCGATCATACCGACGGAAAAGGCTGCCCAGGTTTTTTGGGAGCCGGTCACGGCTGTCCGTAAGCCGATTTCTTTCTTGAATAAATTCCACCATGCGTTCAAAGTGTATTCCTCCTCGGTCGGTTCTTTGTGTTACTGTATTAATTAAATAGTACACTGGTACAAAAGGAGTGTCAACCCGTATTTTTTCTTTGCCGGCTTCTTGATTGGGAGCCTATAAAAGTTAGAACTTACACCCGGAAATCCCATCCGCTACGATATACCGTAGGGAATGGACCTCTTGAGCAGAAAGGAGACTAGCCGGAAATGACACTCCGACTGATGAAACTTGTGAAAAGAAAACTACTGAGCGCAACCGTTTCTTCACTTTTGTTCGCTTTCTTTTCCGCCTGGTGCACACGGCACGGACCTTTCTTTTATCATCCGGCCGCCAGTTTGGCGGCGGCCGTTTTTTTTTTGCTGTGGATATCGTTCTGGCAGCCCGTTTTCGGCGTGAAAAGAAATAAAAAAGCAGCTGCAACGGGCTGCTTGTAGGGCTGGCTTTTCGCCAGGTATGAATTTTAATCGCGTAAATCATATACGTCTTGTATCAAAAGGACGCCTTTACTCAAGTTGTCCTTATAAACAAACCATTTTCACTTGCCATCTTTGTACAATCATTGAATGTTTCTTTGTTACTGCAATAGACAGGGAAACTCAAATCAAAATTTCCGATAACCACAAAACTTCCAAAAAAGAAATTCGAAAAACAAACCTCTCTAGTTGATAAGCTTAGTATCAATTTTATGATAGAAATGTCTCTAACTTTTATTAAGGAATCTTCTACGATACTCTTTTTCAGATTTAATACCAAATTGACCTCTTCTGTATCAAACTTTTTCGTTAATTCCCTATGATTAATACTCTTAAATTTTCCAGTAAAAATATAAAAATCCGGGTACTTTCTAATGCAATTAAATACAAATTCAACAAAATTCTTTTCGTATTTGATATTATGTCCTTCATAACTAAGCAGCCTTTGTGCCTCTTCTTCATTTAAAGCGCGGTTATATTTATCCAGAATCCCAACAACTAATTCGCGAGGATTATCATGATTTTCAACATCCAATCGTCCAAAAGTGCTAATTACTTTTTCGATTTCATTAATAGAAGCATATTCTACGGCTTCCAAAAAGGCACCTCAATTTCTTGAAATATTACTCATTATATGGAGAGTCCTTCAATTACAAGACGGATATTTTCCTTAGCATAAAAAGATTACGGAGTCTGTCCTAAAGATAAGATAGACAGCCCTTTTCCATTATTGATTGGCATTAAAAATCTTAAGCACTTCTTGCAATTTCTCGTGGTCTGCGCTCGATTGTTCAAAACTTGCCTGTAATTTATTTCGGCAAGTGCGTTTCATTTCTTCCGACATATGTTGAACATTTATTTTTAGAAGGGAATTTGTTTGCATCTTGACCTCGTAGTTTCCTTTGATCCATAATTCCGTGAATAACTCTCCGTGTCGGGAGCAATCAAAGCTTTCTAAAGCATATAGCAAAGTTCCTCTGGAATTTATCGTTTTGGGACTACTAAGTAAACTGACTAAAGGAGCAACGGCATCCTCACATCCTATATCCGATAGCGCCATTGCAATCGTGTTTCTTAACTGATTACTGTCGGTTTCCAGTAAGATGGTTATTAATGCGGGAACGGCTTCAAGCAGCTTGAGCTCACCTATTTTTTCTACAATCAAATCCGCCTCGTTTATGTTATTTTTACAGAGTTCTTCTTGTAAGGACTGAATTAGTTCCACTCACTATATCTCCTTTTCTATTAGCTTACCAACCTTCAAGTTCAGCAGAACCCAAAAATCCTTCTTCCCACTCATTTTTATCCACATGATATTCATCTATATAAAAATCTTCGGGGTATTCCTTAAAACCAGGCAATTCTTTATATGTATTACTTTTTGCGCTTTATCTCTTGTAGAATAGATTCCAATTACTTTGGTATATTCAATTTCGTTTACTTCATAACTGTGCTGCAGCAAAAAAAACTGTTTTCACGGTTATTCTCCTCTACTTTTCGGGATTCTCCCAGCTTATTCCGTCGATCCCCGCGTATTCGATGACTCCATTTTCCATCCTACTGACTTTTCTTTCTTACCAGGCTTTCTAACTGTTCCGTATCATTAGTAGACCAATTTTTCTTATGCAGTTCTCTAACAACTTTTCTGGAAACCTTACCAATGGCTGTTTTCAACCTATCAATCTCAATCTCCTTCGAAGCTAGTATTTCAAAGCCCTCTATTTTTCTTCGAAGGAAATTTAAGGTGACTTTTTTGTCGCCTGATTTTACACCACGGACATAAAAAGGACCGTCCATAAAAAGAAATTCTACTGTCGTGCCGACGGATGACACTTCGAGCGTCCCTACCGATTTGTTCCACCAGCATAAAATAACTACGATAAAATCGTTCCACCCGTGTTCGGGAAAATAAAAATTTTCAAATTGAAAGTAAATTTCACCCGTAATAGAGCCGTACCGGCTTTTCTCGAGTGTAGACTCGTCGCCAACAAGTATTGGACTCAACATGTTCATCTCCTGCGACTAGGGCAAATAAAGGATCCCCATTGATTTACTGCCCATTCGTTCCAGCTTCTTTCACCATCTTTATCATGAAAGCCGCACATACACGCCAAATACTCTATCTCTTACTCCTTCTAGAAGCCTGCCACCTAATCCTGCCCCCAAACTCCGGGCTAGTCCCCGCTTTTTGAGGATTTGCAGGCGCCCCTTCACCAAAACAAAAAGCCGGTTACCCGTCCGGATAACCAGCTTCACTCCCAAAATCAATCCGCCGCCCCATCCAGCCCGAAAATATACCGCCGAATAGCCTGCGCCACCCCATCCTCGCCGTTCGTGCCGGTGACGGTATCCGCGGCTTCTTTCAGCTCCGCGTCGGCGTTGCCCATCGCGATGCCCAGGCCGGCGGCCTGGATGAGCTTCCGGTCGTTATGATGATCGCCGATGGCCATAACCTCGTGCATGCCGATCCCGAGCAGCCCGCATACTTTACGTACGCCGGATTCTTTCGTCACTCCGAGGGCGGAGATTTCCATGTTCGTATCGGCAGAACGGGTCACTTCAAGCATGCCCATCTGCCTCACCTCTTCGCGTAGATCCGCAATGACCCCTAGGTTGTGATGGCCCATCCCGAATTTCATCCAGTCCCGGTCGAACATTTCCTCCATCCACTCTTCCCGGTTCGTCAAGCTCTCCACGCTGTAGCCCCAGTACCAGGCATCCGCCCCGGCCGCCAGCTTATGCAGCTCGCGGATTTGCTGCCGGGACAAATAGTGGCGCTCCCACAACCGGCCCGGACCTTTCCAGATCTCGGCCCCGTTAAGCAGCACCATGGGCACATCCAGCCGGAGGTCGTCCCAATACGACTTGGCGGTCTGGATGCCCCGTCCCGTCGAGAAAATAACGGTGACGCCCGCCTCCGTCGCCTGCCGGATCCATGTCCGGTTCATCTCGGATATGCGCTTGTCATCGGTCAGCGTGGTGCCGTCCAGGTCGAGCGCGACCAGTTTGTATGCCGACATGTGGCAAGCCCCCCTATTCCACGGAATATTTGCCGTGTTCGTTTAATGCGACCGGCCCGCCCCGGCGGACGGATTCGTAAGCCGCTGCGGCTACGGCGGCGGAACGGAGACCGTCCCTGCCGGTAACCGGCATTTCTTTGCCCTCCCGGACGGAACGGATAAAAGCTTCGACCATGGAACGGTTCATGTTCTCGCCCCAGTAGCTCCACCGGGCTTTGTCCGCCTCGTCGCTGTACACTTCGTTCTTCTGGCCGAAAGCGTCGACGGAGAGCATGCCTCCGGTCCCGACGATTTCCAGCGTGACGTCTCCCCAGTAAGGGAACGAACGGGTACGGGACCAACTCGTGTCGATCGACGCGAAGGCGCCGCTTTCGAATTTCACGTGCAGGAAGCCCGTGTCCTCCACGGGGATATCGTGAAACAGCGTAGCCGTTTCCGCATAAACCTCCGTCACGCGGCTGCCCAGCATCCAGTGCAGAAGATCCAGCACATGGACGGAGTGGTCCAGCAGCGCTCCGCCGCCGGAGAGCGACGGGTCGACGAACCAGCCGCCCGGCATCGTGCCGCGGTTGGTTCCTTTGACGGCCACGATCTCGCCGATTTCCCCGCGCTCCAGCGCCGTTTTGGCCTGAATGACCGCAGGAAGAAACCGGCACGGGTAGGCCGTCATCAAGCGGACGCCGCTGTCCTCGCAGGCTTGAATCATCCGCTCCATTTCGTCCGCATTCAGGCCCAGCGGCTTCTCGCAAAGCACGTGCTTTCCCGCCCGGGCGGCCGCAACGGTCATCTCCGCATGCCGGATGTTCTCCGAGCAGATGACCACGGCATCGCAGTCTTCCTCCAGCAGCTCCCGGTAGTCGGCGTAATAGCGAATAGCGGGGACTTCGTCCAGGTAGTCCCGGACCCTCGCTTCGTTCTCGTCCGCTATGGCCGTCACTTGTACGCCCGGCATATTTTGGAGCAGGCGGTAAATCCCCGCCGCATGCCCATGCGCAAAGCTGATCATTCCGATGTTAACGGTAGACATGCCGATTCTCCCCCTTCCGTGCATCCTGCAGCTTGACCGGCCGCCCCGTGCGTGCGGATTCGATCACGGCCAGGCTGGTCCGCAGGGCGCTGCATGCGTCTTCGGCGGTCACCTCAGGCTCCCGTCCGGTCCGTATACAATCCGCGAAATGCGCCAGCTCCAGGTAGTACGGATTGTACGTCGACGGGCTTTTCGGTACCGGAACAGCCGCCGTCCCTGACCCGGCCGCCGCTTCCTTCGCCTTAAATATGCGGAGCGAGGCGGCATCCTCGCTGTTGAAGCGGAGCACACCGGCCGTTCCCGCCAACTCCACGCCCGTCGTGAACGGACCGGGGAAGCCCCAATACGCTTCGAGGTGGGCGATCTCTCCGCCGCCGAAGCGCAGCGTCGCCAGCGCGTAGTCGGTAGTCCCCTCTATCCGGTTCATCGCATACACCGATACGGCACGGCCGAAAAGGCTCTGCGCGAAGTCGATATCGTGGATCATCAAATCAAGGATGACGCCTCCGCTTCTGCCGTTGTCCGCGTACCAGGGCTTTGCCAAGCCCGGATTCGCCCCCATGCGCTTCGCGTGCAGAACCGCCGGAGTGCCGATCGTCCCTTCGGCGGCCTTGCACCGGATATCGGCATAGCTCGGGAAGAAACGGACGACGTGGCCGATAAACAGGCGGACACCCTGCTTCCTGCATTCGGAGGCCGCTTCCTCCGCCTCGTCCGCCGACAAGGCGATCGGCTTCTCGCAGATCACATGCTTGCCGGAACGGGCCGCTTTGAAAATAAACTCTTTATGCAGATGGGTAGGCAGGCAGATATCCACGATATCCGGATCCGCCTCCCCGATCATCCGGTCGAAATCTTCGTAAGCTTCCGTCTCCAGACTGCCGGCCAATTTGCGCGCCGCCCCTTCCTGCGCGTCGCACACGCCGGCCAGCCGGATACCGGGCATTCTTTTCCACTCGGCCGCATGAGTACGCCCCATTGTCCCGCAGCCTATTACAGCAACTTTCACCTGACACTCCCCCCCAATTCCACGCGCGCCGGGTCACTCTGTTTCCATGAACTCCGCACGTAAACGTACTTTCAATATCGCTATCTGTTCACTCGGCAAGCCCCGTCTTCAGCCGCGGAGCTATCCTTTGACCGCCCCGAGCGTAGCTCCTTGCATAATCAGTCTCTGGAAGAGAATGAACACAATCACGGAAGGCACCATCGCGATCGTCACCCCGGCGAAGAGGGTTACCCAGTCGGCCGTGTATTCCATCATCTTGTTCGCCTGGTACATTTGTACGGCGATCGTATATTTTTCCGGATCGCTCAAGTAAATGAACGGCCCCATAAAGTTGTTGTAATACCCGAGAAACTTGAAGATCGCGACCGTCACGATCCCCGGCGTGGACAGCGGCACAATAATGCGCAGGAACACCTGAAAAATCGAAGCGCCGTCCATATTCGCGCTTTCTTCCAGATCTTTGGGCAGCGATTTCATAAATCCGCCCAGCAGCATCAGATAGAAGACGCTCTCCCCAAGAGCGGATAACAGGATAAGCCCCGTCAAACTGTTGGTCAGGTGCAGCTCCCGCATAATGACATACTGTGGTACGAGCGCGTTGATGCCGGGCAGGAACAAAGACAGCATGATCAGCCCCCAGATCACCTGGCGGCCCTTAAATTCCAGCCGGGTCAGAGCGTACGCGTTAAGCGTCGTAAAAATAAGGCTGACTACCAGGCTTCCGCCGACATAATAGAGCGTATTCAGCAAAGACTTGCCGAAGCCGTATTCCGTCCAGGCCGTTTTGTAATTCGACCATTCCAGCTTGGACGGTAAACTCCAGATATCTTGAAAAAATTCGGGATTGCTCTTAAGCGATTCGTAGAACACCCAGCACAGCGGGAAAATAATCGTCAGCGCCCAGGCGTACAAGCAGAGACGCCAAACCACATCCATAAACGTCCGTTTTTCTTTCACTGCAATCCGCTCCCTGTCCGTAGGTAATGACTAGTATTCGACGCCCCGGTTCGGCAAAAATTTGTCCATCAGCAGCTTCGCCGTCACCAGGATCACAAAGAGAATCATGCCTACCGACGAGGCGTATCCGTAGTTGATATACTCCTTGCCGAAAGCGAGGTTGAACATATACAGGCCGATTACATCCGTCGATCCGGAAGGGCCCCCGTTAGTCATAATAAGAATAAGCTCGAACGTCTTCAGCGTACTGACGACCAGGAAAAGCACGCTAACCCGGACCACCGGCATAATGAGCGGCAGCGTAATTTTAAACAGGCGGGTCATGTGACCGGCGCCTTCGAGAATAGCCGACTCGTACAAAGACTTCGGAATCGCGGTCATCGCATTGACGAAAATAATGACGTAGAGGCCGACGCCGCCCCAGACCCACGGAGGGATCAGGGCCCACAAGGCCGTATTTTCGCTGCCCAGCCAATAGAAATTTTTCAAGTCGATCCCGAGCAGCCCCAGTGCGCCGTTCAGAAGGCCGTACGTTCCGTCGTAAATGAACGCCCACAGCAGAGCGACGACCACAATGGACAAGACGTTCGGAAAGAAAAATAAAATTTTCAGCAGTTTGTTTTCCCTGTAAGTCTTGTAGGTAACCAGATAGGCAAGGACCAGGGAAATCAGGATGACAAGAGCGGGCACGGTCAGCATAAAAATCACGTTGTGGCGCAGCGCCCGCCAGACGTATTCATCCTGGAGGGCCGTCACGAAATTTTTCAGGCCGACAAACTCCGGTTTTTTCAGCCCGTCCCAGTCCAGCAGTGCATAATAGACGGACAGAACGTTGGGGAACAACGTAAAAAGCAGATAACCTCCAAACGGGGGCACGATGGCAAGGATCAGAAAAATCCATTTCTGCGTTTTCGCTTTATCCAGCCCTATCCGGCTGATAAAGCTTCGCGGCGCTTTCACGGCTATTGGGTCCGACAAGGGAAGTCAGCTCCTTTCAGGAAAATGAAAGCGAAGAGGGTTTCCTCCCCGCTTGTTGGTTTTTATTTCTTCTGTGCGGCGACCGCTTTCTGAAGCAAAGCTTCCGCTTCCTCCAGGATCGGCTTCGGATCCTGCTTGCCGAGCACGATTTTGACGGTGGCTTCTTCGACGATCTTGACCGCTTTGGCGAGGTTCGGGTCCGAAATGCTGACCGTTCTGTGCGCTTTATAGGCACGCGCGTCGTTTTCCTTGATATAGTTCAGAATCGCCTGCGCCGAGCTTGAAAGCTTGAGCACTTTCGACGAATCGTCCGTCAAGTCTTTGCGCATCGGCAGGGCGCCGGATTTCTCCGCCGCAAACTGCTGATTTTCCAGCGTAAGCAGCCAGAGGGCAAATTCCTTGGACCATTTCTTGTTCAGATCGGGCTTGCCGCTCCACAGATAGAGGAAGTTGGTGATTCCGCTCCGTACCCAGAGCTTCTGATCCGCTTTGTCACGGAACGGCACGGCCATGTAGCCCCATTTGAAATCGGCCGGAGTCGTTTTCTTCATCTCGTTCTCCACGTGGCTGCCGGTCGACACCATCGCGGCCTGTCCTTGAATGACCTGCATTTGGGATTGGGTATGCGTAAGCGCCGGAAGCCCTTCCGGGAAATAGCCCTGCTTGCCGAGCTCATAAAGCCGGTTCCAATGCTCGATACTCTCTTCACTCAAGTATTGGGGGCCTGTGTATGTTTTGTAGTTCTCGATAAATTTGTCCGCGCCGCCTTTCATATCGGCCAGTTCAAACATTTTCGCCGGTCCGAAGGCCCAGTCGTAATAGTTCGGGTGAACGCCCGGGAACGTTATCGGAGCGATTCCCGCCGCCTTGATGTCGGCCAGAAGCTTGGTAAACTCCGCCCATGTTTTCGGATTCTGGTTCCAGCCGTTTTTCTCGAATAACGTTTTGTTGTAAAACAGCCCGCCGAAAGAACTCGAAGACGCAAACTCGTATACTTTCCCGTTCACCCGCGTGAACGACTCGTACATGCCCGGCAGAATGAGCTCCTTGACGGTTTTGTCCGGCGCGTCCGGCAGCTTCTTGTCGAAGAGTTCATCCCAGGGTTCCAGCTTTCCGGCTTCGGCGAGAGACACGATTCCCTGCGCTCCGGCGGGAGGCGTGGTGTTGAAAATATCAAACATATCGGCGTCGTTATTGGCCGAAACCTTCGTCTGGATCATATTCTTCATGTCTGCCGATGCGGTGACATCGAAGGATACGTTCGGGTACTTCTCCTTGAAGGACTTCACGGCGTAATCAAACCATTCCCGTCCGTAGCCTCCCATAAAAAAGCCCACTTTAAGCGTCACTTTCTCATTTTTAGGGAGCCCGTTATCGTACACCTCTCCCGATGATTGGGGACTCGCCTGCCCTCCCGCTTTTTTCGGATCGGAGCCGCCCGCACAGCCCGCAAGCAGCGAACCCGACAGTGCCACCGCCAAGCCTAAAGATGTAAGCCTTTTCATGTTTGGTCTCATTTTTGAAACCCCTTTCATGTTTGCTAAAATGGTTTGGATCCGATCGGGAAAACCGGAAATTATTCGGAGGCAGTGATCGGCAAATTGTTTTCCGATATACGCATCCTGTGGTATAATAATAAATAAATCAATTTTATTAATTAATATCGTACCTTGTTTTTCCGGAGGATTCAATACAAATATTTAGAAAAAACACGGTTTTTCTTTTAAAGATTTGTAAAACGATTCGTCCCTATTCCCTATAAACTGGCGAAAATGGTGAATCTTCAATGTTCTTCCAGCTTTCCTTCCCTCGCCTATCCGGGGATGGTAAACTAATGGATAACATCCATTTCGTCTTCGTTTTAAGAAAGAGGTTATTCTATGTCCACTTCCAAGCATGCAAGCCATACCCTGCTTAAATCCATTAACCAGCAGAAGGTGCTGCATCTTATTTATTCCGATTCCCCGATCTCCCGCGTGGAACTTGCCCAGAAGACGGGATTGAGCCAGCAGACAGTGACGAACATCGTAAACCGCCTGCTGGAAGACGAAGTTATCCTGGAAGGGGAACCCCAGTCGCTCGAAAGCGGCAGCGGCCGCAAACGCGTCCCGCTCCTTCTGAACGGCTCCCGTTTCTCCGCCATCGGCATCGAGCTGTCCGGCACTTACGCCAGAGGAGCGGCTTACAACCTGCGCAAAGAGCGCCTGGCGGAAGCGGAAATGCGCGCGGACTCGTACGAGACGGAGGAGGATATGCTGCGGGTGATCCGCGGGGTGATCGGCGCCCTCATCAAGGAGATCCCCGAACCGGACGGTATCAAGGGCATCTCCTTCAGCGTGCACGGGCTGGTCGACTCCAGCGAGGGCATCCTTCTCCGCTCCCCCGGCATGGGCTGGAAGCGGATTCCTCTGGGCCGGATACTGGAAGAAGAATACGGGCTGCCCGTTTACCTGGAGAACGACACCAATCTTCTCGCGCTGAACGAGAATATAAGCGGCCGCCTCGTCTCCTCCCGGAACAATGTCACGCTCAAGCTCGGCAGGGGCATCGGGGGTGCCATTTTCGTGGACAAGACGCTCGTCACGGGCTCCGGCTCCGTAGCGGGCGAGCTCGGCCACTACAAAGCGTTCCTGCCGCCGCACCTCCACGAATGTTACTGCGGCGGCAAAGGCTGCCTGACTACGCTGGCTTCCGCCCACGGCCTTAAGAGGACGCTCGGCTTAACCGTCGATCAGTTCCGCGGCGCTCTACTCGCGGAAGAGCCTCAAGCCGTGGAGCTGCGCGAAGCGGTCAAGACGGCCATCGTTTCGGCCCTGTCCAACATCGTTACGATGCTCAACCCGGATCATATCGCGCTGACGGGCACGATGCTGGCGGTATTCGGCGATTTCTTCCTGGATGAGCTGAAGGACCGTGTTCTCGCCAACGTGCCGCAGACGTGCCGGAACCTGGAATTCGTCCATCTCCGGACGACCGAGGCCGATACCGTTCTAGCCATCGAGCGCGTCCTCCAGAACCTGTTCAAGATCCCTTTGGACAGCTTGTCTTTATAAAACGGAAAGCCCCCGGAAGCGTGTGTAAAACTCGCTTCCGGGGGCTTTTTTTGTGTCGGGCCGCGGAGCTGACCGGCCCGCACTGGCTGTACGGCCCCGCAATCCACGCTGGCTGGACGGTCCGGTCAATTCGCACGGTTAACCGGCCTACGCTGGCTGGACGGTCCCGCAATCCGCGCGGTTAACCGGCCTACGCTGGCTGGACACTCCCGCAATTCGCGCGGTTAACCGGCCTGCGCTGGCTGGACGGTCAGGCAATCCGCGCGGTTAATGCCGGCGACCCCTTGTCCGCCGCCTGGACGGCCGCTTCCGCACCGCGTGAGGCTTCCCGTGCGCGGGGCTTGGCGCCAAAGACAGTGGTCAGCCGCATTTATTTCGCTGCCCAGACACGCAGAAGCGCCTGCGCTTTCAGAAGCAGCCACTGCCGTGCTTCCGGAGCGGCCGCACCCTCATGCGCTTTGTTATCAAGATGCTTCACAAAGCCTTCTATTTTCTTCGCTGCCTGGCTGCTCTGCCCTCTCTGCAAATGACCGGCCGCCTGCCTCAGCGCATTGTCGAGCTGGTTCGTCAAAGGCGAAGTGACCTGACCGGCCGCGGCAAACCGCTGCAAGCCGGCTCCCAGAGCGGGCAGGTCCATGTTTGTCGTGAACGTGACCGGCAGGCTCATGTCCGAGACGGCTCCCGACTCGTGCACGGCCCGGACGGTGAACGTATACGACGTATCCGGCTCAAGGCCGGTAAATGCGTATACGGAGCCGGTCACGGTCGCCGCCAAGCCCTGCGGTCCGTATACTTCGTAAGTGACGGACGAGGAACCGCCGGGCACCGCTACCGGATTCCAAGAGATCCGCGCGGAATCGGCCGTCACGCCGGAAGCCTTCACTTCCTGGGGAGCGGACAGGGCAAGCCGGGTACGAAAGGTGCCGATATCCGAATAGGTCCGGCCTCCGAAGGCATCCTCCGCGGCCGCATACCACTGGTAGACCGTATTCCCGCTCAGAGGACCCCAGACGGTTTTTGCCGTCGAACCGCTGGCGGCTTTGGCCTCTCCGATAAGTTCATCCGAATATACATTGACTTCGAGCTTATCCGTGGCCACCCGCTTTTTCATCGGTTTCAGATCCATCGACAGCTTGAATTCATCCTTGGCCGGGTCGTAATAATTATAATCGTCCAGATAAGGAGAGTATGTGTTCACATAGACGGTATCGGTGCTTGTATCGAAATGCAGCAGCTTGAGGTATCCGTCGCCTCCGTTCGGAATGCCCTGATAGTCGTTGAGTATCTGATACACTTTGCGGTCCGGCGTACCGTCCTTATCGTCGTCAAGCTGGTCGGTCCGCAGGGCGCTGCCGGTAAAATGCCCGCTCATCACCATTTTCACATTCGGATTCGGTACGACCACGTTCTCGTAAATCCGGTTACCGGCCGCCGAGCGGTTTCCGTTGTTCTGCAAATATTCGTGCACCACGATGATCGCTTTACGGTCCGAATGTTCCTTGAGCACGCCGTTCATCCAGGCGTAATCCTCGTCGCTCATATCCCAGCCCATATAGACGAAAATAAAGTCGTTGCCTTCAGCCGAGATGAGATCGTAATGGCCCCGGTTGTCTTTATAAGAACCTCCGTAATAAGGCTTGTCCTTAAACCGGCTTTCCCCGAAGTATTTCGAGAATTCCGAGTAATCCGGCTCCGAATTGGCCCCTCCGTCAAACACGTCATGGTTGCCCGCTGCCACCCCGTAAGGGATTTCCGCTTCGTCCAGCACGTTCATGAACTTGTCCACCCGCTCCCACTGCCCTTTAATTCCGGCGGAATTGACGATATCTCCTACCTGCATCACGTATTTGATATTCATGTCATCTTTGGCCCCGCGGATAAAATTCACCTGGGATTCGAAATACTGGGGTAAAATTTCCGCATAAATTTGCGTATCCGGCATGGACACGAATGTAAAATCATACTGGTCCCGGCGTGGAATTTCATCCTGAACCATCGCCTGTACTTTACCGCTGCGCACATAAGAAGAAGCGTCTGCCGCCGCGGAAAGCGTAAAATCTTCCTCGGACGGGGCCACCATCGAAGCAAGGGAATCCCACTTCTGCGTCCCGTAGTTCCACGCGTAAAGGCTGACCTTCCGCCCTTTCAGGCTGTGGCCTTCCCAGTTCAGCTCGATCCGATCGCCGGCACCCGTTTCCCCGCCGACCTCCACCTCGAACCGCTGGTAAGGGAACTGGCTGTCGGAGTCAGTCGTCACGTAGCGGTCGTCGGATGTTCCCGCCGAAGCCATGTCCTCCGGGGAGAACGGCGTCTCTCCCGGCAATGATAACGCTGCCGGAGGCTCTATGTCCGCAGCATGCGAATAGGCCGTCATCCCCGGGTCGCCCGCCGTGATCCGCTTTCCTTTAAAGAACTTCACGTTCAGCGGATCGCCTGCCGGGTCGGAGACGGATACTTCGAGCGAAACGTTCCCGTCCGCATCCTGCGTCCCCTCCGCCGGAGACAAGAGGACCGGCTTATGCGGCAGCTCCTCGGGCGTCGTGAACTTGACGGTCTTCTCCGTCGTCTTGCCGCCCGCGTCGGCCGCCTTGAGAAGAAGCGTATGCCCGCCCGGCGGCAGCAAAGCCGATGAAGCGGCGTACGGCACCTGGATAGGCATGCCGTCCAGCTTGACTTCAAAAGACTTCACACCGGAAGCCGCGTCGGAGGCGCTTGCCCGGATGTCGAACGGTCCTTTATAGGATTTGCCCTCCTCTATGTTCGTTGTAAGGACAGGCCCCTGGTTATCCACCGTCACATCGGCCGAAGCTTTGCTTCCGTCCGGAAGCTTCACTTCCACCTTGTGGGCGCCGTCAGCCGAAGCTGTCGTGTCCCAGCGGTAAGAAAGCCCTTTCCAATAAGACTCCGGAATCGCGAAATTAAACGTGACGACCGGCAGGAAGCGCCCGTTGTCCCCCATATCCAAGATGGTAGCCGGATTGGCGTATTTCGGGTCTTTCACAACCGTGCCGTCGGCTAGAACGAGCCGGACGTTGCGGATATTAAAATCGTCCAGCCCCGTTTCGGGCTTGTCCTCGTAATAAGGGCGGTTGACGGAACCGGCGCGGATGGCGATCGGGTTGGCCTGCCCGTATTTGAAAAGCTCGGGACGGACGGGCACGACCATCGTTTTGTAATCCTGTGTCCCGAACGGAATGAGATGAAGCGTATCCGCCCCCATCGTCACGACGTTCTGCCCTTTGTCGATATCGTCCGCCTCGAAGACGAAATAGGCGGTTTTCTCCAGCGCCTTGGCCGTCGGCGCAACCGCTTGGCCGTCGACGGTCAGCGTCATCGGACCGGTCCCCGCGGCCGAAGAGCCGATCAAGACGCGGCTTCCCGACAGCGTCTCCCCGTCGCGCACATTCAGCGCCGGACTTTTCTCGCTCCCCGCAAGGCTGAGGGTCCGGGGCGCGGCAGCCGTCGTGTTGAAGGTGTCGGATGCCTCGAAATAATACTGCAGAGACGGACTGCCGAACCATTCCATCATTTCAACGGAATAGCGGAACTTGCCGTCCTTTCCCGGGGGAATCGCGACCTTTTTATAATCCGCGGTCTTGTTGGACTTGTAATACAGATTGACGGATGCCAGCAGCCGGTCGTCTTCCGCTTCGGCGGTCAGCTCAATAGGACTTACAAGATCCATTCCGGACGTGTCGGTGACATCCCTTACGGTCGGTGCGGCGGAATCGGCAGCGATGCGGACAGGCTCCGCGGGAACATGGGCGGGATCGAACGTGCCCGGGGTCGCTTTCGTCTGAAGCACGCTAAGCTTCTTCATATCCAGGCTGCCCGCATCGGGCGTGCCGTACTCGATACTCATATCCGCCGCGGTTTCCAGGATGCCCTGGTTATAGCTGGCCCGCACGATGTCCCGGCCCGTGTTGGTCGCGACGACGATCGTTCTTTCCCGCAAATTGTTCAGTCCGCCGGGAATGCGGACGATGTCTTTGTTTTCCGTGAGGGAGGTCTTGAAGTGCGCGTTGAAATCGGCTACGGTTTTTGTTTGCCCGGCGGGTGTGACGGCCCAGAATACCATCGCTTTCCCCGGCGGAATCACAATCTGCCCATCCGTGTAAGGGCGCCAGAACAAATCTTTTCCCGGTTCGCCCGGATACCGGTACAGAATCGAATAATCTTTGAAATCAACCGGCTGATCGCTGTTGTTGTAAACTTCCACGTACTCGTACGGATCTTCTCCCCCCTCCGTGTCCCCTCCCGAATCGGGCACAATTTCCGTAATCAGCATTCGGGGCGCGGCAGATGAAACAGCGGCTGGCGTTCCCGGTTCTTCCGCGGCCGCGGGCCGGACGAAGGCAAGCGATGATCCCGCCGCTAACTGGATGGCCATGAAACAGGTGAAGCAGCTGGTAAACAGTTTCTTGTTCACTTTTCAACTCATCTCCTTTTTTTCTACTGGCAGAATACAACCACAGTTACACGCTTCTTCTCCACTTTTAATTTATATATCTATTGGATTTATTAATTTCACTTACTCTATTCGCTATCTTCCGGAGTATTCCTCTATTAACTTTTTGTAAAATAAAAAAAGAATTCACAGGATCACTACGCTCCCATGAATTCTTCTGTTCTTGACGGCTCCGCTTCCGAAACGCCGGAATTTTCGCGGATCTCTAAAATTTCCGGTACTGCGTCCAGCTTAGGCAGCGGTCGATAAACGGGATGGCCGTCTCTATGCCGTTCTCTCCCCTCACGCTTGCGCCGAGCTCGGCCGTCTTGTTTCTCACTCGTTTATCTTCAAGGGCCCTTAACGCTTGCGTCAGTCTCTTCCGGGTTACCTTGTTCAGGGGCAGGCAGCTTCCCGCTCCCGCTGCGGCAGTCAGCCTTCCCCACACGTGCTCTTCCTCGGCAGCCGGACAAACGAGAGCGGGAATCCCCGCTCTCAAGCTTGCGTGAGCGGCGGCGGACGATCCCCGGTGCATGACGCTCCGGCAGCGGGAAAAAAGCCGGTCACAGTCCGCCATCTCCACGGGCAGCGTATTTACGGGCAGCTCATGCCGGAGCCCGCCCAGTGCCTGCCAGTCGGCCTCAATGACGGCTCTGCAGGAAAGCTCGTTTGAGGCCTCCAAAGCGGTGTGGATACAATGCGCCTGTGTCTGCAAGGGCAGCCCGCTAAACCCGAAATAAAGAGGAGCCTCTCCCTCATCCAGCCATTGTCCCGTATCCTCAAGGGATTTGCTTGAATAGTCGGAGCCGCCCGTGCCCGCCGCATTTCTCCACTCCCCCGTTACGATCTGTCCGCCCAGCCCTCCCGATTCGCCGTGTCTCTCCAAGAAACATGCGCTGTATGCGTGCAGGACAAGAATATCCCGGGGAACCGCCTTGTTAGGGGCCGCTTCGCCCGTTAGCGGCCATGCATATCCCGGTTCCCGCCGGCCCGCCGCCCCATTGAAGAAGGGAAGCTTCCGAAGAACTCCCGATACGAAAGCGGCACTGCGGGACACGGGGCAAGGAGGAGTCAGGGCCGCCGCCATAAGTTTGCTGTTAAGCTCATCCGAAACGGCCAAGGCGTGATCAAGCATGCGCAGGTCGGAAATAATCAGATCCGATTCCGCGCAGACTTCCCGTAAACTTCCGTTTCCTCCGCCGGCAGTTTCTCCCTCCGATCCGCCCTGTCCCGTCCCGGTATATCTCCAGACGCGCTGATGCATCCAGGCGCGGCCTGTGCCGGAATAGGCCGGATAAAGGTCCGAACCGGCAGGCACCGCCACCTCCGCTTCGTACCCGCCGGATTTAAGCGCGGAAGCGAGTGCGGCAAGAGGCTTCACCGCTTCCGGATTACCATAAGCTAACAAAGTGATTTTCATACGTTCACCTATGATTCGTGCCAAACTTTCCGAGCCGCCGGGAGATGCCCCTAATTTATTTTTACGGCGAACAAATAACTCGTCTCGCCTTGGTCCCAGTAGGAACGCAGCAAAATGGAATAGACTCCGGGCTCTCCCGGCAGACGGATTCTCCCTTGATCCATATTTATGACCGTATATTTTTCCTTCCCGCCCGCTTTTGTGATCAAGGAGCATTCCATCCGGTTCGGCTCTATCCCTTTCGGATAACGAATTCCGATGTAAGCGCCGGATTTGACGTCGACTGCAGGATATTCCGCCTGCTCAAGCATGGTGAGGTCGGATTGGGGATCCTGGATACAGCCTGCCCAGCACGAATTCCCCTGCAGCAGGGGAATGTCCTGCATCCATACGGACTCGTTCCGGAGTCTTCTCTCATAGACGACCTCGGGCTTGGGAGCGGCCACGACATCGTCGAACCTTACACTGTGCTGGTCGATACTGGTTATTCCCGTAATCGCGTTATATCCCACGTCGGAAACCATATTTTCGGCTACAAAGCGCAGGGGAACGTACACGTGTCCGTTATAGTCAATGACCGAGAATTCCGTCTGCTTTCCGTTGACAATGAATTTCTGGGAGCTGAGAAAATCCAGGCTGAAGCTTAACGCGTAAGCCAATAGGCTCATTAAAGCCAATAAACCGAGCGCTGCCGCTGCGATAATTTTTTTCAAAAAGACCGGCCTTTCTTTATCGGATTTAAAGACGATCCCTTCTTGTCACTCGTTTAAATAGGTTGTCGCTCTGTTCTGAATCAGTTTGGCCACTTCTTCCGCCGGCTTCTGCCCGCTGAAATAGGCCGGTGTTTCCTCGTTGATAATGGACAGCACTTTCATATCAAAAGCGGAGAAGCTTTCGGCTTTCCGAATCAATTGTTTATAATGATTAAACTGATCGTCGGATATCTTCGCCGTTTTTCCAGTCGGGAGCTTAAATGTTCCGGCCCTTACCTGCTTTTGGATCTCATCCAGCTTTTTGTCGTTCACTTCTTTAAGCAGGGAAAATCCTTTCAAATCCTGCAGGGACTGCACGTCTTTAGAGTAAAGGAAAGAAAGGAACGTCCACGCTTCCGCCTTGACGGAGGATTTGGCCTGTACCGCAAACTCGTGAACCGGAATGATCCGGATTCCCCCCTTCGTGCCCTCGGCATGCGGCTTCTGGAGCAGCTTCGGATTGGAGTAAGACTCGTGCGGATTTACGACCATATCCTGAGGCGTGAGAAAAGCGGCCGAATAAAACAGGGCGGTTTCTCCTTCGGCAGTTTCACTTTTCATTATTTTCTCGTCGTACATGTTCTTAATGGATTTCAGCAGATCCGTGAAAGCGGGCGAATCGAACTTCGCTTTCATCGTCGCCGGATCGACAAGCTCCCCGTAACGGTCCATGATGATCTCCTGCAGGATTACTCCCGGGTCTTCCGTAAAAACGGGCCGCTTCGCTTTGCCGCCTCCCCCGTCTTTCTCCCTCACTTTTTTGGCCGTTTCTTCAAACTGGTTCCACGTCCACTTGGCATCGTCGATCTGGACATTCGCCTTCTTGATCGAATCGCCGTCTCCTATGTAGGTTCTCAAGTAGAACGAGGCGGGGAGCGTATATAACCCGCCGTCCTTTTTCTTCATCCCGCTTAAAATGTTCAGGTTTAATTCTTCCTTCTTCAACGTTTTGTCCTGGTCGAACATCTCGTTCAGATTGGCGACAAGTTTGCCGTGCACATATTTATCGACGGGCAGATCGCTTAATTCGATAATATCCGCCCCCTTGCCCGACAGTAAAGCCGTGTTCGTCGTCTTCACGTATTTCTCAAAATCCCCGGCTCCCCATTTTTCGCTCGCCTGCTTATAGGATTGAATCTGCAAATCGATGTCCGGGTATTTCTCCTCGAACTTCTTCTCGACCGTCTGGAAGAACGGATCGGAACTTTTTAAGGACAGGGTCACGATGGTTTTCCCGTCTTTGCTTTTCGGCTTTTCTTTAGCCGAAGTCCCGCCGGCCTCCCCGCTTCCCCCGGCTCCGCAAGCGCTGGTTGCAAGCGCCGCACAAATGAACACGACCCACACAGGTTTTTTCATCATTCGTAATCCTCTCCTCTATCGATTATGTTCCTTCGTTATCGCCTTCGCAGCGATTCCTTGCTATTGCAGGCGAACCCGGTTGTTATCCTGCAAGGGCTCGCTGCTTTTGAGAATAATGAGATCTTTTTCATTCAGGCTGTCGGTTTGAATCACGGTCTCCGAACCGTTGGCTTCGCTGAAACGGACCGGGACTCTCCGGACTACGAAAATGTTGCCCAGCGCGCCCTTCTGCTCTTCGATCTTATAAATGAACTTGCCGTCGCGCTCCTGATGGACCGCGTCGGTTGAAACCTTAAATCCCTGCTGCACGGAACGCTTCGTGAGCTTGACGAAGGCGCGCTCGCCGCCTTTCAGCTCCGGGTCCTCCACTTTAACGCGCAGCGTTTTCCGCGTCACCGTGAGGACCCCGCTCTCCTCCGCCTCCCCGCCGGGAGGGCTCGCCGCCGTTGTCAGCGGTTCCGCATCCCCCGCCTCTTCAACGGTGCCCTCGATAAGCCGGGGCTGCTGATCCGGCGTGCCGAGCCCTACCTCCAGCTTCGTCCCGGCCGTAATACCGAGGCTGGTCAGCAGTGCGGCATCGGCGGCGAATTCGAGCCGGTATCCCTTGGCGCTGTCCGTGATCACGATTTCGGGCTCTCCCGCCGTCATAGCACCGGCCCTGGCGTTCACTTTCGTGATCACGCCCTCGAACGGAGCGGCCAGATCCTTCCGGTCTGCCAGTTTTTCCCGCAGATCTTGGATTTTGCGCTCCTGCACGCGGATATCGAGCTTGCGCGTCTCCAGCTCCCGGCTGACGCTCCGGACCTTCATTTCGTCGCCCTCCTTGGACGCCTCAATGAACTGGTCCTGCGTGTTTTGCAGCTCGATCTTCAGCTTCTCCAGCTGCGCGGTTTCATCCAGCAGCTCCCGCTCGGCGGACTTGCTGTCGTAGACGACCAGCTTCTGTCCTTTTGTCACACGGTCTCCTTCTTTAACGAGAACCGCTTTGACCTTCCAGTCCGCAGGACTTCCCAGCTTCTCCTCCGCAAGCGGACGCAGAACCCCGGTTCCTTCGAGCGTATGTATAAGGCTTCCGTAGATCGCGCTTTCCGTTCTCACTTTGGGTAAAGTCAGCGCCTGCAGCGTATTACCGAATAAGGTGAACAGGATCAGTCCCCCGATAAACAGACCGGCAATGATCCGGATATTTCTTTTGCGCTTAAGATCTTTAATCGCTTCCTGCTCCATTCCCGAGCTTTCCTCCCCTTGCAGAAGCTACCCTTTGATGCCGGACAATTGAATGCCTTCGATAAAATTCGTTTCCGCATACAGAAACAGCAGCACCATCGGTGTCATATAAAGCATGGATGCGGCGAAAGCGATCCCTCTCTCCCCTTGATTCACCCTGGATAAGTAAACGGAGAGCGGCTGCTCCAACGGATCGTCCAGAAAAATAAGCGGCTGCTCCACCATGTTCCAGTAGTCGACGAACAGCAGCACCACTAAAGCGGATATCCCCGGTTTAACCATCGGAATAATAATCGTGGAGAAAATCCGCCAATGCCCGGCTCCGTCTATCTTGGCCGCTTCAATATAAGCGTACGGGATGTGCAGCATGTACTGCCGGAGCATGAAGACGCCGAAAGCGGCAAAAATTCCGGGCAGAATGATGGCTCCGGGACTGTGGAGCAGCCCCAGTTTATCCGCCATGATGTAATTGGGCACGAGCGTCACCTGAAACGGCATGAGCATCGTCAGGACATAAACGAGAAACAGGGGCTCCCGGCCGCGAAAACGCAGTTTGGAGAACGCGTACGCAGCCAGTGCGGCTACGGCCGTCTGCCCGGCGATGATGGGAACCACCAGAAAAACCGAGTTCCAGAACATCCTCATAAATCTCGGACTATGAATGAGCACTTCGCCGTACTGTTCCAGCGTGACCAGATCGGGCAGCAGCTTCAGATTAACGAAGGCATCCGTTCCCGAACCCGCTTCGGTCATCTGGCCGATGAGCCCGTAATTCATTCCGATTTCCCGCTCGGTCATAAGAGAGTTTGTGAAAGTTATCACAATAGGTATCAAGAGAATTCCTGCGATAACCGCCAGCATGACCGTTATCGTCCCTTTTTTCAACAGCTCCAACAGTTGCAATCGTCTTCCCCCGCTATTCAAGAAAACTCCGGAAACGGCGTTCCAGTGCAAAAAGGACTAAAACCAGAAGCAAAATACAGCCCGTCATCAGTGTGGCCGCTGCCGTCAGCTTGGGAACATCCAAGGACATGAACATGTTGTTCATATAGTGCTGCAGCATATAGATGCTGTCTTGCGGATAATCCCCCGCTATCAGGTACGTTTCGCGGAACACCTTGAATGAATGGATGACGGACATGATCGTGACGAAAAACAGCGTCGAGGTTAAATAGACCAGCGTAATACTGCGGAATTGGCGAAACGGGCCCGCCCCTTCGATCCTGGCCGTTTCGTAATAGTCATGGGGGATTTGCTGAAGCCCCGCCAGGAACAAAATAATGTTATACCCGATATTCTTCCACAGATAGACGGCGATCACGACGCCTTGGGCGGCATCCGTCTTCATCCAATCCACACGCGCCCAGTGGAAATGGCCCAGCCAGACGTTAACCGATCCGTTCCAGTCCAGCAGAATCTGCCATACGAGAATGACCGAAGCCGCGGGAACGACAAGCGGCAGCACGAACGCGGTCCGAAGCCATTTCCGGATATACAGGTTCTGATTAAGCAGTATCGCCAGGCTTAGCGACAGAAGAATCATCAGCGGGACACTGACCAGCGTAAAGGAAGCGGTATTCCGGGCCGCCTTGCGGAACGATTCGCTCGCCAGAAGCCCGCGGTAATGCTCGAAACCGACGAACCTGCGGTCGGCTGTACTTTCCACGAATGAATCATACACGCCCATGGCAAACGGGATGAGATAGAAGATCATAAATCCCAGCGCGCTCGGCGCCAGAAACATCAGAACGGCCGCCTTATCCGAGCGGGCATGTCTAAACATCCGCGGCTTCAATCGGGTACACGAACTGTCGTGGTTTCATACTTGGACCGGTCCTTTCCTCGTTTTCGGACAAGCGGAGACTCTCACCGCCAGTTCCAGAATAGGAAAAAAACTTTAAAGAACAAGTAGGGTAAAATTAAAATTTTTCTTAAATCGTTTGCTGGGGGGAGGCTACGGCTTCGTGTTCCGATTCATTTCTCGGCAGCCGCACCTCGAACAGCGTCCGGACGGGATTGCTCTGCACCGTTACCGTGCCGTTATGACGCTCCACAATATTCTTCGTGATGAACAGGCCGAGTCCGGTGCTTCCCGTCCGGTGGCTGCGGGCCTCATCCGCCGTATAAAACATATCGAAAATACGCGGCAGTTCCTCCGGTGGAATACTGTCCCCGTAATTGATAACTTGTACAACCGCCTCTTCTCCTGCGGACGCCGCGATAACGTCGACATACCGGCCGTCGCCGCCGTAACGGATCGCGTTCGTCAGAAGGTTTTCGAACACGCGCGCAAGCAGCTCCCCGTCCCCCCATATATGAAGGGGCTGATTCGCATTTATTCTCAGCGTGAGCTGATTTTTCTCGAACATCGGGTATAATTCCTCGTTAAGCTGGATAAGCAGCTCGCCGAGATCGATTCGTTTTCTCTCGACCTTGAGCATGCCGTAATTCATCCGGGTAATTTCAAACAGTTCGTCCACGAGCTTCTCCAGTCTCTGCGACTTGGTGAACGCGATCTGGGTAAAATGCCTGACCTGCTCGGGAGACAGCTCCTTGTCCCGCAGTATAAAATCCAGATAGCCCAGCACGGAAGTAAGCGGCGTACGCAAATCGTGCGCCAGATTGAGCACCAGCTGATCTTTGCTGCTTTCCGCAAAATCTCCCCGGTTCACGGCTTCCTGCAGCTTCTCGCTTGCAAGGTTAATGTCCTTGGCGATGTCTCCGAATTCATCGTTGGAATCCACATGAACCCGGCTGTTGAAGTCGCCGCCGGCAAGCCGGTGGATACCGTCCGATATTTCCCGGAAATAGACCGCATACGACCGCGTAAAAAAGAAGAAAAACAAGATCGCCATCGGGATAAAAAACAGCAGAAAAAAGTTGATATCTCCGATCTTGTGCAGAAACAGACGGAAATACGCGAGCGGGTCTTCAAACTTGACTTGGGTACGATAATACATTTGAAGAGCTTTATAGATCAGATAAGTAATAAGGCCGGCCAGAAGCATGCTTACGCCGAGCAGCAGTATCATTTTGGTCCGGAAACTCCGCAGCATATTAGGCATTGAACGTGTACCCTACTCCCCAGATTGTTTTGATCAGTTTGTTCTTGTTTACATCTTCCCCGAGTTTTTTGCGGAGAGTACGGATATGGACCATGACCGTATTCCCGCCTTCGTAGTACGCGCCTCCCCATACCTGCTGGAAAATATTTTCCACGCTGAACACCTTCTTCGGATGTTTTGCCAAAAGATACAGAATATCGAATTCTTTCGGGGTCAATTCGATCAGATTTCCGTACAAGCTGACGGTACGCTGCTCCGGGTAAATAACCAAGCCGCCCGTCTCCAAGATCGGCTTGTCGGCGGCAGCCGCCTGATTCAGCTGCAGAAACCGGCGCAGATGGGCATTCACGCGGGCAACCAACTCCATCGGGTTAAACGGTTTCGTGATATAATCGTCCGCGCCTCTTACGAGACCCGAAATTTTATCGAGATCCGTCGTTTTGGCGCTCAAAAAAAGGATCGGCATATTGTGTTTCTCCCGGATTTGGTGAGTCACTTCATACCCGTCCATTTTCGGCATCATGATGTCCAGAATCGCCAAATCTACCGAATGGGTCTGAACGGCTTGCAGGGCGTCCTGTCCGTTATGTACTTTGAGGCAGTCATATCCTTCTTTTCTCAGATGCATGTCTATTAAATCCGCAATTTCTACTTCATCGTCGGCTATCAGTATCGTAATGCGTTTCATGCGATCCACTCCCGTATCCATTCAACGTTTTATAAGCGGCAAATCGGTTCCATCCGGACTTACATAAGCAGTCCCGCCTCACAATCATACTTCATTTTTTTCCAGTAAGCCTAGAAGGTTATAAGGCCCAACGGAGTTCGCATAGAGAATTGTAACTATTTTGAAAGTTTTTCTTAGGGAGAAATTAAAATTTAGGCCCCATACTGGAGACAGCTGAAGCCTCGCGACAATGGAGAGGAGAAACATCATTTATGAATTTGAAAACGATTCTACTGGGTGGAATTACCGCCGCAGTTGTACTGCTTATAGCCTGGAACACCCTGACTCTTACACGGCACGGCGAGGCTTTGCCCGTACCCGATTCGGCTGCATCCGAACCCGCTGCACTACAGCCGGCTTCCGGCAAAGCGGATAAGGGGCAGCCTTTTAATGAATCGATAGAGGGGGAAGCCGCCGTCCTGATGGATGCCGAAACCGGAACTTTTTTGTTCAAGAAAAATAAAGACCTCCGCCTCTATCCGGCAAGCACGACCAAAATCGTAACGGCGCTGGTTGCGCTTGAAAAAGGCGGCTTGCAGGACCGGATTACGGTCGGTGACGAAGTCCGCTTGAAGACAAAGGGAGAAAGCACGGCGGGATTGCAGGAAGGCCAGAGCCTTACGCTCAGGGACCTGATCGTTGCCATGATGCTGCCCTCGGGCAATGACGCCGCCAGAACGGTCGCCCGTTATATTGCGGAGAAGGACAAGGGCCGGAAGCTCTCCGCTCAGCAGAGCATCGATTATTTTGCCGGGCTGATGAATGCGAAGGCCTCCAAGCTCGGCGCCAAAAAGAGCCATTTTACAAATCCGCACGGACTGCACGATCCCGATCATTACACGACTGCGGGCGATATGGCTCTATTGGGCCGCGAAGCGATGAAAAACAAAACGTTCAGCTCTATCGTCAGTGAGCCTAAACAGGCCGTCACCGTATCGTCCGGTTCCCGGACTTACGTGAACCGCAATCAGCTCCTTCAAGCAGAAAGCGAATTTTATATCGAGGGGGTGAACGGGGTGAAGACCGGCTTTACCGACGAGGCCGGCTATTGTCTCGTATCCTCGGCCGTCCTGAACGGAAAGAAGGTGATCGGCGTCGTGCTTCATTCGAGTTCGGGCGGCGTCTATACGGATACCCGTTCCCTGCTCGCGTATGCGGCGAACGAATAGGATCGTTTGGCTGCCTGTACCTCGCAGTAAACGATCCGGCGGCTGCCGCCCTCTCAGGAGAACCGCTCCGCCGTTCTTCACAAGCCGCCGGCATACCGTCCGCATACCCGATGGAAACGGCGGCGATTTTGCCGGCTCGTCTGTCGTATAAATTCTCCCGCAGCCGGATGCTTTCACTGCCTTGGCCCAAGCCACATTCGCATAGAAGGCTCCGTGAAGCTGCATTTTCTCCGTTTCCTTCATGTTAGCTTCCTCATCTTAACGATTTGTAACTTAAATATTAAGAATAGATATGAAGAAGCTAACATTATAATTAACATTTCAAGCCGTTTCGGGAGCCAATTTCGTTTGCTCCGAGAAGGCTTTCCGCTTACCAGGTGACGAATTCGGTTCCGGCTTTATTCTTTCCGCAGGCCCGTATAGTGATTTGAGGGATTCAAAAGTGCATTTCATCCGAAAATTACCTATGCAAAGCCAAAAAAATATATCATGCTTAGATGGGGTTCTAACTAATAGAATCGAATCTGAGGGGTGTCTCTTATGTATAGAGTGGCGATTTGCGACGATGTGGAAGAACAGCGGGACCATGCTAAAAACATTCTGATCACTTTATCGGTTAAGACCAATATAGAATTTGAAATGAGTTTGTTCGGTTCGGGAGAAGAACTGATATCCTATTATGAGCGCGGGGAAACACCGTTTCATATTTTAATCTTGGATGTTGAAATGGGCGGGATGAACGGGATTCAAACCGCTGCAAAAATAAGAGGGATGAACCGCCTCGACGAACAAATTATTTTTCTGACAAGCTACCCCGAGTATATGGTGGAGAGTTTTGACGTTATCACCTTCCAGTACTTGATAAAGCCCGTCGCCCCCTCTGTCCTGGAGGAGAAAATCATCAAGCTGTGCCAATACTTTCAGGCACTTGATAAAAAGTTTATGATCATCAAATGTGCTTACGAAGAAGTCGTTATCAAATACGATGACCTCATCAGTATTGAAGCCGCCAAAAGCTTGACCATCAAAAGCAAGCTTCATTTTACGACCGTGAATCAAACGTATGAAAGCAAGGGAATCATTTCGGATTACGCCCTGGCCTTAAAAGACCACAAATTTCTGCAAATCCACCGGTCCATTATCATTAACCTGCATCATGTGAGAAAATTTGCTGCCGGAGTTGTGCTGATGTCCAACGGGTCGGAATTACCCATAGGCCGTTCTAAAATTAAAGAGGTTAAAGATGTATATACCAAATTTATGATTATGAAGGTCGATGCCTATGATACAAAATAATTTGCCTGTCATTCTATGCATTGTGGTAGTGATGGCCGTTCAAATCAATTTTTTCTTCAACTCGGTTTTCGATAAATCGACGAGAAAAAGCAACCGTTTTATTTACTTTCTTATCTTCGGGCTGCTCGACTACACCTTAATCTTTACTTCCTTTTCGCCTATTCTATCTTCCATCATATCCTTGCTTGTCATTTTTACTATTGCGCATTCTTATCAGGTAGAATTTAAAATTAAACTCATTTTTTCACTGCTTTATGCCGTATTGATGTCTCTCGCCAGTTCGATCTCCATCTATATACTCTACACGCTGGATTCGATTGATTTTGAAAATATGGACTTCATCAAACAATTTGATCCTATTTCCTACACCAAACTTATTTTTCTGAGCTGCATGATTATGTTTGCCGTCATTCTGATCATACGGCTCGTGGCCAAACGCAGAAGCTTCTCTCTGCCCTACCGCTACTATGCCCTGATTTTGGTTATTCCCGTCGTAAGCTTGTATCACCTGAATATTTTAACGTTTAAAAGTTTCTATTCTTTTCTTTCCGCCATCGGCTTTCTTTTCTTAAACGTCATGATTGTCTATATTTTCGATACAATTACGGACAATTTTAAATTTATGCATGAAAACGCTCAGCTCCAGCAGCAAATGGACTATCAGGATGCGAACTACGAGAAAGTCGTCCACAGCTTTAAGTCTATCAAAAGAATCATTCACGATACGAATCAGCAGTTTTTGTATATCGAAGAATGCATCAAGCGCAATGAACTGGGGGCGGCGTTGGAACATATTAAAACGACTCTGAACAAAGTCGAAGGAGCTTATCAGCGGGTGAACACGGGAAACCTCGTTATAGATGCCCTTGTCACCAATACGCTCGATATCGGGCAGGCCAACGGAATCCGAATCGATACCAGACTTAACCTGCGTGCACATAAAATCCCCGTTGACCGTTATGATTTATGTGTGGTGATGGGGAATATGCTGGATAACGCGATTGAAGCTTCCAAACAGTTAAAGGTCGCGGAAGACAGGTACATCCTGATCAAGATACATACGACCGAGTCCGCCCTTCTCATTCATATCTTGAATCATATGGAGAGTGAATCCGTCCCTTTGCGCAGTCAAAAACCGAATCCCGAATTTCACGGGATCGGCCTGACCAATATCGCGAGAATCTGCGATAAATACGGCGGTCATATGACCATTGAAACGAAACATAAACAGTTTAATAATATGGTGCTGCTGCCCTTTTTAACGAACAATCCTTGACGGTTCCGCAGAAAAACGGTAAATCTGCACATCAAGAACGGAAAACCCTATTTAAAGCTTGACGCTTATCTGAACTTTCCGGGATTGGGCCAAATCCGCATGGTTACGTTTGAAAAGCAACTAAAATGAACATAGCGAAAAAACCGGACAGCAGTTGCCGCCCGGTTTCTTTGTTTCTTTTTATAGGAAGGCAGATTACGACCTTCCGACTCCGAACTTATACAAGCCGGAAGCCGTTAGAACAATCCGATCCCCGTCAGCAAGCCATGAATGAAATTCATCCCTTTGCTATTTAAAAAAAGCCTGCTGCCATGCCTATACTCATGTCGTTTTACGGTTATGAGTTCCGCTTATTTCACCGGCTGTACGTCATAACCTTTCGCTTTCAACTGGTCGATGACCATGTCCTTCACTACATAATGCGCGGAGCCGACGACTACGAAAGAAGTTCTTTCCCCGTCTTGCTCCAGAAGATCCGCGATCTTCTTGGCCATGTTTTTGTCGCGCTCGCCGATTAGCTTCTTGTTCAGCTCGCCTTCCATCAAGCCGCCCCGGACAAGTCCGTCCGCAACGCCTTTCGCATCGCCCTTGCTCCAATCCAGTTGAAGCTGTTTGAAGGAGGCGGCCCCTTCCTTGCCTCCGTCCGCAAGAAGCTGATCCAGCAGGCTGTTCAGATCTTTCTCCTGGGCTTCGGGAGTCAAGGAGTTGAACACATCCGCTTGCAGTTTGATTCCTTCCAGCTCATGGACCGGTTTACCCGTCAACAGCGCTTTAGTGAGAAAATAGTGATCAATTCCGGCTGCCGATGCCGGGGCAATTTGATCGGGATTCTCGAACAAAGAAAGCATCGATAAGTTGCTGGAGACGGCAAAGGGCTTGTATGCGTCGAGCGCCTGCTCCGGAAGCTCCATTTTCTTAAGTACTTTTTGCAATTTCTCATACGTTTCCTTCGACACATGATCCTGGATCTTCGTGCCGTCGTCATACGTCATCAAACTAGTGAAGTAGCTCATATCGCCGGATAACGTATCGGCTTCCACCCACAGATCATCCGAAGCTTCGAATGCTTCCTTTATGTTTTTCTGGAGCGGATACATCTCGGGGATTCCCAGGTGGACCGATCCAAGCAGGTACAGGGTATTGTTGTTATGCTTCACCTTCCAGAATACGCCCTTCGCTCCCTGCCCGGCCGTATCGTAGCTGAATTCCACTAATCTCGAGGCGAGCACGGCGGCTTGTTCGGCCGTACAAGGCTGATCGAGCTCCAATCCTTCGTTTGAACCCTGTACGATGCCCTTCTGCTGAAGATACTCGATCGGAGAAGAAGACCCGATCCCGAAAGCGGACGGCAGCTCATAACGGGCCAGCAGCCCGTACATCGCGCGGATAACCGTGTCTCTCGTGATCACTTTATTTTCCCATGCCGGAAGAGGCATGTCTTTTTTACTAAAACCGAGCCCATCCAGCTTGGCCGCCGTGCTTTTCATTAGCGATTTGAATTTTGTCTCGTCAATCGCTTGTTGAAATTTACCGTCGTAATACCAGCCCATCGGATAAATCCCGTATTTCTCTCCCTCGTTAAGAGTAGAGAGGGACCACGTGCTGATCGACGGGGCCGGGGCGGCAGGCTGCTCTGCCCTTACGGTCAGATTGGTTCCCCCCAGCAGCATCGTAACTCCTAATACACCCGCCGCCATCTTGCGGCTCCATTTGTTGCTCCATAGATTGACTTTCATGTTCCTTGTGCCTCCTAGACTTAGATGAGAAAAATAGTTTAAATCGGGTGTTAACCCGTTACTACCGCAGCTAACTACTTCGACGGCAAGTTGTGCAAATGCGTCTTACGCCTGAAAAGCTTTCATCGCTTTCCGCAGTTCCTTCCAGGAAGGGCGCTTGCCGTACATCAGCACGCCGGTGCGGTAAATTTTCGCGGACAGCCAGCCCAGCACGAAAATCGAACCGAGCATAATCGCGATCGAGATCACGATTTCCCACCAAGCCGGGCTTCCTAGACCGATACGCAGGAACATAATGAGCGGCGAGAAAAACGGCACATACGACATCGCGATGACGAAAGGAGCCTCGGGATTTTGCAGCCCGAACATAGCCGTCATAAACGCGATAATGATGAGCAATGTGACCGGCATTACGGCCTGCTGGACTTCCTCGCTCCGGCTGACCAGCGAACCGATCGCCGCGAAAATAGTCGCGTAGATGAAGAATCCGCCCAGATAGAACAGCAGGAAGTATCCGAGCAGATCATAAGGAATCAGGGATAAATCCAGATCCATGGACTTCAGGGCCGCCCCGTTCCACGGAAGCATCAGGTTAATGGCGACCACGACGCCGAACAGCACGTTTTGCACCAATCCCATCAGACAGATGCCGATGATTTTACCGAACATTTGCTTAAGCGGCGAACCGCTGGAGATCAGAATCTCCATCACGCGCGAGCTTTTTTCAGCGGTGATTTCCGTAGAAACCATGCTTCCATAGCCGATCACGCTCATGTAAAGCAGGAACAGCAGCGCATAGACCAGGATAAAAGCGATTCCCAGCTCTTCCTTGGACTTGGCGGGTGTTTCCGCCTCCTTCAAAGCTACCGTTTCCGTCGTCAGATTGACGGGCTCCTGGATCTTCGCCAGCACGGCTGGCTCTATGCCTGCTTGAGCAATCGCGCTGTTCGTCTTGATCGTCTGGAGAGCCGTTTTCAGGAGGCCGGCCGTCTCATCGGTGCCCGGATTCATCGAGAATCCGCTTGCTCCCGTTTGATAGAGAAGCTGCGGAAATTCCCCCGCGCCTGCCGGTTTAGCGGTCAATACACCTTTGACTTCTTCGTTTTTGAGCTTCTCCCGGATCAGCGCGGCATCCGCGTCCGCACTGCCCTTGCTTTCCAGCGCCACCACCTCGACAGTTCTGGTGCCTGTCTTGTCAGCGGCGAAATACTCCGTCAGCTTCTGCTGAATATCCGTGCCGTTAGCCATAACCCCGATTTTAACGGCGTCCTTGCCATCTTCGCTGGAAAATTGCTGAATGATTGCCGGAAGATTCACGACGGCCGAGATGAGCAGCACAAAAATCAGTGTCGTGATTTTGAACGATTTCGTTTTTAACCGGTTCAGTAAAGTAAACCGGATTACGGTCATCATGCTATTCATGAGACGATCCCACCTTTGCGATAAAGATTTCGTTCAGTGTCGGCTCCATGAGCTGATAGCGGTAAATATCCGTCGCTGCGGCGGCGTGTGCCAAGATGCGCTGTGCGGCCCCGGCTTCCCGGATACGGATCTCGTAGCCGTTCAGATGCTTTTCCACGGAAGCGACTCCTTCGATCGACTCCAATCCCGTGACCGCATCCTTCGTTTCCAGAAGAACACGTTCTTTCGGGAACGACTGCTTGATCTCGCGCAGGTTGCCCTGCAGCACCGTGTTCGATTTATGCAGGATGCAAATATTTTCGCAAAGCTCCTCGACATGATCCATCCGGTGGCTGGAGAACAAAATCGCTTTCCCGTTATCCCGGAGCTCTTTGACCGTTCCTTTCAGTAGCTCGACGTTAACCGGGTCCAGACCGCTGAACGTTTCATCCATGATAATGATCGAAGGATCATGCAGGACGGACGCGATAAACTGGATTTTCTGCTGGTTTCCTTTGGACAGCTCCTCTACCCGCTTATCGTAGTACTCGGGCACGTCGAATTTGGCCAGCCACTCCTTCAGCGTCCGGTCCGCCTGCTTCCGCTTAATGCCCCGAAGTTCCGCCAGGTAAATAAGCTGCTCCGATACTTTGTACTTCGGGTAAAGCCCCCGCTCCTCGGGCAGATACCCCATCAATCTGCGCAGCTCGTCACCGTATCCCTTGCCGTTCCAGCGGATGGTTCCCCCGTCGGGATAAATGAGCCCGAGCGACATACGCATCGTCGTCGTTTTTCCCGCGCCGTTTCCTCCGAGCAAACCGTAAATTTCACCCGGCTTCACCTGCAGGGAAATTCCGTTTACGGCCGTTTTTTCTCCATATTGTTTCGTCACGTGTTCCAGTTCCAGCGGCAACATGTTGATTGCTCCCTTCTCTATATCGAATGGTTGAATTTTCTCTGTCTCTCTTAGTTTTCCGCCTTTTTCACCATCTGCTCCTGAGCCAGCAGCTCCAAAATATCTTCAAGCTCCATCGCGGTCGTCCGCACCGGTGCATTCCCCTGCGAGGCCAGCGCAGACTTCCCGTCGTACTGGAGGACCGGGATATGATCGGGATCAGCCCTCCGTGCTCACCCGTGCCTATGGACACTACACCGGGCAGAGGACCTGAAGCCGGCTGCGGCATTTCGCGGACCCATATGCGCTTCCAGTCATCCAGCAGCTGATCCTTCTCATACACACCGATAAGACGGCCCCGGTTGATATACACGATGTAGTCCGCAAGCCGCCGGATCTCCTCCATCACATGGGTAGAGAAGAAAATGCTCCGGCCTTCCCGGTCCATAAATTTTACGAGATGCTCCATCATCCGTTTGGTGGCGAAAGGGTCCAGACCGGACGTCGCTTCGTCCAGCAGCAGCAGCTCGGGCTCGTAAGCGGCAGCCATGATGTAGCTCAGCTTCCGCTTCATTCCCTTGGACAGCGTCTTCAGCTTCAGTTTGCCGTTCAGCTCGAACTCTTCCATCAGGCTGCGGTAGAGCGTTTCGTTCCACGTCGGATACCACCGGCTGACGAAATCATGAAGCTCTCCGATCGTCGTGCAGCCGAGCTCCGACCAATCCGATTCTTCCGGCACGTAACCGATTCTTCGCTTGATGCCGGTTTCGGCATCGTCGTCCCTGTAGGGACATCCGAGCAGCTCCACTCTGCCGTTCTCTACCTTGGTCAAATTCATGAGCATGCGGAAAATCGTACTTTTACCGGAACCGTTTTGACCGACCAGAGCCACCACCGATCCGGTTTCTACCTCCAGGTCAATCGGCCCGAGGCGCATATCGCCCAGTATCTTTTCCACCCCGGATAGCCGGATGGCACAGTCTCCGTGCAGCGCAGTCTCTCTATCCATTTCGGCTTCCCCCTTTTTCCGGTTCTGCGTCAGGTATGGCCGAACCAAAGATTTCCGCGCTCATTCCTTTGTTTTCCTGATTGTCTCCGCCGGAATTATTCGTGCCTGCGTGACCCGGACCCGGCTGTTGAATCCCCGGCATTCCTTGCCCTTCATTCGTAAGTTCCAGCAGTGCTTCTTCGAACAATTGTTTGAGTTCCTCAATGGTACAGCCGACGCGCAGTCCGCTTCGCAGAGCATCTTTCATCGCTTCCACCACCGCTTCCTTCCGGTATTGCTCTCGGGTCACTGTGCCCACCTTGGCGACAAAAGTTCCGGTTCCCTGACGGGTCCTCAGAATCCCTTCGTTCTCCAAGTCCTGGTACACACGCCGGATCGTAATGACGCTGCATGACAAATCTTTCGCAAACTCGCGGATTGAAGGCAGCAGTGTACCTTCGGGCAAATGCCCGCTGAGAATCAGTTCCTTGAGCTGAACTTGAATCTGATGATATAACGGTTCCGGGTTATCTGGTGAAATTTGGATCGGAATATGCAACTGCATCACCTGCTTTCAAGCTTTCGTCATTCCTTGCACAAGGTATGTCACTCATGATGCAAACAGATCCCGGTGCCCGAACCTTCTATCGAGGATCTTCCACGAGAAGCCCAACGCAGTCGCACCGATTACAACCGAACAGGCCGGCACAATCGCTCCGTATTGTTCAATACTGCTTATCACAAGGAGCCACACCATGTAATTGCCGGCCCACCAGAGCAGAATGGAGAGAATCAGCGCGGCCAAGAGTAGGAGCAGGCTGAAACGAAAGAAGGCTTTTCCACGCATTGACATTTCTCCGTACAGGTAAACCGAGCCCACGGCCAGAACCGTTCCCCACCAGAAGAAAATCATGCCCAGCCATGTCCCCCATCCTACCGCTTCAATCCATTGCAAGGACATCATCACGCGAATTCCCACATGCAGAAGCAGAATAAAAAAACTGGAGAACAGCATATAGACTAGAAACCGGCTTAACACGATTTCCCTGTTTCTTACCGGCAACATTTTCAGTTGGAGGATTCGCTTCGTGTAGGTATCGTTTTTCCAATAATTCATATTTCGTGAATCGATCGGGTAACCGACCACCTGAATGACGGAGAGTACAAACAAATTGAACACCACCGTCAAAAAACCCTCCACCCCGCCCTCCATCGCAACTTCGGGCTTCATAAAAACAAACAGAACAAACATGGCATTCAAATAATAAAGCAGGCTCCAGATATATCCATAGCGAACCATTTTAAGATCTTGCTTGGCCAGCCACCATACGTTTTTCCACACGCTCATGCGAACACCTCACTGTGTTTACTGTACTCACTGTGCTTGCTGTGATTACTGTGTATATTTATATTAACAGTAAGCACACACCCGCGCAACCCCTTTTTCCACTTTTTTCTTCAACCCTATTCCCAGCCGATATTTATTTACTCCCGCTAGCTTCTGCGATTCACTTTTTATTGCTTACTTTTATTGCTTACTTCATTGCCTACTTTTGTTACTCACTGTTATTACTCACTTCGATTGCCCAGTCTCTTGGCCGCTGCGTTCCTTACCCTATAGTCCCCTTTGTACCCCCAGCTTGCTTCTTCCTGCTCGCTCTCTCTTGGTCACTTTCCTCTTTCTCCTTCTTTTTGCCACACAACAAAAAAACAGCCCCCTGTTTTCGTTAGAAAACAAAAGACTGCTCATCTGCACGGCAGTGTGTAATGCGGTAGTACCTCTACAAACCGAAAATCGCATCGATAAGAGGTTTCGTCTCCCCGCCAGGAAACAGAATGTACAACAGAATATAAACGACTACGCCCGTTGGTGCCACGAACAACCAGATGGTTGCCGTAATAGGCCCTATCTTCCGGTGGCGTATCCAGTTCTTTTTGTAAGCCAGAATCAGGGTGACGATACCGAATACGGCTCCCACCGTAGCAAGCGTAATGTGGAAAAACAAAAAGATATGGTACGCAAGCTTAAGACTCTCCGGCCCATCAAATGAAGTATTGCCCTGGAAGATGGTACGTGACATATAAATGGTGAAAAAGATCAGCGCAGAGATTGCCCCCGCAATCATCAATTTCGTATGAGTCTCCCGGTTGCCCTTACGAATCTGATACCAACCGAAAGCGACGAAGATGGCGCTGATCACGATGAACATCGTGCTGATCGTCGGCAGTACATGCATGATTTAAATCCCATCCATTCCCTATATTGAGACGCAGAATCAGTGGCCGAATGCTTAAGCCGTCGTCAGACCGCTGTTATCCTGCGGGTCGTCGGACAATTCCTCCTCTTGCGCTCTCTCCGTACGATACCACTTGAAGAAAATCATAGCAAGGGCAGAACCGTAAACAATTTCTTGAATAACTTTCATCAAAACTCCGCCGAGCTGCTGATCGTCAAGCAAAGGCAGGGCGTTGAACGGTACCACCGCATTCGCATACATCGCATAGATCGGCTCGCTGGCGAAAATAATGAGCGCGCAGGCCGGGGTAAGCAAAATGCCGTTTACCGCAATATAAGCCAATTTCATCAGACTGGACATCTTTTCGTGCTCCGGCAGCGGAGGGAAGACCGGGAACCACATGGCGAAAGCCGTAAATAACAGGACCCCGTGATATCCGAGCAGCATCCATTCGTTTTCCATCAAGGTATCCATAACCAGCGGCAAATGGTAAACCGAGAAAAGCAGGTTAAACGCAAGAACCGAAATTAGCGGATGGGTGAAAAAACGCAGCAGGCGTTTCATAACGGCCCCTTTGAAAAGAGGACGAATCAACCACGCAGGCAGCCCGTTCAAGATAAAAATCGGCATGATCAGATACAGGAGAGACTGCTGCAGCATATGAACGCTGAACAGATAGTGATGACCCAGATAGTTAATGGGGCTTCCCTGGCCGATATAGAACAAGGCAATACCTGTGTAGAAGGAAAGCTTGACTTTCGAGCTTACAGGTTCTTCTCCCGCAGCGGCAGCCTTGGAAGGAGAAGTCAAACTGCGATAGACGAGACCGACAACGACAACGAACAGCAGAACAACAGGGTTCCACAACTCGAAAAAACCCATTGCTGTGTCAGCTCCTTTAGCTTATATTTTCTTGCCCGGATGAAAAAAAGGAGCGGCTTGTTGCAACAATAGCCAACGAAGCCGCTCTTCTTCTTTTTATCTTACCACCAGGTCCAGTAAACCCCAGCGGCTACGGCCGTTAAGGCGACTATGCCTCCAAAGATGATTCCCACGATCGGGAACAAATGGCCTTTTTCCTTCATGTGCATCCAATAAGCCAGTTGAAGGGCAATTTGGATCAGCGCCATGAAAATAAGGAATGCATACAGGAAAGACTTATCCAATCCGCCGTACATGACAAGCGCGAAAGCAATCATGGTCAGGAGAATCGAAGCAATATACGAAAAGTAATGGTTAGCCGGGCTTTCCTTCTTGTAACGTTTACTTGGTGAAGTTGTTTCGTTTGTGCTCATCTTAAGGACCTACCTTCCCCATCAGATAAACGACCGTAAAGATAAATACCCAAACTACGTCGATAAAGTGCCAGTACAAGCTGGCGACATAGAACTTCGGTGCGGTAACGACCGTAAGACCTTTGCGTGTTCCCTGGATGATCAGAAGAGCGATCCACAGAACCCCGAAAGCAACGTGGCCGCCGTGGAAGCCTACGAGCGTATAGAAGGAGGTTGAGAACGCACTGGTCGTAAACCCGTGTCCTTCATGTACATATTCGTAGAACTCATACACCTCAAGCCCCAGGAAGCCAAGACCGAGCAATACCGTAATGGTTAACCATAGCAGCAAACCTTTTACGTTGTTTTTGTGCATCGCCATGATGGCGAATACACTCGTCAAGCTGGATGTCAACAGAATGAACGTGGCCCAGGCAACCGTAGAAAGCTTGAACAGCTCCATCGGAGTCGGACCGTCCGGAATCTGGTTCCGGAGTGCGATGTAGGTGGCAAACAGCGTACCAAACAAAACCATCTCGCCGCCGAGGAAGAGCCAGAAGCCAAGAACTTTATTCTTGCCTTCCAGCGTTGCCTTCTCGGGCTCCAGCGGCAGCGTACCCGCGTCGTTCGTATGCGCGCTCATCGTTTAACCCCCTTGTCGTTAAGCTCCTCCGGTTCGATATGCCAACCGTGGTCGTCAAAGACGGAACGAAGCAGCATGCAAACGAGCGTAATGCCGATGCCCGCGATACAGATCGCATAGATGTGGTACATGAAGCCGAATGCGGAGATGAACAGCCCGAGAGCCATGAACAGCGGCAGGATCGACGGCGAAGGCATATGAATCGAACCAACCGGTTCAGCCGGAGTCATCTCTTTGTTGCCAGCCATTTTTTCTTTCCACAAAGCATCAAGACCGCGAACAAGCGGAGTTTGTTTAAAGTTGTATTCCGGTGCCGGAGAAGGAATCGTCCACTCCAGCGTACGGCCGTCCCACGGGTCGTTCGGAGCATCTTGAGGTTTTCTGTTCGTCGCGATCATGTTGATGATGAACACGAGCGTACCGATACCCATCAGGAATGCGCCGACGGTACTGACAAGGTTACCGGCAGTAAGGCCCGGATCGTAAGTGAATACGCGGCGAGGCATACCCATCAGACCGAGGAAATGCTGCGGGAAGAATGTCAGGTGGAACCCGATAAAGAAGGTCCAGAAATGTATTTTACCCAAAGTTTCGTTCAGCACGCGGCCGAACATTTTTGGCCACCAGTAGTAAGAACCGGCAAACAGACCAAGAATCAGACCACCGACGATAACGTAGTGGAAGTGAGCGACAACGAAGTAAGTGTCATGATACTGGAAGTCGGCAGCCGGTACGGAAAGCATAACCCCGGTTACCCCGCCCATTACGAACGTCGGAATGAAAGCCGTTGCGAAAAGGCTGGACGTCGTAAAACGGATTTGTCCGCCCCAAAGGGTGAACAGCCAGTTGAAAATTTTGATCCCTGTCGGAACGGCGATCGCCATCGTGGCGATGGAGAAAATCGAGTTGGCGACAGGCCCCAAACCTACGGTAAACATATGGTGAACCCAAACCATGAAGCCCAGGAAACCGATCAGAGCCGTAGCGAATACCATCGAGCTGTAACCGAAAAGGCGCTTGCTGGAGAAGGTACTTACGATCTCGGAAATGATACCGAACGCAGGAAGAATCAGAATGTAAACTTCGGGGTGCCCGAAGATCCAGAAGAGATGCTCCCACAGGACGGTGCTGCCGCCGCGGGCCGGATCAAAGAAAGCTCCGTCGAAAATACGGTCAAACATCAGTTCAACCAAACCTACGGTAATCGCAGGGAAAGCGAACAAGATCAGTGCGGACGTGATGAACGACGCCCAGGTAAACATCGGCATACGCATGTAAGTCATGCCGGGTGCACGCATGTTGATAATCGTTACGAGGAAGTTAATCCCCCCGAGGAGGGTTCCAAGACCGGCAATCTGCAAACCGAGCACATAGAAATCGACCCCGGTCATGTTGCCACCAATCGTCACGGCCTGCGTACTATCTACTATGGTTGATAGTGGAGTGTATGCCGTCCAACCGGCATTCGCTCCGCCACCCAGGAACCAGGACAGGTTCAGAAGGATTCCCCCGAATAAGAAAAGCCAGAATCCAAGGGAGTTCAGAAACGGGAACGCAACGTCCCGGGCCCCTATCTGCAAGGGGATTATCGCGTTCATAAATCCGAAAATCATAGGCATGGCCGCGAAGAAGATCATCGTCGTACCGTGCATGGTTGTCAGCTGGTTGAACGTATCACCGATAAAAATTTTCAAATCTGGATTCATGAGCTGAATCCGGATGAGAATGGCTTCCAGTCCGCCGATCAGGAAGAACAGTCCGCCGGCCATGTAGTACAAAATACCGATCTTCTTATGATCCACGGTGGTCAGCCAATCCATCAAGCCGGTGTAACGCTTTACTTGATGGTGTGCGTGCGCATTCGCGTGGGCGTGTGCTTGTGCCAACGTATTAACCTCCTTTTTCCTGAGAAGTCTTACTTCAAGCTGTTCAGATATTTAACAAGCTCGTTAACCTGATTATCCTCGAGCGGTACTTTAGGCATTAAAGTTCCCGGCTTCTCGGCTTGCGGATCTTGGATCCATTTCTTCAAATTCTCGTCGTTGTGTTCCAGAACACCCGCGAGCATTTCACGGTCCGCATAACCGTTCAGGTTAGGACCGAAACCGAGTCCTTTCGGATCGATCGCATGGCACTGCAGGCATTTCTGTTTGAACAGCTCTTCGCCTTGCTTCGCATCTGCAGGAACAGCGGCAGGAGTTTGCATATTCGTCACCCAAGCGTCAAAATCACCTTGTGCGAGCGATTTCACTTTAAAGTCCATCAAGGAGTGGGACGCGCCGCAAAGCTCCGCACATTTCCCTTTGAAGACATCGACTTCGTCAGCTTTCAGATAGTACACATTCGTCATGTTGGTGTTCGTATCCATCTTGCCGCCGAGAGACGGAACCCAGAAGGAGTGAGTCACATCCGCGGAAGTAAGCTCAAGCGCGATGTTCTTTCCTGTCGGGATTACAAGATCCTGAGCGGTCGAAATGCCGAGCTCTGGATACTCGAACTGCCACCAGAATTGGTGAGCGGTTACTTTAACATGGATAGCATCCTTATCCTGCACATAATTCGTAGTGTGCTTGAACGTATAGTAAACCGTCGGTACGGCCAGCACGATAAGCAGCAGAATCGGAATAACCGTCCAGACAATCTCCAGCACGTGGTTACCTTCCACTTGCTTCGGAATGCCTTCTTGTCCCTTCCGTTTACGGAAACGGATGATTACGAACAAATACAATGCAAATACCACTACTACAACCAGAAGCATGATGGCGATCGAGATCTTCATCAGAAACAGCTGTTCTGATGCCACCGGCCCTCTAGGTCGCAAAGCGGAAAGCGTCGGGTCACCACAACCCGCAAGGAGGAACGTCATCACCGCAAATAGGGGGACTAGACGCCAATTCTTTTTCCATCGACTCATTGCTTATCAACCCCACTTTGTAAACCAATATTTTTACCACGAACGACAGGCCTATGTCAATCAACCTTATCACTTAATTAACTATAATTAGGTAAAACTTTTTTGTCAATTCTTCTTGGAAAGTTCACAAATTGTTCTAAAAGCTGTTACATTTTGCGATTTTTTTGTTGATTTGTCTTGCATTGATTTCCTTCCTGCTCGGTTTTTAGCATTAGGATGCATCATTGTGTCCCGTATAATTCACCCCTCCCGGCCTCATCCTAAAATTATGTCAGTCTTCAATAAGGAGGAGCAATCATGAAAAAGATCATGCGCCGTTTCATCCCGGTCCTTTCAGCGGCCGGCTTCATTATTGTAACTGTATCGGGATGCTATAATACGTATCCGAAGGAAACCAGTTACGGGCATCCCAAGCAGCGGATTCAGGAAGAGGGCCAGAGCCGGGCTTACCAGACCCAGCAGCAGGTCGGCCCCGTTTCCCACAACAACACTTTCTTCGCTTACGATCATGAGTTATCCACGCAAATCGCGGCGATGCACGGGGTAATGGGCGCCATCGTCATGAGAACAGACCGTAATGCTTACGCTGCCGTCATGGTAGACAACTCCGCTTCCGGAACGAAGTCGGGCCGCAAGGAAACCAAAACGCACGGACCTCTGGACAAGAAAAACGAGCTGCCCCAGCCCTATTACGAGAACCTGTACACGAACGAACTCGCCTCTGATTTTCTCGGGTACGTGACGGTCCAGGATCACAAAAATTTATCCCACAACTTCAAGCAGGAGATCGCCCTTAAAATCAGACAGCTCGATCCGACCGTACATGATGTGTATATCTCCGCTAACCGCGAATTCATCAACCAGCTTAACCACTATAAACTGGATGCCCTGTCGGGAGCTTCGCTCAAACCTTTTGTGAACGAGTTCAATCAGGGAGTAACACGGATATTCGGGACAAAACCGCAGCCGTAACCTGAAAAGGAGATTCATGTCAGGAAATTCACCATTTTATAGGAAGAAAGTCATGCGGAAACCTTCTTCTTATTAAATAAGTAGACAGAGGAAACCAAGCCATAGCTTTCCATCGTGCGGCCGTTAGGGTAGAATGGGAAGCATCCCTACATTCGAAGGAGCTTACACCAATATGTCTTTTCCATTTATAGACCTCGGCGTTCGTCCGGAGCTGGCTAAACTGCTGGCTCGAAACGGAGTATCCGAGCCGACTCCCATCCAGCAGCAGGCGCTGCCCGTCGTTTTCCGCGGCGGCGATGTGATTGCCCAGGCACAGACCGGAACCGGCAAGACACTCGCCTTCCTGCTCCCTATGCTGGAGCGGACTAATCCTACACGCGCCGAAGTGCAGGGGCTTATTCTTACCCCTACACGGGAGCTTGCCATACAGATTGCGGCGGAGGCCGCCAAGCTGGCACCCGCCCTCGGCATTAACGTACTGGCCGCATACGGCGGACAGGATGTGGAGAAACAGCTCCGCAAGCTTTCCTCCACGGGCGGTGTCCATCTGATCGTCGCCACTCCGGGACGCCTGCTCGATCACCTGCGCAGAGGATCCGTCGCTCTTTACAAGATTTCCATGCTGGTCCTCGACGAAGCGGATCAAATGCTTCATATGGGATTCTTGAATGAGGTCGAAGAGATCATTGCCCAGACTCCTCAAAGACGGCAGACGATGCTCTTCTCCGCGACGATGCCGGACCCGATCCGGAACCTGGCCAAGCGTTATATGGTCAATCCCGAGGAAATCCGCGTAAAAGCGAAGCAGGTCACACTTACCGAGATCGACCAGTCCGTGGTTCGTGTATCGGATCGCGGCAAGCTCGACGCCTTGTGCAGAGCGATCGACACGGATAAGCCTTATCTCGCGATGATTTTCTGCCGCACGAAGCGGAGGGCGGCTTCTTTGAACGCCGACCTGCAGGAACGCGGCTACAAGTCGGACGAGCTTCACGGCGACCTGTCGCAAGCCAAGCGCGAGCAGGTCATGAAGCGGTTCCGCGACGCCAGCATCCAACTGCTGGTCGCCACGGATGTGGCTGCTCGCGGGATCGATGTGGAAGGCGTAACACACGTCTTCAACTATGACATCCCGCACGACGCGCAAAGCTACATCCACCGCATCGGCCGGACGGGACGGGCGGGCCAGACCGGTGTCGCCGTCACGTTCGCCAGCCCCCGCGATCAGGTCTATGTCGACCAGATCGAGCAGGGCATCCGCCAGCAGCTCCGGCAGCAGGCCGCGCCGCGCCGTGAACGCGGCGAGGAGACCGACGAGCGCCGCGAGCGCGGCGGACGCAGCCCCCGCGGCGAGCGGAGCGGCGACGGCAGAGCCAAGCCCGCGGGCAAAGGCGGCGGGCGTTCCCGCGGCGGCGACGGAGCGGGACGCTCCGAAGGCCGCTGGGAGCACCGTGCCGACGCACCGCGCGGCGGTACGGGCGGCCGGAGCCGCGGCCGTGCGGATTCGCGCGACGCGGGCGGACCGCGCGGAGGCGGCTTCGGCGGCGGACGCAGCGGCACGCGCAGCGACAGCGGCTTCCGCGGCAATAGCGCGGATCGCCGCGAGGGCGCGGACCGCGGTGCACGCGGCGGCTCGGACGCCCGCGGACGCGGTGGCGCGGAGCGCGGCGGCTTTGCCGGACCGCGTGGCGGCTCGGGCCGCGAAGACTTCGGCGCACGCGGCGCCAGTGCCGGGCGCGGACCGCGCGGCGAGAGCGCGCGCGACGGCGGACGCGGCACACGCGACCGTGACGGCGCTGCGGGCCCGTTCGGCGAAGCCGGCTGGGGCGTAAGCGCCAAGCAGCGTGAAGAGGCGCAAGCCCGCAGCAGCCGCGGACGCGGTGGCGCCGATTCCCGCGGAGGACGCGGAGGCGGTTCCGGGCGCGGCGATTTCGGCGGCTCGCGAAGCGGCGGAGGCGCCGGACGCGGAACGCGCAGCGGCGGCCCAGGCCGCGGAACAGGCCCGCGCGGAGGCGGGCAGCGAAGCGGCGGATCGAATCCGCGCGGCGGGTCCAAGCGCGGCAGATAGTCAGCCGACGCGCGTTTAGCCGGCCGCTTCTTTTCAGCGGTTGGTTAACTGCCGGCTAACCACCTTTTAAATTTCGCTTCACGCCGTCCTTCCGCCTTGCGGAAAGAAGCTGTGCGGGCATGTTTTACAATGAACCGGAACTCTTTGTTCCGGTTTTCTTTTTTTACCTGGTTGGATCGGAGATCATAAGCCGCTTATTATATAGAAGAAACTCATCAAAACGAGAATTAAACGTTTCCATTTTAGTTAATTATAGGTAATTCCAAGCTTCGCGCAGTGACTTTCCTCACAGAGGACTGCCCGAAAGGTCTTTTAACAAAAATGTGGTATCATAAAGAGGAACAAAGGAGGGTGTATCCAGTGAATCTAGTATCGATTGAACCAACCCCTAGTCCCAATACCATGAAGCTTAACTTAGATAAGGCGCTGCCTAAGGGCCGCAGCCTGACTTTTACCCGGAAACAGCGCGACAACGCGCCCGGTTATATTCAACAGCTCCTGGATATCCCCGGAGTGACAAGCGTATTTCAGGTGGCCGATTTTATCGCGCTGGACCGCTCCCCCAAAGGAGATTGGAAGCAGATTTTGACACAGGCCCGGGAACTGCTGGGCAGCGGCGGCTCTCAGGCTTCTCTTCCGGGTGAAGATGAAGCGGGGTCCGGTTTCGGAGAGGTTAAGGTGCTGCTCCAGACTTTCCGCGGCATTCCCATGCAAATCCGGGTAAACGCGGGCGGCGAAGAGGCGCGGGCGGCTCTTCCGGACCGTTTTACACAAGCTGCGATGAAAGCGACCGAGAGCTCCCCTCACCTGCTCAAGGAGCGGAAGCTGCAAGAGCTCGACGTCCGGTACGGTGAGCTTCAGGACGTACTGAACGAGGTTGTGCAGGAAATCGACGCGTCTTACGACGATACAAGGCTGAGCCTGCTTACGGAACAGGCCGCTCAGGGCCTGTCCGAGGCGGACTATGCGGAAGCCCAGCGCCCGGCCGAGCTGACCGAAGAGGAAATTCGCGTTCTTCTGGACGATCCCGATTGGAAAAAACGGTATGCCGCTTTGCAGAGCGTCAAAGCCACGCCTCAAACGCTGCCTCTGCTCGCCAAGGCGCTCGGCGACGAGAAAACGTCCGTCCGCAGGCTTGCGACGGTTTATCTCGGCGATATCAAGGAGCCGGAAGTGCTTCCTTATCTGTTCCAGGCTCTGGAAGACCGCACCCCGGCCGTCCGCCGCACCGCGGGAGACACGTTGTCCGATCTCGGCGATCCGGCAGCCGTTCCGGCCATGTCCAAAGCGTTGAAAGATCCCAACAAGCTGGTCCGCTGGCGTGCCGCCCGTTTTCTGTACGAGGTCGGTGACGATACCTGTCTCCAGGCTTTGCGCGAAGCGGCGGACGACCCCGAATTCGAGATCAGCATGCAGGTCCAGATGGCGATCGCCCGTATCGAAGGCGGCCATGCGGCGGAAGGCTCGGTCTGGCAGCAAATGACACGGAGCCGGCAGGGAAACGACGCGCCTCAGCAGAACTGAAGCGATCCTTAATTCCCGGTTGACCACCTTGATCTGAGGCCAAGCACCGCACACCGGAAGTTTCAAGCGGTGCGGATAAGTGCAGACAGCCCTGCTTGAGCGCAGATCCTGCCGCTCATTTCTATAAAAAAGCGTGCCTTTTCCGCGATTCGCAACCTGGTTGCAAATCGGAAAACGGCACGCTTTTTAGTTTACCGGGCTTTTTGCGGAGCAAACTCGCCGAAATACCGGATCCTTTTCTCTATCGTCGGATGAGAACCGAGAAACCACTGTATCGCCGCCGGCTGTGTGACCGGGCTCAAATTCGCCGCGGCGAGCTTTTGAAAAGCACTCACTCCCGCCTCACCGTCGCCGGTCACTTTCATCGCGTACGAATCCGCCCGAACTTCCATCAGCCTTGAAACGGCATTGTTAACCGGAGCCACCGCAAGCGTCAGCAGGGAGACAATAGCCAACAGCAAGGGGAGTCCCGCCATATCCCGGGGACCGCGAAGCCCTCTGGCTCTGCCCCAATTACGCACCGTAATCTCGTAAATCCGGCTTCCTCCCCAGAGAAGACCGAAGCTCACGACAAGCCCCCAGCCGCTCCCCCAGAAAACATGACGCTCCGCATAATGTCCCATCTCGTGCGCCATGACGACCAAAATTTCGCGGGTGTCCATTTTTTGCAGAAGCGTATCCCACAGAACGACTCTCGCATTGGACCCTATTCCCGACACGTAGGCGTTAAGCTGATTCGTTCTTTCGGACATGTTGACCTCGTATATGTCGTCCGCCGCGATTCCGGCCTGCGAAGCCAGATGCAGCAGCTCTTTTTTGAGCTCCCCTGCCCGCAGAGGCGTAAATTCATTGTAGAGGGGTTCGACAATCACCGGCTGGATAAACTGGACAAACAGCATCAGCGGCACGGAAAAAGTCCACAGCCACAGCCACCATTTCCGGGGACTTCGTTTCATCAACGCAAGGACAAGCAGGAGAACAAACGTCGTGGTCAGCCATTCGATCCCCAGATTCTTCGCATGGTCAACCAGCCAGGTATCCAAGCCGACATTGGAAACTCCGTAATGCCTCTCCACACTAAGCATAAAGTAGTCGAACGGCAGCATAAGGACATACACGACAAACAGAAACAGAAAAACAAACAAGCCTGTCCGCAGCAGATGGCGGCGGGTCCAGCCTTCAACCCTGTCCCTGAACCGGACAGCCGTGCCCACAAGCAGAATCAGCAGAACAAGCTGCAGCGGAGTCTGTAAAAAGTACATAATCGAGCGGATGCGCGACAGCGACTCCGCCCGGTCGATCGCACCTTCACTCATGAACGTGTGCGGATCGATGCTGCTCCCCGCCGAACCGGGAGACAGACTGTAGATGTCTCCTCTTCCGAAATAGAATCCTACCGCAGCCGCGTAAACGGCAAAACCGAGGATCAGCATGACCTTCCAGTTCCTCATCTTCCTCCCCCGCTTCCTCGGTATTCGTCCGGACCGCATCGTACATGCAGGTCCCTCATGATGTATATTCCGTCGGGAAGGGGAAAAAGACGGGTTTGTCCTTATTCGGCGGAAAATTTGTTTCCTTCGCCGCTTAAACCGGTCTTTAGTGTTTGTCCGTGCAGCAGCACCTGTAGACGCCGGGGATCAAGCTCCCGCCGTTCCCAATCCAGCCGCAGTCTGTCCAGCGCTTCACGCGGCGTATCGTCGGCCAGACGGAACGCCCCGTAATGCATCGGCACGAAAATATCCGCCTGCGTGTCCAGGAAAGCCTGCACGGCTTCTTCCGGCGAAACGTGCTGAGTGGACATAAACCACTCGGGCTCGTATGCCCCTATAGGCATCAAGGCGTGACCGATGCGGAATCGTTCCCCGATCATCCGGAAGCCTTGAAAATACCCGCTGTCGCCCGCAAAGTAAAGGCTGTCCGGGTCCGCCCCCGGTTTGCCGGCATCCTCTACGATCCAGCCTCCCCAATGGGAAGTGTTCGTATCCGTCAGCGAACGGCGGGTCCAGTGCTGCGCGGGCACGAAATGAAGCCGCAGCCCGCCGAATTCATGGCTTTCCCACCAGGAAAGCTCCTGGATATCGCCGAATCCCTTGCGCCGAAGCGTCCGCCCCAGCCCTTCCGGGACCAGCAACTTGGGGTTTCCGGGAAGAGCACGCAGGGAACCGATATGCAAGTGATCGTAGTGCCCGTGTGAGAGCAGGGCTACATCTACCGGAGGCAGTTCGGCCAGAGCGAGTCCCGGTTCGGCCAACCGCTTGTCGAACCCCATACGGCCCGCCCATACCGGATCCGTGACCAGATTCACGCCGTTCTTCTGAAGCAGAAAGGTAGAGTGGCCGATCCACGTAATCGTCGTCTCGCTCCGGTTAGCTTTCAGATAGCCGGGATCTTTATCCGGACTTGTTTTTACCACGAAGGAAAGATCCTTCACTTTGCCGCTTCTTTCCTTACGCCATTTGCGGAGATCCGAGAAGGTGCTTAGACCCGCCGCGGGGTCCATATTCGTATATCTTTTCCTGCTCATTCATGCTCCTCCATTTTCCCAGCCGGACTTGCGGCCGCTCGTTGTCCCTTTGTATCTATTGTACGAACCGCCGCGGCCGAGTGCAAAAAACGCAAAAAAACCAAGCTCATAGCAGTGACGCGGTCACAGACCCCATGTGACTTCTTCGCTCCACTGTGCGCCGCAATCAAGAAAGGCGCCTGGCTTGGTTTTCGGGATGTAAGACTAGCCGACTAGTCTCCAAGTCCCTGGTAGTATCATCATAGTACAAAACGTTCCCGGGCGCCATCCTTTTTTTGCTAGTTAGATGTTTATTCTGGCCCGGGTTTCCGCGGAAAGAAGGCAGGCTTCCAGGACCTTCATTCCTTTAACGGCGTCACCGGCCGGAAAACGGTAGGTCTCCCGGCCCGAAGCAGCCCGTCCGAAGTCGTCGATCTGCAGGACGTACTGGTTCACGGAAGGTGCGGTCTCCACCCGGCGGACGCCGTTTACCGTGACCGCAAAATCCGCGCCGCTCCCTTCCGGTGCGACGAAAGCACTCGGCACTTCGATCATTCCCGCCGTGCCGACAATTTCGATCGTATTGCGGGGGGCCGACCACATGCCGCAGTCGAACGTCAGAGCGACGCCGTCCGGAAACTCCGCAAGCCCCGATGCCATCATGTCCACGCCGCCGTGTCCGGGCGAGAAGAAAGCGTGTGCGGTAACGGCTTCCGGTTCTCCGCCAAGCAGATAGCGTGCCGCACTAAGCGTATAGCAGCCGATATCGTACAGCGAACCGCCGCCCCATTCTTTGCGGCAGCGGACATTTTCCGTATCCGCGGAGTTATCGAACGTGAAGGAGGCGCGCATCGCGCGTATGACGCCCAGCTCTCCGGCCGCGAGAATCTCGCGCATACGGTCGTACCGGGGATGATGCCGGTACATAAACGCTTCGGCGAGCAGTACGCCCGCTTCCCCGCAAGCTGCGACCATTTCCTGTGCCTGGGCGGCTGTAAGGGCGAGCGGCTTTTCACAGAGCACGTGCTTCCCCGCTCTTGCGGCTTTGATCGTCCATTCGCAGTGCAGATGATTCGGAAGCGGAATATACACCGCATCCAGGGTCGGATCGGCGAGCAGCGCCTCATAGCTTCCGTAGGCGGCCGGAATTCCGTGAAGCCGGGCCGTTTCCCGGGCTTTGGATCCGTCACGGCTGGCAATAGCGGCCAACTCTCCTGTAGCCGACGCCTGGATGGCAGGCACGATTGCCCTTAGAGCAATGGAAGCACATCCAAGAATGCCCCACCGTATTTTTCGGTTCAAAGTTGACATGGTCTACCTCCCTTTCCCGCTTTCATGGTACGATAGAGCCAGTATAGCTTACCGCTCCGGTTCCGGATAGAGGATGCGCGTGAATCAGGCGCAAAACCGGATGAAACGCAGGCAGTACGCACAATAAATTCACAGGAGGTTCTTCCGCCCCATGAAATCTTCCCGTGTTCCCGTCCGGAGCTATTCCGCTCTTCTGGGCAGCCTGGCGGCCGTCTTCGTCTGGTCAGGCATACGGCCTCACGATTATTTCACCTGGATGCTGGAAGTGACGCCCGGGCTCATTCTGATAGCGGTCTTAATCGGTATTTACCGGCGGACTCCGCTTACTCTTCTCACATACACGCTGGTCTGGGCGCATGTCATGATCCTGTTTGTAGGCGGGCACTACACGTATGCGGAGGTTCCCCTCTTCAACTGGCTTCGGGATACCTTCGATCTGGAGCGGAATTACTACGACCGGCTCGGTCATTTTATGCAGGGCTTCGTACCCGCTATCCTCACACGCGAAATTCTGATCCGCAAAGTACCCGTCCCGCCCGGAGGCTGGCTTACGTTTCTTACGCTCAGCGTCTGCCTCGGGTTCAGCGCTTTCTACGAGCTTCTGGAATTCACCGTTGCCAAGCTGACCGGAACGGCGGCGGAATCTTTCCTCGGCACCCAAGGCGATGTGTGGGACACCCAGTGGGACATGTTGTGCGCTCTGATCGGCGCCGTCCTCTCTCTGCTGCTTCTCGGCAAACTTCACAACCGGGCGATGAGACTTCCCGGCAGCTTTTAATTTCACGTATGAAATGAATACGAATTCACACGATCGAAGGGAGCAGGCACTACCTTATGAACATGAATCAGCATGAAATGGAAAAACGCATCATCGAGAACTACCAGCGGGACGAGCGAATGATGATTCTGATTTTTGCCCAGTGGTGTATTAATCACGGCCTGGACCCGGCGGCCCTGTACGCTCAGGCTTATCCCCAGCAGGGGAATAACACCGAGCTTCAACAGGCGCTGGAACTTACGGTTTCCAAGGAAGAAGCCGGAGAAATTACCGACGACACTCTGCTCGGCGTACTGTCCATGTTCGGCAACGAAGAACTTGCTTTTGTGGTGACGGAGGAAATCGCCAAGCGCCTTCCCCGCAAGTAAACATTCCCATACTTTCTCTAGGCCCCCTTCCAAGAAGCGGGGTTCTTTTTGCTGCGCGTAACCGGCCGGCCATCTGACATTTCCCAAAAATTATTTTTTCCGAATAATTCCATAAGAGCGGGGCACATTACTAACGAACGGAAAGGAGGATTTCCATGCAACCGATAACCGGCAAAGAACTAAACTATCTGGCCGATTCCATGACCAATGAGGATTTGCTGATCAAACAGGCGGCGAACGCCATCGCCAACAGCCAAAACCCGGCTATCCGGCAGATCGCGGAGCATCTGATCCAGAGCCACCAGCAGCATTATGTTCAAATTTTGTCTACGCTCCAGCAGCATGCCCAGCTTGCTCCCATCCAGCAGCAGCTGCAATAACTTACTCAAACCCGACAAAAGGAGGGATTTCCTGTGACCCAGCATCCAAACAACCAAAACCGGCAGCTTTCCTATCAGCAACAGCAGCAGCAAAAGCATGACCAGCGTCAGCAGCAGTTGGAGCAGCTTTTCCTGCAGGATCAGTCTGCGTATCCGTACGCGCAAGCTTTCCAGCAACAAATAAACCAACCACAACCGCAACAGCAACTGCAAAACCAGCAACAACAACAACTGCAACAGCAGCTGCAGCAACAACAAAACCAGCAGCAAAATCCTCAAAACGGATCTCCCCTGAGCGATAAGGATCTCCTCTACACGATTCTTGCGGACCATAAGCGCGTGATCAGAGAATATGCTACCGCCGCGACGGAGTCCACCTGTCCGGAGATTCGCCAGCTGTTTAACCACTTGACCTTGAATACTCTCCTCCTGCAAGGGGAACTGTACACGTTTATGAAACAAAACAACATGTATTCCACTCCTTCTCCCGCTCTGCGTCAAGATATCGACAAACAAATTCAGCACTCCCAGCAATCGGGACAACAAACCCAGCAGCGCGTGAATCCTTACCTGTCTTCCGGCGGCCAGCACCCAGGATACTCTTACATACAGCCTCCCTACAATCAGGCGGGACAAGCACAGCAGCTTTACACGATTTAACAATACGGAAGACGGGGCTTAGCGAAAAAATGCGGTTAGCTCCTCACTCACTGAACGGAATACGAAGTAAAAAACGCAAGAAAACCAACAGGCCCCAACAACATTTGCACGCAAGTCAAGCAAGTTCAAAGACGAATGGCGACTATACGGACTTGATGACGCTCGAAAAACAAAACGAACAAGCCTCTTCCCCGACGGGAGGAGGCTTGTTCGTTTCAGCCTGTTAAAGCCCAGGATTTCCCAATATTTTCCGGTAAGCTGCAGCAAAATCAATCCTTCTTTTATATAGGTGATTATTTCCTATTTATTCGATAATGAAATTCGAGAGTATGCAAAAAATATCTATCGTATATATAACGAAATAACACGATCTCCTACCGAAATAACAGATTTATAGCCTATATATAAAATAATAATTCGTTTCTTTATCCTCTTTGTACAGCATAGGAAATTAAGCCCTCAAAAAAACTATTTATTTTCCTGTGCGGAGCAGAAACTTCTTCGGAACTTACGCGTACATAAGATAGGAAGACTGTTTTATTCCGCAGTCGATTCGTACGTTCAAGGAGGCAGCTCAAAATGACAGCCTTATGGGGAACATTAACTTTGCTCATTTTCGGCTTTTTAGTTGTAACCGTTTTCATAAAAAGTATCCAAGGCGCCCGGGATCAATACGGTGTTTCTTCGTTTGATTACGAAGAGGAAGAGCAGACGGCCGAAGCCCATCATGAATGGATGGCGGAGCCCGGACCGGACAGCGCCTCCGTCAAGGAATGGCAGACTGCGGAAGAAGAAAGCGTCCGGCCGGGCGGAATACACAGCCGTCAGCCTGTTCAACTGCGCGCCGGTGCGGAGGCTCCGGAAGAGAAGCAGCCGAACGGCTAGTGCTCGGTTTAGTCTGTTTAATCCGCTTGCCTCCGCTTGGACAGGTTACCAAGATTCAGGCGGGATGATCACTCTCACGGAATTTCGACCGCTCCTAACTAAAAAACGTATTCCTCCGTCAAATGGAGGAATACGTTTTTTGGCTTTGCGGCTGAAACCGCTCCACAAGCTTGCCGGGTCCGTCGGGCCGGCTTTTATGCGCGCCGGCTTTTCACGCCCCGACCGAATCTCGGCTTACTTGTAAATTACGCTGCCTTCGCGCCGGAATTCGGCAGCCTTGCCGGCCATCCCCGCTTCAGCCGCTTCCTGTTCGCCGAGGCCGTTCTCCCGGGCATATTCGCGAATGTCCTGCGTGATTCTCATCGAGCAGAATTTCGGGCCGCACATGGAGCAAAAGTGCGCGGTTTTAGCCCCTTCCGCAGGGAGAGTTTCGTCGTGGTACTCCATCGCCCGTTCCGGATCAAGCGAAAGGTTGAACTGGTCGCGCCAGCGGAATTCGAACCGCGCTTTGGATAAGGCGTTATCGCGGTCCTGCGCTCCCGGATGGCCTTTGGCCAGGTCGGCCGCATGCGCGGCGATTTTATAGGCGATTACGCCTTCGCGCACGTCGTTTTTATTCGGCAGGCCCAAGTGTTCCTTCGGCGTTACATAACAGAGCATCGCCGTGCCGAACGAGCCGATCATCGCCGCACCGATAGCGGACGTGATGTGGTCGTAACCCGGAGCGATATCCGTTGTCAGCGGACCGAGGGTGTAGAACGGCGCCTCTTGGCAAACTTCCATCTGCCGGTCTACGTTTTCTTTGATGAGATGCATCGGAACGTGACCCGGGCCCTCGATAATGACCTGGACGTCATGCTTCCAGGCAATCCGCGTCAGCTTCTCCGAGCGTATCCAGTTCGGCGAACTGCGCTTCGTCGTTCGCATCGGCAATCGAACCGGGACGCAGGCCGTCTCCAAGCGAGAACGAAATATCGTAGGCTTTCATAATTTCACAAATATCTTCGAAATGAGTGTAGAGGAAGTTTTCCTTGTGATGCGCCAGGCACCAGGCAGCCATAATCGAGCCTCCGCGGGAGACGATTCCCGTCGTTCTTTGGGCCGTCAAAGGAATATAGCGGAGAAGCACGCCCGCATGAATGGTGAAGTAATCAACGCCTTGTTCCGCCTGTTCAATAAGCGTGTCGCGGTAGATTTCCCACGTCAGTTCCTCAGCCTTGCCTCCCACTTTCTCCAGCGCCTGATAAATCGGCACCGTTCCGATCGGCACCGGTGAATTCCGTACGATCCATTCGCGGGTCGTGTGGATGTTTTTGCCCGTGGACAGGTCCATGACCGTATCGGCTCCCCAGCGGGTCGCCCACGTCATTTTTTCCACCTCTTCCTCAATTGAAGAAGCTACGGCCGAGTTGCCGATGTTCGCATTCACCTTCACCAGGAAATTGCGCCCGATGATCATCGGTTCGCTTTCCGGGTGGTTAATATTCGAAGGAATAACGGCACGGCCCCGGGCCACTTCATCCCGGACAAATTCCGGCGCCACATTCTCGCGGATGGCGATGTACTCCATTTCCGGCGTAACGATCCCTTTGCGCGCATAGTGCATCTGGGTTACGTTACTCCCCGGCTTGGCGCGAAGGGGTTTCCGGCCCAGTCCCGGGAACACTTCCGTATTGGCCAGCGCTTCCTCGCTGCGCAATCCGTTGTCCTCCGGTTTTACGGTGCGGCCTTCGTAAGCTTCGACATCGCCGCGCTCCACAATCCAGCCGTACCGGTTCGCGGGCAAACCCCTGCGGATATCGGTCGCCTCTTCGGTATCCGTGTACAAACCGCTCGTGTCATAAACACGGACCGGGGCATTTTCTTCTTCTCCGAAACGCCCCGAGGACGGGCTCAATTTAATTTCCCTCATCGCTACGCGCACGTCCGGACGAGAGCCCTCTACATAAACTTTGCGGCTTCCCGGAAAAGCGGATACGTTTGGCTCCTGGATTTCTGTACTCTTGGTCATTTTAAAAATCCCTCCCGAACTTTATTGGCTTCTGTTTCAAGTTTTATAGGAATTTATGATTTCAACGGCGGTTTGTTTGGTACACCTGAATGAATGCGTTTTGGATCTCGCTAAAAAAATCACGGTTCCCGGTTAAGCGGCTCCTGATTGCCTAATGCGGACGGCGGCTTATCCCGTAAACAAGCGGGAAAATCTCCGGGCCGCTTCGCGCGGATCGTCGGCGCCGCCGATGGCCGAGATGACGGCCACGCCGTCGGCTCCGGCCGCCAGCACGGCGGCCGCGCCTTCCGGCGTGATGCCGCCGATGCCCGCCAGCGGCAGCGTAATGCCGCCCGCCCGCATGTCGGAAATGATGCCCGGGCCCTGCACGGCACGGGCATCCGGCTTCGTCGCCGTGGCGTACATCGGGCCCGCGCCGATATAGTCGGCGCCGCAGCGGACCGCCTCCCGCGCCTCGGCGGGGTCATGGGCGGATATGCCGAGTATCCGCCCCTTGAATCGTTGGCGCAGTCCGGCCCGGTCCGACTGCGCCAGGTCTTCCTGGCCGACGTGTATTCCGTCGGCCTCCAGCTCTTCCGCCAGGCGGAGGTCGTCGTTCACGATGAACGGGACTCCCGCCTGACGGCAGACGCCGAGGAGCTTCCTGCCGAGCTCCGTCCGTTCTTGGCCCTGCAGGGCGCCGGGGCCTTTCTCCCTGAACTGGAACAGCGTGACGCCGCCTTCTAGGGCCGCCCGCAAAACGGCAGCGGGATCTCTGCCGCCGCAGTTGGGGCTTCCCATCACGAAGTAAACGTTCAACGCTTCCCTAAGATTGCCGGTATAGCGTTCATAGGCAGCTTTTTCGGTCATCAACGCCACCCCTCGCTTTCACCCGCCGCAGCCCGTACCGGTTTAAAGATGCCGCCTGCCCGTGCCGGTCTGTTGTATCCCCAATGATTGGTCGGTCCGTGTCCGGCTCCTATGTTCAGCGGGTTCGCGAGAGCGGCCTGGACAAAGCGTTTGGCGAGAAGCACCGCTTCATCCACCGGAAGATCTGAGGCGAGCCCCGCCGTCAAAGCCGCGGCGAATGTGCAGCCGGTGCCGTGTGTATGCCGCGTCTCTATCCAGGGCGCCGCAAATTCCGTAAAAACGCGGCCGTCGTACAGCAGGTCCAGCGACTGGGCGCGGTCTCCTCCGTGGCCGCCTTTCAGCACGACGTAATCTACGCCCCACGCATGAATTCGGCGGGCGGCTTCCTTGCGGTCCGCTATCGCAGCGATCCGCATTCCCGTCAGCGCTTCCGCCTCCGGGATATTCGGCGTCACGATCCGGGCCAAGGGCAGCAGCAGACTCCTGAGCGCCTGCACGGCATCCTCCTGCAGCAGGCTTGCTCCGCCTTTGGCGATCATGACAGGGTCCACGACCAGATGAGGCCATTTGTAGAAAGACGCGCGGTCCGCTACGGCTTCAATGATTTCCGCACTGAAAAGCATGCCTGTCTTCCAGGCGGCGGGCCCGATATCTCCGGCTACCGCGTCGATTTGAGCCGTCACCATGGAAGGGGCGATCGGCTGCACACCGTGAACACCCCGCGTGTTTTGTGCCGTTACGGCCGTCAAAGCGCTTGTTCCGAATACGCCGAGCTCCTGGAACGTTTTCAGATCGGCCTGTATGCCTGCTCCACCCCCGCTGTCGGAACCGGCGATCGTGGCTGCCGCAGGAACGAGCGGAGCTTGAAGGGAAGGTACGGGCGGACGCTCCTCTTTATCTAAGGACATGTTCATCGAACTGCACCTCCAAATACTTTCAGTTACCGACATAATTCCTTTTTTTCGCATAGGTCTACACGACTATAAAGTTGCAGTTAGCCACACAGTCGCGGCAGGATTTGAAATTCCCGGGACCATTACTTTTTCCGGTGAGGGTTGGTCTGATGCCAATCTCCCGCCCGCACCAATCCGTCAGCCTGCGCTGACTCCCTCCAAAGGACTGCTCGCAGAAGCATAACGCTTGCGGGGGATGCGTCCGGCTTCATATCCGGCTCTGCCCGCTTCCAAGGCCAGCTTCATGGCATACGCCATCCGCACAGGGTCTTCCGCACCGGAAACCGCCGTGTTCAGCAGCACTCCGTCGGCTCCCATTTCCATGGCCAGCGCAGCGTCCGAAGGAGCCCCGATGCCTGCGTCCACGATGACGGGTACACGCGCTTCCTCGATAATGAAGCCGAGATTCAGCGGGTTGATGATCCCCTGTCCCGTACCGATCGGCGAAGCCCCCGGCATGATCGCATGTACGCCCATCTCCTGCAAACGGCGGGCCAGTACAACATCATCCGACGTATACGGCAGGACAAGAAACCCTTCGGCCAGCAGCATTTCGGAAGCTTTCAGCGTTTCGACCGGGTCCGGCAGCAAAGTCTTGTCACAGCCGATCACTTCCACCTTGATCATGTCGCAGAGCCCGGAAGCTTTCGCCAGCTTGGCGATGCGGACCGCTTCTTGGGCCGTTTTGGCTCCTGCCGTATTCGGCAGCAGCTTGAACTTGCTTACGTCCAGCATGGACAAAAAATTCGGCTGTTCCGGGTCATAAATATTCATCCGCCGGACGGCAAAAGTTAAAATTTGCGCTCCGGAAACGTCGACCGCCTTTTTCTGAATCGTGAAATCCGGGAATTTCCCCGTTCCAAGCAACAGCCTTGAGTTGAATTCGTAAGGTCCGATTTTCAGCATATTGTCAGCCTCCTCCTACAAAATGAACGATTTCGATCCGGTCGCCGTCCGCCACCGGGGCATCCGCATGGTCTTCCGCCTGCAAAATATGCCCGTTGGTTTCCACGATAAGCAGATTGCGTTTTAAACCGAGGTGCGAGATCAGTCCTTCTACGGTATGTACCGTTTCAGGCACCGTAATGTCGTCACCGTTTATGCGCAGCTTCATTCGTCAAATGCCTCCTTCACTTGCAAAATGCAGCCTCCGGGCTGCCACATGGAGCCATGCTCCCGGCCAAAGGGGCCTTGCCTACTGCCTTACGGCACCTGCTGCCGCCCTTCTGTCCGGCCTGAACGCTTCCAGCAGCTTGCCCGCGCCCGGCAGAGCTTCTTCGGCAGCGGCGGTTCCGCCCGTAAGCATTGAAGCGGCAAGCACCCCTGTCGCCTGAGACAGTAAAATGCCGTTGCGGTAATGCCCGAGAGCGGCGAAAAGCCCTTGGCAGGCCGTTATTTCGCCGATGTACGGCATCCCGTCGGGCGTCTGGGGACGCAGCCCCGCCCAAGCGCGCTCCCACTCGGCATCCGCGAGCGCCGGGACGAGCCGCTGTGCCTGCGCGGCCAGCGAAAGCAGGCTGCCGAGGCGCGGGCTGCGGTCGAAAGAACCCGGCTGGGCCGTGGCTCCCACGATGATCCGGCCGCCCGGCTTGGGCACGATGTAACAGCCGCCCGAGGCGATTGTCCTCGCGAGAAGGGGCTGCCGCACGGTGACGGAGAAGCATTCCCCCTTCACCGGATACACGGGCAGCTCCACGCCCAAGGGCGCCAGAATCTGGGCGCTCCAGAGCGAGGACGCCAGCATCGCACCGGCGCAGCGGATCTTCCCTTCGCGGGTCTGCACGCCGATCACCCGGCCCGACTCCGTCAAGAGTCCGGTCACTTCGGCGTGCTCCACGATCCGCGCTCCGAGCCGCGCCGCGCCGGCGGCCAGAGCGGCCGACAGCTCCGGCGCCAGCACGTGCCCCTCTTCGGGCAGGTGAAGCGCGCCCCGGAGCTCTTTGCTCAGCTCTGGCTCCAGCCAGCCTGTCTCGCACGAGCTGAGCCATTCCGCGCGGCCGCCGGCCTCCTGGTGGAAACGGGCGTCCGCTTTGAGCGCGGCCGCTTCGGCATCGGTCCAGGCGGCTTTGAGCATCCCCCGGCTTGTGAGGCCGATATCCAGGCCCGTCAGCTCCTTCAGCTCCTCCGCCAAAGCGGGGAACATATCCCGGCTCCGGCGGGCAAAATCAAACATCGGCCCCGCTTCGTGCATTTCGGATTGGGCCCCGAGCATCCCCGCTGCAGCGCCTGACGCCTGGCCGGCAATACGCTCTTTTTCCAGCAGAGTCACACGGACTCCCCGCTTCGCCAGCTGGTAGGCGATCGAGCAGCCGATAACGCCTCCTCCGATCACGACAATATCCGTATCCCGATTCATCCCAGTTCTCCTCCTGTTTTCTCCCGCTGACGGGCAAAATCCAGTTCATGCCGGTAACGTTTCGCAGCTTCCGCGGGATTCTCCGCTTCCCATATGCCGCTCATGACCGCCACCCCCGCCGCTCCCGCACGCATCACCTCGGCGCAGTTCCCGGGATGGATTCCTCCGATCGCGATAACCGGAAGGCCTGCGCAAGCCAGCACCGTCTCCCTGAGAGCCTCCGTGCCGCGCGGGGCCGCACCGGGTTTGGAGCCCGTGGCGAATATATGGCCGAATAGCACATAATCGGCCCCTTCCCCCGCGGCGCTGCCGGCTTCCCCGGGCCCGTGAACGGAGACGCCGACTCGCAGGCCGGGAAATCCCTTTTTCACGGCGGAGGCGGGCAGGCCGCTTCCCGGAAGCTGCACGCCTCCCGCTCCCGACAACGAGGCCGCATCGGCCCGGTCGTTGACGACAAGTTTTCCCGGCGGAACCCCGCAGGCGGACAGTCCCGCGAGCAGCGTCCACAGTTCCCGCGGAGAGCATGTTTTTTCACGCACATGAATGGCCGTTACATAAGGATGGATAGCGGAGGCGATCCGTATAAGCACTTCCGGCTTCTGCCTTCCGGTCGAGATGGCGTGAAGCTCCGGTCCGTGGGGATAGGGGGTCATCTCGGTTGTCTCCTTTCGCTTTATGTTCGGGCTAACTTATATCCTCGATGAGTATGGCCTCCCCTGCAGGGAAGACGCACTAGACGCAAAAAAACCACTTTCCGCAGAAAGTGGTTTCCCGTATGCCGCTGCACACGCGAGCCTGAACGCCCTTCCACCTTTTGGCGGAAACGGCCGGAACCGCTTTGCCTCATCCGGTCTTTGCCGCGTCTACGGCCGCCGGGCGGTCGTAAGTCGGCAAGATTTCCGGAACAACCGGCAGAGCCTCAGACTTGCAGTGAACTAAAAAAGACCGGACGGAATATACCGTGCGGCCTTGGTCGGCAGGGTTATTCTCTCTACGCTGGCATTACCCAGATCAGATACGGTTAGTGACATTCGCGGTCACACTCTCAGCCGGACTTCATCCAGCTCCCGAAACATATAAGGTTATCTTTACCTTACCCTATCCATTTTCCAAATACAAGCTAATTTTTCTCTTAAAAACCGGGACGAACCGAAATCCTCTTCTTCCGGCAAGCTTCTTCCGGCCGCTTCCGTAAGTTCCCATCCTCCTCTTTTGCGTCAAAGAAAGGGGTCTTCGGGTAATAAAAAAATACGATCGGGCGGTGTTCATCTTATCAAGGGAAACCGGCCCATATACCGTATCCGAAGGGGAGGAATGTCCGATGGCAGTGCTGACCGAAGAAGAAAGAAACAAGCTGGAGCAGCGGCTTTACAAGGAAAAAAGCGAACTGGAGCACGTGCTTGAGTCCGACCGGGAAGAGGACTCCCTGAGAGACTCTACCGGAGAACTGTCCTCATACGACAATCACCCTGCCGACATCGCAACCGAAGCGTTCGAACGAGGCCGGGACCAGGCGGTGGATGAAAATATGGAACAGCAGCTTACAGACGTTAAACATGCGATCGGCCGGCTTGAATCCGGTTCTTACGGCGTATGCGAAGTTTGCAAGGAGCCGATTCCGTTCGAGCGGCTGGAGGCTATTCCTTGGGCTTCTACCTGTGTTGAACACTCGCAGGCACGAGCGGAAGGAGATCCCGTAGACCGGCCGGTGGAAGAAGAAATTCTCCAACCGATTCTGGAGTCTCCGAACGATGACGATACGGGCCGTGCCGAAATCGACGACGTGGACGCCTGGAAAACGGTAGAAGAATACGGCAACAGCTCCGACACCCGCAGGACGGGAAATGCTCAGCCGAAAGAACCCGCGGACGATTGCGAAGACGATAAGTAAACGAGCATAAAAAAAGGATGAGGCATTCGTCAAGAATCCCTTCATCCTTTTTGGCATGTCGCCTGTATCGTCTTTAACGTGTGGCATGTGTAACGCCCGCCGCAGGTTGGCGGCAGCCTAGCTTTCTTCTTCCGTCAGCCGGTATCCGCAGGTTGTGCAGAACTGCATGCCGGGTTCGATGTCTTCTTTGCACTGGGGGCAGAAAGGCTTCAATTCCATAATCGCCGTAAAATCCGCCTGCTCCTGAATCGGTTCGAATTTCCGCCCGCAGTTCGGGCAAAACCGGGTATCCACCGCGACCACGTGTCCGCATTCGCACGATTTCTCATCGTACAGACTGTAGATCCGGTCCTGCATCGCCTTGATTTCATCTTCGATAGCCTGGAGCTCAGCCGTTACGGCCGCGACCTGCGTCTCCGGATAAGGCTGCTTCTTCTTGCCCGCTTCGTAGACGAATTCGCCGATCTGCGTATACAGTTTCTGCATATCTCTCTGCTTAGCCGCAATTTGCAGCTTCAACCGGTTAACTTCGATCGTCTGCTGCGCTTTTTTCCCCGCTTCGGCTGCGCCCTGTTTAATCTTTCCGATAAATCCGGACATAGGGTACCTCCTTGATGTTAAGATTGCATGGGCACAATCTGACTTTTTTAATACCCCCATTATACCCGTTTCCCGCTGGATGCGCGAATTTCGGCCTCGTTACAGTGTATGGGCCCGTTCCGGAAAAAAGGACACCGATTCCGCTTTGCCCCGTAATTTAAAAAATTCCGTGAAATATCCGGGTTCGATTAGCGGCAGCTTGAAGGTCGAAACCGGGCTGATAGTCAGGGCAGGCCGTCGGCCGGAGGACGGACAGACTGTGTACGCGGATGAGCCGATTTCTCGAAAACGAAGCCGTCGCCCGTACCCTCGGCTAAGCTCATGGTGCCCTCTCCCGCTTTCCCTTCGCACCCTTTGCACCCGCGCTGCTCAAAGCATGCGTGTTTCGCTGTATGACGGCGGTCAATCGATCTGTACAAAAAAGCGCCCCGGCCTCTAAGGCCGAGACGCTTGCCGCATCCTCCGATCCGCTGCTCGAATCCTAGAGCGACACAGAAAATTTTTGCAAAAAACAAGCCCGGTCCCCGTCAGCTCTCGGCGGTCGCTTTACTTTCGCGGGACGGATCAGAGCTGCTGTCCCCCGCCAGCCGCAGATCAAAACCGACCTCGAACATCCGGTTCCACGGCAGATGAACGTTGGTGAGCTCGATCCGCCCGGGCGTCAGCCCGGCGAGGCGCTCGTCGACAAACGAGCGGAGTTTCTCCGCGATGACGGCTTCGATTTCCGGCTGCTTGCCCGCCAGCCCGAAATACCCCGCTCCGAACGCCGGTAGCACGTTCGCCGTCACATCCTTGCGGATGAGGGCCTGATACCCCCAGTCTTCTACCAGCCGGTAGAAGTAGAAGGCCCTGCTGCTCCGCTTCCGGGCTTCGCTCCGCAGGCGCTCCGCCGGCGCCTCGTCAGCGCCGGTGCCGCCGGCGGCTTCCCGCGCGCCCGCGTAGTACGCCTCGATGACGGCGTGCGCGATCACGGTGCCCAGCGTATTGCCGGAGGTGTTCCACCCGGCATACGCGGCCAGCCCCTCAAGCTGCCCCTGACGGGCAAGCAGCTTGAGCAGCACGGTGTCGCCGCCGTTGCAGACCGCCACGTCGGCCAGGGCTACGGTCCGCCCTTCTCCGAGATACACGCGCATCGCCTGGGCGAACTCGCGCAAATTCACCTCGGAGAAGTAGGACCGGTGCCGCCGGCTCCACGCCTGCGACGTCTCCGCCATGTCCGATTCGCCGACGGGCGGCGAATTGACCATCAGCACGGCGTCGGCTCCCTGCGAGCTGTCCGCCATAAAAGCACCTGCACTCGTCAGGTGCGCCTTGATGCTCTCGTTCAGGCTGCGGTCCTCGTACTTCGGAATGCAGAAAGGCCCCCTCGTGGAGGAATAGCGGACAAACAGCTTCGGAAGATATCCTTTGCTCTCGCAGAAAATCCGGGCAAACAGCGTACAGCCGATTTCGTCCGCCCCCGGGTATATCGCAACGCGGTCCGTCAGGTCCAGCTCTTCCGAGAGAACCGCGAGCGCTCTCTGCTCCAGCGGGGAGAAGCCGTACTGGGAATTATCGTCGAGCGGGATGATCAAATAATCGATAATGCCTTCCTCCGCGAGCTCCAGCGCCGTCCGGTTGACGAAAGCGTTGATTTCGCGCCGTCCGGTGAAATCCTCCAGCACATCCTTCGGAACTTTGCCCAGAATATCGGCGAAAATCAGCTCTTCTTCGTCCGTCAGCGCTTCCTGCTCCTTCTTGTCCGTATACCAGCCGTACAAGAACAGTCTCGCGTCCGTAATCCGCGTAATAATCCGGCTCCTCTTCGCTGCTGGAATAGGCAGGCACCCTCATAATCAGGTTAAAAGCGTGAATGCGCAGGTCCGGCTTATTCCTTTTGAGTTCACGCAGCACTTCAAGGCGCTTAAGCGCATCCTCACGGGCCAAATAGTGCAGCCGGGAAGGTACGATCCCTCCGTAAACGAGCATATCCAGCGACACCAGGGCATAGTCCGCTGCTTCCGATTCCCGGATCAGCCAGTTTTTAAGCGCCTCCGTATCCCCCGGTGTTTTCTTGCGGCCCAGAATGGACACGGGCGGAGCGGAAAGTTCCAAATCGGTCATCTCGGCCAGGCGTTTCGGATAGTCCAGATTACACGGCCGCTCATCGAGCGGTACAAATACGATTTTCGTCATCCTATTGATCTCCCCTGATCAGAAAAAGTGATAATTGCGGCAATCGTCCTGCTGAACCGGTCTAAACGTGTATACGCACGAAGTCGACAAAACGTTTTGTAATCTGCTGAGGTCTTGTGATAGCGCCTCCAATAACGACGGTATGCGCTCCGCTGCGGAAGCATTCGATCGCTTCTTCCCTTGTATGGATCCGCCCTTCGGCGAACACCGGAATGTGTGCCTGTGCGGCCAGTTCGCGGATCAGCTCGAAATCCGGGCCCTCCTGCTGCGGGCTGTACGGCGTGTACCCCGACATCGTCGTAGACAGGATATCGAAACCGATTTCCTGCGCATGGAGCCCTTCTTCAACGGTGGAGATATCCGCCATGAGAAGCGCACCGGCCCGTTTTTTGATCCCCGACACGATGTCTTTCAGCGTCTCCCCTTTGGGCCGCGGCCTCATCGTCGCATCCAGCGCGATGATATCCGCCCCAGCCCGCCAAACGGCCTCCACTTCTTCCAAGGTAGGCGTAATATATACGTCGCTGCCTTCATAGTCACGCTTCCAGAGCCCGACAAGCGGCAGTTTTACGCTCGATTTAATCGCGGCGATATCGACCGGCGTATTGGCTCTTATGCCGACTGCTCCCCCGCCCTCCGCGGCCAGCGCCATCCTGACCATCATTTCGCTTCCGAACAAAGGTTCATCCGGCAATGCCTGGCAGGATACGATAACTCCTCCCTTGACTGCTTCCAACAGGCTGTGTTTTTCCATAGCTGTACCTCCGTTAGTTATAAGACCGTCCGGCACCGCTGCCGGCATTTATAAGAAACCCCGTCACTTCATTATATGAATTATTTATCCGTAATTCAACTTAATTTTGGAGAAATTTTTCTTTATACTTTGAAAATTCACCTGGTTCATCTCACCGTCTGCAACAAGACTTTGGACCTTACATTTCTGATGCGCCTACTTTTATAGACACATATTTCCAACAAAAAGTTACATAATCCGCAGTTTTTTGACTTTTTCTACTTGAGAGAAGCGGGCAAAATCTAAGCGCGTTAAAACTGCCGATGCTATCAACCCTGTACGGTCTTACGGCGGTCTTACGGCGGTCTTTTAGAGGCTCTCGGCAGCGGTGCCGTTTGGTTTTTACTCGACTCTACCGAAGCTCCCGGTCACCGTCAGTCGGCTGATAATGCCTGACAGTTGGCCCCTGCTCGACTGCTCGATACGCTCAGGCTCCAAACGGACGCACATCTTCATCCGTGCACCTGCCATCTCCCGAAACCCCGGCAAATAAAAAAAGCCCTGTGCTTACGCACAAGGCTTAAAACAGCTATTTTTGACGTTTACTGACATTACTGCCCTTTCATCCATCCGAAAGGCTCGGAACCCGGAAGCTCGGCCGGACTCGGCTGCAGCCCGTCCTGGGCCAGGAACCAGTCCCGCAGCATTGCGAGAAGCTGAGCGCTGTTCACCGGCTTGGTGATGTAATCCGAGGCTCCCGCCTCCAGACACTGTTCGCGGTCCCCTTTCATCGCTTTCGCCGTGAGCGCAATGATCGGCAGGTCTTGGAACTGAGGTCTGCGGCGGATTTCCCGCATCGTTTCGTATCCGTCCATAACCGGCATCATAATATCCATCAGAACGATATTAATGTCCGGCATTTGCTCAAGAATCTCGATGGCGTCGTGTCCGTTCTCGGCGGAAATAACCTTCATGTTCTGGCGTTCCAGAATGGTCGTCAGAGCGAAAATGTTGCGGATATCGTCGTCGACGATGAGCACCTTTTTCGAATCGATCATTTCGTTGGACTGGTGCTTTTTAATCAGAATATCTCTCTGGCTGTCATTGAGGTTTTCCAGCTTGCGGTGAAGGAACAACATCGTTTCGTCCACAATCTGAATCGGCGACTTCACTTCCTTGATGACTGCGATGGAACGCAGCTCCTCCAGGTCGTCCTCTTCCTCTTTGGTCAGCTTCTCGGTCCGGTTGATCAGAACCGGCTTATATTTGTTTTTGGCGTTCTTCTGCATCTCTCTCACGAACTGGGCCGGGCCCATGTCCGGCAGGTCCGTATCGACGAGCACGCAGTCGAAGTCCTTGGTTTTCAGCTGATTCAGCGCCTTGCGGCCGGTATCGGTCGCGCTGACCTTAATGTCGCTGTTCTTCACGAGATCCACCGTCTGTCTGCGGCGCTCCGAATCGGACATCCCGACCAGAAGCTGCTGGAACGGTTTGCTGCCGAAATCATTCAGCTTGTCTATCGCGTTCTCCAGATCTTCGTTCTTGATCGGCTTGCAGAGGAAGTCGAACACGCCTTTCTGCAGAAGCTCGGTCGCGTCGTCTTCGATCGTCATTACCGTTACCGGGATATGACGCAGCTCAATGTCGTCCTTCAGCTGATCCAGAACGGAGGACCCGTTCATATCTTCCAGACGCAGATCAAGCGTAATGGCAACCGGCTTGTACCTCTTGGCGAGAGCGACCGCCTTGTTGCCTTTTGGCGTGATAATGGCTTTCAAGCCTTTTCTGTGAAGCATATCCAGCAGAATCTCATTGAATTTCATGTCGTCTTCCACGATCAGGAACACACGGTCGCCCGCTTCAATGTTCGCACGGTCATCTACGAGCTGTGTCGTATCGAACCGGTCGTACTCGTACTTCTTAGGCTGCGGCGCCGGTACGTCGATCACTTCAGGCACATAAGCGGCGGCCGCTTCCAGCATGGCCGGATCGAGATCGACCGGCAGGAAGAGCGTAAAGGTGCTGCCGACGTTCACTACGCTGAACAGCGTGATTTCGCCGCCGAGCATGCCCGCGATTTCGCGGGAAATCGCAAGACCGAGGCCCGTTCCGCCGTATTCGCGGTTCGTGCTGCCGTCCGCCTGCTGGAACGCTTCGAAAATAATCTGCTGCTTGTCCTCGGAGATGCCGATTCCGGTATCTCCGACGGAGAAGGCCAGCACCATTCGGGCGCGGTTCAGCGATTCGTTGTCCTGGCTCCAGCCGCTGTTCGCCCGGCGCATAAGGAGAACGACTTCACCCTTCTCGGTAAACTTGAAGGCGTTGGAAAGCAGATTTTTCAAAATCTGCTGCAGCCGCTTGGAATCGGAAATAATGGATTCCGGCAGTGCTTTTTCCTGCTTGATTTTGAAATCGATTTTCTTATCCTGAGCAATATGACGGAAAGTCCGCTCCATATTGTCGGTAATTTCGGTAAGCTTGATTTCGGTGAAGTCCGGCGTAATAGTGCCGGATTCGATTTTGCTCAAATCGAGAATGTCGTTAATCAAGTTGAGCAGATCAAGACCCGAATCATGGATCGTACGGGCGAATTTCACCTGATCGTCGGTCAGGTTATGGTCCGGATTCTCGGAAACCTGCTCGGCCAGCAGAAGCAGGCTGTTCAGCGGTGTCCGCAGCTCATGGGACATGTTCGCCAGGAACTCCGATTTATACCGGGACGTCAGCGCAAGCTGCTCCGCCTTCTCTTCGAGGAATCGTTTCGCCTGCTCGACCTCGTTGTTCTTGCTTTCGACTTCCGCTTTCTGAATAACGAGCAGCTTCGCTTTGTCTTCCAGCTCGTCGTTCGTGTTCTGGAGCTCCTCCTGCTGCTTCTTAAGCTCTTCCGCAAGGGACTGCGACTGGGACAGCAGCTCTTCGGTTCTCATGTTGGCCTGCATCGTATTCAGCACGATTCCGATACTCTCGGTCAACTGGTCGAGGAACGCAATGTCGATCTCCGTGAAGCGGCGGAAGGAAGCCAGCTCCATTACGGCGAGCACCTGATCCTCGAACATGATCGGCAGAAGCACGATGTTAAGCGGTGCGGCTTCGCCGAGTCCCGAGCCGATAACCACATAATCCTCCGGCACGTTCGTCAGCAGAATCCGCTGCTTCTCGATGAGACATTGGCCGACCAGACCCTCGCCCAGACGGAATTCGTTGGACAAGTGCTTGCGCTGCTGGTAAGCATAGCTGGAGAACATGCGGAGCACCTGCTCCTCGCCGTTCGCTTCGTTCATGTAGAACACGCCATGCTGCATGGAAACGAGCGGAGCCAGCTCCGACATGATCATGCGGCACACTTCGTACAGGTCGCGCTGACCTTGCAGAAGGCGGCTGAACCGGGCCAGGTTGGTTTTGAGCCAATCCTGCTCGGTATTGATCCGCGTCGTTTCCTTAAGATTGCGGATCATCTCGTTGATGTTATCTTTGAGGGTTCCGACTTCGCCCGCCGCGATAACATCGATAGTCCGCGACAAGTCGCCCTTCGTCACCGCGGTCGCGACGTTTGTAATCTGGCGTACCTGAGTCGTCAGCGTAGACGCCATGTAGTTAACGTTATCCGTCAAGTCACGCCACGTACCGGCGGCCCCCGGCACATGCGCCTGACCGCCCAGCTTACCTTCGGCCCCTACCTCGCGGGCCACGGTCGTAACCTGGTCGGCGAACGTATCGAGCGTGTCGATCATGTTATTGATCGTTTCGCTCAGATCATAAATCTCGCCCGCCGCGTCCACCATCAGCTTCTGCTTCAGGTTACCGTTGGCGACGGCCGTCACGACCTTCGCGATGCCGCGCACCTGGTTCGTCAGGTTGGTCGCCATGATATTAACGTTGTCGGTCAAATCTTTCCAGATTCCGCCGACCCCGTTCACATGCGCCTGTCCGCCCAGCTTGCCGTCCGTTCCTACTTCGCGGGCTACACGGGTAACCTCCGAAGCGAAGGAACTGAGCTGATCCACCATCGTGTTGATCGTTTCTTTGAGCTCCAGGAGTTCGCCTTTAACGTCGATCGTGATCTTCTTCGACAAATCACCGTTGGCGACGGCTGTCGTAACGGCCGCGATATTCCGCACCTGGCTGGTCAAGTTGCCGGTCATATAGTTCACCGTGTCGGTAAGATCCTTCCACGTGCCGGAAACCCCTTTTACATCCGCCTGGCCGCCCAGCTTGCCTTCCGTTCCGACCTCGCGCGCCACACGCGTCACCTCGGAAGCGAAGTTGCTGAGCTGATCCACCATCGTGTTGATCGTGCTTTTCAGCTGCAGCATCTCGCCTTTAACGTCAACGGTAATCTTGCGGGACAAGTCGCCCTTCGCGACCGCCGTCGTTACATCGGCGATGTTCCGCACCTGGTCGGTCAGGTTGCTCGCCATGTCGTTTACGCTCTCCGTCAGGTCTTTCCACGTACCGGCAACGCCCTTAACCTGGGCTTGTCCGCCAAGGCGCCCGTCCGTTCCTACTTCACGCGCCACACGGGTAACCTCGGACGCGAACGTGCTGAGCTGATCCACCATCGTGTTGATCGTGTTTTTCAGCTCCAGAATCTCGCCCTGTACGTCCTCCGTGATCTTCTTGGAAAGATCCCCGTTCGCGACGGCCGTCGTGACGACCGCGATGTTACGCACCTGGTTCGTCAGGTTGCTCGCCATGTCGTTTACGCTCTCCGTCAGGTCCTTCCACGTTCCGGACACGCCTTTGACGTTCGCTTGACCGCCCAGCTTCCCTTCCGTTCCTACCTCGCGCGCCACACGGGTAACTTCGGACGCGAACGTGCTGAGCTGGTCCACCATCGTGTTGATCGTGTTCTTCAGCTCCAGAATCTCGCCGGTCGCGTTTACCGTGATCTGCTTGGACAAGTCGCCCTTCGCGACGGCAGTCGTGACTTCCGCAATGTTGCGAACCTGATCGGTCAGCGTGCTCGCCATATAGTTAACGCTGTCGGTCAAATCTTTCCAGGTTCCGGACACGCCTTTAACGTCGGCCCGGCCGCCCAGCTTGCCGTCGTTACTAACCTCGCGGGCTACGCGGGTAACCTCGGAAGCGAACGTGCTGAGCTGATCCACCATCGTGTTGATCGTGCTTTTCAACTGCAAAATCTCGCCCTTGGCGTCAACCGCGATTTTCTTGGACAGATCACCGGTCGCAACCGCCGTCGTTACCTCGGCGATGTTCCGCACCTGATTCGTCAGGTTGGTCGCCATGTAGTTAACGCTTTCCGTCAGGTCGCGCCATGTGCCCGATACGCCTTTTACGTCGGCCTGGCCGCCCAGTATCCCTTCCGTTCCTACCTCGCGCGCCACACGCGTAACTTCGGAACCGAACGTGCTGAGCTGATCCACCATCGTGTTGATCGTGTTCTTCAGCTCCAGAATCTCGCCCTGTGCTTCTTCCGTAATCTTCTTGCCCAAATCCCCGTTCGCAACGGCCGTCGTGACGACTGCGATGTTACGCACCTGGTTCGTCAGGTTGCTCGCCATATCGTTAACGCTCTCCGTCAGGTCATACCAAGTGCCCGACACACCCTTAACGTCGGCCTGTCCGCCCAGCTTGCCTTCCGTTCCTACTTCCCGGGCTACACGGGTAACCTCGGAAGCAAACGTACTAAGCTGGTCCACCATCGTGTTGATCGTATTCTTGAGCTCCAGGAACTCGCCCTTCGCGTTGACGGTAATCTTGCGGGACAGATCGCCCTTCGCGACCGCCGTCGTCACATCCGCAATGTTCCGGACCTGGTCCGTCAGATTGCTCGCCATGTTGTTGACGCTCTCCGTCAAATCGCGCCACGTACCGGATACGTCCGTCACTTCGGCCTGACCGCCCAAGATGCCTTCCGTTCCTACCTCCCGCGCCACGCGCGTAACTTCGGCCGCAAACGTCCCGAGCTGACTGACCATGCGGTTAATATTGTTGGCGGTGCGCAAAAATTCGCCCGTAAGAGCGCGCCCTTCAAACTCCAGCTCCACTTTCTGCGAAAGATCGCCCTGGGCCACGGCGTTAATCACCCGTACCATCTCGCTCGTAGGCTGAATCAGATCGCTGATCAGATTGTTCAGGGAATCGTTGAACGCGTTCCAGCTTCCGCCGTTGCTCCGGCACATAAAGCGGCGGTTCGTATTGCCTTCCTTGCCGACCACACGCTCGACCGTTTGCACTTCCTGCACCACGTGCTCCTGCATATCGAGGATATCGTTCAGCGTGTCGGCGATTTTACCCGGCATTCCGTTCAGATCATAGGGCATACGCACCGAAAAGTCGCCCTTCTTAAAAGCCAGCAACACCTGAAGCAACTGTTTTTCGTCCAAAACATCTAAGGAATCATTGGATCTCTGGTCTTGTTCCGACATACGGCTTTTCCTCCGAGTTTGTATATATAGAAAAAATGAATCGAAAATTTTGAATTATGTCAACTTTAATAGTAGTGTTTCTACAAACCGAATACAATAGCAAGTAGAGGAAATTGATAGACTTTTTCGCAAGCATGAACCTTCTTCGCCGAAGCCCGGACCCTGCTGCGTTACCGCTTACATATCGCCGGTTTATCCCCCTTTTCCGCTCAAGTGACAGAATTATTTCCCTTTGGCCTTACACGTCCTTTGTAGATACGTACCCTTGTCCAGATAGTTTCTGTTTGTAAAAAAATTGTCACAACAACAATTCCCTGTAAAAGAATTTCGAAATATTTTTCGACATTAAGGCACGCTGATGCGCTTTTATACCCGCTTCTTTTAAACTTGAAACAGGGTTTTTCGTCTTTTTGAAAAAAGTTTTTCCGGGTTTTATAAAAACCGCGCGGGGTCCGGAAAACAGGCTGAAATACCGGGTATCAAATGCGGTTTATAACCATGTTCAAAGCAGCGTGCACGGATAAAGGGTAAAAGCGGCCCCTCTTTTCTATTAAAGATGGAAGCCGCCTGCGCAGAAAAATAGAAAGCTCACGTGAAAAGTGGATAAAGCGTAGTCCCTCTCGGCCGGATAATGGTTGACCACCGTCATGTGACGCGAGCACCGCGCGTATTCGTTAACCAGGAGAGGAAGTGTAATTTCGCGGGAGAGTTTTACAGGTTGAAGGCGCCTTGCCGGCTGTACCGATTATGGACCGACTGCCGTTTTTTCGTTTACAGGGCAGCATGTATCTCCTATAATAAAGGAGTAAAAATTCTTTCAGACTATTAATTAAGGAAAATTAATTCTTCCAAAATAACGAAGCGGGGGAAAAGGTTCATGTCTTCTTACGCAGCGATCGGTATCGACATTGGGGGCACCCACATTAAAAGCGGCCTCATCCTTCCCGACGGGAAAGTGCTCGCCTCCCGCAAAACCGAGACGGAAGCATCCGCCGGGAAAGCCGGTCTCATGGCTAAGCTTGCCGTACTTATGCAAACGTATTCAGAAGAGGCGGCTGCCGCAGGCGTAAAGCTGGCCGGAACCGGAATCGGCAGCGCCGGCTACATCAACCGCGAAGGAACCGTAGCTTTCGCGACCGATAACTTGCCCGGCTGGAGCGGAACGACGCTGCGCGCGGACATCGAGAAGCTTTCCGGCCTGCCCGCAGCTGTCGACAACGATGTCAACGTCATCGCCCTCGGCGAGCAGTGGCTTGGCGCGGGCCGGGGCTGGGACACGTTCCTGTGCGTAGCGCTGGGCACGGGGGTCGGCGGCTGCTACATCCGTGAGGGCAGCCCCCTGTACGGGCGTGACGGCTTCGCGGGAGCCTACGGCCATATGGTCGTCGCTTTCGGCGGCGAGCCGTGCACGTGCGGCCACCGCGGCTGCTGGGAGCAGTACGCGTCGGTGACCGCGCTGAAGCGCCTCATCCGCGAACGGGGCGGCGAGACGCTGGAAGAAGCGTCTCCGCCTGAGCTGTTCGCGCGCGCCCGCGCCGGGGACGAGACCGCGATGGCCATCGTGCGGCTGTACGCCGAGTACGTCGCCACGGGGCTCAGCGGTCTCATCCACGCGTTCAACCCGCCCGCCATCGTCGTGGGCGGGGCCGTCACCGAACAGGGAGACTTCCTGTTCGATCTGATCCGCCGGCATGTCCTGGACATGACCATGCCGGCTTACACGGCGGCGCCGGTCCCGATCGTGCCGGCCGAGCTCGGCGGCACGGCAGGCATGTTCGGCGCCGCGAAGCTGCTGTTCGACCGCCTGAAGGCCGAACAGCCCTAAAGCAAAAGCCCTTCGCTCGGTGCGAAGGGCTTTTGCTTGTATGCGCCTGCGGCGCGGGACCGCGCGGTCGCCGTGCCGCCGGTCCTGCCAGCCGCAGGGCCAGTGCCCGTTCGGCTCATGCTGCTCCGCCAGTCCTGCACGGATTGCAGCGTCGCCGCTATATCGGCGCAAACACGTATGCCAGAGCCATGAGGCAGGAGCGATTTCCGCGGTTCACCCCGCAATGCTGAAATCCTCGCTAATACCGGGCCGCTCCCTGAGTCTTGGCACGGACTTACACGGACTCGTACTACCCGGCTGCGCCGCTATTGCGCAAATCCGGTTCCTTCGGACTCGCCCGACAGGGCAGCGGGTTTAACGGTTTGGGAACGGCCGAAAGAAGGCGGACCTTCAACATATTTGTATAAAGCTTTACTCCGAATCCGCCGCCTCCCGGCCTTCCGGCTATCTTACGGCGTACCGCCGCTTGTTCCGGTAGCTCCGGTACGTCCAGATGCAGACGGCCAGCCAGAAACCGCTGGCCAGATAGCCTCCCAGCACGTCGCTCGGATAATGCACGCCGAGGTAGATGCGGGCGAGTCCCATTGCCGCAATCATTGCGGACGCCAGCACGATGAGAACGGTTCTTCCCGCCGTGCCGGAGATATGCTTCCAAAGCAAATAAACCAGGATGCCGTACAAGGCGACCACGGCCATGGAATGGCCGCTCGGGAAGCTGAATCCGGCCTCTTCCATAATAATTTTGATGGTCGGGCGTTCCCGCTGGAAGATCTTTTTGAGAATCGTATTCAAAATGGCGGAACCGCCGATAGCGGCGATCAGCAGAATGACTTCCGACCGGTGCTTCAGCACGAAGTATAAATACAGAGCGGCGGCGATCGTAATAAACGGGACGACGGCCGAGGAACCGATTTCGGACAGCAGAGCGGCCGCCGCGGTTAAGCCCGGACTTTCCGCCCCCTGCACGAACGAAATGATCGTCTCGTCGAAGGAGGCAACCTGCTGGCGGCTGACCAGCAGCGCCACCATGCCGAAACATAGGGCAAGTAAAAGACAAACGAGAAAAGAATGGGTCAGCAAAACGTTTAATTTCCTATTCATTGCGATAAAAAGTCTTCCTTTCTTCACTTAATTCCTGGTCCTGAACAAAGAGATCGGGAACAGCCTGATCATACCATATTTTAATAATTTGTTAAAAAAACGCCCTCCGAAAGCAAAAGGAGCTTTCCATTAATCCCATAAGGAATCACTGGAAAGCTCCTGTTATTTAACGTTTAGGCGGTGCCCCCGGAAACTCCGGTCAGCGGCTTTTTATAAGAAGCTCGACAGCTTCCTGCACCAGTTTGCCGGTATCCTTGCCCTGCTCTTCCTCCTGCCGGATGCAGTGCTCAAGATTGGTGGCTACGATATAAGCCATCGCTTTATCGGCCGCGCTTCTGACAGCGGAAAGCTGAGCGACGACGTCTTTGCAGTCTTTTTCATCTTCCATCATTTTGAGAATGCCGCGTACCTGGCCTTCCATCCGCTTCAGCCGGCGGACTATGCTTTCATCGTAGTTCATCGTGATCTTCCTTTCCGTGTAATGCCGATTGCTTCCTAGTTAAGGGCAGCCCGCTCCGCAGGTCTTCTCGGGACAAGTCCCCATAGCGCGAAGTCCGGAACGAAGCTGCATGGCGTACAGCCCTTTAAATCCCCGCCTTTTCAAAAAGCGGGCCGCTTTCTTGATATGACGATTGGAGTCCCCGACCAGCAGAATCCTGTCTTCCGGAGAGAACTCATCCTTCCACAAGTAAGGGAGACGGCCGACGGACATATTAATGGAAGGAAAGCCTGCCGCCTCTTCGTAATCCGAAGCGTCACGCACATCCAGTACTTTAATCCGTTCTTCCACCTTGGAAGTCATAAGCTCTCTCGCCTTCTCTTGACTGAGATACGACAAGCCCCTTACCGGAAGCCAGCTCAGCACAAGCGCCAAGATCATCATTCCCGCGATGATCTCCCACATAATCATTCGACATTCCCTCCCTATTCACGCTGTTGACAGCTATAAATCGGTTGCCGGTCTATCCGCCGTCTTTTGCGGCGCTTCCCCTCTTGCTCTAACGCCCGTATGAAACCCGATCCGTCCAGTCGTTCATGCCGCCGGTCATGTTAACGACGTTGAAGTTCTGCTCCGCAAGCAGTTCACAGGCCAATCCGCTCCGGTTGCCGCTTCGGCATACGACTGTAATTTCCCGGCCCCGGTCCAATTCGTCCAATCTCTGCATCAGCTGTCCCAACGGGATATGAACGGCCTGCCCGATATGCCCGTCCGCCCATTCACCATCTTCCCTGACATCCAGGATAAACATATCCTCACCGTCTTGGAGCCGTGCGGCTACCTCCTCCGGGGTACAGCTTTTTGGAATTTGAAAGGCCATACAGCTCTCTCTCCTTATATCGTATCTGTCTTTATTATCTTTAATAATATACCCATACGGGTATAATCCTATGATAGGTTTTAATCCTCTAACTGTCAACATAAAAATTACAGACTAGTCCGTGCCGAAAACTGTGGATAAATCCACATGTGGATATGTTTATAAAAAATTCAATCTTATGCACAGCTTGATCTTTTAGGCTGTTGATTTGTGTATAACCCTGTGTATAGATTTAAAATTTGTTAACGGCGGGTTTTATATCTTACCATCATCCTTGCCAAAATAAAAGAAAAGAACTCGGATTCCGAGTTCTTTTCAGGGTATTTTACTTAACACTTATGTACGGCATGTTCTTAAAAGCTAATGGAGCTAATTTCTTAGCGAAGGCCGCGTTCGAACAAAAACGCAATATAGTCGGTCGGGGTGCCCTTATGACCGAACTGGCGCAGCATGGCGGATATATTGCCGCGATGATACGTCCCGTGATTCACCACATGCTGAACGAGCGCATAAACATGGGTTTCCAGGGAACCGAACTGCGGATGCGACGGAGCCGTTTCGGCGGCTGCGCCTTCCCCCTCGGCGAAGAAAGCCCGGTACTTCTCCATGGCCAGAGCGAATTTCTTCTGCAATTCGTCCAGCGAGTCCCCCCGGCCCTGTGCATAAAGGTCCGTTACGACTTTCCTGGCTTCTTCAAAGCCGCCCCCTTTCATAATAACCAGCCACATTTCATCCATCATGTAGATATGATTCAAAGCGTCCGCAACGGACGGAAAAATGCTCTGGATCTGCTCGAAGGACAGCTCCTCGGGCAAGGCTTTGAGACCTGCAAAAACTTTCTCGTTCGCCCACACATGGTAGTCGTACTGCTGCTCCGCGTAACCGCTCAATACAGCGGTCTTTTCCAGCTCCTGATTATGCGTATCCGATGTCATTTTCGTTTCCTCCCTGTTCCTGTGGATATGTTGAGGTGCTGCTTTTACGGCCTGCGCATAACTTCGCCCCAAGCCCTATTAACCGCTTGCGGGTGACCGCCGTCACGGGACGCCACCTGTACGCCGGAGACTGCCCGTCGTCCGGGTTTTTTCTTTTTACCCGAAGCTTCCTTGCCTCATTAGGATAACCCGCATTAACTGACAATTCCGGTCAGTGAAAAGCTAAAGCTGTTTATAAAATTCAAGCAGACCGGATGTTACGTGAACCAGCTGCTCTTTCAGCAGGGGAGGTTCGACAATTCGGATCGACTTCCCGTAGATCATCAGAAAATAAGGGACAAAGCTGCGGATCGCCTTTTCTTCCAGCTTCATATGAATCTGATCCGTCGTTCGGTCGACTATCGCATGGCTGAAGAGCCAGTGATCGCACAGTTCGGTTATCGCCTTAGGCGCCCCTTGTATGACGATGGAGACAAGCTGATCCTCCCGGCTCGTATCGGGCAGAAGATTGTTCATAAAAAACTGGCGGGCGGAAAACCCCGCCGGCCTGGTAAAGACCCCCTCAGTCAGGGACAAAGCCCGGATACGGTCGACGCGAAAGCTTCGGAGCTCGCCGCGAAGGTGGCAGAAGGCGACCAAATACCATTTGCTTTTCCAGTGAACGAGCCCGTACGGATCAATACTCCGGCTCTGAACTTGGCTCCCCGTTAAACTTCCCTTGCTGTATTCCATATGGAGGGTATGCCCGTCAGCAACGGCTATCTCCAGCATCTGAAGATACGCCTCCAGGGAAGAATCCGTCGGGGGATGAATGACGTCGAAGCCCGCCTCGTGCCGCCGGATGGCGTTAAGCTGCTCGGGGTTCGTATACTGCTTGAGTTTTCCCACGGCGCTGTTCAGCGCGTCCCCGAACGGGTAGCCCGCTTCCTGCGCGAATATGGCGGCATGAACGAGGGCCTTCTGCTCGGCGGCATTAAAGAAGAGCGGCGCCTCCCGGAAATTCGGCAGCAGACTGTAACCGCCGTTATGGCCGGAATCCGCGAGTATCGGCACTCCGCTGGCGCAGAGCGCATCTATGTACCGGTATACGGTCCGGATGTTGATTTCAAGCGCCTCGGCCAGTTCGCGGGCGGTCATTTTTCTTCCTGACTTTAAGTGCCACAGCACGGCAAGCATGTTATCCGCTTTGGACATGTTCCATCACCTCGCGCTCATTTCCGGACATTTCCATTCTAGGGCCGCGGGGACGAAGTTTCAATCGGGAAGGTAAGAGGAGGACCCCTTTCCTTACTTTTTGCTGATATTTCAGCAGTACTCCGTAAAGATTACGGAGGCGCACTTTTTTTCCTTATTCCGGAAATCCGGAGGGAGAAAATAAGAAGACTCCTATGAGATTAAGTCCACCTAAATTGCTTTGACAAGCAGAGTGCATCTGTTTATATTGAAATACGGAAGACGAGGCTTTCGCGGATAAAGACAGCAAGTTAACTTCAAACTTGATACGGGAGCATACGGGTGCCCTTATTCTCAAGCCGCCTCCGAAACGGCGGAAAATACGGCCGCGATTTCAGCAAGCTCGCACTAGTCCTATCCTGGACCCTCTTTTATAGGAAAGGCGGTTCTTAAAGGGCACAAAGCGAATGGGGCTGCGTCACGGCCCTGTAAATCATTTCATTGAATCGGAGGAAACAAGCTTTATGGCATCTGCTAAAACCAAACATCTGGGCATCGTCATTGCGGGGCTCCTGCTCGGCATTCTGATGGCCTCCATGGACAATACGATCGTCTCGACGGCCATGGGAACGATTGTCGGGGAGCTCGGCGGACTCGACAAATTCGTGTGGGTTACTTCCGCTTACATGGTAGCTGAAATGGCCGGCATGCCGATTTTCGGCAAATTGTCGGACATGTACGGCCGCAAGAAGTTTTTTGTATTCGGCATTATCGTCTTCATGATCGGCTCCATTCTGTGCGGAACGGCAACTTCGATCATCCAGCTCAGCATCTATCGGGCGATTCAGGGAATCGGCGGCGGAGCTCTTGTTCCTATCGCGTTCACGATCATGTTCGATGCGGTGCCCGTGGAGCAGCGCGGCAAGCTCGGCGGACTGTTCGGCGCCGTGTTCGGCATGTCCAGCATTTTCGGCCCCCTCCTGGGTGCTTACATCACGGACTACATCCACTGGGAATGGATTTTCTACATCAACCTTCCACTCGGATTAATCGCTCTGGTCTTTATTGCGGTGTTCTACAAAGAATCGCACGAGCATTCCAAGCAAAAAATCGACTGGATGGGCGCGGTCACCCTGGTCGGGGCCATTATCTGCCTGATGTTCGCTCTGGAACTCGGAGGCAAAGAATATGCCTGGGATTCCGCGGTTATTCTGGGCTTGTTCGCAGGTTTCGCCGTCCTGGCGGTTCTGTTTCTGTTCATCGAAAAAAGGGTGGCCGAACCGATTATTTCATTCGGCATGTTCAAAAACCGGCTCTACGCCACGAGCAACGCGACCGCGATCTTCAGCGGAGCCGCTTTTATTACGGCGTCCGTCTATATCCCGATCTTCGTCCAGGGCGTACTCGGCGGCTCGGCCACGAATTCCGGCATGGTTCTGCTGCCGATGATGCTGGGCTCCGTCGTGACGGCCACGGGAGGCGGTTTCCTCATGAACAAGGTGAGCTACCGCGCCATAATGATTCCGACTACCGCCATTCTCGTGGCAGGGACTCTCCTGCTCACCACGCTGAACCCCGACTCCCCCCGGTGGCTGGTCACGATCTACATGGTGATCGTCGGCCTCGGAATCGGTGCTTCCTTCTCCGTGCTGAGCAATGCCGCGATTCATCTGTTCGATGCGCGCCAGCGCGGCTCCGCGAGCAGTACGCTGAACTTCCTCCGCTCGCTCGGCATGACGCTGGGCATTACGATCTTCGGCATCATTCAGAGCCACGCGTTCACCCGCAAGCTCACGGAATCGTTCGCCGGACAGGCTCAGGCACCTCAGGGGCTCGATACGAGCGATGCGCGCAGTCTGCTCGATCCGGCCAAACGGGCGCTTATCCCCGCTCCCGTACTCGATAAGATCACGCAGGCGCTGTCCTCCTCCATCGTCCATACGTTCGCATGGACGGTGCTGCCCGCGGCGCTGGCGCTCGTATGCGCCATTGCGATGAGCCGGGAGAAGCTGGACCCCAACCAGCAGCACGGGCCCGCTTCGCATTAAAAAACACTGATCTCGTGAAACAGCTTTATTTTATTAAGTTCATCCACTCCCTAATTATTTATTAATAACTAATTATTATAAATTACTATTAATTATTATTTATAATAAACCGATAATATAATAAATATTAAGGGAGAGGATGAATTTTTTTGAAAAGGATTAAATGTTTTATCTCCTTAGCTATTCTAAGTTGTTTGTTTTTCACCTTTGAAACAGCCACTATGGCTGCAACTCCATCATTCAGTCAGGGAAGTGCTTATCAGCAAGGACTCTATGATACAGGTTCCATGCAGCCACTTGGTGCCAATTGGAACAGAAATTCTCAGTTTAAAGCAGTTGATCAAAACATTCATTTAAAGTGGACTTACAAAATGCCTTCGGGCGGAAATTCGTCCGTTGTTTTGGATGAGAACGGAACTCTCTTCCTCAAGAGCTATGAAATTAATGCAACCCCCGCTTACAAAATGCACGCCATTAATCCCGATGGGACCCGCAAATGGCTCTATTCAACATCGGAAGAACTTACCCACGGTTCTCCCGTTATAAGTAAAGATAAAAAACTTCTCGTTCCTGCCGGAAAAAATTTAAAATCGATTGATCTCGTTACAGGTATAGCCAGTGATCTTCCATTAGATAATGGCTACCCGTCCCAACCGGCAATAGATGCCGATGGTACCATTTACTTGGCTGGTGCAGGAGGCAGACTTGTGGCTTACCGGCCTGACGGCACTCAAAAATGGAAATCTTCCTTTAATGCAAACTATTCACCCGGATACCTGGCGCTGGCCGCAGACGGTACCTTGTATTTTAAAGCAGGCTCCAACGGTTTCGGTTCTTTATATGCTTATGATTCCAAAACAGGCGTCAAGAAATGGGAGTATACAGGTGTAGGCACCAAATACACTCCTTCTGCTCCTGCTCTAGCTCAAGACGGCACGATTTATGTAGCAGGCCAGGAAGGGTTCGTCCATGCGGTTTCCCCTGACGGGACTTTAAAGTGGAAATTTTCCGTTGAAAAAACGAGCACATCAAGAGCAGTCATAGATCCTGTAGTCGGACCGGACGGTACCATTTATGTAGGCAACGGAACTCAAACCTTCTTTGCGATTAACCCCGACGGAACTTTAAAATGGACATATGCCGCGGGTATGATCCAAGCCTCTCCGATTATCGACAAAAACGGAACCATCTTTTTGGGCACAGACGGTAAGGTACTTGCTTTGAATGCTAAGGGAGTTCAAAAATGGACTCTTGATCTGAAAGCCTCCACGCTCACTTCGGCTCCGGCAATTGCCGCGGACGGTACAATCTATATAGCCGATTTTGACGGCTCTGTCTTTGCAATTGGCGGGGAAGTTTCGAATCCATCTGAACCTGAAACGCCGACCGATCCGGAAACACCAGGAAACCCCGATCCGGCTGGTCGTGCCCTACTTGTTATCACTTTGATGAACGGCACGGAGAAAGAATATGACCTTTCAATGAAGGAAGTAAATCAGTTTATCACCTGGTATGAAACAAAAGCTAAAGGCACAGGTCCTGTATCTTTTGCCATTAACAAACATGATAATAATAAAGGTCCTTTCAAACAAAGAAACGATTACATTATTTACGACAAAATCATTACATTTGAAGTAAACGAATATTAAATAAAAATGTCGAAAGACAGAAAAACCACCCGGATCGTCTGATCCGGGTGGTTTTTTGCTTTACTCTGACTTACTTAATCCCTGCGCTGACTTCTTTCACCATTTCGGATACGGATACGAGTCCGCCGCCGGACAGGTACCAGTAGTCCGGGTTCAGATAAATGATGTTGCCTTCTTTGAACGCTTTCGTCGTTTTCACGAGTTCGTTCTCGATGACTTTCTTGGCTCCCGCGCTTTCCGTACCGATTGCGGAGTCACGGTCGATAACGAACAGGTAATCCGGGTTTTTCTCTACGATAAATTCGTTGGAAATGCTTTGACCGTGCGTGGATACTTCGATCGTTTTGTCTACGGCCGGAACGCCGAATACGTCGTGAATGATGCCGAAACGGGAACCCGGGCCGTAAGCGCTGATTTTACCGCCGTTTACGAGGGTAATCAAACCGTTTTTGCTGCCTGCGCCGACTTTATCTTTGATGCCTTTGATCGCTTCGTCGACTTTGGCAAGCTCTTGATCCACTTGAGCTTCTTTGCCGAAAATCTGGCCGAGCTGCTTCGCGTTTTCCTTAAAGGATTCCATGTATCTCTTCGCGTCTACGCCCATGAAAATAGTCGGGGCGATGCTGCTCAATTCTTTGTAAGCGTCCTGCTGTCTGCCGGAAATAATGATGAGGTCCGGTTTCAGCTTGTTGATCACTTCGAAAGCCGGTTCTTTCAGGCTGCCGACGTTCGTGTATTTGGCTTCTTTGTACTTCTTAAGGTAAGTCGGCAGGCCGTCCTGCGGTACGCCCGCTACTTCTACACCCAGTTTATCCAGGGAATCCAGGACACCCATATCGAATACGACCACTTTGGCAGGGTTCGTTTTTACTTTCGTTTCGCCCAGCTGGTGCTTAATCGTCAGCTCTTTGGAAGCCGCGGCCGTTGGAGCCGTTCCTTCTTTGGACGACGTGGTAGCCGCCTCTTTATTGCCGCACGCGGCAGCCATAACGGCCAGTACGAGGGTCATGAGAAGCAGGGATAATTTCTTACTCATTGCAATCACTCCTATGGGTTTAATTGGTTTTTTAGTTAGCGGGCATGATACCGACCGGCATCATCCGTCTAATGGGTTACCATTTTGTAAAAAAGCGTTTGGCGGGAACTCGTTCCCTAAGCGAAGTACGTGCAAATCCGGTTGCCGTTTAGGTTGTGAATTTCGATGTCCATATCGTAAATCTCTTTCAAAACGGCGGAGTCGATGATCTCGTCCGTTGTGCCCTCTTTCACGACACGTCCGTTCTTCAAAGCGACGATATAGTCCGAGTGGCAGGACGCGAAATTAATATCGTGAATGACGATCACGATCGTCTTGCCCAGCTCGCTCACCAGTCTGCGAAGCACTTTCATAATCTGGACGGAATGCTTCATGTCCAGGTTATTGAGCGGCTCATCGAGCAGGATGTACTCGGTATCCTGGGCAAGCACCATCGCGAGGTAAGCTCTCTGCCGCTGGCCGCCGCTCAGCTCATCCAGGTATTTATCCTGGATATCCCCGAGCTCCATATACTGGATGGCCTCGTCGATGTACTTCTTATCTTCGGCGGTTAACCGGCCCTGCGAGTAGGGAAACCGTCCGAAACCGACCAGATCGCGGATCGTCAGACGAATGTTGATATGGTTGGACTGCTTGAGAATGGAAATCTTCTTGGCCAGATCGTTGCTCTTCCACTGTCCGATTTCCTTGCCTTCGATGAGCACTTCCCCCTGATCTTTGTCGATCAAGCGGCTCACCATGGACAGCAGCGTACTTTTGCCGGCGCCGTTGGGACCGATGAAGGAAGTGATTTTGCCTTTGGCGATCTGGACCGACACGTTCTCGACCACATGCTTGCTGCCGTATAGTTTGGATACGCCCTTGACTTCTACCACGATTTTTTCTCCTTTAATAGCAGATAGATAAAGTAGACCCCACCGATGAAGTTAATGATCACGCTCAAAGTTGTCGAGAAGGTGAATACCCGCTCTACAATCAGCTGGCCTCCCACTAAAGCGATAATGGAGATAAGGATGGAGCCGGTAATCAGCACGCTGTGCCGGAACGTCTTGAGAAATTCGTGCGCCACGTTCGCGACAAGCAGGCCCAGGAACGTAATCGGCCCTACTAGAGCGGTAGCGATCGAAATCAGGATGGCGACGACGACGAGCAGTCTTTTGACCACATAGTCGTAATCGATGCCTAGGTTGACGGCATGTTCTCTGCCCAGCGCCAGGACGTCCAGATATTTCGTGAATCTTGCAAAATAAACACCCACCAGAGCGATCATCACAACGGATATGACGAGCAAGTCCGTATTCACGTTGTTGAAGCTGGCGAACATTTTGTCCTGCACGATCAGAAATTCGTTAGGGTCGATCAGCACTTCCATAAAGGAAGAGATACTCTGGAAAAACGTCCCGAAAATCAGCCCCACCAGCAGGAGGAAGTACAAGTTCTGCCCCTGCTTTTTGAAAAGCAGCTTATACAGCACGCCGGTAAAGGCAACCATCAGGCCGACGGAGATAAGAAAATTCACGTTCTTGTTCATCAGGAAGCTCGCGGAGCCGGCCAGGAACACGATCGCGGTCTGAAACAGCATGTAGAGCGAATCGAGACCGATGATGCTCGGCGTCAGAATCCGGTTGTTCGTGATGGTCTGGAACACCATCGTCGAGAAGGCGATGGCGCCGCCCGTCAGGATAATCGCCAGAATCTTCTTCCCCCTGCGGGGAAGCACGTAATCCCAGTTGCCGGAAGCGTCGATCACGAGAAACAGCGCGATAAGCACAAGCGCGAGTACGGCAAGGAGGCTGATTTTAACTTTTGCTTGTGAATTCATAGGGCCTTTCTCCTTGCCAGCAGCATGTAAAGGAAGATTCCGCTTCCGATAACCCCGACCGTTAACCCGATCGAAATCTCATACGGGAAGATGATGATTCGTCCCAGAATGTCGCAGAAAAGGACGAACACGGCTCCGAGCAAGGCGGTGTGGGGCAGCGCCTTTTTCAGATTATCTCCCATGTAGAGCGTAACGATGTTCGGGATAATCAGTCCCAGGAACGGCAGCGTACCGACCGTCAAAATGACGACCGAGGACACCAGGGCCACGATGACGAGCCCGATGTTGACCACCTGTTTGTACTTCAGCCCCAGGTTGGTGGAGAACTCCTCCCCCATGCCGGCAATCGTAAACCGGTTGGCGAACAGATACGCGATAATGAGCACCGGAATCGAAACGTACATGATTTCGTACCGGCCCTTCATCACCATCGAGAAATCACCCTGCAGCCAGGAGGACATATTTTGAATAAGATTGTTTTTGTAAGCGAAAAAAGTGGTGATAGAGCTTACGATATTTCCGAACATCAGACCCACCAGCGGGATAAAAATCGTGTCCTTGTATTTCACGCGGTCGAGAATCTTCATAAAGATGAACGTTCCCAGCAGGGCGAATACGAAAGCGATAAGCATCTTCTCCAGCGGACCTGCGGAGGTGAACAGCATCATGGAGACCAGAATGCCGAACCTTGCGGAATCCATCGTACCGGCCGTAGTCGGCGACACGAACTTGTTGCGGCTCAACTGCTGCATGATCAGACCGATGACACTCATGCTCATGCCCGCGATCAGGATGCTGACAAGCCGGGGAAGTCTGCTGACAAGCAGGATATGGACTTTATCGTCGCTAAGGTTGAACAGATCCAGGGGGCTGATGTCTTTCACCCCGATAAAGATCGATGCGACGGATAAAACGATAAGCGCGATCACCAGATATCTCTTTTTCATAAGCTGTCCTTTGGGCGGGTAATTTTGTATATGTAGATCGGTAATAAGAACGTTTCTCATTAATAATGAGATTCATTATCAATTGGGTTCGTAGAGTATTATAACATCTCCCCCGGTTGTGTCAACCGGATGGCGGGATATTTGTAGTAGTAGGACAATAAAAAGAACATATTCAGCAATTAATTACCAAATACGCGCTGATACATGTAGATGCCGTCCATTAATCCTTGCTTGTACCTAAGCTCAATTGCGAGCGCGGTTTGAACTTTGCCCCTCTTCTTCGTGTGCTTAGGTTAAGATAAAAGTCCGATGGGAAAATAATACTAGAATCGAATTTTGCCATTGAACTGACGGCGAACGTTGGTTCAATATGAATACTAGCAGGCCGCATATTAGTAAGGAGGAGTGTGGAAAGTATGGTTCATGTAAAAGATATTTTATCCGATCAATTATTGGCAAATGCTGATGACCCTAGCTGGTACCTGCCATTTTCAGCTGCAGTCGAAAATTTGTCCGAGGAAGCAGCTTTTTGGAAACCTAGTGAAGATAGTCATAGTATCGCTGAAATTGTGCAGCATTTACTTTATTGGAATGAAACATGGCAAACCAGGTACCAAACATCTGATGTCAATACTGTGCCTCCCATAGGAAATAATAATAAAAGTTTTATAATTCCTAAGGACAAAAAATTCACTGATTTAAAAGATCAATTAGTAGATGTGCTTTTAAAATGGCAGGATCTGCTTACTGAAGAAAAAGTCGAAAGTGATGTAATCGGGTTTCCGGTATCCGCCAAGTGGTGGGAGTTACTTGGAAATTTATCCACTCATAATGCCTATCACATTGGGCAAATCTGTTATATTCGGAAGCTGCGAAAAAGCTGGAATGTAGATGAAAACCAAGAATAATTGGCGACGAGCTTCTCACTTCCGAAACTTTGGCTTATTTTTCACGATTCGCTCGCTTAACTTTCATAACAAAAAGAACAAGCCGGAGCAGAGCGCTCCGGCTTTAATCATTTTATTATTCTATCGGCGAAGCCCGATGGTCACGATCTCATGAGGCGCGACAGAGACGCGGATAGCGCCGCCCTCCGCAGGGATCGCCTCCCCGGCTTCCTCCATAATGCTGCTCTTGTAGAAGCCTCTGTGAGGCAGCGAAGTGCGGATAGGCAGCTCTGCCTGCTCCGAACTCATGTTGAACCAGCGGAGCAGGATATCTCCGGACTCCTCGTTCATTTTGAGCGAGGAGAAGGCCAGCTCCCGGCCCTCCCACTGGACGGGCGCATAAACAGGCTGAACAGCGCCTGTATGCACGCCGGTCTGGCAGAGGGTCCATGGAATCTGGAACTGGTACGCCTGCGCATAAGCGCCGGAGGTGACGCCGTCACCGCCGTGCGGAATAAGCATCAGGCGTGCCGTCTGCTCGCCCAGACACTGTGCTTCCGGTGTCGGGAACAATCCCCAGTCGCCGAGTTCTCCAACCGCACGGAGCAGCGTCACGGCGATGGTGTTGCGCCCGTCGCGCAGCACTTCGTACTCGCTCAGGCCGAGGTTGGCGACCGTCAAACCGGCCTGCGCCTCGCTCACATCGACAAACGCCTGCTGATGCTGCGTGTTGCTCGGGTTTTCCCACTCGGCCGCAGGCTCGTTGTCTCTGCGGGCAATTTCGAAAACGGAATCGGCCGCATGCGAGCTGGCCTGAAGGTCCGTCGGGAACAGCGCGCGGAGGCGGTGATCCTTCGCCTGGTTGTTGAAGGAGACGGACAGCTCCACGCCCTTGCCTCCGCGGTCCAGGCTGACGACGGTGCGGATGACCATCGGCACCGTCTCGGCGGCACGCTGGGCTTTACGGTGCGGGAAATACACGATTTCCCGCTGCTCACGGTCCAGCGTCTCGTCGGCGGACACGGGAATCTCCCACTCGTGGACGATTTCCACGGAAGCGCGGAAAGCCGTGTCTTCCAGCACGCGAACCTGTGCGGGAAGACCTTTCGTCGTCAGCGCGGTTTCGCCTTCCGGCTGCTTGTACATGTACTCGTTGCCGATGTCTCCGGTGTTCTCGTACACGCCGAGATCGCGGTACGTCCGTCCGCTCGCCTTGTCGGTCAGCGCGAACGATCCGTCCTGCGCGATCTCGACCTTGAGGTTCTCGTTCTCCATGACGCGTTCGCCTGCGAACAGGGAAGCAGGCGCGGCAGGCGCCTTCTCGCTGCGCACCCACGCGTAGGTCTGGAGTCCGAGCGCCGGAACGTTCCGGGCTTCGAACGTCAGTTTCACCTTGCGGCACGAATACGGCTGGCGGAACTGATCGTCCGGCAGGTCGTAGCCGAACAGAAGACCGAGGTCTTCCACCGTGCACGGGATGACGTTTCCTTCCGCGTCGACGAGCACGCGGCCCGACAGGTCCACGTTCTTCATGCGGCTTGCCGTTTCTTCCAGGGAATAGCCTTCCCGGAAGTACAGACGCGCCGCATCGAGCTCGATGGACACGGTGCCGGTGCGCTCCCAGCCTGTCGTGTTGAACACGACGACCGGAAGGGCATCCTCGCCGAAGCCCGCGAACACGGTCGTGTCTATCGCTTCCGCGATGGCACGCTTGCTGTCGTCCACGATGGATTCCGCCACGTGGCGGCTCTTCTCGAACCGCGTCACCATTTCGCGGTGCACTTCGTCCACGCTGCAGCCGCAGATGCTGTCGTGCGGATGGTTCTGCATCAACGTTTTCCAGGCATACGTAAACAGATGATGCGGGTACTTCTCGCCGAGCAGATGGGCGAAGGAAGCGAGCGGCTCGGCTACTTTTTCAAGCAAAGCCTGGCCTTCCTGGTTCATCTGCTTCAAGTAGACGCGCGCCGACGCGGTGTTAACGAGCGTAGACCAACCGTCCGTGCGCTGGCTGCGCAGCTCGCCTTTGACGGAGGACAGCTCGCGCTCCACGCTGCCTTCCAGCGCTTCCAGATAGGCCGCGAAGTTCGAATGGACGAACTCCGTGTCCGGGTAAAGCTTCCGCGCCGTTTCGATCGCTTCCGGCAGATCCAGTTGAATCGGCTGATGATCGCATCCGTTCATGTACAAAAGCTCGCCCGTGGATGCATACTTCTCGGCATCCGCCAGCTTGCGGGTCCAGTACTCCTTCGCTTCCTCTTCCCCGGCGGGCACTTCGTTGCCGTTGGAATACCAGTTTGCGAACAGGACGCCGAGCACCTTGGAACCGTCCGTTCCTTCCCAGGTCAGCTCCGAGAACGAAGATTCGTATCCCGAATCCGATACGGTGTTGTTAAAGCCCGTCGGCTTTACGCCGCGTCCGAAGAACGCGTTGCGGATGCCAGCCTGACGCAAAATCTGGGGAGCCTGCCCGTAAATGCCGAACGTATCCGGGAAATAACCGATTTTGGACACGGGGCCGTAGCGTTTGGCATCCTGATGTCCGATCTGCATATTCCGCACATTCGCCTCGGGGCTGGTTAAGAAAGCATCCTGCAGAATGTACCAGGGGCCGATGAAAATGCGCCCTTCGCGGATGTATTTCTCCAGACGTTCCTTCTGCTCAGGCCGAACCTGCAAATAGTCTTCGAGGATGATCGTCTGGCCGTCGAGATAAAAGCTTTTGTAATCCGGGCCCGCATCCAGTTTATCCAGTAGCGTATCGACCAGCTTCACGAGCCGGACGTGGTGTTTTTCGTAAGGCAGGTACCATTCGCGGTCCCAGTGCGTGTGGGAAATGATGTGCGCCGTTCTTTTTTTGCTCATGATCGTTCGCCTCCCTCTCTTTGCGGTAATGCCTTGTGAGATCTTTTATTTGAAAAAAGAGCCGGAGAGCGCCCCGTCAAGGGCGTCGTGTCTCCAGCATGAATTGTCATCAGTTAAAAACAAGCGGCTGCCTGACGGGTCAAGGATAACGCAGGCACGTGCAAACCCGGACACGTACCCGGACACGTACCTTTACGCTCCCACCCGTCTTACTCGCTGCCTACGGTGATTTGGACCTCGTCCGGCCGGTATACGGCAAGAAGCTTGCCTGCCGGATCGGCCGCGAAAAGAACGGACCGCTCTTGCTCCAGCAGGAAGGAGTAGACCGCGCCGGTCTCCGTGTCCTTCACTTCCACCGGGACGTCCCAGGCGAACTCGGACACGAAGACGAAGAGCGAGCCTTCTTTGAAGCTGATTTTGCGGCCGTACACGCCCGGCAGATTGCCTCCGCGGCGCCATTCCAGGCCGCTCTCGCAGCCGGCCGCCTCAAGGGCGTACCGGTACAGCTCGGCGACGGGTTCCGTTCTTTCGTTGAGCTCGACGGGCAGCGGGCTCCAGATCAGACGGCCTTTGCCGAGCGGGATATCCACAACAGCATCGCCCTGCGGGCTGTCAGCTTCTTGTCCCGTTAGGCCGGCTGCGGTTCCGGCTGCGGATTCCGTGCCGATGCCGTCTCCCTCAGCCTCACCGTTCCGGCGGACTTCCTTGACGGTTTCGGCGATGCGTCTCTGCCCGAATGAAACCGGCTGGACGGAGCCGCCGATGCTCAGCATTTCTTCCCGCCGCACATTGGCGAGCTTGCCGCTGCCCAGCACATCGTCCAGGCGGTCCGTCTCTCTCCAGTACGCGTCGATGCCCAGCGGACCTGTCGCCAGCAGCACGGCTCCCGTGCGTTTTACAAACTCCACGAGCTCCGCCATCGCCCCATCGTCCACGTTGTGGGCGCTCGGCAGCAGGATCAGCTTCACAGGTCCCTGCTCCAGCGCAGCCAGGTGATACTCGGATGCCGCGCGGAAAGGCTGGTTAAGCTGGTAAGCCAGCACACGCGTCAGCCGGGTCGTGGCCTCGAACGCCAGCTTCCGGTTCGAAAAATCGTTCGAATAAGGGAAAACGGCGACGGTATCTTCCAGCTTCCGTTCCCGGAACAAATCGCGGATAGCGGCCATGAACGTTCCGAAATGATACGAAACGTCCGCTTCCGGCTTCTCCGTGCCGTCCGCTCTTAATGCTCCGATATGCGATTCGTTGGCATTATCCATATAAAAGTTCGTGTTCCAGATCCAATGAACCGCCCCGGCGCCGCCTGTCGCGAACGCGTAAGCGTACTTGCGCTCCAGCAGGCTGCGCAGCTCCGTTTCGGTCCGCTTCGCCCGGCCGTCCGGCGTTTCCACGTACATGATGCCGGTTTCCTGGACGAGATTCGGCTTATGCGCCGTTTTGGTGAAAATGCCGTCCCACAGAAGCTGATCGTTCAGCCACCAGGAGTGAACGGTCGTATAGTCGACGGCTTCTTCGTAGAAGAACGGCGACGGTCTCTGGGCTCCCAGCGCTTCGTCCTGTCCGACGGTCACAAGATGATCCGGACACTGTTCCTTGATTGTCTCGTAAAGCTCCTTCGCCCAGCGGTTGTGCATGTCCATGGAGAACAGGCAGTAATCCAGCCAGCGGGTCCCTTTCTTGCCGCGGTGCATGTCTTGCACATCAAAGTTGATCTCTCCGGCTTCCGGCACGACAGCCGCCTCAAAATCAGGAAGCTGCTCCGGAGACATGTTCCACCGTTCCTGGAGCGCTTCGACAGAGTCGTGGCGCTCACGGAGCCACTCTATGAAGGCTCTTTTCTCAAAAGGATCGTGGCAGGAACGGGGGCCGGCGGAGAAGATTTTTTCCGGCTCGAACATGGACGGTTCGTTGATGAGATCCCAATCCACGTTTTTCGTATTCCGGTGGCGCGAAACGATGGAGCGGATAAACCGCTTCTGCGCTTCCACGCTCTGCGGATCGAGGTAAGGATTGACGCCTTCCCACGTTTCCGGCGTGAAAGAGAAGAACGTGAACGTAACCTGCAAACCGTGCTTCTTGGCGGTCATCAGGAACGCGTCGATCGCCCGGAGCACATCCTCCGACACATGGCCGTCCACCTGCATGATATTGCGGTAAGCGGTCCAGATTCCGGTGCGGATCCAGTTGATGCCTGCGCGGGCCATCTGGGCCATATCGCGGTCCCATACGGCCGCGTTCGGCAGGAACAGGAACTTGCGGGCCACGTCGGAAGTCATATAGGTCATGCCGACAACCGGCAACGGCCTGCCGTCTTGGATGAAGTAGTCGCGGTCCCGGCCGATCGGCTGGCCTTCCGCCAGAAGACCGGCGTCCAGGCCCCAGAAGCCCTGGCGCAGGATGCGAATCTCGCCGCCAGCCGACTCGGCACGGCACTCTACCCGGTACAAGCCGCTTCGAATGTCGAGCGGAACCGGGATGCGGACAAGGCCGAATTCGCCGGTAATCTCCTGCCGGAGCTCATGGTTCCAGCGGTCGGAGGAACTCTCGTGCTCCACGGTGATGGAGAACGTCCAGCTCTCCGCCGTCTTCACGCGGCCCGCTCCGTGTACGCGCGTCACGCGCTGGGTTTGCAGCGTAAGCTGAGGACGCTCGCCCTCCTCGTAGGACGCATAGTTCGGCTTCAGCCACAGCTCGGTGACGCCCGCCGCGCAGAACTCCGTCCACTGCTTGAGCGCCGCGGCGCCGCCCTGCTCCCAAAACTGCGCATGCAACGGCTGGTTTACGAACAGCCAGCGCGAGCCTTCGAACTTGCCGCGCGAGTTTTCCCACAGCACGACGGGGGCCGACACTTCGCGGCCTTCCGCGGTAACCCCTTTGAGCAGCGGATAAATCTGCGTGCTCATCGGTCCGGCGGAGCCCATCTGGTGCGGCAGATCGCTCGTTTTGGTGACGTGCGGCACGAGATTCCACGTTTCCGATACGTCAAAGAGCGATTCCTGTCCCGCAAGCAGCGGGATCGTGTCCGAAGCGGACAGCCCCGCTGCGGAAGAAGCATCCACGCGAAGCGCTTCGTGGATGTGCAGCTCCTGGTGGTAAGCCGTCTGCTCGGCTTCCACATACCAGTCGCCGCCGTCGCGGCGCACCGGATGCTTGAACGGCGCGCCGCCGACGGAGATCAGGCTTCCTCCTCTCGTCAGGAAGCCGAGAATGGCCGGCCACGCCGCCTTCGGGAAGTACGGCGCGTGCAGGTTCACGAAGCAGCCCCCTGGCGCTTCGTTCAGGGCTTCGGCCAGGCCGTCGGCGCTGACGAATCTCCCGATACCCGCCAGGGTATCGGTCCGGAGCGCATCGCCGATGGCGCTTCCCCCAGCGGAACCGGAGTCCGGCTGCCGGTTGTCCTGCCGCGAAGCCGGCACGGTCTGCCGGCCTGTTTTCACGTGTGCTTGTTCTGCGGTGCTTATCGGAAACGACGGATCATAGAAAAGAACGACCGGCTGATTCACGCTCATAGCAATCCGTCCTTCATCGCCCGGTACACGAGCTGGGAGAACAAGCTGTTCGACCACGCGAACCAGGTTCTCGTGAATGTGTTCGGATCGTCTGCGTGGAAGCCTTCATGCATAAAGCCCGTATCCGCGTCGGTCGCTTCGAGCATGGCGATCATCTCCAGCTTCTCCTCGGCCGTTGTCGCGGTCAGTCCCTGCATGGACAAAGCCATGTGCCAGATATAGCCCGGAGGCGTATGCGGGCTGCCGATTCCTTTTGCCGCGGTCCCTTCGTAGTAGAACGGGTTCTCTTTGCTGAGCGCGAAGCGTCTCGTGTTCTGGTAGATCAGATCGTCCGCGTTCACGTATCCGAGATACGGAATGGACATAAGGCCCGGCGTTCCCGCGTCGTCCATCAGGCAGTAATTACCGAAGCCGTCCGTCTCATACGCGTAGATCGGCCCGAATTCAGGGTGACGGTAAATGCCGTAAAGCTGAATCCCGTGGTCGATATCGGCTTCAAGGTCTTTCAGCTCCTTCAGGAACTCCATGTCGCGGAAAACCCACTCGGCGAATTCCTGCATGTGGCGAAGCGCCACCACGGCGAACATATTGGCCGGAATGTTGTAATGGAAGTCGCAGGCGTCGTCGCTGGAACGGAAACCGGACCAGACCATGCCCGTATAATTGACCGGCATCCCCAAGCCGCTGTTGCGGAGCGAATCGGTCGGAATGCCGTTGTCGCGCGTGAAGCGGTAAGGCGACTGTTCGAAGTGGCGCTGCTCGGTTTTGAACAGCTCGACGATTTTGCGCATCGCGCCTTTAAAGCCCGCGTCGAAAATGTCCGTCAATTCGGTTTCTTTCCAGTAAGCATAAGCCAGACGCATCGAGAAGCAGAGGGAATCGAGCTCGAATTTGCGCTCCCACACCCACGGGGACATGTCCGTAATGTCGGTGGTGTTCCAATGCCAGTCGTTGGCTGATTCGTTGAACGCGTTCGCGTACGGATCGATATGAATGTAAGCGATATGACGCTTGATCAGGCCGCCGATAATGCGCTGCAGATCCTTGTCTTCTTTGGCAAAAGGCACATATTGGATTACCTGCTCGACGGAATCGCGCAGCCACGAGGCCGGAATGTCTCCGGTAATGACGAAGGTGGTTCCGTCATCCAGCAGTTTCGTCGTCGTTTCCAGCGTATTCGGAAAACAGTTCTTGAACAGCTGAAGCAGCTTCGGGCGGTGCGCCAGCTTCTCTTCGGCTTCCTTCATTACTTCCTGGATGGCCTGCGGGAGCTCCAGCTTAGGCATCGGAATTTTGGGCAGTCTGAATTGTTCCATGGCTTCGGTTCCTCCAATAATTTCCCAGTTTGTCTGCTAGTTTACCTGATCTATCTCGTTTCTTATATGTGTAGGTTTTGACCCGGTATGTCGCTTCTGCTCTTATGCTGACAAAAGCGGCATCCGGCGCGGCATTCCGTCTCTATGCAGGAGCGGCCCCGCAAGCTGCAGGGCCGTCCGTGCACTGAGCCCGGCCTATTCTTTTACGGCGCCGATCGTCAGGCCTTGAATGAAGTAACGCTGGAAGAACGGATACGCCAGAATGATCGGTCCGGTCGCCAGGACGACCATCGCCATCCGGGACGTATCCTGCGGCAGCGACTGCAGCACGCCCATCCCGAGCGACGGGTTGTTCGTGTTCTGCAGCAGAAACTGCATGCTGTTCTCGATCCGCATCAGCATCGATTGGAGCGGAACCAGCTTCGGATCGTCGATATACAGAAGCGCGTTGAACCAGTCGTTCCAGTAGCCGAGCGTACTGAACAAGCCGATCGTGGCCATACCGGGCAGAGCCAGCGGCATGACGAGCTTGTAGAAGATCTGGAATTCGCCCGCGCCGTCGATTTTACCGGATTCGACAATCGCGTCCGGTACCGAGGTGCTGAAGAATGTCCGCATAATCATGATGTAGAAGGCGTTCCCCGCCAAGGGCAGAATGAGCGCCCAGAGCGAATCTTTCATGCCGAGCAGCTGAGTCACGACGATATAAGTCGGTACCATACCGCCGTTGAACAGCATGGTGAAGAAAGCGAAAAATCCGAAGAAATTGCGGTATTTGAACGTTTTGCGCGAAATGGCATAAGCGAACAGCGCCGTCATGATGACGGAGATAACGGTCCCGACAATCGTGACGAGAATCGTGACGCCGTACGAGCGGAGAAGCTGATCGCCCGCTTTGAACAAATAGCGGTAAGCTTCCAGGCTCCATTTTTCCGGGATAAGCTGATAGCCGTTGGCGGCCAGTGTCGTTTCATCTGTGAAGGAGATGATTGTAACGAACAGGAACGGAAAGACGCAGGCAAAAGCGAACAAGGCTGCAATCAGGTTAAAGACAACGTTCCAGACGGTCGGGAGCTGATGAAAATCGCGGCTTTTTTTTCTCGTTTGGGCTTGCACAGCCAATTCCCCCTTTCACATGCTGATCTGTTAGAACAAGGCATTCTCTTTGTTGAATTTACGTACGATGTAGTTCGAGGTAATGACGAGAATAAAACCGACCAGGGACTGGTAAAGACCTGCGGCGGTACTCATGCCGATTTCACCGGTCGTCTTAAGGCCGCGGTATACATACGTGTCGATAACGTTCGTCACGGAGTAGAGCGTGCCCGAATCTCTCGGAACCTGGTAGAAGAGTCCGAAGTCGGCGTAGAAAATGCGGCCGATCGCCAGCAGCGTCAGGATCGTCATCAGCGGCTTCAGCATCGGGATCGTAATGTGGATGATCTGCTGCCATTTGCTCGCGCCGTCGATCATGGCTGCTTCATAGAGAGACTTGTCGATGCCCATAATCGCGGCCAGGTAAACGACGCTGTTGTAGCCGACGGATTTCCACAAGAACACGAGAATGATAATCAGCGGCCAGTACGTCGGATTGTTGTACCACTGGGTAGGATCTACGCCGAACATGGCGCCGACTTTGTTGACGAGACCTTTGTCGAAGCTGAGGAAGCTGAATACGAAATAGCCGACGATGACCCAGGACAGAAAGTACGGGAGGAACATGCCGGTCTGATATATTTTGGCGAGCCGTTTATTGACGATTTCGGATAGAACGATAGCCAGCAAGACCGAAAGGACCAGGCCGACGATAATAAATACGGAATTATACAGCAGGGTATTGCGCGTAATGATGTAAGCGTCGTTTGTACTGAACAGGAACTTGAAGTTTTGCAGGCCGACCCACTTGCTTTCGATAATGCTGGCCCAGAAGCCGTCCCGGCTGTACCGGTATTGTTTGAACGCAATGACCATACCTGCCATCGGCAGATAGGAGAAGAACAGGAACCAGATCGTGCCTGGAAGTACCATGAGAAGGAGTGCTTTGTTTTTGTTGATGTCTTTGAAGAAATTCGTAATCCTTGTCACACCCTATCACCCCTTTTGTGAAATAATTCGAAGCCGGTAGCGCTTGCGAGCATAAAAAATCAGGCGAATGCGGGAAACATTCGCCTAATCCGATTCTGATTCTCTTACTTCTTGGAAGCTTTCCACTCGTCGATTTGACGCTGGGCTTCCGCCATGATTTTATCCAGACCCGCGGCTTTCATTTTCTCGTTAGCCTGCGGCAGGTATTGATTCGGATCTACCGTACCGGTCATCAGTGAAGTCCAGAAAGCTTCCTTCACGTTCTGTACGGCGGCGATTTCAGTTGTCACTTTCGACGTGTCGAAGTTAAAGCCGAGCAGCGGAGCTGGTTTGCCCGCATCGTTGAACTTCTTGAACTCGTCCCACTTGTTGGCCGGGTCTTCTTTGTTCAGGTAAGTGATAATAACGCTTCCGAGCGAGAAAGTCGGCATGTCGTAGTTCTTCGCGTCCGGAAGGTTTTCCATCACGTTGTCGCCGATTTTCTTGTAGTGCACGCCTTCGATACCGGAGTCCACCATGTTGCGGAGCTTCGGATCGGTATTGAGCAGGTTCAGGAATTCCATTGCTTTCTCCGGATACTTGGAATTGGCGGAGATCGCCTGCATGGAGCCCATTACGGACCAGTTGAAAATGGTGGACGGACCAGCCGGAGTCGATACAACCGGATAGCCGTAGCTTGCGGACCATTGGTTGTCGGCGAAAGGCTGGTTGGTCGCTTTGTCCGCGAACCATTTGCCCGTTGCTTGAACGTCGCTCAGCGAGTTCAGCGTAGCCGCTTCAGTCGGGATGTAGCCGGCTTTATAGTACTTGTTCATCGTTTGGAGCGCTTGTTTCATTTCAGGTGTATCAAAAACGTTTACGACTTTCAGATCCGTGCTGTCGAGCTTGACGGCCATCGGCATTTTTTCGATGACGTAGTCGTAAGGAACGTACAGGCCGAAGTTTTTGTCCGCCGCCAGCGGGAATACGTTCGGTTCTTTTTCCTTAATCGTCTTGAGCAGCGGCTCCAGGCTTTCCAGCGTGTTCACGTTGGTAATATCCAGGTTGTACTTGTCGAGCAGCTGTTTGTTGAAACGCCATACTTCCTGTGCCGGAAGCTCTTTGTTAGCCGGAATTCCGTAGTTGTGTCCGTCTACTTTGGAGCCTTCGAGGAACGCCGGGTCGAGAGCGTCTTTAATGCCTTTGCCTTGCTTATTCAAGAGGTCGTCGATCGCCAGGAATGCGCCTTTTCTTGCATTCTGGACATAATCGAATGCCCACGAAGAGGTAAACATGATATCGATCGGCTCACCGGAAGCGGCCATCACTTGCATCTTCTGCGAGTAGTCGCCGAAATCGATTTGTCTCATTTTGACGGTAACGCCGATTTTCTCTTTCGTGTACTTGCTGACTTCTTCCATAACGCGGTCCGTGTCTTTCTGCGGAGTCCCGATCGTGTACCAGATCAGTTCAACCGGCTTGTCCGCCGTTCCCTCGCCTTGTTTGCTGTCTTTGCCGCCGCAGGCGCTGAGCACCAGAGTAAACGTAAGCAGCATGGCAAGTACGACAGCCAGACTTTTCTTGCTTCTGTTCATGTGTGTATCCTCCCCTTTAATAAATCCGCCATCTCTGCACGAACAGGGCAGACGGCAATTCTTACGCGATCTTCTGCTCTATTCATTGTACGGAACCGGGAAATGCCCTATGCACCGGGCTTTAGGCCGCTGTCCGCTTGCTTCGAGGACTATCTTTACAATACGTGATGAAAGCAGTTTCAAATAGAAGAGAAATTAAAGTTATCGTGTCTAAAATAAAGAAAAGAGACCGCCCGCGGCCATCCGCTAGAGCAGTCCCTTGAAATCCGTAGGTGATATTCCCACATATTTCTTAAATTGTTTGTAAAAGTAACCCGTCTCCCAGTAGCCTACATTCCGGGCGATTTCATGCACTTTCAGATGGGTCGTTTTCAGCTGTTCCTTCGCTTTCTCGATCCGGTATTTGTTGATGTATTCCGTAAAGGTTTCCCCTGTCTCCCTGTGGAACAACTGGCCCAGATAGACGGGATGGATATTGTACAGCGCGCCCAGCGCTTTCAATGAAAGCTCTTCGGCATACGATTCGTGGATGTAATTGAGCACCTGCTGGACAACCGGGCTCTTGATATCCCGGACCAGCGAATCGACCGTAAGCCCCGCCACGTCCTGGACGGCCTTGATCAGCTTCGCGCAGGGTTCCCGCCTGCCTTACTTTCTCGAAGCCTTCCTTGTACAGCTCCGTTTCCTCCACGTGCTTGATCTCTTTCAGCGCCATTTTGAAAAGAATAATGACTTCCATGGCGATATCCTGGATGTCTCCGGGGGTAACGCCCTCCAGCGTCTGCATCTCCTCGAAATCCTCTTCGATGCGCTGAAGCAGCTTCTCCCGGTCTTTGGCCATGATCAGCTTCGTATACTCGCTCCAGTCGATGGGGAACGCCGCTTTACCCGCGTCTTTGCCCGATGGCAGGTCGCTGTAGTCGATAAGGCCGTGCTCCGGGTAAAGCAGGAAATATTCCTGCGCCTTCTTCGCATGCCGGTAGCTGAGCGGCGCCTGATCCGGAAGCGGCTGCACGCTTCCGATGGAGGTGCGGATGGGCTGATACGTCGTCAGCCGCTCCAGCAGTTCCTCGATGGTGCCGATCATCTCGCGTTTGCCTTCCCCCGGGTCGTCCATCACGAAAAGAATGACGAGATCTCCGTCCACATCGCGGAACGGGATGATCGATTCGTTGTATTTCATCTGCCGCGAGATCAGCTCAAATACCTGGACGAAGTTCTCCTCCAGCCGCATAACCGCGGCGGCCATATACGGCTTGTCCATCTCGATGCCGAGCAGATCGGCCCGCTCCTTGTACTCGCCGGAAGCGATCTGTCCCGTCAGCCAGCGGTGCATCATATTATCCTTCAAAATCTGCACGCCGTATTCGTTGAAGAGGCGTTCCGATTTTGTCGCGTTCAGCTTCTCCACCGTATTGTCCAGCGTCGCTTTCAGCTCGTCCAGATTGATCGGCTTCAGCAAATAATTTTCGATGCCGAGCCGGATGCATTCTTTCAGATACACAAAATCGTTAAACCCGCTGAGGACCACTACCTTCAGGTCGGGATGAAACTCCCGGGCCCCCCGTATCAGATCAAGCCCGTTCATAACCGGCATCGAAATGTCCGTGATCAGAAGATCCACCGGCGTCTTCTTCAGCGCTTCCAGCGCCTCCCGGCCGTTCTCGGCCTGGCCCACAATTTCTAGCCCGAACGAGGACCAGTCTATAATATCGTAAAGCCCTTCGATAATGAACGGCTCGTCATCCACCAGAAATACTCTATACATGGGCTGCCTCCTGTCCCTCTGCGCCGGGATAGCGCACGATTACCGTCGTGCCTTGTCCCGGCTCGCTGTGAAGTTCAATCCCGTACTCGCTCCCGTACTGCAGCTTCAGCCTCTCATGAACGCTCCTCAGACCGAACGATTCGCCTTCCGTTTCTTCCCGGTCCAGCTTCTCCGTGATTTCGGCCAGCTTCTCTTCGGTCATGCCGTTGCCGTTATCCTGCACCCGGACCCGGATAAACCCGTCCTCTTCGCCGATCGTGATCGTCAGGCGGTTATCCTTGCGGTCGCTGCGGATACCGTGAACCACGTAGTTCTCGATAATCGGCTGCAGGGACATTTTCAAAATTTGAGCATGCGCCAAGTCCCGCTCCCACACGATCTCGTACGAAAAACGGTCTTTATACCGGATACGGAAAAGCTCCAGATACATCCGGCAAGCTTCGACTTCGTCCTTCATCGTGTAGATCGTCTTCTGCTGCACGAAACTTTTGAACAGCACGGACAAGCTGTAGATCATCTCGCCCACATCGCTCGCCCCCTGGGACAGCGCCCTCATCCGGATCACTTCCAGCGTGTTATAAAGGAAGTGCGGATTAATCCGCGCCTGGAGCGCGGTCAGCTCGGTGTGCTTCTGCTTGATCTCCGCCTTGTACACGCGGTCGATGTAGTTGTTCAGCTCGTCCAGCATGTCGTTAAAGCTTTTGGAAATCTGGCCGAGCTCATCTTCCCGCGTATCGCGGATCCGGGCTTTCAGGTCTCCCCGCTTCACCCTCCGCGTGAACTGGATGATCCGGTTCGTCCGCTTCGCGAAGTTCATAATGAACAGCGACGGAATGAGGATCGCGAACAGAATACAAATCGCGCTGACGAGTAAAATCGTATTGCGCAGCCCCCGGTAGGAAGCCGCAATCTCTTCCTTGGGAGCGGCTCCCATGACGATAAAGCCGCCCCGGCTCTGCGTCAGCTTCGTCAAATACATGCCGTGCTGCAAGGTGCCCGTATCGTACAAGCTGTTGATCCTGTCGGTGTAGGGGAACTTCTTGCCGTAGTATTTCCCGGAAGAATCGAACATCACATCCCCGTCGGGGGTCATGACGAAGATGGTCCCTTTCAAATCCGGTTTGTAGCTTTCCAGTGCCCGGACGATCCCGTCCGAATTGAAATAAAGAAGCAGCTGCCCGATATTTTTGAGCGAATATTTATCGTTCACCGGTACGCGGATGGAATACAGCCGGGGGTCCCACTGGTTCAGCGTCTTGCGCATCCAGACGTTCGGCGGGGCAATCGTGCGCGTCTCCTGCGCCATAATATCCGGAATGTAGGAACGCGAAGCGTTGGTGGAAATCAGCTTGCTCAGCCGGTTGGAATTGTACGTGTAGAGATACTGCTCCTCCGCGCTGTAGAGCATGAGATTCTGGATATCCGGGTCCGCGTCCAGCTTATTCTGCAAATATTTTAGAACATCCGTCGAGAAATTCGTATCTTTATAAAATTGATCCAGCCGGTGCTCGGCATATTCCTGATAAGGATGCTGGAGAAAATACGACATGTTGGCCGACAGGGCGTCGTTCTGGTAAATGTCGGTGAGCAGTGACTGCATCCACTCGAATTTGCCGTTAACGTACGAGCTGACGCCTTCCATCGCCTTTTTCTGGTTGGCCAGTTCCCGCTGTACGATCGATTGGGACATGAAAGAAAACATCAAATACGAAAGCGTAATGATGGTCAGGATCGTGATCAGGGAAAACATCAGGATCATTTTCAGAAACAAGTTGTTTTTCAAATAGTTGCGGTAGATTCTCCTGACACCCATGCAGTCTGCCCTCCCTGAACGTTATCCGTCTCGATTATAGCATGCCGCCGCCCCTACAACCTAACCCCCTTTGTCAGTTCCGTGGCGCGAAGTTTTACGCTTATGCCGTGTTTATCGTGTGCTTATATAGGGAAAAAGAAGAAAAGGACCGCCTCGGAAGGCAGTCCTGTAAACGCGGTGTTCCGCTTCTTTCCAATAAAGACTGAAAATTGATTGCGGCCAATGATTAAGGCCCTTAACATTTCTTGCCGGCCGCAGCGGCGTTATTGCATCGTTTTCGTCAGGGTGATGGATCTGTCCTGCTGGCCCCATTTAACGTCCCAGCCGAGCAGTTCCGTAATAAAACGCAGCGGCAGCACAGTTCTTCCATCCGCATTGACGAATACTTTGGAGCCGATGTTTTTCTTCATACCGTTAAGCTCCATGTAATCTTTGCCGATCCAGAACTGCATCTTGTCGCTGCCGGCCTTTACCCAGACGGACTGGGCCTCATTGTCCCAAGTCACTTCCGCACCGATTCCTTCCGCCAGGTAGCGCAGCGGGATGTAGCTCATGTCGTTCCAGATGAACGGAGTCGTGTCCATCTTCGTAACGGTCCCGTTGATGTTCAGGTCATGGCTGCCGATTTGCATCCAGACGGTGGACATGGACGGGTCCGCCTTCTCCTGGAACTTCTCGCCGTATTGAGTCACGATGGCATTTCCCAGGGCCTGGCCCACGCCGAACATGACCTTGAAAGCTTCGCGGTCCGTTTTATAAGCGGCTGCATAATTGCCCGCGGCGTATTCGTTCAGCACTTTCTGCACCTGGCCTTCGTGCTGGCGGAGCACATCCTGGGCGGCGGAGGCCGGAAGGTTGCCCGCGGTCGCCGTGCCGAGGAAGTTCGCAAACTCGGTCGTAAACCCGTCGATTCTTTTCTCCACGGCGGCTTTTGCGGCCTCGTCTTTATTTTTGACGGCGGTCACATAATCGCTCTGAGCGTTCACGTGGTTCGTGACCCAGATTTTCTCGAAGGCCATGCCGCCTTCAGCGCCGTAAATGGAGCCGATCGCGGCTTTGAAATCGGCCGTGTTTCCGGCCTCGGCCTTGATCAGCGCGTCGGAATCCTTGCTGCCGTCGTACTGTTTCCGCATTTGCAGCGTAGACAGGGACAGATGCTCGGCCGCGAGGTTGTTCAAAGCCGACCGCAAATCAGCCGCCGGCGTATCCGCCTTCGTGCTGCCGAACTTCTCCGGCATTTGCGCGGTGATAGCCGTAGAGAGCGCTTTGCTGATCGTGAACATTTCCTTGAACCCTTCACGGTAGGCCGCATACGCTCCCTGATAATCGCCCGCGATATAGTCGTCGAACGTTTCCTGAACCTGATCTTCGTGAAGGCGGATCGCCTGTGCGGCAGCCTGCTTCGGAAGCTTGCCTGCGGTCGCTTTATCCAGGAAGGCCGAGAATTCGTCCACGAAGCCCTGCACCTGCTGTTCCGCTTTCTTGCGGGCTTCCCCGTTGTTCATCTTGGCCGCTTTCACAAGGTCGTCGGTGTATTTGTTGTGAGCCCGGAAAATTCGCTCGAACTCGGCCGCGCCTTCTTTCCCGTAAAGGGATGCGATCGCCGGCGTCATATCCAGCGCGTTCTGATCCAGCGCCTTGTACGCTTCGGCCGCATCTGCGGAGCCGTCGTACGCTTTCGTCATGGCGGTAACCGCCAGCGCGAAGTGTTCGGAGAGAAGGTGATCCAGGCTGGCCCTCAGATCGGCGGCCGGTGTGTTCACCGTAGCCTTCGGTGTTTGAACAGCGGCCGCGTTGGCGGCCACCGTCGGCATAAGGATGGACAAGCTCAGTGCCGGAAGAAGCAGTTTTTTCATTTGCATGGACGTTCACTCCCTTGGTCTATGTGTTTTTTGCGTTTCCGTTTATGGTGCCGATTGTTCTTGTTTGGTCTTTACATAGGGTGTAACGCAGGGGAGTGAAGTTTGGATCACCGGTTTTTGAAAAAAGTTTTTATGGGGAAGACGGCGGGATCGTGATTCATCCGAAATGTAATTCAAAATAAGGACCGTTTGCTCTATCCGGCTCCTCTCATGTAACGTAAGGCTGTGGTTAAACTGATGCTCCCCTCTATTCGTCTCGATTTGCTTTCTCGATATTGCACCTGACCTAACAATTGTATATTGTTGTCTTCAGCGAAATGGTTCATCAACTTAAACCGTTAAACTGAGTTTGGAGGTAAATTACGGAATGAATAAACAGGACCAGCTAAAAATGATCAAAGAGGATTTTATTCATTGTCAAAAAGTACTGTTGGCAATTGGTGATGAAACACGTCAGTCGATCTTGTTAGTTCTAATGGGGACGGATTGTCAAACAGGATTACGCGTGGGTGAAATCACTGAACAAACCCATCTTTCTCGGCCTGCTGTGTCCCATCATCTTAAAGTTTTACGAGAGGCCGGTGTTATTTTAATGCGTAAAGAAGGGACAAAAAATTTTTATTATATCCATGTACGTACAGAATTAGGTTTGTTAAGAACGCTTGTGTCGGATATAGATAAGTTCATGCAGAACTTTTATGGATAGGAAGGAATTTAAACAGACATGAGTGGGAGGCGTAGGCTATGAGAGCAATGGTTGTGGATAGGTATGGGAAAGTTCCCATGCGTTTGGCGGAAATGCCCACACCTGAAATCGGTGAATATGAGGTACTCGCAGAAATTCATGCAGCTAGCATTAATCCGATTGATTTTAAGATACGCGATGGAAAAGTAAAATTGTTAGTTAACTATAAAATGCCTCTTATCTTAGGGAATGACTTTTCGGGTGTTGTTGCAAAAGTTGGCGCAAAAGTGACTCGTTTTAAAGTTGGTGAAGAAATATACGCACGTCCACGTAAGAGTAAAATCGGTACTTTTGCTGAATATATCGCTATTCATGAAAATGACATCGCCCTAAAGCCTAAAAACTTGAGCTTTGTAGAAGCAGCTTCGATCCCACTGGTTGGGTTAACCTCCTATCAAGCCCTGACAGACATTTTGCACATACAAAAGGGACAAAAGATTTTAATTCAAGCCGGGGCCGGCGGTGTCGGTACCTTTGCCATTCAACTGGCCAAATTAATGGGTGCTGCTGTTGCAACGACTGCGAGTGAAGCCGGTGCGAATTTAGTAAAATCTCTGGGCGCAGATGAAATTATAAATTACAAGACAGAAAAATTTGAAGAGAAACTGAAAAACTATGATGCCGTTTTTGATACACTTGGGGGCGAGATACTCGAAAAATCATTCAAAGTGATAAAAAGCGGAGGAAAAATTGCTTCCGTTTCGGGATTACCGAATGCCCGTTTTGGCAAAGAATATGGCTCCGGATTTTTTAAAACGTTGTTGTTTTCAGCAGCAAGCCATAAACTTACTTCGCTTCAAAAACAGCATCATGTTGAATATACGTTTTTGTTTATGAAGCCAAGTGGAGAGCAATTACGTATAATCGCAAACTTTATTGAGACCGGTAAAATCAAACCTGTAATAGATAGAGTTTTTCCTTTTGAAGACGCTCAAAAAGCGATGGAATATGCAGAGTCCGGCAGGGTTAAAGGGAAAATAATATTAAAAATCAGATAGATAGGGCGGTTTCTAGATTTAACTTTAATTTCCATGTTCATAAGAAGTAAGTTATACTTTTAAAGAACATGGAAATTTCCAATCTATTGGAAAGTGCTGATGAATAGAAAATAAATTAACAGCCATTCCTATCGTTCCAGTTATGAGCAGGAGGATAAAATGACTAAAAAAGTGATCATCGGAATTACCGCCTTAGCTGCCGTGGTCATATCTGGCACTGTTGTATACGCCGCGAATACGACAAACGTATCGGTCCCCGCTGATACCGCACGTTCGTTTACCGAAAAATATCCGGCAGCGCTTGTCCCCGAGGCCTCCGCTAAACCCGTTCCTTATAAGGAGTTTTCCGACCCCAGCGTCTATTCGAAATTAGAAAGCTCCTGGAACAAGGCCGTTCAGGCGCTTGATCAAAAGCTTGCTAAGGGAGCAAATCAAGACTCCAAACAGCCAGCAGCGTTCGCGCAAGAACAGTGGAACCTGATTGCCGGTCCCGATATTGAGGCTGAATTCGAAAGCAAGCTCAGCCGGAACGAAGCTTCCTCTTTCAATGAAGTTTTCATTACGGCGACTCGCGGGCTCAAACCCGGCGATCTTATGTATGCGCTGCTTCTGCGCGACAACAAAGCGGAGGCTAAGGTCGTCTGGCAGCGGGCCAACGGGGACATTCATGTCTCGCATCTGCGTCAGTCCAAAGATCTCCACGGCAATGCCGTATGGTCGCTGCTCGGCAGCGAAGAGATTTCTTCCGGAGAGTGACGCCCGCCGCACGCAAAAAAGGGAAGGAGTCGGACTCCTTCCCTTTTTGCCGCAGCTATGCCCTGCCGCCGTGTTTACGCTTCGTGCATTTCCCGGCGCGCGTTACGGCAGCACCGCACCGGTGGGAGCTGCGCGCGATACGGCGTCATCTGGAGCTGCACGCGGCGATGCCGCAATGCGGCTACGCTTTTCTCCGCCGTCAAATGAACAGATTCACCTTCGCCTGCGAGGCATCGCCCAGGTAAGCGGCTACGCCCGCGTACTCGATCTCATCCAGCAGCTCTTCCTTCTGAAGGCCGAGCAAATCCATGGTCATCGTGCACGCGACGAGCTTGATGCCCTGCTCCTGCGCCAGCTCGATGAGCTGCGGAAGCGTCAGCGCGTTGTGCTTCTTCAACACATGCTGAATCATCTTCGGGCCCATGCCCATATAGTTCATCTTGGACAGGCCCAGCTTCTTCGGTCCTCTCGGCATCATGCGGCCGAACATTTTTTCCAGCCAGCCCTTCTTGAGCTTGACGGGTTCATCCTTGCGCAGCGCATTCAACCCCCAGAAGGTGAAAAAGATCGTCACCTCGTGATCGTAAGCGGCCGCGCCGTTCGCTATGATAAAAGCGGCGATGGCCTTATCCATTTCCCCGCTGAACAAAACGATCGTCGTTCCTTCCTTTTGCTCCTCCATCATGTCACTCCTTATACATATACATCTATGGGTATATAAACCATGAAAATTTTAACCGATCCGAAGCGGACCGGCCTTACTGCAATAAAATAGGCAGCCATATTTTAACCGCGGTAGCGGCAATAAGCACAATCAACGCGTACCGCAGGTACTTTACGTTAATCCGGGCCGACAGCCGGGAACCGAGCGGCGCTCCGAGCAGACTGCCGATGACCGTGAAAATAACCGGAAGCAGCGGAATATGCCCCGCCCCGATTTTCCCGATCACCCCGCCGACGGCCGAAATAAACACAATCGCCAGCGAAGAAGCGATCGTGGTGCGGGTTGGAATTTTCAGCAGAGTCAGCATGACCGGGATAAGAATAAACGCTCCGCCGGCGCCGACGATCCCGGACACCAGGCCGACTGCCAGCGCGGTAAGTACGGCAAGCGGTTTGTTGAAAGCAAGCTCCGCTCCTTCCTCCCGCCGCCTGCCCTTGGCCGGAATCAGCATCAGCACCACCGCGATTACCGCCAGCACGCCGTAAATCACATTAATCGTTTCGCCCGGCATATATTTCGAAGCCAGTCCGCCGATCAGACTGCCCGCAAGCACGCCGCCGCCCATATACAGGACAAGCCCTTTATGAACGAGGGAAGGCCCGTTTTTTCCGCGTCTCTGGAACAAAACACCCGACAAGGAGGCGAAGAACACCTGGAACATCGAGATCGCGGAAACTTCCTGGGCCGTAAAAGCGACCTCCCCGAAAAGGGGAGGGACGAACAGCAGGAGCGGATAATTAATAATGGCTCCCCCGATTCCCAGCAGGCCCGACAAAAAAGATCCGGCCAGTCCCAGCGCCAGCATGATAACCGCTAACAAAACATCCATAACATCCTCCTTGTCTGACCTGATGCAAATCATGAGCACGGCATTCCGGCGGCGGCATAAATTAGAAGCAAACGCCCTGTACTTGCGACGCCGATCCGTCTATAATAAACTAATACCAAGTATGTTAGTTGGAAAAAGGGGGTTTAAAAATGATTCAACAACTTAAACGGTTATTCGTTTCCGTATGTCCGCATTGCGGGCAGCCCCTCCAAAGCGACGAGGCTACCCCGCACCGCGTAGTTAAAGTGTGCCCAGTCGGTCACTATACCGAAGAAACTTACGGTCATCTGGGTGTCCGTGTTGTTTATACCGATAACTGATACGGGAGTTGCGGAAAAAGTTCGGGAATCCTTCTTTGGGGCAGCCTGTGTCCGACGCTCCCGACTTATTTTTTTCTCACGTAAAATGTATATACGCCGTTATTTTCCTCATGTTTGACCAGCTCGTGTCCGGTCTGCTTGACCCAAGCCTGAAAATCGTTCAACGAGCCTTTGTCCGTGGACAGAACCTGCATGATGCCTCCGGATTCCAGCGAATCGAGTGCCTTCTTCGCTTTGACGATCGGCATCGGACATGCCATTCCCTTCGTGTCTACCGTTACGTTGACTTCCATTTTGTAATCCTCCTCTATCATTTATCCCTTTAATGATTGCTCTGATAAAACTTCTTATTAGCGGTCGTGCACGGCACAGCGGTTCGGGCCGATTTCCATTTCGCGCTGCTCTTCTTCCGCCGGCGTTATTTTGCCCATGTTCGTTTGCCTGATTTCTTTGTACGCATTGGGCTGCGGAGGCAGATTCTCCGATACGGTTTTCCGGAACTCGTCTTCGTCTCCGATGTTCAGCCCCGGATTTTTCGCGAAAAGATCGCCCAGTCTGGCGGACACTTTGCCGCCTTCGCCCAGCTCGGCAAACCGCCCGAAGTGCGCCGGGAGCACGATCAGCTCTTCGGACAGCTTCTTGTAGCGCTCGTATAACGTGGTGCGCAGATCGCCCACCCAGTCCTCCGCCTTGCCGGCGAGATCGGGACGCCCGATGGAAGCGACGAACAGGGTGTCCCCCGTCAGCAGGTAACGCTCATCCACGACAAACGACGTGCTTCCGATCGTGTGGCCCGGGGAATAAAGCGGCTGGATCGCGATCCGGGTGGAACCGACCGTAATATCGGCGTCTTCCACCAGCTCCGAGTAGCCGAACACCACTTCTTCCGCATCCCTGGGCGGCAGCCAGTAAGCCGCTCCCGTTTCCGCAGCCAGCTTGCGGCCTCCGGATATATGATCGGCATGAAGGTGCGTATCCAGCACATGCTTGATCACGGCCTGCTTCTCCCGGGCAAAACCGGTGAACACCTCTGTCATCCGTACCGCATCAATAACCGCGGCTTCCCCGTCCGAGATCACCATGTAAGAAAGACAGCCTTTGCCGATCCGTACGAATTGGTAGAGAGCTCCTCCGTCTTTCAGGTCGCCTACCTTTACCGGCTCCAGGTGCTCGCTCCATGATTTCATCCCGCCGGCCAAATACGAAACATCGGAGAAACCCGCTTCCGCAAGCTGCTCGCCCACGAATTTCGACGAGCCTTCCTTGGCGCATACGACCAGCACTTCCCGGTCCGCGGGGATTTTATCCGTTACAGCATCCACACCGTCCAAAAGCTCGAAGTAGGGCACGTTCAGCAGCTCGACCCCATCCCCTTCGATTTTCCAATCGGCAAAGTCGCTTTCATTGCGTACATCCAATACAAAAAGGGGCTTCTTGCCAAGAATTTTCTTCGCCAGCTCGGCGGCCGTCATTCCTTTAAGCCGCTCTTCTCCATGATTGCCCGCATTCATGCGTGTATCCTCCCTGTCTTCTATAAGTGATTGATAGTTTTAATGAGCCACACCGTTAATCGTCTGCCCAAGGGATGTTCTCCCTCAAAAGATCAAAGTGAGGTCCGCATCGAAAGCAAAATCCAGGAACGTCGCCGCACCGCCGACTTCAATGCCCTTCACGAAATCTTCCTCCGCAAGGCCCATCACATCCATCGTCATCTGGCAGGCGATCATGCGTACGCCCAGCTCTTGCGCCATGCCCAGCAGTTCCCCCACCGGCGGAACGTTGGCCTTTTTGAACCCTTCCGCCATCGCCTCCCTGCCTTCCGGCAGCGGAAGCTGCTTATGCATGTCCTTGTGAATCAGGTTCAAGCCCTCGAAGGTGAAAAAGATGCCCACTTCCGCGTCGGCCGCGGCCGCCGCCGTTGCGAGATTGAACACTTTATAGGCGTCGAACATGCCGCCGCTTGATGCGATAATCGCTACTTTTCTGCTCATGATAAGTTCCTCCCAAGATGTTGGATGTAAGCTCGTTAAAATTTCACGCTGCAAAAGGCTTCCCCCGGACGGCTGTCAAATGCCTGCCGACTTCTCCAGCGGTCCCGTCCAGGCGGACATGCCCGGAATCACGTTGCGGATACCCTTGAAGCCTTGGCGCTCCAGAAGCTGCGCGGCCATATCGCTGCGGCGGCCGGTCCGGCAGACGATATACAGCTCGTCCTGCCCGTTCAGCCCGTTCAGCTCGCCGATCCGCTGCTCCAGTTCGCCCAAGGGAATGGATACGGCCCCCGGTATGTGTCCGAATGCGTATTCCGCAGGTTCGCGTACATCGAGAACGTTCGTTTGCGGCTTTTCCCGCAGGCGCTGCTCCAGCTCGTCGTTGGTTGCCGTATGGGGAAATTGCCGCTCTTCTTTGACCTCGGCAGGATCGGATTTGCGGATAAAATGATGCAGCACCTCCCCTTCTTCGGTGGAGCCCAGGTATTGGTGGCCCGTCGTTCTGGCCCAGCTCCGGATATCGGCCAAAGACCCTTTGTCCGTTGCCTGAATCTCCAGCACCTGGCCGGAAGCCATCTGCTCCAGCGCCTTCTTCGTGCGTACGATCGGCATCGGACAGGCCAGTCCTTTGGCGTCCAGTATTTGATGAGTTTGAATATTCATAACGTTGAGTACCTCCCTGATGTTATTTCCGCAGCGGCATAAATTCCGCCTTTTGTGTCTTCCCGAGTTCGGTTCGGGAATTTTTATCGGCTGATCGAGCGAAGTAATATACTTATACCCGTATGGGTATATTGATACTATAACTTCTTTGTGATAGTTCGTCAATCATCACGTCCCTGGATATGTTTGTAAACGGTAAATGCCGCCTTTCCGCTAAAGAATGGCGGTAGGGGCGGCGGAGTTTGCAAGGCAAGAAACATTTACTTCAAATGCCCGTGCCGATACAGCGCTCCCCACAGTTAAACCTAAAATGCGTATCAGCCGGCTGAACCAAAAAAGCCTCCCGATGAACCTTCCGGTCCAAAGAGAGGCTTACACAAGTTATTTTCAGCGATGTCAAACCGGCGGGCTTAGTCCGCTTTCGTATGGAGCGGCTTCAACCCCGCTTCAATCTGCGGGCGCTTGGATTCGAGGAATGGCGGAAGCGCCAGCGATTCACCCAGATGACGGATATCCTCGTCCGTATCGAAGCCCGGGCCGTCCGTCGCAAGCTCGAACAGAATACCGTTCGGCTCGCGGAAGTACAAGGACCGGAAATAGAACCGGTCCACGAAGCCTGAATTCGGAAACCGGACCTGCCGGACCCGGTTGATCCAGGCGCGCAGCTCTTCCTCGCTATCCACGCGGAAAGCGACGTGGTGTACGCCCCCGCGGCCGAGCTGTTCACGAGAGAGATCGTTCCTCTGCTCGATATGAACCTCGGCTCCGCTGCCGCCTTCGCCGGTTTCATACACGACGATGTCCGGCTGTCCCGGCACGTCGGCCGTGTAGCGGCCTTTTTCACGGAAGCCCAAAAGCTCCGTCAGCACAATCACCGTCGGTTCCGGGTCCTGCACCGTCAGTTTAACGGGGCCGAGTCCGAGGATGCCGTATTCGGGGGGAACCGGGCTCTTGTCCCATGGCGTGCCACCGGCGACCCCTTTGTTGTCTTGGTCGGATACAAGAATCAGGCGCTGACCTTCGAAATCGCGGAATGCCAGTGTCGCGCGTCCCGCACGGTCTTGAATGTCGTCGTGGTCGACGCCGAATTCGGCGAACCGCTTTTTCCACCAGCTTAAGGCTTCGTCACCGGCGACACGCAGGGAAGCGGCCGAAATGCTGCTGACCCCCTCGCGGTTCCGCGCGGCCATAGGAATTTCGAAGAACGTCAATTCCGTTCCCGGATTGCCCTTCTCATCCCCGTAAAACAAGTGATAGACGCTGATATCGTCCTGATTGACGGTCTTCTTCACCAGACGAAGCCCCAGAACTTTTGTGTAAAACTCAAAATTTTCCGGTGCTTGCGCCGTAATGGCCGATACGTGATGGATGCCTTTAAGTTCCATGATGATGTCCTCCCCGGTTGTAAGGTATTGTCAGGATTGTTTCTGGACTTTTTTCAGCAGCTCCAGAAGCTGCTTCTTCTCTTCCCGGTCCAAAGCCCCGAATTGGGAAGCCTGAAACTTTTCCTGCTGCGGAACGACCTCGTCAAACATAGCTTGTCCTTCCGCCGTCAGGGAAATATATTTGGTCTTCCATTCCTGCTCGCGTCTGATCCAGCCCAGTTCCTCCATTTTACTGAGCAGCTGCGTGATATTTCCCTTGGTGACCAGCAGCTTGTCCGCCAGTTCTTGCTGCGTCAGCCGCTCATGCGAGCCGACTTGTACCAGCACATCGAACTGCGCGGCCGATAAGTTCCAAGTTTTCAAATGCTGGTTGGACTGCCGGATGCTCTGATTGTACACGCGGGACAGCCGGAACCAGATCAGCAACCCGAGCTTCTCCTCCTGCTTGGAGAGAGACGTTTTCTTATTCTCTTGCATCGGCTCACCCCGCTTTCGTTGATAACCTAAGTTTAGTGCTAAACTGATAAAAAGTCAATGGCCCCCCCGATGACCTGCGGCAAAACTAAAAACCGTTCCGGGTTGGAACGGTTTTTAAACTTACCTAGTGAATGGATGCCAGCGCTTGACGAAAAGCTGTTTTTCCTGGGAATCGGAATTCCTGCATTTCACTTTACATCTTAATATCATCGTGTAGTGCTGTCGGATATACTGTGAGATTATTTGTTCGGTATCTTTTACAACAAACAATTCTTCTACGCTAATATTTAAAGCACAGCAATGCGGAAAACATGCCCATCTTTGTACTGAGTCAACTTTTAACAAAACGCGATATAACAGCTTGGGGAATATACGCCAACAGGAAGTACAAGTGCAGCACCGATCAGCATCCCAGTTCAAAACATAGTCGAGAAATAGCTAACAAAAAGGGATTTGGAGCTTGCTTGCCGAAATTATATGTAAACATTTGTAATTAAATCATAAATATTGAAAATAAGGTAGCGAGTAAGCTCAAACCGCCTACGCATCTGAACAATCAACTGCTCTTGCCGAGCTAGTTCTTTTGGCTTTTTGGAGGGAAACGGGATATGCTCAAAAATAGGGATGACCATGCTTACTTTAATGATCTTTATACAAAATACTTTTGGATAATGAGAAAAAAAGCATATCATATTTTAAATGATTATGATATTGCAGAGGATATTGTGCAAGATGCATTTGTAAATTTAATTGGGAAGATAGATTTATTAAGATCATTTGGTGCTAAAAAGGAAATTACGTATATCCTACAAACAGTTCAAAATGTATCATTAAACTATGTGAATCAGCGGAAGAGAAGAAACAACAAGACAATTACAGGGAATGATAATTTTGTTGAATCAATTGCGGACAATCAACCTAGTCTTGAGGAATTGTATAATTATAAAGAGAACTTGGATGAGATCGTTAAAATAATCAACGGACTTTCAGAGAGGGATCGGGATCTCCTTTATAATAAATATATAATGGAGATGCGGGATAAGGAAATTGCTGATTTATTGAATGTAAAAAAAGAAAATATACGTTCATATTTAACTAGAGCGAAACGTAGAGCAATGAAACTATTTGTGAAGAAGAGAGGCAGGTAAATGCAAGAAGGAACTTGGTTACCTTGACTGCTAATACCAGTATAAAAAAAACGGCCCCCACAGCCTAAACACCTTTTTCTTAGTGTCCAGTCCATGGGGGACTAGTTTACTCTTACACGTCATTTCCGCTAGTGAATTACAGCACCAATAAACATTAAAAGGTATATATGCAAGGGATAATAGAAGTAAAAAAAGTATTTAAAGGACCTGCCCTTATTTTCGTTATACAATAGTAAAAGAGGAAAAAACAATATCATCCAAAACTGAGCGTTATTGAAAAAGCCTGCGAACAACCATATATTGGAATGATCAATAAAGTAAGTACCAACCAAAGACAAAATAGAAAATGTAACCAAAACTACAACCTGAGATATCTTTCCTTTAAGAAAGTACCAACATATTCCCATAAGAATAAACAAAGGGGAATACTCAACCGTTAGAATATTAGGAACTACGCTATTAATAATTTCGCCATTAATATTAGATAAACCAAATAGGAGTACAAAAGGAATAATAACGAAAACTATTCCAAAAGTTAGATTGAAGCAAGTTGCTCCTATTTTTTTATTTTTAATTGAGGATATTACCCTTTCGATAATATAAATCAATAACACTGTATAAGCAAAAGTTGCTAGTATACCAATTTGGGGAAAGCCTCCGAACCAGTGGGGTTTAAAGTAACTTAAAAATATAGTGAAAAGAGATATTACTACATGTGCAATATACAGACGAATAGCTAATTTCAATTTACTTCTTGTAAAATGCACACTCTTAATCAAAATAAATAAGAAAAGTGGAGCTGCAACTCGTCCTAATACTGTTAAAAGCCCATAACCTACTGAAGGTTTAACTACATATCTCTCAATATGATCAAGAGTCATAAAAAATATGCCAAGGCATTTCATTTGAAAACTATTGATTCCATTTTGAAATAGTATACTTTGCTTCATAAATACATTTACATCCTTTTTTGTGAAAAGCACCTTCGAAAGCATTGAAGGTGCTTTAATGTTTTTATTGGAAAGTACCACTCACCGAATACGGGTTACCAAGAGGATTAGAATTGAATCTAAAATAGTAGCTACCACTTGCACTTTCTCCATTAAGGTCAGAGCTTTTAATGGTTACATTTTTGCTTGATCCTGCATCAATAGTCCAGGAGCTTACAACCGACTGCCATATTATCCCTTTATGAACCAAATCAACAGTAATTCTATTTGAAGAACCTGCGGTAAAATTAAAAGTTCTACCTACAACATTTTTGAAGTAATAGTTTGAGTATAAGGTAGCTTTATTAGAACTTCCATTAACATTGTAAACTCCATTGGAAAAATCCCACTCAGATGAAGGTTCGCTAGTACCCTGAGGAGTTATTCCACCACTTTTTTTGAAAGCGAATTTATCATACTCGTTAATATCATTGAAATAGTTTACACTCGGAACTCCCGCACTATTAGTGAAAGGAGTAATTACTTTAGAATCATTAGAGGCAAACTGCTTACTACTGTTTACTTCAGTAGCCTCATTTGCATATACCGAACTAGACAGCACTGCAACAGATGCTAAAGTAACTAGAGTAGTCACAACTTTTTTCGATGTTTTACTAAATTTGTTCATACCTTTTTCCTCGCTTTCAATGTTTAATTTGAAATATTTTAAGATACAATTCTTAGATATTTAACAGCCACATCCTCCCTTCATCAATATGTGCATTGATCTGATTGTTTTTCAAAGGTGCAGATAAATGATCAATACTATCCTCTATAGACAATTTGGTTTTGCAAATTGCAACACTTAATTTACAAAAAAATGAAATAAATATATATTGTTACAATTATTTGAATAGGAATATAGCCGGCTCATTTTTTTCGCTATCATCCCTTCCTCAAAAGAGTGAACTTTCGCATTCGAACATTGCAATCCTATTTTGTGAACTTGAATAAATTAGGTGAATTCCTAAACTAAATGTCATATTCTATATTTTACCGTATGTGATATGAGTATGTACAGTGAACCAGTTATGGTGAAAGAGGATGGAGTAGAAGAGTAGAAGAATAGAGGAAAGAGGAGAGACTTGTCAGGAACATATTCTAGGAAGTCGGGGATTGTATGCTGTTTCATGTCATTTAACTTAATGTTTGAGCTTTGTCCAGGTTGAAATCATTTCTTCTATTACCCAGCGTAAATTTTTCTCCGTCGCACGTATTCTATACAAATCTACAAAGGGACTTATCATCCCTCCAATGAAAAAGCTCTCCTTCAAACTTTTCCACTCTTTGTTCAAACTTTTTTGGGGGATCTTTGAGAAAAAAGATGGTCAGAAAATATTAGAGAATAAGCAACCTAAATCAAGAAATCCTCTAACACAGCACCAGTCCCCCGCCTACCCGCAAACCTATTTAAAATTCACGTTGATCACAACGCCTTTTCTTTCTTCTTCCTCTTCGTCCTCGTACTCTTCCTGCTGGCCGGCGATTTGCTCGACGCGCGCGTTATAGGCCTGGACATTGGCGGCCATCGCTCCCGCATCCCGTTTGATTCGGTCAAGCTGAACGGGAGGGCTGCTCATCCGGCGTTCGATCAAGTCCTTCTGCTCGTGAATTTTGTATTTCAAGTCACCGAGATCGCGGGAATGCAGCGCTTCTTCCAGATCTTCCGAGGAAATATACGATACCGTTTCCTGAAAATCCATCCAACAGGCATGCACGCGCTCCCTTAGAGCGTTCAGTTCCTTGTTGGCCGATTCATACACTTGCAGGCGGGCATGTTTCTTTTCGGCCAGCTCGTACTGTTCCATCAGGGCGATAAGTTTTTTGCCGCCTTCGTTAAAACGCCCTTCCGAAAGCAGGTTTTCCACCTCGGGAAGCTTATGAGTAATTTCACGGTACAAGGCCGTGAATTGATCGAATTCTCCGCGCATAAAGGACCAGACGGATTCCGCAAAATACGCTTTTACCCGCTTCTGCTCTTCCTTAAAGGCCGGCTCGGGATAATCCAGCTCGCGCATGCCGCTTTTCAGAAGCCGCAGCGTCTTGGTCAGGCTTTCCCTCAGCTCCGCCAGTTCCCCCGCCGCAGTGACAGAGTGCTTGATCAGACCCGCCACGTCAGAGGAGAGGCGCTCGGCCTCCCGGATTCTGCCTTTGTTAAGCGTCTCAAGCATAACGGCCGAAAGCGCCTCGGCACGATCCAGACTCGCAAATGAAGTCAAATCCGAGGAATCCAGCCCGTGCTCGCGTATGGAACGGTTCACGTCATCCCGGGCGCTGCCGATCTGTCCTTTGAACTTCTGCTGCCGGTTATGCAGCTCAGGCAGCTCCGCAAGCAGCCGTTCGATTTCGGCGAGCTGTCCGCGTTCCGGGGCAAGATGCTCCTGCACGTCAATAAAATCGCTCATCTGCTCCCGGTCGATGATTCCGATCCGCTTTTGCAGGCCGAGCAGTTCCTCTTCCAGATCATCTACCCGGTAGGCGGCCGAGCGGTCTTTCGCCCGGGTCAGCAGGGACTCGATTTTCGCCTGAAGCTCCGAGACGACCTTGTCGTTCCGCTTCTCCAGCTCGCAGAGCCTGCCGATGCTCCCTTTCAGACTGCCGTATACTCCCTGATACTGCTTCAAAAGCAACCGGCATTCGCCCATCGTTTCTTCCAGCGTTTTGATATTGCCGATAAAAGAAATTTTGATGCCCGAGATCATGGCCGTTATCTCATCTAAAATGGAGGAAACATCTTTTAATTCAGCTTCTACCGGACGGATCCGCTTCTCGGCGGAAGGCCCTTTGTACAGATCGGCCAGCAGCCCGAGGCGCTCGCTGTCCCGGTACAGATCCATGGAATAAGCCTGTGCTTCCCGAAGCAGCTTTTCCTTCTTTTTCCGCTGCCGGATGACCCGGATTGACTGATAAATAACGAGAATGATACCTGCAAAAATTCCGAGTTCCTTCAGCCCTACATGATTCACGTTCTCTTCCTTGTCGGGTGACGCCATAATAATACCCTCCGCCAATAGAGACCCGCCCGAAGACATCCCGCCCGCTTCACTTAGCGTGCCTGAATGTATAGTATTGCCGTGAACGGCGTGAATCCCCAATGACTGCGCCGCGGCAGCCGGGGGCAAGAACGATGTATATGCGGTTCCGGCCAAAAGCGAGAACGCAAGCAGATTTCGTATCCATATGTTTTTCATGATAACCTCCGCAAATGATGGATGGCCCCCGCTATTTCTTGAAACCTCCGCATCACTTTCCCGCTCCCGCAAGCGTTCTAGCTGGATGGACGGGTTTAGCAATCGGCTGCCTCCAGAACAGGGCCCGGTTGTGAGAAAAAAGGCTCATTTTGTCAGCTCTCTTCATTAAACCATAGGACACAAGCAGAATTGCAGTAAAAAAATTCCATAATCACAAACCTTTTTATAAAAAAATCCAGCTCTTAACCAGCCCGAATTGGGAAGCATCCAATCTTACCCGGGCAGCAAAAAGAGACCACCGCTTACGCGCGGTGGTCTCCTGTTTCAAGCGCTTCGTCCTGCCGAACTCAGAACGAACGGACCGTTAACCGGCCGATCTGGCCGCTCTCCTGTGCGAACCAGACGGCGCCGTCAGGACCGACGGCAAGCCCGTGCGGCTCCGCCTTCTCTCTGGGAATCGCATATTCGGAAATGTGACCGGCTGTAGTGATCCGGCCGATCTTGTTGCTTCCCCATTCCGTAAACCACATATCCCCGTTTGTGCCGGCTGTAATCGCATGCGGCTTTGCTTCCGGATCGGGAAGAGGATACTCGGTGATCTCGCCATCTGTCGAAATCTTCCCGATCCGGCTCCCGTTAATTTCGACAAACCAGAGGGCCCCGTCAGGGCCTCCCGTAATACCTACCGGTCCGGCCTGTCCGGACGGGAGCGGATACCCGGCGATCTCCCCCGCGGCCGTAATGCGGCCGATGCGGTTGCCCTGATTTTCCGTATACCACATCGCTCCGTCCGAACCCCGCGCGATAAAAGAAGGAAACGAGCCGGGCAGAGGCAGTTCGAATTCCGCAATCGTCCCGTCCGGCGTAATCCGTCCGATTTTATTTGCCGTCAATTCCGTGAACCACACGGCTCCATCCGGTCCCTCGGCAAGACCGAACGGCCCTGAACCGGCAGCGGGCAGCGGGTATTCCGCCATTTCGCCCGACACGCTGATCCGCCCGATTATACCGGCTTTATACCCGCTGAACCATAAAGTGCCGTCCCCTGCCGTTATAATTGCAGATAGACCGGCTTCTTCCGCGGTTACCGGGAACTCCGTCACCGTCCCGTCCGGCGCCAGGCGGCCGATCCGGTTTCCTTTCTGCTCGGTAAACCAAATCGCTCCGTCCTTGCCGCACGTCAAACCGTACGGGCCCGAATCCTTATCCGGGAGTGCAAATTCCTCAAACGTATACGACATATTGAGTACCTCCTCATAGACATGATGGGTCGCCGTTTTGCACAAGCTGCCTGGGTGCTTCTCCTCACTATACCGTTTTCCGCAAAAGCAGGGTCAGCTAAAAAACAGATTCAGCTGTTTTTTCCGGTGTTCTGATCACGGTATGAACCGTGCAAGGCTCCCTGCCCGCGGTGCTTGGCGTCACACGAGTGAGATCAGCCATGCGGCCAAAACAAAAAAACCGGAATCGCCCATAAGGACCCATTCCGGTATTTTCAGCACTGCCGAGCAGGCTGTTAAGCTTCCGCTTTTCTGGGAGCCGCATTTGCCGGAGCTTTGCCGAACCGGTAGAAATAAATGCCGGCCGCCGCGATAACGAGGACGGCAAGCCCCAAATATATGTTGCTGTAGACCGAAGCTCCCTGGTACAAATTGAAGGGATTCCACGTCACTGTCGCCCCGTTGTCCAGAAGCTTGCTGTAGATAGCCGACGAGGACGCGATTCCGATAAAATTCATCATGGCCATCAGTCCCATCCCCACGCCGGCCTGGTCTCTGTCCAGTGACCGTGAAATGGTGTTGGACAGCGCAATTTGCATGAACGTCATTCCCACGTTGCCGAAGATGAGCAGAGCCGATACCACCACGGGCAGAGCGCCCGACAAGGAGGACAGCAGGACAAAGCTGATAAACAGCAGGAAGGACGCGAGATACACGAGAAAGGAATTGCCCTTCTCATCCGCCAGCCTGCCGCCTCTGAGACCCATCATTGCGGATGCGGCCGCTCCCGGGACCATCATAAAGCCGATCATGCCCGGCTCAATATGATTCACGTGCGACATGAGCTGGGGGATCAGGAACGATAAAGAAAAACCGAGGCCGACAATGATCAGGGAAACGACCAGGCCCGTTACGTAATGTTTGTTCAAAAACAGCCGGGGCTGGATAAAAGGCTCCTCCGCCTTCAAAATGCGGAGAATAAAAAGTCCGAGCAGCACAATTCCGCTGATGACGGTAATCCAGCCGCCGTTTGTAATGCTGAGCAGCAGCAGGCTGACCGTTCCCGCCAGCAGTGCGCCGCCCCAAGCATCGATTTTACCGGCCGTGCCGCGCTTGTCATCCAGCAACTTGCGGTAAGACGGCAGCGTCACCAGCGTGAGCAGGGACAGGCAGAACAGCCAGCGCCAGTCCGCTACGCTCATGATCAGGCCCGACAGCACCGGTCCGAGCGCATTGCCGAGCGCCATACCGATAGCCGAGATGCCCAAAGCTCTGCCCCGGGTTTCCGGCGGAAAAAAGCGGATCGGGATAATCATCGCGGCGGCCGGAATGACCGAGGACCCCATAGCCTGAAACCCCCTTGCCAGAATAACCATCCAGTAGGCGGAGGCCGACAGGCCGATAACGGACCCGAGCGCAAAAACGATAAGCCCGAACGAGATAAGCCGTTTTAACGGATATTTATCCGCGAGCTTGCCGTAAATGACCGACCCGATAGCATAAACCAGCATGTAAATGGAAGCCACCCAGCTGACCTGGGCCGAATTCAGATGAAACTCCGCACTGATCTGCGGCAGCACGATGTTGAAAATAGAGGCGTTCATGACCGATATGACCAGAGTGAACGCCAGAACCCGCATAAGTTTATCGCCGGTTGTTTTTTGTACAGCGGTTGACACGCTTTTCGCCTCCCAGAATGCAAATGATATCCGAATCCTTCGGTTAATCTCGTTAATCATAAAAGTTATGAAGGTTTGTACTCGTAACATATCGGGCGAAAAAAAACTAGGGAGTCAGCGCCTTGACGAATACCTTTACGCTTTCCCGGATAAAATCGTCGAGCGGGATGTCGGCGAAGGTCCCCTCTCCCCAACCGTCCCGGTTATTCATAAACGCGCCGTAATTCATCCACATGAACGAGACCGCATGGAGCTCGGGATTCGCCGAGACCATGTCTCCCCGCTCCGCCATCTTCACGAAATACTCGGTCAAAAACTCTCTTAACTGGCGGGGATGTCTCTGTGTCTTTTCCCGGAAACCCGGCAGACTGACCGATTCTTTCAGGCTGATCTGGATCATCTTGCGGTTGCGGTTCATGATATCGTGGTACGTCCGGCTGATCAGAAGAAGATCCGTTTCCAGCTCCCACACCAGCTTTTCCGCAAAAAGCTTCCGCATCTCCCCGGCGTAATGAAACCGGTCGAAAGCCGATTCGAGCAAATTCTGCTTGCTTCCGAAATGCCGGAACAGCGTCATTTCACTCAGCCCGGCGGCCGTGGCGATCTCTTTGGTCGTCACGCATTTGTAGCCCTTGTCCGCTATTAGATCGATAGCTGCCAGCAGCAGTTTGTCTGAACTGCTTGAAGATGAGCCGCTCATACTCTGCCTCCTCCTCTGTCCGTGTTACTCCCGTTATGAAAAACGAATGAATCGTTCATTCATGTTTGTTAGTACTCACTATCATTTCGTTCATTCTATTCTCCTTTCCAATTGCTGTCAACCATAAAATGAGACCCGGCCTTTCGGTTTACTCCAACGCACGTAAAACCTAGACGCACGTTGCGGCCCAGCGCGGCGGCCGGTCAACTGTGACCGCGCACACCGGTTCACTCGCCCGGGCACAAAAAAACCGCCGCATCTCTGGATGCGGCGGTTTCTCCGGACTGGCCGGACTAAAGCCGGTTTTATCAGCCTTGCTATAAAACCCAGGCTTTGCGCAAGTCCTATTCGGTCACGATGTCGTGAATGAGGACAGGTGCTTCAGCGTGGTCGGCGATACGGATGTTATCGTAAATCATCGCGATCACATCGTCCACGTTCTCACGGTTGGCGTGGATCGTTACGAGAGATTCGCCCGATTTAACGTTCTCGCCGATCTTCTTGTTCAGCATAAGGCCGACAGCCAGATCGATTTCCGATTCCTTCGTGGCACGTCCGGCTCCGAGCAGCATAGCCGCCGTACCGATTTCATCGGCGACGATTTCGGCTACGACACCGTCTTCGCGCGCCGGTACTTCGATAAGGAACTTCGCTTTAGGCAGCTTCTCGGGATCGTCCACGACCGATGCGTCCCCGCCCTGGTTGGCGATGAATTCCTTGAATTTCTCCAGCGCCTTGCCGTTGCGGATAACTTCCTTCAGCTTCTCTTCCGCTTCTTCCAGAGAAGAAGCTTTGTTTGCCAGGAAGACCATTTGTCTTCCCAGGGCGAGGCAGAGATCTTCCAGATCCTTCGGCCCTTGGCCGCGGAGCGTATCGATCGCCTCCCGGACTTCCAGCGCGTTGCCGATGGCGGCGCCGAGCGGCTGGCTCATATCGGAAATAACGGCCATCGTCTTGCGGCCCACGTTGTTTCCGATGCTGACCATGGCGTGCGCCAGTTCTTTCGCGTCCTCGGGCGTTTTCATAAACGCGCCTGCGCCCGTTTTAACGTCGAGCACGATAGCGTCCGAACCTGCGGCGATTTTTTTACTCATGATAGAGCTGGCGATAAGCGCGATGGAATCTACGGTAGCCGTTACGTCGCGAAGAGCGTACAGCTTCTTGTCGGCAGGCGTCAGGTTGCCGGTCTGTCCGATCACGGCGATTTTGTGCTCGTTCACCAGGCTCACGAACTCATCCTTGGAAATCTCCACGTGGAAGCCTTCGATCGCTTCCAGCTTGTCGATCGTGCCGCCGGTGTGGCCCAGGCCGCGTCCGGACATTTTCGCAACGGGAATATCGAGTGCCGCTACGAGCGGAGCCAGCACCAGGGTCGTCGTGTCGCCCACACCGCCGGTGGAGTGCTTGTCTACCTTAACTCCTTCGATGGCAGACAGATCAATCGTTTCGCCGGAGTTAACGATGGCCATCGTCAGATCGGCCCGCTCGCGCGCCGTCATGTCCTTGAAATAGATCGCCATCGCCAGTGCGCTGACCTGATAGTCCGGAATATCCCCTTTCGTGTAGCCTTCGATAATAAAGTTGATTTCTTCCGTCGTCAGTTCCTTGCCGTCACGCTTCTTCGCAATCAAATCGACCATTCTCATCGTCTTTTCTCCTCGCTTTACCAGTAAGTACTCTTAACTAATTCCTGTTCACGGAGGTACCTGTCAAATCTGTGCCCCGTTTATCCGTCATCCGTCTATTGTGTTGTCTGTGTTGTCTGTGTTGTCTGTGTTGTCCGTCTTGACTGTCTTGTCTGATATATCTGCCTTGTATCTGCCTTGTATCTGCTTTATATCCAAAATACCTGTGCCACAAGTCTTCCCAGCTGTGGCTTTTTACAGCGAAACCGCCGTATCCAAAGCCACTTCCATCATCTCTTTGAAAGTAGTCTGACGCTCTTCCGAAGAGGTTTCTTCTCCAGTCAGAAGGTGGTCGCTGACGGTCAGAATCGTCAGAGCGTTCGCGCCGAACTTGGCCGCCAGGGTATACAGTGCGGTCGTCTCCATCTCAACACCGAGCACGCCGTAATCCATCAGCTTCTGTACGACTGTCTTATCGTCGCGGTAGAAGATGTCGGAGCTGAAAATGTTGCCGACATGAAGCTTAAGCCCCTTCTCCACGCCGCGCTCATAAGCCGCTTTAAGCAGCGGAAAGCTCGCGATCGGGGAGTAGTCGAAGCCGCCGAAAACGTGGCGGTTCGCACTCGAATCCGTGCAGGACGCCTGGGCCAGGATCACATCGCGGACCCGGACATGCTCCTGCATCGCTCCGCAAGTGCCGACGCGTAACAGGTTTTTGACGCCGTACTGGCTGATCAGTTCGTTGACGTAGATGCTGATCGACGGAATTCCCATGCCCGATCCCTGCACCGAAACCCGCTTGCCCCGGTATGTGCCCGTGAAGCCCAGCATGCCGCGGACTTCGTTGTAGCAGATAACATCGGACAAGTAAGTTTCCGCAATGTACTTCGCTCTCAGCGGATCGCCCGGCAGCAGGATCGTTTCGGCGATATCGCCGGGTTTTGCACCAATATGAACGCTCATGAACGTGTACCTCCGTTATAGAAAAGATAGTTGGGGGCGTCTTATCGCCCCCGTCTTTTATTTCAAGTCCGCCAGGAAGCTTGTGCCGTGGGCGGGAAGCGCGACGCCGAAGTTATCCGCTACGGTAGCGCCGATATCGGCGAACGTGCGGCGCAGCGGAAGCTCCTTGCCGCCGTCCGCGAAACGCGGCGAGTAAACGAGTAGCGGCACGTATTCGCGCGTATGGTCCGTCCCGCGGTAGGTCGGATCGTTGCCGTGGTCGGCCGTCACGATCAGCAGATCTTCGTCCGTCATTTTGGCAAACACTTCCGGCAGGCGGGCGTCATACTCCTCCAGCGCTTGTCCGTATCCTTGCGGATCGCGGCGGTGGCCGAAGAGGGCGTCGAAGTCGACGAGGTTCAGGAAGCTGAGACCGGTGAAGGACTCCCCGAGCGTGTCCACCAGCTTATCCATACCGTCCATGTTGGAAACGGTCCGGACCGCTTTCGTAACGCCTTCGCCATCGTAGATGTCGGAAATTTTGCCGAGTGCGATCACGTCGAAGCCTTTGTCTTTCAGCTCGTTCATCGTCGTGCGGCCGAAAGGCTTCAAGGCGTAATCGTGACGGTTGGCCGTCCGTTTGAAGCTTCCGGCTTCCCCGACGAACGGGCGGGCGATGATGCGGCCCAGCATGTACGGATCTTCAAGCGTAATTTCACGGCAGAACTCGCAAATTTCGTAGAGTTCCTTAAGCGGCACCACGTCTTCGTGGGCGGCAATCTGCAGCACGGAGTCCGCGGACGTGTAAATGATAAGCGCGCCGGTCTTCACGTGTTCTTCTCCGAGCTCGTCGATGATTTCAGTGCCGCTGGCCGGCTTATTGCCGATCACTTTGCGGCCGGTCTTCTCTTCGATGCGGCCGATCAGCTCGTCCGGGAAGCCGTCCGGAAACACACGGAAAGGAGTCTCAATGTTCAGCCCCATGATCTCCCAGTGCCCGGTCATCGTATCTTTCCCGTTCGACGCTTCCTGCATCTTCGTGAAGTAAGCCAGCGGCTTGTCCGCCGCAGGCACACCTTCGATCAGGCGGATATTGGAGAGGCCCAGCTTAGCCATGTTCGGCATCTTGAGGCCGCCCCTCTCCCGGGCGATATGTCCCAGGGTATCGACATCAAAGTCGTCGAATTTAGCGGCGTCCGGCGCTTCGCCGATACCGACCGAGTCCAGTACAATCAGGTGAATCCGTTTAAACGTAGTCATGTTTCACGCTTCCTTTCCTATTCAGCTTACAGGAACAGCCCCGCAATCGTAGCCGACAGGACGCTGACCAATGTAGCTCCATACAGTAATTTTAAACCAAAACGGGCGACAACGTTGCCCTGCTTTTCGTGAAGCCCTTTGACCGCGCCGGCAATGATCCCGATGGAAGAGAAGTTCGCGAACGAAACGAGGAACACCGATACGATTCCGACGGTCCGCGGGGACATGGTCGTATGCTTGGCAAGATCGAGCATGGCGACGAATTCGTTGGAGACCATCTTGGTTGCCATGATGCTTCCGGCTTCGACCGCTTCGGCCCAGGGCACGCCCATTACAAACGCGAACGGAGCGAAAATATACCCGAGCAGAGACTGGAACGAAATGCCGAAAATGCCGTTGAAAATACCGTTGATCAAGGCGATCAGGGCTACGAAACCGATCAGCATGGCCGCCACGATGATGGCGACTTTAAAACCGTCGAGAATATATTCCCCCAGCATTTCGAAGAAAGACTGCTTCTCTTCTTCTTGGACTTCAAGAATATCTTCTTCCTTCGTAACCACGTAAGGGTTGAGAATCGACGAGATAATAAAACCGCCGAACAGGTTCAACACCAGCGCCGTTACGACAAACTTCGGCTCGATCATCTGCATGTAAGCTCCGACGATGGACATCGAAACCGTGGACATGGCCGAAGCGCAAAGCGTGTACAGACGGTGTTTCGGCAGCAGGCCGATTTGCTTCTTCACCGAGATGAATACTTCCGATTGGCCCAGAATTGCGGACGCCACGGCGTTGTAAGATTCAAGCTTACCCATGCCGTTGACCTTGCTGAGCACCAGACCGATGTATTTCACGATAAACGGTAAAATTTTAGTATACTGCAAAATCCCGATCAATGCGGAAATGAATACGATAGGAAGCAGAACGTTCAGGAAAAACGGAGACGTCTTGTCGTTCGCGATTCCGCCGAACACAAAATTGATCCCCTCCGACGCGTAAGCGAGAAGCGATTCGAATACACTCGCGAAGCCGCGGATCAGAAATTCGCCCGCGCTCGTATTCAGAAGAGCGAACGCCAGGACTACCTGGAGGGCGATCATGACGAACAGCGGACGGTACCGGATTTTGTGACGGTTGTTGCTGGCGGCGTAAGTAAGCCCGAACACGACAAGCACGCCCAGAATAGCAACTAAATATTTCATGTTAGTGTTTCCCCCAATGGTTGCTCGGCATTAGCACATTTGATGCGGATGCCGGTCTCTAAACCCGAAAATCTATTAAGCGCTTACATTCAATTTACAAAAAGAAGTTTCAGAAGCGTCTTTACTTTTTTTCCATATCATCGGCTTGAAAAGCTCCCGGGAGCAGCCGGTCGATCGTCCATTCTTCGGTATTGCCGTGAAGATTGGTCAAGTAAATCTTCGTGTTCCGGTCGCTGAATTCGGCGATAACCTGCCTGCAAGCGCCGCATGGCGATACCGGCCCTTCCGTGTCTGCAACGATGGCGATAGCTTCAATCTTGTGTCCGCCTTCGCCTTCCGAAACCGCTTTGAAAATAGCCGTCCGCTCCGCGCAGTTGGTTAAACCGTAGGATGCATTCTCAACGTTGCATCCCCGGTAAACCTTCCCGCCCGTGAGCACGGCCGCTCCGACCTGGAAGCCCGAATAAGGCACATACGCCTGCTTGCGGGCTTCAATCGCTTCTTGAATCAGCTGGTCTTTCATGGATCCGTCCTCCTTGAAGGTCAGGGTTTAGTAAGAAGAAGCGGACTGGCCGCCTTCCATGATTTTCACGCCCGAGCTCGCCCCGATGCGGGTTGCTCCGGCTTCGATCATGCCGTTCATGTCTTCGAGGCTGCGTACGCCGCCCGATGCTTTGACGCCTACGTCGGGACCGACGGTTTTGCGCATCAGCGCTACATCCGCAGGTGTCGCTCCGCCCGTCGAGAACCCGGTGGACGTCTTCACGAAGTCCGCTCCCGCTTTAACCGCCAGCTCGCTTGCGCGCACTTTTTCCTCGTCCGTAAGAAGGCTGGTTTCGATGATGACTTTAACCAGTGCTTTGCCCGCGGCCGCTTCGACAACCGCTCTAATGTCGCTTTCCACCAGCGTATCGTCCCCGGCTTTCAGGGCGCCGATGTTAATGACCATGTCGACTTCCCCGGCCCCGTTTGCGATCGCATCCTTCGTTTCAAACGCTTTCACGGCAGATGTCGTGGCACCCAGAGGGAATCCGATAACCGTACAAACTTTCACGGGCGATCCCGCAAGCTGTTCGGCCGCATAAACGACCCAGGTCGGATTTACGCAGACGGACGCGAATTCGTACTTCTTCGCCTCTTCCGTCAGCTTCGTGATTTCAGCCTTAGTGGCGTCTGCGCGAAGCAGCGTGTGATCGATCATTCCGGCTATGCTCATGTGTTTACACTCCTTGATTATGAGTTGTCATGCCCTGTAAAAAAGACAGTGTGTGTAGGAATTCCATGCCTCCATGATAGCACACACGTGAACATATGTAAAACACATCATAAAATTATGTTCATGTCATTTTTGTGTCTCAGGGGCTTCTTCCGCTCTTTTTCCGAACATAAAAAAAGAGCCCTTACAGTCTTCTTCACCAGGAAGACCGTAAGCGACTCTAGTATGCTTCTTTTCGTCATCTTTTACTAAGAATGTCTGAAATTTCAGGTCTGATCGTTTTTTATGTACGTTTTGACTTCCGGAGCTTTATAGGAAGCAAACTCCTCCAGCAGCTTGGCGGGGTCTTCGTTCACCAGAACCATCGAGCGGTATTTGTCCTGCATAAACTGCTCCTGATTCATCCGGTCGAAGAGAGCGACGAGGGGATCGTAATAACGATTGAGATTGACCAGCCCGAACGGCTTGCGGTGAAGCCCGAGCTGCCCCCACGTGTAAATTTCCACAAACTCCTCCAGTGTGCCCGGTCCTCCCGGAAGGGCCACAAATCCGTCCGCAAGGTCCGCCATCTTCGCTTTGCGCTCATGCATGGACTCGACGACGATCAGTTCCGTCAGCCCGTGATGGGAAATTTCCCGGTTTTCCAGCATTTTCGGGATGACTCCGATGACTTCGCCGCCGGCTTCCAGAACCGCATCGGCCACGGCACCCATCAGCCCGACGCTGGCGCCTCCGTACACGAGGGCGAGGCCCCGCTCCGCGAGCTCGCGCCCAAGCCTGACGGCCCCTTCCCTGTAGACCTCCGATGCCCCGTTGCTCGATCCGCAGAATACCGCTATGCGTTTCATTGTCTGATCTCCTCCATCCTTTTTGTACAAAATCTTCCTTCATTATAGAGGAAAGCCGGGCGGAGGAAAACCGGACGGCACTGCCGTTGCGGGCCCCCTTCTTCCTTTTGCTTCCATATTCTCGTGTATTCCGGGTCTTAGCGAATTTTTGCTGTCCTATTTCACTCCTATTATCAAGCACCGGGCTGAAGTTTATAATGGGTAAAGAAGGAGGTGCGGTTAACGGATGAACGAGGACGCTATTTTCAAATCCGTCTATGAGACGATTTTAAGCAGAGATACCCGCCATGACGGGAAGTATTATGTGGGCATTACGTCTACGGGCATATTTTGCAGGCCATCCTGCCGGTCCCGGACTCCGAGGCCCGAAAACGTGAAGGTTTACGAAAGCATCGAAGGAGCACTGGCAGCCGGGTTCCGGCCCTGTAAAAGGTGCAAGCCGGAGAACCCGAGTCCCCACGGACCCGACGCGGAACTGGCGGAAACCGTGCTGGGTCTGATTCGCACCCGATACGGCGAAAATTTGACGCTGCACGGGCTTGCTTCCGAGCTGAACATGAGCCCTTATCATCTGCAGCGTACGTTCAAACGGACGACCGGAATCAGTCCCTCGCGCCAGCTTCTTCTTACCCGCATGGAGGAGGCGATGCGGCGGTTGTCCGGGAGTGAACAAGCCATCGGGGAAATCGCGGCATCGGTAGGCTTCCGCAGCGCTTCCCATTTCTCCGCCGTTTTTCATAAAACCGCCGGCTGTACGCCGAATGAATATAGGGAACGTAATGGCGGATCTCCTGGATGAGAACCGCCGCCAAACAAACCGGAACAAACAGGAGGCAAACAAACATGAACACTTTTTCGGCGACAACCGAAATTTATTGGGCGGCCCTGGTGCATCCCCTTTTCCGGAACCGGCCTTTATATATAGCCGCCACAGACCGGGGATTGTGCCGCATTACGTGGCCGACCGAGAGTCTGGACACCTTGAAAAGCTGGGCCGCCAGGCAGATTCCCGGCGCCGTGCTGATTGAAGACGAAGAACGGATGGCCGGCTATCTCCTTCAGCTTAAAGAATATCTCGAAGGGACCCGGCAGCAGTTCGACGTTCCGCTCGATATGCGGGGAACGGCTTTCCAGACTTCCGTGTGGAAAGCTCTTGCCGAAATTCCGTTCGGGGAAACGCGCAGCTATTCCGATATTGCCGCAAGCGTAGGCAGTCCCGCAGCCGTTAGAGCGGTCGGTACGGCCAACGGAGCGAATCCCGTCCCCATCATCGTGCCCTGCCACCGCGTTATCGGCAAGAATGCGGCGCTTACCGGTTTCAGAGGAGGCCTTCAGGTCAAAGAAGAGCTGCTCAGACTGGAGGGGTTCCATGACTACACGGCAAAAGGACATGCCCGTTTTCAGTTTTGACGAACACACGGGAATTGCGCTGATCGAAACGCCCGCGGCGTTCAGCTACGCGGAAACGCTCCTGTACCTGACGCGCTCTCCTCTGGAATGCCTTCACAGCGTGGAAAACGGCCGCATCTACAAGCTGCTCGAAGCAGGAAAAGAACTGCTTCCCGCCGAAATCAGCGATCCGTGCCCCGGCAGGCTCCAGCTCCGGTTTGTGCAGGGCCCGCCCGCCAGTCCGGACGCCGTCCGGGAAGCCGTGGCCTACACGGCGGAATGGCTGGACCTTGCCCGGGACATGGCGCCGTTCTATGCGATGGCTCAGTCCGATCCTCTGCTCGGGCCGCTTGCCTCCGGGTATTACGGGCTCCGCATCATCGGCGTGCCGCATCTGTTCGAGGCCCTGTGCTGGGCAATCGCCGGGCAGCAGATCAATTTGACGTTCGCTTATACGCTCAAGCGCAGGCTTGTGGAGAATTACGGCAGGAAGCTGGTCCGGGAGGACCGCACGTACTGGCTGTTCCCGAAGCCGGGCGACCTGGCCGGCGTGACCGTGGAAGAGCTGAGGCAGCTCCAGTTCACCGGAAAGAAGGCCGAATATATCCTTCATGTGGCAGGTCTAATGGACAGCGGCACCCTGTCCAAAGAAGCACTCCTCGCCTCCGGTTCCTATGAGGACGCCGAGCGCACCCTGCTCGCCATACGCGGCATCGGCCCGTGGACCGCGCATTACGTGCTGATGCGCTGCCTGAGGAACCCGGCCGCCTTCCCTATCGGGGACGCCGGGCTTCATAATGCGCTGAAGCAGCTGCTGCACCGCACGCAAAAACCGGCTCTCGAAGAGATCCGGCGGCTTTTCGCTCCTTGGCGGGGATGGGAGGCTTATGCGGTATTTTATCTATGGAGAAGCCTCATGCCGGAGGGTTCTCTTTCTATTGGAACACCAGATCCTCCAGACGCAGAAACGTGACCTGACCCGGAAAAACATCCAAAGTCGAGCAAACGGACAATTTGTAAGGGCCGTCAATCTCATACTGCCTGAAAACATGGGTCGGCTGCGGCTCCAGCCCGAACACGCCGTTCCCCCTCTTGCGGATGGAAAAAGAGTCCAGCGGGATCGACAAGCCTTTGCCGACCGCTTTGATGTAGCTCTCTTTGAGCGTCCACAGATCAAAGAAATAATCCAGCCGCTCTTCTGGAGGAAGGCTGAAGAGATCTTGCTTCTCTGCGGCCGAAAAGAATCGTTCGGCAATATCCAGCTCCACCTGGTGGATCTGTTCCACGTCGATGCCGACTTCCGCTTCCGACACGGCCGCCGCGACCCAGCAGCCCGAATGCGTCACATTGTAATGGACGCCGGTACGGGGAGCGGTCAGGTGCGGCTTGCCGTAGGCGTTCGTGCCGAAGCGCAGCTCCAGGTTAACTGCGGGCAGTTTCCGGCACAGGCACCATCTCGCTAGCGCGTCAGCGGCAACCGCTCTTATGCGGTCCTCCTGCCGGTAAAACTTTTGGGCCTTGGCCCGCTTCTCCTCCGACAGATAGACCATCAGCCGTTCCGCGTGCTGCACGGTTTCTTTGTCGTCCAAACGCAGGTTTATCGCATAAATATCCATTATATATCTCCAATACGAAGTTGTCGGTTTAACCGGGCGGACAGGGCTTGTTTTCAAAAGCGCTGTCTTTTTCTTCCTTATTGTACCAAAAGTAAGAGCTATTGTGGGGCCTTCCCGCAGGCTTACTTCTCTTTTATACATGGCACGGGACGGGTGAATACCGGGCGCAGCTTTTCCCTGTGCTTAGCGGAGAGCCGCATGACCGGGGTTACCGAGTGGGGTCGGCAGCGCTCTGTGCCCGGCGGTCCGGGTTCCGCTCCCGGAAGCTTCTTCGCATGCAAAAAAGCCTGGCGATTCAAGTATCGTCAGGCTTTTTGGAGCATGCTTTTTGTGGCGTGCTTTTTGTGGCGTGCTTTTGGGCCGTGCTCTTAGCGGCGCAGCGCTTCTGCCGGGGAACCGGGTCCGCAAGCTAGAAGCCCCTATGCTCCGTTCCATACTCCGTGGCCGCCCCCTGTCACAGGAGGCCGCCTTTCACGACGGATGCTCCGCGCGATAAGAATTCTCCCGTTTCGCGATGCCCGGTCTCCCCCGTTTAATGAACAAAAATAGAAGAGGCCACAAAGTTCAGGACAAAGAGCGCCGCAATTGCGTAAAGCAGAGGCGAACATTTCCTCCACTGGCCGATAGCCACCTTCGAGAGGGGATACGCGATGAAGCCGAAAGCGAGACCGTCGGCGATGCTGGACGTGAGCGGAATGCATACCACGATCAGAAACGCGGGCAAATATTCCGAGAAATCGTTGAACGGAATGTCCTTCACACTCATCATCATCAGCGCTCCGATGATAATGAGCACCGGCGCGACGGCATTGCCGGGAATGAGACCGATGACGGGCAGCGCCAAGGCGGAGAGCAGGAACAGGACAGCCGTTACAAGGGGCGGAATGCCTGTCCGGCCCCCTTCCGAAATGCCGGAGGTGCTTTCGGCCGAAGCGATGGTCGGACTGGTCCCGAAGAAGCCGGATACGATCGTGGATACCGCCACGACCCGGTATGCTTTCGGGAACTTTGCCTTGTCCGGCAGCATGCCGCTGAGCAGTCCCATGTTCTCGAACAGGACGATCATCGTCATGGAAAAGACCGCGATCCAGAACGGGATCTGCATTACACTGAAATCGGCGGCTCCCAGTACCTGGCCGTAGGCCTGGACATCGACCGCCTTGCCCGCGGCATCTCCCTTACCCGCCAGTACGAGCGTCAGGACGCTGGTGAACCCGATTCCGATCAGCAGGCTTCCTTTTATATTGCGGACGAACAGCATAAAAGTGACCGCAAGCCCGATAAGCGTCGCGAGCGTAACCGGACTCGTAAAGTTTCCGAGCGCCACGTAGTTAACGGAATCGGGCCGGACGATCCCGCCCTTTTGCAGGCCGATAAACGTAAGCATAAGGCCGATTCCCGCGGTAATCCCGTGCTTCAGCGAGGCGGGTACCGCCGACAAAATTTTGCTGCCGAAGGAGGACACGCTTGCAAGCAGGAAAATGACACCCGACACGACGACAACCCCGAGCGCCTGCTGCCAGGAAAGCCCGAGCGACTGGACGATCGTGTAGGTAAAGAACGCGTTAAGCCCCATCCCGGGGATGACGATAATGGGCGCATTCGCCCACAGGGCCATCATCAGACTGCCGATAACGGTCGCCGCGATTGTCGCAAGCACCCCTGCGCTCAGCGGCATTCCCGTATCCTGCAGGATGAGGGGATTGACGAGCATAATATACGCACTCGTAAAGAACGAGGTAAGGCCCGCCATCACTTCTCTTTTCCACGTCGTCCCGTGAGCCTCCAATTGGAAATACCGGTTAAGACCCCGAATCATTTCTATTCCTCCACTCTGCCCCGGACCCGCCCATCATACCGGGGCTTGACTAAGCCCCGATATAACCGTAAATTGTACCTTCTCTATAAAATCTATGAAAATAACGGATACCGGCTGTAAGTACGCGCAACCGGCGGATCGTTAGTGATCTTCTGATATGAAAAAGCCGTAGCCCGTGCAGCGGATTATTGCAGTTCAGCCTGCAGACGATTGGCCTCCGCCAAAATCTTTTCCTCGTCGATCGTCAGGCAGCTTCCGTCGCGGACAACGGCCGCTCCGCCGATATACACATCGCAGACGTCACGTCCGCTTGCGGCGTAGAGCAGATGTGAAAACGCCTGCTCCAAAGGCTGAAGGTGCGGCTTATCCGACGGATCGATGGTGATGAAATCCGCCTTCTTCCCCGCCTCCAGCGAACCCGTATGCCCCATGCCGATAGCCTCGGCACCGGCGCGCGTGGCCAGAGCCAGCACCGTTTCCGCGGGAAGCTTGCTCGCGTCTTTGTAGATCCCCTTCTGCAGCAGGGCCGCCGTCCTCATCTCCTCGAACATGTCGAGATTGTTGTTGGAGGCGGTGCTGTCCGTGGCGATGCCGACCTTGACCCCCGCTTCGAGAAGCGCGGAAACATCCGCCACTCCCGATCCCAGCTTCAAGTTGCTGATAGGATTATGAGCTACGCGCACATCATATTGATGAAGAATCGCACGCTCTTCCTCGTTAAGAACGACTCCGTGGGCCATCACCGTAGGCTGATCAAACACGCCGAGCCGGCGGAGGTGCTCCACGGGACGCACGCCGTAGCGGCTCTCGATGTCGCGGATCTCCAGATCCGTCTCCGATACGTGGATGTGGACCATCAGGCCGTTCTCGGCCGCGATCCGCGCACTCTCCTCCAGTGCTCCAGGCGTACACGCATACGGGCTGTGGGGCGCCGCCATCGTCGTCAGGCGTCCGTCCGCGAACGTGCGGTATTTTCTCGCGAACCGCTCCGCGCTTGCGATATTATCCCGCTGCTGCCGCTCGGTGCCCAGGCTGAAAATCGTATGCGAAAATGCGCCGCGGATTCCCGTATCGGCAATTTCCTGCATGATGCCGTCCAGGTCGATGCCGTTCGGATTGAACATATCCGAGAACGTCGTCGTGCCCGACTTCAGCATCTCCAGAATGCCGAGCCGGGTGCTGACAGACGCGATCTCCGGCGTAAACTTGGCTTCCATCGGCCAGATCTTCGTCTCCAGCCACGGTTTCAGCAGCATATCGTCGCCGATTCCCCGAAGGATGGTCATCACGATATGAGAGTGGACATTGACGAGGCCGGACATCACCCATTTGCCGCCCAGATCGACAACCCGGTCCGCCGCGGCCAGCCGCTCTCCGGAATGAGCGCCGATATAATCGATCGCGTCTCCGCAGACGACCATCATTCCGCTTTTGTACTGCCGGCTGCTTTCATCCATCGTAAAAAAGTGACCGTTCACATAAGCTGTATTCAAAACCATCTCTCCAGACTTATCTAAGTTGTAGAAAAAGGTAAAGCATCGAGGCCCTTTATTACAGGGCTAGTATCTGTGAAACCCGAATACATTACACCTATTATAGGGATGACTTGAACATATGTAAATATTAATATGAAATTTATTTTACACCGCTCTTTTCTAATTTATTCCGGCCTTCTTCACCAACGTTCCCCTCCCTTTTCCGGACGCAAAAAAGAACCCTGGACGGCAATATCCAGGATTCTTGAAGGATCGGGCAGAGGCCGGACTGACGCTACAGGTCGCTGCGGCCGATAATACCTTTAATCAGCGCCACGAAGTTTGCGCGCACCATCTCGGTCGTCTCCATGACTTCCGTATGGGAAAGCGGCTGCTCCAGAATGCCCGCGGCCATGTTGGAAATGCAGGAGATGCCCAGCACTTCAAGCCCCGCGTAGCTTGCGGCGACTGCCTCCGGCACGGTGGACATGCCTACCGCGTCTCCGCCGAGCGCCCGCACCATGCGGATTTCGGCAGGCGTTTCGTAGGACGGGCCCGTGAGGCCCGCATACACGCCTTCCTTCAGGCTCATGTTCAGAGAGCCGGCTGTTTCGCGCGCCGCTTCGCGCAGCCTTTTCGAGTAAGCCTCCGACATATCCGGAAAACGCGGACCGAGCTCCGCGTCATTGGGTCCGATCAGCGGATTGGACGCCATCAGGTTGATGTGATCGGAAATCAGCATAAGATCCCCCGGCTCCAGGCTTACGTCTACTCCGCCCGCGGCATTGGTCAGCAGAAGCGTCTTTACGCCGAGGCGTTTCATGACGAATACGGGAAAAACGACCTTGTTCATGGCGTATCCCTCGTAATAGTGAAAGCGGCCCTGCATGGCGACAACCGGCTTGCCCTGGAGCATTCCGCAGACGAGCTGCCCGGCATGCCCTTCCACCGTCGATACGGGGAAACCGGGAATCTCATGATAAGGAATCACGACCGGATTCTCGATCTCATCGGCAAGAACGCCAAGGCCCGAACCGAGAATAAGGCCGACCTGCGGCGTGAATGTCAGCTTGTCCTTAATAAAGGCGGCCGCCTGCGATACATGGTTAGTCTGTGAAGTCTGTGTCATCTCATGAAGTCCCCCTGGTCTGAGCGGTGCAAGACAGCACGGCCGGGGCGCGCCGCGTATCCTGCAGGCCCGCCGTCAGGCTGTTGCCGTCTGCCCGCCGTCATGTTTGGCGATGAGCGCTTTGGCCGTCATCTGGTCGGTGATAAGCGTATTCGCATAGCCGCCGCGAAGAGCGCCGTAAATGGCGTTTACCTTGCCCATTCCGCCGGCTACGAGAATCGCCTGTTCTTTCTCTTTTAAATCTTCCAGCTCGATTCCGATAGTGCGGTCATTCAGGCTCGTATGGCAGATCTGCCCTTTATCGTCGAAATAACGGGAGCAAATGTCACCCACGGCTCTGCTCTGAATGATCTCCAAATCTTCCTCAGTCATGTAATTGGACTGGATCAGCACGGATTCGGCATCCGGCAGTCCCACCGTAAAGATCGCGATGTTGGCTAGCTTTCCGAGATCCAGCACGCGGCGGATATGCCGGTCGGACTGGATCGCCTGCTTGACCAGACTGTGATCGACGATAGCCGGCAGGTAGAGGAAGTACGGCGTGACATGAAACGCCCGGCTGAACAGATAGATGATTTCGGACGGAGAGATCGTAATGTCCGCGTGGCTCACGCCCCCGTTCAACTGCACGACGCGCGAATCCGTCAGCCCCTTCTGCTGAAGGTTGGCCGCCACCTGGTACATCGTGGTTCCCCACGACGCCCCGATAATATCTTTGTCTTTGACCGTCGTCATCAAGTACTGCGCGGCCGCCTCGCCGATAAATTTCTTGACGATTTCATCGTCGTAAGTCGGCACGAAAGCGACGACCGCTTTTTTCAAGTGGAACTTCTCCCGCAAGGTAACCGCAAGGGCTTCGCAATCTTCCGAAGGGTCCGCGATATGAATTTTCACGATTCCTTCCGTCTTGGCCTGCTGCAGCAGACGCGACACGGTCGGACGGGACAAGCCGAGCATTTGTGCGATCTGGTTCTGATTATAGTCGAGCTGGTAGTATAATTTGGCTACCTCGATAATCTTTCTGAGCTTTTCATCTTCCATTGGAGCTTTTCCCTGCCTCGCATTATGAAATTATGTTCAATATAAAAGTGACATCATTTCACTCCCTGAGTATAAAACATCCTTTTATGAAAATCAATCCAATCCAGGCCGGAAATGAATGAAGATGAGCGTAAATTCAACAAGCACTTCTCTTCATTATACCATTTTTGAGAGCGTTTACGGCGGCATCCGTGCACAAATTGACAAACTATGTTCGCTATACCTCTATTGTTGCCCCGAAAGACCCATGATACAATGAGTCTACTTTTGTTAAGGGGGAATTCTTTTGTTCAAAGGCAAATTTGTTTCGGCTATATCTGTAAGCGCAATCATTTCTTCCATTCTGGCATCGTCCGTTTACGCCCAGACGGCACCGCAGATCACTCATACCGACTGGATGCAAAAGAAAGCGATCATCGAAGGCTACGAAGGCGGCGGCCTGGCATTGGAGCGCCATGTTTCCACGGCGGAGCTTGCAACTATTCTCGCCCGCTCCAAAGGAGCTTCCCTGACGGCGGACGCATCGATTTCCCACTGGGCCTCTGCTTCCCTGTCCTGGGCCAAAAAGCAGGGACTCCTGAGCGAAGCGGAAGTAACTAAGCCGGACGCCGTACTAAGCGCCGCAGCCGCTACCGAAATCGCCAAAAAAGCCGGCTACGACGTCAAACTGACGGCAAGCGCGGACTCCGTATCCCGGAAAGATTTTCTCCAGGCACTCGGCCAAGCCATCACTCTACATATTACGATCGGACATACCAACGATGTTCACGGACATATCGAAGAAAACAAATCGCTCAAAGAGTTCGGTTATGCCAAAATCGCAACACTCGTGAAAGAAATGCGGGCGGAAAACCCTAATTTCATGCTGATGGATGCGGGCGATACTTTCCAGGGAACTGTCTTCGCCAATCTGTTCAAGGGCGAGTCCATCGTGCCGCTTCTGAACTACCTGAATTACGACGCGCAGGCGGCGGGCAACCATGAATTCGACTTCGGCTACGAGCAGCTGCTCAAGCTCAAAGGCATGGTCGATCACCCGATTATTTCTTCCAACGTATTTAAAAAAGAAGACGGCACGGAGCTGCTCCAGCCGGTGCATTATACCGAAATCGGCGGCAAAAAATTCGCTATTCTCGGCTTTACAACCGCGGATACACCGATCGTGACTCATCCGGATAACGTGAAAGCGCTGGAGTTCAAGGACCCCGTCGAAGTAGCGAAGCAGCTTGTTCCCGAGCTGAAGAAGAAAGTCGATCACGTCATCGTCGTCTGTCACAACGGCATCGAAGTCGACCGCGAAATGGCGAAGACGGTGCCCGGCATCGACCTCATCATCGGCGGCCACTCCCACACCCAGCTGACGAAGCCCGAGCTCGTAAACGGCACCTACATCGTACAGGACTGGGAATACGGCAAGTCGATGGGCCGCGCGGACTTGTACTATTACAACAAGGAGCTTGTCGGCTTTACCGGCGGCCTGATCGAGTACGACGAGAAAGTGCAGCCCGATGCCGAAATGGCGAAGCTGGTCAAAGATATCGTCGGCCGTGTTGACGGACAGCTCGATGTGAAAATCGCCAAAACCGACGTTCAGCTCGACGGGGAACGCACCCTCGTGCGCGCGAAGGAAACCAATCTCGGCAACCTGATCGCCGATGCCATGCTGGCCAAAACGAAGACGATCGGCGGACAGGAAGCCAATGCTGCGCTTATTAACGGCGGAGGTATCCGGACCCAGGTGAACGCCGGAGACATCTCGAAGAAAAATCTGTACGACGTGCTCCCGTTCCCGAATACCCTGGTCGTCCTGGAGCTTAAAGGCAGCGAATTAAAAGCGGCGCTCGAAAACGGAGTAAGCAAAGTGGAGAGCGGCGAAGGACGCTTCCCGCAAATCGGCGGCATGACGTTCACCTACAACCGCAGCAAACCTGCCGGCGAAAGAGTGGTGGAGCTGAAAGTGAAAGGCGAGCCGGTTGACCCGGACAAGACCTACAAGCTGGCTACGAACGACTTTATCGCGGCCGGCGGTGACGGCTATGCCATGATGAAGGACAAGAAAGTGTTCAACTCGGGCTTCACGCTTTACGACGTCGTGGAAGAATCCCTGATTAAGCAGGGAACCGTTAATCCGAAGGTCGAAGGACGTATCGTCGAAGTAAAATAAGAGCGGCACGCTATCCGTACCGGTCAGCGGCTCTCTATAAAAGCAAAAGGCCCGCAGAATATCCGTCTGCGGGCCTTTCTTTTTTTCACCGGTCAGATTCCTTTCGTATCCCTCAGTTCGATGATCGTCCCTTCGGGCGCCGTCAGCTTGCACAGCTTGCCGTTCTCTACCGTATAAATTTCCCGGCCGTTTTTGAGCCTGAATTCAGCTCCCGATTCTTTTAAACTCCGGACCTCTTCCTCGAGGTCCTCGACCCATAAACAAAAATGAACGATTCCCCGCGAACTCGTATTCACCGGCTGAAGCTCTTCACCGGCCTTGCCGGTTTGCAGCTCGATATAGAACTCGCCGAGGCGCAGCCAGGAATTATAACCCCGTGTATGAAAACCGGGCGTTTCCTGCACCACCTCAAAGCCGAGCGCATCCCGGTAAAATGCCAGAGATTGTTCATAACAGCTCGTCTGGATGCAGATATGGTGGATAACTTTTGCGGACATGACGCGATTCCCCTTTGCCGTCTGCTGTTGAATGTGTGCATGTGTACAGGTTGTGCACAAATCCGATAGTAATCCATCTTTAGGATCTCCGCAATGTTTCCCCCGGTTAAAGGAAAAGCCGCTGTCTGTATGCTACAGACGACGGCTTTTTTTGGTAGCCGATCAGGCTCTCACAACTTTACCGCTTCGGCCCCGTAAACCTTCACATCGAGCGGGGCGGCGAGAAATTCGCCTGCCTTGCCGGTGAATGCCGTGAAATGGGCGCTGGAATTATGGCTGGCGACCGCCTGCTGATCTTTCCAGACTTCCACCATCGTGTAAGTGTTGTCCCTCTCCGCATGTTTGTACAAATCATACGAAACATTGCCGCTCTCCGCTCTCGAAGCTTCCACAAGCGGAAGAATCTCTTTCAGGAATGCCTCCTCTTTGCCCGGCTGGAGCTGCATGGACGCGTGAATGATAATCATGACCGGTAACCTCCTCTTATGTTCTTATGTCAGATAGCTCTCCCGGCGGGGAACTTTCTCTTGTTATGCTTTCCAAACAAAAGCAACCTTATTTATTTTAACGATAAAATATCAACCTATAAATAATATAAAATAAAAAAGACCGGAAAGCAAAAACTCCGGCTTGTGATAGATCCATATTTATCGGCAGGAAAATTAGGAAGTGACGTAAAGAAAGGGAACCGAAGTTCCCCGTTCACGTCATCCCTGCCCCGACAGGAAGTCTTGAACCCGGCGTCCAAGCGTTTCCCGTTCTTTATAGGTATTGTACAAACGTCCGTCTACAACCGAAGCGCTTCCGAAGAAAAAACGCTCATAAACCGCCTGCCTGCCGCCGAACGCGTTGACGCCAAGCTCCCACGCAAGCCGGGATAATTTCACGTTTTCTTCGGCGCTCAGGTCAATCCCTTTCAAGTAAAGATCCAGCTGCCCGCCGATCTCGGTGCCGAAATCCGCTTCGTCCGGAATCATGATCAGCCCGCTGGCTCCGATCAACTGGATGATTTCCACAAACCGCGGATACACTTTCGGAAAATAGGAGTTGGCCGCAAGAAGAGGCTTCGGGTCGGGCAGCATACTTCCCCACTTGTCCCTGGACGCTCCTTTTTCCGCCGCAAGCTGGAACGCCTTGAGCGTCTCCAAAGCCACGATAACCTCCGTTACTTTCTCGGTTACATGGCTGTGGCTGTCGAGGCCTCCCACTTCGACCAACCTTTCGAGAGTGCCCAGAATGAATTCCGTTTTGGCGATGTTTTTGCACATGATCTGCACACCGGTGTGGGTATGGAACCGGCTTTCATCCACAAGCTTCCAGGCCAAACTTTCGTTCCCGCATATAAATACACGATCCCACGGCACGAGCGCGTCTTCGAAAAGGACCAGCGTATCCATTTCCTCGAAACGGGAACTCAAAGGGTAATTGTAGGCCGATTCGCCCCCGACAAAGCTCTCTCTGCATACGAAACTCACGCCGGCCAGATTGCTCGGCACCGCAAAAGCGAAGGCATAAGGACTGTCCTCGCCGCCTCCATACGGAAAAGGAGCCGGAAAAACGAGGATTTCATCCGACGTCGCTCCCTGCGTATCCAGCAGGAACGCGCCCCGGACCACGATCCCGTCTTTATTCTTCTCGACTACCCGGGCGGCGGCTTGTTCCTCGAAGGTCCGCAGGAAAGTGGACATTCTCGCCGCTTTCGGCTGAATGAACACGTGCGAGAGCGTCACGTCGTTTTCCCGGCAGTATTCGTAATATCGCCTCAAGTTATCCGCATATTCGGGATTTTCTTCTCCGATCAGACCCGCCGCTGCGGCGAATGCCATTATAGCCGTGTTCATATAATCGGGAGCACGCCCCAGGAAACCGTGGTGGACCGAAGCCCACGCCTGCATCATCTGCCTGCGCAGCGCAAGATCTTTCTTCGTCTTCGGCTGCAGGAAGGACAAACCGACCGGGTCTCCCGTCGAAGGTGAAACATACGTCATTTTCGCTCGCCATTCCTCCGCCTGCTGCATATCATACATCGAAGCTTGAGTCGCCATCAGTCCCTTGAAAGCTCTATGCTCCGAAATCAGTCCCTGCACCCGTTCTCCCGCAATCCATACGCCGGGAAGGTGCCGGTTAATCCGATCTATATAGTCGCCGCCGTTTTTAACGGGCATTGGAATCGCCTCCTCGCTCTATGGTTACTGTATTCGGGCGAAGGCGGGTTGGTATGAACGGATACCTAAAGGGCGGGGCAGGTAACGGAGAAGATTTCCGTCCCCGGGCGGATTGCCGCAAGCTTAACGGACAAGCTTAATTCCAAGTAAGCAGATAAGCGAAACAGGCTTCCGGTTCCTCAAGGAACCGAAAGCCTGTTCGAAGGCGGCCTCACAGAAGCCCGGCTTCCGCCGCCTTCTCCACCGCCTCTTCCCGGTTGCGGACGCCGAGCTTGGCGTACACCGTGGACGCATAATTTCGGACCGTTCCGTCCGACAAATACAGCTTGGAAGCGATCGATTTGTAGCGGAGGCCTTTGGAGAGCATCCGCAAAATCTCGATTTCGCGCGAAGTCAGGTCATACCCTGCTCCGGCAGGGGCCGCTGCCTCCGGCAGTCCGGGTGTCTCGGAAGTCCCGGAGGCACCGGTCCGTACCGAAGCTTCGGCCGTTTCTCCGAGCTCGCCGAACAGCCTTGTTGAGAGATCCTGCGCGATCATCGTGCCTCCCCGATGCACGAGGCGGATCGTCTCGGCCAGCTCCTTCGGCTCGATCGACTTGAACAAGTAGCCGTCGGCTCCGCTGCGCAGCACCTCAAGCGCTTTGTCCGGCGCCTGGAAAGTCGTCAGGATGACGACCCTGACGTGCGGCCATTTCTGCTTGATCGTCCGGGTGGCGGCGGTGCCGTCCATATTCGGCATATCCAGATCCATCAGCACGAGATCGGGCTCCAGTTCCGCACAAAGCTCGACCGCCTGCTCGCCGTCTCCGGCAAGCCCCGCAACGGCCATATCCTTCTGCCCCTCCAGAATCGTCCGGAGGCTTTCGCGGATAAATGGCTGGTCGTCGGCGATCAGCAGACGGATCGTCTCGCCTCCCGGCTCGACCTGGCGGGGCAGGGTACAGGTCACGGTTGTCCCCGCCCCCTTCTCCGAATAGACGGAGACCTGCCCCTGGAGGCTTGCCGCCCGCTCCTTCATCGTCTTCAGGCCGAAGCCTTCCGTCAGAAGCTCGCTGCCCTCGCCGTTGTCCTGCACTTCCAGCCGGATTTGCCGGGGTTCGAACTGCAGCGCCGCCTGAATTTCCGTGGCTCTGCCGTGCCTCACGGCATTCGTGAGCGCTTCCTGCAGGCAGCGGTAGAAGATCATCTTCGCCTGCTGAGGCAGGGCCTCCTCTTCTCCCAGTACCCGCAGACGCACGGTCACCCCGGCGCTGGCCTCGAATTCGCGCCCCAGCCGCTCCAGCTCCTCCCGGAGCGAAGACAGCTTCTGCGAAGCGCCCATCTCGTGCAGAAAGTCGCGCACATCGCCCATGCTTTTGCGGGTCACCGCCAGAAGAGCCTCCAGCTTGTTCTCGCCTTCCTCGGTCGCGATATCCGGGCGCAGCGTTTCAAGCCCCATGATAAGGGACGTGTACGAATGCCCCATCGTATCGTGAAGATCCTTCGCGAGCCGGTTCCGTTCTTCAAGCAGAGTCATCCGCTCCACTTGGGACATGTACTGCTCCAGAACGCTGTTCTGGCTGCGGATGATTTCATTTTGCCGGTAATTCACCACCAATAGATGGAACGCGTACCCGATCGCATAAGCCAGCCCGATTTGAACCGCCATTTCCCAGAGCGGCTTCGCTTCTTCGGAGAATTGATGCATCATGAACGGCACCAGCAAAACGGCGGCCGGTCCCGTCCAGCGGTATGTTTTATCCGCACTGTTCGCTGCAATCAGGGCGGCGGGCACGAGAAAGGTCAAATAGGCCTCGGGAAATAACGAAGCTAAATAGATGCTGACTCCTCCGGACAAAATCAGCTCGGGGATCAAATAGGCCGTCGTATTCACCTGCAGCAAAATCCATGGAACCGAGAAGGCGGAGATTTCCCAGCACAGAACCAGCCACAGGGGAAGGTTTAAGTCATTTTGAAATTGGATGGTCGTGATCGTGGTAGAAATAAAAATCAACAGACGGACGATAAAGAGCGCCCACTCGTACCAAAACCACTGCTTGACCGCATCGTACATTTTGTCACCTCTCTGTCTGGCTGCCCGGCTTGACGCCTGGCCGTTCTTGTTCTTACTATGCCACGGCAAGCCCCGGCTGTCTATGTGTGAAGCCGTTTGAACATATTCCGGGTATAGCGTCCGGCCAGCAAAGCCGAGCTCCATCCGAGTTTTGCGCCTGCGAAAGCGAGCAGAACGCCCCCGACCATCACGAAGAGAGATTTTACAAACGTGTTTATCTCCACTCCCGCAACGTTGATATCGAGGTAAGGAACCGCAAGCGGAACCAGAATGAAGATGACAGGCGTAATGTAGCACAAGAAAGCCAATAGAAGGGCAAGCAGGCCGAGCGGGAATTTCAGCATCAGCCAGCCGATGATCGTCCAGTTGCGCCGGTCCGCAAGCTCTTCTTTCGCCTGCTGCCATACGGAGCTTCCGTTTTTCTCCGGCCGCTCGTAAGGTTCTATGGAAATATCCGTATAAATCTTGGTTTGTATCCTTTCATAACGGGCAAACGTCCGCGTACTGCGCATAACGTAGGTGATCATCGGCAGCCCGATTAACGTAAAGGCCATGCTTAAGCTGAACACCAGGCTGACTAAATAGAAGCAAAAGTAAAACACTCCTGTAACGAAAGTAAGCAGCAAAAAGTAAAAAGTTTGAAGACTTTGAACCATTTCTTTTTTCATGGGAATCCCGGTCCTTTCGAGTTCGATTTTTGTGATTTTGTTTCACGCTGACTTATCTATCCGCATCCTAAACCGCCCGCTGTCAGGTGCGCCAGTGAGCAAATGTCATATGACACTCACATCACAGTAAATGATCGTTTCGTGACGGAAGATCACTGGCTGATTTGACGGGCAGTCTGCGATAGTAGGGACATCACGGAAGGAGACACCGGATTTCTTTCGACACTTCCCGCCTGATTCAATCACACAACGGATACACAAAAACAGTACGCGAAAAGGAGAATAACCCATGAAAAAAAAGCTGCGCCTCGCAAGTCTTGCTCTGCTAGTCATGTCTTCCTCTATCTTTACGGCCTGCACGTCGGACACGCCTGCCGCCAAACCGCATGAAGCGTCGCAGCCCGATAAAGGTGCCCCCCAGGGACCTGTCGACACTAAGGAGGTTGAAGCGTTTGCCGATCCTATATTTGAAGAGAAAATGAAAAAGTTCAGCGTCAACGGTTCCAGTTTCGTGGTCGTCAAAGACGGTAAGGTCGTGTTGAATAAAGGGTACGGCTATGCGGACAAGGAAAAGAAGATCCCCGTCGATAAAGACACCGTATTCCAGATCGCATCAGTCACCAAAACGTTTACTGCCCTGGCCGCCCTGCAGCTTGTGGACGAAGGAAAAATGGAACTGAAGGGTGACATCGAGCCCTACCTGGGCGGCCTGAAGGTGCCCAACAAAACGGGAACGCCGCTCACGTTATTCGATCTTCTCACCTATACAAGCGGGATCGATTATCCGGATATAGCGAATTTTGTAGGACCCGATCTCGTCTATCAGGATATCCCCACGAAACCTTTTCTGGCTGAGCACATGCCTACGGTTGTGCGCAAGCCGGGAGAAGCCTACACTTACGACAACTACGCCTTTCTGCTGGCCGGGCATGCCGTTGAGAACGTGAGCGGGCTGCGTTATGACAAATATATGCAGGAAAAGGTGTTCAAACCGCTCGGCATGACTTCCACCAGCGCCCGCTTTACACCCGAGCTGCTTGCGAGAATGGCGGCTCATTACGATCCGAGCGGCAAGCCCGTGCCGACGGACGGGCATGCGCCGACTGACGGACCGCAGGGAAGTATCATTTCGACGGCCGAAGATATGTCCAAATATATGATCATGCATCTTCAAAAGGGCAAATACGACGGCAAACAGCTCGTCAGTCCCAAGAGCGTCGATCTTATGCACAACTATCAGATTTTCTCTGAAAAGTCGTTGCCCATGACAACCGCCGGCTTTGAGGGGTATTTTACGGATCTCATGAACGGCCACCACGTGATCATGAAAGGCGGCAGCATGACAGGACACCAGTCTCTGATCGTTCTGCTCCCGGATAAAAATACGGGGTTTTTCATGTCCTATAACAATGACTCCATGATGAGTATCGACGTGTTCGAGGAATTCATGGATCACTATTTCCCGGCCGAGAAAGAACCCGAGAAACCGACTTACCTTCCTTTGAATGAAAAAGAGGCGCTGCAGTACACGGGCATGTACCAGAATACACGCCTGCTGTTCCTGAAATCGAAATTTTCCTACGATAACGGCAACCTGATCATGGAAACCAATTCTTCGGGCAAACATACCCTGAAAATGATCAATCCGCTTCTTTTCGAAGACGAGTCCGGAAACAAGTTAGCATTCAAAAAAGACAGCCACGGGCAGATCGAGTACTACTATTACACGAACCGGGCCAGTATGGAGTTCATCTCCGATGCCCAGAAAATGCATGAGAAAACTCCGTTTGATGATGTCGCTAAAAACAGCCCCTACAAACCTCACATCGATAACTTGAATACATGGGGAATTATGGGCGCGCCTACAGGCAATTCGTTCCAGCCCCAGAACACGATGACCCAGGGTGAATTTGCGGATGTGCTTCTGAAAGCCCACGGCTGGTACGGCTTTGCATACTCTATCGCAGACAACAAAAAATTGATGGTCGCCGATATCCCGGGCTTCGACCGGAACGCGCCGGTCACCCGGCAGATTGCCGCCGCCATGATCCAGAACATGAAGCAGCTTGAACCCGCGTCGGAAATTAAGCTGGCCGGAACGACCGACGAATGGGCGGTTAAAGCCGTCACCGCTCTGGTGTCGCAGGGCATCGTAGATCCGGGCGCCTCCGTTAAACCGGACGGCTCGGTCGATTTCCGCTCCAAGCAGCCGCTGCTGCGCCAGGAAGCCGCCGTTCTGCTGGACAAAGCGTTCGGCTACTATACGCTGCCGCTTAAGGTGCAGTAGAAACGCAGTTGAAGGCGGCCTCTGGCCCGCCGAACTGGATTGAGGCCGAGACGGAGCGCCAGGAGGATGACGGAGCCGCTATTACTTGAAAAAGCGGCTCTGTCCTCCCTTTTGCGCCCGATCCGGCGGAACCTGCGGGTCACGCCTCCGAAATCCGCAGCGGACTCGGAGGCGTGGAGCCGCAGGTATTCGGACGCGCCCGCGTTTCCCGGCAGACAGGACCCGCATAGTGTTGAGCCCGCATGAAGCTCCCGGTGCGGCGGACTTGGCGTTACAGACAGGAGTCATTCACTTTCTTTCTTGGCACCGGAGGTCTGACGCTCTCTCTCTCTCTGAAATGTCCGCCGTCCTGTCTTCTGCCGATATCCGTTAATTCTCAGGCTTCTCCATGTCATTGTCTGCCTCTGCCCTTAGCATATGACCGGTCTCCTGCGTAATCACCGGATGCGGGACGGATTGCTCTTTTTCTCCGGCAGGGATCGGCATCAAAAAAAACCTCCAGTTCCGCTTTAAGCGGAGTGGAGGTTTTTTGGTTTTTTGAGCCCGTCTGCTTGTCCCGAAACTAACGGCATTCGGCCGCAAAATCACAGCCTTTCAGCCTCGCAACCTTGCTTGCAGCCGGACGTAAAAGACCGGGAACAGCCGATCCGACGCAAAATCTTCCTGTGGCCGGACGTTCTTAACAGCTCGTCGATACGGAAACTCACTTGATTGCACCGTTCGCGGATATACGCATTCAGCGGGTTACTTTCACAACGATTTGCTCGCTCGCGGTAACACCCGAAGCGTTAACAAGCTCCGCGCGGTATTCATACGTTCCGGGAGCCCGGCCCGTAAGGCTGGTTGCAGCGCTCTGGGCACCCGGAGTCGCTTCTTTCAGCGCTTTTGTCTCGATAAGCTGGCCGTTTTCATACAGCCGGTATTCGGAAGCGTTGGTGCCCCACCACATATTCATCGTTACCTTGTAGGCGCCGTCGCCGTCCCAGTTGTCTTGGGAAAGAACCGGTTTACCGGGGGCGGCGTCCGTTACGTTGACGACAAGAGGCGAACTTACCGTCGTCCCGAAAGCATTGATCAGCTCGGCCGTATACGTATACGATCCGTTAGCCTTGCCTTGGACAGCCGTTCTGACCGTCTGGGCGGTCGGAGAAGCGTCTTTCAGGGTCTGCGTGCTAATCAGCACGCCGTTCTCGTACAGCTTGTACACGGAGCCGTTGGCTCCCCACCACATGTTCATCGTCACGGTAAAGGTGCCGCCCTTAAGGCCGTTGAACCCGCTGTCCGACGACAGTACCGGCTTGCCCGGAACGCCCGTTGCCAGAGGCTTGCCGGACGTAACGCTAACCGCGTTCGACACGATAGTGACACCGTCCAGCGTGACGGAAGCGGTCAGATCAGCGGTTCCTTCGCCGACAGCGGTCAGCCTTCCCAGCGCGTCTACCGTAACCGCCGCTTCATTGCTGCTGCGGTATACCACTTCCGCTACGGTTAAATCCGCTGCGGTACCGTTGCTCCATGTGCCGCTCACACGGAGGTCGGTCGTTTCGCCCGGCTTCAAGACGGACTTTCCGACCGTAAGCTCGACCTTGCTGAGCGTCAGACTCACCTTTACATGGAAGGTGAACGTGTCCTCCGCCGTATTGCCGGCAAGATCCGTCACACGGTACCGGACGGTATGGGGGCCGACAGCCAGCTCGCCCTCTTTCAGCGTCTCCCCGTCGGCAATTTCCTTCCCGTCCAGAAACAGCTTCCGGTCCGCAATACCCGATCCCGCATCCGTACTCAGCAGACGGAAGATCAAGGAATCTTTATCTGTCACATCGGCAACAGCTTGTCCGTTCAGCGTCAGAGACGCGGCCGGAGCCGTTTTATCCAGTTGGATCTGGACAGTTTTGGCCTCTTCCTTATTTCCTGCCGCATCCGTCGAATAGTAACGGACGATATTCGTCCCTTCGGTTTCGACGGTGAACGGTTCCGAATAGCCTTTCGCCTCGCCGCCGTTGATATCATACTGCGTCAGAACAGCGGCTCCTTCATTATCACGGGCCGTCAATACAACGGTTACATTCTTGTTAAACCACCCTGCCGCGTTAGCCGTTTCCGAAAGGGCAGCTTCCGTTACGGGAGCCGTCGTGTCCGCCTGTGCCGTGAAATCGGACAGACCTCTCGGCTTCAGTTGAAACGTACCCTTGAAAATCGCCGCCGCACCGCGGATGTCAACGGTTTGTCCTTCTTTATACGGAAAAGTTGCCAGCGTAAGCCCCGTGCGCGCGTCTACGCGGATATGGTTTACCACGTCTCCTTTGACGGCATCAAACTCGAAGGAGCCTTCCGGCACCGCGCTTTTGACAGCGCCGATTGTCACTCCGTTCAGCTCGATGAGCTGTCCTTGATTACCGGCCGTAACCGCATCGGCTTTTAGAGGCGCAGGAACGGCCGAAGTGCCCGTTTTGGCGACTTCGACCGGATCGGTTAATTCCAGTTCCGAATTGTAGACGGCCGTAGAGGCCGTCACCTTCACTACATCCCCGGCGTGAAATCCGCCGAGGTTCTGGTACACATAAATACCGCCCGTCGCGTCCTGCAAGTAGAAGGACTGGCCGCCGAAGATGCCGGGCTCTGTCGTAACGACGCCTTCCAGCGTCACCAGAGCCCCTTCGCCTTTGCCGCGCGCTTCGGCAACGGTAATCTTGGCCGGAATCGGGCCCTGCTCATCCGGCAGCGGCTCGGCCGGCACGTTCGCGATCGATACGGCTTCCGTCTTCAGGTTAGTGCCGTTCTGACGGAGCCGGAGGTTCGCCGCACCGGTCGTGCCCGGTTTAATGCGGACGGTAAGATCCTTGTAAGCATGGCCCTTGCTGTCGGATGTGAGGCTGAAAGCCGTGCTGTATCCGTAAGACGCCGGCCATGTGCCGTCCGCATTGCGGACCTGCGCCACCTGCGTGCCTCCCGTGGCGAGGTAAACGCCTGCGCTGAAGCCCGAAACGGTCGTGTTCGCAGGGAGATTATCGACCACGACGCGGATCTGGAATTCCGCCGCGTTCGGCAGAGTCGCCTGGCGGACGAAGCTGTACGCCGGGTTGGATGGCACCGTCGTACCGCCGCCGCTGCCGAAGGAGCCGGACTTGAACGTGCCGCGGTCATACCACTTGTAGCCCGCTGCCGGCGCCGCCCAAGGCTCGGGCTGCGGCTCGGTCGAAGCGGCCGGAGCCTCGAAAGGCAGCAGAGCCGTCGGCTGGTCGAGCTGCAGGCCGCTCACCTGGGACAGGCTCGTGTAGCTTTCTTTCTTCGCCAGCCAGTTGATCGTGTTGACGAGCAGCACGCCGTCATTCGCTTCTTTAAAGCCGTCGTAGGTCGTCTTCTTCGCGCCCGTATCCTCGCGCAGATACTTCGGCGTGGCGTCCTCGACCGGAGAGGAATCGCCGATGAAGGCCGCTTTGCCCGCGCCTTTCTTGGCTACGGCCACATAAGGGCCTTCCGCCACTCCGCCGCCGTTGTAGACGCCCTGGTCAACCGCGTTGCCCCAGGCCGCTTTCGTCTGCGGCAGATACACGATGCCCTTCGCTTTGGCCGGATCGATAATAGCGAGCGTGGAGCCGGCATGCATCGCTACCGAGGATACGCCCTTCGTGATCCCGAAGGCCTGCTCCGGAGCCACAATGTTATTGGCGGTAATATCGCCGAGCGCATTGTAGCGGAAGCGGACGCCGAACTGGGAGCCGAGCCAGTCGGAGCTGACCACGCCCTGCATAGCCGCCGAGCCCGCTTCATCCGCGCTCATGCCTTTCGCGGGATTGTCCCAGGCGCCGCGGCGGTAGCCGTTGAATACTTCGGAGCCGTCCCAGCGGTTCTTGTTGCGGTCCGCGTTGTAGTGGTCGCCGACGAAGAAAATGCTTCCGCCGCCTTCCACATAGGCTGCCATGGCCGCCTGTTCGCTCGCCTTGTATGGAATATTCGCTTCCGCGACTACAAAAACATCGTATCCGCTTAAGTCTGCCAGCGTGATCGGCGTCGTTTTACGGAGTTCCTTCACGTAGTAGCCGTTATTCGCCAAAGCATTGCCGAAATCGGAGAACCCGCCGTCGATAACCCAGTCCGCGGCTCCCGCCGTTTGGGCGTGAGTGTTGTCGAAAAGCACTTTTTTGCCGGCGTTCTCATTCACGACTTTCGCTTCAATGTAGGGTGCCGGATCGGCCGGCCCTTCCGCTTTTACCTGCCAACCATCGGTCAATACTTGCACGGAAAGCGCCGCGGATAGGGCGAGCGAAGACTTGAACACCTTTGCCTTCCACCCTGCGAATCTCTTCTTCATGAATTTCCTCCTTTAATCTGGAAGCTAGTTAGACTTTCGACCTCATTCTACCATGGATAAGTCAGGAGAAGTGGTATTTTTTTGTAAAGATAATCCGCTTTTCTTGCACTTTCTTTCATGGACATAACGGTAGTTTTTTTACATTAACACTCCCTCTTTTTTCCGCAATAAAAGGCCGTTCAGCCTGGGCTGACGGCCGTTAAAGACCCTATCGGACGGTCTCTTCTGTCTATGCTTGCGGCTGCGGTTGCACCGGGAAGTTATACCGGCCCTCCGGCTTTTACCGTTCCCGCTGCTCCCCCCGTTCCGGGCGTATACGTGGAGGTGCCGGTACCGAAGAAATAGTTGTTCATGCTGTTGCTGTCCCAATTATTGTTCCCGTCATTGAAAGCCGCTTCCAATTGGACTGCCGTACCGATATTGATAGTTATTTTGGCATAACCGGCGACTTCGGAATCGGCCATTTTCACGCCGGGTACGGCCGTCCATGTTCCGCCTCCGGGACGGTAATGGATGTAAGGGGCCGAGTAACCTTTCTTGTAGTACACGGTTGCGGTATTGTTCGTGCCACCCGAACCCGTTCCCGCATGGCTGATGACATACTTCTTAAAGTTTGCCATCTCGCCGGTTGCGGAACCGTCCGCATTCACGACATTGGCCAGACGCAGAAGCGTAAAGCCGCTGAAGCCGAAGCGGGTCAGCTTCTCTTCGATCTTCTGGAACGCGGCCGTTCCCGAAGCCGGAAGCGCATTTTCCCCGTTGAGCCGGACGCCTTTGGCGTTCGCGATACCCGCGACGGTATCGACAAGGGTAGAGGGCATGGAGTAATTCGGGGCGCTTCCGCTGTCGAACATCTCCAGGCAGGTGAACGTCAGATCCAAATTGCTGTCCTTAAACTTCTGCAGCAGACGGTTGTAATCGTAATACCCGGCGGCCTGCTCCGCACTGTGCGGCATGGACGGATTCGTCATCTGCCAGTGGACGCCGGATACTTTGGCTCCGATCGGCACGCCGAACACAGAGTCGAAATTTTTGTGCGCGGCACTGCCGATTACGCCCAGATGATTTTCCAGCACGCTCTGGTACCAAGACAGAAAGTCTTTGCCATAGGCGCTCTTGTAGCCTCCGTTCGTATAAAAGCCGTCCCCGTCATTGGGCGGGCTTATCTGATCGACCGAAGTCAGGCTTAGGCCCCATGCGCTGTTGATTCCGCCAAGCGATCCGTATTTGGCTGTCATGGCCGTCCGGAACGCCTGTTTCGCGGTATCCGTGTAAGCCTGAAACTTGCCCCGGGACGGGTAGCTCCATCCGGCAGCCGGATAATACGAAGGAAATCTCAATTCTCCAGACGGGCCCCCACTTAAATAGATTTTCGGAATCATATCCTTATAGGAAGCGAAATTAGCCGCAAAAGAAGCGTAAAGCTCGCTGTACTGCGTACCCAGCCCGCTCCAGAAAGGCGACACGGCCTCGTTGTTCATATAGCCGGTTTCGCTTTTGAACTGCATCTGGTCCGCCGATCCTTTAGCCCACAGCCAGTTCGGCAGCGGTATGTTGCAATCGTCCCCGACATTGCCGCCGCATTTGTGCGTGGACAGGATCGGTACCCACTTTAGCCCCGCCTCCCGCACGGCACCCGCGTACGTCTTGTAGTAGCTCCAGTCGAATTGGTTATCGCCCGCGCTTTCCACCATTCCCCACCAGACATCAGTCGTGACGGCGTATACTCCGTTACTTTTTAGCGTGCGAAGCTGATTTTTGAAGGCGTTCCAGTCCGTAACCTTCGTCAGCGGCCCCATCACCGAAGCCTGAAAATCACCCGCAACCGCCGCACCGGCCCTGGCCGGCCCCCAGCCGAACACGGTCGTCAGTACCAGAATAAAGCCGAGCATCTGCAGGGCCGCTTTTTTCAAGCTGCTGTTTGTCAAACTCATTTCATACACCCTTTCTGTATCGAGATTTTTTTCAGAATATAAGGGGACTCCACACCGCAGCCGGCTGTCTTTTTTCCCTATTCCCTCGAATCCTTCGTTTTATTATGTAGTCCGGTTAAGCTGCTTCTTATTGTACGCGCTCTCGCACAAGGCCCGGTTATGAAGTGTCATTTCCCTCCTTTATATGAAATCGCTTACAGTTTGTATTATAAGGAACGTACAGGCTGCAAAACGACCCCAAAGATTGTCAAAAGGGTGGACTATATTGTCTGTTATGAGCTTCCTCTGCAAAACAAAGACAGGGGGAAAGTATCTTCTCCGCCTGCTTTAACTATGAGCAAGCTTTACCCGGTCTGTCTCCGTTTCCCTTCAATCCCCCCAGAATATCGGACTGCCGCGCCTACTGTAAACCTTCCCAAAAAATTAAGGTAAACTACCGAACCTCCTTCATAAAACCTACACACAACAACGCTCTTCCTTTGACAAATAACAGGTATGGTAGGAAATGTAAATACACCAACATCCGAGGAGGCTCTATGTTACGAAAAACGTTCCTCTCCGCCGCCCTGTCCCTCTCGCTTCTGGCCGCCGCAGTGATTCCTTCCGCAGTCGGCGCGAAACCCGGCAAAGAGAAGCCTCTTCTCGCTTTTCCCGTGATCAGTGATATTCACATCCAGTCCTGGAACCCGCAGTCGCATCTTAAGTTTAAAGCGGCCCTCGCCGATCTCCAAACGCTCGGACCCGATGCGGACGCGCTCGTCATCAACGGAGATCTCACGAACGGTATGCCCGCCGATTACGCTAAACTAAGCGAGCTGATGGAGCGGAGCCCGCATCCCCGCAAAGTGTTTTATACGATGGGCAACCATGAGTATTACAAAGCGTGGATCGATGGCGGCGGCGCCTGGAACGCGGACGCGTTTCCGAACGGGGAGACGGAGCAGGCGTCCATCGGACGGTTTCTCCAGCTTTCCGGCGGCAAAAAAGTTTACGGCGATGAGGTCGTGAACGGCTTCCGCTTCATCTTCCTCGGCTCGGAGCAGTACCGGCAGTCGGACCCGAACAACTTGGAGGATGCCTGGCTTTCGCCGGAACAGCTCCAATTTCTGAAAACTTCTCTGCGAAAAGGAGCCGCCGGCGGCAAGCCCGTCTTCGTCTTTCTGCATCAGCCGCTTCCCGGCACCGTATCCGGCACGAGCTTCTGCTGCGTCAACAACCGGGCCGTCGTCCAGCATGAGGAACTGCGAAAAATTCTCTCCGCGTATCCCCAGGCGATCTTCTTCTCGGGTCACACCCATTGGGAGCTCAAACTGCCGGGCACCCTCGTCCGAGACAAGTTTACGATGGTAAATTCGTCCTCCGTCCTCCAGCCCTGGACCGACAACGGAAACGGCGGCGAAATGCTGATGGGGCCCGATGAAAGCGAAGGCCTCTACGTCGAAGTGTACAAGGACAAAGTCAGCATCAAAGGACGCGACTTCTACCGGCAGCGCTGGATACCCGAAGCCCAGTTTACCCTCCCCCGTAACGTACGCGAGTAAAAAACAAACCGCGGCTCTCCGGTCCGCGGTTTTGTTCCGGTTATGAATTTCACATCATCTCAGTCGGATGTATCGTACTCGCTTCTCTTCTATCAGCGGTTTTGTTCCGGTTGTGAAGCCTGCCGCCCCGGCTGGGTTTCTTTATCCGACCTCCGAAAGTAATAGCACACCGGAACAATCGAAAACAACTGAAGCAGCCGAAGGCCCCAACCGAGCCGGAAAACCCGCCGGAATGGTATACTGGTTACAGACATTTCAGGCGCTTCACGCGTACCGCAAAGGAGACCGGGCATTTTGCAGCTGCTCTATGAAGAAACCTTCCCCGGCCATGGGATCCGGGTTTACGACACAGACGAACTGTACGGCGAGAAAGGCCGCTTCCGCGTGCTTCAATTCGCCAATGAAGCCATACAAGGGGCGCTTGATCTGAACGATCCCGGGCGCATCCTGTTTGAATATCCCCGGGCAATTATCCATCTCATGGACCTGAACCGTCCGGCTTTCGAAAACGTGTTTATGATCGGCCACGGAATCGGCACTATATCTGCCCGCTATCCGCAGAAACGGTTTACCGTAGCGGAGTACGTTCCTAAAGTCGCCGAGCTCAGTAAAACCTATTTCGGATATGACCGGGAAAATATTATCCTCGGCGACGGCCGCGAGATTCTGAATGGGCAACCCCCCGAGGCCTACGATTACGTGATCCTCGATGCCTTTACCGAGAAAGGTACTCCCCGGCACTTAATCACCCGGGAATTCTTCGAGCTCGGCCGCAGCAAACTTCATACAGACGGTGCCCTCTTTATGAATCTGTTCGGCAAAAGCGAGCACGACAATCATATCAGTGCCATTTACACGACTCTTGGCGAAGTCTTTTCTTACCGAAAAGCTTTTTATCTGCCCTCGGAAGGCAATCGGGATACGTTGAACATCCTTCTGGCCGGCAGCGAAGGCCCCCTGATGTATCAAGCTCGCCATATGGCCGGCTTTGTTGAATTCGAACCGAAGCCGGGTTATATAATCACGGACCGTTTGTAACTACATTGTGACTTTTGCGCGCGCATTTTGGTTTATGATGAGAGTAACAAGCCCGGCAGAGCGTTTTAAACCGGCCCAGCCGGGTAAAGAATCTGTAAGAACATCCTAACCATTTTCCGCAAAGGGGTTTACACAAATGAAAAAGATGGCCTTTTTCACTACACTAATGATATCTATGCTGGCTTTCGTCACATCCGCCAATGCAGTCGATTCCGAATATACGCCCGTTCCGCGCGGCGAAAACACCGTAACCGTTATGATTTCTTCCTTTGAAAATAAAAACGGTTCCCTTTACCTCCAAGGAGACCAAATCGAGTGGTATGAAGGTACGGAAGCCGATCAAAAATTCCTTGAGCATGAGACGGACATCGGCGACATGACGCACGCTCCCGACGGCTACTATATCGTTAACGATCAAGAGAAGCTCGACAGCTTCGAAATCGATCCGAACGCGCAGGTTCTGATGCAGCTTTACGATCATGACGGCACTTTCGAAGGCGTGAACGTTAAGTGGAACGAAGAAGTATCGCTCGGCAAGTTCCTGGACATTTATCATAACAACAGCCTGCTCGACGTGAGCACGTTCCCGTTCCATATAACGATCAAAGACGGTAAGGTTGTGAAAATCGTTCAGCAGTACATTCCGTAACGAAGGCATGGGAAAACGGAACGGACTATACCCTTTAAGCATAAAAAGGACCCGACAAAAGTCGGGTCCTCTTTTTTGCACAATCGGCATACGCGAAGGCACGAATTAGTTGACCTTCCGATACCACGGAAGCCGATGCAGCGGTACCTCCTGGTGGAAGAAGCAGCTGTCTAGTGATAAAAAACTGTGGAACCATTTTTATTAAAGCCGCAGCCTATCTCAGATGAAGCTCAATCACCGTATCGCTCTCATCCGGAAGCCTGGCTCCGGCAAGATTAATGAAGGCACCGTTCTCAATGTCGGAGTATTCCAGCGCCATCCATGGAACTTCTACCTTAAGTTCGGTCCCATCCCGCAGCAACCTGGCTTTCTCAATCTTGCCCTTCAACCCTTCGAAGTAAATTGGGCCTATCCCCCGGTCATATACATGGGCATACAGCCTGTTCCCGTTCTGGGTGTAGCGGCCCCACTCGGGCTTCGGCAAATCAGCCGCCTTACAGCCATAAATGCTGTCACCGTTCAGCCTCAGCCATTCCCCTACTTCGTCCAGCACCTCCAGTGTCTCCCGGTTAATCTCGCCCTTCGCATCCGGGGCCACGTTAAGCAGCAAGTTCCCGTTCTTGCTGACGCATTCGACCAGGGTACGGATCACCTGCTTGGCTGACTTGTAGTTCTTGTCCGCAGCATGATAACCCCAGTTATCGTTCAGGGTGATACACGCTTCCCAAGGGACAACTTCCCCCTTCTCATCCACGATGCCACCAGGTGGAATAATCTGCTCCGGGGAGAAGAAATCTCCGGCATATTCCTCGGGTTCTGCCGCCCGGATATTACCGCCCAGGCGGTTATCAATGATGATATCCGGCTGGATGGAACGAATCATCCGAATCAGCTCGGTTGCTCTCCATTTCTCGCCGGTCATATCATCATAGGAGAAATCGAACCACATGATGTCAATCTTGCCATAGTTCGTGAGCAACTCCTTCACCTGACCATGCATGTAGTCCAGATACCGGTTGAAGTCGATTGGCTTGTTCTTGGCCGCTTCATTGTCCCGATCCGGGTGCGCTTTGTCCCCATATCCCGGGTAATCGTCATGATGCCAGTCGATGATCGAATAATATAGTCCCACCATAATGCCCTCCGCGCGAAAAGCATCCACATATTCACGTACCAGGTCTCGTCCAGCCGGAGTGTTCGTCGCCTTGAAATCCGTCAGCTTACTGTCGAACAGACAGAAACCGTCGTGGTGCTTGGTCGTCAGCACCGCATACTTTTGTCCCGCAGCCTTGGCGGCCTTCGCCCATTTCTTCGGTTCATACCGGGATGCGTCGAACTCGTCGAAATACACTTGATACTGCTCATAACTCATCCGTTCGTTGCCTCGGATCCATTCTCCCCTGGCGGGAATGGAATATAATCCCCAGTGAATGAACATGCCGAACCGGTCCTGCAAAAACCACCGGGTCCTTTGCTCTCTTGTGCTCATGCGACAATCCCCCGTTCTATGAAGTGACTCCAAATATACACAACGGCTAAAAGGACTAATACAGATGCGGAACGCTCTCGCGATCGCTGTTATCCCGATTTCCGGATTAAACCGCTTAGCGGGTGAAATCCCGGACAATGGCGAACGCTGCGCTTCTCCAGAATCGTTCGGCCCCCTCCGTTACCCTAGCATAAAGTTCATTAGTTCCCGCTTACATCAAGTATGAAACAAAGCCGCGGCTCCGATCAGGCCGACGTCGTCGCGCAATCCCGCAGGCACAATCTCATACGTGCCGCGGTATGGCTTCATGACCAGCTTCTCGGTCTCCGCCTTAAGCGCCGGGAACAGCAGGTCGCCTGCCTTGCTTACACCTCCGCCGATTACAATCCGGTCGGGATTGAATGTATGAATCGCGTTGGCCAAGCCCAGCGCCATGTAATGAACCGCCCGGCTCACCACTTGGGCGGCGATGGGGTCATCCTGACGGTGAGCTTCGAACACATGCTTGGCCGAAATCTCTTCACCGCTTGCAGCCGCCAGTTCTCCAATCACGGACGGGTTGCTCAGCATAAGTTCCAGCGCCGAGTTGCGGATGGCGGTTCCTGAAGCGTACATCTCCCAGCAGCCATGGTTCCCGCAGATGCATGCCGGCCCATCCGGCACAACAATGTTATGGCCCAGCTCCCCGGCAAAGGAAGTCGCGCCCAGGAGCAACTTCCCGTCGAGGACAATGCCCGCACCGATGCCTGTACTGAACGTGATGTATACCATGTTCCCGGAGCCTTTTCCCGCACCCCGAACATACTCGCCCCATGCCGCTGCGTTCGCGTCATTAACGACCTCTACCACGACGCCGAGTGCGTCTCCCATCCACTTTTTCAGAGGGACATTGTTCCATTCCGGCAAGTTCGTGCCCTGAAGCACGATACCGTCCTTACTGTTGACGGTCCCAGGCGAGGCCAAACCTACACCGCATACCGGGTGTCCCATGGACACGGAACGAATCATCTCCACCATACGCTGCACGACTTCTTCCGCCGTGCGGGCGTTTGCCGTCTCCATGCGTTTACGGTTCAATATCTCACCGTCAGCATTAAAGAGAGCTGCGGCGATCTTTGTTCCGCCAAGGTCAATTCCCACTACATATTGGTCTGTGTTCTGCAAATCAATCACCTATTTTCAGATCTGTATGAATGGGGCTTAAGGCAGCGTTCGCTCTATATGACATTTCTTCCCCGCTTTACCCGCTGCCCTGATTGACTCATTACCGTCGAAGCTTTCAGCTTGCTTTATGTACTTACCGTCGCTTCTTACGGATTTAGGAATTTCGCACGGATAGCGCTTACAGTTTGCATTACCCAAGCTTGCTTTCTGCCTCCTGGAAATTACGATCTGCTTCATCAGCACCTGCAATCATCAACGTATTGCCAGCGTAATCAGCCGGTTCGTCTCATTTCAGTTGCCTTCCCTGTTCTTGCATGCAATACCTAGGCAGTTCCAAATCAAGATCAGGAATACTGAGCAAGGCTGTCAGCCAATGCCCGCAGCTGCACCGGATCAATCGGTGCAAGACCGGAACGTCCGTAACGAACTGCGGAGCCGAAATGAACTTCTGGAACTCCGGTCTGTTCGATGAAAGACCCGGCCACTTCCGGAGTCAGGCCGTTCCCGGCAAGAATTCGAAGCGAGCGGCCTTCGGTGGCCTCAACAAGTCTGCGAATAGCAGGCATCGCCTCGGTTGCGGGCTTCAGTCCGCCCGAGGTCAGCACCCGGGTAATTTGCGGGTAGCGCATTAGCGTCTGCAGGCCTGCAAGCTGATCCTCCAGTTCATCAAAAGCCCGGTGGAAGGTGATCTGCATCCCGTCCGCCCAGGGAAGCAGCACTCCCAGCGCGTTTTCATCAATCAGCCCTTCCGCCGTGAGTGCACCGACTACAATGCCTGAGGCACCAGCCGCGTTAATAGCCTGGATCTCGGCTACCATCGTCTCCAGATCAAGCTTGCTGTATACAAAGCTGCGGCTGTGCGGCCGCACCATCACATGGACCGGAATCTGCACAGCCCCTACAACCTGGCGGATCAATCCGATGCCCGGCGTCAACCCGCCTTCGGTAACGGCCGTGATCAGCTCCAGCCGATTGGCCCCATTTTCTTCAGCCCTTAACGCATCGTCTATACAGGTAGCGATGACTTCCAGGATCATAATGAACCTTCCTGTTTCCGGGATTCATTTACGGATATGTCCCCTGATACAAATCCTGCTGCATCTCTCGCTTCATTCCTTGATGTATTCTCTGACACATCCTCTGATACGTCCTCTGTTGCATTCCTTGCTCCATTCCCTGGTGCCTTTCCCGCATCACAGTTCCGGGCATAATTCACCGCATAATCAGCCAGCAGTCTTGCGCCATACCCTGTCGCTCCCGCCTCTGCGTAACCGACATCCTGCTTGTACTGTACCGTTCCGGCCATATCAATATGGACCCAGTTCATGGATTTGTCGACGAACCGCCGAATAAATAACGCTGCTGTGATGGCGCCAGCCAGCGTGGACGTGCCCACGTTACGCAGGTCGGCATAACTGCTTCTCAGCTCGGATTCATAATCATCCATAAGCGGCATCGGCCACAGCCGCTCGCCATTATGCTCTCCAATCCGGGCCAGCTCGCGCGTCATATCGGCATCGCCCCATATGCCCGCGATCCCGAGTCCCAGCGCATCCCCGACATTGCCCGTTAGCGTGGCAATGTCGATCACCTGCGCCGCGCCAAGCCCGGCCGCATGGATCAGCGCGTCTGCCAGCACGAGCCTGCCTTCTCCATCCGTATTTGCAATTTGAACGGTCAAGCCGTTCGGATAAGCAATCACGGATGAAGGCAGCGTGGCGCGGGCATCCGGCAGGTTATCGGCCACGGCGATCAGGGCCGTGACCCGGACCTTGGCCTGCTGCCGGACCAGAATGTCCAGCGCGCCGATGACGGCGGCCGCTCCGCCCATATCCATCCGGGCATCGCTGATATCCCGGCCCGTCTTCGCGTTCATGCCGCCCATATCGAAGGTGATGGCTTTGCCGACCAAGGCCAGCATCGGGGCATCCGGGACGGCTTCGTACCTCAGCTCGATTAGCGCCGGAGCGTGCTTGCTCCCGGCACCTACTGCCAGCAAGCCGTTCATGCCGCACTCAGTTAGCTCCCGCCCCCGATAGACATGAATATTTACGGGCCTGTCTTTGAAGAGATCCCGCGTCCATTCCACAAAAGCATCCGGGTTCAGCGTACCCGGCGTCTCATTCACCCAGTCCCGGGTCAGATTTGTCGCCTCCGCCCGGTGGATGGCCGTCTGAATGACCGAATTCAGCCCTGCCGCGGACAGTTCAGGCCAATCCGCAGACCGCAGATTCAACTTCACACTGCCGCTTATTTTCGTGACATTTCTATATTTATCGAACCGGTATAATCCAAGCAGCCAGCCCTCAATCCAGGCCTGCAGCCACGCGGCCGCTGACTCTATGCTCTCACTGCTTCCAACTCCAACTCCAATTACTGCGCCCGGATGTCTGAGCAGCGTTGCGCTGCCCCGCCCTTCCTGCAGCAGAGTCCGTGCCGCGGCACCACCGGCGCGGCGTACCCGTTCCAGCGTCTCGGCACAACGCTCCCCCATTCCGGCGGCGAGCACATCCGCTTCACCAGCAGAACGAGCGTACAGCCAGGTCACGGTGCCCTGCCGCTTGCGTGCTTCATTCAGCGCATAGGGAAACGATTCCCCCGCATATACCGGATGAATGAGAACATCCGCCAGTTCAGTCATATCTAGTGTAATGTGCATGGCGATCCTTTCCTTACGCATTGTAATAAGCCGCCTAATCAGGCTTCATTATAGAGATGACAGGCAACCTGATGTCCGGGTTCCACTTCCCGGAACTCAGGCTCCTGCTGCCTGCAGATATCCATGCAGGCCGGGCAGCGGTTATGGAACCGGCAGCCGGAAGGCGGATCTACCGGACTCGGCAAGTCTCCTTTGAGAATAATGCGCTCCCGCTTCTGATTCGGATCAGGAACCGGCACGGATGACAGCAGCGCCTGCGTATAAGGATGAAGCGGCCGGTCGTAAAGCGTATCTTTGTCCGCCGTCTCCACCAGTGTGCCAAGGTACATAACCCCTATGCGGTCGCTAATATGTTCAACGACACTCAGATCATGGGAAATGAACAGATAAGTCAGGCCGTACTCCTCTTGAAGATCCTGCATCAGATTCAGCACCTGGGACTGGATAGATACATCCAGTGCAGAGACCGGTTCATCCGCCACAATCAGGCTCGGACGTACGGACAGCGCCCGGGCAATCCCAATCCTCTGCCGCTGGCCGCCGCTGAACTCATGCGCGTAACGCTCCGCATGGATACTGCTGAGGCCAACCGTTTCCAGCAGTTCCTGAGCCAGCTTATCCCGTTCTTTCACACTAAGTTTTGTATGAATAAGCAGCGGTTCAGCTACGAGCTCCTTAACTTTCATACGTGGATTAAGTGATGCATACGGATCTTGAAAAACCATCTGCATCTCCTTGCGGATCGGGCGCATCTGGTTATCGGAGAAGCTGCTGATGTTCTGTCCGTTGAACCATACTTCACCGCTTGTCGGCTTCAGCAGCCGATTCACAAGCCGCCCGGTCGTGGACTTCCCGCAGCCGCTCTCGCCAACCAGACTGAAGGTCTCTCCTTTGCGGATGGCGAAAGATAAACCGTCCACCGCTCGCAAATACTTGGACGCGCCGAACCATCCCTTTTTCACGGCAAAAGACTTGCGTAATCCCCTCACTTCAACCAGGGGTGTCTCTATCGTGGACTTGCTCATTGGCGGTCTCCCCCTTCTGGTGTATCCATCTGCGTCAACCAACAGCGGCTTTTGCGGTCCGCTTTCCCTTGAACGGGAAGAAGCTCCGGCTCCTGAAGGCAACGCTCCATCGCAAAAGCACATCGCGGCATGAATTTACAGCCTGGAGGCATCGCGCTTAAGTCAGGCACATTGCCCTGAATGGATTCCAGACGGCGAACCTTCTGGCGCAGCTTGGGAACGGATTGGATCAGGCCTTTGGTATACGGATGCTGGGGATTTGCGAATAACTCTTGTACCGGAGCCTCCTCCACTACCCGTCCCGCATACATGACGACCACCCGGTCGCACATTTCCGCCACGACTCCGAGATCGTGGGTGATCAGCAGCATGCCCATGTCCTGCTCTTCCTTCAAGCGCTTCATCAGGTCCAGAATCTGTGCCTGAATCGTCACATCAAGCGCCGTCGTCGGCTCATCGGCAATGAGCAGCTTCGGGCTGCACGACATCGCCATCGCAATCATTACGCGCTGCCGCATTCCGCCCGACAACTGATGCGGATACTCATCGGCCACATCCTCCGCCCGGGGGATCCCGACCAGCTTCAGCGTATGAACGGCATGCTCCCTCGCACGCTTCCGGCTGTAGCCGAGATGCAGCATGATCGGCTCTTCCAACTGCCGTCCGATTCGCAGCACCGGGTTCAGCGAGGTCATCGGCTCTTGGAAGATCATCGCCAGTTCATTGCCTCGGAACCGCCGCATCTCCTTCTCCTGAATCTGAGTCAGGTCGGTGCCTTCGAACCGGACCGCTCCGCCCGCAATCCTTCCCGGTGTATCTTTGAGCAGGCGCATAATCGACAGAGAGGTCACACTTTTGCCGCAGCCGCTCTCTCCGACCAGTCCCAATACTTCACCTTTGTTAATATGAAAACTAATGCCGGACACAGCCATTACGCTTCCGCCATCCCGTCTGAACTCCGTCTTCAATCCTTCCACTTCAAGCAATCGAGTCGTCACGGCCCTGTCCCCCTTTAATTTTTCGTCTTGGGATCGAGCGCATCACGCAGGCCGTCCCCAACCAGGTTGAATGCAAGCACAGCCAGGAAAATCGCTATCCCGGGGAAATACACGATGTGCGGAGCGATACTCAAGTAGTCGCGCCCCATGCTCAGCATCGCGCCCCAGTCCGGTTCTGTCGGCTTCGCACCCATGCCGAGAAAACTGAGTGAGGATGCAGCCAGAATCGCGCCGCCGATCTTCATCGTCACATTCACGATCACACTGGGCACGGTCTGCGGAAAAATATGCTTCCATATAATGCGCACATTCTTGGCGCCCATCGAGCGGGCAGCTTCCACAAATAAAGTCTCTTTGGCCGATAAGGTGACACTTCGGATAATCCGCGCAAATGACGGCGTGCCAAACACGGCAACGGCAATGACCACATTGGACAGTCCCGGGCCCAGAATCGCCACAATCCCGATGGCCAGCAGCAGATCCGGGAAGGAGAACAGCACATCGCTGCCCCGCATGATGAGCCGGTCGAGCCAGCCTCCGTAATATCCGCTGAGCAATCCAAGCACGGTACCCAGCAAAGCCGCAATCAGCACGGAACTCAAGCTCACCGCGAGGGTTAACCGCGTTCCGTCGATCAGACGGCTGAGGATATCCCTGCCATATTCATCGGTTCCGGCCCAATGCGCGGCCGATGGACCAGTCATGAGCGCATCATAATCCGGCACATTCGGATCATAAGGTGTAAGATGGGGACCGAAGATCGCTATAATTGCCAGAAAAATAATAAAAATACCTGCTGCAAGCGACGCTCTCTGCTTGCAAAACTTGCTGAAGAACTCTGCTGCACGGCCTTTGGTCGGCTTCGTCACCAGGGTCACACCAGCCCCCGAGGAGTCGGCTCCCATCACCGTTGTATTGTTGTCCATCCTGTTCCCCTCCTAGCTAGACGCATACCTGATTTTCGGATTCAGCACACCGTACAGCATATCAACGATAAGATTAATCAGTATGAATTGGGTCGCAAACAGCAGTAGCAGCGCTTGAATCACGGTATAATCCCGAAAAGCAATCGAATCCACAAGCAGCCTTCCAAGACCGGGAATACTGAATACCGTCTCCACCATCACGGAGCCTCCCAGCAGGAACCCGAATTGCAGACCCGCCACAGTGACAACCTGAATCAGCGAGTTGCGCAGCGCATGCCGTCCAACCACGACGAACTCTCTAAGCCCCTTCGAACGTCCCGTCCGGATGTAATCTTCCCGCATCGTCTCCAGCATGGATGAGCGGGAGAACCGGGCAAGCATGGACATAATTCCCGCTCCGAGTGTGAAGGAAGGCAGGATATAGGACTTCCAGGAATCCACACCGCCGGTAGGGAACCAGCCGAGCTGTACCGAGAAGATCTGAATCAGCACCAGCCCCAGCCAAAAGCCTGGGATCGAGATGCCTGAAATTGCGGTCAGCATGCCCACGTAATCCGGCCACCGGTTCCGGTTAACCGCAGTGATCGTACCGATCAGCAGACCGACGATTAATGCCCAGCCCAAGCTCAAAAACGTTAAAATAAGGGTTGGTGTCAATCTGCTCATCAGCATGTCGGATACCGGCAGGCCGGACCGCAGAGAACTGCCCAGATCGCCATGCAGCAGCTTGCCCATATAATTGAAATATTGCTGCCATAGCGGCAGATCCAGCCCGAGTTGTGCCCGTATGCCGTTAATCTCCTCCAGCGTGGCTTCCTTGCCCGCGACAAGCCGGGCCGGATCGCCGGGGATTAAGTGTATGAACATGAAGACCAGCACCGATACGACAAACAGCAGCGGAATGACTCCAAGTAGTCTTTGTAGCGCGTATCTTCCCATCATGTGAGCCCCCTTCATTTGAACAAGTACATAAGAGGGGCCGCTCCTCAGCTACAGACAGAAACGGCCCCTTTCTTTGCATCAACCACCCAAGCTATTGCTCCCTTAGTGCTTCTAGCCTCATACTTTTTCTTCTTGCTCCCTGCTCGTATCCCCTGACTTGTTCGCCCTTGCGTGTAACGGTTACTTCACTTCCACACCATGAACGCTGATGGAGCCGTCCGGCAATACTTTTACGCCGCTCAGGCCGGCTCTCTTGCCTGAAATCACCTGATCCACACCCATAAAGGCCCATGGGGCATCAGCCCAGATTGTTTTCTGAATATCCGCATAAATGGATTTCGCTTTTTCCGGATCGGTCGCCTTGTTGGCATCGGCAATCCATTGATCCACGTTCGGATTCTTATAGTAGGCCGTATTGGCTCCTGCCGGAGGGAACATTTCGCTGCTGAACAGACCTCTTGTAGCGCCGTCTGCATCACCCGAAGACGGGGACCAGCTTACATACCACATTTGGATCTTGGCCTGCTCTGGAGTAGCAGCAGCGTTAATCTGCTCAGACAAGGTACCGCCTTCCATCGACTTCACATCCAGCTTGATGCCAACAAGAGCCAGTTGCTGCTGAATGAACTGCATGCCTTTCATTGTCTCGGAATCATTCTCGCCCCAGATCTCGGCCGTGAAGCCATCAGGATAACCGGCTTCTGCAAGCAGGCTCTTTGCTTTTTCCACATTGTAGTCGTAACCGCTCTGCTGGGAGTAGTACTGCGTCTTGGAAGACATGGTAGAATTCAGCTTCACACCCAGACCGGATTTGACGACTTTGATGTAAGCTTCTTTGTTAATCGCATAGTTAATCGCTTGACGAATCTTCACATCATCGAACGGTTTCTTCATCGTATTAAGTGTGACGTAACGGACAATTGTGGAATCCGTTTTATCTATCACAATATTGCTGTCCCCCTCTACTTGGGAGACTTGTTCAGTTGGCATCGGATAGATGAAATCCGCTTCCCCTGTCTTCAGCATCGCAATCCGGGAACCGTTCTCCGGTACCGGCTTGAAGGTGATGCTCTCCACCTTCGGCAGATCCTTTTGCCAGTAATCCGGGTTCTTTACCACCACAAGGCGGTCGCCCTGCACCCATTCCTTAAATTTGAAAGCACCTGTACCTACCGGATTTTTACCGATATTCTCGCCCTGTTCCTTCAGTGCTTTAGGGCTTACGATCAAGGCCATCGCCATTTTGTTCAGGAAGGCGTTGTACGGTTCGCTTAAGGTGATGACTACGGTTTTGGCATCCGGAGCCTCAACTTTGCTGACTTTGGCGAAGCTCTTGCGCATTTTCAGGTTGTTCTTCTCATCGCGGATGCGATCCAGATTCACCTTTACTGCTTCGGCGTTGAAATCCGTACCGTCGTGGAATTTGATGTTCTGCTTTAATGTAAACGTGTATACCAGACCGTCATCACTAATTTTGTAGGAGTCGGCCAGCACTGGAACGACTTTCATGTTCTCGTCGAAGCCCATCAGGCCTTCAACCATGGTTCTTGCTCCGGTAATCGAATGAGTATCGCTCGTGTTGTGAGGGTCCAGTGTAATAAAGTTGGCATTAATGGCAATAACAACATCTTTTTTGTTTTTGGATACGGTCTGAGTACCTTCACTCTTGCCCGTATTCGCACTTTCCTTGCCAGTCTCCGTATTGCCTCCGCAGCCTGCGGCAACTACCGCGAAGATCAGCAGCAGCATTAGTGTGGACCACATTTTCCCTTGAACCTTCATTCGTCTCACTCCTCAAAAGTAGTTAATATAGAATCGCTCCATGTCCGGTATGTTTACTTGCAGGATTGGAGGTTATTCCCTGGATGAAGGCTTCAGTTCGAATACCGCCCGGCGTTCTCCCACTTCCGTTCCCCCGTCATTGACGATGGAATTCGGTACAAGCTTGTATAAGCGGTTAATTGTCTCTTGATTGCTGTAGCCGATGCGCTCGAGGATCGAAGCGATAATGCACGGCCACACCTGTTCGGAACCGTCGGACACCTTAAGGGAGATTCCGAGTCTTTCGTTTCTAAGCCCAATGCCGTACACTCCCTTTGCGCCGCCTTTGGCCGACAAGTTCGGGTCCTTGAGCAGCTCCGAGCAGACGAACCGGGTATCAGCGATCATATCGGGGTACTCATTCATCAGCCGGGCGATCCGGGCCGCCGCCTCCCGTGTCGCCTTATCTTCAATGAGGTCCGGACAGGCCAGCTTCAGGAAGGAATAGGCGATCTTGTGCAGCGGCAGTGCAAAGATCGGCAGTCCGCAGCCGTCAATCCCTTGCGGAATTGAAGCTTCGGGAACCTCTGCAATATAAGCAAGGGTCTCCACAATCTCCTTCTGAACAGGATGCTCAGGTTCGTAATACGTCCGCTCATCCCAGCCCATATGCTTGCTCAGCGCAATAAGTCCGGTATGCTTCCCCGAGCAGTTATGGAAGATTCTCCGCTTAGGTTCGCGGTCCCGATGACGCTCGGCCTTCGCTTCTTCATTGAGCGGATACGACTCACAGCAGTGCAGCTCTTCCTCCTTAATGCCTGTCTTCAGAAGCATGGATTCCAGCGCATCAATATGAAAGCGCTCTCCACGATGAGATGCAGCAAATAAGGCTGCCTCCTGTCCGGTGAGTCCGTACAACTCGTCAACTTTTCTCTTCATAACCGGAAGCGCCTGGAACGGCTTGGCAGCCGACCTGAGAAATGTGAGATGTTCAGGATCACCTGCCGAATAGAGGATTCGGCCCTTCTCATCCACGATGCTGACCGCTCCGTAATGCACGTTCTCCAGCACACCGCCGCGGTACTCCTCAACTAATGGTGTAAATCTCATCGTTTCCCCTCCTTAATGTTCCATCCTGCTCTCCCCTGCGTAACTGCCCTGACTTATTCCAATGCAAAAAAACAGTTTTGCGAAATCAACCCCGAGCCGATGACTACGCCCTGCTCATGCAGTTCAGATTTCAGAATCCGGAAGGCACCCCTGAGGGGCTCCCACACATATTTCGAATAACACAGGTCAACCACCTCATCGAGGATCTCCGGGAATTTGTCGGTCAGTTCCCCGCTAAGGATGACACTGTCCGGGTTGTACATACAGACCACATTGTTAATGGTGATCGCCATGTACATCAGCGCGCGTTCGATCAGATGCAGTGCCCAGCGTTCCCCTGCTTTCTTGGCTTCAAAAAGGTCTTCGATCGAGCGTACCGGCCGGATCTTGTTCGCTTCCGACAGCAATGATTTGATGTTGATGTAAGTCTGAAGGCAGCCCGCCTTCCCGCAGTCGCACAGCATGCCGTTCGGGTCAATCGTTGTGTGGCCGATTTCACCGGCGCTATTCGTCCTGCCCCGGTAGATTTCCCCTTCCATGATGAATGCCGAACCTACTCCATTCCCGAAGCCAAGCAGGACGGTCCGCTGAGAGCCAATCGCCGCGCCCTTCATATGCTCGGCCAAGGCTTTGGCCTTGAGCTCGTTGTCCACCGCCACATCATAACCGGTGATTTCTTTAAGCCGTTCAGCGAGCCGGACATTTCTCCAACCGAGCTGTACGGAGAACACAACTTCTCCCGTGTCATTATCTATAATCCCGGGAAGGCCTACACCAACTCCGATGATCCGCTCACAGTCGATCTCATTGGATTTCGTAAGCTGGTCAATCTCTGCTCCAACGCGTTCCAGTGTAACTTCGGGACTCTCTTCCACGGACCGCGGATATTGGCTCATAGCTACAACATTGCCCTGCAGATTCACAATGCCGATATTCACTTGATGACGGTCCAGCTCAACGCCTACCGAGAGTACGGCGGCATCTACCATTTCAAGCAGCGTGGACTTCCTGCCGAGCCCGGCAGAGACCTGTTCGGACTCCAGCAGATACCCTTCCTCTGTAAGATCCGCCACAATGCGGCTTACCGTAGTCGGACTCATTCCGGTCTGCTTGGCAATGGAAGCCCGGGAGATGGGCTGCTGGTGCTTGATGATCTCAAACACCGTCAGCCGATTCTGGCGTTTCATAAAATCCTGATCATGTTTTTTCACTATTCATTCTCCATTACTTTTACCAATGAATTAATTAATGAGGATTTTGACTGTAAAATGATGTTTTTAACGATTATTCAACGAAAATTCTGTCTATTTTTCTTTATATTCTCCAGTGATATTTATAATAATAGTCATAGCCTTATATGGTGTCAATATAAATAACATGAATTAGCAATAAAATTTTAAAAGTAAAATGTAAGCGATTTAATTTAATTGGAAATTTATTTTAGTCACCAAAATGATTACTAACCTGTATATACCTAACATAAATATGACATATAAATTTATTTTTAGGCTTCGTAAACGTAAGTGACTAGTATATACACGTTCAATTGAACCTTGAATTTCAACAGATTTTAGCCGGATGTGTAAGGAGGTAGAACTAACAGGTAAGATTTTATCACGGAGAAATTAATTGTGAGGTATTGGCATTCTACTGCCGGAAAGCTTGGCGAGAAACTGCGTTGAGAAAAGCCTTAAGGCCCCCCATGAAAGATTAAGGGGGTCTCGTTCTTTTCCCCATATCATCTTAAAGGTGTTCTTTAGCTTTGAGAGGTAGGACAAAGACCAGCACGAAACGAGGAATTGCACTTCACAATGCTAGAAGAATGAGCATCAGCAGGGTGATCGCGTCGATATTGCCGCATATATGCACGCAGCCAACGGGCAGGATAACGCAACCATTAGATGAACTTACGGCTCTCCTATGATACAATTTATCCCAGAAATATCTTCGCGGGTTAATGAAAGCAGCAGTGATGAACTAATAGGGAGGAGCAGGACACATGCGGGAAGAACAGGAAATATTCGCGGGAAAAGGATATAACAGGTCGTACGCCATTGCTACGGGTCTGCCGATTTTGAATATGAGGGGTAGCTTATCTCACGAAAGTAACCGCCAACTACCGTTTCCGTGGGTGACAACGGGCATCAAGATGGATAAAGAACATATGTTGGAAACCGTTATGAAGCAGAAGGCACTCGAGTATTTGTTTATGATGCAATTCAGTAAGGAGGAAATGACCGACCGCAATTTGGTTGTAGGCTGTTATGAATACAAGCATCCGAATGACAAGGATCAAATAACGCTATATGCGCTGGTTTCGTTGAAGGAATTTCTCGCGAGATACGGCGATGAACGGGCATTGGAGATTCTGATGCGAGTTGGCTGCACCTACGAGAAGATTGTCGAGGAATGCGATGAAGCCATTGAAGAACACTATGCAGTCTTACGCCGGTCACTTCATTTGAAAAATCTGAGGGAAAAATATGACGTCGTTTACGAGTGGGTTGAAGAGGAAGGGCAAAAGACGCACATATACAGATACACCAAATCGAGTTATACGAAAATTAAAGCTGGATCATTTGCAGAGTTGATCAAACTCTATAATGAGCAACGGAAGAAGGATGCAAAGAAGACGTTCTCGACTCTGGAGCCGTTAGAAGCATTCATGCAAGCATAAGAAAACCGCCCCTTTACGGAGCGGTTATTCAACCTTTCATCGAACGAAGATTATGCTAACCGAGAACGTTAGTTCAATAAACCAGCGGAAGCCTAGGACTTTATTTTCAGGTCCTTGACTGCCGCTGGTTTTATATTTGGATCGGTCTAAAAGTTATTATTCCAAGTCTGACGATTTAGCAATTCAGAATCGGCTTAGGACCAACAAATCCAGTCTAAACGTTTATTTTCACTGAACAACATTGGTTTATAGTTGTTCCGTCCTACTCCACCGTCACGCTCTTGGCCAGATTCCGCGGTTTATCCACATCGTTTCCGCGCGCCAGCGACGCATAGTACGAAAGCAGTCTGCAGCGGAATCACAGTCAGTGCCGGGGACAGCACATCCAGCGTCCGAGGGATGCTGAACGTCTGATCCACAGACTTCGCGAACTCGGCGTCGCCCTCGTAAGCAATCCCAAGCACTTTGCCGCCGCGCGCCGTCACTTCCTTGACGTTGCTCACCGTCTTCTCCTGAAGGTCGGATTGCAGGCCCAGGGCAATGACCGGCACGTCATCCTCGATCAGCGCCAGCGTTCCGTGCTTCAGTTCACCGGCCGGATAAGCTTCGGAGTGAATGTACGAGATCTCCTTCAGCTTAAGCGAGCCTTCCAGCGCTACCGCAAAGTCGATGCCGCGGCCGATGAAGAACAAGTGCTCGTGCCGCGCAATCTGCTCCGCATAAGCTTTGATCTCTTCGCCCTGCGCCAGAATGCTTTCCACCTGCTCCGGCAGGCTCTGCATAGCCGCCAGGGTGCGGCGGATTTCCGCCGGCTCCACGGTTTCCAGCGTCTGCGCGAGGAACAAGCCCAGCAGATAGAACGCCATCAGCTGTGTGGTGTAAGCCTTCGTCGAAGCGACGGCAATCTCCGGCCCCGCCCACGTCACGATCACATCGTCCGCTTCCCGGGATACGGAGCTGCCGACTACGTTGGTGATCGCAAGCACGCGCGCGCCGTTTCTTTTCGCTTCGCGCAGCGCGGCCAGCGTATCCGCCGTTTCGCCGGATTGGCTCACGACAATGACCAGCGTATCCGGTGTGATGATCGGCGACCGGTAACGGTACTCCGACGCAACATCCGTTTCAACCGGAATACGCGCCATTTTTTCGATCACGCTTTTACCGACGAGCCCGGCATGATACGCCGTTCCGCACGCTACGATCTGGATATTCCGAATATTCCGAATTTGATCGGCCGTCATCGAAATCTCATCCAGAACTACGCGGTCGCCCGCTTCGGAAATACGGCTGCCGATCGTATCGCGGTAAGCTTTCGGCTGGTCATAAATTTCTTTCATCATAAAATGATCGAAGCCCGCTTTTTCAGCCGTTACCAGATCCCAATCGACACGAAACATTTCCCGAGAAATAAAATTCCCCTCGATTGTCATCAATTCGACACCGTCCCGCGTGAGCAGCGCCATTTCGCCATCGTTCAAGATATATACGTTGCGTGTATATTCCAGAATCGCCGGGATGTCAGAGCCGATGAAGTTCTCTCCCTCGCCTACGCCGATGATCAACGGACTTGCCAACCGTACGGCCACAAGCCGGTCCGGCTCATACTCCGTCAGCACGCCAAGTGCAAAAGCGCCCCGCATCTGTTTAACCGCCTGCTGAACCGCTTTGACGATATCTCCCTCGTACAGATCGGCAATCAAATGCGAGATCACTTCCGTATCCGTTTCCGAAACGAACGTGTGCCCTTTAGCGATCAGCTCTTCTTTCAGCGTCATATAATTCTCGATAATCCCGTTGTGAACGACCGAGAATTTCATCGAATTGTCCGTGTGAGGATGCGAATTTTCATCCGACGGCTTGCCGTGCGTCGCCCAGCGCGTATGGCCTATTCCTACCGTTCCGTTCAAAGGCGCATCGCTAAGCTGCGATTCCAGCACGGCCAGACGCCCCTTCGACTTCTTGATTTGAAGCCCGTCCTCCGTGTAAACGGCCACTCCCGCCGAGTCGTATCCGCGATACTCCAGCTTTTTCAATCCCTCGATCAACACTTCCTGAGAATCACGCTTACCGATATATCCAACGATTCCGCACATACAAAAATACCCCCATTATTTGAGCTCCATGACCCGCTCCGCATCCCGCGGATAACGTTCATAGGCTGTTTGTCAAAGATCGGCGGAACACTGAACGGAGGCACACTCCTGATTTCAAACTCCTGCCGTCTGCCCTGCATATCTATTTGTTTTTTCTTATCTCGTCTAAAAAACGATTCATAAACCGGCCATAATACATGCCCACAAGCCCTGCTCTAAAGCACAGGCTAAATTCATAAGCCAAACATCCCGATACAAATTGTATCATCAACTATCTTTTATAAGTGCCTTCCGACCGGCCGTTTTTAAAAAATAAAAGACCGTTTCCTGCCGGTAAATGCTCCAAAACTCCCTGAAATCAGCTATCAGGCACACTTAAAAAAGCTTCCGAGTCCGCGTTTTTCAAAAACGCAGCCCACTCGTATAAGCCGAAACAAATAAACGATTATGGTACGTTGCACATAACGATATAAGCTGCCCGCGCAGCGTTTTTTATGCAAAAAACAGAACTAAAGAGAACAGGCTCCTTCGGCGAATCCCCCGTCATCCATCAAAAAACACTCAAAACGCTCGATATACAGCGACCCTTGCAAAAGCTTCCCGCTCCTGCTGGAATCCAATCTCTCGTGCAACAACGAGTTAGGTAGAATAAATCGATCCCTATCAGACGCCCGCCTGCCGGGGTCCGCTCTACCGTCTAACAACGACTGCTCCGTTCGTCCGCCTAAGCGGTTTCCGTACGACCCGTCTGCAGCCTTAACCAGAACCGTCCCTGCTATAGAATAAGCATGCGGCCCTGATCCTAATCTATGAATCATTCGGCTGGATTCTTGTGTGCCCGGTCACCCGGACAGTTTGCTCTCCAGCTTGTCGGTAGGAATGAACTACCGGAAGGTCCCCGCCGAAATTTCGAACACCTTCACCTCGTCAACTTGCCGGCTCCGCGTTTTCTTTGCCATACGAGTCGTTTAACCCGCATGTACAATTGTGACGCTTCCCGCGCAAGTTCTGGCGCTTGTTGTTGCTGAAATCTATCCACCTTTCTCTGTATGAGTAAAAAAACATATACCCATCATATTCATTTTGACTCCGCTTTGCAACTCTCACACTGCAAAATGAGATACAAGCCCCATAACAGGAGGCTAAATCTTGTGTAAATCGAAGGTATACACCCGCTTCGGCCGGGTTAGACTTGATGACGCTTTCCTCTATCTGCACCGTAAGACTGCATAACGCTCGCCCCTCTATCCTCACGCAAAAAAGCCGCTCCCTCGCAAGAGAAAAGCGGCCTTTACCTATTATCCTATCCATTGCTTTTACCGATTAACACAGCAGTTTGTAACCACATTTCCCCGGCAAAACAGCCCGTAAATCGCGAATTGAATTAACCCAGTTCCCGCTTCACGACCTCAACGATGTCATTCACGTAGCCTTCCACCGTGTCTTTGTCCGGTCCTTCCGCCATAACGCGGATAAGAGACTCCGTCCCCGACGGACGAACCAGTACACGGCCGTTGTCGCCCAGTTGGTTCTCTACGGCACTGATCGCGCCTGCGATAGCTGCATTGTCCTGCAGCTTGCTTTTATCCGCTACGCGCACGTTGACGAGCACCTGCGGGAACTTCCGCATAATCCGCTTCACTTCGCTAAGCGGACGGCCTCCCGCCACGAGGGTATCGGCGAGCTGCAAGCCCGTAAGAATACCGTCACCGGTCGTATTGTAATCGAGGAAAATAACATGCCCGGACTGTTCGCCGCCCAGGTTGTAGCCGCCCTTACGCATCTCTTCCATCACGTAACGGTCTCCAACGGCCGTTTGGGTCGCTTTCAGGCCGTGGCCCTCAATTCCCTTAAAGAAGCCTATATTGGCCATTACGGTCGTTACAATCGTGCTGTGATTGAGCTTGCCCGCACGGTTCATCGCGTCACCGCAGATGCTCAGGATGAAGTCGCCGTCGACTTCTTCCCCGTTCTCATCAATCGCGATAAGCCGGTCCGCGTCACCGTCGAACGCAAGGCCGAGGTTCGCGCCGTGCTCCACGACGGCTTTCTGCAGATTCTCGGGATGAGTCGAACCGCAGCCCTCGTTGATGTTGCGGCCGTTCGGCTCCGCTCCGAGCGTAATCACTTCCGCACCCAGCTCGCGGAAAATCTTAGGCGCCAGCTCGTAAGCGGCCCCGTTCGCGCAGTCCATCACAATCTTCATGCCGCCGAACGAATGCTGCACGGTCGACTTAACGAAGTCGGCGTACAGGAACTTCGCCTTCGGGTCATCCGACACGGTACCGATCTCGCCGCCCACCGGCCGCGGCAGCTCGTCGCCGTCCGCGTCGAGGAGGCGCTCGATTTCAAGCTCCGTCTCATCGAGCAGCTTAAACCCGTCTCCGCCGAAAAATTTGATCCCGTTGTCTTCCACGGGATTATGGGAGGCGGAGATCATAACGCCGGCGTCGGCGCCAAGCACGCGCGTCAAATACGCGACGGCAGGCGTAGAGACGACGCCGAGGCGGATCACGTTCGCTCCGATCGACAGGAGACCTGCGACCAGCGCCGCTTCCAGCATAGGACCCGAAATACGCGTGTCCTGGCCGATGACTACTTTCGGATGCTGAGCCTGGCGTGTTAGCACGTACCCTCCGCAGCGTCCGATCTCAAAAGCCAGCTCCGGTGTAAGTTCCTGATTAGCTACCCCGCGAACTCCATCCGTTCCAAAATATTTCCCCATCGTTCTCTTCCCCTCTTCTCATAAACTGCACGTTTAGACCGTATCGGTTTAATCATCTCTTTATAAATCCTGGTAACTTGTCATGATTTTAACATATCCCTTATAACTTACGAAGGAAAATTCCCGTTTAAGGGGTTACGGCTCATTTTTAGGGACCGTTTCCTCCGCCGTGTCCGGTTTCTGGGATGGAGTCGGAGTCGGGATCGGCGTAGCGCTCGGATTTTTCGACTCGGTTTGCGTCTGGGCCGCCGTAATGACGACCTTAGCCTTCGTAACCGCGGTACCGCCATCCTTGATATACGGCGGCAGGTTAAGTGTTATCGGCAGTTCATGCGTTCCCGGGGGCAGATTGCTCACATCCACGATAGCCTGAATATCTTCCGGTTTAACGGCCTCGATTTGAGGCGCCGCTCCTTCCAGAGACAGCGTGATGCTGCCGTTAGCAGGGTCCGTGAACTTCACTTCCGTTCCTTCCGCCTGTCCTACTATTTTCAGCGGGATTCCCGGATAATCCTTTTTGATGGAGGAGACGATTTCAACGGTTACCTGCACCTTCGTCGGCTCAATCTGAGTCATTCCTTTTTGCAAAGGAATGTCTAAAGTAAATTCTTTCGTTTCTTTGAGTCCATCGATCTTAAGCGTAACTCCCGAATAGAAATCCATGCCGTCCAGCACGTTTTGCGGTCCGTAAACCATGATCTTATCCGGATTCTGCTTGATCGATCCGATGCTGTAGCCCGAAGGCAGGCTGCCGGTCAGCTGGATCTGCAGAGGCACCGTTTTAAACGGACTCGTAACGGGAACATCCACGTCCACCACGGCAGGCCTTATATCGTATGGCAATTCGCGGCCGTCTTTGTTATAGACCTTCAGCTTCACCTGCTTGGTTACCGCCGAATCCGCCTTATCCACCGAGATTTCGCCTTGGACCGTTGCCACCTCATCCGCTTTGCTTGCCGGAACGGATACATGCACCTTGCTCGGTTTGGCGATAGGATCGCCGGATTTATAGCCGGGCTGCGGAGTTCCTTTTACATTAATCTTCACGGGAACTTCCTTCATTTCCTGCTCTTCGACGACTACCTTGACGTTCCGCGGCACGATATCCACCTGCAAAGACGACGGGAAGCCGACCGCTTCCAGAGGAAGCACGTATTCTCCTTTACCGCCTGCCTTGGTCAAATCCAGTACCACTTTATATTCACTCGTGCTCACCCGCTTAAGCGCAGAGTCTTTCCCCTTCAAAATCACCTGCACCCGGCTGGGCTCAATCGAAGAAATATAATATTTATCCGAATCGTACTTCGGTGTGATTTGCACATTGCTGATCGGCAGCTCTTTAATTCCGGATGTTGACGAATTCGTAACGTTAGTCCCTTCCATCCGGACAACCGCCCACAGAAGTATTCCGATAATGACCGCGATTACCCGGACGACATTTGTATTTCTAAGCCATCTATCCACGTTTGCGTCCCTCCCACCATTTCTTGAAAGGGTTTTGACGGTCTTTGGCTTTCGGCTTCAATTCATCAAAAAGCTTCGAAATCAAGGATTCTTCCTTGATATCCCGCACAACCTGCCCGTTGAGCGACAGCGAGATTTGTCCCGTCTCTTCCGACACGATCAGGCAAACGGCGTCCGAAACCTCACTCATTCCGATAGCCGCCCTGTGCCGGGTTCCGAGCTCTTTACTGATAAATGGATTTTCCGAAAGGGGCAAATAACAACCCGCCGCCATCAGCTGGTTGTTCCGGATAATAACCGCGCCGTCGTGCAAAGGCGTGTTCGGAATAAATATATTAATGAGCAGCTCGGAACTGATCCGTCCGCCTACAGCGATTCCCGACTCGATGTAATCGGTCAGGCCTGTTTCTTTTTCAAATACGATCAAAGCCCCGATCTTCCGCCTGGACAAGTAATTCATCGCTTTAATCACTTCACCGATGCGGATGTTGACGTCCTGGTCCACATCCATCGAACTTCGCGAGAAAAGACGTCCGCGGCCCAGCTGTTCCAAGGCTCTTCTAAGCTCGGGCTGGAAAATAATAATAATGGCGATCAGACCCACCGTAAACATCTGGTTCATGATCCACTGCAGCGTGTTCAGGTTGAAAGCGACACTCAGCGCCCAAGCGACCAGTACGACGATGATCCCTTTCATAAGCTGTACGGCTCTTGTTCCGCGCAGCAGCATAATCAATTTATAAACCACATAGCTGACAATCGAGATATCAATAATATCTGTGATGGAAATATCTGCGAATAATTCCACTGGAGTTCCCCCAAATCAACGCGTAAAAATCCAGATTTTTTTCTTATTTTTATCTGTCTATTCCTTGATAATACCACAATCCGAACGATTCTTCTATTCTCCCCCATTTCGGTTTACAAAAGAAAAAAGCCCTCCGGGATACCCCATGAGGACTTTGGCTGTATGAGATATGCATGCTGTTTGGGTTAAGCAGGTCAATGCATGAGATCGTTCAGTTTAAACCAGATCCAGCTTAGAGCTTCGTCAATGCGAATTTTATCCCCGGTTATATGAGCCGTCGAAGCCAAATTCATATTGCCGTCGATAACGACCAGATTCCCTTCCACATTGGCGTCGTCTTCTACAACCAGTTGGCCGTTCTCGACCACCAGATTGCCTTTAACCGTCTCTCCTTTGGGCACGATCACTTTATCGCCTTGGATGATAACCCGTTCCAGGTCTGCACCCCGTACCATTAACTCGGTGTTGTTATTCCACAGGGTCATAAAGCTGCCCGCCATCGTTAACAGAAAAACAGCCGCTACCGAAACCGCAGGATGTCTGCGGATCCACTGCGTCCACGGCTTCCGCTTCTTAACGGGAGGGAGACTGCCCATAATACGGTTCGTGAGATCACTTGACACGGTTGGAGCAGGAATGGAACGAACGAGCGCATCCGTCGTTTCCATCTGCCGGAACAGCGAGTTGCATTCCGGACATGACAAAAGGTGCTGCTTTAGCTCCAGCGCCTGGGCCCCCTGCAAGTCCCCATCCAAATATTCGTGCATCAAAGGGAGGGCCTGTTTGCAATTCATCGAAGCCACTCCTTTCTCGTTCTTGGCCGATAGTATAGTACCATACGTATGGCGGGAGAAGATGTTTCAAAAAAATCGGGCTTACAGAGAAAAATTTGCATCCGTATCTAATTTTTTTCGTAAATACTCCCGGCCGCGGTGGACCCGTGTCTTGACGGTCGTAACGGGCATACCGAGTACATCTCCGATTTCCTGGAGCGACATATCGTGGAGATAGCGCAGGATAACGACGGATTTGTATTTTTCCGGCAAGGTTTGGATGGCTCTGCGAATTACTTGCTGTGTTTCCGAAAGAACGATCTGGTCCTCGGGCAGCTCATCTTTGCTCGCAAGCATGGCGTAAAAATCGTTCCCTTCACTGTCCGGCATTTCGGCGTCGAGGGAATAGGTCGGTTTGCGTTTGCGCAGCCGGTCTATGCATAAGTTGGTTCCGATACGGAAGATCCAGGTGGAAAACTTCTGATTCTCGTCATACCGGTCTAAGTTGTTGTAGACGCGCAGGAAAGTGTCCTGCACTGCATCTTCGGCTTCCTGCTTGTTACCGAGCATTCTGTAGGCCAGGTGAAATATTTTATCTTTATACAAATTCACCAGTTCCTCAAAAGCACCACGATCTCCATTCCTTGCAAGCTTGGCTAATCGTGTTTCTACTAAATTCAAGATAACTCCTCCAACCCTAGGAAGTACGGGGCTTCTTTTCACTTATGTTCGGTAAAACACACAAAGTCGAGCCGCCCGGAGGACGGCTTGACTCTTTGTTTTCAGTGCCTATGCGATGTTGTCCGTTATCAGCCTGTATTGCGGAGGCCGGCTGCAATGCCGTTGATCGTAAGAAGAACTTCACGCAGCAGGAAGCTGTCGTCTTCGTTATTCTCACGCGCTCCGCGCAGTTCTTTGAGCAGATCCACCTGGAGGTAGCTGAGCGGATCGACGTACGGATTGCGAAGTCGGATAGACTCTTGAATAACCGGCACGTTATCCAGAATCTCCTGCTGTCCGGTAATTTCCAGGATCAGCTTGGAAGTCAGGTCGTATTCTTCGCTGATCAGCTCGTAAATGCGTTTGGCGATGCTGTCTTCCTTAAGCAGGCTGCCATACTCTTTGGCGATGAGAAGGTCCGCTTTGGCCAGTGCCATTTGCAAACCGTCGATCATCGATTTGAAGAAAGGCCAGTTCTCGTACATGTTCTTAAGAACCGCCATATTTTCTGCCTTATTTTGATAAAAGTCCTGAAGCGCCGTACCCGCAGCATACCAGGCCGGAAGGAGATAACGGCTCTGCGTCCAGGCGAATACCCACGGAATCGCGCGCAAATCTTCAAACCGGTCGCTGTTGTTACGTTTGGAAGGACGCGAACCGATATTCAGTTCTCCGACCTCGGGAAGAGGCGTCGATTGCTTGAAGAAAGTCATGAAATCCGGATCACGGAAAATAAGGTCCTGATACTTATTCTGCGCTTTTTCCGAAATTCCTTTCATGATGCTTTCCCATTCCGATTCAAGCGGATGCTTTTGCGGATTGCGTGCCAGCACCGCTCCTTTGATCAAGGCAAACGTGGCCTGCTCAAGACTGCGGTACGCAATACCTTGCAGCGAATAGCGGGATGAAAGCACCTCGCCCTGCTCCGTAATCTTAATACCGCCGCCGATCGTATCTACCGGCTGCGCCAGGATGCTCCGGTTCAGCGGCATACCGCCGCGTCCGAGCGAACCGCCGCGTCCGTGGAAGAACTTCAGCTTAACGCCGTTTTTGTTGCCGGTATCCGTAAGAGCACGCAGTGCGACGCGCAGCTCCCAGTTAGCGGTAATAACGCCGCCGTCTTTATTGCTGTCGGAATAACCCAGCATAATTTCGTGCATAGGCGCGATAGGGTCCAAGCTTGCACGATACGCCGGAATTTTAAGAAGAGTATCCATAATTTCCGGAGCCGCATGCAGGTCGTCGATCGTTTCAAAAAGCGGCACCGATTGGATGGTGCTTACAACCGTACCGTCGGCTTCCTTGCGGTAGAGTCCCACTTCCTTGGCAAAGACCATCACTTCCAGCATATCGCTCGCGCCCTGAGTCATACTGATCAGATAGCTGTTCAAGCAATAGCGTCCGAACTCATGCTGCGCCTTATAAATATTTCTGTATACATCCAGACATTCCTGAGTGGACTCGGAGTATACCATGTAAGGGGATGTAATCGGCCGCGGCTCGTCGAGAAGCTTGCTCAGCAGCTCGATTTTCTCCTTCTCACTGAGCTTGCTGTAGTCCTCTACGATACCCATCCGGTTAAGGATTTCCGTCATAGCCAGCTCATGCTCGCGGCTGTGTTGACGAACGTCGAGGGTAGCCAGATGGAATCCGAACAATTCTACCTGACGGATCAGCTTCTTGATATACCGGTCCGCCGCATAATCGGCGAAATGGCTCCGCAAGCTTCTTTCGATCACATAGAGATCCGCAATCATTTCATCCGGTGAGGTATACTTCTGTAAGCTTGCCACTTGGGAATTCCCCGTGTTTTTAACTTTCTCGATCATGTAAGCAATCTTCGTACGGTATGGCTCGTCGTCATTGCTCCAGAAATCATTGCGGGGACCAAAAACTTCATGATCGGCCTCAATGGATTTCTGCAGCTCATCACTGATCTCAGCAAGGTTCTTGCTGAAGCTTAAGTGATACATGACATCTACGAGAATCGTTTCGTACTTTTTCAAAGCAAGGCCGCGGTGCAGCTCCAGCGTCTCCCAAGTAACATCAGAGGTAACGGATGGGTTACCGTCACGGTCTCCGCCGATCCAGGAACCGAATTTAAGGAAACTAGGCACGTGCCATGTTTCATTCGGATAGTATTTATCCAAACAACGCTCCAACTCTTGGTAAACCTCAGGAAGAACATCAAATAAGGTTTCATCAAAATAATAAAGGCCGTTCTGAACTTCGTCGATGACAGTCGGTTTCCGGTTGCGCAGTTCGTCGGTTTGCCAAAGCGTCATAACCTCGGCCAGAAGCTTTTCTCTAAGCTGCTCTCTCTCCCGGTAGGTGAGCGTCGGATTATCCAGGTACATCACGTCCTGTGAAATACGCTGGTGAATATCCAGAACCGCGCGGCGTGTAGCTTCTGTAGGATGGGCAGTCATAACGAGTTCAAGCGAGATCGTCTGCAGAATTTCCTGAACCTCACGGTAGGAGATCTGATTCTGCTTCAACTGCTGAACAATGCTTTCGATGGAGCCGGGCTGAACCGTTTCTCCCGAAGAACGCTCATAGTCGCGCTTTCTGCGAATACGGTGGGTTTGCTCGGCAATATTAACGAGTTGAAAGTAAATCGCAAAAGCACGAATAACCCGGTGGCGAATTTCAGGCTGCAGCCCGTCGATCGTCGCTTTAAATTCCGCATAGATGGCTGGGTCATATTGAGCCCGAAGGGATTTACTCAGTTCGCGGATCTTTTCTACGACTGCCAGGAGCTCATTGCCTCCTTGATGGACCAGTACTTCCCCAAGAATATGCCCAAGAAAACGCACATCTCTGCGAAGCAAGTTGTTCGTAGAATTTTTCTGAACGATTGTTTCGTTATCCGACATGTCCTCGCCTCTTCTCTCTACTGATAATCACACCAAATTTCGTCTGATTTCATGCTCATTTCAGAATATTTTACCACATTCACGCGTTGCATTATAGCTATTTTTGGCGAAAAATGCTTGAGAATTAAAGGAAAGCTAAGTAAGTTTTAACTCTGAATGATTTCGGATAAATAAAAAAAGACCTCTATGAGATCTTTGTTGGTTATGTATGGAGCGGGTGATGGGAATCGAACCCACGCTACCAGCTTGGAAGGCTGGAGTTCTACCATTGAACTACACCCGCATACATATGGTCGGGACGACACGATTTGAACATGCGACCCCCTGGTCCCAAACCAGGTGCTCTACCAAGCTGAGCTACGTCCCGAAATATGAATGGCGTGCCCTGAGAGATTCGAACTCCCGGCCTTTTGATTCGTAGTCAAACGCTCTATCCAGCTGAGCTAAGGGCACATATGAAATTATGGAGCGGAAGACGGGAATCGAACCCGCGACCCTCGCCTTGGCAAGGCGATGCTCTACCGCTGAGCCACTTCCGCATAAATCTGGTGCGCGTGGAGGGACTTGAACCCCCACGTCAAAGACGCTAGATCCTAAGTCTAGTGCGTCTGCCAATTCCGCCACACGCGCAAGTTGGAACAATGGTGAGCCATGAAGGACTCGAACCTTCGACACCCTGATTAAAAGTCAGGTGCTCTACCAACTGAGCTAATGGCTCGTACTAAAATGGCTGGGGGTATAGGATTTGAACCTATGCATGACGGAGTCAAAGTCCGTTGCCTTACCGCTTGGCTAACCCCCAATAAAACGTGGTGCCGTCGAGAGGACTTGAACCCCCAACCTACTGATTACAAGTCAGTTGCTCTACCAATTGAGCTACAACGGCATGGTGGTGGACGCTGACGGGATCGAACCGCCGACCCTCTGCTTGTAAGGCAGATGCTCTCCCAGCTGAGCTAAGCGTCCGCCCAGTAATGACCCGTAGGGGATTCGAACCCCTGTTACCTCCGTGAAAGGGAGGTGTCTTAACCCCTTGACCAACGGGCCCTAATAAGCTTCCAACCGGATTCGAACCGGTGACCTCTTCCTTACCATGGAAGCACTCTACCTACTGAGCTATGGAAGCGTGGCTCCCCGAACAGGACTCGAACCTGTGACAACTCGATTAACAGTCGAGTGCTCTACCAACTGAGCTATCAGGGAATATCGCTTGGCAACGTCCTACTCTCCCAGGACCCTTCGGTCCAAGTACCATCGGCGCTGGAAGGCTTAACGGTCGTGTTCGGGATGGGTACGCGTGGTTCCCTTCCGCCATCGTCACCAAACAGGTGTCTATGCAGACACATCAGGGTTGCTCCCTGAAAACTAGCAGCGAAACGTGCAGTCGATCCATCCAAAGATCTTGTGGTGCATACGCTGGGTATGCTTCTGATGCCGTGAACATTCTCATGAACACGTAGCATATGCTTTCGAAGTAACCTGTACTCCGCACATGTTTGGTGGTCAAGCCCTCGACCGATTAGTATTGGTCAGCTCCACACATTGCTGTGCTTCCACCTCCAACCTATCTACCTCGTCGTCTTCAAGGGGTCTTACATACTGGGAAATCTCATCTTGAGGGGGGCTTCACGCTTAGATGCTTTCAGCGCTTATCCCTTCCGTACATAGCTACCCAGCGATGCCTCTGGCGAGACAACTGGTACACCAGCGGTACGTCCATCCCGGTCCTCTCGTACTAAGGACAGCTCCTCTCAAATTTCCTGCGCCCGCGACAGATAGGGACCGAACTGTCTCACGACGTTCTGAACCCAGCTCGCGTACCGCTTTAATGGGCGAACAGCCCAACCCTTGGGACCTACTTCAGCCCCAGGATGCGATGAGCCGACATCGAGGTGCCAAACCTCCCCGTCGATGTGGACTCTTGGGGGAGATAAGCCTGTTATCCCCAGGGTAGCTTTTATCCGTTGAGCGATGGCCCTTCCATGCGGTACCACCGGATCACTAAGCCCGACTTTCGTCCCTGCTCGACCTGTATGTCTCGCAGTCAAGCTCCCTTATGCCTTTGCACTCTTCGAATGATTTCCAACCATTCTGAGGGAACCTTGGGGCGCCTCCGTTACTCTTTAGGAGGCGACCGCCCCAGTCAAACTGCCCACCTGACACGGTCCCTCTACCGGATTACGGTAGTAGGTTAGAACTCCGATACGATCAGGGTGGTATCCCAACGGCGCCTCCACCCAAGCTGGCGCTCAGGCTTCAAAGGCTCCCACCTATCCTGTACAGATCGTACCAAAGTCCAATATCAAGCTGCAGTAAAGCTCCATGGGGTCTTTCCGTCTTGTCGCGGGTAACCTGCATCTTCACAGGTATTAAAATTTCACCGGATCTCTCGTTGAGACAGCGCCCAAGTCGTTACGCCATTCGTGCGGGTCAGAATTTACCTGACAAGGAATTTCGCTACCTTAGGACCGTTATAGTTACGGCCGCCGTTTACTGGGGCTTCGGTTCACAGCTTCGGGTTACCCCTAACCGCTCCCCTTAACCTTCCAGCACCGGGCAGGCGTCAGCCCATATACTTCGCCTTGCGGCTTCGCATAGACCTGTGTTTTTGCTAAACAGTCGCTTGGGCCTTTTCACTGCGGCCCCCTCGTGCTATTCACACTACCGGGGCACCCCTTCTCCCGAAGTTACGGGGTCATTTTGCCGAGTTCCTTAACGAGAGTTCTTCCGCGCGCCTTAGAATTCTCTTCTCGCCCACCTGTGTCGGTTTGCGGTACGGGCACCTTCGCCTGGCTAGAAGCTTTTCTCGGCAGTGTGAGATCAAGACCTTCGCTACTGTAATTTTCGCTCCCCATCACAGCCCAGCCTTATGATGTGCGGATTTGCCTACACATCAGCCTCACTGCTTGGACGGACATCCATCAGTCCGCGTCCCTACCCTGCTGCGTCACTCCATTGCTCGTAACGGCTTACGGTGGTACAGGAATTTCAACCTGTTGTCCTTCGACTACGCCTTTCGGCCTCGCCTTAGGTCCCGACTTACCCTGAGCGGACGAACCTTCCTCAGGAACCCTTAGGCTTTCGGCGGATCAGATTCTCACTGATCTTTTCGTTACTCATACCGGCATTCTCACTTCTGTACAGTCCAGCAGTCCTCACGATCTACCTTCACTCCGTACAGAACGCTCCCCTACCCATGCACACAAGGTGCAAGTCATAGCTTCGGTGGTGTGTTTAGCCCCGTTACATTTTCGGCGCAGAGTCACTCGACCAGTGAGCTATTACGCACTCTTTAAATGGTGGCTGCTTCTAAGCCAACATCCTGGTTGTCTGTGCAACTCCACATCCTTTCCCACTTAACACACACTTGGGGACCTTAGCTGATGATCTGGGCTGTTTCCCTCTTGACAATGGATCTTAGCACTCACTGTCTGACTCCCGGGGTAATGTCTGTGGCATTCAGAGTTTGACTGGACTTGGTAACCCTTGGCGGGCCCCGCACCCAATCAGTGCTTTACCTCCACGACACATCCCCCGAGGCTAGCCCTAAAGCTATTTCGGGGAGAACCAGCTATCTCCGAGTTCGATTGGAATTTCTCCGCTACCCCCACCTCATCCCCGAATTTTTCAACATTCGTGGGTTCGGGCCTCCAGTGCGTGTTACCGCACCTTCACCCTGGACAGGGGTAGATCACACGGTTTCGGGTCTACGCCTGCATACTATAGTCGCCCTATTCAGACTCGCTTTCGCTGCGGCTCCGCCTTTTCAGCTTAACCTCGCATGCAAACGTAACTCGCCGGTTCATTCTACAAAAGGCACGCCATCACCCGTTAACGGGCTCTGACTTCTTGTAGGCACACGGTTTCAGGTTCTTTTTCACTCCCCTCCCGGGGTGCTTTTCACCTTTCCCTCACGGTACTGCTTCACTATCGGTCGCTAGGGAGTATTTAGCCTTGGCAGATGGTCCTGCCGGATTCCGACGGGGTTTCACGTGTCCCGCCGTACTCAGGATCCGTCTAGGCATACGTTCACTTTCGGCTACAGGGCTGTTACCTTTTGCAGCGGACCTTTCCAGATCACTTCACCTAATGAACTTTTGCCATGTTGACGTCCTACAACCCCAAGGAGCAAGCTCCTTGGTTTGGGCTAATCCGCGTTCGCTCGCCGCTACTGACGGAATCACTATTGTTTTCTTTTCCTCCAGGTACTTAGATGTTTCAGTTCCCTGGGTGTGCCTCCAATGCAGCTATGTATTCACTGCATGGTAACTGCGCATTACCACAGCTGGGTTCCCCCATTCGGACATCCCCGGATCAAAGCCTGCTTACGGCTCCCCGAGGCATTTCGTCGTTCGCCACGTCCTTCTTCGGCTCCTAGCGCCTAGGCATCCTCCGTGTGCCCTTATTAGCTTGACCTCTCATCAATACAATATTGATGAACACATCAAACCATCAAGGTTTTGGATGATTCTAGTTACATGTTTCGCTATCTAGTTTTCAAGGATCAACTTGCTTCGTTACCGCTCAAAGCGGCAAGAAGTATCTTACCATATCATGCATCTTCAGATCAACCCGTAATTTACTGGAAATTATGAGGATGTTGAAGACGGTTTTTGGTGGAGCCAAGCGGGATCGAACCGCTGACCTCCTGCTTGCAAGGCAGGCGCTCTCCCAGCTGAGCTATGGCCCCAAAAGAGTTCCTTATATGGTTGTCAGGAAATGGTGGGCCCTAGTGGACTCGAACCACCGACCTCACCCTTATCAGGGGTGCGCTCTAACCAGCTGAGCTAAGGGCCCGTATGTCGTGAGTGCTTACTCACTTTGGTCTTGCGTGCCAGCAAGCAACTGCCTGCTCTTTTCGCAAAATAAAAACCCACAAAGTGGGTTCGCTTGGCAACGTCCTACTCTCCCAGGACCCTTCGGTCCAAGTACCATCGGCGCTGGAAGGCTTAACGGTCGTGTTCGGGATGGGTACGCGTGGTTCCCTTCCGCCATCGTCACCAAACGAATTGCGTGGTCTCCGGAGTCGCCAAACTCCAGAAGGTTTGTAGCTTGAAAGGTTCTTGCCCTTTCAAAACTGACAACGAGTGATTGAAGGTTGAAGGCACTGCCTTCTTGACTGGGTCCGTTGCAGGACCCGAGTCTCCATAGAAAGGAGGTGATCCAGCCGCACCTTCCGATACGGCTACCTTGTTACGACTTCACCCCAATCATCTACCCCACCTTCGGCGGCTGGCCCCTTGCGGTTACCTCACCGACTTCGGGTGTTGTAAACTCTCGTGGTGTGACGGGCGGTGTGTACAAGACCCGGGAACGTATTCACCGCGGCATGCTGATCCGCGATTACTAGCAATTCCGACTTCATGCAGGCGAGTTGCAGCCTGCAATCCGAACTGAGACCGGCTTTTCTAGGATTGGCTCCAGATCGCTCCTTCGCTTCCCGTTGTACCGGCCATTGTAGTACGTGTGTAGCCCAGGTCATAAGGGGCATGATGATTTGACGTCATCCCCGCCTTCCTCCGGTTTGTCACCGGCAGTCAACTTAGAGTGCCCAGCTCTACCTGCTGGCAACTAAGTTCAAGGGTTGCGCTCGTTGCGGGACTTAACCCAACATCTCACGACACGAGCTGACGACAACCATGCACCACCTGTCACCTCTGTCCCGAAGGAAAGGCTTATCTCTAAGCCGGTCAGAGGGATGTCAAGACCTGGTAAGGTTCTTCGCGTTGCTTCGAATTAAACCACATACTCCACTGCTTGTGCGGGTCCCCGTCAATTCCTTTGAGTTTCACTCTTGCGAGCGTACTCCCCAGGCGGCATGCTTACTGTGTTAACTTCGGCACCAAGGGTATCGAAACCCCTAACACCTAGCATGCATCGTTTACGGCGTGGACTACCAGGGTATCTAATCCTGTTTGCTCCCCACGCTTTCGCGCCTCAGCGTCAGTTACAGGCCAGAAAGTCGCCTTCGCCACTGGTGTTCCTCCACATCTCTACGCATTTCACCGCTACACGTGGAATTCCACTTTCCTCTCCTGCACTCCAGTCTCCCAGTTTCCGGTGCGAACCGAGGTTGAGCCTCGGGATTAAACACCAGACTTAAAAAACCGCCTGCGCGCGCTTTACGCCCAATAATTCCGGACAACGCTTGCCCCCTACGTATTACCGCGGCTGCTGGCACGTAGTTAGCCGGGGCTTTCTTCTCAGGTACCGTCACCCAAAGAGCAGTTACTCTCCTTGGCGTTCTTCCCTGGCAACAGAGCTTTACGATCCGAAAACCTTCATCACTCACGCGGCGTTGCTCCGTCAGACTTTCGTCCATTGCGGAAGATTCCCTACTGCTGCCTCCCGTAGGAGTCTGGGCCGTGTCTCAGTCCCAGTGTGGCCGTTCACCCTCTCAGGTCGGCTACGCATCGTCGCCTTGGTGAGCCGTTACCTCACCAACTAGCTAATGCGCCGCAGGCCCATCCGTAAGCCACAGATTGCTCCGTGTTTCACAGTCTCTCCATGCGGAGAAACCGGTTATCCGGTCTTAGCTACCGTTTCCGGTAGTTATCCCGATCTTACAGGCAGGTTGCCTACGTGTTACTCACCCGTCCGCCGCTAACCATCGGAGAAGCAAGCTTCTCTTCAAGTCCGCTCGACTTGCATGTATTAGGCACGCCGCCAGCGTTCGTCCTGAGCCAGGATCAAACTCTCCGATAAAGTTGTGCCGGCCGTAAGGCCAGCGGTTTATCTCAAGCTGATTAAGCTCAAACATTCGTTGCTGACGAGAATTTCTTCTCATTTAATGTCTCATTACTGAGACGCTTCAATCACTCGTTGTTCAGTTTTCAAAGGACAATTTCTATCATTTATCGCTTCGTCGTAACCCGCTAAGTTTCAGCGGCGACTTAATTAATATATCACAGATCGACTATTCATTGCAAGCTTTTTTTAAAATTCTTTTTTTGCTTGGCTTGTTAAATGAAAAACTTGTCGAATCAGCGAAATTCAATTTACCATGAAAGCTTGCCTTCAGTCAAGACTTTTTTTGATGCTGGACACGGTTCCTTGCGTATTTGGATATTTCCCTAGGCGAAGCAAGCCTTGCATACATCCTGAAGATGACCTTATAGCGGGACTCTATAGCTTTCTTAATCTCTTCGTCCATTCTCTTATCGTTAAGATCGAAGAGCATTTCGTCTAATTCTTTTCTTAGTACATAGTCCAGTTCTCTGCATTCCCTGTCATTAAAAAGAAATCCAAGCATCAACTTATTCTAGCTCCCCTCAAAATCGACTCTGCATACACAACAGCGGGAAGGCCCCTACACCTAATGAACGCAGGTAACCGTTCCGCTTTACTGTTATGCTCATGTTTGGTCATTTTTATGACGGAGCTTAAGAAAATTTTTACAATTGTTATCCTTTTAAAAGCCAAAGAGTCACTGTGCTTTCCACGACTGCCGCCAGAAGCAGCGTTCCTACGACAAGTAAAATTAAAGGGCGTGTCAACCTCATAACACGCTTGAACTCGGCGGCGGCGTTCCCGCTTCTTTTGGAAGTGAAAAGTCCCCCGATCATTTTGATAACAAGAATACCGAGTCGGAGGCCATAAGCGCAGGCCACGATAATAGCCGGTATCTCCAGGATTCCATGCGGCAGGATTCCTTTCAGAACATAAGCGAGGCTTTGCGCCTCCATCTGATATTGGATGACATAACCCAGCAGCATCCCGTTTACCAGGAGAACCATTAAGGGAAGAATACCGAAAAACAGACCGAGGTATACAAACATCAATGACTTAATAGCATTATTCAGAAAAATAACGATAAACAACCAGAGGCTAAGGTTTTCCTTGCCTTTAACCAGTCCCGAAATTTTCTCCAGGCCCTGCATCTGCTGATCCAAGAAAGCCTGAAAGCGGTCGGGGTACATCATCCCCATTACTAACCCGGCTGCAAAAACCAAAACGGAAGCAATCAGATAGTGTTTCATTTCACCGAAATGCTTAAACAGCTCTCTCCACTTCAATTTCCCGTTCTCCTTTCTCTTTAACGCATAACTCGATGGTACGAGCATACATTTTACTAAGCCGGAATACAAGTCCAAGGAGAAGGAGGCTGGAGCAAGCGTGAGCCATTTTTACGTCTTTAACGGCAAGAAAATAAAACAAGCCGTCTTTATCGGTGTCGCCGTAGTTTTCGCCGCAGGTATCGTTTATTCGGAACGGGGGAATATGGCGGTTTTTTCAAGCGGGGGTCCTGCGGCTATCTACAATGTAAAAACGGAAAAGAAACAGATCGCTTTGACGTTCGACATCTCATGGGGTGAAACTCGTACGGCTCCGATACTGGATGTACTGGAACAAAAGGGTGTTAAAAACGCAACATTCTTTCTTTCCTCGCCCTGGAGCAAAAGCCATCCCGATATCGTAAACCGGATCGTTAAGAACGGCTATGAAATCGGAAGTCACGGCCATAAGCACGTGAACTACAGCAGTCTGGGTGACGAGGAGATCCGTAAACAAATCCAGACAGCAGATGGTGTCCTTAAGGAGCTTACCGGTAAAAGTCCTAATTTGATCCGTATGCCCAACGGCGATTTCGACAAAAGGGTGCTCGGTATCGCGGACCAGTTAGGGTATAAGGTTATTCAGTGGGATACGGACTCTCTGGATTGGAAAAATCCCGGAGTGGAGACCATCATCAGCCGCGTTGTAAGCAAAGCGCATCCCGGCGATATCGTTCTGCTCCATGCCAGCGATTCATCCAAACAGACCCATGAGGCTCTTCCTGCCATTATCGACCAGCTCAAGAGCAAGGGATATGAATTCGTGACGGTTTCGGAACTAATGAAACAGGCGCAGACCGAGAATAAAGCCGTTGAAGAACAGTCGTTTAAACAGGTTTACTAATTCCCGTAATCGTACATACATGTCTTGAAGAGGGCAAATCCGCCCAAATTTCTCAGTAATCAACCATGGCACCCGTTTATGAAAAGGCTCCCCCCCACGCATACTAACGGTACTAATTCAGGGGAAGGGAGCTTGTGTGCACAATGAATCGGAAAACGGTGCGTTATGTTCCTGCCTTATTTGCGGTTTTTCTCTTAGCTTCCTGCAGCTCCGACAATTCTTCACAGGGATCTTCATCATCCCAAGGAAATTATAAAGAAACCAAATCCATGGTGCTTGACATTCTAAAGTCAGACGAAGGCCGTGCGGCGATCGATAAAGCTTCCCGCTCCAGTTTATCCTCGGCAGGTTCGGGCAATTCTTCGGTCAGCATGTTGACCGAAGGTCAGAAATTGCAGATGCAAACTGCGGTCAAAGATGTGCTGACAAGTACGGAAAGCAGCAAATTCGTAAGGGATATGATGAAAGATCCGCGTTTCGCCGGTGATTTCGCCAAAGTAGTGAGTACGCAGGATAAGCAGCTCCATAAGGATTTAATGAAAGATCCGGAGTATCAGAAACAGCTCCTGCAAATCATGAAAAACCCCGAATACCAGCAGCTTATGATGGAACTGACCCGAACTACCCAATACCGCCAACAGATGATGAATGTTATACAGGAGTCTTTCCAGAGCCCCTTATTCCAGGCTCAAATGCTCACCATCATGAGAAAAGTCATGGAGGAGGGCATTATCCCCAAAGAAGCCGGAGGTCAAGGGCAAGGCGGTCAAGGTGGCGGCCAGGGTGGGCAAGGTGGCAAAGGCGGCCAAGGCGGGGGTGAACAAGGCGGTCAGGGTTCCGGGGGCGAAGGCGGCGGCCAAGGAGAACAAAAAAACAAACAAGATCAGGGTCAGGAAGGCGATCAAGGAGAGCAAGGTCAGGATGAAAAGGAATCCCCGAACAAAAAGGGCAAAAAAGATCAAGATTCCGAATATTAACAAAAGGACTGATGCGTACGCATCAGTCCTTTCGGGTTTGTTGAACGACACTCCGTGCCAGGTCCAAATATAGTTGTCCGGTAGTGGACTCTTCTTTATAAACCGACGGGGAATAATCGGGTTCGGAAATATGGTTGTCCGGTGCGCCCAATGGAATTTGGGCAAGCAGTTGGGTATGCAGCTGTTCCGCCAGCATGCCCCCTCCACCGCGGCCGAAGACGTAATCCTTCTCACCGCATTTGGAACACTCGTAGTAGGCCATGTTCTCCACCACACCGATAATGTCATGTTTCGTATGCACGGCCATAGCGCCCGCTCTCGCTGCCACAAATGCAGCCGTAGCGTGCGGAGTCGTGACAAGGATCTCTTTGCTTTGCGGCAGCAGCTGATGAATATCCAGCGCGATGTCGCCCGTTCCTGGAGGCAGATCAAGCAGCAGATAGTCCAGTTCTCCCCAATCCACTTCGTGGAAGAAGTTATGGAGCATCTTGCCCAGCATAGGGCCACGCCAAATCACCGGGGAGTTATCCTCTACAAAGAACCCCATGGAGATAACTTTAACGCCGAATTTTTCTACGGGGAGGATCCGGTTATTGACGAGCTGAGGCTGTTCCTCTATGCCCATCATGTCCGGAATACTGAAACCGTAGATGTCGGCGTCCATAATCCCCACTCTTTTGCCGAGACGCGCCAACGCGACAGCAAGGTTCGCCGTAACGGTAGACTTCCCAACGCCGCCCTTACCGCTTGCAACGGCGATAAAATTGACGGGAGAATCCGGATTCAGCAAAGGAGCCGCTCCTTCCCCCGTCCCGGCGTCTGCACCGGCAGTTTCACCGCTTTCCGCCGAGGATACACCCTCAAGAGCGGGGAGCTGGTTTTTCTCATAATCCGTTATTTCCCGAAAACGAATATGAACCCCTTCGGCTCCAATTTGGGACAAAGCGGATTCAATGCGTTCTTTTATACTTGCTTTGTAGCTTTCATCCGTAACGGACAAAACACACGTAAGAGAAACACGGTTCTCTTTAATGACCACGTCTTTAACGAAGTTCAGTTCTACGATAGAAGCTCCGTAAGTCGGATCGGTTATAGGCTGAAGCGATTGCCGGATAAGCTCTTTGGTCACCATTTGTTCCACCTCGGTAGGCTTATTTCTGTTCAGATCATTATACCATACCGATTAGGACGAACGCACTTTCTCCCCGGAGAAATAACGCAAAATCGCTTGATAGACGGACGCGGCGACTTTCTTCTGGTACTTGTCGTCGGCCAGCAGTCTCGATTCTTCCGGATTGGACAAGAACCCGACTTCAACGAGTGCACTCGGCATTTTCAACGTTTTCAGCAAATAAACGCCTTTGTCCGCCTTTTTGGCGACCCGCTCCGTATTCTCCAAATTCTTTTTAAGTTCATTCTGAATGAGGGTGGACAAAGTCGCGTTGTCAGGATGATTCGGGTAGTAGAACGTTTGTGCGCCTCTCCACTTATCGGACGGAATACTATTGAGATGAATACTTATGAACAAGTCGGCTTTCTTGCTGTTTATGAATTCGGCGCGGCTTAGCAGATCTTCTGTCTTCCGCCGGCTGAGTCCCTTCGTTCCCTCTTGGGCCAAATCCGTATCCGTTTCCCTGGTCATCACCACAATAGCGCCCGCCTGCTGCAAATAATCACGCAGATATAGAGTGATCGCGAGATTGATATCCTTCTCGATAACGCCGGATTGGCTGACCGCCCCTCCGTCAGGTCCTCCGTGCCCGGCATCCAGAGCAACCGTTTTCCCTGAAAGGGGCATCGACCATTCGCTCCATGTGCGGGTCGAGGGCAGCTCGTAGGTGTACATAAAGGCCATCAGCATTACCAGCAGGGCCGCCATGATGATCTTAATGCCGCTGTCCCAGGTCAGCCATACGACAAACCTTTTTCTTGGTCTCCGCATGAAAAAATCCACCTCTGTTCCCCATAGACTCCATTCATCTATATGGGACAGGGTGGACAAATATACCTACTGTGCGGACGTGCCTACAGGCTCTGACATGCCGTCTATGAGCACTTTGGCCACTTCCGGACGTGTGAACTCCTGAGGCGGACACTGGCCGTCACGCAGCAAGGCGCGTACTTTCGTGCCCGACAGATGCAGGTGGTCAGCTTTATCGTGCGGGCATGTTTTGCTCGATGCCATATTCCCGCACTTTGTGCAATAAAAACTATGTTCGAAGAAAAGCGGTGTAATGCCGATCTCTTCCGGTGTAAAGTTACTGAAGATTTCCTGTGCTTCATAAGTGCCGTAGTAATCGCCTACACCCGCGTGGTCCCTGCCCACGATAAAATGGGTACAGCCGTAATTTTTGCGGACTAAAGCATGGAAAATCGCTTCCCGCGGACCCGCATAGCGCATGGCGGCCGGAAAAACCCCCAGAAAAGCACGGTCCGATGGATAATAATTTTCAAGGAGAACCAGATAGCTTTTCATCCGGACATCGGCGGAAATATCATCGGACTTGGTTTCGCCGACCAACGGATTTAAGAACAAGGCGTCAACGATTTCCATAGCCGACTTTTGAATATATTCATGAGCCCGGTGGACCGGGTTACGGGTTTGGAACCCTACGATAGTCCGCCAGTTCTTTTCGGCAAAAATTCGGCGGGTCTCGGCCGGATCGTAGTAAAAGTCTTCGAACTTAGCCGGCTTCGGTCTATTTAAGACCTGCACAGGGCCCCCGATGTAGGTAGATGGTCTGGATAATAGCTTCTGAACGCCGGGATGCTCCTTATCATCCGTTTTGAAGACTTTACGGGCCTCATGCAGTCTGATCGGCTTTATAGATGCTGGTGACGTCAATAAGACCGTATACGACGCCGTCCTCTTCCCCTACCAAAACGGCTCGTGTACCGACTGTAAGTCCCTCGGCAGCCGACTCTTCAACCGCCAGGGTCACGGGTATGCTCCAGACGGTACCATCCGCCAGACGCATGCGGTCGACAACCGATAGGTAATCCTTCTCATCCAGAAAGCCGGTGAGCGGTGAGAAAGCCCCTACCCCAATAAGATCAAGATCGGAAATGGCCCAATTGTTTATGCGAATTTGAGGCAGATCGTCCGCGGCCGCAAGTAGTTGATCGCGTTCACTACCCATAACCAGGCGGTTAATCAGTGTTCCGCCGTGAGGCGCAATTGATGATTGCATGGATGTCTCTCCTTTAGTCCTTCTGATAATGTCGGTTTCCCGTTTACTTATGGAGTCCGCATTCCGTTTTGTCATTCCCTGCCCAGCGTCCCGCACGCGGATCTTCACCCGGAGCTACCGCTTTTGTACAATGGCTGCAGCCGATACTCGGGTAGTTCTGATCGTGAAGAGCGTTATAAATAATGCCATTGGAACGAATATACTCCCATACATCGTCCGAAGTCCAGCCGGCAAGCGGATTAAACTTAACGAGACCGAATTTTACATCGTATTCAACCTTCTTGGCGTTTGCCCGGGTCGGAGCTTGGTCCCGGCGAATTCCCGTAATCCATGCATCGTAATTTTTCAAAATATCCGTCAAAGGATCGACTTTACGGATGTTGCAGCATTCGTTCGGCGCGGACAACCACAGTTCGGCACCATATTGAGCCGTTTGCTCTTCCAAAGTGAGCTTAGGTTGTACTTGAATAAAAGACTTTTGATAATGATCCTGCAGGCGGTCCCTTGTAACGTAGGTCTCCTGAAAATGTACATTCGTGTCTAGATAGAAAATGTCTGTTTCCGGGCTTACTTTATGCAGCATATCCACCAGAACCACGTCTTCCGCACCAAAGCTGCAAGCGAGCGTTATGCTTGGAAATGTGTTCACCGCCCAACGAATAAGCTCTTCGGGTGACTGGTTCTCGAATTCATCGGCCGCTTTGTTTATTAATGCTTCCTTTTCGAACAAATTCATATTTGTACCCTCCCGTTTTAATTCCGAGTATCCTAATGTGTTTTGTTATTTTATTTCATTATAAAACACAACTTATCGTTGTCAATAGCCTAGAGACGATCTTTATATCATATTGAACAAAAGATCGATATGTTCGTTCGTTATATCGGATATTTAGATAAAGATAACGTCCGTAACTAGCAATCATTTGTTCGTAACGGTCAAAAGGACACAAAAAAACCCTTCCGGTACATTTCTGTACCCGGAAGGGTTTGCTTTGTATAAACCGATCTTAACGTTTCGAGAACTGAGGTGCACGACGAGCTGCTTTCAAGCCGTACTTCTTACGTTCTTTCATACGTGGATCACGAGTCAGGAATCCAGCGCGTTTCAAAGATCCGCGGAATTCAGGATCTGCTTTAAGAAGTGCGCGGGAGATGCCATGGCGGATTGCGCCGGCTTGTCCGCTCATTCCGCCGCCGTTAGCCAGTACGAGTACATCGTACTTGCCGATTGTTTCAGTCAGCGTCAGAGGTTGTTTCACGATTAGTTTCAGCGTTTCCAGGCCGAAGTATTCGTTAAGGTCACGCTTGTTGATGATAATGCGTCCTTCGCCCGGTACTAGACGTACACGTGCTACCGAATGCTTACGACGACCGGTTCCGTAGTATTGAACTTGTGCCACAAGTCAGTCCTCCCTTTCTATTAACCCCGAAGTTCCCAAACTTCTGGTTGTTGTGCTTGGTGTGGATGTTCCGCCCCTGCATATACTTTCAGCTTCAGCTTCATGCTGTTGCCAAGACGAGTCTTAGGAAGCATGCCGTGAATAGCAAGTTCCAGTACACGCTCAGGCTTCTTGTTCAGCATATCTTGAGCTGTCGTAACTTTCAGACCACCTGGGTGCATCGAGTGACGGTAGTATTTCTTGTCTTGCAGTTTGTTGCCGGTCAGATGAATCTTCTCGGCATTGATGATGATTACGAAATCTCCGGAATCCACGTGCGGTGTGAATTGCGGTTTGTGTTTGCCGCGGATAATGCTTGCAGCTTCACTAGCCAGACGTCCGAGCGTCTTGCCGGTAGCATCAATGATGTACCATTTGCGTTCAACTTCATTGGGCTTAGCCATATATGTGGTACGCATGCTCTGATCCTCCTAAAAATATATCTCCGAACTTTATTAACAAACATAGTCATAGGTTAAAATACGTCTTGAATCTTTGAGTGTTTTTGAAGTCGGGGCCGTGGGGTAGCCCTTCAAGAAACACCATCACATATTTTACAGCATAGTCCAGGGAATAGCAAGAATTAAATTACATTATTCCGCGTATTCTACATTCCACAGCATCAGCCCGTGGGCTTCGGCCGTCGGGCCCGCAAGCGCCCGGTTACGTCCCCTCAAAATCGCAGCCATTTCTTCGGCTGGGCGTTTGCCTTCCCCGATTTGTATCAATGTTCCCACGAGAATCCGGACCATGTTATAGAGAAAACCGCTCCCGGTAAAGTAAAAACGAAGCTGTCCGGGCTGGTCGGGCTCTATAGACATTTGATCCGGTTCTTCAACGATCCAAGCGTCATAAATCGTACGAATACGCGATTCGGCTACGGTTTTGACCGAACAGAACGAGGAGAAGTCGTGCGTGCCTAAGATCGCCGCTAGAGCGTCTCTCATGGCATCCACATCCAAAGGGTTGGGATGATGGAATTGGTATCGGCGTTGAAAAGTATCCGGTATCCGTGCGGTACGGATCGTGTAGGAATAGGTTTTTCGTTTTGCCGACTTGCGGGCATGAAAAGATAGGGGCACCTCATCCGCACGAAGCGCAACGATATCTTTCGGAAGCCTGGAATTAAGAGCAAGGCACCAGCGTTCTGCGGGGATCTGGGAGGCTGTAGTGAAGTTGATCACCTGAGCGCGGGCGTGAACGCCAGCGTCCGTCCGCCCTGATGAGGTGATCTTCACCGTCTCCCCGGACAGCATCCGAATGGCTCGTTCCAGATAATCCTGGACCGTATTGCCATGTGGCTGCGTCTGAAAACCCGAGTACGAGGTGCCGTCATAACTTACCGTTATTCTTATATTTCTCACGAAACCATACCCTCCGTATATCGAACGGGACAGGTGATCGGGAGGTGAGTACAATCCGATCAGATTGCAAAAAAAGGGCTTCAGCAGAATCCAAAGATTCTGTCCACCCTTTCCCACCCTTCGTTACGCCCGGTCTACCAGTTCCAGATATACCATAGGAGCAGCATCTCCACGACGAGGTCCCAGTTTCAGGATACGAGTGTATCCACCTGGACGCTCAGCATAGCGAGTTGCCAGCTCGGAGAACAACTTCTGGATTGCATCCTGGTCTCCTGCGGTTTCACGACGAACAAATGCAGCTACTTGACGACGAGCATGCAGATCTCCGCGTTTCGCTAATGTGATGAGCTTCTCGGCGATAGAGCGAACTTCTTTCGCTTTCGCTTCAGTTGTTTGAATGCGCTCGTTAATGAAAAGGTCCGTTACGAGGTCGCGGAACAATGCTTTCCGCGCACTGGAGTCACGGCCTAACTTTTGATATGCCATGTCTTAACCCTCCTTCTGAGGTGATTATTCTTCCGTACGCAGGCCAAGACCCAGCTCTTCGAGCTTCTCTTGAACTTCTTCAAGAGATTTACGGCCAAGGTTACGCACTTTCATCATATCTTCTTCGGTTTTGGTGATCAGCTCTTGCACGGTATTGATACCGGCACGCTTTAGGCAGTTGTAAGAACGAACGGAAAGATCCAGTTCCTCGATCGTCATCTCGAGAACTTTCTCTTTCTTATCTTCTTCTTTCTCTACCATGATCTCCGCATCTTTAGCTTCATCGGTTAATCCAACAAAGAGCATTAGGTGTTCCGTCAGAATCTTCGCACCAAGACTTACTGCTTCCTCAGGGCGAATACTTCCGTCCGACCACACTTCGAGGGTTAGTTTGTCGTAGTTCGTCACTTGGCCGACACGAGTGTTCTCTACCGTGTAGTTTACACGCGTGATCGGAGTGTAGATCGAGTCAACCGGAATGACACCGATAAGCTGCTCATCCCGTTTGTTCTTATCAGCCGGTACATAACCGCGGCCTCTGTTCGCATGAATTCTCATGTGAAGACGAGAGTCAGACGATAGAGTCGCGATATGAAGATCCGGGTTCAAGATCTCCACATCACTATCTCCGCGAATATCAGCAGCTGTGATTCTACCTTCTCCTTCGGCGTCGATCTCCAATACTTTTTCTTCGTCTGAATGGATTTTCAAAGAAAGACCTTTCAGATTCAGAATAATCTCCGTAACGTCCTCCATAACTCCCGGAATAGTCGAGAATTCATGAAGAACTCCGTCGATTTGTACAGAGCTAACCGCAGCACCCGGTAGTGAAGACAGTAAGATACGACGTAGTGAGTTACCTAATGTGGTCCCGTATCCGCGTTCCAGCGGTTCTACGACGAATTTGCCGTAAGCTCCGTCTTCGCTTAAAGATACGGTCTCTATTTTTGGCTTTTCGATTTCGATCATGAAATTAACCCTCCTTCAAAACGTCGTTACCCTGGAACATTTCCATAAACGATGTAGTATGCCTATCCTTCAACATCATTATTCACATGTTTAGAATATTTATACCACATGCCGACTTGAAATTACACGCGACGACGTTTTGGAGGACGGCAACCGTTATGCGGAATTGGTGTTACGTCCTTAATCAGGTTGACTTCGAGACCAGCAGCCTGCAAAGAACGAATTGCTGCTTCACGGCCGGCACCAGGGCCTTTAACCATGACTTCAACAACTTTCAGACCATGTTCCATAGCTGCTCTAGCTGCAGATTCGGCAGCCATTTGCGCAGCAAACGGAGTGCTTTTACGGGATCCTTTGAAGCCCAGGTTACCGGCACTTGCCCAGGAAAGCGCGTTTCCATGAGGATCCGTGATCGTTACGATTGTATTGTTGAATGTGGAACGGATGTGTGCCACACCGGATTCAATATTTTTACGGTCACGACGTTTCGTACGGACGACTTTTTTAGGTTTAGCCATTGTTCACTCTAACCCCCTTTATTATTTCTTCTTGTTAGCTACAGTCCGACGAGGACCTTTACGTGTACGAGCATTGGTTTTCGTGCGTTGACCACGAACAGGCAGGCCGCGACGATGACGGATACCACGGTAGCATCCGATTTCAACCAGACGTTTGATGTTCAGAGCGATTTCGCGACGAAGGTCGCCTTCCACTTTGATCGTTTTGTCGATAACTTCACGAATTTTGCTTACTTCTTCTTCCGTAAGATCGCGAACACGAGTGGATGCGTCAACGCCAGTTTGGCTCAGAACTTTCTGAGAAGTCGTTTTACCGATACCAAAAATGTACGTCAATGCGATTTCTACGCGCTTGTCACGCGGTAAGTCTACACCAGCAATACGTGCCATTGTTGAACGTGCACCTCCTTTTAACCTTGTTTTTGTTTATGTTTCGGGTTTTCACAAATTACCATAACGTTGCCTTTGCGACGAATGACTTTGCATTTTTCGCAGATCGGCTTGACCGACGGTCTTACCTTCATGTTTATTACCTCCTGAGAGTTTGCCACCGCAAACTTGCTTCGTAAGGGTTGGCCGCTATGTCGGCTAAGACTGCGGCGTTGCAGCTATTTATTTGAATCGATAGGTTATACGACCTCTCGTCAAGTCATATGGGGATAATTCTACAGTAACCTTGTCGCCAGGTAAAATCCGAATGAAGTGCATTCTGATTTTTCCGGAAACATGGGCCAAAATTTTATGTCCGTTCTCAAGCTCTACCTTAAACATCGCGTTCGGAAGAGGTTCGATTACTGTACCTTCCACTTCAATTACATCTTCTTTAGCCACTGATTATTCTCCTTTCTCATCTGCCTCAGATTGTAGACTGTCGATAAACTTCTTCACCGCATGTCTTAACTTGGCATTCGTAACACGGCTGCTTTCCGTTAAACTTCTGGAAACTTCTCCGCTGATCTTGTGCTGAAGCTGAAGATGCTGAACATTCTTCTTCTTCGGCTGGTCGAATCTGCGTTTATCACCATCGGCAATCCAGACGAATCTGTCATCCTCCGTTCGGATGATAACCGCATATTGACCTTGATCTTTGCCTCGGAGAATTTTTACGATTTGACCGGGCTGCGGCAGCTGTTCCTGATCTACCAATTCGGTCACCCTAAGCCTTCAGCTGGGTTAATATTTCATAACCGTCTACCGTAATGGCAATGGTATGTTCGAAATGTGCACATAAGGAATTATCTACGGTAACAACGGTCCAATCATCCTCGAGTGTCTTTACGAATCGCTGTCCGACGTTCACCATAGGCTCGATTGCAAGTACCATACCCGGTTTAAGCCGGGGGCCTTTATCCCGAATCCCATAGTTGGGAATCTGCGGATCTTCGTGAAGCTCCGTGCCGATCCCGTGACCGACATATTCACGAACAACCGAGAAACCCGCGTCTTCAATCACTTGCTGTATAGCGTGTGAGATCGTATACAGCCGGGCGTCCGGTTTGGCTTCCGCCAATCCGGCAAACAGCGAACGTTCAGTTACTTCCAGAAGTTTCTTTGCGGTTTCAGAAATTTCACCGACGCCATAAGTCCAGGCCGAATCACCATGATATCCTTTATATTGTGCCCCGATATCAATGCTGATAACGTCGCCTTCGACTAATTTGCGGCTGCCGGGAATGCCGTGCACCAATTCTTCATTAACTGAAGTGCAGATGCTTCCAGAGAAACCGTTGTAGCCTTTGAAAGAGGGAACGGCACCTTGACTGCGAATGTATTCCTCAGCGATTTTATCCAGGTCCTTAGTCGTGATGCCGGGGCGAACCGATTCAGCCATCAACTTGTGGGTCTCGGCTACGATCCGACCTGCTTCGCGCATAAGTTCCAATTCTACTTCGGACTTACAAATGATCATTCAGAATGACCTCGCAGCAATGAACTGATTTGGGAAGTTACATCTTCGATGTCCTGCTCCCCGTCAACCTCGCGCAATACGTTACGTTTCTCGTAGTACTCAAGAAGCGGTGCTGTCTTCGACGTGTATTCGTCCAAGCGGGTACCGACTTTCTCTTCCGTATCATCGGATCTCTGATACAATTCGCCGGAGCATTTGTCGCATACGCCTTCCTGCTTCGGAGGATTGAAAATCACGTGATACGTGGCGCCGCAGGATTTGCAGATACGGCGACCGGTCAGTCTGGCCAGCAGGAAGCTGCGATCGACTTTCAAGTTAATGACGTGATCGATTCGCTTACCTAAAGATTGCAGGATTTCATCCAATGCTTCCGCTTGAGCAATCGTACGCGGAAAACCATCGAGGAGAAATCCTTTGTCGCAATCCGGCTGCTGCAGACGTTCACGAACAATACCGTTAGTGATTTCGTCTGGAACAAGTTTGCCTTGATCGACATAGGATTTAGCTTCTATGCCGAGCGGCGTCCCTTGACTCATTGCCAATCTAAAGGCATCGCCGGTTGAAATGTGAGGAATCTGAAATTCGCTGACAATTTTCTCCGCCTGAGTACCTTTACCCGCACCCGGAGGACCCATAAATAAAACGTTCACGTTTTCCCCTCCTTCGGCACTTAGTAGTACGAACAGCACAATAGGTGCCGATGCCGCAACAAAGTGCCTACATCAGAACCTATTGCTATTTGTTGATAAATCCTTTGTAATGACGTTTGATCAGTTGGCTTTCTACTGTTTTCAACGTCTCCAATGCCACACCCACAAGGATGAGAAGTGAAGTTCCGCCGATCCGAACCGAAGTTGGCAGACCTGCCAGAGCCCCGAAGATCATTGGGAGAATCGAGATGAAAGCCAGGAAGAAGGCGCCGGACAAAGTAATTCTCGACATTACTCTTGTCAGGTAGCTGGAAGTTGGTTTTCCGGGACGAACGCCTGGAATATAACCGCCGTTCTTCTTCATTTGATCGGCCATTTGCACCGGATTAATCTGTACAAACGTGTAGAAATAGGTGAAGCCGACAATCAGTAGTACATATAGAGCAAGCGCAATCGGCGCCGAATTGTTAATGCTTAGATTACGGATAATCCAATCCGCAAATGGATTCCCCGCCCAGAAACCTGCAATAATCGTCGGGAATTGAAGCAGTGATACGGCAAAGATGACCGGAATTACTCCTGCAGCATTCACTTTCATAGGAATGTGAGTGCTCTGTCCGCCGTACATTTTCCTCCCTACAACACGTTTAGCGTATTGTACGGGGATCTTCCGAACTCCCTGCTGAACGTAGATAACGCCAACGATAATGGCAACCACTACGATCAGAATGAGGACGATTTTCAAGATGTTCAGGAACAGGGCATCTCCTGCATTCGCAAACTGCGTCTGGTAAATCTGACTGATTCCTGTCGGAATAGCAGCTACGATTCCCGCGAAGATAATAATCGAAATCCCGTTTCCGATTCCTTTTTCAGTGATCTGCTCACCTAACCACATCAGGAACATCGTTCCTGCCGTCAAGACAATCGCTATCAGAGAGTAGGTAGCAAAGCTAGGATTGATCACAAGCCCTTGGAAGGAGTTGTTAAACATGATCGCATATCCGTAAGCTTGAATCACGCCAAGCACAACCGTTAAATAACGAGTAAGCTGGGCCGATTTCTTCCTCCCCACTTCTCCCTCTTTCGCCCACTGTGTAAGCCTTGGAACAACGTCCATGGACAGTAGTTGAACGATAATCGAAGCCGTAATGTACGGAAAGATCGACATCGAGAAGATGGAGAACTGGAAAAGCGCACCGCCGGAGAAAGTATTCAGCAGCCCGAACACGCTATTCTGGTTGGCCTGATCCTGCAGCTTCAAAAGCTCTGCATTGATATTGGGTACCGGAATGAAGGCGCCGATTCTGTAGATGATTAACACGAGAAGCGTGAAAATGATTCTCTTACGCAAATCCTCTACTTTAAAGATGTTGGACAGGGTCCGGAACATTAAATCACCTCGGATTGACCGCCGGCAGCCTGGATTTTATCTACCGCAGATTGGGAAAACTTGTTCGCCTTAACTGTAAGCTTTACAGTGAGTTCGCCGTTTCCAAGAATCTTAATTCCATCTTTAGGTGATTTTACAACACCCGTTTCCATCAGAAGCTCAGGAGTTACTTCCGTACCAGCTTCGAACTTGTTCAGGTCTTCCAGGTTAACGATAGCAAATTCCTTACGCGTCGGGTTCACGAAACCACGCTTAGGGAGACGACGGTAAAGTGGGTTTTGTCCACCTTCAAAGCCGGGACGAACACCACCGCCGGAACGGGCGTTCTGACCTTTGTGACCGCGTCCGGAAGTTTTTCCGAGTCCGCTACCTACACCGCGACCGAGACGTTTGCGAGTGTGGCGTGCGCCTTCTGCAGAGCTCAGCTCATGTAATTTCATAGTTGCACCTCCTCCAGATTGAATAGGTTACTTATGCTTGAATTTCTTTAACTTCGATAAGGTGGCTGACTTGATTAATCATACCACGGATTGCTTCATTGTCGCTTTGAACAACAGAATGGTTCAGCTTTCTCAGACCAAGAGCCTGAACTGTCTTCTTCTGTGTTTCCGGACGTCCGATCAGACTACGTTTTAGGGTAATTTGAAGTTTAGACATGTTTATCCTCCTTAACCCATCAACTCTTCAACGGTTTTGCCGCGAAGTTTGGCTACTTCTTCCGCTTTCTTCAGACGGGAAAGACCCTCTAAAGTAGCGTTCACCATGTTCATGGAGTTCGAAGAACCCAGGGATTTTGTTAAAATGTCGCCAACGCCAGCAAGTTCGAGTACTGCACGAACAGGGCCGCCAGCAATAACACCGGTACCTTCAGATGCTGGTTTCAACAGCACACGTCCAGCGCCGAAGTGACCAGTTACAAGGTGAGGAATCGTAGTTCCAACGATAGGAACATGGACGAGGTTCTTCTTAGCATCTTCGATTCCTTTGCGGATTGCATCAGGAACTTCGGAAGCTTTACCGATACCAGCGCCGACATAGCCGTTACCATCGCCTACTACGACAAGAGCGCTAAAGCTAAAGCGACGTCCGCCCTTTACAACTTTAGCAACGCGATTAATATGAACAACTTTTTCAGTCAGCTCTAAAGTGTTAGGATCTACACGCAAGTCGTTTACCTCCTTATGAAATGTTTTCTTAGAATTCTAGACCAGCTTCACGAGCTGCTTCGGCCAGAGCCTGAACACGTCCGTGATAGAGATATCCGCCGCGGTCAAATACTACTTGGCTTACGCCTTTTTCTTTCGCACGATTCGCAATCAGTTCGCCGACTTTACGAGCGGCTTCGACGTTACCGCCGTTGCCAACCTCTTTAAGCTCTTTGTCCTGAGTGGATGCCGATGCCACTGTTACTCCGTTCACATCGTCAATGATTTGCGCGTACATGTGCTTCTCAGAGCGGAAAATGTTCAAGCGAGGACGTGCTGTCGTCCCTTGAATTTTCTTACGAACACGCAGATGTCTTTTCAGACGTGCTTTATTCTTATCGCCTTTAGTAATCATGGGTTGCACTCCTTTCATCTGTATTCCGATGTCAGGCCGGCCTTAGGCCGCCTTACTTCTTCTTACCAGCTTTACCTTCTTTGCGGATAATACGCTCGCCTTCGTACTTAATACCTTTACCTTTGTACGGCTCAGGTTCACGAACGGCACGGATTTTGGCAGCAGTTGCGCCAACGAGTTCTTTATCGATCCCTTTAACAATCACTTTCGTGTTGCTAGGAACGTCGAATTCGATTCCGCCTTCAGGGTTGATTTCAACCGGGTGAGAGTAACCTACGTTCAGGACGAGTTTGTTTCCGGTTTTGTTAGCACGGTAACCTACGCCAACGAGTTCCAGATTCTTCTCGAAACCTTGCGTTACTCCTGTAACCATGTTGTTCAATACGCTGCGAGTCGTGCCGTGCAGGGAACGATGCAGTTTATGATCAGAAGGTCTTTCAACCGTAATGACATTGTCTTGTACGGATACCTTCATATCTTTGTGAAGTTCGCGGGAAAGGGTTCCTTTCGGTCCTTTTACCGTGATTGTCGTGTTCTCAAGCTTTACGTCAACGCCACTTGGAACAGTAATTGGTTTGCGACCAATACGAGACATGTTTGCACCTCCATTCAATCGAGTCTAAATTACCAAACGTAGCAGAGAACCTCTCCGCCGGATTTTGCTTGACGAGCTTCTTTGTCCGTCATCACGCCACCGGAAGTGGAGATGATAGCGATACCCAGACCGCCAAGTACCCGAGGGATCTCTTGGGATTTTGTGTATACGCGTAGACCAGGTTTGCTGATACGTTTCAAACCGGTGATTACGCGCTCGTTATTCGGACCGTATTTCAGGAACAAGCGGATGATGCCCTGCTTGTTATCTTCTACGAATTCAGCGTCACGGATGAAACCTTCATTTTTGAGGATTTCAGCAATCTCTTTCTTGATCTTGGAAGCCGGAATTTCTACCGTCTCGTGACGAACAATGTTTGCATTACGAATGCGTGTAAGCATATCTGCAATTGGATCAGACATAACCATGGATGTGAACCTCCTTCCCGAAAATAAGTGGATTACCAGCTTGCTTTACGCACACCTGGAATCTGGCCTTTATATGCTAGTTCACGGAAACAAATTCTGCAAATTTTAAATTTGCGGAGAACGGAATGCGGGCGGCCGCAACGTTCGCAGCGAGTGTACGCCTGCACTTTGAACTTAGGGGGACGTTGTTGCTTGATTTTCATCGAAGTTTTTGCCACTTAAATTACACCTCCTACAAGTTTTCGCCTGAAAACTCTCTCCGATCATTATCGGCAGGGGCTTCCTTCCGAAAGCTCCGTGATGATTTGTTCTTACTTCACAAACGGCATTCCGAGTTGGGTAAGCAGTTCACGAGCTTCTTCGTCCGTTTTCGCAGTTGTTACGATAACGATGTCCATACCACGAACTTTATCAATTTGATCGTATTCGATTTCTGGGAAGATCAATTGCTCTTTAAGACCCAGCGTGTAGTTACCGCGTCCGTCGAACGCTTTGGAGGAAACTCCACGGAAGTCACGTACACGCGGAAGCGATACGTTGAACAATTTGTCCAGGAATTGATACATGCGTTGGCCGCGCAGTGTTACTTTAACGCCGATCGGCATGTTCTCACGAAGTTTGAAACCCGCGATGGATTTCTTCGCACGAGTGATTACCGGTTTTTGCCCCGCAATTTTTTGCAGATCCTCTACGGCACTGTCGAGCACCTTGGAGTTCGATACAGCCTCACCAACCCCCATGTTGATGACTACTTTCTCGATCTTAGGAACTTGCATAACAGTGGTGTAGTTAAACTTCTGCATCAGAGCAGGAGTGATTTCATTCAAGAAACGATCTTTCATTCTTGCTGCCATTCTGGTGCCTCCTTTCCGCACTTAGTCGATTAATCGATAGCTTCGCCGGATTTTTTCGCAATACGTACTTTAGTTCCGTTTTCAAGGACCTTGTAACCTACACGAGTCGGTTTGCCGCTCTTAGGATCCACGAGCATTACGTTGGAAGCGTGAATTGCAGCTTCTTGAGTAATGATTCCGCCTTGAGGGTTCTGCTGGGAAGGTTTCGCATGTTTCTTGATCATGTTCACGCCTTCGACCAGAACACGATTTTCACGCGGGTAAGCTGCGAGAACGCGACCTTTCTTACCTTTGTCTTTGCCGGAGATAACAAAAACTGTGTCGTCTTTCTTTACATGCAGTTTATGGTTATGAGACTCAAGTCTCTTTTTCGTTCTTGGCATGTTGATTACACCTCCTAAGCTTTCGTATGAAAGCTAACTTCGTAAGAGCTGCCGGACTTTCCAGAAGAAAGCCGCGCCGCAATTTAATTGAGCTGCCTGTGTTAGATAACCTCAGGAGCAAGAGAAACGATCTTCATGAAGTCTTTATCACGAAGTTCACGAGCAACTGGTCCGAAAATACGAGTTCCACGAGGGCTCTTATCATCTTTTACGATAACTGCCGCGTTCTCATCAAATGTGATGTAAGATCCGTCTTTACGACGAGCTCCGCTCTTCGTACGAACGATAACCGCTTTGACTACATCACCTTTTTTGACAACGCCCCCTGGTGTTGCTTCTTTCACAGAGCAGATGATCAAATCACCGATATTGCCTACACGACGACCAGTACCGCCAAGCACACGAATGCACATCAGCTGTTTCGCACCGGAGTTGTCCGCAACCTTCAAACGAGATAATGGTTGAATCATGTTAGTCCCTCCTTTCGGATTATACCTGTTGGTTAAACAATAACTGCTTTTTCAACGATCTCAACGAGACGGAAACGCTTGTCTTTAGACAATGGGCGAGTTTCCATGATTTTCACGGTGTCGCCAATTTGCGCTTCATTGTTCTCATCGTGAGCTTTAAACTTCTTCGTATATTTAATCCGCTTGTGGTACAAGTCGTGTTTTTTGTAAGTTTCCACGGCTACAACGATGGTTTTATCCATTTTGTCGCTGACCACTTTACCGATTTGGACTTTACGTTCGTTACGCTCTGCCATATACGAGCCCTCCCTTCTGAATTTGCTTAACCAATCCCGAGTTCTCTTTCACGCAAAACTGTTTTCGCACGGGCGATTTCTTTGCGCAGCTTCTGAATTTGAACCGGGTTATCCAGTTGTCCGGTAGCTAGTTGAAAACGGAGGTTAAAAAGTTCTTCCTTGAAACCGTTAATTCTTTGTTCAATCTCAGCAGTGGTTAAGTTGCGGAATTCACTAGCCTTCATGTGCTTCACCACCCACTTCTTCTTTCTTCACGAACTTACATTTAACGGGAAGCTTGTGCATAGCAAGACGCATAGCTTCGCGAGCAACTTCTTCGCTAACACCGGCAAGTTCGAACATAACTTTACCTGGTTTTACTACGCTAACCCATTTCTCAACGTTACCTTTACCGCTACCCATCCGAACTTCAAGAGGCTTTTGGGTAATTGGCTTCGAAGGGAAGATTTTGATCCACACTTTACCGCCACGCTTGATGTAACGAGTCATGGCAATACGTGCTGCTTCGATCTGACGGTTTGTGATCCACGCAGGCTCGAGAGCCTGGAGACCGTATTCGCCGAACACAACTTCAGTGCCGCCTTTAGCGCGACCTCTCATTTTACCGCGGTGTTCTTTACGGTGTTTTACACGTTTAGGTACTAACATGATTAGTTGCCTCCTTCCGATTGAGCCTTTTTCTTAGCTGTCGGAAGTACCTCTCCACGATAGATCCATACTTTCACGCCGATCCGTCCGTAGGTCGTGTGCGCTTCAGCTGTACCATAATCGATATCCGCACGAAGCGTGTGGAGTGGAACTGTTCCTTCGCTGTATCCTTCCGTACGGGCAATCTCCGCTCCGCCCAGACGACCGCTGGTCGAAACTTTAATTCCTTTAGCTCCCGCTCTTTGCGTTCTTTGCATCGCTTGTTTCATAGCACGACGGAAAGATACGCGGCGCTCAAGCTGTTGTGCAATGCTTTCTGCAACGAGGACAGCGTCAAGCTCAGGGTTTTTCACTTCTGCAATGTTGATGTGTACTTTTTTGCCTGTCATGTTGGCAATGTAGTTACGGATGTTTTCAACTTCCGCTCCACCTTTACCGATAACCATACCAGGTTTAGCTGTATGAATCGTAACGTTAACGCGATTAGCCGCGCGCTCGATATCGATATGGGACACTGCAGAATCTTTCAGCTTGTTCTTCAGATATTCACGAATTTTAACGTCTTCCATCAGCAGGTCGCCGAAATCTTTCTCAGCATACCATTTGGATTCCCAATCGCGAATAATACCAATTCTAAGACCCACCGGGCTTACTTTTTGACCCACACGTTATCCCTCCTTATTTCTCAGATACCACAACAGTGATGTGGCTGGTACGTTTATTGATACGGCTTGCACGACCCATCGCACGAGGGCGGAATCTTTTCATGATTGGACCGTGGTTCACATAAACTTCACTAATAACAAGTTTGTTAGGATCCATCGAATAGTTGTGCTCAGCGTTGGCAATTGCGGAGTTCAGAACTTTCTCCACGATCGGAGAAGCTGACTTTGGAGTATGACGAAGGATTGCAACCGCATCGCCTACTTGTTTGCCGCGAATCAAGTCAATTACCAGCTGCACTTTGCGAGGAGCGATCCGAACGAATTTAGCAGCAGCTTTAGCTTGCATAGTAGTACCTCCTCCCAGTAAAAATAACGATTAGCGCTTGCCTGTTTTCTTGTCGTCATCGTGACCTTTGTACGTACGAGTTGGTGCAAACTCACCGAGTTTGTGTCCGACCATATCTTCCGTTACGTATACAGGCACGTGTTTTCTTCCGTCATACACCGCGATTGTGTGGCCCACGAATTGCGGGAAAATCGTAGAACGACGAGACCAAGTTTTGATTACCGTTTTCTTGCTCGACTCATTCAGTTCTTCGACCTTTTTCATCAGGTGTCCGTCGATAAAAGGACCTTTTTTCAAGCTGCGACCCATTGAAGCCCCTCCCTTCTCTGAACCATAAAGTATTCAGATGTGTATAAATTACTTCGTGCGACGACGTACAATGTACTTGTCAGAAGCTTTGCCTTTTTTACGAGTTTTATAACCGAGTGTCGGTTTGCCCCATGGGGACAACGGAGACTTACGTCCGATTGGAGCGCGGCCTTCACCACCACCGTGCGGGTGATCGTTCGGGTTCATTACTACCCCGCGGACTTCTGGTCTCTTACCGAGCCAACGATTACGTCCTGCTTTACCGATTTTCACGAGTTCGTGATCTTCGTTACCTACAGAACCGATAGTCGCGCGGCAGCCTTTAAGCACTTTGCGAACTTCGCCCGAGGAAAGACGGATAGTCACGTACACATCTTCTTTACCGAGCAGTTGAGCTTCCGTACCGGCAGCACGAACCAATTGTCCGCCTTTGCCTGGCTTCAACTCAATGTTGTGGATAACTGTACCGACCGGAATGTTTTCCAGAGCCAGCGCGTTACCTACTTTAATGTCAGAACCCAATCCGGATTGGATTTGGTCGCCGACTTTCAGACCCTTAGGAGCGATGATGTATCTCTTCTCACCGTCTGCATAGTGGATCAGAGCAATGTTAGCGGAACGGTTTGGATCGTATTCGATCGTAGCAACGCGACCCGGAATGCCGTCCTTATTGCGTTTGAAGTCGATGATGCGGTATTTACGCTTATGTCCGCCACCGTGGTGACGAGTAGTGATTTTACCTTGGTTGTTACGACCAGCTTGTTTGCTCAGAGGAGCAAGCAGGGATTTCTCCGGTACGGATGTCGTGATTTCTTCGAAAGAAGATACCGACATGGCACGTCTTGCTGGAGAGGTCGGTTTATACTTTTTAATTGGCACCTGTGTTACCTCCTTACTTTAGAGATATTGTTATACCGTTTCAAAGAACTCCAGCTCTTTGCTGTCAGCGCTGAGTGTCACGATGGCTTTCTTCCATTCGGAAGTGTAACCGGAGTGACGTCCTTGACGCTTCGGTTTAGCCGGCATTCTGAGTGTGTTTACGCTCGATACTTTAACTTTGAAAATTTGTTCGATCGCTTGCTTGATTTCCGTTTTGTTAGCACGGATTTCAACTTCGAACACATATTTCTTATCAGCCATCATTTCTGTAGAACGTTCCGTGATGACCGGGCGCTTGATAATATCGCGTGGGTTCTTCATTGCGCAAGCACCTCCTCTACCTTCTGAACCGCATCCTTCGTAATGATCAATTTGTCATGAACCATTACGTCGAGTACGTTGATTCCATCAGCAACGACGAATTTAACTCCAGGGATATTACGAGCGGAGAGAGCAACACTATCTTCGTAAGAAGCAGCAACCACGAGAGCTTTACGCTCTACATTGAGGTTTTTCAAAATAGCTACGAATTCTTTCGTTTTCGGAGCGTTCATTTGAAGCTGGTCCAGAACGATAATGTCGTTATCGATTACCTTCGAGGACAGGGCCGACTTGATTGCAAGACGACGAACCTTCTTAGGCAGTTTGTAACCATAGCTGCGAGGAGTCGGTCCGAATACGACACCGCCACCCTTCCATTGTGGAGCACGGATACTACCTTGACGAGCACGGCCAGTACCTTTTTGCTTCCACGGCTTACGTCCGCCGCCGCGTACTTCAGAACGTCCTTTAACCTTGTGGGTTCCTTGACGAACGGATGCTTGCTGGAGCAAAACAGCTTCATGCAGAGCGTGTACGTGAGGTTCGATACCGAACACTGCATCAGACAGTTCTACTTCACCGACTTGCGAGCCGGATACATTATAAAGAGCTACTTTTGGCATCAGTCTTCCTCCTTTCTTACTTTTTCACCGCGGATTTCACGCTTACGTAGCTGTTTCTAGGACCAGGAATGGAGCCTTTAACAAGAATTACGTTGCGTTCCGCATCAACTTTAATAACTTGCAGGTTTTGCAGGGTTACGGTTTCGCTACCCATATGTCCTGGCAATTTCTTGCCTTTCATTACACGGTTAGCTGCGATGGAACCCATCGAACCCGGTCCACGATGATATCGGGAGCCGTGAGACATTGGTCCAGTATGCTGATTGTGTCTTTTGATAACGCCTTGGAATCCTTTACCTTTGGAAGTTCCGGACACGTCAACAAATTCACCCTCGCTGAAAAGATCAGCATTCAGCTCTTGACCAACTTCGTACTCACCCAGTGCCACTCCACGAAATTCTTTAACGTAGCGCTTAGGAGCAGTGTTCGCCTTCTTGGCATGACCAATTTCAGGCTTAGTTGCATTTTTTTCTTTCTTGTCCGCGAAACCGATTTGGATCGATTCGTAACCGTCGTTATCCACATCTTTCTTCTGCAGAACCACACAAGGTCCAGCTTGGATAACAGTGACAGGTACTACGTTCCCTTCCGGTGTAAACACTTGAGTCATTCCAAGTTTTTTACCTAAGATACCTTTCATCGTTGACACCTCTTTTCCTTTTCGTTTCTTCTATATATAGAAGCTTTACAGTTTAATTTCAATGTCTACGCCGGACGGTAAGTCCAGTCTCATCAAAGCGTCCACAGTTTGTGGTGTAGGATTCACGATATCGATCAGACGCTTGTGTGTACGCTGCTCGAATTGCTCACGAGAATCTTTGTATTTGTGTACCGCACGAAGAATCGTGATAACTTGCTTCTCAGTTGGAAGCGGAATCGGACCGGAAACACTTGCTCCGGAACGCTTGGCAGTTTCAACGATTTTCTCAGCCGATTGATCGATCACTCTGTGATCATAAGCTTTCAAACGGATACGAATTTTTTGCTTTGCCATATAAGTCCCTCCTTCTATCGCCCAATTTAGTATCGGACATACTCCGTGAAAATCTCCTGACAACCACTCCCATGGCAAAGGGGCCGGGTGTGCCAGCAACCTCTCACATCATCGCAACGTCACAGACCAACGCTCACTATTATATCGAATACCAAAGATAAATGCAACATTTTTATACGACAAATATCTAGAAACAAAAAGGTTTCCGAAAATGTCGCTTTCATGTGCATAATCGTTCGATTTTCTTTATGAATCGTGTGCTTGTTGACGTCTTTGCCGCCTCAGCATGTGTATGACCGAACTTCATTGACCGATTAATCACTTTCATATAAAAAGGCCCCGCCACCAAGGGCAGGGCCTTCGTCTTACTTCGTTACAGTACAGGGGTCTCGTTACAGTACGTGTTTCATATGAAGATCGTCGTTAGACGAAATTATTTGCTGATTGTTGCTACTGCGCCGGCGCCAACAGTACGGCCGCCTTCACGAATCGCGAACTTAGTACCTTGCTCGATAGCGATTGGGTTGATCAGTTCTACCGTTACGGTGATGTTATCACCAGGCATAACCATTTCAGTACCTTCTGGCAGGGTGATGATACCCGTTACGTCAGTTGTACGGAAGTAGAACTGAGGACGGTAACCTGTGAAGAAAGGCTTATGACGGCCACCCTCTTCTTTAGTCAGAACGTAGATTTGTGCAGAAAAGTTAGTGTGCGGGTTAACGGAACCCGGCTTCGAAAGAACTTGTCCGCGCTCGATGTCTTTACGGTCTACACCACGAAGCAGTGCGCCGATGTTGTCACCAGCTTGAGCGGAATCAAGAAGCTTACGGAACATTTCTACGCCTGTAACTACGCATTTGCGAGTTTCTTCAGCGATACCGACGATTTCAACTTCGTCTTGTACTTTAACAGTACCACGCTCTACACGGCCTGTAGCAACTGTACCACGACCTGTGATGGAGAATACGTCCTCGACAGGCATAAGGAAAGGCTTGTCAGTTTCGCGTTCTGGAGTTGGGATGTAAGTATCAACTTGCTCGAAGAGCTCGATGATTTTGTCAGCCCATTCGCCGTCTGGGTTTTGCAGAGCTTCACGAGCGGAACCACGAATGATCGGAGTGTCGTCGCCTGGGAACTCATACTCGGAAAGAAGATCACGGATCTCCATTTCAACCAGTTCAAGAAGCTCTTCGTCTTCAACCATGTCGCATTTGTTCATGAATACGACGATGTAAGGAACGCCTACTTGACGGGAAAGAAGGATGTGTTCGCGAGTTTGCGGCATAGGGCCGTCAGACTGCGGATACAACCAGGATCGCTCCGTCCATTTGAGCCGCGCCAGTGATCATGTTTTTAACATAGTCGGCGTGACCTGGGCAGTCAACGTGAGCGTAGTGACGGTTAGGAGTCTCGTACTCTACGTGTGCTGTGGAGATAGTGATACCACGCTCGCGCTCTTCTGGTGCTTTATCGATTTGGTCGAAAGCTACTGCAGATCCACCATATCTTTTGGACAGTACGTTAGTGATCGCAGCTGTCAGAGTTGTTTTACCGTGGTCGACGTGACCAATAGTACCGATATTAACGTGCGGTTTATTACGTTCGAATTTAGCCTTTGCCATGTTAAACAATTCCTCCTCGGGATAAAGTTTAAGCTTAATTTTATATTAAGCGCCTTTGTTCTTTGCAATGATTTCTTCTGCAATAGTTCTAGGCACTTCTTCATAATGCGAGATTTCCATGGAGTAAACACCGCGACCTTGCGTTCTGGAACGAAGTGTCGTGGAGTAACCGAACATTTCGGAGAGAGGCACCTTAGCACGGATGATTTGCGCACCCGAACGGTTATCCATACCCTCAATGCGTCCGCGGCGGGAGTTCAGGTCGCCCATTACGTCGCCCATGTACTCTTCCGGAACCGTTACTTCTACTTTCATGATCGGCTCAAGCAGGGCCGGGTTACATTTGTCCTTAGCTGCTTTAAGAGCCATGGAACCAGCGATTTTAAACGCCATTTCGTTGGAGTCAACATCATGGTAAGAACCGTCAACGACAGTTGCTTTGATGTCCACGACAGGGAAACCGGCGATTACACCGTTCTTCATGGATTCTTCGATACCAGCTTGGATCGGAGCGATGTATTCTCTTGGAATAGCACCACCGACGATTTTGCTTTCGAATACGAAGCCGCTACCCGGTTCCAGCGGTTCGAACTCAACCCAACAATGTCCGTATTGACCACGGCCACCGGATTGACGAACGAATTTACCTTCAACCTTGGCACCAGACTTGAACGTTTCGCGGTAAGCAACCTGCGGTTTACCTACGTTGGTGTCCACTTTGAATTCGCGACGCATACGGTCAACGATGATTTCCAAGTGAAGCTCACCCATACCCGCGAGAATCGTTTGACCGGTTTCCTCGTTGGTGCTGGCGCGCAATGTAGGATCTTCCTCGGTAAGCTTGGAAAGCGCAACGCCCATTTTGTCTTGGTCGGCTTTCGTTTTAGGCTCAACTGCGATTTCGATAACCGGTTCAGGGAAGTTCATGGACTCCAAGATAACCGCATTTTTCTCATCACAGAGGGTGTCGCCTGTACCGGTATCTTTCAAACCTACGGCTGCCGCGATATCCCCTGCATAAACTTCGGAGATTTCTTGACGGCTGTTCGCATGCATTTGAAGAATACGGCCAACGCGCTCACGCTTGCCTTTGGTAGCATTCAGAACATAGGAGCCGGACTGCAGTACGCCGGAGTACACACGGAAGAACGTGAGTTTACCAACGTAAGGGTCGGTCATGATTTTGAATGCAAGCGCAGCAAAAGGTTCCGTATCGGAGGATTTGCGGATCGTCTCCGTTCCGTCTTCAAGAACACCTTGAATATCAGGAACGTCGATTGGAGCCGGCAAATAGTCGATTACGGCGTCCAGCATAGGCTGAACCCCTTTGTTACGGTAAGAAGAACCACAGATAACCGGGAAGATTTGAACGGATACTACGCCTTTGCGGAGAGCCGCTTTCAGCTCGGCAACCGTAATTTCTTCACCTTCCAGGTATTTCATTGTAAGTTCTTCGTCCAGCTCGGCAACTTTCTCGACAAGCTCCATACGAAGTTCAGCGACTTTGTCTTTGTACTCCGCAGGAATCTCGATATCTTCTACTTCTTTACCAAGGTCATCCTTGTAAAGAATAGCTTTCTCTTCGATGATGTCGATGATGCCAACGAAGTCATTCTCAGCGCCGATCGGAAGCTGAATAGCTACCGCATTGGCACCCAACTTGTCACGCATCGAATCAACTACTCCCAAGAAGTCAGCGCCGATGATATCCATTTTGTTCACGTAAGCAATACGAGGAACGCTGTACTTGTCAGCCTGTCTCCAAACGGTTTCAGACTGAGGCTCTACGCCTTCCTTGGCACTGAATACGCCAACAGCTCCATCCAATACACGCAGGGAACGTTCAACTTCTACTGTGAAGTCAACGTGTCCCGGGGTATCAATGATATTAATGCGGTGATTCTTCCATGCAGCAGTGGTAGCGGCGGAAGTAATCGTAATTCCGCGCTCCTGTTCCTGCTCCATCCAGTCCATCGTAGCTGCACCTTCGTGCACCTCGCCGATTTTGTGGGTACGGCCTGTGTAATACAGGATCCGTTCGGTTGTCGTCGTTTTACCCGCATCAATATGCGCCATGATCCCGATATTACGCGTATCTTTTAAGGAGAACTCTCTTGCCATGGTTTTGTCTCCTTCCTAATTCGAGGATCTGAATCCTACCAACGGTAGTGAGCAAACGCTTTGTTCGCTTCTGCCATTTTGTGTACATCTTCACGTTTCTTAACGGAAGAACCGGTGTTGTTGCTAGCGTCGATGATTTCGAAAGCCAGTCTCTCTTCCATGGTTTTCTCACCACGAAGACGAGAGTAGTTTACGAGCCAACGCAGACCAAGAGTCGTACGACGCTCAGGTTTAACTTCGATCGGAACTTGGTAGTTAGCACCGCCGACACGGCGAGATTTAACTTCCAGCACCGGCATGATGTTCTTGATGGCTTGTTCGAAAACTTCCATCGGCTCCTTACCGGTACGCTCTTGCACGAGTTCAAATGCGTTGTATAGAATCGATTGTGCTACCCCTCTTTTACCGTCGATCATGATGCGGTTAATCAAGCGAGTAACCAATTTGCTGTTGTAAATCGGATCTGGCAATACGTCTCTGCGTGTTACTGGACCTTTACGAGGCATAGTGATCCCCCTTTCCCCAAAAAATAAATGCTTGAAAAATTATTACTTCTTAACTTTAGGACGCTTCGTACCGTATTTGGAACGAGCTTGCATACGGTTGTTAACACCGGACGTATCCAGTGCACCGCGAACGATGTGGTAACGTACCCCCGGAAGGTCTTTAACCCTTCCGCCGCGAATCAGAACAACACTGTGTTCTTGCAGGTTGTGTCCGATACCCGGAATGTATGCAGTAACCTCTACACGGTTCGTCAAACGCACACGTGCGTATTTACGAAGTGCGGAGTTCGGTTTTTTCGGAGTCATTGTACCTACACGAGTACAAACACCACGTTTTTGTGGAGCGCTGATTTCCGTGGACTCTCTTTTCAGGGCGTTGAAACCTCTTTGGAGAGCTGGGGATTTCGATTTAACGACTTTAGCTTGACGTCCTTTACGAACTAGCTGGTTAATTGTTGGCATGCCGCCACCTCCTCTCTAGCATTTGTTACTTCCTTTATTGCAAGCCCACAGATCCAGGCGAGTCGTAAAAAAGCAAAGGAAAGTTTTTGTTTTTAGACTCAGCAAAAATAAGCTGGTTATTCTCACATGAAATCTAGAAACAAAAACACTCGGCCTTACTATTTATCGACGATCGCAGCCACAGCGGCTCCCACTTCGATTCCACATGCTTTTCCAAGCAGCTTCATAGAATCTACGTAAGTAATCTCTATTCCTGATTTGGTACAGAGATTAACAATCTTAGTAGTCAATCGCGGATCTGCATCTTTGGCAACAATAACTTCTAATGCCTGACCAAGCTCGACGCTTTTCGTTGCTTGCTTTGTGCCGACACTTAATTTCGACGCCTGTTTTACTTTGTCATATGTCATAATCCCATATCCCCCAAAGAACAGGAAAGAATATTAATTTAGGCACACTACGATATCTTAGCATCTCGGCAGGGTAGTGTCAAGAATATTACCCGTCTCCTTTGATATTTTTTACACACTCTCGGGAGACGGGCCTTTTATTGCCGAATCAGTTCCGTTTATTCAACGGATACCGCTTCTTTTTCTGCATTTTCTTCTTCAGCCGGCTCCTGGTTCGGATCTACGACCCGGATGTTCCGGTAACGGGTCATACCCGTACCTGCAGGAATCAGCTTACCGATGATAACATTCTCTTTGAGACCGAGCAGCTGATCGACTTTGCCTTTGATTGCGGCATCCGTCAATACGCGTGTCGTCTCTTGGAAAGACGCTGCGGAGAGGAAGGAGTCCGTCTCCAGCGATGCTTTCGTAATCCCGAGAAGAATCGGTTTGGCAACGGCAGGTTCTTTATCCGCAAACAAAGCTACTTTGTTCGCTTCTTCGTATTCGTGCATATCTACGAAGGAACCTGGCAGAAGCGTAGTGTCACCCGCATCAACGATACGGATTTTGCGAAGCATTTGACGAATCATAACTTCGACGTGCTTATCGTTAATTTCTACACCCTGGTTCCGGTAAACGCGTTGAACCTCTTGAAGGATGTAGTTTTGAACGCCACGGATACCTTTGATACGGAGCATTTCCTTCGGATCGATCGAACCTTCGGTAAGCTCATCCCCGGCTTCGATCGTCTGACCGACAATCGCTCTTACACGGGAACCGTACGGCACCGCATATACACGGGATTCGGCTTCGCCCTGAACTTCAATTTCACGGCGATCCTTGGCTTCGCGGATCTCTTTAACAAGTCCGTCGATTTCGGAGATAATCGCTTGACCTTTCGGATTCCGGGCTTCGAAAAGCTCTTGAATACGCGGAAGACCTTGCGTGATATCGTCTCCGGCAACGCCCCCGGTATGGAACGTACGCATGGTAAGCTGGGTTCCGGGCTCACCGATGGATTGAGCCGCGATAATACCGACAGCTTCCCCGATTTCAACGTGCTGGCCCGTCGCCAGGTTACGTCCGTAACACTTCTTGCAGACCCCGTGACGGGAGCGGCAGCTAAGCACGGAACGAATTTGAAGACGTTCGATATTCGCATCGATGATCGCGTTCGCAATGTTCGCTTCGATTAGCTCATTGCGGTTAACGATAACTTCGCCCGTTTCCGGATGACGAATCGTTTCGAACGCGTAGCGGCCTTCAATACGGTCAAACAGGTCTTCAATAACTTCTTTGCCGTCCTGAATTTTGCTGACGATGAAACCTTTGTCCGTTCCGCAATCGTCTTCACGGACGATAACGTCCTGGGCTACGTCAACGAGACGACGAGTCAGGTAACCCGAATCCGCTGTACGAAGGGCCGTATCGGCAAGACCTTTACGGGCACCGTGCGTGGAAATAAAGTATTCCAAGACGGTAAGACCTTCACGGAAGTTCGATTTAATCGGCAACTCGATAATTTTACCGGACGGGTTGGCCATCAGACCACGCATACCGCCCAGCTGAGTGATTTGCGATTTGTTACCCCGCGCTTTGGATTCCACCATCATGTTGATGGAGTTGTATTTGTCGAGGGATCTCATCAGGATATCCGTGATTTCATCCTTCGTTTTACTCCAGATCGCGATAACACGGTCATAACGCTCGTCATCGGTAATAAGACCGCGACGGTATTGGTTCGTTACTGTGCGTACCTTTTCTTCGGAATCTTCGAGGATCTTCTTCTTCTCGTTAGGTACCACAACATCGGCCACGGCAACCGTGATACCGGCTTTAGTGGAGTATGTGAAGCCGAGTTCTTTGATCTTGTCGAGAATGACCGAAGTTTTGGTCGTATGGTAATTACGGAAGCACTCGGCAATAATCGAACCGAGGTAGTCTTTACCGACCGCTTTCGCTTCGGGAAGCTCTTCCATTCTTGCACGGATGTTGGAGCCTTTTTCAAACACGAAATAGTCATCGGAAGGACCGTTAAGCAGATTCGCTTTAGTCGCATCATTGATGTACGGGAAATCATCAGGGAAAATCTCGTTGAAGATGATTTTACCGATAGTCGTAATCAGATAAGCGTTTTGCTGAGCTTCCGTAAAGTTCTTCTTGTTCAAAACCTTCGCAGGGATCGCTACGCGGGCATGCAGCTCGGCAGTGCCGTTCTGATAAGCGGAAACGGCTTCGTTCACGGAACGGAAGATCAGGTTCGCACCGCGGCCATGCTTGTTGTCCGTAGTCAGATAGAAGCTTCCCAGAACCATATCCTGCGATGGAGTGACGACCGGCTTGCCGTCTTTCGGGTTAAGAATGTTGCCTGCCGCAAGCATGAGAAGCCGTGCTTCAGCCTGCGCTTCAGCGGAAAGCGGCACGTGAACGGCCATTTGGTCACCGTCGAAGTCGGCGTTATAGGCCGTACATACGAGCGGATGCAGCTTGATGGCGCGGCCTTCGACCAGAATCGGTTCGAACGCCTGGATACCCAATCTATGCAGTGTGGGGGCACGGTTCAGAAGAACCGGGTGCTCCTTAATCACTTCTTCAAGAACATCCCAAACTTCCGGGCTGACACGTTCTACTTTGCGCTTCGCACTCTTAATGTTATGCGCAAGGCCTTTGTTCACCAGTTCTTTCATAACGAACGGTTTGAACAGTTCCAATGCCATCTCTTTAGGCAGACCGCATTGGTACATTTTGAGGCTAGGACCTACAACGATAACGGAACGGCCGGAGTAGTCAACACGTTTACCGAGCAAGTTCTGACGGAAACGGCCCTGCTTACCTTTCAGCATGTGGCTGAGAGATTTAAGCGGACGGTTACCCGGACCCGTTACAGGACGGCCGCGGCGGCCGTTATCGATCAGGGCGTCAACCGCTTCCTGAAGCATACGCTTCTCGTTCTGAACGATAATATCCGGTGCGCCCAGGTCAAGCAGACGCTTCAGACGGTTGTTACGGTTAATAACGCGGCGATACAGGTCGTTAAGGTCGGAAGTCGCAAAACGTCCGCCGTCGAGCTGAACCATCGGGCGAAGTTCCGGAGGAATAACCGGCAGCACATCAAGAACCATCCAGTCAGGACGGTTTTTCGAATTACGGAACGCTTCCATTACTTCCAGGCGTTTAATCGCCCGGTTACGGCGTTGGCCTTGTGCTGTTTTGAGTTCTTCTTTCAAGGATTCCACGTCTTTATCGATGTCGATATCCTGAAGAAGCTTCTTAACGGCTTCGGCACCCATACCCGCTTGGAAAGCATAGCCGTATTTCTCACGGTAGCTCCGGTATTCTTTCTCGGAAAGAAGCTGCTTCTTCTCAAGAGGCGTATCTCCCGGGTCCGTTACTACATAGGATGCAAAGTAGATAATCTCTTCAAGGGAACGAGGAGACATATCCAACGCAAGACCCATGCGGCTGGGAATACCTTTGAAATACCAGATGTGGGATACGGGAGCGGCAAGCTCGATGTGTCCCATACGCTCGCGGCGAACCTTCTGACGTGTAACTTCAACGCCGCAGCGGTCACAAACGACACCTTTGTAACGCACACGCTTGTATTTACCGCAGTGACACTCCCAGTCTTTCGTCGGTCCGAAAATCTTCTCGCAGAACAAACCTTCTTTCTCCGGTTTCAATGTTCTGTAGTTGATGGTTTCCGGTTTTTTAACTTCCCCACGGGACCACGAACGGATCTTCTCAGGTGAGGCCAATCCAATTTTCATAAATTCGAAGTTGTTTACGTCCAACAAGGAGCAACCCTCCTTAGAATGTGCTAGTTATGGGAAGGAGGCGGACTGCTATGTCCGCCTTTCCTCTATCAGTTGCAGCTATTCGACTCCAATTTCTGCCCCTTCAAGGTTCAGATTAAGCTTGTCACTGGTCGTATCTTCCTCATCATCGAGTTCTTTCATCTCGATCTCCTCTTCGTCGCCGGACAGGATTTTAACGTCCATACCCAAGCTTTGAAGCTCTTTGATCAATACTTTAAACGATTCCGGAACTCCCGGCTCCGGAACGTTCTCGCCCTTGACGATGGATTCGTACGTTTTAACGCGTCCGACCACGTCATCCGACTTCACGGTCAGGATTTCCTGAAGCGTGTAAGCCGCACCGTAGGCCTCAAGGGCCCACACTTCCATCTCCCCGAAACGCTGTCCGCCGAACTGGGCTTTACCACCCAGAGGCTGTTGTGTAACGAGAGAGTAAGGACCCGTGGAACGGGCGTGGATTTTATCATCAACCATGTGCGCCAGTTTGATCATATACATGACGCCAACGGTTACTTCGCGTTCAAAAGCATCGCCTGTGCGGCCGTCATAGAGCTTGGTTTTACCGTTGCGCTGCATGCCGGCTTCTTCCATCGTGTCAAACACGTCGTACTCGCGCGCTCCGTCGAATACCGGGGTAGCCACGTGGATACCAAGCGCTCTGGAGGCCATACCCAGATGGACTTCCAGTACTTGACCGATGTTCATACGGGAAGGTACGCCCAGCGGGTTAAGAACGACTTCTACAGGCGTTCCGTCCGGCATGAACGGCATATCTTCCTCAGGAAGGATACGCGCGATAACCCCTTTGTTACCGTGACGTCCGGCCATTTTATCGCCCTCGGAGATTTTACGCTTCTGGGCAATGTAGACGCGAACGAGCTGGTTAACGCCCGGAGGCAGTTCGTCGCCGTTCTCACGCGTAAATACTTTCACGTCTACGACGATACCGTCGGTTCCGTGAGGAACGCGCAGGGAGGTATCCCTTACTTCACGCGCCTTCTCACCGAAAATCGCGTGCAGGAGACGCTCTTCGGCCGTCAGTTCCGTTACGCCTTTCGGCGTTACTTTACCGACCAGAATGTCGCCAGCGCCGATTTCGGCACCGACACGGATAATTCCGCGCTCGTCGAGGTTCTTCAGAGCATCTTCGCCGACATTCGGAATGTCGCGAGTGATCTCTTCCGGACCGAGTTTCGTATCCCGGGCTTCGGACTCGTATTCTTCGATGTGAATGGATGTGTACACATCTTCTTTTACAAGTCTTTCGCTCAGAAGGATCGCATCCTCGTAGTTATAACCTTCCCATGTCATGAAGGCAACGACTACGTTACGTCCAAGAGCCAATTCCCCTTGTTCCGTGGAAGGACCGTCGGCAAGAATGTCGCCCGCTTTAACAAGCTGGCCCTTTTGAACGATCGGACGCTGGTTGATACACGTACCTTGGTTGGAACGCATAAACTTGTGAAGCTTATGTTTGATGAGATTGCCGTTAACCATTTTTCCGTCCACCAGTTCCTGGCGGCGCAGCCAAATTTCATTGCCGGCAACTTTTTCAATAATTCCGTCATGTTTGGCAACAATACAGACACCGGAGTCTTTAGCGGACTTATGCTCCATTCCCGTACCGACAAGAGGCGCTTTAGGAATAAGAAGCGGAACGGCTTGACGCTGCATGTTCGATCCCATGAGGGCACGGTTGGAGTCATCGTTTTCCAGGAACGGAATCAGCGCTGTCGCAACCGATACGACCTGCTTAGGCGATACGTCCATGTAGTCGACGCGCTCTTTAGGCAGAGTCAAGATATCATCTTTATAACGGACAATGACACTGTCGTTAACGAATGTTCCTTCTTCCGTAAGCTCGGCATTCGCTTGAGCAACGACGTAGTTATCCTCTTCATCCGCTGTCATATACACGATTTCTTCCGTAACCACACCGGTCTTCGGATCTACATGGCGGTATGGCGCCTCGATAAAGCCGTACTCATTAATCCGCGCGAAGGTGGACAAGGAGTTGATCAACCCGATGTTCGGACCCTCCGGCGTTTCAATCGGACACATCCGGCCATAGTGGGAGTGATGGACGTCACGAACTTCAAAGCCCGCGCGTTCACGCGTCAAACCACCCGGACCGAGAGCGGACAGACGGCGCTTATGCGTCAGTTCTGCCAGCGGATTCGTCTGATCCATGAACTGCGAAAGTTGGGAGCTTCCGAAGAACTCCTTGATGGCCGCAATAACGGGACGTATGTTGATCAGAGCCTGCGGTGTAATAACATTCGCATCCTGAATGGACATACGCTCGCGAACGACACGCTCCATACGGGACAAACCGATACGGAACTGGTTCTGGAGCAGCTCGCCTACGGAACGGAGACGACGATTTCCGAGATGATCGATATCATCCGTGTTTCCGATTCCATGCAGAAGGTTTATAAAGTAGTTAATGGACGAAATGATATCGGCCGGTGTAATATTCTTAACGGACTTGTCAATGACAGCGTTAGAAATGACTTTGACTACTTTACCGTCTTCAATAGGGGAGTATACATCAATCGTTTGAACCGGAATGATTTCCTCTCCGGCAACTCCGTTAGGCACGGAATAATCTTTGAATCCGATCTTCTTCTCCAGGAACGGAAGAACCTCATCAAGCAGACGACGGTCAAGCAATTGACCCGCCTCGGCTACGATTTCTCCCGTTTCAGGATCCACAAGAGTTTCGGCAAGTCGCTGGTTGAACAAGCGGTTCTTGATATGAAGCTTCTTGTTGATTTTGTACCGGCCCACATTGGCGAGATCATACCGCTTCGGATCGAAGAAACGCGCTACGAGCAGGCTTCTTGCGTTATCCAGAGTCGGCGGCTCACCCGGACGAAGACGCTCGTAAATCTCAATCAGCGCTTTATCCGTTGAATCGGTGTTGTCTTTGTCGAGCGTATTGCGTATATATTCATTATCGCCAAGAAGATCAAGAATCTCGGCATCGGTTCCGAATCCAAGTGCACGCAGAAGAACGGTAACCGGAATTTTACGTGTGCGGTCGATTCTCACATAAATGATATCTTTCGCATCCGTCTCTAATTCCAGCCAAGCTCCGCGGTTAGGAATAACCGTAGCTGTGTAAGTCTTTTTACCGTTCTTATCCACTTTAGTGCTATAATAGACGCTAGGAGAACGAACGAGCTGGGAGACAATTACACGTTCAGCACCGTTAATAATAAAGGTTCCGGTCTCGGTCATGATCGGGAAATCGCCCATGAACACTTCCTGTTCCTTTACTTCTCCGGTTTCCTTATTGATCAGACGTACCTTCACCCGAAGCGGTGCAGCGTAGGTTACGTCACGCTCTTTGGATTCGTCCACGGAATACTTAGGCTCTCCTAAGCTGTAGTCAATAAACTCAAGCACTAGATTCCCCGTAAAATCCTGAATCGGTGAGATATCTAAAAACATCTCCCGCAATCCTTCATCCAAAAACCATTCGTATGATTTTTGCTGAATTTCAATCAGGTTGGGGATGTCCAGCACCTCATTAATTCGAGCATAAGTCCTGCGTTTGCGTCGTCCAAATTGAACAAGATGTCCCGCCAACTTCATTCACCCCTTAAGTCTACTCAGTTCATAAAAATAAATAAGAAAAACTTCTATCGACGTACACTTCATGCGGCGCCGTCTTGTATGTTGGCACCCCCTTAAGGAAGGGCGTCTAAGCCGGGCGCACGCTAAGGTTGGACATCTCCGATCTTGTCAGAGAGCCCGTCCGAAGAAGCGACTGCAATGGATGGAGGTTTTTCTTGTTGATCCGCATCGTTATGACTAGTACTACTATTTTGTTAGAATTTCCTAAAATTTCAACATTATACTCAACGTTTGAAATTTTATTCATTTCTCTCCAAAAAAAATGCTTGACATTTTCTTAAACGAAAGACATCAAGCCCATCTTAATACTGACATTTTTTAATGATACCATATCAAGATTGTCAAGTCAAACTTTTTTCTCAAACGCTTGACTATTTCTTAAAAGCACGTATTATACGATAGCCTTTGTCTTTGGTGACTTCATCGGCCTCTCCGAAAAGCTCTTCCATCTTGGCGAAGGCCGACGGCGATCCTTGTTTTTTCTGAATAACCACCCATAATGCGCCTCCGGCATTCAGACACTCGTAAGCCTGCTCAAATATGGCATGCACCGTCTGTTTACCTGCCCGTATCGGCGGGTTCGTCAGAACGACATCGAACTTTTCCGTTTTTACAGCCTCCAGCTTATCGCTTTGATGCACGGAAATATTCCGGATTCCATTACGTTCCGCGTTTTGCGCCGAAAGCTCGATAGCCCGTTCGTTGATATCTACCATCGTTACATGACCGGACGGGCACTTAAAAGCCGCACTCAAACCGATCGGTCCATAACCGCAGCCCACATCCAGAATACGCGCCTTAGCCGGAAGCACCATGGTTTCGATTAGCAGACGGCTGCCGAAATCGACCTCGCTCTTGGAAAAGACACCGGCGTCCGTCATCAATCTGAGCTTGCGATCCCCCACTCCAAACTCTATTTCCCGCACATTGTGTTTCACTGTCGGTTTTTGCGTATAGTAGTGATCCGTCAACGCCGATCGCTCCTTTGTATTCAAGTCACTTTTCCTATCCTAGAATACCCGGAATTATGAAGCTCTACATAAACAGCATGCAAAAAGCTTTATAAATTCAAAAGAAACCTCTTGAAGCCAGGCTTCAAGAGGTTTCTCGTGTAAAGCAAAATTATTTCACTTCGATGGAAGCGCCAGCTTCTTCGAGTTTTGCTTTTACTGCTTCTGCTTCTTCTTTGCCTACTTTTTCTTTGATAGGCTTCGGTGCGTTGTCAACCAGGTCTTTTGCTTCTTTCAGACCAAGACCAGTGATTTCGCGAACAACTTTGATAACGTTGATTTTGGAAGCACCAGCGTTGTTAAGGATTACGTCGAATTCGGATTGCTCAGCTGCTTCAGCACCGCCAGCAGCGCCGCCCATTACTGCAACTGGAGCTGCAGCAGTGACGCCAAATTCTTCTTCGATTGCTTTAACCAGATCGTTCAGTTCAAGAACTGTCATGCCTTTAATGGCTTCCAAGATTTGCTCGTTACTCATGGTTAAACCTCCATTATATTCATTCGAATGATTTTTGGGTAAAAATTAAGCTTCCGCTCCGCTTTCTTGCTTTTCAGCCACAGCTTTAACCGCAAGAGCGAAGTTGCGTACAGGTGCTTGAAGCACGCTGAGGAGCATGGACAGAAGACCTTCGCGGGAAGGCAGATCAGCCAGTGCTTTGATTTGAGTTACATCCACAACTTTACCTTCAACAACGCCCGCTTTAATGCTCAGGCTTTCGTTTTTCTTGGAAAAGTTGTTAAGGATTTTTGCTGCAGCGACAACGTCGTCTTTGCTGAACGCGATAGCAGTCGGACCTGTCAGATGTGCATCCAGTTCCGTCAGCTCAGCGTTAGCAGTTGCACGTCTTACCATCGAGTTCTTAAGAACTTGGAATTCTACGCCTGCTTCACGTAGTTGTTTACGAAGTTCCGTTACTTGCGCAACGTTAAGTCCACGATAGTCGGTTACGATTGTGCAGGAGCTTGCACGTAGTTTGTCCGACAAGTCGGATACGATCTGCTCTTTTTCTGCTAAAATCTTTGCGTTTGCCATAGGTACACCTCACTTCTTGTCAATCTGGTTTTCACCGAATCTATTGCAAGCATTTCCGCAGCCTAAGCATAAGAAATGCCTTCGTAGACTCTACGAAGGCATGACACTTCCGGTATAACCCGAACTTATATCATAACACCTCGGCAGGACATTAAGCTGTTTGGGATGCTCCCATCGGCACCTGCTGTCTACGGTCTATATATTCGTTTGTTAAACTAACGACCTCAGTTATGTTATCACGTTCGACATAAGATGTCAACCGTAAAATAACTTATCTGAAGGATTGAAGGTTCACGCGAACGCTCGGGCCCATTGTGGAGGAAATTGCAACGCTCTTCAGGTATACACCTTTAGCAGCGGCAGGTTTCGCTCTGAGCAGTGCGTCGATCAGCGCTTTGAAGTTCTCGGAGAGCTTGTCAGCGTCGAAAGATACTTTGCCGAGTGGAGCATGAATTTGTCCTGCTTTATCCAGGCGGTATTCGATTTTACCAGCTTTGATCTCTTGAACAGCTTTGGTAACGTCGAAAGTTACGGTACCTGCTTTAGGGTTAGGCATAAGGCCTTTACCACCGAGCAGACGTCCGAGCTTACCAACTTCACTCATCATGTCAGGAGTAGCTACGCAAACATCGAATTCGAACCAACCTTGCTGGATTTTGTTGATCATATCTTGATCGCCTACAAAATCAGCGCCAGCTGCTTCTGCTTCTTTAGCTTTGTCGCCTTTCGCGAATACGAGGACGCGCTTAGTTTTACCAGTACCGTGCGGAAGTACAACTACGCCGCGGACAGCCTGGTCCTGTTTTCTTGGGTCAACGCCAAGACGAACAGCAATATCAACTGTTTCATCAAATTTCGCCGGAGCTGTTTTCTTAACAAGCTCAATCGCTTCAGCCGGCTCATAAAGTGCGTCGGCAGTAACCTGCTTAGCCACTTCGTTATATTTCTTACCGTGTTTAGCCATTTGTATTCCTCCTCTGTGGTCGTAACGGATTGCCCTCCCACTGTTTTGCGGCTTCCCGGGGAAGCCTACGAATCGAATTAGTCTTCGATCGTGATGCCCATGCTGCGAGCAGTACCTTCAACCATCAGCATTGCAGCCTCTACGGATGCAGCGTTAAGGTCAGGCATTTTCGTTTCAGCGATTTCGCGAACTTTCGCACGCTTAACCGTTGCAACTTTCTTCTTGTTCGGTTCACCGGAACCTTTTTCGACACCAGCTGCGATACGAAGAAGTACGGCTGCCGGAGGCGTTTTCGTTTCGAATGTGAACGAACGGTCCTCGAATACAGTGATAACAACCGGAATGATCAGACCCGCTTGATCAGCAGTCTTAGCATTGAACTCCTTACAGAAAGCCATAATGTTCACGCCAGCTTGACCCAGAGCAGGACCGATTGGCGGAGCCGGATTCGCTTTCCCTGCAGGAACCTGCAGTTTCACCATTTTAATTACCTTTTTTGCCATGTGTGATGACACCTCCTTGCACGTAGTGTGGTTCGACGGGATCATTTCCCTCCCACCAGCAAAAGCCCATCCGCGAAAGAAACAGATCTGGCTAAGCTTTTCTTAAGGAACCAGCCAGAATCAGCAACCTGATTCCGCAAGAGAAACTTCCTCAATAGAGGGATTTGAATCGATGCAGTCTACAGTTTCTCCACCTGATGGAACTCAAGCTCCAGCGGAGTCTCTCGACCAAACATGTTGACATGAACCTTGAGCTTGCTCTTGTCTGCAATAATTTCTTCGACAGTGCCGACGAAATTCGCAAAAGGACCTACCTTCACGCGAACCGTTTCCTTCAGATCGAAATCGATCTTCGGTTTCGGTTCTTCCATTCCCATATGCTTCAGAATAGATTCGACTTCTTCCGGAAGCAGCGGAGTCGGTTTAGAGCCGGAACCCGTCGAGCCTACAAAACCGGTTACGCCAGGCGTGTTGCGGACAACATACCAGGAATCGTCGGTTTGAATCATCTCTACGAGCACGTATCCGGGATAAACTTTACGCATGACGGTTTTCTTCTTGCCGTCTTTGTTTACCAGCTCTTCCTCCATGGGTACGAGTACGCGGAAGATCTTGTCCGCCATATCCATAGATTCAACGCGCTTCTCCAAATTGGCTTTGACTTTGTTCTCGTAACCTGAATAGGTATGAACGACATACCATCTTTTTTCCATATTTGCCACCTAGTTCCTGAATTTATTTGAAGACAAGCCGCAGCAACTCAGAGATCCCCAGGTCGAGCAAGAAAAAATAGACAGTCACGAAAGCCACCGTTACAAGGGTCACGGTCGTATAGCTGATCATTTCCTTGCGTGTTGGCCACTTGACCTTCTTCAGTTCGCTCCAGCTTTCAGTAAAAAACGAGAACGAGGAGCCGAAACCCTGCTTCATTTTAGCTAAGAAAGCCACGCACTACACCTCCACAGACTATCTGGTTTCGCGATGAGCGGTATGTTCATTGCAATATTTGCAGAATTTCTTGAACTCCATACGGTCTGGATGGTTACGCTTGTTCTTGTTGGAAGTATAGTTCCGTTGCTTGCAGTTTGTACAAGCTAGCGTCATAACAACTCGCATGTGTTACACCTCCCGTATCAAGATATACCCTTTTTTGCGCACAAAAAAAAGCGATAGGGCTACCTGCAATACTTTAACATAACCGGTATGGGGTGTCAAGGATAACATCCTGCCCCGCGCACAGCAAAAAACCCTTTCTCGACCCGGGTTCTCTCCTCATTATCGACCAGCCGACATTCCCTTAAACATACGTTATTTCCATCATCGTCCGGCGGCAAAAATAAAAACACCCATTCACCGAAAGGGTGCCTCATCTATAAATCGCGTACTTCCAAGTATCGTTCCAGCTTACGTTTGACCCGCTGCAGCGCGTTGTCGATCGACTTCACGTGACGGTCCAGATCTACCGCAATCTCCTGATAAGATCTTCCATCCAAATAGAGCATAAGCACACGGCGTTCCAGATCGCTCAGAATCTCGCCCATCTTGTCTTCGAGTCCGCTGAATTCTTCCTGATTGATAATCAGTTCTTCAGGGTCCGTAACCTTCGAGCCGCAAATAACATCCAGCAGCGTACGGTCCGAATCCTCGTCGTAGATAGGCTTGTCCAGCGAAACGTAAGAGTTAAGCGGGATATGCTTCTGGCGGGTCGCCGTTTTAATAGCCGTAATGATCTGCCGCGTAATGCACAACTCTGCAAACGCTTTGAATGACGATAGCTTGTCTCCACGGAAATCACGAATCGATTTATATAAACCGATCATGCCTTCTTGCACGATATCTTCGCGGTCAGCGCCGATGAGAAAATACGAACGGGCTTTAGCGCGTACAAAATTGCGATACTTGTTGATCAGATACTCCAGCGCGTCGCTGTTGCCGCAATGGACAGCGTCGACGATGTCTTCGTCAGTCTTGAGATCGTAATCGGTCATTCTAAGCTCTTTGAGGTCGACACTCACCAACAATCCCTCCGGCCTGCAAAACTACCAATTTTGCTAAAAAAGGATAGGATAAGTATACATTATGTAATCTTACATCGTCAATGCAAACGGACATTCTTTTTCCAGACTTTTTCAAATGTGTCTGATGTTACTTTCCCCGTCTCCATTTCTCGAAGATCTCCCGCATTTCCTCATTTAGCTTGCTGTCAAAGGTGTTTCGGCCGCTCTCGGCCTCTTCCCGGATACGTTTGCGGACCTCCGTGCGGCTCTGTTTGATTTTGACGAAAAGTTCGGAAGCCGGAAGACGGAGCGCGCCTTTGCCGAATATCACATGCTGCTCGGTCATATCGGAGGTCGCCACGTAAATTTGACGGCGCCGGCCGGTCAGTTCGGTAACGAGACGCTCGATCAGTTCGTCGGCCGTTTCCTTCTCTTTCGTATATAGAACGCTGAGTCTGCTCTGCACGTAAGTTTTGCCAAGTCCCGGAACCTGATACGCGTCAAAAACAAGATATACCTTTATGCCCGAGAAAGACTGATATTCCGCCATTATGGTGATGAGCCTGTCTCTCGCCTCTTCCAGACTGCGGTCGCGCAGCTGCTTCAGTTCGGGCCAGGCCCCGATGATATTGTAGCCGTCCACAATCAGGAATTCTTTCATACGAGGTTATCCCGTCGTACGTTGTCTGACTACCTCGTACATCAATACTCCGGCGGCTACGGATGCATTGAGCGAATTCACCCGTCCGTGCATCGGCAGCTTTACGAGAAAGTCGCAAGATTCCTTGATCAGGCGACCGACTCCGCGGCCTTCGTTGCCGATGACCAGAGCCAGCGGCATTTTAAAGTTGCTGCGGTAGACGTCTTCGGCCGCAGTCACGTCCGTGCCCGCTACCCAGACACCGCGTTCTTTCAGATCGCCGATAGTCTGGGAAATATTCGTCACGCGGGCTACGGGCACATATTCCACCGCTCCGGCCGATGTCTTCGAGACGGTTGCGGTCAAGCCGACGGAGCGCCGCTTGGGAATGATGACGCCATGCACGCCGGTGCAGTCCGCCGTACGGAGAATGGATCCGAGGTTATGCGGATCCTCGATCTCGTCGAGGATCAGAATGAACGGATCCTCTCCTTTGCGTTCGGCGCGGGCCAGAATGTCGTCCACGCTGACGTAGTCATACGCCGCCACCTGGGCGACGACGCCCTGGTGCTGTAAATCCGGAGCAAGCTGATCGAGCTTGCGCTTGTCGGCCGTCTGCACGATGACGCCGAGCTTCTTGGCTTCCGCGGCAACGGGCTGGGCCAGCTGCTTCTGGGCGGACTCGCTCAGCCATATTTTATGAATGGTGCGGCCGGAGCGCAGCGCTTCGAGCACCGAGTGTTTACCGCCGATGTATTCTTCCATGGTCGTGCCTCCTACAATGAATTCTGCTAAAGTTTGTTTGCATCGGACGGCGCCTGCAGATCCGGAACGGTTTCAGACGTCTCCGTATCTCCGGAAACGCCGGCTTGAACTTTTCCGGTGACGGTGTCCGTTCCGCCGGGTTGATTCGGGGCTGTGCCCGCTTCGGACTCCGAAACCGTCAAAGCCGTAATTTCCTCCGGCGCCAGCGAAGCTTCCATGATATAGTTCAGGCGTTCATACGCCTGCTTATAATACAAATAGCCGATCAGGGATTCGAATGCGGTGCTGTGCCGGTATTCCAGCACATCCGCGTTTTTGGCCGTCGAGCCGGATTTGGCGTTGCGGCCGCGTTTAACGATGTTCGCTTCTTCCTCCGTAAGGAGAGGAAGAAGCGCCTGCAGAGCTTTCGACTGCGCTTTGGCCGATACGTAGCGCGTAGCCGTCCGGTGCAGGTGATTGGGGCGCTGGCTCGGCATGGAAATGACGTATTGACGGATGAACATCTCGTATACGGCATCCCCCACGTAAGCCAGGACCAGCGGGTTAAGCAGTTCCGGCTTCTGGGAAGGCGGGTACCGGAACAACTGCGGGGCCAACTTGTCGGGAAGATTCATTTCCGGCGCCAACGGATCCCCTGCGGCGTATCTTCGAGATAGATGCCCTTCTCGGTAAGCAGATCGCGGATTTCATCGGCGCGCGCCCAGTTTTTCGCCCGTCTCGCCTCATTGCGCTCTTCGATCAGTCCCTCGACTTCCTCGTCCAGCAGTTCATCCTCTTCTTTTGCCAGGATGCCGAGTACGGAATCGAAGTTGCGGAAGCGTCCCATAATCAGTCTGAGCGTAGCCGCGGATACCCGCTCCTGCTGCAGTACGCGATTAGCTTCCGTGACGAGATCGAAAACGGCGGTAATCGCGTCCGGAGTGTTGAAATCGTCGTCCATTTTCGAAATAAACTGGGCTTCGATTTCTTTCACGCGCGCCTCCACCTGATCGTCCAGCGCATCTTCCTGGGCGATGCCGAGCCGGTGCTTCAGGTTGGTCACACAATTCTGGATACGGTCCAGTCCGTTGCCCGCCTGTGTCAACCCGTCTTCACTGAAATTAAGCGGATTCCGGTAATGGGAGGACAGCATGAAGAAGCGGAGCGTTTCCGGCTTGATCTTTTTGGCGATCTCACGGATCAGCACTCCGTTACCGAGGGATTTGGACATTTTTTCGTTATCGATATTGAGAAATTCGTTGTGCAGCCAGTATTTCGCCATCGGCTTGCCGGTAATCGCTTCCGTCTGGGCAATTTCGCACTCATGGTGCGGGAACGTCAAATCGACGCCGCCTCCGTGAATGTCGATGGACTCTCCCAGGTATTTGTGCACCAGAGCGGAGCACTCGATGTGCCACCCCGGACGCCCGTTGCCCCAAGGACTGGACCAGAACACTTCGCCCGGTTTCGCCGCTTTCCAAAGAACGAAATCCTGCGGATTTTCCTTCCGCTCATCCACCTCGATGCGGATACCGTATTGAAGCTCATCCAGATTCTGATGCGACAGCTTGCCGTATTCCTTAAAACGGGAGGTCCGGTAGTACACATCTCCGCCGTTTTCGTAAGCGAAGCCCTGCTGGACCAGCGAATTAATGAAGGTGATGATGATCTCCATGTTGTCCGTTACCCGCGGATGAATCGTGGCCGGCTCGATGCGGAGTGTTTTCATATCTTCCATATAGGCGGCGATAAAACGGTCGGCCAGCTCCTGGACGGTCTCCCCCGTCTCTTCCGCTTTGCGGATCAGCTTATCGTCCACGTCCGTAAAGTTTACCACGTAGGTCACTTCGTAACCGACATAGGTTAAATAGCGGCGGACGACATCGAAGAAAATCGCCGGGCGTCCGTTGCCGATATGAATATAGTTATATACGGTCGGGCCGCACACGTACATTTTCACCTTGCCCGGTTCAAGAGGTTTAAATTCTTCTTTTTCTCTTGTCATCGTATTAAACATTCTGAGTGTCATGCTCCCTAACGCCTCCATTCTTGATCTTCTCTTCTTCTAATTGTTCCCTTAATTCGTCGATTTGCACCTGTAAAGTGCGGCAAAGATCAAGTACAGGATCGGGCACGTTGCCGTGATCCAGCCGGTTGACCCGGATTCCGTCCCTTTTCACAATCTTTCCGGGAATGCCTACTACCGTAGAGTTCGCGGGAACTTCCTTAAGCACGACCGCATTAGCCCCGATCATCGCGTTGTCTCCCACTTTGAAGGAACCCAGTATCTTGGCCCCCGAGGAGATAACCACCTTACTGCCGATCGTCGGATGCCTCTTGCCTTTTTCTTTTCCCGTTCCGCCGAGGGTGACACCCTGATAAAGAATAACGTCATTGCCGATTTCACACGTTTCGCCAATCACTACCCCCATCCCGTGATCAATAAACAGCCTTTCGCCGATTGTGGCTCCCGGGTGGATTTCTATGCCTGTCATAAAGCGGCTGAACTGCGAGATGATACGTGCCGCCGCAAACAGCTTGCGGATGTAGAGCCAGTGAGCAATCCGGTGCGCCCAAATGGCATGGAGCCCGGAATAAGTAAACACAACTTCGAACCAGCTTCGGGCGGCAGGATCATTATCGAAGACGGCTTTTATATCAGAACGTATGGTTTTCCACAAGGTTCATCACCTTCTTATTCGTTTCTGGGATGCTTAGCTCCTACCAACTGCTCCTGGCAAAAAAATCAAAAAGCCCCCGCAGCCCTAAGGCTGCAGAGGCGTATAATCGCGGTTCCACTCTGCTTGGTGACTGTGAAGTCTCCCAACTCTGCGCTGTTAACGGGTACGATCCGGCTGAACCTACAAATGGACAAGCCATCATTCGGCGCAGCAGCTCACAGGTGCATTTCCTCATAACGGGATCGGATAACTTTCAGCCTTGCGGGGTTGCCGCTCGGTTATCCTCTCTGGAGATTCCGTCTTATGGGTACTCTCCTGTTCGGCGCTGTTCACAAACGTATAAAGTTGGTATCAGTATAGCTCAAAAGAGACAGCTTTACAATAAGGCGCGGAGCCGTTCCTGCACTTTTTCGCGGCCCAGCAGATGGATGGTCATGTTCAGGTCTCTTCCGTGCATCTGTCCCGTTAAAGCTACGCGGATGGACATAAAGAGCTGCTTACCCTTATAGCCGGTTTCCGCCTGCACGGCTTTGAGCAGCTTCTGCACATTTTCCGGCGCCAGGCTGTCGGCCCCTTCCACCTGCTTCAAGAAGCTTTGCACCACGGCCGGCACATGTTCTTCGGCAAGCAGCGCGGACGCTTCATCGTCGAAAGCCAGCTTTTCCCGGAAAAACAGCTCGGCGAGATCAACGATCTCCGCAGCGTAACGAAGCTGCTCTTGATACAAGCCGACGAGTTCGGCCGCCCAGCGCTGCTGGTCTTCCGACAGCTCCGCAGGTAGAAGTCCCGCTTTCTGAAGGTGCGGAATAGCCAGAGCGGCGATTCTGTCAAGCGGCGCCTGTTTGATGTAATGATTGTTCATCCAGTTGAGCTTGTCCATATCGAACACGGCCGGGCTTTTGGAAACACGGTCCAGGTCGAATTGTTCCACAAGCTCTTCCAGTGTGAACATCTCCACCTCGCCTCCGGGAGACCAGCCCAGCAAAGCGATGAAATTCACTACCGCTTCCGGCAGGTAACCCAATTCGCTGTACTGCTGTACGAATTGAATGATGGATTCGTCGCGCTTGCTCATTTTTTTGCGGTCCGGGTTGAGGATCAGCGAAAGATGCGCAAAATCCGGTACCGGCAGGCCAAGTGCCTCGTACAGCATGATCTGGCGCGGTGTATTCGTCAGATGCTCTTCGCCCCGGATGACGAGGGAGATTTTCATCAGATGGTCGTCCAGTACAACAGCAAAGTTGTAGGTCGGAATTCCGTCGGGACGGACGATGATAAAGTCGCCGATTCCGTTCGTTTCGAATTCGACCTCTTCGCGCACTTTATCTTTAAAAGCGATTATCTTATCCTTCGGTACGTGGAACCGGATAGAAGGCTTGCGTCCTTCCGATTCGAACTCCGCCTTCTGCTCGGCGGTCAGGTGGCGGCATCTTCCCGAATACTGCGGAGTTTCTCCGCGCGCTTCCTGCTCTTCCCGTTCGCGCTCGAGCTCCTGCTCGGTGCAGTAGCAGTGATACGCGTTCCCCTCGTTCAGCAGCTGATCGATAAACGGCTGGTACAGGCCCAGACGTTCCATCTGACGGTAAGGAGCATACGGCCCGCCGATATCGACCGATTCATCCCAATTCAGTCCCAGCCAGCTTAAGCCGTCCAGCTGATTTTGTACGCCGGACTCGACATGGCGGGTCTGGTCTGTATCTTCGAAGCGGACCACGAATTGGCCGCCGTTTTTACGGGCAAGCAAATAATCGAATAAAGCGGTACGGGCTCCACCGATATGAAGATGTCCGGTCGGACTCGGTGCGTAACGTACGCGGAGTGGGGTACTCATGGTATTAGCCTCTCTTCCGTTTTCCCTTGCGGGATCCTTTGAAATAATAATTTATGATAGCACACCTTTTATCAAACAAACAACCGACTGCGCCGCTATTCCTTCGCCTCTTCCGGTAAAGCCGAGCTGCTCCGTAGTGGTCGCTTTTACATTCACCTGCTCCAGTTCCGCATCCAGCGCCCGGGCAATAATTTCCGCCATTTGTGGAATATACGGAGCCATTTTGGGCTTCTGTGCGATGATGGTGGAGTCCACGTTGCCGAGCCGGTAACCGCGTTCTCTGGCCAGGGACCAGACCCGCTTCAGCAGCACCAGGCTGTCCGCATCCTTGAATTCGGCAGCCGTATCCGGGAAATGCTTGCCGATATCGCCCAAACCCAGCGCGCCCAGGATCGCGTCCGTAATCGCGTGAAGCAGCACATCCGCATCCGAATGTCCCAGCAGTCCCTTCTCATACGGAATCGTAACGCCTCCGATAATACATGGGCGGCCCTCCGCCAACTGATGCACATCAAATCCTTGTCCTACTCGAATCATCCGTCTATTCTCCTCTCCTGTTGCCTAACAACCATTCCGCCCATGGCAGATCTTCGGGGGTGGTGATTTTAATATTCGCATAGTCCCCTTCGACGACATGCACCGTATGCCCCGCCCGTTCAACGAGCATGGCATCGTCCGTGCCGAGAAATCCGTCTCGGGCCGCCTCCTCATGCGCTTCCTTTAAAAGAGAAAACCGAAAAGCCTGCGGCGTTTGGATCGCCCACAAGCTTTTACGGTCGGGTGTGGACATGATCTGGCCATCCTCACTCACGACCTTGATCGTGTCTTTAACGGGAACGGCGAGCACCGCCGCACCGGTATCTATGGCTTTGTCCAGACAGGCGCATACCTGCTCTTCGGTAACGAGCGGACGGACACCGTCATGGATGAGCACCCAGCGCGTTTCCGCACCGAGCGCCTCAAGCCCGGACCGGACGGAGTCCTGCCGCTCCGCACCGCCTGCAATGACCCGGCTGACTTTATGCAGCCCGTAGCGGGCGGCATACGATTCGCAGCGCGGGACGTCCGCTTCCCCGGTCACCAGCACGACGGAATCGATGCGGGCGATCTTTTCGAACAACTCCAGCGTATGTACCAAAATCGGCTTGCCCGCCAGTTCCAGATATTGTTTGCTTTCCGCCGTCCGCATTCGTGAACCTCTGCCTGCCGCAACGACGATGACGCCGACTTTATTCACCTGCATACCTCCGGTTACCACCGGGTTTTGCTGCTGCAGCTTTAATTCCTCTGCTGTAACGTGACAAGCTGCAGCCCCAGCGAAATACTCTCCCTATGATAACCCTTTATTGCGCTTTTTCCAAGAGCTTGGGCTTCGCGAAGATCATTCGCCCCGCCGACGTTTGAAGGACACTGGTTACCATTACTTCAAGCAGGGAGCCGATAAAGTCTCGTCCGCCTTCCACGACAATCATGGTTCCGTCATCCAGATACGCTACTCCTTGCCCATGCTCTTTGCCGTCCTTGATGACCTGGACCAGAATCTCTTCGCCGGGAAGGACCACCGGTTTTACGGCATTCGCCAGGTCGTTGATGTTCAGAACGGATACACCCTGGAGCTCACAAACCTTGTTCAAGTTATAATCGTTGGTGATTACTTTGCCTTGGAGCACCTTCGCGAGCCGGATAAGTTTGCTGTCCACCTCGGAAATTTCTTCGAAGTCGCCTTCATAGATAAGAACTTTCACGTCAAGTTCCTTCTGAATCTTATTTAAAATATCCAATCCGCGCCTGCCGCGGTTACGCTTGAGCAAATCGGAGGAATCGGCGATATGCTGAAGCTCCTCAAGGACAAATTCCGGAATAACCAGCGTCCCTTCAATAAATCCGGTTTTGCAGATATCCGCAATCCGTCCGTCTATAATCACGCTCGTATCAAGAATCTTGTGTTCCTCCGGCATTTTTCCTTTGCCGCTTCCGCCGTCTTTCCGACTCAGAAGCTCGGAGATTTCCTCGCTCTTGCTATAGCCGATCCGGCCGCCCATGACGGCCAGAAGAACGGTAGCCGTACCGGCCAACAGCACATGAACCCGTTCAAGCACCGGGAATACGAGCACTGCCGCAAGCAGTCCCGCGATCATACCGAATGCCGCCGGAAGAAGATCGGAAGCGGGCATTTGCGACAAGCTGTTTTCTCCACGCTGCATCAGTCTTAAAATAAGGCCCATGCCTATCCATGACACGATAAACATCCCGACAAAACCCGCTCCGGCCGCCGTGTAATCCGCAACCGCTCCACCGTTGATTCCCGATAATTGAATAATGGCATCACTCCACCCGTAACCGAGTGCACCACCTAAGACGGCAATAATCCATTGAATCCATTTCATCTTACGGATTCACCTCCATCATCCAAAGTAAGAGGATTCCTTTCCCCTGTTACAAGTATGTTCCAAATGTTGGATGGTTAAACACGCGGAAGGTGTCAGATTGCCTCTCTATCCTAATTTCTATATAATGAGATGGAGACGAAACTAAAATGAGGTGCATGAGATGAGTGCCCTGTCCCTGAAAGATTTCCAGGAACAAGTTGGTGAACTGCTGCTTCGCCATCGCAGCCTGCTTGATGTATTGTCCAAATTTCAACAATCCAATGCCGGTGTGAACCGCTCTGTCATCAAATCGATTACCGAATGCGGCTGTATTGAAGTCAATGCCAAGAAACAGGAGTACTCTTCCGAAATGACATTGGATCAAGCTAAAATCGAGACTGCAAACCCATTTGGAAGGCGAGCTGTGCGAACACTGCATGGAAGCTATTTCCACCGAAATCGGGAAGCACCTTTTTTATCTTTCCGCTCTGAGCAACCTTCTTGATGTAAACTTGGAAAAAGTACTCGAAGACGAATCGAAAAAATGCTCGACACTCGGATTTTTCAATATGTCTTAGATAGAAGAAAAAAAGCATGTATTCTCCTCCGCAGCCCGGATGAAAATAGATGCTTTTTTTGTACACCGTCATATATATTCGCGAAAAAAAACAGGAAGCTTAAGCTCCCTGCTCTTTTTTATAGATGAGTTTTGGAATTCGCCAGATCTTCGGTCGTTTCCATGCTTTTGTGCTTTCTGCGGCGAAGAACGAAGAGGCGATCAACGTTTTTTTTTAAGCCATAAAGCGCGTAGATCACAAGCGGTATGAAAATCATTTTGGAAATGAACGATGGTTTGCTGATTCCGATAATAACCGCAATGATCACGATAATCGGTGTAATCCAGATAGCGGCTTTGGGAATGCCCGCTTTCTTAAAGTTCGGATATTTAACGTTGCTCACCATCAGATAGGAAAGCAGTACTGTGCTGACCAGCAGAACATAGACGTTCAGCTCGGTGTGGAACAATGCCAGCGTTGCAAGTATGCCGCCTGCCGCCGGAATAGGTAAGCCGATAAAGTAACCCGGTGTACCCGCCACCACATTAAAACGTGCCAAACGAAGAGCTCCGCAAATCGGGAATATGGCCGTTACGACCCAGGCTGCCGCGGCAGGGCGGATATCGCCGAATGCGACAACGTACATAATAAACGCCGGTGCTACACCGAACGAAATGACATCCGACAACGAATCCAGTTCCTTACCAAACTCACTCTGTGCGTTGAGCGCACGAGCAACTCGTCCATCCAGACCGTCGAGAAGCATAGCCACGATAACAAGCACGGCAGCCGTATCCGGTCTTTCGTTAAACACGAGAATGATGGCAAGAACGCCTAAAAACAGATTCCCAACAGTAAACAAGCTAGGAAGCGATTTGGTTATCATATTAGTTTAGTCCACCTCTAAGTATACTGTACCCCATTAAAACAACGTGATCCAACCCATATTTATACTTTATGATTGTATGCAATTTAAATATGCCTGTCAATTAATACTTGCTCCTGAATTCTTCGCAGTCCTTCTTTGATCGCTCTTGCCCGGACCTCCCCGATTCCGTCTACCTCATCCAATTCTTCGATCGTCGCTACCGTGATATGAGGCAGATGACCGAATTTTTCCACCAGATTACTGATAATGATGGAAGGAAGCCGCGGGATTTTATTGAGTACCCGGAACCCTCTTGGAGAAACGAGTTCCTCCGATACGGCGTTGGTGTGCGGATAGCCGAGCAGCCGGATAATATGGTGCGGATCAAGCAGTTCTTCGGAAGAAAGGCGTTTGAGCCCCAGCAAAATATCTTTGATCTTCTCTTCGCTGAGTTCCCGGACATAATCCTTCAGAAGCAGACGCACTTCCAGCTCCGTATTGCCGACCAGTTCTTCGAGCTGCATGGAAATCAGGCGTCCTTCGGTTCCAAGCTCCGTGATGTATCTGTTGAGCTCGTTCTTGATACGAAGCACCATTTCCACCCGTTGAATGGCATTGGTGACGTCATGCAGAGTCACAAGCTCTTCGAACTCGGAAGCACCCAGATTGATCAAGGATTGATCCAGTTCCGTCTTGTATCGTTCCATCGTCTGGATCGCCTGATTCGCCTTGGTCAGAATAACTCCGATATCCTTGAGTGAATACCGCAAGTTTCCCTGATACAAGGTAATAATGTTCCGTCTCTGAGAAATAGACACCACCAGTTTGTTCGTCTGCTTGGCAACCCGCTCGGCCGTACGGTGCCGGATCCCCGTCTCGGTCGATGGAATCGAAGAGTTCGGAATCAATTGGGTATTCGCATATAAAATTTTCTTGGCATCTTCGTTTAAAATGATGGCTCCGTCCATTTTGGCCAATTCATACAAGTAGTTTGGCGTAAAATCGCAGTCGATGGAAAACCCGCCGTCCACGATTTCCATGACTTCCGGAGTGCATCCGACGACAATCAAGGCTCCCGTCTTGGCACGAAGCACGTTCTCGAGCCCATCGCGGAAAGGCGTACCCGGAGCGACCAGCTGGAGCAGTTGGCTCATGACGTCTCGTTTAGTTTCTTCTTTGCTCATGTTAATCCTCCTGAAGCATTTCCGTTCTGTTAGCCGAGCGTCTTCACGCTAGCCTTGTTTTCAATAGATCCGTCTTGCAAGGGGCCGGGCGAACCCGGCTGCATCGATTAGTCCAATGCCGCTTTTAAAGCCTCGGACACCGTGCTTACACCGATCACTTCGATGCCTTTTGGAGGCGTCCAGCCCTTAAGGCTTTTTTCGGGCATGATGACACGCCGGAAGCCGAGCTTCTGCGCTTCCTTGACCCGCTGATCGATACGCGATACGCCGCGGACCTCTCCCGTGAGCCCGATCTCACCGAACACGGCGTCATAAGCCTGCGTCGGCTGCTCTTTGAAGCTGGAGGCGATGCTTATCGCCACGGCCAGATCGACAGCCGGCTCATCGAGCTTGACTCCGCCGGCTACATTCAAGTAAGCGTCCTGGCTTTGAAGGAACAGACCGACCCGTTTCTCCAAGACCGCCATAATGAGCGACAGCCGGTTATGGTCGATTCCCGTAGCCATTCTGCGCGGAGACGGGAAGTTGGTTGACGAGACGAGCGCCTGAATCTCAACCAGGACCGGTCTCGTTCCTTCCATGCTGGCGACGACTGTCGATCCGGCCACGCCAAGCGGGCGCTCGGACAGGAAAAGCTCCGACGGATTGCTCACTTCGGCCAACCCGGTCTCGCGCATTTCAAAAATGCCGATTTCGTTCGTTGAACCGAACCGGTTTTTAACCGCACGCAACACGCGGTAAGTGTGATGCCGTTCCCCTTCAAAATAAAGCACGCAGTCCACCATGTGCTCAAGCAGGCGCGGTCCGGCAATAGCGCCTTCCTTGGTTACATGGCCCACGAGAACCGTCGCTATATTCTTAAGCTTAGCTATGCGCATGAAATGGCTTGTGCATTCACGCACTTGGGAAACGGTTCCCGGGGCGGAGGATACGCTTGGGTGATAGACGGTTTGAATGGAATCGATGACCAGAAAATCCGGCTGGACCTCCTGGATCGCCTCTTCCACCACTTCCATATTCGTTTCGCAGAGCACGTAAAGATTCGGCGAAACGGCATCAAGCCGGTCCGCGCGAAGTTTCGTCTGACGAATCGATTCCTCGCCTGAGATGTATAGAACCTTCCGCCCCTCTTTCGTTAACGAGTGCGAGGTTTGCAGGAGCAGCGTTGATTTCCCTATGCCGGGATCTCCCCCGACCAGAATGAGCGAACCGGGTACGAAGCCGCCGCCCAAAACGCGGTTAAGCTCCCCGTTGTCCGTAAGCACACGCTGCTCTACGCTGCTTTCTATGTTTATGATCGGAGTCGGTTTTTCTTTCGTCCGCAGAAAAGAAGAATTCATTCCCTGCGTTTTGACAACCGTCTCTACTTCTTCGGCAAAGCTGTTCCACGCTCCGCAGCCGGGACATTTGCCGAGCCACTTCGGGGTTTCATACCCGCACTGCTGGCAGATGAATTTCGTTTTCGTTTTACTCATGGCGCGAAGTTCCCCTTCTCTTTCTACGCGTAAAACGGGCAAACCGTTCCAGCGTCATTCAAAGTTTACCATTTTTGCGAATGCTATGAAAGTACTTGGCAAAAGAAAAAGCATTTTGCGGTACAGCTGCATACCGCAAAATGCTTGATTATATGACTTACTTGGACTGCGTCATCGCTTCTTCGTTCCGAAGCACAACAAGTTCGCCGTCCTTTTCGTCTATAGTAAGGGAGTCGCCCTTGGAAATGCTTCCTTTGAGGAGTTCCTCGGAGAGTCGGTCCTCAATGTGTTTCTGGATCGCCCTGCGAAGCGGTCTTGCTCCGTAGCTCGGATCAAAGCCTTCCTTCGCCAAGAAGTTCTTTGCGTTATCGGTGAGGATAAAGTCAACTTCCTGTTCTTTCAGACGTCTGCGGAGCTCATCGGCCATCAGGCTGACAATTTCAGCAATGTGCTTCTCGTCGAGAGAGTGGAAGACGATAATCTCGTCGATCCGGTTCAGGAACTCGGGACGGAAGCTTTTCTTCAGCTCGTTCATTACTTTGTCCTTCATGTTGTTGTAATCTTTACCGGAATCTTGGACAGCCGTAAAGCCGAGAGTCGAATTTTTCTTGATCGTATCGGCGCCCACATTGGACGTCATAATGATCAAAGTGTTGCGGAAGTCAACGGTACGGCCCTTGGAGTCGGTCAGGCGTCCGTCTTCCAGTACTTGCAGAAGGATATTGAACACTTCCGGATGTGCTTTCTCGATTTCATCGAGCAGGACAACGGAATAAGGCTTGCGGCGTACTTTTTCGGTCAATTGGCCGCCTTCTTCGTAGCCTACATATCCCGGAGGCGCTCCTACGAGACGGGACGTCGAGTGTTTCTCCATGTATTCGGACATATCAATGCGGATAACGGCATTTTCGTCTCCGAACAGGGATTCCGCCAAAGCGCGGGCAAGCTCGGTTTTACCTACACCGGTCGGACCCAGGAAGATAAAGGAGCCCATCGGACGCTTCGGATCCTTCAGACCGGCTCTTGCACGGCGGATTGCGCGGCTGACCGCTTTAACCGCTTCTTCCTGACCGATTACGCGGTTATGAAGAATATCTTCCATTTTAAGAAGACGCTCGGTTTCCTCTTCGGCCAATTTACGAACCGGAATCCCGGTCCAGCTCGCTACAACTTGGGCGATGTCGTCCGGAGTAACCTCCGTATCCATACGTCCCTGCTTTTCTTTCCAATCGTTCTTCGTGCTGTCGAGTTCTTCGCGCAGCTTCTGCTCCGTATCACGCAGAGAAGCGGCTTTCTCGAACTCTTGGCTTTGAACAGCCGCGTCTTTCTCTTTGCGGATGTTTTCGAGCTTCTGTTCCAGCTCTTTCAAGCTAGGCGGTACCGTGTAAGAGTGAAGCCTTACTTTCGAACTCGCTTCATCGATTAAGTCGATCGCTTTATCAGGCAGGAAACGGTCAGGAATATACCGGTCTGACAGCTTGACGGCTTCCTCGATAGCTTCATCGGTAATTTTCACCCGGTGATGCGCTTCGTAGCGGTCACGCAGTCCGTGAAGGATCTGGATCGCTTCTTCCGGAGTCGGCTGATCTACCGTAATCGGCTGGAAGCGGCGCTCCAGAGCGGCATCCTTCTCGATATATTTGCGATATTCATCCAACGTAGTGGCCCCGATGCACTGCAGTTCGCCGCGAGCCAAGGCCGGCTTCAGAATGTTGGAAGCATCGATCGCGCCCTCTGCACCGCCTGCACCGATCAAAGTATGCAGCTCATCAATGAAGAGAATGATGTTCCCCGCCTGGCGGATTTCATCCATAATTTTCTTCAGTCGGTCTTCAAATTCACCACGGTATTTGGTGCCTGCCACGACGGAACCCATATCGAGTGTCATGACACGCTTATCTTTTAACGTTTCCGGAATTTCATTGTTAATGATCTTTTGAGCAAGGCCCTCGGCAATGGCCGTTTTACCTACACCAGGCTCCCCGATCAGAACCGGGTTGTTTTTGGTACGGCGGCTGAGAACCTGAATAACACGCTCGATTTCTTTGGAACGTCCGATAACCGGATCCAGGTTGCCTTCCTTGGCGATAGCCGTCAGGTCTCTCGCAAGACTGTCCAGCGTAGGCGTGTTGACGTTGTTGCCGCTGCCGTGATTGCTCGAAACAACTTCGCTGCTTCCGAGAAGCTGCAGAACTTGCTGGCGGGCTTTGTTTAACGAAATACCCAGGTTGTTCAGCACACGTGCCGCAACCCCTTCGCCTTCACGGATCAGACCGAGCAGGATATGCTCCGTACCTACGTATGTGTGGCCAAGCTTTCTGGCTTCGTCCATCGAAAGTTCAATGACCTTTTTGGCACGCGGTGTGTAAGCGATATTGGAGGGCTGCTCTTGTCCGCGGCCGATTAAAGATTCGACCTCATCCTGAATTTTTTCAAGTCCGAGTCCGAGAGCCACCAGCGCTTTAGCCGCAATACCTTCGCCTTCGCGAATCAGGCCCAGCAGGATATGCTCCGTACCTATATTGTTGTGACCCAGGCGTACTGCTTCTTCCTGTGCAAGGGAAAGAACTTTCTGTGCACGTTCCGTAAATCTTCCAAACATCATACTTAGCACCTCCATTGTAATTTCGAACGAAAGTCGTATAGTACCATTAAACGTTATGACACGGCTTGAATCTTTCCCGAATGATTTGGGCGCGCCGGATATCCCGGTCGTCCGGTGATAACAGTTCACCTGCTATTTGCTGCAAAAATCCCGGCTGTGTCATTACGAGAAGCTCATTCATGGTGTGTGCGGGAACTTCCCCCACTAAATTAAGATCTATGCCAAGGCGGACATCGGATAGCCGCTGTGCCGCTTCCTTGGAATCGATAATCGAAGCATGAGTCAGAATTCCGTATGACCGCATAACACGGTCAGTTATACGTATTCTGGATTCCTGCATGAGTTGCCTTCTGGCGGCACGCTCGTGTTCGATAATCTGTTTGGCTACACTATATAGATTATCAATGATTTCATCTTCGGACTGGCCGAGCGTAATCTGATTGGAAATCTGAAACAAATTTCCTAACGCTTCACTTCCTTCGCCATATAGGCCCCGGACTGTCAGGCCAACCTGTGAAACCGCGGATAGAATTCGGTTAATTTGCTGGGTCAAAACAAGAGCGGGAAGATGCATCATGACCGAAGCCCGTATACCGGTTCCCACATTCGTGGGACAGCTGGTCAAGTAGCCGCGTCTTTCGTCAAAGCCGTAGTCGAGCTGGGATTCGAAAATATCGTCAATCTGGTTAGCCAAATCCCAGGCCTCTTTAATTTGGAATCCGGGACAAAGGCATTGAATCCGAAGATGGTCCTCTTCATTCACCATTATGCTGATAGATTCGTTGTCGTTAAGGATAACGGCTCCGTTCCGCGATTCGGTTGCCAGATTCGGGCTGATCAGATGCTTCTCTACCAAGATTCTTCGCTCCAGTTCATTCAGTTCCGAGAGCGGCACAAGCGTAAAGTCGCTGATCGTTTTTAAGTCTTCATTGCCCAGAACAGCTGAAACTTTCTCAAGCACTTCGGCGGACTGCTGGTTCGTGGCCAACATCGGAAACGGATAATCCTGCAGATTCCGCGCTATACGAATGCGGCTGCTGATCACGATATCCGAATCGGGACCGTCCCCTTTCATCCATTCGCTTAATGCTTCCTTGACAAAATGTCTCAAAGAGGAACCCTCCTTTTCTCCAAATTCAAAGGTTTGAGGCGGGCGTCGAAGTTAACTGCTGCCGGCTGACTTCTTATCGAGGTCGCGAATACGGTCCCGCAGTTGAGCCGCTTTCTCGAATTCTTCCTGTTCGATGTGCGTCTGGAGTTCTTTCTTGAGTCGCTCTACCTCACGCTTCTGCTCGATCTCTTGTCCGGAGCGTTTCGGCACTTTGCCGACATGCTGCGTATTCCCGTGAACCCGCTTAAAAAGGGGATCCAGCTTATCCTGAAAGCTTTCATAGCAGTGGCTGCAGCCGAAACGTCCCAATTTACTGAATTGTGAATACGTAAGTCCGCAGTGCTCGCATCTTATCGGACGGGCTTTGCTTGAAACCGTTCCGGAAGAAGGATCGAAGTCGAGCAGACCCGAAAGCAGATTATGAATGGAGAAACCTCCCGGCGTACCGGGGATCAGCTCGCCCTTCTCTTTAGCACACGTTTCACAGAAGTGAAACTCTGTCTTCTCACCGTTTACAATTTTCGTAAAATGAAGCGTTGCGGGCCGTTTGCCGCATTCTTGACAAAGCACGTCAACCCCTCCTTATTTGCTCAGTAAGGATATCAGCATCGCCTTCAAAATCCGGGCACGGACTTCATCCCGTAAAGGAAGCTTAAACTGAAGCACATCCCGCGATATTGCGGCTTTGATGATGGCAGCTTCCCTTAGACTGATCAACCGGCCCTCTTCCAGGCGGTAAATCAACCCTTCGGCCGACGCTTGATCTATACTTTCACGAATGGTCGTCATGATGGTGTCCAGCAAGGAGCCGTAGGCGTTTAATTCGATCTTCTGAATCCGGATGTAACCTCCGCCTCCGCGCTTGCTTTCGACCACGTAGCCTTTTTCAAGGGTAAATCGTGTGCTGATGACATAATTAATCTGAGACGGCACACACTGGAATTGATCAGCGAGCTCGTTCCGTTGGATTTCAATGGACCCTTCGGGGCTTTGCTGCAATATGTGCTTTAGATATTGCTCGATAATCTCGGAAACATTACGCATCAATTCAGCCTCCCGTTGTTGAGAAGTAAATTGACTTTGACTTTCTTTGACCTTAACTCAATTATAATCATTTCCATATTACTTTGCAAGTACCTGATAACGAGTTAAGCAGAACTTCCTCTCTTTAGTTTTAACGCTATCCTGAAAAATATGCAAATACAGCAAAAAACCTCTATGAAATAAATTCATAGAGGTTTCTTAGGTTGCTCCCTGAAAACTAGCAGCGAAACGTGCAATCGATCCATCCAAAGATCTTATGGTGCATACGCTGGGTATGCTTCTGATGCGGCATTTACTGTCGTAAGTGCCTCGTGGTCAAGCCCTCGACCGATTAGTATTGGTCAGCTCCACACATTGCTGTGCTTCCACCTCCAACCTATCTACCTCGTCGTCTTCAAGGGGTCTTACATACTGGGAAATCTCATCTTGAGGGGGGCTTCACGCTTAGATGCTTTCAGCGCTTATCCCTTCCGTACATAGCTACCCAGCGATGCCTCTGGCGAGACAACTGGTACACCAGCGGTACGTCCATCCCGGTCCTCTCGTACTAAGGACAGCTCCTCTCAAATTTCCTGCGCCCGCGACAGATAGGGACCGAACTGTCTCACGACGTTCTGAACCCAGCTCGCGTACCGCTTTAATGGGCGAACAGCCCAACCCTTGGGACCTACTTCAGCCCCAGGATGCGATGAGCCGACATCGAGGTGCCAAACCTCCCCGTCGATGTGGACTCTTGGGGGAGATAAGCCTGTTATCCCCAGGGTAGCTTTTATCCGTTGAGCGATGGCCCTTCCATGCGGTACCACCGGATCACTAAGCCCGACTTTCGTCCCTGCTCGACCTGTATGTCTCGCAGTCAAGCTCCCTTATGCCTTTGCACTCTTCGAATGATTTCCAACCATTCTGAGGGAACCTTGGGGCGCCTCCGTTACTCTTTAGGAGGCGACCGCCCCAGTCAAACTGCCCACCTGACACGGTCCCTCTACCGGCTTACGGTAGTAGGTTAGAACTCCGATACGATCAGGGTGGTATCCCAACGGCGCCTCCACCCAAGCTGGCGCTCAGGCTTCAAAGGCTCCCACCTATCCTGTACAGATCGTACCAAAGTCCAATATCAAGCTGCAGTAAAGCTCCATGGGGTCTTTCCGTCTTGTCGCGGGTAACCTGCATCTTCACAGGTATTAAAATTTCACCGGATCTCTCGTTGAGACAGCGCCCAAGTCGTTACGCCATTCGTGCGGGTCAGAATTTACCTGACAAGGAATTTCGCTACCTTAGGACCGTTATAGTTACGGCCGCCGTTTACTGGGGCTTCGGTTCACAGCTTCGGACTAGTCCTAACCGCTCCCCTTAACCTTCCAGCACCGGGCAGGCGTCAGCCCATATACTTCGCCTTGCGGCTTCGCATAGACCTGTGTTTTTGCTAAACAGTCGCTTGGGCCTTTTCACTGCGGCCCCCTCGTGCTATTCACACTACCGGGGCACCCCTTCTCCCGAAGTTACGGGGTCATTTTGCCGAGTTCCTTAACGAGAGTTCTTCCGCGCGCCTTAGAATTCTCTTCTCGCCCACCTGTGTCGGTTTGCGGTACGGGCACCTTCGCCTGGCTAGAAGCTTTTCTCGGCAGTGTGAGATCAAGACCTTCGCTACTGTAATTTTCGCTCCCCATCACAGCCCAGCCTTATGATGTGCGGATTTGCCTACACATCAGCCTCACTGCTTGGACGGACATCCATCAGTCCGCGTCCCTACCCTGCTGCGTCACTCCATTGCTCGTAACGGCTTACGGTGGTACAGGAATTTCAACCTGTTGTCCTTCGACTACGCCTTTCGGCCTCGCCTTAGGTCCCGACTTACCCTGAGCGGACGAACCTTCCTCAGGAACCCTTAGGCTTTCGGCGGATCAGATTCTCACTGATCTTTTCGTTACTCATACCGGCATTCTCACTTCTGTACAGTCCAGCAGTCCTCACGATCTACCTTCACTCCGTACAGAACGCTCCCCTACCCATGCACACAAGGTGCAAGTCATAGCTTCGGTGGTGTGTTTAGCCCCGTTACATTTTCGGCGCAGAGTCACTCGACCAGTGAGCTATTACGCACTCTTTAAATGGTGGCTGCTTCTAAGCCAACATCCTGGTTGTCTGTGCAACTCCACATCCTTTCCCACTTAACACACACTTGGGGACCTTAGCTGATGATCTGGGCTGTTTCCCTCTTGACAATGGATCTTAGCACTCACTGTCTGACTCCCGGGGTAATGTCTGTGGCATTCAGAGTTTGACTGGACTTGGTAACCCTTGGCGGGCCCCGCACCCAATCAGTGCTTTACCTCCACGACACATCCCCCGAGGCTAGCCCTAAAGCTATTTCGGGGAGAACCAGCTATCTCCGAGTTCGATTGGAATTTCTCCGCTACCCCCACCTCATCCCCGAATTTTTCAACATTCGTGGGTTCGGGCCTCCAGTGCGTGTTACCGCACCTTCACCCTGGACAGGGGTAGATCACACGGTTTCGGGTCTACGCCTGCATACTATAGTCGCCCTATTCAGACTCGCTTTCGCTGCGGCTCCGCCTTTTCAGCTTAACCTCGCATGCAAACGTAACTCGCCGGTTCATTCTACAAAAGGCACGCCATCACCCGTTAACGGGCTCTGACTTCTTGTAGGCACACGGTTTCAGGTTCTTTTTCACTCCCCTCCCGGGGTGCTTTTCACCTTTCCCTCACGGTACTGCTTCACTATCGGTCGCTAGGGAGTATTTAGCCTTGGCAGATGGTCCTGCCGGATTCCGACGGGGTTTCACGTGTCCCGCCGTACTCAGGATCCGTCTAGGCATACGTTCACTTTCGGCTACAGGGCTGTTACCTTTTGCAGCGGACCTTTCCAGATCACTTCACCTAATGAACTTTTGCCATGTTGACGTCCTACAACCCCAAGGAGCAAGCTCCCTGGTTTGGGCTAATCCGCGTTCGCTCGCCGCTACTGACGGAATCACTATTGTTTTCTTTTCCTCCAGGTACTTAGATGTTTCAGTTCCCTGGGTGTGCCTCCAATGCAGCTATGTATTCACTGCATGGTAACTGCGCATTACCACAGCTGGGTTCCCCCATTCGGACATCCCCGGATCAAAGCCTGCTTACGGCTCCCCGAGGCATTTCGTCGTTCGCCACGTCCTTCTTCGGCTCCTAGCGCCTAGGCATCCTCCGTGTGCCCTTATTAGCTTGACCAGTCGCTCCGTTATATCCTGACTCGTGCTAGTAAGCTGCGCTTACAAAATCACTTTTCAGCATATAACCTCGCTTTACATCGATCAAAACCAAAAGGTTTGGATGATTCTAGTTACATGTTTCGCTATCTAGTTTTCAAGGATCAACTTACTTCGTTACCGCTCAAAGCGGCAAGAGGTATCTTACCATATCACGCATCTTCAGATCAACCCGTAATTTACTGGAAATTAAGAGGATGTTGAAGACGGTTTTTGGTGGAGCCAAGCGGGATCGAACCGCTGACCTCCTGCTTGCAAGGCAGGCGCTCTCCCAGCTGAGCTATGGCCCCTCATTATATCGCCCACATGGTTATGGGGCCCCCGAAAAGTATTCGGACTCTTCCGCGAAGCTGCGCTTCACTTTTTGGGGTGTTATGGTGGGCCCTAGTGGACTCGAACCACCGACCTCACCCTTATCAGGGGTGCGCTCTAACCAGCTGAGCTAAGGGCCCGTATGTCGTGAGTGTTCACTCACTTTGGTCTTGCATGCCAGCAAGCAACTGCCTGCTCTTTTCGCAAAATAAAAACCCACAAAGTGGGTTCGCTTGGCAACGTCCTACTCTCCCAGGACCCTTCGGTCCAAGTACCATCGGCGCTGGAAGGCTTAACGGTCGTGTTCGGGATGGGTACGCGTGGTTCCCTTCCGCCATCGTCACCAAACGAATTGCGTGGTCTCCGGAGTCGCCAAACTCCAGAAGGTTTGTAGCTTGAAAGGTTCTTGCCCTTTCAAAACTGACAACGAGTGATTGAAGGTTGAAGGCATTGCCTTCTTGACTGGGTCCGTTGCAGGACCCGAGTCTCCATAGAAAGGAGGTGATCCAGCCGCACCTTCCGATACGGCTACCTTGTTACGACTTCACCCCAATCATCTACCCCACCTTCGGCGGCTGGCCCCTTGCGGTTACCTCACCGACTTCGGGTGTTGTAAACTCTCGTGGTGTGACGGGCGGTGTGTACAAGACCCGGGAACGTATTCACCGCGGCATGCTGATCCGCGATTACTAGCAATTCCGACTTCATGCAGGCGAGTTGCAGCCTGCAATCCGAACTGAGACCGGCTTTTCTAGGATTGGCTCCGGATCGCTCCTTCGCTTCCCGTTGTACCGGCCATTGTAGTACGTGTGTAGCCCAGGTCATAAGGGGCATGATGATTTGACGTCATCCCCGCCTTCCTCCGGTTTGTCACCGGCAGTCAACTTAGAGTGCCCAGCTCTACCTGCTGGCAACTAAGTTCAAGGGTTGCGCTCGTTGCGGGACTTAACCCAACATCTCACGACACGAGCTGACGACAACCATGCACCACCTGTCACCTCCGTCCCGAAGGAAAGGCTTATCTCTAAGCCGGTCAGAGGGATGTCAAGACCTGGTAAGGTTCTTCGCGTTGCTTCGAATTAAACCACATACTCCACTGCTTGTGCGGGTCCCCGTCAATTCCTTTGAGTTTCACTCTTGCGAGCGTACTCCCCAGGCGGCATGCTTACTGTGTTAACTTCGGCACCAAGGGTATCGAAACCCCTAACACCTAGCATGCATCGTTTACGGCGTGGACTACCAGGGTATCTAATCCTGTTTGCTCCCCACGCTTTCGCGCCTCAGCGTCAGTTACAGGCCAGAAAGTCGCCTTCGCCACTGGTGTTCCTCCACATCTCTACGCATTTCACCGCTACACGTGGAATTCCACTTTCCTCTCCTGCACTCCAGTCTCCCAGTTTCCGGTGCGAACCGAGGTTGAGCCTCGGGATTAAACACCAGACTTAAAAAACCGCCTGCGCGCGCTTTACGCCCAATAATTCCGGACAACGCTTGCCCCCTACGTATTACCGCGGCTGCTGGCACGTAGTTAGCCGGGGCTTTCTTCTCAGGTACCGTCACCCAAAGAGCAGTTACTCTCCTTGGCGTTCTTCCCTGGCAACAGAGCTTTACGATCCGAAAACCTTCATCACTCACGCGGCGTTGCTCCGTCAGACTTTCGTCCATTGCGGAAGATTCCCTACTGCTGCCTCCCGTAGGAGTCTGGGCCGTGTCTCAGTCCCAGTGTGGCCGTTCACCCTCTCAGGTCGGCTACGCATCGTCGCCTTGGTGAGCCGTTACCTCACCAACTAGCTAATGCGCCGCAGGCCCATCCGTAAGCCACAGATTGCTCCGTGTTTCACAGTCTCTCCATGCGGAGAAACCGGTTATCCGGTCTTAGCTACCGTTTCCGGTAGTTATCCCGATCTTACAGGCAGGTTGCCTACGTGTTACTCACCCGTCCGCCGCTAACCATCGGAGAAGCAAGCTTCTCTTCAAGTCCGCTCGACTTGCATGTATTAGGCACGCCGCCAGCGTTCGTCCTGAGCCAGGATCAAACTCTCCGATAAAGTTGTGCTAGCCGTAAGGCCAGCGGTTTATCTCAAGCTGATTAAGCTCAAAAAATTCGTTGCTGACGAGAATTTCTTCTCATTTATTGTCTCATTACTGAGACGCTTCAATCACTCGTTGTTCAGTTTTCAAAGGACAATCTCGGCTTGTCAGCCTCGTTGTCGGCACCGTGTTTCAGCGGCGACTTAAATAAGATACCACGGCACAAATACGAAGTCAACAATTTTCAAACATACATTTTTAACCAGGTAAACTATATGCCTCATCGGCTTATACCAACGCGACTTTGAGAGCGGATAAAAGCATTAATCCAGGCACGCCTAAAACGGATACGATTCCTACCGTGTAGATGTTAATCGGCAGTTCAAGCCCGGTATATCCGTTAAGCAGTCTGCATACCGTAAAGCAGAAATGCGGCTACTACAACATGCACTCCGATGCTCGAAAAAATCCTGCGGGCGCCCGGTTGGCGAACCAGCATAAACAGCAGGGCTCCGGCCGACAAAGCAAGCATTCCCCATACGGCCATTTTCATCCCCGCACCTCCTCAGTAATATGATACGCGGACGTCACGTTTTGCTTTTTAGCCTGCCTGAGCAGCATTTCATAGCGCTTTTCCGCCGCTTCTACCGCATAGATGGCATAATCGATCTCGTCTTTTTCCAGAGCTTGTTCAAAATGATGCTGCGCCGTTTTCCACTGCGAATGAGCCAATCTGATCTCGGCCAGCAGCTCCCGCTTGTCCTGTTCCTCCGTCTTTTGCGTACCCCGTTGAAACAGAAACGCACTCTTCCTCAGTTCATTCATTGCCTTTTCCCCCTGTACTCATAATCGCCATGAGCCTGTCATCTTTAATATTTATGGAGAAAAAGGACCGGTTTAGAACTTGTCCGGCAACAAAAAAACCGCCCTTACAAGAAGGACGGCCAAGGATATTTGTTTTACGGCTGATCAAGTATGCCTTGCAGACAATGGAGAAAGCCTATCTAGATCTCCCTGCGTCCTTCAAGTGCCTTGGTGAGCGTCACCTCGTCCGCATACTCTAGATCTCCGCCTACCGGCAGACCGTGCGCGATACGGGTCACTTTAAGGCCAAAGCCTTTAACCAGCCTGGAAAGATACATGGCCGTTGCTTCGCCTTCAATGTTTGGATTGGTGGCCAGAATCATCTCTTTGACATGCTCGTCTCCGAGACGTTTCAGCAGTTCGGCAATGTGAATCTGATCCGGGCCAATGCCCTCCATGGGAGAAATGGCGCCGTGCAGCACATGATAGTAGCCGTCGAATTCTCTCGTCCGCTCCATCGCAACCAGATCCTTCGGCTCCTGAACCACGCAGATAACGGACCCGTCGCGGCTTTTGTCCTGACAGATACGGCACGGATCAATATCCGTAATATTGCAGCAGACGGAGCAGTAATGCAGATTGCGCTTGACGTTCACGAGCGCCTTGGCAAAATCAAGCACGTCTTCTTCCTTCATGCGGAGAACGTGAAAAGCCAGACGTCCGGCTGTTTTGGGGCCGACGCCGGGCAAGCGTGTAAATGCGTCGATTAATTTGGAAATCGGTTCTGGATAATGCAACGCGGGGTTTCTCCTTTTTGTGAATAAAGATGGAAAAAAGGCTTCTTACGAAGCCCTTTACCTTAAAACAGTCCGGGAATATTCATTCCGCCCGTAAATTTACCCATGTCCTTGCCGGCCACTTCTTCCGCTTTGTTAAGCGCATCGTTCACGGCAGTCAGAACAAGATCCTGCAGCATTTCGACATCGTCCGGATCGACTGCTTCCGGCTTAATCGCGATTGCCGTCACTTTCTTATGCCCGTTCGCAGTGACCGTAACGACGCCGCCGCCGGCCGTTCCTTCAACTGTTTTGCTGCCGAGTTCCTCTTGAACTTTCAGCATCTGTTCCTGCATTTTCTTCACTTGTTTCATCATTTGGTTCATGTTATTCATATTCCCAACTCCTTCTTCTTAATGGGGCTGACCTTATTCATCTTTAATGCTCACCAGATCTTCGCCAAACAGCTTGATCGCTTCGTCCACCCACGGTTCCTTGTCCGGTTCCGAGTCTTCGGCTTGGAGCGTCATTTCTTCCCTCGCCGGTTCGGAGGCGCCTTCGCGGGCTTCCTTCCATTCTTTCTGCATGACGGTCGCCAGCTTAAGCGTTTCTCCGAGCGCTTCAGAAATCACCTGCTCAATCAGCTGCTTATTGGCCGGTTTCTCCGTCGTGTCACGGTGCATGGCGCTTTTGAAAGCCACCAGCACCGTGTCTCCGTGAATAGCGACGGGCTCTCCGTCCACCAGCCACGCATGAACGGTAATTTTCCGCTCCTTGACCATGGCCAAAATCTGCGTCCACTTGCCGAGCAAGGCACGTGTATGATGGCTCTCGACCGCGCCCGTGAAATCGTCCAGCCGGACCGATGCCCTGCGCACCGCGGCATTAGACGAACGCGGCGCTACCGGAGACCGTGCCGGCTGCTGCGCCCCCGCAGCGGGGACTCCCCCTTGCATCAGCTTGGCAAGCTGCTCTTCCAGCTGCTGAATTCGGCGGGTAAGCTGGGACAGGGCTTCGGGTTCCGGCTCAGCCGCCGCCGAGCGGGTAACGGGGGCGGCTTCCGCCGGACGGCCCCCGCCTCCCGAAGCGATGGCTCCGCACGCTTTCATGACTGCGACTTCCAGGATTGTCTGCGGCTGCACGGAGTACTTCATCTCGCTTTGGTACTGATTCAGCACTTCGATGATCGCGATAAGCTGATCGGTCCCGAAACGGGACGCAACCTGCTCCAGCCTGGCGACATCGAAAACGCGTTCCGTCAGCACGGACGAATCCGGAACGAGGCGGATCATCAGTAGATCGCGGAAATAATGGATCAGGTTCTCCATGCATTTATCCGCACTCTTGCCTTCCTGCATAAACTGATCAATCAGTTCGAGTGCGGCGCCGATGTCCTGCTCTCTCATGCTTCCGACCAGTTTCTCAAACTGCTCCGATGCCAATCCGCCCGTCATGGCAACCACATCGCTCGCGGTGATGGTTCCGACGGCAAAAGAAGATGCCTGATCCAGCAGGCTCAAGGCATCACGCATCCCGCCTTCGGACAGGCGAGCAATATAGTGAAGAGCCTCTTCTTCGATACCGATGTTCTCTTCTCGGCACACGTAGGCAAGCCGCCCGACCTGCTCTTCCATTGACACGCGGCGGAAATCAAACCGCTGACAGCGGGAGATGATGGTAGCGGGTAGCTTGTGAGGTTCCGTCGTAGCCAAAATAAAGATAACGTGAGCCGGCGGCTCCTCCAACGTCTTTAGAAGCGCGTTGAAAGCTTCCGTGGTCAGCATATGGACTTCGTCGATGATATATACTTTGTACCGAACTTCCGTCGGTGCATATTTCACTTTGTCCCGGATGTCGCGAATCTCTTCCACACCGCGATTGGATGCGGCGTCGATTTCCACGACGTCCATAACCGAGCCCTCGGAGATCCGGATGCAGGCTTCACATTCATTGCACGGTTCTTCGGCGGGCCCATGTACACAGTTAACGGCTTTGGCCAAAATCTTGGCCGCGCTCGTCTTCCCTGTACCGCGGGGACCGCTGAATAAATAAGCATGGGTAAATCTTTGTTCACGCAGAGAATTCTGCAGCGTCTGTACGATCGGCTTCTGGCCGACTAACTCCCGGAATGCTTGGGATCGCCAAGTCCGGTATAAAGCGATATGTGTCATAGGTTTACTCTCCAATAATTCGTTCTGAATTATTGAACTCATTATACTATAACCCGGGCGGGAATTAAACTCGGAAAGCGCGGGGAATCAGATGCAGGGGATGCTGACTGTGAAGGTGGTTCCGTAGCCTTTGGACGATACGCGTATGTGACCGCCCATATCATGGATAATCCGCTGGCAGACCGACAGTCCGAGTCCCGTTCCTTCCTCTTTGGTCGTAAAGAACGGATCGAATATTTTATCGATAACATAAACCGGAATACCCGGGCCCGTATCGTGTACTTCGATATTGACAAATCTGCCGTCGGACTCCAGCTTTTCCGCTATCGTGAGAGTTCCTCCGTCGGTCAGCGCTTCGATGCCGTTTTTGCATATATTCAGAAATACCTGCTTCAATAGCTCCTGATCGGCGATAACGGGCGGCAATCCGCAGGATTCTTCGTAATTCATGTGTACTTTATGCAGAATAGCCTCGTTGTTGATGATCGGCAGTATTCCTTTGATGACCGTTGAGACGTCTATTTTCTGCAGCAGAACGTTCTTGGGCTTACCGAGGAGGAGGAATTCGTTAACCAGTTCGTTTACCCGGTTGATCTCATCCAGCATCACATCGATATAGCCCTGCTCTTTGGCCATATCCTTGGATTCGAACGTCTTTTTAAGCACCTGCAAAAATCCCTTGATCGACGTTAACGGATTTCTGATTTCGTGTGCCGTACCCGCCGCAATCTGGCCGATCATGGCCAGGCGGTCGCTGCGCTGAACCTGGGCTTCGAGAGAGCGGAGGTTGGTGACGTCTTTAAAAATAATGTAAGCGCCAACGATTTGATCCTCATTGTCCCTCAGTAAATTGGAATCCAGCAGCAGTTCGTACCGTTCCTGATTGTTCATCCACGATACCGCATGATTCCTCACGATTCTGCCGTCCAGCAGAGTTCTCTCAACGAGGCGGTGTTCCGGCGGAACCGCAGCGAAGATATCTTCTATTCTTTTGAACAGGATGGATTCTTTATGAAAGCCCAGCACCCGGCAGGCCATATCGCTAATATCCACGAGCCGGAATTCGGTATCTATGAGCAGAACTCCCAGATTGACGTCTCTTAAGAAGGTGCCCGAAAAACGCTGGAGCAAATTTTGTTCCGATATCTCCTCCAAGTCATCGAGCAGGAAGAGGTAGTGAGGTTCGCTGTTCACTTCCGCAAACAGCATGCTGCATTTCTGCAGCTGAATAAATCCTTGGCTGTCTTTTACGATCGCGATGGGAACCTTGCCGTCCGCCTTGTCGCGGTCCGTATCAAAATGCCGGCTATAGAAACGGTCCACCGGTTCAGGAAGTTGGATGACCTCCGAAAAAGACGCCGTTCTCATATCCTCCGCGGTATATCCGGTTCGAGTCAAAAATGGTTCGTTCACGTACACCATCTCATTGTGAGCGTTGGCTACAATCAAACAGCCCTTAAACATTTCTTCCAATCTTACTCCCAGCTCAGCTGCGGAAATGAACACCCCTATATGATGAAGGCTGGCATCCAACATTTGTCCTTCCCCCTCTTTATAACAGCTTTAAGCCGAAAGACTGCGAATGTTTACCTATTCTCTCATTTTTAGCATTTTCCTTCTATTGGAAAACAAAAATCGACGAACTGTCATTTTTATGTAGAAAAAGAGAACGCAAAAAAAGCCCTCCGCTGCCGGAAGGCTCGTTTTTTGTAATCTTATATAAGGCCGTGCACCTGTTATTGATAAAGCGATACGAACGTACCTTTATCGTTAGCTCAAGTTAGGCAACCCCTCGGCACATGGGCGGTCCTGCTTACGGCTGCTTCCTTCCGGACCTGACCGGGTTCACTGGTGCTCATTGCGAAGGACCCGACTCTCAACACCACGTGTAAAGGCCAGACCTCACATCGACAGTACCTCTAACAGGGATTCAACCCCGCTACAGCGGATTGCGGGCAACAGGGCACCGCTACCTCCCCGTCTAGCACGGCAAAAATAAGTATAGCCCATTGTGAAGCAAAGTGCAACTCCGGGGAGAAACTTACCAAACAACAGCGTTCAGGCTCTGGAATAAAAGCGCTCTTCTACCGTTTAACGGTAACGATAAACCGGTATCTCGGCAAATGCGTGTGCAAATCCTGCTCGGCCTGTGCCCGGATCGCTGCCGCCTTCTCGGGCGGTGTCCCCGGCCGGACGGAAAGCTTCACGTAACCGATGGGACCGTTAAACTGAAGATGCGTGTCCACGACGCCTTTCAGCGTTCCCAGCACTGACAGCGCGATATCCGAATCGGCCTGGTAAGTGTGGTAGCCCGGGTTTAACGCCAAATTCGGATTTGCGCTGGTCGTGCCCAAATAACCGTCACTGGAGTAATTGTACGCTTTCGGACCGGCCGGCTGGCCCGGACTGCATCCGGTTATGGCTGCCGCCATCACAAGACCGGCCAATAAACCACCTGCGGACCGCCTGACATTAACGTTTCCCAAAGCAAAAACCCCCCTTGGTATCCTGCTTCGTGCTAGGCACGCTATTAGGATGACCCGGGAGGGTTGTGTTATGCAATCCGAATTGAGGAAAAACCTCGAATTAGATACCGTATTTCTTCTTGAACTTGTCCACACGACCGCCGGCATCGATAAACTTCTGTTTGCCGGTGAAGAACGGATGGCAGTTGGAGCAAATCTCAACGCGGAGGTTCTCTCTAACAGAGCCGCTCTCGAAAGTGTTGCCGCATGCGCAAGTTACCGTTGTTTCGTGATAGTTGGGATGGATCCCTTGTTTCATTCCCATTCACCTCTTTCCGCCCTGGATCTATTCGTCGAACCAGAGTTATGATGACACATAAACTCATTATAGCATGAGTGTATCTTTTATTGCAATGGGGTTGTTCAAGCTCGCTGGGCACGATCGAAGAAAGCCGGTATATGCGTGTAAGACCCGATCACTACATCCGGAAGCTCTTCACGGTAAATATCCAGCATCTGCTTCATGCCGAGAATATCGCCTTGGGCTTTCGGAATCAGATTCAGATAGCTCTCGGGGTCGATATTGAGGTTCCTCATCTGAATCAGACGCAGTCCGGTCCGGCGTACAAATTCGATCATCGCTTCCACTTCTTCTTCCCGGTCGGTTACACCCGGGAAGATCAGATAGTTGATCGACGTGATAACGCCTTTGCTCGAGGCGTACTTCAGCGATTTCTCGACGTTGGCGAGCGTGTATCCCCGCGGCTTGTAGTACGCGTTATAGTGATCGTCGAGAGCCGAAATGGTGCTGACCCGCATGAGATCAAGTCCCGCGTCTACAATTCCGCGGATATGATCGCTTAAGCCCGCGTTGGTATTGATGTTGATATAGCCCATATCGGTGCGGCTGCGCACTTCGCGCATGGCCTCGATAATGAGTTTAGCCTGCGTGGACGGCTCACCTTCGCAGCCTTGGCCGAAGGAGATAATGCTGTCCGGTGTCTTAAGGTGCTCCAGCATAACTTCGGCGAACTCCTTAGCCTGCGGCTTGAAGTTCATCCGTGTCTGCGGAGCGGGAAATCCGCTGTCGTCGGGCTGTTCGGAAATACAGCCGAAGCATCCCGCGTTGCAGGAGAAAGAAACCGGCACCGCGCCTTCCCAGCGGTTCAGGAAGGTATTCGACGCGGTGAGGCATTCGTACTCCAGCGCGCATTTGGACAGATGTTCGTACAGCCGGTTCTCCGGGTATCGGGCACGCAGTTTTTCGACGCTGACTTCCAGCTCGTCCGGATCACAGTTGCGCGGATTCCAGGGTTCGGGGTCGTCGCACTGCTCCGCGGCGACGTAGAAGGCCCCGTCCTTCCACACGACGGCCGTATAACCGAATAGAGGGAACTTTTCCTCCTTATCGGTTTTCACATAGCCGGGCAGCATAAGCCGTGTAAAGCCTTGGGGCAGAAGCGCGCCAACGGCCGCATAATCCCCGGGCAGCACTTCCATCTCGCCCGTTTCCGTGTTGATCCCGACCGCTCTCGTGTGAGGCAGACTTACCAAAGTCGCCCCCTCCGGAAGCGGGATAAGCTCTTCTTCCAATAATTCCACAATCTGATCGGCACTCCGACCGAGCGCTTCGTATTCGGGATGATCGAATACATTGCCGGACGGGTCCGCATAAACCACATTCATTGTCAGGTACTCCTTTGAATGGGGATTGAAGCGAATTTTTCAGCAACCTATATTCAGGAAGCGGAATTTTTCATTTTCCCTTTGCCCAGCGTAACGTTCCCGTTGTTGGTCTCCAGGGAATCCAGGAATTCCTGATTCGTCTTCGTCTCACCCAGTTTCTTGATGAAAGCTTCCGTATATTCATAAGTATCGTTCATGCTCTTGCGCAGTCCCCATACCTTTTCAAGTTCTTCCTTGGTAAGCAGACTTTCTTCGCGGCGCGTACCCGAACGGCGGATATCGATAGCCGGGAATGTACGGCGTTCGGCCAATTTACGGTCCAGATGAAGCTCCATGTTCCCCGTGCCTTTAAATTCTTCATAAATGACGTCATCCATACGCGATCCCGTTTCGACAAGCGCGGTAGCCAGAATCGTCAGGCTGCCGCCTTCTTCGATATTCCGGGCGGCACCGAAGAATCGCTTCGGCCGATGGAATGCGCCGGGATCGATACCCCCGGACAATGTGCGGCCGGACGGCGGAACAACGAGGTTGTAAGCACGAGCCAGTCGGGTAATGCTGTCCAAAAGAATGACGACGTCCTTCTTATGTTCAACGAGACGCTGCGCACGCTCCAAAACCAGTTCCGCTACCTTGATGTGATTTTCGGGCAGCTCATCGAACGTGGAAGCGACCACTTCCCCTTTGACGGAACGCTGCATATCGGTCACTTCTTCCGGACGCTCGTCGATCAGAAGAACAAACAGCTCGATCTCCGGGTAATTCGTGGAAATGCTGTTCGCGATTTCTTTGAGAAGCAGGGTTTTCCCCGCTTTAGGAGGCGCAACGATCAGACCGCGCTGTCCGAGACCGACGGGGGCCATAAGGTCCATGATTCTCGTCGAGAGCTTCTCGGGGGACGTTTCGAGAACGACTTTCGTCTGCGGGTATAGCGGCGTGAGAGCCGGGAAGTGCAGACGCTCGGACGCCGTGTCCGGGCTTTCGCCGTTGACGGCTTCCACGTGCAGAAGTCCGAAATAACGCTCGTTCTCTTTCGGCGGACGGCATTTGCCGGAAACAAGATCTCCCGAGCGAAGATCGAATTTACGGATCTGGGAGGCCGAAATGTAGATATCCTCCGTACTCGGAAGGTAGTTAATGGGACGCAGGAAACCGAAGCCCTCCTGCAGAACCTCCAGAACTCCCTCCATGAACATAAGGCCGCTTTCCGCCGCCTGGGCCCGCAGAATGGAAAAGATCAGCTCTTTTTTCTTAAGCTGCCCATAGTAAGGGATCTGATATTTTTTGGCGAGCTTATAAAGCTCGGTAAGCTTGAGTGCCTCCAACTGCGCGAGGTGCATATCCATTCTATTCAACCACCAAACTAGTAAGTTATTAATTCCACAAAACTAAAAAGCTAGTACCCAGTGTTGCCCTAAGGCCCCTTTCTTATTCCGGGCCTAGTCTTCGCCGTTCTCGCGCCATACTTCCGCGCCAAGTAGAGTCAGGTTGGCAACAAGATTGTCATAACCGCGGTCAATATATTCCACACCTGTAACCTCCGTAACATCGGTCGGCACGGTAAGACCCGCAATAACCAGGGCTGCGCCTGCCCGCAGGTCGCTTGCTTTCACTTTCGCCGCACTTAGCGTACCACCCTCAATGATGGCCGTCCGGCCCTCTACCTTGATCTTGGCCCCCATGCGGACCAGCTCGGGCACATGCTTGAACCGATTGCTGTAGACAAGGTCCGTCAGCATACTCACACCGGTGGTCTGCGTAAGCAGACTCGTCATCGGGGATTGAAGATCCGTCGCAAAGCCGGGATACACCAGCGCTTTTACATCTATACTGTCGTAAAGAGCACGACCCACCACACGGATCGACTCGTCCATTTCATGAATTTCGACGCCCATCTCCTGCAGTTTAGCCGTCATCGCTTCCATGTGTTTCGGAATAATGTTATCTACCGTTACGTCACCGCGCGTTGCCGCCGCGGCAATCATGTAGGTCCCCGCCTGGATGCGGTCAGGGATAATCGAGTGTCGGCAGCCGTGCATCTCGTCTACGCCTTCGATGCGGATCGTTTCGGTTCCGGCACCCTTGATTTTCGCTCCCATGGAGTTGAGGAGTGTTGCCACATCTATAATTTCAGGCTCTTTAGCCGCATTTTCAATTAAAGTGAAGCCTTTGGCACGGGAGGCGGCCAGCATGATGTTGATGGTTGCGCCTACACTGACCATATCCAGATAAATCTTCGCTCCGCGAAGCTGTTTGGCCCGAATATGCAGCGAGCCGTTCTCGTTCGAAATTTCGGCGCCCAGCGCTTCGAACCCTTTGATATGCAAATCAATCGGACGCGGCTCGAAATTGCAGCCGCCCGGCAAACCGATTATAGCCTCGCCGAATCTTCCCAGCATGGCTCCCATAAGATAGTAGGAGGCTCTGAGCTTCTTCACGTTGCCGTTAGGCATCGGCTTGCTCTTCATGGCGCTCGGATCGATGATCATCTGTTCGTTGTTCCATTCGATGGAAGCTCCGAGTTCGCTAAGAATTTCTGTATAGATAGCCACATCGCTGAGGTGCGGCAAATTGTCCAAGGTAACCGTCGATTCGGCAAGTATCGCGGCGGGTATTAAAGCAACGGCACTGTTCTTGGCCCCGCTGATTGTTACTGTCCCTTTGAGCGGACGTCCGCCTGCGATCATTAATTTTTCCATAATGCGTTATCTTCCCCCTGCTTCCGGTAGATAGCTTAGCTGCTTACTACAATTTGTAAAAATAAAAAATGACCTGCAACAACTAGAAGCAGCTCTTGTTTGGCTGCACACAAAAATAGAAGGCCGCCCGCAAATCGGGGCTGGCTTCTGGCTCATACGACAAACTTGTCGTGATCTCAAATCAACTGGAAATCAAAGCGTACATACTAAATAAAACGCAGTTTACGTGCGTTGTCAACTTTTAAGGGAGTATAGGACGTCTGGGATGGATTTGGAACCTAAAATAGAAGAGAGAAATGCATCCGTTAAGATGCATTTCCCGTCTCTTTCTCTATCTGAATCCGTATTAAGCTTGGTTAGCGCTGCCGAACAGGTGAATTTTGGACTTCACGACTTCAACCATCGCTTTGCGTGCTGGGGTGAGGTATTTGCGAGGATCGTATACTTTAGCGTCAGCGCCGAGAACTTCACGGATAGCGGCAGTAGCAGCCACTTGGTTCTCCGTGTTCACGTTGATCTTGCCTGCGCCAGCTTCGATCGCTTTCTTGATCATTTCGTCCGGAACGCCGGATCCGCCGTGAAGAACGACAGGAATCGGGATTGCCTGCGAAACTTTCTCGATGATGTCAAAGTGAATGTTCGGCTCGCCTGCATACATGCCGTGTGCAGTTCCGACCGCGATTGCCACACAATCGACTCCGGTTTCTTCGTAATAACGAATAGCTTCTTCCGGCTTCGCCAGGTTAGCATCCGCTTCGTCTACGGAGATATCATCTTCAACGCCGCCGATCGTTCCAAGCTCGCCTTCAACGGAAACGCCCATTGCATGCGCGGCTTTTACGACTTCTTTGGTCAAGCGTACGTTCTCTTCATAAGAGTAGTGGGATCCGTCGAACATAACAGAGCTGAAGCCGGCACGGATACACTTCATTGCCACTTCAAAAGAGCTGCCGTGGTCGAGGTGAAGGGCGATCGGAAGACCGGACTGCTTGGCAGCCGCTTCCGCGATCGCTACCGTGTACTCGATTCCCATATACTTGAGCGCGCCTTCGCTGACACCGAAAATGAACGGAGAGTTCAGCTCCATAGCCGCTTCTGTAATCGCTTGGGCAAACTCCAGGTTGTTCATGTTGAACTGGCCTACCGCAAACTTGTTTGCCTTAGCCTTAGGTAAAAATTCATTCATTGAAACCAATGGCATGATTTCTTCCTCCTACTGTGTGTGTTGGCTTGATCGTTTTTAAGATGCGCTGCCGCTCTTTTTGTCATACGGTGTTATTATAGCACACTCCCTGACAAAACGTAACCGAGCCTGCCGGTTGACGTGAAAGTTTTCACAAAAAAAGGACCCTTTGCAATCAGGATCCCAGCGGTGTAGTTTCAATGAGCTGCGTATGAACGGCCAGACGCAATTCGTCGATATCGAACGGTTTTGTAAAATGCATGATGGCCCCAAGCTCCGTGGCTTCTTTGATCATATCCAGCTCTCCGTAGGCGGTCATCATGATGACCTTGATGGAGGGGTCGATACTTTTAACGTGTTTCAGAATATCTAAACCGTCCATGCCTGGTATTTTCATATCCAGAAGGACCAGATCGGGAGAATGTGTTTTAACAATCTCCAAGGCAGTTTTGCCGTTAGGGGCTTGATGGGTCTCGTAACCCTCGTTACTGAACACTTCCATAAGAAGCATCCGGATTCCATTCTGATCGTCCACGATTAGGATTTTTTTACTCACGGGAAAGCCTCCTTCCACAAGCTTAAGGCTGAGTTCCGAATATGAACTTTGCAGCCGTACGAACTCGAACTCCCCCCTACTTCGCTATCGACTCGCCGTTTTCCTCCCTCGTTTCCTGGAGAATGTACAAATAAGTAAAAAAAAAGAAAAATCCCGGCTATTACGCCCGGGATTCTTGCTTATAGGTAAAGGCTGCTTTCACGAACTCACGGAAAAGCGGCTGCGGACGGTTCGGACGGGACGTGAATTCCGGATGGAATTGAACGGCCAGGAACCAAGGGTGGTCCGGAAGCTCGACGATTTCGACCAGACGGCCGTCCGGAGAAGTACCGGAGATGCGCAGTCCTGCGGATTCGATTAATTCGCGGTATTCATTGTTAAACTCATACCGGTGACGGTGACGCTCATACACGAGCTCGTCATTGTAGCACTGCATGGCCAGGGAACCTTCCACCAGCTTGCAAGGGTAAAGACCCAGACGCATCGTTCCGCCAAGGTTCTCGATATCCTTCTGCTCAGGCAGCAGGTCGATAACCGGATAAGGCGTGACCGGGTTGATCTCGGAGCTGTTCGCTCCTTCGAGGCTGGCAAGCGCGCGTGCATACTCGATCACCGCTACCTGCATGCCCAGACAGATTCCGAAGAACGGAATTTTCTTCTCGCGCGCATGGCGGATGGCGATAACCTTGCCCTCGATACCGCGGTCTCCGAAGCCGCCCGGAACGAGAATACCGTCCACGCCGCCGAGAAGCTCGTCCACGTTGTGATCGTATACTTCTTCCGCGTTGACCCAGCGGATCTTCACTTCGGCTCCGTTGTCGATGCCGGCATGGCCGAGCGATTCCACGATGCTGAGGTAAGCGTCATGCAGGGCGACATACTTGCCGACGATAGCGATCTCTGTCGTTTCTTTCAAGCCTTTGACGCGCTGGACGAGCTGCTCCCACTCGGTCATGTCCGGCTGCGCCGCGCCGCCGAGCTTCAAGTGATTGACGACGATATCGTCAAGCCCCTGCTCTCTGAGCATCATCGGCACTTCGTACAGGGTTTCGGCGTCCAGGCATTCCACGACCGCTTCCGGATCGGTGTCGCAGAACTGGGCGATCTTGCGCTTCATATCTTCCGTAAGAGCATGCTCCGTACGGCAGACGATGACGTGCGGCTGAATACCGAGGCTGCGCAGTTCTTTCACGCTGTGCTGGGTCGGTTTCGTTTTGACTTCGCCCGCCGCTTTGATGTAAGGAATCAGGGTAACGTGAATGTACATGACATTCTCGCGGCCGATATCGCTCTTGATCTGACGGATCGCTTCGAGGAACGGAAGGCTCTCGATGTCGCCGACGGTTCCGCCGATTTCGGTGATTACCACATCCGAGCCCGCTTCGCGGCCCGCACGGAACACGCGGTCCTTGATTTCATTTGTAATGTGAGGAATAACTTGTACCGTCCCGCCCAGGTATTCCCCTCTGCGCTCTTTGGTAATAACGGAGGAATATACCTTACCCGTCGTTACGTTGGAGTTCTTCGAGAGATTGATGTCAATAAACCGTTCATAGTGACCCAGATCGAGGTCAGTTTCGGCGCCGTCGTCCGTTACGAAAACTTCCCCGTGCTGGTAAGGGCTCATCGTCCCCGGATCGATGTTGATGTAGGGGTCAAACTTCTGGATGGTCACTTTCAGGCCCCGGTTTTTGAGCAAGCGGCCCAGAGAAGCCGCCGTGATGCCTTTACCGAGCGAGGAAACGACACCCCCGGTTACAAAAATATACTTAGTCATCTGAGAACTCCTTTCGAGCATATCTAGATTCTTGGGTGCATAAAGGTTCGCCGTACAAAAGTGGGGGACCGAACGTCTGAGTGCATGCCGCATATGCGGCAGTCCAAGAAAACGGCCGGTCCCTTCTAGGCTTCCACCAAAACCTCCGGGACATCAAATAATGTCCCTGAAAAACAAAAAAAAGTGACACCCGTGGTATACGGGGCACTTTTTATATGGCGTAAATTTGGTCGTTCTTTTTAAAGCCCATGCAATAGTTTACTAAGAACGACATCCTCTGTCAAGAACCGCCACGATGAATTATTTATCCTTCTCGTCGTCGGCCTCGAAATCTTCATCGTCGTCGGAATCGTCGTCGGATTCTTCATCCACTTCTTCGTCGAGTTCGGCGTCTTCCAGTTCTTCATCCAGCTCTTCTTCCTCGAAGAATTCGGTATCTTCCTCTTCCTCTTCTTCCTCTTCTTCTTCGGCGTCATTCTTGTCGAAACCGTCCGCCGTGAAGGTATCGTACTCTTCTTCTTTGTACTCTTCTTCCTCGGAGTACGGATCTTCGTCGAGATCGTCGTCCTCGTCGTTGATGATACGCGGACGCTTGGCGTTGCCTACGGCATCGTCCGATTTCTCGACCGGATACCAGCGCTTCAAGCCCCACAGGTTGGTTCCGACGCAGGCAAAACGGCCATCGATATTAATCTCTGTATATAGTTGGGCAATGACATTCATCGTTTCATCTTCAGCCAAACCTTTGATTTTCGCGATTTCCTGCATCAGGTCGCGGTAATAGAACGGCGTGTTGGCCGCTTTAAGCACCTCAAACGCCAGATCCACCATCGGCATTTCCGCGGCTTTTTCCGGCTTGATTTTCAGTGTGTACGGGCTACTCATTTGTGGCACTTCCCTTCACCGTATTAACAATACTTTAACTACCTTATCCCATTTCATCCTTAAGTAAAACCTATTTTATGTAAAAATGCAACTCCCGCCCGCCTGTCCCCCGAAACAAGAGCAAAAGCGAAGGTTTCCCTCCGCTTCCCGACTGTATCCTGCGGTTACGAACGAATCGCCGATCCGCTCATCCCCGCCCCTTGAAACCGAGAGATGTTTCACCTCTCCCTTTATGGTATGTAGGCAAGAGCACGTTGACACGGCACTGCACCTATTTATTTGGAAAGAGGCCTTATTCTCAGTCGGGCCCCCCGACCTGTACATATAATAAGCCAGAATTGCACCTTCGGTTTATGGGAGGAATGGGGCTGTGGACTCGAAACGATTGCTCATGATGCTGCATGAAGAAATCCAGGCATCGCAGGGGGAGCGCCGGCACATCATTCTTTTCCAGAGCGATCGGGATTACCGGCAGGTCACCGAGCTTATCCGCCTGCACAATGGTACACATTCCGCCTTGTCCTCCGTATACGATCTGAAACTGATCCGGGGGATCTCGTGTCCTATCCGTAACCGTGCGGAACTGATTAAGCACCCTGCCGTTCTCTCTATTGAAGAGGATGCGTCCATAAATATCCAGCTGCGGCCCAGAAAAACCGTGAAAACATCGGAAATCGTCGAAAAGACGTCCGAAGACCCCCAGTTTATTCCTTGGGGCGTCCAGCAGATCAAAGCTCCGGACGTATGGAAAAAGGCCAAAGGGAGCCGCGTCACAATCGGTGTCATCGATACCGGAATCGACTACTATCATCCGGATTTGCAGGCTTCGGTCGCCAGGGGAATCAATCTGCTCAACCGCAGCCAGCCGCCCTATGACGATAACGGGCACGGTACGCATATAGCCGGAACCATCGCCGCCGCGGGCCGGATAGGAATTATGGGAGTGGCCCCCAAAGCCGTCATCCACGCGGTTAAAGCATTCGATATGAACGGAAGCGCGTTCGTCTCGGACATTGTGGCGGGTATCGACTGGTGCGTACGCAACGGCCTGGACATCATCAACATGAGCTTCGGGATGAAAACGTACAGCCGGGCGCTGGAGGAAGCGGTGATCAACGCCTATCAATCCGGCACCATCGTCGTCGCTTCTTCCGGCAATGACGGCAAGGGAGCGGCGATTGACTACCCGGCGCGTTTTCCAAGCGTCTTCTCCGTGGGGGCGACAACCAAGGTCAACAAAGTCGCCCCCTTCAGCAACCGCGGCAAACGCATAGACATTTATGCGCCGGGCGAAAGCATTTATTCATGCTGGCTGCACGGCAAATACAACGAGCTCAGCGGCACCTCGATGGCGACCGCACATGTGAGCGGTGTCATCGCGCTTATGCTGTCGGTGAGGCCGTCCCTGCGGCCGCAGCAGATCAAGCAGATTCTCCGGCGCTGCGCAACGCCGCTCACGAAAGCGAAGCAGCCGGAAGGTACCGATCCTCCCGGCCTTATCCATGCGAGGCGGGCCGTCACCGCCCTGCTCAAAACAAACAAAGCCTGAGCCGCCGAGAGCGTCAGGCTTTGTTTGTTTTGGTATGCCCCGAAGCGGCAAAACAGCTTCGGAGGACGGGCATGCGGCCGCTGCCGGTATGCGGCGGGAGCCTACATCCGGTCCGGAGCGGATACGCCTACGACCGCCAGCACGTTGGCGATGACGGTGCGCAGGGCGCCCAGCAGCGCCAGGCGGGCCTGCGTCTGTTCCGCATCCTCGGTGATCACGCGCTCCGCTCTGTAATAGCTGTGGAACAGCCCCGCCAGATCATATACGTAGCGGATCAGGCGGTGCGGCGCATACAGCTCGGCCGCGACGGCGACTTCCTGCGGAAGCTCGCCGATTTTGCGAAGCAGCTCGTACTCGGCTTCCGTCGACAGCCGGGACAGGTCCACCTGCGCCAGACCGCGCAGCTCCACTCCCTGCTCTTCCGCCTGCCGGAAGATGCTGCAAATCCGTGCGTGTGCATACTGCACATAGAACACGGGATTCTCGTTGGATTTGGAAATCGCCAAATCCATGTCGAAATCAAGATGCGAGTCCATGCTGCGCATCGTGAAGAAATAACGGATGGCGTCGACGCCGACTTCGTCCATCAAGTCTTCCATCGTGACCGCTTTGCCGGTACGCTTGGACATTTTCACTTTCTCGCCGTTCTGGAACAGGCTCACCATCTGGGCGATAAGCACGGTCAGACGGTTCGCGTCGTAGCCGAGCGCCGTCATGGCCGCTTTCATCCGCGGAATATAGCCGTGGTGATCCGCTCCCCAAATATTGATAAGCTCGTCGTAGCCGCGCTGGAACTTATTCCGGTGATAAGCCACGTCCGGCGTCAAATAAGTGAAAGAACCGTCGTTTTTGATCAGAACACGGTCTTTGTCGTCGCCAAGCTCTGTCGTACGCAGCCAGGTCGCCCCTTCCTGCTCGTACACGTAACCGGATTCGCGGAGTTTGCCGAGCACGTCGTCGATCAGGTTATTTTCATAAATGGAAGTCTCGGAGAACCACTCGTCGAACTTGACGCCGAACCGTCCGAGATCCCGCTTGATTTTATCGAGTTCTTTTTTCAGCCCGTACTGGCGGAAGTAAGACAACCGCTCGTCCTGTCCGAGCTTGGTCAGGCGATCGCCTTCTTCGGCTACCAGCTCAGCGGCGAATCCTTTGATATCTTCGCCGTGATAGCCGTCTTCCGGCATTTCGGCATCCTGGCCGAGAGCCTGAAGATAGCGCGCTTCGATGGATTTGGCCAGGTTGTTCACCTGGTTGCCCGCATCGTTGATGTAATATTCACGCGTAACGTTGTATCCGGCAAGAGCCAGCACGTTGCACAAAGCGTCGCCCACAGCCGCTCCGCGGGCATGTCCGAGGTGCAGGGAACCGGTCGGGTTCGCGCTGACGAACTCTACCTGAACCTTGCGTCCTTGTCCCACGTTGACGGCTCCGTAACGGTCCGCCTGTTCCTCCACCTGCGCAAGAATCGGATAGAGGTAGCTCTTGTCCATACGGAAATTGATAAATCCGGGACCCGCGATTTGAACTTCCGCAATCTGGGCTTTTTCTCTGTCGAGCTTCTGGATCAGCTGTTCCGCAATCGCGCGCGGGTTCTGCTTGGCGATCCGGGAAAGCTGCATGGCCAGGTTGGTCGCAAAGTCACCGTGGGCCTTGTCTTTCGGTACTTCCAGCACAATCTCGGGAAGCTCCGAAGCCTGTACGAGTCCCGCTGCGACCGCGGCCTCGCCTATCGTTAGTTTAAGCGTTTCTTTTACCTGCTCGAGCACATTCATCTTACATCCTCCTGAATCGTTAACGATAATGTATATAAACCGGCATGATCCTCACCTACATACAGGTCGTAGCTCCAATCAATGACGCCGATGCCGTCTTGGAGATTCCTGACGTACGTCCGCGTGCGGGTTTCCATGGGGATTGAGCCCTCGGGCATCCGGTACCAGCCTGTCCGGGAATGACCCGCGACAAACGTCTGCTCCGATCCGATCTGCCCTTTTCTCGTAATCTTGAGTTCTTCGGGACCCGCTTTTACCATCGTTGAAGTGCTGCCCATTTCTTCGGATGTCTCCTGATAGAGGACATATACTTTCCCCTCCCGGATGTACAGCTCTCCGCGGGCTTCCTGCATGATCGACTCTTGTCCGGCCCTGCTTGTTATGCGGATGCGGACGTTTTTCTTGTTGGACATGATCCGAACGCTCCGTTCTTTCTTGACTGTGCCCGGCCGCTTCCGGGAATTTACCGGCCTTAAACCGTCTTCCCGCCCGTACGGCTTGGCAAAAAGCAAAGTTAGCTCTAAGTGTATAGTATCATACGGGTATTTTCAATGGATCATTGCAGCCGCGGCCAAAAGCCTTTATTCGCCGGCACCGCCAGTGTTAACCAAGATGAGTAAAAATCCCCCAGGCACAAGACCTGGAGGATGGGATTACGAATCGTATATGGTTAAGGTTAAAAATTATTTCACCAGTCCCAGCAAAATCTCGCGGATCAGCTTGGCCGCCACGATCTGCGTCTGTTCGGACGGATCGTAAACCGGGGCCACTTCAACCACGTCGGCTCCGACGATATTCAGCTCGGAACCGGCGATAGCGTGAACGGCCGCAAGCAGTTCCTTGCTGGTGATGCCGCCCGCTTCGGCCGTGCCTGTACCCGGTGCCGCGGACGGATCGAGCACGTCGATGTCGATCGTCAGGTAAACCGGGCGGCCCGCAAGCTCCGGAAGCACCTTCTTGAGAGGCTCCAGAACTTCGAACGGGTACAAGTTCAGGTTCTTGCGCGCGTACTCGAACTCTTCACGCATACCGGAACGGATTCCGAACTGGTACACGTTCTTGCCGCCGATAAGCTCGGCCGCCTTGCGGATCGGCGTCGAGTGGGACAGCGGCTCGCCTTCGTACTGCTCGCGAAGGTCGGCATGCGCGTCGATGTGAATGAGCGCAAGGTCGGGATACTTCGCGTACACTTCCCGGATGACCGGCCACGACACAAGGTGCTCGCCGCCCATTCCGAGCGGGAATTTGCCGTCGCTAAGAAGGCCGCGGACGTATTCACCGATGATGTCGAGGCTGCGTCCGGCGTTGCCGAAAGGCAGCATCAGGTCGCCGGCGTCGAAGTACTTCACTTCGTCAAGGCTTTTATCGAGATACGGGCTGTATTCTTCCAGCCCGATGGAAACTTCACGGATGCGGGCGGGGCCGAAACGGGAACCCGGACGGAAGCTGACCGTGTAGTCCATGGGCATTCCGTAAAGTACGGCGCGGGAGGACGCGTAGTCCTCGGAGGCGGCGATAAAAATGTTGCCGGAGTAAGCTTGGTCTAAACGCATGGGGTCATCGCACCTTTCTGTTCGAAAACGGTCCTTATTTTACGAGATCTTCAACGAATTTTGGCAGGGCAAACGCGGCCTTGTGAAGGCGCGGCGTGTAATATTTCGTTTCGAATTCGGGAATCGAAGCTTCCTCGACTTGAAGCGGATCGTATGTTTTGCTGCCCATGGTGAATGTCCAGAGACCGCTCGGGTAAGTCGGAATGTTCGCGCCGTAAACACGGACGATCGGGAAGATCTCACGAACGTCGCGGTTAACCGTTTTGATCAGGTCCGCTTTGAACCACGGGTTGTCCGTCTGAGCCACGAAAATGCCGTCTTCCTTAAGCGCATCGTAGATGCCCTGGTAGAAGCCTTTCGAGAACAGTTCCACGGCCGGTCCGACAGGCTCGGTGGAATCCACCATGATCACGTCGTATGTATTTTTATGATCGTGGATATGCATGTATCCGTCGTTGACGATTACTTCGACACGAGGATTGTCCAGCTCGCCGGCAATCTCGGGAAGGTATTTCTTCGAATACTCGATTACTTTACCGTCGATTTCAACGAGAACGGCTTTCTCCACTTTCGGGTGCTTGAGCACTTCACGGATAACGCCTCCGTCACCGCCGCCTACCACAAGAACGTTCTTAGGGTTCGGGTGGGTAACCAGAGCGGGATGCGCAACCATTTCATGATAAACGAACTCGTCTCTTACGGTCGTCATGACCATGCCGTCCAGAACGAGCATCCGGCCCCATTCGGCCGTATCGATCATGGCCAGATCCTGAAAATCGGTTTTCTCGGTCACCAGCGTTTCTTTAATCTTGGCGGTGATGCCGAAGTCTTCCGTCTGTTTCTCGGTATACCAAAGTTCCATATTCCCAGCCTCTTTTCTTAAGTCTAGTGATGTAAGGAGTGCATGCGGACAAGCCCCGAAATGAGACCGACCGCTCCATAATTTCGTACTGAATAGTATCCTCATCATTGTACCACAAGCGGGTAAATCCATGCGCGAAATGAGCCTTGCGCCTTGAGGGTTTGCACGCACAAATTGTATTATAGAGGATTGAACCCGAAATGCAAGAAATTTGCAGGACGGACGGGCCGTTTTACGAAATTTTAGGAAGCGGGAGGAAAAATATCTGAATAGGGGCCGGAAAGCTTTTCCATACTGTGTAATATGCCGCTATTATGCATCCTGAAGCTCACGCTTGAACCCGCTAGGCCCGACAAGAAAGGAGAGTGAGGGACTCTTGGCCGACGAACAGAAAGAACCCGATAACAACGCCGCTCCCGACAAAAAAACACCAGGTCCGGCCGACAAGAACTGGCCCCGCCGTTTAAAACGGGGATTCACTTTCTCCTTTACGACGTTTCTGGTCCTGTGCGTACTTGGAGGGGTATTCCTTCTCTATTTGCGGTCACAGGCGCTTCCGGTCACGAAGGTGCTCCAGACGTCCCAGATTTTTGACGTTAACGGAGCTTTAATCGATACGCTGGATTCCGGCCAAAACCGCAAGATCGTGCCGATCAGCGACATTTCCGTGTATGTGGTTAAGGCGACGCTCGCGATAGAAGATCAGAACTTCTACAATCATCCGGGTTTTGATGTCAAAAGCATAGCCCGCGCCGCCATCGTCAATCTGAAGAGCATGTCCAAGGTGCAGGGGGCCGGTACGATTACCCAGCAGTTGGCGCGGAACTTGTATTTGAATCATGACCGCACCTGGACGCGTAAAATCAAAGAAACGGTGTATGCCGTGCAGATGGAGATGCAGCTGACCAAGGATCAGATCCTGGAAAGCTACCTGAATCAGATTTATTACGGACATTCCACGTATGGAATCGAAGCGGCCTCCCAGCTGTTCTTCGGCAAACATGCCAAGGACTTGTCTCTGGCCCAAAGCGCGATGCTCGTAGGCGTTCCGAAAGGGCCGAAATTTTACTCGCCCTACTATAACATGGAGAATGCGATGGACCGGAAAAACGTCGTGCTCCAGACGATGGCCAAGGAAGGCTTCATTACCCAGCAGGAAGCCGACGCGGCCAAGCAGGAGAAGCTGACCGTTCAGCCTCTGGTGGAGAAGAAACCTTCGCAGGCCCCGTACTTCCGTGACTATATCAAAAACCTGGCCGTGCAGAAGCTCGGCATTACGGAAGACCAGTTCGAGCAGGGCGGCCTGAACATTTACACGACGCTGGACCTGAAGGCGCAGAAAATCGCGGAAGAGCAGGTGGCCAAGCAGCTTCCCAAGGAAAGTGAAATTCAGGGTGCCCTGATCTCGCTCGATCCGCGGACCGGTTACGTGAAAGCGATGGTAGGCGGCAAGGATTACGCCGCGAATCAGTTTAACCGCGTGTTCGCGACGACCCGTCAGCCGGGCTCCTCGTTCAAGCCGTTCGTCTATCTGACGGCTCTGCAGAACGGCTTTACGCCGCTGAGCACGGTCCGCAGCGAACCGACCGTGTTCAAATACGATGAAGGCCGGCAGTCTTACACGCCCCGCAACTACAATGACCAGTATGAAAATGCGGCCATCGACATGCGCCGGGCGATCGCCAAATCGGACAATATTTACGCGGTCGATACGGTTCTGAAGGTCGGTCCCCAGAAGGTCATAGACAACGCGCGGAAGTTCGGCATCACGAGCGATCTGAAGCCGCTGCCCTCCCTTGCGCTGGGCACCTACCCGGTAAGCCCGTACGAGATGGCGGCCGCTTTCTCGGCGCTTGCCAACCAGGGGGTGCGCGTCGAGCCGACGGCCATTATCAAGATCGAAGATATGGCCGGCAGCGTGCTCTACCAGGCGGCGCCGAAAAGCGAACGGGTCGCGGACGCCGCTCCCGCCTACGTGCTCACCCATATGATGGAGAGCGTGTTCGAGGAAGGCGGTACCGCCAGCCGGGTGGCCGCCACGATCAAGCGGCCCGTCGCGGGCAAGACGGGCACGACCGACGCCGACGCGTGGATGGTCGGCTACACGCCCGAGCTCGTCACCGCCGTCTGGGTCGGCTACGACAAAGGACGGGCGATCAACACGGCGGAATCGCATCTCGCCTCGCCGATCTTCGCCGGCTACACCGAAGCCGTCCTGGAGGCGATTCCGCCAAAGCTCTTCCCGGTGCCGGAGGGAGTCACGACCGTCTACATTGATCCGAAGAGCGGCAAGCTCGCCAATGAAGACTGTACGACCGGCGCGCGCAACGAGGCGTTCCTCTCCGGCACGGAGCCGACGGAATACTGCACGAACCGGGCCGCCAAGGGCAAAGGGTTCGGCAGCGGAGCGCGCTCCTGGTGGGAAGATGTGAAGCGCTGGTGGAACGAATAACAGCGGAGGCAGGCAATCGTCATCCCTCTTGAGGGGATGACGGCCTGTCATGCGGCGTTCCGGCCGCTTCCTTTCCCGCTGTAGCGGAAGGCCCGGCGCCGGGAAACCTGCTGCCGGAACAAGCGGCCGGGAAATTCGCGGCCGAGTTGCGGAACGGTACGCAGGTGCCCAGCGTTATGTGACGCCGGGCACCGTGCGGGGGACTCACGTACGGGCAGAGAAACCGTTCGGGTGCTGCTTGTCCGTTCCCGGCCACCGTTACCGCCACCGCCCGAAACGTCAGCCCCTTCATTGGAAGAAACCAAAAAGGCGTATACGAGCCCTAACTCGTATACGCCTTTTTTGAGTTCGCCCTATGATCCGCAGATGGCCTTTAGGCAGCTTCTTTATTGAAGCTTCCTCAAAAACCCGAAGCCCTTCTGCAGGAAATACCCGGATGGTGAGTCATTTATATCCAACGCAAAAAGGCAGAACTAAGCGTCCTTAGTCTGCCTTTTTGCTGTCCTAGTATATGAGTGTAACATACACTAGTGTTAGTATACCCGCTTCCCCTGGGACTCACAATCCATGACACAATTTGTACACATTTACCGTGAGGCTAGGCAAGCGCCTGTTTAAGCTCTTCGGAAGAGTGGTTCCACCATTCCTCGTTATGCTCGATCAAAGCCTTGCGCAGCACGGCTTTTTCCGTGTCGTCCAGACCTTCTACCATGATCTTGCGCTTCATGGCGGCATCCATCCGGTTCACGTGATCGGCAAGAATTTTCCACCCTTTACGGGCTTCGGTATCGATCAGCATCTCGCAAGCCGTCACTCCGCCGTAGAAAGTTCCTTCCGGGGAACGGTCCACGGCCACCCATACGATCCAGCAGCGGCGTCCGTCCGGGACGTCTTCTTTGTTCGTCGAGAATTTGATCCGCTTCTCCACCTGGCTCTTCGCGTGCAGCGCGCCCATGTCGAGGTAAGCTTCCTCTCCGTCGATGATAAGGCTGGAAACGTTGCTCAAGTCAATTGAGCCCGCTCCGAAGCCTTTGTGATTCACCTTCGTGCTGACGATATTGAGCGCCGCCGGTTTTTTCTTCGGTTCTTCTTTATGGGAATCCATGAAAGGCACCTACGCTTTCCTAGAAAAATAAATCTGCTCTTCTTCATTTATTTTAGCTAATAATCCCCGGAATGCAAACATATACATGCTGTAGATGCTTGTCAACGGGGTGAAAATCATGAAAGTAAAGATGGCCAACCGAAAAAAAGCCTGGCTCGCAACCGCAGCCGCCGCGTTTCTGGGCGCGGCTTTCCTCGCCAATTCACTCCTTTCTTCCCCTGAAGAAAGGACGGGCCAGACAAGCCGGGCCGTTCTGTCCGGGACTCCGCAAAATCCAGTCTCCCCGGTGAACGCGGAACCTTCTTCTTCCATCGGCCAGCCGCCGGTGTCGGGAGAAGGCGTACACCAGCCTCTCAGCAAGCGCATCGTCGAATATCACATCAATGTGGAATACAGCCCGGAAAACCAGAAACTCTTCGGCCAGCAGACCGTCACCTGGAAAAACCCGGGCAGTCAGCCTGTGCAGGAACTGTACATGCATCTTTATCCGAACGCGTTCGCCTCGGAAAAGACGACTTTTATGAAGGAGTCCGGCGGCAAGCTGCGGAGAGACGAAGCCAAAAAGGGCAGCTTCGGCGATATGGAACTGCGCAGCATCAAGACCGAGGACGAAACCGACCTCAGCTCCACGATGCAGTTCGTCCAGCCCGATGACGGAAACCCCGACGACCGGACGCTGATCAAGATCACGCTTCCGAAGCCCGTCGCCGCAGGTGCCGACATTACGCTGCATACGGATTTTGCGGTCAAGCTTCCGCAAGTGTTTGCCCGTATGGGCGTAACGAAAGATTTCGTTATGGCGGGCCAGTGGTTTCCCAAGCTTGCCGTGTACGAGCCTGCCGGCACCCGGGGGCGGAGCGCGGAGGGCTGGAACCTGCACCAGTATCACGGTAATTCGGAATTTTACGCCGACTTTGGCATTTTCGATGTCCGGGTGAAAGTCCCCGCGGATTACATCGTGGCCGCTACCGGTTTTCCCACCAAAAATCCGGTTGTCGATGCCGGCAAAAAAACCTATCAGTTTTATGCGGATGACGTGCACGATTTCGCCTGGTCCGCTTCGCCCGACTTCAAGATGTTTGAAGAGCCCTATGCCGCTCCCAACCTGCCCGGGGTCAAGATCAAGCTGTACCTTGATCCCAAACATGAACCGTACAAGTCCCGCTATATTATCGCCGCCAAAAAAGCGCTGAGCCGGTACTCCCAGTGGTATGGTACGTATCCGTACTCGACCTTATCCATCGTCGTGCCGCCGGAAGAGGCCAACGGGGCGGGCGGCATGGAATACCCTACTCTCGTTACCGCCTGGGGAGCCGCCGAGGGAACGCCCGACCTGGAACTGGAGCGCGTCGTCGTTCATGAGATCGGCCACCAGTTCTGGTACGGGCTCGTCGCCACCAACGAATTCGAGGAAGCCTGGCTTGACGAAGGGTTCACCTCCTATACCGAAGATAAGCTGATGGAACTGGAATACGGGTCGAAACCCAACCTTCCGGTCGAAGCCAGCTACATCACCTCTCCGGCCGCTCTGCAGAAAAATGCGTGGGGTTACCGCAGCCACAGTGAGTATGCCGACAATGTCTATACGCGCGCCAAGCTGGTTCTCAAGGAGATCGAACACCGGGTCGGGCTGAACACGATGGACCGCATTATGAAAACTTACTTCCAGCGCTGGAAATTCAAGCACCCGGGCACCCGCGATTTTCAAACGGTCGTAGAGGAAATCACCAAAACGAAATGGACGGAGTTTTTCGATCAGTATGTATACGGCAGCATGATGACCGACTATGCGGTCGATAACATCCGCACCCGCCAGGTGAACGAATCGGGACAGACGTTGTACGAAAGCAGCGTGCTGGTCCGCAAGTTCGGCGGCAGCGTACCCGCAGTTCCCATCCGGTTCCATTTTGCCGACGGTACGACGACAGAGAAGGTCTGGGACGGGCAGGGCGAGCAGATCGAGTACAAGCTGACCCATAAATCCCCGGTGGACTGGGTCTCGCTCGATCCCAAATACACCATGAAGCTCGAAAACCGGCACATCAACAACTACATGAAAACCGAAGTCGACACCACGTGGAGAATCCGCTGGACCCTCGGCGTCGTCAAACTGCTGGAAACGCTGTTCGATACTGTAGCCTGGTGAGGTGATAAGATGCTCCGCTATCTTCGACAAGGCTTAACGGCCGCCCTCAAGCAGCCGTTCGCCGTCTGCGTGCTGTATGTGTACCAGTTTGCCTGGGGGATCCTGCTCTATAAGTGGGTTCAATCCATAATCGTCCCTCTGCTCCACCGTTATCCGGCCGGCGATCAGCCCCAGAGCGCTATCCAATTATTCGCGGCGGAAAGCCAGTTTCGTCTTGTGAAAACGGATCTCATTCAGCCTTATCTAGAATGGCTGATCATTCTTCTGGCCGTCCGGATGCTGATCAGCCCGATGCTGAACGCAGGTGTCCTGTATTCTTTGGAGCACCGGCAGATGAATGCGGGCTACCGGTTTATGAAAGGAATCCGCGAGCTGCTGCTGCCCTTCCTCCTCTACTATCTTCTTCAAACGGTACTGATGCTGGCGCCTCTATACTGGCTGGCTCCCAAAGCGCTTGCTTTGTTCAACGAAGCTTACGGATACGAGGAGCTTCTCCTGTCCCTGCTTCCGTGGGCGGCTCTCTATGCCGTGTATGCCCTCCTGATTCAGCTTCTCTTCCTGTTCCTGCAATTCGGCCGGGCTTCCGAGGATCGACGGGGACTTCTTGCGGTACTTCCGGTCGTGCTCCGCCAAGGCTTACGAATCACGTGCAATGCCCTGCTGCTCATTCTGCTCGGCTTCCTTCTTGCCATCGCGGCAACTACCGCATCCTATGTATGGGCCGGTCTGACTGCTCTCATCATTCATCAGATTTATCCCTTGGTCCGTACTTTCGTCAAAATGTGGTCCATCGCGGCGCAGCGCGAAATTTGGGAAAGCTACCGGTCCTAGGACGCCGGCTTTTCTGCCCGTAAACCCGGCGGCAAGGCAGATCAGTCCTGCTCACAGGCCGCACTTCTTAACCGTTCTCTTTCCGGATTATTCCGGCGCGATACCCGTCTCCCCCTGCCGTTCACGGCCAGGGGGTTTTTAGTTTCCATTTGCGTGTATTTCAGCTATCATGGAAAGATAGAAGATAAAAGGAGGCATTACCGATGATATCCCCACGGACAAGCACCGTCGTGGCGGCAGTAATTGGCCTTTGTGTCGCCGCCGGGTCGTTCTTATACGGACAGTCCGACGTTAAAGCCAAAGAGGTTGTGGCGATCGGTCACGACGTCCGCATTTCCAACCAGGCATTCGACAAAATGAAAGCCGAAGTCGATCTGGCCTTTCAAATGCAGGGCGCCCAAAACACGTTGACCAACGATCAGCTTCTCGATCTGATGCTAAAGGACGAGCTCTTCGTCCGTTACGGCCAGAAACGCGGAGTTAAAGTCAAGGAGGCCGAAGTAAAGCAGGCTATCGACCAGCAGCGCAAAGCGCTGGAAGCGGCCGGTCCCGAAGCGGCTCAGTTGAAGGAAATGCTCTACAAAAGCGCCGGCTTGACCGAAGCGACCTACTGGACCGATCCCAAAACCGTCAACCAGTACGCCAAATATCTCCTCCAGCAAAAGACGATCGAATTTCTCGTCAAAAAAGGCGAGCTGAAAACGCAGGAAGACCTCAACGCCCTGCAGGAAAAACTGCTTGCCGAAACGAAACCCGGACTGCGCGTGAAGTTTCCGGATCAGCCGAAGACTTAGATCGCCTCTGAGCTGAAAGACATGGAAAACCCGCCCTTTTTATAGAAGAAGGCGGGTTTTTTGATCTACTTTTTCCCCTGAAATCCGACTAAATAACTGCTTTTGAAAATTTTTTGTAACTATTTTTAGTTTTTTGGAAGGAATTTCTGGACCTATGGCGAATATTTAGTGTCGGAACAGAAAAAGATTGCCGAATTTCTTCTTAGACGAAAAGGAAGAGAACGGGGGATCCACTCTGGGTGAATTGATCTTGCAACAAAGGGATCATAGGGGACACCTTCTACCGAACCCTCCAGCTAACCTCGTAGGCACAGGAAGGAGCAACACAGTTGAAGAAAGTCTTGTTGTTTGTTTTGAGCTTGACCCTGTTTTTGAGTGTGGAAATCGGCAGCGCATCCGCGAAGTCGACGCTCAGCTCCACGATTGACGGATTGGTAGGGACGCCTTACAAGTATTCGGGCACCTCGACCAGCGGTTTTGATTGCTCGGGCTTCACGTCCTACGTATTCGACCGGTTCGGCGTTGATCTGGCACGCACTTCAAAAGCACAGAACGGCCAAGGATCCTCGGTTGCGAAAAGCGATCTGAGACCGGGTGACCTTGTATTCTTTAACACCGACGGAAAAGGCATCTCCCATGTAGGTATTTACATCGGGAACAATAAATTCGCCCACTCCGCAACGAACAAAGGTGTTACAAAGAGTGACTTGAGCGAATCTTACTATGCGAAACGATACGTTTCTGCACGCCGCGTTATCGGCGATGACCTTTTTAACAAGATCACTGCAGACTAGTAAGACGCACTCGTAATGGAACGCAGCATATACCCGAGAGGGAGCCCCGTAATCCAGGTTGCCGCCTGGCTTGCCGGGCTTCTTTTCATTTGTGGACGATTTCCTGTTACTATGAAGTTAGACGAAAAAGCAAGGAGCGTCCCTTCATTATGATCCTTTTTATTCATCGCAAAGATCTGCGGGTTGATGACATGACGGCATTCGATTATATTCACAGCTTGGGACGGCCGAGCCTGCACATTCTCATTCTGGACCCTTTCCTGCTGCGCGGCGGCCGGGAACGGGAACACAGCGGAGTCAACTTCCTCCGTCACGTCTCCAGGCTCATACGCGAATACCGGAAAGCGGGTGCGCATCTGGAAGTGCTTGCCGGTGAGCCGCATGCTGTAGTCGACCGACTGATGGCCGAGCTTCCGATTGAAGAAATCGTGCTGCACGGCGACGTTACGCCCTATGCTTTAGTACGCGACCGCAAACTGAAGGTTTCAGCTTCCGCCCGCGGCGTTCCGGTTACTACGCTGATCGACCACACTCTCGCCGATTTCGGGGATTTCCAGCAGTTCGCGGAACGTCGTACTCCTTACCAGGTTTTTACCCCTTTTTATAAAAAATGGAACGCTTACATGCATCTTTTTTTCCGGCCGTCTTCGCCCGTCACCGTGCGCGACTTGCAGACACGGCCGCTGCCGGACCGCGAAGCCTGGTCCGCCCGGTTTCCGCTTCCGCTGGACCCGGAAGCGGCAGGCACGGCGCCTGATCCCGCTCAGACTCTGAGCGGTTTTCTCGAAGGAGGTCTCCGCGCTTATGAAGCGCAAAGAGACCGGTACGCCTTCGAGACGACCAGCGGGATCAGCCGCCACCTGAACACCGGCGCGCTCTCGGTGCGCCGGGCGTATGAAGCCGCTCTCGGAAGCGAGCGGCACGAAGCCTGGACGCGCCAGTTGGCATGGCGCGACTTCTACCTGTACCAGGCCGTCTATAACCCGGATTTCTTCGTCTACGAGAAGAAATTCGATTTCTCCGGCCTGGAGGACACGTTCTTCGAGCGGTGGTGCCGGGGGCAGACCGGCATTCCGGTCGTGGATGCGGCCATGGCGGAGCTGAACGCCACGGGGCATATGCCGAACCGGCTGCCAATGGTGACGGCCATGTTCCTGACCAAGAACCTGCGCTGCCCCTTCACGCTGGGTGAACGGTATTTCCGGCGCAAGCTCGCCGATTACGACAACGTGCTCAACCGGGGCGGCTGGCTGTGGAGCGCTTCGCTCGGCTTCGACGCTTCTCCGTACTTCCGCGTTATGAACCCGGTCACGCAGTCGGAGACGCATGATCCGACGGGAATGTACATCCGGCGGTGGCTTCCCCATCTCGCTCATCTGAGCGATAAGGAGATTCACAAGACGCAGGCGGACGCGATCGTCGATCTGAAGAGCTCCCGCGCCGCAGCGATCGAGATCTACAAGCGTATGCTGGCCGAGGCTAAACCTGACTCCGGATCGGGTCCCGACTGATTTTCCCCCGGACGGCCTTCCCCCTGTTTAAAGCTCCGTTCTTCGGGTAAATAGAAGTACGAGGTGATAAACATGGAAAATCCAATGGTGAAATGCAGCATTGCCAACTGCGAATACTGGGAGCAGGGCAATAACTGCAGCGCGGAAGTTATTATGATCGAAGTAAACGCTCATTCGAACAAACCGCAACCGCAGGAGCGGGACGGTCTGCCTTACGATTCCGGACATCAGGATTCCGCCGAGGGCATCACCGACACCTGCTGTCAAACTTTCGAGGAACGTCATCATCACTAATTCAATCGAACTTTTCATTAAAAAATGAAAATGCCGACAGCAGGGGAACCTTACCGCTCCCCTGCTGTCGGCTTACAAAAATAATCCCGCCGGATGGCGGGAGTTTAAAGCCGGGCAGGTTATATCCTGTCCGGCTTTTTCCTGTATAATACTCCGTTCTCCTATGCAGGATCGTTCTTACGGAGCTCAGCCTTTCTACGCTTTACCAGCCGAAATCCAGTTTCTTACCGGTTTCCACAAACGTTTTAATGGCGCTCAGCAGCATCCACCATGCGGGGTCCGCCTTTTCATAGGACGGGTGATTTTCAACCCACTGATCGTTGATCAGAGTCAGCTTGGTGCAGCCGGCGAACGGCTCCAGCTTAAAGGTTACCCGCGTTGTGATCTCCGCATGATTCGAATAGTAGGAGGGTCCGGGGTGTTCGATATAACTCAGGACGCGGTTCGGCTCGTATTCCAGTACTTCTCCGTAAATATGGACAGTCTGCTCGCCGTCATTGCCGGGCCCGATAAACCGAATAGATTCGCCGGGGACATAAGAAGAATCGATCACACAGTCGAAAAAGATTTTACGGGTTTTTTCCGGCGTTACGAAAACCTCCCACACCTGCTCCGGGCTGCCGTCGATATAAAAATGATAAGTGAGATCCATTGAAAATTCCTCCCTAGCCTAGTGTCGGCATCTTGTGATAGCTTGGCCGTTTTGCTACCATCAACTTTACAGGGCTGCGCCGCAAAGCGATTGTAAAAAAGCGACATCTTGCCTGAGACTTCATCTGGAACGGAGGCGGCTCCGCATGAAACCCGAGGAGAACCCGGTCGTCGTCAACAAAGGCATTTTGAATTTCGAAAAGGGCCGGCAAAAGTTCACCATTTCCCGAAGATTGCCCGCTCCGGAGCTGGCTTTTTTTATCCGGCATTACTGGCTGATTCATTGGGATTTGAGAGGACTCCCCTCCCATACTCAGGAGGTGCTCCAGCCTCCGTGCTTTAATCTGGTTTTTGAGAAAGATAACACGCGGATCTACGGAACGAACAAAGGGAAAACGTCGCAGCTGCTTGAGGGTAAAGGAGAAGTGTTCGGCGTTTTGTTCCGGCCGGGCGGGTTTTATCCGTTTTACCGGCGGCCTGCTTCTGAGCTGGCCAACCGCAGCCTGCCCTTCCGGGAAGTTTTCGGCAGAAGCTGCCTTCCCCTGGAAGAGGCTCTTTTTTCCGGAACAAATGAAGATGCGAAGGTACGCTTCGTGGATGACTTTTTCAATAGTGAGCGTCCGCCCGCTGATGAACAAGTCGAAATCGTCAATTCGGTGATCGATTATATTGCGGAGCACAGGGAAATCAACCGGGTGGAAGACGTGGGGTCCAGATTCGGCATCTCCGCAAGAACGTTGCAGCGGATGTTCAGCCAGTATGTCGGCGTCAGCCCGAAATGGGTAATTAAGAGATACCGCCTGCAGGATGCCGCCGTATCGGCGGATGCGGGAGGATCGCCGGACTGGTCGAAGCTCGCGGTAGAGCTCGGTTATTACGACCAGGCTCACCTGATTAAAGATTTCAAAACGGTTGTCGGCAAATCTCCGGAGGAGTACGTGCGCAGCAGGCAAGGTTAAACCGGCAGAGTCGTACAAAAAACAGAACGGCCCGCTGATTTAGCGCATGGAAGCACGCTACAATTCAGTGAGGCCGTTTTCTGAAAGTAGGCTTTAGTCTGCTTTCCGCAAAGGCGGGATTTTAACGATCAGCCATAAGGTAAAGGCGAGCAGGAGAAGAGCGCCGCCCATTACAATGTTTTGTATTCCCACACCAACGCTGAGAAGCAGTGAAGTCAAACCGTACGAAATAGGTGTAAGTCCCATGGAAGACATAGTCTGAATACTCATCACACGACCGATATATGCTTTGTCGGCATGATTCTGGATCACGGAAATGGCGCAGATGTTCGAGATTCCCATGGAGATTCCCATACAGGCGGCGAACACTGCTCCGGTCCAAAATGTAACGGCCATGCTCAACGCGAGAAAGCTGAACGACAGGCCTAACTGGGCCAGTATGCTGATCAAGCCCCTCCGGCGTTTCAAGTTGAGAATGCCCAGCACAATCGAGCTGACCAGCATTCCTCCCGCCAGGAAGGATTGTAGCATGCTGAAATCGAGTGTCTCCCCGTGCAGAACGTGTTTGACGAAAACCGGGATGCCGATGGCAAAGGGGCCTGTAAAAAACAGATTCAAAAACAGCGTCTTCAGCACAAACGCCTTCAATACGGGTGCCTGACGGACGTAGCCGATCCCTTCTTTGACGCTGGTCAGCATCGTAATCCGTTCCGCTTTCGTATCCGGCGATGGGGATTTCCGCACACGGACTAGCAGCGCGAATAGGGCCCCCAGCGCCAGCAGCAAGGTAATCAGGCCGAAGATTCCTTCATACCGGAGAGCGACGATAACAAAACCGCTGAGCATCGGTCCGAATATCGAGGTGGACTGATTCGTCGTCTGGATAATGGAGTTGGCCCTCGTCAGCCCTTCATTAGCGACGATGGACGGGACGATCGATCCCGAAGCGGGCCAAAAGAAAGCGTCCAATATGCCGAACAGCAGTGCGAAAGCCGTCAGGGCACCCAGTCCGATTCCCCCGCCTTCCACCAGAACCAGAACCAGGACGGCGAGCAGTAACGATTTGGTTATCGTCGACACGAACATGATCTTCGACGGGCTGATCCGGTCCGCCAGCACGCCTCCGATCGCCATGAACAAGACGCGGGGCAGCGTCCCGATCAGATAAATAACGCCGAGCGAAGCCTCCATGTTCAAGACGTTCACCACGTACCAGGCTTCCGCAAAATAGAACATGTTCAGGGCGAGGCCGGAGAAAATCGTAGACAGCCACAGCATGACGAACGCCCTTTCCCGGAAGAGCGACGATGCCGGCCGGGGTATCCACGCCTCTTGGATTCGGGCCCCCAAGCTATTCATCTTCCTTCTCCCCTTTGAAATACGGCTCGTCAATCTGGAATGCTACCGTCATCAGATAAAAAGTTTCCATCTCCTCCTCCGAAACTTCTTCTTCCGCCATCCGGTTCAGCTCCTGGACCAGCTCGTGATATTTCGCGACCCATTTCTTAAACTTTTCCTTCGAAATGTTCACCTCAGTCTGACTCGCTATGCGGTGCCATTTCCTGTGATCTTCGGAATCCGTCAGGAAGGCGCTCTCCGGGGCCGCCAAGGCACGGCTCTTGGCCCGGTCCAGAGTGGATATCGTCATCAGTCGGCGGCTCTCCCCGTATTCTTGGTGGAAGGATAGCAGTTCCGTAGACGGAATAAAGCTTTTCGCCATGGCCTGGTACAGCTTCTGAGTCATGTTCCCCTTGCGATTTTCCTCCACCAGCCGAATCAAGCCGTTCTTCTCCAAATCCTGCAGGTGGTAGTGGACTTTCGACCGCGATTCCCCCATCTGCTGGGAAAGCTGCTGCCCCGACCGAGCCTCCTCTACCAGCAGGCACAAGATTTCAATCCGCAGCGGATCGCTCAAAGATTTCAACTGTTCGAGATTCGTTAGCACCATAATATCGTTTTTATTTTTCATACATGTCAGCTCCATTTGACTTGTCAGTTTTTTTTGACAATAAAAACTTACCAAATCATCTTCCCTCCTGTCAAGGAGAATTCAGAAACAAGAAAAGGCCGCATGGGATACTTTGCGTATCTCATGCAGCCTTTTAGAGAGAAGATCCCTCAAAACCCGGATCGGGATAATGCCGGCTTCCGGCTTAATTTTTGTGCAGCTTATCGTGCCAGTTAATGAAATTGTTTACGACCACATTCAAGAACTCAATAGTCGGCTCGTGATGCAGGTTGCCGTCTTTATCGATTTTTTCATGGACAAGGCCTACATACACTTCGTTGCCGGGAAGAAGCACGGAAGAAACACCCGGCGAGAACAAAATATCACGCAAATGCTCTTGTGCCCGCACAGTGCCAAGAAGCCCCATCGAAGCGCCCATGATCCAGGACGGTTTGCCGATCATCACGCGGTCTCCGCGCGAAAGCCAGTCGAGGGCATTTTTCAGCACGCCGGGAATGGAGTAGTTGTATTCGGGCGTAACCCAAAGCACGGCGTCGGCGCCCGCGATTTTGCCGCGGAAATCCAGCACCGACTGGTCCGGTGTCAGCTCGATATCTTCGTTATAGAACGGCAGATCGTTCACTCGGACAATTTCCACGTCGAGCCGGTCTTTGAAAGTCTTTTGCACATACTCCGCAAGTTTCAGGTTATATGAGTTTTTGCGGTTGCTTCCGATAACTGCTGCGATTTTCATAAGCAAACCCTCCGATAGTTTTTATAGTTGCTATATCAACTAAAAGGCGAAAAGGTGTGCACGGCGGTTCACCGCTTGCGCACATTGTTGCGGACCTTTGTAAGAAGCCTCCTGAGCTCGGCCGTCTCTTCAGCCGTAAAACCCGCCCGAAGATGCTGTTTCATATGGCTGCTGATCTCTTCTACGTTTTTCCGGAGCGCCCGTCCCTCATCGGTCAAATACACTTCAATCGAGCGGCGGTCGCCCGCGCTGGGAGTGCGGCGGATAAAGCCTTTGTTCTCCAGACTGGCAAGCATCCGCGTGATGCCGGACTTATCTTTGCTCAGATTTTCCGCAATTTCGTTCTGCGACAACCCCTCCTGCCTCAGCAGAAGCGCGATCACCAGATGCTGTTCCGGAGCAAGCTGCATGGGCGCCAGCCGTTTCTTCAAGTAGCTGGTAATCTCCAAATCCGCCATATGGATCATCAAACCGATATGCTCTTCCATGTCCCGTTCCATTCGTTCACCCTGACCATATTAGTTGATATATCAACAATCACAGTTTCATTATCTTAAAAGCTGAAGAGATTGTCAAGGGCTACGGCATTGTGCAAAGTGGGTTCGGATAAATTGGATAAGTCTAAACTCGACCTTGATAGCGGCGGCAAATTGTCCGACGATGGTTTGTGGGGGAACATAACAATCTACACAGTAAAAGGCTATAAATTCCCTTTAACGACTTAAAGGAGTGATAGGGTTTGAATAGGAACAAAAACACAAAAATCCCAAACAACGAAGAGGATATGGGTCGCTTTGGCTCACCGGAATGGAATGATCTGTCTAAAGATAGGCTGACGGGAACAAATAAGGAAATAGATGAAAACGAACGGTATCGACCAAGCGTCGAACTCAAGCCCATTGATGAGCACAACTGGTATGACTGTACCGAGCTTGAAGTTACGGACGAGCAGAAGAACGTATTTCCCGTTCCTGTTGTGTATTGGCTTGCGGAGTCGGCTTATTGCGGGTTTACTCCTCTGGCGTTGTATACCGGCAAACAATTAATCGGATTCGCGGTTTACGCCGTCGATCCTGAAGACGGGAGCTACTGGATTATGGCTTACATGATCGATCACAAGTTCCAGCATCAAGGCTTGGGACGATCCGGCATGGAGGAGCTGGTCCGTTATATCCGCGATAAGCATGGCTGCGACAAAATTGTACTCGGGCACCGGGCCGAAAACGAACGGGCGTCCCATCTGTATGCTTCGTTAGGTTTTGAAGAAGTAGGCCGGGAGGGCATTGAAATTATAAGGGAATTGACCCTTTCGTAACCATGATCATTAACGTTCGAGATTTAAGAGCCGTAAGATTTGCGGCTCCTTTTTATTTTCCCCGAGACCCGGCGGGCTGCGTTTTATCGGATTGCTTAATTTCTTTGGAAGTAACGATTGCCGCGGCAATGACAAACATCGCCAATGTAGGAACCCCTACCCCTGAATGCGTACGATCAAGTAAGCCTATCCGAGTCCTCCCCTGATCACATGAAAGCGCCAAGCTGCATCTCGAACCTGCGGCGAATCGTCGTCGATCGAAAGCCAAGCCCACTCGGCCGCTCTTGCCATTAAATTCGCTGTCAAATGACTCCTTGCCTTCTCCACTCATCTGGCATCATTATCGTACTTGCCGGTGCTAGCTGGGCGGATATCTGAACTCATACGTAAAACGATTTTTTATAAACTCATTTACAAACCGATGGTCGGTTTTTATAATAAATATAATACGATAAGAAATTCAACTATCACTATGGAGGGATTCGTTTGAAACAAGAACAGCGACGGGAGCAAACGATAAAACTTCTGCTGGATACGGTCAAAGAGCTTGTACATGAAAAAGGTTGCCATTCGATCACAATGAAAGACATCATGGACAAATCGGGTCTGTCAAAGGGCGCGATTTTCCACTATGTAAAAACCAAAGACGAAATCTTCGTTTGGATGCTTCAGGGACGGCTAGAAGAAACAAATCTAAGCTTTATGAATGAAGTGGAACAAAACAGGCAGTCGTTCGACGAGCCCATGCGCACAATTTCAGAAAGCATCGCGTTATACGAAGACGCGCAGGATGTGACGAACAAAGTACTGTTGTACTTGCTCGGCAAGGAGGATCAGCCTTTGGTCGCGGAAGCACTCAAGGAGTACTATGAGCGATCCGTTAATTTATCCAAGGAGTGGATAGAGACCGGCAAAAAGCACGGTGTGATTCCGGAATCGGTCGACTCGGAGCAAACCGCCGACATGTTTGTGCTTTTGACGCTCGGTTTGCGCGTACGCGCCTCCATTCCGTATGCGCCGGCCGCTTTTAACGCGCACAATTTCTCGTCGTGGATTTCCCGGGTTTTGCAGCCAAGAGAAGAAACGAAGGAGGGGAATTCATAATGAATGTGTGGCTAACGCTTCATCTGCTGGGAGTCGTGTTGTTCGTCGGTAATATCGTGACGGCAGCTTTTTGGAAAGTAAGCGCGGATGTGACGAACCAACCGGTTGAAATCCACCACGCCGCCAAAAACGTCATGCTCGCAGACTGCGTGTTTACGATCCCGGGGCTCGCGTTAGTGATCGTTTCGGGCAGCATTTTGGCCGGGCGTGCGAATTTTTCGCTGGCGGGTTTAAACTGGCTGACGTTGTCGCTCCTCTTGTTCGCCGTCACGGCCGTCATCTGGGTAGCTGTCCTGATTCCGCTTCAGCGCCGCATGATCAGATACAGTGCCGAGTGCATCGATAGCGGAACTATATCCAAAGCCTATTGGGATGCTTCCCGGGCCTGGAACACCTTTGGGATCGCCGCAACGCTGCTGCCGCTGGCCATCCTGTACCTAATGGTCATGAAAGGTTTTTAACCTTTGGGATGTCGGTCAAGATCGAAGGAAACCTTTCAGCCTTACGCAGGGCTTTAATTGAATCCTAAGGAGAGATTCGCATGATGCCTTTTTACGTGCTTGTTGCATCGTTTCTGTTGTTCAAGGGTCTTGGCCTGATCGGCTTGTCCCATTTCGAAGGCTGGCATACTTCGCTTCAGGGGGCTGTTGCCGTCATGCTGCTGTTGACCGCTTCCGCGCATTGGGGGTCCAGGCGACCGGACCTGATCCGCATGGTACCGTCAGCATTTCCCCGGCCGGACCTGATCGTGACCATTACGGGGCTGCTTGAAATCGCCGGAGCTGCCGGTATCCTGCTCCCCGCCACTTCCAAGGCCGCTTCCCTCGGTTTAGCCATACTGCTCGCCGCCATGTTTCCCGCCAATGTTCTGGCCGCAAAAAAACAATTAACTATCGGAGGACAGCCCGTGTCTAAGCTGTTTCTACGAACCATGCTGCAGCTCGTTTTCCTTACGGCAGTCCTGTTGGCAGGTTAGCTTTCGCTTCTGCCGGCTAAACTGACGGTGTCTATCCGTCGCAGCCTCATGTTTTCTATTCTCATCGGCCGTGTAACATCGCCGCCAGCCTTTGGCGGCTTTGTGTTCCCCGTCGGGAGAGGTGGTTCAGATGCTGTCCCACAGCACAGAATACCGGTGATGCGCTCTCACTCCAGAAAACAAAGAGGGCCGCAACAGCCTGCCCATCGGCAGCCTGATACAGCCCTCCTCCAACCCGCGTCCGACGCGGTCTTCCGGCTCTTATTCTTCTCCTGTCGCGATCGGGTTCTCCTCATAAGAAACCCAGTCGCTCCAGCTCCCCGCGTACAGCTTCACGCCCGGAATGCCGGCTTCCTCCAGCGCGAGCACGTTCGGGCAGGCGGTGACGCCGGAGCCGCAGTACACGATCAGTTCTTCCGCGTTCTCCAGCCCGCGGAACCTCTCCTTCTGCTCCTCGGCGCTCCGCCAGGAGCCTTCCGCGTCGAGCGCGTCCTTCCAGAAGCGGTTCCGCGCGCCCGGGATGTGTCCCGCCACCGGATCGATCGCTTCCTGCTCGCCGCGATAGCGGGCTCCCTCGCGCGAATCGATCAGGACCGTGTCCTCCGCGCCCAGCTTCGCCTTCACCTCGTCCATGCTCGCCAGCATGTGCCGCTGAACCTTCGGCGAGAAGGTCGCCGGGCTCGCTTGCGGAGCCTCGGCCGTTACGGGATACCCGGCCGCCTTCCACTGCGAATAGCCGCGGTCCAGCACGTAAACGCGCTCATGACCGAGAAAGCGCAGCATCCACCACAGCCTCGCTGCCATCGCTCCGCCCTGGTCGTCATAAGCGACGACCGTCTTGGAGGCGTCGACTCCGATTGCGCTAGCGCGCATGGAGAAAGCGCCGAGGTCCGGCAGAGGATGGCGGCCGCCGTGCTCCCGCTTCTCGCCGGACATATCTTCCTCCAGATCCACGTAGAAAGCACCGGGGATATGGTCGATGCTGTAGTCCTGGCGGCCGCTCCACGGCTCGCCCAGCGCAAACCGGCAGTCCGCGATCAGAAGATCGGGGTCCTGCAGATGTTCGTTAAGCCATTCCAAACTGACAATATTCCGCATTCGAATCAATGTCCTCCCCGCCCTGGCAGGCTGCATAATGAGTTTAAAACCGCATGGCGGAGCGGAAAGAAACGGGCCTTCTCCGGCCAATCGCAGCCGTCCCGGATATGGAACCGGCCGGCCGGGCGGCCTAGTCTCCTACACCGATGACGGGCTTGATGGAGTAAGGGTACCATTCTTCACGTTCTCCGCCCATTTTTTCATAAAACCTCTGGGCATTCTCATTGGCCTTGGACGTTTCCCAAAGCATGGCCACATAGCCATTATAAGCGGCATACTGGTTGCATGCACGGAACAATTTGGTGCCGACGCCTTGAATCCGGCATTTTTCCGTTACGAACAGGTCATTCATAATAACGACTTTGCCCGTGCGGAGCGTACTATATGTAAAATATAAGGTTGCGAAGCCGACTAACTCTCCTTCGTATACGGCGACGAATTGCGTACCTGCTTTCTTTTCCATCAAGACATCCAACAGGTTCTCCAGCTTCTCCTCTTCCGGACGCGGATATTGATAAAAATCGTAAATATAAGTGTTCATCAATCCACGGAGAGCATCACGGTCGTTCAGCTCCGCCTCACGTATTTCCACACGGCTCATACACAACCTCCTCTTCTAATCCTTAGTATTCCTTAATTTGTCATTCCTGTCACTTGATTTTTATCGACAAAAAATGTGGGATTTATTTTTGCCCTTATAGACAAGGTATTTTATAATAGAGATAATAAACGGGGGTAAGTATAAGTTTACCATATGAAACCCTATAAGAAAAATATCTATAGCGGTATATGATTTAGATCTAAATATTTATTTAGAATCTTATGCCCGGTAAAGGAGATGGATCATGCCCGAACAGGGTTATCTTGAGATGGAACAGTCCTTCAGACAGCTCTTGAGGAAAATGTCCAATGAATGGACGAAGTACGTCGATCGCTCTTTTTCCAAATCGCAGTTTCTTATTCTGGAAAAGCTGGTCAAGGAAGGACCCCAGAAAGTATCGAGCCTGGCGGAAGCGCTGTTTATTACGGCGGGAGCTATCACGGGAATGTCGGACAAACTGATTGCCGGGGGTTATGCGGAAAGGATACGGACGGAAGAAGACCGTCGCGTCGTGTTCCTGGATGTTACGGATAAAGGCCGCGAGATGGTAAAAGTAATGAGTGAATACCGGCTCGGCATTATCAAACGGATGATGCAGGGCTTAACCGACGATGATATGACCAATATGTCGCGGATTTTCGCTCATATGATCGACAACCTCGACAAAGGAGAAGGAACGGCAGACTGACTTTGCCGATGTCCGTCACTCCTAAGCAAGGGAATCCACACCCGAATATTTTACAAACAATAACGGCCTATTCCTTCAAGAAAATTACCGGGGATAAGGGGCCGTTTTTACTTTATGCGGAGATTATCCCGGACTTCCTTTCCCCCGCACTTTTCCTTTCCGAAACTGTTACCAGTCTGTTCAAGGGTAATTCAAAGCCTGTTCTAATACAGAGTTCTGTTCTATAATAGACTCAATCCTATTTTAACCAAAGGCGGACAAAACATGATTCATGCAGCTTCATGGCGCGTGCGCCCTTTTACCGAAAGCGACGGAAAAGCCGTCTGCACCTGGTCCTATCCCGCCCCTTACAACGTGTACAATTGGCCTTCCTGGGATGAACTTTCAGCGAGAGCGGAAGAATTCGCCGATCCCGATATCCGCGAGAAGCAGTACGCGGCGGTTGTCGACGAACGAGACGAGCTGTGCGGGTTTGTGCAGTTTTTCCTTCTGACGGGCGTGACCCGCCTCGGACTCGGAATCCGTCCGGATTTATGCGGGCAGGGGTTCGGGCCTGCCTACGTGGAATGCCTGGTTGCCGAAGCGCGCAAACGGTATCCCGGCAACGAAATTGACTTAGAAGTACTCGTGCGCAACGAGCGTGCCATAAAAGCTTACATCCGGGCGGGTTTTGCCATCACGGATACGTACGAGCGGATGACGCCGACCGGTATGGCAATGATGCACTGTATGGTTTACGGAGCGGAACCCGCATAAGCTTGTTATTCGGTTGGGGCTTCCGGCGGCCTCCCAGGGGAACTTCCTTTCGGCTGAGCCTATGCCATCCTCTTATGATAGCGTTTACAATTGTACTTGCGGGCGCCATCGCCGCCTGCCGGTTTAGAAACCGTACATACGGAGCGATCTGCAGCCGCCCGTCGGAAAGGAAAGGGAAGGGAAGGGAAGGGAAGGGAAGGGAAGGGAAGGGAGGGGCTGATCAAGCCCCTTCCTTGTTTTCCGTTCTAAAGGGCGCCGCGCCGGTTTCCGAAAGTCCGCAAGCTGAACTAAACGCCTCTCTTCAGCCGGGAATCCGGAACCCAGGCGTCTTTCTCGTACCCCCGCACCTCCCAGTACCCGATATGTTCGTCACGGATCAGCTCGATGCTTTGAAGCCACTTAACCGATTTGTAAGCGTACATGCTCGGGACGATCAGACGGACAGGGCCTCCAAGCCGCTGCGGGATGGGTTTGCCGTCCATGAGCAGCGCGACGAGCACTTCATCCATGGAAGCCTGTTCCAGACTGAGGCAGTCCGTATAAACGCCGTCACCGGAGATAAACTTCACGAAACCGGCACCGGGCTGTACCCCCGCCCGGCGGAGCAGCTCGGACAGCCGGATGCCCTCCCAGGTCACGCTGTTCACCGACCAGCCGGTCACGCAGTGAAAATCGCTGACCTGGACAAGGCGTTCCACCTGCTGCAGCTCCTCCCAGGTGAACCGGAGCGGCTTATCGACCATCCCCGACACACTGAACGCCCAGTTGTCGGAAGAGAACGCGGGGATTTCCGTTACCGTGTAGATCCGGAAATCCCCTTTCGCCCCGCCGCCGATAGGAGGCGACGAGTCCGCCAGCGGCACGGGGGCGGGAAGCATGCGGTTCGCATCGGCGCGCACCGCTTCTTCAAGCCCTCCCCCGCCCATGAGATTGCCGCGCGCCCATCGGACGAACGACGGGCCGATCAGGGCCGCGAGCACCGCAGCCGCGCCCAGCTTCAGGAAGGTGCCGCGTGTCATGCGCCTTCCCAGCGAGTCGCTCCAGGCGCTCGGCTGCGCCGCTCCACCCGCATCGCGCGTCTCGTCGCGGAAAACGGCGCCCGTATCCGCGCGGAGAATAGGCTGCGGCGCATCCGCCTGCTTACGTGCGGCTCCGGCTGCCGGCGCGGGAGTCCGCGGCGTGGAAGCGGATGCGTCCCGCTCCGCGCTGCGCTTCTTCACCCAGCGGCTGCGGGTGACGGAGTGGTAGAGCAGATACGGCACGCCCACCCACGTAAAAGCATCGTGGACGAACAGGGCCGTATTGCTCCACACCGGCGGCAGGCTGCGAAACTGCCACAGGATGACGCCGCTGACGATCCAGCCGGCCGTAAACACAAGCACGCCGGCGAGATTGCCCTGCTGCCCGGCTTTCCTGCGCTTGCGCAGCTGCCCCAGATGCTTCGGTAGCATCGGCACGTATAGCGCCAGCAGCAGAATGGAGAAGACGCCGAGCCAGATGTGCCCCTGCTTCAGCACTACACGCAGAGCTCCGAGGTCGCCGCGGATCCAGCCGATGCTGAGCAAGATGCCGGTCAGGGCCAATACAAGCGTGACCCAGGCATTCCAGGCGTGCAGCCGGTTCAGCTTTTTGCCGAACCCGGCCGACAGCCAGTTGTTCTTACGTTCCATACCGGCCTGCTCCTCCCGCTTTATCGTTAACGCGATTAATCTTTTCTCAGGTGAACGGTTTTCTTCTATTTTAACAAACGGCCGTGCCTTTTCACAAAAAGAGACCGCAAGACAGCGGTCCACTATCTATCATCCGGTCGGAGCCGGAGGCTAAGCTACAGGAAGCACATCATCGTATTTTACCGCCGAAGTAAAATCAAGGTCTGTGAGACCGCCCGCATCATGCGTGCTGAGCTGCATCGTGACCCGTCTGTCGTCCACTTTGATAAAGGGATGATGTTTTAGAGACTCTGCCACATCGGCCACACGGCGGACAAAATCAATGGCCGTTTTGAAATCACGACATTCATATGTTTTCTCGATGGTGCGTTCGTCCCGCAAATTCCAGCCGTTCAAACCGGCCAGCTTCACAGCCACCTGATCGTACGAAAGCTTGTTTACAGCAGCCATTGTATTCCCTCCTTTCCCCTCTATGCAGAAATACCCTCCAGGAAAGGAATTCGAATCTCGATTTGTACACCTTTTCCACGTTCGGTATCCATATGAAATTCCCCGTTCATCAGCAGCACCCTTCCCTGCATCTGATCCAGCCCGATGCCCGCTCCCGAAATAATGCGGTTCTTGCGGTTAAGCTCTTTTAACTGGGGATCGAACCCTACCCCGTCGTCCTCATAAAACAGACTGATGATGCTGTTCTCCTCCACCAGCCGGATGGTAACATGCTCGGCCTGCGAGTGCTTCTTCGCATTGTTGAGCAGCTCCTGAATCACCCGGAACAGGTGCTTCTTCCTTTCGACTTCAAGCAGCTCGATCTGCGCCGTACAGTCCGCGATAAACTCAACCTGAAATTCGCTGTAGGAACTCTCCACATCGACCAGTTTGCGGATACTGCCGACCAGCCCCGTCTTTTGCAGCACGTACGGGTTCAGCTCGAAGCAGCTCTGCCGCAGATTTTCGTTAATCAGATCGATATGCGTGAGAATGCCCGTCAACTGACCGTACTCGTCCGTCATCTTGGGAAAACGCTGGAGAATCGGGTACAGCCTTCTTTTGAGCAGAAAAAGATCCTGCATCGTTGTATCATGCAAGTCCATCGCAATGCGGATGCGTTCCTTCTCCTGGATGTCGTACATCGTTTTGCGGAGCCAGACGAACTCCGGCGTCGCCTCCTCGTTCGGGATATTAGCCATGAGTTCGTACATTTTCAGCGTCAGCTTGCGGATGAGGTATACGTTCTCCAGGCTTGCGGACAAGTACGTGACAATCAGATTGATCCAGTGCTGGTCTTCCTGACCGAGATGAGTGTTGGATTTTTTGCCGGTTATTATCAAGAAGCTGCAATATTCTTCGTGTTTATTAATTTCAAATGAAGTATATTTCTCGCCCATGCACTTTTCATTTTCCATCAGAGACCTCAGGTCACTGTCATCTATATTTCCCGATGTAATGACCTGTACTCCATCCACTCCTCTAAACACAATTGCAGCCCCGTGTATATCCAGGGTATTTACAATATCGTTCAGAATAATTTCCTTTAGAGCACTAAAATTCGTTATTGAACCAAGAGATTTTGATATTTTCTTCAACGATTTTTTTAAAAAGTATTTACGCGGAAACATCAATCTTTCCAACTTTGTTGCAAGATATTCCATTGAGTAAGCGAAAATGGCAAATATAAATAATATAACTACAAACATATAAGTAATTTGTACCCAACGAATTGGTTGGTGATCGAGAAAAATAACCGTAGCTACAGTTAGAGCGGCAGGTAGAACAGATACCAGAATGGTAAATAAAATTCTTCGTAGGTAAAGGTCAATATCATAAAGTTTTTTTGATAAAATGAGGTATGCAAAAGACATCGGGAAAATAAGTATGAACCAACTGCTATAAAATGAATTCACAAGCTCAATCCCCATAAATAGCATGGGTAGAAAGGACAAGAACGAAAAGGGGGCAAAACTTAAAAGGAAAGCGTATAAAATGCTTTTGATAAGAAAGCGCATGTGAGGTTGTTTTTTTAACTGGCGATAAGCCTGAACAAGGAAATAAATGTTACAAAATATCCCGGCTAAAAAGATGGGTATTACAGTGGCTTCTCCATACTCATAATAAAAATAAGCCGTATTTTCATTAAAATATAGCATTCTAAGAAGGGCTGCTATGGCAGTTATTATATATAATGATTTTAAATAAATACCCGGAAATACGACAGCTTCTCTTTCTTTGAAAAAAGTTGTGAGAAATTTTAAAAATGTTATTGGAACCAGCAAAATAACTGTAGTTATTATATATTTACCTATGACATCACCTCGTGATGAAGCCCCTAATGCCATGAACTCCAATCCTATAGCCAAGAAAACAATTGCCAAGTACCTCGCCGACGAAGAGGTTTTGGCTTTTAAATAGAGAAAATAAGCCATGAGTAAACTAAGTGCTTCAATAATAAGGGCGCCTAAATCCATGCTGAAGACCGATTCATTCTTCGGCACCTTTATTTGTATAATCTCTCCGTCTCTACTTACGTCTATAAAGCTTGCTTGTTCTAAATTACGCCATCGCTTCCACTGATCATGGTTTAATTTCTCGTCCTTATCTATGTGAATGATTATGTCCCCAATCATAAGGCCAAAATCTTTTCCTTTAGCCAGCTTTTCAAATTGTATGATAGACCATTGGTCATATTCGTTTTGTTCGGTAATCGCTCCTATGTAAGGGTATTCATAGGTCAACCACAAAAAACGGATTTGTAAAACACCAAATAATAAAATAACCATAAAAAAAACTTTTTTATCTTTCATACTTATCCGCTCCAAATGTAAAATTACTATAGAAATACCATTTTAATAATAAGGAGTGATTTATTTGAATCATGATGTGCCTATTTGGAATTATTCATTAAAAGGGGTTATTAAAACTTACAAGAAGGAAGGAATACTGTCAGAGAATTATAAAAAGTTAGCACCTTCTGAGAAAAGTGCTTTAGTCAAAATCTTATCGGCCCGAATTGAAACCAAAGGCGGTCATTATTGGAGATAATAGACGGTTATTAGAAATATTCAACAAAAGCAATCATTTTCCTTTAATCACAATTTTTATATGAAGTAACAATTAAGTTTTGTCTTAAATGAAGATGCCTTAACCATATTATCCAAGGTCCGCTCTTGAGCGGACCTTTTCTCTTAACGACAAAAAAGCACCCTTTAAAGAAAAGTGGGCATCAGCCAAAGCCTTTCCCAACAATGTCCTTAAAGAATGCTTTCTACTTACCTATAAACAATAAGTCCCGTGCCTCACATCAAAACTCTCCCGCATAAGCCTCCTGCTCCCGTACATACTGCTGCAGCAGTTCCAGGAAAGGAAGACCGTAGTTGCGGAACTTCACCTCGCCGACGCCTTTGATTTTCAGCATCTGGGCTTCGGTCGTCGGACAGCGTTCACTCATCTCACGAAGCGTGCTGTCGTTGAAGATAATGTACGGCGGCACTTTTTCCTTCGCGGCCATGTCCCGGCGAAGCAGGCGCAGCTGCTCGAACAGCATGTTGTCCACGGCCGACTCCAGCGGCTGGCTCGGAGTTACCTTCTGGAACACCTGCACACGTCCCTGCAGAACCTCTACCGCCGGCGCTTGAAGCCTGACGACGGGATACTGCCCTTCGGACAATCCCATATATCCTTCGGCAATAAGCACGTTAATCAGATCGGCGATTTCTTTCTCGGTCCGGTCCTTCATAATGCCGTACGTCGGCAGGTTGTCGAATTTGTACTGAAGCACCTTCTTATTTCTCGACCCTTTCAGAACGCCGGCAACCATCGAAATGCCGAACCGTTCCTGCATACGGCGGACACAGGAGAAGATCTTCTGCGCTTCCACCGTAATATCGACGGTCTCGCGGTCATCCTTGCACGAGCTGCAGTTGCCGCACGGAACAAGCTCGCCTTCATCTCCGAAATATTGCAAAATATAATTTTGCAGACAGCGCGGTGTGTGGCAGTAGTCGATCATCGTCTGCAGCTTCTTGTATTCGTTGCTCTTGCGGTCCTGGGAAAGCTGATTCTGCTCGATCAGGAATTTCTGCGTCAGAATGTCCTGGGCGCTGAACAGCAGCATACATTCGCTGGGATCGCCGTCACGGCCCGCACGGCCCGCTTCCTGGTAATACGCCTCCATGTTTTTCGGCATATTGTAATGGATCACGTACCGGACGTTGGACTTGTCGATCCCCATACCGAACGCGTTCGTGGCAACCATGACCCGCACGTCATCATAGAGAAAAGCCTCCTGGTTGCGGGCCCGCTCCTCGTCGGATAGTCCGGCGTGATAGTGTCCGGCGGCCAGCCCTTTGCGGCGCAGCTGCTCGTACAGCTCGTCCACCTCTTTACGCGTGGCGGCATAGACGATGCCGGGCTGGTGAGTATGCGCCTTGGCATAGTCGAAAACAAAGTCGCGTTTGTTCACGCCCCGCAGTACGGACAGCTCCAGATTGCTCCGGCCGAAGCCCGTTACCACGACCTCCGGGTCGTCGAGTTCCAGCAGCCGGGCGATATCCTGCGTGACCTCCGTGGTCGCCGTAGCGGTAAAAGCCGCAACGAGCGGACGGCTCGGAAGGTCCTGCACGAACGGGGCTATATTGACGTAGCTGGGGCGGAAATCATGCCCCCACTGAGAGACGCAGTGCGCCTCATCTATCGCAACGAATGAGATATTCATGGAATGCATCCATTGGCGGAACCAGTCGGATTCAAGCCGCTCCGGCGCGATGTACAGCAGCTTGTACTTGCCCTGCATCGCTTCCCGGATGCGGCGTCCGGCTTCTCCCGCCTCCAGCGTGCTGTTCAGGAAGGTCGCCGGAATTCCGACCGTATGCAGAGCATCGACCTGGTCCTTCATCAGCGAGATGAGAGGCGAGACGACGAGCGTTACGCCCTCCATCATCAGCGCCGGGATCTGATAGCAGATCGATTTCCCGCCGCCGGTCGGCATGATGCCGAGTGTGTCCCTTCCTTCCAGGAGGGCGCTGATAATGCGTTTCTGCCCTTCCCGGAATTCCGGATATCCGTAATACTGCTGCAGAAGCTCTTGCGCTTTGGCTAGCATGTTAGATTGCACCTCTTGTTTCTTTTCCTGGGCGGCCCCGTTACCCTGAATCGGAACCGCTCTCGTATCCGTTCCTACGCGGACGTCAGCCGCACGATCGTGACCACCTGTTCGTCATGATCGATCTGAATCAGGTGTCTGTCCTTCAAATAACGCACCTTCGCGTCCGCAATCTGGAGCAGCGGCTCTGAACCGAGACCGTAGAATACGTCGTCGGCCAGCGTACGAAGGCATTCCTGACGATCTTCCTCGGGAAGCTCCTGCCAGTCCGTCTCGCTCATTTCAAAAAATCCGTAAAACCCGTCCACATGACCGAGCCCGTTCATCAAATCGCGGATGATGTCTTCGTACTCTCTGCCGAACTTGATCCCCATACGTTTCGCGTGCCTCCCTTAAGTGGAAAAAGCTCCTGCTCCGGAGCCTTGCTCTTGTGTTCCCAGTATACCACCCGGATGTTTGAATTTCCAAACCTGCGTTCGTTTTTTATTATTTTAACCGAATTCCTGAATCAGCAGACGTATAATGGTAAAATGATAGGAAGGCCTTGGCTGCCCCCGGCTTTTTTCGTGCCGGTTTCATCTTTTTATTACATGCCGGACCATGCGCAAGCGTGCTCCCGGGCAAGGACTGCCGCCTCAGGGCTGATGCGGTTTTTTTCCAAGGCCGAGACTTTTTCATCTATCTTTATGGCACGTCTAAAAAATCCTCCATTAGCCGATCCTAAACCAATGGGCAAAACAGGAAAAAATCTGGTACTATGGAGAGATAAGGATACCCCGGAGGTTCAGACGGAATGCTCGAACTGCAAATACCCAAGAACAGAATGAACTACTTGATCAAGCAGATGCAGACCCACATGGACCCCGAGGATATGGAACGGGGTTGGATGTTTCACCACAAAGGCCGTGTAAGCGGCGTGGAGCTTGTGGGAGGGACGGTCGTGCATGCATCGGTACGGGGTAACGACCGCTACCGTACCACGATCGATCTGGAAAACTTCAGCGCAGGTGACTGCACCTGCTCGTTCGAAAAACCGTGCAGACACATGGCAGCGGTTATATTTGCCCTGTACGTTCCTCACGGCAGGCCGGAACTGCTTGTTCAAGAGCTGAAGCGCGCGATGACGACGAAGCGGAAGCCCGCCAAGAACGCGGACCGCGAGTCCAAGCGGCGTACTTCCGAGCCGGTGCCGGGAGGATCTCCCGAAGATTGGCACCGCTTTTTTGAAGCGCAGTATCACGGTTTTTCGATTTCTCATCAGTACTCGTTCGATCTGTTTGTCACTTCCGCTTTCGAACGGTTTCAAGCTTATGCCTCCGGCTGGCCGGACGGCATCCGGCTTTTATACGATCTGCACGTGACATTGTTTGTAATGCACCGCATGGAACAGTTTTTCGGCGATACCAAAAATTCCTACTTATCCGGCTTTCATGAATCTAATGCTAAAACAGCCGCGGCCGACTGCCTGTCCCGCCTGGACCGGCTTCTGGCTTCCCCCGCACTTCCGGTCTCGGTCAAAGAGCACCCGAAGCGCTGGACGGAAGCGCTGAACCGCCTCGCCTCTCTCGCCCTGCAGGGCAAAGAGGGACCGAACGACTGGCTCTATGCCTACCGTGCGGTATGGTGGGCTCTGCCGAAGAAGGCGGAGTGGATCAAGCGCGAGAAAGAAAAGCTGGATAAACAGCTCCAAGACCGGGAAGAAGGCCGCAGGAACCGTAAGCAGGACGTTCTCCTAGTGGCCCGGGCTCATTTTGACCTCATGGAGGACAACACGGACGCGGCGTTTCTTAGACTGGAGGCTCTGCATCAGCGGAGAGCCAGAGATTTTATCCTCTATATGAGACGCTGTCATGAACGTGCCCAGTGGGAGACCTTGCTGAGCTGGCTGCGGTGGCTCGCTCCGACTATGCAGTCGGCGGCCCAGGACGATTTCCGCCTGCTCTGCCAATATTGGACGGACGCCGCCAAGCATGCCGATGCGGATGACGAATGGGTTCATATCATGGAGAAGCTTCTTCCGCGTTCCTACTATGTTTACACCGGCTACCTGCTCCAGACGAAGCGCTACCGCCAATGGGTGGATCTGCAAATCGCCAACCGGATCGGCCCCCAGAACCTGTACGCCCTGGAGCTGAGATCGGTAGAGGAATCCGATCCGGCCCTCCTTCTTCCCCTGTATCATCAGGCTGTGGAACGTTCCGTGCTGGAGAAGAACAGGACTTCCTATAAAACCGCGGTCCGTCTTCTCAAAAAACTTCACGGCTACTACACGACCCTCGGGCGGAAGCGTGAATGGGATATATACATTAACCGGCTGTCGGATCACTTCATCCGCCTCCGCGCGTTCCAGGAAGAACTGGAGAAAGGAAGCTGGCTGCCATGATAGAAACGAGTCCGTTGACGGTTCATGCCGTCTGGATGCCGTCCGGCGCCTTCTTCGTGTGGGGAACCCGGGAGAACGGCGGCATCTGGGATGCACAAGATTTGAAGGGCCTGCTTTTCGCCTGGCATGCCCCTTCCTTTTACGGAACCTTTATTGAAACGACGGAATGGGGACACCGCGAAGGCTTGTCCCTGCCCGCACTGGCGGCGCTGGATTTTTTCGGGGATCCCCATACCGTGAAGCATCTTTCCATCCGGTGGGATACGGACACCACGAATCTCCGGAAACTCGCTCCCGAAGTTAAGGAAGCGCTTGCCGGAGGACGGTTCGTTCCCGATTACGAGAAGTGGAAGGCGGGTAACCTGAGCTGGAAGCTTCAGCTAGAAGGGGAAGCCGCCGCGTCCGTCACCTCGCAGGCGGAGCTGTGGCTCGACCAGCTCATCCCCGCCTGGATCGAAGCCGACGGCTCCCGCAAAGCGGCGCTCCGCCGGCTCGAAGAGGCGCATCCGCTGCTGCGCCTGGGCACACGTCCTGCCGATACTTGGCTGGACGAAGAGGACTGGCTCGTGTCGATCGGCTGGAAGCACGATCCGACGCCGTTCCGCTCCAGCCTCCAGCTCATGGAACCCGAAGGGGACCCGGACTGGAGGCTGCAGATCCTCCTGCAGGACCGCTCCGACGACACGGTCCTGCGCGCGGTAACTCCGGCAGGCGAGCCGCTGGAAGGCGAGCTGGCCCTGCCGGAGTCCTGGACCGCGGACCTTGGGCGCGTCCCGCGGGATGTCGGCAGATGGCTGCGCCTTCTGCCGTGGCTGAACGCGGCGGACGAAGGAGAGCCGCCGCAGCTCCTCACGCGGCTGAGCGACGAGCAGGCGTGGCGCTTCCTCGCGGAAGGCAGCGTGCGCCTGGTGGAGGCGGGCTTCGCCGTCATGCTGCCCGCCTGGTGGGAACGGGCGCGCAAGCTGCGCCCCAAGCTCCAGGCCAAGCTCAAGAATTCGCTTGGCGGAGGCGGCGAGTCGATGTTCGGGCTTACCCAGCTTATGCAGTTCGACTGGCGCGTTGCCATCGACGACTTCGAGCTGAGCGAGGAGGAGTTCCTCCAGCTGCTCGAAGAGAAGCGCAAGCTCATCCGCATCCGCGGCCGCTGGGTCCAGCTCGACCCGCAGTTTCTGCGCCAGGCCGAGGAGCTGCTCGCCAGAGCGGACCGCCAGCAGGGGCTTACCCTGCGCGAAGTGCTGGAGCTCCAGCTGCTGGGCGGCGGCACCGGCGGAGAGGCGGAAGGACCGGCGGACGAAGCCGCCGATCCCGACAACCGGCCGCCGGCGGTCGAGATCGAGCTGACCGGCCAGCTTCGCCGGCTGTTCCAGCAGCTCACGCGCACGGCCGAGCTGCCCCGCATCGATCCCCCGGCTTCGTTCCTGGGGACGCTGCGGCCTTATCAGCTGGAGGGCAGCACGTGGCTGCTCTTCCTGCGGCGCTTCGGCCTGGGAGCTTGTCTTGCCGACGACATGGGTCTCGGCAAGACCATCCAGTACATCACCTATCTTCTTCAGGTGAAGGAAACCGAAGCCCCCGACGCGCCTTCCCTGCTCATCTGCCCGACCTCCGTAATCGGAAACTGGCAGATGGAGCTTCGCCGTTTTGCGCCGAACCTCCGCGTTCACGTTCATTACGGGCCGCAGCGCGCCAAAGGAAGCTTCTTCTCGGAATCCGTAGAAGGCACAGACCTGGTCATCACCTCGTATACGCTTTCCCATCTCGATGAGGAGGAACTGCGCGAGGTGTCCTGGAGCTCCATCTGTCTGGACGAAGCACAGAACGTCAAGAACCCGTACACGAAACAAGCGGCCGCTATCCGCAGTTTCTCGGGTCTTCACCGGATCGCCCTGACGGGAACACCGATGGAAAACAGGCTGACGGAGCTGTGGTCCATCTTCGATTTTCTGAATCCCGGCTATCTCGGCACGCTCACGCAGTTCACCCGGCGGTTCGTCACGCCGATCGAGAAGTCCCGCGACAGCGGCCTGATCTCCGGCGTACAGCGCCTCGTGCGGCCTTTCCTGATGCGGCGCATTAAGAAAGACCCCGCCATCCAGCTCGATCTTCCCGAGAAGAACGAGTCGAAGACGTTCGTGACGCTTACGGCCGAGCAGGGTACGCTCTACGAGCATTACATCCGCGACCTCTTCGAGAAAGTCGACGCGATGTCTCCGATGGAGCGCAGAGGACACATTCTCGCCGCTTTGACGAAGCTCAAGCAGATCTGCAATCATCCCGCGCTCATTATGCGCGAGGGACCGCGCACCGACTGGCGCAACCGCTCCGGCAAAGTGGAGCGTCTGCTCGACATGGTGCAGGAACTGCGCCAGCAGGGCGACAAGTGCCTGATCTTCACCCAATTCGTGGAGACGGGCCATCTCCTTCAGGAAATTTTGCAGAGCGAACTCGGCGAGTCCGTCTCCTTCCTGCACGGAGGCACCCCTCGGCAGACGCGGGATGCGATGATCGCCCGTTTTCAGAACGCGGAGCTTCCCTTGGAAGAGCAGTTCTCCGTCTTTCTGCTCTCGCTTAAAGCCGGCGGAACCGGTCTCAATCTGACGGCCGCCAACCACGTCTTTCATTTTGACCGCTGGTGGAATCCCGCCGTGGAGAACCAGGCGACGGACCGCGCTTTCCGGATCGGGCAGACGCGGGACGTGCAGGTGCACAAATTCGTTACGCTTGGAACGCTGGAAGAGAAAATCGATGAAATGATCGAGAGAAAGCTCGGCCTGAGCGAGCAAATTGTGGGCAGCGGGGAGAATTGGATTACGGAGCTGTCTACGGACGAGCTGCGTGATCTGCTTGCTTTGCGGATGGAATGGATGAATGGGTGAAATGGTAAAAAATGCTATAACTTTTCCCACATTGGTGGTATACTAAAGTTACAATAGACTAGGCATTTTCAAGGGTGGTCGGCTAACCTTCTCGAGTAGGAGGTGATGCCCTGTGGAAGTTAAAGACGCTTTGACGCTTATGATCTCATTTGCGAGCTTAGTGGTTCTCATTCTTTCACAGAAGAAGAAATAGACCTCCCTTGGGCAACCGGCCTTGGAGGTCTATCTTCGTCACACCATATGCAGCTGATCACCCTTGAAGGGCGAGCTATTGAAAAAGACCGCAGATGCCCCCGCATCCGCGGTCTTTTTGGCATGGAGAACGGTACAGCTTATGCATAAAAATACAGAAGTGCCACGGCTGCGGCACACACATAATCCATCTATACGTTAGTTACCCGTATTTTAACACAGTGCATCGGCAAAACAAAATCAATTCTTCCTTAATTCCCTGAAACGTGGTCGGCATTACGGCTTGGCCTACTTCCATTTTACCCCATATCTCTCTGGAGAACAATGACGAAAAGCACACTCGTTTTATGCAGGATTTGGTCTTTTCATGTCGAATGTGGACTAATGCTGGATTTTTCCAGAATTATTTTCAGAAACCAGGTGAACGCATGAAATTCAACCGCTCCCGCTTATCTCTTTCGTACGTGATTGCCATCGTTCTGCTGCTTGCTCTCGTCGGGACTTCCAGCTACATTTCCTCCTTGAATATGGAGAGGCAGAGCGATGCGGTTATGGAAGATGCCATTCCCGTCATCTCGGCGGCCAGCAATCTTCTTCAAGACCTGCTCAACCAGGAAACGGGCATACGCGGCTATCTGATCTCCGGCGATGCGAAATATCTGGGGCCTTACGAAGACGGCAAAGCTGCCCTTCAGAAAGACCTGGGAATCATTCGCACGCTGGAAGCGGGTCATGACGATCTCCGCCTTCTTATACAGACTCAAGTAAATCCGCACATTCAGAAAATGCTCGCGTACTACGCTTCCCAAATCGAACTTGTGCAGGCCGGCAAGCTGGAGGAAGCCCAGGGACGCATCAATATCGGCAAACAGTACATGGACCAGTATAGGACCCTGCACCTTAGTATCCTGGAAGCGCTAAACAAAATCAGCGACTCTTCCCACGATTCCATTAAAAGAGCCGGCTCCGTCTCGCGGATGATCATTTTAAGCGGCGGCATTCTGGGCATCCTGATCGGAATCTGGTCGGGCCTGATCCAGCTGCGAGCCAGCCGTGCGGAAGCACAGCTCCGCAAGAGTGAGGAAACCTACCGGTTCATGGCGGAAAGCCTGGAAGCCCAGAATGAAGAAATTATCGCCCAGCAGGAAGAACAGCAGATTACGCTGGCCAAGCTGTCCGACCGCGAGCGGGAGCTGGAGCTGATTTCGAATTATCAGGAGAAGCTGACCGGCTTCACTGAATTGAAGCAGTTTCTGCAGCATTCGATTCCTGCCCTTCTCGTTTCCGTCAGCTATGACGCCGCCCTTGTCGTCCTGAAAAGCAAGGAGGCCGAACTCTATGAAGTCCTCTTCTCCAGCGGGTACCCGCGCAGCTTCGCCTCCAGAGCCCAGAGCGAGCTTTACGGCGCGTCCCAGCGAGTGTTCGATGAAGGCTGCGCCTTTGTCCAGAAGCGGGAAGCAACCGAGGCGGAGCGCGGGTTCCATGACGGCATTTCCGTTGCCGTCGATCATTATTTCCCTCTGCAGGACGACCGGCAGCAGGTGATCGGCTTCCTGCTCCTTACCAACTTCCACGGCTTGGACCGGCATGAAGAGAAGGAGCGGCTGACGCTGGGTCTGATCCGGCAGTTCGATCTGGCCTTCTACGCCCAGATTATGAACGACGAGCGCCGCAAGCAGGCTGCGCATTTGGAAGAGCTTAACGATCAGCTCGTTCTGGAGAAACAGTATATCGAGTCCCAGCGCGATCTTATCGAGGGGATTCTGGAAGCGGCACATGAGGGCATGATGATGTGCGACCGTAACGGTAAAATTCTGATCGCCAACAATCAGATGCATCAATTTTTCCGGCTGGATGAGCAGATCGGGCAGGACTTCGTGGATTCCTGCCGCGAAATCGCCGCGGCTTCAAGCGGGTTCACAGGCGTTTCGCAGTCCATTAAAGCGCTGTTTGACGGCGACATCAACCAGCTTAACGAACGCTTCACCTTTATGAACGGAGAAGAGCCTCAGTTTACGGAGATTTACGCCACCTCGGTCGGCGAGAACGACAGCGATGAATCCGGCTATCTGTTCGTCTTCCGCGACCGCACGGAGGAAGAACGCATCGACGCGATGAAAAACGAGTTCGTCAGCATCGTGTCTCACGAGCTTCGCACACCGCTGGCCAGCGTGCTCGGTTTTATCGAGATTCTCATTCATCGTGAGCTTCCGCGAGAGAAGCAGCAGAAATACCTGGATACCATTTTTAAAGAAGCTACGCGTCTCGCCAACCTCATTAACGATTTTCTCGATCTTCAGCGGATGGAATCCGGCCGCCAGGTGTATCATTTTGCCCCGGTAGATATGAAGGAGCTCGTTAACGATATCGTCGAGAAATGGCAGGACAAGCAAAACCACGACATTACGGTAACCGCCCTCTCACCAGCAGAAGTTTGGGTGCGCGGGGATAGCGACCGGCTCCGTCAGGTCGTTCAGAACCTGCTCAGCAATGCGATCAAATATTCGCCGGGTGCGGAGCGGGTTGACGTGCAAATCCGCGAAAGCGGCGGTTCCGTTTTCATTGATGTGACCGACTACGGGCTCGGAATTCCCGAAGAAGCGAAGGAGCATCTTTTCTCCAAGTTCTACCGGGTAGATAACTCCGACCGCAGGCAAATCGGCGGTACCGGATTAGGACTCGCCATCGTTAAAGAGATCGTGGAAGGCCATCAGGGCAAGCTCACCTTCACCTCCAAGATGGGCAAGGGATCGACGTTTACCGTGGAGCTGGTTCCGTTTGAAATGGTCTCACTCAACAAGAAAATCGTTATTTTCGAGGACGACGATAATCTGGCCAAACTGATCCAGGTTGCGCTTGCCAAACTCCAGCTTCCTTCGGTTCAGCTCCGCTCCGCGGAGGAGGGCATTCTCTCCTTGAAGCGCAAAACGACGGAAACGCCGCTGCTCTTCATCGTCGACATTCATTTGGAAGGCAGCCTGACGGGTTGGGATTTCATTTCGGAGCTTTATCATCACCCCGTCTACAACCGGACACCTGTCATTGTCTCCACCGCCTTGGAGCCGCCTCTCGATTATCACGAGAAGGATATCGAGAAGTTTATGCGGAAGCCGTTCACCATGGAGAGACTTATACAAGTCGCACAGGACCTTCTCAGCAACAGGGACAAGCCATCCTATGTCTTTCCGTCGCAGGACCGCAATCTGATCAGCTCCTCCTTGAAGCGCAACGGCATCAAAGTGCATGATGTCAAAGTAAGTGCGGATACCATTGAATTTGAGATTGAAACGGAAGATGAAGACGGTAAAAAGTAATCTGCCTCTGCACGTTAAAAGAAAACAAAAAGAAGCTATCCCGTTAGTCCGGTGATAGCTTCTTTTTTATCGGTTATACATTGATTGTACGCAGGCCGGAGGCTGTAATTAGATCTGACGCTCGTCCTATTCGGCTTTACCGTCCGGTTTGCCGGGCTTCTGCTGTTTTGATTTCCCCTGCTTCTGCTGTTTCTGTTTTGCCTTCTCCGCTTTCGTTTTTTTGGCTTTTTTGTTCTGCAGCGCTTTGTCGCTGGCTTCGCGGTCCGCAGACGCGTCTCTTTCTACCGTAAACTTGCCGGACAGCTCCTGAAGCTCGGAGGCTAACCGGGTAAGCTCGGATGCGGAGAGAACGATCTCTTTCATACCCGCATACTGCTCTTCCGTGGAACGGGACATGCCGTTCATTTTACCAAGCGAGTCTCTGGAAATCTGAACGGTTTCCTGCATGGAAGCCGCAACTTCTTCCGTACCGGCCGAAATTTGCTGTGCCGCCGCGGAAACCTCCTGGATTTGTCCGTTAATCGAAGACACCGTCTCAAGCATATCCTCGAAAACTCGGTCCGTGTTGCGTACCTGCTCTACACCCCGATCCACTTCGGCTTTGCCGTGCGACATCGATGCGGCAGCCTGTTTGGTCGCCGACAGTACTTGTTTGATCGTATCGTTGATCTGGACCGTTGCTCCAGAGGTTTGTTCCGCGAGGTTTTTCACCTCCTGTGCAACTACGGCAAAACCTCTTCCGTGCTCGCCCGCCCGCGCCGCCTCAATAGAAGCGTTTAAAGCAAGCAAATTCGTCTGTTTTGCAATTTCCGATATAAACCCGACTACTTGGTGAATACGGGCTGAGCTTTCCTCCAGCGCCTTTATATTCTGGGAAGTCGCTTCCACGGCTTCGCTTGCCTTTCGGATTTGGTGAATCGCTTCCTGCATGTCCCTTGAGCCTTGATTTACTCTTTGTACGGCTCCCTGCGCGACTTCCGACACCGTGGAGGCGGAATCCGCAATCTTGGTCACACCCGCCGCCATTTCATTCATGGCCTCCGTTGTTTGTTCAGCCGTTTCGAATTGGGCTTCCGCCCCTTTAACCATAACCAGGACAGTCTGATTCACATTCTGTGAAACGTCCGCCGATTGGGTCGCAATAGCGCTTAACTGCTGGGAAGAAGCCGCCATATGCTCAATCGCCATGCTCAGCTTCTGGAGAAGTGCGGAGAAGGAATCCAGCATCTCGTTGATGTTCCGCTGTACATCTCCCAACTCATCCTGCGATTGCACCTTTAATCTTCTGGACAGGTCCCCTCCGGCAATCCGTTTCATCATAGCGGATATACCGAGAAGAGGCCTCAAAATAAACGTAGACAGCCATATAGCGGCGGCAACTACAACAATAGCGGATATGAGAACGATGATTTTGGCTACGAAGTTGACTTGATCAACCTGTGAGTAAATTTCATCCGAGTTTCCCGTAACCACTATGCGCCAGCCGGGAACCTTAATCTCTTCGAAAGCCGCAACCTTATTCGTATTATCTTTTTCCTTATAAGCTACTTGTCCCTGCTCTTTAACAAGCACCGTCTTATTGAAAAGCTCCAGTCTTTCCGGGGTCGCTATTTCCGATAAAGGCTTACCGATCCTATCCAGCTGCGGATGAACCATATAGATGCCTTCTTTGGACATGAGATAAGCATAACCGGTTTCGCCAATCTTCACCTTATTTACCTGACTGATCATCCGGCTCGGATTTATGGCGGTTTGCAGCATACCTGCGAATTGTCCGTCCGTCCCTAGGACAGGCGCGCTGACTTTCAAAGAATATTGGTTGGAACTGGCGTCCTTCACGATATCGGAAACAACCCGTTTCTTCGTCTCCTTGACGCTCTTAAACGTCTCGTCACTGGCGAGACTGCTCTTCTTGCCGTTCTGGTCGACCGCTTGTCCCTCTTTATCCGCGAACAGAGCAATCTTTACCTCCGTGTCGTTTTCCGACATCGTTTTAAGAACCGCGATTCTCTGAGCTTCCGTCAGCGTTCCAAGCTCCGTATGATTTTGGATCACACTCTGGACCGTAGAAACTTTCTGGACAAGCGTCGAGGATATGTAATCGGCCGTATAGGTGGTTATCTTTGTTTGATTCTCCTCTATATTTTTCCGGAGTACCGATGTGAATTGATTACTGAGAAAATATTCCGAGACAAGCAGCGGTACCAAAGCCAAAATTAATAAAAGAAGCGGAATCTTCACCTTCAACGAGTTCCGGTTCAATCCTTTAAAGCTATTCGTTAGCATTTGTTTTTTCATCTCTTTAATCCCCCTCTTCCTGTTTAACGTCTATGTAATTGCCTAAAAGAGATGACATCCATTTCTATGTCCTAATCAATTATATCGGTTTAATTGGGTTAAAAGTTTTGAACAACGGTCAAAAAATACACATAAAATTTACATCAAATAACACGGTAAGTCAGCTTTTTACCCAGTAATATTCTAGAAAACCCGATTAATAAATCTATGATAACCCTTACATAATTCGTTTTTAAAAATAATGCAATTTCCCGCTAAGCTTAAGAAAAGGGGCCTTGAGGAAGTTACAGGGCTAAGAAAAAATGAATAACGAGCAGAAACGTCAATCATAAAAAGCCGGATAACAAAAGAAGCGCAGATCCTGTAAGATCTGCGCTTCCTGTGACGTCCCAGGAGGGATTCGAACCCCCGACACACGGCTTAGAAGGCCGTTGCTCTATCCAACTGAGCTACTGGGACAGACGTATCGGGACGACACGATTTGAACATGCGACCCCCTGGTCCCAAACCAGGTGCTCTACCAAGCTGAGCTACGTCCCGAAAGTAATAATGGCGTGCCCTGAGAGATTCGAACTCCCGGCCTTTTGATTCGTAGTCAAACGCTCTATCCAGCTGAGCTAAGGGCACGTATGAAATTATGGAGCGGAAGACGGGAATCGAACCCGCGACCCTCGCCTTGGCAAGGCGATGCTCTACCGCTGAGCCACTTCCGCATAAATCTGGTGCGCGTGGAGGGACTTGAACCCCCACGTCAAAGACGCTAGATCCTAAGTCTAGTGCGTCTGCCAATTCCGCCACACGCGCACATAAAACAATCATGGTGAGCCATGAAGGACTCGAACCTTCGACACCCTGATTAAAAGTCAGGTGCTCTACCAACTGAGCTAATGGCTCATAACTAAATGGCTGGGGGTATAGGATTTGAACCTATGCATGACGGAGTCAAAGTCCGTTGCCTTACCGCTTGGCTAACCCCCAATATTTAAAAATCATATCAAGGTAATGGGGCGGACGAGGGGAATTGAACCCCCGAGTGTCGGATCCACAAACCGATGCGTTAACCACTTCGCCACGACCGCCACATAAACTAGCGTTGTAAAAATGGCGGAGCTGACGGGATTCGAACCCGCGGTCTCCTGCGTGACAGGCAGGCATGTTAGGCCTCTACACCACAGCTCCATATGAATTGGTTGCGGGGGCAGGATTTGAACCTGCGGCCTTCGGGTTATGAGCCCGACGAGCTACCGGGCTGCTCCACCCCGCGTCAGTAAAAGCATATATGGTGGACGCTGACGGGATCGAACCGCCGACCCTCTGCTTGTAAGGCAGATGCTCTCCCAGCTGAGCTAAGCGTCCATAATTAATTCTTGCTGTATTACTCTCTACCTTATGAAAGGTATATGACCCGTAGGGGATTCGAACCCCTGTTACCTCCGTGAAAGGGAGGTGTCTTAACCCCTTGACCAACGGGCCTTATGTATCTATAGCGGCGGAGGGGCTCGAACCCCCGACCTCACGGGTATGAACCGTACGCTCTAGCCAGCTGAGCTACGCCGCCTTAATACTGGCGGAGAGAGAGGGATTCGAACCCTCGAGACGCTTTTGGCGCCTACACGATTTCCAATCGTGCTCCTTCGGCCAGCTCGGACACCTCTCCATTGTGCATACGAGACAAAATCCCATAAAAAAACCCACAGTTGTGGGACTGCTTGGCAACGTCCTACTCTCCCAGGACCCTTCGGTCCAAGTACCATCGGCGCTGGAAGGCTTAACGGTCGTGTTCGGGATGGGTACGCGTGGTTCCCTTCCGCCATCGTCACCAAACAGGTGTCTTGTCAGACACATCAGGGTTGCTCCCTGAAAACTAGCAGCGAAACGTGCAGTCGATCCATCCAAAGATCTTGTGGTGCATACACTGGGTATGCTTGTGATGCGGCTTTTACTGTCGTAAGTGCCTCGTGGTCAAGCCCTCGACCGATTAGTATTGGTCAGCTCCACACATTGCTGTGCTTCCACCTCCAACCTATCTACCTCGTCGTCTTCAAGGGGTCTTACATACTGGGAAATCTCATCTTGAGGGGGGCTTCACGCTTAGATGCTTTCAGCGCTTATCCCTTCCGTACATAGCTACCCAGCGATGCCTCTGGCGAGACAACTGGTACACCAGCGGTACGTCCATCCCGGTCCTCTCGTACTAAGGACAGCTCCTCTCAAATTTCCTGCGCCCGCGACAGATAGGGACCGAACTGTCTCACGACGTTCTGAACCCAGCTCGCGTACCGCTTTAATGGGCGAACAGCCCAACCCTTGGGACCTACTTCAGCCCCAGGATGCGATGAGCCGACATCGAGGTGCCAAACCTCCCCGTCGATGTGGACTCTTGGGGGAGATAAGCCTGTTATCCCCAGGGTAGCTTTTATCCGTTGAGCGATGGCCCTTCCATGCGGTACCACCGGATCACTAAGCCCGACTTTCGTCCCTGCTCGACCTGTATGTCTCGCAGTCAAGCTCCCTTATGCCTTTGCACTCTTCGAATGATTTCCAACCATTCTGAGGGAACCTTGGGGCGCCTCCGTTACTCTTTAGGAGGCGACCGCCCCAGTCAAACTGCCCACCTGACACGGTCCCTCTACCGGATTACGGTAGTAGGTTAGAACTCCGATACGATCAGGGTGGTATCCCAACGGCGCCTCCACCCAAGCTGGCGCTCAGGCTTCAAAGGCTCCCACCTATCCTGTACAGATCGTACCAAAGTCCAATATCAAGCTGCAGTAAAGCTCCATGGGGTCTTTCCGTCTTGTCGCGGGTAACCTGCATCTTCACAGGTATTAAAATTTCACCGGATCTCTCGTTGAGACAGCGCCCAAGTCGTTACGCCATTCGTGCGGGTCAGAATTTACCTGACAAGGAATTTCGCTACCTTAGGACCGTTATAGTTACGGCCGCCGTTTACTGGGGCTTCGGTTCACAGCTTCGGGTTACCCCTAACCGCTCCCCTTAACCTTCCAGCACCGGGCAGGCGTCAGCCCATATACTTCGCCTTGCGGCTTCGCATAGACCTGTGTTTTTGCTAAACAGTCGCTTGGGCCTTTTCACTGCGGCCCCCTCGTGCTATTCACACTACCGGGGCACCCCTTCTCCCGAAGTTACGGGGTCATTTTGCCGAGTTCCTTAACGAGAGTTCTTCCGCGCGCCTTAGAATTCTCTTCTCGCCCACCTGTGTCGGTTTGCGGTACGGGCACCTTCGCCTGGCTAGAAGCTTTTCTCGGCAGTGTGAGATCAAGACCTTCGCTACTGTAATTTTCGCTCCCCATCACAGCCCAGCCTTATGATGTGCGGATTTGCCTACACATCAGCCTCACTGCTTGGACGGACATCCATCAGTCCGCGTCCCTACCCTGCTGCGTCACTCCATTGCTCGTAACGGCTTACGGTGGTACAGGAATTTCAACCTGTTGTCCTTCGACTACGCCTTTCGGCCTCGCCTTAGGTCCCGACTTACCCTGAGCGGACGAACCTTCCTCAGGAACCCTTAGGCTTTCGGCGGATCAGATTCTCACTGATCTTTTCGTTACTCATACCGGCATTCTCACTTCTGTACAGTCCAGCAGTCCTCACGATCTACCTTCACTCCGTACAGAACGCTCCCCTACCCATGCACACAAGGTGCAAGTCATAGCTTCGGTGGTGTGTTTAGCCCCGTTACATTTTCGGCGCAGAGTCACTCGACCAGTGAGCTATTACGCACTCTTTAAATGGTGGCTGCTTCTAAGCCAACATCCTGGTTGTCTGTGCAACTCCACATCCTTTCCCACTTAACACACACTTGGGGACCTTAGCTGATGATCTGGGCTGTTTCCCTCTTGACAATGGATCTTAGCACTCACTGTCTGACTCCCGGGGTAATGTCTGTGGCATTCAGAGTTTGACTGGACTTGGTAACCCTTGGCGGGCCCCGCACCCAATCAGTGCTTTACCTCCACGACACATCCCCCGAGGCTAGCCCTAAAGCTATTTCGGGGAGAACCAGCTATCTCCGAGTTCGATTGGAATTTCTCCGCTACCCCCACCTCATCCCCGAATTTTTCAACATTCGTGGGTTCGGGCCTCCAGTGCGTGTTACCGCACCTTCACCCTGGACAGGGGTAGATCACACGGTTTCGGGTCTACGCCTGCATACTATAGTCGCCCTATTCAGACTCGCTTTCGCTGCGGCTCCGCCTTTTCAGCTTAACCTCGCATGCAAACGTAACTCGCCGGTTCATTCTACAAAAGGCACGCCATCACCCGTTAACGGGCTCTGACTTCTTGTAGGCACACGGTTTCAGGTTCTTTTTCACTCCCCTCCCGGGGTGCTTTTCACCTTTCCCTCACGGTACTGCTTCACTATCGGTCGCTAGGGAGTATTTAGCCTTGGCAGATGGTCCTGCCGGATTCCGACGGGGTTTCACGTGTCCCGCCGTACTCAGGATCCGTCTAGGCATACGTTCACTTTCGGCTACAGGGCTGTTACCTTTTGCAGCGGACCTTTCCAGATCACTTCACCTAATGAACTTTTGCCATGTTGACGTCCTACAACCCCAAGGAGCAAGCTCCTTGGTTTGGGCTAATCCGCGTTCGCTCGCCGCTACTGACGGAATCACTATTGTTTTCTTTTCCTCCAGGTACTTAGATGTTTCAGTTCCCTGGGTGTGCCTCCAATGCAGCTATGTATTCACTGCATGGTAACTGCGCATTACCACAGCTGGGTTCCCCCATTCGGACATCCCCGGATCAAAGCCTGCTTACGGCTCCCCGAGGCATTTCGTCGTTCGCCACGTCCTTCTTCGGCTCCTAGCGCCTAGGCATCCTCCGTGTGCCCTTATTAGCTTGACCAGTCGCTCCGTTATATGCCGAATTCGCGCTAGCAAGCAAGCTTGCCAAATCGCTCATGCGCCATACAACTTCGCTTTGCATCAAACCATCAAGGTTTTGGATGATTCTAGTTACATGTTTCGCTATCTAGTTTTCAAGGATCAACGGTTGAAAAGAGAAGCAAATTCTCCTTTCAAAACTGACAACGAGTGATTGAAGGTTGAAGGCACTGCCTTCTTGACTGGGTCCGTTGCAGGACCCGAGTCTCCATAGAAAGGAGGTGATCCAGCCGCACCTTCCGATACGGCTACCTTGTTACGACTTCACCCCAATCATCTACCCCACCTTCGGCGGCTGGCCCCTTGCGGTTACCTCACCGACTTCGGGTGTTGTAAACTCTCGTGGTGTGACGGGCGGTGTGTACAAGACCCGGGAACGTATTCACCGCGGCATGCTGATCCGCGATTACTAGCAATTCCGACTTCATGCAGGCGAGTTGCAGCCTGCAATCCGAACTGAGACCGGCTTTTCTAGGATTGGCTTCAGATCGCTCCTTCGCTTCCCGTTGTACCGGCCATTGTAGTACGTGTGTAGCCCAGGTCATAAGGGGCATGATGATTTGACGTCATCCCCGCCTTCCTCCGGTTTGTCACCGGCAGTCAACTTAGAGTGCCCAGCTCTACCTGCTGGCAACTAAGTTCAAGGGTTGCGCTCGTTGCGGGACTTAACCCAACATCTCACGACACGAGCTGACGACAACCATGCACCACCTGTCACCTCTGTCCCGAAGGAAAGGCTTATCTCTAAGCCGGTCAGAGGGATGTCAAGACCTGGTAAGGTTCTTCGCGTTGCTTCGAATTAAACCACATACTCCACTGCTTGTGCGGGTCCCCGTCAATTCCTTTGAGTTTCACTCTTGCGAGCGTACTCCCCAGGCGGCATGCTTACTGTGTTAACTTCGGCACCAAGGGTATCGAAACCCCTAACACCTAGCATGCATCGTTTACGGCGTGGACTACCAGGGTATCTAATCCTGTTTGCTCCCCACGCTTTCGCGCCTCAGCGTCAGTTACAGGCCAGAAAGTCGCCTTCGCCACTGGTGTTCCTCCACATCTCTACGCATTTCACCGCTACACGTGGAATTCCACTTTCCTCTCCTGCACTCCAGTCTCCCAGTTTCCGGTGCGAACCGAGGTTGAGCCTCGGGATTAAACACCAGACTTAAAAAACCGCCTGCGCGCGCTTTACGCCCAATAATTCCGGACAACGCTTGCCCCCTACGTATTACCGCGGCTGCTGGCACGTAGTTAGCCGGGGCTTTCTTCTCAGGTACCGTCACCCAAAGAGCAGTTACTCTCCTTGGCGTTCTTCCCTGGCAACAGAGCTTTACGATCCGAAAACCTTCATCACTCACGCGGCGTTGCTCCGTCAGACTTTCGTCCATTGCGGAAGATTCCCTACTGCTGCCTCCCGTAGGAGTCTGGGCCGTGTCTCAGTCCCAGTGTGGCCGTTCACCCTCTCAGGTCGGCTACGCATCGTCGCCTTGGTGAGCCGTTACCTCACCAACTAGCTAATGCGCCGCAGGCCCATCCGTAAGCCACAGATTGCTCCGTGTTTCACAGTCTCTCCATGCGGAGAAACCGGTTATCCGGTCTTAGCTACCGTTTCCGGTAGTTATCCCGATCTTACAGGCAGGTTGCCTACGTGTTACTCACCCGTCCGCCGCTAACCATCCGAGAAGCAAGCTTCTCTTCAAGTCCGCTCGACTTGCATGTATTAGGCACGCCGCCAGCGTTCGTCCTGAGCCAGGATCAAACTCTCCGATAAAGTTGTGCCGGCCAAAGGCCAGCGGTTTATCTCAAGCTGATTAAGCTCAAACATTCGTTGCTGACGAGAATTTCTTCTCATTTTAATGTCTCATTACTGAGACGCTTCAATCACTCGTTGTTCAGTTTTCAAAGGACAATCTTGTGTATGTTACTCTTTTGTATCGGCCCGTTTCTCTTGGCCGGAATTCCATAATACCATATCCATTTTTCGAAGTCAACCTTTTTTTAAGATTAATTTCTCAGCTTTCGCTTCCGGCCTTGTTTTTCAAGGGCTCGTCCGTGTCAGCTAAATTAATGTACCATGTCAGCAATAGCTTTGCAACAGGTTTTTTATTCCAGTTGTTTTGCTTGTGCGAGACAATGCTATCAGCATATCCGTCCGGGGGTTTTTATATACGTAGGAAAACTACTCTTCTTAAGAAGGAGTATAGGCGCATATTCTCCGAACGGCAAACGAAAGCTAACTCCATCTGACTTAAGATATAGAGAGGAGGCACCCTCATGGAAAACAAAACGCACCGCGGAAACTACAAGGGAACCGCGCATATGAATGCAGAGAATCAGGATATGGAGTTTGCTAACGACACCCTGGAGCTGGCTGAAGATAAGCGCGCCATCCGAAATAAGGACAAGCTGCACACGCAAACCCCGGATGCAAAAACACAGGATTAAGCGAATAAACAAAAAAGGGCCCCTATGGGAGCCCTTTTTATAATCTGGCGGAAAGGCCGGGACTTCGCTGACCCGCATGACCTGCAACAAGAAGAAGCCGCTGGCTTGCTCAAGTATAGGTTCATTCTATCCTCGTTACCGCCTATAGGGGAAGAAGCGCCGTACGCTCCGCTGAACGGAGACGCGAGATCATCTCCTGCCACGTATGCGGCTTATTTGCAAGTACGGCGTAATATCGGGTCAGAAAATCGGCAATAAGGGAAGACGGCAAGTATTCCGCGTCCTCATCCGTAGGCATGAAACACAAATCCAATTCGTTTACGGCTTCTCCGTCGTTCTGCCAGGAAGGATGAACGTAAGGAAAGTCCAGTCTGCGATAGCCCAGATGAGACAGAACCTCGCGGCGCACGAACGGATCCATCGGCTTTACGCCGCCAAACGTATGGTCCTCCACCCGGTAAGGATCATAGATCTCGGCGAACATGCCGATCATGGGCTTTCCGCTTTGAGCAGCCAGATCCGCCAGGTCATGCTGACGTTTACGGCTCAGGAATCTGCCTATGCCCAGGCCCGGCCGGCCGATTATGGTGAAGTCGGTCATCGCGATTCCCAGATCAGTGTAATAGCGGTACTCGGTCGCACCCACAACTTCACCTTCGTGAACGGCTACGAACACCCGGATACCGGGATCTTGGAGCGGTTCTTTCCAAAGGTCAAAATCAAGCACCTCTTCCGCGGGAAAAACGGTCTGCATAAGCCGGTGCATTTTCGCAAATAAAGGGTCGTTGATATCGGTAATACGTATGTAGTCCATGGGCCTCATCCTCTCAAGTAGTGTTGCTTAAAGCTATGTCCATCTCACATCTTCAGGAATAGAGAGCAGCCTCTATAAAAAGGGGTTTTTCCACTCCATCAAAAGGGCGTGGTTAAGGGAATCTTCGTCTTCCAGGTAATTGGGCAGCACGGCGACCGGCATGCGCCCGCACCGGAGCAGGAAAGTCAGGACCGGGTCGTGAAGCATCCCGGACACGACCGCGTCGACGTATTGATCGGCGGTCATTTTACCGGCCTGTGCCCCGTAACCGGGCATCCTTCCCCCGCCCAGGAGACGGCGCAGCCCCAGATGGACGACGGTCTCGTACATGGAGAACATCAGCCATTTGCCCAGGCCGAGCTTCCTGTAAGACGGCATTACGCATACATCCACTACATAGAGGGAATCTCCCTCGGGATCGTGGTTGCGGATATAGCCTCCGTCCGTGATTTCCTCCCATGTATGCTCAGGATGCAAGGGATCGAACGGGATGCGGAGCGCCGTCATGGAGCCGACGATTTTGCCGCCTATCTCGATGCAGAGAGCCCCCTCCGGAAATAGCCCCGCATGGTTGCGAAGCTGTTCTTCGTTCCACCAGAGTTCCTCGGGAAAAGGCGGGGGAAAGCTTAGGCGCTGCACTTCGATCAAAGCTTCGAAGTCCGCTTCCGTGTAGCTTCTGATCAAAGCGGGAACCGGTTTCTCCCCGTCGAACACGTACATTTTTTTCATATACTTAGGTGTCTCGGACTCCGGTGTCGCATTCATCTCGTTTCAGGCCCCCGCTTCGTTAAATTTTAGTGCCGCTCCTGTAACCCGCTTGTCTTTTTCAAAATGATGGGATCTTATAGTTGTGGATTTATACCCAGTCGGTATACAAATCGGTTCTGCGGTCGCGCCACGTGGTTACGGAGCCTTTCTCGCGGACTTCTTCCAATAGGGCCAAATCCAGATCGGCGGTAATGATCATATCGTCGTTGATTTCACCTTCGGCCAGTATGCCGCGGGGAGGGAACGGGACGTCGTTCGGGGTAAGGACAGCCGCTTGTCCGAAATTTCCTCTCATAAAGTCCACGGTAGGAAGTGACCCGATCGTTCCGGTCACGACTACATAGATCTGATTCTCGATAGTACGGGCATGGCAGGAGTAGCGGACGCGGTGGAAGCCGTGACGATCATCCGTGCAGGAAGGACAGAAAATAACGTCGGCGCCGCGGGCTTTGGCCATACGGACGATTTCGGGAAACTCCATGTCGTAGCAGACGAGAATAGCGATACGGCCCTTGTCCGTGTCGAATACCTGAAGAGCGTCGCCGGCTCCCATGTTCCACTCTTTCACTTCCGTCGGGGTGATGTGCAGCTTCCTCTGCTCCCCTACCCGGCCGTCCGGATAAAATAAAAACGCGGAGTTGTACAAGCGCCCGCCGTCTTCGATGATATGAGTGCCGCCGATGAGATGCATTCCGGTCGACTTGGCAAGTCCCTTGAACAGCTCCATATATGAGTCGGTAAAGGAGGGCAGATCGTTGATCGTCAGCGCTCCCTCCCCGGGATTGCGAATGGACAACAGTTGGGTTGTAAAAAGCTCCGGAAAGAGCACGAAATCGGAATCGAATTCCTGCGCCGTTTTGACGTAATGCTCTACTTGATCCGCAAACTCCTCAAAGCTCGAAATGGTATGCAGATGATGCTGGACTGCGGAAACTCTGAATTTCAAAACGAACTCCTCCTTAGACGGAAAAAACTTGTCCGCAAACCCGTATGAACCGGATGGATTTGCCGATGATTTTATTATATGATGAATGATTGTGGAACAAAAGGAGGAATCCCCGTGCAAAAACAATTCAGCGAACACAACCAGTCGGCCTGGAACCAGCACGCTTACGAGGCTTGGCTGAACCGGTTCGGAACCCCTGCGGAAGCAGCTGCGCTTATCAGCCGGAATCCGGAGGGAGCCGTGCGGTCTTTCAGCCGTTTTCTCGGGGATCTCAGCGGAATTAAAGCCGTTAATCTGCTCGGCTCCCACGGCAGCAAAGCCGCAGCGCTAGGCATGCTGGGTGCCCGCGAAGTAACGGTTGTAGATATCGCGGCGGAAAACGCCAAATACGGGACGGAGCTGGCGGAGGCTGCGGGAGTGCGTGTCCGTTACGTCGTCTCCGATGTGCTGGAGCTTCCCGAGGAAGAGCTGACCGGCGATTATGGTCTCGCGCTAATGGAGTTCGGCATTCTTCATTATTTCTTGGAACTGAAACCGCTATTCGATGTAGTGGTCAGGCTCCTCGCTTCCGGCGGACGGCTGATCCTGCAGGATTTTCATCCCGTTACGACCAAATTGATTTCTTCACGAGGTTCGACCGCCAAGGTCCGGAAGCACAAAGTAACCGGCGATTATTTCGATACCTCTATAGAAGAGACGGATGTCGCTTACTCCAAATTCCTGCAGGGGCAGGATGAGTCGGCCTTAATTAAAGTCCGGCACCGTAAATGGACGCTGGGGGAAATCGTTACAGCCGCCGCCTCGTCGGGATTATTTATCGAAATTCTGGAGGAAGAGCCCAACCGGTCTTCGGATATTTACGACAAAGGTATTCCTAAATCGTTCACGCTCGTGGCTAAAAAACTCTAGCCGCATGTAATTCCGCCATGGAGAGCGCATCCGGATTTACAGTGCGAAATAGACAGCATGTATTAAGGATAGCTTATCGCAATAAAACCGGAACCGCCCCAACAATAGTTGTGGCGGTTTTTGCCGTTTCGCAAAGCTGAACCATTTGGTTAGAAGACCCGGGAAACGATATACTTATAGAAGAATGTTAATGGACATGGCTCTCCGTTATTAAGGGGCCGGTTCAAAAAGGTATACTGCAAATTGATCTATGGGGAAATAAAGTTAACGTTGACGTTAACGTTAATTAGGAGTAATCTTGATATTAGCGACTGGGAGTGGTAAACATGACACGGTTAAAAATTGATGATGTCGCCAAGGAGACGGGATTGACCAAGCGTACGATCCGGTATTATGAAGAGATCGGCCTTCTGGAGCCGCCTACGCGCAGTGATGGAGGCGTAAGGCTGTACACTCAGGAAAACGTGGACCGTCTGAAGAAAGTGCTGCTGGCCCGCGAAGTGCTCGGCTTTTCTTTGCAGGAGCTGCAGCATTTCCTGACGATCGATACGCTGCTCGCTTCCTACCGCGAAGGTTCGGACGGCTACGCCGTAGAGCTTAAGAAACAGGAGGAGCTAAAGCGCGTAGCGGACGGGCTCGCCGAACAGGTGGACATGCTCGATCTCAAGATTCATAAGATGGAGGCGTTCCGCAAAGATATGGAAGACCTGCTCTCCAAGGTGCGTGAAGCGATCGGCCAGCCTCAAACGGCGGCATCCTCCGGTAAGACTCCGTCTTCCGGACAATAGACGTGCTCGTGGCACCCACTTCCGGCCAGACTTGTGCGAGGGGTGCATATTTGTATGGATCAGGGAATAAAAAAGCAAACACGCGCACGTTATGTCACGGTGTTTGCAACTTTTCTTGCTTTTATGGGAATCGGGGTCGTCGATCCGATTCTCCCGATTATAGCCGAAAAAATCGGCGCGAATCCCGCGCAGATCGAGCTGCTTTTTACCGCTTATATCCTTACCATGGCGATTATGATGATTCCGTCCGGACTTGCGGCAACCCGCTTCGGCGATAAAAAAATGATGGTTGCCGGTCTCGCCGTCGTGACCGTCTTCGCTTTTCTGTGCGGCGCGTCCGGCGGCATTACCGAGCTCGCTTTGTTCCGGGCAGGATGGGGCTTCGGGAACTCCATGTTCTTCGCCACCGCGATGACTCTGCTCATTGCCTTGACGCCTTCGGCCAATACTGCCGTCGGCATGTACGAAGCCGCGATCGGTCTCGGAATGGCGGGCGGACCGCTTGTCGGCGGACTGCTCGGCGGAATTTCCTGGCGGCTGCCGTTCATCGCGACAGGCTGTTTCGTTCTTATCGCGTTCCTGCTGGTGCTGTTCATGATTAAGGAACCGGAGAAAAAATCCGTCCGCAAAGCGGCGGGACTCAAGGAGCTTATGCACTTGGCAACCCATAAGCCGTTCCTGCGCGTGGCGGGCTCCTCTATGTTCTATTATTACGGATTTTTCGTCGTTCTAGCTTATTCGCCACTCATGCTCCATATGTCGGCTATCCAGCTCGGCCTTGTCTTCTTCGGCTGGGGCCTCATGCTTGCTTACGGTTCCGCGAAATTGGCTCACACTCTGGAAGAACGCTACAAACCTTCGCAAATCATTCCGTGGAGCCTTGGAGCGTTCTGCCTCATCCTGCTGCTGCTGTTCCTGGTTCACACGCTGTGGCTGCAAATTCTGCTGATTGTCGTCATCGGCTTGTTCTGCGGATTGAACAATGCTTTGTTCACAAGCCATGTAATGGAGGTTTCTCCGTTTGAACGGAGCGTAACGTCCGGCGCCTACAATTTCGTGCGCTGGATGGGGGCGGCCATCGCTCCGGTGTTATCGGGCTACATCGCCCACCACCTGTCGGCTCAGCTGCCTTTTGCAGTAGCGGCCGGCCTGGCGCTCGTCGCGGTTATTGCGATGTCCGTCTGGCGCAGCCGTCCGGCCAAAGCCGGGGCAAGCGGGCCTCAGGCCGGATAGGCGTTTCCGGCGGAGCGGCGCTTCCGGCGGCGCTTTCGGGCGGCGCTTTCGGGCGGCGCTTTCGGGCGGCGCTTTCGGGCGGCGCTTTCGGGCGGCGCTTTCGGGCGGCGCTTTCGGGCGGCGCATAAAAAAGCCTTTCGTTCCTCCTAAGTGGGAGGACGAAAGGCTTTTTTGGCCTATTCGGCGGGTACGTAGCCGAGGCTGCCCAGGAAGCGGTCGAATGCCGCCTGACCGGCATCGGTCCGCTTGAACACGCCGGCATCTTCAAGCACCCGCTTGAATTTGCCGCCGATTTCCCGCTGCAGGAGTTCATGCGCCTCCGGCAGGGAAAGGGCCGTGCCGCTTGCGGCGACAAGCTCGCCGATCCACGCGGCATGCTTCTCCAGCGGATGGCCCGACTCCAGGCCGTCCGCACCGTTCCACGCGGAATCTCCGGTAAGGAACCCGGCGATTCCGCTGATTTCTTCCTGGAGACGGCCAGGAAGAACGGCCAGACCCATCACCTCAATCAAGCCGATGTTCTCCTTCTTGATGTGGTGAAGGTTGCGGTGCGGATGGAAGATGCCATCCGGATGCTCTTCGCTCGTGCGGTTGTTGCGGAGCACGAGGTCCAGTTCGTACTGCCCGGAGGCATTGAACCGGGCGATCGGGGTGACGGTGTTATGGGGAACCCGTACACCGTCCGCCGTTTCCGTGAACGCCGCGATGTCGGCCGACGGGTCGCTGTAGGCGCGCCATGCGGCAAGCAGTTCGTCGGCGGCACGGAGAACATCCTCGCGGCCGCTTCCCGCGAGCCGCAGGACCGACATCGGCCACCGGACGATTCCGACCGAGACGCCGGGGTTCGTGCCGGAAGCGAACGCTCTCTCGACGGGAGCGAGACTCCATCGGAAATTTATGATTTCCCCCTTGAAAATGATCGTGGCTCAGAATCGACCCGCCGACAATCGGCAGATCCGCATTTGAACCCACAAAATAATGCGGAATCTGTTCGATAAAGTCAAAGAGCCTGCGGAAAGTCCGTTCCGATATTTTCATCGGGACGTGCTTTTCGTTTAAAACGATGCAATGCTCGTTGTAGTAGACATAGGGAGAGTATTGAAAGTACCAGGCTTCCCCGTCAATCGTAAGCGGAAGAATGCGCAGGTTCTGCCTGGCTGGATGATCCAGCCTGCCCGCATAGCCTACATTGTCCACGCACAGGAGACATTGGGGATATCCGCTCTGATTGAGCGTCCGCAGAAGGGCGATCTCCTTCGGATCTTTCTCGGGCTTGGACAAATTGACGGTAATCTCAAGATCTCCGTATTCCGTCGGAGCCGGCCAATACCCGTTCTTACGTATCCGGTCCATACGAATGTAATTGCTGTTTATGCAAAGCTCGTAAAACCAGTCCGTCGCTCTCCCTACTCCGTCTTTCCTGGTGATTTCCCCGAACTGCCGGGCAACCTCGGACGGTCTCGGCATCAGAAGTCCCATCAAACGGGCGTCGAGTAGATCCCGGCAAGTGGTCGTATCCGCTTCAAGACGTCCGCGGGTATAGGCGTAGTCGAGTAAAATTCCGAGCATTTCTCCGGGCTCCGCGGCCGCCTCTTCGTCTTGCGCGTCTGTCTCCGCGCCTTGATACGGCTCTGGCAGACCCAGCGCGTCCAAAAGCGCGTTCCTCGCCGCGCATACATCCAAGGCTCCGATCATCCCCTTCGCGAGGGCAAACGACACCAGTCGTTCGACGGCAAGCGCTGCTTGATCAGCCTGATTTTGTGCTTTTTCCCGTTCCAAGTCCGTATTCATCGCTTCACTCACTCCTTACGCCGGCAGGCAGGTAAACTCCAGATGTTAGGTTACTTCTCGTCCGCGTATCCGTCCGGATGCGCTTGATGCCAAGCCCAGGCACTGGCGATGATCGCCTGGAGATTGTCCCGCTTTGGCTTCCAGCCCAATTCCTGGCGGGCGCGTTCGGAAGAGGCGATAAGAACCGCGGGATCTCCGGCACGGCGGGCTTCGACAACGGCAGGAATCGGATGACCCGTCACCTCGCGGGCGATATCGATCACTTCTTTTACCGAAAATCCGTTGCCGCTTCCGAGATTGTAAACGCCGCTCTCTCCGCCCTGCCGCAGCTTCTCTACGGCAAGAACATGAGCGTCCGCCAGGTCGCTTACGTGAATGTAATCGCGGATGCAGGTTCCGTCAGGCGTCGCATAATCTTCTCCGAAGACGGAGATGTGGCTCCGCTGTCCGAGCGCCACCTGAAGGATAAGCGGTACCAGATGTGTTTCCGGCTGGTGATCTTCCCCGATCCGCCCGCTTTCATGTGCCCCCGCCGCGTTGAAATAGCGCAGCGAAACGGACTTGATTCCGTGAGCGTGATCGAACCATTTGATCATTTTCTCCATAGACAGCTTGGTTTCACCGTAGGCGTTCGTCGGCTCCGTCCGGTCGGTTTCCAGGATCGGCGTGTTTTCGGGCTCGCCGTACGTGGCTGCCGTCGAAGAGAAAACGATTCGTTTCACGTCGAACTTTTTCATCTTTTCCAGCAGGCAGAGAGTTCCGTAAACGTTGTTGTGGTAATATTTCGCCGGATCGGTCATGCTTTCCCCGACCAGCGAGTTCGCCGCAAAATGGATAACGGCGTCGATTTCGTTTTCCCGGAATACCGAGTCCAGAAAAGCTTCGTCCCGCAGATCGCCTTCGTACAGCTTGCCGCCCAATACAGCACCGCGATGCCCTTGCTGGAGATTGTCGACGATCACAACCTCTTCTCCTCTATCCAGCAGTTCCGCTACGGCATGAGAACCGATGTATCCGGCTCCGCCTGTCACCATAATCGCCATTTTTTCCGCCTCCCGATCGTTGTTTTCTTTTCTATGGAAAAGAGCTCATCCGCTCATTGTATCCTCAAAACAGCCCGGCTTTCGGCCTAGCTTTGTATTCTGCCCACGCCGTCTCCGATGCTGCAAACGTAGAAATCGGCGGTGAGACCCGTTTGTTCTTTGTAGCTCGATCCGACCTGCTCGCGGAATGCTTCGATACTGTCTTCGTGCACGAGTGAGACGGTACAGCCTCCAAAGCCCGCACCCGTCATGCGCGATCCGAGAACTCCCGGAACGGCCAGCGCCGCCTCCACCATCACATCAAGCTCCCGGCACGTAACTTCGTAAAGATCGCGCAAAGATTCGTGGGAACCTGTCATCAGCTTGCCGAAAGCTTCCAGATCATTGGCTTTCAACACGTCTATCGATTTCAGCACACGGTCGATTTCTTCCACGACATGCCGTGCTCTCTTGCGGACGATGTCGTCCTTGATGGCCTCTTTGTTCGCCTCGAATTGCTCCAGACTGATTTGACCCAAAAGCGTCAGATCCGTAAAGCGGGTTTGCAGATCCCGGACGGCCTGCTCGCACTGGCTTCTGCGTTCGTTGTATGCCGAATCGACGAGGCCGCGGCGTTTATTCGTGTTGCCGATCACAAGCTTGTAACGGCCGCTTTGAAAAGGAACGAGTTCATATTCCAGGGTGTCGCACATCAGCAGAATCGCATGATCTTGGCGTCCGTTGGCAACGGCAAACTGGTCCATGATGCCGCAGTTTACGCCCATGAACTCGTTTTCCGCTTTCTGGGAAAGCAGCGCCAGCTCAACCCGGTCTACCGGGTATCCCTCCGCTTCCAGCAGTCCGTAACCCGTGACCACTTCGATAGAAGCCGAGGATGAAAGCCCGGCCCCGTTCGGAATCTCACCGTGATACAGCATGTCGTAACCGGACCGCGGGCCTTGACCTTTCTGCTGAAGCTGGGCGACGACGCCCTTCGGATAGTTCATCCAATCGTCTTCTTCCCGGTAAACAACATCGTCCAGGGAACAGGATCCTTTATGGGTGAAGTTGGTGGAAGCCATGCGAAGCAGACCTTCCTCATTTCTGCGCAAAAGAAGAGTGGTGCCGAAAGTCAGGGCAGCCGGAAAAACATAGCCCCCGTTGTAATCGGTATGTTCCCCGATCAGATTGACACGGCCGGGAGCATGGAAAACTGTGATATCGTCTTCCATACCTCCGTAAAGTTCGGTGAATTGTTTTTTGAGGAGTTTAAGATCGGCCATTTCGGCACCGCCTTTAGGTAGTTTCTTATTTAAGTTGATATTCTAACGGATTATCGCTTCATCTTTCTACCTTCAGTATAAGCCGGAACCACTCAAAGTCCTATGGAATGATGTAAGGTTCATATGGAAAAATGTGATGTCGGATTAAGCCCGAGATGGTAGGATAAAAGAAAAGCGGAGACGATACGGGCCGGGCATCCCTTGTAGAGGGCAGTGATATGCCGAGAAAAACATTAGATCTTACACTGCGCCCGCTTGCCCGCCCGTTTTCTGCATTTATTATCGCAAACAGGAGGACGTGAAGTCCAATGAAGCCCGAGCCTACTTACTATGTCGTATCCAATCCGGAGCCGCCGGAAGATTCGGCTCTCCATATACTCTTCTCCGGCGAAAGCCAGACCAAACCGCTTCACCGCCTGGGGCCGAAGGTGTACGATTACTACCTCATCCATACGGTTGTCTCCGGAAGGGGGCGCTTTACCGCAGCGGGCCGGGAGCGGCTTCTCGGTCCCGGTGACAGCTTCTGCATCGCGCCGGAGCAGCTCGTCGGCTATGAAGCCGACGAAGCCGACCCTTGGCGCTACTGCTGGCTCGCCCTCACCGGTGCGGATACGGCTGCCCGTGTGCGCGAAGCGGGCTTCACGCCGGAACAGCCGGTTATTCACACGGCGCAAGCGGGCAGCCGTGTGCCGGCGCTTTTCCGGCGCCTGCAGCGCGCGCTGAGGCATAAGAGCGGCACGGCCTCGCTTCGTGCGCTCGGGTATCTTCATCTGCTGCTTGCCGAATACGCCGATGCGGCGCGGCCGCCCCTACCCGAGCCGGGCAAGGCCCATTCCGGCTCCCGGGCGGAGGTGACGGTGCAGCAGATGCTGCATTACTTGTCCGCGCAGTATGCCGAGGACATCTCGATCGAGTCCATGGCGGAGGCGCTCGGCTACAACCGGGCTTACCTGTCCCGGCTGTTCAAGGAGCATACCGGCCAGACGCCGGTGACTTTCCTGTCCAAGCTCCGTGTCGATAAAGCCCGGCAGCTTCTGCGGGAGCGGCTGGAGCTGACGATCGAGCAGATTGCTTTTTCCGTTGGATTCCGTGATCCGCTTTACTTCTCCAAACAGTTCCGGAGATGGTACGGCCTCTCCCCTACGGAATACCGCAGCGATATGACACGCATGTAACGTGTGGTATAATTTACCTTAACTTTAGCGGGGAGGAACTCATGACTTTTCCAGTGTTTATTGACCTCGGATTTATCCGGCTGCATCCCCATCTTTTTTTTGAAGCGCTTGCATACTTTTTCGGATTCCGGCTTTATCTCTATACCCGAAGCAAGGAAAAACTCCAGCCAAGCCAAGCTCTCTGGATTCTAGTCGCTGCCACGCTCGGTGCCGCCGCCGGTTCGAAAATGCTTTACTGGCTGGAGGACCCCGCTATGACCCTGGAGCGCTGGAACGACATGTCGTATCTGATGGAAGGCAAAACCATAGTCGGAGGACTTCTTGGAGGGCTGATCGGCGTGGAATGGACCAAAAAAAGAATCGGGCACACCCGTTCCACGGGCGACGATATGGCACTCCCGCTCATTACGGGGATGATGATCGGACGGATCGGCTGTTTTCTGACCGGTCTGGATGACCATACCTACGGGACTCCGACAAGCTGGGTAACAGGTGTGGATTTTGGCGATGGAATCCTCCGTCATCCGACTCAGCTTTACGAGATCGCCTTCCTGCTTCTTCTCGGCCTCGTTATCGTCCTGCTGAAAATCCGGTCCCGACAAGGATCTATTCACCTGCCGGACGGGATGTCGTTCATTATTTTCATGGGAGGCTATCTGCTTTTCCGCCTGCTGATCGATTTTATAAAACCGACTCCCCACCCTTATGCGGGACTGAACAACATTCAGCTCGCCTGCCTGGCGGGCCTGGTCTATTACACCCTGCTTCTGCGGCGTAAGCTTACTGCGAAACCTACCTTTATCGGGAAAGGAACCTGACCTCCATGCCTACCAAAAACCGTCCTTATCTGTTCTATGAGCTCACCAACAGCATATGCTCCCAATGTCTCCGCAAGGTGGAGGCGAAAGTCATTATCGAGGATGAGAACGTTTATCTGCTTAAATATTGCGGCCGCCACGGCCGGGAAAAGGTCCTCATCTCGGACGATGTGGAGTATTACAAGCGGTGCCGCGAATTTTTGAAACCGGCGGAAATGCCCCAACACTGGAACACCCCGATCCGTTACGGATGTCCGTACGATTGCGGGCTGTGCCCGGATCATGAGCAGCACAGCTGCCTGACGCTTCTCGAAATTACGGACAAATGCAATCTGCAGTGTCCCATCTGCTACGCCGAATCTTCTCCGAAACGGGAGACCTGGCGCTCTCTGGAGCAGATCGAAACCATGCTTAACGCTATCGTACGCAACGAAGAAGAGCCGGATATCGTGCAGATAAGCGGCGGCGAGCCGACGATCCATCCCCAGTTTTTTGAGATTCTCGATCTCGCCAAAACAAAACCCATTAAACACCTTATGGTGAATACCAACGGGCTGAGAATCGCCCAGGACCGGGAGTTCGTGCGGAGGCTGGCCGGCTATATGCCCGGGTTCGAGCTGTATCTCCAGTTTGACAGCTTTGAGGAAGAGGCCCTCCGCGAGCTGCGCGGGGCTGACCTGCGTGATGTGCGCCGGCGGGCGATCGAACATCTCAACGAATTCAACATCTCGACCACCCTCGTGGTGACGCTGAAAAAAGGGCTCAACGACTCCGAGGTCGGCGATATTATCCGTTACGGGCTGCAGCAGCGCGCGGTCCGGGGCGTCACGTTCCAGCCGGTTCAAGTGGCCGGCCGCACGGAGGCGTTCGATCCGGCCAAAGACCGGCTGACACTCAGCGAAGTGCGCCGGATGATTATCGAGCAATCCGGCATTTTTCAGCCGGAAGATATCATCCCGGTTCCATGTCACCCGGACTGCCTCGCCATGGGGTATGCTTTGAAGCTGGGAGGGCAGGCCGTACCTCTGACCGGAATGATCGATCCTCAGATTTTGCTGGAAGGCGGGCGCAATACGATCGTATTCGAGCAGGATCAGACGTTAAAGGATCAAGTCTTCGACCTATTCTCGACCGCTCATTCTCCCGAATCGTCGGCGCTTTCTCTTAAAAATCTGCTCTGCTGTCTGCCCTCGGTCGCCGTACCGGAGCATATCGGGTATGACAATGTGTTCCGCGTGCTGATTATGCAGTTCCTGGATCCCTACAATTTCGATGTCCGTTCCGTAAAAAAATCATGTGTGCATATCGCGCATCCCGACGGAAGAATCATTCCCTTCGACACATACAATTTATTTTACCGTGACGGCCGGGAAGCACTGTTGGAGGAGCTGCGCGCGGAGACAGGAGGTCTTGCATGAGCGATTATAAAAACGATCCGATTGGGAGCGGCATGCAGCCCGAGGCGGGAACTTCATCCGAATCCGGAAAGGAAAAAGAAACGGAGTCCACACCGGACGTAGAACCTGGAGATCACGCAGCGGGTATGGACATCGAACAGGCATCCTCTTCACCCTCTCCCGATCAGGACGGGTCCGGAAGGCCTCGTCGTCCGTGGAACGGACTGGATGTCTGGAAAGGAATCGGCTGGGTGGCGCTCGGCCATCTCCTATGGCTCTTTGCCCTTCCGATGTTCTTTGGGATCGGCATCGTACAGATGATCTATGTATTACCGCTTCTCCTTATTTACAGCAAACGGACAGCCGTCGTTCAAGGAATCCTTATAGGAGCGGGTATCACGTTCCTTTTGAATGCCGCTTGTTTCGGTTATGTCCTGATTAATTTCGGCTAGATCTTCTGTCGGAAGCGAGGAGCAGAATATGCCGGAACGGAGGCTGTTCGTTGAAAAAAAGTCCGTTGGTCGCAGTCTTTCTTCTGGCCTTGGCCAGCTGGGTCGGGAACCTGTGGGTTTATGAAAAGAATCAGCTGCCGGAGCCTGTTTTCCTCTCCCATTTTATCGATCTCCCCCTTGAACGGGGTACCAGCTTTAAACTCTCCTTCCTGGAGAATCACCGGGGTCTTCACATTGTGTACGTAGAAGTTCCGGAGCTTCCCCATGCTTCCGTCGATTTTTTAAATAAAAACCGGTATACCTATCAAAATTATCAATCGGTTCTGATCTCTCTGGAACAGCAGATTCAGGAAACAGACCCGCCTGCTGCCCCTGTGCAAATCAAGCAGGTTCGCGCTTGGTTCAATGACGGAAGTTCCCGCATGCTCGATATCGGTCACGTTACCCTTACCCCGCCGGCTAAAAACACCGTCGATCGCTCCTTGTTCGAATTTTCAAGCGGCGGAACTTCCAATCAGAATGCCGGATATACTCTTGTGACGACCAAAGAAGACTTGATACTGACAGGGGTGGAGTCCTCTTACACGGATGTCAGCTCCCCCCGCCTGAAACTGTATCTCGATACACTCTCTTTGGAACAGGAACCCGGTTACCGGACCTCTCTCCGACCAGGAGACAAGGTTGAAGCGGAAGGGCTCCCGGTCGAAGACATTTCATTTCCTTTAGCCGTAAAAAAGGGAAACTACGTACGCTTGTCTTACCGGATCGAAGACACGGAAACTGAACCACCGGAGTCTAAAGCGGCCGAAGCATATAACCGGATCGAAAAAGCCATCCGGCTCAAAGCGCAAACTTCTGACGGCTTTAAAGACGACATGACCGGATTCATAAATTATGAATCGGATTTAAGGGCTTCAAGCATCCGAACGATCGTTCAAGCCAGAAGGGAGCTGCCTTAAGTTGAACCGCTTTTATGTCCGGATCTCATGGGGATTGACCCTCGTTTTTCTCCATTTTCGTATTCAAGCCGTGGATTTGCTTCCCGATTTCATCGGATTTTGGATGGCCGCTTCCGCACTCGGCGGGCTGGGAAAACAGGAGCAGGCGTTCCGGGTGGCGCGCCTGCTCGCTATTGCACTTATCTTTGTGTCACTGCCTAATGTAATCAATGTGGGCGAAGCCCCGGTAACGGACGAGGCATTTTCTTTCTTCCGGTTCTCGCATGGACTGCTCTACTCCGCTTTTTTGCTCGTCTTCATCTATTATCTGTGTACGGGCATTATCTCAGCGGCTAAAAGAAACAGCTTGCCCGAGCTGGCACTGAGTGCCCACATCCGCAGATCCGTTTTTTTGGCGGTTACGGGGGCCACGCTTATTCTGAGTCCGCTGGCGTTAAATATGCCGGAAACCTGGCAGTATCTTCTGATTATGTTAGGTATAATCGGATTTTTGTCAGGAATATCCATTATTCTGCTTCTTCGTAGGGCAGGCCATCAGCTGAGCCCCCCGGTACCAGCCCCTGATACACGAGAGAGCATACAAATCAGCGGCGAAGACAGAAATACGTAAAACGGGGACTGCTTCTAATTGGCCGGCCAAGTCGGCCCCAGCACAACCGCTTCCGCTGCCCTTACCCGCAGGAAACTAAAAAAGCTGCTTTCCTTTGAAAAGGAAAGCAGCTTTTGCTTCGTTGATCCCGCAAGGCTTAACGCTTGCCCGGATCGTAAGGTTCGCCGAGGGCGGCAGGCGGATAAGCACGACCGACCGCACCTGCAAGTACCAGAATGGTCAAGACATACGGGAGCATAAAGATAAACTCCTGCGGGATGCTCTGGGACCATTCGAACAACTGCACATAGTTCCGGATCGCCTGGGAAAGACCGAAGAAGACGGCCGCTCCAAGCGCTCCTACCGGGTGCCATTTACCGAAGATCATCGCCGCCAGGGCGATATAGCCTTGGCCGGAGATGGTGTTGTGCGAAAAGTTGCTTGTCGTCGTCAGGGCGATCGTGGCTCCGCCCAGTCCGGCGAAAGCTCCGCTCAGCATAACGCCGATATACCGCATGCGGCGAACGTTGACACCGACGGTGTCAGCCGCGCTCGGGTGCTCCCCGACGGAACGGAGGCGCAGGCCGAACGGCGTTTTGAACAGCACATAATACGATACGGCTACAAGAATCAGCGCGATATAGGTGGTCGGATAGGCCGTAAAGATACCGTAACCGAGTACCGGAATCTGCGAGAGACCCGGGATCGCCCATTTGCTGAATACTTCCGTCAGCGTTTCCGTTTGACCGGCACCTTCGAAAAGAAGCTTGACGAGGTATACCGTTACGCCCGCAGCCAGGAAGTTGATGACCACACCGCTGATGACCTGGTCCGATTTGAACGTGATGGTCGCAACGGCATGGATAAGTGAAAAGAGAACCCCGAATACGAGCGCCGCCAGAAGTCCGATCCAGGGGGACATGCTGCCCATGCCGGCTTCCTGTGCGTAGAACGTGCTGACCGCCGCGGCGAACGCGCCGGATACCATCAAGCCTTCCAGTCCGATGTTGGTGACCCCGGAACGCTCCGAGAATATACCGCCCAGGGCCGCAAATATGAGCGCCGTCGAGAACACCAGCGTTGTATTGATCAGCTGACCCAAAATATCCAAACTCATCTAGACCACCTTCTCTTTCTTACGCTTGAAATAGAGAGGGGCAATCACCCAGCGCACGATGCCTTGTGCGGCTACGAAGAAAATGATCGAACCGATAACGATCCGGATCAACTCCGGCGGCACGTCGGCGCCAAAGCTCATTCCCGCGGATCCGTAAGTCAAGATACCGAACAGAGAAGCGGCAAGAAGTACGCCGAACGGATTCGTCAGTCCCAGCAGGGCAACCGCGATTCCGTCGAAACCGTAACCCGGCGACGCCGGCATAACGGTCTGGTAGTGGAACACGCCCAGCACCTCGAACACGCCGGCCAGGCCGGCAAACATTCCGCTGATAAACATGGCTTTGATGACGTTCTTGTTCACATTCATCCCCGCATATTCAGCGGCATTCGTGTTGTGGCCTACGGCACGGAGCTCGTACCCCTGCTTCGTCTTCCACAGGAAGAAGTAGAAGAACACGGCGGCAAGGATGGCAAAAAGCGTTCCCCAGTGCAGACGGGCGTTATCAAACATCGCTGACAGCCAGCCCAAGCTGACCGAAGCCGTCGGCTCAATGTCGACGGAACGCTGCTGCCCTTTCAGAAGCAGGAAATGGTTAACCGTGTAGTTCGCCAGATAAAGGGCGATCCAGTTGAGCATGATCGTGGTGATAACTTCGTTCACGCCGCGCTTCGCTTTCAGATAGCCGGCGATCGCCGCCCATAGTCCGCCGAGAACGGCGCCCACGATAATGGCAAGCGGCGCATGAATGATGGCGGGCAGACCGCCCAGCTTGATGCCGACGAAGGAAGCTCCCGTCATGCCGACGATAAATTGGCCCTCTCCTCCGATGTTAAACAAGCCCGCACGGAAAGCGAAAGCGACGGCAAGCCCCGTCAAAATGAGCGGGGTAATCTCACGGATCGTTTCGCCGAAATCGTACATATTCCCGAACACCCGCGAAAACAGCGAGGAGTATGCGGTTATGGGATTGTACCCGCCCGCCAGCATAACGATGGCGCCGAATACAAACCCGAGCACGATGGCCGCGAGAGGAATGATAGCGGAATCCCGCATAAAAAACTTCATGACTTTATTCATGGGTCACACCTTCCCGCTTCATACTGCCGGCCATCATCAGGCCAAGTTCCTGATCGTTCGTTTTTTCCGGCAGAACTTCCCCGACTATTTCCCCTTCGTAAATGACCGCGATCCGGTCCGATACGTTCAAAATCTCGTCCAGCTCGAAGGAGATCAGCAGAACCGCCTTACCCTGGTCGCGCTGGGCGATGAGCTGCTTATGCACGAATTCGATAGCGCCAACATCGAGGCCGCGGGTCGGCTGCGCCGCGATAAGCAGATCGGGATTCCGGTCGATCTCCCGGGCGATAATCGCCTTCTGCTGGTTCCCCCCGGAGAGAGAACGCGCTTTCGTATGAATGCTCGGCGTACGGACGTCGAACGCTTCAATCAGCCGTTCGGCTTGTTTATCGATCGCCTCGTAATTCAGAAAACCGCCGCGGTTAAAAGCGGGACGGTGGTACGTCTGGAGAACCATGTTCTCACTCATGGAAAAATCAAGAACAAGCCCGTGTTTATGCCGGTCTTCGGGAATATGGGACACGCCCGCTTCCGAAATATGACGCGGTGAGCGGTTGACGATTTCCTTGTCCAGCAGCTTGATCGATCCGCTGTCCACTTTGCGCAGACCGGTCAGCGCTTCGATCAGCTCGCTTTGCCCGTTGCCGTCCACACCGGCGATTCCGAGAATTTCCCCGGCTTTCACGTCGAAGGACAAGTCGTTCAGAACAGGCAGCCCGTCGTGCGATTTCGCCTTAAGACTGCGTACCTGCAGGACAGGACCTTTCGGCTGCGCCGGCTTCTTGTCGACTTTGAAAGAGACGCTCCGGCCGACCATTTTCTCAGCCAGCTCGCGTGTCGTCGTCTCGGATGTTTTGACGGTATCGATCACTTTACCTCTGCGGATGATCGTAACCGTATCGGAAATTTGCATAATTTCCTTGAGTTTATGCGTAATGAGGATGATAGACTTGCCCTCGGCAACGAGACGTTTCATGATATCCATCAGCTCGGTAATTTCCTGGGGAGTCAGAACCGCTGTCGGTTCATCGAAAATAAGGATGTCAGCACCGCGATAAAGCGTCTTCACGATTTCGACACGCTGCTGCATGCCGACGGAAATATCTTGTATTTTAGCATGGGGGTTTACTTGAAGGCCGTACTGTTCGGAAAGCTTTTTGACTTGTTCGGCTGCGGATTTGTAATCAATGTTCATGCCTTTCTTCGGTTCCATTCCCAAGATGATGTTCTCGGTAACGGTAAACGGCTGAACCAGTTTAAAATGCTGATGCACCATCCCGATTCCAAGCTCGATCGCCTTGTTGGGGCTGTCGATCAGAACCGGCTGGCCATTGACTTCGATACCGCCTTCATCCGGCTGGTACAAGCCGAAAACAATATTCATCAAGGTCGATTTACCCGCACCGTTCTCTCCAAGGAGGGCGTGAATCTCCCCTTTTTGCAGCTTAAGAGAGATGGAATCGTTTGCGACAATCCCGGGAAAACGCTTTGTGATTTGCTTCAACTCAACGACAGGGGTCGCTGCACTCATGAAATCACCCTTACTAAGGTTATTGGTAGAAGGTCTGGAAAGTAAGAACAAGGCCAGTTATGCAACCAGCCTTGTTGTATGCTCCATCATAAAACGTACATAAACACGCGTCATGGTACATGGTAAAAAGGGTGCAGCCTAAACGAAATCTATTGCTCAGGTACTTTGATTTCGCCTTTGATAATTTTCTCTTTATACTCGTCCGCAAGCTTCAGTACATCCGCAGGAACGTTCTTGCTGGAAGTGGAAGCAAGGCCTACGCCGTTGTCTTTCAGACCAAGCGTTACAGGAGCGCCCGGCTTGAAGTTGCCGTCAACAACCATTTTGGAGTACTTCGTTACGGCTTCTTCAACGCCTTTAACCATGGAAGTCAGAGTTACTTGATCGCCGAACTCCAGGGATTGGTCTTTGTCTACGCCGATAACCCATACTTTTTTGCCTTGCTTGATGCGGTCGTTCGCTTCGTTGAATACACCGTTTCCTGTTGCTCCGGAGGAGTGGAAAATGATGTCCGCGCCGTCGTTGTACATAGTAGCGGCCGCCGCTTTGCCAAGGTCCGGCTTATCGAATGCGCCCGTGTAGTTGATCAGGACTTTAGCGTCCGGATTTACAGCCGCAACGCCCGCTTTGAAACCTGCTTCGAAACGTTTGATAACCGGAATGTCCATACCGCCGACAAAACCGATTTTATTGGATTTCGTCATTTTTGCAGCTACTACGCCGACCAGGAAAGAACCTTCGTTTTCGGCAAAAGTGATGGACTGAACGTTCGGAGCTTCCACCACGTTATCGATGATAGCGAAGTTAGCCGTCGGGTTTTGCTGAGCTACGGTTTTCATAGCGTCCGCGATAACGAAGCCGATGCCCCAAGTCAGGTTGTATTTACCTTGTACAAATTGATTCAGGTTCGGAACGTAATCGGAATCCGCTTTACTTTGCAGGTACTTTGTGGAGATGCCTGTGTCTTTCTTCAGCTTCTCAAGCGCTTCCCAAGCGGATTGGTTGAAGGACTTATCGTTTACGCCGCCAACGTCAGTTACCATGCCGATTTTAACATCGGACTTCTTCTCGCCGCCGGCCGCATTGCCGTCGCTAGGCGCTGCGCCGTTGTCGGCCTTCTTGCCGCAGCCTGCGAGTACAAGCGTGAATGCCAGCATCATGACCAGCGACAGCTTGAAAAATTTCTTCATAAAAGTAAAACCCCCTGTTTGGTTTTTGTAGCCTAATCCCTGCATCAATAGTATTGGATACGAATTGTAAAAATATGTCGAGAGGACTAGGTTAATTATACCGCGTAACCGATTATACATGTTGGGTAATCCAAAATCCACAACTAAATATACTGTGGTTAATTAAAATTTTTTGTCACCGAGAAAACGCTGCCAAGCCAGGCGGCTAAAGAGTCGCGCACCCCATAAGGGACGGCTCTTTTCAGCGGTTAAATCAGCAGATTAAACAGAGTGGGGTTGTTATTAATTTCGACATAATTAATATCTTTTTTGGATAATCTCGAGATGAGGCCTTCGTAATCATCCTTGTTTTTCAGCTCGATACCTACCAGGGCAGGCGCATTGTCCCGGTTGTTTTTTTTCATATACTCGAATCTCGTGATGTCGTCGGTCGGTCCAAGCACTTCTTCCAGAAATTCACGGAGCGCTCCGGCCCTCTGCGGGAAGTTGACAAGGAAGTAATGCTTGAGCCCTTCATAAATGAGAGAACGCTCCTTAATCTCCTGCATCCGGTCGATATCGTTGTTCCCGCCGCTGATCACACATACCACGTTTTTACCCACAATTTGGGTGCGGTAAGCATCCAGTGCCGCTACGGGCAAAGCTCCCGCGGGCTCGATGACGATGGCATTATTGTTGTACAGATCAAGAATCGTCGTGCATTCCTTGCCTTCCGGCACCAGCACGATATCATCCACCACGCGCCGGCAGATCTCGAAGGTCATTTCGCCTACCTGTTTGACCGCCGCCCCGTCGACGAACTTGTCCACCGTCTCCAGCGTCACGACCCGTCCCGCCTCCATGGAGCGCTGCATGCCTGCGGCTCCTTCCGGCTCCACGCCGATCACGGCGGTTTCCGGGGATACGGATTTGACGTAAGCGCCGACACCCGCGGCGAGTCCTCCGCCTCCGATGGAGGTGAAGATGAAGTCAGGCGACACCGGCATCTGATTCAGCACTTCCAGACCGACCGTTCCCTGGCCGGCAATCGTCCGCGGATCATCGAACGGGTGAATGAATACTTTATTCTCGCGTTCGCAGTAAATACGGGCCTGGGTGGACGAATCGTCGAACGTATCGCCGATCAGGACCACTTCCACGTAGGGGCCGCCGAACATTTTGACCTGGGAGATTTTCTGGCGCGGAGTCGTAGTCGGCATAAAAATTTTGCCCTCGATCCCCAGATGGTTGCAGGAATAGGCGAATCCCTGGGCATGATTGCCCGCGCTGGCGCATACGACGCCCCGGCTCCGTTCCTCCTCCGTCAAACTTTGAATGACGTTGTAGGCACCCCGTATTTTAAAAGAGCGGACGACCTGAAGGTCCTCCCTTTTCAAATAAATATTGCAGTCGTACTGCCTGGACAGAAGCTCGCTGCGCTGAAGCGGCGAAGGCTCGATCACCCGGCTTAGCGCATGGTTGGCGCGTATGATTTCTTCAACTGTGACAGTGCTCGGATTGCTCAAGACAGGACTTCCTTTCCGATGTGAGTTGTGATAAAGGTATTCCGATTATTGTAGCACAAGTCGGAGTTTACGCGCGTGTCTCCGCGGAAAAATAAAGAAACCCGCCTCCCGGTTATCCGGGAAACAGGTTTCAGTTTCAGATGCGGGAAGGCGACGGGCACCACCATGACGCCGGGCGGATAATGCCGGATACCGTTGCGACGCCTAATCCTCCAGCTCGGATGCCGGGCGCCTGCGCCTGAACTTCGCCAGGAATTCGTAGACGACGGGCACGATGATCAGGGTCAGCAGCGTCGACGAGATCAGGCCGCCGATCACGGTAACGGCGAGGCCTTTGGAAATCAGACCGCCGCTTTCGAATCCGAAAGCCAGCGGCAGAAGGGCGCCGACGGTGGCGAGAGCCGTCATCAGGATAGGCCGCAGCCGTGTGGCGGCCGCCTCAAGAAGCGCCTCGCGCGTTCTCATGCCGGTCTTTTCGTTATGAATGACCCTGTCCAGCAGGACGATGGCATTCGTGACGACGATACCGATCAGCATGAGCGCCCCCATCATGGCCGACACGCTCAAGGTCTCTCCCGTCACCAAAAGGGCGACAATCGCGCCGATGATCGTGAAAGGCAGCGAGAACAGGATCGCGAACGGAGTCAGCGCTCCGCCGAAGAACATGACGAGCACGAGATACACGATAGCGACGGCCGCGATCATAGCCAGACCGAGCTGCGAAAAGGTCTCGTTGATCTGTTCCGTTACTCCGCCGAAATCGACACGGACGGAAGCGGGGAGGCCGAGTTTGCCGATCTCGTTCTTCAACTCCGTCGAGGCCGCGCCCACATCCTTGGAAGTAATATCGGCCGAAACCTCGGCATACAGCTTCGTATCCCGGTGGGTAACCGCATTGGGCGACCGGCCCTCCTCTATTTTGGCTACGTCCTTCAGCGGAACTTCCACGCCGAGCGGAGACGCGACGGTAGTGTTTTCGATCGCGGATAGGTCCGCGTACGTTTTTTTATCCGCTTGTACGTAAACTTCGACCTCTTTGCCTTCCACGCCGACCTTGGTCAGAACGGGACGCTCGCGTTCCTGGCTGAAAGCCATGGCGATCTGGCCGGCCGTTAACCCCAGCTTGCTCAGCTTGGCCGGGTCGGCGACGATCGTGTACTGGCCGTACGATTCCGAGAGGCTGGAACCCACTTTATCGAATTCCGGACGGTTCTTCATCAGAGCCTGGATTTTATCCGCGGCCGCACGGATTTCGTCCAGCTTTTCTCCGTAAACGTAGAGGCTCAGTTTGCTGCCCCCCACGCCGCCCCCCATATCCATCGGCTTCCAGCTGCCCGGAACGGTATCCGTCAGTCCCTGGATCAGCCTCTGTTTCTCAGCCGTAAAACCGGCGAATTCAGGATCGTATTCCACATAAAAAAGAGCGGACTTGGACGGCCCGGGAGACATGGGATTCTGACCGCCCACCGAGTACTGCAGATTAAGGACGCCGCTGCGCGCCAGCACATACTTCTCCGCTTCCAGCGCCTTCCGCTTCACTTCGTCCAGCGTCTCTCCCGGGGCAGGCGTGTAGGTCACCATGACGTATTTCTGCTCTTCCTCCGGAAGAAAGCTGACACCTACCCGTGAAGCCAGCAGCAGGCTTCCCGCCAACAGGAGAATAGCCGTGCCGAAGGCGATGAGTTTATGATTCAGCGTCGCATCCAGGGCCCGCCTGTAAAAACGCCCCAGGCGGCCGGTCTCGTCGTGGCCGCGGCGGCTTTGGCCTTTGCCGCGGACGCGCAGCCGGATCGATTCGGCCGGGTCCATGCCATGCGGAAGGATACCGGGCACGTCCCCCTCCGCATAAGCGGGAACCGGAGCCGGTCCCATCTTCTCCAGCCTGCGGCGGAACATGGAATGCCCGAGCATCGGCACGATGGTGATCGCGACGAGCAGCGAAGCAAGGAGCGCGAATACCATCGTCAGGGCGAAGGGCAGGAACAGCTGCCCGACGGGACCGCTCACGAAGCCCAGCGGAAGGAAGACCGCAATCGTCACAATGGTCGACGAAAGGATGGGCATAAACATCTCCCGCGTCGCTTCGCGGATGAGGGCTTTGCCTCGCAGAGGCTCGGACGGACTGGACATCCGCCGGTAAATATTTTCGATGACAACAATGGAATCGTCAACGACACGGCCGATAGCGACAGTCATCGCCCCCAGCGTCATGATGTTCAGCGTGATGTCCATCTGCTGCAGCAGCAGGATGCCGATGAGCAGCGACAGCGGGATCGAGACGATGGAAATCAGCGTCGTCCGCCAGTTGCGCAGGAACAGCATGATGATCAGCACGGCGAACAAAGCGCCGAATACGGCCTTGCTCAGCATCGTGTTGACCGAATCCTCAATCGGTTTGCCCTGATCGAGCATGATCACGGTCTCCACGCCGCTGTTCGCCTGCCGGAACTCCGCAGCCTTGTCCTTGACGGCGTTCACAACGTCCACCGTGTTCGCGTCCGGCGCCTTCACGACCTGGATGCCGATGGACTCCTTGCCGTTCGTGCGGGAGATGGAATCGGCCCGGTCGGCCAGCTCGATTCCCGCCAGCTCGGCAAGCTTCACGGTCGGCAGACCGGACGCTCCCGCCGCCGGAGCCGCGGCGCCTCCCGCCCTGCCGGCGCCTGCGGCGCTGCTTGGGGCGGCTGCCCCTGTGCCGGGCGCTGCACCGCCCGCCGCACTGCCGCCGGCGGCTCCGGGTGCTCCACCCGCACCGGCTTTGCCCCCGGCTGCCGCACCGGTGCCAGCCGCGCCTGCGGCCCTGGCCGGACCGGCTCCGCCGGGAACGAGCGGAATCTCAAGATTCCGCAGGTCGTCCAGGCTCTTTACGTTGCCGTCTACGACGAGGGTTTTCTCCGTCCGGCCTACTTCGTAGAGGCCGAGAGGGACCTGGACAGCCGCCCCCTGGATGATTCCTTTGACCGTATCCTCGCTCAGCCCGTAGGTCCTCAGCTTGTCCCGGTCAAAGGTCAGACGGACTTCCTGCTGATGCTGACCGGAGATCTCCACGCTTGCCGCCCCCGGAATGCCTTCCAGCGCCGGAATCAGATCGCTTTCGATCTGCCAGGTCAGCTCGTCCAGCGACTGTTTGTCTCCCGCCACGCTTAGCGATACGACCGGAAATGCATTTATATTGATTTTGGATACTTTCGTTTCCTGCGCCCCGCCGGGAAGCACAAAATCGGCAACCGCTTCTTTTACTTCGGAGGCTGCCTTATCCATATCCTTCTTGTAGGAATATTCCATTACGATAGAAGAGACGTTTTCCATGGATGTCGAACTGACCACGTCTACACCGTCCAGGCTCCTGACTTTCTGCTCAAGAGGGCCTGTAATCCGGTCGGCCACCTCTTCCGGCGCGGCCCCCGGATAGACCGTCGTGACCGTTAGCACGGGAACTTCCAGATTCGGCAGCGTCTCCTGCTTCATACTGAGACCCGCGTAAATACCAGCAGCCGTAACAAGAATCGTCAACAGCCAAATAACCAGCTTATTGTTCAGAGAATACCGGATAATCCCTCTCACCATTTTCACTCCTGTCTGTCGTCTGATATGTGCTGTAAAAACAGTGACTCCTTACATAAGGGTAACCCTGCGAATCTCCCTGAGCAAATAAAGCCGGCTCAATTCTCAAGTTACGGAGGTCTCCTGCCTACTCTCCTTTTTTCCCAAAAAAAAGACTGCCGAACCCGGCAGTCCCTTAAATTTTTATTCGGTTGTGCACAACGAAGGTTAACGCTTCTGTAAATAACGGTAGAATGCTGTCGCCGCCTGAGCGCGTGTCACTTCCAGCTTCGGACTGAACTTGCCGCCGTCCGCGCTCATGATGCCCATTCCGGTCACGATTGCGGCGTTCCCGATGTTTTTCAGCTCGGAAGCATCCGCAAAGTTGCGGTTAAAGACGTTATCGAACTCCGTCAGCTTCTTGTAGTTCAGTGCCCGGACGATCAAAGAAGCCATTTCCTCACGGGTGATCGGCTGGTCCGGATTGAACTCGTCGGACGTACGGTCGATCCATTTGCGGTCCAGAGCCGTTTCCACGTAGGAGAAGTACGCGCTGCTTTTCTCTACGTCCTTGAACGAATTGCTGCGGCCGTCCATCGCCCCCGCCGGATAATACCCGCCGCCGCTGTCGGCGATGACGAGCATCTTGATAAGCTCTCCGCGCTTGATGGACTGGTCCGGCTTGACCTTGCCGTCCTTCACTTCAAGGGCTTGATAATCAAGCATCAGCTGAAGCTCGTTTTGCGCCCAGTGGCCGGCGATATCGTCCACTTTCACCGGCTCCAGAGAAATGACTTCGCCGTTATCCCGGCTGCGCCATTTGCCGCTCTCCGCATCAAGGAAATAAGCGGAATTTTCGTATTTGTTCTCCAGCGTATATACAAGCTGTGCCTTCTGATTCTGGCTGTCCACCGGATATTTGCCGGAAGCTACGAGAACATTGTAGCGCTCAATAGGAATTCCCGGCGGAATTTGGCCCTCGATGCCGACGCTCTGGTAAACGAGACGAAGCTGATATTGGGAGAGCAGAAGCTCTTTCGCCTTGTCTTTGTCCAGAACGGCCGGTTTCTTGGCCGGGAACGCCAGCTTGCTTATATTGATGTAGCTGTTCTGGACTTCGCCCGTACGTTTGTCCACGGCTACATGGATATTGTCGTTCTCTACCCGAACTCCGTCAATAAAACGGGAAAACAGGAAGGTATACGTGTTATCCTGGTCGATCCCGACGATTTTGCCGTCCGTTTTGGGAGCTTCCGTCGTTTCCAGTACAAGCTGATGTGTATAGGAAGGGGTCGTTTTCTTGACGAAATCAACCGCCTTCCCTTTCGCTTCTTCAAAAGAAACTTTAATTTCCTCCGGCTTAACCGTACGGCCGGAACTATAGTCGTAATAGGAGAAGTTCGTCAGTTCACCGGTTTTGGCGTCGATAGCCAAAGACACGTAACCTCTGTTATCCTTCGCTCCGTCTAAACCAGGAAGCGCCCAGTGGAAATTCCAGTTAGCTTCCGTCTGTTTCGTGGATTCGTTCTCGTATTCACCATAGTTCGCTTCTTCAAGCTTGGCATCCGCCGGGATTTTCACCAGTCTGCTGGGCCCGTTTAAGCGCCGCTTCCTTCGTCGTCACCGCTGTTCCCGTACTCTGAGGCTGTTCGGTCAGTGCCTTGACGGCGGCGGGAGCTTTGCTCTCATACAGCGGCTTGCCTGTTTTGGCGTCAATCTGAAGCGCCGCCATGCTGTAGGAAATCGCCGGTTTGAGCTCCTTCGACTGGTAAGGAATGAGGTATTGAAGCACCGGTTCCGCTTGATTGTGGAATGCCTTGTCAGCCTGCTCCGGAGTGATGACGCCTTCCTTTTTATCGAAAGCCGCGTCTTTATCCCAATACACACGGTAATCGGAGAGACGGCCTTCGCTGTCTACGGCCACCGTGATATTGTTTTGAGGGAACGGAACCCCGTCCACCACTCTTTCGAAACTAAAGCGGTAATCTTCGTATACGGTCAGCGGTGTTTTGCGTGAAGATTCGCGCAGGTCGTTGTATTTTACCTGCTTTTGAAGTTCGGGACTTAATTTTGCTATGTAATCGGATGCGATGGTTTTAGCTTGATCCAAGCTTGTTTTCGGCGGGTAAACGGGCTTGCTGTCGGGATTCTTGCTGCTGAAATTGTATCCGAGCAAAGCGCCGGAATCCGCATCCAGGCTATAGGACAAATAAGAATAATAGTCTTTCTTCTCTTTATGGCTGAAATTCAAATTCCAGGCTTTAGCAGGCTTGCCGCCGAAGCCGCGGGACACGCTTAAATTAGCCCCCTGCAAAGAGAAGCCTTCCGGCAGGGCAACGTATTTTTTAGCCAGCTCGACAGCCTGCTCTTTGGTTATTTTTACCTCTTCCCGGGAAATGTCGACCTGCTCTTTCCCTTGATCCGAAACCGGATTCGCAACAGTCGCGGACGCCCCCGTAACCGCCTTGCTCGCCATAACCGGCGTAACCGTGCCGAACAGCAGTGCGGAAGTGACCACCGCCGTACCTGCTTTCAGAATAATTTTCAAACGGACCTGCCTCCTTCGAATAGGTGGAATGGAACATACTGGATTCCAGTTCTCACCATCTGAGACGGACAAATCCGGGCAAAGGTTGCGGAAGAATCTCCCATTCCGCAACCTGTTACTTTTTTGTCATTTCTCTGCGGTTTGCGGCAGGGCCAAGCGCCGTTTTCTTCACTCTTCACATCGATAAAATGCCGCCGTCCAGCCGCTTGATCCCCCTGACTGACGAAAGATCTTCGGCAAGTTTCAGACAGGCGAAATCTTTGCGTTTGGCCTCCACCATCACGTCCAGCCGGTCCATCCCTTCCTCCTTGCACGCTTTCAGAAAAACAAGCAGCGGTCCCGCTTCCACATAATCGGCATGGGAGCGGAAGTCTTTATCGTTCTTCGGCGAGGAAACATGAACTTTCATCGGGCGGCCCTTCCATGTCTCCGCTATTTGCGGAAGCAGTCTGATGCCGGACCGGGAAGAGGGATTGCACCAGTCGTGATGAAGATCGAACATCATCGGAACCCCGGCCCGCCGGCATACGGACAGCGTTTCTTCGGCCGTGTAGGTTTTATCGTCATTTTCCAAAGTGAGCCTCTGCAAAATACGCTCGGGAACCCGCGGCAGGTTCGAAATGAGACGTTCGGCCGAAGCCTTCTTGTCCCCGTAGGCTCCTCCCACATGGATATTAATGATGCAGTCGCCGCCCGTTCCCATGCCATCGAGTATGTCCGCATGATACTCCAGATCGCGCAGCGCGGCATCCACTACCGCGTCCGAACCGTTCAACAGGGTAAACTGGTTGGGATGCATGGACAACCGGATATCGTGGCGGCGGGCAAAAGCTCCCAGCTCGGCAAGCTCCTCCCCGTACGCCTCTTTGACTCCGATATGGACATCGGGATGGGTCGCGAGCGGAATCAGCGAAGAACTGAGCCGGTACAGGCGGATTCCGTGCGCCGCATTATAATAAAGAATTCTGCGCGTAGCTTCCAGATTGCGGCGTCCCACCTCGACCGCCTTTTCCAGCGATTCATCGTAAGGCTCTTCTTTGAACCGTTTATACGTAAATGTGGAGCTCGGTGTATTGTGATAAATAGCCAACGCCTGCGATACATAGCCGATGCGAACTTCCAAGCTTCTCACCTCTTCTTCAGGTTTCCCGTGCTTAAGCTTTTTACCCCAGAGCTTCCGGGTCGTACCTCCGAATGAAAGGCTGTGCGAATTTGGCAGGCATACCCCCTCGGCGGGAGGCAGATATTATCCCCGTATGGTGAGCGGCAGAAGCGTTCGGAATCGGACGCCTCAAACCGACAAATCTACCGCATATCCGCTAGGAGGGTTCCTTCATGTCTACGCTTCTCTATATTACGGCACACCCGCATGACGACCGGACTTCTTACAGCATGGCCGTCGGCAAAGCGTTTCTCGACGCTTACCGCGAAAATCATCCCGGAGACGATATCGTGACCCTGGACTTGTACAAGGCGTACATTCCGCAAATCGATACGGACGTCTTCAGCGGCTGGGGCAAGCTGCGCTCGGGCAGCTCCTTTGACCAGCTTTCGGAAGAAGAAAAGAAAAAAGTGACGCGTTTCGGCGAACTGACGGATCAGTTTGTGGCAGGCGACAAATATGTTTTCGTCACACCGATGTGGAACTTCTCCTTTCCTCCCCTTATGAAAGCCTATATCGATACGATCTGCACGGCGGGCAAAACGTTCAAATATACGGAGAACGGAGCGGTCGGCCTGCTTACCGGCAAAAAAGCGCTGCACATCTACGCATGCGGCGGCGTCTATTCGGAAGGCCCGACAGCCGGCTCGGATTTCGGAAGCCCGTATTTGAAAACGATCATGTCTTTCTTCGGCATACCGTCTTTCGAAACGCTTTATGTGGAAGGCATGGCTCAGTTCCCCGACCGCGCCGAGCAGATTAAACAAGACGCCATCAAAAGCGCACAGGAAAAGGCTCGGACATTTTAATCCGAAGGAATTCAATAGGGGAGGAGCAGCGGGGTTAGTGGTTGACCACCGTCATGTGACGCCGAGCACCGCGCGCTGGGAGCTTCTCGCGGTGCGGAAAAGCCCCGAAGGTCCTCTTCTTCCCCCAACAGAAAAAACCCGTAAATCGTTAAGATTTACGGGTTTTCTTTCGTGCACGGCGCTTAAGCGTCCCAGAAGGGGGCTAAGCTTAGTACTGATCGCGTCTGATCAGGGAAATGTTGTACGCGGACACCAGCAGACCGACGATTCTCGTGACATAACCGACGAGCGGGATGAAGCTGAGGAACGCCAGCACGATATTGACGACAGCCGGAAGCAGTGTCCGGTTGCCGTTGATCAGGCCGATCACGGCGCTCACGAATACGAGAGGCACCACCCAACCGCCGGACCATAAGAATCCGAACGGGATAAGGCCGACAACGTAACCGATAATAATTCCGATTTCCACAATTAGCTGAACCACATTCAAAACGCGTTTCGTTTCCGAACTCACGATAAATCCCTCTTTTCGCAGGACTGCGGCGTATGAATGAAAACGCCCGTCCAATATGATTTTCCACCCGGATGGGTGCAGTTCTCGGGCCGGACAACCCTACATAAACGCGGGAGCAGTCCGCGAATCATGCAAGCTGTTTTACCCGGAATTCTGTGACCTTTCCTTTAATTTACGTATGAAGACGTCTTCGCGTTTCATGCGTCCGCCCTCTTTCTACCTAATTATACCTCAAATTTTCTAAAAAAAGGACCCGGACTTATCCGGGCCCGACAGATAATAGTGAAGAAAGGTAGCCCTCCCCCGAAAATCCGCGGCAAGCTTCGCGCAGTCACGAACCATAGCGCGGGATGTTCTGCCGCGTAAACCGGACGGATATCGGCAGCGGGCGGGGCCTCCTCGGTCTTGGCGGCTTTTATGTAGAAGCCGCGATCCCTCCGGTTGTGACGCCGGCCGGCGCAGCGCCGCCTCCCTGCTGCAGGCGGTACATCTGGGAGTACCTGCCGCCAAGCTCCAGCAGCTCTTCGTGATTCCCCCGCTCCACAATCTCTCCGCGGTGCAGGACCAGAATCAGATCCGCGCTGCGGATCGTAGACAACCGGTGCGCGATAATGAAAGTGGTCCGTCCTTTCTTGACGACATCGAGCGCGGCCTGAATCACGGCTTCCGTCTCCGTATCGATGTTGGCTGTCGCTTCGTCCAGGATCAAAATCGCCGGATCGAAAGCAAGCGCACGCGCGAACGAGATCAGCTGCCGCTGGCCTGCGGAGAGCGTGCTCCCTTTTTCAAGCACAGGTTCGTCGAAGCCACCCGGCAGGTTGGCGAATATGCGCTCGCCGCCGACATCGCGAAGGGCCGCATCCGCCTTCTCCCGCGAAATCGTGCCGTCTCCGAGGCTGACATTGCTCGCGATCGTACCCGTGAAGAGGAACGGGTCCTGCAGCACGATTCCCATGTGCTGGCGCAGAAGCTGCTTGGGCATGGCCGTGATATCCTGGCCGTCCACCCGGATCGTTCCTTTTTGCGGATCATAGAACCGGAACAACAGATTCATAATGGAGCTTTTGCCCGAACCGGTATGACCCACCAGTGCCACTGTCTGACCCTGCTTCGCCTCGAAGGAGATGTTCTTGAGCACATAATCTTCCTTGTAAGCAAAGGAAACCTGCTCAAAGCTGACGTTGCCTTTGTAGCGGGGCAGACGGCCCTCGGCCACGTCTTCGCCGGGCTCATCCATCAACTCGAATACGCGCCCCGCCGAAATGATGGATTGGTCGAGCGTCGCAAGCTGATTCACGATTCCCGTGATCGGCTGGAAGAGTCTGTTCAAGTAGTCGATGAAGGCATACAGCACCCCGAAGGAGATGACGGATTCGGCTCCTGACACCATTGCGGCGCCCCCGAAATGCCAGAGCAGCAGCGCGAAAGAGATGTTCCGCAGCACCCCGACCAGGTTGTGGGAGGTGAAGGCGTTCAAGCTTTGCAGCTTCTGCTGGTGTTTGAGGTAATCCTCGTTGAGCGTTTCAAACTCTTCCATCGTCTCTTTCTGGCGGCGGAACGCACGGATGATCGTCATCCCCTGGATCGCTTCATTGATCATTCCGTTAATGTCACTTAAGCGCGAACGGATGATTTTGTTATACCGCGAAGCGTATTTGCGGTACACGATGATCCAGACGACCAGCAGCGGGACGATCAGAAGACAGATCGCGCCCAGCTTCACATCCAGAAGGAACAAGGCGATAAAGATTCCCGTGATATAAACGAAACCGGTGAAAAAGTTCGCCAGAACCGTCACGAACAAGTCGCGGACGGCTTCCGTATCGTTGGTCACTCTGGATACGACTTTTCCGGCCGGAAGATTATCGAAATAATGGATGGGCAGGCGTTGAATCTGCCCGTACACATCCAGCCGCAGCTTCTGGATCACGCGGTTCGCGGAAACCTGGAGCATATACCGTTCCCCGAAAGTGAAGACAGCCGCTACGGCCAGCAGCCCGAGATAAAGCAGGGCGAGCCGGATTAATTTGTCCAGTTCCGGCCGGTAAAAGACGTACAGCTCGCCTTTGGTCAGCGCCTTCGCCTCGTATACGGCGTTCTCTCCGCCTCGCGTGACCGTCAGCTTGCCGTCCTGCCAGGACCGCTGGCCGTCGAAAGCGATCGGCCCGTTAACGAAAACAAACCGTGTGCCGACCTGAAGCAGCCTCGCTTCGTCACCGCGCGCTTCGCCTTCCGCGAAACGGTCTCCGCGTTTGTAGACGCCGCCTCCGTAGGTTACGGTGTCTCCGCTCTCCCCGTTAGCGCCGGCATTTCCGGCACTGCCGGCTTCCTGCCGGATTTTGTACCAGGGCTGCTCGATCCCGAGAATATGCGTATCGATCATCCGCTTGGCGATAAAAGGACCCGACAGCTCCGCCGCTACCGCGACCGTAAGCATAAGAAGGGCAAGAATAAACAATTTTTTATGATGAAGTGCGTACTGCACCAAACGTTTGCCTGTGTGCAAGGCCGATCACCCCGCTTCCGTCAGATTGGATTCGACCTGCTGACGCTCGTACTGCTCCTTGTACCAGCCGCCCAGCGCCAGCAGCTCTTCGTGGGTTCCCGCTTCGACAATCCGGCCTTCGTCGAGGACGAGGATCCGGTCCGCGTGCTCGATGGCGGACAGCCGATGCGTGGAGATGAGCGTCGTTTTGCCGGCACGCTCCCGCCGGATATTCTCGATGATTCTCGCTTCGGTCCGTGCATCGACGGCCGACATCGCATCATCGAGCAGCAGGATTTCCGGGTCGGCGATCAAGGCCCTCGCCAGCGAGACGCGCTGCTTCTGGCCGCCGGACAGGGCTACGCCCTTCTCCCCGACAAGCGTGTCGAGCCCGTTCGCCAGCGTCCCGATGTCCTGCGTGAAAGCCGCCCGCTCGATTGCCTGCAGCACTTCATCCTCGCTGGCGTCGGACTTGCCGAACTTGATGTTCTCCCGCACGGTCTTGGAGAACAGAATCTGCTCCTGCGGCACATAGCCGATCCACGACTGCAGCTTCTCCAGCGGAATCTGCTGGATGGGCACGCCGTCGATGGTGATCGAGCCGCCGCCGGCCGGGTACTGCCGCAGCAGCTGCTTGAGCAGCGTGGATTTCCCGCTGCCGGTCCGGCCGACCACGCCGAGGGTCTCCCCTTGGCGCAGCGTGAAGTTAATGTCCTCCAGATTGGGAGTACCGGAGGACGGGTATTTGAACGCGGCTTCCCGGAAGCCGATCGTTCCCGGCTTCGCATCTCCCTCCGGCTGCGGGACATCCTGCACATCGGGCCGGTAGCCCAGCGTTTCGTTGACCCGGTCCAGAGAAGCGTTGCCCCGCTGCATGATGTTGATGAGCTCGCCTATCGCGAACATCGGCCAGATCAGCATTCCGAGGTAAATGTTAAAGGACAGGAACTGCCCGAGCGTAAGCTCGGTCTGAAACACGAGATACGCGCCATAGCCCAGGCCGATCAAATAACTCGCGCCGACGAGCAGCTTGATGGTCGGATCGAACAAAGCGTCGATTTTGGCGACCGCGATATTTTTGTTGTACACATCCTCCGTCAGCTCGCGGAAGCGTTCCTGCTCGTTGGCTTCCTGGACGTATGCCCGCAGAACCCGGACGCCCGCCGTCGCTTCCAGCACCTGGTCGTTCATCTGACCGAAGGCATCCTGAGCGATCGTGTACCGTTCGTGAATCGTTTTGCCGTAAAACTTCATGGCCAGCGCGATGAACGGAAGCGGCAGCAGGGCCGCAAACGTAAGCTTCCAGGAGATCGTAACGCCCATCGTAAAAAGAATCACGAGCATAAACGCGCTGGAATCGACCAGCGTCAAAATACCGAAGCCCGCCGTAGCGGAGACGGACCGGAGATCATTGGTGGCGCGGGCCATCAGATCGCCCGTCCGGTACTTTTCGAAAAAGGTCGGAGTCATCTTCAGCAGATGCCGCATAAATCTCGAACGCAGCACGCGTTCTACCAGAAAAGCGCCTCCGAACAGCTGGTACATCCAAACATAGGTCATCAAATAAATAATAGCCGTAATCCCCAGCGTCCACGCGATCATGGAGAACAGCCGGTCCGCCGTAATCGAGCCCATATGGATCTCGTCGACCGCGTAACCGAGAATCTTGGGAGGAATGATTTCCGCGATACCGGCCACGATCAGCAGCGTAATCGCTACGGTGTAGCGGATCCAATGCTTTTTGAAAAACCAGCCCAGCTTCTGCAAAATACTGAACAAACAGGTCACCTTCTTTCTTAATCCACGAAAAACGCTCTTTTTCTCCGTCTCCGTGTTCGTTTCTATGTAGAAAAATGAGGGCGGTCTCCTTACGGGACCACGAAAAAAGGACGCACCGTTCAACAAACAAACGGTACGTCCTCAAAAAACGCGGCAAAGCCTGCGCTTCATTAAACCGGCTGCTGGCAGCCCTTGTTCGGGAAAATGCGGGCGTCTGAACGCCGCTATCCCGATGTTCGGTTTAACGGGTGTACCGAATATTCAGCTGTTCCCATATTCATCGCATGCGGATGCAGTCCATGCACAGGCAACATTCTAAACATCGATACCACCCTTTCTTCTCCGGTCATTTTTCTGCGCTTTCGCGTCAACTAGGTGTGATTGTATCACCCGTTGGAAAGGAATGTCAACCCGAACAAGCCGGAGAAAATCGTTATAACCAAACTGGAACAAAGGCCTCCGCAGGGTCCGACCGGCTTCGCGCCATACTTCGATTCGCATCCGGATTCGCTTGAGCCGGAAGAGGCCTTCTGCGCTTTATTCCTTTTGAAGGTAACGCTTGTCCTTGAGAAAAAGTCTCCAGAACAAATAAAACACCGGGACCAGAATAGCCGAGCTGGCGATATACCCGATAAAAAGCGAACGGAACATCGTCGGGTTCGTAATCCCTTCGTCGAACGTTAAGTGAGGATATACCAGGTAAGGCATGTGGGCGGAAAAATACGCATAGCTCGCCAGTCCGTACTGGATGATGACCGTGATGATCGAAGCCCGCGGGTAACCGCTGCGGCCGTCCGGCCTTCTTTTTAGGAGCAAAATGTAGGCCGCGATAAAGGCAGCCACGGAAAGGCCAAACCAGGGGGCATAACGCTTGAAGCCCTCCACCATCCACGGCGCATGCTCGGAAAAAGTGCTCACGGTGAGCAGGGCCATCAGAAGGTTAATCGGCCCCCAGATAATCGCAAGCCTGCGGTAATCGCGGTACGTCTCCTCGTCCCCCGCCTCGCGGGAGTAGTCCGCCAGGAAGAGCGCGGACATGAACAGCTCGGTCGACAGCCCGAAGCCGAGATGCGCGTACTCCGTCAAACTGGTGAACAGATCACCGAGGTGAAGGACCGGCACGCCGTCTTCAACGGTGACGAATCCCCCCAGCGTGATCGGCAGCACGCTGACCAGAAGTCCCGGAATAAGGAGGCCCGTTATCCCGGAAACGATCCGCAGCAGGCGGCCGTGCTTAGCCACGGAATAGGCGTAAACCATGAACGTGCTGCGGATGAGCAGCAGCAGAAGAACGAGCGAGACCGGCACGAGCAGGGCCGCGCCCAGCATGTGGGTCGCCTTCGGGAAGAAACCCGCAAGCGCCACGACGAACAGGACGAGAAACACGTTCGTCACTTCCCACGTCGGCGACAAATACCGGTTCGCGAGGGCCCCCGCCTTCGTATGATGCTGACCGCTGAAGTACATCGCCCAGAACCCCGCGCCGAAGTCGATGGAGCCGAGAATCGAATACGTGAACAGGAATACCCACAGTACGCTGACCGCCAAAGTTACGTCGCTCATGTAATCGCCCCCTTGGCGGCCTGGGTCTGGTCTCCGTTGGCGCCGGCGAGTCCGAGCGCTTCCGAGACGGGATGCCGCTTGAAGTAGACGTGCATGACGATGGATGTCACGACAAGCAGGAATGCGTAGACGGATATGAACATCACGAACAGGGTTCCGATGCCCTGGGACTGCAGGGCGGCTTCGCTGGTGCGCTGTACGTGGTAAACCGTCCAGGGCTGCCGGCCCGTGCAGCTGAAGATCCAGCCGATCTCGATGCCCAGCATGGAGAGCGGCCCCGAAGCGACAAGGACGGTCAGCAGCCAGCGCGGGTAGGGCTTTTTGAACCAGATGCGGATGAGCAGGCCCAGGAAGGCCAGCGCAAGCAGGAACATGCCGATGAACACCATCAGGTTAAAGAGGGTGTGAATGTACAGCGGCGGCCAGTTTTCCCGCGGAAATTCGTTGAGACCCCGGACCACCGTGTCGAAACGGTTGCCTGCCAGCAGGCTGAGAAAGCCCGGCAGCTCGATCGCGCCCTTGATGGACTGCGTCTCTTCGTCGACTTTGCCGAAAATGGCAAGCGGAGCGTGAGACTGCGTCTCGAACAGTCCTTCGGCGGCGGCGAGCTTTTCGGGGATGTGATGATGCAGCATCTGGGCCGTCGCATGTCCGTTGACCGCCGTGAAGGCCGTCATGATGCCGCCGAAGATGAGCGCGAGGAAAAGCCCCTTGCGGTGGTAATCCGCTTCGCGGGGAGCTTTGCGCGCCTTCAGCAGCTTATAGGCCGCTACCGAAGCCACGGCGAAGGCTCCCGTCATATACGCGGTTGACAGCACGTGCAGGGCCGTCGACCCAAAGCTCGGGTTGAACACGGCCTCCCACGGACGGATGTCGACGAAGTCTCCGTTCGCGTTGATGGTGAACCCCCGCGGCGTGTTCATAAACGCGTGCGCATCCGTGATCATCACCGCCGAGGCGCTTGCCCCGATCGCCACGAAGATGACGCTGACGATCCGGGCGATCGGAGGCAGCCGGTCGGCCGCGTACAAATAGATCGACATAAAGAGGGCCTCGAAGAAAAAGGCCCACATTTCGATCTGAAACGGCAGGGCGATCACCTGGCCGACGATCCGCATGAAGCCCGGCCAGAGCAGAGAGAGCATCACGCCGACGATCGTTCCCGACGGGATGCCTACGCCGAGCAGAATACCCGAAGCTTTCGTCCACCTTCTGGCGAGCACCACGTAATCCCGGTCTTTTTTGACATGATACATAATTTCCGCAAACACGATCATCATCGGAACCCCGACCCCGAGAGTCGCAAAAATAATATGAAACGCCATTGACGTGCCGAACAGCGCCCGCGCCATCACGACGGTATCCATAGATCCACACTCCTTTGTAGCCACCCGGCCCAATTCCTTCCTGTAATATGGGTCGAAAAGGAAGAAATTATGCGTTTGGACGGTGAGGAGAGATGAATCAGCTTAAGAGAAGTCACCCTGAGGAAGCATGCCCATAAGCGTAGATCGCCTAATATAAATTTAGGTAAATTCAAAGGCACTCAATTGCGTTTAATCTATCTCGGACAATCGGAACCTGTTATAGAAAAACCTCATCTGATATATAGGTACAGAACCAACGATCTTTCATCCGCATTCTTTTATTTCAAAGTAAAAGAGCGTCCGGCTTTCAGCTCAACGTAGAATAAGATAGGTCCATATAAAAAAAGGCGCCCTGACCAGATGATCAAGGCGACGACTGTTGGTTACTTTCTTTTAATAACAGCTGCATTTTCGTTCACCGCTAGAACTTCAACTTTATCCGAATTAGTTAGAGTATCCTTGTTTCTTAACCAGAATTGGTTAGGAACAAACTCGATATTTTCAATAACGACTCGCCATTCACCATCACTTTTGACAACCGGTACTCCATAAATCGGAAGTTTGCCTAGATCACTGTATGTCTTCGTAAGATATGCTTTATACTCACCTACATTTAACTTCTCTATCTTCTCAATTTTGAAATCAATTAATGTATTGGGGTTAAGCTCTTTGTTCGCAAAAATAGATACAGCCAGCTTGTTAGCCTCCGGCTTGCTGTATCTAACATCAATTGTATGAGATAAAAAAGTATCTGCATCTTGAAAATGCCGCAGTGCTTCAAAAGTTTGAGTAACCACTTCTTTGACCTGAACATCTTCTGACTTCGCCTCTTCCTCCGCTTTTGCACTAGTTAAAGATACAGCAGCTAGAAGAGCAAGGGCTAGCATCCCAACTAGTGACCATTTATATGAAACCCGTTTTTTGATAATCATTTGAATTCTCCTTTTTAAATATCTTTTGTTGTCTATCATGCTCACAGAGTGAACGGTTAGGGGAGCTTTTTGAAAATATTCCATCCATTTAATTAACACAGCCGCATACTCTTGACTTTGTTGTTTGTTCATTCTGGATATTGCTAAGTAATCACTTGCGATTTCCTGATCTTCACGCATTTTCCTAAGGGCTAACCATAAAAGCGGATTAAACCAGTGAATAACAACCAATATAGTAACTATCCAATTTATCCCTATGTCCTTACGTTTAAGATGGGCAAGCTCATGCAGAAAAACATGCTTCCATTCCTTAGTGGGGACATTTTCAAATCCCTTCTGCGGAATAAGTATTCTGGGTTTCCAGAATCCATATAAAGACGGTACACAAACGGTGTTCGTGGTCAACAATGGAATTCTACGATTAATCCCTATTATTTGTTTGCATGTTTCCAATTGTTCCAGCAGTGATGGATTCATACATGGTGTAGAATCATTTTTCAAAGCTATAGCAAACTTTCTGTTTGCCCTGTATATAGCAATACTCATCAAGATTACTCCGGCAGCCCAGATAAAAGAAAACCAGCTCCATAAATAAAAATTGCTTTTTCTTGAATGACTATCGAAGCTCTGTAAACTGCCGATGTTTGTATCATTAATATTAACATCCATGTTGTTACTGGAGATCATCATTGTAGTGTCCGGCTGTAAACTACTCGGTTGTAAGGTCACTGCCCCATGCGGGTTTATATCCACATAGTTAAAAACACTAAGTTGACTTCCCAAAGAATCGGGAAGAAGCAAACGGAGTATAAGAAGGAGCCATAAGTAGTAATTCCAAGAAGCTGGCAAGCGATCTTTAAGGAAGAATTTCAGCATAAGAATTAATATAACCATAACCCCAGCCTTAAAAGAAATGTTAAAAATAAATAAAAAAACAGGCTGAAAATTTAGGAGCATATTAGTCGCCACTCCTTTTATCCAAAAGAGATCTCAACTCTTCGATATCCTCTTTGGATAAAGACCGTCTGTTTAAAAATTCAACTATTACAGGCTTAAAAAGATTTCCTCTTACTTTGTGCAAAAACGATTGAGTTTCTGCCAATATGCAATCTTTCTCTTCATACAGCGCGTAATACTGATAAGTGCGACTACTCATGTCTGCCTTGATTGCATTCTTTTGAACTAATCGTGCAATTAGGGTTCTGACGGTTTTTGAACTCCACTCTGGATGATTTATCGATTCGATAATTTCACTTGCTGTTAGAGATTTTTTTACGGACCAAAGCACCTTCATTATTTCCCACTCTGCATCGGAAATTCGTAAGTTTGGATTCATAGTTCAAATCCTTTCACTTTAATATCGACTACAAGTGTAGTCATATACAGACTACACTTGTAGTCGATATTAGTCAACTTTTTTTATGCGTTATGCCCAAAGAATGATGAAAAGCAAAGCAGGCGCATTAAACAAGCGCCTGCTTTGCTTTTCATCTTTAATTATATACATTTCCGGCCAAATCTGTGCTGTAACCAGTAAGGTTTTCTAAATCTAAAACAAGAGGTTTGCTTGTTGGAACGTTGTTAAAATTAACATTATACCAATCTGCAGTCTGTTTATAATCTCCCCAAATAGTTATATTACTCACTGGAGTGTTCCCAGATGGACTATATTCTTTTAAATAATAACCAATCCATGCTTTAACGCTTGAATCACGGGACAATTGCCAGCCTTTCACAAAAGTTCCACTATTGTATGCTACCGAAAAAGTTGTAGTACCGGGCTTATAACCACTTCCGTTAATAGGTTTAGCCTCATAATAAAGTACTCCGGAAGCCATCGGGCTAATTACCGAATTATTACTACTATCACTTTTCACTACTTCACCTTTGTGTTTTACTACTGTCACTAAATCATCTTTAGCAATAATTTCTTTTGCTGAACTGTTAGCGGAAAGGGAATTTTTATTTTGTATATCATTATTCTTAATGAAATCAATAGGTTCAATTATTAAATACCATTTTCCATTTTCTTTGATAACAGGAACTTCATAAGCTGGAACTTGACCCGTAGAACTAAATTTTTGAGAAACAAGGGCTCTATACTCACTCTCAGAAACCTTGCTTAATTTTTCGATCTTATAATCAATAAGAGTGTTCGCATTTTTAGGATTTGAAAAAGTACTGCCGGCGATTTGTTTTCTCCCCTCTTCACTATAGCGCAAGTCTTTCGAAACCGCTAAATAAGTATCATAATCACTATAATTTTTTATTGATTTATAAAATTTATGAACAGTTATCTCTACCTCCGTTGAACCGTCATCTACCTTTGCTGAAGTTACAGATGAAAAAACACCAAAAGCTAACGTTAATGCTAAAACCAGTGATCCGCTCTTTTTCAATTTAATCTCTCCCTTTATGTTTTGACAAAGTTTAAATAAAATTTCTCCATGAATATAAACCCAAATTTTACTTTCATTGTAATAAGATATACAATGTATTTACTATTTGGTAATTACACCCAACTTTGTCTTATACATAACGTGTTAAGAACCTACATTATGACATTGTTATCCAAAAAATATGGAGGAGGTTATTTTGAACATACTAGAGTATTCGATATTTCCCTTGAATCTCAGAAATCTAAATCCCGAGTACCAAAAACTAATAATTACCACTTTCTATCAATTAGCGTATCAAAGTGCAATATTAATTTTAAAAGACTGTTCTTTAGCAGAAGATGCAGCACACGATACACTAATAAAAGTTCTTGAACATGGACCTAATTTAAAACATGATGATAATATTAAGTCTTGGATTAGACAAGTCGCCCGTAATTCCGCATACGACATAATAAGGAAAAATAAAAAATATGATTATTCGCTGCGTCACGATAAATTAATAAATAACCTTCGCAGCCAGTCTACTGAGGAATCCGTAGAAATTTTATTAAGAGACGCATGCCTATTAAAGAATATAAATGAACTTCGAGACGAATATCGAATTTTAATTAAAATGCGCTACTTGGATGAAATGCCTTATAAAGTAATAGCGGGAAAATTAAATATTTCAGAGACAGTTCTGAGTAAACGTGTAGAAAGAGCAAAAAAGCAGCTAATTTGTTTATTTGTTAATGACTGGGATAGCCCTTTTAAATCTTGATATTAGTATTCTTCCTACACAAAAAAAGCCGCCCCGGCGGATAGCCAAGGCAGCTTAATCTTACTCCCAATTTAAAAGTCGAAATTGTCCGGATCCGGACCCACACGCTGATCCAGATTCAAAGCATCGATACGCTTGATCTCCTCAGCCGTAAGCTCGAAGTCGAAAATATCGGCGTTTTGCGCGATACGCTCGGGCGTGATGGACTTCGGAATGGTGACGATCCCGCTTTGGACGTCCCAGCGCAGCACGGTCTGAGCCGGGCTTTTGCCGTATTTCTCGCCGATCTCGATCAGCACCGGGTTATCCAGCAGCTGGCCCTGCATAAGCGGGCTCCACGCCTCCAGTTGGATACCGTTCTTGCGGCAGAAATCCCGGAGAGGCTGCTGCGTCAAGCGCGGGTGGAATTCCACCTGGTTCACGGCCGGAACGATCTCGCTGTCTTTCAGGAGATCCTCCAGATGATGAACATGGAAGTTGCTCACGCCGATAGCACGCACGCTTCCGTCACGGTACAGCTTCTCCAGCGCTTTCCATGTTTCCTTGTACTTGCCCTTAACCGGCCAGTGAATGAGATACAGATCTATGTAATCCAGACCAAGCTTGCCGCGGCTTTCTTCGAAAGCCTGAAGGGTCGTTTCATAGCCTTGATTGGCGTTCCACACCTTTGTGGTGATAAAGAGGTCCTCACGCTTGGCGCCGCTGTCTCTGATCGCCTGGCCCACGCCCGCTTCGTTCCCGTAAACTGCCGCCGTGTCGATGCTGCGGTAACCCACTTCGATGGCGGTGCGCACAGCGCGCTCGACATCTCCGCCTTCCGCGGCTTTCCACACCCCAAGCCCGAACCAAGGCATCCGGACATCGTTATTCAGAACGGTTGTATCGTTTAATTGTTTCGGCATGTTGACTAACCTCCATCATTTTGCATTATCCATATAGGTTTAAAAGGCATATCATGTCTGCTTACTTCTTATTTATCATAGCACAAAAGAACGGACGAACTAAAATCCGGCACGGGAAGAACGGCCTGCAAGGTTTCGCTGTCCCCGTTAAAGCACAAAAAAAGGCCCCATCCCCAGCAGCCTGGGCTGAAGGGAAAGGAGCCGCCTGAACCTGCCGGGGCAGGAAAACTTCAGGAACGCGTACCGTTATGCAGGTCTTCGATCTCCTGCCGCAGGCCGGTTTGAACTTCCTCGAATGCAGGCTGATTATGACTCAGCGAAGCGTCTTCGACGGCGCGTTCGGCATGGCGAATGGCCTGATTCGCCTGCTCTTCAAGCTTGGCCGTCGGGTGGGACAGCGCTTGAGAGACGGCGTTGTGAACCTTTTCCAGGGAATTTTGCGCCTGGGAAATCGGGTTTTGCGACTGCAGACTGGAATCGCGCTCGGTCATGATTGAAGCCTCCTCATCTCGATAGGAATTTCAGACTCCTATAGGATGAGGCAACCCTGCGGTGTTTATGCTCGCAGGCAGTCTGCGGACTAAGAAATGATTCCGACCGAGTACAGGAAAATAAGGACGATCAGCGGCGGAATCACGATGCGGAGCAGGAACGTCCATACACTCAGCAGCGTGCCTTTGAGACCGGCTTCTTCCATGGCGCGTTTCGAGGCGTACGCGATAAAGAGCGTAACGACCAGTCCGCCGACAGGAAGCAGGACGTTGGAAGTGACGAAGTCCAAGGTATCGAACACCGTCTTGCCGCCGATTTTAAAGCCGCTCAGAACACCGCCGACAGACAAGGCGGACGGCACTCCGACGATAAAACAAACCGCGGTCGTCCAGGACGTCGCCTTGAGCCGGGACCATTTCCAGCGGTCCATCGCGAAGGCCACCGGCACTTCCAGCAGCGACAGGATCGAGGTGAAGGCAGCAATTGCCAGCAGGACGAAGAACAGTCCGCCGAAGGCCGCGCCCAGAGGCATCGAAGAGAATGCCGCGGGCAGCACGACGAACACAAGTCCGGGCCCTTGAGCCGGCTCCAGTCCGAAGGAGAATGTCGTCGGGAAGACGATGAGACCCGCGATAAGGGCGTACAGCAGATTGCCGCCCGTAACCGCTACGGTCGCCTTGCCGAGAGACTGCTCTTTCTGCACGTAAGAGCCGTACGTGATCATGACACCCATCCCGATCGACATCGAGAAGAAGGCCTGCCCGAGGGCAACGAGTGCGGATTCACCCGTCAGTTTGCTGAAATCCGGCTTCAGGAAAAATTCGATGCCCGCTCCGGCTCCCGGAAGCGTCATGGCGCGTGCCATCAGAATGAGCAGCACAACCGCAAGCGCGGGTATGAGCACCTTGTTGAATTTTTCGATACCGCCGGATACTCCGCGCGCAATGACCCAGCCGGACAATCCCAGGATGAGGAACTGCCACGCAATCGGGCTGTAGCCGGACGTGAAGGTTTGAAACTGAACGGCATAATCCGTTCCTTTGTACAAGGCTCCCGTAAAGGAACTAAGCGCGTAATGCAGCGTCCAGCCCGCAATAACGGAATAGAAGGACGTGATCATAAAGGAACCGAACACTCCGAGAAAACCGAAGAAGCTCCAGCGTTTGGAACCCGACAAATTAAGAAAAGAGGTGGAAGCGTTCCCCCGTCCCGCCCGTCCTATCGCCATTTCGGCCAGCAAGACCGGCATACCGACGATGATAAGACAGATGATGAACAGGAGCACAAAAGCCGCTCCTCCATATATCCCCGTTATATACGGAAATTTCCAAAGGTTGCCGAGACCGATCGCACTCCCGATCGCCGACATGATGAAACCGAGAGAAGAGAAGCGCTCCCCGCTCTTTTCACCGGCTGCCGGTCCTGAAGTTCCCCCGTTTAAATCTTGTTTGCTCAATGCTGTCACCCGCTTGTATTAGTCTAGGATTTTAACGGTCTATATATAAGTCTGTATATAAACAGAGGTTTATTCTATCGGAAAGGAGAGGGCGTGTCCAGTTATTATTGACCTATGTTCAATAAAACAATATAAGTTCTTGAGGACTACGTCACGCAATAAAAAACGGCCGCCCGCAAGGGGCCGCCGCGTCGCGATCTATTCGGTTAAACCGGCAAAGGCGCCGGATCGGACAAAGGCGATTCCGGGGACGTCGCGGTTTTGGCGTTCACGTAATTCACCATTTCCTCACAGCCCGGAAGTCTGCGCCCTTTACCGAAAGGCACACACGTAGGCGTTCCGAAAATAGGATCGCGGACCAGACGGCAGTTCAGGCCGAACACATGGCGGACCAGTTCCTCCGTCACGACTTCCTCAGGCTTGCCCGCGGCATAGACCTTCTTGTCGCAAATTGCGACGATATGGTGCGCGTACCGGCAGGCCAGGTTCAGATCGTGGAGAACCATGACAATCGTCGTGTTCTCCTTCTCGTTCAGCTCCCACAGAAGATCGAGAATTTCGATCTGATGCGTCATGTCGAGATACGTCGTCGGCTCGTCGAGCAGGATCGTATTGGTTCCCTGCGCGAGCGTCATGGCGATCCAGGCCCGCTGTCTCTGCCCGCCCGACAGCGAATCCACCTGGCGCTCGGCCAGCGGAGCCATGCCCGTCGCTTCCAGCGCTTTCGTTACCGCAGCCTCGTCTTCCCGGGTCCACTGTTTAAGCCAGTTCTGGTGCGGGTAGCGGCCCTGTTTCACGAGCTCGAAGACAGTCATTCCTTCGGGAGCGGTAGGACCCTGCGGCAGAATCGCCATCTGACGGGCCACTTCCTTGGTGGACTGCTTCGCGATCTCCTGTCCGTTCAGCAGCACGGCTCCGTTCTTCGGCTTCATCAGCCGGGCCATGGAGCGCAGCAGCGTCGATTTACCGCAGCCGTTGCAGCCGATCAAGACGGTAATCTGACCTTTCGGAATCTCCAGATCGAGATCCTCGATAATATCCGTTTGATTGTAAGAAAGCGTCAGCGACTTGGTTTCGATCCCATACATACGCTCAATCTCCTTTGCCAAGAAAAAGTGGTGTTCATCCAGATGACGAGAGGCGTCTAAACGTTTCGTACGGCAGCAGGCGCTTGTTAGCTTCCGCACGAAAGGGCTGTCCGCCGCCCATGCGGATGACGGCAGGCCGTCTCCGGGCGCAGCGTCTTACTATCTATATACCGGCTCGTTCTTTTACGTGTTCCGGGATTTATACAGCAAATAAATAAAGTACGGGGCGCCGACGCAGGCGGTAAATATCCCCGCCGGATAATCGTGCGGCGGAAACGCCGTGCGGCCGATATAATCGGATACCAGCACGACCAGAGCGCCGAACAGCCCCGATGCGGGCAGCAAAGCGCCGTACGCGCTTCCGACAAGCCGCCGCGCCATATGCGGCGCGATCAGCCCGACGAAGGTGATGCCCCCGCCGAAGGCTACGGCCGAACCGGCAAGGGCGGTGCTGAGCAGAATCAGCACGACGCGCTGGCGGTTCACCCGGCTGCCCACGCTGGTGGCGACCGAATCGCCCAAGGCCTGCACGTTGAGGCTGCGCGCCATATAAGCGAGAATCGGAATCAGCACGGCCAGCCATAAGGCCAGCGCTCCGACATGGCTCCAGTTCGAGCCGTACACGCTTCCCACCTTCCAGGTGACGGCCTGGGTGGTCAGCACCGGCGGAGCTAGCAGGATCAGCATCGTGTTCACCGCGGACAGTGAAGCCGCGATTCCGATGCCGATCAGCACGAGCCTTACCGGCGGCAGCCCGTTCTTCCAGGCCAGGGCCATGATGACCAGCGCCGTCAGCGAGGCGCCGACGAAGGCCGCAAGCGGCAGCCACTGGGCCTGGGAAAGGAACGTGCTGCTCGTGCCGGTCGTCATCACGATGAAGGCGACGACGAACACGCCGGCACCGTCGGTGATGCCGATAATATCCGGGGACGCCAGCGGATTGCGGCTGACGCCCTGCAGGATCGCTCCGGCCATAGACAGAGCCGCACCTACCATAACCGCCACGAGAACCCGCGGCAGCCGGAACGTGCGGATGACGAGCTCATCCTGCGGCGTTCCTGTCCCGAACAGCGTGCGGAGCACCTGCAGCGGGCTGATTTTGATCTCTCCCGTGCCCGTCGAGACGAGCATGAGGAGGAAGAGCAGCACCGCGAGAACCGCGGTGACGAGCAGGGCCCGTTTATCCAGTACGAATGAAACGGACGGCCATTTTAGACGAATATGTTTGTAACGGCTCATGAGGAAGTCTTAAACCCCCTCCGCGCGATATAGACGAAAAACGGCGTTCCGATAAAGGCCGTCATCACACCGACCGGCACTTCCTGCGGCATGATGATGAAACGCGACAGCGTATCGGCCGCCACCAGCAGCAGCGCCCCGCAGATTCCCGCATACGGGATGACCCAGCGGTGATCGAAGCCGACGAGCGACCGGACGAGATGCGGCACGATAATGCCGACGAATCCGATCGGGCCCGCCACGGCGACGGAGCCTCCCGCCAGGAAAACGACGACGACGGCCGCGATCAGCTTGATGTAAACCGTTCGCTGGCCCAGCCCGACAGCCACGTCGTCGCCCATCATCAGGACGTTGATCTGGCTCGACAGCAGCAGCGCGGCGATCCAGGCCGCTCCAAGATAAGGCAGCACCGGGAGCAAAATGTCCAGCTTGCGCCCCTCGACCGACCCGGCCAGCCAGTACAGAACGTCCTGGATGCGCGTCTCGTTGGAGAGCAGCACGCCCTGCGTCAGCGAGTTCGCCAAGGCGGCGACCGCCGCGCCCGCAAGCGTCAGCTTCATGGGCGTAAGCCCTTCGCGTCCGACGGAGCCGAGCATGTACACGACCGCCGACGCGATTGCCGCGCCCAGAAAAGCGATCCACGCCAGCGTGGACAGCGAGCTGACCGACAGCAGCGACATCGCGATCACGATGAGCAGGCCCGCGCCCGCATTAATGCCGAGAAGCCCCGGCGAAGCGAGCGGATTCTTCGTAAGCGCCTGCATGAGCACACCCGCAATGGCGAGGCTCGAACCCACGGCGGCCGCAATCAGCGCCCTGGGCATCCGCGCTTCGCGGATGATCAGATGCTCGTTGGAGCCGTTGAAAGCACGGTAGGCATCCCAGGCGGTATGCCAGCTTGTGCCCGTATATCCGTAAACGATGCTGCATCCCATAGCGAGTATAAGCAAAGCGGCACCGGCCAGAAGTCCTATGGTTTTGAATGTGTTCGTTCTTAGAGGCAAAATCGGCAAACCCCTTTTGCGAGTAACGGGCATACGTACAAACCCTTTACGCCCTATCCCTATTCTCCCTTTAGTGTAAGATACGCCCGGCTCAATGTCAATGAAGTTGATAATCATTATCACACCTAAACGTGACGATTTCCGGGACGATTATACTTATTCTTATCTAAGAAAAAATACCCATCCCCCCGGTATCGGGAGAATGGGTACGGTCTTTACGAATCCGCTATCGGATTTCCGATCCGAGCGCGCGGGCGGCCAGCGCGAGCGCGCCGCAAATTCCGGCGTTGTCGCCGAGCTGCGGGTACACGACGTAGTCGGCGATCCCCGCCATAACTTCTTCTTTCTGAACGTAACCGTTCAGAAGCTCCTGCAGGCGGGCGTGGATCAGCGGAAACAGCTGCTGCTGTTTCATCACGCCTCCGCCCATGATGATCTTCTCCGGCGACAGGATCAGAATGTAGTTCATCAGCGCCTGGGCCAGGTAGTCGGCTTCGAGTTCCCAAGCCTTGTGGTCCGTGCCCAGCCCGGTTCCCTTCACTCCCCAGCGCGCCTCGATGGCCGGGCCTGCCGCCAGTCCTTCCAGGCAGTCTTTATGGTACGGACATTTTCCTTCATAAGCGTCTTCCGCATTGCGGCGGACGAAGATGTGGCCCATTTCCGGATGCGTGAGCCCGTGAACGAGCTTGCCGCCTACGACCGCTCCCGCTCCGATCCCGGTTCCCACCGTAATATAGAGGCAGCTCTCCAGCCCCTTGGCCGCTCCCCAGGTCGCTTCCCCGAGCGCCGCGCCGTTCACGTCCGTATCGAATTCCATCGGTACGTCGAAATGCTTTTTCAATTCACCCAAAATGTTATAGTTACCCCAATGCGGCTTGGGGGTCGTTGTAATATAGCCGTAAGTCGGACTCTTCTTATTCGGATCTACCGGCCCGAACGAGCCTACGCCGAGCGCCTCGATCCCTTTGCCCTCGAAGAACGCACGGACGCTGCCCATTGTCTCTTCCGGCGTGGTCGTCGGGAAACTTGCCCGCTCCAGTACCGTTCCGTCCTCATTGCCTATCGCACAGACAAACTTGGTTCCGCCTGCTTCAATTGCTCCTAATGTACGCATCTGCTGTGTCCTCTCCTCTTCCGGTTACGAAAACAGACGGTCAGGAGAACGCGTCTCCCGGCCGTCTGTTCCTGTTATGCCCATTGTAAGAGATGCCGGATGGACATGCAATCGTTCCCGTCACACAAATCCGACTATTTTCCGAAAACCATCGAACGGACCGCCTTATTCAAACGCTCCGCGTTGGCCTCGGTATGCACCGCGTCGTTCAGCCTCGCCGTGATTACGTAGACCTTCCCGTTTCTCGAAAGCACATACTCGGTTTCCTCGTAGCCGACTTTCTTCACCGAGTAATGAACGGTAAATTTGCGGGCTGTCGTTCCCAGCAGGCTGACATCCTCCGCTTTGACCTTGTAATCCGCATCGGCCTCGGCGCTTTCCTCGTGGCCGGCGTTTATTTCCACGGCCTTCTCCTGCCAATCTTCCCCTTCCTCCACGCCTACGGCAAAGTAACCGCCGGTGAAGCTAAATAGAGAAGCGCCGCCCTTCTCAAACTCCGGGTACCCGTAGTCTTCCCCGTATTCGCGGGTCCACGTTTCCGGTATTTTCACGGAATATCCGTAGTCCTCATCGGCGTACCGGATCGTACGGTTCTTATCCAGCATTTCCTGCTCGTCCTGAATGAAGCCTACGCCGGCGTCCATTTTTTTAACATCCAGACGAATGGATGAGATTACGGTTCCTAGAAGCTTATCTGCTTCACCGGCCTTCAGTTCTTTCGGGTAATGAATCGAAAACTTGTATTTGTATCCTTCTTTCACCAGGTAAACATGGTGGATACTTCCCCACTTGTCGCCCATCGTCGAAGAAAACGTGACCTCCCGCGACTCCGTACCGTCCAGTGTTCCCTGTTTTATTTCCGAAGTTTCCCTGAAAGAAGGCACGAAAGTTTCTTCGAAAGCCGTTTTGTCCCGTTTCACCCAGGCATCGAGCGTATCTCCCTGTGCCTGGGAAGTCACTTCGATGGAGATGCCTTGGGTCATGCTGTCGTTCGAATACTGGATATCGGTCCGGTAAGGGGACTCGTTCCATTTGTCGGGCAGAGCAAAGGTAAGCCCGTACTCGTTCGATATTTCCTCTCCGCCGCCGCTTTTCGTCTTGGCAATGTCCTTGAGCTTGGCATCTTGACGGTCGAAAGCGGTCCGGAAGCTGTCGAGCAGATCGCCGTAGCTGTTCGGCCCCGCTTTCGTGCCGTTTTCTTTGTCCTCGCTGTAAGTCAAGGTCAGCCCGTACAGCTTGTCATGGTCCTGATAAAGCCGGATCTGGTAAACCATGCCTCCCAGCTTGCCGGTTACTTTGGCGTAAGGCTGCGGGCCGCTCTTTACATACTGCTTCTCCAGAATCGTGCCCATTTTCAGCTCCGCAGCGGTTTTAAGCAGCATGGCGGGCGAAAGCTCGTCATCCTGGTCTTCGACGGAGACGGAGAGCGTGAAGTCGCCTTTGGCGTCGGCAAACCGGACTTCCGTACCGTCCGCGCTCTGGGACTGTTTGATCAGCCCGCTCGGATATTTCATCGACCAGCCCAGGCTGCTGTCTCCGATTTTCGTCTTACCCCGGTCCGTATTCAGTCCCGTGTTATCGGTATTATCGGTCTGACGGGTATCCTCGGACTTCTCTTCACCCAGCACGACCTCACGGGTTACCGTCTTGCCTCCCGCCTGCATGATCAGCTTTACGCTCTGTCCGGGCAAGTACTGCTTCAGAACTTCGTTGTATTGGACAGTCGTGTCTACCGCCTTGTCACCGATAGATACCAGGGTGTCTCCCTCTTCGATACCCGCCTTTTCGGCCGGCGAGCCCGGTTCGACACGCGAAACCGTCAGGCCGTCATCGGAAGGAAGGCCCACGGCCGCTTCCCAGCTTTCTTCCAGTTTCAGCCCCAGAAACGGGCGCTTCACTTTGCCGTAAGCTTCGAAATGTTTGAGCACGTAGTCTACGGTGTCCACGGGAATGGCAAACCCGAGATTGTCGACTCCGTACTCCGAATATTTAAGCGTATTGATGCCGACCACTTCGCCCTTCATGTTCACGAGAGCGCCCCCGCTGTTGCCCGGGTTGATCGCCGCATCCGTCTGGATAAGCCGGTATTGATCGTTCACCGAGCGGTCGATGCCGCTCACGATCCCCACGGTTACGGAGTTGCGCAGCGCGAACGAAACCGGCGTACCGATCGCGACGACGGTCTCACCGACGCGAAGGCTTTTCGGATCGGCGAACGAAGCCGTCTGAAGGCCGGACGCTTCGATCTTGACCAGAGCCAGATCGCTCTGTTCGTCCAGATTGGTCACTTTGCCGGTATGAGACTTGCCGTCGGATGTCACGATGACGAGGTTGCTCATGCTCTTCACGACATGCGCGTTCGTCACGATGACTCCGTTCGATTTAATGATCACTCCCGTGCCGTGCGCCAGATCGTAGCGGTCTTTATCTGTGCCTTTATCGGTCTTGCCGCCGGTCGGCTTGCCGATGATGGCCACTACGGAAGGCGATGTGCGCGCGATAATTTGCGGCAGCTCGTCCGAATCGGCCGCAGCCCGCACAGGCGTGCCGAATCCGAAGCCGGAAGCGGCCGCCAGCATGATCGCCAGCATAATTCCGCACAGCCGGAAGGTATTACGGTTTAGCATTGGTTGACCCCATTCCCCATGAAAAATTTGGCAATATGTATATTCCGCTTCAAATCTAGCACATTCCTCCGGGGTCGGCAATGGAATTTTTTCATGTCAAAACATCTCTCTCCAGGCTCACGTCCCGCACCGAATGCCCAGCCGGCACATACAATACGTCAGTTACTATCCTGACTCCGACCATGGGAGGAACGTATATGATTACTTATGTCGTGCAGCCCGGCGACACGCTGTATCTGATCGCTAACCGCTACAACACCACGGTGGAAGCTCTGCTCCGTGCCAACAACTTGTCCACCCCTTATGTCTATGTGGGGCAGACGCTCTATATTCCCGCTCCGGGACCGGTGCCTGGTCCAGGACCTTGGCCTGGCCCGGGTCCAGGGCCGGGGCCTGCACCAGGACCGGGACCGGGGCCAGGACCCGGCTTCGGAAACCTGGAGCAGCGCGTAAACCGGCTGGAACGTGAATTCAACCAGCTTAACCGGGAGCTGGGCAGACTCACGCGGGAAGTCAACCGGCTTGATCAGCGGCTGGATCGGCTGGAGCAGCGGGTTACCAAGCTGGAGCGCTAGATCGGGGTCACCGCAGCGCAAAAAGGACTTTGGAGCGCATTCGCCTCCAAAGTCCTTTTCGTTTTTACGGAGTGTGCCGACCCATGAACTGGTACGACCCTATCGGATACACGTTCCATTCCCCGTACTTGGAAAACTGCTTTGATCCGGTAGAAACGCCGGATTTTCTTACGAGCGTTCCTCCGCTAGGCAGGAACTGCGCCGTCGAAGCCGGGTCTCCGAGCACATCGACGACCTGGCCGTCTTTTTTCAATACCAGAGCCACCGTATTTAATTCAGTGGGATTGTAAAATCTGATTTCGTCGTCGTTATAATAGGCAGCCGTCGTTTTATCAAAGTAAGAGTAGAAAGTAGTGTCAATAAAGATGTAAGGAGTAATGAGCGGCTTGCCCGGTCCCTGATCAAGAAGCGGCTTGCTGACCACGTTCATTTTTCCGGTTTTCTTCATATATTGATGCACTTCAAGCGTATACCCGGTCGGTTTCTTGCTTGGATCCATATCCCCGCTGTAAAAGAGTTCGACCGCGACCTCCCCGTTCCCCGCGTCCAAATATTCCGAGAAGAAGATTTGAGGGGCGCCCTGCGCTTCGGTAACGACCCGGAATACGGCCGCTTTGCCTTGAGCGCCGATTACCCACATATAAGGGGTTTCGCTGCCCAGCATGATTTGCGTCCCGTTAAAAGTGGTCGGGCCGCCGACAATCATATCTGCCGTGCCTTTATAAACGCGGAACGAGTTCTCGCCCGGAAACAGCTCGGCCAACCCGTAAATGAGCGGGTCCCTTATGCCCTGTTTGGTCCGTACCGTAACGATTTCGCTGTTTACGAGCTGAGCCGTGCGCACGTTGATCCGCAGCTCGGCGGTCCCGCCCTTACCGTCGTCCGCCGTAACCGTCACCTGTCCGTCCGCGCTTCCCATGCCCGGGTTCAGCGTCAAGATGCTGCCCGATACGGCAGCCGAAACGACGGCCGGAGAAAAGCCCGACACCGTGTACGACAGCGCATCTCCTTCCGCGTCCGCGAAGTACGAAGCGAGATCGAACGTCCGCACGTTCGTAACGCCCGGTGTAAGGAGCTGATCGGGAATGGTTTTCGCCACCGTCGGCGCGCTGTTCATACGCTGGACGACACGGATGGCGAATTGCGTGCTCTGATCGCCTTCGATCGGGTGATAGACGCTTAGGGTAACCGTAGCCGTCCCTTCGCTAACCGGTGTCATGGTCAGTTTTCTGTCCGACAACAGAACCGTCGCAACGGAAGTATCGTATGTGCTGGCGGTTACCGTAGCAGCGGAATCGAAGCCTGCCAGAAGGGCGGTCAGATCCAGCAGTTTAGGCGTTCCGAGCTCCACCGTCTGATCCGGGATCGTGCCCAGCATATTCGGCATACGCACGTTGACGTTAAAAGTCACTGAGGCCTCGCCGCCCCGTCCGTCTTTGGCCGTGACCCGGAAGGCGGACGTGCCGACCTGAAGGGCGTGCAGCTTCAGCTTCTGCCCGGCTACCTCCCAGGACGCCGTGCCCGGAACCGATGACTGGACTTCATAGGCCAGAGGGTCCTGATCTCCATCCGTAAACAGCTGCGAAAGATCCAGTTCGCCGTCCGCTCTGCCCGCAACGAGGTACACATCGTCCGGATTCCGGACAGCCGCCGGAGCACGGTTAACGGATACGGTGAAAGAAGCGCTCACCTCTCCGCCCTTGCCGTCCTTGGCCGTCAGCTTAATCACCGCCTGCCCGCCCTGGAGCGCCGTCAGCAGCAGGGAATCGCCCTGGCGGACCGCCCCAATGACAGAAGGATCCGATACGGTATATTCGTAAACAAGCGCATCCTGATCCGGATCGTCAAATACTTGCGCCAGGTCCAGAGCGGTATCCGTCTGCCCTACGGCAAGCAATTTGTCGGCAGGCTGCCGGCTCACAACGGGAGACTGGTTGTAGGGGCTGACGTGAACGGTCAGATCCGCTGTCCCTTCTCCGCCTTTACCGTCCTTCGCCCGCAGCTTGATCACCGTTGTGCCGGGCTGGCCGGCCCGGATGGTCAGCAGGCCGGACTGGACACTTGCTGCGGCAATGGCCGGATCGCCCGGTTCCGCCTCGTAAGTGAGCGCGTCTCCATCTCCATCTGTGAACAGCCGCGAAAGATCGAGAGACGAACTCACGGCTCCCGGAGCCAGGTACACGTCGGCCGGATTTTGCGATGCCCCCGGAGGCGTATTTACCGTGAGCCTGAACGTAACCGACGCTTCGCCTCGCGTTCCGTCAAACGCCACGATATCGTTCTGGGCCCTCACGGTGACTGACGTGTGCCCGGAACGGAGAGGAGTCAGCGTCAGCCCGTCCCCGTTTACCGGCACATCCGCGATGGCCGGATCTGTCGAGGAAGCGGTATACGTCAGATTCCGCAGCGCTTTGTCGCTGAAATAATCGCTCAGCTTTACAGCACCGGCGGTTCCGTTCAACTGGACGAGCTGATCGGGAATGGTCCGGGCAGCCGGCAGCGCATAAACGGTAACCTTGACGGAACCGCTGATTTTATTGCCGTGCTGATCGTCGACGGAAACCCGAATCGTTGCGGTCCCGCTTGCCGCCGGCGTCAAAGTTGCCGTACTGCCGCTCGTTGACACCGTAACGACCCTGTTGCTGCTGGAGATGGCCGAAATTTTCAGGGTGTCTCCGTCAGGATCCGTAAAGAATGCCGACAGGTCGATCGAGGTTCCCGTGCCTCTCTCCATGAAGATATAGTCGGCGAACGGAGTCACTTGGACCGGTGCGCCGTTGGACGAACCCGAAGAGGAGGAGCCCCCTGTGCCGCCGGAAGGAGCCTGGCTTCTCGTAACGGCCGAGTCAGGCACACCCTGACCCAGCGAAACCGTCGTCACTTGGGCCGACGCTCCGACCACCACTTGTGAGGCCGCATTCGACACCTGTAGCCGGTCGATCGTTCCCGTGCCGGCGATGCTTACGGATGCGGAACCCGTCACGTTCAACTGCCTGATCGATGCGCTTCCTGTAATCTGCGCAGCCTGCGAGCTTTGTACCGTAACCTGTCCGAGCGATCCGTGAAGATCCACCTTGGCCGAACCGTCCGAAAGGGTAAGCTCCGGCACCCGGGCTTCCACGCCGACTTCCAACTGGGCCGAAGACCGGATGTCCATTTGCCCGACAACGGTTTTACCCGATGCCACAATCCGCACGTTTTCTTTAAGAACCGTCACGCCGTTCAGCTCGGAATTTTCAAAAACGACCGTATTGTCGTCTCCTCCGGCTACTCTCGTATGCCCTTTCACCTTGATACCGTTTGCGTAAAAATCGTTTTCCAGCCCCTTCGCAACGGTCAAATCTCCGTTGATTTGCAGGCCCGTCACGGACAAATAGTTATTCGATACGATCAGATCCCCGTTCAGAACAGCCCCGTTTCCGTCCAGCACCAGATTGCGGGAAAATTCCTCTTCCCCTTCCCCCGCCGGACTTCCGGATTCGCGCAGTTCAAGTGAACGGATCTCGTCGATTTTACGCCCGTCCGCATGGAATTTCAGCTTGGCATTAGAAAGTACCGCCTTGTTCTTCTCCGTAAAAAGGGCCGCCGTCTCTTCGGACAGTTCGTATACGACACCGTTCAATTTAATGTGGCGGGAATCTCTGATTTCCTGGAGGATCATGTCATGTTCGACGGAAAAAAAGGTAGCCAGCAGCATTTCAGCCGCTTCGCCGCGGGAGACGGTGCCCGCCGGGAGAAAGGAGCCTCCGGCGAGCTTCATGGAACCTTGCTCCAGACTGGCCCGGACGTAGGATTGCGCCCACGGGGCGGTCTTATCCCAATCTGCAGGCAAACCGGACAAGCCGGTCCCTTCGGGAGAGAGCTTGGCGGCACGCATCAGCATGGCCGCCATTTCCTGGCGGGTGACGGGTTCCTGAGGGCGATAGTTGCCTTCACCGTCGCCTTGGACGATATCGGCCCTGCGGATCGCTTCAATATACGGGCTTCCCCAAGCTGCCGGCGGAAATATCCTTAAAAGACGAGGACGAAGCGCCGAGCGGAAGCTCCAAAGCGTGTGTAAGGAGAACCGCCATCTCCACGCGGGTCAGATGATCTTTAGGCCGGAAAACCTCGGCAGCCCCGTCGAAAAGCCCCAACTCGACTGCGCGTTGAATATTCTGCAGCGGATTTCCCGCTATGCCCGAAAGATCGGTAAAACCCGCTTTCCGGGCCGCGGAAGCGGCGCTTACGGGCGAACCTCCCGCCGTTCCGGCGGAAGCCGCCAGAGCGCCTGCCATCAGTACAGATAATACTTGTGGAATTTTTCGTATCTTTCTCATCTTTCATCTCCGCTTTGGTTGAATTTTCTTAGTTGAATGATCCGGCTCAGATTTGGACTTTGCCTTAAATTTATCGGCATTTCAAGGCGATAAAGTTACGGAGATTTCCGCCCTTACAGGAGCTTGACCGATCCTTCCCAATATGACGAGTCACATTCTTTCCCGCGTTTTCGGATTCCTCTTTAAAACGACAAAAAAAGCCAATTGCCGCAAAAGGCATCCTGGCTTTTCGTAGGGATCAAAAATCAGAATAAATCCAGCTGTCTCGGAGCGAGTCCCTGGTCGTCCCCGATACCGAGCAGCTCCATCATCTCCTTGGCATTGGCTGCCGCGTCCCCGCCGGAGTTGTTGTTGAAAATAACCGTGACTTCACGGCTGCTCCGCTCCAGTACCTTCAGGCGCTCCCTCCACTCCAGGAGCTCGGCCCGGCTGTAGCGGTACAGGTACCGCACGTCACGCCAGCTCTTGCCCGGAGGAGCTCCGACCCATCCGCCGTCGTTGCGCCCGTGGAACCGGACCAGCGTCAGGTCCGGATTGGCTGCGCGCAGCACGATCGGCACGGACCCGCTGCCGACCTGGGGTTCGTCGCAGACCGTGTGGATCCAGCCCTCCTGTTCCAGGAAGCCAAGCGTGCGCTCCCGCACTTCCGGCGCGTACCAGTTGCGGTGCCGGAATTCCACCGCAAGCGGCAGTCCGTCCAGGAGGCTCCTCGCTTCACGGAGCGTGTCCACATTTTCGCGGACACAGTCAAACCAGGGCGGATACTGGAGCAGCACCGCCGTCAGTTTGCCCGCCTCGCGCATCGGTTCGATGGATTCGGCGAAAGCCCGGAACATCTCCTCCGTGCTGTCGAAGGGGTTTTTCCCGCGCAGGTGCCCCGTCATGCCTTGGTAGGCTTTAACGACAAATCCGAAACCGGGCGGCGTCTCCCTCACCCACTTCTGGGTATTGCGCAAAGGCTGGACGGCGTAGAAGGAGCTGTCCAGCTCCACAACCGGAAAGTGTGAGGAATACACTTTCAGCTTTTCTTTCTTGTCCGCAGGAGTCGTGTAAAGATCGTCATGATCTCCCCAGCCTGCCAATCCGATCCGTATCATGCCAATCCCTCCTCCGGCAGCATCTTTTATGCGGCTGTAACCGGCCGCTTTTTTCCATTTTAACACATAGGTACGATTACCCGAATTTTCCCGGTTTGTCCCAGCACGATTCAAACTTCCCTCTTGACGATTCTTACGGGCAGCAAGAGCATGCGTCAAAGCCCTGAACATAGCGGCGCGCGGCACGAAAAAGATGAAAAAAGCAGCGCAAAAAACACCGGAGAACGATTCTCCGGCGTCTTCACGCCACTGTCTGGCTGGAACAATTAACGGACGGGAGAAGGGCAGAATTCGTCTTTCACCGTGTAACAGTAAACGTGCTTAGGCACGGGAACACAGTGATGACGGTTGACGATTTCGATCGGATGAACGACTTCCACGATTTGCGGGTGGTAAAAATCTCTGTAGACGCGTGTCGGCGGATCAAATACCTGCTTCTCCGGGCAAAGACAGTGTTTATGATGGTGGTGATGATGACTCATATTTGAACCTCTCCTTTCGGTTATTTCTAATTCAGCATACGAAAGGAGAGACATTTATGCCTGTTCACTTGCCTATCGGGCAGATACTTTTTTCCGCTCCTGCCTCAGGGGCTTATCCATATTCGGACGCAGTCCTTATAGGGCAGATGAAACGAGGGTCCCTTAACGGAAAGCAAGCACGCGCCCGCATTCATCCGGCGGCATCTCCGGGAGGCCGCCATCCCGAGCGGCCGGAATTATTGTCCGAAGAGCATACGCACCCCTTCGAGAGCAATCCCGATAATAAATCCGCAGACGGCGCCGTTGACCCGGATCCACTGAAGGTCTTTGCCGACCTTGTTCTCGATGAAATCGATCAAGGCGGCATTGTCCATCTTGTCGATATTCTCCCGGACAAGAGCGCCGATCTTGGAATGGTTGCGCTCGACGAATTCCGTAATCTGCGTCTTCAGCCATTCCTCAAGCCTGCGCACAGTATCTTCGTCGCTGCGCAGGCGCCGGACGCCCTCCTGGAGCAGCGGCATGACCGTCTCATCCAGGAGCGGCCCCTCCTGCAGCTGCTCCAGAAGCCGGTCGCGCCAGCTTTCGATCAGAGCGGCAAGCCGCTCCTCCAGCCGGAGCCGGTCCGGCAACTGCTGCGTCAGGCTGCCGACGGCTTCGTGCAGCCGCTCGTTGTCTTTGAGGCCGGCCAGCTCCCGCCGGACGAGGTCAAGCAGTCCGGCACGGTTGCGGTGGCCGGGAAGCCGCAGGGCGGCCAGGTTATCGAGAAGCGCATGCTGAAGCATGCCGCCAAGCTTGTCCCCGGACAGGAATCCGAGTAAAGCGTTCTTGGCGAATGCCATCAGCCCGTTCATCTCGATCCCCTGGATAACCCCCTCGGCAATCTCCCCGAGGAGGCGGCGCGTCTCGGCCCGCACGGCCCAGCGCTCGGCACGGTCGATCAGGAAATCAACGGCCGGCTCCTCATAGCCGTGCGTCAGCACCTGATCGACCATCAGCCCGACGGCAGCGGCCGGGTCTATCCTGCCCGCCGCCTGCCGGATCTGCTGCGAGGCGAAAGCGGCGATCTGCTCGGCCGGCAGACGCTCCAGCGCGTATCGGCACGCGCTGCGCACCGCTTCGCGGGCGCCTTCCGAGCCAAGCGCCTCTTCCGCTTTGGCGAGCATGGTCTCGACAAGACGCATCTGGCCGATCCGCAGCGCGATGCTTTCCTTGCCCAGCAGGTTGTCCTCCACCGCGGAAACGACCGCTTTGGTCAACTGGGCACGGTTGTTCGGAAGCAGCGCCGTGTGCGGGATCTTGATCCCCAGCGGATGCCGGAACAGGGCCGTGACCGCAAACCAGTCGGCAAGTCCCCCGACGAGCCCCGCTTCAAAGCCGCTTTGCAGAAAGGCGCCCGCAGTATGCGGAGCGAAAGGGAGCGTGGCCAGGAAGCCCGCGCCCATCACACCGAGCGAAACCGTCGCGATATGTTTGGTCTGTTTTGGTTTTTTTTCTCTCGATTCAAGTTCCTGAAGTTCCTGCATAGATGAATCCCTCCGACAGGGCATAACCGGATGGGCAAACGGATGCTACCGGTTTCCTGGTTTTTATCGTTAACAGCATTATCGCCGATTTTTCCCATGAACTCCAGAGGATGCGTAATCCGATGCCCCCCGATACCGAAGCGGGGCTGCCCTTGTACGTATGTACGCAGACAGCCCCCTTCATTTCGTTTTCCTATCTTGGACCAGGCAGGCCCCTCATAGGTCCTGCCCCCTACACGTCCAGGGTCTCGCCCGGAGCGAGCCGGACGCCTTCCTGGTACGCCTGCTTCAGCTTTTGAATCCATTCGCTCGCGTCCTGTTTGATCGCGTCGAACGTATTGTAATGAGTCGGAATGTATTTTTTCGCCCGCAGCCATGTCGCCGCAAGCACCGCTTCATCCGGTCCCATCGTAAACACGTCTCCGATCGGCAGCGCGGCCACATCGATGTTGTACATTTCTCCGTACAGCTTCATATCTCCGAAAAGGGCCGTGTCGCCCGCATGATAGAACGTTTTGCCGCCCATGGTCAGAAGAATGCCCGCGGGTTGTCCCCCGTCCACAAATTTGCCCGGCTCCACTTCAATACTGGAGGAATGGAAAGCTAACGTAAATTTAACGGTGCCCCATTCGAACTTGGCGCTGCCGCCGATGTTCATAGCAAAAGTTTTGAGTCCCTTGGATGCGTAATAAGAAGCGATTTCATAATTCGCGATAATGACGCAGTCGTTTTTGCGGGCGATTTCCTCGGCATCCACGATATGGTCACTGTGGCCGTGTGTAAGCAGGATGGCGTCCACTTGAATTTCTCCCGGATCGGCAACAGCCAGTGCATTTCCGCTTAGAAAAGGGTCCAATAGTACCCGGTATCCTTCGTTTTCTACCAAAAAACACGAATGCCCGTGGTAAGTAATTTGCATATGAGCGCCTCCTTTAAGTTTCAACTTGTTCATTACCCGTCTTGCGGGCTTTCGAAACATCCGTTTAACCCGGTAGGTGTATGTATAAAATGCCGGCCTGCGAGCAGACCTTCCAATGGAAGTGTGCCCAGCGGAACGTCGGTTCAAACAGGGATTTTCCGCTCCCTGTCTCTATTAAACCCCAAACGTGAAGGCGAATACAACTTTTCGGATAAGCAAAAAGCCCGCTTGCGCGGGCAGTACGGCCGAATCATCAAGTGTCCGACCGCTACAATGGGCTTAAAGGAGCTTGTATTCCGATTGGCCGATTCATCCTCATCGTCTATAGCGGACTCAGCCCACCAGGCGCATCACGTAGACTTCCGCGATGCCAAGCAGCGAGAGCAGCACCGAGCCGAGCAGCACGGCCGCGGAGGCCCGGAGGCCGTGGCGCCGGAACACGGCCAGGTTCACGTTCAAGCCGAGCCCGGCCATCGCCATCGCGATCAGCAGGTAGGCGCCTTGAACGGCGGCCGACGCGGCGGGCTGCGGGACGATCCCCATCGTGTTCAGAGCGGCTGCCGCCAGGAAGCCCACGATGAACCACGGGACCGGCACGCCCGCCCTGCGGGCCGCACTCCCGGCTGCGTTCGAAGCCGCGGAGCCGGGGGCGCCTTCGCCGGCGCTCCGGCGTTCCCGCCGCGCCGTCCAGATGCCGAGCGCCAGGGCGACCGGCGCGAGAAGGGCCACGCGCGTGAGCTTCGCGACGAGCGCGCTGTCTACCGCGGCACTGCCGCCGGGAGCGGCCGCTGCGATGACGTGCGCGATCTCGTGCAGCGTCGCGCCCGAGAAGAAGCCGTACTCGGCGGACGAGAAGCCGAGCAGCGGGTAGACCAGCGTGTAGGCCACGGTAAACAGGGTGCCGAGCAGCGCGATAACCGTGACGCCGACGGCCGTTTCGTCGTCGTCCGCCTTGATTTGCGGAGAGATGCCGGCGATAGCCGCCGCCCCGCAAATCCCGGTGCCGCAGGCGCTCAGCATCGCGAGGCGCGGGCCTACGTTCATCCGCCGGGCAATGGCGTACACGACGACGGTCGCGAAGAGGATGTTGCCCGCCGCCGCGGCGAACACCGCCGGACCGGCATGCACCACATCCATCAGGCTGAGGCGCATGCCGAGCAGGATGATGCCCGCGCGGAGCAGCTTTTTGCTGGCGAAGGCCAGCCCTGCCGGAGCGGATGCCGGAACGGGAGCGAGCGCCCGCCAGGCGATGCCGAGCAGCAGGGCGAGCACGAGCTGCCCGACGACGTTCAGGCCCGGAATGAGAGCGAGCGCTTTGGCCGCAAGGGCCAGCGCAAGCGTCATTCCGAGGCCTGTGGCGAGCCGGGCGGGGCCTCTGCCGAGCCCGGACGCGGGCTTCGCCTCTGCCGAGGCGGCGGAAGAGCTCGGCGCTTCCGCCGCTGTAAAAGCCAGCACCGCGGGCGTTCCCGCTGCGGCAGCCGCTTGAGCGGCGTCGCCTGCGGAGGCTGGAGCCACTGCGCCGGCAGGGGCTCCAGCGGCTGCGCTGCCAAGGACAGCGGCCTCTGCCGGGATGGCCGGCGCGCTGTCCGCTCCGCCGCAACCGGAAGCACGATTCGCGGGCTCGGCCGTGAAACCGGAGGCGGCATTCTTGCTCGCTCCCTCCGCACGACGCGAAGCTCCCAGCGCGCGGTGCTCGGAGTCACATGACGGTGGCTTTGCTTGCGTCTCCTCCGGCCGTGCTTCTTCTTTTAGAACAGAAGATTCTTTTCCATTTATAGAAACGGTGCTTAATTTTTCGTTGGTCGGGGAGTGCTTCTCATGCGACTCCGTTTTTGCTTTTCCCGTTTTTCGTAAAGCCGGGGTTCCTAATCGCTGTGTAAAAGTTTTCATCTGTCGACCCCTCCCGTTTTCTTGTTCGTATCATCGGCTTTCGAACGCGTTCTTTATTTTCACTATAAAAGGGCGTGTAAAGGAACGGAAATACGAATACGCGATATCAATCATTACAAATACTTATGATACAATGATGCCAAAGGCTGCACGCTCTTTACGTTCTCTAAAAAGGGCTTTTGGTCGCCGGTCTTTTAACCGCTCTCATACGCTATAGTTTGTATACCACTCGATTACGGAGGAATTTACGATGATCGTCGATCATTTGCGCGTGTTTGCAGCCGTAGCGGAACAGCGCCATTTTTCCCGGGCGGCGGAAGCCCTGAATATTTCCCAGCCCGGCGTCAGCCAGCATATCCGCAATCTGGAGCAGGAGTTCGGTGCCAAGCTCATGATCCGCTCGCCCAAGCAGGTCAAATTGACGGAAGCCGGGGAGCTTCTTTATGCGAGAGCCAAAAAAATTTTGCGCCTGTATGAAGAGGCCCGGCAGGAAATCGATGCTTTGCAGCATGTGGTGACGGGGTCTCTCAAAATCGGTGCCAGCTTTACGATCGGCGAATATATTCTTCCCCGTCTCCTGGCCGATTACGCCAGGCATTACCCGAAGGTAGACATCCATTCCACCATCGCGAACACCGTCGAAGTCGTCCAGGGCGTGCGCCGCGATCATTTTCATATCGGGCTGATCGAGGGTGCCGCGGACGCTCCCGACGTGGAGATCGAGCCTTTTATGGAGGATGAGATGATTCTCATCGCCCCGCGCGATCATCCCCTGACCCGGGAACCGTTCAAGCTCCAGGCCCTTCAGAATCAGACCTGGGTTTGGCGGGAACCCGGTTCGGGAACGCGCGATTACAGCGACAGGCTGATCGCCGAATGGCAGCTGGGCGTAAAGCGCTCCTTTATGTTCAGCAGCTCCCAGAGCGTGAAGGAAGCGGTGTCCGCCGGGCTCGGGATCGCTATCTTATCGAGATGGATTGTGCGCAAGGAGCTCGAATCGGGGGAAATCGTCCATCTGGGGGCGGACGGACGCCGCTTGACCCGGACGCTGACGATGGTGCGCAGATCCGCCGGCGAGAATTCGAAGGCGCTTGAAATCTTCGTCCAGAAAGTCCGCGGCGCCCATGAGGCCATGCAGTTTCCCGGTCCCTCCGGACCCTTACCGGATTCTGTCCGCGGTTGACCTCCTCACGTGATGCCGAGCACCGCGCACCGGAGGTTTCGGGTGTTGCGTTCCCCAGGAGCAGCCTGTCTGCCGACGCAGTCTCCTTTGCGTTTTTGGTATTCCAAAAACTCCCCTGCTTCACATAACCCTTCCCGGCGTTAAATAGTCGGTAGCCTGTAACGGTCTGACTGCCCCCTGCCGGGAGTCTATAGACGATTTTCGTCCCCCGCGGCAAAGACAGTCCCCGTTACGTCCACTACAAGTACGGGAGAATGCGTATGGAGCCCTTAAAACGAACCGAACGGAATACTTGGCCCCGGGGCCGCTCTTCGTTAGTCACACGAAAGCAAACCGAAAAAAGCTGGCTGTCTTCTAACTGGCTGAAAGTCGGTATCCTGCTTCTCGTCTTTTTCGTCTGGGCGGGTATTGTGGCCGCCGTTCATACACATAAAGCGCTGCCTGCCGGCCTGTCGTTCGAGGGAAAAGCCTACCGGGCGGAGAGCGTCGATTTTCTCTATGATCTTTCATATAAAAAAGACGGCGGCTATCATCAGGAACAGATGATTTTCGACCGGGTCAAACATGCTATCGCGGAAGCGAAGGAATTTATCGTGATCGACATGTTCCTGTACAGCGGGTACTATGACAACGATCAGTCCTTTCCTCCTTTGAGCGGACAGTTGACGGAAAGCCTGCTGGACGCCAAGCGGAGGCATCCGGCCATGCCGATCACGGTCATTTCCGACGAAGTGAACACGACCTACGGCTCGCACCCGTCTCCGGAGCTCGAACGGCTCAAGGCAGCCGGTATCGCGGTTGTACTTACGGACACGGACCCGCTCAGAGACTCCGTCCCGCTGTACTCCGCCGTCTGGCGCATGGGGCTCCAGTGGTTCGGACAGTCGGGGAAGGGCTGGCTGCCCAATCCTTTGGCGGATTCCGCTCCCAAGGTGACGCTGCGCTCTTATTTGAAACTTTTCAATGTCAAAGCCAATCACCGCAAAGTCGTCGCCACCGAAAATACGGCGCTCGTGCTGTCCGCCAACCCGCATGACGCCAGCTTCAACAACTCGAATATCGGGTTTCAGATAACGGGAAGCAAGGGCTTCATCTCCGAAGTCGTCGGCACGGAGCAGGCCGCTTCCCTGATGTCCGGCGGGCCAGGGCTTCTTCAGCCGAAGAGCGGCGATAAACCCGGAGAATCCGCCCGTTCGGAAGAGGCGTCCGGAAACGGCACGCAAGAAAAGGCGGCTTCCTCTAAGGACGCCGTGACCGTACGGCTGCTTACGGAAGGCAAGATCTACTCCCGCCTCCTCGCCGCTATCTCGGCCGCACCCGAGGGCAGCCGGATTCGCATGGGCATGTTCTATCTCGCCGACCGCAAGGTTATCGACGCCCTGCTGGACGCCTCGGCCCGGGGCGTATCCATCCAGCTGCTGCTCGATCCGAACCAGAATGCGTTCGGGCACAGCAAAACCGGAATTCCGAACCGTCCGGTCGCCGCGGAGCTGAGGAAGAAATCCGGCGGCAAAATCGCCGTTAAATGGTACAACACGGCTCAGGAGCAGTTTCATACGAAGGTGATAGATATCCGTGATCCGGAAGGCAATGCCGTCATTAACGGGGGCTCCGCCAATTTCACGCCGCGTAATCTCGACGATCTTAATCTGGAAACGAACGTGGAAATAACGGCTCCGGCCGGCAGCAAAATTACGGAGGACCTCGACCGTTATTGGGACCGTCTGTGGAATAACCGGGATGCCGAATATTCCTTGGACTATCCGGCCTATAAAGATAAGCTGGTCGGCTTCAAGCGGGTCGTTTACCATTTGCAGGATATGTTCGGATTTACGACTTACTGAGACCTTATCTCTCTACTTGGATTGGGAGTTTTGACAGAAGAAAGCCATTCTTTTTCCACGGGGACTATGATATAGTTGCAAGTGGATTCAGAAAGGTGGGACCTCACATGAATACATCTCCAATTCCGGCTTCCACCAAAAGCAGACCGCGCACTGCTTACTGGAAGCCTTTTTTATTTATCGCCATTCTCATAGGCGGACTGTTTTACGTAAAGTGGGAGCCGTACTTCCACAAAGCGCTTACCGCGGCCGCCAAGCATGATATCGGAAAGTCGATTCTCGCCGGCACCGCCGAGCCTTCGCTGGCCGCGGCTTGGGACTACTCCGTGGTCTATTTCAAAGCCGTCTGGAAAGCCGCTATTCTCGGCATCGTCCTCGGGTCTCTCCATCAGGTGCTCATCCCGCAGGACTGGCTGAAGCGGGTGTTCGGCAAGCGCACCTTCGGCAGCACGGTAGCCGGCGGCCTCAGCGCCATGCCCGGCATGATGTGCTCCTGCTGCGCCGCTCCGGTAGCGGTCGGCATGCGCAAGCAGTCGGGCTCCATCGGGTCGGCTCTCGCTTTCTGGATCGGCAACCCGGTATTGAACCCCGCGACGATCATCTTCATGGGCTTCGTGCTCGGCTGGAAATTCGCCATCCTGAGAATTGCCGCGGGAATCGTGCTCGTGTTCGGCGTCTCTTACTGGGCGGAACGCCTCGTTAAGCAGGATGATGCCGTGACAGGCGAGCTTCCACAAACACAGGCTGTGCAGCCGCAATCCGGTCCATTGGCCGTCCGCTGGCTGAAAGCGCTCTGGACGATGTTCTGGACCGTAGTGCCCGTCTACTTCATCGCCGTGTTTATTCTCGGCGCCCTTCGCGCCTGGCTGTTCCCGGCTCTTGACCCCGCGATCGGCAACAGCCTTGCCGCTTTGATCGGATTGGCTTTGGCCGGCACCCTGTTCGTCATCCCGACCGCCGCGGAAATTCCGATCGCCAAAACGATGATGGCCCTGGGGCTCGGCACGGGACCGGCAGCCGCGCTTATAATGACGCTGCCCGCCGTCAGCCTGCCTTCCCTGATTATGGTGCGCAAGGCTTTTCCCGCGCGTGTGCTCTGGTTCACGGCCGGTATGGTCGCCCTGACGGGCATCTTAACCGGCGTGATCGGCATTTTCGTTCTATAAGCCCGACCATTTTGGCGCTCGGACTTTGATCCAATTTTATAGAAATGCTTATACGCGAGAGGGCGGGCCTACCCCCTCTCGTTTTTCTTTTGCCCGATTAAAAGACAGCGATTTCAAATCCCGCGGAAAAACAGCCTGGCGAAGCCGCTCTCCGCAGCGTTCCGGCCTTGAAAATCTTGCCTTTTCCGCGATTGACAAGGTCTGGGACATCCTGTAGTATTATCACGGAAAACCGCATATTTGTGGAAACGGGTATTTTAGAGACACTCTAAAATTTAAAAGGGAAGAACGGTGAAATGCCGTCGCGGTCCCGCCACTGTAAGGGGAAACACTCTCATTCACATCCGGCAAGAAGCCACTGGAACCAGAACGTTCCGGGAAGGCGCCGGTATGGAAGCCCCGAGCCAGGAGACCTGCCTGTTTTGACAGCACTGATACGACCTACGAGGAATAGGGAGGTGTTTGAGATCGCAAACTTTTTTTGTTGCGTGCATAAGGCATCGTGTTCCCCTACGAAGGGAAAGATGTCTTTTTTTGTGTGCGGAAAAATGGACCGGAAACCGCCGGATCGGAATCACCGGAAAGAGCTTGCGGAGCCGGCAGCCTGACCGCCGGTGTAAACAATCAGCGTCCGAAAACGCGGCAGGGGCAAGAACCCCTGCTGCCGCATCACCGCCCATTAAGGCGGCCCCCATCATAAAGGAGGATTTCCGATGAACATCCGTAAACCCCTGGCGTCTTTCCTGCTCATAGCCGGATTCGTCTGCTTTTTCCTGATAAACGAGCCCGAATCGGCTTACGCCATGCATATCATGGAGGGCTTTTTGCCGCCCTTCTGGGCCTTATTCTGGTGGGTCGTCTTCCTGCCTTTCTTCATCCTGGGCGTCCGCGCTCTGGTCCGGATTACGAAAGAAACGCCGGAGCTTAAGCTTATGCTCGGCCTGGCCGGCGCCTTTACATTCGTCTTGTCCGCCCTGAAAATTCCTTCCGTTACGGGGAGCAGCTCCCACCCGACGGGCACCGGACTCGGAGCTATCCTGTTCGGACCGCTGCCCATGAGCGTGCTCGGCTCCGTCGTCCTTCTCTTCCAAGCCCTCCTGCTCGCCCACGGCGGTCTTACGACACTGGGCGCCAACGCATTCTCGATGGCCGTAGCGGGCCCTTTCGTCGGCTATGCCGTGTACAAGCTCATGATCAAATCGACGGGCAGACAGAAGCTCTCCGTCTTTACGGGCGCCGCGCTTGCCGACCTGACCACCTATCTGGTCACTTCCGTACAGCTTGCGGTGGCATTCCCCGCGGCTGAAGGCGGCATCCTCGCGTCTTTTGCCAAATTTGCGGGAATCTTCGCCGTTACTCAGATTCCGCTCGCGATTAGCGAAGGACTGCTGACCGTACTGGTTCTGAGCTGGCTGCAGGCCTATACGCCGCATGAAATTTCCGCTCTGCAGCGAAATTTGAAAGGAGCTGACCGTTCATGAAAACGTGGAAAAAGAATGTGTGGATTCTGGCCGCAGTCGTCCTCCTTGCCGTCCTGCCGCTCGTTTTCGTCCAAGGAGAGTTCGGTGGAGCCGACGGGGCCGCGGAAGAAGCGATTCAAGAAATCGCTCCCGATTACGAGCCTTGGTTCGCATCGCTGATGGAACCTCCGGCTGAAACCGAAAGCATGCTTTTCGCGCTGCAGGCCGCGCTCGGGGCCGGTTTTATCGGATATGTAATCGGCCTGTATAAGGGGAGAGCTTCCAAACCGAAACCGAAAGCATGATGCTCAAGCGGATTGACACGATTTCTTACGCCAACGCATTCCGGGGAGTCTCTCCCGTCTGGAAGTGCGGATTTGCCGCCTGCCTCTTTTTGCTTTCCTATGCCGGGGCACCGCCTGTTCAAGCCGCCGTGTTCGGATGGATGACACTTTGGTCTCTGCTTTACGCGCGTGTCCCGGCCAATCTTTACTGGCTCGTTTACGGCGGTTCCCTGCTCTTCTTCGCGGCCAGCCTCCCGGCTCTCCTGCTCGAATTCTCAGCACATGCGGAACCCCGGACTGCCCTTGCTTCGGGTTGGATCATCGGAACGGCCGGTCCGTGGACCGTATACGTCACGAAGGAATCTTTAACCCGCACAGCCGAGCTGTTTATGCGGGTTTCCGCCTGCCTGGCTTGTCTGCAATTTGTTCTGTTCACGACGCCTTTGCTGGAAATTCTTCAAGTGATGAAAAAAATCCGCGTTCCTCAGATCGTGATCGAGCTGACTCTGATTATGTACCGCTTTATTTTTTTGCTGGCCGATACGGCTCACGCCATGCGGACCGCCCAGCGCTGCCGGGGCGGGCAGAAGGGATTCGCGGGCGGCCTGCGGGATACCGCGCTGCTGATCGTCCATCTGTTCGGCCGGACGATGCAGCGTTACCGGGGACTGGCCTACGGGCTTACTTCCCGCGGCTTCACGGAACGGATCGAACTCGCCCCCTATGAAGCGATCCCCGTACCGCGGCGCTACAAAGCCGAAGGCGTGACGGGAATCCTCATGCTGACGGCAGCACAGATTTGGCTGAAATGGAGGGGATTCGCATGAATCCGAATCAGAATCCGAATCCGATTCTGGAACTGGCGGACGTCGTCTACAGCTATCCCGGCACCGGTACTAAAGCCTTGGACGGACTTAGTCTGACGCTTCCGGCCGGCCAGCAAATCGCGCTTTGCGGACATAACGGCTCCGGCAAATCGACGTTCTTCCTGCATGCCGTCGGCATTCACCGGCCGCAATCGGGGACCGTGCGCTGGAAAGGCATCCCTGTGTCCTACAAGCGCAAAGATTTGCAGGAGCTGCGCAGACAGGTGGGACTCGTCTTCCAGGACCCCGAGCAGCAGCTCATTCTCGGTACGCCGTACGAGGACGTCTCCTACGGCTTGCGGAACGCCGGCGTTCCCGAGCCGGAAATCCGCGCCCGGACCGGGGCGGTGCTGGAAAGATTGGGCCTGGAACATCTAGCCCATACCCCTGTCCATCACCTCAGCCTCGGGCAGAAGAAGCGCGTCACCCTGGCCGGCGTTCTCGTGCTGGAGCCGAGCCTGCTGCTGCTCGACGAGCCGACGGCGTATCTCGACCGCGCGTCGGAACGGCTGCTGCTGGATGAGCTGGCGGACATCCGGCGGAGCGGCGTCACCGTGGTCATGGCGACCCACGACATGGACCTGGCCTACACATGGGCGGACCGGGTGCTGGTCATGGACAAGGGCGCTTGTCTGCTTCAGGGGCCGCCCGCGCAGGTTTTCGCGGAGACGGAGACCATCGGACGCATCGGGCTGGAACTGCCCCTGCTCCTCCGGCTGTGGCAGTCCCTTCCCCGCGCGCTGCGGGAAGGCGCCGAACCGCCGAGGAGCGCCGACGCCTTCGGCGAGCTGCTCACGGCCCGGCTTCAAGCGGCGGCCGCCGGGAGCTAGCCTTGTTGCGCCGGCACAAAAAAAAGCAGGTCAGGAATCTCTCCTGAACCTGCTTTTTGTATGGGGCCGCAAACCGCAACCGGCGAGATGAGGCGCATAAGAGCGAAGGGGCCTTAAGCAGGCCCCGCTCCCTATCCATCCGGCAGGGCTTAAGCCTGCTTGATATCGAAAGAGCTTTTCAGCGATACGGTCAGATTGAAGACCAGATGATCCTTCGTGGAGGCTTTAGGATCGACATTGAAGTACCCGTGGCGGAAGAACTGGAATTTATCGCCGCCTTCGGCATCCTTCATGTTCTCTTCCACAAAGCCGTTCAGAACCTCCAGGGAATTCGGGTTGATCCGGTCGAGGAACGTGCTTCCCTCTTCCTTCTCTTCCTGTTCCGGCAGGACCAGCGGCTCGTAAAGCCGGAATTCGGCCGGCACGGCGCGGCTCGCTTCCACCCAGTGAATCGTTCCCTTCACTTTGCGGCCGGTAAATCCGCTTCCGCTCTTCGTTTCGGGATCGTAAGTGCAGCGGAGCTCGATCACGTTGCCCGCTTCATCCTTAACCGCTTCTTCGCATTTGATGAAGTAGGCGTGCTTCAGGCGCACTTCGTTGCCGGGAAATAAGCGGAAATATTTGCTCGGCGGATTTTCCATAAAATCGTCCTGCTCGATATAAATCTCCCGTGAAAACGGAATTTGACGGACGCCCATCTCCGGGTTCTCCGAGTTGATTTCGGCATCCAGCATTTCCACTTGGCCCTCGGGATAATTCGTGATCACAACCTTGAGCGGTTTCAAAATGCCCATCGTCCGCGGAGCCTTCAGTTTCAGATCTTCCCGGATAAAATGGTCCAGGTATTTCACGTCGACCGTGCTGTCGCTCTTCGTCACGCCGATTTCGCGGCAGAAATTGCGGATCGATTCCGGCGTAAAGCCCCGGCGGCGCAGGCCGGAAACCGTCGGCATACGGGGATCGTCCCAGCCGTCCACAACTCCTTCGTCCACCATCTGCTTCAGGTAGCGCTTGCCCATAATCGTATCCGTCAGCTTCAGCTTGGCGAATTCGTATTGATGAGGCACATGTTCCGTCTCGCACTCCTGGATGACCCAGTCGTAAAGGGGACGCTGGTCCTCGAACTCCAGAGTACAGATGGAGTGGGTAACCGCTTCGCGGGCATCCTCCAGCGGATGCGCGAAAGCGTACATCGGATAGATGCACCAGGCATCTCCCGTACGGTGGTGATGCGCGTGCGAAATGCGGTAAATGACCGGATCGCGCAGATTGATATTCGGCGATGCCATGTTGATTTTCGCCCGAAGGACCATTTCCCCGTCCTTAAACTCGCCTTTACGCATGCGCTCGAACAAATCCAGGCTTTCTTCCGCCGGGCGGTCCCGGTACGGGCTTTCCTTGCCCGGCTCCGTAAGCGTTCCGCGGCCTTCGCGGATTTGTTCCGCATTAAGCTGGCACACGTACGCTTTTCCTTTGCGGATCAGGAGTTGCGCTTTTTCATACATGTAATCGAAATAATCGGAGGCGAAAAAGAGTCCGTCCCAATCGAAGCCCAGCCACTGCACGTCTTCCTTGATCGCCCGGACAAACTCGTCGTCTTCCTTGGCCGGATTCGTATCGTCGAAACGCAGGTTTGTCTTGCCTTTGAATTCGTCCGCGAGCTCGAAGTTCAGGCAGATCGACTTGGCGTGCCCGATATGCAGATACCCGTTAGGTTCGGGCGGAAAACGCGTAACGACCGTATCCACACGGCCCTCGTTAAGATCTTCGATCACGATGTTTTTAATGAAATTGGTGTTGGTTGTATTTGTAGTGCCGCTTTTGTTCTCCATCCGGATCAACCTTTCTTTCTTATCGGAAATCGCTGCCGCAGTCCAATTCGGTATTTGTATTCCATCATACCCATAACAAAGGGAGAGTTCAACCTGCAAAAGACGACCGGCGCTCCTAAGAGTCCACGATTTATCCCGCTGCGGGCTCTTTAGCTCTTTTCAATCCCTGTCACGACCGTACCGTGTATATTCCGCGTTTTTTCCTATGCCGATCAGTATCGCCTGCCCCCGGTTTAAATATCGCTTATTTTTTAAAATGCCACCCGGACCGCACCGGCTTTCCGCTTGTGCGCCAAAACCAAAAACCGCCCGGAGCCGAAGCCCGGGACGGTTTTGGAAGAAAGGAGAACTCCGTAATACTTTTAACGTTCGTTAAAACTTTCAGCGTTCGTCAAAAAAATCAGTATTCCCGCGCGCTCAGCTTGTAAATCACGCTTGCCGATTCCGCACGCGTAGCGCCGTTCAACGGCTTGAAGGTGCCGTCCTCGTAGCCGTCGATCAGGCCGAGCCCGGCGGCCTTCCGCATAAACGGCACCGCCCAGGTCCCCGCCGTGCTTTCGTCCGCGAAAGACGCCGTCTTCGGTACGGGAAGCTCCTCCGGCGCTATGCCGCTGCCGTAAGCGAAGGCCCGCACCAGCATGGCGGCCATCTGCTCGCGCGTGATGGGCTCGTCCGGCATGAAGCGGTCGTCCGTGACGCCGGAGACGAGTCCCGCGCTGTAAGAGCGGGCGATAACGTCGGCGTACCAGGCGCCTTTCGCGACGTCACGGAACTGCTGCTTGCCTTCCGGAGCCTCCGGGGAGCTGTAGCAGACGGGCCAGCATCGCCGCGAACTGGGCGCGTGTCACGCCCGCCTGCGGGACGAAGCGGCTGGCGTCCATTCCGTCCACGATCTGCCGGGCGGCGAGGACCTCCACGGGTCTTTTCGCCCAATGAGCGCTCATGTCCGCAAACGTGCGGCTGACCGCGAAAACGGCCGCGTACGAAGGGCCTTCAACAGCAAACGTCATGCTGTTCTCGTTGTCGGCCCCTTTGACATACTTCCACTCGGAATCGTCGTCCGTGTAAACGAAGGCGCCCATCTTCTCCGGATCGGCCCCCAAATCGGACGCCGCAGCGTGAGCGAGCGTGACGGTCGCGGGCTTTTGGAGATTCCCGATCAACCGGGTACCGGCCGTTATTTTAATCTCCAGGATGGAAGACATAGGCGATGCGTCTTCGGGGTAAGCCGCTGTCAGGCTCTCGGTCGCGTGTGTCCGGCGGAGTGAAATAACCACGTCCTCGCTGCCGTCCGCTTGCAGAGAACCCGGGTCCATCCTCAGCGTTCCTTCGCCGGTCGTAATGAGCAGCCCTTTGGACTGGCCGCTTCCGAAGAAGGATGCCGGGAGATGAACCTTCGCACCCGCGGTGTTGTCCTTCCCGGAAGAGAGAGCCCCCACCCCGATTAGAGTTACATCGGGATTTTTAAGCAGCGGCTGCAAATTCTCGTCGGCGACCTTCACATCCAGCATGGCATAGCCTTTTTCCTGGATCACGGTGGAGTCCGTCTTCACAGCCGTGGCGGTTTCCTGCGAAGGCTGTCCGGTTCCGTCCCCTCCGCCGGTATTCCCCCCGCTTATCGCGATATCATAGCGGTAGGTCCGGACTTCGCTCACGGCTCCGCCTGCCGCCGAGATGACTCTCAGCGTTTGTGTCCGGGAAATCTCGATCGGACCGGTATAAACGGCTGACTGCACGGTGGGGGCCGCTCCCGTCAGGGTGTAATAGATTTTGGCGCCGGGATCGGCTGCGGTCAGCGTGACTTTCTGTGTACCCGTGTAGCTCCCGCTCCGAAGACTGGCCTGGGGAGCTTGAGGGTTCTTCCGGAACGTAAGCTCGCCGCTCACCCAGAGCGGACTCTTCTCATCGTTATAAGCAACAAGCAAATATTTGCCGGCTTTATCCGGCTTGTATGTAAGAGAAGCTTTTCCTTGACTGGCTTGAAACGTTAACGTTTTGACGAACTGGGGCTCCGTGCCGTTCGACGTGTAAGCGAACAAATCCGCCTTGCCCGCCCCTCCCGCGCCTGCCGCAAGAGAACCGTCTTTGTTAAGAAGCCGGATATCGGCCCTAAGCTCGCCCGTTTCGGTCAGATTCGTGCTTCCGTCAACCGCCTGGATGCTTACACGGGGTGTTTCCATAGCTTTCTTGACGTCGATAAGCCCGGCCCCGTATTCATCGTCAAAGCCCGGGGGCCCCAGATCCTGGGCCGTTTCGGAAATAATACGGCCTACGCGCTCCACCCTTTCGGAAGTGGAGAGATCATCCAGACCGGCATCCCCTGCGAGGATGAGAGCGGCAAGTCCGGACACCATCGGAGCCGCCATCGAAGTGCCGTTGCGCCCCGTGTAGCCGTTGCCTTTATCCGTGCTGTAGATGTCCACGCCCGGTGCGGTCACGCTTAGGCTGCTGCCGGAGTTGGAGAAATCCGCCACGATAAATTCCGTTTGGGGATACCAGTCGACGGCACCTACCGCAATGACTCCCGGCAGCTTGGCCGGAAAGGCCACATCCTTCACGAACCGGTGGGCCAGCGGATCCTCGCTGCCTTTTACCTGGTCCAGTTCTCCCGTGTCGCTGCCCGTCCAGTGATTGCTTTCGTTGCCTGCGGCGGAAACGACGATCACGCCTCTCTGCAGGGCATATTGTACCGCCTCTTCCATAACCCGGGAGGAGCTCCCCGAAGTCAGGCTGAGATTGACTACATCCGCTCCGTGATCTACGGCCCAATAAATGCCCTCGGTAATGACGTCCGTTCTTCCGTATCCCTCGCTGTCGAGCACCTTAACCGGCATAATTTTGGCCCCGGCGGCCACTCCGGCAATTCCGACATCATTGTCCTTCGGTGCGGCGGCAATCCCCGCCACATTCGTGCCGTGACCGTTATCGTCCCGTGTATTCGGCGTGTTGTTGACGAAATTGTATCCTTCCACGAGACTGCCTTTCAGATCGTCATGGGACGGGTCAACGCCCGTATCGACAACAGCGATCACAACACCGGACAGCTTGGCCTCCGCCGCACCGGTATCCGCGAGATCCGACTGGATCGCCCGGTACCACCACTGCTGCTCCACATAAGGATCGTTCGGTACGAAAGCCGCTTTAGCGGGCGAATCCGCCGCACTTGCGGAACCCGTCGTTGACCGTGACGCAGCGCCCCGCCCTTCTCCCCCGTTCGTTCCGGAGGTTTTCGTTTCGGCGGCCCATACGGGATAAACGGGTTCGACGAAATCAACTTCGGGATCGTTCTCCAGTTCCTCAAGCACGTCCGAAACCGGCTCCGATTTGGGAAATTCCATCGTGACCAGACCTTTCGGTCCTGCACGCTGCTTGTATTTCGAACTCGGCGGATCGGGAAGGTCCGCTTTCTTTTCGGGCCCCATCAAACCTTGCATACTCATCGTATCCGCTTTTTCTTTGTATTTGACGATAACCTGGCCGGGCAGCGCTTCCTTCAAAGCCTGCGGTCTTTCGTAACGGGGAGTCGATCCGCTTTTTTTCAAGCCGGGTTGGGACTCCGCTCCGAATGCCGGGACATACAGACTTAGGGCCAACAACACGGCAAGCGCCAGCAGACTTATTTTTCGCATACAAAAAAACCTCCAAACCTCACATCGCGATCCTTAATAGGCATTCGCTTCCGGTCCCGGAATTCCTGCCTCATCCCCACTTTTGTAAATAAACGGAATATATGAAAAGGAATTCTTCTTTCATCTCGCTCTAAGACATGCAAATTGTTGCAGGAACTCATTATGGAGCTATTCTCCCGAAGACACATTATATCCTGCATGAAAAGTTCTTCCCTATCTTCCGGCGCACGAGATAAACGGCCGGCACCGGCCCGTTTTCGTCTTACACGCCGCCTTTCATGTCGAGTGCGGTTTCCGGAGAGCGGTGCGGTGCGGCATACGGTTGTTACCTGTGCAGTACCGGCAGGACACAGTGTAGCGGCGTATCATGGCGGTCATGCAAGCCGGCGCGGAACGCATACTGCACCCCCTCGTACGCCGATCACTCATGACAACGCCGGCAACCAAACAGCCTTCGAACCGGCAGTTGGGCCTATTTCAGCCGCCCATCCGGATCAGAGGCATACGTATCCGCAGCAGAGAAGTCCCCGAAAGCTGCGGATACCGCCTAAAAGAAGCGGACACCGGATCTCTTCCGTTTTCCTTCCGCGCCCCCCTCATCACCGTAAATATGCCGGAATGCTCCCGGGATGCTTTCGATTACGTCGCTGGCCAGCACATCGGCAAGGGAGTGGCGTTCCTCCGTCAGCAGACTGGCAGCGAGCCCGTGGATAAACACCGCATTGCTGACGGCCTCCAGAACGTCCTCGTGCTGAAGAAGAAACGCGGCCGCTATGCCGGTGAGCACATCGCCGGAGCCGCCCTTGGCCAGTGTGGCGCTGCCCGTCGTGTTGACGTGCTGCGTGCCGTCCGGGGCCGCCACGATCGTATGCGGCCCCTTCAGGACGACATAGGCGCCGGTCTCGGCCGCAAAGCGGGCGGACACGCCGAACCTGTCGTCCTCTACCGCCGCGGCGGTGCTGCCTGTGAGCCGGGCCATTTCGCCCGGATGGGGCGTCAGCACCGTCGGCCTGGTGCGCTTCCGCAGCAGCGGCAGAAGCTCTGCGGCGTGGAACAGGGCGTCCGCATCCAGCAGGACCGGCACGTCCTGGCGCAGCACCTCTTCCACGACAGCCCGGCCGCCCGCCGTGCGGCCGAGGCCGGGGCCCGCGGCGATGAGGCCGAAGGAGGCGCCGCCCAGCGGCAGCCCGCCCCGGAAGTAACCGTCCTCCGACGGTGAAGGCAGGTACATCGCCTCCGGGTAATGCCCTGCCGCAATCGCGTGGATGCAGTCCGGCACGGCCGCCGTCACGAGACCGGCTCCGCTTCGAAGAGCCGCGCGTGAAGCAAGCACGACGGCTCCGGGCATCGGCAGGGACCCGCCGGCCACCAGCAGCCTGCCGTGCGTCCCCTTGTGGGAGGACGCTTCCCGGCGCGGCAGAGTCCGCCGCACGTCCGCCAGCGTCCACAGGGCGCGGCGGGGCAGGCCCGCGGCCGCGGCAGGCGGGATGCCGATGTCGGCGACGAGCAGCTCTCCGACGTAAGAAGCCGACGGGTTCGTGAACGCCCCGAGCTTCGGGTACTGGATGGTCACGGTGGCATCCGCCCGGACGGCCGCTTCGACGGGCCCGCCGTCCGCGGGAACACCGCTCGGGAGATCGATCGCGTAGATCTCCGCGCGCTGCCCGTTGATCTTCCCGATGAGCTTCCCGTACGGCTCGCGGAGAGGGCCGTTCACCCCGATGCCGAGCAGGGCGTCGACAATGGCGTCCGCCCGCTCAAGCTCGCGTTGCAGCTCGGCCTCGGAGCCTCTGTAATCGGAAGCGGCGTAGCCTGATTTTTCGTAAACGGACAAAGCGGCCGCAGCGGCCCCTCTGATTTTGTCTCTTGGCGGAATCAGCCACAGAGAGACGGTCCGGCCGTGCGCCTTCAGAACTCTGGCAATCACGATTCCGTCTCCGCCGTTGCTTCCCGCCCCGGAAAGCACGACAACCTTCGCCTCCGGCGGAATCCGTTCCAGCAGAAGGGAAGCGGCCGCCCGGCCCGCGCTTTCCATGAGCGTGTCGGCGCTTAATCCGATAAGGTTTACGGCTTGACGGTCGATTTCATACATTTCTTCGCCTGATACGATTCGCATCGCTCGGACCTCCTTAGACGGTGTGTTCGGTTCGGAAGAAAATCCCGTCTACTCTTTTATTCTATTTAATCCTCTACTAAACAGTATAAAAGGCCGACTCGCAAAATTAAACTTTCTGACAGTTTCACGGACTGCTCCTTTAAAAAAGGTTTACTTTAACGTTACGGGAAGGTTTACGATGGAGGAAGAGAAAGGTCAAATTCCGGCGCTCGGCCGGTTGAAATACGGGAGGAAACCGGTATGCATATCAAGGAAGCCGCCAAACGACTGGGAATATCGGCTCGGGCTATCCGCTTTTATGAAGAAAAGGGGTTGGTCGCACCCCGCAAGGAACTCTCCAGCGGTTACCGCTCTTTTACCGAACAAGAAATCTGGAGGCTGCAGACGATCGTCGCTCTGCGCGAATCCGGCATGTCCGTAAGCGGTATTCAAGCCGCTCTGGTGCAGGTGGAACGGGGCGGGCACGAGGAACTGCTCCATTATCTGGAGCTGCAGCGCTCGGTCCTGTACGCCCGCATGCTGGAGACCAGGCAAACCCTGCAGACGACCGATCATATGATCGGGCTCTTGCAGCGGAGCCGGGGGCTTCCCCTGGAGGAATTTTACCGGCTGGCCCAGGATTCCCGCGAAGTCCGGGAGCTCCGCAACTGGGAGGACCGCTGGAACTTCGACGAGCTGGCTTCTTCCCACGACAAGCGGGTATGGAGCGGAGATTCGGCCTATCCCGGTTACCGGGAGGCACTGGAACGGACCGTGGAGGAAATCAATCCGGTACCCGGAGAAACGGGGCTTGATCTGGGCACCGGGACCGGCAATCTCGCCGGATTGTTGATGGAACGCGGAGCGGTCATGAACGGAATCGACCAATCCAAGGAAATGCTTCGTATTTGCCGCTCCAAATTTCCGGACATGGCGGCCAAAATCGGTAATTTCCTCGCTATTCCCTATACGGAAGGGCAGTTCGATTTTGTGGTAAGCAGCTTTGCGTTTCACCATTTGTCCGGCAGGCAGCAGCTACTGGCGCTGAGCGAAATGGCCAGGGTGCTGAAGCCGCAGGGCCGCCTAGCGATCACGGGATTCATAACCAGGAGTCCCGGCGGAAAAGTTCCGGCAGGCCAAGATCGTTTGGATTCGACGGCGTGTGAATTGGATTTTTTGGACTGGTTTGCTCCAAACGGGTTTGAAAGCAAATGTCTCAAGCTTTCACCCGAGCTTTATCTGGCGGCGGCCCGGCGCGGGTTTATGTAGTACAGGGGCTTCACCGGAAAGGACCGGGGGCCGGGCGGCTTTCCGTCTTGTACAGTCATGCTCACTTATGCTCACTTATGCTCGCTTATTCTCACCAATGCTATGTCATGCTATGTTATACTCCGTCATGCTCCATTTTCCCTACTCCCCCCTTGACCTTACCGCTGCGTTAAAGCTTAGGGTGTAGTAGGAATCTCATTCCACATTCTTATTACGCAATGGAGGAACGAACCGCATGCCCGACCATACCGACATTTACCTCAATCAGACTCATCTGTACGACCGGATGATCTCCAGACAGCCCGGCTTGGCGGAAAGGATAGAACGTATCCGGCCGTATGAAGGGCTGGATATCGTGGACCTTGGGGCGGGAACGGGCCGCCTGACGGCCGTTTTGGCGCCGAAGGCCGCATCGGTCACCGCCCTGGACGCTTCTTCCGGCATGCTGGAGATCACCGCCTCCAAGCTCCGGCAGGCAGGGCTGACGAACTGGCGCTGCACGGCCGCCGACCACCGCAGCCTCCCTCTGGCGGATGACTCCGCCGATCTTCTCGTCTGCGGCTGGAGCCTCTGCTACCTTGCAGGCTCGGACGTCCCGGACTGGGAAGCAAACGTGGCGCAAGCTCTTGCCGAGATGAGAAGGGTGCTGCGTCCCGGAGGAACTCTCATTCTGCTGGAAACGATGGGCACCGGCACTGAGGTTCCGGACCCTCCCGCGTTCCTGAAGCCTTACTATGCGCTGCTGACGCAGAAATACGGCTTTGCCCACGAGACGTTCCGCCTGGACTACTCCTTTGCCTCCCTGAATGAAGCCGAAGAAATGGCACGCTTCTTCTTCGGAGAGGAGCTGGCGGCGAAAACCGTGCGCAACGGATGGGTAACACTCCCGGAGTGCGCCGGAATCTGGTGGCTGCATATGCCGGCAGGTACGTAGACGAGTAACGTTTTTCGCACCGCTTGATGCAGTGCCCCCTCCGCCTATTCCTTATAGCACGCTGTTTTCGCTGGCTGTTTCCAGAAGAGTGCCCCACATGAGCGGCTCCCCTATGACAGCCCTCTCCTATCCCATCCGGCCGGCGGCATGCGCACCAAAAAAGCCCTGCAGACGATATTCCGTCTACAGGGCTTACCTCATTCCCAGAAAGCCGCGCAACCCGAAGGACGCGCCCCGCGTCCGCTCGTACGATTCGCATCGCAGCACAGGGTATGCCGGCGGCAGGTCAGCCCGGCGATCTTCACCCCGCTTAAAGCCCGCTCAGGCTTAGCCTTGAGCCCGTTCCGCTACGGCACGGGCGATCCATACGCCCGCCGCACCCGCCTGGGCCAGTCCCCGCGTTACGCCCGCTCCGTCCCCGCCGCAGTACAAGCCGGCGATTTCGGTTTCGAGCTGTTCGGTGAGCTTCGGACGGGCGGAATAGAATTTCGCCTCTACGCCGTAAAACAGCGTATGCTCGGACGCGATGCCGGGCGTTACTTTTTCCAGCGCTTCTACCATTTCGACCAGACTCTTCATCGTATTGTAAGGAAGAACGAGTCCCAGATCGCCGGGAACGGCCTCTTTCAACGTAGGCTCCAGGAATCCTTCCTTGATCCGGCCTTCGGTAGAGCGGCGGCCGCGGATAATATCGCCGTATTTCTGTACGATGACGCCTCCGTTGGAAAGATCGTTGGCACGTTTGCAAATCTCCCGGGCGTATTCGTTCGGTTTATCGAACGGCTCCGTAAACTGATGCGAGACCAGCAGGGCGAAGTTCGTGTTCCGCGAACCGAGCGCCGGATCTTTGTATGCGTGGCCGTTGGCCGCCATGACGCCGCTGTGATTTTCCACGACAACATGTCCCGAAGGATTGCTGCAGAAGGTGCGGACACGGGTGCCGACCGACGTGTTGAAAATGAATTTGCCTTCGTAAAGATGCTTGTTGATTTCCTGCATCACCACATCGGACGTTTCCACGCGGACACCGACGTCGACCTGGTTGTTGTACATTTTCAGGCGGCGCTTGCGCAAAACGGTCGTCAGCCAGGCAGAACCGTCCCGGCCGGGCGCCACGATCACGGAATCGGCTTCGATCTCTTCCCCGCCGCTGAGCACAATGCCCCGGATCTTATGGCCTTCGGCCGTTTTGCTCGTCAGCAGATCGGCTACTTCTGTTTTGAAACGCATGTCCACTTTCGTTTTCAGGTACGTATTGATCGAGCGGAGAATTTCAAGATTCTGCTCCGTTCCGAGATGGCGGACTTGCGCCCGGAGAAGCTTGAGTCCCGCCGCATAGGCGCGGTTCTCAATGGAGGACACGACGTCCGTTAGCGGGTCCGTCAGCGTCTGCTGGGCGCCGTGTTTCAGGTTGATGTCATCCACATACCGGATGAGATCCAGCACGCGGGAAGGCGGCAGATAGTCCGTCAGCCAGCCTCCGAATTCCGTCGTGATATTGAACTTGCCGTCACTGTAAGCTCCCGCTCCGCCGAAACCTGCGGTAATCGAGCATGCGGGCAGACAGCCCGCGAATTCCTTCCGTCCCGCGGCAGGCGGACACAGTTTGATCTTCTCTTCAAGGATCGGACAGCGGCGGCTGTCGATGTCATGCCCTTTATCTACTAGCAGCACTTTAAGGTGCGGTGATTTTAATGAAAATTCATAGGCAGCGAATATCCCGGCCGGTCCGGCCCCTACAATAATGACGTCGTAACGGTTGCTCATGATCGTATCCCCCAGTCAGTTATGAAAGGTATCAGGTTTTAAGCCGGGCGCACAAAAAAATCCCGGCCTTCGAATGGTACGGAAAAACCGTCCATTCGTAGCCAGGAATTTCCGGTTCCTTGTAGAGACCTCTGGCCCGTATTGCCAAAGATATACGAATAGGTAAAACGTAAATTAAGTTGTTTACGGGACAATTGCCCCTTAAACAGGTTAACGAAATTCATGTCCGAAGTCAACCTAAATCCCATTAAATATTCGGTTTATTTTTTGTAAAAGACGATTTTACATAGAAACAGCTCAATTAAACGACCAAAACACGAACATTAAAAAGAAAACACCATATAACTAGCCGATAGCCACATCGCAATCGCCGACACCCTGCCCAGTACCGCCGTAAACCGGGCGGAACCTCTTTCAAGGCGGTTTGCATGACCGGACGTCTAAAAACCTTTTTTCCGCAATAGGTTTAGCATGAGACGATATCCGGAAAGGAAGAAGAGCATGACCTCCTTATTCCAGCTTCCCGTGCAGGTAGAAACCGAAACCGACGTATCCCCGGGTGTGACGATCTATACGCCGAGACTTTCGGGTCTCCCGAATGCCGCCGCGCAGAAAAAATTGAACGCCGCGTTCTCCGATCTTACGTCTTCCCTCGTTTACGAACAGAAAAAATATCAGACTGGTACCCTTCGGGAAATGATGGGGCATTATGAGGTGAAGACGAACGAGAGAGGGCTGCTCAGCCTGATCGCCACTAATTATGCCTATTCGGCTCCCATGGCCCATGGCTATACCGTTGCGGAATCTCTTACATGCGATGTAAATTCCGGCCGTTTTTTCACCCTCTCACAGCTTTTCAAGCCCGGAAGCGGCTACGTGGAACTGCTTTCGCAGCACGTAAGGGTCCAGCTTCAACGGCGGAAACTGCCCCTGCTCCATCCTCCGTTCAAATCCGTCTGGCCCGATCAAAACTTTTATTTGGCGGACAAAGCGCTGGTGCTCTATTTCGATCTTCTTGAAATCACTCCCTATTACGTCGGTTTCCCCATGTTCCCTGTCTCGGTATATGATCTGCTTCCCATTGCGGCAGAAGGGGGGCCTCTGGACATCTTGTCGGTAGACGTTACCTAGTCAGAATCCGCACGGTACGGGTTGAACGGCAGCCTCTGAAACGGGGCTGCTTTTTCGTGTTCCGTTACAAGGGGATAGAGTCCGTCAATGAAGGACAGGATTTTTTGAGATTTTAATGTTCAGGAGGGTAATATAAGAGAGCAAGACCCTACCTAGGAGGCGATAAATAATGGAAACCAGTTTATACGAAAAACTTGGCGGAAAAGACGTAATCGGCAAGGTTGTGGAGGATTTTTACAAGCGCGTCATGGAGGACGAATCCGTCAATCATTTCTTCAGGGATACGGATATGGCGAAACAGCTGCGTCATCAGACGGCTTTCATCAGCTACGCGCTCGGCGGCGCTCCCTACACGGGAAGATCGATGGCCGCAGCCCATACGGGACTTAATCTGCAGCCGGAGCATTTCGACAGCATTGTCCGTCATCTGCAGGCCTCTTTGCGGCATTTCGGAGTTACGGAGGACGATATCCGTCAAATCACGGATAAAGTGGGATCCCTGAAAGGCGATATCCTTTATAAATAAAACGGATGCGGGCCGGGCCCGGTATTTCCCCGAAATTCCGGCCGATAACTCCCTTCCCCCCGCCCGCTGCGGTCTGGACGAAGGTTCCCTGAATCTTTGTCCTCTTTTCCCGCGGGGAGCGGATGTGCTACAATTTGCAAAACGTCTTCACGTGTAAGAATTACTCACATATAGAGAAAGCAGGAAGGGGGAAGCAGTGGATGGATATGCGCAAGTACCGTTTGGATGAACCCGCTCTGGGGACATTCAGCGAAGAACGGGACGAATACGAGCGCGATTACGCCCGTCTTATCCAGTCTCCGGTGTTCCGCCGGCTGCAGGGCAAATCGCAGGTATTCGGTGCAGGGACCGGTGACTATTACCGGACGCGGCTCACTCATTCCATCGAGGTTTCGCAGATTGCCCGCGAGGTTGCCCGGCGTATGAGAAAACAATACGCGTTTTGCATCGGCGGGGAGCATCCCGGCCTGATGATCGATCCTGCGGTCGTGGAATGCGCCTCGCTCGCGCACGATTTGGGACATCCTCCGTTCGGCCATAAAGGCGAGGAAGTGCTTAATCATCTCCTTGGGGAGGAGCACGGTCTCTCCTACGAAGGAAACGCGCAGAACTTCAGGATTTTGACGTTTCTGGAGAAGCGCGCCGGCAGCGACAGCGGCCTCGATTTGACGGCCGCCGTGCTGTTGGCCATCAACAAATACCCGTACAGCCTGGAAGAGCCGGGACGGCTCAAGGGCGTGTACGGGATGGAATGGGAGGGCATCCGGCAGCTCCGGGACATGTGGAACATGCCGGAAGGCTGCCCGACGCTGGAAGCCCAGCTCATGGATTTGTGCGACGATATCGCCTATTCCACGCACGATATCGAGGACGGCATCCGCGCCGGCAAAATCCAGATGAACCGCTCCTTCTTCGAAGACGACCGGCTGATCGGGCACCTCGTCCAGGAAATCGTGAACGATCAGGGCAACCTTGAAGTCGGCTGGGAGCAGGTGGACATCGCCGCGATGGTGAAGCAGGTGCTCGCCTCGTATCTGGAGCAGTGGGAGCTCATCTACGCCCAATGCGACCGGGAAGCCTCGCGCACGCGCCGAGAGATGAAAGCCCGCTGGGTCAGCTCCTTCGCCGGCAGAGTCGGCATCATCGACGACCCGGATAAAGGCTGGAAGCGCGTCACGTTCGTGCGCGAAGGCCGTCAGGACCTTGATCTTCTCCGCACGATGGAGATCATCAAGAAGCTCGCCTGGGTCACGCTGGTCAAGGACTTCCGCGTCCAGCGGCTCCAGAAGCGCAGCGAAATCATCATCCGCCGGCTGTGGGACAGCTTTAAGGTTCCCGATCACGGGCAGCTTATTATTCCCCCCGACTGGATCGAGAACTATGAGCGCCACCGCTCCGTCTGGTCTTGGCCCCGTCTGGTCGCCGACTATATCTCCGGCATGACCGATGCCTATGCGGAGAAAGTCGCCGCCGAGCTCTACGCGAGCAAATCCGGTTCGATTTACGAGATGGACTAAGCGGTCGTCCCGCTTATTTAGACGAAAGACTGTATATTTATGCAGGCCTGGACGGCAGAACCCTCAGCGGCTGCGGCTCCGGCTTGCCGAAGTAGTAGCCCTGAAACCATTCGTACCCCAGATCCCGGAGACATTCCAGATCGTCGCGGTCCTCGATTCCTTCCGCGAGCGCACGGGAATTAAGCTCCTGAGTCATTCTTGCCACAGCGCGTGCGACGCGCTGTTTTCCTTTGTCCTTACTGACGCCCCGGCAAAATTCAAGCGCCAGCTTCACAACGTCCGGTTCCAGCTCGGAAAGGACCTGCAGGCTGTTAAAACCCGTTCCGACATCATCCAGTGCATAGCGGAAGCCATGTTTTTTGTAAAAAGCCAAGATGCTTCTCAGGTGATCCATATTGTTGATTTCTTCGCTCTCCACCACTTCGAAAACGATCGATTCGGGATTTACGCCCGTTCTCTCCACCATCTCAACCGTCGATTGAAGACAATGAACGGGATTGTAGATGGACGTTGGGAGGAAGTTGATGAAAATCAGCCCGTCATCCAGGCCGCCCGCGTTCCGGACCGCTTCCAGACGGCACGTGCGGTCCAGCGCGAACAGGCGGTCTCTCGCTTTAGCGGCCTGAAACAGCTGAACCGGCGGAATCAGCCCGCCGTCCTGCGCGGTTCCCCGCGAAAGCAGCTCGTAGCCGATAATGGAACTGTCCACCCCGTCGAAAGAAACGATAGGCTGGTAAAATGTCCGGATAGAACGGTTAGTGATGACATCGTCAATCCAATGGGCATCTCTTTCTTCCTTGAAAAATTGGACGGGCTTGAGCTTGTCCAGTCCCTGCAAGGGATCATGCTTGTCCGCACGCACGGCCCGGATATTGGCATATTCCAGATGGGCGGTCACATAATCGAGCATGGCGTTGAACAGGGATTCGTGCATCCAATACAGCCGTGAATCGATTTTATCCCACTGATCCGCCGGGTATTCCGGCAAATAGGCATCCAGAAAAACGGAAGATTCCCTTCCGCCAAAATAGACCGTGTAGCCGCGCTCCCCAACGAAGCATTTCGAACAAAAGTTTTGCATGACAAGCGCTCCCTATGTCACATAATGGATGGATTTACGTCTATCTTACTTAATAAACGTTCTAGTTTACAACCTTTAAGGATAAAATTTCATTTTATTGAGGATTTCAGGTTTGAAAACGGTTTTTACTTCCTAATTCCCCTGAAATCTCCTTAAACTGTTTTCGCCGAATTCCCACTCCGGCGTTTTCAGACCGCCTCCTTCTTTAAGCGTGTACCAAGGGCTCTGAGCGGGATTCTCCGGATTCGCCAAAATTTGCGTCTCCTGGGCGGGCGTGTAGCTTTGAGCCAGCATAAACAGCGTCTCCCCCGTCGTCTTATTCACCGCCGTATCCACGACAATGACCGCATGTCCCGGCGATCCCCCGATAATAAACACATCTCCCGGCTTCACACCGCTTTTCTTGACCGGTATCAGCTCTTTTTCCAGCGATAACGTTCCCGCATAGGCAAAAACCACATCCATAAACTTGCGGAATCCCTCCTGGCTGTTATCGGCTCCAGCATTTTTTACCCACGACGCCTGATTTCCATTCATCTTAATCCGATATCCGTTCATCCATTTTGAATACTCGGCTTTAAACCCGTTCACAAAGTTAAAATGAATCTCCCCGTACTGCTTCCGCTCGAATAAATATTGGGCACGCAGCAGCATGACCGCATCGGCGCACTGATGCAGATCGCGGCTGCCGATCGGAATATCGACCACCGCCTCATAGACCCCCGGCTTGTTTTTCTCGCGTCCGTCGAACAGATGAACGACCGAACCGTCCGGCTTCAGCTTCAGTCCCCGTAAAAAGGCGGCAAAACTTCCCGGCCCGGCCTCCGTGCGTTCGAATCCTTTCGGCACTTTGAACCGCTCCTGTAAAGTGGCGCCTTCGGGCAGTACGATGGCGGCGTTCTTTGCGGCTGCAGCCCGTTCCTTGCCGGCCTCTTCGGCAGCCTTCTTTGCAGCCCCATCCGGGGAACCGGCCGATTCGCAAGCGGACGCTCCCAGCGCGAGGACGAGCAGGCCGAGCAGCGCGCTTTTTCTCCATTTATCGACTCCTGTAAAGGACATCCTTATCGTCTCCTTTGAACTCTTTTCTTCATTATAATGGATGCTAGAATTTATTTACAAAAGATGAAATGAAATCTAGTCTTTCTATGCGCGGTTCCAAAACACCCTCAACCCCAGGCTGAATATTTTCTCACGCCCGCCCCTCTTTCCGCTCTTCTATTCCGGCGATCCTTTACATAGATTTGAAAAATAACTTGAAAATTGCCGCTTGACGTTTAGGAGTTCCGGTAGTACGATACATATCATTAATCCCGACTAAACTTATGAGCATTAAGGGGGAACAGGCTTCATGAATAACAACTTGATCAAAGCTTTCGAGACCAACTGGATTTCCCTGGTTGTTTCTCTGGTTATTATCGTCTTTCTTCATTTCCTGGCCAAAAAACGCGTTAGCTTCGGCTACCGCGTCCTGATCGGTCTCGGTATCGGCCTTATCGTAGGATTTATTTTCAACACCTACAAAATCGACGCAAAAAGCGTCAGCACGATCGGTACGATCTACGTCAATCTCATCAAAATGATGGTGATTCCGCTCGTAGTCGTGCTCGTCATCAACAGTATCGCCGGTCTTTCCAACCTCGGACAGCTCCGCAAAATCGGGCTGAAAACGATCGGGCTGTTCCTGGCGACAACCGGTATCGCCGCCTTGATCGGGCTGCTTGTCGCCCTCGTGTTCGATCCGGGTTCCGGTATTCCGCAAGGCACGCTTAAAGATTTCAAACCGAAAGAAATCCCGACGTTCTCCCAGGTTATCCTGGATCTCGTCCCGTCGAATCCTTTCAATGAAATGGCGACCGGCAAAGTCGTTCCGGTTCTGATCTTCGCGATCTTCGTGGCGGTTGCCATCGTTCATATCGGTTCCAAGAAGCCCGATGCCGTCAAACCCGTGAAAGACCTGATCGCTTCGCTGGCTCAAGTGCTTCACCAGGTGATCAAGTACGTTATCCGCCTCACTCCATACGGCGTATACGCACTGATCGCAGCTATGTCCGCCAAGTACGGCGTGGATACTCTGAAGCCGCTGATCATGCTCATTCTGGCCACGTACACGGCGCTTCTGCTTCACTTCATCATCACGTTCGGCGGTCTGGTTACGTTCGTGGCCAAGGTTAACCCGTTCAAGTTCTTCCGCAAGGCTTACCCGACGATCGCCGTTGCTTTCACCACCCGCAGCAGCTACGCGACACTCCCGGTTAACCTGGAAGTCCTGACGAAAAGACTGCGCGTATCTCCGCGTATCGCCAGCTTCGTGGCTCCGCTCGGCGCGACGATCAACATGAACGGCTGCGGCGGCGTATGGCCCGCTGTCGTTGCGATCTTCGTCGCAGGCGTCTATCACATTCCGCTGAGCGTGTCCGATTACATTCTGATCGTGCTCGTCAGCATGATTTCCTCCGTCGGCGTTGCCGGCGTACCCGGACCGGCTGCCATCTCGACGACGGTCGTTCTGACCGCTCTCGGTCTGCCGCTCGAAGGTCTCGGCCTGACTCTCGCGATCGACGCGATCGTCGATATGGGCCGTACGGCCATCAACGCTACGGGCACCACGGTGTCCACGCTGATCGTGGCCAACTCCGAAGGCGAATTCGACCGCGCGTCCTTTGACCGCGACGAAGAGGATGAATTGGAATTGAACCCGTCCTAAGCGGGACGTTAAAAAGGGCAGACTCCGGTCTGCTCTTTTTTATTTGCCTGTACCGCATGAAACCGGGAGAGGACCGGCCTGCATCCGGCCGCTTTTTTTGTCCCCGCCTCTGTTCCCATTCCCTGCTTGCCAAAACCGCCCGGTGTTGTTAACATCGTGATTCCCTGTTTAAATATACAAATGAGGGAGCCTGCGACCGATAATGGGTATGTCTGGGAGGCAGCTAAGCAATACTAACATCAACTCTGTATGGAGACAGGAGACACAGAAACGCTTATGAGAAAAATTGGGTCCATTTACGCCCGTGATATCCGGAACATCGCGACCAATTGGGTGGCCGCTGTCATTATTCTAGGCCTTGTATTCCTTCCCTCGCTTTACGCGTGGTTTAATATCGAGGCTTCCTGGGATCCGTACGGCCAGACCGGAGGCATCGCTATCGCGGTCGCCAACAACGACGAAGGAGCCGCCCTGCGCGGCAAGCAGCTGAACCTGGGGGAAGAGATTGTAGCCTCCCTCAAAAAAAATGAAAAGATCGGCTGGACTTTCGTCGACGAGAAAGAAGCGATGAAAGGCGTCAACCACGGGGATTATTACGCCAGTATCGTCATTCCCGCCGATTTCTCCGCCAAAATCGCCACCGTGCTGACCGATGATCCGCAAAAAGCGGACATTCTCTACTTCGTGAACGAGAAAATCAACGCCGTCTCGCCGAAAATCACGTCCAAGGGAGCCACAGGCGTCATCGACGAAGTCAGCCGCAATTTTATCAAGGTGGCAAACGGAACGATCTTCCAGATCTTCAACGAGGTCGGCGTCGAGCTTGAGAACGAACTGCCGACGATCGAGAAAGTGAAAACACTCGTTTTCAAACTGGAAACGGTGTTTCCCGAGCTCAATCAGGCCGTCGGTGTCGCACTGGACGATGTACATAAGTCGAATGACATTGTAAAAAAGGCACAGGACAACCTGCCGATCGTGACCCAGCTCGCCAAAGACGGGGAAACATTCACCAACAAGCTGGGCGACTTCCTGGGCAAAGGCTCGGAGGCCGTCGAAGCGCTCGGTCCGAACATCAAGCAGGACCTCTTGCTGCTCCAGCAGACGGCGACGGCTACGCAGGAGCTGACCGGCATTCTGCAGGACGCCAACTTCGACCCCGCCGTCGCCAAGGCCGCTCTCGACCGGGCCTCGCAGCGTCTCACGGTTGCCGTTGAGGTGACGGACCGGATGATCGGCTTGTTCGAACAATTGAATAAGTACACGGGCGGCAAAGTGATGCCGTTCGTGATCGACCGGCTGAAGTCCGTCAAGGACCGCTTCCAGCAGCAGCTGACGACGGTCGGCAAGATCAGGGATGCGATCGACAAAGGCGAGAAACCCGCGCAGGAGCTGATCGACAACCTGAATCGCCTCTCGAAGGAAGCGGCCGGATTCATCGGCGATATTCTGGGCCGGTACGACAGCGAAATTCAGCCGCAGATTCTCCAGGGAATCGCCAAGGCGAAGAAGACCGCCCAGAATGCCCATACCGTACTGAGCGAAGCTGTCAAAAGCATCCCGGATCTTCAAAAAATTCTCGGAGACGCGGCGAAGGGACTGGCTCTCGGTGACAAAGAGCTCAAAGAGATCCAGGCCCGCCTGCCGGAGGTAGAGACGAAAATCAAGGATTTGGCCGATAAAATCCGTGCCTTCGAGAAAGAAGGCAACCTGACGGAGCTGATCGACCTTCTCAAAAACAACTTCGAGAAGGAAAGCGAGTTCTTCTCCGAGCCGGTGCAGCTCAAAGAAAACAAGCTGTTCCCGATTCCGAATTACGGGTCGGCCATGTCACCGTTCTTCACGACGCTTTCCCTGTGGGTCGGCGCTCTGCTTCTCGTGTCCCTGCTGACGGTAGAAGTGCACGAGCCGGGCTACAAGAGCTATCAGGTGTTTTTCGGCCGTTATTTGACGTTCGGCACGCTGGCCGTTATGCAGTCGCTGATGGTCACGCTGGGCGACATGTTCATCCTGAAAACCTATGTCGTCGACAAATTGTGGTTCGTCCTGTTCGGAATGGTGCTCAGCGCGGTGTTCATGCTCATCGTGTACACGCTCGTCTCCGTATTCGGCAATGTAGGCAAAGCGATGGCTATCGTGCTTCTCGTGCTGCAGCTGGCAGGCTCCGGAGGGACGTTCCCGATCCAGGTGACTCCTCCGTTCTTTCAGGCGATCCATCCGTATCTGCCCTTCACGTACGGAATCAGCATGATGCGGGAAGCCGTCGGCGGCATCCTCTGGGATATTATTATGGAAGATTTGGTCATGATGGCCGTGTATATCGGCATTACCCTGCTTATCGGACTGGCGCTTAAGAAAGTCATCAATAAATCCAGCGCCAAATTCATAAGCCGCGCCAAAGAAAGTAAGCTTATCCATTAGAAGCGGGACCTGCCTCCGGGCAGGTCTTTTTTCATGCATGCTCCGGACGTATGCACCTGACAGGACTTTTCATGTATGCTACGGTAGCACATTTTTCATGTATGTGTGCCCCGGGCAGTTTATTTTGAAGGATTCTGTCCATTGACCCGTCCCGGAAATGCCCGTACACTAATCATTAGCCGACTAACTAATAAAGGAGGGAGCCAGAAGCCTGTATGGATATTTACCAATCGGATTCCGTCTTGCAGATCCTGTCACGGGTTTTCAAGCTGCACCGCCGCCACCTGCATGAGCTGCTTCAAGAGTACGAGGTCTATCCGGGGCAGCCGCCTCTGCTCATCCGCTTGTCCGAGAAAGACGGCCAGAGCCAGCACGAACTGGCCGCTCAAATGCGCGTAAAGCCTGCCACGCTTACCGTCATGATTACACGGATGGAGAAAACCGGACTTCTCCGGCGGGGAACCGACAGCAGGGATCAGCGGGTATCGCGTGTGTATCTGACGGATAAGGGGCACCGGGCAACGACCGCCGTCAAGCAGGCCCTCCGCGAAATCGAGGAAACGTGCCTGAAGGGCTTTCTGACGGAAGAGAAGCTTCTTTTCCGACGTCTCCTGCTCCAAATGTATGAAAACTTGAAAGATATCGAGGAACAAATCGATTAGCCGGCAAATTAAAAGGAGGTGACTGTCCTGTTTGCTTTGAGCCGATACTTAAAACCTTACTGGAAAGCGGCCGTACTCGCTCCGCTTCTCATGCTTCTTGAAGTATACATGGATCTGCTCCAGCCCAAGCTGATGGCCGACATCGTCAATCAAGGCGTGGCGGCCGGAGATCTTGCCACGATAAGAGACAAAGGGCTGCTTATGCTCGGCGTGGCCTTGATCGGTCTGATCGGCGGTGCCGGATGCACCGTATACTCCAGCATCGCTTCGCAAAATTTCGGGGCCGATCTGAGGGACGAACTATTCAGGAAAACCCAGACATTCTCTTTCCGGAATCTCGACAAGTTCACATCGGGGTCGCTCATTACGCGTCTGACGGGAGACATCGTGCAAGTTCAGACCCTGGTTCAGATGACCCTGCGAGTCCTCGTCAGAGCGCCTTTCCTCGCCATAGGCGGGGTCATTATGTCGTTTATGCTGAATCCGCGGCTTGCTTTGATCCTCGCTGCCGCCATTCCCGTTCTTTTTCTCGTGCTGTACTTGCTCATCCGCGTATCCCAGCCCCTCTTCTTGAAGGTACAGGAGAAGCTCGACCGGGTGAACACGGTTCTCCAGGAAAATCTTGGCGGCATCCGTGTGGTGAAAGCTTTCGTGCGGTCGGATTTCGAGCGCAAACGCTTCGGCGAAGCGAACCGGGATTTCACGGAAATCGCCCTGAAAGCGGCGCGGACGATCGCTTTGAACGCCCCCGTTATGACGTTCATCATGAACGTCAGTCTGGTAGCCGTGCTCTGGTACGGCGGCGCCCAGACGTGGAATCTTTCTTTTCCCGTGGGAGACCTTATCGCTTTCCTCAACTATGTGACCCAGGTTCTCACTTCCCTGCTTACCGTGGGCATGATGATGATGTTTGTCACGAGAGCGAGAGCTTCCGCCGGGCGGATCAATGAAGTGTTCGAGGCGCAGCCGGAAATCGCGGACAAGCCGGACGCTTCCACCGATGCGGTCGTTGCGGGCCGTGTCGTCTTCGACCGGGTTTCTTTCGCTTACGACGAAGACGGCCGGGAGCTCGCCCTCAGCGACATCAGTTTCACGGTCGAACCCGGCCGGACGCTGGCCATTCTGGGAGCGACGGGCTCGGGCAAGACTTCCCTCGTCCATCTCATTCCGCGGCTGTACGACCCGACGGCCGGACGTGTCCTTATTGACGGAACGGACGTCAAGGACATCGCTCTGGAGCACCTGCGCAGCCGTGTAGGCATGGTACTCCAGCAGGCCATCCTGTTCAGCGGCACCATCCGCGAAAATATTTCCTACGGCAAGCCGGACGCCACGCAGGAAGAAATCGAAGCGGCAGCCCGCGCGGCCGAAATTCACGCCTTCATCGCCGGTCTGCCGGAAGGCTATGACACCCTGCTCGGCCAGAGAGGCGTCAATCTCTCCGGGGGCCAGAAGCAGCGCATCTCGATCGCCCGCGCCCTGCTGGTCCGGCCGGCGGTCCTCATCCTCGACGATTCTACGAGCGCGGTGGACCTGGCGACCGAGGCCCGTATCCAGCAGGCGCTGAAGGAGCGGATGGCGCACAGTACGCGCCTGCTGATCGCACAGCGCATCTCATCGGTCGTCGACGCCGATCAGATTCTCGTGCTGGAAGACGGCCGTATCGCCGCAAGCGGCACCCACGCCGAGCTTCTCGCCGGCAGCCCGGTTTACCGCGACATTTACAAATCCCAACAGGGAAGGGAGGAAGTCATCCATGGCGGATAAGCCCCAAAACAGCGGTTCCTCCGCACCGCAACCCCCGATGGGCTTAGGCGGACCTGCCGGCCGGGGGCCGGGTCCCGGAGGCCCGCCCATGACGCAGAAAGTACGTGCCAAGAACACGGGCGCCACACTCGGCAGGCTGAGCCGGTATCTCGGACGCCAGCGCAAGGGACTGGCGGCTGTCGTCATCCTGACCGTGCTCAGTGCCGGTGCCGGGCTGATCGCCCCTTACCTGCTCGGACGGGCTGTGGACGACTACATTCTGCCCCGGGATTACGGCGGTCTTCTGAGGCTCTGCCTGCTTCTGCTCGGCATCTATCTGTTCAGCTCCGTGATGAACTGGTTTCAGGCCTACGTGATGGCTGCCGTCTCACAGCGCACCGTGCAGAACCTGCGGCATGACTTGTTCGCCCATCTTCAGAAGCTTCCGCTGAATTTTTTCGACAGCCGGACGCATGGAGAGCTGATGAGCCGCACGACCAATGATATCGAGAACGTCTCGAACACGTTGAATCAAAGTGTCATTCAGCTTATGACCAGCGTGGTCACAATTGCAGGCTCCCTTGTGCTTATGTTGACCATGAACATCTGGCTCACGCTGGTCACGCTGCTTTCCGTGCCGGTGACCATTTATTTAACCGGACAAATCTCCCGGAGGACCCGCACTCATTTCAAGGGCCAGCAGAAAAGCCTGGGAGAGCTGAACGGATTTATCCAGGAGACGATATCGGGCCAGAAAGTCGTTCAAGTGCTCCGCCGGGAGCGCCAGACAGCCGACCGTTTCAAGGAAATCAACGGCGAGCTGCGTGAAGCCGGAGCGAAGGCCCAGATTTACTCCGGCATGGTTGGCCCATTCAACAACGTGGTCAATAACTTCAGCTTCGCTCTTATCGCCGCAATCGGCGGATGGCTCGTAATCAGAGGATGGACAACTCTCGGGGTCATCGTCAGCTTCCTGAATTATTCCAAGCAGTTCACCCGCCCGATCAACGATCTGGCGAATCAGTACAACCTGATCCAGTCCGGAATTGCCGGCGCCGAACGGGTATTCGAAGTACTTGATGCCAAAACGGAATATCCCGACATCCCTCATTCGAAAAAGGACAATGACGCTGACAGTCGTCCTCTGAAAGTTGCGGGTGAGGTCATTTTCGAAGATGTTTCCTTCTCTTACAAGCCGGGTTCCCCGATTCTTTCGGATATCTCCTTTACCGCGAAGCCGGGGGATACGATCGCTCTCGTAGGACCGACCGGAGCCGGTAAAACGACCATCGTCAACCTGCTCACCCGGTTCTACGAGATTGACGGAGGAGCTATCCGGATCGACGGAACCGATATCCGGGAGCTCGACAAGGACAGCCTCCGCGGACAGCTCGGCATCGTTCTCCAGGACGCCTACCTGTTCTCGGACACGCTCCGCGAGAACATCCGGTACGGCCGGCTCGACGCCACCGACGAGGAAGTGGAGGCCGCGGCCAGACTGGCGAACGCGGACGGTTTCATCCGCAAGCTTCCTCACGGCTACGACACGCCGATGTCCTCCGAAGGCGGCAATCTAAGCCACGGTCAGCGGCAGCTGATCACGATTGCCCGCGCCATTCTCGCCGATCCGGCCGTCCTCGTTCTCGACGAAGCTACCAGCAGCGTCGATACCCGGACGGAGATGCATATCCAGGAAGCCATGAATCTGCTCATGAAAGGGCGGACCAGCTTCGTCATTGCGCACCGCCTCAGCACGATACGCGACGCCGATCTTATCCTCGTCCTGAACGGCGGTAAGATCCTTGAGCGCGGAACGCATGAAGAACTTTTGGCCGCCGGAGGATTTTATTACGAGCTGTACAGCAGCCAATTCCGCGAAGTGGGATAACCGCGAGCACGTCAAAACAACAAAAACCCCCGGGTTCGCTCTTAAGAACGAGCCCGGGGGTTTCCTATATTTCCAGCCGCAGAGATGAGAATTGCTTCTAAACATCACTCCGGTAACGGGTAGAGCTTCTTCGGTTGTATCCGCTCACTCCGGTCACGGGCCGTCTGCCCGCTTTTTGTCCGATGGCTGCCGTTAATCGTCGATACGCATCACTTCGAGCTTCAGGTACCGGTTTTTCTCCCGTTCCAGCACGGTAAATTTCACGTTCTCGTAAGTCAGGGATTCCCCTTCGGAAAGATCGTCCCGGTGACCGTACAGCCACCCTCCGATCGTATCCCACCTTTCGGTTTCCAGGTCCACAAGCAAGCGGTCGTTTACGATAGGCACGGATACTTTGCCGTCCAAAACGAGATGACCCTCGCCTTTTACAAGAATTTCCGGCTCTTCTTTCATATCGAATTCATCCCGAATTTCGCCGACGATTTCCTCCAAAATGTCCTCAATCGTAACCATACCCGAGGTGCCGCCGTATTCATCGATAAGAATGGCGATGTGCGTGCCTTCTTTCTGCATCCTTTTGAGGAGTGCATTCACGGGAATGACTTCGGAAACCGCCATAACCGGCTGGATGAGCGTGGTGACATCAAGCTCCTCGTCATCCTCGTAAGCCAGGAAAAATTTCTTCGTATTCACAATCCCGATCACGTTATCCTTGCTCTCTTCGACAACGGGAAAACGGGTATACTGCTGTTCTTTGATAATCGCCAGATTTTCTTCTCTGGACTTGTTCGCGTACAGGCAGATCATATCGGTACGGGGCACCATAATATCTTTGGCCAGCATATTGTCAAAAGCGAAGATACGGCTGACATAACCGTACTCGGCCTGGTTAATTTTACCGCTTTCAAAACTTTCGTTAATAATAATCTGAAGCTCTTCTTCCGAGTGCGCTTCTTCATGCTCCGATGCCGGCTTAATGCCGAAAAGCTTCACAAGCTGGTTGGCGGAACCGTTCAGCACCCAGATGAAAGGATACATGACTTTGTTAAACCAGATGATCGGACGAGCGGTCAACAGCGCCACGGCCTCCGTTTTGCGGATAGCGATCGTTTTCGGAGCCAATTCCCCGATTACGACGTGAAGGAAGGTAATAATAATGAACGCGATAAGAAACGAAAGCAGTCCGGTTAACGATTCGTGCAGATGCAGGGATTCGAAAACGGGATGCAAAATTTTCTCGACCGTCGGTTCACCCAACCAGCCTAAACCCAGAGACGTAATGGTAATGCCGAGCTGACACGCGGACAAATATCCGTCCAGATTGGCAAGCACCTGCTTCACGGCTCTCGCGTTGCTTTTGCCTTCGGCGATCAACTGATCCACCCGGCTGCCCCGGAGCCGTACAACGGCGAATTCCACTGCCACGAAAAACGCGGAGAGTCCAATCAATAAAGCAATCATAAAAAGGTTTAACAAATAACTGTCACTTTCCATTTCGGTAATCTACTCCCTTAATATAAAGATAACCATTCATTACGTGGACTCTTGCCTTATGGTTTCATTTCCTGGGCATAAAAAAACGGATTTTTTTCGCCAATATATTGAAAGGCGCACTCCAGCATCCACGGAGCTTCCAATCGTCACCCCGGTATCTTCCATTCCGTCAAAGCCTCCGACCGAGGAGGAAAAGAAAGCTTCCGTCAGACTAGCCGACCAAAGCGGCTCAGCAGCCGGGGAGGGCGGGTTTCCTTTCGACTTCAAAACGGGAGACGGATTCCGGTTTTATCTGGAGAACAAAGGCGACCGACGACTGTTTTATCGCGTGAAATACCCAAGTGGGCAAACTCAGGTAGAGAAGACGATTCTTCAACCCGGAGAATCCCATTCTTTTACCTATCGGAAAATCAGTCCCGACTTACCTGGAGTACACGGGGCTTACATCGTGTACATGTACAACGATGACGGATCGACTCTCGACTACAACCTAGTGGTACGTGGTTTAAATGAATAAAAGAACCTCCGGACCGCTTCAAATAGAGCGAATCCGGAGGTTCTTTTCAATTTTCCGTCTGTTTAATGCAGGCTGCGCGAAGCCGAGTCGGCGCTGTAAGAAGCGTCTTCTCCACGTTCTTTGCGGCCCATAAACGGCCACCAGTTGGCCGGACCGAACATCCGCACCATGACCGGAATAAACAGCGGCAGCATGATGAGCGCGTACAGGAAAAGTCCGCACAATACAATTGTCGCAATCTGCAGCAGAGACATGACGCCCGACGGCAGCATTGCCGCGAACGTTCCGCCCAGAATGAGGGCGGCAGACATAATGACCGTCCCCATGTTTTTCATCGCTTCCAGAATCGCCTGCTGCGGAGACAGATGGCGGTATTCCTTGAACCGGTCCATGAGGAAAATGCTGTAGTCGATTCCGAGCGCCATCAGCATCACGAAACCGAAGAACGGAACGGCCCAGGAGATACCCGAGTACCCGAGCATCCGAACGAAAATCACTTCCGTAATCGCCATTGACGTGTAGTACGTCAGAAGAAGCGATAGAATCAGATAAATCGGAATGACAACCGAACGGAACAAGACGATCAGGATAAGCGCGATTCCGATCAGCATGAGCATCGCGGTACGCGAATAATCCGCTGCGGAGATGTTTTTCAAATCGTTGTTCATGCTCGTGACGCCGTCAACGGCATAAGTCGCATTCTGGAGCGGAGTGCCTTTGACGGCGCGATCTACCGCGGCCGTAAGCTCTCCGGACTGTTCGAGCGTTTCGACTTCGTACGGGTTGCCCTCGAAGATGACTTCGAACTTCGCGATTTTGCGGTCCTTGGACATATACGCATCCAGCGAAGGCTGGAAGTCCGCCCCCGAGATAACGTCCTGCGGCATAAACCAGCCGCTGATCTGTTTATTCGGCGCAGCCGAAAGTTCTTTCAGGTAGTCCTGCGCGGATTTCAGGCCGCCGGACACTTGCGACAAGCCGTTTACGCTCTTGTCGAGGCCGCCCGTCAGCTCGCCGAGCTGGCCGTTCAGTTGGGCGAAGCCCTGCTGCAGCTCCTTCTGCCCGCTGCTCAGCTTGTCGAAGCCCTTGGTCAGCTCGGGCAGCTTCGCCACGATCTGGCCTTGGCCGTCGGCCGCTTGATCGATGCCTGCCTGCAGCTTGGCGATGCCGTCGGAGAGCTGAGCCAGCCCCTGCGCCAGCGCGGTCTGGCCGCCTGCGGCCTTCTCGAAGCCGGCGTTCGCCTGCTGGAGACCCTGATTCGCTCCGGCAAGCTGCTGGTTGAGCTGCTTCAGCCCTTCGCCGAGCTGCGCCGCGCCCGTCTGGAGCTGGGTCACCGCGCCCTGCGTCTTAAGGAAGTCGGGGTCCGACTTCAGCTCGGGGTACTTCTGCGCGAGTCCGCCCAGCCCCTGGCCGACGTCGCCGAGCCCTTGGGCGAGCCCGGAAGCCTGCGAGGCGACGTCGCCGTAAGCTTTGGTCAGCTGGCCGATGCCGCCGCCGACCTGCTTGTAACCGGCAAGCAGGTCATTGCTCGCCGCGGCGAGCTGATCTGCGCTTGCCTTGGCCTGCGCGAGCCCCGCGCGGAGCTCTCCCGCACCTGCGGAGCCGCTGCGCAGGCCCGCCTCCAGGCGCTCCAGCCCGTCGCCGAGCTGAACAACGCCCGTCTTGAGGGCGTTCGTGCCGTCGACCAGCTGCTTCGCGCCGTCCGCGGCCTGGTTCAGCTTCGGCGCATTGGCGCTGAGCGCACTGCTTGCTTCGGAGAGGCCTTTGCCGATCTCTCCGAGACCGTCGCCGCTTTGGCCGATGCCGCCTTCAAGCTTGTCGACCTGATTGGCTACCTGCAGATCGTCAAGCGTCTCTCCCGTCGGACGGGTTACGCTGCGGACGCTCTTCACGCCGTCGACCTTCGCCAGCTCGCGCGTGATCTGCTCGACAGCCGCCAGCCCTTCCGAATTGTCGAGCGCCTTGTCGGTTTTCACGACGACCGTCGAAGGCAGCGTATCTCCGGGGCCGAAGCTGGAGGAGATCAGGTTAAACGCTTTGACCGAATCGTATTTTTCCCCGATTTCATCCAGGGAGTTGAACGAGGTCGATCCCTTGTACGCGACCAGGAAAGGAACGATAATGACCGCGAGGATCACCAGGGACCAGAGCGGCTTTTTCAACGAAAAAGATCCTACGGCGCCCCACAGACGGCTCGGTTTGTGCTCCAGAGAGCCTTTGGCCGGCCAGAAAATCACCTTGCCCAGAACGGCCATAAAGAACGGCACGAGCGTAACCAGCGCAAGCAGCATGACGGCTACGCCGACCGCTACGGCAACCGCCGAACGGTACAAGACGAAGGTCGAGAGACCGATGGAAGCGAATCCGACCAGAACCGCCAGTCCCGAGAAGAATACGGTCCGTCCCGCCGTACGGTACGTGGCGAGGATCGCCTCCGTTTTATCACCCGAACGGGCAAGCTCTTCCTTGAACCGGGAGATCAGCAGGATGCAGTAGTCGGTCCCGATCCCGAATAAGACGGCGACGAGGAAGATCTGCGTAAAGTTCGACAGCGGAAAATCCGCATACTTCACGAGAAAAGCCACGACGGATTGCGAGACCAGATAGCTGAAGCCCACCGTCAGAAGCGGAATAAAAGGCGCAACCGCCGAGCGGAATACGATGAACAGGATGGCCAGAATGAAAATAACGGTGATATACTCCGTTTTCTTGAGCCCGTCCTGCGAGCTTGCCATCACATCCTCCTGGATCAGCCAGTTTCCGGTGTAATAGTGCTCCACTTTAATGTCGGAAACGGTACTATACAACGCATCGCGGATTTCTTTGGCTTCCCGGCCGTCTTTGGCCGTATTCACGAGCACGAGCACGGTTTTCCCGTCCGCGGATACCATCTGCTTTTCCAGTTCCTTATTGTCAAAATGCGTCATCACGCTCGTAACGCCCGCGGAATCCTTGGCGTTCTTGAGTTTGTCGACTCCGCGCTTGACTTCGTCAAGCTGAGCTTGCGTCAGTTTCTCCGTGCCGTGAAATACCAGCACGGACGATTCTTCCCCCTCCGCTTCGGGAGATCCTTTCTTCATTTCCTCGATCAGTTTGGACGCCTTCGTGGAGGAATACCCTTCCGGTACGGTAATCTGGCCTTTCTCCCGGACCAGCGATTCCATGTTCGGCGCAGTGAGCATCAGCCCCGCCGCCACGGCGATCCACAGCACCAATATGAGCCATCTGAGCTTCAATACGGTTCTCATCCCTTGTGTCTGCTCCCCTCATCCGTCTGCATCAAGACGTTCGCAAGTTTTTCAAAGGTCTCTATAAACACTATTGCTTCCTGCCCGTCAAAATGTTTGATAACGCCCGCCAGCAGTTCCTGAATGCGGAGCCGCATTTCGTTGACGGCCGCCGTTCCTTTATCGGTGAGCGCCAAATAAGTCACTCTGCGGTCCTTTTCGTCCGGCAGCCGGGTAATAAGTTCCTTGTCGACAAGCCGGGTGATAATCGCCGTAATGGAGCTTTTGCCCACACAAAAAATGTCCGCCAGCTCGGAGGACGTGCATTTATCCCGGCTCTGCATATAACGGAGGGTAGAGTACTGCTCCTGAGTCAGCTCTTCCGGCATCCGGTCCTTGATCATGGCGTTAAGCCGGCGGTTTACCGTGAAGGACGTGCTCTCATATCTGTCGATAATTTGTGCCAGCAATGTTTCGTCCATAATAACCCCTTTCCCGTATGTCTACGCTGTATCCTACATAGTTCTACAATCATATAGTTCACCTGTAGAATTATTTGATGAAAGAACTATAACAAATATTGCCTGCCCCGTCAACAAAAGCCCGGGCGAGGGGCTGCCGGGGTATCCTCCTTATTTTAGCCGGCGAAAAAAAAGACCCTTCACCCGAAAGGCATCTGTTCGACAGTCCTTTTCCGGGCAAAGAGTCTCTATCCCACCTTTATTTCACAGGGGCAATCCGTTCCGTTGATTTTCCACAATGCGCAGACCTATATTCTACTAGTAATTCTGTTGATAGTTCTATCAGTGCTTTCTATCAATGTTTTCTATCAATGTTTTCTATCAATGTTTTCTATCAATGCTTTCTATCAATGCTCTCTAGTATTGCTCTCTACAATTGATCCCTATCATCGTTTCCAATCCATACGTACTCATACGTACTATCAGCGCACAAGCTCAGGGGTTTTCTCGTCAACCGGCACGACCGCGTCATGCAGATCCCGCTCCAGCTCCGCCGTATAAGCGGCGCGCTGCTCCTCCGTCCAGTTGAACCGGGACGCCATGTAATGGATTACAGGCTCTTTCCACGTTCTCACCCACTTGATGTTGAAAAACACCGCGCCCGTCCGGCGGACGAAGAAGTCCGAGGGCTTGACGGTCATTTCCTGCTCGATCGAATACACGAGCGAACCGAACAGCGAGGCCGGCATGCGGAACGTTTCCGCTTCTCCCCGCTTCGTTTCGATCAGACGATAAACTTTATCGATGTTGGAGCCGTAGCGCTGGGCAAGCAGACGGGCTTCCATTACCGTCAGGCCGATCTTCTGCCCGTCCGCGACTTTCTGCTCCACAAACTGCGGGTAGCGGGCAGAGCCGCCCACATCACCGCCCGAGATGGGGAGCGTTCTCGTCTGGCATTCGGACACCTGGATGCCCCCCGCTTCCTGAAGCTGGCGGACGACCAGGTCCACGACGGTTTCGGCCATTTTCCGGTATCCGGTCAGTTTGCCGCCCGCAATGGAGATCAGGCCGGAGTCCGAAACGAATATCTCGTCTTTGCGCGAGATCTCCGAAGGGTCCTTGCCCTCCTGATGAATGAGCGGACGAAGCCCCGCCCAGTCTGGACTCGACATCCTGCTCCGTCAGCCGTAGGCTCGGGAACATCTCGTTGGCCGCACGGATGATATACGTCCGGTCTTCCGTTGTCATGACCGGATGAGCGATATCCTCCTTATAGTTCGTATCGGTCGTGCCGATGTACGTTTTGCCGTCTCTCGGAATGGCAAACAGCATCCGGCCGTCCGGCGTATCGAAGTAAATCGCCTGCCGCAGCGGGAACCGCTCCCCGTCGAAGACAAGGTGGACGCCCTTCGTCAGACGGAGCGTCTTCCCTTTCTTCGAGCCGTCGCGCTCGCGGAGAGTGTCCACCCACGGTCCGGCCGCGTTGACGATCCGTTTTGCCCGGATCAGGTGCGTTTCGCCGGAGAGCTGATCGGCTACGCGCACGCCGGTGACCCGTCCGTTCTCGTACTCGAAAGCTTCGACTTTCGCATAAGACACGGCCTGCACGCCGAACTCGACGGCTTTCTTCATCACTTCGATCGTCAGCCGCGCATCGTCCGTGCGGTATTCGACATAGTAGCCGCCGCCTTTCAGGTGTTTCTCCTTGAGCAGCGGCTCTTTATCCAGCGTCTCCTGCGGGCTCAGCATGCTGCGGCGCTCGCTCTTTTTCACGCCGGCCAGGAAATCGTATACCCGCAGGCCGATGGACGTCGAGAAGGCTCCGAACGTTCCGCCCTGATAGAAGGGCAGCAGCATCCATTCGGGTGTCGTCACGTGCGGGCCGTTCTCGTATACGATGGCCCGCTCCTTGCCGACCTCCGCCACAACCTTGACTTCCAGCTGCTTCAGGTAACGCAGCCCTCCGTGGACAAGCTTGGTCGAGCGGCTCGATGTGCCCTGCGCGAAGTCCTGCATATCGACCAGCGCCGTTTTCAGTCCGCGGGACTGGGCATCCAGTGCGATCCCCGCCCCCGTAATGCCTCCTCCGATCACGAGAACGTCAAATATCCGGTCTTCCATTCTCCATAGGCTTTCTTTTCTTGTATCTCCCGAAAAAGCTGTGTCCATGTTGCTCTCCCCTCTGAGATAAACAAAAAAACCACAAACATGCCGGCTACGTCTGAACGTAACGGCTGTCGTGGTTTCTCCTGATCTCCAACCAAATGTATGAACTTATACAATCATTTTACCATATGTCTTATAAACTTGAAAGCAAAGAGGAACAAAACGGGCTCACGCCTGATAGTGTTTCCAGAGCGAGCTGTCCGAGGTCGTCACGGCCGTGGCTCCCGCCTCCAGCGCGTTTTCGACATCGCTTACGGTCCGGATCAAGCCCCCTGCAACGATCGGAATGCCCGTAGCCTCCCCGACCTCCTTGATAATATGGGGCATGACTCCCGGTAGGACCTCGATGTAATCCGGCTTCGTCCTCTCCAGAAGCGTGTAGCTTTTGCGCAGGGCGCTGGAGTCGAGGAGAAAGAGCCGCTGGATCGCCAGCAGGCCGTTCTCCTTCGTCTTCATGATAACGCTCGCACGCGTTGAGATCAGGCCGGTGGGCTTGATGTATTGGCAGAGGTATTCCGTCGCGTACTCGTCGTTTTTCAGCCCCTCCACAAGATCCACGTGCAGAAGCGGCTTTTTGCCGTGGGATTTCGCCAGGTCCACAAGGCTTTTCAGCATGCCGATATGGCAGTCGAGCAGCACGACGTACTGGAACGGAGACGTCAGCAGCTTCTCCAGATCCTTGATTTTGCGAACAGCGGGCAGTACCCTCTGGTTGTTAAACGACATGGGCTTAACTCCTTTGCTGCGGACTTACGAGCTGATCGTTTCGACCTCGACGGCCACCACGTCCGTGATGTGCTTGATCTTCGAGTAAATGACCGTGGTCCGGTGCTTTTCCGGCGCGGAAACGACCAGCTGGATTTGCCTCAGTTCGTCCTTCAAGTCCTTGATCTTGATGTGCTTCACTTTCAGGAATTCCTGATGAAGCTCATCGATAACATAGGACAAGTCGGCGCCGGGGCTTACAATGATGAGAATGGCCAGGTTCCGCTCGCTCAGCTTGCGGGGTCCGAACCATTTGAAGAAGAGCGGGATCAGGTTGATCGCCATAATGATCAGCACGACCGCCGTCGCCGCTTCCTTGTAAAAGCCCGCGCCCGCGGCGATGCCGAGCGCCGAAGCCGCCCATACCATCGCCGCGGTTGTCAGGCCGGAGATGATCTCGTTGCTGCGCCGCAGAATAACCCCCGCGCCGATAAAACCGACGCCGCTGATGATCTGCGCGGCCAGACGCATCGGGTCCATAGTCGTCGTGCCGGGAATGGCGTACTTATGGACGGATTCGATGGACACGATGGTGATAAGACAGCTGGCCACCGAGATGACCATACTTGTCTTGAGGCCCAGCGGTTTATGCTTGAGCTGGCGGTCGATCCCGATAAAGGCTCCGAGAATCAGCGCCATAAAAAGCTTTTGAAGAAATACGTAACTCATGCTGTGCTCACTCCGCCGCTCCGCCTTGGAGCAAATCTTTCAGTCGGCCGGGATAGTTGGTGATGATACCCGACACCCCTTTGTCCGTCAATTCCTTTAAATCTTGGATTTCGTTCGCCGTGTACGGATACACTTGGAGTCCGTTCTCCGCCGCCTTCACGACGTCTTCCGCGTCAATCGCCTTGTAATGGGGATGCAGGGAATAGACTTCCACATCGAAGCTGCGCGCGTAAGCGGTCGGGTCCAGCAGGTTGTTGGCATAGAGCAGGCCGATTTTCGCCTTGGGCTCGATCAATTTAAGGCGTCTGAGGCTTTTATGATCGAAAGAAGAAGTCACCACGTTGTCGATCCGCCCGCGTTCGTTCAGAAAATCCGCCAGCTTCTGTTCCATGCCGCTGCCGGGCGCCTTGATCTCGACATTGATCATGATCGAGTCGGGCACGAGATCGAAAACTTCCCCCAAAGTGGGAACTTTCTCCCCTTTGTAGGCTTCCGAGTACCAGGAGCCGGCATCGGCTTCCTTAATCTCGGCCAGCGTTTTCTCCGCGATGGCTCCCTGTCTGTCCGTGGTCCGGTCCAGCGTATGGTCATGGATCACGATCAATTCACCGTCGGCGGACAGATGGACGTCAAGCTCAATGCCCTCGCAGCCCTGCTCAAGCCCCAGCTTAAAAGCGCCGAGCGTATTTTCGGGCGCCATCCCTTTGGCACCCCGATGCGCGATAATCATCGGTTTGTTAGCTGTCATGATAAATTCCCTACTCCCTCCGAAGCGTCGTTGTGGTGAATCCCGGACGTAATCCGGCCGTCTTCCTAAGTGTACTTCTCTTTCCCGGATAAAATATCCTTTCACAGGCGTTTCCATACGGTTTTACAAAATCGTTAAACTGCCGGCGCCGAATAGAAAAAACACATAAGCCACCTGTCGCTAGACAAGCAACTTATGTGAGTCTCCTGTTCTCCGTCACATAGTATTAACTTGTACCCTATCATAGTTCGGTCCGCTGCATCTGTCAACGGAATTCCGGCCTATTTTTAACAAACAATTGGAAATCGTCCGGACTTTATCCCGTCTTTTACTTGACGGTTTTGTTATACTTCTCGATCTTCGATGTAATGTCCTTCGCGGCCGCATCCAAGGCCTCCTGCGGAGACTTCTTGTTGTTGAGCACTTCTTCAATCGCTCCCTCGACAATCTGTCTGGCTTCCGGGAATACGCCCATAACGGCGCCCTGGGTAGCCGTGTTCAGCTTCGTCTGGTGCAGCTGATCGACAGCGGTCTGGAACTGCGGGAAGTTTTTCATGTTGTCCTTGACGCTCTGCTCGTCGTACGCCTTCTTCGTGATCGGGAAGTAGCCCGTGTTGATGTGCCAGTACGCCTGCTCTTTGGGCGAAGTCAGGAACTTGATGAAGTCCCAGGTCGCTTTCTGCTCGTCGTCCGCACGGTCGTTCATGATCCACAGGCTCGCTCCGCCTACAACGACGCCTCCGTCTTTGGCGTTAGCCGGTTTCGGCAGGAAGCCGGTTCCGACTTCGAACTTGCCTTTGGAGCTGTCCACAAGGCCCTTCAGGGCTGCCGTGGAATCGAGAATCATGCCGACTTGACCGGCGGAGAAAGCTTTCTTCGAATCGTCCGTTTTGCGGCCGAGGTTGTTCATCGCTTTGCTGTCGACCATGTTCTTCCACCAGGTGAGCGTCTGGACGCCCGCTTCGGAATTGACGAGCGACTGGGTCGCCAGCTCTTTGCGGCCGTTGCCGTTGTTGATGTATTCCGCCCCTTGATTGGCGAAAAACTGCTCCATAAACCAGCCGTAAATCGCGAAGTTGCCGCCTGTCGCCTTGCCCGTCTTCGAAATAGCCTCGGCCGCTTTCTGGAATTCCTCGTAGGTGGCCGGCGGTTTTTCCGGATCGAGTCCGGCCGCTTTAAACAAGTCCTTATTATAGTAGAGAACCGGATTGGACGTGTTGAACGGCATGGAGAACAGCTTGTCGTTAAACGTGTAGTAGCCGGTAATGTTCGGCTCCAGCTGCGTCAGATCGTATTTGTCCGCATCTATGAAATTTTGCATAGGGGTGACCATCTTGGAGTCGATCATAAAGCGGCTTCCGATTTCGTACATTTGCACGACGGACGGACCCTCTTTCGTGCCCATCGAAGCTTTCAGCTTGCTGAGCAGATCGTCGTAGGAGCCTTGGAATACCGCTTCCACTTTAATTTTGTCTTGGGAAGCGTTGTAGTCGGCCACGAGCTGGTCGACGACTTTCGTGTTGGCTCCGCCCATGGCGTGCCAGAAGACGACTTTCTTCGGTCCGCTGCCGGAGCCGCCGTCCGCGCTTCCTTTGTCTCCCGTACCGGTATCCGATGCGCCGCAGCCGGCGGAGACGAGCATAACAGCCGTCAATAAAGAAGCAGCCATTCCCTTTTTATTCATAGCTATTTCTTCCCCCTAGTTAAACAAGATTGGTTGGTTTTTATTTATGAATCATCCGCCGCCGGAGACCGGCGGCAGATCAAACATCAGAGTAAAGCTTATGTCAGCCTTTGACCGCACCCGCCGTAATGCCTCTTACGAGCTGTTTGACGCCCAGCGCAAGCAGCAGGAAGGACGGCAGAAGGACGATGGTGATACCCGCGAGAATCATGTTCCATGACATGACTTCCGCATGCTGGAGCATGGCGACGCCGATTTGAACGGTCCGCATGGACACCTTGTTCGTGATGAGCAAAGGCCAGAGGTAACTGTTCCAGTGCGTCAGGAACTCATAGACGGCAAGCGTGGACAAGGCCGGCTTGGAAAGCGGCAGCACGATGGAGAAGAAGTTCCGCCAGTGTCCGCATCCGTCAATCTTCGCCGCATCGAACAATTCGTGCGGCAGCTTGAAGGAAAAACTGGCGGAGCAGGAACACGCCGAAAGCCGCCGCCATGAAAGGCACGATCAGCCCCGGATAACTGTCCATCCATCCCCAGGACTTAATCGTCAGATAGTTCGGGATGATGGTGACTTCCCAAGGGATCATCATGGTCGCCAGGAAAACCATGAACAGGGCGTTTTTACCGGTGAAATTCAAGAAAGAGAACGCGTAGGCCGCCATGGCGGATGTAATCACCTGGCTGACCATAATCGCGGACGATACGATAAAGCTGTTCAGGATGAACTGAAAGACGGGAACGTTGTCGATAGCGGCTTTAAAATTCCCCCAGTAAAGCTGGCTCGGCACAATCGCCGGCGGAAATTTGGAAACCTCCTGCTCCGTCATGAACGAAGAGAACACCGTAAACAGCAGCGGGTACAGGACCACCAGGGCAAGCACGATAAGAAGCAGATAGAGCAGCGTATTGTTCAGTCTCCGTGCGATCATTGATAATGCACCTTCTTTTCCAGAACCGTAAACTGCAGAACGGTCAATATCAGAATGATAAAGAAGAGAATGAGCGCCTCGGCGCTTCCCGTTCCGAAACGGAAGTTGACGAAAGCTTCCTGGTAGATGGAGTAAACGACCACATTCGTCGAGTCCATCGGTCCGCCTTTAGTCAGAATGTTGATCTGTCCGAACGCCTGGAAAGCTCCGATCACCGACACGATAAGAGCGAAGAACAGCGTCGGCGACAACAGCGGCAGAACGATCTGGAGGAAGGTGCGCACCGGACCCGATCCGTCGATTTTGGCGCTCTCGTAAATTTCCTCCGGTACTCCTTGCATACCGCTGGACAGAACGATAAACAGGAAGCCCATGTTCATCCAGACGGTCATGAGGGAAACGGAGATCAGCGCCCACGCGGGATCGGTAAGCCACGGAATGGCCTGGATGTGAACCAGGCTCAGGAAATAGTTAAGCATGCCGGCCGTAGGGTGGAACAGGAGCAGCCAGATGATCGAGCCCGTACCTACCGAAATGACGAGGGGCAGGGAAAACACGAACTGGAAAATCTTCATCCCTTTCAGCTTGTTGTGTGTAATGGCCGCCAGGAGCAGGGCCCAGATAATACTCGTCGGTACGGTATATAAAATAAAGAGCAGCGTCACTTTAAGATCCGAATAAAACTGGCCCGACTGGAACAATTCGACGAAGTTATCAAACCATACAAATTCAGCGACACGCCCTCTCGGATCGGTGAGCGTCATACTCAGGTAAACCGATCTCAGCATCGGATAGAACAAAAAAGTGGCGAAAATAATCAGGGACGGCGCCAGAAAGAAATACGCAAGCGCGTTTTCCCGCCATCTTTTCTTTTTTGATAAAACGCTTTCATGACTTGGCAAGCGGCATACCCCTCTCTCTCAATCGTGCTTTATACCCTACCCGTCCGGAGGTTCATCTGCAGCTTGAACTGGTTCCCGGTTTCACCGTCGGCATTCTCAGGAAGAACGCACCAGGCAAAGCGGCGGATAGCCGTTATAATTCGACAGAAAAAAGATTCACATAAATTGCAAGGCCGCCGGGACCTTGCAACTTACGTGAATCTCCACATCTCCGTCACAAATTATTAACTTATTTCATATCATAAAGGCTGGAATGGGTTATGTCAACGCTTACAGACCATTTTTTTACTAAAGAAATAACGAAATCGTCCTTGAGACAGGTAACTCCGTTATGGTTTATTTCATCCAGGGAACGGAATTTATCCCGCAGCCCCCGCTCCCCGTTTTCCTCCGCCCTCAAACATCACCTTCTGTCCGGCATATCCCGCCGCAAAAATCAGCAAGGAAATCCACGGCGATACCGTAAAGACAGGCAGGTACGGCTTTAACAGGATCCCGCCGGCAATCACGGCTCCGATACTTACGATGTACAGCAGCAGGAAAAGCAGACGAAATTTACGCTCGCTCTCGTTAAAGGCGGTTTTATTCATCAGAGCGAGAACCAACTTTACCACAAGGACGGAGTCAACGGCGGCAGCAAGCAGAAAAGCCGGGCTGACTTCGTTCATCCGTCCGTTCCCGGCACCCCACATTATCGTCAGAAAGCCGGTAACGGCGTAGGCCAGGAACATCCAGGTAAGGGTGATCCAGGGGATCATAACAACCGTGCGGAACCGCTCCGCGCGGCCCCGGGAAGGAAGCTGGGAAACAAGATCCTTACAGTATGCGAGAGGATCGGGTCCGAATACGACGCGGGCGCTGCGTCCTTCCTTCTGCGCCTGCAGCAAGTGCTGCAGTATTTCAAGGAGCAGCTCTTCCCCCTGTCTCTCATCGATATCGCTCGTGCGGATATAAACAAGCATGCCTCCGTAGTACTTTTTATTTTCCTCATTGAGCTGCTGCTGCAGCTTGGCATTTTCAGCACTCATTTGACTTGTATTCATCGGAATTGCCCCCTTCTAAAATATGGTCCACACTCCGCTTCATGGCGCTCCAGTTGTCGTGGAACTGAGTCAGCACCTCCCCGCCGTCCTCCGTAAGCCGGTAATATTTCCTTGGGGGTCCTCCGGAGCGTGAGTCGGCCTTCATATAACCCTCGATCCATTTTTCCTTCTGCATACGGAGCAGCAGCGGATAGATGCTTCCTTCGCTGACATAGTCGAATCCGCTTTCCTGAAGCTTCCGGGACAGTTCGTAACCGTAGACTTCATTCTGCGAGATGATAGCGAGAATACACCCCTCCAAGATCCCTTTTAACATCTGCGTATACGTAGAAATGTAAATCATCCCCTCAACAGGTACCTATTCATTTGCACGACTATATTGTATTGCAATATAGTTATCTAATAAGAAAACAAGGTGTTATAGTCCGATAACTACCTTGTTATATAAGTTAGTCTAGCTGACTTTAGTTTTCCTGTCAAGCCTCGGCCTGATGAACCGCGGACTCCGTCGCAATCTGCCAACGAACGCCGTAGGCATCCTCGATCCTGCCGAACATCGTTCCCCAGAACATCCGCTGCAGTGGCATCAGGACTTTGCCGCCCTCCGACAATGCGGAGAAGACTTGCTCCGCTTCGGCATCGGTGCCGAATTCAAGCGTAAGGTCCAGACCGCCGCCCCTCTCTACCCGGTCACTGTCCGCCATGTAGAACGTTAGCCCGCAGGCTTTCAGCACCAGATGCATCACCCGGTCGCTGTCCTGCCCGTATTGGGCGGGTGCCTCCCCGAAAGTTTGGATGCTCACAATTTCCCCCTTCAGGGCCCGGGCATAAAACTCTCCCTGCTCTCTTGCATTTTCACTGTACAAATAAGGTCTTAAAACAGCCATTGAAATTTCCCCTTCGCGGTTTATTCAGAAAAATTCCTATATTATCCTGTTTCAAACTTTAATAGAGAGGGTATGGCAACTCAGAAGTCTATACACTGGAATATTTTTTCCAAATGAAACCGTAAAAAACACTTCCCCGTACTAGAACTTTACATGACTCCACCCCATACCTGCCATCGAGGAGGTTTACACCTGTGCGAACAGACGAACATTTTTCAAATCCGTCTTTGATTCATGAACGTTCCGGCCGGCGCATGGAGCCTTTTTACTGGATTCTTACTTTCGAGGCTCTGACTCTGCTCCTGCTGCTCGCTCTTGCCCTCGCGGCCGGTCCGGTGTACCTGGCCGTCACTTTCCGTCATTTCTGGGCCTATGTGTCACTCCTTCTTATTGCTCCGGGCCTGTGGCTCATCCGGTTTTCCATCCTCACGTTAAGGGCTTATATCTGGAAAAACCGGCACCTGGACCGCTACAGCCTGTATAAAGACGAAATCCGCTATCTGCATTATGAGCATGGTGAAAAAGAAGAAGGCTCCGTCCGCTTGGATGAAGCCGACCGGGTATACATAGCGTACTACGTCGCTCAATACCATTACGCTTACAAAAAAACGAAATGGTTCGAACGCCAGTCCGTCTTCCACCTCCTCCCCATGCTGTATGTCCGTTACCGGAGAGATGCACGGGAGCGGATATTGAAAGTTCCTTTCTACGAACTGTCGGAAATAAAAAAATGGCTGAAGCACCTCAAACAGCGGGGGGCTGTTGAAATTTGGGTAACGGATCTTCTGCTGGAGCAGAAAACCGAAGCCGAGCTGCTCTCCGCCCTGGGCGAGCCACTTGATACCGCTCCTTTCGACATCGAAAGAAAGGGCTTCAAGAAGCGGCTCGACAACCTGCTTTACGAGCTCGGCCGCAAGCGCGGCGAGCGGGAACGCGCGGGGCAGGAGTCCGCTGCGGTGAACCCGGGAGGCTCAAAAGCTCCGCGGTCCGCAAGCACCCGGCTTCAGCCTCAGCGGCCTTTTTATCGCGGAGGAGCGGGAGCAATGACCGTCAGAGAAAACGGCTCCGGTCAAGGGCCGGGGCGGGAAAGCTCCAAGAAACCGCGCATGTCTACCGTCGTGATCTTCGCGCTGCTTTTCGCCGCCCTGTATGTGCTGACCGGTTTCGTTGTCGACGGCCGGGTATCCCAGGATAACATGTGGCTCTGCATCGGCTGCTTCTTGGCCGCTGCGGCTTCCTACTTCGTCATGGCCGACCGCCTGACCTTCTGGCATACCGTCCGGTTTACGCTTACCGCCTTTATCGGGTGGGTGCTAGTCGGTGCTTTCATGCCTCTGACGGATACGGGGGCCGGAGGAGAGTTTTACACCACGGCTATCGGCGCGACGATCCTGCTGCCTCTGACGATCTGGCTTCCCTTCGGCATGGTCTGGTGGCTCCGTAGACAGTTCGGTCTTAACGAAGAAGAGGAGGTCACCTTATGAGCCTGTATGCCGATATGTTTATTTCAAAGTGGCATTTGATTACACTCGCTCTTATTCTCATCGCCTGGATTGCCCTCTTCGCGGGCGGTTACGACAGGCGGACGATCCTCCGCAGCGGCGGCGGAGCCATGCTTCTTTTGTATATCGTTTCGACCATTCCGATCGCTGCCATCACCCATGGAGCTCATAAAATCGACGAATCGATGCGTTTGGATCTCGACCGGCATTATCAGGAGCGGGTGAATAAATCCGAGGTCCGGGAAGATATCGACCGCTTGGCCGTTGCCGCAGGCGCTTTTGAAGATGACAATACCTACGATATCCGGGTCTATGCCGGGAACTATAGTTCCTCGTACACGTTCCAGGGCAGTCTGACCGTCACTACCTATGATGCCCAGGGAAGAATCGTTCATGAAAAATCCTATGACAACGTCATCCTTGTACCGGGCGAGAAAAAAAAGCTCGACAACTACTACACATCGAGCACATTCTCCACGTACCGGTATACCTTCACCGCACTATAAGGGGCTTGAAGGGTGAGTTGAACTTCCGCGGTTCTACAGCCCTTCAATAAGGGCTTCCCTGCGCCCCGCTTTGGGATTGTAACCTATTAGACACAGCCATGCGGTCACGTCTCAGGCATCATCTTGCCGCATTTATAAAGGCATCACCGGAAAAGAAAAACGCCCATGTGCCGTTTGTCACGGCGTCACGACTATCGCAGGCTGCTCGCCTTATTCGCGAAAGCGGCAAAAGCCAAAGAAGGTTCCGGCCTATAGACCGGAACCTTCTTTTTAGTGCGCCGCCGCGAATTCAAGCCACTGCCCGTCCGCCGGAACGTCCGTCCGTTCCGACAACCCCTCCTGCTCCAGGCGCGCGAGAAGAGCCTCGCGCGTCAGGAGACAGTGGTTGATCGCCTCCATGTGCACGGCGATCACCCGCGTTTGCTGCGCCTTGCGGCAAACGGAGACCACATCGTCGGCCGTCATCGTGATCGGATCGCCGGCCGTAAAAACGGCTCCGCCCGCGTTCACGACCGTTACCGCAGGCCGGTGTCTCTCCAGCGCCTCCGCCACTTCGGCGCAGTAGATCGTATCGCCGGCGATATATACCGCCGGCTCCCCTTCCGCGCGGAGCACGAAGCCCGACACGGGACCCATCGCCGCGCCGATGTCGCCCGTTCCGTGCCGGCCAGATGTGCGCGCGATATGCAGGCCGCCCCAGGCCGTCTCTTCTTCCACGGCCGCCGCAGCCGTGAAGCCCTGCTCCGCAAGCGTCTTTGCATCCCCCGGCTGGCAGAGGACGGGCGTATCTTTGGGCAGCCTCTCGGCAGCTTCCCCGTCCCAGTGATCGCGGTGCAGATGCGTGACCAGCACCAGATCCGGCTTCAGCAGCTCTTCCGCCGGTACCGGGAGCGGCACGAGCGGATTGCGCCGGCCGTTGGCCGTGTTCGGGATGGCCGGGTTGGCCTCGGCCGCACTCAGCATCGGATCCACGAGAATGTGCCGGCCTGCGTATTCCAGCCACAGCGTTGCGTTGCGTATCAATCGGATCTTCATCGAATCGCCTCCGTAATCGCCAATATCTTTTTATAGGAGCATTTGATACAATTTTATAAAAAGAGGAGCGGCTCCGGAAAGGACCCCGTGAAAGATCGGAGGTCATCCCTTTTTCACCATGAAAGTATTCGGAGGGCGGATGGACATGTTCAGCATTGATGAGACGGATCACAAGATTTTGCAGTATCTGCTGGAAGACGCGACCCGCTCGAATAAAGAGATCGGCCTCAAAGTTCATTTGACCGGCCAGGCGGTAGGCGCAAGAATCCGGAAGCTGGAGGATTGGGGCGTTATCGAAGGGCGGACCCTCAAGTGGAATCCGGAGAAGCTCGGCCTTGCGGTGCACGCCATGATCACGGTATTTCTGAAATCCCAGAACGCACACGGCGATCTGCAAACGTTCGTCTCCCGGGACTCCCGCATTCTGGAAGCCCACCGCGTAAGCGGAGAAGGCTGTTACTGGCTGCGTGTGCAGGTCGGAAACAACGAGGATCTCAATGCCTTCCTCGACGATTTACTCAAATACGGCAATTATAAAGTCAGCTTATCCATCGGCAAAATCAAATAATGTCCCAGCAATTGTCTGGATAAAACAAAGAAGCTGTTCACAACATAAGGTTGTGAACAGCTTCTCTCGTTTAGCTGAAATTACAGCTTAACAACGTTCTCAGCTTGCGGTCCGCGGTTGCCTTGAACTACGTTGAACTCAACGCGTTGGCCTTCGTCCAGGGACTTGAAGCCTTCGCCTTGGATTGCGGAGAAGTGTACGAATACATCGTTGCCGCCTTCAACTTCGATAAAACCAAAGCCTTTTTCAGCGTTGAACCATTTAACTGTACCAGTTTGCATGTGTGGTACCTCCTAGAAATTTAAATTTAACATGTTCTTTTTACTCTTGAAGCAAATAAAAATTCACATATTATAAAAGGCTCCATCTCACAAATGATAACCCTTTATAATAAGTGAATTCCAGGTTTCAAATACTCGATTGACTTCATCTTACCATAGGCAATTTCCAAGTGCAAGTTATTTTCCAATTCTTTTCGGAAAACATTTTTTGAGGTAACTTTTGCAAACCTGATTAAAGAAAAAGCAATGAGGTTAATACTAAGCAACCACGTAACACAAACTAAAACATAAACATTTAGGAGGTAATCTAGATGAGTTTCTTATGGTCCTTAATTATCGGTGGTATTATCGGTTGGTTAGCCGGCATGATTATCGGTAAAGATATTCCCGGCGGCATTATCGGCAACATTATCGCAGGTTTCCTGGGCGCATGGCTCGGCGGACTGCTGCTTGGCAACTGGGGTCCTGAAGTCGGAGGTTTCTACTTCTTCCCTGCTTTGATCGGTGGTATCGTACTGGTATTCATCGTGAGCCTCATCCTGCGTTCCATGGGAAGCAAACGGGCATAACCGTAAGCTAACCTGTATTCCAGGATAAAAAAGACCACGCGAAACATTCGCGTGGTCTTTTTTTGCGTGTATCCTAACTGTGCCGCACATAAATCGCCAATAGTTTGGTGGTTGGACAGGTTTGAACCCGTTTGCTGCTTGCGCATTTTGATTTTTGAGCGTTTTTTGCGGCCTTCTGCAACATTCAGAAATTCTCATACGTTGTAAATATAGATAAATATTCCAAATGAGACCATAAGGAGAGCTGACTTTCATGAAAAAATATGTAATCGGTTTTGCCGTCGGAGCAATTGTGTCCGCCTCTACGGTGGCTTACGCGGGCAACACGATTCAAGCCGTACTTTTTCCCGCAAAATATCAGGTAAACGGCGAGTCGAAAACATTACCGGACGACTATAAAACATTAAACGTAGACGGACACGCTTACGTGCCGATCCGCTTCGCGGCGGAAAGCCTGGGCGCCGTAGTGGCTTATGAAGGCAAAACAAACACCATTTCCATCGATAACGGGTTCAACGTGACCACTATGGACAGCACTATCCGCGCCGGCCATTTGAAAGTATCCGATGCCGCCGCCAGCACGGTGGAAGGACAGCTTTACATAGGTCAGGACCACTGGGACCGTATGGCGCAAGCACGGAACAGCATTGAGCCGGGCTCGGAAGTGGACGTGGAGGGAACTATTCTGTTTTTTGACGCTCAAGGAAAACCGCTGGGCCAAGCCCCGCTTAAGACCAAGTTTACGGCTGAAGGCGATCAAATCAAACCCTTCAAAGCGGTTGCCGATCACAACGTAAGCGGCTATGCCTTCGCTTCTCTTCAAGCCGGTCCCGTGCCGCATCCGCTCCCCGTTCCTCCGAATTTATCGGTTTCCGACGAGAGCGGCACACTGGGAATCGGAACGCTGAAGCTGATCAAACAAGACGATTTCACCAAAGTCAGCGGCTGGATCGGCGTGAAGAAACCGGGCACGCTCCGCTTCGACGCGACTCTCCAGTTTTATGATGCGGAAGGCCGGGAGACTGGGCACTGCCGCTGTAAAAGGCACGGGCACCGGAGCCACGGGAGACAGCGTCTCGGCTACCACGTTCGAAACGGCGGGCAAAGGCGATCTCACCGGCTATAAATCCGTCAAAGTTAAGCTTAATTCCGCCGAGCCCGCCAAGTAGGTTCGAATTGAATTAAGCCTCGAAAATGAATGGAAGACTTGAGCCTTCCGGCTGAATGAATTTATCCCCTTCAAGTGAACAGTGCCGAGAAACGCGGCGCCGAAAGTTTACTTGAAGGGGATTTTTTCGCGGCAATATGCGGCTGTCGGGGTAAGGATAAGACATATCCCCAATCTGTCCGAAGACGAGAAGGAGGCTGTTACTCTTGGCTAAAAAGTTCGACTATTCGCTGGATTATGAACATCTGGATCTCCGTAAACAACCGGAACTGTACACGGTGGGCCGCGGAGAACAAGGCGTCCTGCTCGTCGAGCCCTACAAGGGCGAAATTTTGCCGCATTGGCGGTTCAAGACGCCGGAAATCGCGAAGGAATCCTCCGAAAAAATATATGCCATGTTTCTGGATTATAAAAAATCAGGTGATTTCATCGGGATGGATATGGCGAGAAAGTTTCTCCAGATGGGTTACACGCGCGCCAGGCGTTATACGAACCACAAGGGCGGCCGGAAATATTCCAAAGAAGACGGTTCGATCCTGCCCTACCAGAACGATCCCGTAAAAGCGGAGTCCGCCGCTATATTCAAGGCCCAGTGGGAAATCGCAAAAACGGACGAGGAATATCTCCGCATGAAGAAAGAACACCAGAATAAATATGAGAAAGAAGACAAAAGGCAGTCTCCGGAAGATTAAAGATTCCTTGCTTCATCCTGTCCGGGAATCGTAAAATGGCGCCATTCCGGCGGGAGCAGAGACTGATAGCGTCTTTGCAGGAACCGGTCGTCGATAAGGACCAGCGTCCCGTAATCGTTCTCCGTCCGGATGAGACGGCCGCCGGCCTGCATGACTTTGTTGATGCCGGGAAACACATACGCGTAATCGAAGCCGCTGCGGCCATCCCGGTCAAAGTGGTCTTTGATGATATTCCGTTCCGGTCCCACCTGGGGCAGTCCGACACCCACCACGACCACGCCCGTAAGGCGGTCCCCCCTCAGATCGATTCCCTCGGAAAAAATCCCGCCCATGACGGCAAAGCCGATAAGCGTATGGGGAGAGTCCGCCCGGAAGGAAGCGAGGAAAGATTCCCTCTCCTCCTCCGGCATCGACGGCTGCTGGACCAGAATGCGAAGCATCCGGCTGCCTTGCTCCCAGGTTCCGGCTTTATTGACGGAGCGGCCGGAACCCGGCGTCTCCGCGAGGCTGCCAGCGTCTTGATTCTCATCCCCAGCGGGCAGCCGGTCTCGAAGCGCGACTTCCACCGCTTCGAAAAGGCCTTGTCCCGCCGTGTCTGCAGCGGCTCCACCGGCAGTATTAGCGGCTAGCTCTTCTGGTGCCGCTTCGCTAGGCCGGGCATCGACATCCTCGGCTGCCGCCGCAGCCGTTTCCGTGCCTTCCGCTCCTCCGTCGACCGGAGCGGCCGATTGCGGCCCCCTCTCCTGTTCCAGGAAAAGAGAAGCTACTTCCCGCATGTATTCGTAAGAAGGAAAGAAGACGAGATAATTGCCCGGTTTCTCGCGGACAAGCTTTCCCAGAAGCCGGGCGATGGGCCGCTTCGTCTTGTTCCGGTCCTTGTAGCGGGTAGAAAGCGGCTCGATCCATACGTCGAGCTGCTCCTGCCGGAAAGGCCACGGGATCGACACCGTGAAATCGTCTTCGCCGCCGCCCAGCATATCCATGTAATAGGAAAAGGGCGAGAGCGTCGCGGAAAAAAACACATGCGCGCGGTAACCTTTCCCCATCTGCGCCAGCAGGGCGGAAGGGTCCAGACAGAGCAGCTTGAGCCGCACATCGCTGCGCTGTACCTCGGCGAAAGTGACATACCGCTCGTCGTAGTACTTCGCCGTGCGCAGGAAGCTCTGCGCCGCGAAGTAGGTGTCGAGCAGAAGCTGCTGCTCCCCGCCGCCTTGTCCGGGAACGGAGAGCTCCCGTTCCGCCTGCTGCGTGAACGCCTCCAGCAGGACCGGCAGCTCTTCCGGCACTTCCCGCAGCACGAAGCTGCCTGCTCCGCCTTGCTCCTTGCGGAAGGCAATAAAATAGTCGTTCACGGCCTTCGCAGCGGCTTCCACGGCGGAGTTCCGCCCCTTGAAATCCCTTTTCAGCTGCAAAAAAGGGGCTTTCGTCAGCTCCGCGGAAAACATTTCTCTGCCGCGGTCCACCAGATTGTGCGCCTCGTCGATCAGGAGCGCCGTCCCCTTTTTCACTTCCTCCGGCAGCCGTTTGAGGTATACCTTCGGATCGAAAATATAATTATAGTCACAGATCACGGCGTCGGCCGCATAAGCGGCATCGAGCGAAAACTCGAACGGACAGACCTTATGCTTGCGCGCGTATGTCTCGATGACACTCCGGTTCATCAGCTTTTCATGCGACAGCATGTCCAAAACCGCTCCGTTCACCCGGTCGTAATACCCGTCGGCATACTCGCACATTTCCTTCCTGCAGTCCACTTCTTCACGGAAGCAAATCTTATCTTTCGCCGTCAGCGTGACGGTGCGCATATGAAGCCCCCGCTCGATCATAAGGGAAAAAGCTTCCTCCGCGGCCGTGCGCGTCAGCGTCTTCGCCGTCAGGTAGAAAATACGTTGAAGGAGCCCTTCGCCTACCGCTTTGACGGACGGAAACAGAGTCGAAATGGTTTTTCCTGTACCGGTAGGCGCATTCGCGAACAGCTTGTGGCCGTCTTTGATCGTTTTGTAAACCGATCCGGCGAACTGCCGCTGTCCTTCCCGGTAGGCCGGATACGGAAAAGGCAGCTCCCTGATGCTGGCGTCCCGTTCCCGGCGGTTATGAAGCTGCATCACCGCATAAGGAGCATAAAGCCGGACGGCTTCCAGCACGGCGGCCTCCAGTTCTTCATAGGTGTATTCCCTGACGTACCTCTGCTGCTCCTCCGTTCCGACCTGGACGTACGTAAGCTGCACTTTCATGCGGCTCCGCGAGTTCTGCTTCGCGTATATATAGGCGTAACAGACCGCCTGGGCCCAGTGGACGGGGTGGCGGTTCTCCTCCACTAGCCGGGGGTCGCCCGTCGAAGACTTGATCTCGTCGATCGTAACCTCGTCGCCGTCAGGGCCGAAAAGCAGCCCGTCGCAGCGGCCCTCCAACACAAACACGATCCCGTCCCGGAGAATCTCCGTTTGCAGGAAAACCTCCTTCTGGTCGCTGTCCCCGTAAGTTTTCTGCACTTTCTGGTGAGCCTTGGTCCCTTCGGTTAAAGCCGTGGCGGTCCGGAAACCGGATTCGATACTTCCGCTCCGGTAAGCATATTCCACCAGGGCACGGACTGAAATTTTCACTTCACCGGTCATACATTCACCGCCCTTTTTTCAATACCCGATCGCGAACGTTCGTTCTATCCTACGATTATATCATTCACGAGGTTATTTCCCAACCAGAGGAAACCCGATAGCGCCGAGAGACTTCAGCTTTAACGGCCCTAATAACCGTCAAACCGCCTGCTCCACGAATCTTGACTTTGCCGGAACCGCCGGAGTAAGGACCTTCAATCATGACACCGGACCGGCCGCAAAAAAAAGACTCCTCCGGGGATCGGAAAAGTCTGAAAGTCTCGGTTCTCCACATTGCCCAACGTCATGTGACGCCGGGCACCGCGCCGGGAGCTTCGTGCAGGTGCGGTGCGGGAAAGCTTCATTTTCTCGCGGAAAGTGACCCTGATCATCTGAGACGATTAACCTGCCTGAAAAGAACGGGGACACCACCTGCCGGTCACCGTTTTACTGACCCCGCTTTTGTAGGATACTTTGTCACCGCACGCAGCTCCTGAACCCGTTTGGCATCGCATGAAGACGGCCACTTATACACCTTACCGTCAAAGCCGGACCGAGGGCAGACCATGCTACCCCTGTTCTTCCCCGGCCGCCACCGGGTTCTGCTTTTTGCGGCAATAGTCCAGAACGCCCGCGATCAGGAAAAGAATAACACCGATGTTGATAGCGATATCGGCCAAATTCAGAATGCCCCCGCCAGGACGGAATTCAAGAAAGTCGGTCACTTTACCGAACCGGAAGCGGTCGATGGCATTGCCGGCGGCACCGCCCGTCAGGAATCCCATGCTCATATTCATCAGCGGCCCTTGGACTTCCCCTTTCCGGCGATAATAGAGCACAATAGCGATGAACACGACGGCCAGGACGGCAAATACGCGCGCGTACCCTTGAAACCTGCTTCCGGCCATCCCGCTGTTTTCGTAATGCGTAAGCGCCATATCCCCCCAAAACGGGACGGATTCCCCGACCGCCATCGTGGCGCGGATCAAAGCTTTGGCAAACTGGTCGACAACTGCAACCAAGGCGGCGGTGAAATAAAACAGCATAGCAGCTCTCTCCTTTCCGTACGGCAAGCTTTCGGGATGGTTAATGGCATAAATTGTTCCACAAGGAACAATTTCACCGTCCCTCGATCGTTTCAGACCATGGATTCAGGCATCGTATTAAACGGCGCCTTCTATATTTTTAAACTGATTGTAGAACATCCGGTAATAGACGCCCTGCTGTCCGATCAGGAAATCGTGGGCGCCTTTCTCCACTATTTCGCCATGGTCGATAACCATAATCGTATCGGCATCACGAATCGTGTTCAGCCTGTGCGCGATAATAAAGCTGGTCCGGTCCTGCATAACCTTGAGCAGCGCATCCTGGATGTGAAGTTCCGTTCGCGTGTCGATGCTGCTTGTGGCTTCGTCCAGGATGAGGATAGACGGCTTTGCCAGAATAACCCGGGCAATCGCCAAAAGCTGCCGCTGGCCCTGGCTGAGGTTGCCGCCGTTCTCCGTCAGCATAGTCTCGTATTTCGCCGGCAGGCGGTTAATGAACACATCCGCGTTAGCCATGGCCGCTGCGGCTTCAACCTCGGCATCCGAAGCGTCCGGCCTGCCGTATTTGATATTTTCCTTAATTGTTCCGGAAAACAGGTACGTATCCTGAAGCACGATTCCGAACGTTTTACGCAGACTGTCGCGCGTATACTCCCGTATATCTCGCCCGTCGATCAGAATACGGCCCTCTGTCACGTCGTAAAACCTCGTCAGCAGGTTGACGATGGTCGTTTTGCCCGCCCCCGTAGGGCCGACAAGCGCCGTGGAGCTGCCTTGAGCGGAGTCGAAGCTTACGTTTTTCAGAATGGGCACATCCGGACGGTAGCCGAAGCTTACATTTTCAAAAACGACGTGTCCCTTCGGATGAAGAAGCTCGGCGGCCTCAGGGGAATCGGACGGCTCCTCTTTCTCGTCGATGACCTCGAACACCCGCTCCGCCCCCGCCACACCCGACTGGAGAATGTTGAAGATGTTGGCGAGGTCGTTCAGCGGCCGGACGAACTGCCGCGAATAGCTTAGAAAACTGGCGATAACCCCGACGGTAATATCTCCGCGCACGGCGAGAATCCCTCCGACGAGGGCCACGGCGGCAAAACCGATATTATTAATGACGTTAAGCAGCGGCATAAGGAAACCCGAACGGATTTGCGCCTTAAGCCCCACCTCGCACAGTTCGGCATTGACCTTTTCGAACTCGGCGATTGCCTTTTCTTCGTGATTGAACGCTTTGACGACCTGGAGACCCGAAATGGTCTCTTCGATATGTCCGTTCAGTTTGCCGAGCTGGATCTGCTGGTTTTTGAACAGTACGCTCGTTTTCTTCGTAATGGTCCTCGTCAGCACGAACAGGATCGGCACGGTAACCAGGCTGGCCAGCGTCAGCGTGGGACTGAGTACGAGCATCATGACCAGAGAGCCGGCAATCGCGATGACACCGCTCATAAGCTGCGTGGTGGACTGTGATATCGTGCTGCTCACATTGTCGATGTCGTTGGAGAGACGGCTCATCACTTCCCCGTGAGGCCGGGTATCGAAGTAAGCGACCGGCAGTTTCTGAAGCTTGGCGAAAAGCGCTCCCCGCAGCCGCATCACAATCCGCTGGGATACGCCGGCCATAAGCCAGCTCTGCAGGAAGGTGAACACCGCGTCAATGAGATACGCCAGAAGGAGTACGAGTACCATCGTCCGCAGAAGGCCGAAATCGACGCCTTGTTCCGGATGAGACATCGCATCCACAGAGACCCCGATCAGATAGGGCCCCACCAGAGTGAGCGCCGCCCCGGCCAGAATCAGGCCGAAAATGACCGTCAGCAGCTTCCGCTCGCTGCCGAAATAAGCCCACAGCCTTCGCAGTGTTCCTTTGAAGTTCTTCGGCTTCACGACCGGTCCCCGGCCGCGCATTCCCCCGTGTCCCGGCCCTCCTCTGGGCGAAACCGTCACGGGGCGGCCGGGAGGAGTCTGCCCGCCCGGCCGTTCTTGGGAAGCTGCCATGTCAGCCTACCTCCTTTCCCATTTGCGACTGGAAAATCTCCCGGTAGACCCGGCAGCTCTCCGAGCAGCTCGTCATGCGTGCCGGAACCTACAATCTCGCCGTGATCCAGCACGACGATTTTGTCCGCGTCCATGACGGACGTGATCCGCTGGGCGATCAGCAGACAGGTGAGCCCCTCGGCGTATTTCTTGAGCGCGTCCTTGATCCGCGCTTCCGTTGCGGCATCGACGGCGCTGGTGCAGTCGTCGAGAATAAGGATCTCCGGCTTTCTCACGATGGCCCGCGCAATCGAAAGCCGTTGTTTCTGGCCGCCGGAGAAGTTCACGCCTCCCTGCCCGAGCCTGGTTTCATAGCCTTCGGGCGAAGCGGCTATGAACTCGTGGGCCTCGGCCGTCCGGGACGCTTGCTCCATCTCCTCCGGCGAGGCGTCTTCTTTGCCCCAGCGGAGATTGTCGGCCACCGTGCCGGTGAACAGCACGGTTTTCTGGGGCACGACGGCGATCTTCTCGCGCAGACGGCTCGGCTCCAGCTCGCGGACATCGGCGCCGTTCACCCGGACGGTTCCGGACACCGCGTCGTAGAACCGGGGAATGAGGCTGACGAGCGTGCTTTTGCCGGAGCCCGTGGAGCCGATAATGCCGACCGTCTGGCCCGGCCCGCAGGAGAAGGTGATCCCTTTGAGCACGGGCTCACCCGATGTTCCCTCGTACGAGAACGTGACGTTCTCGAACTCGACGCTGCCTCCGGCAGGCGGGGCGGACGAAGCTGCCGCATCCGGGTTCGTACCGACGGCCGTGAAGCCTCCCGGACAAGCCGCCGGGTCGGCGAAGGCCCCGGACGGTGCGGCATCCTGCCCGGCCGTTATCGTGCCGGACTGCGTGCCGGGTTGGGGGCTTGGCTGCGCCCCCGAATGCGCGCCTCCGGACCGGGTACCCGGTTGCGTACCGGATACCGGCTCATCCGCGGAGCTTGCCGTGGCACTGCCGGCTGCAGCGGAGGCCGGAATTTGCACCGTCATCGTGTTGTCCTCCGCGAAAATTTCGCCGATCCTGCCCGCGGAAGCCCGCGCACGCACAAACATGTTGAACACCATGGAAATCAGCATAAGCGAGAACAAAATCTGCGTCATGTAATTGACGAAAGCGATAATATGGCCGGCCTGCATCTGGCCTTGGTCTACACGGAGCCCGCCGAGCCACAGCACCGCCACAATCCCGAAATTGACCGTGAGCGTAATGCCCGGGTTGAAGGCCGACATAATCCTCATCGCCTTAACCGACCGGGAACGATACTCCTCGTTCGCCCCGCCGAATTTGCCGACTTCGTAATCGAACCGGTTGAACGCTTTAACGACCCGGACTCCGGACAAATATTCCCGCATAATCCCGTTAACCCGGTCAAGTGCCTGCTGCACCTTGATGAAATAAGGAAAACCGACCTTCATATTGATCGCGATAAGAATACCGACGACGGGAACGACAACGGCCAGGATAACGGAGAGAGGCGGGTTCAGACGGGCCGCCATAATCAAGCTTCCGATGCAGAGCAGCGGCGCTTTGACGAATACGCGCATCAGGCCGTTCACGAACATCTGAACCTGCGTAACGTCATTGGTTAACCGGGTGACCAGCGAGGCGCGGTCGAACCGGTCGATATTTTCAAAAGACAGGGACTGGATTTTCCGGAACAAATCCGATCTCAGCTCGGCTCCGAATTTCTGCGAAACATGGCTCGAAATCACGTTGCGGACCGATGCCGACAGGGCCCCCAGCGCCGTCACCAGCAGCATGATCCCCCCGACCCGCCAGACGTAGTCCATCTGTTTCCCGGCTACGCCCACATCAATGATTTTGGACATCAGCGTGGGCAGCATGAGGTCGCACAAGGCTTCCAGCGTCAGAAAAGCGACAGCGGCGCTAAAGGGCTTCCAGTATTTCCTTATGTATTTTCGCGAAATGGGCATCCTGTCTCACCTGTCCGTCCTCGTAAACTGTAAGTAAACCGCTATGGAATAGTTCTATTATCCACCATACTCCGCTCCTTTTCAAAAGTCACGAGCTTCTCTTTTTTACGCGATATCCGGCAAAAGCAAAAAGAACCGCCGGTGCGCGGGGCACTGGCGGCTCTTCCGTACCATTAAGATTCGGAAACGACGGTAAAACGCTCATTTTCATGCTTCGGCTGTTCGATCTCGTCCAAAACGGCGGCTGCAAAATCTTCATAGCTCACGTAACTTTTACCTGTGGAGTTAACGAGCAGGTTATCTTTGCCCGTACGGTACTGCCCTGTTCTCTCGCCGAGCGCGAAAATCGCGGACGGGCTGACGAACGTCCATCTGATCCCCTCGGTGCTTTGCAGGATTTCCAGGTTTTTGCCCTGATTCGATGCGGTTGCAAAATAGGCGGCCGGGAAATCCGGCGTTTCCAGCACACGCGTCGTTTTCGCTTCATCCACGAACAGGCTGCCCGCTCCCCCGACGACGATCAGTTTCGTCTCCGGTGCGCCTTTCAGCGCTTCGATCAGCACGTTGCCCGCGTCAACATGGAGATGCTCCTGTCCCGGAGCCGCTCCGAAAGCGTTGACGACGATATCGAAAGCTTTCAGATCGGACGCGGTCAGAGAGAAAACGTCCTTTTCCAAAAGGGCCGTGCCTTCCGCGCTTACTTTAGACGCGTCTCTCACGATTGCCGTAACTTCATGTCCTCTGTCCTGCGCTTCTTTCAAAATTCGGCTGCCGGCTTTGCCGCTTGCCCCGATAATAGCTATTTTCATAACGGATTCCTCCCGGATGATAATTTCGAATTAGTTTGTCTCTTACATGTAACCATTATAGTTACAGGATGTCGGTTTTGTCAACTGCGGCTTGAACCGGCTCTTTTCGAAATCCGCAATGGCGGGGGATATTAAACATCTCGCTCAAGATACTTCATGCCCTCCATAGGACAATATTTTAGACGAACGATACACCTGACCAACTTCTCCCGTTCCAAAAATTATGCTATACTACGTATAAGAACACGTATATGTAGTATTCTCATTTAGGTTTATCGTATGAAGTTACTTCTTGCTATCTATACTAAAAAAGAGCCTTCACCGTTGGCGCGGTGAAAACTCTTTAGGACCCGAAAGGCTGTGGAACACCACGGCGCGCAAGCACAACTAAATGTAATGCAAGCGAAAACCACCGATGAGGTCTCCCAACCTACTTAGCGGTGGTTTTTTCGCTTGTTCTGGAATTTAAAAAGTTAAAATCCGGTTACAGTTTGGCCCGGGATGGGTAATGTTACCTCTCTGTAACCCACCTTGATGCAAAGGGTGCCTATAATAAAACCGGACAACCTAGGAGGGATACTTATTATGAAAAAATCATTCAAGCTTCTGACACTCGGCCTGGCAGGCTCCTGTCTGCTTGCGGCCTCAGCCGGAACTTCTTATGCGAATAGCGCGGTACAGCCGTCTGCAGCCGCTTCCGTCTCCGCCGCGGCGGAACCCGCAGCCGCTCCGGTTATAAACGGAACTGTGCAGGTAACAACCAAAGAAATCAAGGAAGAATCCCCTGAACTAAGCGTCAATCTCCAGATTCCCGTTATTGAGGGAATGAAAGATAAACAGTATCAGGACGAGCTTAACGATATTATTTACCGGCATGCCATGAAAGATGTCGAGGCCGTACGCAAACAAGCTCAAGGTGACCTGGCAGCCGCCAACGGTTCCGCAAGCGAGCTGGCCATGCCTTATTCGGTCGATTCGGTATTTGAAGTAAGCGCATCGGGTGGTCAGAAAGACGCGAACCGCCTGTCGCTGCGGGTGGTAACTTCCGTTTTTACGGGAGGCGCTCACGGAATGCCGCGTGTGGATACCTATAATGTCCTGAATGAGGAGGAAGCTCAGCTAGTTGAGCTGAAAGATTTATTCGGGGACAATTATAAAGCGATTATCGACAAGCAGATCGGTCAGGAAATCGCCAAACATCCGGATGATTTCTTCGAAGACGCGTTCTCCGGCATTACCGACACGCAGTCTTTCCAGATCAAGGACGGTAAAGCGGTAATCGTGTTCTCGCCTTACGAAATCGCTCCTTATGCCGCAGGCATCCAGGAGTTCTCCATCCCTATCTCCCAAGGAGGCAGTTCCTCCGCACCTACCAGTCTCGTAGTGGGCGGCGAAGTGCTGTCAGAGAAGCAGGGTGCTCTCTACACTACAGCGGCAGGCACCACCATGGTTCCTCTCCGCATTACGGCAGAGAAGCTGGGCTTCCAGCTAAAATGGAACCAGGAGCAATGGGCAGCCGAGCTGTCCAAAGGCGCGGTATGGACAAGCGTCTACAAGGGAAAGGATGCGTACACCATCAATAAAATGGCGCCTTTCTCACTTGGCGAAGCGGCTGTCATTAAAGAAGACGGCAACATGTACGTGCCGGCCTCTTTCTTCTCAAAGGTGCTGAAGGCCGACGTAACCGTAGACGGCGATCAGCTTGTAATCAAATAAAGCGGGCGGGCCTTCACGGCAGCCGGACCCGGATCATCTAAATTCCCTTTATAGCCTGTTTAAAGAAGCGGTTTCGCTCTTTAAGCGGGCTTTTTTGCGCGGCCGGTCTGTCTCTTTCCCTTAAAAGGACATAAAAAAGCCCCGCCACTCCCCCGAAGGAGAATGCCGGGACTTAGGATTAGACCGGTTGATTCCGAAAAGGATTCCGGACCGCTATTAGTAAGCCAGTGCAAACAGGCCGTGAATATGAGACAGGTAACGGATGTTACTTGCTTCTTTCATGAGCGTTGCAGGCAGGCCTTTCAGGCGGGTTTGGTTGCCGCCGATCGAACCGATTCCGTCTTTGCGGCCCAGACTTCCGAGCGTACCGGAGAATACAGGTGTGAAGACATCCATCGGAGCGCCTTTCAGTGCCGCGAAGAGGTTGTAACCGACCACTTCGCCCATCTGCCAAGCCAGTTGTGCGGTCGGCGGATACGGACGCTCTGCGCCGGCCGGGAATACAACCGCGCAGTCGCCTGCGAGGAATACGTCCGGGTGGGACGTGGACTGCATGAACTCGTTGACCGTCGCGCGGCCGCGGTTCACTTCGATGCCGGAGTTAGCGACAACCGGCGTACCTTGTACGCCGCCTGTCCAGACGAGCGTGCTCGTTTCGATTGTGCTTCCGTCTTTCAGGGAAACGACGGATTCCTGCATTTCGGTGATGGCAACGCCCGTCAGGAACGTTACGCCGCGCTTCTGCAGGCTTGTCGTAGCGCGCTCGATCAGTTCCGGATGGAAGCCCATCAGGATCGAAGGAGCCGCCTCTACGCAGTACAGGGAGACGTCGTTGAAATCGACGCCTTTGCTGCGGCACAGGCCCGGAAGCATGTCGGCGAGTTCGCCCACAAGCTCGATGCCGGTCAGACCGCCGCCGCCGACCACGAATGTCGCGTCCGCTTTGTTCTTGGTCTGGCTGTAAGCTTCGATGCGTGCTTCCACGTGCTCGCGGATGCGGTTGGCGTCGTTAACGGATTTCAGCGTGAAGCTGTGCTCCTGGAGGCCGGGAATGCCGAAGAACGCCGTTTCGCTGCCCAGGGCAACGACGAGCTTATCGTAATCGAACGATTTGCCGTTCGACAGGATGACGCGCTTGCTGTCCGCGGAAATCGTTTCGACCGTGCCGATTTCCAGGTTGATGTCTTTGCCGCGCAGGAGCTTCTCCAGAGGCAGGGCAACTGCTTTCTCGTGCAGGTTACCTACGGCCAGTCTGTGCAGCTCGGTAATGATTTGGTGCGTAGGAAAACGGTTGACAACCGTAATCGTAGCTTCTTCCGCAGTCAAGTGTTGACGGGCCGTCAGTGCGCTGAGCAAGCCGCCGTAACCGCCACCTAAGATCAAAATATGCTTGGACATACTCATCCTCCATTCTTGTTTCAGCTTACCTTATGATTAACGCTGTTGCTGCCGTTCGGCTTGAACATCCAAGAATGCCTGTACGAAACGGAATGTCTTTTGTACTTGCGGGTCTTTCAGCATTTTGAGCAGTCCGAACAGACCGATTGTGGAGTGCTCCGCTTGAGCGCGGTCGTTTGCTTCGATTACGGAAGCAGCCACGCCTTTCGCTTTCTCGGTGATCGGTTTAACGAATTCGTTCATACCGCCTTTGAGGTCGTCGATCAGAACTTGGTCGCTCGCAACGCTTTGAGCCAAATCATAAGCTTTGGTAAGAATCGTAACCATTTCCGCCAATTTCGGCAGATTCTCCACGAGAACGGTTAAAGACTCCTGAACCTCTGGCTTCATCAACTGATCAAGGACATCCTGGGGTTCCCTTTTTTCGGTAGTGCTTGGGGTTGGATTGGATGTTTCTGACATAAGCTAACGTCCTCCTTTGCTTTGAAATAGAAGCCCGTTTATTTTTCGATCCCTGCCTAGCCATCGAGACGTCTTCTGTCTTCGCATAAGTTTCCCTATTCGTGATAAATGAAACCGCGCGGCCTGATAAGATTGTAACATTTTTCACATAAAAGGAAGAAGGTTTTTCTTGGCTGCGTGTCCATTACTTGCAAGTTCGGGAAAAATGTCGAACAGGTCGAAACGGAACCCTATGTACCTCTATTATACCTCCGTCTTGCGGACAAGAGAAAAACAATTTTTTACACATGTGAATAATTTGTGACAAAAATCACTACTTTTTTCACCCCCGCACCTAAAGCAGGGATACATGCTTGTTTATTCCAGTACTTCCTCGGATTTTATTGCCAGCAGCATCAAGTCTTCGATAAAATACTTCATCAAAACCGGCCTCCGCCGGACCGCTAAAGGATGATAGGAAAAAGCTATCGGCAGCCCCAGTACGGTATGCCATCCGCCCCTCAATCCTTTGACGTCTTTCTCTTCGTCCGCGAACAAGGTTTGGACGACCGTGTTGCCAAATCCGAACAAAATTCGCGGATTTTTGGCTCCGAGCTGGGCCTTTAGATGAGGAAAACACGCGGCCCTTGCCGCAGGCTTGTCATACGCTCTGACCGGACGGCACTTGAGCAGATACGTGACATACACGGAGCGGATATCCAGCCCGGCTTCATGCAGGCCGGCCTGCAGAGTTTCCCTCGTTCCGCAGAGGAACGGATCGCCTTCCCGGTTCTCCCGGGCACCCGGATTGTCCAGGATCAGCACGATTTTCGCAGCCGGGTCTCCTTCTCCCCAGACGACCCGCTGCCGCTGATCCGCCAGCTCGCACAACCTGCATTCGGCCGCATGGACCGGGGCTTTTTCTTCCGGCAGGATGGAGGGGGTAAAAATCGCCATGGGACCGCACCGTCCTTTCACTCGGTTTTGGAAGTAGTATGGCCCTGCCCTTCTTGCTTTACTACCCGTTTCACCGTCCAAGTTTACGGCTGCAAACCGCCGGCAAGCTCATAGTGAGACAAGCGGCCCCCGTAACGGAGTGTTCGTCCGAAAACGGCTTTTTTCCGATCCCTCATCCGGCAATTAAAAAACCACCCGCGTGGACTCGGCGGATGGTCGTGGCAGCGGCGTCAAAAGTGCCGTATCTTTGTATTTTATGACAAGGCTATGCCCTGGGCGGCCTTTTAAAAAGCTGGTTCATCACCTCGGAGAAAATAAGACCGGCGGCAATCGAACCGGAAATCATAAACGCTTTGGCCGCGAGCTGGACGGCAAGATTGTAGTCGTTTTCCACGAAAGAACGCATCGCGTCGTAGGCCATGCCTCCCGGAACGAGGGGGATGATCCCCGCTACGCTGAAAACGATAATGGGGGTCTTGTAGACACGGGCGAATACGCGGGAAATGACCGTCACGAAGAACGCCGCGGCCAAAGTGGCCACGATGGCGTTGGTATCGTTCCGCACGAGAGCGACGTACACGAGCCAGCCCATCATCCCGACGAAGCCGCACTGGATCAAGGTGTTCCGGGGAACGTTAAAAATAATGCCGAAAGCGGCGGAGGCGATATAACTCGTCACGAGCTGTGCAATCATTGAGGGACTCCTCCGTTAATAAAATGAAAAGACGACCGCGATACCGGCTCCGATGGCGAACGCCGTCAAAAAAGCTTCCGCGCCCTTGGACAAGCCGGATACGAGATGCCCCGCTATCAAATCCCTCACGGCATTCGTGATCAGCAGACCCGGTACAAGCGGCATGACGGAGCCGATAATAATTTTGTCGAGCTCCTGTCCGAGTCCTGTCCATATAAACAGAGAAGCCAGCATGCCGATAATGAAAGAAGCCAGAAACTCGGCTACGAACTTGAACAGCACATAGCGGTGAAAAATAAGAAACCCGATAAAACCAAGCCCCCCCGTGACGACGGCCGGAATAAAATCGGGCCACCCGCCGTTAAACATGATCGTAAAACAGCCGCTGGACACGGCCGCCGCCGCAATCTGGAGGGCCACGGGATAGGCCAGATTGGCTTTATCCACCTTGAGAAGCAGCCGGTGGGCTTCCTGAAGATCAAGCTGTCCGTCGCTGATTTTGCGGGAGAGCCCGTTGACCAGCGTCACTTTGTGCAAATCGGTGGACCGCGTGGAGATCCGGACCAGCTTGGTCGGGTCGCTGCCGTCTACGGAGAAGATGATGCCCGTCGGGGTCACGAAGCTGTGGGTATGATGAAGGCCGTAAGAGGCCGCGATGCGGGCCATCGTATCTTCCACCCGATACGTTTCCGCTCCGTTCTGGAGCATGATTTTTCCCGCAAGCAGGCACACATCTACGATTTTATAGGTCTGACCGGGACTGGACGCCTGTTCCATTGCGCACCTCTTCCTGTGGTGTAGATAAGATGCTGCCCTTCACTGCCGCCGTTCTCAATCCAGCAGCTCCATCAGCCGCCTGAACTCGGATTCGCTCAGGTCTCTCCATTTTCCTTTGGGGAGTCCGTCCAGCTTGATATTCATGATGCGCACCCGCTGCAGCCGGTGCACCTGATACCCGAACGCCTGACACATGCGCCGGATTTGCCGGTTCAGTCCCTGCGTCAGGATGATCCGGAAAGTATGGTCGTTGATCCGGGTCACTTTGCACGGTTTCGTCTTCGTTCCCATAATGCGGACGCCCGTGGACATGCCCTGCACGAAAGAGTTCGTAATCGGCTGGTTCACGGTGACGATATATTCCTTCTCATGGTTATTTTCCGCACGCAAAATTTTATTGACGATATCCCCGTCATTGGTCATGAGGATAAGTCCTTCCGAGTCCTTATCCAGACGGCCGATTGGGAAAATTCTCTCCGGGTGCCGCACAAAATCGACGATATTGCCTTGAATGTGGCGCTCCGTCGTGCACGTGATGCCAACCGGTTTGTTCAACGCTATATAGACGGACTTCTTCTTGGTCCCCAGCGGTTTGCCGTCGATTCTCACATCGTCCCCCGGCTCGGCCGTACTGCCCAGCTCCGCCGGAGCACCGTTGATGGTCACACGTCCGGCTTGAACAAGCTCGTCCGCTTTTCGTCTGGAGCAAATGCCCGTTTCGCTAATGAATTTATTGATCCGCATGAAGCTGCTGTCCCCTTCTTTTGCCTGTTAGGTTGTGAGTACCCACCGATTTATATGCCTGTATTGTACCATAATCGGATGCAATTCGCGCCGCCGCTCTGTCACAAAAACGGACCCTTCCCCGTCTTGATGGCATCACACCCAAACGGAGGATGAGAAAGATGGAAAAAACCTATGATGCAGCCGTAATCGGCGCCGGTCTGGCAGGGCTGATTGCCGCGGCAAAGCTCGCTCAGGCAGGGAAATCGGTCGTTGTCCTGGAAAAATCGCACCGGCTCGGGGGCCGGGCCATAACGAACCTCAAGAACGGAAGTCTTTTCAACCTGGGCGGGCATGCCTTATACCTGGGCGGAGAAGCTTATTCCGTCATGAAGGAAATGGGTGTCAAGATGGAGGGAGGATCGCCGCCGATCAACGGGTACGGCATTTGGAACAACCGGCTCGTTCCGCTGCCCGTCGAACCGATGAAACTCCTCTCCTCCAAGCTCCTTGGCTGGACAGGAAAAATTCAGCTCGTCCGTCTGATGACGGCTCTCCGCAAATATGACGGCGGCTCTCTCCCCGGCATCAGCCTCCGGGAATGGACCGAGCGGGAAATAAGCGATCCGATGGTCCGTCATTTCTTCTATGCCCTCTGCCGGACGGCCACATATGCCGCAGACCCGGACAGCCAGCTTGCGGGCCCGGTGCTCCGTCAGGTGCACACTTCCCTGAAGGGTGTGCGGTATCTTCACGGAGGCTGGCAGACACTGGTCGATCAGCTGCGGGATCTGGCGGTGCGGGCGGGCGCGGATATACGGACGGGCAAAGCGGCCGCCGAAATTATCCATGACGGTTCCCGGATACAAGGGCTGCGGTTAGCGGACGGGGATCGCCTGGACGTATCCCATGTGATCGCCACGTCCGCACCCGCCGATCTTTTCCGCCTTGTTCCCGGGGCGGAGAGGACCGTACTGCGGAGCTGGAAAGAAGAAGCCCGTCCCGCCATGACGGCTTGCCTGGATCTGAGCCTGAACCGCCTGCCGGTGGAAGGCCGTCATTTTGTGATGGGGCTGGACCGGCCGGTCTTTTTCTCGCATCATTCGAGGGTCGCGAGCCTGAGTGAAGACGGCAAACAAGTGGTCCATCTGATCAAGTATAACGGGCCCGGCGAAAGCAGCCCCCGCGCCGACGAACGTATACTCGAAGAAACGATGGACCTGATTCATCCCGGCTGGCGGAAAGAGCTTGCCGGCCGGCAGTTCCTGCCGAACATTACGGTCGTGCCCGATACGTTCCATACAGGCCGGTCTTCCGCCTGCGCGGGCCCTGCCGTTCCCGGACTGAGCGGACTTTACGCGGCCGGCGACTGGGCGGGCCATCGTGAAATGCTGGCCGACGCTTCGGCGGCTAGTGCCGTCAGGGCAGCTTCCGCCGTGCTTGAAGCGCTTCGTGCCGAACAATTCGTAAACGGCGCCCGGGAAACCGTCGCGTTTTGAGCCTGTCTATTGCCGGGAAGCTCTTCCCGATTTGCTTATGTTCATAAAAGAAGAGCCGGTATACACTGGGGTTATGAAGGTATGCCGGCTTGGATATCCAGCGGTTATTATCCTTCCCGTTCTATCGGGAAAGAAAAAAAGAGAGGTGCCTTGCTTCTATGGAAACGGAGAGATTATCGACCGAACAGCTGTACACGGCTTACAAGCCCCTTCTCTTTTCATTGGCGTACCGGCTGCTGGGAAGCGTCATGGACGCGGAGGATATCGTGCAGGAAGCCTTTCTTTCCATGAACGGAGCGTCCGCCGCCAAACCGATCGAGAATCCCAAAGCGTACTTGTGCAAAATCGCCACGAACCTCTGCATCGACCGCCTCCGCTCCCCAAGTTACAGGCGGGAAGCGTATATCGGGCCGTGGCTGCCGGAGCCCCTCGTGGAAGGAGCCCCCGGAGCGGACGACCCGGCGGAGAGCCTCGTGCTCCGCGAGTCTCTCTCCACCGCTTACCTGCTTTTGCTGCATCAGCTTACCTGGGTGGAGAGAGTCGTATTCCTCCTTCGCGAGTCGCTGCAGTACGACTACGACGAGATCGCCTCCATCGTCGGCAAGAGCAGCACGAACTGCCGCCAGATTTTTCACCGGGCGAAACGCAGCCTGGGAAGCCACGCCCTTCCGCCGGAGGAACCGGCAGTGCCGGGCGTTCCGAACCTGCTTGCCTTCCGGCAGCAAACCGGACGCCTGGTCGACAGGTTCGTGAACGCGCTGAAAGCCGGAGACACGGCGGGACTGCTGGCAGCGCTGGCGGATGAAGCCGTGCTTTATTCCGACGGCGGCGGTAAAGTCTCGGCGGCCGTGCGACCCATTATCGGCGCGGACCGGATAGCCCGTTTCTTCGCCGGTCTTATTCAGAAATTCGGCCGGGAGTTCTCCCGGCTCGACATCGTACACGTAAACGGACTGCCGGGATTGGCAAGCTATTCGAACGGGAAGCTGTCGTCCGTCGTCTCTTTTCATTGTGAAGAGGACCATATCGCGGCTATCTATATCGTAATCAATCCGGATAAACTCCGGCATCTGAGTCATATACAACCGGAATAAAAGAAGCGGGCTCTTGGCCGCTCTTCCGGCGGAGGGCTACCTTCGCATTTTGGGCCGGGAAAAAGCTATTCAGCAGCGGGACAGCAGGGAACCCCGGAGAATAGCAAACTGCACTAGGGCTCCCGGACCCCGGCGAAAACCGTCAGCAGCAGAGCCCCGATCAGAGCCCCGGCGACCAGGAAGATGCTCCCCGCTGCGGCAAATTTCAGAAAGCCCGGCTTCTCTTTCAGCATGCCCGCATAACCCAGCACAAGGCTGGCGGCAAGCGAACCGATGGCGGTATAAAAAAGCAGCCGAATGCCCGCCGACTCGTCACCCGCAGGGCTCTCCGAAATCAGGTAGCTCCCGACAAGCATCAGAACGCCCAGACTGCTCAGCAGTGTAGAACCTGTACCGGACTTCTTCTTCGATTCCATGGCAGCCTCCGTAATCATGAGATTTCTTTCTTATACACCATTCATACGAAACGGAACGAAGAAGTTTCCGGATGCCCATTGAAAAAAGGGAAAACGCCCGTCTCTTGGAGGAGATACAGGCGTTTTTTCTTCCGGATGCCGCTTGTTTTTACGGCTGTTCTTCCCCGACGAGGAACGTCAGCTTTTTCCCTAGAACCGAGATATCCGCCGGAGTCTGCACATAAATTTCCCCGTCCATATCCGCCTGCATAGGCTGATCCGTAGTCAGCTTCAAAGAAGTCGTGCGGACGAACTCGAAGCTGCTTTTCTCCGAATCCCATTCCTGGAAGTTTTTGATTTTGAACAGCTCCTTCAGAAGCGGCAGACCTCCTTCACGGATAATCGCCACATCCAGAACACCGTCGTAAAGAGCATCCGAAGCCAGCGGCAGCGGCCTTGTGCCGAGAAACCGGCCGTTGGCGACGAAGAGCATCACCGCTTCCCCGCCCGTCCGCCCGCTGTCGTGTTCCAGCGTAAACCGGAAAGGATTGGCGGACGTTACCGTCTGGAGCGTGCTGATAAAATAACTCAGCTTGCCGATCGTTCCTTTCAGCTGCGGATTGATGTTGACCGAAGCGTCGGTAATAAGGCCGATACCGAAGAAATTCGAGAAATACCGGTCATTCGCCCGTCCGATATCTACCGGCTGTGTCTTCCCCCGCATAAGGGTCTCCGCGGCCCGCTCCAGCTCTTGGGGAATATGAAGCGCCCGGGAGAAGTCGTTGCATGTCCCGCCGGGCAGAATGCCGACGACAGGCGGATCTTCCAGCGGGGCCAGCCCGTTCACGCATTCATGGACAGTTCCGTCGCCGCCCAGCACGAGGAGAAGATCCGTCTCCCCGCCGCGTTCCCTGCAGATCCGCTCCGCATCTCCCGGTTCCTTCGTCTGCATCAGCGTGAGTTCATCAATCTCCGCCGCAAGCGGACCGATCACCGCTTCCAGCCTGCTGCCCGTCTCCGCCTGTCCGGCGCTGCCGTTATGAATCAGAATCGCTTTTTTGAACATGCTCTCCGCCTCCTCCGCTTACGCCAATTTCCATCTCTAGCCTGTACTTACCCCGCTGCGGAAATTCAAGTCACCTTTTCCGGAAAACCCGCTCCGGTTTCCCCATCCCGCTTTCCCCGCATTCGCTCCGTTTGCACGCAGTCCCTTATCCGGCCGCACGTCTTTCCCGGGAGACCGGCTTTTTTGAATTGACAAACCAGATGCCGATCAGCACGAAAACGATGCCCGTCACAGTGCCCGCCCTCAAAGTTTCCCCGAGAAAAAGAACGCCCGACAGAACGCCTATGACCGGCACCAGCAGCAGGGAAACGGACGCTTTGCCCGCTTCGGCCCGCGATAAAATATGGAACCACAGGACGAAAGCGAACGCGGAAGCGACAATCCCGGCAAAGCCGACATAAACCGCGGGCATAAGTCCCCAGTGGCTCTCCCCGTGTTCAAAAACGGCCGAATACAGAAACAGACCCGCCGCTCCCGCTACCATCTGCCAGGTCGTAAACTGCAGGTTGTCGCAGTGGGCCAGCTTGCGCTTGATGATCACGTTGGAGACGGCCCAGGCAAGTCCCGACGACAGAGCCAGCAGCATGGCCCAGAAGCTGCCTCCGAGACGCACGTCCAAAGCGAAGAACATGCCGATGATTCCCGCGATCAGCCCGATCGTTTTGCGGGTCGTAAGCTTTTCCCCCGGAATGAGAAAGTGCGCCATCAGCGTCAGCCAGAGCGGCATACTGTACGTCAGCACGGAGGTAAGCCCCGCACTGATATCCTCCAGCGAAATCTGGATCGCGAGATTGAAATAAGCCGTCTGAAGAATTCCGCACAGGATAAACCATTTCAAATCCTTCCGTGACGGAACTGGGACCTTTTTGAACAGACAGAACAGCAGCAGAGCGGCCGCCCCTACTCCGAAACGGTACCCGGCGAACAGCACCGGAGGAAATACGCCGTTCGCGAGCTTCATGATCACCCAGTTGTAGCCCCAAATGAGGCATAAAAGTCCGATTAACCCGTTCAACTGCCAACACCTCTTTAATCGAATCACACCTTGCGGAGCTTTTCCGAAAATTTTCTACCTCGTGCGCCTCCGCTTTCCTTAACGAAAAAAAGAGAAGATGCACCTTCGAGGCACCTTCTCTCATTCTATCATTTATCCAGAAAATGGGAAGAAATCCGTAAAAACTCATCAAATTTCTTTTCTTTTAAAATAACTCAGTCCTGACAGGAAGAAAACGACGAAACCTCCCAGAATGACGTAAATGAGCGTTTCGAAAGAAACGTGGAGAGATCCGAAGCTGTCTTCCGTCGCCGGAAGCATCGCCAGGAATGGCTGCGCCCACGGGTAGAACGGGCCGTACGTCTCGGAATTGGCTACGAGAATGTTCGGCAGCGTGAAGATAACGTTGAGCGCAAGCGGGGCGGCGAAGCTCACCCAGGCTACGGATACCGAGAGCTGCAGAGCCGCCAGCGGCAGAGTAGCGAGCCAGCCTCCCAAGACGGGCCACAGCAGGTGGCTCCAGGGGATGCTTGCGCCGAGTCCTTTGATAAAGCCAGCTCCGAGCAAGCCGCCGAGGAACAGCAGCTGAGTGACGGCGAGCAGCCCGGTGACGAGCAGGAACTTGGCTATGAACAGGTGGGAACGCGACACCGGCAGCGCCAGCACCTGCTTCCAGCCTCCGCCCGTGTGCTCGTAGCGGCACACGAAAGCCGCGAAGACGCCGGTGAGCAGCGGGAGAAACAGCATCGCATGAATAACGGCCATCGTGCTAAGCAGAAGCGCCCATGCGATCAAGGGTTCATTCGCCGGCACGGTCATGGCCAGCCCGGCCGCGAAAGCGAGCAGCGGAGAGATGAAAATCAGCAGCCAAATGTTCGTTTTGCGCAGCTTCAGCCATTCGGCACCCAGTATGTTAAAGAAAGCGGCCATCTCAGTTCACATCCTGTCTTGTAAAGTGAGTCAGCCCGATCAGGAACACGACGATGCCCGCGGCGATCCCAAGCCATACGTTAAGCTCGGGCCGTCCGGCCTCGTTCACGAGCAGGGGCCATTTCCACAGGAACCAGTCCGGCAGCCGGATCGAAAAGAGGCTCAGGACGGTTCCCAAAATTCCGGCCGTCAGCGGGATGGCCTGATTCCGGACCGCTACCGACAGCCACAGCTGGACGGCCAGGATGGGTGTGCCGGCTAGAAGCGGGAACAGGCTGATGCGGATGACCTGCAGAACGGGAACGTTCATCCCGAAGCCGAGCAGGAAGCCGAGAAGCACGGACCCCGCCGCCAGCAAGAGGCACGACACCAGCAGCAGGATGAGCACAAGGAGCAGCTTCGACGTGAAGACGCTGAAGCGGGAAACCGGCAGGGCCAGCAGCTGCTTCCAGGAATTTCTCTGATGCTCGTAGCCCGCGATCATCGACGTCAGCAGCGTCATGCCGAGCAGCAGGGCCGGGGCCGCAAGGAACTGGACGTTCGAGAGCAGCCCGTACCAGAGATCGTTCGCGTACTGCTTGATCAGATAATCGTAACGCAGCCCGAAGTTGACGGCCTGGAGGCCGACCACGCCCACGGGACCCAGCAGCACGAGGAACCAGACAAGCGTCCGGCGGATTTTCAGGAAATCCGCGGCCAGTACTCTGCCGATCATAAGCTGTCTCCCTCCCCTACCAGGTCCAGGAAGAAATCTTCCAGCGATTTCTTCTTCTCTTCCACCCGGTAGACGGAGTGTCCCGCCTGGACCAGACCGGCCACAACCTGCGCGATCTTCTCGTCGGGAGCTTCTTCGAGAAGAAGCGAAGACTCGTCGGCCACCGCGAAGCAGCCGGCCGAGGCGGCGGTGCGCAGCGCCTGCTGGGGCGCGTCCACCGCAATGCGGATCTGGCCGCCCGCCTTTCTTCGAAGACTCTCGATCGTGTCTTCGAAGATCATCGAACCGCCGCGGATAATGCCCACGCGGCTGGCCATCTGATCCACCTCGCTCAGCAGGTGGCTCGATACGAGAACCGTCACGCCGTACTGCTGCGGCATGCTTTTGATCAGCTCCCGGATCTCCAGGATGCCGGACGGGTCGAGCCCGTTCGTGGGCTCGTCGAGCACGAGCAGCTCCGGGCTGCCCAGCAGCGCGGCGGCGATGCCCAGACGCTGCTTCATGCCGAGCGAGTAACCCTTCACCGGGCGTTTCGCTTCCTTCGTCAGGCGGACAATCGCCAGCACTTCGTCGATCCGCTGTTTCGGCACGTCGAGAATGCGGCGGATAGCCTCCAGATTTTCGTAAGCCGTCAGATGGCCGTAATAGGAAGGGTACTCTACCAAGGAGCCGACCTTGCGCAGGATCGCCAGCTTTTCCTTGCGCAGATCTTTGCCGAACAGCTGAACCGTCCCTTTCGTCGGGCGGATCAGGCCGAGCAGCATCCGGATGGTCGTCGTTTTCCCGGCGCCGTTGGGTCCCAGAAAGCCGTAAATATCTCCTTTGCGGATTTGGAGATTCACGTTGTCCACGGCAGATCTCAATTTGTATTGTTTGGACAACCCGAAGGTTTGAATAATCATTTCGTTCATGGAAAATCACCTCGCTCCTTATGTTAAAGAGCGAAGGTTAATCCCAGGGTGCGGATAGTTTAAGATTCGTTTAAAATCACCGGTCGCGCGGGAATAAATAGATTGCCGTTCCTTCCGGCGAGCTGACGACATCCCAGCCCAGATGCATGTCTTTCACCATCAGCGCGACGATCGTGAGGCCGATTCCCGCCCCTTTCTCCGCCGACGGCGCCTTCATGCCAGGGCCCTTGTCCTCGATCACCAGCGCGGTCCGGCCGTCCCTTTCTTCGGTACGCAGGCCGATATACCCGCCCGACTTGGCATGCCGGAGCACATTCTGGAACAGATTGTCCAGAATCCGGTTCATCCACTGGGGATCGGCCTTCCAGTATACGGGATGCTCCGGCACACCGACGTCCATGACCATGCCTTCTTCCTCGAACACGGGGTACCAGGCGGCGGCGGACGTCCGGGCAAGCCGGGCCACGTCGATCTCGGCCAACTGGAGCGGGTACTTCCCGGCGGAAAGCAGCGTATACGACAACAGGTTGTCGATAAGACGGTTCAGATCGTCGGACTTCGCCTCGATCAGCGTCAGCGAAGATTTGCCTGACGCGGAGATCGGCTCCTTCCGCAACGAGTAAGCATGGCTGCGGATAATCGTCAGCGGCGTGCGCAGATCATGGGACAAATTCGCGATGAGCTGCTTGCGCAGGCCTTCCTCTTTCCGCTCCCGCCGGCGGCTCGTCGTCAGCTCCTCGATCATCCGGTTGAAGGCCAGCTCCAGCTGTCCGATTTCGTCCTTCTTGCTGACGGCTATCGGATGGGGAATATCCCGGCCCTCCGGCAGCGCCATCGCCTCCTCCAGGTGAACGAGCCGCTTGCGGATGCGGTAGAAAAACAGCCACGACATGAACAGGAATAAGCCGAAGGCCAGCAGGACGAGGCCGATGACATACCTGTCGCTGTAGATTGGCCGTTCTTCCTTCATCAGCGCCCGCGGAATCTGCATCACCATAAAGCCCTGCGCCGCGTCTTCCCCCACGAAAGCGACCGTTGTAAAAGGATCGCCGTTGTAGCTCTTTTTCATAAAAGAGATCGTATCGGCCGCTTCCCAGACGGAGGGAAGGTCCTGCCTTTCCGGCAGGGTTAAGCGTGTTTTGCCGCTGCCGTCGACCCAGAACAGGTCCGCCTTCGGATACTCCTCTTTCAGCTCCCGCATCCGCTTGTCGATTCCCTCGTCTCCGGCGCCCAGCAGCTTCTTGGCTTCCCCGTGCCAGAACTTCTCGATGTCATTTCCCCTCGCATAAGGGTTGGCTTTCCGGTTCTCTTCCTGGGTTTTAAACGAATGCGGCAAATAATACAGAACGGCGGCCATCGGGAAAACAACCGGCCAAATCAGCATCGCGAACACCACGATGCACAAATATTTGACCAGCAGCGAGTGGCGCCACTTCATGCTCTCACCCGGTAACCGATGCCGCGGATCGTTTCCACGATCTCGGGCTGGCTGGGATCCCGTTCGATTTTTTCGCGGAGATAGCGGATATGAACCATCAGCGTTTTGTCTCCGTCGATGTAAGAGTCTCCCCAAACCCCTTCATACAACTGCTCTTTTGTAAGAATCTGATTCGGATGGCGCAGAAAATACATGAAAATCTGAAACTGTTTTCCTGTCAAAATAATTTCTTCCCCGGTCCGCGTATCCACGATCCGGTTCTCCTCCATATTTACCTGCAAATGATGCAGCGTGATCTCCGCCTGCGCCGGTTTGCCCGTACGCCGCAGCAGCACTTCGACACGGGCCGCCAGCTCATCCGGATGAAACGGCTTCGTCACGTAATCGTCCGCAAACTGAAGACCCTGCAATTTATCGTCGATGGAGGTCCGGGCGGACAGCATCAGAACGGGCGTATCCGGGTAATTCTTTTTCATCCGCTGTCCGACCGAAAAGCCGTCAAGTCCCGGAAGCATCACATCCAGAATAACCAGGTCGCTTTGCTCCCAGTATTCCGCCGCCTTCTCTCCGGATTTCAGCCAGTTCACCTCATAGCCCCGCTCGCTCAAATGGCTGTTTACCCATTTTCCGATTTCGGGATCGTCCTCAATGTACAAAATTTGTTTAACGGCCATGCTTCTAACTCCTTCCGGTCTCGCTACCGTTACTTTACAAAGACACCCGCGGGATTGTCAAAAGGGGCTGCTACTTCGGACGGCGTTTTTACGTATAACATGCTTATGAATACGCGGCAGCGGCACTGACGATAAAAAATGACGCATCCCGTCTGAGGAACGCTATTCTGCCCGTCATGATTGTGACCGGAAGCCGTAATACCGGCCGGAAAAGGAGAACTTGCCATGAGGATGTCCCAACGCTTCAAGCACCTGTGTACCTATCTTCATAAATGCTTCGGCAAAAGCCTCCGGTCTATACGCGGGTTGCCTTTCCGAAAAGGCACTGTAGTTGCAGGCACCTACAAAATCGCGGAAAAACTCGGGGCCGGCAGCTTCGGCGTCGCCTATCTGGCCCTGAATACGGTTAACGGACAGCAGGTGGTGCTGAAAAGGGTATCGCCCGTAAGAGGCGGCAAAAAGCGGGCGGAGGACATCTTCGCGCAGGAAACCGCCATGCTCCGGCGGCTTCATCATCCGGATATCCCGGCATTCTATGAGGCTTTCCGCTGGCGGGGCGAGTTCTGCTTTACGATGGAGTACGTATGGGGGAGCTCGCTGGATGTCCTGCTGTTCCGCGAGGACAGGGTTTTCTCCGAGAAGGAAGCTTTGCTGCTTCTCCGGCAGCTGCTGGAGCTTGCCGGGATGCTGCACAACCGGGGAATCGTTCACCGGGACTTTTCGATCGCCAACGTGCTGCTGGATGGAGACCGGGTGAAGCTGATCGACTTCGGGCTCGCTCGTGCGGTCGATTCCGGGGATTCCGGCGGTTCCGCTCCGGACAGCCTTCACGGAAATCATTTGTCCAGATGGGATGCGGATGTGGACGACGACGATCCGTCCGAGAAAAAATACCGGCGGGCCGTTCATGTGACCAGCGATTTTTACGCCGCCGGCCATCTGCTTTTATTTTTGCTGTACAGCACCTATTCCCCGGAAGACGATAACACGGCAAAAGACGCCGGACTAAGCTGGGAAAAGGAGCTTCCGCTTCATCCCGGAACGAAAAAACTGCTCCGCCGGTTGCTTTTGGCGGAACAGCCTTATGAACGTGCGGATGAAATACAAAGCGATATCGATGGAATTTTGACGAAACTTGAAGGATGAGGATTAACTGCTGTAGGAACTGGAAGAACGTTTTTTCTTGTAGTGACTGTGGCCGTAGTTATTGTGGCCGTTGTAATTCTTGTGGGAATGTCTGCGGAAATTGTCGCTGCTGCTGTGGGGACGGTAGTGGGAGCCTTTGTGCTTGTCGGCACCAAGAAGTTTAGTCAGCAATTTTTTTAGCATGGCCATACCTCCTTTTGGGTGTACTATACGGCGGGACAGCGAAAGCGTTTCAGATCCGGGAGAAAATCGCCTTTGGGCAGCTTTTATCGTTGCGACGCTGCGCGGCGGACGGCCGAGCCCCGGGAAGTTAAAAGGGCAAAGGCAGCGGCGAATTCTCACGTTGGTTAACAGACAAAAAAGAAGGAGGACTGAGGAGTTCCTCCTTCTTTCTTCCGCACCGCGCGAAGCTCTCGGCGCGCGGTGCTCGGCGTCCCATGCCAGTGGTCAACCACATTCGGTTCATCCCCGCGACTTGTCCGCGCTTCTCATGCCGCGCGGCACCCTACCATTTGGACGATCCCGAGGATCGCCCTCCGGAAGAGCCGCCGCCCCAGCCCGAGCTGCCTGAGGAACGTCCTCCTCCGCCGCCCCAGCCGGAACTGCCCGAGGAGTAGCCTCCTCCCCCGGGACCGCCGGGGCCTCTGCGGCGGAGCTGCTCCTCGTACATCCGGCGCTGATAGTCCCGGTCCATCTGCTCCAGCAACTGCTGGCCGGACGAGATGCGCTGCATCGCTTCCGCGAAAAGTCCCCGGGCGATAAGCCCCCTGCTCTCCTCCATCAGCGTCTCGTAGCCGGAGGAATAGGGTGACAGGCTTATGCTGCCGCCGTACCGGGAATGCCGGCTCCGGTATTCCCCTTCGAGCTGCCTGACCGAGCGCAGCGTCTCTTCTTTCTCCCGCAGCAGCTGCTGCACCCGCTCCGCGGCCTGCCCGGCCTGGACGGCGAGCCCCCGCTGGCGCTCTTCCAGCAGGCCCACGTCCAGCACCGGCGCTTGCGCGAGCTGCTCCAGCCGGGCCAGCCTGCTTTCGCCGTCGCCGATCATCGCGGACAGCTCCGGTGATTCCACCTGGAGCTCCCCGAAGGCGGAAGCCGCCTGCCGCAGCCGCCCGCGTTCCTCGTCCAGCGCAAGCTTCACGGCCCGTGCCCGCGAGTTCAAGCTGTCGTGATACCCGAGAATCCGCGTGCGAAGCTCCCGGATCTCGGTCATCAGCGCTTGAGCTTCCGTGCCGGCCTCGCGGGCCGAGCGGTATTTCTGGACGTCCGGGGCGAGCCCGGACCGGATCTCCGTCAGCCGCCGGCCGAGCTCTTCGCGTGCCCGCATCAGGCGGTCGTAGTCGGCCTGCAGCTCCTGCCGGTGCACCTCCGCGTAACCGCGGGCGACTTTAAGGACCTCCTCCGGGTAAGCGCGGTCGAAACCGCCGAGATCGTCCGTCAGCTCCCCGATCTCCCCGGCCGTCTTCCGCGCGGACTCCCGGTCGGCGATCATCGTCTCCACGAGGCTGCGGGCGGCCTTCATCCTCTCGTCTATGGCAATCGCGCTGCGGCCGCCCTCTTCGGTGTCTCCCGCTTCCAGCAGAGTCCCCAGGCGGGCGGTTTCCTCCCTTGCCTGCTGAAGCAGGGCGTAAGGGTCGCCATCGGTGAGCAGAAGGCTCTCCCGCCGGGCTTGTTCCCGGAGCTCTTTTTCCAGTGCTTCAATCGCAGGCAAAATTCCGGGCTGCCGTGCCGACAGCGCGTCGAACTCCCCAATCGCTTTCCGGATGAAATCCAGCTCCCCGAGCGCGGTCCGGACGGACGCTTCCGCCTGCATGAAGTCGAATTCATCCAGCTCGTCGGCCTTGGCATAAGCCGTCTTGGCCTGCTCCGCATGTTTCCTCAGTACGGTCAGCGGATAACCCGTCCGGCGGGCGAGCGCTTCGACAGCTTCCTCCGCCTCGGCGATGCCGTTCTTTGCCCGGTCCACGGATTTTCTGACTTCCGTGGACTGCTTTTCGATCTCCGCAAGCTGCGTCCCGTACGGCCCTATCTTTTGGACAAACTCCTGTACGGCTTGAAGAAGCTTTCTTGTCTCGGCCTCCGCTTTGGCGTTGATGAGGAAGGGAATCTTCTGTGCCGCCAGTCGTCCGCCCAGCTTTTCGGATTCCTCTTGCAGCCGCACTACCGCATTTTCCAGCTCGGCGGCTTTTTCTTTCGTTTCTCCCTGCAAAAACTGTTTCTCCAGGTCCTGAAAAACTTCCGAAAACAGCATCCCGTTCAGCACCGGCTGCGTTCCGTCCAGCAGTTGCTTCGCTTCCCCCAGCCGTTTCCGGGCCGCGGCCCTTCTTTTGTACTGCCAGAAAGCCCAAATTCCCGCTCCGATCACGGCCAGTCCCAGCACAACGGGGAGAACCGACGCCATGCCCGCGCCACGGGAACCCGCTGCGCCCGAATCGCCGGCGTTCCCGGAAGAGGACCCCGCTCCGGCAATCGAGTTCACGTAGCCGCTGACCGCCAGGATACCTCCTCCAATTCTGCCTTCTCCCGCGGCCGGCACGAACTTAAGATCCACGATCCCCTTGGCATTCTTTGCTTTGCTCCGCGCAACGGCCGCGGCCAGCTGCTCGTTCTCATAGACCAGATGGACATAGTTCGGCTGAGTCGTAATGACCAGCATCAGCTGATTCCGGTTCAGCCCCCATTGATCGTAAGCTTCATTCGCGAGCCGTTCTCCTTCACTCTCGGACAAACCCTTAGCGGTAAGCACAAACACTTCGTAATCTCTGTTCTTCAGTCCGCTTTCCACCTGACGGATCTCGGATTGCGTAAGCAGTCCGACGGGATCGGTCACGATTCCGTCTTTCCGGGGCACGGCTGCGGCAAATACGGCCGTACAGGTAAGAAATAGGAGGAGCAGGGCGATCCCTATCACGCGTATTTTCTTCATGTTGTTCCCCTTTCGCTCGAATGATCTGTTACTTGCTCCTTACCCGAAAATACCGGTTCTGCTTCTTTTCCGTCCTAAAAACCTCTGCCGTTGTCCGCCCTCGTCATTCCCGCGGAAAAAGCTCTCTGGCCGTTTGAATAAACAAATGGACCGCCAGCGAGGCTTCTTTTAATGAAGGCACGGCTACGGATATATCCCGGCAGACGCGAGGCTCCAAATCGAGCGTAACAAGGCCCTGAGGCAGGGCGGATAAGGACAAACGGGACAAGATGGCGAGCCCCAGCCCTTCCCGGATCATATTCAGCACCGTTGCGACATTGGATGCCGCGAAAGCGAGCTGGAGGTCCGCACCCGATTTTTGAAACAAATCGATAATCGGCGCTTCATACCCACCTCTGCACAAAATCATCGGCTCCCCGCTCAAATCGGACATCGTAAGAGATCCTCTGCCGCCCAGCGGATGAGTCTCGGGAAGAACGGCTACCATTTTGTCTCTAAAAAGAGGAACGATCTCCATATCCGCATCGGGAAAAATAACGAGTCCCACATCGATAAACCTCGTCGAAAGCCACTCCTTCACTTCGGCAATCGTGCCTTCATGGAGCACCAGCTGGAGATTCGGATATTTCCGCTTGAACATGCTCATGATTTTCGGTAAAAAATGAGCCGCGGCCGTAGGAAAAGCACCGATACGTACAGTTCCGACCTCCAGCCCCTTCTCCGCTGCGATTTCCTGTTCGATGTTCTCGACACGCTGCAAAATTTCGCGCATCTGGATAAGCACTCTTTTGCCGATATGGGTTAGGGTAATGCCGTTCTTCCGGTCCCGGATCATTAAATGAATGCCGAGATCGGCCTCAAGACTTGAGATGGCATGGCTCACCGCAGGCTGCGTCATGTTGAGCTCCAGGCCCGCTTTGGTGAAGCTTCCGGTCTCCGCTATTTTCACAAAAACCTGAAATTGAGTAATGGTCATAACCTTTCACTTATGCTCCTCATAAAAATTATTCATTTTATTTATCTTATAGCCCATCGTATCATAAGAAAGCAGTTCTAACCAAGGAGTGATTCAGATGGAACGTTCTTCCCGTAAACGAACGGTTTTCCTGCTCGCGTTTCTGGTCTTGATGTGGGGGATCAACTGGCCTCTGACCAAACACGCGCTCATTTATACACCGCCCCTGCTATTCGCGGGCATTCGTACGCTGATCGGCGGCTTCCTGATGCTGCTCGTCGCCATCCCGCGATACAAAAAGCTCAACTTCAAGCGGACATGGCACATTTATCTGATTTCCGCCGTGCTGAACATCATGTTGTTCTACGGCCTGCAGACCGTCGGTCTCGGTTACCTGCCCTCGGGGCTCTTCTCCGCTATCGTGTTTTTCCAGCCGGTGCTGCTTGGGATTCTGTCCTGGCTGTGGTTGGGAGAGTCCATGTACGGGCTCAAAATGTTCGGTTTGCTCCTCGGCTTCGCCGGTGTGGCGACCATTACATCCGCCGGGCTTAGCGGGCATATCTCCATAACCGGCATTCTGCTGGCGCTCGGTTCCGCGGTAAGCTGGGCTTTCGGTACCGTCTATATGAAAAAAACAGGCGAACGCGTCGACTCCATCTGGATGGTCACGATGCAGCTGCTGATGGGCGGAGTCGTTCTGACAGGCACCGGACTTTCAACGGAAAGCGTCTCGGACATCGCCTGGACCGGCCCTTTCATCTTCAGCCTGCTGTTCATTTCGGTTTTCGTCATTGCACTGGGCTGGCTGACATTCTTCACGCTGGTCGGCTCGGGCGAAGCGAGTAAAGTCGCCTCGTTCACCTTCCTCATTCCGCTGATCTCGATCACCGCCAGCGCCATTTTCATGAACGAAGCGATTACGATCAACCTGCTGGCGGGACTCGTCCTCATCGTGGTCAGCATCGTGCTCGTCAATATGCCCCGCCGTTCATTACTAGCCGCGAGGGCAAAAAAGTCGAAAGATCTTCCCCCTTGCGCAAGTCTGGCACAAGCAAGGGATTATAAATAACGGTCTGGGAACAAGAAAAACCGGCGGAAAGGCTGAGCCTTCCGCCGGTTTCTTTTTTTATACGCCTATCCGTTCATTCCGCATCTTTGCGAGCCGCGATTACTTAACGGGGATTACCTGGACCAAAGCATCGAGAAGAGCTCCCGATTTGTCCATGCTGTATTCCCAGAACATCGCACCGCCCAATCCCTGATCCTGTACATACTGGGCTTTCGCCTTTATGGATTCGGGATCGTCGTAGGACAGCCACGTGCTGCCGTCAAAGAGATACGGTGCCTTGGCTGCATCGTCCCAATAACGGGTATAGCCGTTGGCCGCGTTGTATTTCTCCAAAATTTCGCTATAAGTCGGAGTATACTGCTGGCCTTTACCCTTTTGCCCTAAACCGTTATTGTCTGTCGACTCCACATCCAACCAGATGTGGCTGTAGAAAGCGATGCCGATGACGATTTTGTTGGCGGGAACTTTAGCGTTTTTATACATTTTTACTACGTTGTCCATACTGAATCCCGGTCCGTAGGCGTTCGTGTGATGCTCCGTATTTTCAACCCAGGCGCCTGAGTAATCGTAGGTCATGATATTGAAATTATCTAGGTAGTTGGATATCTTTTCAGCTTCCAAACCATCTAATTTATCAGAACCGGCCCCTGCCGCCATTGAAATTTCATAATATTTATTGTCGGCAAGTCCCAGCTGATTCAGCTTATCCCGCAGCATTTGAAGGAACAACGTATAGTTGTGCTTGTCTTCCTTTCTTGCTGTCATATCACCAGTGGCGTCAATAGTCGGATACTCCCAGTCGATATCCACGCCGTCCAGATTGTACTTCTTGATATAGTGGATGATGCTATTCGAGAAGGTGTCGCGGGCTTCGTTAGTCAAAACCGCATCGGAGAAGCCGTCCGCTCCCCAACCGCCTACGGCAAACAGCACTTTAAGGTTAGGATTCTGTGCTTTCAGGCTGTGAATGTATTGGTAGTTCTGATCGTCCTTTTGTTCCGGACGCGTAATGATTTTGTTGTCTTTTACCAGCGTAAAGGAATAGTTCAGGTGCGTCAGTTTGTTGGCGTAAACCGAATTCGTGACGGACCAGTCTTCCCAGCCGGCGATGTAAGCGATGACTTTCTTTCTAGGGTCTACTTTAAACTTAACGGTTGTAGAAGCCGTTTTGCCGCTTTTACCGTGAACGGCCGTTACAACCAAGGTGTAGTCGCCGGCTTCGGTAATGCCGGTTCCTTTAGTGTATTCCTCTCCGTTCAGCGTAGCGACACCAACCGTACCCGGTGCATCATCCCAGTTAGGTAGCACACCTGTCGTGTAAGTCTCCCCTTCCTTGACGTTGGCGATTTGCGGTTTCGCAGGCACAGAAGTGGTATCAGGCGTATAAGGATTGCCTTTCAGCCCGTCCACCAGAGCATCGAGAAGAGCACCCGTCTCGTCCTGACTGTATTCCCAGAACATGGCTCCGCCGAGCTTTTCCTTCAGCGTATAAGCCGCTTTCTCGGCCATGGACTGAGGATCATCGTACGAGATGAAAACTCCTGCTTGGGCATTATACAGATATGGAGCTTTGGCGTCTTGATCCCAATAACGAGTGTATCCGTTGGCTTCGCTGTAAGTCGCGAGAGTTACGCTGTAAGTTGGGGTAAGCTGAGTTCCGGTAGCTCCTTGTCCCAGTCCGTTATTGGCCACGCCGGTCCACAAATGGCTGTAGAAGGCTGCACCGATTACGATTTTATGTGCAGGGACTCCATTTTTCTTATACAGTTTCACGGATTGGTCAATGCTGTTGTCGCCCGTTCCATAAAGATTCGTATGATGCTCCGTCTTTGGAACCCAAGCGCCGGCGAAATCATATGTCATCAGGTTGATGTTATCCAGAAGCGGAGTAATCTTGTCGATTTCAACGCCATCCAGATATCCGCTTCCCGCTCCCGCCGCAATTGTAAGTTCATAATAGCGGTTAGTTTCCAGTCCCAGCGCGTTAAGCTTGTCCCTCATTAATTGAAGCAGGGAAGTAAAGTTCTGCTTGTCTACTCCTCTACCTATGACAATCCCACCGGCTGTTTGCGTCGGATACTCCCAGTCCAGATCAACGCCGTCCAGGTTATATTTTTTCACATACTCGATGATGCTGTCGGTAAACGTTTGACGGGAAGCTTCCGTTAATGCCGCGTCCGAGAAGCCGTCCGCTGCCCAACCTCCTACAGAAATTAAGGTTTTGAGGTCGGGATTTTGAGTTTTGAGGCTGTGCAGATATGCATAATTGGCATCGTCATTCTGTCCTTCGATCGGGACGATCTTGTTGTCTTTGATATGCGTAAACGCATAGTTGATGTGCGTCAGTTTAGCCGCGTCGACAGGCTTTGCTTCGGACCAGTTCTTCCAGCCGGCCACGTAACCGATTACTTTCGTTTGTGGCTCGACTTTAAACTTCACGGTCGTGGAAGCCGTTTTGCCGCTTTTGCCGTGAGCTGAGGTAACGACGAGCGTGTATTCACCGGCTTCGATAATGCCGGTACCCTTGGTGTAAGGGGCTCCGTTCAGCGTGGCGCCGCTTGCGGTACCCGCTGCGTCTTTCCAGTTAGGCAGTACGCCCGTCTTGTAAGTCTGCCCTTCGCTTACACCCGTAACTACAGGCGCGGCAGGCACGGTTGTATTGTCAGGGTTCAGAGCTTGGCCCTTAACGCCTTTAACCAGCGCGTCCAGCAAAGCTCCCGTCTGATCCTGGCTGTATTCCCAGAACATAGCTCCGCCTAGTTTCTGGCTCAGCACATAGCTTCCCTTTTCATGAAGGGATTGCGGGTCGTCATAAGAAAGGAATACTTTTGTTTGTTCGCTATACAAGTAAGGTGCTTTGGCCTCGCTATCCCAGTAGCGCTTGTAGCCTTTAGCTTCATTATAATTCGAAATGATTTCATTATAAGTCGGTGTCGCGCCGTTACCGACTGCCTTTTGACCCACAATTTTACCGCCTGCCGCTTCTACATCCGTCCACAGGTGGCCATAAAAGGCACCGCCGATTACGATTTTGCTTGCCGGCACTTTATTGGCCAGATACAGCTTAACGGATGAATCTACGCTCAGATTACCGGCATACAAATTCGTATGGTGCTCCGTTTTTTGGACCCATTGACCGGCAAAGTCATAAGTCATCAGATTAATATTGTCGAGCAGCGGGGTGATTTTCTCGATTTCAACCCCGTTGAGGTATTTTTGCGTAGCGCCGACAGCGATCGTCAGCTCGTAATATTTGCCGTCCTGGCTTCCCAGAGCGTTCAGCTTCTCACGAATCGTTTGAAGCATCAGCGTGAAATTCTGCTTATCCTCCGGCCGCGCCTTCATAAGACCATCTGCGCTTTGCGTCGGATACTCCCAATCCAGGTCGACACCGTCCAGCTTGTATTTCTTGACATACTCGATGATGCTGTCCGCAAACGTATTACGGGAACTATCGGTCAGCGCCGCATCGGAGAAGCCGTCCGCTCCCCATCCGCCGACGGAAGGAAGGATTTTCAGCTTCGGATTGTCCTTCTTCAAACTTTGCAGATAAGCATAGTTCGCATCGTCGTTTTGTCCCGGAAGAGCGACGATTTTATTGTCTTTTACATGGGTGAACGCATAGTTGATATGCGTCAGTTTGGCTGCGTCGATCGGGTTGGAGGCCGACCAGTTTTTCCAGCCCGGCACATACGCGATGACCTTCTTGGCCGTATCCGTGGAACCTCCGCCTCCGGAGCCGCCGCCACCGACCCAGCCACCGCCGCCGCCGATCGGCGATCCTGTCGTGATGGAGTCTTTCTGCGGGCCGTCTACCTTGACAGGAGCTTTCTCGAAGGAAGAGCCTTTACCGCCTTCGTTGACCGTCGCGTTTTCAACGGAGCCGTAGCCGGTAATTTTGGCCAAGGCGTTCAGCACGAGAGAAGCGATGCTGGCGTCGTTGCCCACGGCCAGTGTCGTGTCCTTTCCGTCCACGGTCACTTTGGAGATGGAACCTTTGGAAATATCGATTTTGATGCCGGAAGCGAGCACGTTAAGGGAGTTAAATGCTCCGATCAGTTGAACCGTAGATCCGGCAGGCAGTTCTTTCGGAAGGATCACATCGATAAAACCGGCTCCCGTCAAAGAACTTTCCTCTAACTTAACGGAAGACTGGACATAGGTTTGCTGGACGGAGGAATTCCCTTGGGCCACGAGACGGACCACGCCGGTTTCCTTATCGACAACAACCTTGATCAGAACCGTGTCTACGAGATGGATGGAGTTTTCTCCGCCGCCGTTGACCGTAACGGTTCCCGATACTTTCACGTTCTTCAAGGTGACATCCCCGTTTTCGATGCCTTTACCGAGAAGGAGGTTGCCTTGAATGACCGTGTTTTGCAGGGTAACGCCCGATACATTAACGGCAACGTTCCCGTTAACCGTTTCGGTTCCCGAAGCAGGCCCGAACGTGCCGGCCTTGTCGTAGGTAACGGTTTGTAGCGATGGAGCGCGGCCCAGCAGGACTACCGTCTCTGCGCGGGTCAGCTTGCCTTCGGGACGGAAGGTGCCGTCTTCGTAACCTTCGATGACTCCTTTGGCTACCATGGCGCTTACCGCGCCTTTGCTCCAGTCGGCAATCGACGCCGCGTCTTTGATGCTCTTCAGCGCGTCTTCGGAAGCCGCATCCAGCTTGAGCAGCTTGGAGAGCATGACCGCGGACTCCTGTCTGCTGACCGGCTGATCCGGACGGATGCTGCCGTCGCTGTAGCCGTCCACATAACCGGCCGCAACCGCTTTGCTGATTTGTTCGTACTGCCACTGCTCCGCCGTAACGTCCGTAAACTGGATCGAAGCGGAAGCCGTTAATTTATAGTACCGGTTAATAAGCGCCATAAGCTCTGCGCGCGTAATGGCATTATCCGGCTTAAGAGAGCCGTCCGAATAGCCTTCGATCAGCCCTTTATCCTGCCATTCGCCAAGCTCTTTCTCTGCCCAATGCCCCTTGATATCGGCCGGCCGGGCGCTTTCTTGTCCCGAAACAACAGTCAGATAAGTTGAAAAGACCATGCTTGTACATATAAGTAAAACAAGCCATCTCCAAACAAATGATTGCTTAAGCGCTTTCATACTACACCCCAATTTCATCAAATTTATACAATGCCATTCCAAAGAGGAATCCTTCTCACCTCCATTGCATTCTCTTCGCAGGCACTGCTTCTAAATTCAGCCGCTTGGCATGAACTTAAAACAAACTCATAAATATGGATAATGCTCATCCGAAAACTTGGTAAACGGTTACATAATGCGGTTGAAAGGGCAAACGTGCGCTGCTCACAGAAAGACTGAAGTGAATGAATTTTACAATAAAATTATTGATTAATTATGAATGACGACAAGCCGAAAGTGGGGAAAAACTGAGGATAAATTTGCGGAAGTTATTATGCCGGTTACTAATAATTATAATGGTTTTACAAAAGGTTAACAGGGATGTTTTTATCCACTGGAAGGGGATAATTCTCTATCAGGCTATTAAATTCACGGATTTTTTATACTTATTAACGATAATAAAAAGCCCATTTATGACGCGAAAATTAATACAAAAAAACCGCCGGGGAATTGTATCCCCCGGCGGCTTTTCCGGATGGCTCGGCGCCATGCCGCAAACGCGATCCGGTTACTTCGTAATGCCGTTATAAATGACTTGCGCCGCTTCCGCACGTGTGGCTTTCGCACGAGGTGCGAACACGCCATCGGCACGTCCGGTCATCAGGCCCTTCTCGGCGGCTGTTTCCACAGCCGTTTTGGCCCAGGCGCTGATTTCCCCGCCATCCGTAAAGACAGCTTTAGGCGTACCTGTCGTTCCTTGAAGCTGCGCGTACATGCGTGTAATCATGACCGCCATCTCTTCACGCGTAATCTTCTGGTCCGGCGCGAAGGTATCTGCGGAATTGCCTTCCACGATGCCCTTCTCGGATGCGGCCGCTACGGCTTCCGCATACCAGTTTCCGGCCGGCACGTCTTTAAACGCGGACGGCTTGGAAGAGACGAGCTTCATCTGTTTCACGATCATGTTCACGAACTGGGCGCGGGTCACATCCTGCTCCGGCTCGAAACGGTTGTCGGCTACGCCGTCGATGATCTGCTTGCCGGAAAGCTCCTGAATGACTTTATAAGCCCAGTGTGTCTGCGGAACGTCCGCGAACGACTTCAGGTTCACGATACGGCCGTCGAGAGCCGCCGTGATTTTGCCGCCTTTGAACGTTTTCGTGATGTAGTTGTAGAACACATCGAGATCGATCAGGCCGGCTTGAGAGTTTTTGCCTTCCACCAGCACTTTATAGTTGTCACCGCCCGCAGCCATGAAGTTATTCACGGTTACGGTATACTCGGCGGCATCCTCAATCGGAGTGCCGTCCGCTTTCGTCAGCTTCACGATACGCTCGGCTGCCGGCTTGCTAAAGTCGGCCGTATACTTCAGACCGGAAATTTGCAGCGTTTTGGTATCTGCGGATCCGTCCGATTTCTTGCCCCACTGCTGCTGCAGAAGCGTTTTGATCTGGGAGCCTGTCAGCGTCATTTTAACGAGCGTGTTGCCAAACGGCTGAATTTTCGCGAGATCGGAGAACTTGATGTCTCCTTTAGGCAGATCGGCACGGATACCGCCCGGGTTCATGAAAGCGAAGTCCGTGTTCATGCCGTCACGCATAGCGTCCGCAATCAGGTTACCCAGCGGAGCTTCTTCGTTGTAGGCGTTGTTTCTGGAAATCACGGAATCCGTCGTACCGACAGGCTGCTTCAGAACCGGATATTTGTCCAGGTATTTGTTGATCAGAGCGACCGTATCCGCATCAGGTGTTACGCCTTCCTGCTTCACATCAACGATTTCCGCCGTTTTCTTCACGATATCGCCCGTAGCCGGATCGATTTCGAGGTCGACGTCGGCAAACGCCGTGCCGTAGGAATACGCTTGAACGATCAGCTTGTTGTCTACGACCGTATTAACTTTGGCATGATTGTCACCGGCGAAAATTACGTCGACTTCATCGTCGATCGCGTTAGCCAGATCAACCGCCTCGCCGGAAGCCACGTTGTCTTTCACGCTTGCCGGATCGTGCGCCAGAACGACGATCGCTTTTACGCCTTTGGCTTTCAGTTCTTGTACGGCTTTGTTTACAACGGGAGCCTGTTCAACGAACTTAACGCCTTTCAGGCCGTCCGGAGATACTTTGGACGGAGTGGAGTTGGTCGCCACGCCGATAAATCCGACTTTTTGGCCGCCCACCTCTTTGATTACGTAAGAAGGCAGAATGTTCTCGCCCGTCTTCTCGTCCACCACGTTAGCGTTCACGTACGGGAAGTTCAATTTATCGAAGGTCACGTCTTTGTTCTTCGTATCGGTGCCGCCCTTGATTTGAGCGAGCATAGCGCCTACGCCCTGGTCAAACTCGTGGTTGCCCAGCGTGCCTACGTCGAATTTCAGCATGTTCATGAATTCCAGGGTCGGCTTGTCGCGCTCCATCGAGGAGACCGGTGCGGTCGCGCCTACGGAATCACCTGCATGAACGAGCAGTGTGTTCGGGTTCGTTTTCTTTCTTTCTTTCAAGTAAGTCGCCAGGTAAGGGGCGCTGCCCACTTTGCCGGTCGCGGTTTCCGTCGTCGTATCGAGCTGACCGTGGAAATCGTTAATGCCGAGGAGCTGGACTTTGACGTTCTTGTTGTCCGGTTGAGGCTGGCCTTTTCCGCTCAGGTCGATGGAATAGACGCTGAAGCCTTTGTCCGTCGCGGCCCCCGTGCTCTTGATATGCGGGTTCTCCGGCAGATACGTAACGGCACTCGGAGAGCTTGTGAACGTGACTTTCACATTGCCGGTAACCGGTGCGATGGACCAGTTTTTGTCCGCGGCCGGGTTGATCGTTTTCTGTTCGGAAATATAATCCATCAGCGCCTGACGGTTTTCGTCCGCGGAATCCACGATCAGCTCCGCGTTCTTGAGACCCGGGAAGTTCCCGCCCCCGCTTGCGCGGTAGTTGTTCGTCACCACGATGAACTCCTGGTTAGGGTCGATCGGCTTGCCGTTGAACTGGAGATTCACAATCCGGCTGGAAGAAGCGTCGTTAACGGCTCCGTCCACTTTGTATTTCGCCGGTTTCGTTACGTCCACCTGGTAAGTCACTCCGTCGATCACGTCGAAGTTAAACACCTGGAAGGAGGCGTTCAGAAGCTGCTGCTCATCCGTTTTGGCCGGGTCGATCTGATTGAACATGCCCGCCGACATTTCCAGCCATTCTTTCACGCCGGAGCCTTTGATTTTGACGGCTTTCAGCGTGTTGTCGTACAGATAAAGGTCGCTCGCGCTCTTGATCGCGATCGGGCCTTTGGCGATATCCGTGTACTCCGACGGGCCGTTGCGTCCGGCTTTGAACGGAGCGCCTACGGAGAGAATCGGAAGGTCTTTATATTGCGGCAGAGTCGTCGAAATGTACTTGCTCACATATTCCTTCTGAGCGTTCGTGACGATCTGGACCGAAGGGTCGTCCTGCACAAGCGCGAAATAGCTGTGAATCGGAGCCGTCGTTTCGCCGATCGGCTGGTTCGCGTATTTCTTCGTGCCCTCGTGCTCGGCCGAAACCGCTTGTACGATAGCCGGATCGGTATCCACAAGCGCTTTTTTGGCCGTGCTGTCATAGATATAACGGGTCGAGGACTGGGAATTCGAAACCTTCCACTTGCCGCTCTCCTGCACGAGCTTCAAGTCGATAAGACCGAGGTTCGAGCCGCCGTAGCCGGACTGTACGGCCGCAACGCCGTTGATTGTGCCCTTGGCGTTGTCTACGCCGGCAACCGGGTTGCCGTTCGCGTCTTTAAAAAGCGCGTCGAGCTTCTTCACGTCAGGCGTAGGGAACACCTTATGAGAGTGCGAGAACGTAATCGCGTCGATGCCGGGCACCTTGCTGAGAGGCAGAACCGCGTTCTCGGCGAGCTGGTCATTCGCCGCAGCCGTACCGTCAAAACCGGAGTGCGCCATCGCGATCACGATATCCGCACCTTTGGCTCTCATTTCAGGCACGAATTTCTTGGCCGTCGCGACGATGTCCCTGGCCACGACTTTGCCGGTAAGGTTAACTTTGTCCCACTCCATGATTTGCGGAGTCACGAGTCCGATGACGCCGATTTTGATTTTCTGATCGTTGCCGTTCTCGTCTTTGAACGTCTTGTCCATAATCAGATAAGGCGTGAACTTGTTGACGTCGTTATCCGGGTTGTTATCTTTGTCATCTATGTACACGTTAGCGTTAATGTATGGGAATTTGGCCCCTTTGATCGATTTGTCGAGAAAATCAAGGCCATAGTTGAATTCATGATTGCCGAAGGTAGCCGCATCGTAATCCAATAGATTCATAGCTTTGTAGACAGGATGAATGGCGCCGGGGTCTTTGAGCTGGTTAATCTGGGCCATGTAGGTTCCAAGCGGAGTCCCCTGGATCAAGTCTCCGTTGTCGACAAGGAACGTGTTGGGGTTTTCCTTACGCGCTTCCTTGATCAGCGTGGCGGTTTTGGCCAAACCTACGCTTGCCGCCGCAGCGTCCTTATAATAATCATAGTCTACAAGATTCGTATGCAAATCCGTCGTTTCCATGATACGAAGATTAACGGTCGGGGAAGCGGATGTTTGCGCTTGCACAATGCCTCCTAGAGACTGGGATGAAATGATGCCGAATGCGAGGGAAGCGGTCGCGAGCTTCTTCATTCTTCTGAACTTCCTGGATCCCATTGCGAGAATTCCACCTTCCTGAAAATAGTTACTTACCGATTTTAGCAGGTTCGGAATTAACCGTGTGTAAAATATTTAATAATTTTGATGAAAACGCTTAAAATGATTCTTAAGTCCCGTATTTAACCACCGGTCAATCCCGGAGACAGCCCATTTAAACCACGCGGGTTTAGACAGGACGTCCACTTGGGTAACCATTCCTTAGACCAAAAGAGATGAGCGACCCTTTGCTACAAAAGGCCCATAGTCGATTAGGAGGAAAAGGAATGACAAGGAATCATACGATGATGCAGTTTTTCGAGTGGCACGTCCCCGCGGACGGCTCCCACTGGAAACGGCTTAAGGAGCTGGCTCCCGAGACTGAAAAAGAAGGGGTTCGACTCCGTCTGGATTCCCCCGGTTACGAAGGGCCAGTCCGACCAGGATACGGGCTACGGCGTGTATGACCTGTACGATCTGGGGGAATTCGACCAGAAAGGGACGGTCCGGACCAAATACGGAACGAAAGAGGAACTGCTGGAAGCCATCAAAGCGTGCCAGGACAACGAGATTTGCGTTTACGTGGATCTTGTGATGAATCATAAAGCGGGCGCGGATGAGAAAGAGCTGTTCAAGGTGGTTCAAGTGAACGACCAGAACCGCAACGAGGTGATTTCCGAGCCTTTCGATATCGAAGGCTGGACGAAATTCACTTTTCCGGGGCGCGGCGACAAATACTCGGCTTTCAAATGGGATTTCGGGCATTTTAACGGCACCGATTACGACGCCAAGGAAGATAAAACCGGCATTTTCCGCATCCTCGGAGAGAATAAGAGCTGGAACGACAACGTGGACGACGAATTCGGCAACTACGACTATCTCATGTTCGCCAACATCGATTACAGTCATCCAGGCGTGAGAAAAGAGATGATCACCTGGGGCAAATGGCTCGTCGACACTTTGCAGTGCGACGGATACCGGCTGGATGCCATCAAGCATATCAACCACGATTTCATCCGGGAATTCGCAAGCGAAATGATCAAGAAACGCGGAGAAAACTTCTATATCGTGGGCGAATTCTGGAATCCCGAGGTAGCGGCCTGCCGTGAATTTCTCGATAACGTCGATTATAAAATCGATCTGTTCGACGTCGCTCTCCATTACAAGCTCCACGCCGCCTCGCAGGCCGGCAAAGATTTTGACCTCACGACCGTGTTTGAGGACACGCTCGTTCAAACCCATCCGCTGCACGCCGTCACCTTTGTGGACAATCACGACTCCCAGCCGAACGAATCGCTGGAATCGTGGATCGAAGACTGGTTCAAGCAGAGCGCGTATGCCCTGGTCCTGCTCCGTAAGGACGGTTATCCGTGCGTCTTCTACGGAGATTACTTCGGCATAGGCGGCGAGGCTCCCGCAGAAGGGAAGGCGGCGGCCATCGATCCGCTGCTCTATGCCCGCCAGCATAAAGCCTACGGCGAGCAGGAGGACTACTTCGATCACCCGAACACGATCGGCTGGGTCCGCCGGGGAATCGCGGAAATCGAGCGCTCCGGCTGCGCGGTCGTCATCTCCAACGGCGACGACGGCGAGAAGCGCATGTTCGTCGGCGAAGAGCGTGCCGGACAGGTGTGGCTTGATATGACCGGCACGCGGGAAGAAGAGATCACCATCGGCGAAGACGGTTTTGCCGCCTTCCCGGTGAACGGGGGAAGCGTGTCCGTCTGGGCGCAGCCGGATGAGGGCTGATGCGAGGGTTTACGGCACGCATGCGCCAGTGAAGCCGAAGCCGGGCGGGCAGGCGCGCGGGGCATCCGGTGCGGCCGGCCATGCTCTTCCCTCTTCCCGGTAAAAACGGCAAAAAAAGCGGGGGCTCCTTGCAAGGAGCCCCCGCTTTTTGCTTTTTACGGGAAATGCCAAGCCGCCGGCCGGCCGGCTTAAAGGCCGTAGCAACCGGCCAAGACGCGGCGCAGCAGCTGGTTTAGACGTGGTTGTACGCAGCCAAACTAAATTCTGCAAGGTGCCGGATTTACTTTCCCGATACGAATTAACCGCCCGCCACAGTCTGTCGCCTGTTTAATAAGAGTTCTACCCTATTGTTCCGCACCACGCGAAGCTTTCAGCGCATGGTGCTCGACGTCACATGACAGTGGTCAACATTGTTCCCCGTGAAACATTTACTGGCACGCCTTCAAAGCTTCCCGTGATTTGACGGGTGGACCTGCAAAGCTTCCCGGTAGCCCGGCCCCTCGGTAAGAAGAGGGTTCCGGGGTTCCGGGGTTCCGGGGTTCCGGGGTTCCGGGATTCCGGGGTTCGGGGGTTCGGGGGTTCGGGCTTCCGGGCTTCCGCCGTCCGCGGCCGGCTCGCGCCTGTATACACGGATGCGCTCCGTCTACGGCGCAGCACCGCGCCTGAAGTCTGCGCGGGCGGCAGGAGCCGGGCGGGCTACTGCCTGCTTCCCGGCTCCACGGCCTTGAGCCCGGAAGCCGGACTGCCTCCGCCGCCTTCGCCGGGTTCGTCCGCCTCCACGAGCTGCTTAAGCACGGAGAGCCGGTTCTCCCAGAACCGCTCGTAGTACGCGAGCCACCGCTTCAGCTCCTGCAAAGGCTCTGGCTGAAGCCGGTACCGCTTCTCGCGGCCGACCTTCCGCTCCTGGACAAGGCCGGCATCGGCGAGAATGCGCAGATGCTTCGAAACGGCCGTCCGGCTCATCGGAAAGTGGCCGCTGATCGCGTTGACGGGCATCTCCTGCCCGGCAAGCAGATTCAGGACCTTGCGGCGGGTCGGGTCCGCAATGGCCTGAAATACGTCCTGGTTCGGTTCGGCCGCGCCCATATCAGGCCTCGACGTGCTTGCGCAGTGCCTCGACCAGACCTGTCCAGCCGCCGGACATACGCTCGCGCACCTCCGCATGGGATTGGCCGAATTCGGTCACCTTCTCCGGATCCCATCCCGCGTGGATCAGGGTGAATTCGGTTTTGCCGTCCAGGTCGGCCAGCTCGAAGGTCAGCGTCCAGTCTTTGCCCCACCGGAAAGAAAGCCGGTTCGGCGGATCAAGCTCGGTCACTTTGCAGGGAGATTTCCCGAAAGGCCCCGCTTCAAGATGGAATTCATAGCCGAGTTCGGGCTGAAAATCATTGGGCATAAACCATGCGGCGATTCCTTCGGATGTGGCCACCGTGTTCCATACCTTCTCGATCGGGGCGTTAAAAAGCTGAGTCTGTCGGATATCCGGCAGACGGTTCGGTGTGTCGGTCATCTATAATTCCTCCTGTAAGCAGGTATTTATTTCTTGGATTTTACCAGGTCCGAACGGCGAAAACGCAAAGCAGACCACTTGTCGTCGACGGCCACATTGCTGACGGGCCGGTATTCCGTGTTATTTTGTACCTTTGCAGCTAAAGTATCCCGGTTAATGTCCGTTTTGACTTTGGAACTCTGCTTGGGATACGTAATCCAGAAAACGGCGTCCTCTTCAAGCATAGGGATTACCTTCGGCACCCACTCATCGGCCTCCTGTCCGTCGTTTACAAACAACTGGACGAAACCGGCCTTATCTTCGGGCGAGCCTCCGCTTTCCGCTTCTATGCCGAGGCGGTATCCTTCAGGCGCGTTAAGGACGAGAGCCCGTCCTTCTTTATAACGAAGTTTTTTGAGCAATACTTCTGACATGGTGCCATTCCTCCGTAATTTTAGGAAACGTTTTGGTTTCGTATTTGATTATAGGAAACCTTAAGGTTGCATGTCAAGACAAGAAAAACGCCGGCTGGGTATGCCGGCGTCTTCACTTTATCGGATAGCGATATAAATCTGCACGATACTGTTCTCGGGATCAAAGCCGCGGCCGTCGTACACCTCGAAATCTCCCGTGTACGTGCGCTGTTCCTCCGCGTTTTGGAAATAGGTCCAGATTTCCTGCCACAGCTGCGGCACAACTTCTTTTACCGGGCCTTGCCGGGTTTCGAAAACCATGTATTTGGCCGCGGGTACTTCCGCAAGCTGAAGACCGGAAGACCCGGCCGTGGACGCGGAGGCATCTCCGCTGATTTCGTGGCCCAGCAGCGCCGTATATTCTCCCGACGCGTCACTCTCATAATCCGTATAAAGGCCGTAAATCAGATGAGGGTTCACAACGCCCGGCCTGGATGCAAGATCGCTGCCGAAAAACTGCTGCCAAAGCTGTGAAAGCTTTCCTTCCGGTCCCGCCTCCGCGGCGTTCGTGGTTCGGACACTCACGCCCGCCAGTCTGAAGGATGGTTTATTTTCCAAAACAGATTTCATTTTCATAGATTCATTCTCCTCTTTTCCCTGTTTAAAAGTAGTGTAGCCGGGAAAAGTGGACACCTGTATGTCCTAGTTTTCGTAACGAAGCAAAATTTTGCGGGCCCGCTCCCGGATTTCTCCGGCCAGGCTGGGCGGATGCTCGATCTTAAGGCTGTCGCCGAAGCTGAGCAGCATCCCGTAAAACCATTCGTCCAGCGCAAAAACCCCTTGGACGCACAAGTTTCCGTCCGGCAGCACACTCACCAGACCGGGCGGGAAAGCGTCTCCCACGCGGTGCCGCACTTCCGGCCGGAAATGGAGCGTCATCTCCACTTCCTTGTGGGCAAGCCACTCCGAGTTCCAGCTGTATCCCTCAAGTGAAGGAACTTCACGCGGCTCCGAAGCCTGGGAAAGAACGGACAAATCCGCAATCCGGGAGAGACGGAATATACGGAATTCTTTTCTCATCATGCAGTACGCGTGCAGATACCAGACGGAGCCCTTTAGGATAAGGGCCGCCGGTTCAACGATTCTTTCGGTCTCCGTCCCGTTCGTGTTCACGTAAGTGACAGCGGCCCGCCGGCCTTCTTCAATCGCCCCTTTTAAGAGAGAAACTTTGTTTTTCGCCGCCTCTCCCTGCCCCCACGGGTGGAAATCAAAAACGAGCTCGTCCTTGCGGCGCTCCCAATCCGCGGTATCCGTCCGCAATAGAAGCCCCTGCACCTTTTCCGCCAGATTAGCGTAAGTCTGATCGTCGAGGGCCCTGCTTACGCCTTTAACGGCTGCAAGCAGCGATGAAATCTCTTTCAGCGAGACAAGCTGTCTGGCCAGCGTATACGGCTCCATAATCTCGAATCCGCCGGATACGCCCTGATGGGCGACAACCGGAATTCCCGCCCGGCTGAGCGTCTCCATGTCGCGGTAGACGGTTTTCGTCGTCACCTCGAACCGTTCGGCGAGCTCCTTGGCGCTTATCCGCCCCCGGTTGAGCATGAGCACCGTCATCGCAAGCAGTCGGTCTATCTTCACTGCCGTCATCCTTTCCGGAATTCATAATTCCTCATTATTCGGTGCGGACACCTCTTCCGTGTCCGGCTTCTGTCCGGGCCCGATTCTATGCCTGTGCCTGACACCCCATTCCGACATGACGTTCAGCACTTCCTTGATAGTGCGGCCGTAAGGCGTCAAAGAATACTCCACCTTGGGAGGAACTTGTTTGTATACTTCCCGGTGAACGATTTCGTCCTGCTCCAGTTCACGCAGCTGCTGCGTCAGCATTTTTTGGGTAATCTCCGGCATACTATGCTTGAGTTCGCCGAAACGGCGGGTGCCTTCCGTCAGATGGCATAAAATAACCGGCTTCCACTTGCCTCCGACTACCTTGAGGGTCAGCTCTACGGATTGTTTATAAGATTCCGGCTCCATGACTACGCTCCTTTAGTATCCTTTAGGTATCTATATTACTTAAAAGTAGGTACTTGCATTCAAAAATGCACTCTTTCATAATAACAGTAATTAACGCAGGCTGAATGTTCCTCCCTCAAATAGAGGATTCTATAAAACAAGATACGCGCTTTGTCAAAATCCCCGTTTTCCGATCCGAAAAAGAGGCGGCACAAGCTTAAGGCATGTTGTCAAAAACACGAACATGAACCCCTACCTGTATCCGAAGGCAGGGGTTTCCTTATCCGGCACGGACGGTACGATATCCGGTCCGGCATTTTAATTCAGGAGGCTGATTCCGATGGCTGACACCAACCAACCGGCAAAAAGCATCACCCGTATCCCGCTCTCCATTCTGGATCTGGCTCCGGTCGTCCTCGGAGCCACACCCGCGGATTCGTTAAAAAATACACTCGATCTCGCTCAGCACGCCGAACAGTGGGGATATCACCGCTACTGGCTGGCCGAGCATCACAATATGCCGGGCATCGCAAGCTCGGCGACCTCGATCGTGATCGGCCACGTCGCCGGCGGCACGAAGAAAATCCGCGTCGGCTCAGGCGGCATCATGCTGCCGAACCACGCGCCGCTCGTCATCGCCGAGCAGTTCGGCACACTGGAGTCGCTCTATCCGGGCCGCATCGACATGGGCCTCGGACGGGCGCCCGGCTCCGACCAGCTGACGGCCCGGGCTCTCCGCCGCGGTCCCGAGAGCGACGGCCAGCACTTCCCGCAGCAGCTCGAAGAACTGCGGGGCTATTTAACCCCCGGACCCGTCGCTTCCGCGGGCCGTGTAAGAGCCGTGCCCGGCGAAGGGCTGAACATTCCGGTCTGGCTGCTCGGTTCCAGCGGCTTCAGTGCGCAGCTGGCCGGCCAGCTCGGCCTCCCGTTCGCCTTCGCCAGCCACTTCGCGCCGGATTACCTGATCGCGGCGCTGGAGCTGTACCGCAGCTCCTTCCGCCCGTCCGGGGCGCTGAAGGAGCCTTACGCCATGATCGGCGTCAATGTCTTCGCCGCCGATACCGAGGAGGAGGCGCGCAGGCTGGCGACCTCCCACGAGCAGCAGTTCCTGAAGCTCATCCGCGGACAGACCGGTCTGCTCAACCCGCCGGTGGACAACATGGATGAGCTGTGGAGTCCGCACGAGAAAGCCGTCGTCCGGAAGCAGCTCAGCATCACGGCGGCCGGAACGAAAGAGACCGTGCGGGAGAGGCTCGACTACCTGCTGGCGGAGACGCAGGCGGACGAGCTCATCATCACCTCTCAGATCTACGATCACGCGGCACGGCTGCGTTCCTATGAGCTTCTGGCGGAAGCCGCCCGGGAGCAATAAAACTGGCGGACTGTCCGGCGGTTCTTTTATTCGAAGGGGATAATCCGTTCCCGGATTTTTTCTCACTTGAGCGCCTCAGCGGTATCATTTTACACACCCGCTTGTTACGCGCCCGCCCGGCTCTCAGCCTGCGATGGCACTGACCTGCCGCTTGCGGCTTTAACCGGCATTTTTCTCCAAACCGCTTTGCCTTTCCGGGCAGGCGGTTTTTTCACGTGGAACATGGATAAAATAATCCATCCGCTCATAATAATTAACATTTGTTTCCTTTTAACCAAAAAAGGGTAAAAATTAAGATGGCCTGTACACCAATCTATTCTTTCTTAAGAGGGAGGCTTTATTATGGCGGTTAAAGAGCAGTTGTTCATTCACGAAATTACCGGCTTCAAAACGAAGGACGAGTTCTGGAATCCCTACCCCTGGTACCAAAAAATGCGCGAAGAATCGCCGGTTTTCTATGATGAGCGGCAGGATACGTGGAATGTGTTTCTTTATGACCATGCCAAGCAAGTTCTGAGCGACTACAAACTTTTTCCCAGCAAAAGAGAGCGGAGCCTGATTCCGGTTCCCCTCAGCGACAATAAAGTGAACCTGATTTTCTCCGATCCGCCCGATCACCGCAAACGCAGAGGACTGCTGGCCAAGGCTTTCACTCCCCGCAGCCTGGAAGACTGGAAACCACGCATTCAACATATCGTGGACGAGCTTGTGGCCAGCGTAGCGGAAAAAAAATCCGTCGATCTCGTAAAAGAACTGGCCATTCCTCTGCCCGTCACGGTCATCGCCGATCTGCTGGGAGTGCCTTCGAAAGATTGGGAACAGATTAAAGACTGGTCGGATATTTTGTTCATGCCCCACGATTTTCAGCATATCGAAGAGATGCAGGCCGCTAAAGGCCGGGCCAGTAAAGAGTTTATCGAATATTTGCTCCCGATTGTCGGGCAGAAGCGGACGCAGCTCCGGGACGACATCATCTCCGATCTCATTCTCGCGGAATATGAAGGGGCCTTTTTCACGGATGCCGAGGTCGCCCAGACCGCTATGGGTCTGCTCGGCGCCGGGAACGAAACCACGACCACGCTGCTGACGAACATGTTCTACAGCCTGATCAAGGATCAGCCCGGTGCCTACCGTCAGCTGCGCGGAGACCGGAGTCTGGTGCCGCAGGCGGTTGAAGAAACGCTGCGCTACCGGTTTGCGGCTTCTCTGGACCGGAGAATCGGGGAAGACACGGACGTATTCGGCCCGAGGATGAAAAAAGACCAGTTGATCATCGCGTGGGTTTCGTCCGCCAACCGGGATGAAAACCAGTTTCCGGACGGTGAATCGTTCGACGTGCAGCGCAAGGACATCAAGCACCTGACGTTCGGCAGCGGCCAGCATTTCTGCCTGGGGGCTCCGCTCGCCAGAATGGAAGCGGTGAAGGCGCTGGAAACGTTCGTGGACCGCTTCTCGGATTACTCGATCCCGGACGACTTCCGGCCGCAGGATCACCTGGCTCCGAACAGCCACAACCTGACTTCGCTGCCGGTTACTGTCGAAGAGTAAGCCGCTTGGAGGAGTGGAGCCTGAACCCTCCTGCATGTGGGGCGCCGGGCAGGCCGCCTATCGGGCCGAAATCATGCGGATGAGGGACCGCCGTCCAGAGAACCCGAAAAAGGCACATCTTAAGACCGGCTTCTGCAAGAAATGCAGAGTTCGGCTTCCTGCCGGGTGCACGATTTGCCCATCCGCTTTATTTCCCTTCTTGCCTTCACTGGGGTGAAATGGTAAAATGTGCTTATCTTATAATGAACGGAGGGTTATGTGTGGGAACAGTTAATTTCGATCGACTTTACGCAGCTAACTAAATAGCGCTTAAAGGCCCTGCCCTGTGCAGGGTGATCGGGATTGGTCTGCCTGCTTCATAACCCAAATTAGCCATAGGCTTAAGAGGGCGGGACTTCTCCGTCCTCTTTTTCTATGCCCTCTGCCGCCGTAAGCAAGCCCTTCGTCGCGGCCGCCCTCCGGCATCCCTTCGGTGCTCCGGTAACGGAAATGTTGATCAGCCGCGTGTTCCGTGCCGCCTCACCGTGTGGCCGGACTCTTTCGGGGCAAGAGCCGCTGCCCGCTTCGGGCATCGGCTTTCCCCCGGACGGATGCCGCGGCGGTGTACGCTGAGGTCCAGGCTGCCGAGCAGCCAGGGGAACACACACGCGTAAGAGACTTCGGGGCACTCGCGTTCCTTTCCGGTCACCCGACACAGGCAGCGCCTGTGTTTTTTATTTTTTTCTAAGAATCGGAGGGTATATAAACATGAGTGAACGAATGATACGCGTTAAGGATATTGAACTCTGCACGGAAAGTTTCGGGAATCCCGCACATCCGGCTGTCCTGCTCATTATGGGGGCAACGGCTTCCATGCTGTGGTGGGAAGAAGATTTTTGCAGGCTGCTGGCCTCGAAAGGCTTCTTCGTGATCCGCTACGATAACCGCGACACCGGTCGCTCCGCAACCTCTGAACCGGGTCGTCCCGGGTATACGTTCGAGGACATGGCGGACGATGCCATCGCCGTTCTGGACGCCTACGGGGTAGAAAAAGCCCATTTCGCGGGAATGTCCATGGGAGGCATGCTCATTCAGATCATCGCCCTCAGGCATCCGCATCGCGTGCAGGGCATCTCGCTTCTGAGCACGATGTATTTCGGTCCCGGATGGGAAGAGCTGCCCCCGATGGAAGCGAAGGTCGAAGCTTTCTTTAATTCCATGGGAGAGATGGACTGGTCCGATCCGCAAGCGCTCCTTCGGAACGCCGTTGACAAATGGCGCATCCTTACGGGGTCCAAGCATTCGTTTGACGAAGAAAGAGTAACCGCCCTGGCCGAAAAAGACATTGCGAGGGCCCTTAACTACGCGAGCTCTTTCAACCACAGTTTTGTGACAGGCGGAGAAGCCTACCTGGGCCGGAGCGGCGAGATTCAAGCGCCTGCCCTTGTGATTCACGGCACGGAAGATCCCATCATCCCTTACGGACACGGGGAAGCGCTGCGCGACTCGATTCGGGGTGCTGAGCTGTTAACGCTTGAGGGTACCGGGCACGAGCTGCCGCGGGCCGAATGGCCCGCCATTATCGGCGGTATCGCCAAATATGCCGCTTTATAACTTGTCACGCCAAAAAAGCCTTCGAAGCCGCTCTTACAAGCGGTTCCGAAGGCTTTCTTTTGTAATCCCGCCGCCTAAATGCCGAAAAGCGGCTCATCTGCCTGCACCCCGGCTCGGGCTTAAAGTGCCGTAGACAACCGCGGAGAAGCTTACGGTTCCTCCTAAGCTCTTCGTCCGGTTTCTCCTCTCCCATGGAGGCTTCGCTTCGCCGCAGGTGCCGGCACCGGTTCAAAAAGTTAAAAAACTTTTTTGAGCATGCTCCACAAAACGTCTGCCGTTATATAAGGTTCTCCGGCATTTATTCGGCGGACGATTTCGCTCCCCGGCCGGTTAATCCCGTCTTCAATCGAGAAAAAGAGCTCGATCCCCGCCCGTCGGCCTTCTACCGCGACAGCGTCCGTATAAGCCCCATAGGGAAAAGCCAGCAGACGGCGGTGCTTGCCCGTTTCTTCATCCAGCCTCTTTTCCAGAAAAGCGATGTCGCTGCGGATCCGTGTCCGGTACTCCCCGTCGATTTCGCCCCGCTTCTTCTGCTCCAGAAACATCCGGGTGATTAGCGCCGGGGTCATCGTCTCCGTCCCGCCTTCGGGGATTTGCCGGTGCAGATTGTAAGTGTGGTTATAAATGCCCATGCCCGCATCCCTCAGCTCGCGGATCTGATTCCAGTTCAAATGGGGCTCGGCGTCCCGATTGAACTGGTCCGATGAAATGCCGACGATAAAGTTGGAAGCCGTCACGCCGTGGTTTTTCAAAATCGGCAGGGCCTCGGTATAAAAGGTTTCGTACCCGTCGTCAAAGGTCAAAACAACGGCATTGGGCGGCAATTTCCCGCCTTCCCGCATAAACTGCACAAACTGTTCCATCGGGACGATTCGAAACCCCCGCTCCTTCAGCATCTCCAAATGCTCCTCAAATTGCCCGGGAGTCACGGTTGATGGAAGATCCTTGCGGTTGCCGGCCGTCTTCCGGATATCATGGTACAGCAGGACGATGGCTTTATTCTCGTAATAGACCGGACCTGCCCCCTTGCCCCTTCCATTCCGGTCCCATCCCACCGCAAGAATCAGAAGAATCCCCAAGACGATGCCGCAGGCCGCCAAAACTATGTTTTTCATTCCTATGCTAACCTCTCATACTCCGTCGTAATAAGCGCACTATACTATAGTCGTAAGCGGACGGTTCCGGGTTCAAACCGATGAATGCAGCACAAAAAAATCCCTTCTGACGGCACGCATGCAACCTTCCGGTCAACATCCTGTCTAAGAAGGGACTTATCGGATCTATTCGGTTATCCGGCTTCTCCGCTTGCCCGCGGTTGGCGGTTTCTTCCGGCTCAATTATAGCAGGTTTTGCGGATAGGAAGAGCTTTTAAATCACTTTTTCTCCCAATCGGCGAGAGAAAGATTCAGCTTTTCCAAGGTTTCCTCCAGCCGGGAAAGCTCCGCTTCAGGCCAGCTTCCCAAAATCTCCGAATACGCTCCGATGCGCGCTCTGCGGACATTGCCGAACACCTCTCTGCCACGGGGAGTTATTTCAATCAGGCTTGTCCGGCCGTTTCTCTGGTCGGGAGAGCGTCTGATAAACTGCTTCGCTTCCAGTGCCGCGATTTGTCTGCTCGCCGTCGATACGTTAAGCCGGAGTTCGTCGGCGATCGCATGGATGGCCACGGGCTCGCTCTCCTCAAGTTTGCTCAGCAGGATATAGCCGGAACGGTCCAGTTCGCCGAGCTTGGGGCTGATGGCCGTCGTCAGGCGCACGAGCAGGGCGATTTCGTATTCGATCTTCTCCAAAATATCCTTCATGTCGGCTCCTTCCCGCGCTTCCGCAGGCTCTCAATTGATTACTTTTAGGATACATTCGGACGCTTGTATTATGCAATCTCGGTTCCATATAAAATCAGGCGGGACCCTCTTAACGATCCCTTCACAGAAGAAAACCCGGTTATTGCCGGTTGATTTATCCGCGTTTTGGTGTATACTGCAATTTGTATCATACAACTTGTATAATGAAATATATAAAATCCTATGCTTCCGGGAGGTCTTTTTTATGACCCAGCTTACTGCACCTGGGACCGGCTCCGCCGCAGGTACGCGAATCAGAAGGATTCCATCCCATCTGATTATTTCCGTCCTGACGATTTTGACGATCGGTCCCCAATATTTTCTGAACGTCTCGTTCATTCTCAATCAGACCCTGATTCAAAGTACGCTGACCTCGAGCTCGAAGGGCCTGCTGCTGCTGTCCATCGTGTCCAATCTGGCCTTCGCTCTCTGCGTCCCGATCGGACCTGCGGTTACCAGGCGCTATGGCATACGCAGAAGCTATTCCGCATTTATGCTCGTATTTCTTCTGGGGTCGCTGCTCAACCTGCTGTCCCCCAACATGGGGCTTCTTCTGCTGGGAAGAATTTTGCAGGGCCTCGGATCAGGCTCGCTATTCCTTACGATTCTGCCCGTGAGTCTCCGCTCCTTCCCTAACCGGGTGCGCAACCGGTTCCTGCTGCTCGCCGTCGGAGGCTTGTTCGGCTCGTCCGCCGTCGGGGCCCTGCTCGGTTCCCTGTCCCTGACGTCGGATACGTGGCGCTGGCTGTTTGCCTTAAGCGCCGTAACGTCCATCCTGTGCCTGCTGGTCGGGCCTTCCGCTCTTCCGGCGGAACCTTCATCGCCGGCCTCAAGGCCCGCGCCGGACAAAAGCGGCATCGCTGCGCTGACTCTCTTCATGTCGGTGCTGACGGTTCCGCTCTACTATTTGCAGGAAAAAGGGCCGGGTTCGCTCTATGTCTGGCCGTTCTTCGTTATCTGTCTGCTGCTGCTCATCCTCTTCCTGACGCTTGATTACGGTAAGGAGAACCCGCTGCTGCCATGGAGAGCACTCCTGTTCTCCAAGCCTGTGTTCGGCACTGTGATGAGCATAGCCAGCCACATCTCACTGATTATTGTTCTGGCCGGCACCAACGGAGTGCTGCGAAGCGTGCGGGAGATTCCTTTTATGAACCTCACGTACTTTTATCTCTGGTTTTTCATAGGCATCATGGCGTCCGCTCTGCTCTGCACGGTTTTGTACGATCGCCTGGGTCCGGGAATTCTCGGATTCATCGGCTCTCTCGCAGTCATCGCGGTCAGCCTTCAATGGCTGCATCTGGACGCGGAGGTTCCTTTGTCCACCATGTATATGCAGATCGCCTGTCTGGGCGGCGGCATCTCCATGACGCTGATCTCGGGCGCGCTCGGCACGGCCATGGCGGGCAACCTGCACCACGCGGCTCTGCGCTCGGTATCCCTGCACTTCATGCGCAATCTCGCGGGCGCCGTAGCCGCTCCGTTCGTCGGCCGGTTTCTGTTCCGTCACAGCGCCGTGCACTATGAAACGCTCCGCAACCAGATGAACGTGACCAATCCGGCCCTGAACGCCAAAATATCCGAGCTGGCAGGCCGTCTGACAGCCGGGGGTCTTTCCGCCGCGGAAGCGAAAAAGACGGCGGCTTCCACGCTTCTCATAGAGGTAAAAAAAACGGCGCTTCTCGGCGCTTATCAAAATTTGTTCACATTTTTGCTGGTGCTCGGCATCGTCATGCTGCTGGCTTCAACCGGTAAGGCACTGACTGGAAAAGGACGCTCGCTTGTCCAGAAAGAACAGGCCGCAAAAGCTCGGTCCGCGCAGGATACGGCCCCTGTTTTAGCCCTTCCGAAGCCCCCGCGAGAGCATATCTGACGCTAAAATCGTACATTAATCATCCAGTGGTCAAATAAAATTCGGATTTTGCTATCGACCTTTTTTATCGCCCTATAAAGCATTTTTTATGGAAATATGGTTGCTCTCCCATTAAAAACATGTAATAGTATTAGAAAATTAAACCGAACAAGGCTGGTGAAGTGAATGGGAGTATCGCTAGGAGGCAAGGCCGTAAACGAAGTGGCGGCAAGAAAGTATATTGAAGAAGTTTATCAGACTGTTTTACAGCGTAATTCGAATCAATATGAATTCCAGCAAGCCGTTAAGGAAATCGTGGAATCCCTCGTTCCCGTTTTCGCCAAAAACCCGCATTACATGAAAGCCGGTATTCTCGAAAGACTAGTCGAGCCGGAGAGGCTCGTTTCATTCCGTGTTCCCTGGGTGGACGACCAAGGCAATGTTAGGGTAAACCGCGGTTTCCGCGTTCAGTTCAACAGCGCCATCGGGCCTTACAAAGGCGGACTCCGGTTCCATCCTTCCGTTAACGAGAGCATCATCAAATTTCTCGGCTTCGAGCAAATTTTCAAAAATTCCCTGACCGGTCTGCCGATCGGCGGCGGTAAAGGCGGATCGGACTTCGATCCCAAGGGCAAATCCGACGGGGAAGTCATGCGCTTCACGCAAAGCTTCATGACGGAGCTTTGTAAATATATCGGCCAAGATACGGACGTTCCTGCCGGAGATATCGGTGTAGGAGCCCGTGAAATCGGCTACATGTTCGGACAGTACAAACGGATCCGCGGCGGTTTCGAAGCGGGCGTCCTGACCGGTAAAGGCGTTGTTTACGGAGGCAGCTTGGCCCGTCCGGAAGCGACCGGCTACGGCACCGTTTATTTCGTGCACGAAATGCTTCATGCCAAAGGACTGAGCTTCGACGGAAGCACCGTCGTCGTATCCGGCTCCGGCAACGTGGCGATCTACGCCATGCAGAAAGCCCAGCAGTTCGGCGCGAGAGTAGTGGCCTGCAGCGATTCCGGCGGCTATATCTACGATCCGAACGGCATCAATGTGGAGACGGTCCGTCAGCTGAAGGAAGTCGAGAGAAAACGGATCAGCGAGTATACGCTCCTCCATCCCGGTTCCTTCTACCATGAAGGCTGCGAGAAGATCTGGACGATTCCTTGCGATATCGCCCTCCCGTGCGCGACGCAGAACGAAATCGACATCACGTCCGCCAAGACGCTCATCGGCAACGGTGTAAAAGCAGTCGGAGAAGGCGCGAATATGCCGACGACGCTTGACGCCATCGACGCGTTCCTGGAGGCAGGCGTTCTTTTCGGCCCGGCCAAAGCAGCCAACGCCGGAGGCGTGGCGGTATCCGCGCTGGAAATGTCGCAGAACAGCATGCGCCAATCCTGGACGTTCGAAGAGGTGGATGCGAAGCTCCACCAGATTATGAAGAACATTTACCAGGCTTCGATTGAGGCTGCCGCCGAGTACGATCACGCGGACAACCTGGTCGTAGGCGCGAACATCGCGGGCTTTAAGAAAGTGGCCGACGCCATGATCGCCCAAGGCATCATTTAATCTGACTTCTGCCCGGACATATACATGAAAAGCCTCACCGCCTTTTTTAAGGCCGGTCGAGGCTTTTTTTGATCACCTAAGGCGGAACAATCGAATTCCGCCGTATCGGCTGCTTGGGGTCCCAAACCGGTATGGGAGCGGAGAGCTACTTCTTCAGCAGCCAAACAACTCCCGCCGTTACCGCAAATATAACCACCGTCGTCAGCATGTTCTTCAGCATCTTTTTCATCCGTATTTCCTCCCCTGATTGTGTATGTGTTACTTATCAAAACGCTTGCGGTTGGTTGTAAACGATCAGCCTGAGTGTGATAAATCCCGCGGCCCATATCATTGAGCACAGGCAGCCGGATAGAGCCGAGGCTCCCTCCTTTGATCAGCTTCACCATCGCTTCCGGGAAATGCCGGGTCGGCGCTCTCTTTTCGGAGAGCTTTAGACATCGGCGTCCGCTCCGGCGATTGCATACCCGGGGCGCCGGCAGTCTCTGCAAGCCGGAGCATGGCCGGCAGTGCGGACAGCGCCTGCGGCGGACGCCAGAGCCGGGCCGGGGCAGCCTCCGCAGCGGGCATTCCGGCCTCGGCCGATGCCTCCGCGGCGAAGGAAGCTCCTCTGCCGTCCGGCACAGCCTCGCCTCAGCCGCCCCCGGAGAGCTTGAGTCCGCCGTCAGAGACGCTCCAGGGGACTCCTGAGACACGGGAAACCCCGGATGGCCATTCTGGTCTATCCGTTCGTTTCGGCGGCACTGACTGCCTCCTGCGGGCTCTGCGAGAGATGGCCGCTCTCCTCCGGCTCACTCTCTACCTTTTCCGATCCGAACTGAGTCCTCGAAGATGAACAGATCCAGGTCGGTGGCCGGACAGCATTCGAAATGAAGCCGCCTACTCCGAACCGCTTCGCTTGCCGATCCTCGTTTCTTTGGCACGGGTCAAGCCGACCTGCCGTTATATTGACATGTTTCCGTTTCAAGTATCGTCATGGGGATTCTCCTGTTGGATAAAATCGGTCCGGCCGTTATGCAAAAAAGAAACCGTTCTTGCAGGCGAAGGCATCGAAATCCCCCCTGCCTGAATAAGCGGTTTCACTATCTTGTGGAAAGTGATGCGGCACATTTATTCTACTACTACTTTCAAGCCTGTGAGGAAACGAAATACCCGGCGGTATGCGGGGTAACCCAATGGAATCGTCCGGGCTATCTGGCGAGACGCTCGATTACCGACTCGGACTGTTCCAGATTGGACCAGAACAGCTTCAATTCACTGCGCAGCCTGTCCAGTTCCTCAATCGTGATGTTCAGCTCCTCATAGCCGCCGAACGTCGGAATGATTTCGCGGTACATATAGTAACGCGAGGGCCTGTACATCGTATCCGCCCCTTCCCATTCCGCCGCAGATTTGGAGGCCGGAATGCTGAGCGTCTCGCGCCGCAAAGACAACTGCGCGGCTTCCGAACAGAGGAAATCGACCAGCATGCCCGCCGCTTCTTTGTGCCTGGACGTCCGGTTAACGGCAAGCCCCGTCACAAGCAGCAGCGTCCTGGCCCTGCCCGTGTAGGGCAGTGGGGCGAGATCGTACTCGAACGGCAGATCTTTTAAATATTTCAAGCCGTAGTAGGTCGTCATGATCATCGCCGTTTTCTGCTGGGCAAACAGCTTCTCCGCGTCAGCGTCCCCTTCGGACAAAAAAGAGGGAACCGGACCCTGGGTATGGATCAGGTCGCGGAAAGCCCCCAGACTCTCCCACAGCAGCGGATCGTCAAACCGGCAGCCGTCTTCCGTGCGATTGAACTTAAATCCGTTCTGCAGCAGGAACACCGGAAAACGGTTGGTCGACGCGATATGCGCATAGAAGCCGGAAATGCCCCGCTCCTTCCTGATCCGCAGAGCGACTTCCGAAAGCCGGTCCCAGGACCAGTTGCTGTCCGGCTCGTGGAGCTGGAGCTGCCGGAACAGCGTTTTGTTATAGCAGAGAATGACCGGCGAGAACAGCATAGGCTGGGCCATCTGCTTTCCGCCATGGGCGAACACGCCTGGCAGGAAGGAATAAGGAGCCGGATTCGGCGGGCGGGGCTCGAACAGGTCGAGCGCGTCACGGTCCGCCATCTCAAGAAAGTTCCAATTGTTGAGGGACATGACGTCGATCCAGCCGCTTCTCAAATAACCCCGCACCGAATCGGGATAATTCGTATAAGGCAGCGCCGCCGTCTCCACCTGAATATGCGGGTGTTGAAGCCGAAACTGCCGCAACAGCTCCTGCAGTCCGCTTTCGCTATCCAGCGAAGGGTAGCAGCCGATCCTTACGGTGACGGCGTGCTCCGCGTCCGGCTTTATAATCCGGTTTCCCACCCGGGGAACCTTCTCGATCAGTCCTTCGGACACCAGGATATCCAGCGCCTTGCGGACGGACTTTTTGCTCAGCAGATATTGATCCGCCAAAGCCAGCTCGGAAGGCAGGTAATCGCCCGCGGACCGGATAGAAGATAAAATCTCTTTGCGGAGGGTTCCGACCATCTCCTCGAACCGGGTTTGAAACGTAATACGGTCTGGCTTATTGCTCATGGTAAATCTCCTCGTCCAGATCTGGCAGACATAATTTAACAATAGTATACCATAGGACGCCTCCATTTGTTCTACTTGTAACCCACACGGTTCTCAGTTCGGCCACTTTCCGCTGTTCCCGGCCTCTTGCAAACTTTTGACCGGATACCACAGGTGTTTATTTCGCCTCTAATTCCTTGCAAACTTGATGATCCGTTTCGAAGGCTGAATTTTTTTAGAATACCTTGTGTTCATATCGAAATGGAGAGGATGGTGTATTTTTTTGTCGAAATACGAAATTAAAATGTAAAACTGCATTGCAAAAGATTACATTTCATGTAAGGCCATACATGAGTTTATTGGAAGGAGCGATGTAAGCAGGACTATATCCGATACTGCCGGGCCAATTCATTTAACTTAAGATGAGAAGCGCCGGCATGACCGCCCCAGGTCTGCAAGTTACACACCCGCTTTAAAGGTCGGGTTATGCTCTTATTAAACAGCACGATACAGCATTATTGAACACGCTTACAAAAGTAAGACAGGTATCTCGATGGAAACTTACTTAAATTAACTGCCATTCAGCACCTGCGGAAGCCTAAATTCAGGGTTTCCAGCCGGACAGTGCCTGCGTGCCGCTTTATTTCAGACTATACAGGGAAATTTAAATGGATATTGTTTAGGGAGGATCATCTATGAAGGGTTTAAACCGGCTGCGCAGCGTCCAGGGAAAATTGTTTATCATTATAGCCGTCGCGCTGCTGCTGCCCGCATCTCTGCTCGGTTATCTCACTTACAAACAGACCGAATTCGTCAACTACACGGCAGTAACCGGCAAAAAAGAAGAGCTGGAAAAGCTGTCTCCCCGCTTCGCCGAAATGTTCTCCGAAGCGGAGAAGCTCGTTCTGGAAGCAGCCGCCAAACCCGAAATGCAGCTTGATAAATACGCCTTCCCTGAACCCAAGCGGACTGACTACCAGAATATGCAGAAAGTGAACGATGTCCGTCAAAACGATTTTTATGTAAACTTTTTCCCTACTCTGCTCGATCAGAACTATTATTTGAGCATGTTCTACTCGACGGTCAAAGGCCAGTCCTACATTTACCCCAAGGTCCCCCTTGAAGTCGATCTCACGAATTTCGATTCGCGGGAACGCGGCTGGTACAAAGCGGCCATCGCCAACCCGGATAAAGTAAACTGGTCCGATCCGTACCTGGACGCCGTGAACACCAGCATCTCGACCATGACGTTGTCCAAAGCCGTCAAGGATGCCAGCGGCACCGTCATCGGCGTCATCGGGCTTGATTTCGGCTTGAACGCCATGGCCGGCGTGATGCGCGACAACATTAAGATCCAGACCGTCTGGATTCTCGGTATTACCTTTGTCATCGGCATGACCGGTCTCTATCTGTTCGTACGCCAGTTTGCCGCCCGGATTAAGGCGCTGCGCAGCGGGATGCACAAACTTGAAGAGGGCGACTTCACGCATAAGGTGAAGCTGAAAGGACAAGACGAGATCGCCGATCTCGCCAGAAGCTTCAACGACATGGCCCTCTCGCTGGCCGGGCTGATCCGCCAGGTGTCGGTTTCGGCGCATACCGTGACGGAAGTGGCCGGCGAAGTGTTCCAGCAGACGAAGTCGTTCTCCGGCTCTTCGCTGGAGGTCACCCGGTCCGTCGAGGAAATCGCCACCGGGGCGGGCGAACAGGCGGCCGTAGCCGAGCAGAACAGCCAGATGGTGAACGACATCGACTCGCTGATGCTCCGTCTCCGGGAAGATACCGGAGAGACGGTAGCCATCGCGCGGGATACGGAAGGGCTGAGCGCGGCCGGACTCCAGCAGTTGAATTCCCTGCAGGATCTTGCGGCGGAAGGAACCCGGAAGAACGAGCACACCCATGCCATCGTTCACGCGCTCAAAACGAAGTCCGAAGAAATCGGCCATATCATCCGGATTATCCGGGAAATCGCCTCGCAAACCAACCTGCTTGCGCTGAATGCCTCCATCGAGGCCGCCAGAGCCGGCGAACATGGCTCCGGCTTTGCCGTCGTCGCCCATGAGGTGAAGAAACTGGCCCAGCAGTCGGAACAGTCCGCGGACATTATCAACTCCATCGTCATGGACATTCAGCAGGAAATCGGCAGTACGCTTTCGTCTTTCACCGAGTATAACGAGCTGATGAGCCAGCAGAACCAGTCCCTGGAGTACACGAAGGTTGCTTTTACAGGCATCTCGGACGCGGTTGAAAGAACCACTTCCCGCATTCAAGTCATGTCCGAGAGTATCGAGAAGATTACCGCGATAAAAGACGGCATGCTGAATTCCATCTCGAACTTGTCCGCGATCAGCCAGCAGACCGCGGCCGGAACCGAGGAGGTCGCCGCAACGATGGAAGAGCAGCGGACGGCCGTCGTCGCCCTGACCGACATGTCCGACCAGCTTAAAGCGACGGCCCAGCATCTGATCGGCGAGACCCGGCGATTCAAGCTGGAGCCGGACAACTGAGCGGATCCTATGCCTCATCCAGCCGGATAAAGCCCGCAGGTCCTCCGCACTTGCTCTGGACTAAACCCCAGCGGGATACCGCCGGGACTAAATAAAGCCGGCCGCCCCAAAAACGGCGGCCGGAAAACAAACCACCCCTGCAGCGAAGCGCATCCGCTTCACGCAGGGGTGATCTTTTTTTACGGGAGGTCTCTCAATAGTACGTGACCTCGCTCCGGGCTCCCAGCGGAAGCATTTCATAAAGGTAGCGCTGAACTCTCTCCTTGACCGCATCGGTGACGGGAACCGAAGCCCGGGCCACGAAATGGACGGTACCCGTAACCGAATCGTACCGGCTGAAGGTAAAGCGGATGCTCGACGTGAACATCTCGTTCAGCGCCGCCGCAATGCGGTATTGACTGGATTCCCGGGCTACCGCCGCTTTCCAGATCGTCTCCGGCAGCTCCTGGACGCGGGCCTGCGGAATGCCGTCAGCCTTGATCTGGTCGTAAGGTTTTACTTTAAAGCAGACATGAGGCAGCAAATAGCTCAAAGCGAACTCTTTCAAATGGGCAATGTCTTCCGCGGTTAGAAGAAGTTCTTCGTTCCACGCGTAGATGACCGCCGTATTTTTACCGTCCGTATGAACACGGACATATCTCAAATGAGGATAGCGCCGCTGAATCAACTGCTCGGCTAATAATCGGGTTCCCACCAGCCTCACCTCGGCTAAAAAGTTTGGATATCCGTTCTGCGAACGGTTGCAAGAATTTTCGGTGTTCCTGCTCCGGTTATGCAGTATATGCAGCGCGGGCTTTTCGCGTTCAAAACAAATACCGCCCTCCGGGACGGGGGACGGTATTGTCACAACAGGTTTACTGAACCTCGATGGCTAGCAGGGCCGGGACTTCGCGAGTCAGACTCAGAAGCTCCTCCAGCCGGTACGATTCGGGCAGCCTTACGGTAATCTCCAGCACGATTTCATCGGTTTCCTTGGCCGCATTGTCCATCGTGAAGCTGAGCACCTTGATGCCCCGGTCCCGGACGGCCGCCAGGACAGTCTCCAGAGCGTCCGGCTCGTTAGCCAGACGTATGAACAAATGCTCGCTTTTCGGAGCCGCGAGCCAATTAAACCGGCCGTGCAGCACCTTCTGCGCAGCCAAAATCAGGAGCGTGACGCCGATGCCGAGCCAATACATGCCCGAACCGACGGCCATCCCCACCCCGGCCGTTGCCCAGATGCCGGCCGCGGTCGTCAACCCCTTCACCGTCTGCTTCTGCATGAAGATCATGCCGGCGCCCAGGAAGCCTACACCGCTGACGACCTGCGCAGCCACACGGGATGGGTCTAGACCGAGATTGGGCCAGTCCAGCTGATCCTGGAAGCCGTATTTGGAAATCGTCATCATAAGCGCCGCACCCACGGCCACAACAAAATGAGTACGGATCCCCGCTTCCTTGGAGCGGCTTTTCCGCTCGTATCCGATAAGTGCACCGCATATACCTGCGACAAGCACCCTCAACAAGTAATCGAATTGAACCATTGTCTCACTCCCCTGCCGCGTCTTTCTACGATAAGACGGCTGAATCTTATAAGGCCTGAGCCGTTAAGCTCATCCGCTTAAGCGAATACACCGCCGGACCGTGGAAAAAGGCCTCACCGGCGGCGGTTTCCCGGCTATTCCCCGGTTTCGGCTGTCTGATTTCCGGCTTATGCGGCTTCTTTTAATCGTACCCCTTTTCTTTGGCGATATCCAGCTTTGTCCAGTTTACGCAGGTTTCCAGGATCAGAGACATCAGGATCCCCATTACCAGGCCGTTGCCCGCAAGGGGCCGGATATAAACGGGCAAAGCCGAGAATACGACGGAGGGCGTGTTCATGATGCTGATGCCGAGCAGAATGGGCAGGGCCAGACGGTATATGGTTTTGGAATCGAATGTAATACCCTTCACCGAACGGACGGCCGTACCGAACATTTGCAGATAAGCGACGAAAAGAACGGCGCTCCCGACACTGACCGGCAGACCGGCAAACCATCCCCCGAGAGCCGGGATCAGTCCCAGCATGAGAAAAAGGCCGCCGCCGATGGCGAGAGCCTGGCGGTGCAGAATCTTCATGCTTTCCAGCAGCCCCATAGAAGAGGCGAACGTGCCGAACGGAATCAGACCGAATACCGGCGTCAGCAGAGTCATGAGACCGGTGATCGTAAACGACCGGCGGTACTGGCTCTCCGTCGCGGCTTCTCCGTACAGTCTCTCGGCGGCTTTCAGAGAAGTCACCGTGTTGGACATGTTGATGAAGCCGACGACGAAAGAAGCGGCCATTATCCCGGTATCAAACCGGAGGCTTCCCCACGGAAAAAGCTCCCGTACGGCCGCCGTTTGTTCCGGCATACCGCCGGGTGCCGGGAAGGTGAAGGCGTATGCGGCCCAGCCCAGTAAAATGCCGAAGAGCATGGCAAAGTTGCTCACCCAGCCTCGCCCCTTCAAATAAACCGCCGCGACGAACAGCGCGATCAGCACCGACAGAAGGGCTATGGATGGATTCATCCGCCCGTCCTCCCCGATGCCGAGCATACCTGTGAAGAAATTCGCCATAAGCTGGGCGGACAGAAGAAACAGGGAAACGCTGATGACGACCGGGTTAAACAGCTTGCGCAAAATACGTGCGAAGCCGAGCAGCCCTAGGACGACCATCATCAGGCCGGACAGGAGATACCCGGCGGCAAGAGAACCGCCGACCGCCTTCATATCCGCGCCGCTTGCGGCGGCCGATGCGGCAATGCTGAGGGTGAAGCCCCACCAGACGCCTGCCGGACCGTCCATCAGGGCGAACCTGTGGCCCCAATATGCCTGAAGCATACAGGCGGCGCCGGTCAGCGCGAAGGATATCTGCAGGGAAAAGGCGATCTGACCCGGCGGCAGCTGGAAGACGTGCCCCAGCGTGAGCGGCACCACAATCGTGTTCGTCAGAATGAAGAACATCCATTGAAGGCCGGCCAGGGACATCTTGGGCGTTAACATCGTGCGCATGCTCAAGCCTGGCTTTCTTTCCATACCGCGTAAGGGTGTTCCGGAGAATCCGGCTCTACGCGGACGAGCTGAACGACTCTTTTATCGGGAGAAAGCGCCAGTTGGTCGTAAACGAATTTCGTACTCATGCCGATTCGCGAGGCTTCCTCTTCCGTGTACGCATAATATACGGCCTTGAATTTGGCCCAATAGACGGCGGCCAGGCACATCGGACAGGGCTCGCCGCTGGCATACAGCTCGCAATCGGATAAATCCGGCTGCCCCAGAACCCGGCTCGCTTCCCGTATGGCCTGGATTTCGGCATGAGCGGTAGGATCGTGCGTCTCCAGCACGTCGTTAACGCCTTCCGCGATAATCCGGCCGTCTTTTACAATCACGGCCCCGAACGGTTTGCCTTTTTTGTCACGCGTATTCGTGCATGCAAGCTCTACGGCCCGTTTTATAAAAACATCGGTTGAATTCATCGGATAACTTCCCTCTTTCCACGATTCGGTTTAAATGCGCCAGTTCCATGTTATCATGATGGGAAGTATATAAATAATATCAATAAAATTTGTTTCCTATATGATTTTCGTATGGATGAAAGGAGACGATAGCGTTGGATCTGAAACAACTGCATTATTTTAAAGCCATTGCGGAAGAAGGCCAGATTACGGCCGCCGCCAAAAAACTGCATATCGCCCAGCCGCCGCTCAGCCAGCAGTTGAAAGCGATGGAGGAAACGCTCGGCGCCCCTTTGTTCCGCAGAGAGGGACGCAAAATGCTGCTCACCGAAGAAGGGCGGACCCTTTACAAACATGCGGTCAAAATCATCGCTTCCATGGAAGAAGCGCAGGAAGAGATTCACGCCGTGCGCAGCGGCTGGTCGGGCAGGCTCTACATCGGAGTCAATACGCTGTCCGACGACCTGCTTCCCCGTATCTTGGGCGAATTCAGGCAGAACTATCCCCGGTTCACGTTCAAAATTCATCAGAACGAATCGTCGCTCCTCTGCCGGCTGCTTAAAGATCAGGCCATCGACCTGGCGATTGTACGCATGCCGCTTCCCCTGCCCTTGCAGGATTTTACGGTACATTATTTGCGTTCGGAGCGTTACTTCTTCGTTACGGCCGCCGGTGACACGGAAGCCCAGAACCCTATCACGTTCGAGCGGATCCGCGAGTACCCGCTCATTATTCCGAGCACGGAGGGGCTGGGGCTTCATCACATGATTCATGAAGAATTCGCGAAAAGGCGGCTCACGCCGGACATTGTGTGCGAATGCTCCGACATGTCCACTCTGCTCCAGCTCGTTTCTTCGGGTCTCGGAGCCGGCATCGTGCCGGAAACCGTGCCAAAGCTGCACCCCGGCCCGCTCCTGCGGTATATCCCTATCGAAGGGGATATCCTTCCGGCCCAATCCGCTCTTGTCGGTCTCAAGGACGGGTGGCTTTCGAGGGCGTCCCAGGCGTTTATCGACGCTTACCGGAACTGGTAACCAGCACCTGAATCACCTTGCCTGTCCGAGCGTCTCTTCCAGCCGCCGCTTCATGGCGCCCCGGTGATCGGCGAACTGCTTATGCCGATGTCCGTTGGCCCCCGAAGGATGCGGGAACCCGTGCAGAATGCCGCACTGTCCGAGGAACCCTTCCTCTTCCATCAGATGCAGCAGGCCCTCCACCGTTTTGCCAAGCGGAATAATAAGCGCCCGGGGCTGCCTGTCCAGCTCTTCCTTCGTAAAGGCGACGGCCGTTTCCCGCAAAAATCCGTTGGATAAGAGGGGAGGCTGGGCTCCCGTGTAGTTTTTTCCCTGTACGAAAACGGGGTACCTCAGCAGAGAAGTCGTGTGCAGCACAGTTCCGGTGCCCTGCGTGAACAGCTCCTCACTTGAAGCCAGTCCCAGATAGCGGTACAGTTCAAGCTCGTCCAGCATTGAAATGAGATTGCGGCGCATGCTTCCCGAAAACCTTGCCGCTTCCTTCGCCTTTCGGACGATCTCGTCGTCAGGAAGTCCTTGAAGCAAACCGGCCCTTGCCGTTTCGAAGGCCGTTTTCATCTGGGTCCAGCCCGGCGTAATCCCGACGATTACCACCCGGGCGGCCGGACGGACAAATTCGTTGTGAGGCGCGTAATACATGGCCAGACGGCCGCTCCGCTTCATCAGAAAGTCGTCGGTGAGCAGGTCTTCTTTTGTAAGCGGGCGGTCCGCCGGCAGGGAAAGAATAGCGGGCTTGTACGTTTGGAACTCGCTTGTCGGCAGCATGTCAGGCTGATCTCCTTTCTGAGTGGGGGTAAATCGAATGTCATGGTCCGCTTGCATCAATAAAAGGCCGGAACCCCGCATAACGCACGGTTCCAGCCTTTGCTTGTGTGTCAATCTCTCTCGGGCAAAAATTTAAGAAGAAGCGAATAAGTGCCGGTTTGTCCCGAGAACGAGCGTGCGGGGGAATTCTCATCCACGGATGCCTGATTCGCCCGCCCTTCCGCTTCCGAAGGTGACTCCCGCAGGAGCCAGTTTGACGCCAGCGAACCGCCGAGCAGCTCCGCCTCGTCCACGGTCAGCGTAAGCCCGTCGATCCGGCCTACGGACGCGGTGAAATCCGTCCCGGCTTCCCGGCCGAGCCGTTCTTTGAGCCACGCCTGGAGCCCGCCGATCGTATTAAACTTCATCCGGTAGCCGTTTCGGATACCTTCGGCAATTTGTTCGCCGTGCGTCTCGCCGTAAACGAAAAAATCTTCGTAGTCCGAATCGCTGCCGGCAGCTTCCTGCAGAGGCTTTACATCTCCGGACGCCGCGCTGGCCAGCAGCACTTCGTCGGAAAGTCCCGACCGGCGCACCCGTTCCAGCAGTATGGCCGTTTTTTGCGAAAATCTTGCCTGCGTCTCCATAGAAACACCTCTATTCGTATGCCGCCTGTTGGTGCCCGCGGCATCTTGGTTTATTTTTAGTCCAGTTTATAGAAAAACCCGCTAATCATGCAAGTGGCACGCCGCATAATGCCCCGGTGCAATTTCCCGCAGCTCCGGCTCCTGTACCGCGCAGCGGCCTATCGCAAACGGACAGCGGGAGCGGAATTTGCATCCCGTTATCGTTTCCAGCGGACTTGGCAGATCTCCTTGCAGAATGCGGCCGCCTGCCGCAGCCGCCTTAGGGTCGGGAACCGGTATCGCGGATAGGAGCGCCTCCGTATAAGGATGAGCCGGATTCGTGTACAGCTCCTCGCTCGGGGCGACCTCCACCAGCTTACCGAGATACATCACGCCGATGCGGGTAGAAATATGGCGCACCATGGACAAGTCATGGGCGATGAACAAGTAGGTCAGCCCGAGTTCATCCTGGAGTTCTTCCAGCATATTGACCACCTGTGCCTGCACCGACACGTCCAGCGCCGAAATCGGCTCGTCGCACAGCACAAATTCCGGGCCCGCCGCCAGCGATCTGGCGATGCTGATCCGCTGCCGCTGGCCTCCGCTGAATTCGTGGGGATAGCGCTCGGCATGTTCGCTCTTCAAGCCGACCTTCGCGAGCAGCTCCAGCACGCGCTCATGCCGCTCCGCGCGTGAATAGGGGCTGTGAATCTCCATAGGCTCGGAGATCAGCTGGAGGACGTTCATCCCCGGATTCAGCGAGGAATACGGGTCCTGGAAAATGGCCTGCATCCGCTTCCGGTAAGGCCTTAGCTCCTTCTCGGCCATGGCGGCCATGTTGCGGCCGTCATAGGAGATCTCTCCGGAAGTGACGTCGTGCAGCCGGATGATGCAGCGGCCCGTCGTCGACTTGCCGCAGCCGGATTCCCCGACAAGCCCGAATGTTTCGCCGCGGTGGATGCGGAAGCTGACGTCGTCGACCGCTTTCAGCTCCCGGGTGACACGCCCGAACAAAGATCGGGACGCCGGGAAATATTTTTTAAGCCCCCGGACGTCGATCAGCACGGACGGCCCCTCCGCACTGAAATCCGTGCCCTTCGGCGCAGCAAGGCTGGCATTTGAAACTGTCGTACCGTGCTTTCCGCTCACGCGTCTCCCTCCTTTCGCTTCGTATCCGCCGCTTGCGGCATGCTCCCGCTATCGGAGACGCCGCTATCTCCCGCCCGCATGCCGGCGATCCGTACGTCTCTCTCCGGCGGCAGGACCCGCTTCGCCTCCGGCGGTCCGCTTCTTTCCGCCGCTAAGCGGGAACGGGCTCCGGCTCCTGCAGCAGCGGTATCCGCCTCTACGGGAGCCGCAGGCGCGCCTTCTCCCGCCTCCTCCGCCAGCCAGCACAGCGAGCGGTGTCCAGGCTGAGCTTCGTAATACGACGGAAGCTCCAGGCACTTCTCCATCCCATGGGGACAGCGCTCCATGAACGGACAGCCCGGGGGCGGATCAAGCAGATTCGGCGGCGTGCCCTCGATAGGCACGAGCTTCTCCCGGGAAGCGCCCCCCGCCTTCGGAATGGACCGCAGCAATCCCTGCGTGTACGGATGCCGCGGTGCCTCGAAAATGGCCTCCACTGGCCCCTCTTCCATCACCAGTCCGCCGTACATGACCACGACCCGGTTGCAAACCTGCGCAACCACGCCCAAATCGTGCGTAATGAGCAGAACCGACGTCCCCGTCGTGTCGCACAGATTTTTCATCAAATCCAGAATCTGAGCCTGGATCGTAACGTCAAGCGCGGTGGTCGGCTCATCCGCGATCAGCAGTTCGGGGCGGCAGGAAATCGCCATCGCGATCATCACCCGCTGCCGCATGCCCCCGCTGAATTCATGCGGATACTGGTCGATTCTCTTCTCCGGCGACGGAATGCCGACCTCCCGGAGCAGCTCTACGGCCCGCTGGCGGGCCGCCTTGCGGCCTAGCTTCTGATGGCGGCGGATCACTTCGGTGAGCTGAGTCCCGACTTTGACAACGGGATTAAGCGAGGTCATCGGATCCTGGAAAATCATCGCCACCCGGTTGCCGCGGAGCTTCCGCAGCTCTTCTTCCGGCAGCCGCAGCGTATCCGTCCCCCGGAGCATCACCTCGCCGCCGACGATTTTTCCGGGAGGCTGAATCAGCCGGATCAGGGATTTGGCCGCCACGCTTTTGCCGCTGCCCGATTCGCCCACGATCCCGACCATCTCGCCCGCCTCGACCGTGAAGCTTACGCCCCGGACGGACTGCACCTCGCCTTCCCGGGTGAAGAACGAGGTTTTTAAATCACGAACCGATAATAAGGAAGCCATTCATCTCCACTCCGTTGCTGAAAAAGTTAGCGCCGGTTCACCTTCGGTTCGAACGCCGAACGGAACACATCACCCAGATAGTTGAAACTAAGAACTGTCGTCAGAATGAACAGGCCCGGAAACAAGGCCAAATGAGGGCTTTCGCCCAGATAGCCTTTGGCGTTGTTCAGCATGCTTCCCCAGGAGGCATACGGCGGTCTTACGCCGAGTCCGAGAAAGCTTAGCGCGGACTCCATCATAATCGTGCCCGCTATCGAAATGGTGGCGGCTACGATAATCGTCGGGACAATGCTCGGAATAATGTGCCGGGCGATAATCCGGAAGGTGCTCTGCCCGGAGACCCGGGCATACAGCACGTACTCTCTTTCTTTAACGGAAATGGTTTCCGCCCGCACGATCCGCGAGATATACATCCAGCTGAGCAGACCGATAATGAGAATGATAGTCGAAATACTCGGCTTTAAATAAGCGTTTAGAATAAGCATCAGGAAAAAAGACGGAATGGACAGCAGAATATCAACGCCGCGCATAAGAAAGCTGTCCGTTTTGCCGCCGAAATAGCCGCTGACCGTGCCTACGGCCGTCCCGATAAAGACGGACAGGATCATCGACAGGAAGCCTACGCTGAGCGAAACGCGGCCTCCGTATAAGGCCCGCGCGAAATAATCGCGGCCGTTGTCGTCCGTCCCGAACCAGTGCCCGGCACTCGGAGGCTGCAACCGCTCCGTCAGTTGAATGGCATTCGGATCGTACGGGACGGCGAAAGCGAATACCGCCGCCAGCGCATACAGAGCCAGCAGGATCAGCGCCGCGAGGCCCGACTTTTGCCGGAGCAGCTGCGCCTTGAGCAGGCGCCATCTCATGGTGTTCATTCGTCCTCACCTCATCGTTTTTATTCGGGGATCAGCCAGGCCGTACAGCACGTCGGCCAGCAAATTACCGAAAATGAGCAGAAAGGACGACATCATCGTCATGCCCATAATGAGCGGATAATCCAGACCGAAGACGGCGTTAATGCCGAGCGAGCCCATGCCGGGCCACGAAAAAATACTTTCTACAATAAAAGCGCCCGTGATGATCTCCGCAAAAGACAAGCCGAACAGTGTGATCACAGGCAGGAGCACATTCCTCAGAATATGGCGGAAAAGCACCGTGCGCCGGGTCGAGCCGTAAGCGTACTGAATTTGGACATAATCCTCCTCCAGTTGACTGATCGTACTTGAGCGGATGTAGCGCATGAACACCGACACATGCGTGATGCACAGCACCAGGCAAGGCATGATACCGTGCTTGATGACATCCCAGGCGGAATGGACTCCGATCGTCCGCATTCCCATGCTCGGAAGCCAGTGCAGCTTGACGGTGAAGATATAGATCAGAATCAGCGCGAACCACAGGCCCGGCAGGGATATGCCGATATACGACAGAAGGCTGAGCACACGGTCCGCCAGCTTGTTTTTGTACACGGCCGAAATCAGTCCCAGCACAACCGCGATCAGCAGAGATAACAGGAAAGCCGAACCCATCAACCCGATGGTGGCGGGAAGGCGCTCCACGATCAGGGTCAGCACGGGCCTGTGATTGTTGAGCGAGTACCCGAAATTGCCCGTCAGCACATTTTTCAGCCAGAGCAAGTACTGCGTATAAAGAGGCTGATCAAGCCCCATGTTCCGTCGGATCCGTTCCACATCTTCCGGACTCATATTCGGCGTTACGAAAGAAAGAACGGGATCTCCCGGCGCCAGCCGGATCAGCGCGAACGAAACGATCGAAATAAAAAGCAGGATAGGTATCAACTGCAGGATGCGGTGCAGCACGTATTTTCCCAAATGAAATTCCTCCGTCAATGACGCCTGGTTGTCTTCGGTTCCGTCCCGGCTACCGGCATCATTTCATGTAGATTTTCGAGTAATCGTCAAACAGCACCACCTGTTTCGGCACCGCCTCTTCGAGACCCCCGAATCTCGCGTCTACCGCCACGATAGATTTGCCGTAAGCGATCGGGTACGTGGTGACTTCCTCGGCGGAAATCTCCTGGATCGACTGGTAGAGCTTCGCGCGTTTGGCGGAATCCGTCTCCACGGCCGCTTTTGTCCAGAGCGCGTCGAAGTCGCTGTTTTTGTAATGCGAATAGTTGTACGATCCGCTGCTGAGATAGAGCGGTTTGTAGGCATCGGGTTCGAAGCCCATGCTATAGCCGCCGAAGGACATGTCGTATTCCTTGTTGTCTTTGTTCAAAGCTTTCTTGCCCAGTGCCGCCCCGTCCAGCGGAATCAGCTCTACGGTCACACCAATGGCTTTCAGCTTTTGCTGCAAGTAAAGCGACATGTTTTCCTCCGCCTTGCTGGCGTTATAGTACGCGAAGCGGATCTTCAGCCCTTCGGCGCCGGCCGCTTTAAGCAGTTCCTTCGCTTTTTCCGGGTTATAGTCATATCCCTTCAAATCTTTCTGCTGGTATAAGGTATCCGGCGAAAAAATGGAAGAAGCCGGTTCCGCGAACTCCTGCGACGAAAAGCCTGTCGTAATCAGTTCCTTCTTATCGAGCCCATGCACGATCGCCTGACGCACTTCTTTCTTGTTCATGATCTCGATGTTCGTGTTGAATACCAGTGTCGTGACGCCTCCAGACGGGAATGTGATGACGTTCGCCTGACCGGCGCCCTTCACTTTGTTGTAGTCTTGGGGCTCGATCAGCATCATGTTGATCTCTCCGTTCTGGAAGGCAAGCACGGCCGCGCTGCTGTCCTTGGCCACGCGGTAAGTGATACTGTCGAGCTTCGCTTTGCCGGCAAAATAAGAGTCGGACCTTTCCAGCGTCACATATTCTCCCGGACGGTACTCTTTGAATTTAAAAGGCCCCGAGCCTACCGGCTGATTATTCTTGGCGCTTTTCTCCAAATCGCTTTCACCGGCAAAAATATGCTTCGGAATCGGAATGAGCTGGACCAGCGCCCCCTCGAATGCCGCCGTTGTCTGCGGAAGGAGGAACTCCACCGTCAGGTCGTCGACTTTCTTCGCCTGAATCGGCTTGCCGTCCAGCACGAACAGGCTGCGGAAATAGCTGTGCTGCTTCTCGTCCAGCACCTGCTCGAAGGAGAACACGACATCGTCGGCCGTCAGCTTCTGCCCGTCATGCCACGTCAAGCCGCTGCGCAGCTTCAGCACATACGACTTGAGGTCCGCGGAAGGCGTCAGACTCTCGGCCAGCACGAATGTTTTCTTGCCGTCGTTGATGCTGAAAAGCGGCGAAAACAGCGACTTGCCGATCGTCAGGGACATGCGGTCCCCGGCGTACAGGGGGTTGAACGTTTTCGGGTCATCCTTGATGGCCACGATGAGGCTGCCGCCCGTTTTCGGAGCGGAAGGGCTTTCGGCCCCTTCGGGGCTCCCCGTCCCGCTGCAGGCGCTTACCAAGAGAAGAATGACGGACATGAGGACAACGGCCAAGCTTTTGGACCTTTTCATAAAAACCCCTCCAGATAAAAATTAAAATAAAGGAACTTCGTCAAACCTCTTCGTTTACATCTAAACCCATCTGTTTAGTCGGATAAATGGTAGCAGAACACCCGGCATAGGCCGCTTATGGCCGGTCCGCGCCGTTTCAGATAACTTCCCGGCCGTTACGGCGCATACCGCGCCCGTTCCTCCGTCTGTCGATTGACGCTGCCGTTTCAGCAAGCTGAAGTACGGGGAAATGATGCGGTAGGCTTCGGCAACGTCCATAAAGCGCCCCTGGACTTCGGGCGTCTTCGGGGACTCAGAGTCAAGGCTCACGGGGTCAACCCTGCCGGCCGCTTGATCGTTTATCCGCATGAGTGCCGCTGATTCTTTTAACCCGGGCCGCACTGCGGTTTACTTCATCTTCTCTTTCAAAACGTTGTCCAGCAGCCGCTCCAGCAGGGAAAGTCCCCGGACGATTTCTTGAAGCTCCTCCCGCGAAGAGTTTTTAACGAAAAGTGCCTGAAAATCCTGCACATTGGCGATAATATCCTTCATTTTGTCCTCCGCTGCCGGAGACAGTTGAATCTTCACCACGCGCTGGTCTTCCTTCGTCCTGAAGCGCTCGACCAATTCCATGTTTTCCAGCCGGGAACAAATGGCCGAAACGTTGCTGTCGACCATATTGAGCGCCGCCCCGATATCGCTGACCCTCATCGCCCCTTCCTTATCGAGAAGAAGCAAAATGTTGATCGACGGAGCCGTAAGATTATGCGGAGAATAGTGCTGGTTGACGATTTTGGCGTGTTTCGTATCGATCACCCGCAGCAGTTCGCCAACCTGGACGCAATAATCGGTAAGTTTCATGGCATTCCTTTCCTGCATTTATTTATTATGATAAATATTATAACGATAAATATATGGCGTCAATGCTTTTTCTTCCGAAATCGGAAATATCTTTTTTGAAGGAGCGTCGTTTACGGCGCCGGGAAAAAGTGCCCGCCTCCCAAGCTTGCGGACTCTATGTTTTGCGCAGCAAAATGGGGCGATGAAGCGAATGTTTTGCCGGTACAATCTTGGGTCATAAGAAAGACGTTTTTCCTTTGTGCAGCGGCCCAAATACTTCCGATTTATTTTAGATGGCGGCCCATACGAAGCGCAAAGCACTTTTGCTATAGTTAACCGCAAGAGGGCGGGCTTCTTGCCTGCATTCCGGGGGATTGTGGTACGATCAAGCCATGATCTATCTGCGAGGTGAGTCGATGACGACGTCTTTTACGGTTAAAAATCTGCTGGATATGCCGCTCTTCCAGGGAGCCGAGGTTTTGGCGGGGGCACAAGGGCTGTCCAACGAAATCTTTTATGTAGACTGCATGGAGACGCCGGATCTCACAGGCTGGCTGAGGCCCAATGAGCTGATTCTGACAACGGGCTACTCTTTCCGGTTCGAGCCGTCCATGCTGTGCAGGCTTCTCGACGAAATGCACCGGGTCGGAGGTTCTGCCGTCGGCATCAAAACGAAACGGTACTTGCAGGAAGTGCATCCCGAAGCGATCGAGCTGAGCAACCGCTACGGCATCCCCTTGTTCGATATCCCGCTGGATGTGCCTTTCATGGATATGACGCGCTCCATTATGGACCAGATTTTGCAGCGGCAGGCGTATCTGCTCAAAGAAGTCCAGGAAGTGAACCAGCAGTTCACCGGCATGGTCCTGAACCGGAAATTTTCGGAGCTCGTGATTCTTATCGGGAAGCTGCTGCGCTGCGAAGTGGCCATTCTGAACCGGGACGGCGAAGTGGAAAGCGGCACAGCCGAGTATACGGCGGAAGCCGGCGTGGAAAACCGCCCCGTTTTTACGGGGAACCGGGTATTCGGTACGCTGTCGCTTACGCGTAAGCTGGAAGACGGGGACCATTTCGCGAAAATGTGCCTGGATCATGCCGTGATGGCGCTCGCCATCGAATTCACGATCCGGCAGGCCCAGCAGCTTCACCGGGCGCGGGAGCAGGAGCTCTTCGCGGCCGAGCTTCTCTCGGGCGGGGTTTCCCGCCAGGAAGACCTGCTCCGCCACAGGGCCAGGCACCTTGGCATCCCCTTCGGCGACTGGGTGTATGTCATGGCGCTCCGGGCCTCTTGCTCCGCGGATGCGGACACCGGGACGGTCAAGACTCTCCACTCCCGTCTAGCCGAGGAAATGAACCGCGACAGCGGCGGGCAAAGGCGGCTCGCCGTCGAGATCAATGACCGCCTGCTCCTGGTCTGCGCGGCCGACCGGCAGGATACCGGGAAGCAGATCGATACGGCCCGCAAGTACAAGGCGGAGCTGGAGGGAAGAGCTTCCCGGATCACCGGAGCTTCCGTGACCGTCCGCTGCGGCATCGGCGCTGTCCGCGGGCAGTACGCGGACCTTCACGCGAGCTGCCTGGAGGCCCGTCAGGCGCTGGCCTTCGGGGAGCAGGAGGCGGCACAGCCGGAAGTGCTTCATTTCCGTGACAGGCTGGTGGAGCATCTGCTCATGGACGTTGCCGGCCATCCGCTCCTGGAACAGCTTCACGGGGAACTGCTCCAGCCGCTGCTGGATTACGACGCGGAAGCCGGAACGGAGCTGCTGCCGACGCTCAAGGCTTACTTGAAGTCGGGCAGCACGAAACAGGTGGCCGAAGAGCTGTTCATCCACCGCAATTCCGTCTTGTACCGGCTGGAAAGAATCCGTGAGCTGCTGCAGGCGGATATCCATGATCCCGATATCCGGTTCCGGCTCGATCTGGCGATCCGTTACGGACAATCCCGGAAAATCAAACGCCTATGCCCTCAGCTTTAACTACGAAACGAGGAGATGGCTGCGATGTCAACGTTAAAAGACCGGCGTGTCGTTATTATCGGAGGAAGCTCCGGAATCGGGCTGGCCACGGCACGGCAGGCGGTCTACCAGGGAGCGGAAGTCATTATCGCGGGACGTTCCGCGGAAAAGCTGAAACAGGCGGAAGAAGCGCTCCAGCTCGCCTCGTCCGGTATGCAGGGGGAAACTATTCACCCGGCCGGACGGGTGCGGGTGCGGACCTTCCGGCTGGATAACCGGAACGAAGACGAGCTGCGTATGTTCTTCGCCGAGGTCGGGGCTTTCGATCATCTGTTCACCCCGGGCGCGTCTTATGTGCGGGGACCCGTTACCTCGGACTCGGAAACGGCGCACAGCTGCTTCGAGGGAAAGTTCTGGCCGCAGTATAATGCCGTCAAATACGCGGTGCCGTATCTTTCCCGCAATGGCTCCGTCGTGCTGATGTCGGGAGCTTTTAGCCAGCGCCCGCTCGGTGACGGGGCCTCCTATGCCGCCTGCAACGGAGCCATTGAAAGCCTCGGCAAAGCGCTTGCGGTCGAGCTGGCTCCCGTACGCGTCAACGTGGTTTCCCCCGGAACAATTGTGACTAATTTCAATTGGGAAGGTGCTTCGCGGGAGAAACGGGAGGAATCATACAACGCGTACAACGATATGTGCCTGCTCGGCCGGACCGGAAACGCCGACGAAGTGGCGCACACGGTCGTGTACTTGATGACGAACAGCTACACGACCGGAAGCACCCTGTTCCCCGACGGCGGGTACATCCTGCGCTAACCTGAGGGCACACGGCCGGAATGCCGGCTTCCCCCCGGCATCTGTCCTTCCACAAAAAAAGCCGCCTGCCGCGGATCTTACTCCACGGCAGGCGGCTTCTTGCTGCATGCTGACCGGAGAGCCTAGGAAGCGGCTGCCGCCAGCTCCCCGTGTTCCCGGTAATGAACGCCGGGCAGGCTTGCGGCCTCCGGTTCGTCACTCTCGAATTTGAACTTCTGAATTTCGTCCTGCAGCTCTTTGGCCATGCGGCTGAGCGCCTCGGAAGATGCGGAGATTTCCTCCATGGAGGCAAGCTGCTCCTCGCAGACCGCCGCCACGCTCTGGGAATGGCCGGAAATATCCGCGGACAAGCCCGAAAGCTGTTCCTCCGCCTTCAGCAGCTGCTCCGTAGCGGCCGACAGCTCTTCGGTCGCGGCCGAGACTTCCTGCACCTGGCCGGTTACGGTCCCGATCGCCCGGTAAATGCCGTTGAACGCTTCTCCGGTACGGTCCATAACGCGTGTTCCGGCCTCCACCTCGGCAGAGCCACGGTTCATGGCGGTCACCGATTGGGCTACCGTCTGAACCATCCTCTGAATGCCTTTGGCGATCTGCTCCGAGGCTTCTCCCGTCTGCTCCGCCAGCTTCTTCACTTCTCCCGCCACGACGGCAAACCCTTTGCCGTGCTCTCCGGCCCTCGCCGCCTCGATGCTCGCATTGAGCGACAGGAGGTTTGTCTGCTGGGCGATATCCTTGATGAAGACCGTGATCTTCTCAATGTTTCGGGACTGCTCGCCCAAGTCATGAATAACCGCGGCGGATTCCTCTATCGTGCTCCGGATTTGCCGCATCTGTACCACGGTTTCTCCGAGCAGCTTTCTCCCCTCTTCCGCCTGCAGCGCCGCCTGCTCCGATGACTCCACCGTAATGGAAGCCGACTCGGCAATACGCTGGATACTCTGGGCGCTTTCTTCGATGGCCTGCTTGTTTTCGCGCAGCTGGTTCACCTGCCGGTCGGCGGTGCCCGAAATATCCTGCATCGATTCGGCTACCTGCTGCGAACCCGTGACGGCCTGTTCGGAGCCGTCGGACAGCTCTCTGGAAGCGGCGGCCACTTCGACGGCATTCCGGTTGATTTTGGCGAGCAGCGTCTTCAGGTTCGCTTTCATTTCATTAAAAGCCCCCGCCATTTGGCCGATTTCGTCTTTCTGCTTAAGCCGCACATCGTCGCCCGTCAAGTCGCCCTCCGCGATCCGCTTGGCCGCCTGGGCCACCAGCGTTACGGGGCGCGCGATCATCCGGGTGATCAGATAAGCGAGCACGACGCCCGCGACAAGCGCCACAAGAAGCGTGATCCGCAGAAGCGTCTTGATGTCGCCGACCTGATGCGAAGTCTCCTGAACGGACCGGTCCAGCAAGGACTGCTGATAGTCTTCCAGCTCCGAAGCCGTTTGCGTCAACTGGCGGGCCATCGGCACGCATTTTTCTTCTACCAGCCTGGTGTAGTTCCGTACATCTTCCACTTTTTTGTAAGCCGCTATCTCAGCTACAACACCCGCATACTGCTCTTCCAGACTGCTTAACCGGGCAGCCAGTTCTTTGGATTTGTCCTGATGTATATTAGCCTGCAGCTTGCTCATTTCCGCTTTGAACGTCTGTCTGTCCTGCTCGTAGCTTTTAAAATGCTCTTCATTGCCCGTCAGGAGGTATCCCCGCACGTTTTTCGCTTCTTCGGACGCGGTTGTTCCCAAGTCCTTGATAAGCAGAATTTTTTCTACCCGGTCGGTAATCAGGCTCTGATATGCGTTATTTACCGAGGTAAGCTGGTAGAGCCCGATAGCCCCGACCGTGAGAGTCAGCAGCAATACCGCTGCGAAACTGAGCGCAAGCTTCTGTTTGAACTTCATAAGGTTCCTCTTTTTTTATGTAATTTTAGGTCTTAACTCCTATTAAACCTGAAATCGGGATTTTAAAACATGGCTATTTCGACTGTTTTCGATAAAATTTTCGTAAATTTTGAGTCTTACGGCTTAGTTTCACATTTTGAACCCGTTCATAATTTATTCATTTGACAACTCCTTCTGCCAAGCGTAGAATTACAAAAATAAATTACTCTAATTAGAGTACTTTGATTAGAATATATTTTTCTAGGAGTGAGAGCACGTGAACGGATTCTTAAACTTTATGAAAAGCAAAGCCGTGATCGGCGGGTTAACGATGATCCTGTTTTACCAGGTCGCGTTTATCGCCATTTTTATGTCCGGATACAGCGCGATTCCCAAGAATATCGACGAGCTTAAAGTCGCGATCGTCAACGAAGACACGCAGGCCGGCAAGGAAATCGCCGCCAGCTTGCAGAAAGAGCTGCCCTTCCGCGTCACTACGGGCGCTTCGCTGGAGCAGGCCCGGGAAGAGCTGAACGATCGCGATGTTCATATGGTGATCCACATCCCGGCTGACTTTACGGAGAAGCTTTCCCAGCAGAACCAGAAAGCTCCGCTGGATTTTATGATCAACCAGTCTAACCCGGCGACGGTCACCAGCACGATGCAGTCGGTCGTTACGCAAATTACCGGCAGTCTGAACCAGCAGTTCGCCGTACAAAACGCGCAGGGCATTCTGCAAAATCTGAACATGCCCGAAGAGCAGGCCAAACAGCTTGCGGCCGAAATCCCGGCCAAGCTTGCGCCCAACATGATCAATATCAATAAAGTGCCTGCGGGCATGCATAATCAGATGGCGCCTTTCTTCCTGGCGATGGTTAGTTACGTGGGAGCCATGGTGTTCTCCATGATGGTGACGGGCGCAACCCGGGCCTACACCCCTATTCTCGGCCGCGCCAAGGCTTTCTGGTACGCACAGGGAGTAAACGCGCTTGTCGCCTTCTTCTCCCCGCTGATCGGACTTACGATCTACTTCCTTGTCCAAGGCGGTTACGAAGCCGGCGTCTTCCTTCAAGTATGGCTCGTTCATGCGCTGGAGCTGTTCGCGGCAATCGAGTTTATGTCTATTTTCTGCTACCTGCTCAAAGACTACGCTATTTTCGCGAACCTGACGCTTATGCTCTTCCAGACCATCAGCAGCGGCGCCGTCATGACCCAGGATATGATGCCGGCTCTGTTCAGATGGGTAAGCCACATCTCCATCATGTACTACACCGTACAAACGGATTTCAGCCTGCTCTTCGGCGGAGGCAGGGTCGGGGAAAATCTTCTCGGACTCGCCGGTATGGCCATTGCGTCGCTTGTGATCGGACAGCTGGCTTATCTGTTCGTATCTCCCGGATTCAAGAAAAAAGCACTGACGGATGCTTCTTGAGCCCTCTTCGTGTACAATAGTAAGGCTTGGGGGTTCCCTTGAACCCCCGGTTTGTCAACATGATGGTTCAAAGGGGAGACTTTCCGATGTCACTGCAGATTTTTATTCTGGGAATCTTATGCGAAGGCAATCACCACCCTTACGATATAAAGAAAATGTTCAAGAAGAACAACATAGAGGACGTTCACAAGATCAACGACGGAACTCTTTATTACAATTTTGACGTCCTCTTGAAAAAGGGCTATATCGAAAAACGGGAAGTCATCCGCGAGGACAACCGCCCCGAAAAAACGACGTACGGAATTACTCCGAAAGGCCGCGAGTTTCTGGAGCAGGAAATCTACGCGAGTTTCCGGAATTTCACCGGAGTTGAATCGCTCTACTCGTCTACCTTGTTTCTGCAGCATGCCGACAAGAACAAGCTTATTTTTCTGATCGAGGAAGTTATAGACAAGATGAGGAACCGGAGCGAGCAGCAGAATCAGGATTGGGAAGCCTTTAAGGACAAAACGCCGCCGAGCGTTCATCTCATTCAGGATTATGTTCATAACCGGATGAAGCTGGAGTCGGAGTGGCTGGTTAAGCTGCTTGATTTCGTCAAAAACGACAGCCGGTAACGGATTTCTTTTATGAAACGGATAAAGTCACAAATCGGATCAGGTGCAAAAGTAACTTTTGCCCTGGTTTTTTGTGTTTCACGGCATTTTATAGAAGGGGATTGCCCCATTATCCGGGAGGGTGTAGTAAAATGGATGGTAGCAAATGAGCAAGGAATAAGATTGACTACTTAGAGTTAGGGGCTAGAAGAAGTATGCAGGGGACCATCAAAAAGATTTTCACTCATTACTGGAGTCCTTATATCGCCATGGGTCTGGCCGGTGTGTTAAGCGCTCTGTACTTCGGCATTACGAAAACCGTCTGGGCAGTAACCGGAGAATTCACGCGTCTGGGAGGACACATTCTTCAGCTTTTCGGCGTGGATGTGTCGGATTGGGCTTATTTCAAGCTGGTCGGCATGAACGGGACTACGCTGAGCCGTACCGATGGCTGGATCGTCTGGGGAATGTTTATCGGCGCTCTCGTTATGATTCTGTTCAGCAACAATTTTAAAATCCGCATTCCGAAGCAAAAACGCCGCCTGGTGCAGGGGTTTGCCGGAGGAATTATCGCCGGCTTCGGCGCAAGGCTGGCCCTCGGGTGCAATCTGGCCGCCTTCTTCACAGGGGTGCCGCAGTTCTCGCTGCACTCCTGGATCTTCATCGCGGCTACCGCGATCGGCACTTATCTCGGCGTGAAGGTCGTGAACACGGCCTGGTGGAAAGGCAAGCCCGTGCTGAGCAAGGGCAATACGGCCGCTTCTCCTTCAGCCGAGAAGAAACGGATCGTACAGCCCTACGTGGGGGCGGGGATTGCACTCGCTTACGCGGCGCTCATCGTTTATTTCTTCGCCTCGGGCAAGGGCATGCTGGGCACAGCGGCGATTTTCGGCGCAGCCTTCGGTATTCTGATCGAACGCGGGCAGATCTGCTTCACCTCGGCTTTCCGGGATCTCTGGATCAGCGGCCGCGCCACCATGACCAAAGCCATTACCGCAGGGATGGCGATAAGCTCCGTGGCCACGCTGGTCATCATTCTCGTCTACGGGCTGGAGCCCATCACCAAAATCGCCGCGCCCAGCACACTTGTCGGCGGAATCTTGTTCGGCCTCGGCATCGTGCTTGCAGGGGGCTGCGAGACCGGCATGATGTACCGGCTGATGGAAGGCCAGGTCGTCTTTCTGCCGGTATTTATCGGCAACATTATCGGAGCGACCGCTCTCGCTTACGCCTGGGACCATCTCGGCGTCTTCAACCTGTTCGCCAAGAGCGGCTCGAAGATTAACCTGATCCCGCTCATGGGCCCTTACGGCGCCCTGTTCGCCACGCTCGCGCTGCTTGCCGCCGGATTCGCCGTGGCCGCTTACTGGCAGAAAAACTACCGGTTCGGAACCGGATTCAAGAAAGGGGACACTACCCATGTCCGTTGATTACACACTCGATATCAGAGGCGAATCCTGCCCTTATCCCGTCATTTATACACTGGAAACCCTTCGCGACATGAAAAAAGGGCAGCTTCTGCAGGTGATTGCAGACTGCCCGGCCGCCTTCCGCAACGTGCCGGAAGAAGTGGTGAAGCACGGTTATACGATGGCCCAGGAGCCGGTCAGAGACGGCCAGGAGTTTACGCTGTATATCCGGGCCTAACTAACAGGCCTTTGCCAACAGGAAACTTGAATAAAATAATATTTTTAACAAATATTGTAACTTTCTTACTCTTCAACCTGTCTATAACTATGGAGCTTAAAGTTCCTAAAATAAGGGTTGGAGGAGATCATATGCTAAAAAGATACGCAAAAAATCTGTTATCCTTAGGTGTTATTGCTTCAGCATTACTGGTAGGATCTCAATCGGCTTTTGCAAGTGACGGAGTGGGAGACTCCCGCGGAACCGCAATCGCTATTTCTCCCAATTCAGCCGCCGTGCAGACTATTTCCGACAGTACGGATGTTGATTATTTTGCATGGACCAACAACACGGGAAGTAGGATAAGCAGCGCTTCCGTTCATCTTTACAGCCCTTCGAACAATAATTATGATCTGCAAGTTATACAAATTTTGTCTCAAAGTAACAACTACGAAGTTACGACAACAGCCAGTGACCACGGTAACGGGATAGAAGATAGTGTCAGCTTCAGCCCCATTTATCCTGGCGACACCGTCTATTTTAAAGTTTATGGGCACGACTCCTCCCAATACGGAGGTGCTCCTTATACCTTGTCCTTCTTCACCTACTAGAAGCAAGCCACCAACGCAAAAACCCTCCGGACCCGCAAATGCGGAACCGGAGGGTTTTTCTTTATCGTTTTGCGCTACGCTCTGCGCTTCAAAATACTTTTCTTGTGTGAAAACGTATCGAAGCTGCCCTGGCCGTGGTACGAACCCATTCCGCTCTCGCCAACACCGCCGAACGGAAGGAAAGGCGATGTGAGATGCGCCAGCGTTTCGTTGACGCAGCCTCCGCCGAACGAAACACTGCCGAGAATCCGGTCCTGCACTTCGGTGTTCTCGGAGAAAACATAGAGCGCAAGAGGCTTCGGACGTCTCGTGATTTTGTCCAGCGCCTCGGAAAGGTCGTCATAAACCAGGACCGGAAGAATCGGACCGAAGATTTCATCGCGCATCACCGGATCTTCCCACGTAACGGAGTCCAGGATCGTCGGCTCGATAAACAGCCGGGAGACATCCGTTCTTCCGCCGAAAACAAGCTCCCCGTCGCTGAGAAAGGCGCTCAGACGATTGAAATGCTTTTCGGTCACAATGCGGGGGAAGTCCGGATTCCGCGTAATGTCCTCGCCATACAGGGCATGAATGGCGGTCTTCAGTTCGCCCAGGAAGGCATCTTTTACCTCCCGCTGAATAAGGAGATAGTCCGGTGCCACGCAGGTTTGCCCCGCATTCAGGAATTTGCCCCTCGCGATGCGTTTGGCGGCCGATTCCAGATCGGCATCCCCGTGGACGATACAGGGGCTTTTGCCTCCAAGCTCCAGGGTAACCGGAGTCAGATGTTTGGCCGCGGCTTCCATGACGACCTTGCCGACCGGTGTGCTGCCCGTGAAGAAGATCGTGTCGAACTTTTCTTTCAGCAGCGCCGTGCTCGCTTCCACTTCCCCTTCGACTACGGTAACGTACTCTTCCGGGAAGTTTTCCCGAACCAGCTTGGCAAGCATGCGTGATGTCTCCGGAGTAAACTCCGAAGGTTTAAGGACGGCACAGTTGCCCGCAGCCATCGCCCCTACCAGAGGCGCAACGGCAAGCTGGAACGGATAGTTCCACGGCGATATGATAAGCGCCACCCCGTACGGCTCCGGGTAAATGACACTGGTCGCATCGCCCAGGAAAGACGGCGTATCTACCTGTTTCGGTGACATCCACGACGAAAGATTTTCCAGCGTGAACCGGATTTCTTCCAGGACGATTCTAATCTCGGAGGAATAAGCCTCCGCTTCCGACTTGTTCAAGTCTTTCCTCAAGGCGGCAAGCAAATCTTTCTCATGCTTCCCAATGGCGTCTTGGAGTTTGTTCAGCCCCTGGATACGAAACTCCATCTCTTTCGTTTGTCCGGTAAGAAAAAATGTCCGCTGTCGTGCAACCAATGCCTTGTATTCTGCCATCTCCAACACTTCCTTTTCTATATTCCCGTCTAACGAGAGGAGGAGGACACATAGTCCCCCGCCATTCGTTACTTCTTTTTTTCATGCGGTTTGATGGCCGCCTCCGCTTCCATCCTCGCTGAACGGCTGCCGTTTTCCGTTATTCTCCGTCCGTCCCGCTTACTTTTACAAGCATTTTACCGAGATTGGTTCCTTTAAAAAGCTCCAAGAACGCTTTGGGGACGTTATCAAAGCCTTCCACGATCGTTTCCTCGTACTTCAGCTTGCCTTCCGACAGCCACTTGCCCAAATCCGCTCCGGCTTCCGGAAAACGGGAAGAATAATCGCTCAGAACGAAGCCCCGGATCAGAGACCGGGTCTTGATGAGCTGAGGCTGAATCCGGGGACCGAGGTCGCCGTCCGTGCTGTTGTAGGAGGAGATGGCGCCGCAAAGCGGAATGCGCGCATGATCGTTCAGCTGCTTCATCACGGCATCCGAAATTTGTCCGCCCACGTTGTCAAAGTATACGTCGACTCCGCCCGGGCAAGCTTTTGCTATCGCTTCATCCAGGTTCTCCGCCGTTTTATAGTTAACCGCGGCATCGAAACCCAGCTCTTTCTCCAAGTAGGAGATTTTCTCGTCCGAGCCCGCAATACCGACGACGCGTGCTCCTTTCAGCTTCGCGATCTGTCCCACCATCATGCCTACCGCTCCGGCCGCACCCGACACGACGACGGTTTCGCCTTCTTTCGGCTTGCCGATATCCAGCAGACCGAAATAGGCCGTCATTCCCGTCAGTCCGAGGACACTCAAATACGCGGAAAGCGGGGCCAGGTTTTCGTCCACTTTGCGGACGGAGGAAGCGTCTACCGTGTTGTACAGCTGCCAGCCGAGCATACCCAGCACTTTGTCCCCGGCTTGAAATTGCTCCGAATGGGAGGACACGACCTCCCCGACAATCCCGCCGCTGACCGGCTCGTCCAGCTTGTAAGGCGGCACATAAGATTTAGTGTCGTTCATTCTGCCTCTCATATATGGATCAACGGACAGATACAGCGAGCGAACGACAACTTGGCCCTCGGCAGGATCGGATACGGGAACTTCCCGGAATTCGAAATTATCAACGGTCGGCATCCCCTCGGGACGTGAACGGAGTACGATTTGTTTATTCATCGGCATATAAATTCACTCATTTCTCGGTAATTTTATTGAACTATGGTTAATAAATAATAAAACTATCGCACAAACTAGCTGCACCAGAGAAAAGCGGACATGACCTATTTTTTACCCGATTTTGATAGTTTTAAAACTATACAACTATTGGGCCGAAAAACTCAGGTTTCCCGGCAATTTTACAAACTGTCCAAGAAACCCGGCAAAAACTGATGAAACATGTCTCTCCGCAGTTCGCTCGTTTTATTCTGGCCGTTGCGGATCACTTTTATAAGGCCGGCTTCATACAAAATTTTCAAATGATACGATACGTTCGATTTATCCATGCCTACGGATTCGCCGATTTCGCCGCATGTATTGCTGCGTTCATGACGATGAAGATACCGGATCATTTCGATTCGCTTCACTTCGGCCAGCGCCTTAAAAATCTTGACCCGCTGCTCGTCTTCCACAGTTAATTGTTCGATAGTCATAAAACTATTTTAGTCCTCTCTCCTATGTTATGTCAACTTCATCGCCTCTTCCGCCTCTTCGAAGCTTTTGTCGTTTAAAAAGCTGTCTTCCAGAACAGCCGACTTGTCTCCGTATACTTTAACAATATGTTTCTCTCCCCAAGCGCATAGAGAATCGAGAATTTTTTGCAGCCCCCACCCGTATTCGCTGAGCTCATAATCCACACGGGGCGGGATTTCCTGATAGATCGTTCTTTTGATTACTCCGTCTTCCTCCAATTCGCGCAGCTGCTGGGTGAGCATTTTCTGCGTAATCGACGGCATAAGACGCTTAAGCTCGCTGGTGCGCTTTTTTCCGTGCGTCAGATGGCAAAGAATTACACACTTCCATTTTCCCCCGATAATCTCCAGTGTAGCTTCAACCGGTATGTTGTATTTCTTTTTTGTCGTCATGTTTCGGCCTCCCTTTATAGGTTACCCCAAAGATACTACGGTACCCGCAGGTACCTATGATACTTAAAAGTACGTTCTTTTCACACGGGACTCTATCCCCCATAATAGCACTCACCGGATAGAATACACCATACCGCTGGTACAAATAACAGACTTCCAATTATACCCGGAATTCTGAACCGATAGGAGAGAGATTCATGACTGCCGATTCACAAAAAAGCACGCTCGCTTTACTGGCGCTGGCCATTAGCGCATTTGCCATAGGTACCACCGAGTTTATCAGCGTCGGGCTGCTGCCTCTGATTGCGGAGGATTTGCAGACATCTTTGACGACTGCGGGGCTTACAGTCTCCATGTATGCGCTGGGAATTACGCTCGGCGCCCCGATCTTGACGTCCCTGACGTCCACCATGTCGCGGAAAACGCTGCTCTTGTGGATTATGGTCGTCTTCATCATCGGCAACAGCCTGGCGGCCGGAGCGACGACCATAGGCGTCCTGCTTGCCGCCCGTATCGTCTCCTCGCTGGCCCACGGGGTCTTCATGTCCATCGGCTCGACCATCGCGGCCGATCTCGTGCCCGAACACCGCCGCGCCAGCGCGATCTCCATCATGTTCACGGGCTTGACCGTGGCAACCATTACCGGCGTGCCGATCGGTACCTTCATCGGCCAGCAGTGGGGATGGCGGCTCGCTTTTGCGGCCATCGTCCTTGTGGGCGTCGTCGCCTTCATCGCGAACAGCATGCTCATCCCTTCCACACTACCGAAGGGTGTCCGCACCACATTCCGCGATCAACTGAAGCTCGTGACGAACGGCAGGCTGCTTCTGATGTTCATCATCACTGCGCTCGGCTACGGCGGCACCTTCGTCGTGTTCACGTTCCTGTCTCCGCTGCTGCATAACGTTACCGGTTTCGCGGAGAATACCGTCACCCTGCTTCTTCTCGTTTACGGAATCGCAATCGCCGCAGGCAACGTAATCGGCGGTAAAGCCGCGAACCGCAAGCCCCTGCCCGCCCTGCTGGTCATGTTTCTTCTGCAGGCGGTCGTCCTGTTCGCGCTTGCTTTTACGGCCCCGTACAAGGCAGCCGGACTGATTACCGTTCTTCTGATGGGGCTGTTCGCCTTTATGAACGTGGCCGGGCTTCAAGTTTTCGTGCTGACGCTCGCCAAACGCTACGTTCCCGCGGCGGTTGATGTCGCATCCGCGATCAATATCGCGGCGTTCAATGCCGGGATCGCCATCGGCGCTTACCTGGGCGGTGTCGTCACCGAACGGATGGGCTTGATCCATACCACTTGGGTAGGCGGCATCATGGTCACGGCCGCCGTTGTTTTGACCGGCTGGAGCCTGCTCCTTGAAGGCAGAACGTCTTCTCGGGATAAGGTCTTGAATTAACCGAACTGACAAGCCGTCTGATCCGCCACTCTGTATATTTCCAGCCGCTTGTACCTCGTTCACTCCGGGCTGCCGGCGGTAAGAATCAATCTCTCCCCGAAGACCGGCCTCTATACAAAAAAAGCGGCACGCTGAACAACCCGGCGTGCCGCTTTTATTCATTTTCCTACACGTCATACTCCAGTTGTTTCTTCGCCTGGACGATAAAGTCGATCGGTGAATGGATCGTGTCCGCCTGATACTGGACCGCGCCCATTTTCAAACTGAGGTCAACCTTGTATTTCTGGGCAAAATCCCGGGTATTGAACTCCTCCAGGCTTTGCTTGATCCGTTCCATCACGACTTTGACTCCGTCACGGTCGGTGAACAGCAGCAGCCCCCATGTGGCGTCTTCCTTGTCCAGCAAATACAGGGCATCATTGGTGCGGATGCTGGCCTGGCTGATTTTGGAGACGTCGATAATGGCTTCCGCAAGCTGTTCGTCGCCGATGAGCGGGCGGATTTCGTTCCAGTACTTCACCTTGATGACGAGCAGCGTCAGCGGAATGTTATACCGGGTCGAAATCCCCGCGAACACACTCGCATCCTTTCTGAACGCGATGCTGTTCTTCAGGTCCGTACGCTCGTCCAGCGTCGCCAGCCGGGCCTTCTGCTTCTGCAGATCGTCGTTCTCGGCCTGGAGCTGCCTCGTCGCGGTCGTAAAGAGCCAGATGACCACGGTCAGCACCGGCGTCATGATCAGCCAGAAGTAAGTCGATACGCCGATGGTCTCCCCGCGGGTTACCGTCTCGTACAGAATGTAGGTCCCGTACCCGAAAATGAACACGATGTTCAGAATAAGCCCTGCCGTGACCGTCGTGAAATAAGTGACGACTACAAAGAAGAAAGCAAGGTTGAGGAAAATGAGATTTTCCACATACCTGTTCGGGTCCCCGGCGGTAAAAGCGACGCAGACGTTGCACAGCACCAGCAGCACCAGGAAAGCGATGTCGGACAGAAGCGAACTACGATTAACTTTCATCGCGGCCACCTCTCTTCTTCAAATGTTTGCGGATCAGCAGGATGAGCGAGAGAATCGCAAGAGCGGCGACCAGCACGAAAGCGACAAGGAAACCGAGAACGTCGCCGCGCTGCAGCACGTCTTTCACCAGAGATTGATCTCCCTCGCCCGCTTCTTTCTTGAACCGGTAGGCGCCGACACTGCCGTCCTTATCGGTCATGACGCCGTCTCCGTATACTTTCCACTTGGCGTTCTCGTTAGCGATAAGCTTGGAGGCCAGATAATAGTTTTCGGCACGGGCTCCCGTTACGGCCAGAAAACCGTTGCCCGCATGGAAAGGCGACGCGAGAAGCTGAAGCGTCCCCAGCCGTTTTCCGTACTCGGTTTCTATGCTTATTTTTTCGTTGGACAGAATGCCTTCGCCCTTAGGGTCGTACTTGAAGTACAGATTTTTGTTGTTTTCCTGGATAAGCTTGTTGTCGATAAACGTGCCGATGGCAATAATATTGGAATCTTTCAGCTCGTCCGAGCCTGCCGTATCCTTGTAAAAACGGACGTCTCCGGTGTTGCCGGCGGCATATTGGCCCAGCAGATTGAACACATTCGAAACGGAACGGTACGTGTAGTCATCCTTCGCTTCGGGAAGCACGACCGCCACGCGGTTGTACACTCCGTCACGCAGGAACGGATACGGATAGTTGTTGAACAGCATATCCGTCCGGTCCTTCGTTTTGAAATTGATCATGGAATCCTTCGTAAGGTAGGCCCAAGGCGTCTGATTTCCGTTCTGCGTACAGGCGGCACTGACCATCTGCAGGTCAAAAGCGGCCGTCACGGAGAAGTTGCCGGATACCGCGGCGTTGGACGGAATAGCGAAAACAGCCTTGTCTCCGTTAGCCATTTCCTTCGTCAGTTTTTTGCTGCCGATCGGGATGCCGTTAATGGAGACCGTTACGAGGGAGCGGTTGAAATCAAGATTCTGGGCATACCGGAAGTCGAGAGTAATCTGACCGGCATCCGCAATGGACCGGTTCGTCGGCAGAGACACGAAATAGCTCTTCTCCTGATGGCCCGGCCCTCTCAACTCGTCACCGGTTTCGGTGAACGTCACCTGGGTGCTGTAAGAAACGGGAGGCGTCGCCACATCGGTGCTCTCCTCGACGATCTTGAGGTCGCTGTCCGTCTGTTCCATCAGGGACGGATTGGCGACGAAACGGCCGGCCTGAACGAGCAGCTTCGGATTCTGGGAGGTCACGACCAGCGTCGGCTGCGTATCCTTGTTCACCAGTTGGACGACGGCCTTCGTGTTGTAATCCTGCTTGCTCAGCAGTCCCTTGATTCCTTCCGGAAGCCGGTCGTAGAGCCCGACGAGGACAACCGCCTGCTTGTCCTTAAGCACATCGGCCCGGTAAGGCAGCAGCGGGATATCCTTGTCCGCGTTTTTCTTGGCCTTGGCGAATCCGGAGAGCGCGTATACGGCCGTCTCCAGCTCGGCGGGATCGCCGTTGTCCGGTACCGCCAGGACGCTCTGCCCGGCGCCGACCGTATCCAGCCCCGCGAAACGGTGGCTGAAGTCGTTGATGGCCGCTTTCAGCTCCCGCGTTCGTGTAAGCCACATCGATACTCGATGTCGTGAACAGGCTGAGCCAGTGATCGGGCGCATCGTCCGGCGCGCACACTTCGTTATCGACCGTGCGGATGTATCCGGCGATCTCCAGCATGTTGCTGCCCTTCTTCAGCCATTCCTTCGGCACGGACACCGAAAGACGCTGGCGCCCGTTATCGGCGGCCACAGGGCGGAACGAATGAAACGCATGGCCGTTTACGGATAAAGTGACACTGGATATCAGTTCTTTCGCCAGCTGCGTGGCCTGATAGTCCAGATTGATTTTGACAGTCTCGACGTTCCAATAGTCCATCAGCTCGAAATATTTCTGCCTGGAACTTACGGCACCAGATAACGATGCTTCGCTTTCGGTGAACGGAGTCTGATACGTACGCGCTTCCCCGTTCGCGGGAGCAGCCGAGGCGCCCTGACCGAACTGGGCCGCGAATATCGATAAGAGGCAGATGAACAGCAGCCATTTTTTCATAGTCATCATGGAATTCTCCTGTACTCGATTTTTCGTTAAAAACTTCCTAAGCGCCTTAATAGCGTTCGGTTTTATACCATTTTACTTCCCGGCCGAAAAGTTGATCTTTGAAATAGTGATAAAGGCCGTAAGCGGCGACCGCCATCCACATCTGGCAATAGGATACGTACATGAGCATGATGATCCAGACATTGGAGAGGTTCATCTCACCTTTTTCGGTGGTTAACGTAACATAAGTGCCTACTACAAAGAGGGTGACCGCCAGCAGCCACAAAAACGTACTGAAGCTTGCGATAGTCGTATGTACATAACCCAGTGCATTGAGCACAAGCAGAACATCGGAGGTCAATAGCGCCGTCACCAGAAGGAAGTAGATCGACAGCAGATAGAGGATATCGAACCGGATTCTCTTCGCTTCGGGATGAAAGAGCAGCTTGCAATTCTTTACGATCACGTAAATGTTGCCCTTGGCCCAGCGGGTCCGCTGTTTGAACCACACTTTGACGGTCTGCGGTTCCTGTTCCCACGTGACGGCCTTCGGCTGGAATTTGATGCGGTAGCCCATCATGTAGATCCGGAAGCTGATTTCGGTATCCTCGGCGATCGCCTTCACGTCCCAGCCCCCGATGCTCTCCACGATATGCCGCCGCATAATGAAGTTGGTGCCCGGAATAGTGCACAGCTTGAACAGCTTCCACCTGCCGGCTTGAGCCATCCACTGGAACGACAGCGTCTCGATGTTGATGAAGCGCGTAAGCAGATTCACGTCCCGGTTGCGGGTGCGGAACTTGCCGATAACGGCTCCGAGCGAAGCGTCGTTCGTGATTTCCGCCACCAGGTACCGCAGCGCTTTTCTCTCCGGCGTGTTGTCGGCATCGTAGATGGCGATCAGCTCGCCCTTGCTCTGCGCGAAACCCAGATTGAGCGCGTTGGATTTCCCCTTGCCTCCCGTTACGGAGTCGGTATTGATGATAATGAGGTTGCGTCCGGGGTTCCTCGTCTGGATGCCGGCCAGCAGCTCCGCGCTGTTATCCGAAGAATTATCGTTGATGACGATAATTTCATACCGGTCGTGCGGGTAATCGAAGGCCAGCAGCGCTTCCACCGTCTGGCTGATCACTTTGCCTTCGTTGTGAGCCGGGACCATAATCGTGACGAAAGGTTCTTCTCCCGCCGGAATGTCCGGTATAGGCTCTCTTTCGGTTTGCACGTAATAAAAGTAGCCCGCGACAATAAGCAGAACGTTAACAAGAAGAAGGGACCAGATGCACAAGACCGCTATCACCATCAGGTAGTCTGAGATAGTCATGGAGAGCTCCTTATTTCAAATATTTTTTGCGGTACAGACGATATCCGACCACGATCAAACCTCCGAAGACAACCAGGGACACCATAATAATGATGATAAAAATCCGGTTTTGGACGCTGATTGCCCCTGCCAGGCTCTGCTGCTGTTTCTTCTCGTATTCATAATCGGCGCTGATTTTTTGGGGCGTATATTCCGTATTGACCGGACTGCCGTTGATCGTGACGGCTCCCCGTGAGGATGCGACGACGATGTCTCCCGCTTTCACCTCATGGCTTCCGGCTTTATAATCCGCGAACGGGATTCCGGAGGAGCCCAGCGTTCCGACAGCTTCTTCCATCTCTTGCTTGCTCCCGAAAAAGTCATAAACGACGGCGGTATCCATCGGGAAGGCGGGTACCGACCGGTCCGCGGCGCCGAACTGCCGGAGAAAGCCCATCGGCATACTGTACGGGGCGGACGTGAAAGGCTTCGACGTATCGGACGGATCGATGTACAGCGTCTTTACATCCGGAAAAAGTACCGCGGAATCGAAGAAGCCGAGACCGGACTTCGCGTATTCCTTGTCATACGCCCAGTACATCTCCGTGCCGACTCCGAGCGGAGCCACTCCGTATTTCACGAGGACGGAAATAAACCAGCTCATCTTCTGCCGCAAGTCGCCGCCCTCCCGGCTTACTCCGTCCAGCACGACCGGAGCGTTGACCAGAATGCTTCCGTTGCGGGTCTGCACATATTTCAGCGCTTCCGCATACCGCTGCATGGCCGGGAAGTCGGTGTTGTTGAATACGGGCCGGATGCTGATTACAAAAGGAATTCCCGCTCCGTACAGCCGATCCGCCGTCTCTTCAAGCAGATCCAAGTCGGAGAAGGGATAGATCTCTTTGAGAACCACATAGGCTTGGCCGTCCTCTTCTATGCGAAGCCATTTCTTCAGCACGGAAGCCATGGCGAGCTCGCTCAAATTGCCTTTCTGGAAATAAGGGACGTACGCCGTTCCGCCCGCCTCGGCGCTGAAAGGCGTCTTGCGTCCGCTTCCGCTGAGCGTAATCGAGCCGTACGTGTTTCCGCCCGTCTGCGTCAGCACCTCGATATCCCGGACGGGGACGTTCGGCTGCGTCCGCTTGTCCGCGGCAATCTCGGCGGTGTCGCGGCTGACTTCCTCCGTTGCGGCGGAGAGTTTGTCGCGGACCGCCGGAGGCAGCTGATAGCCCGCATGGAGGTAAGCGCCCGGATAAACGGCCAAGTCGTCCAGATACGCCCGGCTGCTTATCCGGATATCCCCGTCGTTGACGACGGTAACGACGTTGGTGTACGCCTGCATCGTTCCCTGCTTGTACCGGTCGATACTCGATACGGTCACCTCCGCATGATAAGAGGCCAGAAGCTGCCGGAGCACGGTCACATTGCCTTCGCGCGGCGTCCCTTTGGCCAGGCTGTCGTAGAGCAGCAGCACCTTGACGGGCTGGGAGCCGGCAGCGGACACGGGCGGCAGAGGGAGCAGCGCGAGGACGAGCAGGAGCAGGACCGGCAGGCTGATTTTATAGGCTTGGATGCTGCGCAAGCGCGTTCCCACCTTTCCCGGCTGAGGTGCGGATTTCGTCCGCTCCGTCCGCATAGTCGTGATTGCGCATCAGGCGGCGGCTTAATCCGTCCGCAACCGCCATAAACGTGACGAGGTCGAACGCGACCGTGAACAGAAATTCGTGCTTCGCGAGGTCCGCGTCCCCCGCCCCGATGATCGAGACCAGAATGCCCGCCAAACCGATAAAAATCATCGTGACGATCAGTAGGAGACGCTGGGCAAGCCGGGGGTCGCGGGCCCGGAAAGCGGCGACAAACGAAGGCATGTACAGGCCGACGATGACTACGATCCAGATCACGATGAAACCGTACGTTTTGGGCGACAAGCCTTTCTTCATCACACTATAGCCGGAGAAGAAATCCGCGTGCGTCCCGAACGGTTTTCCGGCGGAGGCTTCGTAGTTGCCCATTGCCGTAGGCCGGATCGTAAAAGCATCCTTGGCCGCCACATTCAAGATGGAATGCAGCTTATCCGGATGAGTGACATAATAGGCCAGAATGGAAACGAACCCGTAGCGGCTGTAGAAATCTTTTTCCAGCATGGGTGAATTCACGTCTACGGTAGCGTAGGGCTCGTAAAAAATGCTCCCTTTCAGGATCGCGTACTGCTTGTCGATCTCGAACGACTTCAGCGTGTCTTCGGGATTTTCAGACTGCATCAGAACTCCGCGTGTCATGGCGTGATACTGGTTGATATTCACGAACTCCTTGGAAATCATGGCGTAAGTCGCCACCCCGGCTAAGAACAGCAAAACCAGCGAGGCCGCCGTCAACAGCCGGAAAAGCTTCTCTTTGCGGATCCACAGGAGAACCACCGCCATGCAGGCGACGATAAGGCCGACGGGGGCGTTCTGCTGCTTGGACGTCGTCAGGATAAGCGTGCTGATTACGAACAGGGCCAGCAGCGCGTAATCGTTGTATCTTTTGCGGTACAAAAGCAGCCAGGACGCAAAGACGAACAGCATCATCACGTACACGATGCTTTCGCCGAAGAAGGAATTGAAATAGGCGGTGTAGCCCGTGTCACCGAACATAAAAATAGCCAGGAGAGCAATGAGGTAGCCGTGTTTCCTGGCTATTTTCCAGGTCAGAGCTTCCACCAGCAAATACACGGCGGCCGTCAGCAGCAGCGTAAAGAGCAGCGCCTGAAAACGGATGTCGAATACAACCGAGCTGAACAGAAGCTGGTTTAACAGAAGCGCCGCCTTAATGAAGAGCGACTGGGATGACACGATGGTCGTGCCGTTTTCGTTAAAGTACTGGTAAATGCCGTACTGCTTGACGAAATAGCCGAAGCGCTGGCTGTCGTAATCCGGCAGATTGAAATAAAGGCCCTCGCTGTAAATGCTGCGGAAAAAGTCCCCGTTATCGGCTACTCCGATATACGGAGGAACAAATAAGGCGAAGCCGGTGATCAGCAGAACACCCAAAGCGGCCAGCAGAGCCGGGGAAACATAGCGTCCCGCCAGCATAAATCCTTGCAGAATACGCTCTTTGATGGATTTTTCCGTCGTCATCCGGATCACCTTCTTTCGTGTTAGTAAGTATAAGCGAGCAAAGCCATCAGATTATCGAAGGAGTAAGCCTGACCGGATGCGGTATCGCCGAATCCTCCGTTAAGCGGGCTGCCTTCGTCTTTCACCTGATAGGCGTTCATTCTCTGAATGCTGTCCCGATAAAGCGGGGCATCGCCGATCTCCGAGCCGATCATCGCCGTGATCGCGTAAATCGCCGTAGACTGCACCTGGTTCGCGGGCTTGCCGTCTTTCGTATAACGGCCGTACAGGGTTCCCGCTTGTACGTGCTCCTTGATGTAACGGATGGAAGCCGGATTCGGTTCACCGGCTTCCGCCAAATGCAGCACCGTCAGCAGAGATTCCACCATATTGATCTCCTCAGAGACATAGGCGTTCTTCTCGTAATCGAACCGTGTTTCGTAAAAAGGAAACGCATCGGACAAATACCCTTTTGAGATAAGACCTTTCATATGATCCAGGAGCGTTTGTCTTGAAGCATCCGGCACAGGCAGCATGCCGAGCGTCCGCAGATCGATATAGCAGAGCGTTACGAACTTGTTCGTAATCCCGTACGTTTCATCGTAAAAATCGTAAAGTTTGCCGTCCTTCACGTTCGTCTCGTAAAACCGCTTGCCGTATTTCTCCGCTTCCTTGGCGTAATCCGGTTCGTCGAAGGCTTTGGCCGCCTCGGCCAGAGCCCGGATGATCCGCAGGTCGTCCACGGCCGCGTTGAGCGGATATTTCTTCTGCCGCTTGGGGCTGTACCGGTAGCTGAAGCCCTGCTTCAGATCAAACGTCTGCTTGGCCAGCGCCCAATGCTGCGCAAATTGTTCTTTCCGGCCGGACCGCGCGTCTTCCCTCATTTGGAGCGAAGCGGATTCGCTCAGCACTTCACGGCCCGTGGCCGCTTCCCCGGCTTCATCCGTTTCTTTGAAGTTCGTAAACACGCCGAATGGACCCGTCATGCGGGTCTTTATAAAAGCATACAACGCCTCGCGTTCATTCTGCACGTTGATGATTTTTCCATTCTGCCCGGCCGGTTCTCCCGAAGGGACCGGCATCGGGGAAGCTTCATCCGTCTTCCGGTTGAACGTCAGGAACAAAATCAGACACAAAATGACACCGAGCATGATCAAAGTTCCTTTCTTCAAGCCTTCACTTCCTTAATGTAGGTATTCTTCTAAATCGCCGTTATCTATGTTCACGCTTAAAATCCGCTTTTCTTGCCAAAATATTCTACTTCTTAATACTGCCACAAAGTCACAAATCAAAGCAATGCCCCTTCTATTAAATTTGACATAAGGCGACATTAAGAAAAGCCGCAATCACGGTTTCCCGTCATGCACGGCTTTCGTCCGAAACGCTTTCTATAACGCGGCAGCCGACTCCTTTAAAAAGAAGCATAACCCGCACCGCTCGTAACTTCCGGCGCAAGGTGCCCGGCGTCACATGACGGTGGCCAACCATGAGACAGGAATGTACCTGTCCGCCCGGTTTCCCGTAAAAAAGAAGACCCTCCCTGAAAGGGGAAGGGTCTTCCGGCCGATCCTTGCGGGCTGCCGATTCCGGCGTCCGGTTTAGAACGGATTCATGACGTGGAAAAAGACGTTTGGCGACGCCATCCGGTAGTAGAAGCTGCACCAGCCGACGCCTTTGTTCGTGAACCGGTTAGACGTGCTGTACAGCAGGCGTTCCTGCTCCAGCTCCTCGATCCGGCCGATCCGGCCTTCGGCATAGTCCAGAAGCCGGACGGAAGCCGTGTCCAGACGGCTCAACACGCCGCCGTACCGGATGTCGATGATTTCCCATCCGAAAGGCTTGAACATGCTCAGCCACTGGGTTCTGTGAGCGGCACGCAGGGCACGCACCGCTTCCGCGATCTCCGGAAGCACATCTTCCGCGATACGCTTCAGCGTATCCTTGTCGCCCGTATCGTACGCGCGCTTGAGTTCGATGCCGATCTCGCTCTTGCGCTTCAGCACGCCGGCCAGTTTCTCCGGCACGTCGAAGATATAATCGAGCGCCTCGGCCGGGTTGCGCCTGCTGCGGATGTCCTGCTCCACTTTCGCGTAGTGGGCGGACATCTCCAGACCCTCAATCTGCTTGTCGAACAAGCCGAGCAGCACATCCTGATACAGCAGGAACTTCGACGGGTTGCTCTGCTTGCGGTTGTCGGGCTCCGAGCCCGGCGTCTCGTCCAGATATTTCATCTGGAGATAGGCTTCCGCCTCTAGGCCGGTACAGAACTTCACACGCTCGGCGAGCACTGCCCAGTCCGGGGAACCCTCCGTATACGCGTGCTCCGCGTAGAACTGCAGGCCGAGCAGCGCGATGTACGGGTTGCTCTCCATCCCGTCGTCGCCCCACATGGTGGCATAGGCTTCACGGATGCCGTGCTTCTTGTTCACGCGCAGCGCGGCGTCGGTCGCTTTCAGCGACAAGCCGTAGTTCACGCCGAACGTGTTGAACACCCAGACGCCGCCGGCGTAGACGAGATTGCAGCCGAGCGGAGCGTGCTGGGCAATCTGGCTTTCGTAGTCTTCTTCTTCGGTATGGACGTAATCCCAATACACCAGGTCGACGTCTTTGGGAATACGGGCGGCCATTTCAGCCGGAATTTGCGTATCCTTGTTGTAATGCTCGCTGCCCGTGCCGGAAGCCAGCTTGAGGAACATATCGCTCCACATCATCGCTTTCAGTCCGCGGCGGCGCGTCATGTCCAGCACCTTATCCAGGTGGGAAATCATAATGTCAAAACGGCTCGTAAACCCGTTCTTGTCCAAATATTTGCCGCGGCCCAATTCTTCCGCCTCGTCCATGCCGATGTGGATTTTACGGCTGCGGAACGGAGCGCTGGCCGCATCGATCATCTTCTCGACGAGCTCGTCCGTTTTGTCGTAGCCGACCAGAAGAGCGCCCTTCGTGTCTTTGTATTCCTTGACGGGCTCCCATTTCAGGAATTCTTCCAGGTGGGCAAGCGTCTGGATGCTAGGAAACGCTTCGATACCGAACTGATCCGCATAATCGTCGATCTCTTTCAATTCCGCTTGCGTGTAGCGCCCGCGCATATAGCCGAAATACGGCTGTCCTTCGATCTCATACGTATCCTCAAGATACAGCATGACCGTATTCATGCCCATCAGTGCCATTTTGCGGATCATGAATTTAAAGCTTTCAATCGTCAGCACACCGTTGCGGGACAAGTCGAACATCGGCCCGACTACGTCCAGATGCTGCTTCTCCCGGATGCTGAACGCCTCTCCCCCGCGTCCGTGCTGCACAAGAAGGCCGAGCGCGCGGTAAAACTGGTGCTTTTGTCCGTAACGGATGTAAGCCGATCCCTGCTCCAGGCCCACTTCCAAATCGCCGGAAGACGGCTCCACGGCAACTTTCAATCCGTCTTCGCCCTCCGTGACGGAAAGCTCCTGCAGCAATACCTGAAGACCCGGCTGCAGACCTGTCAAATCTCCTTCGAAACGCAATTTCATTAGCGGTTTCCTCCCCGATTGTTTTCCTGTTCCCGGCTTCGCCGGTCTCTTTTTGTATGGGCATAAAGACCGAATCTCACGATGACTGAAAGCTCTTTACACCGTTTCATCGAGTCAAAAGCTTCAATAAACTCCGAATAAGCCTGTCTCCGCACGGACAGGGTAATTTCCCTCCCGCAGAAACTCTCCTCAAAAAGTCCGGGTCCTTGCCGAACGGATGCGTGTAACCGTTTTTTTCACCCAGATACTACGTTCTACAGACCGACGGATTGTCCTTCTCGCAACCGTATTCAAATAATTGATTAGGTTAAAAGAAAATGTTTTCAATGCGGCATTAAAACATTCCGGTACGGGAGCCGCTCCCACGAATGAAAAAAGCTGCCCCGTCAGGTCCGGAGACCGCGGGACAGCCTTTATATAGATGAAACCCGAAACGAATATATACGTCCGTTTTCTATGGAGCCGTAATTTTCAGAACAGGCCGGCTTGCGGCTGCGGCATTTTCCTTGCTCGCATAGCTGGCGTACGTATCCGAGCCGTTAGTGAGGGAGCGGATCTCAACGGCTATCCTCTTATCCCCGGAAGCCAGGGCCCGCTGTACCGCCTCCGAAACGTCGATCATGACAGGACTGCCGGCGGCAGGCACTTTCCACTCGGCCAGAGGCAGGCCCGGCACAGGTTTGGTGCTCCAGGTCAGCGATTTCTCGTCCCACTGCGCGGAAACGAGCCTGGCCTGATGGGTGACGGCCTTGGCCGGAGAATCAATCGGCATCAGGACAATCGCAGCCCGGCCGGCTGCGCCCGTATACGACGATAGGTCGAACTGAACGAGGGCGCTCCGGTTGTAGCTCACCGCCTCGTTCTTCACTTCCATGAAGCCCGCGGTTCCGTAGTTCGTGCCCGCATAGCTGCCGTCCCTTACAGTCGCGTCGCCCTTGGCGGGAAGCGTGACGGCGGCAGCGTTCGAGAACTTCGCGCGGAACGTCCTGCCGTAAGAACCGTTTACGTCCACCGAGAGCTTCAGCGTCGGGCTCGACTGAATAACCCCAATCCCCGGTTCCAGGAAAACGGCGCCGCTGTAGCTGCGGTTGATTTCGACCTGAATCGTGCCGCTGTTCTGCTGGGTCGGATCGGAGACGGAAACGTCCAGTCCGTCCGCGCTTTCTTTGACCAGAACGGAGGCTTTTTTATCCACGGTCAGGAAATCCGTGCCGTCCGCTTTGACCGTCTTGATACCGTCCTGCCAGAAATTTGCGGCGGTCAGGTTCAAGGTTTTCTCTTTGACGGCCTGGACCGCCGTCGTGTTTTCCAGAATGGCGATATCCGGATTGGCGGCATAGCCCTGCACCTGCGCCCGGCTGCGGTTCGGCAGCGTGACATAGCTGTAGGAAGCGTTCGAAGGATTCACGCCGTGATCCATCCAGAGAGTCAAATAGTCGGCGCTTTTCATTTCCTTGTAGCCGCTCAACACCAGCTTGGGACGGTAGCTTGCATTCGGATTCTCGCGGCTTGCGTAAGCGACCGTTCCGTCCGGGTCCGCAGGCGACGAAGCATAGATGCGCAGGGAGAACACCTTCCGGTTGTTCGCCAAGGCGTTCTGCAGCGCCTGGGACACGTCGATCGTGACGGGGGTTCCCGCCTGCATGCCCGACCACTGCTGGACCGGACTAAGCGGACTCGAGACCGGTTTGTTCGTCCAGAGCAGGCCGGTTTCCGTCCAGGAGTTGTCCGGAACCCATTCCGCCGTATGCTGGACCGCTTTAGCCGTAGGTCCGATCGCAGTCGGGACGAGCGTGACTTTAGCGCTGTCGAACTTGACTTGCCCGGGCACGAAATTCGTCAAGTCGAACTTCAGATACGTTTCTCTGGCGTAGCCGTTGGCGTCGTTTTTGACAACCACCGTCGGCTCCGCGCCATGGTTTCCTTCATTGGAACGAACATAAGAATCTTCCGTTCCCATTACGTTATACACGCCGGGCGTCGCCTCGTTGATTTCGTTCCAGGAGCCGGTTCTTGTTTCACGGGACGCCTTCAAAGCGGCCGAACCCGGGAAATAGTACCCTGTACTGGACGATTCCCCGCCCGTATTGCCCTGCAGGTACGCCCAGTTCGTTCCGGGCAGAGCCGACGACCAGCCGGAAGCCGCAGGCTGGGCCGTTCCGTTCACGGCGAACTCGTTGCCTCCGGCAATCTTGCGGTTCTCCACGATAGTCTCCACCTTGCGGGGAGAACTGTCCCATCCGCTGCCGGTCTGGCCGGAATTCGTGATACCCGCTCCGAGCGATACGATCTCGTCATCGAACATGAACCACGACTTCTTCGCCGTCAGATTGGAGGGAGTCAGAATGGCCCCTCCGCTGCCGATATCGCCGGGCGACTTCAGGTCCATGCCGGCGGCGCCGTAAGTTCCCAGCAGCTCCGCGCCGCCCGCCCACCGGTTCGGGCTCAGATAGCTTGTCCAGTTGCTGCTGTTCGTACGGGTCTGCGTATCGACGGTTGTGCCCGGGAGCCGGTACCGGTTTACCGTCGGCCAGAAGTTGTCGTACTGGCCGCTGTCCGCGTTGTACAGGTAAGTCATCCCGTCCCCGGTATACCAGCCCTGTACGTTGTTTTTATTGCCCGATTCGTATTTATCGACCCGGTTGGACGACAGGCTGAGCCCGAAACCGAAGCCCGGGCGCAGGTGCACGGCACGGTCCTGGTTCGCGTAGATCGAGGTTCCCGTCTTCTCCCCTCTGGACGGAACCGGCGAATTTGCGATCTGTTTGAGCTGAAAATACTGGTACATCGAAGAGGAATCCAGAATCTGATTGGTGGTATCCTTGCTTAACCAGTATTTCAGCATGCCCTGAATGGCCTGCTTCGGGTTGTCCGGGTACTTCTCCCCCATCTGTTCATTCGTGGACGGAGCCGTAAGCAGGAGGTAACCGATGGAGGCGATGAGCCCTTTGCCGGTCAGAACCGGTCCGCTGTCCGTATTTCCCAGCGCCGGTCCGTAGGCAATGTTTCTGCCTCTTACCATGTCCATTACATTGCCGTCGTATATAAACGGCTCTACGGAATCGAACACCCACTTATAAACGTTCCATTTGCCCGCATCGGTCACGTCCCACTGGGTACCCTGCAGCGTGTATAGCAGGATTCCGATATCGTTCAGCAGAGTGGTTCCGTAGCCCCCGATATAGGGCATCGCCGCGTGCTGGATAAAGGAACCGTCCTGATAAAAGCCGTCGCGGGCCGGCGTATTCGGAGCCGAAGCCGGATTCACGTACGCAAAAACGCTGCCGAGCGCGTCCCTCGCGTTCGTTATTTTGGCGGCATCTTTCACCAGAATGCCCCGGTAGGCGACCGAAACGGCCTGATCGAGCAGATTGGCTCCGGTCATAACCGGGCTTCCGCTCACTGTTCTTGCCGCCGAATCCGGAATAAACCGGTTCACCGCATTCATATAATTCGTTAGCCGGACGGCGCTTAAATCATCCCGCATCAGAATGCCGATCTTGGTCAGCGCCTGAGGCACGCCGATCTGCCAGTGATACCAGTTGCCGTAAGGAGTCACGCTTGTGTTGTACTTCTGCGTATAAAGCCAGTCGAGGGCGCTCAGCACGTCATTTTTCAGAGCCGCATTTCCGTAAAAGGAGGAGCCCGGCGTATAGTATGCCGTAATCATCGATAGCAGGCGGTTATACGAATTGGTGATATCCCCCGATTTTGTATAGCTGTCCGTGCTTGTAAAAGGGAGGTCGATCCACAAATAAGTCCGGTCCGCTCCGCGGTTCAGGATATCCCACATTCCTTTGCCGCTTGAGCAGGGGGCCGAGGCTGCCGCACAGGAAGAAACGGCGCTGTCCATTTTGGCAAGCTTGTCTTGCAGAAGAGGGTCGGAAACAGGAAGGGAGTATTGATCGTCTCCCAAAATCAAATGAAGCAGCTTTAAACGCATGCCGTCATAAGCATCCTCCGCCCGGACCGGCCGCGTTCCCGCACCGAACAAGGTAAAGACAAGGGAAAAACAGAGGATCACGGCAAGATAAGATGTTTTTGTCAGACGGTACATGGGCATACCTCCTCCATTTTATTAAGAGTACTATGAAAGCGCTATCTTTTCCATCATACGGGATTATATCGTCTTCAACGTGCAACTTTTTTACTTGTATGGGTCTTATTTTGACTTCCATAATTTACATTTTTGACTTTAATAGCATTTTTCTAGTAATCTGATAAAGTGGCTTCTTGCACCCCTCACGTCATTATAAGCATTCTTTGCCCTGCGAGATTGTAACTTATGACACCTGGGTATTATATCTTATGGGAAAAACTTACTTGGCTCCGCCCAGAAATAGAATCGTTTAAACAGGGGAGATTGGTTTATGCCGGCTATCGACAAACAGAAAATCGTAGAAAGTGTACCCCAAAAGGGGTTTTTCGGACATCCCAAGGGGCTGTTCACCTTATTTTTTACAGAGTTTTGGGAGCGATTTTCCTATTACGGAATGAAAGCTATCCTTGTTTTTTACATGTATTACGAAGTGACCCGCGGCGGTCTCGGCTTCCCGGAAGGAACCGCATTGGCCATTGTGTCCATTTACGGTTCCCTCGTGTATATGTCGGGGATCATCGGAGGTTGGCTCGCCGACCGGCTGCTCGGTACTTCACGAGCCGTGTTCTACGGCGGAATTCTGATCATGTTCGGGCATCTCGTGCTCGCCGTGCCGGGGAATGTCGCTCTCTTCTTCGTCTCGATGGTGCTGATCGTGCTCGGTACCGGGCTGCTTAAGCCCAACGTATCCAGTATCGTAGGTGAAATTTACAGCGAACAGGATACCCGCCGCGATTCCGGCTTCAGTATTTTCTATATGGGAATTAACCTGGGCGGTTTCCTCTCTCCGCTTATCGTGGGAACGGTGGGAATGAAAAACTTTCACCTCGGCTTCGGCCTTGCGGCTATCGGGATGTTCCTCGGACTGGTTCTGTTCGTTCTGACCAAGAAGAAGAACCTCGGGCTTGCCGGAACTGTCGTCGCTAACCCCATGTCCCCTGCCGAGAAGAAGAAAGTTTTCACGATTATGGGAATAGGGATTGTCGTAGTGGCCGTCCTGGTTGCCATCGCCATCCCGGCGGGCCTGCTGACCTTCTCCACGTTTATCAAGCTCATCGGGGTGCTCGGTCTTCTGATTCCGACGATTTACTTCATCGTTATGTACAGAAGCCCCAAAACCACGGCGGTAGAACGCTCGCGCCTCGTGGCTTATATCCCGCTGTTTATCGCGTCGATCATGTTCTGGGCCATTCAGGAGCAGGGCTCCACGATTCTGGCCAACTACGCGGATAAACGGACCCAGCTGGACTTCATGGGCCTGAACATTTCGCCCGCCTGGTTCCAGTCGCTCAATCCGCTGTTCATTATCGTTTTCGCGCCCGTCTTCGCGTGGCTGTGGATGCGGCTCGGCGACCGCCAGCCGACGATTCCGAAGAAGTTCTCGCTCGGCCTGCTGTTCGCCGGCTTGTCCTTCCTCGTCATCCTGCTGCCGGCCTACTTCGGCGGAGACGCCCTGGTGAATCCGCTGTGGCTGGTGCTCAGCTACTTTATCGTCGTAGTCGGCGAATTGTGCTTGTCGCCCGTCGGCCTATCCGCTACGACGAAGCTTGCGCCCGCGGCCTTCACGGCCCAGACGATGAGCCTGTGGTTCTTGTCCAACGCGGCGGCGCAGGCGATCAACGCGCAGATCGTCAAGTTCTACACGCCTGAGACGGAGATGGTTTATTTCGGCGTTATTGGCGGAGCCGCCATCGTGCTCAGCCTGGTGCTCTACGTGCTGTCTCCGAAAATTCAGGGCTACATGAAGGGTGTAAAATAAAATGTTTACGGCGAACCTCCGGTGCAAACCGGAGGTTTTTTAGCTTCCGGAACTTAGAGAGACGCGGAATACGCCCCTTTTCTGCTGCCGTTCTCCGGGCCGCCTATCCTCTTTGCAAAGCATTCTCCTGCTCACTAGCATACCTTTAGAACCATTGACAATAATTCCCTGTTGAATTACGATATTTCCAGAAACACAAAAATACCAGCAATTCTTGAAAGCGGGTTTTCGCAGTGACCGATGATTGCGCGGTTAAAGTCTACAAAGCTCTCGGCGAAAGCACGCGTTTGCAGATCGTCCGGATGCTGGTCAAACGGCGGGAACTGGCCTGCCTGGAGATGGCCGGATTGTTGAATAACACGGCCGCCTCCACTTTGACGCATCACTTGAAGCCGCTTCTCGAATGCGGAGTGATTGCCGTCCGTAAGGAAGGAACGTTCCGTTACTACCGCATACAACGGCATGTTCTGGAACAATACGCGCCTTATCTGCTTGGAGAGTAACCCGCACACTTGTTATTTCGGTATTTGCAGAAATATAAAATTAACAAATAACGGAGGAGAGTTACGATGGCTGAGGACAAAGGAGTCTTTGAAGCAACCGGCATAAGCACTTGGGGGAAATTGCAGGACGGGCCGGAAAGCAAGCTGTTCGAACCGGTGAAAATCGGAGCCTGGAGCCTTCAAACCCGTACGGCCATGGCCCCGATGACCCGCTGTTTCGCGGATGACAAGACAGGCGTCGTCGGTGATGACGTAGCCGAATATTACCGGAAGCGGGCCGCGGACGGAATCGGCCTGATCATTTCCGAAGGCATTGTGGTCAGTCCCCGCGGCAAAGGGAATCCGGGGGTTCCCGGCCTCTACACCCGGGAGCAGATCGACGGGTGGAAAAAGGTAACCGAAGGCGTACATGCGGAGGGCGGCACGATTATCGCGCAGATCTGGCATGTGGGCCGCTTGTCTCACCATGAGATTGCCGGCGGTTTGCCGCCGCAAGCCCCATCGGCCATCCGGGCGGAAGGGAATGTGGCGCGGTTGCGCAAGCCTTATGACACTCCCGAAGAGATGACCCTCACGGACATTCAGGAGCTGGTCGGCCAATTCGCCCAGGCGGCCCGCAACGCGATTGAAGCCGGCTTCGACGGCGTCGAAATCCACGGGGCGCACGGCTATCTGATCGACCAGTTCAATTCGGAGGCAAGCAACCGTCGGACAGATCGATACGGCGGCGACCTTGCGCAGCGGTTAACGCTGACGAAAGAAGTGCTGAAGGCGGTTATCGATGCGATCGGGCCGGAGAGAACGCTGATCCGTTTCTCCGCCCACAAAGTCGATGACCCGGCTTATATGTGGGCGGATCCGGACAGCGCCATCCGTACCTTCACGGAGGCGTTCCGGGAAGCGGGCGCGACCATGATCCATCCTTCCACCATGCAGTTCACCCGGGTGCTTGCCGACGGAAAAACGATGCATGAGCTCGTGCGCAAATACTGGGACGGCGTTATCGTCGGCGTCGGAACGCTGGACCCCCAAACCGCGGAGCAGGCTTTAGCCGAGGGAACGATTGATCTGGCCGCTTTCGGCCGTCCGCTTATTCCGAATCCGGACTTTATTCACCGTTTGAAGAACGGTGAAGCGCTGGAGGAGTACGACGCGAAGCAGCATCTCGGCGTCCTGGCTTAACCTCCCGAACTCACCGCCGTTTCCCCGCCGCATGTCCGGCTCCCCACAACAAACAAGCTGACACCGCTCATCCAGCAGTGTCAGCTTGTTTGTTTGTTTTAGTCCCCGCCTGCACGGCTGACAGCCGCGCGGGATCGGGCCAAGCCCCTCATGTCAGCACCGGCCGCATGGCCCCGGCACGATGCCTCCCGAAGACGCTTGGCTTAGCCCTGTGTCCCTTGAGCCTGGGCCATGAACGCTTTAAAATCCGGAACGGTCGGATTAGCCAAGTAGTGCCCGCCTTCGACCTGAATCGTCTGGCCGGTAATAAACTTCGATTCGTCCGATGCCAGGAACAGCACGGTGTAGCCGATATCGTCCGCTTCGCCGTGATATGGCAGAGCGTTATACTTCGCGAAAATATCCAGCACCGGCTGCGGCATGTTGTTCTTCGCCGCAGGGGTCAGGATCAGACCCGGTGCGACACCGTTGCAGCGGATGTTGTCCTTGCCGTACTGAGTCGCGATATACCGGGTCAGGTTCACGACGGCCGCCTTGGACGCACCATACGCGGAGCGTGTCGCATCCGAGGCGAAACCGGCCATCGATGCCGTATTGATGATCGAGCCGCCTCCGGCTTTGATCATATGCGGAATCGCGAACCGGCTGCCGAGCAGCACGCTTTTCAGATTGACGTTCATGAGACGGTCCCATTCTTCGAGATCCATGTTCACGACGTCGACGTCTTTCTTCAAATTGGTCAGACCCACATTGTTAAAGAGAACGTTCAAAGTGCCGTATTGTTCCACGGTAAAATCAACGGCCTCGCGGATCGATTGTTCATTAGAAGCATCCAGGAAGGTGGCTGTCGCTTCTCCGCCTGCGCTCTTGATTCTTTCAGCCGCTTCTTTCGCGCCTTCGACGTTAAAATCGCCGATTACGACTTTAGCCCCTTCTTTCGCAAGCAGTGCTGCCGCGGACAACCCGATGCCGGACGCCCCGCCTGTTACTAAAGCTACTTTACCTTGTACTCTTCCCATCATAATAACCCCCTGTATGCTTGCTTAATCCTTATCCTTGAAGTTTTTAAGCAGCTTCTCGTAAATGGACAGAAATTGTTGGATCTCTTCCTCGTTCAGCACCTGGAACATCTCAATGCGCAGTTCCTGGCCTTTCTTCTGGGCTTCACGCAGGACGGTAATTCCCTTATCCGTAATCGCCAGAAACACGTTCCGGCGATCGCTCTCGTTATATCTGCGCTCCGCAAGCCCCAGCTTCGTCAGCCTGCCCGCTATATTCGTCATAGCCCCCGGCGTGTAGCCGAGTTTGGCGGCCAGCACGCTCTGCTTCTGAGGACCGTGCTGGTTGAGTTCGGCCAGAGCGATAATCGGAGAAATCCCTATATTAGGCTGAAAAGATTTCGTCCAGCGGATAATCGCTTCGTTCGTGAACAGTTCTACGGCATGGATCAGTTTGAAAACATCGGTTTTTTCCAAAGTAGCCTCCTTGACAGAAAAGTCATACAAGTAGGGCTGCTTGATCGGATCAGGTTAGGCAGCTTTCGCCGATTATCTCAGCTTCGTCGCTCCACCGTCAACCATAATGGTTTGTCCCGTAATGTAATCGGAATCCTCGCTCGCCAGGAATACGGCTACACGGCCGATGTCGCTTTCAAGCTCACCGAGTCTTCTCAGCGGAATTTTGGACAGCATCGCCTCATAATATTCCGGCTGCTCTTTAGCCCATTTCTGTATGCCCGGAGAGTTCGCGATCGGCGAAATGATATTGACATTGATGCCGAACGGTCCGAATTCATTGGCGGCCACACGGGAAATAGCCCGGATCGCTTCTTTCGCAGCCGCGTAAGAGGCTTGGTTAACGTCACCGTTAATGCCCGCTCCGGAAGCGAAGTTAATGATTTTACCTTGGGATTCTTTTAAATAAGGCAGTGCCGCCTGCATCAGATAAAAGGTCGGATAAAAGCCTGTGTCGAAGGACAAGTCGAGCACTTCTTGCGTAATCTGCTCGAACGGCATGTTCTTGGACGCATGGGCATTATTGACCAGAATATCCAGCCGGCCGTACTTCTCGGCAACCTGCTTCACGAGCCCTTCCAGCTTGTCATGCTCGGCCAGATCGGCCTGAATAAACATGGAATCGGGCCGGTACTGCTGCAGCTCCTGAACCGACTGTCTGCCGACCTCCTCGTTCAAATCGATGATGACGACGGTCGCCCCTTCTTTGACGAAGGCCATAGCCATGCCTTTGCCGATACCGGAAGCTCCGCCTGTTATTATGGCGACTTTGCCTTGTAATTTTTCAGACATGATAATATTCATCTCCCTTGCATATATTTTAACATCTAATAATTTAATAGTAAATAGTATCACGTTAAAGGGACGGGCAAACCAAACCTACACGGGGCGGCAAACCATAATGACGCAAAAAAAGACGTCCGGCATAAATGCCGGACGCCTTACTGGGGTGATCAAAATCTTTCGGTTAAAGGATTGAGGTCTTCCGGGCAGGTTTACGTACGGGATTTATCCGTTCCGTCCGCAGCCGGGTCCTCCCAGCACTCAAGGTCTTGCAGTCCCGGTACACTGTTTCTCGTGAAAACGGGGTCCTTGCCCGCTTTTTTCTGTTTCATATAGTCGTTCAATACCGCAAAAGCGATTTTGGATAACCAGGTGATCGCAATCAGGTTGACCACTACCATCAAGCCCATAAACAAGTCGGCCAGATCCCAGACGACCTGGACCTTGGCGACGGAGCCGAAAATAACCATGGCCAGCACCGCCACCCGGTAAAGCCGGACCCAAGCTTTATTGGAATGGAGGAATTCGATGTTCGTTTCCCCATAGTAGTAGTTGCCCAGCAGCGTACTGAACGCGAAAAGAAACACCATAATCGCGAGGAAACCGGACGCCCACGACCCGATATGAACGCTCAAGGCAGCCTGCGTAAGCTCGATGCCGTTAAGGCTCGGATCGGTGTACGCGCCGGAGAGCAGCACGATAAAGGCCGTGCTCGTACAAATGACCAGCGTATCGGTCAACACGCCGAAAGCCTGGATCAGCCCCTGCTTCGCCGGATGGGACGTCGTGGCCGTCGCCGCGGCGTTCGGCGCGCTCCCCATTCCCGCTTCGTTGGAGAACAGGCCGCGCTTCACTCCCTGGAGCAGCGCCGCTCCCAGCGAACCGCCTGCAATCTGCTCGATTCCGAAGGCGTTTTTGACGATCAGAGCCAGGACCTCGGGCATTTTCGTGATGTTCATCAGAACGATGAACACGGCGATCCCGATATACAATACCGCCAGCACAACAACGATGTACTCGGACATTTTCGCAATCCGCTTGACCCCGCCGAAAATAATCGCTCCGAAAACAAGCGTCATGATGATGCCGACCGTCAGACGATCCGTACCGAATGAATTTTCGAACGCGACCGTAATCGTATTGGACTGTACCGCATTAAACACCAGACCGAACGAAATCGTAATCAGGACGGCGAACAACGCTCCCATCCAGCGTTTCTTCAAACCCGTTTGCATATAATAAGCCGGTCCTCCGCGGAAGCCGTTCTTATCCTTGATTTTATAAACCTGCGCCAGCGTGCTCTCGACGAAACTGGAAGCCGAACCGATAAGCGCGATAATCCACATCCAGAATACGGCGCCGGGTCCCCCCAAAGCGACGGCGATAGCCACCCCGGTAATATTCCCGGTTCCCACACGGGCCGCCATACTGATACAGAATGCCTGGAAAGGCGAGATATTGTCGCCGGCGCCGCTCTTGGACTCGAACAGTACCCGCAGCATTTCCCGGATCATGCGGAACTGCATGAATTTCGACCGGTACGTAAAATAAAGACCGATGGCGATCAACAGGACAATCAACAGTTTAGACCATAGAAGGTCGTTCAGCAGATTAATCATACTTTGTAAAAAATCAATCATGGAGTACCTCGCTTGTCGGTTATTTTTTTGCACAGTATGATAAAAAACCTTTTAAGTATATCAAGTTTTCGCCGGTTGAGGTAGGATCTTAGTGCCTGTTTCAGATTTTGGAAATTAGCCGCTGCCTTGACGGGGAGACTGGGTACAAAGGCGTTGTTTGCTCCAGCGGATATCCGGTTTATCGGCGTCCTGCCCGGGCAAGCCGGCGTTCTTTGCCCGTTCCCCGGATTCGGCGGCCAGAAAAAGCGTAAACAGCAGCCAGGTCAACACCATTTTTCTCATCTTCATAAAACCTCCGGTAGCCGAAATATAAGCGGGTGACCGTATTATTCCCTTCTCCGCAAAAAAAAGCAGCCCCGCCGGATGGCAGAGCCGCTTGGTTAAAAGAATCGGGCGAAGCTGTATGGAGCTAACGCTCCCGCTGCAGTACGCGACGAAAAGATTTTTGCCCTAGTTGATCTTAACGGCTTGCGGCAGCGGATTCAGATTAAGACATCCTTCTCCCGCGGGATCGAAATTGTGGCCCCCGCAACAGCGCTGGCTTTTTGCCTCTTTAAATCAAAGGCCCGCGAAATCCTTCAGAAGACGGCTGTATGGGTCTGCCGCAAAGAACGGTAACGTCTACCGTGATTTCATCCGCTTCCATGGCCAAAGCCTCCCGCAGCCGGTCTTTTCCGGCCCCCCAGGCTAAAGGCGTCATGTCCAGCAGAGGCTCCAGCAGACCCGGCCGGAGCTGCCAGGTATACTTCAGCCGCCGGCTGTCCAAGAGCACGAAGCGTTCCCGGAACCGCTCCACGGCCTGGCGGCTTGAGTATGCTTCCCGCTGTGTGCCCGCATACAGCCTGCGGCGGATCTCACGCAGGTAATTTTGCTCGGGGACAACCTTGATCAGCAGCCCGTCCCCGCTTAACAGCCTGCCGAATTCCGCGTAATTGGAGGGGGACAGGATGTTCAGAATCACGTCGAACGAGGCTGCCCGGAAAGGCGCTTTCGCAAGGTCTGCCGCACACCACAGCGCTTCCGAATCTGTTTTGGACGCCAGCCGGACCCCTTCCTTCGCGAGGTCCATGCCGACCGCCAGCAAATCCCCTTTGGTCCGGCCGCTCACTTGTCTCTTGATACCCGATAAAAGAGAGCCTTCTCCGCAGCCGGCATCGAGTAGTCGAAGGCGGGAGCGCCGTTTATCCGGTGGAACGCCTCCCGCAATCCGTTCGGCGATCTCGTCGCGTATCGGATCGAAAAGCCCGTTTTCGTTTATGGTTTTGCGCGCGGCGAAAAGGTTTTTGCCGTACTTGCTCTTAACGGCTTGCGTCAGCAGATTCAGATATCCTTCTCTAGCGAGATCGAAATTGTGACCTCCGCCGCAGCGCAAGCTTTTTGCCTCTATCACGGTCATGTGCCCGCCGCAGACGGGACATTCGAATATCGTTTCATGGGCCGCCAAAAGCCGGACGGCCCCGTTTTTTCCCAAAGACATGCCAAAAACACCCCGTTCATTCGAAATAGTTGAATGAAAAAGGCACAGGTAAACAAACCCTGATCCATTTCGTAAAAAAACGGAAGAGTTTGGCTTAGCTGTACCTTTCATTAACGATATCGAATGAATTGGATGATCATGGTCCGCAGTTCTCCTCGCCGGTTGAATGGAAGAAGCGCCGGCTTCTTCTCTTTCGATTATAGCAGATAATCAAGAAGTCTTGATATTTCGACCGGGAGATGGGGAAGGCGGCCGCTGTTTCCGGTTTCATAGAGGTGCTTAATCCGGGAGATTTTCTTTGACAGCAGATAGTTTAGAACCTATACTAATTACATGGAAAAGAATAGAACTTCTCAGACTGACAACAGAACGGATGATACCGGCAGCGGCCGCAGTCTCGGCCGTCTGATCCTGCAGCTCCGCCGGCTTGAACGGCGGCCCCAGACTTTCGGAAGCGCGGGACCGCTCACTCCCAGCGAAATCCACACGATCGAGGCGATCGGAACCGAGGGCGGCATTCTTATGAGCGAGCTGGCCGGAAGGCTGGAGATCACCAAGGGAGCGGTGACTCAGCTTATTGTGCGCCTGGAGTCCAAGGGGCTGGTCGTGCGTTCACCGCATCCCGAAGATTCCCGGGGAACGCTCCTGTCGCTTACCGTCAAGGGAAAGGAAGCCCATGCGGCCCACGAAGAAGTGCATCGTGCTTTCTACGAACAGCTCCGGGAGCAGTTGACCGAGCAGGAAATCGACGTGTTCGATACCTGTATCGACAAATTGATCGCTTTTTTAAAAAAATAAAGACTTCATAGGGCCTGAACGACAGAGCATTATTTTTTTGGCTAATTAGTTTAGTATCTATACCAACTATCGGAGGTGACGGATTGTGCAATCCGCAGCAATAAGGACAAAGGAACTCCGCCCTTCGCTCATGGTAACGGCTATTTGCCTGGGCGCCTTTATTTCGCATTTTACGGCCGGGATCGTGAATGTCTCTCTGCCCCAGTTTGCCGCCATCTTCGGGACTACGCTCGGCACGGCCCAGTGGATTACGACCGGATACCTGCTCGTTATCGCTGCCCTGCTGCCTGTCATGGGTAAGCTGGGAGACCGCTGGGGCTTCCGTCTCATCCACAACCTCGGGTACGTCCTGTTCGGCGTCAGCTCCGTACTGGTGGCTTTCTCGCCGGGTATAGGGGCGCTGCTCGGTTTCAGAATCGTGCAGGCGGTCGGTGCGGCCATGTTTCAGGCGACCAATATGGCGCTGATTACCCTGCATCTCCCCAAAGAAAACCGGGGACGCGCGCTTGGCACGGTCAATACCGCCGTCGCTCTCGGCGCCATGAGCGGGCCTATCGCCGGCGGAATGGTTGCGGAGTGGCTGAACTGGCACTGGCTGTTCCTCATTCACGTGCCTGTCGCGGTTATCGCAACCGTGCTGGCTTTCCGCTATATTCCGTCCGCTCCCGCCAAGGAAAAGCGCCCGTCCGCTCCTTTCGATGCCGCGGGTGGTTTAATGTTCGTGGCGATCATCAGCTCCGTCATTTGGACGATATCCGGCAGTTCATCCAGGGGATGGCTGTCACCGGTATCGGTGTCCATGCTGGCTTTCGCGGCACTCCTGCTGGCCGTTTTCCTGATCTGGGAGCGGAGGCAGGCGAATCCGTTTGTTCCCGTACGGGCTTTCCGGATACCCGCGCTGTCCGCCGGGCTGATCATCAGCTGCGTGGCATTCGTGCTCGCCAACAGCTTCCTGGTCACCCTCCCGTTCTACTTGTCCGGAGTATCGGGGATGTCCCCGTCAGCCGCCGGAGCGGTCATGACGGCTTATCCGATTCTGCTCGCCGTCACCGGTCCGTTCGCGGGTCATTTATCGGACCGCTTCGGCTCGGGCCTGCTCGTCCTTCTCGGACTGCTTGCCATGGGCGGCGGAGCGGCTGTTTTCTCACTCGGCCTCGGGGGGCTGCCTATGGCGGGATTGACCGCCCTACTGGCGCTGGTCGGCCTGGGCATGGGCCTGATTACCTCGCCGAACAACAGCACCATCCTTCATCATGCGCCGAAAGAGCATGTTGGCTCTATCGGCGGCATGATCGCGTTGACCCGCAACCTGGGCATGGTCGTCGGAGCCGCTTTGGGGCTCGGGGTCGTGCAAGGGGCGGCTCAGTCCGCTTCTTCGGAACCGGACAGGCTTCTTGGCGCATTGAGTTCGGTGTTCGAAATCAACGTGTGGCTATGCGCGGGCGCCATAGCCCTGCTCGGCCTCAGCTTTTACCTGGAAAGACGGCGCCGGATTCAGCCGGAGCCGGCACCCGGAGTGCAGCCGAAAACGCAGACGCGCACCTGAGACCGGAGTAACCGTGCATGGAAGAGACGGATAGGCCAGCGAAGGTCCGCATGGTTGGGGACGGAAACGATAGCTGACCGGAACCGGCCGTACGCTCGGCGGAGGGAGCCGGATCCTGGCAGTTGGCAGTCTGGCGAGAGCGTGTTAGCCGCAGAGAACGCCATCGCCAGGACACCAACCGATACAGTGTGCGACCTAGCCGCAGGATGATCCCAAAACCTCTCCATCCTCTAAAAAAGCCCGTTTAGCTCAACAAACAAGCTAAACGGGCTTTTCTTCGCGATACGGTATCTCCGCCGCACACCGGACTAGCCGCACTCAACGGCCTCTTGCCGGCCGCGGCTAGACTTTCTCGCCGCCTTCCGCTTCCCACGCGGCAACTTCCTCGCGTACCCGCGGCGCCACCTCGGTTCCCAGCAGCTCGATGGCTCTCATGACTTCGTCGTGAGGCATGGTGCCGACCGGCACGTGCAGCAGGAACCGGGTAATGCCGACGTTCTTGCGGAGATGAACGATCTTTCGTGCGACAGTTTCCGGGTCCCCCACGTACAGCGCTCCGTTAAAGCTCCGCGCGGAATCGAAGCTGGACCGGTCGTAAGGTCCCCAGCCCCGCTCCCGGCCCAGCACGTTCATGACGGCCTGCGTGGACGGGAAAAACTTGTCGGCCGCCAGCTCCGTCGTCTCGGCGATAAAGCCGTGCGAATGCGAGGCGACCGGCAGCTTCGAGGCGTCGTGGCCCGCATGAGCGGCCGCTTTCTTGTAGAGCTGCACGAGGGGCGCAAACTGCACGGGGCTGCCTCCGATGATGGCCAGCACAAGGGGCAGACCGAGCAGTCCGGCGCGGACTACGGACTCCTGGTTACCTCCGCTGCCGATCCATACCGGCAAAGGGTCCTGAACCGGACGAGGATATACGCCCAGATTGTCGATCGCGGGCCGGTGGCCGCCCTGCCAGGTCACTTTCTCGGATGCCCGGATCTTCAGAAGAAGCTCCAGCTTCTCGTCGAACAGCTCGTTATAATGGTCCAGATCGTAACCGAACAGCGGGAACGACTCGATGAAAGAGCCCCGGCCCGCCATGATTTCCGCGCGGCCGCCCGATATGCCGTCCAGCGTGGCGAAATCCTGGAACACGCGTACGGGGTCCGCCGAAGAGAGCACCGTGACCGCGCTGGTCAGCCGGATCCGTTTTGTCTGCGGCGCGGCTGCGGCCAGTACGAGGGCAGGGGAAGAAGCCGCATAATCCTTGCGGTGATGCTCCCCCACTCCGTACACGTCCAGTCCCACCCGGTCGGCGAGTACGATCTCTTCCACAACCTCACGCAGCCTCTGCGCGTGGCTGATTACCTCGCCGGTATGAACGTCCGGCGTCGTTTCCACAAACGTGCTTATCCCTATCTCCATTGTGCAGTCCTCCTGATTTTAGATATCGTCTTCCGCAGCTTTGAGAGCGTGCAGGCTCAAATCGACTGCCGGACCGACCACGATGTCGGCTTACCGGCTGGATGCGGGCTGTTTGTAGACCTCGGCCATCAGCACCTTTTTGTACGGCTGAAATTGTTCTTCGCTCAACGGACCGGGATAACTCATGATTTGCAGAGCAAGCTCCGGCTGCCCTTCCCTGAGGGGGGGCTGAAAATAATCGAAAGCGTTCAAATGAAAGCCGAGGCGCTCGTAAAACTCAATTCTCCGTTTGGAATCGGTGTCGTTCGCCGGTTCTACTTCAAGTACAACGGGGGTCTCGGAGCCGCTCGTATAGGCTGTCATCATTTTTCCGCCTATGCCTCCTCCCCTCATGTTCGGGTTGACCGCAATATGTTCCACGAAACGAAACGCTTCGAATTCCCAGACTCCCATAATAGCGAGAATATCGCCGTTCTCGTTCCGGCTTACGTTAAGCCGGTAAGCGGGATGATCAAGCAGCCTCCGCTGCCCTTCATAAGTTCTTATTTCCGTATCGGGAAAAGAAGCCTCCATTAATTCAAATACTTCGTCAAACGATTCCCTGTTCATAAGTCTTCTTCCTTTCGCTGTCTCATGTATCTTAAAGTTAAGATTTTTTTGAAGGTACTACGCCCGTCCGTCCGTCCCGATGGACCGCCCGGTTGCGGTGATGCAAAAATAAAGCCCTCCAAGTCAGAGGGCTTCCTGCTACAGGCTTGTTTGTGCGCTCTATTTGCGCATTAAATTTTTTTAACGAACTCCGACTTTAATTTCATGGCTCCGAAGCCGTCGATTTTACAATCGATATCATGGTCTCCGTCCACGAGACGGATGTTTTTTACCTTGGTGCCTATTTTCAGAACGGACGAGCTTCCTTTAACTTTCAAGTCTTTGATGACGGAGACGGAATCGCCGTCCTTTAAAACATTGCCGTTGGCGTCTTTAACGACCTTTTCTTCTTCCCCGTTCCCGGATTCGGATTCGGAATTCCATTCATGGGCACATTCCGGACAAACCAGAAGGTTCCCGTCCTCATATGTATATTCGGAATTGCATGCCGGACAGTTTGGCAGATTGGACATAAGTTCTGTTCTCCATTCGCTGGTCAGTACCTTCTATCCTTATATTCTGCCATACTCTCCTCGTCCTGACAAACATTCCGCGGTTCGCCCGCCTTAAGCGATTCGTCCGGAGCCGGGTCTTCACTACTTTTTGAAGAAAAACAAAATAACGGTAATCCCAGCAGATTTCCTGTTCCTTACTTTCCCCTATAACATGCAGTCATATTCCCTGAATAGAACCGGGATAACGGCAGCCGTAACCCAAACAGCAAGCATCAGCGGGCAAGTCCCGATAAAAAAGAAGCCCCGCCCCGAATCCCATTCGGCGGAACTTCCCGTGACCCTGTAACTCCCCAAAAGCGTTACGGCCGGGCCGTTGTCAGGCGCCTGCCGGGCTAACCGCCTCCGCTGCAGTACTGCGCCAAGCTTGGCTTGCGGACCGGATTCGAGTCTTATTTGACGATGCCGAACTGGTCGTACAGAGCAGTCGCGCCCGTTTCCGTCGTCGTATACACCTGGAACGAAATTTTGTCGTTTGCCACGGTAATGCCCGTGAACATTTCCTTGCCCGGCTGGCCGTATTTAAACGCAAAAGGGAACGGCCCCGACTTCGGCGTGTACCTTTTGTCTCCGGCGGCGTTGCTGACCAGATAGAGGGTTCCCTTCGGTTTAATCAGGTTCCCGTCTTTGTCCACCGCCGTGTCCTTCTGCGGCACGTTATTGTACATCGGATAGGTGCGCGTATACGTATGATCGTGACCGCTCAGCACGACGTCGACTCCGATTTCATCGAATAAAGCCGTAAGCTTCTTGCGGAAGAACAGCACATCGCTGTCAGAGGTATGGTTCGCCACGGAATAAGGAGACTTGTGAAACAAGACGATCTTCCATTTCTTATCCGTCTTGGCCGCTTCCGCTCTCAGCCACTCTTCCTGTTTCCGGTACACAGTGTCGGTTCCTTTCGCCTCATTGTACTCGGTATTGATGACCAGGAAACGGGCGGAGCCGTAATCGAAGGCGTATACCGATCCTTCCGGTTTCGCTCCCGTATTAGAGGTGTTCGGCAGGTTAAAGTGGTACCAGAAGTTGTTGTTGGATTTGCCCTCATGGTTGCCGAGCGCGGGCACGAGAGGTGTCTTCTTCAGAATGGCCTGAGGCTTGCCCAGCAGCCAGAACCATTGATTCTCGATGTCCCCGTTGTCGACCAGATCCCCCGTGACCGTAATAAAACGGGCCGCGGGAAACTTCTTGACCGCTTCCTCCAGCGTGTGGTTCCAGGTCGCGTATTCCCGCTCGGTCGTACCCTGCGGGTCCGTCGTGTAGAGGAACGTGAACGCTCCTCCGCCCTGTTCCTCGGTCTTGAACGTGCCGGTCTCGCTCCAGTTGCCCTCCTGACCGTCTCCCGCGCGGTACGTGTACTGGGTGCCCGGCTTTAAACCCGTAGCCGTCACCTTATGATCGGCGTAAGCGGTCTTCTTGCCCGCACTCTTGTCCGAGCTCGACTGATAAACCTGGATCGGCGCCGTGCTTCCCTCGAAGGAGAGGACGCCGCTACCCGGCCATACGCCGCCGGTAACGAGAGACGATTCCACCACCTGCAGCTTCGTGCCGGTGACGGCGGGATCGGTATACCAGGCGAAGCCCTGCGAGGTTTTGGCATCCCCGTTGAACGTCAGCGCCAAAGCCGCCGGAGTCTTGGTGCCTGCCGCGGCCGCCGCGGAGCTTCCCAGAACCCCCGCGCCCGCTCCCGGTAAAACGACGGCCGCCGCCATGAAAACAGCCATGGGCACGGCGAGCCACTTGGACTTGCTGCTGAATTTGTACATCATACACACCCCTTCAACCAAGAATGAAATCACTTCATCCTAGCAAAGAAGTGTTTGGTAAATATTAACATTTTATTTGGGGCAGATTAATTTCCCTATCTTCCTTGGATCCCGGTCTCCCGTGTCCGCCGCGCTTTCTGTCCGATCAGGCATTTGATATAATGACAGGGCTGAGCAAGAGCAATGGAGGGATTTCTATGAATCTCGCGGAAAAGGTAAAAAACCTCCCCTTAACACCCGGCGTTTACTTAATGAAAGACCGCCTGGGCCATATCATTTATGTGGGCAAAGCCAAATCTCTCAAGAAAAGGGTCCAAACCTATTTTCAGCATTCCAAAGCCCATACTCCCAAAGTCAAACGGCTCATAAGCAACATCCGCGATTTCGAGATCCGTCTGACGGATACGGAATTCGAGGCCTTCATGCTGGAGTGCCGGTTAATCAAACAACTGAAGCCTTTATACAATAAAAAAATGAAAAATCCTCTCGCCTATACGTATCTGGTCATCCGGAGCAGCCGGGAGGGTCTCCGCCGTATCGACATTACGAACGACCCTGCCGGGCAGGAGACCGATCTTTTTTTCGGGCCCTACACGAGCAGAAGTACGGTGGAAAAAGCCGTCCAAGGACTCCGGGAAAGCTACCGGATACTCTGCAGCAGTCCTTACGCCAAGCACTCGCCCTGTCTCAATCACTCTCTCGGCTTATGCATAGGAATGTGCACGGGCAGGGAGGACGCCGTAAGAACTTATAACGCCATCCTAGATAAAATCATTTCTTCCCTCGCCGGGAACTCTCCGGTTGTTCTGCAGGATCTGGAACGGCGGATGATGGAAGCGGCCGAAAATCACAACTTCGAAGCCGCCGCCAAATACCGGGACGTGATAAAAACCGTCGGTTCCCTGATCCGGGGGGAGAAGGTGATCGGGTTTGCCGAAGAAGATCGGAACATCGTCATCCTTGAACCCGTTAACGAACGGGAGGCTAAGCTTATCCTCGTTAAAGGGAACCGCATTGTGCGGGATACCAAAGTCGCGGCTCCCTGCGGGGACCAGACCGGACAGGCAGCGCCGCACGGACTCCACGCGGGGATACGTTCTGCGATTCTGACTGTCTTCCGCCCGGAAGAACCGCCGTCTCCCCGCCCCAAAATCAGCCGGCACGATATTGACGAAGCACAAATCCTTTACAGCTTTCTGCAGGGAAACGCCCGCAGCTACCTGATCGTTCCCGGACATTGGCTCGTTCCCGGGCATGAAGACGAGCTTGGAGAAGCAGTTGAAGAGTTGGTTGCGGGCTATGTACGCGCGCAAAAAAGCGCCGGGGACCCGGACGGCCCCGACGCTTGAACCTTCTTTATGCGAATCCCGAATTTCTTACTGGCTGTTGTTCCGGTAAGCCGCAACGAGCCTCTCGGTATGTTTTTGCTTTTCCACAAGAAATTCATTCACGTAAGGGCTTCCGTTTCTGCGGTTGAACGCTTCGGTCAGCTTTGCGATTTCATGGTCGATCCAGGGCAACGTAACGCGGTCTGATTCGGCCAGCCTTTTCCTTCGCTTCGTCTTTCCCCACTCTTTAAGGAACAAGCGGACCGAGTAAAAATATTGCAGCCGGGACCAGCCTATTTTGCTCTCGAGGCCGTATCTTATCGTCTGCTCATAAAGTTTTGTCGCCCTAGCCATATCCGTTATCGTGAAGAACTCCAGGAAAACCCCGTACTCCTCCAAATATTGCGGGCCTTCGAGTTCACGGACGGCCTTTTTCGCAATTGAGACGGCTCTGTCATACTCTTTTAATTTCAGCAAAGGCATAATAATCAGGCTGTACGTATTCTGCGGAACCGATCCGCACCTCATCCTGCCTTCCAGAATGGGCTTCACGGCCTGCATGCCTCTTTTTAAATGATTCATTTTAAATGAAAATTCTCCGAATAAGTTCTGTTCGCAGGCTTGGCAGTCCGCCAGTGAGTCCCTCGGCGTCGATCTCCACAGCTTGTAGGACTCGGCCGCCTCCTGCAGCATCCCAAGCGAGATAAACAAGTTTACCCTCTTCTGGTGGTAGGCTCGCAAATTATACCCGTACCGGACACATCTTTCTTTAAAATCCTCGAACATCCGCTCCATCTGCTCAAACGTAATTTCGGGTATTCTCCATACGCTGTCCAGAATCCATTTATAATGCCAGAGTAAATCAAAATGCGAATATCTCCCCGGATTTTTATCGAATTTGGCTACACACCAGGCAAACGAGATTAACATTTTTTCCGAAAAGCCCGCATCCATGGCAGCCGACGTGTAATTCATCCGGACGTGGTAAGAGTCTTCTTCCGTCATGTACAGATCGGCTATACGAATCATTTCCTCCATAACCGCCAGCTTTTGTTTCCCGTCCGGCATGCTCCAGCTTCCGCGTCTTAATTCATCGAAACGGTTCTTCATTGTCCGACCTCAGGCATCCGGTCCAAACCCATATTCATGAAATGAAACAACGATTGGTTCATCATGGAAAGCTCCGCCGGGCTTAAAGGATGGTTCCCCAGCAGCAGGGCTTGGGTATAAAGCAGTTCGATACAAGCTTTCTGGGCTTCCAAGTCGCTAGACTCCATGGCCTTCCGGACGATGGGATTGTTGTAGTTATAACAAAGCCGCGCAAAGGGTTGATCATACAGCTCGTTTTTGACAACGCGCACGGCTTCGGCGAATAGAGGGTTCGCTTCCTTCTCGCTCTCTTCCGCCAGCTTAAAGAAATTGACTTCCTGATTCGTATTGTAGAGAACCGGAATATCGGCAGGCTCAAACCATCTGACTACGGAACGGCACTGGAAATTCCGGAGTATTTCATTGGAATAATCAAGAAAAGGCCGGGTTTCTTGTTTCTCCATGACGCTCAGCTCTTTAAACCGGTTTGCGAATTCCAAAATATCCAGAACATCCACGGAAATATCGTCCACAACGCTGCGCAGATTCAGTACGAGATCCAAGTCATGAACAAACCCGCCATTGATAACCATCAAGTCCTGCGCCTTAGCCACCCGCGCTACCTGCCGGAATTCATCCAGAGTGGGCGCCACTAACAGATGGGTATGTCTTTCAAGAATTTCCGCCATTTTAAGATCGCCGAACGAAGTTTCAAAACTCAAGTGCCGGATAAAAAGCTCGTAAAGCTCTTCATCTTCAACAGCCATCGTTTTGATAGAAGCATAGTGTACCAGTACGATGCGTTTAAACAGCTCTTGATTCTCCTGGGATAATTCGATCAAGTAGTTCTTGATGCACTCTCCAAGTTCATCTCTTACGCTAAAAAACAGCTCGGTTTCCTGGAAAGACTCCCGTGAAGCCGTGGGCCGTAAATTTTCCGTGTTAATAATCCCGTTCACAAAAAAAGCCCAAGGCGGCAAAACATTGCTCATTTTATCGGACAAAAGCATGCCTTTCAAATAAACACGATGTTTTTTCTCATCCTGCAGGCTTACCGCATAAGGCAGGATCGAAGCGATCCCCTTGACACCCCCGATGACTGAACGGAGCGAAATTACATCCATGGGTCTGGAATAGGCCGTTTCCTCTACAAAATCCATTGCTTCTTGTTTGTCCATATCCCACGGCGGGCTGGACGTGTTGATGCTCACTTCGTAGCTGTCTTCGGACAATATAATCGGTGTCGGCAGAAATTCTCCGTATTTCTCCAATAACTCTCTCAACCGGTAAAACTCGAAATACTCTTCGTAATCCGTTTTCGCTTTCAAATATACCGTAGTCCCTACGGGAACTTGGCGCTCTAATTTTTTGATCGAATAGGTGCCGTCCGGCTTGCCCCGCCATTCCAAAGAGTCCCCCTCGCCATTTGACGAACGGGTAATCAGTACGATCTCTTCGCTGACTACAAAACAGGACAGAAGACCGACGCCGAATTGTCCGATATAGTCGTCTGCAAGATCCTGATCCACCCGTTTGGTGGAGCTCCCGATCTTAGCGAGAAATTGCTCGATCTCCTTTTCCGTTAAGCCGCAGCCATTGTCGGAGAAAGAAATCGTATTTGAAGAAAATACCTCTACTTTTACTTCTCCTTTAAACTCCTGTCCGAGTCGTTTTCTTGCCGTCACGGCGTCTACGCCGTTCTGAAGCAATTCCCTGATAAAGACCCCCGGATCGGAGTAAAGGTGATTCGACAGCAAGTCAATGACACCTTGTAAATTAACCTGAAAATTCATCGTTTCATCGTCCCTTTAAAATTTTTATAGTCACAAATTGGTTAAAATTAGTATACCAAATTGTAAAATTAGGCGTGTAGATAAAAATTAGCTGTATTTAGAGTTTATTTTAAATTCAATTACCCTTATTTATTTGAATTAAATAAAATAAACTTTCGCTGCATACCGATCCCATGTGTTCCGCAGGAGTAACTCTTCGCGGGACGACCCTAAATCAACCCGGCTTACTCCGGCAAAAAGAAAGCACCCCTTACCCGATCACGACCGTTCCCTCTCCGGGACAACCGTGAACATGTAAGGGGTGCTTTTTCAACGGGATGGATTGCTTAGCGTGTCCGCAGGGATGCCGGCCTGGATGGTGAATACGAAGACCGCTCCTTTTGCCACGTTCGACCGGGCATAGATGGTTCCGCCCATCAAATTGACCAGTGTTTTGCAGATCGACAAGCCGAGGCCCGTGCCGCCGAATTTCCGGCTGATGGTGGCGTCAATCTGCGTAAAGGGCTGGAACAAGTGATTCATTTTATCTGCGGGAATGCCTATTCCGGTATCCTCCACGATAAACTCAAGGGTGATCAGATTATCATCGACCCTTTTTTGACTCACCATTACCTTAACACTGCCGGTCTCCGTAAACTTGACCGCATTTCCGATCAGATTGTTCAGCACTTGTCTCAGCCGGTTGGAATCACCGATAAGGATCTTGGGAATTCCCGGCTCTATGTGCGCCTCCAGACGGAGGTTGCGCTCGCGGGCAAGAGCACGGAACAGGTCCATCGTTTCTTTCAGGCAGATCGTCAGATCGAACGGCTCATAGTCCAGCTCCATCTTGCCCGATTCGATCTTGGTGAAATCGAGGATATGGTTGATGACGGATAACAGAGCGTGCCCGCTCGTATGGATTATCTCGGCCATTTCCGCATCGTCCTGCTTTAAATCCGATGCCCTTAATATATCCGATAAGGCAAGGATGCCGTTCAGCGGGGTGCGGATTTCGTGGCTCATCATGGCCAGAAAACCGGATTTGATCCTCGAGGCGACCTCGGCCGTTTCCTTAAGCTGGGTCAGCACGCGGTTGGCTTCTTCCAGCTCCAGGGTTTGCCGCTGAAGCTCGTTTGTTTTGATCTGAAGCTCTTTGCGCGCTTTGTACAAACGTACAAAACCTTCGATCTTGCTTCTTAACACGTCGGAATGGAAAGGCTTCGTCAAATAATCGATTCCGCCCGCCGTATAAGCTTTCATATAATCTTCGACTTCCGGGGTAAGAGCAGTCAGGAAAATAATCGGAATATCCTCCGACTTTTTGCGTCTCTTGATACGTTCCGCCGTTTCGAACCCGTTCATGTCCGGCATCAGGACGTCCATAATGATGAGGGCATATTCGCTTTCCAGCAGAAACTTCAAAGCCTCCATCCCGGAGGATGCCCGGATTAACTGATAAGGCGTATCAACCAGCAGCGCTTGTATGGTGAGAAAATCTTCCGGCCGGTCATCGACCAATAAAATGCGAATCGGATACTCCATTCTAATCCCCCGTAACAAGCTCGCACGGATCCGGTAAGTGATCTAGGTGATCAACCAGGTCTTGAGCATACTGACTAACTGTGTGGTATTTATCGGTTTCGAGATATAATCGGAGGCGCCCGCCTGCAGGCATTTGACCCGGTCCTCGTCCATAGCCCTTGCGGTCAGCGCGATGATAACGAGCTTCTCGAACTCCGGCATTTTGCGAATCTCTCTCATGGTCTCGTAACCGTCCATCTCAGGCATCATGATATCCATGAAAACCAGATCGACTTCGGGATGATCCCCGAGAATGCTCAAAGCCTCTTTGCCGTTCTGGGCAAACTTTATATTCATGTTATACCCTTCTAGCACACTGGACAAAGCAAAAATATTTCGCATATCGTCATCAACCAGCAAAATGTTCTTGTCCTGGAACGCCGCCTCCGGGTTATGAAGCTTCTCAATAAGCTGCTGCTTGTCCGCAGGCAGATCGGCATGTTTACGGTGGAGGTACAGAGCCGTTTCATCATACAGCCTTTCCATGGACCTTACGTTCTTGATTACAATGCTTTCCGCGTAATGGTGGAGGCGCTGTTCGTCCTGCTTGCTCAATTCCTTACCCGTATAAATGATAACCGGCAGCGTCTGAAGCTTACGGTTAGTCTTGACTTGTTCAAGCAGATCGAAGCCGGAAATATCGGACAGGCCCAGATCGAGCACCATGCAGTCAAAATGATGGGAGGCCAGCTGCTCTAGCGCCTCCCGGCCCGTTGCGACCGCGACGACATTCACGTCCGGATGAGCGATAAAAGCGACCAAGCTGCTGCGCAGAACCGGATTGTCTTCTACAATGAGCAGACTCTTGGTACGCCTGCGGATATAGGATTCGATCTGCAGGAAGGCTGCCTCCAGCTCGTGGACATCGTTCGGCTTCTTCCAGAAGGCGAGCGCCCCCATGGCCAGTCCCTGCTGATTCTCTTCGGCCGTCGAAATGACATGAATCGGAATATGTCTGAGCTCCGGGCGTCCTTTCAAGCGGCTGATAATGGACCAGCCGTCCAGCACGGGAAGCTGGATGTCGAGCAGAATCGCATCCGGCTTGTACGCGTGAGCCAAGGCCAGCCCCTGGTCTCCCTGGGAAGCGACGATGGCCTTGAAGTTTCGCTGCCGCGCCAGGTTCAACAACGTGGACGCAAATTCCGCGTCCTCCTCGATAATCAGCAGCAGCGTATCGCCCGGCTGCAAGTTGTCGCGGTCGTCTTCCAGCTCCGCGAGCTGGAGCAGCTTCGGATTCGAGATGGAGATATCCGGGACGAAGGACTCCTGGAAGCTGCTTCTCCCGCGCTTAGCCTGCTCGGACGCGGCGGACGTAGTGTCGGCCGCCGCCGCGGCCTGGGAACCGGCCGTCTCCGGCTGAGAAGCCGGCAGATGAAGGGAGAAGGTACTCCCTTCCCCTTCCTCCGAGCGGACCTCGATCCGGCCGCCCAGCAGCCCTGCCAGCTCCCGGCAGATCGTCAGGCCGAGACCCGTGCCGCCGTATTTGCGGCTGGTCGTGCCGTCCGCCTGCTGGAACGCCTCGAAGATGCTTTCCAGCTTCGAGGCGGGAATGCCGATTCCCGTATCGGTGACGGAGAAGACGACTTCCTCGGCGGCGGATCCGTCCGCGCCGCCGGATGGAGCGGTGGCCGTTTGAATGGAAAGCGTGACGGCCCCTTTTTCCGTAAATTTCAGCGCATTGGACAGCAGGTTGTTCAAGATTTGCTGCAGTCTGTGGCCGTCCGTCAGGATGCTTTCGGGAAGCCGTCTGTCGCTGTGTATGTCGAAATGGATATTTTTCTCCCGTGCCTGCTGTTCGAAATGTCGGTATAAATGGCTGCTGACATCTTTCAGGTAGGTCGGTTCGACGACCGCCGTCATTTTGCCCACTTCAAGCTTCGCCAGATCCAGAATCTCGTCAATCAGCGTAAGCAAGTCCTTCCCTGCCGAGAAAATGGTATGAATGTATTCAAGCTGCCTGGAGTGGAGATTTCCTTCCTTGTTTTCCGCTAGGATTTGAGAGAGAATCAGCAGACTGTTAAGAGGTGTCCGCAGTTCGTGCGAAACGTTCGCAAGGAATTCCGATTTATACTGAGCCGCCATGAAAATTTCATCGGCCTGCTCTTTGATTTCGACTTTCTGCCGTTCGGTCAGCTCGACCTGCTGCTTCAGATTCTCATTGGAGGCAAGCAGCTCTTCCGCCTGTTCTTTAAGCTCGTCGGCCTGCTCGGCGATCTCGGTCTTCTGCAGTTCGGTCAGTTCCATCTGCTCCTGGAGCTGTTTGTTGGACTCAAACAATTCCTCTGCCTGTGTTCTCAGTTCATCCGCCTGCTGACGGATTTCCTCTTTCTGAAGCTCCGTAAGTTTCATCTCTTCCTGGAGCCGCTCGTTGGACGTGTGCAGGTTGTCCGCCTGCATTTGGAGTTCTTCGGTCTGCGCCTGCAGCTCTTCCGTCTGGCTTTCGAGCTCCTCCGCCTGCATCTGCAATTCTTCGGTCTGTGCCTGCAGTTCTTCCGTCTGGGCTTGAAGTTCCTCGGTTTGAGCCTCCAGCTCTTCCTTCTGCAGCTGGGTTTCTTTCAGAAGCTCGCCGATCCGTACCACATCCGCCAGCGTATTAAGCAGAATCCCCATGTTCGCGCCGGTCTGATCGATCAACTGGCGTTCCTTGGACGTAAAATCGCGCAGAGAAGCCAGTTCGATAACGGCAACGACTTCATCTTCATAGCAGACGGGAACGATTATTAACGCCGCAGGCTTCGTATCGCCCAGCGCCGAATGAATTTTTACATAACCGTCCGGAAGGTCCTGCAGTACAATCGTCTGTTTATCCAAGGCGCACTGGCCGACAAGGCCGCTGCCCAAAGCGATCGGCTGCCGCCTCTCCGCCGCCGTATCATCGTAAGCGTAGCCGGCCGCGAAATGCAGCAGGCCGTCTTTTTGTACATAGAGCGCCCCGTAGGCCGCTTGTACGCACGAAGCCAGCTTGCCGATGAATATCCGCGAAGCCGTATCGATTTGAACGGACCCTTGCAGCAGGATCGCCATCTCCGTGACATGGACGTTGATCCACGCCTGCTCCTCCGCTTCGAGGCGCAGGATGCGCTCTTCTTCGGTTTTGTTGTACAAATCCACCGCGAGAGAGCGGAAAGACTGCGCCAGTTGTCCGAACTCGTCCCCCGCTTCGGCGGAACGGTCCGAAGGATCTACCGTACCCTGAGCCATGTCCCCGACGATCTGCGAGACCCGGTGCATGCCTTTGTCGATTCCCCGGTGAACGCCTACAATTAGATAAATGCCCGCAGTCAGGCCGAATACTCCTAAAATCAAAGCAAGAGTCAAAAACACTCCGTCTAAAAATACGCAGGCCATCGCGGTTAAGCCGCCTATAACAAGGATCGAAACGGCGGTTCCCAGCCACACCTTCAGTTTAATGTTCATGCCTTTCCACCCTGCCTTTCCCCAATAAAGCAATTATAACTTTCCGCGGGCGTCATGGGTAGTGCGGGATGGGGTGGAACGGGGCTGGAAAGCGCAGGGGAATACATCATGTACGGCGAGGAACCCAAAAAAGGATACCGGACGGGCCGGCAGTCAAGGATTGCCGCATGCGGTGCAGACTCCGATTACCTTGCCCTTTATATCTTGCAAAGACAAGCTGCGAAAGGTGGAGGCTCCGCTTCTGGACCAATCATCGCCGATGATGAACACTTCGTCACCGCCCACCGTAATCTCGTTGACCTGCTTCTTAAAAATTTCATCGGTCAGATTTTGTTTGGCCGGCTCTTCCATGTCACTGGTTTGAAACGCTTTATCATCATGGCCCCGGACATGAGCCGCCCCGTAAAATGCAGCAAGCTTGGCCCCGTTAATATATATTTGTCCGTTCTTTATCTTTATTTTCTCATTCGGAAGCGCGACCACCCTGGATACGCTGCGATCTCCATAGTATACGATGTCCCCTCTTGCCACGGCCCGGTTTTTATAATAGGCGGTATCTACCGCCACATTCTTCTCCAGCTCATGCTGACCGCGGTCCATCGCGTCACTCAGCGGGTTCACGATTGTGCCGCTTCCCTCAGATACTTCTGCAATGGACTCCTCCGTAACTTTGTCCTCTATCGTCTTTTCGGAACAAGCGGCAAGCGAACCCAGCAGAAGGCCTGCCAAAAGCCATTGTTTCATGGTTTATCCTCCTCCGCATGAAATTATCTATTGTTTATTCGCACATTTATCCCATATGTTTCTCCTCCTATGCAAAAAAGCGGTGAGCCGGCATAGATAAACAATCGTTCCTTGGCGTATCCCGGCATACACCGCAGCCGCCGCTTCTTTCCTTCCCTTGTTACCCCCTAACCTTTTCCGCCCCCGTTCGTCCTACTATCCGTGGAAGCAAATCGCCGCGAGGCGTATCCGCCTGACTTTTTTACCCCTTTCGCAAAATTTTTTTGAAAAACAGTGAACCTTTTCGGTCCGGAGAGCCAATCTCTCATGTATACAAGTTCAGGGGGCCCTCGAATGAATGATGAACAGCTCGAACATTGGCTCGACCAGCTGGCGGCCGGGGATCAGGAAGCGATGGAAGAAATTTATCGCATGACCCGGCGCAAAGTTTACGGAACCGTCGCCGTGCTCGTTACCAATAAAGAAGACGTCAACGATATCGTGAGTGAAATTTATTACCAGCTGTGGCGCTCATTGCCCGGCTACGACCGCAGCCGTCCTTTCCATTTCTGGCTGAACGGAATTGTCATCCGGCAGGTGAGCACTTGGCGCCGGCAGATCTGGAGGCGATTCCGTCTGACCGACAAAACTTCTCGTCTGAGCGAAGAGCCGCATGTGGAAACGCCGGATGAAGCTCTGGCCGGCAACGAACTCCGGCAGGATGTGCGGGATGCCATTAATCGGCTGCCCTATAAACTCAGGGTGGTCATTATATACCGCTACTTCTACGAGTATACGTACGACGAAATTGCCGAATTGCTGGCGATTCCGTCCGGCACGGTAAAATCCAGAGTTCATCTGGCTTTGAAGCAGCTGCGAACCAAATTCGACACTCAATTGGACGAGGAGGCTTATCCAAATGTCTATTCCGGAAAACATTAAAGAAACACTGAAAGATCAAATCGAAAACGTTGAAATTCCGCAGGAAGTGGACCGGCGTGTCCGCCAATCCTTCCTCGAATTTCATAAAAAAAAGGAGTCCAAACCCATGAAAAAAAGACTTGTCGCCTTCAGTATCGCCGCCGCTATCCTTGTTCCTACGAGTGTATTCGCTTCCCTGGGCGGAACATCTTACTTCTTTAAAGACTCGGCCAACATCAACCAGGTGGTCAACGAAGGCACCAAACGCGCCCTTTCCGAAGGCTTGTCGGTTCCGATGAACGAGAAAATTACCGACCAGGGCATTACCGTCCAATTCTCCGAAGTATACGTAGAGGATAGCAAAGTGCTCGTCCACTATAAGATTACCGGGAAAGACGGGAAGCTCGTGCCTTACGAATTCGATACCCGCGGCCTGAACGTTCTTTCTGACGGTAAGAAGAACGGCAAGCAGGTCGAGAATCCGACCTATCAGGAGAAAGGATTGGAAGGTTTTTCAGTCCTCAGCTTTATCGGCTCAGGCAAAAAGGACCGGCTTCCGTTCATCTTGACGGACGCGGCCGGAAAAGAAATCAACACGGGCATCGCCGAAAAAGATCAGCCGGAGGGCGTGCTTGCTTTCGTCACAAACGCCAAACTGCCTGAGTCTATCCGCCTGGACGTGAATATCGACCGCATCGGCGCCACCAAAGGCAGCTGGAAAGCGCAGTTCACGATTGATCAGAGCAAAGCCAAGCAAGCTTCCGAGAAAGCACATTGAGTGCGGCAGATAAAAATTGGGAGAATATGAATCCGGAAAAAGACGCCGGCGGCCCGGCGTCTTTTTGATAGGTGCTTTACATTCCCCGTCCCGCGGGAATTCGTGAGCCCCCGGAGTCAGATTCTTAGGCTTACGACGATTCAGGCACGGGTCTTAAGGGACGCGGCGATCCTCTGCCGGTGAGGCGGCATACAAAAAGCACCGTTCGGATGAACGGTGCTTTTTGCGGCCCCATAGGGCGGATTGTTCGGCAAAGGATGAAGGGAATAAACCCCATCCCTTCTGTGGTCACGTCCCGCAGAACGTCCGGTACGGACTGCCGCAAGCCTCCGGCAGCGTGGAGTAAGCGGCCTGTTCGGGAGTGTGCGCGAAGGGGTGCGCCAGAACAGCGAGCAGCCTTTCCATCACGCTGTAATCTCCCTCTTCCACCGCGGCTTCCAGCGCCTCTTCCACCCGGTGGTTGCGGGGGATTACGGCAGGATTGCTGCTCCGCATCAGCTCATGCGAGGAGGCTTCGGATTCCGGCTGCCTGCCCCGTCTGGCCTGCCACAGCTCACGCCACCGGGTAAACTCCTCAGCCCGGGACAAGGCCGTATCCTCCGGTTTGCCGAAAGTTAGGGCAAGGAACGTGTTGGTATAGTCAGCCCCCTGCTTCCGCATCAAACCGAGGAGGTCTTCTATGAGGGACTCGTCTCCCTCCTCCTCGTTAAAGAGGCCGAGCTTTGCTCTCATGCCGGCCAGGTAGCTCCGGTTAAACAACACGCCGAAATTCGCGATCTCCTCCTCGGCCAGTTTGATGGCCTGCTCCTGATCGGCATGAATCAGCGGCAGAAGGGTTTCGGCCAGCCGGGCAAGGTTCCAGGCTCCGATGTGCGGCTGGTTGCCGTAGGCGTAGCGTCCGTACGTGTCGATGGAGCTGAACACCGTCTCGGGGTCGTAAGCGTCCATGAAGGCGCAGGGCCCGTAGTCGATGGTCTCTCCGCTGAGGGTCATGTTGTCCGTGTTCATCACGCCGTGGATAAAACCGACAAGCTGCCACTTGGCAATAAGCGTGGCCTGGCGCTTGATCACTTCCTGAAGCAGCGAGAGATAACGGTTTCCGCCAGCGGCGGCGGCTGCTTCGGGGTAGTGCCTCTGCAGGGTGTAGTCGGCCAGCGCCTGCAGGTCCCCGGCAGAGCCCCACTTGGCGGCGAACTGGAAGGTTCCGACGCGCAGATGGCTCGCCGCCACGCGGGTCAGAACGGCGCCGGGCAGCTCCGTTTCGCGGTACACGGGCTCGCCCGTGGTCACTACGGCCAGGCTGCGCGTTGTGGGAATGCCGAGCCCGTGCATGGCCTCACTGATGATGTACTCGCGCAGCATCGGCCCTAAAGCCGCCCGGCCGTCGCCCCGGCGGGAATACGGGGTCCGGCCCGGCCCCTTGAGCTGGATGTCCAGCCGCCCGCCCGCGGGAGTGAGCTGCTCTCCGAGCAGTACGGCACGGCCGTCGCCCAGCATCGTAAAATGCCCGAACTGATGCCCGGCGTATGCTTGAGCCAGCGGCTCAGCGCCTTCGGGAATCCGGTTGCCGGCGAATACCTCCGTCCCCTCCTTGCTTTGCAGCGCGCGGCCGTTCAATCCCAAAGCTGACGCCAGCGCATCGTTGAAAACGACTATATCCGGTGATGCCACCGGTGCCGGATTCGTTTTGGTGAAAAAGATGTCCGGCAGACGGGCATAACTATTGTCGAAGTTCCAACCGGTTTCCGGTCCTGCTATTTTATCCGTCATCTTGTCTCCTTCTGTTATCGTTAAATTTTATAAACCTATATTACCCTTCCCATATACGAATCACTCGAAGCCGCCTATCAGTGAAAATGAGCCTTCTATGTAAACCTCTATGCCTGACGGGGATGAACGCGGATCCGTGTCGTACCCCTGAACCCGCCTTTCGCTCGTTCGCTCGTTAGGGGCTTTCCTCATTATTCTCTTATCCCGAACAAAATTTCAAATTTTTTTTAGACAGAGAGAGCTTAATGACTCTGATAAACCAAGCCATAAGCTCTGTTTGGCTGCCTTGCTGTTCCGCAGGTTCATCGGATCCAGTTCATAAGGGCCGGCGTTACGTTCGCTTCAACCAGGCTGGCCGCAATCAACAGCACCGCTGCGACGGCAAAAAGTTTGGCGCTCTCCAAAGCTTCTTTCTTCCAGCTTATCGTCAGCTTGAGTTGAACCGCCCGGGCAAACAGGCCCAAAGGTCTCAATCCGATAGCCCCTGCAAGCAGCAGAGCGGGAATCTCCAGAATCGCGTGCGGAAGCAGACCGGCCAAGATAACCGGCCAAGAATGCACGGCGGTGGACAAGACGATGACAAAGCCGATCATAAGACCGTTGAACAGGAGCAGCAGAACCGTCGGGATAGACAGCAGAATTCCGCTGGCCGCAACGATAAAAGCCGTTCCTATATTATTGGCCGCAAGCGCGTACCACACGGTATCCCCGGCGGGACGGTAGTACGTGGCGGGATCAACGTTTACCTGGCTGCCCAGCGAAAGACCAAGAATAAGCCCGACAAATAAAAGCGTCCCCGAAAGGAGAAGCCGTTTCTTCTCTTGTTTCCAAACCCGGATCAACTTGGATTTCACCCTTAATCTCCCCAATCCTCGTGATGTCCTTGCATGGCTGACGGTTAAGGGAAAAAGTGTATCTGCCACGCAGATACACTTTTTCGGTGACTTACAGAGCGATAGCCGTGTCGATCAGACCCAGGTTGATCAGCGTGAGAAGAAGCTGACGCACCGGTTCCAGCTGCGGAGGAAGAGTACCCGAGGAGATCAGAGCTTCAATGATTTGAGTGGCGATCGAAAGGTCAACACCGAGAATTTGCGTGACTTCCATGAACATGTTCAGCACCACCTTTCCCTCTAAGATAGTGCTACTCTATGAAACTACCTTTGAAAAGGTTCTAAATTTGAGCAGAGTGTCCGGGAGATTCGGGACAGGCAGCCGGAAAAGTCTATACATTCAGCGGAGAGAAAGGTGTCTGTTCTCCCTTTCGATATCCTCAGAGGGATTTTTTCCTGCAAAAAAAAGCCCCGCATAACGCGGAGCCGTCTGATTCTCATCCGTTCTTCGGATACATGTGCTGCAAATAACGCCAACGGATAAGGAAAAAATAACTGATCTGAATTCCGATGAAGGATAAGAAAATGAGCACGGAATTCATCCAGACGGAGAAATCCACGAGCTGCTGCAGAGCGATGAACGCTACACCGCTGTGCACGAGCGCAAGCACGATCGGCAGAAAGAACATGAGCAGCAGCTGTCTCGTTACGATCCTCCGCAGCTCCTTGTTCAACAGGCCCATTTTCGCGATCATCCGGTACTGTTCCCGATCCCGCTCCATGTCGGCATACAACCGGAAGTACAGGAGGCTGGCGGCGAAGGTGAAAAATACGACGCCTACCATCGCGCTAATAATGAATAAGAGTCCGTTGGTCTGCTTATCGGCCAGCCAATCCAGCACCAGCGCATTGAATTCGAAGCGGTCGCGATCGTCCTTGCCGATCTTGTCTGCCAACACGCTTGCGACATTCCGGGTATTCTCCCAATCGGCCACATAGAAAAAATTAAAATGGAGCTGCGTGCCTTCAATTTCGGGCACGGTTTCAAACATTCGGTCGGACACGACAACGGTATAGTGGCCGTCCGGCAGAATGACCGTCGGCACGTACTGCTTTACCGTTACGTTCTTTTGCCAGGTTTCACTTATTGCGAGGTCAACGGAGTCAGGCACGGTTTCCTTCTTCTCTTTGATCTGAGTAGCCAGAAAGAGGCTCCCCGGCAGAAGCAGGCTTTCCCCGTCCGCCAGTTCCTCCGTATCGCGCAGCCCCAAAGTTTTGGCCAGGGCGTTAAATTCGCTTTGCTTGACGAGGACCAGGCGTCCCCACAGCCGCTTGGCATGGACCGCGTTCAAATCATAAGCGAAACCGTGGTCACCCAGTTGCTTTTGAATCTCTGAAATAACTTCCTCTTCGTTTTGAACGCTTTGATCCGTTTTGTAAGTAAAGGCATAGGGATTCTCCATCTCTTTCAGCCCGGGGTGATTCGTCGCCAGCACCGTGCCGATTCCGGTAAAGGCAATCGCCGACACGATCGTGATCATGAAAAACATCGTCGCATTATCCTTCATCCGATACGCCAGCTGTGACAAAACGAGCAGATTCGTTCCTTTGAAGAACACACGGTCCTTCCGTTTTAAGCTCCGGAGCGCGTACACGCTGAGCTGCGTGAACAGGAAGTACGTGCCGGCGACGACGAGGCCCACACCGGCGAAAAGCAGCCAGAACGAGTGAAAGTACCCGTTCACGTAAATCATCACCGTGGCATATCCGGCCAGGATCAGGACGATTGCCAGCACCGACAGCAGCCGCGAGGGCTTAGGCTCGGGCTTCGGTTTTTCATCCGACCGGAATAAATCCGCCAGGCGGCCGGCCTTCACTATCCGGGAAGTGAACAGCGCGACAAGGCCAAACAGCAGAACAAAGGCGGCCGCGGTTACGACAATGGCCAGCACCGGCACGTAGAAGGTCAAGCCTGCCTTGATGACGAGCAGCTTGGCAATGCCGAGCAGAATCATCTTCGTGAAAACAAGCCCCACAATGATGCCCGCTGCAATCGACGCTCCCCCGATAAGCAAGTTCTCCATGAAAACGAGACGGCGCAGCTGCCGCGGGGACATGCCGTGCATCATCAGAATGCCGAATTCCCGCTTGCGGGTTTGCAAGAAAGTGCCGGCCGAGTACAGGCAGAAGAAAAACGAAAAAATGAAGAGAATCACTTGCGAAACACGCATGCCGCTCGTTGCCAATGCACTGATCGTTCTGCTCGTCGTTCTCAGCTCTCCCTGCAGATCGGGATGAAACAGCAGCAGGGCATAGACGAAAAAAACAAGGACGGAAAACGAGCTGCTTAAGAAATGCGCCAGGTAAATCCGTTTGTTCCGAACGACGTTATTAAACGCGAACTGCCGGAAAGTCATGTCTGTAGCCTCCTAGCAGCGAGAGGGCATGGATAATTTTCTGGTAAAAGACCTCACGGTTCCCTCCCTGCGTGATCTCGTTATGAAATTTGCCGTCTTTAATAAACACCACACGGTCGCAGTAGCTCGCCGCCATCGCATCGTGCGTGACGAGCATCATCGTCGCTTCCTGGCGTTTGTTCATCGTCGTCAGCAGCTCCATGACGTCGCGTGCGGACTTCGAATCGAGATTGCCTGTCGGCTCGTCGGCGAGCACCAGCTTCGGCGAATGGATCAACGCACGCGCGATAGCCGTACGCTGAGCCTGCCCGCCGGAAATCTCATAGGTCCGCTTGTCCAGGACCGTCGTAATGCCCAGCTGCTCCGCAATCGGCTCCAGCAGGCTTTTCATCTGATCCAGCGCGACCCCGTCGAGTGTAAGCGGGAGTAAAATATTTTCCTTCACGGTCAGCGTAGGCAGCAAATTAAACGATTGAAAAATAAAGCCCAGCCTGCGTCTGCGAAAAAGCGCCAGCTCGTCCGCGTTCATCCGGTGCGGATGATTGCCGTCCACGCAAACTTCGCCCGACGTCGGTTCGTCGATGGTCGATACCAGATTGAGCAGCGTCGTTTTGCCGCTTCCCGAAGGACCCATGATCCCGACGAATTCTCCCTTCTCAATCGTCAGGTTAATATCCGACAACGCCTCGAACGGCATTTTTTCGTTATAAATCTTGCACAAGTTTGTCACTTTCAAAATGTCCAAGCCCGTCACGTCCCTTCTTGCTTCTAGCATACCCCAGGCAATCCGCCGCTCCTATACCGCTGCATTACGCCAATCTTACAGGGTTGTAAGACTCCGGGAAAACTTTCATACCGGTCTATGTAAAAAGGCGAAGAGTGATCGCTCACTATTCGCCCCGTTCGGTCGCGTACGGAAAAATGATGCGGACGGTCGTCCCTTGGCCGATCTCCGATTCGATCTCCACCCGGTGATTCAGGCGGTCCGTCACTTCCTTCACCAAATACAGACCCATGCCTGTCGATTCTTTAAATTTCCGCCCGTTTTCGCCGGTAAAAAAGGGATCGAAAACCCGCTTCAAATCGGATGGCGGAATCCCCACGCCGCAATCCGTTACGCTCAGAATAACGGCTTTATCCTCCGCATGCGCTTGGAAGACAACCTTCGTCCGGCTGCCAGCCGAATAAGTAATGGCGTTCGAAATCAGCTGCTGGACGATGAACCGGAGCCATTTGGCGTCGCTCTCGACCGTGACGTTCTCGCCGATAAGAAGCTCCGGATGCACATAATGCCGGATAAACGACCGCCGGTTATCTTGAATCACTTCGTTGACCAGCTCTCTCAGCTGCACCCGGTAAATATGGAAGTCCTGGGCGAACGTTTCCCGCCGTGCCATATAAAGCACCATTTCGAGCCCGTGACGCAGCCGGTCGGACTCCTCCGCGATACTGGCAAACCGTTCGTCGTCCCCGTTCTGCGTGATGAGCTGGATAACCGATAGCGGGGTTTTCATCTGATGCACCCATTGATTCATGAATGTCAGGTGCTGCCGCTGTCTTTCCTCCCACACATGCTCCCGCTGTCTGCTCCTGCGGTACTGGGCATCCAGAATCTTCGTTAAAGACGCTGCAAGAGGCGCACGGTTTACCTTGAGTTCCCGCGGCAGGACGTCGCTCGGGCCGGAGACGTACCGGTAAAACGCCCGCAGCCGGACATAGCGGTAAACCAAATAACCGCACAGCACGCACAGGCCGAGAAACAGCGCGTACAAAGCGGTCCCCAGATGATTGTACCCGTCCAGCCAGCAGATCAGCAGGATGACCAGCATCTGTACCAGGCTGAACCCGACAAGCGGCACATGGTCCCGTACAAACAACCTCATCGTCCGGTTTCGTCCTTCCATGTGAGGTGCAGCCGGTACCCGACGCCGCGCAGCGTTTCGATGGCATCGTCGATGCCGAGCTCCGCCAGCTTCTTGCGCAGCCGCGTAACGTTAACGCTCAGCGCGTTATCATCGACATAGCTGTAATCGTCCCACAGCTTGTCGAGAATGGCCTCCCGGCTGGCGATCCGGGGACTGTGATGCATCAGCGTCTCCATCAGCAGCGATTCTTTGCGCGTCAAAAGCGCGGACCGCTCCTTCAGCCGCAGCTCCATCCGCTCGGGATACAGCAGCAGCCCGTCCCGCTCCACGATGCGCTCCTTCGTCGCATAATCGCCGTAGACGCGCCTGATTTGGCTGCGGATCTTGGCCATCACGATCTCGTAATGGAACGGCTTCGTGATATAATCGTCCGCCCCGCTCTCCAGGGCCAGCACCTGATCCATTTCCCCGCTGCGGGCGGAAATGAAAATAATCGGACATGTGGAGACCGTCCGGATTTGGCGGCACCAGTAGTAGCCGTCGTAGCTCGGCAGGTTGACGTCCAGCAGCACGACTTGCGGCACCTGGCTTTGAAATAATTCCATCACGCGCTGGAAATCATCCGCCACGATGGCTTCATCCCCGTACTTTTGAATGTGCGACTTCAACAATTCCGCTATTTTGGGATCGTCTTCGACGATCATGATTTTATTCATCCGGGAAAATCCCTCCCTTTTTCTGCAAATGCCTGGTCGTCACCTCCATTAAACCACAAAAAAGCGCGTGTCCCAATACGGGAAACGCGCGTTGAATGGAGGATATTCCTTTTTTTATTTAACATAATCGTTACAAATCATCTGCCGCCTATCCTAATTCAATTCGACCGTTTTATTTAGATCCGACTCGTCATTCTCTTTCCCCGTCAGTTTCTTGAACATATTCTTCACCAGCTTCATTCTGTTGCCGGCTTCCCAGTACTCGGCGGTTTCCGCTTTGATTTTAATCAGGACAAGATTCGGATCATCGCTCGAAACCCCGAAAAACTTCTCGTAAATGGGGCTCCAAAGCTCTTCCAGCTTGGCCCGGTCTTCTATCAGTTCCGCCTCGCCGCGGACGGATACATACGATTTGTCCACATAAGCGACGTTAACGCTCTTATTCTCAAGAAGCTCCCGGTAGACGCTCTTATCTTTCATCGTCATAAACCACAGGTCCCCGTCGAACTCCACTTCCTGAGTGCTCATCGGCCGGGAAACGAGCCCGTCGCTGCTTATGGTCGTGAGCATGGCGACGTCGATGTCTTTGATTAGATCCCGGACCTTCTCGACAGCTTCCTGATTCTTTTCATAAGTGCTCATTCTAACATCCCCTTCAAGTGTTTGTCGGTATACGAATGGAACCCGCCGAGAGGCTCCAGCCAAGTGCATAGTCTCTCTTTTATATAAACCAAACGGACAGACCGGCAAACGGAAACCCCCTAAAGTTCCTACGAAGCTTACTCTTTTAAGGTTTGAGTGCTCTTATAATCGCGTCCACCTCCGGCTCCTGGTAAATACAAAAAAACCGCCGCCACGGCCCGACAGGAGCGTGAACGGCGATAACTTTTAACTCATCACATAGGTTTCCATTCCGTAATTTGATACAGGCCGACTGCCTTTACAACAACTACCCGGCCAATTCCGCCAGCACCTCACCCAGCCTGTCAAGGTTCTGTTCATTGGCTTCCGCACAATAAGGCTTGGCCTCTTCGAACTCCTCTTTTACTTGGAAACGCTGGCGGAACGTAACCTTGGTGCGTCCATGCAGATCCTCGAAGGTTCCCGTTAACCGGAATTCGTGGCCGGATAAATGATCCAGCACAACCCGCTCCGGCGCCACGATCTCGACAAAGACGCTGCGGTTGGGGTAATCCGTGCCGTCCGGTCCGTGCATGGTGAGCGTCCACGTGCCGCCCGGCTTGATGTCACACTCGTGAAACGTATTCGTGAAGCCCTTCGGTCCCCACCACCGGGCTAACAGTTCGGGAGTTGTCCATGCCCGAAAAACAAGCTCCCGCGGTACAGCGTACTCACGCGTGGTAACGAGTTCGTTTTCACCGGCCGTCATGCTCATGCCTCCCCCTCCAGTGCTTTGCCCAGTGCGTCCAGCAGCGCATTTGTACCGTGTTCCCGCACCTCGGGCGTGTCGTGACCGTCAAAGAAGGCGCCCTGCTCCGTGAAAATAAGCTTCGTGCCGCCCTCCGTCTCCATCAGCTCGATCGTTGTGATCGAGACCGACATGCGCGCATCGCCCGAACCCAGGGTGTACGTATACACAATGCGCCGGTCCGGGACAAGTTCCTGATAGCTCGCATCGAAGGTAAAAACCGGGCCTTCCGGCGGCCCCCCGCTGCTGTACTCGCGTCCGCCGACCCGAAACTCGAAGATGTCCGGCTTCGAAAACCACTTGGCTTTGGCATCCGGGTCGGCCCAGGCGCGATACACCCGCTCCGGCGGTGCCGCATAAACCCTCTCGACGACGAAGGTCGCATGTTTGACGAATCGATCGTTCATTGTTTGTCCTCCTCAGGCTTCGGCGTTCCGTTCTCTCTTGCAAGGTAGTCTCCCAACCGGTCCAAATGTCGTTCCCAGCTCGTCTGCCGCTCAATGACAGGCTTCTCAAATCCCGTTTGCATCGCCTGCAGAAGGCCTGTGAAATCCTCTACCGTTACTTGCGCCCTTCCCTGCATAAGCTTGGATACATGTCCGAGCTGATCCAACAGCTTCTGCTGCCGCCTCATCTGCTCTTTGATCCGGTCTATCTGCAAATGGACGATCTCAAGCGGACTGATTTGCCCGCCGGTCAGGACCGAGCCGATCTCTTCGAGAGACAGCCCCAGCTCCTTAAGCGATAAAATCTGGTGAAGGCGCGCCAAGTCCGGCTCGCTGTAAAGCCTGTGGCCGGATTCCGTCTGGGCGGAGGGAGAGAACAAGCCGATTTGATCGTAATAACGCAGCGTACGTACGGTAAGACCCGTCAACTTGGCGAGGTCTCCCACTTTCCAATGCCTCTTCATGCATCATCTCCGCTTCATTAGCGCCAGCTGTATACCGGTAACTGTATTATAAAAGCTTACGCTGCGTAAGCTGCAAGCGAAATCACGATCACCTTCGGAATTTTTTTCAAAAGGAGCCTCCCGACTGATTTCAGTCAATGAAACGCTCCAAGACACCTGTAAATGAATCCGTACAGCAACTAGGGAGGGTAATGTTAGGGTTCCATCCAGAATACAGCGGACAGACCGGCAAACAGCTGATCTGACTGCCGGCCTCGGGGGAACCGGGCTTTGGAGTGCGGCTTCTGGCGCGAGGGAAAAAAGCACGGTGTAAGGCGCGGATTCTTTCAACTCTTATCCGGTTCATCTATCGGGAACTGCCTGAGCAATCTTTCAGCACAAAAAAACAGGCCGGGGCGACATTCCCTGTTTAAGGTACGCGGTTCCTTGTTTGTACTTCCTGGGAGGGACTTCTTCAAGGACAGCCTGCTTTTCTTTTTCGTTAAGTGGATATACCCGAGGGATGTATAGGGGTCAGGTACTTGTGCAGGGTTTGTTTCATCCCGGACTTTCTTTCATCAAGCGGTTTGCCCGGTTCGCCCGACCAAGCCTCCACTCAATCTTCTGCGTTCAGCTTTTTATAGAGGTTTGCCAGCTCCGCTCTTTCCTGCTCACTGAGCTTCTGGAATAAATTCCGGCGCAGCCTCTCCCCTTCCAGTGTGGCTCTTTTTAGAACCTCGGCGCCTTTGTCGGTAATGCCCAAATAAATGATGCGGCGGTCGGACTCGTCCACGGTACGGACAGCCAATTTTTTGGCGACGAGCTTTTCCGATAAATAGCTGAGCGTAGGCGGGGTAAGCCCCAATATTCTCGCAATGTCCGAAGGCCTGCTTTTCCCGTTCTGCTTAAGATGACCCAGCACGAGAACATGTGACACGCCGAGGTCCTCGTTGAATGTTTTGTTCCACTGGACAATCAACCCGTTCGTGAATTTGTCCATGTTATGTATAAGTTCGAAAACCGTTTGCTCTTCCATATAAACCTCCTTGATAAAAAGAAACGACAGCCCCTAATGAAAATAAGGGCTGTCATAATTTTACACGCTATTGCGCGGAGTATCCACCATCAATAACTAACTCGGCTCCCGTAATATAGGAAGAAGCGTCGGAAGCCAGGAACAAAGCCGCCTTGGCGATATCGTCCGGTTGGCCTAGACGCTGCAGAGGCGTCATTTGAATCAGACGGCCCAGCAGGTCCTTGGAAGTGCTCAGAGCCTGAGTCATCGGAGTTTCGATGATCCCCGGGAACAGAGCGTTCACGCGGATGCCTTGACGGCCGAATGCTGCGGCAGCCGCTTTGGACAGAGCGCGTACCGCACCTTTGGATGCGGAGTAGTGGTTGAAGCCTTGGCCGATCATAGCCGTGTACGAAGAAATGTTTACGATGGAGCCTTGCTTCTGCTCAGCCATGTACGGAGTAACATGCTTGATGCCGGCAAACGGCCCGAAACCGTTAATCGAGAGCATTTTCTGCCAATCCTGCGCGTCTATTTCCTGGAAAGGTTTTTCCGAAGAGATGCCCGCGTTGTTCACGAGGATATCGATTTTGCCGAAGCGCTCGTTTACTTCCTTAGCAAGCGCGGCCCAGTCTTCATCGGAAGCCACGTTCAATTTCATTCCGTGTACATTCTGCTTTTGGCTGGCTCTCTCAAGCGCCTCTTCATTGATGTCCGCCGCGATAACGATGGCACCTTCCTGTGCGAAAAGATCTACCATACGTTCACCGATACCGGAAGCTCCGCCGGTAATGATCGCTACTTTGTTATCCAATTGTCCCATTTTACATGCTCCTAACGTAGTTTGATTGAACCGCCGTCTACCATAATGGTTTGGCCGGTAATATAATTCGAGTCGTCACTTGCCAGGAATAGGGCGACACGGCCGATGTCCTGTTCCGGATCGCCGAGACGGCGAAGCGGAATACGCTCGATCATCGCGTCGTACAGGTGCGGGGCGCTCTCGCGCCATTGTTCCACGCCCGGCGTCAGCGCGATCGGCGAGATCAGGTTGACGTTGATGCCGTCCGGGCCCCACTCGTTCGCCGCAACGCGGGAAATGGCGCGAATCGCTTCCTTGGCGGCCGCGTAAGAGGTTTGCGTCACTTGTCCGTCAAGACCGGCGCCCGAAGCGAAGTTGATGACCTTGCCCTTCGTTTTTTTCAACTCGGGGTAAGCGGCCTGCATGAAATGAAAAGTCGGGTAGAAGCCTGTCCCGAAGGACAGATCCAGCAGCTCCTGCGTTGTCTCCACGAAAGAAGCCTGTCTGGAAGCATGCGCATTATTCACGAGAATGTCCAGCTTGCCGAACTTCTTGACGACTTCATTTACGATTTCATTGGCATTTTCTTTGACGGAGATATCCTTGATAAACAGGCATCCCTCCGTGTGCTGATTGACTTCCGCCAGAGTTTCCTGACCTTTCGGCTCGTTCACGTCGACAATGGCGACATGTGCGCCTTCTTTAGCCATGGCAAGGGCAATACCGCGGCCGATGCCCGAAGCGCTGCCTGTGATGATGGCGACTTTGCCTTGCAATTTCATCTGTAGCTCCCTCATTTCCTAAGATAATGAATTCACTGGGCGATTAATTCCAAAGGCCTGCCTGTTCGAGCTTCTTCTTTCCGCCAAAAGCGATGCTGATGCAAATGATGTTAATGATCAGCATAATGACCATAGCGTACAGTACCGGTGTATAGCTGCCGGTAAAGTCGAATACGAAGCCGTAAGCCGGCAAGGCGACAATGGAAGAAATCGCGAGGCCCATTGAGGCATTGGAATAAATTTGGCTGTATTCCTTATTGCCGAACAAAGCAGATGTAAGAGCAGGACCCAGGGTTCCGATAGAAGCGGAGACCAGACCGAACAGTCCTACGGCTACCGAGATGACAACCGTGCTGGAGGAGGCGAACAACAACATGCCGATCGCGATCACACCCAGAGTCATCGTGATAAACGTGGTGTTCTTGGCGCCGATTCTATCGCTTGCAAAACCGATAATCAAAGATCCGATCAGCACGCCGATCATATTGATCGCCATTACATTGCCCGAAAAAACAACATCGAAACCTTTGCTCGCCAAGTACTTGGGAATATGCACCGAGAAACTTGCGGCAGATGTGATCAGGAAGAAAAACGCGATGAGCGCATAGAAGGAAGAGGACTTTTTGGCCGCAGCCAATGTCACGCCTTTCTCCAAGGCAGCTTCGGCAGCATGGGATGCTGCTGTTGTGTCGTTAGCTGAAAAGTCGGCACCATAAGGAAGCGTTTTCTTTTCCTGAGGTGATTTTCTTAACAGCAACAGCACTATGGGAACCACAATCACGATAACCGCAACACCAACGATGATGTAGGAGGTCCTCCATCCTTGATTGGCAATCAGATTGCCAACAACCGGTTGGGAAATAGCGCCCATCGCTCCGCCTGCGGCTCCCATAATTCCAAGGGCCAGACCCTTGCTCTTTTTAAACCACTGGTTAATTAATACCGGTCCTGCGAGTACGGTAATGAATACGCCGCCCATAGCGAGAGGAATCGCCAGGATGTACCAGCCCCATACCGAACTCATCAATCCGAACAAGGCAAAAGCTCCGGCTTGCAGAATGATCGCGCCGCTTAAAAGCGTACGAGTATCATATTTCGCAAGCAATTTACCGCCGATCGGCAAAAAGACCATGGTCACGATAGCCGAGACGCTGAAATAGAGGCTTAAGCTTCCCATACCGACGCCAAGATCTTTGGATACTTGCGCCAAAAAAAGACCGGCTGAGTTATTCAGGGTTCCTTTACCCAAGCCGACCATAATACATAGCCCTAGCAAAATCCACCACGCATAGTGAATTTTCCCTTTGTTTTGGCTCATAAAATTTGTTCGCTCCCCGCTTCTAATATCCGTTCTAACATAAGGTGATGGTGCAGTATGCCATTCTCACAAATGGCGAAGCCTATCATTTTGTTCTACTCCCGATGTTCGCCGGCTCCCTTCTTGGAGGAACAGTCATGATGTACGCGATATAATATTTAGATATCGAAATATTATATGTCTAAATAGTAACAAAATATTTTCCCAGCTGCAACGGAGAACACTGGAAAAGTTCATTAAAAATTCAAGATTTGGGTCCCGGGTGTCGTAAATCTTCTTGAAAAACGTAAAAAGAGGAGCGTCTGCTCCCCTTTTCCTGCCTGATTATGAGGCTAATAAGTTAAGTCTATCCTTTTTCTATGAAATGATTCGCCCTGAGGCGGACGCTCCGCTTAAACCACGTACTCCGCCATAATTTGCTCGATATCGTAGGGAGTAACCCCTCTGTCCACCGAAAATATCGTATCCGCCTGAGCCGCCGTATCCACGAATTCTCCTCTGGCTTTGGCATGGAGGACGAACAAGTCGTACAAATCCGGCTTCCGCAAAGTGCTCATCGCCTTGCCGATCAAGACCATTCCCTTCTGATTTCCTTCCACATTGTTATGGTAGTGAGGTTGTTTCGTGAGGGACAGATCCGTCCAAATGACCGTACGTTCCACTAAATCAAGGATGACGGGAATGGCAATCCGCGTTTCGGCGGTGATATCGATTTTGTTGACCACCGTTGCAGGCTCGAAGATTTCCCCCGAACCGGGCTTCTTGCGCATCATCCAGCCTGCAAAGCATTCCGGCAAGTCGCAATACGGCTGTTCCGTAAAGGAGTGCAGGGAAGCCACAATATAACGCCCGCCGTATTCAACGATGGATGGAATGTGCAGGTCGATGAACTCGCAGGCTCCTTGAGGGGCCTGCACGATGTCTCCGCTGTGGACGGCCCGGTACTTGGAAGACCTCAGATTCGTATATGAAATGTGCTCCACATACTCCCAGTTGTGGTCGTACATGGCTGCGGACAAGTCGATGTCCACGCGGTCCGTCGGCTTGCCGTTCACGATTCCTTCTTTCCACCAGTTGAAGAAACGGATCGTATCTCCCTCCGCCATCGGCACACGGCTTCCCCGTACAAGCGTATGCAGCGCTTTGCTTGCCGATCGTTGGGAGAAGGGGACATGGTAGTCCTTCAGACGTATATCGACATGGGTCTTCCCCAAAGAAGGCAGCCCGGAGAATCGCTGAACCAGCGTTTTCTCGCATACCTCCACGATGTCCCCGCATACCGTTTCGCTGATCTCGGGGAGCGTATCGGGAATCGCAAACGCCTTGGCCGTATTGCCCTTCGGGAAGAAGACGCGCAGCTCGGGACGCTCATGGCGGCGGGCAAAATGATTCTTCACCTGAAGCAGCACGGGCGTCGATACCTGGTCCGCCACTTCACCGAATGCCAGCACGACATACTCTGTGTGAGGGGTGGACCGCAGCAGCTGATCCAGTCTTCTTGCGAATTCACCCGGGCGCTTCATCAACAGATCGATCAAAGTCCACACCTGCCCGTACCGGAAAGCAAGTTCCACGCTTCCGCCGAAGGTCGTGAAAGGTTTGTTATTGCGTAATATTCCAAAAGCCTCCTGACAACGGCTAAACCGGTTCTTATACTCGGAGGGATGAAGGATTTCTCCCAGCCGGATCCAGCGGTCCTTATATCTCCGCATATCTTCCGTCATAGAAGGACACCGTTCAAGCAAGCCCAGCAGCAGCCTTCTCTCGCTGCGCTTAAACTTGCGGAAGCGGGCGGGCCCGGCGAGGCTGACATCGCCATCCGACCAGGCTGCGGCCAGACGCAGAACATCCGTCGCGGTTTTAAAGTATCTTCCGATCCGGTCCGTGCCAGCTTTGTCATGCTTCAATAAGGAAGCCGCCACGAAGGCCGCATTCTCCTTGAACGGAATCTCCGGCGGGAGGATTGCCGCCAGTTCATCCGGGTCCGCGCATGCTATAGCCGCATCGATGTCTCCTTTGTCTGTCTCCGAAATCGATGTCTTGGCTTGAACCAGCCGGCTTATCATGACGTGAAAATCCGTTTTATTGCCAAGATCAATCACTTTCAGGGTGGCTTCATCCCGCAGCGGAAGTCTTTCCGCCGTCTCATACTCGGGCAAATCGAGCGTTACATAATGATAAACGGCGTTCCAATAGAGCTCCGCATCCCGTTCCTGCATCACCTGTGCCGGAAAGTCCGGATACATCGGCTTATACTCCACATGCGCGCCGGCCATCCGTTTCAGATCACCGGTCAGCCCGTGATAGAACGCTTCGAATTGCTCCTTGGATAAGATGGACACGGCACGCGTCAAACGACGGGAGAACGTAAATCCAAGAGATTCGATATTTTTTAAGGCCGCGGCCAGGTAAGCTTTAGAAAGACGATCCGCCCCTTCTCCTTGCTCCACAATCACTTTGGCCGCTCTGCGTAAATAGATGGTATTTATATTCATAAAAAGAGTCCAGGAAAGCCATATCCCTACTATGTTTGGCGGAATACCATCAGAAGGAAGGAATATGATAGCCTGGACGCCTCCTCTCGCGGATAGAAATCCTTCAGGAAAGCTGCGACCCTAATTCGCCCAATGAAGTAGAAGGAAGGATCGCAATAGCCTGAAGTTCAAGGTTCACAGTCCGTGACTCCGAACCTTTCGGTGGATTCATCATCCCATATTCCGCGGCAGGCCAACAGGGCGAAAGTATTACGACTTTGGAAAAGATAAACAACGCGGGTGCTATCCGGATATAAAAAAAGCGACTGCCGCAAGGCACGGCAGTCGCTTGATCGGTAAGATTTTCCGGCGGATAATATCCGCAATCAGAGCACAAACAAAGTTCGCTGCATATACATGCTCCCCTGCAGGTGTGACAAACAGCGGTTCGATTATTGCAGTCTCTCCTTCAAGGAATTTGATGAGGTAGGTATCAGGCTGCGCGAGGAATTCCGTAAAGCTGCATAAATCCGCATATTCCTGATGCTCTACGTCATAACAGCCTATCAGACCTTTTTTCTTCGGATTCCACACGAGCTGCAGATCGGAGTAATTGTCGATGTCGGCCGACAGGCGCAGCAGCTTTTGCCGGCCGATTTTCATCTCAATCGTATCGGTCAGGGTGAAAAAGTCGATATACCCGATCTCATACTCATTTGGCGCCAGTTCCAGGCGCAGCTTGTCCCCGGTAAGAAAGGTGACCAGTTCATCGGTCAGCTTGTACTTGTTCAGCTCAAACTTCCTGTTCTCCCGATCATGAAGCTCTGCCGGCTCAAGAGATTTCAAATAATCGGCCAAAGCCGCATCCTTATTGCCGACCGCGATCGTATAGGCCCGGTCGCCGTCCTTTTCCGTTATCGTTATGTCCGCGCCGCGTTCAATCAAATACTTGGCCATCGCCATATTGCCCATACGCACGGCAACGGTTAAAGGAGTCGCCCGATAAGGATAGACTTGGTCCGCCTTATTGTAATTGATGTCCGCCCCATGATCGAGTAAATACGCGAGTGTCTTAAGATCATGGTCCGACACGGCCTGGCGCAATACGTCGCTGCCGTGCCGCTTTATATCCAATCCCAGCTCATGGAGGAGCGGAATATTTTTCTTGTTGCCGTAGTAGGCCTGGGAATAGGCGCCCGAGCCGATATGATTGAGCATGTCCGTCTTGGCGCCTTGCTCTGCCAGATAGCGGACGATGTCTTCCTTGCAGTAGCGGACAGCGCGCAGAAAAGCCGGATTACCGGGGACATTCAAGTTGACGCCGTTCTCTACCAGCAGTTTTACAACGTCCGGCCTTTCCGATATAAGCGCCAGGTCGAGCGGACTCAGTGTCGTATATTTACCCAGTACGATACCCTCTTCGATATTCCAGCCGGCCGCAACGGCCTCCCGTAAAGCCGGCATGTTCCCCTTGTAAATATGCATCGCGATTTCCGGCAGCTTCTCGAACTTTCCGATATCTTTCAATTGGATCATCGATTATCCTCTCCCACCCAAGTCTTATATCAAATATAGAAAACTAATTGGCAAAAAACAACAGGGGCCCCGCCGTGGGCACGGTTGCGGCCACTAGTCCGGAAAGCGAAAGGCTTGCCGCTTCGCGTGCTGTCAAACCTCCGGCTATGCAAAAAGAGAACCCGGCCGCAAAGCCGGGCTCTCTTTATGTCTCACGATTCGCTTACAGGTGCGATCCGCCGCTCGCGTCGATCAACTGGCCGGTTACCCAGCGGCTGTCCGGCGAAGCGAGAAAGGCGGCGACGTCCGCCACATCCTCAGGCTCTCCCCACCGGCTAAAAACGGAGAGCCCGGCCGCATTTTTTTGCCCGTTCGGATCTTGCAGCGTTCCCGCATTCATCTCCGTGTTAATAATACCCGGCTGAATGGCGTTTGCCGTAATCTTACGGCTCCCCAGCTGTTTAGCCAGAAGAAGGGTAAACGTGTCGATAGCGCCCTTCGACATGCTGTAGGTAAATACACCGGGAGAGGCGGCGCGCGTCACAAAAGAGGACACATTAATGATACGCCCCTCGTCCTTCAGGAGCGGTAAAGCCTGCTGAGTAACAAAAAGCGGAGCTTTGACGTTAATCGTCATCACTTCGTCAAAAGAACCCTCGGTCGTCTCTTCGAGGCTGAGAATCTGCCCGATTCCGGCATTGTTGACCAGAATATCGAACCCGCTGCCGCCCGTATGTTCCCGGATCGCCTCATCCAGCGCCGCGAATAAATGATGAATGCCTTCAAGAGAACGCAGGTCGGCACCGATCGCGCACGCTTTCCCCCCGCTTTGGCTGATCTGCCGGACCACCGCCTCCGCCTCGTCCCGTCTTTGTCCGTAATGCACGGCGACAAACGCGCCTTCCCCGGCCAGACGCAGTGCGATAGCGCGGCCGATTCCCCTGCTCGCTCCCGTTACTAAAGCGATTTTACCTTCCAGTTTCCTCATGCTCTCATCTCCTTGTCCGAATTCAAGAAGAATATAGCACAGGCTACATTTTGAAATGTTGCTCTTATATTCGGTCCGAGGGGCCGAGGAGCCGTACATTGCCCGTCCGCTCAAAAACCCAGTCATGCCGATTTCACGCTCAAGTGGAACGGATTCCGTCTAAGGCCGTTAGCACCAGATGCTGCACATAGGGCTCGTCCAACGTGTCCCCCGTCACAAGCAGCCGGTAGAAAATCGGTCCGTAGATGAGGTCGATGCATATATCGATGTCGAGCTCTTTTTTCAATACTCCGAGTTGAATCCCCTTCTCCAGAAGACCTCTTGCCTCAAGCCGGCGTGGACGGAAGAAGCGGGTCCGGTAAGCTTCCGCCAAACCTGCATCAAACTGTCCTTCGCCCAGTAATTCCGTAATGATCTTTCCTTCCCGGCTCGTCAGAAACCGGGTCAAATTCGTGGCGTGAATGACAATATCATTCATGGCCGAGCCTGTATCAGGCACGGGCAATCTGGCCGTGGCGGCATACAGGAAACCGTCCATTACCACAGCAGCCTTGTTAGGCCACCATTTATAAATCGTGGCTTTGCTGACTTGGGCGCGTTCGGCAATTTTATCCACCGTGACGGCTTGAAAGCCGCTTTCCAGCAGCAACTCGTAAGAAGCGGAAAGGATAGACTTCTGCGCTTCGACATTACGCGGTCTGCCTCTTTTGCCATTCATCGTACCGTCTCCCTTCGTTCAAACCTCTCTTAATCGTTACAAAACTATACGTTCAGTATACCAACTGTGAATAAAAAAGACAGTTTAATTCACCTATTTACAAAACCATACGTTCAGTATACTATTTGGTTATTAATTAATAAACTATACGTTCAGTATTTAAAAAATCGGAGAAGGGAGCACTTATCTTTCTGAAAACCATCGCATGGAACTATACTTGCATGGGACTATGCAGCAACAGCCACTGCTTCAGAGCATGATATTTTGATAGAAGGAGTTGTCTCTCATGACCGCTTTAAAAAAACAAACAACCGAAAAAAATATCCCCGCCTGGCTCACCCTGCTGCTGGCAGCCGCATGCGGCATCATTGTAGCTAATCTTTATTATGCGCAGCCTTTGATCGGGGAAATCAGTTCTTCAATCGGGCTGTCCGCAAACAGTTCCGGTTTTATCGTGACATTAACGCAGATTGGTTATGTTGCGGGTCTGTTGTTTGTCGTGCCTCTGGGGGATATCGTTGAAAATCGGAGGTTAGTTGTCGTCTCTTTACTTCTCACAGGGGCCGCCCTTGCGGTCACGGCCGTGTCGAAGCAGGCTGTGCCCTTCTTAGCCGCTTCGTTTGTAATCGGCTTAGGGTCGGTCGCCGCGCAAGTACTCGTCCCCTTCGCATCCTACCTGGCAGCGGATACTTCACGCGGGCAAGTGGTCGGCAATGTCATGAGCGGGCTGCTGCTTGGCATCATGCTTTCGCGTCCCCTGTCGAGCCTGGTCGCGGACTTCTTCGGCTGGCATGCCGTATTCGCGCTGTCTGCCCTGGCTGTACTTATCCTGGCTGCCGCCCTCTCAAAGGTACTGCCTGCCAGAAAACCTTCGACAGACACTACCTATACGGCTCTGCTCGGTTCGATGTGGCACTTGCTGCGAACAACCCCGATCTTACGCCGCCGGGCTGCCTATCATGCCTGTGTGTTTGCGACTTTCAGCTTGTTCTGGACAACGGCACCGCTGCTGTTATCCGGTCCGCTCTTTCATTTTTCCCAGAAAGCCATCGCGTTGTTCGCGCTTGCCGCAGTCGCGGGTGCCATAGCGGCACCCGTAGCCGGACGGTTGGCCGACCGCGGCTGGACCCGACCTGCAACAGGGATTGCACTCGCTGCGGTCGTCCTTTCTATGCTGCTGCCGCTTATAATCCGTACGGGTTCATCCGTGGGAGTCATCGTTCTCGTCGTTGCAGCCCTGTTATTGGACGCCGGCGTATCCGCGAATCTAGTACTTGGACAACGCGCGCTCTTCTCGCTGAGTCCGGAAATCCGCAGCCGTCTGAATGGGCTTTTTATGGCTATTTTCTTCTTCGGCGGAGCCGTCGGATCGGCAGTCGGGGGGTGGATATTCGCCACGGGGGGATGGAGTGCCGCATTATGGATCGGAATCACCTTCCCGGTCGTAGCCCTGCTTTATTTTGCCACGGAAAAGAAGCAGGTGCTGTGAGCAGCCTTCCTTAACACGTCCTTATAGCAGTCAGGAAATGTACGGATACACTGTACCCGGAGAGGCTGACCTCTGCCGTAAAAACAAAACCATCCCGGAATTTAAATATTCCCGGATGGTTTATCGTTACTCTTTTTTGGAGAATTCCTGATGTTCAATAAATCAAGTCGTCACTTTCGCATATGCGATAAAGAAAACCATCATCTCTCCGACGATCGCATAATTCGGCACCGGGTAAATCAAGTTTAATGCTATGCAGCAGCCCAAAATCCCTAATAATATGGCCAAGTGATAGGGCTTCAAACGCAGATGTTTCGGTCTGTACAAGTGAAAAACCAAAGAGGTGGAGAAAAAATAAAGAAGTACGGACCCGAACGCAAACATCAACATGAACGTGTAATTAAGTTTCTCTTGATATAACAGCTGGATGGCAGCGGCTAACATGCTCATGGACAAGTAGATGAATAAATGTCCGTAAATAATCGTCTGGCCGGCCGTTTGTATTTCCTTACTCACTTTGGTTTCAACATTTTCAAAGTACTGCCACCAGATGGCGATCACTAACACGCTTGTAAACGCGACAAACAAAACGGATGGCAGATCCCAGCTGTTGAACTGCAGCACGGCCAGAATACTGACCACCGATTCTCCTAAAAGAATGAGCGTAAATAAGGCGAAACGTTCAAACAAGTGAGGGGTATGTATAGGTGTTTTTACCAAGTGTTTCCGGCCCATTAAGGGAAGTATAATATCGACGGCAATTCCTAAATACAGAACGGCATACCGGATCCACGAGTCAAAGAAAAGCGAACAAGAAGATATCAATATTCCGATCAAAAAGTGGGTCCCCAAGTAAGAAGCGGTCGATTGCTGATGAGCGGCCTTGGATTTATGCACCAGCAGATATTGAATGGCGGTCAGCGCTCTCGATCCTATATATCCGATAAAGAAGGGAATATAGTATTGATCGAAATCGGGAGACAAGCTGGCTGTCATGATTAAAATAAAAAAGAGCTGCAAAATGCCCAATATTCGATGGATAAAGATATCTTGACCGAATCGGTTTACAAAAAGCGTTTGTCCTACCCATCCCCACCAGATCGGGATAAAAATCAGAACAAATTTGACTAAATATTCGATGGGAATAACTCCGTTTTCCGCGTGCAGCAGAACATGAGTTGCTTTAGAGACTGCCGCGACAAAAAGAAGATCATAAAAAAGCTCTAACCAGGTGACCTTTTTCTCAACCATACCCTTATAATCCCCCTACCCGATGCCTGTTCCTCAAAGATGATTTATTTATTATACCAACTTTCTTGACGGGGTCTATAGGATTTAAGGCTCACCATATAAGAGCAGTCCATTGTCAGGTCTATCCGACCTTGATGTTCCTGTTATCGGGATGAACGTCCGCAGGATCGCAGTCACTCATACGCAGCAAGATATATTCAACTTCCTCCAGAGGCATTTGAAGTTCCTGGCTGACCTCGTAAACTCCCTTATCCTGTGCGAGAAGCTCCCGCGCTCTATTTATTTTTCCGTCGATCCAGTTATTTTCCAGCATCCAGCTTTTCACCAGGGTCAGCAAGCGGTCTCTGGTCTCCTCATCCGCGTGCTTCTTGTATTTCGCAACCGACTCCGACAAATAATCGTACAGCCGGATGCCCAGCGCCTCACGCTGCTCGTTTTTCGACATTCGCAAATACTGTTCATACCCGAGACTGATGTCCAGTGCCAGCATATTATCCGAACTATCGAAACGCCTGGACGTCCTTCGTTCATAGCTTTCAGGCAGAACACGAAATACCACAACGACAGCATACGGAAAATCCCATGTCCGGGCCGCTTCCTCCAAGGGCAGCAGTTCATCTCTCAATTGTCCCACGCACGTTCCATGTATATCTACATAAAAGGAAAGTTCCATTCCTTCCTCCTTTTAGTGATCTTTTTGATCCGTCTAAAAAAGCTGCCGTTTGGCAAGCCTCATTTACTGTCCGGATACGGCTCGCATCCTTTCGACACCAGCCACTGCCTTATAGCGGCGAACGTCTCTTGCGATGATGCATCCTGTTCGTACATGACGGCCACCTCTTGCTTGTTGGCATAATTAAATCTCACATAACCGCCAAGTGTCTGATAGAAGAGGTGACAAGAATAGTCGGTTTCAACGGACAGATCCGGCGGAAAAGCAGCCCGGCACAATCCGGACAGATCCGGCGGAAAAGCAGCCCGGCACAATCCGGACAGATCCGGCAGCGAAAGCTGATCCGGTCCCGGCGGCAGCCGCAGAAAGAGATGGCTCCCGGTCCCCGTCCACGGTTCGTAATAAGCGGCTCTCTCCCGGACGCGTCCGTACACCTGCCGGTAGATTTCGTCCAGTACCGAAGCGTACGTCCCTTCCTCTTCCTGCTGACGCGTCTGGAGAGAAATTGCCGTCACTTGTTCCGCGTGGCGAGGCAGCCAGATCAGCCGGGCCGTCGGGGGATGCACCGCCAGAAAATCGCCGTCCACAGTCGTGCCTATAGCGACACACTCTCCGATCTGCCGCTCGGTAATCGGACTGTCCGCGTCATGCTCCCACAACCCGTATTCGGCAAATGGCTTAAGCACCTCCGGGTCCGGCCGCTGGACATTCATCCAACCGCTATAGGTCCCTTCACCGAAGGAACGTAAAAACCGGAGATAGCCGGGCGGAAAACAAGCGGCCTCTTCTTTCGCAATCCTTCGGTCGATGCCGTCAGGCAGCGGTTTAGGCCCGGATACCAGATACATGTATCTTTCCTCCTGTGTCATGATCTTTCAACCTTCATTGTAAATCGGTGAAGTCCCTTCAACATGGATTCAAGAAACTCCGACTCTATTATACTATATATTGGAACGGCTTCTATCCTTCCCCTTATGTATTGCGGTCTTTTAAAAATGCCTGCCTATCCACCCGGCCCCTCTTCCTGCCGCAAATGCAAAAAACCTTCCATCCAAAAGGATAGAAGGTTCTTTTATAAGACAATCAGCTGTACGCCAGTTCTTTTTCGGCCAAACCAAGCGTCTGCGCGGTCGATGCAAGAATTTCCCGGAAGAGTTCCGGATTGTTCAAGAGGGACAGGCCGTAAGAAGGAATCATTTCTTTGATCTTCGGCTCCCACTCTTTTATATGCTGCGGGAAGCATCTTGCCAGAATCTCAAGCATGACGTGAACCGCGGTGGAAGCCCCCGGAGAAGCGCCGAGCAGTGCAGCGATCGAACCGTCAGCAGCCGTAATAACCTCCGTACCGAATTGAAGGGTTCCTTTGCCTCCGGCTTCCGTATCCTTGATTACCTGCACACGCTGGCCCGCTACGACGATGTCCCAGTCCTCGCCTTTGGCGTTCGGGATAAACTCGCGCAGTTCTTCCACGCGCTTCTCATTCGACAACAATACCTGCTCAATCAGGTATTTGGTCAAGGCCATTTCTTTGACACCGGCCGCTAACATCGTCAAGACATTATCCGGCTTCACCGACGTGATTAAGTCAAACATGGAGCCCGTTTTCAGGAACTTAGGCGAGAAGCCGGCAAAAGGCCCGAACAGCAGCGACTTCTTATTGTCGATATAACGTGTGTCCAAGTGCGGAACCGACATAGGCGGAGCTCCGACCTTTGCTTTGCCGTATACTTTGGCATGGTGCTGTTCGATAACTTCCGGATTGTTGCATACCATAAAGAGCCCGCTTACCGGGAATCCGCCGATGTGTTTTCCTTCGGGAATGCCGGACTTTTGCAGCAGGTGCAGACTTCCGCCGCCGCCGCCGATAAAGACGAACTTCGCCGTGTGGCGCTCGACACTGCCGTTATCGAGGTTGCGCACCTTCAATTCCCACGATCCGTCGGCGGCACGTTTAATATTGTCCACGCTATGTTTGTAATGCATCTCCACATTCTGGGTCTGCAGATACTCAAAAAGCATGCGCGTTAAAGCGCCAAAGTTGACATCCGTCCCTGAGTCGATTTTTGTAGCCGCGATCGGTTCACTTGAAGTGCGGCCTTCCATGATTAGGGGAATCCATTCCTTCAGTTTCTCCGGATCGTCGGAAAACTCCATCCCTTGGAACAAGGGGTTGTTCGACATCGCTTCAAAGCGTTTTTTCAAGAACGTAACATTCTCTTGCCCCTGCACCATGCTCATATGCGGAATCGGCATAATAAAATCCTGCGGATTCTGGATCAGCTGTCTGTTTACAAGATAAGACCAGAACTGTCTGGAAAGCTGAAACTGTTCATTAATTTGGATCGCTTTGCTTATATCTACGGAACCGTCCGGTTTTTCGGAAGTATAATTAAGCTCGCACAGTGCAGAATGGCCCGTACCCGCGTTATTCCATTCGTTAGAGCTTTCTTCTCCTGCTTTTGCGAGTTTCTCGAACACTTTGATTTCCCATTCCGGCACTAGCTCTTTCAGTAACGATCCCAGAGTCGCGCTCATGACCCCGGCACCGATTAAGATAACGTCTGTTTTCATGATAACCTTCCTTATCCTCTATATTTATAAAAAAAGAGCAGGCACGCCTGCTTCGTATAGTAAAAAAGCAAGGCACCACCTAAGAACAAACCGATTCTGTCTCCACTATAACCCTATCTACTCTATTATAATTATTTTCACACTAAAATATCTACCATTAAGTACTTCCAAACGCCCTAAAAACAAAAAAAACCAAGTCCTTAACTCAGTTTATGCTGAATTAAGGACTTTGGTTTGTGTTTTTTTGTGGAATCTTCTAGACTACCGTCTATTTCCTGGCTTCTAGTTTTAGTTCGTCTAGCTCTTTTTCGATATCGGCGGGCAGGCTCCTACTGCTTTCCGGTCATAACAAGCTCATATTTCTTGAAAATCCAGGAAGCCGCCAGTTCATTCGCCGCATGTTTGCTTATGCGAACAGGCGGCTTTTGTTCTTGCCCGGCAGCCGCTTCACGGGCCGAATAACGAAGGGGCTTGGTGATTTTTTTCGTATAGCTTGCCAGTTCATCAAAAAATGCATAAGTTAACGGCCGGTGTTCCCGGATATCCTCATATACATAATACGGGCCTTTTTCATCCTCCAGATTGATTTGGAAGCCTTTGGGGAGCGAAAGCGTGACAGACGGCAGCTCATCTTCCGCCCACTGCCCGTGACAGGGAAACGCGACTCCTTCATTTTTCACAAAGAATCCCGAGCTTTCATTATTTCTAGCAATAGAAATGGAGTAGACGAAGAAAGGATGGTAATCGGGTTTCTCCTGCGCTGTGAAATACCGGTAAAACGCTGTGTAAGCCTCGTGCACCTGATCCTGATCGTGTTTGGTCTGAGCATAATTAGTATGTTGAAACTGCGCCTCTTCCGGCTTAAAAAGCCCCAAGATACTCTTGAATTCCTCCGGTGTTACAAAGAATTTCAGCTTGTAAAATCCGCTGTGTTTCAATCGATCCATTTATCTCACCGCCAAATATAGAATCGGGATACAAACCAAAAGGTTTTTGGGGCACTCCTTCTATTCAATCATGTATGGTACCTATATTCCACATGGTCCCGCGGCATCCTCTCTTCCTCGGAACATTATTTTGTGCCGTTATTTACGGTTCGCGGCTGTGTTACCCCTCTATTTTCTTAATCCGACATTTGCAATTTTGGACATGCAAAAGAGGCTGTCCATACCGTCATCTCGGATGACCGGTGGACAGCCCTTATTCGATACAGCCGGCCTTCTTTTTCCCGGTTAGCTATAGCCAAATCGTGTGCTGAACCTTTTTTGCAGATACCGCTGCTCTTTATTGGGGCTCATCAAAATGACTGATCAAGGCCAATGCCTCTTCGTGATGAGGCTCAAGCTCCAACAACTTTCTTGTATAACTCACTGCATCTTCCACTAAGTCTAACTCGAAACAACAGATGGCGAGACAATAATAAACGGTGGATACGACCTCATCCTGCTCTTGTTGTACCGAAATTTCCAAATATCGTTTGGAGTGCTCATACATGTCCATCTCAAAGAGGATCAATCCGGCATCAAGCGCCAGATCATAACGCTGCTCCATGACGTAGTACGATGACCACATCAGCTCTATGCCTCTCAACAAGTCGAGTTTTTCTTCATCGTTTGCATCCGGTAACAGACTGGAAATCTGCTTCGCGCTCTGAATGAAAAATTCCGCATCGTACCCGCCCAGACGCCAAAAACTTAAGATTTGCTCCAGTCTCATGCTGTCCAGATTCCGGTCTACCCATCCCTTCATACTAAAAAACTCATCCGGACCAAAGCGTTCGATGCACCGGCGATAAGCCAGTCTCATATTCGCATAGTCCGTCGGTTTATCCAAATGAAGGATACAGCCGACATTTATATTTTTATAATGGTGGGGAGGAAATAACGCCTCGGCTCCTCTTTGTTCAAAAACATGTACAAACGCATGGTAGTTGGCCGTTAAAGAAAAACTTCCATGCAGGATCAGCTCCGGCGGCTCCGCGAATTTCCAGTTATCCAGCAGATGATCTCCTTTGTCTGCCGTTATCAACAGGAAGCCGGCCTGAGACAATGAATTCAAACGCTGTAAACAAGTTAATCCCGCGGCCGGAAATAAAATATGAGAGTCTTCCAGCTGCTCCTGATAAAGGGAGATGACATCGCGATAAGGATAAGTTTCCTGCTCGTACTCGGGGGCCCGCCGGTGCTCATAGTGTAAAGTGATTTGATTTAGCCATTCCGACGGTTTGAGGGAATCCTTATGTTCGGGATACTCGACATCGACATCCGCCTCATAAATCTGCCCCTCGCTCACATAAATCAGCTCTTGCGGGATACCGTCAAAAAAGTAGTTGGCCACAATAATCAACGGCTGTGTTAAATCTCCTTCATCAATGGTTGCACCTGATACCACGAGGTTAAGTACCGTACCATGGACAGCGTCAAACTGCGCAAAATCGAGCACCCCCTCGGTTATGAAAGATTGCAGGGCGGGATGTTCCTTCCACGCCAGAACATTGCTCATCGCCAAATCCGTCATGACATAGCGGAACGGAGGCAGCGATATTCCCGCGTAGTCCCTCATCTGACACAATTCATACAGCACATGGTAAGCGAAACGTCCGGCTCCGGCTCCAAGCTCTACAATTGTAACCGGCTCCGAACCATACCCCTTATTCGCCCGGTCTTGAAGAAACCCAAAGATCATTTCCGCATAGGCGGCGGCGATCATCGGATTACTCGTTATGTATTGAGGAACCTGGTCATTGTTCCATGCCTTCGTTCCCGCTTCTTCATAATATTTTCGCTGGATATTCCATATAGGCGCTTCACTGAAGCGGTAACGCTCTTTCTTGTTATCTGTCATTTCATCGATCCTGCTCTCTGGAAGTCATTGAATTGGCTCTACGTATAACTTACATCAATAAGTCCTTTTTTTATACACCTTGTATCAAAACCCTGGCTATTGCCCGTCCGCTTATGCCAATAGCTTCTTCTCCAACGCTGTTATTCAGGGTAGCACTCATTGTGTTGTCTGTAACGTGATTTTTTTTGCCTTCCGGTATTTATGTTACTATTAACTGGACTTATAAAAAAGAGCCGAAATCCGCATTTCTCTTACGCACCTAAACTTCACCGGTGAAACGGGGGGTGTCATTTTGAGCAAAAAGCCATTCATCACAAGGTGGGACGACGAGCAGCTCGCTGAAGCGAACCGGTCTTTGGCCGCCGTTACAGGCAAACAAAACCTGCACAAAAAAGAACGGTCTTTCCCTTCCTCCCCCTTCGGACAGACAGCTGACGGGTTGGAGGACTTTCGGGGAGTCGAACTCATTGAGACCATTCAATACCTGACGGTACAGGGCGTCGATCTGTCCTATGCCCGCTTCGTGGAGGCTGCAAGTCTGAACACTTCGGCATTCACAAACTGCCGTTTTAACATGGTAAAACTGGATAGCCGGTACGTGACGCGTGAATTCAGCCGCTGCTCGTTTCGGGGAGCCAAGCTGAACAATGCCAGGATCGGCGAACGATTTGAGGATTGCGATTTTACGGGAAGCAATTTTAGCAAAGCCATAGCAAACGACGCGTCATTCATACGATGCCGTTTTTCAGATGTTAACTTTCGCGGCGCTATGTTTATGCATTGCCGGTTTGAGGAATGCAGCTTCGAAGGGGCAGTTTTTCATAACGGCTCGTTAGCCGGAAGCCGTTTTACGGGAGAGACCGGCCTGCTTCCGGTTTGGGGAAACACGATACTCGATGGTGTGAGGATCAATGGGGAGAAGATGACATAACCGCTGGAGACGGGATGAGTGAGACGACGGCAAACTTCAACCTCCCGCTTCAAGTACCGGCTCCAGCCTGACGCGGTCTAACCGGACTTTTTTCTGGAAAACACGAGCAGAGACACAAAAAATCCCGGTTGTCCGGGATTTTCCGCTAGGTGTTCAAGAGAGGCTTGAACATGACTAGGGAGCCGCTTTAATCGCAGGCTGCCGTATTGTATGGTAGGGAAGGATGAGCCCCCACTTTGCCGGTTTGCCTGCAAAGCTCCGTAACCGGACTCCTTACAGGCAAAGCGCGGCGCCGCCGTATCTTTCAGTGCTTCACTATCTTGGGAGCCAGTCCCTTCTTCGCTCTTGAGCGGTTAAACAGATACGTATACAACTTGATGTATTGCCCGACAAGGATGGCGTTAAGTATCGTCCCCTCGCGAATGAACATGATTTTATGCAGGAAAATCAGACCGATACACGCCGCAAGCAGGAGCAGGGAGCAGTCAAAAACGGTTTTAATGTTCCCCCACTTCTTGCCCGTTTTTTTGAACACCGTGTTCACAAACATATCGATAGGCATAAGGACCAGGTTCGCCTGGATCATCATGAAGAGGCCCAGGGCCAAAGCCGCGTCTCCGAAAACGAGAAGCATTAGCTTTGTATAATACACGTCCAATTTAATAAAGCTGGTGAGCTGCAGATTAAAATCCAGGAAAAAAGCAAGGGCCAAGGCCGGAATCAGGGAAGCAAAGTTCTTTAATTTAAAATCTTTCGGTAAAACCAGGTAAGTCAGCAGCAGCATGAAAAGTTCCAGAAGAAAATTATAAGTACCTTGGCTCAGGTTAGGCTGAATGACCGTCATCACCCGGGTAAGACTGCTTTGGGGCGAAATCCCGATACCGGCCCTTATTGCAAGGCTGACGCCTAAAGTCAGGATATAAATGCCGATTAAATAAAGGATCCAGCGCCTCGTCAAACTGTTGCCTTGCAGCTCTGCGGGTGCCGTATTGGTTGGTTGCATATACCGTCCCTCTTCCTACATGTTTTTTGTAATCCCGGGCTTGCCTGGTCGACTTATTATCTCAATAACGGAAGCGCTTACACAATATAAAAATCACAGCGGCTTCCTCATGACTTTGGTCCCCGTCCCCGGAGAATGCCTGAATCGGCATCCTCTCGTCAGGACATCGTTTCGCCTCTTCATCAAAAACTACGCTGAACTCCGAAGTCTTTCTTGCTATTCCATGAAGCGGAAGCGGTGCAGGGAAATAAACAGGCTCAGGAGCTTGTTCACGACCGGCTCGCCTTCATTACGGTTTCCGAATTCCTCCAGGGCAGCATCGATTGCACCCGCGCTAGACGTTAGTTCGTTCACGGTCATATCCGCCATCACTCCGTAAATTTCGAGAGGCATGACGGCTTTATTCATTTTGTTCTCCGTTACGATACAAGCTCCGGAATACTGATCCACCTCTTTGGCACAGTGGCACATTTCTTCGCTGTCCTGTCCGACGACGACAAAGTAAGGCTTTGGAGCCGGCCAGAAAGTGGCGACCGCGCCGCGCTCTATGGACACGCCTTTGAACAGACCGTTGACTACGTGCCGTTTACCGTTGGCATAACGCTGAATGACCGACAGGCGGCTGTACTTCTCTCCTTCATATTCCGGAACAACTTTGCCGTCTTTCAGCGGAACCCAGATTTCATGATAGAATTTGGCATGTCCGCGGCCGTAGACGTCGAACAAATAGACTTTTGCCTGCGTACCGTCTTCCGATATTTCCATAGGCACGATATCGAGCTGTTCCGGTGTCAGGTCATCCAGTCCGGGCTTCCCTTTTGTACGCATCGAAGAGTAGTCGATATCCGCGTTTTTAAGCATTTTTTTGTCCTTCGCGATCAGCTCGCCGTCTTTAAAAACATAGAGAGGATTTATTTTAGACAGGCTGTCGGTCAAGACGATATCCGCAAAGCGTCCCGGCGTCAAAGACCCGATCTCATCCTCCATGTGGAACGATTTTGCCGTATTGTAGGAAGCCATTTTGATGGCCTTGATAGGAGGGATGCCCATTTCGGTACAGAGGGAGATAATCCAGTCCATATGCCCCATCTTTAACAGCCGTTCGATGGAAATATTGTCCGTGCACAGCATAAAGTTATCCGTCGGGAACTTGCGGTCCACGATCGATCTAAGCAGGGTTTTAATCACTTCGCTGCTGCCTACGCCGAACTTGATTTGAGTGGCCAGGCCGTAGCGGATGCTTTTCTCGATATCGTCCCCCGTCCAGACGTCGTGATTATTCGAAACGCCGATCGCGGGCAGATAGTTCAAGATCATATCGGAAAGAGCGGTCACTCCCCAATGCCCGTTCATAAAACCGCCCTTCTCCCTAAGCCAGGCGGCTTTGCGGAAATCATCCTCATCGCCCGAGCTGTAGGTAAAGTGCTCAAATTCGCCCAGACCGATGACCGGCTCTATGTCCAGGACCGCTTTGGTGACTTCGGCGGCCGTCTTTTTACCCGGTGCAAACGCATACAATCGGTAAGGCAGCTTATCGTATTCCTTGAACAAATCCCGGGCGGCTTGAATGCCGTTCTCGCCTGCCGCGCTAAGCAGATCGAGGCATTCCGCATAGATCGTCGTAGTCCCGCAAGGAACCATCGCTTCGGCCAGCGCCGTCGGATTTGCCAGTTGAGATTCGAAATGGAGATGCGCATCGATCAAACCGGGAATCGCATACAGCCCTTGCCCGTCAAAAACTTCTTTTACTCGAATCAGAGACTCGTCCGGGTTAAGCGCAACGATGCGTTTATCATAAACCAAGATAGAACCCTGGTAGACCGTTTCGCCATGCACATCCAAAATGTTCAAGTTTCTCAGAAGGAGATCGGCTTCTTCTTTTCCTTTTAAAACGTCAAAAATGGCATGAACTTTAGCAAGCTGATTGACTTCCGTTTGTTTCATAGGTTCGTTCTCCTTTGTAAAAAGAAATGTATAAGCAGAGCTGGGCTCAAGACTTATCCGGACTCAATAATCGTTTCACAATAAATTAGTTAATCGATTAACTAATTGGGATTAAAAAAAGGAACCTTGCAAACTTATTAAAAATTAAGTTAATCGTTTAACTAAACGTTTAAAAGAACGCCCCACTCCAGAATACGAAACCGGCATTTTCCAATCTGCGCGGCTGCCTCATTCAGCTTCTGACGGTTCCGAATATCAGGTGGAGTTTCGTTCGATAATCAAAGGGTCCAAAACCGTTACCGGTTCAATGGCCTGTTTGCGGATCTGGCCTAAAATCATTTCCGCGCTTCTGACGCCCAGTTCCCGGTTCTGCAAATCCACACAGCTAAGCTCCGGCGTGGAAATTTCAGACATCAGGGAATTGCCTAGGCTTAATACCGCCATATCCTGCACAATCCGAATATCGGATTTGTTCAAAGCCTTGGTTAAATAAATAGCGCTTAATTCATTCAGTACAAATACGCCGTCAATGTTGTTCTCAAGAAGCGTGGAGACGCAACGGTCAGGCAGTTCCCTGCCCTCTTCAATGACCATGATCAGCGGTTCGCATGCCCCGTCTCCGGCTTGTCTAAACCCTTCAAGAAAGTAATCCAGCAGCGGGTCCGGCAAATGCTTATGCACGATAGCCAGTTTACTTTTCCCTTTTGAGAGAAGATGCTCCGCACCTAGTTTCCCCGCCTTTACCAGATCGGGATATACCAGCGGAAAACCCTTATAAGGAATGCATCTGTTCGCATACACAACGGGAATCTCCCATTCGAGAACACTTTGAATGCTTTCTTGAAAAGATTTATCCGAGAACAATCCGATAAAGATGATTCCCGCTATCATATTCTCACGCATCAGCTGAAGAATGTCCTCTTCATTCATATTCTGATTGTCTACTTCATAAACAAAAAGATTATAATGATGACTGCTTAACGTTTGACTGATCCCGGAAGTAATCTCGGAGTAGTATAGATTGTTTATCTTGGGCAAGATGACGGCAACATTAGATGTTTCATTACGCTTGAGCGCTTTGGCCACTACATTGGGTATGTATCCAAGCTCTTTGATGGCCTGCTGAATCCGGGCTTCCGTCGTTTTTTTAACCACGATATTGGAGTTTAAATATCTCGAAACCGTACAGGCGCTCACATTCGCATGCTTGGCAATATCCTTGAGAGTTGCCATTGAACCTCCCCCCCTTAGAAGTTTGGTAACGCTTTCGTTAATCGTTTAACTTATTTGAAAACATAGTACCACGGAGAAGTGAATTTGACAACAACATTCTGTCTGCTTGTCCCGGACGCCCGCATGACTTGTAAAATTACGGCCAGTCTCAAAGGATTTTTGCCGCCGGCAACGAATTCAGCAAAATTTTATTTAGCTATGCTGCCTCAAAAAAATAAGCTCCCCCGATATTGATTAAGGGGAAGCTTATCTCTAGATCACTTACTTTTTAAGGTATTTCAGCAAAGATGCGATCATGGTTACCGATTCGGCCCTCGTAGCCGTTGCGTCCGGTGCGAATTTATTGTCGCCCATTCCCTGAATGAGTCCCTCTTTAGCCGCCGCGGCTACATAAGGGGCTCCCCACGAAGGAATCTTGTCCGAATCCGAGAATGCAGGTTCTGCATTCGGATCGACGGTGATTTTGGAGGCGCGAACGATTAAGGTAACCAGTTCCAGCCGGGACAGAGATTGATTCGGCCGAAGAGTATGGTCGGAAAATCCGTCGATTAACCCTGCACTCACAGCCTGAGAAACATACACCTGCGCCCACTCCGGAACTGTTTGCGCATCCGTAAAAGCGACGTCCGCCCCTGTGTCTTTCAACTGAAGCGCCCTGGCAAGCATCGAGATAATCTCAATGCGGTTAATTTGCTTATCCGGCTTGAACGAACCATCCTCGTATCCCGCGATAAATCCTTTCTCAAGCGCTTGGATAATGACGGAATAAGCCCAATGATCTTTAATATCCGTTAATTGCACTTGCGGTTTGGGAGTCGGTTTTCCTCCGCCTGTATTCGTGTTGCCGTTGTTTCCGCTGCCGTTGTTGCTGCCGTTATTGCCACTGTTACTGTTGTTGCCATTGGTACCATTGTTGCCTGTATTGCCGGCATTGTCGCCGCTGCCGTTATTGCCGTTGCCGCTATTGCCGCCGCCATCGTTACCGCTATTGCCATAAACGGCAATAACTTCATCCGAGCTGTTCTTGCCGCTCATGGCCTTAATAGCAAATTGATAGGTTTTGGACGGGTTAAGATTAGTCAACGCATACGTCGCAGAGCTCACCGTCGGAACCACTCTTGCGTTCCAGTTTGCTCCCAATTGGTCATTTTTTTCATAGATTCGGTAAGCCGTCGGTGCCGGACCGCCTTGCGGAGCATTCCATGTGAGCGTGGACTGTCCGTTTTGAATGGTACTCATCCGGGCATCTCTAACCGGGTTAGGTTTCGCATCCGTTTTTTGAACGCTGAATTGATCGTACAGGTCTGTCGTTCCCGTCTCCGTCGTCGTATACACTTGGAACGACATCGAATTATCCGTGACCGTTATACCCGTGAACATTTCTTTGCCGGGCTGCCCGTACTTAGCGGCAAAAGGGAACGGTCCCGCTTTTGGCGTATAACGCTTATCTCCCGCCGCATTGCTCACCAGATACAAAGTTCCTTTCGGGTCGATTATCTGGTTATTCTCATTGGTCGATGTCTTCTCCGGCACATTATCAAACATCGGATATGTTCTCGTGTAGGTATGATCATGACCGCTAAGCACGACATCGATACCCAATTCGTCGAACAAAGCCGTCAGCTTTTTACGGAAGAACAGGACATCGCTGTCGTTCGTGTGACTCGCCACGGAGTACGGCGATTTATGGAACATTACGATTTTCCACTTCTTGTCTGTTTTGGCCGCTTCCGCACGCAGCCATTCTTCTTGTTTCTTGTAGACGGTATCGATGCCTTTGGCTTCGTTATACTCGGTGTTAATCACCATAAAGTGAGCAGGACCGTAATCGAATGAGTAAACCGATCCGTCCGGCTTCGCTTCCGTGTTTGAAGTGTTAGGCAAATTGAAATGATACGTGAAATTATTGTTTGCCTTACTCTCATGATTACCGAGCGCCGGTACCACCGGCAGCTTGGAGAAAAGATCCTTCGGCTGGTTCAGCAGCCACATCCATTGGTTCTCGATATCCCCGTTGTCTACAAGGTCGCCTGTGATGGTTACGAACTTGGAGGTCGGGAACTTGTTAAGGGCTTCCTCTAAAGTGTGCTTCCATGTGACGTATTCACTTTCCGTCGTCCCTTGAGGATCCGTTGTATAGAGGAATGTAAACGAATCCCCGGACCCCTCGGTGGTAAAGCTGCGAATGTCACTCCAATGTCCGTCTTGTCCGTCACCGATCCGGTAGCTGTAAGTTGTGCCCGGCTTGAGACCGGAGGCCGTAACTTTATGGCTGGCATAAGTCGTGAACTTGCCTGAACTCTTGTCCGAACTGGACTGGTAGACGCTGACCGGCAGTGCCGTTCCCTCGAACGTTTGTGCCGTACCGGCCGGGAACGTACCATTGACGACTTTAGCGGATTCGGCAATCTCCAGCTTAGTGCCCGTTACGCTGGGATCCGTATACCAGGCGAAACCTTGCGAAGTCTTCGGATCGCCGTTAAACGTCAGGGCGACGGCGGACGGAACGACGGGCCCCTTAATCCCTCCTCCGCCTGAAGGGGTCTCATCCGGGTTCGCAACGAGCTTCATATCCCAGTAGAGGTCTGAACTGCTGTCACTGCGCTGATGGACTTCCGCCGCCAGCACATTGACACCGTTATGTAACACTCCATTTAACACGGCCGTTAAATCCGCTGTTTCTGTTGCAGGCTCGTTGATCGTAGCGGAGCTGAGCGTTTGGAAATTCGGTTCGCCGTCCGGCATGTTAAAACGGTAAACTTCCTTGCCGTTGATATAGAGAACCGCCCCGTCATCGATACCGAACGTGCCTACGATTTTCTTATAATCCACGAGATTCTTCACGTCTATCGTCGTGCGGAAGTAAGAAGTCCGATACTTCATACTGGCGTTATTCCCGTAGCTGATCGGCTGCTTAACGCTGCCGAATGCGTCGGTCGCCTTTCCCGCCGGATACCCGAAAGGTCCGTTTTGTGTGTTCCAAGCGGAGTCTGCGAATTGGTCTCCCCTCCAGGCGGCTGCCTGATCGGTTCCGTTATCTAGGTATTTCCATGCCGCGTTCTGAGGCAACAAAACGATGTTTTTCCCGTCTGCAGGCCCTGTTCCCGAACCACCGCCTGTACCGCCGTTCCCGCTCTGCTTGAGAACTGCCGTCAGTTCCATATCGAAATACAAGTCGGAACTGGAATCGCTCGAATTGTGAATCTCGGCGGTAATGACGTTGTCACCGTTTTTCAATGCCGCCTTGAGGTTGACGCTTAAATCCTCCTTGTATACGACCGGGTCGGATTTATTCGAGGTCGCATACGTCGTGTACGTCGCTTCCGTTACGGACATCCCCGCCCGGTATACTTCGATTCCGTTCGCATAAAGCACAATACCGTCGTCTACTCCCAGCGCTGCTTTATACGATTCGTAAGCGGCGGTGTCGCTGATCGGAACGGTTTTACTGAAATACGTCGTAATGTGCTTTTTCTTCTCGTTACCGCCAAAGCTGAGCACGGTGGCGGCCTTGCCGAAATCGGTTTGAGGCCCCACGTCTCCCGTGGCTACCCCGCCCGTCACCTTATAACCGAAAGGAGCCGCACTCACCTTCCACTTCGAAAAATCAAAAGGACTTTTCATCGCATATCCGTAGTCGAGCCCTTCATCGCTGTAGCTCCACAAAGAGCCTTTATCGATCAATTTCACGGAAGCCGCAACCGTTACCGAAGGTTCCCCGGCAGCGCTTACGACAATACCGCTTAAAAATGTTTGTAACACGACCATAATCGTTAAAAAGATGGCTAAGCTTTTTTTTATCCTTTTGATTGACATAAGCAAGTAATCGCCCCATCCACAGTGTAATAGGACTATTGTAGGAGGGGATTGTTACAGCAAATCCGGGAATATGTCAGTGGATTGTTAAATCATTTCTTTTCCGCTTGGTAAAACCCGTTTGGACTGTAAATGGCCCGTTTTCAAATCTCCCCTGTGAAAAAAACAAAAAGGCCGCTCCTCTCCGGGACAGCCTTATCTCTTCGCGGTTTAAAAAATGCTATATCCGGACATGAGACCGGCTTTTAAATTCAAAAATCTCATCAACGGCTTGACGATATCCGCCGGATTTTCGAAAAGATTCGCCGATATAGGCTACGGCTTTCCGGAAAGACGGGAGACTCAGCACTTGATCGGCGGCTTCACGCAGCTGATTCGCGGTCAAGCCTTGCATCTGTAAGGCAAGGCCCGCTCCGATCTTGGCAACCTGACCCGCAACCATCGGCTGGTCCGCATTCTGCGGGATGACCACGAGCGGAACCCCGTAATAAAGACCTTCACTCGTGCTGTTCATTCCGCCGTGTGTAATAAATAACTTCGTGTGCTGCAGAAGTTCCGTTTGCGGAACGTAATTTTTGACGATGAAATTACCGGGTATCTCCCCCAAGTCGGAAATCGGGGTGTTATTTCCTACCGACATGACAATCGTATGCTCCGTGTTCCCGAACGCCTCGAAACAAAGTTTGTAGAAATCAACAGCATCGTTAAAAACGGTGCCGAGCGAGATGTAAATCGGGTTTTTCCCCTTGATTGCAGTCAAATCGAAATTTTGTTGAGCCGGCCGCGAAGAGATGGACGGACCTACAAATTTGTACGTTTGGTCGAATGCCTCCGGATCCGTTTGAAACTCTCTTGTCGTATACACGATAGTAAGCGGGGCAGGATTATAAAACGCCTCGTAAGGAGAACGGACATCCACCCCGTATTTTTCGCTTACCGCTGCCGCCAGGCTGTAAAACCGTTCAACGATTTCTTCGGGAGTCTTTAAGGGAGGCGGTTCCAGGATAGTATCGAACGTTTCTTTAATATGCGCAAAAGAAGTGCACGAGCTGATGGCGGGAAGCTTAAGAATCCCGGCAAGCAAACGCCCGCATCCGAACATGGAGTCATGGATCATGTAATCAAAATGCTCTCCCCGTATCTGCTCCAGAACGGTCGGAATGACGACATCGGCCGTAAGCAAAAGTCCGTTGGCTCTTTCGAGCACATAGTCCCTTCCGCCGGACATAAAGGCTTCTATAAATTTTTGATCGTCAATTGTCCGTACCGAAGCTCCCGCCTTCTCGATACGTTCCCTATAAGCCCCGAGACAGAAGTACACCACCTCTTCTCCACGCGCTACAAGCTCCTGCACAACGCCGATCGTCGGATTGATGTGTCCCTCTGATCCCGCGTTAATAAATAATACACGCGCCATTTCTATCACTCCTTAGGTTACGGTCTCTAAATCGTGTAAGAGCAACGCCTACTATACAAATAATGTCAACGTATCTATCATATTACATTTTCTAGGAATTTCAAAACTTTAAGTAAAAAAGCTGCCCCTCTGGGACAGCCCCACCTTGTCGCTATCGTAAAACAGGAGTCTCTTAATCCCACACAATCCGCTAATCTCTATCTGCGGAATCTAATCACTCAACTGCCGGTTCCCCTGCACAGCCTCTTAAACATAAAAAAAGCCCCGATCTATTCCATAAGAATACAATCGGGGTGCTCTTCCGAGACTATAAAATTAGTTGGACGGCCAGTTAATCCGCCATGATTTCAAGCATCGTCTTAATACTTGAGTTGAGCTGCAGCGTATTCAGAATCAACTGCAGCGCATCCGCACGGCCGGCCGTGCCGCCGGGGTTTAACTTCCCGTCGCCGCTGCCCTCGATGATTCCCGCTTGAGCCGCCAAATCCATCGGATCGACGCTTGAATCACCCGCATGGCCGGCCCCTTGCAGATTCACGATCCTGGACAAAATCACGACCATCTCTTGACGGGTAATGAACCTGTCCGGTTTGAATGTTCCGTCACCGAACCCGCCGATGATTCCCGCTTGCACGAACTTCTCGATCGGCTCTTGTGCCCAGTGGCCTTTTACGTCGTTCAAACCGGCCGGATTCGTGCCCCCGACGTCAAAGATACGGGAAAGAATCGCCACGAATTCCCCGCGGGACATTTCCCGGTTCGGTTTAATCGTGTTGTCCTCGTAGCCGTAAATAATATTAAGTTTCAAGAAAATATCAATGGTCTTCCCTGCCCAGTGATTCTTCATGTCGACAGGGGTAAACGCCGGTTTCGGATTTTTAATAGCCGCGTTGATCTTGGCCTGGATATCCTCAACCGGATTTTTGCCTTGGAAGACATCTTTCTTGAAAATATCGTCGTCCGGCGCAGGCGTTGGTTTCGGCGAAACCGGTGTCGGTGCCGGTGTCGGTTTCACTTCCGGTGAAGGAGTCGGCGGAACCGGTGTCGGTTTCACTTCTGCCGGTGGAGGAGACGGCTTCTGCTCATCGTCATCCTCATCATGGCCGCCGCCACCACCACCACCGCCACCGCCGCCTGGGTTTGTCGTTCCTTTTACCGTCTGAATAAACGGCGCGGACGTACCTTCGGCGAACTGATTGTCTCCGCTATATACGGCCGTAAGCGAATGGTCTCCCACGGTTAAAGCACTTGTCGTATACGTTGCAATCGCATATCCGTTCGAGATGCCCTTAGGTTCCAGCGTAAGAGTATCGAGCAAAGCGGAACCGTCCATAAGCTTAACCGTTCCGGTTAAAGTGCCGGACGTCTGCGGATGCGAAGTGGTTTTCACCGTAAACGTGACCGACTGGCCCTGCTGAGAAGGATTCAGCATATTCGTGATAGTCGTCAACGTCGGAGTTTTGGCGTTTGGCGTCGTTGGCGGTGTCGGGGTAGGCGTCGGCGAGGCTCCTAATGTTTCAAAGAACTTCTCGGCGCCATAGCTCGTCCCGTTTTTGTTGATCGCATAAGCGCGCATGTAATAGGTCTTATTGGGCTTCAAGTCGGTTAAAGGGACGCTGAACTCGCCCGTCGTGCCCGGAGCCGTCACTTTCGTACCCCTATTGACGGTAAGGCTCGGGTCCGTACTGTAAAGCACGCCGCGTTCCGTAACGGCTGCACCGCCGTCTTCGGTTACATTACCGCCAATGGTAGCGGTTGTCGCCGTGACTAGCGAAGCTTCCGGTGTCGTTACCGTCGGAGCCAGGCTTACCGTGGTAAAAGAGACTTCATTGCCGTAGCCCGTTAAACCTTCATCGTTCGTTGCAAAAGAGCGCGCATAATACGTCGTTCCTCTGGCTAGCTCCTGCGCCAGCATATACGTTACGAATTCCTTATGCGGTTCTCCGTAACCCGCACGAATCTTCATACCGGATTCAAGCGTCGGATTCGGGTTTGTATCTATAACAAAACCGCGGCTGTTATGGCTATCCTTAATCGACGTTACATTGCTGCCGATATACTTGATTTTGCTTGCCAAAACAACGTTCATGTAATCCACGGTAGGAAGTTCTGTCGTCAGTTCCGGCTCCTTCGGTTTGGTATCGAAGGCCAGTTCATCCCCGTAGTCATAATCATGAGTTGTCTTTACATAGGCTCGCACCGTATATCGGACGCCCTGCTGTAAATCGGTGAGCGGTACACTGAACTCGCCGGTTGTACCCGCCACCGGATACTTCGTTGATTTCATCGTCGGATACTGAGTCTTCACTTCGATACCCCGCTCAACAAAGGGCCATATGCCGGTGCTCAGCACATTGCCGTATACGGTCGCCGTTACGCTGGTCACCGAAGCGGTGTAAACCGATGTGGTTACCGTCGGCTCGGTGCGCTTCGTGTAGAAAGAAAATTCATCGCTGTAACCCGTTCCGACGCTGTTGGTTGCGTAAGCACGGAAATAGTAGTAGTTTTCCCCCGGAAGCAGCCCGGACAAAGCGGCCATAAACACTTCGTTCGTCCCGGTCGTGCCGCCTGCGGGTACCTTCGTGCCGCTCTCTGCCGCAAAATTGCGCACCGTGCTGTAGACGATTCCGTGTTCGGTCACGTCTGCCCCGCCGTCGTTTGTCACCTTACCGCCGACATCCGCGGTAGTCGTGGTAATCTGGCCCACCGGGGCCATCTTGACGGTTGGCGGCGACATCGGAGTCAATGTCCGCGATAGAGTTTGGGAGCCTCCATTTATCGTAACGGTTCCCGTTTGCCCCTGATACCCGTCTTTGGTTATCGAAAAACCGTAAGTGCCGTTAGACAAAGCCGTCACAGAGAGGCCCGAACTGTCTGTTATATATTCTTTTCCGTCAACGGATACCTTTGCTCCTTGTAAAGGGGCTTTTTCGACAACGACGCTCGTTCCGTTGCTGCCGTTGCTGACGATTTCACTGACAGTCAGTGAAAAATCGTATACATCCCCTGTCCCCGCGTCCTTGGCACCGTAGGCGAATTGGGTTGGCAGTAACAACAGGATCGACAACACCAACGCTAAAACCGGTCTTAACCTTCCTTCTTTCAAGTAACATCCTCCTTGTATTACTGGGTTCAGATTTATATAGACACCTGGGGGGTGTATATATCTAGTAAGTGGGTTGGTCCTCCATTCTTGTTTTTTTGCTATTTTTCGACAAATAAATTCGACATTTACTGATATCCTCCTTTAAAAAAAGTTCCATTTATTTCATGAAAACCATGAACTTTTTCCCCGGCAAAAATGTAATTTGAACAGGCGTCAAAGAGCCGCTATGATGGACACAGCATAGAATTCGGAAAAGAGCTGTTTGACCAAGACTTCATCAACAAACGAGGGATCGGACCATGAAACTTCAATTGCTGTATCAGGATTATCTGAACTTAAAATTCGACAGGAAAATGCCGCCCGTACTAACGGAAGGCTTCGAATACGGTTTGTGTGAAGACGAGAGTACAGAGCTGTTTTTAACAGGGCGGCAGAGTCTGCCGTTCAGTGAATGGATCTCCGAATTACAGCCGAGAGATCCCAACTACACGGCGAACCCGGACTGGAAGCCTCTGCTCTCGGCGGATTTTGCACAGCTGGATGTATACGACGAACTGATCTTCTATTACCTGCTGTTTACGGTTAACACGACAACGTCGATTGTTAAGGTTAACGCATACCATGAAATGAATGATTTTATGAAAAACTATTGCTTCTTCCAGCTAGCCCAATTGTCCGATATTACCGCACTAAGCGAAGAACAGCGGGCTCAGCTTAGGGAATTCTTCTTCTTTTTCTATCTTTATGCGCACCCGGTTAACGAGGAAACCCTCTATTCCTTTTCATTCCTTGAGCAAAATCTGGTTCATACCAGAACCGGCATTAGCGTGGAACGCTATTTTTCAACCTATCATGACTACTACAGCGAAAATGTCGACAAGTATAAGGACCAATTGGACCTGGCCCCCCATGAAATCCAAACGTACAAACATGTCACCCTGGGGCTGTTAAGCGCAATCGAGGGTAAATCCAGGCTGGCGATGCCAAACGAGGAAGGGTTAGAAGATATCCTGCAGGGGATCAATAACGTCGATAGGTTGATCCATAGGTATGCACAAAATAAAACCGAGCTGTTTAACGTGATGGCGGACCTTCTCTCTGATCACCGCTCCAGCCCGTATCGCGACCATTGTTTCAAAACGCTGCTCCAGAATTATGCCGCGTATATCCTTTATTTTAATTTTGAGGAAATTAACGCCCTGGTGGATTACTTCAAAGCCTCCCCACAATGGTGCGGCAAGATCATCAACGCCATTTTTACCGATGCCATCTTTATTCAGAAAATACTGCGTCAGAACCGTATAGATATAGCGGAGTATAGAAATGTAACGGAATTCTTCAACGAGAGGGCAAAGAGTATGTATTTGTAGGTGGAGACGAAACGAAGATAACCCGAATATACCGGACTACTCGGCCTGTTATCTCCCATATGATGAGCGTGATTTTTTTCTGGTTTCAACGGTACAAAATAAAAGGAATCCATGCGTTGTAATAACGCTGGATTCCTTGATAGCGGGGAGGAGAACCTCCGCTTCACTCTATGAATTATTTCTCCGTTTACTGGAGAAAAGCGGTTTTAAAAATGCCTAGCAAGTACTCAAGCGTCGTCGGATCGCTGTATGTGGACGATTCCGTGTCGATCTCGATGACATGCTTGTTTTTGACAGCGGGGATATTGTTCCAGGTCGCCGTCTTCATGAACGAATTATCACCCTTGGAGCTTCTGCTCAGAACAAGGAAATCACCGGCGTAATCACCGAGCACCTCAGATGATAGCGTATAATAACCGGGGCCCGTCGTTTCGGCTTTGACCTTCTCCGGCATGCCCAGTCCCATCGCCTGATACAGCACTTCGGTTCCCCGCGCCCATTTGTCGCCGAATACATAGAAGCTCTTCGAATCCGTCTCTATAACGGACACGGACACGTTGTCCCCGAACTTCGCCTTGATTGCCTTACCTGTCTCGGCAGCCCGCTGTTTGAAGCCGTCGATCCAAGTTTGGGTTTCCTGCTCCTTGTTAAGCAGCTTTCCGATTTCCAGCTGCTGGTTCAGGTAGTCCAGCTTCCCCCATGTGTACGCGACGGTTGGCGCGATCTCTTTGAGCATGTCTAAATTTTTGGTGTCGGTACCGGTGATAATAAGGTCCGGGTCCAACTCGATAATCTTTTCCAGATTGTCCGGCGATACGACCTTTACACCCGACAGCTTGCCGGTGAATAACGGGTTCTTGTTCGTCCATTCGTCAACACCCACCAGCGTACCGTTAAGCGATAGCACGTTCGGCGCATTCGTCAGTGCAACGATTCTCTTGGGATTGGCCGGAACCTGTACGGGACCGGACTCGGACTGATACGTCTTTGTACCGGCGTTCGATTTGGACGCCGTGTCGGAGTTCGCTGCGGTATTGGCCGCTTGACCCGGATTTGACGAGACGGAGCCCGCCTGATTGTCGTTAGCGGCTTTGTTTCCGCACGCGCTAATTACAAAGAGCACCAGCAGGAACAACGGAAGGAGGAGCCTTTTCTTCATGTTAATTTATCCCCTTATAATGATAATGATTATCAATCTCATAGGAGTTACTTTATCTTTTCTTTTTCCCCTTGTCAATAGAAAATGCTCTCGCGCACCATTCGATCTCTTTTGCCGCTGCTTATGATCGTGATGCGGTTTCATACTGTATGGGACCGATTTTCGGCTATCCCGTGCTGACCTGCGTGTTTTATTAGCCTCCAAGGGGCCCTACGTTACTTTCAAGTGCTTATGTGATTCCAAAGTGCGTACTTCTCAATCTCCCTCTCTCCTCTCATAATAGCCACTATAAGAAGGAGGAGAGCCCTATGAAACCAGAAACAGCCTTTTCACGTAAAACCGCTCTTGTCATTGGAGCTAACGGAGTAATCGGACGGAACCTCATCGAGCATTTAATGACGCTCCCCGAGTGGGATATTATCGGGGTTTCCCGACGCGGCGGAGAGGATACACCCCGGGTACGGTATGTGGCGGCTGATCTGCTAAATGAGGAGGATACCCGGGATAAGCTGGGCAACCTGACCGAAGTCACTCATATCTTCTACGCCGCTTATCAAGACCGCCCCACTTGGGCCGAACTGGTTCCGCCTAACCTCGCCATGCTTGTAAACACGGTTAATGCGGTCGAACCGATCGCCCCTAAACTGCAGCATATCAGTCTAATGCAGGGTTATAAGGTGTACGGGGCACATCTCGGCCCTTTTAAGACGCCTGCGCGGGAAACGGACGCCTATCATATGCCGCCGGAGTTCAACGTTGACCAGCAGCAATTCCTTGAGCGGCGGCAATCCGGCAGCAAGTGGACCTGGTCGGCCCTTCGCCCGTCGGTCGTATGCGGATTTGCCCTGGGCAATCCGATGAACCTCGCCATGGTTATCGCGATTTACGCATCCATGTCCAAAGAACTCGGTCTGCCGCTCCGCTTCCCAGGTAAGCCCGGTGCCTACCACAGCCTGCTGGAAATGACCGATGCCGGTCTGCTGGCCCGGGCGACTGTGTGGGCGGCAACCGATGAACGCTGCGCGAATCAGGCATTTAACATTACGAACGGAGACCTTTTCCGCTGGAATGAGCTGTGGCCGAAGATCGCGGCATTTTTCGGGCTGGAGACAGCGCCCCCCTTACCGATGTCTTTGGATGTCGTCATGGCGGACAAAGAAGCGTTGTGGAACACCATGGTGGAGAAATATGATTTGGCGGATAACAGCTTCCGGGACGTTTTTTCCTGGCGATTCGGGGATTTTGTATTCTCCTGGGATTACGACTTTTTTGCCGACGGCACCAAAGCGCGCCGTTTCGGCTTCCATGACTTCATCGATACGGAGAAAATGTTCATGGACATCTTTGAAGACTTCCGTAAGCGGAAAGTAATCCCGTAATTTAGGGATAAACGCAGAAAACCGGTTTCCCATATCCAGGAACCGGTTTTCGGTGCTTTTTCTATCTCATCTATCCGATTGCGGCGGTACGAATAATACCCTTCCCCTATCCCCGTACACCTTATCAATATGCGTATCGCCCCATCTGCACATGAGATGAAGGATATCCTTCAAGCCCCAGCCATAGTCGGTCAATTCATATTCGACTCTCGGCGGCACTTCGTTATAAGAAATACGGGACACTATTCCGTCCTCCACCAGTTCCTTTAACTGCTGGGTCAGCACCTTTTGCGTGACTGCAGGCATCAGGTGCATCAGTTCGCCATTGCGCTTTTTTCCGAACGTGAGATGAAACAGAATGACCGGCTTCCACTTGCCTCCGATCACTTCGAGAGTGGCCTCCACCGCAGTGTTGTAGGTTTTATCCGGTTCCTGCATAACCTTGGATCGCCTCCCCGCGTGTTATAAAATACTTTCCGATAGCGCCAACCCTACCGCTTCTTCACGTTTGTTGACCCCGAGACTTCGAGTAAAGAATCGAACAATAATTGCGGATCGTCCCCTCCGACAAACACATTTTGGCGGCGATTGACTTGTAGCGCAGTCCGTTGGCCAGATGCCGCAAAATCTCCATCTCGCGTTTCGTAAGCCCATAGGGGTAGTGCTCCGGACTGGAGCTGTACTTCTCCAACTGCTCACGCTGACGCTTCATCTCTTCGAATAATCGCGTGGCGATCGATTGATCGATCCATGTGCCTCCGTTAAAGATAACTTTCAGGGCTTCCTTCATCTCCCGCGGGTGAATCGACTTCAGCATATAGCCTTCCGCCCCGTGCTCCAGTGCGGTTGCCGCCGGTATGGAATCCTCAAACGTCGTCATAAGCACCACCTTCACGGCGGGCCAGCGTTGCTTGATCTCCAGTAAAGCTTCAAGCCCGTTCATTCCCTGCATCCGAATATCCATGAGCACGACATCCGGCTTCGATTGCTCACAGCCCCCTAATGCCGCATGACCGTCCCCGGCCGTACCCACGACAAGAAAATCCGCATGCTGATCAAAAATTCGCTTCAAGCTGTCGGTAACGATCTCCTGATCGTCGACAATCAGCAGGCGGATCATACCCTGAACAGGCTCCGTCTGCAGCGGAATGGTACATATAATCACGGTTCCTTGTTCTACTTGAGAATGGACGGTCAGTGTTCCGTGAAGCGGATCCAGCCGTTCCCGGATCCCATTCAACCCAAATCCGAAACGGATGCTTTCCGCCCCCATACCGTTATCTTCAATCTGCAGCCGGAGCTGCTGACTATCGAAATGCAGTTGAACGGATATTGCGCTCGCTTGACCGTGACGAACCGCATTGGTAAGAGACTCTTGCAAACAGCGATATAAACAAAAGTTTATTTCTTGCATCAGACGAATTTCACTGCCGATTACGCGAAAGCTGACCGCCACCCCGGTCGACTTCATAAATTCGTCCGTTAACTGCCGCAGCGACTCACCTGACGAAAGACCCGGCGAAACGGAAGAAAGCTGATGCAGATGCTTACGGATATCATCCAGACTGCGCTGCGCGACACGGACAAGCGAATCGATCCTCTCAATCTCTGAATCGGGCACGGACGATCTCAGCGATTCCACCCCGATGATCATCGAGGTTAACGTATGTCCGATCGTGTCATGAAGTTCATGTGACAACCGGTTGCGCTCCTCCATCAGTGTAAGTTCCTCAATCCGTGTAATATGCTGCTCCAGCAGTTGTTTCTGCTCTTGAATAATCCGGGCCTGCTTGTTCGACTGAATTAATACGTTAAACGCGAAGCCGATGGCAAAACCAAAGCAGCAGCTGAAGATAAACTCAAACGGGGAGCGATCGGCTATCCAGCCGTTGATGGCAGGAAAAATGATCCCGACCGGGAGGCCCGTCCATACGTACGTCCTCCGGTTGCTCCCCAAACCGATAATCATGACGAGTAAAGTGAAAGCCCAGAGCAGCCCCGGCGCCGCGAAGGCTAAATAAAGATGGAAGAAGCCCGCTCCGATGACTTCGGCCCCAAGATACCAGCTTTCTTTTCGATATTGGATGACTAACGGAAAGACATAAACCACGGAGGCCGGGATGACCACAATCCAGAACGGCATAACGAACAAGGACGGGTTGATAAATCCGGCACTTAGGATAATGACCAGCCAGAATGTACGTATCGCAAAAACGATCCAATCGTACCAGAACCACTTTTTGATAATGGACAACACCGATTATTGCACCCGCTTTATTTTATTGTGGCAAACCATTTCATGAATAGATCCAAATTCATCATGCCTCATGATTTCCCGCTTCGTCAAGAAAAGGAAGGATTGAACCATTAGCACCCGCCGGATGAGCATGTCACGTCGCACATTTGACAGTTTGTCATAACGAAAATGTGACACGTCTAAGTACGATGTCATCAAAAATCGGGCGGTTTTGCTGCTATCCGTTTTTACAGCGCTCCGGGTAAGGTGAGAACGTAGACCAACACACAACATCCAAATAACAGGAGCGATGCGAGATGAAATCATTTACTATTCAAAAGGGAATTGCCTTAACTTTGTCGGCGATAGTGGCAGGGACGCTAATCTTCCCTAGTTATGGAAGTGCCCGCACGACGGCTCAGACGCCGGTCCAGCAAGCTATCGATAAAGCCGCCAATACGAAGGACATTCCCGGCGTTATTGTTACCGTAAAGAAGGGTGACGCAAGCTGGTCGTATGCCGCCGGCGAAGCCAATATCGAGAAAAATCACAAAGTGGATGCCGATTCCGCTTTCCGGATCGGAAGCACAACGAAGACGTTTGTCGCCACGGTTGCCTTGCAGCTTGCCGGCGAGAAGAAAATCAGCCTCGACGATACGGTCGAGAAATGGCTGCCGGGTGTCGTGCAGGGCAACGGGCATGACGGCAATAAAGTGACGATCCGCCAGCTGCTGAATCATACGAGCGGAATTCCGGACTATTTGGATGGAGCGCTCAAGGATAGTTTGCTTTCGAACCCGAATCAAAACTTCACAGCCGAACAATTAATAGCCCGCTCTTTAGCGATGAAGCCGGTAACAGGCTTCCACTATTCGAACACGAACACAGCCCTTGTGGGGCTCATTATCAAGAAAGTCACCGGAGATACGTATGCCGAGCAGATCAAGAAACGAATTATTGAGCCGCTTAAGCTTAACGAAACATTTTTGCCCGGCAGCTCGGCAGATATCCCGAAAAAGAATGCCCGGGGCTACCTGAACACCGGAGACAAATTAGTGGATATTACTTGGCTTAATCCGTCTTTCACGAATGCCGCCGGGGAAATGATCTCGACCGGAGAAGATTTGACGACATTTTTCCGTGCCTTATTGAGCGGAAAGCTGTTGACACCGGAGATGAAGAAGGAAATGATGACCACGGTCGAGAGCCCGCTTGGGAATTACGGACTTGGCGTGCATGAAACTAAGCTGCCGGGTGGCGTCAGCGTATGGGGACATGGCGGCGGCATTCCCGGGTTCACTAACTTTGCAGGCGGAACGGCGGACGGCCAACATGTCATCTCGATCAATTTCAATGTGCTTGGCGGTGCGGAAACACATATCAACGATATTTTGACACCTGAATTCGCGGTAGAAACCAAGGGAGACCTGACGGAGGAGGAGAAGAAAAAAAAGCATCGCGATGAAGTCAAACTTGTCGTGGATCAAGTGGTAACCAACAAGAACATTCCGAGTGTAATGGCAGGCGGACTCAAAAATGGAGAACGCTGGTCATACGCCAAAGGTACAGCCAGCTTGGAAGTACCGCGCCCGGTCCGGCCTGACTTTTCATTCCGAATCGGAAGTATCACGAAAACATTCACCGCTACGGTCGTCTTGCAGTTGGCCGAAGAAAAGCAATTAAACCTGGATGACTCCGTCGAAAAATGGCTGCCGGGTGTCGTGCAAGGCAATGGATATGACGGCAACAAAATTACGATTCGCCAGTTACTGAACCATACGAGCGGACTTGCGAACTACACCGATTTGGATATGCGGGACATTACCCTGCCTCAAAATCCATTCCGCTACTATAGCGTGGATGAACTCATAAGCAAGTCACTTGCAAAGCCGCCTGTATTCGCGCCGGGAGAGGGCTGGAGCTATTCCAACATCAATACCGTGCTGGCCGGTCAAATTATCCGGAAGGTAACCGGGGATACGTATGCGGAGCAGATCAGAAAACGGATCATCGAACCGCTTGGGCTGAAGGGGACCTTCGTTACGGAAGCCAATACGCACATTCCCGGCAACCATGCCAGAGGATATAACATGGACCGGTCGGGCCATTTGTATGATATGACGGAAGTGAATCAATCCTGGGCGAATGCGGCCGGAGATATGGTTTCGACAGTCGATGATCTGACTACCTTTTTCAGTGCCCTTTTAGGCGGAAAGCTCCTTAATCAGGAGATGATGGACCAGATGCTCACAACAGTAGACAGCCCTATCGGCAAAGTCGGACTGGGCGTATATGAAGAGAAAACGCCGGACGGACAATCTTATTGGGGACATGCCGGAGGCACTTTCGGATTTGAGTCGAGAGCCGGAGGCCCTCTGGGCGGGGAGCATATCTTGGTGACGGTTATCAACGCGGTAGGTCCGGATGTTATCACGGGCAGGGACAAAATATTCAACAAGGAATTTAGCCGTTAATTTACATTCCGGCATCGCACCTTTTGTTCGAGGGCGATGCCGGTTTTTTACGTCCGGGCTTACAGCTTAACGAATTCCACTCCGTATTTATCGAAAATAGTTTTGTACTTGTTTTCGAATATAGTCCATCGGCTTTCCGTGCCGTATTTTTCATGCAAGGACTTCAAATAATGTTTGGCCGCTGCCGTATCGCCGGATTGCAGCAGCAGATGAAAGCTCTCTTCACCTAAATGCAGAAACGGACCCGCCATATAATAATCCGCAATGGATCTGGCACTCGTCATCGTCTCATAGAAATGAATAACTTCTTCCAATCCGCTTAACAGCGTTTTTCTTAAATCATCCATGTTCGTATCGGGAGTGATGGCGAATCGGTCCGGAACAGCCCGGGCAATTTCCCCGATTCTTGCTCTGAAGTGACACTCCGTTTCCTGAGGCCCCGTCAAAATTTGTTTCGATTGGATCTGCGCTAACTCCGCCGCGTAAATGCCACAGTTCACATAGAACATGACTTTCTCGGCCGCATTTCCGGAAGATTTTTGGAAATTGATTATGTAGATGAGGCCCTCTGTTGTTTTACTGAACGTTAAACTCTTTTTTGCGAAGCCATGCTTAGCAAGGAACGGCTTTACATCCTGCTTAATCAGATCTTTAAAGAGCTGCTGCAACTTGATTCCTCCTTAGCTGACTGCTATACAAGTGAAATGATAGTGACCCTTTAATATCCCTTTACGCATCACTGGAACCCTATTGAATTCGACATAATTAATGCTAAAAATTCTTCAAAAGTATTTGCTATTTTTTCAGCTTCCTCGAATTCAGGCTCACACCCGCGTACAATTGCACCTTTATCGTTTGTTACATCCATCGCATAGAAGGAATATCCCCCATCAACTGACATAACTATGGGCAAGTAACGATCCCACCACGTAGTTATTTCCGATTTCCAGTTACTATCATCCATGGCCGCTTCTAAACTGAGCAATTCAACTTCATTCCACTTAAAAGCACCATCCGAGCTATTGTTGAACTCATTCTCACAAATAAACCAAGTCTTCTCATCCGGTGTCACACATGTATCAACCACGCTTAAAAAATCCAAATATTCCTTGGGGATTTCTTTGTATCTAGTTATAATGCTGCTATCTAAATTTAACGGAGACCCGGATTTTTCGGTTATATCCCATCCGTTTTCTTTAGCCCAGCCAATAAACTCGCCGATTTTTTTAATCATAGTCATCACCTTCTAATCGTTTTTTCTAACCACTTCCTTTATCTTCTAATACCACACGCAGTTACAAGGAAGCAACATTAATAATTCCATCCTTTGTCGACTAACCCTTATTTCCCCTTTCATGTGACGACTTCCTTGGTGTGTACGAAAACTCAAAGAAGCCGCGATATACGCGGCATTAAATGAGCTAACCTATAAAATTAGAACGTGTTATAGATATTCTCACATTCTCCCGCGGTCGGTTCATAGAAACAGTGCTTCTTCCAGCGTCCTGCGAGCGGCTGATTATACCAAGTCGGCGGACAGGGTCCGGGATTTTCGAACGTTCCCGGACGGAAATACCACAGGGAGAATTTCCCCGGCCAATTCCGCTCTCCGTTCACAGCCCGCCGCGCCAGACGGCGTTCCCTGTCCCTGGCTTTTTGATAGTACAAACCGTGCTGCAAGGCTTCGAACGCATGCGCCTGGTTAATCATTTGAGGAATGGTCCGGATTCCTTTAAAATCGGAGCAATTCGCTCTGATCCGGTTAACGCCGACATTACCGACAAGGAGCATGCCCTTTTCTCCTTCGGTCTCAGCTTCGGCTCGAAGCAACCTTGCCAACATATCAATATCCTGGTCCCTGGCTTTTACGACTGCCATTCGGCTCACCTCTTTAGATTTCTAGACTCATCATATTGCGGGCGAAGCGGATGTGTTACTGTCACAGGCCATATAATAAAATGAACAAGCGCGATTTCACATCACAGCCGCCTTTTTCGCGCGGGTTAAGAGTCAACCTTCTGGCCGTAAGACCGGCCCAAACTCAAGATTACAGGTGTGATATAATAGGCTCTAACGGATGAATTTAGAGAATAGGTGTGTGGACCGATGGAAATAAAGCCGGAACATCTGCCCAAAGCAAAAAAACCGCTGTACCTTACCGTATACGATGAACTTTTCAAAAAAATAATGAGCGGTGTGTTCCCCTCCGACAGTCAATTGCCTACCGAACCTGAACTTGCCAAAATGTTCGACGTAAGCAGAATGACGTTAAGACAAGCATTAGCTCTCTTGCAGGATGACGGGCTGGTGAAGAGTATTCATGGGAAAGGAAACTTTGTTACTCCATCCCGGATGGTGCAGAGAAATGACGGGTTGGACAAAATCGGAAATCCCATTTATAAGTGCCATACGGAGGACATTGACCATGTCGACATCCGGTTCAGACTCGATTTGGAAAGTGACTACACCAAAGAGGTCCTGAAAAGGAAGGCCACGGCTGTAGTAGCCGTTGAGCGCTGGTATAAGAGCAAAGGACAGGCGGTGGCTTACGGTTTTACCTTTATGGCAATTGAGGCCGTAACCGAATTGAACCTGGACCTCCAAAATGAAGATCAGCTGCTGGACATGCTGGAGAATAAGGTATATGAGTTGGCTAACACCGCAACGGTGGAGGTCAAACATTCCACGGTGATGAATACCCCCTCACAAAAATTTGAATTTGATGCCGGCGAGGGGTGTGACTTGCTGCTGGAAAGCCTATATATAAATGAGCAGTACCCTATTGTGTACAATAAATATTATATTCCTAAAGAATTTAGCCGGATTGTGATCAACGCTTCAAGGAAATAGGACGTTTAGAACGGACAGGGCAGTGGTTTCTCCATAATGGAGAGATCACTGCCCTTTTGCATAGAAGCCCCCCTTAAGGGATAGATGATCAGATATTATCCAGAAAAAATAAGTTGATTAAGGAACACGATATATGGTACTTTATATGTGTACAAATTAGACAACTTAATATACAACTATACCATTTTGTAAAAAAAGGAGATTTAACATGAGTACATCCCCTAAAGAAACGCCGCATATTCAACCTAATGGAGCAGAGATCGCCGAGACGATTCTATTACCGGGCGATCCCTTAAGAGCGAAGTTTATTGCCGAGAATTTTTTGGAAAATGTCGTCCAGTTCAACGAAGTCCGCGGTATGCTGGGCTACACGGGAACTTTCAAGGGCAGAAAAATATCCGTGATGGGAACCGGAATGGGAACTCCAAGCATGAGCCTGTATTCGTGGGAGCTGATTCATGTATTCGGTGTTAAAAATCTCATCCGAATCGGTTCCGCCGGGGCGATTCAAGATCATTTGAACCTGTATGACATTGTTTTCGCGATGGGTTCTGCAACCGATTCCAATTATGGTCACCAGTACAATCTTCCCGGTCACTATTCGATTACGGCCTCATTCGAGCTGTTGGAAAAAGCCAAGAAAATAGCGGATGCACAGGGGCAGAAGGTTCATGTAGGCAATGTGCTCTCCAGTGACATTTTCTATAATGCGGACCCGACGGCACTGAAGAAATGGAGTGAAATGGGCATTCTATGTGCCGAGATGGAATCTGCCGGCCTGTATATGAACGCGGCCCATGCGGGCGTTAACGCACTGTGCATCTTGACGATCAGCGATCACATTTTCAGACATGAATCCACGACGCCTGAAGAAAGACAGACCGCCTTCACTAAAATGATGGAAATTGCACTGGAACTTGCTTAATCATTCCATCCCAAGAAAGGAATGTGGCTAATGGCTGCAATAACTGAACAGACACCGCAAACTACCCCATCCTTTCAGGCAAAAAGGGCCGTACCTGTCATTCTGCTCTTTTTCGTTTTTGCCTTAATTATCGATAACTCATTCAAGCTGGTTTCGGTAGCAATTGCTGAGGATCTCGGAATCTCGGCAGCGGCGGTCAGACTGGCAAGCCTCATTGGCGGGACTTGTGATCGGAATCGGCGCTGTCATCTATGCCTCCTTGGCCGACACGATCAGTATCAGAAAGCTGCTGAGTGCAGGCATTATCTTAATCTGCATCGGCTCTGTTATCGGTTTTATTTTTCAGCACTCTTATCTGCTCGTTGTTATTGCCCGTATGATCCAGACGGCGGGCCTGGCCGCGGCTGAAACTTTATATGTGATCTATGTAACGAAACACCTGCCCAAAGGGGAGCAGAAAAAGTTCCTGGGACTCAGCACAAGCAGCTATTCGCTTTCTCTTGTTATCGGTTCCATTACGGGGGGTTACGTGTCCACCTATTTAAATTGGTCCACGTTATTCTTAATCCCGCTGCTGTCCTTAATCCTGCTTCCCTTCATTCTTAAATATTTGCCGAAGGAACAATCCCGGAAGAGTCATGTGGATTTTATCGGACTGCTTCTAATATCCGCCATTACGACTTCCGTCATGATGTATTTAACGGATTTCAACTGGATTTTTATTGCGATCTTCATAGCGGCAGCCGGACTATTTCTTGGCTATATCAGCAAGAGTAAGAAGTCGTTCATCGGGATTTCCTTTTTCCAGAATAAACGGTTTGCCGCGGTTCTTGCCATCGCCTTTGTGATCTATTCCGTTCAACTGGGCTACATCTTTATTTTCCCGTTCCTGCTTCAAAAGATGTACAATCTCCAGCTCGACACGATCTCGCTGCTGCTGATACCAGGTTATGTAACGGCGGTACTGGTCGGTTCGCTGTCCGGAAAAATAGCCAAAGTATTGACCAATAAGCAGGCGGTTTCCATCGCTATGATCGTCATCGTATGCAGCCTGGCTTTGCCCGGCCTTATCGGAGGCTCGGTTCTTGTATATGTTCTCTCCATGCTGCTGTTCTCGGGATCCTTCGCATTCATGTACGCGCCTATGCTGGATTCATGTATCCGCTCCATCCCTGTGGAAAGATCCGGAACAGCCATCGGATTCTACAACCTGGTGTTGAATGTGGCCGTTTCCATAGGCATCACCTATACCGCGTCTCTAATGGATGTCGTATCTTTCGGAACAGTGCTATGGATCCTTTGTGCGATTACCTTGTTCGCTCTATTGATGTATTGGGTGCTTGTAGGCCGGCTCACCGAGTCCAAATAAGTAAAGCTGCTCTAGCTTAAAAAGTCAAAACACCTCCTTTTGGGAGGTGTTTTGGGCGTTTGAGGTGCGGCTGCTCTCAAAATCCAGCGCGGCAGCGTGCGCCTGCTCGTCATCTTTTCATCTAAGAACGCTCGTCAATCAGCCGTTCCAGAAATTCCGCAAACGTTGACGCATACTTGTCTATAAAATCATTCATGAGATCATAACACATGACCGGAAATTCTCCCTGCTCATCCCTAATGGACGTATCAAAAAAATAAAGCTCGTCGCTATCCGGCACGAACAAGTCCAGTCTGTGGGGAAACCGGCTTACCCACCATTCTTCGGCTTTATTCAGTCTATGTATGTAAAGAAGGCCGCCGTCATAGTCCTCTCTGTATTCCGGAGCAACAATCGTTAGAATATTCCCGCCACTTAACCGCGCATTACCGTAATGAACCAGCCACCAGCGGTAAGACGGCGGCAGGCGGAATCCTAATTCCTCCTCGGCTTCCGCAATCCAGCTCTCTTCCGCACCACGGCCGGGAAACCATTTTAGAGCGGAAGTCGTTTTCAGTTTTTCTGCCAAACGCTCATACATAAGTTCGGTCCTCTCTTCCTATACGAATCATTTGCCCCTTTTATACGCATTAGCCACTTGGACTAGGTACCAGACAGCCACACCCGCAAGGGCAGCAAGCACAAGATTTATGCAGCCGAACACGATCAGCGATTTCGCTTGGCCGGGGCCGGTCCGAAAAGCGGCCGCGAACTGGAAGACGGCGGGGAGCAGAAACGCCAGCCAAGAGACCGTTATAAGCTTTTCTGTTCTGAAGCTCCACCATACCGCCGAACATGAGGCAACGAGCAATATCCAGGTACAGGCAAAATTTAACGCAACCATGATTTCGGCCCCCATCTTCCTTAGTTATACTTAAGTCCGCTTAACCGGAGAGTACAGGGATTCCGGAGAAACGAAGCGGCCGCCAAGACTAACCCTTTAATGAAAACCCATTTTTGATAAAGATTGTTGTATTTCCCGGTCTGCTTTACTTTTGAAAGTTGTAAACTCCACTGAAGATAAGGAATTCGGAAGTTTCTGATTGATAAAGGAATCAAAATCGACTGCCGTTTTTAAAAGGCGAAGCTTGTGCAGCACAGGCAGTCGCTCCAATCCCGTCAAGCGAGACAAGCCTTTACAATTCCGGATAGACAGCTCCTCCAGTGCCTTCATTTCCTGGTCAAAGCTGATTTCTTGCAGCTGGATCTGATCCTCAATAACCAGCCTATTCAGCGCTTGAAAGGCCGTAATATTGGTCAGGTCATGAAAACCGCGGACTCTAGAGATCTCCAGATTCTCGATTTCATTCTCTTCAATTTCCTGAATATGCTCCCGGCCTCCAAGCAAAATGCGAAGGTGCTTCAGCTTCTTCAACCGGTTAATAAAATGTAACGGCAGTTTGCCGATCGAATGCAGCGCGAGATAATTCAAATCCTCCAGATAACCGATGGCATCCAGGTTTTTAACCTTGCCCCCTACATGCAGCTCTTCCAGACAAGAGAATTCTTTAAAATATTGCAGGTTAAGGGTCTTTTTATCGGAGATAACATTTAAAATTTTAAGAGAGCGCAGCGTATCCATCCCGAGAATTTCCGAATTCTCCAGCTCGTATATCTCCAAGCTTAAACTGGATAGATTATCCAGCTTGGCCAATGCTTCTGTGTTATGTGCCTGAACGAGACTATTAAGCTGCAGCATTTTGACATGAGGAATCCGCAAGAGAGTATGGCAATCGAAAGACAGAGAATAGTGGGCGTAGAAACGTACTCCGAAATCCTCATCCCAGCGCGCGCAAAGCTCATCCACTTCTTCCAGGATGGAGCCATAAAAATCCGGGTGAGAGAACTGGACAATTACTTGGTTGCCGCTGCGCAAGTCCTGCTCGATCTGAACCCGGTCCAGCGAAGCAGGATTATTGATCAGAATCCTTCTTTTCCATATCTTACGCATTCATAAACCCTCCCAGTTGCCATCGATCACAAATTCCTATTTGCTGAAAATCCACCATTTGCTCAAATCGTGAATCGCATCATGGCTTATACGCACAGACGGCTTTTGTCGCTTCAGAGCATCTTAAAATTCATGTTTCTCAAATTGTTCTCTGAGAGTTTCTTCGTGCGGTATCCACTCCGAATCACTCCATAAGGACACTCCCACGAGTTCGGACAGCTTATCTACGGCTTGGGCCGGACTCGTAATGCTAATTAAGTCGTCAAAATCTTCATTAGAGATATCCAACGCTTTCCGCAGGTAGTCATCATTAATGCGCTCTTCTTGCAGATGTTCATATTCTTCCCTCGTCCACTGTTCGCAAAAGATTCTTTCGGCTCCTATCTCTCCATTCTCGAAAATCGACAGCTCGAATATTTCCTCATTCATGTAGGAGGCGGTCATTACCGGCCCTTCGATAAGCTGGGACAACGCTTTGCCGGCCTTCTTCACCGTCCCCCATACAAAATAGTCGTGGAGCACGCTGATCCAGTTCTCGTTGCTTTTGCTTATATACATGACCTCTTTGGTAGCTTGAGCCTCATTATTCCGCTTGCCTAAAACATGGCCATGCGCTTTGCTCAGCTCTCCTAGTGCTTCGACAGTCTTCTCAAGGCTTCGCGACTTGATATGCAAATTTGCGAATGATCTTCCCACGTGATAGCCTCCTCGAATGGCTTTTTTACTTAACATGGTGCTTATTAACCTTTAAATCAGGTTTATGTTTGTCTCTTATTTCCATTATGGTTAGCGCTTTCCCTACTGCCCGGTTATCGTATAGACGTTAGAGGAGCCTACCGGCGCCGCATTGAAATAAGCGTTATTCTGAACGGCTCCGGGGAACTTAACCCCGTATGTAATCCCGCCTCCGCCGTCCTTGACACCTGTAATTTCAACCACACTTGGAATCGGAATATCAAGCGCCACCGGGCTGTGCATGATAGTTATGTTCGATTGAAGAATATTGCCGTCTACCTTCACCGTAACGACATCACCGTCTTCCGCGGCGAAATCCCAGATCAGCATGCGGCCTGTCGTCGTATTTTTCTTCATCTCAATGTTGAAATCCCTGGCTTCGAGTCCCGCCGAATCGTCGGCCGCGACCAGTTGGATACCCGCCTTCATCCCTTTACCGATCCCATTCGATTGAACATCTTTTATACTGCCGTTTGGACCCTGGAAATACATGAACATCCCAAACGTGATAAGCGCCGTAATTCCGATCCAGAATCGTTGCTTATTTCCTTTTTTTCCGTTAGAAGATGACTTGCGATTGTCTGACGCCCCTGTAAATTCCTTAGGGACATCCTCATTTTCCGTTTGCCGAAGCTCATATGGGTCGGGCTCGTTTGACTTCGGTCTTTGCTCATCTTGTCGGTGATCTGTCAATTTCCTTCTCCTCACTATTCCTTATATCGATTTGTCCGCCGAACAACCGGATATTTCCAGTACAGCAGAGACATGCATAATCGGATAGCCGTAATCGCAAGCAGCAGAAGCATAATGGCCCATCCTTTGGAATAAAGCCCCTCGTCCGCCCATTTGTTGAGAATGATAACTCCTACCGATAGAGCGAAGCTGGTATAAATGAGCATTTGCAAGGCTGGAAGCAAGATCGTAATTTTACGATAGGGGATACCTAAAAATTTGACCCTCATGGTCAAATAAATAAAAAAAGCGAAAAGGCTTAGTACGATCACACTGCCACCAGCGACCGGAACCTCGTTTACCAGAATATTATTTAGATCGGCATATATCATGAAAGGCATGAGAAACGTAAGGAAAATGACCCCGATCATGAGAGGATGAAAAAATAAGAGAGCAAGCAGCCATTTCAGGACATTCATTCCATCACCCCGTCTTTCCTTGAAAGTCTTCAGGCATCAATGCGGACAATTCCTCGGCTGTGGCATCGGCCTTCATGCTCATACGCAAGGCGTGGCCTCGAATCGCCTTCTCGACCAAATTGCGAACAAGCCGTCCATTGCCTGCGGTCCTATCTCCTTCATAGGTCTCCAAAATGGAGAGCAGCGCGGCTTCCGCTTCTGGGACGATCACATACCCTTGCGCCTTTACCAGGAGACGGGCAATTCGCAGCATTTCTCCGGCTGTATAGTCGGGGAAAGTAATCATATTGGGAAACCTGGAGCGGAGCCCCGCATTGCGGTTCAAGAAACGCTCCATGTCTTCGTCGTAGCCGGCCAATATCACGATGAGCCTGTCCCGGTAATCGTCCATGGCCTTGACGAGCGTATCGATCGCTTCTTGTCCGAATTGATCCCCTTCCGCCAGAGCGTAAGCCTCATCCACAAACAGGATTCCGCCCAGAGCGCGCTCGATAACTTCTTTCGTCTTGAGCGCGGTTTGCCCCACATAACCGGCAACCAGGCCGGAACGATCGGTCTCTACCAGCGTATCGGTCTTGGTCACGCCAAGTTCTTTAAATCGCTGGGCCAAAATACGGGCAATGGTCGTTTTGCCGGTTCCCGGGTTTCCTTTGAACACCATATGAAGAGCTTGAGCGGAAGCCTTGGGCAGCCCCAACTCTTCACGGCGCTTGGCTACCTCAATTTGAGCCGATAGGCTTCTCACAAATTCCTTAACGGAGGACAGACCGACAACGTCGTCGAGCGCTCCAAGCGCATTCGCCTGCTTTTTCGCAAGGTCTGCAGGTGCCGACAGCCCAAAATCCTCCACAGTCAGCTCATTTAACCGATCCGCCGCAATATCGGGGTGATCGGCCAATCGCTCCGCTTGCTTGCGTATCGCTCCCTCCAGCGTATTACGGACGAGCCGGCCGTTGCCTCCGTCCTTTCTGCCCGGGATTTGCTTCCCGTTAAAATAGGATTCGAGCAAACCCGCCACATCCGGGGCTAAGGCAAAACCGCGAGCCTTTACCATAATCGAAGCGATTTGCTGCATTTCCTCCGCCGTATAATCGGGAAACTCGATTTGCAGCGGGAAGCGCGAGGAAAGACCCGGGTTGACTTGAACAAACCGCTGCATATCTTCCGTGTAACCCGCCAAAATGACAACCAAATTGTCCTTATGAAGCTCGATAAGACGAACCAGTGCATCGATCGCTTCCTTACCGAAGCCCCCGCCCTGCACGCCATCCTGCGCAAGCGCATAGGCTTCGTCGATGAAGAGCACGCCGCCAAGAGCAGATTCGACAACCAGCTTGGTCTTGCTGGCCGTCTGGCCGACATACTCCGCTACCAGATCGGATCGGTCCACCTCAACGAGGTGTCCTTTTTTCAAATAGCCCATGGACCGGAGCATCCCTGCCACCAGCCGCGCCATCGTTGTCTTGCCGGTACCGGGATTCCCCGAAAAAATCATGTTGAGAGTCTGACCGGTATCGACATGAATCCCGGCTTCCTTCCGCCTTCGATCAACAATAAGCTGTTTCTCTAACGTTCGGACGAATAGTTTGACTTTCTCCAATCCGACAATTCCGGCGAGCTCATTCTCGATATTAAAGGCTTCCTTCTCCCCGATCCCGAAGTCTGCCCCGGTCAATACTTGCAAGTCTGCATCTGCCCCTGACATCAGACCTCTGAGCCGAGTCGCCTGCTTACGGACAGCCTCTTCGAACAAATTGCGGACAAGCCGGCCGTTGCCGCTGTCGTTGCGGCCGGGGATTTGCTTTTGATCGAACAACTCGATTAAACCCTCGTAAGCGTCGGTTTCTATCCGGAAACCGTTTTTGCTCGCCATCTGAATCATAATGTCCAGCATATCTGCCGCCTTGTAATCCGGGAATTCCACGATGAATGGAAATCTGGAGCGCAAACCCGGATTCGACCGCAGAAAAGTCTCCATCTCCTGGGTATACCCTGCCAGCACGACAACAAGCTGATCCCGGTGGTCCTCCATTGCCTTGACAATCGTGTCGATCGCTTCGATGCCGAACGTATCGTGGTCGTGACGGGCGAGCGTGTAGGCCTCGTCGATGAACAATACGCCTCCCAAGGCCTCATTGACCTGTGCTATCGTTTTCGGAGCAGTAGAGCCCACATACTGTCCGACAAGATCCTGTCTTGTCACTTCGATCAATTGACCTTGCGGCAGTAACCCGAGCGCCTTCAGAATGCGGCCGATCAAGCGGGCGACCGTCGTTTTGCCGGTTCCCGGATTCCCGGTAAACACCATGTGAAGCGACATCGCCACAGAGCTTTCACCTTCCCTGGCCCTCAGTTGGTTAACCTGTACCGTCTCCATCAGCTCATAGACGAACTTTTTAACAGGTTCCAGACCCGTTAGCGCGTTTAATTCCTCCAAAACATCGTCAATCGACTCCTGACGAACGAAAGATACGGCTTTGATCGGAACTTCAAACGAATTCGACGCCACAACAAAAGAACTGTTCTTGAAATGGATTCGTACACTCTCATTGCCACGAATCTCATTACGGGCCCGCAGACCAGACAATATAGGGGTGAGCTCCTTATCAATCCAGTGCTGCACAGCCTCGCCGAACGTTTTATTGGCTGCGGCTATATCGGCCAGCGCCCCATACGTGGAAGGATGGACGGCAATCTTTGTATGCATATCCCTTGACAGATCTTCTATCGCTTTCCCGATTAAGATCTCGGCGATCTGCTTCATCGTCTCCCGCTCTATCGGTGAGGATATTGCCGATGCAAGGACGGTTTGTAAGATAGACACGGGGAGATGCTTTGCCAGCACGGCCGGAACTTGCCCATATTCGCTTTCTCTCTCTGCATGTTCATCGATATAGAAGATGATGAAATAATCGGCGGCGCTTATGCGAACCCCTTCTTTGGTTCGAAAACTGCCTTCCCCGGCAAGCTTGGCGACTAGGCTGATAAAAGCCGGGTCAGCCCCTTTGATCCCCTGAAATAACACCGTGCCCTCGGAATGCTGGAAAGCCTCCGCCATATCACTGATAAAATTTCCCGATAGCTCATCGGCCTCATAACGCTGTAAATCAATTTCAGAAAGATGTGGCCCGGACGTTAGTCCGCGTGCATATATCTCCCGAACCAGCCATTCCAAAGCTGTTTTTTTGCCTGTTCCCGGGGCCCCGGCCAGCAAGATCACATTTCTTGGCTTATTATTTTGCCGCCCATTCATATATCCCTGCTTATATCCTGCAACCAAATCGTCGACGAACAACGGCTGTCCGATTACATTACTATTAACGTTCTTTCCTGCTTCCCGGAACAATTGGTCCAATTGCTTGGGAGATAAATCACTCTGCGCGTCATTCCGGCCTTCTCCATGTGACGCACGGGCTGGGGTCTGAGTGGGGCGGGAAGTCGATGAAGTAACGTTCCGTCCCGCTGCGGTCTGCCCGGAATAAGTCGGACCCGTACTCGCTCTCGAGCCTCTATGATATGGTTGCGTCGGCTGAGCTTGTCTCGTTGGAGCTGGAGGGGCTTCTTTTTTATCGAAAAATCCTTCTTCCCGAATCAGTTCAACAAGCTGATACTCAGGAAAAAGAAATTTGAGCGCTTTCAACATACTTCTTCGGTTGATTCTCATACTTCCCGTTACCCCCTGCGGCCTATTACTCATACTTTTTTCCTATATTATACTATGCCTCCGTTACTTTTGCTTTCAATCTATGGAATATGTATGTAATAAATCCAGTTTAATAGAACATCAAAAGCCTGCCACTGGGCAGGCTTCCATGCACCCAAGTTGGTGCCTTCTTGTAACCGTTGCTTTCATCCGGGGCAGCCTTTTTAATTGGCCGTCACCCTCTTCTCTATTCCATCAAGCAATAAATCGGTGCCGGAGTAAAACAATTCATCCGATCCAATCAACTTAAACAAATCCGCATCATGCATACGACCCAGCAGCTCAAATTGAGACAGATCTACATGATTTCCCTCGCTATTCTCCTCGTCTAACGTAACGGCTAACATACGCTGCTCATATTCATCCATCACGTAATTAATTACAAAGTTAAACAAGTGGGAGGTATAGGAAAATTTTTGTTCGTTTGTCAGAGGAGTCGGTTCTATCATCTTCAAAAGAGACTCGAACATGTGTAGATAATCCGCCTCAGGCCTCGTCTTCATCAGAATTTGACCGGAGCAAGGGAACTGCTGAAGCTTGCGACGAATAACGGTTGCGCTTAACTGTAACATTTCCCTCCAGTCTCCGTTCTTAGGAAGATCAATGATGATCTCTCTGGAGACCAAATTGGCCAACGTCTGAAAAAGCGCTTGTTTGTTTTTGAAGTACCAATAAATTGTGGGAGCCTGGACATGCAACTCTTTGGCAAGATTTCTCATTGTGAAATTCTCGATTCCTTGCTGTTCGAGAAGCTTCCATGAGGCGGCAATAATTTTTTCTTCACTTATATGAGGTCTGCGAGTGGGTGTATTCATCTGCATCTGCAACTCCAATTCCAAATTACTTATATGATCTATTATATCCTAATTGGTTTGGAGCTTGGTTATCCCCATCTGATCCATCTTACATTCTAATCCTCAAGAACCATGTCCTCTTCAGGTAACGGCTTCTGGTTGAACATGCCTGCCCCTCCTTGTGCGGAGAGCCGGACATCCCTCATCCCCCGTTCAATCGCATTCACTTCATAATCCCGCAGGGCTGCCAGTAGCTCTTTCTCCCCATTCTTAACGTTAATTAGTTCTTTAGTTAGCTCACATGCATCATAGAGTGCCGCATTTCCCCCAACCCCCACCGGCGTCATTGGATGAAGAGCATCCCCTAAAAGCACCAAAGAGGTGGTTTCTTTCCAAGGCTTGTAAGGCAGAACATTACGGAGATGATAGGCCGCAGTCTTCTCCGGGTCGGCTAATTCCAGCATGCGCTGAATTTGCGGGTGCCAATGCTTGGTTCTTTCATGAGCAAAAGACAGAAGAGCAGGACCATCCATTTCAAAAAGCTGCTCGTCAGGGATACCGAACCATTCAGCCGAGCCTGCAAATACCGTATACAGATAATCCTGTTGGGGTGTAATTTTTACATGAAGGGACAAAGATTCAGGTAATTTTTCAAGATGCGGATTAAAAATCATGTCCTCGAGGAGGAGAGTTACAGGCGCATCTCCTTTTGGCTTTTTCACGCCTCTCATGCCCAATCCGGTAATCAAGTTCAATTCCTTCCGAATTTCATCATCCAAGGGCACCTTGGTATAGATTACTCTTGCTCCTGTATCAAAGATTTTTACACCCGGCTTGTACTGACGGCGAACCTTGGAAGCTCCCCCGTCGGCGCCTACCAGGACATCCGCGTCAACATGTTGTCCGTTATCAAACCATGCTCTTAAACGCCCATCTTTCAGCGTTTCGTAATGGGTAAAGCGATATCCGAAGCTGATTTTGCCCCCTAGTTCGCCGAGCAGCACCTCTCTAAACGTAAACCGGTTCACCGAAGGTTCGATTTCAACCGGCGTACCCTCAGCCGCCTGTTTCGCTTTTACCGTTTCCAGGGTGAATGCATCCAAAAAATCGGGACGTGTCGGACTTAAAACAGATGTTGCAGTATAAAGGTCGTAAAGACGGTCAGGAAGACAAAAACGCAGCGCCTTTGTTCCGTTTTTATTTAATTTGATCCGATAACCGGTTTGGACAAAATGGTCTGCTTGCTCACGTTCATAAACATGAAAGTCAATTTGATTCCTCTTCAAACCCTGCGCTAACGCAAGACCGCCAAGTCCGCCGCCGATGATTGCCACTGATAATTTGTTGTTCAATGATTCAACCCCCCTCTAACTTAGTTAGATTTATCTTACAACGTTATACTAACTTGAAGAATCGCTGCTGTCAATGCGTTCCATATCAGGAAAAGAAAAAACTTTCGACATAGCACAAATAAGTCCCTCTCGAATATTTTTCGACAGGGACTTCACATGTATTCTTAGACCACCCGTAGTTTAAACCCGACTCGTTCCCGGATTAACTATAGAGTGAAGCTTTCACAAATCAGTTTTTCTCCGTACGCAAATTAAACCCCTTAACGATAAGCCAGACCGGTAAAGCGATTTCGAATATCGCTCCAGGAATATAGAGAACGTTTCCTAAATCCAGGCCGATGATTGACAGAGAGCTGCTTGCCAACAGTCCCGTATATCCAATCAGGCCAATGATGGACAATAGTCGTGGAACCAGTCTCGATCGAATGAGGATATAACAAAACAACAAGCTGCCTAAACTCAGCGCAATCATGGCCATGTCAAATAACAGGAAATGAACGTCCACCGCTAAATTCCCCATCGTTTGCAAATAGGAATCGTCCGAGGTTCCGCCCGATATGGATTTATTGCTCAACGCAAGGAGAACAAGCGGTCCTAATAAGCTCAAAATAAGCAAGGCAGACTCCATAACCCGGGAAGCGAAGTACCCCATCGTAAACGTTTCATGATGTTTCCTTAATATCGGGTGCAGCAGCACGGCAATCCCCACAACTGCGATGGCATTGATCAACTCCAAGAGCAATCCCGTAAACACGCTTGTTCGTTGGGAATACAACCTGCCGAGTAAATCGGTCTGATGCAAAATCGGATTCAATATCCCGCTTCCAATCAGGAATACAACCGTCGACAACAAAAATAACACCCCTGCCGCTCTTTCAGCTTTTCTCATGCCTTATCCCCTCCCTGCGCTATTTATTTGCAGTATAGCTCGAAGGGGAATCGGCCTGTAGACACTTTAGTGTGGTTTAGGGGTGTTCGTGAACAAATTTAACTCGCGGGCGCGGGCGATGGCCTCCGTGCGCCGCTGCACGTGAAGCTTTTCGAAAATCCTTCGGTTGTGACCTTTCACCGTATCCAAGGCCAGGAAAAGCTTCCCGGCGATTTCCCGATTGGAGAGTCCCTGGGCTATGAGCCCCAGCACTTCGGTTTCGCGCGGGCTGAGCGGCTCAACCCGGCTGTCCCTCATTCCGTCCCCGAGGACGCGGTTCAGGCGCTCCAGACCAGTTTCGGCCTCTTTAATTACAGGGTGCGGCAGATCACCGGCTAGTTTCAGGGCCGAACGGTAACGCTCTGCCGCCAGATCGGACCGCCCTTCCGCTTCCCTGATTTGAGCGATTCCAATCATGGCCGCTACAGCCATCAGTCGATGATCGATCTTTAGGCAGTTCGATATGACTTCGTTATAGGCTTCATATGCCCCCGCATAATCTCCCCGCAGCTGGCAAGCGACGCCCAGCATCCAAGCGGATGCCGTCCGGGCAGGCAGGTTATCCGGATGCAGATAGGCAAGCGCGCGGCGTGATTGGGCGATAACCTCGTCTATTCCGTTTGTTTCTCTTACCTCCGCATTCCGTGCAGACCCGATCAATCCGACAAGCTCTTCGGTTTTGTCTTCGGGCCCCGTATCTTGCAAAGCCGTTTCGGCTGACTGAAGATTCAGTTCGGCAAGTTCGTGATGATCGGTCAAGCTTAAAGAGGCCAGTGTAGCGCGGGTGGCCGCGATCCATCCGGTCAGATCCCTGGTACCGGCGGCTTGTTCCATGCTCTCCATGGCCGCTTCTGCCGCCCGGAGCTTGTGTTCAACCCCTGTCAGCTTACCGGTCATCAATAAAGCAGAACCATAAAACACCCATAATTCCGGTCTGGCATCCAGCTCCTTGGCAGGCAGCGGCTCCAGCCAGTTCAGCGCCATTCTGGCAGCTCCTCGAAGATGCAGCGGCATCCCGCCCCCTTGAAGCAGACGTGAACTTCGTTCTATATCCCCCGCTTCTATGGCATGACGGAACGCATCAAGCTCGAATCCGCTGCCTTCGTACCAGATGCTCGCCCGTTTGTGCAATTCTGCGATATGGTCCGCACCATAGTTATCCACCGACCTTTTACGAAGAATATCCGCGAACAAATGATGATAACGATACCAACGCCGTTCTTTATCCAGAGGAATGACAAACAAATTTTTACGTTCAAGATCGATTAACATTTCCTTACCGGCAGCCTTAGGATCAACCTTAGGATCAAGTAACAGGGCATCGCATAACGGTCCGCAAAGCCGGTCGAGTTGAGAGGTTTGCAATAAAAAAGCCTGTATGCTTTCGGGCTGCCGCTGCAGAACTTCTTCTGCCAGATAATCCAGCACGAAATGGTGATTGCCTGTGAAAGACCGGAGGAGTTGACCGGCGTCATGATCTGCCTGTATGGAGATCGCGGCCAAGCGCAGCCCCGCAGCCCACCCTTCGGTGAGTGATTGAAACCCGGCTATGTAATCTGTGGAGAGATTGAAGTCCATTACATGGTTAAAAAAAGCTTCCGCTTCCGAAAAAGTAAACCTAATGTCGGCAGCGCGCAGCTCGGTTATTTGGTCCAGAACCCGCAACCGCGGCAGAGAAACTGCAGGGTCTTCGCGAGTCGTTATCACTAGGTGCATCTGTTTGGGCAGGTGGTTCAGCAGGAACGATAGCGCTTCGTCGACCTCTTTCGAACTCGCCGTATGATAGTCGTCAAGGACAAGGATAAAAGGAGACGGCATAGCCGTGAGTTCATCAAGAAGAGCCGTCAAAACCAGCTCGGCCGATGTCAATTGAGGTGATTGAAGTACGGATAGCACACCTTCCCCTATATTCTCCGATAGGGTCTGAAGAGCGGAGATCATATAAGTCAAAAAACGCGTAAGTTCATTGTCCCCTTGTTCAAGGGAAAGCCATGCGGCCGGCCGGTCGCAGTCAGCTATCCATTCGCAGACTAAAGTCGTTTTGCCGTAGCCCGCGGGGGCAGAGATAAGGGTCAGTTTCCGGTGCAAGCCCCTATTTAGCCGTTCGGTTAATCTTCGGCGCAGAACCGCTTCCGACCGAGGCTCGGGGACATATAACTTGGAGGCGATTATAGGAGTTAACATAGATCTATTATATCAACTCCCGGCAACGTATGCCTTTTCCTAAGCAAATTTTAGCGCTCGTTTGACAAGCAGAAAAAACAGGATTATTATGACTATAGTCAATAAATGACCACGGTCATATTAATAAGGGAGCTAAGAGGATGCTGAGGGAAACGCGTAAAAAGGAACTAAAAGAACAAATTTTTTTACAAGCCCTCCAACTTTTCCGGGAGAAAGGGTTTGAGCAAGTCACGGTGCAGGAAATTACAGCTACATGCGGCATTGGCAAAGGGACTTTTTTTAATTATTTCGCTAAGAAGGAAGACATCTTGCTTTATCTTGGAGAATCCCAGATCGATTTGCTGAAGCAGAGTGTAGAGAAGCATCGGAATATCGATTCTCCCAAAAACCAAATCTTGCACGTGTTAGAAGATCTGCTTCATCACTTTTCGTCACATAGCGAACTCATGAAACTGGCTACATTGGAAATCATCAAGTCGGCTTCCCTTGCCGGAAAGGAGTCACAAAGCGTTCACCAATTGCATCAGCAGCTCTCGTCCATGATCGACAATGCAAAACAAAAAGGCAAATTGCGCAGCCGCTGGGAAACGGATGCCATCACCACGACGATTGTCGGCGTTTATTTCCATACCATTCTGTCATGGACACTGATGGGCGTTGAACCCGTAACCATAACCGGCTCCTTTAGAAAACAATTCGATATCGTATGGGAAGGTATTAACGATAACTAGGAGGTTGAGCAAGCCTATGTCACAGACCATCTTGATCATAGGTGGCGGGATCGCAGGTCTATGTTCCGCAATCACCTTGCAGCAGATGGGAATGAAGGTAAAGGTATACGAAAGAAGTGCCGGACCGGCTGCTGCCGGCGCGGGTATCATTATCGCCCCGAATGCTTTGCAGGCGCTGGAGCCTTACTGCATTTCCGACGAGATCATTCGTCAAGGCATTCCGAGCAGCGGCTTCCATCTGTTATCGGATCGGGGCCGGCCTATTACTCAACTTACAGTTCCTGCTGACTATGGCCGCTTATATTCCATCCATCGCAAGGACCTGCATCATATTCTTTTGTCTGCGCTTCCTCCCGGCACTTTACAGTGGGGGAAATCATTCGCGCAGCTTGAGCAAAAGGATACTCACGTTCGGGTTACATTCCATGACGGCAGTCATGCGGCGGGTGACCTGGTAGTCGCCGCGGACGGCATCCACTCTAACGTCCGCAAACAGCTATTTCCAAAAGATTCGTATCGCTATGCCGGCTACACCTGCTGGCGCGGTGTTGTTTCCGCTGACGGCCTTCCGGGCCTTTCCAACCGGTTTATCGAGACTTGGGGAACGAAAGGCCGTTTCGGTCTCGTCCCGCTGCCGAAAAACAACGTATATTGGTATGCGCTTATCAACGCCCGCCAAAGCGATCCCCTTATTGCGGATTATTCTACGATGGACCTGCATCGCCTGTTCCAGAACTATCATGATCCCATACCAAGTCTGTTGTTGAAAACGTCATCCGCGGACATGATTCATCGTGATATCGTGGATATAGCACCTATGGATCGCTTCTACTCAGATCGAGTTGTTTTTATCGGCGATGCCGCTCATGCCATTACCCCTAATATGGGACAGGGAGCCTGCCAAGCGATTGAGGATGCGCGTATTTTGGCCGAATGCCTCCGCATACAGAGCCATTATCAGGGAGCATTCGCAGATTACGACGCCAGACGCAGAAAGAGAATCGAACAAATATCCAATCAATCCCGGAAAGTCGGAAAAATGGCGCAATCGGAAAGCTTCCTGTTCACTACTGTCAGAAATCGATTAATGAAGTATGCCCCCAAAAGGATTGTTCGCAGCCAGGCACAGCGCTTGTACCAGTTTCGGTTCTAGGACCGAAATCTTCGACGATGCGTAGACGCGGAGTTGAAGGGCAAAAATCAACAACATAACCTCCGTTCAGCGCTGCTTCGGATGGGCTTTGAGCAGTGGGTGGTACATTCTCCTTTTTCAGAGTAAGAACCTCTCTGCTTCAAATGGGTTACGTCCTATGAAGTTATTAAAAATGACCGGATGAGCATCAGCTCTCCAGTCATTTTTCTTCTTCTTATTTATTCTTCAATTCGATTTTAAATACATCCCCCGCCTTCCCGCCAAAAACGATCATCCCGTCTTCCGGCAGTACTACCGAATGATTGTCAGATGCCTTTGAGAAGTTCACAGGTATTCCGTTCTTGTCATAAACGGCAAATCCCCCACCTGCCGGAGTCTGAACGTTCATGACCCGATTAGCTGTATCTCCATTAATTTTGTACCATCTAGCCTGACCATTGGAAGGTATTCTGCATAATGAATGATTCCCTTTATAAATGGGCTGAATGGCATCTTCACTGATATAGGTGGATCCGTCAATCTTTAAATACTCCGTACGACCTTCTTTATAAAAGTTGAGATCAAACGCATCTCTTCCCATCATGATCGGAATTTCGACAGCATTTACTGCTTTGTTCTCATCCACGATTTTAGTCCCGCTTGCGTATCCATGATCCAAATCAACGGATATTTTCTTGGTTAACATCGGATAACTCAGATAACTTCCGGAGTTAATTTTTTCATCCAGCAGATAATAATTTTTCTCGTTTCTATTCTCCCATACCTTTTTGGCTGCAAAATGAAGTGGATTGGAATCCAGCTTTTGATAGGCATAGAGCACGTTCATGAACTGACCTAATCCCGGGAAATTCGTATAAGCGTTAAGCTTCACATAGGTTTCCCCATTTGTTTGTTTGTCAAAGCTTACTGTTACACTGCCATCACCGCTTTTGAATTGTCCATCGCCCGTATATACATATTTTTGCGGGGGTATAATCCCCCCCAATTGTGCAGGTAAATCAATCTCTCCGTTCTTAATCTCTATATTTAGAGTCGAACCCACTGTACCATATAAGCCGGCATAAGATTGCAATTCAGACGGCATGTTCACTTTCAAGGAAGGTTTAAATATTTTCTCGGGCAGAATTTCCTTAATATGCCCCTGTTCCTTTAAGTATTCCAATAACACATTAGAGGTAAAAGAAAGATTGTATAGCGAAGACCCTCCTGAAGAAAGCACAGCCATAGAAATGTTATATTTTGGAATGGTAATCAAGGAACCGTGATAATTACCGGTGTCCCCACCCTTGGATAAAGCCGTTATTCCGTAATCGTCAAACGGTGCCAAGCTAACAGCGTCCCAACCAAGACCATAGTTAAAGGTGTTCGTTTTTTCAGAAACCCATATTCCTTTTTTATATTCAGGACTTTGCATGGCTTTCGCTGATTGTTCAGATAAAACATCCGTTCGATTGCCTATTAATATTTCTGCAAACTTAGTTACTTCTTCTGCAGTCGAGTAGATCCCGCCTGAACCAATGGCATTGATATTCTCAATGGGTAAAGCCTGATCCATCGTAGGGAAGTAAGCTTTGGCTAACCTTTCTCTATCAAATTGATCAAGTGGTGTTTTAGTGGAGTTTAAATTCAGAGGCTTGCTCACATATTTCGCGAGGAATTCGGTATAGCTTATACCGCTCACCCGTTCGATCATAATTTCAAGCAAATCGAATCCATCGTTACAATAAACGGAATATTCACCGGGATCGGATTTTAAATGTTCCGACTGTAACTTGATCAATAAATCATCGTGGACTTTTGTATCGTTGTCATCGAATAAACTACTATTCGAATAGTGAGTACCGTAAAGACCTGACGCATGATTCATTAACATACGAGGTGTAATTTTTTTGTATCTTTCGTCTGCCATTTTGAAGTCTTTGATATACGTTGTAAGTGGTTTATCCATATCGATTTTATTAGCATCGGCTAACATCATCGCTGCGGCGGATACATGCATTTTACTTATCGAGCCTATACCGAACATGGTATCTTTGGTGATTGGAGCTTTAGAAGCTTTATCATATACACCGGCGCTATCCGATAAAACAATGGATCCCTTATCCATAATGGCATACTGCAAACCGCTTACACCATAATCGGATAGGAGCTTCGAAGCCAGCGCCTGTGCCCTTTCTTTTACAGGAACCGGATTCGTCTGAGCAGAAGCAGTGGTGACCGGTATGGCAATAAGCACGGCGGTCATTACTACGGAAAACAATCCCTTCACTATAATTCCTCCTCGCAGTTTCTTTCTGGATTGGACTAACTGAATTCATCATAAATGGAAGAAGGCCGCTGGAATAAAATACGCCCTGAAACGAAAAAAACAATCCCTAAACAACATGTTGTCTAAGGATTGTTCGTTTGGCAAGAGGCCCTGTCGAGCCGGCGATAGCCAACTCCTTTAGGAACTCACTACCAATGGAACACTGAGTGCCGTGATTGATCGTCGATATCCTTTGGAGCGTCTGCCGGATGCCCACCAATATGTAGAGACCGAACGTAAAAAAGGTAACGTGATCATTCAGTTCTAAAGCCAACCGTTACCTCTCGTTCAAAAATCGTTGCCAAGCGCTTTGTTCCGTTCTTTAAACCTCTCGTTATGCGACGAGACATAAGCCATTCTCGGCGCCTCGGGATCCAGGTACCGTTTGGCGCTGTTAAGCGCTAAGGCCGCATCCGTGAACGCTCCTGCAATGAGGTTAAGCTTGCTTTCGTAATTGACAAAGTCGCCAGCCCCGAAGATGCCTGGCAAGTTCGTCTCAAGTCTCGGGCTGACGAATATGTTCCAGTCGTCCATATCCAGTCCCCAATCCTTGATACCTGTAAAATCGGACTTCAGCCCGTGGTTAACGATAACCTCGTCTATTTCCAGCTCGCGCGAGTCCCCTGATTCGATAGGGGTAATCGTCACCCGTTCAATCGTCTTCCCGTTGCCGCTGTATAACTGTGTGACTTCATAGGGCGTAAGCACATCGGCAGAAGACTCCTTCATTCGAACAATGTTTTTCTCATGCCCGCCGAAGCGGTCGCGCCTATGCACGACTGTAACCTGAGCAGCGATCGGAACCAGCTCGTTCGCCCAATCGACAGCGGAGTTTCCCCCACCCGAAATAAGGACTCGTTTCCCCCTAAAAGGCTCCAGTTCCTGCACCGTATAGTGCAGATTGGACACCTCATAGCGCTCGGCCCCTTCCAGCTCCAGCTTCGCCATTCGCAGAATGCCGCGGCCGATAGCCAGAATGACCGTGCGTGTCCAGTGCTTCTCCCCCGTTGCGGCCTCCAGAATGTATGTCGAATCCGCTTGTTTCTCCAATCCGATAATGTGCTGGCCGAATACAAGGGTCGGGTCGAACGTCTTCGCCTGCTCCGACAATTGGGCGATTAACTTCTCGCATAGGATCGGCCCAACCCCTCCGACATCCCAAATCATTTTCTCGGGGTATATAAGCATCCGCCCGCCCAGCTCGTCTTTCGCTTCTATCAACTTTGTCTTTAAATCGCGCATTCCACTATAAAAAGCAGTGTACATTCCCGCAGGACCACCGCCGATAATCGTCACATCGTATAATTCAAGCTGCTCAGTCAATCGATGTCCTCCTCCAGCCGGCACATGTAACGTCCATGCTGTGATAATCATTCTCAACATAATTGTAGTTTCGGCAACGTGACAATAACAATGGACAAAATCGACGGTTGCTTTATATAAAATGGAGGATGCAGACCTTTCAGTCGTAAGCAAAATCAAATCAAGCTAACGACCGCAGTATATCATCGATTTTTTTGCCGTTGGAAATAATTCCGTTATTCATCCAAGTTAGAAAATCAACCTCGTAAACGCGGTTATTTCGTACAGCGGGCAGATCACGCCACTCCGGCTGCTCCAGCAGCTCCCTTTCCTTTCCTTCTGCCTGGCTATGCCACTTATCGAAAGTAATGAACAGATGATCCGCGTTTAACGTGCGCAGGTCCTCTACAGAGAGATTGAACATGCCCGGCCTATTCGCTTTTGAAGCTGCACCTACCGCGGAGTAGGAACGCAGGCCAACATCGCCGTAGAGAACAGTCGAAACAAAACCTTGCCCTTTTTCCGTATACTGGATGATGTGGTCCGCCGAAATACGCAAAAAAGCGACCGTTTCACCTTTCATAACCTGACTCAGCTTATGACTCGCGCTTCGTGCTTTGAAAGCATACTTTGCGATAGCATCGTCGGCCAACTCCGTCCGACCGAAATAATCGGCGACGGTACGCAGCAGCGTACGCCAATTATCACTCTGCTTACTCAAGATGCAAGTGTTGGATATGCGCCGGCACTGGGAATATTGCTGCTGCTCGTAACGATCCATAAGCAAGATCAAATCCGGCTTATAACCGGAAAGCGCGTCAAAACTGCCGTCGTTCACGTCGAACGTCGGAATATGGTTTAAGCCCAGATACTCTTGTTTTCCCCATTTCGCATGCCAATACTGGGCAATAGGCTGCATATCCAGCGCGACTATGAAATCCTCCAAATACGGCGCCACTACTCTAAGCTGTCCCTTGCGGCTGCGGCGGTATTGTCCGGGGGATATGCCTACCGTCTGCTTGAAACGACGATTGAAATAATATTCATTGTTGAAGCCTGTATTCAGCGCAATATCGAGCAGCTTGTCATCGGCGCTTGCCAGCCACTTCTTGGCTTGATTAATCCGTACTTCATTCAAGTACTGGAGAGGTACTTGACCCGTAGCCTCTTTGAACAGACCGCTATACTTCCAGCGGTCAATGCCTGCGAGGGAGGCCAGCTCCTCTACGGTCAGAAGCTCACGGTAATACTGATGAATATGCCGTATGCTAAGCTCTACCCCATGCCGCTCAGTATCCGTTCCCTTATCCACGGCTGCAGGTGCATTTTGGCGGAATAGAAAGAGCAGCAGCTCTTGAAATCTCACAAATCGTTGAAACAGCTCGAGCTCGTCGCTCGCCCCGCGGAGTCCATATAACTCATCAAGCAGCTCTATCATCTTCGCGAAGGGTGCGCAGGCAAGCTCTTGTTTATCCGGCAGCAAGCTCGAAGCCGCATCATAGCCGCTCGTTACAAAGCACACCCGGTAATAGCTGCAGCTCATAACCTCTTGATCAATAGATAAAGATCTTCCAGGCCCCTGCAAATAGCATTTTCCTTGTCTCGTCCCGCTTATTATAATGAGCAGTTCAAAGCTTTCCTTATCGTTTCGACCGCTGTCGTCCAAATCACTCATGTCTGCTTGACCGCCCGCAACGACTAAGCGGATCGATCGCAGCACATATTGGACGAGAGGAGCAGTCCCGGCTTGTTTGGGCTGTTCAATATCCATCGTTACTATCAACCGCCTTTTAATTGATATTCATTCTCAATTAACATAGTGTAAATCAAAAAGAGCCGCCCATCAACCTTCGTTGAAAAGCGGCTCTTTCCCAATTATGGCGATCAGTCCTGCCAATGAACTTAATCCCTCTTCTTTTCTGCTAAGGAGCCAGCAATCGAAGTAAATCATCCATCTTCAAACCGTTGGCCGTAATGGCTCCCGTCTGCCAATACGATCTCTCTACAGGATATACATGGCCGTTCTTAAATGCGGGAACGGTCTTCCATAACGGATTTTCCTTCATTTCCTTAAGTGCTTTCGCGTTGCTCTCTTCCTCCCACGTCCCGTTGGACGGAAGCAAAATAATATGGTCCGCGTCAAGCTCCGGAATAACCTCCTTCGACAAGACGATATTGCCCTCCGTCATCGCCTTGGCGAACCCCGGTGCATTCAGCCCAAGATCCTCATACAGGATTTGACCGACAAACGTGTTATGAACACCGAAAATATTAATCGATTTGTCTGCGACGTTCATCCGCAGAACAACAAGCTTCTCATCGCCGATCGCCGCCTTCAGCTTCGCCTTCACATCAACAATACGGGCTTCGTAATCGGCAAGAACCTGTTCCGCCTTGCCGCTGATACCAAGCAAATCGGCGATTAAGGTCAATGTTTTGCGCGAATCCGCAAGTACGTCGTTCGGCAAGCGGAATGTCGGCGCAACCTTGGAATAGAGCTCGTATTGCGCTGCATCGACCTCTCCGGCGCCGATGATCAAGTCCGGCTCGGACGCTAACAAAGCTTCGATGTTGCCGGTCACGTCGAACAACGGCACCTCCAGCTTCAAATAATCCTGCTTGCCCCACATCGGGTTATAATATTGCACAATAGGCGTTACCCCAAGCGCAACCAAATAATCTTCACGATAAAGAGCCGAGACTCGCTTCGGATTTTTCGGAATCTTTACCTCTCCGAAGCTGTCGGTTACGACGCGCGTTTCTGTCTGAGTGGGGGCTTCACTTGAAGCTGCCGTTGCCTGTGCAGGCTTATCGGCAGTCACCGTGGCCACAGCTTGATCACCTGTCGAGCCGCAACCTGTCACCGTAATCATAGCTGCCGTTATAAGCGATACCCATCCTGTTTTCATAAATCCCGATCTTGCCATGATTAAATCCACTCCCATAAGTTGTATGTTTTGCAGCCAACAATTCGTTTATTTATAATGATAATCATTATCATTTAGCTTGAGTAGATTTTACCCCATATTGAATTCCATGATCAATACACATTCTCTACGACCCGCTTTGTACAAACTCGTCGATTTCTTACTAAAGTCCGGGAAAATGACGATAAACTAGAGCAGGTTTTCAATGTATGAATTAGGTCTAAAAATTTGGTAGACTTTTCATATGGGATTGTTGGCCTGAAGTCAAAGACTGTGCCGAGCACATTCATTTATCCAATCAATAGAACAGGAGAGATCGCGTTGCAGCTCCCGGATTCCACTTATTCCGCAATTAAGGCTCTATGTAAACAAGGCGATGATTTAGTGAAAACAGCCGATTTTGACGCCGCCAAGCAAAGTTATCTGGCCGCCCTCCGTTTATTGCCTGAAAATCATCAAGATTGGGAGGCCGCTACCTGGATATTTGCAGCTATTGGAGATGTCCACTATCATATGAGGAATTACGATAAGGCCTTCAAGTGCTTTTTTAATGCCGTGCAGTGTCCGAATGGGTTGGGGAATCCGTATATTCATCTTCGGCTGGGGCAGTTATATTACGAACAGGAAAACTTTGAAAAAGCGGCTGACGAGTTGACCCGGGCTTACATGGGCGCCGGTATTGAGATTTTTATGGAAGACGACCCCAAGTATCTTGAGTTTTTAGAGACAAACATAGAGATTTGAACATTGAGGTTAGTTCACCTAGCACTAAATCATATAGATTTTATATCTTTTTGTTGCATCTGTTGCTGCTCGATAACAGGAACCTATAAAATTACCGTTATAAACAAAACAAACCCGGCCTTTAGAAAGGTCCGGGTTTGGAAGTAGTTGTTCAATTCTCTAAACTGCTTTAAACAATTGTAGCTCTGTACCCTGTATTCTTGCCTTTTTCAACCGCTTCGATATAGCCATCGAAATAATAGGGGATATCATCTTCCCTACCATTCCGAATTCTGCCTCTAACTTTATCGAAGGCAAATATAGAAATTGAATATTCAGGCTCTCCAGTAACTAACACGGGTTGGTCTCTTTCTTGTACCCAAATGTACCGTCCCCCATAATTCCTTCTGGCCACTTCAAAAATGTAACATCCCGCCATAGAAGAAACAGAATCCAATGCATGATCATCGATTCCATACTCACATAACTCTTCTAGCAATGCGTCAAGTTGTCTTAGACTTTGCACACTATAATCAAAATTTCCTTTATCGGAAAAATTATTTACAAAACTTTCTGCCGTACTAATAATGTCATGTTCTAATTTGCTTATCATCATGCTTCCCCCCTTGAATAGTGAGCTTACAGTTAGAAGTACTCACCCTTTAACTTTTACTATCGGTTCGGCGTAACATCTATAGAGCGAAATCAAGAGAACTGCCAAAAGCCTGCTACAGGGCGTTCTATCTCGGCCGCCCCTATTATGGCGAAGATATATAGGGATCCAAAACCAAAAGGATAATTGTAATCGTCCTTAACCAACGTTTCGGGGTAACCGTCTTCATCTACTTGAAATAAAAAGGAATATGAATCCTCTCTCAGCTTCGTAAAATAATAGTCTTCATTTTGAATAAGCCTCGGGTTTCCTCCTACTTTGATCAAAAAAGACTGCTCCATCGATTTCTCGTCCTTGCTTAATACCCCATTCGAAATGATGTGTTTTATAAGGCCTCGATTAGTAAACATCTCTTTGGTGCTTTCCGTTGAAATGGGGTGTTCAATCACCTTGATCGAGCAATTAGGATATAAATTATTTTCCAAATACTCGTCATAGGAGTCAGGAATGAAGATCGAAATCATGCTCTCCGGTTTAAAGGGATGGACGAGGGTCAAGTAAAAAACATATTTCCGGTTGCCTTCATGAATGAGGTCATCTTGATCATCAAAAAATTCGGGTGCATTTCCACCGATCCATCCTGTCCCCTGATCTTTCCGCAGGTTAGAATCGGCATAGTAAAGAATACTATCTGTTCGTTCATCTAAAACGTTTATTTTATTGTCCAAAGGCATTCTACAACTCTCCTTCAAGATACTTAATGAGGTACCTCTTAGGCCGCTAGGTCCTAGACTACTTTATTCCCCCCTTCTTGTAAGATGGCTGTCCCGCCTATTAAACAGGAAATCTCGATATCATCTATATCCACCATCTTATCCTTCTCTTTATCATAGTACTCCCCAAATGGTACAGATGAAAGGAAGTCCCCTTGCGATACTCCACGGTCATTTCTATTCTCCTTTATGCGACATTTCCGATGGTGATTGCCAAAATATAATTATTAAGGCCACCCTGCAGCAGGATAGCCTTAACTTGTGCCTAGCGTGTATTTTGTTAAAGTATCCGCACTTCCCCTTAACCGCTCTTCCAAAATCAAACGCAGTTCATCAGGAATCCGTTCATACTCGACTCCTTTCCCCAAAAACAAAAGCCAATCCGCGTAATACTCCAGCGCCTCAACATCGGCCACATTCAGTTGAACATTGAAAATCCCACTGGACTGGAACATCCCTGTAAAGGACAAAATAATCCCCGGCGGATGCAAACGCTTAAAGCGTTGAACCCCGGTCGCATCAAGCTTTACAACCAGATTGGATTCACGTGCATCAAGCCGTTTTTTGCTCAAGATCTCTTGCTCAGACCGCTTCATCTCCTGCTTAGAAATGGCCGAATCCCGCAGCATCTCAACGGGCAGATAACGAAACTCATCGGTATCAAGATCATAAACCTCAACCAGCCAACGAGCGTTTGAATTAAAAATATGAATCAAAAAAACGTCCATTAACTGGGGCCACCCGGGACTCGGCTCATAAGTCAAACGCAAGTGCTTATCCCGCGCAGCAAGCGAAATCAACTGGTTCAACTCCGCTGGCGCCGCATCATCGAGTTCCAACAGATTTGGATTGGCAGGATTTGTGTTTTCAAAAAGCAAGATATTATTCAGCTCGATCAACTCGTCGTGCTGGGTTTGCGAGGCGATGCCGATGAGTTTTTCAGTGATGGAACGGCGATTTTGCAAATAGGGCAACTGCGAATTTTTCGAAGCGATAAAGCTGATAAATATCGCTTTCAGCTCCTCTGGCGTGAAACGGACGGCGGACAGATACTGATTTTGCAGGACATTGTATCCACCCCCGCGTCCAAGCTCGGTCGTCAGCGGAAAACCCATCGCCTGTATCTCGTTAATGTCGCGGATCGCTGTCGCGCGGGAAATCTTGAACTCACGCTGAATCTCTGCAATCGTGAAATGCGCGCGGTTATTGATGAAGCGCATGATCAGATTCACTCGTTCTATCTTTTTCATGATTTTATTGTATCAGAAATGCAGCATTCATACTGATTTTGATGCTGTTTTTGCCTTACTTTTTGATACCGGATAAAAGGTTTCATTTTTTGATACATTTAGCGAATAGGATCAATCTTGTAAGATATGACCCTAAAGGAGAGATTAAAATGTCTACCTACTCCATCCAGACCATCTCGGAAAACTACAAAATGACTGCTTTCGGTGTTTCACTGGAGGACTACAACGACTGGGCGGGTAATGCCGCCAAAACTGCCGCGAAAAAAGCTGAAATCACTGAAAACGGCAAGCTTGCCAAACTTCTCGCGCTCGCTGACGGACAGGAATATCAAATTAACTACGTTCTCGACGGCAAAGCCTGGCGCGGCTTCGGCGTGAAGGGTGCATACGACGTGGAAGACACGGTCGTCCTCGACTTTCTCGCTGGGGATTACCTCGTGGTGCCTGAAACAGGCTCTGACAAAGACCGCCTTGCTGACGAAATAACAGGCAAAGTTTTCGGTGGCCTGCTGCAAGAAATCACGGACTACAAATACGTGGGTCCAGGTAACTCGACATTCGTCAAAGCAATTGAAGACGGTAAATTCTACGGGGAAATGTGGCTTCGTGTCAAAAAAGTAGTAGACTAATCTTAGTCAAAGGAGGTCTCTCATGGCAAATTACACCGTTGAACACAAAAAATCATTTACATTGACCGCTTATGGTTTTTCACTTCAATCGAATTTTCAAGACGCCCCAGCTCTGCAAAAGGAAAAAGCGGAGTTTTGGGCAGGACTCAAGGCTGACGGACGTTTTGATAAGCTCAAGGCGGCCGCAAAAGATAATCGCGAATGGTCCGTCAACGAGGTTTATCAAGGCAGACCGTGGAATTATTTCGCGGTAGAAGCCGGCAAATCGGTCGCTGACGCAACACGCATCATCGAATTTCCGGAAAGCGAGTACATCGTGCTCGCAGGAACCGGGGAAAAGGAAACTTTGTTTGATCAGTTGACTTACCGCGCCTTTGGCGAAGTCTTGGCACAAATCACTGACTATGCTTACATCGGCGGTCCAAATGCGACTTATCGCAAAGAAAACGGTAACGGCACTTTCTATGGGGAATTTTGGGTTCCCGTGGTTAAAAAATAGTAGGATGGCAAGTGTATACCACCTATTTCTCGAAGACAACTCCTTTACAAGCCAAAAAGGCTGCCCTGAACGGGGTGGCCTATTTACTTTAGATGCAGAATTTTAAGGCACCCAATTGGGTGCCCTTGCTTTGTAACATGTATGTTGAGAGGTATCGAGAGAACCATTCTCCCTTATAGGCTTTGTTCGGTCACTCCCGTCACCGGATCGAAGGTCAGCATTTTCGTCCCTATCTTATCGATGAAGAAGCGATCATGACTGACCGTAATGACGGCGCCGGGAAAATGGATTAGAGCTTGCTCCATGACCTGAATACTCATGAGATCCAGATGGTTGGTAGGCTCGTCCAAGATGATAACCGCCGCACCCGATAGAAGACACTTGGCCAGCGCCACCCGAGCCTTCTGTCCGCCGGACAGATGGCCGATCTCCTTGCTCAGATCCGCCTCCGAGAATTGCAGCATCGATAGAAATTTGGCCACCTTTTTGCGCGGGGCGTCCAGCCCCAATCCATACGTATTCACCGCGTGGCTAACGGTATCCTTGGGATCAAGCTCCCCCCACATCCGGTTGAAGTAGGCGTAGCTAACGCCCTTCTCCCAGATAACCTCTCCCGACTCCGGTTTCTCCGCCCCGGTAAGCGTCTTGATGAGCGTGGACTTCCCGCTTCCGTTCGGCCCCGCGATGACCAAGCGATCTTCCTTCTGAATATCGAAGCTAACGTTCTCGAAGATCTGCCTGCCCTCGTAGGTCTGTCCGATCTTCTTCACCTCGCATAGCTTATCCGGGAAACGCAGCCTCTCGTATATATCGGTAATCAGTACGTTAACGGGATGCGGCTCGATCCGCTTCTTGTTATCCGCCAGCTTCCGTGAGAGACGGTCCTTGGAAGCGGATTTCCTGCTCGCGCGGTCGTCGATCGCCTCAGACTCCATGAGCAGCAGCTCTTCCTCCCATTCGAACTGACGGTCCAGCTCCTTCTTGCGCATCTTCTTCTTACGGACATAATCGGTGTAGTTGCCTTCGTATTCCTGAAAATGATAATTCTCGATCTCGATCGTACGCGTGACGACCTTATCGATGAATTGCCGGTCATGCGACACCAGAATCATGGCTCCCTTGAACCGGTACAGCCACTGCTCCAGCCATGCAATGCCTTCCATATCGAGGTAATTCGTAGGCTCGTCGAGCAGAACGACATCGGGCAGCTCGATTAGTAACTTCGCGAGCGCCGCACGGTTACGCCATCCCCCGGACAACTCATCGATCGGCTGATTTCGGGATCTGTCGTTGAACCCTAGCTTCGTGAGCACTGTGTCAATCTCGACGGACACGTTCCAGCCATCGAGATGATCCATTTGCTCGAATAACTCCGCCTGCCTCGCTAGCAGCCCCTCCATTTCGTTATTGTCTGTAACCAAACCCAGCTTATTTCCTACCTCTAGCAGCTCTCGCTCGATAAGGGCAACCTGCTCGAAGCACATTTCCAGTTCTTGCTGAACAGACAGGCTTCCGCTCAATTCCGAGAATTGAGAGAAATATCCGATTTTCAACTGAGGACTTATTTCTACTCTGCCGGAAGTCGGCTCCTCTTTGCCCATAATGAGTTTAAATACCGTCGACTTGCCGGCACCGTTTCGTCCGATCAGGCCGATACGTTCCCCTTGCATAACTCGAAAATAAATATCACGAAAGATCATGGACCCTTCATACTTCTTCGTGACGTTCTCCAAACGTATTACGCTCATGGCTATCACCCTTACTTTAGCAAGATATCGAAACTATTAAAGTTTTTATTCTACTGGCGGCAGCGAAGTTCGCAGCAGGGTGTCCATGTCGGCAATCGGTATGGCCAAACCAGCTTCTATCATTTGGTTTTGATGCTCGACATCGGCAGTGGCGAATACAACGGCGATGGCTTTGCCACGCTTGTTAATAACGGGAGAGCCGCTATTGCCCTTATAGACCGGCGCATCAAGGGCCATGACCGGCGTCTGACGGCCTTGGATCGGGACCAAGCCGATAATAGCCCCTTTAATGGCGATTTGCGTGAGGTGAAGCGGATTGCCAATCACGTAGATTTGTTCATCCGGCTCCCACTGTTTGTTGTCTCGCTCGACTTCAATAAACGGCAGCCGTTGATCCCCGATGTCCGCCTTCAGTATGGCGATATCCAGATCGGGATCACTGCCCGACAGCTCCGCTTTATAACTCTGACTTTGCCCCGGGAATTTCACTATAATATAGCCGTTATCTTCAATGACGTGGTAGTTGGTCACAATATAGCCCCCGTTAATGTGAAATCCGGTGCCCTTGCCGTTGTCCGTGCTGACTGTAACAACCGCTTCTTTATAGCTTTGGATTTCAGCTTGGCTGGATAATTCCCTCGACCCGAACAAGAGCGGGAGCGTCTTCATGTTGTAGATTTGCGGCCAGAAGACCAATATATTTCCGACTAGAGCGGCAACAAGCAGGAATATGACCGTATTTCTGATCCACTTCCGCCGGTTGGCCGATGAACCCCCGTCGTCGTCGTCCTCTTCCGACTCAAAATCCCACTCCTCGTCTGCATATGGGTGGTCATTCTCATGTTCTTGCTTCTCTTCGGAATGAGAAAGAGAGTTCTCTTTGTTTCGACTTGGATTATTTTCCATGCGCATCCCTCCGTATTCGCCGTAATCTTGTCCCGTTATTGTATCATCAAACTGCCTATAATTGGGGGAGGATGGCGGCAACGTCCTGCGTCGCATTGAATACATTATTAGTCCAGTTGGGAATTCAAACAAACCACTTCCGGAATGGAGTGGTTTATTTGGGTTACATCGTTGATATTTTTCCACTATCATCATGTTTTATTGCTAACTGACCTCACTTCGAGGGTTGTCCTTTAAAGCCTTTTAATCAGCTCTTCCAGCTCCTCTACCAATCCTTTTGCAAGTTCAAAATTAGTATCTTTTAAAGCCCATTCTATTTTCATTTCAACTGACTTTTTGTTTTGTTCCGCTTCTAAATAGTCTTTATCAAAATGACTAGCATAAATCATCTGTCTAAATTTTCGCATACTCATTTTTCTAATCGTCTTATCTTCAATGATTAATACATAATCCATCCCATTTACAACAGTATAGAAATCATGAGATATCATGAGAATCGCACCTTTATAATCTTCAATGGCTTTTTCCAGTGCAATTTGCGTATAGGTGTCTAAATGGCTTGTAGGTTCATCAAGAAGCAATACGTTTGCCTTACTGGCAGAAACTTTGGCCAATTGGAGTATGTTTTTTTCTCCACCAGATAAAGATCCTATCTTCTGATTAACGATTTCTCCTTCAAAGCCATAGTGAGAGATATACGATCTAACCTCATCATAAGTACTAAACCCGGCCTCAATGAATTCTTCTAGTATTGTATTAGAATCCTTTAACACCTCGCCTTGAAACTGAGATAGATAAGTCACTTTTGCATCCGCATTTATTTCAATGGAAGCATGATTATTTTTAAAGATGTCTCGAAGTAAGGTTGTTTTCCCGGTACCGTTTGGACCGATAATAGCTACTTTATCCGTAGATTTTATCTCAAAGCTAACCTTGTCTAACAGCAGCTCATCAAAAGCAACCCTATAATTACTGACCTTTACAACAATGGTGTCTTCAATCTCATGATCAATATCAAAACTAATATTCGGCTGCTTAATATCAACAAATGGCGCTTTAATTCTACGCGCTTCCAATCTCTCTTGAAATCTAACTCTAGCTTTTAACGCCCTCCCTCTGGATGCTTCTGAATTAATAGTTGCGATAGCTCTAAGATTATCAATAATGTTATCGTATCTCTCAATTTCTTCTTGTTCAGCGACTGCGATTTCTTGCAACTCAATTTTTGTCTGAAGTAATGAGAAATTATACTCAATATATCGCCCATCGAACTCTTGGATCTCCCTATTTTCAAGGTGTATAATTTTGTTGAAACAATGATTGAGTAGATATCGGTTGTGCGTAACAACTAGCAGCATTCCTTTGTGAGAGTTAATAAGTTTTTTAAGAGCATTTAGATTTTCGAAGTCTAAAAACACATCCGGTTCGTCCATAATCATTAAGTCGGGACGATTAAGCATTTCCTTCATCACTTGAATAAGTTTGAATTCCCCGCCGCTCAGGTCGGCTACCTTACTATCTCTTCGCTTCATAAGGTTTGCTACATTTAGCTGCTTATGAATGTTGCTTTCAAAATCATCCCCGCCAATAGCATCCCATGCGTCTAAAGCGAATTGATACTTTTCCAGTAACGGCTCTATATCTGTTGAGGTTTCCATTTCCGTACAAATCGATTGAATTTCATTTTGAAGCTTTATAAATGGTTCTCCTATATATTCAAAAACGGTTGTTTCTTTCGTGTTGTCTAGTTCTGAGAACTGACTTACGTATCCAATTGTACAATCGGGGTCCATCTCTAATTTACCATCGAAAAGATATCTTTCCGGGTCGATCAGTATATCTATCAAAGTGCTTTTCCCACTGCCGCTTGTTCCGATAAAAGCGCAATGTTGTGCTTCTTCTAACGTAAATGAAATGTTGTTAAATAGTTCTTTTTGCGGAAACGAGAAGGATAAGTTATCGACTTTTATCATAGTATTACCTTTCTTTATCACTAAAATAGTGGCTATTAGATGGATTGCAAACCATGGATTTTGAATTTACCGCTGTTAGAGTAACACTGTTTACAACCAACTTCAATCCCATTGTATCCCTTGTGGTCCTTATCGGACTAGCTGTCATTGCGGCGGGTGGTCGTTTTTAAGCCGATGTTAATCAGGTCTTAGATCAAGGGTCTTTGGGCTGCATGCCATCTTTATCATTTATCGTTATAATGAAGGGAGGGATTTACGAGCGGCCAAAGCTCAAGAAAGGAATGTCCGGCATTATGACGATAACCGAGTCAAATCGACTGAGCGAGCTGAGCATTGAAGAGTGTCAGAGCCTGATCGCAGGCTGCGCCGAGGGAGCGGCGAGCAGCCCGTTTCAAATAAACTACGGTAACGAAGTGCGCTCCAAAGTGCGTCTCTTTCTGTCCGAATTGACACCCGAGGAGGCCTGGCTGCTCGAGCTGAACATCGGGCTGTTTTTGCTTCGCAAGCAATCGACCGACCGCCACTCGGGCTACTTCACCCAGGTGGCGGCATCCGAGACGATAGATACGATTGAGGCTCACCTCAATAGCGGCTTGCCGCCGGAGATCGCGGTCAAGCATCAAGGGCGACTGCTGGAGACGGCCGTTTACATCCGCGAAACGGTAAAGGCGAATGCGTGGTTCCCGCCAGCCTATTTGGATATCTATGTGGAGCTGTGGTTGATCCTGGTATCGTCCGATGCGGACAGCCCTCGCCTCTTTAAGGAGGAGCTGTCCCATTTGGCCGATGGATTCAGCAAGGAAAATAAGCTCTTCCCGCTTGTCGCCCGCGCTTGGATTCACTTCTGGCTTCAAGAGGATCAAGCTGCTTGGCGGCTGCTCGAAGCAGCGGAGCGGCATCGGCTGAATCCCGGGCATGTGTTCCGCTTTCTGCGCGTGCTGGAGGAGACTGGCGAATGGATACGGCTAGAGGCTTGGCTAAGCCATTGCGCCACCGAGCGGGTCGGTCGCAGCCCCGGTAGCCTGGATAGGTATGGACGCTACTGGGAAGCCGTCGTCGGACAATTGCCGGAGGCCGAGAGGAACATGTGGAGCGCGATTACGAGCCTGCTTCCCTACTCCAGCAGCCTGTACGAGGAGAACTTGATGCGCTTCGGCCGTTGGCGCCAGTGGGTTGATTATCAGCTTAGCCTCGGCAGCGATCCGCTCGACTTCCGGGCGAAGGATCTGCAGCCCATCGAGAAGGAGGCCCCGGAGGCACTGCTGCCGTTCTACCACCAAGGCATAGAGAAATACGTGTTGCTAAGAAACCGCCACGGCTACAAGCGGGCGGTGAAGCTGCTCAAACGGCTGGCCAAGCTGTACAAGAAGCTAAAGCGTGAGCAGCGGTGGGACGTGTACATAGAGACATTCGTGAGCCGGCATAGCCGGCTGCGGGCCCTTCAGGAAGAGCTGCGGAAAGGAAAGCTGATTCCATGACGACGATCGATAATCTGGATACCATCGCGGTTCGAATGATGTTGACATCGCATGGCGACGCGTTGTTCTTCGCGGACCCGGATTCGCTGCGGGAGTGGACCGGGCTTCAACTGAAGCATCGCCTGTTCGCCTGGCACGAGCCGTCCTTCTATGGCACCGAGCTGGAGCTCGTCAAGGTCGGGGAGCTCGAAGCCATTGTGCTGCCCGCCGAAGAGGTCATCCCCTTCTTTGCATCTGGACCTCTACTGGCGCATATCGAGTGGAAGTGGGAAGACGATGCCGCGCGCTTGGCCGAATTGGCGCCATTGCTGGCCGAATGTCTGGAGAAGCGGCTGTACGCGCCCGATCTTGCGGCTTACCGCAGCGGCTCGCTGCGCTGGAGCTGGGATGCGGCGGCGGTCGGTGCGACCTTCGGACAGGCGCGCCGCGACGAACTGGACCTGAAGAGCGGCAGTTGGAGCGATGAGGCGCGTGACGGGCTGAAGGCGGCCTTCTCGGCGGCTGTCATGAGCCGCTTCTACGGAACGGAGCCGGACGAGGCGGATCTGCGCCGCGAATTCCCGGCCCTGTTCGCGCGTGAGAACGCGGCGGCCGCGACGGCGGGACTGGACGACGAGAGCTGGCTCGTGCAGATTGGCTGGAAAGCGGATGTCGCGCCGTTCCGCCCCTTGCTGCAACTATTGGAGCCATGGGAGGGCGACGAGCACTCCCGCTGGCGGCTGCGGTTCGTGCTGCAGGACAAGAACGATCCGGCTAAGCTCCGCAGAGTACGGCTCGGCGACGACGGCTCGGCGGTCGGCAAGTGGCCTGACGCATGGGCGGAGGCTGTCCGCAGCCGCTCGAACGGTTGGCTGCAACGGTTGCGAGCCAGCCTTCCGCACGATCGGCTGTCGCGCGGCGAGGACGTGCTCGGCAAGCCGCTTGACGACGAGGCGGCCTGGCGGTTTCTGAACGAGGACAGCCGCCGGTTGCTCGAAGGCGGCTGGCAGGTGCTGCTGCCCGCATGGTGGGAAGCCGCCAGCCGCAAGAAACCGCGGCTGCGCGCGGCGGTGCAGTCGGAGGACGAGTCCAAAGAGCGTGGCGGCGGCAAGTCTTTATTCGGGCTGGACGCGATTCTGAGCTTCAACTGGCGCATCTCTATCGGCGGCGCCGACCTGAACGAGGAGGAGTTCGACGAGCTGCTCGCGCGAGGGGAGCGTCTCGTGAAGTTCCGGGACCGCTGGATCGTGCTCGACCCGGCGCTGATTGCCCAGATCCGCCGCATGATGGAAGGCATGGACAAGAGCCAGGGATTGAGCTTCCAGGATGTACTGCAATTGCATTTGCTCTCGCAGGCCGAGACGGACGCCGGCGCGGATGGCGGGGCCACGGATGCCGGCGCGGAGACATTCGGGACCCATGCTGCTCGTGTTGGGCTCGATGTCGAGCTGAACGCGCATTTGACCGAGCTATTCGCCAAGATTAATCAGCAGAGCGAATGGCCGCGGCTCGATCCGCCGGCCGGTCTGCGTGCCGAGCTGCGCAGCTACCAGCAGGACGGATTCGCCTGGCTGGCTTTTCTCCGCCGCTTCGGGCTCGGGGCCTGTCTCGCGGACGACATGGGCCTCGGCAAGACGGTCCAGTTGATTGCCTACCTGCTCTACGCCAAGGAACAGGCGGACGAGGGGATGGGACTCCCTTCGCTTATCGTCTGCCCCACGTCGGTGCTCGGCAACTGGCAGAAGGAGATCTCCCGCTTTGCCCCGTCGCTGCGAGTGGCCATGCATTACGGCTCCGGGCGTAAGAGCGGCGACGCGTTCCGGAACGAGGCCCGCAGCGTTGACGTCATGCTGACCTCCTTTGCTACAGCCTCGCTCGACCAGGAGACGCTCGCCGGATTCCAATGGGGCGCCGTCTGTTTGGACGAGGCCCAGAACATTAAGAATGCCGGGACCAGACAGGCCGCGGCGGTCAAGAGCTTTCCCGCGCTCCATCGCATCGCGCTCACCGGGACGCCGATCGAGAACCGGTTGGCGGAGCTATGGTCCATCTATGATTTTATCGTGCCCACCTATCTCGGGGCCGCCAAGTCGTTCCAGGAACGGTTCGCCTCTCCGATCGAGCGCGAGCAGGACGGGCGTCGCACGGCTGAACTAAAACGGCTAGTGAAACCGTTCATGCTGCGACGCAAGAAGAAGGATCCCGCCATCCAGCTCGACCTGCCGGACAAAAACGAGATGAAGACGTATGTTCCACTGACCTCCGAGCAGGCCGCCCTGTACGACAATTGCGTTAAGGAGCTGCTAGAGAAGCTGAGGAAGCTCGACGGCATCCAGCGCAAAGGCGCTATTCTCGGGGCGCTGACGCGGCTCAAGCAGGCTTGCGACCATCCGGCTCTGCTGGATGAGGATATGGGAACGGAGCTGGAGGATGGCCCTCTACATACGGAGGCGATCGTCGCCCGCTCCTCCAAGCTGGAGAGGCTGCTGGCCATTGTCAAGGAGCTGCGCGAGGCGGACGAGCGCTGCCTCATCTTCACGCAATATATCGGCATGGGCAAGATGATACAGGATGTGCTGCAGCGCGAGCTGGACGAACCCGTGCTATACCTGAACGGCAGCACGCCGAAGGCGCAGCGGGACCGGATGGTCGAACGGTTCCAGTCCCGCGACCTTCCGCCGTCCGAGCAGCCGAACGTGTTCATCCTCTCCCTCAAGGCGGGAGGCGTCGGGCTTAACTTGACCGCGGCGAACCACGTCTTCCACTTCGACCGCTGGTGGAACCCGGCCGTCGAGAACCAGGCGACCGACCGCGCCTACCGGATGGGCCAGACGCGCGACGTGCAGGTGCATAAATTCATCTCGCTCGGCACCCTCGAGGAGCGCATCGACGAGATGCTGGTGAACAAGCAGCAGCTAAGCGACAACGTCATCTCCAGCTCGGAGGGCTGGATTACCGAGCTGTCGACGGATGCGCTGCGGGAGTTGTTCTCGCTGCGGCGGGACTGGTCTCGCGATTAAGCGGGATTTGGGCAACCTGAATCCCGCTATGTCGACCCGCATCACCCGCGTTGCAGGGACTGGCACGCTTGTTACGACCGTTCACGGATCGATTATCAGCCTCGGCGTCGTCGTCGGATCCTTCATCGGAGGACTGACCATCGACAGCGGATACGGGCTCCACTCTCCGTTATGGGTCGGTTTTATTCTGGCGCTCCTGGGCTCAATTTCCTTGCTTCCCTACTTAAAGAGAGCTAAAGCGTCAGCCATCATGATGAAGAGTAAGTCTTAATTAGGCAGGGCTATCAGCCGCGAGCGGAGAAAATTCGGAAGACTTCCTGTTTACTGTGTCAGAAATCGATTAATGAAGTATGCCCCTAAAAGGATTGTTCGTAACCAGGTACAGCGTTTATACCAGTTTTAGCTGTAGGGCCAAAGTCTTCAACGATACGTGACTTATAAGACGTTAATAATACCATAAATTGTAATAAATAAAAGGAGCACCTAAATTTAGGTGCCCTTTTTATCCATGGGGATTAACTTTCCTTTAGAGGAGTGCCACATGTGGTCTCTCGTAAAGACGTAGATACCTTTTTGTTATCCTGTTGTATGTGATGAAGAAGATCACCTTCTCAAAGCTGTCCTTTTCATAGGGTTTAGCTCACTGCTTTGTTTTTCTCCAAGCTGAGTTAGGCCCTTCTAAAAAAGGTACTCGCTCAATCAACCCTTCATCTCTCAACTTATAGAATACATTCTTCATTGTATTTTCTGACCTAATACCGGTTAATTCTCTTGCTTGCCTATTCCGAATTACCTCATTCTTCTCTAAAAAATCTAGTACTGACTGTTCAGGGCTAGCTAATGATGTATGGGGAATAATCACACGAACAAAGTTTCGCTCCTCTATTATTTCAGGACTCTTTAGTCTCCATTCTTTCATCTTTTGGAACGCAGTATTTAGGCCTTCTCCCATATCTTTATTAGGCGCTTTATTGTATCTGTGTAATGTTCTTACTACTTTCGTGTTTCTTGAGAATCGAGAATCTAAAATGTTCTCAACGGTTATATAACCTGGGAGTCTTCCTGGGCTAAGTACCTCTATCCGATCATTAAATATTTGTATTTGTACATCATCCGAGATTGAGTAGTCTCGATGAATTATCGCATTAGTAATAATTTCGTGTATGGCCTCTGGCGGATACTCTACTGTCTTCAACCCATCCACAGTCCACATTTTGATTTCCGACATTATTTCTGTAACCTTCGCTACCGAATCATAAATTAAATTATAAAGAGGTCCTTCTAATGTATAGGAGTCTTTGAGGTGATCTCTTTCTGGATCATCTTCCCTTGTTTCGTAACGAGCTATCTTAACAGCGCACTTCCTTGGTAAATTAGGTGAAGGATTATCACTAAATAATAGAACTCCTGCAACTCTTGGATCAAAAGTTATTAAATCGACTAAATTTTCATTTACTACATATTCCAGTGAATCAGATTCAGTGGTAATTTGCTCAAGAAAATTTTTTATAGTCTTCGATTCCACAACTCTTTCTACTGGGATTGTTTTAACCAACTCATCCTCATAAGAAGAAGTCCCCTTCGCAAAAGCAAGTTCTTGAATTTTTTCCGGATCTTTAAACTGTATTGAAGAGGCATTGAAGCGAACATAAACAGAGTTATCAGAAGTTTTGTGGACTTGATTTCCCTTTTCAATTGCAAGAAGTAATACCAATCCATCCAATTCTGTACACTTTAGATATTTGTACTTAAAGTCAATTGATGGGGATAAGTGTATTAGGCTTTGAATTATGCTATTAAAATCCTCCATATCATTTGCACCGTTCCAGCGTTTAGAGGGGGATGGCTCATCTCCATCATCTGCTATACCAATAACAAGTTCTCCTCCATCAGCATTTGCAAATGCAACAGCATGTTTCTCTAGTTGTCTCGGTTGAACCCTCAATGCTTTTCTATCAAATAAATAGCTTTCCTGCTTTTCACAATAAGCTATAGCTTCATCTAAGGAGATTTCTTTTATTTTCATTAGTACTACACCGTCCATATTAATAGTCTAAGTCACAGCTAATAATAGATTAACTTTCAGATTTTCAGGTGTCAACATTTAACTATTTTAAAAATTTCACCCTATTTATGATAAGGCTCCCCCCGGTTTATCTTAAACGCCCGATAAACCTGCTCCACCAGCACCAGCCGCATCAACTGGTGCGGCAAGGTCATGCGCCCGAACGACAGCTTCGCGTCGGCGCGGCGCAGCACCTCGCTCGACAGCCCGAGCGAGCCGCCGATGACGAAGGCTACCTGGCTGCGCCCATAGGTGGCCAGCTTATCGAGCGAGCCCGCGAGCTGCTCGCTCGTCCACATCTCGCCGTCGATGGCCAGCGCCACGACGTAAGCGTCCGGGGCGAGCTTGGCCAGCAGACGCTCGCCCTCTTTCGCCCGCACCTGCTGCTCCTCCGCAGGGCTCATGCTCTCCGGTGCCTTCTCGTCCGGCACCTCCACAAGCTGCACCTTGGCATACGGGCCAAGGCGCTTGACGTACTCGTCAATTCCGTTGACGAGGTATTTCTCTTTCAGTTTGCCGACAGAGGCAATCGTGATGTGCATGTGCGAAGTCGCTCCTTTTTTTACCGGTCATAGGCTTAATCTTCCCTTACTGTACCCGAAATTCCGCCTGAATCCAACCCGAATCGGACCCCAACCCCATCCGAACCCAACCTGCCTCATCCCAAAAAACACCCGCCCGGCCAATTCCCGTATTTTCACGCCGCCCGATCCGAAAAAAACACACTTGACGTTTCCCCCCAAGCAGGTATGATGCCAGTAGGGGGTAGTTTCCAGCAGGGCTCTTGCCGCGGAAAAAAACCTCTTGGAGTGCGGTTTGCAGCCACCAGACACATAAAAAAGAGCTGCATTTTCGAAAGTCTGCCCGATAAGCCTTATAATGAAGATAGAGATACGGACCATTGAGGCAAGGAGATCGACCATACCGACGCAGAGGTGAACTAGAATTGACCTATTTCATGGGAATTGACATTGGAACGACGAGCACCAAGACCATCATCACGAACGAAAAAGGAACGCTCCTCGGAGCCGGGGAAGCCGGATATCCGCTGGCCGTACCGCAGCCTTCCTGGGCCGAGCAGGACTCGGACCTGATGTTCGAAGCCGTGCTTCAATCCATCAAGGAAGCGATTCAGCGCGCAGGCATCGACGGCAGGCAGCTCGAAGCGATCGGCTTCAGCACGGCGATGCACAGTGTCATTCCGGTGGATGCCGACGGGCGCCCCCTGATGAACAGCATCATTTGGGCGGACAACCGCAGTGTGGCCCAAGTGCAGCGCCTGAAGGACGAGAATCTGAGCAGCATGCTTTATCATAAAACCGGCATCCCGATCCATCCGATGACCCCGCTTCCGAAGATCATGTGGCTGAAGGAAGAGCGTCCGGATATTTTCGAGAAAGCCGTTAAATACATATCGATCAAGGAATATGTTCTCTACAAATTTTTCGGCCGTTACGTGGTCGATCATTCGGTCGCAGGCGGCACCTGCCTCTTCAACCTGAACACCTTGAGCTGGGACCCCGACGCTCTGCGCATCGCGGGCATCCGCGAGGATCAGCTCAGCGAGCTCGTTCCGACCACGCACATTATGCGCGGCATGAACCGCGAATTCGCCGACCTGCTCGGCCTCGATCCCGAGGTGGCTTTCGTTGTCGGCGCGGCCGACGGAGCGCTTGCCAACCTCGGTGTCGGCGCAGTTGAGCCCGGCGTGGTCGCGCTCACGATCGGGACAAGCGGCGCCGTCCGTACCGTCGTGCCCAAGCCGCTTACCGATGCCAAGGAGCGCACGTTCTGCTACGCGCTCACGGAGAATCACTGGGTCATCGGCGGGGCCACAAGCAACGGCGGCCTTATGCTCCGCTGGTTCCGCGACGAGTTCTCTTGGCCGGAGGTCGAGGAAGCCCGCCGCACGGGCCGCGACCCGTACGACGTCATGATCGCGGCGGCCAAAGAAGTCGCACCGGGCTCCGAAGGCCTGCTCTTCCTGCCGTTCCTTTCCGGCGAGAGAGCGCCGTACTGGAACGCAGATGCCCGCGGCAGCTTCTTCGGCATCGGCCTCCATCACAAACGGCCGCATTTCATCCGCGCCGTGCTTGAAGGCATCCTGTTCGCCGTCTACGGCATCGGCATCGCCCTGCGCGACCTGGCCGGTCCGGCAACGGAAATCCGGGCGTCCGGCGGCTTCGCCCGCTCCCCGGAATGGCGCCAGATCATGTCCGACATGTTCGGCTACCCGGTGCACATTCCGAAGAGCCACGAAAGCTCCAGCTTCGGCGCCGTCGTGCTCGCCATGTACGCGGTAGGTGCGCTGGAGCGCCTCGAGGACGTGAACAAGCTCATCCCGATTACGGAGCGCCAGGAGCCGAACATCGAGATTTCGCCTACGTATATCGAGCTCTACTATCTCTATGACCGCGTCTACCGCAAGCTGGAGCAGGAGTTCTCGATAATCGCGGAGTACCAGCGCCGCACGACCGCCAAGTAAGCCATTATTCCAACGGCTTTCGTCATAAAACTTAAAGAGACCGTAAGGACAAACTTCTTTGTCTTTACGGTCTCTCCGTTTATCCAACGGGCTTTTTTATTAAAACCTTCCACCTGCTATCCGCCTTTACCACCATAAGCCTGCTTTCTTCCTGACTGGTTTCCTTCATGATAAGAACCCGCATTTCATACTTGCCGGGTTCGGACAAGACAGCTTCTTTTATTTCAAAGTCTCTCATATCACTGGTCTGAATGTACTTTTTAAAGTTTGATCTTTCGCTGGACGTAAGCGGTACTTCATAGACCACGTTCTCTTCAACCGCCTCCGCATTATGTTTAATAACTGCCGACAAATACCGGTTTGCGCTTCGTTTAGCCTCCGTGGAATCACCCTGCTTAAAATATAAAATTCCCGCCCCCACAAGGGCGAAAATAAAAAACGCGGTAGAGGGAACCATAATTCTATTATAAGTTTCCAGGAAAGTTTTCAACCCGACACTTCCTTTAATAAGAAATATTTCCATTTTCTATATTATCGGAAACTGAAAGTTTTCTCAAATACGCCGCTTTATTTTACAATCCCCCGCACCAAAAAGGCCTCTGCACCAAGCTCGCTATCGGCGAACCTTGTGCAGAGGCCTCTTTTTTTCTAACGTCCTATCGTCAAACGACCAGATATTGCGGTTTCTCTTTGCAGTGTGCGCAATGAGCGGGAGGCTCCCACTCGGCGAACTTCACTTTGCTCAAATCCACGATGTCCGGTGCGTCCTCGTATTCGTCCACGAATACGTCAATGGCCAGCTCCAGGTGCTCTTTACAGACGGAATACATTGCTCGGCCCCTTCTTCCCTTAATTCTCTCCCGCTTCGGCAAGCGTCAGCTCGGTCTTCTGCTTCTTTCCTTCGCGGTAATACGCAACTTCAATTTTATCCCCTATCTTGCTTTCGTTATACAAAAATTTTCGAAGCTGCACGGTCGTCTCGATCTTCTTCCCGTTGAGGGCCACGATCACATCCTCGCTTTTGAGGCCCGCGCTCTTGGCCGGTCCCGAAGCTTCGATGACGATCAGTCCGCTTTTCACGTCCGCGGGAAGCTTAAGCTCTTCCGTCCCCTGGAACAGCTGCAGCTCCTGAGTCGACACGCCCATCAGCGGGCGGATGACTTTGTGATGGTCAATCAGCGACCGGATCACGGGTTCCGCATCCTTGATCGGGATGGCGAAGCCCAGGCCCTCCACGCCCATGTCGGAGATTTTCAGCGAGTTAATGCCGACGACCTGGCCGTTCAGGTTCACGAGCGCGCCGCCGCTGTTGCCTTGGTTAATGGAGGCGTCCGTCTGGATCAGCTCCATCTCCCAATCGTACTGGCCGTCCATGGCGAACGAGATCGGGATGGATCTTTTGGGCGACGAGACGATGCCCTTGGTGACGGTCGGCGAGAAGCCGAGTCCCAGCGGATTGCCGAGCGCGATGACGGTTTCCCCGGCTTTCAGGCTGCCGGAGTCGCCGAATTCCGCGATGGACGTCAGATTTGACGCGTCCGTCTCCAGCACGGCCAGATCCGTGATCCGGTCCTTGCCGAGCAGCTCGGCTTTCTTCTTCTCGCCGGATGCCGTGTAGACCTCGAACTGCTTGCCGCCGTCCACCACGTGGTAGTTCGTGACGATTCTTACCTTCGAGCCGTTCTTCTCGAACACGATGCCGGACCCGATGCCCGTCTGCTTGAGTTCGTTCTTATCATTCGGCTGCAGATTGACGATGCTGACGATGGCCAGCTTCACCCGCTCCGCGGCCTGAACGACAGCATTGTTGTAGGAGTCCTCCATCTGCTGGGCGGACAAGGCCGCAGGCTTCGCGCTGCCGGTGCCGGCCAGCGCCTGCACGAGCAGAACGACGACCAGCATGACAGCGGCTCCCGCACCTCCTGCCAGCCACACCGTGCGGCTGCGAGGGTCTGTAAGCCCTCTCAAGCCCGCTGAAGGGCGGTTGCCCGAGGTGAAAGCCTTTCCCCTCGACCAGCCCCCATCTTCCTGCCTCCGCCGATCCTTGCGCTGCTTCGTAGAATAGAAATCGTCATCGAACAAACTCACGCGATCACACCTCTCGCTCTATCGGCGGATTATTGTACACATGCTGCACTTCATTTTCGTAAAATTACGGAGAAATCAGGAATGTTTCCGGACGGAACCGCCTACAATAATAGTAAATGATTTTATAAGAATGCTAGATCAACGAAGCCCAAGCCCACTAATCCGTAAAGGAGCTACTCTCCATGAACAACCGTATCCGCACCCACCTGGATGAAGTCCAGCTCATCGGCAAGCTTGCCGATCTCAAAGAGGATCACTACCGCAATTCGCTCATTCTTACCGCTCTCATCGACGTTCTGATCGACAAAGGCGTTCTGACCACGCAGGAGCTTCAGAGCCGGATGGACAAGCTTGACAGCAGCTTCAATCCGTACCCAGCTCCTCCCATTTCGTAGGACGGTCAAAATACGTGTCCATCAGCCGGATATTGCGCTCCTTGAGGGAGACGCCCCGGTCTTCTAATACACTATTCAGCGTAAGCCTGGCTAAATCCATCATGTTATGATTTTGGCTTAAATGCGCCATGTACACGGCTCTCGTACGGGCCGTCATAATATCCAGCAGCGCTTCTCCGGCCGCTTCGTTGGACAAGTGGCCGAGATCGCTCAAAATCCGGCGTTTGATGTTCCACGGGTAACGTCCCATCCGCAGCATCTCGATGTCGTGATTCGCTTCCAGAATAATGGCGTCCGAGTCCCCGATGACGTCTTTGACCTTGGTACTCATATAGCCCAGATCCGTCGCCATGGCAAGCTTTTGGCCGCCGCAGTGGAAGCAGTACCCGACCGGCTCCGCCGCGTCGTGGGAAATGCCGTAAGACTCGACCCGGATGTTACCGAAGTACTCTTCCGTGCCCGTCTCCATAATCCTCCGGTTCGGCTCCGCTATCGTCCCGATATGCTTATCAAGAGCTTCCCAAGTCTTGGTATTGGCATAGACGGGAAGGTTATATTTCCGCGCAATGGCCCCCAGGCCCTTGATATGGTCGGAATGCTCGTGGGTCACCAGAATCGCATCGATCTGATCCCCGCCGACCTCGCGTTCCTTCATGAGCTGTTCGACTCTCCGGGCGCTCAGTCCCGCGTCTACCAGCAGCTTCGTTTCCCCGTCGCAGATGACGGTCGCATTGCCCGTCGATCCGCTGGAGAGCACCGTAAATCGTAACCCCATAAGCGTTAACTCCTCTATCGTAAAATCCCGTCCCGAAGGCAGGATTACTTTTTAGTATCCGTATTCGCATCTTCCGCCGAGGCCGGCTGCATTTCAACCGCCCCGTTAAAAGCATGCACATAATAAATATCGCCGTTGTTAATCGTAACGCGCCAATTCGGCACCATATACTGCGTCTGGGAATCAAACAGCTGTCCATGATAGCCGAGCCTTACATCCGTAATCACCGAACCGTCGAGCAGAAACTTCTCAACCAGACTGCGCACCGCAATATAAGCCGGAATAACCTTCTGCTCCTTGTCCTCTCCACCTGATTCTACTTCAACATACGCCTGCCGGTAACTGGTAATTTGTGCATCGGTTTCATAGAGCTTTAATTGAACGTCGAACATCGGATAATCGTTGTACATCTGGTTCAGCACGTACATCCCTTTCTTGCTGAGTATCGGGTCGTGCTTGTACGCGTCCAGTTTGGGAATATCGGTTTTCGGAAAATCGTCCTTCGGAGAAATCCGGTTCAGGAGGCTGGCGATTTTGAACGGGTACTGCAGCTTGACGATCACGTTAGGCTGGTAAGATTCCACGAACTTAAACGTGATCTCCTTAAGCTTCGGCGCTTCCTTGGGCAGCTCGTGGCTGAGCTGAATGCTTTTTCCCTTCAAAAGCTTGTTCGTCTCCTCCAGCACGCCGGTCATATCCGTCGCCAGCTCGGTCTGTTTCGCTTTTCCCGTCCATACGAGATAACCCAGCACCACATTCAGAAAGAAAAACGAAAGAATCAGAATGGTTTTGGCTCTTCCCCAGTTCAACTGCGCAGCCTCCCTTCCCGCAAAAATAATACATGCCCGCGTAAACGTCCTCGTCCTGTCTGCATGATCCAAAAGATCCAAAGATCTAAAAGCTCCTAAAAGCTCCTCGTAAACTTAGCGGAAAAACTCGTAAGTCCCGTCTTTAAACTCAATCGCCCACACGGGGGACAAATTGACGGTTTTGACGCCAAGCGTCGGGCGGTAAGCCGGGAACACGTTCACGATGTTGTAGCGCTTCGGATGATTCGTAATCTTCGCGTTCAGCGCTTCACCGCCGATCAGCTCGGTTTTCAGCTGGCCCGTAATTTTCAAATCGGAATAAACGACGGAGCGTTCGTAGTTGGAGACGACTCCTTTTTGCAGGGTAATATGAATGGCCCCGTAGCCTTCCTTCTGTTCGGTCAGAATCGGGAACGCGTCATACACCTGCCGGAACACAAACATCTGATTCGAAAAAGCGTGCTGCTGCTGCGGTTTGCTGATCGTGTAGGTCCCGTTCCAGCCGCCGTGCTGGTTAATAAACTGAACCCCCGCATCGAGGTTTTCCTTGATGCTGTTCTTGCTGTCCGTTACCGCGAGCGGATCGGTATATTTCATCCACTTCTTTTCCTGGTTGATCTGCAGTCCCCGCTTCGCGTCCGTATAAATCTGCGAGCCGTCCCGGTCTTTCAGATTTCTTGTCAGGGAAGGATCGGCGAAAAGGCTGCTTTTCAGCTGCTCCGTGGGAAATTCCTTGTAGCCGAAATCATAGGAATTCACCGGTATCGGGTTAACCGGCAAATAAAACTCTCCGCCGGACGCCGCCGTATACGGAGGATTAGTGCCGGCAATCGCCGTAAAGTTCTCTACATCCTTGGCCGTAAAATCGGCCCCTAGCACTTCGAAAGCCGTGCTCGCGGAATCCGTGAACAAATATGTCTCGGCGGATTTTTTATCGCTGCTGGCGAAGATCCAGATCCGGGTAATCAACTCCGTGTCGTCCGGCAGATCCCCTTTGATCTGAAACGTATTTTGCAGCACGCTCAGCGGAAGACCGTCGCGGAAGCGTACTTCGACGCCTTCCTGTTTCTCACGGATTTCGTCCCAGTTTGTCCGCTCCTGATTCAAGGTAACTTTGCGGAAGCGTTCCATTTTGCGCTGCTTGACGCTTTCGAAAATGGTCGAGTACGACGTCGAATCCGGATAAAGAACCGTATGCTGCTGATTGCCGAAATGTAGCACAATCTGATCCGGGAACAGCAGGTCTTCCAGTTTCGCCTTCGTTCCTTCCAGTTCGCTGGAAATGTATTCGGAAGGAGGCAGCGGCTCGTAATTCGGTGTGCTGTACGCCAGCAGATAGCTGAGCAGCAGGCTCAGCAGAATCAGTACGGTCAGCGTGACCGACTTCAGCTTCTCTATCATGACGCGTTCTCCTCCTCCGGCAGGACCGGCAGCATAAAGGTGACTTTCGTGCCGGTCCCCGGCTCGGACTCCAGTGACATGGCGCCGCCATGGGCTTTTACTATTTCCCGGGCAATCGAGAGCCCGAGGCCGGTGCCGCCCATGTTGCGGGAACGCGCCTTATCGACCCGGTAGAACCGGTCGAAAATGCGCGGCTGGTCCTTCTTCGGAATCCCGATGCCCGTATCCTGCACCGAGATTTCGAGCTGATTTCCCTCCGCCATCCGGGCATAGATGGTGATGGCCCCTTCGTCCGGCGTATATTTGATCGCGTTGGAGACCAGGTTGTCCAGCACCTGGTCGATCTTGTCGCGATCCAGCGCCACCGGACGGATTCCCGGCTCCGCCACGATGCGGATTCGGATGCTCTTCTGCCGCAGCTGGAAGGAGAAGCGGTCCGCTACCTCCTCCAGCATGTCGGCGATGTCGGTCCGCTCCTTCGTGAGCAGCGCCTGCTTCGAATCCAGGCGCGACAAGTGGAGCAGATCCGTCACGAGCCGGATCATCCGCTCGGTTTCGTTGCGCGTCACGCTCAGGAAGCGCGGAGCGAGCTGCTTGTCTTCCATCGCGCCGTCCTCCAGCGCTTCGAGGTAGCTCTTGATCGTCGTCAGCGGCGTCCGCAGCTCGTGGGACACGTTCGCGACGAACTCCCGGCGCGACTGCTCGAGCTTCTCCTGCTCCGTGACGTCCTGGAGCACCGCAATCGCTCCGGTTACGCCGTCGCCCCTGCGGTGAATCGTCGTGAACGTGACCCGCACGGTCTGCACGTCCTCGTCATCCGGCAGCGGCACATCGATCAGGGTCGTGTTGCGCTCGCCGTGCACGTACTGGTCGATTTCCTCGCGGGTAAGGCCCAGCAGCTCCGAAATGTGCCGCTGTGCGGAATGCTCCTCCTTCACCTGGAGGATCTGCATCGCCCGGCGGTTCATGAGGATGATCTGCCCCGCTTCGTCGGTGGCGACCACCCCGTCGTTCATATTCGTCAGAATCGAGGCCAGCTTCTCCTTCTCTTCCTCATTGATGAAGATGGCTTCCTTGAGCCGGTTCATCATGAAGTTGAACGTATGGCCGAGCTGGCTGATCTCATCCTTGCCGTACACTTTCACGCTCTGGTCGAAATTCCCTTCGGCGGCGGCCGTCGCCTGCTGGGTAATCTCCTTGATCGGCTTAGTGATCGTGCCGGACAGAATAACGCCCAGCCCCGCCGTAAAAGCAAGCGCGATCAGCGTCGCCACGATAAGAATCCGGTTGATGCTGGACATCGTTTTGTACAGATCCTCCATCGAGGAGACGATATATACCGCGCCCAGCACACGGACGCCGCTGCCGATCGGCTTCGCCGTCGCGAACTTGCGCGTATTGTCCACGTCCGTGAACATGCGGTCGTTATCCCGGATTCCCTGAAGGGCGCGGGTCACTTCCGTCTTCGTCGTTTTCTGATTCACGATCTGTTTATTCGCTTCCAGCGACGTGCTGAGCACGACCCCGCCGGCATCGATAATCTGTATTTCCGTATTTCCCGGCGCAAACAGGCTGTTGACGAAGTAAGTCAGCTCTTCCGACAAGTTCTTCGTATCGCTGTTTCTCGGCTCGTTCAAATACTGGGTTTCCACAAGCCCCGCTATCAGCGTCGCCTGACTGTTAATGGAATCGCGGAATTCGTTTTTATAATGGCTGTCGAGCGTTTGATAGAAATAAGCGGCGATCAGCTGCATGGCGATCAGGATCAGCAGGACGTAAATAATAATAAGCTTCGCCTGGATGGATTGAAAAAACCGGATCACCTTCATCTTAGAAGCCTCCGTTTTTCGTTCCCCGCATCATGTAACCGAGCCCCCGCCGGGTCACGATATACTCCGGTTTGCTCGGATCGGCCTCCAGCTTCTCCCGCAGTCGCCGTATCGTCACGTCCACCGTCCGGACATCGCCGTAATAATCATAGCCCCATACGGCCTGGAGCAGATGCTCGCGCGTCATCACCTTGCCGGGATGCTTCGCCATATAGTGGATCAGCTCGAACTCCCGGTGGGTCAAATCCAAGGGCTCGTTGTCCCGGTAGACGACATACATGTCGCTGTCGATAAAAAGCCCGTGAAGCCGGATTCCGTTCGCCTCCGCAGGTTCGGGCTCGGCTTGTCCGGCCGGTACGGACTTGCTCTGGCGGCGCAGGTGCGCCTTGACGCGGGCAAGCAGTTCCCTGTTGCCGAAAGGCTTCGTCACATAATCGTCCGCACCCATCTCCAGACCGAGCACTTTATCCAGCTCCGTGTCCTTGGCCGTCAGCATAATGATGGGCGTATTGAGCTTGGCGCGGATTTCCCTGCATACATCCATGCCGTCTTTGACCGGCAGCATCAGATCGAGAAGAATAAGATCCGGCCGCTCCGAAAAAGCCAGCTCTACCGCCGCTCCGCCGTCATAGGCGCAGACGACCTGGTAGCCCTCTTTTTCCAAGTTAAACTTCAATATATCTGCAATCGGTTGTTCATCGTCGACCACGAGTATTTTGCCATTTGTGCCGAACATGTTTCACTCATCACCTGTCCTTCACCTAGAAAACCATACCCTTTTATTGTAACATACCTGTACGCAAAAAGAGACATGGCCCCCCGCCCGGGAGGCCACATCTCTCTTAAAAAAACTTGCGTCTATGAATAGGCGTTTCGCCTGATTTACCGGTTCAGATATTTCAGCGGATTTTCCAGGCTGCCGCCTTTGTGAACTTCGAAATGAAGATGAACACCGGTCGAGTCGCCCGTGCTTCCCATAATCCCGATCTTCTCTCCTTTTTCCACAATCGTGCCGGCAGTCGTTTCCACTTTGCTCATGTGGGCATACATCGTTTCGTACCCGTTCATATGATCGATAAGAACATAATTGCCGTAATCCGATTTATACCCGGCCGACACCACTTTCCCGTTGTCCGCCGCCATGATCGTGTGATTGCCTACAATGTCAATGCCTTTGTGCATCTTGCCCCAGCGCGTGCCGAACGTGGAGGTAATAGATTGGGAAAGAACGGGCCATGCGAATGTCCCTGTACCTTCTCCTTTAACAACCTTGGTGCCTTTTCTTACTTTCTCCGTAACCGGCTGCTCGACGATGTCTTCTCCGACGATTTTCTCGTCCATCAGACTGGCCGTTGATCTTCGTCAGCTCATACGTGACCTGCTTCAATCCGTTCTTGCCCGGAGAGATCGTCTCCACGATGCCTTCTTTCATCGTCGGGTCCGTCTCGACTTCCGTTTCGAAGTGGACTTCCTGGTTCTCTACCATCTTCTCGACCGTCTTGACGGACAGGGCCGGCTGAATGACCGTAAGGTCAAGCACATCGCCTTCGCGGATCATATCGTCATGAATCCATGGATTCTTGTCGTAAATCACCTGTTTCGGAATGTTCAGCTTCTGGGCGATACAGCCTACGCAGTCTCCTGCTACAACCGTATATTTCGTCGGCTGTACACCGCCCGTCTTGATCTTGGCGATCAGCTCCTCGGGCTTCATCACATCCTGAGGCCGGATATCGACGGCTTCCTCCGTTTTGACCTGCTGGACGAATTCAACCTTCTCGACCGTAGCCGGAGCCGCAGACGGACTGCCGTCCGCCGACAGAACGGCGACCTTGCTTTCCTTTTCCTTCTGTTCGAAAGGCTTTTTGATCTCCGCCAGCACACGGTCCGCCGTGGCCTGATCTTTGACGATCGCGTACGTTTTGCCTTCGATAACCAGTTCTACACCGGATGCGACGGGCTTGAGCTTCTCGTCAAGCAGCGCAAGCACCTTCCTATCGTCCGTTTTTTTCATAAAAGCTTTCTCCGGTTTGGGTTCTTCGATGTCGGGTAATGCCATATGTACGTCCGGATACTGCTTTTCCAGCTTTTCTTCACGCTCTTGTTTGTACTCCTGCAAAACTTCCTTCGAACTGATATAACCGAGTGTCTCCTGACCGACTTTGACCGGGTAAATATCCGCGAGATTCGCTTTGACATACTGCTGACCGCTGACGGTTAGAAATCCGACTATTGCAATGGAACTGACGCTATATAGGAAGAACCACTTTCCCCGCCCTGACTGACTTGCCGCAAGTTCGGTGGAAGGTTCCGCTTTATTCCCGGTCAAGCTTTGCCACTGAGCCCGGCTTTGATTCCACAACTTCCTGGCCCAATCTACCGCTTTAAAACCTTTCATATCCTTCTCCTTATCCGTTGTTTCTTCACGTGGCAAGAGAATAACAGGCCCAGCCTATCGTCTCCGACTCTACCAACGCGTAAAACTCCCTTAATAATTTAACACACCTTCTCTTGCGGTTTCAAGAAAACGGGGGGTTTCCACTATTAGGAACGGTCTGGAAGAAGCTCAAATATCAGGGGTAAAAGGAATTCAAAAGGGCCGAATCAGCCCCCATATTTTTTCAAAATCCCCGAAAGTTGTTCATATTCGGCCGGATTCAGGTATTTTTTAAGCTTGCCGTCCACTTCCTTCAGCTCCTCGGCTGTAATGCCGTCCTCCACCATGGCGGAGAGTTTCTGAACTTCTTCGGGAGGCAGCTTCGCGACAAGAATGGAGAAAATTTTCTGCTTGTCGCCGCTCGACAGAGCGTCCTTCTTCTTGGAGAAGTCATCCGTCGACATAACGACGTCCCGCTTCTGTGCATTCTTCGGATCGGGGGATACCTGGCCTTCCTTCAGCTCGCCCATTACGGCGACGGCATCCGGCATACCGCTCGGCTCCGGCGAGGAAACGCCTCCCTGCACCGATGAAGAGGACGGTGAGGGCGTGCCTGAGCCGTCCAGACTGCCCGTCACGGGCTTTTCCGCTCCCCCGGGGGTAGTGGAAGGGGTCGGGCTTGGCGCCGGGCTAGGGCTTGGACTGGGCTTCGATGAGGAGGCCGCAATGCGTTCTACCCGCTCGTTTACCGTTCCTCCCCTGCCTATCGCCCCTAACCCGAGCTGCTCACCCAGCTTCCCGGTGATCTGCGAAAAGGAAAGCTTATTCCCTATCGGAGGCAGCTGAAACTGCTTGAGCACCTCATCTACCATTGTGGTCACAATTACATACGTCGTAAAAATGGACAAAAAAGACATCACAGCCGCACCCGCCGCCCACCTGCCTAACCGTCCCAACCATTTCATAGGTTCATCCACCGCCTTGAAACTTCTCGTTTATACTGGTTTCTCTATAAGCCAGTATTGACGGTTTAGACCCGGATCAACCCGCTATTCCCCAAAAAATACCGGAGAACTTCCAGTCCGCAGCTTGAACGCGGTTTGGCGTCACATGAAGATGACCACCCGTTCCCTTGCGATTTCTTTCCTCCGGGCAATAAAAAAGACCCCCCGGGCCGCCGGAAGCAAGTCCGGATGCGGGAGGTCTTAGGGTCGATGATTAGGAGAGGGCCGTCTGAATACGGCCTCTTCAAGATTCGTTACGCGTAAACCGGGCGGACCAGGTTTGTCTGCTCACGGTTGCGGCCGACAGAGAAGATCGCCAGCGGAATACCCGTCAGCTGGGAAACGCGCTCCAGGTAATGACGCGCATTTTCCGGCAGGTCGCTGAGCGATTTCGCGTTGGAGACGTCTTCGCTCCAGCCCGGAAGCTCTTCGTATACCGCTTCGCACTCGGACAGCATGTTAAGACTCGCCGGATAGTGCTCAATGATCTCGCCTCTGTATTTGTAGCCCGTACAAATCTTCACGGTTTCCAGGCCCGTCAGCACGTCGATGGAGTTCAGGGACAGGCCGGTAATGCCGCTCACGCGGCGGGCGTGACGGACTACGACGCTGTCGAACCAGCCGACGCGGCGCGGACGTCCGGTTACGGTGCCGTACTCGTGGCCCGTTTCGCGGATTTGATCGCCGATGGCGTCGTTCAGCTCCGTCGGGAAAGGACCGTCGCCGACACGGGTCGTGTACGCTTTCGCCACGCCGATGATCTGATTGATCTTCGTCGGGCCTACGCCGGAACCGATGCATACGCCGCCGGCCGTCGGATTGGACGACGTCACGAACGGGTAGGTGCCTTGGTCGATGTCGAGCATAACGCCCTGCGCGCCTTCGAACAGCACGCGCTTGCCGGCGTCAATCGCATCGTTCAGAACCACGGACGTGTCCGTTACGAACATGCGGGAGCTGCTCGGCGTAGCCCAGGTATTCTTTCAGGATCGCGTCCGCATCCAGACCGTCGCGTCCGTACACCTGCTTCAGCAGCGTGTTCTTGTCTTCGACGATATGGCGGAGCTTGCGTTCGAACTCTGCCGCATCCATCAGGTCCGCAATGCGGATACCGTTGCGCGCCGCTTTGTCCATGTAGCAAGGGCCGATGCCTTTGCGGGTCGTGCCGATTTTGTTGGCGCCTTTGCGGTCTTCTTCCAGCTCGTCCAGAAGCAGATGATAAGGCATAATCACATGGGCGCGGTCGCTGATTTTCAGGTTGTCTACGGAAAACCCGTTATCGCGGATATATTGAAGTTCGTCTACCAGAGCAGCCGGATTGATGACCATGCCGTTTCCGATGACACACATTTTATCGTGATTGAAAATACCGGACGGTATCATCGTCAGCTTGTACTTCTTGCCTCCGATCAGAATGGTGTGGCCGGCATTGTTGCCGCCTTGGTAGCGGGCGACCACTTCCGCGGACTCCGCCAAATAGTCCGTGATTTTCCCTTTCCCTTCGTCTCCCCATTGGGTTCCGACTACAACCACTGTTGACATTCTGTATTACCTCCGTTAGGCGAATCTGTATCGCCACTCATTTTGCTTACTTCTTTAACACACCACTTTAGTGTAGCAGACCGCATGAAGCAAAGTCAATAAAACGCGAACAATCATACTATCTCTAGTATGATTGTTCGGATATTCCAGTCAACCTGTCGGCATCTCCTGATGGGCGCGATCCATGTTGACGAATTTATTAAAGTTTTTGAGAAACGCCAGTTCTACCGTGCCGACCGGGCCGTTACGCTGCTTGGCGATAATGATCTCGATAATGTTCTTTTTCTCGGATTCCTTGTCGTAGTAATCGTCCCGGTAGAGGAACGCCACGATGTCGGCATCCTGCTCGATCGAACCGGATTCCCGAAGGTCGGACATCATCGGACGCTTGTCCTGACGCTGCTCCACACCCCGGCTGAGCTGGGAGAGCGCGATAACCGGCACGTTGAGCTCACGCGCGATCTGTTTCAGCGTACGGGAGATCTCGGAGACTTCCTGCTGACGGTTGTCTCCCTTGCCCCTGCCCTGGATAAGCTGCAGGTAGTCGATCAGGATCATGCCGAGACCCTTCTCCTGCTTGAGCCGGCGGCACTTCGCCCGGATATCCGCTACCGTGACGGAAGGCGAATCGTCGATGTAAATATCCGCTTCGGAAAGCGAACCGATCGCCATCGTCAGCTTCTCCCAGTCGTCGCCTTCGAGGAAACCCGATCTGAGCCGGGTGGCGTCCACGTTGGCCTCCGCGCAGATCATACGCTGCACAAGCTGCGCGGCGCCCATCTCGAGCGAGAAGATCGCGACGGTTTCCTTCGCCCTGACACCGACATTCTGTGCGATGTTAAGAGCGAAAGCCGTCTTACCTACGGAAGGACGGGCCGCCACGATGATCAAGTCGGAGCGCTGGAAGCCCGACGTCATTTTGTCGAGATCGTTGAAGCCCGACGGAATCCCGGTGGAGCCGCCTTTATGGGAATAAAGAAACTCCACCCGTTCGAAGACTTCCATCAGAACGTCCCGGATGGAGATAAAGCCGTTGGAAGCCCGGCGCTGCGAGATTTCGAGAATGCGGGCTTCCGCATCGTTGAGCATCATGCCCACATCGTCGGCGCTCGCGTAGCCGTCCGAGACGATCTGCGAAGCCGTCCGGATGAGTCTGCGGAGCAGCGATTTCTCTTCTACGATTTGCCCGTAGTAGTCGATGTTCGCTGCCGTCGGTACGGCGTTGGCCAGCTCCGACAAATAGGCGACTCCGCCGATTTCCTCCAGCTGCTGCTTGTTCTGCAGCCGGGCGGTCAGCGTCACGAGATCGACCGGCTCGTCTTCCTCCGCCAGCTCGATCATCGCTTCGAAGATGTGCTGATGGGCCGGACGGTAGAAATCGTCCGGGCTCATCCGCTCCATCGCCGTGATCAGCGAGTCGCTGTCCAGGAGGATGGCGCCGAGAACGGCCTGTTCGGCTTCTATATTTTGCGGCAGAACACGTCCCATGAACATTTCTTCGTTCATGAAGCTTCACCTGTTCTATTGTTAGTTTCTATCCTGTCCAATCTTAGAAGGAATAATAACACCGTCTATTCTTCCGATACTTGTACGCTGATCGTAGCCGTTACTTCCGTATGCAGCTTAACGGGCACTTTCGTTACGCCCAGAGAACGGATAGGATCGTTCAGTAGAATTTTGCGTTTATCGATTTTATGGCCGGCTTTCTCCAATTGCTCCGCGATCTGCTTGCTTGTAATAGCGCCGAATAAACGGCCGCCTTCACCGGCTTTCGTTTTGATGGTCACGGTCGTTTCGTTCAGCTTGCCGGCCAGAACTTCCGCGTCTTCTTTCTCTTGATCCTTGCGCTTCTGTTCGGCTTTCTTCTGCTGGTCCACCTGTTTAACCGCCCCGTTCGTTCCTGCCGCGGCCAGTCCGCGGGGGATCAGGAAGTTCGTTGCGTAACCTTCGGATACCTCTTTGATTTCCCCTTTTTTGCCTTGCCCTTTAACGTCCTTCAGAAATACGACTTTCATTCGAAAAGCCCCTCCTCTTCCTCTATCTCTTGCAATATTTGTTTCAGCTTCGCCGCCGCTTCCTGCGGATTCAGCTCAAGCTGGGTCGCTGCGTTCGTCAGGTGGCCGCCGCCGCCCATCCGTTCCATCACGATTTGAACGTTCATCGCGCCGAGCGAGCGTGCGCTGATGCCGGTTAAACCGTCCGGCCGTTCACAGATGACGAAGGAGGCGAAAACGCCGGTCATATTTAATAAGGTATCAGCCACCTGGGCGATCATCAACTGAGAATATTTGTGATTCTGTTCGCCGACCGCCAGAGCGATATGATCATACATCATTTCCGTATGTCTCATAATCTCGGCTTTCTCGATATACGATTGAAGATCTTCCTTCAGCATCTTCTGGATGAGGGTCGGGTCCGCCCCGTTCCGCCTCAGGAAAGAAGCCGCTTCGAACGTGCGCGAGCCCGTGCGGAGACTGAACTGCTTCGTGTCGACCACGATTCCGGCCAGCAGCACGGTAGCCTCCAGCGCGTCCAGCGACATCTTCTCGTTGAAGTACTGGAGCAGCTCCGTGACCAGCTCGCAGGTCGACGACGCGTAAGGCTCCATGTACACGAGCACGGCGTCGTGGAAAAACTCTTCGCTGCGGCGGTGATGATCCACGACCATGACACGGTGTGTCAGGTTGAACAGTTTCGGCTCGGCGACCATCGAAGCCCGGTGCGTATCCAGCACGACGGCCAGCGTCCGCTGCGTCGTGATCTGCATCGCCTGCGCCGGTGTGATGAACCACCGGTTCAGCTTCTCGTCCTCTTCGATCATCGCCATCAGCTTCTCGATCGAAGGATTGATGCCTTCCAGCACAATGTAGCCTTCCTTGTTGCTGATCTGCACGGCCTTCAGCAGGCCGATTGCCGCGCCGATGGAGTCCATATCCGGAAAGCGGTGTCCCATGATGATGACCTTGTCGCTTTCCTTGATCAGATCTCTCAGCGCATGAGAGATCACGCGGGCACGCACGCGTGTACGCTTCTCTACGGCGTTGGTACGCCCTCCGTAGAACGAGATGCGCTGGCCCGCCTTGACGGTCACCTGGTCGCCTCCGCGGCCCAGAGACATGTCCAGGCTCGTCTGAGCGACCCGGCCGAGCTCCTCAAGCTCCTCGATGCCGGAAGCGATCCCCACGCTGACCGTCAACGGCAGCTTGTATTCCATCGTGAGATCGCGCACTTCATCTAGGATGTCGAACCGGTTCTGCTCCAGCTCGCGCAGCGCCTTCTGATTCATCAGAATCAGAAAACGGTCGGATGCGGTCCTGCGCAGATAGACTCCGTACCGGTGAGCCCACTCCGTGATTTCACCGGTTACCCGGGCGAGCATGATACTCCGCGTCTGATCGTCCATTCCCTGGGTGACTTCATCCAGGTTATCCATCAGGACGATCCCGATCGCGATTTTTTCCTCGTCATGCTTCTGAACGAGCCGGACGTAATCCGTCACATCGCGGATATACAGAAGACGCTCGTCGGGACGGTGCCAGAGTTTGTACACCTGGCCGTCCTGCTCGATTTCGTACGTCTCTTCCTTTTCCTTCTCCTTGCCCGGCTTCCAGTTTGGAAACACTTCCTCCAGGGAATCCCCGATTACGGAGTCCTTTTTGGCGAGCTTGGCGACGAACGGATTATGCCATTCGATTTCTTTTTCTTCATTATATAGAATCATGCCGATCGGAAGCTCCGATATCACATCGCCGGCGGATTTTTTAACCCGGTGCGTGATGGTGCCCAGATAAGCATTCAAATCGTGACGAAAAGCACTCTCCGCCTTCCACGAGAAGTAAAGCACAAGTCCCGAGGCCAGCAGAGCAGCGACACCCAATACCCATTCATACAGAAACAGTACGATCGTTAAAGCGCCAAGCAGCGCAAACGTCCATACCATGTGTTGTCCATGCCATCGTTTCGACAAGAATTTCGGCATTTATTCTCCCCTGACCCTTATCTAGATTTGAAGAGCCTTTCCCGTAACGGAAAAGCCACATCGAACACGCCGAGTAAACTGTAGAGCACAAGCAAAAACGGCATAAACACGACCAGAAGAATCGTGCCGGCCACCGGCAGCAGTTTACCCCAACCTTTATAATGGGCCACGAACGCAAGAAACGAAATTGCTTGGACGGCGAACGCGAACATAAGCAGCGGCAGCAGATTGATAAGCAGAGCCGACATCAGCGAATTGGTCGCCGAGACGAACAGCATATCCGCCGCGAACGCGATGAGGTAAATCCAGACGAACGCTTTCGGCAGCTTCCACTCTCTTACAGGCGGCATGCCGGGAATGTCCTCTCCCATGCGGTTAAGCAGGCGGCGTCCGATCAGATGAGTAACTCCGATGAAGTAGAGCGAGAACAGAATCATATCCAGCGGAATGATTTGTACGAGCACATCCACATACCACTGCATGTCGCCCTGGGTCGGCAGCATGCCCTTTACGGCCGGCTGCATGTTGTTCAAATAATCCAGCATGACCGTTTTGAATTTCTTGATGAAATTCAAGTTGAACAGGAACCCGATCACGAGCGTAAGCAGCATTTCGGCCAGAAAAGTAAGCGTACCGTACGTGATAACCAAATGTGCGGGCGCCTTCTTCTTATAAAGCGTGCCGATTACGATAACCGGCGGCAGCAGGAATAATGAAATGGCCAGGACGACGAATCCCGTCCATCCGAGCAGTAAATTGACAACCAGGAGTATTCCCAGATAAAAAGCCGTAAACCGTTTGGCGTCCAGCTTCACGAACAGAATCAAGACCGGAATCATGAGAAAACTGGCCGTAATCACTAAATAGGACGTCATAAAAGATAACAGAAAGAGTATATACAGCAGACCCCATCCGATGAACTGCAAATTTTTCTTTGTCAACGCGTTCACCTCTTACGAAGATGATCTTCCAGTGCCGAGATATCTCCATACCAATCCTCGAGCTGGTGACCTTCTTCTCTATGCTTTTTCATTTTATCCATGATTGCTTCATCTAAACTTCGAAAAGAGACCCCAAGCCGGCGGCCAAGTATATACACGCTGGAAATCAGACTGGCAAGGCCATCCGTAATTTTAGCCTGATTGCCCTCCCATATCCCTTTCAACAAACGTGCTACCTGATCGACAACCTCGGTTTTGAGCCATTCAATGACCTTGACCCGCTTCGCGAGATCAACCTCTCTTTCCCGATTGGACAATGCCCGCTCCTCCCCTTATCCCTTACAAGCTTTATACACGATTATACCACAAAACAGCTCCAGCTGTGTTTCCTGAACTTGGTCCTCCACGTGCTCCGGACACCTTAAATTTCAGTCAGCTTCAGCCTTTCCTGCGGATTCGGTCTCCTTTAGTACCCGGTTTGGAGATAACTAGAAACTCCTCGGCATCATGCGAACGGTTATGGATATGATTCGGGGGAACGCGGCGGAATTTTAAGGTCATCATGTTGGCCTAGCTCCTGCCATACACCGCTGTCTCCATCACAACCTGCCCCGTTAAAATGAGAAAGAACGGGCTACGCACTCATGCAAATCTATCCTCGCTCGTTCGGGGCGTTCGTTCGTGAATAATCGTTTCGCCTGCTTTGTGGAGATACCAGCCGTCGCATCCTTTTCTCCATACGTAATGATCGGCGTTTTACTTACTGATTTTTCAAATCACCTGCCACTCTCCGATTTGTAGATAACTTTCGTCCGTTTTCTATCCACATGTGCATAACTTTCCGTCCGGATTCAGTCACCGTGTTTTCCACATGTCCCCAAGTCCTATCTCCATTCTATAAAAGTTCCTGTGGACTGTCTAACTCCAGCGGTTATCCACAGAATTTCTGCTATCAGGAGCATAAAAAAACCGGAGATTTTTCTCCGGCTTCCTGTTTTGATCCTTTTTGATCCTTTTTATTTCGCTTTCCTCAACTTCCTTGGCAATAAAAAAAAGACAACCGGCAGAACCGGCTGTCTTCTTCTCTATACAAACTACTCCGTAGTGTATGGAAGCAAAGCAATTGTGCGCGAGCGCTTGATTGCTGTTGTCAGCATACGCTGATACTTCGCGGAAGTACCTGTTACACGACGAGGCAAGATTTTACCTCTTTCGGAGATAAATTTCTTAAGGGTCTCGATATCTTTGTAATCGATATGAGTGATCTTGTTTGCTGTGAAGTAGCAAACTTTACGGCGCTTACCGCCTTTACCGCGGCGTGGAGTAAACTTGCGCTCCGAACGCTCCGGACGATCACCGCCTTCCGAACGTTGCGGACGGCTGCTTGTTTGTTGTTCGCTCATTTGAGTCAGTCCTTTCTACTTAGAATGGCAAATCATCATCGGATATGTCGATCGGTTTCCCGTCGTCGAGGAAAGGATCCTGCTGTTGATCCCGCGTATTTCGGCCGCTGCCGTTTCCGCCGCCGCCATATCCACCGCCTGAACCGCCGGAGTATGAACCCTCTTCACGGTTTGCGGAATTTGCGGATTCCAGGAAGCGCACATTATCGGCAATAACTTCGGTCACGTAAACTTTACGTCCCTCGTTGTTGTCGTACGAGCGTACCTGCATACGTCCTTCCACTGCCGCCAAACGGCCTTTGCGAAGATAGTTGGCGCAAGTTTCCGCAAGCTGTCTCCAAGTCACGACAGGTATGAAATCGGCTTCCCGTTCCTTCGATTGCGAACTTACGAACGGCCGATCCACCGCCAGTGTAAATTGGGTTACGGCCACACCCGCAGGTGTGTAACGCAGCTCAGGATCTCTTGTTAGTCTGCCGATAAGAATTACACGGTTTAACAACGTTCATCCCTCCGATGCTTCCTTACTTAACACGCCGATTAGGCTACGTCTTTAACGATCAGGTAGCGAATGACTTCGTCGGAAATCTTCATTACACGATCAAGCTCTGCTACAACTGCAGGTTCTGCGTTGAAATGTACGAGCACATAGTGTCCGTCACGGAACTTGTTGATCTCGTACGCAAGGCGACGTTTACCCATCAGGTCGTGCTTTGTAATTTCGCCACCACCGTTGGTGATAATGCCTTGGAACTTCTCTACAGTAGATTGAACTTGTTCTTGTTCAATGTCTGTACGAATGATATACATCACTTCGTATTTACGCATGCTTGTCACCTCCTTTTGGACTAAGCGGCTCCCAATTCTGATCGGGAGCAAGGAGCGAGAATTAATTGAATTACAAAACTCGCACCTAAATACTATAGCAGATTGCTTTCCCCATTACAAGTCATAACCTGTCCAAACTCCGGAACTGCCAATGTCTGCTTGCCGGCGGACTTCCTGCGCGGCACATGCTATTCCTGAGCGGCGGACATACTAATTCCGTAATTCAAAAGCCTGGGGGTGAAAAAGATGGGTGAAAAGACGCAGTTCGTGCCTGGCGACAAGGCACCCAACGAAGGCCGTTACATCGAAATCGGCGAGAACGCCTTTCATATGGGAATTAACAACCCGGAAATCGTCCACTTGAAAAAAGGTGACTCGTTTCCCGACACCAAAAATCACAACCGCAAATGGAAGCGGCTGTACCACTGAAAAGGGGCTCTGCCTTTATGAAGAAATCCTTCACGCTGTATGCGACGATTTTCGGTCTTTTACTTTGTCTGATTCATTATTTCGGCCATGACCGGGACTCGCTGTATCTGCTCTTTTACTCCCTCAGCGTGCCTGCCTGGTTTGCTCCCATGTTCACGAACGTCTACGAAATCTCCATGGGTAAAATGTTCGTCATCTACGTGCTCACGGTAGCTTCCTGGGCACTTGTCGGTTACATCATCGACCGTTTTTCCGTTGTGCGGAAAGAACGGCAGGGACGCCCCGGCGGGGCGGCCTGAAGACCGTGGCTCAAACCAACCGCCGCGCAGTATCGCAGCGTCTGTCCATGATCGGTGTGTGACCACCGCCATGTGACGCTGAGCACCGCGCGCTGGGAGCTCCGGTGTTGTAGATCGCATGAATTTAATCGCTACGCAAACGAACCTTTGGCCTGCCCGGCAAGACCATAAGCCGAACTGCCTTGAGATTTAAATGCAAAAACCTCCTGCTTCATAACGAAGCGGGAGGTTATCATAGGTAAAGTTATGGCGGAAAGAGTGGGATTCGAACCCACGCACGGCTTGCGCCGCCTAGCTGATTTCGAGTCAGCCCCCTTGGGCCTCTTGGGTACCTTTCCGTATCGAGAACATTTTTTATTGTAGCACAAGCTGTGGTTAGTCCGCAAGAGGGAAATTCGGCAAGAAAAAAAGGAGCGTCAGGATCCCGACACTCCGTTTTCCGATGGTTCCGCTCCCTTGTCAGCCGAGGACCGGAGCACCTTCTTCAGCTTGCTTTCGAACTTCGCGCGCGGCACCAGCACGCTGTGTTTACAGCCTACGCATTTGATCCGGATGTCCATGCCCATACGAATAATTTCCATTTCGTTCGTTCCGCAGGGATGCTGTTTTTTCATCTGCACGATATCCCCGAGTTCGTAGTGTTTCTTTTCCATAGGGCTACATGGCTCCCCTTTCCCCTTTGAAATAGGTCACGGTTTTCGGGTACGGAATCTCGATTCCGTGCGCGTCCAGCTGCTTTTTCACTTCCGCGAACATTTTACGCTGCACATCTACCTGCATATTCGGTTTGCACTCCGCTGTTATCCGCAGCACAATCTCCGAATTCCCCATAGACTGGACACCGAGTACCTTCGGTTCGCTTACGATATCTTCGTTGCCTTCCGCCATCCGGTCTACGGTTTTTTGCAGAACCTCCATCGTTTTATCGATATCCGATTCATAAGCAATCGAAATATCGACGATCGCCAGCGAATTGTTAATCGAATAGTTCGTAACCTGCTTGATATTCCCGTTCGGAATAAAGTGAACTTCCCCTGTCCAGCTGCGAAGCCGTGTTACCCGGATGCCGATTTGTTCCACGGTTCCACGGAACGTATCGACTTGAATAACATCGCCTACGGCAAACTGATCCTCGAAAATGATGAAAAAACCCGTTATGACATCCTTCACCAAGCTTTGGGCTCCGAAACCGATCGCCAGTCCGAGCACACCCGCTCCGGCGAGAATAGGTCCCAGATTAATGCCTACTTGGGCCAGAATAAGCAGAATGGTTATAAAGTTGACTACATAAGAAATGATATTGTGAATAAGTTTGCCGATTGTAGCCGTACGTCTCGGATCGAACTTAAGAGGGCTCTTCTCCCTCGTTTCCATCATCCGGTTAACTAGCTTGTCGGCCACTTTAATAATTAAACGCGAGAGCACGTATATGACGATAATTTCAACGATCGTAGCCCCGTACTTGATCAGCTGCTGGGAATCCAGCAAATATTTTTTGATATCATCCACGAAATGGGTCACCGTTTCTTCAGGATTTTTCAGTCCCGTAATGGCAGCCAGTCTATTTCCCATGTTAGTCATTTTGTCACCGCCCTTACTTTTCCATCCTAACATATTCGGATTCTTTTTTGAAATAAATGCCTCTGATTTCGACCTGCTCCGTCTCGATGATCCGCTGCACTTCCGTATAGTCCTCCGCCGGAAATTGAATGGAAAGCGAACAGCCTGCCGTTACACCTTTGGGAGTCGGGCACAGATCGATTTCGATATCCGCGTACTCGAGGAGCATTTCGGCCCGCAGCGCCTGCTGGGTTGAGTCGAATGCAATGAGCAGCCACTCCTCCATTCTCATCCCTCTCTTCACTCTAGTTTCTTCTCTATCGACTACGTATATTTTACCCGCTTTCTCCGTATACTAGTAAAAACTTCTAAGCGTCCGCTGATACCTGCCGAAAGCCGCTTTACCACGATAAGAAGACGAACCCGGAGGGATCCTCAATGAAACCATTCGGCTTTTCCCCGAAACCGGTTGCCGGACAGCCCGCTTCTATTAAACTTTCTCATACGGACAGCAGCACGCCTGCCGCCCTTTCCGCTTACTTTTCCGAGATTCTAAAAAAGCTGCCCTCCTATCAACCTATTGTGATCGTTTGTGTCGGTACGGACCGTTCCACAGGCGATTCATTAGGCCCCCTGGTTGGCAGCAATTTAAAGAGACGAAGCAGCGCTTCCTATTCCTTGTACGGAACATTGGATGAGCCGGTACACGCCATGAATTTGTCCGATACGATTACGGCTATAGAGGCGGCCCACCGCCATCCCTTTATCGTGGCGATCGACGCTTGTCTCGGTCAGGTATCCAGCGTCGGTTCTATTCAAGTCGGGCATGGACCGCTTAAACCGGGAGCAGGCGTAAATAAAGAACTTCCGTCGGTCGGCGATATTCATGTTACCGGGATTGTTAACGTCGGCGGGTTTATGGAGTATTTCGTGCTTCAAAACACTCGCCTCAACCTGGTCATGAATATGGCCGACGTTATCGCCGGCTCCCTTCATCACGCCCTCTACTCCGTCCGGCAGTCTTCCCCTACTTCTGCGCTAACGTCAGACTGATCGCTTCCTTCTCCTCGGGAGAAAGCGAGTACGGGGAACCGCCCTTTTCAACCGGTTTGGCATAGATGTATGTATCTTCCCTGCTGTGAATGCCGGTGATAAGTATCCCGTCTTCATATTCGTCCAGAATAGCTACCGTGAAGCTCATCTGGCTTCCCGTGTCCGAGAAGGCGTTGTAGCGGTGAATGCCGACTTTGGACTTCATACGCTTCATCGATTGGCTGATCCGGTTCAGCCGGTCCGCCATATCTCCCTGCAGGATGATCTGGTCCTCAATCTGCTGCTGCATGTGAACAAGCAGTTGTTCAATGTTAACCTCTCCGGCTCCGTTCATGACTTTCTTATATTGTTTGCGAAGCTTGCCCAGTTTAATCCACAACGCAAGCATTCCGATTAACAGCAACAAGACAAGCAAACAAAGAACCGATAAAATCGGTTCAACCGGCAGCCCGATGTTGTTCTCACCCATGTCCTTCTTCCCCTCTGCTATCTTGTCTCGCTGTTTTTTGTTCCTTCCAGTCGGCTGCGTTCCTGCTTATAAAATAACGGAGTCCGCTATTTCTTTGACCGCTTCAATTAAAGTATCCACTTCTTCATCTGTCGTAAAATAGCTGACGCTTGCCCGAACGGCGCCGGTTTTTGCCGTGCCTGCGGTTTCATGCGCAAGCGGCGTGCAGTGATAGCCGGCTCTGACCGCGATCCCGTAATGCTGATCCAGGATGAATGCGATCTCAGACGCGTCCATGTGCTCCAGGACGAAGGACACGATACCCGTCCGTTCTTCGCCTATTCCCGGACCGAGAAGCCGAAGATCCGGCACATCCCGGAGAGCTTCCATGATCCGCTGAGTCTGCCGCCACTCCTTCGCGTGAATGTTCTCCACGCCCGTCTGCAGGACAAACTTCAAACCTTCGCTTAACCCGGCTAATCCCGGGGTATTCGGCGTGCCCGCTTCATACCTGTCCGGTCTTACTCCAGGCTGATCGACCGCCTCCGATTGGCTGCCTGTTCCGCCGTGCATGAGAGGCTCCAGATCAAGCCGGGGATGGATATACAGCCCTCCCGTCCCCTGAGGCCCCAAGAGGCCTTTGTGGCCCGGGAATGCCAGCATATCGATTCCCATCTGCTCCACGTGAATAGGAAGGATTCCGGCCGTCTGAGCGGCATCTACGAGCAGGGTTATCCCCTTTTCTCTGCAAAGCTGTCCGATCTCCGTGACGGGCAGGATGCTTCCGAGCAGGTTGGAGCTGTGATTGATCACGACAAGCGAAGTGTGTTTTTGAATATTTTCTTTTAAGGTGTCTATGTTTATTCGTCCGGCTTCATCGGTTTCCAGGTACGTGACCTGTACATTTTTGATGCGTCTCAAATATTCCAGAGGTCTTCGAACGGAGTTATGCTCGACTGCCGTACAGATAACATGCTCTCCCTCTTTCACATGACCTTTGATGGCCAAATTGAGAGCTTGCGTTGTGTTGGAGCCGAATGCGAGATCGTTGGGGTTCTTAATACCAAAAAGCTTCGCGGCATGTTTGCGTGCTTCGAACACAAACCGGCTTGCCTGTACAGCCATGCTATGACTGCCCCTGCCGGGATTAGCCCCACACTCATTCATGCAGCGCAGTACAGCCTCTCCGACCTGCGGCGGTTTTGGCCACGAGGAAGCGGCATTATCGAAATACAATAGCGGCTTCGTCACTGCCGGTCCCTCCTCACAAAGATAGCATACCTTCTCTCACTTTCTTTACAGACAGAAAGCCAAAGATTTGTATGCTATGTATGGTGTAGTTAGATAACTATCAGGAAATTTGCCCTTGAAGCATTTCCAGCAATCTGTCCAAATCATCTTTGGAGTAATACATGAGTTCGATCCGTCCTTTATAATTTTGGTGCTTGATCCGGACCGTCGTACGATAATGATCCTGAAGCTGCTCTTCCGCCTGATGGAGATAAGGATCTTTCTTCTTATCTTTCACTTTCGGCTTTTCCTTATCTTCGGAAGCGAGCTCTTCACGCCGCTTAATTTCTTCCTCTAACTGGCGAACGCTCCATTGACCGTTAATACATGCATCCGTCAGCTCTTTCTTCACCTTGTCGTCTTTGACCCCAACAATCGCTCGTGCATGTCCCATGGAAAGTGTTCCACGTGAAACATATTGTTTAATGGACTCAGGCAGATGAAGAAGACGAAGGAAATTGGCGATATGAGACCGGCTCTTGCCTACTTTTACAGATAACTCTTCTTGCGTTAATGAGAACTGATCAATGATGGCTTGATAAGCGATCGCAATCTCCATCGCATTCAAATCTTCACGCTGAACGTTCTCGATTAAAGCGATTTCCATGACCTGCTGGTCGGAGAGCTTTTTCACAACAGCCGGAATGGTCGCTAGACCGCTTGCCTGAGAAGCCCGGAACCTTCTTTCTCCGGCAATAATCTCATAGCCTTTTAAAACCGTGCGGACAATGATGGGCTGAATAACACCATGTTCCTTAATGGAAGAAGCCAGCTCTTGAATACCGTCTTCGTTAAAATGTTTACGAGGCTGGTATGGATTCGCGCGCAGCTGATTCAAAGGAATTTCAATGACCTTGTCCTCTTCCCCGATCTCCAGCTCCGGAATAAGCGCTCCTAGACCTTTACCTAGTCGTTTGCTCAAGACTAATCACTTCCTTTGCAAGCTCTAAGTATACTTCCGCACCTTTAGACCGCGGGTCGTAAGTAATAATCGATTGCCCGTGACTCGGTGCTTCGCTGAGCCGGACATTACGCGGTATAATCGTTTGATACACTTTTTGCTGAAAATACTTCTTCACTTCTTCAATGACTTGAATGCCTAAGTTTGTACGGGCGTCAAACATCGTAAGGAGAACGCCTTCAATTTGCAGCGATGTGTTTAAATGCTTCTGCACGAGTCTGACCGTATTCAACAGTTGGCTTAAACCTTCCAGCGCGTAATACTCACACTGGATCGGAATGATCACGGAGTCGGAGGCCGTCAGTGAGTTAATGGTCAAAATCCCTAACGACGGAGGACAATCAATGAGGATATAATCGTACATATGCTCGACAAGCTGAAGCGATTTTTTCAACCGGACTTCGCGCGATATCGTTGGCACCAATTCAATTTCAGCGCCCGCCAATTGGATAGTAGCCGGAATGATGTTTAAATTTGGAATTTTAGTGGAAACTGTAGCGTCTTTCGGGTGAATATCGTTAATCAGGACGTCATAAATACAGTATTCTACATCTGCTTTATTTACCCCAATCCCACTCGTCGTATTGCCTTGAGGGTCGATGTCCACCAGCAGTACCTTTTTACCGAGCGAAGCCAAACAAGCACCCAGATTGACGGATGTCGTTGTCTTCCCCACGCCGCCTTTTTGATTCGTTATCGCGATTGTCTTGGACAATTCATTCACCCCGCTACCTTAAAACCTCTCATTAAAAACTTAACAAAGAGAATACTACTATATTACCATAATCAAGAGACCGAAACTAATAAAAATGCAGGTTCCGACAACAAAAGGAATAAATTCGGCTGTTTCCTCGGCAATCGTTTTCAAATCGGGGTCTAAGGATCGGTAATAACCGGAATGAGCTGCTCTTCTCCTACAGAAGAACTCCTAAATAACGAACAAACCTATGACGTATCTTGGGCCCAAAAAGTTTGCACTTTATCCCGTAATTTTCAACTAAATTTACATAGCGCTGCTGAGCAGCTGATAGGAAGCGATTTTTCCAATTCATTAACCCGGCCAAACTCACTTCTACATTACGAAACTCCATTAAAAAATCCTCCTGCCCCAAATTCAGTTCCCTTTACGGAAATACTGTCTTTGTTGTACAGGAGGATTATGCTTTAATCCTTCGATTATTTGGCCGCATGCTGCTTAGGAATTTTAATAATGATTTCGTAGTGATCTTCGTGGTCTTGCTCGGCCGTATTAATATTAAGACCCGAACTGGCCACCATTTCAACAGACTGTCTGATGGTATTCAGCGCAAGACGTACATCTTTTGAAAAAGAAACCCGTTTGCTTTTTTTGATCTGGGTAGCTTCTTTCAAAAATTGAATGCGTGTTTCCGTCTGCTTCACGTTAAGCTCTTTGGCGATGACCTCTTCGAGAATTTTAACTTGAAGTTCTTCTTGGTCCAAAGAGAGTAAGGCACGTGCATGCCTCTCCGTAATCTTCCGCTCAATAAGCGCCATTTTGACCGGTTCGCTCAAATTCAACAAACGAATTTTGTTGGCGATAGTGGATTGGCTTTTGCCCAGTCGCTGTGCAAGACTTTCTTGTGTAAGATCATGCATTTCGATAAGCTGCTGATAAGCGGCCGCTTCTTCGATCGCCGTCAAACCTTCACGCTGCAGATTTTCGATTAATGCAATGGAAGCCGCTTGAGAATCGTTAAATTCCCGCACGATGGCAGGAATGGTTTCCAGCCCAAGCTTTTTAACCGCTCTTAATCGGCGTTCCCCCGCAATTAACTCAAACGTATTATTACGTACCCTTACAACGATAGGCTGAATAACGCCATGTGTACGAATGGTTTGGCAAAGTTCATCAATGCGATCATCATCAAAAATCGTTCTTGGTTGGTACGGACTCGGATTGATGTTTTGTACGGGAATGTTTTTAACTTCATCCATATTATTTCGCTCCGTAAAACCAAAAAGTTTTGACAGCTGCTCTTTCATGAATATAATACCACCCAACTCTTCCCCGATATTTTACAGGAAGGAGAAAGCATTGCCTCGGCATTCTACCAACCCGTTTATCTGAAACCAAAGAATTAAAGAAGGGTCGCAGACTCCCCTATTACGACAAGTGTATCCATAGTTCTTTATTGGTAAAATCCTCTATATAAGTTATTCGTCAGCAGCTCATCTTTTCCTGCCAATAAAGGCAACAAATCATGAAATTCCTGGTAATGATGTTCCACGTGAAACATCCTATTTCACTAAAGGCTGCTTTAAAGGTAATCCGGCTTTACGAGGATATTTACCGGGTGTAGGTGCTATCTTGTTGATCTGGATAAAATGCCGTACGGACTTCTCGACTGGTAATTCCAAACGATCTACCTGCTTAAGCTGGCCTTTGAGCAAGCCTATACTAAAGGCCGCCTCTTTCATTTCTTCTTCTGCATCCGCGGCCTTCATCGCGACAAACAGTCCGCCTACCTTTACAAAAGGCAGGCAAAATTCATTCAGCACGCTCAGCCTTGCAACCGCACGTGCTGTAACCAGGTCATACCGGTCACGGTGCTGCGGAAGCCGTGCTGCATCTTCCGCGCGGGCATGGACACAGGTTACATCTTCTAACCCCAGCTCTTTTACAAGCTCATTCAGAAAAACGATCCGTTTATTCAAAGAATCCACAATCGTAACCTTTAGATGCGGAAAAGCGATTTTCAGAGGGATGCTGGGAAAACCGGCTCCAGAGCCGATATCCGCCAGCGTCTCTACTTTTGACATATCCACATAAAAGGCAAGCGAAAGCGAATCGTAGAAATGTTTCAAATAAACCTGGTTGCGTTCTGTAATCGCGGTTAGGTTGATTTTTTCGTTCCACTCCACAAGCAACCGGTAGTAGGTCTCGAACTGTTGAAGCTGTTCCTCGGTGAAAGATAGCTGATGAGGCTGCAAATGACTAACAAACTGATCTTGTATTAAATCGGCCATAAGTTCCTCTATCCCCTTGCAGCGATAACTTGATTATAGTGTTCCAGGTACACAAGCAGGATAGAGATGTCTGCCGGCGTTACTCCGGAGATTCGGCTCGCCTGTCCGATCGATATGGGACGAATTTTTGCAAGCTTCTGCTTCGCTTCCGTTGCAATTCCGTGAATATCTTCATAGATGATATCGTCCGGAATCTTTTTCTTTTCCATCTTTTTAAGCCGTTCTACCTGGGCCAGCTGTTTTTCGATATAGCCCGCATATTTCACTTGAATTTCAGCCTGCTCTTTTACCTCATCGGAAAGCTCTTCCGGCAGAGGGATCATTCCCTCAATATGAGAGTAATTGATCTCCGGACGTTTCAGAAGGGTAAGAAGATCCACGGCGTTATTCAGCAGAACCGTACCCGCCTCTTCCAGAATAGCTTGAACATGAGGTTCGGGGCGGACCTTTGTCGTTTTAAGACGCTGCAGTTCCTGTTCGATCTGTTCCTTTTTCGCCAGAAAACGCTGGTAACGCTCTTCCGGAATGAGTCCGATTTTGTGACCGATCGGAGTAAGCCGGAGATCGGCATTATCGTGGCGAAGCAGCAGACGATATTCCGCACGCGAAGTGAGCAAGCGGTAAGGTTCCGGCGTCCCCTTCGTTACCAGGTCATCAATCAATACGCCGATGTAGCCTTCGGAACGGTCGAGAATGACAGGGTCCTTCCCCTGTACCTTGCAGGCGGCATTAATACCGGCCATAATTCCTTGACCGGCCGCTTCCTCGTATCCCGATGTGCCGTTGATCTGGCCAGCCGTAAACAACCCGTCAACCAGCTTCGTTTCAAGGGTCGGTTTCAACTGCGTCGGAACAACCGCATCGTACTCGATTGCGTAACCGGTACGCATCATTTCAACCTTTTCCAGGCCCGTTATCGAACGCAGAATTTTAAGCTGAACATCTTCCGGCATGCTTGTCGACAGTCCTTGCACATAATACTCGGACGTATTGCGTCCTTCCGGCTCAAGGAAAATCTGATGCTTCGGCTTATCGGCAAAACGTACGATTTTATCCTCGATAGACGGACAGTAACGGGGTCCCGTTCCTTCGATGGCTCCCGAAAACATCGGTGCACGATGCAAATTGTCATTAATAATCTCATGAGTATTCTCAGTCGTATAAGTCAGCCAGCAAGGAAGTTGGTCCTGTGTCCCCTCTTTCGTTTCGTAAGAGAAAAATCTTGGATTTTCGTCTCCCGGCTGAATTTCCGTTTTGGAAAAATCAATGGAATCTTTGTGCACACGCGGCGGTGTTCCCGTTTTGAAACGGACGAGCTCCAGTCCCAAATCACGCAGAGATTGAGATAGCCGGACGGAAGGCTGCTGGTTATTCGGGCCGCTTTCATACATCAGCTCTCCCATAATGACTTTCCCGCGCAGATAAGTACCCGTCGTCAGAACGACAGCTTTGCCATGATATTCGGCCCCGGTCTTCGTTACTACGCCTTTGCAGACACCATCTTCCACAATCAGCTCTTCCACCATCCCCTGACGTAACGTCAGGTTTGAAGTGCTTTCAATGGTTTCTTTCATCATATGCTGATACAGAAATTTATCCGCTTGCGCACGCAGGGCATGAACGGCCGGTCCTTTTCCTGTGTTCAACATCCGCATTTGAATGTACGTTTTGTCGATATTGCGTCCCATTTCTCCGCCAAGCGCGTCGATTTCACGCACAACATGCCCTTTTGCAGGTCCTCCGATAGAGGGATTGCAAGGCATAAAAGCAACCATATCCAGGTTGATTGTCAGCAGAAGCGTTTCGCAGCCCATCCTGGCTGCGGCCAGCGCCGACTCGACGCCGGCATGGCCCGCTCCGATGACGATAACTTCGTAGTTTCCGGCTGTGTAGCCCATCCTTTCTACCTCCTATACCGTCTTATTTTCCAAGACAGAACTGTGAAAAAATTTGATCGATCAACGATTCGGCAACCGAATCTCCTATAATTTCACCGAGATGCTCCCATGCAGCCCGGATATCAATCTGAATCATATCGATCGGCACGTAGGCATCGTTAGCCTCCATTGCTTCACTCAGCGAGCCTTTGGCCTGTTTCAGAAGTCCGATGTGTCGGACATTGCTGACATAGGTCAAGTCCGTGGATTCCAAATTGCCTTCGAAGAAAATGGCTGAAATCGCCTTTTCCAGTTCCGTAAGGCCGCTTCCTTCCAGGAGAGATAACGAAACCACTCGTCCTTGCGGGAATTTGGCTTCGATCTCATCTTTATCTATTTGTAAGGGAAGATCCGTTTTATTCAAAATGACAATGGTTTGACGCTGCCGCAGTTCTTCAATCATGGCCAGTTCTTCAGGCAGCAAAGGTTCGCTGCTGTTCAACACCAGGAGAATCAAATCCGCCTCGGACAAAGCCGTTTTGGACCGCTCTACCCCGATCTGTTCCACAAGATCCGACGTTTCCCGGATTCCGGCCGTATCAAGAAGCTTCAACGGAATACCGCCCACATTAACGTATTCCTCAATCACATCGCGGGTTGTCCCGGGAATATCCGTGACGATGGCACGGTTCTCCTGCGCCAGCGTATTAAGCAGCGACGACTTCCCGACGTTCGGTTTGCCGATAATCGCCGTCACGATACCCTCACGCAAAATCTTCCCGTGTTCGGCCGTTCGTAACAGCTCGTCAATACGGGAACTCACTCCAATGCAGCGTTCGCGGATAAACGCGTTGGTCATTTCCTCAACGTCATGCTCCGGATAATCGATATTCACTTCAATATGAGCCATCAGCTCAACCAGCTGGTACCGCAGCTCGCCTATCGCTTTGGATAAATTGCCGTCCACCTGCTTCAACGCAATTTGAAATGCACGGTCCGATTTGGACCGGATCAGGTCGATGACCGCTTCCGCCTGGGTCAGGTCAATCCGTCCGTTCAGGAAAGCGCGTTTAGTGAACTCACCGGGCTCGGCAACGCGGATTCCCTGCTCCAGAAGAAGGTCCATCACCCGTTTCACGGACACGATTCCCCCGTGACAATTGATTTCCACGACATCTTCCGTCGTGAAAGAACGCGGCGCGCGCATAACGCTGACGAGAACTTCTTCTATTTTATCACCCGATGAAGGGTGAATGATATGCCCATAATGAATGGTATGTGTCAGAGCCTCGGACAATTTCACTTTAGACCGGAATAACGGCTCCACAAGCGTGACGGCTTCGTCGCCGCTGACTCTCACAACCGCGATACCGCCTTCTCCGAGCGGAGTCGCAATGGCGGCAATTGTATCTGAAATCATAAATAAACACCCCGTAAGCGGAGCGGTAACCGCTCAAATTATGAAAAAAGCAATGACGCCTAGAGAATACAGGGTCATTGCAGACAGTTATCTTAACGTAATTACAACGCGACGATTCGGTTCGTCGCCTTTGCTGTATGTTTTCACCGACGGATGCGATTGAAGCTCGGCATGAATGATTTTGCGCTCCTGAGCGTTCATCGGCTCCAAAATCAATTCTTTCCGGGAACGGACGACACGGCCCGCAAGCCGGTGTGCCAGTTCCTGCAGCGTCTGCTTCCGTCTGTCTCTAAACTGCTCGGCATCGAGCAGGATGCGGACATGCGCGCTTGAGAACCGATTTGCGACGATATTGACCAAATATTGAAGCGCGTCCAAAGTTTGTCCTCTTTTACCGATCAATATTCCCAGTTCGGATCCGCTTAAGTTAAACAAATGGCCTTCTTTCGTTTGCTTCTGGTCAATGGAGATAGCCAGCCCCATCGTTTCGAACAGCTCTTTCAGAAAAGCGACGGCTTCTTCGATCGGATCCGGGATCTTCTCGAGTTCCACCTTCGCTTCCTTCGTGCCGATCAATCCGAGAAAACCTTTGGACGGCTGTTCCAGGACGGTGACATGCACCCGGTCTTGCGTAGTGCTTAACTGCACAAGACCGGCCTTTATTGCATCATCAATCGTTTTTCCCGTCGCAATCACTTTTTTCATGCAGCCTGTCCACCTTTTGTTTTAGGAGATCGACCGTACAAGAAATAGGTCTGAACGATGGTGAAGATGTTGCTGTAAATCCAGTACAGCGGCAAAGCGGATGCGAAGCTCATCGACATCACGAAGATCATGACCGGGAAAATAAACATGATGCTCTGCATCTGTTTGTTCATCGGGTTCTGAGTTGACATCACTTTCTGCTGAATGAACGTTGTGGCCGCCGCTAAGATCGGCAGTACATAGAACGGATCGGGCTTGCCGAGTTCCATCCATAGAAATTGGTGTGAAAAAATGTGCGGATTCCGCACGATCGCTTGATAAAGCGCCAACAGAATCGGCATCTGAATCAAAATCGGGAAACATCCGGCAAGCGGATTGACACCGTGCTTCTGGAAAAGCTTCATTGTCTCTTCCTGCTGCTTTTGCGGGTTATCTTTAAACTTCTCGCGGATTTTAGCCATTTCCGGTTGAACTTCCTGCATACGCTTGGAGCTCTTGTACTGCTTCAGCGTCAGCGGCAGAACGATCAGACGGATAATGATGGTCACGATCAGGATAGAGATACCGTACGAATTGCCAATCGAATTGGCAAAGAAATCGAGCAGATCAGACAGAGGAATAATGAAGTATTTGGTGAAAAATCCTGCTGTCGCGGGATCCAATGGAGGATACGAGGTAGGCGACGTGCCGCAACCCGTTAGCACGAACAACAGCAAAAGAAGCGGTGCATATTTGTAGGTTCGACGAATCAATTGAGGTCCTCCCAGTTTTCTATTCCACCATAAACTATACCATAGTTTAATCCGGCAAGGAAATAATTGCTTGGAAATTAAAGCATGTTTAAATCGAGCCGGGATCAGCTGTTTTTTCGCAGCAGCCCCGCCCGTTTGAAAACATGGTAGATGCTCTTCTCCATCTCGTGGTAATCCATTTCGACGGCCGGCTTTCTCACGATCACAATATAATCGTAGCCGCCGGGAAAACGCTCCTCGTTCAGCCGGATAATTTCCTTTAGAACGCGGCGCAGCCTGTTGCGGATGACGGCGTTTCCAATCTTTTTGCTGGCCGAAATCCCGAGCCGGAAATGATCGTTCTCACGACGAGGCATATAATATAGAACAAACTGGTGGTTCGCTGCCGACTTTCCGTAGCGGTACACCTTTTGAAAATCTTCTCTTTTTGCAAGCCTAAGCTTTTTTTCCACAAGCAAGCACTCCAAACAAAACCGCTTCTTTGACCGCCCATTCCTTAGTTTTCACCGGCAACGGGCGGTTTAATCGGTCGAAACCCTCACAACCCTATAAAAATCCAGAAAAAAAGACCACATCAAGTGGCCTGGCAATTAAGCACTCAGTACTTTTCTACCTTTTTGACGGCGTGCTTGCAGCACTTTACGGCCGTTTTTCGTGCTCATTCTTTTACGGAAACCATGGTTCTTCTTCCGTGTTCTTGTGTTCGGGTTAAACGTAGGACGCATCTATTTGCACCTCCCTGAGGATCTATCTAATCCCAAAAATGTCTTTTTCAATTAAAGCACAAAGAGAGGCTATAAGTCAAGGTGGAAGCTCCGCCGGAACAACCTGTGTACAAACTTTTCAGCCCCTTGTGCAGAACTTGTCGAAAGCAAACAAATTATCAACAATATCTAGTGGTGTTAATATTAACTTTACACAAGGGGTTGAATATGTGGATAAATTAAAACATTGCGTTGATAATCCCTCTCTCATTTGCTAATATAGTATTGTTTCTGTTGTGGATATTCTCCTGACTCCCTTCGTTTATCAACAGCCTGTGGATAACATTGTGAACAATTTTCCCTCTATTCGAGCAAGTCTCTTCTGCATAACCTGACTCGTGTGGATAAGAATCGACAAGATTTTGTGGTAATTGACATGAAGCAAGGCGACATGGCGTTTTCCGCAAGTCTTTTTTATGTTTAAAGGAGTGAACTGTTGTGGATAGCCATACGACCGACTCATGGCAGCAAGTCCTGTCTATCATACAAAAAAAATTAAGCAAGCCGAGTTTCGATACTTGGCTTAAATCCACAAGAGCTACCGTCTTTACGGATACGACTGTCGTCATAAGCGCACCGAACAATTTTGCGAAAGAATGGCTGGAAAGCCGCTACGCGAAAATGATCGGAACCACGATCTATGAATTTCTCGGCAAGCAGGTCGAGGTTAAATTCATAAACGAGTCCGACGAGAAATCACCCGTTGCGGTACAAACACCGCCTCCGGAAATTCCGAAGGAGCCTGCCCCTCCCGTTCAAGAAGAAACTTTTCATCATATGATGAACTCGCGGTACACGTTCGATACGTTCGTTATCGGCGCCGGTAACCGGTTCGCCCATGCGGCTTCTCTCGCCGTTGCGGAAGCACCGGCCAAAGCGTACAATCCGCTTTTTCTGTACGGAGGCGTGGGATTGGGTAAAACCCACTTGATGCATGCCATCGGGCATTATGTGCTTGAACATAACCCGCGGGCACGCGTTCTTTACATCTCGTCCGAGAAATTCACGAACGAATTCATCAATGCGATCCGGGATAACCGCGGCGAAGGATTCCGCAACAAATACAGAAGCATTGACGTGCTTCTTATTGACGATATTCAATTTCTTGCGGGAAAAGAACAGACGCAGGAAGAATTTTTCCACACATTCAACGCTCTTCACGAAGAAGGCAAGCAGATTATCATCTCCAGCGACCGGCCTCCCAAAGAGATCCCGACGCTTGAAGACCGTCTGCGCTCACGCTTTGAATGGGGACTGATTACGGATATCCAGCCTCCCGACCTAGAGACGCGTATTGCGATTCTCCGCAAGAAAGCCAAGGCTGAGAATCTGGAAATTCCGAATGAAGCGATGGTCTATATCGCCAATCAGATCGATACAAACATCCGGGAACTTGAGGGGGCGTTGATAAGAGTCGTCGCCTATTCATCCTTGAGCAACCAGGATATTACGACGCATCTGGCCGCGGAAGCGCTGAAAGACATTATTCCTTCAAGCCGGCCGCGCGTTATTACGATGCAGGATATACAACAGAAAGTCGGAGAGTTCTACGGGTTGAAAATGGAGGATTTCAAAGCGCGGAAACGGACCAAAGCCGTTGCTTTTCCGAGGCAGGTTGCCATGTATTTATCGCGGGAAATGACCGATTTTTCACTTCCCAAGATTGGCGAGGCATTCGGCGGACGTGACCACACGACAGTCATCCATGCGCATGAGAAAATTAGCGAGGCCCTGAAGACAGATCAGGAACTTTTCAAAATCATTCATAGCCTGACGGAAAAAATCAAAAATCCGTCCTCTTAATAACTACAAGCCTATGCACAAACTATGCACATGTGGATAGGCTTGTTTTTTGTGACTTTCGTCCACATATCCACATATCCAGTGCCTCTACTACTATTACTAAAAAAAAAAAGGTATTATATAAGGGTATGCAGTCCGGCTAGAATTTAGAACCACAGGAGTGAAAACATGAAATTAACGATATTGAAAGATTATCTTAATGAATCCATTCAGCACGTCTCCAAGGCAATCTCCAGTAAAACGACTATTCCGATTTTGACCGGAATCAAAATAGACGCCACTTCAGAGGGTGTAACCCTGACTGCCAGTGATACCGACATTTCCATCCAAAGCTTTATGCCGACCGAAACTGCTGAGCTGAAAGTAATTGAGCTCTTTCAACCGGGAAGCGTCGTGCTCCCCGCTAAATTTTTCATGGAAATGATCCGCAAGCTCCCTTCCCAAACGATCGAGATCGAAGTTAAGGACCATTTTCAAACGACGATTCGTTCGGGATCTTCCGAAGTGCAGATTATGGGTCTCGATCCTGAAGAATATCCGCTTCTGCCTCAAATCGAAGAAAGCCGCACGATCCGGATTCCAAGCGATCTGCTCAAAACAATGATCAAGCAGACGTCTTTTTCCGTTTCAACGAACGAAACTACGCCTATTCTGACCGGTGTCCTCTGGCAGATTACGGACAACAAGCTGAAATTTATCGCGTGCGACCGACACAGACTGGCCTCCCGTGAGATTAACCTCGATCTGGAACCGGGACAGAAATTCCATCCGATCGTTATTTCCGGACGTACGCTTAACGAGCTCAGCAAAATTTTGCCGGATCAGAATTCCTTGATCGACATCGTTATCGCGGACAGTCAGGTCCTGTTCAAAATGAACTCGATTTTGTTCTATACCCGTATTCTGGACGGAACTTATCCGGATACTTCCAAGCTTATTCCGCAATCGTTCCAGACAGAACTCGTTGTCGGCACCAAAGAACTGGCCGATGCGATTGACCGTGCTTACCTGCTTTCCAGAGAAGATAAGACCAATATCGTTAAACTTGTGATGAAAGAAGATGAAACCATCGAGGTTTCTTCAAGTTCGTCCGAATTGGGCAAAGTAACGGAGCAGCTGCAGCTCCAGAAGATCAACGGTGAGCTGCTGCGGATCTCCTTCAACTCCAAATATATGCTCGACGCGCTTAAAGTCATGGATAGCGACAACATTCACATCGGTTTTACCGGCGCCATGCAGCCGATCATTATCCGTCCGGAAGAGCAGCAAAATATTTTGCAGCTTATTCTCCCGTACCGCACTACGAACTAAAGCCAGCCGGCAATTACATCAAACAAACGGAGGAGACTCGATGAAAGAGGTCACCATTCGTACGGAATATATAACTTTGGGTCAATTTTTGAAACTTGCGGACTGCATTCAAACCGGGGGACAGGCTAAATCCTTTCTTCAGGAAGCCCATATCGAAGTAAACGGAGAACTTGAAAACCGCCGCGGGCGGAAGCTGTACTCCGGAGACAAAGTCGCCGTAGAAGGCTGCGGGGAATTCGTCGTGTCCCGGGAGTAGGCCCGAGGAAGCACAGGAGGAACGCCATTGTTTGTCAAACGGCTGTTGTTGGATCATTATCGGAATTATCCACATGTGGAAATCTCGACGGATCGGAATGTTAACATCTTTGTAGGTCCCAATGCGCAGGGGAAGACCAACTTGCTGGAATCCATTTATGTGCTTGCACTGACCAAGTCCCATCGTACCCATCAGGATAAGGAATTGATTCAATGGCAGGAGGACCATGCCAGACTTTTCGGCGAGGTGGAACGGAAATACGGAATGAGTACGCTCGAGCTTTCGATAACGGGCAAAGGCAAGAAAGCAAAAGTAAACGGGCTTGAGCAAAAAAAGCTGAGCCAGTACGTCGGGGCGCTCAACGTGGTGATGTTCGCTCCCGAAGACCTGGAGATCGTCAAGGGAAGCCCCGGCATCCGCCGGAGGTTTCTCGATATGGAGATCGGGCAGGTATACCCCAGCTACCTCTACGACCTCACTCAATACCAGAAAGTGCTTGTGCAGCGCAATAATTTGCTAAAGCAGTCTTACCCTCCATCCGCGGCCAACAGCTCCATGCTTGATGTGTGGAATGAACAGCTTGCGGCCTTCGGTGTTAAAATTATGAAAAAGCGTCAAAGCTTTATAAAGAAACTCCAAAGCTGGGCGGAGCAAATTCATCAGGGGATTACCGACGGCAAGGAAACGCTTCGGGTGGAGTATGCTCCTTCCTTTGCGGACGGGCACTTTGAAGATGAATCTGTTTTATTGGACCGATTTATGATAAAGTTATCACAGATAAAAGAACAGGAAATGCGAAGAGGCGTCTCATTGATCGGTCCGCACCGGGACGACCTTCTTTTCTGCATTAACGACAAAGACGTACAGACGTACGGATCCCAAGGGCAGCAGAGGACGACTGCTCTTTCTTTAAAGTTGGCCGAAATCGAACTGATCCGGGAGGAGGTCGGCGAGTACCCTGTTTTACTCCTCGACGATGTTCTTTCCGAACTTGACGAATATAGACAGACCCAACTCATCCAGACGTTTCAGAAGAAAGTACAGACGTTCATCACAACGACCGGACTCGAAAGCGTCCATTTGGACCAGTTAGACCATGCGGCCGTTTTTCATGTTTCGAGCGGCAGCGTCATCGACAGGAGTTGAGAGATTGTGTTTATCCATTTAGGCGGCGAAAAGATTATTCGTTCCTCGGAACTCATCGCGATTTTCGATCTGTCGATCGAGAAGTCTTCGAAGATATCCAAGCAGTTTATTGCGGAGGCGGCTCGCGGCAAAAAGATCGAGATCATTGGCGAAGAGGAATGCAAATCGCTTGTCGTGACGCAAAGCAAAGTGTATTATTCCCCAATCTCCTCGATGACTTTGAAGAAACGCGCAAATCAGCTGTTGACGAACTGAGCGATTTGACTATGTAAAAGCAGGTGAAGGGTGTATGACTTTGAACCAAAATTCGTACGATGAGAATCAGATTCAGGTACTGGAAGGGCTGGAAGCCGTTCGTAAAAGACCGGGCATGTATATCGGCTCGACCAGCAGCCGCGGCCTGCACCATCTCGTGTGGGAAGTTGTCGATAACTCCATCGACGAAGCGCTGGCCGGTTATTGTACCCGTATCGACGTCATCGTTCATAAAGACAACCGGATAACCGTAATTGACAACGGTCGCGGAATTCCCGTAGGGGAACATGCCAAAATGAAACGTCCCGCCCTGGAAGTAGTTCTCACCGTGCTGCATGCAGGCGGCAAATTCGGCGGAGACGATTCGGGTTATAAAGTTTCCGGCGGACTTCACGGGGTAGGTATTTCCGTTGTTAACGCGCTGTCCTCGCATCTTCTCGTACGAGTCAAGCTGCACGGTAAAATCCACGAACAAGAATATCGCCAGGGTAAACCGCAATACGATCTTCGGATTATAGGCGAAACGGAAGAAACCGGAACAACGGTTACGTTTACGCCCGATCCGGAGATTTTTACGGAGACGACCGAATACGATTACGAGATTCTGCAATCCAGACTCCGTGAGCTGGCGTTTTTGAATAAAGGAATCGAGATTAATCTGACCGACGAACGTACGGATACTTCCGACAGCTTTATGTACGAGGGAGGAATTAAATCCTTCGTCGAGCACTTGAACCGGAACAAAGAGGCCCTGCATCAACCTCCGATTTATGTCGAGGGCAGCAAGGACAATATCCAGGTTGAAGTGGCTATTCAGTACAATGACAGCTACACGGAGAACATCTATTCGTTCGCAAACAATATCAATACACACGAAGGCGGCACTCACGAGTCCGGCTTCAAAAGCGCATTAACGCGGATTCTGAATGACTACGCGCGCAAAACGAATGCGATCAAAGAAAGCGGCTCTAACCTGTCCGGTGATGACGTGCGTGAGGGCTTGGCCGCTATTATTTCGGTCAAGATACCCGAACCGCAGTTTGAAGGACAGACCAAGACGAAGCTTGGGAACAGTGAAGTGCGCGGAATCGTCGATTCTCTGTTTGCCGAGAAGCTTCTCGAATTCCTGGACGAGAACCCGGCGATCGCGAAAAAAATCGTCGAGAAAGGCCTCCAGGCTTCCCGTGCGCGTGAAGCGGCCCGTAAAGCGAGAGAACTGACCCGCCGTAAGAGCGTGCTAGAAGTAAGCTCACTTCCGGGTAAGCTGGCTGACTGCTCGTCCAAGGATGCGTCTATCAGCGAGCTTTACATCGTGGAAGGGGACTCCGCCGGCGGCTCGGCCAAACAGGGCCGTGACCGTCACTTCCAGGCCATCCTGCCGATCCGGGGTAAAATTTTGAACGTTGAGAAAGCACGTTTGGACAAAATTTTATCGAACCTCGAGATCCGTGCCATTATTACGGCGATGGGTACCGGCATCAGCGACGATTTCGATATTACCAAAGCCCGTTATCACAAGCTGATCATTATGACCGATGCGGACGTCGACGGAGCCCATATCCGTACTTTGCTGCTCACGTATTTCTATCGCTATATGCGCAAGTTGATTGAAGTCGGATATGTGTATATCGCACAGCCGCCGCTTTATAAACTGGAGCGGGGCAAAGTAGCCCGCTATGCATACAGCGACAAGCAGCGGGATGAGATCATGAAAGAGTTTGGCGAAGGAGCCAAAGTCAACGTTCAGCGTTACAAAGGTCTCGGAGAGATGGATGCGGAACAATTATGGGATACGACCATGGATCCGGAGACTCGTACTCTGCTGCAAGTCACTATCCAGGATGCGATGGACGCCGATTCTATTTTCGATACGCTGATGGGAGATAACGTGGAACCTAGACGTAACTTCATTCACCAGCACGCTAAGTATGTAAAGAACTTGGATATTTAAAGGCTTCAAGAGATAGAGGGCTGGTTTTTTTCCAGTCTAGGATGCACGTTTCAGGAGGATAAATCATGACCGAAGAAATGCGTTCGCAAGTCGTTGAGGTTGATATTAGTTCGGAAATGCGCACCTCATTCTTAGATTACGCCATGAGTATCATCGTCAGCCGTGCGCTTCCCGATGTCCGGGACGGCCTCAAACCGGTTCACCGGCGTATTTTGTACGCGATGTCCGAGCTGGGGATGTATTCAGATAAACCGCACAAAAAGTCAGCCAGAATCGTCGGCGAAGTAATCGGTAAGTACCACCCTCACGGCGATTCTCCCGTGTATGAAACGATGGTCCGGATGGCGCAGGATTTCTCGCTGCGGTACATGCTTATCGACGGGCATGGAAACTTCGGTTCCGTAGACGGCGACATGGCCGCAGCTATGCGTTACACGGAAGCACGCCTTTCCAAGATTGCTATGGAGATGCTCCGCGATATCAACAAAGAGACCATCGATTACATCCCGAACTATGACGGAGAGGAACAGGAGCCGGTCGTACTGCCGGCACGGTTCCCTAACCTTCTTGTAAACGGATCTTCCGGTATTGCCGTAGGTATGGCTACCAATATTCCGCCGCATAATCTTGGAGAGGTTATCGACGGAATACAGCAAATGATCGAGAACCCGGATGTCACTCCGTTGGAATTGATGCAGTCGATCAAGGGACCGGACTTCCCGACGGGTGCGTATATACTCGGCCGCGAAGGAATCCGGCAGGCTTATGCCACAGGCAGAGGCTCCGTCACCATGAGAGCGAAAGCCGACATTGAAGAAGTAAACAATAAAGCACGGATTATCGTGCATGAAATTCCTTATCAAGTAAACAAAGCCCGTCTCATTGAGAAAATCGCCGAACTCGTACGCGACAAGAAAATCGACGGCATTACAGACTTGCGTGATGAATCGGACCGTAACGGTATGCGCATCGTTATGGAGCTGCGTCGGGACGTCAATCCTAACGTAGTTCTCAATAACTTGTACAAGCATACGGCTTTGCAGTCTAATTTCGGTATTATCATGCTGGCTCTCGTAAATGGTGAACCCCGGGTATTAAACCTTAGAGAAATGATTTATTACTACCTGGAGCATCAAAAAGTCATCATTCGCAGACGTACGGAATATGATTTGCGCAAAGCCGAAGCCCGCGCTCATATTCTCGAAGGCCTGCGTATCGCGCTCGACAATCTGGATGAAGTTATTGCTCTGATCCGTTCTTCCCGTACAACGGACGCCGCGCGTGAAGGCTTGATGACAACTTTCAGCCTCTCTCACGATCAGGCGCAAGCCATCTTGGATATGCGTCTGCAGCGCCTTACGGGCTTGGAGCGTGAGAAGATCGAGCAAGAATACGCGGAACTTCTTCAGAAGATCGCGGAATTAAAAGCTATTCTTGCAGACGAACAGCTTATTCTCGCCATCATCAGCGACGAACTCAATGAAATTAAACAAAACTTTGGTGATGAAAGACGAAGTGAAATTACCAAGGGTGAAGACAGCATCGAAGACGAAGATTTGATTCCTCAAGAGGATGTTGTCATTACTATTACCCACACGGGTTATATTAAACGCCTTCCGGTAAACACTTACCGCAGCCAGAAACGCGGAGGCCGCGGCATCGTAGGTATGGATACGAAGACGGATGACTTTGTAAACCATCTGTTCGTAACCAACACGCACCATTACCTTCTCTTCTTTACGGACAGGGGTAAAGTGTACAAGCTTAAGGCCTACGAGATTCCGGATCTTAGCCGGACTGCGCGCGGAACCCCGATTATCAATCTGATTCAGATTGAACAGGGCGAAACCGTTAGTGCCGTTATCCCGGTTCAGGAATTCAGCGCGGACAGTTACTTGTTCTTTGCCACAAAGCAGGGAATTGTGAAAAAGACTCCGCTGGATGATTACATCAACATCCGCAAAGGCGGACTTATCGCAATCAATCTCCGCGACGATGACTCGCTTGTCGGGGTTAAACTGACGGATGGCAAACGCCACATCATCATGGGGACGCGGGACGGCATGTCCATTCGGTTCCCGGAAGACGATGTCAGATCCATGGGCCGTTCGGCCACGGGTGTCAAAGGCATTCAAATCGGTTCGGAAGATACCGTAATCGATATGGACGTGGTGGATGAAGACGCAAGCGTCCTGATCGTAACCTCCAAAGGTTTCGGTAAACGGACACCGATTGCGGAATACCGCGTTCAATCACGTGGCGGTAAGGGGATCAAGACGCTCAACGTTACCACCAAGAACGGTTCGGTTGTAGGTCTTAAAGTCGTGAATAACGACGAAGACCTGATGATCATTACCGCGAGCGGGACTCTTATCCGTACAAGTATTTCGGGTATCTCTGAAATGGGACGTAACACGCAAGGGGTTCGTCTAATCAACATCCGTGAGGATGATGAGGTGGCGACTGTGACCCATGTGGCCAAGAGTGAGGAAAGCCAGGATGATGAGTTTAACGAAGAAGATCAGGAACAAGTAACGTCGTCGCCGGAACAAACCGGTGTACAAACAGAAAATCCTGATGAAGGTACTGAAATTTAATAATAAAGATTCGGAGGTGGGGACTTACATCCCCATCTTTTTTGTTTTACAATAAAATTGACAAACTTAGGTAAAGCGGAGGGAAATACTTTGCGGACAGTCTCTGTCTCACAAATTAAAGCCGGCGACAAGCTGCTGGAGGCTGTAAACAGCCGTTTCGGCAATGCACTATTTTATAAGGGCAGAATCCTGACAGAGAGAGATACGGAGATCCTGAAGGCATTCCTGATCTCTACCGTAACCATTGATAACGGGACAAGCAATCCTGGCCCGGAATCGGCCGGTGCGGTTGCTGGGGCAAATATAGATACGAAGCAAATCTCATCCTTTGATCTTTCTTACGACCAAATGCTGCAGCTGCTTAAGAAAGCGTTCGGTCTTGTTCTGGGCAACTCTGCCCTGCCGGTGCTGGAGATGCGCAATGAGCTCCACAAGCTGATTGAGCATATTGAAGGCTATCAGGTCCTTACGTTTGCACCGCGGCAGTTTCAACTGCAGGACTTCGTCTATCACAACAGCATCATGGTTTCTCTGACATCTTATCTTTTGGCTAAATGGCACGGACTCCCTCAAAAAGATTGGATGCAGATAGCTCTGGCCGGACTCCTGCATGATATCGGCAATGCCAAAATCGATCAGGCTCTTCTCGTTAAACCGACGAAGCTAACACCTGTCGAACTTGAAGAAATGCGCAAACATACCCTGTACGGCTATAATGTGCTAAAACCGATAGCAGCCCTTAACGAGGGGGTTAAGCTTTGTTCTCTGCAGCATCATGAGCGGGAAGACGCTTCCGGATATCCGCTTGGTCTCAAAAGCGATCAGATCCACATCTATTCTAAGGTGGTAGCGGTAGCCGATATCTTTCATGCCATGACAAGTGTCCGTTATCATCAGGAGGCCACGTCCCCGTATCTGGTCCTGGAGCAGTTGAGCAAAGATGCTTTCGGCAAAGTCGATCCGGCAATCGTCAATACGTTCATTAACAAAGTAACTTCGTTTCATACGGGAACTGTCGTCAAATTGAACGATAACCGTGTAGGTGAAATTGTTTTCTCCGATCGTTCGTATCCGACACGTCCTTGGGTCAACGTTAACGGAACAATCATTAACCTTACGTTGGAAAGAAATCTGTATATTCAAGAGGTCATTGAAGCGCGTTAAGACAAATAGGCTCGGTAAAAAAAGTATCTCCCTATAGGGAGATACTTTTTTGTTGACATGGTAGCGTGGCAATGGTATATTAATATTCCGCCTTCCGAAAGAAGCGACAAATTAAAAAGCCTGAAAAAATTCATCGAAAAAAAGCTTGCAATCAACTAGGTGAATGTGGTATATTAATTAAGTCGCCGCTGGAACGAAGCGGACAACGACGAGGCTAATAAAGCCGAGA
>NZ_JBDFMM010000002.1:0-66391 GCF_047238265.1 Paenibacillus canaveralius
GGCCCTAATAAAGAGGTTCCACCATCCCCAGATGAGCCAAAGGATATTATGATTCCCAAGGCACGTTTTGATGAGGTGAATCAGAATTACAAGGCTGCTAAAGAGCAGCTCGATAAATTCCTCGACGCCCAGCGACAAGCCGAGGAGGATGCGGCCAAGCAGCGCGGCGAGTACGAGCAGCTTTACACGGCTGCACAGCAAGAGGCCGGGAAGCACAAGGAGACTGCCGACAAATCTACGGCACGTGTGCAGGAATTGGAGGGCATTCTCAACGGAATTCTTGAGACGCGGCTCGCGGCAATTCCGGAATCTATGCGCGATCTTATTCCGGATAACTTAACCTCCGAGCAAAAACTAGCTTGGATCGATAAGGCGGCCTCTAAAGGCGTTTTCGGTCCCGGTAAAACTCCCGAAAAGCCTGTCGGCGGTCCGACAAATCCGCCGCAAGATTCGAATAGGAAGTCGCCACAGCAAGCACTCCAGGAGGCAGCGGAACGCGCACGTAAAAGTGGACGCTCCGAAGACCGGGTGCATTACGCCCAACTGAAAAGAGAGCTTGAACAGAACCGAGATTAAGACGCAAACAGCGTCTTTTTTTTATTTTTTATTTTAACTACAGGGGGAATAATGCTTCATGACAAAGATTTACGATAATTCCTTAATTGGTAAAAAGCAATCCGTCATCGACGAGATCCTGCTTTTAAATCCGCATCAAACACCGCTAATTAGTATGTTGGGCATCGGTCCTGCCGTAACTCAAACAACGCACCAATGGTTTGAGGACGAAATGTTTAGCGACGAAACCACTGTGAACGGCGCGAAATTGGTATCCGACACGGCGATTGTGGTCGCGGACGCCGAGCCTTTCCGTAGCGGACATGTTATCAAAATCGGCGATGAGCTGATGTACGTTTCTGCTGTAAATGCTGGCACTAAAACGTTAACGGTTACTCGCGGTTACGCGGGCACTACTGCCGCGGCTGTCACGGATGGCGCGAAAGTGGAAGTTATGTTCGTGGAGGGCACCGAGGGCGCGGACGCACGTTCTGCTCGTTACAAGGCGCGCGTTCCGAGATCCAACAATACTCAAATTTTCGACGACTCTATCGAGATTTCCGGTACTGCTGAGGCTGTAACGCAATACGGCATTTCCGATCTGTACGAATACGAGAAGCAGAAGAAGCAGCTTGAGCTTGTCCTGCAACTCGAAAAAGCGCTAATCGGCGGTGTTGCTTATCAAAATGGTCAAGTACGTCAAATGCGCGGCTTGCGGAACTTCATTACGACTAACGTCTCGAATGCTGTGGGTGCGTTGACTGGTAATCATATCAATGACGCAGCTCAGGCAATCTACGAAAAAGGCGGCTTCGCGACTGGTGGCGATTACGCGATCATGGTTGGTGCCAAACAAAAACGCGCACTCTCCGCGCTGGATGTAAACAAAATTCAGCTGACGAGAGAAGAAAACACTCGTGGTCAAGTGGTGGATAAGTTTATCACCGATTTTGGCGCGTTCGAAATCGCTCTGAATAACAACCTTGCTCCGGACGAGCTGTTTATCGTTGACAAAAACCGAGCCAAGATCCGCCCACTCAACGAACGGGACTTTTTCCACAAGTACCTGGGCGAACAGGGCGACTACACTCGCGGTATCCTAGTCGGCGAATATACGTTTGAGCTGAAACAGGAAAAAGCTCATGCACGCATCAAAGGTTTGGCGTAATCAAATATAATGCCCGGGGGCGTATCTCTCGGGCTTTTAAATTTTGTGAGGTGCTTCGAAATGGAATATACGTCCCGATACCCCGAGCTAGGTTTTTACGTTGACGGTGAGCTGCGAAAATTTAGCAACGGCCGTTACACCGCGGCCAGTGCAAAGGAAAAGGAAGTTTTGGACAAGCTGCCGGACGCCACTGCCATTGAAGGCACGAAGGTAATTAAAACGGAGGATAAGCCTGCACGCAAAACCTCCGAGAAATAGGGGGATTGGTGATAATGGCGGTCAATATCCAGGAGGCAGACGTCTACATCCGTTTTAACTGCATCGATACGGAGGACTGGATCGACAGCGACGACGAGCGAAAAACACGCTTAATGAACGTAGCTGGGCGCACTCTTACGCGGAAATATCCGAAATATCGAATTCCTGATAACGCGGTATATGAGTTTGCAAACGTTCTGTCGGTCAAGTTTAACGATACCTTTAAAAACGCACAGAATGGCGCAACAGGATTCTCCGTCGCGGGGATCTCGTTCCAGTTTCAGGACGTCGTAAAAGATCTCGACCGAATGATTCCGCAAAGCGTTATCGACCTTATCGGAGAGGAAAACGGGGTGCGTCTCCGTCTTCGCCGGATAGGAAAGGCGGTCCTTTAACATGGCGATCATCCCACTAAAACAGCTGGTTACGATCAGACCCAAATTAGGTACAACAGATCGATTTAACCGGGTTGAATATGGTCCTCCAGTTTCGTATAAATGCCGGATCGTAGAGAAGTCTACTCTGGTTCGGACGAAATCTCTCGGGTACACGACAGGAGCGGAAGCCGTATCATCGGCGCAAATCATGCTCGATAAATTTGTCGCGGTATCGATGGATGACGAAATTAAATACACCGACGAGGCCGGAAATGAGCGCAAATACCAGCCACTAACCATTGAGGTAAAAAGAGGGCTGAACGGTAAGGCGCTGCTGACCGTCGTTTACGTGTAAGGAGGGATCGGAAAGCATGGCGAAGGAAGTCGATATTAACGTAAGTGGATTACTGGACGATCTCCAGAAATGGGGAGTTGACGCGGGAGCAGCTGTCCGGGAAACGGTACAGGACATTATGGACGATTGGAAGCGTGAGTCCGTTGATCTCGCTCCAGTAGACACAACTACATTACGGCGCTCAATCCATTACAGGACTCAAAAAAGGGGCACGACGGGTGTAGACGTCACTGGAGAGATAAAGGCGAGCGCAATCGAAACAGGCGCGTCGGGCGGGCGCTTTGACTACGCCTATTGGATACATGAGGTCAAGGGCGATAGCTTCAAAGGACGCACGTCGGGTACGATTGGGCGTTTCTTAGACGTACCAGCTGAGGAAAACGAAAAGAAGTGGCTTTTAAAGATCGAAGAAGATCTAAAAGCAAAGGCGCGCGCGAGGGGATTTTAGGAGGTATGTTGTGGACTTTATAACGGAACTAGACTCGGTCGCGGCCGTGCTGTCTGCGGAAGTCCCCGGTACAGACATAAAGTATGATGTACCGAAAGAACCTGCGTCTGGACAGCTTATTATCCGCGCCCAAAGAAACGAGCTAGTCACCGAAAGCCATTTCACAACGCGGATTGAGCGCCTGTACCAGATTATTTACTTTTCAAATGATCCGGCAGCCGCAATATCCGCCATGGATAGACTATCTCGTAAATTAATGTTTGGAACGACTCTCATACCCGTAGAAGACGGCTCTTTCCGGTACATCCGGATTGAGTCTTTTTCGTTTTCTGACCCTGTAGAAACAGAGTCCGGACTGGCTGCGGTTATTGCTACAATGCCGACCAGTATCCGGCAGGCACGGGACCGAGAAACTTTTGTGAAAATAACGAAATTGAACGCGCGGATCAATCCATGATCGGCGCGATTTTTGTTTGAGGAGGAACATCAATGGCAGGAGGAAGCTGGGACCCTACCGCCCTACCCGAACGCGCCGGGCTTTATATCAATTTCTTGACGGCAGCAACGCAGCAGATTAAGGGTGGCGCTCGGGGAACGGTAGCTATTCCCTTGAAAAAATACACCGGGTTAGCAATGCCCGGAAAGTTCTTCACGGTGGACTCGGAGAAGCAGGCGCAGGACTTATTCGGCGCGGACAACGTTAAGTCGCTGACTCGGGCGTTACAGGCTGGGGCGAAAGATTGCCTCGTCTACACGCTCCCAAAGATCGACGCTACCAATACGGAGGAAATCGTGTACGCTGCGGCTCGCGACGCGTTCGAAGCGAGGCCCTTTAATGTGTTCGTCTATGACGGAATCGTTTCCGAAGCAGAGCAGCTCGCGGGTCTTTCGTGGACAAAACGAAATCGAGAAGAAGGCAAACACTACGTAATCGTTTTCGGATGTACTTCGGCAGCGGACGACCTAACGCCTTCCATCGGGGATGCTCGTTCCGTGAAATTAACGGACAAGTACGCGCTTAACCTAATTAACGGCGTTATCCTTGGCGGGGTTTCGATCAACTCGGCGGAGTTTGCACCCTACATCGCAGGTTTGGTCGCAGGCACGGCCATTAATAAGTCGACCACGTACGCAGCGATCCCGGTCGATGACGTCACTTACCGTATGCGTCCGAGCGAGATTAAAGCCTCCCTTAAAAAAGGCTCGTTCATCCTTATGCACGACGGCGAGAAGGTGAAGGTTGAGCGTGGCATTACGACGGATCTGAGCAAAATCCGGAAAGTGCGGGCGGAGCAGTCGATCGCCACGGACATTACCCGAACAGGTTCCGATTCTTACGTAGGCAAGCTGGACAACAGCGACGACGGGCAAAAGGCCCTAATCGGCGCTATTAAGGCATACCTCGAAAAGCTCGCGACCAACAACGTTCTCGTCGCGGAATCTATTGTCGTCGAACTGGACCCGGATCGGGAATCCAAAGGGGATCAGGTCTTCCTCAGGATTGCCTTCGTAGAAATCGATTCGATGGAAGAAATTTACCTGACGATTAATGTCGGCTAACAAAGGAGCATGTGATATATGGGAGTTTTAGACGCAAGTCGCATCATGAACGGCTCCTTCGGGACCGTCATCGATGCTAACGGTAATTGGCTGACAAACGTTAAATCGGCTGAGGCAACGGTTGAAATCAACAAGGAAGAGGTAAACCGTGCAGGCACTCGGTGGGTCGGGCATAAGGTTACCAGCCTTAAAGGTTCTGGAACCGTAACCGGATACCGAGTAACAACTGAGCTAATCGAGGCGATTGGTTCCATCGCGAACGACAAAAAAGGCGCATACGTGACTGAGATTCGAATGAAACTGGATGACCCGGAGGCGTTCGGCGCGATGTCGGTACGTCTGAAAGGGGTCCAGTTCGACCAAATCCCGTTGATGAAATACGAGCTTAATTCCCTCGTGGAGGAGGAGCTGCCATTTACCTTCGCGGAATATGAGCTGATGGATAAGGTTAAGGCGCAGTAAATAATACGATTTTAAACGTGGGGGCGAAGATTCGCTCCCATTTTTTTGTGCATTTATACGAACCCACAAATGGAGGATTTGATTATGAAAACCCAGGTTACCCAAGACGATGTTTTAGCGGCCCTATTGAGCGTAGAGGACAGCCCTGAAAGAGACGTCTATATGCAGCGGTTCGACGTGAATTTTCGCGTTAAGGCAGTCAGTATCAAGCAGATTAACCGATTGAAGATGCAGGCGACGCATACTGTCGGCAAAACTGACGTCCTCGACGACGAGTATTTCATGGCGTTGCTTATCGTGGAAGCCTCCGTAAACATGGATTGGAAAAATCCGCAGCTGCTCCAGAAATACGATGTTCTCGACGCAGCCGAGGTCGTACAGAAACGCCTCCTCTCGGGCGAGATCGCCTATCTCTCGGGCGAGATCATGAGCGTATCCGGATTTAATCAAGACGAGCGGATTCGTGAACTAAAAAACTAATCCAGGAGGGGGGCGAAATGGCTCTCCTCCACGCTATTTTTCAGCGTCACGGAATCATGCCTCACTTAGTTACTAACGCTCCGGACGTCTCCCGGCACCTGATGTACGCGTCAATGCTGCTTGTGCTTGAGCAGGAAGAAAAGGAGCGCAAGCTCGCCCAGGAGAGGAGGTAGGTAAATGGCTTACGATTTAGTCGCCCGATTGCGGCTTATCGATAATATGACAGGTCCGTTAGATAAAGCGACTGGCGGACTAAAAGGCGTCGGCAAGATGGCGCTAGGCGTCAGTACTGCGATAGCCGGGATTGGTGCTGCAATTGGTGCCGTGAGTGCCCTAACCTCCTCGGTCGATAAGGCGATGAGTTTCGAGGGGCAAATGGACTCTATCGCGTCCCTAGACGAGAGCATGAAGAAGGGGACAGCGGGGTACGCCAGGATGCAGGCGCTCGCCCTGGAAATGGGCGCTAAAACGAAGTACTCCGCGTTGGAAGCAGCGAAGGGTATGGAGGAACTGGTCAAGGCAGGTCTAAGCGTCGAGCAGATCGATAAAGGCGGCGGGCTGGAGGCAGCGCTCAACCTTGCGACGGCAGGCGGTCTGGATCTTGCAGAGGCAGCGGAGGTAATGTCCACGTCTCTAAATGCCTTCAAGGATAATAACCTCAAGGCCGCCGACGCAGCGAATATTCTCGCAGGAACGGCCAACGCCTCGGCCACCGACGTTCGGGATCTTAAATATTCCTTAGCGCAGGTTTCGGCTGTGGCTAATGGGGTGGGCATGACGTTCCGGGATACGAATATTGCTCTCGGGTTGTTCGCGAACAACGGTATCAAGGGTTCGGACGCGGGTACCTCCCTGAAAACGATGCTATCCAACTTACAGCCCGGCACAAAAACGCAGACTTTGCTCATGCAAAAACTCGGCATCATGACCGCCGACGGAGCTAATAAGTTTTTCGATGCGGCGGGTAACTTGAAGGATCTCGAAAGCATCGCCGGAACTTTGCAAGACTCCATGAAGAACCTAACTAACCAGCAACGGGCGGCAGCGCTTGAAACTTTGTTCGGGTCTGACGCAGTACGCGCAGGTAACATCCTTTATAAGGAAGGCGCCAAAGGCGTAGCAGAGTTTAGTACGAAGCTGAAAGAAGCCCCGACAGCGCTGCAAGTCGCCACTGCGAAGATGGATAACGCTCAAGGCGCCGTCGAGCAGTTTAAAGGCGCGATGGAGACGCTGCAAATATCGGCACTCCTGCCGACAATGCCTCTAATCAAAAATCTTGCGTTAGCAGCTGCTAATTTCGCGGGCAAGCTTACAACTTGGCTTTCAGGCGACCAGGCGAAAGCCTGGGGAGCTGCGATTAGTGGCACGATTAACACTGTAAAAGGCGTCTTTACAGGTATGTTTCAGCTATTCAGCGGGGACAAGATGGGCGGAATTAATACTTTATTCGGCGCAGGAATGGACGCAGGTCAGATTAAAACGGTAATCAGGATTGTAAATACGATCAAGTCCGCCCTTGCCGGAGTAATGGACTTCATAAACAAACTATCCCCCATTTTTAAAGCACAGATGGAGTCGTGGGGAAAATTTTTTAGCGACTTTTGGACGCTAATACAGCCTCTTTTCCCTCCCATCGGGGCCGCAATCAAAGCGGTCGGCGACGTTATCCTTAAACTTGCGCCTCTGCTTCTGCCTGTTAAGGACGCAGTACTCGGATTTATCATGACTGTCGTCGGTGCCTTTATGACTCAATGGCCAACCATAGTTTCCATCATGCAAACCGTTTGGACAAACTTGCAGCCTGTCTTCGGGTTTATCGGCTCCGCGATAGGGGTCGTGATAGACGTCGTTAAAATGGTCGGAAACGTGTTCGCATATATCTGGCCGAGCCTCGTGGAAATCGTTCAGAAGGTGGCACCGCCGTTATCTAAGATGATTGGGAACATATCCGAAATGATAACCTGGCTAGTCGACAACGTTGTTAAACCGTTAATCCCGGTGATGGGCGAAATCTTTAAAGGCGTATGGGATTACGTTTTAAAACCTGTGTTGGATGGGATTACCGCAGGGATTACGGCCGTAATCGATACCATTAATTGGTTGGCGGAGGCGTGGAAAACCATGCAGGGCGTAGCCGGAAAAATCGCGAGCTTTTTCGGATTGACTGGGGGCGATAATGACTTAAAAGTGGTCGCATCGTCCGGACCAGCACTAAAAGGCCCATTACCGCATGCTCCAGGGCAGGCAAGCTCGCACGCGTCTGGACTGTCCAACGTCCCTTATAACGGGTACCTCGCTCGTCTGCACAAGGACGAACGTGTCTTAACTCCGGAGGAAAACGCCTCCTATCGAAAGGGCGGCGGCTCCTATAGCTTCGGAAACATCGTCATTAACGGCGCGTCCGGGGATGTGCGTCAAATGGCTGACGAGCTGATGGCCGAAATCGCTCGAAGAGTTTCCGAGGCAGGCGGGCAAATGTAACTCGAATCCGAACGAACCATACGCTAGGAACCAGGTGTACTAAACACGTACATTACGCAGGTGCCGGCTTTTGGATCGTTCGGATTTAATTTTTTGTGGGCGGTGGATCGTATTGGAATTTTGGCTATCTTACAACAACCTTGAGGAAAGTTTTCAACTCCCTGTAAACCCTCCATCTATCAAAATTTCAGGATCTCACGGTTTTCAGGATATCGAGGTGGACGGACTAGGCGAATACACCATTATCGGTGACGGCAAGTTGAAAGAGGTTTCGATCTCTTCGTTTTTTCCTCGCGACTACAATCCTGTTTACTGCGAGCATTCCAATATACAAGACCCGTGGTTTTACGTTGAGACAATACAGAAGTGGGTTGCTACGCGCAGACCGATTCGCCTCGTCATAACCGGGACTCCTGTAAACATGGCAGTAACGGTAAGGTCGTTCAATGTAGAGGCAGATCGAAACGGGTCTGTAGGGGATATTTACTATGAGTTATCGCTCAAAGAGTACGTGTTCATCGATTTCTCACGCCAATTGGTAAAGAGTGAGACAGGTAACACCGTGCAAGTGAGTACAGCGGCTAAGAGACCCGACCCGGCCCAAAAACCAAAGTCATATAAAGTCAAAAGCGGGGATAATCTCTGGAAGATTGCCCAGCGAATCTATGGTGACGGGTCCAAGTATAAAAAGATCTACGATGCGAATAAAGGGAAGATCGGTAAAGACCCTGGGAAGATTTACGCAGGAATGGAGCTGGTCATTCCGTGACATGGGCAAAAACCTCGGCTATGTTGATTAATGTGTACGTTGCAATTGGAGGCCAGCTAGTCATGGTAGACGACATCGTCAAGTCGGTAACGTGGTCCGGCGACACCAAGCAGGCTTCCCGGAAGTTGGAGGTACAATTATCAAACACTCTTGACGGACGTACCCGGGCGCTCGATATACAGCTCGGCGCCGAGATCCGTTTCTACTCAGATAGCGAGGAACTTTTTCGGGGCATAATTTTTTCTCATAAGATAGACAGCAGCGGACAAATGTCCCTGACGGCCTACGACGAAAATATTTATTTGGCAAAAAATAAGGACTCGAAAAAATTCGTCAAAAAGACGGCAAGCGCTATTATTAAATCACTCTGCTCGGAATTCGGGATTCCCACAGGCGTAGTCGAAGACACGGGATACATAATTCCGAAACTCATCCTGCGGGATAAAACGCTGTGGGAGATAATGGTTACAGCTCTAACGGTTACGTATCACCAAACGGGACGAAAATATTTTATTTATGCCCGAGAAGGAAAATTAAATTTATCCGCCAGAAAAGACGTGGTCGCGAAAATCAACCTTGAAACAGGGTTGAACATCGTGGACGCGTCTTTTTCGGCTTCCATCGAGGAAATGCGAACCCAAGTTAAGGTCGTCGGCGAGCTGAAAGGTAAGGACAGCAAAGGAAAAGAGACGAAAACAGAGATTTCCGCCTCTGCGAAAAACGACGCGCTTATTAAACGGTTCGGAGTTATGCAGCATCTTGAAAGCATGTCGGGAGACGTGACACGGTCACAGATTGAGCAGCGCGCTAAAGAGCTACTTAAGCAGCTCGCCGTTATAACCGACCAGTCAACGTTAAATTGCCTCGGAGTTGATGACGTGGTGTCGGGTGGCGCCGTGTATGCGTACGAACCACTGACCGGAATACAGGGAAGCTACTACGTAAGCGCGGACTCCCATTCGTGGCAAAGTGGTAACCACACGATGAGCATCACGATTACGGCTACGGACGATTTGCCTCTCATGGAGTACGAACCTCCCGACGAGGAGAAACCGGAGAAAAAATCCAGTAAGAAATCAGCCGAAAAGAAGAAGAAAAAGAGTAAGGGCACGAAGAAGAAAAAGCCGGATGCGGCCGAGATTAAGGTCAACAGTATCTTGAATGCGAGGGGGACGTAAGATGACTATTAAAACGTATCAGCCGGAGGGAAACGCAGCCTCCCAGCTGGTGCAGTTAATTCGGCGGTATGGATATAACCAGGACGTGAACATCGAACTCGGAACGATCTTAGCGCCTCCCCCAGGAATTCGCGTCCAGGTGGACAACTCGCCTATCGAGCTTGATGCAGGCGACGTTATAGTTTCCGAACATTTAACTCGACACAAACGAATGGTCAGAATCAACGGCGGTGCCGAGCAGGAGCTGGAGTTTTCGGACGAACTAAAGCAGGGCGATAAGGTTATCGTCGCTTCTGCCGACAACGGCCAATCATTCCTAATCCTGGATAGGGCGGTGATGTACTAATGGCACTATCTCCACTAGCTAATGTATCAGAAAGGGTAATTTTTACTACGCAAGACACGCAGCCGAGCAAGACCTATCAATTCGATTTTGAGCGGGGCGAGTTTACTGGAGGCTTTGTAGATAACGAAGATGCAATACGCCAATTTATAAGAAAAACACTTGTAACGAGCCGTTATAGGTACCTTATATATGACAGGAGTTATGGATCTGAGCTGGAGACTTTAATCGGTGCGGACGTCACTCCTGAGTTCCTCAACGCAGAGATTCCTCGAATTATCCAGGATGCTTTGTTGTACGACGAACGCATCGACGATGTATACGAATTTGAAATAACGAAAGACCCGGGAGGCGACGCTGTAGTCGTCTCCTTTTCTGTGTCTACGGCCGATGGCGCAGAATTACGTGAGGAGTTGGTTATTTAGTGTACGAGGATCAGACGAAAGACGTGATTTTGGCGCGTATGCTTAACGAAGTCCCGTCCGACATGGACAAGCGTCCCGGTTCGATTACGTACGATATGCAGTCCCCCGCATCAATCGAGTTCGCACTCGCCTACATCGAGTTGTCGGGGGTGCTCGATAAAGGGTTTGCGGCCACGACGTACGGCGAGTATCTCACTCTCAGATGTGCGGAAATGGCCGTGTACAGAAAGGGCGCAGTGAAAGCGTCGGTTCCTGTCACACTTACGGGAGCAGACGGGACCGTCATTAAGGCCGGGCAGAGGGTGTCTACCGATACTCTCGACCCGGTCTATTTTGTTACTCGAAAAGATGTAACGATTATCAACGGTTCCGCGACTGTTGACGCTGACGCCGAGGTCGGCGGAAAAAACGGAAATGTCGGAGTAGGGCAAATACGCTTGACTGTAGGCAATATTACCGGGGTGGCGAGCGTTACTAATCACGTAGCAGCCGACGGTGGAGCCGACGAGGAGTCTGACGAGGAGCTGTTAGTGCGCTATGAAGAGCGCGTATCAACGCCAAGCACGTCCGGAAACGCGGCCCATTACCGACAATGGGCTAAAGAGGTGCCCGGGATATCGGACGCAATTGTATACCCAACTTGGAACGGGAATGGAACGGTGAAGGTCGTACTGCTCGATACGGATAAAACCACGCCTACACCTGCGAAAGTCGCAGAGGTGGCAGCTTATATCGAGGATAACCGACCCATCGGAGCCACCGTCACCGTCGTAGGGGCCGTAGAGGTTCCGATCAACGTATCGTTAAGCGCCACGATTGCGAGTACCTCCAGTATCGCAGCTGTGAAAAAGCAACTTGAGGAAGGACTCAAAACGTACCTTAACAGCCTTGCCTTCCGGGACCCTCTGGTCCGGTATACGCAGGTACAGCGCGTAATCCTCGATATCCCCGACATTATTGATTACACCGGATTGAAGGTAAATGGGCAGACGTTTAACCTTGAAATTCCTAATGGCAGCGTAGCAGTTATCGGGACGGTGACTCTCGTATGAGCCGTGACATTAATCGCGAAATGCTCGACTATCTCCCGAAAATTTACGGCGACTCCCGTGTAGTACGATCCATTATCGACCCAGAATCGAAGGAGTTTACGGCTCTTAATGGCGCAATACGCGAAGTGCTTGACCAATTCTTTATCGATACGGCGACCTGGGGGCTGGAACGATGGGAACGCCTATGCGGGATTGTTCCCGACACCTCAAAACCATACGACCAGCGGCGCTCTGTGATTAAATCGCGGATACGCGGAGTGGGAACGGTTAAGGTTGCCCTTATCAAAGAGGTAGCAGAGGCGTACCTGAACGGGGAGGTCGACGTAGTGTCGGACACAGCCAACTACCATGTCGTTTGTACCTTCATAGGTAAACGGGGCGTTCCTGCAAACATGGCAGATATCCAAAAAGCAATACGCGACATCCTTCCGGCGCACCTGGGCGTGACGTTTAAAGTAACGTACCTGCCGTGGGGCGAGCTAATACGAGCCGGAAAGACCTGGGGTGATTTAACCAGCTATCGGTGGGACGAGCTGAAAACTATTTTCCTGTAATGGAGGTACCAACTACATGAGTTCCGAGAAAACGAACTATCTTCAACTGCACAAATGGATCGGGACGGATTTCGTTTTGTTTGAGGAACTTAACGAAAATGCCGATAAGATCGACGGTAAAATGAAGCAGATAAATGACGGCTTAATCGCTGCGGGTAGCAAAAACGCGACTCAGGATGTCAGCATAGGCGCATTAGAGGCGCAAGTGTCGCAGGCAACAGCCGTCTCCAGCCTTGACCTATCCAAGCCCGTCCAGGTCGTAAACGCGGCCAAGCGATCCCGGCTTAAACTGGACCGGATCAAGGGACGGACGCTTACGAACCTACTCGGTACGCTCGGCGGCGACAGCATGCCAAACGCCCTAACAAGCTCTAACGTGACGGTCACCTCCGATACATCCAGCGCCACTTCCGGCACACGTTCTACGCTAGTAACGGCTACGGGTACGACAGCCGTCGAGCACTACGCGTTTACGGAGCGTTTGCCTATTTTACCAAATAGATATTGGGTATTTATTGGCGACATCCAAACAAGTAAGGGCGTCGCGAGCTACCGTTTTATTTTCCGGGATGCTTCCGGAAACGTAGTGGACGATTTAAGCACAGGAGGTACTCCCGCAGGAGGGTGGACGACGACGGGACTATTGATTACCACGAAGTCATTGGCGGCGACCATGGAGGTGCGTGTCCAAGTCTACAAGAGTGACGGATCAATCGGCTTCGTTCCATCTGGCGAGTCAGCCCGGTTTGATAGCGCACGGCTGTATCAGGTCAGCCAGGCAGACTATGACAGCCTCAAAACGTATAATTACGCCGATTGGAACCGTCGTTTCCCGTTTGTATTAAGCAGCACAAGCACAAACGGTATCCATATTACGCGTTACGGCGATAATCTAGCTCCGAGCTTCCGGGAGTGGACGTTTATCCCCATCGGTACGATTACCGACAGCTATACGCATGTAATCACGGCCAATGGAACGGAACAAAACTGCGCGACAAACCTTAAAGCCGTACCTGGCACGACGTACACGTTCGCGGCCACGCGCACAAATGGCGGCCGGATCGGCATGGACTTCCGGGACGCCCAAAACGTTAACCTTGCATCGACCGGGTTAGTAGACGCGGCGTCTGTTACGCTCAAAGCTCCGGCAAATACAGTGTCCGTAAATATCGTAACGAGCGTTCCGGCCTCCTTGCCGTCGGGCGTGCAGGTGGAGTTTAAAAACCCGACTCTTAACATCGGCACGGTGGCGCTACCATTTAAACCACGCGTATACGATTACCTGTACTTCCCCGACGTTACCCTGGCGTCAAGCATCGCGGGGGACGTGGCGGACGAGATTTACGAGGAGAACGGCAAGTACTACAAGTTAAATACTTATCGACAGCTTGCCGTTGACGGCAGCCTATCGTGGGTATATAACATCGCGGTACCCGGCTTAAAAAGAGTTTGGACCGAATCCATAGCTGGCTATGTCTCAAATTTTTATGCGGATTTTCAACGTTTCGACGGCAAAGTTTTGTTGCCGGGGATATATACGGATGGTCCTGACCGTTACACGTTTGAAGAGGGCATAAAATTATTTATCACCATCGCCAATAAGGACAGCGGATGGGGCGACAGCTACACTCCTACGGCTGACGAGATTAAGGCATACTTTAACGGCTGGACAATGGGGGATGTTAACGGCAACTTATACACGACCGGGACCAAGTATTGGAGCAGAATATACTGTGGGGTAGGCGCCCCGATGACTCAGCCGAGTGGTGCTATAGTGGTAAATGAGCCAGCTGTATCCACGTTACCGACGTCGCAGGCATCGGGGTACACTCCGTATCGTCTTAGCTACCGACTCACGCAGCCGTATGTCACCGAAATCAAGCCGGAAGGCGCGATTACTCTTAACGAAGGCCCTAACCAGATCGAGACAGGCGTAGGGTTAATTGTGCGGGAGCGTGCCAATCCTTACCGGGACGGCAACGGCGCCTACAACATCAATAACGGAAACTATCCGTCAAGCAATTTAACGAGGCGTACCGGGAAAATTCTTAACGTTTATCGTGACCGCACTGAGGACGGGACTTGGGTACGTAGTACGGATATGGCTACCGCTAGTGGCGTCTTAGCACAGTCAAAGTACCTTGATCCGGCCGCCGTCTACGAGGTTACCTATCAAGCGATTGACCCAATCTCTACGCCTGTAACAAGCCTAACGGCCATCACCGACACCAACCTTAAAACGGTTCTGGACACATTGGCCGACGTCAGTACGGACCTCGAAACGCGAGTGAGCGTTATAGAGCGATCAGCTCCGAATAAAGTGCAACCGCAGTGGATTACTGCCACCCTACTGAACGGGTGGATTGCGAATGGAGTAGCTCCAGCGTATATGCGGGACGGGTTCGGCAACGTTCACCTTAGAGGCAGCGCGAAAAGTGGCGCGGTTGCATCGGGAACTGTGCTGTTTGTGCTGACACCAGAGTACCGAGCAAAGAGCTACGGACAGTACACGTTAAAATCCGACAATGGAACGACCACGGTTTACGGCACGTTGGCTATTTCCGAGGACGGCCGTGTAACCCTTTATCACAACGTTGGTAACGCGGGATTGTTCCTAGACGGCATAACTTTTTCGACAGTTTGAGGAGGCATAACCGTGAAAGAAGCAGTCATAACGGACACGCTGGGCGTGTTTCAAGAAACGACGCTTGTCACTGACGATGTGGTAGGCGTCCTTCCTATTTACGCCTCGCCGCCGGAGCCAGAAGCCGAACCGGAGGATCGACGGGAACTAGCGTCCCCTACGCCAGAAGAAAGCCGCGAGAAAACAATGCAAGAACCTATACTTGTCGGTTATCGAATTGCGGTACCTATAACGCCAGGGCTGTACCTACCTAAGTGGGATTTTGAGTCGGAATCGTGGATTGAGGCATTAAGCTCCGAGGATATCGCCGAGTTGACCAAGCCGCGACCCGTCGAGCCAACGCCTACAGATACGAAGGTAGCGGACTTAGAGGCGGAAAACAAAGAGCTTTCTAAACGATTGGCGGACATTGAGCTTGCAATGGCCGAAATATTCGCAGTTTAAATAAGGACCTTATAAGGGTCCTTTTTATATCTAAAAGGAGGCTACATCATGGCACTGGCAGATTTTAAAATTCGCATCATCGCGAACGCCTGTATCACTCGTTACAACAATGGCGAGGGCGGAATTATGGTAGTCGTGGACAGCTACAACCTCGCCAATGAGGACCGGGAGGGTGTTCTCGCATACGTATACTCTAAGCGTCCGGACATCAATCCCGAGGTTGCCGAGACTAGTCAAGACACGCCGTCGGAAGTGTAGACAAGCAATGCAACGGTACGTGGGGACGCTTTCGGGCGTCCTTATTCTTTTCTGGCGGTGAAAATTATTGGATCAAACGATTATCGATGCAGCGTTAAAAGACGGGTTATGGGCGGTGCTGTTCGTTTCGCTCTTTCTCTACAACCTCAAAGAGTCAAAAACCCGTGAAAATAAGCTCATGAATTTTATTGACGAGATATCAAAGCAATTCGAGGCGCTGGCGAAGCAGTACGAGCGTCTATCTGAGGATGTGCGCACGATTAAAGACGATATCAAGTCGCGCCGAGAGCAGAACCGAAAGGAGGACCTATAATGTCGCTGACATTAGCCGAGGTAAAAGCGAAATCTGCGCCTATGCTGGTCGGCCTGCACGAGGCCGTAAAGCTTGCTGCGGAGCAGCTGGTGGAACGTTGTTACCGTCGAGGCGTGCAGATCCGAATTACGCAGGGTCTTCGGACTATTGCCGAGCAGAACGCGCTTTACGCGCAGGGACGTACGCAAGCGCAGTTAAACGCGGCAGGTTTATCTAGCGTTAAGGCCCGGCCAAGCGAGCCGAAAGTCACTAACGCTAAAGGCGGTACAAGTTTTCACAACTTCGGGATGGCGATAGATTTCGTTCTCATCAAGTCCGGGTACGATATGCGCGCGGATCTTGACGGCGACGGAATGTCTGACTGGATGGAGGTTGTCGAGGTGGCGAAGGATCTCGGGTTCGAATGGGGCGGGGACTGGGCTACCTTCGTCGATAATCCACATTTCGAAATGACGTTCGGCCTTACGTGTGCGCAGTACAAGGTGGGTAAGCAGCCTAGCGCGGCAGCCGTGAAAGCAGCAATCGCACGAATCAACGCAGGACTTGTAAAAGAGGAGGAACAAGCTATGACCGCAGCAGAGAAACAAGCATTCGCAGCGCTCCAGGAGGCCGTAAGTTGTCAGTCGGAACGTATCCAAGCGCTTGAGGCGAAAGCATCGATGAAGTGCCCTGAATGGGCGAAGGAAGCCGTTACAGCAGCCGTTACGCATAAGCTTCTGGATTCGCCCGAAGGCGCCAGCTACGACGTTTATCGTCTGCTAACGATCATTCATCGTGCAGGATTCATTAAAAATTAAGGGGGATTCGTCAATGTTTGAAATGGGAACCGTCGTGGCCGTAATTATCGCTCTCAGCGAGTTGATTAAACGAAATCAGTATGTGAGTGCAAAGTATATCCCGTTGTTCACGATGGCGGTAGGCATTGTCGCGGGTATTGTGTACATCCCGCATACTACGATTGCTGAGGGGATCATGAACGGTATTATCGCAGGTTTGACGTCGAACGGCGTGTACAGCTTGGGTAAAGGGGTTATTACCGCGGGGAAGGAAAAGGACGCCGATTAATTTCGGCGTTTTTTTTCTTTTACAAATACGATTTATCGCTTTAACGCACATATGTACAAAATACGGCTTTTATGAAAAAGTCCTAGTAAAACGGTTGTTAAAATAACGGAAAAACGATATAATGATATTGACAGAGATAAGCGAAACGGAGGACTTTCTATTATGAGATTCGAAAAAATGGCAGTTCGTCGTATGAAAAACTGGTTTCAAAAGAACAGCTTTTTCCGCACAGGTAAAGGCGCGATTAATCATATCGTAGAACATGATTCGCGGCGTGTCTACTTTAAAAGCGAGTCTAGCGGGATGATTAACACAATTGAATTATATAAACTAAAGGCTGCGATACGCGAGTTATTCACGCGCCGGACGATAACTCGGAAGCAGCTCGAATCGTTCTCGAAATTCTCCTCTGCCCTTCTCGGACTTATGACGACGATCCTCCGAGGGATGGCAAAATTGACGAAAGGCATGAAGGGGTTCCGTCTCACACTCATCGGCGTTCGTTTTTTCTTTTCTGGGTGTGATAAAGCTGTTCGTGATCTGGAAGTTGCGAAAGCTAACGGCGCGGAGTTTGTCCTAATGTCTTACTGGTGGCTGAAAGGAAAGAAAGATCCGTTCAAACATGTTAATCGCCTCGGCCTGAAAGTTATGCTCGACTCAGGCGCATTCACAGCGCATAACAAGGGGGCAACGATAAGCGTCGTAGAATACGCAGCGTTCCTCATAGCGCACAAAGACGAACTACATTCTTACATAACGCTTGATGTAATTGGTGACGACGCGGCTACAGCCTCGAATTATGCGTATCTCCGCGGCCTCGACCTCTCTCCCGTTCCGGTTTTCCCGGCTATGGGGGACCTTGCGAATCTGGCGAGGCTCATCGAAGAGGATCATGAGTTCGTGGCTATCGGAGCGACGGTAGGTATGAGTGAGAGAGCAAAGAGCGACCTATTCGCTAAAATTTTCACTGCATTTCCGGACGGGCGTTTTCACTGGCTGGGCGGATCTTCTTCCTTGATAACGGACTTTGACTGGTTCTCAGCAGATTCATCGACATGGCTCTCGGGGCGCAAGTACGGTAAGTTGCTCGATACCGAATTCAGAACGACTAAAGCTCCGGCATCGTTGAGCGGATATGCAGCTCTGGCACACAATGTACAGATTCTATCCGCACTCGAAAACAAACACATCGAGTCAGTAGAAAACGCTGACGAGGGGACCCGGAGGCCCCTGCTCTCTGCCTAAATTATGGAGTTTTGGGTACAAGCGTGTGATTTCTCGGCCAATCTGTATAGCTATATATAAGGGCGTTTCCTAGATACAACCTGGGAGGCGCCTCTTTTTTTTGTTTTCAGAACGTCACAAAGCGTTCTTCCTCCCAATATTGTATCGGTGTAAAAGGAGGGATAAAAAACAAATGGGCGATGAAATTTTTTCCGTGGAAGTGAACAAATCTTTCAACGTGTTAAATCAAGAATGGCAGTCGGAGATTTATTTCAAGATTTACCTTTCGATGTTCAAGTCTGGCCTTGTACGGGACCTTGGATCGGATCGCTTCGCCGTGCTGCTGGCGATTGCGTCGTTCATGGACGAGTCCGGCAAGTGTTATCCGACCCAGGAGCAAATCGCGGATGTTCTCGGGATCTCACGAACGACGGCGAACAAACGTATCAACGCGCTGCTCGAATTTCGTTGGAACGGTCGACCCATTATCGAGCGCCAGAAAGTACGTTTCAAGTCGTCCCCGAACGAGAACAGCGTTTATACCGTCCTCCCTCTCTCCCAGCTGGCGATATTCAGCGGGGAAGTTGAGGCGGTAGACGCAAGCGCAGACGGTGAGGTCGAGAAGCAGCGTAAAAGCGTTGCTGACGACCGTAAGCAGCTGGTCACCTATTTCATCGATAAGTACCGAGAAACCTACTCGTCCACGTTTAGCGTTAACTGGGGGCGTGATATGGGGCATGCCCGGCGCATACTCGCAGATCGCACGCTCGAAGAAGCTAAACAAATACTGGACGTGATTTTTGAGGAGTACGACGAACGATGGGCGTCGGGACCGTATCCTCGACCATCTTTGGGACAGGCTGCGACGTGGTTAGGCGCTCAGGCGGACCAGATTGCCTCAGAACGCGCTCAACAGGTTTCTCGGTACGAGGAAGCCCTCCACGGAGGAAAGAGCGCTGAGGACCTCGTTAGGATGCTTTCCGGAGGTGTGGCATTATGACGCTGGAAGGATCTTGTATGCTGGCAAAGCATTGTAAAAAGGCGGGAGACCCAGAGTTCTGTACTCCCCTATGCTTCCCCTATCTCAAAATGCACGGCGATAGCGGTTCCGGAGGACTTCAAGGGCTTGCGAATCTTCCGTCTGCTTATGCTCGGCAGGATGTCGCCTCTCTTCCCTTTAAGACGGACAACCCGGAAGCATTCGCAGTTGTTTCGGCTTATTGCAGTAACATAGCCGACAATGTCGACAGGGGCGTAGGGTTTTACTTTTACTCGATTCCCAACAAGGATAATCCGAAGGGTACCGGGACCGGGAAGACAACAGCGACGGCGGCGATCATTAACGAGTACGTTACTACCCGGGTTGTGCAGCAGATGAAGCAGATTCGACCCCTAACGAATCGGCCTGCACTGTTCGTTAAGGCCAGCATGTTTCAAAACGTGTTTAACGCCCAATTTCGAGGAGCGCCGGAAATGCAGCACGAGGCCAGTCGCAGATATTACGACTTAAAAGAGGCAATGCTCTCTACGTATCTCCTGGCGTTGGACGATATCGGCCTGCGCGAAGCTACACCCTCCTTTCTTACGGAAATGTTCGAAATCATCGACGAGCGATCCGCCGAACGTCGTGCGACGATTTTCAGCTCGAACGTCCATTTGAAAGACCTTCCGCGCCTGTTGGATGATCGCATAGCCTCCAGAATCGAGGGTATGACGGCTCAAGTTTCGTTTGTTGGCCGGGATCACCGTAAAGGAGGGAATTTCGCATGATTGAGGCACAGCTGCTATCTAAAGTACTGGACGAAAATAAATTCTTTGAGCTGGCGCGATACAACATCGGGACCGGAGACTTTCCGACCTACGCCCCTGTGTACACCTTTATCGAAGAATACGTAAGAGAAAGCCGCGGAGACGTACCTGATTACCGTACTGTGGTCGCAAAGTTTCCGGATTTCGAATACATGCCCGAAGTGTCGGACGGGTTCCGATACCTGTCCTCGCGACTCAAGGATGCTACGGCCAAGCGCAAGTCGTTTGAGCTGCTGCAACACGAGGCACCTACGAAGTTTCGGGAGCTTGACGGCGGCAAGTTCGCCCAATGGCTGTACGACAATGCCGAGAGAATCCGTCGCCAAACTGAGCTATCTACAGATTTAGGCGTCAACTACGCCACCAACGGCGACCAACGTAAGGAATGGTATATGGAGTCGAAGGAAAAACGTTCGTTTTCGTATATCCCCACTCCCTACCCGTCCCTCACGAAGGCCCTCGGCGGCGGATTCGAGCGGGGCGACGGAACTCTCCTTATGGCGTATACCAACCGGGGTAAATCGTGGATCTCGACGGATATCGGGCGTTGTGCATGGCGGTCCGGATTCGGAGTTCTTCACTACTCCCCCGAATTGTCGCAGCGGCAGCAGTCGTTCCGGATTGATACCGTTGACGGCCATTTCGATAACGTGCAATTGCGACGGGGCCAGCTAGGGAATGAGCAGGAATACTTTTCGTACTTGCAAAGCTTTGCACCGGATCAGGGACATATGCCCTATATCGTTAAGACGATGGAGGATCTCCCGAACGGGCTGTCGCTGGATGTTATAGAGGCGGATCTGCACATGTACGATAATGTCGCGATGGTTATCATTGACGGGTTTAACTTGATGAACCACGGACGCGGCGGCCGGGACGCCATGACGCAGACAAGCCGGAACCTGCGGCAGTTGTTTGGGCGTCGCAAAGTCGCAGGGATCGTCGTCCATCAAACGCCAACCGCAGCCGAGCGCGACAAAGGCAAGGAGGAAGACGGAGAACGCCTTATCTCTCCTCCGAAACTGACGGACTATTCCGAAACAGTTGCGGTTATTCAGGACGCTGCAAACGTTCTTACGTTTGACCAGGCGCAGGGCATTGGCCGCATATCCGTCGAAAAAGCGCGGGAGCCGTCCGTCGGAACTGTTATCGATTTAACGTGCTCCTTCAATCATGGCATTATCCGGGAGCAGGACGTAACGGACATGTTCTAACAGAATATGGAAAAGCGAAAAATAACTCCAAAAAACGCAAACGCATGTTCCTATTTTATTAAACTGAATTTATAATAATATAAGTCTGTTAGAGGGTGAACTTTTTGCCGAGTAATATTATGATCCGTGGTCGTCCTGTTCAGGTGGATATCGAGAGGGAGCTAGACGCTTTCGAGTGGAACCGGAAATCGGTACGAGGGGGAAAGCTGCTGGCCTGTTCCCCATTCCGAAAAGATGGCAAAGAGCGACATCCCTCGTTCGCTGTGCGCCTGGATAACGGCGTCTGGATCGATTCCGGGTCCTCAGATACCCAATGGAGACAAGGATCGTTCATACGCCTTCTGGCGGCTTTACGTGGCGAAGAAGAGTCGGAGGTCGAGGAGTACCTTCTAACCCTCTACGATACCCAGCACGCGGACGTGGAAAAGTTATCCCTGGACCTAAAATTAAAATCAGACGAGTCATATAAAGGAATTGAACGATCCCCCATCGTTCTCGACCCTTTTAAATTCCGACATCCCTACTTGGAAAGACGTGGCATTAACGAGGAAACTCAGCGTCTTTTCCGCATCGGATACGACCGTAACTCCAAGGCGATAACGATTCCGTGGGCCAATTGTGCGGGCGTCGTGGTGAATATTAAGTATAGGAGCGTGATAGAAAAAAAATTTTGGTACCATTCCGGAGGCGAAAAGATAAGTAACCACGTCTATGGTTTGGACCTCATCGTTTCCCGAGGTATAGACCGAGTGTACGTAACAGAGGCGGAAATCGATTGTATGTACCTATGGGCTAACGGCTTCCCCGCCGTTGCTGTGGGTGGGTCGAATATGTCCGACGTACAACGGCAGCACATTCTCCGAGCAGGTATTCGCGACTTGGTCATAGCGACCGACAACGATCCGGCCGGAGTAGAAGCCGGAGAGCGAATCTCCTCGAAGCTATCTGGATGGATCGATCTGTACAAGCTCGTTATCCCCCACGGCCGAAAGGACGTAAACGAGCTGTCACCGCAGGAATTAATCGCCGTCACCGAACGAATTAAACCTTTCCCTTATTCATTCGTGTAAGGCGGTGGCGTTACGGAAAACGATCCCTCCCCAGGCTGGCGAAAAAAGTTTTTAAAATTTATTCGTCACCGTGTCACAAACGAATACGCCTCTCGCTATTTGATCCGTGAGAACAGGACAAGTAGCAGAGAGGCGGAATAGAAACGTGACAAAACAATTAAATAACGAACTAATCAACGAGCTTTCAGTGAGGTACGCTAGCACAGGTTCGGACGAGATCCTTGCCCAACTACTCGATGAGGTTCGCCCCATGATCTATAACGAGGCTGTCCGAGCTGAACGAAAGTACGACATTCCCCGGGAGGACATGGTTTCGGAATTCACGCAGGATATTTGGGAGGCGGTACGAGGCGAAGCCGCAGCGAATTTCGACGGATCGAGCAACTTCACTCAGCGCTTTCATACGTTTTTCAAGCGGTCCCTGGTTAATCACCTTCGGTATCGTAAAGCGGCGAAAAGAGACATCCCTACTTACTCACTCGACCGTGCTTTCGAAACGTGTTACCAGATCGATACCGACGAAGGCTCCTTTACCCCCCAGTGGAGTGGGCACGGGACAGTTCCATCGCAGGAAAATGTCGTAGAGGAAGAGGTGCTGCTAGATGAGTGGATAAACGAAACGCTCGCAGGATTTCGCACATCCCACGAGCGTCAATGTAAGGTTATCGAACTTACCATATTCGGCTGTACTAATATTGAAATTGCTAACGCCCTCGGTTCCCCAACCTACGACGAAAGCACACGTCAATTCGTAAGCCGAGCAAAAAAGAGCTTTCAAAAATACGTTAATTCCCAAAATCCCCTATCTGCATGAGTCCCCACTCAGCAGTAAATAAAACTAAAGGAGACTTAAAACTATGAGTATCATTACTAACCGAGGCAAAGCTGCCAAAGAATCTGCTAGTAAAAAGAAAGTCGACTATAAAAAACTTTTCATCAAGCTAAAAGACGGTGAATCGCGCCGTGTCCGTATTCCATCTGACGAAGATTACGTGGAGTATATGGCACACGGTAGTTTCGATCTGGGCGTTTATACCCAGCCTTGCCTACTCCCTGCTGGCGGACCATGCGCGTTCGACGAGCTGGTTCGATACATCAACGACGATCTAGGCGTGACAAAGGATGATGAAGACCATCCTCTCCATTCTTTCCGCAGTTTATACGCGAAAAAACGTTACTTATTCGCCCTTTATGATCTTGACGAGCAGATGCTCCGATTTTTCGACGCAACGCTGGAGCAAGGAAAGGCGCTAATCGCCTCCATCGAGGAGTACAAGGAAAGCCTTTCGGAGCTTGCGTTTACGTTCAAACGTACCGGGGACAAATCGGCTACGTCCTATACACTCTCCCCCATTCTCAAAATGAATGATGCGGACAAGGAGAAGTTTGCGGCATTCGACGGAGTTATTGACGAGAATCTTTATGAGGAGGCGCTCATGCCTAGAACGTACGAGCAACAAGTCGACGAACTCAGACGAGTCGGCCTGCCTGCTGACGTAATCCAGACGCTGTACGGCGGCGCTAACGAGGATGAGTCGAAGCCTATCGAAGAAGAAGACCCCTCGAAAGGTTTTTGATCTTGGAGTAAGTAGCGCTTTAACTGCCTAGACAGCTTTAATAAGCACTCATAAATAAATACGAATCTCGTCACAGATCACCTCATTCCTCGATATTCGAGCGTGAGGTGATTTTTTATGGCTACCAGTGAGGAATTGTCGCTAGTTCCTAACTTCTCTTTACCCAATGACTATATTATCGAATCCGTTCGCAAAGCGCAAAGGAAAAAAGCAGCGGCCAAGTATTTTCCGTCATGGGAAGAAATCTGGACGACTGGTTGGGACAATCAAGGAAAGCACAAAAACGGCATATTTCAGATGTCGCTATCTGACACAGACCGCGAGCGATTGCGTGAGGTGAAGGCTGCTCTCGAAGGCGGTGATTTATCTCGGCTACCCGAAAAGGCAGCGAAACCTATCTCCAAGTCGGAGGCGCTCGCCCTCTACCCTACGTTGGTGGAGGCGAAAAGAGTTCGCTTACTTGCCGAAATGGTCGCGAAGAAGCCAGACAACTACATCATTGTTACGACAGATGAGCAGTTCCGGGAGTTCATGCGTCTTCTGCCGACTGAGGCTGTCACAGCTCTCGATACAGAGACGAATGGCCTCGACAAGCACGGCAAAAGCGAAATTGTTGGAATCTCGGTGACGCTGCCTATCGCCGATCTGCACTATTACGTTCCGGTAGCGCACAAAACCGACAAGCCTCAGCTTAACCGCAAGTATGTGCTGGAGACAATGCGTCCGTGGTTTGAGGATTGGAGAGCGCGAAAGGTGCTGCACAATTCGCCCTTTGACGCTCACATGCTGAGTCAACACGGCATTGCGCTGCAAGGAATTCACGCGGATACGCAGTTCGCGCAGAAAATCCTCAACGAGAACGAGGAATCCGTCGCCCTCAAGAACCTGGCTAATAAGTACGGTTACCTGTTCGGGTACGAAGATGACTCATATAAGTATGAAGAGCTGTTCGGCAAGAACACGCCTTTCGACGAGGTTGATTACGTCGTCGGCGGCATTTATGCGGCCAAGGATACCCACCTTACATGGCTCCTGTACAAGTGGCAGCGAACCCATTTCGACCGCCTCCCGGGCCTACGGTACATCTACGATAAAATCGAGAATCCGTTAATTCCTGCGCGGATTACGATGGAGCGTACCGGGTTCCTGATTGACCAGAATTACGCAAAGGAATTCGGCATAATCCTACAAGCGCAAATAAGCAAGCTGCTTTCGAAAATGCGCGAGTTATTCTGCGTTAACGGAGAATTTAATTTCGATTCACCACAGCAGCTATCGGCCCTTCTGTACGACGAGCTAAAACTCACGAACAAAAAGAAAGGGTCGGTCGATGCCGGAGCGTTGAAGTTTATTCAGCACGAACACGAAGGAGTTCCCCTAATCCTCGAATACCGTGAGAAGACGAAGCTCTACAGCACGTACGTCGAGGCGCTGCCTAAGCTTATTAACGCGGATGGACGACTCCGGGGCGAGTTCGACCAGGTCGGGACGGTGACTGGGCGTTTCAGCTCACGGGAGCCGAACCTGCAAAACCTTCCGCCGGAGGGACGCAAGCTCATTATCGCGCCGAAAAGATACGTCATCCTCGGTTCTGACTTTTCACAGATCGAGCCTCGTGTATTGGCGCATATTTCCGGCGATAAGAAGCTCCAGCAGATCTACAAGGACGGCAAAGACTTGTACGCGCAGCTGGCCTCAGACGTTTTCAAGCTGCCTATCGAGCAATGTCTCGACGGCTGTAAACCTCCTGGCTGGAAAAAAGAGCCTCGAAAGATGATGAAAGTCGGACTCCTCGCGGTTATGTATGGCATTTCAATGTACTCCCTCAAGGAATCGTTGGGCATGAATTCCGTCGAAGAAGCTCAACAGTTTATTAACGATTTTTACGCCACGTATCCGGATGTTTACCGCTGGGTTAAATCCGTTTACGCGCTGGTCAAGAACCAGGAGTACGTTGAAACGATGTACGGCCGTAAGCGGAGATTTCCAGGACATAAAGAGAAAGCGATCATCTACGACCAGTGCGCAGCAGAGATATGTCAACGTTTAGGCGTGGACGAGCTGCCTCTCAGCGTGTGGGAGGGCGATATCCAACGCAAGAACGAGGGCCTCGATCCTCTACTCCCATATAAGCTGAAACGACGCTTTCAGGACGTTAAGGGCGATGTCGAACGCGTTCGCCGAATGGCCGTAAACGCGGTCATTCAGGGCACGGCTGCCGACATCATGAAATTAGCGCTTATCGAGCTGCACAAATATACGGAGGCTAAAGGCTGGAGAGTCGCTGGTACGGTGCATGACGAAGCACTTTCCGAGGTGCCCGAAACGATTACTCTCGCCGAAGTTGAGGAAATGGAATCGCTGATGACGGGCGTCGCGGAGTTGGACGTGCCCCTAAAATGCGATACGGAAATTTTCAAACGCTGGGGCGAAGGAATCAGTAAAAGAGAATGGTTTAAGGAGGCAGCGTAAATGGATTTTAACATATCCGAAACAGTTTGTTTTACAGGCCACAGGCCAAGTAAGCTCGGCGGGTATAACGAAAATAATCCAGTCATGCAGTACGTTAAACGAGAGCTGGCTGCGAAGATCGACGCGGCAATTGCCAATGGGCACAAGACTTTCATTTCTGGCATGGCGTTAGGCGTTGATACGGTCGCTGCGGAAATCGTCTTAGCGCGAAGATCGACTGGCTCATCTATTCGTTTAATCGCCGCTATCCCCTTTTCGGGACAGGAAAATAGGTGGAATGAAGAGTCTCGGGTACATTGGGCCAACATTGTCCAAGCAGCTGATGGCGTATTTTACGTAAATGCGCCTGGTTACGCAGCGTGGAAAATGCAGACTCGCAACGAGTGGATGGTGGATAGATCCTCACTGGTAATTGCGGTATGGGACGGAACTTCCGGAGGTACAGGAAATTGTGTTAAATACGCCCGGAAGGCAATCCACCGCCCTACCATAACGACTATTAACCCAAAGGAGACAGCGTAAATGAAACTTTCAAAAGAACGAATAATTGCCGATTGGGGCAAGTTATCCAACGTAGAAAGGGACGCGTGGGTCGCGTCAGCCTTAACACATACTTACCCACACTGTCCACGCTATACAACGGATATTTCTGCGGCTTGGGACGTGGTCACGAAGATGCAGGAGAAGGGGTTTAGTTTTCTCCTCAACGAAGCAACCGAAAGGAGCGCCGGAGTTGTGCATGGGAACGCATCGGCGGGCGATTACCACTGTAATTTTATGAAAGATCCGACAGCCTACAGGGTATATCACCCATCTGCGACAGAGGCGATCTGCCTCGCAGCTCTTATCGCTAAATACACGGAGGTGTCCGAATGAGTACGCAAGCTCACGAGTTGTTCGTTGTTTATCACGAAGGTACGCCCGCATTTACTGGATTTAATGGGCAAAATGCGTATGACTCCCTGGGCGGGGCGAACCGCGCTATTAGCCATATTGCTCGTGCTGAAACGAATCGTTTAGAACATAACGCTTGGGTTGATGGGAGGCCCTTTGATCGGGAGCAAACGTTCAAGGAAATTAAAGGGCAGTATTCCGTTTTGCCGTATTCTCGCACACTCACGCAGCTGAATCGCCTTGACAAGGCTCTAATCATCAGCACGATAGACGAGTTTCTCATGGTACACCTGGACCAGAATGATACTTTTACACGCGAACAACGTTCCTTTCTGACGGATTTTTGCGAGAGAAATATCGATACCTCATCGCCTGACGATTTGAAATTACGGCTAACCTTGCTCGCTAAACATTTATACAAGGAGGTTGTCCAAGATGGCGAAATCAAGCCAGATTAAAGAAATGACGTGTCCCCTATGCAAGGCGGAGACGGAGAGTTACTGGTGCCGAAAATGTAGTTACGAGGAAGGACGGAAATTGGTATACAGCGTCAAAACTCTCCGAGATAAACGTCGGGTATCTGGCAGTTTTACCGTTGTGGATTGGTTCACGACTGCGGCGAGTGCGGGCCTGGTTCTTGAGGCTACTGACGGCGAACGGTATTACGTGTACATGTCAGATCTTTTCCGACTGCTCCAGGGAACGCAATTTTCGAATCAAACGCTTGAAGAGGTCAAAAAGGGATCTGCTCATGCGTGGACGTTTGTATCCGAGGAGGGCGCCTGATATGGATCGATTTATCCCACCATACGAAGCCTACGCGCCCGTCGCTGCTAAATGCGACTATTGCAGCAGGGATATCCTGGTTAGCGAGCCAGTCACGGCTATCGCCGACCCTACACGGGAGTTTGTCGTGCATGAGCGTTGCGAACGCATGGCTATTGAGAGCTACTACATCGCTGAACGCGGGATAATCGACGAGGAAGGTGACGTTATATGACGAAGGAAGAAATTATCGCACGATGGAACGACATGGCTCCGCAGCATCGGGATGCTTGGATCGCTAGAGACATCATGGGCTGGAGGCGTATTTCACGTCCTGGCGGCGGGGGCGGCTTTGTCGGCTGGGAGGACTCTGACGGGAACCTGGCTGCAATTGACTCGGACGACATGTGGTTCAGACCATCGTTGAGTGTTCAAGCTGCATGGCCCGTCTTTGAGCAGTTCCTGGACCCTAATCGTACCTCCCTATGCCCTGTCGGGAACGGTAGCGAGGGCCTATCGTGGAAGGTGATGTATGACGACTCCTGTGTAGCCCGTGGCCGGACGGCGCCCGAGGCGATATGTCTCGCTGCCCTATTCTCAAAATTAACGGAGGTAGACTGATGGGTTTAGTTAGTAAAGCCGGAGCTGAAAGGCTTCGCAAGGAAGTTCAAGCGCAGAGGTTTTCTCTCGTAACGTCTGGACGCGAGCAGGATCTTCGAGAGGGTATCGTGGCGCACTTCAACGCGCTACACTCTCTTTCGTTCTGGCCGGATCGGGAAATCGAGCAGCAACTCCTCGATGACGAGCAGAAGGATGTAGACGCCCTAGACGGCGATATAGGGCTAACAGAGGGCGTGGTAATGTTCTCCCCGTCCTCAGCGTCAAAATGCCCGAGAGAGCTATTTTTTAAAGCCACAAAAGCCAAAAAAGACGACATTACGATGTTTCCCTATCAAAAACGTTGGACTCGTAACTCTACCGCAGTCCATCGAGCCGTGCAAAAGGATCTACTTTACGCCGAAAAGGTGCTGACCAATCCCCTATTCACCGTCGAGCGCACGGAAGATGGGCGCCCTGCCTGGGAGCGTAATATCGCGCATGTCGTACAGTTTGAGCATAATGGCGTACGGTTCCAGATGTACGGCATGATGGACGGTATTCTCCGGTATACGCCCGACGGATCTCGTATAGGCTTCGAGTTCAAAACGAAATCGACGACCATCGCGGCCGTTGGCGATTTTAAAATGCGTGAGCCTTCGCAGGACCATGTTACGCAATGTACAGCCTATTCCCTACTCTTCGGTATTGACGAGTACTTGATTACGTACGAGTCAGTAGCTAAAGACGGGTGGATGAAAGGCGCCGACGCTCGGGCCGACATGAAGTCGTTTTATATCCGGGTTACGGACGACGATCGAAACGCGCTGCTGGATAAATTCGCGTTCGTTGCGGAGAACTTCTACAACGGTGAGATTCCGGACCCGGATTTCTCGAAGTGCATCTTCTGCCCCTATAAAACGCGCTGCAAGGAGGCGACAGCGTAATGGCAGCTATTCACATTGAATCTGTGCAGTTTAACCATGAGAAAACGGCGACTTTTGGAGAGTTGTACGTGCGTCGTCGCCTGGTTTCGGTGACTGTGTCGGCAAGCCTTGTTGCTTCGTCGGGATTGACTATGGGTATCGTGGTCGAAGTACCTCCGGAAAACCTCGGGACAGATCCGGCAGAACTCGTTAAACACGTTATCAAGCAGCTGGCGGACGAGCTATGACGGCCCCTTATCGATACTATCTCGGGCTGGATACGTCGCTGACTAAAACAGGATGGGCGGTCGTCAAAGTATACGACGGCTGCCTAACGCCTGAAATCGTCGACTACGGGCTTATCAAGTCCACGCCCAAGTTATCCGACGGAGAACGTCTGCGACAGATCTATGCGGGCATTACGGAAGTCCTGGAACGTTACCCTCAGCTGGAGCGCGACATCTCACGTGAGGCCGGGATTGTACGATTCAATCTGCCGACTAAACAGATTTTTAAAGCGCACGGCGTAACCGAGTTTGCTCTATCGGACTGGCGTATACATGACGTCAATATCCAAACGGTCAAGGCGTGGGCGCGGCGCATTACAGGCTCCCCAGGTAAGCGCAACGATAAAGACATGATAGCCGAAGCCGTGCGAATCTACTTCGGTATGCCGGATCTAAAGCTAAATAAAGAGGGTGACGAGGCCGACGCTATTGCCGTGGTAGTCTCGCATCTACTAAACCAAGGGCTTGTCGCTGCATAGCGGCTGCCCTCTTTTACTCCTTAATAAAGTGTATAACACCTTTTAACTCATAATTACATATTTCAACACATAAATACACTAATTCACACACTATACTCCTACGTTCTACAAATTAACTCACGGTTTCGACGTTATTCATGCTTGCAAAAGGTGTTATTTTCCTTTATTATGTGTAATATAAAATCATCTTGCAGCATAAGGAGCGAAACGGAATCATGGCAATTAATAGAATGGTTAATAGGGTTATAGGTTACGAAGCTGCCAATTCATATGTAAAGTGGCACACTACCGATGCCCACGACATCTACTTTAACAGTCTCTACCGCATCCCGGAGGGCGAGGAAACATTAATGGGCGCTCCTACCAACGATGTACCCGTCAATATATTCACTCTGGACGGCGAAAACTTCCTTGCAGGCACACGTCGCAGGGGCTACACAACGTCCAGCAGCCGGGGAATAGAGCGTTATGCGTCGGCCGAGTACCGTCGTGAGTCGCTCATCGCGTTAGCTCACGCAGTTAACGGCAACGAAGCTCTAAGCGTTGTTACAGCGATCCCTGCCGATCACTACCAGGACCGGGAACAGGTGGAGGCCGTGATTACCGAAACCCTTCGCGGAGACACGGGAATTATCCGTATGGAAGTCAACGGGGAACCGATGTCTTTCGGGATACGTAAGGTGAAGACGTTGCTCCAGCCTGCGGCGACGGTAGTCGGAATCGCCCTTGATGAGCGCGGAAACGTCCGTAAAGGCTTCGAACACCTCACGCGAAACTATAAGATTGTCGTCGATATCGGATGGGGAACGACCGATGTCGCTGTAATGGAAGGGCTGACCGTTGTCCGGGCGTTTACGATAGGTAGAAGCATGGTGGACGCCTACACGCGCATTGACGAGAAGCTGAAACGAGATAACTCTGAGCTGCGCACCATGAGCTATAGAGAATTGGATATCGAGAGCTTTTTGCGGGATGGCGATACCTTTAGTTTTGGCGGCAAGGAGTATGATTGCACGGATATTAAGGCGGAAGCTTTCGAATGGATCGCGGGGGAGATCATGACAGGCGTCGGCAATGGCGTTAAACTCCGCGAGGCCGACGCAGTTATTTATACGGGCGGAGGCGTTATCCCACTGTCCAACGACATAAAAAAATTCACAGACGGCGTAAACGCGTTAAAGGCTGACGACCCACAGGGCGCTAATGCCCGCGGCTGCTATAACTACGGCGTAGCGATGAAATAGGAGGCGTTAAACAATGGCGACAGATCCAAAAGGCAGAGAGTATACGCCACTAAACGTTAGAATCTATCTCGACGAGGACCCGGATCTCATCGAATACATCGAGGGCATGCCTAAAACGTGGCTCGTGAAGACGGCGCTCCGGTTTTACCGGGACAATAAGGATAAACCGCAGGCTGCGCCCCAACCCGACGACTCAGAGCCAACGGGGAAGGCGTTCCTGGGCGGCCTATAACGTATGCGTAACAGCTGGCTACTACAAGATGAGCGCGAATGGGCGCGGATCATGCAGCTATTACGCGAATCGCTGGAAACGGGCAGAAACGTCATAGTGGCGTCAGTATGGCTATACAACAATGAGATCGTTCACACACACGGCCCCGTTACGAATATTTTCGAATCGTACGGGGCTTTTGAAATAGGAATCGAACATATAGCATTTAGCTGCGTGCTAGACGTGCAGCCAGCGCCGGGGGAGGACTTTTGATGGGCAAAAAGATCTATTTGACTGACGAGCAGCTCGTTTTCCTAACAGCTCTCACTGATCCCTGCAATGCCCTAGAGGATGAAGACGGTGACAAACTCCGAAGCCAGATATACGACAAGATAGTTAAGGCAAAGCCTCCGGAGGTCGCTGAAAACGGCATAGGCGACGAGTTCGCGGGAGATCGGGAATGCCCGGACTGCGAAGAAGAGTCGCTAATCGAAATAAGCCTAACAAAGAGGAAATGTTTGAAATGCAAAGAGATTTTTGACGAGGAATTTTTGGATGACGGCGATGAGGGGTGAGTATGATCAGGACTCCGATAGTTTGGCAGCTCCCCGTTAAGCAAAGTAACAGAGCGAATCATGACTGGGTTCATCCCCGCGCTAATTTTCACGCATTTAAAAACTACGTGAGTCTGTGCGGCAAGTACATGCAGGATACAGATTTTTTCGAAACAGACATGCCCGATGATACTGACAGAAAGCATATGTGCAAAACGTGCTTGAAAAAGGCCCAAAATGAATAGGACGGTGTGCAAGATGATTAAGTACGAGGGAACAAAAAAATGGTGCAACTCGTGTTTAAACGAGGAGGGAAACTTTCTAATTAGCGTCGGCTTAGATGAAAATCAAACGTCGTCAATCTCTCTGTGTCATGACTGCCGAGTGGATCTGATGAGCAAGCTCGCAGGGAATGAGCAAATGAAAGAGGGTACGTGTCAAAACGTTTCTATTTTCGACAAGGCGGAGTTAGCTCAAATGCAGATCGCTACTTATCACCATGTCCAGCACCTCGAAAACGATCTGAAAAAATTAAAACCCAGCGATATTGGCTATGATAGAACCCTCAACGATCTGGCGCAGGCTCGCGCGGCTAAAGAAAAAATTATGGCGTTGTGACGCCCAGGAGCGTGTTATAAAATGGACGACTTTGGGTCCGTAAACTATTTTAAGCGCCATCTTTGCGAGGCTAAATCTCCAGACGGGGCCTTTATTGGAATTATGAGCGGGGTACTTGATTTACCGAAGAGTCCGAAAATTATCGTGGGCTATGCAAAGAATCTTAGTCAAGCATACCGAGAATTATTTATCGATAAAAAATGAATGGGAGGCGTGTATTACTATGAAATTTACAGTTCCGTTAATCGAAAGCATGATCGAAAGAAACGTGTCTCCTCAAGAAGAGAAAACAATCACATGGCTGAGTGGATGGGAGCAGGAGACGCAAAACAACCTGTTTTCGATTTTACTTGCTTACGGTGCTGCTACTCATTACAAAGTGGCTAAAGCGGCAGATTACGAAGGTTCCGCGAGGCAGGCGAGGGACCGCGCTTTACTGGTAATTGGCGCTTTTATCGAGGACCCCGAAAAAGCAAAGGCTGCTATCGCGGTATTAGACGGGGATCTCGAAGCTTTGCGTAACACTTAATATAGGAGGGTCAGCTATGGAACTCGTGATTGCGGATTGTGATCGTTGCGGGAAACAGAAGGATTGCGTACAACTCGTTGTCCAGGAGTTCGCGGAATCCCCGGAGACTTACCCAGATTACGAAAGCTCGAATATTTGCGGCAGCTGCATCGGAAACATGCTGGCGCACGAGGATGAATTTTAAAAGGGAGCGTGTAGGAGCATGGAATTAACCAGTTTGGAAAAAACGGTAATCTGCGCAGCGCTTGAGAATGACCTCCCTCGGAGAGAGAAACTAGTTACGTGGGCAACCGAGTTATCAAATGATGACCCGGAAAAAGAGAGGCTGCTAAGAGCAGCAAAGGAACAACTCGCGGCTGCTCGGAGTGCATACAACAAAGTATCAAAATAAACACAGAAATACATGGGAGTCAGAATGAATAGGACGGTGTTCGTATATGAAGTGGATTAAGGTGGGAAGTTTGGCTCTAACGCACGATTTTGAGTTAGAGAGCGATAGTGATGTCCGGCTTCAAGTAGTTTGCCCAGCATCGGAGATTGCGAAAAAAATGCGTATAATTTTCGGTCCAGCGACCCCACGACCGATTGATGATTGGCACGAAGATGACGGCGCTGTGCTGTGGTGGGGGTTCCCGATTGATGAACCGCCGTATTGCGGGTCTCCGCTTGACGTAGATTGGCCCGGCTATCACACGCACTGGACTCCACTTACTATCCCGGAGCAACCGGAAGTTTGACACGCAGGGATAAACACAGAAATACATGGGAGGGAAGGCCATGAAAAAAGGATACCGTGTCTACGACAAAAGGAACGACGCCACTTACTTTGAAGGAACTGAGTGGGAATGTACAGAGTTTCTACTAAAAACGTACCCAGAAGGCGCGGAAGGCTCCGAGAATATGAAGGTGGGAGTCAATCAGGAATTTGAGTAACACAGAAATACATGGGAGGGGGTGCGCTATGCAAATTATAAGAGGCGTTACGTACTGGGGAATTGAAGGGAGCCGGGAAGTTGAGCGCCGCGTCAATGTGATCGAGACACGTAGCTCTGGTACGCAGTACATTAATTGGACTCGAATCAAGAAAGACGGTTCAGAAGGAAAAACCCAATGGACAGAGCGGGAGAAGTTTGCTGTATGGGTCAAAGGAGTTTACGAGTTAGAGAACTTGTGATTCTTATTAACACCAAAGTACAAGGAGGCGACTCAATGCCCGTTTATAAAGTGAAGTACCTGAAAGAATGCGTCCATATCATGGAGGTCGAAGCAGCCACGAAAGAGGAAGCGCGCCTAAAACACGCGAATTTCGACTGCTTGAAAGATTACGAAATAGAGGGTATCAGCGAGACTATACTCGATATTACCGAAAAAGAATAGCGTCACAAACGAAAAGAGTACCGAATGTTCTTTATGAACAAACGGTACTCTATTTTTATTAGAAATCGATGGAGTATTCGATTGCTTTCGGCTTTTTCGAAATGACCGTGTTAACAACGCCTTGGTTATATTGAACCTCTCCGACGTACTTGGAGCCGTTATATTGCTTGTAAATATCGACTTTGTTTACCCGCGTGGAGTATTCGTCATATTGGACCGCGCCGTAATAATCACGATGGAATGGCACGCTCTCCGGAGCTGTGTATACTTTTGAATTTGTCCACGTGTAGCTAAACGAGCCTGTCGCATTTCCCGAAACTGACCACTTAACGACGCTTGCTATGTTCGCGTTATAATTTCCCGAAATTTGCAACGAGGCCGAGACTGTCCTAGACCCTGAAATCGTAGACGTACCGCCTTTCGGCACAGAGGTCAGGAAGACGTCTTTCTCGCGAGGCCCGACGTTGTAGTTAACTATCGTGGTGCCAGCGTCCGAGTACGTAGAGCGGTCGTAAACCTCGTAAACGTCTCCGTTCGGAACGATTGTCTTATTGCCGGAATCTTTCAGAGCTGGGTCGACGAAGGTAACAGAGGCATTTGGCTTACCTTTCGGGTCGGATACCACGGTAATAGTGCTGGGCGTTACGTTTGTATTTGCAAAGGATGCTAAGGCGTTGTCGTTAGGATTTATCGTAGCAGAGGCAGCGCTGGAAAGGGTGACGACGGAGAGGGCGGCAATGACGGCTAAGGATAATTTTTTTCTCATACTCTCACTCCTTTGATATAGGACGTTACATTAAAACCATAACATGTATGTAAATATATGGCAATTACTAAAGGCTCATTTTCACGTGATTTTCAATAAAAAGCGGACAGGGTGCGCTCCTTTGCAACTTTTTTCGCGGGACTACCTGTCACAATGCCGTTCAGCTGCCTATATAAGAGAGTGACTATAAATCTGCCGAAGAGGGGAGGTCTATTTTGTGCTTATTGTTTATGCGTCCAGGACGGGAAACACGAAAAGGTTCGTTACCAAGACAGGGTTACCGTCACAATCGATAGACGACGTCAGAAGCCCGTCTGAGCCGTTTGTACTCGTGACCTATACAGACGGTGCTGGCGAGGTCCCGGAACGCGTACGGAGATTTCTACGCGCTCATAGCCGTGTTTTGCGCGGAGTCGCTGCTAGTGGTAACCGTAATTTCGGAAGTGACTTCGGTCGTGCGGCGAATACGATAGCTGCCGAGTATGGCGTCCCCATCGTGCACAGGTTTGAACTGTCGGGGGCATCGTCAGATGTCGAGAAATTTAAAAAAGGAGTGGAAGAGATTGAGCGAACATGTGCGGCTTAATAACGAAATTATGGTACAGAGGGACGGGTTTTACCAACTCGAAAAGGACCAGGAGGCAGTCGTTGTATACCTGGAGGAGATCGCGAGTAAGAGCCTTACGTTTCCTGGCGTCATGGATCGCATCCGATACATGGTGGACGAGGGATACTACTATGCGGAGGTCCTTGACGAATACTCCCCAGAACAAATCGAGGAAATTCACGTGCTGGCCGAGGTTTCTGCGCCTCCCTTCGCGTCTTACATGGCTGCATCTAAATTTTATCGAGAGTACGCGCTCAAAACACGCGACAAGTCGACCTACCTGGAGTCCTATGCGCAGCGCCTTGCGATTGCGGCTTTGCACCTCGGGCGGGGAGACTTCGTTAGAGCGAAGGAACTTCTCTGGGGATACGTGAATGGGTTTCAGCCTGCGACACCAACGATACTAAACGCGGGCAAAAAGCGACGGGGAGAGTTTGTAAGCTGCTTCCTTCTGGAACTGGACGATTCTCTCAATTCCATCGGCTTTAACATCGTTACAGCTATGCAGCTGTCCAAAATCGGCGGCGGCGTAGCTCTTAATTTGTCCAAGCTACGCGGACGCGGGGAACCGATCAAGGAGGAGGAGAACGCGGCAAAGGGTATTATCCCGGTTGCGCGACTGCTGGAAGACGGCTTCTCCTATGCCGATCAGCAGGGGCAGCGTAAAGGCGCAGGGGCCGTCTATTACAACGTGTTCGGCTGGGATGTCGAGGAGCTGCTGGACGCGAAAAAGATCAATGCGGATGCTGGATCTCGCTTACAGACGTTGTCTATCGGCCTAATCGTCCCTAACAAGTTTTACGATCTGGCTGAGAAGAATGCGCCCTATTACGTCTTTGCGCCCTACAGCGTGTTTAAAGCGTACGGCCAGCACCTGGACGACATGAACCTTGACGAAATGTACGATACCCTCGTCGCCGATCCACGAGTAAAGAAACGGCAGCTCGACGCGCGCGACATGCTTACGCGCATCGCGATATCCCAGCTAGAGTCTGGTTACCCGTATATTATGAACCGGGACAACGCTAACAAGGTCCATCCGTTAAAGGCACTAGGCAATGTAAAAATGTCTAACCTATGTACCGAAATCTTTCAGCTGCAAACGACTAGCGTTATTTCTGACTATGGGCAGCCGGACGAAATCAACCTCGATATTAGCTGCAATCTGGGGTCGATTAATATCGTTACGGCAATGGCCTCGCGGGATCTGCGACGAGTCGTACACGCAGGTATGGACAGCTTAACGTCGGTATCTGATATGACGAATATCTCGAATGCGCCTTCTGTGCGCAAGGCAAACGAGCTAATGCACAGCGTCGGCCTGGGCGCTATGAACCTCCAGGGTTACCTCGTGAAGAACAAAATTTCGTACCAAAGCGCTCTTGGTCGGGAGTTCGCTGACGTTTTCTTCATGTCTATGAATTACTACTCGCTGGAGAGATCGATGCAGATCGCCAAAGAGCGCGGGGGCACATTCTACGGCTTTGAGAAGTCCGACTACGCGACCGGAGAGTATTTCACCCAGTATCTCGAAAATGATTTTCGTCCCAAGTCGGAAAGGATCTCCCAGCTATTCGAAGGCATGGACGTTCCTGGTCCGGAAGATTGGGCGCGGCTTATGGCCGACGTGCAGCAGTACGGAATCTGGCATTCGTACCGGATGGCAATTGCTCCGACACAATCGATTAGTTACGTCCAAAACGCCACAAGCTCCGTCCTGCCGATTGTGGATCTCGTTGAAACGCGGACATACGCAAACAGCACGACATATTACCCGGCGCCGTTCCTGGCCCCTGATAACCAGGTCAGCTATACAACAGCGTTTAACATGGACCAATACCGGATAATCGATATGGTCGCAACGATTCAGCGCCACGTCGACCAAGGGATTTCCACAATTCTATTCGTCGACAGCAATACGCCCACTAACCGACTCGTACGTTATTATCTGTACGCAAAACGTAAAGGGCTGAAAAGTCTTTACTATACACGTAACAAATTGTTAAGCGCCGACGAATGTACGTCGTGTGCAGTTTAAGGGAGGGCTTAATGGAGCAGGCACAGGTAATGCGAGCAGTGAACTGGAATAGGCCGGACGATGCGTTCTCGGCTGAATTCTTCGACCGGAACTTTATGCAAATTTGGACCGAAAAAGAGATCCCGTTATCCGACGATAAAATGAGTTGGATATCGTTAAGCCCGGCGCAGCAGAAGACGTACAAGCGCGTACTAGGCGGGTTAACGTTCCTGGATACGGAGCAAGGCGCCGAGGGGATGCCTCTTATATCGCTACATGTCGAAAGCGAGCAGCGAAAAGCCGTTCTCGCGATTATGGGCTTTATGGAGCATATCCACGCGCGCAGCTATTCGAGCATCTTTACGACTCTCGCGACAACCGAAGAGATTGACGAGGTTTTCGCCTGGGTCGAGAGCAACCCGTACCTCCAGTACAAGGGCCAGCGTATCGCGGGTTATTACCGGAATATCGATAGCAAGTTGGGTCTATACCTCGCGATGACGGCGTCTGTGTTCCTGGAATCGGGGCTGTTTTATTCGGGATTCTACTATCCGTTACTCCTTTCTGGGCACGGGCAGATGGTCGCCAGTGGCGAAGTGATATCGTTAATCCTTCGAGACGAGGCCGTCCACGGACAATATGTAGGGACACTGGCTCAGGAGGTTTACACGGAGCTTTCTCCAGAGGAGCAGCTCGTGGCGTCGATTTCCGTTAAGGCGCTCCTAGACGATCTGTACGAGAACGAGGCAGCTTATACTCGGGAGGTCTACGGGGAAATCGGCTTAACCGACGACGTTCTCGTATTTCTCCGATACAACTTTAACCGCGCGATGATGAACCTCGGCCTCGATCCGGTATTCCCGGAAGAGATCGTAAACCCGGTCGTCATGAATGGAATCAGGCTGCATACGAAGAACCATGATTTCTTCTCCACAAAGGGTAACGGGTACATTATGGCGACAAATATCGTTAAGTTGAACGATACCGATTTCGTCTTCGAAGACTTGGGGGACGCGGTTTAAACGGTAGTTTTTAGGAGGGGGCGAAAGCCTCCTCTATTTTTTTTTTTGCCTCGAATGTCACATTGGGCGGCGAGCGCCTATATTGTACCTGTGTAAAGACAAAAGGAGGACGAGCGCATGAGCATAGTCACAGAGCAAATTGGTAATTTTTTAAAGGTCGCCGCGGACCTGGGATCTGAGATCTTGGATAAACAGCAACGAACACCAGCGGAAGACGCCTTTATAGTCCATCTGACCTTTTTATCGGCGCTGCTAGTGCCGGAGGCGATTAGGGAGGTGGGCCGCGAGTGAATGTCCGTATTCAAAAGCTTCACCCAGACGCCGTTATTCCGCAGTATGCAACGGCAGGCGCGGCAGGCTTCGACCTCGTAGCGGTAGAGGACGTGGTTATTGGACCAGGCGAAACGGAGAAGGTTCCGCTGGGCCTAGCGTTTGAAATCCCTGAGGGCTACGTGCTTTACGTCTGCATGCGATCCGGCATCGCGCTAAAAACGAAGCTCCGGCAGCCGAACGGAATCGGCGTCATCGATTCGGACTATCGCGGAGAAGTGGCGATGATGTTCGATAACATTTCGCAGGAATTCGCAGATCTGCCGTTAGAGCTACGCCACGTTTATAACGATTGGTACTACGATATTACCGGGAAAACGCAACGCTCGCCAGGCGTTCGCTACGAGAAAGGGACGTACCTCATCCGTAAAGGCGACCGAGTAGCGCAAGGCGTTATTTCCCCGGTTGCTCGTGTAAATTTCGTTGAATCAGCGGAGTTGAGCGAGACGGAGCGCGGTGACGGCGGATTCGGTCATACGGGGGTGAGCGGTTAATGCCTAGCCTAAGACCCCCGATAGGAGTCGTCCCACGATTCATTCACGAAGAGGCACGAGTGCGCGACCTACAGGCCGCAATTAAACGTTACCTGGATTATGGAATAATGGTTCCGCCAGAATGGCTCGCAGAGTATAACGAGCTGATCCGACCGAAGCAAAGTTAAAACACATCCGAAAAGGAGCGCAAATAAAATGCCGACATACACAGTTTCCAAAAATCAGAATGAAGAAACAGTTTCCTTCACGGGTAGCGTTCACGAACTTATCGAATTTGCAAACGGTATTCAACGGAAAAAAGAAAGAGAACGCAAAGTCGACGTAAGCACCCCAAAGGGCACAGCCTTAACTCCGCGAGAACGCTTAGTGAGGTCGTGTGAAAGATCCGTCCAGTATTTCGTAGATCGTGGAGATGCTTATAAACGGGGTGTTGGTTATTGCCGTTTTGAGTTTCATGTCAACCCTGAAAAGGGCGTTGTTACCGTACTGCTGAAAAAACGGGACACAGGCGAGGTAGTTCGTAAGGGTATCGCGCGAGTCGCCCCTGGAGACGTGTTCAACGCTTCCATAGGACGGTATATCGCCCTCCGAAGAGCGCTGAGACTTCATATCAACGACGATGTTTTAAACGCGCCACAACCGACAAATAGAAAGCCTGGAGACATCGTTGAATTTACGAATGTCTGGGGTCAGAAGGTTAGAAAAACTCTAGTCGGAACCGACGGACGTGTCGTCCCCAATTCGGTACACGTCAATTCTAACTACGCAAGGAGCGCGAAAGTGGTCGACGACAGCCGGGAGGCCTCGACGAATGGACGTTAAGCTAATCGCACATACACAGTTAAGCGAGGAGTTCGTTCATCAATTAAAGGGCGCACTATTGGAGAATTACGTCCAATCGAACTATAACGATAGGCAAGTTGTAGCGCTAACCGCTATCCGAACGTGCTACTCACCGGGTAAACCTGCGCGGATCGCAATCGAAGAGGGGCCGAAATACTTCGGCCAGGCAGCGACCGACGGCGGCAGCGGAACGGATGCGGATCGTCTATTCCGGCACATTACGCGCTCAGGGCACACGTCCACATTGGAGCATATCTCATACACGTTCGCCGTCGAAGGCGTCAGTCGGGCGCTACTGGCGCAGCTCACACGACATCGCGTCGGGTTCTCGTATTCGGTGCAGAGTCAGCGGTATGTGCGGTTCGGCAGCGAAGACAAGTCGGGCGGCTTCGATTATGTCGTCCCTCCGAGTGTAACGGCTCGCGACGAGCTGCTGGATCAGATCGCAGCTGGGAACGTGACAGGCTCCTCAGAGGAGAAGCGCGGAAAAGCCTTGACGATATACCATGAGGCGCTGACATCTGCTCAGAAAGCCTACGACGACCTGAGAGCTGCTGGCGTCCCCGCCGAAGACGCACGTATGGTCCTGCCGAATGCGGCGGCGTGCAATCTTGTTTTAACCGTTAATCTCCGCGCCCTTCTCAACTTTTACCGTAAACGGCGACCGGGCAAGGGTGCCCAGTGGGAGATTGCGGATCTCGCCGTAAAACTTCGCGAGGCCGTTGTCGCGGTCGATCCGTGGACAAGCGCATATTTCGATAATTAAAAAAACCAATTAATCTAAAGGAGCGAGTATATCATGGCTAAACTGACAAACGTAATTACCATATCTGAGGACGTTATCACTGTGGAAGGCGTACGTTACGTCAAAACGACGGAAGCAGCGAAAGGCGGCGACATCGTCCGTTCTAATAATCAGAGACTTTATCTAGACGTCAGCATTAACTCTTATTACGCAGTCGTAGAATCTGGGGGAGACGTTTATTTCAGGGACAACGGCGAGGATATTCGTAGATTGTGCGGTAAGAGGGGGCTTAAAGTAGACCCACAATATTTTACTGTATACCGTCGCGAGGCAGCGGCCCAATATCGCGAGGTCAATCGTGCGGCTAAAGTGGGCGAACGTATTCGGATCGTAGCCCGAGATTCTTCCGACGAACCGTATAACAACGGCGACGAGTTTACGGTAAATAGTGTCGATGACGACGGATCGGACGACGTGCGCATTACTTGCGATGGACGTGATTCCAAACTGGTCGAACGCAAAGAATACGTCGTCCTGGAGCCGATCACGGCATACCGCGAGGTTAAGCGCGAAGCGAAGAAGGGCGAGCTTATTCGTATTGTTGCTTGCGACGAAGGAGAAGAAGCCTACGAAAACGGTGCCGAATTTGTCGTCAACGACGCTTCTTCCTGGCTCGTTCGTGTTAAAGCTGCTGGTCGCGACACTTACCCAGTATGTCACAGAGAGTACGTCGTCCTGGAGCCGATCCCAGCAGGCTCTGGTGTTAAGCGCAAAGCGAAGAAAGGCGAGCGTATCTGTATTGTCAGTCGTGCCCGTGGCGAAAGGGAATATGAGAACGGCGCCGAGTTTGTCGTCAACGAAGTGGATTATTATGTAAGAGTTTCGGCGGGGAGTCGCGACGACTATCCTGTGCAGCATGACGAATATGTCGTGCTGGAGCCGATCGAAGCGCCTGGGACGGCGCAACTGCTCGAACAAAAACGCGCTGAACTCGCCGAGCTGGAGCGTAAGCTGGCGGAGGAGCAACGTCTGAAAGTCGGAGAGTATGCGAAGGTTATCCGTAAGGGTGCGGGGCACTCGGCCGATATCAGGGCTTTCGTTAAAGTACTCGAAGATGACGGACCCGGCGACCGCAAGCCGTTCCGTTGCGAGAATGTGGACGGCTCCGAGTTGCGCGCTCCGTGGTTCGCGGAAGGCGACCTGCAACGCGCGACTGCCGAAGAGATTGCGGAAATTACGCGTCTGAAAGTCGGGGATTTCGTGAAGGTTCTGAACAGCGGCACGCTCACGAACGGCGGGGAAGTTCCTACGGGTGAGATCGCGAAAGTTACTGCTGACGACCGAACCGCCATCCCTTTCGAAATTGAATCGATCAAGACAGGTAAAAAGGCGTGGGCGGAGAAGTCTCATATCCGACGCGCAACTCCCGAAGAAGTCGCGGCTGCCTCACGATTAAAGGTCGGCGAATACGCTAAAGTCGTTAACCTCGACTGGACGCAGTATTCCAAAGGAGACATCGTCAAACTCGTCAAAGATGACCACACGCGCCGTCCTTTCCTTACTGAACGTGTTTCTGACGGGTTGACGCAATGGTTATGTGAGGCTGACGTGGTCCGCGCCACTCCGGAAGAAGTCGAAGCTGCGCAGAAACCTCGTATCAAGGTCGGCGATTACGTTAAGCTGCAAATTTCCGAAGGTAAGCGTCCGCGAAACGGTTGGGCGGGCGTGAGTAACGGGGATGTTGGGAAAGTTCTCGCAGTATCGGGCGATGACCTGCGTATCAAATTCGAGAATCATCCGAATTGGGGCGGGGTAATCTCTGAGGTCGTGCTGCTAACGGAAGAAGAAGCGCAGGCAGAGGTTAAAAAAGCCGAAGAAACATCGAGATGGGCGGCATTTGGCAGGGAAGTCAACGAGTTTAAAGTCGGGGACGTCGTGAGGTTCCTGGGGTATGACGGCATGCACGGTCTGCACGACTATAAAGGTATGACCACTACGATTACCGATATTAGGATCGATCCCGATGTTTATTACGAATTGGACAAGCCCTCTTTCGTTCGCAATATTTACGGAACGTGGACGAAGGCACACCAGATCGAGCTTGTGACGCCTGTCGAATCCGTCTTCCCGAAATCAGCGTAATAAGGAGGGGTCGCGTATCCAATGGGTAATATGGGCGCTTGTTATGCTGCACGGCAGTATGGGCGACTTAGTAACCGTCGGAACGACTTCTCCCCAGCTGGCCGCGAATGCTCAACCCGAAAACGTTACTAGCGGTCCAAAACCGCAGGCGACGAAGAAGCCCTCCGGGAAGTCCACGGTTCGACGCGAGGTTTATAACGTAACCGCGTACTCCCTGGGGGACTCATCGACGCCAACGCACGGAGTTACGGCGAGTGGCGAGCGTGTTCAGGAAGGCCGTACAATTGCGTGCCCACGTGAATTACCGTTCGGTACGGAGATTTATATACCTTACCTCGATAACACGTACGTTTGTACGGACCGCGGAGGCGCGATAACGGCGGGGCATCTGGATGTTTATTTTGAACGATTATCAGATACACGCAAGTTTGGGCGCAGGTGGCTGGAGGTCGAAGTCAGAAGAAAGTAAAAAAAGAGGGGTCGGACAATGCGTCCGGCTCCTCTTATTCGTTAAACTCGATTATCTCCGAAATACTTTTGATTCCCAGGCATTGCGCAACCTTCGTTATATGGCCGAGGTTAATGTTAATCTGGCGTAACTTCACCAGTTCTGACACGCTATTAGGCCGAAGTCCTGTAAGCTGCGCGAGCTGCGTCTGGGTCATAGGAGAATAGTCATCCTTTGCGTATAAAGAGAGCTTATCGTACTCATCTTTCGAAATAAATTCAAAAGGTTTACCGTCGACGTCCATACTCGCCTGTTTGTGTACGTAATATTTATTAAGGATCTCTTTAAGATTCGATTTTAAATTATGGTTCTGTTCAGTTGCTACCATCTTTAGACAACCCCTTATATCGGATAAACGTTATATTGATATTTTAAACTGTATCATGTATAATTGCAAGTGTCCGAGCCATTCGTTTATGTAATTCCTGTAAAGGGTAATTCTGGATGATGGGTAATTAGAATCGACTAGTCTCACAAACTAAAAATGAAAACAAGGGGGACATTAGGACCATGCCTGCCGCCGCAACCAATCGCAACAACTTTCCCTATTGGAAGCTCGCGCTCGCCTCGCTAATTCTCGAAAAGGGCAAATTTCCGGACGGAGAGACAACCGAAAAGCTCAAAGAGTTCGCGGACGAACACGACGCTAATTTCTCAACTGTTCGAACAACGTACTACAAGTATCAAACGGAAATTCCCACAGAAGTAAAAGAGGCTCTAGCAGCTGCGCAAAACGAAGATCCAAACGTACATAATGCCGTCCTGGTAAATAGGGAGGAAGGCATTAACCAAGCTGAGGAACCTCACGACTCAATTGCTGACGTATACCCCGAAAAGTCGATAATCGAGGTCGAGGTTACGCATGTTCTCGCGCATGGCGCCGTGGTAGTTACAAAAGACGCCAACCGACAAGAGGGATTTATTTACGTTGGAGATATCGCAAAAAAGTGGGTAAACAACGTTCACAAGTATTTTAAACCAGGCGACACCACGTGGGCAATGGTAAAAAATTATGACGCCCAAAAGAAGCAAATTATGCTATCTACTCGCAACCTACCTTCCAGCGCCAAGAAAGAACAGGAGACTACGACGATTAGAACGTCTGTAACCGCCGAGTCTCCGCAGCCTGCGAAAGAAGCGCCTATTCCGACTGATACGGGGGTTTCTCTGGCGTCTCCTGACGTGAACGACCTGCGAGGATTTGTAAAAGGTGTTATAGGATACGACCCCTCAGCAGCTGCTGTCGATAAGTTCCTATCTCTATTCACCACACACGGCGTATTTAAAACGTCTATTGCAATGGCGAAGGTTTCCGAAACGTTCGAGGTCGACCTGGGCCTCTTACTAGCGGAGAGAGTGGGGGCAGCGCTGAAAAGCGAATTTCCCTCATGACGGGGTCACCTATAAATCTACGAAACATCTGCTCAAAAGGTTACAAGAGCGGACGAAGATCATCATAGTTGACCCTCGTCGTGATATCGACCTGCTCATGAAAAGCGGCGAGGTGATTTACCTTGGACAACGCGCAAGGCTCGTGAAGATGGGAGATTTCGTTTTCCCATGTAGACAGCCCTATCGTTCGTGCAAGGGCTGGGATACCCGGCATTATAACGTTCTAACTGCGCTTAAAAAAGAGTGGGTCATACCGAGATTAGACAGAATAATTAGACGATATGAGCTGGAGTCCGGATAGGACCTCGGCTCTTTTTTATGAAAAGACTACAATTATCGCTTGACTTTATATCGGATTATCGTTATTCTGTTATTGAAAGGTAAATAAACAAGCGAAACGGAGTGACTACTGTGACAATTCTTACAGTTAAAGAGGCCGAAGGAAGAATTACTGAAATTGAACATGACATCGAGAAGTATAAAAATGAGCTGCTGGCACGTTCTAAAGATCTAGTAAAAGGGGTAGAAAAAGGACTCGCAAAAAATAAGCTCGACGGAATCGGCCACCTGACTTGGATGGTCGACGCGGCAATGAAATCGATCCGGCAGCACGAACGATTCCTAAAGGATGCGCACCATCGTCTAGTTGACGCCCAGCGCGCGGAGCTAGGTCACGGAGAAATTATTGAATGGCTGCATGAAATGTATCGTGCCGACATTAAATGGCACCGGGAGTTGCGGGAGAAATGGGTGGGAATCAGCTCATCAGGCTTTCGGCAGCTCATCCAAGATAAAGCAATCACGGCCTCAGACGCGGCGTTCGCAGAAATGGATGAGGAGAAAGCTGCAACCGTATTTCGACGGGATCTCGATACCCGGTACAATCAGCTTATTGACAAGGTAACGAAGAAAACTGGAATTATCGAGCAAATGAACGTGTATCGGAATCCTAATGGCGGCCTTGATGGTACGGTTCAAGGGCAAAAAGGCAGTGTACGTCTTGAAACGATTCTCGCTGGAGGGTACAACATTCAACGTTTACATTACCGCACAATCTTAAAATGAGCCGAAACCGGGCGCGTCCCGGTCGTCGTGGAACGATCCCCACGGCCTGACGATGGCAGATCATCGTAGCATTTATAAGCGAAACGGAGACGATATTCATGCACTATCGAGTTGCGTGTAAAAACAGCGTCGGAGAGCGCCTATTCCTCAATGTTTATAACGTCAGCAGCGAGGAAGAGATCCGGGGGAAGATCCGGCCGTATACCTACGTTTCCCATCGTGAGCTAAAGCCGTTAAAGCCGAGGAGGGCAAACCGATGAAAAATACGAATCAATGGCTCGCCTTCCTCCGGGGCAGCGAAGGGTCTATGCTGTCCTTGACGACGAAAGGCGTTTACCAACTAATCGACCGTGTAATTTCATATCGAGTCACTAATGGCCTAGCGCCGGATGCCGAGATAGACGGGGAATGGTACTGCACGCTCAGGGACGAACTATTTGCGCCGGAGTTAGAAGGGGTAACGTGGGTGTATATAAAAGAAATGCCGGGGGAGTAATCCTCCGGTTTTTTGTGTGTGAAGTAATGTTTTATTTTCGCTTGACATAATATCCGTTTATCGTTATTCTGTTATTAAAGTTATTTTAAAAAAGAAAAGTGAGGCCGATATAATGTGTGGTATACTTTCTGATAGTCTTCAATACGCGGGGGAGTCGGTTTCGTTTCAAAATTCCCGACGTACAGAGATCGATGTTCGTTCTATTCTGGAGATTCTGGCTATTGGCCGGGAGGACGCATTCCCCTGGATAGGAGCAGACACACGCGAGTTACATACACGACAAAAAGGGCCGGAGGTATAAACCTCGCGGCCTTTACTTTATACATTAGGTACCCATTCGTGTTGACATTTCGCGTTATTCGCGTTGACGGTCCAATCCGTAAGGCAGTGCTTACAGTACCGGGACTTGTCTACCCTCAGCTCAATTTCCCACGGCTCAAACATATTAAACACGTTCCAGAAGACCTTATAAACGTTTCCCTCGTCGTCGGTCGCCCCCGCATAGTACTGGAGTTCCCCTGCAACAGAGGAGTAAACGACTGGTCGGTTAATGATCGTTAGCGTCTCTCCGTTAAAGGTAACTTCACGACCATACGGCGTAAACTGGGCACGTCCGAAGTACTCACGTGTGCTATCCCGATCACTGTGCCCTATTTTAAAAATTGCGTGTGGGGCAGGCCATACGAAAGTTCCGGCAGCCTCATCCGCATAGAATTCGCTAAAATCCCATGTTATGCCATAATGATTCGATAATTTATTCTTAGGAACTTGATTGACGTAGAAAAGAGTAATCTTGTTCTTATCTTTGTATTTGCCTCCGCTGCCGCTATAACCTGCGTGTACAAGCGTCATGCCGTCGTAATGGACTTCGTCTACACTTCTCCAGTTTCTCATAATAATTTCTCCTTCGTCTTTTTGTGGTAGTTCAATTATCCAGGCGCCCTGGTCGAGTTTAGCGTTGAGGTCGCCGCGCTCGCACTGTCGTTGAATTTTTCGCAGTACGGAGCGATCTGACGGGTCGAGGCCCAGAAATATAGCATAACCGCGTACTGTTGTAACTCTGCTTAGAGAAGACACTGGGGACCTCCTTATCTGTCGCGATTGCGACTTAACTAACCTGATATTACCATGCTGTCGCGATTGCGTCAACTAATTTTATCGAAAAAAAAAAGCTTGTTTTCACTGTTGACTTAATATCGGAATATCGTTATACTGTTAATTGTAAGGCGAAACAATATCAAGGAGGACGAGTAAATGAAGCAAGACGACCAAATCGAGCAGGTGTTCACCTTCGTGAACGACGGCAGCCGACGGGTAGCTGAACAGGACGAACCGGAGATCGTCCAAGAAACGCCCGAAGAGAAGCAAGAGCGTGACGACGAGTATGGGGTGTTTATGCTCCTAGTCGGCGCAATTCTCGGGACCATGTTCACATTCGCAATGATCCGAATTTTAGGCTTCTAAAACGGACAAGGCGAGAAAGACGGAGGGGCGCCGAAAGGCGTCTCCTTCGAAAAAAAAATATACGATAGCAACGGAGGAAAGATCGGTATGACGATTGCAGTTGGCAAAATGATTTCCGATGTAGCATTGATAACGGCTACGGGATTGCAAAATCAATTAAATGAAGCACTGTCCAAGGGGGATTTGGTTAAAGCAAAGATTTTCAAGAAGCAACTAACTAAAGCATTGAAAGATTACTACGGCATCTGAATAAGTAGGGCGCCGAAAGGCGTCTCCTTCGAAAAATAAACTAGAGGAGCGAATTTACTATGATATACAAAACGAAACTCGAAAACGGCGCGGAGATCGTCACTATCGACCTTCTTAACATTGTTGAAAGGACCGACATTAAAGACGGCGACATGTTTACCGTCGAAGTTTGGACGGACGACGGACAACGTTCGCACACGCTGGATATTACAAAACGAATACCTACTTATCCGGGGCGCTAAGGCGCTCTTTTTTTTTGTGGTTTAAACGTCACACGGGGCGTCGCCTTCCTATATTGTACCTCGAATGAATCATTAGGAAGGAGGGGCTTTTCGTGCCTCAAGTTTACCTCTATAAAGACAAGCTCATACGCGCTGAGGACCTGTTCACCCAAATGCGAATTCGTCTCACGCAGGCAGCAGCAGAACTCCAAATTACGTACGAGGACGCAAAAACTGCCGTTCTAACCCCTTTAGAATCCCGTAATTACGCGCAACTCCAGCGCCATGTAACGAAACTCCGTGAGTGGGAGGTTGTCGACCATGTTCGTTCCCGGTATTAAATTGGCGTTATGCGGCGGTATGCGGTCCGGGAAGGACACCGTCGCGGAGCAGCTAGTATTTGAACAGGGGTTTACACGTTTCGCGTTCGGCGACGAGCTTAAACGTTACGCGCACGATCTGTTCGGCGATACTGGCGCAAAGCAGCGCGAGCTATACCAATGGTTCGGCCAAACGATGCGGGAGCGCGATCCGAACATCTGGGTACGTAAGTGCTTCGAAGGCATCGCCATCAAAGAGCATTGTGCTCGCCAGCCATTCCGTCCCGTAATCACTGATTTGCGGCAGCCCAACGAGTACGATGCGCTGCGGCGGGAAGGATTCGCGATAGTACGCGTCCACGCGCCCGTAGAAGTCCGTCAGAAACGTGCAGAGGCGGCCGGGGATATATTCCGTCCGGAAGACATGCTGCATGACACAGAGAGCCACTACAACGGCTTTGACGTCGACTACGTAATCGTTAACGACGGCGATCTGTCCCAGCTAGAGGACGAGGTCCGAAAGATGCTTGCGTATATCGTTTCTCAAGGGGGTGCCGTCGATGGGAGCCGTTAAAGTCGATCTATCTAAGGGAGGAAAACGCCTGGAGTCGTTATACCCGTTATCCTCGGAGGAAGGCGTTCGGAAGCTGCTGGAGCAGGTCCATCATGTGAGATCCGAGCGAATTACCCGCGGGGATTATGACGCCGTCGTTATGCTGGTCGACTTCGAGCAGTCTATCAAAGACGCGTGTCTCACCGAGCGCCAGCAACAGGTAATTTACTACGCGTATGAACGAGATCTCCCTCAGAGCGAAATCGCTGGCATGCTAGGTATGAGCCAGCAGGGAGTAAGCAATCATTTAAACGCTGCTATTCGGAAAATTGCAGCAATCAACGAAAAGAGAGAAGAGGGAACAGCGACGTGGGGAAATTGACATCGATCTACGCAGGAAGATTTACAACGGGGGATTATAGAGCAGCGTTTTATGCGGCTGTGGGCGAGCTTACCGCAGTGACGGACATGCCCGTTCAGTTTCGTATCTCGGCTGTGGAGGTATTGACCGAGTCGTATTTTCAGCAAACAGGGAGGCAGCCGGGAACGAACGAGTTGGAGCTTCTAGCAGATTTCATCCTTCGGGACGAGTTGAGCGATAAAGCGCCGGATAAGGTTACGAACACGCCTTTCCCGTTCCTATCTGAAAACCAGTCCAGGACGCGCAGGGAGCGCGAAGTTGCGTCGGATATGACAAACACGACAGCAGACGTAACCTACCGTATGAACGGCCGGAGAGCGCGTAGGGAGGTGACGGCTTGATTACGTTTGCGTGGATTCTCGTCGGAGTAGTCGCTTTCGGCATATTGTCGGACATCTATAAGGGATACTTCCCCATCGACTACACGCTCATTATGATTTTTCTTCTGCTATTCTTGAACGTAATCTAGCGCATAAAGAAAAGCCGTCCAATTAGGACGACTTTTTCGTTTTCTATAGACTTGCGATAGTAAAAACTGGTTCCGTAGGCAAGTCCTCAGGAGCTGCATAAATCAGAATATTTGTTGTTTTCACGTCCGGAGAAGCTTTAGTATGGGCTAAATCCATGCCCGTATGTCTAACCTCAAGAAGAACACCGCCTTTACCTCCGAGAGCATGTTCTCTATACTCAGCCTTAACGCTGCGTAATACATAGCCTGCCGCATTCCCAAAGTTGAACTCTCTATGAAGTCGATTGAAGTTTTTTTCTATAGCCTCAATAAGTGTACTTCCCTGGATAGTGAAAAACGAACCGGAACCCGACATGACTCTGAATTCTCGCATTAGGTAGTCAACCCTCTCGTAATATTATTCCTATATTAGTCATTACATCATGGGGACGAATAAAGTTCAATCAAATATTGGTAATTTTTCATTATTGAAAGATATTTCGACGCCCGTAGGAGTAAGCCCGTCAGCAGAGCGTGTAACCTCCCACGCCTTGATAAATCCCTCGCCTTTCGCTACCATTTCCACAGCCTGCTCGAAGGGGAATTCAGCTGCCTCCGAAAAATTCGTAGTATAAAACGCCTCATCCAGATTTCCAAACCCCGAGAAATACCGAACCTTCGAATCTGCTGATGCAAAGACGCCCACAATATACTCTTTTTTCATATCGATTTCTCCTTTAATATAGGGTGACGGGGTAACGACGTAGTAACTTGCCGTTCTCGACATGTACGTACCACGCTTTGAACGTTCTGGGGTAATTTCGGATAACCTCGATTGCTGCGGATTTCGAGTAGCGACCTGCATTTAGCACGTCCTCCGTGTACTCAAAAATCATGCTCCGGTAAGATGCGACATAGGAAACCTTCCTGCCGTACTTAACCCCGATAACATAATACTTCTCTACCAACTTTTTTCCTCCTCCGGAAAATGTTTCGCTTACAAATAACAGAATATCGTTTTTCCGTTATTTTGTCAACGATTATTTTGCATTTTCTCGGGGAGTATGCTATTATGTGCCTTAGTAGCTCGCCATAAGGATGTTTAATCGTCCTCCGTTTCGCTTACGTGGGCGAGCGAAAAAGGGATTTATCCTCTCTCCGGGGGATAGATCCCTTTTGTTTTACCCTAGATGGTCGATAAAGTTGTGACAGCGAACGCCAGGCCCAAAACAAAAAGGCCGACGTTCATCCACGCCAAATTCCTCCAATTCCTTCCGCGCCGGAAATTCCTATGCGCGCCTTTTGCCCCATAGGTCGCAAAAAATACGTTGATAGCCGTCAGAAGCCAGCCTGTAACCTTTACGTACTCTGGAAAGTATATAACGGAAATCACCCGCATCAAAATGACAGCCACCACGCTGCAAAGAAGCCCGTACAAGAGCATCATTCTCCGTTGATGCCGTACCCTTCGTTCGCGAGCGCTATCCTCTTTCAGCTCTCTTTCGATCTCCAGCAGTTCCCGAAGCAACGTCGTGAAGTGATACGCGGAAGCCTCGTCCTGGTGTTCTTTCGCCAACTCGACGCGCTGCCGTAAATGTAACGCACGCTCGACCTTCCATTTTCTCTCATCCACAGTCATAGAGTCACCCTCCAGTAATTTCGCTTACAAAAATAATTATATATCGTTATTCCGATTTTTACAAATATTTTCTATGTACTAAAAAGGCCGTACCTAGCGACAGGTGCGGCCTTACATCGCCTACTTTCGAGTAAAGAGAAGGCGACGAGCTATGTAATTCCGGTTTATCATATCACGATCTCAAAAACGTGTAAATAGGCATAGTAAAACCGCCGATAGCCTTTCCCTAAACTATCGGCGGCGAGGGACATACTCGCAGTATATCCGCCGTCAACCTTCTATATTATAGCATGGTTAAATTTACCTTTCAAACGATTTCGACACAAAACGACATTCTACCCACGTAATTATACCTCAATGATACGATACCCAGCCTGTAATTGCGGGCATGAGCGACCATAAAGATACATATCGTATCACTTGCTACATTCGTTATCCTATCATAAATTTCGAGGGTAAGCAATCCCGACTAAAAAACTTAATCATTTTCTAATATTGCGTGCTTGTATCCTTCTGATTGCGGGAAAGGAATGGGTGACGTGTCACAAACAAGTTACAGCCTCTATATTGTACCTTTGAAACGAGCTATCACGCTTTCTTTCTTCGAGTCCTGTTCTCAAAACGGCGGGAGACAAGGGGCGAATAATCAGCGATGGGGGTTCCGCCGCCGCGGAACCCCAGTCCAAGGAGGAGTAACAGGTGGGTATCCGTCAACAGATGCGCGAGTTACACGTGCTAATACGCGAAAGACAAGTTACGTTGGAGACTCAGAAGGCAGCCGGACTTGGGTTCGTTTCAATCGAACAAGCGCTATACATGTCTAAAATGGAACGCTCTTTATCGGAAATCGTGCTGCAACTGCTTGACCACATTGACCATGCGTAAACTGGCGCACTTTATTCAGATTGAATGCATCTGCGGCATACACCACGTCGACCTAATGGCGGAGGTGTGGTCTGACGACTCGAAGGTTTTTTATCGCTGCAATACCTGTAGGCGGCTGTTAGTCGTCAGAGACAATGACGGATCGTTTTACGAAGTGGGTCGGCAGATGACGAGAGGGAGGAAATAGCTTGAAACCGTTAAAGTTTACGCTGAAATGCGACTGTGACGCAGAAATCGAGGGGCTGCTCGACGAGGACGACTACAAGGAAGAATTAGCGTGTGGCTGCGGGCTGGTCTGGGTAATTCCCCGGCCGTACGATTCAAAATAGGGGAGGGCTTTAAAATGCACAAATCAGAGCGGAATGGATTTTTAATCGAAGAAAATGGCGAGTATAAAGGGTTTCCCTTTGTCGTGTCCCTGAAAAATCAATTTATTGATGCCTTTGAGTTGTTGGAGGAGGCAGAAGGGTTCTGTGACGAGGAGCGACCGGATCATTACGAACAAGATTGAACAATTGCTAAACATCAACTAAGGGAGGGTTTATACAGTGATTAAAGTAACGGGAACGGCATGGTTGAACGTTGATTTTGAGGCAGTACTGGACATGACTGAGGAAGAGTTTGAGGTGATGCCTGAACACGAGCGAAATATACTGCTAGACACCGCCAGTAAATGGCGCGAAGCAGTGGTTTCCGCCGAAGTGGACGAATTTGAAGTAAATGATATTGATGATGTTTAGTGATGAATAAAGGAGGGATTACGGTGATTGTTTGTCCGGTATGTGGTCCAGATTATGGTGCGAATGGCACCCGCAAATTTAACGGAAAAGAACATTGTTGTAACACGGAAAAGCACCACGGGTTCTACCACGCTTTGCAATATAGCTGCAAACATGGGATTGAATATAAGGATTGCGCTGATTGTCAGACGGAAGATTACATCAATGACATGCAACGGCTAAACATCAACTAAGGGAGGGTAACCGGATGTCACCGCAGGAAATCGAAGTAGGAAAGACCTACCACAACGGTAAAGAGGGGCCGCGGTCATACAGCACGCGAAAAGTGCTGGACATAGGTGTCCGCTGGTTTGAACCTTTTAACGCACGAATGAGACATGATGGAGTTGAATATAGGCAGGTAGCTGGTCCCGGTAAAGGAGGCGTCTACATCCTTCCGATGGAAACCATTGCACGCTGGGCCAAGGGCGAGGTTATAGAGTAGCACTCTATGGTCATCTAAAGGACGGTGTGCGCGATGAACTTGTTTAATCAGATCCGATTCGGCTGGGCCGCGTGTAAGATTGCTCGCATGTATTGGGCGTCAGACAGATCGAGCGATGAGTGGAACCTGGCTTATTACAGCTTTTTCAATCTTTTGGACGAATTTGCGGAGGACGAGCGAAACCACGAAAGGGAGAAATTACGATGAATCAAACGAGATTGGCGTTCCGGGAAAGGTTAGCCGACGAGCTAAACAGCGACGCCGACCGCGAGCTGCTGCGGCATATACGCGCGCAGGAGGCCGAAATTCACGAGTTACAAGACACCCTTATGTACGTTTACCAGGCGGCCAGGAACGACGTTGGGCGCTGGGATGGCGGCGCGTGCGTAGGACTCCCGGTGTTCCTGGATCGTGTTTTTGCGCGATGGATCGTCCGGGAAGGCGAAAAACTCCTGTTTCCAGCGAAAAGAGAGCGAGATCAGGCTAGATTACAGCTCGATATCGCAACAAAAGCGTTACGTCAGCTCGATGACAGGCGGCAGCCTATGCTTCCGCGTTCTCAAATGGCGAGAATTGCGAAAACAGCGCTAGACCAAATATCCATGTCCGAGGAGGATGCGAAATGACCGAGCAAGCACGGTTAAAGTACGAAAAAGCACAGCGGGCGCTGGATGTCGCGGAGTGCGCGTTACTCCTAGTTACGAAGGGAGAAAACAAGTACGAATTGTGGCGTATAGCTAACACAGCACTTTCGCAGATGAAGAAGATTGCAGCCGAGGGAGAGACGAAATCATGCGAAAGTACCCGGTGACAGCGCCTAGCGGCCGCGTGTATGAGGCTGTAATTGAGAGTTATAAGGGGCCTTTTAACGAAGTCTATATTCGCATCACTGTTTACCAAAAAATACGGAAGCGCTGGCTGCTGATACCTTGGACAACTCGTGACAGAGTGCGGGCTGAGTCGTTCTCGGTAAATAGAAAAGTCAGCCTGTCCGACACAATTACCCATTGGATAGAAACACGCGAGCAGTACCTTATCAAAGATGAACGCGAGGAAAATAAGGCTTACGAGCTAATTGGCGCTTTAGCGGCTTGGGATGGCGTCATCAAACCGAAGGAGGACGCCTAATGAACCGGGACGAGCTGCTCGCAGCCGCAAACGAGTTATGTCGCAAGCATTGGGGCGTTGATTACACGGGCGATATCGAGCTGGTAAATCGTCGGTGGACTAGAACGAACGGACAGTTCATCTTCTACGGCCAATCCACGCAAAAAATCGTTATGAGTCGTGTCCGCAATGCGTACCGGACACGTGAGGAGATCCTCGGCACCCTGCTGCATGAGCTAGTCCATTGGCGCCTACTTAATCTCGGGCAGATGGGACGCGACACGGATATCTCGTTTATTCGCGAATGCGTACGAGTTGGGGCGCCGATCAGCGGGGCCAAGAACGCCCAGAACGCCTATAAACGCTATCTGGCGTCGCTGGGGAGGGATTCTGCATGAAGCTACTTGAGGCGATTAAACACGCGGCTGCCGGGTCTGAAATCGTCTCCTGCGCGGGGAAGACGTACACGCCCGGCATGCTTGCGGTAAGCAGCTGCGGACGTAATTATGCGGTATTTAACGCTTGTGGAATGACAGATATCGAGCGTAAAGGGAAATGGACGGTACACAATATATGACGTTTGATGACGGATAGGATCGGCTGCGGCGTGCGGCTAACCCTATTCTTTTTTTTCTTTTTAACGGTCCAATGAATACTTTATCGTACTAAAGCTATGTTAAAGATTTTAACACTAACAAGAACTAAGTATTTATCGCTATCTCACGGTTCTTTAATAAAGATATTTATATAGACAGTGTTAAAGATTTTAACATAGGCAAGATGTCACAGACGCCACGGCCTCTCTATATTGTACCTCGAATGAATAAATAGGAGGAATGTAAAATGGGCGCTTTGCCTGCTGGGGAAGATCCGGCAAAAACGTTTCAGGGCACGCGCGTTGAACCAGGAGATGAATTAGCGCGTCTTTCAAGGACCTGCGTTACGTACGGCCCAGCTCACGTCGAGCACGTACAAGAGTTTGACGAGGGGTTCCTACGTCGTCTCCGAGGACCCGCGACAGAAATCGATCTGGATGACCTGTATCGTCGTCTCCAGGAGCTTATCGCGAAAGGAGGTGAATCTCGATGAAGGATTTCACGATCCTACTAGCGTTAGTCTGGCTACTCAACGAAGAGTTTGACGCAGATATCTCGGAAGACTCTGAAGCCTTGAAGGCTATGGAGGATTTAGCCGAAAAGCTATGCGACGTTGAGTTCCCGTCTGATGACGATATTGCAGCATTCCGCGAACTCACGAAGACGACTGCCGAGGCGTTGCTCGCTGAATACACGGCTAAAGTACGGGAGGCAGCGGCATGTACGGAATAATCGTAAATGTAATGCTCGCGATTTTCACGGGAACGTTGATAGCGACCGTTATCGGACTTGCGTACACAGGGCTTTACATGCCGATGTTCGGGCCTCCGCAAACGTCCTTTGAGATCGCGCTGTTCGTAACTGGCGCCATGCTTACTGGTTTGGTAATCGTGGGGACGTGTGGTTACGTCAAGCTCGTAAAATCACGGAAAAAATAAACGAAATCAAAAGGAGCAATCATATGAATCTGTTTAGATATACCAAAAATGACGAAGTAATTCTGTCGGTGGACGTTGGCCTCGACAAGAAAGTTGCAGGATCGTTCTCGCATATTCTACAGACGTTTTCTATCTCGGTAATCATTACGCTGCTGGCGATGTTAGCCGGAGCCTACGTTATTCCAGCACCAATTGCGGGAGCCTTCGCAATCGCCTTTTTAGGAATGTTCGTGTGGCTCCTCGTACAAGTAGTTCGGGGACGTAATATCGGATTCACGTTCCTGTACACCTTCTCTGGAGTGGTCGGTGTCGTGCTTTATCCGGCAATCGCTCGATTAGGATCGGAGGTTGGCGCTAGAGGCGTAATGATCGTTTTCACGATTACAGCAGTTATTTTCACGGCCCTTGCCGTCTATGCTAAACGTTCGAAACGAGACTTTTCGTTCATGGGCGGCTATCTCATAGCTGCTACGCTCGGACTTCTAGCTCTCGCAATCGTGAAACACGTCGTCGGCGCAGGCTTTACGCTCAGTCTCGTATATGCCATCGCAGGAGTACTCATCTTTAGCGCTTGGATCGTGCATGACGTTGGTCGTTATCGTGACGGAGTGAAGCCGGAAGAAGTGCCGATGGCTGCGCTCATGTTATATCTGGACGTCGTAAACCTGTTCATGTTCGTTCTGCGCCTGTTCGCAGGGAATTGGTCGAGTAAAAGCTAACCAGCGGGAAAGTCGTTAAAATCCGGTAAGAATCACGTTAATTTTATCGTCGTCTGCTGCTTGAGTCGGACACTCACGGCGGATGACGTTTTTAACGCCTATATTATAGTAGGGAAATTTCGTTCTCTCGAAAGGAGGTGACGAAAAATGACCATGAAAACAGGACTCAGCGCGCCCCAGAGACGAGCTGCCGAAATACTGGCGACGGACGATAAAAACGAGTATACTATGCCTATGGTCGCCGAGGAAGTGGGCTGTTCCGAACGTACTTTATTCCGCTGGCGCCAGGACCCCGAATTTATCGCCTATAAGAACGAGGTCGCCGATAGAGCTATGGACGACTTTCTGTCCGATACTTATCGCTATTTACGCCGACTCGCTTCTAGCGGCCTCTCAGAAGGCGCACGATTGAAGGCCATTGAGCTGGTACTCAAGAATAGGGGTAAACTCCAGGACGTTCAGAGAATCGACCAGACGATACGTGATAATCGTTCCGACGCTGCAATCGAGGCTGAGATCGAACGCCTTCGTCAAGAAATGGGGGAGTAGTTTTCTCCTGCATAACCGTTGCATAAAGGCCCGGCCTCGATGAATAAACGGGATGTATAAATTACCAGGTAATTATTGCCACTATCTACTGTAAGCCGCGTCATATAAGGGTTATTCACGATATACTACTGGGAATGTATATTCACTGTATAGTGTATGATCGTGTACGATTTAATAAACCCTTATGTGGCGCGGCTTTGCGCTTATAGACATATGTACAAAACCCGCATTTTATGCTTATGTATATGTATAATCGTTGCATAAAGCAAGAAGAAAAGAAGGCGCACCCTATACACTATACACACAGCTGCATGACGTCAGCACACATCGATCAAGCATCGATAATGATACGATTCATTCTTTCGAAACGCTTAGGGGGCCACCTGGGGGCCACCCCCGGCTGCCTACCCCCGGTTAAGCGCCAGAAAAATACGTATAATAAATTTTAAAGTAGATGGTATTTATTTACATTTGCATAGCGACACACACGACATCCGACGTCATGTTGCATAATAACGCTTTAACGTTATAATGGGAATTGTAGTAAACAATAGTTAGCGGTCCCATCGAATAGGGGCGATAGTAAGCGTTGTAAGGCGGTCATGTGCCGTATAGTAAGCGTAGAAAGATAGGAGAGAACGATCATCGCTCAGTTTAAGCCGGGGTCCGTGGCGTTGGACGAAATTATCGCCGATCTCCGTTATGGCCGGGCAACTCCCGAGCAGACTGTCGAACGTATTAGAGGCGCTCGTGTAGTATTTAAAGCGATTATGCGTTTCGCGGAGTACGACCAGGAGATTAAAGACGAGGTTGGAAAAGAAGTTGACGCTGCTGACTTTTTAATCGAGCTAGTGACATTGATATGCGAAGAAGAGTAAGAGCCGGGATACGTCCTGGCTCTTTTTTTTGTAGATTACTGGGCCTGTCCGTTTTGGCTGATTGCCTTAATAAGCTTGTCGTTTCGTTTGTCCGCCTTATGGCTGCTGACAACGGCGAAAGCGTGAATGATGCCGGGAACGAGTAGGCATAGGCACAGCAAAAAGTTTATTAGCGCTTGAATCGGTTTACCACAGAGCAGCACGGCGACAGGCGGCAGTATAATGGCGAGCAAATATCTCATCTGGCGATCCCCCTAGAATGTAAAATACTTCCTCATTAAACCATAAAGGTACCGGATTGTCGATAATCCGATATGAAATATTTACCTCGATGGCTTTACCCTTTATACGTCACAAAAACGCGCACGTTCCTATATTTTACCGTGACAAAAAATATAGGAGGCGTTTAGCCAAAATGAAGAACAGTATTAAGATTGTAGGCGAGAAAGCCGTTATTTTCGTGCCATACAAAGATATCCGTGTAGAGGTGCTTATTGACGCAGCCCGAGTCCCTGACGTGGTCCACTATAAATGGCTCGTCCGTTTTAATAAGCGCGGCGGAACCCCTTACATCGCCGGATACAGGTACCTGGGGCGCCCCGGCTGCCGATTACGTGAGGACGTGTATCTCCATCGACTGCTAACGAAAGCACCGCCAGGACTCGTCGTCGACCACATTAACGGGGATACCCTCGATAACACGTCAGAAAACCTGCGAGTATGTACGCCCGCGGAGAATCATCAAAATATCACGGCGCCGCCTTGGTCGCGGACAGGCGTTCGTAACGTTTACGAATTATCGAACGGTAAGTACCGGGTACAGATCGGCTACAACGGCGAGCAGCATCGTTTCGGGACGTATGACTCGCTTTACGAGGCTGCCCAGGTCGCGAGAGAGAAACGTGCCGAGCTGCACACATATTCGAACAGCCTGAAAAGAACGCGGGCTGTCGTGTGATAAAAGAGAGGGGGTGCCATGAGGCGCTCCCTTTATTTTATCATCGCGGCTTGCTCCAGCGAAATCTTCTCATTAGTCCAGGTCGATTTAAACCATGACGCCGCGTCGATGGTGATTCGTTGCTTTTTAAGTCCGCGACCAAACTTTGCGAATACTTCTTCGATTAGCTCAGGCGCATAATCGTTTCCAGACGTACGGTCCAATTCTGAGCGCACAGAGGTATAGACCTCCCACAGTGTCTCAGGATGAACGGGGATGGCTGCGGCCTGTTCGAGGAAAATCTCCTCTTCTCCGAATACAGGACGTCGGTCGCGTATTGCTGCGGCTCCCATATCTTCAACGACCTTGGAGTACTGAGGGTATAGTTTTTGAATTCTTTGGATATCCTTTTCAATAAATCGGGCGCTAATCGCCGGAGGCGTATCTTTTATATCTTCTTCCTCATCATTACTAAAATCATTATTACTAGATTCATTATTACTATAGGTCGGGATAACCGGGTCTGGGTTTTCCGTATCGGGTTTTACCGTATCCGGGTTTTCAGGACGTGGTGATTTTTCCCCTTCTTTCACCATATCCGGGTTTTCAGGATGTGGCGAATCTTTAGTCTTTTTGCCTGTTTTCTTCTTCTCGAATTTTTCGGTATGTAAAGGAGTTTCATAGACGATGTAGTTAATGCCCTCGAATTGACCCGCGCGCTTACTGTCCTCCGAACGCACACGTTCCCGTTCGATGTAACCCGCGGCGATCAGCTCGTTAATAATTCCGAACACAGCGTCACGCCCGTTGCTCGCACGGTTCGTCAGATCTTTAATACGAATCGTCCAATCGTCAGGCTTTCCGATTAGGTACGTAAGCAAGCCTTTCGCCTGCCACGATATGCGGTTATCTTCGTCAATCGCGAATTTATCGATTTGGATGTAAGGAAATTCTTTCTTTTTAGCTACGCGGATAGTGGACATAGTTTTCGGCCTCCTGGAGTCGGAGACTACTTTTGGAAGGGGAACATATATTCGCCTTGAGGTATGGGCTGGAGAGTGATAAAATAGCCTATATCCATATTCGAAGCATCGCGGCCTTGCGCCGTTAGTAACATTCAGATGCTTCATAGGCGGGGGTATCCCCGATCTATCGGTAGTCTCATATAGTGGTTAGAAAACGCGGACATCTTGCCGGATGGGGCCGCGTTTTCTGTTTTTAAGGGAAGAGATTTCCGTTAAAAACGATATTGGCTATTATACCTCGTAAGCTCTCATTTCGACAAGGCAAATCCTCCAAGACTTGTTAAAACGCCTTTCAGCTGCGCTATATATTGAGAAACGTTATAGACGGAATCACCTCTTCGGTGGCTCCGTCTTTTTTGCGTTTCGGGCTGAAAGGAGAGTCCGATGAACTTCGATATTTTAAATTCCACTCAACGCCAGAATCGTATCTCTCTCGTGGGAGAACGAGTTCGCCTGCTTGAGAAAGCTCGTAAAACTGGCGCCCTTCGAAACAATCAACTTGAAATTTTATTGAACGACATGGAGGAGCTGGCACGACTAAAGCGCATTGACCGCGGGGAGTCCGACGTCCTCTATTTTATGTACGAGTACTTCTCTGATGAACGAAATCCCGAAAATGACGGGAACCTCATACCGCTGGGCACGCGCCTCGAAGATGCCCCTCGATTTCATGGCGAACTATGCGACATTCTGAACGTTGTATCCACGCTGGAGCTTAATGCTCGTGTGGGCTGGGCGGCCCCCAGGGGACACGCCAAATCGGCGTATCTTTCGAACATGTTCCCAGTACATCAGATCGTATATAACCTCCGACGCTACATCCTCATCATTTCCGAAACCGACGCAATGTCGAAGAAATTTATCGAATGGATCTCGCAGCAGCTCAAGTATAACGAAAAGCTCCGGGCCGATTTCGGCGAGCTGCTCTCCCCACAAAAGCAATTGAACGACCGCGATAACCAAGAAGCGTTTTTAACGAAGAACGGCGTTCTCGTCGAATCAGCGTCAATGGGTAAACAGCTGCGGGGTAAGCGTAACGGCGCCCACCGTCCGGATCTCGTAATCTGCGACGACCTGGAGTCCTCAAAAAATACGAACACGCCCGAATTGCGTGAAAAAAATCTTCACTGGTTTAACTCCGTTGTCATGCCTATTGGAACGAAAAACACCGCCTTTATTTATATGGGAACGATTGTCCACGGTTCCGGCCTGCTGCCCACAGTACTAAAGCGGGGCGATTTTAAATCTCGCATTTTCTCGGCAATTATTTCACCGCCAGAACGCGAAGACTTGTGGCAAGAGTTTGAGGACCTTTACCGGAATGTGGAGGACGAGGACCGCCAGGAAACCGCCCTGCAATTCTACAGGTCGAACCGTGAGCTAATGGATAAAGGCGCGGAAGTTCTCTGGCCGTGGCGCTGGGGTTACGCCGAGCTAATGCTAGAAAAAATAAACGTCGGATCTCGGGCGTTTGGCTCCGAGTACCTCAATAACCCGTTAGACGAAGAGTCCCAGATATTTAAGCCGGACAGGTTCACCTACTTCGACTATATGGATTTAAAGGACGCTAACGGACGGGACCTATCGTTCGACTATTACCAGTTTTGGGATATCGCGATGGGGAAAAGTAATCGCTCGGACTACAACGCGATTATAACGTTGGGCCGGGAGCGTAGGACGGGGGTCCTGTACGTTGTGGATGCCTGGGCGGCAAAATGTCCGGCCCATAAAGCGCTAGAGGTCGCCGTAGAAAAGATCATACAGTATCGACCAAAAGTGTTCGGTGTGGAAGTCGTAGCTGCCCAATTTGATTTTTATAGACAGCTAAGGGAAGCGTTAACCCGAAAGGGGATCTACTCCGTTAAGTTAAAACCGATCACTCCCCGGAGTAAGAAAGAGGACCGGATCGAAATGCTTGAACCCCTCGTGGAGTCCGGAATTCTTCGTTTCATGAGGCAGCAGCGGCTATTACTTGAGCAGCTGGAGCAATTCCCTACGGCTGACCATGACGATTTACCGGATGCACTCGCCGGATGCGTAGATTTATGCGGCACAACTCGAATACGTACGTTTAAAACGAAGCCCAAAGGCTTGTGAAACTGCCCGACAGCCCCCCTATAGTATGAGGAAACATAAGCACTGAGAGGGGCTGGTATATTGGCAGATATGTTCGATATTGGACAGTACTTTCCTCCTCCTGCGCATGTTAAACGGATTCAGCGATATAAAGAAAATCGCAAGTTATTCCGGGGAGAACACTACGACGTATTCGAGCGCGTACGAAATAAACTCAGCCACACACAAGGCGAGTATTTATATATCTCTCTTAACATGGCAGGGCTGGTAAGTAAAAAGAGCGCGGATTTTTTGTTCGGGGAAACGCCTTTCTATTCAGCTGGAAACGCAGATGATTCGCCGGAGCAAAAAGCCATTGAGCGTATGGCCGCGGAGAATGACCTTGGCATTGTTAACTACGAGTCGGCTTTAGGGAACAGCTATCGGGGAGACTCGTTTTATAAAATTCGTTGGGGTCAGCAGTACGGCGGCGAACTGGATAAAAGTCTCGATCCTTTTCGAGTATTTATCGAATCCCAAATCGCAGAGTACGTATTTCCGGAGGCCGATCCATTTAACGCGAACAATATAAAGGCGTACCATATCGCTCTGCCGACATTGATGGAGGACGGTCAGCGATTAAGCGAGTTTGATCTTGAGCGTCTGAACGGCCTGCGAACAACTCGAAGTCGGACAGTCCGCGGGGATCAATGGTTTATCGATGTCGAGTCACACTATCCCGGAAAAATAGTAACTCGGAAGCTTCGAGCATTGGCAACGAACTCTAATATGGATAACGAGGTTATCGAGTGGCGGATCTTGGAGGAGATCAGCCGAAGCGAGGAAGAGACAGGCGTTCCGTTCCCGTTAGTCGTGCATGTTCCGAACTATGCGACAGGGGACGGCTGGGAGGGCCTGGACGATCTCAGCGAACTAAAACCTTTGTTGGATGAGCTGAACAACCGGATTTCGCTTATCGCTTCGATTTTGGACAAGCACTCCGACCCTGCTATGGTAGTTCCTACCGGGTCGCTTGAGGAGACGGAAGACGGGGAAACGATTTTTCGCGCTGGGAGAAACAAGGTTTTTGAAGCAGCTGACAAAAACGAGGTTGTGCCTCAGTACATCACCTGGGACGGCCAGTTACAGGCGGCCTTCGAAGAGATCAAGCTTTTAATCGATCAAATTCTAACGGTCGCTGAAATTCCTGCCGTGGCACTCGGAAAAGATAACTCTGGCACGTCCGGATCGTCTGGATTGGCTATTAAATTTCGGATGAATAGTTTGCTTGCGAAGATAAACCGTAAACGCCAGTACTATGACCGTGGCTTACGTAAAGTATTCCTTATCGCGCAGCTATTGGAAGACTCGAAGGTCGATATCGATTATGCCGTGACTGTGCCTAAGATCAAATTTAAAGACGGGCTGCCCGACGATGAACTCGAACAAGCACAGATTTACAGCATGCGACTAGGCGGCAAGCCGACAATCAGCCAGAAAACCGCGCTTATGCAAATCGATGATCTGACCGAGCAGCAGGCCCAGGCAGAAATTGACCGCATGCGAGACGAAGAGGAGGCCGTCGCCAAAGTTCCTAGTTCCGTGTTTAACGAGCCGGACGCCGAGCCAGAGGAAACGGAGCCAGACGAAGAAGACTCCGACGAAAAGGAAAAATCGGAGGATTAAGGAATGACGAATATCCCCGAACCGAAATATGAGTACGATGTCGCACAGCTGGTGAACGCCTATAAGCGAGCGCTTGCGGACATCCACGATGAGTTGGAGCGTACGGACCCCGGAAGTCTATCGAGGGATCTCGCAGCCAAGCAACTCGCCGAGATAGCCGAGCAGCTGGCGTTGCTGAACGCTGAATCTGCCCAATGGGTCGAGCGGCATATTCCGAAGGCCGCCAGAATGGGCGCGGCGACGGCTCTCCTTGCTCTAGGCTCCGCTAAAACGTTGGAGGAAGCCCTTAAGCTCGCGCAGTTTGGCTCCCTAAACGAAAGAATGGTAGCCTCCGTTATTGCCGACACACAGGAGGACCTTCTCGCAGTAACCACAAACGTAGAACGCCGGATTAGGAATGCCGTACGTGCGTCTGTGGCTAACGTACTTCGACGCAATATGGCCGCAGGGATTAACGGAAATCGGACGAATACCCGGCAAATTACGCATGAGCTGCGTTCCAGTTTAGGCGACGCGTTGAACACCGGAATCGTCGACGCGGCGGGCAGGCGCTGGAAGCCTGAAACTTACGTCGATATGCTAGTCCGAACGAAGATGATGCACGCGCACAATGAGGCTACGCGAAACGAGGCCCTGGAAAGAGGCGTTATGTACGCCACAATATCACGTCACGGAGCGATAGACGCTTGTCGGAATTGGGAGGGCAGGGTCGTTAAACTCGTTCCTGATGCTCCCGGCAGATACCCCACGCTGGATGAAGCGAAGGGTTCCCGTCAAATTTTCCATCCGAATTGTAAGCACACCATAACGCCGATCCGAAATCCGGAATCGGTTTAGTTTGCGTTGTCCGACGCCCCTACGACATTAAACTGGCAAGGGCAAAATTCGAGGCGTTGCTCGTTAAAAACGAATGGAGGTTTATCGATGTTAAGACAGTTTTATTTACCGCTTAATCTACAGCTTTTCGCGCAGGACCCAGGCGCCCCCACAGGTGGAGAACCCGCGGGAGATCCA
>NZ_JBDFMM010000003.1:0-106633 GCF_047238265.1 Paenibacillus canaveralius
CTCTGGATCGGATGGCAACCGTTCTATAGCTACGAAAAGCTTATTGAGCTTGAGCAAGAAGAAAAATATAAGCTCAGAGAAGAAAACAAAAAATTGAAAGCACAATTAGAACAAGCAGGATTGCTAAATCAGTAATGTGAAGCCGGGTGTCTCTACGGGGGCACCCTTTTCATGATAATAAGGAGGACCCTTTGTGAAAAAATACCTAGTGTTTCTACTAATTTTAGTTCTCACTTTTCCTTTTCTTTCGAGAAATGCGTCAGCTGCGGAAGCTGATAAGTTAAGCCAGATAACTTTCGACGGGATATCTTTGGATCAAGCATTCAACCCAGGAGTGTTTAATTACACGGCATCGGTTAATAGTGATGTGCAGCAAACGATTGCACATCCAGTCGCGCAGTCCGCATCTTCGATTATTCGGGTGAATGGTGGAACGGTGTCGAGCGGTCAGTCTTCGGACCCTATATCCTTAACGAAGCCGGGTGTGGACACTCCAAGCACGACACAGGTTCTGATCGTTGTCGCAAATCCCGACGGGGGAGAGCGGACATATACATTTTCAATCAGCCGAAAAAACGTTCCGAGTGTTGCAAGTCTGAAAGCCGTTGGCATATCTTCTACAGCTGCACAAATTAGCTGGACACTACCCGCGGGCGCGACGGATCTATCGAGTCTGCAGGTGCAACGAAATGGGATAATGGTCGATAGCTTGCCGGCAGGTGCGAACCAGTACACGATATATGGGCTGCAAGCTAATCAGACGTATACTTTTCAGGTGACAGCATACAATCGATTGGGCCAGCCAGGGTTATCGGTGACTACAGTTTATACACCGGGCGAGCAGACGAGCGACAAGCTATCCGCTCTTACATCTAATGATCCTTTGCTTAATTCGTATTTGACAAACAATTTTTCCGGATATACAACCACCTACTCTTTTTCCTTTCCTTCTTATACATCCACACCGATCACTCTGACACCGGTTTCGGATCCTGCCTCTAGGATTATGATTAACGGCCAGACAGTGGCAAGTGGGAGTCCATCTTCTTCAATTACACTTGTTCCAGGGCAAACCACAACCATTGAGATTCAAGTCGTTACAGGCAGTGGCGGAGCCGGAAGCAAGTATCGAATTGGTTTGTACATGCCGGCATCGACAAAGAATCCAATCAATAATTTGATTGTTACAGGCGCGACTTTGGACAAGTCATTTGACCCGACTAAAAGCAGTTACACGGCTACCGTGGCCAATGGGGTCAGCAGTCTTGCTATTTTACCGGTTAGCGAATCTAAGGCTATCGTGAAAATTAACGGAACCATCGTATCAAACGGAAATAGTATTACTGTCCCGTTATATGTCGGCCTCAACACGATAACGGTGCTTGCAACAGGGGAAGATAACAGCTCAAAGTCTTACACACTGGAAATTACACGTCAGAATGTTTCGTCAGGCGCTAGTTTAATCTCATTATCTATTGGTGATATTCCTTTGAACGAATCGTTTTCTTCTGCCCGTTACGGCTACACGGCAAATGTTCCATTCGATCGCTATGCGCTGACCGTTGTTCCGGTGGCAAACAGCTATTCTACCGTAAAAGTGAACGGGAACGCGGTTGTTTCAGGTAATTCCTCTACGGTTAACCTGACTGCCGGTACAAATCTTATTCGTATTGATGTCATGGGTCCTGATTCTTCGAGCAATACCTACACTATTAATGTTTCCAGAAGTTTTTCGTCCGATCGCCCGCTACTTTGGGCACTTGCTTTAGATAGTTTGCAGACATCCCAAAATGGATCATCTGTTAACACATCCGGACAACCTGTTTTGTTTAACGAAACGTTTGATCCGGCAAGGACCGTTTATACAGCAGCTGTACCTTATGCGACGTCCCAGGTTATGATGCGGATTACTCCGCATGGCTCGTCTTACGCTGTCATGAATGGAAGTATTATTAGCAAGGGATTTACAGAGGCACTGCCCCTGAATGTTGGTCAGAACACATTTACTGTTTATGCCTATAACAATAGCAATCAAACGACAACCTACACGATCTATGTGACACGAGCAGATGTAAATGGTTCTACTCCAGGAAGCACGGGTACCGGGCAAAACCAAGGAGGGGTCGTAAGCGGTAATAACCTGGTCTTTACGGCGAATCCGGATCCTATTTATTCTGAATTTTCACCTATACTTCAAGAAATAAAATCTTCTCTCGAAAAACATGGGAATGATAAAGCGCTCATCTTCCGCGTTGGAGAAATTGGTGAGAATAGAGGGATGACCAATACACTGAATTTGAGCAAAGAAATGAGCGAATTTTTAAAACAAAAGCGCAAACCTTTGCTTATTCAAACAGAAAGTGTATCTTTGGTTGTTGAGCCTGATAATCTGCCGGCGGGTCCTGTTAAGCTAACCATCAAGAAAGCCTATGAAACCGGACAGTCTCTCCCGAAAGGCTTTCAAGTCATCATTCCAAGCATAAAAATCACGATCGAGCATGATGGACAGCCGGTTACATCCCGGGTTTCGATATTGACCAATTTGTCGCCGGTCGATGCGGATTTGGCCATGGTTTTTTTGAACGGGGAAAAAATCAAAAGTACAACGGGTACATCCCAGAAAGATTCTAAGCGGACAAAAGATTTTTCAATAACAGGCTCTGCTGATGTTGCCATTGGTTCTATGGACCGCAGATTTTCAGATATGTATGGACACTGGGCAAGCTCGGAAGTCACTTATATGGCCAATAAAATGTACGTAAATGGTTACGAAGATTATACGTTTCGGCCAGATGTTCCGATTACTAGGTCTGAATTTGTTACCTTGATCATAAACGCTTTGCTGCCGGCTCAAAATACCGCGGGCACTGGATCGGCTGATTTTGATGATGTGTCCAAGAGTGCCTGGTACTACGCGGCCGTGAAGACAGCTGCCGAACTCAAGATCGTTGAAGGTGCGAACAACAAATTTCGTCCGGACGATTTTATTAGCCGGGAAGAAATTGCGGTTATCTTTAACCGGCTCCTGAACACTGCTCACGTTCTTACGGATCCGAAGCAATCAGAACAAGTTTTAAAACGATTCACCGATACTCGGCAGATTAGCAGCTGGGCGGTTGAATCATTTGCTGCAGCAGTGAGTAATGGTCTTATAACCGGCACATCGGATACAACGTTGTCACCGCAATCGTACGGATCCAGAGCACAGACAACGCTCATGTTATATCGCTTCTTAAAATCGACAAAAGCATTATAAAATGGGGGCTGAGAAGCCTCTGTTTTTTTTTGTTAAATTTCTCCTAAATAGGGGCAAAAAACTTGAGTAATCTCTCAAGTTTTGGTATACTGGTTATAGGTAATTAACTTGAGTCTCAATGTAATTTATTAAGGAGATACTATGAGAAAAAAATTTGGTGACTGGTTAAAAGAGGCCAGAACAAAAACAGAAATGACGCAGAATGAGCTCGCAGAAAAAGTCGGTGTAAGCTTTACATATATAAGCAAGCTTGAGAGAGGGAAAGAGGATCCTCCATCGGAGGAAATTTGTATCCGGTTGGCAAAAGCTCTCGGAGAAGACCCTTTCTTGATAACTGTTCAGGCTGGGAGAGTGCCGACAGAATTTCAGCAGATTTTGATGAATGACAAGGCGGCATTCAATTATTTAATCCGAAAAGTAAAATCGATGGAGGTGAAGGGGAAATGAGAGTCGAGTACTCCAGAGAATTTGTAGACAAGCTATTAAAGGCCGTTAATTTGACTGACATTATGGAATTTCACGGCATAGATGTAAAGCGCGGTGCCGGCAAAAATGATTATTACATTTCTTGGTGCTGTAAGAAAGAGGACTATGACAATGGTAGGATCGATAAAAACAAAGGAACTTATAAGTGCAACAGCTGCATGCCGCGGGAGCAAGGTGGTAAGAATGCGATCCACTTTTTGCGGGAGTATGCAGGAAAAACGTACGACGAGGCTATTCGTTTTCTTGCTGCAGAAGCCGGCGAGTCTATCCCCGAAGCTGATCCTGTAAAGGCTGAAAAAATTCGTAGAAAAGAGCAGGCGTTAAAGCTTGCAGCTGAGTTCTATGCGTCACAGCCCGGTAAAGAATACCTGCTTTCTCGCGGAATCAGAGAAGACGTAATGAAAACCCACAATGCTGGTTATGCACCTGGAGGTCCTGTGCTGCGCCGGCATCTCGAAGCGTATGGCTTCACGAAAGAAGAATTAAAGGAATGGCGGCTGATTAATCACAAAGGTTTAGATTTTCATTTTTACCGGGCAATCTTGCCTGTATATTTGAATGGTAAGGTGGTCGATCTGTATGGTCGATCCGTAGATGACAAAAAGGCCGGCCAGAAACATTTGTATTTATATGGGGATCAGCTCGGCGGAGTCGATCAGATTAATCCTAAGAGGGTCGTGATAATATTCGAGTCTGCAATCGACCGACTTGTCGCGGAAAGTCATGGAATCAAAAATGGTGTTGATCCTGGAGGATCGATGAAATTTTCCTTGACACATGCCAAATTACTAAAAAGAAAAGGAGTGTCCCACGTCGTTATTATATACGATGGGGATCGTGGAGGGCATGAAGGGACCCTTATAACAGGACAACTTCTGATGGATCAAGGAATAAATACTCGTGTTGTGCGGCTTCCGGATAATATAGATCCAGCGGAATTCTTGCAGCAGTATGGATCCGTTGCCTTCGAAGGAATAATGAAGGCCAGTAACCAGTCGTTCGCAGAGTTTAAGTTGTACCAAGAGCTCGATAATTATGACATTGGAACAATTGAAAAGTACCTTATTCAGCGTAAAATGCGTAAAGCAAGTGAACAGATTGCGGCTGCTAAGTAGAATTTTTGAATGGCCCATTTTTATGGCGAATGGCCCATAAATCAGCAGAAATGTCCCCTGTGAGGAGGAAGATAATGGACCGTCGTAGGATTGACGTAAACAGTCCAGTAAAGCAGAAGTTTGGAGGAGTTAAGGACACGCTCAAAATAGCGACCGAGGGAGAAACAACGGCGTATTTGCTGGCAATGTTTGATCAGTTTTATTCTGGGTTGACCATTAAACAGCACGACCAGCTGCTCAAGAGAGCGCAAGAGATTTACCGGCAACAAACGATAAATTTTAAAGAATGAAGGCATTGGGAAAATATGATATTTCTTAGATAGAATTGTTTTGATGAGCTCCGGCGCTCTGGATAATCAGCGACATGATGAAGGGAGATTGGAATGCGCTTATATAACGACTTAAGAAGAGCTGTTGCGACTGCATATATGTCAGGTGTTTGTATTGGATCATTAATTTGGTTTCTACTGGCACTCTTTAGGGGAGATTGGATTAACCTGATTTGGTGGTTTGTTGTGTCTGCTATTTTTTTAGCTGGTATCCCGCTTGCTTATTATTACTGGATTAAATTTATGAAATTAAACTGAGGATTACATAAAGTTATTGCCGGACATGGCGAAGTAATTCGCTCTAAGGGGAGGATTTTGATCAACGTATTTAGAATTGCGATTAGAATTGTTACAGTTTTGTTTCCCATTTTTATTTTAGTGGCAAGTCTAAAGGGATTGTTAACTATATGGACCTTAGTCGGCTCGCTAGGATTAGTTATGATTGTAGTTTTTCTGCTTTCCACTTTTGAATGGCTTTTTTTTGGTGGGGAAGATATCTAATCGGAGCACTAGGGAGAAGAGCGCATAATCAGAACAGAGCGGTTAGTTTTCTTTGGCGAAGTATCTGAAGAATAGGGAGCGTGGCTCGAATGAAAGTCAAATATAAAGCAGCTATCAAAGAAAAAGAGTTTTCATTTAAAGAAGGTGACAATATCAAAATTGTGGCGACAAGCTTCCTTTACGCTACTGAAACACTGCCTGAACGTATTTACATGGCTCAACTCCAGGAGACAGAAGAAAATGGGTTTTGGGCAAAAATTTCGTCTGTCATAGTTCATCCTTATTCATTCAAAGAACGGTTACCAGGAGTTGCCGAGTCCATAGATTCGGAGGAGTTCTTTTGTTTTCAAGAAGTGGAAGATGTCCTACCAGAGTCTGCTGACTATCCAGATCGGCGCGATCCTTTGATTCGATTCGCTTTAGATGGATCAAACTAAGATGGCTGCAAGGGTGATGAAGCATCTGAGTGAATATCAATTTTCCTATTAGAAAGGACGGTTGAAATTGCCTGGTAAAAAACGGTTAGACATTAGAGGTCAGCAATTCGGAACAATGCTGGTATTAAAAGAAGTTGAGCCAGGTACAGACTATACTCGTATGTTCTTATGCCGTTGCGTTTTATGTGAAACTGAAAGGATCTGCTCCATGAATCTTTTACGGAGGGGTCGGATTACGTCCTGTAAGTCTAGCGCATGCAGAAAAGGTCGGATAAATAAAGCTAAAAAAACACTCGATTCCAACCGTGTTGATGGCATAATACCTTCTGCACTTATTAGAAAAACTCGTGCGAATACATCAACTGGAGTAAAAGGGGTGAATGTGGCGTACACCAAGAAAGGCACGAAGAGGTACAGAGCGTTTATTTCGGTCGGAGGAAAAACATACCGGCTAGGAAACTTTGACGATTTAGATTCCGCGATCCTAGCGCGAGAGAGAGCCGAGGCTAAGTATCATCAGCCAATTTTGGATAAAGCTCAACATCAAAGAAAACCCAAATAAATAGGACGGTGTATTGTAAATGAGCGACATTAAGAAAGCGCTTGAAGCAAAAATCAAGGAACTGGCCGCTGGCATCAAGGACGTAATTTGCCCTTGCTGCGGAGAGACGACAAGCACCGGATCCGAGATCAATGATCCCGAAGATGATACCCGAGGCATCGTCACTTGCCAAGTGAACGGCTGCGAATTTTACATCATTGAGTACACGGACGGAACGACTACATTGGAACCAAGATACTAATTGAATACACTGCGTACCTAGTAGGAGGAAAATCAATGAAAAGGGAACTTGGACAATTTTTGCATGAAGGTGTAGTTATTAAAAAATGTCCTGATTGTTTAGGAGAAATAAAACCAGATATGACCAAGGCATATGAAGAAGAATGGTGCCCATTTTGTGGCTTAAACCATACAACAAAATGAATAGGAGGTAGTGCTGTTGTGGCTTATGAAAAGCCCGTTTGTCATTGTGGTTGTGAATTGGTATTAAGTGAAGAATTTTTCTATCGAGAGCAACGGCGTATTGGATATGACGGTGTTCCGGCTCAAAGAAAATTGAAACAGACTGACGGCGATAAGTATTCCTTGATTCAATACTTACGATGCCCTATCTGTACTCATCATTTTTCCTTTGATTATGATGAGCATGATCGAATAATTTTGATTGGGGATATTGTAGGTGGATCTACGAGTAACGGACAAAACGGCAGCGTAGTCAGTGTATCAAAATGAATAAATCAGTGTAAGAGAGGATGATTCTGAATGGTTATTAAATTGGAAGATTTTAAAGACGTTATTGATATTATTGTAAATAATACTTTAAGCAAACTTAACGGTGATTTAGCTCCTAAGATTGATACACGTACAGCAAGAGCGAAATTAGGAATGGTCTCATCCCTTATTATTGAATTAAGAGATAAAGTAGAAGATCCCGAATTGAAAAGTAAAATATGGGATCTAAAGAAAGAATGTGATACACACTTGGAGCAATTATATCGATAGGAAACAATGATACATATTGAATATTAAGTTGTATGGGGGGGCTTCCGGGATACTTGGTCGTGATACGGGTGAGTCGCTACTACATGATTTTTTTGATAAGCAAAAATAAAGGGAGTGACTAGGTTGGAAAAGAATAACAAGGTAACACGAGAACAGTTCAATAAATCGTTCAAAAAAATGAATGCATCCTGGTCTTATGAGGATGCTGAACTAAACGAAGAAGAGAAAGAACTTCTATTTAAACGGATTAATGGTGAAATAACAGATGAAGAGTATAATCAGGCTTTTATGAAGGGGAGAGGGAAGGGGTAATGAGCGTCATCTATACATATCCCGGAACGAATGTACTGATCAATAAGGCAGATATTCGGGATCCGCAAGAACTACATGACTTTGAGCGAGCGAGAGTTGCTTACCGGCATGCGGAGATTGAACTTGGTGTGGTGAAAATAAAGGGGAACTTTGATTTAGATCATTTGAAAGGGATACACAAGCATCTATTTCAAGATGTATATCCTTTTGCTGGAGAGGTCCGAACAGTAAATATCGGAAAAAACGGATTCAGTTTTTGTAATCCTCTTGAATTTGATCGACATACTTACTATGTTTTTGGTCAATTAAAAGAAGACAATTTCTTGCGAAATCTCAATGTCGATGAGTTCTCTAAAAAAGCAGCTTTTTATTATCAGGAAATTAATTTTGGTCATTACTTTCGAGAAGGCAATGGAAGGAGCATTCGGACTTTCTTTGAAGAATTATCGAGGGCCGCCGGTTATACACTGGATTGGTCGGCAGTGCCGAAACAAGAATACATGGCCGCGGTGAAAGAAACGGATGATCCTAACAAATTGGAAAGCTTAGTGAATGTCATAAAACGTACGATAACATCTGAAAAAATAAAAGTTGTAGAAAAACAGGTGGAAGAGAAGAAAGGTAAAGAAACAATCCATGAGAGGAAATGGATCGAGCCTAAGAAAGAATTACTTCTCAAAGATGTATTAAAAAAAACAGATGGCCTGCCGGCAATGGATAATGCATTTGATGTCGATTCCGCTATCTTAAATGCTCCCGTAAAAAAGTATGCAATTTCCAAGGCAAACGGAAAGGAGTCTCTCATGTTCCAGTTAAAAGGACAAGAACAAGTCCATAATATTCGCCTGGAGAAGATCCAGAATCTCTCTAAGCAGCTAAAAAATCAGATGATTGAGCAAGCAGCTGGACTTACGGCGACGCCTCAGCAGTTAGAACCCTATATGGGCAGGTAAGTTTGTGTATCGTTGTATGTCTTTGCAGAAACCCTAAATATAAAGGAACAGGATAACACACTCAGCAAAAGGGCTTGTGAAGCCGATAAAATAAGAGTTATTACTTTCAATAGAAAAGGAGGAATTGCTTTGTTTTTGGATAAAACGGAGAGAAGATTGATGATAATAAAGTGCATTTTATATTTGCTTTTTTTAATTGTTGGAATATGGTGGGGGCTTACTACCTGGAATGATTATAAAGACAAAGTTGAAGTTGCTAATAATGAAATTGAGAACTTAAAAAAGCAACAAATAGATGCTTGGGAAAAGTCGATCGAAGAGAAATACCCAGGTCAATCCGCAAAGCTCGCTGTAATACCTACGATTAACAATGGCCTAAGACGATATGAGTTTCATGTTACAAAGGACGAAAAAATTACCCACAAGGTATTTGTTGATTTTGATGGAAACATGACAGAGGGAGAAAATACTGTTTTGCCACAATAAAGTAAAAGGGAGTAAAATTTAAGGGGTGATTTGATAATGGATGAACTTATGAAAGTTCTGTTTTACATTCCAAATATTCCTCCGACTTCTAAGGAAGATTACGCAGCTCTTTTTTGGTTTGCACTCGGTTTAATTGGGCATATCGTCTTGTGTTACATTATATTCAAAAAGTTAACCCGTGATATGTGGTGACTTGTAATTTACCCTATCGGGAGGTTATAAGTCGGCCTGGCCAGACAAGTGCGTCCCGATCGGAAACTTGCGATCGAAGGTTGAGGCTGCAGGAGGTTTGGGGGACCAGGAACCGGCGTGGGCGGCGCAGCTGGGGCTGACTACCGAAGGTAGAACTCCGGGGTCCCGGTTTGCACAATCCAGTACTTTTCCAAAACAAGGCACAGAATGTCCCTTCTGTGCCTTGAAATGTGTTATAATATTCCTAAAGGGTTTCTTTTCTATAGCTATAAGGATGACAAATTAAGGCACGGAAGATTAACGGGGGATTTGTTTCATGAATAATTACCGGGAAAATACACAGTACAATTTTTTATTTGGAACAGTAGGCGAAGGGAGAGAATTAAAAACAGTAAAGATCTGGTGTGAGAAAGAATTTGGCATTGAAGTTCCAGTTGAATTGATAAGCGATACTCACTTGTACACACATAAGGAAGTATGGCAGCTCTTAGACCGGATTGGTATTGAGTAATACATTACATTGAACAGAAAGGTGTGAATTAGATGTATGAGGTTATCTTAACCGAGAAATCATTTTGCCCCATTTGTGAAAATCCAGTTCACTTATTGCAGGATAGAAACGATGTAAACCCAAAATTCTATATATGCCATCCTTGCAATTTCATAGGCCAAGTAGGGGTTGGACCAGTTACACCGCTTGCAGATCCGAGGGTTCTGAAGAGCGTGAAGAAAGTTCTTGTTTGGCCTAAAGAAACAAATTGAATAGGAGAGTGTATTAGCATGTACGATTTCCCAGGCCAAATCGATCACTAAAAGTTGGTGAAATGACTATCAGCCGGAATAGGGGGACTTTATGAAAGGCTCATGGATAAAGAACATACTCGGCTGTCCTTCGCTCGTCGCCGGCATCCGGTACGAGCAGTCTGCAGAGCTAGAGACGTCCGGAAATCCGGCAACTGGGTCCGTCCAGAAAAAGCAAAACGGCGGGATCGTCGCGGCGGTGTCTTGAGCCGGCCAATGGCATCCGGTGCGAGCGGTTGAGAGACTGTTGCGCACGATAAATCGTCCGTTATCCGAATCCGTCTTGGGAGAAGCAAAACGGCGGGGCCACTTTTGCCGGCCATGTTGCACGGGAAATTTACTGATCGTACATTATGCAGAAGGCGAGTGGTAGGAGTCATGGAATACATAAAAGTCGAATTCACTATAAAAGCGCGCTCCGGAAGAATTGTACAAAGAGAAGATGTTCAATTCCCAAAAGGGACTTCCGAACAGGATATTCAAATTGCTTACGATAACTGGAAGGAAAGAATGTACGAGGATTTTGAGCATGATTGGAGATACATAAATCCTGATGGGAGTACATGCATTCCACCAATAAACATATAGTGATGGAGTTGTTCTTTGCCATCCGGCTGCAGCCAGTGCGAGCATCTGCAGAGATAGGTGGGCCCGGCAGATCCCCTGGCATCCGGATTCGTCCACCTCTTTGCAGGACGATAAAGTGTAGGTTCTCTTTGAGAATACATAAGGAGGATGCAGATGGAAACAACACGTAAAAAAGTCTTAAGTTTAATTGAAGATGATCATCTAGAGCAATGGTTATCTGCATACCTCAAAACAGTTTATGAAGATAACCAGGACCCTAAAAAGATCGAGCGATGTCTAAACCGGTTCTATCATTTTTATTTAGAGCGTTATGAACATGATAAGGTTTCAGGGATTGTAAAACGAGACATCCAGGACTGGCTGAGTTTTCTCTACAAACCCGAAAAGGACGGAGGAGCTGGATACGCAGCCTCATATGTGAATAGTCACCATTCCGCGTTGGCCGGATTTATAAAATGGCTTCGTGCAGCTGCTCCGCATCTGATGCCAAAAGACCCCATGAAGGGTATTCGCGAGATTATGCTTCCGGATCCAGAACCCCGGACTTTAACCCCTCAGCAAATCCTGTCCCTTAAAAATATTTGTGACCGCCTTGAACGATTTCATGCCAAAAAAGATCGCCGGCGAGCTGCAAAGACGATCGAGCTAAAAAAATATGCACGTCCGAACAGAGATAGAGCAATTGTATATGTCTTTTTATCTACGGGGTTGCGCCGCGAAGAGCTCGTTATGATCGATATTGACCAAGTGGTTCCGTCTGATCCGGAACTACTACGCCAAGCAAGAAGCGCTCGTATTGTTAAGATCCGGGGGAAAGGTAAGACTGAGGGAACCGAGTACTTATCAGCGGAGGCAAGAAGTGCTCTCGCTGATTACCTAGAACATGAACGTGGGGTTGATGCCGTAGAGGGAGAAACAACGGCGCTCTTTTTAAGCACATCCGGGCGGCCAAAACGTAAAGATAAAGGTCGGCTACATCCACGAACGATTAATAAGATATTGGAGCAAATTGGCCAATGGCATGATAATGAAATTCAAGATCCAGCCAGGCACATTTCTCCCTTGTGCCCTCATGATTTAAGACACACGTTTGCGAACGAAATCGCCAAAAAGCCCGGCGTAACCGAGCAGGATTTGGAGAGGTTGCTGCGTCATCGTAGCAAGAGGTACATCAGTTTATACACGAATCCGCCAGCTGAAAGAACGGCTGGGCTAATTGAAGATCTTTAAAAAACAATTCGTAAAAGAAGTATCCGGACAAGAAGAAATGCCTGGCGTATTTACATTCGCCAGGCATTTCTTTTGTGCTTAATAGGATAACTCCATTATATCTCTCTATCATGGCACGCTCTCCACACAGATGATCTATGTAAAATTAAGAACAATATACTGATTGTACCATGCAGTGAAACATTTTAATACTACATTTTTTAAAAATTTGTGTTATTTAAATGGAGTGCATAATCATTTGAATTTTGACTAGACTCTTTAGTAACAACAAAGGGTCGGGGTGCTATGGAAAAAAATACATTGTATGAGATAGGCCAAGCGATACGCGCGGCCCGTATGAATGCAAGGCTAACACAGGAAGATCTCGCCGAAGCCAGCGGGAAAGAGCGGGGCTACATTAGCGACATAGAACGCGGAGCAAAAAATGTAACCATCCGGACGCTGGACGAAATCGCCGAGGCGCTTAACATGGATACCCTTGATATGATACAGCTATACAGGTCGCAGGATGAGACTATCGCGGCAGTTGTAGCGTTATTGGATGGGGAGAATGTAGAAGAAAGGAAACGGCTACTCGAAATTTTGAAATTGATATGCGGTCGAAAATAATCCAATTCCGAGCGGTCACACTCGGAATTAAAAAAGCCGGGATCTCCGATAAATCGGGACCCTGGCTTTTTTAGATATATTTATTGCCTAATGTACAGAGTGTTAACCTAATCCTCTTTAGTTCCTTTAAGAATCCATGTGCCAACAAGCCAAATAAAAACAAAATTAACAATCATGGATAAAAATGTATCCAGTTTCGTTGAAATAAAAATGACTGCAATTAAAAAAGGGACGGCCAGAAGTATTCTTTGGGTGCGAGTTTTCATTACGTCCACCGCCTTACTACTTATTTCAAAAACTAATTACCATAGTAATCTTTAGTAGTGAGATAAACTTTAGAGCCTAAGTCCACGTGGGGCTCACTAATTACAGTTTTTTTCAAAATCGTCCGGTAAGGGTCTGCATAAATATCCTCTACATAGTAGTATACATCTCTCCCATAGTAATCACTATACGTTTTGTAAAATGTTGTATAAGTATACTTCCAATCTACATGATTGTTAACCCAGCCAGATACAGTAGTGGTGAAACTTCCAATGGCGGCTGTTGTATATACATTCTTGGTTAAAATACCGCCAATGAGTCCAATCGTATTAGTAACAGCCGCTGAGACAAAAGTAATAACATCCTTTTTAACAGCATTTTTATAGTCGTTTGACTTCCTGCTCAATACAATAGTTTCATTCCCCCAAATTGGATCGGATTTAGGGGAGTAGCTATCAGGGTTAGTCACCGTTTTAGCATTGTGACGATTAGCCAAGAATTTCTCTGCCTCGGCCCGTACACTTGAATTTTCTTGAAGGATGTCAGAATCCTCTGATCCAGCGGCGATGGTAACACTCACTCCATCTTTTGTTATGATATCCGTATTAGCGCCGGGTGATTCCGTTGTGTTTTCATCCACTTTTGAAGTAGATGACGTTGCCTCATGGTTGGGGGTAGGGGAAACTGCTAAAGCATTGTACGGAATTGCGGTGACAATAAGTGCGGCGGAAAGTGTGGATAAAATGGTTTTCTTCATGACTCTTCTCTCCCTTTATAACGGTTTTGGTAAGAGTATTTAATAACACATAATCGACATTATCGCACTATTAAAATACTACACAATGAAATACTACCAATAATTTACATGGAAGTCAATGGTAATAAATTGTCGTTTTTTATTCTATCACTCGTCATTCGTGGATTGAAATAAGCCTAGATCCAATGAATCTGATACTAGGCTTTTTGTCTACCGGTTTGGCCACTAGGCAATAAAAACGTTAAATGATAAAATATACAAACATAAGTTCCTATTCGGAGGCGAGTTTCTTGAATAAACCGAGGTATGCAACAGCGGCTGAATTAAGAGTCATAAAAGAATTTTTACTTATACCTATGGTTTTGAGTGTATTTGAACGTGATACGAAGATCATAAACTCTTCCGTGCGATCTCCTGGCGCTTATGTCGATGCGATAAAAAGAGCAATGGATCTCGCAACAAAAGAAATTACGACAATAAAACAATTCTTTCGTTTAAAGGGGATTAAAATTATTCAACAGGAGAAGAGGGAAACCGGTGTGCACGCGAGTTATTTGTGCCGCGGGTACCGAAATGATTTAAGTTTACTCTGGAGTTTTATAGAAGCTGAGGTTGACATCCGTAAGAGGAGATACTTAGGAGAAAATATAAAAGCCATCGTATTGGAGAATGATAACGATCATTTTATACTCTCTAAATCTCCCCCCGTGAACGTAGAGGATTTATAATTATTTGAAAAACTCATGGAGCATCCTGTAGACCTTTTCGGTTTCGGATGGTTCTTGTTTTTGTAGGAGAACAAGTATCTTAATTAAGGGATCGCTTGGATCCTCTTGGGATACAAACTCTTCAAATGAAAAAAGCTCTTGGATAGTTACATTCATAATAGTAGCAATCCTATGTAGCGTATCTACCGTTATATTTATTGCTCCGCTTTCCAAACGAGTTACATAGGAAGAACTTGACTGCATTAATTCCGCTAGTTTCTCTTGCGTCAGCCCTCGACGCTTCCTCACTTTTTTGATTTCAGCCCCGAGCAGCCGCCGTATCATGATATTTTTCTTCATAGTCCACACTCCTAATTATTAGTGTAGACAAACTTTATGTAATTAAACATGTACACATATGGTATTAAAATTAGGTATTCACCATACATGAAATGTTTTGTATAATGACATATAGTTACTAAATTACCTGATCTGAGGTAGTAGAATGTGTTGTTTCTTCGTCTATTGGCATTTTGTTTTTATCTAGCCGCAAAAAGGTTTCTTTGTCTTGTCTTATTGGTCGCCTTATATTTCTGCGCCGTGGTTCTCGGAATCTTCTTCTTTATTTCTCTTGTTGGGAAACCTCCAGGCGTATAGAAGTCGGTTGTCATATCAAGTATAATTTCGTTAAAGCCATACAGAAACGCGGGAGGCATTCTATGATTTTTGGCGATTATATACGGTCTTTACGAACGGCTAAAAGTTTGAAACAATTGCAATTAGCTCAAGCTGCGGATATTGCTGCGCCATTCCTCAGTCGAATAGAAAAAGGAAAAGTTCCACCACCGTCAGAAGAAGTTTTAATTCGATTAGCGGCTGCATTGGGAGAAGAACCGTATTCATTCACCGTGAAGGCCGGAAAGGTGCCGGCCGTATTCCAAGAAATTATTTGTAATGATCCAGAAACGTTCGAGTACTTCAGGCGAAAAACAAAAAAATACCATACGTTAAGCCCAGGCGGCAAGGAAGGGAGTCTATGATAATGAAAGATACCGCTATAAAGGAAAAGGAGAGTTTTGAACGTTTAAAATATTACCAAGATAAAACTAAACGCCTTATGCTGTGTATTTCGGAAATTGCAAATTCAGGAATGAATGCAAATGAAATGCGGGAATTTGCAAAGAACCAATTGGAAGTAGAGAACATCGAAGCCAGAAGATTGAATGCCCCTCACGTGAAAAATAATTAACCTTCAAGCCTCGGCCAAAAGCCGGGGTATTTTGTTGGAAGAAATCGAGTTAATATCTATAAAAAGATAGAAAAAAGAATGCTGTATAATATAAAAAAACCTTTATTTAATAGGCTATTTTATTGATTGATTCATTGAATTTTGACGGCAAATTATGGTATAATTATTTATATAATAGACTACAAATTTTATCTGAATAAGGATTGTTTATTGTCGAAAAGGAGAGGGAAAACAAATGAAAGTAAGTTCCGAGCGGATTGCAAAATTTGCAAGCCAGTATAATCTGACAGAGAGTGAAACTAAAATTTTGTCGAGCATGGCTATACACGGGTATAGCAATGATGAACTTGGTGGTGCCTTAAAACTGAGTGTCAAAACGGTAAACAATCATTTAGGTAAAATTTTTTCAAAAACAAGTTGTAATTCGTCGAGAGAGTTATTAGCCAAAATAATCGTCGAACTTTTACCTAGAGAAAGAAAAGAGGGTGTAAAGTGAAGCTAGAAAAGTGGAATGCCATCATGCTTCGAAATTTAAGGAATAACAGAACTGACATGATCGAGATTCTGCTTAAAGAGATCGAATTACTAAAAGCATTAGACCAGCAAGCGCGCCAGAAAGATGGTGAAGTAATTACCTCCGAAATTTTAAATCTTCATCAGGAACTGCAACTCGTTCAGGAAGGCCATCGTTGTTACTGGGGCAATTACTTAAAGAAACAGGAGAAGAGAAAAACAGGTGAATCGAAGATTGAAATACAGTAAATTTCTTGCCGGCATGGGATAGAAGAGTTATACGCAATGAAAGACAAACTATTATTCAGATGAAGACATACGGAGGAAAATGTATGAACTGCCCAAAATGTAGTACAGGCATCTTAGAATGCGTGGGATATTTTGAACTTAAAGAAGGGCCTATGCATTTTCACTTTTCACGATTACTTCCAGAACACACACCTGCTATCGGGATCAACATCTGCAGTAAAGATCGTTGTGGTCATGTTGGATTTGAGGCAGCCCCGGAATCCCTATCCTTGGCCAAAAGAACTTACAGGAACATGGAGTACGGACACTATATTAATATCAGAAAAATAGCGCCGTATCGCCCGTAATAGGGCTATTCTTTTTTTTCGGGTATTTAGCATTATTCTTTCGAGAAGGATCATCAGTGTTTCAAAATCAAAGCTAGTAGAGGATTGATGAAATTATGGGAAAAAGGAAATATAGAAAACCTCATGGAAACAAAATGATTCTACTGTTTTTTGGTCTTTTTATTTTTAGTTCGGTCTTTATTAACTTGGTGAAACCCAAAATGGGTCCTCAAAAGGAGGAGCTTCTTCCTCTTTTGCATAATTTGAAGGTGTATATGTTTTTAGTTCCACTGGTTTTACTTCTATTTATTTTTTTCTGGCAACCGGTTCTTAAAAAAATCAGAAAAACTCGTCGTAAAAAGGAACTGCGTATTTCTGGGATTTATAAAATAGATAGGATGAGTGGTACAGAATTTGAAGCTTATCTTACAGTCTTTTTTCAAGATTTGAACTACAAGGTAGAAGATACTGGTGGGAAAGGGGATAGGGGAGCTGATAAAATTCTTATCGATCCTTCATCTGGTACACGTATTTGCGTCCAGGCGAAATGCTGGAGCAAGAATGTGACCTTTGATGCGGTACAGCAAATTTTTACAGCAAAAACTTTGTGGAATTGTGACAAGGCATGGATTATTACAAACCGCGGATTTACAAAACAAGTAAAAGAAACTGCAGAGCAATTGGGGATTGAACTATGGGATCGCGAGAAATTAATCGATAACATGTATCTCTATAACAGAAATAAAGATTCTATTAGGGGAGGAGAGAGTGGTATTTTCTATTCAAGTGAAGGATCTCTTGTATTTCATGACTTGAGCTGTGAACATGGCCGGAAGATAGCATCCAAAGCAGGGGCCATCAGGTTTGATGGATACAAGGCAGCTGCCGCGAACGGCAGACGTAAATGCAATTGCTACAAATAAATTTTGATTCAGGGTGGTAAGAAATGAACATGACTGTGATTCCAGGTTTAATAAGCAGTACCATATTGGCAATGATGAGCTTGGTCGGATTTCTTTTATTTCGTCGGTGGAGGAGTAGATCGTATTTCGCTTTGCTTATTTCTATGGTCACAGGAACCATTATTCAACTGATTCAGTTTCTAGACCTCTCAATGATTACCAGTGGATTTGATGCGTTCTCAATGACAAATTTATTTTCTTTTATCGCGCTTCAAATAGGGATTATTCATTTATTTAATCCAAAGGATACTAAAAAGGGAAAAGCATTATTGTACATCGGAATGGGCTCTGTTGTTATCGGAATGGGCACACTACTAACAAATATCGTTATCTCCTCGCTTGTAGCACTCATTATGAGCATATGTTTCTGTGCGTATATGTTTCTCTTGATTTTACCCCGGCTGCAAAAAAAAAGCATGCAGATGGCTGTTTGGGGGCTCCACATTATATCTTCTCTTAGTGCTTTTCTTTCCATGGCATTGGATATCCACTTCCTCGTGTATTTTGCGCTCATTATAGCTGCTTTAACTTATGCAGTTATGTTCACATTGTTTTTTGAGCGCATACTTGATCTCATGCAAGCTGTCTCTTACTCATCAACAACCGATGGATTTACCGGTCTTATAAACAAGCAATATTTCCTCAAAAAAGTAAATGCCGCCATAAAAGAGGCCGAACCTTGCGCGATTATCTTTAGCGATATCGACAATTTTAAGCGATTAAATGATACGGAGGGACATCAAACCGGAGATATTATGCTTAAATTTGCAGCTAAAACTTTGAAGGAAGTTTGCGAAGGGGTCGGGGTATGCGGTCGCTATGGCGGGGAAGAAATGGTGGCTCTTATTACAGACGTTAACAGCGACCCTGCCGTAATCGCAGAAAATTACCGTGCTGCAATTGAAGTGCGATCGAAAGAAGACGGATTGGTTCCGATGACTGTAAGTGTGGGTTACAGCCGTTTAAAATCCGGTGTTACCGATGCAGAAGAGTTTATCAAACAAGCGGACAGTGCTATGTATCGGTCAAAGAGCCAGGGTAAAAACCAGGTAACCGAATATGGTCTGGATACTTACAATACTATTCCTGACAATGTGAAAATCTATGAAAAGGAAATTGAGCAACCGATCGTGTTTTCTCAAGTAGAAGAGCAAACTGATGATAAGAATGTTTTTCAATTATTGTTGCCAGAAGAAACAATTAACCCAGATACATCTTCATTAACAAATCCCAATAACGAATTGGAAGTAGATGATGATAAAACTACTGTAACTCAAGAAACTATCGTTATTGAGTATGATCCTTCGCAGCATGAAGAACCAATAAGTGAAAACGAAACAAAGGCAGATGCAGATGCAGATGTTCAAAATGAAAAGACATTGGCCCCCAAAAAGAGCCGAATAGACCAAATACTAAGTGCCAACTTAGAACCGGAAGAAGGGTCGGAAAAGCAAAAAACAAAACCAATGGAGTACCGCACGCGAACTCCTAGACAAGCAAATGAAACTCCGGGGAAAAAGCCGGTTATTCGTAAAAATCCATTTAGCAGGTAATGCATATGAATCAAATTCGAAAAAAACCAAGAGACCTCATTCGCTTTGTTCAGGATAACTATGAGAAATTTAATACATTTTTAAAAAAATACAAAGTGCGTTCAATCTGGCTCACAGTATTGATAGCAGTGTTGTGTACTATGATGTTTCTAGGTTGGTGCTGGTATGGGCATGAAATGATTTTATTCTTTCAAACAGAAATGGAACCCTTAGAAATCATTCTTAATGCCTCTTGGATCATGGCCTTCTTTTTTATATGTATGCTTTTCTTGATGGCATACATAAATCAGAAGCCACCAAGTAAAAAGCAGTATATTGTAGCCCTATTTGCTTCGCTTATTCAAACGACCTTTCTACCATTGGCAGTGCTGGCTAATTTTCTTGTTATATTACCTTTTGACACTTTTGCAAGATGGGTCCTGTTTTTTATAACTCTTAGTATGTTGCCCGATCCAGTCATGCGAAAGATAGGTAAAATTCTTCTAAAAATTATTAATGAGAGAAAAGACTGAGTTTGCCTACTTGGAGGGAAATACATGTACAACAGAGTCATTCTAACCGAAAAACCGGACATGGGCTTGAATATAGCTCAGGCTCTCGGGCTAAAAAGTAAAGGCCGGCACTATCATGTTTTACATAATGGCGATGTAGTTACATGGGCAATTGGTCATGTAATTCAACTTAAAGAACCCAAAACCTATCCACAGTACGCGGAATGGACGCTTGAAAGCCTTCCCTTTGTTCCTGACCCAGTACTTACTGAGGTAGATCCAGCAAAAAAGGATCAAATGAAGGCAATTCGTGAGCTTGTAAATAAAGCAAAATGCGTCGTGATCGCAACAGATGCAGGGAGGGAAGGGGAACATATTGCCCGTCTCGTGCTCCAGGAGTGCGGGTATCCAGTAACTGAAACGGGCCGGGCTCTAAGACTCTGGGTTGCGGACCTTACTCCGGATACCATTCAGAAAGCTTATGCCAATATGAAGCCTGCCAGTTTTTACGATAACCTGGCAGCTGCTGCACAAGTAAGATCCACAGCAGATTATTGGATGGGTATAACGGCAACACGTTTTTTCACATTAAAGGTTCAAGCCATCACGAAAGAAAGAACCATCTTGTCCGCCGGCCGCGTGCAGACACCGACCTTGAGAATTGTTTATGACCGTGAAATGGCCATCCAAAACTTTAAACCGCAGCCTTTTTACTACCTTATCAGCGAGTTTCAAACCTCTTCGGGAAAGTATACTGGGCAGTGGTTCCGTGTAGATGAGGAAGGCAATCCAATTTATCGGTTTGACACGCAAGAAAAAGCCGATGGGATTCGAAGAAAGGTTCAAGGCAATACGGGCTCTGTTATCCGGTATGTTGAGAAGGAAGTAAAACGACAAGCGCCTCAACTATTAAGTGAGGGGGCGTTGAAGGCCGAGGCGCGTAAACAGCTTGGATTCAGTCTTAAAAAGACGACTAAGGTGTTACAAGCGGTATATGATAAACACTTTTGCTCCTATCCACGCACAAGCAGTCGACATATGAGCGAAAACGCTGCAGATCAATTAGTTGAATGGTTGAACAAACTGAAAGCGACAAGTAAATATCAGCACTATTTTCCGCGATCTATCGAATCGATCAAAGGAAAAAAACGCTTTGTAGACAATTCAAAGGTAATGGAACACCATGCTATTGTTCCCACCGATCAAGATCCGGATCACTTTAAGGATCATGAAATGTACAAACTTACCTCAGACGAAGAGAAACTGTATGAGCTCATTCTGAGGCATACTTTGGCTGCCTTTCATCCCGAAGGAATTGATAAAGAAACCGAAGTCGTAACATCCGTGGTAGATGAAAATTTTTACTCCAAGTCTGTTGCAGTCCTTGTCCCTGGATGGCGCAAAATCATGAAGGTCGAACAGGAAGCAGACAATCAAAAAGACGATCTCGAAGAAAACCAGCAAGCTATTCTCCAAAAGATACCTCAGCTCCAGGAAGGGCAATCTGCATCAGTAAACAAAATAGAAGCTCTTTCCGGCAAAACCAGTAAACCGAAGCGTTTTTATGATTCCGATCTTCAAAGAGCTATGGAGTTTGCTGGCCGTCTCGTTGACGAAGAGGCTGCAGGTGAGGAAATCATGGAATATCTAAAAGCTGGTATTGGTACGCCTGCAACTCGAACAGAAACCATCAATACTTTAGCACACCAAAAGTATATTGAAATCGATTCAAAAAACCTTGTCTACCTCACAGATAAAGGAAAACATTTTATGGAGCTTATTTATGAACATCCACTAGCTTCCATCGAATTAACCGGTGAGTTCGAAAGGAAACTCAATGATATCGCGGATGGGGTTCGATCTGCAGAATCACTTCTTGAGGAATTCAAAGCATTTGCAAACCAGATTCTTAGCTTGGAAAATATAATGGATCAGCGGATTACAGCCATGATGCAAGGAAACAAAAAGCTTTCGCTATTCTCCAATATTGAGGAGATAGGGAGTTGTCCATTATGCGGTAAACCTGTTATTGAGGGGTCCAAAGGATACGGGTGCAGTGGCTACAAAGACGGGTGTAAATTTACGATTTGGAAAGAATTTCGGAATGTTAAACTGCGGGAAAAGCAGGTTAGGGATCTCCTCCAAGGAAAAGAGATTCTGCTAAAGGACGTCCCTCCAAGTGTCGAGGGGAAAAAACCATATGATCTTGTTCTCTTTTTAGTAGAAGGCAACTTACAAAATCGGTTTCCTTCCCTGGAGGACAATTCTGTAGGGGATTGTCCTTCCTGTGGTAAGCCCGTAACGGAAAAAGATAAAAGCTACAGCTGCAGCGGTTACAGAGAGGGGTGCAAGTTTTCTATCTGGAAGCAGTATAGAAATATTGATTTGCCCAAAAAAGCAATAAAAACACTTCTCGTCGGAAAAGAAGTACTATTACAGAACATACCTCCTACTGATCCAAGTAAGAAAAATTATGACCTGGTCGTTTTTCTTAAAAATGGTCAGATTCAAAGTAGATTCCCTTCTGCGGCAGATAACACCGTAGGTGCTTGTCCACTTTGTAAGAATCCTGTGGTGGAAACAGCAACGAATTACAGCTGCAGCACATGGAAAACTACAGGTTGTAAATTTCGTCTGGGAAAAGAATTTTTAGGCGTTAAAATAACTTCTTCGCAAATGAAGAAAATCTTAAAGAACGGAAAATCGGATAAACTTGAAGGTTTCAAAGGAGGAAAAACCGGGAGTTTTGACACAGCTCTTGGGTATGACCCAGCGCAGAATCGATATTCTTTCGTGAGATAACTTATTTGGAAAGGACGAAGCGCTGCAATTATTTGAAAATAGGAGTGAGAGACTTGCAGGAATTTGAAACTGATGATCGCGTTGAATTGTTGTCCGATAGTTTTGTGGACGGAGGTCACAATCCGGGAGATATCGGCACAGTAATCGACACTAAAATATGTGACATAACTGGAGAGCAAGATATCCGCGTTCAGTTTGAAAATGGAGCTGAAACAGCTTGGTTTCCGGCAGATGATTTCACGGACTATTGACGGTTTTTGATAACACAGAATACATGAGAGGGAATACACCGTGAAAGCTGAAAAGCTACTTGAAAGATTAGAAGCGTATGAGCAGTCTGCGTATGGCGGCGGCTACGGGGCTGATTGGTTAGCGGAGATCGGTGAAGGTTTTAAGTTTTATGTGCAGGAGTGCATCAACCAAGGGAAAACGGTAACGATGGCAGGCTTTGTAAACCGAATAGATCGCATGGCAATCGATAAAGGGCAAGTATCTGGATGTTCCGGGGTGAAGGTATGAAGGAGTGCAAAGACTGCGGGTCAATGCTCCAATGCGTTAATGTTTACGGTGTATGCGCCGAATGTGACTGCAAATTATCAAAATGTAAAACAGCTTGTAAATATCCGTGCAGGACGCCCGAGGAAATGGCTCGCATACATGATCTGATAGAGAGCCGTCCTAGCGTTGCAACATCATAACACTGAAATACATGGGAGAGGTATCTACTCATGAGCAATTGGATATGCGCTCACTGCAAGAAACCAATTCACAGAAACCGGAACCATTATAGATCCACTCATGATAGGTATCATATCCGGTGCTGGAACGAGATCGAACGAGAACAACGGAAGGAGATATTAAAAATGGATTATCGTGAACTTTTGAAGGGTTTTAATTACCCCGAATCGGTATTGGCAGAAATGACAGACGAAGAATGCGAAGGCGAGTATGAGGTTGTTACTACAACGAAGTAATTCAGTAACACAGAAATACATGGGAGGTATCTACAATGACAAACCCGATTTTGTACGCTTTAGCAGACCAATATAACCAAGAATTTTTTTATAATCTTGCGATTGAAGAAGACGATATGAAATTTCCGTCCTTCAACCACTTCCTTCCGACAAGAGAAATTGCGGAGAACTTTATAAAGGACCAGCTTGGCGAGGATTATGTAGTCGTTGAGGTGGAACTAGTCAGCTATCGAGAAGGCGTAATAAGTGTTCAATATACCGAGCCGGAACGCTGGAACAATGATTGCGATGAATAAGACAGTCTACGGCATGTCAGAGTCAAAAACAATTGTAGAATTTGGATATGGCCCATTCGCTCCCCCGCTTGAAGAGCAGGCTAATAAACAAGGGCTTACGCTAGGTGAAAAGGCAGAATTTCTAGAAAGGTTACGAGAGTCAAAGACAACGCTAATGTTTCATGTGCTGACGGATAGCCAACTTAAAAGCATTACCCATAAGATCAATAAGCTAGTCGTCGAAAGTTTGAAGCCGTTGAATGACGAAATAAAGAGCCCTATGAAGAAACAGTACAATACAGGCTCTCTGGGTCACTTACTGGAGAATTACCTTGAACCTGCGCAAACGAATATTATCATCTATGAAGAAGCTCAGGAGGAAAACCCACCCAAATTACTATTCGACAAAGACGCACGTGTTCATGAGTATCTCCGATCACGACGAGTTAAGACGTTATACGACGCAGAAGGTGGCGGAATCGTTATTATTGTTAACAGTGAGTTATAATACGCGCTCGATAAGCGCGAAGCAAGACCGGAAGTTGTTACTACAACGAAGTAATTAAAATAGGGTGGTTTCATGAGCGATTTAAACAGTAAGCTCCAGTATGTTGACCGCGTTGGAAATACAACGGAACATTTTCTTAGAAATTCATTGCAAATGAAAGAACTGATGCAATTTGAAGAAATAGGTCTAGGGCACTGGACTATCAGCCAATTATTGAATCATCTACAAGACCTGAATACTAACGGGGAAACAGAATTATTTTATGATCTTTCCAATCGGAAGAAGAGGATATAACGCCTTACATTATGCAAATTACAACTGAAAAGTTCGACAAAAAAGAGCAGCCTAACAAGCTGTTCCTTTTTTTTAGAAATTTATCACACAAAGCTAATCGGGGAGACCCGCCGTCATCCGGATCCGTCCGGGAGGAGCAAACTGTGGCGGCGATCGCTGACCACCGATGGCCGGTGAAGTCGAGTTGATGCGATCAGCTGCAGGGAGAGGCTAATCCGGCAGATCCGCTGTCACCATCCGGTCTGCCTGCAGAGGAGCAGAACGGCGGCGGTGCCCCGCGGGCAGAGACCATACCGACCGGCCGAGGTCACTGGGAACGGGCTGCTGCAGGGGAAGTGCAGCCTGGGAGATCCCGGGCATCCGGATCCGCCCGGGAGGAGCAGAACGATGAGTGTGCCCCCGCGGGCGGAGCTCATTCTGGCCGGCCAAGGCCAATCGGCCCGAGCAACTGCAGGGGAAGTGCAGCCCGGGAGGTTCTGGGCATTCGGTCTGCCTGCAGAGGAGCAGAACGACGAGGGTTTCCCCGCGGGCGGAGCCCATGCTGGCCGACCAAGGCCAATCGGCCCAAGTAGCTGCAGAGAGAATGCGGCCCGGGAGATCCCGGGCATCCGGATCCGTCCGGTGAGGAACAGAACGACGGCGGTGCTCCGGCGGGCGGAGCCCATGCTGGCCGACTAAGGCCAACCGGCCCGGGAAGCTGCAGAGATAGGTGCCCGCGGGCGGAGCCCATGCTGGCCCGCCAAGGCCAATCGGCTCGGGCAGCTGCAGAGATAGGTACGGCCTGGGAGATCCCGGGCATCCGGTCTGCCTGCAGAGGAGAAGAACGGCGGCGGTGCCCCCGCGGGCAGAGCCCATGCTGGCCCGCCAAGGCCAATCGTCTCAGGCAGTCTGCAGAGAGAGGTGCGGCTTGGGAGATCCCGGGCATCCGGTCTGCCTGCAGAGGAGCAGAACGGCGGCGGTGCCCCCGCGGGCAGAGCCCATCCTGGCCTGCCAAGGCCAATCGGCCCGAGCAATTGCAGGGGAAGTGCAGCCCGGGAGGTTCTGGGCATTCGGTCTGCCTGCAGAGGAGTAGAACGACGAGGGTTTCCCCGCGGGCGGGGCCCATGCTGGCCGGCTGAGGCCAACCGTCTCAAATAGCTGCAGAGAGAATGCGGCCCGGGAGATCCCGGGCATCCGGATTCGCCCGGGGAGGAACGAAACGATGAGGGTTTCCCCGCGGGCGGAGCCCATGCTGGCCGACCAAGGCCAACCGTCTCAAATAGCTGCAGAGAGAATGCGGCCCGGGAGATCCCGGGCATCCGGATTCGCCCGGGGAGGAACGAAACGATGAGGGTTTCCCCGCGGGCGGAGCCCATGCTGGCCGACCAAGGCCGACCGGCCCGAGTAGCTGCAGAGAGAATGCGGCCCGGGAGATCCCGGGCATCCGGATCCGTCCGGGGAGGAACAGAACGACGGCGGTGCTCCGGCGGGCGGAGCCCATGCTGGCCGACTAAGGCCAACCGGCCCGGGCAGCTGCAGAGAGAGGTGCGGCCTGGGAGACCCCGGGCATCCGGATCCGCCCGGGAAGAGCAGAACGACGGCGGTGCCCCGCGGGCGGAGCCCATGCTGGCCCGCCAAGGCCAATCGGCTCGGGCAGCTGCAGAGAGAGGTGCGGCCTGAGAGATCCCGGGCATCCGGTCTGCCTGCAGAGGAGCAGAACGGCGGCGGTGCCCCCGCGGGCAGAGCTCAACCTGGCCGGCCAAGGCCAATCGGCCCGAGCAACTGCAGGGGAAGTGCAGCCCGGGAGGTTCTGGGCATTCGGTCTGCCTGCAGAGGAGCAGAACGACGAGGGTTTCCCCGCGGGCGGGGCCCATGCTGGCCGGCTGAGGCCAACCGTCTCAAATAGCTGCAGAGAGAATGCGGCCCGGGAGATCCCGGGCATCCGGATTCGCCCGGGGAGGAACGAAACGATGAGGGTTTCCCCGCGGGCGGAGCCCATGCTGGCCGACCAAGGCCAACCGTCTCAAATAGCTGCAGAGAGAATGCGGCCCGGGAGATCCCGGGCATCCGGATTCGCCCGGGGAGGAACGAAACGATGAGGGTTTCCCCGCGGGCGGAGCCCATGCTGGCCGACCAAGGCCGACCGGCCCGAGTAGCTGCAGAGAGAATGCGGCCCGGGAGATCCCGGGCATCCGGATCCGTCCGGGGAGGAACAGAACGACGGCGGTGCTCCGGCGGGCGGAGCCCATGCTGGCCGACTAAGGCCAACCGGCCCGGGCAGCTGCAGAGAGAGGTGCGGCCTGGGAGACCCCGGGCATCCGGATCCGCCCGGGAAGAGCAGAACGACGGCGGTGCCCCGCGGGCGGAGCCCATGCTGGCCCGCCAAGGCCAATCGGCTCGGGCAGCTGCAGAGAGAGGTGCGGCCTGAGAGATCCCGGGCATCCGGTCTGCCTGCAGAGGAGCAGAACGGCGGCGGTGCCCCCGCGGGCAGAGCTCAACCTGGCCGGCCAAGGCCAATCGGCCCGAGCAACTGCAGGGGAAGTGCAGCCCGGGAGGTTCTGGGCATTCGGTCTGCCTGCAGAGGAGCAGAACGACGAGGGTTTCCCCGCGGGCGGGGCCCATGCTGGCCGGCTGAGGCCAACCGTCTCAAATAGCTGCAGAGAGAATGCGGCTCGGGAGATCCGGGGCATCCGGATCCGCCCGGGGAGGAACGGAACGACGGTGGTACTCCGGCGGGCGGAGCCCATGCTGGCCGACCAAGGCCAACCGGCCCGAGTAGCTGCAGAGAGAATGCAGTCCGGGAGATCCCGGGCATCCGGATCCGTCCGGGGAGGAACGGAACGACGGCGGTACTCCAGCGGGCAGAGCCCATGCTGGCCGACTAAGGCCAACCGGTCCGAGCAGCTGTAGAGATAGGTGCGGCTTGGGAGATCCCGGGCATCCCGATTCGCCTGGGGAGGAGTAGAACGACGAGGGTGCCCCCGCGGGCGGAGCTCATGCTGGTCGTCCGAGGCCAACCGGCCCGAGAAGCTGCAGGGATAGGCAAGTCCGGCAGAACCGCCGTCATCCGGATCCGTCCGGGAGGAGCAAACTGTGACCGCGGCGATCGCTGTCCATCACTGGGGGATGCAGTCTATGCCTCAGCTGCAGGGATAGGCTAATCCGGCAGGCTGTCACCATCCGGTCTGCCTGTAGAGGAGCAGAACGGCGGCGGTGCCCCCGCGGGCAGAGCTCATGCTGGCCGGCCGGCTGAAGCCAACCGGCCCGAGCAGCTACAGGGGGAGTGCAGCCCGGGAGGTCCCGGGGCATGCCAGGCCGGACCGGCCTCTTTGCCGGCCGGTGCAGTCGATGCGATCAGCTGCAGGATAGGCACGTCCGGCAGAGCCACCGTCATCCGGATCCGTCCAGGAGGAGTAAACAGTGCGGCCGCGGCGATCGCCGCGGTCGTGCTCCAGGTAGTTATTCCAATGTTAGTCTTATAAAAATATTTCCAAGACTTCTCAGATCGAATATAATCGGGTTATTGAGAGGGAGGCTATGCAATGAAGCACCAAGACAATTCAAACAGTGGCCCGCTATACCCAACGGATGCACATACGATGAAGCTTATGATAGTAGCTATTCTCGAAAAATCACTGAACAATATGGATAGATTGAGAGATCGAGAACAAATTTTACAGCTGATTGAAACGCTTAAGAGCCCTACATCAGTCATGGGAAAAGTGAGAAGGATCGTTTCCACCGGCATAGTCAGGCCAACCGATGGATTAGGGCGGGTAACCGTGCCGCGGGAGCTGCGCAGATCATTAGGTTTGTCCAGCGGCACTCCAGCAGAGGTTTATCTTGAAGGTGAATACATTGTTATCCAACCCTATAAGCAATTCTGCCATTTTTGCGGCAGTGAAGAAGATATCAACGAGTTCAAAGAAAAATATGTGTGCGAAACATGCATCGGTGATTTGTTCAAAATTCAGGAGGAATAATAAGGAGGAGCCTATGGATCAACGATTTTTCGAAGCTCATAAAGATAATTTGATGTCTATAGATGAGTTTAAGAAATATAAAGATAAGGAAACCAAGGCGGCGTTACTAAGACATTGGCGAAAAAACTACAGCGATAAAGACATCCGAATATTTTGGGGAAATATGCATACCGGAAATTACTATTACCATTTACAAAGGCTTGGACTAACTGAAAATAAGCCTAAACACGAAAAAATTAAAGAGTCTGAACCGGTCATGAAAGAATATAGCCCGTATGTCATCGACATCGACGCGCATGTACATCCCGATACTTCCCCAAGCCGAAAAACAATCGAAGACTCAAACAGCAATACATATTACAACTTTGAATTTAGCGGTGATCCAGACCTTCTGCAGAGAAAATTCAAATCGATTCTTGCCCTGCTTGAAGGGGAAGAGGGGAGATTTCATGTGAAAATTGAAATCGAGAAAAAATAGGAACAAAAAAAACCAGCCGCAAATTCCGCGGCTGATTTTTTTGTTCTTGAATTATTGATACCGGTACTGAATCCGGAAGAACGGGTCTACTTGCCAGTTCCAGACAATCACTCTCCGAAGACCGTAGTCTCCGTCTACCATTTTAGGGACTTCGCCGGTTACCGCACCGGTCGTAGGGTCGAATTGATACCCCACTGCCTCCAGAACCTGCGCATTAAACGCCAGGTTATTCGAGCTCGGCAGCTCAACCAGTACGGTAATTTGGCTTTGCCCGCTTGGACGGAAGGACGGCATCGGGGCCAGAAGAGTCAACTCAAAATCAGACGTCGTCCCCTCCGTTGGGTGAAGTGCAAGCTCGTATTCGAACGTAAGGACTTGTGTGCCGGCTTTAAAAAGCACCGGGGAGAGCATGGTAGTCGATTTCATCAAATCATGAATCCGGTTCATTTCGGCTACATTGCCTTCTGCCACAGCTTGTCCGTACTTTGAGAGCTCATCCTGCAGGTCCGAGAATCGCTGGCCAACAAAGCTGACGATGTTCCCATCTGGGAAAACAGTGCGGACATCGATTGCCCGGTTTGCCGGCGGCGCGTAGAAGCTTTCGTCCTGGGGCAGTGGGGAGCTCAGACCAATTTCATGGAGTACTTTCACGCGGTCGTATTCCAGGCCGTATTTCGAGCTGGACAGCACTGTGCAGCTTACATGGCTCCAGCGAATGTCAATCGGGTTAGAAACAGTAAGAGTAGGGATAGTTGTCATTTTAAAAGACCTCCAGATATTATAATTTGATGTGCTTTCGGCCGGAGGTACATGCTATAATAGCATCAGTTCGATTACCTCAACGGCCCTTGTTACAAGGGCAAAAGGCGTGGCATTTGCAGATGCTACGTCTTTTTTTTGAATACCGACGGACTACAATGAACAAAAGCATGTTAAGAAAACAACCACCCCCTTAATAGAATGAAAGGAATACATCCTATGGAATTTGAGTTTAAGGCCAGGATAGGTTTTGCAAGGGAAGTTGCACGAAAATGTCACAAAACACTATCCTTAACCATTCCTGTCCCGATTGAAGATGTTTTGAAGCATTACGGTTTTACCGTCATGTATTTGACTGATTTGGATAATTCAGTTTCCGCGTTAGCAGATATCACCGATAAGGTTATCGCTGTGAATGCCAATCATTCGATTACGCGGCAGCGTTTTACGCTTGGCCATGAATTGGGGCACTATCTATTGGGCCATGCCCATGGTGCTTTTAACGACGTTCAATCCAATAGAAATAAGGCAAATAGTCCTGTCGAACAGGAAGCAGATGAGTTTGCAGCGGAACTATTAGTTCCAAGTCAGGTACTAAAAAAGATGGAATTAAGCAACATTGCAACTATGGCAGCAGTATTTAATGTCAGCAACGAAATGTTATCGATCCAGCTTACAAAACATCGGATTATATAAAACGATTTTGAAAATGTTGTTTATAGTCAACAACTAGGCTTTATTTAACTCTTCTTTTAGTGCTTTTAAAAACTGATCTCTTTTATTTTCTTCTTTTTTAATTTGAAAAACAGTTAGTGAATCCTCCATTTCTTGAATCGATGTGGAGGCATGAGAACGCGCCATTACGGTGTTCGATCGTGCCGAGAAGATAAACTGGCTTTTTATTTTTTCTTCAGCAACCTTTACGTCCAAGCCGATCCGATTAAAGAGTGAAGCAACTTTCTTTGCACTTAGTTCCCAAATGTAGGTTTCACATAATACAACTTCTTTTAATTCTGCATCTTCCTCAATTTCTGAACCAAGCTTTGATTGTAGTAGATCACACAATGGTATCCGATCCTCAGGCAGATCGTAATTCTTTTCCCCGTACACCTTTTCTTCCAACTGATCTAGTGGCATATCTATTAAGGACTTTAAGTAGTTTATCTGATTTCTTTCAGCAATTAGATCCGCAAAAATGTCATCTTTGTTATGTTTGATATACCTATCTAAACTTATTAAATCATTTAATTTATCATTTAATTTATCATTTAATTTATCATTTAATTTATCCATACTATCCCCCGCAACCTCACTCAATGTTTTATTGGGGGACTCCAGCTGGAGTCCCGCGAGGTATCAAATTATTTAGTTGTCTGAAAGTACAAGTTCTATTTCTTAAATGGATTTTCGCTTCTTGCTTTTCGCGTTCACTTCGGGGACCTGTATGTTGAGCTTGTCCCGGATGAGCTGAATGGCTCGTTTTCGTTTCTGACTCATCTGATTCTCTGGTATTCCAAGCGCTGCTGCGATATCCACCAGCGATTCATTCTCGATGTAATAACGTATGATAATTTCGCGGTATTCGGTTTTCAGGCTTAAGACTGCTGCCTTGATTTCCTTATCTAGCTCAAGCTTCAAAACCGAATGTTCCGCACTCTTTGTGACGGCCAGCTGATGGACATCATAATCAGTCGGAATTTCAATCGAATGACGCTTTTCAGCTTCCTGGTGGTATTTCTGTACTGCACGACTGACAGCAAAATGAGCAAAACTTAGAATATCTTGAATTTTGTTTCTTCTTACCTGTACAAGCACCTCAGCAAATGCCTCGTTTACGATAGACTGTACATCCTCCGGCGCGGCCTTTGGGCATCGCTTTCGAATCATTCTTTTGAGGATTTCTACATACTCAACAATTCGCTCCTTTCTTAATTCTTTGGTCTCGCCCTTCATATAAGCGAGTAAATCGGTAAATCGGTCCGCGTACTTTTTCTTCTGCTGATTCGCTTGCATTTCGCTCATCTTTAGACTCCACCTTCTTAGCTTTGGTTCGCTAAATTTTTCATTGTACTTAGCCTCCAATTTTTGTTCTTACCCCTATAGCAGTCGGGATAGGTAAAAACTAACACTTGTCCGAAAAAATTTTGCTCGGCTTTTTTTGCTGCCTTTGTAGGAACTATTATACGGCATATCCATAAAAACCCTTAAAGATGTTTTCGGATCCCCCAGCTCGTCAGTCGGGCAATCCAAGCGACTCACCGGCTCTAAGTCGCTGTGCTCCTAAGAGTCGGTAGATTCCATTGGACTGCTTTTCCTCCTTGCGTTCCGAAGTAAACCCCTCTCGAAAGAAAAAATCCTCACAAGGCCATGAAGGGCCCTCAAGTTCAAAAGAAAGTTCAAGGACAAGTTCAAAAGAAAGTTCAAAAGCAAGGGTCTGATCACACGTCCTTCTTTTGTGCGAAGCTGCCTTGCTTCTGTAGTTTTCTTTCGCTTTCATCCGATCGGTTTTTCGCTGTCGTCATTGTAGGCAATCATACCGAACCTTTCCGGGCAAAGGTAAAAAAAGGTTTTGGCCAAGACCGCCAAAATCTTTTTTTATCCCTCCGGGCAGACCTTTGCCCTCCAAGAACCGGCATGATTAATCGGCCTTTGACGCCAGCGAAAAACGGATGAAAGCTCTTTGAAAACTACATACGCAAGTCAGCACGTTTCGCAAGTGAAGAACTTTGTTCTCAAACCCTAAAAGATTCCGCTCATCGCCGCTCGGGCTAGACCGCCCAGACGAATCCGGATAAAAGGGGAGAACTCAACATTATTTAAGGAGCTGATTGTATGTCTAAATCTCAATTGGTCATTGCTCAATCCCGTATTGTTCGTCTTCAAGCCTTAAAAAACCTGACGGTTCAGGGTTCGCTTCTTAGCCGTTAATAACCGGGCCATTGGCCCTTATATATTGATAAATCTCATCTTAGGAGTGTGTCCCCACCATGAAACTGAACAAAAAAGTCAATGAATTGTACAAGAAGCTTAAAACGGGTGTTGAGGAATTTTACTCTTCGGATCGGTGGAAGGAATTTTTAACGGTACAGGCACGATTTCATCGGTACTCGTTCCGGAACACCCTTTTAATTTATATGCAGTGTCCGCATGCTACTCAGGTAGCCGGATTTGAAGATTGGAAAAAGCTTGGAAGGCATGTGAAGCTGGGGGAAACGTCAATTAAGATTCTAGGCCCGAATCACCGCCGGGAGATAGACGAGAAAACGAAAGAAGAAAAAAAGGTGCTTACTGGGTTCCATCAAGCCTCTGTATTTGACATCAGCCAGACAGGCGGCAAGGAATTGCCGTCCCTGTCATACGAATTGACGAAAGATACGCCGACCCTACGCAGATTTTACGAAATAGCCAAGTCGATCAGTCCAGCACCGATACAGGAAGTCACTTTAAAGGGCAATATGAAAGGTTCCTATAATTACACAACGCAAACTATTTCAATTAAAAAGGGAATGGCCGCGTTGCAGAAGTGTAAGACGATTATACATGAAATAGCGCACGCCATGCTCCACACGGAAACGGATAAACCCCGGGAGTTAAGGGAAGTGGAGGCCGAGGGTACGGCATTCGTGGTACTGAATTACTTCGGTTTTGATACGAGCGAATACAGCTTTTCCTATGTAGCAGGCTGGAATGGCTCCCTGGGAGCTGAACATATCGGCAAAGCCGGAGAGGCTATTCAGAAAGCAGCCGTCAAACTCATTGATGATTTGGAAGTAGTACTGAATGAGAAAGAATCGGCGGCCTAACGGCCGCCGCTGAACTAGCATCTTGGTGAAGTTTGCCTTGATGTATAGACAAACATGTTTAATAGGGAGGCGAAACTGTGAAAATTCTCGCTGACAAAAGCAAATGTCTTACATGCGGTATTGTAATTTTCTTGGATAAAGCAAACGATTACTGCCCAAAATGCGATAAATCAACGGAATGGTATGATTTGGATACAAATGTTGAGATCGACGAAAAACTTCTTGGAATAAGGATCTAAATAAAAATTTATGTTGAGCCATATTATATTGGTTCAAACTTGATACGGAGGTATTTATATTTACGAATATACGAATTACAAAACTCTCCGAGCAGATGAAATTTACCGCGTCTGGGACTCGGAAGGCGTATCTCACTTGCTTCAATACCGCGGTTACTCCCACTGCGAAGAGTGGCGCGATGAGGAAATCATATTCTGGACAGCCGATACCCGTCAAGACGTTGTTAAATGGCCGCCGGAGGAATTTCAAAAAGCGGTGGCAGCTGCGGAAGCCGAGAGAAACTATGAGAGCATGTGCCAATCGGTTATCGCCCGTATGAACCTCCCAGACAACACAAACGATCAACCGTTTATCGTCGCGCTGATGAGCTATGAAAAATATGAGCGGAAAACCTGCTCGCAGGTTTTGTATTACGCCGGTAAGAGCATGCGTGACTTCCGTGAGGATGTCATGGCTCAAACCGATCATGATTCATCCCAATTTTAAGGAGGAAGGAAAACGCAATGATACATGGTGCCGATCACTATAAAGACAATCTGACTACCCTTATCAGCGTTCCGGAGCGTGGCCCCTTTGGGGATGCTTCTTACCGGGGAAACTACGCTGGTGAGGTGTTGACCAAGCTTGTAGCATACCTTCGCCGTACGGGCATGAAAAACCCGTATATCTACGACCCGATGGAGGGAGGGAAAACAAGCCGGGATGTTTGCGAATACCTGGAGCTTCCTTATATCGGGGATGACATTCATAACGGGTTCGATGTTGTTAACGATGAATTTCATGACACAGGTTTTGACCTGACGATGCTTCATTATCCGTACTGGAACATGATTGATTACGCGCATAACCTGCCGGCTCATCTGCAAGGGAAAGACATGAGCCGGATGGAATGGAAGGAATTTATTCAGGCTGTCAGCCATGTGAATTATAAAGCAGCTGCTCATAGTCGTTATGTCGCGGTCCTGGTTGGGGATATGGTCGTGAAAGGCAAGGGATATATTAAAAGCATTCAGCGGGAAATGGCGTGGGTGGGTTCTCCGGTGCGGCATTTCACAAAAATACAGCATAACGCAAAAAGCTTTCGAACAACATACAGATCCAACAACTTCATTCCTGTAGTCACGGAACATTTGATTTTATTCAAAACCGATTACAAGCCGGGCGGTGATTTGTGGGTACTGGTACCCGGACAATACCGCAAAATTGACAGCGATGCTTATATAACGTGGAGAACAGCTGTGAAGGTTATCGCAAGGGGACTGGAGGAAATTACGCCGGGTAGCATATTCGAAGAGGTGAAGGTCAAGTTTCCTTCGAAGCTCTATAAGACGAAAACCCCAGAAGCGACGATTCGAAGAACGCTGCAAGAGCTGGAGGCAGAAGGGTTTCTACGGCGGCATGTACGGGGGATTTATTATAAAAATGCCGGTTAAAGGTTCCCCGTAGATTATGTAAAGGAAGTGATGCAATGGTTGCAAAAATGTGGTAAAATGATAGTAACATGAATGGAGGAATGAACATGGCCAAAGTACTGGCGTTCCCTCAACAAGCAAACCCGGCGCTTGCAGCGATGAAAGCCATTGAAGCCCGGATGGGCGTTTCATTTAGCGATTACATGGGATTTACCGGAAATAAACAAGAAACGAATGAACGCGTAGCCCGCGCCATGAAGAAAGAAACCATGAAGATAGCCACAAAACAAATAGAGGAAAACATCCACTAATTTTAGGTTGGTGGATTTTTTTTAAGCATCTGGGAGGGATAATTCTGGAAAGGTTTAAACGAGGGGAAGTTTTTCGCGGTTACATACCGGAGTTCAAAGACGATCTGAGGGCTCCAAAGCCCAGTTTTGTACTAAGCGGGGAACATTGGTTTATTATGGTCCATGACCATGATTCTCCCGATCTGGGCAATCATACGGCCGTAGTCATCCCAATCACAACAGCAAAAGCAGAGGTAGACAAGGCTAGAAAGGAAAACAGGGATATTAAAGCTTCATTTGTCCCCTTGGAAAGAGAAAATTATTTTTGGCTAGATCACGACAGCTACGCAAGCATCGGACAAACCTTTCCAGCCAGCCGGAAATGGTTTGATGAAAAGCCGATCGGTTCCATCCTTCCGGAAAAATTGCTTGAAATTGATTTTCAATTCATCCGAACTTATGGCTTAAATGAGGCGGTCGAAGCAGTTGCCCAGATTATTCTGGAACAAAGAGCCGGAATGGATCAGGTAGCAGCTTACAGCGAAGATAAACAATAATAGCGCGGAACAAGCACCAGGGAGAATCCCTGGTGTTTTTTTATTGCCCAGAAGACTCAACCCCCCAAAGGATGCCACCGCCCCGTGGCGGTGCCTTCGGATCAACTTGTGGCCAGCAGAGCCGGCGGACGCCTAACACGCATCCACTCGGCCCTTCCGGCCGTGCGAAGCGAATTCAAGGAAGCAGAAAACCCTCTCGAAAGATACAGGCAAGAAACCAAAGGCACGTTCAAAAGCGCGCCGGCATAAATCGCATTTTAAACCGTCTGCAGCTGCTTCGCTATTGTGGTTATCAGCGGACTCACCGTGGTCGGTATCAGTCATCCTAGCCAACCATGCCGAACCTTTTCGTACAAGGTGAAAAGTTTGCAATTGCATCAAAACTTTTCATCCCTTCGGGCAGCCTTGTACTGCAAGAACCGGCACGGTTAAACGGGCTATGACTGCTAACAACCACGAATGTACTGTTCCTTGATAACCTCATACGCTACGATGCAACAACAGCAGCGGACGAACTGCTCACCGATCAAATTTTTAATTTCATGAGGAGTGTGTTAAGCATGAGTGAGAAGACGATGATTGAGGAGATTAATAAGCTGAAAGGAGTAACAACAACACCGTTAAATATGTTTAATTTACACACGTTGTACGTTGACGGTGTAGAGGTTGGCTATGTCCGTAAAGTTGATGATTGGATTGAAGTACTTGCATTTTTTAAGTATTCCTATAAACCATGCGATAACGGCAGAGTGAGTCTAAATACATTAAGTAATATGATCGAAAGATTTAGGGCTTCAAAATCCTTTTATGTAAGTTAAACCGTTTTGAAATCAGTACCTGCAAAAGAAACCGGCTACCGTGAGCGGTTTCTTTTTTATTTTACGGCCTAAAGGATGTCACCGCCCCGTGGCGGTGCCTTCGGATTAACTTGTGGCCTGCAGAGCCGGCGGACGCCTAATACGCGCCACTCGGCCCTTCCGGCCGTACGAAGAGTATTCAAGGAAGCAGAAGATCCTCTCGAAAGATACAGGCAAGGGCCCAAAGGCAAGTTCAAAAGCGCGCCGGCTTGAATCGCATTTTAAACCGTCTGCAGTTGCTTCGCTATTGTGGTTATCAGCGGACTCACATTCGGGCGTGATCGGTATCAGTCATCCAAGCCAACCATGCCGAACCTCTTTGCGCAATGGTGGCATTCTCTTTGAGAACGCCATCCCGGCTTTGCCGGGCAAACCATTGCGCTGCGAGAACCGGCATGGTTAAACGGGCTATGACTGCTAACGACCACGAATGTTCTGTTCCTTGATAACCTCATACGCTACGCCGCAGCAACGCAGAGGGGAAACTGCTCATCAAACCGACAAAGACTTTCCGCTCATTGCCGCTCGGGCTAGACCTGCATAACTTCGTCCGAATATTCAATTAAACCAGGTCAAAAGTGAAGTGAAGTGTCAAAATCGATCAAAATTTCAGGAGGAAAACACATATGCCGAATCAATACGTTTTAAATCGTGAAACACAGAAGATTGAATTGCGCTTTACTAAGGATGAATACAAAACCATGCCAGAAGAGCAGAAAAAAGAGTTAAAGCGATTTTTTTCATGGTCAAGGCACGCAGGAGCTTGGGTCTCGAAATCAACGAATAATCATTATTCAGCCCTTCGGGTTGCTGAACAGTTAGGTTTTACAAACGGAGGACAGGAAGGCGAGCGTTTGTCATTTGCTGAACAGCTAGAACGGAAAGTCGAGAAAGCCGAACGTAGGGCGGAACGCTATGAAGGATACGCAGATAATGCAGCCAATCGGGCGGAAGGTTTGCAAAAAGAGTTTAACGAATTGCGAAAAGACTGGTCATGGGTGACGCAACCGAATATAAACAGCAGTCGCGGCAGAGCTTTCACTAATCAAAGAAATAGGGTTTTAGAGCGTTACCGTAAAGGATTCGAGGAATATCGAAAAAGCGAATATTTCAAGGAACGAGCAGAAATTGCGCATGCAACCGCTAACCAAACAGAACTTAATAGTAAGCCTTACCTCAATAATAGGATAGAGGAGTGCCAAAAGGAAATTCGTAGCCTTGAAAAGTATATTGTCAAGGCAGAAGAAAGAAATGATGAGGAGTGGCTCCAAAGATTGTTAGATCAAATGGAATATGAAGTCGATAAACTTGCGTTTTTCCAGAACCGCATGGATGAAATTGGCGGTGTTGAATACAACAAGGATACTGTAAAAGCAGGCTATTTGATAAAAGTAAGAGGGCGCTGGGCAACTGTTTTAAAGGCAAATCCGAAGAAGGTTAGTGGCAATTACATTGAACAGCATTTAAAAGGGTGTTACTGCTACTATCCATACGCCGAAATTCAAGAAATGAAAATACCCGAGGGATGGACAGATAAAAAAGAAGCTGAACCAAATTCGTTTAATGTTGGTGAGGTTGTAGTTTTAAAATGGAGTACAAGCGATACTATACGGGCTGCTTTTCAAATCGTTAAGACTACGGATAAAAGTGTTGAGATACGAGAAATCAAGGTCGAGGATCAAAAGCCAATCGCAAACGAATTTATCAGTGACAAACAACAGCGGCGCTCAGTCAGAAAGACCCGCGACGGTATACACGTTGTTAATCATGACAACTGTTTTTTGTATAGGTACATTGCAGAAGCAACGGACAAAAATGAAATTTAACAAATATAACGCTTGCCAGTTATGACAGGCGCTACAAGGAACCGGCTACTTGAGCGGTTCCTTTTTTTATTTTGCAGCCCAAAGGATGCCACCGCCCCGTGGCGGTGCCTTCGGATTAACTTGTGGCCTGCAGAGCCGGCGGACGCCTAACACGCGTCCACTCGGCCCTTCCGGCCGCGCGAAGCGAATTCAAGGAAGTAGAAGATCCTCTCGAAAGATACAAGCAAGGACCCAAAGGCAAATTCAAAAGCGCGCCGGCTTGAATCGCATTTTAAACCGTCTGCAGCTGCTTCGCTATTGAGTTATCGGCGGGCTCACATTCGGGCGCGGTCGGTATCAGTCATTCTAGCCAACCATGCCGAACCTCTTTGCTCAATGGTGGCATTCTCTTTGAGAACGCCATCCCGGCTTTGCCGGGCAAACCATTGCGCTGCGAGAACCGGCATGGTTAAACGGGCTATGACTGCTAACGACCACGAATGTTCTGTTCCTTGATAACCTCATACGCTACGCCGCAGCAACGCAGAGGGGAAACTGCTCATCAAACCGACAAAGACTTTCCGCTCATTGCCGCTCGGGCTAGACCTGCATAACTTCGTCCGAATATTCAATAAAACCAGACAAGGAGTGATTTCTTATGAGTCTTGGCACTATCACCAAATGGTGGATGCCCCAAACTGATCTGCCTTTTGCAGATGCGGGGAATGAGGACGTTTACAGCGTCATCCTTGAAAGTACTTTTGCAGATACTGCCTACTTTTATAAGGACTCAGACAATGATTTTTTCCAAGTTTCCTTATATCTACATCCGGACGCGATACCCGGCGCGGATTTTTTTACGATACAATTTACGATTTCATCGTGGCCAGGAGTAGAGCAAATAAGCCTCGCGGAAGTTTGTTTGCGGGTTTGTCACTTGTTTCAGCGTTATCTCTTTCAGGGTGACGACCATCTAAACCAATGCGAGATTACTCACGGCGAAGCTTTTGAGCCATTTTCAAGGGAGCAGCTTTCATACGATTGAAGCAGCCTGGCCGGAGTTGCCTTGCTTCGGCCAGAAAAATACTTCTGAGATGAGGGAAAAGTATGTCAGAAAATAACGTGACGATCTTTAAAATGTTGGATATCTCGCTGGGCCATGTTACAGCGGACACGGTGGAGTTTCTTGACAACTGTGTTGAGGAGGGCCATCCGATTGTTTGTTACGAAAAATTTATTTACGGTTTCTTTATTGTCGTTCCCGCAGAACAAGAAGATTACGACGAAGTGTTGAAAGTTATTCCGGAGGATTTAAAACGCGTGTTCGAGTTGGCAAAAGCCTATGGCTGCGATTGGATTAACCTGGACACAGATGCTTCTATCTACAAGAGTTTGCCCTTTTACGAAGGTAATATCGAACAATACCCCATTTAGGAGGGAGTGGTGCTGAATGTCCAGATTACGGATCACGAAAAAGCTGAATACAGAGCTCGGATACCGGGTCGAGACGCGCTGTGGGTTGCTGGTCGGCCATTACAACCCGGAAACGAAAACGATCCAGGGGATCTTTGAAATGAGAGGAAAGGTTGCCTCCGGCAGCACGCGCAAGGAAGCCCTGGCGCTATTCACCGATTCGTACGAAAGCCTATAGGGGATCATTCGGAGGCGATTTTGACCCGAAAAGAGTTTGAGCAGTACCTCAACGAGCTCAGCATGTCGGATGATGAGAAGAAGTCAAACGGCGGGCGCATACCGGATAACTGCAAATATGGAAGCTGGCTTCGCCGCAATGACCCAGTTATGTTCAACGTCGGATTCGGTCATGAAAGGAGTAAGGAAAATTGAACCTCAAGCCGTATAAATGCTGCTTCTGCAAGAGGATTGTCCATATTCCAGGAGAGAATAGTCCCACAAATCCGCATCATTATTTGCTGAAAGCCAGCGAAGAAGAGAAGAAAAAGTATGGTTTTCTTACCGAGAAAGGAGAATTGTTATGACAACAAAAAGAATGTCCGCTGGTCCGGACGGCGAGGTTTTACAACTAGAAAGACCTGTGAGCCAGGCCAACTTAGAAGTCACTGCTGTGGATACACAGGAGCTGCCCATTTACAAGCTGCTCGATGTCTCCCTCTTTCATCTTTCGCGAGAGACAAGTTATCAGCTTTTGGAGCTTTGCCGTAGAGTCCAAAAACCATTCAGCCTTATGGTTTATGGAGCCGGGGATATGAGTTTTGTCATATCTGTTCCAGATGATCCCGCCTTATTAAAAACCCTCCCCAGTGATCTTAAAGCCGTCTTAACCTACGCAAATAAAAAAGGATGTGCATGGATTCTGCTTGATGCCATTGCTGATATCTTTAAAGATTTGCAGAGTTATGATTGGTCAGTCTCTTAGCTTCTGTTTAATCAAAAGAAATGGAGGACCTACGATGGAAGATAATTTTCTCTTCGTCATTACACTGGATGGCCTCAATGGACTGGAGTCCTATGCAAAGATTGCACCTAATTACGACGAGGCTGCAAACCTTGCCATAAGTACATACCGGGAGGAACAGTTTCCGGATCATCCGGAAGCTACACCTGAACCGATCATCCAGCATGATCTATCCTGGGAGCTTACTTGTGCATCGGATGCGAAAGGTTGCCTTTACGATGTCAGCTGCCAGGTAGCTAAAAGCTATTGGGGAGTATAAAGCTGCGAAATGCGGCCAGCTGAGAGCCGGATTCACCGGCTCCAGCTGGCAAAACCACAAGGAGAGTGCCCAGACATGAAAAAAGAAAAAGCACCTTTGATCAGCAACGGAATCATGAACGTTCCGGATATCCGTATTGAATATAAGGGCTATACTATCAAGCCCAAACTCGACTTTGGGAAACTCCATTGGATCGTTCGGGGGAATGATATTCGCCGCGGTTACGTGGTGACAGACGGTATTGTAAACGTCATGCCCGGAGCCACTTGGTTTTGCTCCACCATCGAGGCCAGAGTTGCTATCGAAACACTTATTGAAGCAAAAGAGACGGGTTCGGATTTTTGGGAGTTGTGGGATCAAAAAAGCGGACGTAAACAGTGGGAGGATATTTAAATGGAAGAGCAAACAAAACGGCAAACACAATCGGCAGCCGCTGAAGGCAATAAAACGTTCATCTATGTCATTTGGCTTCACGGATATAACAATTTGGAGTCCTATCCCATGCTTGCATGTTCCTACGATGACGCCATCGTACAAGCGACTTCCGCTTACAAGAAGAAATGGTTTCCATGTCGGACCGATAATGCGCCGGAACCTAACTTCCGCCATGATATCTCATGGGAGCTCAATTGCCTTTCAGACGATGTAGATGATATTTCAGCTTTTCGAGCTGTTATGGAGTACGCTGACGATCCCGAAGTGAAAGCAGCTGCATCACAAGCCTTTCATCGATTAACTATAGAATACGTTGTTTAGCTTCTTTCTTGCACATCGCTTTGCGGCAGCCGGGACCATAATTCCCGGCGATATCCGAAAGGGGAAATCTACCTAATGAAAATCGCTCTTATGCTTCGCTTCGATCAAGATTCCTTGCAAGACGTCTCTGCTTTTATGGGTCCTCTCGCCGAAGAGAAAGCTAAAGCTGCCTTCCTCGATTACACCGGAGTTACCTACGATGATTATACAAAACGCCGTATAGAGGGTCCGGAGGATGACATAGATATCCTTGGAGAAGATCATGCTGGATCAACCATTCTTATCGTAGAGGCGGAAAATTAAGCATGCCCCACTTGTTTTTAAGCTCATGGGCCGAGCAAAACAGCACTCATTGAAATAAGTAGCTGTACCCGGTTTTGAAAGGAGAGAGCCCCCTGCTATTTATCTGCCGCTTTTGTGAAAATCATGAGGATTCGTCCGATGCTGAATATGATCCAATAAATAATGGGTTCTGGTGTTCCTGCTGTGACGGGTACAGTTATCTTGATCCGGAACCGGCTCACATACATCGTTTCACACTCATTCTTGAAGATGGACAGGGGAAAAATTCCCCCTTGCCTCAAAGTAAAATACGTTTGAACAAGCGGGCGTCTCCTCTTCGGTATCCAGGTGGAAAGTCCAAAATCATCCCGCTTATCTTATCTCTTTTACAACCGGAGGCCACACGGACGTTGGTAGGTGCATATGCCGGCGGCGCAAGCGTGGAGCTGGCTTTGTTGATGGCCGGCATTATAGACGAGCTTATTCTAAATGATCTTGATTTTGGCATCTACGCGTTGTTCTGGACAATCAAGCATGCGCCCTTTGAGCTGCTGCAAAGAATTCAAAGTGCTTCACCTACTCATGAAGATTTTTTTGCAGCTCAAGCAGTCTTGAAGTCCGACTACGCTTCTTGCAACATTTTTGATGCAGCCTGGGCGCAGCTGCTTGTGAACCGGCTTGCTTACTCGGGTATTTATAAGGCTAATCCGCTAGGTGGCCGAATGGGGAGCAAGAATGACTTATTATCCAGGTGGAACTCGGATGACTTGTGCAGACGGATCACTCGCATCCATCGTGTAAGTGACCGGATCACCCTGCATAACATGGATGCTTGCGAATTAATTGAAGAGTATTACTGGCGCGACAAGACAACGATTTACTTGGACCCTCCTTATGCCTGCAAAGGAAGCCAGCTTTACCGCTGCTACTACAACAGAAGCGATCACATTGAGCTATGTATGCTCCTGGAGTCTCTTTATCAAGGGATGCCGGGTGCTGATATCATTTTGATGTATGACAAAGATCGATTGATCGAAGAAATCTATACCCTGCCGACGATTGAACATTTTAGCCGAGTATATTCAGCTTGAGAATGGGACATGACTTGCAATCTAAGGGCCATAAATGCGCTTCTAAGGGCCGTTTGCCATTGGGTAATGGAGGAATGACGATATGAAAATAAATGACATAGTCTTGATCAATTCTAAAGACGGTTACTGTAGTAAATTTGGAATTGTAAAGGAATTCTCAGAGAAAGCGCCAGAAAATGTTGGAGTTAAAATAGAAGGAGTTTCAAAAATTGTTTGGTTTTATAAATCAGATTTAATGTGATAAATGTTTCCTTTCATTGTCCTATCCGGACAAAGCGCTTTTTTACGCTTCTGGGCTGTTGCCTACTCTCTAATTTGTTCTTTGTTAACATATCGACTCCAACCCATGTAAAGACTGAGTTCATGGGTTGGGCTAATTGATTCGGTACGCGAGGAGGCTCTGTTCCCCCAGCTCGTACAGTCGGGCAATCCAAGCGACTCACCGGCTCTAAGGAGCTTTGCTCCCAAGAGCCGGTAGATTCCATTGGACTGCTTTTCCTCCTTTGCGTTCCGATGTAAACCCTAAACCTATAAAACAATGGAGAAGAGCTGCATGCAGCTCTTTTTTGATTTGACGACTTTTTTAATCCTTACGCTCCGACCTTACCACTTCGCCCTTTTTACAATGCAAGGCCAAGCCCCTAAAGGGGTAGCCGAAAAGCATTCCACGACGGGGCGATCCGGACAATGCCCGGATCAATCCCTTTGTTTCATTTCGTCTAGTCTTGCATTGCCAGGGCTTCATGGTTCGTTCTCCGCGTAAGGAAAAAGGAGGGCATTTCGATGAAACATAAAAAAATTAAAAAGAGGGACAAAATCGAAATCTGGACTTACGGTACGTATGATCCGGATACTGGCAGTGACTTCGGCATAACCTTTGAAGTGACGAAGCCTTGGTTTCGAAAATTACTTACTGAGCTCGGCTATAGGTCCATAATTGAATTTTTCCTGGAGTATGACTACACGACCTCTGAGTGGATATATTTACGGGCAAGTGAAGAAAATGCTGTCTTAAGCAAAAAATGTGGAAGGTATGGGACCCTTATAAAATGAGACGAACCTATCAAGATTTTCTTTCTTATTGCCAAGCCTTTGAGGTCCAGAATCAGAACCATTTTGATAAGGAAGGTCTTTCGAGGAATGATAAAAATGAGGATTGTTATTATGACACTATCTACCGAGATCATCAGCGTAATTTTAAATCTATCGTACGTATTTATTTGGAGAACAGGTTTATTCGCTGGGAAGTTTTTGAGGGCTGGGATAACGCCTATGAAGAATTAGAAGAACTGTACGAGCACTTATACCCTTCTGTGTAAGAAATACGCCCTTCATATCAGGAACCGCTACGTCAGCGGTTCCTTTATAAATGGTAAGCCCACCACAATGGATGCCACCGCCGCGTGGCGATGCCTTCGGATTAACCTGTGGCCGGCAGGAACGGCGGCCGCATTACACGAGGCCACTCGGCCCTTCTGTCCGTACGAAGCAAATTCGGAAGTAAACCCTCTCGAAAGAGGCAATTTTTGAACCCATTTTGTAGTAGACCTTACTGCAGTCAAGCTTAAAACTCATACAAAAAAAGCCCGCCTCATTGGCGAGCTTCGACTGTTTTACGTTCAGCTTTCATTTTTGCGATGGCATCACTGACCATCTTGTCACGTGCGGGATCGGGAATCAGTCCAGGTTGGACTACATAATTTCCGTTTGTGAGCCGGCGGGCAACTACATCAAGATCAGCTGCTGGATACTTTTTAATCATTGTGCATCACCCCTCCGTTAAGTATAACTCAATCAATCGATTAGCGGCAACATCGGATATAATCATGTTGCCTCCTCCAATATGTTGAGCAAACATATTTTTCTCATAGTATTGAATAAGTTTTGTCTTGGATTGAAACAATACAAAACCCTCATGTCCAAGCTCCTTACTCCGCTTGCAGGCAAAAGCCACGAGATTAAGACCTACACGCTCAAATACCTTATCGAAGCGATTACGAGGGGCACTTTCTATCAGATGCACAAACACATGATCTTCCTTTCGCTCCAATGCGATGGCCCCTTGTATATCATCATTACCCTTAATGACCATCTTATACACTTCGAAGCCAGTTAAGCCAAAATAAACCGTCCAATTGAATGCGTTGTCCCATTCCTTCATATTCTCAAGTACATCATATGGATGGAGCTGTAGGAAAGAGACAGGAAATGATTCCTTGAGGATTCTGTGAAATAGCAAACAGTAGCAACTCCCATAGACGTTTTTAACAAATTATAACATAACCTAAAAATCGCTGGCTCAAAATATTCGAAGATAAGCAAGCCCTTTGAACCGGTCCAAAACTTTTTAATGGATGTCACCGCCGCGTGGCGGTGCCTTCGGAATGTTTGTGGCCGGCAGGACCGGCGGCCGCATTACACGCGGCCACTCGGCCCTTCTGGCCGTGCGAAGTAACTCCACGAAGAAAACCCTCTCGAAAGACAAAACCGAACCGTAAACCCTTGTTAGTCCAATCAGGAAGAAAGGGCAACGGACTTCTTTCGCAGAGTGTCTGCAGCACTGGCGTTTCGCTTCTGTCGTTTTCATCGAGCCACATCCGTGTGTATTTCGGTTCCGTCATCCTAGCCAACCATGTCGAACCTCTCCGCGCAATGGTGGTCGTTCTCTTCGAGAACGCCATCCCGGCTCTGCCGGGCAGACCATTGCGCTGCGAGAACCGGCATGGTTAAACGTGGCTATGACGGCTCCGAAATACGGATGTTCTGCTCTTTGAAAACTCCATACGCTACACGCTGGCCAGCTGGCAGCGGATCTGCTCATCAAGTCCTAAAGCATTCCGCTCATCGCCGCTCGGGCTAGACCGGCACGCGAAGCCGGATGTTCGATTAAGGCAAAAAATCAACCAAAAAATTATCAGAAGGTGATGAATCAGCTATGAATAATGAATCGTTAGAGAAAGAACCCGTTATTGAATTGCCTGAATTGGATGGAGAAGATGAAACTTTTCTCGATGAAATGATCTTTACGGCTGGAAGATGCGCGTGGTGGCTTTAAGCCACCAGCGCCACAAATTTAATATAAGGAGTTGGTTTGAGTGTCAGTACTTGATATTTTCTTGTGGGATAACAAAAGCGAAGACATGTATGAGTTGACGACAAAAATTGTCATCAACGCTCTTCTAAAAGGTACACCATACGAAGGGTTGAAGTATGTCGATGACATACTTGTGGCTGGTCAACCTGCTGAGGATCGGGCATTTACTGTATCTACTTTTTGGGATACTGAACGAATCGTACCTAAACGAATTACATTTTCTGATTGGTTAGTTCTTGCACAGGTCGTAGATCTTTTTAGTACAATTTCTGAATATGTGCAGACTTTTACTTGTAGCAATTACTCTGTAAATGAAGAACTACCTTTTAGCCTTAAAGATATTAACATCCACTCTGTGCAAGAAAATTATATTACGAGTGCTGATCTCTCAATGGCTTCGTATGGCTCGACAGCCAATCGGAGGTATGTGTATTACATCGAAGATTCGGGGCAGTATGGCGTGATTAATGAGAATTTTATGGTCATGTGACTCTACCACAAAAGCCGGGGGCTCCCCGGCAAAACAGCTTTTGTAAAGCAATGACAATATGTTCGTGAGGTGTAGAAATAGTGGGAATTAAAATCGAGTGTCCAAATTGCCAAACCGAAATGAAGCATGAGAAAGACACTAGAATTATCGAATGCGAATCAATGGGGGACATCAGGGAATTACCAGATGATCAAGCGGCTGAGATTTATTGCTGTGCATCCTGCGCTTTTAAAATCATTGTTCCGGAGTAAGGAGGATATAGATATCGTGGGTAGAACCGAGCGCTACCAGGTAGAAATCACTCATTGTTTTTTTGGGATCTGGCGGAGTGAAGTCCGCATTATGACTGGTGCAGAACTCATCGAATATGATCGGAATCGACTTTGTGGAACGGCAATTGAAGACATTACGCGACTGGAGGATTAGCATGAACAAAATAGCGAATGTGGAAGTTCAGAAGGAAGAATATCAATATCTTTTCTATCTTGAGAATCTTAACGTCGAAAGTGTATTGATCAGTTCAGACTTGGAAGAGATCATTGAGTATGCAAAAAGAACTACCAGAGCATTCTTGGATAGTCATGATGCTTGGAAAGTTCCCTCCCTTCCTGAAAAATACTCGGATCATGGACAATGCACGATAATGAAACTAAAAACGGGAGTGCCAGCAAGCGAGTATCATCAGATTATCTGGTCCTACTGCTGTAATGGTGAAGAAAAGTTGGAGGACTGCATGGAGAAATTAGTCAAGGTTTAAAACAAGTTGAAAAAGTCAGGAGCTGCACCATTGTGCGGCTCCTATTTTTCAGCCCAAAAACCTGCCAAAAGGAGGGCAACCGCCGGGGCAGTGCCTCTGAATTATTATGTGGCCGGAAGGAGCTGCGGCCGCATTACACGCCGCCCACTCGGCCCTAATCAAAACAAAATAAGTGATACATGGACCCCGGCTTATGGATAAGAGAAAAATGTCATGACAACCCCTAACAGGGTTTCTTTTTTTATTCAACGGAGGGACGTACTCCGCGCATACGGATTATCCTCCTAGAAACTAGAAATTATTCTTGATATGCGCATGCGCATATGGTATATTTATAGTAGAAGATGCGCATGCGCATATCAAGGAGGGAACGATTAAGATGACCACTAACCGCGACGTTTCCTTTGGTCGGCTTCTAGCCATCGCCAATGTACTCGGGGAGCGACTATTTGAAAGAGACAAGCCTAATATCACGTCGAAATACCTGGAGCGATACAGACGATCGCCCGCCAAGACCTTTCAAAAAATACATGAAGAGCTGATGGAGTATGCTCACAAGTTCGGGGAAACTGAAGTGCACTTGATGGACATGTTCGGGGAGATCCTTGCGAATATGGATATCGAACAATTCACGGACGAACCTTTAAAAGACAATTACCTGCATAGCTATTACAGCCAGCAGAATACATTACATAACATCATGAGTGTTGAGGAAGCAGCTAAACTCTGGGGTTACGAAAACCCTGGATCCGTGAAGAACCTTTGCTCTTCCGGAAAGATCCAGGCCAGCAAAATAGGCAGGGACTGGGTCATCGTTCGCAATCAACCGAATCCCCGTATAAAGGAGAAGGAGAATGAACATGACTGAAACATTCGTCGGCCTTGAAACAGCTCGGTTAGAGTTTAATAATTGGTGCGGCAACGCGGTAATCTTCATTGACTTTGAAGAAAATGAAGCTTTCTGCCGCGTTTTTGAAATCCCAACCTACCACAGTGACAAAATAATTATCCTGTATTCAAAGGGGGACTTGTACTCCCGTAATGATAAAATCGGATCTGAGCGCCTGAACAAGCTGGCGGCGGCTAAACTTGAGAAATATAAAGAAGGCTGGAGCAAGCTGGACCTTGAAACACATTACTATTTTCCTGACTTTTAAAAAATGATCCAATGAAGAGCCCTAGGTGAGGGCTCTTTTTATTTGGATTAGACTTGCGTCCGGAGCTGCATTGATGTGCGGCTCCTAGCCAAAAACCGGCTAAAGGATGCCACCGCCCCGGGCGGTGCCTTCTGATTATTATGTGGCCGGCAGGCCCGGCGGCCGCATTACACGCGCCCACTCGGGCCTTCTGGCCGTGCGATGTATCTCCACGAAGAAAACCCTCTCGAAAGATAAAACCTAACCAACCCTTGTTAGTGAAATCAGGAAGAAAAAGCAACGGACTTCATTCGCAGAGTGTCTGCAGCACTGGCGCTTCGCTTCTGTCGTTTTCATCGAGCCACATCCGTTCGTATTTCGTATCCGTCATCCTAGCCAACCATGTCGAACCTCTCCGCGCAATGGTGGTCGTTCTCCTTGAGAACGCCATCCCGGCTCCGCCGGGCAAACCAATGCGCTGCGAGAACCGGCACGGTCAAACATGGCTATGACGGCTCCGAAATACGGATGTTCCTGCTCTTTGAAAACTCTATGTGACACACTCTGGCCCAGCTGGTGGCAGATCTGCTCTTCAAGTCCCGAAGCAATCCGCTCATCGCCGCTTAGGCTAGACCAGCACACGAAGCCGGATTTTAATCAACCCAAGCGAACGGAGGAACATATGAATCACTATGCGATAAAAGCAGCCAAGAAGGAAAGAGCTTTTTTTCGAAAACTGCATAACCGAGAGTACCTGACCGGGCGAGGGATGAAGAATGTAATTGTAGAGGTTACCCGTTCGGAAGTTTTATTTTTGACGAAAAAAAGTAAAGCACCTCAGCGTATCAAACGTAGCATGCTGAGAAAGGCAATGACCTTTTTGTTTTATCGCCGTACAGTAACCCGAAAAGAGCTGGCAACAATGTTCAAGTGCAAATTTAATAGCGCGATGCTTGGTTTATTGCGTGCAATATTCATAAATATGTCTCGAATTCATAAAGCAACGAAAGGTGGGTTAATGCGAATTACGTTAAAATCGGTTCGGCATTTTTTTAGTGGCGCTGTGAGATCTCCAAAGGATTTGCATCTGGCAGTAGCCAACGGTGCCCGCTTTTTCCTGGTGTCTTATGCACATGTACGATTCCGGAAGAACTGGTACGCTCATTTCGAAAAGCTTGCCAAGCTCTACGGAATTAAGCTACTTATCGATAGTGGGGCATACACCGTTGACCAAGCGATAAAGAAAGGGAAAGACGTGCCATTGTTGCTAGTCGAGGAATATGCATCCTTCCTTGATCGCTTCCAACACTTAATTTATGGTGCTTTTACGCTTGACGTAATCGGGAATGCCGATGCTTCCAGAGAAAACACCGAATATTTACGAGCCAAGGGTTTTAGTCCTATTGAGGTGTTTCACTACGGAAGCGATTGGTCTGAGCTGAAAAAAATGGTATCTGCAGATCAAGAAGTTATCGGGATTGGAGGGACAGTTGGGCTTTCCGAAAAGAAAAAAAGGGAGTATTTCACGGAGTTGTTTGACCGTTTTCCTGGCCAGTTGTTTCACTTGCTGGGATGCGGCTCCCCGCTGATCCTTGAGTTCCCATTCTTTAGTTCGGATTCATCAACCTGGTTGCTGGGACGGAAGTTTAAGATTCTTACAACGCCGAAGCAAGTCAAAGCTCCCCAAGGATGGAACGGCGATGACTGCATTGCCTACAACGCCAGGTTTCAAAGTCAGTATGAAGAATGGAACGAGTCCGCGTCTCAGATAGAGCTTGCATTAGTTTATTAATGTACCTATCCGAATCCAAATAGAAAGGGATGGATACTAAACATTTGTTTCAGGAGGGAGACCGGAGTGTCAGTAGTCCAAGTTTTAACAGATCACAAATACACGGATTCTTTTCTTATTCACGACGAAAGGCAACTCTTCAATGGAAGAGCTGCCTTATTTGCCGTCACATACCCTTGTAGGCGATTTTTGGTAAATTCTTAAAAAGGGATTCCCAGAGCAACCCTGTTTTAAACAGCTTCTTTTTACCGGCTTTGTACAGATGCACATGCTTAAAGCCATAGGGACTTCCGTTTCTGATTTTAAAGTTTTTCTTCGAGTGGCTGTAAATGCGGCCACTTTCCGTCACCGCGTACAACCCTTCGTAGCCTGGTATGTCCTTCATTTCTTCGTCCATAAGGATGATCCTCCTTTTTTCTCTTTTGAGATCAGCATACCTTCTTCCTGGCTTCAGCAGCAAGATGTACATGGTTCTTCCAGGCATGTTCAAGGCATTATTTCAAGATACTTTGGATCCCCCAGCTCGTTCAGTCGGGAGGACCAAGCGACCGACCGGGACTAACCTGGGCAAGACCGGCCCAGCCAAGTCCCGGTACGTTCCATTGGTCCTCTTTTCCTCCTTTGCGTTCCGAAGCCAAACAAAAGATTGAAGATGGATAGAACCGACCGGGGCCGGTTCTTTTTTATTGGATCGCTTTTTCGCCTTTTCGGGACACAATGCCATGCGGATTGAACAATCAAAAAAGCATGAGGGAGGGATTGCATGGATGAAAAATCTTTTAGAGCAAATCGAGATTGAACGTGCCAAGCTGAACGCGCTGGCCAGCCTGTACGGGCCGGCCGCGCCGCAGGTGATTGCGCAATCGCAAAAGTTGGATGGTTTGCTAAATACCTACACGAAGGAGCGAGTAAACGCATGACTCATACATTTATCGGAAAATTTCCTCTTGGAATCATTGTTAGTACACCGGGTGCAATGGAAAAGACGACCGAAGATGACCGCATTTCAGCTCTTACACGGCATCATAACGGCGATTGGGGCGATGTAACGCCCGAGGATAGGGAAAGCAACAACGAAGCCTTAGAGGAAGGATATCGGATTCTGTCGTCCTATACCAGCGCTTCGGGTGTAAAGTTTTGGATCATTACGGAAGCTGACCGGAGCGTAACCACATTTTTACTTCCTGAAGATTATTAAAAGGCCGGGCTGCTAATTGGGAGCAATCCGGCCGGGGCGAAGATTTTGGAGCCTTCGCCCCTCCATCATACATCATCTGACGACCAGGAGGAACTACCATATGAGCGAAAAAATTTACGACATCATTACATCCCGTATGATTCACCTTTTAGAACAAGGCGTTGTTCCGTGGCGTAGGCCGTGGGCAGTCGGCGGTGCGGTAAATTGGAAATCCCAAAAGCCGTACCGCGGAATCAATACGATTTTGTTGGAACCGGGCGAGTATGCTTCATTCAAGCAAGTAACGGAGGCCGGCGGCAAAGTAAAAAAGGGTGAAAAAGGGCATATGGTTGTTTTCTGGACCTGGATCGAGAAGGAGGATGAGAAAACGGGGGAGCTAGAAAAAATCCCGTTCTTGCGCTATTACACCGTGTTCGAAATCAATAAGCAGTGCGAGGGACTGACAAGTAAACGAGGCGATACGACTTTCGAGCATGACCCGATTGAGGCAGCCGAGCGCATTTGCAAGAGCTATCCCGGTGCGCCGCCGGTACGCTTTGCGTCCGGACGTGCCTTCTACCGGCCTTCGCAGGATTTTGTAAGCGTGCCGCCGATCTGTGACTACCCGAAGGCCGAGGAATATTATTCTACGCTCTTCCACGAACTCGTGCATAGTACCGGCCATGCCACGCGTTTAAAACGGCCTGGAATTACGGAGTTCGGTCAATTCGGGGACGAGAATTACAGCAAAGAAGAGCTAGTCGCGGAAATCGGCGCGGCGATGCTGTGCGGCTTAGCCGGCATCGACAACAGCACGATCGACAATAGCGCTGCCTACGTGGCCAGCTGGCTCCGAAAGCTGAAGGATGATAACCGGTTCATTGTGCAGGCGGCCAGCCAGGCACAAAAGGCCGCTGATTATAAACTGGGCGTGACTTTTGAAGATGCAGCGTAACCGGCGAGGAAGCGCGGCCCCCAACCGGGGCCCCTTCCCCGATTGGGGGCTGTCTGTGAAGCCCGCGAAGCCAACAAAACCAAGATAGGAAGTGATTAGGATCCCAAGACAAAAGAAAACCACCGTCCGCGTGAGTTCACCGGTCGAAACCTGGGAAAACGCGTGGAATAATTATATTTTTCGCTTAAATCGCTTGGATGAACTGAAGGCAGCCGGTCGTTTTGGGTATCAGACTGCGGATGCCAAGGGTTGCGCTCGACAATGCGATTCGTCGTCTTCGTCTTCTTGATCCGGAATTTTGCAAACAAATGGGCAACTAAATACAGGGCCGGCTCGTCTCCGGCCCCGAAAGAGGGATGAGCGAAAATATGCTAATCTTGCTGGGGAGATATCCAAGACTTTTTTTGACGACTAGGTCAAATCAGAACAAACGATTAGAGGAAAATGTGCTGATGGCAGATGGACAAGCTGCATTTGCCATTTAAACGAATGTAAGCCGTTGGCTGCCGAGAGCATATTTATCCTTGGCAGCCATTGATCAGTCCCCAAACGAACTCTCTATAAATTCACCGAAATGACCGTTATATAGTAATAAAAAGTAAGGGGGAAAGTGCAATCGAAACGGAGAGGAAAAGACAAAAAAAGCTTCGAGGTGGAGTAGGGGTTGTTCGAAACTTATTGATGGGGTTAGGTATATTCACTAACCTATTTATCATCTTAATCATTTGTATGGTTTGCAGTTATTGGATTTGCTTCAATCTCCAGTTGCTCTATAGTCTCTACGGAGTTGTTTGGTTTGTTCTTGGTACGGTATTTCTTTTTCTCGCTTATATCATTATGGGTGCTCTGCTTTATATACACCGCGGCGCTTACTACATTCGGCCAATGACAGTTGATGAATATAGTAAGTATGCTGGCCATAATCTCATTCATTACACAGATTACCTTTCCGATCATGACGCTTTGAACCAAGAACAGACGGGAACGGTTCATCTTATCGCAAACGGCAGCCGGGAATCAAATTATTCCATGCCCCGGAAAGACCGTTCCAAAAAATTCATCTGGTTTCATCTTTCTGAGCATAAGGGTTCGGAGGAACCAACAATGAGATCATTTTGGTTTTCTCATTGGTCCGAGGCAACGCCCAGATTCTACAAAGTCGTTTTACCGTTATCCGTGTTTCCAATCGAGAAACTTCGCATACGGCCAGCAGACCGTGCAATTACGGTTGAAGGGGACTATGTAGGAAAGGCAGAACTGTCCCGTTCATTCCCTTGGATAGAGAAAAAAATATTTGTCTGGCGATCATTTTACGTGTCCCCTAAAATGGTACTTTTACTTTTACCAGCAGCTTTTCTACAGCTAACCGGGAAGATAAAAGATCGGTACCATCGCTAACAAGAAAGAGCTGCAGCCGCAGCTCTTTTTTTTGCGCCTTATGGAAGTCACCGCCGCGGGGCGGTGACTTCTGATTCACCTGTGGCCTCCGCTATGCTACGGCCGCGAAGCTCGTTCATCGAAGCAAACCCTCTCGAAAGAACAAAATCAAACTACTAAATTCCTTAAAAACCAACGGATTGCCTCGCAGAAGTATGGCCATGCTGCAGTTTCGCTCCTATTGTTTTCTACGATCACATCCGGATTTTTTCGAATTGGTCATGTCAGCCAACCACACCGAACCTCTCCGCGCAAAGGTGGACTTCTCTTTCGAGAAGTCCATCCGGAACAATCCGGCAGACCTTTGCACTTCAAGAACCGGTGAGGTTAATCGTGGCTTTGACCACTTCGAAATACGGATGTTCTGCTCTTTGAAAACTCCATATGCTACACGATGGCAAGCCGGCGGCAGATCTGCTCCTCAAAACCTAAGGCATTCCGCTCATTGCCGCTCGGGCTAGACACACAAGCGAATCCGGATTCTCGATTTGGATAAGCAAGTCAACAAAGAACGTATAGAGAGGGTTGACAACATGCAGGCAGTTGCCGAACGTGTAGAGCACCGCGTGGAAAAACGTATCATGAAGCGCGTTATATACAGCGGAGAAATCGTTGTAGACAATTTTGCAGGTGGCGGTGGCGCGTCTACGGGAATTGAAATGGCCATCGGCCGGGCGGTTGATATTGCGATCAACCATGACCTTGATGCGATCGCGATGCACAAGATCAACCATCCGGAAACGGTCCACTACTGCGAATCGGTGTGGGATGTAAATCCTGTAGAGGTTACAAGGGGACGGCGTGTGGCACTTTGCTGGTTCTCGCCGGATTGTAAGCACTTCTCAAAAGCTAAAGGAGGAAAGCCGAAAGAGAAACACATTCGGGGACTCGCGTGGGTAGCTGTCCGCTGGGCTGCTACCGTCAAACCACGAGTCATTATCCTGGAAAACGTCGAGGAATTTAAAGATTGGGGTCCTCTGCTACCAAACGGTAATCCAGATCCCAAAAAGAAGGGACATACATTTCGTTCTTTCGTGAAGGCCCTTCAAAATAATGGATACAGCGTAGAGTGGAGAGAGGGCATCAAAGCTTGCGACTACGGCGCGCCAACCACACGTAAGCGATTCTTTTTGATTGCTCGGTGTGACGATCAACCCATCGCGTGGCCAAAACCGACACATGGCGCACCAAACACGCTTGATGTTCAGACGAAGAAATTGAAACCTTATCGTACAGCTGCCGAAGTCATTGATTTTAGTCGCCATTGTCCGAGTATTTTTGGGCGAAAAAAAGAGCTCTCCCCTAATACGAAAAAACGGATTGCGAGGGGGATGATGCGCTTTGTCATTAATAATGCAAAACCTTTCATAATCAAGGTCAATCACTCAGGTGATAACTTTCGAGGACAAGAGATCGATAAGCCACTGCAAACGATCACCTCTAAAAATGGGTATGGAGTGGTTACGCCATTTATAGCTCGTATTGGTCAAACTGGGTTTGGGGCTGACCGACTGCAATATGAAGTCGAAAAACCGCTTACAACCATAACGACCAAGGCAGAACATTGCCTGGTTTCTCCGACACTTATACAGGTGGGATACGGTGAGGCAAAAGGGCAGCAGCCCCGCGTGTTAAACCTACAGAAGCCTCTTGGGACCATCACCGCGGGCGGTAACAAATTCGGGTTAGCGGAGGCTATCCTGGCTCCGGCTAGTGATTACCGATCGGACAGAAGCAACGCAACTATGGCCGCAAGCCATATCATTAAATTCAAAGGAACCAATGTCGGGCAAGCTGTTACGGATCCCCTTCAAACTATTACAGCCGTTAATCATTTCGGCGAAGTCCGGACGTTTCTTGAAGAGTACTATCCTGAATCCGATTCTGATATGGATGAAAATCAACTTGGGTATGTCACGATTGATGGTCAACTCTATCAGATCGTGGACATCGGCTTCCGGATGCTCGAACCGTATGAACTGTTTGCTGCTCAGGGATTTCCATCCGACTACATTATTGATCGTGTGGACGGAGGAAAGCCTTATCCAAAATCGGCGCAAGTAGCTCGGTGCGGTAATTCGGTTTCGCCCGTTATTCCGAACGCGCTTGTTCGGGCCAATCTCCCGGAATTATGTGTGGAGGCCCATCCGGATTCTGCGACGGCAGGCTGGAAAAAGACCGGGCAATATGAACTTGCTTTATAAATGGAACGCATGCAAGCACCTGGACAGATGCTTGCATGCCCTTCACAACTTAAGTAAAGGAGGGCTCATTTTGGCCACAAAAAAATGGGTCATTTACCGACAAACAAGCCGAACTGAAATCCTTGTTATCGGCAGCTATGCAAATAATGGTGCCAAGCGTGCGAAAGTTAAAGTTTACCGAGATTATTTAGGCAAATTAAACAAGGGAGATTCAATCAAGGTAACCATCGATCTAAATACCCTTGCTCTCCCAGTTGATCCGAAATGGGTGGACAGCTGGATGAATGCTGATCCTGAAAAGGTACGCCGGTTCATGCAAAAAAAACACGGGGAAGCATTTCAAATAAAAATTAAGCAACTGATGCAAAGGTGCTCAATGCCTGAACGATCGACTCAAAATCAAAGTGAAGAGGTGTTTTAATGAAGCCAGTTCAGCCTTATTCCATGTCGGCGGCTTTAATGAAGTCAGCTCGGCTTAATTCCGTTTCCGCGCAAGCTATAAATATCGAGGGACTTGAAACATGGAAAGAATTTTTTGCTCCTCCTACATCGAACAATGTTGAGTTCCGCCAGCCCCCAAAAAAGTCATTCAAAGGTAAACGGTTTGTCTCCCGTAAGCTGGTTGAAACCGAGGCAGGCTGGGGCGTTTTTGACAAACTCCTGAGTCAATTTCATCCCGGTTATGAATCTAGTAGTCGTAAGAACATTCTATTTTGCGCAGCTGCATTAAATAAATTCTATGAGGAGAGAGATATCGTTGATTAAGGCTCTGAACGATTTATATGTGATCCGGAATATAGTCAGTGAATTGGAGGCTGAGGGTTATGTCTGGTTCCGTGACCGCGGCCGGCATGTCTATTTTAAGAAAGCCGGTTTATTCTGGCGGCTTAATAAAATCACATTGTCTATTGATGTGAAAATCAACTATGCTTGGCGGTTTGCTTATCCGATAAGGTGAAAACCTTGTCCTAACAAGGTTTTTTGTTAATGACTCTTTAAGACTCTTCAAGACTCTTTAAGACTCTTTAAGACTCTTTAAGACTCTTGAAGAGTCTTTACTGAGGTTATATGATTAGGATAGGAGTGCCAAATCCCATGAACAGTTCATTAGTCCAGCAGCTTAATATAGAATTTTACGATTTGAAGGAAGAACCACTCAAAGCCGGGCCCGAACCGATCGAGCTCTTTCCCCTTAATGAATATGATACGGTCATCTTGCACTTATCAGGTGGAGCTGATTCGATGGGATGTTTGTTTTGGCTAAAGAAAGCCGGTCTGGATTTTAATAAACTTGAGATTTGGCACCAGGCCGTTGATGGCTGGGGGGATGATCACGTGGAGTTTTGGGATTGGCCCGTAACCGAATCCTATTGCCAAGCCGTTGCCTCCTATTTTAATGTGCCGATTTATTTTCAGTGGAGAGAAGGTGGGCTTAAAGGGGAGCTACTTCGTGAGAACCGTCTTACCGCCGATGTCCTATATACCGATTCCGCGAAAGTCATTCGGCTACAAACAAAAATGGGCAAAGCATCTACACGAAAGAAGTTTCCCGCGCAAAGCCCCGACCTTCTAAAGCGATGGTGTAGTGCATCTGCTAAGAGTGATCCAGCCCGACGTGTTTTAGTTAACAATCCGCGATATAGCGGATCCGCACTTCGTCCGAAGAAAATTTTGTATGTCACCGGAGAGCGTAGAAGTGAAGGCGGTAATCGCTGCAATTATCTGAAAGCTGAGAGACATCGATCGTCAAGCAAGAAAAGAATCGTTCATCACTGGCGACCGGTCATTGATGAAACGAAAGCGGCCATGTTTGACCTGCACCGGGAATTTGGCATCATGCCTCATCCGGTATATTATCTGGGCTTTGGTCGAGTCTCATGTATGGGCTGCGTATTTTCCACCGCTCACCAATGGGCCGCGCTGCAGTATATCGCCGCTAACCGTGTTCAACAATTTGCTGATATGGAAAAACAGATTGGCCACACTATTGATGTCAAGCTTACGGTCATGGAAAAAGTGGCCAAAGGAGCATTGGAGAAGGTTCTTCCTCTGGAGGATCCCAATCTCGCCTATTGGATAAACCTGGCTCTTTCTCGTTCGTTTACGATCGGGGATCTCTTGGCGGAGGACTGGCAGTTGCCGGTGGGTGCTTCTCGCGGTTGTGACGGTGGCCCGCAGTAGGGTCCACTCGCGCCGGCCAGGGGCTTTCGCCCCTGGAAGGAAGCCACAAGCGCTGCTTGTGCCTCTCATCCCTAGCAGGCCATCCTGCGGTAGCAAAGACTCCATCTTTGCTTGAATTATCTACCGCGGGTGTTTTACCCTATTGCCCTTGCAGCTACATCTTCATTATGATCAGAGTAATCGACTATAACCAGGAGGATCGTATGCGAGAAGAAGAACTTGAACAGGTCTTACGCGATGCGACGGAGCTTGCTCGTAAAAAAGCAAAAGCTGCTGGCACATCGTTGACTTACGAAAAAGACGGAAAAATGATCCGCGAATATGCCGATGGAAGAAAGATGCAGGTAATCTTCGATGAACAAGGAAAAAGAACTGAAATTGAATATGACAAATAAGCCCCATATGACGGTGTTCGCCGGAACGAATGGAGCCGGGAAAAGCACGATTACCGAAGTGATTGGAAATCGGGTTGGTGAAGTCATCGATGCTGATGCGATTGCCAAGCAGCTATCTCCCCTTCATCCAGAAAGCGTTTCGGTAGCTGCAGGCCGGGAAGCGTTAAAGCGAGTGCAGTCCTGTATCGATCAGCGTCGAGACTTTTCGATTGAAACGACACTTGCAGGCGGTAATGTTGTACGCCAAATGCAGCGTGCCAAGGCAGCCGGCTTTGAAATTACCATGTACTATGTGGGTCTTAAGAACGTGGATTACCACATTGAACGTGTTGCCCGGCGCGTTGAACAAGGTGGACACTCTATTCCGGAAGAAGATATCCGTCGTCGGTATGATCGATCGCTTGATCGTGTGCCAAAGGCGCTGCGTCTGAGTGACCGGGCATTCGTTTTTGACAATAGCACCGGGTTTAAAAAAATGGCAGAATTCGATCAGGGTAAGCTGCAGATCCATACTAAGCAATCCCCCGAATGGGTTGATCGCATTATTAAAGGATGGGACAAAGAACTTCGTCTGCAAATTAAGGAACTTGAAGACAAAAAGGTTCATTACGAAAAAGAATACAACGAGGCTTGGGATAAGCATATTGATGAGAAAGAGAAATTGAAGCCGCTGTATGAGCTGGAATCACTTAAAACTAAGCGCGATCAATTACTTAGTAAGCTGGAAGATCTACAGCCGGCATCGTTGATTGAAAAATTAAAGGGATCTGCTACAGAGAAATCTCAAGGTATTCAAAAAGAAGTTGAGCTGCTTGAATCCAGAATCGCTCTCGTTCAAAAAAAGCTTCCGCCTCCGCAAGAACTTCATTCCATCCAGCAATCGATGTCCGGATTAGCGGCCGTATTATCAGCTCTGCAACAAGCCATCCAGCAGGTCGGTCGCGAGCTCTTCTCTTGCCAGCAAACGCGTTATCATAATACCTTACACAAGCAGTATGGGTCTGTACGGGAATACATCCCTCAACAAGATCAAAGTTTAGAGAGATAACTTACCTTCATGGCCATCAATTTTGATGGTCTTTTTTTAATGCCTCTTTTCGGTTCCCTCAGTTCGTTCAGTCGGGCAGCCCAAGCGACTCACCGGCTCTAAGATGCTCCGCACCTAAGAGCCGGTAGATTCCATTGGACTGCTTCTCCTCCTTTGCGTTCCGAAGTAAACCTCTAAAAGCTCACAAACCTAGAACCAGCAAGGCTTTTATTACTCTATCAGAGGGCCTACGTGGCCCTAGATTCGATTTTCTTTCGTGAAGTCGTACTTACCCAGATCACCTTCAAACGACGATTACAGTGCCCTCTTGGGCTTCTAGGTGGCCCGTCCTACCTCATCTCTCGAAAGAAAAAAATCATAAACCTTCTTGAAAAACAAAGGTCAAGTTCCTTAAGAGCCAGGTCAAAAGCAAAAACCACGGGTTTTGCGAACAGTTTGACCGCTGCGTGGCTGCTTGCTACTCCGTTTTCAATCGCTACATCCGTGGCTTTTTTCGTATCCGTCATCATAGCCAACCATACCGAACCTTTCCGGGAAAAGGTGAAAAAACTTTTCGGGAACCCCACCCGAAAAGTTTTTTCAGCCCTCCGGGCAGACCTTTGCCCTCCAAGAACCGGCATGGTTAAGCGGGCTATGACGGATACGAAAAAAACGGATGTACGCTCTTTGAAAACTACATACGCAAGCAGCTGGTTCGCCAGGCAAATTCTGTTCTCAAAACCCTAAAGATTTCCGCTCATCGCCGCTCGGGCTAGAACGGAAAACAGAAATCCGGATATAAGGTAAACAAAAAAATTCGAAAATAAAGGAGTCGGTCAAGATGGCAGTTAAGGTGATTTTCAAATGTAAACAAGGTGGAAACGAGTATCGCCAAGGTTTTTCGTCCATCGAGCAGGCTCAAACCTACATTGCGGGTACGAGCTGGGAAATTGTCCAATTCACTTACAACGTTTAAGGAGGACTTCATAATGATGAATGCGTTAGAAAATCAACTTCGCTGTAAATTGTTGGAATACCTTGAGACTCACCGTCTCAAGGCGCGTGAACTGCATGAAAGGCTGAAAAGCCGACACGATCCGGAAGAAGCGTTGGAATTTGAGCATCTACTCGGTGCCTTCCATGCGTGCCATAAAATGCTTCATGCCTTTGATTTGGACAAGTGGAAGGATAATGCCGCGGAATCTGCGGCTAGAATGGTACATTTCGCCCGGAGCGAGAATATTGATTCGGGTGAGGTTGTCCGGGGTCTTCGTCTTGTAGGCGCATCGGAAATGTACGAAACCATGATTCATTCCGCCGAGGCGCTGGGGTTGACGAGCTGATAACTGGCGGGGATTCTCCCCCGCCTTCATTAAAAAAAAGGAGCTGGATATTATGACAACGGACATGATCCATTTAGCAGGAAAAGAAACGAAAAAGCACATCAAGGATGCACTAAAAGAAGTGTTTCCCGGAGTGAAATTTTCATTTACCTCTGAATACAACAGTGTAACGGTCTCCTGGACCGATGGACCACAAAAGCCCGATGTTCAAAAGGTTTTGTACCGTTTTGAAAGTTATACCCGGGTAAAGTGGAAAACCGATTATGAAGAGCCGACCGGATACGAATGGAAAGGCCATACATATCTAGGTCCCCGTTATCTATCTGTAACTCGGGTGTTATCTGATGATCGAAAAGCCGCTATTGTTGCCTATGCGGAACAATGCGGATCGAGCTACGCAGATGCAACTGTATTTGAACGAGAAGAATATGAACGTGAACTGATTCGGAAAGGAATCTTGAATGGTGTTTTTCCGCGGAACTGTCCGGATTTGATGCGCGACTCTTTTCCAGAAGTTGACCGGAGGGAGCCGGCGCGGCCGGCGAAAACCAAAGAAATTGAAAAAGTAATGACGGATGAGCCGCCGGAAGGCAAAACCGCAATGGCTCAGGTCATCCCATTTCCGAACCAGGCTGAAAAGACTGCGGTAAGAACGTTCCTGGATTCACTTACTGCAGAACAACAGCTCAAGTTTCATGTTCTGGAAATCTTATATGGCTACGACGCAGATGTCTTTCTTCATTCGGAACTGACCGTTGATGAAGCCTTTACGAAAATGGCTGAAATGTCTTTATTGAGGGGGTTATTTTGAGAAGCATGTTAAAAGAACACGCACAGATTCAAAGTTTGGGGCCTCTTGAAAGAGAAATCGAGGAGCTTCGGGAGAAGATGAACAAAGCGGCGGGGATCGGCAACTTGGTTTCACCGGATGTACTGAATCTATCTCAAGCTCTCGATGAAAAGATTGTCGCCCATCAGCTTGCTATGATGGCCAGTAAAAAGCAAAAACCGCTTGCATAAGCAAACGGCTTTCGAGGCGTGTTAACTGTGGTAAGTATCACGCCTCTCATTTTATCAAATTATGGGAGTGTGGTAAACATGAGAGTTTTATCCAAGGTGGCAAACAGTAATTGGATTTGGTTAACTCCGGTTGTGATTCTTTTTTTAGGTATGGTTCCTGGTGTTTTGGATAGTGGACTGTGGAAGTGTCTTGGTGCTGTACTCTTTCTCGGCGGTTTGTTCGGTATGGTAAAGGCGTTTGCAACAGAGGGTCATGAGGTCGAGATCTTTACGAAGGAAGACCAAAAGTTGCCCGCAGCTGTGTCCTCAAATCGCGCTATACTGTGAATAGGAAAACATTTGAAGGCAGCCGGTTTCTGCTCACACTACGCAGAGGCCGGCTGCCTTTTTGCGCGCGCCAGCCGATTTCCCTGTCGGTCAATCGGCTGGGGCCCGAACTACGCTTCGCTCCGTTCGTTCCGGCCATTATCCGCAAGCGGATAATGACTTGTCATAACCCTCTCTCTTCTTGCATATTAAATCATTAAATGACTAATTTATTTAATGATTTAGTAACCTATTCTCGAAAGAAAGAAGGTTGTACGCATGATTCAGCAGGGGATACCCGCGCCGGCCAAGGCCCGCAAAACAAGGAGCGATAAGAAGACGGCAGTGCTGGTTAAATTGGATGCCGATACACATAAAAAACTAAAGCGCCTTGCACTCGCCTGTGACCTGTTTAAAACTCCGCTGGCTGAAGAGATTATACAGCTGGCCTTAAATCATCCGGAAATTGTTAACTTCTTTCAGCAAAAATATGGCGCAGACGAGTTCCGCATCATACCCGTTACAAAAGATGGAAGGGTAGAATATTGCTAATTGGCTTTTATTGCGGACAAGCCTTTTCCGATTTTTTTGTACCATATGAAGCAAGAGCTGCACAGCCCCCACTGTTTATCAAAAATTTTATCTGAAAGCATAACGCTGCTTCTGCATTCACGGCATGTCTTTTTTACTGCCCTGCTCATATCAGGTTCCTCCTCAAATCATCAAATCTATTATCAGTATGACCAGTCTCTGAATCTTTTAAACCTGACTATTCAAAAAAATTTTGGATCCCCCAGTTCGCCCAGTCGGGAAGGCCAAGCGACTCACCGGCTCTAAGACGCTCTGCGTCTAAGAGCCGGTAGATTCCATTGGCCTTCTTTTCCTCCTTTGCGTTCCGATGTAAAGAAAAAGGCAAGGACTTTTTGAGCATTCCTTACTCGTTGATGGTCGTATGAATCTAATCGGGAAGTGGTATACTGGTGAAGGTTCCTCCAGAAAGAAGAAGCACGCTCAGATATTCTGAACGTGCTTCTTCTTGTTTGATTGGTATTATTGGATTTCAACCTCCATAGTTTCCATGCAGTCCCCGCAAATGATATTTACTTCCTTCGTCGCCCGGACGGATTGACTGCAGACTGGGCATATGTATTTCCGATTGTGGGATTTTTGCTGCTCTTCTCTTTCGCCCTCCGGCCCTTCTGTTTGATTACTCACAAACGTGCCTCTTGCGATTTGGAAAACCTCTGTATTGATATTGAATGTATCAATAAGTTTTTTTGTTTCTTCGGTAATTTTAGAATATGACCATCCAATCCTTTTATCCGGCTTATTCTCGGGGTAGTAGAATCCACGTTTCAGTGACTCCTCCTTAAAGCGTTTGTTATGATATTGTCCCTTTCGAGAGGTCTCCTTAATATTATGTATTCTGCAATACAGATGGATCATTTCATGCAGCAGCGTATCCATTGTTTCGTAGAAATCGATGTTTAAATATTCCGCGGCGATATTGATCTCATACATCTGAATGGTCTTTTCTTTGTCTCGCCAGATCGGTTTAAGAGTACACCAACCCATCGTGGATCTCTTTCCCCCGGATTGAATTGTAATAGCCGGCTCGGGCAATTCACTATCAAAAAAAGCTTTGTTGAGGCGCCGAAATGCTACATGCAATTCGTCTGTAGCCATTTGAATATTCATAAAAAGATAATCACCTCGTCTCAATCTCTATCTAGTATACCATTTTTGAGTGTTAACACTCAATTTTAATTGTCAAAAAAGATAGACTTTTTTTCGTCAGTAAATAGGCCGAAAGCCCCTTTTTTGACACCTATCTCCTATGTAATACAGGTGTTTCCGAAATTTCGACTTCCTAAGCCCCTATTTGTGTGGTATATTAAGGGTGTTCATTAATTCTAGCTAAAATCTAATTAAAGATTTCATAGACCTTTTGACAATAGCAAAAAAGCCATCGTTTCGAGCGCTAGGAGCTACCAACTCCTAAGCTGCTTACATCCGATTCACAGATCGGTGAAACAGGCGCTAAACAATGACTCTTTTAATGAGGTAATGCTTGTTGTTTATTTAAACAAGTTATGGCCTTATTTTAACATACTATCCGTCTATATTTCAATAGGATAGGTGTGTTTTGAGAGTACTTTCATTGTGATTTGTGTGTCTTCTAACATACAAAAGCCCTGTTCCTACCTTCTATGGTAATCGGATCAGGGCTTTTTTTGTTGGTCCAAAAGGTGATCGCGAGCTGGGCGGCCTGCCGGCATATGAAAAGGAGATACATACTTGGCCACAAACTGAATAAAGGTGCCTACGCTTCCGAATGTTTTTAAAAAAAGAATTAGCTTTGGAGGCTTATTTTCTTGCGCCCTTTTTCAGATAACGCGATTATTTGCCGGACAGGCCGTACGCAGTCCTGCTCCTTTAACTAAATAGTATGACCAATGGTGCTCCGAGCAGATTTTTTAAAAAATCAAAGCTCATGGGGCTTGCTTTCCTATTGTCTTTTTTTGAACTTTAATTTTCAAGCCGGTTGATACCGCACCGATCCGTGGATCAGGATACCACGTAAATCCCCTGCCCTTACCGCGTGGCAACCCCGGAGCTGCCGGTAAGGTGTCGTCGAGGGTTGCCACGTTTCGGCCGTGGCCACTTGCCCCTAACCAGGTGCGCAGTGAAGCTTCACTCTCGACGTCTGCCTACCTTACCGGGGGCGGACAACCGGGGAAACACGAAATACAAACCGATACTATGTGACTCCATAGTGGTTTGTGACCGTTCCTAAAATGTTGCGATACCTTAGTATCGTTGATGCGGTTAAGACTCGATAGAACCTTACTGGAAACCGTTTAAGGGAGAGGAAACCGTAGATGAGAGCAGTTGTGAAAGCCGTGGTGGCGGATAGGTATATAGGAACCGTAACCGATCCGGAGTAAATCTCCATAAGCAGCTGGCGTTCATGAGAACGCGTGGGTTTTTTAAACCGCACCTTATCCCTATAGTGGCCACCGATGCCGCTTAAGTCCTTGCTGGATGCAAGGCCGGGATAAGGTGAATTCTGCTCACGAAAGAACATGCGGTTCTGCAAGTCCTTAAGAATTCACCGATAATGTAGGGGTGGGTGTGGGGAGGATGATTTCATAAATTGGAGCGCGTAGCGGTCCTACCTTATCTCTTGCGCTGTGGATATTCTCTTTAAATGAATCCATTTATCCACATGGCTTTTAAATGATTGTCTTTATTATGATGGACCGAAGAGTTGAATATTAAACCTCAACGAGTGATAGAATGGCAAATTTATTGAAGGTGTGGGAGTCCCCGCAACGAAGAGAACATTTACTTCCCAGGGGGCAGGGGAAAGAGCTAAAGAGGCTTATTCCTCATATAAGTGGAGACTCAGGATTATAGTACAAAATCGATAAATACTGGAGACCGTAACAACCCTTTTTTGGTATAATTTCGGGTTTTGACTTTAGCCTGGATTGAAGGCTGCATGTAGAAAAAATGTTTGTCTTCCTTATATATGAGTTGCTTCCGCACGCCATTAAATGCTTTCTTATGGATAGGTGAAACTCCGAGTTCAATAATTCCAGTGGGTTGCAAGTGTCCGTCGGCGGTTTTATGAGCTGTGAGCCAGCCGAAATCTTTTTTTCTGAACCCGGTAATATAGACGTCGGTTTCAATCCAATTAATAACTTTTTGCCAACTCCAGGATCTTCGGTTTACTTCGTAAGATGAATTTTTTTCCTTTATAACTACTCCTTCGAGTCCAAGCTGCTTGACAATACGAAAATATTCTGTGCTTGAGCCCTTGGCAACTTGAATTACTTTATAATGCTCCGTTTCTGTCAATGCTGTTTCAAGTATTTCTTTTCGTCTCATCAACGGCAAACTCGTAACATCGATGCCGCGGTGACGTAGAATATCAAAAGCAACAAACGTAACTGGAGTTTTTTTTCGAGGGGATTGGAAACGCGACATCATGTTTTCAAAATCCGGTTTACCTTCGGAATCAGTGACAATGATTTCTCCGTCGAGAACGGTCCCATGAGGGATCGGAGCATCCAAAGTAAGCTCGGGAAATTTTGACGTTACATCGTTGTCGTGGCGTGTGTAGAGTTTTATTGAGCCATCCAGGTTCGATACAATCAGGCGAATACCGTCTAGTTTTAGCTCCGTTATGTGTTTGAAGCTATCGAAAGGTTGATTATTCTTACTGTATTGAAGAAGCATCGGTGGAATGAACATAGATGATCACCTCTAATAAGTAGTGTAGCAGTTTACATGTTAAATTTTTAGTGGTAGTTCAAGGGAAGAATTTGCTTAAAAAATTGTATAATTACTCAACTTTTGTCTTGTTTGAAACAACCTCATATGGTATATTTTAAATGACTCTTAAAGACTCTTAAAGACTCTTTATGACTCTTATAGAGTCATTCGATTTTATTGATATTCATCATACATAGGACAAAATGAAAAAGGAGGAGCCATGGATAATAGGAGCATCGATATTGAGGATATATGCAGAAAAATTTTGCGAAAAACGGTTTTGGACGTTTTCTTCCTTTTAAAACAAGAAAAGGAAATGACAAAATTGGAGATCATGCAGGCTTTTGCGAAGTATGATCCTGATCCAGATGCCAAGGTAACAAAGTTTCGGGGAATTGTTGATATAGGCGTAGCGAAATTACAAGGCGCCATGCTTATTGACTATTGGCAAATGGGCCCATCTGATAAGTATTTTATAAGTGAATACGGTGAGCAAGCTATCGATATAATGAAGCGCTTAATTGATGAAGAACCTTCTATGCTACTTGGGAGTCGAGTTGTATCTAAAATTTATGAGGAATATGAAAGTGAAGAAGAAACTCTACACGTATCAAGCGATATATAAGAGGAGGCTATTAAAATATGGCGAAGAATCTCGACAATAGACAACGTGCAGGATTAATTGATGGAGTTTGGCCACTTGAAGGATTTGTTAGTCAGGGAATTGATGAAGCAAGTATAATAAAATACGGTTTCATTGGTCTTGGTCAGGGTGGTTCTAAAATAGTAGACGCGTTCGCTGGAATTCGTTCGCCTAAAGATGGTGAGCCCGTTTATACTTGCATGATTGTGAACTCAAATTTAGGTGACATGAAACCACTTCGTAACATTCCTAAACACCTTCAATTCGGGCTTAAAGGGTATGAGCAAGGCGTTGGTAAAAATCCAGAGATCGGAAAAAAAGCTTTTCTGGAGAACGGAGAAGAAATTTTTACTCAAATTGCCGAACGGATGTCCGACTGTCAAATGATTTTTGTAGTTGGTTCGATGGGAGGCGGTACTGGAACTGGCGCTATCAATGTCTTAATCGATGCAATTGCTGACTATATTGGCATACCAGTTGCATCTATCGTCAGTCTGCCTGCTCCGCATGAAGTTGAGAGCTTAAATGCTTATAATGCCACTGCAGAGCTAATTCCAAAATTAAGTGATCATAGACAAGATGAAAATGATCGTCTTTATCGGGGTGTTGAGAATATTTCCATTTTGGATAACCTCAAAATTTTTGAAGACCACCGTGATAACCCAGAGTTTCCAGAGCTTAAATTAACATGGGATTTCTATAGCAACTACAAAGTTGCTAGTATCATTCACGAATGGAACGTTTTAACGGGGATGGAAAGCCACATTTCACTGGATGCAGCTGACTTAATGAACAATATCTTGTTAACCGGCGGTGTGCTTACATATGCTAAAAAGAAGATCAATCTGGATGAGACTGTCTCAACTGAGGATCTTTTGACTCAAATCGTTGAAACCTATAAAGGAAAAAATGTGCTTGCTAACGGTTTTGATTACAAAAAAGATATGAAAGCCTTGGGACTAGTTGTCGTTATGCCAAAAAATAGAGCAGACATGCTGAATCAAGATACCTTAGAACTATTGCGACTCAAATTTAGGGACGAACTTCCGAATGTAGGCATTTATCCTGGGTTTGTAAGCCATAATGACAGCAATACTGCGATTGTGTACACTATTGCAAGCATGGGAGGGTTACCCGAACGTGCAAAAAATCTGCGAAAAGAAGCAGAAGAACTTCAAAGAATACGGGAAGAGAAAGAACGGAACGCATCAGGGTTTAACATGGGTGAAAAAATCAGTAGGAACCCAGGAAACACACCGATTCGAAAAGTGAGTACAAGCTCTAATCCTTTTGGTAATGATGCACAAAAGCAAACAGCAGCTGCAAACGAAACAAAGAAAAAATTCAATCCTTTTGCCAGATAATAAACAAGTGAGACGACCATTGGGTTGTCTCTTTTTTTTGTCTTGAGAAATTTTTATGAAAATTTCAGTTTATCTTACTAAATCGTTTAATTATTAAGCAAATAAAAATCAGCGGAAGAGGGGGGAAGGGCTTATCTAAGAGCAAACCGGCGGCGGTGCCCCGGCGGGCGGAGCGTATACCGATCGGCCGGGTTCACCGGATCGGAGCAGTTGCAGGGAGAGGGGCGGCCGGGGAGATCCCATGCTGGCCGGCTGAGACCAACCGGCCCGAGCAACTGTAGGGAGAGTGTCGGCCCGGTACATCCGGTCTGACTGCAAAGGAGCAGAACGACGAGGGTGCCCCCGCGGGCGGAGCCCATGCTGGCCGATCAAGGCCAACCGGCCCGAGCAGCTGCAGAGAGAATGCGGCCCGGGAGATCCCGGGCATCCGGATCCGCCCGGGGAGGAACGGAACGACGAGGGTTTCCCCGCGAGGGGAGCCCATGCTGGCCGGCTGAGACCAACCGGCCCGGGCAGCTGCAGAGAGGTGCGGCCTGGGAGATCCCGGGCATCCGGATTCGCCCGGGGAGGAACAGAACGACGAGGGTTTCCCCGCGAGCGGAGCCCATGCTGGCCGGCTGAGACCAACCGGCCCGGGCAGCTGCAGAGAGGTGCGGCCTGGGAGATCCCGGGCATCCGGATCCGCCCGGGGAGGAACAGAACGACGAGGGTTTCCCCGCGGGCGGAGCCCATGCTGGCTGGCCAAGGGCAACCGGCCCGAGCAACTGCAGGAAGAGTGTCGGCCCTGGAGATCCCGGGGCATCCGGTCTGCCAGCAGAGGAGCAGAACGACGAGGATGCCCCCGCGGGCGGAGCCCATGCTGGCTGGCCAAGGGCAACCGGCCCGAGCAACTGCAGGAAGAGTGTCGGCCCTGGAGATCCCGGGGCATCCGGTCTGCCAGCAGAGGAGCAGAACGACGAGGATGCCCCCGCGGGCGGAGCCCATGCTGGCCGGCTGAGACCAACCGGCCCGGGCAGCTGCAGAGAGGTGCGGCCTGGGAGATCCCGGGCATCCGGATCCGCCCGGGGAGGAACAGAACGACGAGGGTTTCCCCGCGGGCGGAGCCCATGCTGGCTGGCCAAGGGCAACCGGCCCGAGCAACTGCAGGAAGAGTGTCGGCCCTGGAGATCCCGGGGCATCCGGTCTGCCAGCAGAGGAGCAGAACGACGAGGATGCCCCCGCGGGCGGAGCCCATGCTGGCCGACCAAAGCCAACCGGCCCGAGCAGTTGCAGAGAGAATGCGGCCCGGGAGATCCTGGGCATCCGGATTCGCCCGGGGAGGAACGGAACGACGAGGGTTTCCCCGCGAGCGGAGCCCATGCTAGCCGGCTGAGACCAACCGGCCCGGGCAGCTGCAGAGAGGTGCGGCCTGGGAGATCCCGGGCATCCGGATCCGCCCGGGGAGGAACAGAACGACGAGGGTTTCCCCGCGGGCGGAGCCCATGCTGGCCGACAAAGGCCAACCGGCCCGGGCAGCTGCAGAGAGAATGCGGCCTGGGAGATCCCGGGCGGGCATCCGGATCTGACCGGAGAAAAGCAGAACGACGACAGTGACCCCGCGGGCAGATCCTATGCTGGCCAGCCGAGGCCAACCGGCCGGAGCAGTTGCAGGAAGAGGTGCGGTCTGGGAGATCCCGGGCACTGGATCTGACTGGAGAAAAGCAGAACGACGACGGTAACCCCGCGGGCGATCCCATGCTGGCCGGCCGAGGCCAACCGACCCGAGCAGCTGCAAGGAAGTGGCGGCCGGGGAGGTGGGCATCCGTTTGCTTGCCGAAGAGCAAACCGGCGGCGGTGCCCCGGCGGGCAGAGCGCATACCGACCGGACGGGTTCATCGGGCCGGAGCAGTTGCAGGGAGGGTGCGGCCTGGGAGATCCCGGGCGGGCATCCGGATCTGACCGGAGAAAAGCAGAACGACGACGGTGACCCCGCGGGCAGATCGCATCCTGGCCAGCCGAGGCCAACCGGCCCGAGCAGTCTGCAAGGAAGTGGTGGCCGGGGAGGTGGCATCCGTTTCCTTGCCGAAGAGCAAACCGGCGGCGGTGCCCGGCGGGCGGAGCGCATGCCGACCGGTCTGGTTAATCGGGCCCGAGCAGTCTGCAGGAAGAGGTGCGGTCTGGGAGATCCCGGGCGGGCATCCGGATCTGACCGACGAGGAGCAGAATCACGGCCGTGCCCCCGCGGACGGAGTGCATGTCGGTCGGCCGCGGCTAATCGGTACGAGTAGTTTTAAGGAGTGGACAGCCCAGAAGATTCCGGGCATCGGGATCCGGCAGTGGAGAATGTGAGGCATTTAATCAGGTGTGTGGTACCCTCGTGACCACTGCATCGCTTAATGACTCTTAAAGAGTCAGACTGAATGTGATCTTTCTTTCGAGAGTTACATGTTGTTAATGATGCTATACAAGCAAAGGCATCAGATACCTTGATACTAAAGACTCTTAAAGAGTCTTTTATTTATTATACTTAAGACTCTTTAAAACTCTTAAAGAGTCTTAAAGAGTCTTAAAGAGTCTTGAAGAGTCTTTAAGACTCTAGAGGATTGATATCAGTAACCATTCTATTTAATCTCTAATTTGGATTTTGTATATACCCGGGGCAGTTACCCAAACATAAAAAACGACTACGGCTATATTAGCTTGGTCGTTTCCCTTTTTTTAAACACACACATATTGTTTTACATTTTTAAGATCAGTTCCATAATTTATCTATGACCATCCATTCCAACGGTAGCCGGCTATTGAATTGGGGCCTACGAAATTAGGATAAAACCAGTAAGAGGAACCTTTGGCTTCCCAAACATAGGTTACGCTGAATAAACACTGAGAAATTGCACCAGGATCAATGTAATAAAAGTACCCTTGAGGCAACGATGGTTTGGCTGGAATTGTAGTTGGAGGAGGCGCTGTAGGGGCGCCTTGTGTAGTATTTTGTGCTGGGAAGGAATCCGACATTGGTGCCCTGGTGATGGTTGCGTATTAGGTGGTGCATATGGTCCTGGAATACCGTAGGGACCTAACGCACGTTGATAAAAATCAGGTATATAAACCCACATTATTAAAACTCCTTTGTATCCATTGTTTTGAAAATCCTATGCTAGTGTATGAGACACATTAGCCCAATGACTATGGAGTCCGAGCATCAAAAACGACCTGCCGCTGCAATGAAAAATTCGTATATGGGAACAACTCGCTGGGGGAGTTTCGAAGATGTCATTACGATAATAAATCGTAATGCAGGATAAGGGGCGTGGAACGCCCATTCCACACGTAACAGGCAAAGCCTGTTAGATTATGAGGTTTTTGATTCCACATCCAGTTCCACTCCTATAGGAGTAAATACTTATATAAATTCCACAAATTAGGGTGTATAATAGGTATCGCGGACTATTTTGATTCCACATCGAGGTAATATAGGAGTATATACCCATGGGTAATAATACCTACATGGGATATAAAAACGGTTCGTTAATATTTTGAAAGGGGTGAACGCAATTGCCTAAAAGACCGCAGATGAGATTTGACATTGATGAGGAACTAGAACGACTAATTGATGCGTCTAGGGCACGGCGCGGTGAGAAATACATGGCTGATACTTGTAGAAGATTACTGCAGGATGCTTGTCGGCGCGAAGCTTTAGAAGATGGGGTAGATGCTTTAACGCCCATGCTAAGAAAAATCATAAAAGAGGAATTCAAGGTCTCGGAAAATAGAATTGCAAAGATTACTTCAAAAGCTGCAAATGCTGCAGCAACGACCATGTATATGTGTTATCAAGTTCTTGCTAGTTTAGGTACAAAAAATATGGCTGCAATTTATGAAACTGCAAGGAAAAAGGGACTAGCCTTTATAAAAACTCCATTGGATGAAATTAATCTGGAGGAGAAAGAAGACAAAGCGGATGCTTCATGAGTTATAAAAATTTGGATTCTCCCTTTTTTATGAATCTATATTTTTATCAGCCTTCACCCGAAAACACAGAAAAAAACATCAGTCATATTTCATACATAGGTAAGCGGCCTGGCGTCGTTATGGAGACAGAAAAGAAGCTGGATGATGTCGAACATGACCAGGATACCGACGATTCATGGGATTTCAAGAGAGAACCCATCGGCGGGAAGGAAGGACTTCCTTCATTCTCAGACTTTGTAAAGTACCTGGAGGAAGAAGAATTAGGGAAACAGAGAAAACAACATAATGAAGAGCTTGAACCCAATTCAGCTGCCCATCATGTGAAGTACGCTCATGAAAGACCAAGGAGCCATGGCTTGTTTTCCGCAAATGAAATAGAGGATCTAAAAGGAATTCAGGACGAACTTAAAGTGCATAAAGGAATTGTTTGGAGAGGTATTTTAAGTTTGAAGGAATCCGATGCTGTGCGGCTCGGATATGACGAGCGAGATGCTTGGGAAGATATGATGCGTACAACCGTTCCTCTCATGGCAAACGAAATGGGCATACCTGAGCGGAATTTAAAATGGGTTGCAGCCTTTCACCAGGAACAGGGTCATCCGCATGTTCATTTGGTCATGTGGGAGAAAGAGCCGAAACGAAAAAGAGGAGTATTGACGCCGCCCGAAACAAGGGAAGTAAAGAAAATTTTTGTGAATGAAATTTATGGAGAAGAACGATTGCGGTTAACTCAGGAAAAAACTGCTGAACGTGATTTACTCAGCCAACTAGCCAAAATGGATCTTGTGAAGTCCGTTGAATTGATTCGTGACGTACGATCCGAACAGAAGCAAGTTGAACTAGAAATGAAAGCAGCTGGGGCCGTAAGATCTGTTGGTGTACCACCTAAACTCTACAAAGAGGATAATATGGAGCTTGCGCAACAAATCTCGGAACTTGCTGAAATCATGCCGAAAAAAGGACGGCTCTCTTACAAATTTATGCCTGAGAACGTGAAGCTCAAGGCGGATGAAGTTTCAAAATGGCTTTTACAGCAGCCGGCTCAAAGAGAGCCACTTGAACATTATCTAAAGACAGTCGAAATGATGACACGGCATTATACCTTTCAACCAGAGCAAATTAAAGCAGCTCAGGACAAAGCATATCTAGATATTCAGAAACGTGTATCCCAAGTAGTACTTAAAGCGGCTAGTGAATCACAAAAAAATGTCTTTCAAAATATCATTCCTGAAAGAGCACAAGCTGTGATTGAGCAGTTTGCACAAGCCACTGGAGCACCGGAGGATATGACACAAGTTGTATTACACAACACCGCGCATCACTTTCGACTTTTTGGGTTTTCGAAAGACCAGCAATTAGCTTTATTTGAGAAGTGGATGGAGAAATCTGATCTGCAAATGGAGCGTGAAGATATTCGCGGCCTGCTTGATCAGGAATATACCCAAGAGAAAACACCGGATGAGATTAATTATTCCGCTCTTACAACAGCTCTTCGATTTTGCGGTGTATCCGATGAAGAATTGAAAGAACTTCTTACAAAAAAAGGATTCTCAGAAGCCGAGTATTCTCCGCTATTAACAGGAGCGAAGAAAGACCTTGAAGAAGCAGCCGAAATTTTTCTAGGCCAAAAAGAATGGGACACCTTATCAAAAAACATGGGTGTAAAAACAGAATTTCCTTGGGAAATGAAAGAAACTTCTGAGGTTATCGAAGAAAATATGCACTCTTTCATAAGAGGGATTGGAACAGCTGTTTTTAAGCCAGAAATGTCTGATAAAGAACGCAGCTGGACAGCTTATTGCATGACTGTGGCATTAAAGCAACTGGGCATATCATCGGAACAGAGGCAGCAACTGATGGAAGAATTTGCGGCTCGAAACCTTGTACCTAATTTGGGAAGCATTCTAAATGATGTCGAGAATGCAGAAACTAACTTTCTCAGAAAACCTACGTGGGAAAAGATTGCCGGTAGTCTGCAAATTAAGGCGGATTATCCTTGGGTTATCAAAGAAACAGCGATCCTCAATAAAGATAAATTACAGGAAGCTTTCGACGCATTTTCTCTTTCAAAACCTGCAGATGACTTATCGAAAAAAGAAGCAGTTTGGACGGCAGAAAAGTATGCCCAGATATTACAAAAGCTTTTTGACGATTCTCGTATTGTCATTGAAAAACTAAAAGATTGGAACCAACGAGCTAATAAATTGGACGATAAAGATTTGCCAATAGATAAGCTTGAAAGAAAACGGAACGATGATCTGGACATTCTCCGAAATAAATTTGGATTAAAGGATATGGTTCATGAAACGGTTTCGAATTTCGCCAAAGTCTTACACGCCGCCGGTCTTAAATCGGATGAAATCAGGGACATGATCCAGGATTGGATTGAACGGGCCAATGTCAAAATATCCGAAACAAAACTTGAGAAAATTCTTAATTCAACAGAAAAATTTTGCGAAGACATGAAGGAGTGGGGACGGGTACCTTATGTGAACAAAAAGGACTTTCAGAAACTGTGCAGGACTTTAAAAATTCAGGCACCATGGATGTGGAAAAACGATCGAGCATATCGAAAGTTTCAACGGGACTCTTCGATGAACATGGCTCAAGGCTTATGGAAATCTGTCTGGAAAGGAATTGAACAAGAACGAGCGCAGACCGAAGCAAAAGGCGAAATGTTGAAACAACAGCTTATTCGAGAACAAGTCTATCGCCAGCAACAAAGTGAAGAGCATGAAAGATGAATGTAGGAGGTGATGGGATGAGAATAGTTCAACGAGGTAGTCCTAACTAACTTGCATTCTACAATTGGAGGTGCTTTATGAAAAATAGAGGGAAGCTATTCAGATGGATAACGATTGCCATCATTTTAATTTTAGATATCCTGATCTTACCCTCATTAATTAAACTGCCTTTTTTCATCATGGAAAATAAAATGCAGGGACCTTCCATGTGGATCCAAGATTTGAATCCATGGAATGCCTTTACCAACCTCTTTGTTGATATCAAGTCGCTCCAATTCTTTATTACTCTTCAAGGACTGGTGCTTGTTCTATGTCTCCTTGTTTTTTGGGACAACAGGATTACTCGGAAAAACCGTGTAATGGACGGCGTTGAGGGACCGGAAGCTGCAGGTAGTGGACAGCATGGTACAAGTCGATGGCAAACGGAAGAGGAGACTGACCGATGTTCCACAGTATGGAAACTTGGTAAGCAGCTAACAAAGGGTGGAACCGTTTTGGGTATGGATCCTGAACAAAAAAAAGCTTGGTTGGATACCGAAGATACCCACAAACTCATTATCGGAACAACACGTTCAGGTAAGACGCGAACCGTCGTTTATCCAACCATATATGCCCTCTCAGAAGCCGGGGAGAGCATGATCCTTACTGATCCGAAAGGTGAGCTCTATGATCGAACATCGGATCAGCTAAAGCGAAAAGGTTATGAAGTTGTAGTCCTCGACTTCTATGAGCCCGGCCGTGGTAATCGATGGAATGTACTGGAGAATGTTCTGGAAGCTTTGCGAGAAGGCAATCAATCTGCTGCAGCAGAAGCCGCTTGGAACACTGCTCACTTACTTGCCCATCAAAAAGACTCCAAGGGCGATTCTATTTGGGTTGATGGCTCTGAATCTGTGATTGCAGCTCTAATTTTTGCTATCGCTACTGAAGCACAGTGGGATGACCAAAAACACATGACCTCTGTGTATAAAACTCTCGCTGAGCTCGGTGAAGTGCAGAAAGTTAAAGTTGCAGGATCTTTAATGGAATTCGTTCCATTGAATGAGTACTTTAAACATCTACCGAAAGACCACCCTGCACGGGACGCATATGCGACAGCCAGACTATCCCCTGAAAAAATGCGTGGAAGTTTTTTCGGCACCGTTTCTGTCATGCTCAGATTGTTCGCTGATCCGGGAGTCGCTTATTTAACCAGCTCTCAAGATCATCGGCTTGAGGATGTCGGGCAGAAGAAAACAGCCGTATTTCTCATCATTCCCGACGAGAATACGACAAGGCATCCGTTGGCTGCTCTGTATGTAGACCAAACATATCAAGCTCTAGTTAAGCTCTCGCGAAAAAACAGAAATAGATTGCCGATCCGTGTTCATATGCTCCTCGATGAATTCGGGAATATGCCGCAATTTAAAGATTTTATCACGAAGCTTACAGTTTCGGGTGGTAGGGGAATCCTTTGGAATCTCGTTGTACAGGGAATTGGTCAGATTAAAAAGACTTATGGTGCAGATAGTTTGGACACAATTTTGGGTAACTGTCACACCACGATCTATATTCTGACGGGGGATGAAGGAACGGCAAAAAAACTCAGCTTTTTGACCGGCCAATATACAGTTGAAACTGACAATATTTCTTCTTCAAGCAGTGGTAAGAGCCAAAGTACAACGGGACGATCCACTACCCTTATGGGAAGGGCACTTCGGACACCAGATGAAATTATGCGTTGGCCCAAAGAAATGTCTCTTCTTATTCGGCTTAGGGAATACCCTGCAAAACTAACCTGTCCGGACGTAACGAAGTGGCCCTGTGATGAACTCTTTAATTGGCGGGAGGATAACGATGACCGGACCATCAAGAAAGTTCCCATCTTTATACCAGATATGAACGGATCTGATGAGGATGAAGAGCTCCCAAGTCCGGCTGATCTTGATGATGAGGAAACATACACCGGTTACCGGGAAACAGATTTGGACGATATTGATTAAATTCTGGAGGGAAGCATTTATGCTTATTTTTTTTAAGAAAACAAAACGAATTGTGCCTTTATTGCTCGTACTTAGTACATTCTTCATTTGCCAGATGGCGTTTGCTGATGGGTTTGGTACATCAAAATATGCTACAGGGACACAACAATTAGTTAAAGATGTGTTCACTTGGTTGACAGCTGTAATTATTCCCGTAACAGCTGGTTGCATGATTGCTTACCAACAATGGAAAAAGAAAGTCGCTGATGGCGATGGCCAAGCGGTTATGGAAGCAAACAAAGCCACGAAACGGATCATTGTAGCTGCCATCATTGGGGAAACTGCATCGACTCTAGTCACTCTGATTACAAGCTACTATACCTAACTCATGATAAAAACATTTATAAATTTGGTCTCAGGTTTTCTGGAGTTTCTGGCGGAAGAGTCAATTAAATTTGTACTCACTATCTTTGCTTACATTGGAGCTCTAGGGAATGTTGTGTTGGATATGCCGGTCGTTCAGACCGGTATTATCTACACACAGATAGTAGCTTTATCATGGCTTGCTTTGAAAATTGCGTATGAGGCATATATGATCTACATTTTGCGTCAAATGGGAGAACCCACTTCTGATCCTTTGAATTTAGTGATTGGAGCCGTAAGATCAGCAAGTGTTATTGCTGTTATGCCCTGGCTATTAAAGTTCATGTACAGTTTTAGTTTAACGATGGCATCAGAAATTGCCAATCTACCGGGAACCGGTTATGAAGCAAATGAAAGCACATTTGTAGCATTTACTAATTTAATGACCCAAGCCGGCTCAGCGCTTATTTTTATCGCGGCTGCAATATTATATGCCGTCTTCATGATGGCAATAGTAGTCATTCAAAATTTTATACGTGCTGGTGAAATAGCCTCTGCTGCATGGACGGGATCTATATCTGCCCTCGGACTTACGAGCAAGGACAGCCAGGGTTGGCAATCATGGGTAAAGGACACTTTAGTCATTATGTTTGCTGGAACTCTGCAAATAGCACTATTACGTCTTAGTTTCTACTGCTTGACACCAATAAAGGTTCAACTAAAGGGCGAATGGGTTACTGCTCCATCCATCATTAATCTGTTTCTTTTTATTGCTACTTTATGGGTGACCTACAAATCACCCACAACTCTAAAAGAAAAGATTCATTCAACTGGAATAGCTCGTGTTGGCGGTGGTGCTGCCCAAAGTGTTGGCCAATCGCTTGTTATGCGTACGATGATGAGGAAGTAGGCGAATTGCGTGTATTTAATTCCTAAAAACGTTGGCAGTCGGTTTGAATTTTTCGAGGGGTTTGGTATGAAGGAACTCATATATTGCGTGTTTGGTGCATTCTTGGGTATTGGTATTTCCTCTCTCTTAAGTCTTTTCATTGCAAGTCTAGCAGCCAAAATCATACCGACAGCGGTATGTACAGCTGTCGCTTTCTTTGTTGTCAAAGAAGATCCGCGTCTTGGTAAATCGGTCATTTCAACCTTTAAAGACCAGAGGAAGTTTTTGTCGAAGCCCCGTCGGTATTTCTACATTTTTGGTGAGGGGAGGAAAAAATAATGCTGAAAAAATTTTTCGATAGGGAAAAAAAGGACACGAGCAAACAACAAACTCCTGTTAGTCAAGTAACGGGGTCAAAAACGAAAGTTCCTTCCGTACAAGAATGGCTTCCGTTTTACGACATCAACAATGGCTTTATCTGGAGAAGAGATATGCAGGTTGTTGCCGCTGTGAAAATAGAGCCGATTAATCTGGCGCTACTTTCAGAAAAAGAGCAGGGAAGAAAAGTCCATATGCTATTCGAAGTCCTAAATAGTCTTGAAAGCGACTGGAGTTGGACCGGATTACAACGACCTGTGGATTTGGACGAGTACATTGCAAACCAAGAGAATAAACGTAATCAGGAAAGCCATTACATGCGCAGGCGGATCCTCGATAGTTCAATAAGAGAAGCAGCAAGGACAGCCAGTAGCGGTGAAGCCATCGAGCTGATGTTTTATATTTTATTAGCTACTCCCATCAACACTAAAAAACAAAATCTTGAACTGCTGAATGCTCATAATAAAGCTAATGAAATAGCAGACAATCTTACCGAAGCTGAACTTATCTCACATGTATGTGATGATCAGGAACTAAGAGAGCTTGAGTTCATATTTTTAAACCCATTACAAGCTGCTTTTGAACGAGCTCCACAAGGATCTGGTCCTTATCTACCACCAGTATTTGCAACGGAGGTTTCACATGGCTGAACCAGTAAAAAAGAAAAACATATCTGGGGGTCCGGCGTTGTCCGGTCTGTTGGATTATATTAGTCCATCCGGACTTGATATTAAGCCTAAAAATATCATGCTCGGGTCTGCTAACTCACGGGTGTTAGTTATTAATGCTTACCCCACCGAAGTCAAGGCAGGATGGCTTTCCAAAATTACTAAAATGCCAGGCGTTACGGTTACAGTACATGCTGTTCCTACCGACCCATTTCATTTGCTGAATGAAATTAAAATTGCTATGGGCGAAGCCGAATCAAAGATGGAAACTGGTAACGCTGTGACAAGGAAACGTGCAAAAAAGCAGTACGACGATTGTGAAATACTTATCAAAAAAATTGATGAGGAACAACAAAAGGTATATAACGCAGTTGTTGTTATCTTGGTTACTGCAAGCGATCCCGACGTACTCGATATTCGGGTACGAAATGTAGAACAACGCCTTTCAGGTATGGGTATGAAAGGTCGCGCTCCTATCCACAGGCAAGAAGAGGGTTTGATTTCTGTCGGTCCTTGGGGAAAGCTTGACCCTAATATTTTTAAATTCGGTTATCGAAACATGCCGGCCGAGTCCGTAGCCGCTATGTACCCGTTCGTTTACTCGGGCATAAACGATATGGATGGCGTCTTATTGGGTCGTGATACTACTGGAGGAATTGTACTTATCGATATTTGGAAGAGGGGAGGAGATCGAACAAATTCTAACTTAACTATTCTCGGCCGGCCAGGTGTCGGGAAATCTACTACCATCAAAAAATGGCTTAAAGAAGAATTTGGACGGGGATGTCGGATTATTGTAATTGATCCCGAAGATGAATATTCGGGACTTGCAGAAGGCTGCGGCGGAACTATTATCGATGCCGGTAATGGCGCTAAGAGCAGGATTAATCCCTTACAAGTTAGGCTCAGGGTTCCTCTTGATGATGATGATGAAGAAGAAAAGAATCGGTTATACACAAAAGAAGAAATCACGCGGGGTCCCCTTGCGCTTCATTTTAATTTTCTCCGTACATTCTTTAAGCTCTATCTAAAGGAAGGTAAGGATGATGGTGGCTTTAGTAAAAAGCACATGGCCTGCCTGGAGATAGCTCTTGAAGATGCTTATGAAAACAAAGGCATTACATGGGATACGGATCTTACCCAAATAAAAGTAGACCAGTGGCCAATCATGTCTGACTTACTAGGAGCAGTTAGGCGTAGAGGAGAAGGAGAAAAATATAAAGCATACTGGGAAGACTTGGAATTGTTGCTCCGTGCTGCTGCAGAAGGTGCGGATCAAGATTTATGGAATGGACCTTCAACGCTTAAAGCCGACGATGAAATTGTAGTTTTGAACATCCAGCAATTGCTTGAGGCAGAAGACACCGTAAGACGCGCCCAATTTTTTAACATACTATCCTGGGCGTGGAGTGAAATCGATGCAGACTGGGAAGAGAAGATCATTCTTGCGGTTGATGAAGCATACCTTCTTGCCGATCCTGAAACACCTCAAGCCTTAATGTTCATGCGTAATGCGTCAAAACGTATACGGAAAAGAGAAGGAGGACTCTGGGTTATTACTCATAACATGATTGACTTCATGGATTCAAGCATCAAGCGCTTTGGCCAAGCGCTTTTGGATAATCCTGCTTATAAATTCATTATGGGACAGGGTGAAAATGACATCGAAGCACTTACCCAACTGCTGCAACTAAGTGATGTCGAGATCGAAACCATATCCCAGGCCAAGCGTGGTCAAGGACTTCTCATCGCAGGCAGTAAGCGACTGGCCGTAAATATCAAGGTCAATAAAGAAGATGAAATCTTTATCGGAAGTGCAGGTGGGCGTTAATGCCAGCCTGGGCAATAAAAGTCGGGATCCAAGTACTGAGAGATCCCGATAAAGCAATCAAGTGGGCATTTCTAGGTCTCATGCTTATTCTTGTCCTGCCGGTAATGCTCGTCTTACCCTTTTATTTTTTGTTTATCCCTGCGGCCGAGCCTGAACAATTCAAATACTATAAAGCCGCGGCAGAGCAGATCGCCTCCGAAACGGAGGGGCAGCTGATCAACTACAAAGAAATGGTCGCCCTGGATGCTGTGCTGCTTGAGCAAGATTTCACTAAAAGCAGCGCAGAAAGGGCTCACCAATATTTTAAAAGCCTCTTCATCTGGGAAGAGGAAGTTTCCTATCCATGTTCAACAACTGATGCAGATGGGAATGAAACAACGTCCACATGCTACAAGACGGTTTATCATAGCCGATCGTTGGATGAGGTCATGATTAATCTCGGATTCAATGAGGAACAGAAAGAAATGGTACGCAATTACTTACTAATCGATATTGATGAGGATGATAATCTCGGGGCAGAATCACCAAATGAAGTACCACCTGGAGACTTTAAACCTTCAATCGGTAGCTTCATCTGGCCGTCGGACTATTATCAACTTACAAGTGGCTTTGGTGGCCGTGTTGATCCCGTAACCGGCATACCTGGAGAAATCCATGGCGGTATAGATATACGTGCTCCGAAAGGGTCCCAGGTAAGAGCAGCAATGGATGGCGTAGTCACTCAGTCCTTCTATTCCGAATCTGGTGGAAATATTGTTAAGATCGATCACAAAAATGGATACTCGACTCGTTATCTGCATCTTGATACTCGCATTGCACAAGTTGGAGACCAAGTTAAGCAGGGGCAAGTCATTGCGTTGTCCGGTAATACGGGGAGAAAAACCACAGGGGCGCATCTGCACTTTGAAATTCATGTGAGTGGGAAGAAAACAGATCCCATGCAATTTTATAAGTAGGCAGGGGGCATTGACCCCCAAAAATTATGTAGTCATATCAGGTCGTTTTTCCAGAATTGATTGAAATAAACTCAGAAAATTCTTTCGTTCGGTGTTGGTCAATTTCGTGAACAAAAGGGCCAAAAGTTCTCGCTCTACTTTTTTTTCAGAAGCGTAGGCTCTCATAAAAACTTGTTGCTCTTGGTGATTCATTTTTTGAAGGATATCATTCGCGGCCATCCAAAATTCACGGTCCTTCTCACTCATCAGATGAAGTCGCCTTAATATCTGTTTTAAATCCTTTGTAATCAGATTCTTAGGTAAATTCTGATGTTCAACCGGTAACACCTCTACGATTGAAACTTTTAGAGCATCGCATATTTTCTCTAAGGTATTAAGTGATGGCGATCGTTTTTCATTTTCCAAATCGCTGATCGTCGATTGTGCAACACCAGCTTGTACAGCTAGATCAACAGTGGTCATACCACGGTCTTCTCGAAGGAGTTGAATTTTCATTCCAATTTCCATAAAAGCGTCCATCCTTATAAGTAATATTACCTATGCCAATCATAACACAGCATGAAAAAACTTAAACGTGGTAAGGGTTATCTTTATAAAGAATATAAAATAAATTATATACAGAATATCTATATTCAGATATTATGTATATAGGATGAATTGCTATTTTCTTCACTAAAACAATGATTTAGGAACCCAAATTTAAGAGGTGATTGTCTTTGTACGGGTATATTGCGAGCAGAGAATACAGCGAAGACATCAAGGAGGCATTAGATGGAAATAGCGTATTCTTCCATGAAGTGGGAGAATTCACCCAGGATAGTTTTAGAGCTCAGTGCCAGGCTGCAGCACACGCAAACGTTCAGACGCTGATCATTGATTTAGGATGTACGGATGAGGGATCCATTATCAAAGGTATCCAGCAATTCCGAATCCTACGTGACTCCCGAATTATCGTGATTGCGCCAGGTAGAATGCCTGGAGATTCAACTATTAGCGCGCTGATCAGACTGCAGGTTCTCGACGTTATTGCTCCGGAAGTGGATACGGAAATAGAGGAGGACTACATTCGTCCATCAATTGCTCCGTTGATTAAGCAACAAATCGGAATAAAACCTGCCTACGGAAATGTAATGCGGTGGGATGTCGTTACAGGAGAAATCGCAGAAAGAAAACAAAAAAGTCAAGAAAAGAAGGAAAAACAGAAGAAGGAGCCTTCTGTTAAGTACATACAAAGCGAGCCGGATCCCGAGCTTCTGGAGCACTTTGAAACACTCCATCTGGAAAGCCAACCGGCTAAAGAAAAACTGCTCCTTATGGAAACTATTATTGGTTCCATTCTTGTTGCGCTTATCGGTGCGGAGCATGCCGTTGGAACAACGCACACCACTTTGCTGCTTGCAAATTATTTGACCCGTAAAGGGTACAGCGTTGCCGTCATTGAGGCATCAGATAAAAAAGATTTTGCCGCACTTGAGTATGCGTACGAGGGACGGAAAGGTTTTACAAGCAGTGAGAGAATGTTTGAAATGAGGGGAGCCGATTATTACAAGGCCGGCTTAAGAATCGATTTGTCCGAATTTAAGGCGTACGACTACATCCTTCTTGATCTCGGGAACTACCAGGAAACCGAATACTTCGAAGAATTTAAACGAGCTCATGTTCAAATAGTCGTTGGCCACGGCAGTGAGTGGCGGCAAAAACGCTTGTATGAATTCTCCAAAGCAAATGACCGACTTGATCAAACCAATTACATCTACTGTGTACCTTTTGTAGATAAAATTGTGCTTCAAGATATCAAGGAGGAGTTGCCCGAAGGCAAAGTATTTGCAGTTCCGGCCCACTCGGATCCATACAAAAATAAAAAAGAGACGGATGTTTTATTCGATACTCTCATGAAAGATTATCTCGGACAACGAAGGTCTCACACACCGACGTGGCTACTTTATAGCGTTATCGCTGCTGCATTAATCGTGATCATTCTATTGATGATTCTATTGGCCCAAAAATGAGAGGAGACAGCAGTAAATGAGAATTAGGCTACGACAAAAACAACTGATTTACGCGGGCCTTATAGGAGCGCTTGTAACGCTTCTCTTGGCACTAGGCGGGGGATATTGGGGATTCTCTTACATTGCGAAAGCACAGGCAAAGAGAGACGCCGCTTATGAGCAAAAACTTGCGGAAGCACAGAAACTTCTCGATCAACAAAAGGCAGCCAAAAAAACAATCTGGGTCCTGAAAGAAGATCTGAATGCGGGTCAAGAAATTTTGGACAGCAATCTTGAATCGATCGATGTACTCAAAGAAACGGTGCCTGAAAATACGGTGGGAAAAGAAATCGCCGTTGGTAAGAAAACAAAAATAGCATTGAAGAAAGGTACACCTTTAGTTGAACCAATGCTATTCGAAGATGGAGTCACACCGAACGATCTTAGGGAACAAGAGACACGAGTCGTAACACTTCCAAGTAACCTCAAGAAAGATGATTTTGTTGACGTCCGTATTTCATTTCCAACCGGTGGCAACTATGTCCTTTTAGCAAAAAAACAAATAAAGGATCTAGCCGCGGCTTCTGGAACGATATGGTTTGAAATCGATGAAAAAGAAATTCTTACCTTATCCAGTGGAATCGTTGACGCCTATATCAATGATGCCACCATCACAGCCATTAAGTATTCCGATCCTTACATGCAAGACAAAGCAGCCGTCACTTATCCGACCAACCAAAGCGTCACGGATCTGATTAAAGCGGATCCTAACATTGTTTCTAAAGCAACTGCAGAGCTGGAACGAAGAAATCGACAGAAACTTGAGAGTGACCTGAAAGATATGGACGAACTCTCCAGAGGGAAATTTAAACAGGGCATGCAAGGTTCGAGCATTGCACCTTCAACAAGCGGATCTGATTCTGCAGCGAGCGGAAGCATTACACAAAAGGAAACAGTCAAGGGCGGTTATCCCGTGGATTCCACACAATCAGGTAAACAGGATACATCTAGTGGTGGACCTTTAACCGGGCCGCAAACATCAAGCAAACAACTGCCCCCGCCGGTTATTACGGCCCCGATGCCGACACCGCCTCCGGCTAAGACGGAGGAAGAACAAAGATCTGTATTTGGGGCAGATCCTGACAAAAGTGTACCACTCAACCAGTAAGGAGGAGGCAATGCAGTGAAACGAATTTTATTTATCGGTGCCTGTGAGAAAGCAGATTTGCTGCTATATATCAGCAAGCTTTTATCGACCGCCGATCAAAAAGTTTTGCTAGTGGATGGAACTTTATCAAAGAAATATGGCTATTCCATATCCCAAATCGATGAAGAGGATCGCCTTACCGAGTTTGATGGATTCGATGTTGCTCTCGGTTTTTCAAATCAAGATGAACTGCAGATGTACTTTGATGAAAAAAATGAAAATCTTACCTCATATGATTTTATTCTGATCGATTCAGACGACGTACAAAACGTTAACCACTGGGACGAACTTGACCAGCAAGTCGCGGTTACTTCTTTCGAGAGGTTTTCCGTTTTGCAAAACGTTAAGCTGATGGAAAAATTCTTAGAAGATCAAAGCCGGCAGGAAAACAAGACATTTTTACGGATCTATTACCCGTTTGCAGATTGCAAGTTTGATGAATCTTACATCGATTCAACTATAGAGCATCTGCCTATCCGATGGCATGACCCGGCCATTGACTTTCAATTTGATGAGGTCGATTATGCTGTCCGTGTAGAAAACCAATATGAAAACCGGCTGCAGCTGCGTGGTTTATCGGGACAGTATAAACGACAGCTGCTACTCACCTGCGAAGTCCTATCCGGATTAGATCAAAAAATCTTAAAGGCCGCGCTTAAAGTAGCAGAAAAGGGGAGATAACATGGCGCAAATTGCTTTTTGGAGCAATGCTCACGGACAACCGGGAAATACGTCAAATGCAGCCGTTATCGCGGCTCTAACCGGGCTGGAGTACGACATTCGGACCTTGGTTACACAAACGCAATTTGAAAGATCAACCTTAGAAACTTTATTTACAAAATCCAACGAGCTCCAGCTTGGCGGGCTGCGAGACATTAGTGATATTGGCTTAGATGCTCTCGCGAGATTGGCCCGAGCAAGTAAATTAATGCCGGAAAGCGTGAAAAACAAATCGATCACACTAGAGCGTAACCGACTTGATCTGCTTGTGGGAACGATGAAGCCTTACGAGGGCTTGTATGAGAGCTTAAGTGAGCATGTGAAGCCGATCTTTGATATCGCCAATAATTATTACCAAAGTGTAATCGTTGATTTGCATAGTGGTTCAAAGAACCCTTTGACGACAGCTCTATTGAATGAATCAGATCTGGTTGTCGTCAGTCTTTGTCAAAACCGAACTTTGTTGGATCGATTCTTTTCAAAAGAAGACTGGCCCGAAGCTCTTTATAACAAACCTGTGGTGCTTCTGATCGGTCAATATGACCCGTACTCCAAATACACGGCCTCCAATATTCAAAGGCTGTACAAGCGATCCTGGGACTTCAAACAACCGATTTACACGATCCCTTATTGCTCAGACTTCAAAGATGCCATGAACGATAAAGATCTGATGGGATGGCTTCGCAAAAATAAGAACCTGAGTAAAAAGCACCCTAATCATTTCTTTTTTCAAGAAGTACGAAAGGCGGCCAAGGCGATCCTAGAAGAAATCGGTGTAAATACGCAAGTGAAGTACATCGAGAGGGGCGTTTCTTAATGCTTTGGAATTTTCTTGTAGTAGCCGTTATCTTGCTGCTACTGATCGGCTATCTAATTTATCGTCTTCGTGATCCACAAGGTAATAAGAAAGAAGCTCAAAAAAATATCGATATTGAAAAATACCAGCTGCAGGTGATGACGGATTTTCTAAAACAAAGACTCAACGAACTCACCAGCAGCGATCTTTACGACCTTGCTCTTGATGAAGCTGATTTTGAGCGGCAGGTGGCCAACCGCAATACACTCAAGCAGGCTTTGAAGGAATGCACGAATGGCGATATTAATGAAAAAACGTATGTGAAGGATACCTTTTTCGATATCCTCATTAAAGACTACGGAATCGATGAAACGACTGTTAACCTGGCTATTCCTTTTGAAGATCCAGATCAATTGTCGGCTCAGGACAAGTTTGAAATTTTGATGCAGCTTTACAAAAAAGCGCATGGCTACAAAGCGCTTTCCGTAATGATTCAAAAATACAAGCTGGATCGGATGAAAAAAAATATTGAAAGCGGAAAAACCCATTCTTATCTAGTAACGGCTCAGGAAATCGATGCCATATACAAAAAAGAAATCCGCGGTTCGTTGTCCTTCGATGATAAGCTGCAAATCATCGTGCAGCGGATTTATCAGTATTACAAAGGATTCGGCGTTATTGATGAGATTCGAGATATGGAAATTGATGGAGTGTCGGGCGGGGTATCTTCGCCGCCGGTCAAGATGGAGAGCATTGAGGATCATGTGAATTTTGTGGATCGTATGAAACGGTCTCGGACCGATGAAAATAATTCCGTATGGATTATGTTTCAGGGTAAGACCATTCACCTTTCGTTTCTTTCCTTCGGATCCACGCTAGAGTTAAAACGGGTTGTGCAAAACATTTATAAATACAACAATCCCGGACAACTCACTGAATCAAACGGATTTATTGTAAACGAAATGGCGGATGGTTCCCGGATTGTGGTTATGAGACCACCATACGCTGATTCATGGGCATTTTTTAACCGTAAATTCAATCTAAAATTATCGACCCTTGAAACTTGGTTTGAAACGTCAAATCGAAAAATTGAAAATTCAGGACTGCCTACATCTTTCATTCCTTATCTAATGAAAGGCGGCCAAGTGACGGTCGTGACTGGTGATCAAGGTTCTGGTAAAACAACGCTCATGATGGCTATGGCTGGACACATCTATGGATGGCTAACGTTACGCACACAGGAAATGTCATTCGAGCTTCATCTTAAGTCGCTGTACAGAGAACGAAATATCTTAGGGATTCGGCAGACTAACGATATCAGCGGTCAGAGCGGTATGGATCAGCTGAAAAAAACCGATGGTATGGTTAACGTCGTCGGTGAGGTGGCAACCGATGAGCAGGCATCCTGGCTCGTGCAGAATGCACAAGTAGCATTTATGTTTACCCTTGCTTCACATCACGCTAAAAATTTCAAAGAACTTATTTATTCATTAAGTAACTCACTTCGAAAGTTCGGAATGTTTAGCGATGATGCAGTCTGCAGTCAGGCAGGTTGTTCGAATCTTGGGTTTTGATATTCATCTGGAAAAAGACCATGAGGGTTTTCGATATGTAGAGCGTATTAGCCAGTGTGTCCCGGTTGATGATGAAACTCCTTATCCCGAAAAATTCTCAGACGCAGCGCGTGAATATTTTAGAAGAATTACAAATCCTAAAATTTTTGAAGAGCGAGTCATCATTGCTTGCGAGAACGGCCAATATATTGCGAAACAGCCAATTACCGAGGACATGAAAGAAGCAATGCTAAAACAAATGCTTCCAGAGGACCGTGAAGCATTTAAGGTATTGTTGGCTGAAAACTGGACGGTGACATCGTGAGTATAAGCTGGGGTCTAGTTGGAGTTCTTTTTTCTATCTCATTTCTTCTTTTCGGAGCCGCCTTTGTATTGATTTTACGTAACGAGAAAGGGAAAAATAAAAAGGCTTCTCAATTGTATGGTCAATATTTCGGGAAAAGAATCAATAAGCACCGGGTAAATCTTCTCTTACAAAAATCATACGTGCAGTTCTTGCGATTGCCCATTATAAGTAGCTATACAAAGAAAATTCGTAAGCGATTAGAAGCTTTACACTCGTATGACGAATACGCGATACGCCGTGAAACAATGAAGATCACGCTCATTACCTTGGCTCTAATTTCAATTCTAGTCCTTGGCTTGATTTTAATCAGCCGCGATTTCATTATGACATTTTGGATTCTTTTGGGTGCGGTAGTGTTCAATGGAATGATGATAGATACGTTCGTTCACCGTGTTGAAGATCGTATTCTTAAAAAATCTATTATCATGTTCGAAGATAACCGCCACCACTTTCAGCGTCTTAAAAATGTTGAAGAAGCCCTTTATGAATCTGTTCAAACTGCTCCCAGTGAAGTTGGAGTTCATGGGAAACGTATCTACGAAATTCTTTCATCCGAAGATCAAAAAATTCAGCTTACGTCATATTACGAAGTTGCGCCAAACCGCTATTATAAAATTTTCGCAGGCATCGCTTTTCTTATCTCTGAATACGGTGACCGGATGGTGAAAACCGGGTCCATGTATTTAAATGCGATCTCTGAACTCGTCAAAGAAATAAACAATGATATCCTTTGGCGTGATAGGCTCACCTACTTATTAAAAAGATTAACTACAATTGCTGTCGTTCCCGTACTTTTTACAAATGTATTGGAAGGTTGGGCAAGAAAATACTTCCCAACAATGAGCGATTTCTACGATTCCAAAATAGGACTTCTCGCCGAAGTTGTTTTTCTTGGTCTAGTACTCATATGTTATTTAATTCTCAATAAAATGCTTGAGAATCAACACACACGTTACATTGGACGTCAAAAAAGATTCATGTGGGAAAAGAAACTCTATGGGATAAAACCAGTTCGTTTTATAGTGGACAGGCTAAAACCTGGTCGCCACAGAAGGTCAAACTTCAAGTTGACCATGCTTTTAAAAGACGCAAATTCTCCACTTACGATTGAGTGGCTATTTGTTCAAAGATTAACCTCAGCTGTTGCTTGTTTTCTCTTTCTTGTCACGCTGGGGGTCTATATGCATTCTATGACAACACAAGATATTTTGAATAATCCCCTTAGAGGAACTGGAATATATGGAAGGTTATCACCGGATGAAATTGTAAAAGCCCAAGAAAAAACTGACTTTGACAGAATGGTAATTGAGGATCTAAAAAGCACAGAAAATGTGACTCCTGAGCTTATTATTCAGCGAATAAGCCAAATAACAGGAAATAGTGGTAATGACTCTGGTGTCATAATGTCAGCGAACCGAATTTATGGAAAATACTCCATTATCCAAAATGAGTACTTCAAATGGTGGGAATTAATAATTTCTCTCGCTTTTAGTTTTCTCGCGTACAATGCCCCTGTGTGGTTTCTCATGCTTCAAAAGAAACTAAGACATATGGAAATGCAAAATGAAGTTGACCAATTCCACACTATCATCTCAATTTTATCTAACTTTGAACGAATAGACGTGGAGACCATATTAGAGTGGATGGAAAGACTGGCTATCATTTTTAAAGAGCCTCTAAAAAATTGTCTTAACAACTACAGTGGAGGACAAGCAGCTGCGCTCGATCAGTTAATGGTGGATGCTCCATTTGAATCTTTCGTGAGAATTGTGCAAAAACTCAAGCTGGCCACAGAAAAAATTCCTGTAAAGCAAGCTTTTGATGATCTCGAAAATTCTATACAGTACCACGCAGAGCGCAAAAAGGAGCATACTAACCGGATCATTGATCAAAAAGTAACTTGGGGAACAATAACAGCTTTTTTACCGTTCGGATATTTAGTTTTTGTCTATCTGGTAATCCCGATGCTTTATATGAGCATGGTACAAATGACAGGTTCTATGAGACAAATCACTAATTTGTGAGGCTGCGATGAAAAGAAAGTATTCTCAAAGAGAGCCGCCAATAATTTCTTGAATGTCCAGATTAAAGTTTTATTTCCGAAGAGAATACACAAAGCCAATAGGAAGAAGGTTAAAAGATGAGTAACGGTACAAAAGCTTTATTAATGGCAGCAGGCTTATTTTTAACGATTGGGATAATTACGATGGCAGTGACGTTGTATGGTACAGGAGCACAAAGTGTAAACGCGGCACAAACTGAATTTTCAACCATGCAAACTGAACTTTCTGCTCAATCATACCTTGGTTTCGACAATACCACTATTACGGGAAGCCAAGTGTTAAATTCCATCCGGAAGTTTAACAACAAAGAAGCTTTTGGCATTCAAGTCGTAACTGGTAAAAATACAGCCAGTGGCCAACCAGGTTCCTGGTACAAAAATACGGTTTCTACTGCTGGAGGACCCGGAAGTGCAAACTATGGAAATATAACGACCGGTGGGACCGGTTCAATTGAAAATGCCACAAAGGAATCCAGTACAGATTATATTAATCCCAATGGACAATTTCATGGCGAGATTATCCGAGATAAAAATAACGCAATTCGTGGCATTATTTTCACTCAGTTACCATAGGTGATTTCATACGGATCTGCCTTCCCTCTGGGAAGGCAACCGTATTAGTGTGGGGGGCATAAAAATGAGCAATATTACAAAATTACTTTTTTTTTCAGCTGTGTTTCTCTTGTTTTTAGCAGCACTGTACGCAGCTATTGAACTTTCAAAAACTAGTAAATTCGCTGCAGACGGAGCAGATTTAATGATATATGGCATTGATCGTGATCTTACACAGCAACCAAAAGTTGAAGGTGAACCCGAGGTATCGGGAAAAGACGTTTTGCAATCTATCTTTCATATTACAGATATAAATGCAGATATAGAGGTTGATGGTATTTTCTTCTCAAAAGCTTTGAATATCGATGAAACGGATGTTTCTATGATACAAGTAAATCGTAAATATTCTGTCGATCACCTTCGAAGAGCAGACGGCAGTTTACATAAAGTTGTCTTTCAAATCAAATAGAAGGGAGGATCTGTATGGCAAAATATTTGTCATTCACGTTTGTTATAATCGTATCTCTCTTACTCCTATATTTTTATCCCATGCTCAATAGTTACGAGCAAATGGATCAGATTTCTTACAATGTTACATACAAAGCAACGACTAATTTTGTCGATTCAGTAAGAACCAAAGGTTATATAACTCCAACCATGTACAACGATTTTCAAAAAGAATTAGGCAAGACAGATAATTTGTTTGATGTTCAGCTTGAACATGACCAAAAAAAGTACACGCCCGTTTACGCAGACCCTGCAGACCCCAATACATTTAAAGGAGAATATGGCGTCCACTACGAGGGATTTTTCAATGAGCAAATATTAGGAAAGCTATTTCCGGATAATAATCTGCCTCTTAATGATCCAAGTAGAAGATACCTTCTCCGGGTCGGGGACACATTCAGTGTTACGGTAAAAAATAAAAACATGACGAAAGCCACTTTAGTTAGAGACTTCCTTAATAATGGGAATACGAGCGATCCTACACGCATCTACGTTCCATATGGTGGGATGGTGCTCAATGAAGATTATTAGTATCGGTACTTTCTCCATTTTTTCGTTGATTTTTGTCATCATCGTATTTCCGCTTTTCTTCCACACGAACCTACGTGTGAAAGAACAAGAAATTTCCGAGGAGGTCATCATGCGTTACGATCAGGGGCTACATGCAGCCGTCCAGGATGCAGCATTTTCATTAAAGCTTAATGAAGCCCAAGATCATGAAGCGAAATACGATTCAAACAAAAATTTTAGAGCCAACAAAGAATACGCCGTTGATTCCTTCTACCGAACTCTTTTCATCAACTTTGGGGTCAGTGATGATCCGATGGCTCAAAATGTTCTTAAGACCTATGTGCCGGCGCTGGCCGTAATTGATTACGATGGGTTTTGGATTTATACCGACGAAAAGTTCAAAAACAGCAAAGGGGAGACAGAGTACAGGCAGCTTTGGAAAGCAAAGAAACCTTACACATATTCCGATGATGTTGGGAACAACTTGTCCTTTACACTCGATGACTATGTGGTTGCTTTTGATAAGGCCACTCAAACCTGGCGGGAGGGAAGAAGAGAAGACGTTGCCACAATGGTAGGCGGCAGGATCCAACTTCTCAATAACGCAGCGACTTTCGAAGAAGTCAGAAGAAGCACAATCGTCAGATCGATCCAAGATGATCTTGGATACTACATTAACTATCACAACGAATTTGCAAAACGATTTGGTAGCACATATACCTTCACGCTACCAACCATCAGTCAGGAAGAATGGAACAATACAATTGATGATATCGGAATTATGGCATTTATCCAGGGGCTCCCTTTAGGAGTCAACTATTACAATAACTACGCCCTCGGCGGCGGCCGGTTGGTGAAAAAGCCAAGTATCTACGGGGCTATCCGGAACGGAACCAAAATTTATTATCGCTCCGATTGCAATTTTCCGGATGAAGTTGTTGAAAAATTCACCAGTGAGAAGGCAGTCTGCATCAAAAGGATATTTCCCAAGAGCCTGCTCAAGCCCTTAAAGCATACTGGTATTTGCTTCGATGAATCGCATTAATTTCTCGCTTTATACAAGCAGCTTCTTCTGGGCAGTTTTCAAAGATACATCCGTCATTTCGGTACCTGAATTGGAGTGGATCATATCCGATCTATCCATGCAATGGTGGCTACGCCATCCCGGCAAACCGGGCAAACCATTGCACTCCAAGAACGGATATGATTTGGTTGCCACGACGGCACCGACAAACGGATGTAAGACTCTTTGAAAACTAGGCAGAAGAAGACAAGCTGCAAAGAGTATACTCGAAATTTCGAGGAAGGCGCTCATCGCCGCTGGGCTAGACGAGCAGCCGAAGCCGGATATAAGGGTAAAAAAATCACCCGAAAATGGAAGGAGTTTTTAGGATGACCAGAACGTATGTCACGCTTTATCAAGATGGTGTTATCCCGACTGTTTTATATGCAGGACCTCAAGAAGAGCTCGCATTCTTGAAGAAAGCAGACGATCCGGACTTTTTAGCAAATATTGTTGTACTGGTGTGGGAAGAAGATAGGGAGATTGGTAAATATATCGGGGAGAAATACATTGAATACGACCAGGAAGAGTATAAGGAAGAGGAGTTAATGTCTCCCTGACGTCATCAATAAAAGAAGTGATTGCAAGACAGAGTTATTAAAAAACCATAGGGAGGAATCACGATGAAGAAGAGTCTATTTGCGATTTTAACTATCACTGGAATTATAGGCGGTACATTCACTAATTTTAATTCAATCAGCAATGTAAACGCAGCAGCGAATACAGCAGTCACACAGGACGCTTATACAATAATCAAGCCGGCCAGCACTGGCATCGCCGGAGGATTTACCGATACAAAAGGTCACTGGGCTGAAACGGCAATCGAAGACGCTGTCAAGAAAGGATTCGTTGATGGCTATCCGGATGGATCTTTTAAGCCAGATGGTAACGTGACACGCGCCGAATTTCTGAAAATGGTGAATACAGCCATGAAAGTTGATGTTACCGGAGGAACTGGCGATGACTGGTATGTTCCGTATGTTAATGCGGCCGTAAAAGCGGGATTTCATCAATACAGTGACTTTAAAACAGGAAATTGGAATACCCCGATCACACGGCTAGAAATGGCTCGTGTAGCCGTTCGCGCTGCTACAGGAGATAAGAACACTGACGATAAGAAATGGATGTACCTGGCGACAAAGGCCGGTCTTATAACAGGAATGGACGATGCCGGCAGCCTGGGAGAAAACTTTTCTACTACACGGGCACAATCAGTCACCATTATTGGCCGGATCCTGAATGTGAGATCCGGAACCACGCTACCAACAGACAAATACGCAATCTCCAATGGGGAAATTTCCTGGCATAAGACCAATATGCTGACGTTGTTACCCCGGTATTTCAGCTATGGTCAAAAATTCGGGGACATTAAAGCCGACGAATTAAAGGCAACGGGTGGGGATGGAAATTTCGTTTGTGAGGCAGAAAAGTTTGTCGTCATAGATATGGAAGATCCTAATGATCCCAATCGAAAGTACCTACCCATGGATGCAAAATGGTTCGATTTTAAAGATTATCAATCGTACAACATTCCGCAGAAGTCCTATGTGATTTTATCATTTAACAAATTAGTTGTTAAAAATAATCCTTACGGTATAACGAAGGCTCGTGCGTGTACTCTTTCACTTGATAATGATTCACTCCAATCTCCAGATGTTACATCTCAAGCAGGAGTGCTGTCAAAAACTAGCCCGTTGGTACTTAAAGATTCTTTCGGATATACGACAACAACTGGAATAGTAACAATTAAAGGCAATGGTGAGTACAACTATCTTAATGGTCATATCATCCCGAAAGGTAATCTTGTTGGTAATGGTAGCACAATTACCTTCTATAAACTCGGAGATTTTGGACAGGCACCTAGCACAGTCTATCAATCGGCAACAGATGTGAAGATAAATCAATAGATTGTATTCCGGGAAAATCCGTAGAAGGGAGAAAACCGCTGGTGAAACATGAGAAATAAAAGCCGAAAAATAATTGTTTTATATATGACCTTGTCTCTTATGAGCAGTATGTTTTTGCCTTATTTATCTTCTGCAGCTCAACCAAGTTCTCAAGTTATTGGTGACGTTTGGTACGATGCATCGAAGGCTATCGCTACCGAGGGGAGTCACCAATCTCAGGATCTGGCTTATTATTTCTCTAATTCAGAATTAGATTATGGAGCACAAAATGTTACTGTACCTGCTGGGAAAACTTTATCACGAGTCGTGCTTAGAGAAAAATACACTAAAAAAGAACTCAGAGATTTACCATTAACATCCACCAGTTCTTATGAACTGAAAGTTCAAGGAGAGGAAAATGAAGTTACAGCAAAACAAGATAGTTATCTTGGATACTTCGAATGGTTTCGAGCCCCGCAGAGGAAACAACTTTGGATGTACGATTACGATGGAACTAGATACTTTCACTGGAACCAAGGGGTTTATGATATTCCGCAATCGAATGCCAAGATAAGCTCGCTTCAATTCAACGGAGCTAATCCGCCTACAACGCCTTCAACGAGTGAACTTCAAAATGGACGTCCTTCAAATGAAGGTCATATAGCTTGGGATTTACGAAACATCCCGATCGATATAAATACCATGAAGTTCTCAGATTTGACTAAAAACCAAAACCTTGATTTTGAGCTTGACAAAGTTGACGATCTAAGAGCTGACGTTAGTTTCATAGAGAGTGCCAAGGACGGGAGCCTTCGTAAGAGCGACATCTTAGAAACTCCAGATGATAGAAAGCACTATGATTTGCAGCAACGTATATTTACTTTTTCATACAAAGCCCAGTTTGTGATTCCTCCCGAGAATCCGCCGATAGAAGATTCAAATGGGCGAGTAATCAGATATTACAATCAATGGCGAGTAATCTACAAAGCCAAAATCTACAAATACACACCATATGAACTCGTCGCGTATTTTGACGACGGCGGAAGCCCTCCTGTTACGCCTCCGGGAGATCCAAAGTGCGTGCCGACAATTCAGCCGCCGACGAAGGGGACAGTTAACACTACCGATGCTATGGACCCTAAATCACATGCTGTGCTAAGAGCCGATAAGCGCGGAGGAGAGCTCTTTGAAGTGGGGTTAGGGATTCCGACATCCGAAAATCTTTTTGCCAATGCTTTCGGCCTGAGTTATTTGTTTCAACACAAATTTGCCAATATGACCGGAGAAGTATCATATCAGGTTGAGGTAACAAAGAATTACGTCTGGGTGATTCCCGGAGCCGGAAAAGATGCGCCGCCTATCCCTATGCAGCAGCGTGTCACGCAGACTATGACAATAAAACGGCCATACAGCTACTGGCAGATCGATAACCTGGAAGTCTACAAACTGCAAAAGGCGACGATCTCAAACTATGCCCTCGGTGGTTATGGGGGGACAGTGCAGCTGGATCCTAACGGTTATACGCCCCCAACTCTGCAGTCGGATAATAAAGATAACGTGAACCAGCATGTTCAGCCGGCAAGCTGCAAGGGTGTTGATTTGGGAACTGCAGGCGGGCCGCCTCCAGGTGGGACTCCATCCGAGTTTCAATCTGCAGCGGAAAGCGCGGTTGGCCGTAATCAGGTCAATAATGACAAGGTTGTTTTTAATGGCCAGACGATTATGGATCCCGCGAAACATCCGGATCAAGCGCCCGCGCCTGGTAAGATTCCGGATCCGACGGAAATCGATCCGAATGTACTTTACAAAAACGCTCTAACCGTGAGCAATGCATTAGTCAATCGAGCGAATCAACCTACAACTGGTAGGATCTTTTATCAGCTTACGCCAGGTAACATAAAGGGCGGAGCCGACAAATTCTACGATATTGCTGGCATTAACCCAGTCACGGTACATACACCTGTTGTGATGTATCCATCCGTCTCCGACGATCAGGAACATAATCAAAAGGTTGAACCGAATCCTAACCGCGCCGCACTTATTTTGGACAGGCCCTTCGTTGTTACGATGCCCACAACTGGACAGCACAACGCCTTTCCGGGTTTTGGTGGATACGGAGTGACGAATGGTTATGGGGAATATGCAAAATACACGGCCAACAAGCAGGTACAATTTGAGTTTGATGTCTGGAACGCGAGCAAGTCACAGTACATCGAAGCCGGCTCTTGGATCGATATTCCGGTCAACCAGCTGCAGACCACCTTTATTATGCCGACCTGGGTAGACGAAGGAAATTACACCGTATACTTCCGATCCATCGCTATTAACGCTCCTGCAGGATTCAGCTGGCAAACGGGGGCCAATTTCAACTGGCCCAACCATGTGGCCACAAATACGATACCTGTCGAAGTCATTGGCCGGCTCTATGATTTCCGAATTACGGACATTGGCGACTATGACTGGCAATCGGTCTTCCGTGCCGGAAAGAATACCAGTGCTCATTCCAAAAATGTCTACTGGGTCGGCAGTAAAGATATAGACGGAAACACCGTGGGTAACCGAGATATGAGCGGGGCTCAAGTGAACAATGATATTCCACTTAAACTCCCGATCCGTCCAGGTAGTCATCCGAATCCTGGATACAAAAACGTGGCCGTAAAAACTGGTTACAATTTTAAGTTCGATCTGAAATCCAAAGGAAATATGTTCGGCCAGAAAGATGGTATACGAATTACCCCAACCTTTTATTTCGTGAAGAAAGACGGAACGGGGCGGATCCCTGTAGATTTGTACTACCATGATTACACAAATAAGAAATATTTTGTGAAAATTGGTTCTGCAGATGACGTAGCTAGTCGGTATGTCATTCTGAATGATCCAATGCGAAATGTCCCAAGTACTGAGCTGACCGATACATCAAATTGGGTAGCGAGCAACTATGGCATTACGGATTTTCTGAAACGGGCCAATCAGAAAACAACCGTGGGAAAATACTCGTGGGAGATCCTTCCCTGGCAAACACGGACGTTTGTCGGTCCGAAGACAATTCCAAGCTCGGTGAATGACCAGCGCGCTCTCGCGGCCATACAGCATTGGTACGGGGAGTACAGCATACCTGCAGCTGCTTATGTGGTCAAAGCCGGGACCAACATCCAGGAGTACGGCCGAAAAAATGGAGGACTAGATGATAAATCTCCGATCTTTATGAAGGACGGATATATCATCGTGAATTTCAACATCGAGAGCATTAAAAACGCGGACACAGCTCGTCCTTTCCTTCGCTATTACCGGCTCCCTGGAGATACGGTACCTCTTGCTAACCAATGGCTGATGGAAGGGTTTTATAACAACCCAAAGGCAGTAGCAGACAAGTACGGTAACAACTATCAGCTCCTAGATGGTGACGTTGTTTTCTACCACGGAGATTTATCGAGCAATGATGATCTTGGTTCAAACGTGACTCATTAATCTGACAACAAGGTGGTTTGGCATGAGAAAAATAGGTTTTAAGGCACTCAAAATCGGTATCGTTTTTATGATGCTGATTAGCCTGATGAATGTAAATGGATTGATCACAAAGACCGAAGCGAACAGTTCAACAACGGGTAACCATGTGCCCTCAATCACGGTAGATACTGTTCCATTAAGATATGCAAACGCCATGCGTGATCGTTATGTTAGCTTCTATGGAAAAGCGTTTGTTTCGAATAATAACACCTACACTGTTACAGTCGAGATAGGCGGTAAATCATTCACATCCGTGTCCTATCCCGGAAATATTAACGGTAACACATGGAACGTTTTATTTGATTCTAAGGAAATAGCTGAGGGAACTTACTCTAGTTTCGTATTTACAGTCACAGAAGGAACGGAAAGTAGCTCTACCATTTATACAGGCGAACTTATGGTGGATCATACACCGCCAACCCCGCCTAACTTGATTCCTTTGCATCCTGAATGGTCGAATGCAGATTATGTGGATGTATCTGCAGAGATAGGGACTGATTCCAGATCGGGCGCAGACCACGTTGAATATTCAACAGATTATATGCAGTGGTCAACCTATACCACACCGGTTCGTTTCGCTCAAGAGGGACAATACTTTTTACATGCTCGTACGGTAGACAAGGCGGGCAATTATAGTGATGTTGCTTCAACTTTAATTCGTCTGGATCGGACAGCCCCAGGATATCCGGTTATCACTGCATATCCGGACTGGACGCAAGCAGCGGACGTTAGATTGCATACGCCGGTAACGGATAATGGCTCAGACATTGGAAAACAAGAGTACAAACTCTCTGGTGCGGCCACACAAGACTGGACCTTGTACTCCAGTCAATTCGTAATCGACACCGAAGGCATTACCCTCATTGAAGCGAGAGCAACAGATAGGGCGGGTAATGTAGGACCAATTTCCTCACAAGAGGTACGCATTGATCGAACACGGCCTACCGACCCGACTATTAAGCTAAGTCATTATGGTTGGACGAATCAAGATGTGAGTTTTACGATCGAATCAGGCACAGATCAAAACGGGGTAAGCAATCCTCGTTATAAATTTGGCGGTGTTGGTGGTAGGCATAAAGAATTTTTGGGAGATCCAATTTGGGTCACTGCCCCCGGCGTTACAGTAATTCAAGCATTTACTTCAGACAAAGCATCTAATTTAAGCGATCCGCCTGTAGAAGCCAAAATTATGATTGACCGTACTAACCCAACAGCTCCATCGCTTAGTTTGAGCGAAAGCAAGGTGACAAAAAACAATGTTTGGGTAACTCTTACCGGCGGTTCCGATGCTGAAAGCGGGATTGAGAAAAGCCAAATTAAAATCGGTGATGCTGGCAGCTGGATCGACTATACTTCACCTATAGAAGTATCTGGCGAAGGCAAAACGAATGTATACGCTCGTTCAATTGATAAAGCAGGGAATGTCAGTGATGAGACAAGCGCTCTAGTAAATATCGATCGTACCAAACCTACAGTGCCTTTGCTCACTTTATCCAATGATGCTTGGACAAATGATACCGGAGGAGTCACTTTTTCGATTAATGGAAGTAATGACGAAACAACGGTAACCTACGAATACAGAGTTAATAATGGGGCCTATGTACAAGGCGATGCCGCATCGATCACAGATGAGGGAGAGACCCTGATAACAGCGCGGGCAATCGATGAGGCTGGCAACAAAAGTGATGAAGTTACTCGAATAATCCGGATCGATCGCACAAAGCCGGCTATCACGTTCAGCCCCGATAATCCGGGAGCAGGTAATAAAACGATAGAAATCACTTATCAAGATGCGTTATCCGGTTTACAAATGGATGCCTTGAAATATAAGGTTACTCGTTCACCGGATACACCCATAACCTGGGATGACGCGGCTCAAACCAAATTAGAACTGCAGCTTTCAGATGACGGAGAATGGTTCGTACACGCAAAAGCGAAGGATCTTGCTGGCAATGAAAGTGAAATTGTTCAGAAATATGTGGTGCAAAACATCCCGGCTATTCCGACAAATCTCAAAGCCGACATAATTCAGGAAAAAACAATCACCATTTCCTGGGCTCCGCCTGCAGCTGGAACAAACACGACTGGTTACCGCTATGAAATTGAAGAAGAAACAACCGGCCGCAGCTGGTTCGTTGATTATCCTTCGAATTCAAAAGAAATTACTGGTCTTAAGGGCGGAACAGAATACAGCTTTACTGTAAGAGTGATCAATCCTGTTGGCCAGAGTCTTCCAAGTGGAGTGTTAAAAGTATTAACTTATCCGGAAGCGCCTGGATCAATAAAAGTACAAAATGCAGGAACCAGTACATCTAACGCCACGGTATCGTTTGAAAAGGTAACAAGCGCGTTACAGTACAAAATCGAAGTCAAGAATACGGGCGGACAATCCATATATGCAACAACCGTGACTGGTAACGTTTATCAGCCGATCCATAATCTAACGGCAGGAAGCCTGTATACGGTTTATGTGTCTGCGGTTAATGCCAGCGGGGAAGGAGCAAAATCTAACGTAGGGTATTTGACCTTACCGGACATTCCAGGTCAGCTTCGTTCAATTGAGTTCTTCACGAATGCGCTACGACTATCTTGGCAAGCTGTATTGTCCTCCGAATCGTATTATCTTTACAGAGATACTTTGGAAACCTATTCGGGGGATCAGCTGCAGCACATGGATATGGGGCTTGAGGCTGGCACCAAATACGAGTATCAGGTTTCAGCACGAAATAGTAACGGTGAAGGGGAAAAGTCACCAGTGGTGAGTGCTGTTACGCTCCCACAAGCTGTAGGAAATCTACGGGTGACGAGTGTGGGGAGTCATGAAATCGGCGTATCATGGGATGGAGTTAAAGGCGCGAATCAGTATCTTCTCATGAAAAATGGTGTAGATGCCGGAACGGTTACAGCGGATACGTATGGGTTTAAATTTGATCAGCTTAATAGCGGCAGTCTATACACGTTCACCGTGATTGCCGGCAATGAGAGCGGCCAATCGAAAGAGTCAAATTTGACGCTTATGACGATTCCGTCTGCCGTCACAAACTTGAACACTTCCCAAATTGAGGAGAACACTGCAAGAATTGAGTGGTCACCTGCAACCGGCGCAAATCAATATAAAATTACGTTGGATGGTAAAACTTTCTTTACAGGGCAACCCTTCATGGATCTTGTAGGGTTGGATGGCTCCAAAATTTATCCGATTACGGTGGAAGCCGGGAACACATCCGGATTCAGCGAACCGGTTAAAAGCTCGTTCTTAACGAAGCCATATGCGCCAAACAATCTCGAAATTCAGGATTACAGCACGACTATGGCCACTCTCAAATGGGAAGATGTACCCTATGCGACAGAGTACGTGGTTCTGGAAAAAAGTAAGGGCTTGATAGGGAGAGTCACAGCAAATTCGATTCAAGTGGACAATCTGCAAGTTGCTACTGAGTATACCTTTCTTGTTCGGGCGGTAAATCAAAGCGGTGAGGGGAATGAACGACAGTTCAAATGGACCACACCGACAGATAAGCCTCAGAATGTGAGCTACTTAAATCAGACGGATGGAACAGTGCAGATTAAATGGGATGCTGTTGCAGGAGCTGCAGGATATATCCTCCGCGACTCCGGAAAAGAAATTTATCGAGGCTCGACAACCAGTGCATCGATCTCAGGACTTGAAAATGGAAAGACGTATAACTTGGAGCTCACGGCAGTTAATAAAGCTGATCTTGAATCAAGTGAGGTGCCGGTCAAGGTCGTTGTTATACCTAAAGTACCTGCTGGCGTGGCTATTGAGAAGGTTACGAATAACCAGGTTATTATTAATTTTCAGAATGTGTCTTCTGCCGGTGCTGGAACACATTATGTCGTAGAAAGGGACGGTTCCATTCTGACGACGATACCGGTTACCGAGATGAGTTACACGGATTCCGGACTTTCTCCAGGAAGTAAGTACACCTATCGAATTTTTGGTCAAAATGAAGGCGGTAAAAGTTTATCCGGCATACAACTTGAGGCTATATTATTGCCAGGTGACCTCAGTGGATTAGCTGTTCAAGCAATCGAAGAGCATTCAGCTGTGATCAAATGGAATCAAGCTGCTGGGGCGAACGGGTACCGCATTTATGAGGGAAATAAATTGGTGGCCGAAACGAAATCCGCAACGATTGTCATCGATCAATTGAAATCTGCGACTAAATATGAGGATTTCACGATCGTATCATTTAATGTCAGCGGTGAAGGAAAGTCGTTTACTATTCCTCCTTTTGTCACCAAGCCGACAAGTAAGTTTGGCCTATCGATCGGGGATCAAACAGATCATTCCCTCAAAATATCCTGGGATAGTATCGACGGCGAAGTTACAGTAATTGAAATGGGGGGCAAAGAAGTCTATCGCGGTAAAGAGCAGAGCGTTACCCTAGATAATTTGCTTCCGGATACACAGTATACTTTCAATGTATGGATGGAAAATAGTGAGGGGCTGAAAAGTCAGCCGAAAGCAATCGCTGGAAAAACGTTGACCGATGACCCACTCAAGCCGATCGGTGTCACGGTGAAGGACGTCAAAGAAAAATCCGCATCCGTTATATGGGAAGAGAATTTGCTTGTTAAAAAATATGTGGTCAAATTAAACGGTGAACAGATCTATTCAGGGCCGGTGAACAATGCTTATCTATCTGGCCTGCAAGGTGGACAAGCCTATACGGTGCAGGTAGTAGGTGAAAACTCGGAGGGACGGAAAAGTAAACCGGTCTCCATTAACTTCACTACCAAAGTAGCTATGCCCGAGAATATCTACGTGCATACGATTGGCACAAATGAAGCCATTATTGAATTTGACGATATTCAAGGTGCAGCAGGATATGAATATTCCTTAGATGGTAAAGCATATCAGCCGGTTCCAAATGGTCTATCTCGCATTGAAGTAGGTGGCCTATCTCCAGACACCGTGTACAGTGTCAGTGTTCGTGGAACGAATGCTGCAGGGCCGGGAAATCAAGCTACACTTACTTTTAAAACTTTCGCAGCCACAGGTGATCTGTACGTAAGTAAAATGGAACCAACCAGAGTGACACTCAAATGGAACGTACCGGTAGAGTATCGAAACCGATTGATCACGAAAGAAGAAATCACACCTATAGCAGGCGGCAGTTTCACCAAAGCTAAGATGGTATTTGCTGCAAATGGACTGAATAACCGTTTCTTGGATACATCGATTTCGGTTGATGGTAAAGATGAACTGGTAGACAACGTAGTTCCATCAAAAACCTATAAATACTCCCTGGTGGCCAATGATCAAAACGATAATAAATTTAGAGCAGAGGCGATCGTTGATACACTGCCGGATGTACCGACAGGTTTAAAAGCTGAACAAAAAGGACATGACGTGCAGCTTGTCTGGAATCATGTAGGGAATCCAATCTATGTTTTACTACGAAATGGGCTTGAGATTTACCATGGTACTCAGCCGGCGTTTTCCGATGCTCGGGTTCCTGCAGGAAAGTATGTGTATACGCTATATGCCGAAAATAAGGTAGGAATGAAGAGTCAGGCGGCCAGTCTCCACCAAGAGGTGAAAGAAGTCCAGGAACCCGGTCAAGCGCATGAGGGTGCGGAAAACACGTTCTCCGGCCGCGTTGATTTAAATATCGAAGCGAGTGCGAATCAAGTACATTTAAACTGGACGGATGTTAACCAAGCTTACAAGTTGGTCAAGTCTGGGGAAACTCTTTATGCGGGCACGAATAACAACTACACAGACAAGTCCATAGCGCACGGTACAGTTGTTAAGTATCAACTCTTTGTTGAGCTCCCTGGCGGGTCCTATAAGCTCGTAAACGAAAAAAGTGTGCCAGTTCCATATCCGGCTCCAAGTATCGTTTTACATGATGTGGTTGAGCGCATCGGGGATCGATTCATCGACTTCAAATGGGAGGATTTTGGTGGCGCGGATTCTTACATCGTTTATCAAGGCGGGATCGTCGCTTATCAGGGTAAGCAGCCTTATTTTACCGCAGGAAATTTATCACCGAATAAAAAGTATGACTTTGAATTTGCTTTTGTGAAAAATGGAGTGGAAAGCGAACGAACGATCATTTCAGTTACGACAACCGTGACAGGAGTACCGAATGTGTATCCGAAGGGAGAACGGCCATCTACCTTTACCGATATTGGGAAAACGTTCAATAAAGATCAGATAAACTGGCTTGTCCGAAACGGTGTTATTAATGGCATGACCGATACAACCTTTGAACCAAACCGGAAAATAACCAGGGCTGAATTTACCGCATTAATTGTAAGGGGACTGAAACTTCCGGTTGTAGTCGGCGGTGAAGTTAAGAACGGATTTACAGACGTTTATGCGACAGACTGGTTCATTTCTGAACTGGAAACTGCTTTCGAGAACGGAATCGTGGAAGGTCACAGCCCTAAGCGCTTTGCACCGCAAGATGTCATTAACCGCGAGCAGGCTGCAAAGATCATCCACAACATCCTTAAAAAGAAAACCGGCAACACTGGAACACATGTTGTATATCGCGACGAATCGACAATATCTTCCTGGGCATTAGAGGATGTAAAAGCGATCAGTAATCGAGGTATTGTCCATGGTTATGAGGATGGGACATTTAAGCCTCAACAAGATTTAAGTCGTGCGGAAGCAGCTGCCATTTTATTCAGGTTATTAATGGAGGAAACTCAAAAATGAGTATGAATACCACGTTTAAAACATGGGACGAGTTGCTTGAATACCTTAAAACCCAAGACGGGAAATGTTTTAATGTAAATTATCTCCCCAAGGAGGATGAATTTGAA